>NZ_CP183808.1:0-1810000 GCF_048568395.1 Pseudomonas sp. COR18
CGCCGCCACCGCCAGGGACACCCGCGCGCCATACAGCAGGCCACTGCCGAGGTCGCGACCGAGCATGTCGCTGCCCAGCCAGTGTGCCGGGTCGTGGAACGGTGCGAGCAGCGGCTGGCTGTTCATCTCCCAGGGCTGGCTGTCGGTCAGCCAGGGAGCGGCCAGCGCCAGCAGGCCCAGCACCAGCAGAAACAGCAGCCCGGCCAGTGCCGACGGCTGCGCAAGGAACCGGCGCAGGAAGGAATGCCGTTGCATCAGTGTGGCCCTCCGGCGCCGATTCGCGGATCGAGCCAGCGACAGGCCAGGTCGGTCAGCAGGTTGAAACTCACCACCATGATCGAAATCACCAGGAAGCCGCCCATCAATACCCCGTAGTCGCGCTGCGCCAAGGCCTCGTACATCAGCCGACCGATGCCCGGCCAGGAATAGACCACCTCGATCAGCAGGATGCCGCTGGCCAGTTGGCCCAGTTGCAGGCCGGCGAAAGTCACCACCGGCAGCAACGCATTGCGCAGCACGTGGGCCCAGAGAATCCGCCGCGGCGACAGGCCCTTTGCCCGCGCGGTGCGCACGTACTCCTGGCCCAGCGCTTCCAGGGTCGCGGCACGGGTCAGGTGGATGTAGAGGGCCAGGAACAGAAAGCTCAGGGACAGGCATGGCAGCACCAGGTGCTGCAAACGGTCAGCCCACCAGGCCAGACCCTGGTAGTCGGCAGCGACGGTTTCCATGCCGAAGGCCGGCAACCAGTCGAGACTCACCGAGAACAGCAGGATCAGCAGCATCGCCAGCCAGAACGACGGGGTGGCATAGAGCAGCAGCGCGCCCTGGGCAATCAGCCGGTCGAGCCACGGCCGGCGTTCCCGGCTGCGCGCTGCAAGCACGCCAAGGGCGATGCCGGCCAGCGATGACAGCAGGAACGCCGAGCCCATCAGTGCCAGGGTCGCCGGCAGCCGCTCGGCGATCAGCGACCAGACCGGCGCCTGGTTGCGATAGGAATAGCCCAGGTCCAGTCGCGCGATATGGCCCAGATAGATCAGCAACTGCTGGGCCACCGGCTTGTCCAGCCCCATGTCCTGACGCAACTGCGCGATGTACCGGGCGTCATCGACCCCGGCTTCGCCGGCCAGCATCAGCGCCGGGTCGCCCGGTGCCAGGCGGATCAGCAGGAAGCTCAGCACCAGCACCCCGAGCACCATCGCCAGCGCCCGCAGCAGCCGCGAGCCAAGGAAGATCAGCCCGCTCATGGTGTCGGCGCATCGAGGTAGACGCTTTCGTCGTCTTCGTTGAGGCTGGTGGCGGTCTGCAGCAGGTTCCTGACCTGGCTATGGTAGAGCGTCGGATAGCGCATCTCGAAGATCGGCAGGATCGGCAGGTCGGTGTTCAGGCGGTTCTCCAGCTCGCTGTAGACCTGGCGACGCTGCTCGCCGTCCGCCGTGTTGGCGACCTTGCTCCACAGCGCATCCGCCTGCGGGTTGCTGTAGCCGCTGACGTTGGCGAACGGCGAGGTCTTGAGGATGTAGTCGGAGCGGTACAGGTAGGCGGTGGTCAGGTACGGATCGCCGACCTGGAAGATGAAATTGTAGGTCAGGTCGAAATCCCAGTCGCTGACCCGCTGGAACCAGGTGGCCGCGTCCGAGGTGACCACCTGGACCTTGAAGCCCAGCGGCTGCAGAGCCTGCTTGGTGTACTCGGCGGCGCGTTCCCAGGCACCGCCCTTCTCGCCGTTGAGCAGGCGGATGCGCACCGCGCCGACATCGACGCCGGACTCGGCGATCAGCGCCCTGGCTTTCTTCAGGTCATAGCTGTACTGCGGCAGTTGTGGATCGTGATACGGCGAGCTGGAGACGAAGGGTCCCTGGGCCACCTTGCCCGTGCCGAAGAAGATGTTGTCGACAATGAACGGCCGGTTCAGCGCATAGAGAATCGCCTGGCGTACCTTGGGGTTGTCCAGCGGCGGCTTGCGGGTGTTGATCTGCAGGAAGGCCAGCCCGGAGTACAGTTCCCAGCCCTGCTCCGAAGACTGCACGCCGGGCAGGCCGCTCAGGCGCTTGAGGTCGGAGTAGTCGGCATCGCCGCCGCGCAGCACCTGCACGTCGCCACGCTCGAAGGCGGCGGCCCGGGAGGAAGCGTCGGGGATCACGTGGAAGACGATACCGTCCAGGTGCGGCAGGCCCTTTTTCCAGTAGTCGGGGTTTTTGCCCAGCTTGATATAGGCACCTCGTTTCCATTCCTGGAACACGAACGGACCGGTGCCGACCGGCTTGAGGTTATAGGGGTTGTTACGGAAATCGGTGCCTTCGTAGAGGTGCTTTGGCACCACCGGGCGCAGGCCGCTGCCCAGGGACGAGAGCAGCGGTGCGAAAGGCTTCTTCAGGTGGAAGGTCACCTGCAGCGGGCCGCTGGCGTCGATGGAGGCGACGAATTCGGTGAACACCCCGCCGAGGCGCTTGTCCACTTCCGGGTAGAAGGTCCGAAAGCTGAACACCACGTCGTCGGCGGTGAACGGCTGACCATCGTGCCAGCGCACGCCGTCCTGCAGGTCGAAGGTGTAGGTCAGGCCGTCGGCGGAGACAGTCCAACTCCTGGCCAACACCGGTTTGGGTTGCAGGTGGGTGTCGTAGGTCAGCAGGCCCTGGAGGATCTTGCCGCTGACGTACTGGGTCGAAACATGGGAGACCACGCCATGCATCAGCGATGGCGGTTCCGGCTGGGCCACCAGGTTGAGCACACCGCCATCGCGGGGTTGTGCCTGCACGCTGCCAGCCAGGATCAGCGCACTGGCGGCGAGGCCGAGCAGGGCCCGGCGCAGGGGCCGGGTGCGAGATGAAGGGGTCGGCGAAAAATCAGGCATGGCGGGCTCCGCAGGAAAGATTCGGCAGGCACGGCACAGGGTGTGCGACCGGCCCTTTCGAGGGTTTTAGCAAGGCCTGTGCCAGTGCTTTTGCGCCCGTGTTTGCGCGGTACCGGGTTGCCGCGCAGTGATGAAAAAACCACAACCCGTGCCGGACACTGTGGAAAAAGCAGCAGCCTCCCCTGTCTCATCGTTGGGAACCGGCTCGCTGGCACCCAAAAACACCAGTCGCGGCTCCCCGAGAAAACCCATTGCCCTGCCCTGGCACAACCCTTGCGACAACTGCGATCTTCGAACCCGCGAGCCTCTTCCCATGTTTCTGGATTACCTGGGCAACCCCATCGATAGCGACCTCTCCACCACCCGACGCGGCATCGACGACTTCATCGGCGGTTTCCTCGGTTATCACCCACGCGCCGAAAACATTCTCGCCGCCGCCGATGCCGACCCGAACTCGCGGCTGGCCAATGCCCTGGCCGGCATCCTGCTGATGTTCAGCGAGTCTCCCGACGGGCCGCGCCTGGCCGAGCGTTATCGCCAGCAGGCCGATGCCGTGCACGTCGCTCACCGCCGTGCCGACCTCTACCTGGCGACCCTCGATGCCTGGATCGCCGACGATCTGGAACGGGTACTGGGCCTGACCGAGCATTTGCTGGACAGCTTCCCCCGCGACCTGTTCGCCGCCAAGCTCAACCAGTACGTGGAATTCAACCGCGGCAACTGGCCGGCGCTGCTGCGCATTGCCCTCAAGGCCCGCGACGCCGCGCCGGAAATCGCCCATAGCCATGGCCTGCTGGCCTTCGCCTATGAACAGTGCCACCTGCTCGATGAAGCCGAGGCCGCCGCCCGCCAGGCCCTGGCGCTGCAGGCCGACGAAGCCTGGGCCCAGCACGCCCTCGCCCACGTGCTGCTGACCCGCGGGCGGATCGAGGAAGGCATCGACTTCCTGGAAAGCGTCAAGCACCACTGGCAAGGCCTCAACTCGTTCATGTACACCCACAACTGGTGGCACCTGGCGCTGTTCTACCTGGCCCGGGGGCAGGATCAGCGAGTGCTGGAAATCTATGATCGACACGTGTGGGGCATCCTCCCGGAATACTCCCAGGACCAGATCGGCGCGGTGTCGCTGCTGGCCCGCCTGGAGCTGGCGGGGGTGGATGTCGGCCAACGCTGGCAGGCCGTGGCGGCCTACCTGCGGGTGCGGGTCGCAGACACGGTGCAGCCGTTTCTTAGCGTGCAGTACCTGTATGGCCTGGCGCGCGCCGGGTTGCCCGAGGCGGACCGATTGCTCGAGGCCCTGCGCGAACGCAGCCACAGCGCACCGGCCTTCAGCCGCGACACCTGGGCCCAGGTGACACTACCCCTGGCCGAGGGGTTGCTGGCCCATGCCCGTGGCGACTGGCATACCGCAGCGCAACGCCTGGGCAGCGTGTTGCCGCGCCTCAACGATATCGGCGGCAGCCACGCCCAGCGCGACCTGTTCACCCAGATCGAACTGGATGCACGGCTGCACGCGGGCGATTGGCGAGCGGCGCAGCAGACCCTGGAACTGCGCCGAGGCTACGATGCGCTGGATGTGCCGACCAATCGGCATCTGGTACGGGTGTATGAGGCGTTGGGGTTGCCGTCCGAGGCCAAGCGGGCCAGGGCACGGATCGAACACTGATCGACCGGACGATCATTACAGCAGACGCCGTAAAACCGCGGGATTCATCCGCGAAGAGGACCTGGAGACCGCCAAGAGCCTCGCGGATGAAGCCCACGGTAGCTCGCAGGCGCATGAAGGCTTGGCGCAATCACTTGCGCGCTTCGAACACCCCCCGCGCAATCGCCCGCGCCACGCAATCGGCTGCCGCCGAGCCGATATAGCCGATCTGCACCTGCCGACGCGGCCCGTCCACCAGCGGCAACTCACCGGAGGCCATGGCGAACACCGTGTCGCCATCGAACGGCAGGTGCGCCGGCCGCACCGCCCGGGCAATGCCGTCCTGGGCCATGATCGCCACACGCTTGCACTCGGCAGTGGTCAGCCGAGCGTTGCAGGCCACCGCCACCAGGGTGGTGTTGGCCCCGGCCTGCAGGCGGCCCATGCTGTCCAGCCGCGACAACTCCGGCATCGGGTCGCTGGCGTCCATCACCGCGGTGGGCCGCGCGCCCCCGAACTCGCCGGCGATCTCCCAGGGCCAGGACCAGAAGGTCTGTCCGTCCGGCATGTACACCGAGCCGATGGGGTTGGCCACCACCAGGGCCGCCACCACCAGCCCGTCATCGAGGGCCAGCGAAGCCGATCCGAGCCCGCCCTTGAGCACGCCGGCCATCGCTCCACGGCCGGCCCCCACCGAACCCAGGGCGAAGTCCTCGCCGACATTGTTCAGTGCCTCGAAGCCAAGGCGGCGGTACGGCGGCTCCAGCCCCCAATGCTTGTCGCCACCGTTGGCCAGGTCATGCAGCACCGCCGCCGGAACGATCGGAATCGCCGGTGCACCGGCCTTCAGGTGCAGGCCGACCTCCTCTTGCGACAGCGCCGCCGCCACCGCATCCGCCGCGCCCAGGCCGAACACCGAACCGCCTGCGAACACCAGCGCATGCAGTTGCCCGACCATGTTCTGCGGCTCCAGCGCCGCCGACTCCCGCCCCCCCGGACCACCACCACGAATATCGATGCTGGCCGTCCAGGCGCCATCGGTGCGGATCACCGTCACGCCGGTGTCGACCCGCAGGTCGGTGGCGTGTCCGACGCGAACGCCAGGTACATCGGTCAACAGGTTACGGGGTCCCGGTAACGGCATGGTCATTTCCTGAGTTGAAGAATATCGGTGTCCTGCCCTTGCGGGAGCCAGCTCCCACAGCACATGTATCGGATCCATTGAGCAAGTGATGTGCCAGCCATCGACGATCCCATGTCGGCTCGGCATGGCTGGCGAAGGCCTGTTGCTAACTCAACAGCCCCCATCGCGACTGCTGACAAATCAACACTCGCCTTCCCCGCTACGCCCACCCACCGCGCGCTGTAGAAAAACCAACAGCCTGAATCGCCGCCGTTGGAAAAACACCAGATCCGCTTCGTCATACGAGCCAAAACCTTGATTTTAAAGGGCTAAAACACATGGCACAGGCCTTGCTCCACGGCCTTCAGCAGAGCTTGAGACCGCGGCCATCGCGCCGGTCCGGCAACAAGCCGTCACTGACCACGCTTGCGACGACCCGCCACGACACCGTCGCCTTACCCGAACAAGGTGGGCCCTGCCAGGGGCCACACCGGGGAACCACTGGAGCGATTCACATCATGAGTTCGACACGCGCCGCCGGCCGCCAGGCCCGTACCACCTTCACCCACAGCCTGCTGTTCCTCGCCGTCTGCGAGGCCCTGAGCTACAGCAGCCTGACCCTTGCCGCCGACATCCCCGCCAGCGACAACCCGCTGGACACCGTGGTGGTCATCGGCAACCGCGGCCAGGCCCGTACCCTGGCCGAAAGTCCGGCCCCGGTGGACGTCATCTCCTCCAAGCAACTGCTCGCCACCGGTCAGGGCGACCTGACCCGAGCCCTGAGCAAGGTCCTGCCGTCGCTGAACCTGCCGGCTTCCTCCGGCTACGGTTCGGCCTCGGTGGTACGCCCGGTGAGCCTGCGCGGCCTGAACGGCGACCAGGTGCTGGTGCTGGTCAACGGCAAGCGCCGCCACAATAGCGCCCTGCTCAACAACGGCACTTTCCTCAACTCCGGCTCGCAACCGGTGGATCTGGACATGATCCCCACCGCCCTGGTCGATCATGTCGAAGTCCTGCGTGACGGCGCCTCGGCCCAGTACGGCTCCGACGCCATCGGCGGCGTGGTCAATATCGTGCTCAAGCAGACCGACCACGGCGGCAGCCTGTCCACCACCTACGGCCAGAACTTCGAGAACGGTGACGGCGAGACCGCCCGCCAGACCGGCAACCTCGGCCTGTCGCTGCCCAACGACGGCTTCATCAACCTGGCCCTGGACGTGAAGAAACAAAACGTCTCCGACCGTTCGGACGCCGCGCCCTACACCGACAGCGCCGGCAACACCAGCCTGCGCCACACCTACTACGGCACCGGCCTGCCGGAAGCGCGCAACTTCAGCTTCGGCTACAACGCCGAGTTGCCGGTGGACGACGCCCTGACCCTCTACTCGTTCTCCACCTACACCCGGCGCAACTCGGAAAAACCCCTGGCCTTCCACCAGCCGGCCAGCTTCGACGGCATCGCCACGCCGTTCCCCGAAGGAGTCGAGGACACCCTGCGTTTCATCGAGAACGACTTCCAGGTCGCCTTCGGCGGCAAGGGCCAGGTCGCCGGCTGGGACTACGACCTGTCCAGCACCTACGGCCAGGACCATGCCCAGGCGACCCTGCGCCACACCTACAACCTCAGCTACGGACCGGACTCGCCGACCTCCGTCGACACCGGGGTCAAGACCTTCAGCCAGTGGACCAACAACCTCGACCTGACCCGCGCCTTCGACCTCGGCCTGGCCAAGCCGACGCAGATTTCCTGGGGCCTGGAACAGCGCTATGAAAACTACAAGATCGGCAAGGGCGACTACGAGTCCTATGCCCTGGGCAACTTCAGCACCGGCGCCAGCGGCAACCCGATCGCCCCGGGGACCATTTCCGGGGCCGGTACCACGCCGGCCGATGCCGCCGAAAAAGGCCGTACCAGCGTCGCCACCTACGCCGAGATCGGCCAGGACCTGACCGACAAGTGGCACGTCGACCTGGCCGGGCGCTATGAGCACTACAACGACGGCTCCGGCACCACCACCAACGGCAAGCTCGCCACCCGCTACCAGCTGACGCCGATTCTCGCCGTGCGCGGCAGCTTCAGCACCGGGTTCCGCGCACCGTCGCTGGCCCAGCAAATCTACAGCTCGACCTCCCAGAGCAGCGTCAACGGCAACCTGATCGACTACCGCAACGTCGCCGTCGACTCGGCCGTGGCCAAGGCCCTTGGCGCCGAAACCCTCAAGCCGGAGAAATCGACCAACTTCGGCCTGGGCCTGACTCTGCAACCGCTCGACAACGCCAGCATCACCCTCGATGCCTACCAGATCAAAATCAAGGACCGCATCGCCCAGACCGGCTACCTTGGCGGAACCCCGCAGATCAACGCGATCCTCGCCGCGGCCGGACTCAACACCAACCAGGCGGTCACCTACTTCACCAACGCCCTGGACACCACCACCCGCGGCATCGACCTGGTCGGCGACTACCGCCAGGACCTCGGCGCCTACGGCAGCCTGCGCTACACCCTGGGCTTCAACTGGAACACCACCGAGATCGATGCGATCCACGCCTCGGACGTGGCCCAGCAGGCCCTCGGCCCGGATGGCGGCTACGACCGCCAGCGACAGGGTAACCTCAAGCACGGCACACCGGAATCCAAGCTGCTGCTGGGCGGCACCTGGACCGTCGACAAGTTCGACATCGGCCTGAACCTGACCCGCTATGGCGAGTACACCCAGTACGGCACCGCGGCGATCTACGACCGCACCTTCGCGCCGACCTGGATCACCGACCTCAACGTCGACTACCACGTGACCAAGGCCATCACCCTCACCGCCGGGGCCAACAACCTGTTCAACATCTACCCGGAACGCACCAGGCTGGCGAGCAGCTCGGGCGGCTTCCCCTACGGCAACTTCTCGCCCTACGGCACCACCGGCGGCTACTGGTACACCGGCGTGACCTACAACTTCTGACCCACCGGGTGGCAGCGGCGCTCGAACGGATCGCCGCTGCCGCCCGCTCAACGGGAGCACACTCATGACCCGCCGAACCGACCAACTCAAGCTCGGAGCCTTTCTCGCCAACAGCGGCCATCATGTCGCTGCCTGGCGTCATCCCCTGGCCCAGGCCGATGCCAGCCTGGATTTCGCCCACTTCAAGACGATTGCCGAAACCGCCGAACGCGGCCGGTTCGACGCCCTGTTCATCGCCGACGTGGTCGCGCTCTGGGGCCATCACCACGATGCCCTGAGCCGCACCGCCCGCGCCGAACATTTCGAACCGCTGACGCTGATGTCCGCACTGGCGGCCGTGACGAACCACATCGGCCTGATCGCCACCGCCACCACCAGCTACAACGAGCCGTACCATATCGCCCGCAAGTTCGCCTCCCTCGACCATCTCTCCGGCGGCCGCGCGGCCTGGAACCTGGTGACCTCGGTGGTTTCCGACGAAGCCTGGAACTTCGGCCGCGAACAGCACATCGACCACGGCGACCGCTACCAGCGCGCCGAGGAATTCCATGATGTGGTCAAGGGCCTGTGGGACAGTTGGGACGACGATGCCTTCACCCGCGACAAGGCCAGCGGCCAGTACTTCGACCCGGACAAGCTGCATACGCTCAACCACCGTGGCGAACACTTTTCCGTACGCGGCCCGCTGAACGTCGCCAGGCCACCCCAGGGCCACCCGGTACTGGTCCAGGCGGGCGCCTCGGAAGCCGGCAAGACCCTCGCTGCGCGGGTCGCCGAAGTGATCTTCGCCTCCGCCAGCGACCTGGCCGATGCCCAGGCCTTCTACCAGGACATCAAGGCCCGCGCCGCCGATCTTGGCCGCGACCCGGACCACATCAAGATTCTCCCCGGCATCACGCCTTTCATCGGCGAGACCCGCGAACAGGCCCAGGCGCTGTTCGACGAGTTCCAGGCCCTCATCGACCCGGTACTCGGCCTGCGCCTGCTGGCCGACACCCTTGGCGAAGATATCGACCTGAGCGGCCATGACCTCGACGGCCCGTTGCCCGAGACCCCGGTCGGCCAGCGCGGCAGCCGTCGCGACAAGGTGCTGGAGCTGGCGCGCAAGGAAAACCTCAGCATCCGCCAGCTGTACCTGCGCCTGGCCGGCGGCAACCCGGTGATCGGCACCGCCGCCGATATCGCCGATCATTTCGAGGCCTGGTTCCAGGCCCGCGCCTGCGACGGCTTCAACGTGTTCTTCCCGTACTTCCCCGGTGCCATCGAGGTGTTCGTCGACCAGGTGACGCCACTGCTGCAGGCGCGTGGACTGTTCCGTCGTGAATACCAGGGCCGCACCCTGCGGGAAAACCTCGGGCTGCCACGGCCGGCCAACCGGTTCAGCCGATCATGAGCGGCGGTTTCTCCCTGGGCTTTCTCAGCCGCGTCTACCGCCCGGCCTTCGACCCGCAGGTCTACCGCGACACCTTGGAGCTGTTCCGCGTTGCCGAGGAGCTGGGCTTCGACAGTGGCTGGGTGGCCCAGCACCACTTCGCCAGCGAACAGGGCCGCCTGCCCTCGCCACTGGTCCTGCTGGCCGCCATCGCCCAGCGCACCCGGCGCATCGCCCTGGGCACCGGCATTATCGTGCTACCACAGGAGGACCCGCTGCGCCTGGCCGAGGATGCGGCGGTGCTCGACCTGCTCAGCGGCGGCCGCCTGGAACTGGGCCTGGGTGCCGGCTTCGACCCGCAGACCTACGACGCCTTCGGCCTCGATCACGGTGAGCGCCACCGCGACTACGAAACCCACCTGCAACGCCTGCGCTCGGCTCTGGGCAACGCACCGCTGAGCGCCGACGGCGCGCGCCTGCTGCCCCGTGCCGAAGGACTTGGGCGACGCTTGTGGGAGGCGACTTCACGGGTCGAACAGGTCGCCGCCCGCGGCAACGGGCTGATCATGGCACCCAATCCGCACCTGCCGCCCGAGGCCGGCGTGGAGCTGGTGGAGCGCTATCGCCAGGCCTGGACCGGCGACAACGGCACCCCGGCGCGGGTGGTCCGGGTTCAGGCGGTCTTCCCTGACGCGGATGCGGCGGCGCCGGGATCGACGCTGCACGGCGATATCCTCGCCTACGTGCGTCGCCAGCAGAGCATCGGTGTCTATCGGGCCGGAATCGATGCCGACTTCAACCAGGTGCTCGCCCGTCTCGGGGTGCTTCACGGAACACCGGAGCGGATCGTCGAGGCTCTCGCCCAGGGACCGCGCCTGGGTGCCCACGACCATCTGGTCGTGCAGGTGCAGACCGCCAGCACGCCACTGCGCGAGGCCATCCGCGCACTGCAGATCATCCGCGAACGGATCGCCCCGGCGCTGGGCTGGCAGCCGACCCCGCAGCGTCCCTCGTCCCTGGAGAAACCGCATCCATGAGCAGCGTCCGTCCCTTCAAGCTGGGTTTCCTCAGCCATGCCTTTGGCGATGATCCGCAGCAGGTCTATCGCGACCTGATCGAACAGTTCGAGGTCGCCGAAGCCCTCGGCTTCGACGGTGGCTGGATCGCCCAACACCACCTGAGCAACGGTTTCGGCCGCCTGCCCTCGCCGCTGATCCTGCTGTCGGCGATCGCCGAACGCACCCGCACCATCGAGCTGGGCACGGGTGTCATCGTGCTGCCCTTCGAGGACCCGGTGCGCCTGGCCGAAGACGCCAGCGTGCTCGACAGTCTCAGTGGGGGTCGCGTGCAGCTGGGACTGGGCAGTGGTGGTGCCAACCTCGATAACTTCGCGGCTTTCCGGCGCGACGCCGAGGAACGTCAACAGGACTTCGCCCGACACCAGCAACGGCTGCAGCAGTTGCTCAGGGGCGGCCCGGTGGACACCTCAAGCGACCTGACCCTGCAACCGCCGGCAGCGGGCCTGGCCCGACGCCTCTGGCATTCCCACGGCAGTGTCGAGGGCGCGGCCTACACCGCCCGGCAGGGCAATGGCCTGCTGTTGGGGACGGCGACCCATGATCCGCTGACCGTGCAGAAGCCTTTGGCGGATGCCTACCTGCAAGCCTGGGAGCATACCGGGCAACCGCCGCGCATCGGTGTGGTCCGGGCGATCTTTCCGGCGGCCGACCGCGCCAGCGCCCAGGCCGAACTGGCAGTGGACATCGAGCGACATATCCCGCGTCTCAAGCGCGAGGGGCTGATCGATGAGGCGGTGGACCTGCAGGAACACCTGCGGCTGATGAACGTGCATCACGGCCACCCCGACGAAGTGATTGCCAGCCTGCGCCAGGACCCGTCGCTGCTGCCCTACGCCGACTACGTGATCGCCGTGGTCCAGGCCGAAAGCTCGACCCAGGCGCAGATCCTCCGGCGCCTGGAAATCCTCGCCGGCGAAATCGCCCCGGCCCTTGGCTGGCATCGCGCATGAGCACAGCGCAACCCTGGCTGGCGGTGGCGTATGCACCGGCGCTGCAAGGCCGGGGGGCCCATTCGCGGGCCAGCCCGGCTCCTACGGATGTGCGTCATGCCTCCTTGCCGCCTACGACTCGATCCATTGGGGGAGCGGGCCGGTCGGTGCTCCGCTTGCTGGCGATCGACAACAACGCGCAGTATCAGGCACAACCCCATTCTTGTCCGGGAACCCCACATGGCACTTGAATTCAGTTGGCAACTCCCCCTGTGCGGTCCCGGCCAGACGCCGGGCTGGGCCCAGCGGCCCGGCCAGTGGATGCAACTGGCCCAGGCGGCGGAATACGCCGGGCTCGACGGCCTGTGGATACCTGGTGGCGCCCATTGCGCCGACAGCCTCGGCGTGGCCGCTGCGCTCTGCGCCCATACCCGGCACCTGCACCTGACCGTCAGCGTACCGCCGGAAGTCATGCTGCCCGCCGCCCTCGCCGCCACCGTGCAAAGCCTGCAATCGATCAGCTCCCACCACGTGCGACTGCACCTGCCCGACAGCGAACAAGGCAGCCTGCGCAGCGCCTTCGGCGAATGGCTCAACCGCGACCAGCGCAACGAGCGTATCGGCGAATACCTGGAAATCCTCGGTCCGCTGCTGCAACCCGACGGCGACGAATTCAACTATGACGGGCGCTACTTCCAACTGGAAAACGCCGGCGTCGGTCGCCGCCCGCTACCCGCCCCGCCCCTGGTGCTTGATGACTCCCAGGACGCCGCGCTGATCGCCCGCCATGCGCAGGTCTGCCTGCTGCGCTCCGGCGCACCGCACTGGCTGCAGCAGGCCATTGAACGCCTGCGCGACAGCCAGGGCCGGCTGACCTTCGCCAGCCGCTTCGGGCTGATCGTGCGCGACACCGAGGACGAAGCCTGGGAGGCCGCCCAGGCCACCCTGGAACAGCCCCCCTTGCAGGTCCCGGACGTCCCGTCGCGGGTCCTGCCGCTCAAGCGCCAGCAGCACCCGGCACGGCGCTTCGAGATCCATCCGAATCTGTGGCAACCCCACAGCGACCAACCGCTGTACATCGTCGGCAGTCCGCACCAGGTCGCCACACGCCTGCAGCAACTGCACGGACTGGGCCTGGGTCAGGTGATCGTCCAGGGTGAGCCGGCGGTGCGCGAGGTGCTGCGGTTCGGCGAACAGATCCTGCCGTTGCTGACGGCCCAAGGCTTGCGCAAGGAGCGCTGCTAGCATGCCCCACGAGTACCGCTCGGCCCTGGAAATCGACTGGTTCCTGCCCACCAACGGTGACGGCCGCCACCTCACCAGCAGCGGCCTGCCCCGCACCGGACTGCTGCAGGCCGGCGAGCGCGCGCCGACCCTGGACTATCTGCGCCAGATCGTCCGCGCCGCCGAACTGGCCGGCTTCGACTCGATCATGGTGCCGACCGCCAGCGGCTTCGAGGACCCCTGGCTGATCACCGCGGTACTGGCCCAGGAAGTGCGTCGGCTGAAGTTCCTGCTGACCCTGCGCCCCGGCCTCGAACTGCCCGCCTACACCGCGCACCGGGCGGCCACCCTGCAACTGCTCAGCGACAACCGCCTGGCCCTGCATGTGGTCAGCGGTTCCAGCCGCTTCGAGCAGCGCTCGCTGGGCGACTACCTCGAACACGACGAGCGCTACGCCCGTACCGCGGAATTCCTCCAGGTGTTCCAGGCGGTCTGGGCCGGCAAGGGCCTGCCGTTCCACGGGCGCTACTACCGCAGCACCAGCGCCACGCCTATCAGTCCCTATGCCTCGGCACCGGCGATCTACTTCGGCGGAGCCTCGGCGGCGGCCGAACAGGTTGGCGCCACCCACGCCCAGACCTACCTGATGTGGTGCGAACCGCCGGCGATGATCGCCGAACGGATCGAACGCATGCGCGAACTGGCGGCGCTACAGGGGCGCACGCTGCGCTTCGGCCTGCGCCTGCACATCTTCGCCGCGGCCACCGACGATCAGGCCTGGGCCCATGTCGAGAAGCTGCTGGAGGAGATTCCCAAGGAGGCCATCGACCGGGCGCAATTGCAACTGGCGGCGTACGAGTCGGTGGGCCAGAGCCGCCAGACGCAACTGGTCCGGGGCCGTGGCCGACGGGCGCGGGAACTGGAGGTTTCGGCCAACCTGTGGGCCGGTGTCGGCCTGGTGCGGGGGGGTGCCGGAACCGCGCTGGTGGGTAGCTATGAGCAAGTGGCGCAGCGGATCGAGGAGTATCACCAGCTAGGGGTCGACAGTTTCATCCTGTCGGGTTTTCCGCATCTGGAAGAGGCGATTCACCTGGGTAGCGAGCTGTTGCCGCAGTTGCGGCGCATCGGTGCGATGCAGCGACAAACCGAACAACGAGTTTGAATGGGCCCCATGGGTGCGACTTTGCCTGAACCGGCCTCTTCGCGGGCAAGCCACGCTCCTACAGAGCCATGTTGTGCGCAAGACCGGCGTACGACACAACCTTTGTAGGAGCGTGGCTTGCCCGCGAAGAGGCCGGCACTCCTTGCACCAAACTACCGCCCCTCCACCGACTCAGGATTTCGCTCGGCCCTTAAGCATGCCGTGGTTGACCAGCAAGGTACGCATCGCGTTACGGGTAATCCCCAGCAATTGAGCGCTGCGCAGTTGGTTGAACCCGGAAAAGGCAAACGCCTCGCGCACGATCAGGTCTTCGATGTCATGCAGCAGGCTCTCGCCCGGCACCTCGAACAACCGCAGCAACTGCTCGCGGATCACCTCCTGGGGTACCCGCGCCACCGTACTGGCACTGGGACTGCGCGCGGCACTGAGGCCGGCGGAAAACTTCAGGTGCTCGGGGCGGATCGGCTTGTCGCCCGCCACCAGCAAGGCCAGGTGCACGACATTCTCCAGCTCGCGGATGTTGCCCGGCCAGGGATAGTCGAGCAGCGCCTGGGTAGCCGCCTCGGAGAGCATCGGTTCGACGATTTTCAGCCGCTGGCTGTAGAGCTTTCGGAAGTGCTCCACCAGCGGCAGGATGTCCAGCGGCCGCTCGCGCAACGGCAGTACGCGGACCTGGGCGACGTTGATCCGGTAGAACAGGTCGAGGCGGAAATTGCCCGCCTCCACCGCCTGTTCCAGGTCGATGTTGGTCGCCGTCACCAGGCGGATATTGATCTTGATCGGCTTGCGCGAGCCGACCCGGACGATCTCCTGCTCCTGCAGCGCCCTGAGCAGTTTCACCTGCAACGGCAACGGCAGGTCGCCGATTTCGTCGAGAAACAGCGTGCCGCCATCGGCCTCCTCGAACCAGCCGGCACGCCGCCCGACCGCTCCGGAAAAGGCCCCAGCCTCATGCCCGAAGAACTCGCTCTCGGCCAGGGTTTCGCTGATCGCCCCGCAGTTCACCGGAACGAAGGCACCCGTGCGACCGCTGGCCGAATGGATATAGCGCGCCACCAGTTCCTTGCCGGTACCGGTCTCGCCATTGATCAGCACCGGCGCTTCGCTCGGTCCGACCCTCTGCAGGTAATCGAGCAGTTGCCGCGAACGCGGGTCGGCGAATACCAGAGCCTTGGCGCGAATCGACAACGGGTCCTTTTCACCCTGCGGCAGGGTCAGGATCGGGCCGGACCGCCCGGCGGTCGTACTCATAGCTTGGCGATGGACACTTCTGTGGATTTGACGAAGGCGATCACCTCGCTGCCGACCGACAGTTCAAGATCGCGCACCGAGCGCGTGGTAATCACCGAAGTGACGATGCCCGAAGCGGTCTGCACATCGATCTCGGACAGCACCTGACCGAGGTTGATTTCCTTGATGACGCCACGGAACTGGTTGCGGACGTTGATAGCCTTGATGGTCATGGGGCAGCTTCCTGTCTGGGAGAGTGGCACGAACGTCGTGCGGTTCGTGGATAAGGTGCACCTTTCTCTATTTTTTCAAAAGGAATTAATAATCATCATTTTATTCCTTTAAGAAATAAGACAGCGAATCTTCCTGAACATCCTTCCTGCGTGGCTAGAATCAGCTTTCGGAAACCGGCATGGCGGAACCTCGCGGACCGACCGTTGCCACACGGATACCCCCGGTATTTCAAGGAGACTTCAATGCGAACGCTCGATCTGGCCGGCGTGGCCGTCCCCGTCATCGGCCAGGGCACCTGGCGCATGGGCGAGGATCGCCAGCAGCGCGCCCATGAGGTGCGTGCCCTGCAGGCGGGTATCGACCTGGGCATGACCCTGATCGATACCGCCGAGATGTATGGCGACGGCGGTGCCGAGGAAGTGGTCGGCCAGGCCATCGCCGGGCAACGCGACAAGGTGTTCCTGGTCAGCAAGGTCTATCCGCACAACGCCAGCGGCAAGGGCATTCCCCTGGCCTGCGAACGCAGCCTCAGGCGCCTGGGCACCGAATACATCGATCTGTACCTGCTGCACTGGCGCGGCCAGTATCCGCTGGAAGAGACCGTCGAAGCCTTCGAGCGCCTGCGCGAGCAGGGCCGGATCGGTCGCTGGGGCGTGTCCAATTTCGATGTCGAAGACCTGCAGGAACTGGCCTCGCCGTTCTGCGCCACCAACCAGGTGCTGTACAACCTGCAAGAGCGCGGCATCGAGTTCGACCTGCTGCCCTGGTGGCAACAGCACAACCTGCCGCTGATGGCCTACTGCCCGGTCGGCCAGGGCGGCGCCCTGCTCGACAGCCCGACGCTGCAGCAGATCGCCGCTCGCCACGACGCCACCCCGGCTCAGGTCGCGCTGGCCTGGGTGATCCGCCATGAAGGTGTGCTGGCGATTCCCAAGGCGGTCAACCTGGAACACGTGCGGCTCAACGCGGCTGCGGTGCAACTGGAGCTGGACCAACACGACCTGGACGCCATCGACCGGGTGTTCATGCCGCCCAAGCGCAAGCATCGGTTGGCGATGGTGTGATCAACATCAACGTCTCGGACTAATCCTCCGCAAGGCATCCGGACCATTTCCAAATCGATGTCAATTTGATATCGATGAGCTATCATCCTGGCCTAATACGCGCCAGCGATTGCTAGCACCCTGGAAATGGAATTCCCTGTGAACAGAATACGTCCCTCCTCTTCGAAGCTTGATCTCCAGGTCATCCCCTTCCGGGTGAAAACCAGTGCCCTTTCGAAAGACTCGCTGCTGACTGACCGACCCTTCTCTCGAAACCCTTCCAGCGAAACGCTGAGCATGCGCCACATCGCCTGATGTTGCGCGGCAGCGTATCGAAAAGTATCCAACCAAAGAGCTGACAGTACGGCTCGTTACAATGGAATTGCTTGCATGATCGATAACGAAACGCCCCAAATTGAACTGCCTATTGATCAGAGTGAGCAGGCAAGACAACCGGGGCGCCAAAATCTGCTGGCTCAGGATGTTTACAGGAAAATAAAAGAACACCTGAAGAACAGCTTGGAAAAGCTACCTGGCCATAATCCTGGGGGCAAGGTAGACCTTGATGAAAACCGAAGTCACGAAGCCATTCTCATTGATGGTGGGCGTGGGACGGGGAAGAGTTCGGTCTTGGTCAATCTAACGACTTACCTCCACGACATGCCGGAACTACTGATACTCAAACCGGTTGACCCGACATTGCTCGAGAACGGCGATGACTTGCTACTGAACGTAATCGTTGCTGCGCTGATGCGGGACAAGACTGTCCAAATGGCTCTGCAGAATAACGAAAGCGCCGCGGAATCGTTCTACGATCAGTTGCATAAACTGGGGGCCGCTCTCGAGGGAATACAGAAGCAGAAGGAACAATATGGACTGGACAAACTTCGCTCATTCATGGGCAACCAGGCCCTCGCCGAACAGGTTCACGAGCTTTTCAAGAAAACACTGGAGCTGACTCGCAAGAAGCTTGTGGTTCTGCCTATCGACGACGTGGACACATCCCTACAGCTCGCTTTCGAAAACGTAGAGGTTGTGCGCAAGTATCTAACGTCACCCTATGTGGCGCCACTAATCAGCGGTGACCTGAGCCTTTACAATGAAGTGATCTGGCGTGAATTCTACAGCCGCCTGACAAATAAGGCAGAGGTCATCGAGGGGGCCGCGCAGCGCCAGGCTCGTGACCTCGCGGAAGAATACCAGCGGAAAATCCTCCCTTTCCCTAAACGTATACAGCTTCCTCTCCTCTCGACATATCTTAAAAATTCAAAAATAGTCCTCACAGAAAAAGGCACATCACTATTTCCGCTACCTGTACTTGAATATTGGCTGGACGCACTCCTCAACGAACGCGTCAATGGCGAAGAAAATAGCCATCAGGCCTTCCCGCTGAGGACGATTCGGGAAATGGCGCAATTCATAAACGCCACACAAACGCTTATATCGAAGCTAAAAGAAAACCTACAGTTAGGCTCACTCAATATCGCAGACCCTTCGCTCCCACATAACCTAAAGCGGCTAATGTTTATGTCAAGGGAAGTTTCCGAAGCAGTACAGGATTTTGAGAAAAGCTATCGCGAGGCATTTTATACCGGCCCTCAGCACAATCGAAAAAGCCGAACGGCTCGAGAGCATGCGTATCAAAAGTTACAAGCTCATGTATCAGCAGTCAGCAGTAGCCTCCCTGACTTCCAGATAGCCCACCTACAGGAATGGTACTCGGCAATTGTCGAGTATTTCCGCTACCAGCGTAAGGGAGGCGTGGCCTTCCTGACAGCAGATACCAACTTGAAATGGATGGGCGATGCCAAATCCCCCTCGGAGCTCTCTGTTTTAAGACATGATCTGTTTCAACCATTCAACCACAGGCAAAAAATTTTCGACAATTTTGAGAAGAGTGCCGAAACCCGGTCCAATTGGACCGAAGCATTAAAAAAACATTTCCCTGAAATAAAACTCGAACATCTGCCCGAAAGAACGATACTTGCATATCCAGCCCCGGAGAGGGGACGCCCTATTGGCAGCTCGCGCTCTGGTCCATGGGCACTCGACGATTATGTATCAGCTGAATATTCAGGGAAAGCTGAGTTTGTACGTAGACTAATGATTCACTGGGGATTCTACTCTTCCAACCAACGTTCCAATCTGGTTCTTCGTGGAAGGCTGTTCGAACTCATGATCACTACGTTGATCAGAAACATTACCGCCACTGAAGTAATGCAAATCCTGAATAGAGCGCCATACCACTCTACAACCGCTCTCACGGATACAAAGCCACTCAACTTCATCGATGATCTGGAACCAGGTAACTCAAAGGAAATCGATGAAACCAGCGAAAGTGACGAGCAGGATGAACTCTTCAAGGAAGCGATCTTGAGTCTCACTGAAGATGTAAACCACTGGAGAAAATCCAGGAACATAAAGACACCTCATAGCTGGCTAATCTATAATGTAATGAACAAATTTTTCAGCCAAGCCGAAAGCTCAAGCCTAAGCAACAATAAACCAAGAAAAGAGGACAACCCATTACGACGAATGGTTGAAGTCGGCATCCAGGCATTTGACTCTCTATGGGCAGCCTTTGGAAGCTTCGAAAAAAGTGAAATATTTGGCTTCCCTCAGGTTATTGCCAATGTAAGCATGACTGAAGCGCACAAGGACTTTGAGAAAAGCCCACTTTACCGACAAAACATACTACCTTTCCTTCAAAACAGAAAAGATGACACCTTTTTCGACTTCAAAACAAACTCCTATACATTCGCACTAGAGTCACACCCGCTACGATTTATACTAAACGATACTTTCTTCGAGTTCGCAGTACCACTGAGTGAAATAATTACCCGAACGAACCTATCAGGCCTAACCGTCGAAAGCGACAAAAGTCCGGAAGCACTGAAAATCGATAGAATTTTCAATGAAACTGCCAGGAAACACGGAGTAAAGCTACAAAGATCCATAATTCAAAACCTTCCACTACATGTGGCAAAACCATTGGTAGACGATGTCATGTCCCAGTGTTACGACGCAGGGCTCGAGGAGAAATATAATTTCGTCATCCACGATACCAATCTCCCGCCACGGTCAGGCAGGCAGAACCTCCAACTATGTATAGAACGGATTGCAGATCTCACGAACATCTCAGGCCCTAGGCCAGCATAATGCTCGACCAATCCCTCTTCGAACTCTCCAGCGCCAGTTGTTTCTCCAGCCCGGCGCTGGGTCAACTGATCCGTGCACACCTGCTGGCTCTCACGGGAGGCTGGCGCGACCCCATGGAACGTCAAACCTTCCACCATGACTGCCTGCTGAAACTGCGGCAAGACCTCGATGCCGACTACCCGCGCCGGTTCCGTATCAACGACATGGAATTGGCGCTCGAGACACTCTGGCCCAAGGGCATGTTCTTTGGGGCCAAGGGCGGCCAACTGAGCATGCTGGACGGTTTGTTCAGGCAGTTATTCGTCGAGAACGGCGACGTCATTCACTATCGGGATGACCATGTTCAGGCTTACGTACGTAGCGCCGCCCGATTGGACCCCAGCGTGGTGGTTGCCTGGCGGCTGGCCAAGCGGATCCGCGAGCAGCCCCAGCTCGAATGCAAGGACCTGATCCGGATCGTCCGGGCACAACGCCCGTTCTTCAGCCCTCCACCGCACGTCGGCAAACCCTTTGCGGAAAACCATGTCCACCTGGGTGGAGTGCACTACGATGGTCTGGTGCTAATGTCGGGACTCAGCAACCCTCTGCACGATCTGGCCAAGGAACCGGCGCTCAGGCTACTGCCCTCGCTGCAGCGTCTGGCTCAGCGGTTACTGATGGAAATCGGCGGCGAAGATCCGGCTCCGAACATCAGGCAGATTTGTGCGCAAACCCTCGGCAATGGCTGGAAAGCCCGCAGTCCCCAGGTCATCAGTTGGAAGTGGCTGGCTGAAAAACAGCTGGAACCCGCGGGTACGCCCCACAACCCACGGTGGCTCAGACAGCAGATCGCCCGCGCCCTGGTCAGCGGCGATATCGGCAAGGCCTGGCTCTGGTTCCTTATCTGGTGCTGGTCGCTGTATCAGGATCAGGATTGTTCCAGTGAACTGCGCATGAGTATCTTTTACTTGCTCAACTCCTTGACACACATGCGCCGCCAGTTGCTGATGGATGGTCAGGGGCTGACGCGCTTTGTCGACGTCTACAACAACCAGGCTCGCCGCAACCTTGGCTGGGATCATCAATACACCGATGCGGCTCGACGGATATTCCAGGGCGTCAACGATGTCGCCGAAATCAAGGTCGTCCATCAACAGTTCAATCCAGAGGCCATCGTCCAGTGGTTGGGACATCTCAACAATGCCACGGGCCTACCCCCAACCTCGAAACTCAGGCCTGTGCCTCTGGCGGAACACCTGGCTCTGCGGGAGTCATTCGAACGTTGGCACTTCTGTATTCATCTGATCAGGGAAGAAAGAAGCCGCGACAACCCCGCCAATGTCTGGATGGAAGCCAATGCGCTGGAACGCAAGTTGCGCAGTGACGCAGCCTGGCAACGCGAAGAGCTGCTGAACACCTCTCCCCACTGGCCGGGCCGTCTGCAGCCAGCCCGCTGGGTTCGCGGCCTGGATGTGGCCGGAGACGAGAACTCGGTCAAGACCGAAGTCTTCGCGCCCGCCCTGCGCTGGCTGCGCCAGGGCCTGCAGAGCAAACCCCATCGCACAAGACCGAGTTCGGGGCTGCACCTGAGCGTGCACGCTGGAGAAGACTACGCCCACCCTCTTTCGGGTATGCGCCATGTCGATGAAACGGTGGTGTTCTGTGACATGAGAGCAGGCGACAGGCTGGGCCACGCGCTGGCACTAGGCATAGCTCCAGCCGTCTGGCTCAATCGTCATGGCGAAGCCGTACTCGCCCTGGATGAATACGTGGATAATCTGGTCTGGGCTTGGCATCACGCCTGCGCGATGAGTCCCCACCTCGCCCTGGCAGCACAAGTTATACCAAAACTCGAACTGACACTCAGAAGGCTAATTCCACACCTGTCCTGGCTTCAGTTTGGCGTAGCCGAAACCTCACTGCCCACACTGGACACACTGTTCAAGGCATGGCATCTGAGGCGCAACTGCTACCACTACTGGAAGCGTGACAACCTGGGCTCGCTCGAAGATGCAAAATTCAAGGTTGCCGTGCCCGACCGCAACCTTCTGGGAGATCCTGATAACCAGGCCGCCAAAGCCTATGAAAGGCGATGGAGGCAACTGCGAGGCAAGCGGGCTGGATTCAGCGGACCGTCCCTTCAAGTGGGTGCCGAAAATCACCAGGAATACCGGGTTCGAGTATGCCAGGCCGATCACGAGACCTCGACAGACCCCCATACCGAAAACGAACTCAGGCTGATCACAGTCACGGAAACCTCCAGTGAAGTCGCCTTCATGCACGCGCTGCAGGACTGGCTGCTCGATCGGTATGACCGTCTCGGCCTGATCATCGAGGCCAACCCCACCTCGAATGTCTACATCGCACGCTTGAAATGCCATAAGGAGCACCCGGTGTTCCGCTGGTATCCACCTGATGAAAACAGCTTGAAGCCAGGCGCCAGCAACAACCTGTACGGGCTACGCCGCGGTCCCATCAAGTTCTGCATCAATACCGACGACCCCGGGATCATGCCCACGACCCTGCGCACCGAATTCGAGCTGCTACGTGAAGCGGCCCAGGAGCATGGGGTTTCCCGTACCCAGGCAGAAAACTGGCTGGAGCGCATACGCGTATTCGGTGTCGAGCAATTCAATCAGAAGCACGAATCGCTGTGGAGTTAACAGCGGCGTCGCTCATACCCATCACTCAGGAAAAAACCATGCACCAACTCAGGAAAAAACGTGACACGGATAACCCGAAACGCCTGCGCTCCTTTCTGGAGAATATGAAGAACAAGCAGTCCGAATTTCGTGACCTTCAGGCGCTCAACACACTCTTCGAAGAACTCTGCACGCTGATACATGACGACGTGCTCTACTATGAACGTATACGCGCCAAACATCGCAGGATCTCGACAGCAACCCGTCTGACTGCTTTTGTGTTTGGAACACTGGGTGTCCTGGCCCCACTTTTAAGCAGTGTTGTGAGCAAGCCAGACAATCTGGCAGCCTGCGGATATCCCCTCTTCGCCATAGCGGGTTCCGCTCTGCTCTTCAATCGTATGTTTGGCGCCACAAAGGGACATGTCAGATACGTAACCGCCCATCTGGCCCTGCAGAATCTAATCACACTGTTTTATATAGACTGGTCATCTTGGAAATCACAACATCCGCAGGGAGTACTTTCGGACGAAGACATCACCAGTGCTTTCGCACTGTTCAAGAAGTTCGTAGGCGACGCGGGCAAACTTGTTCAGGACGAAACGATTGCCTGGGGGCAAGCGGTCATGGAGGACATGGAGTCAGCGGCTAACCAACTGATCGGCAAAGGCTCCTCCAATGCCACTCCTCAGCAACCAACACTCCCAAATCCAGGCAAAGCGCCTACTACCCGATAGACATTAATGCCGCCCAAGGCATCAGGTCCCAAAATACGGGAATACCTACGAAGAAAAACTGACAGCCCCAGGAAAAAAATCCCGCAAGGTGGTATTTCTCTGCAAAAAAGAGAGGAATACCCCCATGGAAGCCGCAAAAGGTACCGCCGCCCTGGAAAAGGCGTTCGATCTGCTCGAAGCCATCGGCCTCGCCCCCGAGGGCCTGGAGACCCAGCAGTTGGCGGCCCAGGTCAATCTGCCCCGCTCCACCCTCTACCGCCTGCTCGGCCTGCTGGTCGAACGGGGCATGGTCCGCCGCGATGCCCACCAGAAGCGTTACCGCCTGGGCTTTCGCTACCTGGAAATGGTCCGTGGCGCCTGGCTGGAACCGGACCTGGTGGCCGCCGCCAGCTTCGAGTTGCGCGCCCTGCGCGACCTGACCGGCGAAACCACCTACCTGGCGATCCGCGATGGCGACCAGGTGCTGTCGCTGGAGCGCTGTGACGGTGCCCACAGCCATCGTTCCGCGGCGGCCATGGGCCAGCACAAGCCCATGCACTGCACCGGCCAGGGCAAGGCCATTCTTAGCGTCATGCCTGACAGCGAGCGCCGTGACCTGCTCAAACACATGTCGTTGGTACCGCTCACGCCACTGACCATCACCGATCGCGACCGCCTGCTGATCGAGCTGGAGGTGACCCGCACCCGTGGCTATGCGATCGACGACGAGGAAATTGCCCTGGGCATCCGCTGCGTCGCGGCACCGGTGGTCGACTCGGCAGGACAGGTGCGCGGCGCCCTGAGCATCGCCGGGCCGGCCTATCGCCTGACCCGCAAGCGCCTCGACCTGCTCGGGCCGGAGGTCGCCGCCTCGGCCCAGCGGGTTGGCAGCCAGTTGGCCGTGCGACACATCTCGGATAATCCGGATGCCCTGCAACCGCTCAGCGAGCGCTGGGCGTTCCTCGGTGGGCAGCCGCGCTGGAGCGAACGCGAGGCCTGCCTTTACTGGACCGACCGGCTCGGTCCGGCCGTCTACCGGCACGGCCCCCACGGCACGGAAAAGGTATTCCATTGCGAGCGGCCGATTCTCGGCATGGAGTTGACCACCGACGGGCTGTTCGTCGCCCTCGACGAGGAGTACCTGTTCGTCACCGAAGGCCGCATACGCAACCGTGGCCAGTGGGGGTTCGGGACGCCGAGCTGCCTGTGCAGCGACCGCGAGGGGCGGCTGTGGGCAGCGATCCGCATGGGCAGCGGGCAGTGGAAGGTCGGCGAGGTACACCGCGACGGCACCTTGGCCAGCCACTGGCAGTTCAACGAGGCGATCAGCGCGCTGTGCTGGGACTCGCAGCACGGCCAGCTGTTCGCACTGGCCGCAGACTCGGGCACGATCCTGCGCCTGGACAATGCTGGCCAGGTGCGCCGCTTCGCTACCCTGCCCAAGGGCTCAGGGCTGCTCAGCGGCCTGGCGGTGGACCTGGATGGCAGCGTCTGGACCGCGCTCTCGGGCGGCTGGAGCATCGTCAAGTTCGACCGTGGCGGCAACCTGGAACGCATGGTCGGCGTGCCCGTCGCCTCGCCGACCGACCTGTGCTTCGGCGGTAGCGACGGCGCAACGCTGTACATCACCTCGGCACGCCAGGCGGTGAGCCGCGAGGCCCTGAAGACCGCGCCGTGGTCCGGCACGGTCATGAGCACGCCAGTGGACAGTCGCGGAGCCCCGGCCGCCATCACCCGGGGCCCCGCCTGAGGCTACTTGAGGGCGAAGGTGTAGCTGAGGACCACCCGGTTCTCGTCGCGGCGCCTGGTCACGTCGCCCTGGATCTCGACGTTGCGCCAGCGCAGCGCCAGGTCCTTGAGCGGCCCGCTCTGGATCACGTAGCTGACATCGAGGTTGCGTTCCCATTCCTTGCCGGCATGACCGTTGACCTGGAAGTTGTCGCCATACACATAGCGAGTGAAGGCACTCAGGCCCGGCACGCCAAGACCGGCGAAGTCGATGTCGTAGCGAGCCTGCCAGGAGCGCTCGCGGGCACGGTCGAAACGCAGCACCTGGATCGCGTTGGATACGCCCGGCAGATCGGTGTCATGCAGGAACGGCAAGGCACTGTCGCCGGCGTTGAACTGGTAGCCCATCGTCACTTTCTGGAAGCCATAGGCGGCGCTGAGCAGCCCCGAGGTCATGCGGCTGTCGAGCACGCCGGCACGGGCCTGGCCGCTTTCGCTGCTGTCCAGGTAATTGAGGGTGCCGCTGAGCCGCCAGCTTCCGACATCGACGAATTTAGTGCCGGTGTACAGCGTCTGCTGGTAGACGTTCTCCAGGCGCCCGCCCCAAATACCCAGGGACAGGCTCGGGTCCGGGGTCCAGGTACCGCCGAGGTAGTTGAAGCGGTCGCTGGTAACGTTCAGGTAGTTGCCGGTCTGCATGTCGCGCGAGCCGCTGAACTCGCGGTAGTTGACTTGGCGCATCTGGCCGAGGCTGAAGCTGAAGTGCTCCAGCTCGTTGACATCCAGCATCGCCCCCTCGAAGAACTGCGGCAGCAGCCGCGAGTCGCCGGCATACACCAGGGGGATTTTCGGGAACAGCCCGCCGACCTTCAGTTCAGTCTTGGAGATTTTCATCTTCAACGCCGCCGTGGCCTCGGAGTACTGGTTTTCCGAGCTCGGATCGGCATTGCGCGGCCCACCGGCCCGATTGTAGGCCCCCGGCAGCAGGGCGCTGCCGCTACGATCCGGGGCTGAGTCGAGCTTGAGCCCGAGGCCGGCATACAGGTCCACGCCAAGGGCCACTGGCGTATCGGTATAGCCGGACTGTGCCTTGAGGATGAAGCCCTGGGCCCATTCCTCGATCTTCGACTGCGCTGGCGGCTTGGAGTCGCGCAGGTCGTGGTTGTAGTAGAAGTTGCGCAGAGTCAGGTTGGCCTTGCTGTCGTCGAGGAAGTCCGCACGGGCAGTGGCCGGCAACAGGCCGGAAACACAAAGCGCGAGGACTGGGACGGATGAGGGGCGAAGCGGACGCAATTGCATTGTTATTATTTTCCTTCGGTCGAGTGATGTTGCGGCACCGGCTCATTGAGCTGGCGCGGATTCAGCGGGCTTGCCAGTTGAATACGAGGGTGCTGCCCAGGCGCTGCCCGGGCTCCAGGACCTGAGTGCCCTGGGCGGGCCATTCGGCGACCGGGCTGTTGAAAGCGTCGGCCAGGTGCGAGACCGGCTCCAGGCACAGGTAGGCGGCGTCCATCGGGGCAAAGGCGACGAAATGCGTCAGCGGCGCCTGGGCCTGCATCAGCAGGCGGCCCTGCGGGTAATCCACCCGCAGAGCGCCATCCCATTGCGAGCCGTACAACGCGAGTTCCTGCTGCGGGCTGTCATCGATGACCAGTGGCTGCTCCAGGGAACGCGAGCGGCCGGTCGGCAGGTAGGCGGCATCAATTTCCCAGGAGCAGCCGACGCTCAGCTCGATCCGCATGCCCGGATGACGCTGGAAATAGGGATGCAGGCCGAGCCCACCGGGCATCGACGAGTGCCCGAGATTGGTCAGGCCCAGGTCGATACGCAGTTGCTGGCCTTCGAGGCTGAAACGCTGTTCGAAGCGAACCGGCCACGGCCAGTGCTCGCCGGTGTATTCGCAGGTCAGATCGACATGCCCGGCGCCCTGCTCCACCACCTGCCAGGGCAATGTCTGCGCCACGCCATGCAAGGTGTGCGGTAGCGCCGCCGGATGCGCGGGCAAGACGTGGCTGGCACCGGCATGCTCGAGTCTTGCGTCACGCAGGCGATTGGAATAAGGCAGCAACGGGTAGATCCCGCCGCGCGGCCAGGCCAGCGGATCGAAGGCCTCGGCGCGGATCGGTGTCATGATATCCAGGCCATCGGCCTGCAGCAGCGCCACGCGCCCACCCCATTCGGGTAGCAGGGCCAGGGACCAGGTTGCGTTCGCCAGTTCTATACGTTTCATAGACAGCTCCAGAATCGAGGCATGCACAGTCCCGTCCGGCGCGCTTTCACGTGCCGGGGGAGGTTTTCCAGGGAGGATTGCGAGGGTTCTAGCTGCGTCGGAACCGTTCGAACACCGCCATGTCCAGCTCCAGGCCGAGCCCGGTGCCGGTTGGTACCTGCATCAGGCCGTCCTGCAGCAGCCCCTTGACGTCATGCAGCCAGCCGTCGGTCTCGACATAGTGGAACTCCACCAGCGGCACATCCGGCTGGACCGCCGCCAGGTGCAGGGTCGCCAGCAGCCCGGGGCCGAAATACGGACTGTGCGGCAGCACCAGGGTGCCATGCCGGCTGGCCAGCTCGGCGACGCGCAGGCACTCGCTGATACCACCGACCTTGGTCACCGAAGGCTGGATCGAGTCCACCGCGCCCTGGCGTATGGCGCTTTCGAACTGCACGGCGGTGCACCAGTTCTCCCCCGCGGAGATCGGTACGCCGTGGCCACGCAGGCTGGCCAACGCCGGGAAATCCTCGGGCGGAAAGATCGGCTCCTCGAGCCAGGCCAGTTCGAGTTCCGCCAGCGCCGGCAGCCACTCGCGCGTGTCGTCCAGGCTCCAGGAGCAGTTGACGTCGGTCGCCAGCGGGATATCGCGGCCAATGGCCCGGCGGCACGCAGCGACCTCCGAGACCGTGTTCTCGTGCAGCTTGATGTGCCTGAAGCCCTCGCGCAGCGCGCGCTCGCACACCGCTGGCGCCAGACCGTCGGTGCCGTAGCGCACCAGGCTGGCGTAGGCGGGAATGGCCGCGCGGCTGGCGTTGCCGAGCAGGCGGTGCAGCGGCAACCCTTCGCGCCTGGCCTGCAGGTCCCACAGCGCCATGTCGACCCCGGAGAGGCCGAACATCGTCACTCCATAGCGACCGAAGATGTGCAGGCGCAGTTGCGCGTCGAGGTTCCAGGCCGGGATGTCGTGGATAGTCTGGCCGACGACCAGCGGCGCGATCAGCCGGTCGATCATCGAGCGCACCGAGTCCGCCACGAAATAGCCGAAGGCCTCGCCCCAGCCGACATTGCCCTGTTCGTCCTCAACGCGGACCAGGACGTTCTCCAGGGTGTGCCAGGTCAGCGGCGTGATGACCTTGGCCGGGCCACCATCGTGGAACGGGATCTCGACGACGAAGGTCTGGAGGCTGGCGATTTTCATGGGCGGGCATCCAGCAGGCTGACCAGCCTGGCCCCGGCGTAGGCGCCACCGACATGGTCACGGCCGGAGGTGGTCGGGTCCATGGCCTCGTAGGGCAGGTAGCCTGGCGCAAGATGATCGCCCGCATTGTCCTGCGGCTGGTAGCCCAGTTCCCGGGCGCGACGGTTGTGGAACAACGGATCGGGGCTTTCGGAAACCCCATAGACCACCTCATGGCGTACCTGCGGGTGCTCCAGGCCGATACGCACCAGTTGCGCCAGGTCGCGGGCACTGGTCCACATCCGCAGCCGTCGGGCATCGGCCACCAGCGGATCGGCGTTGCCGATGCGGATGACGAAGGTCGCCAGGTCGTAGCGCTGGCTGAAGGCGGCACAGGCTGCTTCGCCGAACACCTTGCTCATCGCGTAGTAGCTGTCCGGGGCGGCGGGGGCATCATCGAAGGTCGCGGCGGCATCGGTACGGTACTGTCCGACCACGTGGTGGCTACTGGTGAACAGGAAGCGCCGGGCTCCCTGGCGCTGCGCAGCTTCGAGCAAATACAGCGTGGCGTGGTAGTTCGGCTCCACGGTGCTCTGGAAAGCGATGTCGGTACCGTGGGCGCAAGCCAGGTGCAGGATGCCGAAGACACCCTCGACCGCACGCTCGACCAGCGCCGGATCGGTCAGGTCACCGACGATTTCGCTCTCCCCCGGCTGCAGGTCGCCGACCGGGCGGCGATCGAGCAGGCGCAGTTGATAGTGTTCGCGCAGCAGGGGCCGCAGGGCGGTGCCGACGATGCCGGCCGCGCCGGTGATCAACAGGGTTTGCATGGAATGGATATCCTCGTTCTACGGTCGGCCGTGCCGGTGGACCGGCACGGCCGTTGAATGATCAGGCCGCGATCAGGGCGGGGTTGGCCACGGTCCTTTCGGTGACGAAGATCGCCACGATCAGTGCACCGATGATGCCCAGCAATCCGGCAAGGGCGAAACCACTGGCGAAAGTGCCGGTGTACTGAATGATCAGCCCGGTCACGGTCGGGGCGACGATGCCGGACAGGTTGGCCAGGCCGTGCATAAAGCCGCCGGCGGTGCCGACCTGGTGGTCCGGCACGGCGTCCTGGATCATCGACCAGTACGCCGGGGCGGACAGCATCAGGAAGCCGACCGCAATGGTCATCACCGCCACCGCGCCGGTGATGCTCTCCAGTTGCCCGGTCAGGCCGACGCAACTGGCGGCGACCAGCAGGCAGCAGACCAGCACCACCTTGCGCGAGAACAGCCGCCGTCCGGTGCGTTTGAACACCCAGTCGATCAGCAGACCGCCGCCGATAAAACCGAAGGTACCGACCAGCCAGGGCAGCGCGGTGACCACGCTCATGGACTTGAGGTCGACGCCCTTGGCATCGATCAGGTAGCTGGGGAACCAGGTCATGAAGAAATAGAGGATGTAGTTGTAGCAGAACAACGACAGCCCCGAGATCAACACCGCTCGCTGGCGGATGACCTCGATCACCGGCGTGGTCGGGGCATCGCTGGCAACCTGCACCGGTGTCTCGCGATCGGCATTGATCAACGCCAGTTCCTCGGCGCTCACTTCGGGGTGTTCCTGTGGCGTCGACGTCGCCAGGCGCCACCAGGCAAGTGCCCAGACGATGCCGACCACGGCGATGACGATGAACGCCACGCGCCAGCCCAGCCAGATCGCCAGGAAGCCGACGATCGGGCCCGCCAATGCGCCACCCAATGGACCGCCAGCCTGGGCGATACCAATGGCGCGGGCCCGCTCGGCAATCGGGAACCAGCTGTTGATGGCCTTGTTCGCCGTGGTACTGACCGGCCCCTCGCCGATGCCGAACAGGGCCCGCACGATCAGCAGCGACCAGAAGTTGAAGGCCAGCGCAGTGGAGCCGCACAGCACCGACCAGAACGACATTGACCAGGTCAGTACCCGCTTGGGGCCGAAACGGTCGGCAAAGTAGCCGCCAACGAAACAGAACAGCGCATAGCCGAAGAAGAAACTGCTGAAAATCAGTCCCTTCTCGGCTGGGGTCAAGTGGTAATCCTGGGTAATGAATGGCATGGCAATGGACAACGCCGCGCGATCGACGTAGTTGATCACCATGGCGATGAACAGCATCGCCAGGATGGTCCAGCGAAAGGACTTCTTGTTCTTCATCGGTGTCTCCGCGCGCCCTCGTTGGGGCGCGTCTGTTGTTATTACGGTTATTACGGCAAGCGATCAGGCGGTGTAGTCGACCGCCACCCACTCGAAGTACCGCTTCAGGTCCTGGACCAACGCCTGGTGTGCCGGATGAGGCAGGTAGCGCGCTACCGCCTCGGCATCATCGAAGCTGGAATCGAGCAGGTAGTCCCAGCAGATAGGACGATCCAACTCGTTGGCCGCTACATGCCAGTCGCGGATGAAGTCGATGCGCTGCGGCAGCAGGCGCATGCGTTCGACCAGTTCAGCCTCGAGTTCAGGCTGGACGGGCACATCCGGCAGGCGGCGAAACATCACGAGATGACGCATCATGTTTTCACCCTCCCCTTATGCCTGGGCCCAGGCCGGCGCATCCTGCAGTGCGACCGGACGCAGGAAACGCTCCAGCGCGGCATAGCCGACCGAGGTGGTCTGCGGCGCGGTGGACGATGGCCATGGCCCGCCGTGCTGCTGCGCCGCACACACCGCAACGCCGGTCGGCACACCCTGGAACAGCACGCGACCGGAAACCTGCCCGGCGGCCCGCACTAGGGAACGGTTGGCCGGCGTGTCGTCACTGGCGCCCCAGAGGGTGGTGGTCAAGGTGCCACCGATCGCCGCCAGCACCTGCTCGACCTGGGCCATATCATCGGCGACCACGACCAGCGCAGCCGGGCCGAACATCTCCTCGCGCAAAGCCGGATTGGCGATGAATGCCGTCGCATCGGTGCGATACAGCCGTGGTGCCGGGCCCGCCGCAGCAGTCCCGGCGAACAGCGTGGTGGCGTGCCCGGCCACCACCGAACTGGCATGCTCGAACCCTTCGCGCATGGTCGGCGTCAGCATCGCATGGGTACGCACCGGTTCAAGCGCCGCGCCCAGTTGTGCGACGAAACGCTCGCTGGCCTCCCCCTTGAGCAGCACGATCACACCCGGACTGGTGCAGAACTGACCGCAACCCAGGGTGATAGAACCGGCCAGGGTGTTGGCCAGACCCTGGCTATCCGCTTCCAGCGCGGCCGGCAGGGCCACCAGCGGGTTGATCGAACCCAGCTCGCCGAAGAACGGAATCGGTCGCGGCCGCTCGTTGGCCAGCCGCCACAGCGCGGTGCCACCCTGGTACGAACCGGTGAAGGCCACGGCGGCGATTCCCGGATGCTGCACCAGGTAGCCACCGGCCCCACGAGAGGCACCTTCGACCAGGGTCAGCAGGCCTTCTGGCAGGCCTTGGGCAAGTACCACCTGGCGAGCCAGGTCGAACACCGCCTTCGACAGGCGCGGATGGCCGGAGTGGGCCTTGACCACCACCGGGCAACCGGCCGCCAGGGCCGAGGCGGTATCGCCACCGAGTACGGAGAAGGCGAACGGGAAGTTGCTCGCCGAGAACATCGCCACCGGCCCCACCGGGCGCAGGACGCGCACCAGACGCGGACGCCCGGCCGGCGGTGCGCCGGCAACCGCCTCATCCACGACGCTATGGATGGCACCGGCTTCCAGTTGCTCGGCAAAGCCACGCAGTTGGAACGCGGTGCGTGCCACTTCGCCGTTCAGGCGTACGGCACCGAGATGGCTTTCCTCGTCGGCGATCGCCACCAGATCGGCCTGGTGCGCTTCCAGCGCCACCACCAGGCCACGGAGCAAGCCGGCACGTACGGCCACGCTGGCCTCGGCCCAGGCCGCAGCGGCCTGGACCGCCAGGTTGACCGCCTGGTCGATCGCTTGATGCGCGTTATTCCCGGTCATGCCTGGTCTCCACGCGATTGCGGCTCAAGGTGATAACCACGGCCGGCATAGTCGAAATCGACCAACTCGTTGATCGCGACGTTCTTGTCCGCAGGCGAGGCGTAGAACGCGCGAATCTCCCTGATCAGGCCGCTGTCCTTGTCGAAGATGTACCACTCGTCACCACGCAGGGCGGTTCCCAGCTTGCCTTTCCAGTGGGTCCATTCGATCACCGCTTCATCGCTGTCGTGGCTGACGAGGATCTTGTCGATGGTCCATTGCGAGCCCAGGTTCTCGACGCACCAGACCCATTTGCGGGCGATGGTGTCGGCACTGCGCCATGGGACATCCGGCAGGCCGGCCGGGAAGTAGTGCACGGCATCGGGGGTGAAGCAGGACACCAGCTTGTCGTAGTCGCCTTCGTTGCAGGCGGCGAAGTAGCGGCGAATGGTCTGCGCGTGTTTATGCTCTGCCATGATCGGGGTCCTTATCGGGCGATGATCGAAGGGATGGCCGGGCGACCGGAGGCGACCCAGTCCTGGTAGGCGGCGATGGCCTCGGGGCTTGGCGGGTAGACCCCCCACAGCGGCTCGCCGGCGGCGATGCGCATGGCCAGGTAGTGCTCGATGTCGTCCTGTTCCAGGCAGACCTCGGCCAGTTCCTCGGCCAGGTGCGCGGGGACCAGGGTCAAGCCGTCGGCGTCACCGACGATCACGTCGCCCGGGTAGACGGCGATGCCGGCGCAGCCAATCGGCACTTGCAGGTCAGCCACGTGGTGGTAGGAGATGCGGGTGGTGGCGGTGATTTCGCGGGCATAGGCCGGCAGGCTCATTTCGGCGATCTCGCTGCCGTCGCGCAGTGCGCCGTCGGTGACGATGGCGCGGGCACCACGGGCCAGCAGGCGGGTCACCAGGATGTTGCCGGCGGACGCGGCGGCCGGGTCGTTGCGGCTGTCGATCACCAGCACGTCGCCCGGCTGGATCTGCTCGACACCCTGCCACTGCAGGTTGTCGCCATTGGGCCGGGTGGTCATGGTGCCGTAGGTGTCGATGTCCTCGCGGGCCGGAATGAAGCGCATGGTGAAAGCCCGCCCGGCGAACGGCTTGGCATTGCGACTCATGGCTTTCAGCCCGACGAACGCCGGCTGGCGAAAGCCGCGCTTGAACAGTTGCGTGGTCAGCGAACCACTGGAGCAACGCGAGAGTTTTTCGAGGGTCGCATCGCTGACCGACACCTTGCGATTGGCGCTGTTGTCGTAGTCTTCGGCGTATTGGTGAATCGCCATTATTGTTCTCCAGGCTGAATGGGACGGCGGGCTCGTCGAGCCGGCAACTGGAGACCGATCCTAGGGGCAAGCCCGGCTGCGACAAAACGTCATCACCCGAGAACCGGGCCGCTTGTCCCACATGGCGAGAATCACCCCTGGCGACACTGGCGGAAAAAAAACTCGCGAAGGCAGGTGGCGCTAGGCTGCGCGGGACTTTCCACCGGAGCCTTCGGCATGTCCGCCTACCCACTCGATCCCAACCTCGCCGCGTATGTGGCGCACAGCGCGACCTTCACCCCGGAGAACGACAGCCTGGCAGCTCGTCGCGCAGCCTTTGCCAAGGCCTGCCGGCATTTCACCCCGGCACGGCCAGCCCGCGTCCGGGTCGATGACGAACACCTCGACGGCCTGGCCGTGCGCCTCTACACGCCCCTGCAGCCGGCACCGGCAAACGGCTGGCCAACCCTGCTCTACCTGCATGGCGGCGGTTGGAACATGGGCAGCCACACCACCCATGACTGGTTCGCCTTCGCGCTGCTCAAGCGTCTTCCCGTGGCCATCGTCGCGGTGGACTACCGCCTGGCGCCAGAGCATCCGTTCCCGGCCCCGCTGGAGGATGCGCTGACAGTCTGGCACGCCCTGCGCAGCGGGCATTGGCCACGATGGGACTCGGAGCGGTTACTGGTCGCGGGCGACAGCGCCGGCGGTTCGATCGCCGCCGGCCTGTGCGTTGCCCTGCGCCAGCTCGGCTTGCCGCAGCCGCTGCTGCAGGCGCTGGCCTACCCGGTACTGACGGCGGACGAGACACTGGAGTCGATGCAGGCCCATGCCCATGCGCCGATGCTGACCACCGCCGGGCTGCGGGCATCGCTGGCCGGCCATCTACCGGATGCCGAGCAGCGGATCGACCCTCGCGCGCTGGCCCTGGCGATCGATGACGCCACCGGCCTGGCGCCGGCCTTCATTGGTGTCGCCGAGTACGATCCGCTGTTCGACCAGGGCCGGCAATACGCGCAAGCCCTACAACGCGCCGGGGTTCCCGTCCAATTGCACATCGGCCGGGGCCTGGTGCATGCCAGCCTGCGAGCGGCCGGAGTGGCGGCGGTGGAACAGTTCTACGACGCCCTGACCGAGGCCCTGGGCAAGGCGCTGGCCCTCTAGCGGCATCGCTTCGATTCCCACAGTGCGGGACGCAACGCCCCCTCGGCCAGGCCGGCGCGATTGCAGCCCGCCGCCCTTTTCCACACGCTGCGCCGCATTCCACTTCATCCAAAAATAATCAGGGGAATGCAACATGAAAGTCTTCATCACCGGCGCCAGCGGGCGCGTAGGCAGCCAGGTCGCCAAGGCGCTGATGCAGCGCGGCCACACGATCAGCACCGTGGTACTGCCGAGCGACCGCAATCTCGCCGCGACCCGGGCCACCGGCATCGACTGCATCACTGGCGACCTGGCCGACCGCAACTGCGTCCGCCAGGCCATGGAGGGCGCCGAGGCGGTGTTCCACCTGGCGGCACTGATCTCCTTCCGCACAGAAGACCGCGACCGCCTCTGGCAGGCGAACGTCACCGGCAGCTACAACGTCTTCGACTGCGCCGCACAGCAATCGACCGAGCGGCCGGTGCGGCTGATCTTCGCCTCCAGCGACCAGGTTTACCCGACACGCTTCGCCCGCTATCGCCCGGTCGACGAACACCACCCGCGCGAGCCCTACAGCTTCTACGGCATGACCAAGCTGCTCGGCCAGGACCTGCTGGACTTCTTCGCCCGCACTCATCCCAACCTGAAAGTCACCACCGCGGTGTTCTCACACATCGAGGCGGCAGCCGAAGTGGTCGACCCGAATGGCGAATACTCGCGCCCGGCGTTCTCCCTGCAAGGGCGCATCGACAGTCTACGCGCCGCCAGCAGCCACAACGCCAACTCGGCAGCCAGCGACGTGCAGCGCCTGCTGGATATCCTCGAACCGCTGGCGGGTGACGACGACCCGCTGCTGCTCGCTCGCGATGCCAACGGCAATGCCCATACCCAGGAGTTGACCGACGTGCGCGACATCGTCGACGCCCTGCTGCTGATGCTCGACAAGCCGGCTGCCATCGGCGAAACCTTCAACCTGGCGCCACCGAGCCTGGTCGGCCTGGACACCTTCATCCCTTACCTGGCCAAGGCCACTGGCCGGCGCTACGTCGAGGCCAACCTGCCAGCCGAACTCGGCCAACCCCACAGCACTGCCGCCAAGGCGCGCGCCCTGCTCGGCTGGTCACCCCGCTACAGCCTGTTCGACATGGTCGACGAAGCCGTGGCCGCGCAGAAGCGCTGAGGCCCCTCTCCTCCTCCACCTCCTCACGCAGGTCGTCCCGGCCTGCGTGTGCCTGCACAGGCGAACCTTCATGAACAAGAACAAAAGCCAATATCGTTGGTTCATCGTGACCCTGCTATTCATGGCCATGGTCATCAACTACATGGATCGCGCCGCGCTGTCGGTCGCCATGCCCTTCATCACCCAGAGTTTCGAACTCACGCCCAGCGAAAAGGGCATGGTGTTCAGCGGTTTCTTCATCGGCTATGCCGCCTTCAACTTCATCGGCGGCTACCTGGCCGACCGCTACGGCCCCAAGCGCGTGTTCCTGTGGGCGATGTGCATCTGGTCCGGGCTGTGCGCGCTCACCGCCACGGCCTACAGTTTCTGGTCGCTACTGATCGTGCGCGCGCTGTTCGGCATCGGCGAAGGCCCGGTGCCGACCACGGCAAACAAGGTGGTCAACAACTGGTTCCCGATCCGCGAGCGGGCCCGGGCGGTCGGCATCAACCAGGCCGGAGGCCCGCTCGGCGGCGCGCTGGCCGGGCCGGTGATCGGCGTGCTAGCGCTGTCGCTGGGCTGGCAATGGTCCTTCGTCATCGTCGGGGCCATCGGCATGGTCTGGGCGATCGCCTGGAAACTGATCGCCACCGACCACCCGGCCCAGCACCCACGGGTGAGTGCCGATGAACTGGCCGATATCCAGGCCGGGCGCGACACCGCCACGACGACCGATGACGCCACGAACAAGCCGAGCCTGCTTTCCGTGCTGCTGCGCCCGGCCGTGCTGTGCACCGGGTTCTCGCTGTTCTGCTACAACTACACGCTGTACTTCTTCATGACCTGGTTCCCCAGCTACCTGGTGGACATCCAGGGCGTCAGCCTGCAACAGATGAGCTGGATCACCGCCTTCCCCTGGCTGGTCGGGGCCTGTGGCATGGCGGCCGGTGGCTTCCTGATCGATCGCATCTACCAGAAAACCGGGCGCCAGCTGTTCTCGCGCAAGGTGGTGCTGGTCAGTTGCCTGACCATCGCCGCAGCCTGTATCGGCATGAGCGGCCGCTCCGAGTCCACGCACCTGGTGGTGTTCTTCATGTCCATCGCGATCGGCTTCCTGATGCTCACCGCCTCGGCCTACTGGGCGCTGATCCAGGACACCGTGCCCAGTTGCTACGTCGGCACCGCCGGCGGCCTGATGCACGGCATGGGCAACTGCGCCGGGCTGTTCGCACCAACCCTGACCGGGTTCATCATCCAGACGACCGGCACCTACAGCGCTGCGTTCATCGTCACCGGGGTACTGGGCGTGGCCGGGGCGCTGGCGGTCGGATTGTTCGTCCGCCAGCGCAATGAAGTGCCCCATCAACGGGCGGTGACCACCAACTGACGGCTGTGCGGGCGGTCTGGAACGACCAGCAATAGCGGCTGCTCCACTCCCGATCGTCCCCCTACGCCCGGCCGTCTCCCACAGCAGGATAGTGTCGCCAGTTCCTCCATTGGCTGTCCTGCCACGTATACTGCCGCCCTCTTCCCTCATTCAAGGATGAATCGTGCGCATCATCGTCATCGGCGGCCTGGGCAACTTCGGCGCGCGGATCTGTCGGCGCCTGGCGCTGGAGCCCGGCCTGGAGCCGATTGCCGCCAGCCGCAGCGCCAGCGCGGGCCGGCACCGCTTCGACAATGGGCAGACCGTCGCCACCCTGCGGCTTGATATCGAAGCCGCCGATTTCGAGCAACGCCTTGCCGAGGCCAGGCCGGACCTGGTCATCCACTGCGCCGGGCCCTTCCAGGGCCAGGACTATCGGGTTGCCCTGGCGGCCTGCGCCGCCGGAGCGCACTACATCGACCTGGCCGACGGCCGCGACTTCGTCGACCGCTTCGCCGCCAATGTCGATGCGCAGGCACGAGCGGCCGGCGTACTGGCCGTCTCCGGTGCCAGCAGCGTACCGGGCCTCTCCTCGGCGGTAGTCGACCACCTGGCCCGATCCTTCGCCCGCCTGGACAGCATCAGCATCGCCATCGCCCCCGGCCAGCAGGCGCCTCGCGGCGTAGCGACCATCCAGGCGGTGTTCGGCTACGCCGGCCTGGCTTTTGACCGATGGAACGGTGGCGCCTGGGTGAAAAAGTACGGCTGGCAGGACATTCGCACCTTCCGCTTCGCCGGCATGGGGCGCCGTTGGGGCGCGGCCTGCGACGTGCCGGACCTGGCCTTGTTCCCAGCCCGTTATGCCGGGGTCCGCGATGTCGAATTCCATGCCGCCCTGGAACTGCGCCTGGAACATGCCGGCCTGTGGCTGGCGGCAGCCTTGCGGCGCCTGGGCATGCCACTGCCGATCAGCCGGTTCGCCGCACAGCTGGATGCCTTGTCGAGAAAGGCCCTGGACCGCTTCGGCAGCGACCTGGGCGCCATGCGCGTGCACCTGCGCGGCCTGCGCGGCCTGCGCCAGGACGGCACACCCGGCAGCCTGACCTGGCAACTGACCGCCCCCGGCGGCAACGGCCCGGAGATTCCCTGCATGGCCACCGTGCTGCTGGCCTGCAAGCTGGCCAAGGGGGAAATCCTCCGGACCGGGGCGATGCCGTGCCTGGGCCTGGTGCAACTGCAGGAGTTCGAACCGGAATTCCAGCGCTGGGGCTTCACCTCGGCAGTTGTCGACGGCGAAACCTGACACGCCATCAATGCCTGTGCGGCTTGAGCAGCGGCGTCAGCACCAGCATCGCCAGCGAGGCCACCACCAGCAGGCCGTAAGACGCCTCGAAGGTTCCGGTATGATCGCGCAGGAAGCCGAAGGCAAACGGCCCCAGGGCAGCCACCAGGTAGCCGATGAACAACATGAAGGCGGTCCATTGGCCGGCTTGTTCATGAGTGCGGGTGTTGTCCAGTGGCAAGGTCATTGCCAGGGCGAAGCAGGTGCCCTGCCCCAGGGCAATCGCCACCACTGGCAGTGCGCCAAGCAGGGCCGGGGCCAGCCAGAGCGCCGCCGCACCAGCGGCCGAGAGAACCGCCGACCAACCCAGCCAGGCACGGCGATCCGGTGTGGAGCGGGTCATGACCCCGGAGACGAAACTGCTGATCGCGATGATGGCGGCGAACAGGCCCAGGTTCAGCCCCGATCCCAGGCTGTTGATCGCCAGTTCGCGGCTGCTTTCGCCCACCCAGGCGAAGCAGGCATAGCAGACGAACTGGCCCAGGCCGAAGTACACCGCGATCAGCCAGGCCCGGCCGCTGCGAAATGCCGGTTGGCTGACAGGGCTGCAGGCGCTTTGCACAACCTGCGGCCGGGACGGAAACGCCGTCGCCAGACGTTGCCAACTGATCATCGCCAATACGCAGAGGACCGCCCAGATACCCGCCGCCACACGCCAGCCACTCTCGGCCAGCGCCACGTATTCACTGCCCACCGCGGCCAGGGTGGCGCCTATGCCGAGACCGGCGGCATAGATGCCCATGAGCATGGCCGCGTTGCTGGCGAAGTGGCTCTTGATCCAGCCGCCGATCAGCGGGCCGGAGATGGCAACGCCCACCCCTACCAGGAAGGTCGAAAACAGCAGGCTGGTCGATGACCCGGCGAATGCCCGCAGGACCATCGCTCCCCCCAGCAGGGCCAGGGAGAACAGCACCACCCGGTCGTTGCCGAAACGACGACCGATGCGCGGAATGAAAATGGCGAACAGCCCCATGCACACATCCGGTATCGCCGTCAGCAGCGCCGCCTGGGCGTGCCGCAGGCCGAACTCGGCCTGTATCGCGCCGACCAGCGGCCCGACCGAGACTATGCCCGGTCGCAGCGACAGCGCCAGGATGAACAGGCCGAGGCCCGCCATTAATTCGATTGCCCGCGCTCTCTGTGCAACGGCGACTGACATGTGCTGCCTCCAGGTATCTATCGCTGAACTGATTTGTGTGGCAAATACTAAGTTCGCCACCGACCTGGACGGTTTTGCATGAATGCCAATATTCGTCGCCAAAGTGACAGCCGCAAAGCCGAGGGGCACAGCGATGATCATCACGACTATCAGGACCTGCCCCGGGTGATCACCGCGTTCTCCCGCGACCAGCCGGCCGGCAGCTACAACGCGCCGCACAGCCATCCGCGGGGGCAGTTTCTCTATGCCAGCAAGGGCCTGATGCGGGTCGCCAGCGAACAGGGCATCTGGTACATCCCACCCCAGCGCGGGCTGTGGATTCCGGCGGGGGTGGTGCACGACCAGGTGATGCTCAGCGACACGCGGATGCGCACGATCTACGTCGAGCGCAGCCAGGCCGAACGGTTCGGTGAGCGGGTCAAGGTGATCGAGGTCGACACGCTGCTGCGCGAGCTGATCCTGGCCCTGGCCGAGCAGCCGATGCTGTATCCGGACGACCCGCCCAACCGCAGCATCGTCACGCTGATCCTGCACAAGCTGGAACATTCGCGGACGGTGCCGCTGGAGATTCCCTGGCCCCGGGACCGCCGTCTGGTCACGATCTGCCAGCAGATACTGGAGGAGCCGGGCAAGGCACAGACCATCGAGCAATGGTCCGAGGTGGTCGGCGCGAGCAGCCGGACGCTGATCCGGTTATTCATCAGCGAAACCGGCATCACCTATCGGCAGTGGGTACAACAGGTCCGGGTAGCCCGGGCCTTGACCCTGCTGGAGGCTGGCGAACCGGTCAATCGCATTGCCGACAGCCTGGGGTTCGCCAGCCCGAGCGCCTTTTCGGCGATGTTCAGGCGCCTGCTGGGCGAGTCGCCCAGGGACTATCAGGAGCGGGACTGAAGACCTAGATCGGCTTGATCGAAATCACCTCGAAGTAGCGAAACTTCTTCTTTTTCGCCGCGGCCTTGGCCTCCTGCTCGGCGGTGAAGGTGCTAAGGGTGTTGGCGTCGTACACCAACTCCTCGATCTCGCCTTCGAACTCCTTGGTCGCGTGCAGGATCACCCGCAGCTTTGGCGACAGAGCCTTGGCGACGGGCCGGCGTTTGGCGGGCGCCGCCGGGGTGACGACAATCTTGGGTTCAGGTACTTGCGGGGAGATCGGTTCAGCACTCGGGCGCGGGGAGCCGAACAGCGCCAGGCGCATCTCCTCTTCGCTCAGGACATTGCTCATTGCGGGTGTCTCGATTACAGGTAGGCAGCTGGATATGTAGTAAGCTAACGAACTTTACCAGAGTTGTCTGTCGTCCGCTGCGATCGTTGTCACCGTTTGCTTTCCACCTTGCAGAATCAGGCCCCCTTGGCGATCAACTTGGCAAGAAGCCCCGCCCGGCGCAGGCGATCGGCATTTTCCTTCGCCACGAACTGCGGCAACAGTTCCCGGGCCTGCTGCGCCGTGAGGATGAACACCCCGTCATCGTCACCGATGGCCAGGTCACCCGGCTGGACCTGGACGCCACCGACCCGCACCGGCAGGTTGAGTTCGCCGCTCTGCCCCAGGCTGCGGGTGGTCAGTGCGCTGACGCCTCGGCTGAAGATCGGCAGACGGTGCTCGCGCAGCGCCGCAACGTCGGTCACCGCGCCGGACACCACCACGCCGGCCAGCCCCTTGATCAGCGCCGCCAGGGTGCGCAACTCGCCCCAGCAGGCACACTCGCCGTCGCCCTCGCATTCGATCACCAGCACATCACCCGGCTCGCAACACAGCAAGGCATCGCGCAGGATGCTGCCATCGGGTGTGCGCAGCCTGGCCGTCACCACGTTGCCGATCATGTGGATGCCCTCGAACAACGGCCTCAGGCCCCGCAGGTAGCCCGCGTCGAGCACATGGCCGATGGTGGAACTGGAAATACTCCGGTACTGCAGCAGCAGTGCTGCGTCGACCAGTTGCCGACGCGGTGCGATTCGTGGGTTCAGCGACATTTCTTCGGCCTCAGCAGGGGGCAGGTGGAACAGTATTCGACCGGATGGCTCGCCTCGTAGTAGAAGCAGCAGGTGCGTCGAAAGCGGATGCGCTTGCCTTCGTTTTCAAGGATCGTCGGCGGTCGGCGAAAATGCCGGAGCGGGTTGTAGTCCAGGCCGAACAAGGCCGGCTCGGCCTCGTTCAGCAGCCAGTGGAAATCGGCCTCGCAGCGCTGGCGAATCAAGGGGTCCTCGACCTTGGCCATGCGCTTCTCGTACAGCGAATAGACCCGCACCGCGGTGTTCTCCCAGAGAATCCTGCGGGAAATGCCGGTGACCCGGTAGAAGGTCTGCCACAGCGGCTGGAACGTCCCGGCGAACAGGCTGGAGACGATAGACTCGCGCCAGGCCTCGCGCTGCCCCGGCGCATAGCCGAACGCCTGGGGCTGATCCAGCGGCATCGACGAGGTCCACAGGCCATCGTCATGCCCGTACTCGACCCGGCAGTTGTCCAGCGACAGCAGCAGGCCCTTGTCGTACACCGACATCGCGTACAGGCAGGCGCCGGTGCCGAGAAAGGAGAAACGCTTGGCCAGCAGCGAAGCGGTGATCGCCAGGGTCGGCGAACCGATCACCGGTCCCAGCGCCTGCAGCAGGTCTTCGCAGGTCGTCTCATCGAGCAGGGCCCGCGCCGGCAGCGAACGCGGGTCGCTCTGCTGTAACGGCTTGAGCCGCAGCGCCCCGGACAGCAGCGCCCACTGTGCGTCGGTGAACAGATGGGCCAGGGTCATTGCGGCAATTCCCGGCCAAACGGGATGCACAGCGGTGTTCCGAAGAACGGGTCGCTGATGATCCGGCAGTTGAGGTCGAACACCTGCTTGACCAGCGCCTCGCTGAGAATGTCCGTCGGGCGCCCCTGGGCGAAGGCCGTGCGCTGGTGCACCGCGACCATGTGGTCGGCGTAGCGGCAGGCCAGGTTCAGGTCGTGCAGGACCATGACGATAGTCTTGCCCTCCTGGCGATTGAGGTCGCGCAGCAGGTCGAGGACTTCGATCTGGTGAGCCAGGTCGAGAAAGGTGGTCGGCTCGTCGAGCAGGACCATCTCGGTGTCCTGGGCCAGGGTCATGGCGATCCACGCCCGCTGCCGCTGGCCGCCGGACAGCGCGTCCACCGGACGCTCGGCCAACTCCAGCGTGCCGGTCTGCTGCAGGGCGCGCTCGACCATCGCCTCGTCCTGCTGCGACCACTGCTGCATCCAGTTCTGGTACGGGTAGCGCCCCAGCGCCACCAGTTGCCGCACGCTGATACCCTCGGGCGCGCTCGGCATCTGCGGCAGGATCGCCAGTTCGCGGGCCACCGTCGCCGTCGACTTGCGATGGATGTCGGTGCCGTTGAGGATCACCCGCCCCTGCTGCGGTTTGAGCAGCCGGGCGAAGGATTTGAGCAGGGTGCTCTTGCCGCAGCCGTTGCTGCCGATCAGTACCGACACCTGGCCCTGGGGCAGTTGCAAGTCGAGCCCTTCGATGATTGCCTGGCGCTGGTAACTCAGGGTCAGGCCTTGGGCTGTAATGGATGCCATCTGCAATTCCTCAGTGCCGCTGGTTGATCAGGAGATAGAGAAAGAACGGTGTGCCCAGCACCGCGACGAAAATACCCGCGGGCAGGTCCAGGGGCAGAAACAGCGTGCGCCCGACCAGGTCGGCCAGCATCACCAGGTTCGCGCCGACCAGCGCCGACATCAGCGCCTGCCCGGCAAACCCCGGCGCCACCAGGCGTTTGGCGATATGCGGGGCGACCAGCCCGACGAAGGCGATCGCCCCGCCCCAGGCCACGGCCGCACCGGCCAGGGCCACGCTGACCAGCAACAGCCCGGCGCGCAGCCACTGCACCCGGGCGCCGATACCCCGGGCCAGGTCGTCGTCCAGTTGCTGCACCCGCACCTGCCGGGCCAGCCAGAGCAGCAACGGCAGGATCGCCAGCAGACAGCCGGCCAGGGCCCGCGGCTCCGGCCAACTGGCGCCGTAGACACTGCCCGTCAGCCAGACATAGGCCGACAGGGTGGTGGTCAACGGGCTGAACACCAGCAGGAAGGTGGTCACCGCCGCCAGCAGCGCCGACACGCCGACGCCGATCAGCACCAGGCGCAGCGGCGACGTGCCCTGCTTCCAGGCCAGCAGGTAGATCGCCAGCGCGGCCAGGCCGGCTCCGGCCATCGCCGCCAGCGGCAGGAACTGCGAGCCCAGGGCCAGCGAGAAGAACGACAGATAGCCCACCGCCGCGGCGCTGGCGCCACTGGTGATGCCCAGCAGGTCCGGCGAGGCCAGCGGGTTGCGAATGATGCTCTGCAGGATCAGCCCGGACACCGCCAGCGCCGCCCCCACCAGAGCCGCCAGCACCAGACGGGGCAGGCGCAGTTGCTCGACGATGAAGGTCAGCCCCGGGTCCGCGCCGCCGGCGAGCACGCGCAACACGGTCAGCGGCGACAGGTTGATCTTGCCCAGCGCCAGCGCGCCGAGCATCACCAGCAGGGTCAGCAGCAACGCCAGCACCAGGCGGCCCAGGCTGGAGAGGTCGAGCTGCCGGGAAAAGACCCCGTTACGCACGGTCACAGGCCTAGCCATGACGAGCCCCCCGTCGAGCCAGGACAATGAAGAACGGCGCCCCGAAGAACGCGGTCATCACCCCCACTGGCACCTCCTGCGGCAGGATCACCACCCGCGCCAGGGTATCGGCCAGCAACAGCAGCGTCGCGCCGAGCACCGCGCAGCCCGGCAGCAGCCAGCGATGATCGACGGACAGGCTCTTGCGCACCATGTGCGGCACCAGCAGACCGATGAAACCGATACTGCCGGCCAGTGCCACCGCACTGCCGGCCAGGCCGACGATCAGCACGCTCATCAGCAGGCGGATCGAGCCGGTACGCTGCCCCAGCCCGGTGGCGATCGCCTCGCCGGCGCTCAGCACATTGACCTGGCCGGCCAGCAGCCAGGCACCGAACAACGCGAACGACACGCCGACCAGCAGCGGTGCGGCCATCGCCAGATCACGCTCGGAGAGCGAACCGGCGAGCCAGAACAGCACCGTGTCCAGGCCCTCCTCGTTGACCACCAGCAAGGCCTGACTGAAGGCGGAGAACAGCGCGGTCACCGCCGCCCCGGCCAGCACGATACGCAACGGGCTGAGACTGCTCTCGCCCCGGTTGCCGATCAGCCACACCAGGGCGCCGGCCAGCGCCGCGCCGAGAAAGGCGCACCACAGCCATTGCTGCATCGACGACAGGGCCAACAGCGACGAGCCGAGGATGATCGAAAAGGTCGCACCGGCGTTCACCCCGAACAGCCCCGGCGAGGCCAGCGGGTTGCGCGTCAATGCCTGCATCAGCGCGCCGGCCACGGCCAGGCTGGAGCCGACCGCGATCGCCATCAGGGTCCGCGCCAGGCGGGTGCTGACGATCAGTTGCTCGCCGGCGCTGAGGCTGTCGGCCTGCATCAGGCCACTCAACAGCTGTGCCGGAGAGATCCAGGTGGCACCCGCCGCCAGGCTCAACAGGCAGGACAGCAACATCAGCAGCAGCGCCAGGCTCAGTTTCGAACCACGACTCATGAGGAGGCCACCACCCGGGCGATGTCATCGAGCATCTGGTTGGCCCCGAGGATACCGCCGGAAAAACTCCAGGCGATGCTGTCGACCCGCCAGACCTGGCCATCGCGCGGAGCGCGCAGGTGCTGCCAGAACGGGTAATGCAACAGACGCTCATAGTTGTGCTGCACGGTCTGGCTGTCCGTGCGCTGGAAAACGAAAAACAGGTCGGCATCGACCACAGGCAGGCTCTCTTTACTGGTGAGTTTCATATAGGTGCCATGCGCGCCACGGGCCACCGGATTCCAGTCGAAACCCAGCTCGGTGAGCACGGAGCCGGCGAAGCTGCCCGGCAGGTAGCTGCGCACATGGTCTTCGCGCACATCCAGCACCGAGACGGTCAGCGGCCAGCGCCCGGCGAACTTCGCCTGCAACTGCTCGCGCAGGCGGATGACCCGCTGCTGCCACTGTCCGAGCAGGTCGCTGGCCGCCTGCTGACGGTTGAGCGCCACGCCCATCAGCGCCAGGGTCCGCTTGAACTCGAAAACCTCTTCGAGCATCAGCACCCTGCCCATGCGCTCCAGCAACGGCGCGATACGCTGGTGGCGAAACCGCGAGGCGACGATCACGTCCGGCTTGAGCAGGACGATGTCCTCCAGGCTCGGCTGGGTTTCCAGGCCGACATGGGCGACACCGGCCAATGCCGGACGCAGGTAGCGAAACGTCGGTTTCTCGGTGGGCGAGTCGACCACGCCGACCGGCGTCAGCCCCAGGGCCACGGCGCAGTCGGTGGCGCCCTGGAACAGCGTGACCAGCCGCGGCCCCTCGGCCCGGGCCAGGGACGGCAGGGCCAGCAGGCCGAGGGACAGGCGCAGCACGCTGCGCCTGGAAGGATGCCAGGAACGCTCAGACTTCACGGCGCAACCTGTGGAACGGGTTGACCACCTCGCCCTTGCCGAACGGCATGCTGCCCGGCCCACCGGCGCGGGCGATCATCGGCGTCAGCAACAGCTTCTGCGGCCAGCGCGGTGCCTCGAACAACTGGCGCTGGATCATCGCCCGGGCCTCGTCGTCGAACTCGATGCTCTGCAACAGGCCTTCGAGCACATCGCGCAACACCGTCCACAAGGCCGTCACCGGCACCGCATAGACCTGCGCCAGGGTGTCGATGATCGCCCGCACGTTGACCTGGATGCCCAGGGTCTGCAGCCAGAACAGCAGATCCTCGGGACGCTCGTGGTAAAGGGTGTTGGCATGGCCCTTCTTGATCCGGTAGACCGGGTCGGCCATGCCGTTGCGCTCCAGCCACGGCACGAAGATGCGCAGCGAGTCATGATCGCGCAACAGCAGGCCCTGGGCCTGGCCGGCCTTCCACACCAGCACCGCGTTCTGCCCATGGACCTCGCCGAGCATGCCGATGCGCAGCATGCGCAGGTTGATGTCGAAGAAGCTGTGGCTCAGTTCGCGAAACAGGGTCAGCACCGAAGCCTGGTTGCGCGGCAACTGGCGATACTCCAGCCACTCGTCGAAGAAGTGCCGGTCGCTGTCGGGCAGCGGCGTGCCCAGCGCGGCCATCGGCAGCAGGCGGCACTCGGGATCGTCGAGCAATGCCTTCGGATAGCCCCGCACCATCGCCGACAGGTGCCGCGGCGCCTCGTCGAACAAGGTCGCCTCGGGCGGCATGAACGCCCACCACTTGCCCTCGTCGCACAGGTGCAGCGAGCGCGCCAGGGTCTCGTCGCGGGTCAGCGCCTGGCGCAGCAGGTTCTCGCTGAGGCCGCCGTTGATCATCTTCACCGCCGGCAGGTAACGCGAGGCACCGAGGGAGTAGATCGCCATCGGCAACTTGAGGTAGTCGGCACTCGCGAAGCACGGGGTCATGGACCGCAGCGACGACGTGGCGAACACCGGCGCGCCCTGGAAGGCCAGGCGGCGGCAGTCACCGCGCGCGAACGCCGAGCCCAGCTGTGCCTCCAGCACATGTTCGAACTGCCAGGGGTGAACCGGCAGGGCGACGTGGCTGCGCTCGATCCCCAGCCCACGCAGTTCCTGTTCCAGCTCGGCCTGCAGGTTCTCCGGCAGCAGGTAGCGCGCCGGGAAGGACTGTTCGAGGTCCCCAACCCCGTCGCCGCATTGCAGCAGGGTCTTGTCCACCGCGACCCAATGCAGGCTCACCGGCTGGGCGAACTCGGACTGGTAGCGCCGGTACTCGTCCTCGTCCAGGCCCTGCTTGGCCTTCGCCAGCGGGTGGTACGGACGATCGCGCAGCGACGCCCACTGCTCCATGGTGCGAAAGAAGGTCGCGCCATCCTGTGCCATCAGGTCCTGGTGGTCGATGCGGTGTTCCAGCGACAGCGCGGTCTGCCAGACACTGATGCGCAGCACTTCGAGAAACAGCGCCAGGCCCTTTTCATTGTCCTGCAGGCGCGGCGCCAGGCCGCTGAACACCCGCTGCATGAAGTCCTCGGGCGACAGTCGGGCCCAGCTTTCGCCCTGGCGCGCCAGCACCGGCGTACCTGGCACCTTCTCCCATTGCTGGGTGATGCCGGGACGCAGGGCGATGCTGATGAAGCGCTGCTCCGCCGCATCGCAACACCACTCCCAGATACGCTGCTGCGGGCTCGCCTCGGCCAGCAGCGGCGCCTGCGGATGAGCCAGTTGCCAGTGGGCGGTGTCCACCAGGTTCAGCGGTTCGCTGCCAAATAAGTCTTCCGCCAGCAGGCAGTCGACCAGATCCTGCATCACCAGATCGGCGGCACGTGAAGTGAAGTTCATCGAGTCATTTTCCTTCTGCAGAAAGGGTGGCCAGGCGCGCTTGCAGCGCCCGGAAGGCAATACCGCGCTCATCGCCGAGAACAAAGGCGCGCACGCCCCGTTCCTGCCAGCGGGCGGCATCACCGGGTTGTCGGGGGATGGTGCAATACGGCACGCCCGCGGCCTGCGCGGCCTGCCAGGTATCGAGCAACGCCTGCTGCACGGCCGGCTGGTCGATCCGCCAGGGCATGCCCAGCGATTGCGACAGGTCGGCGGCGCCTTCGAGGATCATGTCCAGGCCCGGTACCGCGGCGATCTCGGCGGCGCGACGAACGCCTTCGGCGCTCTCGATCATCGCCACCAGCATGATCTGCTCATTGGCCTCGCCGACGTACTGCGCCAGGCTGTGCTTGCCGAACGCGCCGGGGCGCCCGGCGTTGAGGCTGCGCCGCCCCAGCGGGTGGTACTTGCAGGCGGCGATGGCCTCGGCCAGTTGCCCGGGGCTTTCGATCATCGGCAGGACGATGCCCTGGGCTCCGCCATCGAGCAGGCGCAGCAGGGTCTTGGGGTTGAGATCGGCGACCCGCACCAGTGGCGTAAGACCATAGGATTCGGCGGTGCGAATCATGTGCTCGACGGTTTCCGGATTGATCAGCACATGTTCCATGTCGATGATCACGAAGTCGAAACCGGCCTCGGCGATCAGCTCGATGGCCGCCGCCGCCGGGATCGAGCTGATCAGGCCGTAGACCGTCTCGCCCGCCTGCAACTTGCGCTTGAGCTGGTTGGTCCTCAGCATGCTTGCGGCCTGTAGGCGTGCAGCGGGTTGGGTACCGAGCGGAAGCGCCGCTCGCCGTCACCGAGCAGCCGGCGCTTGGTCAACTCCTCGACCTCGTAGCTGGGCGCGAATACGTCGAACAGCGCGAAACGCTCACGGTGCTGCGGATGGGCCGCCTGGTAGGCCAGGATCACCTCGGCGGTCATCTGCCAGAACAGCGCTTCGTCCAACTGGTACTGCTGGCGCAGGAAGATCGCCATTTCGGTCAGGCAGATGAAGAAGAAGCAGTCGCAGGAGAAGTCGCGTACCGCCTCGACATCGTCGGTGATGATGAACGAGTTGCGGTTGAGCCTGGCGTGGCTGGCCGGCAGCGGGACCAGGGTCGGGCACAGTTCCGGGCGCGCCAGATGGGCCGGCGAATAGCGGACGCCGTCGTGGAAGTCCTTGAGGGCGACACGCTGCGGCCACCCCTGCTTGACGATCAGCACGATGTTCTGGCCGTGGGACTCCATGCCGATGCCCTCGGCGTAAAGCATGTGGATGATCGGCGGCACGGTGACCTGCAGCAGCTGGCGGGTCCAGGCCTGCAGGCCGTACTGGCGGATCCAGGCATCGATGAACGGCGCCTGCGTGCCCTCGCCGTAACGATTCTCCACATGGCTCAGGCCGTTGAACGGCACCGCCTGCTCGTCGGCCCTGAGGTACGGGTGCAGACTCTCGCGCCAGATCGCCCCGAGGGTGCCGTAGGTCTGCGGCGCCCGGGACTCGGGCAGGTGGTCGTAGTCGAAGCTGACCCCGGCGACTTCGCCGAGGATGACGAAATCCAGCGCGCGGGCGGTGGCGTCGCTGGCAATCAGCTGCTGCAGCCAGTCGGTGATGATCGGTCCGTTCATCACCGTATGCCGGGCCAGGATGCGGGTACTGGAGGTGTTGGTCATGCTCATCGCCAGCTTGACGTACGGCCGCTCCCTGACGCTGGCATTGGCCAGCGTGCGGATCGACTGCTGGGCCCTGTAGGTATCGTCGGAGGTGCCCAGGTAGATCAGCTCGCCACTGAGCAGTTCCGGGTAGAACGTCGCGACGATGGTGTTCTCCCACTGCCAGGGGTGCACCGGCAGCAACTGGTAATCGTCGATACTGCGCCCCTGCCCGGCCAGGCTGCTGGCCAGCTGTTCCCAGCGCGCGGCACCGAACTCCTGGCGGATAAACGCCGCGAAGTCGAGGTTGCGCGAGTGGTTGACCGCCGCCCGCGAGTTGGCCACCGCCAGCCAGACCACGGCGATCGGCGTGGCGAACTCCGGCCCGTAGCGGAGGTTGTCCGCCAGGGAGAAACCGATGCGCGACTTGTAGCAGGGGTGATAGCTGTGGGCGTCCATGAAATGCTGCTCCAGGGCATCCACGTCCAGTTCATGGGCCGGCACCGCGGCGGCATAGCCCTGGCTGCGGGCCTGCAGGTCCTTGAGCTGGGTCTGCTCCAGTTCGAGGATGAAACGGGCCAGGTGCGGGCTGTCGCGGAACTCGCCGAGCCATTCGGCCAGGGCCTGGTGCAGGTCCGGGGTACTGCGCTGACCGTTGCCGTCGACCCGCTCCAGGCTGCCATGTTCGAGGCGGATCACCGCGAAGCTGTCGCTGAGCAGGCCATTGCAGTGGTACTGCACTGCGGCCTGTCGGGCATCACGGCCGTGTACGGTGAAACGATGCAGGCCGTCGCCCAGCGGTTGCGCCTCATAGGGCAGAACCGCTTCATACAGCAGGGTCTGCAGCAGTTGCCCGACCACCCGCTGCTGCACGGTGGCCCGGCAGCGCTTGTCGACCGTGGCCAGCCAGGCGGTGCTGGCCGGGTGGCCGAGTGGCGTTTTCCCCCATTGAGCGGTTGCCAATTCGAAAGTCGTCATGTCCGTACCTTGAAGAAGAGTGTCAAAAGAAGAGTCATCGCTGCTCGACGGCAGCGGGCCGGGCCTCGGCCGTTTCGTCGTGCTGCGGAAAACGCCAGGCGCATGGCAGCGCCAGCAGGATCAGGATGCCGGTGGCGATAAACACCTCGCTGATGGCCGCCGGGCTGGCCGCCTGCCCCGCCGGCCCCATGCGCCACTCCAGCCAGAGCGAGGCGATGACGATGGCCAGGGACGCCACCAGGCGCCGGGAGATGTTGTTCATCGCCGCCCCCTGGGTCACCATCGGCTCGGGCAAGGCATTGAGCCCAGCGGTGGTCACCGGCATGTAGGACAGGCCCAGGCCGGCGCCGCGGACCATCATCAGGGCGAACACCACGGCGATCGCCGCGTCGGCCTTGAGCAGTCCCAGGGCCAGGGTCGACAGGCCAGTGAGCAGCAGACCGCAGGCCACCACCGTGCGCGGTCCGTGGCGGTCGAGGATGTGTCCGCCCATCTGCCCGAACAGGCTGGCGAACGCCGCCGTGCACAGCAGCGCCAGGCCGGTCCAGATGGCGCTGTAGCCCAGCACCACCTGCACCAGCAACGGCAACAGCACCAGGCATTCGAACATGCCGACCGACTGCACCACGGCAATCACCACGCTCAGGCGATAACCGCGCAGGGCGAAGATCCGCAGGTTCAGCAGCGGCGCCTGGCGGCTCAACTCCACCCGGACAAACGCCACCAGGCACAGCAGACCGGCCAGCAGCATGCCCAGGTCGAGGGGATCGAGCAGCGTGCTGGCGTGGCGCAGGCCGCTGATGGACACCATCAGCAGACCGATACCGGCCGCGATCAGCAGGTAGCCGGCCAGGTCGAACGGCTGCCGCTCGGCGGGCTCCGAATCCGGCAGCACCACCATCCCCAGCACCAGCGCCAGCAGGCCGATCGGCACGTTCATCAAAAACAGCGAGCGCCAGCTGAACCACTCCAGCAGCAGGCTGCCGCACAGCGGCCCGAGTGCCGGGGCGAGCATCACCGCCGCACTCCACAGGCCGGTGACCCGCCCCCGTTCGGGCTTGGCGTAGACCGAGAAGATGATCGCCAGCGACAGCGGAATCATCAGCCCGCTGGCAATGCCCTGCACCACCCGGGCGGTGATCACCAGGCTGATCGAATTGGCAACGGCGCCGAGCAGCGAGGCACCGACGAACAGTGCCACGCCCCACAGGTACAGGCGCTTGCGCCCCAGGCGCTGGCTGAGGAAGCTGGTCAGCGGCATGGTCATGCCCATGCTGGTCATGAACCCGGCGACGATCCAGGTCGCCAGCAACGGGCCGATCCCGAACACGTTCATGAACATCGGCAGCGCCGGGTTCAGCGAACTGTTGCTCAGGCTGACCGTCAGCGTCCCCAACAGGACGTTGAACACCACCCAGCGCCGCTGCACGGCGAACCTCACGCCCACTGGCCGTTGCCCCGCAGCAGTTCGCCCTGGCGCACGAAGAGTTGCGGCGGCCTGGGATGACAGAGGAAGTCGGCATGGGAGATGTTGTAGCCGTAGGCCCCGGCCAGCGGCAGTACCAGCAGGTCACCGACTTCGACCCCCTTGAGCGGCCGGGCGCGGCTGAGCACATCCTTGGGCGTGCACAGTTGGCCAACCACCGTGTACAGCCGTTGCGGCGCGTGCGCCGACACTGCCGTGCGCGGCAGGTGCAGCACCGGATGATCATGGCTCTGCGCCGCCGGCAGGCGGAACTGGTGGGTCCCGCCACGGCAGACCAGGAAGTTCACGCCGTGGCTGCTCTTGCGGTCCAGCACCTCGATCACGTAGTAGCCACAGAAGGCACTGATGAAGCGCCCGGGCTCGAAGCGCAGCACCGGGGCATCGGCCTGCCCGGCGAGCCGGCGCTCCAGGTAGCGGCACAAGCGCTGCCAGTCGAACTGTGGACCGCCCAGGTAGTCGACACCGATACCACCGCCGACGTTGAAATGCGTCAGTTGCTCGGGATAGGCCGCCAGCGCCCGCCACTGCTCCCAGCGTTGCAGGTAGAAATCCAGCAGTTGCTCATGGCGCTCCACCGACAACTGATGGGACATGGCGTGCACATGGAAGCCCTTGAGGCTCAGGTGGCTGGCACTGTCGACCCGTTGCACCGCCAGGGCCAGGTCCGCCTCGTCGATGCCGAACGGCGTGGCGGTACCGGCCATCGCCAGCTTGCTCGACAGGGTCGGTGGCAGTTGCGGGTTGACCCGGATGAACACCGGCTGCACCCGCCCGACCTGGTTGGCCAGCCGTTGCAGGCGCTCGATCTCGTTGAGGCTTTCCACATGGATGGCCTCGACCTGGTGCTCCAGTGCCGCACGCAGATCGGAGTCGAGCTTGCCCGGGCCGGAAAACACGTAGGGCTTGCGGGTCGGGCAGGCCATCACCCGCTCGATCTCGCCCCCCGAGGAAATCTCGAAACCGCTCACCAGCGGCGCCAGGGCTTCGAGCATCGGCGCCTCGCTGTTGGCCTTGATCGCGTAGTACAGCTCGACGCCGGCCGGCAGCGCCGCCATCACCTGGCGCACATGCCCGACAAGCGCATCGAGGTCGTGGATGAACACCGCCAGCGGATCGCTGCTCATGGCCCGGGCGTCACGAATCGCGCCCAGAACGGTTTCAGGCAACTCAGCCATAGCGAACCTCCTCGCTCCAGGGTGAATGCAGGTTGACGTAACCCGCCTGACGGTCAGCCGCGGCCGCCAACCGCACCTTGAGGTTGGTCTTGCAGGCGATCGGCTGGCCGGCGATCAGCGCGTCGAGCTCCGGCGCCGGGCCGACCAGTTCTTCGCGAATGCTGCGCAGTTGCCGTTCCACCTGCCGCCACATCAGCGGCGCCAGGTGTGCCCGCTCCCAGCTCAGGGCGAGCACCGCCTCGGACAGGTTGTTGATCAGCAGGCAATAGCTGATCCGGCTCCAGCCCTGGGCACGGGAATACAGCAATGACTGCCGGACCCGCGGATGCAGGCCGACCTCGATGTGGCCCGCGCCCAGCTCCTCGGTCAGCTTGACGCCCTCGAAGTCGCGCAGCAGCAGTTGCCGGGGCTGGCCGGCGTCGTGGATCAGCACGGTGTTCTGCAGGTGCGGCTCCATCACCACACCGTGGTTGAAGAACAGCGCCATCACCGGCCTCAGCAGCAGGGCCTGGTAGCGCTCGAACCAGTCCAGCAACTGGCTGTCTTCCAGCGGCTGGTCATGAAAGCCCTGCAGAAAGCCGTGCACCAGCGGCCGCGAATGAATATCGCGGGCGAACAGCGTGCCGGCCATGACACTGCGATCGGCACCGGCCCGCCGACAGAAGTTTTCCCGCAGGATCGCCCCGGTCTGTTCGCGGAACCAGTGGGCATCGGCTTCGTCGGCCTGCTGCGGTGCCCAGCTCACCGAGCCGGGCTCGGCCACGGTCGACAGGCCACCCAGGGTCTGCGGCGTGCTCTGCTGCAGGCGCTGGAACAACTGGTCGATGATCAGCGTGCTTTCCAGTTCGTACCAGGCGTTCTTGCGCACGCAGTTGGTGATGCGCACATTCAGCGAACCCTTGATGAAATAGTCATGCCCTTCGATGTACCAGGTGCGCATCGAGGCGGTCGGGCTGGCCAATGGACCGGTGGTGCCATGGTCGAAGATCTGGCCCTGTTCCAGCAGGCGCCGGACCCGACGGTCCTGCATGAACAGTTGCCCCTGTACCGGATGCATGCACAGCATGGCGTGGCCTGGCCGGGCCCGGCGCTGGTCGGCGAAACCGGTCAGCACCTGTTCCTCGCTCAAGCCGTTGGCAGTGATCCGCAGGCCCTGCAGCGGTACCTCGAACAGGTGCAGCGCCGTGCGTGCCTGGAACTCCGGGGCATAGGTTTCCTGGGCCAGATGGGCCGGCCACAGGCGCGCCTTGGGGGCGGGATGGTTGGGATGACCGAACCACAGCCCCTGCTCGCTGGCGAGGTAGTCGCGCAGGGGGTCCGGCCGTTGCTCGTCGAGATTATGCGCGACGATGGCCGCGGTCAGGTGCTGGCTCTGCAGGACCTGATCGAGCAGTTCTTCGTTGCTGGCGTTGGTCATGTGCTCGCAGGCCGCCAGCAGCTGTTCGACGAATTCGGGGAACGCCAGGCAATGCCAGGCACCCGGCCCCTTGCGCGCATAGACGTCGGACAGGTAGCGATGGCTGCCCAGGCGGTCGCGGCGATCCACCAGCACGAAGAACTGTTGCTGGTTCGGCAGGCTGATGGTCAGCGGAATGCCCTTCCAGGCCAGCCCCTCCAGGTAACAGCCGGGAGCGATGCCCTCCATCTGCTGCGGCCATTCATAACGCAGGCAGTTCTCGGGTAGCGCGAATTCCTTGATCAGGCAATTGAGCAACGCGCGAGTGCTCGCCAACTCACTCACCATTTTCGAAATAACAGCACGATCGGGATTATTCATGGTCGCTCCACATTGGCCGCAGCCTCACCGGGGACGTGATATCGCAATGACGACACGTGGCATTCATTGCCAGAAAACAGCCAGTTTCTTTCCATAATAAGCAGATAACTCGAAGTGGATATTCGACAAACTCTGCAACTACCTGAAGTTGCCCCTTGATGACCGGAACCAGGCAACAGCCAAGTGCACCGCATCAATCATCGCGGTGGGTTTTCAGCATTCATCAATATTGGGCAAACAGTGTCGCGAACAACTTCAGCCGCGTATCTGCGACAGGGCGGCCGCCAGGGCCTTTTCAAACCGCTGGATGACCAGTCCGCATTGTTCGTCATCGATGATCAATGGCGGCAACAGGCGAATCACGTTGCCGTGGCGTCCGCCGCGCTCGAGCAGCAGCCCCTGCCGGAAGCAGTACTGCTGGATCGCCACCGCCAGTTGCGGATCACCGGGGAAGCTGCCGAGACGGTCGGCCGACTGGCGCTCGTCGACGATCTCGATACCCAGCATCAGGCCCGGCCCGCGGACCTGGCCGATGGCCGGGTGGCGTGCCTGCAGCAACTGCAGTTGCTCCTTGAGCCAGCGGCCGCGGGTTTCGGCCTGGGCCGCGAGGTCCTGCTCCTGCAGTACGCGCAAGGTCGCCAGACCCGTAGCCATGGCCATCTGGTTACCACGGAAGGTACCGGCGTGGTTGCCCGGCGACCAGGCATCGAATTCGCGCCTGAGCCCCAGCACCGCCAGGGGCAGGCCACCGCCGACCGCCTTGGACATGACGATGATGTCCGGCTCGATCCCGGCGTGCTCGAAGGCAAACATCCGGCCGGTACGGGCGAAGCCGGCCTGCACTTCATCGAGGATCAGCAGGATGCCGTGCTGGCGGGTGACCTCACGGATCCGGCGCAACCAGCCGGCCGGCGCGCTGTTGACCCCGCCCTCGCCCTGCACCGCCTCGACGATCACCGCGGCCGGCAGGGACACGCCGCTTTCGACGTCCTCGATGAACTGGCTGAAGTAATAGCCCAGCGCCTCGACCGCGGCCTCGCCACCGATACCCAGCGGGCAGCGGTATTCATGGGGATACGGCAGGAACTGCACCCCCGGCATCAGCGTGGCGATGGCATTTTTCGGCGCGGTGTTGCCGGTCAGCGCCAGGGCGCCATGGGTCATGCCGTGATAGGCGCCGCTGAAGCTGATCACCGTATTGCGCCCGGTGAAGGTCTTGGCCAGCTTGAGTGCCGCCTCCACCGCATCCGCCCCGGACGGCCCGCAGAACTGCAGGCAGTAGTCCCGTCCCTGCCCCGGCAGCAGGCCGAGCAGGGTTTCGCTGAAGGCATCCTTGACCGGCGTGGTCAGGTCGAGGGTGTGCATCGGCAGGCCCGAAGACAGGAAACTGTCCAGGGCCCCCATGATCGCCGCATGGTTGTGCCCCAGCGCCAGGGTGCCGGCACCGGCCAGGCAGTCGAGGTAGGTATGGCCTTCGACATCCGTCACCCACACGCCATGGGCCTTGGCAATCGCCAGCGGCAACTTGCGCGGATAACTGCGCACATTGGATTCGAACTTGCCTTGACGAGCCAGATAATCGGCATTGGTTTGCCGCACAGGATTAGAATGCAATAGGCCATCATTCAACATCTGCTCACCCTCCATAATTCCTGAATGAAAATTATTACCAATGACTGACAAGTGCAACTGTTAGTTCCTGAATATTTAAAAATTCATGAAACTTGCGGAAACTTCGCAAAAAACATCAGACAGCCGGATACCCAAGCCTTATAAACTTGTAATATGCAAAGATGCGCTGCATGCGTTATGCATCTTCAATATAAAAACAACAGGTGCCGTTATATGTTCAAGGCATTATCCAACTTGCATATCGTCAAATGATTCGCTGCTGTTGCCGAACCGCGGAACGCGCAATGATCTTGCGCAGGCGCCGATCCCTGGCGCACCTGCCCCGAGTCAGAAGCCGACGGTGGCCGAGAGCAGATAGGTCCTGGGGGTCGACAGGGTCAGGCCGGGCTCGCTGTCATCCGAGGCACCGGCCGAACTCCAGTAGCGCTTGTCCATCACGTTCTCGACGCTGGCGCGCAAGGTGATGGACTTGTCGTCGATCTTGAAGGCGTAGCGGGCACCGACGTCGAAACGCTCCCAACTGTCGATTTCCTTGCTGTTGGCCTGATCCAGGTACTGCGAACTGGTGTAGATGCCACGGCCGGTCAGGGTCAGCCCCTCGACACCGGGGATGTCCCACTCGGCGCCCAGGTTGACGTTGTACTCGGGGTGGCCGGCGCGCGGTTGCCGTCGAAGGCGCCGTTGGTGGTGTTGTTCAGCTTGCTGTCGATGTACATCACGCCACCGAGCAGGCGAAAGCCCTTGAGCGGTTCGCCGAACACGCTCAGTTCCACACCGCGGTTCTGGCGCTTGCCGTTCGGGCCGAAGACCCGCGAAACGGCATTGGTCTCGTAGGCCGGCTGACGGATCTGGAAGGCCGCGGCAGTCAGGGCGACAGGGCCGAAGTCATACTTGGCACCGACCTCGAGCTGGCGGCTGATGAACGGCGGGAAGATCTCGTCCTCGTTGATCGAGGTCGACGGGGCGATCTTGCCCTGGCTCAAGCCCTCCATGTAGTTGGCGTACAGCGACAGCTCGTCGGTGGCCTTGAACAGGATGCCACCCGATGGCGAGACCTTCTCCTCGTCGTAGGAGGTATCGCCCTTGACGCCGTTGGTCCAGTCGTCGACCTTGACCCGCTGCCAGCGGGCGCCGAGGGTTAGCAGCAGGCGGTCATCGAAGAAGCCCAGGGTATCGGACAGTGCCACGCCAGTGAAGCGGTTCTCGGTATAGACCTTGTCGTCGTAGCGGGTGGGCGTCAGGGGGTCCGGTGTCTGCACCGGGTTGTAGAGGTTGCTTCGGCCCGTCGCGTAACGCGCCCCGCCGTTGGTGAAGTCCATGTAGAAGTCACTGGCCGCCAGGTTCAGCTCATGGCTGACGGAGCCGGTGTGGAACCAGCTGCGCACGCCCGCCGTGGCGGTGCGGACATTCTCGTCCCGGGTGAAATCCCGCGGCGAGACCGTAAAATCTCCGGCATTGTTGGTGATCGACACGGCGTGGCGCAGAAAGTCGTGGTTGCTCTTGCGCAGGCCGACACCGCCGTAGACCATCACCGAGTCGCTGAGGTCGTACTCGCCGTTCAGCGTGCCGAAGGTGTCCTTGGTGTGCGCCCAGCTCCAGGCCTGCGCATAGTTCCTGTGCACGTCGTTGGGGTTGGGCACCTTGGCGTTGGCGCCAATCTGTACCCGCTCCTGCGGCGCGTCGGTGTCACGTTCGGTATGGCCGATGTCGGTCGACAGGCGCAGGCGCTCGCCGCGAAAATCCAGGCCCAGCACCGCCATCTCGCGATCGACGCTCTGGTGATCCCAGGTGGTGTCGCCGGACTGCTTCACCCCGTTGAAACGGACACCGAACTGGTTCTCGTCACCGAACCGCCGACCGATATCCACGGCACCGCCAGTCTGGCTGTCGGAAGCGTAGCTGCCGGTGAACTCGGTGATCGGCTTGTCGGTGGCCCGCTTGGGCACCACGTTGATGCCACCGCCGACGCTGCCACGCGGCGAGATACCGTTGATCAACTGGGTCGGCCCCTTGAGGATATCCACCCGATCGGCCATTTCCATGTCGATGGTGTAGGTCGGCAGCACGCCATACAGGCCGTTATAGGACACGTCGCTGTTGAACAGGCTGAAACCGCGGATGGTGAACTGCTCGTAGCGCCCGCCGGCCGGGTTGGTGGCGCGAACCGAGGGGTCGCTGGCGATCAGGTCGCCGAGGGTACGGGCCTGCTGGTTCTTGACCGCCTCGCTGGTGTAGGTGGTCATGCTGAACGGTGTTTCCATGAAGTCCCGCGAGCCGAGCATCCCCTGCGAACCACGGCGCGCGACCTGGCCACCGGCATAGGCCTGGCCACCGGCAGCGCCATCGGCACCGAGGATCGAGGTGGTCGGCAACTGCACGCTGCCACTGCCCTGCGGGGCCGGCACCAGGGTGTAGGCCTGGTTGCCCACCGGCACCAGTTGCAGCCCCGAACCCTGCAGCAGGCGGGCGAAGCCTTCCTCCACCTCGTACTCGCCGGACAGGCCGTTGCTGTTGTGCCCGCTGACCAGCGCCGGGTCGACCGACAGGTTGACCCCCGCCAGCCCGGCGAAACGGGTCAGGGCCGCGCCGAGACTGCCAGCCGGGACTTCATAGCTACGACGGACACCGTTCTCCGCCCAGGCGGGCGCAACCAGCAACGGTGTGGAACTCAGACTCAGCACGAGGCCGAAACGCAACAGGGGACGCAAACGCAAGGGAGGCACTGCGGACATGGGAGAAAGCTCTCATATTTTGTTCACTTACCTGGAATGACCGGCGAGGTGAAAAAAAGGGACAGCCTTCAGGCAATATTTTTTTCCGCGACTTTTTTACGAGGTACCAGGGTGACCCAATAGCGGGTGCGCATGTGCACGTCCACCGGCAGGCTGGCGGTCAACAGCTCGAGGATGCGATCGGTGTTGTCGAGGCGGAAACTGCCGGTCAGGCGCAGCGTTTCCAGGGCCGGCTCCCAGCGCAGCAGGCCGCTGCGATAACGCCCCAGTTCACGCAGGAAGTCGCCCAGCGGCTGGTTCTGCGCCATCAGCACGCCGTCGCGCCAGCCCGGCAGTTGCCCGTCGAAGGCGCCCACCGCGCCCGCGCCGGAGGCACGCAGGCTGATTTCCCGGCCCTCGCCCAGCGACAGCGCCGGACCTTGCAACGGCTGCAACTGCACCGAACCGCTGACCACCGACACCCGGCAATCCTCGGCATTGAGGCGCACGCAGACCTCGCTGCGGCTGACGACGATACGCCCGTACGGCGCCTGGATGGTCAGGGCGTCGCCGCCCGGCACCTTGAGGGCCATTTCGCCACGCACCAGGGTCAGCCGCCGGGCCTTCATGTCGACGTTCACCGCGCTGGCGGTGTTCAGTTGCAGGGTGCTGCCGTCGGCCAGCGGTATGCGCTTGCGCTCGCCGGTGGAGGTCTGCAGGTCGGCCCGCCAGACCTCCAGCGGCAGTTGCCGACCGATCAGCCAGGCGGCCGGTACCAGCGCCGCCACGCCGAGGGCACGCTTGAGCACGGCACGTCGCCCCGGATCCGGACGATCCAGGGTGGCCATGGCCAGCGCCGTGGGCAACCCGGAAAAACGCTGGCGCAACAACTGCGCCTTCTGCCAGGCGGACTCGTGGGCACTGCTGCTTTCGCGCCAATGCTGCAGCTTGCGGCGGTCATCCTCGTTGGCCGCACCCGATTCCATCAGCGCCAGCCATTGCCCCGCGGCGCGGGCCACGGCACGGGCCTCGGGCGTAGCATTGGAATACATCAGAGTTCCACCAGCAGGCAGTGTTCGTAGGCCTGGGCCATGTAGCGCTTGACGGTCCGCTCCGAGACCTGCAGGCGCTCGGCGATCTGGCGATAGCCCAACCCTTCGAGCTGGCTCCAGAGAAAGGCGCGGCGCACCACGGCCGGCATGCCATCGAGCAGTTCGTCCAGGGCCTGCAGGGTTTCGAGCCATACCCAGCGCTGCTCCGGCGACGGCACGCACTCCTCGGGCAACTGGGCCAGGGCTTCCAGATAGGCCTGTTCCAGGCTACGTCGGGTGTAGAAATTGCTCAGCAGGCGCTTGCCGATCGTCAACAGGAACGCCCGCGGCTCACGCAGCTCGACCAGCGGCTGCGCGCTGGACAACACCCGCAGGAAGGTGTCCTGGCTCAGGTCGGCGGCATCCCAGGCGTTGCCCATGCGCCGCCGCAGCCAGCCTTCCAGCCAGCTGCCGTGATCGCGGTACAGGGTATGCAGGGTGTGCTCCGTTGGCGTCGTGGCTTCAATCATGGGAGAGAACCTGAGCGTAAGGGTGTTAATGAGACTGATTCTAATTAGTGTTACATCCATAAACCAAGTCTTTTTGTGAAAATGCTTACAATCAGGAGGGCTGGCGTCTGTCGGGCCCGATCTCTTCACCCCTGAACCGGACCGCCGCCGCCCCACGCGCCGGCTGCTACGCTGCTGTCAATCACCACAACAGCTGGAGCCCGACCATGCGCAACCCCATCCCGGACTTCCGCGCGCGTTACCGCGCCGCCGTTCACCCGCGCTACAACCCTTGGCTGCATGGGGGTTTCGTGCTGGCTTACGGAGTGCTCTGCATCGGCCTGTTGTGGCACTCGCTGCACGCGTTGCAGCCAATGGAATGGCTGGCCCTGCCGCTGTCGCTGCTGTTCTTCAACCTGTGCATCTATGTCGTGCACCGCTGGCTGGGGCACCACCGGCAGCCGTTCGCCCGGCTGTTCTATGCCCGCCATACCGGTGACCATCACAGTTTCTTCGGCCCCGGCTACATGACCTGCGACACGGCACGGGATTGGCGGGTGGTGCTGTTTCCCGCCTGGCTGATCGTGCTCCACAGCCTGGTGTTCGCCCTGCCACTGTGGCTGGCCCTTCTGCCATTGAATGCCAATGTCGCGGCGCTGTTCGCCAGCGGCACCCTGCTCGGCTACCTGGTCTATGAGGTGTTCCACGCCTGCGAACACCTGCCGGCGAAGCATCCGCTGGCGCGCCTGCCGTGGATCCGCCAGATGCGCCGGCTGCATGAGCTGCACCATCGGCGCGAACTGATGCAGGGGCGCAATTTCAATATTGTGCTGCCATTGATGGACTATCTGTTCGGCACCTTGCACTGGGAACCGCTGGAGGACTGACAGGCCTCAGCCACCCGTCCAGACAGCAGGCACATTGATGGCCCCGCGACCGTTCAGCAACAGCCAGAATCACTTTATTTTCAGGCAGTTAGGTTGAGCATAGATGCGAACGGTATGGACCACGCTGATCTCGTTTTCCCTCGCAGGCGTAGCGCTGTGCGCCGATGGCAAGGAACTGAAGCCCAATGATCGCTACATGTGCAGTTGGGGGGCCGGCACCGCGGCGCGGGCGCAGGAACTGAAGCTGTCGGGGGTTTCGCTGTATGCCGCGCGGCAGAAGATCCAGGCCTACAAATTCAGCAAGGGCTGGATGCGCATGATGGCCCTGGGTATCACCGAACAGACCTACGACAGCCCGTCACGGCTCAAACCCGAGGCCATCCGCCGCGGTTTCTATGAGGATTGCGTCAAGTACAAACTGGCACGCCGCTGACTGGGAACGGCCGCTCAGTTGCTCGCCATCCGTTCCACATTGCCCGAGGTCACCAGCGCCTTGAGCGAGGCATCGAACCGTTTCAGGGCATCGACCTGCAGGTCGCGCTGCTGGTTGATCTGTGCGGCGATCTCCGGCGCGGCCTTGCCCTTGACCCACACCGAAGACAGTTGCTTGCCGGTGGAGCCTTCGGCCTGGCCGATGTATTGCAGGTTCGAGTCATAGAACTTGGCGATGAAGCGGGCCTCGAACTGGTTGTTGCGCTTGGTGACCAGGCGGCTGTAGGTATCGAGCATCACCACCACGTCAGGGCGGGCCTGCACCACCGCATCGAGGTTGTCGTAAACGGTCACCGAAGCGAATTGCTTCTGCAACGAACCCTTGAGCCAGTCGATCGCCAATTTCGGGTCCGAACTGTTGACGAAGGCGCTGCTGATGCGCGAATCGAGGGCATCGTTCTTCGCCCCGTTCAGCGCAACGCTGTGGTAGCGCTCCAGGTACTCGAGCGTATTGACGGTGTTTTCGCTGTACAGCACACCGACCGAGCGGGCCTGCTTCAGGCTGAAGCCGCTGTCGGCCACCGGCAGGAAGTGGCAGGCCTGGTCGCCATTGGCGCTCTCGGCGGCCTGGGCGGGAAAGGTGGTGGCGATACCTGTGCTGAGGACGGCGACAAAAGCCAGCAGGGTTGAAATTTTCATCGCTCGGGTTCCTTCAAAAGCAGGTTCGGTATGTCGCTATCTTCCTCTTTCGCTCAAAAAACAGAACTTGCGTTTTTTGATGGTCACTATCAACCGAACGAATGATGGAAGGCAGCAAGCTGCAAGGGCTGACATTTGCGCCGACCTCGCCCCCCTTCCCTGGCAGTAGGCCGTGCTACTGCTTACGCAACTGCCACACACATGCTGCAGATACAGGCTCTAGCCTAGCAGAGCGCTGGCACCGATGTAGGGTTTTTCTGACCCTTTGGACAGCCTGCATTCAAGATTCGGCAACGGCCAGGCCAGCGCTATAACCCCCTGTGCTATCGAGTCCACGATCCAGCACTTTTGCGTCTGAACAGCGGCCGATCAGGACGCGGCCTCGATCACCCATTTCACCTTTTTCAGCGCTTCACGCAGCACCGTCATGTCCACCGAACCGAGCGCCAGACGGATCGCATGGGGCACATGGGCCGAAACGGCAAAGGGCTCGGCGGTCGACACCGAGACGTTCAGGTCCAGCAGCGCCTTGGTGATCCGGTCCGCCCGCGCCTCCTCGGCCAGCGGCAGCCAGAGAAAGTAGGAGGCGGGATGGGTGATGCACGGCAACCCCGCCAGCACCTCGGCGGCCAGGGCCTGGCGGGCGCGGGCATCGCGGCGTTTTTCGGTTTCCAGGCGGGCGACCGTGCCATCCTCCAGCCAGGCACAGGCCAGGGCCGTCATCACCCCCGGCGTGTTCCAGGTGGTGGCCCTGATCGCCCGCTGCACCAGCGGCACCAGGGGCAACGGCGCGGCGACAAAGCCGACCCGCAGGCCGGTGGCGACGTTCTTCGACAGCCCCGAAACATAAATCGTCCGCTCGGGCGCCAACGCGATCAGCGGTGCCGGTGGATCTTCGGCCAGGAACGCATAGGCACCGTCCTCGATCAGCCAGAGATCGTGCCGCCGGGCCAGGGCCACCAGATGCTCGCGCTGCTCGAGATCCAGCACCCAGCCCAACGGGTTGTGCAGCGTCGGGATGGTGTAGAGCGCCCGCACGCGGCGTGTTCGACACAGTTGCTCGAGCGCCGCCAGGTCGGGCCCGTGCGGGAGCACGGGGATCGGCAGAATTTCCAGGTGCAGGGCCTCGGCGATCACCTTGAAACCGGAATAGGTCAAGGCATCGGCGGCGATCACGTCGCCAGGCTGCAGCAGCGCCATCATCGTCACCGCCAGGCCATGCTGGGCGCCGCCGACGATGAGCACCTGCTCGGGCGTGACGTTGACGCCACGCACTCGCAGATGGCGGGCCACGCTGTTGCGCTCGTGCTGGCGGCCCGCGTGGGGCTGGTAGCGCAGCAGGGCCTCGAGGTCGCCCGACAGCGCCAGTTGGCGCAGGCCGTTGCGCAGCAGCTCCGACTGGCCTGGCAGCGAGGGATAGTTGAAGTTGAGGTCGGCCACGCCCACGGCGATTTCCGGCTGGTCGATGCCCTGCCCCGGCGGCAGGGTGGTTTCCCGGACGAAGGTGCCGCGCCCGGTCTCGCCGCTGACCAGGCCCATGTTCTCCAGCTCGCCATAGACCCGCGTGGCGGTGACCAGCGCCACCCCGTGGGTTTCGGCCAACTGCCGGTGGGTCGGCAGGCGGCTGCCCGGTGACAGCCTGCCCGAGCGGATATCCGCGGCGAGGGTGTCGACCAGCCTCTTGTAGCGCAGACGTGGCATGTGAAAGCGTATCCATGACAATTTTTTGATTGTCATTATCGTCGACCCTAGCATGCCCTTCATGCAACCCCCACGTGAGCCGAGGAGCCTGCTGCCGAATGGAACAGCTATCGAACCTGCAACAATCGACCACCCGCCAGCGCACGCAAGGATGGCTCAACGGCCTGATCGGCGTGGTGATTTTCAGTGGCTCGCTGCCCACCACACGGCTGGCGGTGCTGGAGTTCGACCCGGTGTTTCTCACGGTGGCCCGCGCCAGCATCGCCGGCTTGCTGGCGCTCGCCCTGCTCTGGATCTTCAGGGAACGGCGACCGGCCCGGGGCCAGTGGCTGTCGTTGCTGGTCGTGGCCCTGGGTGTCGTTGTCGGTTTTCCCTTGCTGACGGCACTGGCCCTGCAGCACGTGACCTCGGCGCACTCCATCGTCTTCGTCGGTTTGCTGCCGCTGGCCACGGCGATCTTTGGCGTGTTGCGCGGCGGTGAGCGGCCAAGGCCGGCGTTCTGGTGCTTTTCGGTACTGGGCAGTCTGCTGGTGGTCGGTTATGCGCTGGCCCAGGGGCTCAGCGCGTCGCCCGTGGGCGATCTGCTGATGCTGGCGGCGATTGTGGTCTGTGGCCTGGGTTATGCCGAAGGGGCCAGGCTGTCGCGCACCCTCGGCGGTTGGCAGGTGATCTGCTGGGCGCTGGTGCTGTCGTTGCCGGTGATGCTGGTATTGAGCGGGGCTTGCGCGCCGCCGAGCTTCTCGGGCATTACGCCGGCGGCCTGGGCCAGCCTGGGGTATGTGTCGCTGTTCAGTATGCTGATCGGGTTCGTGTTCTGGTACCGGGGGCTGGCTCAGGGAGGGATTGCCGCGGTGGGACAGTTGCAGTTGCTGCAGCCTTTCTTTGGCTTGGCGTTGGCGGCAACGTTGTTGCATGAGCGGGTGAGCGTGGGGATGGTGGCGGTGACAGTGGCGGTGATTTTCTGTGTGGCGGGGGCTCGCAGGTTTTCTCGGTAGAGGCTGGGAGAGCTTCTGAAAATCGAAGCGCGTTGCCGGCGTGATCGACTGCGCTGGGGACTGTCATGGAAAAAACCCGGGACTGTCAGTAATTTTGTGTTCGGGCATCACATGCGTTTAAGGTGCATGACATGCCAAGCAAAAAGACCCCGGCCAGCAAGGCCAAAAAAGACCTGCCATCCATTCCCAAGGAGCTGGTCGAGCAGTTCGTCAAAGGCCCAATGACAGCCGAGGCGATTCAAGACATCTCGATGGCCTTCAAAAAGGCGTTGGTCGAGCGCGCACTGGGTGCGGAGCTCGGCCAGCACCTGGGCTACCCGCCGGGCGAAGAGCGCCCCGAGGGCACCGGGAATCAGCGCAACGGCACCAGCGGCAAGACGGTTCTGACCGACGACGGCCCGCTTAAATTGGACATCCCGCGTGATCGCGATGGCAGTTTCTCTCCGATCCTGATTCCCAAGCATGAGCGTCGTTTTACCGGTTTCGATGACAAGATCATTGCGATGTACGCGCGTGGCATGACGGTGCGGGAGATCAGCGCCTTCCTTCGCGAACAATACGGCACGGACGTTTCCCACGACTTCATCAGCTCAGTGACTGACGCCGTGATGGAGGAAGTGGTTGCGTGGCAGCAGCGGCCTCTGGAACCGATGTATCCGGTGATTTTCTTCGATGCCTTACGTGTCAAGATCCGCGATGAAGGCATGGTACGCAACAAGGCGATCTACCTCGCACTGGGCGTTTTACCCGACGGCACTCGGGATATCCTGGGCATCTGGATCGAGAACACCGAAGGCGCCAAGTTCTGGTTGAAGGTGTTCAACGATCTGCGCAACCGAGGCGTCGAGGATGTACTGATTGCGGTCACTGATGGGCTCAAAGGCATGCCAGAAGCACTGGCGGCTGTTTACCCTGAGGCCACCTTGCAAACCTGCCTCGTTCACCTGATCCGCAACAGCCTGGACTTCGCCCCATGGGACAAGCGCAAGGGCTTGGCTAAGGCACTGAAACCGATCTATCAGGCTCTGAACGCAGTCGCGGCAGAGCAAGCCTTGAACGACTTCGAGACGGGCCCTTGGGGCAAGCAGTATCCGACGGTAGTTGCTTCGTGGCGGCGGGCGTGGGATCGCGTGATACCGTTCTTCGTGTTTCCACAGGCCATACGCAAGGTGATCTACACCACCAATGCCATCGAAAGCATCAATGCCCAGTTGCGTAAGATCATCAAAACGCGCGGGCACTTCCCGAACGACGACGCGGCGACCAAGCTGATCTGGCTGGTGCTGCGAAACATCACCGCAGACTGGGGGCGAGCTGCGAATGATTGGAAAGGTGCAATGAATCAATTTGCGATCCTTTACGGGGATCGTTTCACCAGGCCGACCTGGTAATTTCATGTCCGTCAGGTGACGGGCGGTAACCGCCCGCACACAAAAAATCTGACAGTCCCAAAAACCCTATAAAACAATAAGAAAAGCCCTCTCTGAGAACGTCCTGAAGCGGGTCGATGAGGGTCTTTCCGGTCGAGATCCGACTCTCTTGATAGACTCTCTGCAACGTCACCACCCGGAGATCACTGTGCTTCGTACGTTTGAACGATGGCTCGACCCCTTCCCGCCCGACGAGGTGCCACCGCCGCCCATGGGCCTGCTGCGGTTCCTCTGGGCCTGCACCCGCGGCGCCCGCGGCTACATCCTCGCACTGGCACTGCTCAGCGCCGGGGTATCGATCTACGAAGCCTGGCTGTTTTCCTTCCTCGGGCAGGTGGTCGACCTGCTTTCCAGCTGGAAGGCCGGCGGCGCCGCCAGCGGCGAGGAAAGCCGCGTGCTGTGGGGCATCGGCATCGTGCTGCTGACCAGCATCGGCCTGGTGGCACTGCGCACCATGGTCCAGCACCAGGTCCTGGCGATCAACCTGCCGCTGCGGCTGCGCTGGGACTTCCACCGCCTGATGCTGCGGCAAAGCCTCTCGTTCTTTTCCGACGAGTTCTCCGGCCGGGTCACCACCAAGGTGATGCAGACGGCGCTGGCGGTGCGCGAAGTGCTGTTCACCGTCATCGAGATCCTCCCCGGTATCGGCGTGTACTTCATTGCGATCATCGCGCTGGCCGGCGGCTTCGCCCTGAAGCTGATGCTGCCGTTCGTGGCCTGGGTCGCCCTGTTCGGGCTGGCCATGCTGTACTTCGTGCCGCGCCTGGGACAAGTCGGCCAGGAACAGGCCCATGCGCGCTCGTCCATGACCGGGCGGGTCTCGGACGCCTACACCAATATCACCACCGTGAAGCTGTTCTCGCATTCCCGGCGCGAGGCACAGTTCGCCCGTGCGGCGATGGAAGACTTCAAGGACACCGGCTTTCGCCAGATGCGCCTGGTCAGCCAGTTCGAGATCGTCAACCAGGCGCTGGTGGTCGGCCTGATCCTGGGGGCCGGCGGTTATGCCCTGTGGCTGTGGCACCAGGGCGGGATCGGCACCGGTGCGGTCGCGGCGATCACTGCCATGGCCTTGCGGATCAACGGCATGTCGCACTGGATCATGTGGCAGATGACCTCGCTGTTCGAAAACATCGGCACCGTGCAGGATGGCATGGCCACCCTGACCCGCGGCCCCAAGGTGCAGGATGCGCCGAACGCCGGCGAACTGGTGACCTCGGGCGGCGCGGTGAGCTTCGATAACGTGAGCTTCAACTACAACGGTGAGCGCCAGGTGCTCGATGGTCTGAGCCTGCAGATCCGCGCGGGGGAAAAGATCGGCCTAGTGGGGCGTTCCGGCGCCGGCAAGTCCACGCTGATCAATCTGCTGCTGCGCTTCTACGACGTGGACCGCGGCGAGATCCGCATCGATGGGCAGAATATCGCCCAAGTCACCCAGGACAGCCTGCGCGGCGCCATCGGCATGGTCACCCAGGACACGTCCCTGCTGCACCGCTCCATCCGCGACAACATCGCCTACGGCCGCCCCGACGCGAGCGAGGCGCAGATTCGGGCCGCCGCGGCGAACGCCCAGGCCGACGGGTTCATCAGCCAACTGAGCGACCGGCAAGGCCATACCGGCTACGACACCCTGGTCGGTGAGCGCGGCATCAAGCTGTCGGGCGGGCAGCGCCAGCGCATCGCCATTGCCCGGGTGATGCTCAAGAACGCGCCGATCCTGCTGCTCGACGAGGCCACCAGCGCGCTGGATTCGGAGGTGGAAGTCGCCATCCAGGAAAGTCTCGACGAGATGATGGAGGGCAAGACCGTCATCGCCATCGCCCACCGGCTGTCCACCATCGCGGCCATGGACCGGCTCATCGTCATGGATGACGGGCGCATCATCGAGCAGGGCACCCACAGCGAACTGCTGGAGAAGAACGGCACCTACGCCCGGCTCTGGCAGCACCAGAGTGGTGGATTCCTGGGCGAGGACCTGGGCGTGGTGGAAGCAGTGGAGTAGCGAGAGCCCTGCGCGGCGGTTGAGGTGAAAAGGCCCCGGGGAGCCTTTTCGCCTCAACGCATGGGATAGCGCATCCGCGCCCGGCTGCACGACGGGACGCCTTTGCCGATTGGCCGTGCGCGCAATTCGAGCAGTGCCTGGCGTCGTTGCACCTGGCCTGTCAGCCAGCAGGCCGTGCAACGGCTGCCAGGCCGCGACGCCGGACCAGCCAGTACACCGCGGGAATCACGAACAGGGAAAGCAGGGGTGCGGTCAGCATGCCGCCGACCATCGGCACCGCAATACGGCTCATGACTTCACTGCCGGTACCGCTGCTCCAGAGGATCGGCAAGAGCCCGGCGACGATCACCGCCACGGTCATCGCCTTGGGCCGGATACGTTGCACCGCGCCTTCGCCGATCGACGCCAGCAGCGCCGACTGCGTGCACTCGCCGTTGGCCTGTCGCTCGGCCCAGGCATTGTTCAGGTAGATCAGCATGATCACCCCGAACTCCGCCGCCACCCCGGCCAGGGCAATGAAGCCGACACCGGTGGCCACCGACAGGTTGAAGCCCATCAGGTACAGCAGCCACACGCCACCGGTCAGGGCAAAAGGCAAGGTGCCCATTATCAGCAGCGCTTCGCCAAGACGGCCGAAGGTCAGGTAGAGCAGCACGAAGATGATCGCCAGGGTCGCCGGTACCACCCAGGCCAGACGTGCGTTGGCCCGCTCCAGGTACTCGAACTGACCGGAGTAGCTCAGGCTCATGCCGGGCTCGAGCCTGACCTCGCGCTCCACCGCCTGGCGCAGGTCGGCCACCACCGATGAGAGGTCACGACCGCGTACGTCGATGTACACCCAGCCGGAGGGACGGGCGTTCTCGCTTTTGAGCATCGGCGGCCCGTCGGCAAGGCCCACACGCGCCACGCTGCCGAGGGTGATCTGGCTACCCTGCGCGGTATAGATCGGCAGTTGCCGCAGGGTTTCGACAGAGTCGCGCCATTCACGGGGGTAACGCAGGCTGATCGGGTAGCGCGCCAGGCCCTCGACGGTCTCGCCGATATTGTCGCCACCGATGGCTCCGGCGACGATGGCCTGCACGTCGGCAATGTTCAGGCCGTAACGCGCCGCGGCCTGGCGGTCGATATCGAGGTCGATGTAGCGTCCGCCGGTCAAACGCTCGGCCAGGGCCGAGGTCACGCCGGGCACGCGCCTGGCGACACGCTCGATGGCCTGGGTCACGTGGTCGATCCGGGCCAGGTCGTTACCGGCCACCTTGACCCCGATCGGGCTCTTGACCCCGGTGGCGAGCATGTCGATCCGATTGCGGATCGGCGGGATCCAGATATTGGTCAGGCCTGGCACGTGCACGGTACGGTCGAGTTCCTCGACCAGTTTCTCGCTGGTCATGCCCGGGCGCCACTGAGCCTTCGGCTTGAGCCGCACGATGGTCTCGAACATTTCCAGCGGTGCCGGATCGGTGGCCGACTCCGCGCGCCCCGCCTTGCCGAACACACTGGCCACCTCGGGCACCGTGCGAATCAGCCGGTCGGTGCGCTGCAGCAACTGCGAAGCCTGTTGCGCCGACAGCCCTGGCAGGGCCGAGGGCATGTACAACAGGTCCCCCTCATCCAGCGGCGGCAGGAATTCCCCGCCCAGGTGGGTCAATGGCCACAGGCTGCTGAGCAGGATCAACAGGGCGCCCAGCAGCGTCATCAGCGGGCGCCGCAGTACAACCGCCAGGGCCGGGCGGTACAGGCGGATCAGCCCCCGATTGAGCGGGTTACGCTGCTCCGCCGGCAGCGGCCCGCGAATCCAGTAGCCCATCAACACCGGCACCAGGGTCACGGCCAGGCCGGCGGCGGCGGCCATGGCGTAGGTCTTGGTGAAGGCCAGCGGTGCGAACAAGCGTCCCTCCTGGGCCTGCAGGGTGAACACCGGGACGAACGACAGGGTGATGATCATCAGGCTGAAGAACAGCGCCGGCCCCACCTCGATGGCCGCCTCGGTCATGACCTGCCAGTGCTGTTCGCCGTGCAGCGAGCGCCCCGGATTGAGCCTGTGCCAGGCCTCTACCCGCTTGTGCGCATTCTCGATCATCACCACGGCGGCATCGACCATCGCGCCGATGGCGATGGCAATCCCGCCCAGCGACATGATGTTGGCGTTGATGCCCTGGTGACGCATGACGATCAGCGCGACCAGTACCCCCACCGGCAGCGAGATGATCGCCACCAGCGACGAGCGCAGGTGCCAGAGGAATGCCGCGCACACCAGGGCGACCACGATGAACTCCTCGATCAGCTTGTGGCCGAGGTTGTCGACGGCGCGGTCGATCAACTGGCTGCGATCATAGGTGGTGACCAGTTCGACGCCGGCGGGCAGGCTCTTCTTCAGCGCCTGGAGCTTGTCCTTGACGCGGGCAATCGCCTCCCGCGCATTCTTGCCACTGCGCAGGATCACCACGCCACCCACGGCCTCCCCCTGGCCATCCAGCTCGCCAATGCCGCGGCGCGCCTCCGGCCCCCGTTGCACCCTGGCCACATCGCCCAGCGTCACCGGCGCCCCCTGGGCGCTCAGGCGCAGGGGGATGGCACGGAAATCGTCCAGCGTCTTCAGGTAGCCCGAGGCCCGCACCATGAACTCGGCCTCACCCTGTTCGAGTACGCCGCCCCCGGTTTCCTGGTTGGCCTTGCCGATGGCCTGCGCCACTTCTTCCTGGGTGATGCCGAGGCTGGCCATGCGCAACGGATCGAGCACCACCTGGTACTGCTTGACCATGCCACCGATGCTCGCCACCTCGGCGACATCCGGCAGGGTCTTGAGCTCGAAGCGCAGGAACCAGTCCTGCAGGCTGCGCAACTGCGACAGGTCATGCCCGCCGCTGCGATCGACCAGGGCGTACTGGTAGATCCAGCCCACCCCGGTGGCATCCGGGCCGAGCACGGGCCTGGCCGAGGCTGGCAGGCGCGACTGCACCTGGCTCAGGTACTCCAGTACCCGCGAACGCGCCCAGTACAGGTCGGTCCCGTCCTCGAACAGCACATAGACAAAGCTGTCGCCGTACGCCGAATAGCCGCGCACGGTCCTGGCGCCCGGCACCGAAAGCATGGTCGTGGTCAGCGGATAGGTGACCTGGTTTTCGACGATCTGCGGCGCCTGCCCCGGATAGGAGGTGCGGATGATCACTTGCGCGTCCGACAGGTCCGGCAACGCATCGATCGGCAGGCTGCGCAGTGAAAACAGCCCCCACGCCAGCAGAAACAGCGTGATGAGCAGCACCAGGATGCGGTTGCCCACCGACCAGCGAATCAGTTTCTCGATCATGGTCGGCTCTCCCTAGCAGGCGCTGCCAAGGCTGACGGAATGTCCGGTGCCGTCGTGGCCTCGATACCCTTGAGGCTGGCTTCGGAATCGATCAGGAACTGTCCCGAGGCCACCACCTTCTGCCCCGCCTGCAGCCCTTGCAGCACCGCGACCTGGCCGTTGCTCTCCAGCCCCAGCCGCACCTGTACCGGACGGAAACGTCCCTGGTCCTCGGCCAGCATCACCATGTCGCGCTTGCCGCTGCGGATCACCGCTTCGGCCGGCAACAGCAGGCTGTCATCGGCCTGTTCGTCCGGATGCAGGGTAACTTGCGCGGTCATGCCCGGGCGCAGCCGCCCCTCGCGATTGGGCAGTTCGATACGCAGGCGCAAGGTACGGCTCTGCAGGTCGGCGTCGGCGAGCACGGCGGTCAGCCTGCCCGGGATCACCTCGCCGGGATACGCCGGCAGGCGTGCCTCTATCGCCTGCCCTTCGCGCAGGCCGCCGGCCTGGGCTTGTGGCACCGCGGCCTCAAGCCAGACATTGAGCACGCCATTGATCCGCGCCAGGGTCGCCCCCGGCATCAGCGCCATGCCCGGACGCAGCTCCAGCGCCTGGATCACCCCCGTGCCGGGCGCCACCAGCGTCACCCGGTTCTGCACCTGGCCGCTGCGCGCAACCCGCTCGATCAGCTCGGCGGGCATCCCCGCCAGCAACAGACGCTGGCGCGCCGCCGCCTGCAACCCCGCATCCCCCAAGCGACGCAGGGCCAGAAACTCCTCCTGCAACCCGACCCACTCCGGTGCCAGGACATCCGCCAACGGCGCCCCCTTGACCACCCTGTCGCCCGTGGCCCGGCCATAGGTACGTTCGACGAAGCCCGAGGTGCGGGCCTGCAGCACGCTGAAGTCCCGCTCATTGTAGGCCAGCACGCCGCTGACCAGCAGCGAACGCTGCAGCCGTCCGGGGGTTGCCGTTGCCAGGCGCACCCCCAGGTTCTGCTGCACCCCCTGGGTGATCTGCACCGCCGGCTGCATCTGCCCGGCATCGGCCTCGGCGTACTTGGCCACCAGTTGCATGTCCATGAACGGTGACTTGCCGGGGGCCGAAAAATGCTGCTGCGGGTACATCGGGTCGTACCAGTACAGCGCCTTCTGCTCGCCGGCAACCGGCGCAGGCCCGCCACGGCCCTCTTGCGCCAGCCAATAGCCCGCCGCGACACCCGCAGCCAGTGCAAACACCACGATCAATCCGATGGAGGTCCGCTTCATGCCCGCACCTCTGCATAGACGAAGTGCAGCCGCGCGGTCGCCGCCGCCAGTTGCCCCTGCCAATCGATATCCTGCAAGCACGCCTGCACCCGCTGGCGCCGAGCCTCAAGCACCTCTGCCAGGGCCAACTTGCCCGCCCGGTAGTCGGCCAGGGCCAGGCGCACCCGCTCCTCGGCCAACGGCAGCAGTGTCTGGCGACTGCGTGTCACCGCCCGTTGCAGGCGCTGGTACTCGGCCAGATCCGCTTCCAGCTGCGCGGTGTGCTCACGCAGCAACGCCTCGCGCTCGTCTTCGAGCTGCCGCACCTGGGCCTGTCGCGCGGCAATCGTCGGGTCCTGGCGTGATCCGCTGAACAGCGGCAACTGGAAGCTGACCTGCACACTGACCATGTTGCTGAAGTCCGGCCCACGCCGCTGGTAATCCACCTGCCATCCCCAGTCCGATTTCTTCTCGGCCTGCGCCTGATGTACCTGGGCCTGCGCCTCGCGGGTCATGGCCCCATAGGCCGCCAGTTCCGGGTGGTCATGCAGGGCATGCAGGTAGTGCGGTGCATCCACGGCCCATTCGGGGAATGCCCGCGCCCGAGGGTCGCTGTCCTGCCCGACCCAGCGTTTGAGCGCCGCTCGCGCCTGGCTCGCCTGGCTCGACAACTGGTCTTTCTGCTCATCCAGTTGCGCCGCCTCCTGTTGCGGCGCCAACGCATCGGCCGCCGCGCCTCCGCCGCCGGCCAGCCGTGCGCGCACGACTGCGGCGAGTAAAGCGTTTTCGCGGTAAAACTCGTCGAATTGCTGCAACTTGCGCTGCACCGTATAGGCCGCGATCCAGGCCTGCGCCGTGGCTGCGCGCACCTTCAGGCGCTCGACCACGGCCTCGGCATCGGCCCGCTCGACAGCCGCCTGGGCCGTCTCGACCCGCGCCTTGCGCTTGTCACGGTTGGGCACCTCCTGCGCCAGGCCGACCACCTGCATGGTCATGAAGTCGCGATTGGCATTCCAGCGGTCGCTACCGTCCACCGGCAGGTTCTGTACCCCCAGGTTCAAACGTGGATCGGGCAGTTCACCGGCCGGCAGCACCGCATGGCGTGCCGCCGACATCTGCTCCTGGCGCGCCTGGAGAGAGGGCGCGTTGCGCTCGGCGAGTTGCAGCGCATCGTCCAGGGAAAGTGAAGCCGCCTGCACCGACAGGGTCGGCAGCAGGATCACCAGGGCGGCCATCGGCGTCAGCCCTGCATGAAGACGTGGGAAAGTCATGAAGAGGATTCCTCGAAAAAACCGGCGCACACGCGCATGCCATCGTCCGGCCGCGAGGGCGGAACGATGCTCTTGGGTTTACGAAGGAATCAGGCGCGGGGCGGTCGCCACAGGTCGGGCGCAGCCCGGGTCAGCAGGTTCCGCGCATAGCTGTCAGCCAGGCCTGGCGCGGCAAAGGGCATGGCGGGCTCAGCCAGGTTGACCTGGAGCACGCTCGCGGTGCTGCACTCCTGGCCGACCTTGCAGGCCTTGGAGCCATGATGGGAAGACTGTCCCTGGTCCTGGTCCTGACAGCAGTCGTGCTGCATCCCCGCCATCCTGTTCATCCCCGCGGCCTGCATCGGGCAGGGTTCGACGGATGAGTCGATCCCCGCCATCCCGTTGAAGGGAAGCGCGAGAACAAGCATCAGGAGGGTGAGCCGTCGCAGCAGGTCGATCATGCCGGTGAGTGTAGGTGAGTTCCGTTAGCTCGACATTAACAACCTTCACACTCGTGCCCCGCAGGAACGACGTTCCAACCCCTGGCGTTCACCCTCGGCCTCATTCAGGCCCCTGAACCTGTCAGGGCCGCCAGTGCGCTGCGCAGCGACGCCTGCTCGGTGAGCTGGTAAAGCTGCAACTCATCCAGCGTCTCCCGGCCCAGTGCGCGCTGGAAGGCGTCGCGGTTGGCCAGTTCCGCGTAATGGGCCTGGGCATGGTCACCGAGGTTGGACTGGAAGATCCCCGCCGCACTGACCGGCAGGAAGTCTTCGTAGACCAGAGGCTCATAGGCCAGCTCCCCACTGGCCAGTAGCGCCTCGACGTCCCGGGACACCCCACCGGCCGCCAGGCCCTTGTCCGTCGCCCGGTAGCGGAAGAACGCCAGTTGCTCGCGGCGCAAGGTCTCGTAGTCATCCGGGAAGGCCTTGAACGCCTCGGCCAGCAGTTCACTGTAACGCTGCGCATTGGCTTCCGAGGGGAATCCCCCCAGCGCCTCGCGGGCCTGCCCCAGCAAAGCGTCGTACAATGCACGGCCTTTCGGGGTCAACGCCACGCCGCGCTGCTCGATCTCGCCGAAACGCGCCGAGTGACTGCCCTGCTCCGGGCCCTGCGGGCCGACGAAGTCGATGGCCTCGTTGAGGGCCTTGAAGCTGGTCTGACGCAGCAGGATCGGGCAGCGACGACGTGGCGGCCCCTCGATCACCGCCTTGGGCGTGATACCACGGCCGGGCATGTCGGCCTGCACCTGGTCGATGTCCAGGGTGCGCGGCGTCAGGTGGTTGATGTGCGGCCCCTTGAACGCGACCACATCGGCGATCAGGCGATGGGCACCGTCCAGGCGCTGGTAATCGGCCAGGCTGACGGTGGCCTGGCCGTGCCAGCGGAAGGTTTCCAGTGCCTGGGTGACGAACTCGTCAGCCGCCGCGGCATCGAGGCCGCCGTCGCGCTCGGCCTGGGCGATCAGTTCCAGCACCCGTGGGGTGAAGATCTGCCGCGCCGCCAGGGTGCGCTCGGCGAAGGCCCGCAGCGCGGTGTCCTGGATCAGTTCCAGGCGCAACAGCGAGGTGAATACCCGGAACGGGCTGGCGCGCAAGGCGCTTTCGTCCACCGCGCGAAAGGCCGTGGAATGCACCGGTACACCGGCCGGGGTCAGGTCGTAGTAACCCACCGGCTGCATGCCCATGACCGCGAACAGCCGGCCCATGGTCGCCAGCTCCGCGGCGGTGCCGACGCGGATCGCGCCGTGGCGCTCCAGGTCCAGCCGCTCCAGCTCGCCGGTATGGGCCAGCGCCTGCGCCACGGCCGGCTGCGCCGCCAGGGTATGGCGGTTGGTGTCGGCCACCAGTTGCATCAGGTCGCCATACAGCGGCACCTCCTGCTGGTACATGGCGCTCATGGCCCGGGAAAAGTCGGCACGAATACGATCAGGCGAAACAAGGGTGCTCATCAGGCAGGTCTCCGCTCAGGCCAGTTGCGCCAGGCATTGTTCGAGGATGTTCAGGCCATCTTCCAGAATGGCCGGTTCGATGGTCAACGGTGGCAGCAGCCGGATGATATGCCGCGCCTTGCCGCTCGGCATCAGCAGCAGGCCGGCTTCGCGGGCGCTGGCCAGCACGGCGGCCAGATGCTGCGGCGCCGGGCTGCCATCGGCATTGACCAGTTCCAGGCCACGCATCGCGCCGACCCCGGTCAGGCGGCCGACGCAGGCAAAGCGTTCTTTCCAGGCGGCGTGATACCGGGCGATCAGCGTGCCCTGTCCTTCGCCCCAGCGCGAAAGGTTGTCATCGCTCATCTGCCCCAGCGTCGCCAGGCCGGCGGCGCAGGCCAGCGGGTTACCGGAATAGGTACCGCCCAACCCGCCTTTGGGCAGGGCGTCGAGCAGTTCACGGCGGCCGACCACCGCCCCCAGCGGCACCCCGCCGGCCATGCTCTTGCCGAGCAGCAGCAGGTCCGGTTCGATACCCAGCCGGGTAAAGGCAAAACGCTCGCCGGTGCGGCCAAAGCCCGACTGCACCTCGTCGATCACCAGCACGATGCCGTGGCGGTCGCAGAAGGCCCGCAACGGCCTGGCGAAATCCGCATCCAGGGCCAGGAAGCCCCCCTCGCCCTGCACCGCCTCGATGAAGATCGCGCCGATGTCCTCGACCGCAATTTCCACGCTGACCAGGCGCTCCAGTGCCTTGAGCGCCTGCTCGGCGGTGACGCCGGTGTCGGCACTGGGGTACGGCAGGTGAAACACCGGCCCCGGCAGGCTGCCGACCTTCTGCTTGTACGGCGCCACCTTGCCGTTGAGATTCAAGGTGGCCAGGGTGCGGCCATGAAAGCCGCCATCGAAGGCCACCACGCCACTGCGCCCGGTAGCACCGCGAACGATCTTCAGGGCGTTTTCCGCCGCCTCCGCGCCGCTGTTGGTGAGCATGCCCGACAGCGCATAGCTGACCGGCACGAACGCGGCCAACGCCCGCAGGTAGGCGCCATATTGGTCGTGGGGTACGGCATTGAACGCGGCGTGGGTCATGCGCCCGGCCTGCTCGCGAATGGCCGCCACCACCGCCTCGTTGCAGTGCCCGAGGTTGAGGACGCCAATACCGCCGATGAAATCGATGTAGCGCTTGCCGGCGCTGTCCCAGACGAGTGCGTTGCGTCCGTGGGTCAGCTCCACAGGGTGAACGATGTTGATCGATTGGCTGATGCAATCCTGATTCATGGCCCGCTGCCGTTCCTGGTGAAAGTGCCTCCATTCAAGCGAGCAGGTACGGGCAAGACAAACGATAAATAGTCGCGGGTTCATTCCTTTCAGTCATGAAGTCGCACTATCACCCCAAAAATCCCACCCTACATCCCTGCCATAGACGGATAAAACTGAAAACCCGTTCTGAACCCACATCCTCTCTGCCCATTAAATTCCAGGAAGGAATGATATTTGGAATTTTGCTCGTTTGTTCGACCAGGCTTTCGGCGCCGATACTGCCCCCTGTCAATTGTGCCTGTCGTCACGCCAAAGGAGTCCGAATCATGATCAGTCAACTGCTGCAACGCCTGGGGGTGCCCGCCCACGCTTATAGCGAAGGCACCTACGCGGTCCATACCCCCATCGATGGCAGCCGTATCGGCTCGGTCAAGCTTGAGGATCGCGAACAGGTGCTGTCGCGCATCGCCACCGCCCAGCGTGCCTTCCAGGCCTGGCGCCAGGTGCCGGCGCCGCGTCGTGGCGAGCTGGTGCGAGTGTTCGGCGAAGTGCTGCGCGAGCACAAGGCCGACCTCGGCGAACTGGTGTCCATCGAGGCCGGCAAGATCACCCAGGAAGGCCTGGGGGAAGTGCAGGAAATGATCGATATCTGCGACTTCGCGGTGGGCCTGTCGCGCCAGCTGTACGGCCTGACCATCGCCTCCGAGCGTCCTGGCCACCACATGCGCGAGACCTGGCATCCGCTGGGCGTGGTCGGGGTGATCAGCGCCTTCAACTTCCCGGTCGCGGTCTGGGCCTGGAACACCGCCCTGGCGCTGGTCTGCGGCAACGCGGTGATCTGGAAACCGTCGGAAAAGACCCCGCTGACCGCCCTGGCCAGCCAGGCGCTGCTGGAGAAGGCCATGGCCCGTTTCGGCGAGGCCCCTGAAGGCCTGGCGCAACTGATCATCGGCGACCGCCAGGCCGGCGAAGTACTGGTGGACGACACCCGCGTCGCCCTGGTCAGCGCCACCGGCAGCACCCGCATGGGCCGCGAAGTGGGCCCACGGGTCGCCGCGCGCTTCGGCCGCAGCATCCTGGAACTGGGCGGCAACAACGCCATGATCCTGGCCCCGAGTGCCGACCTGGACCTGGCGGTACGCGCCGTGCTGTTCAGCGCCGTCGGCACCGCCGGCCAGCGTTGCACCACCCTGCGTCGCCTGTTCGTGCACAACTCGGTCAAGGCCGAGGTGGTGGCCCGGGTCAAATCCGCCTACGGCAAGGTGCGGATCGGCGACCCGCGGGAAGGCAACCTGATCGGCCCGCTGATCGACCAGCAGAGCTTCAACGCCATGCAGAACGCCCTGACCCAGGCGCGCGACGAAGGCGGCCAGGTGTTCGGCGGCGAACGCCAGCTCGCCGACCGGTACCCGAACGCCTACTACGTCAGCCCGGCGCTGGTGGAAATGCCGGGCCAGTCCGCCGTGGTACGCCACGAAACCTTCGCGCCGATTCTCTACGTCATCGGCTATGACGATTTCGACGAGGCGCTGCGCCTGAACAACGAAGTGCCCCAGGGCCTGTCGTCGTGCATTTTCACCACCGACGTGCGTGAGGCCGAAGCCTTCCAGAGCGCAACCGGCAGCGACTGTGGCATCGCCAACGTCAACATCGGCACCAGCGGCGCGGAAATCGGCGGTGCGTTCGGCGGCGAGAAGGAGACCGGCGGCGGCCGCGAATCCGGCTCCGATGCCTGGAAAGGCTACATGCGGCGCCAGACCAACACCGTGAACTACTCCCGCGAACTGCCGCTGGCCCAGGGCATCGTGTTCGACTGACCGCTATCCGGGGTCATCGCCGGTCGGTGACCCCGCTCTTTTCAGGGTGTCGAAATGGGGCGTCATTTCGACACCGCCGCGCGGGACGCCAGCCGACCCTACCGCCGATAAGCCTTGCCGAAGTGCCGTTCCAGTCGCGACTGCACCAGCTCCAGCAGGATCGACAGCAACCAGTAGATAACCGCTGCGGTGGTCAGCATCTCCATGTAGCGATAGCTGGAGCGGCCGTAGGACTGCGCCAGGAACATCACTTCCCACACCCCCATCACCGAGATCAGCGACGAGTCCTTGAGCATGGAGATGAACTGGTTGGCGGTGGGTGGAATGATCACCCGCATGGCCTGGGGCAGGATGACGTGCCGGAAGATCTGCCGCGAGCGCATGCCCAGCGCCAGTGCCGCCTCCCGCTGCCCCCGGGCAACGCCCAGGATGCCGGCGCGGAAGATCTCGCTCAGGTAAGCCCCGTAGTTGAGCGACAAGGCAATGATGCCGGCACTGATTGCCCCTGGCACCATGCCCAGTTGCGGCAGCCCCAGGTAGATCAACAGGATCTGGATCAGCAGCGGCGTACCGCGGAAGAATGAGGTATAGAAGCTGGCAATCCCCACCAGGACCGCGCTGTTCGACAACCGCGCCAGGGCGGCGGCGAAACCGAACAACACCGAGACCACCATCGAGCACAGGCACAGGAACAGGGTCAGCGCCGCACCCTGCAGGAAGCCGTTCGGCCCCAGTTTGAAACCGGCCAGGTTCGGGAACTTCTCCAGGATGATCGAGAATTTCAGGTCAAAGCTCAGGAAGAACGCCACGAACAGAACGAACAGCGCCAGCCAGGTCAGGTACAGGCGCGTGCGAAAACCCAACAGGCGCGTGCCCGCGGCCTTGGCCACGGGCTTCGGGGAAGGTTCGAAGGCACTCATTTACTGATGTCGGCGCCGATCCATTTCTGCGACAGACGAGCCAGGGTGCCGTCGCTCTTGAGTTCGGCGAACACTTGGCGCACCTTCGCCTCCCACTCGGGGTCGCCCTTCTCGATGGCGACTGAGTTGGGCTCCTCATACAGCGGGGCACCGGCCAGCTTGAAACGCTTGTCCTGGTTCAGGCGCGGTTGCGCGGTCACCAGGTTGGTCAGGATGGCATCCAGACGAACCCCGGCGCCCAGTCCCAGGTCCTGGAAGGCCACGTTGTCGGTGTCGTAGGGCGCGATCTGGACGAAGTCGAAGGGATAATCGATCTTCTGGTCTTCGGCACCTTCGATCACCAGGTTCTTGTTCAGGTAGCTCTCGTAGCTGGAGGCGCTGGTCAGGCCCACCTTGCGACCGTCCAGGTCCTTGGCCGAATGAATGCGGTCATCCTGGGCGTTGACCACGATCACCGCCGGCGAGGCGTAGTACTCGACCGGGAAATCGAAGACTTCGGCCCGCGCCTTGCTCGGCGTCATCGAGCAGATGCACAGGTCATAGCGGCCGCTCCAGCGACCGGCGGCGATCACGTCCCAGGAAGGTGTTTCCAGGCGCAGCTTGACGCCCAGCTTCTGCGCAACCGCCTTGGCCACGTCCACGTCGAAGCCATCGAGCTGGTTCTGCTCGTTCAGGAAGGAAAACGGCGGATAGCTTTCCATCAGCACGTTGACCAGTTCCTTGCGTGACTCGACCCGATCCAGCGTGACACCGGCAACAGCCTGTGAAGCAGCGGCAAGGGCGAGCAGCCCTGCGCCCAGCAAGCAAGGAAAACGCATATAAGTACCTGAAAAGTTGGCTGAAAACGAATTTCAGCTATTTAATAGCTATAAGCGCACTGAACATAGTGAATTTTCTTCATAAGCACATCCAGGAAGGTTATATGAAACAACGATCGATGGTGGTTCTAGACGGTGGCATGGGGCGCGAACTGCAACGCAGCGGTGCTCCGTTCCGCCAGCCGGAGTGGTCCGCGCTGGCGCTCAGCGAGGCCCCCGAGGCGGTCGTGGGCGTGCATGCCTCGTTCATTGCCGCCGGAGCCCAGGTCATCACCAGCAACAGCTACGCCGTGGTGCCCTTCCACATCGGTGAGGAGCGCTTTGCCCGGGAAGGACGTCAACTGGCCGAAACCGCCGGCAAGCTGGCCCGTACCGCCGCCGACGCCAGCGCGCAGCCGGTGCAGGTGGCGGGCTCCCTGCCACCGCTGTTCGGCTCCTATCGGCCCGACCTGTTCCAGCCTGAGCGCGTGGCCGAAGTGCTCACGCCGCTGCTCGAAGGCCTGGCGCCGCACGTCGACCTCTGGCTGGCCGAAACCCAGAGTTCGATTGCCGAGGTCCGCGCGATCCACGCCCACCTGCCGGCCGATGGCAAATCGTTCTGGGTGTCGTTCACCCTGCAGGACGAAGACATCGACGACACACCACGCCTGCGCTCCGGCGAGCCGGTGGCCGATGCCATCGAGGTCGTTGCCGGCCTGGGCGTGAGCGCCGTGCTGTTCAACTGCAGCCAGCCGGAAGTCATTGGTGCGGCCGTGGACGTGGCGCGCTCAGTGATCGAAGGGCTGAACGTCGATATCGCCATCGGTGCCTACGCCAACGCTTTCCCGCCGCAACCCAAAGAGGCCACCGCCAACGATGGCCTGGATGAACTGCGCGAAGACCTCGACCCACCCGGCTACCTGGCCTGGGCCCGGGATTGGCGGCAACGCGGTGCCAGCCTGATCGGTGGCTGCTGCGGCATCGGCCCGGAACATATCGCCGAATTGAAGCGCAACCTGGCTTGAGCCTCTGATGAAACAGGCTCGCGCCGGGATCGAGCAGCCGCTGCATCACGCCGCGTTCGGACTGACGTTCGTGGCCCTCGACCCCGATGGTCACCGGTTACGCGTGTGCCTGCCGGACCGGGTCGCCCGCCCGGGCAGCCGACGTAAAGGAGTATCTGAAACCGGCGGCCGCGTGGCGATCTGTGGTCGCCTGAAACCTGTCAAACGGTCCTGTGCAGCAAAGGCATGCGGCTTGATCCAGTTTTCCGGCTGCGATTGCCAGGGGGACTGGGGAGGATTCGAGGCTTCTCTTTCAGGAGCCCCGCCATGTCCCACCCTCGCCACACGCCCCCTGCGCTCGCCCCCACTGGCCTGATGAAGCCTTTCAGGCGCCTGGGCCTGATAGTCCTGGTACCCCTGCTGCTCGCCCTGCTCAGCCTGCTCGTGGGCAGCCTGGTGAGCATCAGCGGGCTTTCGCTCATGCGCTTCGCTCAGTGGCAAGCGTGGCAGGTCCACCATTACGGGTACTTCCTGCTCGCCCGCCTCCTCCTCTTCAGCCTCGCCGCGTGGGGATGGGTGTGGTTCCGTCGCAGGGCCCTGCCGGTTCAGCCGGGCGTTCCCAACAGCCTGAAAAGGGCCGAGGTCATTGCCGCCCTCGGCATCCTCCTGATCGAGCTGGTGCGGGCCCTGGCACTGTGGGAGGGCCTGGCATGACGCTCTATGCCAACGATTACCTGGAGTACTACCTGACCCTGGTGGGCTGGCTGGTCAGCAACGGGATCTGGAACGTGATGATGGACTCGGGCTTCTTCGCGCTGCCCTTTCTGGTCATCCTGCTGCAGGAGTGGTTCAAGGCCCGGGAGGAAGGCGGTGGCGCCGAGCTGGCGTTTGCGGCCAGCGCCAGCATCGAGCACCGCTTGTGGCTGGCGACCGCGGTGATCCTGTTCGCCGGAGTGCCCGTCATGACCGTGAGCCTGAGTACCCTGGAGTTCGACCAGAGTCGTTCGGAACAGTGTCAGCATCAAGCCCCCCTGCCCCAGAACACCGGCTGGTCAAAGTCCTTCACCACCCTGAACGGCCAGAGTGCGAAGGTGCCGTTCTGGTGGTTCTTCGTGCACTCGGCATCCAAGGCCGTGAGCGGCGCCGCAGTGGCGGCCATTCCCTGCGGGACGGATCTGCGGCAGATGCGCATGGAGGTGAACAACACCCGCCTGACAAACCCGCTGCTGGCTCAGGAGGTGGCCGACTTCGTCGACGACTGCTACGGCTACTCCCGCGCCAAGCTGTTCATGAAGCAGCCTGACCTGACCGAGGAACAGACCAACGACATCAACTGGATCGGCTCGCGGTATTTCCTGGAGAACAAGGGGTTCTACGACACCTATCACTCCAAGACTCCACGCGACGCATGGCCATACGATCCTGAGCGGGACGCGGGCCTGGCGAAAGTACCCGGCGGTGGCGGCTACCCGACGTGCAAGCAGTGGTGGAGTGACGAAAAGGAGGGATTGAAAAGCCGGGTGCTCGCCGAAGTGGACAGCTCGCTACTGGAGCGTTTCACCAAGTGGGCCACGTTTACCAGCAAGGACAAGGTGGACGAAGCGCTCATCCGGCAGGTGGTTTCACCGAGAAATCAGCAAATGACCCAGGGCAAGGTCTATACCGACTACGGTGGCCGGATTGGCCCTTCGATTCCTGACGTTGCGGCCCGGGTGACCGGCGCGGTGGGTACGACCATGGGCACGCTGACGAACCTGCCGGCGATGGACGTCGTGCGCCAGGCGCTGCCGATGGTAATGGCACTGCTGAAAATGGCGCTGGTGATCTGCATTCCACTGGTGCTGGTGCTCGGCAGCTACGACCTGAAGGCGGTGATCACCGTGTCGGTGGTGCAGTTCGCGATGATCTTCGTCGACTTCTGGTTCCAGCTGGCGCGCTGGATGGACAGCACCATCTTCGATGCCTTGTACGGGTCCGGCTCGCCCCATTCGAACCTGAACCCGTTGATGGGGTTGAACAATGAGCAGGCTGATTTTCTGTTGGGTATTGTGATGGGGGCGATGTTTCTTGCGCTGCCTTCATTCTGGATGACCTCATTGGCCTGGGCCGGCCTACACACAGGCCATTTCCTAAAAGGTCTGGTAGATGGAACTATTAGCCCTCAACAATATGGAGGAAAAGGCAAAGATATATTGCAGCGGACTGCACAGAAATCAATAAAGAGAAATTCCAAATAGTTATTAAACTCATAGATCACGATGAAATGCAGGATCAATTCGATTCTCTACGGAGTACGGATCCGGAAAAAGCCTTTCTCCATCCATCCAAACCGGCTCTTCTTCATCCTCTATCTCTGAGCTATTAAGCAGTATTTCCTTAAGTATCAAAACGCCAACAACAACGACCAGAATCCAAAATACCAAACCCAGAAACCCGCCAATCAATAACAATCGCACCAACCCACCCAGCAAGCTCGCCAACATGGCGGGCACTCCTTTCTTCATCGCCCACCCGATCACTGGCTCCTCCCACCTGCGATAGCGGCGGGAGAGCCAGTCAAATACGCGTTTCAGACGATAGACAAGTCCCTTTTTCCTGGCTTTAGCAACCATGCTTATACCCTCGCGATTGAGATTTACGGCGCCGTACTGCTTCTCGGCACGACGCTCAAATCAGCTTGGCAGAGGGTCTGTACAAGCACCTGTAGGCTTTTTCCCAAATAAAGACGGATTCGACATCTGGGTCCCCGAAACCCGATTCAACCAACCCACCGTCGGGTGGCGATGGGCGTGGTGCACCTGATCGAACTGGCACAGTTGAGGATGGACAAGTTCCTGAGCGGGCAGGCCGTCAGCCGATAGCACTGGCGCTGTAAGTACCACCGGCGCGGTGGGTCAGCGGGCATCTTCCAGCCGACAGTTTCTCCAGTGGCAGAAACGTTGAATCATCCCCTGCATGATCCGTCCAATGACCTACTGCCCTGTATCCCGGGCAGCGAATTCATCCGGATAAAGCGCAGGTCATCAGTCCGGCGTTCAAGAACCCAGGAGAAGTCCCATGCATCGGGTGGTCGACAGCAATACCCAGGAAACAAGAATAGATTTTCTTCAGGACACCCTGTTCGGCGTCAACGCCTTCAATTTCCACTGCACGGCACAACTTTCACTCTCACCCACCGGCCCCTCATCGACCTTGCAACTCTTGATCGCACCGCCCTGGCCTGAACAGTTCGAAGCGGCTCATTCGCTCACCTTCCGTTGGAACGAGACGCTGTACAGTGGGACGGTCCGCGCCGCACACCGGCAGCCCGATGGCCGCCTGCTGCTGACCCTTGAGCGGCAACCCTGAGAGGCCGCCGCCCAGCAGGCGCAGCAGCAGAAAGCACCGAGGCCACTGGCGTTCAGCCCTTGCTGTGTTCGGGAGAGGACGGACCCTTGGTCACACCACGTGGGCCGGTTATTCCCCAGGTCACCAGGCCGACCACGGGCAGCAGGAAAATCACCGCCGTCCAGAAGGCCTTGCTGCCAGAGGGTTCGGGGCTTCTCCAGACGCTGTTGATGGCCCACAGGTCCAGTAACAAGAGGATGGCCAGAGCCCCGATCCAAAAGTAATAGGTTTGCATGATGGTTCTCCTGGTTGATAAAGCATTAGGTCGGACGCTATCCGGGCAGTTCAGTCAATCTCTCAGCCCTCGGACCAGGGGCGAGGCCAGGTTTCCCCGGGATCGCCGCCCGGTTGATCGGGCACAGGGCATTGTCCGGGGAGAAAAGGATTTAAGAACTTCAGCCCGCGGGGTGGTCGATTCAAGGAGGTGCCCGTCTCACAGCCAGTGAACAAACACCGCTCAACGAACCGATTGATCAAGGGGAAGTCATGGCTTACCTGGACCTGCTGCAATGGCCCGCCATGGTGGTCACCGTATTGGCCGCCTGGCTGATCGGCTCACTTAAACCCAGACGCCGAATGATCGGCTTCGTCTGTTTCACCCTCAGTAACGTGCTGTGGGCGATATGGGGATGGCACGCCCAGGCCTATGCGTTGATCGTATTGCAGGTCTGTCTGTGCGCAATGAACGTGCGCGGTTTCGGGAAAAACGCACGGGATCGCAAAACCGCCCACTCGCCCAGCCAAGGGCACTGATCTCGAACAGTCCCCGGAACTACCCGGCACGCTGGCGGGTGGGGTCGCGGCTCTGCGCCAGCAGCAGGTCGACCACTGCACGACAACGTGCCTGATCATCCAGGTGCGCGGGTTGGGCCTGGAAGCAGCGCAATTGATGTTCGGCGCTGGTGCCGTCCCGCAACAGGTTGAAGGCCTGGTTGAACAGCTGCTCCTGGCCCAGGGCCTGCGCCGTGGCGCCGAAGGTGTGCCGGGCCGACGCCAACCAGTGGTGCAGATCCATCACCGGCTGTTCGGGGTCCATCAGGTAGTGCCCGTGCACGCCCCAACGGCGAGCCTGAAAACGGTTCTCCTTGAGCAACCAGTGATGGACCAGGGTGTAGCGCTGACCGGGCTCGGCGTGCAGGCAGGCATGGCGCACCATGACGCTGAACAGGCCGGCCAGGGTCAGGACATCCTCGACGCGGGGACAGGCATCGGTCAGGCGCAGCTCAAGCGTCGGATAGCGCAACGACGGCCGGATCCCCCACCAGATCGGCGTGTCGGCACGTAGCGCCCCGGCGCGACGCAGCAGGGCCAGATAGTCGCCGTAGGCCTGGTCATCATTCAGGTATTCGGGAACGCCCATCCGCGGCCACTCATCGCACACCACCTGGCGGTAGCTGAAGTAGCCACTGTCGCGGCCTTGCCAGAACGGTGACGAGGCGCTCAGCGCCAGTAGCAACGGCAGCCAGGGCAGTACCTCGTTCATGACGCGGATGCGGTCAATGCCGGGGGGCACTTCAGCATGCACATGCAGGCCGCTGAGCACACTGCGCTGCGCGACCTGGGCGTAATCGCCGAACAACTGCCGGAAATGCTCCTGCCCGGTGGCACGTTGAAGGTGCCACTGGGCCACTGGGTGCGTTCCCGCGCAGAGGAAGCCCAAGCCGTGAGGCGCCAACGCCTGGTCGAGTGCGTAGCGTCGCTGGCGCAGGTACTCGCTGGCCTGAGCGAGATGCTCGAACACGGGCGACGCCACTTCGATCTGGCCCTGGAACATTTCGGTGGCGAACCCCGCGCCCAGCGCCTCACGACAATCGCGCAGCACCTGGGCCGAAGGCTCGGCGACCATCTGCCGGCTGTCCAGATCGGTGATGAAATACTCCTCTTCGACCCCCAGACGCTGTGGCAGGCCGTGATCGAAGGACATGGCGGGCCTCATCGCTCAGGGCAGACGGGTGACGGTGAGCACCACCACCGCGATCCGCTCCACCTGCTCATAGCCGGGTTTGTCCAGCTCCTCGCCAAACACATCAGGGTCCAGTTCCCGATAGGTCCAGCCATAGCGCCCATCGACCAGAAGCGTCCGGGCGGCCTCGAGAAACGGATCCTGCCCCTGGACTATCGCCACGCCGGTGTACAGGACCAGCGCACCATTGACGTCCAGCCGTGGCAGGGAAGCCTGGAGGATGCGCAACGACAGGTGCTCGCCCAGTGCCCCGCCACCATGACGATAGGCTCGTTGCCGGCTGTCGTTCATGTAGGGGGGATTGGCCACGATCAGATCGAAACGCCCCTCGATGCTGTCGAGCAAATCACTGTGGTAAACGCTGAGGTTGCGCACCCCGGCCAGCTCGGCATTCACCGCACTCAAGCGCAGGGCGCGCGGGTTGATGTCGACGGCCAGCACCTGCGCATCATGCCGGGCACGCGCCACCAGCAGGGCCCCGACACCGGTTCCGCAACCAATGTCCACGGCACGCCTTACCGGTGTAAAACGCTGGTTCAGATAGTCCGTGATCACACCGGCAAACCGATAACTGTCGGGCCCGAAGAACACGGCATCCGGCTCTTCGGTCGGAAACGCGGAATGGGCCAGCAGCATGTCTCCCAGGCTCGACCATCGAATCGTGCTGCGCAGGCGACCGGCGTCTTCCCGCAAGATCCCGGCCTGCTGCAGTTGGGCAAGCTGCGCCGCCTCCAGCAGGCTGGGCTCGAAGGGTCGGGACCAGCCAAATACATCGCGAAGATCCACCGCACAGGGTAGCGGTGATCGGGCCAGCACCCGCTGGTGCGTCAATGGCGTGGGTGTGACGAAACGGTAGCCGTCCGCCTGCAGACGCCGCCCCAGTTGCACCAGCGCCTGGTCGGTCTGGCGCGACAGCGTGTAGTCGCAAGGATTCATGGCCGCTCTCCTGAGCAATCAGCGCAAGCGCTTACGCAGTTCGAGGAAGGTGCGGGCGGCAAAGAGCCCGGCGGGCCGGCTATGGCGAGGAGCTGATAGCCAGGGCAACAGCACCGCGATCTGCTGGTCAGGTGAATACCGGTTCAACACCTGGCGCAAGAGGCAGGTTTCCGGATCGTCTTGAGCATCCTCCGCCGCCCGGCGATGGGCCACTCCCCCCCGGGGAATGCCAACAGGCGCTGAGTCCTGCCACCTTCCCGCAATCCAATCCTTGATCAGTTGCTTCTCATAGCCATTGAACACCCCGAACATCGCCGCGGCGTCACCCTCGATCAGACGCCAGAAGCGACTGTCTCGCGGGTCCTGGTGACGACGGATCCAGCCCCGGTCCTGCAAGGCCTGCAAGAACGCCGGAATACACCCCGGTTGCTCCAGCCACTGGTTGACGGTCTTGCCTTCGAAGCGACAGCGATCGGCATGCAGGTACTGGCCGGCCAGTCGCTTGCGCTCCAGCATCGACACCACTTCCCGCTCCAGATCGAAAGCCCTGATCACGTCCAGCGTGCCCAGTCCCAGGTCATTGAGCTGATAACCGCGGGCCACTCGTTGCCAGTACTGTTTGGCGTCCATGCCGACCGGCTTCAGTTCGCTGACGGCTTGCACGGCCTTGCGCGCATGGCCCGTGCTGGCGTTGTCGATGGTGACGTGCAGCGTAAAGTAGTAGGGGTCGATGCCCAATTCGCTCAGCTCGTAGGTGCAGATCAGCAAATGCAGGGGCAACTGCTCGTAACCCAGGTTGTAACCCAATACCTCCGGCAGGAAGGCATCGGCAGCGTGTCCCAACGCCAGTTGAATCACACCTTGCCGATAGTGCTCGTCGCCCAGATCCGGATCGTGCTCGCAATCTTCTTCGGCCAGCAGCCGGCGATACAGGGCCACATGATTGAGCGCAGCCTCGCCATCCCCCAGCTCCTGCAGATAGGTGGTGATCAGACCGTCATAGCGATAGTCCCTCCAGTGTTTCAACGTTCCGTACAGCCAGGCGCCATCGACCAGCTTGGTCGGTGCCACGGCCTGCAGGAAGTACAGCGCATGCGCCTTGTTGCGCAGATAACGTCGCCCAGCGCCCTGGCGGCGTTCCTGCAGGTAGTGAGCGTACTGCCGGGCGACCTCGGCACAGTGGCCCTCGACCCAGGCCAGCAGCTGATGGAATTGAGTGGGCAGCGGATGGGCAGCCGGTTCCACCTGTTGCAATTGCTCGTGGAGAACGTCACAGGCCAGCTCCACGGGCGGCTCGTCACCCAGGGCCAGCAGTTGCTGGTACAGGTTGCGCAGTGGCGCGCACGGTAGCGGTGCCAAGCTTGCGCTCAGCGCTTTGACTGGCGTCATCGAGTACTCCTTCAAATCAGTGGCTCATGAGGGGAAGAGCCGCTGCGCAAAGGAAAGATTCCATTCCGTTTCATCAATGGCTGATGACCGGTCCTGAAGACGGAAATTCGCCGTTTCGCTTCATCGGCACCGGGCCTGAAAGAATGCTTCGCGACGGTCGAAGTCTGACAAGGCGCAGCGCTCCTGTCCCTGTTCCAAAGACCTCAAGGCGAAGCGGCCAAGCCGACGTCGATGCCGCACCGCCCTCCCCTCTCTATACCCCTATTGCAGAAACACGCCGCTTGCTTATAAGCATCAAGCGGCAGAAAAACAGCAAACTACCGTTCATCGCCAGAAGAAAATTTAGTTCCAACTTCTCCCACCCACCCCAATCCCAGTTAATGCTCGCCCTGCGGTGAGCGAAACAACTCAACGAACCAGAGGTATCATCATGACCAGTAAAGGCAATTCGAACCCAGGCAACTTCGCCAACGATCGTGAAAAGGCATCCGAGGCCGGCAAGAAAGGCGGTCAGGCGTCGGGCGGCAATTTCGCCAACGATAAGCAGAAGGCCTCTGAAGCGGGCAAAAAAGGTGGCCAGCATAGCCACGGTGGTCAAGGCCGCGGTTGATGTCTGAGTCCTTGCGCAGGGGCTGCGGCCCTTGCGCCTCTTTTTGCAAGCCTTGCACCCTGCCCTCTCAGGCTCGGCATGACGACTCTCGGAGATTGTCCCTTTATTCTGGATAGTCTCTGCTTCGGTATATTCTCTATAAATCGAAAAATCCGGCTGTAATAAAAAAGCCAAACCCAGAGCATTGATGGCCCTAAAAAATGTCGAAATTACCGATCATGGGTGTTTCATATTTAAAGTCTATTCTCCTTTCGGGATGAATTGAAACTACCAGGCCACTCCTGCTCGATACGGATGTTGCCTTGCACAACCGCTGCCGTTCAAACGCAATCGGATTGAACTCCCTTCAAGCACTCTGCTTCATACCTTAGGCAATGGTTCTCCACCGTTCCACCCGCCAAGGATGATGAGCATGCCCCATGCCGACACCCTCCAGCATGACGTACTGCAAACCCTGCTCAGCCGTTTTCCGGCGTCTGCGCCTGCCGCTCAAACCCTGCGCACCTTGCAGGCCCACGGCCTGGATCGATTGCCGTTGCCAGGCCAGGGCAAGACCTTGCAGCGCTGGCAAAAACTGGCCCAAGTGGCCGGGCATGACCTTTCACTGGCCAAACTCTATGAAGGCCATACCGATGCGCTGGCAATCCTGGCTGAATGTGATGCGCAGCATCTGAAGGAGCAGGCTATCTGGGGCGTCTGGGCCGCCGAGCCGCCCTATGCCAGCACGCGGATTGTCGCCCGTCGGGGCCCGCAGTTGCAGTTGCGCGGGCGCAAGGCCTGGTGCTCGGGCGCCCACCACATCGATCGCGCACTACTGACCGCCTGGGATGAAGAAGGCCGTCAGCAACTGGTCGCCATCCATCTCAACGAGCCCACCCAACACCTGGACGCCAGCACCTGGCACGCGGTGGGCATGGCAGACACCGGCAGCGTTGAGCTCGAGTTTCGCGACACCCCTGCGTACCCGGTGGGTCAACCGGGGCGTTATCTGGAGCGTCCGGGTTTCTGGCATGGCGGGGCAGGTATTGCCGCTTGCTGGTATGGGGCCAGTGAGGCCCTGGCCGAGCATCTGCGCCAGTACTGCTACACCCGGCGATCCGATCCCCATGCCAACGCACACCTGGGGGCTGTCGAGGCGTCCCTGTGCGCCGCCAGAGCCACACTGCGCGAATGCGCAGCCTGGATCGACGCGCATCCGCAGGCCGAGGCCAGCGTCCCCGTACGCCGCTTGCGGGCAGTGGTGGAAGAAGCCGCCTCGAACGTGAGCGCTCATGTGGGACGTGCGCTGGGGGCCAGCCCCTACTGTCGTGATCCCCACTTTGCCCGGCTCGCTGCCGACCTTCCGGTGTACCTGCGGCAAAGCCATGCCGAACGGGACCTGGCAGAGCTGGGCCAACAGGTGGCCGATGCGGCGCTAGGGAGCTGGCAGCTATGAGCACCGCCATGGACTCGAAGGCGATTGAGGGAACCGGCACGCCCCTGGCCGACTGGCAACGCTCGGTGTCCCTGGCGGGGGTGCCGCCCATCAGCCGCAACACGCTCGTTCCCGACGGATGCCGGCTGGTCGTGGTCGCACCGCACCCCGATGACGAGGTGCTGATGTGCGGGGGGCTGCTGGCAGGCCTGGCCCAACAGCCGGCACCGAACCTGTTGTTGATCTCGGTGACGGACGGCGAAGCCAGCCATAGAGGGTCGACGCGCTGGACTGAACACCGGCTTCGGCAAGTGCGCCCCCGGGAGAGCCTGGCCGCCCTGCATGAACTGGGACTCAAGACCACGCAGCTGCAATGGTTGCGTCTCGGGCTGCCGGACAGTGACGTTGCACGCCATGAACCCGAGCTGTGCCACGACCTGTCGCAATGGATCGAACCCGGGGACCGCGTGATCACCACCTGGCGCGAGGACGGTCATGCTGACCATGAAGCGGTTGGGCGGGCCTGCGCCGGGGCAGCCCGACAACGCCAGGCCATGCTGTTCGAAGCCCCCGTGTGGGCGTGGCACTGGGCCCTGCCGAACGATGCCCGCCTGCCGTGGAAACGTGCTCGCAAACTCTCGCTCGACGCCTCGACGCTCTCACTCAAGCGTCGGGCGATCGCCGCTCACCGCAGCCAGACAGGGCCTGATCAGGACACCGCGCCAGTGCTGCAGGCCCATGCCCTCGAAAGGCTTCTGCAACCCTTTGAACTGGTATTCACATGAGTGTAAGCGAGCACTACTTCGCCCAGTTGTTTGCCGCCAGTGACGATCCCTGGCAATTTCGCAGCCGCTGGTACGAGCAACGAAAACGCGACCTGATCCTATCCTGCCTGCCACGGCAACGCTATGGGCGTGTCTTCGAGCCCGCCTGTGCCAATGGCGAGCTCAGTGCCGCCCTGGCCTGCCGCTGCGACGCACTGCTGTGCCAGGACGGCGACCCGACGGCCGTGCGCCTGGCACGGACCCGCCTGGGCGACCTGCCCCACGCGGTGGTCGAACAGGGCCGGCTGCCCACGACCTGGCCGGCGGGACCGTTCGACCTGATCGTACTGGGCGAGATCGGCTATTACCTCAGCGCCTGCGACTGGCGCCAGGTTATCGCCCAGGCCTTCGACAGCCTGGCGCCCAGGGGTGAAGTGCTGGCCTGCCACTGGCTTGCGCCCATCGCGGGGTGCGAACAGGACGGAAGCCAGGTCCATGCCCTGCTCGAACGCCATCTGCCCCTGCATCGGGTCGTGCGCCATGAGGAAGCGCAGTTTCTGTTGGAGCTCTGGAGCCCGGAGCCCTGCGTCGTCAATCTGCAGGAGACCTGCCTATGATCGCCGTGATCGTACCTGCCCATAACGAGGCCCAGCGACTGGGGAAATGCCTCCAGGCCTTGAAACGGGCCGCCCGCCCTGTGGAACGCCTGGGCGAAGCCGTCCAGATCCTTGTCGTCCTGGATCAGTGCAGCGATGCCAGCCACTCCATCGCCGTGGCACATGCCGTTCGCACCCTGAGCATCGACGCACGCAACGTCGGCATGGCCCGCCGGGCCGGCGCCTCCCTGATGCTGGAGAACGGCGCTCGCTGGCTGGCGTGTACCGATGCCGACAGTTGCGTCCCTCCCGACTGGTTGCTCTGCCAACTGGCATTTGGCGCCGATGCCGTGTGCGGCACCGTGCATGTGGAGCACTGGCAGGCTCATCAGGATGCCAGGCTGCGCCAGCGTTATCAGGCCCACTACCAGGCGCGCGAGCATCATCGCCACATCCATGGGGCCAACCTGGGCATTTGTGCCAGGGCCTACCAACGGGCCGGCGGCTTTCAACCCCTGCCACTGCACGAGGATGTACAACTGGTGAACGACCTGCAGCAAAGCGGGGCTCGAATCGTGTGGACCGCCCGCAACAGTGTCTCCACCAGCAGTCGCAGCGACTGTCGCGTGCGCGGCGGCTTCGGCGATTTTCTCACTGCGCTGGGCACTTGAGCCCCGCCATGGGCTTCCTCCTGTGGATGAGCGTGCTGGGCGGCATTCTGCTGGTCCTGGCACTGACCTCCTCCGCCTTGCGCTGGATGCCGATCACCACCTCGGCCGCCTGCCTGGTCATGGGGATTGCCATGGGGCCTGCCGGACTCGGCTGGCTGCAACTGGACCTTCATCAGGCGTCGTCCTGGATGGAGCACCTGAGTGAGGTCGCCGTACTGTTTTCCCTGTTCGTGTGTGGGCTCAAGCTGCGCCTGCCTCTGAAGGACCCCAGCTGGCGAGTCGCATTCGGGCTTGCCGGACCGGTGATGCTGCTGAGCATCGCTGCCACCGGCATGGCGCTGCACTATCTGCTCGGACTGCCCTGGGGAGCCGCTGTGCTGGTGGCCTCGATCCTCGCCCCTACCGACCCGGTATTGGCCTCCATGGTTCAGGTGAACGACTCGAGGGATCATGACCGGGTGCGCTTCGGCCTTTCCGGCGAAGCAGGACTCAACGACGGGGTGGCCTTTCCATTCGTCCTGTTGGGGTTGGCGATGCTCCAGGCGCCAGGCAGCACCAGCGATGGCTGGCTGGAGTGGCTATGCAAGGATCTGGTGTGGGCCGTTCCGGCAGGCCTGCTGATCGGCTACGGCATGGGACGCGGGCTGGGCCGGCTGACGCTGCTGATGCAAACCCGAAACCGGGACAGCACCTCCTCGCCCAACGACTACCTGACACTGGCGCTGATCGCCCTGGCCTATGTCATTGCAGAGGCGTTGCAGGGGTATGGTTTTCTCTCGGTCTTTGCGGCCGCGCTCGGCTTGCGTCGGTCGGAAGTGATCTCCTCGGACAGTGCCAAAGCGCCCGCCGAGCATCTGGTGCAGCCCGTGGTCGGGCACCAGAACGTCGAGCCGCACCTGGCCCTGCATGGCGATGTCGATGCCCTGGAAGAGGCCCAGGTGGCGGCAGGGGTGATGATGGGGGACATGCTGGCCTTCGGTAACCTGGTGGAAAGGGCCATGGAGGTGTTCCTGGTCACCCTGCTGGGGGTCGTCATCGTGAACTGTTGGGACGGGCGGGCAGTGATCATCGGCGCCCTCCTGTTTCTCGTCATCCGGCCGTCGAGCGTCCTGCTGCTGCCTTGGGGCCCACTGCTGCAGACGCCTCAACGGTGGCTGGTCGGCTGGTTCGGTATCCGCGGGATCGGCAGCCTGTATTACCTTTTCTACGCCTTGAATCACGGGCTGGACGCGGACCTGGCCGGGACCTGTGTCGGCCTGACCCTCTCGGTGGTCGCCCTCAGCATCCTGATCCATGGCCTGAGTACCCAGCCCATGCTTGCCCGCTATGAGCGGCTGAGGGCGAAGCAGGACGACGCCTGACCCGAACGGGACCGCCTGCCAAACAGGTCCACGCCCTGCCGCTTGATCCTGCAAGTCGAATCAGAAGCTGACGGTCTGCACTATCACCGACCAGCTTCCGAGCAACAGCCAGAAGAGGGCAAAAAGCAGCGGTGAGCGCAGGGAGAACAGCAGCGATTTGCGGTACCCCTTGTGCGTTGATTCACTGGCGCAGAATAACGGCGACTCATCATAGGCCAGTCCCATCACCGGCTCGCTCTGCAAGAGCTGGCTTTGCTTGAAGTGCCAGTGATCGATGATCTCGTACGCCGCCTTGATGCCAGGCCAGGCGTTCAGGGAACTGAGAATGCCGAGCAAGGCCAGTATCGGCGGCAGGGACAGCGTGAACAGCTTGCCCCACTCAGGATTGACGTTGCTCATACAGGAAGCGAAAGCGATGACCAGAAATGACTGGGCCGTGAGGTAGGCGTCCGTCCGATTGGACAGGATGGTGGTTTCGTACTGGATTTCACGGCGATAGAAATCCAGGCGCTCCTTGGGAGAGCCGAACATCTTGGCATTCTGCTCGGTCAGGTCATCCTCGTTGATCCGAGACGTCAGGATCCGGGGCATCGCAACAGGCTCTCGTGGTCAGTTTCCATTACGCGTTGTCGGGCTGCCCGGAGACAGATCCTCGGCGATACATGACGGCTCTCCTGCAAAACGCTTGAAACTCAAAGACCCGGCTGCCGCGATAATAATTCCATTGTTTTTATCCAGGCCCGACACAAGGCAATCACAGCGCAACTGGCCGCTTCGCCAGTTTTACCGCTCGTCCGTAAAAAAAACATCCGTTCAAACCAATCCGGGCGACGCCTTTTCCATACCCCTGTTACCGATTCAAACGCACTGAAACACACACCGCACTGAATGCAGTGCGCGTGAGGGAGCACCTATGAAAATCAAAAAACCTCATCTGTCTTTCCTGATCAGTGCAATGACGCTACAGGGGTGTAATGCCGTTCTGTTGAACCCCAAAGGCCAAGTCGCCATTGACGAGCGCAATCTCATCTTTCTCGCCACGGCGCTGATGCTGGTTGTGGTCTTGCCGGTGATCGTCATGACCTTCTGGTTCGCCTACCGCTATCGCGCCAGCAACAAGACCGCGCCCTACGCACCGCGCTGGGCCAGCTCACACAGGATCGAGGCGGTCGTCTGGGGAGTGCCGCTGCTCATCATCTTGATTCTGGGTGTCGTCACCTGGCGGACCACCCTCTCGCTGGATCCCTACAAGCCCCTCGAGTCGCAGGTCGCACCGCTGAATGTCCAGGTGGTGGCGACAGACTGGAAATGGCTGTTCATCTATCCCGACCTGGGGATCGCCAGTGTCAATGAGCTGTCCCTGCCGGTAAACACTCCGGTCAGCTTCACCATCACTTCCGACGCGGCGATGACGTCATTTTTCATTCCCGCATTGGGAGGCCAGGTCTACGCCATGGCCGGCATGCAGACCCTGCTCCACCTGATCGCCAACGAAACGGGGCAGTTCCGGGGCATCGCCGCCAATTACAACGGCCCCGGTTTCTCGGACATGCACTTCGATACCTATGCCACGACCGCCAGCGGGTTCGAGGCGTGGGTGGCCAAGGTGAAAGCCGCCCCACGATCACTGGATCACGCGCAATACGCAAGGCTCGCCAGACCCACCATCGCCCATCCGGTGACCTACTACTCCCGCGTCGATGAAACGCTGTTCCAGGCCATTGTGGACCAGTACGAGGGGATGAACCCATCCAACGGAACCAAGGGCAAGGAAACCGGGATGCGTGCCATCGGGATCCATGACCGCAAGCCCCAACCCATGATGTCGAAGGAGCCCTGACATGTTCGGAAAATTGACCTGGGACGCCATCCCCACCGATGAGCCGATCATCATGTACACCCTGGCGGTGGTGGCGCTGATCGGCGTCACCCTGCTCGCCTGGGTGACCCATAAGCGGTACTGGGGCTACCTGTGGCGCGAATGGCTCACGAGCGTGGACCATAAGAAGATCGGCTGCATGTACATCATCGCGGCGCTGGTCATGCTGCTGCGCGGTTTCTCCGACGCCATCATGATGCGGACACAGCAGGCCATGGCCGCCGGTGGGGGAGCCGGCTACCTGCCCCCGGACCACTACGATCAGATCTTCACCGCCCATGGCGTGATCATGATCTTCTTCATGGCCATGCCGTTCGTGGTGGGGCTCATGAACGTCGTCGTGCCGCTGCAGATCGGCGCCCGCGATGTCGCCTTCCCTTTCCTCAATGCCTTGAGCTTCTGGCTGTTCGTGGTCGGAGCCGTGCTGGTCAACGTGTCATTGGGGGTCGGCGAGTTCGCCCGTACCGGCTGGGTGGCCTACCCGCCTCTTTCAGGGCTCGCCTACAGCCCCGGCGTTGGGGTCGACTACTATATCTGGTCGTTGCAGATCTCCGGCATCGGTACGCTGCTCACCGGGGTCAACTTCTTCGTGACCATCCTGAAGATGCGGACCCAGGGCATGACCCTGTTCAAGATGCCGATCTTCACCTGGACGGTGCTGTGTACCTCCATTCTGATCCTGGCCGCCTTTCCCATCCTCACCGCCACGCTGTTCATGCTGACCATGGACCGCTACCTGGACATGCACTTCTTTACCAATGAAGCCGGCGGCAACCCGATGATGTACGTCAACCTCATCTGGGCCTGGGGACACCCGGAGGTGTACATCCTGATCCTGCCGGCATTTGGCATCTTTTCGGAAATTGCCGCCACGTTCAGTCGTAAGCGCCTGTTTGGCTATGCCTCGTTGGTATGGGCAACCATCGCCATCACGATCCTGTCGTTCATCGTCTGGCTCCATCATTTCTTCACCATGGGTGCCGGCGGCAACGTCAACGCGTTTTTCGGCATCATGACGATGATCATCGCCGTGCCGACCGGGGTGAAGATCTTCACCTGGCTGTTCACCCTGTACAAAGGCCGGGTCCGCTTCGAAACCCCCATGCTCTGGACGCTGGGCTTTATCGTGACGTTCAGCATCGGTGGCATGACCGGTGTGCTGCTCGCGGTGCCGGGGGCGGACTTTCTGCTGCACAACAGCCTGTTTCTGATCGCGCACTTTCACAACGTCATCATTGGCGGTGCGGTGTTCGGCTACATGGCGGGACTGACCTACTGGTTCCCCAAGGCCTTCGGCTTCCGTCTGAACGACAAGTGGGGAAAGACCGCCTTCTGGTGTTGGCTGATCGGCTTCTACTTCGCCTTCATGCCGTCCTACGTGTTGGGTTTCATGGGCATGACCCGACGCCTGAATCACTTCAACAACCCCGAGTGGCGCCCATGGCTGATGCTGGAGTTGATCGGCGTGGCGATCATTCTCTGTGGAGTGACGTGCCAGGCCGTGCAACTGTGGGTGAGCATTCGCGATCGCGACAAGAATCGGGACAAGACCGGAGACCCCTGGGACGGGCGCACCCTGGAATGGGCGACAGCCTCCCCGCCCCCGGTCTACAACTTCGCTCAACAACCGGTAGTGGATGACCTGGATGCCTATTGGGGAATGAAGGAGCGTGGCATCAGCACCCTCACCCACACCGACTACCGGCAGATCCACATGCCCAGCAACACCTCGGCCGGCCTGCTGATCAGTCTCTTCACCTTCCTATGCGGTTTTGCCCTGGTCTGGCACATCTGGTGGCTGGCAGTGCTGGGACTGGTCGCCGCCGGTGTGGCCCTGATTGTTCGCAGTCATGACGAGCACACCGACCATTTCATACCCGCGCAGGAAGTCGCCGTGATCGAGAAAACGCGGCTTCAGCATCTGACGGAGGCGTCATCATGACTCACACGGTATTGAATCAAGCTATCGCCCATAACCACGAACAGGGCCATGAAGACGCGGGCTCCCTGAAGGTGTTCGGCTTCTGGGTCTACCTGATGACCGACTGCATTCTGTTCGCGACGCTGTTCGCCAGTTACGCCGTCCTGCGCGACAACGTCGCCGGTGGACCTTCGACGGTCGACATCTTCGAGCTGCCTTATGTCCTGGGAGAAACCCTGTTGCTGTTGCTGAGCAGCATTACCTACGGCTACGCGATGCTCGCCCTGAACCGAGGTGCCGCCGGACAAGTGATTCGTTGGCTTGGGCTGACGTTCCTGCTGGGGTCCGCCTTCGTGGGCATGGAGATCAATGAGTTTCACCATCTGGGGATCATGGAAAGCATCCATATCAAGATGCTGGCACATTGAGTCACGCTCCCGGGCACTTGATCACCCCACTATCGCCCGTTACTTGCCAGCCCTGACAATCGACCTTCAATCATTCTCAACCTGAGGCTGCGCACGAGCAGTCGACGCGCCCCCACAGAGGCTTTATTTAGCGAGACGATTTATCGACTGACCATCGAATAAACTCAAAACAAGTTGAACCTTCAATAAACATCCATCCGTCGCCCCTATAAAAGAATAAAAAAACCTTGAGCGTTTTCTCCCCTCAACATTAAACGGGCCAACGGCTCGTACTTTAACAATCATGAGGTGAGATAAAATGGCTAATACTGAAAACACCAATCCTGGAAACTTTGCCAATGACCGTGAAAAAGCCTCTGAAGCAGGCCGCAAGGGAGGCCAGGTATCGGGAGGCAACTTCGCCAATGATCCGGAACGAGCCGCCGAAGCCGGTCGCAAAGGCGGTGAGCACAGTCACGGCGGGGGCCGGCATGCCAGCGACGCCCAGGACAACGAGTCTAACGGCGGTCGCGGCGGCAACTTTGCCGAAGACCGTGAAAAGGCTTCAGAAGCGGGGAAAAAAGGTGGCCAACATAGCCACTCCGGTGGGCAGAAATCCTGAGTACGTGTAACCCGGACCAGGCCTCAGGGACATCGGGGCCTGGTCACCCTCTCGCCAACCCCTCTTTCATCCTGATATTGAAGGGCCCATCACCTGAACGGCCGTGATGCCTTGTGCGACCCAGACAGACCGATGCGCCCGAGGAGATTCAGCATGTTTTTACACAATAAGCGCCTTCAATACACCGTACGCGTCGCGCAACCCAACCCGGGCCTTGCCAACCTGCTGCTTGAGCAGTTTGGCGGTGCCAATGGCGAGCTCGCCGCCGCCGCCCGGTACTTCACCCAGGCACTGGCCGAAGAGGATCCAGGCCGCAAGGACCTGCTGATGGACATTGCCACAGAAGAACTGAGCCATCTGGAGATCGTCGGCTCGATTATTGTCATGCTCAACCGGGGCGCCAAGGGCCAGATGGCAGAGGGCGTCCAGGCAGAAGGCGAGCTGTATCGATCCATCAACGGGGCCGGCAATGATTCACACATCACCAGCCTGCTCTACGGGGCCGGAGCCCCACTGGTGAATTCCGCCGGCGTGCCCTGGACGGCGGCCTACGTCGACTCCATGACGGAACCCACCGCCGACCTTCGCTCCAACATTGCTGCCGAAGCCCGCGCCAAGATCGTCTACGAGCGGTTGATGAACGTGGTCGACGACCCCGGTATCAAGGAGGCGCTCGGTTTCCTGATGACCCGGGAAATTGCTCACCAGAAGTCGTTCGAGAAAGCCCTGCACGCCATTCAACCCAACTTCCCCCAAGGCAAGCTGCCGGGTATGCCTGAGTTCGCCAATACCTATTTCAGCATGTCCAAGGGCGAGCCTGACCTGCGCGGCCCATGGAACAATGACGAGGATTTCGAGTACGTCGACAATCCTCAACCGGCGCTCGATGGTGGGGACGGGAGCGCCAGCGTGGACCTGCCCGCTGCCGACGAGGATGTGCTTGAAGCCATGAAAATTCGAACCCAGTCGGACCCGGCAGCCAACCCTCTCACCGGTGCGGACCTGGGGTCTGGACTCACTCGCAGCAAAAACCCCCTGTAAACGTCAAACGAGTGCGGCGACGGTCGCACTCTTCCAGATGGAGGGCGCGCTGAATAATGGGTTAACCACAACTTGTGTACACCCCCTCATTCAGATACCTCAGGCAAATAACCGCACCCGAAAGAGCAAGAACGCCCTTCCATCCTCGATATCCGATGTTATTCAGCGATTCGCGGCGAACCGACTCAACCCGCCAAGTTCCCGGTTAGTTCCTCCCATCCCCCGCTTGTTTCACGACGATCCAACCACGCCTTATGAAATGACGCTAATCATTTAAAAACCTATACAAAGCATGTACAAGAAAAAAATATCTGTACAACATTAATCCGAACAACAAACCATACACCCGTTTAAATAAAAACCCAGAGGCTAATTGATATCACGCCATTCAATTAAACCCCCAAATAATTTGAACCTCCTGCCTCGCCTGCCCGACCAACTCAAACAACAAGGAGGGAAAATGAACAATCAACTTTTCATCATCGAATACTTTCTTCACGGCGAGCAGAAGTCTTTCATCATCAGGGCACCCACAATGAATAACGCCGAGGCTTGGCATTGGGCCTGTTGTGATGCGGGCATAGGCCGTATTCCCCGATTCGCCCGAGAGCGCGTCAAACGGATCAGTAAACCGCTCGCCGAACGCTATGGCGTCGAGAACGTGAAATGGTGGCGCTCCGGCGAAGCGCCCTTTGTTCCAAAACCCTATATCCCGCCGCCACCCGACTGACCGCCTGTTGCGACAGATAGCCGGGTTGATTCCCTTCATTTGAAAGACAAGCCAGAAAAAGGAGGACTGCGATGAACCGAGTAGCGAATAACAAAAAGACCACCCAAAACCGTTGGCTCGCGGCAACCGAACGCAGCAACCGCCTATTCAGGGAGGCGGCCCGGTTGGATGACGAAGCCTACGACCTGCTCAGCGACGGTGTCGTCACCTCGGACACACTGGAGAAATTTCGCCTCGCCAAGGAGCAGGCCGCGGCCAGGTACGCGCAAGCCCGCAAGGCCTGGGAGCAAGCCAAGAATGAGTTTCAGCTAACCCCTGAAGACGCTGGCGACAGCTGCGGCTGATCCGCAGCCGTTGCAGGCCACCGCGTTCGGGCGCCGTCAGCCCAGCGCCCCGTCAATGATCCGTGGCGTGAGCCGGTGGCCAGGGTGAAAGCCCCTTCACGATGCCCTTTTGGAGAACAGTGAGGTGTTCAATGACCATGACCGTAGGCGATTTTCTGGTGCAACGCTTGTATCAATGGGGTGTCCGACGCCTCTATGGCTATCCGGGCGACGGCATCAACGGTGTCTTCGGTGCCCTCAACCGCAGCCAGGGCAAGATCGAGTTCATTCAGGCCCGGCACGAGGAAATGGCCGCCTTCATGGCCACGGCCCACGCCAAATTCACCGGCGAACCCGGGGTGTGTATCGCCACCTCAGGTCCGGGCGCTTCACACCTGCTGACGGGCCTCTACGATGCGCAGATGGATCATATGCCCGTACTGGCGATCGTTGGACAGCAGGCACGCACGGCGCTGGGCAGCCATTACCAGCAGGAATTGGATCTGGTGTCGATGTTCAAGGACGTCGCGGCCGCCTTCGTCCAGCAGGCCTCAGCCCCTTCGCAGGTTCGCCACCTGGTCGACCGGGCACTGCGGATCGCCATCGGTGAGCGACGCGTCACAGCCTTGATTCTGCCCAACGATCTTCAGGACCTCGAATACGAGGAGCCAGGTCGCGCCCATGGCACCGCGCATTCCGGCTCAGGCTACAGTGCCCCGCGGGTGATCCCTCATGCGCAGGACCTGCAACGCGCGGCCGAGGTCCTGAACGCCGGGAACAAGGTGGCGATCCTGGTCGGGGCCGGCGCGTTGCAGGCCACCGAAGAGGTCATCGCCGTGGCCGAGAAGCTCGGAGCCGGCGTTGCCAAGGCGCTACTGGGCAAGGCAGCCCTGCCTGATGACCTGCCCTGGGTCACCGGCTGCATTGGCCTGCTGGGCACCGAGCCCAGCTACAAGCTGATGAACGAGTGCGACACCCTGCTGATGATCGGTTCCGGGTTTCCCTATGCCGAGTTCCTGCCCAGGGAAGGCCAGGCGCGTGCGGTGCAGATCGACCTGCGGCCCGGCATGCTCAGCCTGCGGTATCCGATGGAGGTCAATCTGCAGGGCGATGCCAGCCAGACCTTGCAGGCACTGCTGCCATTGCTTGAACACAAGACTCGCCGCCAGTGGCGCAAGAAGGTCGAAAGCTGGCGCGCCAGTTGGGACAGAACCCTGGAAAAACGCGCCCTGGTCAAGGCCGATCCGATCAACCCGCAACGGGTAGTGTTCGAACTCTCGCCCCGTCTTCCCGACCACGCAATCGTCACCAGCGACTCGGGCTCCTGCGCCAACTGGTTTGCCCGCGACCTGCAGATCCGCCAGGGCATGCAGTGCTCGCTGTCCGGCGGCCTGGCCTCGATGGGGGCTGCGGTGCCTTACGCCATTGCCGCCAAGTTCGCCCACCCTCGGCGCACCGTGGTGGCGCTGGTCGGCGACGGCGCCATGCAGATGAACAACATGGCCGAACTGATTACCGTGGCCAAGTATTGGCGGCAGTGGGAAAGCCCCCGCTGGATCTGCGCCATCTTCAACAATGAAGACCTGAACCAGGTGACCTGGGAACAGCGCGTGATGGAAGGCGATCCCAAGTTCGAAGCCTCGCAGGGCATTCCGGACGTGCCCTACCACCTGTTTGCGATCTCCATCGGCCTCAAGGGCATCTTCGTCGAGCGCGAAGAGGACGTCGCTGCGGCCTGGGAGCAGGCCCTGGCCGCCGACTGCCCGGTGGTCATCGAGTTCAAGACCGACCCCAACGTGCCACCGCTGCCGGCGCATATCACGCTCGAGCAGGCCAGAAAAATGGCCTCGACCCTGGCCCAGGGCGATCCCGATGAAGCAGGCATCCTCTTGCAGACCGCCAAACAGGTGGTGAGCAGCGTACTGCCCAAACGCAAGAGGTGAAGGGTCAGGCCTGATGGTTCGCCGGCAGACGCTACCCGACCTGGCGGAGCTTCCCTTTGACCGTTCGACTTTCCTGCTGTGTTAACGGCGCAACGCCACAGCTTTTCCAATGCTTTTATTTGCAATCCCTGCGCCCGGTCGAAGTCGGACCTTGTATGGCAGCCGTTCTGCCAGCAGCCACCGCTCATTTTCAATCAGGAGGAACCCATGCAAATCCAACCTCATCACGCCCCACTCGAAGCCTGCAAACGGTTCGCGCTCGAACAGAACCGGCGACTGTTCGACAGGGCCTATGCCCTTCAGCATGCCGCCTATGAACTGCTGGAGCGCCCCGACCTCGATGCGGAAACCTTCAGCCATTACCAGACGCTGAAGGCCAAGGCGCAGAGTCAGGCCAGAGAAGCCATCGAGCATCTGCAACTGGTGGACCGGGATATCGCTTGAGCCCGATCGAGGCCACCGCCCGAAGGTGGCCACCGCGCATGAATCACCGGCCTACGGCATTGCCCATGAGGTCAGACAGGAGGTAGAGCGCCAACTGAAGCCCCCCTTATTTAAACCGGAGAACTTTCACTCATGAACTCACCACTCCAGAGCAAGCACATACTCATCATCACCTCAAACACCGGTATCGAAAGAGATGAACTGTTAAGACCGTTGCAGACCCTGCGTGAGCTGGGTGCGACGGTCACCCATGGGTCCAGCGAAGGCGGTGCGACCCAGACCTTCCTGCACGATACCGACAAGGACAGGCAGGTCGAATCCGACGCTCGATTGGCGGATCTGAACGGCGGCGGCTTCGATGCGCTGCTGATTCCCGGCGGTACCGTCAACGCCGATACGCTACGCCAGGATGGCGAGGCCCTTCGTCTGATCAACGACTTTGTCCAGGCAGGCAAGGTCGTTGCCGCCATCTGCCACGGGCCCTGGACATTGATTGACGCCGGCGTAATCGCAGGCAAAACGCTCACCTCCTACCCCAGCGTGCGGACAGACCTGGTCAATGCCAAGGCTGAATGGATCGATGCCTCGGTCACGCAATGCCAGGCCAATGGCTGGACGCTGATCACCTCACGCAACCCCGGCGACCTGGACGATTTCAACCAGGCCATTGCGCAGGCGCTCGTGGCCGCCTGACGACCTCCCTGGCAGGTCATTCGGCGTCAGGCGATACAGTCGGGAACAGTCAGATGTCCCAGCGGTATCGCATTGGCCCCTACCGGACAACTCAATCCAGGCAACTTCGCATGAGTCGCCACTGAACGCCCCATCGCTGAACTGCCCATCCCTGATTCTGATGGAGACGCACGTATGAAAACCTATCCTCGCCCTCCCTTTCCGTCCCAACCCCAATCCACTCCCGGCTCGCAGAAAGCCATGGATCCCTACCCCGATTGCGGGGAGCAAAGCTACCGGGGCTCCGGCCGCCTGCAAGGCAAGATTGCCTTGATTACCGGCGCCGACAGCGGCATCGGCCGCGCCGTGGCGATTGCCTTTGCGCGCGAAGGCGCCGATGTCGCCGTGGCCTACCTGGATGAACATGAAGATGCCCGGGAAACCGCGCGCTGGGTCGAACAGGCCGGTCGCCAATGCCTGTTGTTGCCCGGCGATATAGCGCAGAAAGAGCAATGCAGCGAACTGGTGGCCAAAACCGTCGAGACATTCGGGCGCATCGACGTGCTGGTCAACAATGCCGCCTACCAGATGACCCACGAGACCCTGGAGGACATTGCCGACGAGGAGTGGGTGCGAACCTTCGACATCAACATCACGGCGATCTTCCGCCTCTGCAAGGCGGCCCTGCCCCACATGGCCAGCGGCAGCTCGATCATCAATACCAGCTCGATCAACTCCGATGCGCCCAAGCCGACCCTGCTGCCCTATGCCACCACGAAGGGCGCGATTGCCAACTTCACTGCCGGGTTGGCGCAACTGCTCGGTCCCAAAGGCATTCGTGTCAACAGCGTGGCGCCCGGTCCGATATGGACACCCCTGATCGTGGCCACCATGCCACCTGAAGAGGTCAGGAACTTCGGTCAACAGACGCCCCTCGGGCGGCCCGGCCAACCCGTGGAAGTCGCGCCGCTCTACGTGCTGCTGGCCTCTGACGAGTCCAGCTATGTCTCGGGGTCACGCTATGGCGTCACCGGCGGCAAACCGATCCTATAGGCTAGAGATACTCAATCGCTCACCCACCACCATTTCGGTGATCCAATCGATCAGAATGGAGGTATAGGCATCCTGCGCGACCTCGGTACTCAAGCTGTGGTCGGCGTCATCAATGATGCGGTGGGTGAGCGAATGGGTCTGTTGAAACGCAGCCCGGTAGCTCATGATCGTGGCATGGGGCACATGCTCATCATGCTCCGACTCGACAATCAGAACGTCTCCCCGAAACGCCGCACACGCTCTCAGGGCGCGGTTTTCAGTCGCCTGGATGTGACTCGCCCGGTACTGCATCAGATCCCTGCGATCGAGTTGGCGTTTGGCCATGTGCCAGTTTTCATCACGATAAATGGCAGGTACCCGCAGGGCCAGCCAGCGCACCTTGCGCAGTTGGCTGAGAATCGTCGCCAGGTAGCCACCATAGCTGGTGCCCACCACCGCGATCGATGAGGTGTCCAGGGCGGGATGCGCCAGCAACCGGTCATACGCGGCCAACAGGTCACGCAGGTTGTCTTCACGCGTGACCTGCGCCTGTCGGCTGTCCTCTGCGCCATGCCCGCGCAGATCGAAGGTCAGGCAGATACAGCCCAGGCCGGCGATCCCCCGGGCACGCTTGAGGTCACGCTCCTGGCTCCCTCCCCAACCGTGCACGAACAACACGCCGGGGACCTTGGATCGGGGGCTCAGAAAATTGCCCGCGATGGAGTCTTCCTCGACGTTGATCCACACCGGTTCGCTGTTAGCAATCATGGTCATCGACCTGTGCATACTTGAGAATGAAATCACCCCGGCCATCAGGGCCGCGATACAGCACCCGTGCCGACTCAGGCAGCGGGCATTCGGCATGGGCCTCATGGGTGGAAGCACGAACGGCCTTCACCGCCGGGCGCTCACGAAACACCTGCAACGCTGCCAGTTCGGCCCCCGTCGCGCCGCCCACCCGCCAGGACTGCTCAAGCACGCCGAACTTCGATTCTCCCTCCCTGCCCATGCCCTGCAGCACGTCATAGTTGCGACGCGAAGCAAAGAAGCCCGGAAAGCTCAGCGCGGCGGCAGTGTCATAAACGCGCGCATACTCGATGGCCTTGCGCACTTGCGGCTCCAGGTCCCGCGCCAGCAGATCGACGTAGTCGCCACGTACCAGCAACAGGTCGGAGCCGGCGTACACCGACTCACCGTGCCGGTTCAGTACCTGGTGCTGGTGGCCGTGATAGGTCATCAGCAAACCGTCGATCAGGGTCTGTCCCACGCTGTGGGTCACGGCCTGTTCAAGGTTTTCCTCCAGGACGATACCCTGGGCACAGGTGGGCTCATCAAGACCACTCAACCACTGCGCCAGATCGGTGCTGTCGTGCAACACCGCCTGGCCGGACCCGCCGCACGCCTGCACCTGCTTGACCCGCAAGGGCCCTGAGCGCAGCGCCTCAATAGCCGCGTGCCGGGCATCGTCCCGATCGAACACCGTCAGGCCCGCCAGCACCACGGCCCGCACCCGCTCCGCGAATTGGGGATTCCACCCCTGCGGCTGCCAGCGCGTTCGGGAAAGTAACGGGTGGGAAATCGCCTTGGTGGCCATGAAAGCGTGTTGCACATAGCCACCCAGCAGGTCCTCCGCACCACTGATGCCCAATTCGACCCGCTCCTCACCGACCAGGGTGTGGGCAGGAACAAAATACAGCGCCTGCGCCGACTCGCGGTCCTGCGACCTGATGTCGGTGAATGACCAGCCGAGAATCTGTGCCAACCAGCGCGCCAGCGCCAGGTTGGTCTGTTCCTCATGCTCCCCGGCCCCGACACTGCCGTAGGCCACCACACACCGTTGCTTCGCCGTAACGCTCATGGGGAGGGCTCCCTTTGTTGACCCTATAGGGAAGCCGACTGACCCCGCGGATCAATAGTTCGGCCGGATCGATCAACGGAGCGTGGGCGTCGTGGCAGCCTGCCGCCCCGCAGGGCGCCGGCTATCCGGGGCGCACGGATTCTTCTTGAACTGCACGGCGCAAGGCCCGGTCGCAGCTACAGGGGACAGCTCGAAATCAGCCCCCTCGCGCCCGCGTGGTCCGCTCACAGTGAAGCCGACACGCGCAGGCCAGACCCGGAAGGAAGGAGGAGAACGGTGAACCAGGTCAACCCCGTACCAGGCCCAGCCAGCCTGCCACCGGCTGTCGATGCGATACATCGACTGACGGTGCTCACCCTCAATGTGCACAAGGGCTTCAACCTGTTCAACCGGCGCTTCATCCTGCCGCAGTTGCGCGAGGCCGTACGCAGCACCGGGGCTGATCTGGTGTTTCTCCAGGAAGTGCATGGCAGCCATCGCCAACACGAGCAGCGCTACCCCGATTGGCCTTCATTGCCTCAGTACGAGTACCTGGCCGACAGCATGTGGCCGCAGTTCGCCTACGGACGCAACGCGGTGTATCCCAATGGGGATCACGGCAATGCCCTGCTCTCCAAATTTCCGATCCTGGCCTATGGCAACCGGGATGTTTCGGTCCAGGGCAACGAGCAGCGCGGGCTGCTCCACTGCACACTGGATGTGCCCGGGCATGCCCGGGTGTTCGCCATTTGCGTGCATCTGGGCCTGCGCGAAGCCCAGCGTCAGAACCAGATCGATCTGTTGTTCGATTACCTGGGGGCATTGCCCCCCGACGCGCCGGTGATCATCGCCGGGGATTTCAACGATTGGCGTCGACGCGCTGACCGCCGGCTCTGCGAGAAGTCCTGGGTCGAAGCCTTCGCCCAGCTTGAAGGTGCGCCGGCACGCAGCTTTCCTGCGCGGTTTCCCTGGCTACGCCTGGACCGGGTCTACGTGCGCAATGCTTCGCCCCTGGGCGCACGCGTACTGAGCACACGCCCCTGGTCGCACCTGTCGGACCATGCGTCGCTGGTGGTGGAGCTGGCCCTGTGAACGCCCCCTGGCTGGAAGGTAATGACGTCCGGTTGCTGATCAATGGCAACGACTATTACCGCCGTGTCTTCGACAGCATCGGCCAGGCTCGCCAACGCGTGCTGCTTGAAACCTTCATCATCCAGGACGATGCCGTGGGCAAGGCATTGCAGCAGGTGCTCGTCGAAGCCGCTCGACGGGGCGTGCAGATCGATGTCACGGTCGATGGCTACGGTACCGCCGACCTGCCTCCCGCCTTCATCCAGGCCCTGACCTCAGCGGGGGTGCGCCTGCATGTCTTCGATCCTCAACCGCGCTGGATGGGCATGCGTACCAATCTCTTTCGGCGCCTGCACCGCAAGCTTGTCGTGATTGATGGCCAGCGGGCGTTTGTCGGCGGGCTCAACTATGGCGCCGATCACCTGGACGAATCCGGCCCCATGGCCAAACAGGACTATGCGGTGGAGGTGACCGGCCCCGTCGTGGCCCAGGTGCAGGCCTGCTGTCTGCGCCTGCTGGGCCAAGAGCCACCCGAGCAGCGGGCGGCGCCCGACGGCCGTCTGCGCGGACAGGCATGGGCACGGTTGCTTGACCGTGACAACCAGCATCACACCAATACGATCGAGGAGCAGTACCTGGCAGCCCTCCAGGCCGCCCGCTTTCGCGTGCTGATCGCCAACGCCTACTTCTTTCCGGGTTACCGGTTGCTGCGAGAGCTGCGTAACGCCGCCCGGCGGGGTGTGGAGGTGACGCTGATTCTGCAGGGGCAGCCGGACCTGCGTTGGGTGCGTGCCCTCTCCAGGCTGTTGTACAACCACCTGCTACGCGATGGCGTCAGGGTATTGGAATACTGTCGTCGGCCACTGCATGGAAAGGTCGCGCTGGTGGATGATCAATGGGCCACGGTGGGTTCGAGCAACCTCGATCCGTTGAGCCTGGCCTTGAACCTGGAAGCCAATCTCTTCATTCGCGATGACGTGTTCAACAAACACCTGCACGATCACCTTCAACAGCTCATCCGCCACGACTGCAAGCGGATCACCCTCGAGCGCATGGTCCGCGGCTTCTGGTGGAGGGCCCCGCTGATCTTCCTGTGCTTTCACTGCATCCGGCATTTTCCGACGATTGCCGGCTGGCTGCCGGCGCACAAGCAATACCTGCGCCCCCTGGCCCCCCACGCGCAGCCCATCAGTTGCCAGGAAGGAGAGCGCTGATGACGGGCAAGGCCTGGCAGGCCCGAAGCCGGCAGTGGCTGACACTGTGCTTTGTGGTGCTCGTCTGCACGCTGCTTTACTGGATGGCCCGCCACCTGGATTGGCACCAGGTCCTGCGTTCGATTCAAGGCTATGAACCCGGGACACTGCTGCTCGGTCTGGCGATGGCCCTGTTGAGCTACGCACTGGTCAGCGGTTATGACCTGCTCGCCCGCGCCTACACCGGCCACACGCTGCCGGTGCGGCATGTTCTGCCGGTGGCCTTTGTCTGTTATGCCTTCAACCTGAACTTCACCACCTGGATCGGCGGCATCGCCTTGCGTTTACGCCTCTACAAGCGCCTGGGGCTTGAAACAGCTACGGTCACGCAAATCATTACCCTGGGGATCGTCACCAACTGGATAGGTTATGCGGCCCTGGCCGGCGTGGTGTTTTCCCTGCGTCTGGTGACATTGCCGGACAGCTGGAGCCTGGGGGCGCTCGGTTTGCAGCTCATCGGACTGACGCTGGTCGTCATCGCCGGGGGTTATCTGCTTGCCTGCGGGTGGGCCAGGCAAAGGGCCTGGGCCTGGGGCAGGTACGAGTTCACCTTACCCTCGCTGCGCCTGGCGCTGTTTCAGGTCGGGCTCGGTGCCAGCAACTGGGCGTTGATGGCGGGCCTCATGTTCCTGCTGCTCCCGGCTCCCTTGAGCTATCCTGCGATCCTGGGGGTTCTGCTGATCAGTTGTGTCGCAGGCGTCATCACGCATATTCCCGCAGGGCTGGGTGTGCTGGAGGCGGTTTTTCTCGCCCTGCTCCACGACCAGCTTGACCAGGGCCCGCTGGTGGCCGCACTGCTGGGTTATCGAACGCTCTACTACCTCCTCCCCTGTTGCTCGCGGGCGCCAGCTACCTGGTACTGGAAAAGCGTGCCAAAGCCATGCGCCAATCGGCCAACGAGAGTCCTGGAGGGTAACGCCTGGAACCTTGGCCGAGCTTTTCCGTACTGTCGTTCAACCGAGGCCTGGGCCCTTGCGCTCGTCATCATTCCATGAGGTGTGCCATGTACGAAGACCGAAAGGAACATGCCTTACAGGCTTGGGAAAAACTGCTGGAAAAACCGGAGAGTCACATGAACGCCAAGGAGCAGCATGAAGAGCTCGTGCGGCTGGCCGATGAGTACTTCGACGAAGGCTTCATCGACGGCGACGAGCGCGCCGCGCTGCTCGGCAGGGCAGCTCGTGCCTACGCGAATGTGGTTGAGGGCGCTGATGACTCCCTCATTGATCCTGCGCAATGACCGAGATTTTTCCATTTCGCTCAAGTATGGCGAACTTGATCTGGTCCACGCGTTCGATGCCCTGGTTTGAACGTGCCGCTTCCATGAGATCCGCTTCGATCAGACGCGCCTGACGCAAGCGCTCATGCAGAATCCTGCCGTGCTCGACGAGAATCGTGGGCTCGCCGTCGATCAGCCGGGAGATTGTCGAGAATCGTCGCTTCAACAGCGACAGGCCCACGTCCACCGCAATCAGCGTGACGATGACCACGATGGAGTTGGTCAACGAGAAATCGTCGCCAAGCAGCGCCTGCTGCGTGGCCTCGCCAATGATCATGAGCAATACCAGATCGAACGTGGTCAGCTCCGCCAGCGAGCGTCTTCCAGCGATTTTGAACAGGATCATCAAGGCCACGTACATCGCGGCCGCTCGTAACACGGAGTCCATGGTGCACCTACGGTAGGATGTATTGTGTCAGTTCAACGGGCGAGGAGCCCGCTATCGATACGCGGCTGCTGTAGCCTCCCAGGCCATCGCCTCGCAGCATCAGATAAAGCGTGGCCTGTCCTTGAGCGTCGGTCTGCAGCCAAAACCTGAGCCCCCGTGCGGAGCTGACCGTCCTGATCGGATCGGGTTGCAGGGTTTCAATGCTGAATCCCTCGAAAAGATCCCCATCCAGCGCCAACTCGACCTGCGACTGGGCCCGGCCACTGGCAACGGTTATCTTCATGGGATTGGTCGAGCCGTTGCGGTGAACGATCTCGTAGCGCAGCGTTACCCTGCCGTCCTGGCTGTGAAGCTCCCGGCTGCTCAGCGGCCCACGAGAAAAAACCCCGAGCAATGCCATCAACACGATAACGACCAAGCCATACCAACCCCACCGCTCAAATCGCCAGACTTTGAGCTGATAGACCATGTCTTCGCGTACCGGGTAATCGCGGCTTTGCTCGTCCGCGGATTCAGGCTGGTTCACGCAGCTCCTCCCATGCCCTCTCGCCGATCCTGCCTGCGGTGCACGACGGCGCGGTGGTGAACCGCAAGGCCTGCTTATGCAGACAAGCAATGATGTTTGCGGCGGTGGACATACCCCTTTCTCCCCAGGTGTTTTTCGACGGACGCCAAGGCTGTCACTGCCTCACCGACCGCTTGTGGTGGTCAAGACCGGATTGGCCCACCCGGCAATCCTTGCGGATCGCCAGGTACCCTTCGCGCTCCATCACGACACGTTGCCTGTTCGGTGGAGTCTGCAAAGGGGGAAATTGTTCAGAAAAGCTGAGCGCAGGGGGAGCTGTTGCGGGGTGGAGTCAAAGATGAAGGGGTGTTGAAGCAGATGCCCGGGGTGTAGACGAACCGACGCTTACATGTACATCTTTTAGAATTCTGTACAGCTTTTCAGGCGTCGGCACCCAGCTATTCGAGTTTTCACCTCGATAGGGCGATGTCAGGCTATTGGCGCCTCAGGTGTCTGCGGACTCATCCGTCGCTCGCGCATTGAGCCTGAGCTCCTCCTTGATCTCTGCGACCAGAAGCGCAATGGCCCGAATCGACCTCAAACCTTGAGGGTCAATGCCGGTGACGGTGAGCTGCTCCTGCCGGGTATCTGCGTCCATCAGTTGAATCGTGAGGGTTTTCCCCTGATCGACCGTGCAGATGCACGGGGTTGGCAGAAATGCGGTTTCAATCAGACGACGCAATTCAAGAGTAGAAGGCATCGCAAGGGCGTCCCACTAGATAGGTGATTATTCATTCAGGAAGAAAACAAACCCAATTAATTGGGTGCGCACCGGGATTTATAGCAAGTTACTGAGAAGTTGAGCGTGCGGCCGAGATATATCCCACGGAAGGCCATCCCGAGTCAATCCGGACTTGCTCACTGACAGATTCGGTTCTAATCGCTGCTCTTTATCAGCAAGCAGAAAGCCGAGCGGTCATTGCCATCACCTTAATATCAATCCCGCCACCCTACTTATACGAAACGGCACCCGACTTGTATAAGTTTATCCGAATGCCGCTCGTCGCCATTTTCGAAAAAAAAGAAAACACACCCATCGCCGCCACTCTCTGAATAGTTGCCGGCAGCCTGAATCAGACCGCTAGCAGACAGGCAGTCAAACCAAGGATATCAATCATGCGAACGCCAACTGATAAGCAGCACAATAATCGCCAGCGAGGCGTGGAAACACGTCCTGAAGCCAAGACTGGCCCGACCTCGAATTCACCCCCTTGTTACGAACATCAGCGAAGGGTCAGACAGTCCGAAGCCATCGTCGGTGCATCTCAGACACCCCCCGTTTGTGAAAGAAACCTATTACACCATCCATAAGGCTGCGCTATTTGATACAAACCCCGGCACATCAGCATTAAATTCTAAAAATCTCTCTGACAGAGAGGAAATCCAGCATGAGTACTCAAGACAAGCAAGGCCATATGAGTGTGAACGAAACCGGTAAAAAAGGTGGCGAAAATAGCCATGGTAGCGAGTGCAACCGTTGACGTGCCTGGCATAGGGGAGCTGCGCTCCCCTGCTTTGATTGAAGAGGGAAACCATGCCTTTACACATTATCAACTTCACCGGGCCGATCACCGCCTCCACCTGCAGCCAACTGATCGAAAAGGCCTCGGCGGCCGTACAGCAAGACGCATCAGAGCTGGTGCTCAATATCGCAACCATGGGGGGTGAATGTAGCTACGGGTTTACCCTGTACAACTTTCTGTTGTCTCTGCCGATTCCCGTGCATACCCACAATCTGGGTACAGTCGAGTCGATGGGCAACATCATCTTCCTGGCTGGCGAGCGCAGGACCGCCTGCCAATACAGCAAGTTTCTATTTCATCCCTTTCATTGGCATGTTCAGGGTGCCGTAGATCATTCACGCATGTCCGAATATGCCATGAGCCTCGATTACGACCTGCAACTGTATGTACGTATCGTAGCCGAGCGCACCCACGGCGCTATCGAAAAACTGGAAACCGAAAAATACCTGATCGCCGCACCGAGGATCATTGACCCGCAACAAGCGATCGCCGCCGGTCTGATCCATGCCATCGACTTGCCCATCATCAAGTCGGACTCGGTCAGCAGCTTCATTTATTCCTGACGACTTTGATTTATAACGGGAGCATCACAATGGACGAAGAAACGATTCGGCTCACGGCTTATCGCATCTGGGAGCAGCAAGGCAAACCTGATGGCCGGGACTTTGTACACTGGCTACAAGCCAGGGATGAGCTGGGAGCGGCTGGCACTGACGAGTTGTCGGGCTCTGTAGAGAGCCGCGTCGCGCCACCTGAACCGGAACACTCAAAAAGCAAGGCACCCTCCTCGTCGCCCCCGCGCAAAGTACGCAGCAAAAAGACCGCAACCTGAACCCGCCTATCCGGGCATGGCGCGCTTGTTCAAGAACCTCCACCATCCGTCGGCAACCTGGAAAAACAATCGAGAAAGCTCAGGTTTTTTTAAATCTCAATAGTGAGTCTGGTCACTCCAGGCTGCTCATAAGCACTCCTGTCTTGCCCGTACTCAGTGCGGGCTTTTTTATGGATTTTATCTGGCCAATGCGCCCAGGCTGGCTCGGGCAAACGCCTGAGCCCATGCCCCCACACCTCAATACGCAAGGGCAGTATAGGGAGGTGGATTTCAGAGGTCTGTGCCGGTGTACGCTTTGCCTGACAACGACGGGATTTTCACCTGCCCTGGGTAGCCCTCTCCCAGGTTCACCGACCAGCGCGGTCTTGCGCCGGTGTCACTGAGCGTCAAGCACGGCACGTATCTTTCGGGGTAGATCAGCAGGCTGATAAGGCTTGGGAAGCACCTCGAACTCATGCACCTGGATATTGGCCCGCTCGAGCGCGTCTTTCGCGTAGCCTGTGGTAAGCAGGATCCTCGTGCGCGGATACAGGCGGGATATCTCACGCGCCAGTGCCGCGCCGTCCATGTCCCCCGGCATGATCAAATCGCTGAACACCAGGTCGTAGGCCTTGTTCTGGAGCAGGGCCAATGCCTGGGCGGCATCGTGCGCGGTGTCTATCTGATAGCCGTAATCCGACAGAATCACCTGGGCCAGCTCGGCCACCTCGGGCCGGTCCTCCACAATCAGGATGCTTTCACGACCTTGCAGCGACAGAGGCGCTGTCGGCGCCTGCTCGTCGCAGTACTCGCTGTCATCTGCAGGAAAATACAGGCGTATCGTGGTGCCGACACCGGGGTATGAATGGATGCGGGCCGTGCCCCCCGATTGCCTGGCAAAGCCGTACACCATCGACAACCCCAGGCCAGAACCCTTGCCCTCTTCCTTGGTGGTGAAGAACGGCTGCACGACTTTGTCCTGCAGCTCCGCCGCTATTCCCTTGCCATTGTCACTCACCGAAAGGCTGACATAGCGCCCCTCTGCCAACCCCTCCCGCTGAAGCTTGGCGTCGCCTGGAATCCGCACGTTGCAGGTTTTGACGGTCACTGTCGGATCGACGCGGCCCTCCAGCGCCTCCTGGGCGTTCGTCAGCAACTGCAGGACCGCCAGCTCAGCCTGACCAGGATCAATCAGGCAGTTCCACAGATCGTCGGCCAGATCAACCTGCAGGTGGACGTCATGCAGCGCACGCGCCATGACGCCGGGGCGGCTCAACAAGGTGTTCAGGTTGAACACACGACTCTCCAGCCGTTGCTTGCGCGAAAACGCCAGTAACTGCTGAGTCAGGGTTTGCGCCTTTTCGGCGGCGGCCCTGGCACGATTGGCGCTATTGAAAATACGCTGCGGATCGCTGCCAGGACGCTTTGCGCTCAGCTGAATCAATTCCAGATAGCCCACCATCACCTGGAGGAGATTATTGAAATCGTGGGCAATACCGCCGGTGAGCTGCCCCAGTGCCTCGAGGTCCTGGGCCCGACGCCTGCGCAGCGCCACATCGTGACGCTGGCTCACATCCAACTGGGAGGCGAAAAAATACGTCAGTCGGCCACGTTCATCGAAGAGCGGGAAAATAAAGAGCTCGTTCCAGAAGGAGGAGCCGTCCTTGCGGTAATTGATCACCTCCACACACACTTCATGGTGCCGCCCGACCGCCAACTGCACCTGCCGTCGGGTGTCCTTGCAGGTCTGCGGGCCCTGCAGGAACCTGCAATTGCGTCCGATGACCTCGTCGTGCTCATACCCGGTCAGGGTCAGGAATGCCTGATTGGCAAAAATGATCGGATTATCCGGCTGCGCCGGATCGGTCACGATCATCGCGCTGTGGCTGGCGTCCATGGCTGCGAAGAAGCGGTCCTTGCGGTTGGAAGAAAGCGTCGTCAAATGCATGCCATCGACGACGGGCTTTTTCTGTCTTGCCAAGGTTCACCTCCCACTCAACGATGCGTTTTACATGGACCGTGAAAATGCTTCGGAGTGCAGCTTGATTCGTTTCTCGGCCTGTTGCGCCATCGCAGGAGCATGGCGTAGGCCGTCGAGCAGGTTGCCGTGAGGGTCGATCCAGCGCTTTCGAAGCGCTCCCGGATGCCTCTCGACTTGGCCTGCTCACCCCCTCGGAAAAAAATTCTCCCGGTGTCGCTTGACCAGGGAGAACGATCGTTCTACATTAAACTCATGAACCCACCCATGACGGATCGCGTGCTTAATCCGTTCACGGCCGGTTCGAGTCGGAGGGTCTTTCTGGCTGTGGATGATCAACACTGCGGGAGAAGTTTGGGGATCCAGATGATCCCCATCCGCAAGTTTGCGAAAGTGCGCAGGCAGAAACGACTGAATTATACGCTTGGGCTGACCGGGCACTGAATATCGAGCAAACGCTGAGTTTAAGCCGGGCAGTCAATAATATTAATGGAAGGCGCAATCACTATGGCACCCGTGCTGGATGATTATCGCGCAGCCGACCATGCAAGGGAATTTGCATAGTTGTTGTTAGAGGCCTCCTCATAAGGGCCTGAGTTTCAAAAGACGTTACCCATACCGATTTATCCAACCAGACTGGAGGCACTACCATGTCCAATGCCCAAACTCGCCCGCCACTTCCTCCCTTCACTCGCGAATCGGCGATTGAGAAAGTCCGACTCGCCGAAGACGGCTGGAACAGCCGCGATGCCGAGAAGGTCTCGCTCGCCTATACGCTGGATACCCAATGGCGTAACCGTGCTGAATTCGCGACCAATCGCGAAGAGGCCAAGGGCTTTCTCACCCGCAAATGGAAGAAAGAGCTGGACTATCGCCTGATCAAGGAACTCTGGGCCTTTACCGATAACCGCATCGCCGTCCGTTACGCCTACGAGTGGCATGATGATTCCGGTAACTGGTTCCGCTCCTACGGTAACGAAAACTGGGAATTTGAAGCGGATGGTCTGATGCGCCGCCGATTCGCCTGCATCAACGACATGCCGATCAAGGAAAGCGAACGCAAGTTCCACTGGCCACTGGGGCGCCGTCCGGATGATCATCCAGGCCTGACAGAACTTGGGCTGTAAGTTGTCCCATCAATCCAGATCCATCTTTATATCTCAAGTTGGTCAACTGGATAGGGCGTGACGAAAACCATTCGTTCAATATGAACGCTCTATAACGCAAGTACGGCTCCAACCGTGATGACACTGCGCGGCGAAACTTCAGTTTCGAGGAGCCGTACGCCTGCACCATAGAGTTTTGATACTACTGGCGAGCGCGTTATTTACGACGTCAGCGTTGGGTAACAGCCGCGTCGTCAACGCAAGTAAAGTTGCGCCAATATCGCTTCAACGCGCCTTTCTCCAAGGCCGGCCATTCAATACAAGCCAGATTGACTTGAACATCCCGTTAACCCCCGCCAAGCATCCAGCAGACCTGACCCTTCTCAAGAAGGATCAGGTCTGCTGATAAGGCCGATCCCTGCCTCTGCGTCGCCCACTCGCTCACAGATACCGCAGCCGCACCCGCCCCAAGCAGGCTCCATGACTGCCGAACTCATCCTGTTCAACGGCAAAACCGCGAAACGCCTGGCGCCACTGCCGTTGCCAGCAAGGAAGGCCACGGGCAACGATGGCCGCTGCGCCTGCACCCCACTGATCCCACATCGATCACACGCCTGCCAGAACCTCATCCAGCATCTGCGGCCAGAAACTGATCCAAGGCTTGTTTATGATTGAGTCGAAGCGTGCCAGAAAAACGAGGAAGTCAACCGCGAGCATGCGGTCGAATGTGGACTTGGCGGAACTGATTCACACGGGGCGCAACGACCGCGTTGAAACGTCAGAACGCGGAATGAGGAAGGGTTGGCTCACGAGAACCGGGCCCCGCGACTGCGGCCAAGGTCCCCCGCCGCTGGCGCCGCATGATCGGGCGCCAGACAGGCTGACGAGCGGCATGATCAGTGGGTACAGCCAGTCCCCATGACGTGGTACGCGATGGTGTGCCGAATGCCCTTGGAGTCGTCATAGGTCATCTGCACAGGCACTACGCCGCAGACGTCCGGTATTTCGGTACTGGCGACCACGTGGGCGATATCCAGGTCCTGAGCGTCACGATAGGACTCGACGGTAACCTGCGGGGTTTGGGCAGTGAGCTCATCGGCTACTGCAACGGAGCAAAGACCACCCAGGAATAAAGCGAATAAATATTTCATGGCAACTCACCTGTATTGAGGGCGAAAAAAGGCCTGGCTTCACGCCGGGGTGGCGCAGCCTGAGATAAGGGGTTGGGGGGTAGCCCGGTCGCCGTCAGACGCCGGGCAGACTCACAGCAGGGTCAGAAAGGCTTGGTCGGCAGATACTTGCCATCCAGGGTGATCACGGCACGGGAACCGCCTTCCGGATCTTCGACCTTCTTGATGTCCAGCTTGAAGTTGATGGCGCTGATGATGCCGTCGCCAAACTTCTCGTGGACCAGAGCCTTGAGGGTGGTGCCGTAGACCTGCAGCATTTCGTAGAAGCGATAGAGGGTGGGGTCGGTCGGTACGCTGTTCTCGAAGCAGCCACGAACAGGGACGGTCTGCAGCAAGGCGATGCCGTCGGCGTCAAGGTCCAGCTTTTCGCCCACGACCTTCGCGGCGTTGGCAGGCAGCGGGTGCTGACCCAGCAGGGCTGCCGTGACGAAGGCTTCGGACAGGCCGGTACCCTCGGTGAGTTGCGCGTAGGACAGGCCTTTGCGGGCCTTGGCCATCACGATAATTTCGGTCAGGGCCTGGCGGAGGCTTTTGGTGGCTTGTGTCTGGATCATGGGGTTATCTCCTCGGTTGATATCGGGTTCAGGCAACTTGCCTGGCTGGTTGGGAAACGGCGTGGACTTGCGGGTGGTCGGCGAGGGACACAAAGGTCCCGGTGCTGCCATCGAAGGCGTCGATACGCCCGCTCTCGATGTCGTAGATCCAGCCGTGCAGGGTGACGCGGCCCTCTTCAAGGGCCAGGCGCACCGACGGGTGAGTCTGGATATTGGCCAATTGCGCAATCACGTTTTCGCGCACCATGGCCGCGACCTTGGTCGGCTGGTCCGGGTGTTGGCGGGCTTCATTCACTACCCGGGCGGAATCGGCGTAGCGCAACCAGCCCGCCACAGCGGGCATGTGGTCCAGGCACTTGCAGGTGGCAATGGCGGTCATCGCCCCGCAGTCGGAGTGGCCGCAGATGACAATGTCGGCAACCTGCAGCGCGGCGACGGCATATTCGACCGAGGCCGACACACCGCCCGGCTCAGGGCCATAGGAAGGCACGATGTTGCCCGCGTTGCGGATCACGAACAGATCGCCTGGTTCGCGCTGGGTGACCAGCTCAGGCACCAGTCGACTGTCAGAGCATGAGATGAACAACGCCCTTGGGCTCTGCTGCGTGGCCAGATCCTGGAACAGCTTGATCCGCTCGGGAAAGGCGTCCCTTTGGAATTTCAGAAAACCGTCAATGATGTCTTTCATGGCTTCGTCCTCGATGTCGCGGGTTGTTGAAGCCAAGATTAGGGGCGCTCTTACATAAGGTAAAAGTCTCATTTATTATGTGATTGATCAGATTATCTTATGGATAAATCCATGCTTGCCCGACATATCCAGTATTTCCTCGCCGTGGCGGAGCACCACAGCTTCACGCGGGCCGCTGCGGCGTTGCATGTCTCCCAGCCTGCGCTGTCCCAGCAGGTCAAGCTCCTGGAAGAAAGTCTCGGCGCCCAGCTGTTCGATCGCTCTGGACGCACGACCTGTCTGACCGATGCCGGGGAGGTCTATTTACAGTATGCGCGCCGGGCCTCACAGGAACTGCGCGAAGCCAAGCGAGCCATCCATGATGTGAGCGACCTCAGTCGCGGGTCGTTGCGGGTGGCGGTGACACCGACCTTCACGACCTACCTGGTGGGCCCCCTGGTCCAGGCATTCCACTCGCGTTACCCACAGATCACCCTGAACGTGCAGGAGATCTCCCAGGAGCGCATGGAGGACCTGCTCATCGCTGGAGCGTTGGACGTGGGGATCGCGTTCGATGAAATACACACCCCGGACATCGATTCCCTGCCCTTGCTGATCGAAACCCTCGCCCTGGTGGTGAACCGCACCCACCCCCTGGCGCAGGAAAGGTCCATTGGCCCTCAGGCCCTGAGCGGCGAGTCGCTGGTTCTACTCAGCACGGAATTCGCGACCCGCGAACAGATCGATCGCTACTGCCGCGAGCACGGAATACGCCCTGAAGTGCGGATGGAGGCCAATGCACTCGGTGCAGTGATCGAAATCGTTCGCAGGACCACGCTGTCGACGTTGTTGCCCGCCAACACCGCCTTCGCCCATGGCGACCTGGTGGCGATCGCACTCGAGCCCGAACGCTTGCAGCGCACCGCCGTCCTCATGCAACGCAAAGGCGCCTACCAGAGCGCTGCGGCTCGGGTTTTCATCGAGCTGGCGAAAGAAGTTTCTGCTCAACTGAACGAATGAGGGTCTAGAAGCCGCTGACCGGCTGGAGACGGCAGCCACGACAGGTCGGTTGAAGTCGAGGGTTCAGTCCCGAAAAATCAGGGTGCATTCAGGCGACCACCGGCCAGGGCTGCACATCTATCTGAAATCCACACTACTAGGCTCTGTCTGAAAAAAGCCGTCGCATACACCGCAAGACACAAGCCAGCGAGACCATCGCTGCATAACTTTTTGCGAGCTTGTCGAAGCGCGTGACGATTCGGCGGTTCTCTTTCAGCCAGCCAAACATGCGTTCGATGATGTTGCGCTGTCGGTATTTGGGCCGGTCGAACAGTCTGGGTAAGCCAGGCTTGGGCTTGCGCTTCATCGAACGCAGTGGGATGACGGGTTGCATTCGATATTGGTCGCAGTAGCGGCGTAGCGCTTCGGCGTCGTAGCCCTTATCGGCAAGCAGCCATTTACAGCGCTTGCGCGGGCGCCCACGTTGGCTCGATGGAATGCTGACTCCGTCCAACAGTGGTTGTGCGTAGCTGGTGTCACTGGCTTGACCGCCAGAGAGGAGAAAGCGCAACGGTATCCCGTTGGCGTCGCAGAGCATGTGGATTTTGGTTGTCAGGCCGCCACGACTGCGGCCTAGAGCGTGATCGGTAGGCTCGTCAGCCCCCCTTTTTTCCGCGCTCCAGATGAAGCACGGGTTGCTCTAACAGCGGTCGAATCGATCATCCAGGTGCGGGGGTCGATCAAGCCTTTGTCATTAAGTCTGAGGTGCAATCGTCTGAGCATCTGATCGAATGTTCCGCGGTTTCGCCAGACTCGGAAGCGGTGATAGACCGTCGCCCAAGACCCGAAACGCTCGGGCATATCTCGCCAGGCTGCTCCTGAACAAAGTACCCAGAGCACACCATCGAGCATCAAGCGATCACTGCTGCGGGGCCGGCCCCTGACGTGAGCTGCCGTAAAGAGATCGGCGACCACCGCCCACGCTTCATCCGAGAGCTCATAACGCTTTGCCATCACAGAATTCCTTTCCGTAGATGGTCGGCGACTGTACAGAGCCCAGGCTGTTCTGAGGCCACATTTCAGTTTCTTGGGATTTCAGACAGAGCCTAGGGTCTGTATGACAAAGCCTCTTCCGGGCCCTTACCCGAAGTGCTGTATCCGCTCCGATACATGAACCCCGTCCACCAACTAAAGCTCATTGGCGTCAATCAAGAACCCGGTTAGCCAGTCCAATTTTCCCACAAGAGAAATTGGCAAAAACCAAAAACCAGAATCCATGATGCTAGACAAAACACGACAGACATGATGGCATACAGGAGCATGTCACGTGATCAGTTGAGGTGAACCTTGGATCGAATAAAGCACGGCAAACGGTTCACCAAGAGAATCTACTACCCACGAATACTGGGTACGATATTGTGTGCGCCCATCATTTTAGAATCCATCATCCACCAACAGAATTTCCTGATCCTGGCGTCATTGCTTTTTATAAATGTTGCAATATGGCCCCATGTAGCCTATAGAATTTCCAACCGCTCAAAAAACCCTTACATGGCAGAAATACGAAATCTGGACGTCGACTCACTGCTGTGTGGCTTATGGATTGGCGCCATCGGATTAAACCCGATCTCTTCAATAAGCCTATCCGCAATGGTGGCAATGAACGCCATCAACACGGGCGGCTTGAAGAATCTGAAAAAAGGACTAACCCTGCAAGCATCAGGCATACTCGCGTGGCAGATTCTCGTCGGAATAGACTTACAACAAAGCTCAATTCTGTCGGCTTGGTCAAGCCTGCCACTGTTGACGCTATACCCTATCTCGGTAAGCTTTACCTCATATAAGCTTGCCTCAGAGCTATACAAGATAAAAAACACCCTGAACAGCCTTAGCATAACAGACGAACTAACCGGGCTTTTAAACAGGAGATACCTGGACGAAGAGCTGAAGAACATCGCCAGCTCCAACAACAGAAAAAACAACACGTTTCTCATAGTGCTTGATCTGGACAACTTCAAAGAAGTGAATGACCGTTACGGCCACCCGACTGGCGACTCCATTCTTTGCCTGCTGAGCAAAACACTCAGGTCCTCCTTACGCTCTGCCGACCTTATTGCCAGGTTCGGCGGCGATGAGTTCTGCATAATCATGGAGGGCGTTTCCCTGGAGCAGGCTGCAACGATAATCGAGCGCGCCTGTCAAAATTTCAAAATCAACAGCGCTCATATCGTAGCCCCTTCATTGAGCGTCAGCGTAGGCATAGCCAGTTGGCATGACGAGTTCGAAAGTGCAAAACAGTGGTTCGCCCACGCAGACAGCCTTCTCTATAAAGCCAAGAAAAGCGGGCGCAACCGGATTGTCACGGACAGCCCCCACTGCGCCCCGACGGTCGTTCAATAAAAGCGCCGGAAACAGCAGAACACGAGCCGCCGCCAGCACATCCGCGAACTCACCACGCGCCGCCACTACAGCGGCCACCATGCAGTGCACCTGCTGATCAATGGCGAGCGGCTGTGCAGCAGCGGTTTCGACATCCTCGACTGAGCCACGCGCGCCGTTGGGCGCTGGCGTCGTGAGAGCGGGCATGTCGAACCCGTTCCCACAGATAGTGCTTCACGCCCCAGGTCGTTGCAGTAGAATCGCCGCTCATTTTTGCCAGGGCACTTGCCATGACCTCTCACCAGACCCCGCCCAGCGCCCCCCAGGCCAATGAACTGATCCTTGGCCTTGAGGACCGCCCTCGCCTGCTGATCGGCCTGCTCGCCGCGCTGCAACACCTGCTGGCGATCATCGTGCCGATCGTCACCCCCGGCCTGCTGATCTGCCAGGCCCTGGGCGTGTCGGCCCGTGACACCAACCTGATCGTCTCGATGTCACTGGTGATCTCCGGCCTCGCCACCTTCGTCCAGTGCCGTCGTTTCGGGCCGTTCGGCGCCGGCCTGCTGATCGTCCAGGGCACCAGCTTCAACTTCGTCGGCCCACTGATCGCCGGCGGCGCCCTGATGGTCAAGCAAGGCACACCGGTGGAAGCCGTCATGGCGGCAATCTTCGGCGTGGTCATCGCCGGTTCCTTCGTCGAAATGGGCATCTCGCGCATCCTGCCCTTCGTCAAACGCATGATCACCCCGCTGGTGACCGGCATCGTCGTGCTGATGATCGGCCTGACCCTGATCAAGGTCGGCCTGATCAGCATGGGCGGCGGCTTCAGCGCCATGGGCAACGGCACCTTCGCCAACGGCGAGAACCTGCTGCTGTCCGGCGTGGTGCTGGCGATCATCGTCGTGCTCAACCGCATCCCGCTGGTGTGGATGCGCAGTTGCGCCATCGTCATCGCCCTGGCCGTCGGCTACGCTCTGGCCGGCTACCTGGGTCGCCTGAACTTCACCGGCATGCACGAAGCGCCTCTGTTCCAGGTGCCAACGCCGCTACACTTCGGCCTGGGCTTCTCCTGGTCGCTGTTCATCCCGATGCTGGTGATCTATCTGGTGACCTCGCTGGAAGCCATCGGTGACGTCACCGCCACCAGCAAGGTCTCGCGCCAGCCGGTCGAAGGCCCGCTGTGGATGCAACGGATCAAGGGCGGTGTGCTGGTCAACGGCGCCAACTCGCTACTGGCCGGGGTGTTCAACACCTTCCCCAGCTCGATCTTCGCCCAGAACAACGGCGTGATTCAGCTCACCGGCATCGCCAGTCGCCACATCGGCCAGTGGATCGCCCTGATGCTGATCCTGCTCGGCCTGTTCCCCTCCGTGGCCGGCGCGATCCAGGCGGTCCCGGAGCCGGTGCTGGGCGGCGCGGCCATGGTCATGTTCGGCGCCGTCGCGGCATCGGGCATCAACATCCTGGCGAGCATCACCCTCGACCGCCGGGCGCTGCTGATCATTGCCGTGTCCCTGGCCCTGGGCCTGGGGGTGTCGCAGGTGCCGGAGTTCCTCGCGCACATGCCGGCGGCGCTGCGCAACGTGCTCGAATCCGGTGTCGCCACCGGCGGTATTTGCGCCCTGGTACTGAACTGGTTCCTGCCGCCATCGCCGCAACACGGATGATTGCACGGGGCAACGCAAGGTTGCCCCACGTCCGGCCCGGCAGGCGCTGACGACCGCCCGGGCCCGGATGGACCGGCCCGGCCGTCGGGTCCGCACACCCCCTCTCAGGGCGAAAGCGTCAGCCGGCACTACACTCAGGGAAGACCCGGTAGTGCACAGGACGTCCGCCATGATGCAATGGAGCAGGTACAGAGGTACCGCGCTGATCACCCTGTTCGTCATTCTCGCCAGCCTCCTGGCATTCCTTCTGGTCAAGGCCTTCTCGGGCGAGACCTCAACCTACGTCGAATCCCGCGACCTGATTCGCCAGCTCAAGCAACTGGACGCCCGGCTCGATGCCAGGATTCTCAAGACCCGCATCAGCGACGAATACAACTACAACCTGCTGGCCGGCCCCGCCGCGGAATCGGGCAGGCGCTGGGAACAACTGGTCACGCTGAACAGCGCCCTGGACAGTTCCCCCATCTGGCAGGCCCGCAAGAAAGCCTACCTCGATGCCTCGGGGGAAAAGAGCAAACTGATCGAACAGTTCCAGGCGCACAACACCACGCTGCGTGATGACCTGGAAAGCCTGTCGGCGATCGAGGACGCGATCCAGGCCGACCTGCAGCCGTTGAGCACCAGCCACCCGGTGGAAACCCTCAGCGTGCTCTACAGCGCCTCGAAACTGACCCTGAGCACGATGGAATATGCCCACCACGTGACCAACGGCAGGGCCGAAAAGATCGAGCGCCAGATCCAGTACCTGACCTCGCAGAAAAACACCCTTCCCCCCGCCTTCGCCGCACCCATCGACAAACTGATCGAACAGGTCAACGTGGTGGTCAGCGAACAGCCCCAGACCAATGACCTGCTGGAACGCATCGGCTTCATTCCGGTGGCGGCGAACCTCGACGCCATCAACGAACTGCTCAATGAAAACCAGCGGCGCGCCGACCTGCAAAACCGCCAGTACCTGGTCTATCTGAGCCTGTGCGCGGCGCTCATGGTGCTGTGGGTGTTCTACCTGATCATCCGCCAGTTGCGCAGCCATGCCCTGATCAACCAGATGAACAGCGCGTTGCAGGCGGCCAACGAACGCCTTGAACAGCGGGTGGAAGAGCGCACCCGTGAACTGCGCGAGGCGCAGAGCGAGCTGATGAGCACGGCCCGGGCGGCAGGCATGGCGGAGATCGCCACCAACGTGCTGCACAACGTCGGCAACGTACTCAACAGCGTGAACATCTCGGCCGACCTGGTGACACGCCGGGTGCGTGGCAGCAAGGCACAGGGGCTCGGCAAGGCCGTGCAACTGATCAACGAGCGGGCCGATGACCTGGGCCATTTCTTCAGCCAGGACGAAAAGGGCAAGCTGCTGCCCGCCTACCTCAACCAGTTGGTCACCGCCATTGGCGCCGAACAGACGGAGATCGTCCAGGAGTTGGGACAACTGAGCAAAAGCGTCGACCACATCAAGGAAATCGTCAGCACCCAGCAATCCTACGCCGGCGCCCCCAAGCTGCTCGAACCCCTGAATATCGCCGATCTGATCGAGGATGCCCTGCGCATGAACACCGGTTCGCTGATCCGGCATCACGTCAAGGTCGTCCGGGACTACCAGCCGGTACCGATCTTCCTCGGCGACAAGCACCGGCTGTTGCTGATCCTGATCAACCTGCTCAGCAACGCCAAGCAGGCCGTGTCCGACCTGACGAACCGCGAACGCGAAATCACCGTGAGCGTGCGGGTGGTCGACGGCACGACCTTGCGTATCGGCGTGCAGGACGATGGCGAAGGCATCTCGCCGGAAAACCTGCCCCGAATCTTCACCCACGGTTTCACCACCCGCAAGAACGGCCACGGCTTTGGCCTGCACAGTTGCGCCCTGGCGGCGGTCGAGATGAAGGGGCGCATGAGTGTGCACAGCGACGGGCCGGGCAAGGGTGCGCTGTTCACCCTGGAGGTGCCCCTGGACGAACCGCCCCGCAGACCTGCCGACGTCAATGCTGCCGCCCCCACGAACCCGCAGTAGGCCGGCCCCTCGGCATGCCACCCGCCCAAGGCCGGAAGCACTGCAACACACCGAAAAAAGGCTGATAAATCAAGGCTGTAGACTGGGTGAAAGGTGCCTTTTCTAAATTTAATTTCATCCGCTGCACGCCGCATTTGACTCGGAACTGTCACATGGCCACCGCTTAATTGTTTCAAGAGTTTTCAGCTCTTATTTCAATTTCGTGACCAGGATCCGAACCAATGAACAAGCTGTACAGTCCCGTGATGGGGGCCGCCCTGGCGAGTATCATGATGTCTGCCCACGCCGACTTCATCGATGACAGCCACGCCGACGTGACCCTTCTCAACCGCTACCTGAACCAGCAGGGGCGCGACATCAGCGGCAGCAGTGCCAAGGCCCACAGCATTCGCGACTGGGGCCAGGGTTTTCAGTTCGACTTCAAGTCCGGCTACACCGAAGGCACCATCGGCCTGGGCCTGGACCTGCAGGCCTTCTACGGCCTGAAGCTGGATTCGGGCGGCGACCTCAACGACAAGAGCCACCAGGGCCGCTACCCCGGCAGCATGTTCCCTCTGGATGACGGCAAGTCCGCCGACCAGTTCGGCGTACTCAGCCCGACCTTCAAGGCACGTTTCCTCAAGGACGAGCTGCGCATCGGCACCCTGTACCAGAACAACCCGATGCTGGCCAATACCGACGGCCGCCTGTACCGCCAGACCAACACCGGCGCGCAACTGGTCTCCAGGGACCTGGACAACTTCACCTTCACCGTCGGCGACATCAACCAGACCAAGATCCGCAACGAAACCGGCGACACCGGCATGATCACCGCCGGCGGCACCCAAAAGAGCGACCGCTTCCTCTATGGCGGCGCGGACTACGCGGGCATTCCCGGCACCACCCTGAGCGCCTGGTACTCGAGCCTGCAGGACTACTACCAGCAGGCTTTCCTCGGTGCCAAACGCCATGATGCCCTGCCTGTCGGCGCCATCGACAGCGACTTGCGGGCCTACCGCAGCCTCGGCATCGGAGGCAACGGCGACGGTGACAGCGAGTACGCGGCGGCCGGCTACTACGGCAACGGTATCAGCAAGGGCCGGATCAACCAGTCGACCATCAGCCTGATGGAAAGCTACAGCCTGGCCGGCCATACCGTGGGCCTGGGCATTCAGAAAAACAGTGGCGACAGCGACTTCCCGTACCTGGACTCGGGCCTCAACAGCGGCGACAACCGCCAGGGCCCGGGCTCCGGTGCCGACACCCCGGCGCTGACCAACCTGCAATTGAACAAATTCCAGCACGCCGGCGAGCGGACCTGGATGGCCCAGTACAAGTACGACTTCGCCCAACTGGGCATCGACGGCCTGAAGTTCGCCGCCACCTACGCCCACGGCGACCAGATCCGCACCGCCGCCAACAGCGATGCCAGCGAATGGGAACGCGACCTGGCGCTGACCTATGAAGTGCAGACCGGCCAGCTCAAGGGCCTCGGGGTGAAATGGCAGAACGCCCACGCCGCCCCGGAAATCACCGGCCAGACCCTTCAGGACGAAAACCGCTTCTACGTGAGCTACGTCATTCCACTGTGGTAATCCACGCCCTGCTCCCAGGCCTCCGATCGTTCCCACGCTCTGCGTGGGAACGATCGGACAACACCACTGCCTCTCACCCGCCTTGCGCCAGCCCAAACCTGTAGGAGCGTGGCTTGTCGGGGCGCCGAACCGCCGCGAAAGGGCCCTCAAGTCCAACGGCTGATTCAGATACAATCTGTTCCCCCTCCCGCCGCACCGAGACCCCAAGCAACGTGGCCAAGCTCAACTTCAGGCACATGGAAATCTTCTGGGCCGTGATGACCACCGGCAGCGCCACCGCCGCCGCCGAACTGCTGCACACCTCGCAACCCACCGTGAGCCGCGAGCTGAGCCGCCTGGAGTCGATCACCCAGTTGGTGCTGTTCAAGCGGGCCAACGCCAAGCTGATTCCCACCGAACAGGCGCTGCGACTGTTCGAGGAGGTCGAGCGCGCCTATTTCGGCATGGAACGGATCGAACGCACCGCCGAAGCCATCCGCCAACACAAGAACGGCCAGATCGCCCTGGTGACCTTGCCGGCCTTCTCCCAGGCCCTGCTGCCGATGGTCTGCAAGCGCTTTCTGCGGCAATTCCCGGGTGTCGCGCTGACCATCACCCCGCAGGAACAGCCGCTGCTCAATGAATGGTTGTCCTCGCAACGCTACGACCTGGGGCTGATCGAAGACGCCACCCTTGCCCTCGGCACCGAAAGCGACTGCGTGTTCACCTCGGACATGGTCTGCGTACTGCCACCGGATCACCCCTTGGCAGCCAAGTCGGTGCTCGCCCCCGAGGACTTCGAAGGCGAGCCGTTCATCTCGTTTGCCGCCAACGACCCCTACCGCAAGAAAATCGATGCGTTGTTCGAGGAGCATGGCGTCAGCCGCCGGCTGCAGGTGGAAACCCATAGCGCGGCTGCGGTGTGCAGCACCGTCGCCCACGGTGTCGGGGTGTCGACCCTCAACCCGCTGACGGCGCTCTCCTATGTCAACCTGGGGCTGACCATTCGGCGCTTTGCCCTGTCGATCCCCTACTCCATCCGCGTGGTGCGTCCACTGCATCGTCCCCACTCCGTACTGGTCGATCGGTTCGTCGACGCCTTGCGCGATTGCTGTCGAGATCTCGAAGCCCAGCTCGCCGAGATTCCCTAGCCAGTGCACGGCCCACCAGCCATATCAGGAATGAATGGACACCCCGAAAACTGATATTTTTTATCCGGACACGGCAATGCTAAAAAGGCGTACCCACACCGGTACACCTCCTGACAACACTCGCGAGCCCCGGCGTGGCCTTATCCGACCTGGGAAACCCCAGGGAACATCGCCTTTCAGCCCGAGCTTGCCCCATGACCCTCGAACAGCATGCCGCACACGTCGCCAAGGAACATGGCACCCCCGTCTGGATCTATGATGCCGCCGTCATTCGCGAGCGTATCCGCACGCTGAAAACCTTCGACACCGTGCGCTTCGCCCAGAAGGCCCTGTCGAACCTGTCGATCCTCAGCCTCATGCGCGAGGAAGGCGTGAAACTCGACGCCGTGTCCCTGGGCGAAATCGAGCGGGCGATCAAGGCCGGCTTCAACCCGCGCAGCAACGTCGATGGCCCCTCGGACCTGGTCTACACCTCGGACGTGTTCGATCGCCCGACCCTGGCGCGTATCGTCGAGCTTGGCGTCGAGGCCAACCTCGGCTCGCTGGACATGATCGAGCAGTTGGGCGAGCTGTCGCCCGGGCACCGCGTGTGGCTGCGGATCAACCCGGGCTTCGGCCATGGCCACAGCCCCAAGACCAACACCGGCGGCCCCAACAGCAAGCACGGCATCTGGCATGAACAACTGGCCGAAGCCCTTGAGCTGCTGAGCCGCTACGACCTGCACCTGGTGGGTGTACACGTGCACATCGGCTCGGGTGTCGACTACGGTCACCTGGGCCAGGTCTGCGACGCCGTTGCCCAACTGCTGGAGCAGATCGATCGGCCGATCGAGGCGCTGTCGGCCGGCGGCGGACTCTCGGTGCCCTACCGCGAAGGTGAGGAACCGATCGATGTGGAGCACTACTTCTCGCTGTGGGACGCGGTGCGCCGTAATGCACAGACCCGCTATGGTCGTCCGGTACGTTTGGAGCTGGAGCCTGGCCGCTTCCTGGTGGCCGAGTCGGGCACGCTGGTCTGCGAAGTGCGTGCGGTCAAGCAACAGGGCGCCAACCCCTTCACGCTGGTCGACGCCGGCTTCAACGAACTGATCCGCCCGACGCTCTACGGCAGCTACCACCGCGTGTCGCTGGTGGCTCAGGCCCCGGAGCGGCCCTCGATCAGCACCCTCATCGCCGGCCCCCTGTGCGAATCCGGTGACGTCTTCACCCTCGCCGGCGACGGCGCCCTGCGCTTCGAAACCATGAGCCGGCCAACCACCGGCGACCTCATCCTGTTCCACAACGCCGGGGCCTATGGCTCGACCATGTCCTCGAACTACAACTCGCGGCCGCTGGTGCCGGAATACCTGCTCGATGGCGAGCACTCCCGCCTGATTCGGCGGCGGCAGACCTTCGATGAACTGCTGGGCCCGGAACTGGCCTGCCTGGGCTGATCCCCAAAAACCTCGCGGCGTCACCTTTTGCAGGGTGACGCCGCGTTGGCGTTACAGGATTCAGTGGGCTTCGCTACACGACGTTCCCGCCCCGCGCGTCCCCTCAATCCCCGGCACAACCGTTGCCCCAGGTCTTGTAGTCATATTCCTTGATCTGCCCGTCTGGCGTCTTGTAGGTCATCCTGGCGTTGGAAATCCCGCAGGCATACGGCTTGGAGTCCACGCGGATCACTTCGGCGACATCCTTCCGGTCCAGGGCAAACGCCTGGGCACTGAAAAGAACAGCGGCAACGGTCAAGCCCTTTACATAGATATTCATGGCAACTCTCTCACTAGGAAAAACACAAGCCGACCCGGCAAATCCGGTAGAAGACGCTGGGTGCAGACTCGCAACCGTTCGTTATCCGAGGATTAAGAAAGTTATGAAAAAGTTTAAATAAAACGTTATTAATCAATTAAACCAAAGTTAACCATTTAAAACTGCAAGTTGCATTTTATTCCATTAAAAATCATGACAAAAAGTTCATGAAACCTGTCATCATCCGGCTACCCGGAACAGCGGCCTGCTCTGGCTGATCAGCCGCTTGCCGTCCACCGTCCAGTCAGGAGCCCAGCGGATGCTTCCATCAGCCCCTCTTCTTTCCGGCAACCGTTTGCACCTGCGCCGTCTGCGCGGCCGGGTCGGACTGGCCCTGGTGGCCTGCCTGTCCTTTCTCGCCGGCATGACCGACGCCATCGGCTTTCTCGCCACGGGCGACTTCGTCTCGTTCATGAGCGGCAACACCACGCGCCTGGCGGTGGCCGTCAGCGAGGGGGACCTGTCGATGGTGCTGCGTCTGGTCGCGGCGGTGATGGCGTTCATCGCCGGCAACGTGCTGGGCGTGCTGGCCGGACGCGTCGGCGGCAGGCGCTCGCTGCCGTTGCTGCTGTGCGTTTCCACCCTGCTCTGCATCGCCGCGATACTGCCGTTCAACACTCGCGTGCCGGCCTTGCTGACCGCGATCATTGCCATGGGCATGCTCAATGCCGCCGTCGAACAGGTCAACGGCCTGCCGATCGGCCTGACCTACGTGACCGGCGCCCTGTCCCGCTTCGGCCGCGGCCTGGGGCGCCGGCTGCTCGGCGAAAAGCGCGATGGCTGGCGGGTGCAGCTGGTGCCCTGGAGCGGCATGCTGGTGGGTGCAGTGTTTGGCGCCATGCTGGAGCGCCAGATGGGCGTGCAGGCGCTGGTGGTCAGTGCCGCGATCGCCGCGGTGCTGGGGCTGATCGCGCTGAGGATTCCACATCAGTGGCAGAAGGATTTCATGCCGCGCTGAGGGCAGTCCGTAGACAATGAATGGCGGGTACGCTACAGCTATGCACTCACGGTCGAAATCATATTCCTGCCGGATGGGAAATCAGCGATCAAAGATGAGGCGAAGTTCTCGAATCTTGCGTCGGGAGAAGTCGATGAGTACTTCTCGCTGCTGCAATCTCACAGGGACGCCCTGTTCGAGCGCAACGGCCTGATCGACGACGAATCGACCTACGCCGCCCTCAACTCCCGCTCAACCAACGAAAGGCTCCATCAAGAGTTCCTGGAGAGCCTGAGGAACGACCCGCGAATGGCCGAGTTGACCGGCCGACTCGGCATCGCCCTTTCCTGACTTCATCGCCGCCAATCATCCAGCCATGCTCCGCGAGCCTGGCTGGAACTCCTTCACCGGGTTTCATCCCCTCACCGATCATCTTCGTGGATCGACGACGGATGCCGGCACAGGCCGTCAACCTCGATATCCATGTACGGGAACAACGGCAGCTGCATCAGCGTGTCATGCAGTGCCTCGACGCTGGGCACGTCGAACACGCTGTAGTTGGCGTAGTGCCCGGCGATACGCCAGAGGTGGCGCCAGGTGCCCTCGCGCTGCAGGCGCTGGGCCAGTGCCTTTTCGTCGGCCTTCAGTTGCGCGGCCCTGGCCGGGTCCATGTCCTGCGGCAGTTTTACGGTCATCTTCACGTGGAACAGCATGGTCGTTTCCTTCTTGTCTTAGCGGCGGGCAAAGCGCGACAGTTGCGTCTCGTCGAGGGTCAGGCCGAGGCCGGGGGTACGCGGTACGTGCAACTGGAAATCGCGATAGACCGGCGCTTCGCGGACGATTTCCTCGGTCAGCAGCAAGGGGCCGAACAGCTCGGTGCCCCAGGTCAAGTGGCGCAGGGTGAGGAAGGCGTGAGCCGAAGCCAGGGTGCCGACCGAGCCTTCGAGCATGGTCCCGCCATACAGGGCGATACCCGCCGCCTCGGCGATCTGCGCGGTGCGTAGCACGGCACGGGGTCCGCCGTTCTTGGCGATCTTCAGGGCGAAGATACTGGCGGCGCCGTCGGCGGCGAGGCTGAAGGCGTCCTCGACGCTTTCGATGGATTCGTCGGCCATGATCGGTGCCGGGCTGCGCTGGTTCAGGCGTACCTGGCCGGAGCGGTTGACCCGGGAGATCGGCTGCTCGATCAGGTCGATGCCGTTGTCGCCCAGCACCTGGCAGCCGCGGATGGCCTGGGACTCGTCCCAATACTGGTTGACGTCGACGCGCACGCTGGCGCAATCGCCCAGGGCCCGCTTGATCGCGATCACATGCCTGAGGTCCTGTTCCAACGGGTTGGCGCCGATCTTCAGCTTGAAGATGCGGTGCCGGCGCCGTTCCAGCATCTGCTCGGCTTCACCGATATCCCGGGCGGTGTCGCCGCTGGCCAGGGTCCAGGCCACTTCCAGGCTGTCGCGCACGCGACCACCGAGCAGTTCGCTGACCGGCAGGCCGAGGCGCTTGCCCTGGGCATCGAGCAAGGCACTTTCCAGGCCGGACTTGGCGAAGGTGTTGCCCTTGGCGATCTTGTCCAGCTTGAGCATGGCGGCGTTGATATTGTCCGCGGCCAGGCCGATCAGGGCCGGGGCCAGGTGGCTGTCGATATTGGCCTTGATGCTTTCCGGGCTTTCATAGCCGTAGGACAGGCCGCCGATGGTGGTGGCTTCGCCGATACCCTCGATGCCATCGCTGCAGCGCAGGCGCAGGATCACCAGGGTCTGCTGCTGCATGGTGTGCATCGCCAGCTTGTGGGGGCGGATGGTGGGCAGGTCGACGATGACCGCCTGTACCTGTTCGATCACTGCATTGCTCATTTGCCTGGGCACCTTGTGGCCGGCGGCGCCCCTGCGCCGCCGTTGTCGTTCAATGGGTGGGCAAAGGATTGCCTGTTGGCGGCGAGCAATCCAATATCGATTACCTCTGCCACCATACCCAGGAAGTCTGATGGAGCTTCGCCACCTGCGTTACTTCAAGGCGCTCGCCGAAACCCTGAACTTCACCCGCGCCGCCGAACGCCTGCATATGGCCCAGCCGCCGCTGAGCCGGCAGATCGGCCAACTGGAAGAAGAACTCGGCACCCTGCTGCTCGAGCGCGGGCGGCCACTGCGCCTGACCGAGGCCGGACGCTATTTCTATGAACAGACTGGCACCCTGCTCCAGCAACTGGAACAGATCGGCGCCACCACCCGGCGCATCGGCCAGGGGCAGCGACACTGGCTGGGAATCGGCTTTGCGCCCTCGACTCTGTATGGACTGTTGCCAGAGCTGACCCGAGCGCTGCGCAGCGACGCCGAGTTGCAACTGGACCTGGTCGAGATGACCACGCTGCAGCAGGTCGAAGCGCTCAAGGCCGGGCGTATCGATATCGGCTTCGGGCGCATTCGCATCGATGATCCGGCCATTGAGCAGCGGGTGCTGTACGAGGATCCGCTGGTCGCGGTGCTGCCGCGCGGGCATGCGCTGGGTGGCACGACGCCGAGCCTGGCGCAACTGGCCGGGGAGGCCTTCGTGCTGTATCCGGCCACGCCACGCCCCAGCTATGCCGACCATGTCCTGGCGCTGTTCGCCCACCATGGCTTGAGCGTGAAGGTCGGGCAGTGGAGCAATGAACTGCAGACGGCGCTGGGGCTGGTGTCTGCCGGGCTGGGGGTGACCCTGGCCCCGGCGTCGGTGCGCCAGCAGCATCGGGCGGATCTGGAATACACCGGGGTGAGCGATCGGGATGCGGTGAGCCCGATCATCCTCAGTCGACGCAAGGACGAAGCAAATCCTGTGTTGCAGCGTTGCCTGGAATTGATCGAGGCACTGCTCGCGGAACGGGCGCCATAACCTCGTCGTCACCTGCGTTCAATCCCCGCTCGCGCGACGATCAACATCCAGGTTGGTCTGTTCCTTGCTGAGAGAGGGATAAGCCGACGGTGATCGGCACCAAGGATCACACTGCCGCCCGGGCATTATCCGGACACTGCAACGACTATCCGGTTACTGCAGAAGCCGGTGCCCGAAAGCGTGCAGACGTGGTTGCCTGTGTAACGAGAGGTGACAATGATCTCCATCGAAGCAAGCCTTGCGAGCGGTGAGTGCTTCAGTGATTTGCAGCTTTTCACTGAACAGAACCAGTTGTTCCTGCATTACGACCTGGACAGCGTGCGGACCAGTGTCGGGCGCATCTTCAAGCCGCACGAGCTGGTTGCGGTGCACACCAGCGAGGCGGTTGGCGCCTGCATGCACCATGTGACCCGCGGCGGCCTGGCACTGAGCCGGCTGGAGTACGCCACGGAAGTGGATATCGACCCCGGACGCCTGGAGGATTTCTACCTGATCCAGATCCCCATCCAGGGCGGCGCGCTGATCCGCTGCGAGGGGCTGGAATTCGAATCCTCGCCGCTGGTGGCCTCGCTGCTATCGCCGACCCTGCCGGCGCGGATGCGCTGGCAGGGGCACTCGCCGCAGCTGACCCTGCGCATCGAGCAGGCCGACATGGCCTACCACTGCCGCCAGCACATCCCCCAGGCCAGCCAGCGCCTGCCGCAATTCGATCCGCGCCTGGATTTCTCGCGGCCCGGGGCCGCCTATTTCCTGCAGTTGCTCAACACCCTGGTCCACGCCATCGGCAGCGCGGAGCACCCGCTGCACCAGCCGCTGGTGCTCAAGCAGTTCGAATCGGCGCTGCTCAATTCCCTGCTCTACGGGCAGCCCCACAGCGCCCTGGACAATCTGGAGCGCCCGGCGGAAAAGAACATCTCGCCCTACTTCATCAAGCGCACCGAGGCCTACATCCGCGAGCACCTGCACGAGCCCCTCAGCGTCGAATCGCTGGCCGAGCAGGCCGGGGTCAGCGTGCGCACGCTGTTTGCCGGCTTCCGCAGTTTTCGCAATACCAGTCCGATGGCCTACATGCGCGAGCTGCGCCTGGAGCGGGTGCATGAAGAACTGACGCGCAATGAACAGGCGTCAGTGACGGATGTGGCGTTCAAATGGGGATTTGCCCACCTGGGGCGGTTCGCCCAGGAGTACAAGCGGCGGTATGGGGAGCTGCCTTCGGCGACGCGGCGGTTTCGGGTGTCTTGACCACCCGATGCTCTGGCGACCATCTTGAGAGCCTCCCTGCGAGGGCTCTCAAGACGGTCTGAAAGAGGGGCCTCAGCGCAAGCGCGCCAGGGTGCCGGACGGCGACTCCCCGAACGCCTTGCGGTAATCACTGGCAAACCGCCCCAGGTGCCCGAATCCCCACTCCAGCGCCAGACTCGACACACTCGCCGCCGCCCCGCCACTCAACAACGCGCTGCGCACCGCGGTCAGTCGGTAATGCTTGAGATAGGCCATCGGCGTCAGCCCGTGATGACGGCGAAACGCATCGTAGAGTTTCTCCCGCGAGACCCCGGCCACCTGCTCCAGATCGTCCAGGCGCAGCGCCTCGCGGGCATGGTCCTGAAGAAACTGCCGGGCACGCACAAGGTAGTGCGGAATCCGCTCCTGCCCGCCCTGCTCCAGTTCATCGGAGTAGTTGTTCGGCTGCGCCAGCAGCAGCGCGCGGATCAGCAGGCCTTCCATGTCCCGGGCCAGACGCGGCTGGGCGTACAGCGCGCTGAGCTGCGGCCAGTTGTCCAGCAACTGGCGCACGCTCAGCCACCAGGCCGCCACTTCCTCGCGGCCAATATCCATTTGCGCCCGAAAGCGGATCGGCTCGCGCAACGGCCGCTGCAGCATTTCCTCGGCCACTTCCTCCAGCGCCCGCCGATGCACCACCACCTGAAGCTTCTCGCAGTCGCCGCCCAGCTCCAGCGAGTGGGCTTCCAGCGGTGACACCACCAGCCCGCAGCCCGCATCGGAACGCACCTGGTCGCGACCGCTGCGCAAACGCTGCCGCCCGCGCAGCGGCAGGCTGATGCTGTAGGCGTCGAGCGAGCGGATACCGATATTCACCGCCGTGCCGTAGGCGATGCGCCCCAGCACCGTGCCCAGCGCCGGCAGGCGCGTGCCGAGGTGGCTGAAGCAGAGCTGTTCGGGGTGCCGGGAACGCAACTGGTGCGGGCCACAGATGGCGCTCATCCATTGCTGCGCCTGGGTCAGTTCGGCGCAGCGGTTATGCAGGGTGGCAATGGCGCGGTGCATGGGCGTCTCCTCGGCTCGGTGGACTGGCTCGATTGTCCGGCGACAACGCCCCGTCCCACTATCCATTTTGTGCAGCTATTTGCCCCGCCGTCATCCGCGCCCTGCAAGGGCGGAAGAAATGGCTGGTCAACGCCCACTAAACGGCTAGAGCGACCTCGCCGCCAGCGCTTCAATCCGGCACAGAACTCCAACAACGAGGACACGCCCGATGAGCGCCCGCACCCCGAGCCAATGGCAAGACTACGTCCAGGGCTGCCTGGACTTTCGCCCCGTCGAGGGCATCTACCGCGTCGCCCGCGATATCTTCACCGAGCCGCAACTGTTCGACCTGGAGATGGAGCTGATTTTCGAGAAGCAGTGGATCTACGCCTGTCACGAAAGCGAAATCGCCAACCCCAACGACTTCATCACCCTGCGCGCCGGGCGCCAGCCGATGATCATCACCCGCGATGGCAACGGCGAGCTGCATGCGCTGATCAACGCCTGCCAGCACCGCGGCGCCACCCTGACCCGCCAGGGCGCGGGCAACCAGTCCACCTTCACCTGTCCGTTCCACGCCTGGTGCTACAAGAGCGACGGCCGCCTGGTGAAGGTCAAAGCCCCCGGCGAATACCCGGAAGGCTTCGACAAGGCCACCCGCGGCCTGCGCAAGGCACGGATCGAGAGCTACAAGGGCTTCGTCTTCATCAGCCTGGACACCCACGCCAGCGACTCGCTGGAGGACTTCCTGGGCGATGCGCGGATCTTCTTCGACATGATGGTGGCCCAGTCGCCCACCGGTGAACTCGAAGTGCTGGCAGGCAAGTCCACCTACACCTACGACGGCAACTGGAAGCTGCAGAACGAGAACGGCCTGGACGGCTACCACGTGTCCACCGTGCACTACAACTACGTGTCCACGGTGCAGCACCGCCAGCAGGTCAACGCGCAAAAGGGCCAGGGTGACAGCACCCTGGACTACAGCAAGCTGGGCGCGGGCGATGCGGAAACCGACGACGGCTGGTTCAGTTTCCACAACGGCCACAGCGTGCTGTTCAGCGATATGCCCAACCCCACCGTGCGCCCCGGCTATGCCAGCGTCATGCCAAGGCTGGTGGAGGAATACGGGCAGGTCCGCGCCGAGTGGATGATGCACCGCCTGCGCAACCTGAACATCTACCCCAGCCTGTTCTTCATGGACCAGATCAGCTCGCAGTTGCGCATCGTGCGCCCGGTGGCCTGGAACAAGACCGAAGTGATCAGCCAGTGCATCGGGGTCAAGGGCGAGTCCGCGGCCGACCGGCGCAATCGCATCCGCCAGTTCGAGGATTTCTTCAACGTCTCGGGCATGGGCACGCCGGACGACCTGGTGGAGTTCCGCGAACAGCAGCGCGGCTTCCAGGCCCGCCTGGAACGCTGGAGCGATATCTCCCGTGGCCATCACCGCTGGACCGAGGGCGCCACGCCCAACAGCGAAGCCCTGGGTATCCGGCCGGTGCTGACCGGTCGCGAATTCACCCACGAAGGCCTCTACGTCAACCAGCACGGCACCTGGCAGCGCCTGCTGCTCGAAGGCCTGGCCCGTCGCGCCCTGCAACCGAAGGAAGTCCAAGCATGAACCTCTCCCTGCACTACACCATCGAGCAGTTTCTGTTGCGCAAGGCCGAGCTTTGCGATGCCCAGGACTGGGACGCCTACCTGGAGCTGTTCGACCCGGACAGCGTGTTCCACCTGCCGCAGTGGGAAAGCGAGCACCGCTACGTCGAAGACCCCAACCAGGGCCTCTCGTACATCTACTACGAGGACCGTTCCGGCCTCGAAGACCGGGTGTTCCGCCTGCGCACCGGCAAGTCCGCGGCGTCCACGCCGCACCCGCGCACCCTGCACCAGATCAGCAACCTGCGGGTGCGCGAGCTGGAAGACGGGCAGTTCGAGGCCCGCGTCGCCTGGCAGACCCTGTACGCCCGCCAGGGGCGCCAGGGCAGTTTCTTCGGCCACTGCTCCTACCTGCTGCGCCAGGACGGTACGGACTTGCGCATCCGCCGCAAGCACGTGCTGCTGCTCAACGACACCATCGATTCCGTGCTGGACTTCTATCACCTCTGAGGGCTGCCGCCATGACCCATAACGTTGCCCTCAGCTTTGCCGACGGCAAGACCTTCTTCATCGCCGTCAAGCCTGGCGAGCTGCTGCTGGACGCCGCCCTGCGCCAGGGCATCAGCCTGCCGCTGGACTGCCGCGAAGGGGTCTGCGGCACCTGCCAGGGCCGCTGCGAATCCGGGCGCTACGAGCAGGAATACGTCGACGACGAAGCCCTCAGCGCCCGCGACCTGGCCCAGCGCAAGATGCTCGCCTGCCAGACCCGCGTGCAGTCCGACGCCACGTTCTATTTCGACCACGACTCCAGCCACTGCCATGCCGGCGAGCCGCTGCGCTTGCAGAGCACGGTGCTGCGTGTCGAACAGGTTTCGGCCAGCACCGCCATCCTCCACCTGGACGCCAGCGCCCAGGCCGACACCCTGCAGTTCCTGCCAGGCCAGTACGCCCGCCTGCAGGTACCGGGCACCGACCAGTGGCGCGCCTATTCCTTCGCCAACCGGCCGAATGCCGGCAACCAGTTGCAGTTCCTGATCCGCCTGCTGCCGGACGGGGTGATGAGCAACTTCCTGCGCGAACACTGCGTGCCCGGTATGGCGATGCAACTGGAGGCGCCACTGGGCAGCTTCTACCTGCGTCAGGTGGAGCGGCCGCTGGTGATGGTGGCGGGCGGCACCGGCCTGTCGGCCTTCCTCGGCATGCTCGACGAGATCGCCGAGCGCGGCGACTGCTCGTACCCGATCCAACTGTTCTACGGGGTCAACCAGGAAGCCGACCTGTGCGAGACCGCGCGTCTGGAAGCGCTGTGCCAGCGCATTCCCGGCTTCGAGTTCACCCCGGTGGTGAGCCAGCCCGGCACGGACTGGAACGGCCGCCGCGGCTATATCCACGAGCACTTCGACGCCGCGCGCCTGAACGCCGAACCCTTCGACATGTACCTGTGCGGCCCGCCGCCGATGGTGGAGGCGGTGAAAGGCTGGGTCGCCGACCAGGCACCGGGCGAGGTGCAGATCTACGCCGAGAAATTCCTGCAAAGCGCAACGACCCGACGTTAACCCGAACAATCACAACAACAGAGGCAAACATCATGACCGTAGCCATTTCCCAGAACGCCGACGTGCAGCGCTTTTTCGAAGAAGCCGCCGGCTACCGCAACGACAACGGCAACCCGCGGATCAAGCGCATCATTCTGCGGGTGCTGCAGGACGCCGCGCGGTTGATCGAGGACCTGCAGATCAGCGATGACGAATTCTGGACCGCCGTGGACTACCTCAACCGCCTCGGCGGGAAGAACGAGGCCGGGCTGCTGGTGGCCGGGCTGGGCCTGGAGCACTTCCTCGACCTGCTCGCTGATGCCCGCGACGCCCAGGCCGGCAAGGTCGGTGGCACGCCGCGGACCATCGAAGGGCCGCTGTACGTGGCCGGTGCGCCGATTGCCGAAGGTGAAACGCGCATGGACGACGGCAGCGAGGACGGCCAGGCCACGGTGATGTTCCTCGAGGGCCGGGTGCTGGACCTGAACGGCGCGCCGATCGCCGGGGCCACCGTCGACTTGTGGCATGCCAATACCCAGGGCAACTACTCGTACTTCGACCAGAGCCAGTCGGAGTACAACCTGCGCCGGCGCATCATCACCGACGCCGAGGGCCGCTACCGCGCCCGCAGCATCGTGCCCAGCGGCTATGGCTGCAACCCGCAGGGCCCGACCCAGGAATGCCTGAACCAGTTGGGCCGTCACGGCCAGCGGCCGGCCCATGTGCACTTCTTCATCTCGGCACCGGGTTACCGGCACCTGACCACCCAGATCAACCTCTCGGGTGACCAGTACCTGTGGGATGACTTTGCCTATGCCACCCGGGACGGGCTGGTGGGGGAAGTGACGTTCAGCGAGAACGGCGTGCACGGCGTGAACGGGCGCTGTGCGCAGATGACCTTCGACTTCGCCCTGCAGGCGGCCACCCATGCCGATGACCAGGAGCGCAGCCAGCGGCCTCGGGCGTTGCAGGGGCATTGAGTCGCGGCACCGGTCCTCACAGCAGCGCGGCGGTTCGGCGGCCCGAAACGCCGCGCTCTACACAAGGGCGTCAGCGATCGAAGTAATGCGCCAGGCTCAACAGGCTCTCCGACTGCCGCGTCAACTCCCCGCTCACCCCCTCCACCCTCCTCGCCTGCTCCACGCTGCGCCCGATGGCCTCGACATTGCCCTGCAACTGTTCATCCAGCAGTTGCACCACCTGCTCCTGCTCATGCATGGCCACGGCGATCTGCTGCCCGAGGCTGTCCACACTCTGCAATTGCCCGGCGACCGCGCTCAGGGCGCTGGCCACCGCCTGCACCCGGCCGGCGCCGGCCCGGGCCAGTTCCTCGCACTGCCGGGCGACCTCGCGGTTGCGGCCGTTGGCCTGCTCCAGGCGCTCGAGCAACGGCCGGATGCGTGCCGTGGCCTCCTGGGTCCGCGCCGCCAGTTGCCGCACCTCATCGGCCACCACACTGAAGCCGCGCCCCGCCTCACCCGCACGGGCGGCTTCGATGGCGGCATTGAGCGCCAGCAGATTGGTCTGGCTGGCAATGGCATCGATCAGGCTGGTGAACCCGCCGATGGCTTCCACCTCCTGCGCCACCTCCCGGGCCGCGCGGGCGCTGGTACCGATCGCCTGCTCCAGCGTGCCCAGCGCCTCGCCCGCCTCCCGCGCCTGTCGCTCACCGCCGCTGGCCAGGCTGCTGGCCTCGCTGGTGGACTGGCTGGCGAACTGAACATTGCGCGTCACTTCCTGGATGGTCGCCGCCAGCTCATGCAGCGCCGTGGCCACCTGCTGGTTGGCCTCGCGCTGGCGATCCAATTGCAGCGCCTCCTCGCGGATCATCCCGGCCATGTCCCGGGCCTGTCCGCCCAGCCCGGCCCCGGAGCCAGCGATACGCACCAGCGCCGCCTGCAGGCGCCGCTCTTCGCTACGCAGGCCCCAGGCGACCCGGGCCAGGCTGCTCTCGCCGCAGAGAAAACCGGCCAACCAGGGATCGGCGCAGACTTTGCCGTGATCATCCAGCAGACCGGCAAGGCGTCGTCGCAGCAACCCCTGCGGCAGCAAGCCGCCAGCCGCCGCGGACAACCAGCGCCACCAGGACGCGCCGCCCGGCGCGCCATGCCGGGCGATACGCCGATAACCCCGACGCGCCTGCCCGATGCCCGCCTCGTCCAGGGGCAGGAAGACCGCCCCGTAACCACTGATACCCGTGGCCCCATGCACCGGCTTGATGTACAGCTCCAGCCATAGCTCGCCAGCGTCGCCGCGCCGGTGGCACAACGGCCCCAGCCAGGGCCGGCCGCGGCCAAGGGTCTGGTACAGGTGCTCGACCAGGCGCCGCGGCACCTGCGGATGCAGAAGGTCATCGAGGGACGCCTGCTGCACGGCGGTCAGGGTGAGCCCATGGGCCTGGCAGAAAGCCTCGTTGAAAAACACCAGCCGCCCCTGCAGGTCAGTCCGGCAGATCAATGCATCGAAATCCATGGCACTCCCTCAAACTCAAAAAAAAGGCCTGCCACTCAGGGCAGGCCAAACGCTGATGAAGACTGACGCCCAGGAGCCGATCAGAAGTGGTGGATATAACGCACCTGCAGCCGCGAGCCGTCGGGGCGGTTTTCCACGTCCTGTTCGAAATAGGCGTTGAACACCAGGTGATCGTCCTTGGAGAAGCTGTACATCGCCCCCGGCCCGATGGCCCAGACCTTTTCCCGGCGCCCGGAGACTTCGTGGCCGTCGACCCGGGTGTCGCTGATCTGCTTGAGCCAGTAGCCGTTGATGCCCAGGCGCAGTTGCGGGGTGACCGCGTAGTCGGTGGCGAAGTTGGCGTGCAGGGCCTGGCCGGCCTGGATATCGCTGGCATCGCCGAAGCCGTAGCCGGGGTCGTGGTTCTTGAAGTTGTACAGGTAGTGGGCACGCACCGAGGCCGTCCAGTTCGGGGTGAACCAGTAGGTCGCCGCCCAGTAGGGGTTGAACGACACCGCGTTGTTGCCGGGGTTGATGTCCTTCTTGTCGCTGTACTCGCCGGTGGGCAGGTTGACCTGCAGTTCGATGCGGTGCACGAACAGCGGACCGTCCTTGCCCATGATCGGGTCGAACTGGATGAACGGGCCGATCAGCCAGTCGCCGACCCCGCCCTGGTCCTTCAGGGCCGCGTTGTCGAGACCATCGTCGACCTTCATTTTGGTCACGATGGGCAACACGGTGTTCAGGCCGAGGCTGGCGTTGCCCAGGCGCAGGTCCGAGAGGTAGCTGACCTGGGTGACCGCGACCTGGTAATCCAGCTCGGTCCTGGGCAAGCCCAGCTTGTCGCCGTTCTTGTCCACCAGGCGGTTGGCGCTGTAGTTCTGGAAGTACTGCTGCAGGTACCAGCCCGGCCCCGCCGGCAGACCGCCGTCGAGAAAGCTGGTGAGGCCGAGGTTGACCACCGGCAGGTCATAGGCCTGGGCGGCACCACTGCCGAGCGCGAGGGCACAGGCCAGGTTACGGATGTTGTTCATGCAAGGCTCCTTGGCTCTGTAGGAAATGCATCTGCGCTCGCCCAGGCGGCGTTGAAGACATTTCGTACAGACCCGAATGTTGTTGTAAGAGGCAGGAGACTCAACGGCCGAGTTCGGGGTGCGCGACGGCGACCCGGTACTGCCCGGCGTGGAAGACCAGCGGTTCTCCGCCGCTGTGTCGGTAGTGCTCGATTTCACCGAGGAAGATCAGGTGGTCGCCGCCCTCGTACTGGGTCAGGTTGCGACACACCAGGGTGGCGATGGCGCCGTCCAGCAGCGGCACGCCCGCCGTGGCCTCGACATGCTCGATGCCGGCGAACTTGTCCGCCGCCGGCCGCGCAAAGTGCCCGGACAGGCCGTGCTGGTCGCTGCCCAGCACGTTGATGGCGAAGTGGCTGGCAGCGAGGAAGTCGCTCACGCTCGGCGCCGTACGCGCCAGGCTCCAGAGCACCAGCGGCGGGTCCAGGGACACCGAGGAAAACGAGTTGGCGGTCATGCCGACCTTGCGCCCGTCGGCGCCACGGGTGGTGATCACGGTGACCCCGGTGGCGAACTGGCCGAGCAGGTTGCGCAGGGCGCGTGGCTCGCTGCTGTCGGCGGCGATCAGGTCCAGAGGCAGGTGCATTGCGTTCATATCCATCACTCCTCAGGCGGCCACGGGCGAAAGCTTGGCGATGAAGGCCTGGCAGGCCTGGGCATCGAACCACCACGGGGCGAAGCGGCGCGGATCGTCGAAGTTGTTGGCGATGACCGAAGCCAGGGCCTGCGACTGCCCGGCGGCGCCGAGCAACTGCAACAGATGCTCAGGCGGTGGCAGCAGCATGCTGTTGGTCCAGCCGACCACGTGCTGGGCGTAGTCCCAGTAGCGCTCGAAGGTCTGCACCATCCACTGCGGGGTGAACGGCTGGTCACCGTGGGCGAGGATGGCGTCGAGGTAGACCTTGCTGCACTTGGCGGCGTTGTTGGACCCCTGCCCGGTGATCGGGTCGTTGACCACCAGGGCATCGGCCATGCCAAACACCGGCAGGCCCGAGGGCAGCTCCAGCACCGGCTTGCGCACCATCGGCGTGAAGCGCCCGGCCAGCACGCCGCCGGCATCGGTCAGCTCGACATGACGGCAGCGCTCGGCTTCCCACGGCACATAACGGCGCACGATCTCCAGGCTGCGTTGCAGATGCTGCTCGGGGGTCTGCACGTCCTGCCAGCAGTCCATCGGACCGCCGGGGACGCCTTCGAAAACCATGATTTCACACGGCCCGCTCAGGGTCAGCGCCGGGAACACGAAGTACTCGCCCACCCCGGGAATCAGGTTGAAGGCCACCCGCGAGTACGGCGACATCGGCGTCATGCCCTTCACATAGGTCAGGGCCAGGGCCCGTTGCGGCTGGTTGAAGCGGGTGCGCTCGGCGTCCTTGGGGAACTGGTTGACGATCTCGCCCTTGCCGGCGGCCAGCAGCACCAGGTCGTGGCTGGCGGCCAGGCGTTCCAGTTCGGCGATGCCGACGTCCTCGATCTGCAACTCGCCGCCACGGCGGACGAACTCGTCCATCCACGCCGGCATCTTCAGGCGCTGGTCCACCGCCTGGGCGTAACGCTCCAGGCGCGCGCTCCAGTCGATCAGCTTGCTGCCCGACTGCTGCGGGTTGGGCACGGTCAGGCCGATGCCTTCCACGGCGGGGCACTGTTCTTCCCAGAAGTTCAGGCCCAGGTCGCGTTCGGTCTGCAAGGCGGTGTTGAACATGCACTGGCTGGACATGACCTTGCCGGCGCGGATCTGCTCGGCGGTGCGGTTGGTGGTGATGCTCACCTGGTAGCCCTGGGCAAGCAGCCCGAGGCCCAGTTGCAGGCCGGCTTGTCCGGCCCCGACGATAGCGATGCGACGCATGGAGTGTCTCCTGTTGTTCGAATGTCTTGAAGAAAAAGCCCGCGCACCCGGCGCGAGCAAAACGGCTCTATTCGGCCAGCCGCGCAATGGCGGGCTGGTTGCGCTCCGGTCCCATCACCGAGTAGCCGCCATCCACCGCGTAGTCCGCGCCAGTGACGAAGCTGGCCGCCGGCGAACAGAGGAAGGCCACCACCTGGGCCACTTCGGCCGGATCGCCGAGGCGTCCGAGCAGGTGATAGTCGGCGGCCACCCGGTCGGCCTTGGCACGGTCGCCGCCGCTGACTTCGGCGATCACCCGCGACCAGGTCCAGCCCGGCGACACCGAGTTGACCCGGATGCCATCGGCGGCCAGGTCCATGGCCATGCACCGGGTCAGCTGCTGCAAGGCGGCCTTGGACACCGGGTAGAGCCAGCGCCCGGTCTGGGCACAGCCGGCGGAAATCGAGGTGAAATTGATCACCACGCCGCCGTTGGCCTTGAGGTCGGCATGCACCGCACGCACCAGTTGCACCGCCGACACCAGGTTGATGTCCAGGGCGCGCAGCCACTCGCCGCGGTCGGAGGCGATGCCCTGGTCGAGGTAGGTGCACGCCAGGTTGATCACCAGGTCGATCCGCCCCCAGCGTTGCCGGACCTGCCCCACCGCGTCGTCGAGGGCGGCATCGTCGGTCAGGTCCACTGCCACGAACAGGCCGTTGTCGGCCAGGCCCGCCGCGACCTCGGCGCCCCTGGGATCGATATCCAGCAGCGCCACCCGGGCACCGGCGGCGACCAGCGCCTCGGCGACGGCGGCACCGATCAGGGTCGCGCCGCCACTGATCAGCGCCACCTTGTCCTGCAGGTTCATGGACATGGCTCAACCCTCGATCGGCAGGTCGGCGCTGGCGGCCCAGCCGGGCATCAGCGTGTTCGACGGCAGGCTTTCATCGAGCAGCTTGTGCGCGGTCACCGCCCCGGCCACCGGCAGGCCGGTGGGGTCGAGCAGGCCGATCTGCACCAGCACGCTGGCCTGGTCCCAGTAGATGTGCTCGTGATAGAGCTTCGGCCCGCGGAACTTGACCACGCCCAGCATGGGGATCTCGACGAAGCGCCCGGTGGGGGCCACGCCCGGCAGCAGCCAGTCGATCTCGCGGTCGTGGGTGAAGCTCATGATGAACTCGTCGACGATCTGCGAGGCGCCCACGGTGCGCGAGATCGGCGTCAGGCTCATGTCCTGCGGGTTGCCATGCACGAAGTGGTAGCGATAGAAACGCGCCAGCTCGCGGTAGCCGACGCCACCGGTCATGGTCGGGATATGGTTGACGTAAGGCTGGGGCACCATGGTCGCCATGGTCGCGGGCACGTCACGGGTATCGAACTCGTGGCGGATATGTTCTTCCCACAGCGCCGAGAGGTTGTAGTCCGGGCCGATGGTACGGCGCAGCGCGGCGATGGTGCGCTCGTGGGCGAGCAGTGCCGAAGGCTTGTGAAAGTGATCGCCGGCAGGACGGGCGAAGGCATGATCGACATTCGGGTAGACATAGGCTTCGGTGCCCGGCGTCTGCTGCAACGCGGCGATGATCGACTCGCGGGCGCCGGCCTGGCAGAACTGATCTAGTTCGGCGAAGTGCAGGACCAGGCGACCACTCAGGCCTTCGAGTTCATTCAGGGCCTGCTCGATGCCCACCCCGTAGTAGCCGACGGCACAGGCCACTTCCGGCAGGCGACAGGCGGCGAGGTAGGCAAGCTTGCCACCCAGGCAGTAGCCGACCACGCCGAGACCGTCCGCGCTGCAGGCGTCCAGGCCACGCAAATGGCGCAGGCTGGCGGCGATGTCGCGGATGCCGTGGCCTTCGTCAAAGGCCTGGTAAAGGGCGAAGGCGCGTTGGAAATCGGCCTCGTTGTAGCCCAGATCCACCCCAGCCTCCTGGCGCCAGTACAGGTCCGGCACCAGCACCGTGTAGCCTTCCTCGGCCAACTGGTCCGCCACTTCGCGCATGGCGGCGTTGACCCCGAAGATCTCCTGGCAGAGCACCACGCCCGGGCCGCGGCCATCGATGGATGTGGCCAGGTAGGCCTGGAACTGCTCGCCGGAATCCGAGCGGACGTTGACGTAATGTCCCTTCATTGCGATGTCTCCAGTCGTTGACGTGGGGACATCTTCGGGCGGTTGCGCGAATGGGGCTGTCCGTTGGGTGCGTGAAAAGTCCGCTGGCTGCGAAAAGTTTTCGGCGGGTGCCATTCATCACGACGCGGTCGTGTGGGAGTGGGTTTAACCGCGAATGGGCACGTCAGCACACTGCAAGCACTTCAGGTTCGCCCCCTCCTCACTTTGAACTGAACCGCCCAGGTTGAGTTAAAGGACAAACCTGCCGTTAAAAACAGCAGGGCGCGGTGGCTTTTGACCTTGACGCGAGACCGGCTAATGGGCGTCCCCGTTTCTCCGCGCGTCGTGAACGCGCGGCGACGTTGGCGTGGAGCACATCGGTGGGGCTGTCAGCATCGATCAGCAGACTGAGGATCAGGCAGTCGATAGCTCTGCAAGCATGGGTACGAACCTAATAGTTCTGCCAGTAGGCAATGACCCGGAAAAAGCCCACACTCGGCACAGCAGTTTCGACCCTGCCTGGAGTCTGGCCAATGCTGACGCTCCCCCGCGAAACCCTACTGTGTCGCTATCACTACGATCCACTGGATCGCCTGATCGACTGCGCTGTATCAAACCAAGCCAATCTCCTGCGTTTCTACTGCGAAAGCCGCTTGGCCAACGAGATTCAGGGCGCTAAACAGACCCGTTTTTTTCAACACGACAACCAGCTACTGGCTCAGCAACAGCGCCAGGATAATGCCCAGAACACCTGGCTACTGGCCACAGACTCGCAACGCTCGGTGCTGAAAACCCTCCGAGGCGCCATTGACCACCCCATCGCCTATACCCCCTATGGTCATGGCAAGATAACAAGTCACCTGGGCAGCTTGCTGGGCTTCAAGGGTGAAAGAGCCGATCCGATCACTGGGCACTATCCGCTGGGTAATGGCTATCGTGTCTTCAATCCGGTATTGATGCGTTTCAATAGCCCGGACAGCTGGAGCCCTTTTGGTGCTGGCGGCATAAACAGCTATCTGTATTGCCTGGCTGACCCCGTCAATCGAGTAGATCGCGATGGACACATTTCAACTCCAAGCCCCCGCACGGTGCTTCCTGATCTCTGGCGAATAAAAAGCGCTAACAGCACAACAAAGTTCTACACCTCCAGACTGGGCGTCAATGCCTCCAACGAGAAGACGCTGAAGAAAACGATAATGCGCAACGAGACAGGCAGTGGCTGGACTGAGTTGACAAGTTGGCCCCAAAAAAATGGCGATGCAAGAACCAGAATGGCCGAAGGCAGTTGGCTAAAACCAGAAATCACCGTTACCGACAATAAAAGCATCCGGACAATAAAAAACAACAACCCGACCCTGCTGGAGCTGGCCTTCAATCAAACCCCCGGAAAACTATTGATAAAACGTAAGATACACAGAATCCCTTACGACGTCGACGACAGAAACTTGGAAAACTACAAACGTGCGCAAGTAGCAAAACTGCTGTCCAACTGGCCCAGCGCAGAGGAGCGCGAGGCCCTTTCAGCCCGCATCACTGAGCACATGGAAAAAGGCTTGGTTCTCGGTGTTCGCCCCAAGTCATCAAGAGATAACATCAGAGCCGACTGAACAACAGGAACACTTCCAGCAGCACAATCTTTAAACACTATTAAAAACGAAAAATGGGAACGGATTTATTTCCCGAGCCTCGCTTCTGCCGCTCCGGACCTCGGAAAAACGGGGACCGAAAAACGGGGACGGATTTATTTTCCTGACTCCGAGCCGGCCGCCCCGGACCTCGTTTCTCTATCCGTAAGCCAATAATCCTTTCCACCTCGTCCACGAAACGATCCGTCCCGGTCAACTGACTTCTTTGCAAAGCATCGCGGATCAGACTGATTTCATCAGTTGCAACAGCTTGTCGAACAAATGCCTCGTAACGCTGGCCACGTTCTTTCGCAGTATCACCCAAAGCAGCGAAGCAAGGATCAACATCCAGCAAACAGTCGTTTTCTACACCACTCATCCGAGCCTGATAGCTCGACCATGGGTAATCTACCGGATCAGCGACCATTCGAGCACGCACAGGATTCAGTTCGATGTAGCGACAACACGCCAGCAGATAAGCATCCGATTGCACGACACTGGACTTGTATCGGCTTTCCCACAAGGTGCCCGAACGACCCTCCAGCCGATTGCGATAACGTGTCGTCCGTGCTGCCAGCGCCTTCATCAACTGGCCCAACCCTGCAACCGCGTCACCGGGGGCCAGCAAAAGATGAACATGATTGGTCATCAGGCAATAGGCGTAGACCTTCACGCCGAATACTTCCTTGAGCTCCCGCAGATTTTCGAGATAACGGTGATAATCTTCCGCATCCGCAAACACTATCTGACGGTTATGACCGCGTTGTACTACATGGTGCGGGTAGTTTGGTAAAACAATACGTCCCATCCTGGGCATACCTGAAGCCTCCTTCCGTTGAAGGTTTCAGAGTAGCAGACGGTTCAGAAAATAAATCCGTCCCCGTTTTTGCTCGTCCCCGTTTTTGCTGAAGAGAAACAGCCTTTCGATGCCAAGCGCTGTTTCGTCTAAAGGACGAGTTAAGGTGATGGCCGGCCAACCAAAACGGGACTGGGCGTGAACCACAAAATCTGAGTGGAAGCCGGCTGTCACCGCCTGAGTGTGTTGTAACCGGGTCGTCTGCCAAGTGATCCCGTTGGGACTGGACATGTATTAGCACGAACCACAGTTCTGTGACACGTTTTGGACATCTTGGCGGCACCAACGTTTCTCTGGGGCAGTTAGCTGCCAGGGCGGCGCGCGCAGTATCGCGACCGCTTGATCCAAATGGGTGTCAGGCACGACTCGGTCGTAGCCAGACCATGAGAAAACGGGTTCGACGGGTTCAACCGATCAGGTTGAGTTGGAGGACAAACCCTGCCGTTAAAAACAGCAGGGCGAGGTGGCATTTGACCTTGACGCGAGACCGGCTAATGGGCGTCCCCGTTTCTGCAGACGCCCGTTTCTACGTCCCCGTTTCTACGTCCCCGTTTCTACGTCCCCGTTTCTACGTCCCCGTTTCTACTGCCGTTTCTATTGCAGAAAATAAACCCTAAAACAATCTGCCCCAGCTCCTCCGCCCTTCCCGGCCAGCCTAATTTGATTTTCCGCCAGACATTCGCTCGCTATTTACTCTAGCAATATCCATTTTCTCCTCAGCCGATAACTTACCCCACTCGCTATGCCACAACCTTTCTCTATATAAGTCATCTGCAACAAAAGGAATATTTTCATCCAACGCATCAATTGCAGAAATATATTCTACAGGAGGAAGATAACCATGAACCTCAATATAATGGAGAATCATCACAGGAGACGCATAGACAACTTCACGCCCAGGAATCCAAAGCCCAGAATCAGGTATTAATCTCCCAGAAGACCCAAACAGCTTAATCTCACCACATAATTCACAAACAGGAAATTCCCGAAGCGGCTCCACAAGAGGCTTAACACAACCAGCGCCATCGACAAGAGACTTCAATTTATTAAAAGTCGAAATCGGCATGTCTCCCGTCGAAAACTCAGATTCAACATCAATCCAACCAACATTTTTCACCCCTTTCAAAATATAAGGCGCTATCCCATAAGAATAGTCAGTCAAGTCTGGAAAAACATTGAATTTATTCATAATCACTACTTCGACGGTATGTATGGAACGGACAAAAACGGGACAAAAACGGGGACGGATTTATTTCCCGAGTCTCGCTTCGGCCGCTTCGGAATTCGTGTCAACAATACTCTCCACCTCGCCCACGAAACGATCTGTTCCTGTCAACTGGCCTCGTTGCAGAGCATTATCGGAGAAAATAAATCCGTCCCCGTTTCTGAAAATAAATCCGTCCCCGTTTCTGTTTTCACACCTTGAATTTTGCGCCACCTCCGTGAGGTGCGGAGGCCGGCCAGATGATCCTCAGATTCATTCCCCTAAAAATCAAAGGAGATCTTTCACCTCTATATTCACAGAAAAAATTAAAGGCAACACATGAATAACATCATTAATATTCCCAGGCAAATCACAAACCTTTCTATTTTTCTTAGGCCTAGCTATTAAATTGTACCCCCCATCATAATTAGCATCATAACTAAATAAACCTCTCCTGGCCATACCAACAAATGACCGTAAGTAGCGCTCACGCTGAGCACTATCACTAAACTCAGGGAGATTACCCTCAACAACCTCAACGTCAACATTATCTTCTATAGAAAAAAGTAATCATAAACATACTCATACACGGATATTGATTCCCTTACTGCCACTGGGACAAAACCTCGACCGCCCGTCGCAAAATGTGCGAGCCGGCCATCTTGACAAGAAGCAAACCAATCCAAATCATTGACTTCTAAAAACTCCTCATCCATTTCCAATTCCATTACTCAGCTCCAAATATGTTAGTGCAATTCTCACAACGAGGAACTACATCTCCCGTCCTCGGGCGAATCGCCGACGTGAACTTAATATCGCCCAGCTTGAGGCCAGGATTATTCAAAAGCAATTCATTAGCAGCCCTAAATTCAGCGCAGCGCCCCAACGTATTACCACACGCAGTTTTTACTCCCAACCCACCCAAACTCTCAGCATACGCCTTTAACTCAGGAGCAATTACATCCGGAATTGCTCCGCTGGATGCAGTTACGATCCTTCCTGTTAAAGGATCCACAGCACCAATAACAGTTGGCGGCTTATACTTACCAAAAGTCGCAATATACTCTTCCAACTGCCGACTTGCGTCTTCAAGAAGCTTACCGGCTTCCTCCGTCCCCTTTGCACCTTCCTTTAAGGCAACGCCAGCACCACCAAAAACCCCAAAAGCGGTACCACCTAACGCAGCATCCCCACCAGCAATCTCTGCCGCAATGATACCCACCTCATTGCACAACGCAGGAGAAAGCCCACACCCCATGGCTAACTCTGGGAGAGCCAAAGCAGCGCCAGCAGCTCCAGAAGCATACGCCCAGCCTTCAACAAAATCGTGGCCTGGCCCTCTGTAACCATCACCTCTCGCAAGCGCTCGTTGAGCTTCGCTTCTTTCCTCCGGAGTCGCTCCCTGCTGAACCAGATAGGTGTCCCAACTAGCTGCGGCCGCACCGAAGCTATCACTCAGAGGGAAAGATATTTCATTGTTCTCAACAGCGTTCTTCGCCGTGTTGCCTGCCACGACGGCACTGGCCGAGTCGCCACCAATCAGGCCCCCCACCAAACCACCGGCCAGCGTCGACAACGCCGAGATTTTCTGCTTTTCAACTTCACTCAGCTCACTGGCTTTCTTGCCTGGATAAAGCTGAGCTGCAAGCAATTCCCCTATACTGGCGCCAGCGGCTCCAGCCAACGCCGAACCATCCTGAGACTTAGCCAATACTGCGCCAAGAACCGCGTGGGCCATGATTCTGGCTTCGAGATTATCCCCCGTACTCTCCTTGATAATGCCGGCCAGATAGGGCGCCGATGCCCCCGCCAAAGCTTGAGCAATGTTGCCACCAGCCAGCCCCTGAATCGCGGCCGTAACAGCCTGCGCGGCACGTTGGTAGTTACCCCCCGTGCCGTAATCACGCATGACAACGTTGGTAATCTGGTTGGCAATTTGCTCGTTGGTGGGATTGGTGTTGCCCTTCTCGGCCAATTGCTGACGAGCCGCTTCGATCTTCTGAGGATCCTTCAGCGCCTTGGCTGTCTCAATTGCTCCTTGGGTTCGAATAATGTCTGCTGCCTGGGTACCGATCTCTCCGATCAGTTGTGCCTGGCGCAAACGTTTCTGCTCTTTTTCCTTGTCAAAAATCGGGCTCAGAGCATTGTTCGCGTGCTCGACATCACGGCTCAGCGTGGCGACATCCTGCTGCTGCTTGTCCTTGTCACGGATGTTGATCTCACCCGCCGAGACCGCCGAGTAGGTTGTACTACTGTCATGACCACTGTGGTTCGCTCCAGCCAACAGCATGCTGCCCATGTTGCCCATGAACATCGAACCGGTGTTGCCACCTGTCCCGCCGCTGATTCCTTGGTGCTGGCTGGTAAAGTCAGCCTTGTTACCGATATCGGTCCAACCCAGTGTTCCAGTGCTCAGCTTGTTTTGATCGGCAGTGGATGTACTCGCGATTGCCGCACCATTAAGCTGGGTATGCTCCCCAACAGAGACCTGATAGCCATCCTTACCGGCAAAAAGGCCGGTTTGCTCCTGAACGCTGTCGAAGTTCGACTTGATCTTGTCCTGGCTGATACTGAGCGATGCGCTGCCCGACATGGTGCCGAAAGTAAAGCTGGCACCGCCGCTGACGTTGGTCTGCTTGGAATCAAAACGATCGGAGTCTTGCAGACTGGTCAATGCCAGATTACGGCCAACATCGGCAACCACCTTCTGGGCTGTAGCCTGCGCGCCTTCCAACGTAGTATCCCGGCCACTTTTCAGGGTCAGTTGATTACCAGCGGTGACAGTGGTTTCTGTCCAGGCAGTCCCATTGCCGTTCTCCTTGCCGACACCACTGTTTCCGCTAGCAAAGATACTTAGCCCCGCACCACTGGAACTCACCCCCAGACTGATGCCAACCGCTCCACCACCACTCTTGTTGGAGCCTTCCTGCTTCTGGACATTACTTCCCGCACTCAGCTCAATGTCCCGAGCGGCAGTCATCGATACATCATGACTGGCCTGCAGCTTGCTGCCGACGACAGAAATATCTCCAGCAGTGGAACCCGGCTGCCCATTACCCGTCGCAATGATGGTCAGGTCTTTACCAGCCGTCAGGCTGCTTCCTTGACTGACGCTTTGCTCCTGAAGCTGCTTGGAGCTGGACTTCTGGGTTCCCAGTGACAAGGAGATACCCACAAAGCTACCAGTCTGTGCACCAGACTCCAGTGCCTGAGCGCCCTGCCAAGCCTGATACCCGGACAAGCCAGCCTTGATGCCCTGCAATGCCGCAAGACGGGAGTCGTCCTCCTGCTTGGCGGCCTGAACAGTTTGTACTGCGGTATTGACCGCTTCACCAACGACACCGGACAACGCTAACGTCAAACCGCTCTTGCTGCTGGTCTGAGCGGAACGAGTTGAGTTGGTATTGGCAGCATCAGTGATATGAACATTTTGCCCAGCGAGGTTGATATCTTTATCAGCGACCACATCGCTGGCCTTGATAGTCAGATCCTTGCCAGCAGTGATATTCACGCTGCCCAGCACACTGCCAACGGTACTGGCCTTTTCTGTTTTGGTTTCAGTGCTTTGCGTATAGGTATTCTTGGAGGAACCCAAGGTCACACCTATGCCACCAGAACTCATCAAGCCAGACTTCTTGGTCGACTGGCTATGTTGTGCACTGAAGCTTTCGGTATCACTCTCAATGCGGATGTCGTTGCGGGCTTGCAAATCGGTTTGTTCTGTAGAAACCACGTTGCTGGCGGAAACGACAAGATCATGCCCTGCCTGAATCAGCGTCGTATCCGCGCTAAGCGTTGCCCCTGTCAGCGATGTGCTGCTGGAAGAGTCACTGCTTTTCTTGCTCGTACTGGAGAATCCGAAACCACCCGACTTCGACTTGGCCGAAGCGTTGAACTGGCTGTTTTGCGCTGCGCTCAAGTTGACGTCGTTGCCAGCTTGAACAACCAGAGCACCCTTTTCACTATTAACGGTTGAGCCCGTGATATTTACGTCATTAACAGCGGCAATCGTGGTCTTCCCTTGCGCCTCGATAACCGAAGAAACAACCTGTTCACTACCGCTTTCCGTCATCGTCGATGACTTCTTGCCCCAAGAGCCTTTTTTGGTCTTGGAGTAGTAGGAGTAATCACTGTTTGCTGCCGTTTCCAGCGTCAGATCATTACCTGCGTAAACATAAGCATCATTACCCGATGTCACTCGGCTGGCCACCAACCTCAGATCGTTGCCCGCCGTCAGCATCAGGCTGCCGCCAGCATTGACCGAGCTGGAAACCTGGCTGCTATGGTTCTCCTCCCCCCGATACTTCTTATTCCAACCGCTGTAGCTACTTTCATTCACGGCTGAATGCAGTGTGAGATCATTGAGCGCGCCCATGGCAATATCGCGCTTGGCATCAATCTGGCTGGCAGTGCTCCTCAGATCGCGCCCGGCGCTGATGGACACATCCCGCCCGGAACTCAGCGTCGAACTCAACTGAGTCACCTGGGCACTGGCGTAGTTGTCATAGCGGACACTGCTGGCCTGCTCGGTCGAGGCGATGCTGACATCCCGCCCGCCCGTGATCTGTGTGTCGCGCCCGCTTTGCAGGACACTGCCCTGGCTGACGACATCACGACCCGCCTTGACGCTCAGGTCATTGCCCGCCTCGATACGCGCAGCACTGTCCGCAAAATCCTTGCGATCGCTGATCAGGCCGTCATGGCTCTGATGCGTGGTCACCGTCCGCTCGTTGCGCACATCGCCCGTGACGGCCGTCACGCTCACGTCGCGCCCGGCGATAATCCCGCCGGCCTTGTTGCTGAGGTTGTTGTTCGCCAAGGCGTCGAGACGATTGCCCGCCTCCAGCAGACCGCTGTTCACAAGGTCATTGTTGGCGGTCGCCTTCAGGTTGTTGCTGGCCCGCAGGGTGCCGGCGTTTTCCAGGTCCTTGCCGGCGATCAGGCTTACATCTGCGCCCTGGATCAGCGCGCCATTGTCCGCCAGGCGGTTATTGGCATTGGCCAGGTAAAGCACCGGAACCAGGACCTGCTCACCATTGATCGTCTGGTTTTCCATCCAGACGATGTCGTGGGTCAGCGCCGCGACCTGTTCGGAGGTCAGGGTTACGCCCAGTTGCAGATTCAGTTGCTGCTTGCTGGCGACGGCGTTGTTCATCAGGTACTTGAACATCGCGTCATCGGAGGTCTGCCCATCGATGAAACGCTGCCCGGTACGAGCCGTCACGGCCTGCTGGATCAGTTTCTGCTCATAGAAACCATCACCCAGGCGCTTGGCACTGGCGTCCGGGTCGTAGCCCAGGTTGGACAGCAGGTAGTCCGAACTCATGAACTGCTTGAGGTCGGTGAGCACCGGGTTGGTTTCGATCAGGTATTTCTGCGGGCTGGAGCGCCCCGAGGTATCCGGCAAGCCCGGTACATGCGGCGGGTTGGCGGCCTGGGCCGTACTGCCCTGCCCGCTCAGGCGGAACAGACCGTTCTGGCCTGTCGGCAAGCTGAAGCCGGGCAAGGTCACCGGGTTGATCTGCTGCTGGGCCAGGTCGGGCGGGAGCTGCGCGTTGATGTACACCGCCGTCGAAAAACCGTTACCCGTCCCCGTGTCGGCGGCGGTGCGGCCTGCTGCGACATACTCATAAAAAGGCCGGATGACGCTGTTGCTGATCTTGTTATCGGCATCGAGCGTGACATTGCCACCGGCCTGGATGATGGCGTCGTAGGACTTGTCACTGATGTTGGTGGTGACTGAAGTCCCCCCAGGTCGACGGTCGCCCAGCGGAAGAACGCACTCAGGTCCGAACCGTAGGAAGCCGAGGGCGTCGGGTTGTTTCTGGCGTTGAACGTCGCGGCAGCGCCGGCCGCGGCGCCGGTTTCGTTGACGAAACTCCAGTAGCGGCGCGTGGTTTTGATTTCCTGCGGTTGCAAGCCCTTGTTGTTGATCGTGCTGGCGTTGACCTGCACATTGCCCGTCGCGGCAATGATACTGCTGGTGTTGTTCAGCGTTTGCGTGTCGATCTGCAGGTCGGCGCCACTGGTCAGGCTGGCGGCCGCGGTGCTGCGGGTGACATTCAGGCGATCGGTTTCCGCCAGTTCCCACAGGCCGTTGATACGGCCACCACCCCGATCATCGCAGCCGGCCACGGGGATCAGCGTGCAGGAAAGCCGGGTAATGCCCGTGGCACTCTTTTCATGCTCGGTGTATTCCAGCACATCCATGATGTTGTTGACGGTCATCGCCGCAATCGTCAGCTTGCCGAGGCTCTCGATGTCCCCCGAGCGGTTATCCAGCAGATCGGCCTGGGTCCCCGCCCCGTCGCGGGCAATCAACGCCGTCCCCAGGCTGTAGACCTGCGCATAGCTATTGGTGAAGCGGCTGGCCAGCAACTGCAGGTCGCCGCCGCTGGAGATCAGGCCCTGGTCGTTGACCAGCGCCCCGGTGGTGACCAGCAGGTCCTTGCCGCTGCCCAGGGTGCCGGTGTTGGTCACACCGGCTGCGGTCAGTTTCAGGTTGTTGCTGGAGGTCACGCGCCCGGCGTTGTTGAGCAAGGCATCGAGGTTGATCGTGGTGTCGCCACCGCCGGCGATGCTCGCCGTACTCTCCAGATCGGCCTGCGCCGCGTGGAAGTCCAGGGTGCCGAGGCTGCTCAGGCGGCCCTTGCCGCTGTAGTGGCCGCTCAGGTCGATATCCAGGGCACCGTCGGTGCCGAACAGCCCATCGTTGCTCCAGTCGATCCCGCGGCCCTTCAAGTCCGACGTCGACAGAAGCTGGCCGCTGGCGGTCTGGGTCAGGCGGTTGACGTTGACGGTCAGGTGCTCGGCCTGAATCGAGGTGCTGTTGGTCCAGCTGTCGCCGTCGAGCGTCAGGTCGCCATGGGTGACCAGTCGGCCGCCGACGTCCTCGAGGTTGGCCATGGAGAGGCCGAAGATCCCGGTACCGACGTGCAGCAGGCTGCCGCCCTGGTTGCGGAAGCTACCGGCGTCGAGCGCAATATCGGTATTGGCGGTTTCCAGGGTGCCGTTGCTGTTGTCGAGCAAACCGCCGATGGCGAAGACGGTCTTGAGGCTACGGCCCAGCGAGCGCAGCTGGCCATTCTGGTTGTCCAGGCTGGCCGCCGTGGTCGACAGGGTGCTGCCACTTTCGATGATGCCCTGGCGGTTGTTCAGCTTGCCCAGCAGGGAGAAACTGATTTCGCTGGCGCTGATCTTGCCGCCCTGGTCACCGCTGTTGTCCAGGTCGTTGCCGCTGACCTGTACCAGGTTAGAGGCGTAGAGGCCGCCATTGCGGTTGTCGAGGTTGCCGTTGCGGGCATCGAGCACCGCGTCGCCGGCCTGGGCGGCGATGCGGCCACCGTTGTTGTCGATGCCGCCGAAGGCATTGAGGGCCAGGCGCTGCGCCTGGATCGTGCCGCCCTGGTTGTTGTCGCTCAGGTCATAGCCGTTTTTCAGTACGCCGACGATGTGGCTTTCGAACGCGCCCTTGACGCTGGACAGCAGGCCGCCGCGGCTGTCGAGGTTGGCGGCGGTGACGGTCAGGTCACCGTCCTGGGCGATGACCTTGCCGCTCTGGTTGTCGATATCGCCCGTGGCGGTCAGGCTAACCGCGCCCTTGCCCTGCAGCGAGCCCTTGGCATTGCCCAGGCTGTCGGCAGTGAGTTGCAGGTCGGCGTTACGGCTGGCGATCAGGCCGTCGGCGCTGTTGTCGACGTGGCCGCTGGCAGTGATCAGCAGGGTGTCGGTGGCGCCGATGGTGCCCTGCTGGCTGTTGTCCAGGCTGCCGGTGAGCAGGGTCAGCAGGCCCTGGCTGTTGATGCCGCCGTGCTGGTTGTTGATCTGTGCACTGCGCTGCACCCGCAGCGGTCCGGCGCTGGAGAGCTTGCCGTAGTGATTGGTCAGGGTGCCGAGCAGGTCGAGAGTGACCCCGGCATTGCCGGTGAAGGTGCCGTGGCTGTTGTCCAGATCGGTGCCGGTGAAGCTCAGTGCGTCATCGGCGCTGATCGTGCCGGCGTTGTTCAGGGTCATCGCCTGCAGGGTCAAGACGGCCGAGCTGGTGATGGCGCCGCCCAGGGTGTTGTCGAGCAGGCCAGTGATGGTGAGCTTCTGGGCATCGCCGCTGGAGAGGACGCCCAGGTCGCTGTTGTCGAGGCTGTCGGCCTTGACGGTCAGGGTTTTCTGGCTGACCACCGCACCGGCCTGGCTGTTGAGCAGCGCACCGCTGAGGGTGACTGCGACATCACCGTTGCGGCTGGAGACGGTACCGCTGTTGCGGTTGTCCAGGCGGGTGCCGGTGACGGTCAGGCCCTGCCAGCCGGAGATCACACCGTTCTGGTTGTTGAGCGCGCCGGTGGCGGTGAGGTTCAGGGTGTTCTCAGCCATCACCAGGCCGGTGAGGTTGTCCATCGTGCCGAGGATCAGCGTGCTGCTGGCCTTGCTGGAAACTTCACCGCCGTTGTTGTTCAGATGGCCGAGAGTCGCGGTCAGTTGGCCGACGCTGTTGATCAGGCCGCCCTGCCCGTTCAACGTCGTGTCGGCGGTCAGGTTCAGGCTGTCCGAACTCAGGACCCGGCCCTGGTTCTGGTTGTCGAGGGTGCCGGCGATGACCGTGACCTGGCGCTTGCCGCTCAGGGTACCGCCCTGGTTGGTCAGGGTCTGGGTGGTGGTGACCGTCAGGTCGCGGCTGGCGATGACGCTCTTGCCGGTGTTGCTGAAGTTCTGCGCGGTGACTTCAACGTCGCCTTCAGTATTGCGGCTGTTATCGGCATTGACCCCGGCTTCGATGATGCCGTTGTTGGTCAGTTGGCCGCCGCTGTTCACGGTGATGCGGTCCTTGGCCACCAGGTTGTTCTGGCTGGTCAGGTCGCCGGCGGTCTTCACGTCCAGGGTGGTGCCGGCATAGACCGGGCCCTTGGCTTCCAGGCTCTGGGCCTTGATATTGACCGCCCCGGTCGCGGCGGTATCGACCAGGCTCAGGTGGCCGTTGGCATCGAGCTGAATGTCACCGCCGCTGGCGACCATCTTGCCGTCGAGCTTCACCCCGACACCGGCTTCGGTGCCCACCAGTTTGATCGCGCCGGCGTACATGCCGCCCAGGGCCGAGGAGTCGATCGCCAGTTGCGGTGCAGTGGCCGGATCGGCTGCGCGCGCGGTCGCCTGCAGGGTCTTGGCATCAACGTCGTTGGCCCCGGCGACGAGGGTCAGGTTCTTCGCCTGGATCTCGGCATTGAGCTTGGCCGAGCGGGTGATGATCTCGAAGCGGTCGAGATTGTTGGCGTTCAGGCCCGCGCCTTCGATAGACACACTGCCCTTGTCCACTTGGTAACGGCTGACCTCACCGTTCTCGATCACCGGTTTGCCGGTGGTCAGCGTCGCCTGCGGCGTGTTGATGAAGCCGCAACCGTTGCAACTGATGCCATAGGGGTTGGCGACGATCACATGGGCCGACTGACCCGCCACTTCGGTGTAGCCGCGCAGTTGGCTCGGGCTACCACCGTTGACCTCGTTGAGAATGGTCGACGCGGCGCGACCGTTGAGGTTGCTGTTGCCGAGAATGATCCCGCCCAGTTGCGTCGACTGGGTGCGGCCGGTGGCGTTGTTGAGGATGACGCCGTTGCTGCCGACGTTGTAGTCCTGGAACTGGTTGTGCGACAGGCCGCTGGCATTGGGTGCGGCGATGTTGACGATGGGCACGCCATTGCCCGCCTGCCCCAGCGTCGTCCCCGGCGCACTGACCACGATGCCGTCGGCCTGGGCCCACAGGGGTTGCCAGAACATGACGTTCGCCAGCAGGAAGGCAATCCCGCGCTTGGGCAGCCCCAGGCAATGGTCACGGTTTTTCAGGGATGCAGAAGGCTGGCGCGCAAGGAAGGCGAACTGGCGAACGTCCATGTCAAAAATCTCGGCGTTCCACACAAAAAACGGGCCGCCTGATCTCTCTACAAAGAGACAGGCAGCCCGTTTTCTGCACGAATGATATTAATATGATGTCACAATATTAATTTGCCACTATCTTGACGTCAACGATCTCTCTGCTACGCGGGAGAGAACGGAGATCAGCAAAATCGCCTCCCCGCCCCACCTCACGGCTCTCCACTCACCGTCTAATGTTGTGGTATCCCGCCCAGGCCAGAGAGGGACCCGCTCATGAAAACCCGAGTCGAACAGGTGGTGCTGCTTGCGGACCTGGTCGGTACCGCCGTGTTCGCCGTTGAAGGTGCGATCAGTGCCATGCGCGCGGGCCTGGATCTGCTGGGGGTGATGGTGATTGCCTTCATCGTGGCCCTGGGTGGCGGCGTCACCCGCGACCTGCTGATCGGCGCCACGCCCCCCAACGCGATACGCGACTGGCGCTATCCGGCCCTGGCGTTTGCCATGGGGCTGCTGGCCTTTGTCTTTCATACCCAGGTGTTCAGCCTGTCGGAGTCGCTGCTGACCCTGCTGGATACCGCAGGCCTGGCCCTGTTCGCCATCGCCGGTGCACAGAAGGCACTGAACTTCGGCATCTCGCCCTTCGTCTCGATGCTGATGGGCACCATCACCGGCGTCGGTGGCGGGGTCATTCGCGATATCGTGCTGGCGCGCATTCCGATGGTGCTGCAGGCCGACCTGTATGCCAGCTCTGCCTTCACCGGCGCCGCCGCGCTGATCATCGCCCGGCGCCTGGGTGTACCGCCGGTGAGCGCCGCACTGCTGGCCGCAGCCGCCTGCATCGCACTGCGCCTGGCTTCGGTGAGCTGGGGATGGCAGTTGCCGAAGATCACGGTTTGAAACAGAAGGTGCGTGCATCCCAGCGACCAAAGCGGGACAACTCCCTTTCCCCTGAGTGAAATTTCCTAGAAAATCCCAAGCGCTTGTTTGCGCCTGATCCCGTGGCTAGGCTTCGGCTCGTCACTGCTCATCAGTGACCGGGTTTAGTCGCCCGCGAAACTAAGGCGCATAGCGTCATCCTTGAGACAGGCATTTTTGCCTGAGCTATATGGTGGCCGTGCGCAGGGCACCCTCGGGTGCGCCGGTTCCCTAGTTTCCGGTCGACTAACCTGCGTACGGCCGCCACCTTATCGTTTAGTCGCGGGCAGTGGCGGCTCCAGCCAAACTAGGGAGTCATGCTGCATGTTCAAGATTACCCCCAATCCCCCGGCCTCATCTCACGCAGAAACCGTCGCCCCGCACATCGCCGACCGAGCCTTGTCTCATTACGATCTCGGACCGTTACGCAATAGCCCGCCCGAATCCAGACATCAGGAAGACGCGCTGGTGACCGTCTACTCCATCCTGCAATCGGCAGCGGCCACCGCCTATGAGAACGCGGACAACCAGACCGGCTCGAACCGCAAGGTCGCCATGGGCGTGGTGCATCTGATCGAAATGGCTCAGATGTGGGTGGATTCCGTGCTGGATAAATCGGCACTGACAACTGATAGAGCTGAGGTAGTGACAACGGGAAGCCCGGCTTACCGTTGTCACTACCTCAAGCAGTATCTACCGATGATTTTGGCTTTGCTGGGCCTGCATGTACTGACGCAGCAGTTGGTTGATCCGAGTCTGATAGCCCGCACCTTGTCCCTTGAACCACTCGAGCACATCAGCATCCAGACGGATAGTCACCGCCTGCTTTACCGGCACGCGCAGTTCGGCACGACGAAAGAAGTCTTCACCCAACTCCGGCATATCATGGGTGTCGATGTCTTGATCTTCCTGTTTAGCCAGACGCTCCCAATCAGTTTTCGACATAGCGTTTAGCCTCCTGTTTAGTGGCTTTTCGGGCGGACAGGATACGAATCACATCCCCTCGTCGCTCGGTGTATACGACCACGCCCACCAGCGCCTTGATCCAGCCAAGGCCAATCCAGCGCTCCTCGCCATAGCCGTAGCGGTCATCGCGCAGGGCCAACATGGGGTGCTGGAACATGTCCGTGACATCATTGAAGTCGATGCCATGTTTGTGAATGTTCAGTTGGTTCTTGTCTTCGTCCCATTCAAACTGCATAGGACGCCCTGTATTTACGTACGTACATACACAATACGCTCCTGAGTAAAAAATCACAGCACCCATAGTGAGAATCTGACCGACACCTTTACCCCGCTTAATTGTCGGATAGCACTGAGACAAGCGTCCTGGCTACCTAATCTGCTGGTTCAGATGCAGCGGATAAACCTCAATGAGCCAGATGGGAAACAGTGGCAGACATGACCTTCCCATGATCCGAACGGTCAGTCAGGGAGGGTGTCGTCAAGCTTCAGATGGCAAAGGCGATTGCCTGTAGGGATCAGAGGCTAAAGAAAAAGCCCCCCCACTGGCATCCGAAATTCTGTGATCAATCTTTACTGCCTGGCGCACTAGCGCTGACGCTTGCGTCGTTGCCATCTGAGACTCCAGAGGCACTGGGATCAAGGCCGAATGACGCGCTGTGCTCGTCCCAATCGATGTGATAATTTTTAAAAACAGATAGCCGCTTCACCCAGGAAAAAATCAAAAAGGAAAGGATGAACACTAAAAAACTCACCGAAACCAGCAAGTTCCTCAGCTACGTTCTACGACACGAGCCCCAGTCCATCGGCCTTCAACTGGACAGCGAAGGCTGGGCGGATATCGACGCCCTGATCGCTGGCGCCGCCCAGTCAGGCCGTACTCTGGACCGCGAACTGATCCAGGCGGTGGTCAGCAGCAACGACAAAAAGCGCTTTGCTCTTTGCGAAGACGCACGCCGCATCCGTGCCGTGCAGGGGCACTCCACCGAAACGGTCAGCATCCAGCACATCGAGAAAGTGCCGCCCGAGGTCCTGTACCACGGCACAGCCACCCGCTTCCTGGAGTCGATCCAACAGAAGGGATTGATCCCGGGCTCTCGCCATCATGTGCACCTCTCCCAGGAAGTGAACACCGCCGTCGCGGTCGGACAGCGATACGGCAAGCCTGTGGTACTGGAAATCGATGCGCTGAAAATGCATCAGCAGGGCTTCAAGTTCTTCCAGGCCGACAATGGCGTCTGGTTGACGAACCATGTCCCGACCTCCTTCATCACCCAGCAATAGCCGCTGTTTTCGGACCACGCCGTTCTCCAGCGGCCAACTTGCGCAGCAGGCTTCCCGCCTCGGCTCAAACTGCGGCTCCTAGCCCTTCAGCCGCAACACCATCGCACACCGCAACCCCGCGTCATGGCCTAAGCCCACTTCATGCTGCAACTGCGCCACATGTTCCTCGCCCAGACTCGCCGCCTCGACCTCGACAAACCCCAGCCGCGCATAGAACGGCGCATTCCAGCGCAAATGCCGGTAGGTGGTCAGGCTCGCCGTTGCGAACAGTTCGGCCCGCGCATGGGCGAGCGCCGCGGCCATAAGAGCGGTACCCAACCCCAGTTTCTGATGCACAGCATGCACCGACAGCTCGACGATGAAGAACGAGCGATCCATGGTTTCCGCTGCCAGAAAGCCCACCGGCTGATCGTCGGCATCGGTTGCCACCCACAAGGTACGGTGACGACACAACTGCTCCAGATAATCCGCCGGCAACGGCTCGCCCTCGGCCACCCAGCCCAGTCCGACTTCGCGAAAAATGGACGCGGCGGAACGCTCGACCGCCGCCAGGGCGGGAATATCGTCAGGACGTGCGGGGCGAATGACAGGCATCGGGATCTCGGGCTCGCGAATAAAACGCTCACCATAACAAAACCCCACCCGACTTGACCCCCTACCCACCCGCCCCTGCAATCAACCTCGGCCCATCGTGGTAACCTCAGCCCCTCAAACTGTCTGCCGCCAAGGAGGCCCACTTGCCCGACTCCATTCACCTGGACGCCCTGCGCGCTCGCTTCAACGCCGGCGAAACCCTGAAGTACGTGTTCTTCTGGGGCCACCAGCGCAGCAAGGACACCCTCACCGCCAGTTGCTTCAGCCAGTGGTATAACGCCGAATTCACCGTCGACGGGCAACGCTACCTCACCGCCGAGCATTTCATGATGGCCGAGAAGGCCGCACTGTTCGATGATCAGGACATTCGCACCCAGGTGCTGCACGCCCCGACACCCGGCGCGGCCAAGGCCCTGGGTCGCAAGGTACGCGGCTTCGATGATCAGAAATGGCTGCAGCATCGCTACGGGATTGTCGTGAAAGCCAACCAGGCCAAGTTCTCACAGAACCCGGCGCTGGGCGACTTCCTGCGCGGCACCGGCTCACGCATCCTCGTCGAGGCCAGCCCGGTCGACAGCATCTGGGGCATCGGCCTGGCCCAGGACGATGCGCGGGTGAACGATCCCAACACCTGGCAAGGCCTGAACCTGCTGGGCTTTGCGCTGATGCAGGTCCGCGACGGACTGAACCCGGCGCAATAGCCCTATCGCTCAGCCCTGGCTGCCCGCCGCCAGGGCCGAACGCTCCAGCCCCCGCTGCACGACCCACACCAGCGGCAACGTCAGCAGCAGGATCGCCGCCAGGGTGATCACCGCCACCGGTATGCCGGTGAGATCGCCCAGTCGTCCAGACAGCATCGGCGCCAGCGCCCCCCCGCCGATCGTACCGGTGTAGAACAGGGCGAACGCCTGCTCGCGACGCCCCGCTGGCGAGACATCCGGCACCGCGCCATACAGCACCGAGGAGGTGCCGTTCAGGGCCAGCCCCAGCAGCGGCAACATCAGCATCAGGCCCGCCAACGGCAGGTACACCGCCAGGATGATCAGCAGTGCCGTGGCCGACTCCGTCAGCCAGACCGTCCTCACCATGCCGATGCGCGCCCCCAGGTAACCGCAGAGCAGCTTGCCGAAGGCACCGCCGACGAACAGCAGCGCCAACGCCACGCCGATGCCCGCCGTCCCGGCCCCCTTACTGGTCAGCAGGAACGGCAGGAAAGTGAGAAACCCCATGCGCACCGCACTGTCCAGCACGCCGGTCGCCAGCAGCGCCCGCAACCCGCTGACGGAGCCGCTACCGACACCGGCCTTGGCCTGTTTCTCCTGAGCAACTGCGCGATGCTCCCGCCTCGGAATCAGCCACCACAGCAGCGCAGCAGCCGCCAAGCCCAGCAGCCCGACCAGGCTGACACTGGTACGCCAGCTGATCAGTGTCAGCAGCAGACCGACCAGCGCCGGGATCAGCATCTTGCCGATGTCGCCGGCGAAGTTGTATTGCGACAGCGCCTCCTTCACGCCCCCTCCGGCCTCATGGCTGTCGGTGACCATCGAGGACGCCAAGGGGTGCTGGGTACTGGCGCCCAGTCCGCCCAACATCAGCGCCAGCAACAGTACCATCAGCCCACCGGCCTGCCCGGCCAGCAGATAGGCCACTCCCGCCAGCGCGGTCCCGCCGATCAGCAGGCGCTCGCGCCCCCAGCGCCGCGCAGCCCGGCTCGCCAGCAACTGCAAGCCGGCCATCACCCCGGAATAGGCGCCGCGCAGCAAACCGACCTGGGCGTAGCTCAAGCCGAACTGCACTTGCCAGATCGGCAGCAGGACATAGATCACATCAGTCAGGCCATCGTGCACTGCATGGGCGCCGCAAGCCGCCAGCAGCGAGCGGCGGCGCACCGAGGTCGCAGCGGTTGGGGGTTCGTTGAGGACAGCGTCTTCGTTCATGGTTTTCATTATTGGGAACGCCAGGCAGCAGGGTTGAAAACATCAGGCGTGGCTTGGACAAGCCCTGGGTCGGCGCCAGCCGACCAGGGCAAGCAGCAGCGACAGCAGTTGGAAGGCAATGATCAGCGCCACGCAGCCCGGCCAGCCCCACGGGCTCCAGATCAGCGCCGGCACGACGGCACCGCCACTGCCGCCCAGGTAATAACCGCTCAGGTACCAGCCGACCGCGCCGGCCTTGTTGTGGCGGGCAGTGGCCGTGATGAAGGCATTGGCGGCGGCCTGCGCCAGGAACACACCCGTGGAGCTCAGGGCCAGGCCCAGCACGATCAGCCACAACGACGGCAACAAGGTCAGCAGCGAACCCGCGCCCCCGAGCAGCGCCGCCCCCAGCAGCAGCTCGGACTGCGGCCGGGATCGGCTCAGGCGCCCCGCCAGCGGGATCACCACCAGCGCCAGCAGGAACACCATGTAGAGCGTGCCCAACGCCGCGCTGCCCAGTTCGAACGGTGCCTGGCCCAGATACAGGCCGGCATAGGTGAAGGTCGCCACCTGGGAGAACAGCACGCAGAAACCCACGCCATAGGCCGCCAGCAGCGGCCGACTGCGCAACTCGCGCCGGGCCGGCAGGCCATCCACAGCCTGGCGCACCGCCGGCCGCGGCTGGGCCGGCAACAGATAATGGATCGCCACCGCCACCAGCAGGCTGATCGCCGCCAGCAGCTCGAAGCCTTCACGCCAACCGATGTACTCGCTTATCACCCCGCTGACGAAGCGCCCGGCGAACCCGCCCAGCACCGTCCCGGCAACGTACAGGCTGGTGACCTCGGTCACGCTGCCACCGCTCCAGCGCTCGCCGATGTAGGCCACGCTGCTGGCGAACACCAGCGGAATCAGCATGCCCTCGGCGAACCGCCAGGCCAGCAATTCGGCAAAGCTGCCGGCATGGGCGGCCAGCCAGGCCGGCCCGCTGGACAGCAGCGCGGCCGCGACGATCACCGTGCGCCGCTCGAAGCGGGCGGTCAGCCGGCTGACGAAGGGCGCGGTGAGCGCCACCGCCAGGGTGGTCACCGTGATGCTCCAGCCGGCCTGCCGCGCGCTCACCTGAAAATCCACGGCCAACACCGACAGGATGCTCTGGGTGGCATAGAGGTTGAGAAAGGCCACGCAGCCGCAGAGAAACAGCGCGACACGGGCGGACAACGGACGGGAATGCATGGAGCCTCTCGTTTTCTGGCGTGAGGACTTTATAAGATAGGCGCATCGTCCAAGACCAATACCGAATTCGGACCGATCAATACCCAAGGATCAGGATGCTCGACCTCCGCCGATTGCGTTACTTTCTGACCGTGGCCCAGGAGCTGCACTTCGGCCGCGCGGCGCAACGCCTGCACCTGGCCCAGCCACCGCTGACCCGGCAGATCTCGGCGCTGGAAGCCGAGCTGGGCTTTCGCCTGTTCGACCGCACCAGCCGCTCGGTGACCCTCACCGCCCAGGGCCGGCATTTCCTGCCCTATGCCCGCGCCGCGCTGGAGCAGGTCGACCTGGCCGAAGTGATCGCCGGCAAGCTGGCCAAGGGCCTGGCCGGCCAGTTGAGCATCGGCTACGCCAGCTCCATCGCCCTCTCGGACCTCTTCAGCCAGGCGATCCAGGTGTTTGCCCAGCGTTTTCCAGAGGTGCAACTGGCCCTGGTGGAAGAGCCTTCCGGCGCCCACTGGTCGCAGATCGTCGATGGGCGCCTGGACATCGGCATGAGCCGCAAGGCCCTGCCCACCGGGCAGCGCGCGGTACAGTCATTGTCCCTGGGCGATGAACCGCTGGTGGCCGCCCTGCCCAGCGACAACCCGCTGGCAAGCATGAACACGGTGACGCTGGAACAACTGGGCGCCCACCCGCTCATTCTGTTTCCGGCCGACTACGGGTCGGGACTCAACGAAACCATCGAGCAGCTCTACCAGCGACACGGCGTGTCATTGCAACGCGGCCCGGCCGGACGTCAGATCACCTCGATCATCGCCCTGGTCGCCGCCGGCCGGGGTGTGGCCCTGGTGCCCGCCTGTGCCCAGGCCCTGGCGAAAAAGGGCGTGACCTACCGGCCGCTGTCCGATCCCCAGGCCTGCGCCCCACTGCTGGTACTGACCCGCACCCAGGAGCGCGGCCTGCTGGTGGAAGCATTCATGGGCGTCATCGACGAGTTGAGGCCGGTAGGCAAGTAGCGCACGGCGCGCAGGAAAGCTTTAACGCTACGGCGCGAAACCGTATTCGCATTGACGGTCGTGGCGCGGAGATTCATAGGTCTTTACCTGACGCACCGTTACGCGATAATAGCGCTTAGCTATCATCCTCCAGATTCTCCCCCTCGTAAGAATGCCCCGGCTAACAAGGAGTTGGCACCGTTGATGCCCCCAGCAGATTCACTTGCACCCCTGACCCGCACCCAGAAACTCGCTTCGCTGATCACCCGTGCCGTCGCCGGCCTCAGTGTGATCCTGGCCGCCCTGTGGGCCCTGATCACCTACGTGGTGCCCGACCCGAGCGTCTTCGGTTTCAGTTTCATCAGTTGGAAGAACGTGGTGCTGCTGGTCAGCACCTTCATCTACCTCGGCTCGCTGTCGCTCGCCTGGCAAATCCGCAACCGCAGGCCACTGCTGCGCGGCATCTTCCAGTTCTGCCTGATCAGCGTGCTGTCTTTCGGTTTCTTCATCCTCGGTACCGAATACGCCAAGCCTTCGTTCGAATTTGCCAAGGTGCAATCGAAGGTCGTCGAAAATGACAGCAGCAACCTGCTGGGCAAACGCCTGGAAGTCATCGATAACGTGCGCTTCGAACTGGAAGGCTGCGAAAACATCGGGCGCCTGCCCACCTGCACCTTCGAGTTGACCAACCTGAATGTGGACCGCCAGTTCCGCTTCAGCAGCGACACCCGCCTGTTCGACGAGATCGGCGGACCGCTGCGTTTCGAATCCCTGCGGGTCGGTCAGTCCGAAGGCTCCACCTGGCAAGCATTTCAATTGATTCGCAACGTGCCCACCCGGGTCACCCTGGTCTTCCAGCAGAGCAGCAGCAAGCTGAGCAGGACGCCGGCGATCCGCCTGCTGTTCAACGATGAACGTGGCGAAACCCATACGCTGAAATTCAGCGACATCGCCATGCAGTAGCCAAGCCGCCACACCATTGCCGCCAGCACGATGCTACTTAGAGTCAGGAAGCCCACGACATGCTACAGGCCTTCAGCCGCGGAAAGTCGCACCTTTACAGACGCTATCTCGGTCACCGGGAAGCTGATGAAGCCCGGGTGTGCGAAGAGGACGAGATCACCGCATTGATCATGGGGCCGCTGGATTACCTGCCCGCTGCCACCACCAGCCGGTTCTGGCGGGCCATGGTCGAGCAGGATAGCCGGAGCACCGCCCATGGATTTCCCGAGGGCCCCGCCCAGCACGTCGAAATGCACTTCTGGCCACGGCGGGCAATAGAACCGGACCTTCTGGTCGAGCTGCACTGGCCCGGCGGAACACGGCGCCTGCTGCTGATCGAATTCAAGTGGAACGCCGCCCTGAGCGGCAGCGATCAGTTGCATCGCCAGTGGGATGAGTTCCTCACACCGGGCGAGCGCGAAGATGCCTGGCACCTGTTCATTGCCCCGGAAATCAGCGCCGGCCTCAATGCGCTGGCCGAAGGCGATATCTGGGACGGTCGCCTGTTGCTGCGCACCTGGGCCGATGTCCTGGAGGTGCTCAGGCACCTGCGCGACCCCGATGTCCCTGGCCTGCAGAAATGGAAAAAACAGGTCAGGTCTTTCCTGGTAAAACTGGGGATCAATCGTTTCCGGGGTTTCAGGCACCTTACCCCACCCCGAACCGTCGATGATCCGGTCATTTTCTACAGCCCCATGAACGGCTTCACAAAGCTGGTGGCGCCACCCACCTTTCCCGAGGCGGATTCGCCCGCCTTTATCTGGAGTACCACACCGTGAACACCTCAGCCGATATTGGCAAGTCGATCAGGGACAGCTTCCACTTCGTGTCCAGGGTCGGCGCCGAATGCGATCACCTGGCAAAACTGATCCGGGAAGAGTTCAGTCGGCTGCTGTTGACCGCGGAAATCGCGAAACGCTACCGGGTGGCAGGCAAATGGATCGACAAATCCATCAATGACGCACATGGCTGGGTCTGCCTGGAGATGGGCTCTTCACTGCCCTTGATCATCAGGCCCAAGCAAAAAATTGGCGGCTATCTGTTCGTCCAGATCAGCCTGGCCGGACATGGCACCGATGCCAAAGATCCACAAGGCCCCTTGCTGCACGTTGGCTGGTGGCATGAACCCATTGACTTTGACGAGTACCATATGGGCTTCCCACTCGTAGCCAGCCCCTGCCTCACACTTGAGGAACAGCGTTTGTTCAAGTGGACCTACTCGGCCTCCGAGACCGAATGGTGCTACAGCCTGCGCCTGACAGACATCAACAGTCCGGCAGACGTACAGACCCACATCATCAGGCCGATGAAAGCTCTGCTGCTCGGCAAAGCGCCCGCGGACGCACTGTCAGGGACAGCAGCGGTGCGTTATGAATCGGTGAATGACAACACGGGGTACTACCGGATACTGGCTGAGTCGTAACGCCCCTCGCCTCATACCCGCCTTGAGGAAGGCACGCGCCCTACTCGTACACCGTCACACAATTACGCCCCGCCTTCTTCGACTGATACAACGCCTGGTCCGCCCAGGCGATCAGGTCGGCGTGGGTCACCGAGGGGCGGCTGAGGTCGGCCACGCCCAGGCTGATGGTGAAACGGATGGCCACGCCCTCGTGCACCACTTGCTGCGCCTCGATCGCCTTGCGCAGGCGCTCGGCAAAGAACCGTGCACTGGCCTTGTCGGTGTCCGAGAGCACCACACCGAACTCCTCGCCGCCATAACGCCCGGCCACGTCGCTGTCGCGCACATGCTCGCGCACCACCTCGGCCACCCGCTCGATCACCTTGTCGCCCGCCTGGTGCCCGTAGGTGTCGTTGACCCGCTTGAAGTGGTCGATATCGAACATCACCAGGCTGGTCGGGTTGCCATGGCGCTGGTTGCGCGCATAGGCCACCTTCAGGCTCTCCTCCCAATGCCCGCGGTTGTACAGCCCGGTCAGCCGGTCGGTGCTGGAGAGCTTCTGCAGTTGCGCGTTGACCGCCTGCAACTGGTTGCGGTTGGTGGCCACGTCGGTCACGTCGTAGATCACCAGGCAGATATGGTGGATCGCACTGTCGGTCGAGCGCAGCGCCAGCAAGGTGGTGTTCTGGTACATGAAATCTTCCTGGCCGGTGATCGGCTGGTAGTTCTTGAACCGTACCAGGTAGGGGCGCTGCTCCCAGATGGTGAAGCCCGGCGTGCCGAGGGTCGCGACACTTTCCACCTTGCGGCTGAACCACTCGCGGTCGACCTCGGGAAACAGCTCGAAGAACGAGCGGTTGTGCGCCTCGCCCGGCTGCACCCCGGAGCGGTTCTCCATGAAGGTGTTCCACACCTGCACGCGGTAGTCGCGGTCGAGCACCACCACGCCCACATCGATGCTCTGGACGATCGCCAGCAACCAGTGAAACTCGTTCAGATCGATGTGGTCGCTCATGGCTCAGCTCATCAGGTAGGCGAGTTTATGGGTCAGGCGCTCGATCGAGTCCTCGGTGAACAGCAACAGCAGGTCGAAGTGGATATCGTGACCTTCCAGGCTGTAGCTGATCTCCACCGCCAGGGTCTTCTTCCAGCGCTGGCTGTTGATCCGGATCAGGTCCTCGATGGCCGCGTGCTGCCCGAGAATCTGCGGGTGGCCCTGGGAGAACACCACGTCGATCTGCTCGGCGATGCTGCTCAGGCAGGCGCCGATCAGCACGCTGGACAGGTCCAGGAGCATTTCTAGGTCCGAATAGTCCGGACCCTGGCGCTTCATCAACTGGGCCATGTCGGCGATTTCCGAATCATGGAACATCAGCAGCGCCTCACCGGCGATACCGCCACCGATAAAGCCCTGGCAGATGGCGGTGAGCCGCTGGCAACTGCCGGCATCCGCCAGGGCCATGTGCAGCTCGCCGACTTCGAGGATGTTGACGTTCGGCACCGGCAACTGCACGAACACCCCGAGCACCTTGGCAATCAGCGCGGCCGCACGGCCAATGGCGACGTTGACCGTCTCGCGGAAGGCATCGCGAAAGCTGATCTGCGCGTCCGAGGTCGGGCGCAGCGGTGCCTCGTCCGGTGCATCGAGCAGGCCCAGTTCGCCCAGGATGCGCTGCAACTCCTGCTGGTCGAACGGTTTTTTCAGGAACGCCAGCGCACCCAGGGCGCGGACGCGGCGCACCGCCTCTTCCTGGACGTCGCCGGAGATCACGATGACCTGGGCCTGGAGCCCTTCGGCACGGATAGCCGCCAGTACCTGGTAGCCGTCCATTTCCGGCATGGTCAGGTCGAGCAGCACCACCTGCCCCAACCCCTGGCGAATCGCCTCCAACCCCTGGCGTCCGTCACTGGCCTGCGTGATCGAGACCGGCCAGTTCGCTGGCAGAGCGCGCAATATCTGCTTGCGCGCCATGCTGGAGTCATCACACACAAGTAGGGGAATCACTGACACAGACCGGCGCTCACGTGTTGGGCATCAGGGAAAACATTAGTGGCATGATGCCATAAAATTGACATAAAACACTGATCGCCGAGGAATTATTGAGAACCACGTCGAATAATCCGCCAGGGTATCGCCGATACGCAACTCAGGGAATGCCCTAGATCAAGGATACACCTGCCGGCTCCGGGCAGAGGGCCGACGACGCGGATTACACTCTTTGACATTTTTTCGACAAACCACTCACAGACCGGCAAGGCACTCGAGCCTAGGATAGGTGGCCCATTCGCCAGTTCGCCGGGTGCTCCATGTTCCGCTCGCTCTGCACGCTCCTCCTGATCGGCTTCCTGCTGGGCAGCACGGGGTGCAACGGCCAGCCGCCGGTGCCGCCGCCCACCCTGGAAAAGGGCGACTACAGCGGCATCATCCGCTATTTGCAGGAGCGGATTCCCGAGGAGATGGCCGAGCAGAACGTCCCCGGCCTGTCGATCGCCCTGGTCGCCGGCCAGGAGGTGATCTGGGCCCGTGGCTTCGGCTATGCCGACAAGGCCGGCGGTGTCAGGGTCACCAACCACACGGCGTTTCGCGCCGATGCCCTTTCCAAGCTGCTGACCGCCAGCGCCACCCTGCAACTGGTCGAGCAGCAGCGGCTGAAGCTGGACGCACCGCTACAGGACACCCTCCCGGAGTTCCATGTCCGCTCGCGTTTTCATGAGCGCCAGCAGGAGGCGGACCAGGCCGTCACCCTGCGTCGCCTGCTCAGCCATCAGGCCGGCCTGCCCGGCGAATACCTGCGCGACCTGCGTACGCCGTCGGCGCTCGACCAACTGCCGCAACGGGTTTCCGGCCTGTGGTTGAGCAATCCACCGGGCCGGCAGGTGGCCTATTCCAACCTGGGCTACGCCCTGGTCGGCGCAGCCATCGAACGCAGCAGCGGCGAAACCTTCGAGAACCAGTTGCAGAAAACCCTGCTGCAACCGCTGGGCATGACCCAGTCGAGCTTCATCGGCGACAGCGAGCTGCTGCCCTTCCGGGCCCAGGGCTACCGCAACGGCTCGCCCCAACCCGACAGCGCGATTCGCGACCTGTCCGCCGGCGGCCTGTGGACCAGCCCGCAGGACCTGAGCCACTACGTGCAGATGCTCTTCGCCGAGGGCACCTACAAGGGGCGGCGGATCATGGCGGCGCAGTCGGTGCGGGAGATGTTCCGCCAGCAGAACCGCGGCAACGCCCTGGATTTCGATTGCCCGATGGGCCTGGGCTGGTTCCTCGCGCCGTGCGGTGACGAGATGATCAGCCCGGGGGTGCGGACCTTCCAGCACAGCGGCTTCAGCGGCGACTTCGTCTCGCAGATCAGCCTGCTACCGGACCCGCAGTTGGCGGTGATCATCATGGCCAACTCCGACACCAGCGCCGACCTGGTCGCCTCGCTGACCACCCGTTCGCTGCGCATGATGCTCCAGGCCAGCGCCGGGCAGGCCGCCTGCACCGAGGCTTGCGAGGACGAGCCGCTGGCCGCCGGCGAGAGCCGCCGCCAGGTGCCCAGTGCCATCGACCGGCAGCGCCTGGCGGGGTTCTACGCCACCTATGCCGGCGTGCTGCGCATTCGCGACGAGAACCAGCGCCTCTACGCCGAGCTGGGCGGCGAACGCTTCGAGCTGCTGCGTGATGAACAGGGCTGGCTGCGCGCCGAACAGAAGCGCCTGGGCTTCTGGCCGGTGGACCTGGGCGAGTTGGGCCGGCTGCAACTGGACCTGACCACGGTGCAGGGCCGGCAGATCCTGCTGGCCCGCAGCCATGGGCAGTTGATTCCACTGGGGGAACGGATCGACCCGGTGCCCCTGCCCAAGGGCTGGCTGAAGACCGTCGGGGACTACCAGGTGATCAACTCCGACGAGCCGCAGACGGCCCTGAGCGGCGTGAGCATCCGCATCGAGGAGGGTTTCCTGCTGATTCGTGGACGGATCGAGGAAGAGGAACTGACGGAGTTCATCCTGCTGCCGGTCGACAATGCCCACGCGGTGGTCGCCGGTAGCGGGCTCGGCCTGGGTGACACCATCAGCCGCCAGGTGCTGGGCATCACGGCCTTGGGCTATCGCTTCAAGCGCGCCAGCAAGGCGCCACCCAACCTGGTCTTCTAGCCCAGGTGGCGGCGATCGCCCCCAGGTCTGGCGGTGCTATGAAGCGGCCTCGGCATGGGCCCAGGTCATGCGGAACGACGCCCCTCCCCACTGCGAATCGCGGACCTCGACCTGCCCGCCATGCCATTGGGAAACCCGCCGCACCAGCGCCAGCCCCAGGCCGAAGCCGCCGGTGCGACGGTCGCGGCTGGCATCCAGGCGCAGGAACGGTTCGAAGATCTTCAGGCGCCCCTCCGGCGGCACCCCGGGACCGTCGTCACAGACCACCACCTGGTAATCGTCGCCCTGGCGCGTCAGCGACACCTGCACCCGCCCCTGCGCATAACGGATCGCATTGCGCAGCAGGTTGATCACCGCCCGGGCCATGAAGCGCGGCTCGATGCAAACGGTTTCGACTTCGCAGGCCGCAATCATCAACTGCACACCCGCGGCCTCCGCCTCCAGAGCCACGCTGCCCACCACGCTGTCGAGCCAGCTCTGGGCCTGGATGATCTGCCGCCGGCTCTCCCCCGCGCCGTGTTCCAGGCTGGCGTAAGTCAGCAGTTCCGAGACCATGTCTTCCAGCTCGCCAAGGTCGGCATACATGTCGCCGATCAGTTCGCCGCTGAACTGCGGATCGACATGCTGGCGCAACTGGTCCAGCTCGAACGACAATCGCGCGATCGGCGTGCGCAACTCATGGGACACCGCATTGGTCAACTCGCGCTGATTGGCGATCAAGCCCTCGATACGCGCCGCCATCTGGTTGAAGTGCTCGGCCAACTCGTAGATGTTCGACCGTCGCGGCAGATGCAGCCGGGCGCCCAGATCGTTGTTGCCGAAGCGCTGCGCGGCCAGGCGCAGCCGCTCCAGGTCACGCCAGTGCGGCCGGACCCAGAAGAACAGCGTGATCCCCACCATCAGCCCGAGCAGGATGTAGGCCGCGATGGTGTACGGCACCGTCAGGCTGGGCTCGGGCGGCAGCTTGATCATCAACAGTTGCGAACCGTCGTCGATCCGCGAGATGAACTCGGTGAACTCGTCGCGCACCACCAGCTGGTTGGACGCCAGCAACGCCTGCTCCCGCGGGCTGAGATCGAGCGTATCGGTGTCCACCAGGCTCAGGGTCAAACCATAGTGCGGCTTCCACTCCAGCAGTTGCCGCTCCCGGCCTGCCCGATCCAACGGGCGCAGGTCCTTGACCAGTGCATAGGCCTGGCCACGCACCGACTCGCGGTTGAGCGCTTCGGTCGGGCCGTCGAGCAACTCGGTGAACATGTAGTCGACCGCGTAGATGGCCGCGCCGAAGCCCAGGGCCAACAGGAAGTAAAGACGCAGGAACAGGCGCAGCATCTACAGCTCCCAGCCAAACGGATTGAACAGGTAGCCCTTGCCCCAGATGGTCTTGATGCACACCGGTTCGCGGGGGTTGTCATGCAACTTGCTGCGCAGCTTGCTGACATAAACGTCGACGCTGCGGTTCAGGCCGTCGAAGGCGATCCCGCGCAGGCGGTTGAGGATGTCATCACGCGACAGCGTCTCGCCGGCGGCATTGGCCAGCAGCCAGAGCAGTTCGAACTCCATGGTGGTCAGTTCGATCACCTCGTCGGCCAGGCGCACCTCACGACAACTGCGGTCGATGCTCAGGCGGCCGAACTCCAGCGTACCGCGCGCCAGCGGGTCCGGCACCTGGCGCCGCAGCAGCGCACGCAGCCGGGCCAGCAGCACCGGCGGCTTGATCGGCTTGACCACATAGTCGTCGGCCCCCGACTCCAGGCCGAGGATGTGATCGAGGTCATCCTCCCGGGCCGTCAGGATCACGATCGGCGTATCGGCGATCGCGCGGATATCGCGACAGACCTGCAGGCCGCTCTGCCCCGGCAACATCAGGTCGAGCACGACGATCCGCGGCCGCCATTCCTGGAAAGCCGCCAACGCCACATCGCCGCGATGCACCGTGCGCACCTCGAAACCATGCTGTGACAAAAATTGCGCGACCAACGCGGCCAGCTTGAGGTCGTCTTCAACAAGCAAGACTTTGCTCAATGTCGAACTTTCCATAAGTGACAATCTGTAGATATATAAAGTGCGCGCATTATAAGCGCGCCATTGTGAATAAATTCCAGTTCCGCAACAAATAAATCGCTCAGCCAAAGTACCGCTATACAAACTTTTACAATCTGCAAACTTTTTAACAATTAGTCGGCTGATTCAATTAACGCCCCTCTCTGCAAAGCCTCGGCGAGACTTGCATCGGTGAGAAAAAATTGTTCAAATCCGCCCTCCTTCAATCCGGCAAGCCCTGTTGTCGTGTCGCCCAGGCGTTGATTCGCGCGGCGTCCGGCCCGGTGGCGCCAACTCGACCCGTCGTCGCCGGCTCTTGCGCACGCGCCGACTCCCCGTCTCCCGACCCCGATTGAATGACCATGACTATTCGACAAAGAGTCCCTCGCGACAACCTTGCCCTGAGCGAACTGTGGTTACGCTCGGTGCGCGCCACCCACACTTTCCTCGAAGAAGCCGATATACAGGCCCTGTATCCACAAGTACGCGATCTTTACTTGCCGGCGGTGCAAGTCTGGGTCGAAGAAAACCCCGACCGCAGCCCGGCCGGATTTATCGGCATCGACGGTGACAAGGTCGAAATGCTGTTCATCGAACCGGACCAGCGTGGCCAGGGTATCGGCACCCGGCTGCTCGATTTCGTGCGCCAGCGTGGCGGCCCGTTGAGCGTCGACGTCAACGAGCAGAACCCCGCGGCCCATGGTTTCTATCGGCACTATGGCTTTCGCGATATCGGCCGCTCGCAGACCGATGGCCAGGGGCGCCCCTTCCCCCTGATCCACATGGCCCTCGAGCCGCAATCGAAGCCCTGAAGCCCCTGACCGTTCTCCCGCTGCGCGGGGGGCGGTCATCAGGCCGGTTGCGCACGCACCGAAAAGCGCTCGCGATAGGCCTGCGGCGTGACCCCCACGGCCCGCAGGAAACTGCGGCGCAGGGTCTCCTCGCTGCCGAATCCGCAACGGGCGGCAATCCGCTTGATCGGCGTGGCGGTATCGCTGAGCAGCCGGCGGGCACTTTCCACCCGGATATTCTCCACCGCCCGGGCCGGCGTCTGGCCGGTTTCCTGGCGATAATGACGGACGAAACTGCGCTCGCTCATCCCGGCCTGCTGGGCCAGGATCGGGATCGACAGGTCCAGTGCCAGGTGCTCGGCGATCCACGCATGCAGGTCGCCAAAGCGGCTGGTGCTCTTTTGCAGCGACAGCGTGGCGCTGAACTGTGATTGCCCGCCCGGACGCTTGAGAAACACCACCAGGTGCCGGGCGACCTCCAGGGCCATCGGCCGGCCAAGGTCCTGCTCCACCAGTGCCAGGGACAGATCGATGCCGGCGGTCACCCCCGCCGAGGTCCAGACCGGCCCGTCATTGATGAAAATCGGATTGGGCTCGACCTGCAACTGCGGATAACGCTCGGCCAGTTGCTCGCAGCGGGTCCAGTGGGTCGCCACCCGCCGGCCATCCAGCCAGCCGCTGGCCGCCAGCAGAAACGCCCCGGTGCACACCGACGCGACCCGCCGCGCACACGCCGCCTGCTGGCGCACCCACGCCACCAGTTCCACGTCCTCGGCCGCCGCATAGGTGCCCCAGCCACCGGCAATGATCAGGCTGTCACAGGGGGTTCCCGCTGCGGGCAGCGGCTCGGCGAGCATGGCCAGGCCGGCCGAACTCATCACCGGCCCGCCCTCGGCGGCGATCACCCGGGGCGCATAGGGAGGCGGCAGGCCCTGGGAACGGGCCAGATCGTTGGCCGAGGCGAATACCTGCAGCGGCCCGGTGACATCGAGCAACTGCACGTTGGGAAAAGCCAGTATGTCGATACTGCGGGGCGTATTCATGGCGATTGGCGTAAAACGTGGGTGGTATGGCGTATTCGCCAGATCCTACGAAACTACAGTGAAGCCGTCTACAGACACCGCCCCGTCTTCTCAAAGGAGCTTCGCCATGACCCTGCACATCGGTTTCCTGCTGTTCCCCAACGTCCAGCAACTGGACCTGACCGGCCCCTATGATGTTCTCGCGTCGTTGCCAGGGGCCAGGCTGCACCTGATCTGGAAGGACCTGGAACCGGTGAAGTCGAGCACCGGCCTGGTGTTGACCCCGACCACCCGCTTCGACGATTGCCCGCCACTGGATGTGATCTGCGTGCCCGGTGGCGCGGGGGTTGGAGCATTGATGGAAGATCTCGAAACCCTGGGCTTCCTCGGGGAACAGGCGGCGCAGGCACGCTATGTCACCTCGGTCTGCACCGGCTCGCTGGTGCTGGGCGCCGCCGGTCTGCTGCGTGGCCGCAAGGCCACCACCCACTGGGCCTATCACGACCTGTTGGCCACCCTCGGGGCGATCCCCGTGCAGGACCGCGTGGTGCGCGACGGCAACCTGCTGACCGGCGGCGGCATCACCGCCGGGATCGACTTTGCCCTGACCCTGGCCAGCGAGCTGTTCGGCGCCGACGAGGCCCAACTGATCCAGTTGCAGCTTGAGTACGCCCCCGCGCCACCGTTCAACGCCGGCAGCCCGGACACCGCGCCCCAGGCCATACTCGACGTGGCCCGCGAGCGGGTGGTGGAATCGCGTCGCCTGCGCAGTGAAATCACCGCCCGCGCCGCCAAACGCCTGGGCCTGAACTGATCCTGTACTCCCATGGGAGCCGGCTTGCTGGCTCCTACCAGAGGGCTGCGCAACCGGGGCCCGCGTGTTGACAGGAAAAATGCCAAGGCGCATTGTCTGACAACCTGACTTTTGAGCCCGCACCGATGTTAGAACTCCAACGCCCCGATTCCCTGGTCGAACGGGTCGTCGCCGCCATTCGCAACGAAATCGACACCGGTCGCCTGGCGGCCGAGGCGCGCCTGCCCACCGAGCAGCAACTGGCCGACCAACTCAATGTCAGCCGTTCCGTGGTCCGCGAAGCCATTGCCCAGCTCAAGGCCGACGGCGTGCTGGTCGCCCGTCGCGGGCTCGGTTCCTATATTTCCAGCACACCGGCCGGCACGGTCTTCCGCTTCCCCAGGAGCGAAGGTCGCCACACCGACCTGGCGCAGATGTTCGAGATGCGCCTGTGGATCGAAACCCAGGCCGCCTCCATCGCCGCCCAGCGCCGCGACGCCGCCGACCTGCAGCGCATGCAGGAGGCCCTGCGGGAGATGCACGAAAAGCGCAGCGACTTCACGGCCGCCGCCAATGCCGACGTGGCCTTTCACCGGGCCATTGCCCAGGCCAGCAAGAATGACTACTTCGTCGCCTTTCACGATTTCCTGCGTGGCCAGTTGGCCGAGGCCCGCCGTACCGCCTGGGAGAACTCGGCGGTGCATTCGGTGGGTGGCCCGGCGGATGCCGGCCGCGAGCACCAGGCGCTGTTCCAGGCTATCGCCGATGGCGACCGTCAGGCCGCCGCGGCGTGTGCCGAAGCGCACCTGCGCGCGGCAGCCCGACGCCTGCAACTGGAGCTGCCGGCCATGAGTTGACCCGCAGCCAGCGTCCGAACCGTGTTTGCGCAAGGCTTGAGGGCCTTTCGCAGGCAAGCCGAGGGCCTACCGGGGCGTGTCGGGCGCAGTGGTGAGTGAGCACGAAGGGAAGGTTGCCCATGACATTCTTCAGGCACCTTAGGCTATGTACGAAATCGCTTGAAACTTGGTTATGCGGCGTTAAAAACCGGCTCGGAATGCTCATTTACTCCAGTAAACTCCGCTTCCTCGCCGGTTTTTGCCTTGCCTAACCTGCGTTTCAAACAATTTCGTACACAGCCTAGTCTGACAACCTGATAACAAGACACCGCAAAGACAGGGATAATCGAACCATGCTCTACGACTTCTGCATCATCGGCGGCGGTATCGTCGGTCTGGCCACCGCCATGGAACTGCTCAAGCGCCAACCCGGCGCCAGCCTGGTGATCCTGGAAAAGGAGGCCAGCCTCGCCCGCCACCAGACCGGGCACAACAGCGGCGTCATCCATGCCGGGATCTACTACGCGCCGGGCAGCCTCAAGGCCGACCTGTGCAAGCGCGGTGCCCAGGCCACCAAGGACTTCTGTCGCGAGCACGGCATTGCCTACGAGGTCTGCGGCAAGATGCTGGTGGCTTCCACCCCGCTGGAGATGCAGCGGATGAACGCACTGTACGAACGCTCGCAGCTTAATGGCCTGAAGGTCGAGCGCCTGGACGCCGAGGAACTGCGGCGCCGCGAGCCGAACATCGTCGGTCTCGGTGCGCTGTTTCTCGATGCGACGGGGATCGTCGATTACCGCCAGGTCTGCGAAGCGATGGCCCGGGTGATCACCGGCAGCGGCGGCGAAATCCGCCTGCAGCAGACCGTCACCGCGATCCGGGAAAACACCGACAGCGTCACCGTCAGCACCGAAGACGGTGTCTGGCAGGCACGCCGGCTGGTGGCCTGCGCCGGCTTGCAGTCCGACCGCCTGGCCACCCTGGCCGGGGTGCCCATCGACCACCAGATCATCCCGTTTCGCGGCGAGTACTTCCGTCTGCCGGCGTCGAAGAACGACATCGTCAACCACCTGATCTACCCGATCCCCGACCCCGAGCTGCCATTCCTCGGCGTGCACCTGACCCGCATGATCGACGGCAGCGTCACCGTCGGCCCGAACGCGGTGCTGGGGCTGGGCCGGGAGAACTACCGCAAGTTCTCGGTCAACTGGCGGGATGTCGCGCAGTACGCCCGCTTCCCCGGCTTCTGGAAAACCATTCGGCAGAACCTGCGCTCCGGCACCCAGGAGTTGAAGAACTCGCTGAGCAGGCGCGGCTATCTGGAACTGTGCCGCAAGTACTGCCCGTCGCTGGTGGTCGAGGACCTGCTGCCCTACGAGGCCGGCATCCGCGCCCAGGCGGTCATGCGCGACGGCAGCCTGGTGCATGACTTCCTGTTCGCCGAAACCGCGCGCATGGTCCACGTCTGCAACGCGCCCTCGCCCGCCGCGACCTCGGCGATGCCGATCGGCGAGATGATCGCCGAGCGGATTCTCGGGCCGCGTTGACCCTACTCGTCCAGCGGCATGTCCAGCAGTGCCGAACCCAGGCTCTTGCCATGGGCATCCAGCGCCAGGGAGCGGGTCACGCCACCGCGCAGGATGCCCGGCAGCACGAAGTTCAGCGCCTGCACACCGGGCAGTTCGTAGCGCCGCACCGGCGCGGCGGCCGGGTCACGCAGCTCGGCGAACCAGGCCGCGACCCGCTCCGCGGTCAGCCACGCGCACAGCCGCGGATAGTCTTCGGCGCGATAGGCGATCACCGAGATGTTCGAGGTGTCGCCCTTGTCGCCAGTACGCGAATGGGCCAGGGACCGCAGCTTCAAGGTACTCATTGCAGATCCTCCAGATGAACCCGGGCAACCAGGCTTTCGCGCGGCAGCAGCAACGACGCCACCGCCACCACCTGCCGTACGCCCTTGCTGGCACCACCGCCGCCGGAGGGGCCATTGGTGTACAGGGTTTCCACTTCATTGCCGACGCGCACCGCATCGGCCCGCCGGGCGCAACGGGCGGCCACCCGCAGGCGGACTTCCCAGGGCTCGGCCGCCGCGCGCTCGCCCAGGCGCTCGCCATGCAGCGAATCGACACCCATCAGTTCGGCCCGCACCTCCTCCATTTCAACGCCGATGATCCGCAGGCGCTCCAGCACCACCTCCCGCGCCAGCCGGGCACGGGCCAGTGCCCCGGGGCCGCCGTAGGACATCTGCCCCTCGCCGATCCAGCCGTCCAGGTAACCGACCGAGACCTTCAGCGACTGCGGCCGCGGCAGCCCGCTGGCGCCCTGTACCTGCACCCGGTCCGGGCCCTGCCCGGCAAAGCTCACCCGGGAAAAATCGGCGGTGACATCCGGGGTCAGGTAGGCCGCCGGGTCATGCACCTCGTAGATCAGCTGTTCGGCGCAGGTGGCACGATCCACCCGCCCGCCGCTGCCGGCGACCTTGGTGATGATCGCCCCGCCCTGCTCGTCGACCTCGGCCAACGGGAAGCCCAGGTAGGCCAGGCCCGGTACGTCCTTGATGCCTGGGTCGGCGAAGTAGCCGCCGGTGATCTGCCCGGCGCATTCGAGCAGGTGGCCGATCAGCGTGCCGCGCCCCAGGCGCGGCCAATCGTCCGCCGCCCAGCCGAACTCGAACAGTTGCGGGGCAAGGAACAGCGACGGGTCGGCGACCCGGCCGGTGATCACCACATCGGCATCCGCCGCCAGGGCCTGGACGATGCCCTCGGCGCCCAGGTAGGCATTGGCCGAAATCAGCCGCTCACCCAGTTGCGCCAGCCGCAGGCCATTGTCCAACTGCCGCTCGGGCTCGGCCTGCAGGGCCGCCAGCACGTCATCGCCGGTCACCGCCGCCACCTTCAGCGCCGGCAGGCCCAGCTCGACGGCGATCCGCCGCACCTCCCGGGCCGCGGCCAGCGGGTTGGCCGCGCCCATGTTGGTGATGATCCGCAGCCGCCGCGCATTGCCGGCCACATAGGGCAGCACCCGCTGCATGCGCTCGCGCAGCAACGGATCGTAGCCCGCCGCAGGGTCGCTCAGGCGGGCCTGCTGGGCCAGCGCGATGGTGCGCTCGGCCAGGCATTCGAACACCAGATAATCCAGCTCGCCCTTGGCCGCCAGTTCCACGGCCGGCTCGATACGGTCGCCGGAGTAACCGGCACCGGAGCCGATACGCAAGGTTTTCATCGCAAAGCCCTTCATTTCAAAAGACGCCCAGAAGCAACGCCGTCAGGGTCATCAGCACCGAGGCGGCAAACAGGAATGGAATGGTGAAACGCTGGTGGTCGGCCAGTTCGATCTTGCACAGGCCCACCAGCAGGAAGGTCGCCGGGGTCAGCGGGCTGACCGGAAACCCGGTGGTGTGCACCCCGAGCAGCGAGGCCTGGGCCACCTGCAGCGGTTCGACCCCCAGGGCCTTGCCGACCTCGGCGATCACCGGCATCACGCCGAAGTAGAACGAGTCCGGGTCGAACAGCAGGCTCAGCGGCATCGACAGCAGCCCGACCACCGTCGGGATCAGCTTGCCGTGCCCGGCGGGAATCTGCGCCACCGCCACTTCGGCCATGGCCTTGAGCATGCCGGTGCCCTGCATGATGCCGGTGAACACCCCGGCCGCCAGGAGAATGCTGGCCATGGTCAGCGCGGTCCTGGCGTGGGCATCGATGCGCTCGCGCTGGGCGTCGACGTTCGGGTAGTTCAGGCACAGGGCAACCACGGTGCCGAGCATGAACATCACCACCGGGTCGACCCAGCCGGCGATCATCACCACCATCACCAGCACGGTCAGCAGCAGGTTGGCCCAGAACAGCCGCGGACGCCGCAGACGCTCCTCTTCGGCGCTGATCACCCGGGTTGGCACGCTGTCCACCGCCGCCCCGCCCCCCAGACCGAGGCGACGCTCTTCACGCCGGCCCAGCCACCAGGCGCTGGCGAACACAAACAGCAGGCCGACGATCTGCACCGGGATCAGCGGCTGGAACAACTGCGCCACCGGCACGTGCAAGGCCGCCGAAGAGCGCAGCACCGGCCCGGTCCACGGCAGGAAGTTGACCCCGGCGGCCATCGCCGCGACGCAGGCCAGGATGCGCCGGTCGATGCCCAGGCGGGTATACAGCGGCAGCATCGCCGGCACCGTGACCAGAAATGTCACCGCCCCCGAACCGTCCAGGTGCACCAGCAGCGCCAGCAGGGCGGTGCCGACGACGATCCGGCTCGGCCGGGTACCGACGGTACGCAGAATGCGATCGATGATCGGGTCGAGCATGCCGGCATCGGTCATCACGCCGAAGAACAGGATGGCGAAGACGAACATGCCGACCACCGGGGCGACGTTCTTGATACCGGTAATAATGAAGCCACTGGTCTGCAGACCGAAGCCGCCGAGCAAGGCGGCAATGATCGGCAGGGCGATCAGGGCAACCAGGGGAGAGAGGCGCTTGCTCATGACAGCCGCAAGCAGACAGAGAATGGTGATGACACCCAGCGTGGCAAGCATGGGAAGACTCCAGTGAGCCGCTTCTTCAGGGAGCGGGCGGTTATTGTTTTCCCCGGAGTATTGAAAGGCGGTTAAGCTTTGTAAATTGGAATGTTCGCCGCCTTGTATTCGGAAAAACAGAATGAAGAATTCCATCCAGCATATTCGCGCCTTCCTCACCGTCGTGCGCGCCGGCAGCTTCACCCGGGCGGCGGATGAACTGCACCTGTCGCCGTCGGCGCTGACCGTGCAAGTGCAGCAGTTGGAAGACTGGCTCGGCGTCGCGCTGCTCGAGCGCAGCCCGCGTCAGGTCAGCCTGACCAGCGCCGGCCAGCAGGCCCGCGGGCCGATGGAGAAGCTGTTGCTGGACCTGGACAACATCGTCAACGGCTCCCGCGGCCTGGCCAGCCTGCAGCGCGGCGTGGTGACCATCGCCGCCCTGCCGTCGATCTGCTCCGGCGCCCTGCCGCCGGTGCTGCGAGCCTTTCGCGAAGCCTATCCGGGCGTCGAAGTGCGCCTGCGCGACGTGGTCGCCCAGCGCATCGATGCCCTGGTGCGCGACAACGAGGTCGATTTCGGCCTCGGCGTGCGGGCGCGGCTCAGTCATGGCCTGGACTTCGAGGTGGTGATGGTCGACCGGCTCTGCCTGTTCGTGCCCGAGCAGCATCCGCTGGCGCGCAGGAAACGGGTACGGCTGGCAGACCTCAGCGGCCAGCCGATGATCCTCACCGGGCGCGACAGCAGCGTGCGCGAGCGGGTCGAGCAATTGTTCGACGAGCAGCGCCTGACCCTGGTCCCGGGGCTGGAGGCCAACTACATGTCCACGGTGCTGGCATTGGTGCGCCAGGGGCTGGGCATGACCCTGTTGCCGGAGTCGGCGGACGACCGCCTCAGCGGCCTGATCCGCCTGCCGGTGGAACACGCCGGCGTCAGCCGCGAGATCGGCCTGATCACCCGCGCCGGGCAGACCCTGGGGCCGGCGGCGGCCCGCTTCAGCGCGCTGGTGCGCGAACGCTTCGCCCTCGGCTCAGAGCCGAGTGACGTTGTCGCCGAAGGTCCGGATCAGTTCCAGTAGCATCTTCACCCGCAGCGGCAGGTTGCCGGCCGGGTACACCGCATGCATCTGCGGGTTCTCGCCGCCGCTGGAGGTCAGTCGATACTCGGGAAACACCCGCACCAGCCGCCCCTGCTCGACCTCCGGCTCCGCCAGCCAGTCGGCCAGGCGGGCAATCCCCACCCCGGCCAACGCGGCCTGAAACACCGCGGCGCCCGAACTGAAGCGAAATTTCGGATGCACTCGGTAGCTGATGGCCTGCTGCTCATTGCGAAAATTCCACTCCTTAAGAATCCGCGGGGCGGTGTGCAGAATCAGCGAATGACGGTCCAATGCCTCGATCGAGTCGGGCGTGCCGCACCGCTCCAGGTAGGCGAGGCTGGCATACAGGTAGCGGGCATAGCTCCATAGCGGAAAACCGATCAGGTCGCTGGATTGCGGAAAGGCACCGCGGATCGAGAAGTCCAGCTTGCTCCTGGCCGGGTCGATGGTTTCGTCGGTGAAGATCACGTCGATGTTCACCTGCGGATAACGCTCGCAGTACTGGGCGATCAGCCTGGGCATGACCCCGTGACCGAGAAACTCCGGCGCCGAAAAGCGGATCCAGCCGTTGGCCAGGCCGCTGATACCGGCCAGGTCTTCGTCGGCCTCACGTTGCAGATCCAGCATTTTGTAGGCGTGGGGCAACAGCCGCTCGCCGGCCTCGGTCAGGCTCACCGCATTGGCCGAACGATTGAACAGCTTGACCCCGGCGCTCTCTTCGAGGGCCTGAACGGCACGGGTCACAGAGCTTGGCGAACGCCCCAGAGTCCGCGCCGCGGCGATGAAGCTGCGCTTGCGCGCCACCGTCGCGAAGGCTTCGAGTTCACCCAACAGATCCAGTGCCATCACTCACCTCGTTGCACTTTTCGCAACGTGGTATTGCAACACAAAAAGGTCCCTTCCGTTAGCCTTCGCGCTTAACCCACAGGGACGTAGGAATAGAGGAGCAAAGGACGTGTCAAAACTGGATGAGGCTGTCAGGCATTCGGCTAGCCGAATCAGCGAGCAAAGCCCGCACTGGCTGGTTCGAAATGCCCCGGCGCCCACTCTGCAGGCCCTGCCCGAAATCCATCTATCATTCACCGAGCAACGACAATTGCAGGCAGCGCTCACGCCCCTGGCCATCCGCGACAGCGCCTCGGGCATCGACCGGATGCCGGTGCTGCAACGTCTGCTGGAAAACGTCCTGAGTACCGAAAAACACCAGGTGCTGCGCGACTTCCCCCAGTCGGATGCGGTGGCGCTGATCGTCCGCGGCCTGCCGGTCGACCCGCAGTTGCCGGCCACACCCTACGACGACGAACCCGGCATCGAAGAGCTGCCGGTGCTGGCCGGTGCGATCCTGTCCGTGCTGGCGGCGTTGGGCACCCGCCCCGTGGGCTATGCCGGGGAGAGCGACAACACGGTGTTCCGCCACGTCTCGCCCAAGCAGGAGTGCGAGACCGAAGCCAGCTCCTTCGGCTCGCGCCTGGGCCTGGGCATGCACGTCGACAACCCGCACCTGCCGCTGACCTGCGAACCGGTCGACGGCCTCTCGGCCTGCCCCGAGTACCTGACCCTGACCGGCCTGCGTTGCGAACTGGACGTGCCCACGCGCATCGTCGCCATCCGCGACGTGCTGGACATCCTGCCGGACTTCGTCGAACAGGAACTGCAGCGGCCGAACTTCAGCGTTCGCCGGCCGGACTCGTTCGGCCAGGAGGGCAACGTGCTGGAAAACGTTCCGCTGCTCTACCAGCCGCCAGCCGGCGGCCTGCATTGCCGCTACAACAAGGCGGCGGTCAGCGCGACCACCGCCAACGCCGACTTTGCCATGCAACTGTTCTCGGCCACCGCCAACCACCCCGATGTCATCCGGCACATCCTGCTGCAGCCCGGCGACATGCTGATTTTCAAGAACCAGCAGACCCTGCACGCCCGGGATGGTTTCACCCCGCGCTACGACGGCCGCGACCGCTGGATGATCCGGGTGTTCGGGGTCGACGATCCGGCGCGCGTGGTACCGCTGGACCCGAACCAACCCTTTATCGTCAGAGCCTGATTTCATGTTTGATATCGTCATCCTTTGCTGCTTCGCCTTCGCCGCCGGCCTCATCGACGCGGCGGTCGGCGGCGGCGGACTGATCCAGATCCCCGCGCTGTTCAACGTGCTGCCCTCCGCCCCACCAGCCGCCCTGCTGGGCACCAACAAGGTCGCGGCCGCCTGCGGCACGACCTTCGCGGCGCGCTCGTTCGTGCGCAAGGTGGTGATCGACTGGAGCCTGGTGATCCCGGCGGCCGGGGCGGCATTCGTCATGTCGTTCTTCGGCGCGGCCACCGTCTCGGCGGTGCCGCAGTCGGTGGTACGCCCGGCGGTGCTGGTGATGATCGTGGTGATGGCGCTCTACACCTTCTGGAAAAAGGACTTCGGCGCCCTGCACAAGCCGATGCGGATCGGCACCCGGGAAAAACTGCTGGCGGTGCTGATCGGCGGCGCCATCGGTTTCTACGACGGCCTGTTCGGCCCCGGTACCGGCAGCTTCCTGATCTTCCTCTTCATCCGCTGCTTCGCCTTCGACTTCCTGCACGCCTCGGCCTCGGCCAAACTGGTGAACATCGCCACCAACGTCGCCGCGCTGGTGTTCTTCATCCCCACCGGCAACGTCCTGTACCTGGTGGCGCTGCCGATGGCGCTGTTCAACATCCTCGGCGCCCTGACCGGCACCTGGCTCGCGGTGCGCCGGGGCGTGCCGTTCGTGCGCGCGCTGTTCCTGGTCTTGCTGGTGATTCTGATCAGCAAGCTTTCGTACGACCTGATCAAGCCCTTCTGAGGAAAAGCCCATGCCTGCCGTTTTCGATCGACTGGTCAGCCTGCTGGACAGCCACGGCGCCCGCTACCGCGTCATGCAGCACGATGCCGAAGGGCAGTCGATGCGGGTCTCGCAAATCCGTGGCACCGAACCGGGCCAGGGGGCCAAGGCCATGCTCTGCGCCCTCAAGGGCCAGGGCGAACGCTATGCCCTGGCGATCCTGCCGGGCGACCACCGGCTCGACATGAAAAAGCTCGGTGCCGCCCTGGGGGGCAAGAAGGCCGAACTGGTGAAGGCCGAGACCGCCATGGCCCTGACCGGCTGCCGGATCGGCGCGATTCCGCCGTTCGTGTTCGACGAGCGGATCGAACTGATCGTCGACCCGAGCCTGACCCGGCGCTACGCCGAGATCGCTTTCAATGCCGGGCGCCTGGACACCTCGATGATTCTCGCCAGCGATGACTACCTGGCGATCACCCGGCCGCAACTGGTCGATATCAGCCAGGCCTAGGGCCGGGCGATTGGTACGGGTGTTTTCCCTGCAAATGGCCCTTGCCAAGGCGTGGCGGGCTGACTGTAATGCGCAGGGAACCACCGCCTGAGCCCTCGCCGTGAAAAACCTCCTGCTGACCCGTAGCCTGGAAGGCCAGCGCCTGCTACTGCGCCCGCTGCAAGCCGATGACGCCGACGCCCTGGTACGGGCCGCGCAAGACGGCGAATTGTGGAACCTGCCCTTCACCGTGGTGCCGTCGCAGGCCACCGTCGCGGCTTACATCGGCACGGCCCTCGCCGGCCGCGAAGCCGGCACGGTGATGCCCTTCGCCATCGTGCTCAAGGACACCGGTGAAGTCATCGGCTCCACCCGGTTCTGGAAGATCGACCGCCACTACCGCAAGCTGGAAATCGGCAGCACCTGGATCTCGACGCGCTGGCAGAAGAGCTTCGTCAACACCGAGGCCAAGTACCTGATGCTGCGCCATGCCTTCGAGGACCTGGCGTGCGTGCGGGTGCAGTTCACCACCGACGAAATCAACGCCCGCTCGCGCGCGGCGATCCTGCGCCTGGGCGCCCAGCAGGAAGGCATCGTGCGCAACGAGCGGATCATGCCGGACGGGCGCAAGCGCAACTCCGTGCGTTTCAGCATCATCGACGAGGAATGGCCGCAGGTGCGCGATCGGTTGCAGGCACGCCTGCTGCGCGACTAAGGGAGCAAATCACCTCCGGCCCGGTCTGATGAACACCGAGGCACACCCGAACAGCAGGCACCCGCATGAAGAAATCTTTAGGGGCATTGGCCGCCCTCCCCCTGTTTATCGCCACGGCCCAGGCCGCCAGCTTCGACTGCGGGCGGGCCAAGCAACCCACTGAAATCGCCATCTGCAGCGACCGCCAACTGAACGACCTCGACGTCGAGATGGCCACCACCTACCGCCTGCTGCGTGGCCTGTTCGCCATGGGAAACCGTGGCGCGATGCAGGATGAACAGGTGGCCTGGCTGCAGGAACGCAACGCCTGCGGCAGCGACAGCGCGTGTCTCCAGCGTCAGTACGATAAGCGCCTGACGCAGTTGAAAGCGCGTTATGACCGCATCGAAAAACCGCTCTGAAGCCTTGCCGGACGTGGCTTTGAGGTAAAACATCTTTCACTGTGCCAGATAGCCTGCCTGTTTATAGTGAACCCGCTCCTTTGATGAACCTCCCATTGAGCCCGCCCGCATGCGGGCTTTTTTTTCAGCGGTGCTGCCACTTCCGGCAACGTACCGCCAAGGCGAAACCAATCCGCCAGCGCAACGCTCAAACGCTCAACTCCCAGCCAGAGAGCGCCCCCTTGAAAGCACCCCGCGACGCCCTGTCCTGGTCATGGACCCGCGTGGTGCAACGGGTGGACAGTCACGCACAGGGGTATCTGGAGCATTGCCGGCGCTATGCGCTGGGAACGGGCCAATGACCCGGCGTCGCCTCAGGGCGGCGCCGGGGCATTGAATCAGGAGAGGAAACCCTGCTGGACGGCGACGATCAGGAAGATCCCGAGGGCCGCGCGGTAGATCACGAACGGCCAGGTGGAGAAACGCTCGAGGAAACGCATCAGGCCCCAGATCGCCACGAAGGCCGAGACGCTGGCGACCACGATGCCGAACAGCAGGTGGCCCCAGGCCTCGGCCGGAATCTGCGCGTGGTGCAGCACCCACAGCTCCTTCAAGCCGGCCAGGGCGATTGCCGGCAAGCCGAGCAGGAACGAGAAGCGCGCCGCCTCTTCGCGCTTGAAGTTGAGAAACAGCGCCGCCGTCAGGGTCGAGCCGGAGCGCGAAACGCCCGGGATCAGCGCGCCGATCTGGGCGATGCCGACGATCAGCGCATCACGCAGGCGCATTTCACCGACCACCCGCTGGTGCCGACAGGTGAACTCCGACACCGCCAGCAGCAGTGCCATCACCAGGCAGGACACGCCGATCACGGTCAGACCACGCAGGGGCGAATCGCAGGCGTTGAGCGTGGAAGACAGGGCCAGGCCGGCGATACCGATCGGAAGGGTCGCCAGGATGATCGCCACCGCCAGCTTGAACCACTGGCTGTCGAAGTCGCCCTGGCGAACCGCCGTGACACTGCCGCCCACCACGTCGCGCACATCGCGCCAGAAATAGCTGACCACCGCCGCCAGCGCCGCCAGTTGCATGGCCGCCGAGAACGCCGAGCCCGGGTCCTGCCAGCCGAGCACCGCCGGAACGACACGCATGTGGGCAGTGGAGGAAATCGGCAGCAGTTCGGTGATGCCCTGGATGATGCCGAGAATGCCGATCTGTAGGTAGTTCAGGGAAGCGAAGCCGATATCGAGGCCGGCGGAGCAGACGTTAGACAAGATGAGTTCCTGAAAAGGGCGAGGGGTTCACGGTCTTCGCACAGGCGCTCAGCAGAGCCTTGAAGCGCAGACACAGTGCGGCGAATGATGGGCCGGTTCTCGCCGAATTTCCAGTTAAAACAAAAGCAAAAAGGCAAGCAGTAAACTAATTCTATTTATGTCAAAGCCAACCCCAGGCGCTCCGCACCCTGGGGCCGGGACGTCCGGTCAGACCGCCGCCTCCTGCGTCGAATGGGCGACAGCGCCGTAGTAGCGCCAGCAGCAATGGTCCCGGTGCCCCGGCAGAATCACACAGCCGCTGAGGCTCAGCAGCAGGACCGCGGCAACGAGCAGCGAGAAACGACGAGACATGGTGGTATTCCTCAGGGTGCGGTGGATAGAGCCGCTGCACGGACGACGCCACAGCGCCTGTCGATGGTCAACGGTTACCGGTTGAACGCGGGCACCTGGAGAAATCCGTCGCACCCCTCGTACGATTTCATCAACGCCGTGGCCACCCTGGGTAATACTTCTTCCCGACACGGCGGAAAAGCCCGCGAAAAATTTTCGGTTTTGCCGCGACGGATTTTTTCGGCGTCCTGCGTTCAACCCATCAGCAGCGTTCACTTTCGTCCGCCGCATGAAGGAGTTGTCATGAGACCTGCACGACCTCTGGCCACATTTCGCCTTGCCCTGCTCATTCCCCTGGCATTCGCGGCCCTGACCAGCACCCCGACCTTCGCCCAGCCCGAGATCATTATTCGCGAGGCACCGCCGCCCATGCGCGTGGAAGCCATTCCTGTCGAACGCCCCGGCTACGCCTGGGATCGCGGGCACTGGCGCTGGGAAGGCCGCGGCTACGTCTGGGAGCCGGGCCACTGGCAGCGCATGCGCTACAACGCCCGCTGGGAACCGGGCCACTGGGCGCCGCGCGGGCCGAACTGGGTGTGGGTCGAAGGCCACTGGATCCGCTGAATGCAAGCCCCCGGCGGCGCGCACCGCAGCCGGGCCATCCGATCAATCCGAAGCTGAGCCACCGGACCGGGATTTGCCATATTGAAAGAAACTGATCCGGACGTTGAATTGCTGGCCCGCATCGGCAACAACGAACCGGCGGCCGTCAACGAGATGGTGTCGCGCAAGCTGCCCCGTCTGCTGGCGCTCGCCGCGCGGATCCTCGGCGATGCCGAAGAGGCGCGGGATGTGGCCCAGGAGAGCTTCCTGCGCATCTGGAGGCAGGCGGCGAACTGGCGCAGCGGCGAGGCGCGCTTCGACACCTGGCTGCACCGGGTCGCGCTGAACCTCTGTCACGACCGCCTGCGTCGGCGCCGGGAACGCCCTCTGGCCGACAATGAGGAGCCGATCGAGGTGCCCGACAGCACGCCGGCGCCCGACGAACAACTGGAAGCGGCCGCCCGCAGCGAACAGATGGCCGCGGCGTTGGCGGCGTTGCCCGAACGGCAGCGCGAAGCCATTGTGCTGCAGTATTACCAGGAGCTGTCGAACATCGAAGCCGCGGCCCTGATGAACATCAGCGTCGAGGCACTGGAGAGCCTGCTGTCGCGGGCCCGGCGCAACCTGCGCGGCCACCTTGCCGAGACGCTCGGCGATGCCGGACTGGGGAGGGAAAGACGATGACGCCCGAACGATTCGCCCAACTGGCCGAGGCCTACGGCGCAGACCTGCGGCGCTGGCCGGCTACCGAGCGGGCCGGCGCCGAGGTATTGCTCGAACAGCGCGACAGCAGCGCCCTCGCCGCCCTCGATCAGGCGCGCCTGCTCGACAACCTGCTGGACAGCCACCAACTGCCGGCACCGGACCCGGCCCTGATCCGCCGGATCCGTCTCTTGGCCGGCCAGAACCGCGCGCCCTCCTTCTGGCAGCGCTATGCCGGCTGGCTGTCTCCGGCCGGCGTCGTCGGCGTCGGCGTGGCCGGGATCGCCGCCGGCATCCTGGTGGCCTCCCTGAGCCTGCCGCTGCCCCTGCATTCCGCCGAAGTGCTGCCCAGTGTCTTCGACCACGGCGATGCCGACATCGTCTTTACCGTCAACGCCGAGGAAACCGAGCAATGACCCCACCCAAGTACCTGAAGCCGCTGCTGGCCGTGTCATTGCTGCTCAATGTGTTCCTGATCGGCGGCGTCGGCGGCGGCCTGTATCACTGGCTGGTCAACGCCCGGCCGGCCGAGGTCGCGGTCAACCAGCATGGCTTGCGTCAGGCGCTGATGCAGTTGCCCGAGCCGCGGCGCAAGCAACTGCGCCAACTGCTCAGGCAGAACCAGGCGAACAGCCAGCCGCTGGTCCTGGCCGGGCGTGAAGCGCGCCAGGACGTGATCCGCCAGCTGGAAGCCCCGACCCTGGACCGCAACGCGCTGCTGGCCGACCTGGCCCGGGCCCGGGAAGCGGACAACTCGCTGCGGGTGCTGATCGACAACACCCTGGCGGACTTCGCCGACAGCCTGCCGCTGGATGAACGCCAGGAACTGGGCAAGGCCTTGTACCAGCACGGGCAGGCCAAGGCGAAAATCGCCCGAAAGGAGTGATGACCGCGACGGATTGCGCAGGCCCATGCGTTTAACCGACAGAAGCCCGCCAACCGGGCGTCGGCCCTATCGTCACCCAGGAATCACGCCATGTCCCGAATACTCAAGAGCACCCTCGCCGCCGCCCTAGTGGCGGCCACCCTGTCCGGTTGCGTCGTCGAGCCGGTTCATCCACGCCGCCCGCCACCGATCGTCGAGGTCGTCCCGGTGGCCCCGGCGCCGGGCTACCACTGGGTTGCCGGGCACTACCGCTGGGGTCGCGGCCAGTGGGTCTGGGTGCCGGGGTATTGGCGGTACTGACAAGAGCTGGTGATCTAAAAACGAACAGCAAGACCTGACGACCAATGAGCGCAAGGCACTGCGAGCAATCATCGAACAGGGGAGAACGCCAGCCGGCACCGGGCCGCGTGGCTGCCGGCTAGAGGTCGTCCTGGCCCCCATCCCTGTGACCCGCTTCCAGGGCGGCGACCTCCTCCACCCGGTCCATCTCGCTGCGCACCACATCGCACAGGTCCTCGCAACAACGGAAGTAGGCACGCTCGGCAATCTTGACCGCCTTGAAGCCCTCCTCCAGCGCTTGCGGTTGCGTCTTGCTCAGGGAGGCCACCGTCAACCGCCAGGCTGCGCGGGCACTGTCCCTGGCCGCCAGATAGGGCTTCAAGCGTTCCGAGTCGATCATCGTCATGGGTGGCTCCTGCCGGGGGCGCTCAACTGTTGTCTGTCTGCAATCAATGTAGTGCGGATCAGGATTATTGCCTCCCTATTTGCGCCCCACCGCCGTCACCGCCAGGCGATCGACCGCACTGCCAATGTCTTACCAGAACCAGTACGGCAGAAACTTCGGCGTCGGCTCGTTCGCCAACTCCAGGTGATAGGTGATGGAGTTGAAGAAGAAGGCATCCAGCGCCAGGAACGTGGCGACACCGAACGACAGGATGATCAGTTCACGATGCCGATGTTCGGCGCAGTGTTTGCCAAGCAGATGACGGGCGACCAGCAGCACGGCCAGACTGCCGAGCACGGCGGGATAGTTGGGCAGGAGTGGATGCACCGCGAAGAAGTTATAGGCAAAGACAAACGCAACCAGTCCCAGGCCAATCCACGGCAGCCTCAGGCAAAAACGCAGCAAGCCGTTCTTCGCCCCCTCGAACAGACCGCTCCTGTCGACGAAGATATACGCCGCCAACAGGGAAATCGCTGGCGTGATCGACAGGATATAGCGGGCCTTCTTCGCGTTCGGGATGGTGAAAAACAGGATCAGCGCCATGAACCACGCCGCCAGGTAAAACAGCAAGGCGGTATCGCTCTTGCCAGGCGCGCGAAAGAACGTCTTGTACTTGCGCGCGACGACATACAGCGTGAAAAACACCGTCACGCCATAAGTCACCAGGCCGCTGCTGAAGTAGAAGTAATAGCGCGGCGCATGGCCGCCGGCGAGGCGATCCAGCCCCTGCATCATCAGCACGTCGTGCAGGAAATCCATTCCCCCCTGCACATAGGCGGCCCACGACAGCAAGGCGACTGCGGCGACCAAAATCAGCCCGGACAGCAGCGAAAACAGCCCCAGCGCACGCCACTGCCGGCTCAGCAGGTAGTAGCAGCCGACCACGATCGACGGCCCGATCAGGCCGATAGGCCCGCGAAACGCAAAGCCCAGCGCCAGCCCGAGAAACACCAGGGGCAGCCGTGAAGGGTCCTGTTTCACATCACCGCGATACACCAGGTAAAAGCAGATCAGCGTAAACAACGCCGGATAGACATCCAGTGCCAGCGAGTTGACGCTGTCGAGGAACGACCAGGTGAATAATGAAAAAAGTGCCCCGTACAGTCCCCACTTGCGGTCGTGCAATGCACCCAACTTGTAGATGAACACCAGTATCAGGGCGGCCGTGATGCAATAAGGCAGGCCCATCGACAACACCGAGACCCGACCGAAAGGCAGGGACACCAGATACATCAGCAGCGTATTGGCAATCGTGTAGTCGGGATAAGGCTTCAAGTCGTCGGCAATGGGAAACAGCGTCACGCCGTGATACAGCATGTATTCGGCGAAATCGACGAAGCGGGTGGTGTAATTGAGAATGGCGGGCTTGTACTGCAGGCCCATGAACACCATCAGCGAGAGCAGGAAAATACTCAGACAGGGCTTCTTCATGACCCGTCCGGTCAAGGCGTCCATAGCGTCAGGGCTTCCAGAAAAAGGCGGATGTTACAGCGGCCCTGGATGGAACACCATGAACATCCGCAGCGCCGGGCGCTGTCGCCATCATTCGACAGCCTGCTCAAGTGGCGGCGCCTGGGCAATGCGGCGTCCAGGCGTGCTGGCGCTCCAGCACGGCGTCGGCGGTTTCACCCAGCAACTCGGCGTACACCCCGGGAGCGGTGGCGCCTTCGGTGTTGATGATCAGCACCCGTGAGTTCGCATCGAGACCGACCGCCGCCGCACCACCCTCCTTGACCAGGCGTACGAGCCCGGCCAACCCGGCGACACCGGACTCGCCCGCTACCAGCGGGATGTCGCCGACACTGCCAGCCGCCAGCCGCCCCATGGCCGCCACCGCTTCGTCGTCCTCGATGGTCATGAAGAAATCGACACAAGGCTCAAGGAACCGCCAGGCCAGCGGCGAGGTTTCCCCGCAGGCCAGGCCCGCCATCACCGAGTCCACCGAGCCGGTGGCTTTCGCCGGCTTGCCCTGCAACGCGCTCTGGTACAGGCAGTCGGCCTGCTCCGGCTCGACCATGACAAAGCTCGGGCGCTGCGCGCCATACTGCTGCCACAGGTAGCTGGCGATGCCGGCGGCCAGGCCACCGACACCGCCCTGCAGGAACACATGGGTAAACGCCGGAACCTGCGCATCGGCGGTGGCCTCGACGATTTCCGCAGCGATGGTGCCGTAGCCCTGCATCACATCGCGGGGGATCACTTCATAACCTTCGTAGGAGGTATCGGAGACCACGGTCCAGCCATGGGCTCGCGCCAGTGCCGCAGCCTCCTGCACCGACTCGTCGTAGTTGCCGGCGATGCGCACGATGGTCGCGCCATAGGCGGCAATCGCCTGTTCGCGCTCGATGCTGACATGGGCATGCAGGACGATCACACAGCGGCAACCGATACTCTGCGCCGCAGCCGCCAGGCCCTTGCCATGGTTGCCGTCGGTGGCGCTGATCACGGTGAAGTCCGCCAGTGCCTCGGCGTACCGGCCGTCGAGCAGTTTGTGCGGTTCCAGGCGCCGTTCGGGAAAGGTGCCCAGGATCAGCCGCAGCAAGGCGACCGGCGCCCCCAGCGCCTTGAAGCTGCCCAGCGGCGACCGCACCGACTCGTCCTTGACCGACAGGTGCGCAATGCCCAGTTCCCGGGCCAGGTCGGGCAGCGAATACAACGGCGTGGCGCCGGCATTCAGGCGCTTCCAGGGCGCCAGCCACTGGCGACTCTCCCGGGCCTTGGCGATGCTCATGAGCGACTGGAGCGAATCGGGGTACGGCTGGCGGGTGGCCTTGGGGTTGGCGATCAACATCAGGAGCTCCTGTTGAGAGACAAAGGGGGACCGATACCGCTGGACGCGATGTTCAGCGGCTCGGCGTGACCGGGTGAAATCAGGCAGCGCCAAGGCGGCGACGGACGACGTCGAGCAGCACCTGGGCGCCCTGGATCAGTTGTTCGTCGTCGGTGTGCTCGCGCGGGTTGTGGCTGATGCCGCCACGGCTGGGGACGAAGATCATCGCCGCCGGCGCGATGCGCGCGATCATCTGCGCATCGTGGCCGGCACCGGAAGTCATGCGCCGATGGCTGAAGCCGAAGCGTTTGGCGCTGGCCTCGATCTCGTCGGCCAGCTCGGCGTTGAAGACCACCGGCTCGAACCGCACCAGGCGCTCGGTGGTGATGCTGACCCCTTCGCGTTCGGCAATCTGTTCGAGGCAGCGGCTCAGGCGCTGTTCGGCACGGACCAGGCGGGCTTCGTCGGGGTCGCGCAGGTCGACGGTGAAGGTCGCCCGGCGCGGGATGACGTTGATCACATCGGGCTCGAATTTCATGCAGCCGACCGTGGCCAGGGTCGAGCCGGCCTCCACGGCGATGTTGCGCAGCTCGGCGACGATAGAGCAGGCGACGAACCCGGCATCATGGCGCAGACGGGTTGGCGTGGTGCCGGCATGGTTGGCGTTGCCCCGGACCTCGACCTGCTGCCAGGAAATGCCCTGCAGGTTCTCGACCACGCCGATCAGGGTGTTCTCGGCTTCGAGGATCGGCCCCTGCTCGATGTGCAACTCGAGGTATTCATGGGGCACGATGGCACCCGGCTCCAGCGAACCGGCATAACCGATGCGCTGCAACTCGTCGCCCAGGCGCGTGCCGTCGGTGCCGATGCTGTCCAGTGCTTCCTCCACCGACAGGCCGCCGGCATGCACCAGCGAGCCCAGCATGTCCGGCTGGTAGCGCACGCCCTCTTCATTGGTGAAGGCGCCGACGCTGATCGAGCGCTGCGGCAGCAGGCCGGCCTCGCGAAAGGCGCGGATCACCGCCAGGCCGGCCAGCACGCCATAGCAGCCATCCAGGGCACCGGCGTTGGTCACGGTGTCGATATGCGAGCCCATCATCAGCGGGCGCTGATCGCCGCTGTCCTGGGCCGAACGCAGGGTGCCGAAGATATTGCCGATGCGATCGACCTGAACCTCCAGGTCGAGCTCACGCATCCAGCCGACCAACAGATCGCGGCCGGCCTTTTCCGCGTCGGTCAGGGCGATCCGGGTGCGCCCGCCCTGCTCGGCATCGACGCCGACCTGGCCCAGTTCCCGGATCTGCCGCAGCAGCCGCCGGCCATCGAGTTGCAGGGTTGTACTCGCCTTCATCCACCATATCCTCCGGGGCCGCGCGCGTCGGTGCGCCGCCCCCTGTTATCGATCATGGGAGAATCTTATTCGTTGCCGGCGTACGAAAAGCTTGATTTTCAGGTGATGAATGCAATTTTATTGCGCCACCACGGCACCACTCGCCGTTTGCCTACGGAGCGCTCCCCATGGACCTCGATCACTTCGACCTGGCCCTGCTCGATGCGGTGCAACGCGATGCCGACACCTCGCAACTGGACCTCGGCGCCCAGGTCAACCTGTCCAGCGCCGCCGTCAACCGGCGCCTGAAGAAACTCTGCGCACAGGGGGTGATCCAGGGCACGGTGGCCCAGGTCGATGCACGGGCGCTGGGTTACCCACTCACGGTCATTACCGAGGTGGAGGTGGAGAACGAGCGTCTGGACCTGCTCGACGACATGAAGAAGACCTTCCTCGCCTGCCCGCAGGTGCAGCAGTGCTACTACGTCGCCGGCGAGTGCGACTTCGTGCTGATCATGCTGGTGCGGGACATGGAGCAGTACACCCAACTGACCCGGCAGCTGTTCTTCGAGAGCAACAACGTCAAGCGCTTCAAGACGCTGGTGGCGATGAGCAACGTCAAGACCGGGCTGTTCGTGCCGACGCTGAGCGAGTGACCGCCGGATCGGGGAAAACAGCACAGGAGTCCAATCACGGATAGTTCTCACTCTCTATCCTGCGCTCATGTTTTCCCTGTGCGAGATTGCCTGATGCCGACCCAGACCGCCCCCCATGACATCGTGACACTCGTGGTCCGGCACCGCGTGCGTGCGCAGTACCTCACCGAGTACGAGGCCTGGCTCAAGACCTCGGTCCGCGCGGCCATGTCCCAGGACGGCCACCTGGGCGTCAACGTCATCCGCCCCGGCGAAGCCGACAACACCTTCACCACCATCGTCCGCTTCATCGACGCCGCACGCCTGCAGGCCTGGATCAACTCGCAACTGCGCGAGCAACTGATCCGCGAAGTCGCGCCGCTGCTGGAAGAGGAAGACCGCCCGGAAATCGAGACCCAGGCCGAGTTCTGGTTCACCCCCAACCACGCCGATTCCAAACAGCCGCCCAAGTGGAAACAGGCGCTGCTCAGCTACGGGGTGATCGCGCCGCTGTCCATGCTCATTCCGCAGCTGTGGGGCCCGGTGTTCCAGGCCAATCCCGTGCTGGGCGGGATCGTGCCCAGCAACCTGATCATCACCGCCTGCATCGTCGGCCTGGTCACCTACCTGATCATGCCCAAGGTGACCCGCTGGCTGGCGCCGTGGCTGGCCGCCAAATAAGCGATCCCCCTCGACGGACGGAGCGCTGCGCGCTCCGTCCCCGTCCCGAACTACCGCAACCCGATAGCCCTGACTCTCAAGCCATCCGAAACGTCGTGGCGCCCGCTACCCGACGAGGGCGCCCTTACTGTTCACCTCCAATTGAAAGGGTATTCAATGAAACATTCATTCAAGCCGCTCTCCCTGGCCCTGGCGCTGGGCCTCACCGCCTCGCTCCCGGCCCACGCCGCCACCTCCGCCAGCGTGGCCGTCGCGCCGCAATACGACACCAGCCACGTGTATGTCGCCCCGGGCGACGTCGATGCCTTCGTCAAGAGCTTCCTCGCCACCTTCGGCGGCAAGAGCACCCCGCAGGTGGTGGTCAACGTGCTGCCGGTGCCGAGCAGCACCACCTCGCAGTTGCTGCAGACGCCGGTCGGCACCGTGTCGCTGTTCGGTTTCACCACGCCGGTGCCGTACCCGTTCGGCGCCGAACGTAACGGCTACCTGGTCAAGGACCTCGATGTCGCCCTGGCCGAAGCCAAGAAGCATGGCGCCGACGTCATCGTCCACGACTTCCCCGATCCGATCGGCCGCGATGCCGTGGTGCAATGGCCGGGCGGCGTGAACATGCAGCTCTACTGGCACACCAAGACCCCGGATTACGCCCCGTTCCAGACCGTGCCGGAGAACCGCGTGTACCTCTCCGAGCAGCGCGCCGACGCCTTCATCAAGGGCTTCGTCGGGTTCTCCCACGGCAAGGTCGTGGCCGATGAAAAACGCCTGGACGGCGCCGTGGTCGGCGAGCCGGGCAAGCCGATCCGCCGGGTCAGGCTGGAGTCCGACTTCGGCAAGATGGTGGTATTCGTCACCGACGGCCACCTGCCCTACCCGTACGGTCGGGAAACCACCGGTTACGAGGTGAACGACCTGGCCGCGACCCTGGCCAAGGCCGAAAGCTCGGGCGCCCATCTGGTGGTCGAACCCAAGGCCGAGCCGGGCCGCCAGTCGGCCATCGTCGAGTTCCCGGGCGGCTACGTCGCCGAGATCCACCAGCCCGTCGCGGCCAAGTGATTGAAGAGAGGTGAACCATGAGCCGACGCCCTTCGCATAGTCGTTATGCCTGGGCTCTGGCCGTGCTGTGGCCGCTGGGAGTTTCCAGCGGCCATGCCGCCGAACCCGCCGAACGCCCCGTGCTGAAAACCAACCGCTGGCAGGAAGACTGGTCGGTGCTGCAGAACCCGGCCCTCAAGACCGCGCCGCTGGACGATCTCAAGTACATCCCCTTGTCCGCGGACAATCCGGACAGTTACCTGTCGTTCGGCGCCACCCTGCGCGAGCGTTTCGAACTCAACGATGCCGCCGGTTTCGGCATTGGCGGGCGCTCGCGCGACTCCTGGCTGATCCAGCGCCTGCAGGCGCATGCGGATCTGCACCTGAACGAACACTGGCGCGTGTTCACCCAACTGGAAGACGCCCGTGCCTTCGGCAAGGACGCCATCGGCGGCGCCGACCAGAACCACCTCGACCTGCGCCTGGCGTTTGCCGAGTACGTCGACCAGACGGCCGACCACACCTTCAAGGCGCGGGTCGGCCGCCAGGATTTCGCCTTCGACCTGCAGCGTTTCATTTCCTCGCGCGACGGCCCGAACGTGCGCCAGTCGTTCGATGCGCTGTGGGGCGACTGGGAAACCGAGAACTGGCGCTTCATCGGCCTGGCCAGCCACCCGGTGCAGTACCTGGACGGCCGCCACTTCGACGACAAGTCCAACGCGGACGTGGCGTTCCACATGCTGCGGGTCGAACGGCTGATCGGCGGCAAGAACGAGCTGTCCGCCTACTACGGCCTTTATGAAGAACGCGACGCGCGCTACCTCGACGCCCAGGGCGACGAACACCGCAACCTCTTCGACCTGCGCCTGGGCGGATCGTCCGGCCCCTACGACTGGGACGTGGAAGCGATGGTCCAGAGCGGCTCGGTCGGCTCCAAGGACATTCGTGCCTGGGGTGGCGGCAGCCGCCTGGGCTACACCTGGCAATCGACCCCATGGAAGCCGCGCCTGGGCCTGCAACTGGATGCGGCCTCGGGTGACCGGCACCCCGGCGACGGCACGCTGAACACCTTCAACCCGCTGTTCCCCAACGGCTACTACTTCTCCCTGGCGGGCTACACCGGCTACAGCAACCTGATCCACGTCAAGCCGTCGATCACCGTCAAGCCGGTCACCGACCTGTCGGTCCAGGCGGCGGTCGGCCTGCTGTGGCGCCAGACCACCGAGGATGCCGTCTACACCCAGCCCAACCTGCCGGTGGCCGGCACCGCCAGACAGGGTGGACGCTGGACCGGTTACTACGACCAGCTACGGCTGGACTACGCGTTCAACCGCAATCTGAGTGGGGCCATCGAGGCAGTGCATTACGAAGTCGGCCAGGCACTGCGCGATGCCGGTGGGGATGACAGCAACTACCTGGGGGTCGAGCTGAAGTTCATGTGGTAGGCCGGGCATGCTCGGGTATCCGCAAGTCTTCTGGTGAAGCCGGGGGCCTCTTCGCGGGCAAGCCCTGCTCCTACAGGTCTGCGTCGCACACAGAAGCTGCATACGACACACGTCCCTAGGAGCAGGGCTTGTCGGAACGCCGCACCGCCACACCACCGCGAAGCTCTTGCTTGTGATCTTGCTTTTGATCTACCCGCCCCGTTCCCAGCCGGCTGAGTGGAGGTTCTGTTTCGAGAGTCGCCCGGCAGGGATGCCGGGCGAGCCGTGTTGGGCCATGGATGGCCCGTCACGGCGTGCTCTCGAAACAGAACCGGAGCGAAGGAACCCTCGCGCAGCGAGGGCCAATGGAGGGGCAAGCGTTTTTTGGTTACTTTTTTTCGCGCCTGAAAAAAAGTGACTCGCCGTAAGGGCGAAACCCATACATCATCAAAACGCGCCACCGGATATACACACCATCCCCCGACAAAAAACGGCGCACTCGTGCTGCGCCGTCACTAAGCCAGTCATCTATCTTAGGGACGCTGTCTATACCCAGCCGAACCTGATGGTGGCCGGCACAATCACGATGAGAATGGGGATGACAGCACTACCTGGGGGTTGAACTGAAGTTCATGTAATCGGCTGCACCTAAAAGTGACTAAACCGCATTATCAGATTGATATTTCAGTGGAGTATCAAACCTGTTTTTCCACTTCACGAGCTCTATAGGAAACATGCCAGGCTTTGTTTAGAGACTGAAAGCCATTTCTCAACAACTGCTGTTGCTCTTCCTGCCCCTCCAACTCCGAGAAAAGTTCATTGATTGAGGAGCGAGTATCATTGAACATCGAGTTAAAGAAAGCATATTCACTCAGTTTGCCAACCTCATGCTTCGAGCTAAACAACTTGTCCAGTGGGCGGCAGATCTTTTCAAACGCAGCACTGCGTAAAGCGCGCGGCAGTTGCAGGAATTCACCATAGAACTGCTCCAGTTCGACAAGGCCCGGCGCGGTTTTCCGCACGAGGTAGGAGTTCTCCGAAAAACGAACCCCCAGCGTTTCAGCAACCATCGCGCGCCGCAGGACCAGGTCATTGAGAATCCCGTAGAAGGGCTCCACCTCCTTGTTCCCCGAGTAGAACAGGATCGAGTTCACCGTCAGCAAGATGACCTCCAGCGACTCCCTCAACGCATAGAGATTGATGCCGAGATTCACGCCCCTCAGCGAAATGTCCCCATCCACCGCATCGGGAAGATAAGCAACGTGCAGTTGCTGGCGAATCCGCCACATCATGTCGATGATTGAGAACCCCTGCCCATCCTGCAAAGGCCTGGCACGCAACAAGTCCCTGAGTTCAAGCAGATTGTCGTGCAACTGGCCCAATCCGGCTGCCTGCCCCTGTTCCGACGACAGATCGACGTCATAGCTGCAATGTGTGGGGCAGTTCCGAGGGAAGATCCACTGGTACAAGGCATCCTTGTTGGTGAAGCGCACGGTGTGGTTGAAGGTGGCTTCGAGGCTTTCCAACCGGTCGAAAAACACCTCGCGGTGCTTGAGGTACTGCTCGAAGGTCTGCGCCTCAAGCTGCCGGGAAATCACCTTGTCATGCTTGTCCTGAGCCTCCTGCCGTTGAGTCTCCTGCGCCCGCTGGCTCTCTTCGTTCCTGCGCTGCTGGATCAGCAGAAAAACCAGGGTGCCGAACGTTGTCACCGAGCCCAGCAAGGTGAATGCACCGGATAACACCGAACCGAAATTGCCCCAGTCGGCCGCTGACGAAGAAATCGCTCCCAGGTTCATGCCATAGGCCACCAGCACCCCCACGGTCACGGCCACACCCACAGCCAACGAGCCAACCATGAAGTAGGTAATCCACTTGTAATCCTTCAACGACATCTCCTTGGGGGTGAAATGAGCCGGCGACGATCGCAGCGGCGCACAAGCATAACGTGCTTCGGTGCGGGTACGTAGGCTGTTGGCGCAGCAACCGGCCCGGAAAAAAACGGCGCACTCGTGGTGCACCGTCACTGCAATCAGCCAGTCATCTATCGTGGGAGGCCGACAAGGCGCTTGTGACGCCCCACCGGATACGCCAGGCCGAACAGTGATCACTGCCCGACCCACGCATGCGTGCCCCGGGCGACTCTCCGGCCGCCCAGGCGTATTCAAATCAGTGCTGCGCAGCCAGTTGCCCACCCCCGGCGTCACGCCCCTTCACGGCAACCACAACCACCAGCCCACCGACCGCACAGACCACCGCCGCGACACCGAACGCCCCGCTGTACCCCCCGCCGTACTGCACCAGCAGCCCGGTCAGCGACGGCGCGATGATGCCCGCGATATTCGCCAGCAGGTGCACGAAGCCACCGGTACCCCCCACACGATTGCTCGGCACGATGTCCTGGATCAGCGCCCAGCAGATCTGCGGGGTGACGAACAGGAACACACTGGACACGGTGATGCAGGCCACCGCCATGTGCAGCGAGGTCACCCGCGTGGTCAGCAGCACGCAGGTGGCCGCCACCCCCAGCCCGACCACCAGCATGATCTTGCGGGCCCGAATGACGCTGCCCAGTTTCTTGCTCAACACATCGGTCAACACGCCGCCCCCGAGGAAGCCCACGGCCGCCCCCAGCCAGGGAATGACGCTGACGATACTCATGCTCTTGATGTCCAGGTGCTGATAGTCCATCAGGTAGCTGGGCAGCCAGGTCAGGAAAAAGTACAGCACATAGTTGAAGCAGAAAAACGCGGTGGCCACCGCCAGTACCGGTGCCGAGAAGATGCACGAGACCAGGCTGCGCTGCTCCTGCACACCTTCGACGGCGGAAGTGGCGCGGCTGCTGCGAATCAGCTCGCGCTCGGCTGCTGACACCTTCGGATGCTGGTCCGGCGTGTCCTTGAAGAACATCAGCCAGGCCGCCAGCCAGACCATGCCCAGCAGGGCAATCACCACGAACGAAATGCGCCAGCCGAAGTTCAGCGCCACGATCCCGACAATCGGACCAGCCAGCGCCGCCCCCAGCGGCTGGCCGCAGTTGGTCAGGCCCAGCGCGCGTCCCGCCTCTTCCCGTGGGAACCAGTTGGAAATCGCCTTGTTGGTCGTGGTGCCCATCGGCCCCTCGCCCATGCCGAACAGCACCCGGAACACCAGCAACTGGAAGTAGCCGGTGATCAGCGCAGTGGCGCCACAGAACGCCGACCAGGTGCCGGCCGCCAGCGCAAAAACCCGCTTGGGCCCGAACCGGTCAGCCGCCCAGCCGCCGATGAAGCAGAAGGCACAGTAGCCGATGAAGAAACTGCTGAAGATGAAGCCCATCTGGGCGTCGTCAATGTGCAACTCGGTCTTGAGCAGTGGCGCGACCACCGACAGCGCGGCTCGGTCCAGGTAGTTGAGGATGCCGGCGAAAAACAGCAGCCCGGCGATCTTCCAGCGGTAATTGCCCATCATGGTTGTAGTGCCTTTTATAGTTATTCGGACAGGTGATGCGGTGGCTCAGTCGATGACGGCCCTATCGATGCAGTAGGTTTCCAGTACTTCGAGGTCAGGTTTGAAGCCCAAGCCCGGGGTGGTGCCCAGGCGCAGACGCGGTTGGAACGCCAAGGCAGGGAACAACAGGCGTTCGAACTCGATGAAGGGCACTTCCACCGCCACCTCTTCCGGCAGCAGCGTGCACAGGTGGGCCACCGCCAGCAGTCCGGGCCCGTAGTAGAAACAATGCGGCACGGCTTTCACGCCGTATTGCTGGGCCAGCTCGAAGACCTCGAGCATGGCGCCGATGCCACCGATCTTGGCGACACTCGGCTGCACCACATCGATCGCATCCTGGTCGAGCAAGGCGCGCACGCCGTTGACGCCGGCGGCGTTCTCGCCCGCCGACAGCGGCACGCCCCTGGCGCGCACGGTCGCCAGGCCACGGGCATCATCGGGCGGCCACACCGGCTCTTCCAGCCAGGTCAGATCCAGCTCGCGCAGGCGGTCAGCCATGGCCCCGGCCTCCTCCACCGTCCACGGGCAATTGACGTCGACCATCAGCTCGCCCTCCGCAGCCGGCAGCGCCTCACGGGCGGCCGCGATGGAGGCGTAGGTGGTCTCGTGCAGCTTGATCTTGCGAAAGCCCAGGTCGCGGGCGCGACGGACCTGGCGAAAGACTTCCTCAGGGTCGCCCCCGTAGCTGACCAGGCTGGCGTACAGCTCCAGCTCGCGGGGCGTGCCGCCCAGGTAGTCGTAGAGCGGCTTTCCAGCGGCCTGGGCGGCCAGGTCCCAGAGGGCGATATCGATACCCGAGAGGGCGTAGAAGATCGGGCCGGTGCTGCCGAAACCATGCAGGGCGCGGCGGGCCTTCTCCATCTGCGCCCGGTGGTCGGCCACCGCACTGCCGATGAACTGCGGGGCGACCACATCGGTCAGCGCCTTGAAAGTGGCAGGGTTCGAGCCGTGGCCGAAGGCTTCGCCCCAGCCTACCCGGCCATCGTCGGTGGTGACCTTGATCGCCAGGCATTCCATGCGCCGATGGCGGGGCGAGGCGGCATTGAAGGCATCGTCATCCTTGGCCTGGCCCCGGGACTGGCGTTCGACCGTCCCGGCGCTGAAGGGAATACTCAGGCGGATGATCTCGATACGGCGGACTTTCACAAACACACGCTCCGGTAGCACTTATTGGGGATTTATTGGCTCGGCTTTGAGGTACGTTATCGTACAACTAAAGCAAGAGCTAGTCCCGAGTGCGGCATTCTAACGCACCTGCCCCGTTCTCCCGCCCACCAGAACCTCGTCGAGCCATCGCGACACTACCTTGAAAATGTCGTCGCAATTGCGCTCGTAGATCAGGCCGTGGCCGTTGCCATGGATGCCCAGTGCGGGCAGATCCAGGTGATCGACCCGCGCGCCGGCGGTACGCAGGAACGGCACGATGCTGCTGGCGAAAGAGGCGAACACCGACGTTTCGCCAGTCAGCAGCGCCACCGGCAGCCCCTCGAATGCCGGGACCCGCAACGTCGCCGGGTCGGCTGCACGCACCTCGTCAGCCGTCGCCCGGGGCGGGTCGAAGGTGATCGGCGCCGCGGTCAGCCCCCAGTCCAGGGCGCCGATACCTGGCGTTTCGCCGAACACCGGGCCCATCGGCTCGACCGTGACGATGGCCGCCACCCGTTCCGGCCGTCGATCCGCCAGCAACCAGCCATCAGGGCCCGAGGCGGAATGGGTGACGATGATGGCCTTGCCGATGCGGTCCAGCAATTGCGCCAGGCGATCCGCGTCGAGGGTCTGTGACGCCGCCAGGTCCGCCGGCATGGGGCCGTAGGCGGCGATGAAGGCATCGAAGGCGGCTTCGTCATCGGCCGCGAACGGCCACTGGGTTTCCTGCCCGCCCTCGGGAAAGTACACCTCCCGGGCCCGCTCGTAGGAAAACGCCGGGCCCATCGGCCCCATGATCTGCGAATGATAGGGCGAGCGCCCATGGCCCGGCCGGTCGACGCAGAACACCACATGGCCGGCCTCGACGAAACGCTGGGCCCAGCCCGGGCGCCCATCGGGGGTATCGAGCCATTCGGTGCCCTGCAATGTGCCGCCGTGCACCAGCACCACCGGGTATGGCTGGGTGATGTGCTCGGGTGCTTCCCAGGCAACGAACATCGGGCCCTTCTGGAAGTGCCTGCCCGCCTGGGCCACCCGCGGCCCGGTGACCCAGAAATGCCCACGCCGTGAAGTGGTGGGCGCGGCGCTGTACCAGGGGGCCCGGCGCGGATCGGCGGCGCCGGGTTGCAGGGGCACACTGGCGAAGGCTGACCAGTCCCGATCGCCCAGCCCCCCGGCCATGGCCGCCGACATCCTCGAACGCACGACGCTCGCCGCCGGCAACGACAGGCCCTGGTCGGCAGCGGCCGCCAACGCCAGATTGACATCCTTGAGGCCCAGGGCCAGCTTGAAACCCGGCTCGTACTGCTCGTGGACGATGTTCTGCCCGTAGCGTTGATAGCTGGGGCAGGCAAACAGCGTCTGGGTCATGAGTTCGATGAAGGCAGCGGCCTCCAGCCCATGGCAACGGGCCAACGCGCTGGCTTCGGCCAGGGACTCGATGGCCTGGGTGATCATCAGGTTGCCGGCGATTTTCGCGATACAGGCCTGCACCGGCTGTTCGCCGAGCCTCCAGGTTTTCTTCCCGAGCACATCGAACAGCGGCTGTACCCGTGCGATCGCCGCCTCGGCCCCTGCCGCCAGGATGTTCAACTCCCCCCTGGCCGCCACGGCCGGCACGCCGAACACCGGCGCGGCCACCAGCGCCAGGCCCAACTCGGCATGGCGGGCCTGCAAGCGCTCCACGAGCCGAGGCGACAGGGTCGACATCAGCACATGCGTGCAGCGTCCATCGGCCGCCTCCAATACCCCGGCGGCCAGCAGCACGTCCTCCACCGCCCGGTCATCCGCCAGCAGGCTGATCACCACGTCCACCTGGAACGCCGCCGCTGGCGAAGCCAATTCCACCACCCCTTCCAGCCCCTCCAGGGCCTGGGGGCTGCGGTTCCAGGCCGCCACCCGATGCCCCGCCCGAACCAGCCGCGGGATGATCGCCCGCCCCATGCTGCCCACGCCAATAAAGCCAATGTTCATCGCAGTGCTCTCGATTAGGTGCCTGGGCCTATTGTGCGAAGCGCGGGGTTGCGACGGGACTGCCATTGCTGCATCTTCGCCGTTCATTTTTGTACGAGGTGCGCCGTGGACTGGAACGACTTGCGCGTTTTTCTGGCGATTGCCCGCAGCGGCTCGCTGGGCGCGGCCGCCCGGCAACTGGGCGTCAGCCACCCGACCGTCGGCCGGCGCCTGCAGGTGCTGGAGCAGGCCAACGGCCAGGTGTTCTTCCGCCGTACCGGCCAGGGGCTGGTGCTGACCGCCGCCGGTGAGAGCATCCTGCACCTGGCCGAAGAGATGGAGCGCAGCGCCCTGGCCATCGAGCGACGCATCGCCGGCGACAGCGACCAGCCCGAAGGCCTGCTGCGGATCTCCTGCGCGGACTGGTTCGCCGGCTATGTCCTGGCGCCGGTCCTGGCCGAGCTGCAACAGCGCTACCCGTTGATCGTCGCCGAAGTGATCGCCGGCCACCGCCTGTTCGACCTGGCCCGGCGGGACGCCGACCTGGCCTTTCGGATCGTGCCATTCACCGAACCCGACATCGTGCAACGGCGCCTGACGACCCTGCGCTACGGGCTCTACAGCGCCCACCTGCCCGCTCCCACTGCCGCGCAGGGCGAGCAGCCCGGCCTGATCCTGATGAACACCGCGCAGGCGCATTATCCCGACGTGCTCTGGCTACAGAGCCGCTATCCCAGGGCGAAAACCGTCTTCACCAGCAGCAGCCGCACCGTGCAGGCACGGATGTGCGCCATGGGGCTGGGCCTGGCGGTGCTGCCGCGGGCGCTCGGCGACCAGTCGCCGTTGCTCAGGCGCCTGGATGTCGACGAAGAGCCGCCCACCCGCGATATCTGGATGGGCTACCACCGGGACATGCGCCAGATGGACCGACTGCGTGCTCTCGCCGACCTGGCCGTGGAGCGGCTCGGCGACGACTGACACGGCCGCTGATAGGCCATCGCGTACCACACCGCCGGTGTTCGCGGCGCCGTTGCAAAAGCCCCCAGCCGTGCTTCAGGGCTGGAGCGCCGCCAGTTCGGCCATGAGCACCTGGACCAGCGCGGCAGCGGGCAGCTCCCGGGCCAGCGGTGCCGCCTGCCCCGCCCATTGCGCCGCGAAGTCGTGACAGCCTTTCGCGGTGGCGGCGGCGTTCAGTTGCTTGTTCGCATCATAGGCATAGGGATAGGCGGCCACCGCCACCTCCCGTCCTTCCAACAGGGTGAAATTGCGGTTGACCAGTCCCCTGGCCGGCCGCCCGGAAATCACGTGGGTGACTTCGGTACGCTCGGCCGCGCTGCCCTTCAAGGCAGCACGGTAGGCCGCATTGGCCGACGACTCCGGGCAAAGAATGAAGGCCGTGCCCAATTGGACGGCCGACGCGCCCAAGGTCAATGCGGCACGGATACCGGCCCCGTCCATGATCCCGCCAGCGGCGATCACCGGCAGCGTGCTGCGGGCCACCAGCAGCCTCGTCAGCGCCAGGGTGCCCATCTTCGTATCCTCGCCGGGGTCGAAGAGGCCGCGATGACCGCCGGCCTCGTAACCTTGTGCCACCAGCGCATCGACGCCCGCCTGCTCGGCCAGCCTCGCTTCGGCCAGGCTGGTCACCGAGCAGAGCAGCGTCGCGCCGATGCCCTTCAATGCCGCGATAGTGGCCTGGGGCGGCAGCCCGAAATGAAAGCTGACCACGGCCGGCTTCTCCTCCAGCAGCATCTGCAACATCGGCGCATCGTCCAGGAACGAGCGATAGATCTCGCGCAGCGCCGTGGGTGGCTCGGCGCCAAACTCACGAAACAGCGGGCCCATGACCTGCAGCCAGCCCGTGTCCCTGGCCGGGTCGGGCAACGCGGGCTGGTGACAGAACACATTGACGTTGAACGGCTTGTCCGTGAGCGCCGCCGTCTCGCGGATCGCCTGGCGCGCCTGCTCGACACTGGAGGCGCCGATTCCCAGGGAGCCCAGCCCGCCGGCATTGGACACCGCCGCCGCCAACTGCGGTGTCGAGACACCGGCCATGGGCGCCTGGATGAGGGGAAGGTGCACATTCAGCAAGGACAGCAGCGTATTCGACATGGCATCACCTGAACGACTGGATGAAAAGAACCTGCATGACGCGCCTCACTCGCGCGTGACCGGGCCGACGGTCAAGGCCGCCGCCAGCCAAAGCGCCAGGGTCGCGGTCCACAGGGAGGGGTTGAAGGAATGGGTCCGCGCATAGAGGGCGCCAGCGATCAGCGGTCCGAGGATCTGGCCGATGCCGTGCGCGGCGGTCATCACCGCCATGATGTTCATCCGGAAGTCAGCCGAGACCCGCTTGGCCGCCGGCATCGCGATGGTCACCGTGCCCATGAACGTCGCCCCCACCACCAGGGCACTGGCGATATAGGCCGCGGGCGTCTGGCTGATGGCCGGAAGCAGCACACCGATGCCCTGCAGCAACAGGTTGCCGCGCAACGCCGCGCGCGTCCCGAAACGCCCGTGGGCCCGATGCCAGAGGTAACAGGACGGCGCCGCGCCGAGCCCGAACACCGCCCACAGGTGCACCGGGTTGATCGAACCCAATGCATCCTTGACCAGCAACGGCAGGTAGGTCGCGGTGATGATGTAGCCGAGCCCCGACAGGCCATAGAGGCCGATCAGGCGCCAGGCGGCCAGGGGCAGGTGATCGAGTCGCAACGTCGCTGCCTGCGTCGGTCGCGACGCCAGCGGTCGCCCGTCGAGCAGGAGCGCCCCGCCGCCGCCCAGGATCAGCGACGCGACCGCGAGCACGCCCCACAACTGGTAGGCATCGAGGGCAAACCGCTCGCCGACCGCCAGCAGCTCGGCGGACAAGGCAATCCCGACGCCCACCCCCGCATACAGAATCGGCGCGCCCTCCGGATGAGCCCGGTGCTGCAACAGCCAGAGCGAGGCGGCAATCATCGACAAGGCACTGAACACCCCCGCCGCGCCTCGGATCAGGATGATTGCCCAGGGACTGGAAACCCCACCCAGCAACCCCAGCGATATCACCGTCGCCACCACCGACACCAGTCCCCAGTGACGGGCACTCGGCGCCTGCAGCCGGGCCGCCAGCAAGGCGCCGATCAGGTAGCCCAGGTAATTGGCCGAGGCGGCGAGCGTGCCATCACTGACCGAAAGCACGCCCTCCCCGACCATGACCGGATACACGCCGGTAAAGGCAAAACGACCGAAGCCCATGCCCACCGCGATCACCGCGGCGGCAGCCAGGGCGGAGGTGAAAGGGCGATTCAGCGAAGCAGACGTGTCGAGCGGCGAAGCGAGCATGGCGCCCCCTTTATCTACGAGGCCAGGGCGAGATCCGTGAAGGCGCCGATAGCGGCGGTCCGGCTGCCCTTGCGGTACACCAGCCAGGTCGCCACGTTGGCGATCGGCCGGGTGGTGACCGCCGGCGACGGCGGCTGCAGGGCCAGCAGGCTGGTCGGCGCGATGCACAGGCTCTGCCCGGCCACCACGCAGGCGAACATGGCGTGATAGGAGGCCACTTCATGGGTCATGGACACGGCCAGCTCGCCCTGCTCGGCCAGCCATTGCTGACCGACACGACGATAGGTGCAGCCTGCGGCGAAGGCCGCCAGCGTCAACGGCGCCTTGCCCTGCCCCACCGGCATGACGGCCACCAACTGTTCCTCGAAGACCGGCACACCGGCCAAACCGCGATGGGCCAGATCCTCCTCGATGGGGGTGCCCTCCTCGCCCGTCAGCGCCACCAGGGCGCAATCGACCAGGCCATCACCGAGCAAGTCCAGCAGCGCCTGACTGGTACCGGTCCTCACCGCCAGGCGCACATTCGGCCAGCGTTGCTGGAAGGCCGTCAGCACCCCGGGCAAGCGGGCGGCCGCCGTGCTCTCCATGCTGCCGATGCGCAACGTGCCTTGCGGCTGCGCGGGATGCAGCACCTGCACCGCCTCCTCCGCCAAGGCCAGCAGGCGCTGGCTGTAGTCCAGGAACAGCTTGCCCTGGTCGGTCAACGACAAGCGCCGGCCTTCGCGAACTAAAAGGTCGACGCCCAGTTGCTGCTCCAGTGCCTGGATACGGGTGGTGACGTTCGATTGCGCACGGCCCAGGACGACGGCGGCCTTGGTCACGCTCAGTTCGGCGGCTACGGTCTGGAAGATTTCGAGGGAGGTTAGGTCCATTTCAATTCTCTAAAAGAGATTATTAAAAATACTATATTCTCAAATAAAGATTTAATGAAGACCAATCGTCGCAATCACTGCGCAGGTGCGGGATAGGGTGGCGGGGATAGTTGAAGCCATACCCGCATGGGTATACATTCTCTAGACCCGTATACTTTGTATACACCTACCAATGAGGACGCCACCATGGCATCGCCTGTGCTGTCATTCCGCGTGGAGGATGAGCTGGTTGAGCAACTCGATCGCTTGTCTGAAGCAACAGACCGTGATCGCCAATATCACCTGAAGCGCGCCTTGGCCCGCTACATTGAGTCCGAATCCTGGCATATGAACGCCATTGCCGAAGGCATCGCCGACGCAGATGCGGGCAACCTGACAGATCTGAAAGCCATCAAGGCCAAATGGGTGAACCGTGCCAAACATCGCGTTGACGGACAAAGCGGACAGTGATCTTGAAGCCATTCATGAGTACTACGAAGCGCGCCTAGGTACGGCATCAGCCGATGCGGTTATCGCCGAGATGATCGAGGCGCTTGAACGATTGGAAACGTTCACCGGTTTGGGCAGGCCCTCCCAGACGCCAGATGTCAGGGAGCTGATCTTCGCTCGCTATCCTTTCATCGCGCCTTACCGGTTGCGCTATGACGAGGTGCAAGTGCTTCGTATCCTGCACCAGAGGACGGAGCGGGCTGAGGAGTGGTGAGTCAGTTCTGATCAGTGTTGACGCCACAATGCGCCGGACTGGAATGCTGCCCAGCGCGACCAGCGTCACGTCCCTGCCCCGAGCAGAAAATAAATCTATTCCGTTTTCTCGACAGTTTTATTTTCTCGGTATGTCCATAGACAGGATAGTGGCTCATTAGTAGCATCCATGTTCAAGACCGGGGTCACCTACCGGGCAGCTTTACAAAACAAAGTCCATGGAGGCGCTATGCAGTACAGGTTATCCGTCGTTCTTATGACCATGCTGGCTTCAGGCTGTACTGCGACTTACGTTCAAAAGGATGTGACTACAAACCCTGGGAAGCTTGCCAGCAACCAAGCTGTCAGCATTGCTACCCCTGTTGATGGTCGCTACGAAACCACTACCTATAAAGCGTCAGGAATCATGACAGCAAGTGCTGTCCGTGCCGCGTTCGCCCAGTACTCCAACAAAGTAACAGTTTACGACTCGTGCGCTGACTTGGTCTGCATCCGAAAACAAGGCGGTGCTGGTTACTATGTCGTCCCGGAGATTCTGCATTGGGAGGACCGTGCTACTGAATGGTCCGGAATTCCAGACCGAATTGAGGTCAAGTTGGCCATCTACGGCCAAGAGGGTGAGGAGCCATTGGCATCGACCATTGTGTCAGGCAAAAGCAAGTGGGCTACCTTTGGTGGCGACCATCCGCAGGACCTATTGCAGAAGCCCATAGATGTATATTTGAGGGAGCAATATTGATATACAACAGGGGGACTTGCAGAAGTTTACTGCTTCGCCTCCAGTACGTGCCATGGTGCTATCTAGGGACCCATTAGTCACTCACGATTCACGAAAAGTTATTATGTTTTGGCTATCACCAGAATGATACCTTGGAGTAGTCACCCATTGAGCACAAGGGAAAAAATTTCAAAAAATCCGACTCATAAAAAACTATCAAGGACGCGCCCGGCATGGCAGTAGATATTTTAGTCACAACAGAAAGACTACAAGAAGACCCGCTCGGAAGAGATCTTATCGAGTCACTTAAAAGCTCAGACAGCGCTATCAGCTCTTCTCCCTCAGCACTCTACTATGATTTCCCCGTTTACTCAGACTATGATGGCGTAGATCATAAACCAGATATTCTGGTACTCAGTCGCAGCTGTGGAATTCTTGCCATCCGGGTAATCACTGCGGTGCAGGCAGATAGAGACAGTACCAATAGCCTCTTAGCAGTTGACGAGTCTCTTAATCAATTTTGTAGTATTCTCATAGGCCGACTACTAAAAAGCAAAACATTAAGAAAATCTCGCTCACAGCTTTCCCTGAGCGTCACCCCTGTAATATTTTGCGATAGTAATTTAGCAGGAAGAATTTTCGACCAAAGCGACTCAGAAATTGTCTCCTCAATGGACTCACTGAGAGATTTGATTCAGGATCTGGAAGATGAGCTTATAGATCCTGAAGCATATGATGAAGCTCGATCCGTAATTGAGGGTGCAAAGGCACTAACCAGATCAAACAAGCGTCTCGTTGAAAACCCTGAACAACAGCGCGCAGCTAGCGCATTGGCCGAGCTAGAATCTGAAATCGCAAACTTTGATCAAAAGCAGCGCTCCGCTGCTTTAATTACGATTAACGGCCCCCAACGAATTCGAGGTTTGGCAGGCTCAGGAAAGACTATCATTTTGGCTATGAAGGCAGCACACCTCCATATGAATCGGCCAAATGATAAAATCTTATTAACTTTTTATACTAAAAGTCTGAAGTCATCTATTAAAAACCTAGTCACAAAGTTCTACAGGCACTATAAAGAGGTTGATCCTAACTGGAACAACATTCAAATTTTACACGGCTGGGGTGGATCCAACACCAGCGGGGCTTATTCCGACGCCTGCCTGCGTGCTGGAAGATCACCTCTAACTTTTGGTACAGCTCGTTCCTCAGCACCTAACGGAATCGATCCGTTCGAGTTTGCATGCCAAGACCTGATGCTAAAAAGTGAAATTGAAGAGTATTATGATCACATCCTTATCGATGAAGGCCAGGATTTCCCTGCTGCGTTTTACGAACTAAGCTTTCGCCTTGCGAAAGGCCAACGTGACAAAAAAAATATTGTGTGGGCATATGATGACCTGCAGAATATTATGAAAATCAGAATGCGCAGCGCAGCTGAGCTTTTTGGCATAGATCAAGATGGCGAACCGCGCATATCACTTGAACGAGCAGCAAAAGGGCTCCCTTTCAAGTTCACTAACGACACTGTCCTTAGCAAATGCTATCGCAACCAAAGAGAAGTTCTCATAACTGCGCACGCACTTGGTTTTGGTATCTACTCAAATATAGTTCAATTACTCGAAAGCTCTGATCACTGGAAAGACGTTGGCTATGAGGTAACCTCAACTGACTATTCGACTAATGCTAAAATAGAGGTAGTACGCCCCGTCGAGAATAGCCCTGTTAGCCTCAGTGGGGAAAAGCTCCCCGAATTGATTGAGCATTACAACGCTCAATCCTTAAACGACGAGACAGACTGGGTCATAGCTTCGGTTTCTGACTTCTTGGAGCAAGGCCTAAACCCTGAGGACATAATAATTGTCGCTCTAGATGATCGCCACATGAAGGGCTATTTCAAAACCTTGTCTTCAAAGCTAGCAGACATAGGTATCGCCTCAAACAACATACATGCAGATCCATATTCGGACCCTCCCTTTACAATTGCCAACAAGGTAACTCTTTCCACAATTTATCGCGCCAAAGGAAATGAAGCTGCAGTGGTATTCGTCGTTGGTGTCGATGCGATCTCACTCAGAACGCGAGGAGACCGCAACAAGCTATTCACAGCCTTCACGCGAACTAAAGCATGGCTTCGCGTTTCAGGAATGCAAGGATCGACCGCTAAAATTGTTAAGGAAATGTCTGAGGCTGAGAAGAACTTCCCTGCCTTACGTTTCATCATGCCGGATCTATCAAAAATGGACATGATCCAGAGAGATCTAAGCCAACGATCAATTAAAGCTAAAAAGCTGAAAGCCGAGTATCTTGAACGTCTCGCTCGCGAAGGTCTTTCAGAAGAAGATGCAGAATGGGACGGTGACGATGAATAGGCACGACGTTCAGTCAGGCATCAATAAAAGCTGGGACTTAGCTGACAAACTTGGATTGGCTGCCGCTTTCAGCAATCCGAACCTCCTTCCATTGAGCATTGAATTTCGGAACAAAATTCTTTCGCCAGACAGCACGTATATCGAGGTCTATCTCAGCGCTATGAATTTGTCCCATCACAACATAATCCTATCTGATTACTCATACTTTCAATTCAGTATGGAGCGAGATGAATATGTACGCTACGCCTACTATCCTAACCCCTTCATCTCAGGGAAAGAGTCAGAGACCGAATCTTTCAAAAAGCTCACCGAGCTTCTTGAAAACGAATTTATTTCACACGAACAGTATTTAAGCCTACTTGACAGCAAGAAAAGCTTGAATGGTAAGCCCATGTGGAGATACGAGAACGCACCTGATCAACGCAAACGATTCTTCCACCCCTGCTCCCACTTTCATATCGGTTTTCACTCAGAAAATCGCTGGCCACTGAAGAGAACACTGACTCCACTCGCCTTCTCGATGTTAGTTTTTAAACAATATTATGGTGAGCAGTGGAGAGCATTCGGTGACGACGACAACCCCGAAATTGGGAATTCTTTTGAGCGTGCATTAATCCGGGAACGCCAAAACTGCCATGTCGTACCAGATGACTTATTTGAAAAAATAGAAGAACAGGCGTTCCACTTTTTATAAGCAAAACCTTGACTTTCTTCTACTCAGACACAGATCAAGGTGCTTCAGCAGATCGGATTTATATACTTACAATCCAAGATATTAAGGACGATTATGAGTTTACAGAAAGCGACCCCAGCAAAGCAGATTCCGCTAGATTTGGGGGTTGAGGTGCAAAAGGACATCAACGGCGTAGAAATGGGAATTCTGGAAAATGGAATCCCATATCTAACACAACGAGGCTTATCACTAATCACAGGAGTTGCCCGTAATGTTCTGCAGACCATCACTCAAGAATGGGAAGAGCACTACAACGACATCATTCTCGGAAAAGACAGGATCTCGTTCATAATAGAATATCTTCGAAAAAACGGTTACAACGACCCGAAGCTCTTCATTGAAACAAACAAAGACGGAAGAACTTATTACTGCTACCCAGACATTGTCTGCATGGCGCTATTAGAGTACTACGCCTTCGAATCGAAGAGCAACAACGACACCGCCCTCGAAAATTATAGAAAATTCGCAGCCTACGGACTGAGAAAATTCATCTATGAAGCCCTTGAATACACCCCAGGTGACAAGTGGAAATTTTATAATGACAGGGTTTCACTTCTAAAAAATTCCTGCCCCAACGGATACTTCGGCATCTTCAACGAAATCACAGGCCTTATCGTTGACTTAATTAACGCAGACGTATCCGTAAATCACAAAACCATCCCTGACATCAGTGTCGGAAAGCTCTGGAGCACCTACTGGACAGAGAATAATCTTGACGCAAAGTATGGAAATCGAACTCTATATGAGCACAACTATCCAAGCTATTACCCACAGGCAGCAAGCAACCCTCAAAAACCGAATGCCTACCCCGACGCAGCGCTACCAATATTTAGAGAATGGTTCAAGTCAGAATATCTTCCAACCAGATTCCCAAAATACATTCTGACGAAAGCGAACATGCTCCCCGGCGGTAGAGAGGAAGCGCTGACGATAGCTCACATGTACCAAGGACTATCTCTACCAAAAAAATAAAAGAAAACCATCTCACTTCTCCCTATGACATAAGAGCCTGCCCCAGCGGCGGGCTTTTTATTCCTCTCGGCCTTACCACTGCCTTGACCTGATCACTATCTGAGTAAAAATTTAAATTTGCGGATTAGACCACGATTTTTCTGCTACAAAAAATATGTTAAGCCTTGGTAATTGCAGGCCGCGATTAGCTAGAACGTTCCGCGCTGCTGGAAATGAGAGTTGCACCCCAAAAAAAACCTTCGTTGTACAGATTTTTTCGGCCTCTCACATCGAAGCGGAGACAGAACAGATTTATTTTTACGTCTGGCTTGTGAGAAAATAAGTCCGTCTCCTTAACCCTACACTACCACCTTAGCAAGCATCCCCTGCGTGAGATCATCGATGATCGCCTTCCCCATCTCACTCAAGTAATGCGCAGCCCAGGCATAGCGTTCACCATCGTTTTCCAGAGCGGCATCAAGAGCGAGCGCTTTGGCGCAATGGAGCAAGACAGAGGCATGCTCCATGGCTTCCAGCATGGGCACATCCGGGTTCACCCGAAATAACTCACGGCCCTGTGAGCCGCACTGGGAAAAAGTGGTGACACCGAGGGTTTTCAAGTGTTCGCTCATTGCACACCTCCCATGCCAGTCATGAGAAAGCTGTAGGGCTGAGAGGTATTGGCGATCGAGAGAAAAGCGGGATTGTTGCGTGTACTGAAAGCGTGCATGGATAAACGTCCCTATCAAATGAGGTCTGACTTCTCCTGTACCCATTCGAGTTTCCAAGCCCGGTCGCTGAATTGGCAGCGACGGGGAAAAGGTAACGCGCACCATCAGTCGCTGCAATGCAACTGGCCCGACGTATTTGAGTCGAGAGATTTCAACCATCGTAGGGACGCAATTGATAAACCAGGGAAACCTGCAAGTAAGTATCGTCAGGGAGAGAGCTACCGTTTCTGCACGGTTCTTGGTAGTTCGCTCGATAAATCCTGATTTCTGAGGAAATCGCCCAGTTTTTCTTAAGCACACCAAGAAAATCTTCAGAATCACTGGTTTCCTCAATTTTTTCTTAACCAGTCTGCTCTACCTAGCCGTTCATGAAGGCTCAATGCCCACCGACAACTAAATGGTCGCAAGATCTCCACATGGCCGTTCCTGCCAGTGCGGGGTACGCGGCCATTGCCGATCTGCGTCACAAAAGCAGACGCCGAGCGTCCTGAGAGGCATTCCCACGCGGAGCGTGGGAACGATCGGAGGGCGTGGGGTCTGCAACAAGCCGAATTGCCCCCTGCCCCGAATGCCTTCCGCAAACCACCTTCCATTGACCCACATCAATCCTCGACGCCCCCACCCCCCATTGTCTAAGATCGGACCTTTAACGTTTCAGCGTATTTCAACAAGGATCCCGATGTCTGTTCATGAGGCGCCACCCGCCACCTACTCGAAAAGCACCGTCGCCAAGATGGAGGCGGCCATGGCGCTGGGAAGCTTTGCCATTGGTACCGGCGAATTCGCCATCATGGGGCTGATGCCGGACATCGCCCACAACCTGCAATTGACCGAACCCCAGGTCGGCCATGCGATCAGCGCCTATGCCCTGGGCGTGATGGTCGGCGCACCGACCCTGGCGATCCTCGGCGCCAAGCTGCTGCGCAAGCACATGCTGCTCCTGCTGATGGCGCTGTATGCGCTGGGCAACCTGGCGACCGCGTTCGCGCCGTCGTTCAGCAGCCTGGTGGCCTTCCGGTTCATCAGTGGCCTGCCCCATGGCGCCTACTTCGGTATCGCCGCGGTCATCGCGTCGAGCATGGTGGCGAGCAATCAGCGCGCCGGAGCCGTGGCCCGGGTGATGATGGGCCTCACCCTGGCGATGCTGCTGGGCAACCCGATTGCCACCTTCCTCGGACAGTTCTTCGGCTGGCGCTCGGCGTTCGTGCTGGTGGGGGCGATTGCGCTGTGCACCATCGCGCTGGTCTGGCGCTTCGTGCCCCAGCCGCACGACGAGCCCCGTAGCGATCCGCGCAAGGAACTCCAGGCCTTTCGCCTGCCACAGGTGTGGATGGCCCTGGGCATCGCGTCCATCGGCTTTGCCGGGATGTTCTGCGTGTTCAGTTACCTGGCGCCGACCATGCTGGAGGTGACCCAAGTCTCGCCGCAGTGGATTCCGTTCGGCCTGGCGGCCTTCGGGGTGGGCGGCATCATCGGCAACATCGCCGGCGGCAAGCTGTTCGACCGCCTGCAGTTCCGCGCCGTCGGGCTGGTACTGCTGTGGTCGATCGGGGTGCTGCTGTTTTTCCCCTTCGCCGCCAGCTCGCTGTGGTCGCTTCTGCTGGGCATCGGCCTGGTCGGCACCATGGTCGCCCTGGCCGCGCCGCTGCAGATCCGCCTGATGGACATCGCCCACGAAGCGCCGAGCCTGGCCGCCGCCTCGAACCATGCCGCGTTCAACCTGGCCAACGCCCTGGGCCCATGGCTGGGCGGGATGGCGATCACCGCCGGCCTGGGCTGGACCAGCACCGGCTATATCGGCGCCGCCACGGCGCTGATCGGCCTGGGCCTCTACGGGGTGGCCCGGCGGATGAAGGGCGGGCACTGAGCCCGGACGGCGCCCTCCTCCGGGCGCTGCCGACAACCACCGACGAGCCGCCACAGTGCGGCCCGTCGGGGTCTCGCGGCGCCTCCAGGCGCGCCGCTCAGTCCGGGTTCACTTCCAGTACGAGCTTGCCCTGGGCCCGGCCACTCTCGATGAGGGCGTGAGCCCGACGCAGGTTGTCGGCGTTCAGCGGGCCGAAGTGCTCGCCCACCGTGGTGCGCAGGATGCCGTCATCCACCAGCAGGGCCACCCGTGTCAGCAGCGCCTGTTGCAGGGCCTGGTCCTCGGTGCGGTACATCGAGCGGGTGAACATGAACTCCCAGTGCAGCGAGATCGACTTGCGCTTGAGCGGCATGGCATCCAGCGACGCCGGGTCATCGATCAGCGCCAGCTTGCCCTGGGGCTTCAGCACTTCGATCAACTGCGGGTAGTAGTGCTCGGTATGGGTCAGGCTGATCACGTAGTCGACCTGGGCCACGCCCAATGCCTTCAGTTGGGCCTGCAAGGGCTGACCATGATCGATCACATGATGGGCCCCCAGCTCGCTCACCCAGTCGCGGGTCTGCGGGCGCGAGGCCGTGCCGATGACGGTGAGCCGGGTCAGCCGGCGTGCCAACTGCACGAGAATCGAGCCGACGCCACCGCCTGCGCCGATCACCAGCAGCGACTGGCCCAGCCCGCCCCCTTCCGCCACCCGCAGGCGATCGAAGAGCAGTTCCCAGGCGGTGATCGCGGTCAACGGCAGTGCCGCGGCCTCGGTCGCGCTGATGGATAACGGACGCCGGGCAGCGATGCGCTCGTCGACCAGCCCGTAGTCGGCATAGCAGCCCGGCCGGGTGATGTCGCCCGCATACCAGACCGGGTCACCGACCACGAAACCGCTGACCTCGACACCCACGCCCTCCACCACGCCGACGGCGTCCCAGCCGAGGATGCGCGGCGCAGCGGGCTGCACGCCCAGACGCAACTTGCTGTCCACCGGGTTGACGGCAATCGCCTGGATTTTCACCAGCAGGTCCCGCGGCCCGGGCACGGGCTTTTCCAGTTCGATTTCGTACAGCGCGCGGGGGTCGGCCAGGGGCAACCCGGCCTGATCGTAGACAAAGGCTTTCATTGACGTACTCCTGCGTTGGGCTCGCGGCTCATGAGCCGCAGGCGGCTGTTGGCTGATTCCTGGCCATCATCGTGCCGTCCGTTGACCCGAAAACAAATGACATATAGGGTCATGATTCTAGACATCAGGCGATTACGGACATGCATCGAATAGGCTACCTGCTGAGCGAGGGTTTTCAGGTGATGGCGCTGGGCACCCAGACGGTGTTCGAGTTCGCCAACGTGGTGGCCCAGGAGCCCATCTACCAACTGACCAATTATTCGATGGAGGGCGGCCAGGTCCGCTCCTCGATCGGCGCCGTCGTCGACACCGAACGCGCTGACGGCCAGGCCGCCGATACGTGGATGGTCTCCGGGGTGGTCGACCCGCTGGCGCATGAGGTCAGCGAGGCCCAGCTGCAATTCGTGCGCGAGTCCGCCGAACACTGCCGACGCACCGTGGGGCTCTGCACGGGTTCGTTCGTGCTGGCCGAAGCCGGGCTGCTCGATGGTCGGCGGGTCACCACCCACTGGGCGTATGCCGATGCGCTGCGCCAGCGCTACCCGGCGGCACGGGTGGAAGTCGACCGGATCTTCATCGAGGACAAGGGTGTCTGGACCTCGGCCGGCCTCACCGCGGCCATGGACCTGGCGCTGGGCATCGTCGAAAACGACCTGGGCCCGGAGTTGGCCACCCAGGTGGCGCGGGTGCTGGTGATGTATCACCGGCGCAGCGGCGGCCAGTCGCAGCATTCGCGCATGCTGGCGCTGGCGCCCAAGTCCGACCGCGTGCAGGCGGCCCTGGAGCACGCCCGCGCCAACCTGGCCGGCGACCTGACCCTCGAAACCCTGGCCGCTACCGTGCACCTGAGCCCGCGCCAGTTCAGCCGGGTGTTCCTCGCCGAAACCGGGCTGTCCCCGGCCAAGGCGGTGGAACAACTGCGGGTGGAGTCGGCCCGCCACATGATCGAGCGGGGCCGGCATTCACTGGAGGTCATTGCCCGGGAGAATGGTTTCCGTGACCGCCGACACCTGCGCGAGGTGTTCGTGCGCACGCTGGGCGTTTCACCCCTGTCGCTGCGGCGCGAGAAGGCCTGAACAGGGTTGCGGCGACCGCGGCCCCGCGTCAGAAATCGAAGCCGTGTCCCAGCTCCTTCTCCATCCACTGCAGGAAACGCCGCACCCGGGAGAAGTTCGAATGGGCTTTGGGGAACACCAGATGATGAGCCGCCACCGGGGCGCTCAGCGATTCGGGTGACACCTTCACCAGTTCGCCGGAGTCGAGGTACTTGCGCGCCAGCAAAGCGCTCTCCAACGCAAAACCCAGACCATGGCTGGCCGCTTCCAGGGTCATGTAGGAACGGTCGAAACTCAACGCGTAGGGTTTCTCCGGACGGGCCAGGCCGTGCTGGGCAAACCAGGCCGGCCATCTGAGCAAGGTGGCCTCGGAGAGAATCAGCTCGCGGTCCAGCAGGTCCATTGCACTGCTCACCGGGTGTCGCGCCAGCAGTTTCGGCGCCGCCAGCACCTCGAAGGTTTCGTTGCGCACCGTGCGCACTTCGTAGCTGGGCCAGTTGGGCTCGCCATGGCGGATGTCCACGTCGATCTTGTCGCGACTGAAATGCAGGGACTCGTAGGAGCACGACAGGTTGATCTGGATATCCGGATGCTCATCCCGGAACGCCTCCAGACGCGGCATCAACCAGAGCAGGCCGAAGCTCGGCGAGGAATGCAGGCGCAGGCAGTCCAGGCTGACATCGCTGCTGGCCCGTTCGGTCGCCACGGCCAGGCTGTGCAGCAGGCCGGACACCTCCTTCAGGTACTGTTCGCCCACCGGCGTCAGGGTCACGCCACGTGCCCCGCGCACGAACAGTTGGCGGCCGATCATGGCTTCCAGTTTGGCCAGTTGATGGCTGACCGCAGAGGGCGTGAGGTCCAGCACCTCGGCCGCGCGGGCGACGTTGCCGAAGCGCGCAGCCTGCTCGAAGGCCTGAATAGCCCTCAGCGGTGGAAGGGGCGGCGCCGTATCGTCGAGAGAGCGCATGGCAAGGGGTCCGCATGTTTTGTGGCTTTCCATTCAACCACCAAGCCGATCGGCTGACGAGTGCTGAATTTTCTTCAGCACTCAATGATTTTTGCGTTATTGCTCACGCTTCGGCCGAGGACCAAGCTGCGCCCATCGATCTCGCGGATCGACTCCATAAAAACAATCAGGGGTTCTCCTCATGCTGCTGCAAGACAAAGTCATCCTCATCACCGGTGCCGCCTCTGCCCGCGGTATCGGCCGGGCCACTGCCAAAACCTTCGCCGCCCACGGCGCCCGTGTCGTCATCCTCGATCTGGACGAAGCCGCCGCCCGCGATGCCGCCGCGCAACTGGGCGAAGGCCATCTCGGCCTGGCCGCCAACGTGGCCGACGAAGCCCAGGTGAACAAGGCCGTAGGCCGGGTCATCGAGCACTACGGCCGCATCGATGGCCTGGTCAACAACGCCGGCATCACCCAGCCGCTGAAAATCATGGACATCCGCCACAGCGACTACGACAAGGTGCTCGACGTCAGCCTGCGCGGCACCCTGCTGATGTCCCAGGCGGTCATTCCGCTGATGCGCGAACAGGGGTTCGGCAGCATCGTCTGCATGTCGTCGGTGTCGGCGCAACGCGGCGGCGGCATCTTCGGCGGCCCGCACTACAGTGCCGCGAAAGCCGGCGTGCTCGGCCTGGCCAAGGCCATGGCCCGCGAACTGGGGCCACACAACGTGCGCGTCAATTCGATCGCCCCGGGGCTGATTCACACCGACATCACCGGCGGCCTGATGCAGGACGAGCGCCGCCACGCGATCATCGAAGGCATTCCGCTGGGCCGCCTCGGCGAAGCCGGGGACGTGGCCAATGCCGCCCTCTTCCTGGTCAGCGACCTGTCGTCCTACCTGACCGGTATTACGCTGGATGTGAACGGCGGCATGTTGATTCACTGATGAGCCTCACGCCGGCCCGACGGCTGGCGTTGTTCTGAATCCAGGGCAGCCCCTCGCGGCCCATAACAACAAGAGATCAGACCCTCATGAGTACCCTCTCCCTGGAGGCGGCCGTGTCCGTCCGCTCCACTGCCTATCGCAAGACCGCCTGGCGGCTCATGCCGTTTCTCATGCTGTGCTACCTGTGCGCCTACCTCGACCGCGTCAACGTCGGGTTCGCCAAGCTGCAGATGATGAACGACCTGGCCCTGAGCGAAACGGTCTACGGCCTCGGTGCCGGCATCTTCTTCCTCGGTTATTTTCTCTGCGAAGTGCCCAGCAACCTGATCCTGCACCGTGTCGGCGCCCGCCGCTGGATCGCCCGGATCATGATCTCCTGGGGCCTCATTTCCGCCCTGTTCGCCTTCGTCGAAACCGCCTGGCAGTTCTACGCCCTGCGCTTTCTCCTCGGTGTCGCCGAAGCCGGCCTGGCCCCCGGTCTGCTGCTGTACCTGACCTATTGGTTCCCCTCCTACCGCCGGGCCAGGATGACCGTGCTGTGGTTCGTCGCCATCCCCCTGTCGGGCATGATCGGTGGCCCGCTGTCGGGCTGGATCATGAACCACTTCGCCGGCGTGCACGGCTGGGCCGGATGGCAATGGATGTTCGTCATCGAGGCGCTGCCGACCGTGATCGTCGGCCTGCTGGTGCTGAGCTACCTCAAGGACGGCGTGCACCAGGCGACCTGGCTCACCGACGAGGAAAAGGCCCTGGTCAACCGCGAACTGGCCGAGGACAACAGCCGTAAGGTCACCCACGCCTCGGCCCGGGAGTTCATTCGCGACCGCCGCCTGTGGCTGCTCGCGGGCATCTACTTCTGCGTGGTCATGGGCCAGTACGCGATTACCTTCTGGCTGCCGACGCTGGTGCGCAACGCCGGGGTTTCCGATCCCCTGCACATCGGCCTGCTGACCAGCCTGCCGTACCTCTGCGCCATTGTCGCGATGCTGCTGATGGGGCGTAGCGGCGACCGTCACCAGGAACGTCGCTGGCACCTGGTGCTGCCGATGATTGCCGGCGCCCTCGGGCTGACCCTCGCGGCCCTGCTGGGCGGCAACCTGCCGCTCTCGATGCTCAGCCTGTGCCTGGCCGCCGCGGGCGTGCTGTCGGCGTCCTCGCTGTTCTGGATGCTGCCCACCACGCTGCTGGGCGGAGTCTCGGCCGCCGCCGGTATTGCCGGCATCAACAGCTTCGCCAACCTCGCGGGCTTCTGCTCACCCTATCTGATCGGCTGGATTACCACCTCGACCGGGTCCAGCGCCCTTGGCATGTACCTGATCACCGGTGTGCTGCTGTTCGGCGCCACGCTGGTCCTGCGCATCCCGGCCGCCCAGGTCAACCGTTAAGTTCCCGGAGTCATCACCATGAGTGTGCATTCATCCTCTACCACGGCGCCCTCGCTTGCCGAACGCGCCTACAACATCCGTCGCCATGCCCTGCGCATGGGCCAGGTCCAGGGCCAGGGCTATGTCGGCCAGGCCCTGGGCGCTGCCGACCTGCTGGCCGTGTCCTACTTTCATGCCCTGCGCTATCAGCCCCAGGACCCCGAGTGGGAGCAGCGCGACCGTTTCTACCTGTCGATCGGCCATTACGCCATCGCCCTCTACGCGGCGCTGATCGAGGCCGAGGTGATTCCCCTGGACGAGCTGGAAACCTACGGTTCGGACGACAGCCGCCTGCCGATGTCGGGCATGGCGGCCTACACGCCGGGTATGGAAATCACCGGCGGTTCCCTCGGTCACGGCCTGGGCATCGCGGTCGGTGCCTGCCTGGGCCTCAAGCGCAAAGGGTCCGACGCGTTCGTCTACAACCTGCTGTCCGACGGCGAACTGAACGAAGGTTCGACCTGGGAAGCGGCCATGTCGGCCTCGCACTGGAAGCTGGACAATCTGATCGCGATCATCGACGTCAACAACCAGCAGGCCGATGGGCACTCCAGCGAAGTGCTGGCCTTCGAACCCATCGTCGATCGCTGGCAGGCCTTCGGCTGGTTCACCCAGCGGGTCGACGGCAACGATATCCCGGCGCTGGTCGCCGCCTTCGATGCCGCCCGCCAGCACACCGGGCCACAGCCGCGGGTGATCATCTGCGATACGCGCATGGGCAAGGGCGTGGACTTCCTCGAATCCCGGGAGAAAACCCACTTCATCCGCGTCGACGAAAACGAATGGGATCTGGCACTGCACAACCTTCAGGTCGGGAGAACCGCATGAGCACCGCAAACACCCCTCAAACCGGCAAGAAGCGCCTGACCACCTCGGCGATGATCGCGTCCATCGCCGCCGAAGGCCAGGCCACCCGCTCGGCGCCGTTCGGTCACGCGCTGGCGGCCCTGGCCGAGCAGCGCCCGGAGATCGTCGGCCTGTCGGCGGACCTGTCCAAGTACACCGACCTGCACATTTTCGCCAAGGCCCACCCGGAGCGTTTCTACCAGATGGGCATGGCCGAACAGTTGCTGATGAGTGCCGCCGCCGGCATGGCCCGCGAAGGCTGCATACCGTTCGCGACCACCTATGCGGTGTTCGCCTCGCGGCGGGCCTATGACTTCATCTGCATGGCGATTGCCGAGGAGAACCTCAACGTCAAGATCGTCTGTGGCCTGCCGGGGCTGACCACCGGCTACGGGCCAAGCCACCAGGCTACGGACGATCTGGCGATTTTCCGGGCCATGCCGAACCTGATGATCATCGACCCCTGCGACGCCCTGGAAATCGAACAGGCGGTACCAGCCATCGCCGCCCACCAGGGCCCGGTGTACATGCGTCTGTTGCGCGGCAACGTGCCGCTGGTACTGGACGAGTACGGCTACCGGTTCGAGATCGGCAAGGCCAAGACCCTGCGCACCGGCAACGATGTGCTGATCATTTCCACCGGGCTGATGACCATGCGTTCGCTGGAAGCGGCGCAAAAGCTGCAGGCCGACGGTGTCGACGTGGCCGTACTGCACGTGCCAACCATCAAGCCTCTCGACGAGCAGACCATTCTCGCCGAAGCGCGCAAGCCGGGGCGGCTGGTGGTGACGGCGGAGAACCATTCGATCATCGGTGGGCTGGGTGAAGCCGTGGCCGGCCTGCTACTGCGCAATGGCGTCACCCCGACCTTCCGGCAGATCGCCCTGCCGGATGCCTTCCTCGATGCCGGGGCCTTGCCGACGCTGCATGATCGCTATGGTATTTCCACTGACGCGGTGAGTGCCCAGATCAAGGCCTGGCTGTAGTCGTAAAGGCTTGCCCAAGGCTGCCTGAACCGGCGGCCTTGGGTGGCAAAACCATCCTCCCCGCCAGCGTCACGGCCTGTTCAGCGCCGACTCACCTGCGCCAGCGCGTCCCTTGCTCTCGCACCGGCCTCGACGCCGACGCGCTCGGCCAATACCTGGGTCAGTTGTGGTGCTGGAGCGGTTGCGCCTGCGCTGATGCGCGCTGCGGCGCTACGCCGAGGACAGGCGCTCGTGCACCTGCTTGGCCCGGGCGACGGTGACGGTATCGGGCAGCTCGATGCCATTCTTGGCGGCCAGAATCTCCGCCATCACGCTCACCGCGATCTCCGCCGGCGTCTTGCTGCCGATGTACAGGCCGATGGGCCCATGCAGGCGTTGGAGGCTGGCCTCGGTCTCGCCGAAATGCTCGATCAGGCGCTCCCGGCGCAACTGGCTGTTGCGCCGCGAACCGATGGCGCCGATGTAGAACGCCGGGCTGTGCAAGGCTTCGAGCAAGGCCAGGTCATCGAGCTTGGGGTCGTGACTGAGGGCGACGATGCCGGTGCGCAGGTCCACGGAGAAATCCCGCACGACATCGTCCGGCATGCCGACGAGGTGTTCCACACCCGGCACGGCCCAGGTCTCGATGTATTCCGGACGCGGGTCGCAGACCGCGACCTTGAAGCCGTTGAACAGCGCCATGGTCGCCAGGTACTCGGCCAGCGCACCGGCCCCGATCATCAGCAGCCGATAACCGGGGCCAAGGGTATTGAGCATCCGCTGGCCATCGAAGCTGAACTGCTCCGGCGTCGCGGTGGCGGCAAGGGTCACCGCGTTGGAAGCTACTGTCAGGCAGCGGCGCACCAGGCGACCGGCGTCGAGCTGCACCAGCAGTTCGTCCAGCGCCTGCCGGCTCGGCCGCAATTCCAGGACCAGTTCCAGCGTACCGCCACAGGGCAGGCCGAAGCGATGGGCCTCATCGGCCGTGACGCCGTAGCGCACCACCTCGACCGGCCCCTCGCCCATACCGCTGCCGCCATGGGCCGTGGTGTAGCGGTGGATCAGGTCGTCCTCGATACAGCCACCGGACACGCTGCCCACCACCCGCCCATCGTTGCGCAGCGCCATCATCGAGCCCACCGGCCGTGGCGACGAACCCCAGGTGCGCGCCACGGTGGCGAGCAACACGCGCTCGCCGGCGGCAAGCCAGTCCCGCGCCGTGCGCAGGACCAGCAGGTCGATGCTTTCCATCCGGGCCTCCTTCAGCGCATGTGCAGAATGATCGGGCTGCTGCTGGCCGGATCGGTGTGCCCGCGCAGCTTGCCCACCGCCTGCGCATCCACCGCCCCGGCCTGGTTGCCCCAGGTGCTGCGCACGAAGCTCAGCACCTCGGCGATCTGCTGGTCCGACAGTTGCTCGCGGAACGCCGGCATGCGGTAGGCGTCCGGCACACCGGCGGCGACCACCCGTTGCGAACCGTTGAGGGTGATGTTGATCGCCGAGGCGCTCTCCCCGGCCAACACGGATGTCGCGCCGGCCAGCGGCGGCATCGACTCGGGCTGCCCCTTGCCGTCCAGGCCGTGGCAGGACGCGCAGCGGGTCACGTAGGTCTGGGCCCCCGGTTTCTGTGGGGACGCCGCCGCCGAGGTCGCCTGGTACTGCCAGGGCTCGCCATCGCGCTGGCGGTCGCCGGGCAGCGAGTGGAGGTAACGGGCGATCGCCGCCAGGTCGTCATCGCTCATGAACTGCGTGGAGTTGTTGAACGCCTCGGTCATCGAGCCGAACACCACCGCGTGCCGGTTGCGACCGGTCTTGAGGAACTGCACGATCTCCGGTTCGCTCCAGCGGCCCAGGCCGGTGTTGTGATCGGCACGCAGGCTCGGCGCGTACCAGCCATCGAGCAAGGCGCCGGCGAGGAACGGCGCGCCGGACTCGTCCAGGGCCTTCTCGTTGAAGGCCAGGCCCCGTGGCGTGTGGCAACTGCCGCAGTGGCCGGCACCCTGGACAATGTAGGCACCGCGGTTCCACAGCGGGTCCTGGGCCGGTTTGTCGCTGTAGGGGGCTGAGTCGGTAAACACCGCGTTCCACAGCGCAATCGGCCAACGCAGGTTCAAAGGCCAGGGAATCGAGCTCTCGGCATTGGCCTGCTGCACCGGAGCCACGCCCTTCATGAAGAACGCGTACAGCGCACGCACATCGTCATCGCTGAGCTTGGCGTAGGACGGATAGGGCATCGCCGGGTACAGGCGCCGGCCGCCGGGCGCGACACCGTGGCGTACGGCGCGGTCGAAGTCCGCCAGGCTGTAGTTGCCGATGCCGGTGTCCCGGTCCGGGGTGACGTTGGTGGCATGGATCGCCCCCAGCGGCGTGGCCATTTCCAGGCCGCCGGCGAACGGCGCACCACCCGGCACGCTGTGGCAGGCCACGCAGTCGCCGAGGCGGGCGACATACTCGCCGCGGCTGACCAGCGCCGGGTCGATGTCGGCCACGGCCAGTGGCTGATGTTCCAGGGGCGAGGCGGGCTCGCGGGTGACGTACCAGGCCAGCAGGCCTGCCGCGACCAGGCACGGCACAGCCAGCCAGGCAGCGGTTCTTGCGAATCGACTGTTGTTCATGAAGGCTCCGCGCAGGTCAGGTGAAGGTGTAGCGGCTCAACGGCAGGCTACGGATGCGCTGCCCCGTCAACCTGGCCACCGCGTTGGCCACGGCGGGCGCCACCGCCGGCAATGGCGGCTCGCCAATGCCGCCCATCTTCTCCCCGCTCTCGACCACCCGTACGTGCACCCGGGCCATGCGCGAAGGCGACAGGATCGGGTACAGGTCGTAGTTGCGGGCCCTGGGCTTGCCGTCGAGCCACACCGCTTCCTCGACCAGCGTCTGCGACAGCCCCAGCGCCACGGCGCCGTTGACCTGCGCCTCGACGATGGCCGGGTTGACGATGTTGCCCGGGTCGATGGCCTGCCAGATGTCATGCACCTTGACCTGCCCGTTGTCGATCGAGACCTCGGCGATCACCGCCGTCTGGGTGCCGAACGGCGAGGCCATGGCGACTCCGCGGGCGCGCCTGCTGCCATCCTCGGCGGTGAACGGGCCACGCTTCCAGCCGCCGGACAACTCGCCCACCGCGTTGAGCAGCGTGGTCAGCCGCGGGTTGTCGCGCAGCAGGTGCAGACGCAGTTCGAAGGGGTCCTTGCCGCCCTTGTCCGCCAGCTCGTCGAGGAACGCCTCGTAGAAGAAGTCGTTGAGCGAGTTGCCCACCGAGCGCCAGTAGCCGAGCATGGCCGGGCCCTTGACGTAGATCTGCGCAATGCGCTTGTTGGCGATCGCATAGGACTTGCCCGCCAACCCTTCGACGGCGGTGGGGTCGATCTTGTCGCCCTGCTTGCCGGCCAGGGCCTCGGTCGGCCCTTCGGTCGCGCTGATCGCCTCGATGGCGACGGGGAAGCCGTTGTCGTCCAGTGCGCCACGGAACCTGACCGCTGCCACGGGCCGCAGCACATCGCGCAGGAACTCTTCCTCGCGGCTCCAGATCAGCTTGATCGGCCGCCCGACCGCCTTGGCCAGGGCAATCGCCTGGGGATAGGGGTTGGCCGAGCCATAGAGGAAATGCCGGCCGAAGAAACCGCCCAGCAGCGGCGAATGCAGGGTGATGCGCGAAGCCTCGAGCCCGGTCAGCTTGGCGATGTCGTTGCGGAACATGTCCGGTGCCTGGTTGGGCAGCCAGACCTCCAGCGAGCCGTCGGCGTTGAAGCGCGCCAGGGCCGAAGGCGGCTCCAGTTGGGCATGGTTGAGGTACTGGTTGTGGTAGCTGGCCTCGACGACATGCTTGGCGCCAGCCAATACCTTGGCGACATCGCCTTCGTTCTCGGCATCACGGGCTGGTCCCTGTTCGTTGGCCAGGCGCTGCACGTAGGCTTCGCTGGAAAAGTCCGCCGGCATCACCCGCAGCGGTGAATCGGCGGCCGCCTCCTTCCAGTCGACCTGGAGGGCTTCCACCGCACGCTTGGCGTGCCACCAGCGCTCGGCGACCACCGCCACCGCGCCCGGCAACTGATGCACCGAATGCACGCCCTTCATCGCCTTGACCTGTTCTTCGTTGCGCAGGCTGCCGACGCTCATGCCCAGGCGTGGCGCGTGCTGCACCGCGGCGTGGAGCATGCCGTCGACCTTAAGATCGATGCTGTAGAGCGCACGTCCCGTGGACTTGTCGTAGGCATCGACGCGCTTGACCGGCTTGCCGATCCAGCGGAACTGGCTGGGGTCACGCAGCTTGACGCTGCCCGGATCCGGTACCGGCAGGTCCATGGCGCGTTCCGCCAGTTCGCCATAGGCGAGCGAACGCCCGGAGGCTGCATGCAGCACCTTGCCCGGCTCGGTCGACAGCTCCGTGACCGGCACGCCGAGCTGCTGCGCAGCGGCCTGCAGCAACATCGCCCGGGCCAGGGCGCCCAGGCGGCGCATGGTCGGGTAGCTCATGCGCACCGACATGCTGCCGCCGGTGATGCGCATGCCGTTGTCCATGACCACATAGGCCTCGCCGGGCGGCGCGCTGTCGACCACGAAGGTCGCCGGATCGGCGTCCAGTTCCTCGCCGACGATCTGCGCCATGGCGGTGTAGGTGCCCTGCCCGCCTTCCATGAAGGGGCACAGCAGGCGCACGCTGTTGTCCGGACGAATCTCCAGGAACGCCGGCACCTGGGTGCCGCGTTCGACCGCCGCCGCAGCCGCCTGCAGCCGCGCCGAGCCCAGCGGCAGGCCGAAACCGAGGACCAGGGAGCCCACCGCCGTGCCAATCAGGAAGCGGCGCCGGGACAGGTTGACCGGGTCGGCCGACAGTTGGCTGAGGACCTCTTCGGCCCCTCGATACGACTGTTCATCAGGCTTCTCCCTTCTGCGCAACCAACTCGTGCACGGCGCTATGGATGGCGTTGTAGGTGCCGCAGCGGCACAGGTTGACCATCGCGGCCTCGATCTGCGCATCGCTGGGCTTGGGGTTCTGCTTGAGCAACGCGGTGGCGGCCATCACCTGCCCGGACTGGCAGTAGCCACACTGGGCGACCTGGTGCTCGACCCAGGCGGCCACCACACGCTTGCCCACGTCATCGGCCTCGATCGCCTCGATGGTGGTCACCTCCCGGCCGACCACGCCGGCCACCGGGGTGACGCAGGCCCGCACCACATTGCCGTCCACCAGCACCGAGCAGGCGCCGCACTGGGCCAGGCCACAGCCGTACTTGGTGCCGGTCATGCCCAGGTCATCGCGGATCACCCACAGCAGCGGCGTGTCGGCGTCGGCATCGACCTGATAGGTCTTCTGGTTGATTCGTAGTTCCATGGCTCACCCGCTCATCATCGGTTGATGTTTCTTCGTTATAGGCGGTGAGGCGCCGCAAGACGCTTCACCGGTCGGAACGCCCGCTCGCCAGCCGGGTCGTTCAGTAGGCCGGGGCCGCTTCGCCGGAGGGCGCGGTGTCGGGCACCTGGCCACGCAATAGCGCAATGTCCTGCCGAGGTGCGGCCCCGAACAGCCGGCCGTATTCACGGCTGAACTGCGAAGGGCTCTCATAGCCCACCGCAAACGCCGCCCGCGACACATCCAGCCGCTCGTTGAGCATCAGCCGCCGCGCCTCATTCAAGCGCAGCCACTTCTGATACTGCAGCGGACTCATGGCGGTGAGCTGGCGGAAATGGTGGTGAAAGGTCGGCGCGCTCATCTGCACCCGGGCCGCCAGTTCATCGATACGCAGGGGCATGGAGAAGTTCAACTTGAGCCAGTCGATGGCCTTGGCGATCCGGTAGCCCTGGCCATCGACGGCGGTGATCTGGCGCAACCGGGCCGACTGGTCGCTGTGCAATAGACGATAGTGGATTTCGCGCAGCACCAGCGGCGCCAGCACCGGGATCGCCTCCGGTTCATCGAGCAACGCCAGCAGGCGCCCGACGGCCATTTCCAGTGCCTCGGTCATGCTACCGATGCCGGCCCCCTTGCCCTGTACGCGGTCACGGGCCGGTGGCAGGCCAACCTTGGCAATCAGCTCGGCGAGGATCGAGACGTCGAGCTTGAGCACCAGCCCGATGCAGGGTTGCTCGGCACTGGCCACCACCACTTCGGAGTTGGCCGGCAGATCCAGCGACGTGACCAGAAAGCGCGAAGGGTCATAGGCATAGCCCTCCCCGCCGATCCACAGGCTCTTCTCCCCACGGGCGACCAGGATCAGGCTCGGCTCGACCATGCACACCGAGGGCGGCGCCACCTGATCGCGACGAAACAGCACCAGGCCGGGAATGGCGGTCGCACAATCACCCGGCTCACCGACATGTTGATCGATGACGGCGGCCAGGGGCGATGGGGGTTGGATATGGGCTGGGTTCATGGTCACGGACTCCTTCCACCAGACTCTAGCCCGCGCGCGAGGGCTTTCCTATCCGTGGCCCTGCAACTCCAGAGGATTAGGCAAGTATTCGATTGGATTGAGCTACGACGGCGGGGTGTCCGCCCAGAAAATGGGCCGCCCTCAGACAGGAGAGCCCTATGCAAGCCTTTGCCCATGGAGCCCGTATGGGCGCCCGCCACCTCGAACCGACCCCGTTTCACGTCCCCGCCAGCTCCACGACGCAGGCGACACGATGACTGACCGATCGACAGAGAGAAACCACTGGGGCGCGGTGCTGGCCATGTCTCTGGCCGCCTTCGCCCTGGTGGCCTCCGAGTTCATGCCGGTCAGCCTGCTGACCCCGATCGCGACCGACCTGCACATCAGCGAAGGTCAGGCCGGCCAGGGGATTTCCGTGTCCGGCGCGTTTGCCTTGGTCACCAGCCTGGTGATCGCCGCGATGGCCGCACGGGTCGAACGCAAGCGCCTGCTGCTGGGCCTGACGCTGCTGATGGTCCTCTCCGGCAGTGTCGTGGCCTTCGCCCCGGGCTATCCCTCGTTCATGCTCGGCCGCGCGCTGATCGGCATCGCCATCGGCGGCTTCTGGTCGCTGTCGGCCGCCACCGCCATGCGTCTGGTGGCACCGGCCCAGGTGCCGCGGGCGCTGGCCATCGTCAACGGCGGCAACGCCCTGGCCACGGTGATTGCGGCGCCACTGGGCAGTTTCCTCGGCGCGCTGATCGGCTGGCGCGCGGCGTTCTTCTGCGTGGTGCCGGTGGCCGCCCTCGCCGCGCTCTGGCTGTTACTGAGCCTGCCCTCGCTGCCGGCCGAACGGCACGGCCAGCGTGCCAGTGCGCTGGGCCTGATGAAGCAGGCGCCGATCGCGCTGGGCATGCTGGCGGTGAGCGTGTTCTTCATGGGCCAGTTCATGTTGTTCACCTACCTGCGGCCATTTCTGGAGGCGGTCACCCACGTTGACGCCACCCTGCTCTCGCTGATGCTGCTGGGCCTGGGCGCTGCCGGCTTCATCGGGACCTTCCTGATCGAGCTCTTCATCGGCCGGGGCCTGTACCGCACGCTGGCGCTGATTCCCCTGCTGATGGCGTTGATCGCCGTGGCGCTGGTGCAGTTCGGCGCCTCGCCCAGCCTGACGGCCATGCTGCTGGGCCTCTGGGGCCTGGTCGCGACCGCCGCGCCGGTGGGCTGGTGGACCTGGCTGGCGCGCACGCTGCCCCACGATGCCGAAGCCGGTGGCGGCTTGCTGGTAGCGATCGTGCAGTTGGCGATCAGCGCCGGCGCGATCGTCGGTGGCCTGGCCTTCGACCTGAGCGGCTATCGGGCGACCTTCGAACTCAGCGCACTGGTCCTGTTGCTCGCCGCCGTGCTCGCCGACCTCGCCGGGCGCGCGGCACGCCCGGCGGTGGAGTCGAACGTCGCGGCGTAGTCAGGCAGCGCCGCCCAGCAATACCGTGCGCTGGGCAGAGCGCTTTGGTAGATTCGCGCTACGAGCGGCAGCGGGCCGCCGATCGAACCTGTACGCGGAACCGGCATGGCGAAAAAATCTGGCGAGTCTTCCTCCAACCAACAGTCCGGCGTTGCGCCAAGGCCGCTCAACCCGACCCTCATTGATGTCGCCAAGGTCGCCGGTGTCTCGCCGATCACCGTCTCGCGGGCCCTGAACCGCCCGGAGGTGGTGAGCAAGGCCGCGCGCGAGAAGGTGCTGGCTGCGGTCCGCGAGGTCGGCTACGTATCGAACATGCTCGCCGGCAGCCTGGCGAGCAACCGCAGCCGGCTGGTGGCGATCCTGCTGCCGACCATCGCCAACTCGATCTTCGCCGACACCGTCCAGGCGCTGATGGACCGCCTGACCGCCGCCGGCTACCAGACCCTGCTGGGCCTGACCGGCTACTCGGCCGAGCAGGAGGAAAAGCTCATCGAAGCCCTGCTCGGGCGCCGCCCCGACGGTATTGTCCTGACCGGTACCCTGCACACCGAGGCCAGCCGCCAGCGCCTGGCGCAATCGGGCATCCCGGTGGTCGAGTCGTGGGACCTGGGCGACGACCCGCTGGACATGCTGGTGGGGTTTTCCCATGAGGCGGTCGGCGAAGCGATCGCCCGCCATCTGCTGGGCAAGGGGTACCAGCGCTTTGCCGTGGTCGGTATCGGCGACCCGCGCGGCATGCGCCGCTGCAACAGCCTGCTGGCCGAGCTGGCCCGGCACGGCCACCAGGACATCCCGACCCGCCTGCTGACCCCACCCGCCACCTTGGAAGTCGGGCGCACCGGCCTGTGCCAATTGCTCGACGAGGGGCACCAGCCGGACGTGGTGGTCTGCAGCTCCGACACCATCGCCCAGGGTGTGCTGGCCGAAGCCGCCAGCCGCGGCCTGCGCGTACCCGCGGACCTGGCGGTCATGGGCTTTGGCGACCTGAGCAGCGCGGCCCAGGTCCACCCGCCGCTGTCGACCGTGCGCGTGGACGGTACGCGCATCGGCGAGCAGATCGCCAAGGCCCTGCTCGAACGCTTCAACGCCCCCGCCGGCAGCGCCGATCCCGTGCGCATCGACACCGGTTTCAGCCTCATCGACCGCCAGAGCACCTGAGGTTTTTCCCGGCAGGCGACGAATGAACTCTTGAATGATTGCGCAATCATTGTAAGATCAACCCCACAGTCATCCACCCTGATCGGTGCATGGCTGTTTTTTCGAGCCGAAATGATTGCGCAATCATCCCAGCATTCAGCCTCGGCACCGAACATCACAACAAGGAAAACAACAGTGATCACTCCAGCCTCCGAGGTGGCCCGGACCAACGTCCGCTACCTGATCCTGGCGATGATTTTCATCGTCACCGTGTTCAACTACGTCGACCGCGCCACCCTGTCGATCGCCGCCCCGAGCCTGCGCGCCGACCTGGGTTTCGATGCCGTGACCATGGGCATCGCCTTCTCCGCGTTCGGCTGGGCCTACACCGGCATGCAACTGCCCGGCGGGGTGATCCTCGACCGCTTCGGCTCGCGCCTGGTGCTGGGCCTGAGCCTGGTCGTCTGGTCGACCTTCACCTTCCTGCAGGGCTTCGTCGACCTGTTCAGCTCGGCGTTCCTGGCGCTGTTCGTACTGCGCTTCCTGATGGGCGTGGCCGAGTCGCCGGCCTTTCCGGCCAACAACCGCCTGACCGTGATGTGGTTTCCGCGTCACGAACGCGGCCTGGCCACGGCGATCTTCCAGTCGGCGCAGTACTTCGCCCTGGCGGCGTTCACGCCGCTGATGGTGCTGCTGCTCAACAGTTTCGGCTGGCAGCACGTGTTTTTCTGGACCGGCGGCGCCGGCATCCTGATCGGCCTGCTGTGGTTCCGCTTCGTACACGAGCCACGTCGCGACAAGCGGGTCAACCAGGCGGAACTGGAGTACATCGAGTCCGGCGGCGGCCTGCCCGACATGGGCGAGATCAAGACCCCGTTCCACTGGGCCTCGCTGCGCAGCATCGGCGGCAACCGCATGATGAGCGGCATCTACCTCGGCCAGTTCTGCCTGACCTCGATCACCTGGTTCTTCCTCACCTGGTTCCCCACCTACCTGATCGAGGCCAAGGGCATGCCCCTGCTCAAGGTCGGCCTGGTCGCGGCGATCCCGCCGGTGGCCGGCTGCCTGGGCGGGATGATCGGCGGCGTGTGGTCGGACTGGATGCTCAAGAAGGGTTTCAGCCTCACCGCCGCCCGCAAGACCCCGATCATCTGCGGCCTGCTGGCCTCCAGCAGCATCGTCATTGCCAACTACACCCAGTCCACGGCGTTGGTGATCCTGGTGATGTCGGTCGCCTTCTTCGCCAAGGGCGTCGGCAACCTCGGCTGGTGCATCGTCGGCGACGTGTCGCCCAAGCACGCCATGGGCATCAGCGGCGCGATGTTCAACTTCTGCGGCAACATCGCCAGCATCGTCACGCCGATCGCCATCGGCCTGCTGGTCAAGCAGGCCTCGTTCGACGCCGCCCTGGTCTACGTCGCCGCCATGGGCCTGCTCGGCGCCTTCGCCTACCTGGTCATCGTCGGGCCGCTCAAGCGCCTGGACGTCGATGCCCCGCAGGCCCCGCCCTCTCCGGTCGAAACGGCCCCGACTGCGCCTTCCAACCCGGTTCGCTGACCCTTCATACCTCTTCAGACACAAGGAAAAACCCATGCACGCTCAAGCACCACAACGCCCCAGCGCCGACAACGACCGCATCGCCCACGTCAAGGTGTCCTCGGTGTTCCTGCCGCTGACCAACCCGATCAGCGACGCCAAGGTGCTGACCGGCCGGCAGAAACCGATGACCGAGATCGCCATCCTGTTCGCCGAGATCGCAACCGAGGACGGCCACAAGGGCCTCGGCTTCAGCTACTCCAAGCGTGCCGGTGGCCCGGGCCAGTTCGCCCACGCCCAGGAAATCGCCCCGGCGTTGCTCGGGGAAAATCCCAGCGACATCGCCAAGCTGTGGACCAAGCTGTGCTGGGCCGGTGCCTCGGTCGGCCGCAGTGGCCTGTCGACCCAGGCGATCGGCGCCTTCGACGTCGCCCTGTGGGACCTCAAGGCCAAGCGCGCCAACCTGTCCCTGGCCCGCCTGCTCGGCGCCCAGCGTGACTCGGTGCGCTGCTACAACACCTCCGGAGGCTTCCTGCACACACCACTCGACCAGTTGCTGAAGAACACCGACCTGTCCCGGGAAAAAGGCATTGGCGGGATCAAGCTCAAGGTCGGCCAGCCCGATTGCGCGATCGACCTGCAGCGGGTCAGCACCGTGCGCCAGCACCTGGGCGACAGCTTCCCGCTGATGGTCGACGCCAACCAGCAGTGGGACCGCCCCACCGCCCAGCGCATGTGCCGGCGCTTCGAAGAGTTCAACCTGGTGTGGATCGAGGAGCCGCTGGACTGCTACGACGCCGAGGGCCACGCCGACCTGGCCCGGCAGTTCGACACGCCGATAGCCACCGGCGAGATGCTCACCAGCGTCGCCGAGCACGCCGAGTTCATCCGCCTGCGCGGCGCCGACTACCTGATGCCGGATGCGCCGCGGGTCGGCGGCATCACGCCGTACCTGAAGGTGGCGGCCATGGCCGAACAGGCCGGCGTGATGATCGCCCCGCACTTCGCCATGGAACTGCACGTGCACCTGGCGGCGACCTACCCGACCGAGCCGTGGGTCGAGCACTTCGAGTGGCTGGAACCGCTGTTCAACGAACGCCTGGAAACCCGCGACGGTCGCATGCTGGTGCCGACGCGCCCGGGCCTGGGGCTGTCGTTGAGCGAGCGCGTCCAGGGCTGGACCGCGCAGGTCGCCGAGTTCGGCAAGCGGCCTTGAGCCAGGCCCGGCGAAACGTGATCAGCCGATGACTCTGCGCCGTTGGCGAGCCGTAAAAGCGCTCGTCGACGGCGTTGACACGCGCGGCAGGTGGCAAACGTAGTACAGCAGCCCAGCCAGCAGCAACCCGGCCATCCAGGTGATGTCCGCGCCAATCAAGCGCGCACCGTACCCCTCGAAAAACGAGAACTGCATGAACGGCACGGTGCCCAGGACCGAGACGGCATAGACGATCATGGTTTTGCGATTCCAGCGCCCGTACCGGCCCTGCGCATCGTAGAGATCGTCAATGTGGTACTCGCCTCGCCGCACCAGGTAGTAGTCCACCAGGTTGATCGCGCTCCAAGGAATCAACAGGTAGAGCTGGCCGATCAGGATGTCCGCGAAGAACGTGTCGAAATGGTATTGGGTCCGTACGGCGACGAGGCACGCCAGGATGGACAGCACCGCCATCACCAGGGTCTTGGTGCCCGGACGCACCCGCTGCAGCTTCGCAAAGCCGCTGAAGATGGTGGTGCAGGACATGTAGGCGCTGTACAGGCACAACACGTTGTACTGGATGACGCCGAGCACCACCACGATCAGGGCCGCCTTCGCCCAGGGGCCGAACAATTGCGCAATGGCATTGCCCGGGTCCAGGTTGAGCGCCGAAGGCACCACCACGGCGAGCAACGCGCCCAGGGCCATCATCCCCAACGAGCCCAACGCACAACCGAAATAGGTGGTCCAGAAGGTATCGCGGGTGCGCACGTCGGCCGGCAGGTAGCGCGAATAATCCGCCACGTATGGCCCATAGCCCAGGGTCCAGGACGCCGCCTGGGCGATCACCAGGTTGAACACCGGCATCGAGAAGCCGCCAGTCCCCGCGCCCAGGGCCCCCAGAGAGCTGGGACGCATCAGAATCAGCACCAGCGCGGTGCCGAACACCAGGCTCGACAGCAGTGTCATCCACGCGCCCATCCGGTGGATCAGCTCGTACCCGACCACGCCGATCAGGAATGTGCCGAGACCGATGATCAGGATCGCCTGGTCGTCCGTCACCGGTAGCAGCGCCTTGAGCGTGTCACGCATCAGCACCCCGCTGGCGGCCATGAACAATACCGCCGCCGTGACCATCACCAGCAACGGGATGGCCGCGCCGAACACGCCAAACTGCGCGCGACTCTGGATCATCTGCGGCACGCCCAGGTGCGGCCCCTGGGCCGAGTGCGCGGCCATGAACACCGTGCCGATCAGGCTGCCGAGCAGCAACCCGAACAGCGTCCACACCAGGCTGAGCCCGGCGGCGATGCCCAGTGTGCCGATCATCAGCGCGGTGACCTGCAGGTTGGAACTGAACCACACCGTGAACAGCCGCCGCGGCCTGCCATAACGCTCGGCATGGGGTACGAATTCGATGCTGCGTTTCTCGACTTTCATTTTTTATCCTTGTTATCAGTCAAGCCTCATCAAGGGCAAAGAAGCCCGGCCGGCTGGAACCGCTTGCCCAGGCCGGCACGGGCCTTGATCAGCGCTTGAGTGAGCGCTCAAACGCCTCGAAGCCAGGCTTGCCATCGAGGGTTTCGACCCCGTCGAACCAGGCCCTTACCTCTTCGGCATTGCTGCGCAACCAGGCCTGTGCCGCGTCCCTGGGTGACACCCGCTCGAGAATCGGCACCATCAGATGGCTGACCTGGTCACTCTTGAAGGACAGGTTCTGCAGCAGGCGGCCGACGTTGGGGCAGCGCTGCGCGTAGCCTTCACTGGTCATGACCGAAACGGTGGCCGCGCCCTCGTCGGGGCCGAAGGCATCCTGGCTGCCCGTCAGGTAGACCATGTCCATCTGCAGGTTCATGGGGTGCGGTTTCCAGCCGAAGAACACCACCCACTCCTGCCGGCCAATGGCCCGTTTTACTGCCGTGAGCATCCCCGCCTCGCTCGACTCCATGAGCGAGAAGCCCTTGAGGCCGAACTGGTCGCTGTCGATCATCTTCGCGGTGATGCGATTGGAGCCGCTTCCGGGTTCGATCACGTAGATCCTGCCGCCCAGCTTGTCCCGGAACCGGGCGATGTCGGCGAAGGTGCGCAGGCCACCTTCGTAGGCATAACGCGGTACGGCGAAGGTCGACTGTGCATCCGGTAACGCCGGGGGGGTGATGACCCGGATCTGCTGCTTGCGGATGTAGGGCTCGGCCACCGGCTGCATGGTAGGCTGCCAGTAGCCTAGGAAGGTGTCGAGCTTGCGATCGGTCAGCCCGGCCAGGATGATCTGCTGCGACGCCGTGGTGAGCTTGACCTGGTAACCCAGCGACTCCATGGCAAGCTGAGCCATCGCGCTGGTGGCGACCGTGTCCGACCAGTTGGTGGCGCCCAGCTTCACCAGCTTGCAGTCGGCCGGCTCGGCGGCCCAACCGCTGGCAGCGGACAGGGCCAGTGCGGTGCAGGCAACGCCCGCCAAAGTTTTCAACAGAAGGTTTTTCATGGCGCCACCTGCGCCTTGACCGTCGCCAGCCCAGGTTGCCCGTCCCAGGTCGTCACGCCCGCCAGCCAGCCCTCCAGCACCTCTGGGTGCTGCTTGAGCCAGGCCCTGGCCGCCGCCTCGGGTTCCATCTTCTGGTCGAGAATGGAGCCCATGATGTGGTTCTCCATGTCCAGGGTGAAACTGAGGTTCTTGAGCAACTGGCCGACATTCGGGCACTCGTCGACATAGCCCTTGCGGGTACTGGTGTAGACCGTGGCGTCACCGAAATCGGGACCGAAGTAGGCATCGCCACCGGTGAGGAACTTCATCTTGAAGCGGGTGTTCATCGGGTGCGGCTCCCACCCCAGGTAGACGATGGCCTGGTTGCGCCGCTGGGCGCGCTCCACCTGCGCCAGCATGCCCGACTCACTGGAGGCGACCACGCTGAAACCGGCGTCCTTGAGGCCGAAGGCGTTCTCGCTGATAGCCTTGAGTACCGCGTTGTTGCCCCCGTCGCCGGGTTCCAGGCCATAGATCTTGCCGTCCAGGGCGTCCTTGAAGCGTGCGAGGTCGGCAAAATCCTTGAGACCCTGGTCCCACAATGCCTGCGGCACGGCGAGCGTGTATTTCGCGTGTTGCAGGTTGGTGCGCACGATGTCGATGGAACCGGCATCGCGATAGGGCTTGAGGTCGGGCTCCATGGTCGGCAGCCAGGTGCCGAGGAACACATCCATGGTCTTGCCTTCGGACAGGGCCTTGAAGGTCAGCGGCACGCCGACCAGGGTCGACTTGGTCTGGTAGCCGAGGCTCTTGAGCAACGTGGTCGCCAGGGCCGTAGTGCTCTGGATGTCGGTCCAGCCGGGATCGGACATCCGTACCAGGCGGCATTGCGCCGGTTCGGCGGCCTGGCTGTGCAAGGACAGGGTATTGAGGGACAGTGCCAGGGTGCAGCCCAGCATGACGCGAAGTGCCTTGCTCATGACGCGGGATCCTCTCTAGTAGCAGCTATGGGAGCGGCAGTTTTTTGTTATTTCAGAGGCGAAGCAGTCTTGTTGTTGTATGCAGCGACAGCGTTGGGGGTTAACGGCGGATGCCGATCACGCGAGCGCAGTAGCCCGGTCGCGGTAACGACTGTTGAGACTCGAACAGGTGGCCGATCCTCTCCTCGACAGGGTTGGCGAACCTGACCGCACGGCCGGCCTCGATGGCGATGTTCATCAGCATCTGCTCGCTGACCGCCAGCAGTTGCCCGTCGGCGGGCCGGTACAGGTGATGGACGATGTGCAGGCGCTTGATGTCGTGGTCGACCAATTGGGTGAACACCTGAACTTGCTCACCCAGCCGGGTTTCGCTCAGGTAGTTGATATGGGCTTCCAGCGTGTACAGCGTATGCCCATGCTGGGCACGGCCGGCGGCATCCAGGCCGATGTGATCCATCAAGGCGTCGGTGGCCTGGCTGAACAGCAGAAAGTAGAACGCATCACGCAGGTGGCCGTTGTAGTCGATCCAGTCCTCGACGATGCGGGCCTGATGAATGAGCAGCAGATTGTTCACGAGCAAGTCCTTCCAGAAGTCGGGGATACGCTTCAGAGATCGAGTACGAGGCTTTCGGAAAACGCGCGGGAGACGCAGATCATCATCACGTCGTTCTTCCGGCGCTCGGCCGCTGTCAGTACGCTGTCGCGATGGTCGGGGGTACCTTCCAGGACGCAGATCTCGCATGAGGCACAGGTCCCCTCTCGACATGAGCTTTCCACCCGCAGGCCGTTGGCCTCGAGCACCTGAAGAATGCTTTTGTCCGCCGGTACCTCAAGGGACTTCCCACTGCGGGCCAGCTGGACGGTGAAGGGTTTATCCGTGGCGTCGTTCGCCGGCGCCTTGGGCGTGAACCACTCGAAATGCACCTGCTCCTCGGGAAAGCCGCTGGCCGCCGCCTCCACGGCCAGCATCAGCGGTGTCGGCCCGCAGGTGTAGAAATGCACATGGGACGGCTGTTGGCCGATCGCTGCGGCCACGTCGAACAGCCCACCGGCCTGGTCATCGGCGTGCATGGTGACCCGGTCGCCAAAGGCCTGCAGTTGTTCCAGGAACGCCGCGCGCTGGCGGCTGCGTACCAGGTAGTAGAGATGCCAGAGGCGGTGGTTGGCCTCGCACCACTGGATCATCGACCAGACCGGCGTGATCCCGATGCCACCGGCGAAGAACACGAAACCCGGCGCGTCCTCGTCCAGCGGAAAGTGGTTGCGCGGCGGGCTGACCGTCAGGGTGTCGCCCAGCCGCAGCGACTGGTGCACATGCCGGGAACCGCCGCGGCTGGTCGGCGACAGCCCGACACCCACGCAATAGCGGTGCCGTTCGCGGGCGTCGTTGCACAACGAGTACTGGCGCACGATATCGCCCGGCAGGTGCAGTTCGATATGGGCACCGGGCTTGAAGGGCGGCAGCGCCTCTCCCGAGGGTGCGCGCAGTTCAACGACCATGACGCCCTTGGCTTCGGCAATCAGGTCGGTGATCTGCAGGGTCAACGTTTCATCAGGCATGGCAAACCTCACGCAACAGCAATCAGGCCCGGGACGCGGCACGCCCCGGGCCGCCACTCAACCGCGCCGCAGCGGCGCAGTCGCCTTCAACATGCGGGTGATCAGTTCATCGCGCTGGCTGGCGAGCGAGGCCCAACTGCTATCGCCTGCCTCCTGGTGCACGCCTTCGACCAGTTGGGCCGCCGTCTCGCTGTCCAACCGCGGATCACCCAGGTCATCCCACCAGCCATGGAAGCTCTCGGTGTACTTCTGGCAGAACGAGGCCAGCCCTTCCGAGCCGCCGCCGAGGTGGAACAGCAGGGTCGGCCCCATGGCCGCCCAGCGCAGGCCAGGGCCGGCCCAGACCGCCTTGTCGACGTCCTCGACGCTGGCCACGCCGCTTTTGACCAGGTGAATGGCCTCGCGCCACAGCGCCGCCTGCAGGCGGTTGGCCACATGCCCACGCACCTCGCGGTTGACGCGGATGGTCACCTTGCCCACCCGTTCGTAGAAGCGCTCCGCCTGCTCGACCACGCCGGCTGCGGTCTTGTCATTGCCCATGACCTCGACCAACGGGATCAGGTGGGGCGGGTTGAAGGGGTGACCGAGGATGAAATGCGACGGGTTGCGCCAGCCGGCCTGCATCTCGCCCAGACGCAAACCGGACGCGGACGACGCGACGATGGCCCCGGGCTTGAGCGCCGCTTCCAGTTTGGCGAACAGCTCGTGCTTGATGGCGATCCGCTCCGGCACGCTTTCCTGCACGAAGTCGGCCTCGCGCACCGCGCTGGCGACATCCTCATGGAAGCTGAGCCGGCCCGGCTCGGACTCGGCCAGCCCCAGTTCTCGCAGGGTCGGCCAGGCATTGTCGATGTAGGCGCGGACATCGGCCTCCATCGTCGGCGAAGGGTCGTAGACCGCCACATGGCGGCCCGAGGCCAGGAACAGGGCGGCCCAACTGGCGCCGATGACACCGGCGCCGATCACGGCGACATTCTGGAATTCACTCATCAGGAGAACCTCGGTTGTAAGGGAAAAAGACGGTTGATCAGCCGTGCGCCAGCATCACGTGGCGCACGCTGGTATAGGCGTCGAGCGCGAACACCGACATGTCGCAGCCATGGCCCGAGCCCTTCATGGCGGCCCAGGGCATTTCCGGGGTGGCCACGCCATGGGTGTTGACCCAGGTGAAGCCGTAGCGCAACCGGCTGCTGGCCTCCATGGCGCGGCCGCTGTCACGGGTCCACAGCGACGAGGCCAGGCCATAGCGGGTCGCGTTGGCGATGGCGATCGGGTCCTGCTGTTCGCTGAAGCGCGAGACCGTGATCACCGGGCCGAACACTTCCTGGGTGGCGATCTCGGCGTGGTGATCGACATCGGCGATCACTGTCGGGCGATAGAAGAAGCCCCCGCCCGCCTCGACCGTGCCACCGCTCACCACCTCAGCATGGGCCCGTGCCCGATCGACGAACCCGGCCACACGCTGGCGATGCAGTTCGGTCACCAGTGGGCCCATTTCGGTACCTGCGGCCCTCGGCGCCCCCGTGCGAATGCTCGATGCCGCCTCGGCCAAGGCGCTGACCACGCGGTCGTAGACCTTGCTGGCCACCAGCAGCCGGCACGGCTGCGCGCAGTCCTGGCCGGCGTTGAAGAACGCCGTGGCGCGCAGGGTCGCCACCAGCCTGTCGATATCGGCATCGTCATAGACGATGACCGGTGCCTTGCCGCCAAGCTCCACATGAACCTGGCGCATTTCGGCGGCCGCGGCGCGCATGGCGGCGCTGCCGGTGGCCGGTGAACCGGTGATGCTCACCGCTTCGATGCCCGGTGCATTGATCAGCCGGTCCCCCGTCGAACGGCCCTCGCCATGGATGACGTTGACCACGCCCCTAGGCAACACATCGGCCAGCAGATGAGCCAGGTGCAAGGTCGATAGCGGCGTCACCTCCGAAGGCTTGAGCACCACGCTACAGCCGGCGGCCAACGGCGCCGCCAGTTTCCAGGCTGCCATCATCAGCGGATAGTTCCAGGGCGCGATGGCGGCCACCGGGCCGAGCGGATCGCGGCGGATCAGGCTGGTGTGCCCCGCAACATATTCCCCCGCCGCGACACCGGCCAGAGTCCGGGCCGCCCCGGCGAAGAAGCGGAACGTGTCGAGGGTCAGCGGCATTTCATCCGCGAGCGCCGATGGCCAGGGTTTGCCTACGTTGGCACTTTCGAGCGCGGCCAGTTCCTCGGCGTGCTGCTCGACGACGCCGGCGATGTCCATCAACAAACCGGCACGCTGGGCCGGCGTGGTTTTCGAATACGTCTCGAAGGCTTGCTGCGCGCTGCGGACCGCATGGTGCAGCTGGGCAGCATCGGCCTGGCGAACCTGGACGATTTGCTCTCCGGTCGCCGGATCGATCACCGCCAACGGTGCACCGGCCCCTTCAACGAGCTCGCCGTCGATCAACAATTTCGTGTGCATGGCATATCTCCCAGCGTGAATCACAGGGTGATCCTGTTGCGTCCCTTCAGCCCCAGGCGCACCCGCGCCTCGTCTGGCGTCGCGACCTTCAGACCGAGACTTTCCACGATCGAGCGAATTTTCAGCACCTGCTCGGCATTGCTTTTGGCCTTCTCGCCGGCCCCGATGAACAGGCTGTCTTCCAGGCCGACGCGCACGTTGCCGCCGAGCATCGCGGCCTGGGTCGCAAACGCCATCTGGTTCTTGCCAGCGGCCAGGACCGACCATTCGTAGTCCTTGCCGAACAGCTTCTGCGCCACGGTGTGCATGTGCATGAGGTTGTCCAGGTCGGCGCCGACGCCGCCGAGCACACCGAAGACGATCTGGATCAGGAACGGCGGCTTGACCCAACCCTGGTCGATCACCCACGCCAGGTTGTAGAGATGGCCCAGGTCGTAGCATTCGAATTCGAAGCGGGTGCCGTGGCCGTCGCCCAGCTCCTTGACGATGTATTCGATGTCGGCAAAGGTGTTGCGGAAAATGAAGTCGCGCGTGCTGTCGAGGAACGCCGGCTCCCAGTCGTGCTTCCAGTTGCTGTACTTGGCCTTCATGGGGAAGATGCCGAAGTTCATCGAGCCGACGTTCAGCGAAGCCATTTCCGGGCTGACGGCAAGAGCGGCACGCAGGCGCTCTTCACGGGTCATGCCCAGGCCGCCACCGGTGGAAACGTTCAGCACCGCATCGCTCTGGCGATGGATCTGCCCCATGAAGTCCTGGAACAGTTCCGGGCGCGGGTCCGGCTTGCCGGTTTCCGGATTGCGGGCATGCAGGTGGATAATCGAGGCCCCGGCCCGGGCCGCCTCGATGGAGGAATCGGCGATCTCCTGCGGGGTGATCGGCAGGTATTCGGACATGGTCGGGGTGTGCACGCCACCGGTGGTGGCGCAGGTAATGATGACGGACTTGGGCATGGTGAGACTCACTGTTCTGATTGTTGTGCCGGGGCGGTAGAGCCCGCGTTGCTCACGGTTTCACGCTACGGGCGTAGGCATCGAGTACCAGGCCGTGGAAGTGGTGCAGCGCATGCTCGGACTTGCCGGAGCCGTTCGGGTCGGTGACGATCCGGCCCTGCTCGAAGGCCGGGGTCTGCATCCCGCGCTGGACGTTCTCCACCAGCGAGATGTCCTCGACCTGCAACACTTCGTCCAGGTAGCGGATGGCCTCTCTTTCCATGTCGTCCGGCTCGGGCGTTTCCAGGAAAAAGTCGTAGGTTTCGAAGGTACGGTCCGGCCCCACCGGGACGATGTTGAGGACGATCATCGAGCTGCGTCCGGGGTAGCGCATCAGGCAGGTGTTGGGCCACAGCCACCAGACCGCATGGGTGCGCACACTGGCCTTGGACACGTCGTAGGCCGAGTTCTGGCCCTTGCCGGCTTCGGCCATGTGGCTGGAATAGATGCCATGGGTCTGCACCTTGTAGGTGTCCATGTCGACCAGGGTGCAGAAGTCCTTGTGCGCGGTCGGGCAGTGGTAGCACTCGAGGAAATTGTCGACCACGTTCTTCCAGTTCGACTTGATCTCGTAGGTCAGCCGGTGGCCGAAGGTCAGCCTCTCGATGTCGGGCGCCCAGTGCAGGATTTCCTTGGCCAGGTCACCGGACTGCACGTGCAGCGGCTGGGCGGCGGGGTCGAGATTGACGTAGACGAAACCGCAGAACTCCTCGACCTGCACCGGCGTCAGGTGGATCTCTTCCTTGTTGAATTCCTTGAGGCCGCCCACGTGAGGGGCGCCGACCAGGCTGCCGTTCAGGCCATAGCACCAGGAGTGGTAGGGGCAGACGATCCGGCGGGTCTTGCCCTCGCCTTGCAGCACAGGGTGGGCGCGATGCTTGCAGACGTTGTAGAAGGCCCGCAGAGTGCCGTCCTGGTCACGGACCACGGCGATCGGGTTCCCGGCGATGTCGACGGTGGTGTAGCTGCCCGGCTCGCGCACCTTCTCGACATGGCACACCCACTGCCAGCTTTTCGCGATGATTTGCTGCTGGTCGAGGCGGAACCACTGCGGGTCGACATAGGCGTCGGCACGCAGGGATTGGGACAGCAACGGGTCCGGATCGTAACCTTGCTTGATCGATTCGAATTGGCGGGGATGCAGCAACTCAGACATATCAACGGCCCTTTTCTTGTTACGAGCACGGGAGTCCTGCTCGTTTTCTGGGGTTGATAGTGGTCCGGGACCGAAGCGTTAAATGTGCAAAATCCGCCGTACTTTATTCTTTTCCAGCCATTGTCGTTTTTGGATATGGGATAGCCGCCCGCGACGGACGCTATGGATGCTTGCCGACCTGGTGCATGGGCCAGGCCCGATAATCAAAGGGCACGCGTCCTTCCAGACGATCCCGGCGCGGCGTCAGCCCGAAGCGTTCGCGGTAGATCCGGCAGAAGTGCGACTGGTTGGGAAAGCCCGAGGCCACGCCGACCTTGGTCAGCGCCAGGTCGGTTTGGGTGACCAGGCCACGTGCGCGGTCCAGGCGAATGTCGCGGTAGTACAGCGCCGGGCTCTTGTGCACCACCTGACGAAACAGCCGGTCGAGCTGACGCTGGGAAATACCGACCTGCTCGCAGAGATCCGGGATGCTGATGACCTCTTCCAGATGCTTCTCCATCAGCTTGATCGCCTGCTTGACCACCAGCGGGATGGTGTGCCCCAGGGGTTGCTGGCTTTCCGGATTCTGCTGGGTGCTGGCCGGCCTGAATTGCTGATGGAACACGTAGCGGGCGGCCTCGTTCGCCAGGGTTTCGCCGTGCATGTTGCGGATCAGTTGCAGGGCCATGTCGGTGGCCGCCGCGCCGCCGCAACAGGTGATCCGGTTCTGGTCGATGACATACAGGTCCTCGACGATGGTGACGTCGGGATAGAGTTCGAGCAGCGCATCGATGTGCTCGTAATGAGCGGTTGCCCGACGCCCGGAAAGCAGCCCGGCTTCAGCGAGCAGGAAGGTCCCGGTGTCGATCGCACCGAGCATGCAGCCCTTGTTCGCCCAGGTCCTGAGCAGGTTGTGCAAGGCCGGGCTGTAGTGCGACTCGGGTGACCAACTGCTGGACACGATGACCAGATCCCAGGTTTGCTCACGCTTGCTCAACAGTGACTGGGTGTAGAGGTCCATACCGTTGGATGCTCGAATGCCGCCGCCCTCGACCGAGGCGAAGTCCCAATGGAACCGGTTTTCCCCGCTCAGGTAATTGGCTGCACGGAAAGGGTCGACGAAAGCCGTGGTCGCGGCCGCATTGAAGTAGGGAAACACGATGACCAGAAAGTTGAACACGCGGACCTCCGAACAGCGGGCTGTGCCTTGATCATACCGGTCCTGGTTTCGCCCGTACCGCTCATTCACGCCATCTCGGGAATGCCCGGGACTCTTTGCGGTCTGTTCTGAGATCCCCGCTCAAGGAAGACCCGACCATGCGTATCTCCCCGTCCCTCTGGCTACTCGCCGTACCCCTGCTCGGCGGCTGTCAGTTCCTGCCCCATCACGATTTTTTCAAGGCACCGCAGAACGAGCCGAACCCGGCCTGGGTACGCATCGTCAACTACACCCAGCATTCGGAACTCTTCCAGTACGAAAACGGTGTGCGCTCCGGCGGGCTGATCCGCCGCAACGAGTTCGTGCTGGTCCATACCCAGGACAAGGGCATGCCCAAGGCCGGCCAGGACCTGACGTTCAACTACTACGAAACGCCGGTGCGACCGGGCCTGGAAACCGACGTGGACATGACCTACATCGGCGACCGTACCGACTCCTGCACCGTCTCGGCGAGGTTCACGCCCAAGGCCGAGCACTACTACCAGTTCCTGATGGAGTCGGGCTATGGCGTCGGCAAGTGTACGATGTACCCGACGTTGATCGAACGCGACAAGACAGGTCCGGGCTGGCACCTGAGCCCGAATCCCGACGTCACCTATGCCAAGGGCAGCAACGAGAGCAAGACCTCGTACTTCATGGAGCTCTACAAAGACCCCAGCTACAAGGGATTCAACCCTGGGCCCTGATGTCGGCGCCCTGCCTTTCCCCACAGGACAAGGCCTTGTCGTCCTCCAGCCAACGTCGGACCGGTCCGATAGCTGGCACCGCCCCGCACCACTACTGTAGCGAGCGTCAGGCCGACGCCTCCATGCAGGTGATCCGGCCTGTTCCTCAGATCCATTCATGCAGGCAATCATGTGAGTGTAGGAAGCATCATCGCGTCGGCCCCCTGGCTGATGCAGCACAGTGAGCAGGACATCCCGCAAACCGCATCGACACGCGAGTCGGAACGACAGCAGAGGCCGGCCAAGTCGACAGAAGGCCCAGGCGGGTATTCAGGATTTCGTGCACAACTCTCGAGCCCGACACAGGGCAACCTTACCTCGACGCTGCTACGCGAGCCAAAGATCGAAGCCCTCATCGAACCGTTGAAACAGGCCAACGCCGTATTCGCCAAGCTGCCGCGCCATAGTCCGCTGCAAGAGGCGCAGCAGGCATTCGAAAGGCGTTTCCCACAAGAGCCACGGCCGCTGGACCTGAACAACCTGCACCTGAGGGTGTACCGGTTGGCCGAGCCGCCGCAAGTCGTGGCCTCGCCCAGCGTTGCCGAGCTGATTGCGGCGCACTACGGCGGTCGTGATATCAGCGACCTGCTGGGCCGTTATCCGTTCGTACCCGGCCCCTTGTACTACGGCCCTGGCAACACCTACCGCACCGGTAGCGATCGCGAAACCCCATCAGTGCCGGGATTCATCAGCGCACAGGACGTCCTGCACTTCATCAGGCAACTGCCGTCGAACACGGCCAGGGACATGGCCGCGCGACAGGCGCGGGACTTCACCACGCCGGGCGAAGATGGCCGCAAGCCGCGCACGAAACTGGGCGAAATCCGCCAGCAGCAGATAGCGCTCGAAGCGCAACAGCAGGAGGAAGACAGGATTCTCGACAAGGCGGGCAAGGCGCTGGTCGACATGATCGTCAACCACCCATCGGCGACCGATCTCGAGCGGGCCTACCCCGATGAACGCACGCGTCCACAGGTCTACAGCCTTGCAGTCCGCGCCAACGGTGGGCACGACCGCTACCCTCCCCTGACGCTGCAAGGCCCCTTCGTCATGGTGCAGCCCGCCGTTGGTGACGATGACGAGCACCTGGTGCTTTACCTGCCGAAGCTGGGCCTGAAGGCATTCAATTCCAGGCAAGAGCTGTTGGCCTCCATCGCCCTCTCGCCGGCGCTTGGGAAGTTCCTGCCGGAGCAGGTGCAGGCACGCTTGCCGCAGGCGACCCGCTACGTGCTCGACACGCTCGAACCGATACCGGCCGACAGGAATGTCTTCGAACACAGCATCCGGCAGCAGATCGACAAGCAGGAGCGCGATACCCGCTATCGACTGGAACAGGCGGGCAAGCGCGGCGCGGATCTGGTGGAACTCGATGCGATCGCCGGCCATTCAACCCGCGACTTTCGCCGGTCGTTCGAGCCGCCCCGCTTCGTTTCACATCCTCCGCCCCCGCGCCAGCCGGACGTCAAGGCGTGGTTGACCACCTCCCTCCGGGCCTGACTAGCGCATCGCCGCCAGCTTGATGCCAAAGCCCAGCAGCGCCACACCGGCCAGGCGCTCCAGCAGGTTGCTGACCCGCGGGTTGGCGCGCATGCGTTCGGCCAGCAACTGCGTCAGCACCACGGCGATCAGGCCGTAGAGGAAGGTCACCACCGCCACGGTGGCGGCCAGGAAGCCGAAGGTCACCAGCCCCTGGTGCCTGACCGGGTCGACGAACAGCGGGAAGAACGCCATGTAGAACATGATCGCCTTGGGGTTGAGCAAGGTGATCATCATGGTCTGGCGCAGGTAGTGGCCGTTGTCCATCCGGCTCTGGCGCGGTGCGCCGCCCGGCTTGCTCATCACCATCCTCAACCCCAGATACGCCAGGTAGGCCGCGCCGACCCACTGCACCAGGTGAAAGGCCGCCGGGTAGGCGGCGAGCAGGGTCGCCACGCCGGCCACGGCCAGCCACAACAGCACCTGGTCACCGAGGATCACCCCGCAGGTGGCCGCCAGACCGGCCCTGATCCCACCCTTGCCGGTCGCCGTGATCAAGGCGAAGTTACCGGGCCCGGGGATGGCCAGGACGATGATGAATGCGATCACGAATGCGCCGTAGTCGGTTACGCCGAGCATCGGGGTAGGCTCCTGTATGAAAATGAGGCCGGGACATGATGCACCGTAATCCACCTACTTTCATACTCGTCGTGCTCCAGGAATGCCGCCCCCCTACTTGCCCGCCAAGGCCTCTTCCCGGTCACCCGGAAAATGCCAATGCTCCCATCCGAGCACTCTGCTACCTGAACATGCAGGATTCCTGCATGGAGCCGGTGCTTGCGGCCACTTTTGCCGACTTCGTGCAGGCATCACCCCTTAGGCTATGACCTATCGAATCCCTCGTGCACAACAGGAGTCTTGCCAATGCCCGCCCTGGATCTTTCGTTCATCCGCCGCCAGTTCCCGGCCTTTTCCGAACCCTCCCTGCAAGGCCAGGCGTTCTTCGACAACGCTGGCGGCTCCTACGCCTGCCACCCCGTGATCGACCACCTCGACCGCTTCTACCGCCGGCACAAGATGCAGCCCTACGGCGCCCACCCGGCCTCGCGCCAGGGTGGCGAGCAGATGGACCGCTCACACGCCGAAATCGCCGCCTATCTCGGCGTGTCGCCGGAAGAGGTGCACCTGGGCCCCTCCTCCTCGCAGAACACCTATGTGCTGGCCGAGGCCTTTGCCAATCGGCTCGAGGCGGGAGACGAAATCATCGTCACCAACCAGGACCACGAAGCCAACAACGGCGTCTGGCGGCGGCTGGCCAAACGCGGAATGGTCATTCGGGAATGGCAGGTCGACGCCACCACCGGCTCCCTCGACCCGAGCGAACTGCAGAAGCTGCTGAGCCCGCGCACCCGGGTGGTCGCCTTCACCCACTGCTCGAATATCCTGGGTGAGATCAACCCGGTGCGGGAAATCTGCGAGATCGTCCATGCCGCAGGTGCCCAGGCGGTGGTCGATGGGGTTTCCTACGCCGGCCATGGTTTCCCGGACGTGGACGCGCTCGGCGCCGACATCTATCTCTTTTCGCTGTACAAGACCTTCGGCCCGCACCTGGGGGCCATGGTCATTCGCCGCCCGTTGATGGACTGGCTCGGCAACCAGGCGCACTACTTCAACGAGGCCTACCTGGCAAAGTGGTTCGTCCCCGCCGGCCCCGACCATGCCCAGGTCGCTGCCGCCAGCGGCGTCACCACCTACTTCGACCAGGTGCATGCCCATCACTTCCCCGCCGCCGACCGCCACGAGCGCGCCGCCAACGTGCGCCAGTTGTTGCGCAGCGCCGAGGCGGCGCTGCTGCCGCCCTTGCTGGAGTTCTGCGCCGCGGATTGCCGCGTGCGCCTGCTCGGCCCAAGCGACGTACGGAACAAGGCCGCCACCGTCTCCCTGCAAACCCTGAACGCCAGCCCGCGCGAGGTCGCCGCCCGGCTGGCAACGCGAGGCATCATTGCCGGCGCGGGCCACTTCTACGCGGTGCGCCTGTTGCAGGCGCTGGATGTCGACCCGCAGGAAGGCGTGCTGCGCCTGTCCTTCGTGCACTACACCGCCGCCGAAGAGATGCAGCAGTTGATCCAGGCCCTGGACGCGTCGCTCTGACCAGCGACCCTCGCCGTCAGGCCTGGGCGCTGTCCACCAAGGCGCCCGGGCCGGCCATGCTGGTCAGCCCGCCCACCAGGTCATCCAGGCAGATGAAGGACTGCGTGCTGCTGATGTCCGGGTGGTTGTTCAGCTCGTCGATGAGGATTTTCGAGAAGTCGGCCATCCGCGGGGCGACGACGCGGATCATGAAATCCACATCGCCGGTGACGCCGGTGGCCAGCCGCACCCAAGGGCGGTTTTTCAGCAGCAGGGCCACCCGCTCCCTCGCCCCTGGACTGTTGCGCTGCAGTTTGACGATCACCCAGGCATTGATGTCGTTGCCGAGCCTGTTTTCATCGATGACCGCCGAATAGCCCAGGATCACGCCCTCCGCTTCCAGCCGTTTCACCCGGCGCAGGCATTGGGAAGGCGAAAGGCCCACTTTCAGCGACAGCTCCTGATGGGAAATCCGGCCGTTCCTGCGCAAGACGCCCAGAATCTTCGTGTCCATTCGATCCAGCTTCAGATCATTCATTGTCGCGCCCGCCTCAAGGTCCTGGGACTAACCTGCCATGAAATGCCTACAACCGCCCGGCAAGGACGGCATACAGGCCGCGAAAGGCCTCCAGGCGTCGGAAGTAGCCGTCGTCATTGCCGTAGATCAGCTCGACGTGGAGGCTGTCGATCACTGCCATGTAGGCCTCGACGAGCCAGTTTCGCATGTCCTGCGCGACCTGCGGGTGCGCCTGCACGAAGACCTCCTCGAAACGCCCGCGCAGAAACGCAAGGTAATCATTGAAGCCCCCCATCACCTTGTCCCTGAGCGAATGCGGCGGATAGAACGCCGCGCGCAGCAGGAAGCGCAGCGAGTCGTTCTCCGTATACCGGTCGCGCAAGCGGAACCAGTAATCCTCCCCCAGCAGCCCCGCGCTCCCCTGGCAAGGTTCGAACTGCGCACGGACATGCCGGGTCTCGGCCTCCAGGGCCAGGCCGAGCGCCGCCTGATACAGGTCATCCTTGCTGGCGAAGTGAGCGTAAAGCGAGGCTTTCTTGAGCCCGGCCAGTAGCGCAATGTCGTTCATCGAGGCCGCGTCATAACCGTACTCGGCAAAATGGCTGAGGGCCAGTTGCGCGATGCGCCCCGCTGCCGGGCTCAGATTGTTCGACGTCATACACTCCTCCATTCAATGTCCGGCCAGATTGTATGACTGTGAGGCGGCGCTGGGCACGCTGACTCCGGTCAATATGCAGACCAGCAAGGTACTGACCACCAGCAACCCCGCCCAGGCCATGGCACCGAACTCCAGAACCAGGCCGGCCAGCGGCGTGGCAGTGGAGGAAACCGACAGTTGGAAGGCCCCCAGCAACGCAGCCGTCGAACCCAGGGCCTTGCCTTGGGACGACATCACCAGCGACATCAGTGTCGACTCGGCAATGCCCAGGCCGAACAGCGCCACCGCCATGCCGGCAACGAGGCCGAACAGCCCGGACTCCAGGACGGTCGATGCCAGGGCGATCAGGGTACCGGCGGCCATGCAGCCGACCCCGAGCATCGACAGCCGCCCCAACCCCAGGCGGCTGACCCACTTGCCCGCCAGCATGGCGCCCAGCAGGATCGCTACGCCGGTCGCCCCGAAGACCAGGCCGAAGTCCTGTGGGCTCAGGCCATAGACCTCTTGGTAGACCAGTGGCGCCCCACCGATGTAGGCGAAGAGGAAAAAGAACACGGCGGCAACCGCCAGGGTCGGCAGCAGGAACTGGCGATCACGGGCGATCGCCAGGTAGGTCGCGCAGGCCGCCCGCAGGCGCAACGGCTCGCGCTTGGCGGCTGGCAAGGTTTCCGGGAGCGCCAGCCAACTGTTGCAGAATACGGCCAGGCCGAGGACCGCCAGCACCAGCATGACCGCCCGCCAGCCGTAGTGGGTGTCGATGAAACCACCGGCGGCCGGGGCCAGGATCGGTGCCAGCCCCTCGATGGTCATCAGCATGGCGAACAACCGGGCCGCCGTGACGCCGTGGCTGAGGTCACGCACCATACTCATGATCACCACCAGGGTCAGCGCGCTGCCGAGCCCCTGCACGAAACGCAGGCCGATCAACCACTCCAGCGTCAGAGCCGAGGCCGCCCCGAGCGAGCAGGCGGTGAAAATCGCCAGCCCGATCAGCAGCGGCTTGCGCCGGCCATAGGCATCCACCACCGGTCCGAACAGCAGTTGCCCGGCGCCCATCGCCAGCAGGAAGAACGTCAGGGTCAGTTGCACGCTGGCAAAGCTGGCCTGATAGGTTCTGGCGATTTCCGGCAGGCTGGACAGGTACATATCGACAGCTGACGGACCAAGCGCTCCGATCAGCCCCAGGGCGATGGCGACGCGCACCGGCACGGTATTCTCGTTGGAACCACTCATTTCAGATCTCCAGATCCAATAAACTACCGACCGGTCGGTAGTCATTGCTGATGATCCTAAAGCGGCCCCATGAGCACGTCAATACATTCAGGAGAAACCGGATAACGCGTCCAGGGGCAACGGCTGTGTGCAGAATCCCTAGCCCAGCTCGCGGGCCAACTGCTCCTGATCGAGCGCACCCTCCCAACGGGCAATGAACAGGGTCGCCACGCCGTTGCCGATGACGTTGATCAACGCGCCACCCTCGGAGATGAAACGGTAGACGCCAAGCACCAGGACCAGGCCGGCTGCCGGTATCACATCCAGCGAAGCCAGGGTGGCCGCCAGCGTGATGAACGCCCCGCCGGTGACACTGGCCGCGCCCTTTGACGTCAGCAGCAGGATCAGCAGCAGCGTGACCTGATGGTAGATCGACACCTCGATGTCCAGCGCCTGGGCGATGAAGATCGCCAGCACGGTCATGTTGATGCAACTGCCATCCAGGTTGAAGCAGTAGCCCGAAGGCACCACCAGGCCCACGGTCGACTTCTCGCACCCCAGTTTCTCCAGCTTGCCTACCAGCCGCGGCAGCGCCGATTCGGAAGAGGATGTGCCCAGCACCAGGACCAGCTCTTCGCGGATATAGCGAAGAAACTTCCACAGGCTGAAGCCGGCCAGGCGCGCCACGAGGTTGAGCACGACGAAGACGAACGCCAGGCCGGTGAGGTAGTAGCAGAGCAGCAGGTTGGCGTAGGCACCGAGGGACTGCACTCCGTACTTGCCCACCGTGAACGCCATGCCGCCGAAGGCCCCCAGGGGCGCGAGGTACATGACGATCCTGAGCATGCGGAAGAAGGCCTTCGCCACCAGGTCGATGGTCGCCAGCAGCGGCTTGCCGGCCTCGCCCAGCAGTTGCAGGCCAAAGGCGAAGAGCACGGAGATGAACAGGACCTGCAGGATTTCTCCATTGGCGAAGGCGCCAAACACCGTGTCGGGAACGATGTGGGTCAGGAACCCGACCACCGTCTGCTCATGAGCCGCCTTGCTGTAGCCGGCAATGGCGGAAGCATCCAGGCTTGCCGGGGCGATGTGCATACCGCTGCCCGGCTTGAGCACGTTGACGCCGACCAGACCGACCACCAAAGCCAGCGTGGTCAGGATCTCGAAATAGACCAGCGACTTGAAGCCGATGCGGCCGATGCGCTTGAGGCTCTGCACACTGGCGATGCCACTGACCACCGTGCAGAAGATGATCGGCGCGATCAGCATCTTGATCAGCCTGATAAAGGTATCGCCCAAGGGTTTCATCTGCTCGCCAAGACCAGGACTGTAGTGCCCCAGGAGCACGCCCAGCACGATGGCCGCGAGGACCTGGACGTACAGATGCTGGTAGAACGCCTTGCGCCGTGCCGGCGCGGCGGGCGTCATGTCGATCGTAGAGCTGATTGTTTTTGTCATGGCTCTGTCTTCCGGATGGTTGTCGGTTGGGGAACGGCGTCAACTGACGATGTGAATCGGCCTCCCGCCGGCAAACGCGGCGATATTGGCGTGCAGGACCGCCTTGAGACGCTCGACGCTGCCTTGACTGGCCCAGGCAACATGGGGCGTGACCAGCAGATTGGGGTGGTTGGTGTGCAACAGCGGATGGTCGGCGCGCGGCGGCTCGGTGTAGAGCACATCGAGGGCGGCACCCGCCACACGGCCACTGGCCAGGCCGGCGAGCACGGCGTTCTCGTCCACCAGCGGACCACGCGCCGTGTTGATCAACAGGGCCCCCAGCTTCATCCGGGCGATTTCGGCCGCGCCGATCAGGTAGCGCGTGGCGTGAGTCAGCGGGCAGTGCAAGGTCAGCGCATCAGCCCGGGCCAGCACCTCGTCGAAGGCCGTGTAGCCCTCGCGTACCGTGCGTGCTCCACGGTGCTCGGCGAACAGCACATTGATCTCCAGGGCCCTGGCCAGGCGTGCGACCCGGCTGCCGATGTCCCCGCGCCCGACGATGCCCAGGGTACTGCCGTGCAGGTCGCGGATCGGCGCGCCGTGCACGCAGAAATGCGTCGATGCGGGCCACTGGGTCGTGGCCGCCTCACGGTAGGCGAACAGCTGGCGCCGCAGGGCGAACAACGCGGCGATCACCGACTCGGCGACACTGATTGCGCTGTAGGCCGGCACGTTGCACACCGTGACGCCCTGGTCGCGACAGGCAGCGATGTCGATGCAGTCGTAGCCGGTGGCCGCGACACAGATCAGCTTGAGTCCGGGCAACTGCTCAAGCGCCGCGCGGTCGATGCGCACCTTGTTGGTGATCGCCACCTCGGCCCCTTGCAGGGCCGGCACGAGTTCCTCCGGGGACGTCTGTGGGCGAACGGTCCAGTTGCTGGCTTCCTGCGGGCGTGACAAGGCCGACGGCAGGCTGGCGCCGTCGAGAAATACGATATTCATGGTTGACCTCCTGGGGTGGGTTTCAGGCACTCAACGGTTCGGAAATCTCGATCAGGTTCAGGTCCGGATCGCGGACGTAGACCGAACGGATCGGCCCGGTCGCGCCGGTTCGCTGCACCGGACCTTCGATGATCGGCCACTGCTGTGCTTCAAGGTGCGCGATGACGGCTTCCAGGCCGTGACTGGCGATGAAGCACAGGTCGAGCGCCCCCGGCACCGGCAGATGGGCCTTGGGCTCGAACTCGCGGCCGCGCACGTGCACGTTGATTTTCTGGTTGCCGAAGCGGAACGCCAGGCGTCCCTGGCCAAAGGTTTCCAGGCTCATGCCGAGCACGCGAAGGTAGAAATCCTTGCAGGCCTCGACATCGACAGTGGTCAGTACCAGGTGGTCCAGATGGTCGATCATCACGCGCTCTCTCGTTCGGTGTGGGTCATCTGCCTGCTCAAGGTGTGTACGTGTTCCGGGATCGGGTGCAGGTCCAGGCGGCGCCCGGCCTTGATGATCTGGCTGGGCGTATCGTGGCCGATCAGTCCCGGCAGGCGGCTCGACGCCGCCAGGACGCGAGCCAGATCGAGGCCGGTGTCATGGCCCATCAATTCCAGCATGTGGGCGAGATCCTCCATGCACACGTTGCCGCTGGCACCCGGCGCATAGGGACACCCTCCCAATCCGCCCAGGGAGGCATCGAAGCGGTCGATGCCGGCTTCCAGCGCCGCCACCGTGTTGGCCAGGGCCATGCCCCGGGTGTTGTGAAAGTGCAGCGTCAGTTGCAGGTCGGGAAAGCACTCGCGCACGCACTGGCTCAAGGCCTGAACCTGAGTGGGATAGGCCATGCCCGTGGTGTCGCACAGAGTCACGCCACGTACCCCCAGCGCGGCGAAGCGTTCCACCCAGTGCAGGACCTCGTCGTCGGGCACATCGCCCTGCATCGGGCAACCGAACACCGTGGACAGCGAGACATTGATTGCAACCGGGCCCCGCCCGATGACCGTAATCACCTCCCTGAGCTGGGCGAACGACTGCTCACGGGTCATACGCAGGTTGGAGCGGTTATGCGGCTCGCTCACCGACATCACCAGGTTGGCCTCGTCGATATCGCAACCCAGGGCCCGCTCGGCGCCCCGCACGTTGGGTACCAGCACGGTGTACTCGACACCCGGCTGGCGGCGGATACCGCACATGACCGCTTCCGCGTCACGCAGGGCGGGAATGGCCTTGGGCGACGTGAAGGAGGTGACTTCGATCTTGGCATAGCCGCATTGGCTCAACGCATCGATCAGGGCAATCTTGTCCTCGGTGGCAATGAAAGTCTTTTCGTTCTGGAAGCCGTCACGCGTGGCGACTTCCTGCAAATACAGGCGTTTCATCAAGGTTCTCCCAAGTCATCAGATCAGGCCGCGCTCGCGCCATTGGCTGCGGGTCCGGGCATCGATGCCCAGTGTTTCAAGCACCTGGTCGGTGTGCTCGCCAAGCCTGGGCGCCGGCGAGCGAACCCGGCCTGGCGTGGCGCTCAGCTTGGGGACGATGCCCGGCAGGGTCACCGCCGTGCCATCGTCCAGGGTCGCCGGCAGCAGCATCTGCCGCGCCTGGTAGTGAGGGTCGCCGGCGATGTCGGCGGCGTCGTAGATCTTGCCGGCGGGAATGTTCGCTTCGTTGAGCGCGGCCAGCACCTCATCGAGTGACCGCTCGGCCGTCCAGGCACCGATCGCCGCGTCGAGCCGCGCCACATGTCGGACACGTCCGTCGTTCTCCGCCAGCTCCGGGTCATTAGCCAGGTCGAGCCGATCGATCCGCTCCATCAGGCGCCGGAAGATGCTGTCGCCATTGCCGGCGATCAGCGCGTACTTGCCGTCCCGGCAACGATAGGCGTTGGTCGGGACGATCCCGGGCAGGCTGCTGCCGGCCGGCTGACGTACCGTGCCGAACACCGAGTACTCCGGCATCAGGCTTTCCATCATGTTGAACACCGACTCGTACAGCGCGACATCGACCTGCTGCCCTGCCCCATTGTTCTGGTCGCGATGACGCAAGGCCAGCAGCACGCCGATCACCCCATGCAGGGCCGCCAGCGAGTCGCCGATGGACACCCCGACCCGTACCGGCGTACGCCCTGGCTCACCGGACAGATGCCGCAGGCCGCCCATGGCCTCGCCGATCACCCCGAAACCGGGCAAGTCGCGGTAAGGCCCGGTCTGGCCGTAGCCCGACACACGCAGCATGACCAGACGCGGGTTCAGGGCCGACAGCACGTCCCAGCCCAGCCCCCACTTCTCCAGGGCCCCGGGCCGGAAGTTCTCGATCAGCACATCGGCATCGGCCACCAGGCGCTTGACCACCTCATGGGCTTCGGCCTGGCGCAGGTCGAGCGTCACCGACTGCTTGTTGCGCGACTGGGCGGCCCACCACACCGACGTGCCGTTGTGCAGCAAGCGCCACTTGCGCAGGGGGTCGCCTGTTCCCGGCGGTTCGATCTTGATCACGTGAGCGCCGAACTCGGCGAGCAGCTTGGCGGCAAAGGGCCCGGCAATCAGCTGGCCCATTTCGATCACCTTGACGCCTTGCAGCGGTAGGCTCATGACGGTTCCCGTTCTTGTTGGAAGTGATGGGCGGATCATCACGCCAATCCGGGCGGGTGAAAATTTCAATTTTTTCCACTATGGTTTCCATTCTGGAAACCCTGGACCTCGATACGTGCACAATCTCCTGCAGCTCGACCTGCTCTCGCTGCGCCTGCTGGTGCTGGCGGCGGACAGTGAAAATCTCACCAAGGCCGCAGAACAGGCGCACCTCACGCTGTCGGCGGCGAGCAAGCGACTGGCCGAGCTGGAACGGGTGACCGGCTGCACGCTGTTCATCAGGCTGCCCCGTGGCCTGCAGATCACCCCGGCCGGCCATGGCCTTGCGCAACACGCAAGGCACATGCTGGACAACGCCCAGCGCCTGGCCCATGACGCAACCGACTTCGCCAGCGGGGTGCGCGGGCACCTGCGCCTGTTCGCCAATACCTCGGCGGTGATCCAGTTTCTGCCCCAGGACCTGGCCGATTTCCTGGGCCGCAACCCGGCCGTGCGCATCAGCCTGGAAGAGGCGCTGAGCGACATGACGATCGAGGCGGTGCAGGACGGCAAGGCTGACATCGGGATCTTTGCCGACAACGTGCCCACCGGCGGGCTGCAGGTACGCCCCTATCGCCAGGACCGGCTGGTGGTTCTCGCGCCCCTTGAGCACCCGCTGGCCCAGCGCGAGAGCGTTTCCCTGGCCGACACCCTGGAGTACGACTTCATCGCCCTGAACCAGGGCAGCTCACTGCTGGACCGGATCCGCCATGCGGCCGCCAGCGCCGGTGGGTTGCTCAAGGTGCGGATTCAGGTCAGCAGCTTCGATGGCATCTGTCGGATGATCGAGGCCGGGTTGGGCATTGGCATCCTGCCGTTGGGCTCGGTGCGGCCCGAAGTGCTGCAGAGCAGACTGCAGGCGATCCACCTGCGCGACGCCTGGGCCTCTCGGACACTGAACGTCGGCGTCGTGGACGCCACGAGGCTGTCACCGGAAGCGGCCAATCTCTTTCATTACCTCACCACGGTCCAGACGCAACACGGCCCTTGAAACGATTCTGCGCTCATGCCCAACCCAGCGTCATCAGGTACAACACACCATAGCGGGCAGCCTTGGCCAAAGTGACGATCGCCAGGAAGCTCCACAAGGGCTCTCGCATCAGGCCGGCGACCACCGTCAGCGGGTCACCGATCACCGGCACCCAACTGAGCAACAGTGACCACCGGCCATAGCGATGGTAGGTGCGCTGGACACTCTCCAGCCGTTGGCCGGACACCGGGAACCAGGCCTTGTCCCGCCAATGCTCCAGATAGCGCCCGAGCACCCAGTTCACCAACGAACCGGCGACATTGCCGACCGTGGCGACACACAGCAGGGCCAGGGCCGGGTGCTGCCCGGCCCTGAGCAGCGCGACCAGAACGGCTTCCGATTGCAACGGCAGCAGCGTGGCGGCGCCGAAAGCCGAAATGAAGAGGCCGAGGTATCCGGTCGTTTCCCACATGTTCTCAACCCGTCGGATCCGCAGCGCAGCCTGGCATTCGGCTACCCCATCGGCATTGGATGATTTGCCCGTGGAGACCCACTAGCCCTTGTTTTTCTTCTTGTTGATGCTTTTCATGCGGGCGCTGGCCCGCTGCACCGTCGCCATCTTTTCCGGGCGTTTCATGCCACGCCATTTGCGGATTTCCTCGCGGGTGCGCCCGCAGCTCACGCACATTTCGCTGTTCAACTGGCACAGCGAAACGCAGGGGTTTTCAATGTCCTTCGCCATGGATCAGGCAGCCCGGTATTCGACCGTGAGGTGAGTCACCTCGTGGACCGGCTTCAAGGCCTCGCGCACATCCTCGGCCGACAGCTCCGGGGAGCCCTGCACGCTGACGATCGCCGCTCGCGCCTCAGGCCCGACACGCCAGACATGCAGGTCGGTGATCCTGAGTTTGCCCGACTGGTCGAGCAACTCGCGGATCTCCTCGGCCACGTGCTCGTCGGTCCGGTCCAGCAGCACCGAAGCGGTGTCCTGCATCAGTACCCAGGCCCAGCGCGCGATGACGACGGCACCGACAATCCCCATGACCGGGTCGAGCCAGACCCAGCCCAGGTACTTGCCGGCCAGCAGCGCGACGATGGCCAGGACCGAGGTGACAGCATCCGCCAGCACGTGGACATAGGCGGAGCGCAGGTTGTTGTCTTCGCCGTGGGCGTGTCCGTGATGAGGGTCATGCCCGTGACGGTGCCCATGGCCGTGATCATGGCCGGCGGCGCCCGCCAGCAGCAGCGCGCTGACGATGTTCACCGCCAGGCCGATGACCGCGATCAGCGTGGCCGTGCCGAAGCGGACCTGGGTCGGCTCGAACAGGCGCATGAGCGATTCGATGCCGATCCCCAGCGAGATCAGGCCGAGAATCAGCGCCGAGGCGAAGCCGCCCAGGTCACCGACCTTGCCGGTGCCGAAGCTGTAGGCGGCGTTGCCGGCATGCTTGCGCGCGAACGCGTAGGCTGCCGCGGCGATGCCCAGGGCGCCGGCATGGGTCGCCATGTGAAAACCGTCGGCCAGCAACGCCATGGAGCCGGTGATGTACCCGGCGGCAATCTCACCGACCATCATCACGACGGTGAGGATCACCACCCAGAGGGTACGCCGGGCGTTGTCATCGTGGCCAGCGCCGAGGAAATCGTGGCTGTGCAGAGAGTTCGTGGTGCTCATGACGACCTCACTTCGAGTAACGGCGAATGGCTTCGAGCAGGTCTTCAACCCCCTGCGCCCGCTCTTCGTCAGTGAGCCCCGCCCGCGCGACATGCTCGCGGGCGTGGTCCTCGATGATCTCGTCGAGCAGCCCATTGATTGCCCCACGGGTCGCGGCCACCAGGTGCAGGGTCTTGGCGCACTCTGCATCGCCTTCCAGGGCACGTTCGATGGCCTGGACCTGGCCGGCGATGCGCCTGACCCGCTTGAGCAGGTCGTCCCGGTTGGATTTCATGTGCGACATAGCATACCCCCCTACCCTATATTGAGGCGTATGATGCCGCTCGGCTGTTCCCTTGGCAAGGCAACAATCCTCAAGGGGCGAGTGAAGCCCCTGATCCAGACCGACATGGGCGGCAGAACCGGTCTGCCGCCCCCCACTCAGTGGTTGTAGGCCCGCTCGTTATGCTCGGCCAGATCCAGCCCCATCTCCTCGACGTGTTCGTCGGCACGCAGGCCGACCAGCAGCTTGACCACCTTCAGAATGATCCAGCTGACCACGAAGCAATATATTGTGGTGAACAGCACGCCCTTGATCTGCGCGACCACTTGGCCGCCCAGGGTCACGCCTTCCACCAGGCCACCCAACGACGGCACGCAGAACACGCCGGTGAGCACCGCACCGATCATGCCGCCGATGCCGTGCAGGCCGAACACGTCCAGACTGTCGTCATAACCGAGGCGTTTCTTCAGCACGGTGACGCTCAGGTAGCAGAACACCCCGCACAGCAGGCCGATCGCCAAGGCGCCGCCGACGCCGACATAGGCACAGGCCGGGGTAATGCCCACCAGGCCGGCCAGGGCGCCGCTGGCCAGGCCCAGGGCACTCGGCTTGCCGACCTTGAACCACTCGGTGAACATCCAGCCGAGAATGCCGGCACAGGCGCCCAGTTGGGTGTTGAGCATGACGATGCCGGACAGGCCGTTGAGACCGCCACCCGAGCCGATGTTGAAACCGAACCAGCCGACCCAGAGCATCGCCGCGCCGGTCATGGTCAGGCTCAGGTTGTGGGCCGGCATCGGCGCGTTGGCATAGCCCTTGCGCTTGCCCAGCATCAGGCAGGCCGCCAGCGCCGCGACGCCGGCATTGATGTGCACCGCGGTGCCGCCAGCGAAATCCAGCACGCCCCAGTTGTGCATCAAGGCTCCCGCGCCACCCCAGACCATGTGCGCGATCGGGGCATAGACCAGGGTGAACCAGACGGCCATGAACAGCAGCGCCGCCGAGAACTTCATGCGTTCGGCGAACGCACCGGCGATCAGCGCCGGGGTGATGATGGCGAAGGTCATCTGGAAGGTCACGAACACCCCTTCCGGAATGTCGCCGACCAGGCTGTCCGGGGTCATGCCGGCGAGAAACGCCCGGCTCAGGCCACCGACGAAGCTGTTGAAACTGACCTGCCCCTCGACCATGTTGGTGGTGTCGACCACCATGCTGTAGCCGAAGATCACCCACAGCACGCCGACCAGGCCGGCAATGCCGAAGCACTGGGTGAACAGTGACAGCATGTTCTTGGCCCGCACCAGCCCGCCGTAGAACAGCGCCAGCCCGGGCAGGCACATGAACAGCACCAGGACCGCCGCCGTGACCATCCAGGCGGTACTGCCGGTGTTCAGGGTCGGGGTATCGGCGGCCTGGGCCAGGGGTGCGCACGCGCCAAGCGCGAGCAGTGCGAGAAGGGATTTGCCGGGTAGACGATTCACCATTTTCGAAGCTCCTGCAATGAGATGGAAAAGTGCCGGGCAGAAAGCGCTGTAAAGATGTGTCGGGCCCTGGAGGCCTCTCTTCGTTGTATGACTCGAAGCCTGGGGGAGGCTCCCGGGTTCCTGACCAGGCTCACGTGCCTGTTCGCGGATGAGTCCGACTCCCCGATCGTTCCCACGCTCTGTGTGGGAACGATCAAAGCCCCTATGGCTTGAACGCCTGTTCGCGGCGGTGCGGCGTTCCGACAAGCCATGCTCCTACAGAGGGAGCAGGACTCCCGTTTTGCGTTCGGCGCTGTCCCTGTGGGAGTCGGCCTGCTGGCGCGGCTACGCCAGCGTCTAGTACTGCTGCCCGGGAATCCACGAGGTCCCGGCCAGTGGCACCCGGGCCATGGCCGCGGACTCCACGGTCAAGGCCACCAGGTCCTCGGGGTCGAGGTTATGCAGGTGGGACTTGCCGCAGGCCCGGGCCATGGTTTGCGCTTCCAGCACCAGGACACGCAAATAGTTGGCCAACCTGCGCCCGCCTTCGACCGGGTCCAGGCGTTTCGACAGTTCCGGGTCCTGGGTGGTGATACCCGCCGGGTCACGGCCGTTCTGCCAGTCGTCGTAGAAACCGGCCGCCGAGCCGATCTTCTTCAACTCCTCGTCCAGCCGCGGGTGGTTGTCACCCAGGGCGATCAGCGCCGCCGTGCCGATGGCCACCGCGTCCGCGCCCAGGGCCATGGCCTTGGCCACGTCGGCCCCGTTGCGGATGCCGCCGGAGACGATCAACTGCACCTTGCGGTGCATGCCCATTTCCTGCAGGGCCTGCACCGCCTGCGGAATCGCCGGCAGAATCGGGATACCGACGTGTTCGATGAACACTTCCTGGGTCGCCGCGGTACCGCCCTGCATGCCGTCGAGCACGATCACGTCGGCGCCGGCCTTGACCGCCAGCTTGACGTCGTAATACGGGCGGCTGGCGCCGATCTTCACGTAGATCGGTTTTTCCCAGTCGGTGATCTCGCGGATCTCGGCGATCTTGATCGCCAGGTCGTCCGGGCCGGTCCAGTCCGGATGACGGCAGGCCGAACGCTGGTCGACACCGATCGGCAGGGTGCGCATGCCGGCGACCCGCTCGGTGACCTTCATGCCCAGCAGCATGCCGCCGCCGCCCGGCTTGGCGCCCTGCCCCAGGACGATCTCGATGGCGTCGGCCTTGCGCAGGTCGTCCGGGTTCATGCCGTAGCGCGACGGCAGGTACTGATAGACCAGGTGCTGCGACTGCCCGCGCTCTTCCGGGGTCATGCCACCGTCTCCGGTGGTGGTGCTGGTGCCGGCGATGGTCGCGCCACGGCCCAGGGCCTCCTTGGCGTTGGCCGACAGCGCGCCGAAACTCATGCCGGCGATGGTCACCGGAATCTTCAGGTGGATCGGCTTCTTGGCGAAGCGGTTGCCGAGAATCACATCGGTGCCGCACTTCTCGCGATAGCCTTCCAGCGGATAACGGGAAACGCTGGCGCCGAGCAGCAGCAGATCATCGAAATGCGGCAGCTTGCGCTTGGTGCCACCGCCGCGGATGTCATAGATGCCGGTTTCGGCGGCGCGCTGGATTTCCTGGATGGTCAGGCGATCGAAGGTGGCCGACTCGCGCAGCACCGGAGCGGCTTTCGGGGTAGTGGATTCACTCATGTTCTGGCTCCTGGATCAGTAGGCGCTGGCGTTGTCGACTTTGAAGTTGTACAGCTGGCGGGCCGAACCGTAGCGCTTGAAATCGCTGGCCTTTTCGTTGAAACCGGCCTGGTTCAGCAGGGCCTGCAGCTCTTCGAGGTGTTCGGGGCGCATCTCCTTCTCGATGCAGTCCGAGCCCAGCGACTCGACCTTGCCCTTGACGAAGATCTTCGTCTCGTACAGCGAGTCGCCCAGCGCATCGCCCGCGTCGCCGCAGACCACCAGGCGCCCGGCCTGGCCCATGAAGCAGCTCATGTGGCCGATGCTGCCGCCGACCACGATGTCGATGCCCTTCATCGAGATGCCACAACGGGCACCGGCGTCGCCCTCGATCACCAGCAGCCCGCCATGGGCGGTGGCGCCCGCCGCCTGCGAGGCACTGCCCTTGACCCGCACGTAGCCGGACATCATGTTCTCGGCGCAACCGACCCCGACGTTGCCATGCACGGTGATCGAGGCCTTCTGGTTCATGCCGGCGCAGTAGTAGCCGGCGTGCCCCTGGATATCCACGGACACCGTTTCGTTGATGCCGACCGCCAGGTTGTGCGCGCCGTTGGGGTGGGTGACCCGCCACTCACGCTCTTCGAGCTGCCGGGCCTGGTCGTGCAGGGCCTGGTTCAGCTCACGCACGGTGCTGGTGGAAAGATCGATGGTTTTCATGGGCGTGCTCCTTGAGCCGATTCGCGTTCCCAGACGTAAAGGGTGGCGGGAACAGGTTCCCAGACCCTGGCCTTCTCGATGCCCGGCAGGCTCGACAACGCCTGGTATTCCGAGGCCATGGCGACGTAGTCGGCGGTCTCGGCGAGGATCGCCGGCTTGCAGGCGATCGGGTCGCGGATCACCGCGAAGCCGTTGCGGGTGCCGATGGCGAAGGTGAAGAAGCCGTCGAGGTCTTCCAGGGACTTGTCCAGCGCGGTCTTCAGCGAGTCGCCCTGTTGCAGGCGCCAGGCCAGGTAACCGGCCGCCACCTCGGTGTCGTTCTCGGTCTCGAAGTGGATGCCCTCGCGGCGCAGGTTCTGGCGCAGGCGCGAGTGGTTGGACAGCGAGCCGTTATGCACCAGGCACAGGTCGGCCCCGGTGGAGAACGGGTGGCTGCCTTCCAGGGTCACCGCGCTTTCGGTGGCCATGCGGGTGTGACCGATGATGTGGCTGCCCTTCATCGAGGCCAGGCCGAAACGCTCGGAAATTTCCCGGGGCAGGCCCATGCCCTTGAGGATCTCGATGCTCTGGCCGACACTCATGATGCGCACCTGCGGTGCCAGCTCCGCCAGTGCGGCACGCACCGGCGCCTCTTCGGCACGGATCTTGAGGACAATGGCGCTGGCGTTCTGGAACCAGTCCAGCGGTGCCGCCAGGCGGGCTTGCAGCGCCTCGACCAGGGCCTTGAAGTCATAGCCGTCGCGGGTGGCCTGCAAGGTCAACTTGACCCAGCCCTCGCCCACTTCATCGCCATAAATGGCGAAACCGGCACTGTCCGGCCCGCGGTCGGTCATGGCTTCGAGCATCGGCTCGAAGAGCTGGCCGAGCCGGGATTCCAGCGCCGGATTTTTCAGGTAAAGCCCCACAATTCCACACATATCGCAAACTCCCGGGCAGAAGACGCCCTACCCACTTGCAGGGCGTCGGAAACGGTTGGTTGAAACGGCTGGATCAGAAGAATTCGGTGTAGCGCTGCACTTCCCAGTCACTCACATGGCGGCTGTACTCCACCCACTCCATGCGCTTGAGCTTGATGAACTCGCCGACGATCTCTGCGCCCAGTACCTCGGCGAACAGCGGATCGGCTTCCAGCGCATCGCAGGCTTCCTTCAGCGACTGCGGCAGGGTCTTGATGCCGCGGGCGGCGATCTCCTCCAGGCTCAGCTTGTAGAGGTTCTCGTTGCAGACGTTGTCGATTTCCAGCTTGCGGTCGATGCCATCCAGACCCGCGGCGATGATCGCGGCGCTGACCAGGTACGGGTTGCACCCGGCATCCGGCAGGCGGAACTCCAGGCGGCCATAGGGCACCCGGACCATGGCCGAGCGGTTGTTGGCGCCAAAGGCGATAAAGGCTGGCGCCCAGGTGGCACCGGACAGCGAGTTGCCGACCACCAGGCGCTTGTAGGAGTTGACCGTGGGCGCGGCGAACGCGCACAGCGCCGGGCCGTGGGCCAGCAGCCCGGCGGCGAAGTGATAGGCCAACTTCGACAGGCCCATGCCGCTCGGGTCGCTGGGATCGTGAAACAGGTTCTTGCTGGTCGCGCTGCTGATCGACAGGTGGAAATGCATGCCGTTGCCCGCCCGTTTCGGATCGGGCTTGGGCATGAACGAGCAGATCATGCCCATGTCGTTGGCGATCTCGCCGGCGGCCATGCGGAAGAAGGTGAAGCGGTCCGCCGACTCCATGGCATCGCTGTAGGTGTAGTTGATCTCGAACTGGCCGTTGGCGTCCTCGTGGTCGATCTGGTAGATGTCGAAGCCCACCGGTTGCAGAGCTTCGGTCAGGCGTTCGAGGAATTCGCGCGAGCGCGACAGGCCCTTGTAGTCGTAGCACGGCTTGTCCAGGGCATCGCTGGCGTCGACCAGTTGCAGGGCCCCGCTGGCGTCACGGCGAAACAGGCTGAACTCCGGTTCGAGGCCGGTGTTGAGCGTCCAGCCGCGATCGCTCAGGCGCTCGACCTGGCGCTGCAGCACGTAGCGGCTGTCGTAGGGCCAGGGCTTGCCCTCGACGTGGCCGATGCACACCACCCGGCCGTAGCCCTTCTGCCAGGGTACCGGGGTCAACGACGACAGGTCGCCCTTGGCCATGAAATCCGGTCCGTGAGGTTCCATGCCCATGCCACAGATGGCAAACCCGGCGAACCCCGCCCCCTCTTCGGCAACCATCTCCAGACCCGAAACCGGCACCGATTTGGTCTTGGACGAACCGTGGATATCGACGAACTGGGCCAGCACGTATTTGATCCCGTGCTCCGCGATCAGCCGCTGTGTTTCGGGTGGCAACATGAGCGTTCACTCCTGGCGAAAGGCAAGACGTTATGGTTTGAACCGTCGCTTGCTTCCTGGCCGGAACTTATTCCAATCAGGAAACTTACTTTCCCAATAGGAATGCAATGGCCTTGCCAAGTTTGTCGCTTGGGGTCTGCGGAGCCGCGATTGCGGCTTTTCCTCTGTATATATGGGAAACTCGTTTTCACCGAGGGAATATTCCGCCGCCGAACGAGCGGCCGAGGCCCGAATCGCACATTACTGGTGCGAATTTAAAATTATTGAACGGAAACCGTGCAAAGCCGATGAACACGCCTGACGAAGCACAACCCAAGCTCAAGCTCGAGCAGTACCTGGGCATCCAGATCAAGCGCCAGCGCCAGGCCCAGGAACTGAAACTGGCCGATGTGGCGCGCATCGCCGGGATCAGCCAGGGCATGCTGAGCAAGATCGAGAACGCCCAGGTGTCCACCAGCCTGGATATCCTCAGCCGCCTGTGCGACGTGCTCGGCATGCCGATGTCCAAGCTGTTCAGCCAGTACGACCAGCAAGGCGGCAGCGCGCTGCTGGTCAAGCGCGACGAGGGGCTGGAGGTGGTGCGCCGCGGCACCGAGAAAGGCCATACCTACCACCTGCTCAACCACACCCGCGGGCCGAAGAAGAGCTTCGAGGCGTACATGGTGACCATGGACGATGCCAGCGAGGAGTTCCCGACCTTCTCCCACCCCGGCACCGAGTTCCTGCATCTGCTCGAAGGCGAACTGGTCTACCGCCACGGCAACCAGCTCTACCCGATGGAAGCCGGCGACAGCCTGACCTTCGACGGCGAAATTCCCCATGGCCCGGAGAAGCTGGTGCAGGTGCCGATCCGGCTGTTATCGATCATGAACTACGGCACCTCCGGGGAGTAGAGCCGACCGCTCCCTCCACTGGCCCGCGACGGCCCCAGGGCCACACCGCAACGGTGCTCACGTCGCGGGCAACCACCCCAAAAAATTTCCCACCAGTTAAAAAAGTTTCCAGAAATGCTGGACGCGCCATCGCCTTTCGCCTATAAACCGCACAAAAGAATATTTAATTCCTAGTAGGAATTTTTATTCACCTACAACATCGCCGTTCCCCCCTGAATTTCGCCTTGCGCCGAGCTGCCGCCACTCTCCAGAGGACATGCCATGCAACACGAAAAGAACCCTTTCATTCTCAAGATCAGCTGTCCGGCGACCTCCGGCATCGTCGCGGCGGTGACCTCGTACCTGGCCGGCAATGGCTGCTACATCGGTGAAATGGCGCAGTTCGACGACGACTTCAGCGGCAAGTTCTTCATGCGTGCGGTGTTCCGCTTCAACGACGGCCACAGCGGCGACATCGCCCGGCTCAAGGCCGGTTTCGCCGAGGTCGCCCAGGCCTTCGACATGCACTGGGAACTGCACGACACCCGCGAGCCGATGCGCGTGCTGCTGATGGTCAGCAAGTTCGACCACTGCCTCACCGACCTGCTGTACCGCCACCACAAGGGCGAGATGGACATGACCATCACCGCCATCGTCTCCAACCACCTGGACCTGCGGCCCATGGCCGAGCGCGAGGGCATCCGCTTCATCTACCTGCCGGTGACGAAGGAAACCAAGGCCCAGCAGGAAGCGGCGCTGATGAAGGTGGTCGATGAAACCGGCACCGAGCTGGTGGTGCTCGCCCGCTACATGCAGATCCTCTCGGACGATTTGTGCAGGCAACTCTCGGGCCGGGCGATCAACATCCACCACTCGTTCCTGCCCGGTTTCAAGGGTGCCAAGCCCTATCACCAGGCCTACGAGCGCGGCGTGAAGCTGATCGGCGCCACCGCGCACTACGTCACCAGCGACCTGGACGAAGGGCCGATCATCGAGCAGGAAGTTCAGCGGGTCGACCATGCCTATCTGCCGGACCACCTGGTCGCCACCGGTCGCGACACCGAGACCGTGGCCCTGTCCAAGGCGGTGCAGTACCACCTGGAACATCGCGTCTTTCTCAACAACGACAGAACGGTGATCTTCCGGTGAATACCTCCAAGCTGATCGATGGCAAGGCCGCGGCGGCGCGGGTGCTGGCGCGGGTCAAGGCCGAAGTCCGGGAGTTGAAGCAGGCCGGCATCGAGCCTGCGCTCGCGGTGATTCTCGTGGGGCAGGACCCGGCCAGCCAGGTCTACGTGCGCAACAAGGTCCTGCGTGCCGAAGAGGCCGGGATCCGCTCGCTGGAATACCGGCTGGGCACCGACACGACCCAGGCGCAGTTGCTCAGTCTGATTGCCGAGTTGAACGAGGACGACAGCGTCAACGGTATTCTGCTGCAGTTGCCGCTGCCGGCCCATATCGAGGAAACCCGCGCCCTGCAGGCCATCGCCCCGGGCAAGGATGTCGACGGGTTCCACAGCGAGAACGTCGGCGGCCTGAGCCAGGGCCGCGAGGTGCTGACGCCCTGCACCCCCAGCGGCTGCATGCAGTTGCTCGAAGACGCCTGCGGCGACCTGAGCGGCAAGCACGCGGTGGTGATCGGCCGCTCGAACATCGTCGGCAAGCCCATGGCCGCCCTGCTGCTCAAGGCCCATTGCTCGGTCACCGTGCTCCATTCGCGCAGCGTCGATGCCCAGACCCTGTGCCGCCAGGCCGACATCGTGGTCGCCGCCGTCGGCCGCCCGCGGCTGATCGACGCCAGTTGGCTCAAGCCCGGTGCGGTGGTGATCGACGTCGGCATCAACCGCATCGACGACGGGAAACGCAGCCGCCTGGTCGGCGACGTCGACTTCGACAGCGCCCTGCCCCAGGTCTCGGCCATCACTCCGGTGCCCGGTGGCGTCGGCCCGATGACCATCGCCTTCCTGATGAAGAACACGGTGACCGCTGCCGTTCAGCAGGCCCACGCCCAACGCAGTCACCTGGAGGCCCTATGCCATTCCATCTATTGAAATACGGACTCGGTTCGCAGTACCCGGTCGAGGTCGACCTGCCGCCGCCGAAGGAGCTCAAGCCGGCCTACGACGTGGTCATCATCGGCGGTGGCGGCCACGGCCTGGCCACCGCCTACTACCTCTCCCGGTACCACGGCATCAGCAACATCGCGGTGCTGGAAAAGGGCTACCTGGGCGGCGGCAACACCGCGCGCAACACGGCGGTGATCCGCTCCAACTACCTGACCAGCGAAGGGGTGCGCTTCTACGCCGAATCGGTGCGGATGTTCGAGGGCCTGTCCAACGAGTTCGACTTCAACATCATGTACTCCCATCGCGGCCAACTGACCCTGGCCCACACCGACGCGACGGTGCGGTCGTTCCGCCAGCGCGCCGAGGTCAACAAGCACTTCGGCGGCCGCACCGAAATGCTCGACCGCCAGCAGATCCGCGAACTGGTGCCGACACTCAACCTCGACCCCGGCCACCTGCCGGTGCTCGCCGGCCTGTGGCACATCGACGGTGCCACCGCCCGCCACGACGCGGTGGCCTGGGGTTATGCCAAGCAGGCGGCCAAGCGGGGCGTGGAGATTCACCAGCTCACCGAAGTCCAGGAACTGGTGATCGACAACGGCACGATCACCGCGGTGAAGACCAACCGCGGCACCGTCCGCTGCGGCTGCGTGGTCCAGGCCGTGGCCGGCATGAGTTCGCAACTGATGAAGAAGGCCGGCATCCGTTCGCCGATCCAGACCTTCCCGCTGCAGGCCATGGTCACCCAGCCATTCAAGCCGTTCCTCGACCCGCTGGTGAGCTCCTCGGCCCTGCACTGCTACGTGCAGCAGACCAGCCGTGGCGAGGTGGTGTTCGGTGGCGGTTCCGACCCCTACCCGCTGTTCAATACCCGCTCGACCCTGGACCTGAAGGAAAGCCTGCTGGCCCACGCCATCGAGATGTTCCCGTTCCTGGCCAACGCCAGGCTGATGCGCCAGTGGGCCGGGATCACCGACATGACCCCGGACTACAGCCCGATCATGGGGCTGTCGCCGGTGAAGAACTACTACCTCGACGCCGGCTGGGGCACCTGGGGCTTCAAGGCCACGCCGATCTGCGGCAAGACCATGGCCGAGCTGGTCGCCAGCGGTGGCCGGGTACCGGAGCTGATCAGACCGTTCGGCCTGGAGCGCTTCGCCACCTTCCAGCAAGTCAACGAAATGGGCGCGACAGCGGCCAGCCACTGAGGAGCGGCACATGAAAGTGATGAATTGCCCGCTCAACGGGCCGCGCAACATCAGCGAATTCACCTACGGCGGCGAATTCAAGCGGATGCCCGATCCGCAGACCTGCAGCGATGCCGAATGGGCCGACTACGTGTTCAACAGCGAAGACACTCTCGGCGTGGTCCGCGAATGGTGGCTGCACAACCCGTCCAGCTACTGGTTCCTGGCCGAGCGTCACACCGGCAGCGACGAGATCCTGCGCACCTTCGACCCGCGGGAACTGTTCGACAGCCGCGTTGAATTCACAGCCGCGACCACCCAGGAGATCGTGCGATGAACCGCCTCCCCGTACCCATGGGCCTGCTGATCGACCGCAGCCAGCCCCTCGATTTCAGTTTCGATGGCAAGCCCTACCAGGGCTTTGCCGGTGACAGCATCGCCAGTGCCCTGCTCGCCAATGGCCGCTTCCTGCTCTCGCGCTCGTTCAAGTACCACCGCCCGCGCGGTCCGCTGACCATGGCGGGACAGGACGCCAACACCCTGGTGCAACTGCCGCGCGAACCCAACGTGCTGGCCGATACCCAGTTGCTGGAAAGCGGCGTGCAGGTGACCGGGCAGAACTTCAGCGGTTCGCTGGACCATGACCGGGATGCCTACCTCGGCAAGTTCTCCAGGTTCATGCCGGTGGGTTTCTACTACCGCTCGTTCTACAAGCCCCGGGGCGCCTGGAAACTGTGGGAGCCGATCATCCGCAAAAAGGCCGGCCTGGGCGTGCTCGACCAGAGCTTCCAGCCCGAGTACTACGACAAGGCCTACCTGTTCACCGACCTGGCGGTGATCGGGGCCGGCCCGGCCGGCCTGCAGGCGGCGTTGACCGCGGCGAATGCCGGGGCCAAGGTGCTGCTGGTCGAGCAGCAGCCGATCCTGGGGGGGTCACTGACCTACGCCCGCTTCGACCTCGAAGGCCGGCGTGCCGACAGCCTGCGCCAGGAGTTGGTCGATGCGGTGCAAGGCCACGCCAATATCCGCGTGCTGAAGCAGGCCACCTGCAACGCCTGGTTCACCGACAACTACCTGCCGGTGATCCAGGGCAAGCGGATGTACAAGGTCCGCGCCACCCAATGCCTGATCACCAGCGGCTCGTTCGACCAGCCGGTGATCTTTCGCAACAACGATCTGCCCGGGGTGATGCTCAGCAGCGCCGCGCAACGGTTGATGAAGCTCTATGCGGTCAAGCCGGGCCAGCGCGCCGTGGTCCTGACCGGCAACGACGACGGCTACCTCACCGCGCTGGACCTGGATGACCAGGGGGTCGAGGTCGCCGCCCTGGTCGACATGCGCCCTCATCCGGCCGATCGCGAGCTGCTGCTGGAACTGGAAAAACGCGGCATCCCCTGCCACTCCGGCAGCACCGTGTACGAAGCCCTGCACGAAAAGGGCCTGCGCCATGTCAGCGGCGTCGATATCCGCAAGATCACCGGGCAAGGCCAGGTCGCCCAGCAGGGGTTGATCCTGGACTGCGACCTGCTGTGCATGTCCGGCGGCTACATGCCGGTCTACCAGCTGTTGTGCCAGGCGGGTGGCAAGCTGGCCTACGACGACCCGTTGGCGGAGTTCACCCTCAGCGGCCTGCCGCAGAACCTTCGCGTCGCCGGCTCGGCCCATGGCTACCACGCCCTGGACAACGTGCTGGCCGATGCCATCGACGCGGCGGCGCAGATCGTCACCGCGCTGAACCTGGAACTTGTCGCCAAGCCCTTGCCGCTGCGTGCCGAAGCCCCGGTCAACTTCCCCTGGCCGATCTTCCCGCACCCCAAGGGCAAGGATTTCGTCGATTTCGATGAAGACCTGCAGGTCCGCGACATCGTCAATGCCACCCGCATCGGCTACCGCGACGTGCAACTGGTCAAGCGTTTCTCCACGGTCGGCATGGGCCCGTCCCAGGGCCGCCACTCGGCCCTGCCGACCGCGCGACTGGTGGCCTCGTCGACCCAGCGCAGCGTCAGCGAGACCGGCGTGACCACCGCCCGGCCGCCGTTCGAGGCGGAGAAACTGGCCCACGTCGCCGGCCGTGCCTTCGACCCGTACCGGCAGACGCCGATGCATCGGCGCCACCTCGAAGCCGGGGCGAAGATGATGCCCGCCGGGATCTGGCAGCGCCCGGCCTACTACGGCAAGCCCAGCCAGCGTGATGCCTGCATGCAGGCCGAGGCGCAACACGTGCGGCACAAGGTCGGCATCATCGACGTCTCGACCCTGGGCGGCCTGGACGTGCGGGGTCCGGACGCCGCCGAACTGCTCAACCGGATGTACACCTTCGCCTTTCTCAAGCAGCCGGTGGGGCGTTCGCGCTATGCGCTGATGACCAATGAACAGGGTGTGGTGATCGATGATGGCGTCTGCGCGCGCTTCGCCGACCACCACTTCTACGTGACCGCCACCACCAGCGGCGTGGAGCGCATCTACCAGCAGATGCTCAAGTGGAATGCCCAGTGGCGGCTGGATGTCGATATCGCCAACGTCACCGCGGCGATTGCCGCAGTCAACGTCGCCGGACCGGACTCGCGCAAGGTACTGGAGAAGGTCTGCAGCGACCTCGACCTGTCGGCCGAAGGCTTTCCCTACCTGGCGGTGCGCCAGGGCACCGTGGCCGGGATCAAGGCGCGCCTGCTGCGGGTCGGCTTCGTCGGCGAGCTGGGTTATGAAATCCACGTCCCGGCGCGCCATGCGCTGCAACTGTGGGACGCGCTGATGGCGGCCGGCAAGGCCCATGACATCCGCCCGTTCGGCGTCGAGACCCAGCGCCTGCTGCGCCTGGAAAAAGGCCACGTGATCATCAGCCAGGACACCGACGGCATGACCCACCCGGCCGAGATCGACATGGGCTGGGCGGTCAGCCGCAGCAAGCCGTTCTTCGTCGGCCGCCGCTCGATCGATATCCTCGAGGCCCAGCCGCAGAAGCGCAAGCTGGTCGGTTTCACCCTGCCCAGGACCAGCCCGCAACCGCTGGAGGGCCACCTGGTGCTCAAGGGCCCGGACATCAGCGGCAACGTCACCTCCTGCGAGTACTCGCAGACCCTCGACCGGATCATCGGCCTGGCCTATGCCGCCTTCGACCAGGCCACGCCGGGGCAGCAGATTCCGATCCGGGTCGAGGGCGGCGTGATCGTCCAGGCCACGGTGGTGAAGCTGCCGTTCTTCGACCCTGAAAACCAGCGCCAGGAGCTCTGACATGTCCACCCTCATCAGCGAACGTCCCCTCACGCCGGCCCGACTGGCCGAGGGCGCCTTGCAACAATGTGCCCTGATCGACCTCACCGACCTGCCGCGGGTCGGCTTTCGCGGCCCGCACAGCGCCGCCTACCTGCAGGCCCGCGGCTTCAGCCTGCCCGAGGCGCCCAACCGCGCCGTCACCCAGGCCGACGGCAGCCATGTGGCGCGCCTGTCGCAGAGCGAGTACCTGCTTCTCGGCAGCCTGGCCGATCGTGGCGCGCGCATCGCCGACGAAGAAGCGCGCTGGGTACTGGACCCCAGCGCCAACTACCTGCTGCCACGCCAGGACAGTCATGCCTGGCTGCAGTTGAGTGGCGTGTGCAGCGCCGAGGTCATGGCCAAACTGTGCGGCGTCGACCTGCGCGCCCAGGCCTTCGCCCCCGGCGCCGTGGCCCAGACCTCGGCGGCGCGGATCAACGTGATCGTGGTCAACCTCGGCGGCAGCGCCGAGCCGACCTTCCAGATCCTCTGCGACCGCGCCTCGCTGGCGTACTTCAGGGAGGCGCTGCTCGATGCCATGGCCGAGTTCGACGGGCAACTGCTGAGCCTGGACGCCCTGTAGCCGTCGTCCCCGGTGGGTGCCCGCCGGGATGTCGAACGGCTACCGGCCATGGCGCGCTGTCGAGGCGGGCGGCCGTCAGTTCAGCCCGCCCCTTCGGGAAACGGCAGGCTCAGCAGCCACTCGCTGAAGGCGACCAGCGACGGCAGGTTCTGGTAGCGATTGGCATACGCCAGGTAATAGCTCCTGCCGCTTTCCATGGGCTCGAACAGCACGACCAGGCTGCCCGCGCGGATCTCGTCCTGCACCAGCACCCGCGGCACCAGGCCGATGCCGATACCGGCGACCGCCGCCTGGATGAGATGGCTGGTGAGTTCGAAGCCGGGGCCCGGGCGCATCAGGCGATGATCCAGGCCGTTGTGCTCGAACCAATCCGACCAGGCATTGGGCCGGGAGACGACATTGAGCAGCGAATGGCTGGTGGCGATCTCGGCCGGCGTCGTCGTGCGGTATTCGGGCAGGGCCGAAGGACTGGCGACGACCACCAGTTCCTCGGTGAGCAGCTTGTGCGACATGAACCCCGGCCAGGAGCCGGAACCGGCGTAGATGATCGCGTTCATCTCGCCGGCGGCACTGGCGAGGTCGGCCTGGATGATCCGCGAATGGATGTGCACGACGATATCCGGGTGCCGGGTGTAGAAGTCATTCATCCGCGGCAACAGCCACTTGGAACCGAACGTCGGCAGCACGCCCAGGTGCAGCACGCCTTCCTGGGAACGAAAGGCGATGGTCTTCAGGGTCGCGCTGCGGATCCGCCCCAGGGCCGCCGACAGCTCATGCTGATACAGCGCCCCCGCCGCCGTCAGCTCGATGCGCCGGCCGTCACGCAGGAACAGCTCGACCCCCAGCAGCGTCTCCAGCGCCTGCACCTGCCGGCTGACTGCGCTCTGGGTCAGCAACAGCTCATCGGCCGCCTTGGTGAAGCTGCCGTGGCGGGCCGCTGCTTCGAAGGCCACGAGCACCGACATGGAGGGAGTGAGGCGTCTTGGGTTCATTCATAAAGCTCATGCAAAGGCTGCGTGTTTTACGTTTGTCAGCAGCGTGCCATCCGCGAATAATCGAAACTATACCGTTTCGCCCTGACGCTGGCTCAGCCTTGAGCATACGTTAAGCGAATATAAAAACGAATCAGCCTGCAGGAACCGCCACGAATGATCGCCCGCCTCGCCCCCACCCACGGTCAGACAGACGCCTACGACCGCTTCCTGAAACAACTGGCCAGCGAAGGCTTCGAGGGGGAAATCGCCGGCGACCTGGGCTCCCGGGCGGTGCTGGCCACCGACAACTCGATCTACCAGCGCCTGCCCCAGGCGGCGGTGTTTCCGAAAACCTACGCGGATGTCGAGCGGGTGGCGAAACTCGCCGCCCAGCCGCAGCATCGCGCCGTGGTGCTCACCCCGCGCGGCGGCGGCACCGGCACCAACGGCCAGTCGCTCACCGACGGCATCGTGGTCGACCTCTCCCGGCACCTGAACGGCATTCTCGAGATCAACGTCGAGGAGCGCTGGGTGCGGGTGCAGAGCGGCGTGGTCAAGGACCAGCTGAACGCCGCCCTCAAGCCCCATGGCCTGTTCTTCGCCCCCGAGCTGTCGACCTCGAACCGGGCGACCATCGGCGGGATGATCAACACCGACGCCAGCGGCCAGGGCAGTTGCACCTACGGCAAGACCCGCGATCACGTGCTCGCCCTGTCCACCATCCTGCTGGGGGGCCAGCGCCTGGACAGCCAGCCCCTGGCCGCCGAACAGGCCGACCGCGAGGCGGCCCGGCAGGACCTGGTCGGCAGTGTCTATCGCTGCGCCCGCGATATCGCCGACCGGCAGGCGCAACTGATCAGGGACACCTTTCCGCCGCTCAACCGCTGCCTGACCGGCTACGACCTCGCCCACCTGCGCGAAGAGGACGGCGGCTTCAACCTCAACAGCATCCTCTGCGGCTCCGAGGGTTCGCTGGGTTTCATCATCGAAGCCAGGCTCAATGTGCTGCCGATTCCCCGCCACAGCATCCTGGTGAACGTGCAATACGCCGGCTTCATGGATGCCCTGCGTGACGCCAAGGCGCTGATGGCGCTCAAGCCGCTGTCGATCGAGACCGTGGACTCCAAGGTGCTGCGCCTGGCGATGCAGGACATCGTCTGGCACGGCGTGGCCGAGTACTTCCCGCCGGTCCCCGGCCAGCAGACCCTGGGCATCAACCTGATCGAGTTCAGCGGCGATGACCAGCAGAGCCTGGAACGACAGGTCCATGACTTCATCGAGCACCTGAAAAACGACGACAGCGTGGTGCGCCTGGGGCATACCCTGGCCGTCGGCAGCGAGGCGGTGAAGCGCGTCTACGCCATGCGCAAGCGCTCGGTGGGCCTGCTGGGCAACGTCCAGGGCGAAGCCCGGCCGCAACCGTTCGTCGAAGACACCGCGGTGCCGCCGGAAAACCTCGCCGACTTCATCGCCGAGTTCCGTGCGCTGCTCGACTCGCATCAGCTCGAATACGGCATGTTCGGTCACGTGGACGCCGGCGTGCTGCACGTGCGGCCGATCCTCGACATGAAGGACCCGCACCAGGCGGCGCTGATCCGCCCGGTGTCCGATGGCGTGGCCGCCCTCACCCGCAAATACGGCGGACTGCTGTGGGGCGAGCATGGCAAGGGCCTGCGTTCGGAGTACTCGCCGGCCTACTTCGGCCCGCTGTACCCGTCGCTGCAGGCGATCAAGGCGGCGTTCGACCCGTTCAACCAGCTCAACCCGGGCAAGATCGCCACGCCTTCGAGCATCAGCGACGCCAGCCTGACCAAGGTCGATGGCGTGGTCCTGCGCGGCGAACTCGACCGGCAGATCGACGAGCGGGTCTGGCAGAGCTACCAGAGCGCCGTCCACTGCAACGGCAACGGCGCCTGCTACAACTTCGATCCCGACGATGCGATGTGCCCGTCCTGGAAAGCCACGCGCAACCGCATTCACTCGCCCAAGGGCCGTGCCTCGCTGGTACGCGAGTGGCTGCGCCTGCAGGGCGCCCAGGGCGTCGACCTGCTGGGCAGCGTCGCCACCCGCTTCAGCGTCGGCAACCTGCTGGCCAAGGTGCGCAATAGCCTGGGCAAGCGCCTGGGCGAGCAAGATTTCTCCCATGAGGTGTACGAGGCGATGGCCGGCTGCCTGGCGTGCAAGTCCTGCGCGGGCCAGTGCCCGGTGAAGGTCAACGTGCCGGACTTCCGCTCGCGCTTCCTCGAACTCTACCACCAGCGCTACCTGCGGCCGCTGAAGGACTACGTGGTCGGCTCGCTGGAGTACAGCATTCCCTACATCGCCCGCTTCCCGCGGCTGTACAACGCGATGATGAATGCACGGCCGGTGAAGTTTCTGCTCGAACACCTGGTCGGCATGGTCGACAGTCCGCTGCTGAGCCTGATGGACTTCCACCAGGTCTGCGCGCGCTGGAACGTGCAGGTGGCGACGGCGCACAAGCTGTCGCAACTGAGCGAAGAGCAGCGCCAGCGCAGCGTGATCGTCGTTCAGGACGCCTTCACCCGCTACTTCGAAACCCCGCTGGCGGCCGAGTGGATCGAGCTGATCGCCCGCCTGGGCTACACCCTTTACCTGGCGCCGTTCGCCCCCAACGGCAAGCCGCTGCAGGTGCAGGGCTTCCTCGGTGCGTTCAAGAAGGCCGCGAGCCACAACGCCAAGGGCCTGAAGGCACTCGAAGCCTACGGCATCCCGCTGGTGGGACTCGACCCGGCGATGACCCTGGTGTATCGCCAGGAATACGCCAAGACCCTGGAGCAGGATGCCGCGCCGCGCGTGGTGCTGGCCCAGGAGTGGCTGGCGACCGCCCTGCCGCAGTTGGAAAAACCGCAGGCGCCAGAGACCTTCCACTTCCTGCCGCACTGCACTGAGCGGACCAACGAGCCGGCGAGCGTCGAGCAGTGGAAGAAGGTCTTCGACGGCTTCGGCCTGAAGTTGCAGGTGCTGGCCAGCGGCTGCTGCGGCATGTCCGGCACCTATGGGCACGAAACCCGCAACGCGCAGACCTCGCAGGTCATCTACTCGCAGTCCTGGCAACCCCTGGTGGAGCGCTACCAGCCCAGCGGCCGCCTGCTCGCCGATGGCTATTCCTGCCGCAGCCAGGTCAAGCGCCAGGCCGGTGAAGTGGTGCTGCATCCGTTGCAGGCATTGCTGGGCCAGCTTCGCCAGCACGCGCCTATCGAGGCGTGAGGGCGTCCCAGGCGCCTTCGTTGACCAGATTGGCCGGGCGTTTCCCGGCCAGTGCCTGCAGCAGGTTCTCCACCGCACAGCGGGCCATCGCCTCGCGCGTCTCCCGGGTGGCGGAGCCGATGTGCGGCGTCGCCACGACGTTATCCAGACCGAGCAGGGGCGAATCCGGCGCAAGGGGCTCCTGGCTGAACACGTCCAGGCCCGCCCCGCGAATGCGCCGCTCGCGCAGGGCGTCGATGAGTGCGGCTTCATCCACCACGCGGCCACGCGCGATGTTCACCAGGATCGCTTCGGGCTTCATCAGGGCGAGTTCACGTCGACCGATCAGGCCCTGGGTTTCGGCATTCAAGGGCACGGTCAGGCAGACGAAATCCGCGTGACGCAACAGCTCATCGAGGCTGCAATGACGCGCTGCGTAACGGGCCTCCACCTCGGGCCTGGCGCCTCGACTGTGGTACAGCACGCGCATGCCGAAGCCCGCCGCGCCGCGCCTGGCCAGTGCCTCGCCGATGCGTCCCATGCCGACGATACCCAGCGTCTTGCCATGTACATCGCTGCCAAAATGGGCCGGCCCCAGGCTCGCCCGCCAATGGCCGTCACGCACCCAGCCGGCCAGTTCGACGACCCGGCGGGCGCTGGCCAGGATCAGGGCGAAGCCGGTGTCGGCGGTCGTTTCGGTCAGCACATCCGGGGTATTGGTCAACAACACGCGACGATGGCTCAGCTCGGCCAGGTCATAGTTGTCCACGCCCACCGACACGCTGGAAATCACCTCCAGCTGGGGCGCCAGGTCCAGCAGGCTGCCATCGATCCGCAGGCTGGCGCCGAGCAGGCCCCGGGCCCCGGGCAAGGCGTCGCGCAAGCGCGCCAGCCCATCGGGCTGGGCCATGTCGACCCAGGTCACTTCGACCTGCTCCTGCAAACGCGCCATCAGTTCGTCGGACAGCCGCTTGTACAGCACGATTCTCTTCTTCATTGCAGTATTTCCTAGAGTGTCACGGCGAGACGGGCACCACGGCGCCGCGTCTGCGCGGGGTTGAGCACGGCCGTCAGCACCACGGCGGTCAGCAGCGCACCACACATGAACAGGTAGGAGGCCCCCGGCCCGCCGGTGACCCCGTTGAGGTAGCCCACCAGCCACGATCCGCCAAAGGAACCCAGCGCGCCCATGCTGTTGATCAGCGCCATGGCGCCACCGGCGACGTTGCTGGGCAGGATCTCCGGCACGATGGCGAAGAACGGGCCATAGGGGGCGTACATGCAGGCCCCGGCGACCACCAGCAGCGCGTAGGACAGCCAGAAGTGCTCGGTACCCAGCGCGTAGGAACCATAGAACGCCAGCGCGGCGATCAGCAGCGGCGGCCAGACGAAGCGCTTGCGCTTCTGCAGGCGATCGGAGGCCCAGGAGACGCCGATCATCGCCAGCACCGCCGCCAGGTAGGGCACCGCCGACAGCCAGCCGGCCTGGACGATGTCGACCTTGGCCGCCTGCTTGAGAATGGACGGCAGCCAGAGCACGAAGCCGTACACGCCAATGCTCCAGCAGAAATACTGCAGCGACAGGACGATCACCTGCGGGGTGCGGAAGGCCTCACGGTAATTCTTCACCGGCCGGATGCCCTGCTGCTCGGCCGCCAGCGCCGCCTGCAGATTCGCCTTGTCCGCCTCGCTCAGCCAACGGGCCTGGGCCGGCCGGTCGTCCACCAGGCGCCACCAGAGCAAGGCCCAGATCACTGCGGGCAAGCCTTCGATGATGAACATCCAGCGCCAGTCGAAGTGCTGGATGAGATAGCCGGACACCACCGACATCCAGAGGATGGTGGCCGGGTTGCCGAGGATCAGGAAGGTGTTGGCCCGCGAGCGTTCCGCCCGCGTGAACCAGTGGCACAGGTACACCAGCATGGCCGGCATCACCGCCGCCTCCACCACCCCCAGCAGGAAGCGGATGGCGACCAGCATGTAGACATTGCTGACCATGCCGGTGAGGGTCGCCAGGCCACCCCAGAGGATGAGGCTGACGAAGATCAGTTTCTTCACGCTGCGTTTTTCGGCGTAGATGGCCCCCGGCACCTGGAAGAAGAAGTAGCCGAGGAAAAACAGCGCCCCCAGCAGCGACGACAGCGCCGGGGTGATGTGGAGGTCTTCGGCCATGCCCGAGGCAGCGGCGAAGCCGTAGTTGGCACGGTCCAGGTAGGCCAGGCTGTAGGTGATGAAGACGATGGGGATGATGTACCACCAACGGCGACGGGCGAGGCTTGTCGTTTGCATGATTCACTCTCCTGAGCTTGTTATTGTTGTCGCAACAGGTTTCGGCAATCCGGTCTGAATGGCTCAAGCGCTCCGGCGCTTGTCCCGATCGTCGAGTTCATGCCGCAAGGGCAGGCCCTCCATGTCTCCGCGGAACTGGACGGCGCGGCTGCCGCACCAGTTGCCACGCGCAACCGCCATCGGCAGCTCCAGCCCTTCGAGCAGGCCACTGAGCACGCCGACGGCAAATGCATCGCCGGCACCGACCGTGTCCACCACCTGCGGCACCGGCACGGCGGCGACCTGTCCCTCATCGCGCAGCGTACGGAAGTAGGCGCCCTGCTCTCCCAGCTTGATCACCACCCCTTGCGCGCCTCTATCCAGGTAGAACGCCGCGATGTCGGCAGGTTCGCGCTGCCCGGTCAGCAGGCGCCCTTCCTCCAGCCCCGGCAGCAGCCAGTCGGCCTTCAGCGCCAGGGCGTTGACTTCACGCACCATGGTGGCGGTGTCCGGCCACAGGGACGGACGCAGGTTCGGGTCGAAGGAGATGCTCCGACCGGCTTCACGCATGGCCTCCACCAGGGCATGGGAGAGCGCCCGGCAGGTCGGTGACAGCGCCAGGGGAATGCCGGTGGCATGCAGATGCCGCACCTGGAACCGTTGCCCGGCGATCATCGCCGGCGACAGGTGGCTGGCCGCCGAGTTGCGCCGGAAGTACTCCACGCTCGGGTCGCGGCCATCGTCGCGGCGCTCCTTGAGCTGGAAGCCGGTGGCGTGGCGCGGGTCAACCTCGACGCCTGCGCAATCCAGGCCTTCCTGGCGCAGGCTGTCGATGATGAAACGCCCCAGCGAGTCGTCACCTACCCGGCTCAGCCAGCGCACCTTGAAACCCAGCCGGGCCAGGCCGATGGCGACATTGCTGTCCGCCCCCGCGATCCGTTTGCTGAACTGGCTGACATGGGCCAGATCGCCAGGCTGTTGCGCGACGAACATCGCCATGGTTTCCCCGAAGCACAGCACATCGTGTTCAAACATGGCTGACCTCCGTCACCAGCCCGAGCCGGGCCAGGTTGTCGACCTGGGCCCGTGTGACCGCCAACAGGTCATCGCCCACCAGGGGGTACTCCACGGCCCGCACGACACCGGGGGTGAATTCGCCCAGCAGCGCGTCCCAGGCCATCAGGTCCGCCGCACGCGGCCTTACGGCGACCAGGCGCCCGGTGGGTTGGCGCTCCACCGCCTTGCAGTGCACATAGCGCACCCAGCGACCGAGCTGCCGGGCGGCCTGGGTCGCCGACTCGTTCTGCCACTGCCAGTTGCCGATATCGAAGGTCATGCCTACGGGAAGCGCCAGGGCCTCGACCTGTTCGAAGAACGCCAGCAGCGCCGCGATCCGCCCGCCTTGCGGGGTCTGGTCATTTTCCACCAGCAGCCTGGGGACGTCCCGAGACACCAGCCCGCGCAAGGCCGAGACATCGCAACGGGGTTGGTAATGCCCCAGGGACACCTTCAGCGCTACCGCCCCCAGTCGGCTTGCCAACGCCAGCTTCTGCGACAGCAGCGGGTTGAGTTCGCCCTGTTCGGTCCACAGTTCCAGCGGCGAGGAGAACAGGCACTCCAACTGCAGTGCGCCTATCGCGCCGGACAGGGCCGTGGTGTCCGGTACGCCATCGAACAGCTCCTCGCGCAGCTCGACACGCGCCACACCGGCAGCCGCCAGCAACTCAAGAAAACTCTCCTGGCCGGACTGCCGAACGAAGTCGGCACCATAGCTGGAGAGACTGATGGAAACGGGGTTCAAGCGCATTGTTGTGATCCTTTGAAACCGGTTTCATTTTTGGTCGGCAGGCAACCCCCTGCGCAACCGCTCACATACTCAGGTGGGTGGATCCTCGAACGATCAGTTCAGCCTTGAGGTCGATTCGCTTCGGCGCGTCGCCTTCTCCCCGCAGGCGCGCGAGCAGGCATTCGAACGCCGTCACGCCAATCGCCTCGGTCGGCTGGGCCAGAGCGGTGATGCCGCTGCCCACCAGCGGGTACCAGTCCAGTTCGTCCAGCGCCAGCAGGCCGACGTCGTCGAACAGCCGGCAGCCCCTGCTGTGCAGGGCACGCGTGACGGCCAGGGTGGCCACACCGTTGCAAGTGAAAATGGCTTGTGGGCCATGGCCGTTCGAGGCGAGGAACCTGGCCAGGTCCGCCTCGAGGTCCGCGCTGATCTCGAGGATCTGCTGGCGAATGCCCGCACGGCGCTGAAGGGATGCGCTAAAGGCCTGCACCCGCTCCAGGCGCGAGCTGGTGCCATCGAGGGGTTCGGTCACCGCCAGGATGTCGCGATAACCGCAAGCCTGCAGGTGATCCAGGGCCTGCTCGACCGCGTCGGCATTGTCCAGGCCGACCATGTCGACATTCAGCTCCGGCAACTGGCGGTCGATCAGCACCATGGGCACGTCCCGCTGCAGCTCGACCAGTTCACCCCGATGGTGCCCGAGGGTGTTCACGATCAGGCCTTCGATGTTGTACGACTGCAGCATCTGCAAGTGATGGCGCTCCTGCTCGTCGTCGCGGTTGGTGTTGCACAGCAACAGGGTGTAGCCATGCTGTCGGCAGGCTTTCTCGACGCCGCGCATGACCGCGACCGAATAGGGATTGAGGATGTCGGCCACCAGCATGCCGATCAACCGCGTCTGACCACGCTTGAGCCCCCGGGCCATCTGGTTGGGGCGGTAACCCAGTTGCTGGATGACGTCTGCGAGGCGTTGTGCGGTCGCTTCGGCCAGCAACTGACGATCGCCGCCGATATAGCGGGAAACGGTCGCTTTCGACACACCCGCGGCGCGCGCGACCTGGCTGATGGTGACTCGCTCGCGCGAGCTGGAAGGAAAATCCGTCATCGAAGGGCTCTTGTGATTGTGGTCCGAGACGATGAATGAAACCGGTTTCAATACATCAAAACTGGCTCCAAACGTCATCTACCGTTCGTCGGATGTTAACAAACATTCGCCGACCACAAGCCGCCCGCCTTCGCCGGACCCTCCCGGCAGCACCGCGCAGAACCCGGGCCGACCAGAGAGCACCGGCCGGCCCGGGTGGCCTGCTAGCGGTTGGCGTTCCCCGTGTCGCTGCCCGCGGTCCTGGCCGTTTCAGGCGTGCGCAGCCGGGCCACGTCGGCAGCCGTCACGGCAGCGCCGTGGTTGCCCCAACTGGAGCGGATGAAACTGACCACTTCAGCCACCTCCTGATCGCTCAGGCGCCAGCCGAAGGCCGGCATGCTGATGGTCGACGGCGCCGCGTGCGTCGCCGGCACGCTGCCACCGGCCAGCACCACGTGGATGAGCGAGGTCGGGTCCTGGGTCTGCAGCACCGGGTTGCCGGCCAACGCCGGGAAGAACCGGGTGTAGCCATGGCCGTCGGTGCGGTGACAGGCCGCGCAGTTGTCGATATAGATCGACGCCCCCGGCTGGCTGTCATCGCCCTTCCACAAGGCGTCCGCGACCTGCTTGTCATAGACGTGAGGCGCATCGTCCGCCCGGCTCGGCGGTAGCGTCTTCAGGTAGCGGGCGATGGCGGTCAGGTCGGCATCGGTCAGGTACTGCAGGCTGTGCTCGACCACGTCGCCCATGCCGCCGAACACCGCGCTGCGCTCACTGCGACCGGTCTTGAGGAACTGTACCAACTGCTCCTCGCTCCAGTTGCCCAGGCCATCCTTGTGGTCACCCCGCAGGTTCTTGGCAATCCAGCCCTCGAGCGGTGCACTGCCGGCCAGGAACTGCTCGCCGTCCTGCGGGTCGAGGGCCTTTTCCTGCATGGTCAACGCCCGCGGGGTATGGCAGGCACCACAATGCCCCAGGCCCTCGACCAGGTAGGCACCCCGGCTGACGACCGGATCGGTGTTGGCGGGAGCGACCCAGGCCTTGGCCTCTGGCGCGAACAGGCCGCGCCAGATCGCCAATGGCCAGCGCATGCTCAACGGCCAGGGGATGTCGGTGGCCCGGTTCGGCTTCGCGACCGGTTCGACGCCCTTCATGAAGTAGGCGTAGAGCGCCTGCATGTCTTCGTCAGTGACGCGGGCGTAGGACGGGTACGGCATGGCCGGGTACAGCGTGCTGCCGTCCTCGCGAATGCCCTTGCGCACCGCCTGGTCGAACGCTTCGAAGCTGTAGTGACCAATGCCGCTGGCATCCGGGGTGATGTTGGTGGAGTACACGGTGCCGATCGGCGTCGGCATCGCCAGGCCGCCGGCAAAAGGCTTGCCGCCCTTGGCGGTATGGCAGGCCACGCAGTCGCCGGCACGGGCCAGGTACTCGCCGCGCTTGACCAGTGCGGCGTCGGTTTCGGCAGCCTGGGCCGTAGCGCCGGCACCGAGCAGGAGGGCTGCGATCAACAGTCTCTTCATGTTCTCTCGCTCCTCAAGCCTGGACCAGCGGGCCGGGATTTTTCAGGTACTGCTCGCGAATGGCCCGGGCGGACCAGTAGGTCAGCGCCGCCACCAGGCCGGTCGGGTTGTACCCCAGCCCCTGGGGAAACGCCGAGGCCCCAGGGACGAACACGTTGTGCACGTCCCAGCTCTGCAGGTAGCGGTTCAGGGCGCTGGTCTTCGGGTCGGTGCCCATGATCGCGCCGCCGTTGAGGTGGGTGGTCTGGTAGCTGGCCGTGTTGAAGTGCTCCTTGACCTTCTTGCCGAGGATGGCAATGGACTTGGGGTTCATCGCCTGGGCGATCCTGCTCAGCTTGTCGACCATGAACCGGTTCATCCTGATGTCGTTTTCCTGCCAGTCGAAGGTCATGCGCAACAGGGGTTGGCCGTAGGCATCGCGGTAGGTCGGGTCCAGGTCCAGGTAGTTGCCGCGGTACGACTGGTGCGCGCCGTGGGCGTCCATCGAGACCTGGTGGGTGTAGTAGTCGGCGGTGGCCTTTTTCCAGGCACTGCCCCAGGCAGGGGTACCCGGCGGGTTGGCAACTCCGGCGATCGGCCGGCTGCCGGCCTGGTTCACCCACATCGGCGAGCCGCCGACGAAACCATGGGGGCCGTGGTCGAAGTTGTCCGCGTTGAAGTCATCGATCGCGATACCGTTGCCGCCAGCACCGATGAAGTTGTTGGTGTAGGTGTCCTTGTCGAAGAACGCCTTGACCGTGCCCATGTTCTGGTAGGCGAAGTTGCGCCCGACCACCCCCTCGTTGCTGATCGGGTCGTAGGGCTTGCCAATGCCGGAGAGCAGCATCAGGCGCACGTTGTTGAACTGGAAGGCGGCGAGAATCACGAGGTCCGCCGGCTGTTCGATTTCGCGGCCCTGGGCGTCGATGTAGGTCACGCCGGTGGCCTTGCGCTTGCTGTCGTCGAGGTTTACCCGCAACACATGGGCGTTGGCGCGCAGCTCGAAGTTCGGCACCTGGCGCAGCGCCGGCAGGATGTTCACGTTCGGCGAGGCCTTGGAGTACATGTAGCAAACATAGCCGCTGCAGAAACCGCAGAAGTTGCACGGCCCCATCTGCGCGCCGTAGGGGTTGGTGTACGGCCCGGAGGTGTTGGCCGAAGGCAGGTTGTACGGCTTGTAGCCCAGGTTATGCGCCGCCTGCTCGAACAGCCGGGCCGACACCACGTTCTTCTGCGAGGGCAGCGGGAACGGGTTGGAGCGGTCCGGCGCATAGGGGTTGCCGCCCTTGCCTTCGCCGACCACCTGACCGTTGACGGTCCAGGCCTGGCCCGAGGTGCCAAAGACCTTTTCCGCGAAGTCGAAATAAGGCTCAAGCTCCTCGTAGCTGACACCGAAGTCCTGGATGGTCATGCCTTCGGGAATGAAGCGCTTGCCGTAGCGTTCCTCGTAGTGGCTGCGCAGGCGCAGCTCGATCGGGTCAACGCGAAAATGCACGCCGGACCAGTGCAGCCCCGCCCCGCCGACGCCCTTGCCCGGCAGGAAGGCGCCCAGTTGTCGATTGGGCAGTGCCACGTCATTGACGCTGTGGCGGATGGTCACCGTCTCCTTCGAAACATCGACGAACAGCTTCTTGCGCACGCTGTAGGTCAGCTCATCGATGACCTGCGGGTAGCTGCCCTCCGGGTAGGTGTCCTGCATCGGTCCGCGCTCCAGCGCCACCACTTGCAGCCCGGCCTCGGTGAGTTCCTTGGCCATGATCGCACCGGCCCAACCGAAACCGACGATCACCGCGTCGACCTTTTTCATTGCGTTAGCCATGCCTTATGCCCTCTCGCCGCGAATCGAGACGGCCGGGAACGGGTAAGGCTCGTTGCGCTCGACCCAGTCCATGAAATCTGCCCGGGCACCGGGGAAGCCGATCTGCGTCCAGCCGACCATGCCGCGGTTGCCGCCGTGAATCGGGTCGCAGAAAAACCCTTCGCGAGTGTTCTGCACCAGCAGACTGAAAAACACCTTGGCCGGCACTGGCTCGAAAACGGCCTCACCAGACTCGATCTGGCGAAGAACATGGTCTCGGGTAGCGCTGTCTTGCTCGGCAAAATTTTTACCGGTGGTGGTTTTGCACCAGGCCTGCGCGGCGGCGATGCCCAGGCGGTAGATCTGCTGCGGACTGAGTTGCAACTGGTAGCCCAGCTCCGGGGCGGCGTCGGCCTTGAACGGGCCTTGCATGTACCACTGGGCACCCGTGGCGTAGGGCGTATTCATCTGCCGGTCGATGAACTCGGCAGCGCCCGCTTCCAGTGCCCCTGGACCGAGCTCGTCGGCCGGGATGATGCGTGACACCGCCGCCTGCAGGAATGCCCACTCTTCAGTGGTGAAAAAGGTTGGCTGGTACTGGCTGGGCGGCGGCGTCGCCGGAACCCGCGGCTCGCGCACGGGCGCCGCACTCAGCGGGCTGGAGCCGAGGCTCAGTCCGGTGCTCGCCACCGTCACGACGGGTATCAGGGTCAGCGTTTTGCGCAGGAAGTCCCTGCGCGGGTTATCGGGAGCATGCTCGGGCATTGTAATTCCTCATCGACTTCGGGCGACTGCTGAGCGACGCCTTCTGATTTTCGACTGGTCAGGGCTAAAGGGAGGGGGACTGCGTACAGCCGGCTAATTTAGCGTTTTTGCAGGGGCTTTGAAACCGGTTACATCAAGCCGCGCACCGCTCTCACTCCCTCACTGGCGCCGCAGCACGACATGGGTGGCCTTCGGCGAGGCCACGGATTCAACGCACCGGTAGCCCAGCGCCCGCAGGTCGAGCCCGGCGAACAGCGCCTCTCCCCGGCCGAGCAGCACCGGCGAGATCGCCAGGTGCAGTTCATCGATGAGGCCTTCGCGAAGATACTGGCGGATGGTGTCCGGCCCACCGCCGATCCGCACATCCATGCCGGCAGCGGCCTCACGGGCACGCTCGAGTGCCGCGTGAATGCCTGCGGTGATGAAGTGGAACGTGGTGCCACCCTTCATTTCGATGGAAGGACGCGCGTGGTGGGTCAGGACGAAGACCGGAACGTGATAGGGCGGGTTGTCTCCCCACCAGCCCTTCCAGTTCATATCCGGCCATTGCCCACGAATGGGCCCGAACATGTTCCGCCCCAGTATCCAGGCGCCGACATTCTGGAAGCCGCGGGCAGCGAAGTCGTCGTCCACGCCAAGGGTACCGTCGTCCTTGCCGAACAGATTCCGCTGGAAGGTACGGGTCGGGAGCAACCACTGGTGCAACTCCGTCCCGCCTCTACCGAGGGGGTTGTCGATGTCCTGGTCGGGGCCGGCTGCGTATCCGTCGAGCGAGAGGGTGAAGCCCTGAACGCGTACTCGTGTCATGGTTTGACGCCTCCTGGACGATGACCGGCCGGGAAGCGGCAACAGCCTTCGATACCCGCTCCAGCCCTTTGCCAAGCGTAGGCAATACCCGGGGCATGAGCCACCCGGAGTGTGCAACGCTGAAAGGTCACCTTGCTGGCTTGCCGATGTGGAACCGACCGCCATGCACTTATTCTGGCCGGCCGAGGATTCACCGATAAACCCAAATGGCATAGAACCATGATCGAAGTGACCGAACGCTCCATCGCCGAGCTGCGCGATGCCCTTGAATCCGGCAGAACCACTGCGGTGCAGTTGGTAGAAGCCTATCTGGCGCGGATCGACGCCTATGACACCCAGGACACCGCCACCGCACTGAACGCCGTGGTGGTGCGCAACCCTTACGCGCTGGACGAGGCGGCCGCTTCGGACGTGCGTCGGGCGCAAGGCAAGACCCTGGGCCCACTGGATGGCATTCCCTACACCGCCAAGGACAGTTACCTGGTCAAGGGCCTGACCGCGGCGTCGGGCAGCCCCGCCTTCAAGGACCTCGTCGCCCAGCGGGACGCCTTCACCATCGAGCGCCTGCGCGCCGCCGGGGCGATCTGCCTGGGCAAGACCAACATGCCGCCGATGGCCAACGGCGGCATGCAGCGTGGTGTCTACGGCCGGGCCGAGAGCCCGTACAACGCCGCCTACCTGACCGCACCCTTTGCCTCGGGCTCGTCGAACGGTGCCGGCACGGCGACCGCCGCGAGTTTTTCCGCCTTCGGCCTGGCCGAGGAAACCTGGTCGAGCGGCCGCGGGCCGGCGTCGAACAACGGCCTGTGTGCCTACACCCCGTCGCGCGGGGTGATTTCGGTCCGCGGCAACTGGCCGCTGACGCCGACCATGGACGTGGTGGTGCCGTACGCCCGGACCATGGCCGACCTGCTGGAAGTGCTCGACGTGGTGGTCGCCGACGACCCGGACAAGTCCGGCGACCTTTGGCGCCTGCAGCCGTGGGTGCCGATCCCGGCTGCCTCGACCGTACGTCCGGCTTGCTACCTGAAGCTCGCCGCCACTGCCGATGCCCTGGCTGGCAAGCGTCTCGGCGTGCCCCGCCTGTTCATCAACCGGGACCCCGAAGCCGGCACCAGCGAGAAGCCGGGCATCGGTGGCCCGACCGGCCAACGCATCCATACCCGCCCCTCCGTCATCAAACTGTGGGAAGCGGCCCGCCAGGCTCTCGAAGCGGCGGGCGCCACGGTGGTGGAAGTCGACTTCCCGCTGGTGTCCAACTGCGAAGGCGACCGCCCCGGCGCACCGACGGTGTACAACCGCGGCCTGGTTTCGAAAGCGTTCCTGCATGAAGAACTGTGGGAGCTGTCCGCCTGGGGTTTCGACAACTTCCTGCGCGACAACGGCGACCCGGCGCTGAACCGCCTGGCCGATGTCGATGGTCCGAGCATCTTCCCCCACGACCCCGGTACCCTGCCCAACCGCGAGGACGACCTCGCCGCCGGCATGGCCGAATACGTGCGCATGGCGCAACAGGGGATCAAGCCGTGGCATGAACTGCCGTCGTTGCCGGACGGACTGCGCGGCCTGGAACGGACCCGCCAGGTCGACCTCGAGGACTGGATGGAGGACCTGCAGCTCGACGCCGTGCTGTTCCCGACGGTCGCCGACGTCGGCCCGGCCGATGCCGATGTGAATCCGGTGTCCGCGGACATCGCCTGGAGCAACGGGATCTGGGTGGCCAACGGCAACCTGGCGATTCGTCACCTGGGCGTGCCGACCGTGACCGTGCCCATGGGCATCATGGAGGATATCGGCATGCCGGTCGGCCTGACCTTCGCCGGCCGCGCCTATGACGACAACGCGTTGTTGCAACTGGCCTCGGCCTACGAGTCGACCGGTTCGAAACGGCTCATCCCGCCACGCACCCCGCCGCTCAAACGCGGCTGACCCTGCCACGCCTCGCAGCAGGCTCATCGGTTGCCGATGGAGCCTGCTGCGAAGGACCTGCGCCCTCTTCTCAGTGCCTGGTCACCACCGACAAGGTACTGCCCAGGAAAAACGCCGGGGTCCGCCAACGGGCGAACAGCATCAGCACCAGGCCCAGCAGCAGGATGGTCATGGCGATGATGAACACCAGCCCCACGCCCGCGATATGCGAACCACTGCCGAAATCCGGGGAGATGCTGTCGAACGCCGTCTGCCAGAAGATCACCGAGAGCATCGTCGCCCCGAGCAACGGGCACAGGCCGCGCATGAGGAAATGCCGTAGGCTGAAGAACAGACTGTGGCGGAAATACCAGACGCAGGCGAACGCCGTCAGCGAGTAGTAGAAGCAGATCATCATGCCCAGGGCGGTGATGGTATCCGCCAGCACGTTGTCGCTAAGGGTGCGCATGGTCACGTAGAACGCCCCGGTGGCGATGCCCGCGGCGATCGTGGCGTAGCGCGGAGTGCGCGAGCGTGGGCAGATGCTGGCGAAACGTTGCGAAACCGCCCCGTAGTAACCCATCGCCAAGAGGGTGCGCGCCGGCGAGATGAAGGTCGATTGCAACGACGCAGCGGTGCTGGCCAGTACCGCCACCGACATCAGGATCGCCAGCGGCCCCATCACCGGACCGGCCAGGTGGGCGAAGACGTTTTCCTGGATCTGCGGATTGCCCAGGCCCCAGCCCGTCTCGCCAATGCCGGCGAACTGCAGGGTCGCGGCAGCGGTGAACAGGTACAACGCCAGGATCACCAGCACCGTCAAGGTGGCGGCACGTCCGGGCACCTTTTCGCTGCCGACCGACTCCTCGCTGACGGTCAGGCACAGGTCCCAGCCCCAGAAGATGAAGATCGACAACGACAGCCCCGCGGCGAAGGCCGAGAACGACTCGATGTTGAAGGGGTTGAACCATTCGGCGTGGAACACCACCGGTGCCGAGGGGGGCGCGGCCTGGAACGCCGCGATGGAGAAGCCGATCAGCACCAGCAACTGCAGGGCGACCAGGGCATATTGCACGCGCATGGTCATGCCGATGCCGCGGCAACTGATCCACACCGCGATGGAGATGAACACGCAGCAGGTGACGATGTTGACCAGCAGGTTTTCCCGCATCTGCGCCAGTTCCGGGATACCGGTGAGCTGGGCGAGGAACAGGTAGAAGAAGTCCACGGCCACGCCGGCGAGGTTGGACAGCACGATGGTGGTCGCCGTGACCAGCCCCCAGCCGCCGATCCAGCCGATCATCGGGCCAAACGCCCGGGCCGACCAGGTGAACGAGGTGCCACTGTCCGGCTCGGCCGCGTTCAGTTCGCGATAGCCCAGCGCGACCAGCAGCATCGGCAGGAAGCCGACGATGAACACCGCGGGCAGATACACGCCCACTTCCCGCACGGTGGGCCCCAGTGCGCCGGTCAGGGTGTAGACCGGCGCGATGGTCGATATGCCCAGCACCACACAGGCCAACAGCCCAACCTTGCCCTGGGCCAGGCCCTTGGCGTTCACGGAGTCGTCCGTGCCAGTTGTCTCGCGGCCCCGGGCGGCCTCGATGTATTCACTCATAAGCCTTTGTCACCTTTTGGAATTATTTTCAGTGCCGCTGGATCAGGTCCAGGCTCCCGTCAGCGCGCCGCACGTGCCTCGGCGTAGCGCTGGCAAGCCTCCCTGAATGCCTGGAACAGCGTGAGCGACTCGGGGTTGTCCTCCAGGCGCCACTCCGGATGCCATTGCACCCCCACGACAAAGCCTCGCGAGTCATGGACGGAAACGGCTTCGACCAGACCATCCGGGGCCAGCGCCTCGACCCGCAGGGCGGGCGCCAGGCGGTCGATACCCTGGCTGTGCAGCGAGTTGACGCGAAACTCGGCTGGCAGGCCAAGCTGCTCGAACACGCCGCCGGGTTGCACGTGGACCGCATGTTGCGGCGCGTAGTGTTCGGCCAGCGTTTCCCCTTGCGGTTCGCGGTGGTCGAGGAAACCGGGCAGCTCCTGCACGCGCTGGTGCAGCGAACCGCCCAGGCTGACGTTGAGTTCCTGGAAGCCGCGGCAGATGCAGAACACCGGGATGCCCCGGTCGATCGCCAGGCGCAGCAGCGGCAAGGTGTTGGCGTCGCGGGCCGCATCGTGGGCGGTGCCTTCCAGGCTCGGCTCGCCCTGGTAGAGGGAGGGATGGACGTTGGAAGGCGAACCGGTGAACAGCAGGCCATCGAGGTGTTCCAGCAGATCCCGCGGATCGCTGGGCCTGCTGCGCGCCGGCAGCAACACCGGCAGCCCGGCCTGGGCTGCGGCTTCGACATACTTGTCGCCGACGGTGTGGGAATCGTATTTACCGAGCAGTTGCCGGCAGGCGGTGACACCGATCAGGGGCACGCGGGACATGGTCAATCTCCAGAAAGATGCCGCCGGCGCAGGGCCGACGGCAGACACTCAGATACCCAGGCGATCACGCAACTGGTAGTAGGCGGCGCCCATGGCCGTGAACGGCACGCGCAGCAGTCGACCACCGGGGAATGGGTAGTGGGTCAGGCCCGCCAGGGCGTCGAAACGCTCGGCCTGGCTGCGCAGGGCCTCGGCCAGCACCTTGCCGGCCAGGTGGGTGTAGGTCACACCGTGCCCACTGCAGCCCTGGGAGTAGTAGATGTTGTCGCCCAGGCGACCGACCTGCGGCAGGCGCGACAGGGTCAGCAGGAAGTTGCCGGTCCAGGTGAAGTCGATCTTCACGTTCTTGAGCTGCGGGAAGGTCTTGAGCATTTTCGGCCGGATGATCGCCTCGATATCCGCCGGGTCACGCGCGCCATAGACCACGCCACCGCCGTAGATCAGGCGGCGGTCGGCGGTGAGGCGGAAGTAGTCGAGCAGGTAGTTGCAGTCCTCCACGCAGTAGTCCTGCGGCAGCAGGCTGCGCGCCAGGTCCTCGGGCAGCGGCTCGGTGGCGAGCACCTGGGTACCGCACGGCATGGACTTGGCAGCCAACTCCGGCACCAGCCCGCCGAGGTAGGCGTTGCCGGCCACCACGACGAACTTGGCCCGCACCTGGCCTTTCGGTGTGTGCACCACCGGGTGCTCGCCCCGCTCGATCCGGGTCGCCGGGCTCTGTTCGTGGATGGCGCCACCCAGCGAGGCGACGGCCGCCGCTTCACCCAGGGCCAGGTTGAGCGGATGGATGTGACCGCCGCTCATGTCGAGCATGCCGCCGACATAACGGTCGGTGCCGACCACCTCGCGGATCCGCCGCTCGTCCATCAGTTCGAGTTGGGTGTGCCCGTAGCGCTCCCAGAGCTTCTTCTGCGATTCCAGGTGAGCCAGTTGCTTGGGGGTGATGGCGGCGAACACACCGCCGTCCTTCAGGTCGCAGTCGATACCGTAGCGCGCGACGCGCTCACGGATGATCCGCCCGCCCTCGAAGGCCATTTCGCCCAGCAGTTGTGCCTGGCGGGCGCCGGTCTGGCGCTCGATGACATCGATATCGCGGCTGTAGCTGTTGACGATCTGCCCGCCATTGCGGCCCGAGGCGCCGAAGCCGACCTTGGCCGCCTCCAGCACCGTGACCCTGAAGCCGTGCTCCAGCAGGAACAGCGCGGTGGACAGCCCGGTGTAGCCCGCGCCGATGATGCAGACATCCGTCTCCACCGATTCGGTGAGGGCTGGATAGTCGGTGTTCAGGTTACGCGACGCCGCGTAGAAACTTGCAACGTGATTGTTCATAGCGAAATTCCTCGAACATGAAAGCGATGCCCGTCAGAGCTTGATCCAGGTCGCCTTCAGCTCCGTGTATTTGTCGAAGGCATGCAGCGATTTATCGCGACCGTTACCGGACTGCTTGAAGCCACCAAACGGCGCGGTCATGTCACCGCCGTCGTACTGGTTGACCCACACGCTGCCGGCGCGCAACGCCCGCGCCAGGCGATGGGCCCGCGACAGGTTCTGCGTCCACACGGCAGCCGCCAGGCCGTAGGGGGTGTCGTTGGCGATACGCACGGCTTCGGCCTCGTCGTCGAAATCGATGACCGAGAGCACCGGGCCGAAAATCTCTTCCCGAGCGATGCGCATGGCGTTGTCAACGCCGTCGAAGACCGTCGGCTCGACGTAGCTGCCACCGGTATCCTGCAACGCCCGCCGGCCACCACTGACCAGTTGCGCACCCTCCTGCCGGGCGGACTCGATGAAGCCCAGCACCGTTTGCAGGTGGCCGTCGTCGACCAGGGCACCGACGCGGGTGTCCGGGTCAAGGGCGTGGCCGGGTTTCCACTGTTGCAGCGCCTCGATCACCAGCGGCAGGAAGCGGGCCTTGATCGAGCGCTCGACCAGCAGGCGCGAGCCAGCGATGCACACTTCGCCCTGGTTGAAGGCGATGGCCGTGGCGGCGGCTTCGGCGGCGGCTTGCAGGTCCGGCGCATCGGCAAACACGATGTTCGGGCTCTTGCCACCGGCCTCCAGCCAGACCCGCTTCATGTTCGACTCGCCGGCATAGACCAGCAGTTGCTTGGCAATGCGGGTGGAGCCGGTGAACACCAGGGTATCCACGTCCATGTGCAGTGCCAGGGCCTGCCCGACGGTGTGGCCGAAGCCCGGCAGCACGTTGAACACACCCGCCGGAATGCCTGCTTCAAGCGCGAGCTGGGCGATACGAATCGCGGTGAGCGGTGATTTCTCGGAAGGCTTGAGGATCACCGAGTTGCCGGTGGCCAGCGCCGGGCCGAGCTTCCAGCAGGCCATCATCAGCGGGAAGTTCCACGGCACGATGGCCGCGACCACGCCGACCGGCTCACGGGTCACCAGGCCCAACTGGTCAGGGGGCGTCGGGGCGACTTCGTCATACACCTTGTCGATGGCCTCGGCGCTCCAGCGAAGGGCGTTGGCCGCCGCCGGCACGTCGATGCTCAACGAGTCGCTGATGGGCTTGCCCATGTCCAGGGTTTCCAGCAGCGCCAGCTCCTCGGCATGGGCCAGCAGCCGGTCGGCGAAACCGATGAGCACGCGCTTGCGTTGCGCTGGCGCCTGGTTGCGCCAGTCACCGCGCTCGAAACTGGCCCGGGCGGCCTGCACCGCCAGCTCGGCGTCTTCGGCCATGCAACTGGCGATGTCCGCCAGCAGCCGACCGTCCACCGGGCTGGACTTGGCGAATGAACCACCGGCCACGGCGTCCCGATAGCTGCCGTCGATGAAGGCCCGACCTTCGATGCTCAAGCCGTTGAAGCGCTGTTCCCACTGTTCACGTGTTGTCGCTTTCATGGTCGGCTTCCTCAGACGGTGTGCAGGTACCAGTTGTATTCGAGGTCCGAAATGGTGGTTTCGAACTCCTGCATCTCGGCCTCCTTGCACGCCACGAAGATATCGATGTACTCGGGGCTGATGTACTGGTTCAGCACCTCGCTGTCGTCCAGCTCGCGCAAGGCATCGCGCAGGTTGTTCGGCAGGCTCTGTTCCAGTTGCTCGTAGGCGTTGCCATCGATGGGGTCGGTGGGTTCGAGCTGGTGGGTCAGGCCGTGATGAATACCGGCCAGGATCGACGCCATCATCAGGTACGGGTTGGCATCGGCACCGGCGACGCGGTGTTCGATACGAATGGCATCGGCGCCACCGGTAGGCACGCGTACCGCCACGGTGCGGTTGTCCAGGCCCCAGCTCGGCGCGTTGGGCACATAGAACTGGGCGCCGAAACGGCGGTAGGAGTTGACGTTGGGGCAGAGAAAGGCCATCGACGCCGGCATGGTTTCCAGCACCCCGGCGATCGCGTGGCGCAACGGCGCGTGGGTCTGCGGGTCGTCGGTGGCGAAGATGTTCTTGCCGGTCTGCTTGTCGATCAGCGAGATGTGCACATGCAGGCCGTTACCGGCCTGGCCCGGATAGGGCTTGGCCATGAAGGTCGAGTCCATCTCGTGGTCGTAGGCGATGTTCTTCACCAGGCGCTTGAGCAGCACCGCGTAGTCGCAGGCCTTGAGCGCATCCTCCACGTGGTGCAGGTTGACCTCGAACTGCGCGGGGGCACTTTCCTTGACGATCGCGTCGGCCGGGATGCCCTGCTCCTTCGCCGCTTCGAGCATGTCCTGGAGGCAGTCGACGTACTCGTCGAGGTCGTCGATCAGGTACACCTGGGTCGACATCGGCCGCTTGCCGGAGATCGGCGAGCGTGGCGGCTGCGGCCGGCCGTTCACGTTTTCCTGGTCGATCAGGTAGAACTCCAGCTCGAACGCCGCGCAGATGGTCAGCCCCAGCGCATCGAACTTCTGCACCACCTGCCGCAGCACTTCCCGCGGGTCGGCGAAGAATGGCCGGCCGTCGAGCTCGTGCATGGTCATCAGCAATTGCGCGGTCGGGCGCTTCTGCCAGGGCTCGGCGCTCAGGGTGTTGGGGATCGGGTAGCAGATGCGGTCGGCATCGCCGATGTCCAGGCCCAGGCCGGAGCTTTCGACGGTGGAGCCGTTGATGTCCAGGGCGAATAGCGAAGCGGGAAGATTGATGCCTTTCTCGTAAACCTTGTGCAGGCTGCCGCGCTCGACGCGCTTGCCACGCACGACACCGTTCATGTCGGTGATCAGCAGGTCGACGAACTGAATGTCGGGGTTCTCCTTGAGGAAGATGTTCGCTTCATTGAGCTGCACGACACGAGGGGAGACTGGGGAATTCATGACGGGGTACATCCTTGGCGCTGACGGGCTCCAGCGAAACGGTTCGCGAGCCTGCACAGCGTATTTGTTATTTGGCCAACGGCGGGCGGTGGTCCTGCACAGACCTGCGCGCCCGTCCGTGTGCCATTGATTCGCAGTAGCACGCCGAGTATAAGGTGGCACCAACGCAAGCCACATCGGCAAACTGGCAAAGGAAGATTGCAACGATGCAATATCAAGTCACCCACAGTGACCTGCACCTGGTGCTGGCACTGGTGCGCGGACGCACCCTGGCCAGGGCCGCCGAGCAACTGCAGGTGGACGTCTCGACGGTGTTCCGGGCGATCCGCAAGCTGGAGGCCAACCTGGAAGTCGCGCTGTTCGACAAAAACCGCCGCGGCTACACCCCCACCGAAAGCGCCAAGGCGATCGCCGAGCAGGCCGAACGGGCCGAACAGGCGCTGGAGACGGCGCGCATCGCCCTGGCCCATGGGGAAAATGTCATCAGCGGCACGGTGCGCCTGACCTGCACCGATGCGGTGCTGCGCAGCCTGCTGCTGCCCGGACTCTCGACGCTGATGCCGCGCTACCCGGCCATTTCCCTGGAGATCGCCACCTCCAACAACTTCGCCAGCCTGAGCCGACGTGACGCGGACATTGCCCTGCGCCTGTCCAACTCGCCCCCCGAGCATCTGGTGGGACGGCGCCTGGGCAAGAGCTCCTACTTCGTCTGCGGGCACGCGAGTTTTCGCGAGGGCTATCGGCAGTCACCCACCGAGCAGCCCTGGATCGCCCCGAACGACTCCCTGGCCGAGCATATCTCGGTGGTATGGCGCCAGCAGGTCTACCCTGGCCTGGTGCCACGCTATCGTTGCAGCAGCATGTCCTCGGTCGGCGGCCTGGTCGGCGCCGGCCTGGGCGTGGCGGCCCTGCCCGACTTCATGGTCAACAGCCTGGAAGGCGTGGAACGGCTGAGCGGGCCGCTGGAGGGGTGTGATACGGATATCTGGCTGCTGACGCGGCCGGACAACCTGTCGTTGCGTTCGGTGCAGATTTTGTTCGATGAGATGGCCAACCTGCTCAGGGGCATGATCGAAACCGGCGGGGCGCAGTAGACAACTGGCCGGTCACGCAGATGGCGCGCAGCGCCTTACAGGTACTTGGTGATCTGCCGGAACTCTTCCAGCGGCGCCCTTTCGCCATCGGCCAAGGCACCGACGGCGTGCTCCAGGCAATGGTCGATATGATCCTGGATCAGCGTACGCTTGGCCTGGCAGACCGCCTTTTCGACCGCATGCAGTTGCTGGGCGATATCCACGCAGGCACGGCCATGCTCGATCATCGTGACAATGCTGCGCAGGTGACCTTCGGCGCGCTTGAGGCGCTTCACGATGGCCTCATGCGATTGATGCGTGTGGTCATGCGGCGGTGTGGGTTGGCTCATGGCACGGTCCGGCGGGAGTAAACACCCAGTATCCCCCAGGAGGGGTTGCTCTCCAAGCTCAAAGCAAGTCGATGCCGAATCGACGCAACACCAGGGCGAACAGCAGGAACGCCGCCAGGCTGATCAGGATCCCGACCAGCAGTGCCCACCAGAACCCCAGCCGCGCCAGCAGCAGCGGAAACACCAGGAACATCGGCAGCGTCGGCACGACGTACCAGAAGGTGTACCAGGCATGATTGGCGATCTTTTCCGGGCTCTGCTGCTCATAGTACAGCCAGATCAGCGTCAACAGCGTCACCAGCGGCAGCGCCGCAACCAGCCCGCCCAGCCTGTCACTGCGCCTGGCGAACTCCGACACCAGCACGACGATGGCGGAGGTGACGAAGTACTTGGTGAGTAGCCAGGTCATGGGCTTGGCGTCCGGGGGCGTAGTAGCTTGGGAATACCCTCATCCTATCCCCCAGGGGGGATACCTCAATACCTATCGACACTAATCGGGAAATTGGGACGGACTTATTTTTATAAGTACGGCAGGTGTAAAAGTAAGCCTTCTCCTATCTTCCAAATATATGCTACGCCAGGCTCTGAAAATGTATGCCGGAGGTAAGCTGCGATGAGTCCTTCCACCATGGTTGGCGATTGCGATGAGGTATTCACTGGCGTGCTCACGACACGGGAAGTCTGCCAAGTGCTGCGAGATGTCGTTCTTGGACGACGAACGATGGTGAAAGCCGGCAGACAAACCGAGAACGGGGCCGACACCGGCCACTTTGCGGTCGATGTCGAGGGGTGGCGAATCACGATTTGCAATGATGGCGATAAGCTCGACTATTGCGAGCAGACTCAGAGCCCGGATGGGAGAACGTGGCAGCTCGCTCCTGGAGATCGATACGGGACTGATCCCATTGCCCTGCTCAGCACCTGGGAGCACAGGGTGCTGGAAGGACTACTGAGAGCGCTTTGATCGCAATCCTGCTCTCTTATCCTACCCCCTTCCTCTGAGCCACCCCATATTCTGGTAAACTCCCCCATTCAGCCCCACGCCACTCAAGCCAGCGCCCTACCCATTCGCGCCGGCCGCGCCCACAGCGACCGATTTTCCATGCCCTTGAACGACGTTACCTCCTCCCGCCCCGAGCCCTCGCGCCGCTTCAGCGTGGCGCCGATGATGGACTGGACTGACCGCCATTGTCGGTACTTTCTGCGCCTGCTTTCCAGGCACACCCTGCTCTACACCGAGATGGTCACCACCGGCGCCATTCTCCATGGCGATCGTGAACGCTTCCTGCGCTACAACGCTTCCGAGCACCCGCTGGCACTGCAACTGGGCGGCAGCGTACCGGCCGACCTGGCCGCCTGCGCGCGGCTGGCCGAGGACGCCGGCTACGACGAGGTGAACCTCAATGTCGGCTGCCCCAGCGACCGGGTGCAGAACAACATGATCGGTGCCTGCCTCATGGGCCATCCGCAACTGGTGGCCGACTGCGTGAAGGCCATGCGCGATGCGGTGTCGATTCCGGTGACGGTCAAGCATCGTATCGGCATCAATGGCCGCGACAGTTATGAAGAACTCTGCGATTTCGTCGGCACGGTGCGCGAGGCCGGTTGCGGCAGTTTTACCGTGCATGCGCGGATCGCGATCCTGGAGGGGCTGTCACCCAAGGAGAACCGCGAGATTCCACCGCTGCGCTATGACGTGGCGGCGCGCTTGAAGCAGGACTTCCCGGAGCTGGAGATCGTGCTCAACGGCGGGATCAAGACGCTGGAGCAGTGCCAGGAGCACCTGCAGACCTTCGACGGGGTGATGCTGGGGCGCGAGGCCTATCACAACCCGTACCTGCTGGCTGAAGTGGATCAGCGGCTGTTCGGCAGCACGGCACCGGTGATTTCCCGGGCCGAGGCACTGGCGCAGTTGCGGCCTTATGTGGCCGAGCATATTGCCAGTGGCGGGGCCATGCATCATGTGACCCGGCATGTGCTGGGGCTGGGCACCGGCTTTCCGGGGGCGCGGCGGTTCCGCCAATTGCTGTCGGTGGATATTCACAAGGCGCAGGACCCGCTGGCGTTGCTGGATCAGGCGGGGGCTTTGCTGGAGGGACGGTGATTGCTGTCCTGGGAGTCAGTTGGAGCGGTGTTATCGTTCCCGACGCCTCGGTGAATCCTCCTCCCACAGCAGATCATCCCCCTGGAAAGCACGGACTAGCCTTTGACATGGCCAGCGCAAAAAGGGCGACATCCGTGGGGATGTCGCCCTTTTTTGTACGCCCTGAGGCGTCAGTGGCTCAACTGCGCTCCAGCGCGTTCACCAGGTCGTGAAACGCTTCGCGGTTGGAGTCGTTCAGCCCCATCAGGATCTTGTGCGCTTCCAGCACCTTGACCCGCACCACTTCTTCCGACTGGTCCTGCGAGGGCAGGTCGGTCAGGCATTCCGGGCACGGAATCGGGCGGTTGACGATGTTGAACACCTGGTCGAAGCCCATGGACTGCAGCAGGCGGGTAATGTCGTCGTGGACAGTCACCAGCGTCGGCAACAGGCCGACTTTCTGCCGCGACAGGATCGAAAGCTTGGCCAGCAAGCCCAGCGTGGTACTGTCGATGCTGCGGGTTTCGGTCAGGTCGATCACGATAGCGGTGAAGTTCAGCGCCGTGAAGATCTTCTCGATCGTGGCATCCAACGCCGAACACAGGGTCAGGCGCACTTCACCCACGAACTTCAGAACGAAGGTGCCATCCTGCTCGGCGAATTGGATTCTACCGGTACTCATCAAAGGTTCCTGCTCAACACTAACAGGGCGATATCATCCGGCATCTCCCCTAGCGTGGCCAATCCAAAAACCTGGCGCAAGCCATCCAGGCTGCCCCCGGCTGTTCTCACCAGTTCAGGCAAGGCAGCCTCTTTCTCTTTGAGTGTATCTTGTTGCAAAAGGTCCAGAATGCCATCAGACATCAGTGTAAGACTGAATGTCGGCGGCAGCTCCAGAATGTGATCCTCGTAGGCGGCCTCGTTGAACAGGCCGACCGGCAGACCACGCCCCTCCAGGTAACGCACGCTGTCCGGGGTGTAGAGCACCGGCAGCGGCAGGTGGCCACCGATGCTGTAGGTCAGCAGTCCGGTTTCCTCGTCGATCACGCCACCGACCATGGTCACGTGCTTGCCCAGCTTGCAGTTGATCAACCCGCGGTTGATATGGCCCAGCACCTGCGAGGGCTTGAACTCCGGCAGCGTGCCATTGCGCTTGGACTCGAACAGCAGGCGCGTGGTCATGAACTTCAACAGGACGGTGACGAACGCCGACGAAGCGCCATGCCCCGAGACATCCGCCAGGTAGAACGCCACCCGCCGCTCGTCGACCCGGAAGTAGTCGACGAAGTCGCCGGACAGGTACAGGGACGGGATGATCTGGTGGGCGAAGTGGAAATCGTCGATGCTCCACGGACTGACCGGCAGCATGTTCATCTGCACCTGGCGCCCGGCGTTCTGGTCTTCCTGCAGCAGGTGAAGGCTGGCTTCGAGTTCGCGGTTGGCGGCTTCGAGCTTTTCGCGGTAGCGCTGGTTCTCCAGCAGCAGGCGCGCCCGATCAAGGGCCCGGCGCACGGAGTGCTCCAGCACGGCGAGGTCTTCGAGGGGCTTGATCAGGTAGTCTGCCGCGCCCAAGCGCAGGGCCTCGACGGCATCGTTCATGACGCCAGCGCCCGAGACCACGATCACCGGTGTCTGCGGCGAAAGGTCGGAGACCTGGCGGATCAGTTCCAGGCCGCCCATCTGGGGCATGCGCAGGTCACAGATCACCAGGTCGGGCCTTGCTTGCTCGAATACCTGAAGTCCCTGCAGGCCGTTGCCGGCTTGCAGGACGCTGAATCCGCTGTCTTCCAAATAGGCCGCAAGGCTTGCGCGCACTACTTCGTCGTCATCTATTATCAGCAGCGTGGCACTGGTTTTCTGCATGTGGGCAAACGGCGCCAGAATTAGGTTGGCGTAGACAGCAGGGCCTGGACCCCGCTCGTACTACTGGATTCGCTTTCTAGCCTCTCCGGTTCGAGCCGACCGAACGATCAGGTCCGGTGCATCGGTATCAGAGGTGCCCTTCTAAGGCGCAGACGGTACTCCCATCCGCCGGGCGTTTCAAGCTCATGCCGATGGTCGCTTGAGGTCTTTACACCTTAAATCACCGGGAGTTATAAGAAGTGTGAAAACCACAACGGAATCGAAGGATGGAGTCGATGAGCCAAACCGATCGTGACTACGAGGAAAAGCGTGATTACATCCGGATGCGCGTCGATGCCGACGTGACGCTGATCCATGCCGGGCTGGAGATTTCGGCGGTGTGCGTGGACCTGTCCAGCAGCGGGATGCAGGTGGCGGCGCCGCGGGCGTTCAAGGCCGGCGATCAGTTGCTGGTGAGGATCGACTCCGATCATCCGTCGCTGAGGGGGCTGGAGGCGGAGACCGAGGTGGTTTGGGTGCGGGATCAGGATGGGGGGCAGCGGTTGGGGTTGCACATTCTCAAGATGAGTTGAGGCAGATCCCCGGGATCTCGGCGGTTCGCCGGCAAACCCGGCGCCCTCAAGGGCCAGCGGCGCTTGCGAAGCGGGTGTGTGTCTAGTCCTGAAATAGGTTTACACCTGTTCAGGTAGGCCCACAGGCCTCAAAACGCCCTATGCACCGCATCGGGCGTTTTGTTTTTCAGGGCCATGTGAGGCCGTTCTGTGTTGTAGATCTGCACTGCCTCATCGACCATCTTCCTCGCCTGCTCCAGATTTTCTGGGTTGCTCAACAGCAACTCTGTTTTGAGGATTCCGTTGATGCGCTCAGCAAGTGCGTTTTGGTAGCAGTCATATCCGTCAGTCATCGAGCACTGAACTCCGTGCCGTTGATGAAGTGACTGGTACAGCGCCGAGCAGTACTGGATGCCTCGGTCAGAGTGATGAACTAAGGGCTGACGACGACGCCGCTTGCGTAGGGCCTGTCTAAAGGCCTGGGCAACAGACTCCGCATGCAAACCTTCATGCACATGGTGCCCGACAATCTTTCTGGAATACGCATCCGTCACCAGACTTAGGTACAGTGGACCGCTACTGGCGGGCAGGTAAGTAATGTCCGCCACCCAGACGTGCTCCGGCCCTCCAGGGACCACCTGATTCGGGCCTGGCTTGAGTAGATTGGGATGCCGGTAGAAGCGGTGAAAGCTTTGCGTTGTCTTGTGGTACGCCCGCTTGGGCAACACCAGCAAGCGGTGCTCTCCCAAGACCTGAAATAGTCGGTCTCGGCCAATTCGGACCCGCCTATCCGGCTGGCAATGCAGCAGATAGTGCAGCTTCCTTGTACCCAGTCGTGGCTGACGCATCCGGACCTTTTGAACAAACTCAACGATCCGATCTGCCTGGTGTGCTTTGCTGTCAGCCGCTCGATTTCGCTTGTAGTAAGCCTGCCGGCTAATCCCCAGAAACCGACAAGTCCTGGCAATGCTCAGTCCTGCGACCTGACCTTGCGAGAGGACTTGCCGGATCGCTTTTTTACGACCGACACACCGTAGTCATTCTTCAGGACATCAACGACTTTCTCAAAGAACTGAGCCTTCTGGCTCATCAGCTCAAGCTGCTGCTCAAGCTCTTTGATCCGCTGCTCTGGAGTAAGCGTCTTGGGATCGGACATCACGCAGCTCCTCTCGGCTCGGATTGAGGCCCCCTGGCTCCAATCCTGCCGACCATGCTTACGCAACCATACCAGAACCGTCGACCGCCCCTGGATGCCATACCGCGCTTGGGCCTGCTTGTAGGTCAGCTCGCCTTTTTCGATCTGATCGACAACCGCCAATTTAAAAGACAGCGAGTAATCTCGCTGTGTGCGCTTTACACCTTGCTCCATCTGATTCTCCGGGATTTCGGGATGGAAGGTGTAAACCTTATTCAGGACGGGACAGTGAAATGAAAAAGGCGACTCCAGGAGTCGCCTTTTTGTTGGCCGGCCGACAACTAGAAGTCGTCGACGACCTTGCCGTCCTTCACCTTGAACTCGCGGTTCTGCAGGTAGGCGTTGCGGATGAAGATGTACTTGTCGCCGCTGATCAGCTTCTCGCTCGACAGCAGGCTGGCACGGGTGTCGATCACGTCCAGGCCCATGGTGATGTTGCGCGCCGGCACGTCGTGGATGTAGCGGTAGGGTTCGGTGTAGCTGTCGACCACCTTGGCCGGTGCATCGCGCAGGGTGCTCGGGCCGAAGAATGGAATGACCACGTAAGGGCCGCTGTCCAGGCCCCAATGGCCGAGGGTCTGGCCGAAGTCTTCGTCGTTGCGCTGCAGCCCCATTTTGGTGCCGACATCGAAGAAGCCGCCCACACCCAGGGTGGTGTTGAACAGCAGGCGCGCGGTATCGACACCCGCCGCCTGGGGCTTGAATTGCAGGACGTCGTTGACCAGGTTGCCGACGTCGCCGAAGTTGCGGAAGATGTTGTGGATGCCGTCTTCCAGGAACTGCGGGGTCACGGCCTGATAGCCCTGGGCCAAGGGTTTCAGGGCGTAGGTGTCCAGCGTATCGTTGAACTTGAAGATTGGACGGTTGACGCTTTCCCACGGATCTTCGTCGGCCGCGTGCGCGGCGAATGGCACCAGCGCCATGCTGGCACACAAAGACACCTGAGCTAGACGATCGATCCAGCGCATAAAAAGAAACTCCTTGGACGAGACGGGATGCGGGCGCCATGCCCTGACAATTGGGGTCAGTATAAAGCGGATACCTGCATTTAGGCAGTATGACCCAGACAAGTCCTACAAAGAATTACAAGTAGGACCGACAGCAAGGAGTCACTCAACTGTAATGGCAACGCCTTATTCTGCGAAGTTATTTCAAGGACGTTGCCATGCCACTCACCGCCGCCGCACCACTGCCCAACCCCACTGCCCTGCTGTTCGGCCTGACCGGCTGCCTGGTGGATTTCGGTGCCCGCGCCCGACATGGCCAACGCCCGGATGAACACAGCCACGCCACCCCTGGCGCACTGGAAGTGTTGCAGGATATGCAGCAGCTCGGCGTACCCTGCGCCTGGATGGATGAATTGCCCCATGAGGTCAGCACGCCCCTGGCCGCGACCCTGCCGGCCTGGGTGAAACCGGCTGGCGCCTGCCCTGATGCCCGTTGGCCATCGCCCAACGCCTGCTGGCAGGCATTGATGGGCCTTGGCGTGCCGCAACTGGAGGGCTGCGTGCTGGTCAGCGGCGAGCCGCGCCTGCTGCAGTCGGGGCTCAATGCCGGGCTGTGGACCATCGGCCTGGCCTCCTGCGGCCCGCTGTGCGGCCTGACCCCGGTGGAATGGCAGGCACTGAGCCGCCAGGAGCGGGAAAGCAAGCGCGGCAAGGCGACCGTGGCACTGTTCAGCCTCGGCGTGCATTCGGTGATCGACCACCTCGGCGAACTGTCCACTTGCCTCGCCGACATCGCCCTGCGTCGCCTCAAGGGCGAGAAGCCCTGATACGTGGCATTGATTGGGATCAGGCACGAATCGCCGCGGTGGATTACGCTGAAAGTCAGGCACCGACCTTTATCGCGTCACGAAGGTCTATGCCAGAGACTATCCATAGAAGGAAACCACCATGCCTGCCCGCGAACTGCAAGAACAACTCGACACCCTGCGCGAGCAACTTGAACAGAACCCGCCGCTGTCCGAGGCCGAGCGCGCCCATCTGCAGGACCTGATGCAGCAGATCGCACTGCAGTTGCAACTGGAAAGCGCAACCCAGGACACCAACCTGGCCGACGGGGTGAACCTGGCGGTCGAGCGCTTCGAACTCGAACACCCGACCATTGCCGGCACCCTGCGCAATATCGTGCGGACCCTGGGCGATATCGGTATCTGACCCTCCACCCGAACCCGAAAAAAAAGCCCCGACTCTCACGAGCCGGGGCTTTTTGATGACAGCTTGTTTCAGGCTATCACAGCCCTGATTGACCACTCAGGGCCAGGTCCATCAGCTCACGGTTGGCGACCGCGTACATGGCGTAGTCGGTGCCGCTGGCGGCACGGATTTCCACCAGCATCGCACGCCAGCGATCGGCCATGCTCGCGTTCTGCTCCAGCCACAGGGCCACACGGGCCTCCATGTCCTGCGGCGCATCGGCCAGCTTGAGCACCGAGATGGTGATCGCACGCTGCTGCCAGTCGACATCGTCGCGGAACGCCTCGCGGGCCTGGGCCTGCCAGTTGTTGGCCACGCGCAGGTCGCTGATCTGCTGGGAGTACCAGGTCAGGTCCAGGGCACTGCCCACCGCGAAGTAGGCCTTGGCCACTTCGGCAGCGTCGTGACCGGTGACGTCGGCAGCTTCGATGATCGGCAACAGGGTGTACAGGTGCGTGGTGCCGGCCACCATACGCGCCAGCAGTTCCGGTACGCCAGCCTTGACGTAGGCCTGGTAGCGGGTCTGCCAGACTTCACGGGTCGGACCTTCCAGCAGTTCGTCGAGCTTGAGGCCCAACGCCGCCAGGTGCGGACCGAAGTGCGCGACGTCACGGGCGGCGTCCTGCTCGTTGCGACGGCTGCGCAGGAACCAGCGGGTGGCACGACGGCCCAGGCGCATCAGCTCGTCCATCAGTTCCAGCTGGGTCTCGGCCGCGACCTTGTAGTCCAGGGCCTCGATCTGACGGAACCAGTGCGGCAGGTGGAAGATGTCCCGCACGATCACGTAGGCACCGGCGACGTTCGCCGGGCTCATGCCGGTGGACTCCTTCAGGCGCTGCACGAAGGTGATGCCCATGTGGTTGACCAGGTCGTTGGCGATCTGGGTGCTGACGATCTCGCGCTTGAGGCGGTGACGGCGCATGGCATCGGCGAACTTGCTCACCAGCATCGGTGGGAACGCGGTTTCCATGTCGCGGGTCAGGTAGTCGTCATCCGGTACCTTGGAGTCGAGCAGCGCGGCCTTGAGGTCGATCTTGCTGTAGGAGATCAGTACCGACAGCTCGGCACGGGTCAGGCCCTGGCCGGCGGCAACGCGTTCGGCCATCTGCTCTTCCGACGGCAGGAACTCGATGGCACGGTCCAGCTTGCCACGGCCTTCCAGGTCGCTCATCAGGCGCTTGTACTCGGCGATGCGGTCGTAGGCACGCCGCGCTGCCAGGGACAGGGCCTGGGTCTGCTTGTAGTTGTTGCCCAGCACCAGGCCGCCGACTTCGTCGGTCATGCTGCCCAGCAGTTGATTGCGCTGCTTCTCGGTCATATCGCCGGCCTGCACCACTTCGTTGAGCAGGATCTTGATATTCACCTCGTGGTCGGAGCAGTCCACGCCACCGGCGTTGTCGATGAAGTCGGTGTTGGAGCCGCCGCCATTGAGGCCGAACTCGACGCGACCGAGCTGGGTCATGCCCAGGTTGCCGCCCTCGCCCACCACCTTGCAGCGCAGTTCGTTGCCGTTCACCCGCAGGGCGTCGTTGGCCTTGTCGCCGACATCGGCGTGGCTTTCGCTGCTGGCCTTGACGTAGGTGCCGATACCGCCGTTCCACAACAGGTCCACCGGCGCCTTGAGCAAGGCGTTGAGCAGTTCGGTCGGGGTCAGCTTGTCGGCGCTGATGTCGAAGCGCTCTTTCATCTGCGGGGTGATGGTGATGCTCTTCGCGCTACGCGAGAAGATACCGCCGCCCTCGGACATAATGCTGGTGTCGTAGTCCGACCAGGCCGAACGCGGCAGGTCGAACAGGCGCTTGCGCTCGGCGAAGCTGGCCGCCGGCTCCGGGTTCGGGTCGATGAAGATGTGCAGGTGGTTGAACGCAGCGACCAGCTTGAGCTTGTCGGACATCAGCAGGCCGTTGCCGAACACGTCGCCGGCCATGTCGCCGATGCCGACCACGGTCACGCTGTCTTCCTGGACGTTGATGCCACGCTCGCGGAAGTGACGCTGCACGCCGACCCATGCGCCCTTGGCGGTGATGCCCATCTTCTTGTGGTCGTAACCGGCCGAGCCACCGGAAGCGAAGGCATCGCCCAGCCAGAAGCCGTAGTCGATGGCGATCCCGTTGGCGATGTCGGAGAAAGTCGCGGTGCCCTTGTCCGCCGCCACCACCAGGTACGGGTCATCGTCGTCATGCCGCACGACGTTGGCCGGCGGCACCAGCGCGCCGTCCTTCAGGTTGTCGGTGATGTCCAGCAGGCCGGAGATGAAGATGCGGTAGCAGGCGATGCCTTCGGCCGCGATCTCGTCACGGCTGCCGCCCAGCGGCAGGCGACGTGGCAGGAAGCCGCCCTTGGCGCCCACCGGCACGATCACCGAGTTCTTCACCTGCTGGGCTTTTACCAGGCCCAGTACTTCGGTACGGAAGTCTTCCTCGCGGTCCGACCAGCGCAGGCCGCCGCGGGCGACGTTGCCGAAACGCAGGTGCACACCCTCGACCCGTGGCGAATAGACGAAGATCTCGAATTTCGGCACCGGCTTGGGCAGCTCGGGGATCGCGTGCGGGTTGAACTTGAAGCTGAAGTACGACTTGTTCTGGCCGTTGGCGTCGGTCTGGTAGAAGTTGGTCCGCAGGGTCGCCTTGATCAGGTCGAGGTAGCGACGCAGGATGCGGTCTTCGTTCAGCACCTGGACGTCGTCCAGCGCGGTCAGGATCGCCTGCTCCAGGCGCTGCTGCTTATCGTCGAGGTCTTCGGCGCTGAGCTTGCGGGCCAGGTAGAAACGGGTCTTGAACAACCGGGTCAACTCGCGGGCGATATCGGTGTGGTTGTTCAGGGTGCTGGCGATGTAGCCGAGGTCGAAGCCCAGGCGGATCTGCTTGAGGTAGCGGGCGTAGGCACGCAACAGCGCCACGTCGCGCCATGGCAGGCCGGCGGTCAGCACCAGGCGGTTGAACGCGTCGTTCTCGACATCGCCACGAACGATGTGGACGAAGGCGTCCTGCAGGGTGTCATTGAGCTGCTGGATATCCAGGTCCAGGCCTTCGGCGGCGCTGAAGGCGAAGTCATGGATCCAGAACTCGCGACCGTTGCTGTGGCGCAGGCGGTAGGGGAACTCGCCCAGCACGCGCAGGCCGAGGTTCTCCAGGATCGGCAGCACGTCGGACAGCGCCAGCGGGGTATCGGCGTGGTAGAGCTTGCAATGCAGCTCACGCTGACCGACCTGGCCCAGCGGCTGGTAGAAGCTCATGACCAGAGGGTTGGCTTCGGTCAGGCTCAGCAGGTGCTGCATGTCGACCACCGCCGAGTGCGCGGCGAAACGCTCGCGATAACCGGCCGGGAAACCTTTCGGGAAGTCGGTCAGCACGTTGGTGCCATGGGCCTCGCCGAAGCTCTCGACCACCAGGCTGGCGTAATCGTCCTGCCAGCTGCGGCAGGCCTGGATCACTTCCTTCTCCAGCAGCACCGGATCGATGTCCAGGCGGTTCTTCGGGTCGACCCGCAGGATCAGTTGCACACGGGCCAGCACGGATTCGGAGAAGAAGGTCCAGAACTCGCAGTCGCTGGCCTTCAGGCGATCCATCAGCACCTGCTGGATCTTCTGGCGCACTTCGGTGGAATAGATGTCACGCGGCACATAGGCCAGGCAGTAGCAGAAGCGGCCGTACGGGTCCTTGCGCAGGAACACGCGGATCTTGTTGCGCTCCTGGATCTGCACGATCGACATCACGGTGCTGAACAGCTCGTCCACCGGGGTCTGGAACAGGTCGTCGCGCGGCAGCACTTCGAGTACCTGGGCCAGTTCCTTGCCCAGGTGGGCCTTGGACTGGAAGCCGGAACGGCGTTCGATTTCCTCGACCTTGCGACGGATGTACGGGATCACCCGCACGCTCTCGCCATAGACCGAGGAGGTGTAGAGACCGAGGAAGCGGCATTCCTTGATCACCTTGCCGTTGGCGTCGATCATCCGCACGGAGACGAAATCCGGATAGGCCGGACGGTGTACACGGCTTGGGTGCGCGGCCTTGGCGAACGACAGCGGGGTCGGTTCGGCCAGGTAGGCGACGGCGTAGTCCTCGATGCGCAGGTCTTCGGCGGTGAGGCCGGCGCGCAGCAGCTTGGTCAGGCCGAGGAAGGAATTGGGGTCATACTCGATGTGACCGCCGTCCTGGTCGCCGTGGACCACGAACTCCTCGTAGCCGAGGAAGGTGAAGTGGTTGTTCACCAGCCATTCGAGGAAGCTCTTGATTTCGGCCTTCTCATCGGCGGCGATGGCGAACTGGCTGTTGTCGATGCCCTGGATCAGCTCCTGGACCTTGGCCTTCATCGGCTCGAAGTCGGCGACCGCGACCCGGACTTCCGCCAGCACCTGCTCCAGCTCCTTGGACAGCACGTTCAGCTCGGCGGCGTTGGCGCAACGGTCGATCTCCAGGTACATCAGCGATTCGTTGAGAATCCCTTCGCCCTGGGTACCCTTTGGCAGAATCTCCAGCAATTCGCCCTTGCTGCCACGACGCACGCTGAGCACGGTGGTCTGCAGGGTATGGATGCTGTAGCCGCGGCGGTTGAGTTCGGTGCGTACCGAGTCCACCAGGAACGGCAGGTCGTGGTGCAGGACTTCCACGGCGGTGTGGGTCGATTGCCAGCCATGGCGTTCATAGTCCGGGTTGTAGACCCGTACTTGGGACTGGGCGTGGTCGAAGCGTTCGAGCAGGCGCCAGGCTGAGAGGGTGCAGCCGGCGAGATCGGAGAGTCGACGCTGGGTCAGTTCGTCCAGGGAAATGATGCCGAAGAACTGTTCAGCAAACAGCGCCACTTGTGGCAGTGCCTGCTCGCTGATGTGCTGCGCCAGTGCCGCTTGCAGTTGATGCTGGAAGTCGGCCTTGCTGGCTGCGGTGAAGAACGCCATCTGTGGTACTCCGCTTGGGCTTTGTTTTATATAGAGAGAAGCGTCGCGAGTTTCCCCCGCAAAAGGGGGGCCTTCATCACTGGGCAGGTGTAGCTTGGGCAGTGCACAGTGACAGGTTGATGATGCTGATCGCGACCCAGGGGTCACATCCACGTTCGAAGATTAGCCTCTTCCACGGCCACCGCCGGTTTTACAGGCCGGGGCCGGGGAAAAACTATCCGTTGCGAAGCTTAACGAGAGGGCCGACAGGCGTTCTTGCAACGCTGCGACATATTCGGACATTGACAGGTATACCAGCGTCAAGACACAGAAACACGCAACCCCAGGAATTGCGAGACGTTCAACTCGCCATTACCGCAAAAATCATCCTCGACCGTAAATTGGCGGGAGAACTTTTCGGGCAGAACGATACCGCCGCTGATCATCAACTCGAAGGGGTATTGCGCCGTCAACGGAGAAAAATCCACATCCAGCACCGATTCACCATAGGCATCGAGCAGCATGGAAAAATACCTGCCAATACCTTCCTGCAAGGCCTGAGCCAGGGTCTGCGCCGACTGATTCCTGTCAGAGAAAACGATACCTGCCGGGACGTAGCCGGTCACTTGCCCATGAGGAGCGGAAAAAACCGCCTCCAGCGCCAGGCTGTGAGCTTCGACCGGCTGTATGGACCTGTCCAGGCCGAGAGCATCATTGAAAAAGCCGTGGATCCGCCCTCCCCCGTCGACAACTTGCTGAGCGGCCTTATTCGTAACCATGTAGAAGCCATCCAGCGGGCATTGAAGAATCCTCTGCAAGCGATACTGAATGGTGCCGGCGTACCCCAGGTCGATCACCGCATAGCGTCCCCCGGAATGGATGCCCAGCCTGTCCAGGTAATGGGTGAACGCCAGCCTTTGCCCCGCACAGTAATGGGCGATGGCCTCACGATGCGCCGATACATACTGCCGAACGCGAGCCTCATCGCCCGGCAGAACAATGAGGTCACCACTATCCGAGGTTTCGAAACCCAACCTGGCCTTCAGCAAGGCGCTCATGCTGCCGCGGAAATGTCCACCGCTGAGCAAATCCTCGACGAGGATACCCCCTGCCCATAACACGGCAAGTAAAGATTGCCGCGAGCAAAAGAAGTACTCGGTTCTTTCCCTGTACACGCTGGAATAATACCGATTGAAAAGCTCCTTGAGGTAGAAGCCGTCCCTGGCCAGGAACAACACGCGCTCATAGCGTCCGGCAACCAGTTTTTTATCCAGCCAATTCAGAAAGCTCATGACCAGCGGGCCGTAGACCAGACACCCGACATCGACCAGGCTGTTCAGGACAAGAGGCCTGAAACCCTCCTCCAGTAATGGGTCATTGGCTATCACCTGAACCGCCGGCCCCAGAAGGATGCCATCACGCCAATCATGCTCGGCCTCACGCCAACCGGGCGGTAGCCTGAGTCCGCGCTCCTGGGCCAATACGGCCGGATTCAAGATCCCCACCGGCGACAAACCATTGCGCAATGCCTGCTGGATGTCCGACTGCTCGTTGTCACCGATATGCCGGATGGAAACGCCCTCGATACCGATCAGATAAGGCCAGATGTCACCACGATCCTTGCGACGCCCAACCTCACAGGACACGTACACTTCATCGACACAGTCCATGACCGCGAAGCGTTTCAACACGTCCAGGAGAAAGGTACGTTCGAAATAACTGTCACTGACAATGATTACCCGCTTACCCTGGCGCTTCAGCCGGACCAGCACATCCACCACCGCCTGACGCGGAACCAGGCAGCGCCTCTCGATTTCCAGTTCCAGAACCATGGCTGTCCTGGAGCACGCCGCGCCCCAGCCGAACAGGGAAAAACAATCGTAGATATCCGACAACCTGACATCGCCGGTTTTCGAGAGCTCGCGAGCTCGCGCCTCTGCCGCCCTTCGAACGGCATAGAAGCCCTGAGCGACAGGTGCCCCCAAACGCTGCTCCAGCTCAAAACCGATGTAATGCTGAACATCCTCGGGTGATACCGAAACCCTGGAGAACAGCGTATCGAAGAAGTCGAAAGACACTACCGGGAACCCACCGGCATCACTGATCCGCCTACTGGTAACCAGGTAATGACTCAACAGCTTGCTACCCGCTCCCCACAGAAATCGCCCGGCCTGCGGATTGATCTCGCCATAGATGTAGCCGGAGTGCTCCGCGATGACCCCGATGGCACGCTCGATCAGGTGGGGCAATGTACCATCGTCTGCGGCCGGCTCGACCTCAAAATCGTCGTACGTCCATTCAACCGCCAACAAAGGCCGCAGGGCATCAACACGTGCCCAGAACATGCCACCCACCGGAAAGTCGATTAGGCCACGTCGTGGATAGTGATCAATGCCCAATCGGGAGAAAAATCCCGGTAACAAGTGCCCTACGGATAACCAGTGATGAAACCAGTAGCTGGCTCCTCGCTCATAGGTTTCGGGAGCGATAACACCTGCTTGCGGTCGATCCCGATAGATCCCTCGGATCAGTTCGACAACCGTTGGGCTGCCAAGCAGGCAATCGAACAGGTGAGTCCGCCAGGCCTGCTGGTCCTCTCCAGTTCGTAGCGACTTCTTGGTATGCAGATGCAACATCAGGTCGTGAGTGCGGATCTGCTCGCGGTACTCCACCAGCCAGGGGGCAAAGTTTCGCCCACGGTTCCGACAGATCGTCAGTTCATAGCGTTCGATTCCCTGATGCCGCAGCGTCTGCATTACCTGGGTTCGACCCGCCTCATCCGCAACCGAGATGTAAAAGTGGCACTCATCACCCAAATGGTGAAAATAAGTTGCCATCTCCTGGAAGACATCCGGATAAAAAACATGAATCACCACCGCGACACTCTGCCCCCGGAGCATCGGAGCAGCCCGCGTGCGCTCCACTAACTCCCGATAGTCCAGGCTACACACAGGCTCTCTCGGCAAACCGGTCATGACAGGCCCGGGTCCACGCAACAGGTGCTCGCCGAAGAGCCTGAACGCGACCCGGAACAGGAATGGTCGTATCAGGGCAGGTGCGCGGTGATAGGCAGAACGCCCCAGCGAGCGCAACGTCTTCAATAACCGGCGTCTGAACGTAATGCTGGATCCCGATAGCCATTGCTTGACCCTGCGCAAGGGTGCCGTCAGGCGCCAGGACCTGGAAGCCAGCAACGCATCATGCAAGCCTTTCAGTTGAGAAACACGACTGCGCAGGACTTCGTTGGCCTGCTCCAGACCGCCGATTCGCCGTCCCAGGTCGACACATTGCCCCTGCAACCCGCTGACCTGTCCGTTCAGGGTGGCGTTGGCCTGCTCCAGCCCGAGGATATTCAACAGATCCTCAGGTTCACTGGGCTCGGCTTGCCAAACATCGACTCCGTAGCGCTGCAAATGCCTGACCTGTCCGGACTTTTCCGAAAGGCGAAAACCGAGATGCGAAACGCTGGCCGTAGTCTTGCCGAATACGCCCACATAATCACTCCAGCGCTGTTCGGGACGGTTTCCCATCTGAGCACCGATGAAGGATTCAATCAGTACTGGCGAGTAACCATTTCGCTGTCCCCACTGCACCAGCGAGCGGCCCGAATCCGGGTAGAAACGCCAACTGTCCACCGGGTGACGATGAACATAACCGTTGCTGGGGGTGTTCAGGTAAAACAGGCCATCGTCCTTCAATACCCTGAGAATCTCCAAGAACAATAGCCAGAACATGTCGGAGTGCTCGAAACAGGAACTGGCGATCACCACGTCGACAGAGTCGTCGGCAAAGGGTAGACAATAGGGATCCTCCAGGACCAGGTCGACATTGCTGCCTTCAACAAAATCACAGCCAGTGTAGTGATAGGTTTCAGGTATGAATGCCCTGAGCGACCCATTCACATCCTGGGAGCCCACTTCAACTATCCTGACCCGTCGGTTGTCCGGGTATTGGATCGACTCGATGAAATTTCTGCCGTGAAGCATGGCCGATGGGTGCATGGGTTTCCTTGATGCTCAGTAGCGATCGACGCTGAGGCTTATATTAAGAAAGGGAATGCCAATGATTCCGGTCGACACCGGATCGTGGTGCGACCTTATGAGCAGGCCCTCGTGGCACCAGTGCAACTGCTTGTGGTCATGCTGTTCGCCATTGGCGATAGCGACCTGAATGACGTAGTCGCCCTTGGCCAGCCAAGGCATGAAAAACTCGAACTCCGCAGTCAATGTCGACCCCGCCTGTGCGGTGCGGATGTTGCCCAGTTGACTGATGTAGGTGTTGTCGCCAAACAGCGTCTGCCCCAGACGATCCTTGACGAAGAAGCCGATGATGGGACGATCGAGAAAAACCGATGTCTGGGCCTCGATTCTGAGGTTGACCCGCTCTCCGCCCAGTACCCAGGTCAGCCCGGCGCCAGTGGAATCGGTCAGCCGCACCTCGGTGATGCGGGCTTCTTCCCCGCCGAATGCGCCAGGAGTCTGCGGATCGAAGCGGAATACCTCAAGGTCATTCCTGAGGTTACTCGAATTGATATAGTCTGCACGCTGATCGCGCCACTCCAGAGCAGCCTGACCGTGACGCTTCGTTGCACTGGCATGCCGAGGCCGAGATTGCCCGGCACTGATCGGATGATCGCCACCCACAGTGTGGAACAGGTCGTTCAGATAACGCTCACACACCCATCGCGCCTCTCCCAGCTCCCTTGGATGTCCCTGGTCCAGCCACAGCACCCGGTCACAGAGATTGATCACCGAAGCGGTGTCGTGACTGACAAAAATCAGCGAATGCCTTTCCTTGAACTGACGGATAAAACGCATGCATTTCTGTGCGAAATAGGCATCCCCCACCGAAAGCGCCTCGTCGATCACCAGAATATCGGCGTCGACATGAGCGACGACCGCAAACGCCAGACGCACATACATCCCACTCGAATAGGTCTTGACCGGCTGTTCCATGAAACCGCCGATATCGGCAAAGGCTGCAATGGCGGAAAAGCGCTGATTGATCTGCTCGACACTCAACCCGTATAGCGCAGCCGACATGTAGATATTTTCGCGGCCGGTGAACTCGGCATTGAAACCGGCACCCAGCTCCAGCAAAGCCGCCACCCGCCCCTGGACACGCAGGCTTCCCGACGTCGGCGCCAGGGTCCCGCAAATCAGTTGCAGCAGGGTCGATTTGCCAGAGCCGTTGCGACCGATGATGCCGAGGGACTCTCCCTTCTTCATTTCGAACGACACTCCGTTCAGGGCCCAGAACTCCCGACAACGGGACTGGTGCCGCTGAAACAGCATCTGCAACAGCCGATCGCTGGGTTTGTTGTAGATCGGGTAGCACTTGCAGAGCCCTTCGGCAGCGATGGCAATATCAGAGGACATCGGCAAATCCCCCACGCGTTTTCTGGAAAAATCTCAGACCAAGCCAAGCCACCAGCGCCCCGACCAGCAATGACAGGCACCAGACTCCGGGGTCCGGCAAGCGGCTCCAGATGCAAACCTGCCGGGTGTTCTCGATCACCTGAGCCAGGGGATTGAGCGTCATGAAGTATTGGAAACGCTCGGGCAGGGCCGTGACGGGATAGAAAATCGGAGAGAGGAACAGCAGCGCGGTCACCAGCACCCCGACCAGATGACCGATATCGCGCAGATAAGCCCCCAGTGATGCCAATACCCAGCAGACTCCCAGGGTGAACAGCAGCAACGGCAGAATCGCCACGGGCAACAGCACGGTCGTGAGAGGCGGAACCCGGAAAAACAACGCGCAGAACACCAGCCAGACCCCCAGGTTGACCAGAAACTGAAACATCGCTCCCAACAGCAGCACCACCGGCAGAATCTCCAGCGGAAAAACGATTTTCCTGACATAGCTGGCATGAGCCGAGATCACTCCCGGCGCACGGCTGACGGATTCGGAGAACAAGTTGAAAACTATCAGCCCTAGAAACAGCACCAGGGCGAACTCCAACGGCGAACTGTCACCCGCTCCCCAGTGCGACTTGAATATCCCACCAAAGACAAAAGAGTAGATAGCCAGCATCAATAGCGGATATATAAGCGACCAGACAACTCCCAATATCGACCCGCGATAGCGCCCGATAATGTCACGCCGCGCCAACATCAGAATGAGACTTCGATGGCGCCAGATCCCTCTCGACATATCACTCGATTCGTTCGTGAGTTCATACATTCAATCAGCACCTCTGAAGAAAAAATGACGCAATCGCCTCTCACCGTTTCCAATGAACAGGCAGTAGAAAACTGAAAATTTTTAGAAAATCAGATCTTTCGGAGCAGCGCTGCAAACAGCAATCCAAGATTGCCGCCCAGTGTCTGCCGATAGACACCGCACCGCCTGATACCGGATATTCGATGCCAAAGCGGCAGCTCACGGGCATTCTTGAATGCCGAAAGCAATTCGATGTTTTGCTGGTCCAGTCGATGGCTCATCAACTCCAGAGCCCTGATGTTCTGCCGGTTCCACTCATGGAAACGACCATGGATCAGCATGCGGATCCGATAGAGCCGGGCCAGCCACCCGGCATTGCTGCCGACCAGATTGGCCTTGTGCTGGCGATAGAGCGTCTTGGGCTGTGGGTCGTAGAAAACCACCCCGTTCCGGGCCCCGGACACCAGTTGGTAGGCCCACCAGTCATGGGAAGGAATGCGGACATCGGCCCCCGCTTCGCGCAGCAGTTCGCGTGCGGCATGGTTGAACACCATGGTGTTGCCGCCGCCGATGCTCTGGACCAGGGCATTGGCAAAATCCGGCGGCAGCGAGAAACGCGGGGATCGGCCGGTGCCGATCCCCAACTCCGAAATCAGTTGGGTACGCCCGCAATACAGCGCCGGCACATGCCCGGGTACACTCTGCAACCACATCAGCGCGGTTTCGAGCTTGTCTTCGTTCCAGATATCGTCCTGATCCGACCAGGCATAGAAATCCGCCTGAACTTCGGGACGAAAGGTCAATGACAGGAAGTTGGCGACAAAGCCCTTGCGCGGACCGGAAAAGACCTTCAGCCGTCCTGCTGGCCAATCACCGGTACAACTGTCGACTATTTCCAGTGTGGCATCACTGGAGCCATCATCGGATACCGCCAGGCTCCAGTTGCAATGACTCTGGCGTTCAAAGGAGTTGATCTGCTCGGCCAGAAATCGCTGGCCATTGTAGGTACACATCAGGATCGAGACTTTCAAGACCTTATTCCTCCGTAGAAGATTTTCGGGAAAATCTTGAACCGGACAACGCAGGAACTCGGCTTGGCGATGATTATCAAGACTTCGTCGCACATCGTCTACTGTCAGAAATGACAGGTCTATACGAGAACTCTGAACACAAAATGGAATGAGTGAAGTTAGAACTAAGACACTTCCTACATAATGCCTCCTGGCGGTCGGCGAAGCGAAACCGCGAGGCGATTGCCGGGCCGTCGCCATCGGTTCCTGAAAAATATTGCGGATACAGGCAAAATATCGCCTCTCCCCCGCTCCCCACAGGACACCAGCCCATGCCGTTCAGTACCGCCCACCTCATCGCCAACCCCTGCGACGATGAAGAAGACAACATGGCCATGCTCTGCTGCCACAGTGACAAGGGCGAGATGTTCCTGATGACCCGCTACCCGGACGAGGACGAGCTGGAAATCACCCTGGACGGCGAACCGTCGACCCTGGACGGGGTCAAGGTCACCTTCGGCGCCACCCGCCTGCTGATCGAAGTCGCACCGGGCGACGCCGATGCGCTCAATGGCGCGGACCACCTGGAAATCCTGCACCGCACCGACGCCGCGGAACTGGCCGAGATCGAGCAGACCCTCAGGAACATCCTGGAAGGTACCGGCACCTACGTCAGCGAACTGGGCTGAAAAGCGCAGGTGCGCTGCATCCGTGAGAAATGACTCTCAACAACGCAGGATTTTTCCCGAAAAATCAGAAAAATCCCGTTGTCCGTTAGTCGCCACGACCCTCGATGGATTAAAGTAACGCCCCCGGCGACGACATTTATCCGCATGCCGTCGCCCCCCTCTCCAGGAACACTCATCGATGGAACATCGTGAAGCGCTGCTGGCGCTGCGAACCTTTCTCTCAGCGCAGATTCTCGGCCAGGAAAAGCTCATCGAGCGCCTGCTGATCGCCCTGCTGGCCGACGGCCACATGCTGGTCGAGGGCGCCCCCGGCCTGGCCAAGACCAAGGCAATCAAGGAGCTGGCCGAAGGCATCGAAGCGCAGTTCCATCGCATCCAGTTCACGCCCGACCTGCTGCCCGCCGACATCACCGGTACCGAGATCTATCGGCCCGAAACCGGCAGCTTCGTGTTCCAGCAGGGGCCGATCTTCCACAACCTGGTGCTGGCCGACGAGATCAACCGGGCCCCGGCCAAGGTCCAGTCGGCGCTGCTCGAAGCCATGGCCGAGCGCCAGGTCAGCGTTGGACGCAGCACCTATGACCTGTCGCCACTGTTCCTGGTGATGGCGACCCAGAACCCGATCGAGCAGGAGGGCACCTATCCATTGCCGGAAGCCCAGCTCGACCGTTTCCTGATGCACGTCAAGATCGGCTTCCCGGATGCCGCCGTCGAACGGCGGATCCTGCAGCAGGCCCGCGGTGAAGCGCTCAACGGCGAGGCCAAGCCCGAACGCCGGGTCAGCCAGCAGGCGATCTTCGCCGCGCGCAAGGAAATCCTCGGCCTGTACATGGCCGACGCCGTGGAGGAATACCTGGTCCAACTGGTGATGGCGACCCGCAGCCCGGCCAAGTTCGACGCGGAAATGGCCGAGTGGATCGCCTACGGCGCCAGCCCCCGCGGCTCGATCGCCCTCGACCGCTGCGCCCGCGCCCACGCCTGGATGGCCGGACGCGACTTCGTCAGCCCGGAAGATATCCAGGCGGTGCTGTTCGATGTACTGCGCCACCGCATCATCCTGTCGTTCGAAGCCGAGGCGGCGGGGATCGACCAGGATCGGGTCGTCCAGCGGATTCTCGACGTCGTCGCCGTCGCCTGACCCCGACAATGATCACCCCGCTACCCGCCGAGCCCGGCATCCGTACCACTCTCGCCGAGTTGATCGAGATGCGTCATCGCGTGCGCGAAGTACGGCTGTTCTCGACGCCGAGCCAGCGCAGCCCGCTGATCGGCCTGCACCATTCGAAACTGCGCGGCCGTGGTGTGGACTTCGACCAGGTGCGGGTCTACCAGGCCGGCGACGACGTGCGCACCATCGACTGGCGGGTCACCGCGCGAACCCAGGAACCGCATACCAAGCTGTTCCACGAGGAGCGCGAGCGACCGATTTTCATCCTCGTCGAGCAGAGCCGGCAATTGTTCTTCGGCTCCGGGCAGATGTTCAAATCGGTGCTCGCCGCCCAGGCCGCCAGCCTGATCGGCTGGGCCGCGCTGGGTCATAACGACCGGGTCGGCGGGCTGGTCTACGGCGACAACGAGCACTATGAAATCAAGCCGCGGCGCAGCAAGCAGAGCCTGTTGCAACTGCTCAACCGGCTGGTGCGGGTCAACCATTCGCTGCACACCGACGTCGCCGCCGGCCAGGATACCCTGGGCCAGGCGCTGATCCGTGCGCGGGAAGTGCTGCGCCCGGGCAGCCTGGTGATCGTGATCTGCGACGAGCGCGCGCTGACCGATGCCGCCGAACGTCAGTTGAGCCTGCTGTCGCGTCATTGCGACCTGTTGCTGCTGCCGGTGTCCGACCCGCTCGACCACGCCCTGCCCGCCGCCGGCCTGCTGCGCTTCGCCGACCGTGGCGCGCTGCTGGAGCTCGACACGCTGAGCCCGGAACTGCGCCAGGCCTATCGTGCCCAGGGCGACGCGCGGGCCGCCCGCTGGGAACTGCTGGCGCAGAAGCTGCGGGTGCTGTTGATGCCCCTGAGCACCCAGGGCGAAATGGTCGAGCAGTTGCGCGAGTACCTCAACCCGCAACGGCCGGGAAAACCGTCATGAGCGGCCTGGACCAGTTGCAACCGCTGATCACCCCACCGGTACAGGGTTTCTGGCCGCCAGCACCGGGCTGGTGGCTGCTGATGCTGGCGATGCCGCTGCTGGGCGTCGGCCTCTGGTACCTGCGGCGCTGGCTGCTGGCCCGACGTCCGCTGCCGCGTGCCGAACAGCCGCTGGATCCGTTACGGCTGGCCGCGCTGGAGGAGCTCGCGCGCCTGCCCAAACCCTACGACGGCGCTCCGGCCGGCGCCTGGCTGCAGCAACTCAACGGGCTGCTCAAGCGCCTGTGCCGCAACCACTATCCGGGCAGCCAGAGTCATACGCTCAATGGCCGCCAGTGGCTGGCCTTCCTCGACAACCGCTGCCCGGCCGCCGGCCTGACGCGCTGGATGGTGCTGGTGGAGGGCGCCTACAAACCCGAGTGCAAGCTCGACGACAAGGCCATCGCCGGCCTGAACCAGGCCATCGACACCTGGATCCGCAAGCATGTTTGAGTTCGCCTGGCCGTGGATCTTCGCCCTGTTCCCGCTGCCCTGGCTGCTGCGGCTGGTGCTGCCGGTGGCCGACAGCGGCGAGGCGGCGCTGAAGGTCAGTTTTCTTGCCGATCTCGAAACCCTGGCCCGCCGTCGTGCCCGCCTCAACCTGCCCGGCTGGCGCCAGCAGGCGCGCTTCGTGCTGCTCTGGCTGCTGCTGTTGATCGCCGCCGCCCGCCCGCAGTGGCTGGGCGAACCCTTGCCGATCGCCGCCAGCGGCCGCGACCTGCTGGTCGCGGTGGACGTCTCCGGCTCCATGGAATATCCCGACATGCGCTGGCAAGGTGAAGACGTCAGCCGCCTGAGCCTGGTCCAGCACCTGCTGGGCGACTTTCTCGAAAGCCGCGAAGGCGACCGGGTCGGGCTGATCCTGTTCGGCAGCAAGGCCTACGTCCAGGCGCCGCTGACTTTCGACCGGCGCACCGTGCGGGTCTGGCTGGATGAAGCGAAGATCGGCATCGCCGGCAAGAACACCGCCATCGGCGATGCCATCGGCCTGGCCCTCAAGCGCCTGCGCCAGCGGCCGGCCCAAAGCCGGGTGCTGATCCTGGTGACCGATGGCGCCAACAACGGCGGCCAGATCGACCCGATCACCGCGGCCCGCCTGGCGGCCGAGGAGCAGGTGAAAATCTACCCGATCGGCATCGGGGCCGACCCGGAACAGAGCGGCAGCCTGTCGATGCTGGGACTGAACCCGAGCATGGACCTCGACGAACCGGCCCTCAAGGAAATCGCCCAGGTCACCGGTGGCCAGTATTTCCGCGCCCGCGACGGCCAGGAACTGCAAAGCATCCGCAGCACCCTGGACAAACTCGAACCGGTGGCCCAGCAACCGACCCAGGCCCGCCCCGCCCGCGCCCTCTATCACTGGCCGCTGGCCCTGGCATTGGCCCTGAGCCTGCTGCTGGTGGCCCGCGAGCAGTGGCCGGACAACCTGCTGCAACGCTGGCTGGCGCGTCGCCAGTTCCTCCCTCAGCACCCCGAGTGGCGTGAACGCCTCAAGCGCCTGCGCCTGCGGAGGCGCCGATGAGCGGCGAATTCCTCTCAGGCCTCTGGCCACACTGGTTCCGCCCCGGCTGGCTGGTGCTGTTGCCCCTGCTCGGCTGGTTGCTGTGGCGGCTCTGGCATCGGCAGAAACGGGCCGGACGCTGGCAGATGATCCTGCCGCCGGCCTTCCATCGCGTACTGCTCGGTGGCGGCAGCGGTCGCGAGAGCCGGCTGCCGTGGGTGGTCCTCGGCCTGGGCTGGGCCCTGGCCCTGCTGGCCCTGCTCGGCCCGAGCTGGCAGCGCATCGAGCAATCGACCCAGAAGCCCCAGGACCCGCTGGTGGTGCTGCTGGAGCTGACCCCGGACATGCTCGCCACCGATATCGCACCAAACCGCCTGGAACAGGCCCGGCGCAAGCTGTTCGACCTGATGCGCGCGCGCAGCGATGCGCAGACGGCGATCATCGTCTATGCCGGCAGCGCCCACACCCTGGTGCCGCTGTCCGATGACATGGGCACCAGCCGCAACCTGCTGGATGCGCTGAAGCCATCGATCATGCCCGAACCGGGCCATCGCGCCGACCTCGCGGTCGCCAAGGCGCTGACCCTGCTCGAACGCGGCGCCCAGGGCCAGGGACGGCTGCTGCTGATCGGCTCGTCCCTCAGTGAACAGGAACGCGAAGGCATCCGCCAGGCCCTGGCGCAACAGCCCCACAGCCTGCTGATCCTCGGTGTCGGTACGCGCGACGGTGCCCCGGTCGCCGAGGAGAATGGCGGTTTCCTCAAGGATGCCCAGGGCGCGATCCGCATACCGCGCCTCGACAGCCCGGGCCTCAAGGCCTTCGCCACGGAAGTCGGCGGCCGCTATCGCCAGAGCCGTGTCGACGAAAGCGACCTGCGCGGCCTCGGCCTGCTCGACGGGCCACGGCATCTGCGCGACGATGGCCAGCTCGTCCAGCTCGACAGTTGGGAAGACCAGGGCTACTGGCTGCTGCTGCCCTTGCTGGTGCTGGCCGCCTGTGCCGGCCGGCGCGGCTGGCTGTTCTGCCTGCCGCTGTTGCTGCTGTTCCCGCCACCGAGCCAGGCCTTCGAATTCACCGACCTGTGGCTGCGTCCGGATCAACAGGGCATGCGGCTACTGGAGCAGCAGCGCCCGCTGGAGGCGGCCAGGCATTTCGACGACCCGCAATGGCAGGGCCTGGCGCTCTACGAAGCCGGCGACTATACGGCAGCGGCCCGCAAGTTCGCCGAAGGCGACGATGCCAACGCCCATTACAACCGCGGCAATGCCCTGGCCCAGGGCGGCGAGCTGGAGGCCGCTCTGGACGCCTATGAACAGGCCCTGGAACGCCAGCCCGACCTGCGCCCGGCGCTGAGAAACAAGGCCCTGGTGGAGCAGATACTGGAAGAGCAACGCAGCCGCTCCGAACCCCAGCCGGTCAAGCCCGACGAAACCGCCGCCACCGGCGAGCCGTCCTCCACTCTGCACGACGCCTCCTCCAGCAGCGCCACACCCGCGCAGCCACAGGCTGCCGAGGCCGTGCCACAGACCCAGGACCCGCCGCCGAACACTGCATCGACCGATGCCTCGGCCGCGCCAACAGGTGATAATGAGGTACCGGGCAGCGAGCTGGACGACGAACGGACCACCCGCCCACCGCTGCGCAGCGCCGCGCAGAATATCGAGGGCGAACAGCGCCAGGCCCTCGAACAATGGCTGCGGCAGATCCCCGACGATCCGGGCGAGCTGCTCAGGCGCAAATTCTGGTACGAACAACAGCTCCATCAGGACAAGACCCGATGATCAACCGCTTTTCCGCCCTCTTGCTGTGGCTGCTCTGCTGGAGCCTGCCGGCCCATGCCGACGGGCTGCTCGCCAGCGTCGACCGCACGCGCGTGAATTCCGGTGAATCGGTGGAACTGACCCTGGAATCGCGGGATGTCACGCAGTTCGGCAAGCCGGACCTGGAGCCGCTGGCCGGCGAGTTCGAAGTGCGCGGCACGCGCCAGGTCAACCAGTTGACCACCCTGGGCGGCGACAAGCAGGCGACGACCCGCTGGATCATCACCCTGCTGCCACGACACAGCGGCGACGTGGTGATTCCCGCCTTGCAACTGGGCGAACTGCAGAGCCAGCCGATCACCCTGCAGGTGGTGCAGAGCGACCAGCAGGAACCGGCCAACAGCCTGGCCTCGGTGTTCATCGAAACCAGCCTTGACCAGGACAGCGTCTATGTCCAGGCCCAGGCGGTGCTGACCCTGCGCATCTACCATTCGGTGTCGCTGTATGACGACAGCAACCTCAGCCCGCTGCAACTGGGCGATGCACGTATCGAGCAGTTGGGCGAATCGCGCACCTACGAGAAGCTGATCAACGGCGTGCGCCATGGCGTGATCGAGCTGCGCTATGCCATCTACCCGCAGCACAGCGGCAAGCTGGCGATTCCGGCGCTGGTGTTCAGCGCCACCCTGGCGGAGACCGGCCAGGGCCAGAATCAGGGCCAGACACCGGCCGGCCCCAAGCCCGGCAAGCTGATTCACGTCAGTTCGGCCGAGATGACCCTCGACGTCAAACCGCAACCGGCGGCCTGGCCCGCCGATGCACCATGGCTGCCGGCGCGCAGCCTGAGCCTGGGCGAAAGCTGGAGCCCGGAGCCGGACCACAGCCAGGTCGGCGACTCGCTGACCCGCAGCCTCACCCTCAAGGCCGAAGGCCTGTCCAGCGCCCAGTTGCCACCGCTGCCGGCCACCAGTATCAGCGGCCTGCGCCGCTACCCGGACCAGCCGCAACTGAGCAACCAGAACAGCGAACGCGGCCTGATCGGCAGTCGCGAAGAACGTGAAGCCCTGGTCCCGACCCACAGCGGCACCTTTGAGCTGCCGGCGATCACCGTGGTCTGGTGGAACACCCACGAAGAGCACGTGGAGCGCACCACCCTGCCGGCGCGCAGCCTGCAGGTCACGAACAACCCGAGCCTGGCGGTGGATACGCCGGTCAACAGCGTACCGGCGAACATCGCCGCCGACGCGGCGAGCCTGTGGATCTGGAAGCTCAGCACGCTGCTGCTGGCCTGCACCACCCTGCTCGGCTTCGGCCTGTGGTGGCGCGCCCGCTCGCAGCCGGCGGTGCACCGCGCCGCCCAGGCCGGACCGAGCCCGCGGACCCTGCTCGACGACCTCAAGCGCACCTGCCTGGCCAACGATCCCCAGGCCACGCGCCAGGCGCTCGATGCCTGGGCCCGGCAGCAGCCGGAGACCCTGGCCGAGATGGCCGCGCGCTTCGTACCGCTGTCCGATGCCCTGGACGGCCTGAATGGCGCGTTGTACAGCGAGACCGGCCAGTACTGGCAAGGCGAGGAACTGTGGCGGGTGGTTCGCGCCATCCCGGCGGCCGAACGGGTCCAGGCCCCGGTCGGCGACAGCGGGCTGCCGCCGCTGTACCCCAAGTAAGCCCGGCTCCTACAGGGGGCAACGCGTAAAGGGGCGCCAATGCGAAATTTCCTGATGCCTCAAAACCCGTATCGCCACTCCCCACGGATTTACCAGTAGACTTGTCGGTCTTTCGCACCGCCACCTTGTCCTGAGCGGTCGCCACCGTCTTCGCGGAGTTTGCCTTGCGCCTGTTTCATACCTCCGACTGGCACCTGGGCCAGAACCTTCATGGCCAGGAACGGGATTTCGAACACGCCTGCTTCCTGACCTGGCTGCTCGCCCAGTTGGCCAGCCAACGACCGGACGTACTGCTGATCGCCGGCGATATCTTCGACACCGTCAACCCGCCGGTCAAAGCCCAGGAGCGCCTCTACGACTTCATCGTCAGCGCCCACGAGCAACAGCCGCAACTGACCATCGTGATGATTGCCGGCAACCACGACTCCGGCTCGCGCATCGAACTGCCGGCGCCGCTGATGCGCCGCCTGCGCACCCACGCCCTGGGCCGGGTGCTCTGGCTGGAGGACGGCCAGCTCGACAGCGAGCGCCTGCTGATCCCGCTGCCCGCCGCCAACGGCGAGATCGCCGGCTGGTGCCTGGCCCTGCCCTTCCTGCGCCCGGCCGAAGTCACCGGCGCGCTGCTGGGCGACGATTACCTGCGTGGCATCGGCCAGGTCCACCGCTGGCTGATCGAGGCTGCCAAGGCCAGGCGCCAGCCCGGCCAGGCACTGGTCGCCATCAGCCACGCGCACATGGCCGGCGGCTCGGTTTCCGAAGACTCCGAACGCAGCCTGATCATCGGCAGCGCCGAGGCCCTGCCCGCCAGTCTGTTCGATGCCAGCGTCAGCTACGTCGCCCTGGGTCACCTGCACAAGCCGCAGAAGGTCAACGGCGAAGAACGTATCCGCTACAGCGGCTCACCCATCCCGCTGTCGTTCTCGGAGATCGGCTACAAACACCAGATCCTCGATATCGTGCTCGACGGCGAAACCCTGGTCAGCGTCGAACCACGCCTGGTACCACGCGCCGTCGACCTGCAACGCCTGGGCCCGCTGCCCCTCGCCGAAATCCTGGAAAGGCTCGCCGAGCTGCCCGATGTCGACCTGCTGGCCGACCTGCAACGCCAACCCTGGCTGGAGGTGCGGGTACGCCTCGACGAACCGCAGCCGGACCTGCGCCAGCAGATCGAAAGTGCCCTGCAGGGCAAGGCCGTGCGCCTGGTGCGCATCGCCGCCGAATACGCCGGCCGCGGTGCACGCGAAGACGAGGAAGATAACGCACGCCTCGTCGAGCTCGACCAGCTCAGCCCCCAGGACCTGTTCAGCCGCGCCTGGCAGGACCACTACGGCAACGAAGTGGACGCGCAGACCCTCGATGACTTCGCCCTGCTGTTGCAGGAAGTGCAGCTGGAGGACGAGCAGCCATGAAGATTCTTGCCATTCGCCTGAAGAACCTCGCCTCCCTGGCCGGCCCGTTCGAACTGGACTTCACCGCCGAGCCGCTGGCCAGCACCGGCCTGTTCGCCATCACCGGACCGACCGGCGCCGGCAAGAGCACCCTGCTCGACGCCCTCTGCCTGGCACTGTTCGGCGCCGTACCCCGACTGAACACTGCCTCGCGCGATGCCAAGGTGCCGGATGCCGATGGCGAAATCAGCACCGGCGATCCCCGCACCCTGTTGCGCCGCGGTACCGGTGCCGGCTTCGCCGAAGTCGATTTCGTCGGGATCGACGGTCGCCGCTACCGCGCCCGCTGGGAAGCCAACCGCGCCCGGGACAAGGCCAATGGCAAGCTGCAGGCCAGCCGCCAGAGCTTGCGCGACCTCGACAGCGACCAGTTGCTGGCCAGCCAGAAAGGCGAATACAAGGCCCAGCTGGAAGCCTGCCTCGGCCTGAACTTCGAGCAGTTCACCCGCGCCGTGCTGCTGGCCCAGAGCGAGTTCAGCGCCTTCCTCAAGGCCGATGACAACGAACGCAGTGAACTGCTGGAAAAGCTCACCGACACCGCGCTCTACACTCGCCTCGGTCGCCGCGCCTTCGACAAGGCCAAGGAAGCCCGCGAAGCCCACAAGCTGTTGCAGGACCAGGCGGTGGGCCTCACCCCGATGAGCCCCGAAGCCCGCGCCGAACTCGACGAACGCTTCGACAGCGCGCAGCGACAGTTGGAACTGCACAAGGCCCGACTGCGCCAGCTCGAACAGCAGCACGGCTGGCTCAAGGAATTGCAGCAGTTGCAGGACGCCCGCCAGGCGGCTGCCGAACAACTGGAAAGCCTCCGGCAACAAGAGCAGGTACTGGCCGACGAGCGCCTGAAGCTGACACGGCTGGAGCAGTTGGCCCCGCAACGGCACCAGTTTGCCCGCAAGCTGGAAATCGATGGGCAACTGCCGCCCCTGGCCGAGCAGATCACGCAGCAGCGCCAGCAGCATGAGGCGCTGAGCGAACGCCAGGCACAACTGGAACAGGCTCTGACCACCGCCCAGGCCGCACTGAACAGCGCGCAACAGCAGCAGAGCGGCAGCGCCCCGCTGCTGCGCCAGGCCTTCGACGAGCAAGGCAACCTCGCCCGACTGGCCAGGGATGCGGCACTCGCCGCCCAGGCACAAGACACTGCGCAGCAGGCCCGGGACCAGGGCCAGGCGACCATCCAGGCCCTGCAGGAGCGGCAGCAGCAGATTGCCGAGCGCCTGCAACAGATTGCCACGCAACTGGAGCACAGCAGCGATCTCGCGCCCTTGAGCGAGGCCTGGACCGCCTACCGCGACCGCCTGCAGCAGTTGATGCTGATCGGCAACCGGCTCAACCAGGGCCAGGCCGAACTGGCCGGCCTCGAACGCACCGCCGGCGAAACCGCGCAGGCGCTGGGCACCCAGAAACAGCAACTGGAAGTCCTCTATCAGGAGGCTGCCGCTGAACCGGACGCCGTGGCCGAGCAGATCGGCATTCTCGGCAGCCTGCTGCAGGACAACCGCAAGCAGTTGCGGGCCGTCGAGGACCTGGCCCGGCTATGGTCCAGCCAAAAGGACCTGGACCAACGCGCCGCCCAATTGCAGCAACGCCTGAGCAGCGCCCAGCAGGAGCGCGAGCGCCTGACCCAGGACGGAGTCAGGGCCAAGGCCGAACTGGAGGTGGCCGAACAGACGCTCAACGTCACCCGCGAACTGCTCGAACGTCAACGCCTGGCCCGCAATGCCAGCGTCGAGGAACTGCGCGCACAGTTGCAGGATGACCAGCCCTGCCCGGTCTGCGGCAGCCACGAACATCCCTACCATCAGCCCGAGGCACTGCTGCAGAGCCTTGGCCGCCACGATGAAAGTGAACAGGCCAATGCCCAGGCTGCCGTGGACCGGCTCAAGGAACGGCTTACCGAACTGCGTGCCGAGGTGGGTGGGCTGATCGCCCAGCAGAAGGAACTGCTGGCCCAGCAGGAGCACTTGACGAGCCAGCAGCAGGCCCTGGCGCCCAGCCTGGAAGCGCATCCGCTGGCGGCCCAACTGCTGGACCAGCACGCCGACCAGCGCGATGCCTGGCTGGAGCGGCAAACCGGCCAGTTGAACCAGAACCTGACACGCGACGAGCAGCGCCAGAACGCCCTGCTCACCCTGCAACAGGACGCCGCGCGACTGACCCAGCAACTGCGCCAGGCCGAAGCCGCGCACCAGCAGGCCGCCCGGCAACTGGAGCAGCAGCAGCGCGAACTGGCCGGCGACCGCCAGCGCCTGGACGATGAACTGGCGGCCTTCGCCACCCTGCTGCCGGCCCCGACCCTGGAGGCCCTGCGCAACGAACCGGCGGCGACCTTCCTGCAACTGGACCGGCAGCTCGCCGAGCGCCTGCAGCAACGCGAACAGCAACGCGATGAACTGGCCGAACAGCAACAGCGCCAACAGGCCCTGGAGCTGGAACTGGAGCGCCAGCAAAGCCGCGAACAGCAGTGGCAAGGCGCAAGGCAACAGTTCGAGGCACTGGCCGCGCAGCAGCAGGCCAGCCAGCAGCAACTGAGCCAATTGCTCGGTGGACACGACAGTGCCGATCACTGGCAGCAGCAACTCGAGCAGGCGGTGGAACAGGCGCGCCAGGCCGAGAGCAGCACCACCCAGGCGTTGCAGGACACGCGCACGCAACGGGTACAAATCGCGACCGAGCTCAAGGCCCGGGAGGAGCATCAGCAGGCCCTGGAACAGGAGGCCAACGCGCTGGCGGGGAAGATCGCCGAATGGCGCACCGGCCACCCGGAACTGGACGACAGCGCCCTGCAGAGTTTGCTGGCACTGGACGACAGCCAGGTCGCCGAGCTGCGCCAGCACCTGCTGCGCAACGAAAAGGCCGTCGAACAGGCCCAGGTTCTGCTGCAGGAGCGCGAACAGCGCCTGCAGGCGCACCAGGCCCAGCACAACGGCAACCCCGACGCCGAGCAGTTGGCCAGCGCCTTGGCCGACTGTCAGCAGCAGTTCGCCGCCAGCGAACAGCACTGCGCCGAACTGCGGGCCGAACAGGTCGACGACCAACGTCGGCAGGATGCCAACCAGGCGCTGGCGCAGCGCATTGCCCAGGCCTATGCCGAGTACCAGCGCTGGGCGCGCCTGGATGCGCTGATCGGCTCGGCTACCGGCGACCGCTTCCGCAAGCTGGCCCAGGCCTACAACCTCGACCTGCTGGTCCACCATGCCAACGTGCAACTGCGTCAGTTGGTCCGGCGCTACCGCCTCAAGCGCGGCGGCAGCATGCTCGGGCTGCTGGTGCTGGACACCGAAATGGGCGACGAACTGCGCTCGGTGCATTCGTTGTCCGGCGGCGAGACGTTCCTGGTGTCGCTGGCCCTGGCCCTCGGGCTGGCCTCGATGGCTTCGAGCACGCTGAAGATCGAATCGCTGTTCATCGACGAGGGCTTCGGCAGCCTCGATCCGCAATCGCTGCAACTGGCGATGGACGCCCTCGACGGTCTGCAGGCCCAGGGGCGCAAGGTCGCAGTGATTTCCCACGTGCAGGAAATGCACGAACGCATCCCGGTGCAGATCCAGGTGCAACGCCAGGGCAACGGCCTGAGTACCCTGGAGGTGAAATGAAAACGGCGCTGCTCTACTCCTTCCGCCGCTGCCCCTACGCCATGCGTGCGCGCCTGGCGCTGCGCTACTCGGGCGTGGCGGTGCACATCGAGGAAGTCAGCCTCAAGGCCAAGCCGGCGGCGATGCTCGCGCTGTCAGCCAAGGGTACGGTGCCGGTGCTGGCCTGCGGCGATGGGCAGGTGATCGAACAGAGCCTGGAGATCATGCACTGGGCGCTGGCCCGGCATGACCCTGAAGATTGGCTGCTACAGGGCGACCCGCTGGCCGCCCGGGCCGCAATGGCCCTGATCGAGGAAAACGACGGCGACTTCAAGCGGCGGCTGGACCGCTACAAATACGCGGTGCGCTACCCGGCGTTTCCGATGGAGCACTACCGGGCCGAGGCCGAGCCGTTCCTGCGCAAACTGGAAGATCTGCTGCAACAGCGCGACTGGTTGCTGGCCGAGCATCGCAGCCTGGCTGACATGGCCCTGGCCCCCTTTGTCCGGCAGTTCGCCCATGTCGATCGGGAGTGGTTCGCGCAGACACCCTATCGGCGACTGCGGGACTGGCTGGAGCGGTTTCTCGCCTCACCGCTGTTTATCGCGGTAATGGCCAAGCCGGCTACAGCTGCCGACTGACCCGCTAGCGTCAGCCGTGAATCAGGCCCCGGCGTCGGCGTTGTGCGCGAGCACGCCGGCGGACTGGGTCTTGTGTTCGAGCGGAATGCTCGGCGTCGCCAACTGGATCGCCGCATCGTCCGAGCCGTGCAGCAGGCTCGACAGACTGATGACGAGCACCAGCGCCACATACAGGCCAATAGCCAGGTAGGCGCCGTGTCGGGCAGATGTCAGGAGGTTGCTGGCCATGGTGTTCTTTCTCCACAGGCGAATGTCATGCCTATAGGATCCATCATAACCGCATAACTAAGTAGGCAACTATTTAAATAGTCGTTATCAGCAATATTAATCGCCAAGAGTCAATAAGCCAGCGTCAAATTTAATCCCGGCTTATATGAATCCTGTTATCGGGTTGAAACAAAAACGGCAGAAACGACAACGCCGGGGCGAATTCACTCTCATGGCAGACGGTCAATGGACCCACTGCCGAATGAGTGCATTCGCTCCGGCGTTGCGGAGTGGTTCAGCGCTCAGTGTTGAGCCTTGTGATCCAGGGCAGCGTAGAAGTTGGCGCTTTGTTGCAGGTACTTGGGGGTGTAGCTCTGGGTATGGGATTTTTTCTCGCTGATCTCGACGCTGGCACTGGCTGGAAGGGCAACGCTGGCAGAGATGGCGGAAGCGGCGATGATGGAGAAGAGATTGAAGTTCATGTCGAAAATCCTCGAATGTCGGTTGGCTTGCTTGCCCTTTCAGGCCGTGAGTCCAAAGTACATCCGAGGGCTGTTCGGGTTGAAATTCATTGCAGCAGTAGCGGATATCAGCGTGATTAATAGAAGTGCAAGCCCCTTGTAAACCGGGGCCTGCGGTCTATTGTCGCGGCAGGAAGCCGAGGTAGCTCGGCGCCTCGAAGGGCAAGGTCTGCACGGTTTTGCCCAACAGGCCGGTGTCGGCATCGCGCTCGATCACCACGATCTGGTTGCTCTTCTGGTTGGCTACCAGCAGGAACCTGCCGCTCGGATCGAGGGTGAACTCACGCGGGTGATCGCCTTCCACCGAACGCCGTTGCAGTTCCTTGAGCTCGCCGCTGGCCGGGTCGATGGCGAACACCAGCAACTGGTTGGCGGTGCCACGGTTGCTGGCATAGAGGAACTTGCCGTCCTTCGAGGCATGCAGGGCCGCTGCGGCCTTGTCCGACAGCGGCTGCTGGTCAGCCAGTTCCACCCGCTGCTTCTGGGTGAGCTTGCCGTCCTGGTAGTCGAACACGGTGATCTGCGCGCTCATTTCGGTGCTCAGCCAGGCATGCTTGCCATCGGCGCTGAACAGCAGGTGTCGTGGACCACTGCCCGGCGGCAATTGCACGTAGGCCGGGTTGGCCGGGGTCAGCGGCCGTTCCGGGTTGGCCTTGGGGTCATACCGGTAGACGAAAATCCTGTCCGCACCCAGGTCGCTGGCGAAGACGAAACGCCCGTCCGGCGACGACACCACCGAATGCACATGGGCCGAAGCCTGCCGCTCCAGGTTGACCAGGCTGGCCGGGTGGCTGCTGAGCTGGACCGGCGGCGACAGCTTGCCCTTGGCATCCACCGGCAGTACCGCCAGGCTGCCGCCCGGATCTTCCAGTACCGAATAGTTGGCGACGAACAGGTAGCGCTGGTCGCCGCTCAGACTGGCATGGGTCGGCTCGCTGCCCAGGCTCTGCACCTGGTTGATCGGCTTGAGCTGGTGGCTCCTGGGGTCGACCGAGTAGCTGCTGACCCGGCCGACCGGGTCCTTCTGGCCGGGGCCGTTTTCATTGACCGCGTAGAGCCGACGCTGGTCGCCGGAGAGGGTCAGCCAGGAAGGATTGGCGGTCTTGATCACCTGCAGCGGCTTGGGGTCGAGCTTGCCGGTGCGGCTGTCGAACTGCAGGCGGTAGATGCCTTCGCTCCTGCCGGCGGTGTAGGAGCCGACCAGCAACTGGACGGTGTCGCCTGGGGCCGCCAGGACCGGCATCGAGCCGATGCTGCCGGCCATCAGCAGGGGCCAGAACTTACGCATCATCCTGTTCATCCTCCGCTTGCTCCCGGGCACTGAACGCACTCAGGCACACCAGGCGATGCTCGCCGGAGTCGCCGACCACGACCCAGCTCTGCAGGGTCTCGTCGAAGGTGGCCGCCTGCACCTGGGCCAGGCTGAAGCTCCAACGCTTGGCGGCGCGCCCGTCCATGCACTCGATCAGCAGGCCGGCATCGTCGAGGGTGAAATCGAAGGCGTGCAGGCCGTCGATTTCCAGCATGTCGCAGGCTTCAAGGGCAGTGGGCAAGGTGTCGGTCATGGCGGTTTCTATCATTTTTCGGGAAAGGGGCAATGATAGGCGATATTGCATCGCAGCGTGTGTCCGCCAGGGGCGGTTCGCGGGCAGGCCCGACGCCTACAGGTCTGTGCCAGGCACAAGACCGAGGTGCACACCGCCCTGTAGGAGCCGGCGGTGCGGCGATCCGACTTGCCCGCGAAGCTTTTCTGACGGTCTCAATGGGCCAGCAAGGATCCCCCCACCTTGCCCGCCAGCTTCTGCGGCTTGATCAGGAACCGCGCCAGCGCCGGCAGCAGCCACAGCGCCCCGAACATGTTCCACAGGAGCATGAAGGTCAGCATCAGGCCCATGTCGGCCTGGAACTTGATCGCCGAGAAGATCCAGGTGCAGACACCGATCGCCAGGCACAGGCCGGTGAACAGCACCGCCTTGCCGGTGGAACGCAGGGTCTGGTAGTAGGCCTCCTGCAACGACAGCCCGGCACGCAGGAAACTCTCCAGGCGGCTGTAGATGTAGATCCCGTAGTCCACGCCGATACCCACGCCCAGCGCCACCACCGGCAGGGTTGCGACCTTCACGCCGATCCCCATGAAGGCCATCAGCGCGTTGCCCAGTACCGAGGTCAGCACCAGCGGCAGGACGATGCACAGGGTCGCCGCCCAGGAGCGGAAGGTGATCATGCACATGGCCGCGACGCAGATGTACACCAGGATCAGAATGGTCAGTTCCGCCTGTTTGATCACCTCGTTGGTCGCTGCCTCGATCCCGGCGTTACCGGCCGCAAGCAGGAATTCCAGGCCCTCCCTGCTGTTCTCCTTGGCAAAGTCCTGCACCGCATGAACCGCCCGGTCCAGCGTGGCAGCCTTGTGGTCGTTGAGGAACACCAGCACCGGTGCCAGCGAGCAGTCGGCGTTGTACAGGCCATCGGCGCGGGAGATGGAGTTGTTCAGCACATCCGGGTTGCGCGACAGGGTCTCCCACTTCAGGTTGCCCTCGTTCATGCCCTTGATCATCTGCTTGGACACGGTCACCAGGGAGATCGCCGACTGCACGCCCTCGGTGTTCTGCATCTTCCACATCAGTTCGTCGATCGGGGCCATGGCCGTGTAGCGCGAGCAACCCTCGGACGCGGTCTTGACCATCACCACCAGCACGTCGGAGCTGGTGGAGTAGTTGTTGATGATGAAGCTGTTGTCCTTGTTGTAGCGCGAGTCGGGACGCAGTTCCGGCGCACCCTGGTCGAGGTCGCCGATCTTCAGGTTCTGGCTGTACCAGAGGCCGCCACCGAAGGCCAGCAGGGCCAGGAAAATCGACACCGGGGCCACCCTGGGGCTGGCGAAGTTCGACAGCAGGCGCCAGAACGGGTGTTCGCGGGTCGCGTCCTTCTTGCTGCGCTCGACCGCCTTGCCGCTGATGCCGACATAGGAAATCGCCACCGGCAACAGGATCAGGTTGGTGAACACGATCACCGCCACGCCGATCGACGCGCCGATCGCCAGTTCGCGGATCACCCCGATATCGATGATCAGCAGCGTGATGAAGCCCACGGCATCGGCCAGGATCGCGATCATCCCCGGCAGGAACAGTTGCCGGAAGGTCCGCCGCGCCGCCGTCAGGGCATTGTCGGCCTCACTGGACTGCAAGGCGATACCGTTGATTTTCTGCACGCCGTGGGAGATGCCGATGGCGAAGATCAGGAACGGCACCAGCATCGAGTACGGATCCAGGCCGAAACCGGCGGCATGCATCAGCCCCAGTTGCCAGATCACCGCCACCAGGGTGGTGATCAGCACCGCGATGGTGCTGCGGATACACCAGGTGAACCAGTACAGCAGCACCAGGGTGATGACGAAGGCCACGCCGAAGAACATCACCACCATGATCAGGCCGTCGATCAGGTCGCCGACCTTCTTGGCGAAACCGACGATGTGGATCTTCACGTTGGGGTTCTGCGCTTCGAACTTGTTGCGGATCTTCTCTTCGAGCTGGTGCGAGAACTTCTGGTAGTCGAGCTTGAGCAGCTTGCCCTGGTCCTGCGGGTCCGGGTAGGACTCCAGCAACGGGATATCGACGATGCTCGACTTGAAGTCGTTGGCCACCAGGCGCCCGACCTGGCCGGACTTGAGCACGTTGTTGCGCAGCTGGTCGAGACTGTCGGCTGAGCCGTTGTAGCTCTGCGGGATCACCTCGCCGCCGGCGAAGCCCTCCTCCGTCACTTCGGTCCAGCGCACGCTGGGGCTCCACAGCGACTTGAGGCCGGAACGATCGACGCCGGGGATGTAGAAAACCTCGTCGTGGATCTGGCGCAGGGTGTCCATGTATGCCTTGCTGAAGATGTCACCGTCCCGGGCCTCCACCGAAATGCGCACGGTGTTGCCGAGGTTGGCCAGATCGTTGCGGTGCTCCATCATCTTTTCAATGAACGGATGCTTGAGCGGAATCATTTTCTCGAAGCTGGTGGACGGACGGATCAGCGTCGCCTGCCAGAACAGGAAGATGCTGACCAGCAGGCAGATCACGATCACTGCCGGGCGGTTGTTGAAAATCAGGCGTTCGAGAAACGTCGCCTTGTCCTGATGATGACTGCTCATGTGAAACTCCCCGCCTTCTTGTTATTTGCCCTGCTCACTGCCGGTTGGCGAGGCGACATGGGCGCCCCCCTGGCCGACCAGGATCAGGTTGCCGTTGCCGGCCGTGGTGACCGCCGATAGGGAAATGCGGTCGGGACGATTGAAGACACTGAAGGTCACGCCGTCATCGGTGCTGCGGATCACACTGCCACCATTGCCGACGATCACCAGCGAACCGTCGGCCAGCAGGGCGCCGCCGGACAGACCGAACTCCAGCGCCCCGCGGGCGGCCTTGAGTTCGACCGGCTCCCAGTTGGAGCCGAAATCGCTGGAACGATAGAGGTTGCCGCGCAGGCCGTAGGCCAGCAGGGTGCCCGGTTCGGCGGTACCGAGCACGCCGAACAGCGAGCCCTGATAGGGACCGTCGAGGCGTTCCCAGGTCTGGCCCCAGTCGGCCGAGCGGAACATGCTGCCCTGCTCGCCGACGATGAACAGGCCGGAGTCCTTGACCGCGGCGATGGCGTTGAGGTGGTACTGGTCTTCGTTGTCGAGGCGGTCGCTGGCATCTTCCCAGTGCTGGCCGCCATCGGTGGTTTCGAGTAGGGCCCCATAGGCGCCGACGGCGAAACCGGTGTTGGCATCCTTGAACCAGACGTCCAGCAATGGCGCTTCGCGCTTGAGGTCTTCGAACTGCTTGCTCCAGGTGGCACCGCCGTCGTTGCTGGCGAGGATCTGCGCATCGTGGCCGACGGCCCAGCCGTGCTTGTCGTCGACGAAATAGACCGCCGTGAGCAGTTGTCGGGTCGGCACCCGGGCCTGGGTCCAGGTCGTGCCCTGGTCATCGGAAAACAGGATATGCCCGCGATCCCCCACGGCGACCAGGCGGGCACCGGCGTGGACCACGTCGAGCAACAGGCCCTTGGCGGCCTTGGAGGATTCGATGGAGTAGACGCCGTCGGCCGTGCCGGCCTCGGCGGCGCAAAGCGAACCGGCCGGCAGCCCCAGCCCGGACAGAGAGAGCATCGAGGTCAGCAAGACCGCACGCCGCCAGCTCGGCGGACGACGGGAACCCGTACTCTTCACAGGCTCATTCATAGACCTTTTCCCCCTTATTATTGTTAGGTCATCCAACCCTTCAGGGCGCCTTCGAGGGCGTTTTCAGCACTGCCGATCGTCTGAAACCGGCAATCTAGAGCCCCTTCCAAGGCTGGAACTATCCTATCGGGCTTTGGAATCGTCTGACAATCGACGCCACGTTATCTTTTGTTAACCCGGGGTATCGCGGGGGACATGAATATCGGGGCATCAGGAGGGATGATGAAGAAGGACTACGGATGATGCTTCATACGCTCTGCCTGGGAGCACAGCCGTGATGCTGTGCGTCACAAGAGCGGACGCCGAGCGTCCGGGGAGGCATTCCCACGCGGAGCGCGGGAACGATCACAGGCCAGGGGAACAGGATTCATCCGCGAAGGGGCCTTCCGAGCGCTAAAGGCTTCGCGGATAAATCCTGCTCCCACCCGGTACGGGTTAGGCCAGGCTCTTGCTGACCACCTCGAAGACGTCCGCCGACAGCTCGCCCGAAGCACGGATACGCTCCAGCTCGGCCTTCATCAACGCCTGGCGGGCCTTGTCGTATTTGCGCCAGCGGGTCAGCGGCGCCAGCTGGCGCGAGGCGATCTGCGGGTTCAGCGCGTTGAGCTGGATCACGATGTCCGCCAGGAAGCGATAGCCGGAACCGTCCGCCGCATGGAAGTTGACCAGGTTCTGCCCGGCGAACGCACCGATCAGCGCACGCACCTTGTTCGGGTTGCGCAGGGTGAACGCCGGGTGCTCCATGAGTGCCCTGACCCGCTCCAGGCCACCGGGCAGCGTGCTGCCGGCCTGCACGCTGAACCACTGGTCCATGACCAGCGGGTTGTCCTTGAAGTGCTCGGCGAACACCGCCAGGGCCTTGGCTTTCTCCGCCTCGAACGGCGAATTCACCAGCACCGCCAGAGCGGTCAGGCGTTCGGTCATGTTGTCGGCGGCGTCGAACTGCTCCAGGGTCGCGGCCAGTACCTGCGGCTGGCCACTGAGCATCAGGTAGGACAGCGCGATGTTCTGCAGCGCACGGCGGGCGAAATGCTCGTTCTCGGCGATGTAGGCGGTGTTCCTCGATACCTCGCGGTTGGCCTGGTAACGCTGCCACAGGCCGTCGAACAGTTGCTCGGCCAGTTGCCGGCGGGCAAATTCGCGGGCCGCGTGAATCAAGTCGACCTCGGCCACTTCGCTGATCTCGGTGAGGTAGGCTTCGCTCGGTAGCGACAGCATCTCGGCGACCATCGCCGGGTCCAGTTGTTCGTTGGCCAGTACGCTGCGCAGGGCCACGACCAGGCGCTGGTCGAGCACCAGTTCCTCGCCCTTGCGGTGCTGCCCGATCAGGTCCTGCAGCACCTGCACCGACAGTTGCTGGCCGGCATCCCAGCGGTTGAAACCGTCGCTGTCGTGCTGCATCAGGAACATCAACTGATCGCGGTCGTAGGGGAAGCTCAGCCTGACCGGGGCCGAGAAGCCGCGCAGCAGCGACGGCAACGGCTTGGCGGCAATGCCGACGAAGGTGAAGGTCTGCTCGGCTTCGCTCACCGAGAGCACGCGACTGGTGGCCCCCGGCACCGCCTCGCCCGCCAGTTGCAGGGCGATCTCGGCGCCCTGGGCATCCAGCAGGCCCAGCTCCACGGGTATCACGAACGGCAGTTTTTCCTGCTTGTCCGGTGTCTGCGGGCAGCTCTGGCGGAAGGTCAGGCTGTAGGTCTGCGCCTGCGCATCGTAGCTGTCGCTGACCGCCAGGCGCGGGGTGCCGGCCTGGCTGTACCAGCGCTTGAACTGGGTCAGGTCGACACCGTTGGCGTCCTCCATGGCCTTGACGAAGTCGTCGCAGGTCACCGCCTGGCCGTCGTGGCGCTCGAAGTACAGGTCGCTGCCCTTGCGGAAGCCTTCGGCACCGAGCAGGGTGTGGATCATGCCGACCACTTCAGAGCCCTTCTCGTAGACGGTCAGGGTGTAGAAGTTGGAAATCTCGATGAAGCTGTCCGGCCGCACCGCGTGGGCCATCGGGCCGGCGTCCTCGGCGAACTGGTGGGTGCGCAGGTAGGCGACGTCCTGGATGCGCTTGACCGTACGCGAGTTCATGTCCGAGGAGAACCCGGCATCGCGGAACACGGTGAAACCTTCCTTGAGCGACAGCTGGAACCAGTCGCGGCAGGTCACGCGGTTGCCCGACCAGTTGTGGAAGTACTCGTGGGCGACGATCGCCTCGACCCGCTGGTGCGCGGCGTCGGTGGCGGTTTCGGCACGGGCCAGCACGGCGCTGGAGTTGAAGATGTTGAGGCCCTTGTTCTCCATCGCGCCCATGTTGAAGTCGTTGACCGCGACGATCATGAAGATATCCAGGTCGTACTCGCGGCCATAGACCTCCTCGTCCCAGCGCATGGACTTCTTCAGGCTGTTCATGGCGTGCTGGCACTTGTCGATGTTTTCCGGTTCGACATAGATGCGCAGTGCGACATTACGCCCGGTCATGGTGGTGAAGCTGTCCTCGACGCACCACAGGTCACCGGCCACCAGCGCGAACAGGTAGGCCGGCTTCATGAACGGGTCTTCCCAGGTCGCCCAGTGCCGTCCGTCTTCCTGCGGGCCGCTGCCGACCGGGTTGCCGTTGGACAGCAGCACCGGGTACTGGTGCTGCTCGGCAATCACCGTGGTGGTGAATTTGCTCATCACGTCCGGGCGATCGAGGTAGTAGGTGATCTTGCGGAAACCCTCGGCTTCGCACTGGGTGCAGAACATGCCGCTGGATTTGTACAGGCCTTCCAGGGCGGTGTTACTCTCCGGGTGGATCTTCACGCTGGTATCGACGGTGAAACGCTCACTCGCCGGTTGCAGGGTCAGGTGATTCTCGTCCAGCTGGTAGTCCGCGGCGCCCAGCTCGCGGTCGTCCAGGCTGACCGACAGCAGTTCGAGCAACTGGCCATCGAGCACCAGCGGCGGCAGGCCCGCCCCGCGTACCGGGTTGCGGCGCATCAGCAGTTGCGCATGGACCAGGGTATGGTCCTCGAACAACTCGAAGGTCAGGTGCGTCTCGTCGATCAGGTACTCGGGGGCCTGATAGTCCTTCAGATAGATCATCTTCGGCTGTTCGGTGCGCATGGGTGCGTCCTTTTACTGATGCACGGCGAGCTGGTAGGCCGTGTATTTACGGATATTGATCACGCCGGTGTCGAAGATCAGGTATTGGCCCTTGATCCCCATCAGCGTGCCTTCGGCAATCGGGTTCTTGTCCAGGTTGAAGCTGACGATCTTGGTCGGGTAGGCCTCGATCGGGTAACGGATTTCCAGTGGCTCGACGTCCCGCACCGGCTGGATCGCCTGCAGGCCGAAACGCTCCTGCAGGGCCAGCAGGCCCTCGGCGCAGGACTCGAAGAGCTGGTCGCGCACCTGGCGCAGGTCCACCGCAGGCGCATCGCCCTTGAGCAAGGCGCGCCAGTTGGTCTTGTCGGCCACCCGGCTGCGAAACAGGTCCTCGACGAAGCCGGACTGCTGGCGGGTCGCCACGCGCATGATCGGCAACGCCTGGCTGGCGCCCTGGTCGAGCCAGCGGGTCGGCAACTGGGTGGCCCGGGTGATGCCGACCTTGATCCCCGACGAGTTGGCCAGGTAGACCACGTGGTCGGTCATGCAGAACTGCTCGCCCCAGGCCGGCTCGCGGCAGGTGCCGGCGTCATAGTGGCAGCGTTCCGGGCTCATGATGCAGGTGTCGCACTGCGCCAGTTGGGTCATGCACGGGTAGCAGTAGCCCTGGCTGAAGCTGGTCTTGGTCTTGCGCCCGCAATGGCTGCAGTGGATGGCGCCGAGGAACTCCAGACGCAGCTTCTGGCCGATCAGCGGATTGACCGGCACCTCGCTGTCGCCTAGGCGGAATGTATATTGCACGGTGGACGCGTCCAGACGCGTCGCCATCTTGCTGACTGCACCACGGCCGAGCTCGATCAATGGATGGCATCCGACTTGAACAGGATGTTCGGAATCGGCGCCGACTTCGACGCGCACTCCTGCGGGCCCATGTAGCCGGTGCGTTCCTCTTCCGGCAGGTTCTGGGTCTCCCAGGCGATCATCGCCTGCAACGACAGCTCCCGCTGTTCGGTGGTGAGCTTGCGGCCGTCGGACCATTTGCCGATTTCCACCGCCAGTTTCAGGCTCTGGTAGATATCGGGGGTGATGTTTTCAATCATTTCGATGAAAGAGGACATTGAAAGTCTCCAGACTTTTTCAAGACATTCGAATCAGGCGGCCAGTTTACGCCGGGACCACAGCCCACCCAACAGACCGGTGAAACATCCGATGAGCAGTCCACCGACGTGGGCGCCGTTGGCGATCTCGCCGAAACCGATGAGAGAGATCACTCCGGACAGGCACACCAGCAACCAGATCAGCATCATCGCCAGCACCCCGCGGGGCAGCCGGTAGACCGGGTTGGGCGCCAGCCACTGGTAGATCCAGCAATGCCCGAGCAGGCCGTAGAGCACACCGGACAGGCCGCCGAACAGGGTCGGGCCACTGACGTAGTATTGGGCGAAGTTCGACACCAGGCTGAACAGCAGGGTCAGCCCCAGCAGGTTGATGCCGCCCTGGCGCAGTTCGATGCGCTTGCCCAGTTCCCAGTACCACATGCCGTTCATGGCGATGTGCAGGAAACCGAAGTGCAGCAGCATCGGCGTCACCAGCCGCCACCACTGCCCCGCCGCCAGGCCATCGTCCAGGGGGGTGAACTGGATGTATTCGCCGCTCACGCGAAAATCGAGAAAGGTGAACCAGTGCAGCGTCGCCAGGCTGTCGCCCAGCCAGGTGATCGCGCCGACCACCAGGGTCAGCAACAGCACCAGTGCGGTGACCGGGCTGTGGCGCACCTGTTGGGCCAGGCTCGGCCGAACGGGCGTCTGCGCCACGGGCAGTGACGGCACCTCCAGTTGATTGTGCGGATCGCCGTCGGGGAAGCGCTGATAAAGCGCCAGCACATCGGCACTGACCGACTCCGGCACCCACAGCACCTGCTCCCCGCGTTCCTCGTTGACCCGATGCGGCACCTGCAGGCGTTGCAGCAATTGCACGAAGCCGCTGAGGTCGGTGCCCAGTGGCAGGCGCAGGACAGCGGTGGCGGTCATTTCGGAACCTCGGGGCGTTCGACGTCGACCCAGACGAACTTGTTCGGGTCGAGTCGGGTTTCCTGGTCCAGCCGATAGGCCGCCAGCTTGCCGTAGAGCACCGCGCTGTAGTCCAGGCAGGCCAGGTTGGGACGGATCGGCATCGGCCGGCCACTGCGCCAGTAGTGACCGACGAACAGCATCGGTTCCTCCAGGCCGTAGCGCAGCAAGGCGCTCTTTTCCCGCGGCGACAGCGGCTTGCGCGCCACCTGCTCGGGCAGGGCGTCGGGCTGGAAGACGATGTCGCCGTAGGTCTGCGGATCGTCCTCCCAGAATTTGGTGCGGAAGAACGCGCGGGTCAGGCCGTCGCCACCGGTCAGGGTCAGGCCGTCCGGCAGGCGCATGTCGGTGCCGCGCAGCAGGCGATCGAACACGGTGCAGGCAAAGCTGCCGGCCACCGCCGACGCCTGGACGAAGTGTTCGTCGATGCGGCCGTGCGGATACTGCGCGCGCAGCGGCTCGATCAGCCCGCCGTCCCAGCAGGCATGGACGACGCGGAAACGCCCGGCATCGAGAAACAGCGGCAACTCGTAGAACCAGCCGAGGAAATCGTGCCAGTCGGCCGGGTGCCCCTCGAACTGGGTCAGGGTCTCGTGCAGCAGCCGCGCATGGCGCGGCGTGTGCTCACGGACGAACTGCTTGCCACTCTCCGGCGGCGCCGGCGTGGTCCAGCCCAGGGCGTTGAACTCGTGGTTGCCCATGATGCACAGCGCCTGCCCGGCCTCGACCATGTCGTGGACGATATGCAGCGCCTCGCGAATGCGCGGGCCGCGGTCGATGATATCGCCGAGGAACACCGCCATGCGCGAGGCATGCCGCCAGACACCGCCCAGCTTGTGATAGCCGAGCATGTCCAGCAGATGTTCGAGAGTATGAGCGCAACCGTGCACATCACCGATCAGATCGTAGCCACGTGCGGGATCGAGCATCAGTCGCCTCCACCACCCAACCGGCTGCCCCAGCCGAGCTTGGTCCTGCAGACTTCGTAATAGTTGTGATCCAGCGGGTGGATCAGGCGCAGTTTCTGCGGCTTCTTGCTGATGGTCACCGTATCACCCGGCGCGCAGGTGAAATGGTTCTGGCCGTCGCAGGAGACTTGTGGGTAGATCTGCATGTCCCGGGATACCACGATTTTCAGTTCGCTGTTGCCATCCACCACGATGGGGCGGCTGGACAAGGTATGGGGGTACATCGGCACGATCACAATGGCATCGAGCTTGGGATGCATGATCGGGCCGCCGGCCGACAGCGCGTAGGCGGTGGAACCGGTAGGAGTGGCGACGATCAGGCCGTCGGCCTTCTGGCTGCAGACGAACTGGCCGTCGATGTACAGCTCGAACTCGATCATCCGCGTCGACTTGCCGGGGTGCAGCACCACATCGTTGAGCGCATCGCCCTGGCCGATGGCTTCCGCGTGGCGGCGCACCTCGGCCTGCAGCAGGAAGCGGTTCTCCACCAGGTAGTGGCCGTCGAGGACCTTGGCCACCTCGACCTCGAGGTCGTCCGGACGGATATCGGTGAGAAAGCCCAGGTTGCCGCGGTTGATCCCCAGCACCGGCACATTGTGCCGCGCCAGCGCGCGGGCGGCGCCCAGCAGGCTGCCGTCGCCGCCGACGACGATGACCATGTCGCAGACCTCGCCGAGCATCTTCCGGGAAGACGTCTGCAGGCCGTGGCCCGGCAGCACTTCGGCGATGGTGTCCTCGAGGATCACATGCATGTGCCGCTCGAGCAGGAAACGCTTGAGACGGCGAACGGTATCCAGCACCTGCGAACTGCCCAGGCGGCCAATGATGCCGATATTGCGAAATTGCTCCATGGGGCTCCTGAAAAAGGTTCTGCGGCAGGCAAAAGAACGATTATGGGCGAAACCCGGTCCGAGACAAAATCCTTTCAGCCTCGAAGCAAACGGCTATGCTCGCAGAATGATCCTGTTTCCCGGCTTGCTCAACCTTCCCCGGCAGTTGCGCCACCCCGAAGTGCGCGACCTGGCCTGGGTCATCCTGGCGCCGCCGATGCTCCTCGACACGCCCTGGCCCCAGCGCCACCCGCTGGCCGGCAGCGACTGGGTGCAGTCGCCCGCACAGCTGGAACACTGGCTGCGCGAACTGGATCGCGACAGTGCCGGGCTGCAGCACTGGCTGGCCCAGGCCACCACCCGGCGACTGGGGCTGTACTACGAGCGGCTCTGGCAGTTCGCCGTGCGCCACGCACCGGGTATCGAACTGATCGGCGCCAACCTGCCGATCCGCCGCGAAGGCCATACCCTGGGCGAACTCGACCTGCTGCTGCGCGACCGCGACGGCGTGCATCATCTGGAGCTGGCGATCAAGCTCTACCTGGGGCCGCAACAAGGTCGTGGCGAAGCGCCGGAGCGCTGGCTCGGCCCCGGCTGCCATGACCGCCTGGACCGCAAGCTGGCACACCTGAGCGAGCACCAGTTGCCGATCTCCGCCCGCCCGGAAAGCCGCGAAGCGCTGGCGGCGCTGGGAGTCGGGCACTTCAGTGCACAGCTGTGGCTCGGCGGTTATCTGCTGTATCCGTGGCCCGGCAATTCGTGTCCGCCGCGCGGGGTGCACCCACAGCATCTGCACGGGCGCTGGCTGCATCAGCGCGACTGGGCGGACTTTCGCGTGCAGAGCCCGCCAGGGCGCTGGCAGCCGCTGCCGCGCCACGCCTGGCTGGCTCCGGCGCACTACGGCGAGGAGCAGGCCTGGACCGAAGAGCGGCTGGATGACTGGCTGGACCAACTCGCCCCCCAGGCGCCGGCGCAACTGCTGGTACGCCTGACCCGCAATGGCGCGGGGGACTGGGAGGAAGCCGAGCGGCTGTTCCTGGTGGCCGATCTGTGGCCGAACGTGCCGGGGTCGGTTTGAGGGCCCTCGCGGCGATCTACACGGACAAGCGCAGGGCCAGCGCCGCCAGGGTCACCAGCAGCACCGGCAAGGTCAGCACGATCCCGACCCTGAAGTAGTACCCCCAACCGATGCGAATATCCTTGCGCTCCAGCACATGCAGCCAGAGCAGGGTCGCCAGGCTGCCGATCGGGGTGATCTTCGGCCCCAGGTCGCTGCCGATGACGTTGGCATAGATCATCGCATCCTTGACCACCCCGCCGGCATGGCTGGCGTCGATGGACAGCGCGCCGATCAGCACGGTCGGCAGGTTGTTCATGATCGACGACAGAAACGCGGTCAGCAGCCCGGTCCCCATGGCCGCGCCCCAGACCCCGTGCTCGGCGAAACGGTCGAGCCAGCCGGCGAGATAGCCGGTCAACCCGGCATTGCGCAGGCCATACACCACCAGGTACATGCCCAGGGAGAAAATCACGATCTGCCACGGAGCCTCGCGCAACACCTTGCGCGTGGAGATCCGGTGGCCACGGGCGGCGATCCCCAGCAGCAGCGCGGCGCAGACCGCCGAAATGGCGCTGATGGGAATCCCCAGCGGCTCGAGGGCGAAACAGCCGACCAGCAGGATACCCAGCACCCACCAGCCGGCAATAAAGGTTGCCCGATCGTGGATCGCGCTGGTCGGAGCCTCCAGTTGCTCGGGGTCGTATCGCGCCGGAATGTCACGGCGGAAAAACACCATCAGCACCAGCAGCGTCGCCGCCACGCTGACCAGGTTCACCGGCACCATGACCGCCGCATAGGCGTTGAAACCGATGTGGAAATAGTCCGCCGAAACGATATTCACCAGGTTCGACACCACCAGCGGCAGGCTGGCGGTGTCGGCGATGAAGCCGGCGGCCATGACGAAGGCCAGGGTCGCCGCCTTGGAGAAACGCAACGCCAGCAGCATGGCGATGACGATCGGGGTGAGGATCAACGCCGCGCCATCGTTGGCGAACAACGCCGAGACCAGCGCCCCCAGCAGGACGAAGGCGGCGAACAGGCGGCGTCCGCTGCCCTGCCCCCAGCGGGCGACATGCAGCGCCGCCCAGGCGAAAAAGCCGGCCTCGTCGAGCAGCAGGCTGATGATGATCAGGGCGATGAAGGTCGCGGTGGCATTCCAGATGATTTGCCAGACCAGCGGGATATCGCTGAGTTGGACCACTCCACTGAGCAGGGCCAGCAGCGCTCCGAGCATGGCGCTCCAGCCCACGCCGAGCCCCTTGGGCTGCCAGATCACCAGGGTAATGGTCAGCAGGAAAATCAGTACGGCTATCAGCATGAAAACAGGGTCCGTGGGTTCGGCGGGAGATTCGTGGAGGACGGTTCAGCAAACAGAGTGCCGGACCGGGGAGATAATTCCGCAGGCAGGCGATAAAACACCATCGCCTCTTCACGGGCAAGTCCGCGAAGGGAGCCACAGGGAAAAGTCATTTTCATTCACGAAACTTCGCAACGCCCCTGCCAATCTGCCTCAGGCAAAGGGCACGAAAGCGTATTAGAGTGTAGGAACGACTCCGCCGCTCAAGAACGGAGCGTCACGCCCTGATGAGTGAGGAACAATCCATGCCCTGGAAGAACACCGACAGCCGCTACAGCAGCATGTCGATCGCCCTGCACTGGTTGATGCTGGTGCTACTGGTCATTGTCTATGGCTGCATCGAGTTTCGCGGCCAGTTTCCCAAAGGCAGTGGTGGCCGGGCGCTGATCGTCGAATTCCACTACATGCTCGGGCTGACCGTGTTCGCCCTGGTCTGGCTGCGGCTGGTGGCCCGGGCCATCGGCGTGGCGCCGAAGATCGTACCGAACCCGCCGACCTGGCAAAGGCTGCTGTCGAAGCTGATGCACATCGCGCTGTACCTGTTCATGATCGCCACGCCGCTGCTCGGCTGGCTGGTGGTCAGCGGCCTGGGTCACCAGGTGATGTTCTATGGCATCGACCTGCCGACCCTGATCGCCGAGAATCGCCCGCTGGCCAAGGAAATCAAGGGCTGGCACGAACTGGCCGGCACCCTGGGCTACTGGTTGATCGGTTTGCACGCCCTGGCCGGGCTCTATCACCACTATGTGGTGCGCGATAACACCCTGGTGCGGATCATCCCCGGCCGCCCATCCTGAGGTACCGCGCCGGCGGCCGAAAGTGGGCCCTGCATGGCCCGCCCTGAACGGCTCCACACCAAATTCATGGCCCACACGCACCTGTGGGAGCCCGGATTGCCGGCGAAGGGGCCCTTCGATCGCCAGGAGGCTGGCAAGCCAGGCGCCTGGGGGTTCGCATGGCCCGTGGAGGGCGTGCCGCTACAGGATCAGACCCCGGCGGCCCTGCAGGCCACCGGTATGTACGAAGACCAATCGCGTACCCGCAGCGAAGCGTGCGGCCTCCACCTGTTCCCGCAAGGCCAGCAGGGCCTTGCCTGTGTACAGGCACTCCAGCGGCACGCCGCCTTGTCGCTCGCTCTCGGCGACAAAGGCCTGCAGGTGCGGGTCGACCCTGGCGAAACCGCCACGGCAGGCATCGACCAGTTCGTAGCCGCTGTCCGCCACACCGGCCTCGTCGAGGATCTTCGTCATCGAGGGCGCGACACCGTGGTCTGCCGGTACCGCCAGTGCGGCATGGACCCCTCGCCGGCCCGCCTCGGCCAGCACCAGTCCGGCGGCGGTGGTGCCGGTTCCGGCCGCCAGCCACCAGCCGTGGAAGTCATCCCAGCCGAGCCTTGGCAACTGTGCCTCGACCATGGCGGGCAGCACCGTGCAACCGCGCGCGCCCGCCAGTCCGCCGCCGCCCTCGGGCACCCCATGCAGGTGCGGGTAACGGCTGCGCCAGGTCGTCCAGAAGTCCGGCGCATGGCGCTTGCGATAACCCTCGTAGCCGAGCCAGTGCAACTCCATGCCAAAGGCCTGGAGATCGAGCACCGTCGGGGTTTCGACTGGATGACCACGCAGCAGCCCGACGGTGGCAAAGCCCAAGCGCTTGCCGGCGGCGGCCAGGGCGTGCAGGTGGTTGGAGTGGGCGCCCCCCAGGCTGATCAGGCCTGTGGCATTGACCTGGCGGGCGGCGGCAATGTGCTCGGTGAGCTTGAACCACTTGTTGCCGCTGATCAGGGGATCGATCAGGTCCAGGCGCAGGACCGCCACCTCGACGCCGGCCCGGGCGAGCCAGTCGAGGTGAAGGGGTTCAAGTGGCGCGTGGGGACGCCAGTCGGGCGGAGGCAACATCGGGGGACCGCAACCTGGAAAACGGCGCCCAGTCTATCAAACTGCCCCCCCCTCTGAAGTCAATTGCGGGACACGGCCGGGATCAGAGTTCGGCGGCCAGGCGCGAACCCTGGTTGATCGCCCGCTTGGCATCCAGTTCGGCCGCAACATCCGCACCACCGACCAGATGCACGTTCTGCCCTGCTGCCACCAGGCCTTCCTGCAGCTCGCGCAGCGGGTCCTGACCGGCACAGATGACCACGTTGTCCACCGGCAGCACCTGCGGCTCGCCCTCGCCGATACGGATATGCAGGCCTTCGTCATCGATCTTCAGGTACTCGACGCTGTTGAGCATCTGCACCCGCTTGTTCTTCAGCCCGGTGCGATGAATCCAGCCGGTGGTCTTGCCCAGGCCATCACCGACCTTGGAGGCCTTGCGCTGCAACAGGAACACCTGGCGCGCCGGCGCATGGACCTCCGGCTTGATCCCGGCGATGCCGCCCCGTGCCTCGAGCCCGGTGTCGATCCCCCACTCGTGCCAGAACGCCTGGCGATCCTGGCTGGTGGCAACGCCCTGGTGCACGAGGAACTCCGAGACGTCGAAGCCGATGCCACCGGCGCCGATCACCGCCACCTTGTCGCCCACCGGCTTGCGCCCGAGCAGCACGTCCAGGTAGCTCAGCACCTTGGCATGCTCGACGCCCGGAATGGCCGGCACCCGCGGGCTGATGCCGGTCGCGAGGATGATCTCGTCATAACCGCCGGCCACCAGTTGCGCGACGTCCACGCGGGTGTCCAGGCACAGTTCGACATGGGTGGTCTGCAGCTTGCGCTTGAAGTAGCGCAGGGTTTCGTAGAATTCCTCCTTGCCGGGCACGCGCTTGGCGACGTTGAACTGGCCGCCGATTTCGCCGGCCGCATCGAACAGCGTCACCTGGTGCCCACGTTCGGCCGCCACGGTGGCCGCCGCCAGGCCGGCCGGGCCGGCGCCGACCACGGCGATCTTCTTGATCTGCCTGACAGGCAGGTAGTTCAGCTCGGTCTCATGGCAGGCCCGCGGGTTGACCAGGCACGAGGTCAGTTTGCCGCCAAAGGTGTGATCCAGGCAGGCCTGGTTGCAGCCGATGCAGGTGTTGATCTCGTCGGCACGCCCGGCGGCGGCCTTGTTGACGAAGTCCGGGTCGGCCAGAAATGGCCGGGCCATCGACACCATGTCGGCATCGCCCTCGGCCAGCACCTGCTCGGCGACTTCCGGGGTATTGATGCGGTTGGTGGTGATCAGCGGGATCGACACCGAGCCGCGCAGCTTGGCCGTGACCTTGGTGAACGCGGCACGCGGGACCTTGGTGGCAATGGTCGGGATCCGCGCCTCGTGCCAGCCGATCCCGGTATTGATGAGCGTCGCACCGGCACCTTCGATGGCCTTGGCCAGTTGCACGATCTCGTCCCAGGTGCTGCCGCCTTCCACCAGGTCGAGCATCGACAGGCGGAAGATGATGATGAAATCGGTACCGACCGCCTCGCGCACCCGCCGCACGATTTCCACCGGCAGGCGCATGCGGTTCTCGTAGCTGCCGCCCCAGCGGTCGGTGCGGTGGTTGGTATGGGCCGCCAGGAACTGGTTGATGAAGTAGCCTTCCGACCCCATGATCTCGACGCCGTCGTAACCGGCGGACTGGGCCAGGCTCGAGCAGGTGACGAAATCGGCGATCTGCTTCTCGATGCCCGCCTCATCCAGTTCCCTGGGCTTGAAGGGGTTGATCGGTGCCTGGATCGCGCTCGGCGCCACCTGTTTCGGGCTGTAGGCATAACGCCCGGCGTGAAGGATCTGCATGCAGATCTTGCCGCCCGCCTCGTGCACCGCGCGGGTGACGATGCGGTGCTGCTCCGCCTCCTCGCGGGTGGTCAGCCGGGCCGCCCCGGAGTAGACCCCACCCTCCTCGTTCGGCGCGATGCCGCCGGTGACCATCAGGCCGACACCGCCACGGGCGCGTTCGGCGAAATAGGCCGCCATGCGCTCGAAACCACCGGGTTTTTCCTCAAGGCCGGTGTGCATGGACCCCATCAGGGTGCGGTTGCGCAGGGTGGTGAAACCCAGGTCGAGCGGGGCCAGCAGGTGCGGGTACGAAGTGGCGGTCATGGCAAACTCCAGGACAGGCTAGATCACGGAATGCGGGGGCTCTGCGGCTCCCGTCTGATGTATGACTGGCACATTAAAGAGCCGTCGAGGGCGGCTCAATGATCGAAACTGACAAGTTATTGATCCAAATGCGCAGTCCTGCTTGGCAACTGCCGCCATCAGCCCTACCCTAGTCGATGAATTCCGCCCACGGCCGCCAGCTTTACCCCATGCGCAAATTTTTCGTCGGTACCCTTCTCGTGGCCCTGATCGCCGCACTGACCAGCTACGGCCTCTGGACCAGGCAACGCAGCAGCGGCCACTACCTGTCCGACCTGCGGATCCGGCTCACGCTGAACCAGGGCGTGCCCGGCGAGCATGGCAACCTGCTGGGCATCCAGCCGGAACTGTTCCCCAGCGACTACCAGAGCCTGCCTCGCCTGCACCGCAAGCTCGCCGCCTACCTGCAACAGGCGCGCAGCCTGGGCCTGCTCAACGCCAGGACCGTGGTGGTATTGCCCGAGCATGTCGGTACCTGGCTGGTGCTGCGTGGAGAAAAGGACGACCTGTTCCAGGCCCTCGACCAGCAGGAAGCCATGAACTGGCTGATGGTCAGCAACCCGCTGAAATTCACTGGCACGCTGTTCAAGGCCAAGGGCCGCAGCCGCCCGGACGATGCCCGGCTGCGCATGAAGGCCAAGGCCATGGCCAGCGACTACCAGGCGCTGTTCGGCGGCCTGGCGAAGGAATTCGGGGTGACCCTGGTGGCCGGCACCATCCTGCTGCCCACTCCGTTCGTCGAGCAGGGCACGCTGAAATTCGGTCGCGGCTCGCTGTACAACGCCAGCCTGACCTTCGGCGCCGATGGCCTGCCCCTCGGCCAGCCACAACGCCAGCTGTACCCGACCTTCGAACAGCGCGGCTACGTGCTGGGCGCCGCCGACCAGGGGATGAACGTCGTCGACACCCCGGCCGGCCGCCTGGGCATTCTCATCGGCAGCGACAGCTGGTACCCGAACGCCTACAGCCAGCTCGACGCCCTGGGGGTCAAGCTGATCGCGGTACCGGCCTATGTCGCCGGCAAGGGTAGCTGGGACCGGCCCTGGCGTGGTTTCAGAAGTGCCGTCACCCCGCCCGAGATCAGCCTGCGCCCCGGTGAACTCAGCGAGGGCGAGGCCTGGCACCGCCTGACCCTGATCGGTCGGCCCGCGGCCAGCCAGTCCATCGCCGGCATCAGTGTGTTCCTGCGTGGGCAGCTCTGGGACCAGCGCAGCTCGGGGCAGAGTTTCATCAGCTATAACGGACAGACCTTCACCCAGGACGACGCTGCCGGTCGCGGCGCCCGCCTGATCAACCTGTGGTTGCCATGAAGCCGGTCGCCATGCGCCTCGGCGACCTGTCGGTGGGCTTCGTCCACAGCCTCGCCGACGCGGTGCGCGAGCTGGGCCGCGACCCCGGCGAGTTGCTGGAACAATATGGCCTGGACCCGGCCCGCCTGGCCGAGCCCGGTGCCCGGCTGTCGATCCCGCGCTACATGCGTCTGGGTCACGCCGCCATCCAGCTCACCGGCAACCCGGCACTGGGCCTGCACATGGGTCGCCTGAGCCGCCTGAGCCAGGCCGGCCTGGCCGGCATCACCGCGGCCCAGGCGCCGACCGTACGCGAGGCGGCCCGCACCCTCACCCGTTTCGAACCGCTCTACGGTTCCAACTACCGCGGCCAGTCGAGTTTCCACGAGGATGCCGAGGGTGCCTGGCTGCGTTTCTATTCCATCAGCCCGTACAACGCCTATAACCGCTTCGTGGTCGACTCGATCATCGCCGGCTGGCTGAAACAGCTGTCCAGCGTCGCCGGCCAGCCCTTGCGGGCCGCACGGATCGACATTGAATTCGGCGCCCCCGACTACGCCGCCGAGTACCACCTGCTTGGCGAGTGCCCGCTGCAGTTCGGCGCCGACATCAACCAGCTACGCCTGGACCAGGTCAGCCTCGGCCTGCGCAATCCGGAACATTGCCCGAGCACCTGGCGACAGCTGCTGCAACTGTGCGAACGGGAACTGGAGCAATTGACCCGCACCCGCAGCCTGCGTGAACGCATCACCCGGTTGCTGGGGCCGTTGCTCAATGGTGGCCGGGAACCCGACCTGGAAGAAGTGGCGGCACGCCTGAAGCTGCCGACCTGGACCTTGCGGCGCAAGCTGGCCGAGGAAGGCACGCAATTTCGCGCGATTCTCAACGACACCCGCCGCGACCTGGCGATGACCTACATCCGCGATACGGAACTGGCCTTTGGCGAAATCGCCTACCTGCTCGGCTTTGCCTCGGCCGAAGCCTTTCAGCGTGCCTTCAAGCGCTGGAACGGCCAGACGCCCGGCGAGTTCCGCCGCAGCCAGCGACATTCCGCCTGAGCAAAAAAAAACGCCACCGTTTACAGCTCGGTAGCGTCGTCTGCCGGTTCGACAGGGTCCATCTCGAAAGCGTGGAATTCCAGCAGTTCTTCTTGATAGTCATCCATTGTGAAGCTCCTTGTATTCGCAGGTAAAAGCGCTTGTATTACCGACCCGCCGGGCCAGCATAAGTTGCCCGTATGAAGAAAAAATGAAGCGCTCCCTTACCAGACGAACTCCTCCCTGAAAAAACTAGCAGATGGGTCAGGTTTTTTTCCAGTCATTTTTCATTCACGGTGCATTTGATTGCATTTGCAATCAAATGCACAACTGCCTTAGGGTAGAAGGCCCTCTTCCAGGCAGCCCCGACCATGAATGCACCCCCCAGCACCACCGAGACCGCCCGCGCCTGCATCGAGGCAGTGCAGGCCCTGCCCCAGGTCGGCGGCTCGCCGCTGTCCAGCGTGCTGGAGATCGCCGACCGGCTGGAGCATGACCTCGCCGCACCGCAGCGGGCCTGGGTGATCCGCAACCACCGACACCCCACGGCGACACCGTCGTCCCGGATCAGCGCCTGGTCGATCCGCTTTTCCCGCCAGCACGCTGAAAGGCCCCTGCTGTACCTGCTCAGTGTGGAGCATTCCGCCGGGCTCTGCGCGGTGGCCGAGGAAACCCGGCAGCGCGGCATCTTCTGCAACGATATCGAGACCCTGCCCTCGCGCTGGCCCAAGGGCGCGCAGCCTTCGCTGCCGTTGTGGCTGGCGGGCAATCCGCGCTGCCAGCCGTTCGATCCGGCGTCTGCGGCCGAGGCCAGGGCGATCGTGCTCGGCGCCCTGCAACGACTGTATGTCGAGGGGGATCCGGGTTTCTACTACCTGGCATTGCATGATCGCGAACAGGGGTCGGCGCTGACACCAGAGCAGGCACGGGATGCGTTCAACGGCATGTATTGCCTGGGCGAACGGCATTCTGCGCAGATCCGCCTGCTTGGCGCGGGTCGCGCACTTGAAGAAGTGTTGGCGGCCGCCCGCCTGCTGGAGCAGGACTGGGGCGTGACGGCACAGGTCTGGAGTTGCCCCAGCTATACCCGCCTGGCTCGCGATGCCAGTCGTGCCGAGCGCTGGAACCGCCTGCACCCGAGCGCCCGGAAGCGGCGCTCGCACCTGGCGGACTGCCTGGGAGACAGCAAGGCTCCGGTGATTGCGGTGACCGGTTATCCGCAGACCGTGGTTGCGCCGTTGGCCGGGCCTATCGGCGTGCGCTTCGTTGGGCTCGGCGCGGGATCGGTCGGGCCGGGGGCGCCGGATCGATACTGGATCACCGCCCTGGCCCTGGGGGCGCTGGCGGATGAGCGTCAGATTCCGGCGCAGGTCGTCAGGCAGGCGCACGAGCGTTACAGGCTTGAGTGAAGGCCGCGACCATGTACTCGATACTGTGGGAGCCGGAAGCAGTCAAAGGACCGGCGGGATCTCTCAGGCCTTGCCGCGCTTGCGCGACGCGCTACCGGCACTGCGCGCCAGCTCGGCGGTACGCTCCAGCGCATCGGCAAAGCCACGGCGCTGACCATCGTCGAGTTGCGACAGAAACAACTCGGCCACCGCCTCCTCGTAGATCGCCCACATGCGTTTGCGCAGCACCCGACCCGACTCGGTAATCGATGCCAGGGCCCCACGCCCATCGCCCTCGGAACGCGAGCGCTGCACCAGGCCATCCTTCTCCAGCCGGTCGACCAGCCGCGTGAGGTTGTAGCGCTCGATGGCCATGACATCCGCCAGTTCATGCATCCGCCGGCTGCCATCCGGGCCGCTCTCCAGCCCCCACAGGGCGTCGTACCAGGCATAGGGCGGCAGCCCGGCCTCGGCCAGGCGCCGCTCTATCTCACGGATGACCGTGCGGTGAGCCCGGACAAAGCGAAACCATACATCGGGCTCGTTGGAAGCCATGAATACCCTCCGGGGAAATCAGGAAGGTTGCAATGGTAGCGCATGACGGGATAAATTCGGACATGTAGTTGCAATTGCAATCATTTACGGCGACAGCGCGACACCACCCACCCGGTTCGAGCGTCACCTGCGCGCCGCCATCACGCTGCCCATCGGCAGCCTCCAGGAGCCCGGCATGACTCACCCCAACGCCCTGATTCTCGACGACGACCCACAGGAAACCCGCGAGTGGCTCGAATCGATCGAGTCCGTCCTGTCCACCGAGGGTCGCCCTCGCGCGCACTACCTGATCGACCAGTTGCTGGATTTCGATGTCAACCGTCATGGCGACTTCCACGGTCGGGTCACCACCCCATACGTCAACACCATCAGCCCCGAGCGGCAGAAACCCTACCCCGGCAACCTGGCCATCGAGCGCCGGCTGAACGCCTACATCCGCTGGAACGCGATGGCCATGGTGCTGCGCGCCGGCAAGCATTCGGGCGTAGGCGGCCATATCGCCACCTACGCTTCGGCGGCGGTGCTGTACGACGTCGGCTTCGATCACTTCTTCCGTGGCCGCACCGACAGCTTCGACGGCGACCTGATCTATATCCAGGGCCACTCTTCGCCAGGCATCTATGGCCGTGCCTACCTCGAAGGCCGGATCAGCGAAGCCCAGCTCGACAACTTCCGCCGCGAAGTCGGTGGCGACGGCCTGTCGAGCTATCCGCACCCGCGGCTGATGCCGGACTTCTGGCAGTTCCCCACCGTGTCCATGGGGCTCGGCCCGATCACTGCGGCCTACCAGGCGCGTTTCATGCGCTACCTGGAATATCGCGACCTCAAGCCGCACCAGGGGCGCAAGGTCTGGGCCTTCCTCGGCGATGGCGAGATGGACCAGCCGGAATCCCTGGCGGCGATCTCCCTGGCCGGGCGGGAAAAGCTCGACAACCTGATTTTCGTCGTCAACTGCAACCTGCAGCGCCTGGATGGCCCGGTACGCGGCAACGCCAAGGTGATCCAGGAATTCGAAAGCCTGTACCGCGCTGCCGGCTGGAACGTGATCAAGGTGATCTGGGGCAGCGGCTGGGATGCACTGCTGGAGAAGGACCGCAGCGGCCTGCTGCGCCAGCGCATGATGGAATGCGTGGACGGCGAGTACCAGAACTACAAGTCGCAGGACGGCGCCTATGTGCGCGAACACTTCTTCGGCAAGTACCCGGCACTGCTGGAACTGGTGGCCGACCTGAGCGACGACGATATCTGGAAACTCTCCCGTGGCGGCCACGACCCGGAGAAGGTCTACAACGCCTACGCCGCCGCGATGCGCCACAGCGGCCAGCCGACGGTGATCCTCGCCAAGACGGTCAAGGGCTTCGGCATGGGTGAAGCCGGTGAAGGTCAGAACATCAACCATCAGTTGAAGAAAATGGACCTGGACGCGGTCAAGGCCTTTCGCGACCGCTTTGGCCTGGAGGTCTCGGACGAACAACTGGCCGAGGAAATCCCCTACCTCAAGCCGCCGGTCGACAGCGAGGAAGCCCGCTACTTCGCCGCCCGCCGGCAGCAGCTCGGCGGTTACCTGCCGGCCCGCAGTTCGCGGTGCGCAAGCCTGCCGATTCCGCCGCTGGACAGTTTCGAGGCGCAGTTGAAAGGCACCGGCGAACGCGCGATCTCCACCACCATGGCCTTCGTGCGCATCCTCGGCACCCTGCTCAAGGACCGGCAGATCGGCAGGCTGGTGGTACCGATCGTGCCGGACGAGTCACGCACCTTCGGCATGGAAAGCCTGTTCCGCCAGATCGGCATCCACTCGGCCGTAGGCCAGCTCTACACCCCGCAGGATGCCGGGCAGTTGAGCTATTACAAGGAAAGTCGCGACGGCCAGATTCTCCAGGAAGGCCTCAACGAGTCCGGCGGCATTTCCTCGTGGATCGCCGCCAGCACGTCCTACAGCAACCACGGCCTGATGACCGTGCCGTTCTACATCTACTACTCGATGTTCGGTTTCCAGCGGGTCGGCGACCTGGCCTGGGCCGCCGGTGATGCCCGGGCGCGCGGTTTCCTGCTCGGCGCCACCTCGGGCCGCACCACGCTGATGGGCGAAGGCCTGCAGCACGACGACGGCCACAGCCACGTGCTGTCCGCGACGATTCCCTGCTGCGTCTCCTATGACCCGACCTTCGCCTTCGAGCTGGCGGTGATCATCCGCGAAGGCATGCGGCGCATGTACGTCGAGCAGGAAGATATCTACTACTACATCACCCTGCTCAACGAGAACTACCCGCACCCGGCGATGCCCGAGGGCATCGAGGACGGCATTCTCAAGGGGCTCTACCTGCTCGAACGTGGCGCCGAACCGGTCGACGGGCAGCCCCGCGTGCAGTTGATGGGCAGCGGTTCGATCCTGCGCGAAGTGCTCGCCGCGGCCCAGTTGCTGCGCAGCGATTTCGGCGTGACCTGCGATGTATGGAGCGCCACCAGCCTGACCGAGCTACGACGCGAAGGGCATGCGGTGGAACGCTGGAACCTGCTGCACCCGCAGGAGGAACCGCGCAGCAGCTACGTGGAAAGCTGCCTGGGCGGGCACGAGGGGCCGCTGGTGGTGGCGACGGACTACATGAAGATCTTCGCCGACCAGATTCGGCCGTTCGTCAACGACCGACGTTTCGTCGCCCTGGGCACCGACGGTTTCGGCCAGTCGGATACCCGCGAGGCCCTGCGGCAGTTCTTCGAGGTGGATCGCCACTTCATCGTTCTCGCTGCGCTCAAGGCCCTGGCCGATGACGGGCAGGTTCCGCGCAGCAGCGTGGCGCAGGCTATCAGCCGCTACGGAATCGAGGTCGACAAACCCGATCCCGCGGCGATCTGAAGCGACGCCTCACTGGGCCGGCGCAGCCGGCTCGGTGGTGGCCGGCGTGGTGGCCGGAGCGGACTCGGTGGCCGGCGGCGTCGTTGCCGGCTGGGCCGGTTTTTCATTGGCCGGTGCAGATTCGGCTGGGGCTGCCGGTGTGGCAGGCGCGGCTTCCGGCAGCGGCTTGATCTGCTCTGGAACGGCTGGAGCGGTCAAGGCAGGCGCGGCGGGGCTTGGCTCTACATGGGCAGGTTCTGCATGAGCCGGTGCCGCTTGAGCCGGTGCCGCATGGGCCGGCTCGGCCGCCTTGGCCGGTTCCGGCGCCGCTTCAGGCCGGGTCGCCGCGGCACTCTCCGGCACGCCGAGATCGGCCTTGGGTTTCTCGTCGGTGTGCTGCTCCTTCTTCACCTCGGGCGGCAGGAACAGCTCCACCAGGTTGAAGAAGCGGTCATAGAAAGTCGCCGAGGACACCGTCTCACTGGCCACCTTGACCATCGAATCATCCGTCGAGCCGATCGGCATCGACACCGAACCCAGCACGCCCACACCCAGGCTCGCCGAGTTGTTGAGCTTCTTCAGCGCGTAACGGTCCTGCAGGGCATTGGCGAACACCGTCGAACGCTTGCCACTGCTGCCATCGGCCGCACAGACGATGCTGAAACTGATCTGCAGGTGGGTATCGCCGGTCTGCTGGAAACTCTTGTTGCCGGTGATCAGCTTGGGGTCGGTGCTGGTGATGATATAGCCCTGGCTGAGCAAGGCGCGTCGGGCCGCCTCGCAGGAGGCCTTCTCGTTCACCGAGTAGTTGCGCGAGAAGGTTCCGGAATCGTCGAAATTCTCATGTTCATAAACGGCGGTCTTGGGCGAGGAGCAACCTGCGGCGCCCACCAGCACCAGGGCCAATGCCAGGGTACGCAAGTGGAATGATGTCGACATTGATAATCCTGAGTAAAACGGTCCGGGGCGTATTGTGCATCAGATCGCCATTCCAGAGCGCGCGCTTTTAGTGTCTTAAATACCTTACGACAGCGATTTTTCAGGAAAAAGACCTTCGCTCAGGTGGTCGATCAGTACCCGCAGTTTTGCAGAGGCATGACGACTTGACGGCCAGAGCATCCAGAAAGTTCCGCTGTGCTCCAGGTAATCGTCGAGCACCCGCACCAATCGTCCCTCGGCCACCGCCTCGTGGATCATGTAGTCCGGCAGGCAGGCGATCCCTAATCCTTGCTGGGCCACGTAACCCAGCACCTCGATCGGCGAGGAGATCATCAGCGTCTTCATCGCCGGCTCCGCCTCGCCCGGAGCCAGGCGCAGCGGCCAGGGTTCCAGCTTGCCGGTGGCGCAGAACTTGTGCCGCAGGCTGGCATGCCCGGCCAGGTCGGCCGGCACCCGTGGCGTGCCGTGCTGGCGAAAATAGTCGGGCGCCCCCACCAGTGTCAGTTGGTAGCGCCCCAGGGCGCGGGACATCAATCGCGAGTCCTGGGGCTGGCCGGTGCGCACCACGGCATCGAAGCCCTCCTCGATCACGTCCACCATGCGATCGGACAGGTCGACTTCCAGCTCGATCTGCGGGTAACGCCGCATGAATGCCACCAGCACCGGCATCACCAGCCCGCGCGACTGCGGCAGGCTGATGCGCAGCTTGCCATGGGGCTCGCGGGTGGTGTCGATCAGTTCCTGCTCGGCGGCCTCGGCCTCGGCCAGGATCCGCCGGCTGCGTTCCAGGAACAGTGCGCCCTCGGCAGTGAGCGTGATACTGCGGGTACTGCGGTGAAACAGCCGCACACCGAGCCGGGCTTCAAGACGGGCAATGCTTTTGCCCACCGCCGAGGAGGACACCCCGAGCACCCGGCCCGCCTCGGTGAAACTGCGGGTGTCGGCAACCTGCACGAACACCGAAATACTGCCCAGGCTATCCATCGTCTGGCTCTCCAGGATTACGGACATCAACGTCCGATAAGTTTGGAACTCTAGCCTGTTTTTCTCCCTGGCGCCGCTCTCTAACCTCGCAGCCTTGTCTCGCCCATCACCGACAAGGACTCCCATGAACACACAGCGCTGTAGCGCCACCTCTTCGGCAGAAACCGACCGCCTGCCGCTTTCCGGGCTGCTGGCCCTGGCCGCGGCCGGTTTCATCACCATCCTCACCGAGGCGCTGCCGGCCGGACTGCTGCCGCAGATGAGCACTGACCTGGGCGCCAGCCAGGCGCTGGTCGGACAATTGATCACCGCCTACGCCCTCGGCTCGCTGCTCGCCGCCATTCCCCTGACCCTGCTGACCCAGGGTTGGCGGCGTCGGCCGCTGTTGCTCGGCGCTGTCACCGGCTTTGCGCTGGTCAATGCGGTCACCGCGGTGTCGAGCCACTACTGGCTGACGCTGCTCGCCCGGTGGCTGGCCGGAGTGTTTGCCGGGCTGCTGTGGGCATTGCTGGCCGGTTATGCCAGCCGCATGGTGGCCAGCCACCTGCAAGGCCGGGCAATCGCCATCGCCATGCTCGGAGCGCCCTTGGCCCTGTCCCTGGGCATTCCCCTCGGCACCTTCCTTGGCAACAGCTTCGGCTGGCGCCTGAGCTTCGCGATCATGAGCGCGATGACCCTGCTGCTGATCGGCTGGGTCCGCTGGCAGGTGCCGGACTTCGCCGGGCAGAGCGCCAACCGACGCCTGCCGCTGCTGAAGGTGGCCAGCCTGCCCGGCGTGCAGGCGGTGTTGCTGGTGACCTTCCTCTACGTGCTGGGGCACAACATCCTGTACACCTACATCGCGCCGTTCCTGGCACCGGCTGGTCTGGTCGAACGGGTTGACCAGGTGCTGCTGGTATTCGGCCTCGCCGCCCTGTTCGGCATCTGGGGGACCGGCCTGCTGATCGATCGCTGGCTGCGGCAACTGACGCTGATCAGTTGCATGCTGTTCGGCGGCTCGGCCGTGGCACTGGGATTATGGAATGCCTCGGCCATCCCGATTCATGTCGCTGTCGCGGTCTGGGGGTTGTCCTTCGGTGGCTTGCCGGCGCTGCTGCAGACCGCCCTGGCGAAAACAGCCGCAGAAGCCGCCGACATCGCGCAATCGATGCTGGTCACGGTGTGGAACCTGGCAATTGCCGGTGGCGCCATGAGTGGCGCGTTGGCGCTCAATGGACTGGGCGTGCAGGCCCTGCCGTGGATAGTGGCCGGCTTGCTGGCCGTGGCGTTACTGACGACCGCCCAGGCCCGGCACAGTGGCTTCCCCGCCAGTGGCTGAAGCGTCGAAGGCGTTCTCGCAGGCAAAAAAAAGCCCCGATAAATCGGGGCTTCTTCTTTCGCTTCGAGGAGTTCAAGGGCCTCGAAGCCTTGTATGGCGCAGCGGACGGGACTCGAACCCGCGACCCCCGGCGTGACAGGCCGGTATTCTAACCGACTGAACTACCGCTGCGTATCGCTCGGACTTGCGTCCGTTTGAAACTTTCAAACCCGTGACAAGGAAAGCTTCGGTACCTTCCCTGTCGCAGATCGTTCGTTTGCTTACCAAACAATCGATCTGTACAAAATATGGCGCAGCGGACGGGACTCGAACCCGCGACCCCCGGCGTGACAGGCCGGTATTCTAACCGACTGAACTACCGCTGCGCGTCGGTTGGAGGTTCTTCACAGAACTTCCGATTCTCTTGCGAGATGCTTTCTTGCGAAAGACTCGAGAAGTGGTGGGTGATGACGGGATCGAACCGCCGACCCTCTGCTTGTAAGGCAGATGCTCTCCCGGCTGAGCTAATCACCCTTTGCTTCGTCGAGGCCGCGAAATTTACGCAGGTAGAGAACCTAAGTCAATAGCCTGCTTGAAGTTTTTCTGAAAAAGACACATTCATGTCAGTTCCGGTACCACGAAAACCTCATGCCAAGCGGGCTGCAGCGCCCTACTCGGCGTAAATCATCTTCCGGCTCATGCCGCCATCGACCACGAATTCCTGGCCGGTGACAAAACCCGCGCCCTTGGACAACAGCCATGCCACCATTGCCGCCACATCCTCGACCGTGCCGACCCGGCCCACCGGGTGCTGGGCATGGTCGCTCTCGCTCAACGGCTCGGCCCGACGCTGCGCCGGGTCACGAGCATCGATCCAGCCCGGGCTGACCACGTTCACCCGGATCTCCGGCCCGAGGCTCATCGCCAGCGCATGGGTCAATGCCAGCAGGCCACCCTTGCTCGCCGCATACGCCTCGGTATCCGGCTCCGACTGCGTGGCCCGGGTCGAGGCGATGTTGACGATGGCCCCGCAATGGGCGCGCAGATACGGCGCACAATGCTTGGCCAGCAGCATCGGCCCGCTGAGGTTGACCGCCAGCACCCGATTCCAGTGCGCCAGGTCGAGGCTTTCGAGGGTAATGTTGTGCGGATCGGCAATCGCCGCGTTGCACACCAGCGCATCGAGCCGGCCGAAGCGCCCGAGCACCTCGGCCACGCCCCGGGCCACTTGCGCCTCGTCGGAGACGTCCATGGCGATGAAGCAGGCGTTCTCGCCAAATACCTCGGCCACCTTGCCACCGCGCACCGGATCCACGTCCGCCAGCACCACCTGCCAGCCCTCGCTGATCAGCCAGGCCGCGATGCCCAGGCCGATGCCCCGCGCCGCGCCGGTCACCAGCGCGACGCGGCCGTTGTTGCCAACGCCCACCTCGAAACCCAACTCGATCACAGTGCAGCCAGGCCGCGCGCCAGGTCGGCCTGCAGGTCAGCCACGTCTTCCAGGCCGACCGCAACGCGGATCAGGCTGTCGCGGATCCCCGCCGCTTCTCGCTCCTGCGGCGACAGACGGCCGTGGGAAGTGGTGCTCGGGTGGGTGATGGTGGTCTTGCTGTCACCCAGGTTGGCGGTGATCGAGATCATCCGGGTGGCGTCGATGAAGCGCCAGGCGCCCTCCTTGCCACCCTTGACCTCGAAGCTCACCACCCCGCCGAAACCACGCTGCTGGCGCTGGGCCAGTTCGTGCTGCGGATGGCTCTTGAGGCCGGCGTAATGGACTTTCTCGATGCCATCCTGCTGCTCCAGCCATTCGGCCAGGGCCAGGGCATTGGCACAGTGGGCACGCATGCGCAGGTTGAGGGTTTCCAGGCTCTTGAGGAAGATCCAGGCGTTGAACGGACTGAGGCTCGGGCCAGCGGTGCGCAGGAAGCCGACGACTTCCTTCATCTGCTCGTTGCGACCGCAGACCACGCCCCCCATGCAACGGCCCTGGCCGTCGATGTATTTGGTCGCCGAATGCACCACCACGTCCGCACCCAGCTTCAGCGGCTGCTGTACCGCTGGCGTGCAGAAGCAGTTGTCGACCACCAGCAGCGCGCCCTTGGCGTGGGCGATTTCCGCCAGGGCGGCGATGTCCACCAGCTCGGCCAGCGGGTTCGACGGCGATTCGACGAACAGCAGCCTGGTGTTGGGCCTGATCGCCGCCTCCCAGCCGGACAGTTCCGCCAGCGGCACGTAGTCGACCTCCACGCCAAAGCGCTTGAAGTACTTCTCGAACAGGCTGATGGTGGAACCGAACACGCTGCGCGATACCAGCACATGGTCGCCGGCGCTGCACAGACTCATGACCACGGCCATGATCGCCGACATGCCGGTCGAGGTCGCCACGGCCTGCTCGGCACCTTCCAGCGCGGCAATGCGCTCTTCGAAGGCACGTACGGTCGGGTTGGTGTAGCGCGAATAGACGTTACCCGGCACATCGCCGGCAAAGCGCGCGGCCGCGTCGGCGGCGGTGCGGAAAACGTAGCTGGAGGTGAAGAACAGCGGATCGCTGTGCTCGCCTTCCGGGGTGCGGTGTTGACCGGCACGGACGGCCAGGGTGTCGAAGGCTACGCCGTCGAGATCGCTGTCCAGCCGACCGGCATCCCATTCCTGACTCATGCTGCCACTCCTTGCTCTCAATCTTTGGAAGATACGGAACCGGCCCCTGGAGAGACGCATATGACTGTAGGAGCAGGGCTTGCCCGCAAAGAGGCCGCCCAAGGCCGCCAAAAGCTTCGCGGGCAAGCCGCGCTCCTACAGGGATCGCGGCCTGCTCAAGGAACGCGGCATACCAGACGCCGCGCCACGGGGCCGGGTTCCAATCAGTTGTTGTACAGATCGATAATCGCGCTGACCGCCTGGGTCTTGGCCTTGGCCGCGTCGTTGCGCGCCTGCTCGATCCGGTTCAGGTAGTGCTCGTCGATATCGCCGGTGACGTACTTGCCGTCGAATACCGCGCAGTCGAACTGTTCGATCTTGATCTTGCCACCGCCCACGGCTTCGATCAGGTCCGGCAGGTCCTGATAGACCAGCCAGTCGGCACCGATGAGGTCGGCAACGTCCTGGGTGGTACGGTTGTGGGCGATCAGTTCGTGGGCACTCGGCATGTCGATGCCGTAGACGTTGGGGTAACGCACGGCCGGGGCCGCCGAGCAGAAGTAGACGTTCTTCGCCCCGGCTTCACGGGCCATCTGGATGATCTGCTTGCAGGTGGTGCCGCGAACGATGGAGTCATCCACCAGCATCACATTCTTGCCGCGGAATTCCAGCTCGATGGCGTTGAGCTTCTGCCGTACGGATTTCTTGCGCGCCGCCTGGCCCGGCATGATGAAGGTCCGGCCGATATAACGGTTCTTCACGAAACCTTCGCGGAACTTCACGCCCAGGTGGTTCGCCAGCTCCAGGGCCGCGGTACGGCTGGTGTCCGGAATCGGGATGACCACGTCGATGCCATGGTCGGGACGCTCGCGCAGGATCTTCTCGGCCAGCTTCTCGCCCATGCGCAGGCGCGCCTTGTACACCGACACACCGTCGATGATCGAGTCCGGACGCGCCAGGTAGACGTGTTCGAAGATGCACGGGGTCAGGCTCGGGTTGGTCGCGCACTGACGGGTGTGCAACTTGCCGTCTTCGGTGATGTAGACCGCTTCGCCCGGAGCCAGGTCACGGATGAGGGTGAAGCCGAGCACGTCCAGGGACACGCTCTCGGAGGCGATCATGTACTCGACGCCTTCATCGGTGTGACGCTGGCCGAACACGATCGGACGAATGCCATGGGGGTCGCGGAAGCCGACGATACCGTAGCCGGTGATCATCGCCACCACCGCGTAGCCGCCGACGCAACGGTTGTGCACGTCGGTCACTGCGGCGAACACGTCTTCCTCGGTCGGCTGCAGCTTGCCGCGCAGGGCCAGCTCGTGGGCGAACACGTTGAGCAGCACTTCCGAGTCGGAGTTGGTGTTGACGTGACGCAGGTCGGACTCGTAGATCTCCTTGGCCAACTGTTCGACGTTGGTCAGGTTGCCGTTGTGCGCCAGGGTGATGCCGTAAGGCGAGTTGACGTAGAACGGCTGGGCCTCAGCCGAAGTCGAGCTGCCGGCAGTCGGGTAGCGCACATGGCCGATGCCCATGTGGCCCACCAGGCGCTGCATATGGCGCTGCTGGAATACGTCACGGACCAGTCCGTTGTCCTTGCGCAGGAATAACCGGCCGTCATGGCTGGTCACGATACCGGCAGCGTCCTGGCCGCGGTGCTGGAGCACGGTTAGCGCGTCATACAGCGCCTGATTGACGTTCGACTTACCGACGATACCGACGATGCCACACATGCGACGCAACCCCTACTTAATGAATCTGAACTGAACGACTCTTACTGGGCGGGTTTGCCCGGCAAGAGATGCTCCTTGAACGGAATATCAGCGGGTACGCTGATTCCGCTGGCCAGCCACTGACTGCTCCACCCCAATATGAGGTTCTTTGACCAATCTGCAACCATTAAAAATTGTGGCACGAGCCGGGACTCCTGCCACCACGGATCCTGCTGTACCGGCCCGAGGCTGAGCAGCCCGACCGCGACGACCACCAGCAGCGCGCCACGCGCGGCGCCGAAGGCCATGCCGAGAAAGCGATCGGTCCCGGACAGGCCGGTGACGCGAATCAACTCGCCGATAAGGTAATTGATCATGGCGCCGACCAGCAGGGTCGCGACGAACATGATTGCACAGCCCGCGATCACGCGAGCCGAAGGTGTCTGGATGTAGTCGGTGAGGTACACGGACAGCGAGCCACCGAACATCCAGGCGACCACACCGGCGATGATCCAGGTGAGCAAGGACAAGGCTTCCTTGACGAAGCCGCGACTCAAGCTGATCAAAGCAGAAACGACGATTACCGCGATAATCGCCCAGTCAACCCAGGTAAATGGCACAGTGCAGCCTACAGACGGATAAGGCGGCGCATTTTAGCAGAGCGCCGCCTTGCTGGTAAGGCAGTTGTTCGGTGGATTTCGTACAACCCGGCGCTTAACCGCGCTCGGGTTGGAAACGAACGACAAAACCCTTCAGGTTCTGCTGGCGACCGAGCAGGTCGCGCAGGCGATCAGCCTCCGCACGCTCGATCAGGGGACCGACGAAGACCCGGTTCTTGCCATCGGCGGAACGGATATAGGCGTTGTAGCCCTGGCTGCGCAAGCTCTTCTGCAGGCTCTCGGCACCTTCCCGGCTCGACAGGCTGGCCAGTTGTACCGACCAACTGATCGGCAGACCGTTGGGGTCGACGCGATTCTGCGTGGTATCGAGCTTCGCCGGAGCCTGCGCCACCACCTGGGCCGGCGTCTGCGCGGGCACCGCGGCGGGCTTGGCCGCCGAAGCAGGCACGGACGCCGGGGTCGCCGGCTTGGTCGCCGCAACCGGAGCCCCCGGCTTGGTCGCAGGGACAACTGGAGCGACCGGCGTCGCAGTGGCCGGCTTGGCCGCAGGCGCTGCCGGAGCAGCCACTACCTCATCATCCTCTGGCGGCAAGGGGTCCTGGGGCAGGTTTTGCGGCTCCGGCACGGCCACCGGCTCGACATGCACCTGGGGCACCACGGGGGCCTGTGGCGCCGCTGGCGGGTCGACACGCACCTGGCGCTGTTCATCCTGACGGGAAAACAGCATCGGCAGAAAGATCACCGCCAGCGCCACCAATACCAGCGCGCCGACCATCCGCTGCTTGTACGCCCTATCCAGCAATGCCATCTGCAGCTTCCTCCGTGGCGCGCCGGGCCAGCCATTCCAGCGCCTCGGCTACGCAAAAGAACGATCCGAACAACAGAATCTCATCATCGACCGTGGCCTGGGCACACTGCCCTTCCAGCGCCGTGGCCACGCTTTCATACACCGTCACCGCCGCGCCGCGGGCCTGCAAGGCAACCTGCAGGTCCGCGGCCGGGCGGCTGCGCGGCGACTGCAGCGGCGTGACCGCCCAATGCTGCACATGGCCATCCAACTGCGCCACCACGCCGTCGAGATCCTTGTCCGCCAGCAGGCCGAACACCGCCAGGCGTCGTCCGGCCAGCGGCTGGCGTGCCAGACGCTGGGCCAGGTACTCGGCGGCATGCGGGTTATGCCCGACATCCAGCATCAGCCTGACCTGCCTACCCTGCCACTTGACGGTCCGCCGGTCCAGTCGACCCACGATCCGCGTCGCCTGCAGGGCGGCAACGATGCGCTCGGGCTGCCAGGGCAACCCCATCAGCGCATAGGCCTGGAGTGCCAATGCGGCATTCTCCATCGGCAGGTCCAGCAACGGCAGGTCGTGCAGTTCGAGCGGCAGGCCCTGGCCGTCGACACCGCGCCACTGCCAATGACGGTCGGTGGACGCGAGGTCGAAATCGCGGCCGCGCAGCAACAGCGGGCTGTTCAGCTCACGCGCCTTGTCCAGCAGCGGCTGGGGCGGATTCAGGTCACCGCACAGCGCCGGCCGGCCCGCACGGAAGATCCCGGCCTTCTCGTAGGCCACCGACTCGCGGGTGTTGCCCAGGTACTCGGCATGATCGACGCCGATACTGGTCACCAGGGCGAAGTCGGCGTCAACCACATTGACCGTATCCAGGCGCCCGCCAAGACCGACTTCCAGCACCACGGCATCCAGCTGTTCACGCTCGAACAGCCAGAACGCCGCCAGGGTGCCCATCTCGAAGTAGGTCAGCGAGGTATCGCCACGGCCGGCTTCCAGCGCGACGAAGGCCTCGCACAGCTGGGCATCGCTGGCCTCGACACCGTTGATCTGCACGCGCTCGTTGTAGCGCAGCAGGTGTGGCGAACTGTAGACGCCGACCTTGAGACCTTGCGCCATCAGCAGCGAGGCGACGAAGGCGCAGGTCGAGCCCTTGCCGTTGGTGCCCGTAACGGTCACTACCCGGGGCGCCGGCTTGCCCAGCCCCATGCGGTTCGCTACCTCTTGCGAGCGCTCCAACCCCATGTCGATGGCCGATGGATGCAGTTGCTCCAGGTAGGCGAGCCAGTCACCCAGGGTACGTTCGGTCATACTTTTGCCGGTGCCGGTGGAACAACGACAGGCTCGACAGGTGCCGCCACGTACACAGGCGTCGGCAGGCCCATCATCTGCGCCAGCAGGCTACCCAGGCGCGGACGCAGCTCCTGGCGTGGGATGATCATGTCGATGGCACCGTGTTCCAGCAGGAACTCGCTACGCTGGAAGCCTTCCGGCAGTTTTTCCCGTACGGTCTGCTCGATCACGCGCGGGCCGGCGAAACCGATCAGCGCCTTAGGCTCACCGACGATCACGTCGCCGAGCATCGCCAGGCTGGCGGAAACCCCACCGTAGACCGGGTCGGTCAGCACGGAGATGAACGGCAGGCCTTCTTCGCGCAGGCGTGCCAGCACGGCCGAGGTCTTGGCCATCTGCATCAGCGAGATCAGCGCTTCCTGCATCCGCGCACCGCCGGAAGCCGAGAAGCAGACCATCGGGCAACGTTTTTCCAGGGCGTAGTTGGCCGCACGAACGAAGCGCTCGCCGACGATGGCGCCCATGGAGCCACCCATGAACGAGAATTCGAACGCCGATACCACGATCGGCATGCCCAGCAGGGTACCGCTCATCGAGACCAGGGCGTCTTTTTCGCCGGTCTGCTTCTGTGCCGCGCTCAGGCGGTCCTTGTACTTCTTGCCATCGCGGAACTTCAGGCGGTCGACCGGCTCCAGGTCAGCCCCCAGCTCGACGCGGCCTTCGGCGTCCAGGAAGATATCGATGCGGGCGCGGGCGCCAATACGCATGTGGTGGTTGCACTTGGGGCAGACGTCCAGGGTCTTTTCCAGCTCCGGACGATAGAGCACCGCGTCGCACGACGGGCACTTGTGCCACAGGCCCTCGGGCACCGAGCTCTTCTTCACCTCGGAACGCATGATCGAAGGGATCAGTTTGTCTACTAACCAGTTGCTCATGCTTTCTTTCTCCAATTCGTTTTCGGCCCGTCGGACAACCGGGCCCGCCTGTTTTCTGTGGCGGTAAGCATGGACGGCGGCAGATTGCCGCCCGTCACATCGGCAATCAACTGGCGCGCACCGCCTGGATGAATGCCTTGATCTTCGCGGGGTCCTTGATGCCCTTGCTCTGCTCGACCCCGCCGCTGGTATCCACGGCATACGGCTTGACCTGGGCAATGGCCTGCGCCACGTTGTCCGCAGTCAGGCCACCGGCCAGGATGATCGGCTTGCTCAGGCCCTGCGGCACCAGAGACCAGTCGAAGGCCTCGCCGGTTCCACCCGGCACGCCTTCGACATAGGTGTCGAGCAGGATGCCGCTGGCACCGGGATAGGCCCGGCAGGCCGCGGCGATGTCGTCACCGGCCTTGACCCGCAGCGCCTTGATGTACGGCCGGTTGAAGCCCTCGCACTGCGCGCCGGTCTCATCGCCATGGAACTGCAACAGGTCCAGCGGCACCGCATCGAGAATCTCGCCCAGCTCGCAACGACTGGCGTTGACGAACAGGCCCACGGTGGTGACGAACGGCGGCAGTGCGGCAATGATGGCCCGCGCCTGCTGGAACGTCACCGCCCGCGGGCTCTTGGCATAGAACACGAAACCGATGGCATCGGCTCCGGCCTCGACCGCGGCCAACGCATCTTCAATGCGGGTGATTCCGCAAATTTTGCTGCGAACGGCGGACATGTCGTCAGAACCCCAAGGTTTTCCGGATAAAGGCCCGGATGGTAGCAAATGCTTTTCCAGGCGTCAGCCGGCAAGCTCCGAGAAACCGGTGAGGAAGTGTGGCCCGATATAACGCTCGGGCAACTCGAACTCGTCGCGGTACTCCACCTGCACCAGGTACAACCCGAACGGATGCGCCGTCACCCCACCCGTACGACGGATGCGACTCTCCAGCACCTCGCGCGCCCATTCGACCGGGCGCTCACCGGCACCGATGGTCATCAGCACACCGGCGATATTGCGCACCATGTGGTGCAGGAAGGCGCCGGCACGGATGTCGATGACGATCATCTTGCCGTGCCGGGTGACCCGCAGGTGGTGCACTTCCTTGATCGGCGACTTGGCCTGGCATTGCCCGGCGCGGAAGGCGCTGAAATCGTGGGTACCGACCAGGTAGCGTGCGGCCTCGGCCATGCGCTGCTCATCCAGCGGCCGATGGTTCCAGGTGATTTCCTCGTTGAGGTGCGCCGGACGGATCTGGTCGTTGTAGATCACGTAGCGGTAGCGCCGGGCGATGGCCTTGAAGCGGGCATGGAAATGCGCCGGCATGACCTTGGCCCAGGTGACACTGATGTCATGGGGCAGATTGATATTGGCGCCCATGGTCCAGGCCTTCATCGAACGCTCGGCGCGGGTATCGAAATGCACCACCTGCCCGCACGCATGCACACCGGCGTCGGTGCGCCCGGCGCACATCAGCGAGACCGGCGAGTCCGCCACCTTCGACAGCGCATCCTCCAGGGTTTCCTGGACCGACAGCACGCCCGAGGCCTGGCGCTGCCAGCCACGGTAGCGCGAGCCTTTGTATTCCACGCCCAGGGCGATGCGGAAAAAGCCTTCGGCCGCCATTTCGGCAGCCGGGTTATCTATATTTGCCAAGAACTTGCAGCCTGATGATTAACGCAAAGGCGTGCATTATAAGGCGCGCGCCCATAACGACAACGGCAGCCCGTGGGCTGCCGCTGTTTTTACCGCTATCGGATCGACTCAAGCCAGGCGCTTGAGCATCTCCCTGGCTTCGCTCTTCTGCGCATCGCTGCCTTCGCTGATGACCTCGGCCAGAATATCGCGGGCGCCATCCTTGTCATCCATGTCGATGTAGGCCTGGGCCAGATCGAGCTTGGTCGCCGCCTCGTCGGTTCCGGCCAGGAAATCGAACTCCGGCTCATCATCCCCCAGGGCGGCGTCCTGCTCGGTAAAGCTCGGCGTCGCCAGCGGCGGCTGCTCCAGGCTCTGGGACAGGCGATCCAGCTCGGCGTTGACATCGTCGAGCTCGTCGGTGAAAGCGTTCGGCCCGGTGTCGGCCAACAACTCGTCAGCCAGCAGATCATCCGCCGCCAGGTCGTCAGTCGCCAGGTCATCGGCCAGCGAAAGATCGAAGTCCGCCGGCAGCCCCAGATCATCCAGCGCGTCGAGGGTCGGCACCTCACCCTCCGGTGCCTTGGGATCATCGGCCAGCCCGAGCAGGAAGTCGTCATCGGCCTGGGCCGCAGCCACCGGTTCGTCACCGCCCAGATCCAGGTCGAAGTCGGAGAGATCGTCCAGACCGCTCAGATCATCCTTGGCTTCGGTCTGCTGCGCCAGTACCGACTCGAAGCTCAGATCGTCGTCGAGCTGCAGGTCATCCAGGCTTTCCTCGACAGTCGGAGCGGCGACTGGCGCCACCGACGGAGAGACGGCCTCCAGGTCATCCAGGCTGAGGTCGAAGTCGTTGTCGAATTCATCCACAACCGGCTCGGGCGCCGCGGCAACCACAGGCTCCGGCGCAGCGACCGGGGCCGGCTCGTCATCCTGCAGCAGTTCCTGGACGAACTGCTCGTCCAGTTCGGCGGCGGCAGCGGCTGCACCCAGGCCTGCCGCAGCAGCGGCGGCCACGGCCACCATGGCAGGGAAACGGCTCTTGAGCTGTTCGACCCGAGCCTGGTTATCGCCATTGGCCGGCAGTTGCCGCTCCTGGCGCACGAAGGCATCGCGGTCACCCTGGCGACCGTAGACTTCCATCAGCTTCAGGCGCAGATCGCTGCGCTGCGGCTCGAACTTGACCGCCTCCTCCAGCAGATCGGCGGCCTGGTTCAGATGACCGCGTTCGATGTGCAGCTCAGCCTGACCCAGGACATCGGTCGGACGTTCAGCGACGGGAGCCGGCGCCGGGGCCGGCGCCAACTTTACATTGGGCGCGGGTACCTCCAGGCCCTCGAAGCTGCTTTCCGGCATGTCCAGGTCGGCCGCGAAATCGGTCTCTTCCGACAACGCCTTGGCCATGCGCTGATGCTTCTCGGCTTCCTGCTGGGCCTTTCGACGACGAACCAGCAACAGCAGGAGCAGCAGCGCCACCAGCACCACGGAACCGGCAATCAGTCCCATCAGGATCGGGCTGGACAGCAGGTCGTCGAGCTTGCGCTCCTCGCTCGGTGCCGGCTGGACCGCTGGCTCGACCGGCTTGGCCGCCTCGGCGGGAGCCGGTGCAGGGGTGGCTACGACCGGAGCGGGCTCAGGCTTGGCCACCAGTTCGGCCGAGACCGCCGGCTGGGTCGGCGCAGGTGCCGGAGCGGCAGCGGCGGCCGCCCCTTCGGCCTGCAGCTTGGCCAACTGGTCGTTCTTCAGATCGATGAGGCGCTGCAGCTTGTCCAGCTGGCTCTGCAGGTCTTCCATACGGCTTTTCAGTTCGGCGTTGTCGCGACGGGTCGCGTCGAGGCTCTCCTGGGTCACCGCCAGCTTGTTGCTCAGGGCCTTGCTATCGCCGGCCGCACCCTTGCCGCCCTTCTTGCCGTTCTCGGCGGAAACCAGGCTCAGCTTGTCCTTGCGCTCGCCCGCGACAGGCGCGCCCTCCCCACCCTTGTGCCGGGTGGCGTCGAGCTGCTGCTTGCCAGCGGCATGGCCGGCACGACGCCCCTGGCGCCAGGCGGCGTTCTGCGCGGCCACCTCGGCGATCGCCTTGGACTGCGGCAGCGCAGTGCTTTGTACGGTATCCGGCAGACGCAGCACCTGGCCGGTCTTGAGCCGGTTGATGTTGCCATCGACGAAGGCCCCCGGATTCAACGCCTGGATCGCCAGCATGGTCTGCTGCACGGAAGCGCCATTACGCTCCCTGGCAGCGATTTCCCAGAGGGTATCCTTGGCCCCGGTGGTGTACTGCTTGGCCCGGGTCGGTGCGGTGACCGGCGCGTTCGGCGCGACAGCCGGCTTGGCGGCCTCGCCTGCCGGTGCGTATCTGGATGGATCGAGCAACACGCTGTAGTCACGCATCAGCCGGCCCTGGGGCCACTGCACCTGGACCAGGAAGCGTACGTAGGCCTCGGACAGCGGCTTGCTGGAGGTCACTCGAACCACGCTGCGACCGTTGGGATTGACGACGGGCGTGAAGGTCAGGTCATTCAGGAAATCCTGGCGGTTGACGCCGGCATCGCTGAACGCCTGGGGAGAAGCCAGGCTGGGCACGATATCGGAGGCGCTGAGGCCACCGACATCCTGCAATTCGATTTCCACCAGCAGCGGCTGGTTCAGGGTCGACTTGAGGGTCATCTCCCCAAGCCCGAGGGCATGCGCCATACCGGAAGACAGCGCCGAAGCGGCCGCTATTGCTAACACCAGTTTGCGAACTTGAACCATCAGCCTCTTCCTTTGTTTGTGCGTTCCTCGGCCAGCGAGAAGGTGGTGTAGCTGCCTTGCGGCATGGTGTGCGGCCGTGGAAATACGAGCGCATCACCCTGTTGTCGCCGATGCCCCTGCAAGTGCCCGTGGGGCAGCTCACCTTCAGCAACCAACCTGAGCATAGCGTCAGGCCAGAATCATTCTGCAAATTGTCGCCAAGTATCTTTTACAGCGGGTCTTTTATCAACAGCTCGGCCAGTTGCACGGCGTTCAGCGCGGCGCCCTTGCGCACGTTGTCCGTGGTCAGCCACAAGTTGAGCTGTGCCGGATCATCCACGCCATGACGAACCCGCCCGACATAGACCACATCCTGGCCCACGGCGTCACCGACCGCGGTCGGATAATCGTCGCCATCGACCAGTTCGATACCCTCGGCGGCCTCGAGCGCCACGTTCACCGCTTGCAGATCGACGTCGGCAGCGGCCTGCAGGGACACACTATAGCTATCGCCAAAAAATACCGGGGCTTGAACGCAAGTGACTGAAATTTTTAGTAAAGGTGCTTGCAGCAGTTCGCGCAACTCGTTGACCAGGCGTTTTTCCAGGGGAACATGGCCCCGGGCATCCGGCTTGCCGACCTGGGCCAGCAGGTTGAAGGCCACCTGACGGTCGAAAACCCGGGGTTCCAGCGGGCGCATGTTCAGTAGTTCGGTGGTCTGCCGGGCCAGCTCGCTGACCGCTTCACGCCCCTGGGTGGACATTGCCAGGCAGGCGGTCAGGCTCACCTGGCGGATGTCCAGCAAACCCTTGAGCGGTGCCAGGGCCACGGCCAGCGCGGTGGCCGAAGCGCTCGGGCTGCCGACCTGCAGCGGCCTAGCCAGGCCCGACAGCACCTCGGCATTGGCTTCCGGCACCACCTGCGGCGCCGGCAAGGCGCCCGACAGGTCGATCACCGTGCAGCCAGCCGCCGTCGCCCGTGGCGCAAAACTGAGGGTGACCGCCGGCCCCGCGGCAAAAAACACCAGCCGGGCCTTGGCGAAGTCGAACTCATCGACTTCGCGAACACGCACGTTCTTGCCCCGGAATGGCACCGATTGCCCGGCCGACTCGCTGCTGGCCAACAGATGCAGGTTGGCCACGGGAAAATCCCGCTCTTCGAGGATCTGCACCAGGGTTTCGCCGACCGTGCCGGTGGCACCGATCACGGCAATATCAAGGGACTGGCTCATGGGATTCTCCTCAGGCAAAACGGGGGGTGCGCACTTTACCCGTGACCGCGCGGTCAGGCAATTTGCCGGTACCTCGGCAGGAGTGGGCTTGCCCGCGAATACGCCCCTGAAAGACCGGAAGCTTCGCGGGCACGCCCGCTCCCACAGGGACCACGCCACCGTGAGCGCACCACAGGAAACAAAAAGCCCGCGACTCTTGCGAGTCGCGGGCTGTCTTCGAGCCTTCAGCGAATCAACGCTCCAGCAGGATCCGCAGCATGCGGCGCAGCGGTTCGGCAGCGCCCCACAGCAGCTGGTCGCCGACGGTGAACGCGCCGAGGAACTGCGAGCCCATGTTAAGCTTGCGCAGACGGCCCACCGGGATGTTCAGGGTACCGGTGACCTTGGTCGGGCTCAGCTCCTGCATGCTGATCTCGCGCTGGTTCGGCACCAGCTTGACCCAGGGGTTGTGCTGGCTGATCAGGCCTTCGATGTCGGCCATCGGCACATCCTTGTTCAGCTTGATGGTCAGCGCCTGACTGTGGCAACGCATGGCGCCGATGCGCACGCAGATGCCGTCCACCGGGATCGGGTTCTTGAAGCGACCGAGGATCTTGTTGGTCTCGGCCTGGGCCTTCCACTCTTCGCGGCTCTGGCCGTTCGGCAGTTCCTTGTCGATCCACGGAATCAGGCTGCCGGCCAGCGGCACACCGAAGTTCTCGGTCGGATAGGCATCGCTGCGCATGGTCTCGGCGACCTTGCGGTCGATGTCGAGGATGGCGCTGGCCGGGTTGGCCAGGTCATCGGCGACCGCCGCGTGGGTCGCGCCCATCTGGCGGATCAGCTCACGCATGTTCTGCGCACCGGCACCGGAAGCGGCCTGATAGGTCATGGCGCTCATCCACTCCACCAGGCCAGCCTCGAACAGACCGCCCAGGCCCATCAGCATCAGGCTGACGGTGCAGTTGCCGCCGATGAAGTTGCGGGTACCGGTATCCAGTTGCTGGTCGATGACCTTGCGGTTGACCGGGTCGAGGACGATCACCGCGTCATCCTGCATCCGCAGGCTGGACGCGGCATCGATCCAGTAGCCCTGCCAGCCGGCTTCGCGCAGCTTGGGGAAGACCTCGCTGGTGTAGTCGCCACCCTGGCAGGTCAGAATCACGTCGAGGGTTTTCAGCTCTTCAATGCTGTAGGCGTCCTTCAGCGGAGCAATATCCTTGCCCACGGCAGGGCCCTGGCCACCGACATTGGAAGTGGTGAAGAACACCGGCTCAATAAGATCGAAGTCCCGCTCTTCCAGCATCCGCTGCATGAGCACGGAACCGACCATACCGCGCCAACCGATCAGACCTACACGTTTCATCGCAACTACACCTTTTACAAAAGTGGGTCACCGCTTCCGGGGATGAAAGAGGCGGTGGGCCCGAGAGATTACAGATTCCGCAGCGCCTCGGCTACTGCGTTACCCATTTCCTGCGTTCCGACCCGGGTACAACCCTCGGACCAGATATCGCCGGTGCGCAAGCCGCGGTCCAGCACCAGGCTTACCGCCTGCTCGATGGCGGCGGCCGCTTCGTGCAGGTTGAAGCTGTAGCGCAGCATCATCGATACCGACAGGATGGTTGCCAGCGGGTTGGCAATGCCTTGCCCGGCGATGTCCGGAGCCGAACCGTGGCAAGGCTCGTACATGCCCTTGTTGTTGGCATCCAGGGACGCCGACGGCAGCATGCCGATCGAACCGGTGAGCATCGACGCCTCGTCGGAGAGGATGTCGCCGAACATGTTGTCGGTGACGATCACGTCGAACTGCTTCGGCGCACGCACCAGTTGCATCGCCGCGTTGTCGACGTACATGTGGCTCAGTTCGACATCCGGGTAGTCCTTGGCGACCTCCTCGACCACTTCACGCCACAGCTGGCTGGATGCCAGGACGTTGGCCTTGTCCACCGAGCAGAGCTTCTTGCCACGCACGCGGGCCATGTCGAAGCCGACCCGGGCGATACGGCGGATTTCGCTTTCGCTGTACGGCAGGGTGTCGTAGGACTGGCGCTCGCCATTCTCCAGCTCGCGGGTACCACGCGGTGCGCCGAAGTAGATGCCGCCGGTCAGTTCGCGCACGATCAGGATATCCAGGCCGGCGACGATTTCGCGCTTGAGGCTCGAGGCATCGGCCAGTTGCGGGTAGAGGATCGCCGGACGCAGGTTGCCGAACAGGCCCAGTTGCGCACGGATCTTCAGCAGGCCGCGCTCCGGGCGGATGTCCCGCTCGATCTTGTCCCACTTCGGCCCGCCAACGGCGCCCAGCAGCACCGCATCGGCAGCGCGGGCACGTTCCAGGGTCTCGTCGGCCAGGGGCACGCCGTGCTTGTCGATGGCCGCGCCACCGATCACGTCGTGACTCAGTTCGAAGCCCAGGTCGTACTTCTCGTTGGCCAGTTCGAGCACCTTGACCGCTTCGGCCATGATTTCCGGACCAATACCGTCGCCTGGGAGAATCAGAATCTGCTTGCTCATGCTTTCCTCATGTCATCTGTCGGCGCACCGGTGATACCGGGCGACCTGGAAAAAAGTCTATCGCTCGGCCCACAGCACCAGTACATCTGTACTGAACGAACCATCGGCCTCAATCTCAAAATATTCCCGCACTTCGGCGCCCATCGCCTGCTGCAGCTCGCGAATCGCCACCCGCAACGCTGCCGGGGTGCGCATGCGCTCGACCCAGGAGGTGTACTCCAGACGCAAGCGCTGGCGGCTGGTGCTGCGCACGTGCAGACCCGCCTCGCTGACCTGGCGCGCCCACTCGGCGGCCGAATAATCGCGCACGTGGCTGGTGTCGCGCAGCACCTCGACGGCCTGCAGGTAGGTGTCGAACAACGGGCTGCCAGGCGACATGACGTCAATAAAGGCTGCGACGCCACCGGGTTTCAAAACCCGCCGCACTTCCCGCAGGGCCAGGCCGAGATCGCTCCAGTGATGCGCCGAGTAGCGGCTGAAGACGAAATCGAATTCGCCATCGGCGAACGGCAGGCTCTCGGCCGCGCCGCGCACCGTCACGATGTTGTCCAGGCCACGCTCCGTGGCGGCCGCGGCGACCACGTCGAGCATCTGCTGCGAAAGGTCATAGGCCGCCACCTTGGCCACCAGCGGCGCAACGTGGAAGCTCACATGGCCGGCGCCGCAGCCCAGGTCCAGCACCCGCGCGTCGGCGCGCCCGGCCAGTTCGGCCTGGAGCAGCGCGAACTCGGCGCCCTGGGCGTGCACGGCGCTGCTCAGGTAGGCGGCGGCCTGCTCGCCGAACTGCATTTGTACCACTTGGCTGTGGGCATTGCTGGTCATGGGGTGGTCCTTCTGTCGGGTTGCCAGGGCGTTACAGGGGTTTGAGGGCCTCTTCGCGGGCAAGCCCGGCTCCTACAGGTTGGGTGCGTATATTCGGCACAACTCTGTAGGAGCCGGGCTTGCCCGCGAAGAGGCCCACCCCGCCTACATCGGATCAGGCGTCGCGAAACAGCCAAGGCTGGCTGGCACGATGCCTGGCCTCGAACGCCGCGATCGCATCGCCGTCCTGCAGGGTCAGGCCGATGTCATCCAGGCCGTTGAGCAGGCAATGCTTGCGGAACGCATCGACTTCGAAGTGATAAACCTTGCCATCCGGACGGGTCACGGTCTGGGCCGCGAGATCGACGGTCAGTTGGTAACCCGGGGTGGCCTCGACCTGCTGGAACAGTTCGTCGACTTCGCTGTCGCTGAGAATGATCGGCAACAGGCCGTTCTTGAAGCTGTTGTTGAAGAAGATGTCGGCATAGCTCGGCGCGATGATGCTGCGGAAACCGTACTCGTCCAGGGCCCACGGCGCGTGCTCGCGGCTGGAGCCGCAACCGAAGTTCTCACGGGCCAGCAGCACACTGGCACCCTGGTAGCGCTCGGCGTTGAGCACGAAGTCCTTGTTCAGCGGACGCTTGGAGTTGTCCTGGTAGGCATGACCGACGTCCAGGTAGCGCCACTCGTCGAACAGGTTGGGACCGAAGCCGGTGCGCTTGATCGACTTGAGGAACTGCTTGGGAATGATCTGATCGGTATCGACGTTGGCACGGTCCAACGGCGCGACGAGACCGGTGTGCTGGGTAAAGGCTTTCATGTGGTTTTCCTCAGATCAATTCGCGAACGTCGATGAAACGGCCATTGATGGCAGCCGCCGCGGCCATGGCCGGGCTGACCAGGTGGGTACGCCCACCGGCACCCTGGCGCCCTTCGAAGTTGCGGTTGGACGTCGAGGCGCAGTGCTCGCCGCTTTCCAGGCGGTCCGGGTTCATCGCCAGGCACATCGAGCAGCCCGGTTCACGCCACTCGAAACCGGCTTCGAGGAAAATCTTGTCCAGGCCTTCCGCTTCGGCCTGGGCCTTGACCAGGCCGGAGCCCGGCACCACCAGCGCCTGCTTGATGGTCGAGGCCACCTTGCGGCCCTTGGCGATCGCCGCCGCCGCCCGCAGGTCCTCGATCCGCGAGTTGGTGCAGGAACCGATGAATACCCGGTCCAGCTGGATGTCGGTGATCGCCTGGTTGGCGGTCAGGCCCATGTACTTGAGCGCGCGCTCGATGGAACCGCGCTTGACCAGGTCCGGCTCCTGGGCCGGGTCCGGTACGTTCTGGTCGACGGCGAGCACCATTTCCGGCGAGGTGCCCCAGCTGACCTGCGGCTTGATCTGGGCGGCATCGAGCTCGACCACGGTGTCGAACACCGCATCGGCATCGGACACCAGGTCCTTCCAGGCCTCGACGGCACGCTCCCACTCCGCGCCTTTCGGAGCGAACGGACGGTCCTTGACGTAGGCGACGGTCTTTTCGTCGGCCGCCACCAGGCCCACGCGGGCACCGGCCTCGATGGACATGTTGCAGATGGTCATGCGGCCTTCGATGGACAGGTCGCGGATGGCGCTGCCGGCGAACTCGATGGCATGGCCGTTACCGCCAGCGGTGCCGATCTTGCCGATGACGGCCAGCACGATGTCCTTGGCGGTCACGCCGACCGGCAACTGCCCCTCGACGCGGACCAGCATGTTCTTCATCTTCTTCGCGACCAGGCACTGGGTGGCGAATACGTGCTCGACCTCGGAGGTGCCGATACCGTGGGCCAGGGCCCCGAAGGCGCCGTGGGTCGAGGTATGCGAGTCACCGCAGACCACGGTCATGCCCGGCAGGGTCGCGCCTTGCTCCGGGCCGATCACGTGGACGATGCCCTGGCGCACGTCGTTCATCTTGAATTCGGTGATGCCGAACTCGTCGCAGTAGTCGTCGAGGGTCTGCACCTGGATACGCGACACCTGGTCGGCGATCGCCTCGATGCCGCCCTTGCGCTCGGGGGTGGTCGGCACGTTGTGGTCCGGCGTGGCGACGATCGAATCGACCCGCCATGGCTTGCGCCCGGCCAGCTTGAGGCCTTCGAACGCTTGGGGCGAGGTCACTTCGTGGATGATGTGACGGTCGATGTAGATCAGCGACGACCCATCATCGCGCCGTTTCACTTCATGGGATTCCCAAAGCTTGTCGTAAAGCGTTTTGCCGGCCATCAGACGTTTCCTCATCAGCTTGTTTCTATGCCCCGGGCTTATTGATGACTGTTCTCAATAACCCTTTGGCTTGTGAGGTCGATGCTATGAGGTTAGAGTGAATAACTCAAATTCATAATTTTTATGCTTTGGATAGCCATCTGGAATACCGATCATGGACCTGGCCAACCTCAACGCCTTTATCGCCATCGCCGAGACCGGCAGCTTCTCCGGGGCCGGCGAACGCCTGCACCTGACCCAGCCAGCCATCAGCAAACGGATCGCCGGCCTGGAGCAGCAACTCAACGTGCGCCTGTTCGACCGGCTGGGCCGTGAGGTCGGCCTGACGGAGGCCGGTCGCGCCCTGCTGCCCCGCGCCTACCAGATTCTCAACGTGCTCGACGACACCCGCCGGGCCCTGACCAACCTCACCGGCGAAGTCAGCGGCCGCCTGACGCTGGCCACCAGCCATCACATCGGCCTGCACCGCCTACCTCCGCTGCTGCGGGCCTACACCCGGCAGTACCCCAAGGTGGCGCTGGACATTCAGTTCCTCGATTCGGAAGTCGCCTACGAGGAAATTCTCCACGGCCGCGCCGAACTGGCGGTCATCACCCTGGCGCCGGAGCCCCATCACCTGGTCCGTGCCGTGCCGGTGTGGGACGACCCGCTGGATTTCGTCGTCGCCCCCGAGCACCCGTTGGCCAGCAACGACCAGGTCAGCCTGCGGGACATCGCCCACCGACCGGCGGTCTTCCCCGGCGGCAACACCTTCACCCACCACATCGTCCAGCGCCTGTTCGAGGCCCAGAGCCTGACGCCGAACATCGCCATGAGCACCAACTACCTGGAAACCATCAAGATGATGGTGTCCATCGGCCTGGCCTGGAGCGTGCTGCCACGCACCATGCTCGACGACCAGGTCGCGCGCATACCTTTACCGGGCATACAGCTCAGTCGCCAGCTAGGCTATATCCTGCATACCGAACGGACGCTGTCGAATGCCGCACGGGCCTTTATGGCTTTATTGGATGCGCAGACGGATTTGCCGACCCTTACGGCATAAGCCGGCTCGTCTCAGCCCAGGCCTCTTGCAGCAATAACGTGCCTTTCACCCAAGGACTGCCGTTGATGCCCAAGAACGCTAGCCGTATTCCGCCCTTGCCGCGCATCCATGCCCTCGACCCTCACGAGTCGGAAAAGAGCTGGGAAAGCGCCCCGCAGTTGCTGGCCGCCCTCAACGGTGCGCGCCTGGGAGCCTGGTCCTGGGACATCGAGAACGGCCAGGTCAGTTGGTCCCGCGGCACCCAGGCACTGTTCGGCTTCGACCCGCACCAGCCGTTGCCCAAGGATATCGACTATCTCGACCTGCTGCCGCCCGAGGACCGCGCCCGCACGCTGCGCGCCTTTCATGCGGTACTCGCCGGCGAGCCGGTGGAACAGGCCATGCACCACCGCATCCGCTGGCCGGACGGCAGCCTGCACTGGCTGGAAATCAGCGGCAGCCTGCTGCCGGACAAGAACGGCAAGCAGCGGATGATCGGGGTGATCCGCGAGGTCACCCAGCAGCGCCAGCGCGAGCAGGCCCTCAGCAGCTCGGAAAAACGCTTTGCCACCCTGTTTCACCTGAGCCCCAACATGGTGCTGCTGACCCGCGAGGAAGACGGCCTGATCAGCGAGGCCAACCAGTATTTCGAAAGCCTGTTCGGCTGGCCGGCGCTACAGGTGATCGGCATGACCACCCTGGAACTGGGTCTGTGGGTGCACCCGGAAGAACGGGCAAGGCTGGTCAGGTCCTTGCGCGGCAGAACCGACCCGGTCAGCCAGGAGGTTCAGTTCCGCGCCAGCAACGGCCAGATCCACGACGGCATTCTCAGCGCGCAGCGGGTCGAACTGGAGGGCCAGGCCTACCTGCTCAGCACCTTTCTCGATACCACCGAGCGCAACAACGCCGCCCAGGCCCTCAAGGACAGCCAGGAACGCCTCGACCTGGCCCTGGACTCGGCCCAACTGGGCACCTGGGACTGGCACATCCCCAGCGGCATGCTCTACGGCTCGGCGCGCGCGGCGCAATTGCACGGCCTGGAACCACACCCCTTCCATGAGTCCTTCGATGCCTTTTTTGACGGAGTCCCTCCCGAAGAGCGCGAAAACATGCGCGATGCCTATCGCAGCCTGCGCGAAGGCCCGGCGGGCAGCTATCAGGTCACCTACCGGGTGCAACTGGACAATGGCACCTCGCGCTACCTGGAAAGCCGCGCCAGGCTTTACCGCGACAGCGAAGGCAAACCGCTGCGCATGGCCGGAACCCTGCTCGACATCACCGAGCAGGTAGAGCGCGAGCAGCGCCTGCAGGCTTCGGAAGAAAAGTTCGCCAGCCTGTTCCAGGCCAGCCCCGACCCGATCTGCGTGACCCTGCAGGACACCGGCCAGTTCATCGAGATCAACCCGGCCTTCACCCAGACCTTCGGCTGGAGCCTGGACGAGATCCGCCACCGCAGCGCCGACCAGATCGGCCTCTGGGAAGACTCGGCCAAGCGCCTGCAACGCATCCAGCAGGTGATCCGCGACCAGGCGCTGAACAATGTCGCGGTGGTCGTGCACCACAAGAGCGGCCAGGCCCTGACCTGCGTGATCAGCAGCCGGCAGATCGAGGTCGAGCAGCGTCCCTGCATCGTCACCACCCTGCGCGACATCACCCAGCAGCAACGGGCCGAAGCCGCACTCAAGGCCAGCGAGGAGAAATTCGCCAAGGCCTTCCACTCCAGCCCCGACGCCATCACCATCATCGAACGCCAGAGCGGCCGCTATCTGGAGGTCAACGATGGCTTCTGCCGGCTGACCGGCTATTCCAACGCCGAGGTCATCGGCCGCACCGTGTATGAACTCGGCATCTGGGCCGACCACAAGGAGCGCACCTCACTCCTGGAGGAGCTCAAGGAACGCGGCCACGTTCCCCATCGCGACATGCTCGGGCGCAACAAGCGCGGCGACGTGCTGACGGTGGAGATCTCGATCGAACCGATCACCCTCAACGAAACCGCCTGCCTGCTGCTGACCGCCCGGGACATCAGCCAACTGAAGAACGCCCAGGCACAGATCCGTCACCTGGCCTACCACGACCCGCTGACCAACCTGCCCAACCGGGCCATGCTGACCGACCGCCTGAGCCAGCAGATCGCCCTGCTCAAGCGCCACAACCTGCGCGGCGCCCTGCTGTTTCTCGACCTCGACCACTTCAAGCACATCAACGATTCACTCGGCCACCCGGTGGGCGATACCGTGCTCAAGGTGGTCACCGCCCGCCTGGAGGCCAGCGTGCGCATCGAAGACACCGTGGCGCGGCTCGGCGGTGACGAATTCGTGGTGCTGCTCAGCGGCCTGGAAGGCTCACGCAGTGAAGTGACGCAAAAGGTTCGCGACCTGGCGGACACCATCCGCGAGCTGCTGGCCGAACCGATGTTCCTCGACGGCCAGCGCCTGCAGGTGACCCCGAGCATCGGCGTGGCACTGATCCCGGACCATGGCTCGACCCCCGCCGACCTGCTCAAGCGCGCGGATATCGCGCTGTACCGGGCCAAGGACTCCGGCCGCAACATCACCCAGATGTTCCACAGCACCATGCAGAAGGCCGCCAGCGAACGCCTGCGCATGGAGAACGACTTGCGCCAGGCGCTTTCCCGGGGCGAGTTCAGCGTGCACTTCCAACCCCAGGTGGACGCCCGCGACAACAGCATCGTCGGTGCCGAGGCGCTGGTGCGCTGGCACCACCCGGAACTCGGCGCACAATCGCCCACCGAATTCATCAAGGTCCTGGAGGACAGCGGGCTGATCCTCGAAGTCGGCACCTGGATTCTCGACCACGCCTGCGAGGCCTTTGGCGTGCTGTTGCGCGAAGGGTTGATCGCCCACTCCTTCAGCCTGTGCGTGAACATCAGCCCGCGGCAGTTCCGCCAGGCCGATTTCGTCGAACGGGTGGAGCGCTGCCTGCTGCAGCACAACGTGCCGTCCTCGATGCTCAAGCTGGAAATCACCGAAGGCATCGTGATCCAGAACATGGAGGACACCATCAACAAGATGCGCCGCCTGAACAAGCTCGGCGTCAGTTTCGCCATGGATGACTTCGGCACCGGCTATTCGTCGCTGACCTACCTCAAACGCCTGCCGGTGGATGCGCTGAAGATCGACCAGTCGTTCGTGCGTGACGCCACCCACGACCCCAACGATGCGGAGATCATCCGCGCGATCGTCGCCATGGCCCGCAGCCTGGGGCTGATGGTGATTGCCGAAGGGGTGGAGCTGCCGGAACAGCTGATGTTCCTCGAAGGCCTGGGCTGCCATCTGTACCAGGGTTACCTGCACAGCCGGCCGTTGCCGCTGGAAGACTTCAAAAGACTTTTGTGAACCCCGCAGCCCCCTTGCGGGAGACGGCCGGGCCGCCAACAAAAAGCCCCGCCGAAGCGGGGCTCTGTCCTGCAGGCTCGGGCTTAGTGCTGCAGGGCCGGTTGCTGCGTCCCACCGATCGGGATGCGCTTGGCTTTCGCCTCTTCCGGTACGACCCGCAGCAGGTCGATGTTCAACAGACCGTTGCTCAGGCCGGCAGCCTTGACCTCGATATGGTCGGCCAGGCGGAAGGACAACTTGAATGCACGCTGGGCGATGCCCTGGTGCAGGTAGCTGACGTGTTCAGCCTTGGCTTCGCGCTTGCCGCCACTGACGGTCAATACGCCCTTCTCGACTTGCAACTCCAGGTCTTCTTCCTGGAAACCGGCGGCCGCGACGACGATGCGGTACTGGTCTTCGCCGTGTTTTTCAACGTTGTAAGGAGGGTAGCTGCTGCCCGGCTCGTTGCGCAGCGCGGTTTCGAACAGATCGTTGAAACGGTCGAAGCCAACGGAGGAACGGAACAGTGGAGCCAGGGAAAATGCGGTAGTCATGTCAATCTCCTGAAATTCAGCGAGTGGTTTGATTCGCGACCCGAATTCGGCATCGCGTACCCCTTAGATAGGAACGCCCAAACGCATTTCAAGAGATTGTCGAAAAATTTTTCTGGCGCCCGCGTCAGGCCGCTTCGGACAGCGGCACCTGCAGCAGACGGCTGACCGTGTCGCAGTCGGTCTCGCGGCGCACATGGCTGAACAGCTCGACCGCCTCCGGGTAGTTGCGCGTCAACATCGCCAGCCACTGCTTCAGGCGCCCCGGCGCCTGGCGCGGCGTGAGCTGTGCCCGGGCCTGCAGCCAGAAGTCCTGGAGCAGCGGCAACAATTCGCCCCAGCTCATCTCGACCACTTCTTCACCGGCGCTCTCGGCCGCGATCTGCCGGGCCAGGTCCGGGCGCGACACCAGGCCGCGACCGAGCATGAAATCCTTGGCGCCACTGACCTCGCGACAGCGCCGCCAGTCTTCCAGCGACCAGATGTCACCGTTGGCGAACACCGGCACCTTGACCACATCCTGCACCCGCGCCACCCACTCCCAATGGGCCGGCGGCTTGTAGCCATCGACCTTGGTGCGCGCATGCACGACGATCTGCGCGGCACCGCCTTCGGCCAGGGCCGTACCACAGACCAGCGCGCCATCCGGGCTGTCGAAACCCAGGCGCATCTTCGCCGTCACCGGAATGTGCGCCGGTACCGCCCGGCGCACATGCTCGACGATGCTGTTGAGCAGTTCCGGCTCCTTGAGCAGCACCGCCCCGCCCCGGGACTTGTTCACGGTCTTGGCCGGGCAACCGAAGTTCAGGTCGATCACCTGCGAGCCCAGCTCGCAGGCCAGCGCCGCGTTCTCGGCCAGGCACACCGGATCGGAACCGAGCAGTTGCACGCGCAGCGGCACGCCGGCGGCGGTGCGGGCGCCGGTGAGCAGTTCGGGGGCGAACTTGTGGTAATAGGCCGGCGTCAGCAGCGAATCGTTGATACGGATGAACTCCGTGACGCACCAGTCGATGCCGCCGACGCGAGTCAGGACATCGCGCAGGATGTTATCGACCAACCCCTCCATGGGCGCCAGGGCAATTTGCATGGGTGACTCTCATTGAAAAAGGCGGATATCGAAAGGCGCGGCAGTTTACGGGGTTCCGCAGCAAACCGGTACACCCTCAGGCCGACTGCAGCGCCGGCCCGTATCCCTGGAGAAACTCCTCAGGCATGCGCTTGGGCTTGCCGCTGGACAGCTCGATGCAGACGAAGGTGGTCTGCGCACGCAACAGGGTCAGGTTGTCGCTGGGGCGTACCAGCTGGAAGCGTCGGGTCATTTTCAGGCGCTGGTCCCAATCGACGATCCAGGTCGCCAATTGCAGTTCATCACCTTCGTAGGCGGCAGCCAGGTAGTCGATTTCATGACGCACCACGGCCATCGCCCGGTCCAGTCGACGGTACTCGCTCAGGTCCAGCCCCAGGCGCTGGGAATGCCGCCAGGCACAGCGCTCCAGCCAGGTGACGTACACCGCGTTGTTGGCGTGCCCGAGGCCGTCGATGTCCTCGGCGGCCACCTGCAGGTCGAGGATGAAGGGTGTCGCCAGATCCCAGCTCATGTACCGCTCCCGGTCGATTCAAAGACCGGGCCAGTGTAACGGATCAGGCCGACTGGCGCTGCGCCATGCTACGCCCGGCCAGCAGCGCGAGCACGCCATCGATCAGCCGCGGATCGGCCAGCACCCGCTGATGGCCGCCGCTTTCCAGGCGCAACAGGCGGCTGTCGAACCAGGCTTCGTGAATACGTCGCGATTCATCCACCGCCACCAGTTGATCGTCTTCGGCATGCACGATCAGGCCGGGCATGTCCATCTGGTAATGCCCGATATCCAGGTGCTCGGCACGCATCCCGACATCCCGTTCGACTTCCCGGATAAACGCCGAACGCGCCCGTGGCGGCAAGCCGACATGCCGGGCGAAGCCCCGCAATACGCCCAGCACCCGTGCCGGAGCGGCAATGCTGACCAGCGCCTCGGTACGCAGCCCGAGCTGGGTGGCGAGCATCGCGCTGGCACCGCCCATGGAATGGCCGATCACCGCCTTGAGCGGCGGCAGCTCGGCGGCGGCCTCGAGCAGCGCGCGGGCAAACGCCACCACATTCGCTTCGTGCCCGGGCGACTGGCCATGAGCCGGGCCGTCGAGGGCCACGGCGGTGTAACCGGCGGCCACCAGCGCCTCGATCAGGCTCGCGAACTGCGTGGGTCGCCCTTCCCAGCCATGCATCAGCAGCACGGTGGGGCCTTGCCCCCAGCGCAGCGCGGAAAGACCGAAACGCAGGGTGATCCTTTCGGCCGTCGCCAGCAACGGCAACTCCCAATCCCGCGGCGAACGCTCGCGGGGCGTCATGAAAACCTGACGCATCCGGCTCGCGGCCACCCGCGGTGCCACTCGTCCCAAGGTGCCATTGATGCCACGTATCCAGCGCAAAGTGTTCATCGGGTATTACCTCAGGCCAGGTCGAAACCTTCAGCGCACCGCCGACTTGGCGGCACGCAGCAATCTGTCGGACAACTCTCCCGGGCCCAGCGCCCGGGCCACGGCCAGGCCACCGATCATCAGGGCGATATCGGCCAGGGCCTTGTCGGTGTCCTCGGGGCTGGCCGCCAGTTGCGCGACCATCAATTCCACATGTTCGTTGAGCGCCTCGCGAAAGCACTCCGGCAGGCTGCCGATCTCTCCCACCACCGCCGGCAGCGGGCAGGCATGGTCGACCGCATCGCGATGCTTGCGCGACAGGTAGAACGCGGCAAACAGGGCTCGCCGTTCTTCGCCGCTCAGCGCGTCGTCGACTTCATCCATTTTCGCCCGACGCTGCGCCAGCAACTGCTTGAATGCCTCGAGCATCAAGGCGTCCTTGCTCTCGAAATGCGCGTAGAAGCCACCCACGGTCAGACCGGCGGCGGCCATCACCTCACTGACACTCGGCTCGGCCGGGCCACGCTGGATCAACGCGGCACTGGCAGCCTGCAGGATGCGCTCACGGGTCTGGGCCTTTTTGTCGTTCATTGCCATCTCCAGATATTACATCGGAAATATTATTCTCATAATATTTTTTCGCAAGGTCTTCGCATGACCGCTGGTCTGACTGAAAAATGCGAAAAGGAATTCAGTGCGGAAAATAAAAATTTCGGAAAAAACAAAAGGGTCATTCAAAGATGAATGACCCTTAAAAATCCCGCAGAGCGGGTAATCGTGGCGTCCCCTAGGGGACTCGAACCCCTGTTACCGCCGTGAAAGGGCGGTGTCCTAGGCCACTAGACGAAGGGGACGCAAACCCTTCTTGCATTACAGGAGTCGGCTTGGTGGCGACTTTTACTGCCCGGTTACTCGATGCACCTGCAGTATCCTGCAACATCAGTTCAGTACCGGTGTGGCCAGGTGCTGAACCGTAAATTGGTGGAGCTAAGCGGGATCGAACCGCTGACCTCTTGCATGCCATGCAAGCGCTCTCCCAGCTGAGCTATAGCCCCGGATTTTTCGCCTCTCGGCGCAGCGACATCAAGCTGCAATGTCACTTGTGTGAAACTGGCGTCCCCTAGGGGACTCGAACCCCTGTTACCGCCGTGAAAGGGCGGTGTCCTAGGCCACTAGACGAAGGGGACGTAACCCTTGTGTACCCTATCGGCGCTGGTTCCGATTCGCGGTACAAACTCCAGATCAGTGTAGCGTAACCTGAAGCTTCTAATTTGGTGGAGCTAAGCGGGATCGAACCGCTGACCTCTTGCATGCCATGCAAGCGCTCTCCCAGCTGAGCTATAGCCCCACAGTGCCAGACTTCACTTCATCTCAGCGTTGTCGCTGTGTTTCCGTGTTGTCTTGTGGACGGGGCGCATATTAAGTGCGACCCACTCCCCTGTCAAACTTTTTTTGAACATTTTTCAAAAATTTTTTCCGCGATAACAATCACTTACCGCAATCCCCCGGAAAACCGGGGGTTGTCGGCCACGTCCACAACCGGCAAAGACGGCTATGACGTGGCCACTACCGGCTCAGGCGCCGATTCAGGCAATAGTGCCCAGCAGCTTTTCCCATTCCTTGTTTTCCTTCTTCGACACGCCACCCAGCAGTTCCAGGGCCTGGCGCAGACGGAAGCGCGTCAGGTCCGGGCCGAGGATTTCCATCGCGTCGAGCACCGACACCGAACTCGCCTGCCCAGTGATCGAGGCGAAGATCAGCGGCATGGCATCACGCAGCTTCAGCTCCAGGGCATCGACCACCGCCTGGATGGTCGCGGTGATGCTGTCCTTCTCCCACTGGCGCAGGCTTTCCAGTTTCCACAGGATCAGTTGCATCAGCTTGCGCACATCCTCCGGCGAGAGTTTCTTGTGCTCGAACAGCTTGGCATCCAGCGGCAGGCTGCCGGCGAAGAAGAAATTCGCCAGGGGCGCGACCTGGCTGAAGGTCTCGACGCGGCTCTGCACCAGCGGCGCGATCTTCATCAGGTACTCGGGGTTGAACGCCCAGTTCTGCACGCGGCGGGCGAACTCTTCCACCGGCAGGTCGCGCAGCCACTGGCCGTTGAGCCAGGACAGCTTCTCGATATCGAAGATCGGCCCGCCGAGGGAGACGCGGGACAGGTCGAAGTGGTCGACCATTTCCTGCAGCGAGAACTTCTCGCGCTCGTCCGGCATCGACCAGCCCATGCGGCCCAGGTAGTTGAGCATTGCCTCGGGCATGAAGCCCATGCGCTCGTAGAAGGTCACCGAGGTCGGGTTCTTGCGCTTGGACAGCTTGCTCTTGTCCGGGTTGCGCAGCAGCGGCATGTAGCACAGCTTCGGTTGTTCCCAGCCGAAGTACTCGTAGAGCAGGATCAGCTTGGGTGCCGATGGCAGCCACTCTTCACCGCGCAGCACGTGGGTGATGCCCATCAGGTGGTCGTCGACCACGTTGGCCAGGAAGTAGGTGGGCAAACCGTCGGTCTTCATCAGCACCTGCATGTCCATGCGATCCCACGGGATCTCGACATCGCCACGCAGCATGTCCGGCACCACGCAGACGCCTTCGGTCGGCACCTTCATGCGGATCACATGGGGTTCGCCGGCGGCCAGGCGACGGGCCACCTCCTCTTTCGACAGCAGCAGCGCACGACCGTCGTAGCGTGGGGTTTCGCCGCGGGCAATCTGCTCGGCACGCATCTGGTCCAGCTCTTCGGCGGTGCAGAAGCACGGGAAGGCATGGCCCATGTCGACCAGTTGCTGGGTGTACTTCCTGTAGATCTCGCTACGCTCGCTCTGCCGGTACGGACCGTGCGGGCCACCGACGTCCGGGCCTTCGGCCCAAGTGATGCCCAGCCAGTTCAACGCATCGAAAATCTGCTGTTCGGACTCGCGGGTCGAGCGCAACTGATCGGTATCTTCGATCCGCAGGATGAACTCGCCACCATGCTGCTTGGCAAAGCAGTAGTTGAACAGGGCGATGTAGGCGGTACCAACGTGGGGATCGCCAGTGGGCGATGGCGCGATGCGAGTGCGGACAGTGGTCATGGATGGTCTCGAAATAGAGATAAAACAAAGGGCGAATGGTAACAGGCCGACCGCCCTCGCCTCCAGCATGGGCGGCAGGCAGAGGGCATATAAGCCAAGCTTCGGTCGAAAAAGGGTCTCAGGCCACTAAAACCGGGGGTTTCTCAATTGGTGGCATTTACCCACTAAGGGCGCTGTGCCAGATTTATCTACCGAGAAGTTCACTAATTATTCCGACCGTTGCCTGCCCATGCCCGCCCAACTCAAACGCCGCCTGTTCGTGTTCCTGCTGCTCGTCCTGCTGATCGCCCTGGGTCTCTTCGCCGAGTGGTTCTGGCGCGGGCGCTTTTATGAAAGCACCGACAACGCCTACGTCCAGGGCGAGATCACCCGGGTTTCCAGCCAGCTCGCGGCACGCATCGACCAGGTGCTGGTGGCCGACAACCAGCCTGTCGAGCAAGGCCAGTTGCTGGTCCGGCTCGAAGCGGCCGACTTCCAGCTGGCGGTCGAGCGCGCCAACGCCACCCTCGCCACCCGCGAGGCCGAACGGCTGCAGGCGCAGAGCAAGCTGACCCAGCAGGCCAGCCTGATTGCCGCCGCCGATGCCCAGGTCGCCGCCAGCCAGGCCAGCCTGGGCCGCTCGCAGCTCGACCTGTCGCGGGCACAGACCCTGCGCAAGCCCGGCTACGTTTCCGAGGAGCGGGTCACCACCCTGTCCGCCGACAACCACATCGCTCGCTCCCAGGTCGCCAAGGCCCAGGCCGACCTGCAGAGCCAGCGCCAGCAGGTCAACGCCCTGACCGCCGAACTCAAGCGTCTCGACGGCCAGATCGCCAGCGCCCGCACCGAACTGGCCCAGGCCGAACTGAACCTGAGCCGCAGCGAAATCCGCGCGCCGATCAGCGGCCTGGTCGGCCAGCGCGCGGCACGCAACGGCCAGTACGTGCAGACCGGTGCCTACCTGCTGTCGATCGTTCCGGACCAGGCCATCTGGGTCCAGGCCAACTTCAAGGAAACCCAGATCGGCCACATGCACCCCGGGCAGAACGCCACGCTGCGGTTCGATGCCTATGAGGACACACCGATCCAGGGCCGGGTCGACAGCCTGTTCGCCGCTTCCGGCGCGCAGTTCAGCCTGCTGCCGCCGGACAATGCCACCGGCAACTTCACCAAGGTGGTGCAGCGCATTCCGGTCAAGCTGGTGTTCGCCGCCGACAACCCGCTGCACGGCCTGATCCGTCCGGGCATGTCGGTCACCGTCAAGGTCGATATCCGCGATAACGGCAATGGCCGGTGATGCCCTGATCCGCCCGGTCGGCGAACCGACCCGGCGCGACTGGATCGCGGTGATGAGCGTGATGCTCGGCGCCTTCATGGCGGTGCTCGACATCCAGATCACCAACTCCTCGCTCAAGGACATCCAGGGCGCCCTGTCGGCGACCCTGGAGGAAGGCTCGTGGATCTCCACCTCCTACCTGGTGGCGGAAATCATCATGATCCCGCTCACCGCCTGGCTGGTGCAACTGCTCTCGGCCCGGCGCCTGGCGACCTGGGTATCGCTGGGCTTCCTCGCCTCGTCGCTGTTGTGCTCGATGGCCTGGAACCTGGAAAGCATGATCGTGTTCCGTGCCATGCAGGGCTTTACCGGCGGCGCGCTGATCCCGCTGGCCTTCACCCTGACCCTGATCAAGCTGCCGGAACACCACCGCGCCAAGGGCATGGCGATGTTTGCCATGACCGCCACCTTCGCCCCGTCGATCGGCCCGACCCTGGGTGGCTGGCTGACGGAGAACTGGGGCTGGGAATACATCTTCTACATCAACATCCCGCCCGGCCTGATCATGATCGCCGGCCTGCTCTACGGTCTGGAGAAGAAGGACGCGCACTGGGAACTGCTCAAGAGCACCGACTACGCCGGGATCGTCACACTGGGCGTCGGCCTGGGCTGCCTGCAGGTGTTCCTGGAGGAAGGGCATCGCAAGGACTGGCTGGAATCGGAGTTGATCCTGGCCCTGGGCAGCATCGCCCTGCTGAGTCTGATCACCTTCGTCATCCTGCAACTGTCAAGGCCCAACCCGCTGATCAACCTGCGCATCCTGCGCAATCGCAACTTCGGCCTGTCGAGCATTTCCAGCCTGGGCATGGGGGTCGGTCTGTACGGCTCGATCTACCTGTTGCCGTTGTACCTGGCACAGATCCAGAACTACAACGCCCTGCAGATCGGCGAGGTGATCATGTGGATGGGCGTACCGCAGCTGTTCCTGATTCCGCTGGTGCCCAAACTGATGAAATTCGTGTCACCGAAGATGCTCTGCGCCGCGGGTTTCGGCCTGTTCGGGCTGGCGAGTTTTTCCTCGGGGGTACTCAACCCGGACTTCGCCGGCCCGCAGTTCAACCAGATCCAGATCATCCGCGCCCTGGGCCAGCCACTGATCATGGTGACCATCTCGCTGATCGCCACCGCCTACATCCAGCCCCAGGATGCCGGCTCGGCCTCCAGCCTGTTCAACATCCTGCGCAACCTCGGCGGCGCCATCGGCATCGCCCTGCTCGCCACCCTGCTGGATGCACGAACCCGGGAATACTTCGACTACCTGCGCGAAGCCATCGTCCCGGCCAACCCGCAAGTGGCCGAGCGCCTGGCGTTGCTGGCGCAGAAGCTGGGCAGCGATGCCGCGGCACTGGGCAAGCTCAGTGAAATCACCCACCAGCAGGCGCTGATCATGGCCTACAACGACGCCTTCCATTACGTCGGGCTGGCGCTGGGCATCAGCATGCTCGCGGTGCTGCTGACCCGGGCGCTGCCGGCGGGCGTCAAGGCCGGGGAGGCGCATTGATTTCCAGGGCCCCTTCGCGGGCAAGCCCGGCTCCTACAGGGGAGCGTCGTACACACCATTGGCGGACACCTCATCACTGTAGGAGCCGGGCTTGCCCGCGAAGAAGCCAACACAATCCCGCAGTAACTACAGAAGCGCCCCGCCGCGCTCGCGGATCAGCTCGATCAACGCCCGCAACCCCGCCGGCACGTGTCGGCGGCCCGGGTAGTACAGCGACAGGCCATCGAGCGCTGGAGTCCAGTCCTGCAGGACCGGGACCAGAGTCCCCGCCGCCACATCGGCCGCCGCGTTCCACTGCGAGATAAAGGCCAGTCCCAGCCCGGCCCGCGCGGCCTCCAGGACCAGGCCCGGCTCATCCAGGGTCAGCACACCCGGCACATCCACCTCCAGGCTCTGGCCGTGGCGCGAGAATTCCCAATGGTAGATCCGGCCGCTCGGCATGCGCAGACGAATGCAACGATGCTGGTACAGATCGGTCGGTGTCTGCGGCAGCGGATGCCGCGCCAGATAGTCCGGGCTGCCCAGCACCAGCAGGCGCAACGGCAGGCCCAGTGGAACGGCGATCATGTCCTGGGGCACACTCTCGTGCAGGCGAATGCCGGCATCGAAACCTTGCGCCACGATATCGATCAGCTTGCTCTCGGTGACGATATCCACATTCATCTGCGGATAACGCCGCATGTATTCGATGAACAACGCCATCGCCTGGTTCGCCGCCCCCACCGACGTGTTGATGCGCAACGTCCCGCTGGGCACACCGGCATGGCTGCCGGCCTGCTCCATGGCCTGACGGATGGTCGACAGTGCCGGCGAGATGCGCTCGACGAACTGCGCCCCGGCCTCGGACAAGGCCACGCTGCGGGTCGTGCGGTTGAACAGGCGGGTGCCGAGCCGCTCCTCCAGCGCCGACACCGCATGGCTCAATGCCGAGGTCGACACGTCCAGGTCGGCGGCCGCCGCGCGAAAACTGCGGTGCCGGGCCACCGCCAGCACCGCTTCCAGCTCACTGAGCCCTGATGTGCGCATTATCCCAAATCACTCACCAAGTCATGCCGATTTATCCCACTTATCAGGCCAATGCTAGTCGCTTACCGTATTCGACACCACCCGAACACGCTTTGGAGCCGCCATGCAACGCATTGACCAGATCTACATCAACGGCACGTTTGTCACCCCCCATGGCCAGGAATGGTTCGACCTGTTCAACCCGAGCACCGCCCGGGTCATCGGCCAGGTCCGTCTCGCCGACGAGCACGACGCCGATGCCGCCATCGCGGCCGCCAAGGCGGCCTTTCCGGCCTTCTCCCGCACCGGCAAGACCGAGCGTGTCGCCCTGCTGCTGCGCATGCATGCCGCCATCGCCGCCCGTGAAGAACAACTCAACGAGGCGATCATCGAAGAGTACGGTGCCCCTGCCTCGCGCTCGCTGTGGATGGCCCGGCACGCGGCGAACGTGCTGCAGGAGGCGGCCCGGGTCCTGCAGGACTATGACTTCATCCGCCAGGCCGGCAGTGCCCAGGTGAGCATGCAACCGCTCGGGGTCGCCGGCCTGATCACCCCGTGGAACAGCAACGCCGGCTTCATCTGCGGCAAGCTCGCCGCCGCCATCGCCGCCGGCTGCACGGCGGTGATCAAGCCCAGTGAAATGAGTGCCCTGCAGACCCGCATCGTCAGCGAGGCGCTGCATGAGGCCGGCCTGCCGCCCGGAGTCTTCAACATCGTCACCGGGCGCGGCGAAACCGTCGGTGCGCGGCTCAGCAGCCACCCGGACGTGGCGAAGATTTCCTTTACCGGCTCGACCGCCGTCGGCAAGCACATCCTGCGCTCGGCCGCCGACAGCCTGAAACGGGTCACCCTGGAGCTGGGCGGCAAGTCACCGGTGCTGATCCTCGACGATGCCGACTTCGACCAGGCCATCCCCCTGGCCCTGCAGGCCGGCTTCATGAACAGCGGCCAGGCCTGCATCGCCGGCACCCGGATCCTGGTACCGGAGCAACGCCTGGCCGAGGCCGAGGCGGCCGTGCTCAAGGCCATTGCCGGGATCCGTAGCGGCGATCCGCGGTCGGCGGACACCAGCATCGGGCCGATGGTCAGCGAGAAGCAGTGGCAGCGGGTGCAGCGTTACATCCGCATCGGCCTCGACAGCGGCGCGCGCCTGCTGAGCGGTGGCGAAGGCCTGCCCGAAGGTCTGGAAGCCGGCTGGTTCGTCCGGCCGACGGTGTTCAGCGCGGTGACCAACGACATGACCATTGCCCGCGAGGAAATCTTCGGGCCGGTGCTGTCGATCATCACCTACCGTGACGAGGAGGATGCCCTGCGTATCGCCAACGACACGCCCTACGGCCTGCAGGCCTATGTGCTGGGCCACGATATCGAACGGGCCCGCAAGGTTGCCGAACGGATCGAGGCCGGGCGCGTGCTGATCAATACCCTGGCCCACGAGCCGAAGGCTCCGTTCGGTGGGTTCAAGCAATCGGGGATTGGCCGCGAGTACGGTACCTATGGAATGGAAGCCTTTCTCGAACCCAAGGCGCTGCTCGGACTGCCTGCCTGAATGCGATCCCCGGCAGGAGCTTGGCTTGCCCGCGAACAGGTACTCAAGCCTTTCGCAACACCCGGGAATCGCCCACAAGGGCCAGGTGGCAATCAGAATCAACTGACAGGCTTGCCCCGGCGGTCTCTCGGCGTTAGGTTGGCCGACATTCACTGGCCAACGGGCGGAGAGCCGCATGTCCAACGTCGTACTGGTGTTGACGGAGACCGTCACCGAATACCTGCCGATCATCGAGCGCCATGGCTTCGAACTGATCCTCGCGCCCACCAGCGCCCTGCGCGCCGAAGCCATCGCCACCCAGGGCGCACGCATCAACGCCGTGCTGACCCGCGGCCCGCTCGGCCTGTTCGCCGATGAAATCGCCGCCCTGCCACTGCTGGAGATCATCTGCGTGATCGGCGCCGGCTATGAAAAGGTCGACCTGCACGCGGCCAGGCAACGCGGCATCGTCGTGACCAACGGCGCCGGCGCCAATGCCTCGTCGGTGGCCGATCACGCCCTGGCCCTGCTGCTGTCGCTGGTCCGTGATGTACCCCGGGCCGACGCCTCGGTACGTCGCGGCGAATGGCGCAAGCTGATGCGCCCGTCACTGGCCGGCAAGCGCCTGGGTATCCTCGGCATGGGCGCCGTGGGCCTGGAAATTGCCCAGCGGGCCGCACGGGGTTTCGGCATGTCGGTGAGCTACCACAATCGTCGTCAGCGCGAGACTATCGAATATGCCTACTGTGCAACGCCAGCCGGGCTGGCTGCCGCCTCGGACTTCCTGATCGTCGCCACGCCAGGCGGTGCCGCGACCAACGGCCTGATCGGCCGAAAGGAACTCGATGCCCTCGGGCCGGACGGTTTCCTCGTCAACATCGCCCGCGCCAGCGTGGTGCTCACCGACGAACTGGTCGCCGCCCTGCAGCAGGAGCGGATCGCCGGTGCGGCGCTGGATGTCTTCGACGACGAGCCGAACGTGCCTGACGTGCTCAAGGGCTTGCCCAATGTGGTGTTGACACCCCACGTCGCCGGCCTGTCGCCGGAGGCTTCGCAGGCGACGGTCAGCCTGGTGGCGCAGAATCTGCTGGCCTATTTCTCTGGCCAGCCGGTCCTTACACCCGTTGCCCTGCCCGAGTGATCGCCCCCCTTTCCCAACGCCCCAAGATCATTCCCGGCGATGGTGTCACCGTCCATGCCAGCACCGAGGACGGCTGGGCCCAGGTCATGTACGTTGCCCGGAACGGTGAGGATTTTACCGCCTGGATCGAGGAAGACCGCCTCAAGCTCGGCGATCACCTGGGTGGCAACCTGGAGCCGGATGACGCCCCTGAGCAGTAAGTCGCCCTCGGTCTGAACTTCCGTCGAGCCATACCGGTCAGCTCAGTGAGTGCCGCCAAGCCGCGCACTCAACCAAGCCTGTTCCTCGACCCGGAGTCCCGCGGCCATGACCGATCGTTCCAACGAACCCCAGAACCCAATCGAAGCCCACGGCATCATCGGCGACAGGGGCAGCGCAGCGCTGGTCAACGACCGTGGCAGCGTCGATTTCTTCTGCTGGCCGGCCTTCGACAGCCCGGCGATCTTCTGTGCCCTGCTGGACACGCCCGACGCCGGGATCTTCCAGTTGGCCCCGGACCTGCCCGACGCACGCCGCGAGCAGATCTACCTGCCCGACACCAATGTCCTGCGTACCCGCTGGCTGAGCGCCCAGGCGGTGGTGGAGGTCACCGACCTGCTGCCGGTCAGCGATGACCAGGACGACCTGCCGCTGCTGATCCGCTGTGTGCGGGTGGTCAGCGGCCAGGCGACGTTCCACCTGCGCTGCGCGGTCCGCCATGACTACGCCCGCGCCGCCACCACCGCCCGACCCGACGGCAACGACGTCTGCTTCGATGCACCGGGCCAGCCGAGCCTGCGCCTGTGCGCCGACCAACCCTTGCAAGTGGAACTCAATGCCGCCGTCTCAAGTTTCCAGCTGGGCCAGGGCCAGGAAGCCGAATTCCTTCTCGGCGCCCTCGACGACCCACGGGTCCGGCTCGGTGACAGCCAGTTGGCCCTGCAGCACACCCTGACGTTCTGGCAGCACTGGATCGGCCGCTCCACCTACCGCGGCCGTTGGCGCGAAGCGGTCAACCGTTCGGCCCTGGCCCTCAAGCTGCTGACCTCGCGCAAGCACGGCGCGATCCTCGCCGCCGCGACCTTCGGCCTGCCGGAAAGCCGTGGCGGCCAACGCAACTGGGACTATCGCTACACCTGGATCCGCGATGCCTCGTTCACCATCTACGCCTTCATGCGCCTGGGCTATGTCGAGGAAGCCAACGACTTCATGCGCTGGTTGCGCGGGCGTGTCGGCGACGGCTGCGAGCAAGCCACCAAACTCAATATCCTTTACGCCATCGACGGCACCCGGCAGTTGCCCGAAATCGAGCTGACGCACCTGTCCGGCTACGGCGACGCGCGCCCGGTACGCATCGGCAACCAGGCCTGGGAGCAGGTCCAGCTGGATATCTTCGGTGAGCTGATGGATGCGGTGTACCTGACCAACAAGTACGGCGAAGCGATTTCCCACCAGGACTGGCTGCGTGTCGGCCAGCTCATCGACCACGTCTGCGCCAACTGGAACAAGCCCGATGTCGGCATCTGGGAGATGCGGGGCGGCCCGCACCACTTCCTCCATTCGCGACTGATGTGCTGGGTGGCCCTGGACCGCGCCATCCGCCTGGCCTCCAAGCGTTCGCTGCCGGCGCCGTTCGCCCGCTGGGACAAGGCCCGCCAGGCCATCCACAACGATATCTGGAACAACTTCTGGAATGCCGAACGCGGACATTTCGTCCAGCACATCGGCGGCACCGGCCTGGACGGCTCGATGCTGCTGATGCCGCTGGTACGCTTCGTCGGCGCCACCGACCCGCACTGGCTGGCGACCCTGGACGCTATCGAGAAAAGCCTGGTACGCGACGGCCTGGTGTACCGCTACCGCAACGACGACCACCCCATCGACGGCCTGCCGGGCAACGAAGGCGCCTTCGCCGCCTGCTCGTTCTGGTACGTCGAATGCCTGGCCCGCGCCGGCCGCGTGGAGCAGGCGCACCTGGAGTTCGAACAGCTGCTGCGCTACGCCAACCCGCTGGGGCTGTATGCCGAGGAATTCGATCCCCAGGCCCGGCACCTGGGCAATACGCCACAGGCCCTGACCCACCTGGCACTGATCAGCGCGGCGTGCTTTCTCGACCGCAAGCTCAGCGGCGACGTCACGCCGTGGCAGCCTTGAGCGGCAAGGCTGGGGGCATTTGTATGAAGTTTGTAACGAAACTGAATATAGTTCATGGCCCGTCGATACACTGGTTTGGAATTCTTTCAATCACCCGACATTCGACAGGACATTTCCCATGGTTTTCTCACCAGAAACCGGGCAGGACGCCAAGGCCGCCAGCCACCTTAACGCTGGGGGTCGGGTATGAGCGTAGGTTCGATCACCGCGTGGGCTACCGAGATGCGCTCGCGGGTCCTCAAGCAGGGTACCGCGGCGGCGGAAAAGGCCGCCAAGCAGAAGGTCAAGACCGACGAGGTGCTCAAGGACATCAAGCCGGACCCGAAGGCACTCGACACGGCCAAGATGGCCAAGGACAAGTTGCAGTCGAAATTCCAGGGCTTCGACCCGAAAGCGGTCACCCCCGAGCAGTTGTCCAAATACAGCGACATTCTCAAGGAACAGGGCCTGATCAGTGCCTCCACGGCGAACCTGCTGTCCAGCGCCGGCACGCAGAAAAAGCCGAACGAGAAGTTCAACGCCCTGGACTATTTCGCCAACCAGATCAGCACGCTGCAGAGCGGGCCGAGCAAGAACGAGCCGTTCGCCAACGTCATGATCCCCGAGTACAAGCGGGCGATCAGCGTGATGCTCAACCTGCAACAGTTCGCCAACTCCGGCGCCAGCCTCTCCATCGACACCAAGGCCTGAGGGCCTTGTCTCCATCCGTGGCGCCAGGCGCCACGGGTTGCCTGCCGACAATCCCACCGCAGCTTTCGTGTACCCGTCTGCCTTCTCGCGCCGCGCCTGAAGCGCAAATGATCTTTATCTATCAATGCAAATGATTATTATGTAGATTGAAATCCGACCGATTCGCGCAAACTGGAGCACCCGCAAGATGCCAAGCACAATCAACCGGGCTTGGGCCGGAGCCTGCAAGCGTCTAAGCTGGGGACCCCATTCCTTCAGCCTTGGATCGCCGTGTGAAATTCAGCCTGCCGAAAGTTGCCACCGCCCCCTTCTGCCCTTCTGAAGTGAACGGCTCGATCGCAGTCGACAGCGGCGCGCCGTTCTTCAAGCGCGTGCTGCGCTTCGCCGGCCCCGGTCTGCTGGTCTCCATCGGCTACATGGACCCGGGCAACTGGGCCACGGCCATCGAGGCCGGCTCGCGCTATGGCTACAGCCTGCTGTTCGTGGTACTGCTGGCGAGTCTGGCGGGCATGGCGGTGCAGTGCCTGTGCTCGCGCCTGGGGATCGCCACCGGCCGGGACCTGGCGCAACTGTGTCGGGACCGCTACAGCCCGCGCTCGGCCAAGGCCCAATGGTTGCTCGCGGAAATTTCCATCATCGCCACGGACCTGGCCGAGGTGCTCGGCTGCGCCCTGGCCTTCCACCTGCTGCTGGGCTGCTCGCTGACCTTCGGCATCGTCCTGACGGCTTTCGACACACTGCTGATCCTGGCCTTGCAGAACCGCGGTTTCCGCCGCCTGGAAGCGATCATGCTGGTGCTGGTGGCAACCATCGGCGTGTGCTTCTTCATTGAACTGGTGCTGATCAAGCCCTACTGGCCGCAGGTGTTCGACGGCTTCAAGCCCTCGGTCTCGGCCCTGAGCGAAGCCGCTCCGCTGTACCTGGCCATCGGCATTCTCGGGGCGACCGTGATGCCGCATAACCTCTACCTGCACACCTCCATCGTGCAGACCCGCCTGGTCGGCCGGGACCTCGCCAGCCGCCGCGATGCGGTTCGCCTGGCGCGCTTCGACACCATCGGCTCGCTGGCCCTGGCACTGCTGGTGAACGCGGCGATCCTGATCCTCGCGGCGGCAGCCTTCCACCAGTCCGGACACACCGAGGTGGTGGAGATCCAGGACGCCTACCACCTGCTCGATCCGCTGGTGGGTGGCGCCTTCGCCAGCATCCTGTTCGGCATCGCCCTGCTGGCCTCGGGGCAAAGCTCGACCTTCACCGGCACCATTGCCGGGCAGGTGATCATGGAAGGCTACCTGAACCTGAAGATTCCCTGCTGGCAGCGCCGCCTGATCACCCGCGGCCTGGCCCTGATCCCGGCGTTCATCGGTGTCTGGCTGATGGGCGAAGGCGCCGTCGGCAAGTTGCTGGTGCTGAGCCAGGTGGTGTTGAGCCTGCAACTGCCGTTCGCCCTGTACCCGCTGATCCGCATGACCAGCGACGAACGCCTGATGGGCGAATTCGTCAACCGCTGGTACACCCGGGGCCTGGCCTGGATGCTGTTCGTGGCGATCAGCGCGGCGAACGTGTGGCTGATCGCCCAGGTGTTCAGCGAGTGACCGAACGGCGCGCAGACCTGATCGGGTCGCTAGCGGTTACACTGTGCTTCCCTTGCTCCCGGGACGATCCATGGATATCGACCTCGCCCGCACCTTTCTCGAAATCGCCCGCTGCGGCAGCCTGGTGGCTGCCGCCGAGAAGCTGCACGTGACCCAGACCGCGATCACCGCCCGGGTGCAGAAACTCGAAAGTCAGCTCGATGCCAGGCTGTTCGTACGCAACCGCGCCGGCGCCCGGCTGACCGCCGACGGCGAGGCCTTCGTGGTCTACGCCAACCAGCTGGTGCAGACCTGGGATGCCGCCCGCCGCAATCTGCCGCTGCCGGAAGGGTTCAACAACATGCTGCACATCGGTGGCGAAGTCAGCCTGTGCAACCCGCTGATTCTCAGTTGGGCGAAGGCCCTGCGCGAGCACATCCCCACCCACGCCCTGCGCACGGAAATCCGCGACGGCGAGCAGTTGCTGCGCCAGCTCGAACTGGGGGTGCTCGATGCCGCGCTGGTCTATCAGCCCACCTACTGGCCGGGGCTGCAGGTGGAACAGTTGCTGGAGGAAAAGCTGATCCTGGTGCGGCTGGTGGAACAGCCCGACCCTTACGTGTACATCGACTGGGGCGAGAGCTTCCGTCGCCAGCATGACGCCGCCCTGCCGGACAAGGCCCGGGCCGCCGCCAGCTTCAACCTGGGCCCGGTGGCCCTGCAATTCATCCTGGGCAATGGCGGCTCCGGCTATTTCCGCACCCGCGTGGTCCAGAGCTACCTGGACAGCGGCGTGATGGAGCGGGTGCCCAAGGCGCCGGAGTTCAGCTACCCGACCTACCTGGTGTATGCCCGCGAACGGGACTCGGCCGCTCTGCAGAAGGCCTTCGAGCTGCTGCGCGAAATCGTCAGGGCCGATACCGACTGGTCCCAGCGCTGGGACCCGACGACCTGAACCTCAGGCCGGGCTGACACTGGCACGTCGCCCGTGCCTGGCGAGCACGCTCTGGATGAGCCCCTCTTGCGCAGGCCTCCCCGCATCAACGCTCCCACAGGTTTCAGGCGGGTGCGAGATCCTTGTGCGGCACTGCCCCCAGGGTCGCGGCAGCGTCGAAGCGATCCGCCAGGAACGGCGTGATATCCAGCGGCAGTGGCTGCTCATTGACCAGGCGTTCGAGCATCACCCCGGTAATCGCCGAGGTCAGGATCCCGGTACGGAAATGGCCGCAGGCATTGAGGTAGCCCTCGACACCCGCCATCGGTCCGAGGATCGGCAGTTCATCGGGCGAACCCGGACGCAGGCCGGCCCAGCAGCGCTTGAGGTTGATGCCCTGCAGTTGCGGTACACAGCGCACGGCCCCCTGCACCAGCCCGGCCACTTCCGGGAAGGTGGTGCTCACGTCGAAGCCCTTGTCCTCGGTGGTGCTGCCGATCAGGATCTCGCCGTTGTCCTTCTGCGCCATGTAGCAGTCGCTGGTGGTCAGGCAGCCACGCAACAGGCCGGGCATGCGTTCGGTCAGGAGGATCTGCCCCTTGACCGGCTTGACCGGAATCGCGATCCCGGTGGCCTGCCGGCTCAGTTCGGCGGCCCAGGCCCCGGCGGCATTGATCAGCGTGGAGCAATGGAACTCGCCCTCCTCCGCCGTCCTTACACCACTCACGCGGCCGCCGTGGTGCAGCACGTCGGTGACGTTGGTGTTGAAAAACAGATCGACACCATTCTGCCGGGCGCCCTCGGTGTAGGCATCGGCCAGGCGGAACGGGCTGACCTGATGGTCGCAGAGAAACTCCAGCGCGCCTTGCGCCTCGCCACTCACCGCCGGCTCGGCTTCGCGCAGGGCGTCACGGTCCAGCCAGCGCAATTGGTCGGCCAGGTGCGGGATGTGCGAGACGATATGTTCGGCATAGAGCCGATCCTCCTCGTCATAGATCACATACTTAAGGCCGGTGCGTTCGAACTTGCAGTCCATGCCGTGACGTTCGAGCAGTTCGCGATGCAACTGCGGGTACAACGCATTGGACTGCAGGGCGAAGTCGAAGAACGACTGCGGCAGGATATGCGGGGTGCTGGAGTCCACCGCCACCGCCGCACCATGGGCCTCGCGACGGCGCCGGGCGGACATCATGCGAAAGAAGATCACCCCGCAGCCCAGTCCCACCGATTCGCCGATGGCCCACAGGCCGCCGGCTGATGCGCGGGTCGCGTTGCCCGGGCGCTTGGCATCGATCAGGGCGATCCGCAGGTTCTTCTCACGGGACAGGTGATAGGCGCAGGAAGCACCGATCACCCCACCACCGGCAATCACGACATCGTAGGTTCTGTTCATGGTTCAGGCGTCCTTGCCCAGTTGCTCGAAAGCGGAAAAAGGAATCGGCTCGATAGGAAAACGTGGTCGCAACCAGCCGACGTCGGCACGACCAGTGGCATCACGCAGGCGGTCGCTGCAGTAGCCGACACACATCCGTCCCTGGCAATCGCCCATGCTCACGCGGGTACGCATCTTCAGCGCGGCCATGTCCTGCACGCCCTGGGACAGTGCCAGGTCGATGTCGGCGCGGGTGGCGTGTTCACACCGGCAGATCACCGTGTCGGGCCTGGCCAGGTCGATCTGCCGGGTGCCGCGCCGGGTGTAGCGGTCGATACCGGAACGGAACTTGCGGATCTTCGCCAGGCGTTCGAGATAACCCTGGCGCAACGCCAGAGCCGCGTCGGCATCGAGCACATCCCGCTGCATCAGGATGGACACCGCGGCGATCCGTCCGGCCAGCATGGCCGCTTCGCCGCCGCGAATGCCGCCCATGTCGCCGGCCAGGTGAATGTGCGGCTCGCTGCTCTGCTGCCAGACATTGGTCTCGGCGCACAGGTAGCCGTCGGCATTGAAGGCGTGGGCCAGACCCATCTGCTGGCTGAGCTGGGTGCGTGGGATGAAGCCGTAGCCGACGGCCAGGGTCTGGGCTTCGAGCTGATGCGCCCGTGCCAGGTCCGGTTGCCAATCCTCGGAATACGGCGCCAGGGTCACGTGGGTCAGTTCGTCCTGGCCCCGTGCCTCGACCACGCCCCAGCCGTAGTGCATGGGGATGCCGTGCAGCTTCAGGTAGGCCAGCATGCTCAGGCCATCGAGGAACATCTGCGGCTTGTTCAACAGCACCAGGCTTTCCCGGGCAATGCGGCCAAAGGCGCTGGCTTCGTAGATACCCGCCACCGGCACACCCGCGGCATGCAGCTGGCAGGCCACCAGTGGCAGCAACGGCCCGGTGCCGGCAATCACGGTCGCGCCCAACGGCTTGACCACGCCACTCTTGATCTGCAACTGCAGACCGCCGAGCAGCATCACCCCAGGCAGGGTCCAGCCGGGAAACGGCACGTTGCGCTCATGGCAGCCGGAGGCCAGCAGCAGTTGCGGATATTCAACCGGATACAGGCATTCATCGGCATCCAGCGCCATCAGCGTCCGTGCGCCCTCGCCGCCGACGATGCGGGTGTTGAGGCGCACATCGACCCGGTCGGCACAGGTGGCGAATTCACCGTGCAGTTTTTCCAGGGTCGAACTGTAGCGCGCCCCCAGGTAGTCGAGATCGACGCCACTGCGCAGGGGCCCGCGATAGACCACCCCACCCAGGCGCGAGGCTTCTTCGAACAGTACGCTGGACACCCCATGGCGTGCCAGTTCGATGGCAGCCGACATGCCCGCCGGGCCACCGCCGACGATGACTGGAAGCTGGCTCATAGCACCTCCAGCGCGGCAAAGCGGCTGACGCCGGTTTCGATACGCATGCCGGGTTTGACCAGGGTCTGGCAGGCTCGGCGCTTGAGCCGGCCATCGATCGACACCAGGCAGCTCTGGCACACCCCCATGCCGCAGAAGGCACCGGCCACTTGCCCATGGTCATTACGCGAAACCTGGCGCAGGCCGACCGACTGCAGCACCGAAAGCACGGTCTCGCCTTCTGCCGCGGGCACATCCTGGCCATTGAGGTGGAGGGTCATATCCGCCCGGGGAAGCGGCTGAATATCGTATTTTCGATCCAGGTTCTGCATGTTCTGCATCATCCATGATTGACGTGAGTGGACTGCCACCCTGAGCCCGGCACTTCCTGGCCCGGCCACGACACACATATGGCGCATCGCGGCCACAGAGTGGTGGTTCGCCGCTGCGCGGGGAACCGATGTCCATCACGTTAAGGGGTTGTCCGAGACAAAACCTTGATCCAGGCCAGTAAAGGTGGGGAAAACCCTACCGGCCGTCAGGGCTGCACAGAGGATTGCAGTCCACAGCAAGTCAGTGCCACAAGCAGGGTTGGCACGCGACTGCCGCTTGCAGAAACGGCAGTCGAGGCATCAAAGCGGCCTGAGTATTACTCGGCGACCGCCTGCAGCAACCACTCGCCATCGCGCTCCACGATCAGGCCGCTGGCCAGCAGCAACGGGCGCAGGCGGATATGCAATTCGGGCTTGACGAATTCCCGCACCCGGGACAGGTCCAGCAGGCCCGGCACTTCCAGCTCGGCCTTGAAGAACGACAGCCAGGCTTTCTTCAGCGCCAGCAGTACGTCGCTCGGGGTGGTCCTGGCGAACTGGCGGTTGACCACCTTGCCCAGCTCGAAGGTGTGCTGGAAGGCATAGCCGGTCTCGACGCCCGAATTCTCCAGGCAGCGCAGGCACCGGCACGGACCGTCGGCGAACGCCTGGAGCAGGAAGGCGTTGAAGTCCATCACCGGCTTGAGGGAAAGCCGCTTGTCCACCTGAAACAGATCGTCCTGCTGGGCCATGTCCGCCATGCTGATTTCCTCGACTGTGGGCGACCGCCAGTCGCAGCCGCCTGAATTTCGGGCAAAAAAAAACCTGCATCGCTGCAGGTTTTTTCTTCTATCTGGCTCCACAACCTGGACTCGAACCAGGGACCCAATGATTAACAGTCATTTGCTCTACCAACTGAGCTATTGCGGAATGGCGCCTATGTTACTGATATAAAAAGAGAAGTCAACCCCTGGTCGACAACGGCCGGCCCCTGCCCCGCGACGGCCGTGTATCACAGTGTGTCTCCACGGCGTGGCGACACACGTCCTCAAGCATCCAGCGAATGCCGAACACATCCCGGATACATCGATGCGATGAACTATGCCGGTCCCCAGTCACCCACCGCGGGCGGCCTGGCTACCACAACACCGATTCATCCAGGAGGTCATCATGAGCATCACCCTTTACGGCTTCAGCGGCAGCACCTACGTCCGTACCGTCAGAATGCTTCTCGCCGAAAAAGGCGCGGACTATCGGCAGGTCCCGGTGGACGTCATCCAGGGCGAGCCCCATCACCCCGAGCACCTGCTGCGCCACCCGTTCGGCAAGGTACCGGTGATCGAACATGAGGGCTTCAAGGTGATCGAAACCGGCGCCATCACCCACTACCTGAACGAGGTCCTGCCCGGCCCGTCGCTGCTGCCGGACACCGCCCAGGGGCGCGCCCGTGCCAACATGGCGATCGGTATCTACGACGCCTACGGTTACAACGCCCTGGTGGCGGTGGCCGGTTACCACCTGTTCCCCGACTTCATCGGCGGCAGGAACGAAGCGGCTCGCGAGGCCGGTATCGAGAAAGGGCGCCAGGTGCTGCGCGAGCTGATGAAGATCAGGGGCCGGGACCGCTTCATTGCCGGACCGAACGCCTCCCTGGCGGACTTCTACCTGGTGCCGTTCTGCAGCTACATCTCGCAGACCCCGGACGCCGCGCGGCTGTTCGATATCGAGGGCTTTGCCCAGTGGTGGGAGCAGGTCCAGGCGCTGCCGAGCTTCCAGGCCACCCAGCCCTGACTCCTGCGCCGGGCCCGCTCAAGGAGCAAGCCTTTTGAGTGGGCCCGCCGTTCCAGCGCCTATCGCCGGCAAGCGGAGCGCCGTCCGGCCATCTCCCGCCCGGAGGCCGGGTGGAACACCTGACCGATCTACGACACAACGCCTGCAGGAGCCTGGCTTGCCAGCGAACAGGCCCTCAAGCCTTGCCCCCCCCGGATTTCTCCCTTCCCACACTCCTGTCCTTTCAGAGAATCCGCTTGCCGGTACGGTCCAGGCGCGGCATCCAGTGGTCGAGGATGTCGGCCGAGACCACGATGTGGTGGGCCCGGCCGATCAGCAGGCGGCGTGGCACGAAGCCGATGTAGCGCGAGTCGGCACTGTTGTCGCGATTGTCCCCCAGCATGAAATAACTGTCCGCCGGCACGGTGATCGGGCCGAAATCCCGGGCTGCCGCGACGCCGTGCAGGAACTGCACCCGACGCACGCTGTTGTCCGACGCCTCGGTCACCGACACGCCAGGAATGTCCACACCCTGACCGCTCGGCTCGGCGATCTCCCGGCTATCGCTGTAGTGCGCCGCCACACCGTTGATGTACAGCACCTCGTTGCGCATCTCCAGCACATCGCCCGGCACGCCGACCAGCCGCTTGATCAGCCGTATGCCGTCCTTGGGCGAGGTGAACGTCACCACGTCGCCGCGCTGCGGATTGCCCAGCGGGGCCAGGGAGATATCGCTCAGGGGCAGCTTGAGGTCGTAGGCCAGCCGATTGACCAGCACCACATCGCCTTCCAGCAGGGTCGGGCGCATCGAGCCCGAGGGAATCGGATTCCAGTCCGCCATGGACGTGCGGAAGATGCCGAAACACAGGAGAAAGATCAGCAGCCCACGGTTATTGACGATCCAGCGTTTCATGGCGACCTCTGAACAGGATGACGTTGCAAAGGTTCTTGTAGCACCCGGCCCCGGGCCGAGCCAAGCGCCTTGTGCAGCGGATCGCGAGTTTTCAGGATCGGTTCAGGCAAGCCGCCCGCCATCGCCCACTCGAGGGCGATGACGGCGACATTGTCCGGCTGGCGGGATCAGGTGCGCCACTTGCCGCCATGCACCAGGTCGGCCACCGCCTCGGCAAAGACCCCGGGCGCCTCCTGGGGCAGGTTATGGCCGACACCGGGAATCTGCCGGTGGCTGCGCGGGCCGCTGAAACGTGCTGCAGATGCCTGGCCATCGGTGGCGGCGATCACCCCGGCGGCCATGCCGGCGAGGGTGATGGTCGGCACACTGAGCGCCGGCAGCAGCGCGAGTTTCCGCTCGGCCTCGGCGTAACTCGGATCACCCTCGGCCAGGCCCATGCGATGCCGATAGGAATGGATGACCACATCGACATAATCCGGGTTGTCGAAAGCCTCGGCTGCCCGTTCGAAGCTCGGCTCGTCGAAATGCCAGGTCGGCGAATGGTTGCGCCAGAGAATTCGGGCGATATCGCGACGATGGGCGGCCAACCCGGCGCGGCCGCGTTCGGTCTGGAAGTAGTGCTGGTACCACAGGCCCCATTCGACTTCGGCCGACAGCGGGCTGGCAGCCCTGGCGATGTCCTGGATCAGGTAGCCACTGGTCGACACCAGCCCCACGCAGCGGCTCGGCCGCAGCGCCGCCGCGACGCAGGCCGCACGACCGCCCCAACCGTAGCCGGCCAGTACTGCCTCGGGGATGTGCAGTTCGTTCATGAGGTCCAGCACATCCTGGCCGAGGGCCGCCTGCTGGCCGGAACGCGGCGTCGCGCTGTCGAGGAAACGGGTGCTGCCGTGCCCGCGCAGGTGCGGCACGATCACCCGAAAACCCTGGGCCGCGAGCAGCGGCGCGACTTCGGCATAGCTGTGGATGTCGTAGGGAAAGCCGTGCAGCAGGATCACCGGGCGACCGTTTTCCGGCCCGGTCTCGTGGTAACCGATGTCCAGCAGGTCGGTACGCACCTGGCGAATGGGCAGGCGCGCCAGCGGCTTGCTCGACTTTCCGGCACGAGGCACGGCCTGCCCGGTCGACGCCAGCGCCGGGGCCATGTCGGCCAGGCCGATGGCGGCCGCACCGGCGGCGGCGGACAGCAGGAAGCGACGGCGATTGAACAGAGACTCGGACATGAGGCAGTTCCTTGGCAAAGAGAATGGGGTCAGTCGATCGCGACGATCAGTTCGCTGGCGAGCCAGCCGGCCAGCAGCGCACCCGCCCGGGCCACGCCCTCGGACTCGCCGAGACGCTCGACCAGCCACTGGCACAGGCCGGCGAAACTGCCGTTTTCCTGTACTCGCAGCAGCGCCTGGTACTCCAGGGACTCCAGCGGACGCAGGCGCGAGGTGAATTGCCGACGCCAGACGATCACCCCGCCCGGCTCGGCGAGCATTTCGCTCGCAGGCGGCGGCGTCTCCTCGCACAGCGCCGCCCAGATCGGTTCGGCATTGGTGGTCAGCGCATGGCTCCTGAAAGACGGCGTCAGGCACAGCCGCGCCGTGTCCCAGTCGATGCTCGCCAGCGCCTCCAGTGGCAGGGCCTGGGCATCCTCGGCGACGAAGGCATCGTTGAGCGCCGACTCGATCCAGGCCAGCTCATGCACATCGGGATTGTTTGGAAACAGCTCGACCAGGCTGGCATGGAAACCCTGCGGGTAGGCGTCCAGCGTCCAGGCGTGGGGCGGCTGCCGGTCGATATGGGCGATCGCCGCGGCGAGGAAGGCCTCGTCGCCGATCCACCGACGCACCTGGGCAAACGCCTGCTCCAGGCAACCCACCAGTTGTGCCCGGTAGTTGTTCTGGTAGACCGCCAGGCCGGCTTCCAGGCCCTCGCCGAGACGTCCTGCGGCTTCGTCGGCCCCAGTCACCAGCCATTGCCGGAACTGCTGTTGCAATTGCGCCAGGTTCATACCGCCCTCCGCAGGCCGCCACGGGCATTCGCCGCGCCGATGGCACGGGCGATATCCAGTTCCGCCAGCAGCTCGGCCAACGGCGGGATATGGTCGTCGCGCTCGATCATGGTCGCAGCGGTGCCGAAGCGCGCCACCGCCTCGGCATACAGCGCCCAGACCGCCTCGCAGACCGGGCTGTCATGGGTGTCGATCAGCAGGTGCTCGCCCTGGCTGTGCCCGGCCAGGTGCATCTGGCGCACGCGGTCGGCGGGCAAGCCGTCGAGAAAGGCCAGGGCATCGAAACCATGGTTGCTGGCACTGACGAAAACATTGTTGACGTCGAGCAGCAGGCCGCAGCCGGTGCGCTCGGCCATCGCGCCGATGAACTCCCATTCGGTCATCGAGGCACCGTCGAAGGCCAGGTAGCTCGACGGATTTTCGAACAGCATGGAACGGCCGAGGGCATCCTGGGCCATGGAAATATTGCGGCAGACGATCTCCAGCGCCTCCTCGGTGTAGGGCACCGGCAGCAGGTCGTGGGCGTTGAAGTGGCCGATACGCGACCAGCTCAGGTGGTCGGAAACGAACAGCGGGTCGATCTCGTCGACCAGTTGCCGCAAACGACGCAGGTAGTCCGGGTTCAGGCCGTCCGCCGAGCCGATGGACATCGACACGCCGTGCAGCACCACCGGATGCCGCTCGCGGACCTGGCGCAGGATGTGCCGGGGCTGGCCGCCTTCGACCATGAAGTTCTCGGAGATGACTTCGACGAAATCGACCGGAACCTCGGTCTCCAGGAAGTCCCGATAGTGTTCCTTGCGCAGGCCCAGGCCGAAGCCCGAGAAAACAGAAGTGGAAACCGACATCGCAGGTACTCGCTTGAGAGGGAAGCTTGGGTATCCGTGTGGATGCGTGGGGCCACAGGAGTAGCCCCACCACCGGCTTGCGCTTACTTCGGCTCGGTCAGGGTGCCGCCGGCCTTCAGGCACTCGCTCGGGGTTTTCACCACGACGCCCTGCCCCTTGCAGCCGTTCAGGCCCTTGCAGTCGTTCTTGGCGGTGGCGCAGAGGCTTTCGCCCTTGCAGCTGTTGACGCCGTAGCAGCGGCCCGGCTGCTCCTTGTCGGCGGCGCTGGCCGAAACGGTGAAGGAAGCGGACGCCAGGGCGATCAGGGCGGCGGCAGTGGCGAGGCTCAGGCGGGAAGCGGTAGTGGTCATGGTGTCTCTCCAGATAAACAGGGTTGTGGGTGAAGCAATGGGGGTCAGTGGACTTACTTGGCGTTCAACGCGGCTTGCTCGATGACTTTCGCCACCGCCTCAGGCTGCGAGATGTACACGGTGTGGCTGGCCTTGATCTCGGTGACCTTGGAACCGGCACGCTTGTACATCCAGCGCTGCAGGTCGGGGTTCAGGGCCTTGTCGTCGGTGGCGACGATTCCGTAGCTCGGTTTCTTGTGCCAGGCGGCCGCCCAGTTCTGCGTACCGAAGGTCGCGGCAGCGGCCGGTACCTGCGAGGCCGCCAGGAAATCGGTGCGGTTGGTGGTCTGGTCGGCGGCGAAGTCCTCGCCGAACTTGGCCCGGTCGACGAACAGCAGGCCGTCACGGGTGGCGTGGATGTCATTGCTCGGCGACGGCATGGAACCGAGCAATTGGCCCAGGGTCTCGCCGACCTCCGGTTGCAACCCGGCGACATAGACCAGTGCCTTGACCTTGTCCCGGTCGCCGGCGATACCGATCACCGCACCGCCGGAACTGTGGCCGACCAGCACCACCGGACCGACCTGCTGGTCGAGGATCTCCCGGGTGGCGGCGACATCGGCATCCAGGCTGGTGGCCGGCTGGTGCACCACGGTGACGTGGTAGCCCTTGTGGATCAGGATGTCGTGCACCACCCGCCAGCCGGAGCCGTCGACGAACGAGCCATGGACGATGACGATGTTCCTGGCACCCGCCGGTGCGGCCGGCTCGGCGGCGGCACTGGCGAACATCGGTGCCGCCAGGGCCAGGGCGCTGAAGGCCAGGATGGGTAACTTGCGCATGCTGCATCTCCTCAAGCCGTCATGGCTTGATGTTGTGGTTGAAAATCTTCAGTTCGAGAGGGCGTCGGACGGCGAGTCAGTTCGAGCCGCGGCGCAACAGCCCATCCAGCGACCACTTGCCGCCGCCGTAGGCGATCAGGGGCAACAACAATCCGGCCCAGGTCAGGTGCGTCGGCCACGCGTCGGGGTAGACGAACACCTCGATCACCGCCGTCATGCCCAACAGGGCCAGCGCCGCCGGCCGGGTCAGCAACCCCAGCACCAGCAGGATCGGGAACAGGTGCTCGGCATAGGTCGCCAGGTGAGCCGCCAACTCGGGCGAAATCAGCGGCAACGCATACTCCGAACGGAACAACACGTAGGTCGTCGGCTTGATCGTCAGCAGGCCTTCGACCTTGGTTCGTCCCGACAGGAAGAACACCGAAGCGATCCCGACCCGGGCCACCAGCAGCAACAGGGACTCGGGCAACAGCCGGCCGAGGCCGGCGGTCACCGCCCCGGCACTGCGGCTCATGGTTGCTCCGTCAGGGAACCGAAGCCCTTGGGTGTCTTGATCTGGGTGCAGGTGCCCTTGTCCACCAGGACCCAGGCGTTGCCCTGGTAGTCGGTCTTGGCGGTGCCCGCGCAGGACGTACCGGCACCGGCGGCGCAATCGTTCTGACCGGCCTTGGACACGCCGTAGCACTTTTCCTTGGGGGCCTGGTCATCGGCGGCATGGGCCCCGACCGCGAAGGCGCTGAGGGAAATGGCGAGGGTGGCGGCGAGGGCGGCGTATTTGCTCTTCATGGTGTTCTCCTTGATCAACGATGGGGTGAGCGAATCAGCGGCTCAAGCGGCTGCGCTGTTCGACAGGCAAAGTTAATCGCGGGCGTGTATCCCCTCTGTGTCGCACAACCGGCCAGGGCGTCGCCGGATGTATCAGTCAGCAGTGCGTACACACTGTGATACACAGCCGCGCGGCAGCCGCATCATTCGTTGGCGAAGCAGCGGGTTCGGGAGAGCAGACGAGAGATCGTCATACAAGCGTCATATTGGAGCGATAGCGTTGTGCCTTCACTTTGCCCGGCGATTCCCAGCATGCGTGCAGAAAGCTTCTCCTTCATGCGTCCACAACGCTCCCGAGATCACCGTTGTGCCGGAGATCTCTGCATGCAGATGCCGGCGATAGACGCCAGCAGCACCAACGCCCTGGTGATGGAAACCTTCAGTTCGCAGAAGGAGGTGGCCTGCCTGGCAGTGGTGGAAGAGGCACGGCCCATCGGCCTGATCAATCGCAACATCTTCCTGTCGATGATGAGCAAGCCGTTCCACCGCGAGCTGTACGACAAGAAGAGCTGCATCGCCTTCATGGACAAGGAGCCGCTGATCGTCGACGCCGGCATGAGCATCGAGGAACTGACCTTCAAGACCGTGGAATCCGGGGAAAAGGCCCTCTCCGACGGCTTCATCGTCACCCGCGACGGACGCTTCGCCGGGCTAGGCAGCGGCCTGCAACTGATGGCGGTGGTGGCGGCCATGCAGGCCGAGAAAAACCGCCAGATCATGCAGAGCATCGAGTACGCCAGCGTCATCCAGCGCTCCATGCTGCGCGCCTCGCGGGACACCCTCAAGGCGACCCTGGACGACGCGGTCCTGCTCTGGGAACCCCGGGATGTGGTCGGCGGCGATTTCTACCATTTCTGCGCCTACCCCGATGGCTGGTTCGGCGCGATCGCCGACTGCACCGGCCACGGCGTGCCCGGCGCCTTCATGACCCTGATCGCTTCCTCGTCGCTGACCCAGGCGCTGGCCCGGCTCGGCCCCCGCGACCCCGGCGCACTGCTGGCGGCGGTGAACCGCAGCGTCAAGGAACTGCTCGGCCAGGTGCACAGCAGCGATGGCACACCGGAATCCGATGATGGCCTCGATGCCGCGTTCCTCTGGTTCGACAACGCCAGCCAGACCCTGAGCTTCGCCGGCGCGCGCATGGCGCTGCACGTGCTGCCGCCGGCGGCCGAACAGATGGAAACCCTGGCCGGGCAACGGGTCGGCGTCGGCTACGTGGACAGTGCCATCGACTACCAGTGGCCGGTGAACCGCATCGCGCTGGCGCCGGCCAGCCTGGTGTTCATCGCCACCGACGGCCTCACCGACCAGATCGGCGGCCCGCGCCACATCGCCTTCGGCAGGAGCAAGGCCTTCAACACGATACTGGAGCAGCGCAATCAGCCGGCGACCGTCATCGGCGAAGCCCTGCAACGCACGCTGGCCGATTGGCAGGGAGAGCAGGCCCGGCGTGACGACCTCACCCTTTTCTGTGCGCGTCTTGGAAACGAACCATGATCAATTCGAATGCTGCCCACCCCGACTACCACTTCTTCGATCTGGCCCAACAGCGCAACGTGATCTTCTATCACATGGGCTATTTCTCCCACACCATCGTCAGCGCGATGGCCGAGGTGGTCCGGCTGCAGTTGGAGATCTCCGGGGTGAACGGGCCGACGCGGCGCAAGCTGTTCTCGTCCTTCGTCGAACTGTCGCAGAACATCATTCACTACTCCTCCGACTCGCTGCCCGGCGAGCCCGGCGAAGAGTCCGCGCTGCGCCAGGGTGCGGTGTGCATCAGCAGCGAAGGTGACCGCCACCTGATGCTCTGTGCCAACCCCATCGCTACCGGCGACGTCGAGCGCCTGCGGGAAAAACTCGAGCCGCTGCGCAACATGTCCCTGGAAGAGATCAAGCAGGCCTACAAGGTCACCCTGCGCGCGGAAACCCCGCTGGAAAGCAAGGGCGCGGGCCTGGGTTTCCTGACCATGGCGCGTGACTCGAGCGCACCGCTGGAGTTCGACTTCTACCCAAGGGCAGACGAGCCTGGCACCACGCTGTTCTGCCTCAAAGCAACTATCTGATCAGAGTGACACCATCACCATGGACAATTTCTACATCGAAGCAACCGCCACCTCACCGGAAGTCGACTTTCGTTTCGATCAGAACCTGCTGACGATCAAAGGCGAGTCCTACCCGGAAAATGCCGCCGCCTTCTATGCCCCTGTCCTCCAGCAACTGCGCAGCTACCTCGCCTCCCGCGAGGACACCGTGATCACCACGCACATTGCCCTGGCCTACTTCAACAGCTCCAGCACCAAGATGCTGTTCAGCATCTTCGATGCCCTGGACCAGGCGGCTCAATCGGGCAACGAGATGCAGGTGCACTGGTACCACGACGAGGAAGACGAGACCATTTTCGAGTTCGGCGAAGAATTGAAGGCCGACTTCACCGCGATTGTCTTCAACGACCACGCCACGTCCCCCCAATGATTCTCCGACAAGGATGATGAGCATGACCGCTTCAGTCACTCGCGCAGGCGCACAGGCACAGGACGAAGCCGAACCCGACCTGTTCCGCAGCGAAACTGACGCCCTCGAACACGCCCGTTCGATCCTCGCCCTGACTGAGGCCGACGCCCCGGTGTACCGGCAGGCGCTCGCCGACCTCACTGTCCACTTCGAGCGCCTGATGCGCGAGACGCGCCGCCTGATCCGCCGCAGCGACCGTGCCGAGCGCGAGATGAACACGCTCAACGCGCAGTTGCAGACCCTGGCACGCCAGCTCGAGTACCGCGCCACCCACGATGCCCTCACCGGTGTGCTGAACCGCGGCGCGGTCATCGACCTGACCGTGCAAGCCCTGCAGAAAACCGGAGCGGTGATGGTGGTGCTGGACATCGATCACTTCAAGCAGATCAACGACGAGTTCGGCCACCCCGCCGGCGATGCGGTGATCCAGGGCATCGTCGGTTGCCTGCGACAGATCGTCGGCAATGCCGGGTTCATTGGCCGGGTGGGTGGCGAGGAGTTCACCGTGCTGATTCCCGGCGGGACGCTCGAAGCCGGCCTGGAACTGGCCGAAAGCCTGCGCCAGACGGTTGCCACGCACGTCTTCGGGGCGCCGGTGAACCGGCAGATCACCGCCAGTTTCGGCGTCAGCGCCAGCCCCATGGGCACTCGCTTCGATTGCGCCTATGGCCGGGCGGATGCCGCGCTGTACCAGGCCAAGCGCACCGGCAGGAACCGTGTGGAAGCGGCGCGGGCGGACACGCCGCCACCGGCCGGAGCAACGCCCTCCTCCCCCGCCGCCTGATCAGAACACCGAGATCGGGTAATCGGCGATCAGCCGCAGCTCGTTGTTGTTGCCCTCGGCCTGGTCGGCGTTGCCGCGATGGAACGACTGGCGCAGGCGCAGGGACAGGTCCTTGGCCGGACCGCCCTGCACCACGTACTTGGCCTCGACATCGGTTTCATGGTGCTCGCCGTTGGCACCATAGCCATAGGCCCGGTAGGGGCTGTCCGCCGCCATTTTGGTGCCATCGATGTCATCACCGTGGACATAGCGGGTCATGAAGCTCAGGCCCGGCACGCCATAGCTCTGCATGTTCAGGTCATAGCGCGCCTGCCAGGACTTCTCCCCCGGACCGTTGAAGTCCGAGTACTGCACCGAGTTGGCCAGCAGGATCGAGTCGCCGCCGTCGCCGGGGCCGTTGGTGCCGAAGCCGGCATAGTCGAATGGCGTGTCACCATGCACTTTCTGGTAGGCCAGGGTCACCGTGTGAGCGGTCAGGAAGGTGTAGGCGGTAGCGAAGGAGAACGTGGTGTTGTTGATCGCGCCGGCCTTGGCCTGGCCCTCGTCGAGGGTACGGTAGAGGTTGAAGTCGAAGTTCAGCGACTGCCCCGGCGAGAGCGGCAGGGTGTAGTTGGCATTGGTGTAGTACTGGCGCCAGATGTCTTCGAACTCGGAGCCGTAGAGGGTGAAGTTCAGGTTGTCGCTGACGCTGTACTTGCCGCCCAGGAAGCTGACCGCGTTGGTCGGGACGTTGGCGTAGGTGGCATACAGATCATGGTCGCGGCTGGTGGTGACCACCCCGGTGCCGCTGGTGAAGTGGCCGGCCTCCAGGTCCAGCCCCTTGATCTCGCTGCTCTGCAGGTCGAAGCCGGTAGCGGTTTCCGGGATCAGCCGGGTGCCGCCGGCGGCGAACACCGGCGCGGTCGGCTGCATGTCGCCATAGCGCAGTTCGGTCTTGGAAACCCGCAGCTTGAGCGCACCGCCGGCCTTGGCATAGTCATCCTCGGGAGAACCATCGCGGCCGATCGGCAGGTTGCCGGTGCCTGCGGTACCCGGGCCGCCATCGAGCTTGATGCCCCAGTAGCCGAAGGCATCCACGCCGAAACCGACGGTGCCCTGGGTGAAGCCGGAGCTGTAGTTGCCGAAGATCCCCTGGGTCCAGTCCTTGAGATCGGATTTGCCATCCTTGCGGTCACGGTCGAAATACTGGTTCTTCAGGTGCAGGTTGAGGCTGCTGTCTTCGACGAAGCCCTTGGCGTCACTCTGGTCGGCGATGGCATCGGCCATCGCGACCTGGGCCAGGCCCAGCGATACCGCCAGCGTAAGCAAGTTGATCTTTACCGACATCGTTATTATCCCCTGGTCAATGAAGTTTCACTCTTTTGTTGAAGCGAACGGCAGCGCGCACGCCGTCATCCGCGCGGAGAGTGGAAACGCGAAACATGGAAAATGGCAGAGAGGCCCGAAGGCCAAGGACAATCTTCAAAAGTACGCAAGCGGGGGATCTGGCCGGGCTTTGTCTGTCGCGCTCCGAAGCACGCCGCTGGGGCGCCCTGGACAGGAACCGGAACATTTCAGAGTGCCGACCAGAGGCCTCTGTTGTTATTTTTCACTGCCGGTTTCTATATATATTTTTCCATTGATTCGAACCATGTTCGAGGCGTTAATTAGCCATGAAAGATTATTCATCGATCATTAACTCGACGCTGCACGGAACTCAGGACACGCGCTGATAACCGCCGATCACGCCCTGTTTCGACAGTACCCACTGCCATAGCTGGATGTCCCTGGCGCGGAACGCCCCGGCGCAGGACAACAGGTAGTAGCGCCACATGCGACGGAAACGCTCGCCCATCTGTGCAGCGAAGCGTGGCCAGGCCGCTTCGAAGTTCTCGTACCAGGCCATCAGGGTCTTGTCGTAATCGGCGCCGAAGTTGTGCAGGTCCTCGACGACGAACAGGCCATCGACGGCATCGCCGATCTGGCCGATGGAAGGCAGGTCGCCGTTGGGAAAGATGTACTTGTCGATCCAGCGGTCGGTGGTGGAATGGCGGCGGTTCTTGCCGATGGTATGCAGCAGGAACAACCCATCGTCCTTGAGGCAGCGCGCGGCGGTTTCCATGTAGACCCGGTGGTTCTTGCGCCCGACATGCTCGAACATGCCGATGCTGACGATATGGTCGAACTGCCCGTCGACATCACGGTAGTCCTGCAGGCGGAATTCCAGCGGCAACCCGGCATAACGCTGCTGCGCCCAGGCGGCCTGGTCCCGGGAAATGGTCACGCCGACGCACTCCACACCATAGTTCTGCGCCGCATAGGACATGAAGCTGCCCCAACCGCAACCGATGTCCAGCACGCGCATGCCCGGCTCCAGGCGCAGCTTGCGGCAGATCAGGTCGAGCTTGGCATTCTGCGCCTCGACCAGGTCTTCGGCTTCGCGCCAGTAGCCGCAGGTGTAGGTCATCCGCGGGTCGAGCATGCTCGCGTAGAAATCGCTGCCCAGGTCATAGTGCTGTTCACCGACCTGCCAGGCCCGCTTGCGGTTCTGCAGGTTGAGCAGCCTGACCCGGGCGGCGTGCAACAGCATCGCCATCGGGTTGACTCCATCCGCCAGCCCCGAGCGCAGCAGCCGGGCAAAGAACTCATCCAACTGGTCGGCGTCCCAGTCGCCGTCCATGTAGGCCTCGCCCAGCCCCAGGCTGCCTTCGGACAAGGCCCGCTCCGGCACACCCGGTCGATTCAGGCGCATATCCCAGGGTGCCCGACCGTCCAGGCGCAAGCCGGCCTTATCGAGCAGCGCTTCGGCCAGTCGATGGGAGCTGCTGGGCGGGGTACGGTCAGGGGAAATATCGGGAGTATCACAGGGCCGGGAGGCTAAAGAATCTTCGCACTTTGACTGCATCGGGAATCCTTACTTCTCAACTTGCACCGGAAGTGGACAACGAGGCCATTGTTCAAACCGTGGACGCAGGCGCTCAGGTTGACTATCGAAGCTCCAGGAAGCTTATGTCCGGGCTCTGGAGCCTGACAAACAAGGATTTGATAAAAGTGCTTTACCGAACTTGTAACAATTTATGAATCCACCGAAGGTGCGGCAGAGAGGCTGATACCTGGGAGTTTGCCGGTAACGCTTGCCCGCGAAGGGGCCGGTCGGGCGGGAAACGCAAACAGAAAAGCCCGCATCGCTGCGGGCCTTTCTTGCATCCGAAGAGCATGGCGGGAACGGCCCCGCCCCGCGATCAGATCACCTGGACGATGGCCTTGACCACGGTCTCGATGTTGCGCTGGTTCAACGACGCCACACAGATACGGCCGGTATCCAGGGCATAGATGCCGAACTCGCTCTTCAGGCGTGCCACCTGCTCCACGGTCAGACCGGAGTAGGAGAACATGCCGCGCTGACGACCGACGAAGCTGAAGTCACGCTTGGCGCCATGCTGGGCCAGCAGATCGACCATCTGCATGCGCATGTCACGGATGCGATCGCGCATCTCGGCCAGTTCCGCTTCCCACTGGGCACGCAGCTCAGGGTTGTTCAGCACGGTCGCGACGATGGTCGCACCGTGGGTCGGCGGGTTGGAGTAGTTGGTACGGATCACGCGCTTGACCTGGGACAGGACGCGGGCAGTCTCTTCCTTCGATTCGCTGACGATCGACAGCGCCCCGACGCGCTCGCCGTACAGCGAGAACGACTTGGAGAACGAGCTGGAAACGAAGAAGGTCAGGCCCGACTCGGCGAACAGGCGCACGGCGGCGGCGTCCTCGTGGATGCCGGCACCAAAGCCCTGGTAGGCCATGTCGAGGAACGGCACCAGGTCACGGGACTTGATCACGTTCAGCACGTCCTGCCAGTCGGAGGGGCTCAGGTCGACGCCGGTCGGGTTGTGGCAGCAGGCGTGCAGCACGACGATGGACTTGGCTGGCAGCGCGTTGAGGTCTTCCAGCAGGCCGGCACGGTTCACGCCGTTGCTGGCGGCATCGTAGTAACGATAGTTCTGCACCGGGAAACCGGCGGTTTCGAACAGCGCGCGGTGGTTTTCCCAGCTCGGGTCGCTGATGGCGACGGTGGCGTCCGGCAGCAGTTGCTTGAGGAAGTCGGCCCCGATCTTCAGTGCGCCGGTACCACCGACCGCCTGGGTGGTGAGCACGCGACCGGCGGCGATCAGCGGCGAATCCTCGCCGAACAGCAGGGTTTGCACGGCCTTGTCGTAGGCGGCGATGCCGTCGATCGGCAGGTAGCCACGGGAAGCATGCTGAGCCGCGCGCTGGGTCTCGGCTTCGACAACGGCACGCAACAGTGGGATCTTGCCACTTTCGTCACAGTAGACACCCACACCCAGGTTGACCTTGTCGGTACGGGTGTCGGCATTGAATGCTTCGTTGAGGCCCAGGATAGGATCGCGGGGTGCCATTTCGACAGCGGAGAACAGGCTCATTATTGCGGCGGCTCTGAATGGAGGGTGATCGGGGGTGACAACGCTCCAGCCGATTGCACTAGAGCGGTGCACAAACGGGGAGCTAGTATAGAGGCCATCACTGGCGACGGCGACCGGCTATTGTCGGATTCCGACAAGTTTTTTGGATTTATTTTACGCCCGACAGTCGAAATGTAACCCGACGTCCGACAGACGCCTGCCTTGAAAGCGATCGGACGAAACACCATTTCCAGGCTTATGATGCCTTTTTCCGCGACATGCCGTCGTGGACGATCCTTTTCGTCGCTGCGCGGCCTGCCGGGCAGCAGTGCCGGCGCGGCACATCAAGAGGTACGTTATGTCCCAATTCCAGCTCGTCACCCGCTTCCAGCCCGCCGGCGACCAGCCCGAGGCGATCCGCCAGATGGTCCGGGGCATCGAGGCCGGCCTGGCCCACCAGACCCTGCTCGGGGTGACCGGCTCGGGCAAGACCTTCAGCATCGCCAACGTGATCGCCCAGGTCCAGCGCCCCACCCTGGTGCTGGCACCGAACAAGACCCTGGCCGCGCAGTTGTACGGCGAATTCAAGACATTCTTCCCGAACAACGCCGTCGAATACTTCGTTTCCTACTACGACTACTACCAGCCGGAAGCCTACGTCCCCTCCTCCGATACCTTCATCGAGAAGGATGCGTCGATCAACGACCATATCGAGCAGATGCGCCTGTCGGCGACCAAGGCCCTGCTCGAACGCAAGGACGCCATCATCGTCACCACGGTGTCCTGCATCTACGGCCTGGGCAGCCCGGAAACCTACCTGAAGATGGTCCTGCACGTGGACCGCGGCGACAAGCTCGACCAGCGCGCCCTGCTGCGCCGCCTGGCCGACCTGCAATACACCCGCAACGACATGGACTTCGCCCGGGCGACCTTCCGCGTGCGCGGCGACGTGATCGACATCTACCCGGCCGAATCCGACCTGGAGGCGATCCGCGTCGAGCTGTTCGACGACGAGGTGGAAAGCCTGTCGGCCTTCGACCCGCTGACCGGCGAGGTGATCCGCAAGCTGCCGCGCTTCACCTTCTACCCCAAGAGCCACTATGTGACGCCGCGGGAAACCCTGCTCGAAGCCGTCGAGGGGATCAAGCAGGAACTGCAGGAACGCCTCGAATACCTGCGCAACAGCAACAAACTGGTGGAGGCCCAGCGCCTGGAGCAGCGCACCCGCTTCGACCTGGAGATGATCCTCGAACTGGGCTACTGCAACGGCATCGAAAACTACTCGCGCTACCTCTCCGGACGCGAAGCCGGCGCCCCGCCGCCGACCCTCTACGACTACCTGCCGCCGGATGCGCTGCTGGTGATCGACGAATCACACGTCAGCGTTCCGCAGGTCGGCGCCATGTACAAGGGCGACCGCTCACGCAAGGAAACCCTGGTGGAATACGGCTTCCGCCTGCCGTCGGCGCTGGACAACCGGCCGATGCGCTTCGACGAGTGGGAGGCGGTGAGTCCGCAGACCATTTTCGTCTCCGCCACCCCCGGCAACTACGAGGCCGAGCACGCCGGCCAGGTGGTCGAGCAGGTGGTACGCCCCACCGGGCTGGTCGACCCGCAGGTGGAGGTGCGCCCGGCGCTGACCCAGGTCGACGACCTGCTCTCGGAGATCAACAAGCGCGTGGCCCTGGAAGAGCGCGTGCTGGTCACTACCCTGACCAAGCGCATGGCCGAGGACCTCACCGACTACCTCGCCGACCACGGTATCCGGGTGCGCTACCTGCACTCGGACATCGACACCGTGGAGCGGGTGGAAATCATCCGCGACCTGCGCCTGGGCACCTTCGACGTGCTGGTGGGTATCAACCTGCTGCGCGAAGGCCTGGACATGCCGGAAGTGTCGCTGGTGGCGATTCTCGACGCGGACAAGGAAGGCTTCCTGCGCTCCGAGCGGTCGCTGATCCAGACCATCGGCCGCGCCGCGCGCAACCTCAATGGCAAGGCGATTCTCTACGCCGACAACGTCACCGGCTCCATGCAGCGGGCGATCGGCGAGACCGAACGGCGTCGTGACAAGCAGATCGCCTTCAACGAGGCCAACGGCATCACCCCCAAGGGCGTGGTCAAGGACGTCGCCGATATCATGGAAGGCGCCACCGTGCCCGGCTCGCGCAGCAAGAAGCGCAAGGGCATGGCCAAGGCTGCCGAGGAAAACGCCCGCTACGAAAACGAACTGCGTTCGCCGAGCGAGATCAGCAAGCGCATTCGCCAGCTGGAAGAAAAGATGTACCAACTGGCCCGCGACCTGGAGTTCGAGGCGGCGGCGCAAATGCGCGACGAAATCGCCAAGCTGCGTGAGCGCCTGTTGAACGTGTAGCCCTCGATCCCTGATCGCTCCCACGCTCTGCGTGGGAGCACAGCCCGTGACGCTCTGCGTCACCAGAGCGGATGCGGAGTGACCTGCAGGGGCTTGCCCGCGAACAGCCTCACGCTCGGCGCCTCGTCAGCCGAGCACCATCGCCAGCAGCACCAGCCCCAGCAGACCGATGTAGAACCCTGCATGCAGCCGGTCCGGGATACGCCCGATCAGGGGCGTCGCCAGGCGCATGCCGAGCAGCGAGCCGAGGATCAGCAGGGCGAATGCCGGAAGGTTCACGTACCCGGCGAACCAGGGCCCCAACCCCAGGGGATGGACCCCGGCCAGGAGCACGTAGGTCAACGTCCCGACCACCGCCACCGGCACGCTCAACGGATTGGCCATGGCCGTGGCCAGCGTCATGTTCAGGCCGCTGCGCCTCAGCAACGGCACGGTCATGACGCTGCCGCCCACCCCGAGCAAGGTCGCCACGCTACCGATCAAGACGCCACCCAGCACCGTCACGCCAGGCGTCAATGGCCGAACCGGACGGGACCCCGCCGGCCGGATGAAACCTTGCCGCGCCAGGCAGTCAAGCAAGGTCAATCCCAGGTAGACGATGAAGGCCCAGCGCAGCACCTCACTGCTGAGCCAACTGGCCAGCACCGCCCCCAGTAACGCGCCCAGGCCGATGAAGCCGGCGAACGGCCAGATCCACTCCCCGCGCAGATTGCCGGCACGCCGGTGCTTGCCGGTGGCGATCAGCGCATTGACGATCATCACGCAGGTCGAGGTCGCCACCGCGATCTGCATCGCCGCCCCGCTGACAGCCGGCTCCGGGCTGTCACGCAGGGCCCGGTACACCAGCGGTACCACCACGAAACCACCACCGAAACCGAACAGCACGCTGGTCACGCCGGCCAGCGCGCCCAACAACGCCAACAGCCCGTAAAGCATCATGTCAGGTCCTTTGAGGAACGAAGCCCGCATATTGCTCCGCCGGGGCTTGGCGCGCCTGCGCAAGTCAGCCAATATCATTCGTGATTCGGCCAGACCGCCATCCCCATGCTCAATAGCCCACTCGCCCTGTACGACCACCTGCCCCGGGCGGTGATCGCCATCGGCACCGACTATCCCGGGGCCACCTGCTGGCCCGCCATCAGCACCGGCGGGCGCAATTGCTCTACGGTGCCAGCGGGGTGATGCATGTGCTGACCGACGACGGCAACTGGATCGTGCCACCGCAGCGGGCGGTCTGGATTCCTCCTCAGGTGCCGCACCAGGTGCTGATGCTCGGCGTCAGCACCCGCAGCCTGTACATCGAGCCCGCTGCGGTCGCGACGATGAGTGCCAGTTGCCAGGTGCTGGAGGTCTCGCCGCTGCTGCGCCAACTGCTGCTGGCCGCCGTCGAGATGCCGGTGGAGTACGCCGAACAGGGCCGAGACGGGGCCCTGGTCAGCCTGTTGCTGCATGAACTGGCCGCCGCCGGCAGCCTGCCGCTGCATATCCCCCTGCCCCAGGACCCGCGCCTGCTGCCGCTATGCCAGGCCTTCGTCGAACAGCCGGATATCCGCCAGTCGCCCGAGGCCTGGGCGGCGCGGTTGCATATGAGCCTGCGCAGTTTCGGCCGGCTGTTCCACGGCCAGACCGCCCTGAGCTTTTCCCAGTGGCGCCAGCGGGTCTGCGTGGTCCTGGCCCTGGCGCGACTGGCCGAAGGTGAAGCGGTGACGCGCATTGCCCTGGATTTCGGCTACCAGAGCCCGGCAGCGTTCTCGACCATGTTTCGTCGCACCCTGGGCCGGGCGCCCACCGACTACTGAAACGGCAACGGGCCGGACCGACAGGTACACGACGCCAGAATGCCTGTGATATTAATGACCTACCGCGCCGCCGATGGACCGAGCATGAAATTCGACAAAGCCTACTGCGTCAGCCTCGACGAGAAACTGACAATCTACGATGTCCGCGACCTGAACTTCGACGAGACCGTACCCTTCGATTCGGACACGGAAATCTTCCAGTGCCCCAACGATGCCTGCCGCAACGCCTTCGACCGCAGCAACCACCTGACCACCTTCAATGCCCGTCGGGTCCGCTTCAAGCGCACCCCGCACTTCAAGAACACGCCCAGTACCCGGCACCTGGCGGACTGCCCCTACCTCAGCCCGGAAACCGCACCCGACCTGCTCGACCCGGACCAGGCGCCGGACGGGATCGAAGGCGAGCAGAATTTCCCGGTGGAGTTGCTGCTGAGCCGTCGCGTCTACACCCGCAAGCCCACCACGCCAGCCGACTCCGCCCACCCGGAGCCGAAGGAGGCAACCCGCCCGGCGGGCGACAGCAGCGCCACCAGCACGCCCAGGGCGACACCGAATCGCACCAGCGTGTTCGCCCACCCGGTGGAATGCTTCGTCTCCAACTTCGCCAACAAGGATCTGCTCAAGCGCATGCCGCTGACCATTGGCGAGCTGAGCCTGAACTACAACGCCTTCTTCAAGCGGGTCGAGTACTGCCAGGATCGCAAGGGGCTGATCTACTGGGGCAGGATCAAGGAGATCAAGGACTACAGGAGCAGCTTCAGCGTGGTCTTCGACAAGCCGGTCTGGGCCGACCGCAAGCGCTATTCGGTGAACGTCTACCTGAGCAAGAGCCTGATCGAAAACTACCGCCAGCGCACGGCGTTCCTCGAGGAGATCAAGAGCGTGATCGACCAGGCCGATGACCTGTACTGCTTTTTCTACGGGGTGACGCCGGAGCTGAAACAGGTGCCGAGCAAGAAGAACCCGGAGCAGACCTTCAGCGTGTTCAGCTGTGAAATCGAGAACCTGGATCACTTCCTGATTCGCGAAGCGTCAGCCCTCGATACGCCTTGACCGGATCACTCGGCCGCCGTGGCCCGGGTGACCGTGGCACCGGCCCACTGGTAGGTCTTGTGGGCCGCGCAACGGCTGTCGCTGGCCTTGGAGCGGTCGAAGATGAACTCGAAGGTCACCGCCCCCTGGTAGTCGGTGCGCACGATGCGGTTGACGTCCAGCAGATGCCAGTTGCCGTCCTGCTTGAGCGAATCCGGCGAGTGATAGACGTCGTTGCCCCTGACCACACCCTGGCGATTGAGCGTGTCCAGATGGAAATTGATATTGGCCTTGTTGCCACCGCCCTCGCCCCCGCTGCGCACGATGCGGTATCTCACCGTACTGACATCGAAATAGGCCGAACTGCCGGCGGAGGCGAAGGCCACCCTGGCCTCCAGCTCGCCCCGGAAACGCCCGACCGAGCAGGAGAAATAGTCGGTGCGGATTCCGCCCAGCACCTCCGCGGGACTCGGCTCGACACCGTCGGGGGCGGTGGAGGACGCCGCCAGTTGCTCGCCATTCGCCTGCCCACCCTGGGCCGCCGCCGCAAACATCAGCCCCGCACACAACAACGTACCGCATAAACCTCTGAGCGCTTTCATCGCAAATTCCATTTGATCGGGTTGAGAATCCGGGCCCGTTCTTGTGACCCGGTCCGGGAACGGCCGTTATCGGCCGGCGATCCCGTCGATTCATCAAGCCAAAAAGCGCCCGGGGCGGACAAGGGTGCAACGCCCCGGTGGCGAGAGAGGGGAATCCGAACAACACGTCAGCGGTGTTTGGTCGGGACGATCAGACCTGGCGCCGGGCCGTGCCGAACAGGTGCACGCCCTGCAGTTCGCCGCCCTGTTCCAGCAGGCGGATCGGCGCGGTACCGCCCGGCATTTCGACCCGAACCTCGCCCGCGGCGACCCAACCGACCCTCCAGGCCGCACAGGCCACCGCACTGGCGCTGGTGCCCGAGGACGCGGTCGGCCCCTCGCCGCGCTCGAACACCCGCGCCTGCAGGTGCCCCGGCGCCACGAGCATCGCCCACTGCAGGTTGACCCCGGCCGGGCACGGCTCGCCCGCCCCCATCGGTGGCGCAAAGGCAATCGCGGTCAAGCCCTGCTCCAGCGCCGTCTCCAGCATCTGTGGGTTGCTCGGCAATGCCGAGAGCTGCTCCACCAGGGTCACGCAATGGGGATTGCCGACCCGCACGAACTGGCTGCGCTGCCAGGCTTCGTTCAAGCGCGCCAGGGGCGCGACATGGCTCAGCTGACGGCCATTCAACCCGACCTCCCCGGTGCCGCAGGCAGCGACTGCCGCGGGGCCGAATTCCGGTTTGCCCAGCGCCAGCCAGAAGCCCGGCTGGCCCTCCACCTGCGCCGGTTCCACCGCCGTCGCGACAGGAGACGAACCGCCCGGTTGATCGTGATGGACCCGCAACAGGCTGCTGCCTTCGGCCGCCAGCAGACCCTGCTCGCTCAATGCCTGAGAAAAGATCGTCAGGCCGTTGCCACTGCGCTCGGCCAGGGTGCCGTCGGTATTGACGATCAGCAGATCGAACGGCGCCGCGCACTGGAACGGCCCGACCAGCAAACCGTCGGAGCGATGGTGCTTGCCTCCCCGTCCCGGCTCCTGCCCCGCCCAGCCGCACAGCGCTTGCACCGCCGCAACCGACCAGTCGCGCCGCTGCAACGCCGCCCGGGCGGCATCCACCGGTACGTCGAGCCCCAGTGCGCGCAACTCCTCAGGGCTCGCCACCGCATAGATGTTCCCGCGTGCATCATAAAACGTCGCCATGGTCCCGCTCCGGCAAAACCCTCACTTTAGCCGCGATCCCCGTGGGGAAAACACCCGGGCGTTAGCATTTTCCAGCGGATTGGCTAGGCTGCCAGCTGTCGATGTCCTGCTGTCGTCGACGCGCGAAGGATTCCCCGGATCGCCAATTAGGAGACAGCATGAACGACAAAGCCCCCATGGCCGAGCTCTACTGCGAAGGCCGCAAGCAATTCATCGACCTGGTGCCCAACGGCGGCGCCCGCCTGGATGCGCTGTTCCACACCACGCCCGCTCTCGGCGAGCTGGCGGTCGGCGTGGTCTACGGCCACCTGCACCAGCGCCCCGGCCTCGATCCCCGACTGCGGGAGGCCGCGACCTTCGCCGCCATCGTCGCGGCGGGGATGGTCGGCCCGCCCCTGAGTGTACACTTCAAGACCGGCCTGGCCTCGGGGCTGGCCCCGGGCGAATACACCGAACTGCTGTTGCAGGCCTCGGCCTTCACCGGCTTTCCCAGGGCGGTAACCACCGCCGAACGGCTCAACCAGTTGTTCGCCGAGGAAGGAATGACTTCACCACCCGCGCCGGCGCCACGCGCGGTAGTGCTGGAATTCTGCGACGCGGTGCGGGACAACAGCGAGCACTTTCCAGTCTCGCCACAGATACGCGCACTGTTGCGCCCGCCCCATCGGTTGCAAGTCACCGCCACGGCGGCGGACCAGGTGCTGGTGGAGAGTTATCAGAAAGGTCATCCGTTGCCGAGGGGGCTCTTGCTGGTGCGCGTCGACGGCGAGCGGATCGTCGCCGTGACGCTGTTCGACCCCGTATAGGGGCCTGTGTGGCCACTAGCAGTCAGCGCACCAGGCAGGGACGCTTGTTGTCGAACGACCAGCCGGGGATCAGGCACTGCATGGCCACGCTGTCGTCCCGGGCGCCAAGGCCCATGTGGCGGTAACACTCATGGGCGCGGGCCACCGCGTCCATGTCCAGTTCGATCCCCAACCCCGGCTTCTGCGGCACCTGGATGAAGCCGTCGACGATCTGCAACGGCTCGCGGGTCAGGCCCTGGCCGTCCTGCCAGATCCAGTGGGTGTCGATGGCGGTGATCTCGCCCGGCGCCGCCGCGGCGACATGGGTGAACATCGCCAGGGAAATGTCGAAGTGGTTGTTGGAGTGCGAGCCCCAGGTCAGGCCCCACTCATGACACATCTGTGCGACCCGTACCGAGCCCTGCAGGGTCCAGAAATGCGGGTCGGCCAGCGGGATGTCGACGGCGTGCAACTGGATCGCATGGCCCATTTCCCGCCAGTCGGTGGCGATCATGTTGGTCGCCGTCGGCAGGCCGGTGGCCCGGCGGAACTCGGCCATGACTTCGCGCCCCGAATAGCCGTTTTCCGCACCGCAAGGGTCCTCGGCATAGGCCAGCACCCGATGCTGGTCGCGACACAGGGCAATCGCCTCCCTGAGCGACCAGGCGCCATTCGGATCGAGGGTGATGCGGGCCGCGGGGAAACGCTCGGCCAGGGCCGTCACCGCTTCGATCTCGCGTGCGCCCTCGAGCACGCCGCCCTTGAGCTTGAAGTCGTTGAAACCGTAGCGCGCCTGGGCAGCCTCGGCCAGGCGGACGATCGCCTCCGGGGTCATCGCCTGCTCGTGGCGCAGGCGGAACCAGGCGTCCTCGGCCTCGGCCTCATTGCGGTAGGCCAGGTTAGTGCGCTGCCGGTCGCCGATGTAGAACAGGTAGCCGAGCACCTTGACCGCTTCCCGCTGCTGCCCCTCGCCGAGCAGCGCCGCCACCGGTACGCCGAGGAACTGGCCGAGCAGGTCGAGCAGCGCCGCCTCCAGGGCGGTGACCGCATGGATGGTGATGCGCAGGTCGAAGGTCTGCAGCCCGCGGCCGCCGGCATCGCGTTCGGCAAAGGCCTGGCGGACCTGGTTGAGCAGCTTCTGGTAATTGCCGATGGACTGGCCCAGCAGCAGCCCGCGCGCATCCTCCAGGGTCGCGCGGATCCGCTCGCCACCGGGCACCTCGCCGACGCCGGTGCGGCCGCTGCTGTCGGTGATGATGACGAGATTGCGGGTGAAGAACGGCCCGTGGGCGCCACTGAGGTTGAGCAGCATGCTGTCGTGGCCGGCCACCGGGATGACCTGGAAGCCGCTGATGACCGGGGTCTGGCCGGCAGTGCCGAGCGTCTGTGCATTCATGATGGGTACCTGTCTGGCGAAACTGTCGTTTCGAAAAAAGTGTCGTTTAGTGGGATTCGTTCAGGGCCGGGCCGATGCTCCCCGGCACGCCATGCCCGGGTTTGGGCCGAGTGCGGGCAAAGAACACCAGGATCGCCGCGATCACCGAGGTCGCCGCCAGGCCGTAGAGGCCGCCCTGGATCGAACCGGTGTTCTGCTCCAGCAGGCCGAAGGTGGCCGGTGCGACGAAGCCGCCGAGGTTGCCGGTGGAGTTGATCAGGGCAATCACCGCCGCCGCGATCCGCGCATCCAGGTAGGCCTGGGGGATCGGCCAGAACAGCGACGAGGCGGACTTGAAGCCGATGGCGGCGAAACACACCGCGACGAAGGCGAACACCGGCCCGCCGGTGGTCGACATGAACATCCCGGCCGCCGCCACCAGCAGCGCCGTGGCAACCCAGGCCTGCTGGTGCTTCCACTTGCCCGAGGCCGCCGCGAAGGCATACATGGCGATAATCGAGATCAGCCACGGAATGGAGTTGAGCAGCCCCACCTGCAAATCGCTGAGCGCACCCATTTTCTTGATGATGCTCGGCAGCCAGAAGGTCGCCGCGTAAATGGTCAGTTGAATGCAGAAGTACAGCAGGCAGAACAGCAGGATCTGCCGGTCCTTGAGCAGGCTCCAGGTCGACGGCCTGATCGGCATCGACGCCTCGCGGGCCCGCTGCTCCTCGTCGATCGCCTGCACCAGCGCCTCCTGCTCGGCACGGCCCAGCCATCTGGCGTCGCGCGGCGCGGAGTCGAGCCAGAACCAGGTGAAACCACAGAGCACCACCGAGGCCATTCCCTCGATGATGAACATCCACTGCCAGCCGTGCCAGCCCAGGCCTTCGATCTGCAGCAGGGCGCCGGACAGCGGACCGGAGATCAGCGAGGCCAGCGCCGAGCCGCTGAGAAAGATCGCGATGGCCTTGCCCCGCTCCACCCCCGGCAGCCAGCGGGTGAAGTAGTAGATCACCCCGGGAAAGAACCCGGCCTCGGCGATCCCGAGCAGGAAACGCAGGATGTAGAAATGGGTTTCGTTCTGGACGAAGGCCATGGCCGTGGCGACCACGCCCCAACTGAACATGATGCGGGTCAGCCAGAGCCGTGCGCCGACCTTCTGCAGGAGCAGGTTGGAAGGCACCTCGAACAGCGCGTAACCGATGAAGAACAGCCCGGCACCGAAGCCATAGGCGGCGGCACCGATGCCCAGGTCATGCTCCAGGTGCGTGCGCACGAAGCCGATGTTGACCCGGTCGATGTAGTTGACGATGAACATGATGACGAACAGCGGCAGGACATGGCGCTTGACCTTCGCCACGGCGACGGCCAGCAGTGAATCGTGTGCCGCTGACGCGGACGGATCGAGGGTGTGGTTCACGACGGTCTCCCACGGATTATTGTTGTGTGCGGGGTGCTGGCCAACTCAAGCCAGTCGACAGTCATCATACGAGTAGAAAAATCTGCTAACAAGCACTTCGATGTTGTGGCACGCCCTCAACGCTCAGGAAAACGCTCGGAATAAAAACCTAATTATTTGTTTTATAACAACTAATTTCCAATAAATATATTTTCTCTGGTGAGCCTTTTCATTTGAACCGGACGGGGCTGACCCGGCCTTCACGGGAAAAACACCTGAAAAACTGAACTTGTCATACATGTATCGCCGCCACTCACACCACTTGTCGTACAAGTGTTAAGCTTTCCCCCTCACACCCCCACGATACGACCATGAGCACTGACAGCGATCTCCCCACCGCGCGCCGCAAGCGCACGCCCAACCTGGCCACCGACCTGGTCAATCACCTGACTCAGCGGATACGCCTGGGCGAGTTGAAACCGGGCGAAAAGCTGCCGTCGGAAAGCGCGATCATTCGCGAGCACAAGGTCAGTCGCACAGTGGTGCGCGAGGCGATCTCCAAGCTGCAGGCCGCGGGCTGGGTCGAGACCCACCACGGCGTCGGCAGTTTCGTGCTGGAACGCGAGGAGGGCCACGGCCTGCGCCTGAGCGCCGACACGGCCATGAGCGTGCGGGGCCTTCTCGAATTGCGCCTGGGCCTGGAAACCCAGGCCGTCGCCCTGGCGGCCCGCCGACGTACCGATGAACAGCTGCGGCAGATGCGCGCGGCGCTGGACGAGTACCAGAGCCTGCTGGCCAACAACGACAGTTGCGTACCCGCCGACCAGCGCTTCCACCTGCTGATCGCCGAAGCCACCGGCAACCCGTATTTCGTCGAGATCCTGCTGCATCTGGGCAACTCGATGATCCCGCGGACCCGGGTGCACGCAGCCGAACGCGGCAATGCCGACCTGCAGGCCCTGGGCCGCTTGGCCAATCAGGAACACGAGGCGATTCTCGCCGCGATTCGCCGCCAGGATGCCGATGCGGCACGGGCGGCGATGTGGACGCACCTGAGCAACAGCCAGGAGCGTTTCGCCGGCGAGTAGACGGTCAGCCGGCCGGGATTCGCCGGCAGTCGTCCGGCCCGAGCAGGCGACCGTCCTCGGCGCGCAACTCCAGCGGCCTGAGCGGCAACCCCTGCTCGCGGTCGACCATGACCGAGTGCGGCTCCTGCGGCCCATAGCAATGCGCCTCGCCCCACTGGCGCAAACCGATGATCAGGTTGAACAGACCCCGGCCCTTTTCCGTCAACACGTACTCCTGGTACGCGCTGCCATCCGACGCCGGAACGATGTCCAGCACCCCCTGCCCGACCAGGCTCTTCAAGCGCGTGGCAAGAATGTTGCGCGCCAGCCCGAGGTTGCGCTGAAACTCGCCGAAGCGGCGAAGGCCGTCGAACGCATCCCGAATGATCAGCAACGACCAGCCATCGCCGATGGCCGCCACCGAGCGGGCCACCGGGCATTCGGCGGCTTCCAGGCTGGAACGTTTGACCATGGCAAGGGACTCCGGCAGAAAAATGTGGTTGCAATGTAAAACCAGCCTCTCTAGGGTACAAGTAGTTTTAAATTGAAACCATCTACTCGAGGAGCCTTGCCATGACACTTGAAGCCCCGGCCAGCACCGATATCGCGCAGACCGGCAGCCGACTGTCCAGGGTCACAGTGCTGCTGTTCGCCGTCGCCTGCGGACTGTCGGTAGGCAATGTGTACTACGCCCAGCCCCTGCTGGATGCCATGGCCGATACCTTCGCCATGGATCACGCCACGGTCGGCATCGTGGTCAGCCTGAGCCAGGTCGGCTACGGCCTGGGCCTGCTGTTGCTGGTGCCACTGGGCGACCTGTTGAACCGCCGACGGCTGATCGTCGGCCAGATGCTGCTGTCGGTGCTGGCCCTGCTGCTCGCGGCCCTGGCCCCGACAGTGCCTGGCTGTTGCTGGGCATGAGCCTGATCGGCCTGCTGGCGGTGGTGACCCAGACCCTGGTGGCCTATGCGGCACAACTGGCGGCGCCAGGCGAGCGCGGCCAGGTCGTCGGCAGCGTCACCAGTGGCATCGTCGTCGGCCTGCTGCTGGCCCGCACCGTCGCCGGGGGCATGGCCGACCTGGCCGGCTGGCGTTCGGTCTACCTGTTGTCGGCGCTGCTGACCCTGCTGATGGCCGTGGCACTCTGGCAGGTCCTGCCCCGGCATGAGCCGCCCAAGCCACGCCAGGGTTATGGCGCCCTGATCGCTTCGCTGTTCGGGTTGTTTCGCGAGGAGAAGGTACTGCGCGATCGGGCGGTACTGGCGATGCTGATCTTTGCCGCCGGCACCGTGCTGTGGACTCCGCTGGTGCTGCCCCTGAGCGCTCCGCCACTGTCGTTGTCGCATACCGAAATCGGCCTGTTCGGCCTGGCAGGGGCAGCCAGTGCGCTGGGCGCGGCGCGCGCCGGACACTGGGCGGACCGTGGCCGGGCGCAGTGGGTGAGCGGCCTGGCGCTGGCGATGATGCTGCTGTCCTGGCTGCCCATCGCCTTTACCCAATCGTCGCTCTGGGCCCTGCTGCTCGGGGTGATCGCCCTCGACCTGGGCCTGCAGGCGGTGCATGTGACCAGCCAGGCGCTGATCTACAGCGTCCGGCCCCAGGCGCAGAGCCGATTGGCGGCGGGCTACATGCTGTTCTATTCAGTGGGGAGCGCCGGTGGTGCCGTGGGGGCCACGGCGATGTATGCCTGGGGCGGGTGGACCGGGGTCTGCCTGTTGGGGGCCGCGATCAGTGCCACGGCCCTGGTGTATTGGGGGTGGTCCGTGAGGGGGTGAACTCAGTCCTTGCCCCGCAGCATGCTCTCCAGTACCCCATCCCGGCGGATCCAGCCATGGAACAGTGCCGCCGCCAGGTGCATCAGCACCGTCAGGAACAGCAGGTAGGCCAGGTAGCCGTGGGCCTTGCGCAACCAGGCAAAGGTCGCGGCATCCGCCGACAACAGTGCCGGCAGGCGGATCGAACTGCTCAGCATCACCGGATCACCCGCCGCGCCAATCATCGCCCAGCCCAGCAACGGCAGCACCAGCATCAGCGCATACAGCAGCACATGGGAGAGCTTCGCCGCCAGCACCTGCCACCCCGGCAGATCCGCCGGCAGCGCCGGCTGCCGCGTGCCGAAGCGCACGGCAAGCCGTACGATCGCCAGTACCAGAATCGCAATCCCCAACGGCTTGTGCAGGTGGATCAGCCACTCGTGCCGTGCCGACACCGAGGCCACCATCCCGGCGCCGATGAACAGCATCGCCAGGATCATCAGCGCCATCAGCCAGTGCAGCAGGCGCGCCAGGGGAACGAAATGTTTCAACGGGGCGCTCATGGACGGGACTCCTGTTGGGCGTGAGTGGCGGGCATCTGGCCGACTTCGCTGGTGCGACGCAGGTAGGAACTGGAATACGCCGCCGAACGCGCCGCCAGCAGCGGGTCGGCCGAGGCCTCGATGCCACTGGGCAGGACCAGCGGGTCGTAGTTGATGTCACGGCAATCGCCGCTGTCCTGCGGTTGCGTGCTCTCCAGCACCAGGGTGCCGGCGTTGAGCACCTTGTGCTCGCCGGTCCAGGCCTTGCTCGCATCGTCGATCGGGTCGCCGGGGTTGGCCAGGGTGATGCGCAGCTCCCATTTCAGCGGACCGGCCGCCAGACGCTGTACCAGATCCTTTTCCAGGAAGTCGGCAGCGGCCGGCGCCACCGCGCCGGGGGTGTCCTGATTCAACGGCACATAGCCCCAGCGTACCGCCTGGCGCTGGCCCGCGGCATTGACCAGGTAGAAGGCGTTCAGCGCGTTGTAACTCTCGGTGGCATAGCTGGCCGAAGGCTTGGCGGTCTTGACCCATTGCAGGAACGGACCGGTTTCCGGATGCGCGGCAAAGAACGCCGCCAGCGCCGCCGGGTTCGGCTTGCCGGTCGCCGGGTCCGGCGCGGAAGCCTTGAGCTGCTCGTAGAAGGCTTGCGGCGTACTCACCGGGAACACCGGCATGCTGTTCATCCCGCTGCGCCATTGCTGGCCGTTGGCGAGAATAAAGCGCAGCCCCAGGCTGCGGATCGGCACGCTGCTGTCCGCGGCGTAGGGGTTGCCCCCCGGCAGGGCGAAACGCCCTTCCACCGGCACGCTGCCTTCGGCGAAGACCTTGGCGATGGAGTACGGACGGGCTTCAGCGCTGCTTTCGAAGTAGCCCGCGACGCAGACGCCCTTGGCGTGGTTGCGCCGCAGCCCCGGATAGTGGCCGCTGTTGTTCTCCAGCGTATCGACGATGCGCGCGGGCGTCAGGCGTTGCGGATCGAGCCGGCCACCGACATAACCGAGGGCGCCGGCCAGCGCCGCCACGACCACGGCGATACCGGCCAGACGCAAGACCTTGCTCGTACCGCTCAGTGGCGGCGGGGTGTGATCTACCATGAAAAACTCCAGGGCCCTGGGCGGCCACACGGTTGGGGAGCGAGTAGGACGCAGGTCGTCAGGGGTTATTCCCGGGCGTCGATAATTTATTTCGATCAATATTTTTCCGCTGACTGGAATAACCTTCAGGCACGGACGTCTTCCTGCATCCAGCGTAGTGACTGACCAGAACCCTGCAGGTTTCCATGAACGATCTCGACGAACAGCTACGTGAACTGATCCCGCGCATGCGGCGCTTCGCCGTGTCCCTGACCGGCAACCCGAGCAGCGCCGACGACCTGGTCCAGGCCAGCCTGGAGCGGGCCCTGTCCAGCTGGGGCAGGAAACGCCCGGACGGCGACCTGCGCGCCTGGCTGTTCTCGATCCTCTACCGGCAGTTCCTCGACGCCCACCGGCGCCAGCGCCGTTATGCGCGAATGCTGGAATTCTTCACCGGCCGCGACGACAGCGAACCTTCGGCGGAACGCACGGTGATGGCACAATCGACCCTAGCCTCCTTCGAACGCCTGTCGGTGGAGCAGCGTGCACTGCTGCTCTGGGTCTCGGTGGAGGGCTTGAGCTACAAGGAAGTCGCCGAGATCCTCAACGTGCCCATCGGCACCGTGATGTCGCGTCTGTCCCGCGCCCGCCAGGCCCTGCGCCAACTCAGCGACGGCGAAATCGCCAGCCCTTCCCTGCGGATACTCAAATGATCAGCATGCCTCCCAGCGAACGCGACCTGCACGCCTATGTCGACCATCAGCTCAGCGATGCCGACCGGCAAATGATCGACAGCTACCTCGCCAGCCACCCGGAAGTGGCGCGTCAGGTCCGCGACTGGCAACGCGATGCCCAGCACCTGCGGGCGGCCCTCGGGGCGACCCTGCAACTGCCCGCCAACCCCGGACTGGACCCGGTCGCCATCCGCCAGCGCCTGCGCGCCCGCTCCCGGCACCACCTGGCCAGCGCGGCGGTGCTGCTGATCGCGGTGAGTGTCGGCGGCCTGGGCGGCTGGCAGGCCCGCCAAATGACCCTGCCGACGCCACTGCCGATGGCCGACGCGGTGCAGGCCTACCGCCTGTTCGCCACCCGGGACATCCTGCCGGCGGACTTCAAGGTCGAGGGCAACGGCGACCTGCAGGGCTGGCTCGACCGCTACTTCAGCCGGGCCAATCGCCTGCCCAACCTGGACAACGCCGGCTTCAGGCCGGTCAGCGCGCGCCTGCTGAGCACCGAACAGGGCGCGGCGGCGATGGTCCTCTACGAAGACCCGCAAGGCCGGCGGATCACCTACTACATGCGCCCGCCAGGGCCGCAGAACCACTTGCTGGAACGTGGCCACCGCCGGGACGGCGAATTGCAGGCCGAGTACTGGTCCAGCCCCGGCTACAACTACGCGATGGTGGCGCCGGCCGATACGCCGGTGGCGCAGGTGCTACGTCAGACCAGCCGGTTCTAGTCGCAGGCGCTATTCCGGCGCACCGAAGATCTGCGAAGGGCGTCGTAGCAGCGGATCGAACGGATTGATCCGCGGGCCGATCGCCGCCGCCTCGCGCTTGAGCAGCTCCACCACCGTCGGCAAACGGTCCGGCCCGAGACGGTCGCTGATGGTCGCCACGCTCAACGCCGCGACCGCCCGCCCATCGCGATCGAGAATCGGCACCGCCACCCCCGCCATGCCCTGCAAGACACCGGTGTTGCGCCCGGCATAGCCGAGCTTGCGCACGTTCTCGACTTCCGAGCGCAGGAACACTTCGTCGTACAGGTGAAAGTCCCGCAGCCGCGGCAGGTTGTAGCGGATCACCGTTTCCCGCTCGTCTTCCGGCAGGAACGCCAGGATCGCCAGGCTGCCCTGCCCCACGCCCAGGGCCACCCGGCCACCGATGTCGCCGGTGAAGGTACGGATCGGGAACGGCCCCTCGCTGCGATCCAGGCAGATTGCATCGAAACCGCTGCGCGCCAGCAGGAACAGCGAATCGCCGAGCGAAGCGGACAGCCGCAACAGCGCCGGGCGCACCAGTTCGCGCAGGTTGCCACTGCGCCCGGCACGGGCCGCCAGGGCAAAGAACTCCAGGCTCAGGCGATAGCGCTTGCTGCGCGCGTCCTGCTCGACCATGCCCTCGTCCATCAGGCTGCGCAGCAGCCGATGGGTGGTCGGCTGGGACAGGCCGATGCGTTCGGCCAGTTGCGTGACCCGCTCGCCCTCTTCCGGCGAGTCACCCAGACTGCGCAACACCGCAAACAGTCGGGAGACCGCACCGACTCCGACTTCATTCGATTTTTCATTCCGATCAGTGGAATTCATTTGGCTATTTCTCACCTAAAAATCTGCTGAATGAATTAAACTGAAAATAGTCATTCTTTCAGTGAAATTCACTCTTTCCCACATCCTAGGCTTCGTCCTACTCTGCGTCCACAAGGGGCGATTCGAACAACATCGGTAGCCGACAGACGTCGAGCACCACGCACCCACGCAATGCCCTTTCGTCTCTGCCCATGACAAGAAACGTGCGCCTCGCCGCGCACACCAACCAAAGGTGGAACGCAGTTATGGCCTTTCTACGACTTGAAGGCGTGTGCAAGCGCTATGGCGCCCTCGAAGCGGTGGTCGCCACCAACTTGGCGGTGGACAAGGGCGAGTTCGTCTCGCTGCTGGGCCCCTCCGGTTGCGGCAAGACCACGACCTTGCAGATGGTCGCCGGCTTCGTCGAGGTCAGCGCCGGACGGATCCTGCTCGACGACCGCGACATCACCCATGCCAAGCCCAGCAGCCGCGGCCTGGGCGTGGTGTTCCAGAGCTATGCGCTGTTTCCCCACATGACCGTCCAGGACAACGTCGCCTTCGGCCTGCGCATGCGCAAGGTACCGGCCGCCGACGTACAACGGCGAGTGGCGACGGTGCTGCAACTGGTGCGCCTTCACCAGCATGCCGAACGCTACCCCCGCGAGTTGTCCGGCGGCCAACGCCAACGCGTCGCCCTGGCCCGCGCACTGGTGATCGAACCGCCGGTGCTGTTGCTCGACGAACCCCTGTCGAACCTCGACGCCAACCTGCGCGAGGAAATGCAGTTCGAGATTCGCCGTATCCAGCGCGAGGTCGGTATCACCACCCTGATGGTCACCCACGATCAGGCCGAGGCGCTGTCGATCAGCGACCGCGTGGTGGTGATGCAGGCCGGCCGTATCACCCAGGTCGACGAGCCCTACCGCCTCTATGAACACCCGCGTACCCGCTTCATCTCCGGCTTCGTCGGCAAGGCCAACCTGTTGCCGGGCGACCGTGACGCCAGTGGCTGTCCGCAGGTCCGGCAACTACCCGGAGAAGGCTCGCTGACCCTCAGCCTGCGGCCGGAAAAGATCGACCTGCTGGCCGCCGGCTGCGGACGCCTGCAGGGGCGGATCCGCACGCGCTTTTTCCTTGGCAGCCAGTGGCTGTACCGGGTCGAGACCGCCCTGGGCGAGCTCAGCGTGGTTCGCCGCAACGACGGCTCGCCCCCCTTGGAGGAAGGCGGCCCGGTCGGCCTGGATTGGCCCGGCGAACTGCTGCGGGTCCTGGACACCGACGAGGTGTCGGCATGAGCCTGCTGGCGCGGATGCGCCAGGGCCGGCATGGCTACCTGCTGTCGGCACCGGCCCTGGCCCTGTATGTCGGCCTGCTGGTTCTGCCGCTGGGATTGACCGCCGTGCTGTCGCTCAACGTCTTCGACTACCAGAGCGGCGTGCGCAGCGACGCCTACACCCTGGAGCACTACGGCGCGCTGTTCAGCGATCCCTACTTCTACGAGATCTTCCTGCGCACCTTCTGGATCAGCGGCCTGACCACCCTGCTCTGCGTGCTGATCGGCGTCCCCGAAGCCTACATCCTCAGCCGCATGGGCCGTCCGTGGCGCTCGATCTTCCTGATCCTGATCCTCACGCCACTGCTGATCTCGGTGGTGGTGCGGGCCTTCGGCTGGAGCCTGCTGCTGGGCGCCGACGGCCTGGTCAACCAGAGCCTGCAGGCCATTGGCCTGGCCCCGATGAAGCTACTCTACACGCCGTTCGCGGTGGTGATCGCGCTGGTCCATGTGATGCTGCCGTTCATGATCATCCCGGTCTGGACCTCGTTGCAGAAGCTCGACCCGTCCGCCGAACAGGCCGCGCTGTCCCTCGGCGCCAGCCACGCCAAGGTGATGCGCCTGGTGGTGCTGCCGCAGGTCATGCCCGGCGTGCTGTCCGGCACGCTGATCGTGTTCGGCCTGTCCGCCAGCTCCTTCGCGATTCCCGGCCTGCTCGGCGGACGCCGGCTGAAGATGGTCGCGACGCTGGTCTACGACCAGTACCTGTCGGAGCTCAACTGGCCGATGGGCGCGGCGATCGCGGTGACGCTGCTGCTGCTCAACCTGCTGATCATGCTGTCGTGGAACCGCATGATCGAACGTCGCTACAAGAAATCCCTGGGGGCCGCGTAAATGTCCAGAAACGGCCCGTTGGCCCTGCTGTTCCACAGCCTGATCGTGGTGTTCATGCTCGCTCCGCTGGTGGTGGTGTGCCTGGTGGCCTTCACCCCGGAAAACACCCTGAGCCTGCCGACCACGGACTTTTCCCTGCGCTGGTTCCGCGCCGTGTTCGAACGGGCGGACTTCGTCCAGGCGTTCTACAACAGCCTGCTGCTGGCCTTCAGCGCCGCCAGCCTGGCGACGGTGATCGCGGTGCCGGCCGCCCTGGCGATGACCCGTCATCAGTTCCCCGGGCGGGACTTTCTCAATGGCCTGTTGCTCTCGCCGATCATCATTCCGCACCTGGTGCTCGGCGTGGCGCTGCTGAGGCTGTTCGCCCTGATGGGGGTCAATGGCAGCTTCAGCTGGCTGATCCTGGCCCACGTGCTGGTGATCACCCCCTATGTGCTGCGCCTGGTGCTGGCCGCCGCCATCGGTCTGGACCGCAGCGCCGAGCAGGCCGCCGAATCCCTCGGTGCCGGACGCTTGACGCTGTTTCGCCAGATCACCCTGCCGATGATCCTGCCCGGCGTCGCCGGCGGCTGGCTGCTGGCGTTCATCAACAGTTTCGACGAGGTGACCCTGTCGATCTTCGTCACCTCCCCTGCGACCCAGACCCTGCCGGTGCGCATGTACGTGTACGCCACCGAATCCATCGACCCGATGATGGCGGCGGTGTCGGCCCTGGTGATCGCGCTCACGGCATTGACGATGATTCTGCTCGACCGGGTCTACGGCCTCGATCGGGTCCTGGTAGGCAAACAATGAGGCCGCTATGGCGCTGCTGAAACGACTGGCCGAGGCACAACGCCCGGCCCTGGACTTCACCCTCGACGGCCAGCCGGCCCGCGGCCTGCAGGGCGATACCCTGCTGACCGCGCTGCTCACCGCCGGCGAGCACCTGCGCCACAGCGACTTCGGCGCAGAACCCCGCGCCGGCTTCTGCCTGATGGGCGCCTGCCAGGATTGCTGGGTCCGGCTGGCCGACGGGCGCCGGGTACGCGCCTGCTCGACGATGCTCGAAGCCGGGCAACAGGTGAATCGCGAAGGGAGGTCGAAAGCATGAAGCCCGTGCTGATCGTCGGTGCCGGTCCGGCCGGGATTCGCGCCGCCCAGACCCTGGTCGAACATGGCCTGCGGCCGATCCTGCTGGATGAATCGCCACGGGGTGGCGGGCAGATCTACCGGCGCCAGCCGGAAAACTTCCGCCGTTCGCCCGCACAACTGTATGGCTTCGAGACCGGCAAGGCCGAAGCCATCCACCAGGCCCTCGATGAGCTGCGCGAACAGCTCGACTATCGCCCCGACACCCTGGTGTGGAACGCCGAACACGGCGGTCTCGACACACTGCACCAAGGCCGCGCCGAACACCTCGAATACGCGGCGGTGATCGTTGCCACCGGTGCCACCGACCGCGTGCTGCCGGTACCCGGCTGGACCTTGCCGGGCGTCTACAGCCTGGGCGCGGCGCAGATCGCCCTGAAATTCCAGGGCTGCGCCATCGGCGAACGGGTGGTCTTCGCCGGCAGCGGCCCCCTGCTCTACCTGGTGGCCTATCAATACGCCAAGGCCGGGGCGAAGGTCGTCGCGGTGCTCGACAGCTCACCCTTCGCCGCTCAATGCCAGGCCCTGCCGGGGCTGCTCAGGCAACCGCTGACCCTCGCCAAGGGCCTGTACTACCGGGGCTGGCTGAGCGCCCACGGCATTGCCGTGCACCAGGCCGCGCAACTGCAACGGATCGATGGCGAACAGCGGGTAGGCGGGCTCAGCTGGCGCCAGGGCGAGCAGTCGCACACCCTCGACTGCGACGCCGTGGCGTTCGCCCATGGCCTGCGCAGCGAAACCCAACTGGCCGACCTGCTGGGGTGCCGGTTCAGTTGGAACCCCTTGAACCGCAGTTGGCTGCCGGAGCGCGATCGCGCCGGGCGCAGCAGCGTGGCCGGGATCTACCTGGCTGGCGACGGTGCCGGCATCATGGGCGCCGACGCCGCGGAAATCGCCGGCGAACGCGCCGCCCTGGCACTGCTGGAAGACCTGGGGTACAGCGTCGACCACGACCGTACTGCCGACCTGGAAAACCGCCTGGAACGTATCGGCCAGTTCCGCAGGGGCCTGGAGAACGCCTTCCCCTTTCCCGAACACTGGGCCCGCCAGGCGCCGGACGAGCTGATGCTCTGCCGCTGCGAGGAAGTGCGGGTCGGCGAAGTGCGCACGGTGGTTCGCGAAGGGCATTGGGAGATCAACCGGGTCAAGGCCCACTGCCGGGTCGGCATGGGCCGCTGCCAGGGCCGCATCTGCGGTGCGGCGGCGGCGGAGATCATTGCCTGCGAGAGCGGCCGGCCCCTGGAGGCCATCGGCCGTCTGCGGGCCCAGGCACCGATCAAGCCACTGCCGTTCGGGCTGGAGGTGGCGCCATGATCGAAGTCGAGGTGGCCATCCTGGGCGGTGGTATCGTCGGTTCCTCGGCAGCGCTGGCGCTCAGGCGCCAGGGGCGCAGCGTGGCACTGCTGGAGCGGGATTTCTGCGGCAGTCATTCCAGCGGCGTGAACTATGGCGGGGTACGTCGCCAGGGCCGGCCGCTGTCGCAGTTGCCCTTGTCCCAGCGCGCCCACGAGATCTGGAGCCGCCTGCCCGAACTGATCGGCATCGATGGCGAATACCAGCGCTCCGGCCATCTCAAGCTGGCCCGCAGCACGGCCGACCTGGCCGCCCTGCAGGCCTACGCCGACAGCAGCCAGGGTTTCGGCCTCGACCTGCAGATACTCGATCGTGCGCAACTGCATCGGCGTTTTCCCTGGGTCGGGCAGATCGCCGAGGGCGCCTCGTTCTGCCCCGACGACGGTCACGCCAACCCGCGCCTGGTGTCGCCGGCCTTCGCCCGGGCCGCACGCCAGCTCGGGGCGACCGTGCTGGAGCAGAGCGATGTCAGCCGGGTCGAACACGATGGCCGGCGCTTTATCCTGCACACCGGCCATGGCCAGGAAATCCGCTGCGCCTGGCTGCTCAACTGCGCCGGCGCCTGGGCCGGCAGCCTCGCCGCGCAGTTTGGCGAGGCGGTGCCGATTCACGCCGGCCACCCGGCCATGCTGGTGACCGAACCGTTGCCGCTGGTGATGGATGCCAGCACCGGCGTCGAGGGTGGCGGCATCTATGCCCGCCAGGTCAGCCGCGGCAACTGCGTGCTGGGCGGCGGCCAGGGTTTTGCCCTCGACAGCGCCCGGGCCCGACCGGGCCAGCAGGCGGTACTGGAAATACTCCGCCAGGCCGTCGAACTCTACCCGTTTCTCGAAGGTGCCCAGGCGATCCGCACCTGGAGCGGCACCGAGGGCTACCTGCCCGATCGCCAGCCGGTGATCGGCCCGAGTTCGACCCAGCCCGGTCTGCTGCACGCCTTCGGTTTTGCCGGGGCGGGCTTCCAGATCGGCCCGGCGGTGGGCGAAGTGCTCGCCGAACTGGTCTGCCAGGGCCAGTCCTCGACGCCGATCGAGGCCTTTTCCATCCACCGTTTCCACGCCATTCCCGCCGCTTGAGCGGGCCGTCAGAACCCAGAGGAAGATCGCGCCATGAACAATGCCCCACGCAATGCCCTGATCGGTTTGTCCTGCCTGCCGCTCGCCGCCCTGCTCCTGGCCACGCCGGCCCAGGCGGAGCCGACGCTGTACCTGGGCATGAACGGCGGGACCATGGAACGGCTGTACGCCGACAAGGTACTGCCGCCCTTCGAAAAGGCCAACAACGTCAAGGTGGTGATCGTGCCCGGCACCTCCGCCGACATCCTCGCCAAGGTCCAGGCGAGCAAGGACAACCCGCAACTGCACGTGATCTTTCTCGATGACGGGATCATGTACCGGGCGATCTCCATGGGCCTGTGCAGCAAGCTGCAGGACAACCCGACCCTGGCGCAGATTCCGGCCAAGGGCCGGATCAAGGACGAAGCGGTGGCGGTCAGCCTGGGCGTGACGGGGCTGGCCTACAACACCCGCCTGTTCAAGGCAAAGGGCTGGGCCGCCCCCACCTCGTGGATGGACATGGCCGACAGCAGATACAAGGACAAGCTGGTGTTCCAGTCGATGTCCTCCTCGACGTTCGGCCTGCACGGTTTCCTGATGTTCAACCGGCTCCAGGGCGGCAACGAGACCAATGTCGACCCGGGCTTCAAGGCCTGGCCGACGAGCGTGGGCCGCAACGTGCTGGAGTACATTCCCAGCTCGGCCAAGCTGTCGGAGATGGTCCAGACCGACGAGGCCGCGCTGTTCCCGCTGACGCCGACCCAGGTCACCGCGCTCAAGCTCAAGGGCATCCCGGTGGAGTACGCGCAGCCCAAGGAAGGCGCGGTGGTGCTGAACGTCGCCGAATGTGCGATTGCCAACAACAACCAGCCGGAGCTGGCGCAGAAACTCGCCGAGTTCCTGCTGACGCCCGAGGCCCAGGCGGCGGCGCTGGAGGATGGCGACCAGATCCCGTCCAACCCCAACACCCCGACCAGCGAGCGCACCCGTGGCCAGGTCGAGGCGATGAAGCAATACCTGGAAACCGCCGTGGCGATCGACTGGGATCAGGTCAACCTGCTGCGTCCGGAGTGGAACGCCCGCTGGAACCGCAGCATCGAACGCTAGAATCGTCGGGGCCCGCCGATGCCGTCCCGGCAGGTCGAGGATGCCGTTGCGGGCAACACCGTGCCGGGCCCCGCGTTCACCGCGTAACGTGCAGAACAAACGAGACAGTCATATGCCGGCACCGTTTTTCCGCGCCCGCCGGCACAGGGCATTCGTCGCCCCGGCAGCCATTCCCTTTAGAGATTGCTGGCCGCCTCATTTTCTATTGGTAGAATCGCGGCAGTCCCCGGCAACATGGCACTGCACCACCCAAGTTGTAGCGTTGCCCGGGAGACCAGCACCGCAACGCTCGGAATCTTCACGCAAGGGGACTTTCTCCGTTGGCCGCCACACCCCCTCACCGCCCAGGCAGCAAATCACGCTGGCCGGCACTGCGCCGTCTCTTCGGCAAGACGGCGTCGGGCAAGGCTGGCGTTGCCAAGCCACACCACGATGTCCATGAATACTTCCGGCGCAAGGCCAGCCACCAGGGCTATACCCTGAGCCATAGCCAGCAGCGGGTTATCGAACGCATGGCGCAACAGGCCACGACCCTGCTACAGGGGGCCCCCTCGCAGTTGCGCAGCCTGTACCTGCACGGTGCCGTCGGCCGGGGCAAGAGTTGGCTGCTGGACGGTTTCTTCCAGGCGGTGCCGGTCGCCGAGAAACAGCGGCTGCACTTCCATGATTTCTTCGCCCGCCTGCACCAGGGCATGTTCAGCCATCGCGAAAGCCCGGATGCCCTGGGCGCCACCCTGGATGAGCTGCTCGTCGACTGCCGGCTGCTGTGCTTCGACGAGTTCCATGTCCATGACATCGGCGACGCCATGCTGATCACCCGGCTGTTCAAGGCCCTGTTCCAACGCCAGGTGCTGCTGGTGGTGACGTCCAACTACCCGCCCGAGGGGCTGCTGCCCAATCCGCTCTATCACGCGCGGTTCAAGCCGGTCATCGACCTCATCAACGCACGCATGGAGGTGATGGAGGTTGGCGGCCCCCACGACTATCGCAGCCAGTCGCGCAGCCACACGCAGCAGCAGTTCACCCATGGCCAGTACATCTGGCCCGGCAGCGCCGAGCAGCGCCAGGCTTTGTGCTTGCCGGAACGGGGTGTGCCGGCCAGCCCGCTGACGGTCGGTGCGCGGCAACTCAAGGTGCGCCAGACCCACGACCGCTGCGTGCGCTTCGAGTTTGCCGACCTGTGCGAAGAGCCGACAGCGGTGATGGACTATCTGGAACTGTGCCGACGTTTCGACAACTGGATCATCGACGAACTGCCCAGCCTGGAAGACTGCCCGATCGCCAGCCAGCAACGCTTCATCAACCTGATCGACGTGCTCTACGACCAGGACAAGCGCCTGCAACTGATCGGCGCCGGGCCCCTGCGCGACAGCCTGGGTGGCAACGCCATCGACCTGGCGCGCACCCGCAGCCGACTGGGGCAACTGGTGGAGGTCGGCCCCTGAGCGCGACAACGAGCAAGGTCGCGCCCGGACGGCTATGATGGCGGCCTTTTTCGATGATCGTGACCCGTACGGAACGCCCGCTCATGCACACCCTTGATCAACTGCGCGCCGGCCAATTGGCCGGTATCCGGCGACTCGACCTGTCCTGCGGGCTGACCGAGTTTCCCCGGGAGATCTTCCAACTGGCCGACTCCCTGGAAATTCTCAACCTGAGCGGCAACCGCCTGAGCAGCCTGCCGGACGACCTGCATCGCCTGCCGCACCTGCGTATCCTGTTCTGTTCCGACAACCTGTTCACCGAACTGCCCGGTTGCCTGGGCCAATGCGCCCAACTGAGCATGGTCGCGTTCAAGGCCAACCGGATCGAACACGTGCCGGCAGCGGCGTTGCCGCCGTTGCTGCGCTGGCTGATCCTGACCGACAACCGCATCGCCGAACTGCCCGACGAGCTGGGACGCCGCCCTCGGTTGCAGAAGCTCATGCTCGCCGGCAACCGGCTGCGACAACTGCCGGCCACCCTGGCCGACTGCCACAACCTGGAACTGATCCGGATCGCCGCCAACCAGCTGGACGAGTTGCCGCCATGGCTGCTGACCCTGCCGAGCCTGGCCTGGATCGCCTATGCCGGCAATCCGCGCCTCGACCACACCGGCGAGGTACTGGCCGGTGATACCACGCCGAATATCGACTGGGCGCAACTGCAGCTCGAACAGCGGCTGGGCGAAGGCGCCTCCGGGGTGATCAGCCAGGCCCTGTGGAACCGTCCTTCGGCTGCGGCCAAGGCCGTGGCGGTCAAGCTGTACAAGGGCAGCATGACCAGCGACGGCTCGCCCCTGAATGAAATGAACGCCTGTATCGCCGCCGGCCTGCACCCCAACCTGATCCGGGTCGAAGGCCGCATCAGCGGTCATCCCGATGAGCAGGCCGGGCTGGTGATGGAACTGATCGATCCACGGTTCGCCAACCTCGCCGCCCTGCCCAGCCTCGACTCATGCAGCCGCGACGTGTATCGCGACGACACCCGCTTCAGTCCCGCGCAGGCGCTGCGCATGGCGCGCGGCATCGCCTCGGTGGGTGCACACCTGCATCGCCTGGGGCTGTGCCATGGCGACCTGTATGGACACAACATCCTCTACAACAGCGACGGCGATTGCCTGCTGGGGGATTTTGGCGCAGCGTCGTTCCATTCGCCGACCGATAGCCTGGAAAGCCGTGCGTTGCAGCGGATCGAGGTGCGGGCGTTCGGGATTCTGCTGGGGGAATTGCTGGAACGGGTCGACGGGGATTTCGAATCTGGAGTGTTGGAATCACTGCAGGGTCTGCAAGAGCGTTGCATTCAGCCGGATGTCTTGGCGCGACCGGGTTTCGAAGAGATTTGCGCGCAGCTCTAAGTAGTGCGGGCCCCTGTCGCGGATAAATCCTGCTCCCACAAGCTTTGCGGCGTCCACAAGATTTGTGGTCACCGCGATACAGGGTGGGAGCAGGATTTATCCGCGAACGGGCCGCAACAGGAATCAGCCCGCCAGGCCGACGAACATGTCCTGCACGTCGTCATGGTTATCCAGGCCTTCGAGGAAGGCTTCGACTTCAGCCATCTGCTCGTCGCTCAGGCCGCTGACCGGGTTCTTCGGCTGGTAGCCCAGCTTCGCCGACAGCACGGTGAAACCCTGCTCCGGCAAGGCCTTCTGCACCGCGTCGAGGTCGGTGGTCTCGGTGATGAACAGGGTCGCGCCGTCTTCACCCGGCTCGAAATCCTGGGCGCCGGCTTCGATGGCCGCCACTTCCGGATCGGCGTCCGGGCTGTCCGGCGAAGCCTCGATCAGGCCGACGTGGTTGAAATCCCAGGACACCGAACCGGAAGCACCCAACTGGCCCTTGCGGAACGCCACACGGATTTCCGCCACGGTGCGGTTGACGTTGTCGGTGACGCACTCGACGATCAGCGGCACCTGGTGCGGAGCAAACCCTTCATAGGTCACACGGTGGTACTGCACGGTTTCGCCCAGTTGGCCGGAACCTTTCTTGATGGCGCGCTCCAGGGTGTCGCGAGGCATCGAGGCCTTCTTCGCCTGCTCGACCACCAGGCGCAGGTGCGCGTTGGTGGCAACGTCCGCACCATTGCGCGCAGCGATGGTGATTTCCTTGACCAGCTTGCCGAACAGCTTGCCCTTGGCGTTGGCTGCCGCCTCTTTGTGTTTAACCTTCCACTGTGCGCCCATTACTCACTCTCTCGATCAGTGGCGTCGTGACATTTATTGGCCGACGCTTTGCGCGCAGTTTATACGGCAAAAAGTCACGGATCGACCAAAACCTGACAATCGCTACGACTCTGCGCAGATGATCGTAGGCAATTTCCCAAAAGCTGTTTTGCTGGGTCCCGATATCTCCGTCATTTCGTACCCTCTGCCACAACGTCCCCGACAAAAAGAGATGAAATGGCTCAGGACAAGGCACGACAGATCTCACTGGAAATCGCTTCCCTTCCCGCCCCCCTGCAGGTGATTCGCTTCAGTGGGCACGAGGCCCTGAACCAGCCCTATCGCTTCGACATCGAGCTGCTGGGCGATGACCCCGAGCGGGACCTGCAGACCTTGCTGCATCAACCGGCGTTCCTCGGTTTCGGCCAGCCAGGGGCAGGTGTCCATGGGCTGATCCATGAAATCGGCAGTTGCTACCTCGGCGCCAGCCGCTGCCACTACCAGGTGGTGCTGGGGCCACGCCTGGCGTTGCTCGAAAACAGCGCCAGGCGTCGGGTGTTCCATGACCTGAGTGTCCCCGAGATCCTCGAGCGACTGCTCGACAGCCATGGCCTGAAACCCGTCGACTATCGCCTCGAACTCGGCCAGGGGACCTACCCGCCCCGCCCGTACTGCCAGCAGCATGAGCAGGATGACCTGCAGTGGCTGAACCGGCTCTGCGAGGAAGAAGGTATCCACTATCACTTCGAGCACAGCCCCCGGCAGCATGTCGTGGTCTTCGCCGAGGATCCCCAGGCCTTCCCCGAACGGCCAGGCCTGCTGCGCTACAGCGAAACGCCGTTCAATGGCCAGCCGGCGGTCCACCGGTTGCATGAGCGGCATGCGATGCCTCGTCCGCTCGACAGCCGGCGATCGCCCGGGAGCGGCTGCTCGCCCTGGCCGTCCCCGGTCTGCCACGGGCCATCGGACCCTCATGGCGCAGCCAACCAGGCCGGGCCCTACGGCCTGCACTCGACGCCCGGCGATCCACGGCAGCGCCACGAACGGCAATGCAGCCGTCGCGCCCTGGAACGCCTGCGCTGTGACAGCCGACTGATCCAGGGCTGCAGCGACTTGGGCGAGCTGCACAGCGCCGATGTGCGCCATCTGGGCAACCATCCCCGCCAGGCATTCAACGACCAGTGGCTGATCACCGAAGTCCGGCACTGGGGTGAACAACACGTCGACGGCGAGCTGTCGGACGAGCTGTCCCAGACCCTGCCACACGACGCAGGCCTGCCCGCCCCTGGCTATCGCAACCACTTCCGGGCCATCCCCTGGGCCACTCCCTTCCGCCCGCCTCTGCGCCAGCCCCGCCTGCAACCACGGGGCTACCAGTTGGGAACCGTCCTCGGCCCCGCGGGACAGTCGGCCCGGCCCGATGCCCAGGGACGGCTGCATGTGCAGTTGCAGGATGCCCTGCACGCGCCGGACGCCGCTCCCGGCTGCTGGATTCCTCTCGGGGTCGCCGAAGGCAGGGCCCCGACGGTAGGCAGCCAGGTGCTGATCGGGTGTGTCGACCACGACCCCGAACAGTTGGTGATCTGCGGTTTCCTGAGCGATCGGCAGCCGAAACTCCAGGCGCCGCCCGAACCGCGGAGGGAGGACGAAATGCCCGGGGAAATCTACCTCTACGAACAGCCACGGCAGCCCGGCACCTGCCTGGGCAACAGCGTCTGGTACATCGTGCGCATGCCGCGGCCCGGGCTCGGGGAACTGGCACGCCTGAACCGCGAAGACATCCTGCTCGAAGGCAGCAGCGATGCCCGCGGCATGGCCATGCTGAGCCCTTGCCAGCGACATCGGCTGGCACTGGAACTGGCCGACACGCCGGAACAGCTCTGGCTGCTCTACCCCGGCCAGTGCCTGGCCGTGCACGAATACCTGCGCCAGCACTGGAGCCCCGCGCAGCGCCGGGCGTTTCTCCAGGCAAGCCTGAACAGCCTCTCCGGCAGTTGTGGGGCAGAACTGAACAGCGTCTACGAATGGCTGATCAGGCCCTCGGCACCGGACTGAAGAGCCTAACCGGGGATCACGCCAGCAGCCCGAGAAACGCCTGGATCAGGCGCAACTCGGTACGCCGCTCCAGGCAACCGATCATGTGCCGGTTGCGCAGGCCGTCGCCGATCAGCGGCACGGCCCTGACCCTCGGGTCGTGGCTGACCTCCAGCGAGGAAACGATCCCCAGCCCCAGGTCGGCGGCCACCGCTTCGGTCACCGCTTCACGACTGTCCAGCTCCAGCAGCACCCGCGGATGCACCCCGGCCAGGCCACACGCCTGGTCGAAGGTCCGCCGGGTGATCGACGAAGGTTCACGCAGCACCATGATCATCTGGTCCAGGCGTTGCAGCGCGATACCCTCGGGTTCGTCCTGCCAGGGATGACCGGCCGGCACCAGCACACAGATCCGCGATTCGTTCAAGGCCTGAAGATGCAGCCCCTTGCGCGGCTCGACTTCGGTCAGCACCGCGACGTCAGCATGTTCGGCGAGCAACGCCGCCAGGGTTTCCTGGGCATTGCCCAGCCGCAGGTTGACGGTGACCCCCGGATAACGCTCGCGCAGCCGGGCGAGCATCGGCATCACCAGGTGCGGCCCATCCGCCGCGACCTCCAGGCGCCCGGTCAGCAACTGGCGGTTGGCTTCGAGCATGACCCGCGCCTCTTCGGCCAGGCCGAACATTGCCCGGGTGATCGCCGCCAGCCGGGTGCCCTGCTCCGTCAACTCCACCCGCCGTGCCGTCCGGCGCAGCAACGTGACCTGGTAATGCTCCTCCAGAGCCTTGATATGCCCGGTGACCGCCGGCTGGCTGATGAACAGCCGGGCGGCGGCACGGGTAAAACTGCCCTCGCGGGCCACGGCATCGAATGCACGGAGTTGGAACAGGTTCATTGTTATCGGCCTCACTGATAGCTCGCATAACAACAAACAATTTGATTGATGACAAGGCAAACCGCAACGTATGCCGAGTATCCCGTCAATGATCAGCGCTGCAAGGAAATCCCCATGAGTACCGCCCCCCTCCTGCTGACTCCCGGCCCGCTCACCACCTCGGCCCGTACCCGCCAGGCGCTGTTGCTGGACTGGGGCTCGTGGGACGAGCGCTTCAACCGGCTGACCGCCAGCGTCTGCGAACGCCTGCTGGCCATTGTCAACGCTGCCGACAGCCATCACTGCGTGCCGTTGCAGGGCAGCGGGACCTTTGCCGTGGAGGCCGCCATCGGTACCCTGGTGCCCCGCGACGGCAAAGTGCTGGTGCTGGTCAATGGCGCCTACGGCAAGCGCCTGGCGAGCATCTGCTCGGTGCTGGGCCGGGCCTTCTGCACCCTCGAAAGCGCCGAGGACCAGCCGAGCGACGCGGCCGAGGTCGAACAGCGACTGCTCGCCGACCCGGCGATCACCCATGTCGCGCTGATCCACTGCGAAACCGGCACCGGCATCCTCAACCCGCTGGAGCCGATCGCCGAGGTCGTCGCCCGCCATGCCAAACGCCTGATCATCGACGCCATGAGTTCCTTCGGCGCCTTGCCCATCGACGCCCGGCTGGTGCCGTTCGATGCCCTGATCGCCGCCTCCGGCAAATGCCTGGAAGGCGTGCCGGGCATGGGCTTCGTATTGGCCCACAAGGCCAGCCTGGCCGAGGCCGGTGGCAACTCGCATTCGCTGGCGCTGGATCTGCATGACCAGCAGACCTACCTGGCACGCACCGGCCAGTGGCGCTTCACGCCGCCGACCCATGTGGTCGCCGCCCTGCATGAGGCCTTGCAGCAATATGCCGAGCAGGGCGGCCAGCCGGCGCGTCTGCGACGCTATGCCGACAACTGCCAGGTGCTGCTCGAGGAACTCGGCAAGCTCGGCCTGAGCAGCTTCCTGCCGGAGGCGATCCAGGCGCCGATCATCGTCACCGTGCATGCACCACAGGACCCGCACTATGAGTTCAAGGCGCTTTATGAGCGGGTCAAGGCCAAGGGCTTCATCCTTTATCCGGGCAAGCTGACCGAGGTCGACACCTTCCGCGTCGGCTGCATTGGCGACATCACCCGCCACCACCTGCAGGCCGCGGTCCAGGCCATCGGCGAGGCCCTGCGCGAGATGGGCGTGGCAACCTTGCGCGTGCCGGGCGTTGCCACGCCCACCCTGAACAGCCACTTCCGTGCTTGAGGCAACCACCATGAACTACACCCGACCAACCCGGCTGCAAGCGGCCATCCTCGACTGGGCCGGCACCGTCGTCGACTTCGGCTCGTTCGCCCCCACCCAGATCTTCGTCGAAGCCTTCGCCGAGTTCGACGTGCGGGTCTCCATCGACGAGGCGCGCGGGCCGATGGGCATGGGCAAGTGGGATCACATCCGCACCCTGTGCAACCAGCCACAGATCGCCGAGCGCTACCGCAAGGTGTTCGGCCGCACGCCCAGGGATGTGGATGTGACGCAGATCTACCAGCGCTTCATGCCCTTGCAGATCGAAAAGATCGCCGAGCATTCGGCGCTGATTCCCGGCGCACTCGAGACCATCGCCGAACTGCGCCGACAGGGGCTGAAGATCGGTTCGTGTTCCGGCTACCCGGCCCAGGTAATGGCCAAGGTGGTCGAGCTGGCGGCCAGCAAGGGCTATGTGGCCGACCATGTGGTGGCCACCGATGAAGTGCCCAACGGCCGCCCCTGGCCGGCCCAGGCATTGGCGAACGTGATTGCCCTGGGCATCGATGACGTCGCCGCTTGCGTGAAGGTGGACGATACGGTTCCGGGCATTCTCGAAGGCCGCCGCGCGGGTATGTGGACGGTGGCCCTGGTCTGCTCCGGCAACGCCCTGGGACTGGACTACGAGGCCTACCGGACACTGGATAGCGCCAGCCTGGCGGCCGAGCGCCAGCGCATCCACGGTCTGTTCGAAGGCTCCCGCCCGCACTACCTGATCGACACCATCAACGAGTTGCCGCACGTGATTGCACAGATCAACCAGCGGTTGGCGAACGGGGAGATGCCACAGGGCTGCTGATTTCCAGTAATGGCCTGAATCGCTAGACGCTTCGCGGATGAACCGGACCGCCGACACCCAGAGGGGTACACCCGGCCGGCCGACGCTCGGTTGCCCGCGAAGCTTCTGGCGCATTCAAGACCGCCTTCGCTGGCCCCATCGGGACTTGTGGCGTTCACCAGGTTTGCGCTCCCCCCAATACCCCGCGGGAGCCGGCGATCCGGCGCTCCGATTTATCCGCGAAAGGGCCCTGGAGCCATCAGGCCTTCTGGTGCTGCTCCACCCACTGCCCATAGGCATTGATGAAGCCCTGCAGGAACGGCCTGCTCTGCTCCGACAACTTGCCCGTCTCATCGAACGCACTGCCCGCCCCGCCGAAATAGGCCTCCGGCTGCTGCATGCAAGGCACGTTGAGAAACACCAGCGACTGGCGCAAATGGTGGTTGGCGCCGAAGCCGCCAATCGCCCCCGGCGATACGCTGATCACCGCCCCCGGCTTGCCGCTCCAGGCGCTTTTGCCGTAGGGCCGCGAACCGACGTCGATGGCATTCTTCAGCGGGGCGGGCACCGAACGGTTGTACTCCGGGGTCACGAACAACACCGCATCGGCCGCGGCAACCTGCTCGCGGAAAGTGGTATAGGCCGCCGGCGGCGTGCCATCGATATCCTCGTTATACAGCGGAAGGTCGCCGATCTCGACAATCCTCAGCTTCAGATTGGCCGGTGCCAACTCGGCCAGGGCCAGGGCCACCTTGCGGTTGATCGACTCTTTTCTCAGGCTGCCAACCAGCACAGCGACGGTATGGACATTACTCATGGGCACTCCTGATACGTGGGACAAGGGAGCTTTAGGTATAGATGATCAGCCGCAACCAATGTCAGATTTTTTCCCAGCACAACGCAGGATATGGCCCCTTGCCAACGCTGTAACCGGCAGGATCGGCCGACTATTTTTTTCCCGGGACAAAACTTCCCGGAGCCGGGCAAGGTCTACAGAACCGCAAATCGGCAGTTAATTTCCAGAGGTTCAATACAGATGGCTGCAGTACTCGTCGGACAATTTCATGCACGGGACGCGGAAGGACGCGTGTACTCCGTGCATGAGTTCCAGGAATCCATGCCTTCGGAGGGAGGCCTGGCCGGCACGGAGCCCGTCACCACCTACAAACTGGCCATTGGCGATCGGGTCAATAAACTCGACGACAACGAGTTCCTGCTGGTCCAGTCGGGCATCACCCTGATTCGCGAGCCCGATACCCTTCCCACCCCTTGATGGCGCATGGCTGAACGCACGGTGACCTGCAGTCTTGCAGGCCAACTTGGGGTAGGATCAGTCCACTGACCTCCTCCGTGCGGGACATGGACTTCAAGCATGCGTCTACGCCATATCGAAGCAATCCAGGCCATCCTGCAGACCGGCAACCTCGGCCCCGCCGCCGAGTTGCTGCAACTGCCGGCGTCCACGCTCAGTGCCACCCTGCAGGAGGCCGAGCAGCAACTGGGCTTCCTGTTGTTCGCCACGGTGCGCGGGCGGATGCAGGCGACGCGTGAAACCCGCGAGCTGCAACCGCAGATCAGCCACCTGTACCGGGAACTGGAACCGTTGCGGCGCCTGGCCGCGGAGTTGCGCCAGCACCAGGCGCCGCCCCTGCGGGTGACCTGCACCCCGACGCTCGCCCAGCATCTGCTGCCGCAAGGCATCGCCGCCCTGCGCCGACGCTTTCACGACACCCCTTGCACCCTGGCCAGCCAGCACACCCGCGACATCGTCCGCAGCCTGCTGTTGCGCGAGATCGAACTGGGCCTGAGCCTGCACGATCCCGAACATCCGCAGATCCGCTGCGAGGCGCTGGCCCAGGGCAAGCTGCAACTGCTCGCCCCCCACGGCTGGTTGCAACCCAGGCAGAAGTACATCTCCCTGCAGGATCTGGCGGGTCAATCGATGATCGGCCTGGAACAGCAGGACACCCTCAGCCTGCTGCTCGACAGCAAGCTGCAGGGGCTGCGCCCGCCCCCCAGGTGCAGACGCGGGTACAGACCTACCAGATGATGCGCAGCATGGTCGAAGCCGGCGAAGGCCTGGCGATCGTCGACCCGTTCACGGCGGTGGGGGCCAGGGATGGCGGGCTGGATGTCTGCCCGCTATCGCCGGCCATCCCCATCACCCTGTATGCCCTGACCCTCGAGGAGCGCGAGCCATCACCCGCGCAGAAGGCCCTGCTGGAAATCATCGGCGAAAAGGCCGCGGCCATGCTGGCGCCGACCTGACCGTCAGATCTGCGGCGCGAACAGCAGGTACCAGAACAGCGCCACTTCGCGGGTCTGGGCGTCGATCCCGCGGTAACGCAGGTGGTCCATCCCACCCAGCACGTAGCCGCAACGCTCGTACAGGCGACAGGCGCCCAGGTTGTTGTTCTGCGTCTCCAGCATCACCCCCGACAGGTTCTTCCTCTGGCTCCAGAAGCGCACCTCGTCGAGCAGGGCCCTGGCCACGCCGTGACGCCGCGCACGGGCATCCACCGCCAGTTCGTCGACATGGGCAAAGCCGTTCCAGTTGGTGCTGACCACCACATGTCCGGCAGGCCGGCCATCGAGGTAGGCCATGAAGATCGCACTGTCCGCCTTGCCGCGATAGCTGGCGAATTCCTCGGGATCGATGCCATAGCACTTGCGGTAGGGAGCCACGGTGCTCAGGGGCCACTGCTCGACCTTGCGGCCCATCTCGGCGCGGCCATAGGCCCTGACCTCGAAGCTGAAATCGCTGCCCCAGATGTACTCGGAGAAGCCCTCGCCGGCCACCCGGACCGAGACTTCAGGGTCTTTCGGGTTCATGACTAAATGCATAGGGCGAACTGTCCTGTCCTCATTCCTTGATGCAATCGACGGTATAGCAGCGGCCATCACCGTTGTCTTCATGTTGCAGGCCGTGCACATCCGCGACGAAACCGGGGAAACCGCTGTCGAACGCCCGGGCAAAGGCCAGGTAGTCGATGATCGAACGGGTCGCCTCGGTAAAACGCTCGCCCGGCATGATCAGCGGAATACCCGGCGGATAGGGTACCAGCATGACCGCCGCGACCCGCCCCTGCAACGCATCGATCGACACCGCCTCGACCTCGCCACGTACCAGCCGATCATAGGCATCGGCGGGTTTCATGGCGACCTCGGGCAGTACCGTGTACATGCGCTTGAGATGCCTGGCCGTGGCATTGCTGCGATAACAGCCATGCAGTTGGTCGCACAGCTCGCGCAGGCCCATGCCCTGGTAACGTTGCGGCCCCTGCCGGGCCACCGAGGGCAGGCAACTGGCCAGGCTGACATTGGCGTCGTAGTTGCGCTTGAACTCCAGCAACTCCGTAAGCAGCGTGCTCCATTTGCCCTTGGTGATCCCCATCGAGAACAGCACCAGGAACGAATAGAGACCGGTCTTCTCCACCACCAGCCCGCGCTCCCAGAGAAACTTGCTGACCACCGCCGCCGGAATGCCATGCTCGCCCAGGGCACCGCCGGCGGTGAGCCCCGGCATCACCAGGGTGACCTTGATCGGATCGAGCAGCACATAGTCCTCGGCAACGTCACCGAAACCATGCCAGTCGGCCTGCGGTTCGAGCAGCCAGTCGGCGGTCTCGACCCTGTCGATGCCTTCCACCCGCGGCGCCTGCCAGATGCTGAACCACCAGTCATCGGCGGCAATGTGCTGGCGCAGATTGGCCAGGGCGCGGCGAAAACTCAGCGCTTCATCGAACATTTCCTGGAGCAGCGAGCGTCCCGCCGGCCCTTCCATCATGGCCGAGGCCACGTCCAGGGAAGCGATGATGCTGTATTGCGGCGAAGTGGAGATGTGCATCATGAACGCTTCGTTGAAACGGTCGCGGTCCAGCTGTCGCGCCCCGCCATCCTGGACATGGATCATCGAGGCCTGGCTGAAGGCCGCGAGCAGCTTGTGGGTCGAGTGGGTGGTGAACACCAGCGGGCTGTCCGCAGTGCGCGTGGTGCCCATGCCATAGCGCCCGGCAAAGAATTCATGGAAAGCCGCATAGGCATACCAGGCTTCGTCGAAATGCAGGACCTCGACGCTGCTGCCCAGGCTCTGCTTGATCAGTTCGGCGTTGTAGCAGAGGCCGTCGTAGGTCGAGTTGGTCACCACCGCCAGCTTCACCCGGGGTAGGCGCCCACGGGTGAGCGGGCTGGCGTCGATCTTTGCCTGGATCGACTCGTGGCTGAATTCGCTCAGGGGAATCGGACCGATGATCCCCAGCTCATTGCGCTCCGGACACAGGTACAGCGGAATCGCGCCGGTCATGATGATCGAATGCAGCACCGACTTGTGGCAGTTGCGGTCCACCAGCACCAGGTCATCCCGCCCGACCATCGAATGCCAGACGATCTTGTTCGCGGTGGAGGTGCCATTGATCACGAAGAACGTGTGGTCGGCACCGAAGTTGCGTGCGGCACGGGCTTCGGCCTCGGCCAGCGGGCCGGTATGGTCCAGCAGCGAACCCAGCTCCGGCACGGAGACCGACAGGTCGGAACGCAGGGTGTTCTCCCCGAAGAACTGGTGAAACGCCTGCCCCACCGGACTCTTGCGGTAGGCCACACCCCCGCCGTGGCCGGGCGTATGCCAGGAATAGTTGGAATCGGCGGTGTGCTGCACCAGCGCCCGGAAAAACGGTGGCAGCAGGCCATCCAGGTAGTTGCGCGCCGCCCGGGCGACTTGCCGGGACAGAAACGGTACGGTGTCTTCGAACAGGTAGAGAATGCCGCGCAGCTGGTTGAGCTCGCTCATGGCATCGGCCGGCGCATTTTCCAGGGTGACCTGCTCGCCCAGGGCGAAGATCGGCAGGTCGGGAGCGCGGACCCGCGCCAGGCGGATCAACTCGACCATGTTCTGCAGCAGGTGGGTGTTTTCCCCGGCGCCCTCGGCGGCGATCAGCAGGCAGGCCAGGCCATGATGGGTCGAGGCGACCAGGCGGCCCTCGGCGTAATCGACAGCGCAGAAAACGCTGAAACCGTCCTGTTCGAGCTCTTTGGCGATTCCCCGTACCCGATCCCCGGCGACCGTGTCCGCCTTGATGTCGCGGTGCACGATCAGGATCGGAAACTTCAAATCCTTGTACATGGGTTTTTCAATCCTGAAGCGACGGGACACCGCCCGTCTGTTCCTTCAGGGTAGAAGCTGTTTGTCCTACATGTGAAGTTGAAACAGGAGAAAGGAGATCTCTTGTAACAAACAACCCCTACTGCGCTGCAGCTTCCGCCAGTTGTGTCCAGAGCGCCGGTGCGCCGGCGGACTTGGCAATGATCTCCAGGCGCGCCTGGTGCTCGGCCAGTTCGCTCTCGCTGGCACGGATGATCCGGCCCGGCTTGCGCTCGGCCGACAGCCGACGGATTTCACTGGCCTGGCCAGCTCCACCTTCGGCACCGTCGCCGCTGTTGCCGGCCAGGGACAGGCTGGTCTGGCCACCGGTCATGGTCAGGTAGACGTCGGCGAGAATCTCCGAGTCGAGCAAGGCGCCGTGCAGTTCACGGCCGGAGTTGTCGACGCCGTAGCGCTTGCACAAGGCATCGAGGCTGTTGCGCTGTCCCGGATGGCGCTCCCGGGCCATCAGCAGGGTGTCGAGAATGCTGCAATGCTGGCTGATATCGGCGCGGTCGTGCTGCCCCAGCAGGGCGAACTCGTTGTTGATGAAGCCAACGTCGAACGCCGCGTTGTGGATGATCAGTTGCGAGCCCTTGATGAACTCGAAGAACTCGTCGGCCACCTCGGCAAAGCGCGGCTTGCCGATCAGGAACTGGTCGGTGATACCGTGGACGCCGATCGCCCCCTCGTCGCTTTCGCGGTCCGGTTGCAGATAGACGTGGAAATGCCGCCCGGTCAGGCGGCGGCCGATGATCTCGACGCAACCGATCTCGATGATCCGGTGGCCGTCGGTCACCGGCATACCGGTGGTTTCGGTATCGAGTACCACACTACGCATGCTTGACTCCTCGCACTTCATCCACACCGCGGTTGGCCAGTTGGTCGGCGCGTTCGTTGCCCGGGTGGCCGACGTGCCCGCGTACCCATTTCCATTTCACGTTGTGGCGGCTGACCTGCTCGTCGAGCTGCTGCCACAGGTCGGCATTTTTCACCGGCTCCTTGGCCGCGGTTTTCCAGCCGCGCTTCTTCCAGTTGGTCATCCACTCGGTGATGCCTTTCATCACGTACTGGGAGTCGGTCACCAACAGCACTTCACACGGCCGCTTGAGCTCTTCCAGCCCACGAATCGCGCCCAGCAGTTCCATGCGGTTGTTGGTGGTATTGGCCTCGCCGCCCCAGAGTTCTTTCTCTACTCCCTTGAAGACCAGCAGTGCGCCCCAGCCGCCCGGGCCGGGGTTGCCCTTGCAGGCGCCATCGGTGAAGAGTTCAACGGTATCGCTCATTACAACCTTTCCATCGAAAAATGCCCTGTGGGCCATCGGCGACTGGCCGATGGCGCCCGGACCGGCAAGGCCGGCCCGCGAAAGAAAACTGCCCGGGTTGCAGGTGAAGGCCCGCGGTATCAGGGCTCGCTGGGCCGCCGGTTGACCTTGGCCAGCGGCAGCGGCACCAGTTTGCCGACCGGTTCGCGTCGGACCTGCTGGACCGGCCGCAGGCCGATCATGATCTTGCGGGCTACCAATAGATAGAAGCCGCCACCGGCCAGTTGCCAGCGACCGGCGACACGTTCCCAGCCCGCCAGCCGCGCCTGCCAGGCAGGTGAAGCCAGCGGCGGACGATAGCACCCGAAGCGACGTTTCTCCAGCGCGAAGCCCAGCAGGTTGAGCCAGTCGGCGACCCGCGAGGGCGAAATGCAGCGGGCCTGGCGCAGGGCATCGTGGGCGAACACATGCCGCAGCCCCCAGGCGCTCCAGGGGTTGATCCCGACGATCAGCAGGTGCCCGCCGGGGCGCACGCTGGCCGCCGCTTCGCGCAGCAGGCCATGGGGCGACAGGCAGAAATCCAGGCCATGCTGCAGCACCACGACATCCGCCGCGTGCTCGCTCAGCGGCCACGCCCGTTCGTCGCAAACGATCTCCACACCCGGCAACGGCGCCCCCAGGCGCACGTTGCGGCGCACCTGCTGCGCTTGCGGCGGGTTCTCGGCCGATGGCCCGTAATGGACCAGGTAACCGCCGAAGTAACGCCCGAGTTCCTCGTCGAGCATGCGCCGCTCTTCATCGAGCAGCAGTCGCCCCAGCGGCCCGGACAACCAGTCACGGGCCGCGCTGACCAGTGCCAGCCAGTCAGGATCGGCCTGAGCGAACGCTTTATCGGTCATTGTCTGCTCCAACTCGCCATGAGCCATACCAGCCTCTAAGATGCGCCAATGTTTTCCGCTTGGCGACCTCCAACATGATACAGATCGATGCACTGCCCGCCTTCACCGACAACTATATCTGGCTGCTGCGCGACGATGCGCAACGGCGCTGCTCGGTGGTCGACCCGGGTGACGCGGCACCGGTGCTGGCCTGGCTGGAAGCGCATCCGGGCTGGCGACTGGACGACATCCTGATCACTCACCACCACCATGACCATGTCGGCGGTATCGAACGCCTGAAGCAGGCCACCGGTGCCCGCGTGCTCGGCCCGGCCCACGAGAACATCCCGGGCCGGGACGTGGCGCTGCAGGACAACGACCGGATCAGCGTACTCGATCGGCCATTCCAGGTGCTGGCCGTGCCCGGCCACACCCTGGGGCATATCGCCTTCTATCAGGCGAATGAGGAAACGCCGCTGCTGTTCTGCGGCGACACGCTGTTCGCCGCCGGCTGTGGACGACTGTTCGAGGGCACGGCCGAGCAGATGCACGCGTCCCTGAGCCGGCTGGCGGCCCTGCCGGCCAACACCGCGGTGCACTGTACCCATGAATATACCCTGGGCAACCTGCGCTTCGCCCAGGCCGTCGAGCCGCAAAATCCGGATATCGCCGCGCGACTGGAACAGGTCGGCCAGTGGCGTGCCGAAGGGCGGATCAGCCTGCCGTCGAACCTGGCCCTGGAACTGCGCACCAACCCATTCCTGCGGGTCGGCGAAACATCTGTTAAAGAAAAAGCGGACGAACGGAACGGCCGCGACAACCGGTCGCCGAGTGAGGTTTTTGCTGCCCTGCGGGCCTGGAAAGACCAGTTCTGAGGCACGGCGGTGGGCGGTTCGGGCAGGCTCGATAGTTGACCGGACCCTGAGCGCTTTCTAGAATCGCCCGACATTTTTGCCCGGAACTAACTTCCAGCCAATGTCGTCACCTAACCGCAAACCCATCAATTCAGGCACATTGACGCGATTGGCTCAGGCGGTCGCCGTGGCTGTGTCCGCCACTTTGGCGGGTTGCCAGGGCTTTCATCATCCCTCGGACAACGGCAACGAACCGACGCCGAATCTCAACGTCCGGCTCAAGCAGAAACCGATATGGGCCGGCGAGAAAGCCAACCCGACGCCGCCACAGGATGTCTGGGAGCGCATGCGCCAGGGCTTCAAGCTGCAGGACGGCCTGGGCGTGAACCCACGCATCGAGCAGCAGCGGCTGTGGTTCGCCAGCAACCCGTCGTTCCTGGAAAACGCCAGCGAACGCGGCACACTCTATATCCATTACATCGTCGAACGTCTCGAAGAACGCAACATGCCGCTGGAGCTGGCGCTGCTGCCGGTCATCGAGAGTGCCTACAACCCGATGGCCTATTCCCGAGCCGATGCGGTCGGCCTCTGGCAGTTCATTCCCTCCACCGGGCGCAACTTCAACCTGCGCCAGGACCGTTTCTATGATGGGCGCCGCGATATCACCGCCTCGACCATCGCGGCGCTGAACTACCTGACCCGCCTGCACGACATGTTCAACGGTGACTGGCTGCTGGCCATGGCCGCCTACAATGCCGGCGAAGGCACGGTCAGCCGGGCCATCGAGCGTAACGAAAAGCTCGGCCTGCCCACCGACTACTGGAACCTGCCGCTGCCCCAGGAAACCCGTGACTACGTGCCCAAGCTGCTGGCCCTGTCCCAGGTGGTGATGTCGCCGGAAGCCTATGGCGTGAACCTCAACCCGATCGCCAACGAACCCTACTTCGCCAGCGTCGAGGTCAACCAGCCGTTGGACCTTTCCCGGGTCGCGGCACTGGCCGAGATCGACGAGGACGAAATGATCCAGCTGAACCCGGCCTACAAGCAGAAGGCGACCCTCGACGGGCCGCAGCACCTGCTGGTGCCGAGTTCCAAGGCGCAGTTGCTGACCGCCAGCCTGTCGAACCTCAAGCCCGAGGAACTGGTGAGCATGCGGCCGAAGAAGCCGGTTTTCGAGAACGTCGCCAGCAATGGCCCGGCTCGCCTGAACCGTCGCTACAAGGTCAGGAACGGCGACAGCCTGTCGTCGATCGCCAAGGCCAACAAGGTCGATGTCAAGGAACTGCAGCGTTGGAACAAGCTGTCCGGGCACAAGCTGAAGGTCGGCCAGACCCTGGTGATGGAGGACAACGTCCGCGCCTCGGTCAGCAGGAAGCCAGCGCCCCCCACGACCTACAAGGTGCAGAAAGGCGACTCCCTTTATATTGTCGCCAAGCGTTTCAACGTTGAAATGCAGCACCTCAAGCGCCTCAACCCGCGTACCGGCCAGGCCCTCAAGCCAGGGCAGATCCTCACGGTTTCCCAGCCGCGCTGACCATCCATCACCAAGACACCTGCGTATGAGTGAACTGTAGGCTGGGGGAGCCGGATTCATCCGCGAAGCTTCTAGCGGCCTCAAGGGCCATTCGCGGATAAACCGGGGCGCCGGACCGGCGGTTCCCACAGGGGTTTGTGAAGAGTCAACCATGGCGGATAGCCAGCAAGTCCGTTCCGACAAAAGTAGCGGCCTTTTTCCTGCCGATACAAGCTGTTAAGGTAAGATCCATAGAGCCCAAGCAGTCTGGACCGGATCCCTGAGCTGATGCGTCCCCTCCTCCCGTTCTTCATCAGCCTGGCCTTGAGCTTCCCCGCAAGCGCGACAATCAGCGAAAGCCACGGTTATGCGCAGTTCGGTACGCTCAAGTACCCCGCCAGGTTCACCCACTTCGACTGGGTCAACGCCGATGCGCCCAAGGGTGGCACCTTGCGGGTCATGGCCTTCGGTACCTTCGACACGCTCAACCCCTACACTTTCAAGGGCACCAGCCCGGTGTCGACGCCGAACTTCCTGCAGTATGGCGTCAACGAACTGAACGAAACCCTGATGGTCGGCACCGGCCAGTATGCGCCGTCCGGCGACGAGCCGACGTCCAGCTACGGGCTGATCGCGCAAACGGTGGAGTACAGCGAGGATCGCAGTTGGGTGGTGTTCAACCTGCGCCCCGAGGCGCGTTTTCACGACGGAACGCCGATCACCGCCTATGACGTGGCGTTTTCCTATCGACTCCTGCTCAAGGAGGGGCATCCGCAATACCGCACCAGCCTGCAGGAAGTGTCGCGGGTCGATGTGCTCGGGCCGCAGCGGATCCGCTTCGTCTTCAAGCGTTCAGGCAACCCGCTGCTGATCCTGCGCCTGGGTGAGCTGCCGGTGCTGCCGCAACACTACTGGCAAGGCCGCGACTTCAAGGCCACCACCTTCGAGCCGCCACTGGGCAGCGGCCCCTATCGCATCACCCGGGTCCAGCCGGGCCGGCAACTGGTATTCGAACGGGTGAAAAACTGGTGGGGCGAGAACCTGCCGGTCAATCGCGGCAAGTACAACTTCGACCGGGTCGAGGTCGAGTTCTACCGGGACAGCGATGTCGCCTTCGAGGCCTTCAAGGCCGGTGAATTCGATATCTACATCGAGCACCAGGCAAAGAACTGGGCCAGTGGCTACAGCTTTCCCGCCGTGCTGCGCGGCGACGTGATCAAGGCACAGATCGCCCACCAGATCCCGACGCAGACCCAGGGCCTGTTCATGAATAGCCGCCGCAGCGCCTTCGCCGAGGACAAGGTGCGCGAGGCCATCGGCCTGATGTTCGATTTCGAGTGGACCAACCGCACGCTGTTCAACAATGCCTATCAGCGGGCCATGAGCTACTACCCCAACAGCGAGTTTTCCGCCAGCGGGCTGCCGGTCGGGAAGGAGTGGCTGCTGCTCTCGCCCTATCGCGAGCAGTTGCCCGCCGCCCTGTTCACCCAGCCCTTCAGCCTGCCGCGCACCGACGGCCGCGGCATTCCCCGCGAAACCATGCGCCGCGCCCTGGGGCTGCTCGCGCAGGCCGGCTGGAAGCTGGACGGTCAACGCCTGGTTAACGGTGCCGGGCAGCCGCTGCACTTCGAAATCCTGCTGGTCAACCCGAATCTCGAGCGGATTCTCCAGCCTTATGTCGAAAACCTTGCCAGTATTGGCGTGGACGCCCACCTGAGAACCGTGGATCGTGCCCAGTACAAACAGCGCCTGGATCAGTTCGATTTCGACATGATCCTGATGACCCTCGACCAGACGCTCAGCCCCGGCCTGGAACAATGGCAGTACTTCCACTCCAGCCAGGCAACCGTCAAGGGCAGCAAGAACTACGCCGGCGTCGCCAACCCGGTGGTCGACCGCCTGCTCGAAGCCCTCCTGGCCGCACAGTCACGGGACGAGCAACTGGCCGCCGGCCGCGCCCTGGACCGGGTGCTGCTGTGGCAGCACTACATGATTCCCAACTGGTACCTCAACTATCACCGTCTGGCCTACCGCAACCGGTTCGCCTTCGTCACCACGCCGCCATACACCCTGGGCCTGAGCGCCTGGTGGATGAAAGCTTCGGAGAAAGCCCAATGATGCCCTTGCGCGCCCTGCTGCTCTGTGCCGGTGGCCTGCTGTCGATCGGTATGACCGGTTTCGCCGGCGCCGCCCCACAACATGCCCTGACCCTTTACGACGAACCGCCGAAATACCCCGCCGACTTCAAGCACGTCGACTTCGTCAACCCCGATGCGCCCAAGGGCGGTACCTTCCGCGAGTCGGCCTCCGGCAGCTTCGACAGCCTCAACCCGTTCATCAACAAGGGCGTGCCGGCCGACGGCATCGGCATGATCTACGACACCCTGGCCCGCCAGGGCCTGGACGAACCCTTTACCGAGTACGGACTGGTCGCCGGCAAGATCGAGAAAGCCCCCGACAATAGCTGGGTACGCTTCTACCTGCGGCCCGAGGCGCGTTTCCACGATGGCCATCCGATGCGCGCCGAGGACGTGGTGTTCAGCTTCGAGACCCTGATCAAGGACGGCGCCCCGCTCTACCGCGCCTATTATGCCGATGTCGCCGAGGTGGTCGCCGAGGACCCGCTGCGGGTGCTGTTCAAGTTCAAGCACACCAACAACCGCGAGTTGCCACTGATTCTCGGCCAGTTGCCGGTATTGCCCAAGCACTGGTGGGCCACCCGCGACTTCAACAAGGGCAACCTGGAGTTCCCCCTCGGCAGCGGGCCGTACAAGCTCGCCGAGGTCAAGGCCGGACGCTCGGTACGCTACGAGCGGGTCAAGGACTACTGGGCCAAGGACCTGCCGATCAACCGCGGGTTCTACAACTTCGATGTGATGACCACCGACTACTACCGCGACAGCAGCGTCGCCCTCGAAGCTCTCAAGGCCGGGCAGTTCGACTACTGGCTGGAAATGAGCGCGAAGAACTGGGCCAATGCCTACAACACCCCGGCCGTGGCCCAGGGACGGCTGATCAAGGAACAGATTCCCAACGGCAACCCGACCGGCATGCAGGGTTTCGTCTACAACCTGCGCAAGCCGATGTTCCAGGACGTGCGCGTGCGCGAGGCGTTGAGCCTGCTGTTCGACTTCGAGTGGAGCAACAAGCAGTTGTTCAACGGTGCCTATACCCGCACCCGCAGCTATTTCGAGAACTCGGAGATGGCCGCCACCGGCCTGCCGGACAAGGCGCAACTGGCAATCCTCGAACCGCTGCGCGGCAGGATTCCCGACCAGGTATTCAACCAGGCCTACCAGCCGCCGGTGTGCGACGGCAGCGGGATGATCCGCGACCAGCAACGCCGCGCCTACCAACTGCTGCTCGACGCCGGCTGGCATATCGTCGACGATCGGATGGTCGACACCGAGGGCAAGCCGGTGCGCATCGAGTTCCTGCTGGCCCAGACCGATTTCGAACGGGTGCTGCTGCCGTTCAAGCGCAACCTCGGCGACCTGGGGATCGACCTGGTGATTCGCCGGGTCGATGTCTCCCAGTACATCAACCGCCTGCGCTCGCGGGACTTCGACATGGTCGTCGGCAGCTTCCCGCAGTCGAGCTCGCCCGGTAACGAACAGCGCGAATTCTGGATGTCAGCCAGTGCCGACAAGCCCGGCAGCCGCAACTTCATGGGGCTCAAGGACCCGGCCGTGGACATCCTGGTGGAACAGTTGATCAATGCCGACTCAAGGCAGAGTCTGGTCGACCACGCCCGGGCGCTGGACCGGGTGCTGCAGTGGGGCTTCTACGTGATCCCGAACTGGCACATCAAGACCTGGCGTATTGCCTACTGGGATCATGTCGCCCACCCGAAAGTCTCGCCGACCTACGATGTCGGCACCTCCACCTGGTGGATCAAGCCGGACGCAAAACCGGTGGCTTCGCCGGAGAACACCAACGGCACCGGCGCGGGGCAACCATAAGATGCTGGCTTACATTCTACGGCGACTGCTGCTGATCATCCCGACCCTCTTCGGCATCCTCCTGATCAACTTCGTGATCATCCAGGCCGCCCCGGGTGGCCCGGTAGAGCAGATGATCGCCAAGCTCGAAGGTTTCGACGGTGCCACCAGCCGGATCGCCGGCGGCGGCTCGGAGGTCTCGGTGGCCGGTTCCAGCTATCGCGGGGCGCAGGGCCTGGACCCGGCACTGATCAAGGAAATCGAGCACATGTACGGCTTCGACAAGTCGGCGCCGGAACGCTTGTGGATCATGATCAGGAACTACGCGACCCTGGATTTCGGCGACAGCTTCTTTCGCGACGCCAAGGTCATCGACCTGATCAAGGAGAAAATGCCGGTATCGATCTCCCTTGGCCTGTGGAGCACGCTGATCATGTACCTGGTGTCGATTCCCCTGGGCATCGCCAAGGCGACCCGGCATGGCAGCCACTTCGACGTCTGGACCAGTTCGGCGATCATCGTCGGTTACGCGATCCCGGCGTTCCTGTTCGCCATCCTGCTGATCGTGGTGTTTGCCGGCGGCAGCTACCTGAACTGGTTCCCCCTGCGCGGGTTGACCTCGGGCAACTTCGACCAGTTGAGCCTGTTCGGCAAGGTCTGCGACTACTTCTGGCACCTGGCCCTGCCCGTCACCGCCCTGGTGATCGGCAACTTCGCGACCATGACGCTATTGACCAAGAACAGCTTCCTCGACGAGATCAACAAGCAGTACGTGATCACCGCCAGGGCCAAGGGCCTGACGCAACGTCGCGTGCTCTACGGCCACGTGTTCCGCAACGCCATGCTGCTGGTGATCGCCGGCTTCCCCGCGGCCTTCATCGGCATCTTCTTCACCGGCTCGCTGCTGGTGGAAGTGATCTTCTCCCTCGACGGCCTGGGCCTGATGAGCTTCGAGGCGGCGATCAACCGCGACTACCCGGTGGTCTTCGGCACGCTGTTCATCTTCACCCTGCTGGGCCTGGTGATGAAACTGATCGGCGACCTGACCTATACCCTGGTCGACCCACGTATCGACTTCGAACATCGGGAGCATTGAGATGCAGCTTTCCCCCCTCAATCGCCGACGCTTCGAGCGTTTCAAGGCCAACAAGCGCGGCTGGTGGTCCCTGTGGCTGTTCCTCGGGCTGTTCGTCATCAGCCTCGGCGCCGAGCTGATCGCCAACGACAAGCCGCTGGTGGTGCACTATGACGGCGGCTGGTATTTCCCCGCCCTCAAGCGCTACCCGGAAACCACCTTCGGCGGCGAGTTCCCGCTGGAGGCCAACTACAAGAGCCCGTACATCCGCGAACTGCTCAAGGCCAAGGACGCCTGGGTGCTGTGGGCGCCGATCCCCTTCAGCTACCAGAGCATCAACTACGACCTCAGGGTGCCGGCCCCCGCCCCGCCCTCGGCCGACAACCTGCTGGGCACCGATGACCAGGGCCGCGACGTGCTGGCGCGGGTGATCTACGGCTTCCGCATCTCGGTGCTGTTCGCCCTGACCCTGACGGTCCTCAGTTCGATCATCGGCGTGGTCGCCGGCGCCCTGCAGGGCTTCTACGGCGGCTGGGTCGACCTGGCCGGGCAGCGCTTCCTGGAAATCTGGTCCGGCCTGCCGGTGCTCTACCTGCTGATCATCCTCGCCAGTTTCGTCCAGCCCAACTTCTGGTGGCTGCTGGGGATCATGCTGCTGTTTTCCTGGATGAGCCTGGTGGATGTGGTCCGTGCCGAGTTCCTCCGTGGCCGCAACCTCGAGTACGTAAGGGCGGCCCGGGCGCTGGGCATGCAGAACGGCGCGATCATGTTCCGCCATATCCTGCCCAATGCCATGGTCTCGACCATGACCTTCATGCCGTTCATTCTCACCGGCGCCATCGGTACCCTGACCGCCCTGGACTTCCTCGGCTTCGGCCTGCCACCGGGGGCGCCATCGCTTGGCGAGCTGGTGGCCCAGGGCAAATCCAACCTGCAGGCGCCATGGCTGGGTATCAGTGCGTTCGCCGTGCTGGCGATCATGCTCAGCCTGCTGGTGTTCATCGGCGAGTCCGCCCGCGATGCCTTCGATCCGAGGAAATGAGATGAATCAGGACAATCTGATCGAAATACGCGACCTCGCCGTGGAGTTCGTCGTTGGCGAACAGCGCCAGCGAGTGGTCGAAAACGTCAGCTTCGATATCCGTCGCGGCGAGACCCTGGCCCTGGTCGGCGAGAGCGGCTCCGGCAAGTCGGTGACCGCACACTCGATCCTGCGCCTGCTGCCCTACCCGCTCGCGCACCACCCCAGCGGCAGTATCCAGTACGCCGGCCAGGACATGCTGACACTCAAGGAAAAGACCCTGCGGCACATTCGCGGCAACCGTATCGCGATGATCTTCCAGGAGCCGATGACCTCGCTGAACCCGCTGCACTCGATCGAGAAGCAGATCAACGAAGTCCTCGCCATCCACAAGGGCCTGACCGGCAAGGTCGCCACCAAACGCACCCTGGAGCTGCTGGAACTGGTCGGCATACCCGAACCGCACAAACGCCTCAAGGCGCTGCCACACGAGCTCTCCGGCGGCCAGCGGCAGCGGGTGATGATCGCCATGGCCCTGGCCAACGAGCCGGAGCTACTGATTGCCGATGAGCCGACCACGGCGCTGGACGTCACCGTGCAACTGAAGATCCTCGACCTGCTCAAGGAACTGCAGGCGCGCCTAGGCATGGCCCTGCTGCTGATCAGCCATGACCTCAACCTAGTGCGGCGGATCGCCCACCGGGTGTGCGTGATGCAGCAGGGGCGCATCGTCGAGCAGGCCGACTGCGAAGCGTTGTTCAGCCAACCGCAGCATCCGTATACCTGCGAACTGCTCAGCGCCGAACCGAGCGGCGCACCCGCAGCCAATCCGGTGGGTGCACCGCTGCTGGAAATCGAGGACCTGAAGGTCTGGTTCCCCATCCGCAAGGGTCTGCTGCGGCGTACCGTCGATCACGTCAAGGCGGTGGACGGCATCAACTTCAGCCTGCCCCAGGGCCAGACCCTAGGGATCGTCGGCGAGAGCGGTTCGGGCAAGTCGACTCTGGGCCTGGCCATCCTGCGGCTGATCGGCAGCCAGGGCGCCATCCGCTTCGAGGGCCAGGCGCTGGACAGCCTGTCCCAGCAACAGGTACGGCCGTTGCGGCGGGAGATGCAGGTGGTGTTCCAGGACCCGTTCGGCAGCCTCAGCCCGCGCATGTGCGTCAGCGAGATCGTCGGTGAGGGCCTGCGCATCCACAAGATCGGCACCCCGGCCGAACAGGAACAGGCGATCATCGCCGCCCTGAAGGAAGTCGGCCTCGACCCGCAGACCCGCCACCGCTATCCCCACGAGTTCTCCGGAGGCCAGCGGCAGCGGATCGCCATCGCCCGGGCCCTGGTGCTCAAGCCGGCGCTGATCCTGCTCGACGAGCCAACCTCGGCCCTGGATCGCACCGTACAGCGCCAGGTGGTCGAACTGCTGCGTTCGCTGCAGGTCAAGTACAACCTGACCTACCTGTTCATCAGCCATGACCTGGCGGTGGTCAAGGCACTGAGCCACCAGTTGATGGTGGTCAAGCACGGACAGGTGGTGGAGCAAGGGGATGCACGGGAGATCTTCGAGGCGCCGCAACACCCCTATACCCGGCAATTGCTGAAGGCTGCGTTTCTTACACCCGAGAAGGCCTCGTAGGCCTGCTCGGGCCCCTTCGCGGGCAAGCCCTGCTCCTACAGGATCAGTGTCGCTCTCAGTTTCCACATACGACACAAAACTGTAGGAGCAGGGCTTGCCCGCGAAGAGGCCGGACACCGCGCCACAGCATCTGGATTGACAGAAACAGGAAGGCCGCTCGATTGAGCGGCCTTCCTGTTTACGGCAGAACGGTATCAGCGACTTCAGAAGCGCTTGATCTCCGCCTCGCCTTCCAACTGCTTGCGATACGCGGCGAAGTCCTGCTGGCCGATACGCGAAGCGAGGAAGCGACGGTAGGACGCCTTCTCCTGATCGGTCGGCGCAGCACCTTCGTTGACGCCGCTCAGGCGCACGATGACCAGGTTGCCATCAGCGAGGGTCACGGTGTCGAAGGTCGGCTTGTCCTTGGCCGCAGGCTTTGGCATGCGGAACAGGGCCTGCAGCACCGCAGGATCGACACCTTCCTGGCCACGGGTGACGGCTTCCTGGACCTTCCAGGACTGACCGGCCGGCAGCGCCTTGCCTTCACGCAGGCTGGCGATCAGTTCGTCGGCCTTGACCTTCGCCGCCGCGGTGGCGTGCTCCTTGGTCAGTTGCTTGCGAATGCTCGCATCGACACTTTCCAGCGGCAGTTGCTCCGGCTTGCGGTGCTCCTTGGCGCGCAGGACGATGACAGTGTCCGGGTCCAGGTCGATGGCGCTGCTGTTGGCACCCTCATCCAGAACCTCCGGGCTGAACGCGGCGGTCACCACGGCACGGTTGGCCGCAATGCCTTCGCCGCCTTCACGACCGAACGGCGCGGTGGTCTGTACCTTCAGGTTCAGGTCCTGGGCTGGCTGGGCCAGGTCGGAAGCCTCGAACGACGAGTCCTCGAGCTGCTTGGTCGCCTCGACGAAACGCTGCTCGACCTGCTGGGCCTTCAGCTCGCGGGTCAGCTTGTCCTTGAGGCTGGCGAAGGTCGGCACTTCAGGTGCCTCGACGCCCAGCAGCTTGATCAGGTGGTAGCCGAACTCGCTGCGTACCGGGCCCGATACCTGCCCCTTGTTCAAGGCATACAGCGCCTTTTCGAAAGCCGGATCGTAGACGTCAGGGCCGGCGAAACCGAGGTCACCGCCATTGTTGGCCGAACCCGGGTCCTGGGAGAACTGCTTGGCCAGGGCCGCGAAGTCCTCACCCTTGGCCAGGCGCTGCTGAATCTCCTCGATCTTCGCCTTGGCCTGGGCATCGGTGACCTTGTCGTTCACTTCGATCAGGATGTGCGCCGCACGACGCTGTTCGGCCAGGTTCGAGGTTTCCTTCTTGTACAGGGCCTGCAGGTCCTCGTCCTTGACGCTGACCTGGTCGAAGAAGGAAGACTTCTTCAGCTCCAGATAGTCCACGACCACCTGGTCCGGCGTCATGAATTCCTTGGCGTGCTTGTCGTAGTAGGCCTTGACCTCGTCATCGGTCAGCTTGACTGCAGCCGGGTCGCTCTTGACGGTCAGGGAGGAGAAATCACGGGTCTGCTTCTCCAGGCGGGCGAACGCCAGCACCTGGTTGTCAGTCACGAAACCGCTGCCCGCCAGACCGGCGCGTACCTGGCCAATGAGCATTTCCTGAGCCAGCATCTGGCGGAACTGCATCCGGCTGTAGCCCAGTTGGCGAATCACCTGGTCGAAACGATCGGAATTGAATTTGCCATCCACCTGGAATTCAGGCGTCAGCAGGATGACCTGGTCCAGCGCCGCTTCGGAGAAGGCGAATTTCGATTTCTCGGCGCCTTGCAACAGCAGCTTGCGATCGATCAGCCCCTTGAGAGCCGATTCGCGGAGCATTTTTTCATCCAGCAGCGATGGGTCGAAATCCTTGCCCAGTTGCTGCATCAGCTGGCGACGTTGCATGTCGACGGCCTGGCTCAGCTCGTTCTGGGTGATTTCCTCACCATTGACCTTGGCCGCGTCCTGACTGGTGGAGGTGGCCCGGAAAATGGCATCGAAACCGGTCAGCGCCATCAACAGAACGATGACTCCGATAATGGTCTTGGCAATCCAGCCTTGTGAATTGTCCCTGATATTTTGCAGCATGCGTCCCCCAGAAACGGTTGAACCTCAAGAATGGGCAACCGTGGAGCGTGGGTAGAGTCCGGATAGAAGAAAGGCGCATCCGAGGATGCGCCTTCTCGTAACTGGCGGAGCGGACGAGGATCGAACCCCGGTATGACAGGTCAGCAGCCCTGGTGGGCCCGGCCAACCGCTTTACCGCTCCGCTGCCAGGTCGGGAGCGAGCCCGACCTGGTACAGGCAAAGGCGTTGAAGAAACTCAGTTGACCGCTTCTTTCAGTGCTTTACCAGCCTTGAAACCTGGCTTCTTGGCAGCCGGGATTTCCAGCGTCTTACCGGTCTGTGGGTTACGACCAGTGCGAGCAGGGCGATCGGTCACGGAGAAAGTACCGAAGCCAACCAGTACAACGGAGTCGCCGGCCTTCAGAGCGCCAGTGACGGATTCGATTACTGCGTCCAGCGCACGGCCAGCAGCGGCTTTCGGGAGATCAGCAGATGCGGCGATAGCATCAATCAGTTCCGACTTGTTCACTCTAAGTCCCCTTATATCTATTGAGTATGTTTCTAAGTTTTTGGTGAAAGCTAAAACAGGTGCTGAATGGCCTACAGCCACTTATAAGAGCCGCTTTATAACAAGGGCTCTAAAAAGCTGTCAAGGAAGCCCCCCAGGCAAGATCTCTACTAATGGGTACTGATTCTTTCCTTGGAATCCGAATCGCGTTTCTCATCCTTCGCGACGATCTCCGGAACCACATCTGGCAAGGGCTCCGGGGCGTATTGCAGCGCAATTTGCAGGACTTCGTCAATCCATTTAACCGGTTTAATCTGAAGATCCTGCTTAATATTGTCAGGAATTTCCTTCAGATCGCGCACGTTCTCTTCCGGAATGATCACGGTCTTGATCCCGCCACGGTGAGCGGCCAACAATTTCTCCTTCAGCCCACCAATCGCCAGCACCTGGCCACGCAGGGTGATCTCGCCGGTCATGGCGACATCCGCACGCACGGGAATACCGGTCAGAGCCGACACCAATGCGGTACACATTCCTACACCGGCGCTCGGACCATCCTTAGGCGTGGCCCCTTCCGGCATGTGGATGTGGGTGTCGCGCTTCTCGTGGAAGTCCAGCGGAATACCCAGGCTCTTGGCCCGGCTACGCACCACGGTCTGGGCGGCGGTGATCGACTCGACCATCACATCGCCCAGGGAACCGGTCTTGATCAGTTGCCCCTTGCCCGGTACCACCGCAGCCTCGATGGTCAGCAGCTCGCCACCGACCTGGGTCCAGGCCAGGCCGGTCACCTGCCCCACCTGGTCCTGCTGCTCGGCCAGGCCATAGCGGAACTTGCGCACGCCCAGGAAGTGCTCCAGCAGGTCGGAAGTGACCTTCACCGAGAAGCGTTTTTCCACGGCATGCTCTTTCACCGCCTTGCGGCAGACCTTGGCGATCTGCCGCTCCAGGCCACGCACACCGGCTTCGCGGGTGTAATAGCGGATGATGTCGCGGATCGCGTCCTCTTCGAACTCCAGCTCGCCCTTCTTCAGGCCGTTGGCCTGGATCTGCTTGGGCGACAGGTACTTGGTCGCGATGTTGATCTTCTCGTCCTCGGTGTAACCCGGCAGGCGGATCACTTCCATCCGGTCCAGCAGCGCCGGCGGGATATTCATCGAGTTGGAGGTGCACAGGAACATCACATCGGACAGGTCGTAGTCGACTTCCAGGTAATGGTCGTTGAAATTGTGGTTCTGCTCGGGGTCCAGGACCTCCAGCAGTGCCGAGGCCGGGTCGCCACGCATGTCGCTGCCCATCTTGTCGATTTCATCGAGCAGGAACAGCGGGTTGCGTACCCCCACCTTAGTCATTTTTTGTATCAATCTTCCCGGCATCGAACCGATGTAGGTCCGACGGTGACCACGGATTTCCGCTTCGTCGCGCACGCCACCGAGGGCCATGCGGACGAACTTGCGGTTGGTCGCGTTGGCGATCGACTCCGCTAGGGAAGTCTTGCCGACACCCGGAGGACCGACCAGGCACAACACCGGCCCGCGAATCTTCTTCACGCGCTTCTGCACGGCGAGGTACTCGAGGATCCGCTCCTTGACCTCTTCCAGGCCGTAGTGATCGGCATCGAGGATGTCCTCGGCCCGCTTGAGGTCCAGGCGCACCTTGCTCTGGGCCTTCCACGGTACCTGTACCAGCCAGTCGAGGTAGGAACGCACCACGGTGGCCTCGGCGGACATCGGCGACATCTGCTTGAGCTTGTTCAGCTCGGCCTGGGCCTTGGCCAGGGCGTCCTTGGGCAGGCCGGCGTCATCGATGCGCTTCTTCAGCTCCTCGATTTCGTTGTGGCCCTCGTCGCCATCGCCCAGTTCCTTCTGAATGGCCTTCATCTGCTCATTCAGGTAGTACTCGCGCTGGCTGCGCTCCATTTGTTTCTTGACGCGGCCACGGATGCGTTTTTCGACCTGCAGCAGGTCGATTTCCGCGTCCAGCAGCGCCAGCACGTGCTCGACACGGGCCGGCAGTTCGATGATCTCGAGGATTTCCTGCTTCTGCTCGATCTTCAGCGCCATGTGCGCGGCCATGGTGTCGACCAGGCGGCTGGGCTCATCGATGCTGTTGAGCGAGGACAGGACTTCGGCCGGAACCTTCTTGCCCAGTTGCACATACTGCTCGAATTGCGAGAGAAGGCTGCGCACGAACACTTCGGATTCACGATCCGGCGCCTCGGTTTCCTCGATCAGCGCCACCTGTGCACGGCAATGGCCGTCGATTTCGCTGAAATGCTCGACAGTACCGCGCTGCTCGCCCTCGACCAGCACCTTGACGGTGCCATCAGGCAGCTTGAGCAGTTGCAGCACGGTCGCCACGGTGCCGACCCGATACAGCGCGTCTTCGCCCGGGTCATCATCGGCAGGATTACGTTGGGCCAGCAGCAGGATCTGCTTGTCGCCCGTCATCGCGGCCTCGAGGGCTTCGATAGACTTCTCGCGCCCCACGAACAGCGGGATAACCATGTGCGGATACACCACGACATCACGCAATGGCAGGAGAGGCAATTCGATGGTCGTCTTCATGATTTCGCCTCTACGGCGGCCCTGAGGCCGGAAACAGGTGGAAAGAAAGCTTGGGACCAAGATGGGGGCTACCCGGAAAAAAAACAAGCGCCCCTCTTCGCAAAAGCCCGCGCAAAAGCAAAAGGGGGCCCTGAGGCCCCCTTTTTCGGGTCACGCACGTCAGCACTCAGGCGTCAGGTGCGGCCTTGGCGGTCGGCTCGCTGTTTTCATAGATGTACAGCGGCTGGGACTTGCCTTCTATGACGCTTTCGTCGATCACCACTTTACTCACGTCGGACTGCGACGGGATCTCGTACATGGTGTCGAGCAGGATGCCTTCGAGGATGGAACGCAGGCCACGGGCACCGGTCTTGCGCTCCAGGGCACGACGGGCCACGGATTTCAGCGCATCGGCACGGAACTCGAGGTCGACGCCTTCCATTTCGAACAGCTTGGCATACTGCTTGGTCAGGGCGTTCTTCGGTTCGGTGAGGATCTGCATCAGCGCGGCCTCATCCAACTCGTCCAGGGTCGCCAGCACCGGCAGACGGCCAACGAACTCGGGGATCAGACCGAACTTGACTAGATCGTCAGGCTCGACTTCACGCAGGGACTCGCCGACCTTCTTGCCCTCTTCCTTGCTGCGGACTTCGGCGCTGAAACCGATGCCGCCCTTGGTCGAACGGTTCTGGATGACCTTTTCCAGGCCAGAGAACGCACCACCGCAGATGAACAGGATGTTACGGGTGTCGACCTGCAGGAATTCCTGCTGCGGGTGCTTGCGACCGCCCTGCGGCGGCACGGAAGCCACGGTACCTTCGATCAGCTTCAGCAGGGCCTGCTGCACGCCTTCGCCGGAAACGTCGCGGGTAATCGACGGGTTGTCGGACTTGCGGGAAATCTTGTCGATTTCGTCGATGTAGACAATGCCCATCTGGGCCTTTTCCACGTCGTAATCGCACTTCTGCAGCAGCTTCTGAATGATGTTTTCCACGTCCTCGCCCACATAGCCCGCCTCGGTGAGGGTGGTTGCGTCAGCGATGGTGAACGGCACATTCAGCAGGCGTGCCAGGGTTTCGGCCAGCAGGGTCTTGCCCGAGCCGGTCGGGCCGATCAGCAGGATGTTGCTCTTGCCGAGTTCGACGTCGTCACTCTTCTTGTCGCGCTGGTTCAGGCGCTTGTAGTGGTTGTATACCGCTACGGCCAGAACCTTCTTGGCACGCTCCTGACCAATGACGTACTGATCAAGGATGCCGCTGATTTCTTTAGGCGAAGGCAATTTATGCGCGCTGCTCTCGGCCTGTGCCTCCTGCACCTCCTCACGGATGATGTCATTGCACAGGTCGACGCACTCGTCGCAGATAAAGACCGAGGGGCCGGCAATCAATTTGCGCACTTCATGCTGGCTTTTGCCACAGAAGGAGCAATAAAGCAGCTTGCCGTTGTCCTCGCCGTTGCGGGTGTCAGTCATTCGTTCGATCCAAATCCGATAGGCTTGCAACACAAGATGAAGGCTATTGCGGGCTTTTTCAAGCCCGCAGGTGATCGGACCGGCCGACCACCCCTGTTTTGTGCCGCTTATTTCACGCGGGACGCTTTTCGATCACTTCGTCGATCAGGCCGTATTCACGTGCGGCGGTGGCGCTCATGAAGTTGTCGCGGTTGGTGTCGCGCTCGATTTCTTCGAGCGTACGCCCGCTGTGCTTGGCCATCAGCGTGTTGAGGCGTTCGCGGATGAACAGGATTTCCTTGGCATGGATTTCGATGTCCGATGCCTGGCCCTGGAAACCGCCCAGTGGCTGGTGAATCATCACACGCGAGTTCGGCAGGCAGAAACGCTTGCCCTCGGCACCCGCGGTCAGCAAGAACGCACCCATGCTGCAGGCCTGGCCGATGCAGGTGGTCGATACGTTCGGCTTGATGAACTGCATGGTGTCGTAGATCGACATGCCCGCAGTCACCGAACCGCCTGGAGAGTTGATGTACAGATGGATGTCCTTGTCCGGGTTTTCCGCTTCAAGGAACAGCAGTTGCGCACAGATCAGGTTGGCCATGTAGTCTTCCACAGGACCCACCAGGAAAATCACTCGCTCCTTGAGCAGACGCGAGTAGATGTCATAGGCGCGTTCGCCACGAGCAGACTGCTCGACAACCATCGGGACCAGGCCGCCGGCGGCCTGGATATCAGAGTTCTGCTGAATATAAGAATTACGGAACATGCTCTGCACCCAAATAGTCATGTCTTGAATACGCATAAGCCAGCACGAGGCTGGCTTATGGTGTGTATTTCCAACGAGTCAGAAAATCAGTCGGCTTTTGGAGCTTCCGCCGGCTTGACTGCTTCTTCGTAGGAGACCGATTTATCGGTCACTTTCGCCTTCTGCAGAACAGTATCCACAACTTGTTCTTCCAGCACAACCGAACGAACTTCGTTCAGCTGCTGCTCGTTCTTGTAGTACCAGGACACAACTTGCTCGGGTTCCTGATAGGCCGAAGCCATTTCCTGGATCAGTTCGCGAACGCGCTCTTCGTCAGGCTTGAGGTCGAATTGCTTGACCACTTCAGCCACGATCAGGCCCAGAACCACACGGCGCTTGGCCTGCTCTTCGAACAGTTCGGCCGGCAGTTGGTCAGGCTTGATGTTGCCACCGAACTGCTGAACAGCCTGCACGCGCAGACGGTTGACTTCGTTGACCAGCAGAGCCTTTGGCACTTCGATCGGGTTGGCAGCCAGCAGGCCGTCCATTACCTGGTTCTTGACCTTGGACTTGATCGCCTGACGCAGTTCGCGCTCCATGTTCTTGCGAACTTCGGTGCGGAAGCCGTCCAGGCCGCTTTCCTTGATACCGAACTGGGCGAAGAAGGCTTCGTTCAGCTCAGGCAGGGTTGGCGCGGAAACAGTGTTCACGGTGACGGTGAACTCGGCGACTTTGCCAGCCAGGTCCAGGTTCTGGTAGTCCTCGGGGAAGGTCAGGTTCAGAACGCGCTCTTCACCGGCCTTGGCACCGACCAGGCCGTCTTCGAAGCCCGGGATCATGCGGTTGGACCCCAGAACCAGCTGGGTGCCCTTGGCGGAACCGCCAGCGAAGGCCTCGCCGTCGACCTTGCCGACGAAATCGATGTTCAGTTGATCTTCGTTCTGGGCAGCGCGCTCGGCCACTTCGAAACGGGTGTTCTGCTTGCGCAGGATTTCCAGCATGTTGTCCAGGTCGGCATCAGCCACTTCGGCGCTCAGGCGCTCGACGGCGATGGAGTCGAAACCGGCAACGGTGAACTCCGGGAACACTTCGAAGGTAGCGACGTATTCCAGATCCTTGCCTTTTTCCAGCACCTTCGGCTCGACCGAAGGCTGGCCAGCAGGGTTCAGCTTCTGCTCGACCACGGCTTCATAGAAGGAAGCCTGGATCACGTCACCTACCGCTTCCTGACGGGCATCAGCTTCGAAACGCTGACGGATCACGCTCATTGGCACCTTGCCAGGGCGGAAGCCTGCAATCTTGGCCTTTTGGGCAGTCTGCTGCAGACGCTTGTTGACCTGGGTCTCGATGCGCTCAGCTGGCACGGTGATGCTCATGCGGCGCTCAAGAGCCGATGTATTTTCAACAGAAACTTGCATGGATATTCCTCGTTGCACAGACGTTAGCCGGCCGTTTCCGACCTCAGAAGCAAGGGCATGCATTCTAGTGGGTCATACTCAAGAAGTCACCCCGCTGAAAACGAGCAGGAAACAGCCGGTAATTATTCGTCGGAACAGGCTGTTGGCATCCTTTTCCGACAACACGCAATCACTCGTGCCAGAGCCGTCGCCGCCCTTCTCCCCGATGGAAGAAGCAACCGGCCGACACCCGGGCCGGCAGCCTTGCGGACCTGCCGAGCGCTGAAACAAAAACGGCGCAGCCCTTGTTCAGGTGCTGCGCCGTCTTTTGTATTTGAAGCCAATCTGGTGCGGACGAAGAGACTCGAACTCTTACGCCTCGCGGCGCTGGAACCTAAATCCAGTGTGTCTACCAATTCCACCACGTCCGCGGGTCAAACCGTTAAAGCAAAGACGCCAGATGATTAATCTGGCGTCTTTATTCGAATATGGGGTGGACGATGGGGATCGAACCCACGACAACAGGAGTCACAATCCTGCGCTCTACCAACTGAGCTACGCCCACCATATTGCGTTACTTGTGCCAAAGCTGCCTCAATGGCGCACCCGGCAGGACTCGAACCTGCGACCATCCGCTTAGAAGGCGGATGCTCTATCCAGCTGAGCTACGGGCGCCTTATTAATTTGTACTCTACAATGACTACAAACTAAGAGCTTTCAATCTTGCTGAGCCAGACTGTAACATCCGCCTATTCAGCTCGACCTTCTCAACCAGTGCTAGGCTGTGCCCGACAAGTGCGACGAATGTTATAGACGAGTCGGAAGGTCGTCAACTCTTTTTTGAAAAAAATTTAGAAATATAAAGGAGTTAGGGGAATATCCAGACCAAGCGCCTTTGCCCTCGCGCCCTGGCGTGCGAGAATGTGCACTCTTTTTCCACCCCTTTCGATGGTTAATCACGCGTCATGACTGCACAACTAATCGACGGCAAGGCGATCGCCGCTCGTCTGCGCCAGCAGATCGCTCAACGTGTCGCCGAGCGTCGCCAGCAGGGTCTGCGTACGCCAGGCCTCGCAGTGATTCTGGTCGGCAGCGATCCTGCCTCCCAGGTATATGTCTCGCACAAGCGCAAGGATTGCGAAGAAGTCGGCTTCATTTCACAAGCCTATGACCTGCCTAGCGAAACCACGCAACAGGCACTGACCGAGTTGATCGACCGCCTGAATGACGATCCGAGCATCGACGGCATCCTGCTTCAGTTGCCACTGCCCGAGCACCTGGATGCATCCAGACTGCTGGAACGCATTCGCCCGGACAAGGATGTGGACGGTTTCCATCCTTATAACGTCGGCCGCCTGGCCCAGCGTATTCCGCTGCTGCGCCCCTGCACCCCGAAAGGCATCATGACCCTGCTGGAAAGCACCGGTGCCGACCTCTACGGAATGAATGCGGTAATCGTTGGCGCTTCCAACATCGTCGGCCGCCCGATGGCCATGGAACTGCTGCTGGCCGGCTGCACCGTGACCGTGACCCACCGCTTCACCAAGGATCTGGCCGGCCACGTCGGCCGCGCCGACCTGCTGGTGGTGGCCGCCGGCAAGCCGGGCCTGGTCAAGGGGGAGTGGGTCAAGGAAGGCGCCATCGTCATCGACGTCGGCATCAACCGCCAGGAAGACGGCAAGCTGGTGGGCGACGTGGTCTACGAGACCGCCCTGCCCCGCGCCGGCTGGATCACTCCGGTTCCGGGCGGCGTTGGCCCGATGACCCGCGCCTGCCTGCTGGAAAATACCTTGTATGCGGCCGAATCGCTGCATGCCTGACAGGTGATAGCAGTCAAGACAGGGCACCTTCGGGTGCCCTTGTTGTTTGTGGCGGCCCTGTTCGCGGATGAACGCGACGCACAAAGGGCTTGTGTTCAGTGGGAGCAGGATTCATCCGAGAACAGGGCCCTACCAGACACCCCAAAACACAAAAACCCGCACAAGGCGGGTTTCTGTTCACTCAGCGCAAGGCTCAGTCAGCCAGCCGCCAGGTCGTACCGCCCTTGCCGTCTTCCAGCACCACGCCCATGGCGGTGATCTGGTCGCGGATCCGGTCGGATTCAGCCCAGTCCTTGTTGGCCCGCGCAGCCAGGCGCGCCTGGATCAGTGCCTCGACCTGTGCCGCATCGACACGACCTTCGGCACCGGCCTGCAGGAACTCGTCCGCCTCCAGCTGCAACACGCCCAGCACGTCGGCCAGTTGCTTGAGACGCGCCGCCAGCCCCGCCGCCGCCTCGACATCGATCTCGCGCAAGCGGTTGATCTCGCGCACCATCTCGAACAGCACCGCACAGGCCTCGGGGGTACCGAAGTCGTCGTTCATTGCCTGGGTGAAACGCTCGACGAACGCCTCGCCACCGGCAGCCGGCACGTTCGGCAGGCCCTTCAATGCATGGTAGAAACGCTCCAGGGCGCCCTTGGCGTCCTTGAGGTTATCTTCCGAATAGTTGATGGCACTGCGATAGTGGCTCGCCACCAGCAGGTAACGCACGACTTCCGGATGGTACTTGTCCAGCACGTCGCGAATGGTGAAGAAGTTGTTCAGGGACTTGGACATCTTCTCGCCATTGATGCGGATCATGCCGCAATGCATCCAGGCATTGGCGTAGGTCTTGCCGGTGGCCGCCTCGCTCTGGGCGATCTCGTTCTCGTGGTGCGGGAACTCCAGGTCGCTGCCGCCACCATGAATGTCGAAGGTCTCGCCCAGGCAGCAGGTCGACATCACCGAGCATTCGATGTGCCAGCCCGGACGCCCGGCGCCCCAAGGCGATTCCCAACTCGGCTCACCCGGCTTGGCCGCTTTCCACAGGACGAAGTCCAGCGGGTCCTGCTTGGACTCGCCAACCTCGATCCGCGCACCGATGCGCAGGTCTTCGATCTTCTTGCGCGACAGCTTGCCGTAGCCCATGAACTTGCCGACACGGTAGTACACGTCGCCGTTGCCCGGGGCGTAGGCATAGCCCTTGTCGATCAGGGTCTGGATCATCGCGTGCATGCCGGCGATATGGTCGGTGGCCCGCGGCTCCATGTCCGGCTTCCTGATATTCAGGCGCGCCTCATCCTCGTGCATTGCCGCGATCATGCGCTCGGTCAGCGCTTCGAACGACTCGCCGTTCTCGTTGGCCCGGTTGATGATCTTGTCGTCGATGTCGGTGATGTTGCGCACATAGGTCAGGTCATAACCGCTGAAGCGCAGCCAGCGGGTCACCAGGTCGAAGGCGACCATGCTGCGGCCGTGGCCCAGGTGGCAGAAGTCGTACACGGTCATCCCGCAGACGTACATGCGCACCTTGTTGCCGTCCAGCGGCTTGAAGACTTCTTTGCTCTTGGTGAGCGTGTTGTAGATCGTAAGCACGTTAATTCCTTGACTGAATCACTGACCCCAGGAGTCGCGCAGGGTCACGGTACGGTTGAATACCGGGGCACCTGGTTTCGAGTCCTTGATATCCGCGCAGAAGTAGCCTTCGCGCTCGAACTGGAAACGGTCTTCCGGCTGTGCGTTGCCCAACGAGGGTTCGGCACGACAACCGGTGAGGACCTGCAGGGAATCAGGGTTGATGTTGTCCAGGAAACTTGCGCCGTCTTCGGCCTTCTCCGGGTTCGGCGAGCGGAACAGACGATCGTACAGGCGCACCTCGCACTCGACGCTGGCAGCCGCCGGCACCCAGTGGATCACGCCCTTGACCTTGCGACCCTCGGGGTTCTTGCCCAGGGTGTCCGGGTCATAGGAGCAGCGCAGCTCGACGATGTTGCCATCGGCATCCTTGATCGCCTCGTCGGCACGGATCACGTAGCTGCCGCGCAGGCGCACCTCACCCGCCGGTTCCAGTCGCTTGTAGCCCTTGGGCGGCTCTTCCATGAAATCGTCGCGATCGATGTAGATCTCACGGGCGAACGGCAACTGGCGCACCCCCATGTCTTCCTTCGGATGGCAGGGCAGTTCGAGGTTCTCGACCTGGCCTTGCGGGTAGTTGGTGATCACCACCTTCAGCGGACGCAGCACGCACATGGCGCGTGGCGCGCTCTGGTCGAGGTCGTCACGGATGCTGAACTCCAGCATGCCGAAGTCCACCACACCATCGGAACGGTTGGTGCCGACCATCTCGCAGAAGTTGCGGATGGATTTGGGCGTGTAACCGCGACGACGGAAGCCTGACAGGGTCGACATGCGCGGGTCGTCCCAACCATTGACGTGCTTCTCGTCCACCAGTTGCTTGAGCTTGCGCTTGCTGGTGATGGTGTAGTTCAGGTTCAGCCGCGAGAACTCGTACTGGCGCGGCTTGCACGGCACCGACAGGTTGTCCAGGAACCATTCGTACAGCGGACGGTGGCCTTCGAATTCCAGGGTGCAGATCGAATGGGTGATGCCCTCGATGGCATCCGACTGACCGTGGGTGAAGTCGTAGTTCGGGTAGATGCACCACTTGTCACCGGTCTGGTGGTGATGGGCATGGCGGATGCGGTAGAGGATCGGGTCACGCAGGTTCATGTTCGGCGAGGCCATGTCGATCTTGGCCCGCAATACACGCTCGCCGTCCTTGAACTCACCGGCCTTCATGCGCGCGAACAAGTCGAGGTTCTCCTCGACGGAACGCTCGCGGAACGGGCTGTTCTTGCCCGGCTCGGTCAGGCTGCCGCGGTATTCCTTGGCCTGCTCTGGAGTCAGGTCGTCGACATAGGCCTTGCCGGCCTTGATCAGTTCGACCGCCCAGTCGTGCAGTTGATCGAAATACTGCGAGGCGTAGCGCACTTCGCCGGCCCACTCGAAACCCAGCCACTTGACGTCACGCTCGATGGCGTCGATGTACTCCTGATCTTCCTTGGCCGGGTTGGTGTCATCGAAACGCAGGTGCGTGACGCCACCGAACTCCTGGGCCAAACCGAAGTTCACGCAGATCGACTTGGCGTGACCGATGTGCAGGTAGCCGTTGGGCTCAGGCGGAAAACGCGTGACGATCTGGGTGTGCTTGCCCGAATCCAGGTCGGCCTGAATGATCGGGCGCAGGAAGTTGACCGGGACAGCCGGGCCGGTCTTGGCGTTCGAAGTAGGGTCGACAGTGGGCTTGCTCATAAGATCCTTGGACGTAACAAGTGCGTGGCCCGGATAGGCCGGGTCAATCAAAACTCCTATCATAGCCGAACCTGTCAAGCCCCTGACAGGGCCAGCCGGAAAACCGCTGCTTTTAATACCGGCGGTATAAAAACCCTCGAAATGCCCGGCAAGCACGTTAAACTCCCCGCCCAGGTTGTGGCGCAGCCCCTTGAAGGGGCCGGCCACGTCCCACGAATTTCCTGAACAGAGCGATAGCTACCATGACTCAAGTCAAACTGACCACCAACCACGGCGAGATCGTTCTCGAGCTGAACGCCGAAAAAGCCCCGCTGACCGTTGCCAACTTCGTTGAATACGTCAAGGCCGGCCATTACAGCAACACCGTGTTCCACCGCGTCATCGGCAACTTCATGATCCAGGGCGGCGGTTTCGAGCCAGGCATGAAGGAAAAGAAAGACAAGCGCCCAAGCATCCAGAACGAAGCGGACAACGGCCTGTCGAACGACAAGTACACCATCGCCATGGCCCGTACCATGGAGCCGCATTCGGCTTCCGCACAGTTCTTCATCAACGTCACCGACAACGGTTTCCTCAACCACAGCGCCAAGACCGTTCAGGGCTGGGGCTACGCGGTATTCGGCAAGGTGATCGCCGGCACTGAAGTGGTCGACAGCATCAAGGGCGTTGCCACCACCATGAAGGCAGGCCACCAGGACGTACCGGCAGAAGACGTGATCATCGAGAAAGCCGAGATCGTTGAGTGATACTGCTGATTTCAGACTTGCATCTGGAAGAGGAGCGCCCGGACATCACCCGGGCGTTTCTGGATTTCCTCGCCGGACGCGCCCGTTCGGCACAAGCGTTATATATCCTTGGCGACTTCTTCGAAGCCTGGATCGGCGACGATGCCATGACCCCTTTCCAACGCTCGATCTGCGCGGCACTGCGCGAGGTCAGCGAGGGCGGCACCCCGATTTTCCTGATGCACGGCAACCGCGATTTCCTGCTCGGCAAGGCCTTCTGCAAGGCAGCCGGAGCCACGCCGCTCAAGGACCCGAGCGTGGTGCAGATCAATGGCGAGCCGGTGCTGTTGATGCACGGCGACAGCCTGTGCACCCGCGACGAGGCCTACATGCGCCTGCGTCGCTACCTGCGCAACCCCATCAGCCTGTTCATCCTGCGGCACCTGCCGTTGCGTACCCGGCACAAGCTGGCGCGCAAGCTGCGCAGCGAAAGCCGGGCGCAAACCCGGATGAAAGCCAACGACATCGTTGATGTGACCCCGGAAGAGATCCCGCGGATCATGCAGCAGTATGGCGTGCACACCCTGGTCCACGGCCACACCCACAGGCCGGCGATTCACAAGCTGCAGCTCGGCAGCCAGGCGGCGAAGCGAATCGTGCTGGGTGACTGGGATCGCCAGGGCTGGGCATTGCAGGTGGACGAGCAGGGATTCCACCTGGGCGAGTTCGAGTTTCCGCCACCGCCGGCGTTACCCCTGCTCCAGTAAAAAGCTTCGCGGGCAAGCCCTGCTCCTACAGACTCATGTCGTACACGACACCGAACCGTAGGAGCAGGGCTTGCCCGCGAATGGGCCTGACTCGGATCAATGCCCGGCCGACGCTGGCCCGGCCTTCGCCGCGAACGGCGGCTTGGCCAGCCAGACCAGCAGCATCAAGCCCATGAAGCCCCACCCGAGCAGCGTAAAGTAGTCCACGGTCGACAGCATGTAGGCCTGGCTGTTGAGAATCTGATCCAGCTGGCTGTAGGCCTGGCCCCCCGCGCCACCGAGATTGTTCAGCGCCTCGCGCGTCGCCGGGTCGAACGGCGTGATGCTTTCGCTCAGGTAGGCATGATGCTGGTCCGCCCGGCGAATCCAGATCCAGGTAGTCAGGGATGCGGCAAAACTGCCGCCCAGCGTACGCAGGAAGGTCGCCAGGCCGGCGCCATCGGCGATCTGCTGTGGCGGCAGGTCCGACATCAGGATGCTCAAGGTCGGCATGAAGAACAGCGCCACGCCGATCCCCATGAACAGTTGCACCAGCGCCACGTGCTCGAAGTCCACCTCATTGGTAAAGCCGGCACGCATGAAGCAACTCAGGCCGATGGCCAGGAAGGCGATCCCGGCCAGCAGGCGCAGGTCGACCCGGTTGGCGTACTTGCCGACGAAGGGCGACATCAGCACCGGCAGGATGCCGATCGGCGCCACCGCCAGCCCCGCCCAGGTCGCGGTGTAGCCCATCTGGGTCTGCAACCACTGCGGCAGGATCAGGTTGATGCCGAAGAACCCGGCGTAACCGAGGATCAGCACGATGGTGCCGATGCGGAAGTTGCGGTAGGCGAACAGCCGCAGGTTGACCACCGGATGCGCGTCGGTCATTTCCCAGATGACGAACACCGCCAGGGCGATCGCCGAAATCACCGCGCCGATGACGATGAAATTCGATTCGAACCAGTCCAGGTCGTTACCCTTGTCTAGGATCACCTGCAGCGCGCCGACACCGATGATCAGGGTCAGCAGGCCGACATAATCCATCGGCTGCCGACTGATCACCACCGGCCGCGCCTTGAGCTGCTGACGCACCACGGCGGCGGCAAAAATGCCGATCGGCACATTGATGAAGAAGATCCACGGCCAGCTGTAGCTGTCGGTGATCCAGCCACCGAGGATCGGCCCGGCAATCGGCGCGACCACCGTGACCATCGCCAGCAACGCCAGGGCCATGCCTCGCCTCGCCGGCGGATAGACGGCGATCAGCAGCGTCTGGGTCATCGGATACAGCGGGCCGGCCACCAGCCCCTGGAGCACCCGGAAGCCCACCAGTTCGGGCATCGAGGTGGAAATACCGCAGAGAAACGAGGCTAGCACGAACAGCAACGTGGCCCAGATGAACAGCTTCACCTCGCCGAAGCGCCGGCTCAGCCAGCCGGTCAACGGCAGGGCGATGGCGTTGCTGACGGCAAAGGAAGTGATGACCCAGGTGCCCTGCTCCGAACTCACCCCCAGGTTGCCGGAAATGGTCGGCAGCGCCACGTTGGCGATGGTGGTGTCGAGCACCTGCATGAAGGTCGCCAGCGACAGACCGATGGTGCTGAGCAACAGGCTCGGCGGGGAAAATGATGCGTTCGAACTCATCGCGAATCCTTTGGAACGGGGCAGGCGCTGCGACCGCGAGGGCCGCAGCGGGGGACTGGCGACTCAGCGCTGCGCGGTCTTGGCCGCCGTTGCGCTGTTCTCATGGATCAGGCGGTTGATCACCGCATCGGCGTCAGCCAACTGCTGCTGATAGACGTTGGTGCTGAACGAAGCCTTCTGGGGCGGCTGCTGTGCCAGCACCGGACCACTCTGGTCGTGCAGGTCGACCTCGACCTGGGTCGACAAGCCGATCCGCAGCGGATGCTTGACCAGATCCTCGGCGTTGATGTGCACACGCACCGGCACCCGCTGGACGATCTTGATCCAGTTACCGGTGGCGTTCTGCGCCGGCAACAGGGCGAAGGCGCTGCCGGTACCGGCGCCGAGGCTGTCGATGGTACCGCTGTATTTCACGTCGCTGCCGTACAGATCGGCCTCGATGTCCACCGCCTGGCCGATCCGCATCTGGCGCAGCTGGGTTTCCTTGAAGTTGGCATCGATCCACAACTGGTCCAGCGGAATCACCGCCATCAATGCGGCCCCCGGCTGTACACGCTGACCGAGCTGCACGGTGCGCTTGGCGACATAACCGGTCACCGGCGCGACCAGCGTGCTCCGGGCATGAGCCAGGTACGCCTGGCGCAACTGGGCAGCGGCCGCCTTCACATCGGGATGGTTGGACACCACCGTGTCGTCGACCAGTGCATTGCTGCTGTTGAGTTGCTGCTCGGCGTTGCTCAAGGCGCTCTGGGCCGAGGTCAGGTCGTCACGGGCGTGGGACAGTTCCTCCTGGGAGATCGCACCGCTGGCGGCGAGATTCCTGCGGCGGGTGTAGTTTTCCTGGGCCTTCTGCACGGCCGCCTTCTGCGCCACCACCTGGGCCTTCATGCCGTCGACGTTGCTGTACAGGCCGCGCACCTGGCGCACGGTCTTGGCCAGATTGGCCTCGGCGCTCTGCAGGCCGACTTCGGCATCGCTCGGGTCGAAGTTCACCAGCACCTGCCCCTCATGGACCAGGTCACCGTCATCGGCACCGATGCTGACCACCGTACCGGTGATCTGCGGCGTGATCTCCACCACGTTGCCATTGACGTAGGCGTCGTCGGTGCTTTCGCTCCAGCGCCCGTAGAGTTCGTGCCAGCCCCAGACCGCCGCGCCGCCGACGGCGACCACCAGGGCGAGGGCCAGGAGCATGATCTTGCGTTTGCCGGAGTTGGCGGCACCGGGGTTGTTTTCAACGGAGTTGTTTTGGGCAGGGTTAGCCATGACAAGTACCTTGAATTAGTGGGTCCGTGCAGCCGGGCTCGAATCGCCCAGGGCGATGTTCTCGGCGTGGAATCCGCCGCCCAGGGCCTGCATCAGTTGAATGGAAAGGTCGATCTGCTGGGCATTCAGTTCCGCCAGCTGGCGCTGGGCCTGCAACAGGGTCTGCTCGATGGTCAGCACGTCCAGGTAGTTGCCGATGCCGGCGCCATAACGCTGGACCACGGTGTCATAGGACTGCTGGGCGATATCCGCCGCATGCTGCTGGACAGCGATCTGCCGGACGATCTCGCGCAACTGCTGGATCGTGTCGCTGACATCCCCAAGCGCCTTGACCAGGCTCTTGTTGTACTGCGCCACCGCCAGGTCGTAGTCGGCATCCTTCGCATCGAGCCCGGCGCGCAGGCGGCCGCCGTCGAAGATCGGCAGCGAAACGGTCGGCGCGATGCTGAAGAAACGGCTGGCCGAACCGAACAGGGCGTCGCCCAGCAAGGCCTCGGTGCCGGCCGCGGCACTCAGGTTGAGATTGGGGTAGAAACGCGTCTTGCCGGCGGCGATATCCTTGCTCGCGGCCTCGACCCGCCAACGCGCGGCCACCAGGTCCGGACGCCGGCCCAGCAGCTCGGCCGGCAGGCTCGAAGGCAGGGCGACCACCGCAGGCTGGAGGATTTTCGGCCGGGCCAGCTCGTTGCCGCGGTCCGGCCCCTTGCCCAGCAAGACGGCCAGGGCGACCTTGGCGCTCTGCAGTTTCTTGCGTGCATCGATCACCTGCTCCTCGGAGCTGGCGGCCAGGCTTTCGGTCTGCTGATACTGATAGTGGCTGTCGATTCCGGCACTCAGGCGGCGCTGGCCCAGTTCGAGCATCTGCCGGGTGCGCTTGAGATCATCGTTGGCCAGGTCATAGACGATATGCGCCTCGCCCAGGTTGCTGTAGGCCCGCGCCACATCGCCGGCCAGGGTCAGGCGTGCCGCCTGCTGGTCGACCTCGGCGGCCCGCGCCTGACCGAGCGCGGCCTCCCAGGCGTCACGCTGGCCGCCCCAGAGGTCGAAGGTGTAGTTGAAGTCCAGGCCCAGCTTGCGCACGGTGTCGTAGTTGCCACCCTGCCCGCTCGGGTCCTGGTCACGAGGCAGGCGGGAACGAGTCACCCCGGCGCTGGCATCGAGGGTCGGCAGGCGGGCGGCATCGGCGGCATAGGCCGCGGCGCTGGCCTGGTGGGTCCGCGCACTGGCGACCTGCATGTCCGGGCTGTCGCGCAGCGCTTCCTGGATCAGCCCGTCGAGCTGCGGGTCGCCCAGGCTTTTCCACCAGTCGGTCGACGGCCAGGCCGCCGGCGACAGCCGGATACCCTTGAGCGACTGTTCGGCCTTGAGATCCTTCGCCTCCAGGCTCACTCCAGACGTCGTCAGCCCCTGGTAGCTGGCACAGCCCGCCAGGGCCATCGCCAGGAACATCAGACTGAAACCGCTGCGCAAGGTTTTACCGTTCATTTTTTTCACCCAGCCGCAACTGGGTGATCGAGTCCCCGGCTGCCAGCAAAATCTTCTTGAGAATGTCTTCCAGGGTCTGCAGCTCGTCCCGGGTGATCGCACCCGCCAATTCGTTCATGGCGTCGGCGCCGATTTCCGGCAGGCGGTCCGCCAGGGCCTGGCCCTGTTCGGTCAGTACCAGACGGACCTGACGCCGATCGCCCTCCGAACGCTGGCGCACCAGCAGTTCCTTCTGCTCCAGGCGATCGAGCATCCGCGTCATCGAGCCGCTGTCGATGGACAGGTGGCGGCACAGCTCGGCCGGCGAATCGACGCCGAACTGGGCCATGATGATCAGCACCTTGAACTGCGCCGCGGTAATGCCGTACGGCACCATGTGGGTATCGATGATCCGGTCCTTGAGCAACGCCGCGCGCCCCAGGAGCAGGCCGAGATGGCAGTTGTGAAAGTTTTCCGGAAGGAAATGCTTCATAGAGTCACCAGAAAGCTGCCTAGGCAGAGAGTTGCTCAGATATTACTGCCTAGGCAGTTAATGTCAAAGAAATTGTTAGCAAGCTTTTCAAACAACCGATGGAAGGCACCGACTGATAGCCGGCGGAAATAGGCAGCCTCCGGCTTGGACGAAAGCGCACTGAACGCCGGCCCTGCCACCTCGCCTCACCTGCCGGGAGACGAGTGGCGCCGACTTTCGAGAAATAACTCTGGGAACACCTTCGAAATCGCTGTCTGATGGAAGGACAGTCAGGCTTTCCTGAACCAGTTGGTCAGGGCTTCAAGGGTTGAAAAACAAGGAAACGGGCGGGCCTGCCATGAACCGGCTCACCCAGGAGGACATCATGCAATATCCCATTGCCATTGAATGGGGTGATGAACACACCGCCACCGGCGTACAGATCCCGGACATTCCAGGCGCCGTGACCGCCGGCGACAGCTTCGAGGAAGCCTATGACGCCGCCATCGAGATCGCCCACATCCGCCTGGAGGAAATCGCCTCGAGCGGCGAGCGGGTACCGATGCCGTCGCCATTGCTGGCCCACCGGCAAAACCCCGACTTTGCCGAAATGGGTTGGGGCCTGCTGGAAATCGATATTTCGCCCTACCTGGGCAAGACCGAGAAGGTCAACGTGACCCTTCCCGGCTTCGTGATCCAGCGCATCGACCGCTACGTGCGCGACCACCGGATCAAGAGCCGCTCGTCGTTCCTGGCCGAGGCGGCACTGGAAAAGCTGGTTCGCGCCTAGTGGCCTGTACGGTTAACTCGAATACTCAAATTCGGGTACAGGGGTTTGCCAGGCAAGGCGCCATGACGAGTCGTAGCCGAGCTACGGCCAGGAATGGCAACGCAGTCTGGCGAAGCCCTGGACCCGGCGTTGAGTGTGCGAATTAGCCACACAGGCCACTAGACAGCCGGGACACCGCTGTGGAAGCGAAACTCGACGTCCGGCGACTCGATCAGCTCCTGCTCCACCAGCCGGACCTTCTCGATCACCCGGGCGATATCCGCAGCGTCGCCATACTGGTAGGCCAGCTTCAGATAACCCTGGAAATGCCGGGCCTCGCTCTTGAGCAGGCCGAAATAGAACTTGCCCAACTCTTCATCCAGGTGCGGCACCAGGGCCTCGAAACGCTCGCAACTGCGGGCCTCGATAAAGGCCCCGACCACCAGCGTGTCCACCAGTTTCACCGGCTCGTGGTTGCGCACCACCTTGCGCAGGCCCGAGGCGTAGCGGCCGGCGGAAAGCTGGCGCAAGTCGATCCGACGACGCTTCATCAGGCGCATCACCTGCTCGTGGTGCACCAGCTCCTCCCGCGCCAGCCGCGACATCATGTTGATCAGGTCGACATGCGAATGGTACTTGGCGATCAGGCTCAGGGCCGTGCTCGCCGCCTTGAACTCGCAGTTCTTGTGGTCGATCAGCAGGGTTTCCTGATCGGCCAGCGCCGCCTGCACCCAGGCGTCCGGCGTGCGACAGCCGAGAAACTCATGAATTTCCGGCAGGTTCACAGGAAGGCTCCCGGCAGTGCGCAGCGAAGGGGGTCGAACAACGAAAGAATCGGCAACATGGGGCTCACAAGGGGTCAGGCAACTCAAGGCCGCCGATTATACGGGTCCCGGGGCGGACCACCAGCCATCGTCCTTGATATGCATCAAGTTCGGGGCGAACGCAGGGCAACTATAGTTAGGTCATGCCGCCTTCGAACCTCTGGGAGCACGCTGACCATGCAAGCCATTCGCAGCATTCTGGTGATACTCGACCCCGATCACGCCCACAGCCTGGCGCTCAACCGCGCCAAACTGATCGCCAAGGTCACGGATGCCCACCTGCATCTGCTGATGTGCGACCCGCGGCACGACCATAGCGCCCTGCTCTCGCTGCTCAAGAGCCAGTTGCATGACGACGGCTACAGCGCCACGGCGGAACAGTCCTGGGACAAGACCCTGCACGACACCATCATCGGCGTGCAACAGGCCGAAGGCTGCGGCCTGGTGATCAAGCAGCACCGCCCCGACAGCCCGCTGAAAAGGGCCCTGCTGACCCCTTCGGACTGGAAACTGCTGCGTTTCTGCCCTTGCGCGGTGCTGATGGTCAAGACCGAGACGCCCTGGGCCGGCGGGGTGATTCTCGCCGCGGTGGATGTCGGCAACGCCGACGAGGGCCATCGACACCTGCACGCGAACATCATCGATCATGGCTATGACATAGCCAGCCTGGCCAAGGGCCACCTTCACGTGATCAGCGCCCATCCCTCGCCGATGCTCTCGGCCGCCGATCCGGTGTACCAGTTGCGGGAAACCATCGAGGCGCGCTATCGCGAGCAATGCCGGGCCTTCCAGGCGGAATTCGACGTCGATGACGAACACCTGCACATTGCCGAGGGGCCGGCGGACGTCTTGATTCCGCACACGGCCCACAAGCTGGGCGCGGTGGTCACGGTGATCGGCACGGTGGCGCGGACCGGGATTTCCGGGGCACTGATCGGCAATACCGCGGAAGTGGTGCTGGACTCACTGGAAAGTGATGTGCTGGTGCTCAAGACCCAGGAGATCACCGACCACCTGGAGGAACTGGCCAGGGGCTGAGGCCTGCCGGCGTCCGGTTCAGGGGCCCAGCGCCTCCTTGAGAAACCCCGGCGCGATATAGCGCTCGTAGTGCGCCTCGGACAGCAGGAAGAACTCGCGATCGATGGCATCGCGCAACTCCGGCAGCCCCCAGTCACGAAACTCCGGCAGCAGCACCATGCCATAGGCCTCCAGCTGGTTGATCACCCGCGCTCCTCGCGCAATCAGCTGATAGGCCCAGCAATACTCCGACTGATGGGGCACGAAGCGGATCTTGCGCGCCTCCAGTTGCTGGCGCAGCCTGAGCGGGTCGAACACCTCCAGCTTGGCCACCATCACCTGCACCAGCAACTGTTCCAGACGCAGCCACACCGCACGCTTCTGCTCCTCGCTGTAGCCATTCCAGTGGATCACTTCATGGTGGAAGCGTTTGCAGCCGCGACACACCAGGTCACCGTAAACCGTGGAGCAGAGGCCGACGCAGGGGGTCTTGATAGTCTGATTGGGCATGGGCAGGACAAACGCGCGGAAGCAAAACAGGCCCGCATGTTAGCCCTTTGTCTAACAAGGGTCACCCCCGAACCTGTAGGGCTTACCTTACCTTTCTTTGGAATATGCCGTAGAATCGTTCTGCCTTTTTAGGCGCCAATGTCCGTTGGAAGCTGTTTTCAAAGCGTCACGAGCACAGTTTAGGGTGGAGCCGTCCCAGGGCGCTTCATCCGCCGGGTGTCAGTCACCCTCATCCTGAAGAACGACGTTGGCTCGGGAATTTCCGCCCGGAAGTTCCCGCGCCGACCCTCATCTGCTCCGTTCCGAAGGCGTAAAACTTTGAAAACAGCTTCTGTTGGAAATCGCGGAAACTCTGGCCAAGCGGCCCAAAAAGCCCCTACAGCGCATGAGTGCCGTGCATTTCTGGATGAGCGTCCCGGACACCCATTTGGGACCACTGATGAGGGTAATAACTGTGCTTGAAGCCTACCGCAAACATATCGAAGAGCGCGCAGCCCTGGGTATCGTGCCCCAGCCGCTTAACGCCGAACAAACCGCAGGCCTGGTCGAGCTGCTGAAGAATCCCCCGGCTGGCGAAGAAGCTTTCCTCGTAGACTTGATCACCAACCGCGTTCCGCCTGGAGTGGACGAAGCCGCCTACGTCAAGGCCGGCTTCCTTTCCGCCCTGGCCAAGGGCGAAGCCAAGTCCCCGCTGCTGGACAAGAAGCGCGCGGTTGAACTGCTCGGCACCATGCAGGGCGGCTACAACATCGAGACCCTGGTTGCCCTGCTGGACGACGCCGAGCTGGCGCCGGTTGCCGCCGAGCAACTCAAGTACACCCTGCTGATGTTCGACGCTTTCCACGACGTGGCTGAAAAAGCCAAGGCTGGCAACGCCCACGCCAAGGCCGTCCTGGAATCCTGGGCCGCCGGTGAATGGTTCACCGCCCGTCCGGCCATCGCCGAGAAATACACCCTGACCGTGTTCAAGGTGCCTGGCGAAACCAACACCGACGACCTGTCCCCTGCCCCGGACGCCTGGTCGCGCCCCGACATCCCGCTGCACGCCCTGGCCATGCTGAAAATGGCCCGCGACGGCATCGAGCCTTCGCAGCCAGGTTCGGTCGGCCCACTGGCACAGATCGAAGCGGTCAAGGCCAAGGGCTTCCCGGTTGCCTACGTCGGTGACGTGGTCGGTACCGGTTCCTCGCGCAAATCCGCTACCAACTCGGTGCTGTGGTTCTTCGGCGACGACATTCCGTACGTACCGAACAAGCGCGCCGGTGGCTTCTGCTTCGGCACCAAGATCGCCCCGATCTTCTACAACACCATGGAAGACGCCGGCGCCCTGCCGATCGAATTCGACTGCACCAACCTGGCCATGGGCGACGTCATCGACGTCTATCCGTTCAAGGGCGAAGTGCGCCGCCACGGCAGCGACGAGCTGGTCACCAGCTTCGAACTGAAAACCGAAGTACTGCTGGACGAAGTCCGCGCCGGCGGCCGTATTCCGCTGATCGTCGGTCGCGGCCTGACCGGCAAGGCTCGCGCCGAGCTGGGCCTGCCACCATCGGACCTGTTCAAGGCACCTGAAGCACCGGCGGCCAGCACCAAGGGCTTCACCCTGGCGCAGAAGATGGTCGGCAAGGCTTGCGGCGTCGAGGGCATCCGCCCTGGCACCTACTGCGAACCGAAGATGACCACCGTCGGCTCCCAGGACACCACCGGTCCAATGACCCGTGACGAACTGAAGGACCTGGCCTGCCTGGGCTTCTCCGCCGACCTGGTGATGCAGTCCTTCTGCCACACCGCGGCGTATCCGAAGCCGATCGACGTCAAGACCCACCACACCCTGCCCGACTTCATCATGACTCGTGGCGGCGTGTCCCTGCGTCCAGGCGACGGCATTATCCACAGCTGGCTGAACCGCATGCTGCTGCCTGACACCGTCGGCACCGGTGGCGACTCCCACACCCGCTTCCCGATCGGTATCTCCTTCCCGGCCGGTTCCGGCCTGGTGGCCTTCGCGGCCGCCACCGGCGTCATGCCGCTGGACATGCCCGAGTCGGTACTGGTTCGCTTCAAGGGCAAGCTGCAGCCTGGCATCACCCTGCGCGACCTGGTTCACGCCATCCCTTACTACGCGATCCAGCAGGGCCTGCTGACCGTAGAGAAGAAAGGCAAGAAGAATATCTTCTCCGGCCGCATCCTGGAGATCGAAGGCCTGAACGACCTGACCGTCGAACAAGCCTTCGAACTGTCCGACGCCTCGGCCGAGCGCTCCGCTGCCGGCTGCACCATCAAGCTGCCGGAAGAGGCGATCGCCGAATACCTGAAGTCGAACATCACCCTGCTGCGCTGGATGATCGGCGAAGGCTACGGCGATGCCCGCACCATGGAGCGTCGCGCCCAGGCGATGGAAGCCTGGCTGGCCAAGCCGGAACTGCTGGAAGCCGACAAGGACGCCGAGTATGCCGCGGTCATCGAGATCGACCTGGCCGACGTCAAGGAGCCTGTGCTCTGCGCGCCGAACGACCCGGACGACGCCCGTCTGCTGTCCACCGTTGCCGGTGACAAGATCGACGAAGTGTTCATCGGTTCGTGCATGACCAACATCGGTCACTTCCGCGCTGCCGGCAAGCTGCTGGACAAGGTCAAGGGTGGCATCCCGACCCGTCTGTGGCTGGCTCCGCCGACCAAGATGGACGCTCACCAGCTGACCGAGGAAGGCTACTACGGCATCTACGGCAAGGCCGGTGCGCGCATGGAAATGCCGGGCTGCTCGCTGTGCATGGGTAACCAGGCACGTGTGCAGACCGGTTCGACCGTGGTCTCCACCTCGACCCGTAACTTCCCGAACCGCCTGGGTGACTCCACCAACGTCTACCTGGCTTCGGCCGAGCTGGCGGCGGTCTCTTCGATTCTCGGCAAGCTGCCGACCGTCGAGGAGTACATGGAGTACGCGAAGAACATCGACAGCATGGCTGCCGACATCTATCGCTACCTGAGCTTCGACCAGATCGCCGAGTTCCGCGAAGCCGCGGCCAACGCGAAGATCCCGGTCGTTCAGGCCTAAGCGACAGCGCAATGGAAAAAGCCCCGACTCGTCGGGGCTTTTTCATGCCTGCTCACTTGGCCTGACCCGCTGCGCAGAAGCCGTCAGCTCTGAGGGGAACAGCCTCCCACAGGGGCGTACCAGAAGGGTTACTGGCGCACCAGCCGCCGGTTCTGGAACGCCACCACCTCGGTACTGCGGTACGGGTTGATATCCAGCCCGCCCCGGCGTACGTAGCGCGCATACAGCGTCAGTTTTTCCGGCTTGAGCAACCGCTGCAGGTCGAGGAAGATCCGCTCCACGCACTGCTCGTGGAAGTCCGAGTGCTGACGGAAACTCACCAGGTACGCCAGCAGGCTGGCATGGTCCAGCGCCGCCCCGCGATACTCCACCACCACGCTGCCCCAGTCCGGCTGGCTGGTCACCGGGCAGTTGGACTTGAGCAGATGGCTGTGCACGCTTTCCTCGACCACGCGCGACGGATCGCAACGCAGCAGCTCAGGACGCGGATGGGCGTAGTCACTGACACTGATATCCAGGTCATCGATACAGGTGCCCGGCAAGGCCACCACACCTTCTGCCTGTACGTCGCCCAGCCGACGAATACGCACCCCCACCGGCTTGCCCGCCGCCGCCGACAGATCGGCGCGCAGCACCGCCTCCAGGCTCGGGATATCGGCAAATGGCGTCTGGTTCAGGGAGTTGAGATACAGCTTGAACGACTTGGACTCGATGATGTTCGGCGAGTCGGCCGGAATGCTGAACTCGCCGATGGCCACCACCGGCTTGCCGGACGGCAGCAGCCAGGACAGCTCGAAGCAGTTCCAGAAGTCCACGCCGTGATAGGGCAAGGTCTCGGCACTCAACCCCAGCTCGGCCCATTTCGCGGCGCGCGGAATCGGGAACAGCAAGGAAGGCGTATAAGTGGCGATGTATTCACTGGACTTGCCCAGCGGCGAATGTTCGGCTGCGGGATGCATAACGAAAACCTGAAAGAATGAACCCGACAAGTCTATCGGGTTTACGCCCGGCTTTCAGCGTGCAAAGTCAGACGACCTGCCTCAGCGGTCAATTTTCAGCCGGCCAACCATGCCCGCCTGGTAGTGACCGGGGATATTGCAGGCGAACTCCAGGCTGCCGGCCTTGCTGAAGGTCCAGGTCAGTTCGGCGGTCTTGCCCGGCTCGACCAGCACGCTGTTGGGGTCGTCATGCTTCATCATGCCGTGATCCATGGCACCGCCCGCCATGCTGGAATGATCCATCGCCGGCATCTTCATGCCGGTCGGCGTCAACATGCCGCTCTGCTGCATCTTGAGCATTTCCTGCTGGTGCGCGGCATGCATCGCCGCCTCGCCCAGGTTGAACTCATGCAGCAATTGACCCTTGTTGACCAGCACGAAACGCACGGTCTCGCCGGCCTTGACCTCCAGCTCCTTGGCATCGAACGCGATATCGGTCATGGTCACTTCGATGGTACGGGTCGCCTTCGAGGCCGGCGCCGGCTGACCGAAGTCATAATGCCCGGCGGGCGAGGCCAGGGCCGCGGAACTCAGCAGCAGACCGGCAAACACGAGGCTGTTGCGCACAAACATGGTCACACTCCAATGGAATAGGTTTCACTCTGTGCAAGACTGTAGAACCAGAGCGCTGCCACCAGCCTGACCGGCAGATTACAACTTTGTCAGCTTGGGCCCGAAGCGCCGGACGACCTGTATAACGTTACCGTTCCATTTGCCACGAGTCATCCATGAAACTGCTGATCGTCGAAGACCAAGCGAAAACCGGCCAATACCTGCGCCAGGGCCTCAACGAGGCCGGCTTCAACTGCGAGCTGGTGGCGGATGGCACCAGCGGCCAGCACCTGGCGTTGACCGGCGACTACGACCTGCTGATCCTCGACGTCATGCTGCCCGGCCGCGACGGCTGGCAGATCCTCCAGACGGTGCGCGCCGCCGGCCTGGAAATCCCGGTGCTGTTCCTCACTGCCCGCGACGCGGTAGAAGACCGGGTCCACGGCCTGGAACTGGGTGCCGACGACTACCTGGTCAAGCCCTTCGCCTTTTCCGAACTGCTGGCCCGGGTCCGCAGCCTGCTGCGCCGTGGTGGCGGCAATACCCAGGACACCAGCCTGCAGGTTGCCGACCTGCGCCTGGACCTGATCCGCCGCCGGGTCGAACGGGCCGGCCAGCGCGTCGACCTGACCGCCAAGGAATTCGCCCTGCTGGAAATGCTCCTGCGCCGCCAGGGCGAAGTGCTGCCCAAATCGCTGATCGCTTCCCAGGTCTGGGACATGAATTTCGACAGCGACACCAATGTCATCGAGGTCGCCATCCGCCGCCTGCGCCTGAAAATCGATGATGCCCACTCCAACAAGCTGATCCATACCGTGCGCGGCATGGGCTACGTACTCGAAGAACGGGCCCTGTGATGCGGCGTCTGTCTCTCGCCGGGCGCCTGGCGCTGCTGTTCGCCGCCTGTACCGCAACGGTGTCGCTGGTGGCCGGCGTGCTGTTCAGCCGGGCCAGCGAGTCGCACTTCGTCGAACTCGACCAGCAGTTGCTGGATGGGCGCCTGGCCGAACTGCGCAGCCTGCTGGGCCAGGTGGCCGACCTCGGCGACTTCCAGCCGCTGCACGAGCGCCTGCAAGGCGAAATCAACCTGCGCCCCGACCTGGCCCTGAGAATCCACGGCGCCGACGGCCAGCTCTGGTTCGACAGCGCCCGCGCCCTGCCCGAGAAACTGCCCGCCCAAGCCGGACTGAACAGCCTGCTGAGCGGCACCAGCGCCTACCGGATCTTCAATGTACCGCTGACGCCGGGCCGGGCGGACTCCGCCGAACTGACGCTGATCCTCGACATCACCCATCACCAGCATTTCCTGCAGCGCATGCAGCAGTTGATCTGGCTGACGGTCGGCCTTTCGGCCCTGGCCACCGCCCTGCTCGGCGCCTGGGCCGCCCGCAGCGGCCTGCGCCCCCTGCGACGCATGAGCGAAGTGGCGGGCGGCATCTGTGCCCACTCGCTGACCCAACGCCTGGACATCGGGCAGATGCCGGCGGAGCTGGCCGAGCTGGGGCAGGCCTTCAACGCCATGCTCGGGCGCCTGGAGGACTCGTTCCAGCGACTCTCGGCGTTCTCCGCCGATATCGCCCACGAACTGCGCACGCCGCTGTCGAACCTGCTCACCCACACCCAGGTCACCCTGACCCGACCACGCCCACTCGAGGACTATCGCGAGGCGCTGCACAGCAACCTCGAAGAACTGCAATGGATGGCGCAACTGGTCAACGACATGCTCTACCTGGCCAAGGCCGACCATGGCCTGCTGAACCCGAGGTTCGAGCAGCTGGAACTGGCCGACGAGGCCGATGTGCTGCTGGAGTTCTTCGCACCCCTGGCCGAAGACAACCAGGTCCGCGTGAGCCGCAGCGGCACGGCGAAACTGCTGGGCGATCGCAGCATGTTGCGCCGGGCGCTGTCCAATCTGCTGGACAACGCGCTGCGCTTCACGCCGATGGGTGGTGAAATCCGGATCAATCTGGAGACGACGGCAGCAGGCCTGCGTGTCAGTGTGCAGAACAGCGGTGAAGGGATCGCGGCGCAAGCGCTGCCGCGGCTGTTCGACCGGTTCTATAGGGCGGATCCGGCCCGCCATGAAGGGAGCAACGAGCATGCCGGCCTGGGACTGGCGATTACCCAGTCGATCGTGCGGGCCCATGGTGGGCGGATTCATTGTGAATCGGAGGTAGGCTGGACACGGTTCATCATCGAATTGCCGTGCCAGGCTTGAGGGCCTCTTCGCGTGCAAGCCCGGCTCCTACAGTCCGGCGTCGTTCACCCATGATGCATACGACACCGATCTGTAGGAGCCGGGCTTGCCCGCGAAAACGGTATCCCGGCTTACGAGTAGCGCAACGCCTGCGCCGGCTCGGTCTTCGCCGCGCGATACGCCGGATAGAGCGTCGCGAGAAAGCTCATGATGAACCCGGCCGAACAGATCAACACCACATCCCCCCCTGCAACTGCGACGGCAGGTTGCTGACGAAGTACACGTCGGAACTGAAGATGTGCTGCCCGCTGATCCGCTCGATCCAGCCCACCAGCTCACTGACGTTCAACGCCGCGATCACGCCGAGCACACCGCCGATCAGGGTGCCGACGATGCCGATCACCGTGCCCTGGACCATGAAGATCGCCATGATCTGCCGCGGCGTGGCGCCGATGGTACGCAGGATGGCGATGTCCGCGCCCTTGTCGTTCACCACCATGATCAGCGTCGCGATGATGTTGAACGCCGCCACCGCGACGATCATCAGCAGCAACAGGCCGATCATGGTCTTTTCCATCTTCATCGCGCTGAACAGGCTGCCCTGGGTGTGAGTCCAGTCATCGGCCTTGTAGCCGGCGCCCAGGTCGCCGGCGATGGCGGTGGAGACCTGCGGCGCGGCATACAGGTCCTTGACCGCCAGGCGCACGCTCTGCACCTGGTTCGGCTGCCAGTGCTGGATCTGCGCCGCGTCGGCCATGTGGATCAACGCCATGGAACCATCCAGTTCGGCACCGACCTTGAACACGCCCACCACGTTCAGGCGCTGCATGCGTGGGGTGATGCCACCCGGATCGGCGCTCACTTCCGGAACGATCAGGGTCAGCTTGTCGCCGACATTGAGGCGGAAACGCCGGGCGGTGATCTCACCGATCACCACGCCGAACTCGCCCGGCTTCAGGTCTTCCAGCCTGCCCTGGACGATATGCTGGGCAACGATCGAGACCTTGCCTTCCTGGGCCGGGTCGACCCCGCTGATCTGGATCGGCTGCATCGCCCCCTTGTACGACAGCATGCCGTCCATCTCGGTGAACGGTACCGCCGCGGTGACCTGGGGATTGCGCATCGCCGCGGCAGCCACCGGCTGCCAGTCGTCGATGGGCTTGACCCCGACGATGGTCGCGTGGGGCACCATGCCGAGAATCCGCGACTGCATTTCCTTCTGGAAGCCGTTCATCACCGACAGCACCACAATCATCGCCAGCACGCCCAGGGCGAGGCCAATCATCGAGGTCATCGAGATGAACGAGACAAAACGGTTGCGGCGTTTGGCACGGGTGTAGCGCGTGCCGATGAAAATCGATAACGGTCTGAACATTCGCAGGCCACCGTAGAAAATAATCGAGCCGGCCACCGAGGACACCCACGGGGCCGGCCAGGGCGAATCAGATTGCGACCAGCTTGCCGTCGGTCAGGTGCAGCACACGGTCCATCTGGCGCGCCAGGTTCATGTCATGGGTCACCACCAGGAACGCGGTCTGCATCGAAGTGCTGAGCTCCAGCATCAGGTCCTGGATACCCTGGGCGGTATGGTGGTCGAGGTTGCCGGTCGGCTCGTCGAGCATCACCAGGCCGGGCTTGTTCACCAGTGCCCGGGCGATCGCCACGCGCTGGCGCTCACCGCCGGACAACTCAGCCGGCTTGTGCTCCAGGCGATGCCCCAGCCCTACCCGCTCCAGCAACGCCGTGGCGCGCTGACGCGCCTCGGGGATCGCCGTACGGCCGATCAGCAGCGGCATGCAGACGTTCTCCAGCGCGGTGAATTCCGGCAGCAGGTGGTGGAACTGGTAGACGAAGCCCAGCGCACGATTGCGCAGCAATCCACGGGCCTTTTCGCCCAGCGCCGACAACTCCTCGCCGGCCAGCCAGACACTCCCCTTGGACGGCGTATCCAGACCGCCCAGCAGGTTGAGCAAGGTACTCTTGCCCGAACCGGAACTGCCGACGATCGCCACCCGCTCGCCCGCGTACAGCTCAAGCTGCAGACCGGACAGCACCACCACCGACTCCGGGCCCTCCTCGTAGGATTTGCCCAGGTTGCGGCAACTCAGCACTGCTTTATCACTCATGCCCAACTCACTCATAACGTAGCGCCTCCGCAGGCTGGGTGCGCGCCGCACGCCAGGCTGGATACAGGGTGGCGAGGAAACTCAGGACCAATGCCGCGCCACAGACCATCAACACGTCCTCGGCCATCAGTTGGGACGGCAGGTAGTCGATGAAATACACGTCGGCATTGAGGAACTTGTGGCCGATCAGGCCTTCGAGGGCGGAGATCGCGGCACTGACATTCAGCGCGGCGAAGATCCCCACCGCCGCACCAATGAGTGTGCCGACCACGCCGATCACACTGCCCTGGACCATGAAGATCGCCATGATCTGCCCGGGCGTGGCGCCCAGGGTGCGCAGGATCGCGATATCGCCCTTCTTGTCGTTCACCACCATCACCAGCGTCGAAATGATGTTGAACGCGGCAACCGCGACGATCAGCAGCAACAGCAGGCCGATCATGGCCTTTTCCATCTTGATCGCCTGGTACAGGTTGCCGTGGGTACGGGTCCAGTCACGAGCGTAGTAATGGTTGTCGCCCAACTGCTGGGCGATCTCCCAGGCCGTGCGCGGCGCCTGGAACAGGTCGTCGAACTTCAGCCGCAGCCCCTGGACCTGGTCCGGCTTCCAGCGGTGCAGGCGCGCCAGGTCGTCGAGGTTGGTCAGGCCCAGGTAGCCATCCAGCTCGCCGGCACCGACATGAAAGATCCCGACCACGGTGAAGCGCTTCATCCGCGGGAACATGCCCGCCGGCGTCACCGAAACCTCCGGGGCGACGAAGGTCAGCTTGTCGCCAAGGCCGACGCCAAGCTTGGTCGCGGCCTTGTCACCGATGACGATGCCGAAGCTGCCCGGCGCCAGGGCATCGAGCTGGCCCTGCTGCATGAAGCGGTCGATGATCGACACCTTGCGCTCCTGCGCCGGGTCGATGGCGTTGAGCAGCACCTTCTGCACCTGGCCGTTGTTGGTCAGCAGCCCCTGCATCTGGGTGAAGGGTGCCACGGCGGCCACCTGCGGGTTCTGCCGGACCTTGTCCGCCAGGCTCTGCCAGTCGCTGATCGGCTCGCCCGATTCGATGGTGGCGTGGGGCACCATGCCCAACACGCGATCGCGCATTTCCCGGTCGAAGCCGTTCATCACCGACAGCACCACGATCATCACCACCACGCCCAGGGCGAGGCCGATGATCGAAGTCAGGGAGATGAAGGAGACAAAATGGTTGCGACGCTTTGCACGGGTATAACGCGTACCGATAAATACGAAGAGTGGTCTGAACATGTCGGGGGCTGGTTCGAAGGAAAAGAAGACGTCCATGTGGCGAGGGCGGGTCAGCAGCTTTACACTCAGACCATTGCCTCTGCCTTGGGTTCGCCATGTCGACATTAGATGAAGAAGATCGCCGCGAATACTACCGTATCGAGGACACGATCGCACTGGAAATCCGCCCCCTGTCCGCCGCCGACGCAGCGGGCAAGGATGTGTTGCAGGATGCGTCGCCGCTCTTCAACCTGTTGAGCGAACTGCACCTGAGCGAGTTCGAGTCGCAGCACCTGCTGCGCCAGGTCACCGAGCGCGACCGCGCCCTCTCAGCCTACCTGAAATCCCAGAACAAGCGCATCGATCTGCTGAGCCAGGTGATGGCCATGACCATCCTCGGCGAAATCGGCGAGCCGCAGTCGGTGGTCCTCTCCGAAGGCGGTATCGAGTTCGGCCATGACGTGGCCTACCCGGCCGGCACCCGACTGGCGATCAAGCTGGTGCTGATGCCGCAGGCACTGGGCCTGTTGCTGCGGGCCAAGGTCACCCATTGCGAACCGCAAAGCCTGGGCTCGTTCGAAATCGGCACCGAGTTCGAATCATTGACCGATGCCCAGCGCCAGTTGCTGGCCCGCTATATCTTGCAGAAACAGGCGCAGCAACGGCGCCTGGCCCGCGAGCAGAACGACCCCGAAGCCCATTGAGCCTCGGGTTCATCGTGCGCCCCCGATTACTTGCCGAATCATTTTTCCCTTGTAAGGAGCAGTCGTGACTCTGATTTATGGCCATCGTGGCGCCAAAGGCGAAGCGCCGGAAAACACCCTGACCAGTTTCCAGGAATGCCTCAAACACGGCGTCCGCCGCTGCGAGTTGGACTTGCACCTGTCCATGGATGGCGAACTGATGGTCATCCATGACCCGACCCTCAAACGCACCACCGACCGGCGTGGCAAGGTGGTCGAGCACACCGCCGCCGAGCTGGTGACCTACGATGCGCGCAAGGGTGGCCCCGGCTGGCTCACCGCCTGCCCGATCCCGCGCCTGGAGGAACTGTTCGAGCAGTGCGATTTCGAGCACTGGCAACTGGAGGTCAAGAGCGCCTCGCGCACCCGCGCGGCGACCACGGTACTGGCGATTCGAGAACTGGCACAGCGTTTCGGCCTGCTGGACAAGGTCACCATCACCTCCAGCTCCCGCGAAGTGCTCAAGGCCGCCCTGGAGCTGACCCCGGACCTCTCACGCGGCCTGGTGGCCGAATATGCCTGGCTCGACCCACTGAAGGTCGCCCAGAGCTATGGCTGCGAGTTCCTGGCACTGAACTGGACACTCTGCACCCCGGAACGCCTGCTCAAGGCCCAGCGTCAGGGTCTGCACGTGTCGGTGTGGACAGTCAACGAGCCGGCGCTGATGCGCAGGCTCGCCGACTTCGGCGTCGATAGCCTGATTACAGACTTTCCCGGTTTGGCCACGGCCACACTTGGGAAAGGCTGAAATCGGTCTCCCCGGCCGGCTCAGGCCACCGGCCGGAGCCGCTCAAAAAAGCCGGTTCAGGCCATCGTAGGCAGCTACCCGATAGGCTTCGGCCATGGTCGGGTAGTTGAAGGTGGTGTTGACGAAGTACTTCAGGGTGTTGTTCTCACCCGGCTGGTTCATGATCGCCTGGCCGATGTGGACGATCTCCGAAGCCTGGTAGCCGAAGCAGTGCACACCAAGCACTTCCAGGGTCTCGCGGTGGAACAGGATCTTCAGCATGCCTTGCGGCTCGCCGGCGATCTGCGCGCGGGCCATGCTCTTGAAGAATGCCTTGCCCACTTCGTACGGCACCTTGGCCTTGGTCAGCTCATGCTCGTTCTTGCCGATCGAACTGATCTCCGGGATGGTGTAGATACCGGTCGGCACATCGTTGACATACCGCCAGCTGCCGTTGTCGACGATGCTGCCCGCGGCCGAGCGGCCCTGGTCGTGGGCGGCACTGGCCAGGCTCGGCCAGCCGATCACGTCGCCGGCACCGTAGATGTTCGGCTGGCAGGTGCGGTAGTTCTCGTCCACCTCGATCTGGCCACGGCCGTTGACCTTGACGCCGATGTTCTCCATGCCCAGCTTGTCGGTGTTGCCGGTACGGCCGTTACACCAGAGCAAGGCGTCGGCCTTGATCTTCTTGCCCGACTTCAGGTGCAGGATCACCCCGTTGTCCAGGCCCTCGACCCGGTCGTACTCCTCGTTGTGGCGCACGGTGATGTTGTTGTTGCTGAAGTGGTAGCTCAACGCCTGGGAAATTTCCGAATCGAGGAAGCTCAGCAACTGGTCACGGTTGTCCACCAGCTCGACCAGTACCCCCAGGCCACTGAAGATCGACGCGTATTCGCAACCGATCACCCCGGCACCATAGATGATCAGCTTGCGCGGAGTGTGGCCCAGGCTGAGGATGGTGTCGCTATCGTAGATACGCGGGTGGTTGAAATCGATGTCGGCCGGGCGATAGGGACGCGAGCCGGTGGCGATGATGATGTGCTTGGCCACCAGTTTTTCGACCACGCCGTTGGGGCAGACCACTTCGACGGTCTGTTCGTCGGCGAAGCTGCCGGTACCGAAGAACAGGTCGACCCGGTTGCGGGCGTAATAGCCGGTGCGCGAGGCGACCTGCTTGGCGATCACCTTCTCGGCGCTCTTGAGCACGTCCGGGAAGGAGAACCAGCGCGGCTCGCCGATGGCCCGGAACATCGGGTTGGTGTTAAACTGCATGATCTGCCGCACGGAGTGACGCAAGGCCTTGGACGGGATGGTCCCCAGGTGGGTGCAGTTGCCACCGACCTGACGGCGGCTGTCGACCATCGCGACCTTGCGCCCTGCCTTGGCGGCGTTCATTGCCGCACCCTCTCCAGCGGGGCCGGAACCCAGTACCACTACGTCGTAGTTGTAGACAGCCATGCGTACTCCTCAGAACAGGCCGAGGCACCCCTCTGGCACCTGCGGCTAAATCACGTCGCGGCAGCGACATGAAGGATCAAATCTCGGTGTGCAGTCTATAGATGCGTGAACGCCGCGCACATTAACCCTTGGTCGCGTCGTAAGCCAGCTTTGCCTGCACTACATGTTAATGCGCAGCAGCCTTCGGCAATCTGTCAAACGCCGAATTCGTTCGTGTGACGAAAGCTTTATCGGCACGGATCACAAAAAAAGCAGCGATATCGTGTTTTTCCGCATAGTCCCAACCCCGCTCCGGGCCGAGGATCAGCAACAGCGTCGACAAGCCATCGGCCATCAGCGTCGAGGGATGAATCACCGTGACCGCCGCCAGGTCATGGGTGACCGGCGCGCCGGTCAACGCATCGAAGGTATGGGAATAGCGCTTGCCATCCTGCTCGAAATAATTGCGATAGTCACCTGAAGTGGACACCCCATAACCGTCGATGTCGACGATCCGTTGCGCGACCTGCCGATCGTCCCGCGGCGCCTCCAGGGCAACCCGCCAGGAACCGCCATCGGGCTTGCGCCCCACGGCCTTGAGCTCGCCCGTGACCTCGACGAGAAAACTGTCGATCCCCATCTGCGCCAGCCGCGTGGCAATCCGGTCCACAGTGTAGCCTGCGGCAATGCTGTCGAAATCGACCTCCACCGCGGCGTCCTTGCACAAGCGTTCGCCATCGACATGCAGATGGGAATGGCCGACCCGCTGGCGGGCCGCCGCCAGTTGCGCGGCATCCGGGACCTTTTCCACACGCCCCTGCGGGCCGAAGCCCCAGAGATTCATCAGCGGTTCGACCGTCAGGTCGTAGGCACCGTCACTCGCAACGGACAGCGCCTCCCCCGTGCGCACCAGTTCGAGAATCGACGCTGGCATGACCTGACAACGGTTGGCCGGCAAAGCATTGAAGCGGACGATGTCCGAGTCGCCGCGATAGGTCGACATCTGCCGGTCGACCTGGGCCAGGATCGCCTCGACCTCGTCCTTGACCCTGGCAGGCGCCGGCCCGCCAGCACGGCGCACATACTGGAGCGAGTAGCTGCTGCCCATGGTCGGGCCGCCAAAACGCTCCAGCGCGCCCTGCCCGTCGCAACCGGTCGACAGCGCCAGGACCGCACCCGCCAGCCATGGGCCGGGTGATCGCAGAACCATCCTGAAGAACTGAAGAGAGGGCATAGGCTCGCAGTCGGCACAATTCAGAGCTACCCATTATGCGCCAAATTAAAGCAGGCCCAGTATTCATCAGGGCAATGCATGCTTCCCACTTCCCTAAGATCCACGGCGAACGCTCTACCCCGTGGCTTATGCCATTTAGCCAGCAAGCTCGTTTTTTTGTTGCCCGACAACCTTAATACACATATCGTTACAAAACTGTTCTGCCAGCGTGTGCATGCTTGAAAGAGTCAGTAAGGACGAGCAAAACGAAGGATTGCTTATAAGACAGCCAAAGTGAGTGAATAAAAATGGCCTCGAATACGGGCAAGGGCAAGGCGATCTTTCGCGTTGTCAGCGGCAACTTCCTTGAGATGTTCGACTTCATGGTCTATGGCTTCTACGCCACGGCCATCGCTAAAACCTTCTTCCCCTCCGACAGCGCCTTCGCTTCCCTGATGCTCTCGCTGGCCACCTTTGGCGCCGGCTTCCTGATGCGTCCATTGGGGGCGATTTTCCTCGGTGCCTACATCGACCGCCACGGTCGCCGCCAGGGCCTGATCATCACCCTGGCCCTGATGGCCGCCGGTACGGTGCTGATCGCCTGCGTGCCGGGCTACTCGACCCTCGGCGTCGCCGCTCCCCTGCTGGTGCTACTGGGCCGCCTGCTGCAAGGCTTTTCCGCGGGCGTGGAACTGGGCGGCGTCTCGGTCTACCTGGCCGAGATCTCGACACCGGGCCGCAAGGGCTTCTTCGTCAGTTGGCAGTCCGCCAGCCAACAGGCCGCGGTGGTCTTCGCCGGCCTGCTGGGCGTGGGCCTGAACCACTGGCTGAGCCCCGAGCAGATGGGGGAATGGGGCTGGCGCGTACCGTTTCTGGTCGGCTGCCTGATCGTTCCGGCGATCTTCATCATCCGTCGCTCGCTGGAGGAAACGCCCGAATTCCAGGCACGCAAGCATCGCCCAACCCTGTCGGAAGTGATGCGCTCGATCGGCCAGAACTTCGGCCTGGTGCTGGCAGGCATGGCCATGGTGGTGATGACCACGGTGTCCTTCTACCTGATCACCGCCTACACCCCGACCTTCGGCAAGGCCGAACTGCACCTGTCGGATTTCGATGCTCTGCTGGTGACCGTGTGCATCGGCCTGTCGAACTTCTTCTGGTTGCCGGTGATGGGCAGCGTTTCCGACAAGATCGGCCGCAAGCCACTGCTGCTGGCGGCGACCATCCTGGCCATCCTCACCGCTTACCCGGTGCTGTCCTGGCTGGTGGCCGACCCGAGCTTCAGCCGACTGCTGATCGCCGAACTGTGGCTGTCGTTCCTCTACGGTTCGTATAACGGTGCGATGGTGGTGGCCCTGACCGAAATCATGCCGACCGAAGTGCGTACCACCGGCTTCTCCCTGGCCTACAGCCTGGCGACCGCGACCTTCGGCGGCTTCACGCCGGCGGCCTGCACCTACCTGATCCATGTACTGGACAACAAGGCCGCACCGGGCATCTGGCTCAGCGGCGCAGCGGTGCTGGGACTGATCGCGACGCTGGTACTGTTCCGTGGCAACAAGCATGCGCTGCGCACCGCGCAGACCGCGGCGTAAGATAAGAGAAGCTTCGCGGGCAAGCCCTGCTCCTACAGCCCGAAGTCGTACCTGAATCCAATGTACGACCCAAACCTGTAGGAGCGGGGCTTGCCCGCGAAAGATGCCCTGCAACTCCTCCTTGAATGCGCCTCAAAAAAAACGCCCCGACAAGTCGGGGCGTTTTCATTTGCAGTCGCTTAGCGTGGGAACGCTGGCGGGTTGACCCCGGCCATGTCTTCCATCACGCGGACCACCTGGCAGCTGTAACCGAATTCGTTGTCGTACCAGACGTACAGAACAACACGGTTGTCATTGCAGATGGTCGCTTCGGCGTCGACCACACCGGCGTGGCGCGAACCGACGAAGTCGGTGGAAACCACTTCCTGCGAGTTCACGAAGTCGATCTGCTTGTGCAGGTCCGAGTGCAGCGCCATGTAGCGCAGGTACTCGTTGATCTCTTCGCGAGTGGTGGCGGTGCCCAGGTTCAGGTTCAGGATCGCCATCGACACGTTCGGCGTCGGAACGCGGATCGCGTTACCGGTCAGCTTGCCGGCCAGCTCAGGCAGGGCCTTGGCGGCAGCGGTGGCAGCGCCGGTTTCGGTGATGACCATGTTCAGCGCGGCGCTGCGGCCACGGCGATCGCCCTTGTGGAAGTTGTCGATCAGGTTCTGGTCGTTGGTGTACGAGTGAACGGTTTCAACGTGACCGTTGACGATACCGAACTTGTCGTTGACCGCCTTCAGTACCGGAACGATGGCGTTGGTGGTGCAGGACGCCGCCGAAACGATCTTGTCCTCGGCCGTGATCTCGGCATGGTTGATACCGTGCACGATGTTCTTCAGCTTGCCCTTGCCCGGCGCGGTCAGGACCACGCGGTCGATACCCGGGCAGGCCAGGTGCTGGCCCAGGCCGTCGGCGTCACGCCATACACCGGTGTTGTCCACCAGCAGGGCGTCCTTGATGCCGTACTGGGTGTAGTCCACCTCGGTCGGGTTCTTCGCGTAGATAACCTGGATCAGGTTGCCGTTGGCGGTGATGGTGTTGTTTTCCTCGTCGATGACGATGGTGCCGTTGAACGAACCATGCACCGAGTCACGACGCAGCAGGCTGGCGCGCTTGGTCAGGTCGTTGTTGGCACCCTTGCGTACGACGATGGCACGCAGGCGCAGGCCGTCGCCGCCACCGGTCTTCTCGATCAGGATGCGGGCCAGCAGGCGACCGATACGACCGAAGCCGTAGAGCACCACGTCGGTACCCTTGCGGGCGGCCGCGTTCTGCTGGCCAACCACGTCGGCCAGTTCTTCACGGACGAACTGCTCGGCGCTACGGCCGTTGCCTTGTTCCTTGAATTTCACCGCCAGCTTGCCCAGGTCCACCGAAGCGGCGCCCAGCTTGAGCTCGCTCATGGCCTTGAGCAGCGGGAAAGTCTCGTGGACGGACAGTTCGGCATCGTCGCTCTGACGATGACGAGCAAAGCGGTGAGCCTTGAGAATCGCGATGACAGACTGGTTGATCAGGCTGCGGCCATAGATCGAGCTCACCACATTGTTGTTGCGGTAGAGCTGACCGATCAGCGGAATCATCGCTTCTGCAAGTGCTTCACGATCAATCCACTCACCAAGACACTGGTCGGGCTTCTGAGTCACGGGAACCTTCCACATGTAGGGGCTTAAAAAAGGGGCTACATTATGCCGCCGAGTCGCTCTGCGAGCAATGCGCGACTGTCGCCCTTCGTCATACAAAATTCCCTCGGAAAATTCACGACCCTCACGCAGGCCAGTAAACACGCGGCTTTCAGAGCGCCCTATTTTGGGGCGAAGGACATGACTTGTCTGTAACCCTCCGAAACACAGCTGCAATACCGCACTACATATTCAGGAAAAAACCACCTTTTTTTGTCATAGCCACTACATTTTCCTCGCCACGCAATAGACACAGTCTGCGACTGACAGCCGGCACCCGGGGCCGTTACAATTGATGAATTTGCCGCAACGCTTGGAGCTCAACCTTCCGTGCCCGTTCTGCGTCTACCGCTACTGCCTGCCGCGACAGGCAAACAACACTGGGGCAACCTCCCCGGTGCCGCCCTGAGCCTGGCCATTGCCGAGGCTGCCAGCGCCGCCGGGCGCTTCACCCTGCTCCTGACCGCCGACAGCCAGAGCGCCGAACGGCTGGAGCAGGAGCTGAGTTTCTTCGCCCCCGATCTGCCGGTGCTGCATTTCCCGGACTGGGAAACCCTGCCCTACGACCTGTTCTCGCCGCACCAGGACATCATCTCCCAGCGTATCGCCAGCCTCTACCGGCTGCCGGAACTGGAGCATGGCGTGCTGGTGGTGCCGATCACCACCGCCCTGCACCGCCTGGCGCCGACCAAATTCCTGCTCGGCAGCAGCCTGGTGCTGGATGTCGGCCAGAAGCTGGACGTGGAGCAGATGCGCACCCGCCTGGAGGCGGCCGGCTACCGCTGCGTCGACACCGTCTACGAACACGGCGAATTCGCCGTGCGCGGCGCCCTGGTCGACCTGTTCCCGATGGGCAGCAAACTGCCCTATCGCATCGACCTGTTCGATGACGAGATCGAGACGCTGCGCACCTTCGACCCGGAAAACCAGCGCTCCATCGACAAGGTCGATTCGGTACGCCTGCTGCCGGCCAAGGAATTCCCGCTGCAGAAGGAAGCACTGATCCGCTTCAAGGCGCGCTTTCGCGAACGCTTCGACGTCGACTTCCGCCGCTGCTCGATCTTCCAGGACCTCAACAGCGGGATCACCCCCGCCGGCATCGAGTACTACCTGCCGCTGTTCTTCGAGGAAACCTCGACGCTGTTCGACTATCTGCCCCAGGACACCCAGGTATTCTCCCTGCCGGGCATCGAGCAGGCCGCGGAGAACTTCTGGAACGACGTGCGCAACCGCTACGAGGAACGCCGTATCGACCCGACCCGGCCACTGCTGCCGCCGGCCGAACTGTTCCTGCCGGTGGAAGACTGCTTCGCCCGCCTGAAGAGTTGGCCACGGGTCGTCGCCAGCCAGCAGGACGTGGAAACCGGTGTCGGCCGCGAGCGCTTCGCCGCCCGCGAGCTGCCGAACCTGGCGATCGAAGCCAAAGCCAACCAGCCGCTGGCGGCGCTCTCCGGCTTCCTCGAGCAGTTCCCCGGCCGCGTGTTGTTCACCGCCGAATCCGCCGGTCGCCGGGAAGTCCTGCTGGAACTGCTCGAACGCCTCAAGCTACGGCCGAAAACCGTCGACAGCTGGCCGGAATTCACCGCCGGCAAGGAACGCCTGGCGATCACCATCGCCCCGCTGGACGAGGGCCTGGTCCTCGACGACCCGGCCCTGGCCCTGATCGCCGAAAGCCCGCTGTTCGGCCAGCGCGTGATGCAGCGCCGCCGCCGGGAAAAACGCGCCGACGCCAACAACGACGCGGTGATCAAGAACCTCACCGAACTGCGCGAAGGCGCACCGGTGGTGCACATCGACCATGGCGTCGGCCGCTATCTGGGGCTGGCGACCCTGGAAATCGAAAACCAGGCTGCCGAATTCCTCACCCTGGAGTACGCCGAGGGCGCCAAACTCTACGTGCCGGTGGCCAACCTGCACCTGATCGCCCGCTATACCGGCAGCGACGATGCCCTCGCCCCGCTGCACCGCCTGGGCTCGGAAACCTGGCAGAAAGCCAAGCGCAAGGCCGCCGAACAGGTTCGCGATGTGGCGGCCGAACTGCTCGACATCTATGCTCGCCGTGCCGCCCGCGAAGGCTATGCGTTCAACGATCCGAAGGCCGACTATGCGACCTTCAGCGCCGGTTTCCCGTTCGAAGAGACGCCGGACCAGCAGAGCGCCATCGAGGCGGTACGCGCCGACATGCTGGCGGCCAAGCCGATGGATCGTCTGGTCTGCGGCGACGTCGGCTTCGGCAAGACCGAAGTGGCCATGCGCGCGGCCTTCATCGCCGTACACGGCGGCAGGCAGGTGGCGATCCTGGTGCCGACCACCCTGCTCGCCCAGCAGCATTACAACAGCTTCCGCGACCGCTTCGCCGACTGGCCGGTGACCGTCGAGGTGATGAGCCGCTTCAAGTCCGCCAAGGAAGTCAGCGCTGCCGTCGCCGACCTCGCCGAAGGCAAGATCGACATCGTCATCGGCACCCACAAGCTGTTGCAGGACGATGTGAAGATCAAGAACCTCGGCCTGGTGATCATCGACGAGGAACACCGTTTCGGCGTACGCCAGAAGGAACAGCTCAAGGCCCTGCGCAGCGAGGTCGACATCCTCACCCTGACCGCCACGCCGATTCCGCGCACGCTGAACATGGCCGTGTCGGGCATGCGCGACCTGTCGATCATCGCCACGCCGCCGGCGCGCCGGCTGTCGGTGCGCACCTTCGTCATGGAGCAGAACAAGAGCACGGTCAAGGAAGCGCTGCTGCGCGAGCTGCTGCGCGGCGGCCAGGTCTACTACCTGCACAACGACGTGAAGACCATCGAGAAGTGTGCCGCCGACCTCGCCGAGCTGGTGCCGGAAGCGCGTATCGGCATCGGCCACGGGCAGATGCGCGAGCGCGAACTCGAACAGGTGATGAGCGACTTCTACCACAAGCGCTTCAACGTGCTGATCGCCTCGACCATCATCGAGACCGGTATCGACGTGCCGAGCGCCAACACCATCATCATCGAACGGGCCGACAAGTTCGGCCTGGCCCAGTTGCACCAGTTGCGCGGCCGGGTCGGACGCAGCCACCACCAGGCCTATGCCTACCTGCTGACGCCGGGTCGCCAGCAGATCACCGCCGACGCGGAGAAGCGCCTTGAGGCGATCGCCAATACCCAGGACCTGGGGGCCGGCTTCGTCCTCGCCACCAACGACCTGGAAATCCGCGGCGCCGGCGAACTGCTGGGCGACGGCCAGAGCGGGCAGATCCAGGCGGTGGGTTTCACGCTGTACATGGAAATGCTCGAGCGCGCGGTGAAGGCCATCCGCAAGGGCGAACAGCCGAACCTCGACCAGCCGCTCGGTGGCGGCCCGGAGATCAACCTGCGCCTGCCGGCGCTGATCCCCGAGGACTACCTGCCGGATGTGCACGCGCGCCTGATCCTCTACAAGCGCATCGCCTCGGCGACCGACGAGGAGGGCCTCAAGGACCTGCAGGTGGAGATGATCGACCGCTTCGGCCTGCTGCCCGAACCCACCAAGAACCTGGTGCGCCTGACCCTGCTCAAGCTGCAAGCCGAGCAACTGGGGATCAGGAAGATCGATGGCGGTCCGCAAGGAGGACGCATCGAGTTCACCGCGGACACACCGGTCGATCCGCTGGCACTGATCAAGCTGATCCAGGGGCAACCCAACCGCTACAAATTCGAAGGCGCCACGATCTTCAGGTTCATGGTGCCGATGGAACGTGCGGAAGACCGCTTTAATACACTGGAGGCGCTGTTCGAGCGCCTCACCCCGAAATCTGCCTGATAAGGACGCCGTATGCGCCTGATCCCATCGCTGGCCGTGTTGTTGGCCCTGCTCACCCCGGCCGCCTTCGCCGACGAGCCGTACCAGGTCGAAATGATCCTGGTACGGCAGAACCTCGAACAACCCTTCCAGAGCCAGCCGGCACCGGAAGACTGGGCGCGGGGGGCGAAAGCCATCACCGCCAGTGACGAGCGCACTCCCAGCCTGAACGACATGGCGGCCAAGCTCAGCGCCAGCGGCAACTATGAGGTGCTGCTGCACAAGGCCTGGCAACAGAACCTCGGAGACCAGCCGAGCGTCGTGTCGATCACCGCAGGCCAGGAGCAGTTCGGCCAGTTCCCGGTGGAAGGCACCCTGAGCCTGACCCTCAAGCGCTTCACCGAGGTGCAGGCGCAGTTCTGGGTCAACGGCTTCGACAGCAACGGCGTGGTCAATGCCAGCGAACGCCTGAACCAGACCAGCCAGACCAAGAACGGCCAGCTCAATTTCCTCGACGCCGGCCACCTCGGCCTGCTGCTCAAGGTGACCTCGCTGAACGCCTCCCGCCGCGAAGCGCCGTCCCAGAACCTCGACCAGTGACCGTCCGATGCCGTCGCCCGTGACGCCTGCCATGACCAAGCCGCTCGCCCCGTCATGGGCCAGCCGCTTCAAGGAACAGAGTCTGGAGCGCGGTCGCCGCTACGCGATCGAAAACCGGGTGAGGATCGTCGAGGCGGCCGACAGCACCATCACCGCCAGTTGCGAAGGCTCTGGCGGCAACATCTACCGGCAGACCATCCATCTTCGCGAGTCGGCCAAGGGCACCCTGCTGATCGTCGACGCGACCTGCACCTGCCCGGTGCGCAGCAACTGCAAGCATACGGCGGCGGTCCTGCTGAAGGTGCAGCAGACCCTGGCCTATCCGGCCGCGGAGAAAGACGCCGAACTGCTGGAAAAGCTCCAGGCGGTGCTCGACTCGCGCCCGCCACCCCCGCCCCAGGAGCTGCTTGAGGACGTGCAGCCGGTACCACGGCTATGGCTGGCCAGTGTCGAATTCAGCGCCTTCGAGCCACGCAATGGACGCATGCAGCGCTACATCCAGCACCGCGCGGCGCTGTCCTTCAACTACCTGGGCGAGTACGCCAGCGGCCAGAAGAACGCCGATATCCTCCTGCGCCAGGAACATCGGAACCTGCGCATCCGACGCCAGCCCGAGGCGGAAAAAGCCTTTCGCGAACAGCTGCGCCTGCTCGGCTTCAAGGTCGCCACCCGGCAAAGCAAGGCCCTGCCGGAAAGCGCCGGCGAGCTTTACGAGATGGTCAACGACAGCGCCTGGCTAAACTTTACCCTCAATGAACTGCCAAACCTGCGCGAGCAGGGCTGGGAATTGCAGATCGACGAAGACTTCGGCTTCGACCTCAGCCCCGTCGACGACTGGTACGCCACCGTCGACGAAGCCCCGGAACGTGACTGGTTCGACCTCGAACTGGGGATCATCGTCAATGGCGAGCGCCTGAGCCTGCTGCCGATCCTGCTCAACCTGATGCGTTCGCACACCGAACTGCTCAACCCCGAGCGACTGGCCCGACGCCGGGACGACGAACTGATCCTGGTGAACATTCCCGCCTCGCCCAGCGGCAGCCATGGCCCGCTGCAGGTGGCCCTGCCCTACGGGCGCCTCAAGCCGGTACTGAACACCCTCGGCGAGTTCTACCTGGAAGAACCCGGCACCACCACACTGCGCCTGAGCAACGCCGATGCCACCCGGCTCAACCCGCTCGACGGCCTGCCGCTGTTGTGGGAGGGCGGTGCCCAGGTCCGCAGCCTGGCCGAACGACTGCGTGATATCCGCGAATACAGCGCGAGCATTCCCGAAGGCCTCAACGCCACCCTGCGCCCGTACCAGCACGAGGGCCTGAGCTGGATGCAGTCGCTGCGGCAACTGGAGGTCGGCGGAATCCTTGCCGACGACATGGGCCTGGGCAAGACCCTGCAGACCCTGGCCCACATCCTCAGCGAAAAGAACGCCGGTCGCCTCGATCGTCCGTGCATGGTGGTGATGCCCACCAGCCTGATCCCCAACTGGCTCGACGAGGCCGCGCATTTCACGCCGCAGCTCAAGGTCCTGGCGCTCTATGGTGCAGCGCGCAAGAAGCATTTCGAACGGCTGGGTGAGTACGACCTGATCCTCACCACCTACGCCCTGCTGCCCAAGGACATCGACACGCTCAAGGCCCAGCCACTGCACGTGCTGGTGCTCGATGAAGCGCAATACATCAAGAACCCCGGGAGCAAGGCCGCCCAGGCGACCCGCGAACTCGAGGCGCGGCAACGCCTGTGTCTGAGCGGCACGCCGCTGGAGAACCACCTGGGCGAACTCTGGTCACTGCTCCACTTCCTGCTGCCGGGCTGGCTGGGCGATGCCAAAAGCTTCAATCGCGACTACCGCGTGCCCATCGAGAAACATGCCAGCGAAGTTCGCCTGCAACACCTGAACGGACGGATCAAACCGTTCCTGCTGCGCCGCACCAAGGAACAGGTGGCCACCGAACTGCCCCCCAAGACCGAGATCATCCACTGGGTCGAACTCAACGAGGCGCAACGCGACGTCTACGAGACCATGCGCCTGGCCATGGACAAGAAGGTCCGCGACGAAATCACCCGCAAGGGTGTGGCGCGCAGCCAGATCATCATCCTCGAGGCGCTGCTCAAGCTGCGCCAGGTCTGCTGCGACCTGCGCCTGGTCAACGACGCCACGCCACCGGCCCGCGGCAGCGCCTCCGGCAAGCTCGACAGCCTGATGGAAATGCTCGAGGAACTGTTCGCCGAGGGCCGACGGATCCTGCTGTTCTCGCAGTTCACCTCGATGCTGTCACTGATCGAGGCCGAGCTGAAGAAACGCCATATCGCCTACGGCCTGCTGACCGGCCAGACGCGGGACCGACGCGCGCCGGTGAAGGACTTCCAGAGCGGCAAACTGCAGATCTTTCTCATCAGCCTCAAGGCCGGTGGCGTCGGCCTGAACCTGACCGAAGCCGACACCGTGATCCACTACGACCCGTGGTGGAATCCGGCGGCGGAAAACCAGGCGACCGATCGGGCGTACCGGATCGGCCAGGAAAAGCCGGTTTTCGTCTACAAGATGATTGCCCGGGGTACGGTCGAGGAAAAGATCCAGCACCTGCAACAGGAAAAATCCGACCTGGCCGCCGGCGTGCTCGACGGGCGCCAGGCCGGCGACTGGCAGTTGCAGAACGAGGATATCGAGGCGCTGTTCGCGCCGTTGCCGGACAAGAAAGCCGGGCGTTGACGTCCTTTATAAAAGCTTCGCGGGCAAGCCCGGCTCCTACAGATTCGTGCCCTACACCTATCCGATGTACGACACATACCCTGTAGGAGCCGGGCTTGCCCGCGAATGGGCCCTCGACTATGACGCCACTCAATCGATGAGCTGAGCCTCGCGCAGCGCCCCAAGCGCCTCCAGCCACCGCGGCTCCTGGCGATAATCGGTCCGCGCAAACCCCTGCCCACGCATCCGCGCAATCCGCGACGATGGCGTCACCTTCAGACGCTGCGCCGCGCTCAGGGCCAGCTCCGCCGCCGCCCGGTCATTGCACACCAGCCCCATGTCGCAGCCAGCCGACAAGGCCGCCTCGATACGGCTCGCCGCGTCCCCCACCACATGGGCACCGGCCATGGACAGGTCGTCACTGAAAATCACCCCGTCGAACTTCAGCTCACCGCGCAGAATCTCCTGCAACCAGCGCCGCGAGAAACCGGCGGGTTGCGCATCGACCTGTGGATAGATCACATGGGCCGGCATCACCGCGGCCAGTTGCTGGCCCAGGCGGGCGAAAGGCACCAGGTCACGGGCGCGAATGGTCTCCAGGCTGCGCTCGTCGACCGGAATCGCCACATGGGAATCCGCCTCGGCCCAACCGTGCCCGGGGAAATGCTTGCCGGTCGCCGCCATGCCGGCTGCCTTCATCCCGCGAATGAACGCCCCGGCGAGTTGGGCCGCACGCTCGGGATCGCCCTCGAAGGAGCGGCTGCCGACCACAGCACTGCGCTGATGATCCAGGTCGAGCACCGGGGCAAAACTCAGATCGAGCCCAACCGCCAGCACCTCCGTCGCCATCAGCCAGCCACAGTGCTCGGCCAGGCGCTCGGCATTCGGGTTATCGGCAATCGCCCGCATCGCCGGCAGGCGCACGAAGCCCTGGCGCAAACGCTGCACCCGCCCACCCTCCTGGTCGACGGCGAGCAGCAGGTCCGGGCGAATCGCGCGGATCGCCGTGCTCAGCTCACGAACCTGGCGCGGGCTCTCGATGTTGCGCGCGAAAATGATCAGCCCGCCCACTTGCGGCTGGCGCAACAACTGGCGATCTTCGGCCGTCAGCCAGGTGCCGGCGATATCGACCATCAGGGAGCCTTGCAGGGCAGTACTCATAGGAAATCCTTGTGAAGAAAAGCCAGGCGCGTGAACGCCCTGCCGCGGAGGGCATCCGGCAGATGAACGGGAAAAAGGAAAAGAGGGGGAGGAAAGGAATCGCGCATGGGCGGCAAGCTTAGCCGATCAAGGCCAGCGCGCCCACCCGAATGCGTCAGGCCTTGACGACAGGTGCCGCCGACTTGCTGCGTGGACGCAATTGTGCCGCAGCCATGGCCTCGTCGGTCACGCCGCTGTCGGCACGCATGCCGGCCGCCAGAAAGGGCACCATCAGGCGCATCACCGTCTCGATCGAGGTATTGACGCCGAAGTCGGTCTCGGCGATCGCCCGCAACGCCTTGATCCCGGACATGCTGAAGGCGGCCGCACCGAGCATGAAGTGCACGCGCCAGAACAGCTCGATCGGTGGAATACGAGGGGCCGCTTCATTGACCAGCAGCATGTAGCGGCGAAACACCTTGCCGTACATGTCTTCCAGGTAACGTCGCAGGTGCCCCTGGCTCTGGCTGAAGGCCAGGCCCAGCAGGCGCATGAAGATCGACAGGTCGTTACCGCTGCGCGGCTGAACCACCAGGGCCTGTTCAACGAGGATTTCCAGCAGTTCTTCCAGGGTCGGCTTGACCTCCGGCTTGGCCTGGCGGCGCTCCAGCTCGCGATCGAGGCTGACACAGAACGGCCCGAGGAAACGCGAGAAGACCGCCTGGATCAGGGCCTTTTTCGAGCCGAAATGGTAGTTCACCGCCGCCAGGTTGACCCCTGCCTTGCTGGTGATCAATCGCAACGAGGTCTCGGCGAAACCTTTTTCCGCGAACAATTGCTCGGCAGCATCGAGAATGCGTTCAACGGTTTCCGACTGGGCCATGGCTACTCCGCCTGACAAACACTTGTTTGAAACATACGTTTCAGCCCACGGAATGTCAAGTCTGCCGGTCCATTTCCGGCCAGTCAGTCAGGTATTAAATCATAGAACCGGCCACCTGTAGCAGCACGCTCACGATGGCAGCCGACACCCTCCCCGACAACCGTCCGGCGGCCACCGTGAAAAGGAGGATTGCCAAGCGCATCCCACTGTATATAATTCCAGTCACTGTATAAAAAGACAGAGCCATCAAAATGCTAAAACTGACGCCCCGCCAAGCTGAGATTCTGGCTTTTATCAAACGCTGCCTGGATGACAACGGCTATCCGCCCACCCGTGCGGAAATCGCCCAGGAACTGGGCTTCAAGTCGCCGAACGCGGCCGAGGAGCACCTCAAGGCCCTGGCCCGCAAGGGCGCGATCGAAATGACGCCGGGCGCCTCACGGGGCATTCGCATTCCCGGCTTCGAAGCCAAGGTCGACGAATCCACCCTGCCGATCATCGGTCGCGTCGCCGCCGGTGCGCCCATCCTCGCCGAGCAGCATGTCGAGGAATCCTGCAACATCAACCCGACCTTCTTCCACCCCCGGGCCGACTACCTGCTGCGCGTTCACGGCATGAGCATGAAGGACGTCGGCATCTTCGACGGCGATCTGCTAGCCGTACACACCTGCCGCGAGGCCCGCAACGGCCAGATCGTGGTGGCGCGCATCGGCGAGGAAGTCACCGTCAAGCGCTTCAAGCGCGAAGGCAGCAAGGTCTGGCTGCTGGCGGAAAACCCAGAATTCGCCCCTATCGAAGTCAACCTGAAAGAGCAGGACTTCGTCATCGAAGGTTTGAGCGTCGGCGTCATTCGCCGCTGAAGGAGGCGTCATGCAATTCCAGACTCCACAACACGCCCAGCTGCCCCTGTTCGAAGCGTTCATGATGCAGCCGCTGGCCCCCGTCCTGAAGGACGCGGTCGAAACACCCTGGAGCACCGAGCCCGAGGCCTTCAGCGAATTATCGCTGCGCGGTGGGAATTGCCTGAGCCTGCTGGCTCCTATCCTGCGCGAACTGAGCCAGGACCAGGATGCCCGCTGGCTCACCCTGATCGCCCCGCCCGCCAGTGTCACCCAGGCCTGGCTGCGGGAAGCCGGGCTGAACCGCGAGCGGATTCTGCTGCTGCAGCCCGGCAGCGCACAGAACGCCCAGCAACTGGCTTGCGAAGCCTTGCGCCTGGGGCGCAGCCACACCGTGGTGAGTTGGTTGAACCCGCTGAACAGCAGCGCTCGTCAGCAACTGATCAACGCCGCGCGCAAGGGCGACGCACAGAGCCTGAATATTCGCCTGGGTTGAAGTGGACTTGAAGCGGGGCCAGGGACAGCCAGGAAAGCCAGGCAGGCTCTTTGTACCTACCCACGAGGCTTCTCCAGGGCAGAGAAGCCGATCAGGACCAACGACTCGTTACCGATAGGTGCCCGAGCCAGGCATGAGCGCTACTCAGTGAAGAACCCGCGGGCCGTCGTCTTCTTTCTCGAGTTCGCCTTCCACCAGACGCCCCGCCATCTGCACGCCAACACTCAGCATGGCCTTGGCCACTTCGACATGCTGGCCCTGCAGGAAAGCCTTGGCGTCTTCGGAGAAGTTCAGAGTGACCAGAGAACCTTCGTCCTCGGCGCGGCGCAGCTCGATACGGCCGTCCGGCAGCTCGACAATTTCTAGAAAGGACGTAGGCATAAAAGTCTGTTCTCCACGAAAGGCTGGTGGCCTGTAGGGTCAATTCGGATGGATGCACGCGAATTCAGCCAATAGGCCACTAATATCATACCAGTCATTCATGGCAACTCGCTCAAGATCTCAACAGCTTTCGTTACCGCCTGATGAACAACTGACAGACGGAACCTACATCCTGAGCGTGCGAATCAGCACTCGCTCAGCCCGTCACGGAATCGAATCGCCAGGGCCTTGAGGTTCTGCCGCCAGCTTTCCAGCTCCTCGCGTCCCAACTCCGGCGCGGCCTCCTCGTCCAGACTGACCGCCTCGATCAACGGCTGCAACACGTCACCCTTGGGCTTTCTTGGCGCCTGGGGCGGCAGGTAGAGCGCAGAGTGGGCAGCGATCAGTCGTGCCAGCCAGCTTTGCGGGCTGTGGGCCAGCTCCACCAGCTCGGCCATTTCCGGAATGGCGATGGATTCCAGCACCTCCCGGGTCAGCAACAGCTCGGCGCGCGGGGCACTGGCCTGGGGCAGGCGGTAGAAGCCGGCGATCTCATGGCACAGCCCGAGCAAGGCGCCGTAGAGATGGAATACCGCGGCTTCGCGCTCGGCCTGGGTCAGCGCCAGCGCGTTCATCGCCCGGCTCTCCTCGGCCTTGCCCAGGGCTTCCAGAGCGAGGCCGGCGTAGAAGATCTTCTGGTTGGTACGGGTATAGAGTTCGTTGGCCATGATGGCGCACTCCCAAAAAGAGATCACACAGGCCCTTCCGGCAGGAGCCGGGCTTGCCCGCGAATGCGCCTTCAAGGACGCCAGAAGCTTCGCGGGCAAGCCCGGCTCCTACAAGGGAGGGAGCACCGGGTTTTGCATCAGACCCGGCCCTGCGCGGGCCAGGGCCTCAACCGACAACCGGGTCAGGCGCCCTGACGCTTGTCTTCCACCTTCCACTTGCCACTGTCGTAGAACGCCTTCCAGCCGGTCGGCTTGCCGTCGACCTCGCTCTGCACGTACTGCTCCTTGGTCTTGCGGCTGTAGCGGATGACCGCCGGACGACCGTCCGGGTCCTTCTGCGGCGCTTCGCAGAGGAAGTGGTACTTCGGATCGATCTCAGCCTTGTGCGGGACGATCTCGAGCACCAGCGGCGCACGGGTCTCGCGGTTTTTCGGGAACTGGCTCGCCGCCAGGAACAGGCCCGAGGCACCGTCACGCAGGATGTAGGTATCGTCGACCTTCTCGCACTTGAGCTCCGGCATCTTCACCGGGTCCATCTTCGGCGGCGCCGCATCGCCGCTTCTGAGCAGCTTGCGGGTGTTCTTGCAGGTCGGGTTGGTGCAACCGAAGAACTTGCCGAAACGGCCGGTCTTGAGCTGCATCTCGCTACCGCACTTGTCGCACTCCAGGCTCGGCCCTTCGTAGCCCTTGATCCGGTAGTTGCCCTCCTCGATCTCGTAGCCGGCGCAATCCGGGTTGTTGCCACAAATGTGCAGCTTGCGCTTCTCGTCCAGCAGGTAGGCATCCATCGCCGTGCTGCAGATCGGGCAGCGATGCTTGCCGCGCAGCACCAGGGACTCCGACTCGCCCTCGTCGTCCGCGGCGATCTCGTCACCCGGGACCAGGTTCACGGTGGCCTTGCAACGCTCTTTCGGCGGGAGACTGTAGCCCGAGCAACCGAGGAACACGCCGGTCGAGGCGGTACGGATCTGCATTGGCCGACCGCAGGTCTGGCATGGGATATCGGTCATCACCGGCTGGTTGGCGCGCATGCCGTTTTCCGCGCCCTCGGCCACTTCGAGCTTCTTCTTGAAGTCGCCGTAGAACTCGTCGAGCACGTTTTTCCAGTCGCGCTCGCCCTGGGCCACGTCATCGAGGTTCTCCTCCATGTCCGCGGTGAAACCGTAGTCCATCAGGTTCGCAAAGCTTTCGGCCAGGCGCTCGGTGACGATGTCGCCCATCTTCTCGGAATAGAAGCGACGGTTGTGCAGCGCCACGTAGCCTCGATCCTGGATGGTGGAAATGATCGCCGCATAGGTCGAAGGACGACCGATGCCGCGCTTTTCCATTTCCTTGACCAGGCTGGCCTCGGAATAACGCGCCGGCGGCTTGGTGAAGTGCTGGCTCGGATCGAGCTGGATCAGCTTCAGCACCTCGCCCTGGGCCATGTCCGGCAGGACGTCGTCGTCGCCCGGCTTGCTCAATTGTGGCAGGACCCGGGTGTAGCCGTCGAACTTGAGGATACGGCCCTTGGCACGCAGCTCGAAGTCGCCGGCGGCGACGCTGACGGTGGTCGACAGGTACTGCGCCGGCAGCATCTGACAGGCCACGAACTGGCGCCAGATCAGCTCGTACAGGCGCTCGGCGTCACGCTCCATGCCCGACAGCTTGCTCGGATCGGTATTGACGTCGGAAGGACGGATCGCCTCGTGCGCCTCCTGGGCGCCTTCCTTGCTGCTGTAGACGTTGGGGGCGGACGGCAGGTATTTCGCGCCGAATTCGCTCTCGATATAGGTCCGCGCCATCGCCACGGCGTCGGCCGAGAGATTGGTCGAGTCGGTACGCATATAGGTGATGTAGCCGGCTTCGTAGAGACGCTGGGCCATCATCATGGTCTTCTTCACCCCGAAGCCCAGGCGGTTGCTCGCCGCCTGCTGCAGGGTGGACGTAATGAACGGTGCCGACGGCTTGCTGCTGGTCGGCTTGTCCTCGCGCTTGGCGATTGTGTAGGCCGACGCCTTGAGCTTCTCCAGCGCCGCCATGGCCTGGGCTTCGTTCAGCGGCTTGAAGGCCTCGCCGTTCTCGCGAGCCACTTCGAAGCGCACCTTGGCACCCTTGCCCGTGCCGAGGTCGGCATGCACTTCCCAGTACTCTTCGGGGATGAACGCACGGATCTCGCGCTCGCGCTCGACCACCAGCTTCACCGCCACCGATTGCACACGGCCGGCGGACAGGCCACGGGCGATCTTCGCCCACAGCAGCGGCGAGACCATGTAGCCAACCACGCGGTCGAGGAAGCGTCGCGCCTGCTGGGCGTTGACGCGGTCGATATCCAGCTCGCCCGGCGCCGAGAAGGCCTCCTGGATCGCCTTCTTGGTGATTTCGTTGAACACCACGCGCTTGTAGCGGCTGTCATCACCACCGATGGCTTCGCGCAGGTGCCAGGCAATGGCTTCCCCCTCGCGGTCCAAGTCGGTTGCGAGATAGATGGTGTCGGCATCCTTGGCGAGGCGGCGCAGTTCCTCGATCACCTTCTCCTTGCCGGGAAGTATCTCGTAGCGGGCCTTCCAGCCGTGGTCCGGGTCGACGCCCATGCGCGCCACCAGTTGCTTGCGCGCCTTCTCTTTCGCCGAGAGCGCAGGTGCCTCGCCGGCAGCGGCCTTGCCGCGCTTGGCGGCAGGCTCCTTGACGGCACTGGCCGAACCGCTGGTGGGCAGGTCTCGGATATGGCCGATACTCGACTTCACCACGTACTGGGTTCCCAGATACTTGTTGATGGTCTTGGCCTTAGCCGGGGATTCCACAATGACCAGCGATTTGCCCATGGATCGGAAAATTCCTGAATGCTAGAAGTGAGAGCGCAGCCCGCGCCTGGCGCGGCACCGCTATATATAGTGGCAACAAGGTGAGGTCAAGCACAGGGTGCTGCGCGACCAGCCCTCAAGCCCTGGAAAAAATACTCGGCTCGGCCTGCACCAAAGCAAAGCGTGGTACCCGTTCGCCGTCAACCTCGACCGACTCCAGGAACATGCTCAAGGGGCGTACCCAGAAACCGTATTCGCCATACAGCGCCTGGTAGAACACCACTTCCTCCTCGGTCTCGGAATGCCGTGCCACACTGAAAACGCGGTACTGCGGTCCCTTGTAGTGCTGATAGAGCCCGGGTTGCAAAGTCATGTATCGGCCCTCTTACAAAATAAAATAAAAAAAATCGGAAAAACAAAAACCGGGGCACCAGGCCCCGGTTTCCGTCATCGAAACGCTTAGACGCGTTCGAAGACGGTGGCAATGCCCTGGCCGAGGCCGATGCACATGGTGGACACCCCGAAAGTCCCGCCGTTCTGTTTCATCACGTTCAGCAGGGTGCCGGAAATCCGTGCACCGGAGCAACCGAACGGGTGACCCAGGGCGATGGCACCGCCGTGCAGGTTAACCTTCTCGTCCATCTTGTCGAGCACTTTCAGGTCCTTCAGCACTGGCAGGGCCTGTGCGGCGAAGGCTTCGTTGAGCTCGATGAAGTCGATGTCGGTGATCGACAGACCGGCACGCTTGAGCGCCTTCTGGGTCGCCGGCACCGGACCATAACCCATGATCGCCGGATCGACACCGGCCACCGCCATCGAACGGATCACCGCCAGCGGCTGGATACCGAGGTCCTGGGCGCGCTGCGCCGACATCACGATCATGCACGAGGCACCATCGGTGATCTGCGACGACGTACCCGCGGTTACGGTACCGCCCTTGGGGTTGAACGCCGGCTTCAACGCCGCCAGGCTTTCCAGGTTGGTTTCCGGGCGAATGGTCTCGTCGTAGTCGAAGACCTTCAGGAAGCCGGCCTCGTCATAACCCTGCATCGGGATGATCTCGTCCTTGAACTTGCCTTCCACGGTCGCCTTGTGGGCGAGCTGGTGGGAGCGCACGCCAAAGGCGTCCTGTGCTTCACGGGTGATGCCGTGCATCTTGCCGAGCATCTCGGCGGTCAGGCCCATCATGCCCGAGGCTTTCGCCGCGTACAGCGACAGGTGCGGGTTCGGGTCGACACCGTGCATCATGCCGACATGGCCCATATGCTCGACGCCGCCAACGACGAAAACGTCACCATTGCCGGTCATGATCGCCTGGGCGGCGGTGTGCAGCGCGCTCATCGACGAACCACACAGGCGGCTGACGGTCTGGCCGGCCGCGGTGTGCGGGATCTGGGTCATCAGCGAGGCCATGCGCGCGATGTTCCAGCCCTGCTCCAGGGTCTGGTTGACGCAGCCCCAGATCACATCCTCGACCTCGTTCGGGTCAACCTTGGTGTTGCGCTCCAGCAGCTTGCTGATCAGGTGCGCGGACATGTCCTCGGCACGGGTGTTGCGGTGCATGCCGCCCTTGGAGCGGCCCATCGGAGTACGACCGAAGTCGACAATCACGACGTCTCTAGGATTCAAGCTCATATAGTTCACTCTCGCTCTAGTGTGGGCGCTTAACCGAAGAACCGCTGGCCGTTCCTGGCCATTTCACGCAGCTTCGCGGTCGGGTGGTACAGCGCGCCCAGATCGGCGTACTGGTCAGCCAGGGCAACGAACTCGGCCACACCGATCGAGTCGATGTAGCGCAGCGCACCGCCACGGAAGGGAGGGAAACCGATGCCGTAGACCAGGCCCATGTCAGCCTCGGCGGCGGTGGCGACGATACCGTCCTCCAGGCAGCGCACGGTTTCCAGGCACAGCGGGATCATCATCCAGTTGATGATGTCCTCGTCGGTCACTTCACGCTGCTCGTAAACGATCGGCTTGAGCACTTCCAGCACCGACGGGTCGGCGACCTTCTTCTGCTTGCCGCGCTTGTCGGTCTCGTAGGCGTAGAAGCCCTTGCCGTTCTTCTGACCCAGGCGCTTGGCGTCGTACAGTGCGTCGACAGCCGAACGACGATCGTCCTTCATGCGATCCGGGAAGCCCTCGGCCATGACGTCGCGACCGTGGTGACCGGTATCGATACCGACCACGTCCATCAGGTACGCCGGGCCCATCGGCCAGCCGAACTTCTCCATGATCTTGTCGATACGGACGAAGTCCACGCCGGCGCTGACCAGCTTGGCGAAACCGCCGAAGTACGGGAACAGGATACGGTTGACCAGAAAGCCCGGGCAGTCGTTGACCACGATCGGGTTTTTGCCCATTTTCTTGGCATAGGCCACGGTGGTGGCGATCGCCTGTTCGCTGGACTTCTCGCCACGGATCACTTCCACCAGCGGCATCATGTGCACCGGGTTGAAGAAGTGCATGCCGACGAAGTTTTCCGGACGCTTGAGGGCCTTGGCCAGCAGACTGATGGAGATGGTCGAGGTGTTGGACGCCAGTACGGCATCCTCCTTGACCTGGGCTTCCACTTCAGCCAGCACCGCCTGCTTGACCTTCGGGTTCTCGACGACCGCTTCGACCACCAGGTCGACGTGGCCGAAGTCACCGTAGGACAGGGTCGGACGGATGCCATTGAGCACCTCGGCCATCTTCGCCGCGGTCATGCGGCCTTTCTCGACACGGCTGACCAGCAGCTTGGCAGCTTCGGCCAGGCCCTGCTCGATACCGTGCTCGTTGATGTCCTTCATCAGGATCGGCGTGCCCTTGGACGCCGACTGGTAGGCGATACCGCCCCCCATGATGCCGGCGCCGAGTACGGCGGCCTGCTTCACGTCCTGGGCGATTTCGTCGTAGGCCTTGGCCTTCTTCTTCAGTTCCTGGTCGTTGAGGAACAGGCCGATCAGGCTTTCGGCCGCCGAGGTCTTGGCCAGTTTCACGAAGCCCGCGGCTTCGATTTCCAGGGCCTTGTCGCGACCGAAGTTGGCGGCCTTCTGGATGGTCTTGATCGCCTCGACCGGTGCCGGGTAGTTCGGGCCAGCCTGGCCAGCGACAAAGCCCTTGGCGGTTTCGAAGGCCATCATCTGCTCGATGGCGTTGAGCTTGAGCTTGTCCAGCTTCGGCTGGCGCTTGGCCTTGTAGTCGATCTCGCCGGAAATGGCGCGCTTGACCAGGTCCAGGGCGGCCTGCTGCAGTTGCTCAGGCGCCACCACGGCATCGACGGCGCCGACTTTCAGGGCGTCTTCGGCACGGTTTTCCTTGCCGGCGGCGATCCACTCGATGGCATTGTCCACACCGATCAGGCGTGGCAGGCGCACGGTACCGCCAAAGCCCGGGTAGATGCCCAGCTTGACTTCCGGCAGACCGATCTTGGCGCTGCCGGACATGACCCGCAGGTCCGCGGCCAGGCACATTTCCAGACCGCCGCCCAGGGCGATGCCGTTGATCGCGGCCACGGTCGGAACGGCCAGGTCTTCGAAATCGCTGAAGATCCTGTTGGCTTCGAGGTTACCGGCCACGAGCTCGGCATCGGGCAACTTGAAGTTGTCGACGAATTCGGTGATGTCGGCGCCGACGATGAACACGTCCTTGCCGCTGCTGACGATCACACCCTTGACCGAGGCATCGGCCTTGATGGTGTCCACCGCCTGACGCAGTTCGTTCAGGGTGAGACGGTTGAACTTGTTGACGGACTCACCCTTGAGATCGAACTTGAGTTCGACGATGCCACTTTCAAGAGCCTTAACCGTGATGGCTTTACCTTCGTAAATCATCAACTGATCTCCACGATATGGAAGCTGAACAGTACACGTCGGTCGCTAACTTCCGGCCCGCATTGACGTCACCGTCACTGCCACGCCCAGCCGCCAGGCACACCCGCCGACGCGATAGTCGGGATTCTGTAAGAGCCGTCTGTCAGACAAACGCTCAATTCATACGCCCGTTTGATTTGGGTGTGGACACCTTCACGGAATTCGCGGCAATTGTCAATTGCCGAAAACACCCCGAAAAATACGACTTTCCGGTCACTTTCCAGGCGGCCAGGTGCCGCCGCAGCCGGTCTGATGAAGCTTCATTCATGAAATCAATAACAGGCGAAGCGACCAGATCAGGCATAAAACCAGGAACGGGCCTACCAGACTCCAAGAAAGAGCCTAGTGGAAAATATGGACACTTTTTATGAAGGGAAGGTGCCAGAGCGGTTGGGCCGATGAACTGCCCCCTGTCGGTCAGGCCAGCGCCTTGAGCACGGTGGCGATATCCTGGAGCACCTGCGCATCACCACGCTCGCCCCAGCAGAGCGCGATCATCTGTGTATCCGCCTCGACCTTGTAGACATTGGCCGGCAACGTCCGCAAATGCGCCAGCAGAGCCTCGTCCGTGAGCACTTCCCGCCACCGGTTGAGCCAGACTCCCGGCTCGCCCTGCCAGTAACACCAGCATTGCGGCGCCTTGCCGCGTCGCGGCCGATGGTATTGCGCACACGGGCTCGGCGGCTGCGGGGACAGCCAGTGCGGCCACTCCTGAGGCGCCAGCTGCATGCCCAGGCCGATACGGCGCGCTTCCATGCGCAGGGCCATCCGATCGCTCTGGCGGCGCGACGGACGCAACCATGCCAGAGGACTGAGAACCACCGCCAGGATTGACACCACTATCCAGACCGTCATATCTCTACTCCCCGAAGATTATTCATGAGCGATTGATTCAGGGCAGAACCAATCAGCTTGAAACGAGCCATAATCAATACAATTGCGATCCTCAGGAGGTGCCTGCAATGCCCTACAACCACATTCTGGTTGCCGTCGACCTGACGGAAGAGTGCGACCCGGTCATTCATCGCGCACGTGAACTGTCGGTCAGCAACAACGCCAAGCTCTCGCTGGTCCATATCGTCGAGCCCATGGCCATGGCTTTTGGCGGCGACGTCCCGATGGACCTGTCTCAATTGCAGCAACAGCAGTTCGACCAGGCCAAGGAGCGCCTGGAGCGGCTGATCAACAAGTACCCCGAGATCTCGAAAGACACCTGCCATCTGACCTACGGCCAACCGCGCCAGGAAATCCATCACCTGGCCAAGGAGCAGCACTGCGACCTGGTGGTGGTCGGCAGCCACGGCCGCCACGGCCTGGCCCTGCTGCTCGGCTCCACAGCCAACGACGTGCTCCACGGCGCCCCCTGTGACGTCCTCGCCGTGCGCCTGCAGAACAAGGGCTGAACCCCGACACCCCTTTGACAGGCACCCAAACCCCGTGGGAGCGGACTTGCCCGCGAAGCAGGCAACACCGTGCAACTGATTCCCAGCGAAAGACCATTCGCGGGGAATCAGCCCCACAAGGGCGACGCCCGGCAAGCCACGGGGCAGAAACGGCTCCTGCAAAAAGCCCGGCCTCACCTGATGAAGCCGGGCTTTTTTATCCCCTCACGATCAATCAGGCATCCAGCTCGGCCCAGCGCTCGACCATCGCATCCAGTTCGGTCTGCAGCGTTTCCAGCCTGGCCAGCACGGCGGTCGTTTCGGCAACCGGGCGCTGATAGAACCCCGCCTCGGCCATCTCGGCCTGCACGGCGGCGATTTCCTGCTCCTTGGCATCGATCTCGCCCGGCAGAGCTTCCAGCTCGCGCTGCAGCTTGTAGCTGAGCTTCTTCTTCGCCGCTGGCGCTTCGACCACCGGCGCCACCTGCGCAGGGGGCGCCGTGACGATCGCCGACTCAAGCTCGGCCTTGCCGGACTTGCTCTCGGTCACGCCCAGCAAACGTGGCGAACCGCCCTGGCGCAGCCAGTCCTGATAGCCGCCGACGTACTCGCGAACCTTGCCCTCGCCTTCGAACACCAGGGTGCTGGTCACCACGTTGTCGAGGAAGGCCCGGTCGTGGCTGACCATCAGCACGGTGCCCTGGAAGGTCAACAGCACTTCTTCCAGCAGCTCGAGGGTTTCCACATCGAGGTCGTTGGTCGGCTCGTCGAGCACCAGCAGGTTGGCCGGCTTGCTGAACAGCTTGGCCAGCAGCAACCGCGCCCGCTCGCCACCGGACAGCGCCTTGACCGGCGTGCGCGCCCGCTGCGGGCTGAACAGGAAATCGCCGAGGTAACTGAGCACATGGCGGCTCTGGCCATCGATCTCGATGAAGTCACGACCTTCGGCGACGTTGTCGACCACGGTCTTTTCCAGGTCCAGCTGATGGCGCAACTGGTCGAAATAGGCCACCTCGATGCGGGTGCCCTCCTCGACCTTGCCGCTGGTCGGTACCAGACCGCCGAGCATCAGCTTCAGCAGCGTGGTCTTGCCGGTGCCGTTGGCCCCGAGCAGGCCGATACGGTCGCCACGCTGCAGGACCATGGAGAAATCCTTGACCAGGAACGGGCCGTCCGGATGGGCGAAGCTGATGTTGTCGAGCACCATCACCTGCTTGCCGGACTTCTCCGCGGCTTCCAGCTGGATGTTCGCCTTGCCGGTGCGCTCGCGCCGTTCGCTGCGCTCGACGCGCAGTGCCTTCAACGCACGGACGCGGCCTTCGTTACGGGTACGCCGGGCCTTGATGCCCTGGCGGATCCACACCTCTTCCTGGGCCAGGCGCTTGTCGAACAGCGCGTTGGCAGTCTCCTCGGCCGCCAGCATGGCTTCCTTGTGCACCAGGAAGCTGGCGTAGTCGCCGTTCCAGTCGATCAACCCGCCGCGGTCCAGTTCGAGAATACGGGTGGCCAGGCTCTGCAGGAAGGAACGGTCGTGGGTGATGAACAGCACCGCGCCCTGGAATTCCTTGAGGGCATCTTCCAGCCAGGCAATCGCGCCGATATCCAGGTGGTTGGTCGGCTCGTCGAGCAGCAGCAGGTCCGGCTCGGCCACCAGCGCCTGGGCCAGCAGCACGCGACGACGCCAGCCACCGGACAGCTCGGCCAGGGTCTTGTCGGCCGGCAACTGCAGACGGCTCAGGGTGCTTTCGACCAGGGTCTGCAGGCGCCAGCCATCGCGGGCCTCGAGGTCATGCTGGACACGCATCAGCTTGTCCAGGTCGGCATCGGTGACGATGTTCTGGCTCAGGTGATGATACTGCGCCAGCAACTCCCCTACGCCGTCCAGCCCCTGGGCGACGACGTCGAACACGGTGCGCTCGTCGGCCACCGGCAGTTCCTGCGGCAGTTCGCCGATCTTGAGCGCAGGCGCGCGCCAGACGGAGCCGTCGTCGGGCTTCTGGTCGCCCTTGACCAGCTTCAACATGCTGGACTTGCCTGTGCCGTTGCGGCCGATGATGCACACCCGCTCACCACGGGCGATCTGCCAGGACACCTTGTCCAACAACGGCATGGCGCCGAAAGCAAGGGACACATCGCTGAATTTGAGCAGGGTCATGAGCTTCTCCAAAAACCGGGCGCGCATTCTACCCGATGTTGAGCGGCGAGGCGGCCGCGATTTTCGCCAGCGGTCGAAGCCCGCGTCACCTGCCACATGACATTTGGTATCAAGTTGCGTACACAAGGCCGGCAAAACTTTCGCCCCCCGCCGGCAAAAGGCTAAGCTACCCGACAATCAGCACCGGCCTTGCGGCCTGTGCTTGTCCGTTTTTTTGCCCGGAAGTCTCATGCGCAGCCGTCTTTTCAACTTCTTATCGTGTCTGCTTCTTTCCACCTGCGCCGTCCAAGCTGCACAGGCCGTCGACCTCGCCCAGCAACGTCAACTCTACGATGACGCCAAGCGCGCCCTGGCCAAGGGCGATTCAGGCCCGTATTTCCAATACCGCAGCGCCCTGCAGAGCTACCCGCTGGAGCCCTACCTGGCCTACGACGAACTGACCGCGCGACTGAAGACCGCCAGCAACGCCGAGATCGAGCAGTTCCTCGCCGAGCACGGCGACCTGCCCCAGGCCAACTGGATGAAGCTGCGCTGGTTGCGCTGGCTGGCCGAACGTGGCGACTGGGCCCCTTCGTCAAGTACTACGACCCCAAGCTGAACTTCACCGAGCTGGACTGCCTCAACGGCCAGTACCAGCTCAGCCATAACTTGCGCGCCGAAGGCTTCGCCACCGCAGAAAAGCTCTGGCTGACCGGCAAGACCCAGCCCAGCGCCTGTGATGCCCTCTTCGACAGTTGGGCCGCGCAGGGCCAACTGACCGAACAGAAGCGCTGGCAACGCGTCAAGCTGGCCGCCGAGGCCCGCAACTACGGTCTGGCCACAGCTCTGGTGAAAGGCCTGAGCACCCTCGGCCCACAGGGCCGGCTGATGATCGAGGTGGCGCAGAAACCCGATCTGCTGAGCCAACCGGCGCGTTTCGTACCCGCGGACGAGGCGATGTCCGACGTGGTCGGTCTGGGTCTGCGCCGCCTGGCACGCCAGGATCCGGACAAGGCCATGGCGCTGCTCGACGGTTATGCCACGAGCATGCACTTCTCCCGTGACGAGAAAGTCTCCATCGCCCGCGAGATCGGCCTGACCCTGGCCCGCCGCTATGACGGCCGCGCCCTGGAAATCATGACCCAGTACGACCCGGAATTGCGCGACAACACCGTCACCGAATGGCGCCTGCGCCTGCTGCTGCGCCTGGGCCGCTGGGAAGAGGCCTACCAGTTGACCCGCCGCCTGCCGCAGGACCTGGCCAGCACCAACCGCTGGCGCTACTGGCAGGCCCGCAGCCTGGAACTGGCCCAGCCGCAGAACCCGCAGGCGCAGGTACTGCTCAAGAACGTCGCCCGCGAGCGTGACTTCTATGGCTTCCTCGCCGCCGATCGCTCGCAGACCCCTTACCAGTTGACCAACCGGCCACTGGTCCTCAGCCAGCAGCTGATCAACAAGGTCCGCAACACCCCGGGCGTGCGCCGTGCCCTGGAATTGCACGACCGCGGGCAGATCGTCGATGGCCGCCGCGAGTGGTACCACGCCAGCCGCCACCTCAGCCGCGACGAAATGGTCGCCCAGGCCAAGCTGGCCTACGACCTGAAGTGGTATTTCCCGGCGATCCGCACCATCAGCCAGGCGCAGTACTGGGATGACCTGGATATCCGTTTCCCCATGGCCCACCGCGACACCCTGGTCCGCGAGGCCAAGCTGCGCGGCCTGCATTCGAGCTGGGTGTTCGCGATCACCCGCCAGGAAAGCGCCTTCATGGATGATGCGCGCTCCAACGCCGGGGCTACCGGCCTGATGCAACTGATGCCCGGCACCGCCAAGGAAACCGCGCGCAAGTTCAGCATCCCGCTGGCTTCGCCGCAGCAGGTGCTGGATCCGGACAAGAACGTTCAATTGGGCGCGGCCTACCTGAGCCAGGTGCACGGCCAGTTCAACGGCAACCGCGTACTGGCCACCGCCGCCTACAACGCGGGCCCGGGGCGGGTAAGGCAGTGGCTCAAGGGGGCGAACCACCTGAGCTTCGATGTCTGGGTGGAGAGTATTCCGTTCGACGAGACCCGCCAGTACGTGCAGAACGTGCTGTCCTACGCGGTGATCTACGGTCAGAAACTCAATGCGCCGCAGCCGCTGGTGGATTGGCACGAGCGGTTCTTCGACGATCAGTGATCCGTGGAACTTGAGCAGGGCTTGCCCGCGAATGGGCCGGTAAGCCCGCCACGAAACCCGGGCTCCACCGAGACTCAGAGGCTCACTCGAGAATCGTCACCGGCATTCCCACTTCCAGCCGCCCCACCCCGTCATTGACCAGGTTCTGCCCGAAAAACACATTCCCGTCCTTCTCCCGGTAGGTCTTGAGGGTGGTCAATGGCTCGCGGTCGGCGCTGCGCTCGCCGGACTGCGGATCGATGGTGGTGAGGATGCAGCGCGAACACGGTTTGACCAGCCGAAACTCGATCTCGCCAATCCGGATCCGCTTCCACTGGTCCTCGGCAAACGCCTCGCTGCCCTCGATGACCAGATTCGGCCGAAACCGCAGCATCTCCAACGGGCGCCCGACCCGCCGGGACAGGTCCTCCAGCGACGCCTGTCCGATCAACAGCAAAGGAAAGCCATCGGCAAACGCCACACGGTCATCATCGCGACCATAACCGGCCTCGGTGCTGCGCGCCCGCTGCTGTGGCACATGGACCAGCCTTACCGGCTTGCCGATGAAGCCGCTCAACCAGGCCGCGGCTTCATCGCCGGCATCGGGCACCCGCAGGGTATCGTTCCAGATGGTCACGCCACGCAATTGCTCGTCGGCGGCCGGCAACGCCACCTCCAGCGGCGCATGCCCCGGCGCGCTCAAGGTCAGCCCGCCCGCGGCACTGCACAACGCCGACAACTGGCTCATGCCGGACACGGCACGCTGGGTCAGGAAGCGTCCGCTGGCCTCGTCCACGAGCATCCAGCGTCGATCCCCCGCCAGCCCCAACTCATCGAGCGAGGCATGAGACAAGTGTTCGCCCTTGGCAGACTTGAGTGGATAACGATACAGCGCGCTCAGACGCAACATGAGAACCGGCTCCGGGATAAAAGACCACGATATACGAGCCGTTCGCCCAATCAAAGGCAACGCAACGATAACAACGACCAGGGGCAGGCCTTGCACCTGCCCCAGGTTCGGTCAGGCGCCGGGATGATCCAGCAGCAGGCGCTGGCGAACCACGTCCACCAGCTTGTCCGGCTGGAACTTGGAGAGGAAGTTGTCGCAACCGACCTTCTTCACCATCGCTTCGTTGAAGCTGCCGGACAGCGAGGTGTGCAGCACCACATACAGGCCACGCAGGCGCGGGTCGTTGCGGATCTCGGTGGTGAGGCGGTAGCCGTCCATTTCCGGCATTTCCGCATCGGTGAACACCATCAGCAGTTTCTCGGTCATCACCGCGCCGGAATCGGCCCAGGTCTTGAGCATGTTCAGGGCCCTGAGGCCGTCACTGGCGATATGCAGCTTCACCCCCAACTGGCCCAGGGTGTCGCGCAACTGCGACAGGGCCACCTTGGAGTCGTCGACCAGCAGCACCTCGCGCCCACGGGCATGCTCCATGATCGGATCATCGAGTTTTTCCCGGGAAACCTTGGCGTTGTACGGCACGATTTCGGCAAGGACTTTTTCCACGTCGATGATTTCCACCAACTGGTCGTCGACCTTGCTGATGGCGGTCAGGTAATGCTGGCGCCCGGCACTGCCCGGCGGCGGCATGATCGCCTCCCAGTTCATGTTGACGATGCGGTCCACCCCACCGACCAGGAACGCCTGCACCGAACGGTTGTACTCGGTCACGATAATGGTACTGTCGGGGCCCGGCACCAGCGGACGCATGCCGATCGCCTGGGACAGGTCGATCACCGGCAGGGTCTGTCCACGCAGGTTGACCACCCCGCAGACAAAGGGATGGCGCTGGGGCATCAGGGTCAGTTTGGGCAGTTGCAGGACTTCCTGCACCTTGAACACGTTGATCGCGAACAACTGGCGACCGGCCAGGCGGAACATGAGAATCTCCAGACGATTCTCTCCCACCAGTTGCGTACGTTGGTCTACCGTGTCGAGAATGCCGGCCATCAATCACTCCTGGGGCGCTGATACAAAGAACTTCATTATGAGAGTTATCGGCCGCTTTCGCCGGACCTTGACCCTCATGCAAAATGTCACGCAAAACGTTTGATGTCACATTAACATCATGCTTTACTGAGTGCACTGTCCGGACTCGACACGTCTCGCGCGAGGCTACCACCGGATCGGCTTTTTGTTCCCCTGCCTAGGGGAATCCCCTAGCAACAATCAGGTGCAACCTGATATTCGCAATATCCAATAGCCATTAATGTGACGCCATTCTCATTACATGAATGGAGTCAGGCTTTTGCTTTCAATCGCGGGACGGTGGCCGGAAAACCAGGCAAAACGCCTCACAGCTCTGGTTAAGACGCTCTGGATCGGTCCTCTTGGGCGATCTTTGCACTCGCCGCGAGTGGGCCTGTCGAACATCGACCGCACCTGCCTGAGAATTCTTCGCAATCACTCTGCACCGAAACAATCGGCAGCAGACTGCCGCTCCGCCCTGTTGACTGACATCAACTTAATGCCGTTCGCCAAGCGCGACCTTCTATCGCCTGCCGATGTTTCATGGAGATAAAGCATGCTGAACGGTAAAGAATGGCAGGCCAAACTGCCGGAATTTCTGGTGGAAGCAGAGCAACTGCAAACAAAGATGCAGGAGTGCTGCCAGCATCTGGCGCTGATCCGCAACGACAGGGATGCCATCGACTGCCTGCTGGCCGCCCTGCACAAGCTGAGCGGCCGGGCCGACGTACTCGGCGTGCACTGCATGGCGAACTTTTCCCGGCATGTGCACGACGTGCTGAACCACGCGCCCGAACGGCTCAACCTGCACGACGACGCCTTGCAGGCCCTGCAGGGCTGCCTGACCCTGCTGGCGTGGCAACTGGAACTGATCGACCCACATACCGGCCAGTTAGGCCTGGACGACAGCGAACAGGCCGAACTGATTGCCGACCTGGCGGCACAGGTCGAAGTCTCGACAACCCTGCTTGCCGAGGCGAAAGACTTCACGCTGATCACCTTTCCCGGGCCTTCCGCCTGAACCGCAGAGCCCTGGTCAAGCCTCTCGCCAGGCCCGGGCACTCCCCCCCAAACAAAGCCAAGACCAACTAACGAACAACTTTCGGTGTTTTGAGCCGGGCGTTCTTATGCGCGCAAATAACAGCGCGATAAACTGCAGCGATTTCAAACATAAACCGATAGCCAAAGCGGCTGGCGAGTCATCTGGAACCGGCGTGCAGAAAGTTGACCAAGCGGACATATATCAATAGGGACGACCAACCTTAAACGAAGTGCTACTATGCTGCCCGCTTGCTTATGTACTTGATGGCAAAATGAATTCCGGGACAACGGCATAGGATCCAAAAGGTAATAGCACTTAGCCACAACCCCTATATCAAGTTGTACATTAATATTGAACCGTAACGTTTTTTCAAACGGAGTCCTGCCACTGGTTACGGCCGGACTCTTCGCCCCGGACACTTATTTGGCTCCACACGCTATGTACGCCAGACTCAAGTCACTAAAGCCTTGGCTCACCTCACGCAAGAATGCCCGCCGGCTGACCGTCGTGCTGTGCGTCGCCTCGGCCATCGCCAGCCTGGCGCTTTACCTCAATGGCTCGCCGCTGTCCCTGGGGTTGCTGCTGTTGAACCTCGCCATGCTGGCCAGTCTCTGGCTGCAGTATCGCGATTCGCGCACCTCGATCAATTTCCAACCCCAGGAGCTGGCCGACCGCCTGCTGCAGGTGCAGGAGAACGAACGCCATCGCCTGAGCCGCGAGTTGCACGATGACATCGGCCAACTGCTGACCGCCGCCAGGCTGCAGACCCAGTGGCTGCAAGGACGACTGCCGGAGCAATTGCGCAGCCACTGCGCGGATCTGAACAACACCCTGGACGAAACCCTGGCCAAGGTGCGGGATGTCTCGGCCATTCTCAACCCACGCCAGTTGACCAGCCTCGGACTGGAGGCCAGCCTGCGCGCGCACCTGCTCAAGACCCTGGGCAACACCAGCCTGCACTGGAGCCTGGAATGTCATCAGCAGTTGACCGGGCTGCCCGAGGAGATGGCCGTGACCGCCTTTCGCGTGACCCAGGAGGCTGTCACCAATGTGCTGCGCCACGCCAGGGCCGACAACCTGCTGGTACGCCTCAAACGTCTTCCCGAAGGCCTGTCGCTGTACATCGCCGATGACGGACAGGGTTTTTCCCCGGCCGCCAACCCCGCCGAACAGGGGCAACGTGGCATGGCCGGCATGCTCGAGCGTGCCGAACAACTGGGCGGCCGATTGACAGTCACCAGCGGACCCGGCAAAGGTACGCAAATCGAAGCCCTTCTTCCCTGGGCCCCCCGCGCCCTCGAACGAGCCAGTACGAATAAGGTTCTATGACCTGCAACTTACTTCTTGTGGATGACCACTCACTGATCAGGGCCGGGGTCCGCGCCCTGGTGCTGGAGATTCCCGGCTACGCCGTGATCGGCGAAGCCAGCGATGGCGCGCAGTTGCTCGAAGCCGTCGAACGCCTGAATCCGGATATCATCCTGCTCGACCTGTCGATGCGCGACACCGGCGGGCTCGATGCCCTGCGCCAATTGCAGGCGGTACGTCCGCAGAGCAAGGTGCTGATCCTGTCGATGCACACCGACCCACAACTGATCATGCAGGCCCTGGAAATCGGGGCCCACGGCTACCTGCTCAAGGACACCACCGCGACCGAACTGGCCCAGGCCCTGGAGGCCCTGCGCAACAACGAGCGCTACCTCAGCCCGGCGATCGCCCATACGGTGATCAACCAGGCCCTGACCCAGGCCCAGCGTCATTCACCGGTACCGGCCCAGAGCCACAACCTGACCGGGCGCCAGCTGGAAATCCTCAGGTTGATCGTACGCGGCAAGTCCACCCGGGAAATCGCCCAGGGCCTGGGCCTGAGCATCAAGACCGTGGAGACCCACCGCGCACAGATCATGAAGCGCCTGCAGATTTTCGACGTCGCCGGCCTGGTGCTGTTCGCGGTCCGCGAGCGGATCATCAGTCTCGACGACTGAGCAGCGGCGAATCCACCGGCAGGTGCACCCGCAATGCACCGGGACGGGCCTCGAAACGCAGACTGTCGCTCTCCAGGGGCTCACCGTCGAGGTTCAGGTACAGGCCCTCGGCGACCTTGATCTCGACCCAGGGCAGGCGTGCCCGGACGAACATGTTGTCCAGGCCCCAACCGTCGCTCATCAGCCGTCGCAAGGTACCGACCACCTCCTGGGGAGCCGGCAGGATGCTGATGTCGAGCAGGCCGTCATCGACCAGCGCCTGCGGACACAACACATGCCCGCCACCGGCCTGGCGGCCATTGCCGATACCCAGCGCCAGCAGCTCGCCACGCCAGTGGAAATCCGGCCCCTGCAGTTCGCCGTAGGCGGCATGCAGCTCACCGAAGCGCGACAGCCCGGTGAACAGATAGGCCGCGCCGCCCAGCACCTTCTTCAGGTCCTCGGAGGTATTGGCCGTCACCTGGCTGCCGAACCCACCGGTGGCCATATTCAGAAACAACTGTTCACCTACCGCGCCGAGATCGATCGGCCGCGCCGGTACATCCAGCAACTGCAAGGCCGCGGCCGGCTCCAGCGGCACGCCGGCGGCACGGGCGAAATCGTTGGCGGTGCCCAGCGGCATCAACACCAGGCTGGCCTCGGTCCCGGCCAGCGCCTCGGCGATATCGCGCAAGGTGCCATCACCGCCACCGGCAATCAGCTGCCGGTAGCCCATGTGCAGTGCCTCATGGACCAGGCGTTGGGCATCGCCCGCTTCCCAGGTCAACCGAACGGCCAGCTCCCAGCCTTCACGGCGCCGGGCCTCGACCGCTGCCCTGACTTCCTCGTTGAGAGCCTGCTTGCCGTGCAGAATCAGCAATGCCTTGCGCTCGCTCATCGGCGTTTTCTCCTGTGTCGATGGCCTTGACAAATGTGGACCGCAGACGGATGAAAACGACTTGCCGTGACGGGGATTTATTTCATCGCCGGCCCCCGCGTCGGCTCTAGACCGGCCTCGACCGTCAATACAGCGGCGTCGGAAATTTTTTTCAGTGACAGGGTGTCATTCAATTAGCGACCGACTGTTTCATGAGCTTTACTCAAGCCTATACCCTGTACACAGGAGGAAAAAATGTACACATGTGTGGGTGAATACGACTAGAGCAGTCAGACTTGTCCTTGATTGGATGACAGTCAGGACCGGTTGCATCTGACAGAAGAACCGTCTACCAGGGATGGGGCAGCGCAATAAACCTGGAGCGTTGCTATAGGAATTACCTACCGAAGTGCTTCGTAGTTGCCATTTCGAGAGGGTAGAAAAGGAAGGGGGTCTCAATGCGCTTGCAACCAGTCGACAGTCTGTTCCTTACCCGGCCCAGCATGGTCGAGTACTTTCTGTTCGGCATTCGCCTGGTCCATGGGCTCACCGCCATCCTGCCCGGCCTGCTGCTCCTGGTTTACCTGCGCAAGCAAACCCCCGACATCACCGAGAGCTACCTGGCCATCCTGCTGTTCTTCGGTGTCATCAGCGTACTGATCTTCCAGGCACTGGGCGTCTACGCCGAAGCGATCTTCAGCAACATGCTGCGCTTCCAGATCACCCTGTTCGCCTGGTCCTCGGCGTTCTGCCTGCTGCTGTTCATGCACCATGGCCTGCAACTGTTCAACTACCTGGACAACACGCAACTGCTGGTCTGGTTCATCGCCAGCCTGACGTTGTTCGGCATCGAGCGGCTGATCCTGCTGGCGCTGTTCCAGCAACTGATGCAACGCGGCATTTTCCTGCAGAACGCGGTGATTCTCGGCGCCACCGAGAACGGCCAGCGCCTGGCCGAATACCTGTCCCAGCACCAGGACATCCGTTCCGGGGTGATCGGTTTCATCGACGACCGTATCGGCCGGCTGCCCAAGACCATGGTCAACCTGCCGCTGCTGGGCAACTCCAGCGACCTGGAACAACTGATCCGGGAGGAGAAGGTCACCCAGGTGCTGGTCGCCCTGCCCTGGTCGGCGGAAAACCGCATGGACTACATCATTCGCGAACTGCGCCGGTTGCCGGTCAACGTCTTGCTGGTGCCGGACATGGTCGCCTTCCGCCATGCCCACAACCGCATCACCGAAGTCGCCAACCTGCCGATGTTCAACGCCTCCGAAGTCCCCCTGCGCGGCTGGTCGCCGATGTTCAAGCGCCTGGAGGACATGGTGCTGTCGAGCCTGGCGCTGATCCTGCTGTCACCGATCATGCTGCTGGTGGCGATAGCGATCAAGATCGACTCGCCGGGGCCGGTGCTGTTTCGCCAGAAGCGCTACGGCTACAACAACCGGCTGATCGAGGTGTTCAAGTTCCGCTCGATGCACCAGCACCAGGCCGACGCCAACGCCGAAAAACAGACCACCCGTGGCGACCCGCGAATCACCCGGGTCGGACGCTTCATCCGCAGGACCAGCCTCGACGAACTGCCGCAACTGTTCAACGTGTTCGTCGGCAGCATGTCCATGGTCGGCCCGCGCCCCCATGCCACGGCGACCAAGGCCGCCGGCATCCTGTTCGAGGAAGCGGTGAAGGAATACACCTCGCGCCATCGGGTCAAGCCGGGTATCACCGGGCTTGCGCAGATCAACGGCTACCGTGGTGAAACCGATACCCTGGAGAAGATCGAGAAACGGGTGGAGTTCGATCTGGAGTACATCGAAAACTGGTCGATCTGGTTCGATCTCTACATTCTGTTCCGCACTGTCCCGGCAGTGCTCCTGACACGCGAGGCCTTCTGAAATGAGCCTGCTCATTCCCTGCATCATCGCCGGCGGTGCCGGTACCCGACTCTGGCCGGTTTCCCGCGAAGCGATGCCCAAGCCCTTCATGCGCCTGCCGGACGGCGAGAGCCTGCTGCAGAAGACCTTCCGCCGCGCCACCGGCCTGGCCGACGTGCAGCGCCTGCTGACCGTGACCAATCGCGAGGTGTTCTTCCGCACCCTGGATGACTACCGTCTGCTGAACAAGGGCGGCACGGCCCTGGATTTCATCCTCGAGCCCTTCGGCCGCAATACCGCGCCGGCCATCGCCGCCGCCGTCCTGCATGTCAGCCGGTTGTACGGCGAGGATGCGCAATTGCTGGTACTGCCGGCGGATCACCTGATCAAGGACCTGGAGGCCTTCGCCAAGGCCGTGCAGAGCGCGCGCAAACTGGCGGACCAGGGCTGGCTGGTGACCTTCGGCCTGGTGCCGACCCAGGCGGAAACCGGCTTTGGCTATATCGAGAAGGGCCAGGCCCTGGACGACGGCAGCTTCCAGGTCGCGCGCTTCGTCGAGAAGCCCGATGCGGCCACGGCCCAACGCTACGTCGACGGCGGCCTGCACCTGTGGAACGCCGGCATGTTCTGCATGCGCGCCGACGCGGTACTGCGCGAACTGCAGGAGCATGCCCCGGATGTGCTGGCGGCCATGAACGAATGCCTGTCCCACAGCCACAGTCGCGAAGGCAGCCAGGAATTGCAACTGGAACTGGACAGCAAGACTCTGGGGCTCGCCCCGGATATCTCCATCGACTATGCGCTGATGGAACGCTCGCGCAAGGTCGCGGTGGTGCCCTGCCAGCTCGGCTGGAGCGACATCGGTTCCTGGCAGGCGGTACGCGAGTTGACCCCGGCCGATGCCAACGGCAACCAGTGCAACGGCGAAACCGTGCTGTACGACGTGAACAACTGCTACATCGACTCGCCCAAGCGCCTGGTCGGCGGGGTCGGTCTCAAGGACCTGATCATCATCGACACCCCTGACGCCCTGCTGGTCGCCGACGGCAAGCGCAGCCAGGACGTGAGACTCATCGCCCAGGAGCTCAAGCGCCAGGGCCACGAAGCCTACCGCCTGCACCGAACGGTGACCCGGCCATGGGGACCTATACCGTGCTCGAGGAGGGCAAACGCTTCAAGATCAAGCGCATCATGGTCAAGCCCAACGCCTCGCTATCGCTGCAGATGCACCACCACCGCAGCGAACACTGGATCGTCGTCAGCGGCATGGCGCGGGTCACCAACGGCGACAACGAATTTCTGCTCGACACCAATGAATCGACCTTCATCAAGCCGGGCAAGACCCATCGCCTGGTCAACCCCGGGGTGATCGACCTGGTGATGATCGAGGTACAGAGCGGCGAATACCTGGGCGAGGACGATATCGTGCGCTTCACCGATATCTACGGGCGGGCTCCCGTCGAACCCGGCAAATCCTGAAGCGCGGCAAGCGCACCAACACCAAGCCCGTCAGGGAGCTGTAAACATGCACGACAGGACGACCGACCAATGAAAACCCCCTTGCTGATCTTCAGTGTTCTATTACTCAGCGCTTGCAGCATCCCGGCCAAGGTGGTGCTGCCGCAGAAAAACGTGCTGGAGGAAGGTCACAGGGCTGGCGAGGCGCTGGCCGGCAAGCCCCTGCCGGCACAGCGGATCCGTGCCGGCGATACCTTGCGTATCGTACGCAACACCGGCGAGGCACCCTCGATCTCCGCCTTCACCGCCAACTCCATCTATGAGTTGACGCTGTTCACCGTGATGAACGACGGCAGCTTCGCCTACCCCTACATCGGCAACGTCAAGGCCGCGGGCCTGACTCCGCAGGAACTGACCCTGTTCCTGCAGGACAAGCTCAAGAACATCTACCAGGACTCGGCGCTGACCGTGAACATTTCCACTTCACCGGGCAACACCGTGTTCGTCGGGGGGTCGGTGCGCAACCCGAACAACCTCTCGGTGACCACCGCCACCACCCTGGAACAGGCGCTGATCGGTGCCGGCGGCCTGCTGCCGGTGGGTGACAGCCGCAACGTCGCGCTGCTGCGTCAGGAAGACAACGGCCGCTACAAGACCTATTTCTTCGACTACCGCGACACCATGCTCGCCGGCGTCAGCAACCGCCCGCCGGTACTGCTGCAACGCGGCGACGTGATCTTCGTGCCCAAGTCCCACGTGGGCAACGGCATCGAGTGGGTCGACCTGTATCTGAACCAGCTGATTCCGTTCCAGAAATCGATTGGTATCGGGGTGAACTACAACCTGCGTGAAAACAGCAACTGATCGTTAAGGACAACAAACATGATCAATATCCGCTCCTTCCGCGATTTGTTGCGCCTGTTCTTCATCTTCAAGCACGAAGTGAAAATCACCGTGCTGGTGACGCTCATCATCATCCTGCTGGGCGCCTTCCTGCTGCCCAACCGCTACGAGTCCACCGCACTGCTGCTGGTCAAGCCGGGACGCGATACCAGCACCCTGCCGATCGAGATCTCCGATCGGCAGGCGACCATCATCCCCAGTGCCCAGCGTGATCCGATTCTCGACGAGGAGCGCATGCTCACCGGGCGCCCGATCGCCCGCCTGGTGGCCGAGCAGTACCTCAACGAGCTGTCCAGGATGCCGCCACAGGAAGGCTTCCTGGCGACGGTCAAGACCCTGGTCAAGAGCACCGTGCAAGCGCTGGCCGATGCCGGTCGCGGGCTCCTGCAACTGCTCGGGGTGGTGGAGAAGCAGACCCCGGTCGAACGCCTGGCCGACCAGTTGCTGAAGAACTTCAGCGTGACCCACGCCCCCGGCTCTTCGGTCATGGAAATCAGCTTCACCTGGAACAACCCGGCGGTGGCACAGACCATCGTCCAGAGCTGGATCGAGCAGTACGAGCAGGAACGTACCCGCAGCCTCGGACGCAAGAGCCTCTATACCTTCTATGAAAGTGAAAGCAAGGCGACCCAGGCGCGGATTCTCGACTACAAGAAAAAGATCGAGGCCCACCTCAACGAACTGGGGGCGGTGAGCATCTCCGAGCGCCTGAACGATATCTCACGCAATCTCAACAACCTGCGCGGCGAACACCTGAACACCACCCGTGCCGTGGCCTCGACCCGCAGCGGCCTGGAGCGGATCCAGGCGCAGCTCAACAGCATGAAGAAAGAAATCAGCATCGGTCGGCAGATGAGTATCAACCCCGACCGCCAGGACCTGCAGCAACGGATCAACTCCAAGCAGATCGAGCGTCAGGAAATGCTGCGCACCTTCAAGGAAGGCGCGCCACCGGTGAAGGCCATGGACACCGCCATCGCCAACCTGGAGAAGCTGCTCAAGGCGCAGAATGCGGTGGTCCAGCGCTCCGACAACCTGGCCCCGAACCCGGTCTACACCCGCCTGCAGAACAGTTTCGCCGACCAGCAGGCCAGCCTCAGCCGCCTGCAGACCCAGGCCGCGCAGCAGAAGACCCAGCTTGAACAACTGGAACAGGACCGCCGCCAGGCCCTGGCGCTCGAACCGGAGATGTCGCGCCTGCAACGCGAACTCGATGCCGCCGAGAAGAGCTTCGCGCTGTACAGCGAGAGCACCGAGAAAGCCCGCATCGACCGCGAACTGGACAAGAGCCGGATCAGCAACATCGCGGTGATCGAACAGGCCACCCTCAACGAAGCCCGGGTTTTCCCCAAGAGCCTGAGCATGATCCTGCTGGCAATTCCCCTGAGCCTGGCCGTCGGCCTGCTGGCGCTGTATTTCTTCTACCTGCTGGACCAGCGTATCCACGACGGCGACAAGATCGAGTCGCGCTTCGGGGTCAAGGTCTGGACCAGCCTGCAGGACATCAGCGACGACAATCCGCAGCGGCGTACCGCCTTCACCGCGAGCATGTACCGGCTCTACGGCGTGCTGCCGCTGGAACGGGTCGCCGAGCACGGCCTGAGCATCGGCCTGACCTCGGCCCGCCACGGCGAAGGGGTCACCTTCGTCATCGAGCACCTTGGCGAACTGCTGCGCCAGCGCGGCCACAACGTACGGGTCGAAGGCGATGGCCCGGCGCAACCGGGGGAGATCCTGCTGCTCAATGCCGGCGCGTTCTTCTCCAACCAGGAAGCCTTCGTGATCCTGCGCCAGGCCGACCTGATCACCCTGATCATCGAAGCGGAAACCACCACCGTGCCGATTCTGGAAAATGCCCTGACGACCCTCAACACTGCCTTCAAGCGGGTCGACGGCATCATCCTTAACCGGCGCCGCTTCGAGATTCCGGAGCGGGTCCTCAATACCTTGGCACGGTTGCGGAGTCACGCCTGATGCATATCGCTCTGCTCGCGCCCCTGCCGCCGGAACAGAACGGCATCGCCGACTATGCCGGCCACCTGAAGACGGCCCTGGAGAGCCAGGGCGTGCGCGTCAGCACACCGCTGGCCGGGCTGGGCAACGACCCGCAGCGGGCGGTCCGGGCGGTGGCCGACCACGACTGGCAGGGCATCGACCTGGTGCACGCGGAAATCGGTGGCGGCCGGCTCGCCGAGTTCAGTGCCCTGAAGGCCTTGCGTGCACGCTTTGCGCGGTTGCCACTGACGGCCACCATCCACGACCCGGAACGCCTGGTCTGGCGGCGCGAACGCCTGCCCTGGCCGCTGTCACTGGCCAGCCGCCTGCCCTCGCCCCTGCCGCAGGTGGCCACGGTGCTGGCCGACCCGCTGTGCCTGCGCGAGGAACGGCAACTGGCCCGCAGCCTGACCCGGCTGATCACCCTGACCCGATCAGGCAGCCAATGCCTGCGCCAGCGCATGGGCCTGCGCGGCGAGCAGATGGCGGTGATCCCCCACGGCAATCTGGCCATCGAACCCGCGCCGCTGCCACCGCTGGAGCCGCTGAAACTGCTGTATTTCGGCTTCATCTACCGCGGCAAGGGCATCGAGGACCTGCTCGACGCCCTGGCGATCACCCTCACCCAGCAACCCGAACTGCGCAGCAGGCTGCGCCTGACCCTGGCCGGCGGCAGCGAACCGGAAATGGCCTTCGGCCCGTCCGGCAGCTACCTCGATCAACTGCGCCAGCACATCCGGCGCCTCGGCCTGCAGGACAGCATCGACTGGCAGCTCGACCTGCCGGCCGCGGACATCCCCCAGGTGATCCAGGCCCACCACGTGATGGTGCTGCCCTATCGCGAGTCGAGCAAGCTCAAGCTGCTCGGCCAACTGCGTGGCACCAGCGGCGCCTTGTCCTGGGCCGCCGCCTGCGGGCGCGGCGCGATCACCTCCGACGCCCGCTCGTTCGCCGAGGAAGTCGCCCAGGGCAACGGCGTGATCTTTCCCCAGGGCAACGTCACCGCCCTGGCGGCCGAGATCAGTCACCTGTGCGCCAGCCCGGAACTGGCGATCCGCTGGGCCGAACACGCCAGCATGATCGGCAACCAGCGGGTCTGGAGCCAGACCGCCAACCGTTTCCTGCAGGTATTCGAGCAGGCCTGTCGAGGGCATGAAAATGTGGCGTAAACCGATTCTCTGGGTGCCGTTGCTGGTCGCTCTGGCCGGCGTCCTCAGCAGCCTGCAGTGGCGCGACACCGATGCCCAGTCCTCCTCCCAGGTGCTGCTCAAGGCGCCGCGGGCAATCGAGTGGAAGGACTTCCTCGGGGTCAATGTGCAGTTCCAGTATTTCGAGCCGGATATCTACCAGAAGCAGATGAGCCGGCTCGACGAGCTGGGCCTGAACTGGGTGCGCCTGACCATCCACTGGCCGATGATCGAGCCGCAGCAAGGGGTCTATGACATCGCCGCCCTCGATGCGGCGATGAAGCAGATGCAGGCGCACAACTACAATATCCTCGCCTACCTGGTGGGCTCGCCGGCCTTTGCCAGCAGCGCACCGGCCGGCGCCAGCAACACCGACCAGTACCCGCCCAGGGACTTCAACCTGTTCGCCGATCGCATGGCGACCCTGGCCGAACGCTATCCCCAGGTGAACACCTGGCAGGTATGGAACGAGCCGAACATCATCTGGCTGCCCAAGGAGGACCCCACCGCCTACTACCAACTGCTGACCACCACCGCCAGGGCGATCCGCGCGAAGGTCCCGGGCAAGCCGGTGGCCACCGCCGGCCTGGCCTACTACAGCCAGATGCACAGCACCCCGGGGCTGATGCTCGACAACCTGGTCAGCCAGGGGCTGGCCAGCCAGAACCTCATCGCCGCCTATCACCCCTATTCCGAGCTGCCCGAGGGCGACAGCGCCACGGCCAGGGACTTCCTGACCAAGGGCAACAGCCTCAACAAGTCGCTGCACGGCGCCGGGGTATCGCAGGTATGGGCCACCGAATGGGGCTGGTCGAGCTATGCCGGGCCCAGGGAAATGCAGGCGCTGATCGGCATCTCCGGCCAGCAGGACTACACCCTGCGTCGCCTGGCCCTGATGAGCGCGATGGACTACCAGCGGATCTTCCTGTTCAACCTCAGCGACCTCGACGCCCGGGCCACCCCGCGGGATCAGTTCTACGGCCTGGTGGACCTCGACGGCGAACCCAAGCCGGTCTATACCGCGCTGAAGAACTTCCTCGAAGTGACCGGCCCGAAACTGCAACCGGCCGACACGCCCAACCTGCGCAATGCCCCGACGACCTGTTCAGCGTCACCTGGACCCGCAACGACGGAGCGCGCGTGTGGATGTTCTGGAGCGCCAGCGGCAGCAGCCTGCAGTTGCCCGGGGTCACCCAGGCAGCCCTGTACGATCCACTGGCCGGCAGCCGTACCGACCTGAGCGACGGCCAGGCCGTCACCGTACCGCTGAAAACCAGCCTGCAACTGTTGGTGTGGTCGCCATGAAGATACTCTGGACTCTGCCCTACCTGCCCTGGCCCACCACCAGCGGCGGCAAGACCCGACAATTCCACCTGCTGCGCAGCCTGGCCGCCCGTGGGCACCGGATCACCCTGCTGGTGCAGTCCAAGAGCGCGCTCGACGAGGCCACCCGCCAAACCCTGCTGCCGCATCTGGAACGACTGATCGTGGTGCCGCGGCGGCCGCTGCGCAGCCTGCGCACACTGCTCACCGCGCTGCTCGCGCCCTACCCGATGCTGGCCGCCGTCAACGGCTCGGCGCCGCAGTTGCAGCAGCAGTTCCGCCAGTTGCTGGAGGAACACTGGGACGTGATCCAGATCGAGCACAGCTACAGTTTCCAGCCGTTCGAGCAACCACTGATCGACAGCGGGCGCGACTTCATCCTCACCGAGCACAATGTCGAGTCGGCCCTCGGTGCGGCCAGCTACGACCGGCTGCCCGGCTGGCTGAAACCCTTCACCCTGTACGATCAGTGGCGCTACCGACGCTGGGAGGCCCGGGTGTTCGGCCAGGCCACCGAGCTGGTCGCGGTGACCCACGCCGATGCCGATGTTCTGCACGGACAGACCGGCAAGCCGGTGGCCGTGGTGGTCAACGGCGTCGACACCGGCCATTACGCCGGCGTGACCCCTGACCTTGCGGCCCAGCGCCTGCTGTTCATCGGCAACTACGAATACAGCCCGAACCTGGATGCGGTGGAGTGGGCCCTGGAGGAAATCCTCCCGGCACTCTGGAAGCTCAATCCGCAGGTACGCTTCGCCATTGCCGGCTACGGCCTGCCGGACGCCTGGCGCCAGCGCTGGAACGACCCACGCATCGAGTGGCAGGGCTTCGTGCCCGACCTGCGCACCCTGCAAAGCCGCGCCTCGGTGTTCTTCGCCCCGTTGCGCCAGGGTGGCGGCTCCAAGCTCAAGGTGCTGGAAGCCATGGCCGCCGGCCTGCCAGTGGTCACCACCGACCAGGGCAGCTCGGGCCTGAAGGTCGAGAACGGCCGCCACTACCTGGGCAGCGAGGACCCGCAAGTGCTGGCCCGGATACTCGCCGACGCCCTGGCCGACCCGGCGCGCCTGCAACAGATCGCCGACGCCGGCCGGGCCTACGTCAGGGCCGAACACGACTGGGCCGTGGCCGCCGCACAGCTCGAAGCGGTCTACACCCGACTCCCACAGCTCAAGAAAGAAGAAGTGTCCGTATGCGCATAGGCCTGGATTACCGCCCGACGGCGGGCTACACCCAAACCGGCATCGGCCGTCAGAACCTGGCACTGGAAGAAGCCCTGCGGGCCAACCCCGCGGTGCAACTGCAACTGTTCGGTGTGGCGCCCTATGATCATCCGTTGCGCCGCCGCGTTCATTGCCCACGCTGGGAGGCGCCGCTGCAAGGCATTCACCGGCTGCCCCTGCGCCTGAAGTTCGAAGCCGGCTTCCTCCCCGGAGCCCTGCGCGAGGCCGGGGTGGAAGTCTATATCTGCAACTTCAACATGGGCCTGCCCCTGGGCCGCAAGCCGGCCGGCATGCGCTATGTGCTGCAACTGCACGACCTGTTCCAGCTGACGCTGCAGAACAGCCACGGCTCGCAGATCAAGAGACGGATCTATCGCGCCACCGACCGGCTGTCGATCGGTCACTCGGTGAAGGTCGCCGACCGGATCTGGACACCCTCGCAGTACACCGCCGACGAACTGGTCAAACTGTTCCCGCAGGCCCGTGACAAGATCCGGGTCCTGCCCAACCTGGTCGATGGTTTCAGCGGCGAGCCGGCCGACATCACCGACCTGCAGTTGCCGGAGCGCTACTGGCTGGCAGTCGGGACCCGCGAGCCGCGCAAGAACATCCCCTGGTTCGTCAGTGCCTGGCAGACCGCCCGCCAGCAATCGGACCAGGTCCCGGAACTGGTGCTGATCGGCGACCCCGAGCACCTGCCCTCGCCGCTGCGGCACCTGCCGGGGCTGCACTACCTCAGCGGTATCAGCGATGCCCAGTTGCACGCGGTGTACCGCCAGGCCCAGCGGTTGTGGCAACCCTCCTACGCCGAAGGGTTCGGCCTGCCGGTGGTCGAGGCGCTGAGCGTCGGCACGCCGGTCGCGGTCGCCAGCGGTTCGTCGCTGGATGAAATCACCCCGCCGCACAGCCCGCGCTTCTCGCCCACCGACAGTCCGGCACTGACCGCCCTGATGCTGAGCCTGGCCGATGCCCCGGCCGAAGATCCCGGCGCCTTGCGCGAATGGGCCGCCCGTTACGCCACAGCCGCCTACCGGGAACGCTTCAACCAATTGCTCGGAGAGCTGCAATAATGCCGATCGCGATGCCCATAGCACTGCTGTTCAGCCTGGTCTTCGGTGTGCTGGTCTGGCTGCTGCCGGCCTTCAAGGTGCTGATAGTGCTGGTCGGTATCGCCGGGATCGTGACGATCATCCGCCACCCGCTGTGGGGCCTGTTGCTGTTCAGCGTACTCGCCACCTTCCTGCCCTACTCGACGGTGCAGATCGGCATCCGCACCACGGTGTCCGAGGCGCTGATCCTGCTGGTCTGGGGCAGTGTGCTGGTGCAGGCCATGTTCAACAACCTGCCGGACAAGCCGCCGTTGCTGCGTACCGAGCGCCTGCTGGTGGCGTTGATGCTGTTCAGCGCCTTTCCCTTCGTCGTCGGCCAACTGACGGTGAACGCCGAAGGCAACGGCCCGGTGAACTGGATCCGCTGGTTGCTCAACCTCTCGGTGCTGTTCCTGGTGCCACGCCTGCTGAATACGCCGAAGGCCCGCGAACAGGTGGTGACCGGCCTGCTGCTGGGCACCCTGATGATGCTCTTGCTGTCGATCCCGGTGTTCCTCAAGAACGGTACCGCCACCAGCATGACGCCGATCCTGGAAAGGCTCGGTTATGGCGGTATCGCGGTGCTGGGCGACAGCCTCAGCGCGATGTCCAATCGCATGGGCTCGCCATGGATGCACCCCAACGTCACGGGCGGCGCCATGGCCCTGCTGCTGCCAGTGGCCTTCTGCTTCGGCCTGACCCGGCAGGGCTGGCCACGGGCGCTGGGCTTCGCCGTCGCCGGCCTGGGCGCGGTGGCCCTGCTGCTGAGCGGCTCGCGCGGCGCGCTGCTGAGCCTGATCGTGGTGCTGATCTGGCTGGCGCGCAAGCGCGTGCCCTACACCGGTCGCCTGCTGATGGGCGGCGTGGCCTTCGGCGCCCTCCTGCTGATGTTCTATCCGCCGCTGCAGGATCGCCTGCTGACCCTCTTCTCCACCAACGATGCCAGTACCAGCGTGCGCTTCGACGAGTACGCGCACTTCCCGCAGGCCATGGCGATGTTCCCCTTCGGTATCGGCTTCAAGACCGAGCCCCCAGTGCCCGGTACCGGCCTCTGGGGGATATCCAACCTGTGGCTGAACTTCATCTACAAGCTCGGCATTCCCGGCATGCTGCTGTTCGTCACGGTCATCTGGAGCTGGTGGCGGGAAACCCGCCCCCACCAGGAGACCATCCGCCTGACTGCGGACAATGCCCTCTGGCTCGGTAGCACCGCCGGCCTGGTGGCCGCCCTGCTCAGTGGTATCTTCGACCACTATTTCAGCTTCACCCAGGTACTGATCGCCCTGTTCTGGCTGCTGCTGGGCCTGAACCTGCACGAAGCCCGACGCCTCAAGCCCAAGGCCTCGAGCCTTTCTGGAGCCCACCCATGAAACACCGTATGTTGCACTCGCAGAACCTGCGAGAGGCCCTGCCCGAATACGCAGAGAAGATGGCCGTCAGCCTGGAGGAACTGCAAGCCGCCTATGAGTGGATGCTGGAAAACGATGTCTGCTTCGAACAACCGCTCAAGGGCAACGTGCTGTGCTTCATCAGCTACCTGAACATCGAACCACGTATCGAAAACCCGCTGGCCCGGCGTTTCTATGCCCTGCTCGGGCGCGAAATCAAGGGCGCGCTGATCCCGCTCTACGGCATCAACTGGCCGACCCTGCGCGACCGCATGCTGCGCTGGTGGGAACTGGCCTACAACATCCTCATCTGCAAGATCCCCAGCCACACCCTGCGCCTGCTCTGGCTGCGTCTGGGCGGGGCGAAAATCGGCAAGGGCTCGACGGTCTGGCGCAACACCGAGGTGCTGGGTGTCGACAGCCTGCGCATCGGCAACGACAGCACGGTCGGCTGGCACTGCCAGCTGGATGCCCGCGGCGGACTGATCATAGGCGACCACGTGACCATTGCTTCCCACGTACTGATCATCGCCGGCGGGCATGATGTCCACGCGCCGGAATTCTGGGCGGTCGGTGGGCCGGTGTATATCCGCGACTACGCCTGGATCGCCAGCCGTGCGCTGCTGTCCTTCGGTGCCGACATCGGCGAGGGCGCGGTGGTCGGCGGCCAGTGCGTGGTGTCCAAGCCGATTCCGGCCTACGCCATCGTCGGCGGCCCGGATGCGGCGATCAAGGGCGAACGTTGCCGTGGCCTCAACTACAAGGTGGGCGGCAAAGGCCTGTTCACTTTGTTCCACTGAGCCACGCCGATGTTCGGATCGACCCTCTGGCTGACCCTGGCGACCCTCACCGGCCTGGCCGCCGGTTTCGCCCGCGAGTGGCTGCTGGTGGCGGCCTGGGGCGCCGGTGGGCGCAGCGACAGTTTCCTCGTCGCGCTGTTCCTGCCGGAAGCCCTGCGCATGGCACTGGCCGCCGGCCTGCTCAGCGCGGCGGCACTGCCGCTGTACCAGCAACGCTCGGTTGGCGACCAGGCCAACTGGCTCGGGGCGCTGGCGCCGCGCCTGCTGCTGGGCGGCGTGCTGGTGGGCGGCGTACTCAGCATCGGCGCGCCGCTGTGGGTCCGACTGATCGGCCCCGGCCTCGACAGCCAGGGCTATCAACTGGCCAGCGGCAGCCTGCACTGGCTGGCCTGGTGCGCGCCGGGCTTCATCCTCCATGGGCTGTTCTGCGTGCCCTTGCAGGCGCGTTCGCGCTTCGTCCTGGCCGGGCTCGGCTCGCTGCTGTTCAACCTGCCGCCGGTGCTGTACCTGGCCATTCTGCGCCATGCGGCGACGCCGACCGGCCTGGCCGGCGCCTGCGTGCTGGGCAGCCTGCTGATGCCGACGGTGCTGCTGCCGTCGTTGTTGCGCAGCGGCTGGAAACCCTGGCAGGCGGCACACGCGCCCGGTGCCGGCCGCGAGTTGCTCAAGCAGATCGGCCCGCTGCTGAGCAGCAACCTGGCGAGCCAGGGCCTGGCCCTGCTGGAACGGATGGTCGCCTCGCTGCTGGGTGAAGGCGCGGTCACCTGGATCAACCTGGCGCGCAAGCTGATCAACCTGCCGCTGATCGCCCTGATGAGCCTGAACCAGGTACTGCTCGGACTGATGAGCGGCAGCGCCGGCAGCGAGCGTCTGTCGTTGCTGCGCAAGGGCCTGGCCAGTGCCACCCTGCTGACCCTGCCGGCCGTGGCCGGGTTGATCGGCGCCGCCGCCGCGCTGGTCAGCCTGCTGCTGCCCAACCAGGCCGCCGACAGCCCGCTGCCGGAACTGCTGGCGTGGTTCGCCGTACCGCTGATGTTCGGCGCCTGGAACGCCCTGCTCGCCCGCTACGCCTATGCCGCCGGCGATACGCGCATGCCGCTCAACTGCGAACTGGCCGGCAGCCTGCTCAACGCCCTGCTGCTGGCAGTGCTGCCGTATGTCTTCGGTCTGGTCGGAATCGCCCTGGCGGCCGTCTGCGGCGTGATCCTCACCGGCCTGCTGCTGATGCGCCGCCAGCAACTGCTGGCCGAAGTGCCCTGGCGCAGCCACTGGCTGCTGGGGCTCGGCGTGATGATCAGCGCCGCCCTGGTGCTGCACCCTCTCTCGGGGACCTGGCTGCAACTGGGCCTGAGCACCCTCTACAGCCTGGCGCTGCTGATCGCCCTGGCCTGCTGGTTGCGTCCCTGGCGGCCGGCGGCAATTCCTGGAGGCTGAACCATGTCGACTCCCAAAGTGGCCTGTGTGATCCCGACCTATAACGGCCGTCGGGACCTGGAACGCCTGCTCGACTCCCTCGACCGCCAGACGGCGGTGTTCGATACCCTGATCGTGGACTCCAGCTCCAGCGACGGCACCTTCGAGCTGGCCGAGTCCCGCTGCCCCAATGTCCTGCGCATCGACAGCAGGGACTTCAACCACGGCGGCACCCGGCAGATGATGGTCGAGCGCTACCCGGAGTACGACGTCTACGTGTTCATGACCCAGGATGCCTACCTGGAAGATCCCGAAGCACTGGCCAACATCGCCTGGCCGTTCACCGATGAACGCATCGGTGCGGTCTGCGGCCGGCAACTGGCACACCTGGACGCCAGCCCGCTGGCCGAGCACGCGCGGCTGTTCAACTACCCGCCCACCTCCCAGGTCAAGAGCCTGGAGGACGCGCCACGCCTGGGCATCAAGACCGCGTTCGCTTCCAACTCCTTCTGTGCCTACCGGCGCCAGGCACTGGTGCAGGTCGGCGGTTTCCCGCAGCACGTGATTCTGTCCGAAGACATGTACGTAGCCGCGAAGATGCTGCTGGCCGGCTGGAAAGTCGCCTACGAGGGCAGCGCCTGCTGCCGGCATTCGCACAACTACACCCTCTGGGAAGAGTTTCGCCGCTACTTCGATATCGGCGTGTTCCATGCCCGCGAACCGTGGATTCGCCAGGCATTCGGCGGCGCGGGCGGCGAAGGCTTGCGCTATGTGCTGTCCGAGCTGAAATTCCTCGGCCCCAGGCGCCTGGCGGCCTGGCCTGGCTCGCTGCTGCGCAATGCGGTGAAGCTGTTCGCCTACAAACTCAGCCAGCAGGAGCGCTACCTGCCCAAGGGCCTGAAGAAAAGCCTGGGCATGTACAAGCGCTACTGGGACAGCCCCTATGCCTGACCAGGCAAGCCACTGCCACCCTGGCGACTTTTCCGATAGATATCAGGGAATCGCCTCAATTGACCCGCCAGCCAAATAGAGCGAGTTTTTGAAGTGTCTTTTATCCGGGCGATGGCGCCCGGAGCCTGGACCTTCGAGGACGAAAAATCACATGGAAGTCGAGCTCAAGCGCTATGTCACACCGCACCTGCAACCGGCCTACCGGTGGCCGGACAACCACGATCCCGTGCAGCCATCCGCCGGTCCCGGCAGCCTGGCCAAGCAGAACGACCCCTCTGGAGGCAGCACCATGGAACCGCGAATCACCGAACTGGAAACCCGCTTCGAATACATCCACCGTGACCTTGGCGAAGTGCGCAGCGATGTAAGATCCATCCGTGCCCGTCTGGCCTACATGGCTGGCGGTGCGACCCTCCTGGGCACGCTGGTGGCTTGGGTGGCCAATACCCGCCTGGACCAGATCATGCTGTTGCTGACGTCCTGAAGCCGACAGCAACACCAGGCGTGTCGCCCCACATCGGGACGGCCGCTGCCCTTACAAGGTGATCGGTTTACGACCGGCGAACGAATGTGCCAGGGTGCCGCCGTCCACCAACTCCAGCTCGCCGCCCAGCGGCACGCCATGGGCGATACGCGAGGTGACCAGCCCCTTGTTGGTCAGCAACTGGGCAATGTAGTGCGCCGTAGCCTCGCCCTCGACCGTCGGGTTGGTGGCGAGGATGACCTCGGTGAAACTGCCCTGCTCTTCGATCCGCGCCAGCAGTTGCGGAATACCGATAGCCTCCGGACCGAGGCCGTCGAGCGGCGACAGGTGGCCCTTGAGCACGAAGTAGCGACCGCGATAGCCGGTCTGCTCCACCGCATAGACATCCATCGGCCCTTCGACCACGCACAGCAGGCTGTCGTCACGCCGAGGGTCGGCGCACTGCGGGCACAGGTCGTCCTCGGTCAGGGTGCGGCACTGACGGCAGTGCCCGACCCCGTCCATGGCCTGGGCCAACGCCTGGGCCAGGCGCGCACCGCCGCTGCGATCACGCTCGAGCAGTTGCAGGGCCATGCGCTGGGCGGTTTTCTGGCCGACACCGGGCAGAACCCGGAAAGCGTCGATCAGTTGGCGAATCAGGGGGCTGAAGCTCATGGGCGATAGGTCCGACAAAACTGCGAGAGGCGGTTTATACCCGCGGCTCCGGCCAGCGTCAAATACGCCGGCCGCGAGCCCCGGAAACGACGATGCCAGGCGTCAAGCCTGGCATCGTTCAACAGCAAGCGGCCTTAGAATGGCAGCTTGAAGCCCGGTGGCAGTTGCATGCCAGCGGTCATGCCGGACATCTTGTCGGCGCTGTTGGCTTCGATCTTGCGCACGGCATCGTTGACTGCGGCGGCAAACAGATCCTCCAGTACTTCACGGTCGTCATCGCTGACGCCTTCGAGCAGGCTCGGGTCGATGCTCACGCGCTTGACGTCATGACGGCCGGTCATGACCACGCTGACCATGTCGCCGCCGGCCTTGCCGGTGACTTCGGCGTTGGCCAGCTCTTCCTGCATCTTGGCCATTTTTTCCTGCATCTGCTGCGCCTGCTTCATCAGGCCGGCCATGCCACCCTTCATCATGGGAATCACCTCAAAGTTGCTTGGACAAGCGGTGCGAGGCGGTTGCCTCGCACCTTTCAGTTATTAGCCCTGGGTCACCAGGGCATCGACAGGTTCAATAGTATCGTCACGGACCACCGCGCCGAACTGTTGCATCATTTGCTGGATGAACGGATCGGCATGAATCGAGGCGATGGCCTCGTTCTGTCGCTCGTGCCGACGACGCGCGGCCGCCTGGGCCGGGGTTTCCTGCTCGGGCTTGACCAGCTCGATGCTCAGTTTCAGCGTGCGCCCGTGATACTGGTTCAGCGCTTCATTGAGGCGCCGTTGCTGCGTCGGGTTGAACAGGGCGCTGTGGGCCGGGTCCAGGTGCAACAGCCAGTCGTCACCGTCGACCGCGATCAGCGTGCAGTTGGCGGCGATGCTGCCGGTCATGCCGGAAATCGGCAGTTTCGGGAACAGCTGCAGCCACTCCAGGGCCAGGCCGGTTGCCGGTTGCGCCGCGGGCAGCGGTTCGGGCTCGGGCTGCGGCTCCAGCTCGGCGGCGTGTTCGGTCGCCAACTCATCCAGGTAGCTGTAGGCCGAATCCATGTCCGGCTCGATGTAGTCTTCGTCCAGCGGCGGCTCATCGTCGCGATCGGGGCCCGCCGCGCTGCTGCTCATCGGCGCTGGAATCGACTCGGGGATCGGCGCGGCCGCCCATTCCGGAGCCGTTGGCTGCGCATGCGGCGCTTCCGGTTGTTCGGCAACGACCTCCGGCACCGGCTCTTCGACCGGCTCGGGCTCGGGTGCCTGCGGCTGTGGCGCAGCCTGGGCAGGCTCATTCCACGGCAGGTCGATTTCCTCGACGGCCGCAGCAACGGGCTCGGGCTCCGGCTCGCAGGCAATCGGCTCGGGCTCGGGTACAGCCTCGACCACCGCAGCCGGGGCCGGTGCTGGCGGAGCCGAGGGGGCAACTGGCGCGGCAGGCGCCTCGACCACGGGAGCAACGGCCGCCGGCGCGGCAGTGGCCGGCCCAGCCACCTTGCTCGCGGAATCAACTGTGGCCTGGCTGATCCCCACTGGCTTTAGTGGCTGCCTGGGCGCCGCAGCGCTGTCGGCCGGGCGGAAGGCGAGCATCCGCAGCAGGACCATCTCGAAGCCACCACGCGGATCCGGTGCCAGCGGCAGGTCGCGCCGACCGATCAGCCCCATCTGGTAGTAGAACTGTACGTCCTCGGCCGGCAGCGCCTGGGCCAGGGCCAGCACCCGGTCGCGGTCGCCATGGCCGTTGTCGACACCCTCGGGCAGCGCCTGGGCAATCGCCACCCGGTGCAGCACGTTGAGGATTTCCGAAAGCACCCCGTTCCAGTCCGGCCCCTGCTCGGCCAGGTGGCGCACGGCTTCGAGCAGCGCCTTGGCATCGCCGTCGATCAGCGCATGCAGCACATCGTAGACCTGGCCATGGTCCAGCGTACCGAGCATCGCCCGCACATCACTGGCCAGGACCTTACCTTCACCGAAGGCGATGGCCTGGTCGGTCAGGCTCATCGCGTCGCGCATCGAACCGTCGGCCGCGCGCCCGAGCAGCCACAGGGCATCGTCTTCGAACGGCACGTTCTCGACCCCGAGTACATGGGTCAAATGCTCGACCACCCGCTCCGGGGTCATGTTCTTCAGGGAAAACTGCAGGCAACGCGACAAAATCGTTGCAGGGAGTTTCTGCGGGTCGGTGGTCGCCAGGATGAACTTGACGTAGGGAGGCGGCTCTTCCAGGGTTTTCAGCAAGGCGTTGAACGAGTGGCTGGAGAGCATGTGCACTTCGTCGATCAGGTAGACCTTGAAGCGCCCGCGGCTCGGTGCGTACTGCACGTTATCCAGCAGCTCGCGGGTATCCTCGACCTTGGTCCGGCTCGCGGCGTCGATCTCGATCAGGTCGACGAAGCGCCCTTCATCGATCTCGCGGCATACCGAACAGGTCCCGCAGGGCGAGGAAGTGATGCCGGTCTCGCAGTTCAGGCACTTGGCGATGATCCGTGCGATGGTGGTCTTGCCCACCCCGCGGGTGCCGGTGAACAGATAGGCATGGTGCAGCCGCTGGCTGTCCAGAGCATTGATCAGCGCCTTGAGCACATGGGTCTGGCCGACCATTTCGCGGAACGAGCGCGGACGCCATTTACGTGCAAGAACCTGATAACTCATCGATAACCGTCGCATCTGGAAAGCGGAAGACCGCTAATGCTAGCGGAGCAGGGGCGAAATTGCATCCAGCGCGGTTCTCTAATCTGTCCTGGCTGCCCGACCCGCAAAGCGACTATATATGAGGCGTGCCGCTGCTGATGCCTGCTGGCGATCCGCCGCAGGCGGCCAGCCAGTCAATTGCGTGGCCGTTATCGCCAGCAAGCCAACGCCTACACGATGTCGGGCGCTGCACGCCACAGTGGCGAGGGAACGAACCCGGCGACCCAACCCGGCACCGCCTGCGCCGCCATCGGTCGGGCAATGAATCCACCCTGCGCCACGTCGCACCCCAGGCTGATCAGCAGTTGCCCCTGCTCGGCCGTTTCCAGCCCCTCGGCAATCACCTCGCGGCCAAACGCCCGGGCCAGGCCGATGATCGCCGTGGTCAGGGCCAGGTCATCCTGGTCGTGGAGAATATCGCGAACGAAGGAACGGTCGATCTTGATGGTCTGGGTCGGCAGGCGCTTGAGGTGGCTCAGCGACGAATAGCCGGTGCCGAAATCATCCAGGGAAAAGCGCACCCCCAGCGCCTGGCACGCCAGCAGGCACTGGCTCACCCGCTGGATGTTCTCGATGGCCACCGATTCGACGATCTCCAGGTCCAGCATCTGCGCCGGCACCTCGGCATAACGGGCCAGCAATGCCTGCAGCCGCGCCACGAAATCCGCGCGCTGGAAGTGCCGCGCCGCGATGTTCAGGCTGACCGGCCAGTGGTAGCCCGCCCGCCGCCAGGCCTGTATCTGCGCCAGGACACCATCGATGACCCACTCGCCGATCTCGCCGATCACCTCCGTCTGCGCCACCAGCGGCAGGAACTCGTGGGCTTCGAGCAGGCCGCGTTGCGGATTCTGCCAGCACACCAGCGCCTCGAAACCGAGCACCTGGCCGGTGCGCAGGTTGACCTTGGGTTGATAGACCAGCCGCAGTTCATCGGCGGCCAGGGCCTGGCGTATCAGTTCAACGGTCTGGTAGGTGGCCCTGATCTCCTGGTCCAGCGACACATCGAACAGGTGGAAGCGGTTGCGCCCGCCCTGCTTGGCCATGTACATGGCCTGGTCGGCGTGACGCAGCAGGGTGTCGGCATCCTCATCATCTTCCGGGAACAGGGTCACGCCGATGCTGGCATAGACGTGGAGTTCCTGCCCGCGAATCGAGTACGGCGCCGAGATCGCCCACAGCACCCGCTGCAAGGCGGCGCGCAACGCCTGGCTGTCGTGCACGTAGCGCAGGATCAGCACGAACTCATCGCCCGCCAGGCGCGCCACCACATCCTCGCCGCGCATGATCCCGCGCAACCGCGCGGCGACTTCCACCAGCAACGCATCGCCGCAGGCGTGCCCGTAGCTGTCGTTGACCGCCTTGAAGCCATCGAGATCGAGCATGCACACCGCCAGGGGAATCCGCTCGCGCCGGGCGAAGTCCAGGGCCTGGTTCAGCAGTTCGGAGAGAAAGGCCCGGTTGGGCAGGCCGGTCAGCACGTCATGGCCTACGCGCCACTGCAAGGTCTGCAGCAAACGCTGCTTTTCACTGACATCGAAGCGGATCGACATGTACTTGCGCACCTGCCCCGTCACATCATCCAGCAGCGGCACCATGGTGCTGTCTAGCCAGAACAGCGAGCCGTCCTTGGCGCGGTTGCACACTTCGCCCTTCCATACCTGCCCACGGGTCAGGGTGCGCCACATGTCGTCAAAGAATTCGGTCGGGTGAAAGCCGGAATTGAGCATCCGGTGGTTCTGCCCCAGCAGCTCCTCGCGGCTGTAGCCGGAAATGGCACAGAACGGCTCGTTGACGTAGGTGATCCGGCCGTTCAGGTCCGTCTCGGAGAAAATCGCTGCTGCATCCACCACCTTGCGGTACGTCTCGTCCATGAGTCAGTTCACTTGGGCAATTCGGTTGAACCGCTCGACCGGGCATCCGCCCCCGCAGAGACAAGCACCCGTTCGCCACCACAGCCGAGCCCGCCCCCACAAGGGAGCAATGCACGCTGTTCGGCAGAACTTCGACGAAGATCAACTAGAGTTAAACCGAGGTTGTCAGCAGATCGAAGCATGGACCGCTGAAACCCGCAAAATAGACACCCGAAGGCTCGGTTCGGCGCTCCTGGCATGCCGCCCGGGGAAATACAAGGATTTCCCGGCTTGCAAAACGGCCGCTTCAAACCCGATCACCAAAAATCTGTCCGATCCACCGATTCTACGAATTACATCACATTATGCAATAGAAGGTGATGAATCATGGTGTTGCCTAATGCAAAGATTTATCGTTAAGTTCTTGATTCTAAATGGGAATTGAGCGATGGAAATTTCAAGTTTGGGTATGGCCATTAGACGCTATCGCAAGGTAGCGGGGCTGACTCAGGCTGAACTTGGCGAGAGAACCGGTTTTGACCCCAAAACCATCAGCCGCTTCGAAACCGGCAGCTACACCCCAAGCGTGGACGCGCTGTTTCTGTTCGCCGATGTGCTGGGGGTAAAACTGAAAGTGTTTTTCGCGGATATGGGCGACGAGGACGAGCAGCGTGCCTACCTGTTCGGCGTCATTCACAAAGCCCCCTCAAAGGACCTGGGAAAACTGATCGCCGCGGTCGATCTCGCCTTGTCCAAGCCCTGAATCACCTCACTTCAGGTCCGCCCCACGGGGCCGGACCTGGGGCACAAGCTCCTCCGACGCCATCCCACGGGCACCCTCGCCCCTGTGGGGACGGGCTTGCCGTGGCACCGAACCGCCGCGAATCGTGTCCCCCTTGCGCCCTTCCAACTGCAACGCCAGCACGCTCCCCAGCACGATCGCCCCACCCAGCAGCACCATCGGCGATACGCCAACCCCCAACACCAGCGCCGCCATCACGATCGCCACCGGTGGAATCAGGTACAACGCAACCGCTGAACGGCTGACCGCCGAATGCGTCAGCACATAGGCCCAGGCCAGGTAGGCCAGGGCGCTGGGAAAGATCCCCAGCACCAGCACCGCGACATTCACCCGCAGCGACGCCTGGGTCACCGCCTGCCCCAGCCCCGGCAGATAGACGCACAGCAGCAGCGTGCCGGCCCAGACCATGTAGCACACCGTGGTCAGCCCGTCGTAGTGATGGGCGTAGTGTTTCTGCAAGGCGAAATAGATGCTCCAGGACAGCGCCGCCAGCACGATCAGAAACCCCTGGGGATTGAACGTGCCAATCCCGCGATCCCCCCAGATCACCACCAATACCCCGACGAACCCGGCAAGCACGCCCAGCCAGCGCCAGCCGCTCACCGACTCCCTGAGCCAGAAATACGCGATCAGCGTACTGAACAACGGCGTCGACTGGGCCAGCACACTGCCCGCTCCCGGCGTGACCCATTGCTGGCCATAATTGATGCTGACGTGATGGAGGAAAATCGCGAAAAAACCCAGCACGAACAGCCACGGCAGATCGCGCAGGCGGGGCAAGGCGATGCCCTTTGCCAGCGCCACGCCGGCCATGAACAGCGAGGCGATCAGAAACCGCAGCAGGGCCAGGTGCCCCGGGCTGTAGTTTTCCAGGCCGATGTGGATACCGGTCGGCGAATAGGCCCAGCAGAGAATGACCGAGGCGGTGGCAAGGGAAACTTTTATCGAAGACAGGGCTTTCACGGCAGGACGACATCCAAGATGATCTAGGGAATGCCTCCAGTCTCGAGCGGCCTGGCGATCAGCACAATTGACGAATATTGAGACGAGAATTCACCGGGAGTGAATCATGGAACTGGCGCAAATGCGCATGGTTAAAGCCGTTGCCGAAACCGGCAGCATCGCCCTCGCCGCGCAACGGCTGCATTGCGTGCCGTCCAACATCACCACGCGCATCAAGCAACTGGAAGCCGAACTGGGCACCGAACTGTTCGTGCGCGCCGGGCGCGGCCTGAGCATCAGCCCGGCCGGACAGATTTTCCTGGAGTACTGCGCGAAGATCCTCAACCTGGTGGACGAAGCCAAGCGTGCCGTCGACGCCAACACCCGCCCTTGCGGGACCTTGCGCATTGGCGCCATCGAGTCCTGCGCGACCGTGCACCTGCCGGCGCTGCTCGCCGAGTACCACCAGTCCTACCCCGAGGTCAGCCTGGAGCTGATCACCGGCACCTGGACGCAGTTGATGGAGGACGTCCGCCAGCGCCGCCTCGACGGCGCCCTGGTGGCCGTCGACATACATCACCCGAAAATCGCCAGCGCTGCGCTCTACCGCGAGAACCTGGTGCTGATCAGCGCCGCCAGCAGCCCAGCGATCCACAGTGCCCATGACCTGCTGGGCCGCACCCTGATCATGTGGCCCAGCGGCTGCCCCTATCGCGCTGCGCTGAAGAACTGGATACAGGAACACGATCGCAACCCGCCGATCGCCAGCTATGGCAGTTGGGGCACCATCATTGGCTGCGTGAACGCCGGGGCCGGCGTATCGCTGGTGCCGGAAGGCATCCTGCGCCGCTTCGAGCAATCGACGGGGCTGGCGACCTATCGTTTCGACGAACTGACACCGGTGCAGAACAGCTTCATCTGGCACAAGGAAACCACCCGCCACCCAGCCCGAGAGGCCTTCGCCCGGCTGTTGCAGGAGCGCCTGGAGACCACGCCGCAGTAGGCTGTGGATACGACAATCTGGCGATTGACCAGTCCTTTCGGTTATCCTGCCCGACCAAATTAATTCAAAATGTAAGGGACTACGATGAAACACCTGCGCCAGTTGTTGGTGGCAGTGTTGCTCAGCGCGACCACTTTGCCCGCCATTGCCGCCAACACCCCCGCGCCTGCGCCAACCGCCAGCGAGCAGCCGCACCAGACCGCCGAACAATGGCTGGCCACCCTCAAGCAACAGCACGGCAACATCACCCTGCCCAGCGGCATCGCCACCCTGCAGCTCAACAACGAGTTCTACTACCTGTCGCCGGACGACACCGAGCGGCTGCTGACCGAAGCCTGGGGCAACCCGCCAGGCCACAAGACCCTCGGCATGATCATCCCGACCGCCGTCAGCCCGCTGGCCGACAATGGCTGGGGCGTGATCATCAGCTACAAGAACGACGGCCACATTTCCGACGATGACGCGGCCAAGATCGACTACGCCGACCTGCTCAAGCAGATGCAGGCCGATGACGAGGAAGACAACAAGGAGCGGCGCAAGCAGGGCTACGCCGGCCTGACACTGCTGGGCTGGGCCGAGCCCCCGAGCTACGACCAGGGCACCCACAAGATGTACTGGGCCCGCGAGCTGAAGGCCGACGACGCCGACCAGACCACCCTGAACTACAGCATCCGCGTGCTGGGTCGCGAGGGCGTGCTGGAACTCAACGCCGTGGCGGCGATGGCCGACCTGCAGACCATCAAGCAGGAAACGCCGAAGATCCTCGCCTTCACCAACTTCACCGACGGCAATCGCTACGCCGACTACGACGCCAAGACCGACAAGCTGGCGCCGTACGGCCTGGCCGCCCTGGTCGCCGGCGGCATCGCCGCCAAGGCCGGCCTGTTCGCCAAGATCGGCGTAGCCCTGCTGGCCTTCAAGAAGTTCATCATCCTGGGCCTGGTGGCCATCGCCGGCTTCCTCGGCAAGCTGTTCAAACGCAAATGATCCCTCCGGCAGCCCGCCTCCCGCTGTGGGAGCGGGCTTGCCCGCAGAAGCCCTCACCCTGACACTACCCGAGCGTTTCGGCACAACACCCGAGCGCCCCGGCACAACACCGGCTTGCGCCACCCCATAGACTCGCCTTTCCACCCAAAGACGAGACGCCCATGAAAATCCCCTTCCTCCTCGCCGCCCTCACCATGAGCGTTGCCGCCCAGGCCGCCGACTTCACCGTCAGCAGCCAGGACATCAGCGACGGCAAGCCACTGACCAGCCGCGAAGTCTTCCAGGGCTTCGGTTGCACCGGCGGCAACACCTCGCCGCAACTGGCCTGGCAGAATGCCCCGGCGGGCACCCAAAGCTTCGCCATCACCGCCTACGACCCCGATGCTCCGACCGGCAGCGGCTGGTGGCACTGGACCGTGGTCAACCTCCCCGCCACCACTCATGAACTGCCTTCCGGCGCCGGCAGCAAGGGCGGCCAGTTGCCCGCAGGCGCCGTGCAGGGGCGCACCGACTACGGCCAACCCGGCTTCGGCGGCGCCTGCCCACCGCCAGGCGATAAACCGCACCGTTACCAGTTCACCGTGTGGGCCCTGAAGACGGATAGACTGCCGGTCGACGAACAGTCCAGCGGCGCCCTGGTAGGCTACATGCTCAACGCCAACGCCCTGGGCAAGGCCACCCTCACCGCCACCTACGGACGCCCGTAACCATGCACGCACCTGCCGGCCCCCAGCATCGCGAAAGCCGCCTCGGCACCAGCGTAATCCAGGCCCGCCAGCCCCATGCGCTGCAGCGGGTGCCGATCTTCGTCACCACCCTGTGCCGGATTCGCCAGGGAGAAAAGCTGATGAGCTGGGACGACCGGCAGATGCGCGTAGGCTCCAGGCACCTGATCCTGCTGCCGGCGGGGCGTGAACTGGCGATCAACAACTTTCCCGGTACGCAGGGTTACTACATCGCCGACACGGTGAGTTTCCCCACGGAACTGTTACGCGCCTTCAGCGCCCGCCACGGCCAGCAGATCAACGCCCTGCCCGCCCAGGTCGGCCCGCAGGAACTCTGCGTACCACTGGACCGGCACATCACCGGTGCCTGGGAAAGCCTGCTGGAAGCCATCAACACCGACGCGCCGGAGGCCTTGCGCATTCATTACGCCGAAGCGGTGCTGCTGGCGCTGACCCTGGGCGGCTGGGCCGGCCCGGTACTGCTGGACCGCCGCGACCCGCTGTGCGAGCGCGTGCAGCAGATCGTCATGAGCGCTCCGGCACGGGACTGGACGGTGGCCGATGTCGCCGAACGCCTGCACCTGGGGGCCTCGACCTTGCGGCGCCAACTGGCGAACGAGGACGACAGTTTCAGCAATATCCTGGAAAACGTCCGGCTGGGCATGGCGCTGCACTGGCTGCAGACCACGCCAAGGCCGATTGGCGAGATTGCCGCGGCGAGCGGGTATACCTCGGCGTCACGCTTTGCGGTGCGGTTTCGCAAGCATTACGGGTTGTCGCCGAGGGAGTTGCGGGCGGCAATCTAGGCTATGTACGAAATCGCTTGAAACTTGGTTATGCAGCGTTAAAAACCGGCTCGGAATGCTCATTTACTCCAGTAAACTCCGCTTCCTCGCCGGTTTTTGCCTTGCCTAACCTGCGTTTCAAACAATTTCGTACACAGCCTAGACCGCCCTGGCCTCCGGCGCCCACTGCTCGGGAAAGCTGCTGGAACGGATCGCCGGCTCGCAGCAGCGAATGTCGAAAGTCACCAGTTGGTAAACAACGAACGGATCCTCGGCCAGCATCCGCTCGATATCGGAAACACCCTCTCCCTGCGCGAGGATGAACCCGCCGCCCTGCTGTTGCAGTGGCCCGGCCACCAGGATGCGGCCGGCCTTGATGAACTGCACCAGCCAGTCCTTGTGGGCTTCCAGATGGGCCTTGACCTGCTCGATCGGACGAATGTAGCTCAGCGTAATGGCAAATAGCATGGGTCTATCCTCATCAAGGTGTGGAGTCAGGCGGAAACCGGCAAACCGCTCAGCACATCGGCAATGGCCAACCTGGCCCGTGTGATCCCCTGCTGTCGTACCTGGTCGCCTTTCGACGCCCCTTCGGCACGAACAAACTGCACATCGCCAATCCCCAGGAAACCGAAGAACGCCTTGAGATAGTTCTCCTGGAAGTCCATGTGGGCGAAAGGGCCTTGCGCATAGAAACCGCCGCGCGCCGAAACCACGATCACCCGCCTGCCGGCCGACAGGCCAACCGGACCGTTTTCCGTGTACTTGAACGTGCGCCCCACCTGGGCAATGCGGTCCAGCCAGGCCTTCAACTGGCTCGATAGCGAAAAGTTGTACATGGGCGCGCCGATCACCAGCAGGTCGCTGTGCAGAAACTCGGTCACCAGCGTTTCGGAAACCTGGTGCTCGCGCACCGTGGCCTCATCCCACTCGCCGCCCCCGGCTGCCGGAACCCGGCGGCGATGGCACCGTTCAGGTGACGGACTTCGTGCTCGGCCAGGTCGCGGTACGTGACCCTGGCAGTGGGATGGCGGGCACGCAGTTGCGCCACAAGCTCGGCAGACAGCTCGCGCGTCACGGAGCCCTCGCCCAGGATGCTGGAGTCGATATGCAGAATGTTCATTCACACCTCACGTTCATCGGTTGGGTTATCCCGTTCTCCAGGTTTCCCTGAAACGGCTCACTGGCCGGCTTCCCTTGCCGCTCGATCGATCAAACCGGCCACTGCATCGGGGTGGGAAAGCAACGACAGGTGGCTGGAATCGACTGAAGTGATCCTGGCACCCATTCGCTGGGCGATGGCTTGTTGCACATCAGGGCGCAGGGCCTGGTCGCTTGTCGTCTTCAGGTACCAGCTCGGCTTGTCGTGCCACGCCGCATGCCGGACCTTGCCACCAAAGCTGGCGACGGCGATCGGTTGCTGGGTCGCGGCCAGCACCCGCACCTTATTCAGCGGCAGGTCAGCGGCCATCACTTGCTGGAACACCTGCGGATCCTCCAGCCAGATCAGCCCCTCGCTGTCCGGCGTCAGGCCATCCATCGGCGCCTTGAATTTTTCCAGCAGGTCCGCCACCGATTCGCCGCTGTCGGGAGCCAGGGCGGAGAGATAGACCAGGCCTTTGACATTGCTGGCATTACCCGCCTGGCTGATCACCGCGCCGGCCCAGGAATGCCCCACCAGCAGCACGTCGCCCTGTTGCCGCCGCAGGACGCGCACGGTGGCGCCGACATCGTCGGCCAATGAAGTCAGGGGGTTCTGCACCGCCGTAACGTGGTAGCCCTTGGCTTGCAGCCGGGAGATAACCTGCGACCAACTGGAGCCATCGGCAAAGGCGCCGTGCACCAGCACGATATTGCGCACACTCCCCGCAGCGGGTGCGGCGATGACCGGCGCGCCGCTGAAGAGCACCGTCAGCCCGACCGCGGCTGCCAGGCGCCCCAGCCATTTGAAAGAGTGAGGCCCATTGCCAACCTGAAGCCTGGTGGAACGATGTGAACACATGAACCCATTCATGACGCAGTGCCTTGATCCGTTGATGGGAGCCAGTCTATCGAGGCACTTGCAACGACAGCAGATGGCAAACAAGCCATGTTTCATGCAAAACTCGCCAAACCTGTCACCTCACCGAGCCACCTTTCCCATGCGCATTGCGATTGTCGCGGTAGAAGGCAGTTTGCTGTCTGCGATCACCGGCCTGGCCGATCTGTTCTGGATCACCAACCAGGCCCTGCGCTCACCGCCGGAGGGAACGGTGGCAAGCCTGCCGGATCCAGGCCGGATGGAATTCCAGACCACCATCGTCAGCGCGGATGGCCAGGCGCTGCGCGATCCCCAGGGTCGCCTGATTCCGGTGGACGGTTCATTCAATGACTTGGCCCGGTGCGATGTCGCCCTGGTCACCGGCATGGCGCTGGGTGCCGACAAGTTGCCGCCGCTCTCGGACTCGATTCGCCAGGCGGCGGGCTGGCTCAAGGAACGGCATGAAAATGGTGGGCTGGTGGGCGCAGCCTGTGCCGGCACCTTCGTGTTGGGCGAAGCCGGACTGCTTGATGGCCGACGCTGCACCACCACCTGGTGGCTGCACCATGCCTTCAAGCAGCGTTTCCCCAAGGCCCGGACCGTGTGGGGCACGGCGGTCGAAGAACAGGATGGCATCATCACCACCGGCGGCCCGTTATCCTGGGTCGACCTGGCGCTGCATGTCATCCGTCGCCAGGCCGGCCCGGCGGTGGCCAAGTTGGCGGCCGATGTTTCGGTGGCCGACAGCCTGCCGCTGCCCCAGGCCATCTATGCGCCGCGAGGTTTTATCAACGCGGCCGATCCCCTGCTGCTTCAGGCCGAACAGATCGTCCGCCATGCCCATCCGGGGATAACTGCCGAAGGCTTGGCCAATGCCCTGAACCTGAGCGAAAGAACCCTGCACCGGCGCCTCAAGGAACTGAGCAACGAGTCGCCCAAGACCTTTATCACCCGCGTGCGCATCGAAACGGCCTGCGTGCTGCTGGAAACGCCGGGGGCCAGCGTCAAGCAGGTGGCGCTCAAGTGTGGGTACAGTGAGGAAACCTCGTTCCGCCGAGCTTTTATTCAACTGACAGGGATGACGCCAGCGGATTACAAGCGCTGGGCGAGTGGGCGTTAAAACAGCCAGATGGCGCCCCCCACTGTGGCGAGCGAGCTTGCCCACGCTCGGCGGCGTAGCCGTCGTAAATCGGATTACGCCGAAACCGCAGGGATAGTCTCACCTTGAAACCCGGAAACGCAAAAGCCGCCATGATCGGCGGCTGTCTCCAGTTTCAATTCCGCGCGCAACGCAAAGAGGGTTTTCCAATGCCATTGCCTGGGAAGACTGGCGAGCCTCTGACCTGAATATCTGATATTTGTACTCATTACCACGATTCTTTGACATGACCAACCGACAAGAGCTTTCTGACTTTTATGATGATAGCGTCCTAAATCGCATTAATAGCCCAGAAAAGGATCAGAAACGTTACAGACCTCTAGCGGTCATTGAAGCACACCGAAACCAAAAAGAAGATTTTTTCAAACTTCTCTCTAGATCGTTTTTGCCACCCTTTTCTCAGATTATTTCAGAAAACCCCTACAATACTATAAGACAATAACTAGCCCTGATCTGGGCATATCAAGGCAACTTTCAAGTCCTGCTACTTAGCAACTGAGAAGTGAGGCCTTCAATGCAAATCGACAGAACATACAGGATAGTCGTTCATCGCGGCGTGATCTTCGACATCAGCGAATTCACCGTCAGGGAGGACAACCGCTATCAGCTCAACACGCTCCATTTTGCAGCCGTGAGGCGGCACAACTATCAGATTATCGAGAAAGTGAAAGAATTGTACGATCGCATGCAGGCCAGGCACCTAACTTGCGTCATGTCGGTCGCCATTTCAAAGCCTTTGAATCGAGACCAGGGCGATATGCTAAACGATCAGCGCTGGACGGTAACCGGCGTGATTTCCGGAACCGTCGGCTTCGCAATTGGAAAAATGACACACCCATTGGTAGCCCTACCAGCACAAGTGGGAACTGCCGCTTTCGTAGCCAATCGCCTGCCGCGCTATCACGCAGGTGATGTGCTGATAGCCCTGGACGCCAAGGTCCATGGGGGTATCGGGCCACAGCACTCGTCCATCACCTTGATAATCAAGAGTTGAGGTCCGCCATGCTCGCCCCCCCAGAGCAGCTCGCGTTGATGTTCGTGATAGCGTACGTAGTTGACCGGTGGATAAAACCACCTCGATGGCGCAAGTGGCTTGGCATCCTATTGGCGCTGGCAGGATTGCTGAGCGTTCTGTTCCCAACGGGCTGGCTGCCTCATAGCGATGTGCTGATCATGTGGAAGACTTTCGTCATGGTTACGGGGGCTTTGCTTTTTTCTCGCCGTAACCTTCATGTCGAGCAGCCATAGAGGCTACGACATGGGCCTGCCCGCGCCCTGGAATAAGTGATCGAGAAATAGATTAGTCGCGCTTTCGCGCATTTTCGCGTTGCCGCAGATCAGGACGCCCATTGCGTTTTTCAGGAAGCTCGCCCGCCCTCCAAAGCAACACCAACTTAACTGCCACCCTTTCTGACCAAGACCCACTAGTATCCAATGGGCATTATTTTAAAATATGTATTGCTTCCGTCCCCCTATCTAACCGCCTCAACTCAACCTGAGGTTCACGACCAAATTTATATATAAAATATTCATCTGCGCCCTCAACCTTGTCCATCTCGATGCACATAGCCACGCATCAAAATTCATCACTATAACTTAGGAGCGCAAGAGAGACAGACTGAAATGGGGAAATATTCATTTTGACTACCTGCCACAATGAAAACAAACCCTTACCGGTTCTATACTTAGCGCGGCAAAACGAATCGCGCTTCCAGCTTATGCAGCAGCTCAAATGTATTCATATAGGAGATACCAAAATGCTTACACACGTTTGGAATGATGAATTTGCGCTTGGCATCCAGGTTCAGGACTTCATGGGTAACTACAATGGCGCCAGTACATAGAGCTTTGGCAATCAGCCAAGGATCGGCACCAGCCAGAAACTCATCCAGGGCACCTACTTTCATCTTGGGCGCTTGATCTGCAACGTGTGTGGCGATCTGAATGTAAGCGGCCTGCGTAGGCTCGTCGCTGATGGCCTGGAAGAAACCTGAGTTACGGGCAGTCCACGTCGCCAGATCGTCGTTACCCTTGGAAAGCTCATCCTTGACGGAGGTTATGCTGGCTAGCTCCAGTGTTTGATGCTCTCGGAGCAACCAGTCCCAGAAAGCTGGGCAGATGCTCATGCCGTAGTATCGATTCTTGGCTTCGATGAGAGTATTTGCGTCAAGTAAATGTTTCATTCCGTGAGCTTATCGGCAAGTTTCCTTAGTTTGGCCGGTTGCACGCCGAGGAGAGAACCCGCATCGCGCAGCAGAAGTCGACCGCTTAGTGCTTCATTCACTACTGCCCTGCTCAGACGCGCGCTGTTCTTCGCAGTAGCGTTACGGTAGTAGTCTCCAGCACCGTCTTGCTTGTCCTGAAAGGCCTTGAGCACGAGCCGATAGTACGCACTGTACTGAAGAGCAGTGATGTAACCGAGATCAAGCGCTCGCCGGCCTATTGCCAATTTGCTTATGTGAAAGCGGGCCGATAGCGGAGCCAGGTTGTCCTCCCAGTCGATCTCTGTGTTCCACACGGTTCGAAACAGCTCTTCCGGAGCCAGGAACTCCCCGGCTACCGCGTTACAGAAGCGCTCTTCTTCTCTGCCGGTGAAGCTGTTTCCATCAGAGACGCCGCTGCTACCAGTCCAAATGTGCGCCAGCTCATGCATCAAAGTGAAGAGGCGTGCAGATGGGGCATCCGAGCTGTTGATGAACACCACAGGGGCATAGGCGTTGCTAATGGCAAAGCCTCGAAATTCACTGACCTCCAACTTTCGGTGAGTGTTGCCGAGAGCGATTCCACTGCGCATAACCAATATACCAATCCTCTCTGCGGCCTGGATCAGGGCACGACTGTACTTGTCATAGTCAAGGCGCGATGCGTCCGGGTTTACACCAAGCGTTGCGCGCATGTCTGCTACCACTGTGGTTACCGCAGATCGGTGGGTGAATCGACCCACAAAGGGCAGCGGCACATGTTCTTGGTCTTGAAGATACTCGAGATACCAGTCCTGCTTGCGGATTGCATCCTTTACGGTGTCCAACAAGTTGAGGCTAGGGTGTTCGGGCACCGAGCCTCCCACCGTTCGCAAGTCCGGTAGCGGCAGTTCTTCAACAGGTGGCTGCGGCAGGAACAGGAAACCAAATGGAATGTGAGCGACGTTTGCCCACTTCTGGGCCTGCAGAAAGGTGGGCTTTGCTTGGCCTGCCTCCCACTTCTCAACGCTCTCACGCTTCACTGGCAGCTTTTGCGCAACCTGCTCCGTGGACAGGCCAGCGCGCTGGCGAGACCAGGTAAGGAGATCGGGGTTAACCAGGGCAGCTTGGGTCATGGGGATGCAGGCAAATCAGGATTGGTTGAGGGGCGCTCTACATAACCATAGGCTAATAAATCTAGCCGTATCCGGTTGTGGCGATCTGGCATGCCTTTTCTCCTTGGCTCATCGCAGCGCTCTCTCGGGGGAGTTGAACTGTACGTTATTTGTAGATGACGTGTTCGTCAACGCGATAGGTGGCACGTCGCGGCGGACGGCGAGACAGCAGTAGATACCAAGGGGAGATCGGCACAGATCTATCAGTACCCGCACCACAAGCGTGGCAAGGTATGAAAGCCGTTGGGAGTTAGATATGCAGGGAACTGGAGGCAACCCCACCAGCCACACCCCGGCACACAATGTTCCCGCTGTGGCTGCTCCCTTCCGGGCCTGACCAGGTTGACGGGTAATCGTTGCGGGGGGACCGATGGGGTCACCATGACAACACTCGCCTGGCAGCGAGCCGCGCCATTGTACCTGGATAACGGGAAGTTACAACCGCCAGGTGCTGTAAAAATTCGATGGGGGTCAAGCACTTGTCTGTTTGGGGCAGGCCGGAAAGCATCGGCACCCGGACAGGCGGCAGAGATGTGGGAGGCTCCAGGGTCGTCAGCGGTACTTGAGGACCTATTCGCGGGCAAGTCGGGTCGCCGCACCGCCGGCTCCTACAGAAAGGTGTCGGGCCAACGCGTGTGAACGACGCGGTGCTGTAGGAGCGCGGCTTGCCCGCGAATGGGCCGGCAAGCCCTACTCCACCCTTGGAACCTGGCACCAAGGTCAGGTGGCTATCTGTTTTGCATCCAGAAGCTCGTCGACGCGGACCTGGGCCAGGTCGACCAGGTGCACGACGCCCAGGGCCAGTTTGCGGGTGGTGCCTTGCAGGTGATCCGCGCATTCGTAGGCGGTCGCGGAGGCGGATTGGAGGATTTCGTGGATTTGGGCCAGGGTGTCTTCGGCCGCCGGCGGTTCGCGTCGTGAGCGTCGCCTGGTCAGGGAGGAAAGTTCGTAGTGGGCGAAGGCTCGGTCGACGGCGCGTTGGCCGGCGGGGGATGACAGGTCTTCGGCTGGGGGGTTGGGGGTGATCTTGAACATGGTGATGCTCCTTAATGCCAAATGGAGCCACCACCGTTCGCTTGCACACGAAAGAAGGTGGCAGCTATACGCGGGTGTGCAAGACCGGTGGCAAAGGAGCATTCCCGGCAGATCCCGAAGATCTCCCACGTACAGCCGCCATAACACAAGACCCAGACACCGAGATGCCTGAAAACCCTGGATATGTGCTGCGCTCCACCAAACCGGACTTGCACGTCCGTATCACCGATTTTGCGGTGACAAGACGCAGACTAGAGCCCAGCCGGAACAGGCGCAACGGGTTGGGATTTTCTAGGAAACTTCACGCAAGTTAAAGAGATCTTTCGACAATTAGCACCTGGAAGAAGGCTCTGCGGCGCCCTTCTCTGCATTGGCGTGAATGGGTAGGAAAATCCGCTGCACTTGAGGATTTTTCTGACTGACAGGCAGTGAAAAATCAGCCAGGCAGAGTGCTGGTAACAGGGAGCCAGGCAGTGTTTGTGAAGGCGTATTCGCGGATGAATCCCACCAGTGCTCGCGCCGTGCATGAATCCGGCGAACGACGCTGGCACTGTGCCGATCATTCCCACGCTCCGCGTGGGAATGATCAATCGACAGGGCACTGCGGGCCGTCAGGGAGCCGGCGTGATCGTTCTTCGCGGGCAAGCCCGGCTCCTACAGGTGAATGCAAGCCACGGTACAGGCCGGTGCAGTGCCCAGGCGGGAGCAAGCCTGGCGCGACCTCAGGCTTCGATGCCGTGGGTTTTCAGGAGGGCGACAAACGCTTCCTCGTCCAACACCTTGAGGCCCAGTTCGTTGGCCTTGGTCAGCTTTGAGCCGGCACCGGGGCCTGCGACCACGCAATGGGTCTTGGCCGAGACAGAACCGGCGACCTTGGCACCCAGGCTTTCCAGCTTGTCCTTGGCAACGTCGCGGCTCATCAGTTCCAGCGAGCCGGTCAGCACCCAGGTCTGGCCGGTCAGCGGCAGGCCTTCGACGGTCTTTTTCTCACTCTGCCAGTGCATGCCGAAATCACGCAGTTGCGCCTCGATCGCCAGCGCCCGTTCGGCATTGCCCGGTACGTCGAAGAATTCCCGTACGGCCTTCGCCGGCTTTTCATTCAGGGCCTGGCGCAGGTCCAGCCAGTCGGCCTTGATGATGCCTTCGACCGAGCCGAACTTGGCCGCCAGTTTTTCCGCCGCGGTCGGTCCTACCGAGCCGATGTCGAGCTTGGCGATGAGCCCACCGAGGGTGGTGCTGGCGGCGAACTCGGCGCCCAGCTCGCCCTGGTCCTGCAGCACCAGGCCGCGTTCGAGCAATTGGCCGATCACCGTGCGGTTGTGTTCGTCCTCGAAGAAGCTGTGGATCTCGTGGGCCACTTCCAGGCCGATGTCAGGCAGGTAGGTCAGCACCGATGGCAGCGCTTGCATGACCCGCTCCAGCGTACCCAGGGAGCGTGCCAGGACCTTGGCGGTCTCCTCGCCAACGTCGGGAATGCCCAGGGCGTAGATGAAGCGCGCCAGGCTCGGTTGCTTGCTGTCGGCGATGGCTTGCAGCAGGTTGCTGGTCGACAGTTCGGCGAAGCCTTCGAGGTCGACGATGTCTTCGCGCTTGAGGGTATAGAGGTCGGCCGGCGAGGCGATCAGGTTTTCGTCCACCAGTTGTTCGATGGTCTTGTCGCCCAGGCCTTCGATGTCCATCGCGCGGCGGGAGACGAAGTGGATGATCGCCTGCTTGAGTTGCGCGCCGCAGGCCAGGCGACCGACGCAGCGGTACACCGCGCCTTCGCTGATGGTTTCGCGGCCCTTGCTGCGCTTGATCAGTTGGGTGCGTTCGACGTGGGAACCGCACACCGGGCAGCTCTCGGGAATCTGCACGGCGCGGGCGTTTTCCGGGCGGCGCTCGGTGACCACCTGGACCACCTGCGGGATGACGTCGCCGGCGCGGCGGATGATCACGGTGTCGCCGATCATCAGGCCCAGGCGCGCCACTTCGTCCATGTTGTGCAGGGTAGCGTTGGAGACGGTCACACCGGCGACCTTGACCGGTTTCAGCCGGGCCACCGGGGTGACCGCTCCGGTGCGGCCGACCTGGAATTCGACGTCGAGCAGTTCGGTGAGTTCTTCCATCGCCGGGAATTTGTGGGCGATCGCCCAGCGCGGTTCGCGGGCACGGAAGCCCAGCTCGCGCTGGGAGGCCAGGCTGTTGACCTTGAACACCACGCCGTCGATTTCATAGGGCAACGCATTGCGCCGCTCGCCGATGGCGCGGTAGTAGTCCAGGCATTCGTCGATGCCCTTGGCCAGTTTAAGCTCGTGACTGATGGGCATGCCCCAGGCCTTGAGCTGTTGCAGGTTGCCGATGTGGCTGTCGGCGATGTCGTGCGACACCTGGCCCAGGCCATAGCAGCAGAACTCCAGCGGGCGGCTGGCGGTGATCTTCGAGTCGAGCTGGCGCAGGCTGCCCGCCGCGGCGTTGCGCGGGTTGGCGAAGGTCTTGCCGCCCGCCTCCGCCTGCGCGGCGTTGAGGCGTTCGAAGCCGGCCTTGGACATGAAGACTTCGCCGCGCACTTCGAGGGTCGCCGGCCAGCCAGTGCCCTGCAGCTTGAGGGGAATGTTGCGCACGGTGCGCACGTTGACGCTGATGTCTTCGCCGGTGGTGCCGTCGCCCCGGGTGGCGCCGCGCACCAGCAGGCCGTCCTGGTAGAGCAGGCTGACTGCCAGGCCATCGAGTTTCGGTTCGCAGCTGTATTCGACGGCACCGCCGCCACCGAACAGGTCGCCGGCCGGCAAGTCGAGGCCTTCGCTGACCCGCCGATCGAATTCGCGCATGTCGACTTCTTCGAAGGCGTTACCCAGGCTCAGCATCGGGATTTCATGGCGGACCTGGGTGAACGCCGTCAGCGCGGCACTGCCGACGCGCTGGGTCGGCGAGTCGGCGGTGACCAGTTCCGGGTGCTCGGCTTCCAGGGCCTTGAGCTCGTGGTACAAGCGATCGTATTCGGCGTCCGGGATGCTCGGTTCGTCGAGCACGTGGTAGCGATAGTTGTGCTGATCCAGTTCAGCACGCAGCTCTAGAATACGGGTCTGGGCGGAGGTCATGGAGGTCTCTCGGAAAGCAAAAGAGCAGCCGGGGCTGCTCAATATGTTAGTGCGGTTTCGGCGGTGAGGTGGAGGGCCTCTTCACGGGCAAGCCCGGCTCCTACAGAATCTGGGCTTGCCCGCGAAAAGGCCGGCAAGCCTGTCCAACCAATCAGCGCTTCTGGGTCAGCGCGCGGCGTTCGAACTCGACGATGCGCTGGCGGTAGTGCTCGATGGTCTGGGCGGTCAGCACGCTGCGCTGGTCGTCCTTCAGTTCGCCATTGAGTTCCTGGGACAGCTTGCGCGCCGCAGCCACCATCACGTCGAACGCCTGCTTCGGATAACGCGGGCCAGGCAGGCCGAGGAAGAAGCTCACCGCCGGGGTGGTGAAGTGGTCGATGTCGTCGAGGTCGAACACGCCAGGCTTCACCGCGTTGGCCATGGAGAACAGCACTTCGCCGTTGCCGGCCATGCTTTCGTGGCGGTGGAAGATGTCCATCTCGCCGAAACGCAGGCCGCTTTCCAGGATGTTCTGCAGCAGGGCCGGCCCCTTGAAGCCGTTCGGGTCGCGGCTGATCACGCTGATCACCAGCACTTCCTCGGCCGCCGGCTGCTCCTTGTCGTGACGCTCCTTGTCCTGGCGCGCGGTCGGCTTGTGGTCGTCGACGAAGTCGTCATCACGACTGCTGAAGCTCGGGCCCTGTTCTTCGAGATCGAGATTCAGGTTCAGGTCGCCCTGGGTCGGCTCGCTGGCACGCTTGCCGCGCTTGGACGGTTTTTCCCGTGGCTCGCGCGCCGGCATGCTCACCGACGGCAGGTCATGCTCGTCCAGCTCGGGTTCCTTGTGGGTTTCCAGCACGCGGGCCGGGCCCAGCAGTTCGGGATTGGAGTCATCGTCCGGCAGGTTCGAGAAACTGCGGTCCAGACGAAACTTGAGCTTGCCCTTGCCACCGCGCATCCGGCGCCAGCCATCAAAAAGAATACCGGCGATGACAATGATGCCGATGACGATCAGCCACTCGCGCAGACCGATTTCCATGTATCCCGTGCCTCTAAAATAATGGTTCTATGAAGAAAGGGCGGAAAACCCTTTAAAGCGTGGTGCCAACTCTATGTTCTGACAGGCATTTTTTCCCACGCACAAGAAAATTGGACATTAAATTAACACGACCAAAGGCAACTTTACACCGTCTGTCGTACAGGGTATGCATTAATAAGTCCCCAATGATCGGTGCTAGTTCCCGCAAGGCATGAGGAAAGCACCTTGCGCCTTGAATCCGTTGCCCTCGCCGGCCGCCTCAAGCGTCGACCATTGCCATGGCCTCCTCGACATCCACCGCCACCAGCCGCGAACAGCCGGGCTCGTGCATCGTGACCCCCATCAATTGATCGGCCATTTCCATGGCGATCTTGTTGTGGGTGATATAGATGAATTGCACCGACTCGGACATTTCCTTGACCAACCGGGCATAACGTCCAACGTTAGCGTCATCCAGCGGTGCGTCAACTTCGTCGAGCATACAGAACGGTGCCGGGTTCAACTTGAAGATGGAGAACACCAGGGCCAGGGCGGTCAGGGCCTTCTCGCCACCGGACAACAGGTGAATGGTGCTGTTCTTTTTCCCCGGCGGCCGCGCCATGATGGTCACGCCGGTATCGAGCAGATCGTCGCCAGTCAGGTCCAGATAGGCGCTGCCACCGCCGAACACTTTTGGAAACAAAGCTTGCAGGCCACCGTTGATCTGGTCGAAGGTGTCCTTGAAGCGATTGCGGGTTTCCCTGTCGATCTTGCGGATGACGTTTTCCAGGGTCTCCAGGGCTTCGACCAGGTCGGCGTCCTGCGCATCCAGATAACGTTTACGCTCGGATTGTTGCCGATATTCATCGATGGCCGCGAGGTTGATCGCCCCCAGGCGCTGGATACGCCCGGCAATGCGTTCGAGCTCTTCCTCGGCGTCCTTCTCGCTGGCCCCGGCGACCAGGGTGGCGAGCACCCCGTGCAGGTCGTAGCCGTCTTCCAGCAACTGGTCCTGCAGGGCCTTGCGGCGTACCGTGAGGGCCTGCCACTCCATCCGTTGCTGTTCGAGCTGGCCGCGAATCAGCTGGGCCTGCTGCTCGGCCTGGCTGCGGCGCTTCTCGGCGTCGCGCAGTTCGCGGTCGGCATCTTCCAGGGCGAGTTGTGCGGTCTTGAGTTCGACATCGACGCTCATGCGCCGGTCGAGCAGCTCCTCGAGCTTGAGGCGCAGTTCCTCGAGCGGGGCTTCGCCCTCCTCCAGGTTCAGGCTCAACTGCTCGCGTTTTTCCGTCAGGCGCTCGGATTGCAACTCCAGGCGTTCGAGGGCCTGGCGGGTGGAGTCGTGCTGGGCCTTCAGCGACCCCAGGCGTACCGCCAACTGGTGCGCGTGATCCTTGTGCTGGCGGGCTTCCTGGCGCACCCGGTCGAGGCGTTCGCGCAGGCTGTCACGCTCGGCCAGCAGCAGCTCACGCTGCTCGGCATCCACCGCCATCGCATCGAGGGCTTCCTGCAACTGCAGGCGGGCCTCGCCGGTTTCTTCGTGTTCCTGGGCGCGCTGCGCGGCCAGCTCTTCCACTTCCTCATCGAGCCGGGTACGGCGCAGTTGCAACTGCTCGACCTTGGCCCTGGCGGCGGACAGTTTGGCTTTCAGTTCGCCCTGCTGGCGGGCTTCGTCCTGCAGCAGCCGGCGCAGGTGCTCTCGGCCGGTTTCCTGCTGACGCTGGGTAGCGCGCAGGGTTTGCAGCCGGGTTTCGAGGGTCGCCAGGGTTTCCTCCAGGCCTTCGCGATCGAGCTGCAATTGCTCGATTTCCTGCCCTCGGGCGAGCACGCCGCTTTCCGCTTCGCTGGCGCGGCGCACCCGCAGGAAATGCCGGCCAACCCAGTAACCGTCGCGGCTGATCAGGCTCTCGCCGACCGCCAGTTGCCCACGCAAGGCCAGGGCCTGTTCCAGGCTGTCGACCGGCTTGACCTGGCCCAGCCAGGGTGACAGGTCGATATCGGCCTCGACCTTTTCCAGCAGGCTGCCGGCAATGCGGATCCCGTCCGCCGCCGGGCTGAGCAGACGCAGGTCGCCCTGCTGGAAAGCGCCGAGGTCGAGCCCGGCGAAGTTGTCCACCAGCACCGCCTGCAGGTCGGCACCGAGCACGGTTTCCACCGCCAGTTCCCAACCCGGCTGCACCTTCAGCCCCTGCGCCAGGCGCGGGCGCTCGGCCAGATGCTGTTCACGCAGCCATTCGGCGGTGCCGGTACCGGGATCGAGTGCCGCCTGCTGCAAGGCCTCCAGCGACGCAAGACGGCCAACCAGCCGTTGCAGGTCGCCCTGGGCCTGTTGCTGTTCCTGGGTGGCGTTGTGCAGGTCCTGGCGCAGTTGCTCCAGGCGCTCGACCTGGCCCTCCTCGCTGGCCTGCAGGTCTTCCAGGGTCTGTTCGCTCTCGGCCAACTGCTCGGTGAGTTCGAGGATCGCCTCGTCTTCCGGGTCTGCCGCGAGCAACGCGCGTTCCTCGACCAGACGTCGCTGTCGCTCGCCCAGGCGCTCCATGCTCGCTTCCAGTTGCTGGATGCGCGACTGCTGGACTTCCGCCTGGCGCCGCGGCTCGGCCGAACGCAGGTTGAAACCGTCCCACTGTTCCTGCCAGGCGTGCATGGTGGTCTCGGACTCTTCCAGCGCGGCGGCGGCCTCTTCGGCGGCGGCGCTGGTCAGTTCCTGCTCGGGTTCGAGCATCGCCAGCTCTTCGCCGAGGGTCGCCAGCAGGGTGCGGTCATGCCCCAGGTGCGACTCGGTTTCCAGCCGCGAACGCTCGGCCTCGCGCAGGTCGTCCTGCAACTGGCGCAAGCGCTGCTGGCCGTGCTGGATGCTCTGCTCGACCCGGGCGATATCGCCACCGACCGAATAGAAGCGTCCCTGCACCTGGTTGAAGCGCTCCGACAGTTCATGGTGACCGTCACGCAGGCGCTCGATGCTGGCATCGGCGTTGCGCTGTTCGGCCACCAGGGCTTCGAAGCTGATTTCCTGGTTGCCGATGATCGACTCACGCTGGCCGACCTGGTCGTTCAACGCCTGCCAGCGCAAGGCCGACAGTTGTGCCTTGAGCTGGCGCTCCTCGGCCTTGTATTCCTGGTACTTTTCGGCGGCCTGGGCCTGGCGGTGCAGACGTTCGAGCTGGCGCTCGAGTTCTTCCCGCAGGTCGGTCAGGCGCGCCAGGTTTTCGTGGGTGCGGCGGATACGGTTTTCCGTTTCGCGCCGACGCTCCTTGTACTTGGAGATGCCCGCGGCTTCCTCGATGAAGTTGCGCAGGTCTTCCGGCTTGGCCTCGATCAGCTTGGAGATCATCCCCTGCTCGATGATCGAGTAGCTGCGCGGCCCGAGGCCGGTGCCGAGGAAGATGTCGGTGATGTCCTTGCGCCGACACTTGGTGCCGTTGAGGAAATAGCTGTTCTGGCTGTCGCGGGTGACCTTGCGGCGGATGGAGATTTCCGCGTAGGCCGCGTACTCGCCGACCAGCGTGCCGTCGGAGTTGTCGAACACCAGCTCGATACTCGCCTGGCTCACCGGCTTGCGGCTGGTGGAGCCGTTGAAGATGACGTCGGTCATCGACTCGCCGCGCAGGTTCTTCGCCGAGCTCTCGCCCATCACCCAGCGGACGGCGTCGATGATGTTCGACTTGCCGCAGCCGTTGGGGCCGACCACTGCCGCCATGTTACTGGGGAAGGTCACCGTGGTCGGGTCGACGAAGGATTTGAACCCCGCCAACTTGATGCACTTGAGCCGCACGTTTAGTCGACCGCCAGGGCAGACAGCACGATGTCACAGCTGCGCTGGGCGTAGCTGGCCAGCACCGAGCGGATCAGCGGCAGGTCGCGCGCCAGCACCGCCGCCAGCAGCCGGGCGAACAGTTCCAGGTACTCGCTCATCTCCGCCTTGCGCCGCTCCAGCGCCAGGTAATAGGCGCGGCTCATGGCCGGCTGCAGGTTCTCGACGGTTTCCTGCAGGTACGGGTTGTCGGCGAACGGGTACGCGGCGCGCATCACGTTGAAGCTGTCTTCGACGAAGGTGCGGATGTCCTGGCGCTCGTAGCTGTCGGTCAGGCGCTGCTGCAACTGCAGGAACGGCGCGAGGTCGGCCTGCTCCTGCCAACGCTGGGCCACGGCATTGCCGAGCAGGATGTACAGTTCGCTCATCAGGGTGCACAGGCTCTGCACCTTGTGGGCGGTCAGCTCGGTCACGTGCGCACCCCGTCGCGGCAGGATCGCGATCAGGTGGCGGCGCTCGAGAATCAGCAGCGCTTCGCGCACGGAGCCGCGGCTGACATTGAGGGCCAGCGTGACCTTCTGTTCCTGGATGCGCTCTCCGGGTTTGAGTTCGCCGCGAATGATGCGCTCGGCGAGGTGTTGAGCAATCTGCTCGGCGAGGCTGTCCGGCGCCTTGAACGTCATGGTTTTCCTTCAAAAATCTTTGGTCAGTGCAAGCGGCGCAGTGTAGCGCAATTGCCACATGATGGCGCAGAGCCAAATGGTCGGATTTGGCGGTTTGCCGGAGAACGGCACACCGTCATTGACAGCTGCATTTTCCGGGTGCTATGAAACACTTCTCCATACACCGCCGCGCGGTGTCGATTGGTAAGGTGGTCGATCGAACGTTGCGCCGAGAGGATGCCCGCAAGCTTCTCAGGTAGAGTCTGGTGCTGGAGGATCCTGCATCCGCCGTTCGATGAACGATCCGTCTCCCGCCCTGTGGACCACAGTCCGTCCGGTCCGTCGCAGTCGTCAAGCCATTCGTCCCTCAGTGCCCGTTGGAAAGTCCGTTCTCGGCTTTTGCAAGGGAGGCACCGGCCCATGCCAGGAGTCAAGCAAGCACCGCCCCGGGGCTACCTGGAGCAGCAATGGGGCGACGGTACGGCACCGCCGCTTTACTGCCCTGCCCGCCAGCGCGACGACGAAGTGCTGGCCGGCGCGCTCGACCAGCGCCTGGTTGCCTGGTTGCAGCAGGCCGGCTTCGCCGACGGCACCGTGACCGCCGTGCGCCGGATGAGCCTCGGACGCTTCGTCGCTTCCAGTTACGCCGGTGGCGACGACCTCGACCGCCTGCTGTTGTGCGCCCAGTTGAACGCCGCCTGGTGGATGGCCGACGACTACTATACCGACGACAGCAGCCTGGGCGCACAGCCCGAACACCTGTCCGAACGCCTGTCACGGGCGATGGCAGCCATGAGCCCGCTGGCACCAGTGGCGCACTACACGCGCCAACTCGAAGCGCAATGGACGAGTGACCCCGTGCTCATGGCCCTCAGGTCGGCCACCGACCACCTGCACCAACTGGCCTCGCCCACCCAGGTGGGACGGGTTTGCCACACCGCGTTCGGCATGTTCATGAGCTGGACGGTCTATGGCGAATGGAAGCGCCGGGGCGTATGCCCATCGACCCGGGAATACCTGGCCACCCGGCAGTTCGACAGCTTCTACACATCGCTGATCCTCATCGATATCGCCGGCGGCTATGAGCTGCCGCCGAATGTCTTCTACGACCCGCGAGTCCGCCAGGCCCTGTTTCAGGCCGGCCTGGCGGCGGTGATCGTCAACGACCTGTATTCGGCCCGCAAGGAAGCCGCGGATGGCGTCCCCATGGGTAACCTGGTGCTGGTGATGGCCGCCGAGCACCGCTGTTCACCCAGCGAGGCCGTCGCCATGGCGGTGGCCTTGCACAACAATCTCACCCGCGATTTCGAGGTCGCCTGCCGGGGGCTCGCAAACGAGCCGTCGGTAGAGCTGCAACGTTATCTGCAGGAAGTCCGAGCGTGGATGGGAGGTTCACTCGCGTGGCACGACTGGTGCCCGCGTTATCACCAACCGTGAAACCGCAAGGAATAGACAGATGACCAGAGACCACGCCATCAAGACGCCCTACCAGCAGTCGATCGCCGACTACTGGAACCGGGAACAGAACCCCGTCAACCTCCTGCTGGGTGACATCGACGGGCTCTACCATCACCACTACGGGATCGGCGACGTCGACACGACGGCCATCGGTGCCGATACCGCCGAGGACTATCCGCAACGCGTCATCGCCGAACTGCACCGACTGGAGACCGCGCAAGCCGATTTGCTCCTCGACCACCTGGGTGACATCCAACCCGGGGACCACCTGCTCGACTCGGGCTCGGGCCGGGGCGGTACCAGCCTGATGGCCCACCAGCGCTTCGGTTGCCGGGTCGACGGCATCTCCATTTCGCAGAAGCAGGTGGATTTCGCCAACCGCTGCGCCACCGATCGTGGCGTGGCGGACCGGGTACAGTTCCACCTGCGCAACATGCTCGACACCGGCTTCGGGACGGCCCGCTTCCGAGCGGTCTGGAACAACGAGTCGACCATGTATGTCGAGTTGGCGCCCCTGTTCACGGAGTACCGGCGCATCCTCCGCCCGGGTGGGCGCTACGTGACGATCACCGGCGCCTGGAACGACCGCTTCGGCATGCCGCCGGCGGCGGTGAGCCTGATCAATGCGCGTTATGGCTGCAACGTGCACTCCCGGGACGAATACCTGCACGAATTGAAGGCGTATGGCTTGCAGGTGATCGAGATGACTGACCTGACGACACGCACCCTGCCCTACTGGAAACTGCGCCGGGCCTCCGCGCTGGCCACCGGCGTGGAGGACGCCTTCATCGAAGCCTATGAAGAAGGCAGCTTCCATTACCTGTTGATCGCAGCCGACCGGTTGGCATGAAGGCCGACCTGGCACGCAATACGCATCTAGACTTCCCCGTAGGAACCGGCGCAGCAGCGTCCCGACCGTCGGAACGCTGCTGCGCCGTGAACGGGCTCTCAAGCCCGGCCCATAACCGCCGAACCACCCACAACCCGGAAACCCATTCGAATCGAACGTTTCATATCTGCCGCACAAAATCCTGACCTTTAGGTCAGAAATTTATTGACCGAAAAGTCAGATATCACTAGATTCCGCTCATCGGTCAATAACAATAACGAGTCTGCGAGGCCATCCGTGATCCAGTTTCTACTCAACCAGGAGCTCCGCCGCGAGCAGAGCCTGGACCCGAATCTGACGGTACTCAACTACCTGCGTGAACATCTGGGCCGCCCCGGCACCAAGGAGGGTTGCGCCAGTGGCGACTGCGGTGCCTGCACCGTGGTGGTCGGCGAGCTGCACACCGACGAGACAGGCACCGACCGCATCCGTTATCGCAGCCTCAACTCGTGCCTGACCTTCGTCGCCGCGCTGCACGGCAAGCAACTGATCAGCGTCGAGGACCTCAAGCACCAGGGCCAATTGCACAGCGTGCAACAGGCCATGGTCGACTGCCACGGCTCACAGTGCGGCTTCTGCACGCCGGGCTTCGTCATGTCGCTGTTCGCCCTGCAGAAGAACAGCGAAGCACCGGACACCCACAAGGCCCACGAGGCCCTGGCTGGCAACCTCTGCCGCTGCACCGGCTACCGGCCGATCCTCGCCGCCGCCGAACAGGCCTGTTGCAACAAGCCGGTGGACCAGTTCGATGCCCGGGAGGCACAGACCATCGCCCGCCTGAAGGCCATCGCCCCCCACGACACCGGCGAGCTGAACAGCGGCGACAAGCGCTGCCTGGTGCCCCTGACGGTCGCCGACCTGGCCGAGCTGTATGAATCCTATCCACAGGCCCGGCTGCTGGCCGGTGGCACCGACCTGGCCCTGGAGGTCACCCAGTTCCATCGGCCGCTGCCGGTGATGATCCACGTCAGCCAGGTCGCCGAGCTCAAGCGTATCGAGCGTTTCGACGACCGCCTGGAAATCGGCGCGGCCGTCCCGCTGTCCGATTGCTACGCCGCGCTCAAGGCCGAGTACCCGGATTTCGGCGAACTGCTGCAACGCTTCGCCTCACTGCAGATCCGCAACCAGGGCACCCTCGGCGGCAACATCGGCAACGCCTCGCCGATCGGCGACTCCCCGCCCCTGCTGATCGCCCTGAACGCGCAACTGGTGCTGCGCAAGGGCAACACCCGCCGCAGCCTGGCGCTGGAGGACTACTTTATCGACTACCGGGTGACCGCCCGCCAGGACAGCGAATTCATCGAGCAGATCGTCGTGCCAAGGGCCAGCGCCGCCTGGCAGTTGCGCGCCTACAAGGTGTCCAAGCGGCTCGACGACGATATTTCCGCGGTGTGCGCCGCGTTCAACCTGCGCCTCGACAACGGTGTGGTCGCCGAGGCGCGGATCGCCTTCGGCGGCATGGCGGCGATCCCGAAACGGGCTCGGGCCTGCGAAGCCGCACTGGTCGGTAAACCCTGGAACCAGGCCAGCGTCGAACGCGCCTGCACGGCACTGGCCGAGGACTTCACGCCGCTGTCGGACTTCCGCGCCAGCAAGGAATACCGCCTGCTCAGTGCGCAGAACCTGCTGCGCAAGTACTTCATCGAACTGCAAACGCCGCATATCGAGACCCGGGTGACCGCTTATGTCTAACCATCCTGTCGCGGAAAAAACCCAGGCCGAACTCGCCGAACTGTTCGCCCGGGACCTGAACAGCGGCGTCGGCCGCAGCGTCAAGCACGAGAGCGCCGCCAAGCATGTGGCCGGCGAGGCGGTGTATATCGACGACCGCCTGGAATTCCCCAACCAGTTGCATGTGTATGCGCGGCTCTCCGACCGTGCCCACGCGCGCATCCTGCGGGTCGACACCACGCCCTGCTACGCCTTCGACGGCGTACGCATCGCCATCACCCATGAGGACATCCCCGGCCTCAAGGACATCGGCCCGCTGCTGCCCGGCGACCCGCTGCTGGCGATCGACAAGGTCGAGTTCGTCGGCCAGCCGGTGCTCGCCGTCGCCGCGCGGGACATGGAAACCGCGCGCCAGGCAGCCATGGCCGCCATCGTCGAGTACGAGGACCTGGAGCCGGTGCTGGACGTGGTCGAGGCCCTGCGCAAGCGCCATTTCGTCCTTGAAAGCCACACCCACAAGCGCGGTGACTCGGCCAGCGCCCTGGCCAGCGCCGAGCACCGAATCCAGGGCAGCCTGCATATCGGCGGACAGGAACACTTCTACCTGGAAACCCAGATTTCCTCGGTGATGCCTACCGAGGACGGCGGGATGATCGTCTACTGCTCGACGCAGAACCCCACCGAAGTGCAGAAGCTGGTGGCCGAAGTGCTCGACGTACCGATGAACAGGGTGATGGTCGACATGCGCCGCATGGGCGGCGGCTTCGGCGGCAAGGAGACCCAGGCGGCCAGCCCGGCGTGCCTGTGCGCGGTGGTCGCGCACCTGACCGGGCAACCGACCAAGATGCGCCTGCCGCGGGTCGAGGACATGCTGATGACCGGCAAGCGCCACCCCTTCTACATCGAGTACGACGTCGGCTTCGACAGCCGCGGCCGGCTGCACGGAATCAATCTCGAACTGGCCGGCAACTGCGGCTGTTCGCCGGACCTCTCGGCGTCGATCGTCGACCGCGCCATGTTCCACGCCGACAATGCCTACTACCTCGGCGATGCGACCGTCAACGGCCACCGCTGCAAGACCCACACCGCCTCGAACACCGCCTACCGCGGCTTTGGCGGCCCGCAGGGGATGGTCGCCATCGAGGAGGTGATGGACAACATCGCCCGCCACCTCGGCCTCGACCCGCTGGCGGTGCGCAAGGTCAATTACTACGGCAAGACCGAACGCAACGTCACCCACTACTACCAGACCGTCGAGCACAATATGCTCGAGGAAATGACCGCCGAGCTGGAAGCCAGCAGCCAGTACGCCGAGCGCCGGGAAACCATCCGCCGCTACAACGCCCACAGCCCGATCCTGAAAAAGGGCCTGGCGCTGACCCCGGTGAAGTTCGGCATCTCCTTCACCGCCAGCTTCCTCAACCAGGCCGGCGCGCTGGTGCACGTCTATACCGACGGCAGCATCCACCTGAACCACGGCGGCACCGAGATGGGCCAGGGTCTGAACACCAAGGTCGCCCAGGTGGTGGCCGAGGTGTTCCAGGTGGAAATCGACCGGGTGCAGATCACCGCCACCAACACCGACAAGGTGCCGAACACCTCGCCCACCGCGGCCTCCAGCGGTGCCGACCTGAACGGCAAGGCAGCGCAGAATGCCGCCGAGACCATCAAGCAGCGGCTGGTGGAATTTGCCGCGCGGCAGTACAGGGTCAGCGAGGAGGATGTCGAATTCCGCAACGGCCACGTGCGGGTTCGCGACCAGATCTTCACCTTTGAAGCGCTGATCCAGCAGGCCTATTTCGCCCAGGTGTCGCTGTCCAGCACCGGTTTCTACAAGACGCCGAAGATCTACTACGACCGCAGCCAGGCCCGTGGCCGGCCGTTCTACTACTACGCCTACGGCGCGGCCTGCGCCGAGGTGATCGTCGACACCCTGACCGGCGAGTACAAGATGCTGCGCACCGACATCCTGCATGACGTCGGCGCTTCGCTGAACCCGGCCCTCGACATCGGCCAGGTCGAGGGCGGCTTCGTCCAGGGCATGGGCTGGCTGACTATGGAGGAACTGGTATGGAACGCCAAGGGCAAGCTGATGACCAACGGCCCGGCCAGCTACAAGATCCCGGCGGTGGCCGACATGCCAGGCGATCTGCGGGTGAAGCTGGTGGAGAACCGCAAGAACCCGGAAGACACGGTGTTCCACTCCAAGGCCGTCGGCGAGCCGCCGTTCATGCTCGGGATTGCCGTATGGTGCGCACTCAAGGACGCGGTGGCGAGCATCGCCGACTACCGGCTGCAGCCGAAGATCGACGCGCCGGCGACACCCGAGCGGGTGCTGTGGGGCTGCGAACAGATGCGCCAGGCCAGGACGGAGAAACCGGCCACCGAAGTGGAATTGATTTCTCCATGAAAAACTTCGCGGGCAAGCCTGCGCCCACAGGCAGCGTGCTCGCGGGTGGGAGCGGGCCTGCCCGCGAAAGCGGCCGAACAGACAACCCGGAGGTGTCTCCATGAACGATTGGCTCAGTGCCCTCGCCGACCTGCAGAACCAGGGCCACCCCTGCGTGCTGGTGACCATCATCGAAGAACAGGGCTCGACCCCGCGCAACGCCGGTTCGAAGATGGTCGTCAGCGCCACCGGCACCTTCGACACCATCGGCGGCGGGCACCTGGAATACAAGGCCACGCAGATCGCCCGCGACCTGCTCGCCAGCGGCCAGCAGGGCACCCGCCTGGAGCGCTTCAGCCTGGGCGCCAGCCTCGGCCAGTGCTGCGGCGGCGCCACCGTGCTGCTGTTCGAACCGCTGGGCCAGGTCCAGGCACAAATCGCCGTGTTCGGCGCAGGCCATGTCGGCCGTGCCCTGGTACCCTTGCTCGCCAGCCTGCCCTGCCGGGTGCGCTGGATCGACTCGCGCGAGCAGGAATTCCCCGCGCTGATTCCCCAGGGTGTGCGCAAGATCGTCAGCGACGAGCCGCTGGAGGAGATCGACCATCTGCCCGCCGGCTGCTACTGCGTGATCATGACCCACAACCACCCGCTCGACCTCGAACTCAGCGCCGCCCTGCTCAAGCGCAACGACTTCGCCTACTTCGGCCTGATCGGTTCGAAGACCAAGCGGGTGAAGTTCGAACACCGCCTGCGTGAACGCGGCTTCGACACCACGGCGCTGCAACGCATGCGTTGCCCGATGGGGCTGGCCGAGGTCAAGGGCAAGCTGCCGGTGGAAATCGCCATCTCCATCGCCGGCGAGATCATCGCCACCTACAACGCGAATTTCGGCCTGCACACCGCGAGCGCCGGCCCCATCGCCAAATTGCTGCCGGCCTCGCGCCGCAGCCAAGCCACGAATTGAGAAAGCCCATGCCTGCAAACCGCAAAGCCTATCGCGCCGCCCTTCTGCACAGCCTCGCCGACCCGGCCGAGGCCGGTATCGAAGCCTCCTACGAGTATTTCGAGGATGGCCTGCTAGTGGTCGAAGACGGCAGGATCAGCGCCATCGGCCACGCCAGCGAGTTGTTGCCGAGCCTGGCGGCCGATGTCGAGGTCAGCCACTACCGCGATGCGCTGATCACTCCCGGCTTCATCGACACCCACATCCACCTGCCCCAGACCGGCATGGTCGGCGCCTATGGCGAGCAACTGCTCGATTGGCTGAACACCTACACTTTCCCCTGCGAAAGCCAGTTCGCCGACCCGGCCCATGCCGCCGAGGTGGCGGATATCTTCATCAAGGAACTGCTGCGCAACGGCACCACCACCGCACTGGTGTTCGCCAGCGTGCATCCGCAATCGGTCGAGGCCTTCTTCGAGGCCGCGCAAAAGCTCGACCTGCGGATGATCGCCGGCAAGGTGATGATGGACCGCAATGCGCCGGACTACCTGACCGACAGCGCCGAATCGAGCTACACGCAAAGCAGGGCGCTGATCGAGCGCTGGCACGGCAAGGGCCGCCTGCACTACGCGGTGACCCCGCGCTTCGCACCGACCTCGACGCCGGAACAACTGACCCTCGCCGGCCAGTTGCTCGGCGAGTACCCGGACCTGTACATGCAGACCCACATCAGCGAGAACCTGCAGGAGATCGAATGGGTCAAGGAACTGTTCCCGGAGCGCAAGGGCTACCTGGACGTGTATGACCATTACCGACTGCTGGGCGAGCGCTCAGTGTTCGCCCACGGCGTGCACCTTTGCGACGACGAGTGCGCGCGGCTGGCCGAGACCGGCTCGGCAGTGGCGTTCTGCCCGACGTCGAACTTCTTCCTCGGCAGCGGCCTGTTCAACCTGCCGATGGCCGAGAAGCACAGGCTCAACGTCGGGATCGGTACCGATGTCGGCGCCGGTACCAGCTTCTCGATCCTGCACACGCTGAACGAGGCCTACAAGGTGATGCAGTTGCAGGGCGCGCGGTTGAGTCCGTTCAAGTCGCTGTACCTGGCGACCCTCGGCGGCGCGCGGGCACTGCGCCTGGAAGAACGGATCGGCGACCTGCGGCCGGGCAGCGATGCCGACTTCCTGGTGCTCGACTACCACGCCACGCCGCTGCTGAGCTATCGCCTGCAGCAGGCCCGCGACATTGCCGAGAAGCTGTTCGTGCTGATGACGCTGGGGGATGACCGCACGGTGCTGCAGACCTATGCGGCGGGGAGGCTGGTGCACCAGCGCTGATATCACGCCCGGCCCTGTGGGCCACACCATGCTGTGGGAGATCCGGCTCCCACAGGTTGCTCCAGTACACGCAGAATATGTGCCTGCCCCTTGTGCAGGAACCTCAGTTAAGACCTAGGGCCTTGCCGACGGCCGCTTGGTCTGCAGCAGGTGGGAAAACACCGCATGCAGATCATCCGATGCACTGTCGTCGTCGAGATTGAGCTTGCTGTCGATATGGTCCATGTGGTGCATCATCAGCTCCACCGCCTGCGCCGCATCCCGCGCCTCGATGGCATCGATCAGTTGGCTGTGCTCGTCATAGGAACAGTGCGAGCGATTGCCGCTTTCGTATTGAGCAATGATCAGCGAAGTCTGCGACACCAGGCTGCGCTGGAAGCTGATCAGCGGGGCATTCATCGCCGCTTCCGCCAGCTTCAGGTGGAACTCGCCGGACAAGCGGATCCCCGCCCCGCGATCCCCCCGGGAAAAGCTCTCGCGCTCGTCGCGGACCATCTGCCGCAGCTCGGCCAACTGCTCGGCCGTCGCATGCTGCACCGCCAGTTCGGTGATCGCCTTTTCCACCATGCGCCGGGCGAAGAACACCTGGCGGGCTTCCTCGACGCTCGGGCTGGCCACCACCGCGCCGCGGTTGGGCCGCAGCAGCACCACCCCTTCATGGGCCAGGCGCGAGAGGGCGCGACGAATGATGGTCCGACTGACCCCGAAAATCTCCCCCAGCGCCTCTTCGCTCAGTTTGGTGCCGGGCGCCAGGCGCTGTTCGAGGATCGCCTCGAAGATATGCGCGTAGACGATATCGTCCTGGGTCACGCTGCGGCCGGCCTTGCCTGCTCGCGGTTGTTTCTTGAGGGGCTGCAACTGTTCGTTCATGGGTGCTCGAGTCGAAAACGGGGCAATGGACTGTCATTAGCCACAATGGATCGCTGACAAGTATCGCGTAAAATCATGGCATATTGTACACAACCTGAAGCACCAACACGACTGTACGGCTGTTTGCGGTCACGGCTGTACTGCAATAAACAGTTACCTTTGCGTTTAGGCTGCAAGTGCCATCAACGCCCCGTTTTATCCGTACAAGGAAAGCCCCCATGACCGACCTCACTCACGCGCGATTGCGCCCGCTGGCCGACACTTCGCCTTCCGCGGTGGTCGCCGGCTTCATCGCGATGATGACCGGCTACACCAGCTCGCTGGTGCTGATGTTCCAGGCCGGCCAGGCCGCCGGCCTGAGTGCCGGGCAGATCTCCTCGTGGATCTGGGCCCTGTCGATCGGCATGGCGCTCTGCAGCATCGGCTTGTCCCTGCGCTACCGCACGCCGGTCACCGTTGCCTGGTCGACGCCCGGGGCGGCCCTGCTGATCACCAGCCTGTCCGGCGTCACCTACGGCGAAGCGATCGGCGCCTATATCACCTGCGCCGTGCTGGTCACTATCTGCGGCCTCACCGGCAGCTTCGAGCGCCTGGTCAGGCGCCTGCCCGCCTCGCTGGCCGCGGCGCTGCTGGCCGGCATCCTGTTCAAGATCGGCAGCGAGATCTTCGTCGCCGCCCAGCACCGCACCGGCCTGGTGCTGGGCATGTTCTTCACCTATCTGCTGGCCAAGCGCCTGTCGCCGCGCTACGCGGTGCTCGCCGCCCTGCTGGTCGGCACCGCCCTGTCCGGGCTGCTGGGCCTGCTGGACTTCAGCGGCTTCCAGCTGGAGGTGGCGACGCCGGTCTGGACCACGCCGTCGTTCTCCCTGGCGGCGACCATCAGCATCGGCATCCCGCTGTTCGTGGTGGCCATGACTTCGCAGAACATGCCCGGCATCGCCGTGCTGCGGGCCGACGGCTACAACGTCCCGGCCTCGCCGCTGATCAGCGTGACCGGTATCGCCTCGCTACTGCTGGCGCCGTTCGGCTCCCACGGCATCAACCTGGCGGCCATCAGTGCGGCGATCTGCACCGGCCCGCATGCCCATGAGGACAAGAGCAAGCGCTACACCGCGGCCGTCTGGTGCGGGATCTTCTACGGCATCGCCGGCATCTTCGGCGCCACGCTGGCGGCGCTGTTCGCCGCGCTGCCCAAGGAACTGGTGCTGTCGATCGCCGCCCTGGCGCTGTTCGGCTCGATCATCAACGGCCTGAGCATCGCCATGAACGAGCCCAAGGAGCGTGAAGCCGCGCTGATCACCTTCATGGTCACCGCCTCGGGTTTCACCCTGTTCTCGGTGGGCTCGGCGTTCTGGGGTATCGTCGCCGGCGTGCTGACCTTGCTGATTCTCAACGGGCGCAAGGCCTGACAGCAAGGGCACGCCGGTCCGCCTTCGACACCGCACCTGTAGGAGCAGGGCTTGCCCGCGAAAGGGTCCTTGAGGCCGCTAAAAGCTTCGCGGGCAAGCCCCGCTCCTACAAAAATTGCAGACAAGTCCTACTAAGTGCGGAAGTGCCCGACCATACCCTTCAACTCCATCCCCAACTGCGCCAGCTCGATGCTGGACGCCGCGTTGCCCTGCATCGCCACCGCCGACTGATCGGCACTGGCGCGAATGCTGGTCACGCTGCGGTTGATCTCTTCGGCCACCGAACTCTGCTGTTCGGCAGCCGCGGCGATCTGCTGGTTCATCTGCTGGATCAACGACACCGCCGAGGCGATGCTGCCCAGCGCGCTCTCGGTCTGCAAGGCATCGCTGACCGCCAGCTTCACAAGCTCGCCACTGCTGCGGATCTGCTCCACCGAGGACTGCGCGGCCGCCCGCAAGGCGCTGACCAGCCGCTCGATTTCCTCGGTGGATTGCTGGGTACGCCGCGCCAGGGCCCGCACCTCATCCGCCACCACGGCAAACCCGCGGCCCTGCTCACCGGCACGGGCCGCTTCGATGGCGGCATTGAGCGCCAGCAGGTTGGTCTGCTCGGCGACGCTCTTGATCACAGCGAGCACGGTGCCAATGTTCTGGATTTCCGCACTGAGGCTTTCGATGCTTGCGCTGGTCGAGTTGGCCGAGTCCGCCAACTGCTCGATGCGCTGCATGCTCTGGCGCACCACCTGCTGGCCACTGTCGACCTTGTCGTCGGCGGTCTGCGCGGCATGTGCCGCCTCTTCGGCATTGCGCGCGACATCGTGGACGGTGGCGGTCATCTGGTTCATCGCCGTCGCCACCTGTTCGGTTTCTTCCTTCTGCGTACTGACTTCCAGGTTGGTCTGCTCGGTGACTGCCGACAGGGAATGGGCCGAGTTCGCCAACTGTTCGATCCCGGCCTGCAGGCCACTGACGATGCTGCTCAGTCCGGCAGCCATCTGTTGCATCGCCTGCATCAACTGACCGATCTCGTCACGGCGCCGCACCTCGATCGTCGCGCTCAGATCACCCGCGGCGATCTGCTGCGCCACACGGATCACACTGCGCAACGGCGCGACGATCAGGCGGGTGATCACCAGCGCCGCCACCAGACCGACCAGCAGCGCCAACGCCGAGGAAGCGATGATCAACAGCGAGTTCTTCTTCAGCTCGGCCTGCATCGACTGGTCTTCGGCGACATAGGCCTGGTTGACCCGCTCGACCACCTGGGCCGCGCGCTCATGCAGTTGCTGGTAGACCTTCTTTTCCTGCGCCAGCAGGTCGGTGTATTCGGTGAGCTTGTCATTGAAGCTGGCGATATGCCCCCGACCTCGTTGAGCACCGTCTGGTAGCCGGCGTCCTTGACCGTGCCCTTGAGTTGCTCGACGCCAGCCAGTGCCTGCTCGGCCTGCTCGATCCTGCCCTGGTTCTGGTTGTCCTCATCGCCCTTGCGGCTCTGGTCGAGGCGTACCCGCGCCTCGTTCATCGCCTGCAGCATCAGTTGCGAGACGTGACTGACCTGCGCGGCCTGCTCGAGGAATTCATTGCCGTCCTGGCCCTGGGACTGCTTGAGGGTGTAACTGCCGTCATCGGCCAAGCCGGCCTGCAGCACATCCAGGTTGTTGGCCACGCTGGACACCGACCAACTGGCCATTTCCAGCGCCAGGTCCTTGGCCTGGGTCAGCCCGACGAACTCGTCGAAGGCCTTGCGATAGGCCGCCAGGGCCTGCTCGACATCATTCATCACCGCGACGTTGGCCGGCGACTGCGCCTTGAGCGCCTGTGCCTGGGTGGCCAGCGCATCGACGCCCTCATGCAGGGCATCCACCGTCTTGGGGTTGGAGTGCAGGGCATAATCCTGTTCGAGCAGACGCACCCTGAGCAGGCTGCTGTTGAGCGCCGACATCTGCTTGAGCCCGTCGAAGCGCAGGCTGACGGCCTGCAAGGACCAGACGCCGATTGCCGCCACTACCCCGGTCAGCAGCAACACGAGGGTAAAACCGATACCCATCTTCTTCGCCATACCGAGGTTGGCGAAATGTCCTTGCACGGCAGAAATCATGGGGCGTAATCTCCGGTCGAATGCTGAAGGCGCAAGCCATTCAAGATTCGTGCAGATTCGCAACCACGGCCAGTGAAACACAAGCCTTTGGCGCCGGAATAATGGCCAAAAGCTACATCTGCGTCGTTTTCAGAATCGTCGAGGTCGATCCGGTATCACCCAGCAACCGGAAGAATTTCCGCGCCCGGCAATCCATCGCATACGCCACGTTGATCCGCAACCAGCCGGCAGAAGTCGCCCGCGGTGTGAAGGCCGAGTCCTGGGCGAGCAACACCCCGAGCTGGCGGGCACCGGCCTGGACCTGCGCCGGGTTGTAGCGTCGGCTGCGGGCCCAGACGAACATGCCGGCGGAGGGTTCGCTGAACACTTCCCAGCCGCTTTCCTCGAGCACGTCCAGGGTCGCGGCCATTTCCGTGCCCAGGCGCTGGCGCAGACGCTGGACCAGTTTGCGATAGGCGCCATTGGCCAGCAACGTGGCAACGACGCACTCGGTGAACCGCGAAGCGCCCAGGCTGGTGATCATCTTCACTTCGGCCAGGCGCTGGATGAGCCCGGAATGGGCGCGGATGAAGCCGACCTTCAACGAACTGCTCAGGGTCTTGGAGAAACCACCGAGGTAGATGACCCGCTGTTCGCCATCCAGCGCCGCCAGTTGCACCCCCGGCCCACCCTGCAGGTCGCTGCAGACGCCATCCTCGACGATCAGGAAGTCCTCCTCCTGGGCCAGTTGCAACAGTTGCGTGGCGACCGGCAGGGTCAGGCTGCTGCCCGTGGGGTTGTGGCAAAGGCTGTTGATGAACAGGCACTTGGGCCGGTGCGTGCGCAGCAATGCCCGCAACACGTCGATATCGGGCCCCGAACGGGTGCGTGGCACTTCCAGCAGTTCGATGCCCTGCAGCGTCAGTAGTCGGTAGAGATTGCCATAGCCCGGCGTTTCCACCATGACGCAGTCACCCGGTTTGAGCAGCGTGCGCACCAGCAGGTCGAGGCCCTGGGTGACTCCCAGGGTAGTCAGTACCTCGCCGTCCACCGAATGGATGCCCTTCTGGGTCAGCCGCTTGTGCAGTTGCTGGCGCAAGGCCGGCAGCCCCAGCGGCGTGCTGTAGTGGAACAGGCCCTGCATCTGCGTACGACTGACCTCGCGCACGGCATAGCCGATGTCGTCGCTCTCGCGCCAGCCCTGGGGGATCCAGCCACACCCAAGTTTCAACTCGCCCAGAGGATGCTCGCTGAAGGTCCCCCACTTGGCCTCCAGCCCCTCGTACCACTCCGGCTCGCTGGAAGCCCGGGACGCGCCAGGCATTTCCGCGACGATGAACACCGAGCCGTTGCGTGACGCCAGTACTCCCTGGGTCACCAGGCGTTCGTAGGCCTCGCTGACATTGGCCTGGCTGAGGGAGTTTTCCTTGGCCAACTGTCGCACCGATGGCAGGCGGGTGCCCGGACAGGCCCTGCTCCGGCGGATCCATTCGACGATGGCGTTGACGATTTGCTGCACGACAGGCACCAGGGCCTGCCGATCGATTTCCAGATCCATTGTATGTGACGCTCCAACGCACGGTTATTTCCCGTTAAACAGTTAACCATACAAAGCCACCACCGCCGCTTGCACAAAAAGCCTCTCCAGGCCTCGCGGCAAGTCACGCCAATCGTGGCCTGCAGCATCCTCCCTGCATGAATGAGCGAATGCTCCGACGGCACGCGCAACATCGACGGACATAAAAAAACCCGCATGTGCGGGTTATTTTTACTCTGGAACTACAGCCATCGACGAACGATGCAACCGGTCAAATGGCCGTGGCGCCGCCGTCCACCGCCAGGGAGTGACCGGTGGTGAATGCCGCACCGTCACTGCACAGGTAAAGCACCGCACTGGCGATCTCCTCGACCTTGCCGATCCGCCCCACCGGATGCATGGCCGCGGCGAACTCGGCTTTCTTCGGGTCGGCCTCGTAGGCCCGGCGGAACATGTCGGTGTCGATCACCGCCGGGCACACGGCGTTCACCCGGATGCCCCGTTTGGCATATTCGATCGCCGCCGACTTGGTCAGGCCGATCACCGCATGCTTGGACGCGGCATAGATGCTCATCTTCGGTGCGGCCCCCAGGCCGGCCACCGACGCCGTGTTGACGATGGCGCCACCGCCCTGGGCCTGCATCAGCGGCAACTGGTACTTCATGCACAGCCAGACGCCCTTGACGTTGACGCCCATGATCGCGTCGAACTCGTCCAGGGTGCCATCGGCCAGCTTGCCCTTCTCGATCTCGATCCCGGCATTGTTGAAGGCGTAGTCGACCCGGCCGTAGGCGGCGACCGCCTGCTCCATCAGCTTCTGCACCTCGGCTTCCCGGGTGACGTCACAGCGTACGAAAACCGCCTCGCCACCCGCGGCCCGAATCGACTCGACGGTGCCTTCGCCACCCGCCACGTCGAGGTCGGACACCACCACCTTCAACCCTTCGGCTGCGAAAGCCTGGGCGGTCGCCCGGCCGATTCCGGCGGCCGCGCCGGTCACCAGGGCCACCTGGCCGGAAAACGTCATGCTCATGGTTCTTGTCCTCGCAGAGTGCGTGAGAGATCGTTCGGGCTGAGTCTAGCCAGAGGCCGGCATCACGGGGCAGCACTATCAGGAGGCCGGTTAGCGCTTCATGCACCGGAGTGATAAGTTGTGGTGATAAACGCCCGCGTATCACTATCAACGCAGTGGATCGCCCCCTATTCGCCCGACCGGCAAAACTTGCCCTGGCGGCGCTCAGGGTCTATCTACAAGGCTTCATTGACCTCATCGAGTACCTGCCATGACCACCCAGAACAATCGCCAATTCCTGCTGGCCAAACGTCCGGTCGGGGCCGCGACCCGCGAGACCTTTACCTACCAGGAAGTCCCAGTGGGTGAGCCGGGCGCCAACCAGATCCTGGTCAGGAACGAATACCTGTCCCTCGACCCGGCCATGCGCGGCTGGATGAACGAAGGCAAGTCCTACATCCCGCCGGTGGGCCTGGGCGAAGTGATGCGGGCACTGGGCGTCGGCCAGGTGATCGCCTCGAATCATCCGGGCTTCGCGGTCGGCGACTACGTCAACGGCGCCCTGGGGGTGCAGGACTACTTCCTTGGCGAGCCACGCGGTTTCTACAAGGTCGATCCGAAACTGGCACCGCTGCCGCGCTACCTGTCGGCACTGGGCATGACCGGGATGACCGCCTACTTCGCGCTGCTGGATGTCGGTGCGCCGAAAGCCGGTGAAACCGTGGTGATCTCCGGTGCCGCCGGGGCGGTGGGCAGCATTGCCGGGCAGATCGCCAAGCTCAAGGGCTGCCGGGTGGTCGGGATTGCCGGAGGAGCCGAGAAGTGCCGCTTCCTGGTCGACGAACTGGGCTTCGACGGCACCATCGACTACAAGAGCGAGGATGTCGGCGCCGGGCTGAAACGCGAATGCCCCAAGGGCGTCGACGTGTATTTCGACAACGTCGGCGGCGACATCCTCGATGCCGTGCTGACCCGTCTGAACCTCAAGGCCCGTGTGGTGATCTGCGGTGCGATCAGCCAGTACAACAACAAGGAAGCGGTGAAGGGCCCGGCCAACTACCTGGCGCTGCTGGTCAATCGCGCGCGTATGGAGGGGTTCGTGGTGATGGACTACGCCGCGCAGTTCGCCGCCGCCGGGCAGGAGATGGCCGGCTGGATGGCCAAGGGGCAGCTCAAGAGCAAGGAAGATATCGTCGAGGGGCTGGAAACCTTCCCCGAGACGCTGGCGAAGCTGTTCAGCGGGGAGAACTTCGGCAAGCTGGTGCTGAAGGTGTCCTGAGCCTGCCCGCCAAGGCGCAGAGCACCTTGCCTGTAGAAGCCGGCGATGCGCCGGCTTCTACAGAAACGCGGGGGCTGTGCTGATCAGGCCAGCTCGGCGACCACCGCAGCCAGCGCCTGCGCAGGATCGGCTGCCTTGCTGATCGGCCGGCCGATCACCAGGTAGTCGGAACCGGCCTCCAGTGCCTCACGCGGCGTCAGGATGCGACGCTGGTCGTCCAGCGCACTGCCAGCCGGACGAATCCCCGGCGTCACCAGTTGCAGGCCGGGATGCGCGCTCTTCAGCGCGCTGGCTTCCAGCGCCGAGCACACCAGGCCATCCAGCCCGGCCTTCTCGGCCAGGGCTGCCAGGCGCAATACCTGCACCTGTGGCTCGACGTCCAGGCCGATACCGGCCAGGTCTTCACGCTCCATGCTGGTCAGCACGGTCACGCCGATCAGCAGTGGCTTGGGCCCGCTGCGCTGCTCCAGTACCTCACGGCAAGCCGCCATCATGCGCAGGCCGCCGGAGCAGTGTACGTTGACCATCCACACGCCCATCTCCGCCGCAGCCTTGACCGCCATGGCGGTGGTGTTGGGAATATCGTGGAACTTGAGGTCCAGGAACACCTCGAAACCCTTGTCGCGCAGGGTGCCGACAATCTCCGAGGCGCAACTGGTGAACAGTTCCTTGCCGACCTTGACCCGGCACAGTTTCGGGTCCAGCTGATCGGCCAGTTTCAGGGCGGCGTCACGGGTGGGGTAATCCAGGGCGACGATGATGGGAGTCTGGCAGGCGGACATGGAGGGCTCTCAGGCAAGTCGAAATCGGCGCGCATTGTAGCGGAACGCGGGGACGATCGGGACCCGGTGATCGGCAAATGTGCCTAACACGCGCCATAAACGCCCGCACTTGCACCAATTAAAGTCGAAATCCGGGGCAACCTCGGCGAAATATCCTCGATACGACAGCCTTTCCGGCTTTGCGACACACCTTGCGTCACTGGCACGCCGGCTGCAATCACCTGATCCGAGCAGTATCCAAACGGTTCAGGGAGAAACACATGAACACTCGACTCAAACCCACGCTGGGCACGCTGCATCTATGGGGCATCGCGGTAGGCCTGGTGATTTCCGGCGAATACTTCGGCTGGAGCTATGGCTGGGGCGTGGCCGGCACGCTCGGCTTCCTGGTGACCTCGCTGATGGTCGCGGCGATGTACACCTGCTTCATTTTCAGCTTCACCGAGCTGACCACCGCCATTCCCCATGCCGGCGGGCCATTTGCCTACAGCCGACGGGCGTTCGGCGAGAAAGGCGGGCTGATCGCCGGCCTCGCGACCCTGATCGAGTTCGTCTTCGCGCCACCGGCCATCGCCCTGGCCATCGGTGCCTACCTGAACGTGCAGTTCCCGGCGCTCGATCCCCGGCATGCCGCCGTCGGCGCCTATATCGTGTTCATGGGCCTGAACATTCTCGGCGTCCAGCTGGCCGCCACCTTCGAGCTGGTGGTTTGCATCCTCGCGGTGGCTGAACTGCTGGTGTTCATGGGTGTGGTCGCCCCGGCTTTCAGCTTCAGCCATTTCGTCCTCAACGGCTGGGCCGGTGCGGACAGCTTCGGTGCCCCGGCGATTGCCGGGATCTTCGCCGCCATCCCCTTCGCCATCTGGTTCTTCCTGGCGATCGAAGGCGCGGCCATGGCCGCCGAGGAAGCCAAGGATCCGAAACGGACCATTCCCAAGGCCTACATCAGCGGCATCCTGACCCTGGTATTGCTGGCCATGGGCGTGATGTTCTTCGCCGGCGGCGTCGGCGACTGGCGCACCCTGTCGAACATCAACGACCCGTTGCCCCAGGCAATGAAAGCCGTGGTCGGCGACAGCTCGGGCTGGCTGCACATGCTGGTCTGGATCGGCCTGTTCGGCCTGGTGGCGAGCTTCCACGGAATCATTCTCGGCTACTCGCGGCAGTTCTTCGCCCTGGCCCGCGCCGGCTACCTGCCGGCGTCGCTGGCGAAACTGTCGCGCTTCCAGACCCCGCACCGTGCCATTATCGCCGGCGGCCTGGTCGGCATCGCCGCCATCTACAGCGACGGCCTGATCAACCTGGGCGGCCTGACCCTGACTGCGGCGATGATCACCATGGCGGTGTTCGGCGCCATCGTCATGTACATCATGAGCATGCTCAGCCTGTTCCGCCTGCGTCGGACCGAGCCGGCACTGGAACGCACCTTCCGCGCGCCAGGCTATCCGTTCGTGCCCGCCATCGCGCTGGTCCTGGCGGTGATCTGCCTGATTGCCATGGCCTGGTTCAATGCCCTGATCGGCCTGATCTTCGTCGCTTTCATGGCCGCCGGTTTCCTTTACTTCCTACTCACCGGCCAACTGCGCGCTGCTGCCCCGGCAGATGCGATGCTGACCGGACTGTGAGCATCATCGGGGCCTGACGGGTTTACAATTGAACCACTGAGAAAGCGCTTCACTCAAAGTGGCAAGGGCCGCCATCGCGCACGAACCGTTCGTGCCGGAGCGGCCCATCGAGGAGAACCCTATGCCCTGGTATGCCTGGTTGATCATCGTGGTGGCAGTCGGCTCCATCGTTGGCGGCCTGATGATGCTGCGTGACACCGCCAACAAGGTGGAACTGACGGACGAACAGCGCCGACGCGTCCAGCAACGCAACGCCGAGGCGGATGCCAAGGACGCGCAGAACCGCTGACAGCCGCTGCTTGAACAATATTGAACACTTCAACAAAAAAGTATGGCAATTCACCTCCAAGTCGCAGTTATCATTGACTGCAGATTTGGAGGCTCCGCCATGCGCTATTCGCAAGACCATAAAGCCCAGACCCACGAGCGCATCATCAAGGAAGCGGCGGCCCGTTTTCGCCGCGACGGCATCGGTGCCACCGGCCTGCAGCCGCTGATGAAAGCCCTGGGGCTGACCCATGGCGGCTTCTACGCGCACTTCAAGTCCAAGGATGAACTGGTCGAAAAGGCCTTGCAGGAAGCGGCGGCGGAACTGGACGTACATTGCGACATGCTGTTCAGCCAGGACAAGCCCCTGCAGTCGTTCATCGACAGCTACCTCTCCGAGTGGCACCTGACCACCCCCGAACACGGCTGCCCGATTCCGACCATGTGCTCGGAGCTGGGCCAGCGTGGCGAACCCAGCCCAACCACCGATACGGTGATCGAATCGCGCCTCAAGCAGGTGGAAACCGCACTGGGCTCGGGGCCGGATGCCGAAGAGCAAAGTATCGTCATGCTGGCGACCCTGGTGGGCGCACTGGTGATGTCGCGCAGTGCCGAAGATCCGGAGCTGGCGAAGAAGATCCTGGAAGTGACCAAGGCGCACCTGAAGGATCAGGTCGAATAGGGCTGCAAGCTCCCCATCGCTACAGGAGACCGGTCTTTCGACCAGCCTCCAGCCTCAGTCAAACAACGTCAATTGATATCCAGCTGGTCGCGATTCCTGTCGAGAATCGCCTTGCCGATGCCTTTCACCTCAAGCAATTCATCCACCGAAGAGAACGGTCCGTTCGCCTCCCGATGGGCAACGATGGCCTGGGCCTTGGCTTCGCCGATACCGGACAGCTCGCGCTGGATGGTTTCGGCATCGGCGGTGTTGAGATTGACCTTGCCGACCTTGGCCGCAGGCGCGGCCTGGCTGGGCACCGGGGTTTGCTGCTGAGCCGCCGGTGCGGCATTGACGGCACCGCTGGCGCCGAGCAGAAGGGTTAACAGCAGGGAAGGAAGAACGCCTGTACGCATAAATGTCACTCCATGGCATCGTAGGGGAAAAGCAGCTTTTCCGAAGCTGCCTTTCAAACCTAGGTGATGCCCGGAGCCTGTCAAAAGCCAGGCCGTTACCGGGTGTGTAGCTCAGGGCTCCATGCGGCGCTGCTGGTAGATCCAGTCGACGATCTCGCCATCCGGCGCATAACCACTGACCGTTTCCCGCAGCAATTGCCGGACCCGTGCGTAATCATCGTTTTCCACGGCCGCGAGCAGTTCGGCCAGGCGCAACTTGAGCACATCCCAGGGCAGCATGTCTTCATGGGCAGTCATGATCATCGGATGGGGGGTCGCCGCCACGTTGTCGCCAATCAGCAACTCTTCGTAAAGCTTTTCTCCCGGACGCAGACCGGAGAACTCGATGGCGATATCGCCATGGGGGTTCTTGTCGGAGCGGATGCTCAAGCCGGAAAGATGAATCATCTTCTCGGCCAACTCGACGATTCGGACCGGCTCGCCCATGTCGAGTACGAAGACGTCGCCGCCCTGCCCCATGGAGCCGGCCTGGATCACCAGTTGCGCGGCCTCGGGGATGGTCATGAAGTAGCGGGTGATCTTCGGATGCGTCACCGTCAGCGGGCCACCCGCCTTGATCTGCTTGTGGAACAGCGGGATCACCGAGCCCGACGACCCCAGCACGTTGCCGAAGCGGACCATGGTGAAACGGGTCTTGTTGACCCGCGATACGTTGCCCGAGTCACCGAAGAGCACTGGCGCCTGTTCGCGACTGAGAGCCTGCAAGGTCAGCTCGGCCAGTCGCTTGGTGCTGCCCATGACGTTGGTCGGGCGCACCGCCTTGTCGGTGGAAATCAGCACGAAGTTGGCCACCCCCGCCTGCAATGCCGCCTGGGCGGTGTTGAGCGTGCCAATCACGTTGTTCAGTACGCCTTCGGCGATGTTGTGCTCGACCATTGGTACATGCTTGTAGGCTGCGGCGTGATAGACCGTTTCGACATGCCAGGTCTTCATCACCGACAGCAGCTTGTCCTGGTTGCGCACCGAACCGAGGATCGGCAGCAGGCGCACGGACAGCGACTCACGATCCACCCGGCGCTCGAGCTCGGACAGAATGCTGTAGAGATTGAACTCGCTGTGCTCGAACAGCAGCAGCGTCGTCGGGCGCAGGGCCAGGATCTGCCGGCAGAGTTCCGAGCCGATGGAACCGCCAGCCCCTGTCACCAGCACCGAACGCCCCCTGATGCAATGTTCGAGCAGCTCGGCCTGGGCAGGCACGGCATCACGCCCGAGCAGGTCGGCGATGTCGACTTCCTGGATGTCATCGACCTTGACCCGCCCGCTGGCCAGGTCCATGAAGCCGGGCACGCTGCGCACGTGCAACGGAAAGCCCTCGAGAAGAGCGAGAATCTCCCGACGCCTGGCACGCGAAGAAGAAGGAATCGCCAGGAGGATTTCCTGAGCCCCGGTGGCGTCGATCATCTGCTGGATATGCTTGGGCTTGTAGACCTTCAAACCCGAGATACTGCGGTCGGCAATACTGTTGTCATCATCGATGAAAGCGACAGGCTGCATGGCCCGCCCCATCCGCAAGGCCGCAACCAGCTGGTTGCCGGCGGCCCCGGCGCCATACACCGCCACCTTCGTCAAACCGTTGTCACGGTTGGCAAACGGCATGTGCTGGGTGGTACCGAACCAGTCGCCAAGGAAATACTGGCGCATGGCCAAACGCAGGCCACCGATCATGATCAGGCTCAGCCACCAGTAGTTGAACATGATGGAACGGGGAACCAGCGTCTGGTGATTGCTGTAGAGGTAGACCACAACCCCGAGGATCAACGCGGACAGGCTCACGGCCTTGACGATGGCGATCAGCGCATCATTGCCGAAATAGCGCATCACGGCACGATACAGGCCGAACTTTATGAACAATGGAATGGACACAACGGGAGCGGAGAGAAACAACCAGCGGTGTTGAGCGAGCGGGTTGATCACATCGTCCAGCCCCAGCCTGACGACGAACGACATCCACAGGGCCAGCCAGACCAGGAAGATGTCGGCAATCACCTGAAGAATGCGCTTTTGCCGACGCGGGAGACCCAGCAAAAAGGCTCGAATCTTATCCATAATCCCTCTAAAGCCTATATCCGAAAAAGCAGCACATACCGCCATCAATACATTGAGCCACAACCTGGGAAAACCTTGGCTCAGCCCGCTTTCTCCAGCTCACCGGCATGAAACCTGAACGCCAGAAAGACCAGTGGCACATAGGCGATCAGCAACCCGGTGATACCGTCGAGTATCGACAGCCCGACGCACAAGGCGATCGGCAGCAACCAGCAAACGTTGATGGCTGCCACTGCCAGTGTCACCGGCAAATGGCTGCCCAACTGCCGTGACGCATACTGATAGGCATGGCTGCGATGAGCCTGGTAGACCTTGTCCCCACGCAAGAGGCGTCGCACCAGGGTGAACGTGGCATCGACCACGAAGACCCCCAACAGAATCAGCCAGACCCAGAGCAGTTGGGGTTTAACCCAGGCGGCATGAAGGGAAAGCCCTCCAAGCACCAGCCCCAGAAAACCACTGCCAGCATCACCCATGAATATACGGGCAGGTGGAAAGTTCCAGTATAGAAAACCACACACAGCCAGGGCCAACAGCAATGACGGCCAGACCAGGGCTGTCTCGCCACAGAGCATATGGACCAGACAGGCTCCCAGACAGGCTGTCACCGCCTCGACGCTGGCAATTCCGTCAATGCCATCCATGAAGTTGTAGAGATTGAGCATCCAGACCAGATAGAACGCCGCCAGAATCGAGCCTGCCACTCCCAGGCTGACCTGGACGCCAAAAATCTCCAGCGGTGGCAGGCCACCCAGCCAGAAAAGCAGCCATGCCGCACTGGAAAAGTGCGCCAGCAATCGCCAACGCGCAGCGATATGCCCATGATCGTCGAGAAAACCGACTACAGCGACGGCGCCGCCGCCCCCCAGAAATCCCCAGACCGTCGGCCAGGGCAGAATACCCATCAGCGCCAGAATCGGCAAAACCGCCAGGAAGCTGATGACAATCGCCACGCCACCACCGCGGGGAGTCGCAACGGAATGGGAACTGCGCTCGTTGGGAACATCCATCAGGCTGCGTGCCAATGCATAACGGCGAAGCGCTCCTGTCAAAAACAGCGACGCCGTCAAAACGATCAGACAGCACAAGAAAATCATCATCAGACTCAAGATCCCGGACACACTCAAAATAAGATATTCAGGAAAGCTCGCCGCCCACTCGACCCGACAAGTTCCAAACAAACGCAGGAAACATGAAATTACGCCCAGAAGGCGATCTGCCCTGACGCAAAGTCAATGGCATCGAGGTAACCGAGTGCAGTTCACCCGGCAGAGAAGCTTGCTTCATCAGCCAATCGCAGCCTCAGAAGCGGTGCATGCAAGGCCTGAACTCGGAGCAAGGGCGCATTCTACGCAACAACTCGATGCTTGCCATCATGAACAGGAAAAGCGGAAGACAAAAAGACAGGGACGAAACGCGAGGGGTATGGGCATTCCGGCCCGTCGCACTCCCCAAAACAGGATGCCAACCAGCCCAGGAAAAACAGCCCGTTCAGTATCGGGAGGAAAAACCAGCAATATACAACTCAATGGAGCAAGTCAGTATGGCGAAACTTCCTACCTCTATCAGAGCGCTAGCTCAGAGAGGCCTGAGTTCCAATTCTGATCGGAGAATATTGCCAACTACACCTTCAGGCGATCCAGGAACACACCGCTACCAAGCAGTCGTGATACGTACCGCCACAATCAACAGGCCATTGAACCTGGCAAGCTGATCAGTGATCGCTCTCCTCTTCTTCGTTCACCCGATCACGCAACTCCTTGCCCGGCTTGAAATGCGGCACGAACTTGCCGTCCAGGCTGACCGATTGACCGGTCTTCGGGTTACGCCCTACCCTTGGTGCGCGATAATGCAGGGAAAAGCTACCGAACCCACGAATTTCGATCCGATCTCCGGTCGCCAGGCACTGGGACATCTGCTCAAGCATGGTCTTGATGGCCAGCTCGACATCCTTGGACGAGAGCAGGCCCTGATGGGTGACAATTCGTTCGATCAACTCCGACTTCGTCATATTTTTCCCTTCTTTTTCAAGCAGCTAGGAAAAGCATTTCGAAGGTTGTAGCACGGCTGGATGGTTTTGAACAGCCCACCCATTGACTTATCTGCATACAAGATGCGTCGAGGTCCGAGAGGGCCCGTAGCGGTTAATTACAGATGACCAGCATGGTGCGGGTGACGGAGCCCGCAGGGTTCCAGCCGAACAGATAGTCGCCCTCCTCATCCTTTGCATCACTGGATTTGGTCACGACCTTGTAGCCCTGAGCCTTGCACTCGCGAGCAGCGCGCTTGTAGCACTTGTCCCAGCCGGAGCCGAGCCCCGAGCAATCGATCTCGATACCACTCACCCCATGCCTGACGTGAGTCTTGGTATTGGTGGTGCACCCGGCGAGCAACGCCAGGGCGATTACCGCTATGAGCTTGCTCATTTACATCCTTATCCAGGCAACGCCCTGAGAAAAGCCACTGACAACGAAACAACGACTGCCTCAGACACCAACATCTTTACACTTATAAATATGACAGTCGCAAGACCGATTTTGTTTCGCGCCGGATACAGGCAAATCCCAGGCACAAAAAAGGGCGACCGAAGTCGCCCTTTTTTTCAACAGTCAGACAGAACTCAGTTCTGTTTGGCCATTGCCTGACGCAGCAGAGCAGCCATGGTGGTGTCAGCTGCTTCACCTTCCGGAGCGGCTTTCAGGCTCTGGATGGCTTCTTTCTCGTCTTCAACGTCTTTCGACTTGATCGAGAGCTGGATTACGCGGCTCTTACGATCAACGCTGATGATCTTGGCTTCTACTTCTTCGCCTTCTTTCAGGACGTTGCGCGCGTCTTCAACGCGGTCACGGCTGATTTCGGAGGCTTTCAGAGTTGCTTCGATATCGTCGGCCAGAACGATGATGGCGCCTTTGGCGTCAACTTCTTTCACGGTGCCTTTGACAACAGCGCCCTTGTCGTTGACCGAGACGTACTCGGAGAACGGATCGCTTTCCAGCTGCTTGATGCCCAGGGAGATGCGCTCACGCTCTGGGTCAACCGACAGGATGACGGTGTCCAGCTCGTCGCCCTTCTTGAAGCGACGTACGGCTTCTTCGCCGACTTCGTTCCAGGAGATGTCCGACAGGTGAACCAGACCGTCGATACCGCCGTCCAGACCGATGAAGATACCGAAATCGGTGATCGACTTGATGGTACCGGAGATCTTGTCGCCCTTGTTGAACTGGCCAGAGAAGTCTTCCCATGGGTTCGACTTGCACTGCTTGATGCCCAGGGAGATACGACGACGCTCTTCGTCGATGTCCAGAACCATGACTTCCACTTCGTCGCCGACTTGTACGACTTTCGAAGGATGGATGTTCTTGTTGGTCCAGTCCATTTCCGAAACGTGCACCAGACCTTCAACGCCTTCTTCCAGCTCAGCGAAGCAGCCGTAGTCGGTCAGGTTGGTGACACGCGCGGTCACGCGGGTGCTTTCTGGGTAACGAGCCTTGATGGCAACCCATGGGTCTTCGCCCAGTTGCTTCAGGCCCAGGGAAACACGATTGCGCTCGCGATCGTACTTCAGAACCTTGACATCGATCTCGTCGCCAACGTTGACGATTTCCGATGGATGCTTGATGCGCTTCCAGGCCATGTCGGTGATGTGCAGCAGGCCATCGACGCCGCCCAGATCAACGAATGCACCGTAATCGGTGAGGTTCTTGACGATACCCTTGACCTGCTGGCCTTCCTGCAGGGATTCCAGCAGAGCTTCACGCTCGGCGGAGTTCTCGGCTTCCAGGACGCTGCGGCGGGAAACGACAACGTTGTTGCGTTTCTGGTCGAGCTTGATGACCTTGAACTCGAGCTCTTTGCCTTCCAGGTGCGTGGTGTCGCGCACTGGACGGACGTCAACCAGGGAACCTGGCAGGAACGCACGGATGCCGTTAACGTCGACAGTGAAGCCGCCCTTAACCTTACCGTTGATAACGCCCTTGACCACTTCCTCGGCTGCGAAGGCTGCTTCCAGAACGATCCAGCATTCAGCGCGCTTGGCTTTTTCACGGGACAGCTTGGTTTCACCAAAGCCATCTTCAACCGAATCCAGCGCCACGTGAACTTCGTCACCGACGTTGATGTTCAGTTCGCCAGCATCGGTGTAGAACTGTTCCAGCGGGATCAGAGCTTCAGACTTCAGACCAGCGTGGACAGTTACCCAACGAGCTTGGTAATCGATATCAACGATAACACCGGTGATGATCGAACCAGCCTGAAGATTCAGGGTCTTCAAGCTCTCTTCAAAGAGTTCCGCAAAGCTTTCGCTCATTTTAATTCCTGTTGATGAGGGCGAAGAATACGCCCATCTGCCACACCCCAGACGATGTGGGTTACGTTCATATGAAAGAGGCCATGCAGGACTATGACTGGTCCCCTGCACCCCTCTTGGTCACCCGGCGATATCGCGAATGGCGATCTCGCTCATGATGCGTTCCAGCACCTGCTCGATGGACAACTCCGTGGAGTCCAGCTGTATCGCGTCGGCCGCCGGCTTGAGCGGGGCCACCGCGCGCTGGGTGTCACGCTCATCGCGTGCACGTATCTCATCCAGCAGACTCGACAGACTAACATCATCGCCCTTGGCCTTCAACTGCAAGTAACGGCGACGGGCACGTTCCTCGGAGCTGGCGGTCAGGAAGATCTTCAATGGCGCATCGGGAAACACCACGGTGCCCATGTCGCGGCCGTCGGCCACCAGGCCGGGTGCCTCGCGAAATGCCCGCTGGCGTTGCAGCAGCGCATCGCGTACCGCCGGCAGGGAAGCGACCTGGGAAGCGCCGGCACCGATCGACTCGTTGCGGATGTCCTGGGTGACGTCATCCCCTTCCAGGATGATGCGCTCCGGCTGACCGTCGGTCGCACCGATGAACTGCACATCGAGATGCGCGGCCAGCAACTTGAGGGATTCCTCGTTGGTCAGGTCGACGCCATGATTACGCGCCGCGAAGGCCAGCAACCGGTAGAGCGCGCCGGAGTCCAGCAGACACCAGCCCAGACGCTTGGCCAGCAAACCGGCGATGGTGCCCTTGCCCGAGCCGCTAGGTCCGTCGATGGCGATGACTGGAGCTTGAATATTCACGACTGAGCCTCTTTCTGATCATCGTTGACGTTCATTGTGTCCTTGCGGGCCCGTCGGGCCAAGATCCTGCCGAAATGTTCGCGCGCCGCCCGGGCCCGCTTGAACACATCCAGCAGTTGATGCCCGTCACCTGCATCGACGGCATCGCGCAGGACGTCCAGGTCGCCGCGGAAGGTATCCAGTGCACGCAGAACCGCATCGCGGTTGGCCAGGAAGATGTCGTGCCACATGACCGGGTCGCTGCCGGCGATCCGCGTGAAGTCACGGAAGCCGCCTGCGGCGTAACGGAAGATCTCCAGGTTCTCGTTGCGCTTGGCCAGGGAGTCGACCAGACCGAAGGCCAGCAGGTGCGGCAGATGACTGGTCGCCGCCAGCACTTCATCGTGCCGCTGGACATCCATGTGCTCCACATCCGCCCCCAGCGCACGCCACAGCGCATCGACCGTCGCCAGCGCCTGCGCGTCGGTCTCGGCCAGCGGCGTCAGGATCACCTTGTGCCGCCGGAACAGCCTGGCATTGGAGGCCTCGACCCCGCTCTGCTCGGAGCCGGCAATCGGGTGACCCGGCACGAACCGCGTCGGCATGGCGCCAAACGCCTCGCCAGCGGCACGCACCACGTTACCCTTGGCACTGCCCACATCGGTAAGAATAGCCTGACCCAGGTCCATGCCCGCCAACAGGCCGAGCATCTTCTCCATGGCCAGGATCGGCACTGCCAGCTGGATCACATCGGCACCGCGGCAAGCGGCCGCCAGGTCTTCCTCGCAGCGATCGACCACCCCCAGTTCCACCGCCAGGCGGCGCGACTGCGGATTCAGATCGACCCCCACCACTTCCCGGCACAGGCCGCTTTCACGCAGCCCCTTGGCAAAGGAACCACCAATCAGCCCGAGACCGACCACCACCAGGCGGCCGATCATAGGGCTCACAGATTGCATCGGCATGACATCAACCACGGGCCAGAACCTTGCCCAGAGCCTCGAGCAAACGGCTGTTTTCACTGGCCAGGCCAATACTGACGCGCAGATGCCGCGGCAACCCGTAACCCCCGATCGGGCGCACGATCACGCCTTCGCGCAACAGATCCTGGTAGACCGGCCCGGCATCGCGACCAACGTCGACCGCGATGAAGTTGGCCCGCGAAGGAATCCACTCCAGGCCCAACTCACGGAAACCGGCTTCCAGCTGCCGCATGCCCGCCTCGTTCAACTCGCGACTGCGAGCGACGTACTGGACATCGTCCAGGGCCGCACGCGCGGCAACCAGGGCCAGGCTGTTGACGTTGAATGGCTGGCGCACGCGATTGAGAATATCCGCCACCGCCGGCGACGACAGCCCGTAGCCGACCCGCAGCGCCGCCAGGCCATAGGCCTTGGAGAAGGTACGGGACACCAGCAGGTTCGGATGGCGCGCCAGGTAGTTCAGGCCATTGGGCAGATCATCACCCGCGGCGTACTCGATATAGGCCTCGTCCAGCACCACCAGCACACGCTCGGGAACCGCGGCCAGGAAAGCTTCCAGCGCCTGCGGCCCGAACCAGGTCCCGGTCGGGTTGTTCGGGTTGGCGATGAACACCACCCGTGTGTTCTCATCGATCGCCGCCAGCATCGCCGGCAGGTCGTGGCCGAAATCCCTGGCCGGCGCCACACGGGCATCGGCAGACACAGCCTGGGTCACGATCGGGTAGATCGCAAAGGCATGCTCACTGAACACCGCGTTCAACCCCGGGGCCAGGTAGGCCCGGGCGACCAGTTCGAGAATATCGTTGGAACCGTTGCCCAGGGTCACCTGACTGGCCTGCACACCGCACAGCTCGGACAGGCGCTGCTTCAACTCGAAGCCATTGCCATCCGGGTAGCGGGTCAGTTCGGCCAACGCGTCGGCAATCGCCGCCAGCGCCTTGGGACTGGCGCCCAGCGGGTTTTCGTTACTGGCCAGCTTGATGATCTTCGCCGGATCGATATCCAGCTCGCGCACCAATTCATCCACGGGCTTGCCCGGAACGTAAGGCGAAAGTTTTTGCACGCCCGGCTGCGCCAGGGCGAGGAAGTCGCCACTCATGTTCAACGTCCTTACAGAACCGCTTTCGGGTAGGAGCCCAGCACCTTCAGCGCCACCGCTTCCTGACTGATCTTCTCCAGCACACCCTTGACCAGCGGGTCGCGGTGATGGCCGACGAAGTCGATGAAGAAGACATAGGTCCACTTGCCGCTGCGCGAAGGGCGGGTTTCGATTCGCGTCAGGTCGATGCCATTGTCGTGGAACGGCACCAGCAGCTCGTGCAGCGCACCCGGCTTGTTGCTCATGGAGACGATGATCGAGGTCTTGTCGTCGCCGGTCGGTGGTACCTCCTGGTTGCCGATCATCAGGAACCGCGTGGAGTTGTCCGGACGGTCCTCGATCTTCTCGGCCAGGCGGGTCAGACCATACAGGCCAGCCGCCATGTCCCCGGCGATCGCCGCCGAGTTCCACTCGCCCTTGACCCGCTTGGCCGCCTCGGCGTTGCTCGACACCGCCACGCGCTCGACATTCGGGTAATGGGCGTCCAGCCACTTGCGGCACTGGGCCAGGGACTGGGCGTGGGAGTAGATGCGACTGATACTGTCGGTCTTGGTGTTCTCACCCACCAGCAGGTGATGGTGAATGCGCAGCTCGACTTCGCCGCAGATCACCATGTCGTGCTCGAGGAAGCTGTCGAGGGTGTGGTTGACTGCGCCCTCGGTGGAGTTCTCCACCGGCACCACGCCGAAATTCACCGCACCGGCGGCAACCTCGCGGAACACCTCGTCGATCGCCGCCATCGGCTTGCTGATCACCGCATGGCCGAAGTGCTTCATCGCCGCCGCCTGGGTGAAGGTTCCCTCGGGGCCCAGATAGGCCACTTTCAGCGGCTGCTCCAGGGCCAGGCAGGAGGACATGATTTCGCGGAACAACCGCGCCATTTCCTCGTTGCCCAGCGGCCCCTGGTTGCGGTCCATGACGCGCTTGAGCACCTGGGCCTCACGCTCGGGACGATAGAAAACCGGCACTTCGCCCTCGGCCAGCGAGCCCATCTTCACCCGTGCGACTTCCTGGGCGCAGCGGGCACGCTCGCTGATCAGTTCGAGAATTTTCTCATCGAGACTGTCGATACGCAGGCGCAGCGCCTTGAGTTCCTGTTCAGCCATCAGCCGTGTTCCTTCTCGAACTCTGCCATGTACGCCACCAGCGCGTTGACCGCATCGATGCCCACGGCGTTATAGATGGAGGCACGCATGCCGCCCACGGAACGGTGCCCCTTGAGGTTCAGCAGGCCGCGAGCGTCGGCACCGGCGAGGAACGGCTTGTCCAGGCGATCGTCGGCCAGACGGAACGGCACGTTCATCCACGAGCGGTTGCTCTTGTTGACCGGGTTGCTGTACAGGCCGCTGGCGTCGATGAAGTCATACAGCGTGCGCTGCTTGAGATCGTTGAGCCTGCCGATGGCCTCGACACCGCCCTGCTCCTTGAGCCACTGGAACACCAGGCCCGAGAGGTACCAGGCCAGGGTCGGCGGGGTGTTGTACATCGAGCCGTTGTCGGCCGCGACCTTGTAGTCGAGCATGGTCGGGCAGATCGAACGGGCACGACCCAGCAGGTCTTCACGCACGATATTGACGACGATACCGCTCGGGCCGATGTTCTTCTGCGCACCGGCGTAGATCATGCCGAAACGGGAAACGTCCACCGCACGCGAGAGAATGTTCGAAGACATGTCGGTGACCAGCGGCACGTCGCCGGTTTCCGGAATCCAGTCGAACTCCAGGCCGCCGATGGTCTCGTTCGAGACGTAGTGAACATAGGCAGCGTCTTTCGACAGCTTCCACTCGTTCTGGCCAGGAATGGCGAAGTAATCGTAGGACTTGGCGCTGGCGGCGACATTGACGTTACCGAAACGCGAAGCCTCCTCGATGGCCTTCTTCGACCAGATACCGGTCTCGATGTAGTCGGCCTTGCCGGTTTCCGGCAGCAGGTTCAACGCAACCTGGGCAAACTGCTGGCTGGCGCCGCCCTGCAGGAACAGCACCTTGTAGTTCGAGGGGATATCCAGCAGATCGCGCAGATCCTGCTCGGCCCGCTCGGCGATGGAGACGAACTCATCGCTGCGATGGCTCATTTCCATGACCGACAGCCCCTTGCCTTGCCAGTCCAGCAACTCCGACTGGGCACGCAACAGGACAGCTTCAGGCAGCGCAGCAGGACCTGCGCAGAAGTTATAGGCTCGTTTGCTCACATCCACTCTCGCTATGCTTGAAGATATACATGCCGCCAGGCCTGCCCGGCACCCTGCAGGAACGACTCGCCGGCTTCAGCGAATCTCGATACTCCTGACACGACAAAGCGGTCCGACAACGACCGCTCCGCGTTCGATCACGACCCACCGTCCAACGATGGGTTGCCCTACAGTAGCTACAACGTCAGGCGCAGGCGTTTAATTAATCCTGCCGTTCAACTTCATCGGCCGCCTCGTCCGAAGACGAATCGCCGACCACGCCGTCGATTGGCATTTCGCCATCAACCTCGACGTCCGCCGCAACCTCCAGCTCCTCGCCCTCGACTTCCGACGGCTCCTGGACCCGTTCCAGGCCGACCAGCGTTTCGTCATTGGCCAGCTTGATCAGGGTCACGCCCTGGGTGTTACGACCCAGGCTGGAAACTTCGTCGACACGGGTACGAACCAGGGTGCCCTGGTCGGAAATCAGCATGATCTCCTCACCTTCCTGCACCTGGATCGCACCGATCAACTGGCCATTGCGGTCCTTGGTGACCATGGCGATCACGCCCTGGCCGCCACGACCACGACGCGGGAACTTGCTCAGCGGCGTACGCTTGCCGAAACCACGCTCGGAAGCGGTCAGGATCTGCGCACCCGACTCCGGAATCAGCATGGAGATCAGCTTCTGCCCCTTGCCGATCCGCATGCCGCGGATACCACGGGCACCACGCCCCATCTCGCGGACGCCGCTTTCGGCGAAGCGAATCACCTTGCCAGCATCAGAGAACAGCATGACTTCCTTGGCACCGTCGGTGATCGCGGCGGCGATCAGGGTATCGCCCTCCTTCAGCTTCAGGGCGATCAGGCCGCTGGTACGCGGACGGCTGAACTGGGCCAGCGGGGTTTTCTTGACCGTACCGAACGCGGTGGCCATGAAGATATAGGCACCGGTCGGCTCGGCCACCAGCTCGGCGGTATCACCGTCGACTTCTTCGGCGGCATCGGCAACGTCATCGGCCTCGATCACTTCGCCCTCGATCACCGAATCATCGGCATCGTCCAGTTCGTCATCGGCACCGGCGCTTTGCTGCAGAGCCTCCAGGTCGATCTGCAGCATGGTGGTGATGTACTCACCCTCATCCAGCGGCAACAGGTTGACCAGCGGGCGACCGCGGGCGGCGCGGGACGCCTCGGGAATCTCGTAGGTCTTGAGCCAGTAGACCTTGCCCTTGCTGGAGAACAGCAGGAGCGTGGCATGGCTGTTGGCAACCAGCAGGTGGGAGATGTAGTCCTCATCCTTGACGCCGGTCGCCGACTTGCCCTTGCCGCCACGACGCTGGGCCTGATAGGCCGACAGCGGCTGGGTCTTGGCGTAGCCGCTGTGGGAGATGGTCACCACGCGCTCTTCTTCAGGAATCATGTCGCCGAGAGTCAGGTCGAGGCGGGCATCGAGAATCTCGGTGCGACGCGCGTCGCCGTACTCGGCACGGATCACCTCCAGCTCTTCGCGGATCACTTCCATCAGGCGCACGGCGCTGTTGAGGATGCGGATCAGCTCGCCGATCTGGTTGAGGATCTCCTGGTACTCGGCCAGCAGCTTCTCGTGCTCCAGGCCGGTCAGGCGGTGCAGGCGCAGCTCCAGGATAGCCTGGGCCTGCTCCGGCGACAGGTAGTACTTGCCGTCACGCAGGCCGTATTGCGGATCGAGGTTCTCCGGACGGCAGGAATCGGCGCCAGCGCGCTCGACCATGGTCATCACCGCGCTGGACTCCCAGGGCGTGCTGACCAGCGCTTCCTTGGCTTCCGACGGCGTCGGCGAAGCCTTGATCAGGGCGATCACGGGGTCGATGTTCGACAGCGCCACGGCCTGACCTTCGAGGATATGGCCACGCTCACGCGCCTTGCGCAGTTCGAACACGGTACGCCGGGTCACCACTTCGCGACGATGGCGAACGAAGGCTTCCAGCAGGTCCTTGAGGTTGAGGATCCGCGGACGGCCGTCGACCAGCGCCACGATGTTGATACCGAACACGCTCTGCAACTGGGTCTGGGCGTAGAGGTTGTTGAGCACCACCTCCGGCACTTCGCCCCGGCGCAGCTCGATCACCACGCGCATACCTTCCTTGTCGGATTCGTCGCGCAGCTCGGTGATGCCTTCGAGTTTCTTTTCCTTGACCAGCTCGGCGATCTTCTCGATCAGACGGGCCTTGTTCAACTGGTAAGGCAGCTCGGTGATGACGATCTGCTGGCGACCGCCGACCTTGTCGATATCCTCGACGGTCGAGCGGGCACGCATGTAGATGCGCCCGCGACCGGTGCGATAGGCCTCGATGATGCCGGCACGGCCGTTGATGATGCCCGCGGTCGGGAAATCCGGACCGGGGATGTACTGCATCAGTTCGTCGACGGTGACATCGGGGTTGTCGATCAGCGCCAGGCAACCGTCGATCACTTCGCCGAGGTTGTGCGGCGGGATGTTGGTCGCCATGCCCACGGCGATACCGCTGGAACCGTTGACCAGCAGGTTGGGGATACGGGTCGGCATGACCGCCGGGATCTGCTCGGTGCCGTCATAGTTGGGCACCCAGTCCACGGTTTCCTTGTGCAGGTCGGCCAGCAGCTCGTGCGCCAGCTTGGTCATGCGCACTTCGGTGTATCGCATGGCCGCGGCGTTGTCGCCGTCGACGGAACCGAAGTTGCCCTGGCCGTCGACCAGCAGGTAGCGCAGGGAGAATGGCTGCGCCATCCGAACGATGGTGTCGTATACAGCGGTATCACCGTGCGGGTGATACTTACCGATCACGTCACCGACCACACGGGCAGATTTCTTGTACGGCTTGTTCCAGTCGTTACCCAGCTCGCTCATCGCGAACAGCACACGCCGGTGCACGGGCTTCAAGCCATCACGCGCATCGGGCAGTGCCCGTCCGACGATCACGCTCATCGCGTAGTCGAGGTAGGACTGTTTCAGCTCGTCTTCGATATTGACCGGGAGGATTTCTTTGGCCAGTTCGCCCATGAGAAGCCTGATTCCTTTTTCTGGTGAAACTTCGTCACATCCATATGGGACGAACGAAGCTTGTCGCTGCCGACCTGATGCCTGGCAGCGACTTACGACAAATCAACGAGTTATGCCATGGATCTGCGCAGTAAGGGCAGCCGGTTCGGGCAACCCTGGAAACCGCCGGATGTTATCACAATCGCCGCCACGCACCTATCCCCGGATACACAAGGAACCAGACAGGCGACCAACGAAACCCTCCGAGAGCGCATCCGGAGGGGCTTAGAAGCAAAATGCGGGCATTTATCGCCGGGAAAAGCCAGTTGGCCGGAAAAAAACCGGATCAGTGCAGACGCTTGCGGCACATCAGTTGTGCGATCTTGGCGGTGTCCGGCCGCTCGACGATACCCTTCTCGGTCACAATGACATCGATCAGATCCGCCGGGGTCACGTCGAAGACCGGACTGAAGGTCTCCATGGAGACATCGAGGCGCTTCCCGTCCGCCCCCAGCAACTCATCGCCGCCCTGCTCCTGCGGGGCGATTTCCTCGCCACTGGCCAACGCCAGGTCGATGGTCGAACTCGCGGCCACCACCATGAAGCGCACGCCGTGATGCATGGCGCAGACGGCCAATTGGTAAGTACCGATCCTGCTTGCCACATCACCATTGGCGGCAATGCGGTCGGCACTGATGACGACCCAGGTCACACCCCTGGTTTTCATGACCTGGGCGGCGGCGGCATCGGCGCTCACGGTCACCGGGATGCCTTCGCTGGCCAGCGCCCAGGCGGTCAGGCGCGAACCCTGCTGCCAGGGCCGGGTTTCATCGACATAGACCCGCTCGACCATGCCCTCGACGAAGGCGCCGCGAATCACCCCCAGCGCCGTGCCGAAACCACCGGTAGCCAGGGCCCCGGTATTGCAATGGGTAAGAATCGCCTGGGCATTGCCCTGATGCTTGCGAATCAGCTCGACGCCCAACTGCGCCATGGTCAGGTTGGCTTCGCGATCGCTGTCGTGGATGGCGACCGCCTCGGCCTCCAGCGCCGCCAGCGGATCGACGCCCTCGCGAAGCCGGCCCAGCCGCTCGCGCATGCGCCCCAGCGCCCAGGACAAACTGTCCGCAGCCGGACGTGAAGCGGCCAGCACGGCGAAATCCTCCTCCAGCGCCGCAGTCCAGTCGCCCCCTTCGGCAAGCCGTGCCCGCGCCGCCAGCACCACGCCATAGGCCGCACAGATGCCGATGGCCGGGGCGCCGCGCACGGCCATCAGCCGAATCGCCTCGGCGACCGCCACGGCGCTGCCGCAATCCAGCCAGTTCTGCTCGAACGGCAGAATGCGCTGGTCGAGCAGGCGCAAGGTCCCCTGGCACCAATCGATGGCCTTGACCTTTTCCGCTGCCAACAACCGATCGCGCATGACTCACTCCGCAGTGATGAAACAAAAGCCGTCGATTATAGCGATCACCCCGCCTGGACGCTCGGGTATACTTCGCTGTCTCAATATATGCATGAAGCCTGGAAGCCGCCCCCGATGCCAAACATCGCCGCCCCGCTCGACCTGCTGTTGTTGCCCACCTGGCTGGTACCTGTCGAACCGGCTGGCGTGGTCCTCAAGGAGCACGGCCTGGGCATCCGTGACGGGCGTATCGCGTTTATCGGCCCGCGGGCCGAGGCCTTGAAGCTGGCGACCGGAGAGGTCCGCGAACTGCCGGGGACACTGCTCGCTCCGGGCCTGATCAATGCCCACGGGCATGCCGCCATGACCCTGTTCCGCGGCCTCGCCGATGACCTGCCGCTGATGACCTGGCTGGAGCAGCATATCTGGCCGGCCGAAGGCAAATGGGTCAGCGAGGACTTCGTCCGCGACGGCACCGACCTGGCTATCGCCGAACAGATCAAGGGCGGGATCAGCTGTTTTTCGGATATGTACTTCTACCCGAAAGTTGCCAGCGAGTGCGTGCATGACAGCGGCATCCGTGCACAGATCGCCATGCCGATCCTCGATTTCCCGATCCCCGGGGCCGCCAGCACCGACGAAGCCCTGCGCCAGGCCATCGAGCTGTTCGGCGACCTCAAGCACCACCCCCGAATCAAGATAGCCTTCGGCCCACATGCACCTTATACCGTGGGTGACGAAAACCTGGAAAAAATCCGCGTGATCGCCGAAGAACTCGACGCGGCAATCCACATGCACGTGCATGAAACCGCCTTCGAGGTCCAGCAGGCGCTCGAGCAGCACGGTGAGCGCCCCCTCGCCCGGCTGGCCCGGCTCGGCCTGCTGGGACCGCGCCTGCAAGCCGTGCACATGACCCAAATCAGCGATGAAGACCTGGCTTTGCTGGTAGAAAGCAACACCAGCGTGATCCACTGTCCGGAATCGAACCTGAAACTGGCCAGCGGCTTCTGCCCGGTCGAACGCCTGTGGCAGGCCGGTGTCAACGTGGCCATAGGTACCGATGGCGCGGCGAGCAACAATGATCTCGACCTGCTCGGGGAAACCCGCACCGCCGCCCTGCTGGCCAAGGCCGTCGCCGGTTCGGCCAGCGCCCTGGATGCCCATCGCGCCTTGCGCATGGCCACCCTCAACGGCGCACGGGCCCTGGGCCTGGACAACGAAATCGGTAGCCTGGAGGTCGGCAAGGCCGCGGACCTCGTCGCCTTCGACCTCGGCGGACTGGCCCGGCAACCGATTTACGAGCCGGTGTCCACGCTGATCTACGCCGGCGGACGCGACTGCGTGCAACACCTGTGGGTCGGCGGCAGGCAACTGCTCGACGACCGGCGCCTGACCCGCCTGGATGAACAGCGACTGATCGCCGCGGCCCGGGACTGGGGCCAGCGCATCGGCGGACACGCCTGCTGAATTATCGTCCCGGGCGCCAACAGCCCGGGATCACCCTGATTTTCAAGCTTTGGAGAAGAACCCCATGAGCAACGTCGACCACGCCGAAATCGCCAAGTTCGAAGCCCTGGCCCACCGTTGGTGGGACCGCGAGAGCGAATTCAAGCCGCTGCACGACATCAACCCGCTGCGGGTCAACTGGATCGACGAGCGGGTCAGGCTGGCCGGCAAGAAGGTCCTCGACGTCGGCTGCGGCGGCGGTATCCTCAGCGAAGCCATGGCCCAGCGCGGTGCCACCGTCATGGGCATCGACATGGGCGAAGCGCCACTGGCCGTGGCCCAGTTGCACCAGCTGGAATCCGGTGTCGATGTCGAATACCGGCAGATCACCGCCGAAGCCCTGGCCGAGGAAATGCCCGAGCAGTTCGACGTGGTCACCTGCCTGGAGATGCTCGAGCACGTGCCCGACCCGTCGTCGGTGATCCGCGCCTGCTTCCGCATGGTCAAACCCGGCGGCCAGGTGTTCTTCTCCACCATCAACCGCAACCCCAAGGCCTACCTGTTCGCCATCGTCGGTGCGGAATACATCATGGGCCTGCTGCCGCGCGGCACCCACGACTTCAAGAAGTTCATCCGCCCATCCGAGCTGGGGGCCTGGAGCCGCCAGGCCGGCCTGGCGGTCAAGGACATCATCGGCCTGACCTACAACCCACTGACCAAGCACTACAAGCTGGCCGCGGACGTGGGCGTGAACTACATGATCCAGACCCTGCGCGAGGAGTGACCGATGCGCTTGAGAGCGGTTCTCTTCGACATGGATGGCACCCTGCTCGATACCGCGCCGGACTTCATCGCCATCTGCCAGGCCATGCTGGCTGATCGCGGGCTGCCGCCGATTGCCGACAAGCTGATCCGCGATGAGATCTCCGGCGGCGCCCGGGCGATGGTGGCGGTGACCTTCATGATGGACCCCGAGTCACCGGGCTTCGAGGAACTGCGCCAGGAATTCCTCGAGCGCTACCTCAAGGCCTGCGCGGTGCACAGCAGGCTGTTCGACGGCATGGGCGAACTGCTGGAGGATATCGAGAAGGCCAGGCTGGTCTGGGGTGTGGTCACCAACAAGCCGGTGCGCTTCGCCGAGCCGATCATGCAGCAGCTCGGCCTGGCCGAGCGCTCGGCGCTGCTGATCTGCCCGGATCACGTCACCCGGAGCAAGCCGGACCCCGAGCCGCTGATCCTCGCCTGCAAGATGCTCGACCTCGACCCGGCCAGTGTCCTGTTCGTCGGCGACGACCTGCGCGATATCGAATCGGGTCGGGATGCCGGGACCCGCACCGCCGCCGTGCGCTACGGTTACATCCATCCGGACGACAACCCCGATCACTGGGGCGCCGATGTGGTCGTCGACCATCCGCTGGAACTGCGCCGTGTGCTGGACAACGCCCTGTGCAGTTGCTGACCCTGCAGGAGCCGGCTTGCTGACGATCCAGACGCCGCGGTCGAACAGCCGCACCGCGTCAAGCGATCGCCAGCAAGCCGGCGCCTACCGGTAGCGCCCCTCCCCAATTTGTTGAGGTTTAGCCATGTTTGATTATTCCGCCCGCCCCGAACTGCTCAAGGACCGGGTGATCCTGGTCACCGGCGCCGGCCGCGGCATCGGTGCGGCCGCTGCCAAGAGCTACGCCGCCCACGGCGCCACGGTACTGCTGCTGGGCAAGACCGAAGCCAACCTGACTCAGGTCTACGACGAAATCGAGGCCGCCGGCCACCCGCAACCGGTGGTGATTCCCTTCAACCTGGAAACCGCCCTGCCACACCAGTACGACGAACTGGCGGCGATGATCGAGAACGAGTTCGGCCATCTCGACGGCCTGCTGCACAACGCTTCGATCATCGGCCCACGCACCCCGCTGGAACAGCTCTCGGGCGACAACTTCATGCGCGTCATGCAGGTCAACGTCAATGCGATGTTCATGCTCACCAGCACCCTGCTGCCACTGCTCAAGCTGTCCCGGGATGCCTCGGTGATCTTCACGTCCAGCAGTGTCGGTCGCAAGGGCCGCGCCTACTGGGGCGCCTATGGCGTCTCCAAGTTCGCCACCGAGGGCCTGATGCAGACCCTCGCCGACGAGCTGGACAACGTCGCGCCAGTGCGCGCCAACAGCATCAATCCGGGCGCCACCCGTACCAGCATGCGCGCCCAGGCCTACCCCGGCGAAAACCCGCTGAACAATCCGACCCCGGAAGAGATCATGCCGGTCTATCTCTACCTGATGGGCCCGGACAGTACCGGCATCAACGGCCAGGCCTTCAACGCCCAGTAGGCTCCCGCCCTGCGCACCGTGCCGGAATACCGGCACGGCACCTAATAAATCTCAAAAAGCCACTACGGCAAGTCAAGGAACTGCCGCCCCGCCTTGTCTTATTCCGCTCCCAAAAAACAAGTCACTGAATTTAAACGACTTATATTCAAGTGAACGGATTGGCACGACTTTCGCTCTAACTTCCTTCAGACACGCCAGGTGAACGCCATGGGGCATTCCATCGGCCAGGCCCGCAAAGCCCGGCCCGAGCGACTAGACTGATGCCAAAGGTCCTACGGGACTGATGGACCAGTACGCTGCGCAGCCCCAAGCCGCATTCGCCAGCCTGTAAGACTGCATGCTGAGCCCAGGGGGCCCGCTACCATGAAGACACCGATCCAGACCAACGCCATTGATTTCGATAGCGCCAAGCTGCAGCGCCTGGGTTTCGGCCAAGCCCCCTCCCTGTTCCACCGTCCGACCACACTGACGCAATTGCGCCAGCAATTGATGCTGCAATTGCAGACCAGCCTGGAGCCGGAGCGCATCCTCGGCCTGTTTTTCCGCGAGATCCAGCGCCTGGTGCCGCTGCAGTCACTGATCTACACGCACCAGCCGAGCGATTTGCGCCTGGAATTCGGGCAGCGCGGCCACCACACGGTGAGCTACAGCCTCAGCCATGAAGGCGAACACATGGGCGAACTGCTGTTTCGGCGCAACCAGCGCTTCACCGAACAGGAGCTGGGCAACCTCGAATCGCTGCTGTCCTGCCTGCTCTACCCGATGCGCAACGCTCTGCTCTACCGCGCCGCGACCCAGAGCGCCCTGCGCGACCCGCTGACCGAAACCGGCAACCGCATCGCCATGGACCAGACCCTGCAGCGGGAAATCGACCTGGCGCGCCGCCATAGCCAGCCGCTGTCGCTGCTGATGCTGGATATCGATCATTTCAAGCGCATCAACGACAGCCACGGTCACGCGGCCGGCGACCAGGTACTCAAGGCCGTCGCCGCCTCGATCAAGGAGCAATTGCGCAACATCGACATGATCTTCCGCTACGGTGGAGAAGAATTTCTCGTCGTCCTCTCCAACACCGGCCGGGAGGCAGCGGCGCTGGTGGGCGAGCGCCTACGACAGACCGCACAGTCCCGGGATTACGCCGCCAACGAGCAGACCATCGCACTGACGGTGAGCCTGGGTTGTGCCACCCTGCTGCCCGGGGAGTCGCTGCAGAGCCTGCTGCGCCGCGCCGACAGCGCCCTGTATGTCGCCAAGCGCGAAGGTCGCAACCGACTGGCAATGGCGGGCTAGCCCTCTGGCGTCGCTTGCGGGGCCAGCCTGCGGAACGGCCCGCCGTCCTTCATCGACTCAACTGCCGACGAGTTCTGCCACGCGCTCACGGGCGACCGGGGTCTTTTCCAGTTGCATGCACCGCTCCAGGAACAGGTACATGTAGTCGTAGCTCTTGCAGATGGCCTGACGCAGCTCGGTCTGCAACGCCTGGCTCGGATGGGTACCCGCCAGGGTGCAGACGATCTCCAGCGCTTCCCAGGGGTGGGCATCGTCATACTGGGCGTGCATCTTCAACCACTTCATCGCGCGCTTGCGCTCTTCCTCGGGGAACGCCGCCGCATAGACGCCGGTCGAGCAGACCAGTGCCGACCACTCGCCGGTGGCCCCCTCGATGGCATAGTTGGTGGCGGCAATGGCCACCACCAGCGAATCCGCCGAACTGGTATGCCAGCACCAGTGGCTCAGGGCATGCAGCTCCGGGGGCACCTGCTGCGCCTGCAGGTCTTCCAGTGTCACGCCATGGGCCCGGCTCCAGTGCACCCAGTAGTCGGCATGGTTCAGCTCCACACGAATGTTGCGCATCAGCCAACGGCGCGCCATGTCTTCGCCAGGATGACGGGCAAAGCGGGTCTTGGTGAGGTTCTGGGCCATGTACAACGCAAACTGCTCGACCACCGGCCAGCCACCGATCAGGTACTGGCGCATGGTTTTCGCGCTCAGCTTGTTGTCGCGCATCCGCTGGTAAAGTTCGTGTTCGACAACACGGCGCTTGCTCTCGCTACAGTCCCGAATGAGCTGTTGTGCCCAGGCCGGATAGCTGGTGGCTTCCATAAGCGGGCCGGTTCTGCTGAATGCGTCGATCACTGTTGAGCTCCTTTCCTTTTGAGTGGTGATTAGGCCGATCTGGAAGGGTTTCAGCGGAAAGTGCCGGGCGCCTTGAACAACAGCGGACGAGTCCGGGCAGGGCGACGCAACAGACTGTCGCAGGTGAACAACTGCGGGCGTTCGATCACGTAGCCCTGGGCATAATCGACGCCGATCTCCAGCAGTGCCTGCTCGATCTGCGGCGTTTCGACAAACTCTGCAATCGTTCGCTTACCCATCACATGCCCGATGTGATTGATCACCTCGACCATGGCCCGGTTAATCGGGTCGTCCAGCATATCCTTTACAAAACTTCCATCGATCTTCAGGAAGTCTACAGGCAAATGTTTGAGATAGGCGAACGAAGACATACCGGCGCAGAAGTCATCCAGCGAGAAGTGACAACCCAAGCCCTTGAGCTCATTGATAAAACGAATCGCACTGCCGAGGTTGGAGATGGCGCTGGTCTCGGTGATCTCGAAACAGATCATCTGTGGCGAAATACCGTGCAACGCAAATTGTTCATGGAGGAACTCCAGGAACCCCTCGTCGCCGATGGTCGTGCCTGACAGATTGATCGCACACATGGCCATCGGCTCCGTATGCCCCTGGGCGCTGCAGTCGGCAACCACCTTGAACACGTTCTGCACGACCCAGCGATCCAGCTGGCTCATCAGGCCGTAACGTTCAGCGGCCGGAACAAAACTGTCGGGCAGGATCATGCGCCCGGCTTCATCGTGCAGGCGTAGCAGGATCTCTACATGACCACCTGCGGGATCGGTCTGACCAAGCGGGGAAATTTCCTGCGAATACAGACAAAAACGGTTCTCCTCAAGCGCCATGTGCAGGCGCTGGACCCAGGCCATTTCCCCGAATCGCAGGGACAGCTCGGAATCGTCGGCGTGATACACCTGAATCCGGTTACGACCCTTTTCCTTGGCCATGTAGCAGGCCATGTCCGCCGCCCGCAGCGAGGCTTCGAGGGTGGCGGGCATCTGGTGCAGGTGCACCAGGCCAATACTGACGGTGGTCACGAAAGGTCGGCCCTTCCAGACGAAGTGCAGGTTCTGTACGGTCTGACGCAGGTTTTCCGCAATTTTTTCAGCCGCGTCTGGCGGACAATTCTCAAGCAAGATTCCGAATTCATCCCCACCCAGTCGCGCCAGGGTATCGCCCTCGCGCAGGCCGGACTGCAGCAGCGCGCAGATATGCCGCAACAGCTCGTCGCCGGCCGCATGCCCGCAGGTGTCGTTGACCAGCTTGAACTGGTCCAGGTCGAGGAACATCAGCACATGCCGAGCCGGCTGGCGCGTCAGGTTGTGCAGGGCCTGCTCCAGCCGGTATTCGAACTCGCGACGGTTGGCCAGGCCGGTCAGGGCGTCATGGGTGGCCTGCCAGGACAAGTTGGCGATGTACTGCCGCTCCTGGGTCATGTCATGCAGCACCAGCACTGCGCCACTGACCTTGCCGGCATTGCGGATCGGCGCCCCGACCAGGGTCACCGACACCGTACTGCCATCGAGGCGCTGGATCAGCTTGGAATGCTCGCTGCCACCGCCCAGCCGCCCACCGAGAATATGCTCGATCAGCATGAAGCCTTCGTCCTGGGCATTCTCGTCGAGCAGGTTGAACAGCGCTCCCAGCGGCAAGCCATAGGCCTGCCCGGCCTTCCAGTGGGTCAGTTGCTCCGCAGCCGGGTTCATGTAGACGATGGCCCCCTCCACATCGGTGGTGATCACGCCGTCACCGATCGATTCCAGGGTGATCTGCGCCCGCTCCTTTTCCACCTGCAGTGCATCGGCAAAGGCATGGCGCTGGGCCAGCAGTTTGTGGGTACGCAGCAAGGCCAGGATGATCAGAACCAGGGCCGTCGTGACGTTGGTGACCAGCAGCAGGCGCAGAATCACCCGCGAGCCCTCACCCAGAGCATCGCTGAACGCCTTCGCCGCCGGGGTCACGCCGTCGTTGATGGCGAAGATATGGTTTTTCCAGCGCTTGATGTCGGCCGTCGTGGCCCTGTTGGCGGAAATGGCCTGATGCATCTGCCGGGCGACTTCATCCAGTTGCACCAGGTAGCTGTCGCCCACCGTCCACTTCTCGATCGCCCGCTCGAGGTAGCTGAAGTGGCGAAAATTCAGATACAGCCAGATGATGCTGGAGACATCATCGGGGTGGTTGCCGCCCTGCAGGATGCCCCGGCGTGCCGCCTCCAGGTCCGGGATCGGCGCATCCAGGGCGATACGCAACTCATGCCCGCCCTGGGGGACGGCAATAGCCTGCTGGTACTTGAGGAAAATCGCCTCGTCGCGGCTGTCGGCATACAAATTGAGGTAGTAGATGGCGTCCTTCTGGCCCTTGGACCAGAGACTCTCGCCCGCCACATAGCCACGCACCGCCGAAAGCACATAAAGACTGAGGCAGCCCAGCAGTGCCTGCAACAGGACGACGGCGATAAAAGGCCAGACGATGCCCAACAGCCGGGGCGTTCCGAGAGTCTGCTTGCGCTTCATGGGTACCCTTGCACCAGTGCCGCCGGATGAACAGCCGAGAGTTTTCGCCCCTGAAAGCACAGCCTAGGCTAATTTCGACAACCTCGGATGGATTGTTGATCAGCTGGCTACCTGTGCTTTTGGCCGGTTGCGCGACCCTACCGGGAAAACTCGTTTATTGTCATTAATTCAACCACCGGGCATGGAAAATCGAGTCAAACCCGAGGGCGTCAAATTTTCTGCAGGTGCCCGTAGAGCTTGGCGTACAGGCCCCCGTCGGCAATCAGTTGCTGGTGGTCGCCATCTTCGGCGATTCGCCCGCCATCGAAGACCAGCACCCGGTCCGCCTGTTTCACCGCCGACAACCGATGCGCAATGATCAGCGTGGTACGGCCGTTGAGAAAGCGGCCCAGGGCCTGGTGCAGGTTGTATTCGGTCGCGGCGTCCAGAGCCGAGGTGGCCTCGTCGAGAATCACCACCTTGGGCTCGGCCAGGACCATCCGCGCGATAGCCAGGCGCTGGCGCTGGCCGCCGGACAGGCGCACGCCGGAACGCCCGACGATGCTGTCCAGGCCCTGTGGCAGGCCGCGAATGGTGCTCTCCAGCTGGGCGATCTCCAGCGCCTGCCAGCAGGCTTCGTCACTGCGCTCGCGGCCCATGGTCAGGTTGGCACGCACCGTATCATTGAACAGGGCCGGGTGCTGCAGCACCACGGCGACATGCTCGCGCACGGTTTCCAGGCCGATCTCGGCCTGGGTCGAACCACCGAAGCGGATGGTTCCGGACTGCGGCACGTAGAGCCCGAGAAGCAGTTGCACCAGGGTGCTCTTGCCGCCACCGCTGGCACCGACGATCGCCACCTTCTCGCCGGGCGCGATGGACAGGTCGAGCTGGTCGAGAACCGGCTCCTCGGTGTAGGCGAAGCTCAGTCCACGCACCTCGATGCCCACCGTTTCGCGCCCGACGAAGGGATCGACACCCCCCGGGTACGCCGGCTCGTCGGCCCGTGCCAGCAACTCGTTGATCCGCGTCAGCGCACCGCCGGCGGCGTAGTAGGCGTACTGCAGGTTCAGCAACTGCTCCACCGGACCGATCATGAACCACAGGTAGCTGAAGACCGCGAGCATCTGGCCGATCGACAGGTCCGAGAACAGCACGGTCAGCATGGCCGCGGCACGGAAGATGTCGATGCCGAACTGGAACAGCAGGCCACTGGCCCGCCCCGAGGCATCGCTTTTCCACTGCGAGGCCACGGCATAATCGCGCACCTCACGAGCCCGCTGTCCGAGACGGCCGAGGAAAAATCCCTGGCGATTGCCGGCGCGGACTTCCTGGATGGCCTCAAGGGTTTCCGTCAGCGCCTGGGTGAAGCGCGAGGTGCTGTCGTTCTCCAGTTTCTTCAGGTGTTTGACCCGCTTGCCCAACTGCACCGTGAAATAGATCACCAGCGGGTTGAACAGCAGGATCAGCAAGGCCAGCTTCCAGTGCATCCACACCAGGATGGCGGAGGTGCCGAGCAGCGTCAGCATCGCCACCAGGAAACGGCTGAGGGTTTCCCCGACGAACTTGTCGAGGGTGTCCAGGTCGGTGACCAGGTGAGTGGTCACCGTGCCGCTGCCGAGGCTTTCATACTCGCCGAGGGAGATCCGCTTCAGGCGCTCGATCAGGCGGATACGGATGCGATAGACGATGTCCTTGGCCAGGCCGGCGAACAACCGCGCCTGCAGGACGTTGAACAGCAGCGCGGCACAACGCAGGCACAGGGTCGCCAGCAACATCAGGCCGATGTAGCCGACGGCGGTCTGCCAGGGGCCGGGCAGCAGGTGATTCATCACCTGCAGTGCCGCGTCGCCGTGCTTGAGCAGGACCTCGTCCACCAGCAGTGGCAACAGCAACGGGATGGGCACGCTGCACAAGGTCGCCAACACGGCGACCGAGTTGGCGATCCACAGGGCCTTGCGGTGTTGCAGTGCCAGACGGCGAATCTCCGCCCAGCTCAGGCGGTCCTGCGCCGATGCCGCGTCAGGCACAGGCCGCGCGCTCCAGCCAACGGCCGAGCAGCGGCGACAACTCGGAAAGCGGCTGGTAGCCATTGGTCAGCAGGGCCAGTTGGCCATTGCGTTCGGCCAGCATCGTCGGGAAACCGGCGATACCCAGGTCCTGGACCCAGGTGAAATCGGCTGCGGTGGCCGCATGCTGCTCGGCGGTATCGAAAGCGCCGGCGAACTCGATGCGCGGCAGTCCGGCCTTTTCCGCCAGTTCCACCAGTACCGAGGCCTGCGTGACGTCACGCCCCTCGACATAGAAGGCCCGCTGGATCAGCCCCACCAGCGCCCACGCGCAGTCCGGCGCCAGGCTGCGGGCGGTGATCACTGCCCGGCAGGCCGGCTCGGTGTCGTAGACGAAACCGTCCGGCAGGGCCCCGTCGAGCGTGAACGGCTGGCCGGTGGTCTCGGTGACCGCCTGCCAGTGCTCGAGAATGTAGCGCCGGGTATTGGGCTCCAGCGCGGCACCGCTGCCAGTGCGCAGGCCGCCCATCACCAGGTGCAGTTCTACCCCGGCTTCCTGCGCCTGCCTGACCAGCGCCTCGGCCACCGGGGCGAAACCCCAGCACCAGGAGCACATCGGATCCATCACATAGAGCAGGCGCGCGGACATGGTTCAGGCCTCGGAAGCTTGACGGTAGTTATAGCCGATCGGGTGCGGTTGGTTGCGCGCCTTGGCCAGTTCGATCTGCTTCTGCCGGTCGATGGCACTGCGACGGGTCTTCTCGCTCAAGGTGTTCCAGCAATGCGGGCAACTGATGCCGGGCACATAGTGCTCCGAGGCGCGATCCTCGACGCTGACTGGGGTACGGCAGGCGTGGCACTGGTCGTAGTCGCCCTCACTCAGGTCGTGCCGCACGGTCACGCGGTTATCGAAGACGAAACAGTCACCGCGCCACTGGCTTTGTTCCTGAGGCACCTCTTCGAGGTACTTGAGGATGCCACCCTTGAGGTGGTACACCTCCTCGAAACCCTCGCCGAGCATGTAGCTCGAGGCCTTTTCACAACGAATGCCGCCGGTGCAGAACATTGCGACCTTCTTGTGCCTGGCCGGATCGAAGTTGGCCTTGATGTAGTCGGGGAACTCGCGGAAGCTGGTGGTCTTGGGATCGATGGCGCCTTCGAAGGTGCCGATCGACACCTCGTAGTCGTTGCGGGTATCGATCAGCAGCACTTCCGGATCGGCGATCAGGGCGTTCCAGTCCTGTGGCTCGATATAGGTACCGACCCTTTTGTTCGGGTCCACGCCTTCGACGCCGAGGGTGACGATTTCCTTCTTCAGCTTGACCTTGGTCCGATAGAACGGCTGCTCGTCACAGTAGGACTCCTTGTGATCCAGGTCCACCATGCGCGGGTCGTTCTTCAACCAGGCCAGCAGGCCGTCGATGCCTTCGCGGCTGCCGGAAACGGTGCCGTTGATGCCTTCTTCGGCGATCAGCAGCGTGCCCTTGATACCGTTGGCGAGCATCGCCTGCAGCAGCGGTTCGCGCAGGGCGACGTAATCTTCGAGGGTGACGAACTTGTACAGTGCCGCCACGACGACAGGTTGAGTCATGGGTATTTCTCTCCAGGTGGCTGCCCTCGCAAAGGGCGAACCGGATGCAAAAAAAACGCGCCGACGAAGCGGCGCGTTGCGGATTCTAACAAAAGGCGAGCCTAGTGTCCTCCGCCGGCGCAGGTCGGCGACGCCGGTGCCACGCCGATTTTTGCCCACTCCTCGGGGGTGTAGGTATGCAGGGCCAACGCATGGAACTGCCCCATCAGGTCACCCAGGGTGGCGTAGACCTTCTGGTGGCGCTTGACGCTGTTCAACCCGGCGAACTGCTCGCTGACCAGCACCGCCTTGAAGTGGGTCTCGGTCCCGCGACTGTGCATGTGGCTTTCATCCAGCACCTGCAGGTGCTCGGGGTGCAACGCGCCCAGGGCGGTCTCGATACGTTGTTGCATGCTCATCCCGGGCCCCGCTTACTTCTTCTTGGCCGGTGCGGCAGGCTTGGCCGGCGCCAGCTCGTTGGTCATGTCTTCCAGCAGCTTGTTGACCACCGGTACCGCGCTCTCCAGCTTGGCCTGGGTCATCTGGGCCGATTGCTGGGTCAGTTGCGGCATTTTCTCCAGGACTTTCTTGCCCAGCGGCGACTGGTAGAAGGCCACCAGGTCCTTGAGCTCCGACTCACTGAAGTTGCTGGTGTACAGCTTGACCATGTCGGGCTTGAGCTTGTCCCAGCCGATCGCCTGGTCCAGGGCGGCGTTGGCCTTGGCCTGGTAGGTGTCGAGCAGCGGCTTTTTCGAGTCCGGCGCCTGGGTCTGGGCAAAGCGCTGGGCGAACATCTGCTGCACTTGTGCGTAGACCGGGGTTCCGAGCTTGTCGGCGTGGGCCAGCGTCAGGAAAGCTTCGGCACTGGCGTTGTGGCTGGCGGTATCGGCGAAAACCTGGCCGCTGGCACATACCAGAGCAACCGCGGTACAGATGGCACGAAGACGGGTCATCGAGTTTCCTTTCTAGCAGGCGAGGTAAAACCCCAAGAACGCTCATTCTGCGCCTAACAAAGTGTGTCACTCAACCCCGACACCGATTGTGACAGTTTCCAGCGTCCCTGCTCCGGCAAAACCTGTATGGGGAACCTGGCCGGCAGATCACGGCCTAAACTTTACCAATCAGCCATTTAAGGAAGAGCGTGTCCGATGAGCCGTATCGAAACCGACAGTCTTGGCCAGGTGAATGTCCCGGAAGAAGCCTACTGGGGTGCACAGACCCAGCGCTCGCTGATCAACTTCGCCATTGGCAGCGAAAAGATGCCGCTGGCGGTGATGCACGCCCTGGCCCTGATCAAGAAGGCCGCGGCGCGGGTCAACGACCGTAACGGCGACCTGCCCGCCGACATCGCCCGACTGATCGAACAGGCGGCCGACGAAGTGCTCGCCGGCGAGCACGACAACCAGTTCCCGCTGGCGGTCTGGCAGACCGGCAGCGGCACCCAGAGCAACATGAACGCCAACGAGGTCATCGCCGGACGCGCCAACGAACTGGCCGGCAAGGGCCGTGGCGGCAAGTCGCCAGTGCACCCGAACGACCACGTCAACCGCTCGCAAAGCTCCAACGACTGCTTCCCCACCGCCATGCACATTGCCGCCGTCCAGGCGGTGCACCGGCAGTTGCTGCCGGCGATCGCCGAACTGTCCGGCGGCCTGGCCGAACTGGCGGCGCGGCACATGAAGCTGGTCAAGACCGGGCGCACCCACATGATGGACGCGACGCCGATCACCTTCGGCCAGGAGGTTTCCGCCTACATCGCCCAGCTCGACTACGCCGAACGGGCGATTCGCGCGGCCTTGCCGGCCGTCTGCGAACTGGCCCAGGGCGGTACGGCGGTGGGCACCGGGCTCAACGCGCCCCATGGTTTCTCCGAAGCGATCGCCGCGGAAATCGCCGCCCTCGCCGGCCTGCCCTTCGTCAGCGCACCGAACAAGTTCGCCGCGCTGGCCGGCCATGAACCGCTGACCAGCCTGTCCGGGGCACTGAAGACCCTGGCCGTGGCCCTGATGAAAATCGCCAACGACCTGCGCCTGCTCGGCTCCGGGCCCCGCGCCGGGTTCGCCGAGGTCAAGTTGCCGGCCAATGAACCGGGCAGTTCGATCATGCCCGGCAAGGTCAACCCGACCCAGTGCGAAGCGCTGTCGATGCTCGCCTGCCAGGTCCTGGGCAATGACGTGACCATCGGTTTCGCCGCCAGCCAGGGCCACCTGCAGTTGAACGTGTACAAGCCGGTGATCATTCACAACCTGCTGCAGTCGATTCAGTTGCTGGCGGACGGCTGCAGCAACTTCCAGGCCCACTGCATCGCCGGGCTGGAACCCGACCCGCAACAGATGGCTGCGCACCTGGAGCGTGGGCTGATGCTGGTCACCGCGCTGAACCCGCATATCGGCTACGACAAGGCGGCGGAAATCGCCAAGAAGGCCTATGCCGAGAACCTCACCCTGCGCGAGTCGGCGCTGGAGCTGGGCTACCTCACCGACGAAGAGTTCGACGCCTGGGTCCGCCCCGAAAACATGCTGGAGGCAGGCAAGAACGGCTGACCCGGCTCTGCCGCCGGCAAGCCCGGCGCATAACCTTTAGGTACCGGCTTGCTGGCGACCGGCCAACGGCGGCCATCCAGCACCTGCTGTGCTGTCGACAAGACCGCCATCGCCAGCAAGCCGGCGCCCTCGGCCTGCGGGGGTCACCGGCTACGAGGTGGACAACCCCCTGGCCCGTCGCGCCTTGAGCCCGGCAATCAGTGATGGCCCCAGGGCCACCAGCGCCGAACCGAGCACCACCAGCAATGCCCCGCCGTAACCCAGGCCATTGATGTCCTCGGCGTGCACGTAGTCCGGCCAGATCCAGGCGGCCAGGGCCACCGAGCCGAACGTGATCAGCGGCGTGATCGCCAGCGTCGCGCTGACCCGTGAAGCCTCCCAGTGCGCCAGCGCCTCGGCAAAGGCCCCATAGGCCACCAGCGTATTCAGGCAGCAGCCCAACAGCAGCCAGCCCTGCAACGGGCTCAGTTGCAGGATTTGCGCCGGATGCGCCCAGGGTGTCAGCAACAAGGCACAGCACAGGTAGATCACCATCATCACCTGCAAGGAGTTCCACGCCGTCAGCAGTTGCTTCTGGCTCAGGGCATAGAAGGTCCAGACCGTGGACGCCAGCAACACCAGCAGCACCCCGGCGGTGTAATTGCCCAGGGACGTCAACAACTCCTCCAGGCGCTGGTTGAAGAACAGCCCAAAGCCGATCAGCAGCACCGCCAGACCGATCCCCTGCCCCAGGCTGAAACGCTCCTTGAACACGAACAGGCTGGCGATCAGCAGGAAGATCGGCCCCATCTGCACCACCAGTTGCGCGGTGCCGGGGCTCAACAGACTGAGCCCCATCAGGTACAGGACATAGTTGCCCACCAGCCCGAACACCGCCAGCAGCACCAGCCAGCCGCCCCGTGGCCCCAGGGCGCGCCAGTTCGGCAGCCGTTTGCTGGCCGCCAGGTAGAAGAACAGAAAACCGCCGGAAACCATCAGCCGGCACCAGGTCACGCTGACCGGGTCCATCACCTGCAACACCTGCTTGAGCTTGATCGGCAGGATGCCCCAGAGCACGGCGGTGAGCAGGGCAAGAAACAATCCGTAGCCCCAACGGCCGGATGAAATGTGCATGGACAGTCCCGTGGAGCGATGGATTCGTGTCGCCATTCTAAGCGGCTCAGGCGCATTCCCACAGCCATCCACGCCGATTGAAAACGACATCGAGCAACGTCAGAACGGCGCCAACCACTTGACTTCTGCCGTTGATCGTTCGATCGAGCATCCTATCTGCAGAAGATTTATGCTGATTATCTGACACCATCCCTAGCGGAGTTTTTCTCCATGTTCGGCAAACGCGCCCAGGACAGCACCGAGGCCGTGCACTTTCGCAGCGACCGCGTCAGTGCGATCAATGGCCTGTACTTTTTCAGCACCCGCGAGAATACCCTGGAAGGGCCGTTTTTCAGCCGGACCGATGCGGAGCGCGGCAGCCAGCTCTACATCAAGCGCATGCAACTGGCGCAGGATATCCAGGACTTCCTCTGAGCTCGCAGATCCTGTGGGAGGTTCGAGGGCCGGGAGGGCAAGCCTTGCTCCCACCCCGGAATTTCCCCCAGAACCGTCAGCGTACAGCCTCGAACAGCCCCGTGGCGCCCATCCCGCCGCCCACGCACATGGTCACGATGCCATAGCGCAGGTTACGCCGCTGCAGCTCGCGCACCAGGTGCCCGACCTGGCGTGAACCGGTCATGCCGAACGGGTGGCCGATGGAAATCGAACCGCCATTGACGTTGTACTTCGCATTGTCGATCTCCAGCCGGTCGCGGCTGTACAGGCACTGCGAGGCAAAGGCTTCGTTGAGTTCCCACAGGTCGATATCCGCCACGGTCAGCCCCTTGGCCTTGAGTAACCTGGGGACCGAGAACACCGGGCCGATGCCCATTTCGTCCGGCTCGCAGCCGGCCACGGTGAAGCCGCGGAAGAACGCCTTGGGCTTGAGCCCCAGGGCCAGGGCCCGCTCCAGGCTCATGACCAGGGTCATCGAGGCGCCATCGGACAGTTGCGACGAGTTGCCCGCGGTCACCGAACCGTCCTCGGCGAACACCGGCTTCAGGCCGGCCAGGCTCTCCAGGGTGGTGTCCGGCCGGTTGCAGTCGTCCCGGTCGACCACGCCCTGTACCTGCTGGATCTGCCCGCTGGCCTTGTCCTCGACGGCATAGGTCACCGCCATCGGCACGATCTCGTCGACGAACAGCCCGGCGGCCTGGGCCGCTGCGGTGCGCTGCTGGCTCTGCAGGGCATAGAGGTCCTGCTGCTCGCGGCTGACCTGATAGCGCCGGGCGACGATTTCCGCGGTCTGTCCCATCGGGAAGTAGAGGCCCGGCACCTGCTCCTTGAGCAACGGGTTGATCAGGTTGTCGGTATTGACGCTCTTGAGGGTCAGGCTGATGGACTCGACGCCCCCGGCGACGATGATGTCGCTGCAGCCGGAAGCGATCTGGTTGGCGGCAATGGCGATCGCCTGCAGGCCCGAGGAACAGAAACGGTTGAGGGTCATGCCCGCCGTACCGGTCCCCAGTTGCGACAACACCGCCACGTTGCGGCCGATGTTGTAGCCCTGGGCGCCTTCGTTGGAGCCGGCGCCGACGATGCAGTCCTCGACACTCGCCGGGTCGATGCCGTTGCGCGCCAGCAGCGCATTGACGCAATGGGCGGCCATGGCGTCGGGCCGGGTCTGGTTGAACTTGCCGCGAAACGACTTGGCCAGGCCGGTACGCACGCTATCGACGATCACCACTTCACGCATGGGACACCTCATTGTCATTGTCGGTCCAGGAAAGCCTGAGCATAGGCTCGACTGATCCGGGACCGCGACAATCATTCATTCGGCGTATGCGCCACCATCGACCTACTTCGTCTTGCGGTCCTTCTTGCCCTTCTTGTCATGCTTGTCACGCTGGGCGAAGGCGTCCTCGATCGCCTGGTTGATCGTACGCAGCACCTTGACCCGTGCCCAACGCTTGTCGTTGGCCTCCACCAGGGTCCAGGGCGAAATCTCGGTACTGGTGCGATCGACCATGTCGCCCACCGCAGTGCGGTAGAGGTCCCACTTGTCGCGGTTGCGCCAGTCGTCCTCGGTGATCTTGAAACGCTTGAAGGGAATATCCTCGCGCTGCTGGAAACGCTCCAGCTGGGTCTGCTTGTCGATCGCCAGCCAGAACTTGACCACGATGATCCCGGCATCGCTCAACTGTTCCTCGAAATCGTTGATCTCGCCATAGGCGCGCATCCAGTCGTCGGTGCTGCAAAAGCCCTCGACCCGCTCCACCAGCACCCGGCCGTACCAGGAACGGTCGAACACGGTGAACTTGCCGCGCGCCGGGATCTGCCGCCAGAAGCGCCACAGGTACGGCTGGGCACGCTCGTCCTCGCTGGGCGCGGCAATCGGCACGATGCTGTACTGACGCGGGTCGAGCGCCGCGGCCAGACGACGGATCGCCCCGCCCTTGCCTGCCGCGTCGTTGCCTTCGAACACCGCGACCAGGGCATGCCGGCGCATGCGCTTGTCGCGCATCAGGCCCGACAGCCGCGCCTGTTCGGTGATCAGTTGTTCCTCGTAGTCGGCCTTGTCCAGTGCCAGGCTCATGTCCAGGCTGTCGAGCAGGCTCATCTGGTCGACGCCCGACGGCAGCGGCGCGGTATTCGGCACGGACGGGGTCCGGGCTCTCTTCAGCGCCGCCTGCAGGCCTTCGAGCAGGATCTTGCCCACGGTCAGGCTGCGGTAATGCGGGTCGGCGCCCTCGATCACATGCCAGGGCGCGTAGTCGCGGCTGGTGCGGCGCAACACCCGCTCGCCGAAATGCACGAAGGTGTCGTAGGTCTCCGATTGCTGCCAGTCCAGCGGGCTGATCCGCCAGCTGTGCAGCGGGTCGTCCTTGAGGGCCTTGAGCCGGGCCTTCATCTGCTTCTTGGACAGGTGGAACCAGAACTTGAAGATCAGCGCCCCTTCATCGCAGAGCATCTTCTCCAGGCGCTCGGCCCCGGCGATCGCCTGGTCGAGCACCGCGTCCTTGAACAGGCCGTGCACCCGGCCCTGCAGCATCTGGCTGTACCAGTTGCCGAAGAACACCCCCATCCGCCCCTTGGCCGGCAGCATGCGCCAGTAGCGCCAGGCCGGTGGGTGGGCCAGTTCCTCGTCGCTCTGCTGGTCGAAGGTGCGCACCTCGATCAGGCGCGGGTCCATCCATTCGTTGAGCAGCTTGACCGTCTCGCCCTTGCCGGCGCCCTCGATGCCGTTGATCAGCACGATCACCGGGAAACGCTTCTGCTGCTGCAATTCGAACTGGGCTTCGAGCAGGGCTTCGCGCAGGGCGGGCACTTCGGCTTCGAAGGTTTCCTTATCAATGGCGTGACCGATTTCAGCGGATTCGAACATGGGTGGCTCCTTCCAGAATTGCCCAAGATTAACGGATCGGACCGCACGGTGGGCGGCGAAATCCCCGACATTTGTCGTGGATCAATCCGACCCGGACCAATCGGCTAGAATGGCCGACTGTTTGCCGATGAGTTGCTCCATGAACCGCGTACCGCCACACGCCCAGCTCGACTGGGACGACCAGGGACGACCCCGCTCCCGGGTGTTCGATGATGTGTACTTTTCCGACGACTCGGGCCTGGAAGAGACCCGTTATGTCTTCATCGAGCAGAACCGCCTGCAGGAACGCTTCCAGGCCCTGCCGCCGGGTGGCCGGCTGGTGATCGGCGAGACCGGTTTCGGCACCGGGTTGAATTTTCTCTGCGCCTGGCAGTTGTTCGAGCAATGCGCACCGCAGGATGCACGGCTGCATTTCGTCAGCGTGGAAAAATATCCCCTGAGCCACGCCGACCTGCAACGCGCCCTGGCGCTGTGGCCGGAACTGGCGAGCTTCGCCACCGCCCTGCTTGAACAATACGTGGCGATCCACCCGGGTTTCCAGCGCCTGCTGCTGGACAACGGCCGGGTCAGCCTGACCCTGCTGGTCGGTGATGCGCTGGAACAGTTGCCGCAACTGGACGCCCGGGTCGACGCCTGGTTCCTCGACGGTTTCGCGCCATCGAAGAACCCCGAGATGTGGAGCCCCGAGCTGTTCGCCGAACTGGCGCGACTGGCCGCTCCCGGCTCGACCATCAGCACCTTCACCAGCACCGGCTGGGTCCGCCGCTCGCTGAACGCGGCCGGCTTCAGGATGAAACGCACGCCGGGCATCGGCCACAAGTGGGAAATCCTGCGCGGCGAGTTCCTCGGCTGGCCGGAGGACGCGGCCAGGCCGGCGCCGGTGCGGCCCTGGTTCGCCTACCCCGAGCAGTGGGTCAAGGAGCGCCGGGCCCTGGTGATCGGCGGCGGCCTGGCCGGTTGCGCCAGCGCCGCCAGCCTGGCCGCCCGCGGCTGGCAGGTGACCCTGCTGGAGCGTCGCGAAGCCCTCGCCCGGGAGGCCTCGGGCAACCCGCAAGGCGTGCTTTACCTCAAGCTGTCGGCCCACGGCACCGCCCTGTCGCAACTGATCCTCAGCGGCTTCGGGCATACCCGGCGCCTGCTCGAACGACTGCACAAGGGCCTCGACTGGGACGGTTGCGGCGTCCTGCAACTGGCCTTCGACGAGAAGGAAGCCGGCCGCCAGGCGCAACTGGCCGCGGCATTCAGCCCCGCCCTGCTGCACGTGCTGGATCGTCCGGCGGCCGAGGCGCAAGCCGGTATCGCCCTGGAGCATGGCGGGCTGTTCTTCCCCGAGGGCGGCTGGGTGCATCCGCCGGCCCTGTGCGGCTGGCAAGCCAGCCACCCGAACATCGAGGTACGCCCCCACAGCGACGCCGTCGAACTGCGCCGGGGCGACGATCAGTGGCAGGCCTGGAACGCCGACACCCTGCTGGGCAGTGCGCCGGTGGTCATCCTCGCCGTCGCCGCCGACATCAAACGCTTCGCGGCGACGGCGCCACTGCCGCTCAAGCGCATTCGCGGGCAGATCACCCGCCTGGCCCAGACCACCGGCAGCAGCACCCTGCGCACCGTGGTCTGTGCCGAAGGTTATGTCGCCCCGGCACGCCTGGGCGAACATACCCTGGGGGCCAGCTTCGCGTTCAACAGCGAGGACCTGATCCCGACCACGGCGGAACACCTCGGCAACCTGGAGCTGTTGCGGGAGATTTCCCCCGATCTGGCCGAACGCCTGCAGGTGGCCGCGCAAGACCCCGAGCAGTTGCAAGGCCGCGCGGCCTATCGCTGCACCAGCCCGGACTACCTGCCGATCATCGGCCCGCTGGCCGACGCCGGGCGATTCGCCGAAACCTATGCGGTGCTGGCCAAGGATGCCCGCCAGATACCGCCGCAGGCCTGCCCCTGGCTGGAGGGCCTGTACGTCAACAGCGGTCACGGCTCACGCGGCCTGATCACCGCGCCGCTGTCGGGCGAACTGCTCGCCGCCTGGCTGGAAAACGAGCCGCTGCCACTGCCCCGCGCCGTCGCCGAAGCCTGCCACCCGAACCGCTTCGCCTGGCGCGAGCTGACCCGCGGCAAGGCGCGAACCGGCCACTGAATCAACTGCCCGGTGCAGGCGCGGGATGCTCGTACATTTCCTGGCGGGTCAGGCTGGTGAGAAACATCTGCTCCTCGGCCCTGTGGCTGTCCATCAAGGCCTCCAGGTGCCGGAAGTAACGCTCGCTGTGCATGGTGGGAGACTCCCTGAGCAGTTGTTCCTCCTGATCGTGGAAGGGCTGGTTGAACCGGGAAAAATCCCGCGGGTATTTCTTTTTCAGATAATCGATCCAGAAATCGCGCCCGGCGATGAAGGTCGTCAGGCTCGGCGTCTGCTCGGCCTGCAGGATACGTGCATGCGCTGCCTGGATCTGCTCCTCGGTGACATGGGCGATGGACCTGAACAGCATTTCCCTCGGCTGCCCGGGCACGTGCATCAGGCGCGCCAGGCCAATCCGGTAGGCCAGGTTCACTTCGATTTCATCGACCGCGCTCGACGACGGCACCTCCGGGTTTTCCGCCAGTGCCCGGACATGACTCCGCGCGATGGCATCGATCTGCTCCAGCCGGAACAGGCCCCGTGCCAACTTCAGCAACTGCACCGGTTCATCGCCCTCTATCGCCAGTGCCCGTGCCTTGGCCAGCAATACGCGAACCTCCAGATGGCTGAAACTCTGCGCCGCACTGTCGACGCAGGTCAGCGGATTGGCCGCCAGGTCGAACAATTCCCGGCGCAGCCCACCGTCCTCACCCGCTGCCTCCAATACCTCCCAGACCCGCCGTGTCAGGTCGCTACGGGTCTTCAGGTAGTCCGCGCTGCCGCCCAGGCGCCCCAGCAGATCGAACAGTTCCTGGCTGCCCGGTTCATGCCACAGGCCCTGCCAGAGTGATTGCAGCTGGGCACGCCGCTCCCCCTCGACATCCGCCAGCCAACGCAGGCGCGAACTGTATTCGTCGAGTGCCAGTTCCGACTCCGGTATGCCAAAGGTGATGCCGGTGCGCAAACGATAGGCGGCCAGCGGACTCTGGTTGGCGGGCCCCAGCGGATTATGACGCAGGATGATGCGCCGAGTGATCGGCGACGGCGCATCGTAGAGTTCGGCGGGCAATTGCTGAATCAGGTTGCCACGCAAGTCCGCCGCGGACAGACTGGTACGGGTCAACAGCCCTTCCGGCAGGTGGTCGATACCGGTACCGCGCAAAAACAGCCGGCGCAGGTGCGGCATTCGCACGACATCCAGGCGGCCGACATCGGAGTTGCCGTTCAGGTTGAGCACTTCCAGTTGTTGCAGGTTGGACAGCTGGATGGCCGCGTCCCGGTCGAGCATGATGCGGTTATCCTGCAGATGCAATTCGCGAAGTTCGCCCATGTCGGCAATCGCCGCCGGCAGGCTGCGCAGCCGGTTATTGGCCATGTCCAACTTGCGCAGCTTGGGGAACAGCCGGAGAAAACCGGCCGGAATCATATTCAGGTCCATGCTCTTGAGGGACAGTTCGGTGACATGCTCGAAACCGATCGACTCCGGCAGGTCCGGCAGGCTGACCACCCGCAACCCCTCCAGGCTCAGGCCATAGCCGATCGCCGCACCGCTGTCGTCATAGGTTCTGGGGGTTTGCCGGCGCCAGCAACGCTCGAGAATCTGTGAGGCCTGCATGCGGCCTTCCTGCATGCCTCCGAGCCAGATGGACTGCCCCCGTTGCTCGAAAGACCGGCCATACCAACTGTTCAATAACGAGCGCAACAGTTCCAACTCCAGTTCCAGCGAGCGAATCCGGTTGCGCACCAGTGCCGAATCGTCACCCAACTGCAACATGAAGGCGCGAACCTCCGCCTCGCATAAATCGGGATACAGACGGGTCACCCGCCGCAACCCGCGACGAGTCGTCTCAATCCCGCCACGCCGGGTGCGTGAACAACCGGAGCGGTCCATCCGGCGCCAGGGTGCCGGCTCATGCTCAGCTTTTCGCGCTGCCAGGCCCAGCGTCGCCTCCAGTTCCTGACGAGGACGCGTCATGGCCGTGCTGAGCAACAGCTTATGCAGTTGGGCCTCCTCCTCCAGCCTCATGCCCATTGCCATGCGTTCACTGACGCTCAACGAGCCCAGCAGGGCCGCGCTCAAGGCGTCGTTGCCGGTCGCCCGTTGCCCGAGCGCACTGCCGCTCGCGTCGAAGGCCTGGTAGCCCTCTTCGGTCCTGACGAAAATCCGCCGTCTGGGCAGCCCGACGTTGCCCAACTCGGCCAGCAACGGGCCGCTGGCGGCGTCCTGGCGTAATTCGATCCGCAGATCGAGCGGCCATCCCAGCATCTTCTCGAGCACGGGCAACTGCAGCCTGGCGGTATCGGGATTCACGGTCGACTGCAAGAAGCCGCCTTCCAGGGCCCGATCGACCCGAACCTCGCGGGCGGCGTCGGTGAGGTCCTCGACCAGTTGCAGGGGCAGGCGCGAATCGACCAGCAGGCGATCCTTCACACTGACACTGGATTGCTCGGCCACCTCGCGCAGTACGGCACTCGGCAACTCGGGGAAGCGTTGGCGCACACTTTCCGGCAACCCATCGGCCAACAGCCAGCGCAGCCGGTAGACCCGCTCGAACAAGGCATGACGATGCGTAAGCACATGCTGCTGCAACGCACGTTCGAGCCCAGGCAGCTCCTCGCCAGGTTCCACCGGCTCGCCGAGCAGGGCCTGCCTGTGCGCAGGATCAAGCACGTCGATCAGTGCCTGCAGGCCGCTCGCCTCCAGATCCCTGGCCGCCACCTTGAGTGGCCTTGGCTGCGAGGTCAGGTCGACGCCGTACTCATACAGCGGCTTGTCCGCGGCATCCAGCAGCAGGATCGTGCGCCCCCGGGGCCAGCCCGGCAGGTCCGGCAGGATCTGCAGCTTCAGGTCCAGCAGGCGTCGCGCCGGCGGGGCATCGGCAGCATCGGCCAGCCAGCCGAGTTCGCGGTCCAGGCGAAAACGCCGGATCGAGTCGAGCACCGTCGCCGGGATTTGCGCCCTGTTCATGTGCAGACGATGCAACAGCGGCGCATCAAGACGGTGGATCGACAGAATCCGCTCGATGTCTACATCATCCAGCCAGGCGGCCTCGGGCCCCAGGCGGCGCAACAGGTAGGCCGGATCCTCCCAGCCAGGGGGCCATTCATGGGCCAGGCGCCAGGCCCCCGCGCCATTGTGTTCCAGCAGCGGTTCGTAGGCCGACGGGCGACTGCGATGGCGCAGGCGCCAGGCATCAGCGGCCTCGTCCCGATAGGCCCGATAAGGGCGGCCGGCGATATCCAGGTAACGATGCCCGTCATCGCTGACCTCCGGGTAGAAGCCCTGCGTGTCCGGGTCCTGCCGGGCGAGCAAGGGCTCGTCATGGGCATAGGGTTCCAGGCTGGGCTGCCAGAGCCGGTAGCGCCCATCGTCCGAGCGCACCGGCACCAGCTCATCGAAGAACGCCGACTCCTGGCGAAACAGGCCCTTGACCAGCTTGCCACCCACCTGCAGGGTCGCGCCCAGGGCAATCATCGTCGCGAGATCCTCGGCCACCGCCATCATATGGGTGATAGCCTGGTCATGATCACCACGCTGCCAGTCCTGGTAGCCCTCGTAGACTTCCGCCAGCATTTCCCCGACCGCCACCCCCATCATCAGCAGCCCCAGCCAGGGGTTGGCGAAGGAGGCCAGGTTCAGCAGGGTCATGCCCAGCCCCAGGCGGGCCTGGTAACGGGCGTTGCGGGCGTCCTGGTCGACATCCTCGGTCGGCACGGCAACCGCCCGGGCATCGTCCTGCAAGCGCTGCAATTGCTGTCGATGGAGCAGGGAAAACAGCTCGTCGTTCGACGGCAGCAAGCGCAACTTCAGGTCGGCCTGCCGATTGAGCAAGGCCTTGGCGCTCAGGGTTTCCCGGCTCAGGCTGCGACGCAACGCGGCAAGAAACGCCGGCAGATCGCGCTGCTCGACCAGACGACTGAAGAATGCCTCGTAGGACGGCTGCCACAGGCGCTCGCACAACTCGGCGCGAAAATCTTCGAGCGAGGGGTAGAACCTGAATCGGCTGAGCGGATCGTTGGGGATGTGAACCAGCAACCCGCGATCCCCATCCGACGGCCCCGTGTGCAGGGTGAACAGACGTACGCGCGACAGCGTCACGCCCAGCATCTGCAATTCGTTGGCCTGTATCCGCGCCCCATCGGCGGCAACGCTGACGTTCGATTCGATCAACCGGCAAAGCTGCGTATGGGCACTCTCGTCCAGTTCCTTTTTCATCAAGGCGATGGTGGCATCCACCAGCATGTCCGCCTTGGCCTGCTGCTGCATGGCGAACTCGATCCTGGCACCGTCAGCGTCCACTTCCTGCCCGGCTTCGAGTGGCAGATGCAAGACCCTGCACAAGTGCTGCTGATAACGTCCACCGAGGTCCAGTTCGCGTACCTGATCGATGAAGGCCTGTGGCGTGAACTCCGGCCTGGCGCTGCCGGAGAAGCGCAGGTACGTTTGCGGTGGAAACTGCTCATCCGCGGCGAAGTTCTGCAGCGCGGCATCCAGCAGGCCGTGCTGGGTGAAGGTCATCGGAAAGACAACGGGGGCACCAAGGGGAGACGGAAATTCGGGCCAGCGATCGGCGACGACCAGCATGTCCTTGTGCAGGTCCAGCCCCGCTCCGAATCGCTCCTGCAGCCTCTGTGCGAGCAACGGCTCACAGAACGCCCGGACCGGCTTCAGCTCCCTGAGCCAGACCGACACATCATCCTTGAACAATTGGCTGCGGCTCATGTACTCGCGCAGTTGTACGATCCTTTCCGGGCGGGCCAGCAACAACCAGTCGGGGGCATTGGCCCGGATCACCTCCTCGTTTTCACTGAACTCGTCCAGCCCGGGTGGCACCGGCAGTTTAACGGCTGACATTTCAACACTCCTTTTATCCATGAGCCTTGAAGGTATCAATCACGGCGTCCTGGAAAATCTCAAAAACCTGTTGCATATCAGCCTGTTGCATCAGGAATTCAGGGCTTTCGCATAACCCGCTGGCACCCTTGTGCGCGAGTGCCCATGGCCACGTCCTCACGCTTGGCCCGCTGTTCGGCGGATCGCTTATAACGGATTGATATAAAACTCCCCCGTCCTCAGCGAGTCAGTTTCAGAGTGACCCTCCCCAACGGATAACCGGTAAGGACTTATGTGCGCAATTGCTGGAGAACTACGTTTCGATCGACACCCCGCGGACCTGGCCGCCCTTGAGCGGATCACCCACCACATGGCCCCACGCGGCCCCGATGCCTGGGGCTTCCATAGCCAGGGGCCGATTGCCCTGGGCCACCGTCGACTGAAAATCATGGACCTGTCGGATGCCTCGGCGCAGCCGATGATCGACCCCGACCTGGGCCTGTCCCTGACCTTCAACGGGGCCATCTACAACTTCCCCGAACTGCGCCGGGAACTGGAGCAGTTGGGCTACGCCTTCTACTCCGGTGGCGACACCGAAGTGCTGCTCAAGGGCTACCACGCCTGGCGCGAAGCCCTGCTGCCCAAGCTCAACGGCATGTTCGCCCTGGCGATCTGGGAGCGCGATGCGCAACGCCTGTTCATCGCCCGCGACCGTCTCGGGGTCAAGCCGCTGTACCTCTCCCACAACGCCCAGCGCCTGCGCTTCGCCTCAAGCCTGCCGGCGCTGCTGCAAGGTGGCGACATCAACCCGCTGCTCGACCCGGTCGCCCTCAACCACTACCTGAACTTCCATGCCGTGGTACCGGCGCCGCGCACCCTGCTGGCGGGCATCGAGAAACTGCCACCGGCGACCTGGCTGCGCATCGACGCCAACGGCCAGCGCGAACAGCACACCTGGTGGTCGCTGAACTATGGTCCGGCGCCTGATGAACTCGACCTGGGCCTGGAAGACTGGCGCGACCGGGTGCTCGCCAGCACCCGCGAAGCGGTGGCGATCCGCCAGCGGGCGGCGGTGGATGTCGGCGTGCTGCTGTCCGGCGGCGTCGACTCGAGCCTGCTGGTCGGGCTGCTGCGTGAAGCCGGGGTGGAACAGTTGTCGACCTTCTCCATCGGCTTCCAGGATGCCGGTGGCGAGCGCGGCGACGAATTCCAGTACTCGGACCTGATCGCCCGCCATTACGACACGCGGCATCACCAGTTGCGCATCGACGAACGGGAAATCATCGAGCAGTTGCCGGCGGCGTTCCGCGCCATGAGCGAGCCGATGGTCAGCCACGACTGCATTGCCTTCTACCTGCTGTCGCGGGAAGTGGCCCGGCATTGCAAGGTGGTGCAAAGCGGCCAGGGTGCCGACGAACTGTTCGCTGGCTACCACTGGTATCCGCAGGTGGACGGTGCGGCCGACCCGTGGGCGGCCTACCGCGAAGCCTTCTTCGACCGCAGCTACGACGACTATGCCGCCACCGTGCAGCCGGCCTGGTTGCTCGGCGAGGATGCGGCAGGCGATTTCGTTCGCGAGCACTTCGCCCTGCCCGGGGCCAATGCCGCCGTGGACAAGGCGTTGCGCCTGGACAGCACGGTGATGCTGGTGGACGACCCGGTCAAGCGCGTCGACAACATGACCATGGCCTGGGGCCTGGAAGCCCGCACGCCGTTCCTCGACTACCGGCTGGTGGAACTGTCGGCACGCATCCCGGCCCGCTTCAAGCTGCCGGACGGCGGCAAGCAGGTGCTCAAGGAAGCCGCCCGCCTGGTCATTCCCAGCGAGGTCATCGACCGCAAGAAGGGCTACTTCCCGGTGCCCGGCCTCAAGCACCTGCAGGGTGAGACGCTGGCCTGGGTCCGCGAGCTGCTGCTCGACCCGAGCCAGGACCGCGGCCTGTTCAACCCGGCGATGCTCGACCGCCTGCTGACCGATCCACAGGGTCAGCTCACTCCGCTGCGCGGCTCCAAGCTGTGGCAGTTGGCGGCCCTCAACCTGTGGCTCAGCGAACAAGGGATCTGATCGGATGAAAGCTCACGCCACGACCTACAGCCAACGCCTGCTGCGCGGCCAGCCGCCCTCCTACGAACGCCTGCAGGCGCGCCTGGCCGAGGACGGCAACGAGCCGGCCCCGGAACCGGTGGCCGTGCACTGCGGCTGGGGCCGGCTGCTGGTCGGTCACACCTTCGCCGACCCGGCCGCGCTGGCCGAGGAACTGCTCAACGAGCAGTCCGGCGAACGCGATATCGCCCTGTATGTCGCCGCACCGCAGCAGGTGCTGGCCCAGGCGCCTCAGCAACTGTTCCTCGACCCGTCGGATACCCTGCGCCTGTGGTTCAGCGACTACCGCCCGGCCACCCGGGTGTTTCGCGGTTTCCGCATTCGCCGGGCACAGAGCCCCGAGGACTGGCAGGCGATCAACCAGTTGTACCTGGCCCGCGGCATGCTGCCGATCGACCCGGAACTGCTGACCCCGCGCCACGAGGGCGGGCCGGTGTACTGGCTGGCGGAGGACGAGGACAGCGGTGCGCTGATCGGCAGTGTCATGGGCCTCAACCATCGCAAGGCCTTCCACGACCCGGAGCACGGTTGCAGCCTCTGGTGCCTGGCGGTCGACCCGCACTGCAGCCGCCCGGGCGTCGGCGAGGTGCTGGTGCGGCACCTGGTCGAGCACTTCATGAGCCGTGGCCTGGACCACCTCGACCTGTCGGTGCTGCATGACAATCGCCAAGCCAAGAGCCTCTACGCCAAGCTCGGCTTCCGCACCCTCAGCACCTTCGCCATCAAGCGCAAGAACGGCATCAACCAGCCACTGTTCCTCGGTCCGGGGCCGGAAGCCGGGTTCAATCCCTATGCCCGGATCCTGGTGGAAGAAGCCCACCGGCGCGGCATCGACGTGCAGGTCGACGATGCCGCCGCCGGCCTGTTCACCCTCAGCCACGGCGGGCGCCGGGTACGCTGCCGGGAATCGCTGACCGACCTGACCAGCGCCATCAGCATGAGCCTGTGCCAGGACAAGAGCCTGACCCACCGGGTGCTCAGCGAGGCCGGCCTGAACGTACCACAGCAACAGCGTGCGGCGAGCGCCGAGGACAACCTGGCGTTTCTGCGCGCCCACGGGCGCATCGTCGTCAAACCCCTGGACGGCGAGCAGGGCCAGGGGGTGGCGGTGGACCTGCGCAGTGCCGAGGAAGTCGAACAGGCGATCAAGGCCGCCCGCGCCTTCGACAGCCGAGTGCTGCTGGAAAGCTTTCATGAAGGTCTGGACCTGCGCATCGTGGTGATCGGCTTCAAGGTGGTGGCCGCCGCGCTGCGCCACCCGGCCCAGGTGGTCGGCGATGGCCAACACAGCATCGGCGCCCTGATCGAGGCCCAGAGCCGCCGACGCCAGGCCGCCACCGGCGGCGAGAGCCGGATCCCCCTCGATGCGGAAACCCAGCGCACCCTGCATGCCGCCGGCTACGACTACAACACCGTGTTGCCCAGGGGCGAACAACTGGCGGTGCGCCGCACGGCCAACCTGCACACCGGCGGCAGCCTGGAAGACGTCACCGCGATCCTGCACCCGACGCTGGCAGAAGCCGCCGTGCAGGCCGCGCGGGCCCTGGACATCCCGGTGGTCGGCCTGGACCTGATGGTGCCGGCGGCGGACCAGCCGGAGTACGTGTTCATCGAGGCCAACGAACGCTGCGGGCTGGCCAACCACGAACCCCAGCCGACCGCGGAGCGGTTCATCGACCTGCTGTTTCCCCATAGCCGGCCCACGCAGTAGACAACCCCGGCCACTGTCCCATCGTGGAAGACGCCCGGCTCTTGGCCAAGGTCGACAGACATCTTCGCGGACAAACCCGGCTCCTACGGGTTACGGGTGCTCATCCGGCTTGATGCACCGCATTGCACTGTAGGAGCCGGACTTGCCCGCGAAAGCGCCCTCCAGCCTGGGCCAGGATCCCGGCCCACCACGTCCCCTGATACAAAGGAGTCGCCATGACCCATCCACTCCCCCATCCCGACCTCGACTACCTGCAACGGGTGCTGCTGGAAATGCTCGCCATCCCCAGCCCGACCGGCTTCACCGACACCATCGTGCGGTATGTCGCCGAACGCCTCGAAGAACTCGGCATTCCCTTCGAACTGACCCGCCGCGGCACTATCCGCGCCACCCTCAAGGGTCGCCAGAGCAGCCCGGACCGCGCCGTGTCGGCACACCTGGACACCATCGGCGCCGCCGTGCGGGCGATCAAGGACAATGGCCGGCTGAGCCTGGCGCCGGTGGGCTGCTGGTCCAGCCGTTTCGCCGAGGGCAGCCGGGTCAGCCTGTTCACCGATACCGGAGTGATCCGCGGCAGCGTGTTGCCGCTGATGGCCTCCGGGCACGCCTTCAACACCGCCGTGGATGAACTGCCGGTCAGTTGGGATCACGTCGAACTGCGCCTGGATGCCTATTGCGCGACCCGCGCCGATTGCGACGCGCTGGGCATCGGCATCGGTGATTTCGTCGCCTTCGACCCCTTGCCGGAGTTCACCGAGAGCGGCCACATCAGCGCCCGGCACCTGGACGACAAGGCCGGCGTCGCGGCCCTGCTCACCGCGCTCAAGGCGATCGTCGAAAGCGGCGTGCAACCGCTGATCGACTGCCACCCGCTGTTCACCATCACCGAGGAGATCGGCAGCGGTGCGGCGGCGGCCCTGCCCTGGGATGTCAGCGAGTTCGTCGGCATCGATATCGCCCCGGTCGCGCCCGGCCAGCACTCGAACGAACACGCGGTGAGCGTGGCGATGCAGGACTCCGGCGGTCCCTACGACTACCACCTGTCACGCCACCTGCTGAATCTGGCGGCAGCCAGTGAACTGCCGGTGCGCCGCGACCTGTTCCGCTACTACTTCAGCGATGCCCATTCGGCGGCGACCGCCGGGCACGACAGTCGCATGGCGCTGCTGGCCTTCGGTTGCGATGCCACCCACGGTTATGAACGCACCCATATCGACAGCCTGGCGGCCCTGAGCCGCCTGCTCGGCGCCTACCTGCTCAGCCCGCCGGTGTTCGCCAGCGATGCGCAGCCGGCCAGTGGCTCCCTCGACCGTTTCAGTCGGCAACTGGAACACGAGACCCAGATGGAAAGCGACACCCGGGTGCCGACGGTGGACAGCCTGATCGGCCAGCGCAACCCGCTCGATTGAGGGCAAACGCGGCTGCCGGCCGATTACCGGTAGCCGTGCCCGGCCAGTCGCAGTAGGATCACGGCGATTCCCGAAGAGAGCCTTTCATGCTGATTCCCCACGACCAACTCGAACCCGATACCCTGACCCGGCTGATCGAGGATTTCGTCAGCCGCGACGGCACCGACAACGGCGACGACACGCCTCAGGAAACCCGTGTGCTGCGGGTCCGGCAGGCCTTGAGCAAGGGCCAGGCGGTGATCTTCTTCGACCTGGAAAGCCAGCAGTGCCAGTTGCTGCCCAAGCACGCAGTGCCCAAGGAGTTCTTCGACTGAAGCGGCGACCCTAGCGCTGCGCCACCGGATCACGGACGGACTCGACCTTCGTCAGGATCCGGCGGTAGATCTCGGCACGATGGACATTGACGTTCTTCGGCGCTTCCACGCCAAAACGCACGTGGTTGCCATTGACCGCGAGAATCCGCACGGTGATGTTGTCGCCGATGGAAATCTTCTCGCCCACGACACGGCTCAATACAAGCATGGCACTTATCCTCAAGGGTTTATGAGTGCCCAAGACTGCCCGGCCGGTTCAGCGCCTTCAATGCAACAGCGGCAAATCAGCCCGCCCTTACCGACACGGCCGATTCGCCCTACAGAATCAGATTTCATACTGCGCCCCATCAGACTTTTCGCCACAGCGATGTCCGAGCGGAGCGCCCTGCCCGCCTACTGGCTGGACTGCCTGGCCTTGGCCCGCATCTTGTTGGCCATCACGGTCATCTCGTTATAGAGCAACTGCGGGTTCTTCTGCTTCAGGGCCCAGGCCATGCGGCCCTGCTCATGGGGCAGGATCAGGAACTCACCCTCGGCGACACGCTGGTAGATGTAGTCGGCGATGTCGCTGGCGGTGATCGGCGAACTCTCCAGCAGCTTGCCGACCTGGGCTTTCATGGCGGGCGTCGGGCCACGGAAGGAGTCCAGCAGGTTGGTCTGGAAAAACGACGGGCAGACCACGTGAACGCCGATTTCCTCCTGCGCTAGTTCCACCAGCAGGCTCTCGGACAAGGCCACCACGCCAGCCTTGGCGACGTTGTAGTTGCTCATCGCCGGGCCCTGCATCAGGGCGGCCATGGACGCGATATTGATGATCCGGCCCTTGCTCTGCTCCAGCAGCGGCAGGAACGCCTTGCAGCCCTTGACGACCCCCATCAGGTTGATCGCGATCTGCCACTCCCAGTCTTCCAGGGACAGTTCGCTGAAGAAGCCCCCGGAAGCCACGCCGGCATTGTTGACGATCACATCGATGCCGCCGAACTTGTCCTCACAGGCCTGGGCCAGGGCCGTCAATTGGCTGTAGTCACGCACATCGCAACGCTGGGTGAAGCCGTCGCCGCCCGCCTCGCGCACCCGCGCGAGGGTTTCCAGCAACCCGGCTTCGCTGACATCGGACAAGGCCAACCGCCAGCCTTCACGCGCCCAACGCAGGGCGATTTCGCGACCCAGGCCGGAGCCTGCGCCAGTGATCATGATGCGATTTTGCATAGGAGGATGCCTTGTGCGTTCGGAAGAAGTGAGCCGCAGTGTAGCGAAGGAATATCACCCACCCATGCACCATCAGATTGCTGAATACTGGAGGCAAAGTCGCGCCCGAGGACAACTTCCGGAGGTGCCGCAAGCGTCACGGGTGAACCGCCGAAAGTGCATCGACGACATGGAGCGAAGGCAATCGATGGCGGAAAAATACCTGAATAAAAAACTGAATTTTCCCTGCGACGTGCCAGTCGGAAATTTAAACCGGTTCGTTATTTGAATGATGAATCGAATCGTTTACTGACGGGACAACCAACAAGGAAAACACCATGGGTACTATTCTGATTGTCATCCTGATTCTATTGCTGATCGGCGGTCTGCCGGTGTTCCCGCACTCCAGGAACTGGGGCTACGGCCCATCGGGCGTCATCGGTACCGTGCTGGTGATTCTGCTGATTCTGGTTCTGCTCGGGAGGATATGACGCCAGCACCCGGCAATGAAAAACGCCCCGAAGTCTCGGGGCGTTTTTCATGTTGCGGGAATAACCGGCCAGGTGTTACTTGGTCGGTGCCACACCCGCGGTGTTATCCAGCAGGCTCTTGGTCGCGGTCTGGATGAAGGAACCGAGTTTCTGCTTCAGCTCGGCTTCGTCCGGCGAGTTCGGCAGCAATTCGCCACCTGGGGTGGCGCCCAGGTGGTAGCTCCACAGACGCGCCGGCACATCCTTGGGCTGCACCAGAACACGGTCGCCGGTGACCAGCGCCACGGTCGGCTCGCTGCCCGACGGCTTGATCATGCCGATACCGTGGTCGCCTTCCGGCAGGTTGAGCAGGTCACGCCCCCAGCACTGCTGGCGGAACTCGCCGCCCAGGCGGCCCATGATGGTCGGGACGATATCGATCTGGGTACCGACGGTGTCGCGGCGCGCGCCGAATTTCTCCTGGATGCCCGGGCCGATCAGCAGCAGCGGCACGTTGAAGCGTCCCAGGTCCATTTCGGTGATCTGCTCCTCGTTGCCGAAACCATGGTCACCGACCACCACGAACAGGGTGTCCTTGAAGTAGGGCTCCTTGCGGGCCTTCTCGAAGAACTGGCCCAGGGCCCAGTCGGAGTAGCGCATGGCCGTCAGGTGCTCGTTGAGCGTGCCACGATCGGTGACGCGCTCGACCGGCAGGGGCGTCGGCAGTGCGTACGGGGTATGGTTGGATAGGGTCTGCAGCAGGGCATAGAACGGCTTGCCGCTCGCCTCCCGGGCCTTCAACTCTTCCAGGCTGCGGTTGAACATGTCCTGGTCGGACACGCCCCAGGTCGGGTCGGAGAATACCGGATTGACGAAGTCGTTGCGGCCGATGAAGGTGGTCATGCCCTGGCTGCCGAAGAAGCCCGACTGGTTGTCCCAGGCGAAATCGCCGTTGTAGACGTACACGTCGTCATATTTGCGGGCGCTGAGCAGTTGCGGCAGGCCGGACAGCTTGTGGCTGCCTTCCGGCGTCTGCATCAGGTACTCGAAACCGGGCAGGTTCGGGAAGCACGCCATGGTGGCGAACATGCCCTGGTGGGTGTGGGTACCGTTGGAGAAGAACCGCTCGAACAGCAGGCCCTCCTTGGACAGCTTGTCGAAATAAGGGGTGATGTTGCCGGGACGGCCGAGGGCGCCTACCGAGTGACCGGCGAAGCTTTCCATCAGGATCACCACGACGTTTTTGATCGGCAGGGTGTTCTGCGCCGGTGGCAGGGTGTCGCGGCGGATCGCGGCGATATCGCTGTCGACCAGCTTGTCATTGGCGGTCAGCAGCATGTCGCGCACGGTCTGCTGGGCCAGCGGCTGTTGCAGGGTGGCTTTCCAGATATTGTCGCGATCATCGGACAGGCGACTCTGGGCCGCCGAGATCAGCGTCAGCGTCCCATTGAGGCCCAGCTGGTTGGCGAAGTTCGATTCGGTGGTGTAGGCATCGCCCCAGCGCAGTGGCGGGCCCTGGCGCAGGGTGCCGCGGGCGGCGACGACGCAGACCAGCAGCAGCACTACGAACAGCACGGCACGGGCATACCAGGGGGCGACGGCACGGCTGCCGGTGCTCGCCGCGAAACCGCCACGGGGACGGGTGATCCGGTCGGCGCCGCGGAACAGCAGGCTCAGCACCACGGTACCCACGGCCCAGGCCAGCAGGTAGCGGACCACCGGGAAACCGTACCAGAGCATGCTCATCACGGTTTTCGGGTCTTCCTTCACGTACTGGAACACCAGGCCGTTGAGGCGCTGGTGGAACTCGCGGTAGAAGTCCATTTCCATCAGGCCGAAGAACAGCGCCAGGCTCGAGGTCACCGTCAGCCAGAAGCGGAACAGGCCGCGTGCGGCCATGGCCCGGGCGCTGAGGAACGCCAGCGTCAACGGAATACAGAGGTAGACCACGATACGGATATCGAAACGCAGGCCGTTACCGAACGCCTCGAGGAAGGTCGAGGCCGGGGTGTCGAGGATCATCTCGCGGTTGTAGACCAGCAATGCCACCCGCAGCAGGGTGAACATCACCATCATGATCAATGCACACAACAGCGTGTAAGCCAGGTGAGACTTGACTGACGGTTGCGGCAGGCGCGTTGAGGAGCGCTGCGTGCTCAGGGCGTCCGGGTTTGCCATGTCGATTGGAGACTCGTTGGATTCAGGTTGAGAAGTCGGGTTCTGCGGCGCCCTGCCCTCCCTGTGACGCGAGAGGGGCGCGAAGCCGGCAAATGTTGCACGATCATCGGTGGTTTACCACCCATGTATCGTCATTAACCGTTGAAATTCTCTCTCACCAAAGGAAAAACCTTTTCAGAACAACGGATTGCAGTATGAGAGAGCGCTAAATCAAGCGAAGGAATTGTCGTAGACGGAATGTGAAAATTTCGTTGGACGCATGTTTTGACACACAAAAAGGAACGGCCTGCCGAAGCGCGCCGCGCCACTCCGGCAGGAAACGCCCGACCGCCACCCAGGCCGCTAGATCCGTACGTTGCCCCGTGGCCCCGCAATCGCCCAGATGATCAGCCCCAGTACCGGCAGCAGGGCGATCAGCAGCACCCAGAGGATTTTCATCCCGGTTTCGGCACCGCTTTTCAGGACGTTGAGAATGGCCCAGATATCCAGGGCCAGGATGATCAGGCCAACGAGGCCATTGAAGGTCGAACCCATGGTGCTGCTCCCGAATGATGAGGACTGGCATTAGTAGGATAGCCGGCCACGACCAGGGTTCCGTCCAATTCCCGCCTCAGACGTGCAGCGCGATCCGCAGGGCTTCCAGGGACGGTGCGGCGGCGATGCCGACCTGCTCGCACAACTCCAGCACCCGTGGCAGGTCATTACCGTAGACCAGCACCGCCTGCAGTTCATCATCCAGCAGTTGGCTGAAGTTCAGCAGCACGTAGCCCCCCATTTCCGGGTTCATGCTCGAAAGCTGGATCTGGATGCGGTTCAGTGCCGTCAGCGCCTCGACCTTGGCCAATTGCTTGGGCTTGATGTTGAACGGCACGTCCTTGCCGAAGGACGCGACGATCTGGGCAAACAGGTCCATGTAGGTGTCCGCCTGGAACAGCACGGTCTCCGGCAGGCTGCCGACCACGACCCACTCACCCAGGGGGATCGGGAAGCTGTCGTCGTAGTTGATATCCGGATTGGCCGCCAGGAAACCGGCCTCGTCCGCATAGGCCTGGGCGGCCTCGTCGGCGATCTGCAGGATCTCGGCTTCGCCCATGCAGCCGGAGCTGATTTTGGTGATGAGTTCGATAAGGGCGGTTTTCATGGAGACACTGCGACCTGGGGCTGTTCGGGGGCGCGAAGAATAGCGCAAATAACGGCGCCGTGCAGGTACAGGACCGGCACGACGCCGGCAAGCTCAGGCCTCCAGTTGCTGCAACTGCGCGGCCGTGTCCGTCGCGCCCATGGTCCGGGCAGCCGCCAGCGCCGTGACACCATTGGCATCCGTGGCCCGGGGGTCGGCTCCCTGGCTGAGCAGGTACTCGACGATCGCGGTGCGGTTGAACATCGCCGCCATCATCAAGGCCGTACGACCGTCCGCCGAAGCGCCCTCGACCTGCGCCCCGCCTTCGATCAGCAGCCTGACCATCGGCAGGTCGCCCTTGAAGGCGGCCCCGGCAATCGGGCTCTGGCCGTTGGCATTGCGGATTTCCGGATCGGCCTTGTGTTCGAGCAGCACCCGCACCGCATCGACATGTCCATGGTAGCTGGCGAGCATCAGCAGGGTGTCACCCTTGTGGTTGCGCAGGTTGACCGGCAGGCCGCTGCTCAGCAGCGCGGCCAGCATGGCGGCATCGCCCTTGCGCGCCACGTCGAACACCTGTTCGGCAAATTCGGCGGCTTCTTCTTCGGTCATTTGTCGGGCTTGATCGGACATCTCGGAACTCCCTGTGGCTGAACGGGAAACGGCTCATCTATGGAGCCAGTTTCCCGACCTTGAGTTTCCCTGTCATGCCTTATTTTTCAAGCCCTTCCATAGCCAGAATCAATAACGGAACTTGCCAGCATGAATCTCTTCGTGAATCCGCCCGGTCACCTGCACATAGGTGTCGGAGCCCGGCAGCCAGGCGTAGATCGGATCGTCGCCGACCTTGCCGGGGTCGAAGGCCTCGTCCCGCAGCCGACCCTTCTGGTATTTGAAGGTGCCGGTGGTTTCCATCTTCAGCTTCACCCGCAGGAACAGCGGAATCGCATAGCTCGGCATCTGCTGGCGGGCGAAACTCAGCAACTCGGCGAAATCCAGGGTGGCCAGCGACTCGGCAGGCGTGATCGCGGCCATTCCCGCCCGGCCGTTGGTGTTGCTGATTTCCACCCCGTAGGCCACCACTTCGGCGATATGCGGGTGTTGCAGCAGGATATTCTCCACTTCGGTGGTGGACACGTTCTCGCCCTTCCAGCGGTAGGAGTCACCCAGGCGGTCGACGAACTGGGCATGGCCGAACCCGATGTCGCGCAGCAGGTCGCCGGTATTGAAATAGCGGTCGCCCTTTTCGAACACGTCGCACAGCACGACCTTCTGGGTCTTGGCCGATTCGGTGTAGCCGTCCAGCGGCGCCTTGTCGTCGATCCGCGCCAGCAGCAGGCCCTGGCCACCCTTGGGCACCTTGCGCATGAAACCGTCGGCGTCGCGCAGCGGTGTTCCGCAATCCGGGGCGTATTCCACCAGGGCCCAGGACATCAGGGAAAAGCCGATGGTGTTGTTGAAGTTGAGCGCGTTGGTGAAACCGATGTTGCCATCGCTGGCGGCATAGAATTCGCTGATGTGGTCGATGTCGAAACGCTGCTTGAACTCCCGCCAGACGCTCGGGCGCAGACCGTTGCCGATCATCTTCACCACCTTGTTGTGCTTGTCCGCGGGGCTTGGCGGCTGGTCCAGCAGATAGCGGCACAACTCGCCCACGTAACCCAGGGTGGTGGCGTTGAAACGCCGTGCCTCGTCCCAGAACTGGCTGGCGCTGAACTTGCGCCGGAAGGCGAACCCCGACGCCCCGGCAATCGCCGAGCCCCAGCACACGCACAGGCCCGTGGCGTGATACAGCGGCAGGGTGCAATAGAGGACATCCTGCGGCCCCATGTCGAGGGCGATAAGGCCGAAGCTGGCGTAGGTCTTCATCCAGCGACCATGACGGAAGATCCCGGCCTTGGGCAGACCAGTGGTGCCGGAGGTATAGATATAGAAACAGGGGTCATCACAGAAGATCTGCTGGCTGCTGGCCGGGTTCGTCTGGTCCTGGCCGAGGCTGGCGCTCATCAGGTTGATCCAGCCCGCGGGCGCTTCACCCGGATCGGCATCGGTGTCCTGATCCGCCACGAAGTAGTGCCGGGCCGGGTCGATCGCCACCTGCTCGCGCACGGCCGAATAGGCCCCGAGCAGTTCCGCCCCGACGACCATCGCCACCGGCGACACCAGCGTGATGCTGTGGACCAGCGCCCCCTGGGTCTGGGAGGTGTTGAGCATCGCGCAGACCCCGCCCACCTTGGCCACCGCCAGGATCGTCACCAGCAACTCGATGCGGTTCTCGATCAGCACGCCAATCACATCGCCCTTGCCGATGCCCTGAGCGATCAGGTAATGGGCTATGCGGTTGGCCCACTGGTTGGTCTGCTGATAAGTCAGGGAACGGTTGCCATAGAGCAGCGCCGCTCCCGAAGGATTGCGAGCCACCGCCTGTTCGAAACTCCAGGCGAGCCCGCAGGGCTGGTCGGGGGCTTTCACCTTGGACAGCTTGAGCCCGCGGATGACACGCGGCAGCGCCTTGGCAACGGTGGGAAGCTTGCGGAGCATCATGCCCCAGGTGATCACGTCATCGGTTTGAACGTTCATGGGTCACATCCTGTCTTTTATTATTATCGAGCGAACGTCGTCCGGGCCGACAACCTCGCCCACCGTCCTTGTTGCAGCCCCGGGATTCGCAGCGTCGCCGGGGCCCCGCCTCCAATCGAAAATACGGCAACCCTGGCGAAGCTGTACACGAAGGTTTTGCAAAGTTTTGTATCCTCGCGCCCGCCAGGGGCGGCATCGGCCGGCGCTGGGCAAAATGCAGGATGCACGACGGCCGATCTTGCATTTTGCACGACACAACAAAACCAATAAAACCATAACCTATTGATTTTAAAGGGATTTATAAAAAAGGAATACTGGCACAATCACTGCACCCCTCACTCCATCCCTAGTCATTCACTAGCTGACGGAGTCGATCGACATGGACCTGATCCAGGAAAAATTCTCTTCTGTATTCTCCAATTACGAAGTCACCACCCAGCCACGCCCTGATGGCGGCGTGCTGCTCACGTTGCGTGACCGCGACGGCAAGCAGATGAAACGCTCGATCTCCTACGCCCAGTTGCACACCGCGGAACAGCTGACCTGGGTGATCAGCGCGATTCGCCGCGACCTCGCCGGCCAGCCCAGCGAACTGCCGGCCATTTCCCTGCTGCAGAGCCAGAACCGTTTTGCCCTGCCCTCCTATCATTGAGCCCGCGCGGCAGGTGAGCTAGACGAGGCCGCGATGGACGGCCTCGCCAACGGCGTGGGCACGGTTGCTCACCCCCAGCTTGTGATAGATATTGCGTAGATGAAACTTCACCGTGGCTTCGGACACGTTGCGGATCACGCTGATTTCCCACACCGTCTTGCCCGCCTTGGCCCACTTGAGCACTTCCAGTTCCTTCTCGCTCAGGGTCGGGGCCTTGGCGAGGCGATTGCGGCGATTTTTCTTCAGAGCCGGCAATAGCACCACCTGAACAACATCCTGTTTAAGCGGGTCCCTCGACTCCTTGATATCGGCCGGTCGAGGCCGGGCCATCTGCGCGACACCCGCCGCCGATAGAGTGGGAATGCTCATGTCTGTTCCTCCCTGTGACTTTCAACAGTTCGCACAGTTGTTGCCCGAACAACCGCCGAAAACAGAGAGTTACACAGAAGTGGGAATTAACAACCGACCACAAACATAAACAGGGATGGCCGACATTTCATTAGGCAGCATCCTACAAATTGAAACATTCACTTCCGACTCAAGTTTTAATCACTCAAGCCGTGTGGCGACTGTTTAATGTCGGCGCTCCAGACCTTCAGTCGTCCAGGCGGGGAAAATGCCCGGCGATATCGTCCTCGACCGGGCTGGCAACCCGCCCCTCGGTCTTGTCGAACAGCCGGACCGCCACGCAACGCGGCTCCTCGCCCAGGTCGAACCAGTACGACGTACCGGCCGCAATGGTGATCAGATCGTTCCTTTCGCACAGCACCGCATAAACATAATCACCAATATGCAGGCTGAGCAGCCCGCGCCCGCCAAGGAACCACCGCACCTCATTGGCCTGCTGGCGCTGCTCACGCAACAGCTGCGCACAGCGCTCGACCTTCTGCGGGTGACTGTTGTCGAGGCTGATGACCTCGACCGCGACACTGCCGTGCTCGCTCATCAGGGGATCGAGCTGGGCCCGACAGGCTTCGAGCACGTCTTCCTCAGGGGTGCCGGGGCGAATCGGCGTGGCGACGGACAAACGCTCGAAGCGAACACCCTGCTCCGCCAGGGTCGCAGTGATATCGTCGACGTGGGTCAGGACCTTGTTCGCAAGTTCCGGGCTGTTGACGGGGTAAACGGACAGAATGCTCATGGCTTCTATTTCCTCGGGAAAGGCTCAGGGCCGATCCTCTTGCATGCGGGTGGCAATGATAATCGCGGCGGCCAGGACCGCCAGGCTGGCGATACTGAAAGTCAGGGTCGGCCCCAGGGCATTCCAGCTGTAGCCGGCATACAACGCGCCCAGTGCCCCGCCGGTGCCGGACAGTGCGGCGTAGAGCGCCTGGCCCTGCCCCTGCTGGCGCGAGCCGAAACTGCGCTGGACAAAATGAATGGCCGAGGCGTGGAAGCTGCCGAACGTGGCCGCGTGCAACAACTGGGCGAACAGCAGCACCCCCAGGTGTTCGGCGAAGGAGCCCAGCAGCAGCCAGCGCAAGGCCGCCAGGAGAAAGCTCGCCAGCAGCACCCGGCGCACGGAAAACCGCGCGAGAATCCGGCTCATGCCGAGGAACATCAGCACTTCGGCCACCACCCCCAGGGCCCAGAGCATGCCGATCAGCCCGCGGCTGTAGCCGAGGTTTTCCAGGTACAGGGTCAGGAAGGTGTAGTAGGGACCGTGGCTCAGTTGCATCAATGCGACGCATAGGTAGAAGGCCAGCACGCCCGGGCTGCGCAACTGGCCGAGAAAGCCCTCGCCCGCGGGACGGCTTTCATGGCCGGCCGGTTGCGCATTGGGCACCCAGGCGGTGCTCAGGGTGATGCCGGCCATGATCGCCACGATCGTCAGCGGATAGATATCCAGGCTCAACCATTCGAACAGGCGCCCGATCAGCACCACGGCCAGGATGAAACCGATCGAGCCCCACAGGCGGATCTGGCTGTAGCGCCCGGGCTGGCCCTGCAGGTGCGCCAGGGTGATGACCTCGAACTGCGGCAGCACGGCGTGCCAGAAGAACGCGTGCAAGGCCATCACCAGCGCCAGCCAGGCGTAGCTCTTGTCGAGGAAGATCAGCGAGAACGCCAGCAGCGTACAGGCCGCGCCGCAGCGCACGATCAGCAGGCGCCGGCCGGTGTAGTCGCCCAGCCAGCCCCAGATGTTCGGCGCCACGCAGCGCATCAGCATCGGAATGGCCACCAGCTCGCCAATCCGCGCCGGGGCGAACCCCAGGTGATGGAAATACAGCGCCAGGTACGGCGCCGTGGCGCCGAGCAGGGCGAAGTAGAACAGGTAGAAACCGGACAGCCGCCAGTAAGGGAGCGGCGCTCCCGACATTACAGCTGGCCCAGCACCGGGGTGCTGACACGCACATCCGCATTCTGCGCGCGATGACGCAGCAGGTGATCCATCAGCACGATCGCCATCATCGCTTCGGCGATCGGCGTGGCACGGATACCGACGCACGGGTCGTGACGGCCCTTGGTGATCACGTCCACCGGGTTGCCGTGAATGTCGATGGAACGACCCGGCGTGGTGATGCTGGACGTCGGCTTGAGCGCCAGGTGTGCAACGATCGGCTGGCCGGAGGAAATGCCGCCGAGAATGCCGCCGGCGTTGTTGCTGAGGAAACCTTCGGGGGTCAGCTCGTCGCGGTGTTCGGTCCCACGCTGGGCGACGCTGGCGAAACCGGCGCCGATTTCCACCCCCTTGACCGCGTTGATGCTCATCAGCGCATGGGCCAGTTCGGCATCCAGGCGGTCGAAGATCGGCTCGCCGAGGCCGGGCATCACCCCTTCGGCCACCACGGTGATCTTCGCGCCGACCGAGTCCTGGTCGCGGCGCAACTGGTCCATATAGGCCTCCAGCTCCGGCACCTTGTCCGGATCGGGGCTGAAGAAGGCATTCTGCTCGACCGAGTCCCAGGTCTTGAACGGAATCTCGATCGGGCCCAGTTGGCTCATGTAGCCACGGACGACGATGCCCCGGCTGGCCAGGAACTTCTTGGCGATGGCACCGGCAGCCACGCGCATGGCGGTTTCCCGGGCGGAACTGCGGCCGCCGCCGCGGTAGTCGCGTTCACCGTACTTGTGGTGGTAGGTGTAGTCGGCGTGGGCCGGGCGGAACAGGTCCTTGATCGCCGAGTAGTCCTTGGACTTCTGGTCGGTGTTGCGGATCAGCAGGCCGATGGCGCAGCCGGTGGTCCGTCCTTCGAAGACCCCGGAAAGGATCTCCACCTCGTCGGGCTCCTGGCGCTGGGTGGTGTGCCGGCTGGTGCCGGGCTTGCGCCGATCGAGGTCGCGCTGCAGGTCTTCCAGCGACAGCTCCAGGCCGGGCGGGCAGCCATCGACAATGGCGACCAACGCCGGACCATGGCTTTCGCCAGCGGTGGTGACAGTGAACAGCTTGCCGTAGGTATTGCCGGACATGCAGGGCGCTCCGCGAATCAGATCTAGATAACCGAGCGGCCCAGTATACGCAGGCTGACCGACGAGTTCATCCTCGAACCTTATCGACGGTTGCGAGTCCAACCGGCACCTTGTCCATGATGGCCCGATGATGCTGCGTATTCTGCTCCTTACCTTGACCCTCTTCAGCGGCCTTGCCCAGGCCGGTGTCGTCCTGCAACGGCCGATCGAACTCGATACCGGCACCGGTGAACTGTTCGGCTCGCTGCTGCTGCCCAAGTCCGACCGGCCGGTACCGGTGGTGTTGATCGTCGCCGGCTCCGGGCCCACCGACCGTGATGGCAACAACCCCGATGGTGGACGCAACGACAGCCTCAAGCGCCTGGCCTGGATGCTGGCCCGCCACGGTATCGCCAGCGTGCGCTACGACAAGCGTGGCGTCGCGGCCAGCCTGGCGGCCACGCCCAATGAGCGCAACCTGAGCGTGCAGGCCTATGTCGCCGACACCGTGGCCTGGGGCGAGAAGCTCAAGGCCGATCCACGCCTGGGGCAATTGATCCTGCTCGGCCACAGCGAGGGCGCGCTGATCGCCACGCTCGCCGCACCGAAGCTGGCGGCCGCCGGGGTCATTTCCGTGTCGGGCAGCGGTCGCCCGGTCGACCAGGTACTGCGCCAGCAACTGGCCAGGCGCCTGCCACCGGCGCTGATGCTGCGCAGCAACGAACTGCTCGACAGCCTCAAGGCCGGACACCCGGACGCCAATATCCCGCAGCCGCTGGAGCCGATCTTTCGCCCCAGCGTCCAGCCCTACCTGATCAGCCTGTTCCGCCAGGACCCGGCGGTGGCCTTCAGCCACCTGACGATGCCGGCCCTGATCGTCCAGGGGCGCAACGACATCCAGGTCAGCGTCGATGACGCCAAGGCGCTGCAGGCGGCCAAGCCGGATGCGCAACTGGCGATCATCGACGGCATGAACCACATCCTGCGCATCGTGCCCGACGATATCCGGCAGCAGTTGGCCTCCTACAATAACCCGCAGTTGCCGCTGGCCGCCGGCCTGGAAAAGCCGATTACCGGCTTTATCGACGGACTTGCTCGCCATTGAGATGATTTTTGCCCTCCAGTCCTGGCAGAAGCGGCCGATAAGGCCATTGCCGGTATCGATATTGTGACTGGCAAGCTGGACACGGACAGGATCTCGCCGAATGACAGAAACTCAAGCGTCACCCGAAAGCAACGCCGAAGCCGTCGAACCCGCGCCGGTGGAACTGCCGTGGGCCGATGTGCAACCCGAGCACTTCAAGATGCTGCGCCTGGCCCCCCTGGCCACCGACCGCAACACCGGCGGACGGCCGCTGCGCTTTGTCCAGTTCGGCTACGCCGAGCGCAACGGCAAGGAACGCAGCCTGTTACGCATGAGCATCCAGTTGCCGGCGCAAAAGGTGCGCAAGGAACAGAACCAGCTCGACATGTGGGTCGACCACACCACCAAACGCGTGCACTTCGGGCCCGAGGGCGGCCTGCAGGTGGAACCGTGGAACCGTGGAATCGGACGCTTCCTGGTGGCCCAGGCGGCGATCTGGGCGCAGAAGAAATGGTCGCACTACCGCATCGACGGCGCCCCCCTGCAGAACAAGGACGCGCTGAACGAAGACACCCGCCTGCGCCGCGACCACTTCCTGCGGGTCCAGGGTTTCGACGTGGTCTACGCCGACCCGCAGCACCTCAAGGGCAGCTACAAGGACATGCAGGTTGGCGAACTGCTGGCCCAGTGGAACACCGAGAAAGTGCAGTTCGTGGAAATTCTCGAAGCCTCGCAGATGCTCCAGCAGGCCGAGCAGAATCTGCAGGAGCAGGAAGTGAAACTGCGCCAGCAGGAAGAACGGGTCAGCAAGCTCAAGCGTGAAGACAGCGGGCTGCGCTTCACCATCACCTGTCTGGTGGCCTTCGCGGTGTTCCAGGCCGGGCTGCTGATCTGGATCGCCACCCACCGCTAGCCAGGTGGATATCCCCCAGCCAGTTGGCTCCCACAAGTGCTCGCGCCGCGCATGAATCCTGCGAACAACGCTGACACTGAGGGAGCAGGGTTCATCCGCGAACGGGCAACCTAGATCTTCGAGGCGAACAGCGCCTGGTGCTCGCGGCACTGCTGCGCCGTCAGCATGAACACCCCGTGCCCGCCACGCTCGAAGTCCAGCCAGGCAAAGTCCACCTGCGGATACAACGCCTCGACATGCACCTGGCTGTTGCCCACCTCGACGATCAGCAGACCCTTCTCGGTCAGATGGTCCGCCGCTTCGGCGAGCATCCGCCGCACCAGGTTCAAGCCGTCGTCACCACAGGCCAGGCCCAGTTCCGGCTCATGGTGGTACTCCGCCGGCATGTCGGCGAAATCCTCGGCATCGACATACGGCGGGTTGGAGACGATCAGGTCGAAACGCTGGCCCGGCAAGCCATCGAAACCATCGCCCTGAACCGTGAACACCCGCTCGTCGACGCCATGGCGCTCGATGTTGCGGTTGGCCACTTCCAGCGCGTCGAAGGACAGGTCCGCCAGCACCACTTCGGCCTGCTCGAACTCATAGGCACAGGCAATCCCGATGCAACCCGAGCCGGTGCACAGGTCGAGGATGCGGGCCGGCTCCGCACCCAGCCAGGGGGCGAAGCGGTTCTCGATCAGTTCGCCGATCGGCGAGCGCGGGATCAGCACCCGCTCGTCAACGATGAACGGCAGGCCGCAGAACCAGGCTTCGCCCAGCAGATAGGCGGTCGGCACGCGATCCTCGATCCGACGCTTGAGCAGGTGCTGCAGATGTGTCAGTTCCTCGTCCTCCAGGCGGCAGTCGAGGTAGCTGTCGGCGATTTCCCAGGGCAGGTGCAAGGCGCCCAGCACCAGTTGCCGAGCCTCGTCCCAGGCATTGTCGGTACCATGACCGAAAAACAGCTCCGCACCGTGAAAACGGCTGACAGCCCAACGGATATGGTCGCGCAGGGTGCGCAGGCGGGAAGTGATCACGGGTAGACTCCTGAAAAAACGACTGGCAATTCTAACAGCCAAACGGACGCCGGGTGGAAACCCGGCAAAAAGACCTCGGCGCGGACCTTTCCGACCGTCGGCGCTCACCTCTTGACATGGCTGCAGGCCAGTAACCACGGCGCTTGCGTCGGTAGCGATTCACATAAACGCTCAGCCGGAGGACAATGGGTAAAAGCCCCACGCACAGGAGCCCCTCGAATGTCCGTTCCAAAGACGATGTTTCAACTCAGTGGCCGAGGTTATGCGGCAGCCAACCTGAGCCACGCCACCCTGTTGATCATCGACGCCCAGAAAGAATATCTGAGCGGTCCGCTCGCGTTGTCCGGCATGGCGCAAGCCGTCGACAACATCAAGCAACTGGTCGCTGCGGCCCGCGCGGCCGGCCGGCCGATCGTGCACATCCGCCACCTGGGTACCGTCGGCGGCCTGTTCGATCCACAGGGCGAACGCGGCGAGTTCATTCCCGGCCTGGAACCCCAGGGCGACGAAACGCTGATCGGCAAGCTGCTGCCCAGCGCCTTTCATGGCACCGGCCTGGAAAAGCACCTGCAGGACCTCGGCTCGCTGGACCTGATCGTCTGCGGCTTCATGAGCCACTCCAGCGTCAGCACCACCGTGCGCGCCGCCAAGAACCTGGGCTTTCGCTGCACCCTGGTGGAAGACGCCTGCGCCACCCGCGACCTGCCCCACAAGGGCGAGATCATCAGCGCGGCCCAGGTCCAGCGCACCGAAATGGCAATCATGGCCGACAATTTCGCCACCCTGGCACTGACCAGAGACCTCATCTGAGCCCGTCGGGATGGGCGCTCCAGGCGATCGCCCATCCCTTGGCGCCGCACTCATTTTCCGATTTCCCCTTCACGTCCGGAACAAGCCGACCATCTCCCGGTCGAACGGCCGATAATCAAAGAGGAAATCGGAATGAAGATATCCGATGATGGATTCGACGCCCGCCGGCTGCGCCCCAAGGGCGAGAGCAACTGGCGTTCGCGTCTGTGCGCCGGTTTCGCGGCGCTGTTGGCGACTTTCGGCGTATTGCTGGCCATGGCCGGCACCGCCAGCCTGCTGGGGCACGCCCCGGCCATGGGCGAGCTGAACACCAACCCCGGCGCCTCGGCGGCGATCCTGGTGGCGGGCCTGCTGGTGCTGTACGTCGGCGTCTGGCTGTGGCGGCGCTGCCGTCGGCGCAGACGCCGTGGCCAGGCGCTGAACATGGCCCCGCACCTGATGAAAAGGCACGACTGAGCCCGGCCTTCGAGGAATCGCCTGTGACGTGAAGCCCGGCACTTGGGTAAACTGGCGGTTCCTGCGGAGACTGACATGCAAGACGACGATTTTTCCCTGTTTCAAAGCGAGATCCGCGGCGTAAAGCCGATCAAGCACGATCGTGCCGATACCGGCAAACCCAAGTCCGACCGCGCCCAACTGGCCAAGCTGCGCCAGGCGGCAACCGTGCGCAGCGAAGTCGCCACGGTGGACGGCCTGTCCGACCAGTTCGTGATCGACGTCGGCCCCGAAGACGAGCTGTACTGGTCCCGCGACGGCGTACAGGAAAGCCAGATGCGCAAGCTCAAGGCTGGGCAGATCCCCTTCGAAGGCAGCCTCGACCTGCATGGCATGACCGTGGAAAAGGCCCGGGAAACCCTCTGGGCGTTCCTCGCCGAAGCGACCAGATTCGAGATCCGCTGCGTGCGCGTCACCCACGGCAAGGCCGTGCGCCTGGACGGCAAGCGCCCGATGATCAAGAGCCACGTCAACACCTGGCTGCGCCAGCACGCCCAGGTGCTCGGTTTCACCTCCTGCCAGGCCCGGCACGGCGGGGCCGGAGCGGTGTATGTGATGCTCAAGCGGACGATGATGGAAGGCCGCGACGAGTAACCGGACTGTCATCGAATTTGCAGGCGGCTGCCAGCCGCCGTATCCTTGGCCTTTGCGTAAACTCCCACAGGTAGATTCATGTCCCTGGAACAGAATTACACGGCGATCCTCGGTCAACTCGGCGAGGACGTCTCCCGCGAGGGTTTGCTCGACACGCCCAAGCGTGCCGCCAAAGCCATGCAGTACCTTTGCCGCGGTTATCAACAGACCCTGGAAGAAGTCACCAACGGTGCCTTGTTCAGCTCCGATAACAGCGAAATGGTGCTGGTCAAGGACATCGAGCTCTACTCGCTGTGCGAACACCACCTGCTGCCCTTCATCGGCAAGGCCCACGTGGCCTACATTCCGAGCGGCAAGGTGCTGGGCCTGTCGAAGGTTGCGCGGATCGTCGACATGTACGCCCGCCGCCTGCAGATCCAGGAGAACCTCAGCCGCCAGATCGCCGATGCGGTCCAGCAGGTCACCGGCGCCCTGGGCGTTGCCGTGGTGATCGAGGCCAAGCACATGTGCATGATGATGCGCGGTGTCGAGAAGCAGAACTCGTCGATGATCACCTCGGTGATGCTCGGCGAATTCCGCGAGAACGCAGCGACCCGCAGCGAATTCCTCGCCCTGATCAAGTAACATCGGGCGACCTGAAGAAACCGGCGTTCATCGCCGGTTTTTTTCGCCTGGGGAAAATCAGGTAAGCTGCCTGCCTCCTCCACCGCCCACGAGGCTATCGCGTGTTAGTCAAAGCCCTTCGAGTCGGCCTGGGCCAACTCATCATCCTCATCGACTTCCTCACCCGCCCGCGCAAGCAGCAACGCAGCGCCGAGAACCAGGCCAAGGTCGACGCCGCCGCCAAAGGCCTGACCCTGTATCAATTCCATGCCTGCCCGTTCTGCGTGAAGACCCGCCGTACCCTGCACCGCCTGAACGTGCCGGTGGCCCTGCGCGATGCGAAGAACAACGAACAGGACCGCCAGACCCTGCTCGAACAGGGTGGCAGGATCAAGGTGCCGTGCCTGCGTATCGAGGAAAACGGCCAGACCACCTGGATGTACGAATCCAAAGTGATCATCGACTACCTGGACAAGCGTTTCGCCGCGGCCTGAAAAGGCCGCGTCAGAACTTCGGCACCTGCAGGAACCTGTTCGCGGCGGTCACACCCTTTTCAGTTGGGGCACTGATCGTATTCGCCGCGGCACTCGGTATAGGCCTTCAACTGCGCGGCACGCTGGCGGGTCAGCTCGGTTCGGCACTGCAGGTCGCGCATCGGCCACATCGAGCCGCCCTCCTCCGGCTTGCCGACCCGATACCGGCAGTCGGCATCGCGGAAGGCCAGCCACTTGCGCTGGGCATCCCTGAGCGCCTCCTTGCCGGCCGAGCCTTTCAGATAGTCCATCTGCGCCTTGTAGTAGCGGTTCAGGTCGTCGTCGGCCCGCTTGAATGCCTGGGCCGTGCAGGTATTCATCGACGCCTGGCTGGCATCACAACCGTCAGCCGCCTGGGCGACAGCGGCCAGGTTCGACAGGGCGAACGTCAGGAAGGCTGCAAGCGGATATTTCATGGATGTCCCCATGTCGGTGGATAGGCCATCGAGTTTGCGCCAGGCCCTCGCTGCCGGCAAAAGAAAACCGGCCCTGGGGCCGGTTCAAGTGTTTGCAGACTTTTCGCTCAATCCAGCATACCGACATGCCGGGGATGGCTCGCCACCCGCTGCAGCCAGGCCTGGATCGCCGGATAAATGCTCAGGTCGAAGCCGCCCTGGTGCGCGACGTGGGTGTAGGCGTACAGCGCGATATCGGCAATCGAGTAGTGCTCGCCGACCAGGTAAGGGGTCTGCTGCAACTGCTTCTCCATGACCTTCAGGGCCTTGTGCCCGCGCTTCTGCAACTTGAGGTACTCCTCGCGCCGCTCTTCGGGCAAGCCCAGGTAGAACTCGATGAAACGCGCCACCGCGATGTAGGGCTCATGGCTGTACTGCTCGAAAAACTGCCATTGCAGCACCTGGGTACGCAGGCGCGGCTCGCTCGGCAGGAACTCGCTGCCGTCGGCCAGGAAGTTGAGGATGGCATTGGATTCCCACAGGCAGGTGCCGTCCTCCAGCTCCAGCACCGGCACCTTGCCATTGGGGTTCTTCGCCAGGAAGTCCGCCGTCTCGGTGTCGCCCTTGAGAATATCCACCGGGTGCCAACGGTACTCCTGACCCAGCAGATGCAGCATCAACTTGATCTTGTAGCAGTTGCCCGACTGGTAATCCCCGTAAACCTTGTACATGGCCCTCCCCTTAAGCCGCTCTTGCGGCCTGTGCGTGACGTACGACAGCAGCCAGTCGGCCCAGACCTTCGTCCAGGCGCTCCGGCGCGATATGGCTGAAATTCAGACGCAGATTACCCGGATTACGCTCCGGTTCGGCAAAAAAAGGCTCGCCGGGCATGAACGCGACATCCCGGGCCAGGGCGGCATCGAGCAGGGTCCGGGTGTCCAGCGGCTGCTTGAGGGTCAACCAGAAGAACAGCCCGCCCTGGGGCACCTGCCAGTCGGCCAGGTCGGCGAAATGTCGCTGCAGGGCCTCGGCGAACGCATCCCGGCGGGTCCGGTAGAAACTGCGCAACGCCTGCAGGTGCTGGCGATATTTTTCCGTGCCGATCCACTGCAGCGCCTGCCACTGCCCGACGCGGTTGGTATGCAGGTCCGCCGACTGCTTGAGCTTGAGCAGGTGCGGGAACAGGTCGGGACTGGCGATCAGGTAGCCAACCCGCAGGCCGGGGGCCAGGGTCTTGGAGACCGTGCCGGTGTAGATCCAGCTGGCCTTCTTCAGACGGGCGACGATCGGCACGGCATCGACCCCGTCGTAGCTGAGTTCACGATAGGGTTCGTCCTCGATCAGGGTCACGCCGAACTCGTCCAGCAACGCCGCGACACCGGCGCGCTTGGCCTCGCTGTAGCAGACGCCGGACGGATTCTGGAAGGTCGGGATCAGGTAGACGAACGCCGGCCGGTGTCGCTCCAGGCGGGCGCGCAACTGCTGCAGGTCGGGTCCGTCCGATTCCTGGGGAATGCTCAGGCAGTCGGCCCCGAACAACTGGAAGATCTGCAGGGCCGCCAGGTAGGTCGGCCCTTCCAGCAGGATCTCGGTGCCCTTGTCGATGTGCAGCTTGGCGGCCAGGTCGAGGGCCTGCTGGGAACCGCCGAGCACCAGCACCTGGCTGGCCTGGCAGTCGACACCCAGGGCCCGCGCCTGGGCCGCCAGCACTTCACGCAGGGCCGGCTCGCCCTCACTCATGCCGTACTGGCCCATGGCCCGCGGCATGCCCTCCCACTCCAGCGTCGGCAGCATCGCCTCGGCCGGCAGCCCACCGGCAAACGACATCACCTCGGGACGCTGGGCGGCAGCGAGGATTTCACGAATCAGCGAGCTTTTAAGACGCGTAACACGTTCGGAGAAGGCCATGACAGGTCACCGGTAGCGGAGTGAAAGGAAAATACGTCAAACTGCTTGACCGAAATTACGACGCCACGGACCAATACGTCAATATGCTTGACCTTAAAAATTCCAACACCCAACAGGACGCCATGGAGGCGTTTTTCTTCGGCTACCAGGCATTCACCGCCAAGGCCGACGAAATGCTCGAACGGCGTGGCCTGAGCCGGGTGCATCAGCGGATCGTGTTTTTCATCGGACGTTATCCGGACCTCAGCGTCAAGGAACTGCTCGATCGCCTGGGCGTCAGCAAGCAGGCGCTGAACATGCCGTTGCGCCAGTTGACCGAGATGGGACTGGTGCAAGGCGTCGCCTCACCGACGGACAAGCGCAAACGCCTGCTCTGCCTGACCGCCGACGGGACCAGCCTGGAAGAGTCGTTGCGCCGCGAGCAGGTCAAGCTGTTGCAGAAGGCCTTCGCCCAGGCGGGCGAGGCGGCGGTGGATGGCTGGATGGCGGTCAATCGAGCGTTGGGTGACAGCCGCCAGGCCTGACCACGCCGAGCGCTTCGCGGCAAGCCCGCTCCCACAGCCTTTGTAGCGGCTGTGTGGGCTTGCCCGCGAAGCCATCAGCCCTCTCAAGACCCATCTGCCCCTGCCGACCAGCAGCCCATATAGCCCGCCCCGCCGAAATATCGCACACACCGTCAAAAACATTATTTGCTTTCTTTGTATACAAAAGCATAATCCGCTTCGTGTAAGTTCCTGACCTTTCGGTCAACAAAATCCGCGCTCCCTCAAGGAGCCGCTGCCCACCATGACGTGTCCGGCCCTGGAAATAACAATAAAACCCTGAGGAGTAATCGCTGTGGAAAGCCGCAAATCCGAAGCACCCACTCTGGATCTCTCGCCGCCTTCGAGCACCGGCCTGCTGGAGCGCCTGTTCAGGCTCAGGCTGCATGGCACCACGGTCAGGACCGAACTGATTGCCGGGGTGACCACCTTCATCACCATGGCCTACATCATCTTCGTCAACCCCAACCTCATGGCCGATGCCGGCATCGACCATGGCGCCGCCTTCGTCGCCACCTGCATCGCCGCCGCCCTCGGCTGCCTGCTGATGGGGCTCTACGCCAACTGGCCGGTGGGCCTGGCGCCCGGCATGGGGCTCAACGCCTTCTTCACCTACACCGTGGTCGGCACCATGGGCTATCACTGGGAGACCGCCCTCGGCGCGGTGTTCATTTCCGGCGTGCTGTTCATGGCCCTGACCCTGTCCCGGGTACGCGAATGGCTGCTCAACAGCATCCCGGTCAGCCTGCGCCATGCCATGGGCGCCGGGGTCGGGCTGTTCCTCGGGCTCATCGGCCTGAAGACCGCCGGGATCGTCGTCGCGAGCCCTGCCACCCTGGTCCGGCTCGGCGCCCTGCATGAGCCTGGCCCGCTGCTGGCCGCCGTGTGTTTCCTGATGATCGCGATCCTCAGCTACCACCGGGTATTCGGCGCCATCCTGATCAGCATCATCAGTGTCACCCTGATCGGCTGGGGCCTGGGCCTGGTCGAGTACCACGGGATGTTCTCCACCCCGCCCAGCCTGGCGCCGACCTGGATGGCCATGGACCTGGCGGGCGTCTTCAACGTCAGCATGATCAGCGTGGTCCTGGCCTTTCTCTTCGTGCACATGTTCGACACCGCCGGAACCCTGATGGGCGTCGCCCAGCGCGCCAACCTGGTCAACGCCGACGGCCGCATCGAGAACCTGTCGCGGGCGATGAAGGCCGACAGCGTATCCAGCGTATTCGGTGCGGTGGTCGGCGTGCCACCGGTCACCAGCTACGTGGAAAGTGCTGCCGGCGTTGCAACGGGTGGTCGGACTGGTCTGACCGCTGTTACTGTAGGCATACTGTTCGTGGCCGCGATGTTCTTCGCGCCGCTGGCTGGCATGATCCCTGCCTACGCGACCGCAGGTGCACTGATTTACGTGGCGATGCTGATGATGGGCAGCCTGGCGCATATCGCCTGGGAAGAAGCGACGGAGAGCATTCCGGCGATCGTCACCGCGATCATGATGCCGCTGACCTTCTCGGTCGCCGACGGGATCGCCCTGGGCTTCATCACCTACGTGGCGTTGAAGGCGGGAACCGGCAAGTTCAGGGACATTTCCGTCAGTCTGTGGGGCCTGTGCGTCATTTTCATCGCCAAGTTCATCTTCCTGTAGGAGAAGACTGGCGGTAGCCGGCAACCAAACAACCGGCCCCATTGCGATGGGGCCCTTGCATGAGGAAGAAACCTGATGAGCCTGGAAACCTGGTTGTTGTTCAGCGGAGCCGCCCTGGTGGTGATCCTCATTCCCGGGCCGCTGTCGCTGCTGATGATCAGCAACAGCCTGAACTATGGATTGCGCCGTTCGTACCCGGCCTTCCTGGGCGGCGTCAGCGCCTCGATCTGCCTGCTCAGCGCCTCGGCCCTGGGCCTGGGGGCCCTGTTGCTGGCCTCGGAGCAACTGTTCAGCACACTGAAGGTCGTCGGCGCACTGTACCTGTTCTACCTCGCCTGGCAGAGCTGGCAGCAGTCGCGCCAGCCGGCACGGGCGGCGAACGTGCCCGAAGCTGCACCTGTGCCGCGCTTTCGTGCCCTGTTTGGGCGCGCTTTCGTGCTGGGGGCGAGCAACCCCAAGGACATCCTGTTCTTCGCCGCCTTCCTGCCGCAGTTCCTCAAGGCCGACCAGCCGTTCCTCGGCCAGTTGCTGGTGATGATCGCCACCTGGACCGTGCTCGACCTGCTGTGCAAGCTGACCTACGGCCTGGGCGCCCACGGCGCGGCGAAATACCTGCGTAGTGGCAAGGGGCAGAGCTGGTTCAATCGGGTCAGTGCCGGGTTGTTCAGTGGGGCGGGGGCGGCTTCCCTGTTGAGCCGGTAGAGCACAGGACGCGAAAGGGCCCGAAAATCCCACACAACAACCGGGCAAAAAAAGCCCGCAGTGTGGGCGGGCAAGAGGAACCGGAGAAGTGGTTGCGTAGTTCTTGAGGGGATCTAACTTCCTCTATAGGTCGAATAGCTGTAGGGCGAGATCAGCAAGGGAACGTGGTAGTGCTCCTGCTCGGCACTGATGCCGAAACGCAGCACCACCACATCGAGAAAGGCCGGCTCCGGCAGCGTCACGCCGCGGGCCCGATAGTAGTCACCGGCATGAAATTGCAACTGATAGACCCCGGAACGGTAGTCATCGCCCTGCAGCAGCGGTGTATCGCAGCGGCCGTCGCCGTTGGTCACGGCCCTGGCGACCAGCTCCAGCACGGTGCCTTCGACCCGATACAGCTCGACCTGGATCGAGCTGCCGGGGCAGCCATGCGCGGCATCCAAAACATGCGTAGTCAAACGTCCCATTGCTTCTGCGTACCCGCCCGCCTGCGGCAGACCGGGTCTCGCGCCTCCCGGAGTCAGTGGATGAAGGAGATGCCGGACCGGCGGGGAAAGCCCCGGAGATACGGCAATGAAATGATTAAGACACTTTTACGAAAAATTGTACACAATAAATTTCGCGCTTTTCCGGGTTTCCATCCGTCGACATGAATCTTGACAGAAGCCCAGTGAGTAGCCGACCTTTAACCCACTAACTGACCAATCAGACAGGTTTTCACTGGCGAACGGAACAGGTAGGATCGACAGGATCTGGAAAAAAACGGGCTTACAAACCGGCGATAAAGTTGTATACAATCAACGCATCGCCGTGACGCCACCCGACCAGAACGGGACGCCACGCAACCGTCACCACGAACAAGAAGGAAGACTGCAGTGAGCGCTGACTACCCACGCGACCTGATCGGTTACGGCAGTAACCCTCCTCACCCCCGCTGGCCGGGCAATGCCCGTATCGCCTTGTCCTTCGTGCTCAACTACGAGGAAGGCGGCGAGCGCAACATCCTGCACGGCGACAAGGAGTCCGAGGCGTTCCTGTCGGAGATGGTCGCGGCGCAACCCCTGCAGGGCCAGCGCAACATGAGCATGGAATCGCTCTACGAGTATGGCAGTCGCGCCGGGGTCTGGCGGATTCTCAAGCTGTTCAGGCAACTCGACATCCCGCTGACCATCTTCGCCGTGGCCATGGCCGCCCAGCGCCACCCGGATGTCATCCGCGCCATGGTCGAGGCCGGTCACGAGATCTGCAGCCACGGCTACCGCTGGATCGACTACCAGTACATGGACGAGGCGCAGGAGCGCGAGCACCTGCACGAAGCCATCCGCATCCTCACCGAAATCACCGGCGAACGCCCGCTGGGCTGGTACACCGGCCGCACCGGCCCCAACACCCGTCGCCTGGTGATGGAGGAAGGCGGCTTCCTCTACGACTCGGACACCTACGACGACGACCTGCCCTACTGGGAACCGAACAACCCGACCGGCAAGCCGCACCTGGTGATTCCCTACACCCTCGACACCAACGACATGCGCTTCACCCAGGTGCAGGGCTTCAACCAGGGCGACGACTTCTACCAGTACCTCAAGGACGCCTTCGACGTGCTCTACGCCGAGGGTGCCGAGGCGCCGAAGATGCTCTCCATCGGCCTGCACTGCCGGCTGATCGGGCGCCCGGCGCGCCTGGCCGCGCTGCAGCGTTTCCTCGACTACGTGAAGGGCTTCGACCAGGTCTGGTTCGCCCGTCGGGTGGACATCGCCCGCCACTGGCACGCTAACCACCCCTACCAGCCCGCCTATCAGGAGCCGGCGCAATGAGCGCGTTCCAGACCCTCAAGCCGTCGACCCTGGACCGCGCGGCCTTCGTCGCGGCCTTCGCCGACATCTACGAACACTCGCCATGGGTAGCCGAAAGGGCCTTCGACCTGGGCCAGGACGCGACGCTCGACCAGATCGAGACCCTGCACCAGCGCATGAGCGACATCCTGTTGAGCGCCGATCATGCCAGCCAGCTGGCCCTGATCAACGCCCACCCGGACCTGGCCGGCAAGGCCGCGATCCAGGGCCAACTGACCGCCGCCAGCACTCACGAACAGGCCGGTGCCGGTATTCACCAATGCACGGCCGAAGAGTTCCAGCGCTTCACCGAGCTGAACGAGGCCTACAAGGCCAAGTTCAGGTTTCCCTTCATCATGGCGGTAAAAGGCAGCAACCGGCATCAGATCCTTGCCGCGTTCGAAACGCGCATCCACAACCCGGTGGACACCGAGTTCCAGTGCGCGCTGGCCGAGATCAACAAGATCGCCCTGTTCCGATTACTGACCCTATAGCGCGCCACGCCCCGGCGCCGAGGAGGCCCGGGGTCCGGCGAACATCCCCAGCCACTTGTTCAAAGGCAGACAAGAAAAATGAAAGCTTACGCCGCACCTTTCGAAAAATTCGTCAACCTGGCCGACGCCCGCCTGGGCACCCGGATCATTTCCGTCACCGACGACTGGTTCGCCGATGCCAACCGCCTGTTCCAGCCAACGCCGGCCGTATGGAAGGAAGGCGTGTTCGATGACAACGGCAAGTGGATGGATGGCTGGGAATCGCGCCGCAAGCGCTTCGAAGGCTACGACAGCGCCGTGATCCGCCTGGGCGTACCCGGCTCGATCAAGGGCGTGGACATCGATACCTCGTTCTTCACCGGCAACTACCCGCCCTCGGCGTCGCTGGAGGCCTGCTTCCTGAGCGAAGGCGAGCCGGACGAAAACACCCGGTGGGTCGAAGTACTGCCGGCCGTCGAGCTGCAGGGCAACAGCCACCACTACCATGAAATCCACAACGAGCAGCACTTCAGCCACCTGCGCTTCAACATCTACCCGGACGGTGGCGTGGCCCGCCTGCGGGTGCATGGCATCCCGTACCGCGACTGGTCGGCCGTGGGCGACAACGAACAGGTCGACCTCGCCGCCGCACTGAACGGCGGCCGCGCCCTGGCCTGCTCCGACGAGCACTTCGGCCGCATGAGCAACATCCTCAACCCGGGCCGCGGCGTCAACATGGGCGACGGCTGGGAAACCGCCCGCCGTCGCACGCCGGGCAATGACTGGGTGATCGTCGCCCTGGGGCACCCGGGCGAGATCGAGAAAATCATCGTCGATACCCTGCACTTCAAGGGCAACTACCCGGACAGCTGCTCGATCCAGGGCGCCTACGTCAAGGGCGGTACCGACAGCCAGATCGAGACCCAAAGCCTGTTCTGGCGCGAACTGCTGCCGAGCCAGAAGCTGGAAATGCACGCCGAGCACACCTTCGCCGAGCAGATCAAGGCGCTGGGCCCGATCACCCACGTCCGCCTGAACGTGTTCCCCGATGGCGGTGTGAGCCGCCTGCGCCTGCTGGGCAAGGTCGCCAGACAAGGCTGAGGCAAACCCTGCAGGAGCCTGGCTTGTCGGAGCGCCGAACCGCCGCGAATGGGCCCGCAAGGCCGCTGAAAAAGCTTCGCGGGCCAGTCGGATCGCCGCATCGCCGGCTCCTGCGGGACCGTGCGGTAACGAACCAACGAATTAGAGAACAGAAGAACAGCATGCGCACACTGACGATTGAACCGCTGACCAAAGAAGCCTTCGCCCCTTTCGGTGACGTGATCGAAACCGACGGCAGCGACCACTTCATGATCAACAACGGTTCGACCCAGCGCTTTCATCGCCTGGCCACGGTGGAAACCGCGACGCCCGACGACAAGGCGATCATCAGCATCTTCCGCGCCGATGCGCTGGACATGCCGCTGACCGTGCGCATGCTCGAACGCCATCCGCTGGGCAGCCAGGCTTTCATTCCGCTGCTCGGCAACCCCTTTCTGATCGTGGTCGCGCCACTTGGCGATGCACCTGTATCAGGTCTGGTCCGCGCCTTCATCACCAATGGCAGGCAGGGCATAAATTACCATCGCGGCGTCTGGCACCATCCGGTCCTGACGATCGAAAAGCGGGATGACTTCCTGGTGGTTGATCGCAGTGGCAGCGGTAACAACTGCGACGAGCATTTTTTCACAGAGGATGAGCAGTTGATCCTCGCCCCCCACCAGCGGACGGAGTGAAAACCCTGTGCCAGGCAAGGCTGCGCTGAACACCGCCCCGGCTTGCCATCGCTCGCTGCGTTTTCACACCGTCTCCAATAAGAAAAGGCCTGATCGCCCTGCAAAAAGTGCGACGGGAGAGAGGTAAAGACTGTGGAAGCACATCTGTTGGAATGGCTGAACCTGAGCGTACGCTGGGTTCACATGATCACCGGCGTCGCCTGGATCGGCGCTTCGTTCTATTTCGTCTGGCTGGAAAACAACCTCAACCGGGTCAACCCCAGGACCGGCCTGGCCGGCGACCTGTGGGCCATCCACGGCGGCGGCATCTACCACCTGGAGAAGTACAAGCTGGCCCCGCCGAGCATGCCGGAGAACCTGCACTGGTTCAAATGGGAAGCCTACTTCACCTGGATGTCGGGCATCGCGCTGCTGTGCGTGGTGTTCTACTCCAATCCCCTGCTCTACCTGGTCGCCCCCGGCAGCGGCCTGAGTGGCGCCGAAGGCATTGCCATCGGCGTCGGCGCACTGGTCGCCGGCTGGTTCGTCTATGACTTTCTCTGCGACTCGCCGCTGGGCAAGCGGCCGGCCCTGCTCGGCCTGATCCTGTTCATCCTGCTGATCGCCGCGGCCTACGGCCTGAGCAAGGTGTTCAGCGGACGCGGAGCCTACCTGCACGTCGGGGCGATCATCGGCACCATCATGGTCGGCAACGTGTTCCGCATCATCATGCCGGCCCAGCGCGCGCTGGTGGCGGCCATCGCCGAGAACCGCACGCCGGACCCGGCCCTGCCGGCCAAGGGCCTGCTGCGCTCGCGCCACAACAACTACTTCACCCTGCCAGTGCTGTTCATCATGATCAGCAACCACTTCCCGAGCACCTACGGCAGCCCTTACAACTGGCTGATCCTGGCAGGGATCGCGGTGCTGGCGGTACTGGTGCGGCACTACTTCAACACCCGGCACAACAGCCAGAAGTTCGCCTGGACCCTGCCGGTCGCGGCGCTGGGCATGATCTGCCTGGCCTACGTCACCGGCCCGGCATCGAACCCGAGCGCCCCCGAAGTCGCCAGGACGCCGGCGAAGATCGAGTACCAGCCCTTGCCGGAAACCGCCCTCGGCGGTGGCCTCAAGCCGGCCCCGGCAGTGGAACCGAGCCCTCCCGCAACGGCGGCGACACCAGCCGCTGATGCCGTCGCCTTCGACAAGGTGCACAGCGTGATTCAGGAGCGTTGTGCGGTCTGTCATTCGGCCAAGCCCACCAGCCCGCTGTTCAGCAGCGCGCCGGCCGGGATCATGTTCGACACCCCGCAACAGATCCAGCAACTGGCCCCGCGTATCCAGGCCCAGGCCGTCGCGACCCAGATCATGCCCCTGGGCAACATCACCCAGATGACCCAGCAGGAACGTGACCTGATTGGCGCCTGGATCAACCAGGGGGCACACACCCCCTGAGGAGCACCAGGCCCCTGCAGGCTCAGGCGATGCGGCGATCCGACTTGCCCGCGAAAGGCCCCTCAAGGGCGCCAGGGACTTCGCGAGCAAGCTCGCTCCCACAGGTCAGCGGGCGACCTCGAGATCAGCGACCCACCGTGAAACGCCCGCCTTACCGACAACAGCAAGCGCTGTCGGCAACCACACAGCGCCAGAACCACAAGAATAAAAACATCCGAGGTGTTGCATGTCCGAGCTATCCGAACCGCGCATACCCGAAGCACCCGCCCTTGCCCGCCTGCCCCTGTTGCAGTTGCTGCTGGTGGGCCTGCAACACGTCCTGCTGATGTATGGCGGGGCCGTCGCCGTACCGCTGATCATCGGACAGGCCGCCGGCCTGAGTCGTGAGGAAATCGCCTTTCTGATCAATGCCGACCTGCTCGTGGCCGGCATCGCCACCCTGGTGCAATCCTTCGGCATCGGTCCGCTGGGCATTCGCATGCCGGTGATGATGGGCGCCAGCTTCGCCGCCGTCGGCAGCATGGTGGCCATGGCCGGCATGCCCGGCATCGGCATGACCGGGATCTTCGGCGCCACCATCGCCGCGGGCTTCTTCGGCATGCTGATCGCACCGTTCATGTCCAGGGTGGTGCGCTTCTTCCCGCCACTGGTCACCGGCACGGTGATCACCGCCATCGGCCTCTCGCTGTTTCCCGTGGCGGTCAACTGGGCTGGTGGCGGCAGCGCCGTGGCGCAGTTCGGCTCGCCGATCTACCTGACGGTCGCCGGCCTGGTGCTGGCGACCATCCTGCTGATCAACCGCTTCATGCGCGGTTTCTGGGTGAACATCTCGGTGCTGATCGGCATGGTCCTGGGCTACGTGCTGTCCGGCCTGATCGGCATGGTCGACCTCAGTGGCCTGGCCCAGGCACCGTGGCTCAAGGTGGTCACGCCGCTGCATTTCGGCCTGCCGCAATTCCACCTCGCGCCGATCCTCTCCATGTGCCTGGTGGTGGTGATCATCTTCGTCGAGTCCACCGGCATGTTCCTCGCCCTGGGCAAGATCACCGGCCAGGAAGTCACCCCACGGATGCTCCGCCGCGGCCTGCTGTGCGATGCCGGCGCCTCGTTCTTCGCCGGTTTCTTCAACACCTTCACCCATTCCTCGTTCGCCCAGAACATCGGCCTGGTGCAGATGACCGGCGTGCGCTGCCGTTCGGTGACCATGGTCGCCGGCGGCTTGCTGATCGTCCTCAGCCTGCTGCCCAAGGCGGCCTTCCTGGTGGCCTCGATTCCACCGGCAGTCCTCGGCGGCGCAGCCATCGCCATGTTCGGCATGGTCGCCGCCACCGGGATCAAGATTCTCCAGGAGGCCGACATCTCCGACCGCCGCAACCAGTTGCTGGTGGCCGTGAGCATCGGCATGGGCCTGATCCCCGTGGTCCGTCCGGAGTTCTTCGCGCACCTGCCGCAGTGGATGGGGCCGATCACCCACAGCGGGATCGCCATGGCGACCCTCAGCGCCGTCACCCTGAACCTGCTGTTCAACGTCCTCGGCGGAGCCGAACGGGCCGCCCTCAGTGGGCACGTGCACCCGCACTGAATGACCGGGGCGGCACGCGACAGGCTGCCCCGGTGCCAGCCTGAAACCTGTCGCCCAGCCCGGCGACGCTCTGTCGCGCGGGCTTGAGAGCACCGGCGTGCCTCTGTATCCTGCGCGCCCTCTCGTTTACAGCCGAAAAAAGGCGCCACACCAGAGCGCCGGACGACTTCGACGTCGAACTTCTTAACTTTGGGAGCAACCAGATGAAACGTACTTGCACGAGCCTGATGCTCGCGGCGACCCTGCTGTCGACCGGTGCCGCCGTGGCCGACGACCTGCTGCAGTGGCAGAACAACAGCCTGACCTACCTGTGGGGCAAGAATTTCGCGGTCAACCCGCAGATCCAGCAGACCGTCACCTTCGAGCACGCCGACGCCTGGAAATATGGCGACAACTTCTTCTTCCTAGATCGGATCTTCTACAACGGCAAGGCCGACGGCAATGTCGGCCCCAACACCTACTACGGCGAGTTCAGCCCACGCCTGTCGTTCGGCAAGATGCTCGACCAGAAGCTGGAATTCGGCCCGATCAAGGACGTGCTGCTGGCACTGACCTACGAGTTCGGCGAAGGCGACAGCGAATCCTACCTGTTCGGCCCGGGCTTTGACCTGGCGATCCCCGGTTTCGACTACTTCCAGTTGAACTTCTATCAGCGCCAGACCGAAGGCAACCGCCCTGGCGACAACGTCTGGCAGATCACGCCGGTCTGGTCCTACACCATCCCGGTGGGTGACTCCAATGTGCTGATCGACGGTTTCATGGACTGGGTGGTCGACAACGACCAGACCTCACGCGGCACCTACCACGCCAACCTGCACTTCAACCCGCAGATCAAGTACGACCTGGGCAAGGCTCTGCACTGGAGCGCCAAGCAGTTGTATGTGGGTATCGAGTACGACTACTGGAAGAACAAGTACGGCATCGAGGATTCCGGTGCATTCAAGACCAACCAGGACACCGCGAGCCTGCTGGTCAAGTACCACTTCTGAGGCAGAACGGGAGCCCGCCGGGCTCCCCGTTTACGGCATTGCCCCGGACGCCATCGCACAACCGCAAAAAGTACCGCCCCCTCTCCCGTCGAGCCCGACAGCTCCAACTCAAGCCTCCAAGCCAGGTTGCCCGCACTTCCTTGTGGCTTCCCCCTGTTTCCCGGCCTGCCTGCACGTTGACAAGGCGTTTTTCAGCTGTTGATAATCCGCTTAATGTTGTACGACGACGTATAACACCAATAACAATAAAAACCGCAGGAGCTTCACCCTCATGATGATGCGCCCCTCCCGATCGCTGTTACTGTCCGGCACTGCAAGCCTCGCCCTGACCCTACCCTCCCTGGCCTGTGCCGAGGGTTTCGTCGACGATGCCAGCGCCAACCTGAATCTGCGCAACGCCTACTTCAACCGCAACTTCACCAACCCGGCCTACCCCCAGGGCAAGGGCGAGGAATGGACGCAGAACTTCATCCTCGACGCCCGCTCCGGCTTCACCCAGGGCACCGTCGGTTTCGGCGTCGACGTGCTCGGCACCTTTTCCCAGAAGCTCGACGGCGGCAAAGGCACCGGCGGCACGCAACTGCTGCCGCTGGACCGTGACGGGCGCCCGGCGGACAACTTCGGCCGCCTGGACGTGGCGTTCAAGGCACGGATTTCCAAAACCGAGCTGAAGGTCGGCGAATGGATGCCGGTGCTGCCGATCCTCCGTTCCGACGACGGCCGCTCGCTGCCGCAGACCTTCCGCGGCGGCCAGGTCACCTCGAAGGAGATCGACGGCCTGACGCTGTACGGCGGCCAGTTCCAGAAGAACAGCCCGCGCAACGATTCGAGCATGACCGACATGTACATGCAGGGCAAAGCCGCCTTCACCTCCGACCGCTTCAACTTCGCCGGCGGCGAATACACCTTCAACGACAAGCGCACCCTGATCGGCCTCTGGAATGCCCAACTGAAGGACATCTACAGCCAGCAGTACGTCAATCTGGTACACAGCCAGCCACTGGGCGACTGGACCCTGGGGGCCAACCTCGGTTTCTTCTACGGCAAGGAAGACGGCAGCGCGCTGGCCGGCGACCTGGAGAACAGAACCTGGTCGGGCTTGTTCTCGGCCAAGTACGGCGGCAACACCTTCTACGTCGGCCTGCAGAAGCTCACCGGCGACAGCGCCTGGATGCGGGTCAACGGCACCAGCGGCGGCACCCTGGCCAACGACAGCTACAACAGCAGCTATGACAATGCGCAGGAAAAGTCCTGGCAGTTGCGCCATGACTACAACTTCGCCGCGCTGGGAATTCCGGGGCTGACCCTGATGAACCGCTACATCAGCGGTGACAACGTGCATGTCGGCGCGGTCACCGACGGCAAGGAATGGGGGCGTGAGTCGGAACTGGGCTACACCGTCCAGAGCGGCACCTTGCGCAACCTGAACATCCGCTGGCGCAACTCGAGCATCCGCAGGGACTACAGCACCAACGAGTTCGACGAGAACCGCCTGTTCATCAGTTATCCGATTTCGCTGCTGTAGCAGCGGTAGTCATTGTGAATGCATGACCTGTGGGAGCGCCGCCCGGCCGCCTCCCACAAGGGTCATGAATGAAAACCCAGACATGGGGAAACCTCGCCCCCTGAACTCGAAACATCTTGCAAAATCTACGACCGGCAATCACGACGAATCACTCACCCCATTACATTGACAAAGCCGTTTCGCGCTGACGATAATCCAGAAAAATGTCGTACGACAACGGACGACAGCACAACAATAAACCTCCGACCAGGGCCTCGCCATGACCCCAGCGACACCGACCCCGCCGCCCTTCAACCGTCTTCTGCTCACCGGCGCGGCCGGTGGCCTGGGCAAGGTACTGCGCGAGAGCCTGCGCCCCTACGCCCGTATCCTGCGCCTTTCCGATATCGCCGAAATGGCTCCGGCCATCGACGACCGCGAGGAAGTCCATCCCTGCGATCTCTCCGACAAGCAGGCGGTACATCATCTGGTCGAAGGCGTGGACGCGATCCTGCACTTCGGCGGCGTCTCGGTGGAGCGCTCCTTCGAGGAGATCCTCGGCGCCAACATCTGCGGCGTCTTCCACATCTACGAAGCCGCCCGCCGCCACGGCGTCAAGCGCGTGATCTTCGCCAGTTCCAACCATGTGATCGGCTTCTACAAGCAGAGCGAGACCCTCGACGCCCGCGCCCCGCATCGCCCGGACAGCTACTACGGGCTCTCCAAGTCCTACGGCGAGGACATGGCCAGCTTCTATTTCGATCGCTACGGCATCGAGACCGTCAGCATCCGCATCGGCTCGTCGTTCGCCCAGCCGCAGAACCGCCGCATGCTCAGCAGTTGGCTGAGCTTCGACGACCTGACCCAACTGCTCGAACGCGCCCTGTATACCCCGAACGTCGGCCACACCGTGGTCTACGGTGTCTCCGCCAACCGCTCCATCTGGTGGGACAACCACCTCGCCGCCCACCTCGGCTACCAGCCCAGGGACAGCTCCGAGCCGTTCCGCGCCGAGATCGAGACCCAGCCGGCACCGCCGGCGGACGACCCGACGCTGATCTACCAGGGCGGCGCCTTCGTCGCAGCCGGTCCCTTCGGCGACTGAGCAAGCCCCCATCTTCCGGCAAGGGAACCGCCATGGACGCTGAACTGATTCTCGACGCCCGCAACGCCACCGGGGAAAGCCCGGTGTGGAGCGTGCACGAACAGGCCCTCTACTGGGTCGACATCCCCGCCCGCCGCCTGCACCGCTGGAGCGCCGACAGTCGGCAGACCCGCAGTTGGCAAGCGCCGGAAATGCTCGCCTGCATCGCCCGCAGCCGCGACGGCAGCTGGATCGCCGGCCTGGAAAGCGGCCTGTTCCGCCTGCAGGTGGGCACCGAAGAACGCCTGCACAGCCAGCGGCTCACGGCAGTTCCCCATGCCCTTCCCAACATGCGCTTCAACGATGGCCGCTGCGACCGCCAGGGCCGCTTCTGGGCCGGCACCATGGTGATGGACATGGGCCTTGGCCGCCCCGCCGGTGCGCTGTATCGCTACGAGGCTGGGCAGACAGCACCGCTGGTGGCACAACTGGACGGGCTGATCGTGCCCAATGGCCTGGCGTTCAGCCCGGAGGGCAGGACGATGTACCTGTCCGACTCACACCCCGGCGTGCAATCGATCTGGGCCTTCGACTACGACCCGGACAGCGGCACGCCCTACAACCGCCGACTGTTCGTCGACATGCGGCAACATCCGGGACGCCCCGACGGCGCCGCCATGGATGTCGACGGTTGCTACTGGATCTGCGGCAATGACGACGGCCTGATCCATCGCTTCACGCCTGAAGGTCGCCTCGACCGCTCCCTCGCGGTGCCCGTGAAAAAGCCGGCCATGTGCGCCTTCGGCGGTCGCGACCTGGGCACCTTGTTCGTCACCTCGATCCGCCCCGGCGGCGATCTGCACGACCAGCCCCTGGCCGGCGGCGTGTTCGCCCTGCGGCCCGGCGTCCAAGGCCTGGAGGAACCTTTTTTCAACGCCTGATTCCCGGCGCCCAGCGGCGCCTGCAGCGAGTTTTGAACGAAGCAGCCAGACAATAACAACAAGACGGAGAATTGCCCCATGGACTTCAGACGCAAGCTTCTTGTCGCCGCACTCCCCCTCGCCTTCGGTTTCAGCCACCTGGCCCAGGCCCTGGAAATCAAGTTCGCCGACGTTCACCCGGCCGGCTACCCCACCGTGGTCGCCGAGGAAAACATGGGCAAGGCACTGGCCCGGCAGAGCAACGGCCAACTGACCTTCAAGATGTTCTCCGGCGGCGTGCTCGGCTCGGAAAAGGAAGTGGTCGAGCAGACCCAGATCGGCGCGATCCAGATGGCCCGGGTCAGCCTCGGCATCGTCGGCCCGGTAGTGCCGGACGTGAACGTGTTCAACATGCCCTTCGTGTTCCGTGACCAGGCGCACATGCGCAAGATCATCGACGGCGAGATCGGCCAGGAGATCCTCGACAAGATCACCCAGTCCGAATTCAACCTGGTGGCCCTGGCCTGGATGGATGGCGGCACCCGCAACCTCTACACCAAGAAACCGGTACGCAGCCTGGCCGACCTCAAGGGCATGAATATTCGCGTACAGGGCAACCCGCTGTTCATCGAAACCATCAACGCCATGGGCGGCAACGGCATCGCCATGGACACCGGCGAAATCTTCAGCGCCCTGCAGACCGGGGTCATCGATGGCGCGGAAAACAACCCGCCGACCCTGCTCGAACACAACCACTACCAGAACGCCAAATACTACGCCCTGACCGGTCACCTGATCCTCCCGGAACCGCTGGTGATCTCCAAAAGCACTTGGGAGAAGCTCACCCCCGAACAGCAGACCCTGGTCCGCCAGGCCGCCCGCCAGGCGCAGCTGGAACAGCGTGCCCTGTGGGATGCCAAGTCCGCCAGCAGCGAAGAGAAGCTCAAGGCCGCCGGCGTCGAGTTCGTCGAAGTCGACAGGAAACCCTTCTACGAGGCCACCGCCCCGATCCGCCAGAAATACGGCGCCCCCTACGCCGAGCTGATGAGCCGCATCGAAGCGGTCGAGTAACGCCCCCACCCACATGGAAGGCCCGCCGCCATGCGCGCCCAGCGCGGACCGGCGGGTAACGGTGAAATCCGATGAAGAATCTCGTGCTGCTGATCAACGATCGGCTCTACATGGCCTGTGTCTGGGTCGCGGGCCTGGCGATCCTCGCCATCAGCCTGATCATCCCCTGGGGCATCTTCGCCCGCTATGTCCTCGGCACCGGCTCCAGTTGGCCGGAGCCCACCGCGATCCTGCTGATGATGGTGTTCACCTTCATCGGCGCAGCCTCCAGCTACCGCGCCGGCGCGCACATGGCCGTGGCCATGCTGACCGACCGCCTGAACCCTGCCCTGCGCTCGGCTGCCGCGCTGGTCGCGCAGGTACTGATGGCGACCATCTGCCTGTTCATGACCGTCTGGGGCGCCAAGCTCTGCGCCTCGACCTGGAACCAGTTCATGAGCGCACTGCCGACCTTGCGGGTCGGCATCAGCTACATGCCGATCCCCGTGGGCGGTTGCCTGACCCTGGTGTTCGTCCTGGAAAAACTCCTGCTGGGCGACCAGAGCCAGCGCCGCGTGGTGCGTTTCGACCTGGTCGAAGAAAACGAAGGAGCCGTGTGAATGGACGCCGTGATCCTGTTGGGCAGTTTTATCCTGCTGATCCTCATCGGCATGCCGGTGGCCTACGCCCTCGGGCTCTCGGCGCTGATCGGCGCCTGGTGGATCGACATCCCGTTCCAGGCCCTGATGATCCAGGTCGCCGGCGGCGTGAACAAGTTCTCGCTGATGGCGATTCCGTTCTTCGTCCTCGCCGGCGCGATCATGGCCGAGGGCGGCATGTCGCGGCGGCTGGTGGCGTTCGCCGGGGTGCTGGTGGGTTTCGTCCGCGGCGGCCTGTCCCTGGTGAACATCATGGCCTCGACCTTCTTCGGGGCGATTTCCGGTTCGTCGGTGGCCGACACCGCCTCGGTCGGCTCGGTGCTGATTCCGGAGATGGAGCGCCGCGGCTACCCGCGCGACTTCTCCACCGCAGTCACGGTCAGCGGCTCGGTCCAGGCCCTGCTGACCCCACCCAGCCACAACTCGGTGCTCTACTCGCTGGCGGCCGGCGGCACGGTGTCCATCGCCTCGCTGTTCATGGCCGGGGTGGTGCCGGGCCTGCTGATGAGCGCCTGCCTGATGGTGCTGTGCCTGATCTTCGCGAAAAAGCGCGACTACCCCAAGGGCGAAGTCATTCCCCTGCGCCAGGCCCTGAAGATCTGCGCCGATGCGCTATGGGGCCTGATGGCCATGGTGATCATTCTCGGCGGGATTCTCTCGGGGTGTTCACCGCGACCGAGTCGGCGGCGATTGCGGTGCTCTGGTCATTCTTCGTAACCATGTTCATCTACCGCGACTACCAGTGGCGCGAGCTGCCCAAGCTGATGCATCGCACCGTGCGAACCATCTCCATCGTGATGATCCTGATCGGCTTCGCCGCCAGCTTCGGCTACATCATGACCCTGATGCAGATCCCGGCGAAGATCACCACGCTGTTCCTGACCCTGTCGGACAACCGCTACGTGATCCTGATGTGCATCAACGCCATGCTGCTGTTGCTCGGCACGGTGATGGACATGGCGCCGCTGATCCTGATCCTCACGCCGATCCTGATGCCGGTGATTCTCGGCATCGGCGTCGACCCGGTGCACTTCGGCATGATCATGCTGGTGAACCTGGGGATCGGCCTGATCACCCCGCCGGTGGGCGCGGTGCTGTTCGTCGGCTCGGCGGTGGGCAAGGTCAGCATCGAGAAGACCGTGACCGCACTGCTGCCGTTCTACGGCGTGCTGTTCCTGGTGCTGATGGCCGTGACCTACATCCCGGCGCTGTCGCTCTGGCTGCCGCGCCTGGTGCTGTAGAGCCGCCATTGCCGAGAGCCGCCGAAACGGGCGGCCGGGTGAAGAAAAACCACCTGCCATGCCCGCCTCGCCTGCCTTGGCGGGCGCGCGGGCAGGCAATCTTGGCCTGCCGCAGACCCGGTGCTACCATGCCCAACCGCCCGGACAGGCAAGGAATGACCCGCTTTATGAGCACCATCCGCGAACGCAACAAAGAACTGATCCTGCGCGCAGCCAGTGAAGAGTTCGCCGACAAGGGGTTCGCCGCCACCAAGACCAGCGACATCGCCGCCCGGGCCGGCCTGCCCAAGCCCAACGTCTACTACTACTTCAAGTCCAAGGACAATCTCTACCGCGAGGTGCTGGAAAGCATCATCGAACCGATCCTGCAGGCCTCGACGCCGTTCAATCCCGACGGCGTGCCGGGCGAGGTGCTGGCCGGCTACATCCGTTCGAAGATCCGCATCTCCCGCGATCTGCCGGCGGCGTCCAAGGTGTTCGCCAGCGAGATCATGCACGGCGCTCCGCACCTGAGCCCCGACCTGGTCGAACAGCTCAACGCCCAGGCCCGGCACAACATCGAGTGTATCCAGAGCTGGATCGACCGCGGCCAGATCGCCCCGGTCGATCCCAACCACCTGATGTTCACCATCTGGGCCGCGACCCAGACCTATGCCGACTTCGACTGGCAGATCTCGGCGATCACCGGCAAGGCCAAGCTCGATGACGCCGACTATGAAGCGGCGACGCAGACCATCGTGCGGCTGGTGCTCAAGGGATGCGAGCTCGACCAGTAAAACGAGGCGCCCCTTTCGCGGGCAAGCCACGCGCCTACAGTACGGGGCGAACAGCAGATTTGTGTGCACACGTTTCCTGTAGGAGCAGGGCTTGCCCGCGAAAAGGCGCTCACCTGAATCAGGCTGATACCCCCGCATCCGCCGTCAGCCCCAATGCCTCGATCGCACTGATCGCGCACTGCTCGTCGATATCCGACGTATCGCCACTGATGCCGATTGCCCCCACCACCTGCCCGGCCTGATCGCGGATCAGCACCCCACCCGGCGCCGGTACCACACTGCCCTGCCCCAACCCGTTCAAGGCGGCGATGAACGCCGGCCGCTGCTGCGCATCCAGCGCCAGCAGACGCGAGCCCTTGCCCAGGGCGATCGCGCCCCAGGCCTTGCCGATGGCGATCTGCGGCCGCAACAGACTGGCTCCGTCCTCCCGCTGCAAAGTCACCAGATGCCCGCCACCATCGAGTACCGCAATGGTCAGCGGCGCCGCGCACATCATCCGTCCCGCAGCGATCGCCTGACCGGCCAGGCTGACTGCGACTTTCAGGGTTAAAGCGCTCATGGGTGCCGTCCTCATTGTTTTGGAAAGTCTTTGGCGCTCCGCGCGGGAGCAATTCCGCATCACAAATAGAACACAATAAAATATGTTTTTGTATACAAAAAATTCAAATCACTGACAAAATGTCGCAAGCTCCGCGTTTTTTGTGATCCGGACGAATGCCACGCCGATTCAAGAAAATGAATTGACCTGCGCCATTGGCCGTGAATACACTCGATGAAAAGTCACTTGTATACAATTACAAAACCTAAGAGGCACAAAACAATGAGCAAAATGAGAGCAATCGAAGCTGCCGTGTGGGTGATGCGCCGCGAAGGGGTCGACACCGCCTTCGGCATTCCCGGCGCCGCCATCAACCCGCTGTACTCGGCACTACAGAAAGTCGGCGGCATCGATCACGTCCTCGCGCGCCACGTTGAAGGTGCCTCGCACATGGCCGAGGGCTATACCCGCACCAAGGCCGGCAACATCGGCGTGTGCATCGGCACCTCGGGCCCAGCCGGCACCGACATGGTCACCGGCCTGTACAGCGCCAGCGCCGACTCGATCCCGATCCTCTGCATTACCGGCCAGGCGCCCCGTGCCCGCCTGCACAAGGAAGACTTCCAGGCCGTGGACATCACCAGCATCGTCAAGCCGGTGACCAAGTGGGCGACCACCGTGCTGGAGCCGGGCCAGGTGCCCTATGCCTTCCAGAAAGCCTTTTACGAAATGCGTTCGGGCCGCCCCGGCCCGGTGCTGATCGACCTGCCCTTCGACGTGCAGATGGCCGAAATCGAATTCGACATCGACGCCTACCAGCCGCTGCCGCTGGTCAAGCCCGGCGCCACGCGGATCCAGGCCGAGAAGGCTCTGGCCCTGCTCGACCAGGCCGAACGGCCACTGCTGGTGGCCGGCGGGGGATCATCAACGCCGACGCCAGCGAACTGCTGGTGGAGTTCGCCGAGCTGACCGGCATCCCGGTGATCCCGACCCTGATGGGCTGGGGCAGCCTGCCCGACGATCACCCGCTGATGGTCGGCATGGTCGGCCTGCAGACCTCGCACCGCTACGGCAACGCCACTCTGCTCAAGTCCGACCTGGTGCTGGGCATCGGCAACCGCTGGGCCAACCGCCACACCGGCTCGGTGGAGGTCTACACCGAAGGCCGCAAGTTCATCCATGTCGATATCGAGCCGACCCAAATCGGCCGGGTATTCACCCCCGACCTGGGCATCGTCTCCGACGCGGCCTCGGCCCTGACCGTTTTCATCGACGTGGCCCGCGAATGGCAGGCCGCCGGCAAGCTGAGGAACCGCAGCGCCTGGCTCAAGGATTGCCAGCAGCGCAAGGCCACCCTGCAGCGCAAGACCCACTTCGACAACGTGCCGGTCAAGCCGCAACGTGTCTACGAGGAGATGAACCTGGCGTTCGACAAGGACACCTGCTACGTCAGCACCATTGGCCTGTCGCAGATCGCCGGTGCGCAGTTCCTCCACGTCTACAAGCCGCGCCACTGGATCAACTGCGGCCAGGCCGGCCCACTGGGCTGGACCATTCCGGCCGCGCTCGGGGTGGTCAAGGCCGATCCGCAGCGCAAGGTGGTGGCGCTGTCGGGCGACTACGACTTCCAGTTCATGATCGAAGAGCTGGCGGTGGGTGCACAGTTCAAGCTGCCGTACATCCACGTGGTGGTGAACAACTCCTACCTGGGGCTGATCCGCCAGGCCCAGCGCGGCTTCGACATGGACTACTGCGTGCAGTTGTCCTTCGACAACCTGAACGCGCCGCAACTGAACGGTTATGGCGTCGACCACGTGGCCGTGGCCGAGGGCCTGGGCTGCAAGGCGCTGCGCGTGTTCGAGCCGGACCAGATCCAGCCGGCACTGCGCCAGGCCCGGGAACTGATCGAGGAGTTCAGGGTACCGGTGGTGGTCGAAATCATCCTCGAGCGCGTCACCAACATTTCCATGGGCACCGAGATCAACGCCATCAACGAGTTCGAGGACCTGGCCCTGGTCGGCAACGATGCGCCGACCGCCATCGCGCTGCTCGACTGACTCCTCTGTGAATGTGGGAGCGGCCGGCCGACGCTCGGTTGCCCGCGAAGCGCCTGAAGGCCCGCGGCCCTCTTCGCGGGCAAGCCCGCTCCTACACCGCCTGAGTAGCCAGCAACCCGCCGTATCAACACCGGAGACCGCCATGCCACGTTTTGCCGCCAACCTGTCCATGCTGTTCACCGAACAGGACTTCCTCGCCCGCTTCAAGGCCGCCGCCGATGCCGGCTTCAGCGGCGTGGAATACCTGTTCCCCTACGATTTCAGTTCCGCCGAGATCAAGGCGCAACTCGACGCCCACGGCCTGACCCAGGTGCTGTTCAACCTGCCCGCCGGCGATTGGACCAAGGGTGAGCGCGGCATCGCCTGCCACCCGGATCGCGTCGAGGAATTCCGCGGCGGTGTCGACCTGGCCATCGACTACGCCCAGGTGCTCGGCAACAGCCAGATCAACTGCCTGGCCGGGATTCGCCCACAGGGTTTCGACGAAGCCTTCCTGGAGAAGACCCTGGTCGAGAACCTCAGGTACGCCGCGGACAAGCTCCAGGCCGCCGGCATCCGGCTGGTGATGGAAGCGATCAACACCCGCGACATTCCCGGTTTCTACCTCAACACCACGGCCCAGGCCCTGTCGATTCGCGAACAGGTCGGCAGCGCCAACCTGTTCCTGCAATACGACATCTACCACATGCAGGTCATGGAAGGAGACCTGGCCCGGACCCTGAGCAATCACCTGGGCGAAATCAATCACGTCCAGCTCGCCGACAACCCGGGCCGCAACGAGCCCGGCACCGGCGAGATCAATTACCGCTTCCTGTTCGAACACCTGGACCGCATCGGCTACCAGGGCTGGGTCGGCTGCGAATACAAGCCGCTGACCACCACCGAGGCGAGCCTCGGCTGGCTGAAGAGCCACAACGCGATCTGAACGCTTCCCCTCCTTTGGCACAGGTAACAAGAGGATTTTCTCATGGCTAAAATCGGTTTCATCGGCACCGGCATCATGGGCCACCCCATGGCTTCGAACCTGCAGAAGGCAGGCCACAGCCTGTTCCTTTCCCAGCACCACGCCAGCGCTCCGGCCGACCTGGTCGCAGCCGGTGCGGTGGCCCTGGCCAACCCCCGGGAAGTGGCCCAGGAGGCCGAGTTCATCATCGTCATGGTGCCCGACACCCCGCAGGTGGAAGACGTGCTGTTTCGTGCCGACGGGATTGCCGCCGGCGCCGGCCCGGGCAAGATCGTCATCGACATGAGCTCGATCTCGCCCAGCGCCACCAAGGCCTTCGCCGCGAAGATCAACGAAAAAGGCGCGCAGTACCTGGATGCTCCGGTGTCGGGTGGCGAGGTCGGAGCCAAGGCCGCGACCCTGAGCATCATGGTCGGCGGCGACAGCCAGGCCTTTGCCCGCGCTCTGCCACTGTTCCAGAACATGGGCAGGAACATCACCCTGGTCGGCGCCAACGGCGATGGCCAGACCGCCAAGGTGGCGAACCAGATCATCGTCGCCCTGAACATCCAGGCAGTGGCCGAGGCACTGCTGTTCGCGGCGAAGAACGGTGCCGACCCGGCCAAGGTGCGTGAAGCGCTGATGGGCGGCTTCGCCTCGTCGAAGATTCTCGAAGTCCATGGCGAACGCATGATCAAGGGCACCTTCAACCCGGGCTTTCGTATCAACCTGCACCAGAAGGACCTCAACCTGGCCCTGGCCGGCGCCCGCGAGCTGGGTATCAACCTGCCCAACACCGCCAACGCCCAGCAGGTGTTCAGCACCTGTGCGGCCATCGGTGGCAGCGAATGGGACCACTCGGCGCTGATCAAGGGCTGGAGCATATGGCCAACTTCTCGATCCGCGACCAGTAACTCCCGTTTCCCGCTCGGAACCTGCACCTGTGAAACGCCTGCTTCTGTGGGAGCAGGATTTATCCGCGAACAAGCGCCACCCGCTTCGCGGATGAGTCCGGCCCCCACAGGGGTGAGCCTCGACAGCATTCGGTCCCTAGAAGAATCTTGCCCGCCATTACATAACAATAAATCCGGGAGCCCGCCATGTCGGTCGATCCGCAAGAATTCCTGCGTCAGTTGTTTGCCACGGCCTTCGCCGCGCTGGACGCGCTGGTCGTCACCGAGCCGACCCGAACAAACGTCAACGACCTGCGCGCCATCCTGATTCTCGACAGCGCGAGCCAGGAGCGCACTGCACATGACGCCTGACAAGAAAGTCAAAATCCTCGCCACCCTCGGCCCGGCCACCTGCGACTGCCCCGACTGGGCCACCGCCCTGTTCAACGGTTTCAGTCAGATCGTCCTCCAGCGCCATCCGCTCTGCGGCCTGTTCTGCCTGCTGGCAATCCTCTGCGGCGCCCCGGGCCTGCTCGGCGGCGCCCTGCTCGGTGGTCTCGCCGGCCTGATCACGGCCCAGCGCCGTGGCTATCCCAAGGCCGAACGCCAGGCCGGCCTGTACAGCTACAACGGCGTCCTGCTGGGCCTGCTGATCGGCCTGCATCTCCCCTGGTCACCGCTGTTGCCGCTGCTGATCATCGCCGCCGGCGGCCTGAGCGCGATACTCGTGCGCCACTGGCCGAGGAGCCTGCCGACCTATACCGCGCCCTTTGTCCTGCTCGGCTGGACACTGCTGGCGTTCAGCACGCACCTTGCGCCAGAGGCAGCCCCGGCCGAAGCGGATCTGCCCAGGCTGCTGCAAGCGATCTCCAAGGGTTTCGGGCAGATCATGTTCCTCGACGAGCCACTGGCAGGCGGCCTGATACTGACCGGTTTGCTGCTGGCCAACCGGCGGGCGGCGCTGTGGGCAGTGCTCGGCAGTGGCATGGGACTGGTGTTCGGCCTTTGCAGCGAAGCCAGCCCGGCCCTGGCGGGACTGAACGGCTACAACGCCGCCCTCGCCGGACTGGCCCTGAGCCCATTGCAGCGCCGCCCCTGGCTGGCACTGGGCGGCATGCTCCTGGCGATCCTGCTGACACCGGCCCTCGCCAGCCTGGGCCTGTCGCCACTGACCGCACCGTTCATCCTCGCCTGCTGGCTGAGCCGGGCCGTGGCGCGGATGCGGCGTCCGCCCCTGTGAAAACGGCGACAGCCGGGACGGCACGCAAGGCCTGGGGCCGCCGTAGTGCGCGGTAACGCACCCACGCCGGTCCCGGCTTGCGGATTGCCCGCCCTTGCCCCACCCTTGCGGCATCGACCACTTGGGCAACACCTCATGAACAGCAACAACGACTGGCGCCAACGGCTCTACGTCATGATTTTTCAAACCGATACCGTCGCCGGCAGGCGCTTCGACAAGATCCTTCTGCTGATCATCCTCGCCAGCCTGGTGACGGTGGTCCTGGACAGCATCGAGAACATCCACCAGAACTACGCCGGCCTCCTCGCCGGGATCGAATGGGGCTTCACGCTGATCTTCGCCGCCGAGTACCTGGTGCGCCTCTACTGCTCGCCACGGCCGCTGCGCTATGCCTTCAGCTTCTATGGGCTGGTCGACCTGCTGGCGATCGTGCCGGGGATCCTCGCGCTGTACTACAGCGATGCGCAGTACCTGCTGATCATCCGCATCATCCGCATGCTGCGGATCTTCCGCGTGCTCAAGCTCGCACCCTATCTCAGGCAGGCCCACTACCTGCTCGACGCGCTGCGCGGCAGCAAGCAGAAGATCCTGGTGTTCCTGTTCGGCGTGTGCACCCTGGTGACCGTGTTCGGTACCCTGATGTATGTGATCGAAGGCCCCGAGCACGGCTTCACCAGCATCCCCAAGGGCATCTACTGGGCGATCGTCACCCTGACCACGGTCGGCTATGGCGATATCGTGCCCAGGACCGTGCTGGGGCAGATCATTTCGTCGCTGGTGATGATCACCGGTTACTCGATCATCGCCGTGCCCACCGGGATCTTCACCGCCGAACTGGCCACGGCCCTGCGCGGCGAACAGCTCAAGCATGCGTGCCCGGTGTGTCGCAAGGACAGCCATGAACCCGCGGCGGCCTTCTGCTCCCGTTGCGGCAATGCGTTGTTCAAGAAGCTGGAATAAGCAAAGTACTTTTTAATCTTTTAGCGACTATGCGCTCGCCGTTATAGTTGCTGGCAAATTGCCCTCTCTCTGACCCGAACAAGGAATGCGCAGTGAAAAAACTCTTTGGCGCCTCGCTCCTGGCCGCTGGCCTGGCCTTCGGTGGCATCGCCCAGGCCGCCCCGACCCTGCTGAACGTGTCCTACGATGTGATGCGGGACTTCTACAAGGACTATAACAGCGCCTTCCAGAAGCACTGGCAGGCCGAGCACAACGAAAACGTCACCGTGCAGATGTCCTTCGGCGGCTCCAGCAAACAGGCGCGTGCCGTGATCGACGGCCTGCCGGCGGATGTGATCACCATGAACATGGCGACCGACATCAACGCCCTGGCGGACAACGGCAAGCTGGTACCGGAGAACTGGGTCACCCGTCTGCCGAACAACAGTGCGCCGTTCACCTCGGCCACCGTGTTCATTGTGCGCAAGGGCAATCCGAAGGCATTGAAGGACTGGCCGGACCTGCTCAAGGAAGGCGTGCAAGTGGTCGTGCCGAACCCCAAGACCTCGGGTAACGGTCGCTACACCTACCTGTCGGCATGGGGCTATGTGCTGAAGAACGGCGGCGACGAGAACAAGGCCAGGGACTTCGTCGGCAAGCTGTTCAAGCAGGTGCCGGTGCTGGATACCGGTGGCCGTGCCGCCACCACCACCTTCATGACCAACCAGATCGGCGACGTGCTGGTGACCTTCGAGAACGAAGCGGAAATGATTGCCCGCGAGTTCGGTCGCGACCAGTTCGAAGTCATCTACCCGAGCGTTTCCGCCGAGGCCGAGCCGCCGGTGAGCGTGGTCGACAAGGTGGTGGACAAGAAAGGCAGCCGTGCGGCGGCCGAGGAATACCTGAAGTACCTGTGGTCACCGGAAGGCCAGGAAATCGCTGCGGCGAACTACCTGCGTCCGCGTGATCCGAAGGTACTGGCGAAGTTCACCGACCGCTTCCCGAAAGTCGACTTCCTCTCGGTGGAGAAGACCTTCGGCGACTGGCGCACGGTGCAGAAGACCCACTTCAATGACGGTGGCGTGTTCGACCAGATCTATGGCAAGTAAGTAATACCCCGCCCCCCGAGCATTCCCACGCTCCGCGTGGGAATACCTCTCTGGACGCTCGGCGTCCGCTCTTGTGACGCAGAACGTGTACGCCTTGCAGGCGCCGGGCGCCTAGAGGTTACTGCGCGAACTGCTTGCCCAACCCCGGCGGCACGCCATGGATGTCGGTTTCTTCCCAGGGCCCGTTGGGGCTGATCGAACGGCTCCAGCCGTTGTCCCAGCGATAGTAGGTGCGCTGGCGATAGAAGGTGTTGGGCTGGTTGTCGAGCACGTACACACCCATTTGCCCGTCCCAGTGGCTGCGACCGCCAGGCGGTGGGGCAAAGGTCGCCGAAGTGCTCGGGCGCGGCCTGGTCGCCGGAATCGGCTTGCCCGGTGTTGCCGGGGGATAGGGCTTGGTCGTCGGGACGGACGGCGGGATCGTCGGGCCCGTCGGCGCCGGCGGGCGCTGGACCGTACAGGCGCTCAACCCCAGGACCAGCGTTAACAGGGTGAGGCGAGCGATGGCGGTCATGGCGGGTTCTCTATTTGTCCGGGCTGTCGATGGTCAGGTTCTGTTGCGCGGCGGTACTGCTGGCCAGGGGCTGGCTACGTCCGATCCACTCGCCGGCCGTCGGCCGGCCGGCGCGGGAGATCCGTGCAACCAGTTGGACTTCAGGAAAGTTCGACAGTTTCAATTGCGGCATCATTGCGTCGGCATCGCCCAGCTCCACCGTGGCCGGCAGGTCGGCCACCGTCAGGCGCTTGGCCGCCAGCGGTGCCGGCGGCCCCTGGGTGGCACGGGCGAAGACGAACACGCTGTCGCCCGGCTGGACCTTGGCCTTGAGCTGCGCCGCCAGGTCGACACGCACCTTGAGCAGCGCGCCCTTTCCGACCGCGGCGGCAGGCGCCGCGGCAACCTTGCCGCCACTGGCGAGCAGCTTCTCGGTCGCCCGGTCGATCCCGCCCTGCAAGGCGGCGCGGGACGGATCCTGCGCCGGCAGTTGCACCAGCAGGCGCTTCCAGTGGTCGATCGCCTCCTGGTAACGCTCGCCCTCGAAGGCGGCGATCCCCAGCAGGCCGAGGCTGGTGACTTCGTTGGGATCGGCCTTCAGCGCCTCGTCGGTCAGCGCCTGGAGCTGCGGCGACCAGCGCTTGCCATCGGCGAAGTAGCGCGCCTGCGCCCACTGCCCGAGCAACTCGGGCTGGCGCCCGGCGAGCTTGACGGTACGCTCGAAGAGGTTCGCCGCGTCCGCCGGCCGGTCCTGGGCCATGTACGCCCGCCCCAGGAAGTACAGGCCTTCGGCCGAGTCCGGCTGGGCAGCGACCGCACGCTCCAGGCGGCGGGTCATGTCTTCCATCGATTGCGGAGCCTGGGCGAATTCGCGGGTCAGTTCGACCTTGTCGCTGGCACCGAAGTGCAGGTACAGCACCAGCCCGAGCACCGGCACCAATAGCGCCGCCAGCAGCGGCAGCGGCCTGCCCAGCCGCGAAACCGGCGCCGGGGCCAGGCCATCGGTATCGGCCAGCAACTCGCGAGCCGCCTCGGCACGGGCACTGTCCATCTGCTCGGCCGTCAGTACGCCGTCGTCGCGCTGCGCCTGCAGCTCAGCCACACGCTCCTGGTACAACGCCACGTTCAGCGCGGTGCGATCCTCTTCCTGGCGGACGCGGCGATCGCGCAGGATCGGGATCAGCAGGAAACTCAGGGCAATCAGTAACAACAGACCGGTAGCAAGCCAGAAATCAATCATTCGCGGTTCTTATCCAGCAGGTGGTCGAGGCGCTCGCGCTCCTCGGCGGAAAGCACGTCCGGGGTTTCGCTGCGCTGGGCGCGGCGCCGACGGACGATCACGGCGATCACGACCAGGCCCCCCAGCAGCAGCCCGGCCGGGCCGAACCAGAGCAGCGCGGTCTTGCCGGTCAGGGCCGGTTTGTAGCGGACGAAGTCGCCATACCGATCGACCATGAAGTCGATGATCTGCTGATTGTCCTTGCCCTCGCCGAGCATGCGGAAAATCTCCCGGCGCAGGTCGGCGGCAATCGGCGCATTGGAGTCGGCGATGTCCTGGTTCTGGCACTTGGGGCAGCGCAGTTCCTTGGTCAGGTCGCGGAAACGCTCGCGCTCAGCCTCGCTGGCGAACTCGTAGGTGTCGATGGCGGCGTGGGCCACGCCGGTCAGGGTCAGGCCCAGGGCCACGGCGGCCAGCCAGCGCTTCATGGTCGCGCCTCGTCCACCAGTGCCTGGTACACCGGCGCCAGTTGCTCGCGCCAGACCACTTCGTCGATCACCCCGACATACTTGTGGCGGATCACGCCCTTGGCATCGATGAAGAAGGTCTCCGGTGCGCCGTACACGCCCAGGTCCAGGCCCAGGCTGCCCTGCTCGTCACGAATATCCAGCTGGTACGGATTGTGGAAGTCCTTCAGCCACTTCAGCGCCTCGGCGTTGTCGTCCTTGTAGTTCACCCCGTAGATCCGCACGCCCTGCTGCGCCAGCTTGTTCAGTACCGGGTGCTCGACCCGACAGGAGATACACCAGGTGCCCCAGACGTTGACCAGCGCCGGCTGGCCATGCAGGTCGAGCTGGGTCAGGGTCTTCCCATCCTGCACATCGGGCAGGGAGAACGCCGGGAACGGCTTGCCGATCATCGCCGATGGCAACTCGGCCGGGTCCAGGTACAACCCGCGATACAGGAACACCGCCACCACCAGGAACACGGCCAGTGGCACTACCATTATCCAACGCTTCATGCAGTCGCTCCGCTCATGCCCAATGCTTCCCTGACCCGGCTCTTGACCTTGAGCCGGTAACGCCGGTCCAGCGCCGCCAGCGCACCACCGAGGGCGGTCAGCAGGCCACCGAACCAGATCCAGCGCACGAACGGCTTGACGTGCACCCGCACCGCCCAGGCACCATCGCCCAGCGGCTCGCCGAGGGCGACGTAGAGGTCACGGGTGAAACCGGCATCGATGCCGGCTTCGGTCATCATCGATTGCTGCACGGTGTAGAGACGTTTCTCGGGGTGCAGCACGGCCACCTCCCGGCCCTTGTCGAGCACCCGGATGGTGCCCTTGTCCGAGGTGAAGTTCGGCCCCTCGAAGTGCCTGGCGCCTTCGAAGACGAACTGATAACCGGCCAGCTCCATGGCTTCACCCGGCGCCAGGCGCAGGTCGCGCTCGGCGCTCTCCTGGCTCGACAGCACCACGCCGAGGGCGCAGACGGCGATGCCCAGGTGCGCCAGGTGCATGCCCCAGTAGCTGCGGGTCAGGCTCGGCAGGCCCTTGAACAGGCCCTTGTGACGGGTCTTGTCGAGGATGTCGCGCACCCCCGCCAGCACCACCCAGGCCGCCAGCAGGAAGGTCGCCAGCACCGCCCAGTTGAAATCGCCGTAGACCAGGCCGGCCACCGCCGCCAGCGCCACGCTGCCGAGCAGGACCGGGGTCAGCATGCCCACCAGCCATTTAACCGGGGTGTCTTTCCAGCGCACCAGCACACCCACCGCCAGCACCGCCATCAGCACCGCCATCAGCGGGATGAACAGCGCGTTGAAGTATGGCGGCCCCACCGACAGCTTGGCCCCGCTCAAGGCATCGAGCACCAGCGGATACAGGGTCCCCAGCAGGATCATCGAGGCAGCCACCACCAGCACCAGGTTGTTGGCCAGCAGCAGCGTTTCGCGGGACCACAGGCCGAAGCCGACATGACTCTTCACCACCGGTGCACGCAGGGCGAACAGCGTCAGCGAACCGCCGACCACGAACAGCAGGAAGATCAGGATGAACACCCCACGGGCCGGGTCGGAAGCGAACGCGTGCACCGAGGTCAGCACACCCGAGCGGACCAGGAAGGTCCCCAGCAGGCTGAGGGAGAATGCGGCAATGGCCAGCAGCACCGTCCAGCTCTTGAACACGCCGCGCTTTTCCGTGACCGCCAATGAGTGGATCAGCGCCGTGCCGACCAGCCAGGGCATGAACGAGGCGTTTTCCACCGGGTCCCAGAACCACCAGCCACCCCAGCCGAGTTCATAGTAGGCCCACCAGGAGCCCAGGGTGATACCGAGGCCGAGGAAGGCCCAGGCGACAATGGTCCACGGCCGCGACCAGCGCGCCCAGGCCGCGTCGAGGCGGCCGCCGAGCAACGCGGCGATGGCGAAGGCGAAGGCCACGGAGAACCCGACATAGCCCATGTACAGCATCGGCGGATGGACGATCAGGCCGATATCCTGCAACAGCGGGTTGAGGTCGCGACCGTCCGCCGGAATCTGCGGCAGGATGCGCGAGAACGGGTTGGAGGTGAGGATCAGGAACAGCAGGAAGCCGGAACTGATCATGCCCATCACCGCCAGCACCCGCGCCAGCATCGCCTGCGGCAGTTGCCGCGAGAGCACCGACACGGCGAAGGTCCAGCCACCGAGGATCAGCGCCCAGAGCAGCAGCGACCCTTCGTGGGCGCCCCACACGGCACTGAACTTGTAGTACCAGGGCAAGGCGCTGTTGGAGTTGTTGGCCACATAGCCGACGGAGAAGTCGTCGGTCATGAACGCGTAGGTCAGCACGCCGAAGGCGAAGGCGAGAAAGGCGAACTGCCCCCAGGCCGCCGGCTGCGCCAGGCTCATCCACAGGCGGTCGCCACGCCAGGCGCCAAGCAGCGGGACGCTGGCCTGCACGAGGGCAAAGCACAGCGCCAGGATCATGGCCAGGTGGCCAAGCTCGGGAATCATGATCAACCCTCCTTCGCAGGCGTCGGGGCGGCCTGGCCGCTGTCCTTGAGTGCCTTGGTCACTTCCGGCGGCATGTATTTCTCGTCGTGCTTGGCCAGCACCTCGTCGGCCACCACCACGCCCTGGGCGTTCAGCTTGCCGAGGGCGACGATACCCTGCCCTTCGCGGAACAGGTCGGGGAGAATGCCGCGGTAGCTGATGGTCACCGACTTGTTGAAATCGGTGACGACGAATTTCACGTCCAGCGAGTCGCTGGAACGCACCAGCGAACCTTTCTCCACCATGCCGCCGGCGCGGATGCGCGTATCCAGCGGTGCTTCGCCATTGGCGATCTGGGTCGGGGTGTAGAACAGGTTGATGTTTTCCTGCAGCGCACTCAGGGCCAGGCCGACGGCGGCACCGACCCCGACCAGGATCGCCAGGATGATGATCAGACGTTTCTTGCGCAGCGGGTTCACTGACTATTCTCCCGGCGCAGACGACGCGCCTCCTGTTGCAGGTAACGCCGACGGGCGAGCAGCGGCGAGGCGACGTTGATGAGCAGGACCGCCAGGCAGATGCCATAGGCCGACCAGACGTACAGGCCGTGATGGCCCATGGCGAGAAAATCGCCGAATGAAGCAAAACTCATCGGGCCGCCTCCAGTTCGTTCAGGACCTCGGCCTTGACCCAACTGGCCCGGGCCTCGCGCTTGAGCACTTCAAGGCGCATGCGCAGCAGCACCACGGCACCGAAAAAGCAGTAGAAACCGAGCACGGTCAGCAGCAGCGGCAGCCACATTTCCACCGGCATCGCCGGCTTCTCGGTCAGGGTGAAGGTCGCGCCCTGGTGCAGGGTGTTCCACCACTCCACCGAGTACTTGATGATCGGGATGTTGATCACGCCGACGATCGCCAGCACCGCACAGGCCTTGGCCGCGCTGTCACGGTTGGTGATGGCGTTGCCCAGGGCGATCAGGCCGAAATAGAGGAACAACAGGATCAGCATCGAGGTCAGGCGCGCGTCCCACACCCACCAGGCGCCCCAGGTCGGCTTGCCCCAGATGGCGCCGGTGACCAGCGCCACGGCGGTCATCCAGGCACCGATGGGTGCCGCGCACTGCAGGGCGACATCGGCCAGTTTCATCTTCCACACCAGCCCCACCACCCCGCAGACCGCCAGCATCACATAGCAGGACTGGGCGAGCATGGCCGTCGGCACGTGGATGTAGATGATGCGAAAACTGTTGCCCTGCTGATAGTCCGGCGGCGCGAAGGCCAGCCCCCAGACCACGCCGCTGCCGATCAGCAGTACGGCGGCGATGCTCAGCCAGGGCAGCAGGCGCCCGCTGATGCCATAAAACCATTTGGGCGAGCCCAGCTTATGAAACCAAGTCCAGTTCATCACGGTACATCCAGGGTCTTTGCTGGCCGGAAACCGGCCAGACCTCATTATTCGCCGACGCTGATCTTCAGGCCAGCCGCTATTGCAAAAGGTGCCAGGGTCACCGCCAGGGCGGCCAGGCTGCCGAGCCAGAGCAGATAACCCGTTGCCGGCATGCCCTGCAACGCGGCCTGCAGGGCCCCGCTGCCGAGAATCAGTACCGGGATATACAGCGGCAGGATCAGTAGCGCCAACAACAGGCCACCACGCTTGAGTCCCACCGTCAGCGCCGCGCCCACCGCACCGAGCAGGCTCAGCACCGGCGTGCCCAGCAGCAGCGATGACAGCAGCACCGGCAGGCAGGCCGTCGGCAAGCCGAGCATCAGCGCCAGCAAGGGTGACAGCAGAACCAGCGCCAGCCCGGAAAACACCCAGTGTGCCAGCACCTTGGCCAGCACCAGAAGGGCCAGGGGGTGCGACGAAAGGACCCACTGTTCCAGGGAACCATCCTCGAAATCACCGCGGAAAAGCCCGTCCAGCGAGAGCAGGACGGACAAAAGCGCCGCGACCCAGACCAGCCCCGGAGACAAGCTTTGCAACATATTCGTCTCGGGACCGACCGCCAGCGGAAACAGCGCGATCACGATGGCGAAGAACACCAGCGGGTTGGCCAGCTCGGCCGGACGGCGGAACAACAGCCGCGCCTCGCGGGCAAACAATAGACCGAAAACGCTCATACCGCCCACCGCCCGAGATCGAGGTCGCGGTAACCGGCCGGCACCCGCGTCAGGCTGTGGTGGGTGGTCAGCACGATCATGCCGCCCCGCTCGCAATGACCGGCCAGGTGCTCTTCCAGTTGCGCCACGCCCTGCTTGTCGAGGGCGGTGAAGGGTTCGTCGAGAATCCACAGCTGCGGGCTGTCCAGGTAGAGCCGGGCCAGGGCCACGCGGCGCTGCTGGCCGGCGGACAGGGTATGACAGGGCACATCCTCGAAACCGCGCAGGCCGACAGCGGCCAGGGCCTGCCAGATCGCCTCGCGCTCGGCCGGCCGGTGCAGAGCACAGAGCCAGCGCAGGTTCTCCTCGGCACTCAGCAAGTCCTTGATCCCGGCGGCATGGCCGATCCACAGGAGTGTGCGCGCCAGTTCGCTGCGCTGGCTGTTCAGCGGCTGGCCATTGAGGCGGATCTCGCCGCTGGTGGGCTGCATCAGGCCGGCCAGCAGGCGTAGCAGGCTGGTCTTGCCGCTGCCGTTGGGGCCGCTGATCTGCAACATGTCGCCGGGACTCAGGCGCAGTTCGAGGTTCTCGAACAGCATCCGCCAATCACGCTCACAGGCAAGCGCTACGGCTTCTAGAAGAGGGCTGGTCAAATGATCGAAGCCTTTTGCGGTTCTCAAGTCGGCCATGACGCGGCCGTTAACGTAAGGCAGCATAAATGCTTTTGCAGCCCGTTCCAGAGAGCTGGGTCAATTTATGCGATAGTTTGAACATTGTTTCGGGAGACGGCGCGGCATTATACATGCATCGCCCTACTCCCAAGAGGGCTATCTCGACAGGTTGCGACCCGATGACAGGCGAATTCAATATCCCTGGGCTGGCCCAGTTGATTCCGGCCGGCAGCCGCCCGGCAGTGCTCGCCGGCGAATTGCTGAAGCTGACACTGCCACAGGAAGGACTGATCGCCCCCGGGCAAAGCGCCAGGGCCGATGTGCTGTCGCTCAAACAGACCGACCAGACCTTCCAACTGCTGCTCAAGCTGACCACCGACAACGGCCGCCAGACCACCGTGCAGGCCAGCAGCAACCAGCCCCTGCCCCAGGGCGCCCAGTTGACCGTGACCCAGCCCTCGGCCGGCAACCTGGCGATCACCGTGCAACAGGCGCTCAGTGCCAGCGTCGCCGCCCTGACCCGCCTCGACACCACGCAACTGCCGGTCGGCACGCTGTTGCAGGGCAAGGTCCTGACCAGCCAGGCATTGCCACAGGTACCGGGCCAGCCCCAGGTCTATCGTTCGCTGGTGGGCCTGCTCAACACCGCCCTCAGCGGCACCACGCTGACCCTCGACAGCCCGCAACCGCTGCGCATCGGCAGCCTGCTCAGCGCCCTGGTCGAAGGCTCGCAGAGCCTGACCTTCGTACCGCAGGGCGCACGCCTGGACCAATTGGCGGTGACCCAACAGTTGCTCGCCCAGCAAGGCCGCCAAGGCTCGCTGGAAGGCCTGCTCAACAATCTGCAGAACCTGCCGGATAGCGTCAGGCTGCCGGCCGAACTGCGCAGCGCCATCGCCACCCTGCTCGGCGACCTGCCGGACATCAGCCAACTGAGCAATCCCAAGACCCTGGCCCAGCTCCTGCAGAACAGCGGGCTGTTCCTCGAGGCCAGGCTGCTGGCGGGCCAGAACCCTGCCATGGTGCCCGACCTCAAGGGCAACCTGCTGCGCCTGATCGCGCAGATCATGCCGCAGTTGCCGGACGGTGCCGCGAGCAACCCGGGCGCCAGCGCCGCGGTGCTCGCCCAGGCCCTGCCGGGCTTTGTCCGCAGCGCTCTGGGTGCGCTCGGCCAGGTCGGCGGCAAGCCACAGCCGATCAGCTTTCCGCTGCCCTCGCGGCTGCTGCAGAACCTGGCCGGCGAAGGCGACCTGGAGAACCTGTTGCGCCTCGCCGCGGCAGCCGTCTCACGCCTGCAGAGCCACCAGCTGTCGAGCCTGGAACAGACCGGCCGCACCCCTGATGGCAACCTGCAGACCACCTGGCAACTGGAAATTCCCATGCGCAACCTGCAGGACATCGTGCCCCTGCAGGTCAGGATCCAGCGCGAGGAACGGGAAGAACAGCCATCGTCCGAGAAGGCCGAGCCACGCGAACAGAAAGCCCAGTTGTGGCGCGTGGAGCTGGCCTTCGACCTCGACCCGCTGGGCCCGCTGCACGTCCAGGCACAACTGCTGAGCGGCAGCCTGTCCGGCCATCTCTGGGCCGAACGCGAGCAAACCGCAAGCCTGATCGAAAGCCAGCTGGACGCCCTGCGCGAGCGCCTGCTCGCCTCCGGGCTCAACGTCGGCGAACTCGACTGCCACCGGGGCACGCCGCCGCAGGGCAATCAAACCCGACTGGAACAACGCTGGGTCGACGAAACCGCATGAGAAACCCCACCCCCCCACGCCAGGCCATCGCCCTCAAGTACGACGGCCAGCAGGCCCCGACCCTGACCGCCAAGGGCGACGAGGCACTGGCCGAAGCCATCCTCAAGCTGGCCCGCGACTACGAAGTGCCGATCTACGAGAACGCCGAGCTGGTGAAACTGCTGGCACGCCTGGAACTGGGCGACAGCATTCCCGAGGAGCTCTACCGAACCATCGCGGTGATCATCGCTTTCGCCTGGAATCTGAAGGGCAAGGTGCCCCAGGGTTTCGAGCCGCTGCCGCAGCCGTTGGAAAAGGACGTGACCGAGCGGGGCGACGACTACTGAACGTGAAGGCAGGCCGGGAGGCCTGCCTGAACCCTGCCCTATCCGCCAGCCGACCACGGACGGAGCTGCGTCCGGCTCAACTGCGATGCAGCTTGCTCATCAGCTCGGCTTCGGCCTGGGTCAGCCCACAGGCCTGGGTCAGTTCATCGACGCTGGCCCCCATGCCGACCAGCCGGGCGGCCTGGGCGAAGGACAGGGTCGAGGGATCGCGCTGTTCCAGTTGGGCCAGCTTGTCCGGCAGGGGCGCGACCACCGCACGCAACTCGTGCAGATCCTCGCCCATGCGCACCGTGCCGTTCTGAAAGTTGTCGACCCGACGGGCCAGTTCCTTGATGCGCTGGTCTCGCAACGCATCACCCTCGGCCTGCTGTGCGGCAATCTTCTGCTGATTGCGCACGTGGATCAGGAACATCACCACTGTCCCGATCCACAACAGGACCAGGAGGATGACTACGACCTCAAGAATCAATCAGATGCTCTCCAGCTCGGACCATTCTTCTTCAGTCATCATCTTGTCCAGCTCGACCAGGATCAGCAGTTCGCCGTTCTTGTTGCAGACGCCCTGGATGAACTTGGCCGACTCTTCGTTGCCGACGTTCGGTGCGGTCTCGACTTCCGACTGACGCAGGTAGACCACTTCCGCCACGCTGTCGACCATGATCCCGACCACCTGCTTGTCAGCCTCGATGATGACGATACGGGTGTTGTCGTTGACCTCGGTCGGCATCAGGCCAAAACGCTGGCGAGTGTCGATCACGGTGACGACGTTGCCGCGCAGGTTGATGATCCCCAGCACGTAGCTTGGCGCACCCGGTACCGGGGCGATTTCGGTATAGCGCAGGACTTCCTGGACCCGCATCACGTTGATGCCGTAGGACTCATTGTCCAGCTTGAACGTCACCCACTGCAGGATTGGATCATCGGAACCCTGTGAAGACGCTGACTTATTCATACCCCTGCCCCTCGATTACCGTTGATACGGTGTGTGTGCTGTCTGACGCCCTGGCGCACTGGTCGCCCTGGGCTGTTGTTTATGTCGGCTTGTTCAACTGCATTTGCTTGACGGCACCGCTGGCGATCAACTCGGCCAGCTCGGAGACGTCGAGCAACGCACACATGTGTTCGATGACCGTGCCAGCCAGCCACGGCCGCTGCCCACGCTGGGTGCGCCATTTGATCTCGTTGGGGTCCAGGCGCAGCGAACGGCTGACCTGATGCACCGCCAGCCCCCACTCATAGCCCTGAACCGAAATAACGTATTGCAGCCCCTGGCGGAAGTCGTCGCGATAGCGATCGGGCATCACCCAGCGGGCGGTATCCAGCACCTTCAGGTTACCGGCCTGGCTCGGCAGTATGCCGAGGAACCATTCCGGTTGCCCGAACAGTGGCGTCAGCTCCTGGCCGGCCAGGGAATAGATCGACCCGAGGCAGACCAGCGGCACCGCCAGGGTCAGCCCGGCGACGTCGAACAACAGGCATTCGAACGGCTCCGCCGCCCAATACGGACGCGAATCGCCCGCCACCGGCGGCGGTGGCGTGTGCTCGGCGGGAGGCAGATGCACCTCGACCACCGGCTCCACCAGCACCGGCGCGACCGGCTCGGCCACCGGCACCTCGACCCGGGCCACTGGCACGTCGACCTTGGCCAGCGGCGCCGACGCAATCGCCAGCGCCTGGGCGGCCAGGGCATCGCGGGCCTGTTCCTCCAGCACCGCGGCCTGGAATTCATCCAGCTCGCTGACCGGCTCGGGTTCGACCGGCAGCGGGATCTCGACTGCCGGCTCGACCGCCAGCTCCACCGGCAGTTCTTCGGTCGCCTCCTGGAGCAAGGCGTCCAGATAGGACTGCAGCGCCAGTTGCGGACGGGTAGTGATATCGACGGGACGGATCATCTGAATGCCCATGAAAATGTCCCGCTACAGTGTCCTGTAGGAGTTATCGGCTGAAACGGCAGGTGACTTGAGTGCAACACGTCAGGCCACCTGCGGTACGAGCTGCTGGGCCAGCAGATGCTTGAGCAAGGCACGGTAGGCCAGCACGCCCCGGCTCTTGCCGTCGAACTGCGAGGGCGTGACCCCTGCCCGGCTGGCATCGCGCAGGCGTGTGTCGACCGGTATGTAGCCTTGCCAGATCGCCTCGGGAAACTTGTCGCGCAGTACCCGCAAGGTGCCCATGGAGGCCTGGGTACGTCGGTCGAACAGGGTCGGCACGATGGTGAACGGCAAGGCCTGGCGGCGCGATCGGTTGATCATCGCCAGGGTATTGACCATGCGCTCCAGGCCTTTCACCGCCAGGTGTTCGGTCTGGACCGGCACCACCAGCTGCTGGCTGGCCGCCAATGCATTGACCATCAGCACGCCCAGCAGCGGCGGGCTGTCGATCACCGCGTAGTCGAAGTCCTGCCACAGTTGCGCCAGACTCTTGGCGATCACCAGGCCAAGGCCGCTCTGGCCCGGCGACAGACGCTCGAGGGTCGCCAGCGCGGTGCTGGACGGCAGCAGGGAAATCCGTTCGTCACTGGTGGACAGCAGCAACTGGCCCGGCAGGCCCTCGGGCACTTGGCCCTTGTGCTGGAACAGGTCGAAGTTGCTGTGCTCCAGGGTGTCCGGATCGTAGCCGAAGTAGCTGGTCATCGACCCGTGCGGGTCGAGGTCGACGACGACCACACGCTTGCCCGCCTCGGCCAGCAGCCCGGCCAGAGCGATGGAGGAAGTGGTCTTACCGACGCCACCTTTTTGATTGGCTACTGCCCAGACTCTCATTCAGTGTGTTCCTCCCGGCCAAACCCCAGGCCCGCCGAGAAATAGCGCCAAGTTATAGAGCAGGTGCCGGAGAATTGACGGAGCTCTCGCGTACCGCTTGCTTTACCGCTGGCGGTGCAGTTTGTGTGCCAGCCCGCTTCAATGCCGCATCGGGTGTTGCATTGGCGGTGCCGGTACCGGTCAGGCTGCGTCGCACGTCGAGGTTGCGCGACACCACCAGTACCACTCGGCGATTGCGCGCGCGCCCTTCGGCCGTGGCGTTGTTGGCCACCGGCTGGAACTCGCCATAACCCACCGACGCCATGCGCTGCGGGTTGACCCCTTCCATCGCCATCATCCGCACGATGCTCGACGAACGCGCCGAGGACAGTTCCCAGTTGGTCGGATACTGCGCCGTGCGGATCGGCTGATCATCGGTGAAGCCCTCGACATGGATCGGGTTGTCGAACGGCTTCAGGATTTTCGCCACCTTGGCGATGATGTCGAACGCCTTGTCGCTGGGCAAGGCATCGCCGCTGCCGAACAACAGACCGGAATTGAGTTCGATCTCCACCCACAGTTCGTTGCCGCGCACGGTCATCTGGTTGGAGCTGATCAGGTCGCCGAACGCCGCACTGATGTCATCGGCGATGCTCTTGAGCGGATCCGCCGCGCCCTGCCCCAGGGCCGCATCGGTCTGCTCGGCATCCTTGATCAGCGGATCGGCCGGCTTGACGGTGACCGGGCGCTCGTCGCCGATAGGGATCGGCTTGATACTGCGGTCGGCATCGGTGAACACGCCGACCAGCGCCTGTGAAATGATCTTGTACTTGCCCTCGTTGATCGACGAGATCGAATACATGACCACGAAGAACGCGAACAGCAGGGTGATGAAGTCGGCATAGGAGACCAGCCAACGCTCGTGGTTCACATGCTCTTCGTGGTGGCGACGCCTGGCCATGACTACTCCATCAATCCATGAAGCCCTGGAGCTTCAGTTCGATGGAGCGCGGGTTCTCGCCTTCGGCAATCGACAGGATGCCTTCGAGCAGCATCTCGCGATAGCGCGACTGGCGTACCGCGATCGACTTCAGCTTGCTGGCGATCGGCAGCAGCACCAGGTTGGCACTGGCCACGCCGTAGATGGTGGCGACGAAGGCCACGGCGATGCCGTTGCCCAACTGCGACGGATCGCTGAGGTTGCCCATGACGTGGATCAGGCCCATCACCGCACCGATGATGCCGATGGTCGGGGCGTAGCCGCCCATGCTCTCGAAGACCTTGGCGGCTTCGATGTCACGGCTTTCCTGGGTGAAAAAATCCACCTCGAGAATGCTGCGGATGGCTTCCGGCTCGGCGCCGTCGACCAGCAGTTGCAGGCCCTTGCGCGAGTAGCTGTCGGGTTCGGTATCGGCCACGCCTTCCAGGCCCAGCAGGCCTTCCTTGCGCGCGGTGAGGCTCCAGTTGACCACCCGGTCGATACCGCCGGCCAGGTCGACCCGGGGCGGGAAAAAGATCCAGCCGAGAATCTGGATGGCACGCTTGAAGGCGCTCATCGGCGACTGCAGCAACGCCGCGCCGATGGTCCCGCCGAGCACGATCAGCGCCGCCGGGCCGTTGGCCAGGGCGCCGATATGACCGCCTTCGAGGAAGTTGCCGCCGATAATGGCGACAAAGGCCATGATGATACCGATGAGGCTCAACACATCCATCAGAGACAGGCCTCGACCAGGTGCTTGCCGATATCGTCCAGGCTGTAGACGGCGTCGGCCAGGTCGGCCTTGACGATCGCCATTGGCATGCCATAGATCACGCAGCTCGCTTCATCCTGGGCCCAGACCGCACTGCCGCCCTGCTTGAGCAGGCGCGCGCCTTCGCGACCGTCGGCACCCATGCCGGTCAGCACCACCGCCAGAACCTTGTCGCCGTAGGACTTGGCCGCGGAACCGAAGGTGATGTCCACGCAAGGCTTGTAGTTGAGACGCTCGTCGCCCGGCAGGATTTTCACCGCGCCGCGGGCGTCGACCATCATCTGCTTGCCACCTGGCGCCAGCAGGGCCAGGCCCGGACGCAGGATGTCACCATCCTCGGCTTCCTTGACGCTGATCCGGCAGAGCTTGTCCAGGCGTTCGGCAAAGGCCTTGGTGAAGGCGGCCGGCATATGCTGGATCAGCACGATCGGCGCCGGGAAGTTCGCCGGCAATTGCGTCAGCACGCGCTGCAGGGCCACCGGCCCACCCGTCGAGGTACCGATCGCCACCAGCTTGTAGGCCTTGCGCTTGGGCGTGCCGGAAGTGCTGGCGGTGGCGGCCGGTGGCGCGCTGCGGCTGGGCGGCGGCGCACTGCGTACCGGCGCGGGAGCCGGGGCATGGCTGCTGGAGAAACTGCTGGTGGCGGACGGTGCCGGAGCGGCAGTGGGCTGCGGCGCCGGGGCACTGTAGCTGCTGAAACGACGGTTGCTGCGCGAGATGCTGTGAACCTTCTCGCACAGCAGTTGCTTGACCTTCTCGGGGTTGCGCGAGATGTCTTCGAAGTTCTTCGGCAGGAAGTCCACGGCACCGGCATCCAGCGCGTCGAGCGTGACGCGGGCGCCTTCGTGGGTCAGGGAGGAAAACATCAACACCGGAGTCGGGCAGCGCTGCATGATGTGCCGCACTGCCGTGATGCCATCCATCATCGGCATCTCATAGTCCATGGTGATCACATCCGGCTTGAGCGCCAGCGCCTGATCAATCGCTTCTTTACCGTTGGTCGCCGTACCGACGACCTGGATGCTCGTATCCGCCGAAAGGATTTCCGAGACGCGGCGGCGGAAAAAACCCGAGTCATCCACCACCAGGACCTTGACTACCATAAACACTCCGTTAGACACGGCGCAGGACTCATGTCCTGTCGCCGTACCAGAATCAAATACGCCGCGCGGCGTAACGCTTGAGCATGCTCGGCACATCGAGAATCAGCGCGATGCGACCGTCACCGGTGATGGTGGCGCCCGACATGCCCGGGGTTCCCTGCAGCATTTTGCCCAGAGGCTTGATTACCACTTCCTCCTGGCCAACCAATTGATCGACGACAAAGCCGATGCGTTGGGTGCCGACGGAAAGGATCACCACATGGCCCTCGCGCTGCTCTTCATGAACAGCGGAACTGACCAGCCAGCGCTTGAGATAGAACAGCGGCAAGGCCTTGTCGCGCACGATCACCACTTCCTGGCCGTCGACCACGTTGGTGCGCGACAGGTCGAGGTGGAAGATCTCGTTGACGTTGACCAGCGGGAACGCGAAGGCCTGGTTGCCGAGCATGACCATCAGGGTCGGCATGATCGCCAGGGTCAGCGGCACCTTGATGACGATCTTCGAGCCCTTGCCCTTGGTCGAGTAGATATTGATGGTGCCGTTGAGCTGGGCGATCTTGGTCTTCACCACGTCCATGCCGACGCCGCGGCCGGACACGTCGGAGATCTCGGTCTTGGTCGAGAAACCCGGGGCGAAGATCAGGTTGAAGCAGTCGGTCTCGCTCAGGCGATCCGCCGCATCCTTGTCCATCAGGCCCTTCTTCACGGCGATGCTGCGCAGCACGTCGGCATCCATGCCCTTGCCGTCATCGGAGATCGACAGCAGGATGTGGTCGCCTTCCTGTTCGGCCGAAAGCACCACCCGGCCACTGCGCGGCTTGCCCATCGCTTCGCGGTCGGCCGGCTCTTCGATACCGTGGTCGACCGAGTTGCGCACCAGGTGGACCAGCGGGTCGGCCAGTGCCTCGACGAGGTTCTTGTCGAGGTCGGTTTCCTCACCCACCAGTTCCAGGTTGATCTCTTTCTTCAACTGCCGGGCCAGGTCACGGACCAGGCGCGGGAAGCGGCCGAAGACTTTCTTGATCGGCTGCATGCGGGTCTTCATCACTGCGGTCTGCAGGTCGGCGGTCACCACATCGAGGTTGGACACCGCCTTGGACATGGCCTCGTCGCCGCTGTTGAGCCCCAGGCGCACCAGGCGGTTACGCACCAGCACCAGCTCGCCGACCATGTTCATGATCTCGTCCAGGCGCGCGGTGTCGACCCGCACCGTGGTTTCCGCTTCACTGGCAGCCGGCTTGTCGCCTGCGCCCGCGGCGGCTGGTGCCGGGGCACGGGCCGGAGCCGGGGCCGCTGCGGCGGCAGCCGGGGCGGGTGCCGCTTTCGCCGCTGGCGCCGGTGAGGCCGCAGCCGCTGCCGCCGGAGCCTTGGCGGCCGGGGCGGAAGTGGCCGAGGCAGCGGCCGGTGCAGAGACGGCGGCCGGCTTGGCGACGGCCGGCGCGGCGGCACTGGCTGCCACATCGGTGAACTTGCCCTTGCCGTGCAGTTCGTCGAGCAGGGACTCGAACTCCTGATCGGTGATCAGGTCGCTGCCGGACGCACCGGTCACTTCCGCGGCCTGGGCCGCTGCCGCGGCGGTGTCGATCCCCTCGACCTTGAACGTGCCCTTGCCATGCAACTGATCGAGCAGGGCTTCGAATTCGTCGTCGGTAATGTCGCCGCTGTCAGGCTGCTCACCGGCCGCCTCGGCGGTCGGTGCCTGGGCCGAAGCCGCCACGGCGTCGGGCGCGAACTGGCCCTTGCCATGCAACTGATCGAGCAGGGACTCGAACTCGGCATCGGTGATTTCGTCGCTCTCGGCCTCGCCTTCGCTGGCGGCTTGTGGCGCATCGGCCTTGCCACCGTCGAGGGAGTCGAGCAACTGTTCGAATTCATTGTCGGTGATGTCGCCGGACGGGCTTTCGGCGACCGGTTCGGCCACCGGTTCCGGCTCGGCTGCCGCGACCTCGGCCACGGGCTCCGGCGCCGGTTCGGCACCGGCGGGTTCCGCCAGGCGCGACAGGGCCGCCAGCAGTTCCGGGGTCGCTGGAGTGATCGGGCTGCGCTCGCGCACCTGGCCGAACATGCCGTTGACCGCATCGAGCGCTTCCAGGACCACGTCCATCAGCTCGGCGTCGACGCGACGCTCACCCTTGCGCAGGATGTCGAACACGTTCTCGGCGATGTGACAGCACTCCACCAGCTCGTTGAGCTGGAGGAAGCCGGCGCCCCCTTTTACAGTGTGAAAACCGCGAAAGATGGCATTGAGCAGGTCCGCATCGTCCGGCCGGCTTTCCAGCTCGACCAGTTGTTCGGACAGTTGCTCAAGAATCTCGCCGGCCTCAACCAGGAAATCCTGAAGGATCTCTTCATCGGCGCCGAAGCTCATGTGTATGGGTGCTCCTAGAATCCAAGGCTGGAAAGCAAATCGTCGACATCGTCCTGGCCGGACACAACGTCTTCACGTTTATCGGCATGAATCTGCGGACCTTCACCCTTTGCCATTTGTTTTTGTGGATCTTTTTGCGCAAGGATCGCTTCACGGTCATGCTCGATGCCGGCAAAGCGATCCACATGGCTGGCCATCAGCACCAGCTTGAGCAGGTTGCTCTCGACCTCGGTGACCATCTGCGTGACACGCTTGATCACCTGGCCGGTCAGATCCTGATAATCCTGGGCCAGCAGGATGTCGTTGAGTTCGCTCGAAACCGCCTGGGTTTCCTGCTCGCTGCGCGTCAGAAAACTGTCGACCCGGCGGGCCAACGCACGGAATTCCTCGGCACCGACCTCGCGCCGCATGAACCGCCCCCAGTCGGCGCTCAGCGCCTTGGCCTCGTCATTCAGGCCATTGATCCGCGGGGTCGCGCTCTCCACCAGATCCATGGTGCGGTTGGCCGCAGCCTCGGTCAGCCTGACCACATAGGACAGGCGCTCGGTGGCATCGGTGATCTGCGAGACCTCCTCGGCTTGCGGCATGGTGGGATCGATCTGGAAATTGACGATCGCACTGTGCAGCTCGCGGGTCAGCTTGCCGACTTCCAGATACAAGCCGCGGTCACGGGCCTGGTTCAGCTCATGGATCATTTGCACGGCGTCGCCGAAGCGGCCTTTTTCAAGGCTGTCGACCAGCTCACGAGCATGTTTTTTCAGGGTCGATTCAAAATCGCCCAGAGAGGATTCGTAGTGCTCCATAGCGCCCCCGTGGCGGACTTCATCAACCGATGCGTTCGAAGATCTTCTCGATCTTCTCTTTCAACGCCTGGGCCGTGAACGGTTTGACCACATAGCCGTTCACACCGGCCTGTGCGGCCTCGATGATCTGCTCGCGCTTGGCCTCGGCCGTTACCATCAGGACCGGCAGGTGCTTGAGCTTCTCGTCGGCACGCACGTGGCGCAGCAGATCGATGCCGGTCATGCCGGGCATGTTCCAGTCGGTGACCAGAAAGTCGATGCTGCCACTGTTCAGCACCGGAATGGCGGTAGTACCGTCATCGGCCTCGACAGTGTTGGTGAACCCGAGATCACGCAACAGGTTCTTGATGATCCGCCGCATCGTTGAAAAGTCATCAACAATGAGGATTTTCATGTTCTTGTTCAATTCGACCTCCAAGCAGTCTTAAACGCGTTTCAGCACCTGGACGCGCTGTTAAATCAATTCGGCACAACACTCGACAAGGCTCTGTACCCTACTGCATGGAAACCACAACCGGCCGAGCCGCCGATACACCGTCACACGCTGCATCGGTCTCGTTCGCAGTGTCCCCACACACTGCCCCGTCAACGCGCTCGCCACTCTCCCAAACGCCCCCGCAAACGGGCTGCGCACTGGCTATGCAACTGGCTGACCCGTGATTCGCTGACCCCCAGGACCTCACCGATTTCCTTGAGGTTCAGCTCCTCGTCGTAGTACAGCGACAACACCAGCCGCTCACGCTCCGGCAAATTGGCGATCGCGTCCGCCAGTGCGGCCTGGAAGCGTTCATCCTCCAGATCGCGCGACGGTTCGAGATGAGCACTCGCGCCATCCTCATGCAACCCTTCATGTTCGCCGTCCTGCAACAGGTCGTCGAAACTGAACAGGCGGCTGCCCAAGGTATCATTCAAAATCCCGTAATAATCATCGAGACTCAACTGGAGTTCGGCTGCAACTTCATGATCTTTAGCGTCGCGACCGGTTTTCGCTTCAATTGCGCGGATTGCGTCACTGACCATGCGGGTGTTGCGGTGTACCGAACGGGGTGCCCAGTCGCCCTTGCGCACCTCGTCGAGCATCGCGCCACGAATGCGGATACCGGCATAGGTCTCGAAACTCGCGCCCTTGCCCGAGTCGTACTTGGTCGAAACCTCGAGCAGGCCGATCATCCCGGCCTGGATCAGGTCCTCGACCTGAACACTGGCCGGCAGCCGTGCCAGCAGGTGATAGGCGATGCGCTTGACCAGCGGCGCGTATCGCTCGATCAATTCATACTGGCTGTCACGCGAAGACTTGGAATACATGCGATAGCCACTTGCAGTCATAGCACCGGTCCCGCACTCGTTTGAAGTACCAGACGTTCGACGAAGAACTCCAGGTGCCCCCGCGGGTTGGCGGGCAACGGCCAGGTGTCGACCTTCTGCGCGATGGCCTTGAACGCCAGGGCACATTTCGAACGTGGGAAGGCTTCGTAGACCGCACGCTGCTTCTGCACGGCCTTGCGAACGCATTCGTCGTAGGGAACGGCGCCGACGTATTGTAGGGCCACGTCAAGGAAGCGGTCCGTGACCTTGGTCAACTTGGCGAACAGGTTGCGCCCTTCCTGCGGGCTCTGGGCCATGTTGGCCAGCACCCGGAAACGATTCATGCCGTAGTCGCGATTGAGCAGCTTGATCAGCGCATAGGCGTCGGTGATCGAGGTCGGCTCGTCGCAGACCACCAGCAGCACTTCCTGGGCCGCGCGGACAAAACTGACCACCGAGTCACCAATACCCGCAGCGGTGTCGATCACCAGCACGTCGAGATTGTCGCCGATATCGCTGAACGCCTGGATCAGGCCGGCATGCTGGGCCGGATTGAGATTGACCATGCTCTGGGTACCGGAGGCCGCCGGCACGATACGGATCCCGCCTGGCCCCTGCAGCAGCACATCGCGCAACTCGCAGCGGCCCTCGATCACATCGGCCAGGGTCCGTTTCGGGGTCAGCCCCAGCAGAACGTCGACATTCGCCAGGCCCAGGTCGGCATCCAGCAGCATGACACGCCGGCCAAGCTCAGCCAGCGCCAGGGACAAGTTCACTGACACGTTAGTCTTCCCGACGCCACCCTTGCCGCCGGTCACCGCAATCACCTGTACGGGATGCATGCTACCCATGTTCTCTTCTTACCTTGTCTTGCGTAGACGGAAGGCCACATAACTGGCTGCGCGCTCCCGAGGGAGACTAATGCCTGGCAGACCATCGATGTAGATGCGTTGCAACGTCTTCATGGTTACCTCACCCCACTCGTTTGGAGGGGCTGTGGTAGATGTCAGCGAACATATCGGCCATGGCCTCTTCGCTGGGTTCTTCCTGCATCTGCACACTCACCGCACGGCTCACCAGCTGGTGACGGCGTGGCAGATGCAGATCGTCCGGGATCCGCGGGCCATCGGTCAGATAGGCCACCGGCAGTTCATGGCTGATGGCCAGGCTCAGCACTTCGCCGAGGCTTGCCGTCTCGTCCAGTTTGGTCAGGATGCAACCGGCCAGGCCACAGCGCTTGTAGCTATGGTAGGCGGCGGTGAGCACCTGCTTCTGGCTGGTGGTGGCCAGGACCAGATAGTTCTTCGCCTTGATCCCGCGACCGGCCAGGCTTTCCAGCTGCATGCGCAAGGCCGGGTCGCTGGCCTGCAGGCCGGCGGTGTCGATCAGCACCACGCGCTTGCGCAGCAGCGGATCGAGGGCCTGGGCCAGGGACTGGCCGGGGTCGACATGGGTCACGGAGACATTGAGAATCCGCCCCAGCGTCTTGAGCTGCTCCTGGGCGCCAATGCGGAAGCTGTCCATGCTTACCAGCGCGATATTCTGTGCGCCGTACTTGAGTACGTAGCGTGCGGCCAGCTTGGCCAGGGTCGTGGTCTTGCCCATGCCGGCCGGGCCGACCATGGCGATCACCCCGCCCTCTTCCAGCGGTTCGATCTCGGGCGTGACGATCATGCGTGCCAGGTGCGCCAGCAGCATGCGCCAGGCCTGGCGTGGGTCCTGGATGTCGGTGATCAGTGCCAGCAGGTCGCGCGACAGCGGCCCGGACAGGCCGATGCGCTGCAGGCGCCGCCACAGGTTGGCCTGCTCCGGCTGGCGCCCCTGCAACTGGTTCCAGGCCAGCGAGCCGAGCTGGACTTCCAGCAGTTCACGCAGGCCGTTGAGCTCCGAGCGCATCGACTCGAAAACCCGCTGGTCCACCGCCGGGGCCGCTGCAGCCGGGGCCGGAGCCGGACGGCGTGGCTCGTCGAAGGTCGGTTCGATCAGCGGTTCCGCCGCGGTCAGCGGCAGGCCGGCGAACAACTGGCGGTTGGTGCCTGCATCGCTTTCACCTTCGCTGCGCAGGCTCAGTTCGGCCTGGGCGGTGACGATCCGCGACTGGGTCTTGCGCAACTCGTCCTCGAGCTCCATGTTCGGAACCCGTGGGGCCAGGGCCGAGAGCTTGTAGTCGAGCGCAGCCGTCAGCTCGACACCGCCGGCGATCCGGCGGTTGCCGATGATGGCCGCGTCCGAGCCCAATTCGTCACGAACCAGCTTCATGGCCTGACGCATATCGGCGGCGAAAAAACGCTTAACTTGCATAACCCACTACCTCAGCCGTTGGGCCCTACTGTCGCAACGATGGTGACTTGCTTGTTGTCCGGAATTTCCTGGTAAGCCAGCACATGCAGGCTGGGTACCGCCAGGCGTCCGAACCGCGAAAGCATCGCGCGAACCGGACCGGCTACCAGCAGGATCACCGGCTGCCCCTGCATCTCTTGACGCTGGGCGGCCTCAATCAGTGAACGCTGAAGCTTTTCAGCCATGCTCGGTTCGAGCAGAACGCCCTCTTCCGAGCCTTGTCCGGCCTTCTGCAGACTATTGAGCAATATTTGTTCCAACCTGGGTTCCAAGGTGATCACAGGCAGCTCGGAGTCAAGCCCTACAATGCTTTGGACGATTGCGCGGGATAAACCGACACGCACGGCGGCAACCAAAGCGGCAGTATCTTGACTCTTGGAGGCATTGTTGGCGATCGCTTCGGCAATGGTGCGGATATCGCGCACCGGCACGTGTTCGGCGAGCAACGCCTGCAGCACCTTGAGCAGGTGCGACAGGGAAATGATCCCCGGCACCAGTTCCTCGGCCAGTTTCGGCGAGTTCTTGGCCAGCAGTTGCATGAGTTGCTGGACTTCCTCGTGACCGATCAGCTCGCTGGAGTGCTTGTACAGAATCTGGTTGAGGTGGGTCGCGACCACGGTACTGGCATCGACCACGGTGTAGCCCAGCGACTGTGCCTGGGCGCGCTGGCTGATCTCGATCCAGACCGCATCCAGCCCGAAGGCCGGGTCCTTGGCGGTAATCCCGTTGAGCGTGCCATAGACCTGCCCCGGGTTGATCGCCAGTTCGCGCTCGGGATAGATCTCGGCCTCGGCCAGGATCACCCCCATCAGGGTCAGGCGGTAGGCGCTGGGCGCCAGGTCGAGGTTGTCACGAATATGCACGGTGGGCATCAGAAAGCCCAGGTCCTGGGACAGCTTCTTGCGCACGCCCTTGATCCGCGCCAGCAACTGCCCGCCCTGGTTGCGATCCACCAGCGGAATCAGGCGGTAGCCCACTTCCAGGCCGATCATGTCGATCGGGGTCACGTCGTCCCAGCCCAGTTCCTTGGTTTCCATGGCGCGGGCCGGCGACGGCAGCAGTTCCTGCTGGCGCTGGACTTCGGCCAGGGCCTGGACCTTGGCGGCGTTCTGCTTTTTCCAGAGCAGGTAGGCCGCACCACCGGCCAGCAGCGCCAGGCTGAGGAAGGAGATGTGCGGCATGCCCGGCACCAGCCCCATGATCGCCATCAGCGCGGCGGCCACGGCCAGGGCCTTGGGCGAGGCGAACATCTGCCGGTTGATCTGCTTGCCCATGTCTTCCGAGCCGGAGGCACGGGTCACCATGATGGCCGCGGCTGTGGATAACAACAGTGATGGCAATTGCGCCACTAAACCGTCACCGATGGTCAGCAGGGCGTAGACCTTGCCGGCGTCGGCGAATGTCATGTTGTGCTGGAAGATGCCGACCGCCATGCCGCCGATCAGGTTGATGAACAGGATCAGCAGGCCGGCGATGGCGTCACCGCGGACGAATTTGCTGGCACCGTCCATCGAACCGTAGAACTCGGCCTCCTGGGCCACTTCCGCACGGCGCGCCTTGGCCTGGGCCTGGTCGATCAGACCGGCGTTGAGGTCGGCATCGATCGCCATCTGCTTGCCGGGCATCGCATCGAGGGTGAAACGCGCGCTCACCTCGGAAATCCGCCCGGCACCCTTGGTGACCACGACGAAGTTGATGATCATCAGGATCGCGAAGACCACGATACCGACCACGTAGTTACCGCCGATCACCACCTCACCGAAAGCCTGGATCACCTTGCCCGCAGCGGCATGGCCTTCCTGGCCATGGAGCATGACCACCCGGGTCGATGCCACGTTCAGCGCCAGGCGCAACAGCGTGGCGACCAGCAGGATGGTCGGGAACACCGCGAAATCCAGCGGCCGCAGCGCATACACGCAGACCAGCAGGACGACGATCGACAGGGCGATGTTGAAGGTGAAGAACACGTCCAGCAGGAAGGCCGGCACCGGCAACATCATCATCGCCAGCATGACCAACAGCAGCAGCGGCACACCCAGGTTGCCCCGACCGAGGCCGGCCAGGTTGCTGCGTGCAGTGTTGATGAGTTGAGTGCGATCCACCGGTATTCCTCGTCACCTTGAAGCAAACTTTTGACGCCTGCGGGCGTCGTGGAGCTGCTTCTGCAAGAAGCTCTCCAACTATGACGAAGACGTTGAAAATGCGGGGGAAAGCAAGACTTGCGGGCCCATCAGGAATCGCGGCGCAACTCCGGCGGAATCGGCAGGTCGTCCTTGAGCGGGTCCGGCCGGCGACCCTTGCCCGCGCGGAACTGGCGGATCTGGTAGACGTACGCCAGCACCTGCGCCACCGCCAGATACAGCCCCGCCGGAATCTCCTGCTCCAGCTCGGTGGAGTAGTAGATCGAACGGGCCAGGGCCGGTGATTCGAGCAGCATGATCTCGTGTTCGACAGCGATCTCGCGGATCTTCAGGGCAATGAAGTCGTTACCCTTGGCCAACAGGATCGGCGCCCCGCCCTTTTCCGAATCGTACTTGAGCGCGACCGCGTAGTGGGTCGGGTTGGTGATGACCACGTCGGCCTCGGGAATCGCCGCCATCATCCGACGCTGGGACATCTCCCGCTGCAACTGGCGAATCCGCTGCTTGACCTCGGGACGCCCTTCCTGATCCTTGTATTCGTCGCGCACTTCCTGCTTGGTCATCAGCAGCTTCTTGTGGCTTTCCCACAACTGCACCGGCACATCCACCGCAGCGATCAGCAGCAGGCCGAGGGACATCCACAAGGCACTCCAGCCGACCAGTTGCAGACTGTGGATAATCGCCATTTCCAGGGGCTCATGGGCTATCCGCACCAGATCGTCGATATCCGACGACAGCACCGCCAGCGCCACCAGCAGGACGATGAAGAATTTCGCCAGGGCCTTGAGCAGTTCCACCAGGGCCTTGGTCGAGAACATCCGCTTGAGACCGGCCAGCGGATTCATGCGGCTGAACTTGGGTGCCATGCTGCCGGCGGCGAACAACCAGCCACCCAGGGAAATCGGCCCGACGAAGGCGGCGATCAGCAGAGTCAGCAGCAGCGGCTGCACCGCCAGGATCGCCAGCTTGCCCGACTGCATGAGGAAGATCGCCATGTAGCGCTGGTCGAGCACCACCTCGCGCGACAGGGTGAAGTTCAAGCGCATCAGCTCGGCCATCTGCTGCGCCAGCGTACCGCCGAAGACCAGCAGCCCACCCGCCCCGGCCAGCATCACCGCGAGCGTATTGAGCTCCTTGGAGCGGGCGATCTCACCCTTTTCCCGGGAGTCCTTCTTGCGTTTCTCCGTGGGCTCTTCTGTCTTGTCCTGACCGCTCTCGCTCTCTGCCATGCTCAGCGCGCCCGTGCCAGTTCACGTAAAAACTGCAGGGCCTCGACGACCAGCGGTTGATACTGATTGAGAATATCCCCGAGGCTGACCCAGAGGATCAGCATCCCCAACGCCAGGGTCAACGGGAAGCCGATGGAGAAAATGTTCAGTTGCGGCGCGGCGCGGGTCATGATGCCGAAGGCGACGTTGACCACCAGCAGCGCGGTGATCGCCGGCAGTACCAGCATCAGCGCCGCGGCGAGTACCCAGCCGAGCTTGCCGACGATCGTCCAGAAATCCGTGGTCGCCAGGCCACTGCCCACCGGCAGGGTGGTGAAGCTCTCGGTCAGCACCTCGAACACCACCAGGTGACCGTTCATCCCGAGAAACATCAGGGTCACCAGCATGGTGAAGAACTGCCCGATTACCGCCGTCGAGACACCGTTGACCGGGTCGACCATGGAGGCGAAGCCCATGCCCATCTGGATCGCGACGATCTGTCCGGCCACCACGAAGGCCTGGAAGAACAGTTGCAGGGAGAAACCGAGCAAGGCGCCGATGATGATCTGCTCGGCGATCAGCATCAGCCCGCTGAGATCGAGCGGGTGGACTTCGGGCATCGGCGGCAGGCCGGGCGCGATCACCACGGTAATGGCCAGGATGAAATACATCCGGATCCGTCGCGAAACCAGGGTGGTACCGAAGATCGGCATGGTCATCAGCACCGCGCCGACCCGGAACAGCGGCAACATGAAGCTCGCGACCCAGGTGCTGATCTGCGCGTCGGTCAGCGCCAGCAGCGACATGTCAGCCGATGACCTGCGGGATGCTGCCATAGAGCGACTGGATGTACTCCATGAACTTCTGCACCAGCCACGGCCCGGCCACGATCAGGGTAATCAGCATCACCAGCAGGCGCGGCAGGAAACCCAGGGTCTGTTCGTTGATCTGCGTGGCGGCCTGGAACATCGCCACGATCAACCCGACGATCAGGCTCGGCACCACCAGCACCGAAACCATCAGCGTGGTCAGCCAGAGGGCATCACGGAAAATATCAATGGCTACTTCAGGCGTCATGGCGCGCTACCCGTAAATATCTAGACACCACCAAAACTGCTGGCCAGGGTACCGATGATCAGCGCCCAACCATCCACCAGCACGAACAGCATGATCTTGAACGGCAGGGAAATGATCAGCGGCGACAGCATCATCATCCCCATCGCCATCAGCACACTGGCAACCACCAGGTCGATGATCAGGAACGGGATGAAGATCATGAAACCGATCTGGAACGCGGTCTTCAGCTCGGAAGTGACGAAGGCCGGCACGATGATGGTCAGCGGCGCCTGGTCCGGCGAGGCGATGTCGGTCCGCTTGGACAGGCGCATGAACAGCTCCAGGTCACTGCTGCGGGTCTGCGCCAGCATGAAATCCTTGAGCGGCCCCTGAGCCTTGAGCACCGCATCCTGGGCCGTCATCTTCTCGGCGAGATAGGGCTGCAGGGCCTGCTGGTTGACCTTGTCGAACACCGGCGCCATGACGAACAGGGTCAGGAACAGCGCCATGCCGGTGAGGATCTGGTTCGACGGCGTCTGCTGCAGGCCCAGGGCCTGGCGCAGGATCGAGAAGACGATGATGATCCGGGTGAAGCTGGTCATCAGGATGACGAACGCCGGGATGAAGCTCAGCGCCGTCATGATCAGCAGGATCTGCAGGCTGACCGAGTATTCCTGCTGGCCGTTGGCGCCCGTGCCGACGGTGATCGCCGGGATCGACAACGGATCGGCAGCGAACGCCAGCGGCGCGGCCAGCACCAGCGCCAGTGTCAGGATGAAACGCAACGCAACCATCACTTCTTGTCCTTACCCAGCAATTCCATCAGGCGTTGGGCGAACTCCGGGGCCGCCGGCTCGCCATTGGGCACCTGGACCGGCTCCTTGAGCACGTGCAACGGGGTGATCGTACCCGGCGTCAGGCCGAGCAGGATCTGCTCCTTGCCGACCTGCACCAGCACCAGCCGGTCACGCGGCCCGAGCGCACGGGAGCCAACGACTTCGATCACCTGCCCCTTGCCCGCCGGCCCCGCCTGCTGCACGCGGCGCACCAGCCAGGCGAGGACGAAGATCACCGCCAGCACCAGCAGCAGGCCCAGCACCAGTTGCGTCAACTGCCCGGCCATCCCGCCACCGACCGTCGGCGCAGGGCCCGCTGTCGCCGTGGCCGCGGGCTCGGCGGCCAGCGCAGAGACCGGCAGCCACAGGAGTGCGCCGAGGAACCTGCTCATTCAGCGCAGCTTCTTGATGCGTTCGCTCGGGCTGATCACGTCGGTCAGACGGATACCGAACTTTTCGTTCACCACCACCACTTCACCGTGGGCGATCAGCGTACCGTTGACCAGCACGTCCAGCGGCTCACCGGCCAGGCGGTCGAGCTCGATCACCGAACCCTGGTTCAACTGCAGCAGGTTGCGGATGTTGATATCGGTGCTGCCGACTTCCATGGAAATCGACACCGGAATGTCCAGGATCACGTCCAGGTTCGGCCCATCGAGGGTGACCGGGTCCTGGCTCCTCGGCATGCTGCCGAACTCTTCCATCGGCAGGCGGTTGGAGCCCGGCGCGGTGGCCGCATCGGCCGCCAGCAGGGCGTCGATATCGGCCTGGCCGGATTCACCGGACTCTTCCAGGGCGGCCGCCCATTCGTCAGCCAGGGCCTGGTCGTTCATATCGTGTTCGTCAGCCATGAGTCATCCTCGGCGGGCAGAAATTCAGTTAACGGTACATGCCTGATCGGGCGCTCAACGGCGCTCGATCGGCGAAATCACTTGCAACGCCAGGTTGCCCTTGTGGGAACCGAGCTTGACCTTGAACGACGGCACGCCGTTGGCGCGCATGATCATGTCCTCGGGCAACTCCACCGGAATCACGTCCCCCGGCTGCATGTGCAGGATGTCCCGCAGGCGCAGCTGACGGCGGGCCACGGTGGCACTGAGCGGCACGGCCACATCCAGCACGTCTTCGCGCAGGGCCTTGACCCAGCGCTCGTCCTGGTCGTCGAGGTCCGACTGGAAGCCGGCGTCGAGCATTTCGCGCACTGGCTCGATCATCGAATACGGCATGGTCACGTGCAGGTCGCCGCCACCGCCGTCGAGTTCGATATGGAACGTGGACACCACCACCGCCTCGCTCGGGCCGACGATGTTGGCCATGGCCGGGTTCACTTCCGAGTTGATGTACTCGAAGTTGACTTCCATGATCGCCTGCCAGGCTTCCTTCAGATCGACGAAGGCCTGCTCCAGCACCATGCGCACCACCCGCAGTTCGGTCGGGGTGAACTCGCGGCCCTCGATCTTGGCGTGACGCCCGTCGCCGCCGAAGAAGTTGTCCACCAGCTTGAACACCAGCTTGGCGTCGAGGATGAACAGCGCAGTGCCGCGCAGCGGCTTGATCTTGACCAGGTTGAGACTGGTCGGCACGTACAGCGAGTGCACGTATTCGCCGAACTTCATCACCTGTACCCCGCCCACCGCCACGTCGGCGGAACGGCGCAGCATGTTGAACATGCTGATACGGGTATAGCGGGCGAAACGCTCGTTGATCATCTCCAGGGTCGGCATGCGTCCACGGACGATGCGATCCTGGCTGGTCAGGTCGTAACTTTTGACGCTGCCGGGGTCGGCAACGTTTTCGGTCTGTACCAGACCGTCGTCGACGCCATGCAAGAGGGCATCGATCTCATCCTGGGACAGCAGGTCCTGCACGGCCATGTCGTGATCCTACTGCAGTACGTAGTTAGTGAAGAGCAACTGTTCGACCACGACCTTGCCCACCTCTTTCTGGGCCACTTCCTGCACGCTGGCAGTGGCCTTCTGGCGCAGCAGTTCCTGACCGACCGGAGTCGCGAGGGTTTCGTAGGTCTGCCCGGAGAACAGCATGACCAGGTTGTTGCGGATCACCGGCATGTGCACTTTGAGGGCATCCAGATCAGCCTGGTTGCGCGCCAGCAGGGTGATGCTCACCTGCATGTAGCGCTGGCGGCCGGTGGCGTCCTTGAAGTTGGCAACGAAGGCTGGCGCCATCGGCTCGTAGATCGCCGGCTGCTTGCCGGCCGGGGCCGCCTCGGCATGCGCCTCCGGTGCGGGCTTGCTCTGGGCACTGTGCATGAAATACCAGGTCGCCCCCACGGACAGACCGATGGCCAGCAACAGCGCCACCACGATCACGATAATCAGCTTGAGTTTGCTTTTCCCGCCTGGTTCCTTTACCGCTGCTGCTTCGCTCTTCGCCATGCCAATAATCCGTCACTATTCGGTTTTTCACAGTCGCACGGCTAGGCAGGAGCAAGTGTTATGCCAGAGTTGGCGAAAGAAAGGACGAGAGCGGCACCGGGCGGCAAAGACGCCCGCCCGACCGCTTCCATGAAGGCGTGCAGCTCCCGGCAGGAGCCGGCGGTACGGCACCTGCAAGGACAAGGCGCTGAAAGGCGCGGCCTCAGGCGTAGTAGTCGACCGCGCTGGAGCCCACCACGACGCTGGTGCCGGCCGCCGCCGCTGCGTCACCGACCGCTGCGACGGACAGCTCATCATCGCCACCATCAACGCGGGTGCCACCGTTGTTGTTGCCCTTCTGGGCCTGCTGTTGCTGCTGTTGCGGGTCCTGCCCCTGGCCGGCCCAGCCACGCGCCTGGTCGGACACGCTGACATCGGTCTGGCCCAGGCCCTGCTGCTGGAGCATCTCGCGCAGACGGAACAGGTTGCCTTCCAGCGCATCACGAACACCGGCATGGCCGCTGATGAAATTGATCTGCGTGGTCTGATCGGCCGCCATGTTGACCTTGATGTCCAGCCGCCCGAGCTCCGCCGGCTCCAGCTGGATATCAGCGGACTTGAGGTTGGCACTCGACAGGTACATGACCCGGTTGACCACTTCCTCGGTCCAGCCGCTCTGGTGCATGGCCAATGGCTGGTTGACCGGCAGGGCATTGGCGGTCTTGGGTACCGCTGCCTGGGTCAAGGCCGCCAGGCGATTGGCGAAATCATCGACACGGGTGTCGCTGGAAGCGCTTTTCAGATCCTTCAGGCCATCTTCGATCAGGCCCTTGAAGGACTTCTCGCCGCCCTGTTCGGTGGTACCGGTGTCGGTTTTCTGATCCACCAGCATACCCAGGTTACCGGCCAGGTTCTGCGCCTGGGTCGGATCCTGGTCGCCGTTGCCGGCGGTCTTGGGGGTGGTCGATTGGCTGGCGGCCGACACGTGACCGCTCTGCTCCATCGCCAGGCGCACGACCGGCAGGTTGTCCAACGGATCGGCGTTCGGGTCGAAGTCGTCGATGCTCGACGGTGTCGTGGCAGCCTGCGCCGGCGCTGCGGTCACAGCCGCCGCCAGCGGCGCCTCCACCACCGGTTGAGGCTGCACCGGCGCGGGCGGCGTTTGAGCAGCCGGCGGCGTGACGACGGCCTGGATCAACGCCGGATCGACAACCGGATCCACCGGAGCGGCATCCGCCACCGCAGCGCTGCCACTGGTGTCCTTGCCGCTGTCGTCGGTGCTCGCCTGGTCATCACTGCCAGCCTGAGCGGTATCGCTGCCGGTGGCGGTCTTGTCATCGGTCTTGCTGGCAGGCAAGGAATTGCCGCTATCGGCAACCGCCGGCTTTGCCGCATCGTCCTGCTTGCTGGCGATCGCGTCCTTTTTTGCCGGTACCGCGGCACTGCTGTCCCGAGTCGACTTGACCACGCTATCGGCTACTTTGGCCGGTTTGCTCTGGGTGTCCTTGTAGACCTGGGCAAAGCTGGACCCGTTGTCCTTGGGCTGCGCAGCCGGAGTCGGCTGGCTGCTCGCGAGGTCCACCTTGGACTTGGCCGCAGCGTTGGCCTGGAGAAAAGGATTGGGAGCGAGGGGCATAACACAGTCTCCGCTGCACAGGGATCGTGAATTCGATGCAGTGAGTGCAAGCAAGGTTCGGGCCAGCTTACCCGGCAACCGCGCGAACTACTGTTTGACCGGGAATCGCTCGCGCTCGCGCGCATACAAGTAACGCACCTGCTCGTACTCGCGATCGATCTGCCCGAGCAGAGCTTCGACCTCCGGCAACGGCAGCTGCGCCGCCTGCTCTTCCAACTGCCGGCAAAGGTCGGCCAGATGGAACGCGCCCATATTGCTGCTGCTGCCCTTGAAACTGTGGGCAACCAGGCCCAGCTCGGTCGGGTTGTCAGCCTGATGCAACTGGCCCAGGCGCTTTTCCGAATCGTCAAGGAAGGTGTCCAGCAGCACCGGATACTCGTCCTCCATGACTTCCTGCAATGCGCTGAGCACATCGTAGTCGAGGTGTTCTTCCTGATTGACGCTCACTGATTCGCTCCCTGATCAACACCCGTGAATTATGCCTGAGGCCCCCACGAAAACTCCACGTGGGCACACCGGCCACCCTTCGACCAGCGGGCGCTGTGGCCCAGTTGCCGGACCAGCCCAACCCCACGCCCCGACAACCGTTCAACCTCCGGCGGGCGCTCCATGACCCGTTCGAAGTCGAAACCGGCACCACTGTCCTCGACCTCGATGGACAGTCGTCCACCCGCTCCCTCCGGACTCACCCGCAGACTGACGCGGACAAACCCCTCGCTCAGGTCGAGCAGACGCTGGTTGCGCTGTTCATAGTATTGCGCAAAGCCGCGCACATCGCGCTTGAGGTTGGAGTCCAGGCCCAGCACACCATGCTCCAGGGCATTGGAATACAGCTCGGCGAGCACGCTGTACAACGCACCGCTGAGGGCACGCAGGCCATGCACCTCCATCAGCAGTTGCAACAGATAGGGTAATGGGTTGAAGCGCCGCAGCGTCGCGGCGCGGAACTCGAAGTTGACCGACCAGTCCAGCGGACAGGACTCGCCGCTGTCGGAATAGACCACCGCCGTCGGCAACTGCACGCCGATCTCGGGCAGGCCGATTTCGACCAGGCTGATATCGTCGCGGGCCACGCCACCGAACTGCCTGAGCGCCTCCTGCACCTCCTCGAACAGCCGATCCGGATCCCGGTTGCGCTCGAATACCTGGTGCAGGCGCTCCACACCGAACAATTGCTCATCGCCGTTGCAGGTATCGATGACACCGTCCGACAGCAGGATGATCCGGTCCCCCCGGGCCATGGGATAAACCTCGGTGCGGTCGTCGAAGGCCTTGGCCCCCAGCACCCCCAGCGGCAGGTGTCGGGCCTCCAGCGGGCGCCGTTCGCCCGAGGCGACATCGTGCAGATAGCCGTCGGGCATGCCGCCGTTCCACACTTCGACCGCCCGTCGCTGCGGGCTCAGGCGCAGAAAGGTGGCGCAGCAGAACATGTCCACCGGCAGGATGCGCTTGAGCTTGGCGTTCATCTCCCGCAGGGTTTCCGCCGGCCCATAACCCTTGGCGGTCATGCCATAGAAGACTTCCGCCAGCGGCATCGCGCCGACGGCGGCCGGCAGGCCATGGCCGGTGAAATCGCCGAGCAGGACGTGCATGTCGCCACCCGGCGTGTAGGCCGCCAGCAACAGGTCGCCATTGAACAACGCGTAGGGCGATTGCAGGTAACGGATATTCGGCGCCCGCAGGCAGCCGGAGTGGGCGACCTTGTCGAACACCGCCTTGGCGACCCGCTGCTCGTTGAGCAGGTAGTCATGGTGCCGGGCGATCAGGTCGCGCTGCTGCAACACGGTCGCCTGCAGCCGGCGCAGGCGGTCCATTGCCTTGATCTTGGCGGCCAGGATGATCTGGTTGTAGGGTTTTGCCAGAAAGTCGTCACCGCCCGCCTCCAGACAACGAGCCAGTGCGCTGCTTTCGGTCAGGGAGGTGAGAAAGATGATCGGCACCAGCGACTCGCCGGCCAGCCGCTTGATCCGACGCGCGGCCTCGAAGCCATCCATCACCGGCATCAGGGCGTCCATCAGCACCAGTTGCGGCCGCTGCGCCTGGAACACCTCGACGGCCTCGGCGCCATCGCTGGCGGTGAGCACCGTATGCCCCTGACGTCGCACGATGTTCGACAGCAACAACCGGTCCGCCGCACCATCCTCGGCAATCAGTACCGTCAGCGGCTCCTCGTCGGACTGCATGATCGTCAGGCGATGTCGAAGAGCTTGTCGAAATTGGAGATGGCGAGGATCTTGCGCACGTCCGAGTTGCTGTTGATCACACGGATATCGGCGCTGTCGCCGCCCGCATGATCACGCAACAGGAGCAGCATCCCCAGGGCCGAACTGTCGAGGTAGGTGGCATCCTTCAGATCGACGACCACCGAGTCGGGTTTGGTGTCCACCCGCTCGTAGGAATCGCGAAATTCCTGATGCTTGCCGAAATCGAAGCGCCCCTTGATGGAGATCGTCAATTTCCTGCCGTTGTCACTTACTGCAGACTCTACAGCCATGATCCAGCTTCCTTGTCAGTGGCAATGTGTACAAGGTTTAGCACCCCGCTGACGGCAGGGCAACCAAGACCGTCAAAATACCTGCGGTTGACCTGCGACCCCGCCTGGAATGTGGGGTTCAGGGTGCCTCACGCTCAGTAGGCGTCATGGCGCGGCAGGCGCTGGGACAGTTCGTCCAGCAGTTTCTGCTCGCGCTTGTCCTCCAGCATCCGCGCCTCTTCGATATAACGCTGGACCAGCTTGCGCAGGCCTTCGACACGGGCATAGGCTTCCTGCCAGGTCACCCGGCCCTTGTCGAGGTTGTTCTGATGCCAGGCCAGGCTCTGGCGCTGCTGGGCCACCGCGGTGTCCAGCTGGCTGAGAAACTGCTGGTAGCCCAGCAGCCACTGGCTGGACACACCGTGCCGGCCACGCTCGATCCACTGCTCCTGATACTGCAGGCGAAATCCCTCGAGGTCAGCCAGCTTGTTCTGCGCCAGTTGCACCTGCCCCTGGAAATACCCCAGGCGCTGGGCAGCCGTGCGCTCCTTGCTCTCGGCCATCTCCACCACCGGCGCCAGGCGCGCGGCACGACTCCGGGCCATGACCGGATCAGCCGCCCGGCGCCGGGGCGAAGATCGTCGACAGGTGTGCGTCGCTCTCGCCGAGGCTGACGTTGTCGTTGAGGCCCTGGCGCAGGTACTGGACCATCGACGGCTGCAGCGAGATCGCCGTGTCGGTCTCGCGGTCACCGCCGGCCACATAGGCACCGACGCTGATCAGGTCGCGGGCCTGTTGATAACGCGACCAGAGCTGCTTGAAGTATTGCGCACGCTTCATGTGTTCGGGACTGACCACCGCCGGCATCACCCGGCTGATGGAGGCCTCGATGTCGATGGCCGGATAATGCCCCTCTTCGGCCAGACGCCGCGACAGCACGATATGCCCGTCGAGCACACCCCGCGCCGAGTCGGCGATCGGGTCCTGCTGGTCGTCGCCTTCCGACAGCACGGTGTAAAACGCGGTGATCGAACCGCCACCCGCCTCGGCATTACCGGCCCGCTCCACCAGTTTCGGCAACTTGGCGAACACCGAAGGCGGATAACCCTTGGTCGCCGGCGGCTCGCCGATGGCCAGGGCGATTTCCCGCTGGGCCTGGGCGAAACGCGTCAGCGAATCCATCAGCAGCAGGACATTCCTGCCCTTGTCGCGGAAATACTCGGCGATCCGCGTGCAGTACATCGCCGCACGCAGGCGCATCAGTGGCGCATCGTCGGCAGGGGACGCGACCACCACCGAACGCTTGAGGCCTTCCTCACCGAGGATGTGCTCGATGAACTCCTTCACCTCGCGACCCCGCTCGCCGATCAGCCCCACCACAATGATGTCGGCCTCGGTGAAGCGGGTCATCATGCCCAGCAGCACACTCTTGCCGACGCCGGTACCGGCGAACAGCCCGAGACGCTGGCCACGACCCACCGTCAATAGTCCGTTGATGCAACGAATGCCCACGTCCAGCGGCTGGTGGATGGGGTCACGATTGAGCGGGTTGATGGTCGGGCCGTCCAGCGGCACCCAGTCCTCGGCCTTCATCCCGCCCTTGCCGTCCAGCGCCCGCCCGGCACCGTCCAGGACCCGCCCGAGCATGCCCATGCCCATCGGCAGGCGGCCGGTATCGGCCAGCGGCACGACCCGGGCCCCCGGCGCGATACCGGCGACGCTGCCCACCGGCATCAGGAATACCTTGTTGCCGGAAAAGCCCATGACCTCGGCTTCGACCTGCACCGGATGGTAGCTGTCGTCGTTGATGACCACGCAGCGCGCACCCATGGCCGCGCGCAAGCCCTCGGCTTCGAGGGTGAGGCCGACCATGCGCAACAGGCGCCCTTCGAGAATCGGTTGCCCCGGCAGGTTGATCGCATCGGCGTAAGTGCTCAAGCGCTTGCCGAAGCTGGTCCGTTCAAGACGCATCGGCGGGTTCCGGAGTGCCGAGCGGCACGTGGAATTCACCCAGGTCGACCTCGAGGTCAGGCTGGGCCGGATGCAGCGACTGTTCGTGCATCTGATCGAACAGTTGCGCGATCGCCTGTTCGATCCGCGTTTCGACGCTGGCATCGATCCGGCTATGCTCGGTCTCGACCCGGCAACCGCCCGGCAGCAGCGCCTCATCCTCGACGATGCGCCAGGACGCCTCGTGACGTTCGCGCAAGGCCTTGACCTGCTCGAAGTCCTGCGGATTGATGTACAGCCGCACGTTGTCGACTTCCAGCGGCAACAGTTTCAGCGCTTCGCGCAGCACATGCTCGATCTGGCTGGAATCGCTCTTGAGTTCGCGCTGGATGACCTGCCGGGTGATATGCCCGACCAGCCCCACCAGGGCTTTCTCGATCTGCTGATCCTGCTCGGCGATGGGCTGGAACAGGTTACTCATCAGCCGCTCGAGGTTGGCCAGCTTGACGCCCAGGGCCACCTCGGCCTCCTGGCGGACCTTGATCTGGGTGCTGTGAAAGCCTTCACGCTCACCCACCGCGAAGCCTTCGTTGTAGGCTTCCTGGCGAATGGTCTCGAGTTCCTCGAGGGTCAGCGGCTGGACTTCCTCCAGCGGCACCTCCTCGATCTCGGCCTGCGGCTCTTCCTCAGGTTCCGGCTCGGGCTCTTCGACATGCGGGTCGAAACTGGGCAGCGACCACAGGTCGAAGCCGCTGACGTCTCGCGCGCGGATCAGATCGGTTGGATCAGTCATGGCTTGATCCTTAGATCATCTCTTCGCCGCCCTTGCCGCCGAGCACGATTTCTCCGGCTTCGGCCATACGGCGGGCGATGGTGAGGATTTCCTTCTGCGCGGTTTCCACGTCGCTGACGCGGACCGGGCCCTTGGCCTCGAGGTCGTCGCGCAGCAGTTCCGCCGCACGCTTGGACATGTTCTTGAAGATCTTTTCCTTGACGTTCTCGTCGGAGCCCTTGAGCGCCAGCACCAGCACGTCCGAGGAGACCTCGCGCAGCAGCGCCTGGATGCCGCGGTCGTCGACGTCGGACAGGTTGTTGAAGACGAACATGAGGTCTTCGATCTGGGTCGACAGATCCTCGTCCACTTCGCGGATCGAATCCATGAGCTGGCCTTCGATCGAGCTGTCGAGGAAGTTCATGATGTCCGCGGCACGCTTGATACCGCCCAGGGTGGTACGGGCCGCGTTGGAGTTGCCGGAGAACTGTTTCTCGAGGATCTGGTTGAGTTCCTTCAGGGCCGCCGGCTGCACGGTGTTCAGCGAGGAAACCCGCAGGATGATGTCCAGACGCACCTTGTGGTCGAAGTTGTTCAACACTTCGCCGGCCTGGTCCGGGTCGAGGTAGGCCACCACGATCGCCTGGATCTGTGGGTGCTCGTAGCGAATGACGTCGGCCACGGCGCGCGGCTCCATCCACTTGAGGCTGTCCAGGCCGCTGGTGTTGCCACCGAGCAGGATGCGGTCGATCAGGCCGTTGGCCTTGTCCTCACCCAGGGCCTGGGTCAGCATCTTGCGCACGTAGTCGTCGGAACCGACGCCCAGGCTGGTCTGGTCGCCGACGATGTCGACGAACTCGCTCATGACCTGCTCGACCTGCTCGCGATGCACGTTGCGCATCTGCGCCATGGCCACGCCGACACGCTGGACCTCCTTGGGCCCCATGTGACGCAATACCTGTGCAGCATCGGCCGACCCCAGCGACAGCAGCAAAATCGCGGCTTTATCGACCCGGGTCAACTTCTGGGTGACGGCGGCGTTATTACTCATCGGCGTTAATCCACTCTTTGACGACCTGTGCCACACGGCCCGGATCTTCGGCTACCAGACTCTTGATGGCGTTCAACTGCGCGTCATAACCTTCGCTCGGGCTTGGCAGCAGGATGCTCTGAGGACCGCCGAGGCTCACGCGGTCGTTGGCCAGCTCGCCATCCAGGCCGCCCATGCCACCGAGCTCGACGTCGCCGAGACCGGCCAGTTGCTTGCTCTTGCCACCATTGGTGATGTTGTTCAGCACCGGACGCAGCACACCGAACACCAGGACCAGGATAAACAGCACGCCCAGCACCTGTTTGACCACATCCCAGAACCAGGGTTGCGAGTAGAACGGAATATCGGCGATCACTTCCCCGCGCTCGGCGGAGAACGGCACGTTGATCACACTCACGCTGTCGCCGCGGCTGGCGTCGAAACCGACGGCATCCTGCACCAGGCGGGTGAAGCGCGCCAATTCGTCGGCGCTCCACGGATTGCGGGTGGTTTCGCCGTTGGCCGGGTTGACCTTGACCTGGTCGTCGACCACCACCGCCACCGACAGACGGGTCAGACGACCCTGCTGCTGCTTGGTATGGCTGATGGAACGATCCAGCTCGAAGTTCTTGGTGGATTGTTGACGCTTGTCCGACGGATACGGCGCCAGCATCGGCTGGCCCGTGGCCGGGTCCATGATCTGCTGCCCGTTGGCATCGAGCAGTGGCTGGCCAGGCTGCACCGCGCCGGCCGAGGCGGTGGCGCCACCGGTGGTCTGCGGTGCCGAGGCCGGTGCCGGCGGCTGGTTGCTCAAGGCACCGGGCACGCCCTGCGGGCCGTTGCTGGCGGTGCGCTGTTCGCTGGTCGACTGTTCGCTGCGCAGCGCCGGCTGGTCCGGGTTGAACTGCTCGGAAGTCGACTCGACCGCGCTGAAATCGACATCAGCCGACACCTCGGCCTTGTAGCGATCGTTGCCGAGGATCGGTTGCAGGATGTTGTGCACCCGCTGGGTCAGCATGCTTTCCATGCGACGGCTGTAGTCGAACTGCTTGCCGGCCATGGTCAGTTCGGAGTTCTGTACCTGGTCGGAGAGCAGGTTGCCCTTCTGGTCGACCACGGTGATCTGCGACTTGTTCAGTTCGGGGACGCTGGTTGCCACCAGGTTGATGATCGCCACCACCTGGCCCGGCTCCAGGGAACGGCCAGGGTACAACTCGACCAGTACCGAGGCGCTTGGCTTGCGTTCGTCACGGACGAACACCGAGCTCTTCGGAATCGCCAGGTGCACACGGGCCGCCTTGACGTTGTTCAGGCTGGAGATGGTCCGCGCCAGTTCGCCTTCGAGGCCGCGCCGGTAACGGGTCGCCTCCATGAACTGGCTGGTCCCCAGCCCCTGGTCCTTGTCGAGGATTTCGAAGCCGATAGTGCCATCGGTCGGCGTGACACCGGCGGCCGCCAGCTTCAGGCGGGCGCGGGACACGTCCTCGGCCTTGACCAGCAGCGCGCCGGAATTAGGTTCAACGGTGTAGGGGATGTCCGCCGCCGCCAGGGTTTCGGTGACCTGCTTGGCATCCATCCCGGCCAGGCTGCCGTAAAGCGGCCGATAGTCAGGTTGCTGGGACCACAACACCACGGCAAAACCAATCGCCACGCTGGCAGCCAGGCCGACCATCAGGCCGACCTGACGCAGCATGGTCATCTCGGAAAGGTTTTCCAGAAAGGACAAACCGAACAGCGGCTTGCTCTCTGTCGCGCCGGCCTTGGCCGGTACGTTATCGGCGACTGCTTCTGCCATGACTCAATCTCGCCCTTAAACCGGCATCTGCATGATGTCTTGATACGCCTGCACCAGCTTGTTGCGGACCTGGGTCAGGGCCTGGAACGAGACGCTGGCCTTTTGCGAGGCAATCATCACGTCCGTCAGGTCGACGCCGCTCTTGCCGATTTCGAAGGCATTGGCCAACTGGCTCGAAGCCTGCTGGGTATCGTTGACCTTGTTGACGGCCTGGCCGAGCAGATCGGCAAAGCTGCTGCCGGCGACTTCTGGCGCGGCCACAGCCGACTTCGGCTGAGCCATGGCATCCATTTGCATGGCGCGCATGTCCAACATCAACCGATTAAATTCAATACCCTGGCTCATGAACTACTCTCTCCGGCAACCTGCAATTTTTTGACACTCGTGCAGCGGTTAGTGGAGGTGTTAGCAACAAGGGTGCCATCTCCTTATCGCCTCCGAATAAAAACCGATACACGACCGTATAACGGGTGAAGCGACTCAAGTGGCGAACAGATAGGCTTCCACATCCATGCCGGCATCGCGCATCTGCGCCAATTTGTAGCGCAGCGTACGCGGACTGATACCCAGCCGCTCGGCCGCCTCCTTGCGACGCCCGCGCTCGGCGCGCAGGGTGTCGATGATCATCTGGAACTCGCGTCGACGCAGGTCGTCGCCCAGCGCCCCGGCGGATTCCGCCACCGCCATTTCGCTGGCGTCCACCTCTACCGATGGTGCCCGCGCCGTCGGCAATGGCGCACAGCCGATCGGCCCGGCCAGGCAGAAGTCCTCGGCCTGGATCACACCGCCCTGTTGCAGAATCAACGCTCGCTGGATCGCATTGTCGAGTTCGCGAACATTGCCCGGCCAGGCATAGCCAACCAGACAGGCCTGGGCCCCAGGCGACAATCTGACGGCGGCATGTTTCATTTTCGCGCTGTGCTTGGCCAACAGGCGCTCGGCCAATGGCAGGATATCGGCAGTCCGCTCGCGCAGTGGACGCCAGGCCAACGGAAAAACCGACAGACGGTAATAGAGATCCTCGCGGAACCGCCCTGCCGCCACCTCGGCCGCCAGATCACGGTTGGTGGTGGCCACCACCCGGATATCTAGGGCAATCGGCTTGCGTGCACCGACCCGCTCGACCTCACGCTCCTGCAACACCCTCAGCAGCTTGGCCTGCAACCCCAGGGGCATCTCGGAAATCTCGTCGAGCAGGAGGGTGCCACCGTCGGCCTGTTCGAACTTGCCCGCCTGGGCCGCGATCGCGCCGGTAAAGGAACCCTTCTCATGACCAAACAGCGTAGCTTCGAGCATGTTGTCCGGGATGGCCGCGCAGTTGATCGCGACAAACGGTTGCCCCGCCCGCTGGGATTGCTGGTGGATGAAACGCGCCAGCACTTCCTTGCCGGTCCCCGACTCGCCGGAAATCAGCACCGTCGAATCGCTGCGGGCCACCCGCGCAGCCAGCTCCAGCAACTGCGCACTGGCCGGCTCGGCGGCGACCGGACCCTCGCTCTCCGCCGTACCGGACAACCCCAGCGCATGACGCTCCACCAACTCCAGCAGCGCCCTGGGCTCGAACGGCTTGACCAGATAGTCGGCGGCGCCCTGACGCATCGCTTCCACGGCGCGTTCGACCGCACCATGAGCCGTCATCAGCAGCACCGGCAGCAATGGCTGGCGGGCCCGCAGCAGGCCGAGCAACTGGTGCCCATCCATGCCCGGCATGTTCACGTCGCTGACCACCAGGCTGAACGACTCCTGCGCCACGGCCTGCAACGCCTCCTCGGCGCAGGCCACCGCGCGAAAGTCATGCCCGGCCAGCAGCAAGGTGTCCGCCAGCGCCTCGCGCAGCGCCCGATCATCCTCGACCAACAGAACCCTGATCCGTGCCGCCATCACTATGCCTCCGTGGCGCCGGGAATCAGCGGCAGGCACAACATCGCGCAGGTGCCACGCCCCGGACGTGAACGTAATTGCATGTCGCCCTGGTGCGCCCGGGCGACAGCCTTGACCACCGCCAGGCCGAGGCCGGTACCGGTGGTCTTGGTGGTGAAGAAAGGTTCGCCGAGGCGCGCCAGCACCTGCGGCTCGATCCCGCTGCCGTTGTCGCTGATGCTCAGGCGCAGGGTATTGCCCCGGCTGTACAGGTGCACCTTGAGGCGCACATCGGCACCACTGGCCTGCATGGCGTTTTCGATCAGGTTGAGCAGTGCGCCGACCAGGGTGTCGCGATTGCACAGCAACTCGCCGTCGTGACTGTCGCACTGCCAACGGATCGCCACACCCTGCACATGGGTCTGCGCCGCCGCCTGCAGGGTCTGCAGCAAGGTCGCGGGCGTCAGACGGTCGGTCAGCGGCAGTTCACCGCGGGCGAACACCAGCATGTCGCGCACCTGATGCTCAAGCTCATGCAGGCGCTCCTTCAGACGCCCGGCGAAACGCTGCTGGGTTTCCACCGGCAAGGCCTGTTCATTGAGATGGCTGGCGTACAGCAACGCCGCCGACAGCGGCGTGCGAATCTGGTGAGCCAGGGAGGCGACCATCCGCCCGAGGGAAGACAGACGCTCGTGACGAGCCAGTTGATCCTGGAGACGACGGGTTTCAGTCAGGTCATTGAGCAGCACCAACTGCCCCGGCTCGCCTTCCAGCGACCGCGTGGCGATCGACAGGCGGCGACCATCCTTGAGCGAGATCTCATGACCGTCGTCCTCGCGCGGCGCGAAGCAGCGGGCGATCACCTGGCGCCACAGCTCGCCTTCCAGCGGCTCGCCAAGCAAATCGCGGGCCGCCGGATTGGCCTCGCAGACGAAACCATGGGAATCGATGACGATGACGCCACCGGGCAGCAGGTCCAGAAGGTTCTGCAGACGGTTGGCCAAGCGCTCCTTTTCCGCCAGCTCAGCCATACGCTGGGCGCTGACCACGGCCAGTTCACCCTTGAGTTCGGTGACCCGCGCCTCGAGCATGCTGTAGGAATCGGTGAGTTGCGTAGACATCTGGTTGAACAGCGCAAACGCCTGCTCAAGGCCCAGCCGGCTTGCCTGCTCTACGGAAGGTTGCCCCGCGACATCGGGGACAGGAGGCATCTGGGCGGCTTGGGGCATCGTCATCTCTCGCTTGACTGACCGTCATTTAAACGGAAGGTTGCGGGAGACTTAGCAATACCCGTGCCTAAAAAAAACCGCCCAATTTTCAGTAACTTGAAAAACAGGCGTCAATCATCCGCCTGTTCATCACCTTCACGGCGGCTCATGCCGTACTTGCGCATCTTCTCCACCAGGGTGGTACGCCGAATACGCAGACGCTCGGCGGCCCGGGCGACGATACCATTGGCATCGTCCAGGGCCTGCTGGATCAACCCCTGCTCCAGGCCACCCAGGTAGTCCTTGAGGTCCAGGCCTTCGGGCGGCAGCATCGCCGAGGTGCTGAAGTCCGGCGTATGGCCGTTGATCGCCACGCGCTCCTCGAGGTCGCTGCGCAGGCTGTCGACCATCTGCTCGTCTTCGTCATCGACGTAGCGGAATTTCTTCGGCAGTTCAGCCACGCCGATCACCCCATAGGGATGCATGATCGCCATGCGCTCCACCAGGTTGGCCAGCTCGCGGACGTTGCCCGGCCAGCCATGACGGCACAGCGACATGATCGCGGCCGAGTTGAAGCGGATCGAACCGCGCTTCTCGTGCTCCATGCGCGAGATCAGCTCGTTCATCAGCAGCGGGATATCCTCGACCCGCTCGCGCAGCGGCGCCATCTCGATCGGGAAAACGTTCAGGCGGTAGTAGAGGTCCTCACGGAAACTACCCACCTCGATCATGCTTTCGAGGTTCTTGTGGGTCGCCGCGATGATCCGCACATCGATGCTCTGGGTCTTGTTGCTGCCCACGCGCTCGAAGGTACGCTCCTGCAGCACGCGCAGCAGCTTGACCTGCATCGGCAGCGGCATGTCGCCGATTTCGTCGAGGAACAGCGTACCGCCGTTTGCCAGCTCGAAGCGCCCGGCCCGGCTGGTGATGGCGCCAGTGAAGGCGCCCTTCTCATGACCGAACAGCTCGCTTTCCAGCAACTCGGCCGGAATCGCCCCGCAGTTGACCGGAACGAAGGGCGCGTCGCGCCGCTTGGAATGGTAGTGCAGGTTGCGCGCCACGACTTCCTTGCCAGTACCGGACTCACCGAGGATCAGCACGCTGGCATCGGTATCGGCCACCTGCTGCATCATCTGCCGCACGTGCTGAATCGCACGGCTGGTACCGACCAGACTGCGGAACAGGTTCGGTTCGCGCTGGCGACCACGCTCGCGGGCCTGGTCATACATCTCGCGATAGACCTGGGCACGGTGCAGGGAATCGAGCAGCTTGCTGTAGCTGGGCGGCAGTTCAAGGCTGGAAAGCACCCGGCGGCGCAGGTCTTCGGGCAGCTCGGCAGAACTATTTTCACCCAAAAGCAGAACAGGAAGGAACTCATCCCAGGTTCCGAGTGTCTTAAGCAAGCCCGATAGCCCCGCGCTCGCGTTGACAGTCCCGATCAGGACGCACAACACCTCGCGGCTGGACGCCAGGGACTCGGCCGCCTGCTGCCAGTCATTGCTGCCGCAGGACAGGTTGTCTTCGCCGAGAAAATTTAGAATCACCGCCAAATCCCGGCGGCGAACGCTATCGTCATCGATCAGCAGAATTTTGGTTTCACGCCACATGCAATAGCAACTTCCCTAGTCAACTCGATGCCCGGGATGGATGGGCAACACTTGACGCCCGAGGTGGGCTATCACCTTCAAAGACGACTGAAATCGGAAAAACAGCACTAGTTAAGTCAAAAAATCGTGCGTAGTCAAATTTATGGCGCAATACGTTTCGATTAACCCTGTGTCAACCGAACAAATGGTAAACCTTCGCCGCGTTCTGCGCCTGCTGCAGGTGCTGCATCTCGTCGACTATCGCCTGCCGTTCCGCCATCGCCGTCTCCAGCAACTGTCGATAGACGTGCAACAGTTCCTCCAGGCTATTACGCAAGGCATCCTCGTCGACCGACGCCTCGTTGAGCACATCCTCCATGCAGGCACGGCACGCGAGGTCCAGTTCGGCGATGCTCCCCCAGTCACGATCGGCCAGGGCCTTCACCAAGGCTTCGCGGGTTTCCTGGATACGCTGCAGTACGAGGCTCATGACGCTGTACTCCTTAGAACTGTGTGGCAGGCTCGCCAATGGCGTCCCATCCCTCTTTGACCGTGCTGAGCAGGCCTGCGACTTCATCGAGGATCTTCGGATCGGACTTGATGTTGGCCTCGGCCAGACGCTTCATCATGTAGATATAGAGGCTGTCCAGGTCACCCAGGGCTTCGGCCTGCTTCTCCAGATCCAGCCCCTCACGCAGGCCACCGATGATACCGACAGCCTTGCTGATCGCCACGCCCTTGGCGGCGATATCCTTGCGCTCGATCGCCCCCTTGGCCTGAGCAATGCGATCCAGGCCACCTTCCATCAGCATTTGCACCAGACGGTGAGGACTGGCCTCGGAGGTCTGTGCCTGGGCCCCCACTTTCTGATACTGCCGAAGGGCTAACATCGGGTTCATGTCGTACCTCGCTGCCACTCTAAAAGTTCGTATGATCAGTGTATCGCCTTCGAGTCAAAAAACTTTAACCCGAAAGGCAAAAACCCGGCGCGCCATTCAGCGTAGCCGGGTTTTTGGCGTCCACCCAAATTACTTGGCGGATTGCTGCGCGTTCAACGAGGTGAAGAACGAGGTGATACTGCTGGCCGTCGCCTTCAACTGACCAACCACGAGGTCCATGGCATTGTACTTGGCCGTCAGGGTCTTGGTCATGTTGGTGACCCGCAGGTTCAGGGCCGTCTGCTGATCCTGGAGCAGTTTGCTCTGGTTCTTCAGACTGGTACTGCGCTGATCGAGCAGACCACCGGTCTGCAGGTACGGCGTCATCGCCTTGTTCAGGCGCGCGATGAGGCCGTCGCTCGAACCGCTGCCGTTGAACAGCTGCTGCACCTGGCCACTCATGCCACTGGTGCCCATGGCCTTGTTGAAGGCGGTGGTATCCAGGGACAGTTGACCGGAGTTGGAAGCATCGTTGCCGGCAACCGTCAGCACGCCCAACTGCGACAGCACCGACAACGGCCCGCTACCTGGAGCAGTCAGCTGCCCACGGAGATCGGCGATCAGCGCGCGCGGCATGGAGTCGCCGGTGAAGGCCGCCGCTACGGTCAGGTTGCCATCAGCGTCCGCCGTCGCCTTGGACAGGGAGTTGATGGTGCTCATCAGGGTGTTGTAGGCATCGACGAACGACTGGACCGACTTCTGCAGGCCATCCTTGTTGGTTGCCACGGTGACGGTCGAAGTGGCGCCACCGCCCGCCACCAGGTTCAGGGTCAGGCCACTGATCGCACCGGTAACGGTGTTGCTCTTGCTGGTCACCGCCAGACCGTCGATGCTCAGCGAGGCATCCTTGGCAAGGGCGGTAACGGCACCCGAATCGGAAGCACCGGAACCCATCACCTGGGTGCCATCGATTTCCAGGCCCGAGATACCGCTGACCTTGATGTCAGAACCCGAACCGGTCTTCGTCGAACTGATGACCAGGCGCGACGCACCGGTACTGTCGGTGACGATGTTGGCCGAGAAGCCATTGACGTCCTGCGCCAGGTTGATAGCGTCCCGGGTGCTCTGCAAGGTGGCATTGGCAGGGATGGTGACGTTGTAGGGAGTGCCATTTTGAGTGATGGTCAGGGTCCCACTCGGAATGGCACTGCTCGGACCGCCGGCGAAGGAGGCACTGGCCACTTTCGAGCCGGTGGCGAGATTGTTCACGACAACATTGTAGACACCGGAAACGGCCGTGTTGTCGGAAGTGGCGGTCAGGGTCGCCGGGGTACCGGAGGTCGCCGAGTAGCCGGCGAAAGCCGTGCTGGTGGACGCGCCGAGATTGTTGAGGGTCGTCTGGAACGCCGACAGGGCGCTCTTGAGTGACGCGACACCGGAAATTTTCAGGGTGTTGCTTTTTGTTGCGGTATCGATCTGCGTCTGCTTGGCCGATTTGTCGGCGTTCACCAGCGCAGTCACGATGGAACTGATATCCAGACCCGAGCCTAGGCCCGTTCCCGGTAAAATTGGACTTGCCATGTGCCTCTCCCGTCGGTTGCTGCCGGTCTTTTGACCCTTACCAGCGGCCAAAGATCCAGCTCGCACTATTCATGCCAGTTGTCAGACTTTTCCATCGAACAGAACACTGCTCGCCGAACTCAGGCTGTCAGCCAACCTCATGGCCTCGGCGGTAGGAATCTGCCTGACCACTTCACCCGTATCGCTGGCGATGACCTTGACGATGACTTTCCCGGAATGCTCGTCAATCGAGAACTCCAGGTTGCGCTTGATCGACTGCACGAACTTTTCGATGTCCTGAACAGCCCGCTTGAGCCTTTCGGAGGAGTCCGCATCCTTGTTGGTGGCGTCGGTGTCCGGAGCAGCCTGCACCGTATCCGCCTGAGGCGCCGCAGCCGGCTTATCGGCCACAGTGGAGCTGTTGGAACTGGCCGGTAGAATCGCTGGGTAAGACAGATTAAGTTTTACACTCATGTCCATCTTCAACACCTCTCAACGTAAAAAGGCGAGAGAGTGTGACAAGCACACCCCCCGCCAAAACCCATTCCGAGATTACTGAAGCAGCTTCAGTACAGCGGAAGGCAGTTGGTTAGCCTGAGCCAGAACAGAGGTGGAAGCCTGTTGCAGGGTCTGCTGCTTGGTCAGGTTAGCAGTTTCTGCGGCGAAGTCGGTATCTTGTACGCGACCTTGTGCAGCAGTGGTGTTTTCCACGATGTTCTGCAGGTTGGCGATGGTGCTGGTCAGACGGTTCTGCGAAGCACCGAGGCTGGCGCGAGTGCTGTTGATGGTCGCCAGAGCGGCATCGATTGCAGTAATCGCGTTGTCGATGTTGGCCGACAGGGTGGCCGAAGTAGCACCGGTCAGTACCACGGTACCGCTGCCAACCGACAGGCTGACGGCGTCGAACTTGGAGCTCAGTACCAGGTCGATACGGTTGGCCGAACCGGTGTTCGCACCGACTTGCAGGGACATGGTGCCAGCGCTGCCGTCCAGCAGGTTCTTGCCGTTCAGGTTGGTGGAAGCCGAGATACGGGTCAGTTCGTCAGACATCTGAGCGAATTCGGCGTTGGTAGCGGTCTGGTCAGCAGTGGCGTTGGTACCGTTACGGGCTTTAACAGCCAGTTCACGCATACGCTGCAGGATGTCGGTGGAAGCCTGCAGAGCGCCTTCAGCGGTCTGGGCAACGGAGATACCGTCGTTGGCGTTCTGGATCGCCTGGTTGCCACCACGGATCTGGGAGCTCATGCGGGTAGCGATCTGCAGGCCAGCGGCGTCGTCTTTGGCGCTGTTGATTTTCAGGCCGGAAGACAGGCGCTGCATGGAAGTCGACAGGGCGTCGGTTGCGCGGTTGAGGTTTTTCTGAACACCCAGCGAAGTAGTGTTAGTGTTTACAGTTAAAGCCATGACGAAATCCTCGTTGGTTGGGTACTACGGCTTCCGGCCCTGGCATCCGCCGGGTGTGGCCTAGAGAACCTTCGTAATAGTTATCGTCGGTATGGCAGGTTGCTTGAGGGCTTTTTTCAAAAAATTTGCTAGCAACCTGCCACCCCTCTAAAAACAAAGGCTTAGCGCATAGCGCCAACAGGAAAAATGGCGCCAGAGAACCGCCCATGCCCAACCGTTCGTCACCAGGGCATCCTCACGCGCCCTGGACCGTCTCCAGCAGCTCGACCAATTCGTATTGCAGGGTATCGGCCAATCCGAGCCAGTCCTGGCGCTCCTGGCAGTCGAGCATCGACACCAGCAGTTGCGTCCATGTCTGTTGCACCTCGGCAGGTGCCTGCTGAAGCAGCGCCTGGATGCCGTCGAAGACCTCGACCATCACCAGCGCCGCCTCGACATCGCGACCGAAGCGGAACAATGCCGAGCAGCGCCGCGCTTCGCCGATACTGTATTCGAAGGGCTTCATTGCACGAACTCCTGGTCGAACCCGCTGCCGATAATCCGCGCGCCCGCCCGGCTGCTGTTGAGGAAACGCACCTGCGGATGCGCGGCGATATAACGCTCCAATTCGCAGAGATAGCGACGGAAATTCAACTGCGTGCGCACCCGCTGGCCATTGCCATCGAGCACCCAGTGCCGCGCCTCGTTGACCCCCGGACCGAGCTCGCCATCATTCCAGCCGGCGTGGGTCTTGTTCATCGGGAAGGCGAAATCGGCGCCAAACAGGGTAACGGTCGCGGCCCCCATCTTCACCGCCAGGTCCACGGCCGGGTGCAGCACGCTGCCGCCGACATACAGCATGCCCCGCTGGAACTGCTGGCGAACCGCCCCATAGACCGGGCTGGCGGAGTAGCCCCCATAGCGCGGCCCCTGCCAGGCCCGGAGCACCTGCGGATCGCTCATGGGCATGTAGACCAGCGGAATCCCCACGGACGCCTCGGGCGGCAGGTGCCTGAAGCCGATGCGCTGGTCGATGCTCACCACCAGGTCGGGCTTGATGCCCTGCTCCTGCAACGGCCGGTAGGCGGTATCGACACTGATGAACAGGGGGCGCTGCGCCTGGGCGCGAACCGCGCGCAACTTGTCGAACTGCTGTTCGAGGCTCGGCCCGGTGCCGATCACGTAGATGTGCTGCCCCGCTCGCGTTGCGAACAACTCGGCGACATCGCGATCGGCAGCGAAGATCTCGCGACTCTCATCCAGGCGCTGAAGTATCTCCGGGGATTGCGGGTCAAACTCGCGGTTGTTGAAACTCAGGTGCACTTCGGCCACCAGCCGGTCGCGCATCCGCGCATTGCAATCGTCGGCCAGGACCAACTCGGCCGGCAGCGCAAAAAACGGGAAGAGGATTTCCGGATGGTCGGCCGCATAACCCAGTTCGACCCGCGGATCGGCCAGCCAGCCATCCTGCTCCAGCAGCCCGAGCACCCGCTTGAACAACGCGCCATTGAGCACATGCACGTTCAGCCGCTGCAATTGCGGCGACTCCAGCAGCACCTGCTGCAGATCACCCAGCCCCGTGCCATAGACATGCAGCGTGGCACTGCCAGGCGGCAGGCAGGCGGCCTGCAGGCGCGCCTCGGCGATACGGTCATGCCGACTGGTCAGTTGCACGCCGCCGACACTCAGCGTCGAACCCAGCCCCTCGACCAGCTCGATGGCCAGCCGGTCGCTCTCCTCGGCCAGCAGGCGCTGCCACACCTGCGGCCAGCGCGCCTCAATGATCCGGGCATTCCGCTCAAAGCTATCGCTCATCCTGCCTCGCTCCGCGCAAAAAAATAGCGCTCAAGGTTAACTCACCCGGAGCGCCACTTTGCAACCCTGTGGAATCAGGGTCGATGAATGATCGCCGAGCCCCACGACAGGCCAACGCCGAAGCCACTGAGGGCGACGCGCTTCCAGGTCGAGTTGAGCACGTGCTTTTCCAGCAGCAGCGGAATGCTCGAGGACACGGTGTTGCCGGTCTCGGTCATGTCCTTGATGAACTTCTCCGGCTTGTCCTCGAAACGCCGCGCCACCGCATCGACGATCGCCGCACTGCCCTGGTGGATGCAGAAGGCGTCGATATCGCTCGGCTGCAGGCCCGAGTCCTCGAGCAGTTCATGCAGATGCGCCGGCACCTTGAGCAGGGCGAAGTTGAACACCTGGCGGCCGTTCATGAAGAACACCCCGTCGCTGACCTTCAGGTGCGGCGCGCCGGAGCCATCGGTACCGAACTTCGACTTGCCCAACTGCCAGGGCGCGTCTTCACCCATCCAGGTCGCGGTCGCGGCATCGCCGAACAGCATGGTGGTGTTGCGGTCTTCCGGATCGACGATCTTCGAATACGGGTCGGCGGTGATCAGCAGGCCATTCTTCAGGCCGGCAGCCTCCATGAAGCCCTTCATGGCATAGATGCCATAGACGTAGCCGGAACAGCCCAGGGAAATGTCGAACGCCGCCACGTGGGTCGGCAGGCCGAGCTTGTCCTGGACGATCGCCGCGGTATGCGGCAGGCCTTCCTCGTCACCGTTCTGGGTGACGACGATCAGCGCGTCGATGCTCTCGCGCTTGAGTTGCGGATTGCTGGCGAACAAGGCATTTGCCGCTTCGACACACAGGTCCGAGGTTTCCTGCCCGGCGTCTTTGCGCGGCAGGAAGGCGGAACCGATCTTGCCCAGGATGAACTCTTCATCCTTGGCGAATTTGGCACCCTGAGCGTAGTTGTCCACGCCGGCTGTCGGCACGTAACTGGCAATGCTTTTTATGCCAATCATTATGAATTCCCAATAATAAACAGCTGAATATCACCGCTCGCAGGCATCGAGGGGCGCCGATCAACAGGGATTTTCCGTCACCCCAAGACAGGGCGAAAACGGCGGATACAACGGGGCGATCACCGACCGAAAAGGCTCAGGCGCCCGCATCCCCGGAAAATACAATACTGTGAAGATGCACGTCATGACTCACAAGTCACGCCTATTTTGCCCGAATCGATGCCAAGGAGGCTATTGGATCAACGACCAGTCCAGGGGCGTACCGCGTTTCAGGGTCGCCCGGGCCTTGCGCCCGAGCACAGACTCGGCATGTTTGGGCGCCAACCCCAGGCCGGGGCGGATCGCCCGCACGTTCTGCACGGTGAAGGGCTCGCCCTCGGCGACGTCCTGCACCACGTACAGCGAACGCCGGTAGACCAGGGATTTGCGCTCCGCCTCGGTGGCGCCATAACGCACCTGGCCCAACGCCTGCCAGGCCCGCTCGGTCTCCACCACCAGGCTGGCCAGTTCGGCCGGTTCCAGGGAGAAACTGGCGTCCACCCCGCCGGCAGCACGATCGAGGGTGAAGTGTTTCTCCACTACCGTCGCCCCCAGGGCCACCGCCGCCACTGCGACGCCAACCCCCATGGAATGGTCGGACAGCCCCACCTGGCAGCCGAACAGTTGCTGCAGGTGGGCAATGGTGCGGATATGGCTGTTGAGCGGTGACGCCGGGTAGGTGCTGGTGCACTTGAGCAGTACCAGGTCCCGGCAACCGGCAGCCCGCGCGGCACGCACCGTTTCATCGAGTTCGGCGACACTGGCCATGCCGGTGGAGATGATCAGCGGCTTGCCCGTGGCGGCCACCCGACGAATCAGCGGCAGGTCGGTGTTCTCGAAACTGGCGATCTTGTAGGCCGGCACCTCGAGGCTTTCGAGGAAATCCACCGCCGTTTCGTCGAATGGCGTGGAGAACGCCAGCATGCCCAGCTCTTTCGCCCGGGCGAAGATCGGTGCATGCCACTCCCAGGGCGTGTGGGCCTTCTCGTAGAGTTCATACAGCGACGAGCCGGCCCACAGGCTGCCGGGGTCCTTGATGAAGAACTCGCCCTCGGCCAGGTCCAGGGTCATGGTGTCGGCGGTGTAGGTCTGCAACTTCAGCGCATGGGCGCCGGCCCTGGCCGCCGCCTCGACGATCTGCAGCGCCACCTCCAGCGACTGGTTGTGGTTGCCGCTCATTTCGGCGATGACAAACGGCGGTGCATCCGGGCCAATCACGCGCTGGCCGATCTTGAAACTAGTCATGGAGCTGATCCTTCACTACACGCTCGAAACGGCTGGCCGACTGGACATAACCGCTGTTGCGAAACAATTCGATCGATGCCGGGTTATCCGGCAGCACACGGGCGTCGATCACCGTCACCTGCGGCCAATGCTCGCGCAGGGCCCGTTCGCCACGGGCCAGCAGCGCCCTGCCCCAGCCCAGCCCCAGGCGGCCCTCGAACAGGTACAGGGAAACCTCGGCGCGCTCGCCCGCCAGGTCATAACGCAGCACGCCCACCGGGCCATCCGCCACCTCGGCGATCAGCAGCAGGCAGGTGCGATCGCGCAGCTTCGCCGCCAACCAGGCCTGATGCGCCGGCCACTCGATCGGCGCGCTGTTCAGCGACGCCCGACGGACCGGCTCATGGTTGCGGCCATCGAACAAGCGCCGTGAATCCTCCGGTGTCACCTGCCGCACGTCGAGGCCCGCCCCCAACAGGGCGACGGCAAAACGTCGGGCACCGAGCCCGTCGACCAGGCCACGCGAGCGCTCGGCCAGGCTGCGGCGCAAGCCGACATTGCCGAGCACGAAACCCACCGCCCGCTTCAGGTGATCGACATCCACCGCCTGGCTGGTACCCAGATAGATATGCGCACCCGCCGCCGCCAGCCGTTCGGCGTTGGCCTGCTGGTTCTCGGCCACCGCGATGCACAGGGTCGGCAAGCCCAGTGCGGCCCGCTCCCAACTGGTGCCGCCACCGGCCCCGATGAACAGATCGGCGCCGGCCATCAGCTCGGCAAAATCCTTGACGAAGGTCTGCACCCGCCACGATGGGCGATCCGCGGCCATCGCCTGCAGCTGTGCCAGCCGTGGGTTGGCCGTGCCGGCGACGAAATCCACCTGCAGATCGTGGAAATCCGCCAGGGCCAGCATGGCCTTCCAGGTCTCCCCGGCCCCGTCGAGCCCGCCAAAATTCACCAGCACCCGCCCGGCCTGGACGTTGATAGGCACCGGGGGGCGGCGGAACTCGTCGCGAATCAGCGCGTAGCGTGGGCCGAGCAGTTGCCGGCAAGGCGCCAGGGTCCGTCCGGCATACTCGGGGTCGCCGGCGGTGAAATTCTGGTCGAAGAGAAGGTCCACCTCATGCTGGCGGTTGTTCAGGTCATCGATCGCCGCGATCCGCCCTGCCCAGCGCCGAGCGGCAGTCTGCCAGCGATGGTCGAGGCCATAGTGGTCGACGACGATCCAGTCGAATGCCGGCTCCCCCGCCAGGCTGCACTCCAGGGCCTCGATATCGGCCTGCCAGGGCAACGGCGCCTCGATACCCAGGGCGGGCTCTTCACCCGGATAGGCACCCGGCAGGACCACACTGCGCCACCCCTCCCCGGCCAGCCGGGCCAGGGCATTGCCGGGCAGGTCCCGACAGGCGAACAGCACCTGGGCACCGCCGGCACGCAGGATCGCGGCCAACGTCAGGCAACGGGCAACGTGCCCGCTGCCAATGGCGGCCGAAGCGTCAGCCCGAAACAGCACTCTCACGACTGCAACTCCCCTGCGGCCTGCAAGGCCGAGTACAGGTACTCCGCCCGGAGCCAATCCTCAGGCGTATCGATATCCTGGACCAGATGGCGCGGCAGCCGCACGGGCAGGCTCCTTTCGGAAAACAGCACATCGCCGCGCAACCAGGCGGCGCTGCGCCCCCAATAGAACTGCCCGGCATCCTGGAATGCCGGCGGCAGATCCTGGGAACGGGTCTGGCGGTGCTCCGGGTAGAGCGCGGTCAACGCCCCCTCGTCCGTCAGGGTCAGTGCGCGCTGGATCGGAAAGCCGAACTCGCAGACGGAGAACGCGAAAGAGCGCTCGGGATGCCGCTCCAGCAACTCGAAGCCTTCGCGCAGGAAACGCCCCTGCAACAGCGGCGCCGTGGCATAGATGCAACAGGCATAGTCGAAAACCTGGCCCTGCTGCGCCAACGCCTCGACGGCATGGGCGATCACCGCCGCAGTGCCGGTGAAATCATCGGCCAGCGTTGCCGGCCGCATGAACGGCACGCGCGCGCCCTGCTCGCGCGCCACCTCGGCGATCTGCGCATCGTCGGTACTGACCACCACCTGCTCGAACAGCCCGCTGTTCAGCGCCAGCCGGATCGAGCGCGCGATCATCGGCTCGCCATGGAACAGCTTGAGGTTCTTGCGCGGGATCCGCTTGCTGCCACCCCGCGCGGGGATGATCGCCACGGCGCTCAAGGACGTTTTTCCAGCAGGAACCAGTTCAGATCGTCGACCGGGAACTGCCGGTCGCGGTGGTAACCGAAGCCATAGTCGAGCAACTGCAGGTCGCGGTAGCGATCGAGCATCTCGCCGGCGAAGTCGCGCTTGAACAACTTGCCACCGTGACCGCGATAGGACACCTCGACCGGCACCGGGTTGTAGTACTCGGCCAACAGGATGTAGCGCCCGCTCAGTTCGTAGAGTTGCTCATAGGCCGCCGCCAACAGCTCGGGCGCCAGATGGATCAGCACGCCCTTGCTCAGGGTCAGGTCGAAACGCTGCTCGCGCGGATAGTCGAACAGCGAACCGTGCCAGACCTCGGCGATGCCCAATCCGTTCGCCTGCTCGCAGGCCCTGGCGTTGATTTCCACGCCCTGCAACCGGCAGCCGGGCAGCAACTGGTGCAAGGCCCGCAGGTTGTTGCCGGTGTTGGTGCCCAGCTCCAGCAGGCTGTCGAGCCGGACCGTGCGTGCCAGCGCCTTGGCGAACAACGCCAGGTTGGCGGCGATCAGTTCATGGCCCTGGTTGCGCCCCAGGTACTCATCACCGAACTCGCCGCGCCAGAAGGCTTCCTGCTCGCTGAACTCACGCATGGCTGACTCTTTCCTCGAAGCAATGAACATCGTTTAACCGACAAGGTTTCGCAACTGCTCGACCACATAGTCCTGTTGTTCCTCGGTAAGCAGCGGGAACAACGGCAGGCTGACCGCTTCGCCGAAGTAACGCTCGGCTTCGGGAAAATCGCCATCCTTGAAACCCTGCTCACGGTAGTAGGGCTGCAAGTGCACCGGGATGTAGTGCAGGTTCACACCGATTCCGGCGGCCCGCAGGGTGTCGAAGACCTCACGTTGGCTGACCCGGATACGTTCCAGTTGCAGACGCACCACATACAGGTGCCAGGCCGACTCGGCCCCCGGCTGCGCCACCGGCAGGGTCAATGGCAGGTCGGCCAGCAGACGGTCGTAGCGCGCCGCCAGCTCGCGCCGCCGGGCGACGAAACTGTCGAGCCGGGCAGCCTGGGACAGCCCCAGTGCCGCGTGCAGATCGGTCATCCGGTAGTTGCAGCCCAGTTCCAGCTGCTGGTAATACCAGAGGCCCTGCTCGGGCACGTTCATCTGCGCCGGATCGCCCGTGATGCCATGGCTGCGCAGGCGGCGCAGGCGTTCGGCCAGTTCGGCACTGTTGGTCAGCACCATCCCGCCCTCGGCCGAGGTGATGATCTTCACCGGATGGAAACTGAAGATGGTCATCGCCGCGTAGTCGCCACAGCCCACCGGCCGACCGAAATAAGAGGCGCCCACCGCATGGGAGGCATCCTCGATCAGGGTGAATCCGTAGCGCTCGGCCAATTCGGCAATGGCGCGCATGTCGCAGCTCTGCCCGGCGAAGGCGACAGCCACCACCACCTTGGGCAGACGACCGGCCGTCGCGGCACTCTCCAGCTTGCGCGCCAGCAAGCCGGCATCGAGGTTCAGGGTCTGCGGGTCGATATCGACGAAGTCCACCTCGGCCCCACAATAGCGACCACAGTTGGCGGAGGCGACGAAGGTGTTCGGACTGGTCCACAGACGATCCCCCGGCCCCAACCCGGCCGCCAGGCAGGCGATGTGCAGGGCGGCGGTGGCATTGCACACCGCCACCGCGAAGTCGGCCTGGCAATGTTCCGCCAGCGCCGCCTCGAAGCGTGGAATCGTCGGCCCCTGGGTCAACCAGGGCGACTTGAGCACCTCGACCACCGCATCGATATCGGCCTGTTCGATACTCTGATGACCATAGGGAATCTGATAGGGCGTCATGGCTGCAACTCGCTCCGGACAGACCCTGGCGAGCTACGCCCGCAAGAGTCGTTGTCAGTGGGGATGAACATCGATCTGCCGTTGAACATGCCGTGATTCCTCCTGCCGTATACCGGCCTAGACCAGCAACTGCGCCCAGTCCAGGTCGCTGCCCGCCGCCAGAGTGAAGCCCTTGCCGACCAGGGACAGGTTCGGGTTGTAGGCCGGGTCGGCCTGGAACGCCGCCGGCCACTTCTCCCGCAGCGCCGCCAAGGCCTGGGGTGCCTCGGGCAGAATGCCGGGGTGGACGATCTGCACATGCGGTGTCCACGACACCAGATGACCGCTCTGGCCCACCTTGAGGCACAGGTCGACATCGGCGAAGGACTCGGCAAAGTCGCTCTCGTCCAGACCACCGAGCGCCTCGAACAGCGCCTTGCGCACCATCAGGCATACCGCCGACACGGCCGAATAGTTCTGCTCGACCACCAGGCGCTGCATGTAGCCCGTGGCATCCTTCTTCTCGCCGACAAACGGCGAGCCAACACCTTCATTCAGACCGAGAATCAGGCCAGCCTGGGAAATCTTCGCATCACGACCATAGAACTTGGCACCGACCACCCCGACTTCCGGACGCAGTGCCTGGTTGAGCAGGGATTCGATCCAGTTGGGGTTGACCACTTCGCTGTCGGCGGCGAGCAACACCAGGTATTCACCCTGCGCCTGTCGTGCCGCCGCGTTGCAGAAGCCCGCGCTGCCTGCCCCGCCGCTCTGCAGCAGGCTGACCTTGGCGCCCTGCGGTTGTGTCTGGAGCCACTTGGCCAACGCCTCGCCACGATCCGCGTCATCGGCCACCAGCACTTCGTATTTCAGATAGCGGGTACGCTGCAGGACGGCGCTGAGGCAACGCTCCAGCTCGGCAAAGTCCGCCGGGCCATGAACGATGATCGAGACCAGCGGCCGCTCGGTATGGCGGTAGTCGATCATGTAGGTGCCCGGCTCCTGCGAAGTGACCTGTGCCTTGTAGCCACGGGTTGCCAGGTGGCGCAGCAGAGTCGCACGCTCATGGGCATTCTCCGCCAATTCCGGGGCGGCCGAGATCAGCAGCGGCTCATCCAGATGCGCCAGGCCAGCCAGGTCGCCCTGTTCAATCAGGCGCAACAGCAGGTCGAACTCCAGCGCCTTACTGAAGTCGGCGTTGAAGCCACCGGCCTCCACCAGCACATCACGGCGAATCAGCCAGTGCCGGGCCATCAGCGCCGGCACACTCAGCAGCAGGTCGGGGTTGAAGCCGGGACGGAACACATCTCGCAAAGCACCATTGGCGTCACGGTGAATCTCATCGATGCACACCGCGCGGCAGCCCTCGGCGTGCTGCAGTTCCAGGCCGGCCCGGAGCAGGCCGCCCGCGGTGAACTCGTCGCCGACTTCCGCCAGCATCAACCAGTCGCAGGCCGATTGACGGGCGAACTGGTTCAGCTTGTCGACATAGTTGCTGCGGGTCACCCGCACGAAGTGCAGGGTATTCTGCAGCGTCGTCGCTGCCTGCGGCTCACCGCTGGTGAAGACCACGATCCGGAATGCCTTGCCATAGCCCTCCAGCAAGCTGTCGAGGGTCACCTGCAATTTGCCGATATCGTTATCCAGGTCCAGCAACATCAGGCCAAAGACCGGACCACTGCCCTGCTGTGCCTGATACTCGCCGATGGCGGCCAACTGGCCGGCGTCGGGCTCGCGCGCCTCCAGCCAGTTGAGCAGCCGGCCGGACAGCATGGCATCGAAGGTCGAACGCTGGTCCAGGGGAGACGCCGCCTCCAGACGCTCACCCCAGGCACGCACCTGACGCAGCTCATCGTCTTCCGGATCCAGCGCCTCCAGTTGCTGCACCAGGCGCTTGACGACTTCCCGGTTGAACAGGTTGCAGTCCTGGGCCTGCCACAGCCGATCGACCACACTCTCGGGCGTATCGTTGTTGTGGGGTCGCATCAGGGCGTGCTGGCGAGCCCAGACCCCCTCCAGTTCCTGCAACTGCACACGCCCCGCCGGCATCGCATGGAGCAGGAATTCGAAATGGCTCAAGTGATCGAAAAATGCCTGGTTGTAGTAAGGCATTTCCATGTACTGCTTGGGTCCGAAGCGCCGGTCCGGAGCCTCGATATTGCGCCAGTGCGATTCGAACAGCAGCTCGACCGTCAGTGCCCTGCCGGTGCGCAGGCTATCGGCCATGGCCTCGAAGCTCTCCAGGGCGAAGGCCTTGACCGCGGCCGGGTCCTCGGAACGGATATCGGTTGGCAGGGCCGCCAGAAACTCTGCAAAGGCATGCCGCTCGGCCACGGACTTGGCATCGGCGAACGTCAGCGAGTGATAGACCTCGGTGTTGTGTTCCGAAGCCCCATAGTTGAGTTCACGCACGACGTAGGGAGTCGGCAGGATACGCGCCTTGGCCCGGGCCAGCATGTAGTAGGCATGACCGATTTCCTGCCACTGGAAGATGGTGTCCTTCGGCATCACGGCGTACCAGTCGCGCAGCAACGCGGTACGGTGCACGGCATAGAAAGGCGGCACGTACTCGCTCATGAACTGCAGGATACGGTCCTGGGCATGCTCGCTGGCGTAATCCTCGGAAACCTTCTTGTCCCGCCGGTAGTAACTGACGCTATTGGCCAGCGTCAGGTACATCAGGCAGTAGCCATGGCACATGCCGTAGTCCTGGTTCGCCTCCAGGAAGGACACCGACTCGCGCAAGGCGTCATGCACGATGAAATCATCGTCCGCCGCGAACACCATGTAGGGCGTTTCCACCTGCTCAACGCCATACGCCAGCTTGCTCTGGATGCCCCAGTAACCGAACTGGGGAAGGTGCCGATAATCAACCGACGGGTACACGCCCTCGATGCCTTCGGTCACCTGGGCCGAAGAGTCGAGCACCAGAATCCGACAAGGCAGGGTGCTGTAGAAATGCGCCGCCCTGCGCGCGAAGGCAGGCCGGTTGTGGGTAATCAACACCACTGTCAACAGACTGCTCAACGACAGATCCTGTTCGTTACTGTACTTCCCTTGCATGACCTTTCCCCACAACCGGCAAATCGCCCAAAGAATTCAAGAATGATGTCGCTGCTCAACGAACTCGACGCAGATAGCCGTCGGGAGCCACGGTGATCAGCAACTTGCTATGGATTCGCGCATCAATCTCGAAATCGCGATTTTCCTCCAGGTACTTCCAGACCGCGGTCTTCGGGTTGTCGCCCTTGCCCCACGGACGATCCGGGAAGGCGTCCTCCGGCATGTCCTCGACCACGGTGTCCATGACCACGCAGTAGCTGCCCACCGACACCAGCGGGGCGTAGAGGCGCAACTCCTCGAGCACATGCTCGTGGGTATGGTTCGAGTCCAGGACCACCAGCACTTTCTTCCCGGCAACCCGCTCACGCACCTGATCGACGATGGCCGGATCGATGCTCGAGCCCTGGATCATGCTGATCCGGCGCGCCATCGGATGGGCCTCGATGGCTTCGCGATTGTGCTGGCGGATGTCGATGTCGACACCCAGTACTTCACCGTGGCCGATCAGCTCCAGCATCGACGCGTAGAACACCAGCGAACCGCCGTGGGCGATCCCCGTCTCGACGATGATGTCGGGGCGCAGGTCCCAGATGATTTCCTGCATGGCAACCATGTCCTGGGGGAACTGAATGATCGGACGCCCCATCCAGCTGAAGTTGTAGGTGTACTTGTGCCTGGCGGTCACGCCAACCCAGTTCAGGGACTCGGTCTGCAGGGCCTTGTCCTGGCTCAGGCCATCAATGTTGCCGCTGACTTCTGCGCGAAACTGTTCATGTGGATTCATGCAAACGCTCCGATACGAGGCTTTATTTGTTGAAAACCCGACCATCCCCATAGGGAACGGACTGGGTCTTGATAATTCTGGCGGGATTGCCCACGACTACCGCGTAGTCGGGAACGTCCCGGGTGACGACGGCACCGGCACCGACGATCGACCAGCGACCGATGCGCAGGCGCGGCAGGATGGTCGCGTTGGTCCCGATGAAGGCGCCATCACCCACCTCGACACAACCGGCGATGGCGACGCCCGGAGCCATGAATACCGAGTCGCCGATACGGCCTTCATGCCCGACCAGGCTGCCGTAGCTGATGCTGCTGTTATCGCCGATGACGACTTCGGCCTGGATGATCACGCCTTCCTGGAGATAGTTGCCCGTGCCCATGCGTGTCATCGACAACTCGATGCCCGGATGAACGAAATTGCCCAGTGTGCCCCCCGCCTCGACGAGTTGTCTCGTGGTTTCATAGCGGGTTCGGGTATCGCGGGTGATCAGATTCACGAAGCAGGCATCCGGCCCTTTCAGTTCGGCGACCTGCTCCCATCCGCCCAGCACCGGCACCCCATGAAACAGGGTCCCGTGCTTGGCCGGATCATTGTCGAGAAAGGCGAATCGGTCCTGGGGATTGGTCCGCTGCAGTGTGCGGATCATGCGCACCGCTTCCGGGTTCGCCGCACCGAGCAGATAAAAATTCACGCTGGGCTCCCCTGCCGGGACACGTCACGGATGACGTCGATCACCCGCTGCTGGTCAGCGTCGGTCATGTCGTGGTAGCTGGGAAGATTGATGGCCCGCCCGGACAGCGAAAAGGCCATCGGCGTATCCACGCTCACGCCCTCGAACATCGGCAACGAAGACAGGGGCCAGAAGAATACGCGGGCGTCGATATTCGCCGCCTGGAACGCTTCGATCAGCGTCTCCCGGGTGATTCCGGTCTCGGCGTCGAAGACGACGGTGGGCATCCAGTAGCCATTGCGCGAATGGGCCGGTTGCGGGTTCAGCGACACGCCCGGGACACCCAGCAAGCCGTCGGCATAACGCGCGAAAATCGCCCGCTTGCGGGCGATCAGTTCCTCGACCCGCTCGATCTGGGCGCAGCCGATAGCCGCCTGCAGATTGCTCATCTTGTATTTGAAACCAATGAAGTCGGGCCAGAACTGGCGCTTGCTGCCACTGACCCGACCATGATTGGAAAGGGTCAGGACGCGCTCGTAGAGCGCCTTGTCCGAGGTGACGAAGATTCCCCCTTCGCCGGTGGTCATGGTCTTGGTGCCGTGGAAGGAGAAGGCGCCGAAGGCCCCCAGCGATCCGGCGGCCTTGCCGCGCCACTGGGAACCGATGGCCTCGGCCGCGTCCTCGATGACCGCAATGCCGTGCCTGGCACCAATGGCCAACAGCGCATCCATGTCACAGAGGTTGCCATACAGATGCACCGCGACGATGGCCTTGGTCCGCGGTGTGATGGCTCGCTCGACCTGCTCCGGATCCAGGCACCAGCTGTCCGCCAGGACATCGACAAAGACCGGCGTGGCACCGAGGTAGTCGATCGGTGCGGCAGAGGCGATCCAGTTGGTGTTGGCCAGGATGACCTCATCGCCCGGACCGACCCCCAGGGCCGCCATTCCCATGTGCAGGGCACCGGTGCAACTGGAAGTGGCAATGGCGTAGGGCACCCCCAGGTGCTCGGCAAAGGACTTCTCGAAACGCGTGATGTATTCGTAGCAGCGCTCGCCCCAGCCATGCTGCACCGCGTCCAGCACGTATCGGGACTCCAGCTCGCCAACGCTGGGTTTGGTGTAATGAATTCGGCTCATCTGAAATTCAACTCCGGAATGGCAACCACAAAGCGAGCCCCCCATTCACGCACCATCGCGTACTGCTGGGTAATCTCGTCCAGAAGGTTCCATGGCAACACGAGAATGTAATCAGGCTTTTCGCTGGCAATGCGCTCGGGGGACACCACCGCAATCCGGCTGCCCGGCAGGAACTTGCCCTGCTTGTGCGGGCTGGCATCGGCGACCCAGGCCAGCAGGTCCGGACGCACCCCGGCGTAGTTGAGCAGCGTATTGCCCTTGGCCGCCGCGCCATAGCCGACCACGCGCTTGCCTTCGGCCTTGGCCTTGAGCAGGAAACGCAGCAGATCGTGCTTGATGCGTTCGGCGGCGGGCGCCAGGGTGGCGTAGAACGCCGGGGTCTTCACTCCGGCGGCCAGTTCGGCGTCCAGCACCTGGCGCACCACCGGCAGCACGTCGCGCCGCTCACCGTCGGCGCGCTGCACGAATACCCGCAGCGAACCGCCGTGGGTCGACAGGCCGCCGACGTCGAAGACTTCCAGGCCATTGCGCTCGCACAGCGCCTGCACGGCGGTCAGCGACAGGTAGGAATAGTGTTCGTGATACAGGGTGTCGAACTGGTGTCCGGCCATCAGTGCCAGCAGGTGCGGGAACTCGAAGGTCGCCACGCCCGTCGGCTTGAGCAGGGTTGCAAAGCCCTGGAGGAAATCGTTGATGTCCGGCACATGGGCCAGCACGTTGTTGGCCGCCATCAGGTCGGCGGCCCAGCCCTCCTCGCGCAACTGCCGGGCGGTGTCCCGGCCGAAGAACAGCTCGCGGATCTCCAGGCCCTTGTCCCGCGCCGCCTGGGCGGTGCTGCGGGTCGGCTCGACCCCCAGGCAGGGAATGCCGCGGCCGGCCACGTACTGCAGCAGGTAGCCATCGTTGGCCGCCACTTCCACCACCCGGCTGTCGCCGGTCAGGCCGAAGCGTTCGACCATCTCGGCCACGTAGCGCTCGGCATGGGCCAGCCAGGTGCTGGAGAACGAGCTGAAATAGGCGTAGTCGGCGTCGAACAGCGTGTCGGCGCGGGTGTAGTCCTCGGTCTGTACCAGCCAGCAGCTCTGGCACACCGCAACCTTCAGCGGTACCCAGGCCTCCGCCTGCTCCAATTGCTCGGCCCGCAGGTAGGCGTTGGACGGCGGCGACGTGCCGAGATCGATCAACGGCAGGACCAGTGGGGTGCCGCAACCTCGGCAGTTCATAGACGCACTCCAGGAAAAGACGCGTCGATCAGCGGATGGCTGGCATCCCTGGCCGACAGATTTTTGACAGCCTCGGGCCAGGTGATCGCCAGGCGCGGGTCGAGCACCGACAACCCGCCTTCACTCTGCGGCGTGTAGTCGGCACTGTGCAGGTACAGCAGCTCGGCATCGTCGCTCAGGGCCTGGAAGCCATGGGCAAAACCGGCCGGTAGCAGCAGGCTGCGGCCATCGCCGGCACGCAGGTGCTCGGCATGCCATTGCAGGAAGGTCGGCGACTCCGGCCGAAGGTCCACCGCGACGTCCCAGACCTCACCGCGCAGGCAGGTGATCAGCTTGGCTTCCGGGGCCTGGGCATTCTGGTAATGCAGGCCGCGCACGCTGCCGCGCTCACGGGTGCAGGAATGGTTGATCTGGCGGATGTGAAAAGGCTCGCCGAAGGCACTCAGGCTGCCCTCGCAGAACAACCGGGAGAAATGCCCACGCGAGTCGGCGTGGCGTTTGTGCTGCACGTTGAACAACCCCGCCAGCGGCAAGGCCTGGATCAGGAACTCGCTCACAGCGCCCCCCGATAGAGGTCCAGCTGGGCCAGGGTGATCGCCCGCATGTCGGCACCGCCCTGCCAGGCCAGGTGCCAGTCGAGGGTCTGCTCCAGGCATTGCTGCAACGACCAGCGTGGTTGCCAGCCGAGCAACTGCCGCGCGCGGCTGCTGTCCAGACGCAACAGCCCGGCCTCGTGCAGCTCGCTTGGCTCGACCCGCAGTCCGGGAGCCTGCGGCCAGCGCCCGGCGAGCCGTGCGACAACGTCGCCGACGCTGCACATGTCATCCTCGCCCGGCCCGAAATTCCACGCACCGGCCAGGTCCGGCCCGCGCTCATACAGCGCGGCGGCCAATTGCAGGTAGCCCGCCAGCGGTTCCAGCGCATGCTGCCAGGGCCGTACGGCCTGGGGATAACGCAGGGTCACCGGCTCGCCCGCCGACCAAGCGCGCAGCACGTCGGGAATCAGCCGCTCCGGCGAAAAGTCGCCGCCGCCAAGAACATTGCCGGCCCGCGCGGTTGCCACCGCCAAGCCATGCACGTCATAGCGCTCGGGCGGAAAAAAGGACGCCACGTAGGACTGCGCCAGCAACTCGCAGCAGGCCTTGCTGCTGCTGTAGGGATCATGACCGCCGAGGGCTTCGTTCTCGCGATAGGGCCAGGCCCATTCCTGGTTGGCGTAGACCTTGTCGGTGGTGATCAGCACACAGGCACTCACGCCGCCGACCTGGCGAATCGCCTCGAGCAGGTTGAGCGTGCCCATGACGTTGCTCGAGTAGGTGCCGAGCGGGTCGCGATAGGCCTCGCGCACCAGCGGCTGGGCGGCCAGGTGCAGGACGATCTCCGGTTCGGTTTCGGCAATCAGTTCCAGCAGCGCGCCGAGGTCGCGCAGATCGCCACGGCGATCGTCCATGCCCTCGCCGACCCGTGCCAGGTCGAACAGGTTCGGTTCGGTCGAAGGTGCCAGGGCGAAACCGCTGACCTGGGCACCCAGGCTCTGCAGCCAGAGCGCCAGCCAACTGCCCTTGAAGCCGGTGTGGCCGGTCAACAGGACCCGCTTGCCGTTCCAGAACGCCCGGCTCAGTCCCACTGCTTCCACGGGGCCTCCCCGCTCTGCCAGAGCTGTTCGAGGTGATTCTTGTCGCGCAGGGTGTCCATCGGGTGCCAGAAGCCGTCATGCTGGAAGGCATTCAACTGCCCATCGGCGGCCAGGCCCATCAGCGGCTCGGCTTCCCAGACGGTGGAGTCACCACTGATCAGCGGCAGGACCTTGGGCGACAGGACAAAGAAGCCACCGTTGATCCAGCCGCCGTCGCCACGGGGCTTTTCGATGAAACCGCGAACACTGTCGCCATCACGCTCCAGCGCGCCATAGCGGCCAGGCGGTTGCACGGCGGTGACCGTCGCCAGCTTGCCGCTGGCCCGGTGGAAATTCACCAGCGCACCGATATCGAGATCCGAGACGCCGTCACCGTAGGTGAAGCAGAACGCGTCCTCGTCCTGCAGGTAGCGGCCGGCGCGACGCAGGCGACCACCGGTCATGGTTTCCTCACCGGTGTCGATCAGGGTCACGCGCCACGGCTCGCTGTAGTTCTGGTGAACGTCCATGCGGTTGTTGCACATGTCGAAGGTGACGTCGGAGGTGTGCAGGAAGTAGTTGGCGAAGAAGTCCTTGATCGCGTAGCCCTTGTACCCCAGGCAGATCACGAAATCGTGGATGCCGTGGGCCGAGTACTGCTTCATGATGTGCCAGAGAATTGGCTTGCCACCGATCTCGATCATCGGCTTGGGCTTGAGATGCGACTCCTCGCTGATCCGCGTACCCAGGCCGCCCGCCAGAATTACTGCCTTCATCTTGTCCCCTCTCGTACGTACAAGGCCGGCTGAGGCCTTGTCGGACCACCCAGACTGCCGGATCAAATCGCGCTCATGGGGCCTGGCCGCTGGGCCACGCCGTCAAATGCACGATTTATGGCGATTTGGGGAGGGACTTGCAGGAAACGCGCCAGCTCCGCAGGACCGCTCCTGTCGAGAGCCGTCGACGAGGGCGCACCTGCCCTTGCCCTCGTCGGGTGAAGCGTGGCGGCGAATCAGTCCGCCAACCAGCCGTTTTCCCAGTAGCGCAGGTTGTCCCCACGCAGCATGTAGTCGCGCAGTACCGCTTCGCGCAACTCATCACCCATGCGATAGCTGGCATCGGGATCGGCCAGATGCATGCGAATGGCTTGCAGCCATTCCTCCGTGGTGTTGGTGCGGATCTTGGTGCACGGCAGATAGCCTTCATAGGCCCGGGTATCGGTGCAGATCACCGGATAGCCACAGGCGCCATACTCCAGCAGACGCAGGTTGCTCTTGCAGTCGTTGAAGATATGGAATTCCAGCGGCGCCAGCGCCAGGTCCAGATTCAGGCTGGCCAATTTGGCCGGGTAGAGATCGAGACCGATCACCCCATGGAACTCGTGCAGGTAAGGCCGCAGTTCCTCTGGACACATGCCGAAAAAGACCCAGTCCACTTCGTTGGCGAGCTCGCGGACGACATCGGCGATGATGGCCAGGTCGCCACCATGGCTGGTCCCGCCGCCCCAGCCTACGCGCGGCTTGGCCGAAGTGCGCCGCTGGCTGCGAAGCCCGGTCCACATGTGCGGCGCCAGCATGTTCGGCACCACGCGAATATCGTGATGCATCGACGACAGGGCTTCGGCCAGCGGCTGGGTCGAGACCACGACCCGGTCGCACAGCCCGATGCCACGCCGTACCAGCTCCTCCATTTCCGTACTGCCAGGCAGGTTGCGAATATGCCCGTTCTTGCTGGGGACATTGATCACGTAGTCATCCAGCTCATAGATGCGCCGGGCGTTGTTGTAGGTCTTCAAACCGATGATTTCATTGATCGGCTGCTCGGCATAACGCCCTTGCAGGACGATGACGTCGGGAGACTGACGCTCCACCTCAATGATCGACGGCAGGTTGTAGTAGGTTCGGCCCACCGCCCGCCCCGCCGCCTCCAACTCAATCATCGGCTGGGTGACGCGATAATGGCCAATTGCCGAGGCGTTGACCGGCAAGCCCATGATCGTCGGCAGATACCGACCGGCGAATGGCGTCCATCCCGAACGCAAACCGGGCTCGAGACTGAAACTGGCGCTGCCCAGACCATCCAGGGCCAGGTTCGGGTTATACGCCGGATCGTTTGCAACCACCGGCAGCCAGCGCTGATAGAACAACTCCTGCTCCCCGGCCTGGCGCTCCTGCCCGGCAGCATCCAGTTCGACCACCGGCTGCTTGCCCATGGCCACCTGGGCATAGGGCGTCCAGACCACCAGGTAATCACGCTGCACGACGTGCAGGCACAGGTCCACGTCGTTGAGCGTATGGGCCAGGTGCGCCTCATCGAGCCCGCCGATGTCCTCGAAAATCTCCTTGCGCACCATCAGGCAGTCACCGCCCACCGCACTCAAATCGTGGACCGCCTGCAACCGATACATGTACCCGGCAGCCTGCATCTTCTCGCCGTAGAACGGCAGGCCGGCCGGCCCCCGCAAACCGAGAATCAGGCCGGCATGCACGACATCGCCATCCGGGCTGAACAGCTTGGCCCCGACCACCCCGACCTCCGGGCGCTGGGCATGGTTGAGCAACTCGTCCAGCCATTGCGCATTGGTGATCACCGCAAAGGGATTGAGCATCAGCAGGTACTGGCCGCGCGCCTCGCGGGCCGCCGCGTTGCGCACGGCGGCAGGATTGCCGCGGGCAAGGCTCAACACCCGCACCCGCTCGCTGCCCAGCTCGCCCATCGCGGCAAACCAGGCCCTGGCTTCGGCACCTTCGCTGCCATTGTCCACCAGCAACAGCTCGTATTCGCTGTAGGCGGTCTTCTCGAACAGGCTCTCGATACAACGTTGCAGCGCCGCGCACTGGTCCTGGCTGACAATGACGATCGATACCAACGGACGGGTCTCGTGCAGATAGTTCACCCGGTTGATCAGGTCCGCACTACCAGTGCCGATCTCATGGGCCACGCCCAAGCGTTCCAGGTGCGCCCGCAGCAGGCCGTGGTTGAGTTCCACCAGCTCGGGCAGCGATAACCAGCTGGACAGCGCGAAGGTCGACTCCACCAGTATCTGCGCGACATGACCGACCGCACGGGTACCTTCGCTCTCGACCATGCGCCAGAGCATATCGTGGGGCGCCAGCTCACCATGGCTCGAATCGAAACCACCCAGTTCCAGGGCCATTGCCCGCTGGAACGCCAGGGTTCGACCGACATACGGGTAGCCGCGCATCAGGTCGAGGTTGAAGTCCGGCTTGAACACCGGCTCCGCCGACTCGCCTTCCCGTATGCCGCCTTCATCACTGTAGAAGCAGCGCACATTCGGCGAGATGGCGATACGCTCGGCCAGGATCAGCAGCGCCGGCTCGACCAGGCGATCCCCCGCGTGCAACAGGTAGAACCAGTCGGCCCCCTCCAACTGCGGCAGCACCTCGTTCAGTTGCTGCTGCCAATCCTCCTGCAATGGCAGGCGAAACACCCTGTCGCTCAGGCTCGGCTCGCTGCAGGCACTGGAGAGGATCAAGATCAGATCCGGCGGGTAGACCTGCGACTCGAGGCTTTCCAGGGTGAGTTCGAGAGCGGCGGCACTGCCCTGCTCATCGAAAACGATCGGAACGATTTTCGGCCGCGTCGTCCATCCCGCCAACGTATCGGGCAACAGCTTGCGTTGCACCTCGGTCAGCGTGCGACAGGCCAACCATTCGCTGTAGAGCTGACCGAAGCTTTCACTGGCAACCCCGACGCGCCAGCCCTGGGTGGTCTGTTTGGTGCCCAGCGTTCGGCTCAGAGGCAACTCTTCCCATGCCCTGGGCAGTGTGTCCGCCTGCGTCAACGGCACGTAGCGGACCCAGCCCTGGGCCGGGGCGGCCTCGCCACTGCGCGCCTTGAGCATTTGCAGCAGCCATTGCCTTTCGGTCTCGGCGGCCTCCAGCATGGCCTGCTGGCGACTCCAGCGCCCCGGATACAGGCGCTCGATGCCAAGGACATTGTTCAGCACCACCAGGTTGCCGCGCCGCAACAGGCAGATGTACAAGGCCAGGTCGAGGCTCGCGACAAAACAGTGATCGGGCTGGGTCAAGGCGGGCAGCAGTTCCAGCAGGTCCGCGCGACGAAACAGCGCGCAGCTCAGGCCGCCGAGGAAATTGGCCGGAAAGTTCTCGCAGATCGCCAGCAGGTCCTCACCCTTGAACACCCCGGAAACCGGCGACAGCGGACTGTTCTCCAGGCGCGAAGGCAACTGCAGGTCATCGGCGTCCCAGTACAGGCGCTGGGCCAATACCAGGTTGACGTCGGCATGCGCTATCAGCGATTGCGCCTGCTGCTCGATGCAACCGGCCAGCAGTTGGTCGTCATCGCAGAGAAACTTGACATACTCGCCCCGGGCCTGTGCCAGGCAGGCGTTCAGGTTGCCGACCACACCCAGTGTGCGCGGGTTGCGCACATAACGCACGGTAACGGCGGACTGCTCGCCCAGTGAGCGCACCACCTGTTCGATCTCATCGCCCCGACTGTCATCGCAGACAATGACTTCCAGGTGGCCATGGGTCTGCAGCAGCGCGCTGTTCAGTGCCTTGGCGAAAAAACGTGGATTGAAGGCAGGGATGAGAATACTGACAAGCGGAATGGCGTTCACGGCGGGCTCTCGAGCGACGGGAACCCCCATGGTCGCAAGGCTCCCTGAAACCGCTGGTGACAGCGGCGGGTATTCGACGGTCAAGTCATCGGGCGCTTGCGCGCCCGATAGCGTTTAGATCTTGTTGAACAGACCCAGCTGGCTGACCTTGCTGAAAGCCAGTTGAGCGGCCTGCAGCATGGTCTGTTGCAGGGTCAGGCGGGTCATCACTTCGGCAGGATCGGAATCGCGGATCGCCTGCTGGCTGCTGGTGTTGGCCAGCGTCAGGCTCTGGTTGGTCGCCGCCTGGTTATCCAGGGCTTGTCCCCGCGCGCCCACGGTGGTGATCGCCGCACTGGTCTGCTTGAACGCACTGTCGATGTTGGCGATCCCGGCGTTCATCGCTGCCGCCTGCTTCTGCTGGGCCGCCGCATTGCCATCGACCGGCGTGTTCAGGGCATTGATCATCGACGACAGGGTGTCGAGGATGTTCTGGGTCTGGTGGTTGTTGGACTGGACCATGAACTGGTCGCCCGCCGACGCCGCACCACTGAAGGTGAAAGTGACCCCGGCCGCAGTAATGGTCTGCGCCGCGGGTGGCGCAGCCATGGTGCCCGAAGAAATCGGCTGGCTATCCGAGGAAATCGGCGTGGCGTACACGTCATAGGCACCGCCAGCACCGAACTTGATGGTCGCCCCGCCATTGGGGAAAGTGCTGGTGTAGGCCGCCTGGTTGGTGGTGGTCGCCCCGGTGATCACCGTGGTCGACGGGTTGCCGGCACTGCGCGTGGTGTTGAAGGTGTCCGGCTGCGCGCTCAGGGTGAAGGTATGACCGGCAATCACGGTGTCCGGCACATCGCCCGACTTCAGGTTGATATTCAGGTTCAGATCGATGCCACGGAAGTTCACCGTCTGGTTGGCACCGTTGCTGTTACTGACGACACCGTTCTGGGTCGCTTCCGAGGTCACGTCGTTGCCGGCCCCATCAGTGATCTTCAACTGCGTGCTGCTGAGGAAGGTCACGGTATAGGGTTGGCCGGCGGTGAACTTGGCGTCGTAGGTGGCACTGTTGCTGACCAGGCCATTGGACAGGGTCACGCGGCCGTCGTCGACGGCCGGCGAGGTCATGGTGACACTGGTGCGCGCGGTATTGATCGACTGCTGGAAGGCATCCCAGCCGGTGACGTTGCTGCCCAGGGAGAGGTTTTCACCGACCTGCAGGCTCAGGGTCGACTGGTCGCCGTTGTAGCTGAAGGTACCGTCGGCGTTGGCGGTGTAGGGCGTGGTGCTGGTCTTCGAGCCGGCGAACAGGTAGTTGCCGTTGGAATCCTGGCTGTTCATCAGGCCGAGAATCGCCTGCTGCAATTGGCCCAGTTCCTGGGCGGTCGCCTTGCGGTCAGCGTCGGTCTTGGCGCCGTTGTTGGCCGACAGGGCCAGCTCGCGGGCACGCTGCATCGCGTCCTGGATCGACCCCAGCGCGGTTTCGCTCTGGCTGTACTGGGTCTTGAGCGAGTTGGCGTTGGTGGTGTACTGCACCAGCGCAGCGCTCTGCTGACCCAGTTGCAACAGGCGTGCGGCCCCGACCGGATCGTCGGCAGCGGTGTTGACCTTGGTCAGGCTGCTCGCTTCGGCCGCACTCTTGAGCATGCCGTCGTAGCCGCGCTGATAGTTGGCGGCGGTCGTTTCGTAATACTGGGCGGTGGAAATGCGCATGGATTACGACTCCTTAAAGACTGTTGATCAGCACGCTGAAGGTTTCCTGGGCCGCCTTGATGATCTGCGAAGAGGCGGTGTAGTACTGCTGGTACTTGACCAGGTTGCCGGTTTCCTCGTCGAGGTTGACCCCCGACAGCGAGTCCCGGGCGCCCTTGGCGGTCGTCAGCACGGTGGTGGTCGCCTCGCTGTCGGACTTGGCCTGGGCGGCCTTGGTGCCGACGTTGGAGATCAACTTGCCATAGGCATCCGACAGGCTGATACCCTGGCTGGCGGTGCCAGTGTCGACGGTCTTCTTGGTCTGCAGGGCGATCAGGGCTGCGCTGTTGCGGTTGTCCGAGGAAGCGGCACCGGTCATCGAGATGGTGTAGCTCTCGCCGGCTTTCGGGTTGCCACCCACGGTGGTCTGCACGGTGAAGGTCTTCTGCACCGCCGGCGTGACGCTGGTGTCCATCACCGGGTTGCCCGAGGCATCGACCATGTTGATCTTCAGGTTCAGGGTGTTGCCCTGGCCCGGCACGATGGTGCCGGTACCCATGACGTTGCCCTTGGCGTCGGTCAGGGTATAGCCCTGGGTGCCGGCAGCAGCGCCGGTACCGGCGGCGTCGAACACGAGTTTGACGGGTGTGCCGTACTTGATGGCGTCCTGCAGTTGCGCGTTGTTGGTCGCGTTGGGGGTACCCAACTGGTCGACCAGCACCGGCTGGGTGTAGGTCCCGCCGTTGTTGGCACTGGTTACGCCGGTCAGCGGCGCGGCGGCGGCGATGCTCTTGGAGTCGGTCATCACCATCTGGATGTCGCTGGCGCCGCTGCGGGTCGGCGTGACCTTGAAGCTGTCGCCGGCGGTCATCGCCGTGGCGCTGTTCGGGCTCAGGGTAAAGCCGTCGATCACCGGTGCCGGCGTGGTCGTGGTGCTGAAGGTGCCCATGTTGGTACCGTCGGAACGCTTGACGGTGTAGTCGGTACCACTGGTGAAGGTCACCTGGTAGTCATAGGTGGTCAGCGCGCCGGTGTTGCTGATGTTGACGTTCAGGTTGCCGGAAGCCGGGTTGTTGGTCGACTTGGCGATGCTGCGCTGGCTGACCAGCGCAGCACTGTTGATATCGTTGAAGATCGCCGTGCCGAAGTTGCCGTTCTTGTCGATGCCCTGGGCGTTCTGCTTGTTCATCTGGTCGGCGACGACCATGGCCACGCGCCCCAGCTCGTTGAGCGAAGGGTTCAGCACCTCGGTGCGATAGCGCAGCAGGCCACCGATCTCACCGCCACTCACCGTGTCGGTGATGTCGATGGTGCTGGAGGCGCGATCCAGTTGCAGCGAGTAGCGGCTCGGGTCGTCCTTGCTCGGTACGGCCGACAGGGTGTTGGTGGAGTTGCCCATGACCAGTGGCTGGCCGTTGGCCAGATACACATCATAGTTGGAACCGCGCTCGGTCACCGAGGTACCGACCAGTTCGGACAGTTGGCGCACGGCCTCGTTGCGCTTGTCCATCAGGTCGTTGGGCGCACCGGCGGACGGGGAGATCTTGGTGATCTGCTCATTGAGCTGGGCGATGCTGGTCGCCAGCTTGTTCACCTGGTCGGCCATGTCCGCCAGGTTGGTGTTGATCCCGGTATTCTGGTCGTTGAGCTGCTTGGCGATGGAGTTGAAGCGATCGCTCAGGGCCTTGGCGCTGCTCAGTGTGTTCTGGCGGGAAGCGTCATCGGTCGGGGTGGTCGAGACCGACTGCAGAGCGGTGAAAAAGCTCTGCAGGGACGCGGTCATGCCGGTGTTGGTGTCGGACAGCATCGAGTCGGTCGGCGTGACCTGGGCCAGGTACGACGACGCATCGCTGTTGAGCGAGGTCGCAGTGTGCAGTTGCGATTCCAGGTAGGCGCTGTAGACCCGGCGCACATCCGCCAGGGTGGTCCCGGTGCCGATGAAAACGTTGCCGTAACGCTGCGAGGCTGCAGTGGTCTGCACGGTTTGCTGACGCGAATAACCGGCCGTGTCGACGTTGGCAATGTTGTTACCCGTAGTCGTCAGGGCCGAGCTGGCAGCGTTCAACCCCGTCATCCCGATATTGAGCAAACTCATGATTCAGACCTTATAAATTCGTGGAAGCGCCCGTCACCGCAGCGTAGTTCTGGTAGCTCTTCATCTGTTTTGCTATTTGCGTGATCTTGCTGGCGTAATCCGGATCGGTTGCATACCCGGCCTTTTGCAGCTCACGCACAAACTGTTCAGGTTTATCGGCCGACTTCAGCACATCTTGATAGCGACTGTTGCTCTGCAGCAGGGTCACCAGGTCGTGGAAGCTGTCCTGATAGGACGCATAGGAACGGAAGTCCGCTGTTTCCTTGACCATCTGCCCGTCGCGGAACTCACTGGTAATGGCCCGCGCCTGCGGCCCCTGCCAACTGCTGCCGGCCTTGATGCCGAACAGGTTGTGACTGCTGCTGCCATCCTGCTGACGCATGACCGACTTGCCCCAGCCGGTTTCCAGCGCGGCCTGGGCCACCAGGTAGCGCGGATCGACACCGATACGCTTGGCGGCCTGCTCGGCCATCGGCAGCATGGTGGCGACGAATTCGTCAGGCGAGCTGAAGGCACGCTTGGCCGGCGCCAACGGCGGCTGGGCCACCGCGCGACCATAGATCTGCATGCGTGCCGCCGGCACGGCGATGCTGCGGGCCGCCAGGCTGTCGTTCTTCAGCGCCGCATCGGCGGAGGCAGTGCTGCGCTCCGGCACGGCGTAGCCGGCCGCAGCGACCTGGCTGGCGTCGGCGGACGGCACCAGGCCGGCCAACAGCCGGTCGGTGAGCTTGCTCGGCAGCGCCAGGCGCCGGGCATTGAGCTTGGCCACGTCATTGCGCAGGGTGCCATCGGCGGCATTGCCATGGGCAACCCGCGAGGCCCACAAGGCGTGCTGACCGTTGGAACGGGTGAAAGGCGAACCCGGCGTCGAAGTGACGGTACCCGCGGCGATCGGCGTCTCGACCGGTGCGGCAGGCGCTGCGGTCGTGCCGGCCGGCGGTCCGACCGTCAAGCCGCTGTCGGAGGGCCTGGTGTGCTTTTCCTTCGACATCTGGCGCATCAGCACATCGGCCAGGCCGATACCCCCCCCTGGCGGGACATGGTCACCGCCAGTTGCTGGTCATACATTTCCTGATACTGCTTGGCCGTCGGGGTATTGAGCGGGTTGTCCTGGCCCAGCACCTCGGTGGCCGAACGCATCGACTTGAGCATCTGGCTGAGGAACAGCGATTCGAATTCCTGGGCCACCTTGCGCAGGTTGCCGTCGCTGGTGCGATCGCCGACCTTCAGGTTGTTCAGGCGATTGAGGTCGGTGTACGCCCCCGAGTCACTGACGTTGACGATCCCGCTGTTACGAATATCGACCATGGAATCGACCTCAGATCACGATCAGGTCGGCCTGCAGCGCGCCGGCCTGTTTCAATGCTTCGAGAATCGCCATCAGGTCGCCTGGCGCCGCCCCCACCTGGTTCACCGCACGGACGATCTCGTCCAGGGTGGTTCCCGGGCCGAACTTGAACATCGGCTTGGCTTCCTGCTGGGCATTGACCCGCGAGCGCGGGACGACCGCCGTGGTGCCATTGGACAGCGGCCCCGGCTGGCTGACGATCGGGTCCTCGGTGATGGTCACCGTCAGGCTGCCGTGGGTCACTGCCGCTGGCGATACCTTGACGTTCTGGCCGATCACGATGGTACCGGTGCGCGAGTTGATGATGACTTTCGCCACCGCCTGGCCCGGATCGACCTCGAGATTTTCCAGGATCGAGATGTAGTCGACACGCTGGCTCGGGTCCAGCGGCGCGGTCACCCGTACCGAACCACCGTCGATGGCCTGGGCCACGCCTGGGCCGAGCATGTCGTTGACCTTGTCGACGATGCGCTTGGCGGTGGTGAAGTCGGAACGGTTGAGGTTCAGGGTCAGGCTGTTGCCCTGGTTGAAGCCGCTCGGCACAGCCCGCTCGACGGACGCACCACCGGGGATCCGGCCAGCCGACGGAACGTTGACGGTGATCTTCGAACCGTCACGCCCCTCGGCATCGAAGCCACCCACCACCAGGTTGCCCTGGGCGATGGCGTAGACGTTGCCGTCGATACCCTTCAAAGGCGTCAGCAGCAGGGTGCCGCCCCGCAGGCTCTTGGCGTTACCGATGGAGGACACGGTGATGTCGACCACCTGCCCCGGCTTGGCGAACGCCGGCAGGTCGGCACTGACCGACACCGCCGCGACGTTCTTCAACTGGACGCTGCCGGAGTTGGCCGGCACCTTGATGCCGAACTGCGACAGCATGTTGTTGAAGGTCTGCAGGGTGAACGGGGTCTGGGTGGTCTGGTCACCCGTACCGTTCAGGCCGACCACCAGACCGTAGCCGATCAGCTGGTTGGAACGTACGCCGGAGATACTGGCGATGTCCTTCAACCGTTCGGCCTGGACACTGAGGGCGGTCGACATCAGCAGCACGGCCGCCATCAGATGCTTGAAGTTGAACATGATCGTCGGCACCTAGAAAGGCCAGAGTGGGCTGAGGAAGAAACGGTCGAACCAGCCCGGCTGACTCGTATCGGCAAAGGAGCCGGTACCCGAATAGGTGATGCGCGCATCGGCCACGCGGGTGGACGGCACGGTGTTATCGGTGGCGATGTCGTCGGCCCGGACCAGGCCGGCGATCCGTACCAGCTCGTCGCCGGTATTGAGGGTCAGCCACTTCTCGCCACGCACGGCGATGATGCCGTTGGGCAGCACATCGGCCACGGTGACGGTGATCGAACCGGTCAGGCTGTTGCTCTGGCCGGCCTTGGCGGAGCCGTCGCTGGCACGGTTACCGGTATAGCCGGCATTCAGGGTGAGGTCGCCACTGCCCAGCGGGTTGTTGGTGTTCGGCACACTGCCAAACAGCGAAGTCAGGCCCAGGCTGTTGGAGCTTTTCTTCGACAGGTTGGAGTTGGCGTTCTTGCTGGCCTGGGTCGCTTCGTTCAGGGTGATGGTGATGATGTCACCGACCCGGAACGCCTTGCGGTCGCCATACAGGTTCTGTTCGAAACCGGCCTGGTAGATCGAGCCGTTGTTCGCCGCGGCTGGCAGCGGGGTCCGCGGCAACACCGGCGCATAGTACGGGTCATTGGGTTTGGGCGGCGGGCTTACGCACCCCGCCAGCGCAGCAATCCCACTCAGCGCGAGAATAGAAAACAACCGATTCATGACCCTTACCTCACGGTGTTGCCGGCGACCCCGGGGCCGCCACATAGACTTGATTACAGATTCTGCGCGACGAACGAGAGCATCTGGTCGGCGGTGGAGATCACCTTGGAGTTCATTTCGTAGGCACGCTGGGTGGTGATCATGTTGACCATCTCCTCCACGGTGCTGACGTTGGAGGTTTCCAGGGTGCTCTGCTCGGTGGTACCGAAACCGTTCAGGCCCGGCGTGCTGACCTGTGGCGCGCCGCTGGCGGCGGTTTCCAGGAACAGGTTGCCACCGATGGCCTGCAGGCCGGCCGGGTTGATGAAGTCGGCGGTCTGCAGGTTGCCGATCACCTGCGAAGCCGGGTTGCCGGCGGTGGTGATCGAGACGGTGCCGTCCTTGCCGACAGTGAAGGTCTGGGCGTTGTTCGGGATCACGATCGCCGGCTGCAGGGCGAAACCGGCGGCGGTGACGATCTGGCCGGTGTTGTCCAGGTGGAAGGTGCCGTCACGGGTATAGGCCGTGGTGCCGTCCGGTTGCAGGATCTGGAAAAAACCACGGCCGTTGACCGCGATATCCAGGGGCTGGTCGGTGGTCTGCAGGCTACCGGCGGCGAAGTTCTTCTGCGTACCGACGATGCGCACACCGGTACCCAGTTGCAGGCCCGACGGCAGTTCGCTGTCCTGGGTCGACTGGGCGCCAGGCTGACGCTTGATCTGATACAGCAGGTCCTGGAACTCGGCACGATCACGCTTGAAGCCGGTGGTCGAGACGTTGGCCAGGTTGTTGGAAATGGTGGTCAGGTTGGTGTCTTGCGCCGCCAAACCTGTTTTTGCAACCCATAGAGCCGGAAGCATTCTGTTCTCCTTCGCGCGCCTGTTTTACGGCGCTACGTTGTGGTGATTAGCTGATCTGCAAGACCCGAGCCATTGCCTGGTCATCGTCTTTCGCGGTGTTCATCATCTTGATGTGCAGTTCGAACTGCTTGGACAGGGCCAGCACCGCGGTCATCTCTTCGACGGCATTGACGTTGCTCGCCTCGAGGAAACCCGACTCCAGCTTGACGCTGGCATCGACGGCCGCCGGCTGCCCATCCTTGGTGTGGATCATGCCGTCCAGGCCCTTGGTCATGTTCTTGAGGTCGGGCTTGACCAGTTTGATGCGGTCGACCACGGCCACCACGCGTGGCCCCTCGCCCATCGAGCGGATGCTGATGGTGCCGTCCTGGCCCACTTCGATCTTCGACTCGGGCGGCACGGCGATCGGGCCGGCGTTGCCGATCACCGGCATGCCGTTGCCGGCACGCAGCACACCGAGCGCGTCAATATTCATGCTTGCGGTACGCACATAGGCTTCGCCACCGTCCGGGGTCTGCACCGCCATCCAACCGTCGCCGCCCACGGCCACGTCGAGATCGCGCCCGGTTTCCTGCATCGCGCCCGGCGAGAAATCGGTTGCCGGCCGCTCGCTCATGGCAAACGCACGCGCCGGAAAGACGTCACCGAACACCGGCATCGAACGGGCCTGTTCCAGGTCACGCTGAAAGCCGCTGGTAGAGATGTTCGCCAGATTGTTGGCATGCGCCTTTTGCGCCAGGGCGTTCTGGCTGGCGCCGGTCATTGCCACGTAAAGGTACTTGTCCACAGTCTTTCCTCTTGCTGACGGACGTTTGCCGCCCACCGCTGTACGGCGAGAGGCTTAGCAATTTCTGCACCAACATTGCTACAAGACCGGCAAAGCCCAGGCCGGACGGGCCCAAACGGACAATGGAGAGCTTTCGAGGCCGCCGGACAGAGACGAAAAAACGGCGGAGTCATGCCGCCAGCGGCAAGTATCGGTCGGCTTACACGGCACCCGCCCCTCCCAGGTTCGGGAACGGACCTTGCAAGACAAGCCGGCAAATGACTGATTTCAGTTTGTCGAGGTACGGCCGACACCTAAATCAGCCAAAGCATTCAGGAGGGCTAACGTGAACCTGTACATCAACCAGTTGCAGAAAAAGGCCGACTTCAGAGACGCGATCTATTCGGGAGCGGTATTCCTGGATACCAACCTGGAGACGGCCAGGCAGCTGTGCGCCTTCGCCCAGGAGAGCATCACGGTGGCCTTCGACGGTGAAACCGATCACCCGTCCCTGCACAAGATGATGCCGGTCGAGGAGTTCGTCGCCCGGGTGACCCGCCTCAAGGGTCAGTTCACCAACAGCCAGCGCGTCAAGGATCTGATCCAGGGCTTCGTGCATGAAATCGGCCTCGATCCGCGCGAATACATCTTCGACGTACCGCGCCTGCGCGTCGTGCCCCACTACAACTACCTGCACGCCGGCGTCAGCTATGCCTACAAACCGCATCGCGACACCTGGTACGGCGGCGTGGACTGCCAGATCAATACCTGGATGCCGGTCTACACGATCAGGCCGGACCAGACCATGATGATCAACCCCGCCTACTTCGACAAACCGGTGCAGAACACCTCGAAGGACTGGAGCCTGGATGACTGGATCAACAACCAGCGCCACAAGGCCAAGGAGAACCTGACCGAGGAGGTGCGCATGCATCCGGTACCGCTGGGTGACATCGATGCCTCCTCGGAAATACGTATCGCCGGCAACACCGGAGAGATACTGACCTTTTCCGGTTCGCACCTGCACGGCACCGTACCCAACTACACCGAACAGACCCGCTTCAGCGTCGACTTCCGCCTGATGCACCTAGACGACCTGCGGCACAAGCGCGGCGCGCCCAACGTCGACAGTGCCTGCCCGGATGTCGGTGCCGGTTTCAAAGACTACTTCCACGCCCACGACTTCTCGAACTTCCAAGGAATACAACAATGACCAAGCGCCGTATCACGCCTGCCGAAGCCCAGTACAACGAAACCCGCGCCGGCGTCCTCAAGCGGGTCGACGCCGAGTACGTGGCCGATGCGCCCTTCGTGTTCGCCAACCGCATCAACGTGACCGCCGCGCTGTCGCGCATGGAACTGTTCAAGAAGGTCATGGACGTACCGGGCGCGATCATCGAGTGCGGCGTGTACAAGGGCAACTCGCTGATGCTCTACATGCACCTGTCGATGATCCTGGAACCCTACGCGATCAACCGTTCGATCGTCGGTTTCGATACCTTCGAAGGCTTCACCAGCATCAACAAGGACGAGGATCCGTCCGACATCAACGAGAACATGTTCTCCGACACCGACCAGTCGCTGATCCAGGAGATGATCGACGCCAACGACCTGCTGCGCCCGGTCAACCGCATCCCGCGTTGCGAACTGGTCAAGGGCGACATCTGCAAGACCGTGCCGGAGTTCGTCAAGAGCCGTCCGGACCTGGTCGTGGCGATGCTGATCCTCGATACCGACCTGTACGAGCCGACCAAGGTCGCCCTGGAAACCTTCCTGCCGTACATGCCCAAGGGCGCCATCGTGGTCCTCGACGAAGTCGCCTACCGCAACTTCCCGGGCGAAACCAAGGCCCTGCGCGAAGTGTTCGACATGAACAAGATCGAACTCAAGCGCCTGCCGTTCGACTCGTGCGTGGGTTACTTCCACATCTGAGTGACACCGGCCCTGATGCGTCGCATCAGGGCCTCGTGGAAACCGGCTTGCCGGCTCCTGCAGAAATTCCCAGCTACTCCTCCTTGAGCACCTCGTAGGCCTTGAGCTTGTTGGCAATGGTGGTATGGGAAACCCCCAGGCGCTTGCCCAGCGACCGGCTGCTCGGATGTTCCGAATACAGCCGTTCCAGCACCGCCTTCTCGAACCGCCCGACGATCTCGTCCAACCCGCCCTCCAGGGAAAAATCCCCCAGTGGCTGGCGAACGCCGTAGTCCGGCAGGCGGATATGCTCGGCCTTGACCAGGCCGCCATCGCACAACGACACCGCCTGGAACAGCACGTTTTCCAGTTGGCGGACATTGCCCGGCCAGTGGTAATGGCTCAGCCGCTCCATCGCCGCCGGCGCCAGCTTCGGCAACGGGCAACCGATCTGCCGGCTGGCCTGGTCAAGGAAATGCTCCACCAGCGGCGTCAGGCCATCCAGGCATTCGCGCAACGGCGGAATATGCAGCGACAGCACATTGAGGCGGTGATACAGGTCCTGGCGAAACTCGCCGCGGGCGCACAGCTCCGACAGATCGACCTGGGTCGCGCAGATCACCCGCACGTCGAGGTAGACCTCCTCGTCGCTGCCGACCCGACGGAAGCCACCATCCTGCAGAAAGCGCAGCAGCTTGGCCTGCAGCCGCGGGCTCATCTCCCCCACACCGTCAAGAAACAGCGTACCGCCCGCCGTGAGTTCCAGCAGGCCGAGCTTGCCCTCGGCCCGCGCCCCCTCGAACGCGCCGGGACCGTAACCGAACAGTTCGGTCTCGGCCATCGACTCCGGCAGGCCGGCACAGTTGAGCGCCATCAAGGGCGCCTGACCACGCGGACTGGCCAGGTGGCAGGCACGCGCCAGCAACTCCTTGCCGGTGCCGGTTTCGCCCTCGATCAGCAGCGGCGCATCCAGGGGTGCCATGCGCCGGGCCTCGCGGACCACCGCCGCCATCACCCGTGAACTCTGGAAGATGCTGTCGAACCCGCGTAGCTCCTGCTTGCGCACGTTGTAGATCCGTTCGCCGACCTGGTCGGCCCGGTGCAGCGTCAAAACCGCGCCGGCCATGGCTTCGCTGTCCTCGTGCTCGGGCTGCAACGGGGCGATATCCGCCAGAAACACGTCACCCTTGACCTTGACCCGCAAGCCATTGATCCGCGACTTGTTGCTGCGCACCAGTTCCGGCAGGTCGAAATCCGGCGCATAGCGGGACAGGGCAATCCCCGGCACCTCGTCGACCCGCACCCCGAGCAACTGTGCCGCCGCTCGGTTCGCCGCGACGATGCAACCGCCCATATCGATGGACAACACCGGAAACTCCAGCGCGCCCAGCAAGGCATTGAGCTCCATGTGCCGACGCTCGCTGGGCATCAGCCCGACCCGTTTCACGCCGAAGACCCCGGCGATGGTCTCGAACCGCGGCCGCAGCGCCTGGAACTGCAGATTGATCAGGTTGGGACAATGCAGGTAGATCGCATTGCCCTGGTCGCCGCCGACCTCGCCCCGGGCCACGTTGATGCCGTAATCCACCAGCAGGTTGAGGATGTCGCGAAGGATGCCGATGCGGTTCTGGCAGTGCACTTTGATACGCATGAAAAAAGCCCGGGAAGGTGATCAGGACTGCTCGACGGGAACGAAACCTCCACCCAGACGGGTCTGGCGGGATCGATCCGAGAACTTTTTGGGTGGCGCCGCAGTTTTTCGTAAAGATTACGTGACACCGATCAACAAAACCACCCAGGAAAAATGCCGACCACCGGGCACAACGCGACATTTGTAACGATTACTTTACGGAAAAAGCCCACCTGCGCCACTTCCTATACCGGCCAGCCGGGTGCATTCGCGACCATGGCGGATCAACACTTAGGCACAACGCTGGACATAACAAGAACGATCCCTCTAGCAGGAGAGCTGTATGAAGCAGACGCAATACGTGGCTCGCGAGCCCGATGCGCAAGGGTTTATCGACTACCCGGCCGCCGAGCACGCGGTGTGGAACACCCTGATCACCCGGCAGATGAAAGTGATCGAGGGTCGTGCCTGCCAGGAATACCTGGACGGTATCGAAAAGCTCGGCCTGCCCCATGACCGGATTCCACAACTGGGCGAAATCAACGCCGTACTGGCCGCGACCACCGGCTGGCAGGTGGCCCGGGTGCCGGCGCTGATTCCCTTCCAGACCTTCTTCGAACTGCTGGCCAACAAGCAGTTTCCGGTAGCGACCTTCATTCGCACCGAAGAGGAGCTGGACTACCTGCAGGAACCGGACATCTTCCACGAGATCTTCGGCCACTGCCCGCTGCTGACCAATCCCTGGTTCGCCGAATTCACCCACACCTACGGCAAGCTCGGCCTCAAGGCCACCAAGGAACAACGGGTGTACCTGGCGCGGCTGTATTGGATGACCATCGAATTCGGCCTGATCGATACCCCGCAAGGCCGACGCATCTACGGCGGCGGCATCCTCTCCTCGCCCAAGGAGACGGTCTACAGCCTGTCCGGCGAACCCGAACACCAGCCGTTCGACCCGCTGGAAGCCATGCGCACCCCCTATCGCATCGATATCCTGCAGCCGGTGTACTTCGCCCTGCCGGACCTCAAGCGCTTGTTCGACCTGGCCCACGAGGACATCATGGGGCTGGTCGAACAAGCCATGCAACTGGGCCTGCGGGCCCCTAAATTCCCGCCCAAGGCCGCTTGACCGGCGACCTTCGGCCACCTCCCGAGAGCCCTCGCGCCGATGCCACCGACCGGTATCGCCGAGGGGCGTGCAACGAACAAGAACGACAGACAGGAATACACCATGACCACCCTCACCCAAGCCCACTGCGAAGCCTGCCGCGCCGATGCCCCACAGGTCAGCGACGAGGAACTGCCGGTACTGCTGCGGCAGATTCCGGACTGGAATATCGAAGTTCGCGACGGCATCATGCAATTGGAGAAGGTCTACCGCTTCAAGAACTTCCAGTTCGCGCTGGCCTTCACCAATGCCGTCGGCGCCATCTCCGAAGCCGAGGGCCATCATCCGGGCCTGTTGACCGAGTGGGGCAAAGTCACCGTGACCTGGTGGAGCCACTCCATCAAGGGCCTGCACCGTAACGATTTCATCATGGCGGCACGCACCGACGAGGTCGGCAAAACCGCCGAGGGCCTTAAATAATGCATTTCAACGCCATCGCGCGCGTACCCGGCGACCCGATCCTCGGTCTGCTGGAGGCTTATGCCCAGGACCCGAACCCGAACAAGTTCGATCTCGGTGTCGGCGTCTACAAGGACGCCCAGGGCCTGACGCCCATCCTGCAGTCGGTCAAGCTGGCCGAGCAGAAGCTGGTGGACGGGCAACTGACCAAGTCCTATATCGGCGGCCATGGCGACCTGCGTTTCGGCAGCCTGTTGTGCGAACTGGTGATGGGCGCGGATTCGCCGCTGATCGCCGAGCGCCGGGTCGGTGCCACCCAGACCCCGGGTGGCACCGGCGCGCTGCGCCTGAGCGCGGACTTCATCGCCCAGTGCCTGCCGGGACGCGGCATCTGGCTGAGCGACCCGACCTGGCCGATCCATGAGACCATCTTCAACGCCGCCGGCCTGAAGATCAGCCACTACCCCTACGTCGGCGCGGACAACCGCCTGAATGTCGACGGCATGCTCGCGGCCCTGGAACAGGCGCCCAAGGGCGACGTGGTGCTGCTACACGCCTGCTGCCACAACCCGACCGGTTTCGACCTGTCCCATGCCGACTGGCAGCGGGTGCTGGAGGTCGTTCGCCGGCGCGAGCTGCTGCCACTGATCGACTTCGCCTACCAGGGCTTTGGCGATGGCGTCGAGGAGGATGCCTGGGCGGTCCGCCTGTTCGCCAGGGAACTGCCGGAAGTGCTGATCACCAGTTCCTGCTCGAAGAACTTCGGCCTGTATCGCGAACGTACCGGCGCGCTGCTGGTCTGCACCGCCAATGCCGAGAAGCTGCTGGATGTGCGCAGCCAACTGGCGGCGGTGGCGCGCAACCTCTGGTCCAACCCGCCGGATCACGGCGCCGCAGTGGTGCTGACCATCCTCGGCGATGCGCAGTTGAGACAACTCTGGGCCGAGGAAGTCGAAGCCATGCGTGCGCGCATCGCCCAACTGCGCAGCGGCCTGGTCGAGGCACTTACGCCCCATGGCCTGGCGGAACGCTTCGCCCATATCGGTGTGCAACGCGGGATGTTCTCCTACACCGGTCTGTCGCCAAGCCAGGTACAGCGGCTGCGTGACGAGTACAGCATCTACATGGTCAGCTCCGGCCGGGCCAACGTCGCCGGCATCGACGCGACCCGCCTGGATGCACTGGCCGAGGCGATCGCGGCCGTCTGCAAGTAAGCCCATGCGCTCCCCCACCCGGGGGAGCGCACTGGCGGGCAGCATTTGTTCAATGCCCCGGCGACGAATGGCCGAGCCGCATGAAAGATAAAAAATCTTTCTGTCACCTGCAGTGCTGTATCCTGCCCAGGCTTTTTAAAAGCGCGGATCTACCCAGCGATTTAAAAACAGACTTTGCAAGGAGTGACGACGATGCACGAAATACCCAACTTCCCCTTCCCGAGCCTGCACGAAACTGAGCAGAAAACCCCGCAACAAGCCAGCGCCGAACAGCCTGAAACCCATGAGGCTGCCGACAGCCTGAAGGCCGACAGCAAGGACTGAGGCCTGTAAGAACTGACCGTGTGAAAAACCACCAGCTGATGTTTTTTCACACGGCCAGGCAGAACCCATCCTCCAGGAACACACCGTGACCGACACCTTCGACGAAACCCAGGCCAACCTGCTGATCGGCACCGCCGAACAGATGATCGCACTGTGGAACAACCTGTCCGAGGAAAAGCAGGCCGCCCTGCTCGCCCGCTTCGGCAGCCAGGAAAATGCCCTGGCCGCACTGGTGACCACCCGCTTGCTGGCACAGCCGCAATCCTGATGCCCTGTCCGACGTTTTTTTCGATTTAACGCCCTACAACTCTCTTAGCCTCGTTATCATAAGCAGCCTATCTTTACCCTTCGCTGCCATGGTGAGCCTTTGCCCACGTCAGATTCCCAGCGCCCCCTCGCGGTGACGCTGCAAGTCGTTTCCATCGTCCTGTTCACCTTCATCGGTTACCTGAACATCGGCATCCCGCTGGCGGTACTGCCAGGTTACGTCCACAGTGAGCTGGGTTTCGGCGCGGTTATCGCCGGCCTGGTGATCAGCGTGCAGTACCTGGCGACGCTGCTCAGCCGCCCTTACGCCAGCCGGATCATCGACAACCTGGGCAGCAAGCGCGCGGTGATGTACGGCCTGGCCGGCTGCGGCCTGAGCGGGGTGTTCATGCTGCTGCCGAGCTTCCTCCAGGGTGTGCCGGCCCTGAGCCTGGCCAGCCTGTTCATCGGTCGGCTGATCCTCGGCAGCGCCGAGAGCCTGGTCGGCTCCGGCTCCATCGGCTGGGGCATCGGCCGGGTCGGCGCGCAGAACACCGCCAAAGTGATTTCCTGGAACGGCATCGCCAGCTACGGCGCCCTCGCCGTCGGTGCGCCGCTGGGGGTGTGGCTGGTCAACCAGTTGGGTCTGTGGAGCATGGGTGTCAGCATCCTGCTGCTGGCGAGCCTCGGCCTGCTGCTGGCCTGGCCGAAGCAGGCGGCCCCGATCGTCGCCGGTGAGCGCCTGCCGTTCCTGCACGTCCTCGGTCGGGTACTGCCCCATGGCACCGGGCTGGCACTGGGCTCCATCGGCTTTGGCACCATCGCAACCTTCATCACCCTATATTACGCCACCCGGCATTGGGGCAACGCCGTGCTGTGTCTGACCCTGTTCGGCGCGAGCTTCATCGGCGCCCGGCTGCTGTTCGGCAACCTGATCAACCGCCTCGGCGGCTTTCGCGTGGCGATTGCCTGCCTGTCGGTGGAAACCCTAGGCCTGTTGCTGCTGTGGGTTGCGCCGGATGCCCACTGGGCACTGGCCGGCGCGGCGCTGAGCGGGTTCGGTTTCTCGCTGGTGTTTCCGGCGCTGGGCGTGGAAGCGGTCAACCTGGTACCGGCCTCCAGCCGCGGTGCGGCAGTGGGCGCCTATTCGCTGTTCATCGACCTGTCGCTGGGCATCACCGGCCCGCTGGTCGGCGCGATCGCCGCCGGCTTCGGCTTTGCCTCGATTTTCCTGTTCGCCGCGCTGGCCTCGGTTTCCGGCCTGGGCCTGAGTCTCTACCTGTATCGCCAGGCCCCTAAACGTCGCGAGCAGCGCGACCAGGCCTGAGCCCGACGCGGGAGGGTTCCGTGCAAGGCTTGTGGGCCCATTCGCGGGCAAGCCCGGCTCCTACAGGACATGCGGCAACCAAAAGTCTTGTGTACACCGCACATTCTGTAGGAGCCGGGCTTGCCCGCGAATGGGCCAGCATAGTCACCGCCGCCCCAAAGACTTTGACGAATGACATAGAGCGTCAGTAGTCCACCTTGCCGCGTCCGGCCTTGATCGCCCCGCGCTGGGACTTGCTGTCCAGGCGGCGCTTTTTCGAGCCCAGGGTCGGCTTGGTCGGACGGCGCTTCTTCTCCACCTTCGTCGCCGCCTGGATCAGCTCCACCAGGCGCAACAGGGCATCGGCGCGGTTCTGCTCCTGGGTCCGGTATTGCTGGGCCTTGATCACGACCACCCCGTCGCCGGTGATACGGCTGTCGCTCAGGGCCAGCAGGCGCTCCTTGTAGAACGGCGGCAGCGACGAGGCCGGAATGTCGAAACGCAGGTGCACCGCGCTGGAGACCTTGTTGACGTTCTGCCCACCGGCCCCCTGGGCACGAATCGCCGTCCACTCGATCTCGTGGTCGGGCAGTTGCACGTTGTTGGAAATCACCAGCATGGAAAAGACGTCCGCGATCAGAGCGTTCAGGATACAGAAATGACAAACCCGGCACAGGGCCGGGTTTGTCGGTGACAGGTGCCGTCTACTTCACGGCGGAGCCTGCAACCGGCAGGCCCTGCTGGGCACCGCGACGGTTCTTGATGCCGTAGCAGACCCACATGAACACCAGCCACACCGGAATCGCGTACACCGAGACCTGGATGCCCGGGATCATCAGCATGATGCCGAGGATGAACACCACGAACGCCAGACAGATGTAGTTGCCGTACGGGTACCACAGCGCCTTGAACAGCGGCGCCTGCCGGGTGCGATTCATGTGCTGGCGGAACTTGAAGTGCGAGTAGCTGATCATCGCCCAGTTGATCACCAGGGTCGCGACCACCAGCGACATCAACAGCTCCAGCGCATGCTGCGGGATCAGGTAGTTCATCAGCACCGCGACGAAGGTCACCAGCGCCGAGGCGAGGATCGACCACACCGGCACCCCACGCTTGTCGATGCGGGCCAGCAGCTTCGGCGCGTCGCCCTGCTCGGCCATGCCCAGCAACATGCGGCTGTTGCAGTAGGTACCGCTGTTGTACACCGACAGTGCCGCGGTCAGGACCACGAAGTTGAGGATGTGCGCCGCGGTGTTGCTGCCCAGCATCGAGAACACCTGGACGAACGGGCTGCCACTGTAGGCATCGCCGGAGGCGTTGAGGGTGGTGAGCAGGCTGTCCCATGGGGTCAGCGACAGCAGCACGACCAGGGCACCGATATAGAAAATCAGGATCCGGTAGATCACCTGGTTGATGGCCTTGGGAATCACGGTCTTCGGCTTGTCGGCTTCCGCCGCGGTGAACCCGAGCATCTCCAGGCCACCGAAGGAGAACATGATGATCGCCATGGCCATGACCAGGCCGCTGACGCCGTTGGGGAAGAACCCGCCGTGCGACCACAGGTTGCTCAGCGCAGCCTGCTCGCCGCCATGGCCACTGACGAGCAGGTAGCTGCCCAGGGCGATCATGCCGACGATGGCCGCGACCTTGATGATCGCGAACCAGAACTCGGCCTCACCGAAGACCTTCACGTTGGCCAGGTTGATCAGGTTGATCAGCACGAAGAAGCCTGCCGCCGACGCCCAGGTCGGCACGTCCGGCCACCAGTAGTGGATGTACTTGCCGACCGCGGTCAGCTCCGACATGCCCACCAGGATGTACAGGATCCAGCAGTTCCAGCCCGACAGGAATCCGGCGAAACCGCCCCAGTACTTGTGGGCGAAGTGGCTGAAGGAGCCGGCGACCGGCTCTTCGACGATCATCTCGCCCAGTTGGCGCATGATCATGAAGGCGATGAAGCCGCAGATCGCGTAGCCGAGGATCATCGACGGACCGGCGGACTTCAGCACCCCGGCCGAACCGAGGAACAGACCGGTACCAATGGCCCCACCGAGGGCGATCAGCTGGATATGACGATTTTTCAGGCCGCGTTTCAGCTCGCCCGAAGGAGGAAGGGTTCCACTCATTGGAAAGGGTCTCACGCAAGGTTGGATGATGTTCGTGGGCGTCGAGGTATCAGCGATAAGCGATAGACGAAACCCTGGGGACAAACACCAGGCCGCGGCGTGGACGCCAGGTATTCAGAAGGCAGTGATTGCGAGGATTGCTACAAGTCATGCGTCACCTGTTTGTTTTTATCTGTGACGAAATCGAACCCATCGTGCTTGTGACAGGATGGAGTGAACAAGGCGGATAACCTTGAGGGTATTGGCCTTCGGGGCGTCGCAAGGCAGCCACCGGACAGCACAAAATGCGCGAGTACGCAGTTGGGTCACAGTTAAAACGGCGCGCATTGTACACCGCCAGACCACCACCGGCAGGTATGGGGATATCAGACCGCCGCCGCTGGCGGCGGACAAGAGGCCTTGCCTGGGCAAAAACCAGGATCGCCCGACGCCTCGGAAACTATTCCTTACAGGGCACCGTAGCCAATGAATTCAGGGGGTTTGCCCGGATAACTCGTCAATTTTTTCTGACGACGCGTAACGAAAATTTTCCACTTCGCGCAGCGAAAAAATCTGCAAAAAAAAACGCCAATCGGACGATTGGCGTTTTCTCAAGACGCTTGGGCTTATTCAGGCTTGCGCCGACCGAAGCCGGGACGCTGGCCGGACCCGGCCGGTGCACCACGCCGCTTGCCCGAAGGCGTGCCGTTGTCCACCAGGCCAATGCCCGGGCGCTTGGACTTCGGCGCCGGCTTGCCCGGGCGCTTGCTGTCCGCCGGGCGCTCGGCCACCGGCGTCCCCCGGTTCGCCGGACCACGGCCAGCCGGGCGCGGTGCCCGCGGAGCCCGCTCGCCATCCTGACGGGACGGCTTGCGTGCCGGACGCTCGCCTTCGATCTGCGGCTCGCGACTCGGACGCTCGGCAGCGTCGCCGATCGCCGGACGCAGGGTCCGCACACGCTCGCTCCGGGCCATCGGACGCGAGGACTTGCGCTGCATGCGCTCCAGCTTGTCCTTGCTCTTGGCGTTCAGTTGCGGCATCGCCACCGGGGTCAGGCCGACTTCGGCACTGAGGATATCGACCTCGGACTGGCTCATTTCGCGCCAGCGGCCCATCGGCAGGTCGGAGTTGAGGAACACCGGACCGAAACGCACGCGCTTCAGGCGGCTGACCACCAGCCCCTGGGACTCCCACAGGCGACGGACCTCACGGTTGCGGCCTTCCATCACCACGCAGTGATACCAGTGGTTGAAGCCTTCGCCACCGGGCGCCTGCTGGATGTCGGTGAACTTGGCCGGGCCGTCCTCGAGCATGACCCCAGCCTTGAGGCGCTCGATCATTTCGTCGTCGACTTCACCCCGCACACGTACCGCGTACTCGCGGTCCATCTCGTAGGACGGATGCATCAGGCGGTTGGCCAGTTCACCGTCGGTGGTGAACATCAGCAGGCCGGTGGTGTTGATGTCGAGGCGACCGATGTTGATCCAGCGCCCGTCTTTCGGCCGTGGCAGCTTGTCGAACACGGTCGGACGGCCTTCCGGGTCGTCACGGGTGCAGATCTCGCCATCGGGCTTGTTGTACATGATCACCCGGCGCACCGACTCCGCGGCCTCTTCGCGCTTGATGACCTTGCCATCGATGGTGATGGCGTCGTGCAGGTCGACGCGTTGGCCGAGGGTGGCCTCGCTGCCATTGACCTTGATCCGGCCCTGGCTGATCCAGCCTTCCACGTCACGGCGCGAGCCCACGCCGATACGGGCGAGGACCTTCTGCAGTTTTTCGCCTGCGGGGCGGATGGGTTGGCTGTCCTGGTCTTGCAGATCGTTGTCACTCATCTGGGCACCTCCCGGTGTGTCGATTCAGGCCTGGCCTGATAGAGATAAAAAACTGTCGTGGACGAACGGGTTCGTCGAAGGGCCGAGAATCATACGCGGATCTTCGACGTTGCGCATCATGTAGGAGCCGGGCTTGCCCGCGAACCGCCGAAGGCGGCCTGCATGCGGGTGCCCTGGCATGCCCGGGCGCCATGGCGTGACCAGCCGATCCGACCGCTCATCGCAGACGGGCTAAAGACACTTGGCCCCCCCACACAAGGTTACCTCAATCCTCCCACTGGCGCCGTTCGTTCTCGATGGCTTCGGCCAGTGCCTGGGCCTCGGCTTCCTCTTCGCTCAGTTCGGTGGCCGGTTCAGGCGCCGACTTGCCGGCATCCAGCGCGGCAACCGCAGCCAGCAAACGCTCGCGGGCTTCGGCGGCACCGACCTGGTCCTCCTCCGGCTCGTCCTCGATTTCGTCTGGCTCCGATTCAGGCTCCGCCCCAAACCCGTCATCCAGCCCGGACTCCGCCTCCTCCTCCCGCTCCGGCAGGTCGAAGGCCCCAGGAGACGACAAACCGGGCTCGTCCGCAAACGCCCCCGTCGACGCTGGAGCCTCGCCATCCCGGAGCAGGTCGTCGAAGTCGGTCTTGATCCCCTCCTCCATGGAGTCCAGCTCCAGCAGCAGGGTATGGAAGCTGGTCTCCTCCTTCTTCGGCTCGTCTTCCGCGTCCGGATCGACACTGGCATCGGCCAGCGCCTGCAGCCCCTCGGGCACCGGCGCGTCGTCGAAGTCGAGCACCGGGTCCGGTTCCAGCTCGCGCAGTTCCGCCAAGGGTGGCAGGTCGTCGAGGTTCTTCAGGTTGAAATAGTCGAGAAAGGCCTTGGTGGTGGCGAACATCGCCGGCTTGCCCGGCACCTCGCGATAGCCGACGACGCGGATCCACTCGCGCTCCAGCAGGGTCTTGACGATCTGACTGTTGACCGCCACACCCCTTACATCCTCGATCTCGCCACGGGTGATCGGCTGGCGATAGGCGATCAGCGCCAGGGTTTCCAGCATCGCCCGCGAATAGCGCTGCGGACGCTCCTCCCAGAGCCGGCCGACCCACGGCGCGAATTTCTCGCGAATCTGCAGGCGGTAACCGGAGGCCACCTCCTTGAGCTCGAAGGCACGGCCCTCGCAGGACTTGGCGAGGATCGTCAGGGCTTTCTTGAAAACCGGCGGTTCCGGGCGCTCGCCCTCCTCGAACAACTCGTACAGGCGTTCCATCGATTGCGGCTTTCCCGAAGCCAACAGGAAGGCTTCAAGCAGCGGGGCCAGCTCGCGGGGTTCAGTCAGGTTCATTGATTAAGCTCGTTATTCGGCGCGGGCACGCACATGGATCGCCGCAAAGGGCTCATTCTGCACCAGCTCGACCAGGGATTCCTTGACCAGTTCGAGGATCGCCATGAAGGTCACGACCACGCCGAGCTTGCCCTCCTCGGCGCTGAACAGCTCGACGAAGGGCACGAAACCGCCACCCTTGAGACGTTCGAGCACATCGCTCATGCGCTCGCGGGTCGACAGCTGCTCACGCGTGACCTGGTGGCTTTCGAACATGTCGCCACGGCGCAACACTTCGGCCATGGACATCAGCACCTCTTCCAGGGCGACATCCGGCAGCAGCTTGCGCGCGCGGGCCTCGGGGGCGTCCAGTTGCGGCACGATGATCTCGCGGCCGACCCGGCTCAGGCCATCGATACCTTCGGCGGCATTCTTGAAGCGCTCGTACTCCTGCAGCCGACGAATCAGTTCGGCCCGCGGGTCCTCTTCCTCCTCCTCGACCTCGGCAGAACGCGGCAGCAGCATGCGCGACTTGATCTCGGCCAGCATGGCCGCCATCACCAGGTACTCGGCGGCCAGTTCCAGGCGCACCGATTGCATCAGTTCGACGTAGCCCATGTATTGGCGGGTGATTTCCGCCACCGGAATGTCGAGGATATCGATGTTCTGCTTGCGGATCAGGTACAGCAGCAGGTCCAGCGGGCCTTCGAAGGCTTCGAGGAAAACTTCCAAGGCATCCGGCGGAATGTACAGGTCCACCGGCATTTCCATGACCGCCTGGCCATAGACCATGGCGAATGGCAGTTCCTGCTGGGCTCCGGCCTGGCTGTCGACAGTTTCAACGGCGGACATTCAGGCCTCGACCATGAACGGTGCCGGGTCGCCGCAGCCAACCCGCACAACCTGCGGATCACCGTCGGCCAGGTTGATCACGGTGGACGCCTTGAGGCCGCCAAAACCGCCGTCGATGATCAGGTCGACCTGGTGCTCCAGCACCTGGCGGATCTCGTAGGGATCGACCATCGGCTCGCTTGCATCCGGCAGGATCAGGCTCACGCTCATCAGCGGCTCTCCCAGTTCGGCCAGCAGCGCCAGGGCGATCGGGTGGCTGGGGATGCGCAGGCCGATGGTGCGCTTTTTCGGGTGCAGCAACAGCCGCGGGACTTCCCGGGTGGCGTTCAGGATGAACGTGTAGGGCCCCGGTGTGTGCGCCTTGAGCAGGCGGAACAGGCCGGTGTCGACCTTGGCGAACAGGCCGAGCTGCGACAGGTCGGCACAGATCAGCGCAAAGTTGTGCTTGTCATCCAGTTGCCGCAGCCGGCGCACGCGCTCGACCGCGCTCTTGTCGCCGATCTGGCAACCAATCGCATAGGACGAATCGGTCGGGTAGATCACCACCCCACCCTTGCGGATGATTTCCACCGCCTGCTTGATCAGGCGCGCCTGGGGATTTTCCGGATGTATCTGGAAAAATTGACTCACGTTGTCTTCCTGTTCAGACGCGTGCGGTTGATGGCTGGTCATGTTTGAACCGACACCAGAGTGGCGGCAGATCGTCGGGAAGCGGGCGGTACTCACCGATCTCGGACCAGCCTCCAGGGCCATGAAAGTCGCTGCCGGCACTGACCAGCAGCCCGAATTCACGGGCCAGGATCGCCAGGCTGCCGACCTGCTCGGCCGGCTGGTGCCCGTTGACCACTTCGATTGCCTGGCCTCCCGCTTGAATATAGTCGGCAATCAGCTTGCGACGCTTGCTGCGGGTGAAATCGTAGTGCCAGGGATGCGCCAGGCTGACCCAGGCACCGGCGGCGCGCAGGGTCCCGACGGTGTCCTCCAGGGACGGCCAGTGCAACTTGACGTCGCCCAGCTTGCCGGCCCCCAGCCATTTGCGAAAGGCCTCGGCGCGGTCCTTGACGAACCCGGCGCGCACCAGAAAATCGGCGAAATGCGGGCGCGCCGGGGCGTTGCCGCTGTCACCCAACTCCTGCTGGATCGCCCGCGCGCCTTCCAGGGCACCGGGCATGCCCTTGAGGGCCAGCTTGCGGGCGATCTCCTCGGAACGCAGCCAACGGCCCTCATGCAGGCGGGCAATCGCCTCGACCAGCGGCGGCGCCTGTTCATCGAAGCCGTAGCCGAGCACATGGATGGTCGCTCCGCCCCAGGTGCAGGACAGCTCGACCCCGTTGACCAGTTGCATGCCCAGGGCCTGCGCCGCTTCGCGGGCCTCGGCCAGGCCTTCGAGGGTGTCGTGGTCGGTCAGGGCCAGAACCCGCACGCCTCTCTCGTGCGCACGGGCAACCAGAGCCGCTGGCGCCAGGGCGCCGTCGGAGGCCGTGCTATGGCAGTGCAGGTCGATTTCCACGGGAACTGAATAACCTCTGGGTGGCGCTTTCGCTGACAAGTATGTTTGTTATTATGCCGCTACATCCTGCTTCTGGCTGCCACTGTGAAACAATTCATCGATTTCATCCCGCTGTTCCTGTTCTTCATCGTCTACAAAATCGAACCCCGCCTCATCGACATCGCCGGCCACAGCGTGACGGTCGGTGGCATCTACAGCGCCACGGCGGTGCTGATCGTCAGCTCGCTGGTGGTCTACGGTGCCCTGTTCATCAAACAGCGCAAGTTGGAGAAAAGCCAGTGGCTGACGCTGATCGCCTGCCTGGTGTTCGGCAGCCTGACCCTGGCCTTCCACAGTGAAACCTTCCTCAAGTGGAAGGCCCCGGTGGTCAACTGGCTGTTCGCCCTGGCCTTCGCCGGCAGTCATTTCATCGGCGACCGCCTGCTGATCAAGCGCATCATGGGCCACGCCCTGAGCCTGCCGGAACCGATCTGGCTGCGCCTGAACCTGGCCTGGATCGTGTTCTTCGTGTTCTGCGGTGCCGCCAACCTGTTCGTCGCCTTCACCTTCCAGCAGTACTGGGTCGACTTCAAGGTGTTCGGCAGCCTGGGCATGACCCTGCTGTTCCTGGTAGGCCAGGGCATCTACCTGTCCCGCCACCTGCACGACGCCGATTCGACTACGCCCAAAACCGAGGACTGACATGCTCTACGCGATCATTGCCACAGACGTCGAGAATTCCCTGGAAAAACGCCTGGCGGCACGCCCGGCGCACCTTGAGCGGCTGCAGCAGCTCAATGCCGAAGGCCGCGTGATCCTGGCCGGCCCGCACCCGGCCATCGACAGCAACGACCCGGGCGCCGCCGGCTTCACCGGCAGCCTGATCGTCGCCGAGTTCGACTCCCTGGCAGCGGCCCAGGCCTGGGCCGAGGCCGATCCGTTCGTTGCCGCCGGCGTCTACGACAACGTCGTGGTCAAGCCGTTCCGCCGGACCCTGCCGTGATACCGGCCTGCACGACCCCCACTGGCCGGGTGTCGTGCAGGCAATCGCTCATTATTCCCGCCCGACAGCCGACAACATCCTGAATACCGATTGGAATCAGGAGTTTCCGATGCGTAAAGGTCCGTTGTGTCTGCTATTGATCACGTTGTCGCTGGGCGCGACCGCCCTGGCCGAGGAAGGCAGTGCGGGCAACGCCGTACCGCTGTCGCTGAGCGCCGCGAGCCAGATCAACGATCTGCAGCAGCGCCTGAAGGAAAGCGAGCGTTTGCGCGAAGAGCTGGGCAAGCAACTGTCCAGCGCCGATGCCGAACGCGAAAGCCCCCAACTGAGCCGCTTGCGCCAGGAGAACCAACGCCTCAAGCTGCAACTCAAGGAAGCGCTGGCCAACCCGGCTCCGCGCCTGCTGACCGACCAGCAGCAATGGTTCATCACCGGCGGTGGAGTTGCACTCCTGGCCCTGCTCTGCGGTATCTTCGCCAGTGGCGGACGCCGACAACGTCGGCAATGGTTGAATTGAGAGCGCCCGAGGGCGATCTGTTATCGAGAACTTCATGAGCGACCTGTTACTGATTGACGATGACCAGGAGCTGTGCGAACTCCTGAGCAGTTGGCTGAGCCAGGAAGGCTTCCAGGTACGTGCCTGCCACGACGGCCTCAGCGCCCGCAAGGCCCTGGCCGACAGTTCCCCGGCGGCGGTGGTGCTGGACGTGATGCTGCCCGATGGCAGTGGCCTGGAACTGCTCAAGCAGTTGCGCAGCGATCATCCGGAACTGCCGGTGGTGATGCTGTCGGCCCGGGGCGAGCCGCTGGACCGCATCCTCGGCCTGGAGCTGGGCGCCGACGACTACCTGGCCAAGCCCTGCGACCCACGGGAACTGACCGCCCGCCTGCGCGCCGTATTGCGCCGCAGTCATCCGACCGCAACCCCGAGCCAACTGGAGCTGGGCGACCTGTGTTTCAGCCCGGTACGCGGCGTGGTCACCATCGATCAGCAGGACTTTACCCTCACCGTCTCCGAAAGCCGCCTGCTCGAAGCGTTGCTGCAACAGCCGGGCGAGCCGCTGGACAAGCAGGAACTGGCGCAGATCGCCCTCGGTCGCAAGCTGACTCTCTACGATCGCAGCCTGGACATGCATGTCAGCAACCTGCGCAAGAAGATCGGCCCGCATCCGGATGGAAGGCCGCGGATTGTGGCGCTGCGTAGTCGCGGGTACTACTACGCACCCTGATGCGAGGGGTGGATGACCGCCTTTGGTGGCCATCCACCTCCAATGTCAGCTCCCCCACAAAACCTCTTTACCCAAGCTTTACCCTCCGCTGACCGCCGCTGACCTTGATCTCCTTAATCTGTACTCACCCGGACCGACCGGAACCGAGACAAGGAGAAACACCATGCGCAAGACCCTTATCGCCCTGATGTTCGCTGCAGCCCTGCCGACCGTTGCCATGGCCATGCCCGAAGGTGGTGGCCCGCTGGGCGGCCCTGGTGGCCCTCATGGCGGCGAGCCTCACTGGAAAGCCCCCTACGGCCAACTGGACCTGAGCCGCGAACAGCGTCATGCCATCGGCAGGCTGATGGGCGAACAGATGCACGCTCGCAAGGAACTCACCGAGAAATACCTGGCCAAGCTCTCGCCAGCCGACCAGGCGGCATTCCAGGGCGAGCTGGACGCCGCCCGCCAGAAAACCGACGGGGAAATCCGCGCCCTGCTCAAGCCTGACCAGCAGAAGACCTTCGACGATATCCAGAAAAAACGCGCCGAACGCCGCGCCGAATGGGCCGAATTCAAGGCCTGGAAAGCACAGCACGCGCAAAAGGCGCAATAATCCGCTGTACAGTGGCCTGTACGGTTGATTCCAGTATCCGAATCCGCCACACAGGCCACCCGCCCGACGGCCAACGCCGCCGGGCTTTGCCTGTTTCCACCGGATTGATTTGAGGACTTGCCGTGCGTTCACTGTTCTGGCGCATCCTGGCCAGCTTCTGGCTGGCCATTGCCCTTGTTGCGGGGTTGTCGATTCTGCTCGGGCACATGCTCAACCAGGATGCCTGGATTCTCAGCCGCCACCCGGGCCTGGCGACCCTGGCCGAGGACTGGACCCAGACCTACGAAGAACAGGGCGAGGACGCCGCCCAGGACATCCTCGAACAACGCAAGAAGCAGTACCACATCGACGTCCAGGTGCTCAACGAAAGCGGCGACCCGGTGGTACGCGGTACCTTCCCGCGCCGCGCGGCCGCCTTCGAGGCCCGCCAGCACAACGATGATCGACGCCTGCCCTGGCGCCGGCTGACGGTGGAGTACACCAGTCCGAAAAGCGGCGACACCTACCTGCTGATCTACCGTATCCCGCACCCGGAACTGGATGCCTGGCACCGCGGCAGCCTGCTCTGGCCACTCAGTGCCCTGGGGATCGCGCTGGTGGTGCTGACCCTGTTCAGCCTGCTGGTGACCCTGTCGATCACCCGCCCGCTCAGTCGCCTGCGCGGCGCGGTGCATGACCTCGGCCAGACCGCCTACCAACAGAACAGCCTGGCCAGGCTGGCCTCGCGTCGCGACGAGTTCGGCGTGCTGGCCAAGGACTTCAACCTGATGGGGGCACGGCTGCAGAGCCTGATCGGCAGCCAGCGGCAATTGCTGCGCGATGTCTCCCACGAACTGCGCTCGCCACTGGCGCGCCTGAAGATCGCCCTGGCCCTGGCGGAGCGCTCGTCGCCCGAGGAACGCGAGCGACTGTGGCCACGCCTGACCCGCGAGTGCGATCGGCTGGAAGCGCTGATCAGTGAAATTCTCGCCCTGGCCCGTGTCGATGCCGACCAGGCCAGCGCCGAACAGATCGACCTCAATCAGTTGCTGCAGGAACTGCAACAGGAAACCCTGCTCGGCAACCCGCAGCAACCGGTGCAGTTGCAGGCCGAGCAGGCGCTAAGCCTGCGAGGCTGGCCGACCATGATCGAACGGGCGGTGGACAACCTGCTGCGCAACGCCCAGCGTTTCAATCCCGACGGCCAGGCCATCGAGGTTCTGGCCCGACGCCAGGGCGAGCGGATCGAAATCAGCGTGCGTGACCACGGACCCGGCGTCGAAGCCGAGCACCTGGCGCAGTTGGGTGAGCCGTTCTTCCGTGCCCCGGGCCAGACCGCCGCGGGTCACGGCCTGGGCCTGGCGATTGCCCGGCGGGCGGCGGAACGCCACGGCGGCAGCCTGACCCTGGCCAATCATCCGCAGGGCGGTTTTATCGCCACATTGGACCTGCCGCTGGAGCCGGGAGCCGCAACGGCCTGAGGCGAAGGCCGGGGGATTTGGGGTGCTTTTGCCGGCCCTTTCGCGGGCAAGCCCGGCTCCTGCAGCGAAAGAGCCTGAAGGCCTCAGGCCGACCAGGCGCTGACGAATTGCGTCAGGTCGACCTTGGGCGCGGCCCGCAGTTCGTTCTGTGGCGTGCCGAGGTAGAGGAACGCGATCACTTCCTCGTCATCGCTCAAGCCCAGGCCCTTGGCCACATGCCGCGAGTAGGACAGCTCGCCGGTGCGCCAGACCGCGCCGATCCCCTGGGCGTGCGCCGCCAGCAGGATGCCGTGCGCCGCGCAGCCGGCAGCCAGCAGTTGCTCGGACTTCGGCACCTTGAAGTGCTCCTGCAGGCGCGCCACCACGACCACCACCAACGGTGCCCGCAGGGGCATCGCGTGGGCCTTGTCCAGCGCCGCCTGGGTCACCTCGCCCCCCTTTTCCTGCACGGCTTCGGCCAGCAGTTGGCCCAACTGCTCACGTGCCGCGCCCTCCACGGTCAGGAAGCGCCACGGCTGCAATTGGCCGTGGTCCGGCGCCCGCATGGCCGCCTGGAACAGCACTTCGCGCTGGGCCGCCGTCGGTGCCGGGTCGAGCAGGCGCGGTGCGGAAACACGGTTGAGCAAATTGTCGAGAGCCTCCATGGGCTACCTCCTGAGGAAAAATGTGCGGCTATTCTAGCCATATCTGCCCAGGCCCTGGCGGTTTACATGGACAGGTCCGCAGGTAGAATGACCGCCTTTCCCTGCCCAGAGCTCATTTCATGGCGTTGCCGACCCTGCGCATCATCGGTTTCATCATCGGCATATTCCTGATCACCCTCGCCATCAGCATGGTCGTGCCCATGCTGACCCTGGTGATTTTCGACCGCACCGGCGACCTGCCCTCGTTCCTCTGGGCCAGCACCCTCACCTTCGTGGCCGGCCTGGCCCTGGTGATCCCCGGGCGCCCGGAACAGGTGCACCTGCGTCCCCGGGACATGTACCTGCTCACGGTGTCGAGCTGGGTGGTGGTGTGCGTCTTTGCCGCCCTGCCGTTCCTGCTGACCCTGCACACCAGCTATGCCGATGCCTTCTTCGAAAGCATGTCGGGCATCACCGCCACCGGCTCGACGGTGCTCAGCGGCCTGGACGACATGTCCCCCGGCATCCTGATCTGGCGCTCGCTGCTGCACTGGCTGGGCGGCATCGGCTTCATCGGCATGGCGGTGGCGATCCTGCCGCTGCTGCGCATCGGCGGTATGCGTCTGTTCCAGACCGAGTCCTCGGACCGCTCGCAGAAGGTCATGCCGCGCTCGCACATGGTGGCCCGGCTGATCGTCACCGCCTATGTCGGCATCACCATCCTCGGCGCCCTGGCCTTCTGGTGGGCCGGCATGAGCCTGTTCGATGCGATCAACCATTCGATGTCGGCGATTTCCACTGGCGGCTTCTCGACCTCCGATCAATCCCTGGCCAAATGGCACCAGCCGGCGGTGCACTGGGTCGCAGTGGTGGTGATGATTCTCGGCAGCCTGCCGTTCACCCTCTATGTCGCGACCCTGCGCGGGCACCGCAAGGCCCTGATCAAGGATCAGCAGGTCCAGGGTTTGCTGGGGCTGCTGCTGGTCACCTGGCTGGTCCTCGGCACCTGGTACTGGTGGACCACCGACCTGCACTGGCTCGACGCCCTGCGCCATGTGGCGCTGAACGTGACCTCGGTGGTCACCACCACCGGCTTCGCCCTGGGCGACTACAGCCTGTGGGGCAATTTCTCGCTGATGCTGTTCTTCTACCTGGGTTTCATCGGCGGCTGCTCAGGGTCGACGGCAGGCGGGATCAAGATCTTCCGGTTCCAGGTCGCCTATATCCTGCTCAAGGCCAACCTCAACCAGTTGATCCACCCGCGGGCGGTGATCAAGCAGAAGTACAACGGTCACCGGCTCGACGAGGAAATCGTCCGCTCGATCCTGACCTTTTCCTTCTTCTTCGCCATCACCATCTGCGCCATTGCCCTGGCCCTGTCGCTGATCGGCCTGGACTGGATGACCGCACTGACCGGTGCCGCCAGTACCGTGTCCGGGGTCGGCCCGGGCCTGGGCGAGGTGATCGGCCCGTCAGGCAACTTCTCCAGCCTGCCGGATGGCGCCAAGTGGATCCTCTCGGTGGGCATGCTGCTGGGGCGCCTGGAGATCATCACAGTGTTCGTGCTGTGTATTCCGGCGTTCTGGCGTCACTGATCGGCACCACCGTGCCCTGCAGCCGCGCCCGGTACTCGCCGGGCGTCACCTCGAACCAGCGACGGAAGGCGCGGAAGAAATTGCTCGGGTCGGCAAAGCCGAGCAGGTAGGCAATCTCCAGCAGGGTCATGCGCGGCTGCGCCAGGTACTGCTCGGCCAGCTCGCGGCGGGTGTCGTCGAGCAGCGTCTGGAAACTCGTACCCTCCTCCTGCAGGCGCCGCTGCAGGGTACGCTGGGACAGGTGCAGGGTCTGCGCGACGATCTCGCGCTTGGGCTCGCCCTGGGGCAGCAACCGGCACAGCACCTGCCGTGCCTTGTGTGTCACCCGGCTCTCGGAAAAACGGGCCAGGTACTCACCGGCGAAGCGATCGTGCAACTGGGCCATGGCCTCATTGGCCGTCGGTAACGGCGCTTCCATGTCGGACTTCTCGAAAATCAGCGCGTCATAGGGCGCATCGAACACCAGCGGCGCGTGGAACGCCTGGCGGTAGGGGTTGATATCCTCCGGTTGCGAGCCCTGCAGCAGCACCTTGCGCGGCTGCAGGGCTCGCCCGGTCAGCCAACTGCATAACGACAGCGCACAGGCCAGTGAGGCCTCGGCACTCTGCCGGGTTGGCGGCAGATGATCACCGTGGACGGTCAGGATCAGCGCATAACCTTCAGGCAGCAGGCGAAAACTCAGGTCCGCACTCTCGGCGATGATCCGCTGGTAGCGCACCAGGCGCATGAACCCTTCGGCCAGGGTCCGGCTGGACATCAACGCATAGCCGGCGACATGGAAAGACGCCGGACGTACCACCTTGCCCATGTTCAGGCCGATCGCCGGGTTCCCGGAAAGCGCCACCGCACGCTGCCAGAGGCGCGTCATCGAGTCCTGGGGGAAACGTGCATCGGGGTCCTCCAGTGCGCTGTAATCGAGCCCCAGTTGCTGGAAGAGGGCCCGGCAATCCAGACCGTCCATTTCCAACGCCTTGACAATCCCCATCGCCCAGCTTGCAGAAGTGGTTCTCTCGCTCATGGCCTGTTCTTTACATGGTGTGCCGCATACAACGACTGATGGCCCAAGGATACTAAAGTGGCGCCTATTGTCACTGGTCGTCACCGCCACACAAATCTAGACTGAAACAGGCTCCCCAAGGAGCGACCCAACGCCGCCAATAAGAAGTACGGAGAGTACTCAATGGAAAACGTCAGGAAATTCAACAGCTTTAGTGAGTTTTACCCGTACTACCTGAACGAGCACGCCGACAGCACCTGTCGCCGCCTGCATTTCGTCGGGACCACCCTGGTGATCTTCATTCTCGCGCTGATCATCGGTCGCGGTGCCTGGGCACTCCTGCCCCTGCTGCCACTGGCCGGCTACGGGTTCGCCTGGGTCGGGCACTTTTTCTTCGAGAAGAATCGCCCGGCAACCTTTCAGCATCCTTTCTACAGCCTGCTGGGCGATTTCGTCATGTACCGAGACATGCTGCTCGGGCGGGTCCCTTTCTAGGGAAAAAGGGGTGTCGGGGGCTCAGCCGGGCTGAGTGACCTTCTGCAGGTCCAGCCTGAGCTGGGCCTCTTTCGCCTGGGCATCGGCCAGCCGATACAGCTCGATGGTACCGTCCCAGTGCTCGATCAGTGCCGTGCAGGATTCGACCCAGTCACCGCAGTTCAGGTACTCCACGTCGCCGACCTGGCGGATTTCGGCATGGTGGATATGGCCGCAGATCACGCCATCGAGCCCACGCTTCACGCATTCGTGGGTGATGGCTTCCTCGAAGTCGCTGATGAAATTCACCGCGGTCTTGACCTTGTGCTTCAGGTAGGCCGACAGCGACCAGTAGCCATAGCCGTAGCGGGCCCGCCAATGGTTCAGCCAGCGGTTGAGGGTCAGGGTGAACTCGTAGGCCGAATCGCCGAGAAACGCCAGCCAGCGGTGGTAACGGGTGATCACATCGAACTGGTCGCCGTGGATCACCAGCAGCCTGCGGCCATCGGCGGTCACGTGCACGGCTTCGTCCACCAGCTGGATATTGCCGAGGATCAGCTTCGAGTAGCGACGCAGGAATTCGTCATGGTTGCCGGTCACGTAGACCACCTCGGTGCCGCGCTTGCTCATGGTCAGCAGGCGGCGGATCACGTTGGTGTGCGCCTGGGGCCAGTACATGCCGCCCCGCATCTTCCAGCCGTCGATGATATCGCCGACCAGGTAGATACGGTCGGCATGATAGCCCTTGAGAAACTGCGACAGATGCTCGGCCTGGCAATCCCGGGTGCCGAGATGCACATCGGAAATCCACAGGGTTCGCACACGCTGCTTGCGACTGGGTTTGGCGAGCTCCGCACGGGTCATGGGCATTCTCCGGATTTTTCCTGAGCTTGCACCGGGGCAGTGAACTGACCATGACAGGCAAACGACAGTCTTGTGACAGCCGCCGAACCGGCCCAACCGGTGTAGACTGAACATCTGCCGAGGAGACCGCCATGGGCCCGTTCCTGACCCTGCGCCAATACAGCGAAGAACTGATCGTCCACAGCCACGCCCATGCCCAGCTGGTGTTCGGCCTGTCCGGCCGGCTCGATTTCGAGATCGAGGGCCGCGGCAGCCGGGTGGTGCAGCAGAGCGTCGCGGTGGTCCCCTACGATGCCCATCACACCTGCGGCAGCCCGGACGGCAGCCGCTGCCTGGTACTCGACGTGCCGGACGAGCACTGGCTGGTGCAATCGCTGGGGGAACACGCCGACGCCAGCCGACGGCTGATCGACCGGGCCGGTTCGCTGGCGCTCAATGCCAGCCAGGGCCGCCTGGTCGACTGGCTGGCGAACAGCCCGGTGCAGGATCCGCTGATCGCCCGCCAGGGCGCGGTGCTGCTGTTGGCCAGCCTGAACGCTCCGGCTGTGGTGATCGCCGACAAGCGCCTGCCTCTGGCGGCCCTCGACGCGCATATCGATCGCTACGCCGCCCGCCCGCTGGAGGTCGCCGACCTGGCGCGCATCGCCGGCTTGTCCAACGCCCGGTTGCATGCACGGTTCATGGCCGAGTGCGGGCAGACACCGATGGATTACATCCGCACCCGGCGGCTACGGCTCGCCCTCGGCCTGTTGCGCGAGTCCGCGCTGCCGGTCGGCGAGATCGCCGCGCGTGTCGGCTACAGCTCGCAGAGCGCCTTCTGCGCCGCCATCCTGCGCGAGTTCGGCGCTTCGCCGACAGCCTTGCGCCGCGAGTCTGGCGACAACTGACGCGAGTCCCGCGACAGACGGCGCCATACCCCGCGCCCTAGACTGCCAGCTCGTGCCCAAACGTTCTCAAGGATCGCCATGACTCCCCGCTCCGCCCTCGGCGCCCTGCATATCGGCGCACTGATGTTCGGCCTGACCGGTGTGTTCGGCAAACTCGCCACCACCTCCGCCACCCTCATCGTCTTTGGCCGCGCCGGCTTCGCCGTGCTCGCCCTCGCGGTGTTCGCCAACCTCGCCCGCAACAACGGCTGGCAGCGCCTGCCGGGGCGGGACTGGGGCCGACTGCTGGTCAGCGGCCTGCTGCTGGCCGGGCACTGGATCAGTTTCTTCCTCGCGGTGAAGGTCGCCGGCGTCGCCGTCGCCACCCTGGGCTTTGCCAGTTTCCCGGCGTTCACCGTAATTCTCGAAGGGGTGATTTTCCGCGAGCGCATCCGCCTGAACGAGATACTCCTGGTGCTGCTGGTCAGCATCGGCCTGGTGCTGGTCACCCCCGAGTTCGACCTCGCCAGCCAGGCCACCAGCGGGTTACTCTGGGCCGTGCTGTCCGGGCTGCTGTTCTCGCTGCTGTCGCTGAACAATCGGGCCGGCTCCGGGCGCGTCAGCGCGGTCCAGGCGGCGCTGTGCCAGAACCTGGTGGTCGCGTTCTGCCTGCTGCCCTGGGCGGCGCCTCACCTCACCGGGGTCCGCGCGCTGGACTGGCTGTGGCTCGGCCTGCTCGGCGTGTTCTGTACCGCCGTCGCCCACAGCCTGTTCGTCGCCAGCCTGGCGGTGATCAAGGCACGCACCGCCGCGGTGGTCTTCGCCCTGGAACCGGTGTACGGGATCGCCGCCGCGTGGTGGCTGTTCGGCGAAAACCCGAGCCCGCGCATGCTGCTTGGCGGTGTACTGATCATCGTCGCGATCGTGCTGTCGAGCCTGCTGAGCGGCGCGCCACGCCAAAAAAACCTGGAAGTTGCCGCCGCGCCGTGATTTTCCGCGACTGTCCTATACTTGCAGCATCCGCAACAGTCAGCCGTCGTTACCCGGATAACAGGGCTGCTCGGCGACGGCGGCAGTGATCCAGCAGTAGCTCGATGCCAGTTGCCCTCCAACTCACACTGTGGAGGGTTCATCCATGGAATTCATCAGTCTCCTGATTCAGCTGGTCAGCGGTGCGGTGGGTGGCAATATCGCCGGCGCCGCCACCGACAAGTACAGTCTCGGCCCCTGGTTCAATTCACTGGCGGGCGGCATTGGTGGCGTGGTGCTCAGCCAGGTGCTGTCAGTCATCACCAACGGCAGTTTCGGTGGAGACGTCGGCAACCTCGACCTGAGTTCGATTGCCAGCGGTATCGCCAGCGGCGGGGTCGGCGGCGCGATACTGAGCCTGGTGGCGGGCTTCATCAAGGCCAAGCTCAGCCGTTCCGAGTGAGTCCGGCCGGCATGACGTCGTTGTCAGTCAACAGGTGGCAATGACGTCAGCGCCTCTCAGCGAGCGTCGTTATGGCCCAGGTCGCGCTCCGGGTCGATCTGGTCGCGCACCCGTTGCTTGAGCACCTTGGCCTCGGGAAAACCGCCATCGGCCTTGCGCTCCCAGATCTGCACGGCATCGCAGGTGATGCGAAACACACCGCCGGTCCCAGGCTCCAGGGACACCTTGCCCAGGTCGTCGCAGAAGGTGCTCAGCAACTCCTGGGCCAGCCAGGCGGCCCGCAGCAGCCACTGGCACTGGGTGCAATAGGTGATGACGATTTCCGGTTTGCCTGCACTCATGATGCGCTCCTAGCGGATACTGGCCAGGAGGGTCCGGGCCGTCTGCTTCAACGGCTCATCCCCTTCCCTGAGCAGTTCATGCAACAGTTGGCTGGCATGATCCAGGTCGCCGACATTGATGAAGGTCTGCGCCTGCTCCAGCTTGCTGGCCGAGGCCTGCTCACGCTCCAGGCTGTCGAAATCCACTTCCAGCGGTTCGATATCCAGGGGCTGCTCATCGCTCATGAAGCTGTCGAGGAACTCGTCGTCCAGAGTGTCTGCGTCCAGCGACAGGCTCAGTTCGTTTGCCGCCGGCCGCTCGGGTTCCGGCTCGGCGAAATCGCTGAGAAACTGCTCGTCGGGCATCTCGAACACATGCGGCAGTTCGTTGAGGTTGCTGGCGAACTGCGGGTCGATGCCGGACAGCGTCGACGGCCCCTCGGCGGCCTTGCCCCGCTGCGGCAGGGCATTGTCGAACGGGCTGACCAGATCCCAGTCCGAATCCATCGACAGGTCGTCGAGGTTGAGCTGGAACTCGTCTTCCAGTGGCGCGGGCTCAGGCTCGGATTTGGCCTCGGGCTCCTTTTCCAGCCAGTCGGCGGCGAGCACCGGGGCGGCCAGCGTCGCAGCGGCTGCCACGGCGGCAGGAGCAGTGACCGGAGCCGGTGCAGGAGTCGTCGCAGTTGCCGCCGGAACGGCTGTCGGTGCCGCGGGTACGGCCTGCGGTGCTGGCGCCGCATGCAGTTTCGGATGCTTGGCCCGCAGGTCGCGCAGGGTCGACTCGCTGAACCCCGTGTCGAGCAGATGCTGTTCTTCAATCGTGTAGGCGTCGTTGTCCCCCTGCTGGGCCAGCACATCCAGCAGACGCAGGCGCAAGTCGGTGCGCTGCGGCTCCTTGAGTATGGCCTCGCGCAGAATCCCCGCCGCTTCCTTGAACCGTCCGTAGGCGATGTAGATGCTCACGCCTTCCAGGGCATCCGGGACCTCACTGGTCTCGCGGCGTGCCACCGTTGCCAGCGGCTCGGCCAACGGCTCGTTGTGCTCCGCCGGAGCAACGGCGGCGCTGGCGGGTAGCACACGACTGACCATGGGCGGGTCCTGGGGCAGCGGCGCGGGCTCGACCGGCAGTGGCGTCGAACGGCGCCGACGACGCACCACCAGGGCGGCCGCCAGCAACAGGAGCAGCACGGCCAGGGCGGCCAGGAGCAGCAGATTCAGGCCGCCGGACTGTTCGGCGACCACCGGAGCAGGAGCAACAGGAGGCGCCGCCGGTGCCGGCGCAACCACGGGAGCCGCCGGCCTGGCCTTGAGTTCCGCCAACTGGGCCTGCAACTCACCCAGCTGTTTCTGGTCGATGGCGATCTGCTCGTCCTGGGTCTTCAGGCGAGCCTGCAGCTCCTCGATGGTTTTTTGCAGTTGCTGGTTTTCCAGGGTCGCGGCGGCAAGTTGTTCAGCACCCTGCGCGGCGTTTTGCGCCGCTTCGGTCAACGCAGTCGCAGGCGCCGCGGCCGTCGCCGGTGGGCTGGCCGGGACCACGGCAACATCCGGCAGCAACAGGCTCTGGCCGACCGCCAGCCGCTCGCTGCCCGGATTGAGCGCGCGAATGCCCTGGGACAACTCATTGACACTGGCCTTGCTGCCCGCCTCGTTCAGGCGCCTGGCGATGCTCCAGAGGCTATCGCCCCTGGCCACGGTGTAGCGCTTGCCCTGGGTCGCCGGCGGCGGCACCCTATCGGCGACGGGCGCTGCCTGTTCCACCGAACTGTTGCGCGCCGGCGGGCTGTAGGTCCCGCTGTCCGGTGGATCGAGCAGCACCGTGTACTCGCGCAGCAGGCGGCCGTTGGGCCGGTTGACCTGGATCAGGAAATTCAGGAAGGGCTCGCTGACCGGCTTGCTCGACTGCACCCGGATGAAGCTGCGATTGCCCTGCAGGACCGGCGTGAAGCGCAGGTCGTTAAGGAAGAACAGCCGCTCGACGCCAGCGCGGGAAAACTCCTCGGGTGTCGCCAGGCTGACCGACAGTTCGCCTTCGCTCAGATCACCGGGATCGACCAGGGCGATTTCCGCATTGAGCGGCTGGCTGAGCGCCGAATGCAGGGTGATCTCGCCCAATCCCATGGCCGACGCCAGCGCCGGATGCAGCAATGACAGTGCCGCCACGGCCATCCAGCGCCGCCGGACCGCGGTCACCAGGGGCTTTTCAGTGGAACACCGCAACGCGGACTGCAAACTCTCGAGCATGAGTATCCCTTAAAGGCCCGACATCCCCCCACGGCCAGCGGGGTCCGAATGCCGACACAATACACAGAACCAGTAAATCTTATAGTCTGCCGGCCAGGGATTCTCCAAATCCGGCAGAGCGGGAATGCCTCAGGATTTTTCCAGGTTCGCCAGGATCCGGCTGTGAACCCGCATGCTGATGCGCAATTCCTCTTCGTCGACGCCCTCGAACAGTTCGTGACGCAAGGCGGTGGCGATGGTTTCGATCTGTTCGATCAGCGGTCGCGCCGGGGCACAAAGCACGATCTTCTTGGCCCGGCGGTCCTCCACGACCGAGTGGCGCTGGACCAGCCCCTGGGTTTCCAGGCTGTCGAGCAGACGGGCCAGGGTCGGCCCTTCCACACCGACGCTCTGCGCCAGTTCGCGCTGGGTCGGCGCCTCGGAAAAACGCGCCAGGTGCAGCAATACCAGCCAACGGGCCTGGGACAGCCCCAGGCCGGCCAGGCGGCGATCCAGTTCGGCACGCCAGCCACGGGACATTTGCGCCAGTTGCATGCCAAAACGGTGTTCATCGGTTAACGACATAAGGAACTCATGGTCAGACTTAAAAATAGATAAAACTAATTATTAGTCAGCTAAGCATGGAGCCTGGCCGGAGGCAAGGGCTCAGCTGTGTACAAACATGACTTGTCGCAAATAACCCAGAGATAGGCCGGGGAATATTCCATTTCCCTCTCCTCATAGTTCGAATTCGGCTTGCAGGGCCGCTCGCACGCAATACAGGACACCCTCGGGCACCCGTCCGGCGAACAGTTCGGCGACCTCGCTCACGGCAGGCAGTTCGCCCTCGCCATCGAGGAAGGTGTCCTGGATTTCCCCCAGCAGATCCTCGGGCAGGTCCAGGGCCTGCTCCAGCGACAACTGCTGGCGGCCAATCGCCTCGGCCAGCAGCGTATAGACGTTCTTCTCCGAGCACTGCAACTGGCCGGCGATCTGCAAGGGAGTCATGCCGGCACGGGCCAGGCTGATCAGTTCGTGACGAATGTCGACGACCGCCCTGGGCGTCTCGGCCTCGCCGGCCAGGACTTCGAGGAACGCCTCGCCATAGCGCTCCAGCTTGCGCGCACCGACGCCGCTGACCCTGGCCATCTCGGCCATGGTCGTCGGCTGGCTGCGCAGCATTTCCAGCAGCGTCGAGTCGGGGAAGATGACATACGGCGGCACCGCATGCTCCTGGGCCAGCTTGCGCCGTAGGGCACGCAGGGCCTCCCATTGCTCACGCTCCTCGCCACGCACCAGTTGGCTGGCCGGGCTGGCGGAAACGCTCTTGGCGGCGGCCTGCGGCTTGAGGTCGCGACGCAGTTCCAGGCTGACCTCGCCACGCAATAGCGGCCGGCAAGCGTCGCTCAGGCGCAGGCCGCCATAGCCCTCGATGTCGATATCGGCCAGGCCGCGCGCCACCAGCTGGCGGAACAGCGAGCGCCACTCGCCCTCGCTGAGCGCCTTGCCCACGCCGAACACCGCCAGGTGCTGGTGGCCGAAACTGCGGACCTTGTCGTTCTCCTTGCCTAGCAGCACATCCACCAGGTGGCCGACGCCGTAGCGCTGGCCGGTGCGGTAGATCGCCGACAGCGCCTGGCGTGCCGGCTCGGTGGCATCCCAGGTCTGCACGCCGTCGACACAGTTGTCGCAGTGACCACAGGGCTGTGGCAGGTCCTCGTCGAAATACGCGAGCAGCGTCTGGCGACGGCAGCGGGTCTCCTCGCACAGCGCCAGCATCGCGTCGAGCTTGTGGTGTTCCAGACGCTTGTGGCGCTCGTCGCCCTCGGAGTTCTGCAGCATCTGCTTGAGCATCACCACGTCCTGCAAGCCGTAGGCCATCCAGGCGTCCGCCGGCAGGCCGTCACGCCCGGCCCGCCCGGTTTCCTGGTAGTAGGCCTCCAGGGACTTGGGCAGGTCGAGGTGGGCGACATAACGCACGTTGGACTTGTCGATACCCATGCCGAAGGCAATGGTCGCGACCATGATCAGCCCTTCCTCGTTGAGGAAGCGCTTCTGGTTGTCCGCGCGGGTCTCGGCGGGCAGCCCGGCGTGATACGGCAGGGCCGGAAAACCCTGTTCGCAGAGCAGCGCGGCGACCTCGTCGACCTTCTTGCGCGACAGGCAGTAGACGATGCCGGAGTCGGCACGGCGCTGCTCGAGGAACGCCAGCAACTGCTTGCGCGGCTGTTCCTTGGGCACGATGCGGTAGAAGATGTTCGGCCGGTCGAAACTGGAGAGAAAACGCTCGGCGTTCTCCAGGTGCAGGCGATTAACGATCTCCTCGCGGGTGCGCTTGTCGGCGGTGGCGGTCAGGGCGATGCGCGGGACGTGGGGGAACATCTCGGCCAACTGGCCCAGTTGCAGGTATTCCGGACGGAAGTCGTGGCCCCATTGCGACACGCAGTGGGCCTCGTCGATGGCGAACAGGGCGATATCGAGGTTCTGCAGGAACGCCAGCATGCGCGGCTGCACCAGGCGCTCGGGCGCCAGGTAGAGCATCTTCACCTCGCCGCGACGAATCCGCGCCGCCAGTTCGCGCTGCTGCTCGGCACTCAGCGTCGAGTTCAGTGCCGCCGCCGCCACGCCGAGTTCCTCCAGCGTCGCGACCTGGTCGTCCATCAGTGCGATCAACGGCGACACCACCACCGCCAGGCCATCGCGCAGCAGGGCCGGGACCTGGTAGCACAGCGATTTGCCGCCGCCGGTCGGCATCAGCACCAGGGCATCGCCACCGCTGGCCACGCGCTCAATAATGGCACCCTGGCGACCGCGAAAGCTGTCGTAACCGAAGATGTCCTTGAGGACGCGTTGAGCCTGTTCGAGCATAGCCACTCCAAAAATCACCGAAACGCCCTGCAAAGGCTGGTCGAAAAGCCGCCGCCTTGACGGAAAAAACCGTAAGCGGGGATTTCTCCAGCCGTCGCGACCCGCAATGGGGCATCACAAAACGCGGCAGTATACCCGAGCGTTATCCGGCAGAGGGCCCTGCCGGTCGATCAATGACTATCCTTGTTGATGAGCAGAACCGCGCAAATCTATGTGTTTGCTGGCTTGCGAGCTCAAGAACGCCTAGAATTCAGCATCGTTTATTCCCAAGGTAGCCCCCCATGTCCTTCGCTGAGCAACTCACCCGCCTGCAAGCCTTCCTCGACGCCGACGAGCTGCACGAAGAAGCGCTGGACTACGTGGCCGCCCACGGCTACCTGACTGCGCTGTCGATCTGCTCCGAGGTGGTCCCCGATCGCGAATGGATCGACGCGCTGTTCGCCGAAGAGCCGCACTACAAGGATGCCGCCCAGCGCGAGGAAATCGAAGCCACGCTGATCCAGCTCAAGGCCCATATCTCCCGCCAGTTGGCTTCCGACGAGGAATTCGAGCTGCCCTGCGACCTCGACCTGGGCGACGACCCGGACGACTCCGAACTGCGCGGCTGGTGCATCGGTTTCATGGAAGGGGTGTTCCTGCGTGAGGAAGCCTGGTTCGAAACCGCCGAGGAAGAAGTCAGCGAAATGCTCCTGCCGATCATGGTCGGTTCGGGCCTGTTCGACGAGCAGCCGGAGTTCTCCGACATCGCCGCCGATGCCAACCTGATGGACGACATGATCGTGCAGATCCCGGAGGCGCTGACCGCCCTGTACCTGCTGTGCAATGCGCCCGACGAGAAGCCGGCGATCCTCAAGCCCCGCCACCACTGAGTCACGTCCGGTGGCGATGCGCCCCACGGGCAATCGCTCGCCACTCCTGCGCTACGCGCTGCTGGCCATCGGCTGGCTGAGCGTAGCGCTGGGGGTACTGGGCATTTTCCTGCCGGTCCTGCCGACCACGCCATTCCTGCTGCTGGCGGCCGCCTGTTTCGCCCGCAGTTCGCCACGCTTCTACCACTGGCTGGTGGAGCACCCGCGCCTGGGGCCATGGGTCCGTGACTACCTGGACGGCAATGGCATCCCGCTCAAGGGCAAGGTCTATGCCATCGGCCTGATGTGGCTGAGCATCGGCTTTTCCTGCTACCTGGTGCCGCTGTTCTGGGCACGCCTGTTCATGCTGACCAGCGCCGTGCTGGTCAGTGTCTATATCCTGCGGCAGAAAACCCTCGAGCCGCGGCGCTAGCGCTCGCCGTGGTTGCGCTGGTAGATATCGCGGCCCATGGCCTGGATCTGCCCCTCGATCAACGCTTCGAACGGCTTGAGCAAGGCCTCGAACGAAGCCGGCTGCTCCAGAGTTTCCAGGGCCCGGGCAATCGCTTCCACCGTCGACAGCGCTCCCGGCTCCGGCGCCTTGCGCAGGCGATAGCGCGATAGCGCGCCCGGCTCCAGGCTGACCCTCGGCAGGCTGGCCAGCAGCGGGTTGAGGTACAACAGCTTGCGCGCCTTGCGCCAGGTGCCGTCGGGGACCACCAGCAACAGTGGCCGTTCGTCGTCCACCGCTGCGTACGGTTGCAGCAGTTGTGCATCATCCGCCGGGAACAGCAACCGGGCCTGGTAACCCGACTGGTCGAGCAATGCCGGCAGGTCATCGAACACCTCGCCCACCCGCAACTCGGCATTGGTCAGGCCCAGGGTCGCCAGTCGCGCGGTATTCAGGGCATGACCGACCTCGCTCGGGTGCTGCAGCACCAGCACGCGGGTGCGGCTGTCGAGCTGCGGAATCAGCGCGCAAAGGCAGTGGCTCTGGGGACGCAGGCAGCGTTCGCAGCAGGCTCTGGACATAGGGTCGACTCCGATCAGGGCTGGTTGAGCTGCGCCTTGAGCAGGTCGCGGAAAGTCTGGATCAGCGGCTCGCGGCTACGGCCACGGCGCAGGATCATCGAAAAGGGCGCCTGGTAGCCAAAGGTCGCCGGCAGCAGCACGCGCAGGTCGCCCTTGTCCGCCCAGGGCTGGGCGTAGTGTTCCGGCAGATAGCCGATATAGGCGCCGGACAGCACCAGGATCAGTTGCGCTTCCATGCTTTCCACGGTCGCCGCACTGTGCTTGAAGCCGTGCCGGGCCAGTTCCGCCTGGCTCCAATAGCCGCGGCCGACCATGCGCTGCTGGGTGATGACCTGCTCGGGAATCCGCCGCTCGTGGTACAGCGGATGGCGGTTGCTGCAGTACAGCCAGTGCTGCTCGCGATACAGCGGCTGGTAGACCAGCCCGCTCATGCGCGTGGAGAAGGCTCCGATGGCCAGGTCCAGGCGGTTGTCCTGCACGCCAAGCTGCAGTTCGTATGGGCTCAGCACCGACAGGTGCAGGTGCACCCCCGGATGTTCCTGGCTGTAGGCACCGATGGCTTCGGCCAGGGGCAAGGCCGGCTCGCTGACGGTGGAGTCGATCACCCCGAGGTTCAGCGTGCCGCGCAACTCGCCCTTGAGAGCGGCGGCGTACTGTTCGAAGCCCTCGAGTTCACCGAGCAGGCGCAGGGTTTCCTGGTGGAACAGCTCACCCTTGCTGGTCAGGCTGAACCCGCCGCGGCCGCGGTGGCACAGCACCAGGCCCAGGGTCGACTCGAGCTGGCTCATGTAGGTGCTGATGGCCGATGTCGACAGGTTGAGTTCCTGCTGGGCGTTGGCGAAGCCCTGGTGACGCACCACGCTGACGAAGATGCGCAATAGTTTCAGGTCGGGTAAAGCGTTGGCCATGGGGGGTCCTGGGTAGGGTCAACGGTGCCGGAAGCCAGTCCGTCGGCACAGTGTCCCATTAGTTCAGAAAAATCTGAACTAAGTATTTGCCGACAGCGATTTTTCCCGCCCGGCGTCTTTCGCAGAATCGGTCCCCTGATAACCAGAACAAACGATGAGGCTTACCCGTGGACAAGATTCTTCACCAACCACTGGGCGGTAACGAAATGCCGCGCTTCGGCGGCATCGCCACCATGATGCGCCTCCCCCACCTGCAATCGCCCGCCGGCCTCGATGCCGCGTTCGTCGGCGTACCGCTGGACATCGGTACCTCGCTGCGCTCCGGGACCCGCTTCGGTCCACGGGAGATCCGTGCCGAGTCGGTCATGATCCGCCCCTACAACATGGCCACCGGCGCCGCGCCGTTCGACTCGCTGTCGGTTGCCGATATCGGTGACGTGGCGATCAACACCTTCAACCTATTCGAAGCCGTGCGCATCATCGAGCAAGCCTATGACGCCATCCTCGAGCACAATGTCATCCCACTGACCCTGGGCGGCGACCACACCATCACCCTGCCGATCCTGCGGGCGATCCACAAGAAGCACGGCAAGGTCGGCCTGGTGCACATCGACGCCCACGCCGATGTCAACGATCACATGTTCGGCGAGAAGATCGCCCACGGCACCACCTTCCGCCGTGCCGTCGAAGAAGGCCTGCTGGACTGCGACCGCGTGGTGCAGATCGGCCTGCGTGCCCAGGGCTACACTGCCGAAGACTTCAACTGGAGCCGCAAGCAGGGTTTCCGCGTGGTCCAGGCCGAGGAGTGCTGGCATAAATCCCTCGAGCCACTGATGGCCGAGGTTCGCGAGAAGGTCGGCAATGGCCCGGTGTACCTGAGCTTCGACATCGACGGTATCGATCCGGCCTGGGCACCGGGTACCGGCACCCCGGAAATCGGCGGCCTGACCACCATCCAGGCCCTGGAAATCGTTCGTGGCTGCCAGGGTCTCGACCTGGTCGGTTGCGACCTGGTGGAAGTCTCGCCCCCCTACGACACCACCGGCAACACCTCGCTGCTGGGCGCCAACCTGCTGTACGAAATGCTCTGCGTACTCCCAGGCGTGGCCCACCGCTGAGGCGTTACCATGAACGACCGTGACCAGGTTCTCAAGGCCGCCGCCGAACTGGTAGCCGCCTTTGCCGCCAACGACCGCGAAGCCTACTTCGGCGCCTTCAGCGCCGATGCCAGCTTCGTCTTCCACACACTCGAACAACCGCTGCTGTCGCGCGACGCCTACCAGGCGTTGTGGGACCAGTGGCGTACCAGGGATGGCTTCGAAGTGCTGTCGTGCACCTCGAACAACGCCTTCGTCAGCCTGCAGGGCGACGTGGCGATTTTCATCCATGACGTGGCCACCGAGCTGCGTCTGCAAGGGGAGCACCTCTTCAGCCAGGAACGCGAAACCATCGTGTTTCGCAAACAACAAGAACAGGGCCACTGGCTGGCCTGCCACGAACATTTGTCAGCGACCCCCCAAGGACTGCCCTCCCCTTAGCCAACAGCGGCAGCCCCCGCGGAAGATGGGGGCGCCGCAATGATCGGAGCGATCATGAATAACAACAACAACGACAAAAGCCTTAGCAGCATTGAAACCAACGGGGTCGAACAGATCCCCGACAACGAACGTGACGCCCGGCCCGGTGACCTGTTTCGCCTGATCTTCGGCGGCGCCAATACCTTTGCCACCGCCGTGCTCGGCAGCTTTCCGGTGCTGTTCGGCCTGTCCTTCCAGGCCGGTGTCTGGGCGATCGTCCTGGGCGTGGTGGTCGGCGCGCTGATCCTCGCGCCCATGGGCCTGTTCGGCCCGATCAACGGCACCAACAACGCGGTCTCCTCCGGCGCGCACTTCGGTGTCCACGGGCGTATCGTCGGCTCGTTCCTGTCGTTGCTGACCGCCATCGCGTTCTTCTCGCTCTCGGTGTGGAGCTCGGGCGACGCGCTGATCGGCGGCGCCAAGCGCCTGGTCGACCTGCCGGAAACCGACCTGACCCTGGGCCTGGCCTACGGCCTGTTCGCGATTCTGGTGCTGACGGTGTGCATCTACGGCTTCCGCTTCATGCTGTGGGTCAACCGCATCGCCGTGTGGGCGGCCAGCCTGTTGTTCCTGCTGGGCATCTTCGCCTTCGCCCCGGCGTTCGACAGCCGTTTCGCCGGCACCGTGGCCCTCGGCCAGGCCGGGTTCTGGGCGGCGTTCATCGGTTCGGCACTGGTGGCGATGAGCAACCCGATCTCCTTCGGTGCGTTCCTCGGCGACTGGTCGCGCTACATCCCGCGGGAAACGCCGAAGGGACAGATCCTGCTGGCGGTGATCGCCGCGCAACTCGCCACGCTGATCCCGTTCCTGTTCGGCCTGGCCACCGCGACTATCGTGGCGGTCAAGGCACCGGACTACATCGCGGCGAACAACTATGTCGGCGGCCTGCTGGCCGTATCGCCGAGCTGGTTCTTCCTGCCGGTATGCCTGATCGCGGTGATCGGCGGCATGTCCACCGGCACCACCTCGCTGTATGGCACCGGCCTGGACATGTCCAGCGTGTTCCCGAAGATGCTCTCGCGGGTCAAGGCGACCCTGCTGATCGGGATTCTGTCGATCGCCTTCATCTTCATCGGACGCTTCGCCGCGAACCTGGTGCAAAGCGTGTCGACCTTCGCCGTGCTGATCATCACCTGCACCACCCCGTGGATGGTGATCATGCTGATCGGCCTGCTGGTGCGTCGCGGCTTCTACTGCCCGGATGACCTGCAAGTTTTCACCCGTGGCGAAACCGGTGGCCGCTACTGGTTCAACCACGGCTGGAACTGGCGCGGCCTCGGGGCCTGGATCCCCAGCGCACTGGTCGGACTGTGCTTCGTCAACCTGCCGGGGCAGTTCGTCGGCCCGCTGGGCAACCTGGCCGATGGCATCGACATCAGCCTGCCGATCACCCTCGGGCTGTCGGCACTGATGTACCTGGTGCTGCTGAGCCTGTTCCCGGAATCGCCGGCAGTGTACGGCCCGGATGACCCACGCAGCCGAGGTTCCAGCTCGACGAAGAAGCCGGTCGCACAGCAAACGGCCTGAACCGAAGCCCCAACCGAACCTTGCATTCCGTGTGGGGGCAGGCTTGCCCGCGAAAGGGACCGGAAGCCGCCACAACGCTTCACCGGCCAGCACGCTCCCACAACCGACTGTTCCACCATAACAACTACAATCGGAGACACGCCATCATGGCCCTGGATTTATTGGTTGTACTCATTTATGCCGCTGGCATGCTCCTGCTCGGTTACTACGGCATGCGCAGAGCCAAGACCAACGAAGACTACCTGGTAGCCGGACGCAACCTCGGCCCGACCCTGTACATGGGCACCATGGCCGCCACCGTGCTGGGCGGTGCCTCCACCGTCGGCACCGTACGCCTGGGCTACGTTCACGGCATTTCCGGTTTTTGGCTGTGCGCAGCGCTGGGCCTGGGGATCATCGCGCTGAACCTGTTCCTCGCCAAACCGCTGCTCAAGCTGAAGATCTACACCGTCACCCAGGTGCTGGAAAAGCGCTACACCCCCCTGGCCCGCCAGGCCAGCGCGGTGATCATGCTGGCCTATGCCCTGATGATCGGCGTGACCTCGACCCTGGCCATCGGCACCGTGCTGCAGGTGCTCTTCGGCCTGCCGTTCTGGGTTTCGGTGCTGCTCGGCGGCGGCGTCGTGGTGGCCTACTCGACCATCGGCGGCATGTGGTCGCTGACCCTGACCGACATCGTCCAGTTCATCATCAAGACCGTCGGCCTGATGTTCATCCTGCTGCCGATCTGCCTGTACCGCGTCGGCGGCTGGGACGAGCTGGTGAGCAAACTGCCGGCGGCGAGCTTCAGCTTCACCACCATCGGCTGGGACACCATCATCACCTACTTCATGATCTACTTCTTCGGCATCCTGATCGGCCAGGACATCTGGCAACGGGTGTTCACCGCCAAGGACGAGAAGGTCGCGAAATACGCCGGCAGCGTCGCCGGGCTCTACTGCATCGCCTACGGCCTGGCCTGCGCACTGATCGGCATGGCCGCCCACGTGCTGATCCCGCAGTTGGACAACGTCAACAACGCCTTCGCCGCCATCGTCAAACTGTCGCTGCCGGACGGCATCCGCGGACTGGTGATCGCCGCGGCCCTGGCGGCGATGATGTCCACCGCCAGCGCCGGCCTGCTCGCCGCCTCCACCGTACTGACCGAAGACCTGCTGCCCAAGCTGCGCGGCGGCAAGCCTTCGAGCCTGGGCCTGAACCGCCTGTTCACCTGCCTGACCGGCCTGGTGGTGCTAGGGATCGCGCTGGTAGTGAGTGACGTGATCAGCGCCCTGACCCTGGCCTACAACCTGCTGGTGGGCGGCATGCTGATCCCGCTGATCGGTGCCATCTACTGGAAACGCGCGACCACCGCCGGTGCCATCGGCAGTATGGCCCTGGGCTTCGTCACCGCATTGGTATTCATGTTCAAGGACGGCCTGGACGCCAATACACCGATCTACTACAGCCTGGCCGTCGGCCTGGTCAGCTTCATCGTCATCAGCCTGATGTCACGGCGCCCGGCGACCGTGGCCAGCGCCATCTGATACTGCGTTTACTTCAGCGGGTGCGACGTCGGTTGTCGCATCCGTTTTTTTTGCCTCCAGCTCTCCGACCAATGGTTGGACGCATTTGAAGCAACCTGTGCTGTACTGGCACTTAGCGACTGCCTTTGGCATTAGCCAAAAGGTACAAGGATCGCTGGTGTCATGCTCATGACAGCTATCGCAATGCCCTGGGAAAGGGATCCATGACCCACATCCTTTCCTGTGAGGCAATCATGAACAGGCTCGAAATCCATCAGCAGATCTGCCACTCCATCGAACGGCAACTGGCGCTGAAATGGCTGCAAGACCCTTCCCAGGCTGAAGAAAACAGCTACTCCCTCGATATCGCCGCCCTGTTCCACGAACTGGAATCACAATTCCACGTGCAACTGGATCTCAAGCGAGACCTGCGCGGTATCAACACGATTGAGGACTTGAGCCGTTTTATCTACGCGAAAACCCGGGCCGCCTGATGCCCGGGCACCGGCTCAACGTGGATTTTCATTGCTTTCGAACAGGTCGGGACACGGACGTGTCCCGGTGTCGTACAGCCAGGGGCACCCGTGCCCGGCTCAGGAGGAAGTCGCGAGCCGGCGGGTTGCTTAGCGACGTGGCTGCGGCCGGCGGCGGCGGTCGTCGTCGGTGCGGATCGGCACCGGTTGCAGGGGAGGCTCGATCAGGCCGAGGGCGACACCGAGGTCGTGGAGCCAGGTTTGCAGTTTGTCTTTCATAAAGCCCCCTTCAGGGTAATGCGAGCGACGTGGTTCTTGGCCGCCTCACACAGATCATAGCTCCAAGTCCCAGGTAATGCTTGCTTTCCAAGACGTTGATTACGCTAAATCATGGCAAAAAGCTACAAGCTGACGCGCGGACAGCGATCAAGCTGACTGGCGGCACTCATTTCAGTTGATTGGCGAAGCGCCCTACCGCGCCCACCACCTGTTTGGCACCGTCCTGGATCTCGACGATCACTTCACCGGCCTGGTTGGCCAGGGACAAGCCCTGTTCAGCCTTGACGCGGCTGGTGGACATGTCCCGCACGGCCTCGTCCACCAGTTTCTGGTTCTGCTGGACCACCGTGACGATCTCCTCGGTGGCCGCACTGGTACGCCCGGCCAACTGCCGGACTTCATCGGCCACCACCGCGAACCCACGCCCCTGCTCGCCGGCCCTGGCGGCCTCGATGGCCGCATTGAGGGCCAGCAGGTTGGTCTGCGCGGCGATACTGCCGATGGTCTGGACCATCGAGGTGATCAGCATCGACTGCTTGCCCAGCGCCTCGATACCTTCCGAGGCCGACTGCATCTCCTCGGAAATTTCCTGCATGGTCGCCACCGTGTTCTTCACCACCGTGGCGCCACGCTGGGCCGTGGTGTCGGTCTGCTGCGAAATGCCATAGGCGATCACCGCCGCCTCGCCGACCTCTTTCTCGCGCAGCACCTGGTCGGTCACCACGTTGGCGAACTTGACCACCTTGTAGAGCTGGCCCTGGGCGTCGTGCACCGGGTTGTAGGTGGCCTCCAGCCACACGTCCCGTCCCTGGCTGTCGAGACGCTTGAAGCGATCGGCGACATACTCTCCGCGGTTGAGCCGGGCCCAGAATGCCTGGTACTGGCTGGAATTGGCCTCTTCGGTCGAACAGAACATGCGGTGGTGCTTGCCGACGATCTGCGCCAGCGAGTAGCCCATGGCCCGCAGGAACTGATCGTTGGCGGTGATGACCTCGCCATCGAGGGTGAACTCGATCACCGCTGTGGAGCGCAGCAGCGCCTTGATGAACGCCTCGTTCTCCTTCATGGTTTCGACCGTATGCGTGACATCGCGGGCGAAGCACTGGATATGCAGCAGGCCACCCTTCTCGCTTTTCACCGGCTGCCAACTGCCATGCAACCAGGCCAGGCTGCCATCAGCCCGCAGGAACCGGTAGTTGTCGCTGACCGAAACGCCCTTGGCCACCGCGGCCTGCAGGTTATGAAAGCAAGGCAGGTTCTTGACGTAGGCCGGGACGAAATTATCCAACGGGCGATTCCTCATTTGCTCGTCCTTGTAGCCCAACAGGTCGAGGAAGCGCTGATTGAAGTCGATGACGCGAAACTGCGGATCGAGCACCACTGAAATCATTTCAGCCGTCATGCCGTGGAACAACTGCTTCAGCTCGAAAAGCTCTTCTTCTTTGCTCTCTAGAATCTTCTTCAGATTAGAATTGAACATGACTGCAAGAATCCCTTTTTGCCTCGCTATTCCAAGGCTATCGGTTCCTTCAGGCAATCACTGATGACCATCCGTCGCCTGGAAACCGGCGCCGCAGATTGCTTGAAAAACCGACAGCCCCCCGTCACCGCCCCATACAGTTCAAGCGGGGTAACGAGAAACATAGCCGAGATCGGGAAGACTTGCTGGAAGAGAATAAAAGTGGACTTTCTCGGGGAAAATCCCACGTTTGCGCGTGCCCCCAAAGGCCTCGGCAGCTTCGCCGGGGCCTTGGCGGCAACGGTTCAGTTCAGCTCGATGCGATCGGCATGAATGACGATCTGGCCCTGCTTGTACAGCGCGCCGATGGCTTTCTTGAAATTGCCCTTGCTGACCCCGAACAGGTCGCTGATCAGCGCCGGGTCGCTCTTGTCGCTGACCGGCAGCACACCGTTGCTCTCACGCAGCTTGGCGAGGATCTTCGCATTCAGGCTGCCGGCGGCTTCTTCACCGACCGGCTGCAGGCTCAGGCTGATCTTGCCGTCGGCACGGATCTGCTTGATGTAGCCCTTTTCCCGTTTGCCGGACCGCAGGAACTTGAACACCTCGTTCTTGTGGATCAGGCCCCAGTGCCTGTTGTTGATGATGGCCTTGTAGCCCATGTCGGTGGTTTCGACCACCAGCAGGTCGACTTCCTGGCCGACCTTGTAGTTGGCCGGGGTCTTGTCCAGGTAGCGGTCCAGCCGCGCGGTGGCGGTGATGCGACGGGTGTGCTTGTCGAGATAGACGTGCACCACGCAGTAGTCGCCGGCATTCAACTGGCGCTTTTCCTCGGAGTACGGCAGCAGCAGGTCCTTGGGCAGGCCCCAGTCGAGGAACACGCCGATGCTGTTGACCTCCTTGACCTTGAGGCTGGCGAACTCGCCGACCTGGACTTTCGGCGTCTCGGTGGTGGCGATCAGCTTGTCGTCGCTGTCCAGGTAGATGAAGACATTCAGCCAGTCCTCGTCCTCACTGGGAACGTCCTTGGGGATATAGCGATTGGGCAGAAGAATCTCGCCATCCTGCGCACCATCCAGGTACAAGCCGAAGTTAGTGTGCTTGACCACTTGCAAGCTGTTGTAGCGCCCGATTAAAGCCATTTCCGATACCCTCATTGCGTGGCGGGCATTCTACCCGAGTTTGCCCGCGGCTGTTTCACGCCCTGCACGGCAGGCTGTGGGAACCGGCGGTTCATCCGCGAACCGGCTCACACCTTGCCCACACCCCGGGAGCCTGCCGCAAGGCCATGCATCTTTGCATTGAACCGCCGGGCCATACGGTGTTCTATGGGGAGAACGCCCCAGCAAGGATTCGCTCATGCCGTGCCGTCGCGCCCTACTGCTCTGCTGCCTGCTCCTGAGTCTGGCAATCGCCGCCTGTACCCGGATCGGCCTGGCCTATCGCAACCTCGATGTGATCATTCCCTGGACCCTCGGCGACTACATCGAGATGCATCGCGAGCAGAAAGGCTGGCTTAACGAGCGCCTCAAGGAGCATCTGCAATGGCACTGCACCACCCAGTTGCCCGACTACCTGCACTGGCTGGACCGCGTGCAGGCAATGATCGAGAACGGCCAGGTCGATGACGCCCACTTGCAGGCGCGCACCGCCGAGGCCCGGACGGCGATCGCCCAGGTGGCCCGGGAGATCACCCCATCGGCCGTCGAGCTGCTCAGGGGCCTGGACGATCGGCAAGTCGCGGAGATGAACGAAGCCTTCGCCAAGGAGCAGCGTGAGCGCCAGGCCGAATATGTCGCGCCGCCGCTGGAGGAACAGATCCGCGATCGCGGCGAACGGATGAGCAAGCGCCTGAAGGCCTGGATCGGCCCCTTGAACCTGAGCCAGCAGCAGCGGGTCATCGCCTGGTCGACGGCGCTCGGCGAGCAGAACCGTCTGTGGATCGCCAACCGGGCCTACTGGCAGGCGCAACTGAGCGAGGCGGTCGCCGAACGCCGCAATGCCGACTTCGAGCCGAGGATCGCGCAACTGCTGCAGCATCAGGACAGTCTGTGGACGGCGGAGTATCGCCAGGCCTACGAGCGCACCGAGCGGGCGACCCGCAGCCTGATAGTCGATCTGGTGGCCGAGAGCAGCCCGACCCAGCGGCAGTTGCTGCTCAAGCGGATCGCCGATCTGCGGCGGGACTTCAGCGAGTTGAAGTGCCTGAAGGAGGGTTGAGCCCCCTCCCCGAAGGCCTCAGGCAATCTGCGCCTTGGACGCCAGCTCGTCGAACACCCGCGGATCCAGCGCATCCTGCTGCTCATCCAGCACCAGCCGTGGATGGTCATTGCCGGGAATGCTGCTGTCGATCAGGCTCAGCAGGCTAGATCCCCTCGGCGTGAGGACAAAGTTCTCACCATTGCCCCCCTCCTCTTCCGGCCGCGGCGCGATGAAACCGTTCCTGAGCAGCACCCGCTCGTAATCGGCGGCCAGGGCCTTGAGCTCATCGAGATTGCCCGGCGGCTCACCCGCAGCCGCCTGGGCCGTGGCGTGTTGCTCGGCATAGGCCCGTGGCGCGAAGTTGTGGCCGGCACTGTTCTGCACTTCATGGAGCAGACGTTCGATCAGTTCCCAGTTGTAAGTCGTCATCCTGATGCAACCTCCCACTGTTGAAAGGAAAAATCTCCCTTGTCAGTAGTGGACAGGCGACAACCGTGGCCGTTCAGCCAGCCCTGGCCTCCCGCCGATGACCGGCGCCTACTCGCCGGTCGAGGCCTGTGGCTTGCGGCGCTTGAGTGGCGCCATGCCGTCCTGGCTGACCAGCGCCGGCGCATCGCTTTTCGGCCGGTTGGCAGTCTTGCGCCGGGTCGGTGTCTTGGCCGACGACTTCTTCTTGTCACCCTTGGCGTCGGTCTTTTTCTTCTTGGTGCCGGCGGCCTTGCCCGACGCCTTGACCTTCTTCGGCCCGCTGTAGGTGCCCTTGACCTCCTTGATGGTGCGGCGCTCGAAGTTCTGCTTGAGGTAGCGCTCGATGCTCGACATCAGGTTCCAGTCGTTGTGGCAGATCAGCGAGATCGCCAGGCCGTCGTTGCCGGCACGCCCGGTACGGCCGATGCGGTGCACATACTCGTCGCCGCTGCGCGGCATGTCGAAGTTGATCACCAGGTCCAGGCCATCCACGTCCAGGCCGCGGGCGGCGACGTCGGTGGCGACGAGGATCTTCACCGCGCCCTGCTTGAGGCGGTCGATGGCCAGCTTGCGGTCCTTCTGGTCCTTCTCGCCGTGCAGCACGAACGCCTTGTAGTGCTGGGCGACCAGACGGCCGTAGATACGGTCGGCCATGGCCCGGGTATTGGTGAAGATGATCGCCTTCTCGTAGGTCTCGTTGGCAAGCAGCCAGTTGACGATCTGTTCCTTGTGGTGATCGTGGTCGGCGGTGATGATCTGCTGGCGGGTGTTCTCGCTCAATTGGCTGACGGCATTGAGCTGCAGGTGCTCGGGGTTGTTCAGCACCTTGCCGATCATCTCGCGCAGGCCGGAACCGCCGGTGGTGGCGGAGAACAGCAGGGTCTGCTGGCGCTTGGCGCACTCGTCGACCAGGCGCTGCACGTCGTCGGCGAAGCCCATGTCGAGCATGCGATCAGCTTCGTCGAGCACCAGCACCTCGACTTCCTTGAGGTCCAGGTTGCCGGCGTTCAGGTGCTCGATCAGGCGCCCCGGGGTACCGATCAGGATATCCGGCACCTTGCGCAGCATCGCAGCCTGCACCTTGAAGTCTTCGCCGCCGGTGATCAGGCCGGACTTGATGAAGGTGAACTGCGAGAAGCGCTCGACTTCCTTGAGGGTCTGCTGGGCCAGCTCGCGGGTTGGCAGCAGGATCAGGGTCTTGATGCTGACCCGGATCTTCGCCGGGCCGATCAGGCGGTTGAGGATCGGCAACACGAACGCGGCGGTCTTGCCGCTGCCGGTTTGCGCCGTCACCCGCAGGTCACGCCCTTCGAGCGCGAGCGGAATGGCCGCAGCCTGCACCGGGGTAGGCTCGACAAAGTTAAGCTCGGCCACGGCTTTGAGCAGGCGTTCGTGCAGGGCGAATTGGGAAAACACGGGGGCTGACCTCGAAGAAATGCAAAATATCAGCTGCATAGGTTAACGGTTTCCAGCGCCAAGGCCGAGTTTCTTTGCACAACCCCCGATAAACAGTGACGTTTTTGTGAACGGACGTGTCTTCAACGGTCATCTTCACCCGGTTAAATGCTCTAATCCCTCTCGGCCATTTCCTGCAGAAGAATCCTCATCCCTCATGGATATGAAAAAGCTCTGGATCGGCGCCCAGGACCTCTGGGGCGCCCTCGATCAACATCCCCTGCTGCACACCGGGCTGGCCCTGGCGTTGCTGCTGCTCGTCGCGCTGGTGCTCGGCCGGCTGGCGCGCTACCTGATCCTGCACGCCACCCGCCTGCTGGGCCGGCAACCGGCAATGCACTGGCTCAACGACCTGCGCCAGAACAAGGTGTTCCACCGCCTGGCGCAGATGACCCCGTCGCTGGTGATCCAGTTCGGCCTGTACCTGGTACCGAACCTGGGCAAGACCGGCCTGCTGTTCCTCGGCAACCTGGCGCTGGCGGTGACCATCCTGTTCCAGATGCTGGTGCTGAGCGCCCTGCTCAACGCCCTGCTGGACATCTACGCGCGCACCGAACACGCCCGCACCCGCTCGATCAAGGGCTACGTGCAGTTGGCGAAGATGGTGCTGTTCGTGCTCGGCGCCATCGTCATCGTCGCCACCCTGATCGACCGCTCGCCGCTGTTGCTGCTGTCCGGTCTGGGTGCCATGTCGGCGGTGATCCTGCTGGTCTACAAGGATACCCTGCTGTCGTTCGTCGCCAGCGTGCAACTGACCAGCAACGACATGCTGCGGGTCGGCGACTGGATCGAGATGCCCCAGGTCGGGGCCGACGGCGACGTGGTCGACATCACCCTGCACACGGTCAAGGTGCAGAACTTCGACAAGACCATCGTCTCGATCCCGACCTGGCGCCTGATGTCCGAGTCGTTCCGCAACTGGCGTGGCATGCAGCAGTCCGGTGGGCGGCGAATCAAGCGCAGCCTGTTCATCGACGCCAGCGGCATCCGCTTCCTGCATGACGACGAGGAACAGCGCCTGGGCCAGGTGCGCCTGCTCACCGACTACATCGGTCGCAAGCAGGCCGAGCTGAAAACCTGGAACGAGGCCCAGGGCAACGTCGCCGCGATGTCAGCCAACCGCCGGCGCATGACCAACCTCGGCACCTTCCGCGCCTATGCCCTGGCGTATATCAGGAACCACCCGAAAATCCAGCAGAACATGACCTGCATGGTCCGCCAGATGCAGACCACGGCCCAGGGCGTGCCGCTGGAGATCTACTGCTTCACCCGCACCACCGTGTGGGCCGACTACGAGCGGATCCAGGGGGATATCTTCGACTACCTGCTGGCGGTGCTGCCGGAGTTCGGCCTGAGCCTGTACCAGCAGCCGAGCGGCGGTGACCTGCGCGCGGGCATGTTGCCGGCCTTGCTGGGGGCCAGCCATGTGCCGGAGCCGCAAAGCCGGGCCCTGTAGGAGCCGGCTTGCTGGCGATGGCGTCCCACCGGGACGCCAAGGTGCCCCCTCGGCAGCGGGCATAGACGAACGCTCTACGTGAAACAGAGCGCTCGGCGCAATGATCACCTGTCAGGCAAGGAAATCGGCAAATGCCTTGTCCTGTTCCAGCACCAGGGGCAGCTTGTCGAACAGCGCGTCGAGGTCGACGCCGTCGAACAACGGGCCGCCCAGGGCGTTGCGCGCCTCGGCATTCGGCCCGCCGTGCTGTTCCAGGGCATCGCAGATTTCCATGGCCTGGGCGGTGACCCGTGCGTAGGGCTGGCCCTCGGGGGCCAGGTGCGGCTGGGCCTGGTAGCGGATGGCCGACTGGAGGGTCAGCGGCAGGTTCCAGCGCTTGCCCAGTTCCGCGCCGACTTCCGGGTAGCCGAAGCCCAACTGCTGGGTTTCGCTGGCGGCACGGCTGGTGGTGCCACTGGCGCCCTTGATGCGCGCGGCGTAGTCCGGGGCGCCGGTCTGTATCAGCAGCTCGCCGATGTCGTGCATGACCCCGCAGGTGAACGCCACTTCAGCATCGAGCCCGGCCTGGCGGGCCAGCAGCCGGCTCACGCTGGCGACCTGGAAGCTACGTCCCCAGAAAACCTTGAGGTCGAAGCCCGGCGCCGACTTGAACGCCCCGGTCACGGCCGAAGCCAGGACCAGGGTGCGCAGCACGTTGAAGCCCAGGCGCATCGCGGCGTCTTCGATGCTGGCCGACTCGCGGGCACCCTTGAAGCGCGCCGAATTCGCCAGGCGCAGCACCTTGGCGGCAATGACCGGGTCGCGCTCGATGTTGCGCGCGACCTTTTCCAGGCTTTCATGGGGGTTGTCGAATTGCTGGACCAGTTCCAGGGCGACTTGGGGAATGCTGGGAAGGCTATGCAACTCCGCAAACAGCGTCTCGATATCCATGGCAAGGGTCTCTTCGTCCGGTGGAGACTCTTTACGATAGGCAATTTTTCGCTGTCTGCACGTCGCCTTCGAATACCGCCGCAAAGCCGAAAAAAAGGGTTCCCATCAGCAGATTCGGCAGCCCTGGGCGGTGACAGGCCATGGGAAACCATGCGCCTGCTGAAGTTTTGAAATAGTTTTTCCTTCCCTGGGCCGAATCCTGGATCGGGTTCGATGGCGGCTATAGCAGATTGCCAGCAAGTCGATTCCTACAAGGAGCGTTGCAGGCTGGCAGGCCGACGCACGCCCAGGCGGCTGATCCAGACGGCGGCCAGGATGACGCCGCCGCCCACGAACAGGCGCAGCAGGTCTTCCTGCAGGTTCCAGATCAGCAGGTTCATCAGCAGGCCCACCGGCACGTGCAGGTTGTTCATCACCGCCAGGGTGCCACCGTTGACCAGGCAGGCGCCCTTGTTCCACCAGTACATGCCCAGCGCGGTACTGATCACGCCGAGGAAGCCCAGTACCAGCCACTGCGGGGTACCGTCCGGCAGATAGCGGGCCTTGCCGAACAGCAGGAAGGCCGGCAACGCCACCGCCAGGGCACCGAGGAAGAAGTAGCCGAAATGCCGATAGTGCGGCTGGTCGCTGGGGTGGCGCGCCGCCAGGTGCTTGTACATGACCTGGCCGGCGGCATAGGTGAAGTTGGCCAGTTGCAGCAGCAAGAAGCCCATGAAGAAGTCCGGGTTGATCCGGTCGTAGCGAATCACCGCCGCACCGCTGACCGCCACCAGGGCCGCGACCAGCGCCCAGGGATTGAAGCGCCGGTTGAGCGCGTCTTCGATCAGGGTCACGTGCAACGGGGTGAGGATGGTGAACAGCAGGACTTCCGGCACGGTCAGTACGCGGAAGCTCAGGTACAGGCAGACGTAGGTGATGCCGAACTGCAGGGCGCCGATCAGCAGCATGCCGCGCATGAAGGCCGGCGGCACCTGGCGCCAGAGGGTCAGCGGGATGAAGATCAACCCGGCCAGCACCACCCGTACCAGCACCGCGAAGTAGCTGTCGACATGGCCGGCGAGGTATTCGCCGATCAGGTTGAAGGAAAACGCCTGGATCAGCGTGACGATAAGCAGGTAACCCATAAATGCCCCATAGATGTGGTGACCAAGCCCGATTCTTGTAGGAGCAGGGCTTGCCCGCGAAGGGGCCCCTGAGGCCGCTAGAAGCTTCGCGGGCAAGCCCGGCTCCTACAGGATCGGGGCGCCTTCGAGAAAGTCGTGCCATTGCTGAAAGGATCGGGAATGTCGCACCCAAAGAATGGCCGCGACCTTAACGGCTTTTGCGCCACGCGGCCATAAAAAAACCCGATCGGGCAGCGGGGCCGGATCGGGTTACATGCACTCAGGAGCAACCAGTGCAAAGGGAGGTTCGATGCGCAAACAACATGAAGGGGCTGTTTGATGAACTTGCAGACAGTTAACCCCTTCGCGATTAGCTGAAGATTAAGACCTCAGGCAATCTGGGCCAGACGGGCTTTCGCCTGGTTCAGGCCCTTCTCGTGGAGGTCGCCGCCCATGTTCAGGCCTTCGGCATGGATGAAGTCCACGTCATGGATGCCGATAAAGGCCAGCACCTGGCGCAGGTAGGGTTCCTGATGATCGTGGGTGCCACCGGCATACAGCCCGCCACGGGCGGTCAGCACGTAGGCTTGCTTGCCGGTCAGCAGGCCCTGAGGGCCGGTTTCGGTGTACTTGAAGGTCACGCCGGCACGCAGCACGTGGTCCAGCCAGGCCTTGAGGGTGCTGGGGATGGCGAAGTTGTACATCGGCGCGGCCAGCACCAGCACGTCGGCGGCCAGCAGTTCGTCGGTCAGTTCGTTGGAGCGCTCCAGAGACGCCTGTTCTATCGCATTGCGCTGTTCCTGCGGCTTCATCCAGCCACCCAGCAGGTTGATGTCCAGATGCGGCACCGGGTTCTGCGCCAGGTCCCGTACAGTGATTTCGTCGGCGGGATGCGCGGCTTTCCACTGGCTGATGAATTGCTGGGTCAGTTGACGGGAAACCGAGTCTTGCTGGCGGGCGCTGCTTTCGATGATCAGTACGCGGGACATGGGAAGTGCTCCATCGGTGAAGGCGTTAAGTCGATGGAGCAAAGATTAAACAGGACTATATCGATTAAAAAGCGGAAAAATCTGCTTCAATCTATCTATAAATTTGTTAATAGAAAGCGCATGCTTGTCGGTAACCCGCCCGTGCTTTCATTTCGCCGTGCAGCTGAGGTTCATTCGCAGCCGGATGATCTTGCGGTTGAACTTGGCGGTGACGTTCACGGTTTTCCCGGCCGATACCTCCACCTGGCGGGTCTTCGGCGCCTCGGGACCGTTGATGAAGACCACCTTGCACACCGCATCGGTCTTGCCGTAGTTGTTCAACTGGAGGGAGCCGATGTCCTGGTCGGTGTCATGGGCCGTGTAGTCGATGCTCAGGCCATTGAGCTGTTTCTCGACATCGATCGGGTAGGCAAGGGCACTGACCGGCAGCAGGGCCAGCAACACGCAACAGAACTTTCTCATTCGACGGTCTCCAATGTGGACCGCCAGCTTAGGACAAGAGGAACCCAACTTGAAAGCGCCCCGCGTGACCCTCGATCAATGGCGAACGTTGCAGGCCGTGGTCGATCACGGAGGCTTCGCCCAGGCGGCCGAAGCCCTGCACCGCTCGCAGTCGTCCGTCAGTTACACCGTGGCCCGCATGCAGGATCAGCTCGGCGTGCCGCTGCTGCGCATCGACGGGCGCAAGGCGGTGCTGACCGAAGCCGGCGAGGTGCTGTTGCGGCGCTCGCGGCAACTGGTCAAGCAGGCCAGCCAGCTCGAGGACCTGGCACACCACATGGAGCAGGGTTGGGAGGCCGAGGTTCGCCTGGTGGTCGACGCCGCCTACCCCAACGCCCGGCTGGTGCGGGCGCTGACCGCGTTCATGCCGCAGAGCCGCGGTTGCCGGGTACGTCTGCGCGAGGAGGTGCTGTCCGGGGTCGAGGAGGTGCTGCTCGAAGGCGTCGCCGACCTGGCCATCAGCAGCTTCAATATCCCCGGCTACCTGGGTACCGAAATGAGCGCGGTGGAGTTCGTTGCCGTCGCCCATCCGGAACACGCCCTGCACCGCCTGCAACGGCAACTGACCTTCCAGGACCTGGAAAGCCAGCTGCAGGTGGTGATCCGCGATTCCGGGCGCCAGCAGCCACGGGACGTCGGCTGGCTCGGCGCCGAACAGCGCTGGACCGTCGGCAGCCTGGCCACCGCCGCCACCTTCGTCGGCAATGGACTGGGTTTCGCCTGGCTGCCGCGCCATCTGATCGAGCGGGAAATCCGCGAAGGGCTGCTCAAGCAACTACCCTTGGATCAGGGCGGCAGCCGCCACCCGACGTTCTTCCTGTACTCGAACAAGGACAAACCCCTGGGGCCGGCAACGCAGATTCTCGTCGAGCTGCTGCGCACTTTCGACACCGCGCCGCTGGACGCACCGTTCGCCGCGCCCCTGCAAGCCTGACAGGACGTTGACCGATGGCCTATTTCGAACACGACGGTTGCCTGCTGCACTACGAAGAGCATGGCCAGGGTACTCCGGTGCTGCTGGTCCACGGCCTGGGCTCCAGCGGCCAGGACTGGGAACTGCAGGTGCCGGTACTGGCCGAGCACTACCGGGTGATCGTCGTCGACATCCGTGGCCACGGCCGCTCCGACAAGCCGCGCCAGCGCTACAGCATCGCCGGCTTCACCGCCGACGTGGTGGCGCTGATCGAGCACCTGGAGCTGGGCCCGACACACCTGGTGGGCCTGTCGATGGGCGGCATGATCGGTTTCCAGCTGGCGGTCGACCGCCCCCGGCTGCTGCGCAGCCTGTGCGTGGTCAACAGCGCCCCGGAGGTCAAGGTACGCAGCGCCAACGACTACTGGCAGTGGGCCAAGCGCTGGAGCCTGGCGCGCCTGCTGAGCCTCAACAGCATCGGCAGGGCCCTCGGCTCCATGCTGTTCCCCAAGCCGGAACAGGCCGAACTGCGCCGCAAGATGACCGAGCGCTGGGCCAGCAATGACAAGCGCGCCTATCTCGCCAGCTTCGACGCCATCGTCGGTTGGGGCGTGCAGGAACGACTGTCGGCGATTACCTGTCCAACCCTGATCGTCAGCGCCGACCGGGACTACACGCCGGTCTCGCTCAAGCAAAGCTATGTCAAACTTATTCCCGATGCCCGACTGGTAGTCATCGCCGACTCCCGTCACGCTACCCCACTGGACCAACCCCAGGTCTTCAACCGGACCCTGCTCGAGTTTCTGAGCGCAGTCGAAACCACCACCCAGGATCACTGAACCATGCTGAAAAAAATCGCCCTGTTCACCGGCTCCGTCCTGTTCGCCGCCAACCTGATGGCCGCCACCGAGGCGACCAAGGCGCCTCACGTGCAACTGGTGACCACCAACGGCACCATCGAAATCGAACTGGACCCGGTCAAGGCGCCGATCAGTACCAAGAACTTCCTGTCCTATGTGGACAGCGGTTTCTACAACAACACCATCTTCCACCGGGTGATTCCGGGCTTCATGGCCCAGGGCGGCGGTTTCACCGCGCAGATGGTGCAGAAACCGACCCAGGCGCCGATCCGCAACGAAGCCAGCAACGGCCTGCACAACGTGCGTGGCACCCTGGCGATGGCGCGGACCTCGGACCCGAACTCGGCCACCAGCCAGTTCTTCATCAACGTCAAGGACAATGACTTCCTCGACCCGGGCCGCGACGCCGGCTACGCGGTGTTCGGCAAGGTGGTCAAGGGCATGGAGGTGGTCGACATCATCGTCAACTCGCCGACCGCCAACAAGCAGGGCATGTCCGACGTGCCGGTGGACCCTGTGTACATCAAGTCGGCCAAGCGCATCGACTAACGGCAGCAGCCGGCCGCGGGCAGGAAGCCCCGGCCGGCGCGGCTTCACCTCCAAGGAGAGCCCGATCGACGGGCATCAGACCCCATGCTCTATCGTCGCTTTGAACAACTGATCGACATCTTCCGCGACGCTCCCACCGCCGCGCCACCCAACAAGGTCCTGCCCTTCTACCTGTATTACCTGCGCCAGGTCTGGCCGAGCTTCGTCGCCCTGCTGATCGTCGGGCTGTTCGCCGCCCTGATCGAAGTGGCCCTGTTCAGCTACCTGAGCCGGATCATCGACCTGGCCCAGGGCACGCCCAATACCGAGTTCTTCTCGGTGCACGGCGGCGAGCTGCTGTGGATGCTGGTGGTCGCGCTGGTGCTGCGGCCGATCTTCTTCGGCCTGCACGACCTGCTGGTGCACCAGACCATCAGCCCGGGCATGACCAGCCTGATCCGCTGGCAGAACCACAGCTACGTGCTGCGCCAGAGCCTGAATTTCTTCCAGAACGATTTCGCCGGGCGCATCGCCCAGCGCATCATGCAGACCGGCAACTCGCTGCGCGACTCCGCCGTGCAGGCGGTCGATGCGCTGTGGCACGTGCTGATCTACGTGATCAGTGCGCTGGTGCTGTTCGTCGAAGCCGACTGGCGCCTGATGATCCCGCTGCTGCTGTGGCTCGCCGGCTACTGCGGTGCGCTCTACTACTTCGTGCCGCGGGTCAAGCAGCGCTCGGTGGAGTCCTCCGACGCGCGCTCCAAGCTGATGGGGCGGATCGTCGACGGCTACACCAACATCACCACCCTGAAGCTGTTCGCCCACACCCATTTCGAGCAGCAGTACGCCCGCGAGGCGCTGGTGGAGCAGACCGAGAAGACCCAACTGGCCTCACGGGTGGTCACCAGCATGGACGTCGCCATCACCAGCATGAACGGCCTGCTGATCGTCACCACCACCGGCCTGGCGCTGTGGCTGTGGACGCAGTCGCTGGTGTCGGTCGGCGCCATCGCCCTGACCACCGGCCTGGTGATCCGGATCGTCAACATGTCCGGCTGGATCATGTGGGTGGTCAACGGCATCTTCGAGAACATCGGCATGGTCCAGGACGGCCTGCAGACCATCGCCCAGCCCATCACCGTCACCGACCGCGAACAGGCGCCACGCCTGGCGGTGAGCCGTGGCGAGGTGCGTTTCGAACATGTCGATTTCCACTACGGCAAGCGCAGCGGAGTGATCTCGGACCTCAACCTGACCATTCGCCCGGGCGAGAAGATCGGCCTGATCGGCCCTTCCGGGGCCGGCAAGTCGACCCTGGTCAATCTGCTGCTGCGCCTGTATGACCTACAGGGCGGGCGCATCCTGGTGGACGGCCAGGACATCGCCCAGGTCGCCCAGGAAAGCCTGCGCGAAAACATCGGCATGATTACCCAGGACACCTCGCTGCTACACCGCTCGATTCGCGACAACCTGCTCTACGGCAAGCCGGATGCCAGCGATGCGCAACTCTACGAGGCGGTGCTCAAGGCCCGGGCCGACGAGTTCATTCCACTGCTCTCGGATGCCGAGGGGCGAACCGGCTTCGATGCCCATGTCGGCGAACGCGGGGTGAAACTCTCCGGTGGCCAGCGACAGCGCATCGCCATTGCCCGGGTCCTGCTCAAGAACGCACCGATCCTGATCATGGACGAAGCAACCTCGGCGCTGGACTCGGAAGTGGAAGCGGCGATCCAGGAAAGCCTGGAAACACTGATGGAAGGCAAGACGGTGATCGCCATCGCCCACCGCCTGTCGACCATCGCCCGCATGGACCGCCTGGTGGTACTGGAGCATGGGCGCATTGCCGAAACCGGCAGCCATGCCGAGCTCTTGGCGCGCGGCGGCCTGTATGCGCGCCTGTGGCAGCACCAGACCGGTGGCTTTGTCGGGATCGACTGAGCGTGCCCTCGAGGGTCAGGCCTGCCGGTAAGGCAGCGCCGCCCTCGCCTGCTCGGCATATTCCAGGATGCCGACCCGCTCCCGTTCGAGGAAATCCGCCACCGCCGCCTTGAGGCCGGGGTGGCGCAGGTAGTGCCAGGAGTGGGTGATCACCGGTTCGAAGCCGCGAATCAGCTTGTGCTCGCCCTGGGCACCGGCATCGAAGCGTTTCAGGCCCTGGGCGATGGCGTAGTCCATGCCCTGGTAGAAACAGGTCTCGAAGTGCAGGCGGTCGAACTCCGCCAGGCAACCCCAGTAGCGCCCGTAGAAGCTGTCGCCGCCGATCAGGCTGAAGGCCATGGCCACCGGCCGCCCGCCCTGATGGGCCATGACCACCCGGATCGCCTCCGGCATGCGTTCGGCCAGCAGGCTGAAGAACGCCCGCGTCAGGTATGGCGCCTGGCGCCGCACCGCGTAGGTGTTGGCGTAGCAGGCGTAGACGAAGTCCCATTGCGCCTGCGTCAACGCCCTGCCCTCCAGCCACTCGAACTCGAAACCCTGGGCCAACACCTGCTCGCGTTCCTTGCGCATCTGCTTGCGCTTGCGTGAGCTCAAGGCGTCGAGGAAATCCTGAAAATCCCGGTAGTCGCGGTTCTGCCAGTGGTACTGGCAACCCAGGCGCTGCAGCCAGCCCGTTTGCCCGGCCAGGGCGGCATCGGCCAGAGCGTCGGTGAAGTTGATGTGAGCGCTGGACAGTTCCTCGATCTCCAGATAGCCCGGCAACGCCGACAGCAACTCGACACCGTCCTCGGCGCTGGCCGCCAGCAGCCGTGGGCCGCCGACCGGGCTGAACGGCACGGCGGTGAGCAGCTTGGGGTAGTAGGCGATACCGGCACGCTGGCAGGCGTCGGCCCAGGCATGGTCGAACACGTACTCGCCGTAGGAGTGCCACTTGCGATAGCTGGGCAACGCGGCGATCAGCCGCCCCTGCTCGATATGCAGCAGATGCTCCGGCTGCCAGCCGGAACGCTCGCCGAGGCTGCCGCTATCCTCCAGGGCGCTGAGGAAGGCGTGACGCAGGAAGGGTTGCCCCGACGGCACCAGCGCATCCCAATCCTCGGGCGCGATCTCGGCAAGGCTTTGCAGGCGTTGTAGCGGCATCGATATCCCCAGGGCAGGTGCATTCGCCGGGGCAGTATCGCGCAGGGAGAGGAGATTAAAAACTATTTCATTGGACTGGGGACGGGGGTGGGAACACCATGGTGCAACGAGTTCAGACAGACGTTGCAGAGATGATTTGCGGATGATGGGCTAACGGGACTTGTAGCGATTGTGGGGGGCCTCTTCGCGGGTAAGCCCTGCTCCTACAGGGCAGCGCCGTGTGCAGGACTCGTGCAAGACGCGACTCTGTAGGAGCAGGGCTTGTCGGGGCGCCGAACCGCCGCGAAGACGTCCGTAATGACAGCGCAAAAGGCAAAAAAACGCCCCGCCGGCAGTGTGCCGAGCAGGGCGTGAAGTGAAAAAGAGCTTACACAACAGTGCTTACAGCAGTGGAATCGAGTAGCTGACGATCAGGCGGTTTTCGTCCTGGGTGCTGGAAGCCACGGCCGAGTTGGTACGCCACATGGCGTTTTTCCAGGCAAAGCCCAGGTTCTTGAAGGTGCCTTGCGGGATCACGTAGGCCAGGCTGATGTCACGCTCCCACTCGCTCTGGTCACCCGCGGCGTTCTGGATGTTGTCGCCGTGCAGGTAGGTCACGCCGGCGGTCAGGCCAGGTACGCCAACCTTGGCGAAGTCATAGGCGTAGCGAGCCTGCCAGGTACGCTCGCCGGCACGGGCGAACTTCTGGATCTGGGCGTCGGTGATGGTGCTGTTGGACGAACCGTCACCCTGGTTCAGCCAAGGGAAGTCGCTGTCACCCTTGGTGTACTGGTAGCCGGCACCGAAGGTATGACCTTCGATCGAGTACAGGGCCAGGTAGCTGTACAGGTCGTTGTCGACCTTGCCCTTGGTCCGGCTGTTGGCTGGCTTGTCATCGTAGTAGCCCGTGGTGAAGTAGGCGCTGGTATCACCATTGGCACCGTTGTCACGGCTGCGGTAGTAGCGCAGGTCGCTCTTGAGTACGCCAGGGCCGATTGCCCAGTTGTGCACAAGGCCCAGGAAGTTCTGCGAGTAGAAGTCCTTCAGCTCGCCGTGGTAGAACGAAGCGGTCAGGTCCTTGGTGATCTTGTAGTCGGCACCACCGTAGTAGAACTTGTTGCTGCGACGGCCGCTCGAGGTCGGGCTGTTGGCACCGGCGAGGGACAGGCCTTCGTCGTTGCTGGAGTTACGGCCCTTGGCCGCTTCCACCTGGCCAGCGACCAGGGTCAGGTCCTTGATTTCGTTCGACTTCAGCTCGCCACCGGTGAAGGTCTGCGGCAGCAGGCGACCGTCGTTGTACTTGATGACCGGGTTGTTCGGCATCAGGGTACCGACTTTCAGTTCGGTCTGCGAAACGCGCACCTTGCCAGTCACGCCCAGGCTGCCGAAATCGTTGACGGCCTTGGCGTTCTTGCCATCGGTGGATTCGGCCGGGAACATGGTGGTGCCGTAGGAAGTGGTGGTGGCGCCGTTGGTGCCACGACCGGAATCCAGGCGAATACCTTCCAGAGCGATCACATCCAGACCGAAACCGACGGTGCCCTGGGTGTAGCCGGAGTTGAAACGCAGGTCGAAGCCCTGGCCCCATTCCGACACCAGGCTCTGGGCCGGCTTGCCGCTGCGGTTGTCGGTGTTGATGTAGTAGTTACGCAGACCCAGGGTCGACGTAGCACCTTCGATGAAACCTTTGGCGTCAGCCTGGCTCTCGGCAAATGCTTGTTGGGACAAAACCCCTACGGCCACTGCCAGGGCCAAGGTGCACTTGTTCATTGTTTCGCTCCTCTGGATTCAAACGCTTCGGGTCTTTTTTGCGACGTCCGCTGTCATCGTGCGGGGGCACGGCTGTTGCCGGGGACTGACCCGCTTTGTTGGGAGGGAATCTTGGCGTGGGGTTATTTCAGGACCGTTGCCTTTATATAAAGCTTTTATGACAGCGGAACTTTTTCGAGCCGACAGAAAAAAGCGCAAAGTCCCGGCTTACGGGGCTTTGCGCTTTCAGTAGTGGCTTTTTGAGACTATCGCGACGCTGTCTTTTTCCACATGCCGCCGCTCGATCAGCGCTTGCGCAGAATCACGCTGCCGATCGAATAGCCGGCACCGAACGAACTGAGCACTGCCAGGGAACCGGCCGCCAGATCGTCCTGGTTCTTGTGGAACGAGATCACGGAACCGGCCGAACTGGTGTTGGCGTAGGTGTCGAGGATCACCGGGGCTTCCTCTGCGGTGGCGTCGCGACCCAGCAGTTTCTTGACGATCAGATGGTTCATGCTGAGGTTGGCCTGGTGCAGCCAGAAACGCTTCACGTCGCCGACATTCAGCTGGTTCTCCTGCAAGTGCTCGCTGATCAGTTCCGCCACCATCGGGCAGACATCCCGGAACACCTTGCGCCCTTCCTGGACGAACAGCTTGTCGCGGGCGTCGATCCCCTCTTCTCCCGCGCGGTTGAGGAAGCCGAAGTTGTTGCGGATGTTGTTGGAGAACTGGGTCAGCAGCTTGGTGCTGACGATATCGAACTGGTGGGCCGAGGTGGCCAGGTCCGCCCGTTCGATGATCACCGCCGTCGCCGCATCGCCGAAGATGAAGTGGCTGTCGCGGTCGCGGAAGTTCAGGTGGCCGGTGCAGATCTCCGGGTTGACCATCAGGATCGCCCGGGCCTGGCCCAGTTGCACGCTGTTGCAGGCGTTCTGGATGCCGAAGGTCGCCGAGGAACAGGCGACGTTCATGTCGAAACCGAACCCCTGGATACCGAGGGCTTCCTGGACCTCGATGGCAATCGCCGGATAGGCGCGCTGCAGGTTGGAGCAGGCGACGATCACCCCGTCGATGTCCGCGGCGGTCCTGCCGGCCCGTTGCAGGGCCTGTTCGGCGGCGGCCACGGACATCTGGCAGAGGATCGACCACTCGTCATTGCTGCGCTCGGGCAGGCGCGGCTTCATGCGCCGCGGATCGAGAATGCCGTCCTTGTCCATGACGAAGCGGCTCTTGATGCCCGAGGCCTTTTCGATGAAGGCGGCGCTGGACTCGGTCAAGGCCTGAACCTCGCCGCGCTCGATGGCCGCCGCATTTTCTTCATTGAACTGTTGTACATACGTATTGAAAGAGTGCACCAGCTCTTCGTTGGAAATGCTGTTGGCCGGGGTGTACAGGCCGGTGCCGCTGATGACGACGTTATGCACGGTCGTTCCTCTATGTTCTGTTCAGGCAGAAGGCATTGGTACAGTCGTACCAACATGTAAAAAGGCCAACCCCTGACAACGGGGATGACGCCGGGTGGTTTTCTTGCGGCTCAATCGCTGAACCGGGCATTTATCCGCGAAGTGTGCCATAAACACGGGAGTTTGGCCCATTGTGAAGATCAATGGGCCTTTGCCCATGGTCAGGCTTCCACTTGACTCCACTGCTTGTTCAGGCGCTTGTCCGAGATCGGTGCCCTGGTCCCCAACTGCTGGGCGAAGAGCGAGACCCGGTACTCCTCCAGCCACCAGCGATACAGTTCCAGTTGCGGGTCGCGCTTGCCTTCCTGGGCATGCTTGGCCGCGCGGGCCTGGTACTGGCTCCACAGGCCGCCCAGCTCGGTACTCCAGACCCGATCCTTCTGCACCTGGGCCGGCAGCTTCTCCAGGCGCAACTCGATCGCCTTGAGATAGCGCGGCAATTCCTTCAGCCAGAGCCCCGGCGTTTCCCGGACGAACCCGGCGTAGACCAGGTGGCTCAGTTGCTGCTTGATATCGTTGAGCGCCACCGCCTGGGCCAGGTCGATCTTGCCCTTGAAGCGCTTCTGCAGGCCGTGCCAGAGCTTGAGGATCTCCAGGGTCAGGCGTGCCAGGCGCTCGGCATGCTCGGTCCAGTGGCCGCGCTTGCGCTCGGCCAGGGACGCCAGGCCGGCACCGTCGCGGGGCAGCGGGTCTTCACCGTCGAGGATGCAACTGTCGAGGCTGGCCAACAGGATGTCTTCCACCAGCGCTTCGACACGACCCAGCTCGCGATACAGCAGGCCCAGCTCGGTCAGGCCCGGCAGCTTGCCGCGCAGGAACTTCGCCGACTCGGCCAGTTGCTGCAGCAACAGCCGCTGCAACGCCCGACGATGCTGGAACTCGGCTTCGGCCGGGGTGGAGAAGCGCCCTTCCTTGACCGTACCCGCCTCTTCCACCAGTGCCGGATAGACCGTCATCGACAGGCCGGCGATCTTCTGCTGGGTGGTCTCGGCGACAGCGGCGAAACCCTTGGCTTCCACCGGCTGCTGGCTTTTCGCGGTTTGCGGCACGGCCAGCGCCGCCTGGCTGGCCTGGGCGAAGCGCGCGGTCAGTTCCGCCAGGTCACGGCCTTCGCCGAGGAACTTGCCCTGGGCGTCGACCACTTCGAGGTTCATCTTCAGGTGGCTTTCCACCTGCTGCGCCGCTTCGGCCCAGGCCTCGTCGCTGACCCGCGCGCCAGTCATGCGCAGCAGCTCACGCCCCAGCGCCTGGGGCAGCGAACCCTCGGCGAAGTCGATGCGTTGCAGCGCCGCCTTGACGAAGTCCGGCACCGGCACGAAGTTCTTGCGCAGGGCCTTGGGCAGGTTGCGTACCAGGGCGATGCACTTGGCCTCGATCAGGCCCGGCACCAGCCACTCCAGGCGCTCGGCGGGCAACATCGGCAACAGCGGCGCCGGCACGCGCAGGGTCACACCGTCGCGGGGGTGGTTGGGTTCGAAGTGATAGCTCAGCGCCAGGGTCAGATCGCCCAGATGCAGGGTGTCCGGGTACTGCGCGGCGGTGACTTCACTGGCCTCGCGGGCCAGCACGTCTTCTTCGCGCATGATCAGCAGTTGCGGATTCTTCTGGCTGTGGACACGGTACCAGCTGTCGAAGGTCGCGGTCTGGTGGATCTCCGCCGGCAGGCGCGCGTCGTAGAAGGCGAACAGGGTTTCCTCGTCGGCGAGGATGTCGCGCCGACGGGCCTTGGCCTCCAGTTCATCGAGCTGTTCGAGCAGGCGGGTGTTGGCGCCCAGACACTTGGCCCTGGACTGGATTTCGCCGCGCACCAGCGCCTCGCGGATGAACAGTTCGCGCGAAACCACCGGGTCGACCGGTCCGAAATGCACCGGCCGCCGGCCGACCACGATCAGGCCGAACAGGGTGATCTGCTCGAAGGCCACTACCTGGCCGCGCTTCTTCTCCCAGTGGGGTTCGAAGTGGTTCTTCTTGATCAGGTGCCCGGCCAGCGGCTCGATCCAGTCCGGCTCGATCTTGGCGACCATGCGCGCATAGAGCTTGGTGGTTTCCACCAGTTCGGCGGTCATCAGCCACTGCGGCCGCTTGCGGCCCAGGCCCGAGGACGGGTGGACCCAGAAGCGCCGCTGGCGCGCGCCGAGGTAGTCGCCTTCCTCGGTCTTCTGGCCGATCTGGCTCAACAGGCCGGACAGCACCGCCTTGTGCAGCTTGGGATAGTCGGCCGGCTCCTTGTTGATCGCCAGTTGCAGGTCGCGGCAGATCAGCGCCAGCTGTCGGTGGGAGTCACGCCATTCGCGCATGCGCAGGTAATTGAGGAAGTTCTTCCGGCACCAGTTGCGCAAGGCACTCGCCCCGAGGGCCTGGCGCTGCTCCTCGAAACCGCGCCAGACGTTGATCAGCCCGGCGAAGTCCGAATCGGCGTCCTTCCACTGCGCGTGGGCCTGGTCGGCGGCCTGCTGGCGCTCGGGCGGGCGCTCGCGCGGGTCCTGCACCGACATGGCACTGGCGACGATCAGCACTTCCTGCAGGCTGCCGAGTTTGGCCGCCTCCAGCAGCATGCGGCCCATGCGCGGGTCCACCGGCAGGCGCGCCAACTGGCGGCCGAGCGGGGTCAGCTGGTTGTCGCGGGTAACCGCCGAGAGTTCCTGCAGCAGGTTGAAGCCGTCGCTGATGGCCTTGCCGTCCGGCGGCTCGATGAACGGGAACGCGGTGATCTCGCCCAGGCGCAGGTGCAGCATCTGCAGGATCACCGCCGCCAGGTTGGTGCGCAGGATTTCCGGATCGGTGAACTCCGGCCGGCCGTTGAAATCCTCTTCGCTGTACAGACGTACGCAGATCCCCGGCTCGACGCGCCCACAACGGCCCTTGCGCTGGTTGGCGCTGGCCTGGGAGATGGCCTCGACCGGCAGGCGCTGGACCTTGGCGCGGTAGCTGTAGCGGCTGATACGCGCGGTGCCGCTGTCGATCACGTAGCGGATGCCCGGTACGGTCAGCGAGGTTTCCGCGACGTTGGTCGCCAGCACGACCCGACGCCCCGCGTGGGACTGGAAGATCCGCTGCTGCTCGGCCGGTGTCAGCCGCGCGTATAAAGGAAGAATCTCGGTGTGCTTGAGCTGGGCCTTGCGCAGCATCTCGGCGGCATCGCGGATCTCGCGTTCGCCGGGCAAAAACACCAGCACGTCGCCGGGGCTCTTGCGCTCATGGCGCTCATGGGCGGCGATCTCGTCGAGGGTGGCGAGGATCGCCTGGTCGACGGTGAGGTCGTCCTCGACCCGGTTGCCCTCCTCGTCCTGCTCGGAAGTCATCGGCCGGTACCAGGTCTCCACCGGGAAGGTGCGCCCCGACACCTCGACGATCGGTGCATCGTTGAAGTGCTTCGAAAAACGCTCCAGGTCGATGGTCGCCGAGGTGATGATCACCTTGAGGTCAGGGCGCCGCGGCAGCAGGGTCTTGAGGTAGCCGAGCAGGAAGTCGATGTTCAGGCTGCGCTCGTGGGCTTCGTCGACGATGATCGTGTCGTAGCGTTCGAGGTAGCGATCGTTCTGGGTTTCCGCCAGCAGGATACCGTCGGTCATCAGCTTGACCAGGGTGTTGGAATCGCTCTGGTCCTCGAACCGCACCTGGTAGCCGACCAGGCTGCCCAGCGGTGTCGCCAGTTCCTCGGCGACCCGGCTCGCCACGCTGCGCGCAGCGATACGCCGCGGCTGGGTATGACCGATCAGGCCATGCTGGCCGCGGCCGATTTCCAGGCAGATCTTCGGCAACTGGGTGGTCTTGCCCGAGCCGGTCTCGCCGGCGATGACCAGTACCTGGTGCTTGAGCAGCGCCGCCTTGATCTCGTCGCGCTTGGCGGCGATGGGCAGGCTGTCGTCGTAGCGAATCGTCGGCACGCTCTGGCGCCGCGCCGTGACCAGGGCGCAGGAAGCCTGCATTCTCTCGACCCACTGAGCCAGCCTGGCTTCATCGGGTTTCTTGCGCAGGTCGAGCAACTGCCGCCGCAGGCGGTGGCGGTCGGCGATCATGGCAAGGTCGAGGTTTTTCAGCAGTTGGTCGATAGTGGGCGATTCGTCGGTCATCGGCTCGGCAAGGGTCGTCTATGTAGGCAGGGGCGGATTGTCGCAGATTTGCCCCTCTCTGTGGCGAGCCCGCCTTGGCCAAGCCTACTCGTTGTCCAGTGCCCGCCGCCGATACGGGAACACGTCGATGACCTTGCCGGCGAGAATCGCCTCCTGCAGGCCCTTCCAGTAATCGGCGTCGTACAGCTCGCCGTGCAACTGGGCGAACAGCCGGCGCTGGCCGATATCGGCGAACAGGAAGGGCGGGAACTCCTCGGGGAATACGTCCAGCGGACCGATGGAATACCAGGGCTCGGAGGCCATTTCGTCCTCCGGGGTGCGCGGCGGCGGGATATGGCGAAAGTTGGCTTCGGTGAGGAAGCAGATTTCGTCGTAGTCATAGAACACCACCCGGCCATGGCGGGTGACCCCGAAGTTCTTCAGCAGCATGTCGCCGGGGAAGATGTTCGCCGCCGCCAGTTGCTTGATCGCCAGGCCATAGTCATCCAGCGCCTCGCGCACCTGGGCTTCGTTGGCGTTGTCGAGGTAGAGGTTCAGCGGGGTCATGCGCCGCTCGGTCCAGCAGTGGCGGATCAGCACCGTCTCGCCCTCGACCTGCACGGTGGACGGCGCTACCTCCAGCAACTCCTCGAGGCAGGCCGGATCGAACTTGCCCAGGGGGAAACGGAAGTCGGCGAACTCCTGGGTATCGGCCATGCGCCCGACCCGGTCGACGCTCTTCACCAGCCGGTACTTCTCGATCACCGTGGCCCGGTCGACGTTCTTCGAGGGCGAGAAGCGGTCCTTGATGATCTTGAACACCGTATTGAAGCCCGGCAGGGTGAACACGCTCATGACCATGCCACGCACCCCGGGCGCCATGATGAAACGGTCGTCGGTGTTGGCCAGGTGGTCGATCAGCGCCCGGTAGAACTCCGACTTGCCGTGCTTGTAGAAACCGATCGAGGTGTACAGCTCGGCCACGTGCTTGCCCGGCAGGATGCGCTTGAGAAAACCGACGAACTCCGCCGGCACCGGCACATCGACCATGAAATAGGAACGGGTGAAGGAGAAGATGATCGACACCTCGGCCTCGTCGGTGATCAAGGCATCGATACGGATCCCGCGGCCCTCGCGGTGCAGGAACGGGATCACCAGCGGCCACTGCTCGTCGTGGGTGTAGATGCGCCCCACCAGGTAGGCGCCCTTGTTGCGATAGAGCACCGAGGAAAACAGCTCGACGCTCAGTTCCGGGTCCTTGCACACCCAGTCCGGCAGGCTTTCGCGCAGTTGCGCTTCGAGGCGCCGCAGGTCGCCGGACAGGTCGGCGTAATCCTCGCTGAAGCGATAGTCGGTGAAGATCCGTTCGAGCATGCCCGACAGTTCGCCCTGCGGGCGATAGATCCGCGTCTGCGCCGACCGCGCGCGCCGCAGGGACGGCCGGGTGGTGTGGATGAACATGCAGCCGTCGCTGATCAGGTCGTGACTGAACAGGCTGCAGAAGGCCGAGTTGTACCAGGTTTCCGCCAGTTCATCGTCAAAGCGCACATCGATCAGGCTGATATAGGCGCTTTTCACCAGCGGCCAGATGCCCACATCGAGCAACGACTCGGCCTCGAACCCGGCCCGCAGCCGGGCATTGACCTCGGCGACCTTCTCTTCGTAAAGATTGATCCGCGCCGCCGATGCCGCCTGCGCCTCCTGCCAGCGTGCGCCCTCGAAGCGGGCACGGGCGCCATCGGTGATCTGGCGAAAATGCTCGCGATAGTTATCGAAGCCATCAAGGATCGTACGGGCGATATCGGCGGCCGGCCATTGCTGCGGCATAGTCAAACCTCTGCGGGATTTTTCGTTCGTTGTTCTGGTCGCGAGCCCGTTGAGCTTAGAAGCCTGTCATCGTGTTGTGCAACCTTGCCCTGAACGTAACATCCCGACACACTTGCTCGCCCTAGCCTGCCAAGGAAGCCCACCGTGAATCCCGCCGATATCGTCCGCATGTTCAGCCTGGCTGCCGTCTGGGGCGCCAGCTTCCTGTTCATGCGCATCATTGCCCCTGTGCTGGGTGCGTTTCCCACTGCGTTCTTTCGTGTCTCGATCGCGGCTGTCGGCCTGCTGGCGATGCTCGCGCTGATGCGCGTGAAATGGGACTTCAAGGGCAAGTTCAAGATCTGCCTGCTGCTCGGGGTGATCAACTCGGGGCTGCCGGCGACCCTGTATTCGGTGGCGGCCAAGGTGCTGCCGGCCGGCTACTCGTCGATCTTCAACGCCACCACGCCGTTGATGGGGGTGCTGATCGGCGGCCTGTTCTTCCACGAAAAGCTCACGCTGAACAAGCTGCTGGGGATTTTCCTCGGGCTGTTCGGTGTGGCGGTGCTGACCCGCGCCGGCCCGGTGACCTTCGACCTCGACCTGCTGCTGGGTGCGGGCGCCTGCCTGCTCGCCACCACCAGCTATGGCTTCGCCGGTTTCCTGACCCGGCGCTGGCTCGACCATCAGGGCGGGCTCGACCCGCGGCTGTCGGCCCTGGGCAGCATGTTCGGTGCGACGCTGGTGATCCTGCCGTTCTTCGCCGCCAGCGCCATCAGCCACCCGCCGGCAAGCTGGGGCGGCCTTGAAGTCTGGGGTGCGCTGCTGGGGCTCGGCCTGATCTGCACGGCGTTCGCCTACATCGTGTATTTCAAGCTGCTGAGCAATATCGGGCCGGTGAAATCGATGACCGTGACCTTCATGATCCCGGCCTTCGGAGTGTTGTGGGGGGCATTGTTTCTCGATGAGCCGCTGTCGATGGCGCATCTGTATGGCGGGCTGTTGATCGCGCTGGCGTTGTGGCTGGTGTTGCAGCCGGCGGTGGCGAAAGCCGGCGCCGTGGCGCAGCGGTAACGCTGTAGGGAATTTGAGGGCCCATTCGCGGGCAAGCCCGGCTCCTACAGATTGTGGATCGCACGGAGCGACGCCATCCTGTAGGAGCCGGGCTTGCCCGCGAATGCTCCGGAACAGGCACAACAGCACCAGGCTGCCGTACCCGTTCCAGAGACGCATCAACCCGCCTTGCGGAACACGAATACCAGGCCGACGATGATCAACCCCATCCCGAGCATGCTCAGCAACGCCAGCCGGTTACCGAAGATCAGGTAATCCATGACCGCCGTCACCGCCGGCACCAGGTAGAACAGGCTGGTGACATTCACCAGATTGCCCCGGGCGATCAGCCGGTACAGCAACAACGTCGCCAGCACCGACACCACCAGCCCCATCCACAGCACCGGAATGATGAAGCCACTGCCGGTCTCGACATGAAACGGCTGGAACGGCACGAACACTCCGCACAACAGCAGCCCGGCCAGGTACTGCACCGGCAGCGTGCCGAGGGGATTGTCGGTGATGCGCTTCTGCATGATCGAACCGAAGGTCATGCTCGCCAGCGCCAGCAGGCCGAAGAGCATCCCGGCCAGCGACATGCCCGCCAGGCCGATGCCCTGGTAGACCACCAGGATCAGCCCCGCCAGCCCCAACCCGAGGCCGAACATCCGGCTCCAGGAGCGCTGGCGCTCCATCAGCACCGCCGTGAGGATCGGCTGCACGCCCATGATCGTCGCCATGACGCCCGGCGTGACCTTCAGGTCCAGCGCCAGCAGATAGAAGATCTGGTAGGCGCCGAGCAACACCAGCCCCGTCGCCGCGGCATAACGCAGCGGCTTGCCGCCTTTGGGCAACTTGAACTTGAGCAGCGGGACCAGCAACAGCAGGCCCAGCAGGGCAATGGAAAAACGCACCAGCAGAAAGGCGAACGGCGAGGCATGGGCCAGGCCCCACTTGGAGAAGATCGCCCCGCTGCTCCAGAGCAGCACGAACAGACTCGTCGAAGCCGCCGCAGTCGCGGATTGCTTTGAAATGACCAACATGGATACCACCTGTGATTCAGGCAAATGCCAACTCAGCTGTGAAGCTGAAGATTCAGTAGGTTTTTTTCAGGCGGGCAGGCAGGAGAACAGCAACGCTTGCTGATCAGCCCCGAATGCCAACGACGCCTGGCGGTGATACGACGGCGCACACCGGCGTGCTACTGACAGGTGGTGGGTAATGACTGATCTGCAGCGGTTGCAGGCTTCCGCACGGCACTACGCCAGCGTTGAGCGCTGGAACGACGACCGCGTTGAGGGAGGAAGCTGGCATAGGCAGATCTTCAGTGAGGGGAAACGACGGTGAATCAGGCGATGCACCGAGCGCTGACTATAACCAGCGCTCGCCATCTATTGCAACAGATCAGCCGAACAGCCAGTAGCCGAGGGCCCAGGCCACCAGGACCGCCAGCACCGGACGCATCACGCGGTAGGCCTTGGGATGCTTGCGCTTCCACTGCTTGACCACGCTGCTGAAGTTGTCACTGAAGCGCTTGCTCCAGGCATAGGCCTGGTTGATCCCGCCCACGCGCTCGTCATCGACGTTCTGCGGTGCGGTGGCACGGCCCAGGAAGGCGCTGACCGAACGGTTGATCGAGGTCATCAGGCGGTTGCTCAACGGCCGTTCGACGTCGCAGAACAGGATGACCCGGGTCTGCTCGGTTTCGTTCTTGACCCAGTGCACGTAGGTCTCGTCGAACATCACGTCTTCACCGTCGCGCCAGGCGTAGACCTGGCCATCGACGAAAATCCGGCAATCGTCGGAGTTCGGCGTCGACAGGCCCAGGTGATAACGCAGCGAACCGGCGAACGGATCGCGGTGCGGGTTCAGGTGGCTGCCGCCGGGCAGCAGGGCGAACATCGCGCCCTTGACGTTGGGGATGCGGCTGACCAGCTCGACAGTCTTCGGGCAGAGCATTTCGGCCGACGGCAGCGGCTTGTCATACCATTTGAGGTAGAAACGCTTCCAACCCTTCTTGAAGAACGAACCGAAGCCGGCGTCGTTGTTCTTCTCGGCGGCCCGGATGTAGCCCTCGTCGAACAGGTGCATGGCTTCCTCGCGGATCACCTGCCAGTTGTCCTTGAGCACGTCCAGTTCGGGGAACTTGCTGCGGTCCAGGTAGGGTCTGGACGGCACCGCGGAAAACAGGTACATCAGGGCGTTGTACGGAGCGAACAGCGCCGAATGGTTGACGAACTGGCGCAATACCGGCAAACGCGCCTTGCCCCGCAGATGCACGTAGAGCGTACTGCCCACGAACAGCAGCAACACGGCGGCCTTGGCGGCGAAGGAAAAGGTCATTCAGCACTCCTTGAAAATGGGCGACGTCCGGGTAGGAAAAATCCACGAGACGTGGCAGCCGGCCATGATAAACATTACCGACCGCCGGAAAAACCCGCGCAACTCAACAATCAGCGTTAAGAACTGCGCAACAAAGCGTTAATTAGCATAAGGCGCCTGAAGGCGGACTGATGCAGGTCAGGTCAATCCATGATCGCCCACAGGCCGGCCCACCGGGAGCCGGCCTGTGGGGAAAAGGCCTGTGGGGAAAAGGCCGGCGTCGACCCGCCTGTTACTGCTGGTTTTCCTGCTCGGTGAACAGGTCGCTGAAGAGCATGCTCGACAGGTAGCGCTCGCCGGAGTCCGGCAGCACCACGACGATGGTCTTGCCCTGCATCTCCGGGGTTTCCGCCAGGCGCACGGCCACCGCCATCGCCGCGCCACAGGAGATGCCGCAGAGGATACCCTCCTCCTGCATCAGCCGCAGGGCCATGGCCTTGGACTCCTCGTCGGTCACCAGCTCGACCCGGTCGACCAGCGACAGGTCGAGGTTCTTCGGCACGAAACCGGCACCGATGCCCTGAATCTTGTGCGGCGACGGCTTGACCTCCTGCCCGGCCAGGGTCTGGGTGATCACCGGCGACGTCACCGGTTCCACCGCCACCGAGAGGATCGGCTTGCCCTGGGTCTGCTTGATGTAGCGCGAAACGCCGCTGATGGTGCCGCCGGTGCCGACGCCGGCCACCAGCACATCGACCGCGCCATCGGTGTCGTTCCAGATTTCCGGACCGGTGGTCTTCTCGTGGATCGCCGGGTTGGCCGGGTTGTCGAACTGCGCGGGCATGAAGTACCGGGCCGGATCGCTGTTGACGATTTCACCGGCCTTCTCGATAGCGCCTTTCATGCCCTTGGCCGGCTCGGTCAACACCAGCTCGGCCCCCAGGGCCTTGAGCACCTTGCGCCGCTCGATGCTCATGGACGCCGGCATGGTCAACAGCAGCTTGTAGCCGCGGGCGGCGGCGACGAAGGCCAGGCCGATGCCGGTGTTGCCGGAGGTCGGTTCGACGATGGTCATGCCCGGCTTGAGGCGGCCGCTGCTTTCGGCGTCCCAGATCATGTTCGCGCCGATCCGGCACTTCACCGAATACCCCGGGTTGCGCCCTTCGATCTTGGCCAGGATGGTCACGCCGCGGGGGGCGATGCGGTTGATCTGAACCAGGGGCGTATTACCGATGGAATGGGCGTTGTCGGCAAAAATACGGCTCATGACAGGTCCTATGTTCATTTGAGAATTAGCCCACAAGGGTATGCCCCGAGGTGACGGGCGTCCAGTCATGCGAACGTCTCGCGTTGCCGGGGGTCCATCGCCTATGGACAGTCTGCGGGGCACGTCGATGAAACGTCGTTACAGTTGGCCGTTGTGGGGCCTGGCAATTGTTGTTCTGCTGGTGGTGGCGGTGAACCTGGCCCTGCCCTACCTGGTACGCAACTACCTGAATGAAAAGCTCGCCGACATGGGCGACTACCGCGGCCAGGTGACGGATGTCGACCTGGCCCTGTGGCGCGGCGCCTACCGGATCAACGGGCTGGAAATCGTCAAGGTCGCCGGCAAAGTGCCAGTGCCGTTCCTCAAGGCGCCGCTGATCGACCTGTCGGTGAGCTGGAAAGCCCTCTGGGAAAACCATGCGGTGGTGGCCGAGGTGCAGTTCGTCGAACCGGAACTGAACTTCGTCGACGGCGGCGCGAACAATCGCCAGGCCTCGCAGACCGGTCAGGGCACCGACTGGCGCGCCCAACTGGGCAAACTGCTGCCGATCACCCTCAACGAGGTGCGCATCGACAACGGGCGCATCACCTTCCGCAACTTCACCTCCCAGCCACCGGTCAACCTGCAGGCCACCCAGGTCAATGCCAGCCTCTACAACCTGACCAACATCGTCGACCTCAAGGGCCATCGCGATGCGCGTTTCGAAGGCAAGGCCCTGCTGCTCGGCCACGCGCCCCTGGAAACCACCGCCACCTTCGATCCGCTGAGCAACTTCGAGGATTTCGAATTCCGCCTGCGGGCCACCGGCATCGAGCTGCGCAAGGTCAACGACTTCGCCGCGGCCTACGGCAAGTTCGACTTCAACGGCGGCAGCGGCGACGTGGTGATCGAGGCCCAGGCCGACAAGGGCCGGCTCACCGGCTATATCAAGCCGTTGCTGCACGATGTCGAAGTGTTCGACTGGCAGCAGGACGTCGAGAACCAGGACAAGAGCCTGCTGCGCTCGGTCTGGGAAGCCATCGTCGGCGCCGGCGAGACCCTGCTGAAAAACCAGAAGAAGAACCAGTTCGCCACCCGCGTCGAACTCAGCGGCAGCGTCCACCAGCAGGATATCAGCGCGTTCGCCGCCTTTTTGCAGATATTGCGCAACGGTTTCATCCAGGCCTTCAATGCCCGCTACGAGCAGCCCAAGCCCGGCACCGGCTGACGGGCCTGACCAGGTCAGGATGTGACGCTCCATTCAGAGACTGAATAAGCCGTCTGCGTTCACACTCGACCGGACACCGCGTTATAGTCGGAACATGGAATTTCCCCCGCCGCCCGCTGCCGGGCCGGCGCTACCGTTCGAGGAAGCACAGATGAAGTTCGAAGGCACCCAGGCCTACGTCGCCACCGCTGACCTGAAGCTGGCCGTCAACGCCGCCATTACCCTGGAGCGTCCACTGCTGGTCAAGGGCGAGCCCGGCACCGGCAAGACCATGCTCGCCGAGCAACTGGCCGAGTCCTTCGGCGCCAAGCTGATCACCTGGCACATCAAGTCCACCACCAAGGCGCACCAGGGCCTCTACGAGTACGACGCGGTGAGCCGCCTGCGCGATTCGCAACTGGGCGTGGACAAGGTCCACGATGTGCGCAACTACCTGAAGAAGGGCAAGCTCTGGGAGGCCTTCGAGTCCGAGGAGCGGGTGATCCTGCTGATCGACGAGATCGACAAGGCCGATATCGAGTTCCCCAACGACCTGTTGCAGGAACTCGACAAGATGGAGTTCTACGTCTACGAGATCGATGAAACCATCAAGGCCAGGCAGCGTCCGATCATCATCATTACCTCCAATAACGAAAAGGAACTGCCAGACGCCTTCCTGCGCCGCTGCTTCTTCCACTACATCGCCTTCCCGGACCGCGAAACCCTGCAGAAGATCGTCGACGTCCACTACCCGGACATCAAGAAGGACCTGGTCAGCGAAGCCCTCGACGTGTTCTTCGATGTACGCAAGGTGCCGGGCCTGAAGAAAAAGCCGTCGACCTCCGAGCTGGTGGACTGGCTGAAGCTGCTGATGGCCGACAACATCGGCGAGGCGGTGCTGCGCGAGCGCGATCCGACCAAGGCCATCCCGCCGCTGGCCGGTGCGCTGGTCAAGAACGAGCAGGATGTCCAGCTACTGGAACGCCTGGCCTTCATGAGCCGTCGCGGCAGCCGCTAGGCTCTGTCCGAAAGCTGCCTGCGCGTCGGCCAGTCTGCGTTAAAAGCGGGCTCGGACGAACGGAGTGAGAACGTCCGAAGGACGGCCCGAAGGGTGAACGAAGTGAATAATGCTCATTTACAACCAGTAAACTCCGCTTCCTCGCCCGCTTTTGCCTTGCCTGACCGCCGCTCGGCGATCTTTCAAACAGAGCCTCTTCAGATAAGAGGGCAATAGCCATGCTGCTCAACCTGTTCAATGAAATGCGCGCGGCCAAGGTGCCGGTGTCGGTGCGCGAGCTGCTCGACCTGATCAACGCGCTGAAACAGCGCGTGACCTTCGCCGACATGGACGAGTTCTACTACCTGGCGCGGGCGATCCTGGTCAAGGACGAACGGCATTTCGACAAGTTCGACCGGGCCTTCGGCGCCTACTTCAACGGCCTGGAAAAGCTCGACGACCACCTGCAGGCGCTGATCCCCGAGGATTGGCTGCGCAAGGAGTTCGAGCGCTCGCTGAGCGACGAGGAACGCGCGCAGATCCAGTCCCTCGGCGGCCTGGACAAGCTGATCGAGGAGTTCAAGAAACGCCTGGAGGAACAGAAGGAACGTCATGCCGGCGGCAACAAGTGGATCGGTACCGGCGGCACCAGCCCGTTCGGCTCGGGCGGTTTCAACCCGGAAGGCATTCGCGTCGGCGATGCCGGCAAGCGCCAGGGCAAGGCGGTCAAGGTCTGGGACCAGCGCGAATACAAGAACCTCGACGACCAGGTCGAACTCGGCACCCGCAACATCAAGGTGGCCTTGCGGCGCCTGCGCAAGTTCGCCCGCCAGGGCGCCGCGGAAGAGCTGGACATTGATGGCACCATCGACCATACCGCACGCGACGCCGGTCTGCTGAACATCCGGATGCGGCCGGAGCGACGCAACACGGTCAAGCTGTTGCTGCTGTTCGATATCGGCGGTTCGATGGACGCCCACGTGAAGATCTGCGAGGAACTGTTCTCGGCCTGCAAGACCGAGTTCAAGCACCTGGAGTACTTCTACTTCCACAATTTCATCTACGAGTCGGTGTGGAAGAACAACCTGCGCCGCAGCTCGGAGCGTACCTCGACCCAGGACCTGCTGCACAAGTACGGCGCCGACTACAAGGTGGTGTTCGTCGGCGATGCGGCGATGGCGCCCTACGAGATCACCCAGGCCGGCGGCAGCGTCGAGCACTGGAACGAGGAGCCGGGCTACGTGTGGATGCAGCGCTTCATGGAGAAATACAAGAAGCTCATCTGGATCAACCCGTATCCGAAGGACACCTGGGGGTACACGTCTTCGACCAACATCGTGCGCGACCTGATCGAGGACCAGATGTATCCGCTGACCCTGCGGGGCCTGGAAGAAGGGATGCGGTTTCTGTCCAAGTGAGGTGAAATCGCTTGATGGCCTATTCGCGGGCAAGCCAAGCCCCTGCAGGGCGCAGACGTTCATCGGACTTGTGAACGATCAACACCCTGTAGGAGCGTGGCTTGCCCGCGAAGCTTTTGGGGCCTCAGGCAAACCGGCTGATGAACTCGATGTGCTGCCGGTGCGCCGACTCCTGCACCGTCGGCACCAGTCGCACCCCACTGCCCGGCAGGCACTGCGCCAACCGCGCCAGCGACAATGGCGTCAAGGCGCCCAGGCGCGGATAACCGCCGATGGTCTGCCGATCGTTGAGCAGCACGATCGGCTGCCCATCCGGCGGCACCTGGATCGCTCCCAGCGGTATCCCCTCGGAAATCATCGGCCGCCCCTGGTACTTCAACTCCGCCCCGAGCAGGCGGATCCCCATGCGGTCGCCGCGGCTGTCGAGGGTCCAGGGACTGTTGAACGCATCGAACAGGCTCTGCCCGCTGAATTCGCCGATCTGCGCACCGAGCACCACCTGCAGCGTGGCCTCGGCCTGGAAGTCGGGGACCTGCGCGGCCGGCACCGCCGCTGGCGTCACCGCTGTCCCGGCATAGCGCAGGCTATCGCCCTTGTGCAACGGCTGCCCCAGGCCATCCAGGCCACCCAGTTCCTCACGAACCACACAGGCACTGCTTCCGAGCACCTGCGGCGCAAGGAAACCACCCGGCGCCGCGAGGTAGGCCCGTGCACCCAGCAGTGGCTGAGTAAATTGCAGGCGCTGCCCGGCCTCCAGGATAAAGCTGCGCCAGGGCGCCAGCGCCTGCCCGTCCACCTGGGCCCCGAGATCGGCCCCGGCCAGGGCCAGGCAGCAGGTTTCCCGCGCCACCACGGCAAAGCCGCCGAGGGTGATCTCCACCACCGGCGCATCCGGCGAGTTGCCCAGCAGGCGGTTGGCCCAGGCCATCGACACCCAGTCCAACGCCCCACCCTGGGTCACACCCAGATGACGCACACCGAACCGCCCACGGTCCTGCAACAGGCACAGCCGGGTGCTGGCCTCGATCGACAGATGACTCATGCCAGGGCCTCCAAAGGCGTATCGTCGCCACCCAGGCGGACGAACTCGGCATGCTCGACCGCCACAAAACGCACCGTATCACCCGGCTGCATCAGGCTGTAGCCGTCCCGCTCGCGGTCGAACAGCTTGCTCGGGGTACGCCCGATCAGGTTCCAGCCCCCCGGCGACACCACCGGATAGGCCGCGGTCTGGCGTTCGGCGATGCCGACGCTGCCCGCCGCCACCTTCTTGCGCGGGGTATCGAGCCGCGGCGCCGCCAACGGTTCGACCACCAGGCCCATGAAGGCGAACCCCGGCGCAAAGCCGAGGGCGAACACCTGGTACTCGCGCTCGCTGTGGCGGCGGATCACGTCACTCACCGACCAGCCGCTGCGCTCGGACAGCAGGCGCAGCTCCGGGCCGACACTCGGGTCATACCACACCGGAAGTACGTGGCATTGCCCGCCGGCGGTGGCGTTCGGCTGCAGATCGTCCAGCGCTTCGGCGATCAGTTCCCGGGCCTGGGCCGGGCTCAGTTGCGTCAGGTCGTAATGCACCATCAGGGTGGTATAGGACGGCACCAGGTCGATCAACTGACCGGCAAAACCGGCCCGCAGACGCTCGCTGGCGGCGAGCATCCACGGCATGTTGTCCTCGGCGATCACCTCGAACAGACGCACCATCAGGCAATCGATCGCCACCACTTCGATACGCGGCTTCATCGGCGCCGCGCTCATGGGTTCGCCTGCCGGTCGAGGGCCTCGCGAATGCGCTGAACAGCCTCGACCGAACTGGCATTGTCGCCATGCACGCACAGGGTGTCGGCGTGCAGACGCAGGGCACTGCCGTCGCCGGCGGTCAGAGGGTCGCCACGGGCGATGGTCAGGGCCTGCTCGATGATCCACTGCGGCTCATGATGCACAGCCCCCGGCAGTTGCCGGGAAACCAGACGCCCGTCGGGGTCGTAGGCGCGATCGGCAAAGGCTTCGAACCACAGGGTCACGCCGAACTCGTCGGCCAGGGCCTGGGCCGCGCTGTTGTCGCGCATCGCCAGCAGCATCAGGGGCAGTTCGCGGTCGTAGGCGGCGATCGCCTGGACCACCGAACGCAACTGCTGCGGGTTGGCCATCATGTCGTTGTACAGTGCGCCATGGGGTTTGACATAGCTGACCCGCGCGCCCTGGGCCCGGCAGATGCCGTCCAGTGCGCCGATCTGGTAATGCAGCAGGTCCTGGATTTCCTGGGGCGTGCAGGCCATGGAACGGCGGCCGAAGCCGACCAGGTCCGGGTAGGCCGGATGGGCGCCGATCCGCACGTCATTGGCCAGGGCCAGGCTGACGGTCTTGCGCATGATGCTCGGGTCGCCGGCGTGATAACCGCAGGCGATGTTGGCACAGTCGATGAAGGGCATGACTTGCGCATCCAGACCCAGGGTCCAGTTGCCGTAACTTTCACCGATATCGCAATTGAGTAGCAGGCGGCTCACGGTAGCTGCTCCTGTGGGCTGTGGGCATTGCCCTGGGGGTCGGCAATGCTTATGGTAATTCGTCGGCCTGGGCCATTCTCGAGGGTGCCCGCCCGGTGCGTCCAACTAATAAAAGCCGTTCCCAGACATAAGAAAAGTTGATTGCATGAATCTCAAGTTTCTCGAAACCTTCGTCTGGGTCGCCCGGCTCAAGAGCTTTCGCCTGACCGCGGACAAGCTGTTCACCACCCAGGCCGCCATTTCCAGCCGGATCGCCGTGCTCGAAAGCGAACTGGGGGTCAAGCTGTTCCTGCGCGATTCACGCGGGGTCAAGCTGACGCCCGAAGGGCTGAAGGTGCTCGACCACGCCGAACGCATGCTCGATACGATGCAGGCGCTCAAGCACGCCATCGAACCCGGCTCGACCAAGGTCGGCCGCCTGCGGATCGGCGTGATGGACACGGTGATCCACACCTGGCTCAGCCCGCTGGTGGCACAGATGACCGAGCGCTTCCCGCGGGTGGAGATCGAGCTGGTGGCCGATACCGCGCTGAACCTGGCCGAGCAGTTGCACAAGGGCTTCCTCGACCTGATCCTGCAGACCGACCCGCTGCGCCAGGAGTCCATCCGCAGCCTGGAGCTGGCCAGCTACCCGATGGGCTGGGTGGTGGCGAGCCATTCGCTCTACAACCGCGAGTACCCGAGCCTGGCGGATGTTGCGCAGGAGCGGATCGTCACCTTCTCGAAGAACTCCCGGCCGCACCAGGAACTGCTCGCCCTGCTGCAGGCCCATGGGGTTTCTGCGCCACGACTCAATTGCGTGAACTCGGTGTCGGCGATCACCCGCCTGCTGCGCGATGGCTTCGGGATCGGCGCCTTACCGCTGGCGCTGGTCAGCGAGGAACTGGCCCGGGACGAATTGACCCTGCTGGCGTTGCAGGAGCGCCCACCGAACCTGGAGGTGGTGGTGTCCTGGCGGGTCGGCGAAGAGCTGGTGGAGGAGATCGTCGCACTGTGCCAACAGGTGCTGCATGATTATGCCGACAAGATGGGGCAGCAGCATGTGATGCTGAAGAAGGCGTGACCGCCAGGGCTGCACAAGGCTCTGTAGGAGCGTGGCTTGCCCGCGAATGGGGCTTCAAGGCCGCTAAAAGCTTCGCGGGCAAGCCACGCTTCTACAGCGGCGGGATCACCAGCCCCGCTCGCGCCGCGCCAGGCGCTCACGCTGGCGCTTGCCGCCCAGCACCACCCAGTCCACCAGCCGGAAGAAACCTTCGATCACGAAGGAGAACAGCAGCGCGCCGCCCATGGCCCAGCCGATCGCCTCGGGCGACAGCAATACCTGGTAGGTGTAGCCCTGCAGGGTTTCCTGGCGGATCGCCGGGTCGGCGGCATAGGCCACCTGCAAGGCGCGCTTGTACCAGGGGCCCTGCATCGCCTGGAACTGGTCGTCCAGCAGGCGCTGGCGATTGAGCAGACCGCCGAGGCTGTCGGCATCGCTGCGGAACACCGGGTCGTCACTGGCACGGTAATGCGCCACCAGTTTCTGCAGGTCGCCGCCGAAGAACTGCTCGGCGGTCTTCTGGAAGCCTTGCAGGCTGGTCTGCGCCTCGATCAGGTGGGCTTCGACCCGCTTGGTGTAGTCACTGAGAAAGCCGGGCACCTGGACACCGAGCAGCAGCCCCAGGGTAAACAGTATCAAGCGCAGGTAACTCAACCACATGACGGGTGTCCTTGTTCAGTCCGGCCCTGGCTGACGCATTCGCCGCGTCGCCACAGGCTCCATTGCCCCGGCTCGTAGCGGGTCCAGGTCTCGTTTTCGGTCAGGGGTTCGGTGGCGATCACCGTGACCACGTCGTTGGGCGTGGTCTCGGCCTGGAAGTCGACGATCACGTCGACGTCCTTCAGGCGGGCCGGGCCGAACGGCGCGCGCCGGGTGATCTGCGCCAGCTTGGTCGAGCAGTAGCAGAACAGCCAGTCGCCGTCGCTGAGCAGGCAGTTGAACACACCCTTGCCGCGATACTCGGCGCAGGCGGCCACCAGCGATGGCAACAGTTGCTCCACTTCCACCGGTTCGGGAAAGGCTTCGCGGATACGGTTGAGCAGGTCGCAGAAGGCCGCTTCGCTGTCGGTGTCGCCGACCGGGCGGTAGAAGCTGTGCCGCGGCTGGAAGTCGGCCAACTGGCCGTTATGGGCAAAACACCAGTTGCGCCCCCACAACTCACGGACGAACGGATGGGTATTGGACAGGCAGACCTTGCCGACGTTGGCCTGGCGGATATGCCCGATCACCACTTCGCTCTTGATCGGATAACGCTGCACCAGTTGCGCGACTTCCGAATCGCAGCTCGCCGCCGGATCCTGGAACACCCGCAAGCCTCGCCCTTCGTAGAAACCGATGCCCCATCCGTCGCGATGGGGGCCGGTACGCCCGCCGCGCTGCATCAGCCCGGTAAAGCTGAAAACGATATCGGTCGGCACATTGGCGCTCATGCCCAACAATTCACACATGCTCGGACTCTCGCTTGAATGCTGCAACGCGCCTACAAGCGCGGCTCGACCCGCTGGCGGCCGGCACCAGCGGCAGGCGGCGGACGGCGTGGACGCTCCTGGCGCTCGGCGGCGAACGGCTGGTCGTCGGCCTCGATCTCGGCACGGGCCGCGGCGGCAGCGGCTTCGGCCTGCAGCTTGCGGGCCTTGCTCGAACGCTCGAGCGGCCAGCGGATCAGGACGAAGACCAGGTACACGCCGGCGGCGATGACCAGGTACATGAACAGGTCGGAGACCGCGCGCCAGGCGTTGTTGCCGACCTTGAACAGCAGGTCCAGGGCGGTAATGGCGACCGCCGGGGCGAACCGCTCCTTCACCGGGTCGAGAATGGTCGGGCTGAACAGCAGCACCGCCACCAGCAGGCGCAGCGGCTCGCGCAACCAGCGCCAGGTCCAGCGGGTCAGGCGAAACCACACCAACAGGCAGCCCAAGGCGGCAAAGGCGTAGCAACCCCAGGCGATCAGATAGTCGTTCTCGGTCATGGTGTCCATGGCAAGGCTGGCAATGAGGGGCTTATGATAACGGCTTTTCGCCGGCCCGGCTGCATCGCCGTCAGCGATCCTCAAGACAGAGAGTGCCCATGTCCCGCAAAGCCGCCATCAGCAGCGCCCCGATTGCCCGCAAGGACCAAGGTCCCGATCCCTACGCCTGGCTGCAGGAGCGCGACAGCGAGGCGGTGCTCGATTACCTCAAGGCCGAAAACAGCTACCAGAAGGCGCAACTGGCCGACCAGGCCGAACTGCGCGAAACGCTGTTCGAGGAAATCAAGGGACGGATCCTCGAAACCGACCTGTCCCTGCCCTCGCCCTGGGGGCCGTTCCTGTATTACACCCGCACCACCGCCGGCGACGAGTACGCCCGCCACTACCGCTGCCCACGCCCGGCCGATGGCAGCCTGACGGTGGATGAAGGTGCCGAGCAACTGCTGCTCGACCCCAATGTGCTGGCCGCTGGCGGCTTCCTGTCACTCGGCAGCTTCAGCGTCAGTCCGGACCACCAGCGCCTGGCCTACAGCCTGGATACCAGCGGCGACGAGGTCTACCGCCTGTACGTCAAGGAACTCGACAGCGGCAGCGTCAGCGAGCTGCCCTTCGACGACTGCGACGGCAGCATGACCTGGGCCAACGACAGCCGCACGCTGTTCTTCGGCGAACTGGACGACACCCACCGCCCACACAAGCTGTATCGCCATGTGCTGGGCCAGGAGGGTGCCGAGCAAGTCCTGCATGAGCCAGACGGCCGCTTCTTCCTGCACTGCTACCGCAGCAGCTCCGAACGGCAACTGGTGGCGATGCTGGGCAGCAAGACCACCAGCGAAGCCTGGGTGCTCGACGCCGACACGCCGGACCAGCCCTTCGCCTGCCTGGCGACGCGGGTCGAAGGCCACGAATACTCCGTCGACCACGGTCGCTACCAGGGCCAGTGGCGCTGGTTCATCCGCAGCAACCAGGACGGCATCAACTTCGCCCTGTTCCAGGCCGCGGACGATGGCATTCCCCGTCGCGAGGACTGGCAACGGCTGGTGCCCCACAACGACCAGGTGATGCTCGAAGGGGTCACGCTGAACGCCCGGGCCCTGTGCCTGAGCCTGCGCGAAGGCGGCCTGCCGATCATCGAGGTACGCCCCGAAGGCCTGCCGGCCTATCGCGTGCAACTGCCGGACGCGGCCTACAGCCTCTACGTGCAGGACAGCCTGGAGTTCACCAGCGACTGCATCCGCCTGCGCTACGAAGCCCTCAACCGCCCGGCCCAGGTCCGTCAACTGACCCTGGCCAATGGCGAACAGGCTGTACTCAAGCAGACGCCGGTACTCGGCCCGTTCGATGCCGACGCCTACGTCAGCCAACGGCTGTGGGCCCGCGCACCGGACGGCACCCGGGTGCCGATCAGCCTGGTGGTCAAGCGCGAGCTGCTGGGCCAGCCCACCCCGCTCTACCTCTACGGCTATGGGGCCTATGGCGAAAGCCTCGACCCCTGGTTCTCCCATGCCCGCCTGAGCCTGCTCGAACGCGGCGTGGCCTTTGCCATCGCCCATGTGCGCGGGGGAGGCGAACTGGGTGAAGCCTGGTATCGCGCCGGCAAGCAGGAGCACAAGCAGAACACCTTCGACGACTTCATCGCCTGCACCGAACACCTGATCGCCGAGGGCCTGACCACCTCCAGACAACTGGTGATCAGCGGCGGCAGCGCCGGCGGCCTGTTGATCGGTGCCGTGCTCAACCAGCGCCCGGAACTGTTCCAGGCGGCGATTGCCGAGGTGCCGTTTGTCGATGTGCTGAACACCATGCTCGACCCCGACCTGCCGCTGACCGTCACCGAATACGACGAATGGGGCAACCCGCAGGAACCCGAGGTGCATGCCCGGCTCAAGGCCTACGCGCCCTACGAGAACGTCCGCGCCCAGGACTACCCGGCGATGCTGGTGATCGCCGGCTACAACGACAGCCGCGTGCAGTACTGGGAAGCGGCCAAGTGGGTGGCGAAATTGCGCGCGACCCGCACCGACGAGCATCTACTCCTGCTCAAGACCGAGCTGGGTGCCGGCCATGGCGGCATGAGCGGGCGCTATCAGGGATTGCGTGACGTAGCGCTCGAATATGGCTTCGTATTCAAGGTTCTGGGCATCGCCTGAGGAACTCTGCCCGGCGCCATGGTCATAGACCATGACGCGGCGCCGCCGGGCCGGGAACGGACAACAACAATAGATCGTGAAACATGTCAGAACCGACTTCACTGAATAACGAAATTCGCGACATGCTGATGGACTGCGGTCTGTTCAGCCAGCTGCTGCCCGCCGACTGCCAGGCGGCCGCCGGCTACTTCAGCATCAGCAGCGTGGACAAGGGCGAGGAAATCTTCCACGAGGGCGATGCCGGCACCTTCATGTGCATCATCCACCACGGCAGCGTCAACGTGCAGAAACTCAACGAGGCCGGCCAGGCCGTGGTGATCGCCACCCTGCGTGCCGGCCGGGCCTTTGGCGAGATGGCGGTGCTCGACGGCGAGCGACGCTCGGCCAGTTGCGTCGCGGCCAGCCACTGCCAGTTGTTGAACCTGGGCAAGGACTCCCTGGAAAAGATGCTCAACGAAGCGCCGAAAATCGCCGCCAAGATCATTCGCGCCATCGCCATCGCGATGTCCAGGCGCCTGCGCATGGTCGACGGGCAGTTGCTCTCGCAGCAGGTTTAACTCGAACTCGGCTTGGCCTTGTCCGGCTTGTCGTTCTGCTCCAGGCCCGGCAGGGTCTGGTCCTTGGGCGGCGACGGCAACTCGATGCTCGGCAGGGCTTCGCCCGGCTTGGGTGGCGTGCGAGGGGTGACCTGCGGGTAGGGTGTCGGGGTCGCGGTGCCCGGGGAGCCCGGAGCGGGTGTCACGGGGGCCGGCGCAATGTCCTCGGCCCATGCCGACGTCATCGTCAGCGCGGCCCACACAACGGCCGCCAGGGTCATGCCTTTCATCGATAGCTCCAGCAATCTGTCTGCTACAGGCTACTCGCAACGCGAACATTTTGCCTCGCTCAATCACCTCCCGATGAAATCCATCCTCGCCGCGCCCCGTGCCGCACGGCGCCATTCACCGAAAAGCCGGGGAACTGCGCTAGACTTCACGGCATGACCGTCATCAATCCATTCGACAAGGTGAACCCATGAGTTCGACCAACCCTCCCTCCCCTACCGCCAAGCTGGACCGCATCCTCGCCGATGCCAAACGCGACAAGGAGATGGGCTATCGTGACAAGGCGCTGAAGATGTACCCGCACGTCTGCGGCCGCTGCGCCCGTGAATTTTCCGGCAAGCGCCTGAGCGAACTGACTGTGCACCATCGCGACCACAACCACGACAACAACCCGCAGGACGGCTCCAACTGGGAACTGCTCTGCCTGTTCTGCCACGACAACGAACACTCGCGCTATACCGACCAGCAGTATTTCGGCGACAGCTCCCTGAGCAGCCCGAAGATCGCCAAGGCCACCCACAACCCGTTCGCCGCCCTGGCCGGGATGTTGAAGAAAGACGAGTAAGCCCCGCACCGTAGCCCGTCACCCGGCGGGCAGCCTCCAGCCCTCGATCGCGACAGGCATCACGCCCGGCAGCGTTGCCGGTATACTCGCGTCTTTTTCCTGGAAGGCACCCGGCTCGTGGCAAACAAAAGGTACAGCTGCATCGGTTTGTATAACCCCAAGTCACCGGAGAACGTCGGTTCGGTGATGCGTGCGGCTGGCTGCTACGGCGTGGCCTCGGTGTTCTACACCGGCAAGCGCTACGAGCGGGCCCGGGATTTCGTCACCGACACCAAGAAGGTGCACCAGGACATCCCGCTGATCGGCATCGACGACCTGAAGAAGATCCTGCCCCTGGGCTGTATCCCGGTCGCCGTCGAACTGGTGGAAGGCGCCCGCCCGCTGCCGGAGTACACCCATCCCGATCGCGCGCTGTACATCTTCGGCCCGGAAGACGGCTCGCTGGACAAGGACATCCGCGACTGGTGCGAGGACGTGGTGTACATCCCCACCACCGGCTGCATGAACCTGGCCGCCACCGTCAACGTGGTGCTCTACGACCGCCTGGCCAAGGGCAACAACACCCGTTCGGGCCCCAGGTTCTGAGTACCTGGAGGAACCTGTCGCAGGTTCCGGCAGTCTGCAGTCTATCCACCCGCCACTTGAGGAGACAGATCATGAGCGACAGAAAAACCCTGCAGCGCATCGACTCCACGCCGTTCCAGTCCCCGGCAGCGCAACAGAACGTCCAGGGCTGGGAGCGGCTCGGCTCCCTCGCTGGCGGCGTGGTCATGGTCGGCAAGGGCCTGCGCCGTGGCGGTGTGTTCGGCCTGATCCAGGTAGCCATCGGCGGCGTCGCGCTGGCCCGTGGCATCACCGGTCACAGCTCGGCCAAGAGCCTGCTGGAGAAAGGCCGTCGCGACCTGGAAGGGGCGCGTGGCAAGGTCGAGCGGGCGGCGGACGAGCTGCGGCAGATGAAGGCCAGTGCCGAAATGGCGACGCGCACCGCGACGGTGACGGGCAACGATTCGCTGGAAACACCGAAGGCCTGATTCATGCGACGCGCCGTAAGGCCCTTTCGCGGATAAATCCGGCTCCCACAGCTTTGCATCGTTCATGGAATATTGATCGCTGCGATACCTTGTGGGAGCCGGATTTATCCGCGAACAGGTACTCAGCTTCGCCACAAACCCAAAAGGTTTACTTCAGCAGGTCGGTCGCCAACACCTTCGACGACCCACCCAGCACGCTTTCGCTCAACTGGATGAACTCCTCGGTGGTCACCGTATCCAGGCGCATCGCCGCCCGGCTCACGTCGTCCAGCGAGTGCCGGTTGTCGGTCTGCTGGCGAATTTCCCGGTCCAGTTCCTGCAGCAGCAAGACCGCCCGGGCCACCGTCGCCCCGCTCACCTGCTCGCCCCGCAAGCTGGCGACCTTGTGTCCGCTGCGCGCCAGCTTCGCCTGCACCGCCCGGTAGCGCTCCTCGCTCATGCCCCCGGCGCGTCGCACCAGCTCGATGGCGTAGTACTCCGCCAGGCCTTCGCCGATCCAGTCGCTGCGGTGGCTATCGTTGATCCGGCCAAAGACATGTACCAGCTCCCGCACCAGCGGGCTGGCCCCCGACTCGCCGATCAACGGCCCGGTGCTGTGCAGGTAGATCGAGTCATGGCTTGCGCGGGCACCCCGCACCATGGGTTCCCCGGCCCCGACCACCAGCAGTTTCGCCGGGTTGCGCGGAAACACCTCCTGCAGCTTGGGCCAGACGAAAGTCAGCAGCGTGAGCACATCCATCCGCCGCATGCCCTCGCCCCGCGGCGCAGCGACCGTCACCTCGGTTTCGCCCAGCCGTGTGCGCCGGCTGCCGAGATCGCCGGCCAGCAGCCAGCCGGTCGGGCGGTCGAACAGCCGCGAGACGTTATCGACGCGAAAGCGGTTCCTGCCGATCCGCGGCCAGGCGGTCTCGACGCTTTTCCAGCCGTTGGGCAGTTCCACGTCCAGTCGCGACACCAGCTCGGTACCGTCCTGCTGGTCCAGGTGCGCCGGTGGGACCAGTTCCTCGCCCCGCAGCAGGGCCCAGTGACTGGTCATGCGGGTATCGAAGGTGCCATTGCGGCGCGGGTGGCTGATGCTCACCCGATAGCTCAGGCTCGCCTTGCCGGCGGCCGGACGCCAGATGCCGCGACTGCTGGTGCCGGCCTGATCCGGCCGCGTCAGCCATTGGCCGTCGGCCTTGAAGTCGGTGTAGTAGCCCTGGGCGCCGAGGTCGAAATCCAGGCTGCGCACCGCCGCCCCCTGGGCCAGGGTCAGGCGCACTTCGACCTGGTCGCTCTGCGGCAACAGGCGCAAGTGGTAATCCAGGTCGACTTTCTTCCCGGCCCAGGCGGAGCCGGCCAGCATCAACAGCAGCGACCCCGCCAACAGTCGGCAACGCACCGGCATAAACACTCCCTCGGACCCGCCGATCAACCGGCGCGGAAAATCAGATGGTCTTCCCAGTCGTCCTCGGGCACGCTGCCCTCGGCCAGCATCCGGCCGGACTGGGAAATGCGCTCGTGGTGCACCGCGTCGCGATCACCGCAGACCAGATGGTGCCAGAGCGGCAGGTCCTTGCCCTCGCTGACCAGACGATAACCGCAGGTCGGCGGCAACCACTTGAACTCGTCGGCCTTGCCCGGCGTGAGCTGGATGCAGTCGGGCACCGAAGCGCGGCGGTTGCTGTAGTCGGTGCACTGGCAGGTCTTGAGGTCCAGCAGCTTGCAGGCGATCCGCGTGTAGTAGACGCTATTGTCCTCTTCATCCTCGAGCTTTTGCAGGCAGCACAGGCCGCAGCCGTCGCACAGCGACTCCCATTCTTCCTGATCGAGCTGATCGAGGGTCTTGCGTATCCAGAAGGGTTCGACTTTTGCGGCCATGGTTCAGACATCTGCATCGGGTAGTGAAAAGGTCGCCAGTCTAGTGCCCGGGCCGCAAAGGGCCAAGCATTGGCGACTGTCGGTTGATGAAAGCTTGTCAGCTGCGCCCGGGCGCAGTAGTTTTGATGGCCCCGAAGCCCGCTAGCCAACTGCCATTAGCGCTCCTCCGCGCCGCACGAAGCGGACTGTAGACGGGCCGGGCATCACGACCGGACACCGCGCCAGCGGCCAGGGTCGCCCCAACTCCCTTCACTTCGGACTCCAGTCAGGAATCGCCCATGAGTGCCAACCCACGTGTCGCCGACTATCCCATCGATGCCCAGTTCACCCAACGCTGGTCGCCCCGCGCCTTTACCGGCGAAGCCATCCCGGAAGAAACCCTGCTGAGCTTCTTCGAAGCCGCACGTTGGGCGCCATCGGCCTACAACTCACAGCCATGGCGCTTTCTCTACGCCCGTCGCGACACGCCGAACTGGGAACGCTTCCTCGGCCTGCTCAACGAGTTCAACCGCGGCTGGGCGCAGCATGCGTCGGCGCTGGTGATCGTGATCTCGAAAACCACCTTCAAGTTGCCTGGCGCCGCCGAGGAAACCCCGGCCCTGTGGCACACCTTCGACACCGGCACGGCCTGGGGCTACCTGGCCCTGCAGGCCAGCCAGAGCGGCTGGCACACCCACGGCATGGCCGGCTTCGATCAGGAACTGGCCCGCAAGGAGCTGAAGATTCCGGACGGCTACGCCCTGCACGCGGCGGTGGCGGTCGGCAAGCTGGGCGACAAGGCCAGCCTCGCCGAATACCTGCAGGCCCGGGAAGTACCGAGCCCACGCGAGCCGGTGAGCGCACTGGCGGCCGAGGGTGATTTCAGCCTGTAATCGGCAGTGAAAACGCTGGCTGACCGAGAGGGTTCTGACGCTTTTCGATCGTTCCCACGCTCTGCGTGGGAACGCCTCTCTGGGCGCTCAGCGTCCGCTCTTGTGACGCATGGCGTCACGGGCTGCGTTCCCACGCGGAGCGTGGGAACGATCAACTGTGGGAGATGGCAGTCGCAGGCCTAGTAACCGCGCTCGAACCGCACTTCGCCGCGCAGCGGCTGGCTCGCCTGGTACGCCCGCAGGTTCTCGACGAACAACTGCACCATCATCGGCGGGGAGGTCGGCGCCGAGCTGTGACCGGTCAGCAGCAATCCCCAGGCCGTCCAGAACGGGTGGCGCTGCGGCAACGGCTCCTGGCGGCAGACATCGATCACCGCACCGGCCAGATGGCCCTCCTTCAACGCTTGCACCAGGTCCGCATCGACCACCGACACGCCGCGCCCGGCATTGATGAACAGGCCGGTCGGCTTGAAGCGCTTGAACATCGCAGCGTCGTACAGGTCATGGGTCGCCGGCGTATTGGGCAGCAGGTTGACCACGTAGTCCACCTCGCCCACCCGCTCGCCCAGCGCCTCCAGGCCATCGACCCGGATGAACGGCGCCTGCTCGCGGGCCTCGCTGGCGATGCCGTACAACTCGACACCGAACGGCTGCAGGAACTGCGCCACGCTCTGGCCGATATCGCCCGCGCCGACAATCAGCACCTTGCGCCCCGCCAGCCCCAGGCCGGTGCGGTTATCCCACTTGCGCTCGACCTGGCTGACCAGCCGCGCCAGCACCTCGCGCTCATGGCCGAGCATGTAGGTCAGGACGTACTCGGCCATCAACTGGCCGAAAATGCCGACCGCCCGGGTCAGCCGGTAGTTGCGCGGCAGGCCTTCGGCCAGCAGCGGCGTGATCCCCGCCCAGGTCGACTGCAGCCACTGCGGCCGGTGCCCCTGGCGCAACAGGCTGGCCATCAGGTCCGGCTGGCCGAGCCAGACCGGGCAATCGGCCGCCATTCCCGACAGTACCGCCGAATCGCCGCTGGTCATGACTTCAAGTTCGGGCTGCGCCTGACGCAGCAGGCGGGCATACACGGCGTGGTCGTGTTCGGCAATCAGAACGCGCATGGTTCAAACCTTTCAAAAACGGTGCAGACGGCCGCCGATGAAGCGCTCTCCATCGTGCTCGGCGACCGCCGGAATGCATTCCATTGAAATGGAGCGCCCGGGTGCCCTGTATGGCTGATTCGCATCAACCCGTATAGGCCGGGACGTTCAGGGGTGTGGCTCAGACCGGGTCATTGCGCCGCAACAACTCTTCGGGCAGGTGCTCGATGTACTCGTCCTCGGCCGGTGGCATCTGCAGGTGATAACCCTGCTTGTCGAGGTTTTCCAGCACCTTGTGGATATCTTCGCGCGCCAGCTTGCGCTCGGGGGTCAGCACCAGGTCGAAGGCATGCTGCGGCTTGCCGAACACCTGCAGGAGGGTTTCCGGTACGCGCTCCAGGGCTTCGCTCTTGAGCACGTAGAGGTACATTTCGTTCTTGCGGGGGCTGCGATAGATCGAGCAGATATGTTTCAAGGCTGTTCTCCGGCAGTCGCCAGGCTGTCGAGCAGGGCCTGGCCCAGCAATTCGCGACGCCAGCCACGCAGCGAATCGGGCAATTGATAGGGTCCGTCAGGGAAGCCGCTCTTGATCAGCGCTTCCAGGGTTTTCTTGCGCAGCATCAGTTCCGGCACGATGTTCATCCGCTCGGCCGCCGCCTGGCCCACCGCGCGCAGGCGCTTGACCAGCGCTCCGGCCTCGATCGGCAGGGGCTCGGGCACCGCCGGCGGCCACTGGTCCATCGGCAGGCTGGCCGCGCGCCTGATCAGTTCGAGCAGGAACTCGCCGTCCTGGCGCACGGTGCGTGGGTGCATGTCTTCGATGCGGGCCAGGGTCACCAGGTTGTCCGGCTGGCTCTTGGCCAACGGCCACAACGAGTGCTCGCGGATGATCCGGTTGCGCGGCAGGTCGCGGGCACGGGCCTCGCGTTCGCGCCAGGCACAGAGTTCCCGCAGCACCGCCAGTTGCGCCCGGGACAGTTTCCAGGCGAGCTTGGCGTCGCGATAGATCTCGTTGGGGTCGACCTCGCGGCGCAGGTTGGCGACCAGTTCGGCACCATCCTCCAGCACCCAGGCATACTTGTCGTCGGACAGTTGCGGGCGCAGGCGGCTGTAGACCTCGGCCAGGTGCAGCGCATCCTCGGCGGCATAGCTGACCTGGGTGTCCGACAGCGGGCGTTGCAGCCAGTCGGAGCGGGTTTCGCCCTTGGGCAGCTCGATACCGAGAACTTCCTGGACCAGCCGCGAATAGCCCATGGAAAAGCCCAGGTTCAGGTAGCCCGCGGCCAGCTGGGTGTCGAACAACGGCGTCGGCAGGCTGCCGGTCAGGCGCAACAGGACTTCGAGGTCTTCGCTGCAGGCGTGCACGACCTTGACCACTGCCGGGTTGTCCAGCAGCGCGGCCAGGGGTTGCCAGTTGTCGATGGTCAACGGGTCGATCAGGTAAGCGCGCGCGCCATCACCGATCTGGATCAGCCCGGCGATGGGATAAAAGGTGTCGACCCGCATGAATTCGGTGTCGAGGGCAACGAAAGGTAGTTGCTGCCATTCAGTGCAATGCCGACCGAGGCTATCGTTGTCGCGGATCCAGTGAATATCGATGGCCACACGGCTCTCCCTTGAAGAATGGCGCGCAGTATATATCGCTGCAGGCGATTTCCGAGCATCCGCGCTGCAAGTGCGTGAGCGAATGCCTCGCTGCGCTGAAAGAATAGTCTTACTCGTCAAGTTCGCAGGGCCCGGAAGATGTCAGCTGTCCTTGCGCAGGACATAGACCCGACGCATGGCACACCCCGGCAGGAAGTCACGATGGCCGACGATCTCGAAACCGGCCTCGTGGAACTCGGCTTCGATCTGCGCCTTGCCCAGCAGCACCGGCTGGTTTTCCAGTTCCGGACGAACGGTCGCGTGGCGGTGGCGCCAGGCCATGAGATTGCCGCCCAGGCACACGGACAGAATCACCGTGTCGCGACTGACCCGGTGAAACTCGCCCAGGATCGCCAGGCGGTGCTCGCACTCGGCGATATGGGCAAACAATGGCACGCAGAAAATGCAGTCCACCGCATTTTCCGGCAGGCCGATGGCGAACGCCGAACTCTGGAAGGTCCTGACCCGCCTGAACAGCTCGGGCGGATGATGCACCGCGCAGTGTTCGAGCATTTCCCGCGACGAGTCCGCCGCCAGCACCACGCGGTTGCCACGCTTGGCCAACACCGGCCAGAAACGCCCGGCGCCACAGGGCAGGTCCAGCACCAGGCCCGGTTCACCGGCCATCTTCAGCGCCTGGCGTACCAGGCACTCTTCGCGCCAATGCCCAATGCGTGCCAATACGCCCTGGGGATGAGCATCACGGCACACCCGTGCATGCTCGCGCGCATGCTGGCGGGCGAACTCAAGCTCGACAAGTGAAGGCGATGGCGCTGACATGTCTGACGGACTCTGTTGCATTGACCGACGATCGGAAGCGCTGTCGCGAGCGGGGAAGCTTCTCCCGACAGCACTCGAACCTTAGTCAGGTGGGCATCAACATTTCGTGAAAAATACGCCGCGGCCGCATCAAGCCGTGACTTTCACGCCGGGTGCAGGTACCAGCGCCAGTCCTGCTCGCCCACCTCGCCCATGAATTGCCGATACTCGGCACGCTTGACCGCCAGATAAACGCCAAGGAACTCGTCGCCGAAGGTCTCGCGCGCCCAGCGGGAACCCTCCAGCGCCCGCAGGCTGGTCAGCCAGTCGGTGGGCAGGCGCTCGCCGGCCTGGGCATAGCCGTTGCCTTCGATCGGCGCGCCGGGATCCCGTTGCGCAACGATGCCGTGATGGATGCCCGCCAGGATCGCCGCGGCCGCCAGGTACGGATTGGCATCGGCGCCGCAGATCCGGTGTTCGATATGCCGCGACGCCGCCGGCCCACCCGGCACCCGCAGGCTCACGGTGCGGTTGTCGATCCCCCAGGTCGCGGCCAGCGGCGCGTAGCTGTTGCTCTGGAAACGTCGGTAGGAGTTGGCATGGGGACAGAACAGCAGCAACGAATCGAGCAGGGTCGCGAGCATGCCGCCCACCGCCTGCCTGAGCAGCGGCGTGCCCTCGGCCGCGTCGCTGGCGAACAGGTTGTTCCCTTCCCTGTCGGCCAGGCTCACGTGCATGTGCATGCCGGTACCGGCCTGGTCATCGAAGGGCTTGGCCATGAAGCAGGCGATCATCCCATGCTTGTGGGCCACGCCCTTGACCAATCGCTTGTAGCGCACCGCCTCATCCATCGCCTGCAAGGCATCGGCACGGTGTTCGAGGGTGATTTCCACCTGGCCGGGGGCATATTCGGAAATCGCCGTGCGCGCGGGAATGCCCTGCAGCTTGCAGGCCTCGTAAAGGTCGGCGAGAAATGGTTCGATCTGCTCCAGCTCGCGCAAGCCATAGACCTGCGTGGTCCGTGGCCGCCCACCATCGGCGTCGCGGGCCGGCTGCGGGCGGCCGTTGCTGTCGCGCTGCTGGTCGAGCAGGTAGAACTCCAGCTCGGCAGCCATCACCGGGTAGTAGCCTGCGGCCTGGAGTTGCCCGACCACCTTGGCCAGCAACTGGCGTGGATCGGCCACCGCCGCTGGCAGCCCCTCGCTGGGGTGCATGCCGACCTGCACCGCCGCAGTCGGTATCCGCCGCCAGGGCATGCGCTGCAGGCTGCCAGCGATGGGATAGGCACGACAGTCGATATCGCCGACGTCCCAGACCAGCCCGGAGTTTTCCACATCGTCGCCGTTGAGGGTCAGGCCGAGGATCGTGCTCGGCAAGGGCCGGCCGCCGGCATACACCGCCAGCAGTTCGTCCCGGTGCAGCAACTTGCCGCGCGGCACACCGTTGTTATCGATGATGAACAGCTCGAACATTTCGATATCCGGGTTCCGTTCCAGGAACGACCGGGCTTCTTCCAGCGCAGCGAAGGACTGACAGGCAACACTCATGGGGCGTTTTCTCCTATTCCGCGTCAGGCGGGCGCAACGACGCCCGCCATGTCGACCCGGGCGGCGGACAAGGGCCGCCCGCAGTCAGTGAAATGACTCAACGGGAAGGGAGAACATCCGGCGGACGCGCATGGCGGCAATGCCACAGCGCCCAGAAGGCCAGTTCGCAAGGCAGCGCGACCGCGCTGGGCAGGGCCGCCATCGACAGACCGGCAGCATCGATACCCGGCGCCTGGCCAACGGCCGACACGTCCTGCCTGATCGGGTTGATGCGCGCGTCCATGAGCCTGCCGCAGTGAACAGAAGAGCTGCAGACTCACACGCCGGAATCAGCCATTAAATACAGTTTTCATGATGCTCGGTTGCCCAGCGACTAAACAATGTCAGGTCAGAGCGTGATTTCTCCGTAAGACTCACGATCCAGGTCCACCAATTCCACCGACAGTTGCACTTCGACCGATGCCGGCCAATTGCCGAGTTCCTGCAAGCCGGCCAGCAGGTTCTCGGAAAGTTGTGCCTTGACTTGCGCAGAGCGCCCACTCAGCAGGGCCAGTTTCACATGCACGAAACCACGCACATTCAGGCCGGTGCCCACGCGAAAGCTCTCCACCCGGGTCGCCCGGCTCTTGATGGTGGACTCCGCCGCGAACTGGCCGGACGCCACCAGCACATGGTTGATCCGCAACAGGGCGTTGTCGGGCTCGAAATCGGTCAGGTTCGAGGTGTATTCCAGGAAAACGTGAGGCATGCGCTAGCTCCGAAAGGTCGGTGGACAAAGCCAAAGGTATAGCACGCGGCCTGTCGAAGCGGTCAGAAAAACCTCACGCAAGCGCCGGGGGCAGGCGGTCGCTCATGAATTGCTCCAGCCGCGAACGCAGCCAGCGTTCAGCCGGGTCGGTGTCGACGATGCCGAGCCAGACCATCGACAGGTCGAGGGTCGGCGTCTTGAACGGCAGCGGTTCGGCAAACACCGAGCCCGACGCGGCCATCGCCAGCGCCGCGTAGTCCGGCAGGCCGGCGATCAGGTCGGTCCCCGCCAGCAGGGCCGGCAAGGCGCTGTATTGCGGTACCGACAGCACCACATGGCGCTTGCGGCCGATTTCCGCCAGCCACTCATCGGCCAGGCTGCTGACGTTCGCCGTGTGGGACACCAGCACATGCGGGCGGGCACAGTATTCATCCAGGCTCATGGGCGTCGACGAGGCATCGGCGCGCAGCAGCATCGGCTGGATGTGCCGCAGCAGCTTGCGCTTGGCGTTGGCCGGCAGGCCGCGGGTCTGGCTGATGCCGACCGTGATATCGCCGGAGGCGAGCAGGTCCGGAATACGCCAGTAGTCGACGTGCTGGACCACGATCATCACATTCGGCGCCTCCTGGCGCAGGGCGCGCAGCAGGTTGGGCAACAGGCCGAATTCGACGTCGTCCGACAGCCCGATGCGAAAGGTCATGGTGCTGCTGGCCGGGTCGAAATCGTGGGTCAGGCTCAGGGCATTGGACAGCGAGTCGAGGGCCGGCGACAGGTACTGGATGAGCTCCTCGGCCCGGGCGGTCGGCTCCATGCGATGGCCGACGCGGATGAACAGCGGATCGTTGAACATCGCCCGCAGGCGATTGAGCGCCGAGCTGATGGTCGGCTGGCCCAGAAAGAGCTTTTCCGCCACCCGCGTGACATTGCGCTCCAGCATCAGCGCCTCGAACACCACCATCAGGTTGATGTCGGCCTTGCGCAGCTCGTTGCGATTCATCCGTTACTCCCCCTCTCCCCGGAACACCCCCCAGTGTACAAGGGGTGTTTCAGGAAATCCCGCCCAGTGACGGGGGGCACGCACCAGCCAGGACGCGCACAGCGAAAAAACCTACGAAGCAATAAGAGCCGCACGCGATGCTGCATAGCCGACGCCTGACTGTGAGGCTGAGTCCACCGGCGCTAGCCTGATTTCGTCACCGCTCCCTCGAGCCTCGTCCCTACGCCCCAAGCCCTTTCACGGCTACTCGGCGCTACCGATACGGGTGGCTACCTCACCCAACCAGCGAGATCCATACAAAAATCCAATCAACCAAATGTCTCTTTTAAGGTACATTCAGGATGTACGAGGTGGAACACTTACTGTCTGCCAATGGCGTGGATATCTACCAGGCCTGGCTCGATAGCGTGCGAGACGTTCGCACCAGGGCAAGAATCACCGCCCGGGTCGACCGTGCCTCTCTCGGCCATTTTGGCGTAACCGAGCCGGTGGGCGATGGCGTGTTTGAAATGAAGCTCGATTTGGGTCCTGGCTACCGTGTCTATTACGCCCTGGAAGGCCGAAAGGTCATTTTCCTGCTGGGTGGAGGCTCCAAGGACAGACAGCAGAACGACATCAATCAAGCCAAGGCTCTCTGGATAAACCACAAGGTGAAAGGAAAATGACGACCCGGACTCGTTCTCACGAAGACAGCGTTCTTGAAATGCTTCGAGACGACGAAGCATTTGCCCTTGAGTATCTGTCTGTCGCGCTCGAGGAAATCGACGAGGTCGGCGGGGAAGACGCGTTTCTTATCGCCATCCGTCGTCTTGTAGAAGCGAGGGGGGCATGAGCAGCCTCTCTCAAAACACCGGCCTGGCCAGGCCGAATCTCTACAGGTCCCTGGCGACCGGTGGCGACCCGAAACTGTCGACCGTGCTGAAGGTGCTCCAGGCCCTGGGAGTCGGCCTGTCCAAGGTAGTCTCCCATCGCCCCGTCTCGGGAACGGAAGCCGCAGCGCCCGATACGGCATGCAACGGACACCAGGTGAATCCGTAACGCGGTGAGAATATGCCCCTCAACCAAGGGCGCTGGCTTGCGCCCTCCGCTAAACGAAAAGTCCTACAAAACAATAAGACCCGCACTTCCATTGCGTAGCCGATACCTGACTATTAGATTGGCAGCGCCGCCACTAGCCTAGTCTTGCCGCAGTCAATCCTGTGGTCGGGTGTCGCAACCTGTTTCATGTGTCTGAGGCGCGGTTTAGCGCCATAGCTGTCTGGCTGGCGCTTCTGGTGTCCGGCTAGTGCATTTCTATGGCGGACCGTGCGGGGCAGGCTTCGGCCTGGCCGGTTTCCTCAGACGCCGGTTTGCGACCCTCGTACGGTCTGCCACCCTTTCCGTGTCGCAACGATGGATGGCAGTTCCTTAACCCGTCTGAGGAGATAAGGATAATGGCCTACCCCCCTTTTACGCACGGGCACCGCCCGCTACGTCCAGCTTCGTTGCATCACGATCACGGAGGCCCCCTCCATGATTGATCGCTCGCTACTGTCTCGCCTACCGCCGTCCGACCTGATCCGGCTGGCCTCTCTGAATCCTCTGGAAGCCGCCGCACATTTTCGAGTCGCCGCCAGGTTCTGCCTTGACGGCGCACGCTGCGTAGCCTTTCGTGACCCGGAACAGGAACGCCTGGCCCATCGCCTGATCGCCGATGGCATTGCGCTCTACACCCTGGCGCTTCAGCGACTGGAATCGCCCCAGCCCCGCGCTCTCCACATCCCGGCAACACGCCGCGCCGCCAACGACACCCATGAACCACCGACACCCTGGGACAGCCACTACGCCCGCCAACTCGCCGAGGGGGCCCGCGAGGCCGAGCGCTGGCTGCAGCAGGCCGATGGCTCGCCACTCTGGGCCGAACTGGCGCGACGGCGCCGGCTTTATCTTACGCAAACTGGTCGAGACGCATTCGAAGCCGGTTTTCTGCGGCGTATTCAAGGCTATCTGCAGGCCTGAGCCCAGGCATTCTGAAAACTCACATTTTCTCAAGGTTTGCGCCTGGCACTCCCAGGATTGACGGGGTTTGATGCCGATACAGTCGAATTGAGGATGGAGCAATCTGGACTGACAGCGGCTGACCTTGTGCCTGCCATTGGCCGGCAGAATAGAGTCTATGAGGTACTGAATGGTAAGCGAGCCCTGACGCTGCCCATGATCTGGAAACTGCATGAGATGTTTGGAATTCCAGCGGAGAGCCTGATCAGGCCAATGAAAGCAGTCGGATGAGGCGAGTTCAAACATGTAGCGACACCGCTCGCACTCGAATAGGTTATAGCCACATGAGAATCAAGCATAAACCAGAGGTCGAGCCGGTATCGCTGCAAGAGGCGTAAAAAATTGAGTGACGCCAATATGCAAAAAGCCCCTGGAGTCTCGCGACTTCAGGGGCTTTTCATGTTATGGCGGAGAGATAGGGATTCGAACCCTAGGTACCCGCGAAGGTACAACGGATTTCGAATCCGTCCCATTCGGCCACTCTGGCATCTCTCCAATGGCGCGCATCATACCAACACTTTTGCCGGAAGCGAACCCCCTGAAGCAAAAAAATTCCGTGCTATCAGATGCTTGCGTCGATTACAGCGGTACACCCAGGCGATGGGCGACTTCTTCGTAGGCTTCGATGACGTCACCGAGGCCCTGGCGGAAGCGGTCCTTGTCCATCTTCTTCTTGGTGTCCTTGTCCCACAGGCGGCAGCCGTCCGGGCTGAACTCGTCGCCCAGAACGATGGAGCCGTCGCTGAACACGCCGAATTCCAGCTTGAAGTCGACCAGCAGCAGGCCGGCGTCATCGAACAGCTTACTCAGGATCTCGTTGACCTTGAGCGACAGTTCCTTCATGCGTGCCAGTTGCTCGGCGGTGCCCCAACCGAAGGCCACGACGTGGGATTCGTTGATGAACGGATCGCCCTTGGCGTCGTCCTTGAGGAACAGTTCGAAGGTGTAGGGGTTGAGCTTCATGCCCTCTTCCACACCCAGGCGCTTGACCAGGCTGCCGGCCGCGTAGTTACGCACCACGCATTCCACCGGAATCATGTCGAGCTTTTTCACCAGCGACTCGTTGTCGCCCAGCAGCTTGTCGAACTGGGTCGGTACACCGGCCGCTTCGAGTTTCTGCATGATGAAGGCGTTGAACTTGTTGTTCACCATGCCCTTGCGATCCAGTTGTTCGATGCGCTTGCCGTCGAACGCCGAAGTGTCGTTGCGAAACAGCAGGATCAAGCGGTCGGCGTCGTCGGTCTTGTAAACCGACTTGGCTTTGCCGCGGTAGAGTTCTTCACGTTTTTCCATGATGGGCTCCGCTTGTTAAATTGTTGGGCCCGGCGATATGTCGCCAGTCGAGCCCTGAATCTTGATCGGCCAGTTGCAGCCAGTCCGGGTCGCACCCGAGGGTGTCGACAAAACATTGCCGGGCCAGCTGCGGCAGGTTGTTCTTGCTGCTCAGGTGGGCCAGCACCAGGTGTTGCAAGCCCTGCCAGCCCAGCTCGGCCACCAGGTTGGCAGCCTGGTGGTTGTTCAAATGTCCTCGTTCACCGCCCACCCGCTGCTTGAGAAAGTACGGGTAATGCCCCCGTGCCAGCAGGTCGCGGCAATGATTGGCCTCGATCATCAGTGCATCGAGGCCGCTGTAGCGGTCCATGACGGTCCCACAGTACGAGCCCAGGTCGGTCAGCAGACCGAAACGCCGCTGGCCGTCGCTGAACACGTATTGCGTCGGTTCCAGGGCATCGTGGGCGACGCAAACCACCTCGATCGCCAGCGAGCCGATCCGCAGCGTTTCGCCCCCCGCCACGAACCCCGCGGGCTCCACAGGCTTGCGCATCCCGCGCAAGGTGCCGCGACTGAGGTACACCGGTAGATTGTAGCGCCGAGACAGCAAACCCACGCCATGCACATGGTCGGCATGTTCGTGGGTTACCAGGATCGCGCTCAGTTGCGCCGGGTGTACACCCAGGCGCGCCAGGCGCCGCTCGGTTTCCCGCAGGGAGAAACCACAATCGACCAGTACACAGGTGTCGCCACTGGCTATCAGTGTGCCGTTCCCTTGGCTACCACTGCCGAGAACGGCAAAACGCATCGGCAATCAGCCCAGGTTGTCCTGAATCACACCCAGCACCCGACGCGCCACGTCAGCCGGCGCCACGGTGTTGATATCCTTCTCGACGGTGACCTGCACGCTGTCGCCGACCTTGCTCAGGCGAACCTGGTAGCGCTCGGCACGGGCTTCGATCTCTTCCTTGGCCGGTTTGCTGCCGAACAGCTTGCCGAAGAAGCCAGGCTCCTCGTTCTTGCGCTCGGCCTTTTCCGCCAGGTTGATGTAGTACAGGCCCAGGCTGCGGTTGATGTCTTCGACACGCCATTGGCCCTGCTCCAGGGCACGGCCGACGCTGGACCAGGCACGATCGAGGTCTTCGCCGACGTTCAGTACCGGGTTGCCGCTGCCGTCCTGGCTCAGGCTGACGCGGCTCGGGGTATCGAAGTCGCGGGCGGCCAGCAGGGACACCGAACCGCCCTTCTCGGCGCTGCGGCTCATGCTCGAGAGCATTTCGTCGACCAGGGCCGAATCCAGGCCGGTGTTGACCGAACGCGCGGTGAAGTCGACGTTGGCCGTGCTGCCCACCGGACGCTCGGCGCTGACCACGTAGATTTCGCTGGTATTGCGCTGCACGCCCGGCTCGATACGTACCCGCACGCGGGTTTCGTTGCCGGCTGCGCCGCTGCTGCCCAGGCGCTTGGCCAGGCTCGCCGAAAGCTCGTCGGAGTGCTGCCAGGCGGTGGTGAATTCACCGGTCTGCGGACGTTGCGAGTCGATACGGAAACCGTTGTCCTGGAAGAACTGCATGGCCACCGACCAGACTTCGGCCGGCGGGTGCTGGCCCAGGATCCAGCTCGAGTCGCCGCTCTTCTGCAGGCTGTAGTCGCTGGCACTGGCCGCGAGCTGCAACGGCTGCGGACGTGGCACCTCGTATGGGCCCTTGACGGTTTCGCTGGCGACGTTGCGCGGGATCGGCAACAGCGGGTCAAGACGCTTGCCCGTGGTGATGTCCGGCGGCAGCTGCATGGCTGGCGTCTGCTGCGCCTCCAGGTAGTCGCTGCCACGGTCGCGGAAATAGCCTTCCGGGCCCCAAAGCCAGCCACAGCCACTGGTGCTGGAGATAATCAAGGCAAGTGCGGAAAGTCCGGCCAATCGCTTCATGCGGTGTGTTTCCTCAATTAAACCAGGACGCCGGACTGGCGCATGGCCTGCCGCAGCGATTCGTGACAGGTGGCGCTGAGCCAGGTGAGCGGCAGACGGATACCGTCCGGCATCAGGCCCATCTCATGCAACGCCCATTTCACGGGGATCGGGTTGGATTCGATGAACAGGGTCTTGTTCAGCGGCATCAGTTTCTGGTGGATCGCACGAGCGGTATCGGCATCGCCACGCAGCGCGGCGGCGCACAACTCGCTCATTTCACGCGGGGCGACGTTGGCGGTCACCGAGATATTGCCCTTGCCGCCGAGCAGCATCAGCTCGACCGCGGTGGCGTCGTCGCCGGAGTAGACCAGGAAGTCGCCGCTCACGCCGGCCAGGATGGCCTTGGCGCGCTCCAGGTCGCCGGTGGCTTCCTTGATGCCGATGATGTTTGGCACGCTCGACAGGCGGATCACGGTCTCGGCCTGCATGTCGCAAGCGGTACGGCCCGGTACGTTGTAGAGGATCTGCGGGATGTCGACCGCTTCGGCGATCGCACGGAAATGCTGGTACAGGCCTTCCTGGGTCGGCTTGTTGTAGTACGGGGTCACCAGCAGGCAGGCATCGGCGCCGGCGCTCTTGGCGTTGCTGGTCAGCTCGATCGCTTCGCGGGTCGAGTTGGCGCCCGTGCCGGCGATCACCGGGATGCGCCCGGCAACCTGGTCGACCACACGACGAATGACTTCGATGTGCTCGTGCACGTCGAGGGTCGCCGACTCACCCGTGGTACCGACCGCGACAATGGCATTGGTGCCGTTTTGCAGGTGGAAGTCCACCAGCTTGGTCAGGCTGTCCCAGTCAAGATTACCCTGTGCATCCATGGGTGTGACCAGTGCCACCATACTGCCCGCAATCATGCAACCGCTCCTGCCGGAAAAAGAGAGCGGTAATGGTACTGGCGCCATCAGCCTTGTACAAGCGAAGTACTCGCCATGAGCATTCCCCTTGGCGCCGGTTTTCGCTACCCTTCAGACTTTGATCGGTACTGAGTCAGTCATGTGCCGGGTTCCAGACTCCCTTTTCGCCGCCCGAAACCCGCTCCAGCCTTGCCGCCGCCCGCTCTCGCCCGCACCTGAGAGGCCGATGCAAGGGTTTGACGCGTTTCCCGGCCGTCGAGCATCACGCGGGGCAGGAGCCGAACCATGACGCCCCGACGTACCGACCGCTCATCGCTTTAGGAATGCTGCATGTCCACCCCCACTGTCCGCGAACAATTCCTTGTCATCAGTGCCCTCGGCGCCAACCCCATGGAGCTGACCAACGTCCTGTGCCGCGCCAGCCATGAAAACCGCTGCGCCGTGGTGACCTCGCGCCTGACCCGCCATGGCGAGTACAGCGCGCTGGTCCTGCAGATTTCCGGCAACTGGGACGCCCTGGCCCGCCTTGAGGCCGCCCTGCCGAACCTGGCGAAGAAACACAACCTGACCGTCAACGTGGTGCGCAGCGGTGCCCTGGAGAACCGTCCCCAGGCCCTGCCGTACGTCGCCTATGTCAGCTCGGCCTACCGTTCGGACATCATCAACGAACTGTGCCAGTTCTTCATCGACCACAACGTCGACCTGGAGAACCTGACCTGCGACACCTACCTGGCCCCGCACACCGGCGGCACCATGCTCAACGCCACCTTCACCGTGACCCTGCCGCCCGGCGTGCAGATCAGCTGGTTGCGCGACCAGTTCCTGGACTTCGCCGACGCGATGAACCTCGATGCGCTGATCGAACCGTGGCGCCCACAGAACCCCATGTAAGGAGCCAGCATGGCCGTTGTCATCAATGAAGCCGTAACCGATTTCCAGGCACCTGCCACCAGCGGCAAGACCGTCAGCCTGTCCGAGTTGAAGGGCAAGCAGGTGGTGATCTACTTCTACCCCAAGGACAGCACCCCGGGCTGCACCACCGAGGGCCAGGGCTTTCGCGACCAGTACGCGGCGTTCCAGGCGGCCAACACCGAGGTTTTCGGCGTTTCGCGCGATGGTCTGAAGTCCCACGAGAACTTCAAGTGCAAGCAGGCGTTTCCCTTCGAGCTGATCAGCGACAAGGACGAGGCGGTCTGCCAGCTGTTCGACGTGATCAAGCTGAAGAAGCTCTACGGCAAGGAATACCTGGGCGTCGACCGCAGCACGTTCCTGATCGATGCGAAAGGCGTGCTGCGCCAGGAATGGCGGGGCGTGAAGGTGCCAGGCCACGTGGATGCAGTACTGGCCGCGGCGCAGGCGCTGAACAAGGCCTGACCGGCCTCGGCAGCTAAAAGCTTCGCGGGCAAGTCGGATCGCCGCACCGCCCGCTCCTACAGGCTGGTGTAGTACGTGAATGTTGTGATCGACACCGAACTGTAGGAGCAGGGCTTGCCCGCGAAGAGGCCCGCAAGACCGCCAAAAGCTTCGCGGGCAAGCCCGCTCCCACAAAAAAGCCAATCCTCCTACAGCAACGGTGCCACGATCGGCTCCCTACGCGGCCAGGCATCCAGCACGGCCTTGAACAGCGTCGCCAGCGGAATGGCGAAGAACACCCCCCAGAAGCCCCACAACCCGCCAAACAGCAGCACCGCGCAAATGATCGCCACCGGGTGCAGGTTCACCGCCCCGGAGAACAGCAGCGGCACCAGCACGTTGCCATCGAGGGTCTGGATGATCCCGTAGACCGCCATCAGGTAGATGAACTGGTCGCTCCAGCCCCACTGGAACAGCGCGATCAGGGTCACCGGCACGGTCACCACCACCGCGCCGACATACGGCACCACCACCGAGAGCCCCACCAGCAGGGCCAGCAAGGCGGCGTAATTGAGGCCCAGTGCGACGAAAGCGATGTAGGTGACCCCACCGCAGATGATGATCTCGATCACCTTGCCACGGATGTAGTTGGCAATCTGCCGGTTCATTTCCTCCGCCACCCGGGTGATCAGCGCCCGCTCGCGCGGCAGGTAGCCACGCACCCAGTCGCGGATCTTCGCCCGGTCCTTGAGGAAGAAGAACACCAGAATCGGCACCAGTACCAGGTAGATCATCATGTTGACCAGCAGCGGCAGGCTGGACAGCGAGAAGGTCAGCGCCCACTGGCCAAACTTGCCGATTTCGCCCCGCGCCACCTCGATCGCCTGCAACACCTGCTCGTCGGACACCAGGTGTGGATAACGTTCCGGCAGCAACAGCAGCAACGACTGCCACTTGGCCAGCATCCCCGGCAACTCGTTGAACAGCGTGATCAACTGGTGCCAGAGCAGCGGCACCACCACCAGCATGAACAGCAACAGGCAACCCATAAACAGCGCGAACACCAGGCCGACCGCAGCCGCGCCAGGCAGGCGCATGCGCTCCAGCCCAAACACCAGGCCCTGCATCAGATAGGCCAGAACCATCCCCGCCAGGACCGGCGCGAGCATCTTGCCCAGGGTCAGCACGGCCGTGAACGCCAGGAACAGCAGAACGGCCAATACCACCGCTTCCTCGTCGGAAAAGTAGCGCTGGATCCAGTCACGTAACACTTTGAACATCAATAATCCCTAACGATTTAAGTGCTGGACATTCAGGCCTTGCGCAGCCAATAGCGATAGACCCCGGCGTCTTCCTCCTCGCGCAACAGCGTATGCCCGGCCAGTTTGGCGAAGGTGCGGAAATCCCGCTGCGAACCGGCATCGGTGGCGATCACCTTGAGTACCGCGCCGCTGGCCAGGCGATTGAGTTCAAGCTTGGCCTTGAGCAGTGGCAGCGGGCAGTTCAGGCCGCTGGCATCCAGCTCGGCGTCGTACTCTACAGCGTCGGTCATTGCTTCACTCCTGGCGGCGTGTCGGATCGGAGGGTTCGAGCCGCCTAGGATAACCCAAGCGATACCACCTCTGGTCGTCGACGTGGTGTGCGGCTACAGTAAGGGCTTTGCCGAACTAGAGCCCTGTGCATGACATTTCTGCGCCCCACCCTGCTGACGCTCGCCTGCCTGCTCGCCTCCCCCGGCTTCGCCGACGACCTGCCGTCACTCGGTGACGCCAGCTCCGCCATCGTCTCGCCCCAGCAGGAATACCAGTTGGGCCGCGCCTGGCTGAGCCTGCTGCGCAGCCAGGTCAAGCAACTGAACGATCCGCAGCTCAAGGACTACGTGGAAACCACGGTCTACAAGCTGGTCGAAACCAGCCAGGTACAGGACCGGCGCCTGGAATTCATCTTGATCGACAGCAACCAGCTCAACGCCTTCGCCGCACCCGGGGGGATCATCGGGATCAACGGCGGCCTGTTCCTCAACGCCCAGACCGAAGGCGAGTACGCCTCGGTACTGGCCCACGAACTGGCGCACCTGTCGCAACGTCACTTCGCCCGCGGCGTCGAAGCCCAGCAACGCATGCAGTTGCCGATGATGGCAGCCCTGCTGACCGGGATCATCGTCGCTGCGGCCGGCGGCGGCGATGCCGGTATCGCCACCATCGCCGGGACCCAGGCCGCCGCCTTCCAGGAGAAACAGCGCTTCTCCCGCCAGAACGAGCAGGAGGCCGACCGGATCGGCATCCTCAACCTGGAGAAGGCCGGCTACGATCCGCGCAACATGCCGACCATGTTCGAACGCCTGATGCGCATCTACCGCTTCGATGCCAAGCCACCGGAATTCCTGTTGACCCACCCGGTCACCGAATCGCGGATCGCCGACACCCGCAACCGCGCCGAACAGGCCAAGCCCGGCGGTATCGAGGACAGCCTGCGCTACCAACTGATTCGCGCCCGGGTCATGCTCTCCTACGAGGATTCCCCGGGGCTGGCGGCCAAGCGCTTCCGCGCCCAACTGGACGAAAACCCCAAGTCCGAGATCGCCCGCTATGGCCTGGCCATCGCCCAGATCAAGGGCAGCCAGTTGAATGATGCGCGGGAGAACCTCAAGCCACTGCTGGCCAAGTCGCCCAACGAAATCATCTACAACCTGGCCCAGATCGAGCTCGACATCAGCAGCGGCCGCCTGCCGGATGCCGCGCAGCGCACCGAGCGGATGCTGGCCCTGTATCCGGGCAACTATCCGCTCAAGCAGCTCCAGGTCGACCTGCTGGGCAAGCAGAACAAGCCTGCCGAAGCCGAGAAGGTGCTGGTCGACCTGCTCAAGACCCGTGCGGATGACCCGGACATCTGGTACCAGATCGCCGAAACCCGTGGCCAGTCCGGCAACATCATCGGCCTGCACCAGGCGCGGGCCGAATACTTCGCCCTGGTTGGCGACTACAAGCAGGCGATCCAGCAACTGGACTTCGCCAAGCGCCGGGCGCCGAACTTCCAATTGGCCTCGCGGATCGACGCGCGGCAGAAGGAAATGATCGACCAGGAACGCCTGGTCAAGGACATGATGGGCGGCTGACGCAAGCGCTGGCGCTCACACCGGATCCGAGGGTGATGCCGGTGGCTTGGGGAGCGAGCCAGGCTTGCGACTGTATTCGCGGGCAAGCCGCGCTCCTACGGACTTGCGTCGTACACCGTTTGGCGCATGACACTATCCCTTGTAGGAGCGAGGCTTGCCCGCGAAGAGGCCGCTAAGCCCTACCCGGAACCCGCACACCTCGCAAAGCGAAAACGGCTCAGGCGTTGCCGCTCAGCTTCATCCGCGCCGCCTGGGTGAAATCCAGCATGCGCTTGAGCGGGCGCACCGCCCGGGGAACGATCGACGGATCGACGAAGATCTCGTTGCTGCCCTCACGCAGGCACTGCAGCGTACGCTCCAGGGTATTCATCGCCATCCAAGGGCAGTGGGCGCAACTGCGGCACGCCGCACCGTTACCTGCGGTCGGCGCCTCGATGAAGACCTTGTCCGGACACAACTGCTGCATCTTGTAGAAGATGCCGCGATCGGTGGCGACGATGAAGGTCTTGTTCGGCAAGGTCTGCGCCGCCTTGATCAACTGGCTGGTGGAGCCGACCGCATCGGCCAGGTCGATCACCGACTCGGGCGATTCCGGGTGGACCAGGATCGCCGCATCGGGGTACAGCGCCTTCATATCTTCCAGTTGCCGGGACTTGAATTCCTCGTGAACGATGCAGGCACCGTCCCACAGCAGCATGTCGGCGCCGGTCTGCTTCTGGATATAGCGGCCCAGGTGCTTGTCCGGTGCCCAGATGATCTTCTCGCCGTTGTCCATCAGGCTTTCGACGATTTCCAGCGCGCAACTGGAGGTCACCACCCAGTCCGCCCGCGCCTTGACCGCCGCCGAGGTGTTGGCATACACCACCACGGTGCGCTCCGGATGCTGGTCGCAGAAGGCGGAGAACTCGTCCACCGGACAGCCCAGGTCCAGCGAGCAGGTCGCGTCCAGGGTCGGCATCAGGATGCGTTTTTCCGGCGTGAGGATTTTCGCCGTCTCGCCCATGAAGCGCACACCGGCCACCAGCACGGTCTTGGCCGGGTGAGCAGCGCCGAAACGGGCCATTTCCAGGGAGTCGGACACGCAACCGCCGGTTTCCTCGGCCAGGGCCTGGATGATCGGGTCGCAGTAGAAGTGGGCCACCAGCACCGCGTCCTGAGCCTTGAGCTCGGCGGCGATTTCGGCACGGAGCGTCGCCTCCTGCTCGGCACTCAACGGTTTGGGTTGCTTGGCGTCGAGGTGGGCTTGAACCAGAAGGCGTTCGGAAATTTGCGTCATGTTCGCAAGACCTGCAAGCGCGTGAGCGCGAAAGTCGAGTATACCCCGGCCCCCGCCTCTTTCCGAAGCGGGATATTAGGCTATGTACGAAATCGCTTGAAACTTGGTTATGCGGCGTTAAAAACCGGCTCGGAATGCTCATTTACTCCAGTAAACTCCGCTTCCTCGCCGGTTTTTGCCTTGCCTAACCTGCGTTTCAAACAATTTCGTACACAGCCTAGGTGAAGCAGCGACCGGGAAGGTGAATCCATCAGGCATGGAGTGCTTTTCAGCGCCGCAAGGCTACAGAATATCCAATGGATTCAAAAGATTATTCTGACCTTCGGACAGACAGGGGCAACTCGTTGGATAATCAGCCGATCGAACAGGACGTGGAACAATAACCAATGACCGCTGATGACTATCTGGTAATGAGCCGCACGGAGTGGGCCGGACTGCGCGCCAACACCCCGCTGACGCTGTCGGAAGACGACCTGGCGGCCCTGCGCGGAGTCAACGAGGACATTTCCCTCGAGGACGTTGCCAACGTCTACCTGCCGCTGTCGCGCCTGATCAGCCTGCACGTCGGCGCGGCCCGCAACCTGGCCGGCATCAAGGACACCTTTCTCGGCCGCGCCAGCCCGCGCGGCCCCTACATCCTGGCGATCGCCGGCAGCGTCGCGGTGGGCAAGAGTACCTTCGCCCGCGTGCTGCAGGCGCTGATGGCGCGCTGGCCGGACCACCCGAACGTGGCCCTGGTCACCACCGACGGCTTCCTCTACCCCAACAGCAAGCTGGTCGCCGACGGCATCATGCACCGCAAGGGCTTCCCGGAAAGCTACGACCGCCGGCAGATGGTCAAATTCCTCGCCAACATCAAGGCCGGCGAAGACGAGGTGCGGGCGCCGATCTATTCCCACGTCAGCTACGATATCGTTCCGGACCAGTACCAGGTGGTGAATCGGCCGGACATCCTGATCTTCGAGGGGCTGAACGTGCTGCAGACCCATGGCAACGACGGCGCGCGGCCGAGCACCATCGTCTCCGACTTCTTCGACTTCTCGATCTACCTGGATGCCGACGAGCAGGATATCGAGCAGTGGTACGTCGACCGCTTCCTGCTGCTGCAGAAGACCGCGTTCCGTGCACGTGGCGCCTACTTCCGCAAACTGGCCGACCTGCCGCCCGAGGAGGCTCCGGAGGCCGCCCGGCAGATCTGGCACGACATCAACCGGGTCAACCTGCTGGAAAACATCCTGCCGACCCGCGAGCGCGCCGACCTGGTGGTGCGCAAGTCCCGCGATCATTCGGTCAGCGAGATCTGGTTGCGCTGAGCGGATTTGACAGTGCTCGAAATGGGGGGAGCCCTGCTCCCCCGGTTTTGCAATACCCCTCAGATCACACTGAAAGAGACCGGAATGCCCAGGTGCCGGACCGTGACCGGACCGAAAAGCAGGCAGCTCGCCAGCGCGGCGCTGGCAGGCGGCAACCCCGAGATGGCCATGGTCTTGCCTGCAGCATGCCCACTATTGATCAGAAAATTGGCCGCAAAAGGACCCGTCAACGGAAAGCTCGATGGACTGGAAGGGTCATAGGTCGCCGTGCCCGTCGTGTTGTCATCCCAGGTGATCGTCATGCTGGTTCCCGGACTCAGCGAGAAGCTGGTGCAAGAGCCGGAGCTCAGGTTCGCGTTCAACACCAATCTGGCCGGTTGAACGGTGGTACCCGCCAGGGTACAGGTCGGCGCAGAGACGATACTGACTTGCGCCTCTACGGTCTGAGCCGCAGCAACCGGAGTCAGGCCCGGGTCGATGGCACCATCCAGTGTGCCCGTGCATGACAAGATCACGGTAGCCGAAGCCGGTAATGCAAACAAAAGGCCCACCAGCAGAAAGACCGGGCCCACCACTTTCTTAATGATTGAGTTAGACATGATATCGCTCCTGCGAATCTGACCATCGACCGAATGGTCGAAGGAATGGAAACCAAAACTCCTCCATCCACGCCAAGCTATCCCTGCACCTGAAAGGCCGCCTACTGTCATTTCTGACAGTTCGGACCAATGGTCATGAGGCCTTGGCGGCATCCCAGAGCCCCCGACAAACCGACCAACGGTCAGCGGAACTGTCATTTCTGACAGTAGGCGCCCGAGGCCATCGGATTCATGCTGTACCCGAGGCATGGAGCCTGGAGAGCGCAGCATGAACGCCCTGATGTCCCCGAATCCGGACAGACTGGCCATCGACTGGCTGGTCAGCGAAGGTCGCCTGAAACGCATCGATATCGAGCGGACCCAGCAGTTGCAGGACGGCAACGCACGGCACGACTCGACCGAACTGCTCGCACGCCTGGGCCTGGTGTCCGAGCAGGACCTGGCCCAGGCCTGGTCGACCCTGCTGGAGACGCCCGTGCTGACGCTGGCGGACGCCCCCGCGCAGTTGGAGACGCCACCGGAGCTGGCACCGCGCTTTCTCAAGGAGCATTGCCTGGTCCCCCTGTCCTGCCCGGGCAGCGAGCTGCATGTGTTGATCGCCAACCCGAACCAGCCCGATGCCTTGCATGCCCTGGCCTATGCCTGCCAATGCCCGGTGCGCCTGTCCATCGGCCAACGCGGCGATATCGAGCAACTGATCGAGCGCTACTACGGACGAGGCCGCAGCGCGATGGGCACCCTGATCGAAAACCTGGAGGAAGACACCGGCAACCAGAAAACCGATATCGAACACCTCAAGGATCTCGCTTCCGAAGCCCCGGTGATCCGCCTAGTCAACCTGCTGCTGCAACGGGCCGTCGAACAACGGGCCTCGGACATCCATATCGAGCCGTTCGAGAACCAGCTCAATATCCGTTACCGCGTCGATGGCATGCTCCAACTGGCCGAGGCGCCCCCCGTCGGCTCATCGGCCGCGGTGATCTCGCGTATCAAGATCATGGCTCGGCTGGATATCGCCGAACGCCGCCTGCCGCAGGACGGCCGCATCATGCTGCGCATGCAGGGCAAGGAGCTGGACCTGCGGGTCTCCACCGTGCCCACCAGTTTCGGCGAGTCGGTGGTGATGCGCCTGCTCGATCGCCAGACCGTGACGTTCGATTTCCAGAGCCTGGGCTTCGATGGCGCGCGCCTGGACGCCCTGCTGGGCGTGCTCGAACGGCCCCACGGCATCCTGCTGGTCACCGGCCCTACCGGTTCGGGCAAGACCACCACCCTGTACACCGCCCTGTCGCGGCTCAATACCGCCGAACGCAAGATCATCACCGTCGAGGACCCGGTCGAATACCAGTTGGAGGGGATCAATCAGATCCAGGTCAAGCCGAGTATCGGCCTGGATTTCGCCAAAGTACTGCGTTCCATCGTGCGCCAGGACCCGGACGTGATCATGATCGGCGAAATGCGCGACCTGGAAACCTGCCGGATCGCCATCCAGTCCTCGCTGACCGGCCACCTGGTGCTGTCCACCCTGCACACCAACAGCGCCGCCGCCAGCATCACCCGCCTGCTCGACATGGGCGTCGAAAGCTACCTGATCGCCTCGACAGTCAACGGCATTCTCGCCCAGCGCCTGGTGCGCAGGCTGGACCCCGAGTGGCGGGAAAGCTTCGAGGCGCCAGCGGAACTGGTGGCCGAGCATCAACTGCAGCGCTTTACCGACGAACGTCCGATCCGCCTCTACCGCCCCCGCGCGGATGCCCCCGGCAGTGGTTATCGCGGACGCAGCGCCCTCAGTGAACTGCTGGTGATGAACGAAAGCCTGCGCTCGCTGCTCATGCGCCACGCCGATGCCGCGACCCTGGAACAGGCGGCCCGCGCTGGCGGACTGCGAACCCTGTACGAGGACGGCTTGCGCCAGGCCCTGGCGGGTATCACCAGCCTGGAAGAAGTCCTGCGCGTCACCCAGGGCGAATAGCCATGGAACACTATCGCTATCGCGCCCTCGACCCGAACGGCAACCCCCTCGACGGGGCACTCGATGCAGCGAACGACGACGAAGCCGCCAGCCAGTTGCAGGAACGTGGCCTGCTGATCCTGCAACTCGAACCGGCGCTGGCCGGCAGCGCCGTCAGCGGGTCGTGGTTCAATCGTGCCCCGCTGGCCGGCCAGGACCTGGAGCGGTTCACCCTGCAACTGGCCACGCTGCTCGATGCCGGCCAGCCGCTGGAGCGAGCGCTCACGACCCTGGTTCGCCAGCCGGGCAAACCCCAGGCGCGGCGCCTGCTCGAACGCCTCCATGAGGGGATCAAGGACGGCCAGCCGTTGTCGGCGGTCATGGCCGCCGAGGGCCCATCCTTCTCGCCGTTGTACCTCAGCCTGGTGCGCGCCGGAGAAGCCGGCGGTGCCCTGGGCGATACGCTGGGACACCTGGCCGCCTACCTGGAACGGACCCGGAAAGTCCGTGGCGAGGTGATCAACGCACTGATCTATCCGGCCTTCCTGCTGGTTGGCGTGCTGGGTTCGCTGGTCCTGCTGCTGGCCTATGTGGTGCCGCAGTTCGTGCCGATCTTCAGCGGCCTGGGCGTACCCGTCCCGCTGATCACCGAAGTGATCCTCGCCCTCGGCCAGTTTCTGGGCCACTACTTCCTGCCTCTGTTCGGGACCATGCTCCTGCTGCTCGCCTGGCTGGTCCAGCACCTGCGAACGACCCGGGGTCGCCTGCAATACCACCGCCTGATGCTCCGCGCACGGGTCATCGGCCCCCTGCTGTTACGCCTGGAAACCGCGCGGCTGGCCCATACGCTGGGCACGCTGCTGGGCCAGGGAGTCGCCCTGGTCGGCGCGTTCGACATCGCCCGCCAGGTCTGCCGCAACCAGGTACTGCGCGATGCGGTCGAGCAGACCATCGTCAAGGTCAAGGACGGCAGCCCGTTGTCGACCGCCCTGCACGCCACCGCGACCTTCCCGGAACTGGCGATCCAGATGATTCAGGTCGGTGAGGAGTCGGGGCAACTGGAACGGATGCTGCTCAAGGTCGCGAGCATTTTCGACGCCGAGGCCAAACGTCATATCGATCGCCTGCTCGCCGCCCTGGTCCCCGGCATGACGCTGCTGATGGCGGCGCTGGTGGGCGTGATCATGCTGGCGATCATGCTGCCGCTGATGAGCCTGACCAATAACCTCTGAAGGGAATCCACCATGCGTCGCAAGCATTCGCCGTACCGTCACCCCGGTTTCACCCTGCTGGAAATGCTCGCCGTGATCGTGCTGCTCGGGGTGATCGCCACCATCGTCGTACGCCAGGTCGGGGCCAATATCGACAAGGGCAAGTACGGCGCGGGCAAGGCGCAACTGGCCAGCCTGTCGATGAAGATCGAAGGCTACGCCCTGGACGTCGGCGCGCCGCCCAGGGAACTGCTCGACTTGACGAATGCGCCGGCCAATGTCCGCCACTGGAACGGGCCCTATGCCAAACCCAGCGACCTGCTGGACCCCTACGGTCATGGCTTCGGCTATCGCGCCCCCGGTGCCCATGGTGCCTTCGACCTGGTCTTCCTCGGCAAGGACGGACAACCCGGCGGCGATGGCTACAACGCCGACCTGGGCAACTGGGAATAGCCATGACCGGCCTCGGTGTCGCACGGGGGTTCACCCTGCTGGAAATGCTGGTGGTGCTGCTGATCATCGCGACCGGTGTCAGCCTGCTGGCCCATGGCGTTGCCGGCGGCCTGGACAACGCCCGCGAACGCCAGGCCAGACGCGAACTGGGCCTGGCCCTGCGCAGTGCCCGCAACCACGCCGTGCTGAGCGGGCAACCGGCCACCTTGCACGTGGATCTGCTGCGCAACAGTTATCGAGTCGACAACCAGGCCGAACAGCGCCTGCCCGAGGGCATGCACCTGCGCCTGACCACCGCCGCCGACCTGTCATCGTCCCGGGAGGGGGCGATCGAGTTCTACCCGGATGGCGGCTCCAGTGGCGGCAACATTTACCTGCAACGCGGTGCGAACAGTTGGCGGGTGGATGTCGCCTGGCTGACCGGCAAGGTCAGCTGGCAGGACGGGGCGCGGCCATGAACGGCGCGACCCAGAACGGTTTCACCCTGTTGGAGATGCTCGCCGCCGTGCTCCTGCTGAGCATCGGTTTTGCCGTTTACCTCAACGCCATGGGCACGACGAGCCAGGCCTTGCTGCACGACGAGCAGAGCACCCGCATGGCCCTGCTGGCCAGGAGTCTGTTCGACGAGCAGCGTCGCGACCCGCTCAAGCCGGGGCAGTGGCACGGCAGCCTGGCGCAGGTGCAATGGCAACTCACCGCTACTGTCCAACCCGGCGCTGCGCCGGTCGACCTCTATCGGCTGGAACTGGTGCTGGAACAGGATGGCCGCCAGGAGCGCTTCGTCACGTTGCGTGCCCAGGGCCAGGTCGCGGGAGCCCGACCATGACAGCACGCCAGCACGGCTTCACCTTGCTGGAAGTGCTGATCGCCCTCGGCCTGCTCGGGCTGCTGATGCTGCTGATCGCCTCGACGCTGACCGCCAGCAGCCGTACCCAGGAGCTGGGCGAACGTTATTCCAGCCGCCTGGACGAGATCCGCTCGGCCCAGGACTTTCTCAGAAGCTCAGCGCAACAGGCCTACCCCGCCGCGTTTCGCCGGGATGACACGAACAACGGCACAGTGTTCGAGGGTGAGCACGAACAACTGAGCCTGGTCGCCCCGCTGCCAGCGCGGCTGGCAGGCGGCCTGCCCCTGCAGGTGTTCTCGCTGATCCAAGACCGTAACGGATCGAAGAACCTGCAAGTGGCCTTCTTCCAGTTCGACGACCGTGGCCTGCATCCCTGGGCAGAACCGCAGGTCCTGCTGCACGATCTGGAGCACTGGCAGTTGAACTACCGCGGCCTGGACAATGCCTTGCACCCCACCGACTGGCTGCCGCGCTGGCCGTGGCCGGAGCGCCTGCCGCTGGCGCTGCGTATCGAACTGCAACCCGATGGCCCGATCAGTTGGCCGCCATTGGAGATCGCCCTGCGCCTCAGCGATGCCCAGGCCTCGCCATGAAGACCCCGAGCCTGCACGACACCCGCGGGGCTGCACTGGTCCTGGCGCTCTGGGCCCTGGCGCTGCTGAGCCTGATGATGGCCGTGGTGGTGGGTTCGGTGCGCCTGGAAAACCGCCAGAGCGCCTACGCCCTGCAGCGCACCCGTGCCCTGCTCGCGGCCGAGTCGGGGCTGGCCCGGGTGGTGCAGGATCTCTCAGGCAAAACGCCCACCATGATCGCCGATGGCCGCCGCTATCACCTGACGATCGAAGACGCCCAACTGAGCCTCGAACTGCACAGCGAACGCGGCAAGATCGATCTGAACCAGGTCAGCGCCGAAGACTTCGAGCAAGTCGTGCGGTACCTGGGGGCCAGCCCCGGGCAGGCTCGCCGGTTGAGTCGGGAGCTGGCGGAACGGCGCAGCGCCAGCAACCCGCCAAGGAGCGTCGAGGCGCTTCAGTTGTTCGCGGCGATGGATCGTCCGCTCTACGCCCGCCTGGCCCCGAACCTGACGCTCTGGACCGGCCAGGCGCGACCCGATCCGGACCTTGCCACCGCGCCGCTGCGAGCCGCGCTCAAGCTACCGCCCCCCGTACTCGAAAGCCCTGCCGGCCCCCTCTACAGCGCCCGGATAAAGGGCACGTTGCCCTCAGCGGTTTCGGCAACCCTGAGCGTGACCTTCCTGCTCAATCCCCAGGCAGGCGGCCTGCAGCTCTATCGCGTGTTGCGGTGGCAGGAATGAAGACACCCGAAAACCGCTGGCTCGGCCCACTGCGGCAGGCCACACGTCAGTTCTCGCAGCGCTGGCACGCTTCGCCTCTGCCACGGTTCCTGCGCTGGTGGCGACGGGAACTGCTGGGGTGCCTGCCCCGGCGCTGGCGCGAGCGCCTGGCCGCGGCGAACCGGGAACAGTTGCTGCATTGGCCCGAACAGGGTTTGCCTGGCCCCCGCACGGCCGATGAGTCGCTGGCGGGCCAGCGCCAGGTCCTGCTGATGCCCAACACGCAGGTCCTGCTCGCCCACGTGCAACTGCCCCATGCCGCCGCCCTGCAGGTGCATGCGGCCCTGGCCTTCGAAATGGACAAGTACACGCCGTTCAAGGCTGCCCAGGTCTATTTCGATGCCGTCTGCGATAGCCCGCCGGAGCGGACCCGAGCGGTGTTCGACCTGACCCTGGTGGCCGCCCTGCGCGAGCGGATCGACACGATCCTCGATGAAGCCGCACGACACGGCTGGCGCATCGATGCCATCGACGCTCTGGATCGCGACGGTTCGCGCCTGAACGTCAACCTGCTGGCACTGCACCGCCGTCCGCAGGCGCGCCACCCGGTCCGCCGGCTGCAATTCGGGCTCGCCCTGCTCGGCGCCGGGCTGGTGCTGCTCGCCATGTTGCTGGGGGTGCATGGCCGCCAATCGGCACTGGATGCCATGGGCGCCGAGGTCGACGCGCTGCGCAACGATACCCGACAGCTTGAAGTATTGCGCCAACAGCTCGATGAACTGCTCGACACCGGGCGCTACGTGCAGACCCAAAAAGCCCAGTCGCTGCCCAGGGCGGCCCTGCTGCAGGAACTGACCGACTGCATACCCGCCGACACCTGGCTGGAACAGTTGACCATCGATGCCCAGGATCGCCTGACCCTCAGCGCGCAAAGCAGCCGGGCCAGCGAGCTGATCGGCAGGATGAAGCACTGCGCGCACCTGCAGGACCTGCAATTCCAGGGCGTGATCCAGGCCGATGCGAACACCGGCCAGGACCGCCTCAATCTCACCGCCCGACTGCGTTCCCGGGAGGCACGACATGCCGCTACGCCTGACACACCGTGACCAGCGGGCGGCGGCCCTGATACTGGCCGTACTGTGCCTGAGCGCCGTCTATTTCATCGGTATCCACTGGTGGTTCACCGCCCCCCTGCAATCGATCGAGGCGAACATGGCGGCATTGCGCATCCAGCACCAGCGCTACCAGGCGCTTGAAGCCCATCGCCCACGGCTGCAGGCGCAACTGGCCCAGGCCCGGAGCACGCCGGCGGGCAACGACAGCCTGCTGCCGGATGCCGACGCCGGTACCGCCACCGCGCAGCTCATGCAGTGGGTGGTGGCCAAGGTCCAGGCGCTGCCGCCGGACAACGGTGGTTGCACGATGAACAACCGTATCCCGATGGCCGTCGCAGACAACGCGCCCTATCGCCAGGTCAAGGTCAGCGTCAGCCTGGACTGTGCGATTGCCCCGCTGGTGACGCTGCTCCACGGCCTGGAGAACCAGCAGGTGGCGCTGTTCGTCGAAACCCTCGACATACGCAGGAACCCGCTTGCGGCGACCGGGACCGCCCAGCGCCTGGCAGTACAACTGCAAATCAGCGCCTACCTGGGCAACCCGCCGGATAAAACCCTCCCCACCCGGAAAGGGGCGCCGTCCACATGAAAATCCCCGACCGACTCACGCTTTGCCTGGGCGCTTTCGTGGTGTCGATGGCGACCCTGTGCCTGGCCTTGTTCGAGGGGCTTGGCACGGGTATCGAGTGGGGCCCAGAGCCGGAGGCCCCGCCGCCGGTGGTGCCTGCGGCCACCGTGAAGCCCGAAGCGGCACCTGCGCTGTCGTCCTATGCCGGGATATGGCAGCGACCTCTGTTCAATCGCGACCGCCAGGCCGATCCGTCGGACCCGGCAGCCACTGGCGACCACGATACGCAAGCGCTTGCCGGCCTGTCGCTGAACGGCATCGCCGTTTCCACGAGCCTGCGCAAGGCGCTGTTCAAGACCTCCGACGGCAAGAGCCTGAGCGCCGCGCAGGGCGATGTCCTGCCCAACGGCTGGCGGGTCGAACGGATAACCGCTGAAAAAGTCTCGCTGAGCTTCAGGTCCAGCGAGCAGGAACTGAGCATCCCCGTTTTGAAATTGCCGGCCACCGCCGCGCATTAGGCGCTCTACAAGGATGAATCGATGTGATCGAACGAATCGCCCGACCCTGCCTGATCGGCGTCATCCTGCTCGCGGGCTGCACCTCGCCCGTGACCGATGAAGTTCAAGATGACCTGTTGCTGCGCCAGGGACTGGCGGGCACGGGCACGGATCGACCGCGCCAGGAACCCGCGACGGTACCTGCCGCGGTCCCCCTGGCGCCCTACCCGGCACCGCCGGTTTCAGGCCCGTCGATCATCCGCAGCAGCCCGGGTGTGGCCAGCCATGACCACGCGACCGCAAGGCCGCGCCCGTCCCCGGCAGACGATGCCGGAACGATGCTCAACTTCGCCAACGTACCGATCCAGGCGGTGGTCAACGTCATCCTCGGTGATGTGCTCAAGCAGAACTATGGTATCGGCCAGGGGGTGACGGGGGACGTGACCTTCTCGACCTCGAAACCGGTGGACAAGGCCCAGGCCTTTTCCATTCTCGAAACGCTGCTGTCCTGGACCAACAACGCGATCGTCCGCCAGGGCGAGCGTTATCTGGTTCTGCCGGCCAACCAGGCGGTCGCGGGCCAGCTCACGCCCAGCCAATCCATTGCCCCCCCAGGCAATGGCCTGAGCGCGCGTTTTTTCGTGCTGAACTACATCGCAGCGCTCGATATGCAGAAGCTGCTCAAGCCGTTTGCCCGCGAGAGTGCCTTTTTGGTCGTCGATACCTCGCGCAATGCGCTGGTGATGGCCGGCACCCCGGAGGAGTTGAACAACTACCAGCAGACCATCGACACCTTCGACGTCAACTGGCTCAAGGGCATGTCCATCGGCGTCTTCAATCTCAAGCGGGCCAATGTCACGCAACTGATGCCTGAACTCGATCGCCTGTTCGGCGCCCAGAGCGGTACACCGCTGGCGGGCATGCTGCGCCTGCTGCCTATCGAACGCACCAATGCGATTGTCGCCATCTCGTCACAACCGGAATACCTCAACGATGTGCGCCGCTGGATCGACACCATCGACCAGGGCGGCGGCGATGAGCCGCAGATGTATGTCTACGACGTGCGCAACATGAAGGCGACCGACCTGGCCCGTTACCTGCGCCAGATCTATAGCGACGAGCCGGTCACCGAGGATGCCGCGGCGCAGGTCGCGCCGGGGTTGCGCACCGTGACGCTGACCAGTAACGGTTTCGGCAACGGGCCGGGCGCAGCGGCCGGCAACGGCCTCGGGTTGCCCGGCAACACCGGTGGCAGCCAGAGCCTGCCGCCGCCAGTGAGAAACGACGCCGACACCCCTGTCTCGCCGGACCGGGCAGCGGACGACTTGCAACTGGGGCCACCCACTGCCGCGAATACCTCAAGGGCGAGGCCCGACGCCAGCAACCCGACGAACTCGGTACGCATTTCCGCGCAAAAAAGCAGCAACCAATTGCTGGTGCGCAGCCGGCCGAGCCAATGGGCCGAGATCCAGTCGGCCATTCAACGGCTCGACAACACACCGCTGCAGGTACAGATCGAAACGCGGATTCTGGAAGTCAGCCTGACCGGCTCGCTGAACCTCGGGGTGCAATGGTACCTGGGGCGCCTGGCCGGCAACGCCACCACCAAGGGCATCGAAAACGCCTCCGGCAGCCAAGGCGCGCTGGGCCAGGGCGGCGCGGCCCTGGGCAGCACCGACGCGCTGTTCTACTCGTTCGTCAGCAACAACCTGCAAGTGGCCCTGCACGCCCTGGAGACCGAGGGCAACACCCGCGTGCTGTCGGCCCCGTCGCTGGTGGTGATGAACAACCAGCAGGCGCAGATTCAGGTTGGCGACAACATCCCGATCAACCAGACCACCATCAACACCAACACCACCACCATCAGCACCAGCTCGGTGCAATACATCCAGACCGGCGTGATCCTCGACGTGGTGCCCCGGATCAACCCCGGCGGCCTGGTGTACCTGGATATCCAGCAACAGGTCAGCAACGCCAGCAGCACCGTCGATGCCAACGGCAACCCGACCATCTCCACCCGGGCGGTGTCGACCCAGGTGGCGGTACAAAGCGGGCAGACCATCCTGCTCGGCGGCCTGATCAAGCAGAACGAAAATGGCAGCGACAACAGCGTGCCGTACCTGGGTCGGGTTCCCGGCCTGCGCTGGTTGTTCGGCAATACCCGTCGCCAGCGTGGTCGCTCGGAACTGATCGTGCTGATCACGCCACGGGTGATCACCAGCAACAGCGAGGCCAGGCAGATCACCGACGAGTATCGCCAGCAGATGCAGTTGATGAAGCCCATTCAGGCCAAGGTCAGGTAGGTTCGCCAGCGCCCATGAATCGTCGGATCAGTTGGGACGGCTCGACACGCGGGCTGGGAATGGAGGGCCGGACTTGCCGCGCTACAGTTCTGCGGCGACGGTCTTGGCTTTCTTCGACGTGACGCCGTACCGTTGCTTGCAGGGCTTGATGAAGTGGGAGGTATTTTCATATCCCTACTTTGCGATCAGCTTGTCGTCGAAAAACAGCAGCACCGCCTCGAAGATATCGCTGCCAGTCACGTAGTCCGACACCGTATAAACGCCTTTGGAGAGGAAGATCAGATGATTCTCGTCGACGACATTGGCCACGCTGTCATAGTCGCGAATAATCTGCTTGCCCTGCTTGATGTAGACGATCAACGGCGTGGCGATATAGATCGCCTTGTTTTCCAGATTCGTTTCAAGTGTTTTATGGAGGATGGACGAGCCACCGTCAGCAAGAACAGGCTTTACGTTGCGCATCGAGTAAAGCGCTGCCGGTAAGACTTCGAGTGTCATTGCCATGGCTACTCGCAAGGGACAGCATCGCGTAGCGCGGCATAACGTTCCATTGACCGCTCGAGACCAACTGGTCGACGTGGATGCCATGCATTTCACGCGAATCCCAAACCTCCACCAGCGTGAACGCGAGCGAAGATGAGATTTTTAGAGCCAAAATCGAGTGTCTGTTTGCGAGGCGCCAAACCCAAGCACCGGACAATTCCCTTTTCCTTGCCTGAACACTCCTGGAAAGCCCTCTCGCCTTGTGCCTGCCGGGTCCGCTCACTAGTCTTCGCCTGTCGATATAAGGCCTGCGATCCAGGTCTGGAAACCTGAAATATCCCTGTGGCCGCACAAGCGCAAGATTGATCTAAAGACTAAATATTCGTATATTTCAATCTACAGACCAAGGAATCGGAGTGCTGAACATGAGCCAAGCCCCCCTGCACGGACACCCTCCACAAAGGATGCCGGCGCAGTTGCGCTGCGCACCGCAGTCACCATCATGGAACGCTGGAAAGCAACCCCCAAGGAGATCGAGAACACCCTTCGCATATCGCGCAGCACCTACTCGCGCGTCAAGGAACAAGGTCGCACCGTGAGCCTGGATGATGACCAGCTCGCCCGTATCAGCCTCATCCTGAACGTTCATGGTGCACTTAGAACGGTCTTCGACAACCCGGAAAACGTGTATGGCTTTCCACGGATGGCCAACGACAACGATTTTTTCGAAGGCAGAACCCCGCTGGAAATCATGGCCACCGGCTCGTTCATCAACCTGTACGAAACTTTCCGTCGAATTGACGCCTTGCGAGGCGCCCAATGGTAAACGCCGCTGATCTGAACGTGCTGCGCAGTGAGGGCGCCATCAAGTCGTATCGGCTGGTGAACTCCAAGTTTCCTCCTATCGCTCTGTTCGATGACGTGGCCAACGCTGACGAGTTCGATATTCTTTACCAAGTTCAGGCCTTGACCAATCCCCGCCTGCAGAACGAAGTGGGCACCATCAACCTGATTCCGCTCAGCGAAATCCCTTTTGGCATCACCGGCTGCTCCTACGCCACCGCGCCATTTACCCACGTGAACCCTGATGGATCCCGCTTCGGCGATGGATCGTTCGGCATGCTGTACCTGGCTGACACCATGGATACTGCCATCGCCGAGGTTCGCCATCACCAAGAGGCGTACTGGAGTAAAGTGCAAGGACTGAACTACGAGCGCTTCGTCTTTCGTGGTCTGACTTGCCAATTCGATGAGGTGGGTGTGCTGGACGCTACTGTGCTACCCATGACGCACCCGATTTACGCACCAGACGATTACAGCGCTTCCAGAGCGCTCGGCCGTGATGTGAAGAAGGCCAAGGCCTCAGGCCTGCGCTATCGCTCCGTTCGTTCGCCGGGCAATACCTGCTGGGCGCTGACCACCCCTCGACACGTTGCCTCGATCATCCAATCGAGCCATTACGAAATGATTTGGAACAAGCAAATCACCAGCGTGAATAAGCTCGTGTCAAGTGCGTGATGTCGAGTAGAAAATAAATACGTCACCTTTTCGCGGGTGTCAAATCGAGGCTGGGACCTATAGACAAATAAACATCGAGAGTTTCCAGAGAAACTTATTAACCATTTCGATTTAATGTATCCAAAAGCCTTTCAAATGTTTTAGGAAAAAGGTCTTTCTCCTCTGGAGAAAGCAAAATATTCATGACCTGCTCATCACGAGCACAGTCATATATATCAATTTCTATCCAACCCTCAGACCAGAATTCTATGGTCGCCAGCTTATTAAAGCCTTCCAGCTCTATCCGCTCAAGGCTACCAAAATCCCCATTGGCGAATTTTGAATACTCTACGGAGTAGCCTTTCAATAGAGGCCTAATCTCTTTATTAAAATGAAAAGCATCCATAACCCCTCTCATTCACTATCTAGCACAGTAATATTTTTTACCTCCGAAAAACGGGGACGGATTTATTTTCCAGCAGAAGCAGAAAAATCAGAAAATAAATCTGAGAATCATCTAGCCGGACTCCCCACCTCACAGAGGTAGCACAAGATTCAAGGTGCGAATATTGTTTTTTGCTACGAGGAGGCCGTGATGAAATTCTGTGGCATAGACCTGCATTCGAACAATAGCGTTGTGGGGTTACCGACGAAACGGATCGAGTCCTGGTCAGTCGACTCTGTCCCAACGAGTTAACGAATATGCTCGATCTGCTTGAGCCCCATCGCACCGAGCTGGTCGTGCAGTATACGCGTCAACCTACAACTGGTATTGGCGGGTGGATGGCCTCATGGCCGCTGGCTACGACGTCCGACTGGCCAATCCGGTCGCAATGAAACGCTACGAGGGTTTAAAGCATTCTAACGACAAGGATGCCCACTACCTCAGGGCGACGTTTGATCTCGGCGTTCAACCGCCCCATCGGGGTTGGTGCTGTGAAGCTGCTGCCAGTGGGCCTTGAAGGCCATGTGCGCCAGACCTTCATTCTCGCAGCCGTCCATCAGCATTGCGATCTTGGGGTATTTTTCGCGCAACTGATCGGCGACCAGGCACCACTGCTGGTGGCATTCGGAGCGGCTGTCCCGGGCGAAAGCCGTACGCAGAGCGCCGCCACCATGGTGCGCGCCCCTTTTGCAGACGAAAAAAAATCCGGAAATCCTCACTGTCGTGGGCCTTCCGGATTCTTCGAGTACTGCTGAATATGGTGGGTCGTGTAGGATTCGAACCTACGACCAATTGGTTAAAAGCCAACTGCTCTACCAACTGAGCTAACGACCCGCTGTGTGGTGGCGCGTATAATACTGATTTATAACGGGAATTCAACACCCTACGCGAAAAAAATCAAAAATATTTCGTGGGGTCGTCGATTGCGGCCGCGGCGAAGCCTTCCGCGCGCAGGCGGCAGCTGTCACATTTCCCACAGGCAAAGCCGTTGGCATCCGCTTGATAGCAGGACACGGTCAGCGAATAGTCGACCCCCAGGCGCACACCTTCACGCACGATATCGGCCTTGCTGAGGTTCTGCAGCGGTGCCTGGATCCGGAAGCCGTCGCCCTCGACGCCGGCCTTGGTCGCCAGGTTGGCCAGGGTTTCGAAGGCCTCGACGAACTCGGGACGGCAATCCGGGTAGCCGGAGTAGTCCACCGCGTTCACCCCGATGAAGATGTCCCGCGCACCCAGCACCTCGGCCCAGCCCAGCGCCAGGGACAGGAACACCGTGTTGCGTGCCGGCACGTAGGTCACCGGAATGCCCTCGCCCGGCGTCTCGGGCACGTCGATGGAACTGTCGGTCAGCGCCGAGCCGCCAATGCCGTTGAGGTTCAGGCCGATGACCTTGTGCTCCACTGCACCCAGGTCGCGGGCCACCCGCTCGGCGGCCTGCAGTTCGGCACGGTGACGCTGGCCGTAGTCGAAGCTCATGGTGTAGCAGCTGTAGCCCTGGGCACGCGCCATGGCCACCACGGTCGCCGAGTCGAGGCCGCCGGACAGCAGGATTACCGCTTTCTTTTCAGTGCTTGCTTGAGTGGTCATGTCAGCGCCCCGGCTCGTCGTTCCAAAGATATTTGTGCAACTGCATCTGCAAGCGCACCGGCAGGTTGTCCGCAACGATCCAGTCTGCCAGGTCGCGTGCCGGCAGGTCGTGGTGGCTCGGCGAAAACAGCACCTCCCCCGCCCGCTTCTCCAGACCGTACTGGATCAGCTTGGACACCGACCAGTCGTAGTCCTCACGGGAACAGATCACGAACTTGACCTGGTCGTTGCGGGTCAGCAGCTCGATGTTCTCATAACGATTGCGATGGACTTCCTTCGAGCCCGGGGTCTTCAGGTCGACCACCCGGCTGACACGGGTATCCACCGGCGAGATGTCCATCGACCCGCTGGTTTCCAGGGATACCTCGTAGCCGGCATCGCAAAGCCGCTTGAGCAGGGGAATGGCGTTGGGCTGGGCCAGCGGCTCGCCGCCCGTCACGCAGACGTAGCGCGGCCGGTAGCTGGCGACCTGGTCGAGGATGCTGTCGAGCGACAGGATACTGCCGCCGCTGAAGGCGTAGGCACTGTCGCAATACTGGCAGCGCAGGGGGCAACCGGTCAGGCGCACGAATACCGTGGGCAGCCCAGCAGTCCGCGTTTCACCCTGTAACGAGTAAAAAACTTCGGTGATTCTCAATGTGTCTTGCATATCCGCCACGGGCGTAACAGCTAAACAGGCTGTCCGCCTCCGTCAGGCACCGCAATGAACCTGCAATCGCATAATCCAGAACGGCGTGTTTCATAAAAAGGGCAACAATTCTAACGAAAAAACCCGCGGCAGGCGCGGGTTTCTTGATTCGGGTCGACAACGCCTTACATGCGCTGCAGGTCCCGCTGGGCCAATTGGGCTGCCGATGTCCCCGGATACTGGGAAACGACCTGCTGCAGAATGCCCTTGACCTTGTCGGTGTGACCCAGGCGACGCTCTACGTCAGCCAGCTTGTACAACGAGTCAGGCACCTTGGCATGCTTGGGATACAACTGGCTGACCTTGGCAAAGGCCTGGCCGGCACCTTGCAGGTCGCCCTTGGCCAGGTTCACTTCACCCAACCAGTACTGGGCATTGCCGGCGTACTGGCTGTTCGGGTATTTGCGCAGGAACGCGCCGAACGCCTGGCTGGCCTTGTCGAAGTCCTTGGCCTTGATCAGGTCGAAGGCCGCATCGTAGTAGAGCTTTTCCTTCGCCGGATCACCAGGTTCGCTGCTGGCCGCTGGGGCCTGGGCAGCAGGTGCAGCACCGGCGGCGGCATTCGTGTTGCCACCGCTGGAAGAATTGTCAGGCGTTGCAGCCGCCGGAGCGACGCCACTGCCTATGCGCCGATCAAGATCCTGGTATCGCTCCAGGTTTTCCTGCTTCATGCGCGCGATATCATTTTGCAAAACCTCGATCACGCCCTGTTGTTGCGCAATCTGGTCCTGCATGCGTTGCAACTGGTTGAACAGTTCGCCCTGTGCCGAGACAGGAGCCGCAGCCCCTGACCCGGCATAGGCGCCGTTCGTACCGTAACCCGCTGGCGGATAACTTCCACCGCTATTGTTATAGCCGGAGTTGTCATCGACCACAGGAACCGCAGCCCCAGCCGCAAGTGGCAGGAGGCTGAGAGCCAATACAGTTACAGCACGACGGCACGTTCGCATGACGAATTACTTACGCAGTTCGACGCGACGGTTTTGAGCCCAGGACTGCTCGTCGTGGCCGGTAGCGACTGGACGCTCTTTACCGTAGGAAACCAGTTCCAGTTGAGCTGGGGAAACACCTTGCAGAACCAGGTAGCGCTGAACGGCTTTCGCACGACGCTCGCCCAGTGCCATGTTGTACTCACGAGTACCACGTTCGTCGGTGTTGCCTTCCAGGACAACGCGGTTGCCGTTGGCTTTCAGGTCCTTGGCGTGAACGTCCAGAGCGCGCATGGCTTCTGGCTTCAGGTCCGAGCTGTCGTATTCGAAGTAGAAGGTGGTGATTGCGCGCAGAGCGGCTTCTTCGCTCAGGGAGCCGTCGACGGCACCGGTGTTTGCACCGTAGCCAGCGTTAGGATCAACAGCGCCTTGACCAGCGTTGTCGCCGCCTTTGGACGAGCAACCTACAGCTACAGCCATGGCCAGGGCCAGCGCAGCAAATTTACCAAACTTCAGCATTTCCATCGTGAAACTCCTAATGAACCCCAGTGTGTTAAGTAAAACGTATAGCGCCGCGTCAGTTCAGGTAAGGGGACCAGGAAGGTTCTCTGACTTCGCCTTGAGCGGTAGGAAGCGGGAGCCTTACGCGTCCGTTGATGGACACGAGCATCAAGACTCCCCGGCCCTGCTGGGCGGTGGCGTAGATTACCATGGTGCCGTTTGGCGCAACAGTAGCTGACTCATCAAGGTTGGTGTCTGTAAGGATTTTTACGCTACCGCGCTGCAAATCCTGAGCCGCCACCCGGAAGTTGGTGAAACCATCCTGGCGATGAATCATCACCAGCGTTTTTTCGTCAGCCGAAAGTTTCGGGTTGGCGTTGTAGTTGCCGATGAAAGTTACCCGCTCGGCACCACCACCATTGATGTTGGTCTTGTAGATCTGCGGCTTGCCGCCACGGTCGGAGGTGAAGTAGATGGTCGAGCCATCCTTGCCCCAGAACGGTTCGGTGTTGATGCCCTGGCCACTGGTCACGCGACTGATCTGGCGCGAAGCCAGGTTCATCACGTAGATGTCCGGGTTGCCGTCCTTGGACAGCACGAACGCCAGGCGGGTACCGTCCGGCGACCAGGCCGGCGCACCGTTCAGGCCTTCGAAGTTGGTCAGTTGCTCGCGGCGACCGGTATCGATGTGCTGGATGAAGATGCGCGGACGCTTCTGCTCGAACGAGACATAGGCGATGCGCTTGCCATCCGGTGCGAAACGCGGCGACAGGATCGGCTCGCGCGACTGCAACAGGGTCACTGCACGGGCACCGTCATAGTCGGAACGCTGCAGGGTGTAGCGCGTGTTGTTCACCGAGAAGCGTTCGGCCGTCACGTACAGCATGCGGGTGGAGAACGCCCCCTTGATGCCGGTGAGCTTTTCGAACGACTGGTCGGAGATGTAGTGCGCCATGTCGCGCAACTGGTCGACGCTGCCCGAAACGCTGCCGGTCAGTACCTGCTGCTCGGTGGCGACGTTGAACAGCGCGTACTGCACCTGCAGGCGGCCGCCGGCAGGGACGATACTGCCGACCATGATGTACTGCGCGCCCAGCGCCTTCCAGTCACGGTAGATGATTTCGCCGGCCTGGGTCGGCAGGCTGATCATGTTCTGCCGCGGGATCGGCGAGTAGTAACCGGAGTTACGCAGGTCGTCGCCGATGATCTGGGCCATGTCGTCCGGCAGCACGCTGCCGCCCTGGAAGCCGAACGGCACGACGGCGATCGGGGTCGCCCGATCGCTGCCGCTGGTGACCAGAATGTTCTTTTCATCTGCCACTGCCATCCCTGCCAGGCAGCAGATCAGGACAAGCATTCCTCGAAGAAGGTTTCTCACAAGGCTAGATCCTCAGGTGTAAATGTCATCTTGAACGAACGATAAGGAGCAAAGTCGCTCGGTTTCATTCCCTGCATTTCCGTCAGGCGACCAATGTTCTTGACCGCCGCTACCGCCGATGCGTCGAACGGACCATCGCCGCTGGACTTGGCTACCGAGACCGTGGTCACGGTACCGTCCGGCAACATGCCGATCTGCAGCACCACCGTCATACCCTTGCGCGCCGAAGGTGGACGAGCCCAGCCTTCCGCCGCCCGGGCGCGAATCAGATCGTCGAAACTGCCCGCGGTTTCCTCACCCTGCTCATCCGCCAGGGCCTGCTGACGCTGCGGCGTATCGGAAAGCAAGTCGGCCAGTGCCTGCGCCTTCTTCTCTTCGGCGGCCTTGCGTGCGGCGTCCTGCTTCTTCTTGGCCGCATCGGCTGCTGCTTTCTTCTTCGCGTCTTCGGCGATCTTCTTCTTCGCCTCTTCAGCTTCGGCTTTCTTCTTGGCGTCTTCCGCGGCTTTCTTCTTCGCGTCCTCGACTATCTTTTTCTTCGCTTCTTCAGCGGCCTTTTTCTTGGCCTCTTCTTCAGCGGCCTTCTTGGCTTCTTCCTCGGCCTTCTTCTTGGCTATATCAGCCAATTGTTTCTCTTCGGCCTTCTTGGCTTCGGCAGCCTTCTTCGCTTCGTCGGCTTTCTTGGCTTCATCAGCCTTCTTGGCCTCTTCCGCTTTCTTGGCTTCGTCGGCCTTCTTCGCTTCTTCGGCCTTTTGAGCCGCCTCTTCTTTCTTTTGTTCCGCCGCCTTTATCGCTTCCTGCTCGACCTTCTTCTGCTCCATCTGCTCGACTTCGGTCTGGCGCGCGGCGGATTTCTTCGCCTCACCCGCAATCTTCTGATTGGTCTGGGTGGTTGCCTGACTCTTCGATTTCAGTTGGTACAGGGTCGCCTGGACGATCGGTTTGGCCGGGGGCAGGTCGGGAGTCATGGCGAAGCTGACGAACAGCAGGCCAAAGATCAGGACGTGCAGGCCAATCGCCCAGACGCTGGGCCAGAAGTAGCTTTCCGAGGCGGACGGCTCTCTCTGTTGGTGCATCAGGGCGCCTCGGTAATCAGGCCGACGTTACCGACACCCGCTTTCTGCAGACCACCCATGGCACCCATCACGGCGCCATAGTCGACACTCTTGTCGCCACGAATGAAGACCTGGGTATGCTTGCCGGCTTCGTTGCCGGCACGAATGATCTTGGTGACGGCATCGGTCATCTGCGGCAAGGTCATCGCCTTGTCCTGCTGCTTGTCGGTGTCGACTTCGCTGCCAAGGTTCCAGTAGTAGGTCTTGTCAGCCTTGATCGAAATGGTCAGGACCTGGGTGTTGTTGTCCTGCGGCAAGGCTTCGCTGGAAACCTTGGGCAGATCGACCTTCACACCCTGGTTGAGCATCGGTGCGGTCACCATGAAGATAACCAGCAATACCAACATCACGTCGATGTATGGCACCACGTTCATCTCGGCGACCGGCTTGCGTTTGTGGCGAACTCGGGCCATGGGGTTCTACCTGCTCACTCTTCGCTGGTGTGCACTTTACGGTGCAGGATCGCCTGGAATTCGTCGGCGAAGGTGTAGTAGCGACCGATCAGGGTTTCCCCCCGGGCCGCGAAACGGTTGTAGGCGACAACGGCCGGGATCGCGGCGAACAGGCCGATCGCGGTGGCCACCAGGGCCTCGGCAATGCCGGGAGCCACGGTGGCGAGGGTCGCCTGCTGGACAGTGGCCAGGCCACGGAAGGAGTTCATGATCCCCCACACGGTACCGAACAGACCGACATACGGGCTGACGGAACCGACGGTGGCGAGGAAGGGCAGGCTCTGCTCGAGCTTTTCCTCTTCGCGGGAGATGGCCACGCGCATGGCACGGGCCACGCCTTCCATGACCGCTTCCGGCTCAACGCCCGGTTGCTGGCGCAGGCGGGAGAATTCCTTGAAGCCGGCGCGGAAGATCTGCTCGACGCCCGAATCCGGATCCGGGTTGCTGCCAGCCTGACGGTACAGCTTGGACAGGTCGATCCCCGACCAGAAGCGCTCCTCGAAGCTCTCCAGGGCACGACGACCGGCGCGCAGCAGATTGCTGCGCTGGAAAATCATGATCCACGAGGTGACTGAGGCAGCCACCAGGATCAGCATGACCAATTGCACCACGATGCTGGCATTGCTGACCAAACTCCACATGGAGGAATGGTCGACGACGTTAGCTTCCACGCTTTATCTCCTGCTCTAAGTGAGTACCCGCGCCGCTTGTGTCGGCAAAGGCCGACCGCAAGGCTTCTGGAATGGCCCGGGGTTTCAAACTGTCGGCGCGCACACAGGCCACCAGGAACTGCCCTTCGCAGAGCAGCGTTAAATCCGTTGCACGACGAACCTGCTGCTTGAAACGCAGGCTCGCACGGTTCAGTTCAATGACATCCGCACTGACCAACAGCTCGTCGTCCAGTCGCGCCGGCACGTGGTAGCGTGCTTCGCTGGAATGCACGACGAACAACAGGTTCTCCCCCACCAGCTCGGACTGGGCGAAGCCCAGTTCCCGTAGCCGCTCGGTTCGAGCCCGTTCCATGAACTTTAGGTAATTGACGTAATAGACGATGCCGCCGGCATCGGTGTCCTCGTAATAAACGCGACAGCGATGTGCGAACGACTGAAGCCCGTTTTGCGCGCGCATACTCTAGTGCTTACTCCTCAGGTTGCCAATCCGGCCAGGCAACTGTTTTTCATACTTATACGACTTTTTACATGAAGAATCGTGATGCCAGCCCGTAGGACAGCACGAACCACGAATAAATCAGTTCCGGCCGCCCGCTCAGCCATCCAACGCATCGAGAAACTCGTCTGCAACAGGCGTTTCGCCCAGCCGCGACGGCACGTTCAAACCGAAGTGCAGATACGCGTGACGGGTCACCACCCGCCCGCGTGGCGTGCGCATGATGTAGCCCTGCTGGATCAGGTACGGTTCCAGCACGTCCTCGATGGTATGACGCTCTTCACCAATCGCCGCCGCCAGGCTGTCGACCCCTACCGGGCCGCCGTCGAACTTCTCGATCATGGTCAGCAGCAGGCGCCGGTCCTGATGGTCGAAACCGTGTTCGTCGACATCCAGCAGGTTCAGTGCCAGGTCCGCCACGCCCTTGGTGATATGCCCCTTGGCCCGCACCTCGGCGAAATCGCGAACACGCCGCAACAGGCGGTTGGCGATCCGCGGCGTGCCGCGCGCCCGCCGGGCGACCTCGAAGGCGCCTTCGGCATCCAGCGGCAGGCCGAGAATGCCCGCCGAACGACTGACGATCGTCGCCAGGTCCGCCGTGTTATAGAACTCAAGACGCTGGACGATACCGAAGCGGTCACGCAACGGGTTGGTCAGCATACCCGCACGGGTGGTCGCCCCGACCAGGGTGAACGGCGGCAGGTCCAGCTTGATCGAGCGCGCCGCCGGGCCTTCGCCGATCATGATGTCGAGCTGGAAGTCCTCCATTGCCGGGTACAGCACCTCTTCGACGACCGGTGAAAGCCGGTGGATTTCGTCGATGAACAGCACGTCATGGGGCTCGAGATTGGTCAGCAGCGCCGCCAGGTCGCCTGCCCGCTCCAGCACCGGGCCGGAAGTGCTCTTGATCGACACGCCCATTTCCTGGGCGATGATGTTGGCCAGGGTGGTCTTGCCCAACCCTGGCGGGCCGAAGATCAGCGTATGGTCCAGGGACTCGCCACGCGCCCGGGCGGCCTGGATGAACAGCTCCATCTGCTCCCTGACCGTGGGCTGGCCAATGTACTCGGCCAGGCTCAGCGGGCGAATCGCCCGGTCCTGGACCTCCTCGCGGTCACGGCCGCCGGAAGCGGTTATCAAACGATCGGCTTCAATCACTTAAATCATTCCCCTCAGGGCGCGACGAATCATCTCTTCGCTGCTCAAGCCTTTTTCCTTGATGGCGGAAACCGCCTTGCTCGCTTCCTGTGGCTTGTAGCCCAGGGAGATCAGCGCACTGACCGCATCGGTCTCGGCGCTGGCGACCGGCGCCGCTGGCGCCCCGTCCGGCTGGTTCGGCACCAGGGCGAAGATGCTCGGCACGGTTTCCCAGGCCTTGAACCGGTCCTTGAGTTCGACCAGCAGACGCTCGGCGGTCTTCTTGCCGACCCCCGGCACCTTGACCAGCGCCGAGGCATCCTGGGCCGATACGCAACGCACCAGCTCATCGACCTCCAGGCTGGACATCAGCGCCAGCGCCAGCTTGGGCCCAACCCCATTGAGGCGGATCAGCTCGCGAAAGAAGTCGCGCTCGCGCTTGCCGACGAAACCATAGAGTAACTGGGCATCCTCGCGCACGACCAAATGCGTGTGCAGCGTCAGCGTTTCGCCGACCGACGGCAGGCGGTAGAGCGTGGTCATCGGGACTTCCACTTCATAGCCCAGGCCATTCACATCGAGGATAAGGTGCGGCGGCTGTTTTTCAGCCAGGGTGCCGCGCAAACGTCCAATCACGTATCAGGTCCTTATTGCCGGCCGGGCCGGTGACTGATGAACAGAACGATAGATTCGCCATCATCCGGCAGGAAGCTCTATCGACAAGCAAAATTGTTTAAGCTGATGATGCTATCAGAGACGCAGGCGACCGCCACGGGTCCTTGCCGCCCCCAATCCGTGGGGCAACAGGCTCGAACGGGTGTGGGCATGACACAGGGCGATCGCCAGGGCGTCGGAGGCGTCGACCTGCGGCTTGCTGGTCAGCTTGAGCAGATGCATCACCATCAGCATCACCTGCTCCTTGTTGGCCCCACCCGTCCCGGCAACCGCCTGCTTGACCTGGGTCGCGGTGTATTCGGCGATTTCCAGGTTTTCCTCGGCACCGGCAACGATCGCCGCGCCACGGGCCTGGCCGAGCTTGAGTGCCGAGTCGGCGTTTTTCGCCATGAACACCTTTTCGATGCCCATGGTCACCGGGCCGTAGGTCTGGATCACCTCGCGCACGCTGCGGTAGACCACCTGCAAGCGCTCATGCAGCTCACCGCTGCCGGTACGGATGCAGCCCGACGCCACATAGACACAACCACGCCCGGTATCGCGCACCACACCGTAACCGGTGATCCGCGAACCTGGGTCGATACCAAGAATAAGAGTCATAACGCCTGCGGTTCGATCGAGAAAGCCTGCCAATGACGCGCAGTATCTACTGTATATGCATGCAGGTCGATAGAGGACTGCCGGGAGGATAGCGCCCCGCTCCTCCCGGACAGCGGATCAGGCCCCTGGGGAACAGGGGCATGCAGCGGTCAGCCGAGCTGTTCCAGCACCGCCTGGGGAATGTCGGCGTTGGAATAGACGTTTTGCACATCGTCCAGGTCTTCGAGCATGTCGATCAGCTTCAGGACCTTTTCCGCCCCTTCGAGATCGAGTTCGGCGCTGGTGGTCGGCAACATGACGATTTCCGCGTCGCCCGCCTTGAAGCCGGCCGCTTCCAGGGCGTTGCGCACGGCATAGAAACCGGAGAACGAGGTGAACACGTCGATGGAGCCGTCCTCGTTGGTTACCACGTCGTCGGCATCGGCCTCCATGGCGGCTTCCATGAGCGAGTCCTCATCGATACCCGGCGCAAAGGAGATCTGCCCCTTGCGTTCGAACAGGTAGGCCACCGAACCGTCGGTACCGAGGTTGCCGCCACACTTGCTGAACGCATGACGCACGGCGGCGGCGGTACGGTTGCGGTTGTCGGTCATGCATTCGACCATCACCGCCACCCCGCCCGGGCCGTAGCCTTCGTAGCTCAGCTCGACCATGTCGTCGGTGTCGGCGTTGCCGGCACCCCGGGCGACCGCGCGATCAATGATGTCGCGGCTCATGTTGGCGCCCAGGGCCTTGTCCAGCGCCAGGCGCAAGCGCGGGTTGGAACCCGGATCAGCGCCGCCCTGGCGGGCAGCGACCGTCAGTTCACGAATCCACTTGGTGAAGATCTTGCCCTTCTTGGCATCCTGACGTTCTTTGCGGTGCTTGATGTTCGCCCACTTGGAATGACCCGCCATAACTCGCTCCGATGCTCTTTGAAATATTGCCGTGAAACATTGCCCGTCGCGCCATGGGCGCCGACCGGCAAACAGAAATTTCGAACCGTATAAAAGAAAGGGCGCATCCTAGGATGCGCCCGCAAGAGCCGGATTACTCGGCCTTGGGTGTTTCGCGCAGGCGAATGTGCAATTCGCGCAGGGCCTTGGCGTCCACCAGACCTGGAGCCTGGGTCATGACACAGGCCGCGCTCTGGGTTTTCGGGAAGGCGATCACTTCACGGATCGACTGGGCGCCGGTCATCAGCATCACCAGGCGGTCCAGACCGAAGGCCAGGCCACCATGGGGTGGAGCACCGTACTTCAGGGCGTCGAGCAGGAAGCCGAACTTCTCTTCCTGTTCCGCTTCGTTGATGCCCAGCAGACGGAACACCGCCTGTTGCATTTCCTTGCGGTGGATACGGATCGAACCGCCACCCAGCTCGGTGCCGTTCAGGACCATGTCGTAGGCACGCGACAGGGCGCCGGCCGGGTTGGCCTCCAGCTCTTCAGGGGTGCACTTCGGCGCGGTGAACGGGTGGTGCAGTGCGGTGAAGCTGCCGTCGTCGTTCTCTTCGAACATCGGGAAGTCGACGACCCACATCGGTGCCCACTCGCTGGTGAGCAGCTCCAGGTCGTGACCGACCTTGATCCGCAGCGCGCCCAGGGCCTCGCAGACGATCTTGGTCTTGTCGGCGCCGAAGAACACGATGTCGCCATCGACCGCACCCACGCGATCGAGGATGACGTTGAGGTTGGCCTCGGGGATGTTCTTGACGATCGGCGACTGCAGGCCTTCCACACCCTTGGCGCGCTCGTTGACCTTGATGTACGCCAGGCCCTTGGCACCGTAGATGCCGACGAACTTGGTGTAGTCGTCGATCTTGCTGCGCGGCATGCTCGCGCCGCCAGGTACGCGCAGTGCGGCGATACGGCACTTCGGATCGTTGGCCGGGCCACTGAAGACCTTGAACTCGACGTCCTTGAGCTGGTCGGCAACGTCCACCAGCTCCAGCGGGATACGCAGGTCCGGCTTGTCGGAACCGTAGCGGCGCATGGCCTCGTCCCAGGTCATGTGCGGGAATTCGCCGAATTCCAGACCCAGCACTTCCTTGAACAGGTTGCGGATCATGCCTTCGGTCAGGCCCATGATGTCCTTTTCATCGAGAAAGCTGGTCTCGATGTCGATCTGGGTGAATTCCGGCTGGCGGTCGGCGCGCAGGTCTTCGTCGCGGAAGCACTTGGCGATCTGGTAGTAGCGGTCGAAGCCGGCCACCATCAGCAGTTGCTTGAACAGCTGTGGCGATTGCGGCAGGGCGAAGAAGCTGCCGGCGTGGGTACGGCTCGGTACCAGGTAGTCGCGGGCGCCTTCCGGGGTCGCACGGGTCAGGATCGGGGTCTCGACGTCGAGGAAGCCGTTCTCGTCCAGGTAGCGACGGATGCTGGTGGTCATGCGCGAACGCAGGCGCAGCTTCTCGGCCATTTCCGGACGACGCAGGTCGATGAAGCGATAGCGCAGGCGGGTTTCCTCGCCGACGTCGGAGTATTCGTTGAGCGGGAACGGCGGGGTTTCCGCTTCGTTCAGCACTTCCAGCTCGTAGCCCAGCACCTCGATCATGCCCGACGCCATGTTGGCGTTGCCGGCACCGGCCGGACGCAGGCGCACCTTGCCGGTGATCTTCACCACGTACTCGCTGCGCACACGGTCAGCGGTGGCAAAGGTCTGGGCGCGATCCGGGTCGAAGACCACCTGGGCCAGGCCCTCGCGGTCACGGATATCGAGGAAAATCACCCCGCCATGGTCGCGACGACGGTGGACCCATCCGCAAAGGGTGACTTCCTGGCCTTCCAGGCTCTCGTTCAGTTGGCCGCAATAATGGCTGCGCATCATGGTCGTGGTTTCACTTCTCGTAATTCGAATTCGGTGGAGGTCTGGCACACCCCGGTGTCCCTGGCGTGTCAGAGCCCGCTCGTGTCGCTCATTTTCAGTCGGCTTTGTCGCCACCGGCCAGGTTTTTCTTGGCGCCGGTCTTGAAATCGGTCTCGTACCAACCGGTACCGCTGAGGCGGAAGCCCGGCATAGAAAGCATCTTCTTCAGCTCTGGCGCCTGGCAGGCAGGGCAATCGACCAGAGGAGGGGCGCTGATTTTCTGAATGGCTTCCAGCTGATGACCGCAGGAAGCGCATTGGTAGTCGTACATGGGCATGGGGCGTCTCGACAATCAGATAACGACATCACTGCTGCCCGAGCCCAGAGTCGGGCCATGCAGCAAAGAGCGGGATTATATCTGTTAAATCGAGGCTTTGCAGCCGTATGACCGGCCATCCCACTCCCTCCAGTCGCCTACCCCATCACGACCGGTGGCTGGCGGCACGGGAGAGACACCTTCAGGTCGAATGCTGCAAGCGGCCCAGCGTCAGCAGGTGCACCATGCAGACGACGCGTATCAGGCCACTGAAATTCTTTACCCCCCCATAACGCAGATGCACTTCCATATCGACATTGGACAGCAATGCATTGACCGTGCACTTGTTGATGCCGGCCATGTCGGCCAGCACTTTCCAGTACACCTCTTCAAGGCGCAGGCAGGTCGCAAAGCCGTTCAGGCGAACGGACCGCGAAACCGGCTTGGCCAAGCCGATATCAAACTCCAGCAACATGGGATCGGGCCTGGCCTTGCGAAACAGACCGGAGTCCCCCAAACACTGATTCAACTGCACCATCTTCCTCGCACTCCGTCGCTGCACGCCCTTGAATAAGGGCGCTCTTGGAAAATCTCACCTACATGAAACATTAGGCAAAATCCCTTATCCAGCAGACCGAACCATGGCCTGCGTAGGATGAAGCGACCAGAAAATGAGGAACGTCGGCGCCGTACCGCAAGAATGGCTGCCGCCCTGATCCATGGGCATGTTTCGCGGGGCCCGCACGAATGAGCCGGCGGCTCACCCGTGCGCCACGTATCAGTCTTCCAGCAGGGCCCGCAGCATCCAGGCGGTCTTCTCATGCACCTGCATGCGCTGGGTCAGCAGGTCGGCGGTCGGCTCATCGCTGACCTTGTCCAGCAACGGGAAAATGCCACGCGCGGTACGGGTCACCGCCTCCTGCCCCTGCACCAGCTGCCGGATCATCTCCTCGGCGCTCGGCACCCCTTCCTCCTCCTTGATCGAAGACAGGCGGGCATAGGTCGAATAGGTACCCGGAGCCGGGAAGCCGAGCGCCCGGATCCGCTCGGCAATCAGGTCCACTGCCAGCGCCAGCTCGTTGTATTGCTCTTCAAACATCAAGTGCAGGGTCCGAAACATCGGGCCGCTGACGTTCCAGTGGAAGTTGTGGGTCTTCAGATAGAGCACATAGGTATCCGACAGCAGACGGGAGAGCCCTTCGACGATGGACTTGCGGTCTGCTTCGCTGATACCGATATCAATAGCCATATGCATCCCCTTGACGTGATTGAAGTCACACCTTGAAGGTGTAGGACCACTCTAGCAAGACTCGCCGGCCCGTGCAGCACCGGGGAACTGCGCCCCAGAGCCCTTCAAGACCGCTCAAGCCGTTGATTTGAGAAGGCCCGGGCTTTGCTGTTAAATAGATAGCGTGTCGTCATGCCGCACCTTGGCACGACGCATAGGCTGGTAGAACACGTGCCCAACGCCTCACCTTTTTTTGTCAGAAGCGAACCGTGGGCTGCCAGCTCTTCCGTGTTATCAATCTTGAGTGAGTCAATCAAATGTTGAAAATCGTCCACCTGCTAACGGGCGCCGTCGCCCTGCTGCTTTCCTTTATACCCAGCCTGCGATCCGAAGCCCTGCCCTACCTGCAACAACCCGATGCGCTGTACCTGGCATTCTTCGGCTTGCTCAACCTGATCCTCGCGCCAGTGATTCCCTACTGGAACAAGGGTCCTCGCCATCAACTGCAAAACCTGGTCAGCGCCCTGCTGATCCTCGCGGTCGTGCTGCAGATCCTGGTACTGCTCGCGCCCCTGTCGATGATCGCCGGCCAGCCTGCCGTACTGCTGAGCCTGGCAGCCGCGGTGATTGCCGTACTGCTGCATCTGGCGGTCAGTTTCTACAAGAAGTCCTCGCCATCGACCGCTTCGCACAACTACGACATGAGCAACCGCGATACCGGCACCGTGAAGTGGTTCAACACCTCCAAGGGCTTCGGCTTTATCTCGCGGGACTCCGGCGATGATATTTTCGTGCACTTTCGCGCCATTCGGGGCGAAGGCCACCGCGTCCTGGTCGAAGGCCAGCGCGTGGAGTTCTCGGTGATGAACCGGGACAAGGGCCTGCAGGCCGAAGACGTGGTGGCGGCATCGCCGCGTCGCTGAGTCTTTTCCCGCTCGAAAAAAAACCGCGATGCCGTCAGACGGCTCGCGGTTTTTTCATGCCTGCCAACCCGGTCTGGCCAGCTTCAGTAATGGGGCGGTGGCGCCTCATCCTCGGCAATGCCGAATTGCCCCAGCATTTCCTCATGACGCTTGATCAGGGCGGCCATCTGCAATTGCAGACGCTCCACTTCCCGCTGCTGCCCCACCAGCACATCGTTGAGCGCCTGGATGGTGTCATCCTGGAACGCCAGACGGGTTTCCAGCTCGGTAACACGTTCTTCCAGATTCATGACTGCGCCTGCACAGAGGAAAAGCCGTCGGCCAGTACCGAACCCAGCCGCTCGCGGATCGCGGCAACCTCCGCCTCGGCATACGGCCTGGCCGGATGCTTGCCCCAGACTGGCGCAGGCCAGGCCGCATCGCCCCGATGACGAACGATGACATGCATGTGCAACTGGCTGACCACGTTGCCCAGGGCCGCGACATTCATCTTGTCCGCCTTGAAGGCCTGCTTGAGAGCCTGGGCCAGCGCGGCGGTTTCATGCCACAACTGCGCCTGGTCCGCTGCGTCCAGCTCGAACACCTCGCTGATGCCCGCACGCCGCGGCACCAGAATGAACCAGGGGTAGTTCGAATCGTTGGATAACAGCAGGCGACACAACGGAAAGTCGCCCATCGGCAAGGTGTCTTGTTGAAGACGCGAATCGAGAACGAACACCGTAAACACTCCTGCTTGACTGATTGGCCTGCCCGGGCCGGCAGTCCGACGACGACCGCCCCGCAGGCAAGACGCTCAGGATACCCGCGTTCGCCCGCCAGTTCACCGTACGGCTGCCGATAGCGGCGAATGATCCGGCCCACGAACGGGCCCCGACCATCACGCACCATTACGGAACCGGCCTGCACCGTTCTCGGCCGGCAGCAAAAAAATGCTGCGGCATAATCAAAGCGTCATCTTTTCCTGAAAACCTTTCCTGATCCGCCATGCCATCCTTGGCACAGCCTTTCACAGGAAAACGGTGACTGTACGATCGGCAACAGCCTACAGGCAGCTCTGCACCAAAAGCACACAGAGCGACTATTCTTGGTGCACCTTTTGCCCACCGGTTACCCCACAGACGGTGTGAACCGGTAACGCTTTTGGCTTTTTACAGGTAATCAATGGATTAGCAGCACAAGGGAAAGTAATACGTCAAGCACCACGAGCCACGGTGCTACCCCCAGGTTTCATAAGGGTTTCAGCGTGACCAGGCAGTCAGGGAAATATTTTCTGGCGATTTTTCGACTTTGTGCATGCTTGTTGCATTGAGTTACGACGCAGTCGCCACAGAGGGCCTGATCGGACGCTGAAGCTCCGCGACACGGTAACAAAGCAGTACAGTGCAACCAGGGACAGTTCGGAGCTTGAACATATGTGTTTCTTATCTATGCTCATGGGTTCGAAAACTGCGCTGAAGTTGCACAGCCAATAAAAGGCTGTGTATTTGCGACATGGAGCGAGCTTTTTGCGACACGCTCGTAAAGAAGCCGCAAGGATAGGTGAGCAAGTATCGCCAAGTTTGTCAGCGTGATATAAGTTTGCGCCGACACAAAAAGAAAGAGCCGCCCAGATAAAAATACAGGTGGGACGGCAGTACTCTTCCTAAAAACCAAAGGAGCAAATCACGATGCGCGTGATGAAGTGGAGCATGATCGCCCTGGCCGTTTCGGCAGCAGGCACTCAATTGGCAATGGCTGAACCTTTCGTGACCGACCAGGCCGATGCCAAGGGTTTCGTTGAAGGCGCTTCGGCAGGTGTGGTTCTGAAGAACTACTACTTCAACCGTGACCGCAAGGCCGGTGCCAACGACCAGGAAGACTGGACCCAAGGCTTCCTGGGCAAATTCAGCTCTGGTTACACCCAGGGTACTGTCGGTGTGAAAGTTGAAGGCTTCGGCGACGCCGGCTACCTGCTGAGCGGTAAAGACTCGGAGTCGGGTTCGGGCAACATCAGCCGTTCCGCCAATGGCGACAACAACAGCAGCTTCGGCAAAGCCGGCGCAGCCGTCGCTGTTCGCGTATCCAAAACCGAACTGAAATTCGGTGACCAACAGCCTAGCACCGCTCCAGTATTCGCAGTGGGCGGCAGCCGTCTGTTCCAACAGACCGCTCGTGGTTTCCAACTGCAGAGCAGCGAGATCAAGGATCTGGACCTGGAAGCAGGCCACTTCTACGCAGCCAGCAGCCAGGATAAAACCGCAATGGACGGTCGCCTCTGGACCCAGTATGCCGGTACCGAGGTTTCTGCAGCCGACTACGTAGGTGGCAAGTACGGGATCAACGAGAACCTGACCGTTTCCCTGTACGGTGCCAAGTTCAAGGACACCTGGAACCAGTACTACACCAACGCGAACTACACCCTTCCGTTGGCTAGCGACCAGTCCCTGAACTTCGACTTCAACCTGTACCGCACCACCGACACCGGTTCCGCCAAAGCAGGCAAGATCGACAACACCACCTACTCGCTGGCAGCCGCGTACTCCTTCCTGAAGGCGCACACCTTTACCCTGGCCTACCAGAAAGTCCACGGCGATACGCCATTCGACTACGTCGGTGTGGGTAACAACAACCGCGGCGGCGACTCGATCTTCCTGGCGAACTCGATTCAGTACTCCGACTTCAACGGTCCGGAAGAGCGCTCCGTCCAGGCTCGTTACGACCTGAAGATGGCCGAGTACGGCGTTCCTGGCCTGAGCTTCATGACCCGTTACGTCCACGGTGAAGGCATCGACGGCACCAAAATGGCCGCTGACAGCCCATACCGTGCTTATGGCTACGGCGAAGACGGTCACCACAACGAAATCAACCTGGAAGCCAAGTACGTAGTTCAGAATGGCCCGCTCAAGGATCTGTCCTTCCGCGCTCGCCAAGCCTGGCATCGTGGCAACGCCGACCAGGCTGAAGGCAACATCAACGAGTTCCGCCTGATCACCGAGTACCCACTCGACCTGATGGCTATCGCCAAGAAGTAATCAGCGATACTCGCTTGAAGAAAGGCCCATCCTCGTGATGGGCCTTTTTATTGCCTGTGGAAAAGAAAACCATCGCTAACTACTGAATAGCCAGCTAACAAAAACAACTCATTGAATGCACAGCTGTTTCCGGTACTTGTCTTCCCTCATACCACTCGGCGCCAGCTGGAACTACACCACCCGAAGCCTTCATTAAAATGCTAACAATAAAAAGGGACCCTCCTGGGGTCCCTTTCATTGATACCGGACTGCTCGCGCAGATATGGGCCAGCTTATTTAACCGGCGTTTCCTGCATCACCCGAATGACCCGCTGTGGAAACGGAATATCGATTCCGGCTTCCTTGAGGCGATCCCGTGCATGTTCATTGAACTTGAACATCAGGTCCCAGTAATCGGAGGTCTTCGTCCACACCCGCAGGGAAACGGTGATAGAACTGTCGCCCAACGCCGAGACCACCGCCGCCGGCGCCGGGTCGGCGAGCACGCGCTCGTCCTTGGCCAGCTCCAGCAACACTTCGCGGGCCTTCTGCAGATCGGCTTCGTAATCCACGCCCACATCGAACACCACCTTGCGCGTGGCCTGGCGGTTGATGTTGGTGATGATGCCGTTCGACAGGTTGCCGTTGGGCATGATCACCGTCTGGTTGTCGCCGGTGCGCAGGATGGTGTGGAAGATCTGGATGTTGTCGACGGTACCGGTAATGCCTTGCGCGGTGATCGTGTCACCGATGCGGAACGGCCGGAACATCAGGATCAGCACCCCACCGGCGAAGTTCGCCAGGCTGCCCTGCAACGCCAGGCCGATGGCCAGGCCCGCGGCACCGATCGCGGCCACGAACGACGTGGTCGCCACGCCGATCATCGACGCCACACTGATACTGAGCATGACCTTGAGGGCGATGTTCGAGAGACTGCTGATGAAGCCCTGCAACGCCAGATCCGCATTGCGCAAGGCCAGCAGCTTGCCCAGTTTGGCGGTCAGCTTGTTGATCAGCCACCAGCCCACGGCCAGGGTGACGATCGCCAGCAGCACCCGGCTGCCGTACTCCATGATCATCGGTATCCAGGCCTGGGAAGCCTTGATGAGATGATCCATTTCCGCGTTCAGATCCATTGTTCTCTCCTGTTATCGTGCGATTGCCCGGTAAAACGATCGATACCCCACGGGCTCAACCGTTTCTGCCGCGCCTGGGCCCTCCGACGCCGATAACTTCCAGAGGTTCCCTGGCGGACCGTATCAGTCGCGGAAGTTGTTGAATTGCAGCGGCAGGTCGAATTCCTTGGCCCGCAGGTTGGCAATGGCTTCCTGCAGGTCGTCACGCTTCTTGCCGGTGACGCGGACCTGCTCACCCTGGATGGCCGCCTGCACCTTCAGCTTGGAATCCTTGATGTGCGCGACGATCTTCTTCGCCATCTCCTTGTCGATGCCTTCCTTGAAGGTCGCTTCCTGCTTCATCACCTTGCCGGAAGCGTAGGCATCCTTGACCTCCAGGCATTTCACATCGATCTTGCGCTTGACCAGAGCCATGCGCAGGATCTCCAGCATCGCCTCCAGCTGGAACTCGGCCTCGGCCGTCATGCTGACGGTCTGTTCCTTGTCCTTGAACTCGAAGGAGCCCTTGCCCTTGAGGTCATAACGGCGGTCCAGCTCCTTGACGGCGTTCTCGACGGCGTTGGTGACTTCGTGTTTGTCCAGTTCGGATACCACGTCGAACGACGGCATGCGATTTCTCCAAATTTAATCTTGGCGCGCCCGATACCGATGGAGCGCGCCGGGTTTGACGGTTAAGATCCGCCAGCATTATAACGGTTCTTCCTCCCACTCATTCACTTAAGAGCCCCCCATGCCTAACCCGGACCTGAGCATTTTGCTGGTGAGTGATGATCATCTGGTGAGCAGCGCCTTTGGCAGCAGCCTCCAGCGTGCGGGATATCAGGACATACGCCAGGCCAACGACGCGATCCTGGCCCTGGAACAGATCGACCAGCGTGCCGCCAGCGTGGTGGTCTGCGCCGGCGAGTCCGGGCTGAAGCTGGCGGAAAAGGTCAGGCAGCGCGACGAGATGAACGATCACTACACCTATGTGTTGCTGATCAGTTCGCAAGCGCCGCTCGCTCTGCTCGATGATGCTTCGCCCAACGACATCGACGACCTGATCGCCCCGGAAGATATCGAGCGCCTGTTGTTGACCCGCGTACTGGCTGCCGATCGCCAGTGCAGCACCCTGCAGCGCCTGCGCCAGGAAAACCGCCTGCTGCGCCAGAACATTGCCAGCCTCGAACAGCGCAACCTCGTCGACTCCCTGACGGGCCTGGGCAACTCCCGCTACCTGCGCCAGAAGCTGACCGACAGCCTGCGCCAGGTGCAGGCCCGTGGCGGTGCCATCTGTTACCTGCTGATCGGTGTCCAGCAGGCGGGCGAGCTGCAGCGCGAGTATGGCATCGACTTCTACGACGAGCTGCTGCAAGGCATCGCCCGCCGCCTGCAGCAGCTGGTGCGGCCGCTGGATGTGCTGGCACGCCTGGATGACCAGCATTTCGTGCTCATGACCATGCCGCCCGACCTGCGCGATTGCGCCCCGAGCAGCTTCAAGCGCCTGTATGACGGCCTGAATCTCAAGCCGTTCATGACCAACGAGGGGCCGGTCGAGCTGAAGGCCGGCATCAGCCTGGTGGGCCTGGACAGCAAGTGCCTGCCCCTGGACCAGCAGACCCTGTTCGATGAAGCCGCGCAACTGCTGGCGCAGTCCTATGCCGACGGCGTAGTCAGCGCCAAGCGCCTGCCGGCCCGCGACTGATGGGCAGCCCCTGGCATGTCCTCGGTGCCGGCAGCCTGGGCAGCCTGTGGGCCGCACGCCTGGCACGGGCGGGGCTGCCGGTCAGGCTGATCCTGCGCGACCCGGCCCGTCTGGCAGCCTACGAGGCCAGCGGCGGCCTGACCCTAGTGGAACAGGGCCAGGCACAGTCGTTCGCCATTCCCGCCGAGACCGGCGACGCCAACGAACCCATCACCCGCCTGCTGGTCGCCTGCAAGGCCTACGACGCGCCAGCCGCGGTGGCCCGGCTGCTCCCGCGCCTGAGCGACAATGCCGAGCTGATCCTGCTGCAGAACGGTCTCGGCAGCCAGGATGCGGTGGCGGCGCTGGCTCCGGGCGTCCGTTGCCTCTTCGCCTCCAGCACCGAAGGCGCGTTTCGCGAGGAAGACTGGCGGGTGGTGTTCGCCGGCCATGGCTTCACCTGGCTCGGCGATGCGGCCCACCCCGAGCCGCCCCTGTGGCTGGAAGACCTGACCCGGGCGGGCATTCCCCACGAATGGAACACCCGGATCCTGACCCGGCTGTGGCGCAAGCTGGCGCTGAACTGCGCCATCAACCCGTTGACGGTGCTCTACGGCTGCCGCAACGGTGGCCTGCTCGAGCATCATTGCGAAGTGGCCACCCTCTGCGCCGAACTGACGGAACTGCTGGAGTGCTGCGGCCAGCCAGCGGCCGCCGAGGACCTGCACGCTGAAGTGCAGCGAGTGATACAGGCCACGGCCGCGAACTACTCCTCCATGTACCAGGATGTCGCCCACGGTCGGCGTACCGAAATCAGCTACCTGCTGGGTTATGCCTGCGCGGCGGCGGCACGCCACCAGATGAGCCTGCCGCACCTGGAACAACTGCACGAGCGGCTGACCATGCACCTGGCCAGCCACGGCTTGCCAAGCGACTGATCGACAGTCGGGCTACCCTCATATCGCTGCGAAGCGTTCAATCCGCGCCTTTGCAAAAGCCGCGGCAAAAATCGACGGTTTGATACACTCAGTGACGGTCAGGCCCGATCAAGGCCCGCCGCTTCCTTACCCTTGCCAGACAGGACCCGTGATGCCCCTGCGCCAGCGCCTAGAAAACCTCCCGGTCGGTCAGAAACTCCTCGCCGCGCTGCTGGTACTGCTGATCACCGTACTGCTGGTCGCCAACCTGACCTTCATCAGCGCCGCCTACTGGATCTCCCAGGAAAGCATGGCCCCCCAGGCGCTGCAGACCATTGGCCGGCTGGTATCGAACCCGAGCCTCGCCAGCCGGGCCCTGGAATCCCCGGACAACGCCGAAGCCCTGCTCAAGGAACTCAACACCTATTCACCCCTGCGGGCCGCCGCCATCTATGACGGCAAGGGCGAGCGGCTGGCCCAGCTGCAACACAGCGACCGCCTGAAATTGCCGGAACGCTATCGGCACGTCGAGGCCTGGCGCCTGACCGAGTTTCGCAGCAACCAGGTCATCGACATGCCCCGTCCCGGGCAAGCGCCCGGGCACCTGCTGCTGGTGGCCAGCAGCGAACTGCCGGTGGCCTTCTACACCGGGACCCTGACCGCCAGCCTCGGCATCCTGATCTTCAGCGTGCTGCTGTGGCTGATCATCGCCCGGCAGATCAAGCGACTGATCACCCGCCCCATCCATGAACTGGAGGAGCTGTCGCGCCAGGTCACCCGTGAGGAAAACTATTCGCTGCGCGCATCACGGGGCAACCACGACGAGATCGGCAGCCTGGCCGAAGCCTTCAACACCATGCTCTCGCGCATCGAAGCCCGCGAGCAGCAGCTCAAGCGCGCCCGCGACGAGTCCCAGGCGGCCTACGACCAGGCCCAGGGGCTGGCCGAAGAAACCCGCCATACCAACCGCAAGCTCGAACTCGAAGTCCAGGTCCGCAGCAAGATCGAGAAGAAACTCACGGGCTTTCAGAACTACCTCAACAGCATCATCGACTCCATGCCCTCGGCGCTGATCGCCCTCGACGAACAGCTGTACGTCACCCAGTGGAACCAGGAGGCCAGCGCGCTTTCCGGGACCCGCCTGGACGAAGCGCTGAACCAGCCGATCTTCCTCGCCTTCGAACCGCTCAAGCCCTTCCTCCCGCAACTCAAGGACACCGTCGAGCAGCACACCGTGGCGAAGATCGAGCGGGTCACCTGGATCAAGGACGACGAAGCCCGCCACTATGCGCTGACCTTCTACCCGCTGATGGGGGGTGCCGGCCGCGGCGTGGTGATCCGGATCGACGACATCACCCAGCGCCTGTCCCTGGAAGAGATGATGGTGCAGTCGGAGAAAATGCTCTCGGTCGGTGGGCTGGCCGCCGGCATGGCCCACGAGATCAACAACCCGCTGGGAGCGATCCTGCACAACGTGCAGAACATCCGTCGGCGCCTGTCCTCGGATTTGCCGAAAAACCTCGAATACGCCGAACAGGCCGGTATCGACCTGGGCACCGTCAACCAGTACCTCACCAGCCGCGAAGTGCCGCAGTTGCTCGACGGCATCCAGCAGGCCGGGGCACGGGCGGCGAAGATCGTCACCCACATGCTCAGCTTCAGCCGGCGCAGCAAGCGGGAAATGGCGCCTTGCGACCTGCCGGCGCTGATCGACCAGGCGGTGGAGATTGCCGGTAACGATTTCGACCTGGCCATCGGCTTCGACTTCAAGGGCCAGGCCATCATCCGCCAGTTCGATCCGCTGCTCGGGCCGGTGCCCGGTACCGCCAACGAACTGGAGCAGGTGCTGCTGAACCTGCTGAAGAATGCCGCCCAGGCCATCCACCAGCGTGACGACGACCGCGAACCGGGGCGCATCACCCTGCGCACCCGGCTGAATCCGCCCTGGGCGGAAATCCAGGTCGAAGACAATGGCATCGGCATGCCCGAAAGCATCCGCAAGCGCACCTTCGAACCGTTCTTCACCACCAAGGAGATCGGCCAGGGCACCGGCCTCGGGCTGTCGGTTTCCTATTTCATCATCACCAACAACCACAAGGGCCAGATGGAAGTGCAGTCGACTCCCGGCCAGGGCACCTGCTTCACCCTGCGCCTGCCGCTGGCCAGCAACCAGGCCCTGCTTCCCGAACTCAATAAAACGGAGTTGTAACCATGGGTTTTCGCCTGTCGAAGATTTACACAAGGACCGGTGACACCGGCGAAACCGGGCTGGGCGACGGTCGTCGCGTGCCCAAGAACCATCCACGGATCGAGGCCATCGGCGAGGTCGACAGCCTCAACAGCCAGCTTGGGCTGCTCCTGGCGGGGCTGGCGGAACTGGTGGTGATCCACCCGGAACTGGAGGAAGTGATCGAGGTGCTTGCGCCTTGCCAGCATCGGCTGTTCGACCTCGGCGGCGAGTTGGCCATGCCGGAGTACCAGGCGCTGGACAAGAGCGAAATCGAACGGTTGGAAGCCGTTATCGACCGCTGGAACGAAGAACTCGGCCCCCTGGAGAATTTCATCCTGCCAGGCGGGTCGATGCTGATTGCCCAGGCCCACGTCTGCCGCAGCCTGGCACGCAGTGCCGAACGCCGCTGCCAGGAGCTCAATGCCCTGGAACCACTGGGCGGCGTGGGCATGGCCTACATCAATCGACTGTCGGATCTGTTTTTCGTCACCGCCAGGCTGATTGCCCGACGCGAGAAGATTGCCGAGGTCCTGTGGGAAGCGGCCAAGAAGCCGGTTTCCCACTGACAATCCCCTCCCGATCTTCCTGTGAAAGCGGGATAACGGTGGAAGCCGGATTTATCCGCGAATGCGCCGGTGCTGCTGGAGCATGGCCTGAGGGCCATCCGCGGATAAATCCGGCTTGTGTCTTCAGGCCATCATTCCGGCCAGAACGCCCGAATGCCGGCCACACCCTGGGCACCGCTTTCCCAGGCACGCGACAAATCACCAGGGCCAACCCCACCCAGCAGATAAACCGGCCTGTTGAAACCGGCGATCAGTTGTCCGACCCGCTCCCAACCCAGAGGTTGCGCATCCGGGTGGGTCCGAGTTGGCTGCACCGGCGACAAGGTAACGAAATCCACGCCCATCTGCTCGGCCAATGCCAACTCCTCGGCATCATGGCAGGACGCCGCCAGCCAGCGCTCCCTGGGCAGCGGACGTCCGGCAGCCGCGTACTTGCGCAGTTGTGCGGAGGTGATATGCCAACCGGCCGAAGGGAAATCCCCCAGCCATTCGAACGGCCCCTTGAGCATCAGTTGCGCCTTGCCGGCACACAGCCCGACCGCATCGACCGCCAGATCGCGGTACTTGGGATCGAAACCATTCGGTGCACGCAACTGGACCAGCCTGATGCCGCCGGCAATCGCCTTCTGGATGCCCTGCAACAGTTGCGCAGTCTCCAGGCCATCCGGGGTGATCAGGTATTCGCCCGGCAAACGGGCAGCGGCGACGATCGGCTGGTTGGCCGCCGGGAACTCGTAGTTCGGCAATTCCCGCGCCGTCACCCAGGCCAGTGGCTGGCCCTCGGCACCGTGAGGCTCGCCGGTGAAGGCCGAAACCTCCCAGACATCCAGCAACACCTGCTTATCCGGATAATCGTGCTGCACCTTGATCAGCGGGCGGGCTTCGGTCACCACGATGCCCAGTTCTTCCTGCAGCTCGCGGGCCAGTGCCACCTGGACCGCCTCGCCCTCCTCGACCTTGCCGCCGGGGAATTCCCACAGGCCACCCTGGTGCTGGGAGTCGGCACGCCGGGCGATCAGGATCCGCCCATCGTTGCCTCGAATAACGGCCGCAGCCACATGTACGCGTTTCACGCTGAAAGCTCCTATAAATCTGCCATCCACCGAAGCTGAACAGCCTCGTCCGGCAAGCCGTGGGAGCCATTCGCGATGACTCCCACAGGGACGCGGGTACTTACGTACGGTATTCCGCGTTGATCTTCACGTATTCGTGGGACAGATCGGTGGTCCAGATGGTTTCGCTGCAGTCACCGCGGCCCAACTCGATGCGGATGGTGATTTCTTCACGGGACATAACCGCCGCCCCCTGCTCCTCGGTGTAGGTCGCGGCACGGGCGCCACGGCTGGCAATGCACACTTCGCCCAGGAACACGTCGATCTTGCTCACGTCCAGGTTCGGTACGCCGGCACGCCCTACCGCCGCCAGGATACGACCCCAGTTCGGGTCGGAAGCGAACAGCGCGGTCTTGATCAGTGGCGAGTGAGCCACGGTGTAACCGACATCCAGGCATTCCTGGTGGGTGCCGCCACCGTTGACTTCGACAGTGACGAACTTGGTTGCACCTTCACCATCGCGAACGATGGCCTGGGCCACTTCCATGCAGACTTCGAACACCGCCTGTTTCAGCGCGGCGAACAGCGGGCCGCTGGCTTCGGTGATTTCCGGCAGGTTGGCCTGACCGGTGGCGATGAGCATGCAGCAGTCGTTGGTCGAGGTGTCGCCATCGATGGTGATGCGGTTGAACGACTTGTTGGCGCCGTCGAGCATCAGGTTCTGCAGGACTTCGCGGGAAACCTTGGCATCGGTGGCGATGTAGCCGAGCATGGTCGCCATGTTCGGGCGAATCATCCCGGCGCCCTTGCTGATGCCGGTCACGGTGACGGTCACGCCGTCATACTGGAACTGGCGGCTGGCGCCCTTGGGCAGAGTATCGGTGGTCATGATGCCGGTGGCGGCAGCGGCCCAGTTGTCCACGGACAGGTCGTCCAGGGCCGCCTGCAAGGCACCCTCGATCTTCTCGACCGGCAGCGGCTCGCCAATCACCCCGGTGGAGTACGGCAGCACGGCCTCGGCATCGACACCCGCCAGTTCGGCCAGCTTGGCACAGGTGCGCGCGGCAGCGGCCAGGCCGGGCTCACCGGTGCCAGCATTGGCGTTGCCGGTGTTGGTCAGCAGGTAACGTACCGTGCCCTGCACGCGCTGCTTGGCCAGGATCACCGGCGCCGCGCAGAAGGCATTGAGGGTGAACACGCCAGCCACCGTGGAACCTTCGGCACAACGCATCACGACCACGTCCTTGCGCCCGGGGCGCTTGATTCCGGCCGAGGCGATACCGAGTTCAAAACCGGCGACCGGGTGCAACGTTGGCAAAGGACCAAGACCAACAGCCATGAATGCGCTCCTCTCAAGGTGATATGCACTGTCGCCACAACGGACAGTGTTTCAAATGGAAAAACGCCGCGACGGCTGATGCCGGTCGCGGCGCGGGTGTTTCAGTGTCCGGCAGAAACCTTAGTTGATCTGGCCGTGACAGTGTTTGTACTTCTTGCCCGAACCGCAGTAGCACAGTTCGTTGCGGCCCAGTTTCTGTTCGTTGCGTACCGGTGCGGTGGCCAGGGCGACATCGACCTCTTCACCCTGCTGCTCGGCTTCCGACGCTTCCAGGCCAGGCGCCTCGGCGTGCTGGAACTGCATGCGCTGGGCCAGTGCCTCGGCTTCGCGACGCAGGCGGGCTTCCTCTTCGGCCGGATCTTCGCGGCGCACCTGAACGTGGGAGAGCACGCGGATCGAGTCGCGCTTGATCGAGTCCAGCAGTTCGGAGAACAGGGTGAACGACTCGCGCTTGTACTCCTGCTTCGGGTTCTTCTGCGCATAACCGCGCAGGTGGATACCGTGACGCAGGTGGTCCATGGTCGACAGGTGGTCTTTCCACAGGTCGTCCAGCACACGCAGCACGATCTGCTTCTCGAAGGTGCGCAGGGCTTCGGCGCCGGCCTGATCTTCCTTCTCGTTGTACGCCGCCAGCAACTCGTTGAGCAGCTTCTCGCGCAGGGTTTCCTCGTACAGGTGATCGTCTTCGTCGAGCCATTGCTGGATCGGCAGCTTCACGCCGAAATCGCTCTCGATGGCCGACTCCAGGCCCGCCACATCCCACTGCTCGGGCAGCGACTGTGGAGGAATATGGGCGCTGACGGTGGCGTTGAGCACGTCCTGACGGAAGTCGGCGATGGTTTCGCCGATATTGTCGGCAGCCAGCAACGTGTTACGCATGTGATAGATCACTTTACGCTGTTCGTTGTTGACGTCGTCGAACTCGAGCAGTTGCTTGCGGATATCGAAGTTGCGGCCTTCGACCTTGCGCTGGGCCTTCTCGATCGCGTTGGTCACCATGCGGTGCTCGATCGCCTCGCCCGGCTGCATGCCCAGGGCCTTCATGAAGTTCTTCACCCGATCGGAGGCGAAGATACGCATCAGGCTGTCTTCCAGGGACAGGTAGAAGCGGCTGGAACCGGCGTCGCCCTGGCGACCGGCACGACCGCGCAACTGGTTGTCGATACGCCGCGATTCGTGACGCTCGGAAGCGATCACCTGCAGGCCACCCGCCTCGAGCACCTGCTGGTGGCGCTTCTGCCAATCAGCCTTGATCTGCGCGATCTGCTCCGGTGTCGGGCTCTCCAGGGAGGCGACTTCGACTTCCCAGTTGCCGCCCAACAGGATGTCGGTACCACGACCGGCCATGTTGGTGGCGATGGTCAGCGCGCCCGGACGACCGGCCTGGGCAATGATTTCCGCTTCCTTCTCGTGGAACTTGGCGTTCAGGACCTTGTGCTCGATGCCCTTCTGCTTGAGCAGGTTGGACATGTGCTCGGAGGTCTCGATGGTCGCGGTACCCACCAGCACCGGACGGCCCTGCTTGAGGGACTCCTCGATGTCGGCAATGATCGCCGCGTACTTCTCTTCGGCGGTCAGGAACACCAGGTCGTTGTAGTCCTTGCGCGCCAGCGGCTTGTTCGGCGGGATCACCATCACCGACAGACCGTAGATCTGATGGAACTCGAACGCTTCGGTGTCGGCGGTACCGGTCATGCCGGACAGCTTGGTATAGAGACGGAAGTAGTTCTGGAAGGTGGTCGAAGCCAGGGTCTGGCTTTCGGCCTGGATGTTCAGGTTTTCCTTCGCTTCGATGGCCTGGTGCAGGCCCTCGGACAGGCGGCGGCCCGGCATGGTACGACCGGTGTGCTCGTCGACCAGGACCACCTGGCCATCCTGCACGATGTACTCGACGTTGCGGTGGAACAGCTTGTGCGCACGCAGGCCGGCATAGACGTGGGTCAACAGGCCCAGGTTGTGCGCCGAGTACAGGCTCTCGCCCTCGGCCAGCAGGCCGACCTGGGTGAGCATTTCCTCGATGTACTGGTGACCGGCCTCGTTCAGTTCGACCTGGCGGGTCTTCTCGTCGATGGTGAAATGACCTTCCTGGGTCACCACGCCCTCGACTTCCTCGACGTGCTGGGTCAGTCGCGGGATCAGCTTGTTGATCTCGGTGTACAACCGCGAGCTGTCTTCGGCCTGGCCGGAAATGATCAGCGGGGTACGGGCTTCGTCGATCAGGATGGAGTCGACTTCGTCGATCACGGCGAAGTTCAGCTCGCGCTGGAACTTCTCTTCCATGCTGAACGCCATGTTGTCGCGCAGGTAGTCGAAACCGAATTCGTTGTTGGTGCCGTAGGTGATGTCGGCGGCGTAGGCGGCACGCTTCTCTTCCGGCGGCTGGAACGGGGTGACCACCCCCACCGTCAGACCGAGGAATTCATACAGTGGACGCATCCAGTTGGCGTCGCGGCGAGCCAGGTAGTCGTTCACCGTTACCACGTGCACGCCCTTGCCGGACAGTGCGTTGAGGTAAACACCCAGGGTTGCCACCAGGGTTTTACCCTCACCGGTACGCATTTCCGCGATCTTGCCTTCGTGCAAGGTCATGCCGCCGATCAACTGCACGTCGAAGTGGCGCATGCCCATGACACGCTTGCCGGCCTCACGGGCAACGGCGAAAGCCTCCGGCAGGATCTTGTCGAGGGTTTCACCTTGGGCTATGCGGGCCTTGAACTCTCCGGTCTTGGCGCGCAACTGCTCGTCCGAAAGGGCCACCATTTGCTCTTCGAAGGCATTGACGATCTGTACCGTCTTGAGCATGCGTTTGACTTCACGCTCGTTCTTGCTTCCAAAAAGTTTCTTTAACAAAGGCGCAAACATATCGGCAGGTTCTTCCACACATAGGGATGGAGGGCGGCCCCAAGAGTCGCCCGAGCAGCCCTCATGGCCGCATGCGAACGAGTATTCTACCCGGAAACGGTGGTGAGAAAAGTGGCGTTATTCCACGATACTGGCACAGCGCTTTTACGGGGCCACTCTAAAATAGGGTCTTTTTCCCGAACTTCAAGCCATCAAGCCCGGAACTTGGGTGCAGACTTTAGGGGCAAAGCCGGCCCGCATCAATGGGGACCGGCTGTGCAGGCGGTTTCTGCTACCATGGCGGCTCTGTTACCTAAGGTGTCCAAATCATGGCATTTCGCCCTCTCCCGGCCCGGGCGCCCGCCGTCCTGCTTCGCGAAGCCAAGCCGCTGAAGGCGATTTTCGGCCACGCCCAGCGCCTCGCACACCTGCAGCGACTGGTGGAAACCCAGTTGCAGCCGGCTGCCCGCGAGCACTGTCACGTGGCGTCGTGGCGTGAAGGCACCCTGTTGCTGATCGTCACCGACGGGCACTGGGCGACCCGCCTGCGCTACCAGCAGAAGCGTCTGCAACGGCAGTTGCAGGCCTTCGACGTGTTCAGCGGGCTGATCCGTATCCTGTTCAAGGTGCAACCACCGACCGTCCAGCAGGGCGCCGCCGGTCACACCCTGGACCTCTCCGCCAACGCGGCGCAAACCATCCAGGAGACGGCCGAGGGCATCAGCGACCCGAAACTGCGCGCCGCCCTCGAACGCCTGGCCAGCCACGCCCGCCCCAAGGCCTGAGTCGTCAGCGCCGCTTGCTGCCGCCGAGCAGCGAGCCCATCAAGCCGCGCACCAGTTGTCGCCCCAACTGATTGGCGGCCTGGCGCACGGCGGACTTGAGCGCCTGCCCGGCCACGGACCCGAGAAACTCGCCCGCCTTGTCCGCCAGGCTCGGGTCTTCGCCAGCCGGCTTTTCAACGGGAGACGCAGGCTCCGCCCCCGGCGTGTTGCGAGCCAGGAGGATTTCATAGGCCGACTCACGATCGATGGGCCGGTCATATCGACCGAGCAGTGGCGAGCCGGCGATCAGCGCCGCTCGCTCGGCCCCGTTCAACGGGCCTATCCGCGACTGTGGCGGCGCGATCAAGACACGCTCGACCATGGCCGGCGTGCCCTTGTCCTGCAAGGTTCCCACCAGCGCTTCGCCGATCCCCAGTTCCGTCAGCACCGACAAGGCATCGAACGCCGGATTGGGACGAAAGCCCTCGGCGACGGCCCGCAACGACTTCTGTTCCCGCGCGGTGAAGGCACGCAAGCCATGCTGGATACGCAAACCCAACTGCGCCAGGATGCTGTCGGGCAGATCACCCGGCGACTGGGTGACGAAGAATACCCCGACCCCCTTCGAGCGAATCAGCCGGACAACCTGCTCCAGGCGGTCCTGCAGGGCTTTGGGGGTTCCGGCGAACAGCAGGTGCGCTTCGTCGAAGAACAGTGCCAGCAGCGGCTTGTCGGCATCGCCACGCTCGGGCAACTGCTCGAACAATTCCGCCAGCAGCCACAACAGGAAGGTCGCATAGACCTTGGGGGCTTCATGCACCAGACGGCTGGCATCGAGCAGATGAATCCGCCCACGACCGTCGCCGTCCGGCTGCAGGATATCCTCCAGTTGCAAGGCCGGCTCGCCGAACAAGGCCTCGGCGCCCTGCTGCTCCAGGGTGGCCAGGCGCCGCAGCAACGCCTGGCTGGAGCCGGTGGTCATCAGGGCTGCGTCCTCACCCAGCAGTTGCGGGTGCTCCTTGAGATGATTGAGCAGGGCCTTGAGGTCCTTCAGGTCCAGCAACAGCAAGCCTTCGCGATCGGCCACCTTGAAGGCGGCGTACAATGCCGACTGCTGGCTGTCCGTCAGTTCCAGCAAGGCACCGATCAGCAAAGGCCCCATCTCGCTCAGGGTTGTACGCAACGGATGACCGGACTGCCCGTGGATATCCCACAAGGTCAGTGGGTAACCCCCAGCCTTATAGTCGAGCCAGGGCATGCCGGCGATCCGTTCGGCAATCTTGCCCTGGGGGTTGCCCGCAGCCCCGAGACCACAGAGATCGCCCTTGATATCCGCTGCGAACACCGCAACGCCAGCCTCGCTGAACGCCTCCGCGAGGCGCTGCAGGGTGACGGTCTTGCCGGTTCCGGTCGCACCGGCGATCAGGCCGTGGCGATTGCCCAGGCGCAAGGCCTGGCCGACGGCGAGACCATCGGGGCCGGCGCCGAACACAAGCTGCGAAGCATCATTCATGTCATCTCCCCCAATCGATTCTTGAGCCTGCCCAACTGAAAACGAGGGGATCGATCCGCAACCGCTCGACAGCACGAACCGCACGTCCCCTGGGGAGCAGAGGCCTTATCAGCTTAGGCTCAATCCGGCTCGGCGCACGCAACCTTCCATCGCATGCCTGGGCACTGGAATCCTGAACTCAGCATCGGGCTCGGTAGGGGGGATATCGGAAAGGGAACAGGCCTGGGCTCAGGATGCGGGCTTGTCGGTTGCAGGAGCTTCCTGCATCTGCCGCCAGAGTTCGGCGGCACCGGGAAACTCGGTGCCGTCCTCGCTGCTCATGGCCTCGGGGTCGTAACGGCTGAGGCAGCCTTCACCGAGGGTCGGCGGTGCCTTGGAGGTGGCCTTGTCGAGTGGGTCGCCCATGATCAAACCTCCAGGCCCGCCAGCGGGCTATCAAACGGCTATCAGAACACCACGGTCTTGTTGCCGTGCACCAGCACACGGTCTTCCAGGTGGTAACGCAGGCCACGGGCCAGCACCATTTTCTCGACATCGCGGCCGAAACGCACCATGTCTTCGATACTATCACTGTGGCTGACCCGAACCACGTCCTGCTCGATGATCGGACCGGCGTCCAGTTCTTCGGTCACGTAGTGGCAGGTCGCGCCGATCAGCTTCACCCCACGCATCGAGGCCTGGTGGTACGGCTTGGCACCGACGAACGACGGCAGGAAGCTGTGGTGGATGTTGATCACCTGGTGAGCATACTCCTGGCACAACTGCGGCGGCAGGATCTGCATGTAGCGCGCCAACACCACCACATCGGCTTCATGGTGCTTGACCAGGCGCGAGACTTCGGCGAACGCCGGCGCCTTGTCCTGCGGATTCACCGGCACGTGATAGTAGGGGATACCGTGCCATTCGACCATGCTGCGCAGGTCGTCGTGGTTGGAGATCACGCAGGCGATATCGCAGTCCAGCTCGTCGCTGTGCCAGCGGTGCAGCAGGTCGGCCAAGCAGTGGGACTCGCGGCTGGCCATCAGCACCACGCGTTTCTTCTGCTCGGTGTCGGTGATACGCCAGGTCATGGAAAACTCTTCGGCGATCGGCGCAAACGCCTCGCGGAAAGCCTCCAGGCCGAACGGCAGGCTGTCGGCACGAATTTCGTGACGCATGAAGAACCAGCCGCTCTGATTATCGGAATGATGGCTCGCTTCGGTGATCCAGCCGTTGTAGGACGCCAGGAAATTACTGACTTTGGCAACGATGCCAACGCGGTCGGGGCAAGCGATCACCAGCCGGAAAGTGCGCATGAGGGGGAAACTCCAGAACTTCGCAAAGGCGGCCATTCTAGCGATTGCGCGGCAAAACTGCAGTATTCCTTGCAAGAGCACGCCGGCCGGGCCTCACCGGATGCATACAGCTACAGGCCCCGTGGCAATTCCGATAGTTCAGCCCTCCCACGCGCCAGACTATTTTCAGGGGAGCCGGGCACAACATCTAACTGGCACACATCGGCAATCGACAAAGTTTAAAGTATCAAATGCAACAAACATTCTCTTACTTGTTTACTTAGGCAAATTGTCTGACTACTATTACAGCACTGTCCCTGTCATACACGAATCACATAAGGTAGTCCTCATGTCCCTGATCAACAAATATCGCGCCACTGAAGAAGCTATCAAAGAACTGCAAGCGCAGATGGCTGCGATGGAAAAAGACGGCGCCCTGAAAAAGGAAATGGAGTTCGAAGAGCAACTGCGCGCCCTGCTGGCCAAGTACGGCAAGTCGCTGCGCGACTGCCAACTGATCCTCGACCCACACGCCAAGGAAAAAGCCCCACGTGGCGGCGCGGTCAAAACTACCGGTACCAAGCGTGCGCGCAAGGTCAAGCAGTACAAGAACCCGCACAACGGCGAAGTCATCGAAACCAAAGGTGGCAACCACAAGACTCTGAAAGAGTGGAAAGCCAAGTGGGGTGGTGACGTGGTTGAAAGCTGGGCCACTCTGCTGGGCTAAGCGAAAGACCCGTCGTAGAGCCTCGCGCTCCGTCAGAAAAACGCCAGCTTGCTGGCGTTTTTTTATTGACTCGTTTTCCCCTGCCGGCCTGTTCAGTCCAGTGAGATGTTAAAACGAGCGCACAAATACTGTGCATGATGCTGCCATTCGTCGAGCACTTTTGCCTGCTCCGCCGTGGCATTGGAAAAACTGCTGGCGAGTGCCTGCCGAAATTGCCCCAGGGTATTCGGCGCGCCCCGGCTGGCGTCACTCAGGCGCTCTCGGCAAAACCTCTGCCAGCGCTGTTGCTCTTCTTCACTCAAGCTCCCGGGAAAGTTGCGCGCGCGATAACGGAAAAGTAATTCAGGCAAGCGCTCATCATCGAAAGGCCACTGATCGCGAGCCAGTTGCTCGGGCCCGGAATTGCGGACTTGTTCACATAAACGACGATCCCGGTCACCGAGAAAACCGTCGTATAACTGCTGCTCCGGGTCCTCGCTGGGCGTGAAATCCTCGGCCGCGTAAATCGCCTGGACTTTATCCCTCCAAACTTCCTGTGCGGCATTCAGTCGCAGGCTCCGGGATTCATAAAGCGCCATATCCAGTTGCAGGCGCTGCCGGTCCGGCTCGCGCAAAACATTCATCGGCGCCACTACCGGGCAGCGATTGACATGAATCAACTTGAGCGGTACCGGCAATTGCCCCTCGGCCATGTCCTCGCGGCGGGTATAAAGATGTCGACGCAACGACTCGGCATCGAGGTCCAGCAGCGGCTGCGGATCCTCATGCAGGTCACAGACGATCAATGCGTTGCGGTTGCGTGGATGCCAGGCCAGCGGCAGAACCACACCCAGGTAGCTGCGGGCGGCGGAAAAACGCCCGGAGATATGCACCATGGGCTGCAACAGGCGAATCTGATCGAGCACACGCTGCTTGCTGCGCAACTGGAACAGCCAGTCATACAGCCGCGGCTGCCTTTCCCGGATCAGCCGGGCCAGGGCGATGGTCGCCCGCACATCGGAGAGGGCCTCGTGGGCATGACCATGGTCGATGCCGTTGGCCGCGGTCAGCCGCTCCAGCCTGAGGGTCACCCGCCCGTCCTCCTGCGGCCAGACGATCCCCTCCGGACGCAGCGCATAGGCGGTACGCACCACGTCGATCAGATCCCAGCGGCTGTTGCCCCCCTGCCATTCGCGGGCATAAGGATCGAAGAAATTCCGATACAGGCTGTAGCGGGTCACCTCATCGTCGAAACGCAGGGTGTTGTAGCCGGCGCCGCAGGTCCCCGGCCGCGCCAGTTGGGCGTGCACCCGTGTCATGAAATCGGCCTCGTCCAGGCCCTGGCTGGCCAGCAGGCCCGGGGTGATACCGGTAATCAGGCAGGCCGCCGGATGAGGCAGGATGTCCTCGCTGGGCCGGCAATAGAGGTTGACCGGTTCATCGATCTCGTTGAGCTCGGCATCGGTACGGATGCCTGCCACCTGCAGGGCGCGATCGTTGCGCGGATTGATCCCGGTGGTTTCGTAGTCGTACCAGAAGATGGAGGTCACGGCGGCTTCCTGAACAAAAGACTGCAGCAGTCTAGGCGCTCGACCGTCCGCTGGGCCAGACGCACGGCACAACTTATCCATACAAGCGATTGCAGGGCCACGCAGCAAGAGTTCAGTTGCGCAGCCCGCCAGCGCTGGCTAGGATCGGCCCACATGCCGATCATGTGCCAGACTTCACGCCTGACAAGGAATGCACTGCTGCCAACGCCACTGGACACCCGTCACCAGGTCGAAACCCCGGAGGGTATCGACCTGCCCCTGCGCCCGGCCGGCCTGCCGGTGCGGGCGGTCGCCTTCGCCATCGACCTGGGCGTACGTGGCGTGATCCTCGGGGTGCTGCTGTCGGTCCTGGCGCTGCTGGACAAGCTGGGCGCCGGACTCGGCTCGATCCTGCTGTTCCTGGTCAGTTGGTGGTACATGGTGCTGTTCGAAGTGCTCAACCAGGGCCGTTCGCCCGGCAAGCAGCTGATGGGGTTGAGGGTGGTGCACGACGACGGTACGCCGATCGGCTGGTCCGCCTCGCTGACCCGCAACCTGCTGCGCTTCGTCGACATGCTGCCGTTCGGCTACTGCCTGGGCGCACTCAGTTGCCTGCAGCATCCGGCGTTCAAGCGCCTCGGTGACCTGGCCGGCGGCACCCTGGTGATCTACCGCGAACAGGCGTTGAAACGCCCCAGCCTGCCTGATGCCATGCCACGTACCGCGGCATTCGCCCTGCGCCTGCACGAGCAGCGGGCCCTGCTGAGCTTTGCCGAGCGCCAGGGCGAACTGTCCGCCGAGCGGGTCGAGGAACTGGCCAGCCTGCTGGCACCGGTACTGCGGGTGCCACCGTCGCTGGCGGTGAGCGAGCTGAACGGCATTGCCTGCGGCCTGTTGGGGCCGACATGAAACAGGGTCTGTTCGAAAGCCGCCACCAGCCGGAGTGGCAACGTTTCGGCGAACTGCTCGAGCAACTCGAGCGCGGCAAGGCCAAGGCCAAGGCCGATGCGAGCACGGCGTTTCCCGCAGCCTATCGGCGGCTGTGCCATCAACTGGCCCTGGCCCGGGAACGCGGCTACAGCAGTCACCTGGTCGACCCGCTGCAGCAACTGGCCCTGCGCGGGCACCAGCAACTCTACCGGCATCGCAGCCGCCTGGGCGGCCAGTTGCTGGGCTTCGTCCTTGCCGATTTTCCTCGACTGGTGCGCCAGCAATGGCCGTTCGTCCTGGCGGCCTGCCTGCTGTTCTTCGGCAGCCTGCTGCTGACCGGCGTCCTGGTCTACCTGTTCCCGGACCTGGTCTACAGCGTCGTCAGCCCGCAGCAGGTCGCCGACATGCAGAGCATGTACGATCCCGACGCCAGCCGACTGGGTCGCACCGCCGCCCGGGCCTCCAGCGAGGACTGGGCGATGTTCGGCTACTACATCATGAACAACATCGGCATTGCCTTCCAGACCTTCGCCGGCGGCCTGCTGTTCGGCCTCGGCAGCCTGTTCTTCCTGCTGTTCAATGGCCTGACGATCGGCGCAGTGGCCGGCCACCTGACCCAGATCGGTTTCGGTCAGACCTTCTGGTCCTTCGTCATCGGCCATGGTGCCTTCGAGCTGACCGCCATCGCCCTGGCCGGCGCTGCCGGGCTGCAACTGGGCTGGTCGCTGCTGGCGCCAGGCCGCCTGCCCCGCGGCGAAGCCCTGCGCCTGGCGGCGAAAAGCAGTATCCGCCTGGTTGCCGGGGTCATCCTGTTCCTGCTGATCGCGGCCTTCATCGAAGCCTACTGGTCCTCCCTGACCCGGCCGACGAACACGGTGAAGTACCTGGTGGGCGGCGGCCTGTGGCTGCTGGTCGGCGGCTATCTGCTCTGCGCCGGACGGAACCGCCATGCGCCTGACTGACGCCAGCGTCGCGATCCGCCCGCGCAGCACCTGGGAGGCCATGGACCTGGGCATCCTGCTCGCACGGCAACACCGTGGCCTGCTGATGATCAGTTGGGCGATCGTCACCCTGCCGGTCTTCGCCCTGCTCAGCCTGCTGTTCTGGGAACACCCGTCGATTGCCCTACTACTGTTCTGGTGGCTCAAGCCGGCCTTCGAACGCTTGCCGCTGCACATCCTGTCCAGGGCGCTGTTCGGCGACACCCCGACTTTGAAACAGGCGCTGCAGGCCTGGCCCCGACTGCTCAAGCCGCAACTGCTGGCGAGCCTGACCTGGCGCCGCCTGAGCATGAGCCGCAGCTTCACCCTGCCCGTGCAGCAGCTCGAAGGGCTCGGCGGCGAGGCCCGCCAGCAACGCCTGCGCGTCCTGCTGCCCCAGGCGAGCCGTGGCGCCCACTGGCTGACGCTGATCGGCGTGCATCTGGAAACGGTGCTGTGGATCGGCTGCATGGCACTCTTCTATCTCTTGCTGCCGCGCCAGGTCGAACTCGACTGGGACTGGCAGAAAGTGGTGTTCGCCGCCCAATTCGACTGGTGGTGGCTGGAGCACCTGACCAATCTGTTCTACGCACTGGTGCTGATTGCCTGGGAGCCGGTCTACGTCGCCTGCGGCTTCAGCCTCTACCTGAACCGGCGCACCGTGCTGGAGGCCTGGGACATCGAGCTGATCTTCCGCCAACTGCGCCAGCGACTGGCACCGGCCATTGCCAGCCTGATGATCGGCGGCCTGCTGCTGATCGGCAGTCCGAGCCCGAGCCTGGCCGCCGAACCGCCAGCACCGAACAGTCCGCGCCTGCTGCAACAACCGCTGAGCAGTCAGCAGGCCCATGACTCGATCACCCGGTTGCTGGACGCGCCCCCCTTCAGGAACCGGGAAACCATCACCCGCTGGCGATGGGCGCAACCTCCCGAAGAACCACACCCCAAGGCGGCTTCCGGCTGGCTGCAGAGCCTGCTTGGCCTGCTCGACAGCCACACTTTCGGCCGACTCGCCGATGGCCTGTCGGTGCTGCTCTGGGGCACGGTATTCGGCCTGACCGCCTGGCTGCTCTGGCGTTACCGCGACTGGCTGCAGACCTTCGTCAGCCGCCGCCCGAAGCCACCGGCCAAACCCCGGGGCGATGCCCCGGCGCAGTTGTTCGGTCTCGAACTGGGCGTCGACAGCCTGCCCGAGGACATCGCCGCCAGCGCCGAAGCCCTCTGGCCCAGCCAGCCACGCGAGGCCATGAGCCTGCTCTATCGCGGCCTGCTGAGCCGCCTGCTGCATGATTTCCAACTGCCGCTGAAAAGCGCCGACACCGAGGGCCAGGTCCTGGCACGGGTCGCGCAACTGCAGCAACCGGCACTCCAGGCCTTCAGCCAGCAACTCACCGACCACTGGCAGAATCTCGCCTACGGCCACCACCTGCCGCCGCCTCACCTGCAACAGCAGTTGTGCAACGGCTGGCGCGCGCTGTTCGGCCCGCAGGTGCGCCCATGAATCGCCGCTCCTGGTTGCTCGGCACCGGACTGATCGGCGGCCTGCTGCTGGGCCTGGGCCTGTACTTCTATCACCGGGTGGAACCCCATGAGGTGGTCATCGACCATGGCCCCTCGCCCGAGGCCCGCGCCTATCCCTATCTCGCCGCGGAAAGCTTTCTGCGCGAGCGGGGTCTCGCGGTCAGCCATGCCAACGATCTGCGCATCCTGCCGGACCTCGAGCCGCGCCACCACACCCTGATGCTGCTGGGCGATCGCTCGGACATGACCCCACGCCAGGCCGACCAGTTGCTCAACTGGGCACGGGCCGGCGGGCGCCTGCTGTTCGTCGCCCAAGCGCTGTGGGACCCGAAACTGGGACGCAGCGGTGACCTGCTGCTGGACCGTGTGCAACTGCGCCAGACCCTGAGCCGGGACCTCAAGGGCGACGGACCGGAACCCGAAGACCCGTACTACCCGAAACTGACCCGCATGTACCTTGAGGATGAAGAAGCCCCCGCCTACTTCAGCTTCGACACCGCCTTCCATCTGTCCGATCCGAAGAACCTGGTGCAATCCTGGGCCAACAGCGCCACCTCCACCCATCTGATGCAGATGAATTACGGCCTGGGCTCGGTCACCGTACTGACCGACGCCGACCTCTGGACCAACGCCGCCATCGGCCGCTACGACAACGCCTGGCTGCTCTGGTACCTGGCTCAGGACAGTGCCGTCACCCTGCTGTTCAACACCGCCCACGACAGTCTCTTCAGCCTGCTGCTGCGCTACTTCCCCCAGGCGCTGACGGCCCTCGCCGCGCTGATTGCGTTGTGGCTGTGGCATGTCGGCCTGCGTCATGGCCCCTTGCAGGCGCCGGCACCGAAAGCTCGTCGACAATTGCAGGAACACCTGCGGGCCAGCGCCGACTTCCTGTTGCGCCGCAGTGGCCAGCAGGCGTTGCTGCGGATCCTGCAACAGGACATCCTGCGCCGTGCCCGCAGGCGCCACCCCGGTTTCGAACGACTGGCCGTCGCCGACCAGTGGCAGGTGCTCGCCCGCCTGACCCGCCAACCCACCAGCGCCATCAGCCAGGCCTTGCGCCCGCGGCCGAAACAGCGGCTGTCCAGCGCCGACTTCAGCCGCCAGGTCGCCCACCTGCAAACTCTCAGGAATGCCCTATGAGCGAACATCCAACGGAACCGTCGACCCCGGTCGACGCCGAAGCCGAAGCCCATGCCCAGCAGCAGCGCCACCGCGCCAGCCAACTGGTCCAGGCCGTGCGCCATGAGCTGCGCAAGGCCCTGATCGGCCAGGACGCGGTGATCGACGATGTGCTCACCGCGCTGATCGCAGGTGGCCACGTCCTGCTCGAAGGCGTTCCCGGACTCGGCAAGACCCTGCTGGTGCGCGCACTGGCCCGCTGTTTCGGCGGCGAGTTCGCGCGCATCCAGTTCACCCCGGACCTGATGCCCAGTGACGTCACCGGCCACGCGGTCTACGACCTGCAGACCGAACAGTTCAAGCTGCGCAAGGGGCCGCTGTTCACCAACCTGCTGCTGGCGGACGAGATCAACCGGGCCCCGGCGAAAACCCAGGCGGCGCTGCTCGAAGCCATGCAGGAGCGCCAGGTCACCCTGGAGGGACGCGCACTGCCCATCGCCCAGCCGTTCATGGTGCTGGCGACGCAGAACCCGATCGAACAGGAAGGCACCTACCCGTTGCCCGAGGCCGAACTGGACCGTTTCATGCTCAAGCTGCGCATGGACTACCCCGATGCCGAGCAGGAACTGGAGATGGTCCGCCAGGTCGCCCGCTCGACCAGGGCCGACATGCTCGACGTGCAGCCGCTGCGCACCGTGCTGCAGGCCAAGGACGTGCTGGTCGTGCAACGTATTGCCAGCGACCTGCCGCTGGACGGGCAGGTCCTCGACTATGCCGTGCGCCTGGCCCGCGCCACCCGCAGCTGGCCCGGCCTGACCCTTGGCGCCGGCCCCCGCGCCTCGATCGCCCTGGTGCGCGGCGCCCGTGCCCGCGCCCTGTTGCGCGGTGGCGAGTTCGTGATCCCGGACGATGTGAAGGGCTGTGCCCTGGCCGTCTTGCGCCACCGGGTGCGTATCGCTGCGGAACTGGACATAGAAGGCCTGTCGGTCGAACAGGTGCTGCGGCAACTGCTCGACCAGGTCCCGGCACCACGCCTGTGAGCAGGCACCCGCGATGAAACCGTCACGACTGCTGCTGACCTGGCTGGGCGTGCTGCTCGGGCTCGGCATCCTGCTCGGCTCGCTCAAGGCCCTCGCCCTCGAACTGCCGGAAAGTCTCGACTCGATTGGCTGGGGACTGCTGCTGGCGCTGTTGCTGCTGGCTTCGCTCGATGCCGCGCGGCTGTGGCGCCTGCCGTCACCACGCCTGTTACGGCAGGTACCCGGCAGCCTGGCGCTGGGTCGCTGGGGCGAGATCCGCATCGAGCTGCAGCACGATTATCCGCAGGCACTGCGGCTGCAGGTCTTCGACCACGTCCCCGAAGGCCTGGGCTTCGAACACCTGCCGCAGTCCATCGTCCTGCGGCCGGGGGAAAGGGGCGAGCTGGGCTACCGCGTGCGCCCCGTACGCCGTGGGCATTTCACCTTCGAACGCTGCGAAATCGAGCTACCGAGCCCGCTGGGACTCTGGTCCGGGCGGCGTTATCTGGCGCTCGATGACGCCACCCGGGTCTACCCGGATTTCGCCCGCCTCTACGGCGCACGCCTGCTGGCGGTGGACAACTGGCTCAGCCAGCTCGGGGTGCGCCAACGCCAGCGCCGCGGCCTGGGCCTGGAATTCAATCAGTTGCGCGAATTCCGCGAGGGTGACAGCCTGCGCCAGATCGACTGGAAGGCCACCGCCCGGCAACGCACGCCGATTGCCCGCGAATATCAGGATGAGCGCGATCAGCAGATCATCTTCATGCTCGATTGCGGCCGCCGGATGCGCAGCCAGGATGGCGAACTGGCGCATTTCGACCACGCGCTCAATGCCTGCCTGCTGCTCAGCCATGTCGCCTTGCGCCAGGGCGATGCGGTCGGCCTGAGCACCTTTGCCGGCGACCAGCCGCGCTTCCTCGCGCCGGTCAAGGGCCAGGGCCAGCTCAACCTGCTGCTCAATGCCGTCTACGACCTGGACAGCAGCCAGCGCCCGGCGGATTACCAGGCGGCGGTGAGTCAGGTCCTGGCCCGACAGAAACGCCGGGCCCTGGTGGTGCTGATCACCAACCTGCGTGATGAGGACGACGAGGAGTTGCTGACGGCTGTCAAGCGTCTGGGTCGCCAGCATCGCGTGCTGGTGGCCAGCCTGCGCGAGGAAATCCTCGACCAGCTATGCCAGAGCCCGGTGCAGACGCTGGACGAGGCCCTCGCCTACTGCGGCACGGTCGATTACCTCAATGCCCGCGCCCACCTGCATGAGCGACTGAACGCCCACGGCGTACCGGTGCTCGATGCCCGCCCGGGCGAGCTCGGTGCCGAACTGGTCAGCCGCTATCTGAGCTGGAAAAAGGCCGGCACCCTCTGAGGCCGGGCCTGGGCATCGAGGCCACTAGGCCGAGGCCTCCAACGGATAGAAGCTGAAGTAGTGCTGCAACGCCTCCACCAGCTTGTGATACGCCTCGGGCGGCTCGTGCAGAACGAAACCGGAGTCGTAATAGCATGGCGTCGCCTCTTCATGAGACCACAGGCATCGGGCGTTCAGGTCAATGAGCTGAACAGTGTCGTCGGGACCGGGAAGTTTCAATTGCAGTTCGAAGTCCGCATTCACCAGCAATGGCAACTGGCTGATCAACATCAGCCCCTTGTCGGAAACATTGCCCAGATAGCCAATGGGCCTGTCGGTGAAACGGTTGAACACCCTGAGGAAGTACGGCAATTGGTGCCGCTCGATTCGACGCTCGGTAGGCATGTTGATAATCGCTATACAAGACCATTCAGCATGGCCGCGCTAGTGCTTCGGAGCAGGACTGGCCGCCCCGCTCTCCCTTGGCCTCGGCGCGACGACAGCCCTAGGCTGCGTTGCAAACCTCTACCGAGCCATGGTTTTCAACTCAAACGAATTGATAAAACTGAAACCATACACCCGAACTTTAGCTGAAAGCTGGCAGAGAGCCAGTTCATATTTCATTTGTCATCACAACGGTGCCGGCCGCGGCTGGGCGGGCACGGCCGCGTCAGTATGCCCCAGCTGGCGCAACGTCTCCAGGCGGGCCTGGGCGCGGTAGGCATACTCGCTGTACGGGTACTGGGTAATGATGAAACGATAGGTCTGCACCGCATCGACGAACAGTTTCTGGCGTTCCAGGCACTGGCCGCGCAACATCGAGACTTCCGGCTGCACATAAGGCCGGGTACGGCTTTCGCGATCCACCTGGGACAACTGCAGCATCACGTCTTCACAGTTGCCACGATCGTAGGACCGATAGGCATTGTTCAGGTGGCTGTTCATCGACCAGCGGGTGCAACCGACGACACTGGCTGCCAAGACTAAAACGAGCAAAATGCGCATGGGTATCTCCTGTTCTTGGCAGTGTATCGACCCGTTGGCGAAAATCTTCAGCATGTTCGCCAAACAACATATCCGAAAAAAACTTCTTCGCTGAAAAGTAGTGCAAATGAACAATGACTACAGCACGGGACCATAGTAGCCTCTTGTTGCGCTTGAACTCAGGAGTCTCTGCATGTCCGTTCGTCGTACAAAAATCGTCGCCACACTGGGCCCGGCCAGCAACTCGCCGGAAGTTCTGGAACAGCTGATCCTGGCTGGCCTGGACGTCGCCCGCCTGAACTTTTCCCACGGCACCCCCGACGAGCACAAGGCTCGCGCCAAGCTGGTCCGCGATCTCGCCGCCAAGCACGGGCGCTTCGTCGCGCTCCTGGGTGACCTGCAGGGTCCCAAGATCCGTATCGCCAAATTCGCCAACAAGCGTATCGAGCTCAAGATCGGTGATCAATTCACCTTCTCCACCAGCCATCCGCTGACCGAAGGCAACCAGCAGGTCGTCGGCATCGACTACCCGGACCTGGTCAAGGACTGCGGCGTAGGTGACGAACTGCTGCTCGACGACGGTCGCGTGGTCATGCGCGTCGATACCGCCACCGACACCGAACTGCGTTGCATCGTCACCGTCGGTGGCCCGCTGTCGGACCACAAGGGTATCAACCGTCGTGGCGGTGGCCTGACCGCTCCGGCCCTGACCGACAAGGACAAGGCCGACATCAAGCTGGCTGCCGAAATGGAAGTGGATTACCTCGCGGTGTCCTTCCCCCGTGACGCCGCCGACATGGAATACGCACGCAAGCTGCGCGACGAAGCCGGCGGTACCGCCTGGCTGGTGGCGAAGATCGAGCGTGCCGAAGCCGTGGCCGACGACGAGACCCTCGACGGTCTGATCCAGGCCAGCGACGCGGTCATGGTTGCTCGTGGCGACCTCGGCGTGGAAATCGGCGACGCCGAGCTGGTGGGCATCCAGAAGAAGATCATCCTGCACGCACGCCGCCACAACAAGGCGGTGATCGTCGCGACCCAGATGATGGAGTCGATGATCCAGAACCCGATGCCGACCCGCGCCGAAGTGTCCGACGTTGCCAACGCCGTGCTGGACTACACCGACGCCGTCATGCTGTCGGCCGAGAGTGCCGCCGGTGCCTATCCGCTCGAAGCGGTACAGGCCATGGCGCGTATCTGTGCCGGTGCGGAAAAGCACCCGACCAGCAAGACTTCCAGCCACCGTATCGGCAAGGTCTTCGAACGCTGCGACCAGAGCATCGCCCTGGCGGCCATGTACACGGCCAACCACTTCCCGGGCGTCAAGGCGATCATCGCCCTGACCGAAAGCGGCTACACGCCGTTGATCATGTCGCGGATCCGTTCCTCCGTACCGATCTACGCGTTCTCCCCGCACCGTGAAACCCAGGCGCGCGCGGCGTTGTTCCGGGGTGTCTACACTGTACCGTTCGATCCGGCATCGCTGCCGCCCGAGCAGGTCAGCCAGGCGGCGGTCGACGAGTTGCTCAAGCGTGGCGTGGTCGAACAGGGCGACTGGGTGATCCTGACCAAGGGCGACAGCTACCACACCATCGGTGGCACCAACGGCATGAAGATCCTGCACGTCGGCGACCCGCTGGTCTGATTGACCTCTCGCTGCACCAAAGCCTCGCCGCATTCTGCCGCGAGGCTTTTTAATGCCTGGAAAATGACGCACTGCAGGCTTTTGCTATTTCTCCTGTACTACCGATCCTGATCGGGCCTCATGCAGCCCAGGCGTCAGGCAGAACTGACCTGGCAAGGCCGGCACCCGGCTTCAGCGCCTGGCCAGGAATCCCGAAAGCGCTGCAATCGCTTCAGGCGAACGCAGGCGCTGGACGAACAGCTTGCCCTCGGCCTCCACCACCTGGCGCAACTGCTCGCGATCCGGTGACTTCATCAACGCCTTGCTGACCTGCACCGCCGACGGCGCCAACTGCTCGAAACGCAAGGCGGCTTCCCTGGCCTTGAGCAAGGCCTCGGCCCCGCTCGGCAAGGCCGCCGTCGCCAGCCCCCAGGCCGCCGCCTGTTCCCCGCTGAAACCTTCGCCCAGCAGCAGCAACTCGGCAGCCTTGGCATGCCCGACCAGGCGTGGCAACAGCAGGCTGGAACCGAACTCGGGGCACAGCCCGAGATTGACGAAGGGCATGCGCAAGCGGGCATCGGCGCTGACATAGACCAGATCGCAATGCAGCAGCAGGGTCGTGCCGATCCCCACTGCGGGCCCTGCCACGGCAGCGACCACCGGCTTGCGGCAATCGAGCAGGTTGCGCATGAAATGGAAGACCGGGCTGTCGAGATCGCTGGGCGGCTCCTCGAGGAAGTCGGCGATATCGTTGCCACTGGTGAAGCACTCGTCGCTACCACGAATCAGCACCGCCCTGACCGCCGGGTCCTCGTCGGCCAGTTGCAGGGCCTGGCCCAATTGACCGTACATGGCGCGGGTCAGGGCATTCTTCTTGTCGGCACGGTTCAGGCGCAGGGTCAGCAGGCCACCTTCGCGCTCTATCACAATCGCGTCAGTCATCTCGGCTCTCTTGTCATGGGCTCCACGTTCGCGCAAAGCAGGTTCCGCCCAACAGGGACTCAACCACGTGGCAGGAACACATCCGCCAACAGCTGGTTGCGCGGCAATCCGGCCAGGTACAGACGCCGGGCAAAGGCCTCGACACTGCTGGGGGCACCACAGAGTAGAGCCAGGGTCTGTCGGGAGACAAGCCGCAGTTTGGCCAGAAACTCCGGCAGTTCGGCAGCACTCAGGCATTCGACCGTGAGATGGGCGTGGCTTGCCGCCAGCGCGGTCAGTTCGGCAGCCAGGTAGTGCTCAGTGCTGTCATGGGCCAGGTGTACCAGACGAATCGGTCCCTCATGCCCCTGGCGCAACGCCTCGCGCAGTACGCCCCACAATGGCCCCAGGCCGGTACCGGCCGCCAGCAGCCAGAGCGGCCTGGCGTGCCAGTCGGGATCATAGTGCAGGGCACCACCACGCAACTCGCCGAGACGAATCGCCTCTCCCTGGCTGAACCCCCGGGCCGCATCGCAGAACTCGCCGGGCTGACGGCAATCGAGGTGGAACTCCAGGCAGCGATCCTCCTGCGGCAGGCTCGCCAGCGAGTAGGGACGTGCCACCCCCTGCGCCGTCCACAACACCAGATGCTGGCCGGCGCGATAACGCAAAGGCCGCTCCGGCAGGACGCGCAGACGCAATACCGTCGGGCTCACCCAGTCGAGCCCGGCAATATGGGCCAGGGCACCGTCGCGCAGCGGGTCGAACACTTCCAGGCACAAGTCCTCATGCACCTGGCACTGACAGGCCAGGCGCCAGCCACGTTCACGCTGCTCGGCCCCCAGGGCATCGGGCTGACGGTCCTGCGGCTCGCCCTGCAGGCAGTGCACCAGGCAGGCATGGCAACTCCCGGCACGGCAGCTGTAGGGAACCCTGACGCCGGCCTGGTTCAGGGCATCGAGCAGATTGCTGCCCGCCGCCACCGACCAGGCCCGCTCACCGACCCGCAACTCAGGCATCGCTGAACTCCCAGGCGGCACAACAACGATTGCGCCCATCCCGCTTGGCGCGATAGAGCGCCTGGTCGGCGCTCTGCAGGGCATCGTCGAGATCGTCGTCCTCACTGACCAGGGTCATGCCCACCGACAGGCTCAGGTTGCCGACCGCCAGTCCGACCAGTTCGACCTGGGTGAAGGCCAGGCGCAGGCGCTCGCAACAGGCCGTCAGGCGGTCGGGATCGGCATTGGGCAGCAGCAGCACGAATTCTTCGCCACCGTAGCGCGCCAGCACATCACCCTCGCGCACGCAGGCCCCGGCCACCCCGGCAAAGGCCTGCAACACCTGGTCGCCGGCCGCATGCCCGTGCACATCATTGATGCGCTTGAAATGATCGAGATCGATCAGCGCCAGGCCATGCACCGTGCCCGGCTCCATCAACTCCAGCTCACGGGACGCCAGGCGCAGGAAATGCCGTCGGTTGTACAGGCCGGTCAGTTCGTCGGTGGCCACCAGGTCTTCCAGCTGGCGCATCATGCCGCGCAAGGTGTCCTGGTGAGCCTGCAGGGCGAACCGACGCTGGCGCATGCGCAGGCGCGAGGCCTGCACGTAGCTCGCATACAGGCACAACCAGGCCAGCACCACGAACAGCACACCGACCTGCAAGGCCGCCAGCCCAGGGTCGGGCAGGCGGAACTGGTAGCCCTCCCAGAGGTTGAGCGCGGCAAAGCTGAAAAACACCAGCACCGCGCAACGCACGAATTTGCGACGCGGCAGATGAAACAGCCCGAACAGCAGGATCAGCGGGTAGAACACCAGGAAAGTGCCCCGGGCCTGCTCGAGGTTGGCCATCATCCAGGTTTGCCAGGCCAGCCCCAGCAATACCTGGAACTCGGTCAGGCTGGGATCGCGAAAACGCAGGTTGCGGCCGCTGAAGAACAGCCAGCCGAGCACACCCTGGCTGGCGACCACCAGGCCGGTGGTGACCAGGCCCTGGGTCACGCTGGCCCGGTAGTAACCGGCAAAAATCGCCGCCCAGACCAATAGCAATGCCAGCCCGTAGGTAGCGGCAGCCAGGGCGAAACGTTTGCGTAGAAGACTCTGTATGGCTTTATGGGTCAATCTATGACTCACCGTGCGCTGAGGGCTCATGGGACATCCTTCCCGTACAGGCCACTTGCCACTCTAGTGATCCGGATCAAAAATAACCATTCAATTTTCATAACTTGTACAGTTCTTGCTGTACCTGGACGCAAGAACAGTGCCGATCCCCCACCCGACCATGGTTTGACCACTGACGGATGTGTCCGGCTGCTGGCCGGGTTATACTGCCGCGCCGTTTTTGTGCCGGCCCCGCGTGCCCGGCCCGCCGCAAAAGATGTTTTCGACAGACCAGATGCAAAAAGGTCGCAAACACCTTACTTAAATGTTCCCGTCTTCATAGAGGAGCGCGACCCATGACCGTGATCAAGCAAGACGACCTGATACAGAGCGTTGCTGACGCCCTTCAGTTCATTTCCTACTACCATCCCGTGGACTTCATCCAGGCCATGCATGAGGCCTACCTGCGGGAAGAGTCGCCAGCCGCCCGTGACTCCATGGCGCAGATCCTGATCAACTCGCGCATGTGCGCCACCGGCCACCGGCCGATCTGCCAGGACACCGGTATCGTCACCGTGTTCGTCCGCGTCGGCATGGACGTGCGCTGGGATGGCGCCACCATGAGCCTGGACGACATGATCAACGAAGGCGTGCGTCGCGCTTACAACCTGCCGGAAAACGTCCTGCGCGCCTCGATCCTGGCCGACCCGGCCGGCAGCCGCAAGAACACCAAGGACAACACCCCCGCGGTCATCCACTACTCCATCGTCCCGGGCAACACCGTGGAAGTGGACGTGGCGGCCAAGGGCGGCGGCTCCGAGAACAAGTCGAAGATGGCCATGCTCAACCCGTCCGACTCGATCGTCGACTGGGTGCTCAAGACCGTTCCGACCATGGGCGCCGGCTGGTGCCCACCGGGCATGCTCGGCATCGGCATCGGCGGTACCGCCGAGAAGGCCGCGGTGATGGCCAAGGAAGTGTTGATGGAATCCATCGACATCCACGAACTCAAGGCCCGCGGCCCGCAGAACCGCATCGAGGAACTGCGCCTGGAACTGTTCGAGAAGGTCAACCAGCTGGGCATCGGCGCCCAGGGCCTGGGCGGCCTGACCACCGTGCTCGACGTGAAGATCATGGACTACCCGACCCACGCCGCCTCCCTGCCGGTGTGCATGATCCCCAACTGTGCCGCCACCCGTCACGCGCACTTCGTGCTCGACGGTTCCGGCCCGGCCGCCCTGGAAGCGCCTCCGCTGGACGCCTACCCGGAAATCGTCTGGGAAGCCGGCCCGTCGGCTCGTCGCGTCAACCTCGACACCCTGACGCCGGAAGAAGTGCAAAGCTGGAAACCGGGCGAAACCGTGCTGCTCAACGGCAAGATGCTCACCGGTCGCGACGCCGCGCACAAGCGCATGGTCGAAATGCTCAACAAGGGCGAAACCCTGCCGGTGGACCTCAAGGGCCGCTTCATCTACTACGTCGGCCCGGTTGATCCGGTGCGCGAGGAAGTCGTCGGCCCAGCCGGTCCGACCACCGCCACCCGCATGGACAAGTTCACCCGGCAGATCCTCGAGCAGACCGGCCTGCTGGGCATGATCGGCAAGTCCGAGCGTGGCCCGACCGCCATCGAGGCGATCAAGGAGCACAAGGCCGTCTACCTGATGGCCGTGGGTGGCGCCGCCTACCTGGTGGCCCAGGCGATCAAGAAGTCCAAGGTCGTCGCCTTTGCCGAACTGGGCATGGAAGCGATCTACGAGTTCGAGGTCAAGGACATGCCGGTGACCGTCGCCGTCGATGCCAAGGGCGAGTCGGTGCACATCACCGGCCCGGCGATCTGGCAGAAGAAGATCAGCGACAGCCTGGCGGTGGAAGTGCAGTAAGCGCTTTCGCTACAGGTGCAGTGGCAGATGCGAAAACGGCCCGGTTGATCCGGGCCGTTTTTTTTGCCCGCAAGAACCTCAGCCGGACACCTGCACAACCGCCTGCATCTGCTCCCGCAGCCACTTCAGCGCCGGGTCCCCTTCCCGACGCTGATGCCAGACAAAGATGAAATCGAACGCCGGAATCTCGAACGGCGGCGGCAAAACCACCAGCCGCTGTTGATCGATCTCCCGCAGGTTGCGCGAGGCCACGGTCAGGATCAGGTCCGTCCCGGCGATCAGTCCCGGCGCCACGCTCCAGTGCGGCAGGCTGATCGCCACCCGGCGCCGCTGGTGGATCGCACTCAGCGCCCGTTCGATTTCCGCGGTGCCGCTGCCACGCATTTCCAGCAACACATGGGGCCGTGCCAGATACGCCTGAAGCCCCAGCCCCTCCTCCCCCGCCACACTCTCCCGGTCCACCAGGCAGGCATAGCGCTCGCGAAACAGATGGACGCTGCGCAGTTGCGGCGACAGGTCGGGAAAGACTCCCGCCGCCGCATCGATATCGCCATTGAGCAGCAACTCCAGCATGCCTTCGCGACTGGCCTGGGTGATCTGCAGGTCGATGCCCGGCGCCTGGCTACGCAGCACCGGCACCAGCCCCGGCAAGAGCATCGCCGCACCGTAATCCGACATGGCCAGGCGAAAGGTACGGCGGGCCGAGGCCGGATCGAATCCCGGCGGCGCCAGCAGGTCCTGCACCCGTTCCAGGGTATCGCGCAGCGGCTGGGCCAACGCCAAGGCCCGTGCCGTCGGCACCAGCGTGCCACCGACCCGCACCAGCAGCGGGTCGCCGAGCAGGTCGCGCAGGCGAGCCAGGGCATGGCTGACCGCCGGCTGGCTCAAGTGCAGGCGCTGGGCAGCCCGGGTGACATGCTGCTCGGTGAGCAGCGCATCGAGAATCACCAGCAGGTTGAGATCGATACGACGAAGATCATTCATCTCGTGCATGCTCAGGATACTTTCTTTGAATTTAAATTTTCAAAACGAATACCCTAGCATGCTCTCTCGACAATAACCGCCCAATTCGGGCGATGCCTGTTGGAGAACGAACATGAATACCTTGAGTGGAATGGGACTGCTGGCCCTGGCCGCGATCGCCGGCGCGGTCGTGCCCTTTCAGAGTGCGATCAACGCCAATCTGGGGCGCGGCCTCGGCCATCCGTTGTGGGCGACCCTGGCCTCGCTGCTGGTCAGCCTGGCGGTGCTGCTGCCGGTGATGCTCGCCCTGCGCCTGCCCTTGCCAAACCTGACCTTCGCCGGCAAGGCACCGGCCTGGGTCTGGCTCGGCGGTGTGTTCGGCGTAGGCTTCGTGGCCCTGGCGGTGCTGCTGGTGCCGCGGCTGGGAGCCGGCGGCTTCGTGGCCCTGGCGCTGGCCGGGCAGGTCATCGCCTCGCTGATCCTGGACCATTTCGGCCTGTTCGGACTGGCGGCGCGTCCTGTCGACGGCGTACGCCTGGTCGGCGCCCTGCTGCTGATCGCCGGTGTGCTGACGGTTCAGCTCGGCCCGGGCATCGTCGCTGGCACGGCGGCCAGTGCACGGCTTTGAAACGCTTTCGCGGGCGAACCCGCTCCCACAATGGAACGCACGGTTCCCTTGTGAGAGCGGGCTGCCCGCGAAGAGGTGCTATCGGCTAGAACGCATTACGGAAGATCTCCTCGATCTGCCGCTGGTCCGCCGAACGCGGATTGGTCAGGCCACAGGCATCCTTGAGCGCATTGGCCGCCAGCACCGGAATATCCGGCAGCTTGGCCCCCAGCTCGCGCAGGCCGGCCGGGATTTCCACGTCCCCGGCCAACGAACGGATCGCCGTAATGGCCGCCTGGGCGCCCTCCTCGGGACTCAGGCCGGCGACGTCGGCACCCAGCGCCCTCGCCACATCGCTCAGCCGCTGCGGACAGACCGAGGCATTGAAGGCCTGCACATGGGGCAACAGCACCGCGTTGCACACGCCATGGGGCAAGTCATAGAAACCGCCCAACTGGTGCGCCATGGCATGCACATACCCCAGGGACGCGTTATTGAACGCCATGCCCGCGAGGAATTGCGCGTAGGCCATGTTTTCCCGGGCCTTCAGGTCGGCACCGTCACGCACCGCCAGGCGCAGGTTGGCGCTGATCAGCTCGATGGCCTTGATCGCACAGGCATCGGTGATCGGCGTCGCCGCCGTCGACACGTAGGCCTCGACCGCATGGGTCAGCGCATCCATCCCGGTCGCCGCCGTCAGCCCCTTGGGCATGGCGACCATCAACGCCGGATCGTTGACCGACAGCAGTGGGGTGACATTGCGATCGACAATCGCCATCTTCACATGCCGCGACTCGTCGGTAATGATGCAGAAACGGGTCATCTCACTGGCCGTACCGGCCGTGGTATTGATCGCCACCAGCGGCAACTGCGGCTTGGCCGAGCGATCGACCCCCTCATAGTCACGGATATGCCCGCCATTGGTGGCGCACAGGGCAATACCCTTGGCGCAGTCATGGGGCGAACCACCGCCCAGCGACACCACGAAATCGCACTTGCCGTCCTTGAGCGCGGCCAGGCCCTGCTCCACGTTGGCGATGCTCGGGTTGGGCTTGGCCCCGTCGAAGACCAGCGAGTCGATATCGCGCAGCGCCAGCGCCTCGGCGATCCGCGCCGCCACACCGGCCTTCGCCAGCCCGGCATCGGTCACGATCAACGCCTTGCGAAAGCCATGGTTGCGGATGGCGTCCATCGCCTCGTCCAGGCAATCGATGCCCATGATGTTCACGGCCGGAATGAAAAATGTGCTGCTCATGGCAAATCCTCTTGGCGTTGACCGGGGCTGCCTGCCCCGCGATGAGCACAGCATCGACCGCTTGCCCGTCAGGGTTGTTGATCTGGCTCAATGTCAGGTCGTGATAAAGTCGCCGCCTGTCCACCTTCTGCCCTTGAGACGACGAATAGCGATTATGGAATTCCAGGAATTTGATGCCGAACTTGAAGACTGGGACGCCGTGCGTGCCGACCTGCCCTTCACCGGGCTGTTGATCGGCAACGGCGCGAGCCTGGCGGTGTGGCCGGGCTTTTCCTATGACTCGCTGTTCGAGAACGCCCAGCGCACCAGGAACCGCCCGCTGGGGCTGAGCGAACTGGCGGTGTTCAAGACCCTGGAGACCAGCAGTTTCGAGCGGGTGCTCAGCGCGCTGAAGAGCACCATCAAGGTCAACGCCGCCCTGTCCATCAGTTCGTCCTCGCCGCGCAATCGCTACTTCGCGATCAAGGAAGCGCTGATCCATGCCGTGCGCGGCGTGCACATTCCCTGGAAGCTGGTGCGCCCCGATAGCCTGGCGCGGATCAACGCCGAACTGGGCAACTACCGCACGCTCTACTCCACCAACTACGACCTGCTCAACTACTGGGCGATCATGCAGGCACCGCAGCCGTTCAAGGACCTGTTCCAGAACGACGAGTCGACGTTCGACCTGGGCAACACCGACACCCAGGGCACGCGCATCCTCTACCTGCACGGCGGCCTGCACCTGGTGAAGAACATCGATGGCAGCACACGCAAGCTGCTGTCCTCGGAGAGCACCCTGCTGGGCAGCTTCGCGGTCAACGCCCTGGGCGACGTGCCGCTGTTCGTCAGCGAAGGCAATGCCGAGGACAAGCTCAAGGCGATCCGCAACTCCGACTACCTGTCGTATTGCTACGGCCAGCTGTGCCAGCACCAGGGCGCCCTGTGCATCTTCGGCCACAGCCTGGGCGAACAGGACCGGCACATCGTCCAGGCCGTGCAAGACGCCGGCATCCAGACCCTGGCGATCTCGATCTACCCGCGCAGCAAGGCGTTCATCCAGCACCAGAAACGCCACTACGCGAAGCTGTTCGTCGGTCACAACGTGGTCTTGCGTTTCTTCGACGCCAAGAGCCATCCGCTGGGCTGCCCGGAGTTGCTGGTCACGCCCGAGGCTTGAAGTCAGGGCTTGTGCCGGCCCCACCAGAAACTGCAGTGAACCTCAGAAGTACCGGTTCGCCACCCGCCGCAATCCAAGGTTTTCCCTCAGGCTGCGGCCCTCGTATTCACGGCGGAACAATCCCACCCGCTGCAACTGCGGCACCACTAGCTCGACAAAATCGTCGATGGCCCCCGGCAGATGGGTGAACAGCACATTGAAGCCATCGGCGGCTTCGGCCTCGTACCAGGCGGCCAGTTCGTCGACGATCTGCGCCGGCGTTCCCACCAGCACCTTGTGCCCACTGGCCGACAGGCTGCGCAGCAGTTGCGCCACGGTCGGCCGCTCGCGGCGGATCAACTCGATGACCAACTGCTGGCGGCTCTTGTGCCGCTCGGTCGACGGCAACTGCTCCGGCAACGGCACCGGGGCATCCAACGGCAATGCCGAAAGATCGAGGCCCAGATCGAGCAGATAGGACAGCCCCTTGAGCTGCGCCTGCGGATCGAGCAGTTCCTGCAGGGCCTGGTACTTCTCCTCGGCCTCACTGAGGGTACGCCCGATCGTCGGCGCAATGCCGGGGAAAATCTTCAACGCCGCCTCATCACGTCCGTAACGCGCCAGACGATTCCTCAGATCGGTGCAGAACGCCTGCCCTTGCTCCAGCGTCTGCTGGGCAGTGAACACCAGCTCCGCCGTCCGCGCCGCCAGCTCGCGGCCGGCCTCGGATGAGCCGGCCTGGGCAATCACCGGCCAGCCCTGCAACGGCCGTGGTGCATTCAGCGGCCCGTGCACCTGGAAGTGCCGGCCCTGATGCTCCAGCACCCGCATTTTCGTTACATCGAGCCAGATCCCCGAAGCCTTGTCCCGCACGAAGGCATCGTCGGCCCAACTGTCCCACAGCCCGCTGACCACATCGAAGAACTCCTGTGCCCGCTGGTAACGCTCGGCGTGCTCCAGGTGTTCGTCACGATTGAAGTTCTCGCCGCCGATCAGCGCGGTCACCAGGTTCCAGCCGGCCCGGCCGCCAGACAGGTGATCCAGCGAGGCGAAGGTCCGCGCCAGGTTGTAGGGCGCGTTGTAGCTGGTGTTGGCCGTGGCGACCAGGCCGATATGCCGGGTGGTCATCGCCAGCGCCGGCAACAGGGTCAGCGGGTCCCAGCGCAGGCTGTGGGAGCTGCGGGCCAGGACCTGCGGATCGAGGCTGCCGACCGCCACGTTGTCGTTGAGGAACAGCGCATCGAAGCGCCCACGCTCCAGGGCCTGGGCATAGTCGACATAGCGCTGCACGTTCAGCGAGGCATCGGCATCCGCCTCGGGATGCCGCCAGCTGGCGCCATGGGCACCGGAGCCCGACAGAAACCCGCCAAGGCGAATCTGCCCGGCTCGTCTAGCCACGGCTGGAACCCTCGGCCAGCGCCTGCGCCGCCGGCACCCGCAACAGGCCGCTGACCAGCGCCCAACCGGCCAGTACCACCAGTGCGAGGAACAGCATCACCGCACGGTAGCCCTGGATAAAGGCGCCTTGCACGTCATCCAGCGGCTGCCCGGAAAAAGCGTGATAGATGCCTACCCCGAGCGCCAGCCCGAGGCCGCCGCCGATATTGTGCAGGGTCATCAGCGAACCCATGGCCACCGACGAGACGTTCTGCGGCACCGAGGAAATGCCCAGAACCGTCGACGGGCCGAGAATGCTGGCCCACCCCAGGCCCATGACCACGAATGCGGCCAACAGGTAGGCCAGCGACGTCTGCCGGTCGAACCCGGCCTGCAGCAACGCCGAGAGCAGGAACAGCGACAGCCCGGCCTTGATCAGCAACGCCGGGCCTTTCCTGTCCACCAGCCGCCCCACCACTGGCGACAGCACCGCCACGCCCAGCGTCGTCGGCAACAGCAACAGACCGCTGGCCTGCACGCTTTCACCACGGACCAGCGCCAGGTACAGCGGCATGACGAAAAAGGCCACGCAGTAGAACACCGCCAGGCTGAAACTGGCGACCACCCCGGCGACGAAGCGCCGGTTGGCGAACAACTGCAGGTCGATGATCGGTGCCGCCACGCGTTTCTCCACCGCGACGAAGGCCGCCAGCGCCAGCACCGCCAGGGCGATCAGCCCCAGGGTCAGGGGCGAACTCCAGCCCCAGGCCGCGCCCTGGACGATCACCAGGACCAGGCTCGGCAGGCCGATCAGCAGCAGTGCCGCGCCGAACCAGTCGAGCCGGGCGCCCTCCTCCTGCGAACGCGATTCGCTGACGCTGAAACCGCTGATGCCCAGGCTCAGCAGGACGAAGGGCACGTTGATCAGGAAGATCCACTGCCAACCGAAGGCGCTGGTGATCAGCCCGCCGAGCACCGGTCCCACCGCCAGTCCCACCCCGTTGACCCCGAACAGAATGCCGAAGGCCTTGCCCTGCTCGGTACTGTCGAAAGTATTGGCGACGATCGCCCCCGAGGCGGTGTAGAGCACCGCACAGGCGGCGCCCTGGAGGATCCGCGCGGCGATCAGCAGATCGATGTCACTGGCCAGCCCGGCCCCCAGGGAGGCCAGCCCGAATACGCTCAAGCCGATGAACAGCACCCGCTTGCGCCCGTGCAGGTCGGCCAGCCGGCCCACCAGCACCATGAAACTCGACAGCGCCAGGATGAATCCGTTGATCACCCATTGCAGGCTGTCCACCGATGCCTGGAGATCGGCCTGCAGGGCCGGCAGCGCGGTGTTGACGATGGTGAAATCGACGCAGCCGAGAAAACTGGCAATGCTCACGCCGAGCAATGCCCACCATTTGCGTTGCTGTTGCGCAAAAACGCCCATGGGGAAACTCCTTTTTTCAGTTGAATATCGGGAGACCTTGTCGATGCCTTCGCGGGCAAGCCCGGCTCCTGCAGGCCAGTGCGTACGCAAACCTCATGTGCGACGCCAACCTGTAGGAGCCGGGCTTGCCCGCGAAGAGGCCCGCACGGTCCCCACACCAGGACTCAAATGGCAATCGCGCTACTGGACCAGTTCGGATGCACGATCCCCGGCAAGGTGAACGGAATCGGAATACCGCGCTTCTTGAATTTCAGCGGCAACCAGCGCACCCGGTCCGGGCTGTGGGGGGCGATCAGCAGGTCGCGGCTGGTCGCCATCGCCGCCGTCATCTGCTGCGGGTAAAGCACATAGTGATAACCCTCATCCGCCCACAGCGGCAGGATGATCGGGATCTCTTCGAGAATGTATTCGCGGCACTGGGCCGCGGCCTTTTCAAGGTCGGCGTGTTCGTCACGCAGGCGCAATCGCTCGGTGAACACGCTGATGGTCTCGTCGATGGCCGCGCGCAGTTCCTCGCGGGTCCGGTAGACCTCGTCCAGTTGCTGGCGCAGTTCGGCATAGCGGTCACTGGCCAGTTCCTGGTTCCAGCGGGTGACGTGATACGGCACCCGCAAGCCGTCGAGAATGCCCTGGTTACGGGCCAGCCAGGCATCGCCATCGCGGATCGATGCCGACAGCGCCTCGCCCGGCGACTTGCCGTGCTTGTTGTGGCGCTGCAGGGTGTCGGCCACTACCACCTTCACATGGCTGAAGCCGGACTGGTTGATCAGGTGGATGGTGGAACGCAGTTTCTGGTCCTCGTGGTACTCCTGGCCGACGCTGACCGCCAGCACCACGCGCTTGCCGTCGAACTCATGCTCTTCGCCGCCCTTGTTGAAATACGCCTTGAGGTTGATCTCTTGCACAGTGCTCATGGGTTTAGCTCCAGTAGGCCAAAGGCTGGTTTTCGCCGTAGTAACCGATAAAGACGCCGAGGGTGATCCGTGTACTGGTGGCCGACGGGCGCACCGCATGGATCAGCCGCGGGTTGAGCAGGATCAGGTCGCCGGGTTCCGGCTTGACCACGAAATCCGGCGGTGGCAGCAGGTGGCGCTCGATGCCGTAGGCACGTTCGCCACGCAGGCGCCTGTACTCCTCCTCGTCGGGCTCGATGCCCCAGATCTCCAGCTCGCCACCGTCCTCGGGGATCTGCAGATAGATGTTGGTGGACAGTTGGCTCAGCAATTGCCGGCCATGCCCCGGCGGCGTGTTGCGTTCCAGGTCGTCGGTATGCGGCGTGAGGTCGACCCCCGAGCCCTGGAAACGGGCAATGCCGACGAAGCATTTCTGCCCCTCGACCTGCAGCAGGTGCGCACCGCTGGGCCAGACCTCATCCAGCAGCAGGCGCAGTTCGTCGATGGGCGAGGCCAACGGTCGGAACAGGTTGCGGATCCTGCGGATGTTGGGCAGCGCCAGCGCGTGGTACTCGGCCCGGCTCTGCTCGTCGTCGATCTCGATATAGGCCTTGCCGACCCGGACGAACTCGTTCTGCCCACTGAAGGCACTCTTGAGACCGGCGAGCTTGTCCCTGGCCAGTTGCAGGGTGTCCGGCGGGCAGAAGCCCTTGAGCTGGACACCATAGGAGCGTTTCTCCACGACATCGACGATATGTCGGGCCTCGAGCTGTTCGGCAGTGGTCACGGTAAACATGAAACCCCCTTCAATTCCCTGAAAGTGATGGACTGGATACAGACGTGTTGAAGCGTTGATCGAAATGCTGGTCGGCCTTGAATGCGGCCTGAATGACGCCCTCCTCCCGATACAGGTCGGCGGTGTGTTGCACGTCGTCGATCACCGTCGGCCCGACATCGATGCGATGGGCCTGGGCGAAGCGATTGGAACGTTCGTGGATTTCCAGCGGCAGGCCGCTGTAGCCGGCCTGGATCGCGGAAAAGCCTTGCTGGTGGGCATTGGCCCAGTCGTAGGCACGGGCCAGGCGACGTAGGAAGTCGTCGATCTGCGCCGGCTTGTCGCGAATCGCCGCGTCATTGGCCACCAGCAGCATGTGCCCGGCGAACAGCCCGGCACCGCTGACCAGCACCCGCGTTCCGCCTTCGAGCCGGACCATGCTGGTATAGGGGTCCCAGGTCGACCAGGCATCGGCCTGGCCGTTGGCGAGCAAGGTCCGCGACTCGCCCGGGGCGAGGAAGATGAACTGCGCATCGCCCGCGTGCAGCCCCGCCGAACGCAGCGCCGCCAGGGCCAGGAAATGACCGATGGAACCGCGGGTGGTGGTGATGCGCCGGCCCTTGAGATCGGCGGCGTCCTTGAGCGGCGAGTCGTCCCTGACCACCATGGCCACGGCAGTCGGGGTGACGTTGACCTTGATCACCCCGACGGTTTTCAGCGGCGCGCCGGCCGCGGTGGCGAACACGAACGGCGCATCCCCCAGGCTGCCGAGGTCCACCGCGCCGGCCGCCAGGGCTTCGGCGGTAGGCGCGGCAGCGGCGAACGAGGCGAACTCGATCGGGTACGGCAGGTTGTCCAGTTCGCCGGCCGCCTGCAGCAGGATCTTCAGCGACTGCTTCTGGCTGGAGACCCGCAGCGGTTCGGCGGCCTGGGTCGCGCCGCAGAGCAGCAGCACCGCCAGCAAGCCGGCCAACCGTGTATCGGCGCGCAGATTCATCATCAGAACGCCAGGCTGATACGGCTGTAGTAGTACCCGCCACCCAGCCCGTACGGCGAAAACATGCCGTACTCGTAGGTGCCGGCCCAGGCCTTGAGGCCGATCTTGTCCGGGTACACGTCGAACAGGTTGTTCGCCCCCACCGCCACCGTCAGGTTCTGATTCACGTCATAGGCCACGTCCAGGTCGGTGATCCACTTGGCGCTGTAGGTACGGTCGTCCGAGGGTTTGTTCGCGCCCTCGGTGTACTCGCCGAAACGGGTCAGTTGCAGGTTGGTGGTCCAGTTGCCGAGCTTGTAGTTGCCGGACAGGATCCATTTGTCCTTGGGCGTCGCCTTGGTCAGGTCGATCTGTTGCTGGCGGTCGAACAGCACGTACTGCGAGCCCAGGCTGGCCAGCGCCGCCGGGGTGTCGGCAAGGCTGCGGATGGTGGTCTTGTTGCGGTTGTAGGCCACGCTCCACTTCGCCGCACCGTACTCGCCGAAGGATTGGCTGTAGTCCGCCACCACATCGAGCCCCTTGGTCCGGGTGTCGGCGGCGTTGGCGTAGTACTGCCCGGCCAGGTTCGGCGACAGGCCGTTGTTGACCAGGATCTGCGAGACCGCCGGGCCGCTGAGGATTCCGGTCTGCAGGATCCGCTTGTCGATGTCGATCAGGTAGAAGTCCGCCGTCAAGCGCAGGCGCTCCGCCGGCTCGGCGGTCAGGCCGATGCTGTAGTTGCGCGAGGTTTCCGGCTCCAGGTCCTTGGCCCCCAGCGCACGGCCTTCGGGCGAGTCCGGACGCATCTGCTTGGTGCGCACGTTGGTGGTGCTGCCGCTGGTGAACTGGGTCACGGTACTGGTGGTGGAGAACACGCTCTGGGCCAGGGACGGAGCCCGGAAGCCATTACTGACCGCCGCCCGCACGGCATAACCCGGCAGGAACTCGTAGCGGGTGGTGAGCTTGCCGCTGGCGGTTTCACCCACCCCGAGGTTGTACTTCTCGTAACGGGCGGCTGCGCCCACATACCACTTGGACGTGATGTTCAGGCCCAGGTCGATATAGGCCGCATCGCTGTGACGCTGCAACGAATAGGCGTCTTCCGGGGTCGTGCCGTTGACCGAGAACAGCCCCGGGTCCGGCACCCGGCCGGCAAACGGTCCGGTGGTCGGCACGTAGCTGCCGAAGTTGTAGGCGTTCGGTTCGCCTTCCTCCAGGGCATATTTCTCCCAGCGGTGCTCGATGCCGAAGGAGGTTTCCAGCGGGCTGCTCCAGCCGATGTCCAGCGCGCGGCTGAAGTCCAGGTTGGTGGTCCACTGGTCGAAGATCAGGTTGCCCAGGTGGAAGTCATGCTGGCTGTAGGGGCCGTTGGAGATGTTCAGGTTGTTGGCCGTATCCAGTACCGCGCGATCCTTGCCGTAGGTGCTGCTCAGGTCCCAGTCCCAGTCACCGACCAGGCCCTTGGCACCACCGGCGATCTGGAAGTCGACCTCGTGGATCTCGCGCCGGGCCTGGCCGCCGTTGGGGTACGGTGCGCCGGGAATGCCGGCCAGGCTGGTGATGTCGGTCGGCCGGCGGTGGCCGAGGTCCTTGTTGCTGTTGCGGTAGCTGAGGGTGGAAAACGAGTACAGCTTGAGGTCGTTCTCCAGCGGCAGTTCCAGGTTGTAGGCCAGGCTGCTGGTGCGGTCACGACCCAGGCCGTACTCGCCGCCCCAGCCGTGCCGGTTGCTTTCCCGCGGATCGGGCGAGCCGTCAGCCTGATTGAAGTACAACTGGCCGCTGGCGGCGGCGGCGCGCTCGTAGGGTTCCTGGAGCTTGCCGTCGAACGACAGATTGAAAAAGCCGCCGTTCTCGCCGAGGGTCGTCCCCCAGTTGACCGCTTCGTGGCCGGTGGCACCGTCACCGTCGTAGTACTGGCCCACGGTGGTGTCGGAAGTGAGGCCGTCGGCGTTGCGCTTGAGAATGATGTTGATCACCCCGGCGATCGCATCCGAACCATACTGCGCCGCCGCACCGTCGCGCAGCACTTCGATGCGTTCGATGGAGGCGGTGGGAATCAGGTCGAGGTCGACCGGCACCGAGGCGTTGCCGACCCGCGCGCCGTTGTTGATCAGCGCCGAGTTGTGCCGGCGCTTGCCGTTGACCAGGATCAGCACCTGGTCGCCGCCCAGGCCGCGCATGCTCACGCCGCGGACCAGGAAGGCGGTGCCGCCGCCATTGATGGTCGGGACGTTGAACGAGGGCAGCAGGCGCCCGAGCATCTCCTTCAGGCCGTTCTGGCCGATGGTGCGCAGTTGCTCGCCGCTGATCACGTCGATCGGTGCCGGGCTGTCGGTGACCGTACGCTGCTGGCTGCCGCGCACCCCGGTGACGACCACGGTGTCGAGGGTCGGATCAGCGGCGAACAGCGCCTGGGACGTCGCCAGGCTGAGCAGCGCGGCGCCGAACGGCGCGGCAAGGCGGGTGTTGCCAAAAGAACTGGAAACCATGACTCGAATATCCTTCCTGTGGATCGGCTCAGCGCGCCTTGGCGGCAACGGTCTCGACTTCGATCAGCGCACCGGGCAGCACCAGCCCGGCCACCTGCACCGTGGTGCGGGCCGGCTTCAGCGGCTGTTTGTCGGTCCCGAAGAATTCGCGGAAGGCGGTTTGCAGGCCGTCGAAATCCAGCTTGCCGCCCAATGCCGGGTCGCCCACCAGGTAGATGCGCAACTGCACCACATCGCCCAGCCCCAGGCCCTGGCTGGCGAGGATCGTCTCGACCTTGCGCAGCACCGCGCGGGCCTGGCTCTCGGTGTTGCCAGCGGCCCGGATCTGCTCCTTGGCGGCCTTGGGATCGACCGGGTCGGGCAGCAGCCCGGAGAGATAGGTGACTTCGGCGTTGCCCGGCAGGGTCACCGATTGCAGGATCGGCGAATTCGGATAGGTGGATGGCACCCGTTGGATCGAGGCGGCTTGCGAGCCGCTCGCGGCGAATAGGATCCCCAACCCCAGCAAGGCTTTCTTGAACGACATAAGGACACTCCAAGGTATGTTTTATGCCGGCCTCGGAGGTCCGCTACCCGGCAAATCGGTGTGACTGTTTGAGTGAGAGCGCGGCTTTTTCAGGCCGTTTGCTTGATGGGCGAGCTCTGTGCCCGCTCGAATAGATGGCGGACCACCCGCCGCGCCGCGCCGGCGGCGGCTTCCTGCCAGATCCCGACACCGCTGTGGGCCAGGCCGTCGCTGGTCAGGTAGACCCGGCCCTGGGCCTGGTTGAGCAGGCTGTAGTCCGGGTCGGCCACTTCGTGATTGATCCACGGGCCGAGGTTGTAGGGGATCTTGGCCCAGGCGATCGCCAGCGGTTTGCGCAGCTCCCGGGCGTGGCCGGGATGCAGCAGTTCCACCGCCTGGCGTGACAGTTCGATCTGTTCGGCCAGGGGCCTCTCGCCGAACCGGCGGGCGGTCTCGCCATTGTTGTAGGCCGCCACCAGCACCCCTTCAGCCTGGTTGAAACCGCCGCTGGGGTACCACAGGCCGGAGGACTCCTGGTTGATGAAGGAAAGCCCGCCGTAGATCTGGTAGTCGCGCTCCCAGAAGCGCCGGGACTGCCAGGCGACCTTGTTGGCGTAGCCGAACTGGACCGCGGCGATCGCCTGCTGTACCGGCCGGGCCAGGTTGTTCCTGACCTTGGCCAAAAGCGGCAGCGGCAGGCTGCTGATCACGTAGTCGGCCTTCAGCGCCTGCTTGCGCCCTGTATGACGGTCGAGGTAGCCGACCTCGACGACGTCCGTCCGGTTGTCGATCGACAGCACTTCGGCGCCCAGCCGCAGTTGCGCCTTCAGGTGCCGTTCGAAGGCTTTGGCGATGCGGTCCATGCCACCGACCGGCTGGAACATGGTCGGGGAGAACTCCGGGTATTCGTCGATCATCAGCGCGGTGGTCAGCGCCGGGTTGAGCAGGGTCTGCAGCGGCAGCGGGTCGCGTTTCTGCGCCAGTTGGTCGCCCGCTCCCGGCCAGACCTTGTAGCCGGAGCGGGCCGAACCGAGGTATTCGAGCTTGTCCGAAAGGTCGCCCCAGGTTCTCAGGAAGCTCAGCAGGTGCTCACGGTCGGCGGGGCTCAGTTCCTGGTCCAGCGCCTGGCGATTGACCGCCTTGGCCAGCAGCTCGGAAAAATGTCCGCGGCTGTCGTTGACCGCCTGGCGGATCTGGATGGCCGGCGCGTTGAGATCGGGGCGCACCAGGGCATTGCGGCTGGTGTTGACCAGCACCTCCAGCTCGACGCCAAGTTCGCGGCAGTAGCCGAGCATCAGTTGATGGTGGCTGGGCAAGCGACCGGGGCCGGCATTGAGGTAGAACCCCTGGTCGAAGTCGACGACCTGCACGCTGCCATCGGTGTACTCGACGCGATCGCCCTGGCGCACGGTCCAGTTGCGACCGCCGACGCGGTCGCGGGCTTCGAGCAAAGTCACCTTGAAACCGGCCTTGTTCAGCTCATAGGCACTGACCAGGCCGCCGATGCCGGCACCGATCACGATCACGCTGGCACCGCGGCCGACGGCGGCGGTCGGCAAGGCAGCGTAGTTTTCTTCACCGGCCGCAGCCTGGCGGTCCACTCCGAGCAGGCCCATCACCGCCGTTGCCGCCTGCAGGCCGCCAACGGCGGCGACGCGGGCGATCAGTTGTCTTCTGGTCAACGGCATGCAAGCGCTCCCTGCCTGTGTGGTGGATAGTTCATTCCGTTATAGCCCGCCGAAACATTCAGTTACTTCGGTCTATGGAGGCCATCCTAGAGAGCGCAACTTAATAAGAGAAATACATTTTAGGCATATGCAAATATTACTTTGTTTCATATTTTATGACGCGGATATTGCACGAAATGCATAGAGGAAGGGCGACTGCTACTCCCCGCGAGCCTGGGCCTCGGCCAGCACCCGCAGCAGGTTGCCACCCCAGATGTTCGCCAAATCCCGCTCCCCATAACCCGCCGCCAGCAGGCGCTCGGTGATCTTCGGCAATTGCGCGACATCCTCCAGCCCCTCGACCCCGCCACCACCATCCCAGTCGGCCCCGATGCCGACATGCTCCGGCCCGACCACCGCGAGGATATGCAGCAGGTGCTTGATGTAGTCATCAAGCGTCGCCCGCGGCTCGGGAAAGCGTGCCTCCACGGCGCGGATCCGCGCCGCCAGGTCCGCCACCTGCGCCGGCGTCATGCTCGCCGCCAGACGGAATTCCCGGTACAGCGGCCCCAATGCCTTGGCACGCTCCGGATCGGGCCGCTGGTCGATCAGGTCGCTGGGAAAGCTGTTCACCTGGATCACCCCGCCCTTGGCCGCCAACGCCTTCAGGCGCCGGTCATCCAGGTTGCGCGGGTGCGCGGTGATCGCCCGGCTGGAGGAGTGCGAGGCGATGATCGGTGCCGTGGACAGCGCCAGTACCTGGTCGAACACCTGGTCCGAGGCATGGGAAACATCCAGCAGGATCCCCAGCCGGTTGGCCTCGGCCACCAGCGCCTGGCCCTGGGGACTCAGGCCATGCCATTGCGGCAACGCGGTGGCCGAATCGGCGAAGTCGTTGTTCGCCGAATGCACCAGCCCGAGCATGCTCAGGCCCAGGCGTCGATAGGTCAGCAGCCGCCCGGGGTCGGCCGCCAGCGGTTCGGCATTCTCCATGCTGATGAACACCACCCGCTGGCGCCGGGCGACGATGGCCGGGACATCCTCGGCCTTCAGGGCCAGGGCGAACTGCTGCGGGTGGGCGGCGACCATGTCGCGAATCCGCGTGAGCACCGCCAGGCCGTGTTCGCTGGCCAGGGTACGACCTTCGGCAGTCAGCGGCCCCTGGGGCGTGAAGATGGCCCAGAAGCCCCCGTCCAGTCCACCCTCCTCCATGCGCGGCAGGTCGACCTGGGACAGATCGTCGGCGTAGCGGTGGCGCTCGGTGATGTCCCAGCCGGGACGCGCCAGTTGCATCGGCGTGTCGAGGTGGCTGTCGAGAACGGTGAGGCGCTGGTGCAGGGTGTCGGCGGCCTGAACTTGCGAGACCAGCAGCAACGCAAGGGCGAGGGTTTTCTTCAACATCGGGATCATCCATGACTACCTGGAGCCGGCCTGCTGCGCACGGCGCACTCTGCAGGAGCGTGGCTTGCCCGCGAAGAGGTCCTCAAGCCTTGCGCAAAACCAAAACGACATAAAGAGCAGAAGGGAGCAGTGCCTCAGGCCGGCCCCCAGCGAAAACTGCGATCCCACAACCCGCTCACGTCCAGCTTCTGCGGCAGCACCCCGGCCTCGAAGAACAGGTCGGCGACATCCTGCTGCGAACGCACCGCCGCATCGTCAACCGGCTGCAGGATCCGCGGTCCGCTCTGGGCCTTGTACTGTGCCAGAAACACCTCCCTCGGCATCCCGAGGATCTTCGAACTCTTGGTCGCCCATTCCTCGGGATGCGCGGCAATCCATTGCCAGGAGCGGTACTCGCGCAGGATGTAGTCAGTGATCGCCGCATGCTTGAGCGGGTCGGCGATGCTGTTCTGGTTGGCCGCAATCACGTAATTGCCCGACAGGTAGCCCTGCCCGGTCTTCAGCACCCGCGCCCCGGCGCGCAACTCGGCGAGCTGGATGAAGTAGCCGAAGCTGACCCAGGCCTCCACCGCGCCGTTCTGGAACGCGGCGAAGCCATCCTGGGGCGTCAGCGCCATCGGCACGATGTCGTCGAAGCCCAGCCCCTGCTCCTTCAGCGCCTTGAGCAGAAAGTAGTGGGAACTGGTGGAGCGGATATAGGCGATGCGCTTGCCCTTGAGCTCGGCCACCGACTGCACCGTCGAGCCCTTGGGCACGATGAACGCCTGGTTGTTGACGTCGCCGGTGAGCACCGCAATCAGCTTCACCGGCGCATGATTCCTGATACCGAAGATCGGCGGGATCTCGCTCATCGGCGAAATGTCCAGGGTACCGCTGACCAGCGCCTCGAAACTCAGGTTGCCGCCGTTGAACTCGGCATACCTGACCTTGTACGGCGCCGGGCCGATGCCGGCCTCGGGGAAAAACGATGGCGCCGCGCCCTTGTAGGTCGCGACATTCAGGGTCACCCCACTGAGGTCCTGGGCCCGGCCGAGGCTCGGCAACGCGGCGCCGAGCCCGGCCAGGGCCGAAAACTGCAGAAAACGACGACGGTCCATCAGGCTGACTCCTGTCACAGAAAGGCATCCGGCTCGTTGCGCAGAACCCGATCCCAGTAAGGTTGAAAACTGAACCAGCCGCCGAACTCGGTGCCGACCTGACGCGCGGTGTGACGCGCCACCTCGGGCGGAATCGGTCGCGGCGTGCCGGCGGCTTCGGCCAGCAGTTGGGTATGGGCGGCGTTGTCCATGGCGATAAAGCGCCAGACAGCGGCCTCGACCGTCTCGCCCACCGTCAGCAGACCATGGTTCTGCAGGATCAGCGCCTTGTGCTGGCCAAGCGTGCGGGCAATCCGCGAGCCTTCGCTGCTCTCCAGCACCACCCCGGAGAAATTGTCGAACAGCGCGTGCTTCTCGTAGAAGGCGCAGGCGTCCTGGGTCAGCGGATCGAGCAGGCGCCCCAGGCTCGACCAGGCCTTGCCGTGCAGCGAATGGGCATGGGCCGCCGCCACCACGTCCGGGCGCGCCTCGTGCAGGGCGGCATGGATGGCGAAGGCCGCCAGGTTCAACGCGCCCTCGCCTTCGACGATCTCGCCATGGGGATTGACCAGCAGCAGGTCGCAGACGCGGATATGGCCGAAGTACACGCCCACCGGGTTGACCCAGAAATGATCGGGGCGCTGTGGATCGCGCACGGTGATATGCCCGGCGCCGCCCATGTCGAAACCGAGCCAGGCGAACACCCGAAAGGCCGCCGCCAGGCTCTGCTTGCGGCGCAGCCTTTCCAGTTCGACGGTCGCCTGCTGCGGCGGGTGTTCCCAGCGGAACACGGTATGCCCGTCACGGGGCAGCCCGTAGGCACTCGGTTGATGTCTCGGTGATTCAATAGCCACGTTCGGCCTCCACGCGGTTTTCCAGGGGCAGGCCATTGGCCTCGCGGGTGATGTTGTCCAGCACCAGGCGGGCGAGGTTCAGATAGACCTGGGGTGAGTTGGCGCTGGTATGCGGCGACAGATGGATACGCGGGTGCCGATAGAAGCCATGCCCGACCGGCAGCGGCTCCGGGTCGCTGACATCCAGGCTGGCCAGGCTCAGTTGCCCACTGTCCAGCGCCTCCAGCAGGGCCTCCTGGTCGATCAGGCTGCCACGGGCGATGTTGATCAGGTGCAGGCCGGGACGGGCCGAACCGAGTACATCACGGTCAATCACACGACGGGTCAGTTCGGTCGCCGGCACCGCCAGCAGCAGGTGATCGCAGCGGGCGAACAACTCATGCAGATCGGCGACTCTCTGCACGCCGGGCACCTCGAAAGGCGCCGGCGAACGCCTCAGTGCCAGCACCTCCATGCCCAGGGCCAGGGCCTTGGGCGCCAGGGCTCGGGCAATGCTGCCGAAGCCGAACAGCCCCAGGGTGCTGCCCGCGACCTGCGCCAACGGCCGTTGCCGCCAGTGCGCCGCGTCGTCGATCCAGATCTGCGGCACCTGCTTGGCCGCCGCGAAGATGGCCGCCAGGGCGAACTCGGCAATGCTCTCGGCGGTGACGCCACGGGCGCTGGCCACCGGCAGGCTGTCGAACAGCCAGCGGGGAAAGTAGTCCAGCCCGGAGCTCGCCAGTTGCACGAAGCGCAACCCGAACGGCCAGCCCGCGGGCGCCTGGGGCGCATCGCGGAACTCGGCGTGGGGCGCCGCCAACAGCACCCGCACATCCGCCGGCAGCTCGCGCGGCAGGCCCCGGGGCAGTTCCAGCACCTCCAGTCCCAGGTTGCGCAAGCACACGTTGAACGAGGCGTCCAGTTGGCTGGCGATGCGTGCCCCGCTCACGCCTGGCCCCCACGAGCAGGCAGGGCGAAGGCGGCACGGCCGACCGCCGCGAGAATCGCATCGTTCTGCGGTGTATGAATCCGGCTGCACAGCACATCGCGGTAGTGCCGCTCGAGCGGATTGCCACGGGCCAGACCGGGATTGCCGATGGCCTCGATTCCCAGTTCCACCGCGCTGATGGCATTGCCGGTCACCAGGTACTTGATCTGGGTCGCCTCGCTCGCGGCGATCCGTCCCTCGGCGGCGGCATCGAGCAGGACCCGGTTGGCCAGCAGCAGCGCATCGATCCTGCCGATCAGCTCATGGAAACGCGGCAGGCTCGACAGCGGCGCCCCGAGGTTGGCCGGGGTCCGCTCGCCCAGCCAGACCACCAGCCAGTCACGGGCCGCCCGGGCCACGCCGTCGTAGATCGACGACAGCAGCACCGCCAGCCAGAGCACGCCACTGCTGTCCAGTTCGGACGGGCGCGGGGTGCTGGCCGGCTGGATATCCACGGCGAACTCGCTGGCGACGAACACATCCTCGAACACCACGTCATGGCTGCCGGTGGCGCGCATCCCGAGGTGATCCCAGGTCTGCTCGATGCGAATGCCCGGGGTGTCACGGTGCACCAGCCAGGTACCGACCCTGGGCTCGGGCTCGTCGCTGCGCGCCCACACCGACAGCCAGGTCAGCCCGGGAATGCCGGTGGAGTAGATCTTGCGGCCATCCAGCCGCCAGCCGCCCTCGACCCGCCGGGCGAGGGTGCCGGGCAGGCCGCCACGGGCCGGGGTGCCGAGGTCCGGTTCGACCCGCAGCGCATTGATCAACGCGCCCTGTTCCACCGCCTCGCGGGCGACCCGCTGGCGCAGGTGCAGCGGCCAGGCCTGGTTGCCCTGCAGGCGGGTGTGCTGCAGGTACTGCATCACCAGCACCAGTGCCGTCGATGGCTCGCCCCGGGCCACCGCACCGATGACCCGCCGTGCCTGGGCCAGGGTCGCCTCGCCGCCACCCAGCTGGCGCGGCACGGTCAGCGCCAGCAGGCCGTGCTCATGCAGCCGATGCAGATTGGCATGGGGGAACTCGCTGTGCCGGTCGTAATAGGCGGCGGTACCGGCGAACTCCTGGCTGAGCTGCTCCAGCAGGTCGGTGAAGGCCGGGGAATCGAGGTCGAGGCTCGCTCCGGCATGGGTCCTGGGCGATTGCACGGTGGTTGGGCTCATCGATGGGCGATCCTGCTGAGAAAGTGAAGGCGACCGTCATCGACGGCGGCCACGGGTTGTTCGACGCCGAGCAGCTCCAGCAGGCGCGCACGCAGCGTCTGGAAGGTCGGGGTGGCCACCTGGCGCGGACGCGGCAGGCGGATGGGAATCTGTTCGGCGATCCGGCCGTTGGCCAGGACCACCACCCGGTCGGCCAGCAGTACCGCCTCGTCGACATCGTGGGTCACCAGCAGCACCGCCGGCTCATGGGCGCGCCACAGGTCGACGATCAATTGGTGCATGCGAATCCGCGTCAGCGCGTCGAGGGCGGCGAAGGGTTCATCGAGCAGCAACAGCTTCGGCTCGCGGACCAGCGCCCGGGCCAGCACCACCCGCTGGGCCTCGCCGCCGGACAGGGTGTGCGGCCAGGCCCCGACCCGGTGCGCCAGCCCGACCTCCGCCAGCGCCGCCAACGCCCGGGCTTTCGGCTCGGTCCCCCGCAGGCCGAGGGCGACATTGCGCCAGGCGCGTTTCCACGGCATCAGCCGGGGTTCCTGGAACACCGCCGCCAGCGGCTCGGGCACGGCCAGCCTGCCTTCGTCGATACGATCCAGGCCGGCCAGGGCGCGGAGCAAGGTGGTCTTGCCCGAACCGCTGCTGCCCAGCAGGGCGACGAATTCGCCGGGAGCGATCTCAAGGTCGAGGGCATCGAGCACCGCCTGCCCGCCGAAACGGCGGCTGACCTGCTGGCATTCGACGGCCGGACGCTGGGAACGCGAAAGAGAGAGGCTCATGATCAGTTCCTGATGAAGGATGGCCGCCAGGCCAGGGACAGGCGCTCGAGCAGACGCACCAGGCCATCGATACCCAGCCCGAGCACGCTGTAGATCAGCAGGCAGATCACGATCACATCGGTGCGCATGAAGTCCCGGGCATCATTGACCAGGTAGCCGATACCGGCGCTGGCGTTGATCTGCTCGACCACCACCAGGCCCAGCCAGCTCAGGCCGAAGGCGTAGCGCAGGCCAACGAAGAAGGATGGCAGGGCACCGGGCAGGATCACGTGCCAGATCCGCTCGCGCCGGGACAGCCCCAGCAGGGTCGCCGCCTCCAGCAATTTGGGATCGAGGCCACGGATGCCGGCAAACAGTGTGAGGTAAACGGGAAACGTGGTGCCCAGGGCGATCAGGGCGATCTTCGGCGTCTCACCCACGCCGAACCAGAGGATGAACAGCGGCACGATGGCGAGAAATGGCAGGGTGCGCAGCATCTGCACCGGCGAGTCGATCAGCAGTTCCCCTCGCCGTGACAGTCCCGAGAGCAGGGCCAGCACGGTGCCGATGCTGACACCGATGGCCAACCCGCCCAAGGCCCGTTGCAGGGAAATCCACAGGTGACGACCCAGCTCGCCGCTGCCGAGCATCTGCCACAAAGTGCCACCGATGGTGCTGGGTGCGGCGATGATTCGGCTCGGCAGTAACCCGCTGCGCGATGCCACTTCCCAGAGCAGCAGCAACACCAGCGGACTGATCAGGCGCAGCGCCGGTTCGCGCCAGCCGGTCCAGCGGGCCAGCGCACGCAGGCCGGATCGAGGGGAGACAAGGTCTTGCGCGGGCATGCTGACGTCCTGTTCTGTAGCGCGTGGATGACCATGCTAACTACATAAAAAACGTCCGTGAAATTCGCTTTGGTTCTAATCTAATATACAAAAATTGCATTTATAAAAATAACAATTATGCAAACAATAGATTAACAGGCCTGCGCAGTGCCCGTCCGAGGAAGGCCAGGGGGCGGTCCCGGCTTCAGGACTTGCCGACCCGCTGCGCGACCATCTCGCCGAACGCGCTCACCGGCTCCTGCAGGTTGCCGAGGAAACGCGGGTGGATCAGCCACAGGTCGATCACCGGCTTGAAGTCCGTCACCGGCACGATCTCCAGCTTGTTGCGATGACCACTGTTTTCCAGCAAGGGGGCCGGCACCAGCCCGTAACCCAGGCCATTGGCGATCAGTCCCAGTTGCAGTTCGGTGCCGAAGGTTTCCAGGTTGATCTGCAACGACAGGCCCTGGGCACTCAGGGCCCGCTGCAAGCCGGCGCGAAAACCGCAGCCATCGGGGTTGAGCACCCAGCCGCGCTGGTACAGGTCGGCCAGCTTGCATGAACGGCGGGTCACCTCACCCTTCGCCGCCACCACCACCAGGTTCATGCTGCCCAGCGAGCGCCCGACCACCCCGTCGGGGAACACCTTGCCCGCCGGGAACAGCGCCGCCACCACGTCCAGCTCACCGTTCTCGACCTTGCCCAGCAGGTGGCTGCCCCAGCCGGTGGCGACCGAGGTCTGCAACTGCGGGTAGAGATTCTTCAACTGGCTCAGGGCATCGAGCAGCACCACGTCACCGATGGTCTGCGGCACGCCGATACGCAACGCCCCGCTGGGCGCGCCGTCATTAGCCACCAGTTCGCTGAGGCCATCGAGCGCGCGCAGCACTTCCAGGCACTGCCCATAGACCCGCAGGCCCATGCTGGTGGGCTTGAGCGGCTTGGTGTTGCGGTCGAGCAACTCCACCCCCAGCGCCTCCTCGAAATTCTGCACACGCCGGGTGATGGCCGGCTGGGTCAGTTGCAGCGAATCGGCGGCCTGGCTGATGGTCTGGCAACGGATCACCGCCACGAATGCATTGATATCATCTATCTTCATTCTTTATTCGCATAATAAATAAGTGGAAAAATGCCAGGAAAGAATAATACCTTTTAGCCCACTCGTGTAGTTCACGTCGTATCCGACTGTCCACGGAGGGACCTCAATGCCTCGACAATCCCATCGCCCCGTTGCCACGCCAGCGGCCCCGAACCTCGGCCGATTACGCCACTTCATCGACCAATTGGCCGCCCTGCTCGCTACCCAACCTGGCGAAGAACAGGTACTCGCGGATGGCAGCCGGCTGCTGCAACAACTGGTCGCCCATGACGACTGGCTGCCCGCGGCGTTCGCCCAGCCCGATCCGCAGCGCTACCAGCAGTTCCTGCTGCATGCCGATTCGCGCCAGCTGTTCTCCATCGTCAGTTTCGTCTGGGGCCCGGGCCAGAGCACGCCGATTCATGATCATCGGGTCTGGGGGCTGATCGGCATGCTGCGCGGCGCCGAATATTCCCAGGGTTTCGAACGCCGCGCCGACGGCAGCCTGCAGCAAGCCGGCCAGGCAATTCGCCTGGATCCCGGTCAGGTCGAGGCGGTCTCGCCGCGCATTGGCGATATCCACCAGGTATCGAATGCATTCGACGACCGGGTGTCGATCAGCATCCACGTCTATGGCGGCAACATCGGCGCGGTGAAGCGTGCGGTGTACCACCCGGACGGCAGCGAAAAACCGTTCATCTCCGGCTACTCCAACAGCCTGCTACCTAACCTCTGGGACCTGTCGAAGGAGCCCCCGCAATGACCGAGATCCGCACCCGCCATTACCAGGACATTCGTCAGGCCCTGCTGGCCCGCCAGGAACTGGCCCTGCTCGATGTCCGCGAAGAAGCCCCCTTCGCCGAGTCCCACCCACTGTTCGCCGCCAACATCCCGCTGTCGAAACTGGAACTGGAGGCCTATGCCCGGATTCCCCGCGGGGACACGCCGGTGACCCTCTACGACAATGGCGAGGGCCTGGCACAACGGGCCGCTGCCGTGCTGCATGAGCTGGGCTACAGCGATGTGGCCCTGCTCGAGGGCGGCCTGGCCGGTTGGCAGCAAGCCGGTGGCGAGCTGTTCAAGGACGTCAACGTGCCCAGCAAAGCCTTCGGCGAGCTGGTGGAGTCCGAGCGCCACACGCCATCGCTGGCCGCCGAGGAAGTCCAGGCGCTGCTGGATGCCGAGGCCGACCTGGTGATACTCGATGCCCGTCGTTTCGACGAATACCAGACCATGAGCATCCCCGGCGGCATCAGCGTGCCCGGTGCCGAACTGGTGCTGCGGGTCGCCGAACTGGCGCCCGACCCGCGAACCCGGGTCATCGTCAATTGCGCCGGACGCACCCGCAGCATCATCGGCACCCAATCGCTGGTCAACGCGGGCATTCCCAATCCGGTCGCCGCGCTGCGCAACGGCACCATCGGCTGGACCCTGGCCGGGCAGGCGCTGGAGCATGGGCAGGCACGGCGCTTTGCCGACGTCGGCGAGGACAATCGCCACGCCGCGCAGAAGGCCGCCCGGGCGGTGGCCGACCGGGCCGATGTGGGCCGCGCCAACCTGGCCGAGCTGCGCCAATGGCAGGCCGAACGCGGCCGTACCACCTACCTGTTCGACGTGCGCACCCCGGAGGAATTCGAGACCGGCCACCTGCCCGGCGCCCGCTCCACGCCCGGCGGCCAGTTGGTGCAGGAGACCGATCACTTCGCCAGCGTGCGCGGCGCCCGGCTGGTACTGGTGGACGACGACGGCGTGCGGGCGAACATGAGCGCCTCTTGGCTGGCGCAGATGGGCTGGCAGGTGAAGGTACTCGACGACCTCGCGGCGAGCGATTTCAGCGAACAGGGTCCCTGGCAGCCGCCACTGCCCGCGCGCCCCGAAGCCCGCTTCGTGGACGCCGCGACCCTGGCCACCTGGTTGCGCGAGCCGGGCACCCAGGTGCTGGACTTCACCGCCAGCGCCAACCATGTACAACGGCATATCCCCGGTGCCTGGTGGGCATTGCGCAGCCAGCTCGCCCAGGCGCTGGCACGGATTCCCCCGGCGGAGCGTTATGTACTGACCTGTGGCAGCAGCCTGCTGGCCAACTTCGCCATCCCCGAGGTCCAGGCCCTGACCGGTAAACCGGTGTGGCTGCTGAACGGCGGGACAGCGGCCTGGATCGCCGCCGGACTACCGGTGGAAAGCGGTGAACAGCGCCTGGCCGCGCCGCGTATCGACCGCTACCGCCGTCCCTACGAAGGCACCGACAACCCACGGGAAGCCATGCAGGGCTATCTCGACTGGGAATACGGTCTGGTGGCCCAACTGGGCCGGGACGGCACCCACGGGTTCTTCGTGATCTGATACCTGCATCCGTGGCGGGCAAGGCCGAAGAGGCGGTGCATTTCAGGCGAGACAAATAGCAATAATTCTCGATATCATTCACGACTTTCCAGCCCTGCCACCCGAAGTCGTGAAGGTTCCGCCATGTCTCGTCCCAAGCCCGACCCGCTGTCGGCTGAAACCTTTCGCGGGTTCTATGCGGACATCCTGCATTTCCTGCGCAAACGCACGGACAACGCCAGCGACGCGGCGGACATGACCCAGGACGTCTTCACCCAGTGGCTGGACTACGACCAGCAGGCCAAGGTCGAACAGCCACGGGCCTTCCTGTTCCAGATGGCACGCAATCTGCTGCGTGATCACTGGCGCAAGCAGAAGGTCAGGCAGGCGGTGCACAGCGAACAGGCCGACCCGGAGCAGGAACCGGTGGCCGACGAGCGCAACGACCCGTTGGCCGCCGCGCAGCGCCTGCAACGACTGGAGCAATTGAAAGAGGTGCTCGCCGAACTCTCGCCTCGGCGTCGAGAAGCCCTTATGCTTGCCCGTTTCGAGGGCTTGAGCCAGGCCCGGATCGCTGAACGCATGGGGATTTCCGTCAGCATGGTGGAAAAACATATCGCCTTTGCCTTGCTGCACTGCAAGCAGCGCCTGGAACAGGAGCAGGGCAAGGAGCAGCCGGAATGACCCGCGCCAACGATATCGAATTCGATGAAAACAGCATCGACGCCCAGGCTGCCAGCTGGTTCGCCCGCAATCGCGCCGAGCAGGCCCCAGGCACCGACAAGGACTTCGAACAATGGCGGGCCGACCCGGCCCACGCCAAGGCCTATGCCGAGTTCGAGGCCCTGTGGGCCGACCTCGTCGAACTCCAGCAACTGAACCGGCCGGTTCCCCTGCCCGCACGCCGCAAGAATCCCTGGCGCTCGGCCCTGGCCAGCGCGGCCGCCCTGGTCTGTGCGCTGTTGGCAAGCCATGTCGGTGCGCCCAACAGCGCCTACCACCACCAGGTCGCCGCCCATGCCGAAGGCACCCGCACCCTGAAACTGCCGGACGGCAGCACCCTGTACGTGAACGCCAACACGCGCCTGCGCATCAACTTCCGCAGCCTGCAACGGGACATCTACCTGGACCAGGGCCAGCTCTACCTGGAGGTCGCCGCCGACAAGGAACGCCCACTCTGGGTGCACGCCGGCAACGCGCGGGTGCGCGTGGTCGGCACCGCCTTCGATGTGCGTCGCGGCCAGAAGCAACTGGTGGTAAGCGTCGCCCACGGCCAGGTCGCCTTCGAACCCGAAGGCGATCCGGGCAAGGCGACTCTGCTCGAAGCCCGCCAACGCGGAATCTACGACTATGCCAGGGGCACCGTGCAGCAACAGCCGGTCAGTGCCGAGGAGGTCGCCGACTGGCGCAGCGGTCACCTGACCTTTCGCAATCGCGAACTGCTCAGCCTGATCGACGAATTGAACCTGTACCGCAGCAAGCCGGTGCAACTGGCCGATGGGCCGCTGGCGCATTTCAAGGTGTCCGGCAGCCTCGATGCCCAGGATCCGGATGCCCTGCTCAACGCCCTGCCGGTGCTGATCCCGGTGCGAACCGTGGCCCTGGACGACGGCCAGGTGCGGATCGAAAGCCGCAAATGAGCACACATGAGAATATTTTTCATTCGCAGGTGAGGTTTTCTTTCACTGCCGCGTCTTCCTCCCCGATTACGTTCTGAACGAACGCCTTTTTGGCCTTTGGCCACACCGGGGGATTCAATGTTTCGCGCCGCTCACGAGTTGTTCCATCACTGTTCCCGTCCAACCCTGATCGCCGCCTGCCTGATGGCCAGCCTGCCGGTCCAGGCCGCCGACAAGGTCGCCATGAGCCTGCCGGCGCAGTCGCTGGCGACCTCCCTCAGCCAGGTGGCACAGAAGACCCACATCCAGTTGCTGTTCGACGAGGAACAGTTGCACAACATCCAGGCCCGCGCGCTGGAAGGTCAGTTCACCGCCCAGGAAGCCATCGGCCTGCTGCTCAAGGGCGGCAACTTCAAACTGCTCATGGTCGGCAACACCTTCGTGATCCGCAAGGCCGACGCTGAGCCAACCCCCGACAAGGGCGCCATCCAGCTGGGCGCGGTGAGCATCCTCGGCGACGGCAAGGAAGTGGACTCCAGCAGCGTCGGCCGCTCGACCCTGACCAAGGACGATATCGAGCGCAGCCAGCCGGGCAACATCCCCTCGCTGCTCTCGACCCTGCCCGGCATCAGCATGGGCGGCTCGATGAAGCCCGGCGGGCAGACCATCAATATCTGGGGCCTGGGCGACGCCGAGGACGTGCCGCTGACCGTCGACGGCGCCACCAAGAGCAGTTTCGAGCGCTACCAGCAGGGCACCATTTTCATCGAGCCGGAACTGATCAAGAGCATCGAGGTGGAAAAGGGCCCGCACTCGCCCGAAACCGGCAACGGCGGCTTCGGCGGCACGGTGCACATGGAAACCAAGGATGCTCCCGACCTGCTGGAAAAAGGCCGCAACAGTGGCGCCATGGTCAAGTACGGCTACGCCAGCAACAACCATGAGCAGACCTACAGCGGCGCGACCTACGGCCGTACCGACGATGGCAAGGCCGACGGCCTGGTATTCCTGACCAAGCGTGACGGCGGTGACCTGAAACTGGCCGAAACGCCACCCAATCCCAACAACCAGTATCCGATCAATCCCAAGCGCCTTCCCAACAGCGCCCAGGACCTGGATGCGGTGCTGCTCAAGCTCAACCTGAATCTCACCGACGAGCAGAGCCTCAAGCTCTCCTACTCGCGCTCCAACAGCGAGCGCTGGACACCGTTCTCGGCTCAGAGCTACCCGACACCACCGACCGCTTCCAACATCCGCCAGTACGGCTACGAGGGCGCGTTGAAACGGATGCTGGCCAATCGTGAAACCATCGACACCACCTGGTCGGGCAAGTACGAATACAAGCCACTGGACAACCCGCTGGTGGACTTGCAGATCAAGTACTCGCAGTCCAACACCGACCAGACCGACGAGCGCAACGCCAGCGCCTTCTTCAGCCTGGCCACCGGCGGACGCAAGATGGACACCGAATACCGGGACCGCGAACTGGAGATCAAGAACACCAGCCTGTTCGACACCGGTTCCCTGCAGCACGCGCTGACGGTCGGCACGCAGATCCGCAAGCACGCCCGCGAAACCGAGATGTGGATGCCGGGCAGCACCTACAACACCGCCCGCTACAACTACGGCCACTTCCAGCCGGGTTTCATGCCCCACGGCAAGGTGGACGCCAATGCCTTCTTCATCGAGGACGCCGTGACCCTGGGCGACTTCACCCTGACCCCGTCGCTGCGCTACGACCACGTGCGCAACCGTGGCGAGGCCAACGACGCACCGTACTATTCCAACCCCGATCCGGCCATCGGCCACGACTACAGCGACCGCACCTACACCGGCTGGTCGCCACGCCTGGCGGCCTTCTGGCGGGTGACGCCGACCCAGGGCCTGTACGCCAACTACAGCAAGACCTGGCGGGCCCCGGTGATCGACGAGCAATACGAAGTCCAGGGGCTGGGCAGCCGCACCGCCACCAGTGTCGACCTCGACCCCGAGCGCATCACCGCGCTGCGTTTGGGCAGCATCAGCAACTTCTCCAAGCTGCTGACCGACAACGACGACCTGATGATCCGCACCACCTTCCTACACAACCGCATCGAGGACGAGATCTTCAAGGCCACCGGCGTGGGCTGCGCCAACCAGGCGATCAATGGCGGTACCATCAGCACCGCCTGCCCGCCGGGCCCGATGTCCAACTACCGCAACGTCGGCGGCACGACCATCAAGGGCTTCGAGGTCGAAAGTTTCTACGACTCCAGCTACCTGTTCGGTCAATTGTCCTATAGCTACCTGACCGGCAAGCGCGACAACCCGTACACCAACCCCTGGGGGCCATCGGTCTGGGCACGGGACATTCCGCCGGCCAAATGGGTGGTGCTGCTCGGTACCAAGATCCCGAGCCTGGATGCCCGCGTCGGCTGGCAGGGCGTCTACGTGCGCAAGACCGACCGGGTACCCAGCGACAAGTACAGCCGCGGCCCGGGCACCAGTGTCGGCGATGCCTTCTACGACCAGTACGAAAACGACAGTTACGTGGTGCAGAGCGTGTTCGCCCAGTGGAAACCGCAGCAGCGCTACCTGAAGGGCACGGAAGTGAACCTGACGGTGGATAACCTGATGAACCGCAACTACCGCCCGGAATTGAGCGGCGACCGGGCCTACAGCGTGGGGCGCAACCTCAAGGTCAGCCTGACCCGCTACTTCTGACCCTCACCTGACCTGGTGAAGGCAGCTTTCCTGTGGGGACTGCTTTCCTGTGGGAGCGGGCTTGCCCGCGAATAGGCCCTTGAGGGCGCCAAAAGCTTCGCGGGCAAGCCCGCTCCCACATAAAGCCAATGGGGCCGGCCATGGCCCCATCAGCCGGCGTTCGCCCGCACCACGCTCAACTCCCGGACCTGGGCCCGTTTCTGGCTCAGGTAACGGGTACAGCCGACCCGCAGGAACGAGGCGAAATTCACCACCTCGCCGCGATAGTCCATCACCTCCTCATACAGGCGGGTGATCATCTGGTTGGTGGTCACGCCCTCCCCCTCGGCCATCTCGCTGAGGATGTCCCAGAACTGATTTTCCAGGCGCAGGGTGGTCACCACGCCACCGATGCGCAGTGAGCGGGAACGCGACTCGTAGAGGATCGGATCGGCCTTGACGTAGAGTTCGCACATCGGCGCTGCCTCGCTTACAGGGTGATTTGGGTGCCCAGCAGGCCAAGGAACGCCGCCAGCCAGCTCGGATGCGCCGGCCAGGCCGGTGCGGTGGCGAGGTTGCCCTGGACATGGGCCTGGCTGACCGCGATATCGATGTAGCGGCCACCGGCCAGGCGCACTTCCGGGGCACAGGCCGGGTAGGCACTGCACTCGCGACCTTCAAGGATACCCGCCGCCGCCAGCAATTGCGCGCCGTGGCACACTGCGGCGATCGGCTTGCCGGCCTGGTCGAAGGCCTGTACCAGTTGCAGCACCCTGTCGTTCAGGCGCAGGTATTCCGGGGCACGACCACCGGGAATCAGCAGGCCGTCGTAATCGGCGGCATCGACCTGGGCGAAGTCGAAGTTCAGCGCAAACAGGTGCCCGGGCTTCTCGCTGTAGGTCTGGTCGCCCTCGAAATCATGAATCGCGGTGCGTACGGTCTGGCCGGCGGTCTTGTCCGGACACACGGCATGCACCTGGTGACCAACCATCTGCAGCGCCTGGAACGGCACCATCACTTCGTAGTCTTCGACGTAATCGCCAACCAGCATCAGGATCTTTTTCGCGGCCATGGGGTGAACTCCTCTGGGTGAACGCTTGGGCAGACAAGAGTAGCCAAGGTAGCCCCTGAGCACCCGGGCGGGTAATCGCCGGCTACTACGGTTGTCCGCCCCCGAACTGTACGGACAACTCTGTGCCCAGCTGTAGCAGCCCCCGCCGCAGGCTTTATGGCTGAATGAACACCCGTTCTCCAGCCTACTTTCGGTTCTCTCCCTATGTCTTCCCGTGAAAACACCGGCATGCTGCTCGGCCTGCTGGGCGTCGTGATCTTCAGCCTGACCCTGCCCTTCACCCGCATCGTGGTGCAGGAAATCAACCCGCTGCTCAATGGCCTCGGCCGAGCCCTGGTGGCGGCGATTCCGGCGGCGGCGCTGTTGTTGTGGCGACGGGAGAAATGGCCGACCTGGAGCCAGTTCAAGGGCCTGTGGCTGGTGATCGCCGGGGTGATCCTCGGTTTCCCGGTGCTTTCGGCGTGGGCCATGCAGAGCCTGCCGGCCTCCCACGGTGCGCTGGTCAACGGCCTGCAACCTTTGTGCGTGGCGTTGTATGCAGCTTGGCTGTCCCATGAGCGGCCATCGAGAGCCTTCTGGGCTTGCGCGGCCCTGGGCAGTGCGCTGGTGCTCGGCTATGCCCTGCTCAGCGGCGCCGGCAGCATCCAGGCCGGTGATCTGCTGATGCTCGGCGCCATCGCGGTCGGCGGCCTCGGCTATGCCGAAGGTGGGCGTCTGGCCCGGGAAATGGGCGGCTGGCAGGTGATCTGCTGGGCACTGGTGCTGTCGGTGCCGGTATTGATCGGACCAGTGCTGTACCTGGCGGTGCAACACCAGGGCGCGGTTTCCGCCAGGACCTGGTGGGCCTTCGGCTACGTGGCGATGTTCTCGCAGTTTCTCGGGTTCTTCGCCTGGTACGCCGGGCTGGCCCTGGGCGGCATCGCCCGGGTCAGCCAGATCCAACTGCTGCAGATCTTCTTCACCATCGCCTTCTCGGCGCTGTTCTTCGGTGAGCATGTCGAGCCGGTGACCTGGCTGTTCGCCGCCGGCGTGATCGTCACGGTGATGCTGGGGCGCAAGGCCGGGGTACGCCCGGCGCAACCGGGCCAGTTGCCGTCCGGGGTTCAGCTCAAGTAGCCATCGGCGCGCAGCAGGATTTCCAGGCAATGCTCCTGGATGGCATAGAACGCCTTGAGTTCCTCGATCTTCGCCAGCAGCCGGGCCGGGCCCTGGGGCTCGGCCCGCTTGACCGCGAGGATCATTTTGTTCTTGTTGGTGTGTTCCAGGGAGATGAACTCGAAGACCTTGGTCTCGTAGCCACAGGCCTCGAGGAACAGCGCCCGCAGGCTGTCGGTGACCATCTCGGCCTGCTGGCCCAGGTGCAGGCCGTATTGCAGCATCGGCTTGAGCAGCGCGGGGCTCTGGATCTGCTGGCGGATCTGCTTGTGGCAGCATGGCGAACACATGATGATCGAAGCCCCGGAGCGGATACCGGTGTGGATCGCATAGTCGGTGGCGATATCGCAGGCATGCAGGGCGATCATCACCTCCAGTTCGCTCGGCGCCACGCTGCGCACATCGCCGCACTTGAACACTAGCCCGGGATGTTCCAGGCGGGCCGCGGCCGCGTTGCACAGAGTGACCATGTCCTCGCGCAGTTCGACGCCGGTCACCTCGGCCACCGCCTGTCGGGTGTTGCACAGGTAATCGTGGATGGCGAAGGTCAGGTAGCCCTTGCCCGAACCGAAGTCCGCCACCCGTACCGGCCGGTCGAGCGGGATCGGTGAACTGCCCAGGGCGTGTGAAAACACCTCGATGAACTTGTTGATCTGCTTCCACTTGCGCGACATCGCCGGGATCAGCTCATGCTGGCGGTTGGTCACGCCCAGGTCGGCCAGGAACGGCCGGCTCAGTTCCAGGTAGCGGTTCTTCTCGCGATTGTGCTCGGCCGAGGGCACCTCGCGCTCCTGCCGGGCCTTGCCCTTGAACAGCGTGCTCTTGCCCTTCTTGCCGTATTCGAGCTGGATCTCGTCGGTCAGCGACAGCAGGTGGGCGTTCCTGAACGACGCCGGCAGCAGCGCCGCGACGTTCGCCACGCCTTCGGCCAGGGAGAAGTTCTTGGTGATGTCGCGGGTCTTGTAGCGGTAGACGAAGGACAGGCAGGGCTGGTCCCTGACCGTCAACTGCTTGATGATCAACCGCTGCAGGTCTGCCTCGGCGCCGACATGCCTGGCCAGTACCAGCTTGATGAAGGCATTCTGCGCCAGGCTGGTTTCGAGCAGTTCGATGAACTGGGCGTGATGGTCCGGCACGGACTGGGCGGGTTTTGCAGTGACTGACATGTAGGGAAACGCCTCGGGCGTGCGGAATCTGATCTGGGAATGCCGGGCATTGTATCAGCCCAGCACCACCAGGCGGTTCGGCAACTCGTTGCGCGTCTGGGTCAGGGGTACATGGGTGATCAGCAGCTTGCCGCAGTCCTCGATGCAGGAGAGAAAGCCCTGCAGCGTCTGCCCCTGCCTGACCTGCTCGGTGAACGCCTTGACGATGGGTTCCCAGACGCTGTTGTCCAGGCGTCGGGCAATGCCCTCGTCAACCAGGATCTCCACATAGCGCTCGGCCTCACTGACGAAGATCAGCACCCCGGTACCGCCAACCGTGTGGTGCAGGTTCTGTTCGAGAAACTGCCGCCGCGCCAGCCCCGAGGCGCGCCAGTGCCGCACCGAGCGCGGAATCAGCCGGCTGGTGACCGACGGGATGCGAAACAGCAGGCACAGCACGATGAAGCTGCTCCACTGCACCGCCAGCAAGGCGTGTCCGTTCAGCCAGCCGAAGACGAAGTTGATGACGCCCGGTACCAGCAGCGCCAACAGGCTGGCCCAGAGCAACGGGATATAGGCGTAGTCGTCGGCACGGCTGGCCAGTACCGTCACCAGTTCCGCATCGGTCTGCCGCTCCACCCGCGCGATCGCCTCGGCGACCTGGCGCTGTTCGTATTCACTGAGTAAGGCCATGGTTGTGCTGCTCTCTCATTATTATGGGTTACCAACTGCCCGACGATCCGCCGCCGCCAAAACTGCCGCCGCCACCGCTGAAGCCACCGCCGGAACGACTGCCACCGCCGCCGCCCAGGCCACCGGACCCGCCACCCCTGGGCCCATAGCCCATCAGTTGCATGATCGCGCAGAACAGCACGAACAGCACGCAGAGCAAGCCGACCAGGAACGGGTGTCGCGAACCGAAGTCCCCCTCCGGCTCGGGTTCGTCCTGTACCTTGCCGCCCAGGGTATCAAGCATCGCCTCGACCCCGGAGCGGATACCGCTGGAAACATGACCACGCTTGAACTGCGGCACGATCAACTGGTTGATGATCAGCGAAGCGCGGGCATCGGTCAGGCGTTCCTCAAGGCCGTAACCGACCTCGATACGCACCTTGCGCTCGTCACGGGCGACGATCAGCAGCGCACCGTTGTTGCGATCCTTCTGGCCGATGCCCCAGTGCCGGCCCAACTGGTAGCCGAATTCCTCGATGGTTGCGCCCTGCAGGTTCGGCAGGGTGACCACCACGATCTGCTCGCCCGTGGCCTTTTCGTGGGCCTGCAACTCCCGGCTCAGGTCCTCGGCCACCGCGGCGTCGATCATCCCGGCATTGTCCACCACCCGTCCGGTCAGTTCGGGAAACTGCAAGTCGGCCCTGGCCACCATTGCCAGCGTGCAGAGCAACAGCCACAGGGCGCTCTTGAAAATACGCATGCCTACCTCATCCGTGATGACACAGCGGTCAGAACTTCACTTGCGGTGCCTTGTCGGCATCCTGGGCGGTCGCCTCGAAGTTCGGCCGCAGCGGCAGGTCGCTGTACATCAGGCTGTGCCAGAGACGGCCGGGAAAAGTGCGGATCTCGGTGTTGTACTTCTCCACGCTGAGGATGAAGTCGCGCCGGGCCACGCTGATGCGGTTCTCGGTGCCTTCGAGCTGGGACTGCAGGGCGAGGAAGTTCTGGTTCGACTTCAGGTCCGGATAACGCTCCGACACCACCATCAGCCGGCTCAGCGCGCCGGTCAGTTGGCCCTGGGCATCCTGGTACTGCTTGAGCTTCTCCGGGTTGTCCAGGGTACTGGCATCGACCTGCACCGAGGTCGCCCGCGAGCGGGCCTCGATCACCGCGGTCAGGGTGTCCTGCTCCTGCTTCGCGTAGCCCTTGACCGTTTCCACCAGGTTCGGAATCAGGTCCGCGCGCCGCTGGTACTGGTTCTGTACCTGGGCCCAGTTGGCCTTCACCTGCTCGTCGTAGGTGGGAATGTTGTTGATGCCGCAGCCCGCCAGCATGCTGGCCAGCAGGGCCAGGGCGGCGATTCTCCAGCTCGAACGCAAACCTTGGAATGCATGCATGCTCGAAACGCTCCTTGAAACGATAAAAAGGGACAATGGCCAGGGCCCTGCGTAGGGCATAATCCGCCCCCGCCACTGGAATGTATGAAGCCAATCAGCTAAAAGATGCCCAGCGCGAAAAACAGTTCAGCAGTGTGCTGGATTTATTGGCACAACAATAGCCGCTCCCAATAACGAAACAGCCCGGCCGGCGCCCAACGAGCAGTCGCTGGATCGGACTCCCGAGATAATCATTCATGAAGAAGCTGTGTTTGCTGGGCCTTGCTGTCGGCCTGGCCAGTCTCCCGGTTGCGGCGGACACGAAGTCCGCTCCCATCGAAAACAAGGACGCCTTCATCGCCAACCTGATGAAGCAGATGACCCTCGAGGAAAAGATCGGCCAGTTGCGTCTGATCAGCATCGGTCCGGAAATGCCCCGCGAACTGATCCGCAAGGAAATCGCCGCGGGCAACATCGGCGGCACCTTCAACTCCATTTCCCGCCCGGAAAACCGTCCGATGCAGGACGCGGCCATGCGCAGCCGGCTGAAGATCCCGATGTTCTTCGCCTATGACGTGATCCACGGCCACCGCACCATCTTCCCGATCAGCCTGGGCCTGGCCTCCAGCTGGGACATGGACGCCATCGGCCGCTCCGGGCGTATCGCTGCCCAGGAAGCCAGTGCCGACAGCCTCGACATCACCTTCGCGCCGATGGTCGACATCTCCCGCGACCCGCGCTGGGGCCGTACCTCCGAAGGCTTCGGCGAAGACACCTATCTGGTCTCGCGCATCGCCAAGGTGATGGTCCAGGCCTACCAGGGCAAGAGCCCGAGCGCGCCCGACAGCATCATGGCCAGCGTCAAGCACTTCGCCCTGTACGGCGCGGTGGAAGGCGGCCGCGACTACAACGTGGTCGACATGAGCCCGGTGAAGATGTACCAGACCTACCTGCCGCCCTACCGCGCCGCCATCGACGCCGGCGCAGGCGGGGTGATGGTCGCGCTGAACTCGGTCAACGGCGTGCCCGCCACCTCCAACACCTGGCTGATGCAGGACCTGCTGCGCAAGGACTGGGGCTTCAAGGGCCTGGCGGTCAGCGACCACGGGGCGATTTTCGAACTGCTCAAGCATGGCGTCGCCAAGGACGGTCGCGAAGCGGCCAAGCTGGCGATCAAGGCCGGCATCGACATGAGCATGAACGACTCCCTGTACGGCAAGGAACTGCCGGGGCTGATCAAGTCCGGCGAAGTGCCGCAGCGCGAGCTGGACAACGCCGTGCGTGAAGTGCTCGGTGCCAAGTACGACATGGGCCTGTTCAAGGACCCGTACCTGCGTATCGGCAAGGCCGAAGACGATCCGGCCGACACCAATGCCGAGAGCCGCCTGCACCGCGCCGAAGCCCGCGACGTGGCCAAGCGCAGCCTGGTGCTGCTCAAGAACGAGAAACAGACCCTGCCGCTGGCGAAGTCGGCGAAGATCGCCGTGGTCGGTCCGCTGGCCAAGGCCCCGATCGACATGATGGGCAGTTGGGCCGCCGCTGGCCAACCCGCGCAATCGGTCACCCTATTCGACGGCATGAGCCGCGCCCTGGGTGACAAGGGTCAACTGGTCTATGCCCGCGGCTCGAATATCACCACCGACAAGAAGATCGTCGATTACCTCAACTTCCTCAACTTCGATGCGCCGGAAGTGGTCGATGACCCGCGTCCCGAGCAGCAGTTGATCGACGAAGCGGTCAAGGCCGCGCAGCAGGCCGACGTGGTGGTGGCCGCGGTGGGCGAATCGCGCGGCATGTCCCACGAATCGTCGAGCCGTACCGACCTGAACATCCCCGAGACCCAGCGCAAGCTGATCACCGCCCTCAAGGCGACCGGCAAGCCGCTGGTACTGGTGCTGATGAACGGCCGTCCGCTGACCATCGGCCAGGAACAGGACCAGGCCGACGCCGTGCTGGAAACCTGGTTCAGCGGGACCGAAGGCGGCAACGCCATCGCCGACGTGCTGTTCGGCGACTACAACCCGTCGGGCAAGCTGCCGATCACCTTCCCGCGCTCGGTCGGCCAGGTGCCGATGTACTACAACCACCTGACCATCGGCCGGCCGTTCACGCCGGGCAAGCCGGGCAACTACACCTCGCAGTACTTCGACGAGGAAAACACCCCGCTGTATCCGTTCGGCTACGGCCTGAGCTACACCGACTTCAGCCTGAGCAACATGGCACTGTCGTCGACCACGCTGAACAAGAGCGGCAAGCTCGACGCCAGCATCACCGTGCGCAACACCGGCAAGCGTGATGGCGAGACCGTGGTGCAGTTGTACATCCAGGACGTGGCCGGCTCAATGATCCGTCCGGTCAAGGAACTGAAGAACTTCCAGAAGGTGATGCTCAAGGCCGGGGAAGAGAAGGTCATCCACTTCACCATCGACGAGAACGACCTGAAGTTCTACAACACCCAGCTCAAGTACGTGGCCGAGCCGGGCAAGTTCAACGTGCAGATTGGCCTGGATTCCCGGGACGTGACGCAACAGAGCTTCGAATTGCTGTAACAGGGTTACCCGTGCCCTGAGGGCTCCCCACCGTGGGAGCCTGACTCTCCGGGAGCGGGCTGCGGCGCCCACCGCACCACCCGCCCCTTCTGCATCCCCCGCTCCATGGCGTGTTATCTTTCCCGCCCTCTCTCCAGCCTGTCATTGCCCGCATGCCGCCGATCCCTCGTTCCCTGCGCCTGCTGCTCCATACCCTGCTGATTCTCGCGGGCACCGTGCTGGCCGCCGGCTGGGCAATGCACCGTGCCACGCAGCAGGCACTGCTGGACGATGCCGTCCGCGGACGGGGGCAGCTGGCGCTGTACGCCAACTCCCTGCACACCCTGATCGAACGATACCGCGCCATGCCGGCCGTGATCGCCCTGGACCCGGAACTGCGCCAGGCCCTCAACGGACCGCTCACCGCGCAACAGCAGGATGCGCTCAACCGCAAGCTGGAACGCATGAACGGCGCCGCACGTTCCTCGACCCTGCAACTGCTCGATCGCAACGGCCTGTCGGTGGCCGCCAGCAACTGGCGCCTGCCCAGCAGCTACGTCGGCCATTACTACGGCTTTCGCCCCTACTTCAACCAGACCCGCAGCGAAGGCAGCGGGCATTTCTACGCGGTCGGGGTGACCAGCGGGATTCCCGGCTACTTCCTCTCCAGCGCGGTGCTCAACGACAACGGCGAGTTCATCGGTGCCATGGTGGTCAAGCTGGAGTTCCCCGAGATCGAACGCGAATGGGGCAAGGGCAGCGACATCCTGCTGGTCAGCGACGCCCGCGACATCGTGTTCATCTCCAACCAGCCGGCCTGGCGCTATCGCCTGCTGCGCCCACTGTCGGACAACGACCGCAGCGAAATCGGCCGTACCCGCCAGTACGACAAGCAGCCACTGAGCACCATCGAGCATCAGACCCTGCGGGTGTTCGACAGCCACAGTTACCTGAGCCGGGTGGCCACGCCCGATGGCAGCGCCGATCTGCTCTGGGAATCGCTGCCGCTGGACACCGAGAACTGGACCCTGCACCTGCTGCGCAAGCCGCAACTGGCCGCCGAGGAACGGCGCAATGCCGGGCTCGCCGGTGCCGGCCTGTGGCTGACCCTGGTGTTTCTCGTCCTGTTCCTCAGCCAGCGCTGGCGTCTGGCCCGCCTGCGCCAGCGCAGCCGCGCGGAGCTGGAGCGACTGGTGGAGGAGCGCACCCGCGACCTGCGCACGGCCCAGGATGGCCTGGTGCAGTCGGCCAAGCTGGCGGCGCTGGGACAGATGTCCGCCGCCCTGGCCCACGAGATCAACCAGCCGCTGACCGCCCAGCGCATGCAACTGGCGACCCTGCGCCTGCTGCTCGACCACGGTCGGCTCGACGCCGCCCGGGAAGCACTGGCCCCCTGGAGCAAATGCTGACCCGGATGGCCGCTCTCACCGGCCATCTCAAGACCTACGCCCGGCAAAGCCCCAGCGGCCTGCGCGAGCCGCTGGACCTGGCCGGCGTGGTCGACCAGGCGCTGCACCTGCTCGACCCGCGCCTGCGGGAGGACAACGTCAGCATCGCCCTGCACCTGACCCGGCCGGCCAGGGTCCGCGGCGATGCGATCCGCCTCGAACAGGTGCTGATCAACCTGCTGCGCAACGCGCTCGACGCCATGCGTGACAAGCCACTCAAGCGCCTGGAAATCCGCATCGAGGCCGACCAGCAACTGTGGCTGTTGACGGTGGCCGACAGCGGCGGTGGAATTGCCGAGGAACATCTGGCCAAAGTCTTCGATCCGTTCTTCACCACCAAGCCGGTCGGCGAGGGCCTCGGCCTGGGGCTGGCGGTTTCCTATGCGATCGTCCATGAACAGGGCGGCCGCCTGAGCGTCGTCAACCGGCACGACGGCGCCTGCTTCACCCTGGCCCTGCCAATCGCCGTGGAGGTCCGTGAACCATGTTGAACTCGGTAATCGTGGTCGATGACGAAGCCAGCATTCGCACGGCCGTGGAACAGTGGCTGAGCCTGTCGGGCTTCTCGGTCCGGTTGTTCAGCCGCGCCGAGGAGTGCCTGGCGCAACTGCCGGCGCACTTTCCCGGGGTGATCATCAGCGACGTGCGCATGCCCGGTCTCAGCGGCCTGGAACTGCTGGCGCGGGTGCGGGCACTCGACGCCGACCTGCCGGTGATCCTGCTGACCGGCCACGGCGACGTGCCGATGGCGGTCGAGGCGATGCGTGACGGTGCCTACGACTTCCTGGAAAAGCCCTTCAGCCCCGAAGCCCTGCTCGGCAGCCTCGGCCGTGCCCTGGAGAAACGCCGACTGGTGCTGGAGAACCGCCGCCTGCACGAACAGGCCGACAGCCGCTCACGCCTCGACGCCTGCCTGCTGGGCGTGTCCCGCAGCCTGCAGACCCTGCGCCGGCAAGTGCTGGAACTGGCGCCCCTGCCGGTCAACGTGCTGATCCGCGGCGAGACCGGCAGCGGCAAGGAACGGGTCGCCCGCTGCCTGCATGACTTCGGGCCGCGTTCGAGCAAACCGTTCGTCGCGCTCAACTGCGCGGCGATTCCCGAGCCACTGTTCGAAGCCGAGTTGTTCGGCCATGAGAGCGGCGCCTTCACCGGCGCCCAGGGCAAGCGGATCGGCAAGCTCGAATATGCCCATGGCGGCACCCTGTTTCTCGACGAGATCGAGAGCATGCCACTGGCCCAGCAGGTGAAACTGCTACGGGTGCTGCAGGAACAGAAGCTCGAACGCCTGGGTTCCAACCAGAGCATCCCGGTCGACCTGCGCATCGTTGCCGCGACCAAGCCCGACCTGCTGGAAGAGTCCCGGGCCGGACGTTTCCGCGAGGACCTGGCGTATCGGCTGACGGTGGCCGAACTGCGCCTGCCACCCTTGCGCGAGCGGCGCGAAGACATCCCGCTGCTGTTCGAACACTTTGCCCAGGACGCGGCCGAGCGCCTGGGGCGCCGTGCGACGCCATTGAGCGGGTCGCAACTGGTCCGGCTGCTGAGCCATGACTGGCCGGGCAACGTCCGCGAACTGGCCAACGCCGCCGAACGCTCGGTGCTCGGCCTGGGCGAGCCGGAACCGGTCAATATCGATCCGGGCCAGTCCCTCGCGGCGCAACAGGAGGCCTTCGAGGCGCAGTGCCTGCGCTCGGCCTTGACCCGGCACAAGGGTGACGTCAAGGCGGTGCTCGAAGAACTGCAACTGCCAAGGCGCACCTTCAACGAGAAGCTGCAACGCCACGGACTGACCCGCGAGATGTTCCTGTAGCAACGACGCAACCTGTAGGAGCCGGGCTTGCCCGCGAAAAAGATGACGCGGCCGCTCAGCCATACCCCGTCATCGTTCTTCGCGGGCAAGCCACGCTCCTACAGATAGCGTCGTTCGTATCGGCGGTTTTCCGCTCAAGCCCCACTCCGGCATAAGCGGATTTCCGCTCACCCAATCCTGCCAACCGCTCTGGAACGGGCCTTACAGCCCTGGCATGGCTCCTGCTATGGAGGGGTCAGGCTGCGCTCCCGCGCGCTCTACAACAACAATGACTCATAAGGTTCCCTAGATGGATAACTCCACTACCCTTCCCCTGGGGTCGGCGGTCGCGCCGGCACAAGAAAGAACCACCGCCAGCCGCCTGAAATCGATTTTCAGCGGATCGGTCGGCAACATGGTCGAGTGGTACGACTGGTACGTCTACGCCGCCTTCTCGCTGTACTTCGCCAAGGTCTTCTTCCCCAAGGGTGACACCACCGCCCAACTGCTCAACACCGCCGCGATCTTCGCCGTGGGCTTCCTGATGCGCCCGATCGGCGGCTGGCTGATGGGCCTGTACGCCGACCGCAAGGGCCGCAAGGCGGCCCTGATGGCCTCGGTCCTGCTGATGTGCGCAGGCTCGCTGATCATCGCCCTCACCCCCGGTTATGAAACCATCGGCATCGGCGCGCCGATCCTGCTGGTGGTTGCCCGCCTGATGCAGGGGCTGTCGGTCGGCGGCGAATACGGTACCTCCGCCACCTACCTCAGCGAGATGGCCACCAGGCAGAGCCGTGGCTTCTATTCCAGTTTCCAGTACGTGACCCTGATCTCCGGCCAGCTCATCGCCCTGGCAGTGCTGATCGTGCTACAGCAGGTTCTCAGTGTCGAACAACTGCAGGACTGGGGCTGGCGGATTCCCTTCGGTATCGGCGCCCTGTGCGCGGTGGTCGCGCTCTACCTGCGTCGCGGCATGGAAGAAACCGAGTCGTTCGTGAAGAAGAAGGAAAAGCCGAAAGAGAGCCTGATGCGCACGCTGCTGCGTCATCCCAAGGAACTGCTGACCGTGGTCGGCCTGACCATGGGTGGCACCCTGGCGTTCTACACCTACACCACCTACATGCAGAAGTACCTGGTGAACACCGTCGGCATGAGCATCTCCGACTCCACCACGATCTCGGCGGCAACGCTGTTCCTGTTCATGTGCCTGCAGCCAGTGGTCGGTGCGCTCTCGGACAAGGTGGGCCGGCGGCCGATCCTGATCGCCTTCGGGATTCTCGGGACACTCTGCACCGTACCGATCCTGAGCACCCTGCACACCATCCAGACCTGGTGGGGCGCATTCTTCCTGATCATGGCGGCGCTGATCATCGTCAGCGGCTACACCTCGATCAACGCGGTGGTGAAGGCCGAGCTGTTCCCCACCGAGATCCGCGCCCTGGGCGTGGGCCTGCCCTACGCACTGACCGTATCGATCTTCGGCGGCACCGCCGAATACATCGCGCTGTGGTTCAAGAGCATCGGCATGGAGACCGGCTACTACTGGTACGTGACCGCCTGCATCGCGGTGTCGCTGCTGGTGTATGTCACCATGAAGGACACCCGTCGGCATTCGCGGATCGAGACCGACTGATAACCTTTCCTCGTGTGGGCCTCCCATGACGGGCCGACACTGCTCTTGGCTGGGAGCCGGTTTGCCGGCTCCCACCCGTCCAACGCTCAAGACTCTTGGCAATTAATGGCCCGTTAATTCCCGCCCCTCATCCTGATCCTACGCCGAATCGACTTGCGCACCCGCCCTCCAGGCATCCAGTGACCGCCGTCTGATCGCGCCGCCAACAACATCGAATAATTCGATTTGTTTAAGCATTAATTTGCGCTTTTTAATCAAATTAACAAGCGTAATATCACTTCCACACCCACTGAGCAAAACCAAACCCAACTGGAGCAACCACCATGAACACCAAACTGATCCTCGCCCTGACCCTTTCCGTACTGGCCGCCAATACCTACGCCGCCGATGGCTACAGCCACACCCCAGCCGCCTATCGCGTGGCTGCCGACGGTTATGACAAGACCCCAGGTGCCAACGCTGTGGCTGCCGATGGCTACGACAAGACTCCCGGTGCCAACGCCATCGCGGCCGACGGCTACGACAAGACTCCCGGTGCCAACGCCATCGCGGCCGACGGCTACGACAAGACTCCCGGTGCCAACGCCATCGCGGCCGACGGCTACGACAAGACCCCAGGTGCCAACGCCATTGCGGCCGACGGCTACGACAAGACCCCAGGTGCCAACGCCATTGCGGCCGACGGCTACGACAAGACCCCAGGTGCCAACGCCATTGCGGCCGACGGCTACGACAAGACCCCAGGTGCCAACGCCATTGCGGCCGACGGCTACGACAAGACTCCTGGCGCTGCGGCAATCAGCTGACAGACCCGGATGGCATCACAGCCCGGCTCAAGCCGGGCTTAGTCATTTCTGGAGGGAAGGAAAATCCGCACGCCAGAGGCAACGTCCTGCGAACGGCCTATCGCCTTTGTCCGCGATGCCAAGCACACTATCGATCCCCGATTGTCCCTGCGGAACCCGCGAACCATGCCTGACGATATTCACTATTACGAACCTGCCAATGGCCACGGCCTGCCCCACGATCCGTTCAACGCCATCGTCGGCCCACGCCCCATCGGCTGGATCTCCTCACAGAGTGCCGAGGGCCGGCTGAACCTGGCGCCCTACAGTTTCTTCAACGCCTTCAACTACATCCCACCGATCATCGGCTTCTCCAGCGTCGGCCGCAAAGACAGCCTGAACAACATCGAACAGACCGGCGAATTCGCCTGGAACCTAGCCACCCGCCCGCTGGCCGAGGCGATGAACCAGAGCTGTGCCGCCGTACCGCCCGAGGTCGATGAGTTCCAGTTGGCCGGTCTGACGCCCGTGGCGTCGAAGGTGATCAGCGTACCGCGGGTGCAGGAAAGCCCGGTGTCCTTCGAATGCAAGGTCACCCAGATCATTCAGTTGCAACGCGCAGACCAGGCCCTGGTGCCGAGCTGGCTGATCCTGGGTGAAGTGGTTGCCGTGCATATCGCCAGGCATCTGCTCAAGGATGGGATCTACGATACCGCCGCCGCCGAACCGATCCTGCGTGGCGGCGGCCCGGCGGACTACTTCCAGCTCGGTCCGCAAGCCCTGTTCAAGATGTACCGTCCACAAGTGACGGGTTGATCACTGCGGCCCCATCACCAGGACAGTTCGCCCTCGGCGTCGACGTCGATCAGCCGCGCCAGTTCCTGCTCGGCGGCCTGATCGGCCTCGAGGGCGGTCTTGAATGTCTGCTCTGCAAGGATTTTATGAAAACGCGGTGGCTCGAAACCGCCCAGGGCCTTTACCGCAATCGCCGCGTTGTAGCCGGCTTCGCCGCGAACGGCTGCTGAAACTGCTTCGAACTGTGCAAACTCTCTACGTGCCATGCCTGTTATCCCGGCCAATTGATCGGCCGGCATTCTAAATCAGCTGGCCAGCCGTTGCAGGGAACCTGCGCTGGACAAATGATAGTCGCACTGGGCACGGGCGGCGGACACCTCGCTGAAAGTATGGAAATCCAGGCTGTCGACCACCAGGTCCTGCACCAGCTCACCGAACACCTGCATGGCCGGCGTGTTGAAGTAGGCGGTCATGGCCGGCTGGTTGGCCCAGAAACCGGACACCAGCCAGAGGTCGGCATCGGCCAGGGAGTGTTGCAGGGAGAACTGCAGGCAACCGGGTGCCTGGCGGGACGGTTCGATCAGGCTGCTCAGACGGGCGCCCAGCTCGGCGGAGCGCCCCGGGCGGGCGCGAACGAAGGCCATGTGACTGACGGGGATATGCTTGGACATGCTCGGCTCTCCCGAAAGGAATGTTGTGCTTGCACCATCAACCGCCGGGATGACGGCGACGAATGCATAGATTAGTGCCCACGGCGAGCGCTCGTTAGTCGATTCCTGTCAGCTTATTGCACAATCCTGCCGCAGCGCCTTGCCCCTCGGGTACAGCGCCAGGCCAACGCTCTGCTGGCGGGTCCGGAGTTTTAAGCAAGCCTGGTCTGCGGTCAGCGCAGTCATCCGGCGGTCATGAAGGGTCGCGGCAGGATCAGGCAAGAATTGCGCAGGATCCGGCTGGCGATCCCCCTTGCCCAAACTTAAGCTATGGCCCGTTGAAAGTGACTTTCCCGAGGGGATTCTGCATGCCACTGTCCGAACTGCCGCAAGAACCGATCCCCCCGGAGATGGAAAAACAGCGCCAGGAACTGGCCGACATCATTCGTCGCCACGCCACAGAAGACGGCAACTACCAGACCGCCGTCGACTCGCTGGTGCTGGGGCGCCACAGCCACCCCTATGATTTCGCTCCCGTGCTGGCGCAACCGGCGCTGTGCATCATGGCCCAGGGCCGCAAGGAAATACGCCTGGGCGACGGCCATTTCATCTATGACCCGCTGCATTACCTGGTGGTCTCGGTGTCGATGCCCCTCGCCGGGCGGGTGGTGAATGTCACACCCGAGTCGCCGATCCTGTCCTTGCGCCTGGATATCGACCCGAATGAAATCAGCGCGCTGATCGCCGAAGCCGGTCCCCTGGGTGTGCCCAGCCGACCGACCGGGCTGGGGCTGTATGTCGAGCGTGTGGATACCCCGATGTTCGACGCCCTGCTGCGCCTTTCGCGGCTGCTCGATGCGCCCAAGGACATTCCCATGCTCGCGCCGCTGGTGCGCCGGGAGATCCTCTATCGGCTGTTGCGCAGCCCGCAGGGATATCGCCTGTACGAGATCGCCATCGCCAACAGCCAGGGGCATCGGGTGAACCAGGCGATCAAGTGGTTGAACAGCAACTTCGAGCAGCCGCTGCGCATCGACGACCTGGCACGGGAAGTCAACCTGAGCGTTTCGACGTTGCATCACCGCTTCAAGGCGATGACCGCCATGAGCCCGCTGCAGTACCAGAAGCAGTTGCGCCTGCAGGAAGCACGGCGGCTGATGCTCGCCGAAGGACTGGACGCCTCGGCGGCGGGTTATCGGGTCGGCTACGAAAGCCCGTCGCAGTTCAGCCGCGAATACAGCCGGCTGTTCGGCGCTCCGCCGCTGCGGGATCTGGCGCGGTTGCGCCAGAGTGTCTGAAACGGGCCCAGTTCAGCGGGCCCGCACCACGTGCTTGATCTCCTGGAACGCCTGCAGTCCCCAGGGGCCCAGCTCCCGCCCCAGGCTGCTCCTCTTGTAGCCACCCCACGCCGTCTGCGGGAAGATCACCTGCGGTGCATTGATCCACACCAGGCCGGCCTGCAAGGCATTGGCGATGCGGTCCGCCGCCTCGCCGTCGGTGGTGACGACACTCGCCACCAGGCCGAACTCGCTGTCGTTGGCCAGGGCGATCGCCTCGGCCTCGCTGGCGAAACTGCGTACGCAGACCACCGGCCCGAAGATTTCCTCGCGCCACAATGGGCTGTCCAGCGGCACCTCGGTAAACACCGTCGGCTGCAGGAAGTAGCCGCGGGACAACGCCGGCGGCCGCCCACCGCCACAGACCAGCCGTGCGCCCATGCTCAGGCCACGATCGATGTGCCCCAACACCCGCTGATACTGCGCCTGGTTGACCAGCGCGCCCATCTCCACCTCGGGATCGAACGGATCGGCCACGCGAATGGCTTCAGCCCGCGCCTTCAGGCGCAACAGGAACTCGTCGGCGATCTCGTCGGCGACCAGCACCCGGCTGGTCGCCGAGCACATCTGCCCGGCGTTGAAGAAGGCGCCGCCACTGGCGACTTCGACCGCCAGGTCGAGGTCGGCATCGGCCATGACCAGCAGCGACGATTTGCCCCCCAGTTCCAGGCTGACGCCCTTGATGGTTTCCGCCGCCCGCTGCATCACCTGGACACCCACCGCATTGCTGCCGGTGAAGGAGATCTTCGCCACCCGCGGGTCGGCCGCAAGCGGCGCACCCACCGCCAGGCCGGTGCCGCAGACGAGGTTGAACACCCCGGCCGGCAGGCCGCTGTCGGCAATGATCGAGGCCAGTTCCAGCTCCGGCAACGGCGTCACCTCCGATGGCTTGAGCACCACGCAGCAGCCCGCAGCCAGCGCCGGCGCGAGCTTCCAGGCGGTGGTGACCATCGGGAAGTTCCACGGCACGATCAATCCGACCACGCCACACGGCTCGCGGCGCACGCGAGCGGCGAAGTCGTCGCTGGGCAACGCCACGTCCTGGTCCGGCCGCTCATCCAGGCCCTCGGCCAGGCCGGCGTAGTACTCGAAGGTGGCGATCACGTCCTCGACGTCGATCGCCGCCTCGAACAGCGGCTTGCCGTTGTTGGTCGATTGCAGTTGGATCAGTTTCTCACGACGTTCGCGTACTCCCTCGGCAATTCGCCGCAGTATCGCGCCACGCTCGGCGGCCCGGCTCGCCGACCAGCCGGCGAACGCCCGCACCGCCGCCGCCACCGCCTGCCCGACCGCCTGCTCATCGCCACCGGAAACGCTGCCGAGCAAGGCTTCGGTGGCCGGGTTGATCACGCGCAGCTGTTCGCTGCCGGAACGCCACTGACCATCGATGTAGAGGCCGTCCTGATTCATTTGCGCTTTCATCACTGCCCCCTTCCGTTCATCCAGAGTGCCTGGTCGACTTCAATCAGCGTGGGGCCCGAACTTCCTGCTGCAGCACGCAGGGCGCTGCGCAGGCTTTCCTCGCTGCTGGCGGCCTCGGCGGCACAGCCCAGGCCCTTGGCGACCGCGACGAAGTCCGGGGTATGGATATCCACGCCCACTGGCGTGATGGCGCGGTTGACCATGTATTTCTTGATCTCTTCGTACCCCTGGTTATTCCACAGCAGGACGATCACCGGCGTGCTCGCCTCGACCGCGCTGGCCAGTTCCGGCAGGGTGAACTGCAGGCCGCCGTCACCGATCAGGCAGACCACCGCGCCGCGCTCGTCACGCCGGGAGGAACGCCCGAGCCAGGCGCCGATCGCCGCCGGCAAGGCGTAGCCAAGGGTGCCGTAGCCGGTGGAGGCGTTGAACCAGCGCCGCGCCTGCCGCGGGTTGAGCGTCAGGTTGCCGGTGTACACCGGCTGGGTCGAATCGCCCACCAGCACCGCATCCGGCAGCACCTCGAGAATGGTTTCCAGAAAGCGCGTCTGGGCACGGGTCGGCGCATCCCACTGGCTGTCGAGTTCGGCACGCAGGGCCGCAGCGCGGCGGTGCCCCCAATCGTCGCGGCGCGCAGCCAGGCTGCGGCCATCGAGCGCGACGAGCAACGCTTCGGCCGCCACTTGCGAATCGGACACCAGGGCGACCTTGGGCGGGTAGTTGCGCACGGTCTGGTCCGGGTCGATATCGATGCGCAGCAGGGTACCGGGGATTTCGAAACCACCGGCGAAGGTGATGTCATAGTCGGTTTCCGCCAGCTCGGTGCCGATCGCCAGGACCACGTCGGCCTCGGCCACCAGGGCGCGGGTGGCGACCAGGGACTGGGTCGAGCCGATCAGCAGCGGATGCTCGCCGGGCAGCATGCCCTTGGCGTTGATGGTCAGGGCCACGGGCGCGTCGAGCCGTTCGGCGAGCCGGGTCAGGGCCGGCGCGGCGTCGATGGCACCGCCACCGGCGAGGATCAGCGGGCGTTTGGCAGCCGCGAGCCAGTCGGCCATTTGCGCCACGGCGGCGGGTGCCGCACCGGCCCGGGCAATGTTCACCGGCTGGCTGTCGAGCAAGGCGTCGGCGTTTTCCACCAGCACGTCGAGCGGGATCTCGATATGCACCGGACGCGGCCGCCCGGCCTGGAACAGGGCGAATGCCCGGGCCAGCACCGCAGGCAGTTCAGCCGCCGACATCAGGGTATGGGAGAACGCCGCCACGCCGGCCACCAGGGCGCTCTGGTTCGGCAGTTCATGGAGTTTGCCGCGCCCGCCGCCCAACTGGCTGCGCGACTGCACGCTGGAGATCACCAGCATCGGGATCGAGTCGGCATAGGCCTGCCCCATCGCGGTGGTGATATTGGTCATGCCGGGGCCGGTGATGATGAAGCATACCCCGGGCTTGCCGCTGGTGCGCGCATACCCGTCCGCCATGAAGCCGGCACCCTGCTCATGCCGTGGCGTGATGTGCTCGATGGTTGAGGTCGCCAGGCCGCGATACAGCTCCACGGTATGCACGCCGGGAATGCCGAACACCTGCTCGACCCCGTAGCCCTCCAGTAACTTGACCAATACTTCGCCGCACGTCGCCATCGCTTGCCCCCTGTTGTTCGTCTTGACCGTGGCAGCGCGGGCCACGGTGGTGGCGTTATTGGAGCGTCCGGGCGATGGCGGGCACAACGCAAAAATAGTCATACTAGCCATGTCCTGTCGTCATGCCTGAGTCCGCCATGAAACGTCTTCCACCCTTGCCGGCGCTGCATACCTTTCTGATCACCGCCCAGTGCTGCAACTTCACCCGGGCGGCCGAGCAGTTGCACATCACCCAGGGTGCGGTGAGTCGACAGATCGCCGGGCTGGAGCAGCACCTGGGTTATGCGCTGTTCCAGCGCCAGGCCCGCGGCCTGAGCCTGACCGCCCAGGGACGCGAGCTGTTTCCACGGATACAGGAAGTGTTCCGGCAGATCGAAGAGGCGGTGGACCACGTGGGCGCCGGGCATCCGGCGCTGAAGCTCAAGGCGCCGATCTGCATGATCCGCTGGCTGTTGCCGCGCCTGCTGCACTGGCGCAAGGAGCGTCCGGATGTGCCGGTGGAACTGACCACCAGCCTGCAGCACGGGGTCGATTTCCGCCGCGAGGACTTCGACGTGGCGGTGATCTATGGCGCCCCGCCGGGCCCCGCGGTGACCGCCCACCACCTGTTCGACGAGCAACTGACACCGGTCTGTTCACCCCAGTTGAGGCAGGGCGCGATCGCGCTGGAGCAGGTCAGTGACCTGGAGCACCACACGCTGCTGCACCCCACGCTGGACCAGCAGGACTGGCAGACCTGGCTCGAGGCGGCCGGTGTCAGCCTGGGCAATATCGGCCAGGGCCAGCACCTGGAAACCATGGACGTGGCGATGTCCCTGGCGTCCCAGGGCACGGGCGTGGCGATCGGCGACTGGGCGTTGATCGGCGAGGACCTGAGTGCCGGCCGACTGATGATGCCGTTCGATTTGCGGGTGCGTACCGGGCAGGCGTACTACCTGGCGTATCCGAAGCGCTCGGAGGGGTCGGCGGCGCTGCATGAACTGAGGGAGTGGCTGGTGGGGCAGGCGGCGCAGCGGACTGATCGGTAGGGTCGATGCAACGTTCCGCTATCGCCAGCAAGCCGGCTCCCGGAGTGTCTGCGTCGTCCACCCGTCTTGTGTACGACACACAACCTTTAGGAGCCAGCTCGCTGGCGCTCCGCCGAAGGCGGCCATTCTCCGGCCGCCAACGGACAGGATCAGTAACCGACGGCGAAACGCTGACGCGAGTGGGCGGGTTGCTCGATTTCGTCCAACAGGGCAATCGCATAGTCGGCGAAAGTAATCCAACTGCGCCCTTCGGCACTCACCAGCAGATGATCCTTGCCCAGACGGAAACGGCCGGTGCGCTCACCCTCGACGAACTCCGCCGAGGGCGAGAGGAAGGTCCAGTCCAGTTCCTTTTCCTGGCGCAGGCTCTCCAGGAATGCCGCCCCGGCGCTCGCCTCGGCCTTGTACTCCGGCGGGAAACCGGGACTGTCGATGACCCGGCTGTTGTCCGGCAGCAACAGCGAACCGGCCCCACCGACCACCAGCAGGCGCTTGACCCCGGCCTTCTTCACCGGGCCGATCACCGCCGCCGCTGGCAGCGTGGCGAAGTGTGCGGCACTGATGACCACGTCATGGCCGGCGACCGCCGCTTCCAGCGCCGCGGCGTCCAGCGCATCGACCGCCTTGCTGACCACACCCTCGCGATGGGCGATCTTGGCCGTGTTGCGGGCAATGGCCGTGACGCTGTGGCCGCGACGCAGGGCTTCTTCCAGCAGTTGGCTACCGGCACGACCGGTGGCACCGATGATTGCAATCTTGCTCATGACACTCTCCAGTTCCAATCGAATGACGCTGTGCGTCGAGGGAGTCGTCCTGTCCGGGAACAGGACGCCTGATCCGCGAACCCTTTTGTCAGTGGCCGCGCCGGCTCACCACTTCATTTCACCCTTGGCGACCTTGGCGCTGAGTTCCAGGGAGGATTCCTCGCCGAGGTTCGGATAACGCTGTTTCATCGCCGCGATCAGTTGCGCCGAGTCCTTGGCCTTGGCCGTTTCCTCGTCGAAGGCCTTGATGTAGTCCGCCGTGAATTGTGCAGCGGCCAGCGTATGCGGGCCGTCACCCAGGAAATGGCCCGGCACCAGGATCTTCGGCCGCAGCGCCTGGATCCGTTGCAGCGTCGCCAGCCAGTCCCGGTGGGACTGGGCGGACTGGGTGTCGGCCATCCACACGTGGATGTTCTGTGCGACCACCACGCCGCCGACCACCGCCTTGAGCGACGGGACCCAGACGAAGCTGCGATCCGGCTGCGGACCATCCAGGCCGATCACCTCCAGCTCGCGTCCTTCCAACATCAGACGATTGCCCTGGAGGACCTCCGGCACGATGGTCCTGGCGGGAACATCAGCTCCCATTTTCGGCCCCCAGAACGCCAGCTTGCCGTCGACCGTGGCCTTGATGTGCGCCACGGTCGGTGCCGACGCCAGCACCTTGGCCCGGGGGAAGGCCCTTGTGAGGGTGTCCAGGCCGAAGTAGTAGTCCGGGTCACCATGGCTGATGTAGATGGCGGTCAGTTGCTTGCCACTGGCGCGGATCTTCTCCACCACCTGTTCGGCCTGGGACTTGCCGAACTGGGCGTCGACCAGCACCGCTTCCTTGCTACCGCTGACCAGTACCGAACTGACCGGGAAAATCGCCGAGGTGCCGGGGTTGTAGACATCCAGGGTCAGCGCCGGCTCGGCGGCGGCCGCGTGGGCGGCAAAACCCAGCACCGCGCTGGCGAGCAGGAGGCGGCGAAGTGAGGTGAATCCAATCATGTAACGCTCCGGTATCTGTAGGCCGTGATAGGCGATGGACAGAGCTTAGTTGCCCGAACCGATACAAAAAATGCGATGCTGGGACATAGTTTGTTTCTCAAAGCGAGCAAATCATGGATCGTCTCACCGCCATGCGGGTGTTCGTCACAGTGGTCGACCTGGGCAGCCAGTCGGCGGCGGCGGACCATCTGGAAATGTCACGCCCGGTGGTTTCGCGCTACCTGGCAGAACTGGAGGACTGGATCGGTGCACGGCTGATGCATCGCACCACCCGCAAGCTGAGCCTGACTGCGGCCGGCACTGAAACCCTGCCGCGCTGCCGGCAACTGCTGGAGCTGTCCGGCGACATGCAGGCCGCCGTGAGCATCCCCGACGAGGCGCCGCGCGGCCTGCTGCGGATCAGCGTCAGCACCTCGTTCGGCCAGGCCCAGTTCGCCGACGCGATGACCGAGTACGTCCGCCGCTTCCCCGGCGTCAACATCGACCTGCAGATGCTCGACCGCACCGTCAACCTGGTGGACGAGCGCATCGACCTGGCCATCCGCGCCAGCAACGACCTGGACCCGAACCTCATCGCCCGGCGGCTGACCGTCTGCCGCTCGGTGATCTGCGCCTCGCCGGCCTACCTGCGCGAACACCCGGCACCGCAGCGGGTGGAGGACCTGAGCCGCCACAACTGCCTGACGCATTCCTACTTCGGCAAGAGCCTCTGGCACTTCGAACAGGACGGCGAGCAGGTGTCGGTCCCGGTGCAGGGCAATATCAGCGCGAACGAGGCCAGCACCCTGCTACGTGCCGCCATGGCCGGTGCCGGTATCTCGATGCTGCCCACCTACCAGGCCTGGGCATACCTGCGCAGCGGCGAACTGGTGCGCCTGCTGGCCCACGCCGAACCGCGCACCATGGACATGTACGCCGTGTATGCCTCGCGCAAGCACATGCCGGCAACGCTGCGCAGCATGCTCGATTTCCTGGTGGTGCGGTTTCCGGAAACACCGGCCTGGGACAAGGACCTCTGATCGAGGAAAAGCTGGCAAGTGGCGGCAACTGGCCTAATCTTGAACTCAGTACTTCTCGCGAACCGGGTTCGACAGTCAGAGGTCTGCGTCATGAATATTCTAAAAACAAGAACATGTGCCGCCGTACTTGCCATCGGCGCCGTACTGGCTCTGTACGCCACCGCTGCCTGGCGGGTCGAACAGATCAGGCAGGCGCCCCACGCCGTCGCCAGCTGCAACCTGGAGCACTGCGTGCCGCACACCGCGAGCCTCAGTGCCTTGAGGTAAGGCCCTAGCGGTCGATCCCGGCGCGAAAGGCGCTGGGCGAAAGCCCGGTCATGCGGCGGAAGAACCGGGCGAAGTAGGCCGGGTCGGCAAAACCCAGCTCGTCCGCCACCCGGCTGACGCTCATGCGCGTGTAGATCAGGCTGCGCTTGGCTTCCAGCAACAGCCGCTGGTGGATCAGTTGCAACGCTGACTGCCCCGCCCATTCCCGACAGATGCCGTTCAGGTGCGCCACCGAGATCCCCACCTGGTGAGACAACTGCTCGACCGTCGGATGCTCGCGAAAATGCGCCTCGACCAGCCCGTTGAAACGGCTCAGGTACTCGCGCCCTCGTCCGGCCGACTGACCGGCCGCCTCACGGCGGATCACCTGGCGACTGAGCCACACCAGCAACACGCTGACCAGCGAGCGCAGGAGCAGGTCCCGCGCCGGCTGGTTCGCCGCGTATTCGCTCTGCAAGGCACTGAACAAGCGGTTGAGGTAGGCCCGGTCGCGCCCCGCCGGGTAGCTGGCGGCCAGCGCCAGCGCGTCCGGCGAACTGCCCAGTTGCTGTTGCAGTTGCGCCACCAGCGGTGCGGCCAGGGTCAGCACATGGCCGTCGATGTTCTCGGAAAACTGAAAGCCGTGCACGCACAGGGGCGGCACAACCTGGATCGCCGATTCATTCAGGGTGGTGCGCTGCCCCTCGATATCGACCCGGGCCTGGCCCTTGTTCAGAAACAGCAACTGGCACAGATCGGCATGCCGGTGCGGCTGGATTTCCCAATGATGCAGGCGGCTGCGCTTGGGAATGGTCTCGCAGTGCAACAGGTCGGGGGCGATCCAGTCCTGGTCCTCTCCGTAGAGCTTGAACACCGGGATCGGTGCCGTCACTGGCTTTTCCATCTGTGCACGAGCCTTGGGCGATAATCGCCCTTATTGTTGAAAAGTACCGATAAAGGCGCAGTTTTCACCTTCTAAAGCGTATTTTTCAAGCGAAAAATGCAAGAACAAATCATAACAACCTACTCACCGGCCCGCCGCGTGAAGCTTGCAGAGAGAACAACAATGAAAACTCAAGTCGCCATTATCGGTGCCGGTCCGTCCGGCCTGCTGCTCGGCCAGTTGCTGCACAACGCCGGCATCGACACCGTGATCATCGAACGCCAGACTCCGGAGTACGTGCTCGGCCGCATCCGCGCCGGGGTGCTGGAACAGGGCATGGTCGATCTGTTGCGCCAGGCCGGGGTCAATCGCCGGATGGACGCCGAGGGCCTGGTGCATGGCGGCTTCGAGCTGGCGTTCGACGGACGCCGGGTGCATATCGACCTCAAGACCCTGACCGGCGGCAAGAGCGTGATGATCTACGGCCAGACCGAGGTCACCCGCGACCTGATGGCCGCCCGCGAGGCTGCGGGTGCCCGGACGGTCTACAGCGCCAGCAACGTCCGGCCCCACGGCATGAAGACCGACGCGCCCTGGCTGACCTACGAGAAGGACGGCCAGACCCACCGCCTGGACTGCGACTACATCGCTGGCTGCGACGGTTTCCACGGTGTGGCCCGGCAGTCGATTCCCGCCGAGGCGCTGAAGATCTTCGAGCGGGTCTACCCGTTCGGCTGGCTGGGGATTCTCGCCGACACGCCGCCGGTCAGCGAGGAACTGGTGTATGCCAATCACGAGCGCGGCTTCGCCCTGTGCAGCATGCGTTCACCGACCCGCACCCGCTACTACGTGCAGGTGCCGGCCGACGAGAAGGTCGAGGACTGGTCCGATGCGCGCTTCTGGGAGGAGCTCAAGGCGCGCCTGCCGAACAGCCTGGCCCGAGGCCTGGTCACCGGTCCGTCGATCGAGAAGAGTATCGCGCCGCTGCGCAGCTTCGTGGTCGAACCCATGCAGTACGGCCGGATGTTCCTGGTCGGCGACGCCGCCCACATCGTTCCGCCGACCGGCGCCAAGGGGCTGAATCTGGCGGCCAGCGACGTCAGCACGCTGTTTAATATCCTGCTCAAGGTCTACCGCGAAGGGCGCAGCGAGCTGCTGGAACAGTATTCGCGGATCTGCCTGCGGCGGGTGTGGAAAGCCGAGCGTTTCTCCTGGTGGATGACCTCGATCCTGCATCGTTTCCCCGATACCGATGCCTTCAGCCAACGCTTGCAGCAGACCGAACTGGAGTACTTCGTCAGCTCCGAGGCCGGGCGTCGGACCATCGCGGAAAATTACGTCGGCCTTCCGTATGAGGCTATCGAATAGCAAGCTATCGAGTAAACTGACACGCATTCCCGCACCCGGCGCAGCCGCCCGAGTGCGGGCCCACTTCCGCGTGCAGGTTATACCGTGACCAACCTCAATCAGCCCGGCCAGACGAAGCCGGCGATTCGCAGCCTACTGATCGCCCTGATGCTGGCGATCTTCCTCGGTGCCCTCGACCAGACCATCGTTGCGGTCTCGATGCCGGCCATTTCCGCGCAGTTCAAGGATGTCGGCCTGCTGGCCTGGGTGATTTCCGGCTACATGGTCGCCATGACCGTAGCCGTGCCCATCTACGGCAAGCTCGGTGACCTCTATGGCCGCCGCCGGCTGATGCTGTTCGGCATGGGCCTGTTCACCCTGGCCTCGCTGTTCTGCGGCCTGGCCCAGAGCATGGAGCAACTGGTGCTGGCGCGGATCATTCAGGGCATCGGTGCCGGCGGCATGGTTTCGGTCAGCCAGGCGATCATCGGCGATGTCGTGCCGCCGCGGGAACGCGGTCGCTACCAGGGCTACTTCAGCAGCATGTATGCGCTGGCCAGCGTCGCCGGCCCGGTGCTGGGCGGCTACATGACCCAATACCTGTCATGGCGATGGGTGTTCCTGATCAACCTGCCGCTGGGGCTGACGGCCTGGTGGGTCGCCCACCGGGTGCTGGTCGGGCTGCCGGTGCCGCAGCGCAAGCCGATCATCGACTACCTCGGCACGGTGCTGATGGTCATCGGCCTGACCGCCCTGCTGCTGGGCATCACCCGGATCGGCCAGGGCCACCACTGGAGCGACAGCGATGTGCTCGGGCTGCTGGCCATTGCCGCAGTCGGCCTGACGCTGTTCGTCCTGCACGAACGACGCCCCCTCGAACCCTTGCTGCCGATGCACCTGTTCCTCAACCGCAATGCCGTGCTGTGCTGGTGCACGGTCTTCTTCACCAGCTTTCAGGCGATCTCGCTGACCGTGCTGATGCCGCTGCGCTTGCAGAGCGTGACCGGCGCCGGTGCCGACAGTGCGGCACTGCACCTGCTGCCGCTGGCGATGGGCCTGCCCATGGGGGCCTACTTCGCCGGGCGCATGACCTCGGTAACCGGCTACTACAAGCCGTTGATCCTCAGTGGCGCGCTGCTGATGCCGCTGGCCATTCTCGGCATGGCCTTTACCGCGCCCCAGGCGGTGCTGCTGAGCGGCCTGTTCATGCTGCTGTGCGGCATTGCCGGCGGCCTGCAATTCCCGACCTCGCTGGTGGGCACCCAGAACTCGGTGGAACAGCGCGATATCGGCGTTGCCACCAGCACCACCAACCTGTTCCGCTCACTGGGTGGCGCCGTGGGCGTGGCGCTGATGTCGGCGCTGCTGCTGGCCCTGGTGCAGGGCTCGGGCCTGACCCATCTGGCCAGCGGCGCGGTGCTCGGCGAAGGCAGCGCGGGCAATGCCCTGCTCGACGGACTCAACGCCGCCGGTCCGGCCCGGCAAGCCCTGCGGGCCGAGTTGCTGCTGACCTTCCGCCATCTGCTGCTGATCAGCGCCGGGGTTGCCCTGCTCGGGCTGGCCGCGGCGATCGCCATGCCCAACCGGGTATTGCGTGGGCGGGAGGACAAGGCCCGCTGAAGGGGCTCTGGTATCGGCTTGTGGCGATGGCCTCTCCTGGGCAGGGCTTGAGGACGTATTCGCCGGCAAGCCGGGTTCCGAGCCGGACGCCAGTCCGGGGTCGCCCCGGGTGGGAGCCGGCTCCCACCCGGGTCAGTCGATAGACTCGACTTCAGGGGCGGTAGTACCCGACCGCCACCAGCACCTGCCCGACCCGCTTGAGGTAGGTGTGCTTGTTCTCGACCTTGCCGGTCACCGGGTTCTTCCAGCGATACTCGTACTCGCCCTCCGCCTGCCTGTTCATCAACGCCAGGATCGGTTCTCCCACCGGCTTGCCGTCGGGGTCCCGGACCTTGGCGAAATCGGTATTGACCAGACGCTGATTGGTGCCATGGGCCAGGTATCGACGGGTCTTGAGATCCACCACGAAGACATACAGGTCATCCTGCAGGAAACCGCCCGGCAGGGCGTTGATCTCATCGAGCAACCCCTGGCGGTCCCTGTCCAGTTCGGTCGCCGCCCGGGCCAGAAATGCCCTGGCCTCCTGCGCCGACGCCCGGGGCAGGTAGTAGCCGACCGCCAGGATGCGCTCGCCGACCCGCTGGTAGAACACCCGCTTGCGCTCGACCTTGCCATCCTTCCAGTTCCGCCAACGATATTCGGCCTCCCGGATTCCAGCGTTTTCCGGCGTGTTCAGCGCGGCCTTGAACGCCTCGCGCAAATCCGCACCGAGCACCTCGGAAACGTCCCGGCCGATCAGCGCCGAGGACGGTCCGCCACTGGCCAGCATCACCCCGTGGGTATCGACCACGAAGACATAACGATCCTGGTCGACGAACTCGCCCTGGCGGCTGAAGGCGGCAAACGCCTTGTCGCCCTGCTCGCGGTAATAGGCCAGGGCCTTTTCCAGCAGGGCCCTGGCCGCCGGCGCCTGATCGTCCGACGCGGTCGCCGCCAGCACCGGTCCCAGGCACAACAGCATCATCAGACAGCCCGACAAGGCCCGAATCAAACCCAACCCCATGGTGCAGTCCCCCTTCCTGTTGATCTGCCAGCAGCGTAGACCGTCGCGGCCTATAAGGAAGCATTCAGCAGACAGGGGTCGCCTCGACAGCCGCGGATAGCCGTCAAAATTGAGCGGTTATTTTCCAGAGGCCGCACTAGAATGCGTCCATCGCACACCCGCCGATGGAATCGTGATGCCGTTTCGCTCCGTGATCTACTCGCAACGCTCCCTGGTCGTGACACTGATCGCTCTGCTCGGCTGCGGCTTCCTGGCCACCTCACTGCTCAGCTACTACGCCTCGCGGGCCTCGATCCGCGACGGCATCATCAATACCGAACTGCCGCTGACCTCCGACACGGTCTACTCGGAGATCCAGAAGGACCTGGTGCGGCCCATCCTGATTTCCTCGATGATGGCCCGCGACACCTTCCTGCGCGACTGGGTCATGGCCGGTGAGCGCGACCCGCAGCAGATGACCCGCTACCTCAACGAGGTCATGACCCATTACGGCGCCTATACCGCCTTCTTCGTTTCCAACAGCAACCTGACCTACTACCAGGCCAAGGGCGTGCTGAAAAAAGTGCGCAGCAACGAGCCACGCGACCTCTGGTACTTCCGTGTGCGGGACATGAAGGAACCCTACGAGATCAACGTCGACCCGGACATGGCCAACCATGACAGCCTGACGTTCTTCATCAACTACAAGGTGTTCGACTACCAGGAAAACTTCATCGGCGCGGCCGGAGTCGGCCTGACGGTCGACGCGGTGGTCAAGCTGATCGACAAGTACCAGCAGCGCTATCAGCGCAGCGTGTACTTCGTCGACAACTTCGGCCGCCTGGTGCTCACCGGTGCCGACGGCGGCCCCGAGGGCGCCCGGGTCGGCCAGTCGCTGAACCATCTGCAAAGCCTGCAGAACCTGCAGGCCAAGCTGCCCAAGCCCCACGACGGCAGCTATGAATACGCCGAGCCGGACGGCAAGAAGCACTTCCTCAATGTGCGCTTCATTCCGGAACTGAACTGGTACCTGTTCGTCGACAAGCGCGAGGACGGCGCCCTCAGCGGCATTCGCCAGTCGCTGTACCTGAACCTGCTGATCTGCCTGGTGGTGACCCTGATCGTCCTGGCCCTGCTCAATCGCGTGATACATCGCTACCAGCGCAAGATCCAGGCCCTGGCCACCCAGGACAGCCTCACCGGCCTGCCCAACCGTCGCGGTTTCGACCTGCTGGCGGCCCAGGCCCTCAACGAGGCCCAGCGCGAGCCCAAGCCGCTGACCGCGTTGCTACTGGACCTGGACCACTTCAAGCAGCTCAACGACAGCCATGGCCACCTGGCCGGCGACGTGGTGCTGAGCGGCTTCGCCCGACACCTGGAAAGCTGCCTGCGCCAGTCGGACATCATCTGCCGCTGGGGTGGCGAGGAATTCATCGTCCTGCTCAAGGACACCGATAGCGCCAGCGCCCATCTGATCGCCGAGAAGATTCGCCAGCACATCGAACAGCAACGCTACGGCTACAACGGCAAGAGCCTGCACCTGACCGTCAGCATCGGTCTGACTTCACTGCACACCGACGATACCCTGCACACCCTGCTGGCCCGCGCCGACCAGGCGCTGTACCGGGCCAAGCAGAGTGGGCGCAACCGTGTCTGCAGCGACGTGGCGATCCCCGCCCATGCCTGACGCCAGCCTCTGCCCCGCCTGCGGTGCGCGCAATGACTGCACCCTGGCCGATCCGCGCACCGCAACCCGGCCCTGCTGGTGCTACAGCGTCAGGATCGACCCGGCCGTGCTCGAGGCCCTGCCCGCCGAACTGCGCAACGCCGCCTGCCTGTGCCCGCGCTGCGCCCAGGTGGATGAACAGCTGAAGCAGCAGCCGCCATCATGACGTAGAATGCCGGCCCGTTTTCCCGCGATCATCCCTCCATGCGCCTGGACCGATTCCTCAGCAACCTGCCCCGCTTCAATCGCCAGCAGGTCCGCCTGCTGCTGGCGGAACGGCGGGTACGGGTCGACGGACTGGTCACCGCTGATCCACACCACGAAGTGCGCGAATTCAGCCGGGTCGAGGTGGACGACGAGGTCCTGCAGGCCGGCCGCCCGGCACGCTATTTCATGCTGCACAAACCCACGGGGTGTGTCAGCGCGACCCGCGACCCGCAGCACCGCACCGTGCTCGACCTGCTCGAGGAACCGGATGTCGACGAGTTACACATCGCCGGGCGCCTGGACTTCAACACCACCGGCCTGATGCTGCTGACCAACGACGGCCAGTGGTCCAGGCGCCTGACCCGGCCAGAGACCAAGCTGCCCAAGGTCTATTACGTGGAAACCGAGCAGGAGATCGGCGCGCAGTACGCCGAGACGTTCGCCCGAGGCCTGTACTTCGCCTTCGAAGACCTCACCACCCAACCCGCCGAACTGCAACGACTGGGGCCGCGCAGCGCCCGGCTGAGCATCGTCGAAGGCCGCTATCACCAGGTCAAGCGGATGTTCGGCCACTTCGACAACAAGGTCCTGCGCCTGCACCGCGAACGCATGGGTCCGCTGGTGCTCGACGACGCGCTCGCCCCCGGGCAATACCGCCCGCTGACGGCCGAGGAAATCGCCCTGGTCTGAGTCACCTACCGTTGAGCAGAAGTGAGGCGCTTATGCCAAATCGCTCCTTGCGAAATCGCCGGACCACTGCTTGAATCAGTCCGTCAGCCAAAAAATGACTGACAGGTCACCGCCTAGCTGCAAAAAACTTTTCGTCGGCGCCAGGGCTTGCCAGCCGTGGCTTTCCGACCGATTGCCCGCCTATAACAACACCCGCCGGCCAGCGCGTCACCGGACCGGCATGGGCTGAAAATTCCAGGCAAATGCCTACCTGTCATATATCTCGTGCACAGTCAGTTGCGCGCATACCCGCTTGCCAGGAGTCTTTGACATGACGCCAGAAATCGCTGTGTTGGATATACAGGGTCAGTATCGGGTTTACACGGAGTTCTATCGCGCGGATGCCGCGGAAAAGACCATTATCCTGGTCAACGGCTCGATGGCCACGACTGCGTCATTTGCCCAGACCGTGAAAAACCTGCACCCGCAGTACAACGTCGTGTGCTACGACCAGCCCTACGCCGGCCGGTCCCGGCCGCACAACCACCACGAGAAGATGCTCACCCGGGCAATCGAGGGGCAGATTCTGCTGGAATTGATAGACCACTTCGCCGCCGAGCACGTGATGTCGTTCTCCTGGGGCGGCGCCGCCACCCTGGTCGCCCTGGCCGAACGGCCACGGCGCATCGAGAAGGCGGTGATCAGCTCGTTTTCGCCGGTGATCAACGAGCCGATGCGCGACTACCTGGAGCGTGGCGTCCAACACCTGGGAGCCTGTGACCGCGCCCAGGTCGCCCAACTGGTCAACAGTACCATCGGCAAACATCTGCCATCGCTGTTCAAGCGCTTCAACTTTCGGCATGTCAGCAGCCTGGCCGAGCATGAATATGGCCAGATGCACTTCCACATCCGCGAAGTGCTCGAAAGCGATCGCCAGGGCTGCCTGAAGTCGGCGAGCAGGATCGACATCCCGGTCCTGTTCGTGAACGGCGAATGGGACGAGTACACCACGCCCGAGGATGCCCGGCAGTTCGGCAGGCATGTGCGCCAGAGCCACTTCAGCACCATTGCCACGGCCGGCCATTTCCTCGACATGGAGCACAAGTCCGCCTGCCGTGACACCCGTCAAGCGCTGCTCGGCTTTCTCAAGCCCAGCCACCAGGAAAGCCGGGCGCGCTACTACCGGTACGTCCAGGAGCACCATGCGCAAGCCATGTGAGCAGGCCCGGTCACGGGCAACGGTCGGCCAGGAACACCCCGGCCTGCAGCCGTTTGCCCGTGATCAGCCCCGGTGCGGTTCGCAGCTGAAACATCCGCTAAAACACAGATTTTCAAAGAAAAACTTCAATTGCGCGGCAACATCTGGTACAAAGTGGCCACCCGAGCGGGTGTCATGAAATGGCATCACGCAAGCGGTCCGAACTGATAACCCCTGTTTTCGTTCGGACAAGCCGCTTCGGTGAGCAGAGAGACATGTAAAAAGCGGGTATAGTTTAGTGGTAAAACGAAAGCTTCCCAAGCTTTAGTTGAGGGTTCGATTCCCTCTACCCGCTCCAGATCGCATCAGGTCCGACGTTGCCCACAGTGGCGATGAAGACTGAAAACCGGCCCACAGAGGCCGGTTTTTTTATGGACAGATTTTGATCGCTGCTCCGGATTGGCGTTTAACCGCCTCATCCTCACCCACGATCAGTCTGTCGTAGTATTCTTCAGCCCAACCCTGATTTCACTTTGGCATTCACTGCGAATCCAGGGAAAATCGCTCCCACGTAAAACCTTTCTTCACCTGAGCCCAGGATCCGCTGAATGGACGCCCCTCAAATTGCAGCTCTTATTGTTGAACGCTTGAACGAGCTGAGCGCCGACATCCAAAGCCAATGGAGCAACCCGCAAGGTACCCAGACCCGTCATTTCATCATCGACGGGCTGCTCTCCGACGATATGGCTCAACAGATCTACGATGCCTTCCCGAAAAATGCCGATGGCTTCTTCGACAGACAGTCATTCCGCGAGAAAAAGAAAACCCTCGGCAACCTGGCCGAACATCCCGAGATACTCAGTTCGATCACCTTCGCGATACAGCATCCATCAGTCGTGGGCAGGATTGCCGAACTGGTGGGCATCGAAGGCATCCTGCCGGATCCGACCCTCTACGCCGGGGGCCTGTCGATGATGTTCAAGGGCGACTTCCTCAACCCGCATATCGACAACAGCCATGATGCCGCCCGAGCCCTGTACCGCCGGCTGAACCTGCTCTACTACGTGGCGCCGGACTGGTCTCTGGAGAACGGTGGGAACTTTGAACTCTGGGACCCACAGGTCAAGGTACAGAAAACCCTGGTTTCGAAGTTCAACCGTCTGGTCGTGATGGAAACGAACAAATACTCCTGGCATTCGGTGAGCAAGGTACAGGTGGAGGGGCCACGTTGCTGTGTCTCCAACTACTACTTCTCCAAGGAATCGCCTGACGACGATGACAAGGAATACTTCCATGTCACGTCATTCAACGGCCGCCCCGATGAACCGGGACGTCGTGCCCTTGGCGTCGTCGACAACACCTTGCGCAATGCCGTGTCCAAACTGTTTCGTATAGGTCGAGGCAAGGACCAGGCTGGAAAACCGAAGCCCTGAAGAGGCATCAAGCCTGAGAACGGCAGCCATTGCGCGCGCTCAGGCTTTGCTCCCTCGAACTGGACAGCCTCGCCAGGCCGAGATCCAAGCAGCGCTGTTCAGTGCACCCGCACTCCACGCTTCACCCCATACATCGCTTCATCCGCGTGCTTGAACAGCTGTTGCGCCTCCTCGCCGTTCTCCGGATACAGGGCAATGCCGATACTGGGCATGATGCTCAGTTCGCACTCGTCCCAGATCATCGGTTCGTTGAGCAGGCTGCGGATCTTGTCGGCGACCTGCGCCGCCGATTCGCCCAGGTGCAACTGTTCCAGCAGGATGACGAATTCATCGCCGCCGATCCGCGCCACGGTGTCGGTTTCACGCACGCATTGCTGCAGGCGCCGCGCGACCTCCTGGAGCAGAAGGTCGCCGACCGCATGGCCGAAGTTGTCGTTGACCTGCTTGAACTTGTCCAGGTCGACATACAGCAATGCCAGTTGCCTTTGTTCCCGGCGCGCCCTGCTCAGCGCCGCCTTCAGGCGCTCCTGCAGAAAGCCGCGATTGGGCAGGTGAGTCAGTTGGTCATAACGGGCCATGTACTGCAGCCGGGCATGCAACTGCTTGCGTTCGATGGCCGCCGCCACCTGGGCGGAGACGAATTGCAGCAGGTCCTGGTCGTGCCCGGTATAACGCTCCCCCGCCGAACTCCTGGCCAACAGCGCACCGATGATGCCGTTCTGCGAGGCCAGGGGAACACCGAGGCAAGGTGCTTCGGCTTCGTTGTACAGCAACGGCTGACCGCTGCGCACGATCTGCGCGCAATGACTATCGACGTTGCACGGCGTGTGGCGGTCGTCCATGTGGTAGGGAAAGCTCAACTGGTCACGCGCACCGTCGTACAGCGCCACACAGAAACTCTGCGCTGGCAGCCACTCGCCAACGATCTGGTGCACCCGCTCGAACAGCGCCAACAGGTCTTCGGTCGCATGGGCGGCCTCGGAAATCGCGTAAAGCGCCGCCTGCTTCGCCTCGGCCAGCTTGAGCTCGGTGATATCCCGGGCAACGGCGATGCGCAGTTGGTCGACCTCCGACCAGCGCGCTGACCACATGATATGCACCACCTGGCCATCCTTGCGCACGTAGCGGTTTTCGAAATGCGGCTTGGGCTCGCCGGCCATGATCTGCGCGGCGGCGTTGAGGGTGCGCTCACGGTCGGCAGGCAGCACCAGCTCGATCATCGAAGTGCCGATCAGTTCGGCCGGGGTGTAGCCGAAGATCCGCTCGCAAGCGGCGCTGACGAACACGAAGCGCCCCTCGACGTCGACGGCACACACCGCATCGAGCAGCAGGTCGAAAAAGCTGGAGACCGGTGTGACAGTTCTGCTTTCCATCAGGAAGACATCGCCCGAAAAATTAAGCGTCAGTATCTGTCCCTTGGAATATCCCGGCGTCCTGCCCCGCGCCGTCGACTCAAGCCCTGTTCGGCAACAACCCCGGCAACGCGTGAGTCAGTGCATTTATGGCAAAGCCGATGAACATCACCCCACACAAACGCGTGATCGTCAATTCATGTCGCTGGTACAACACCCGCACCCGTTGCGCACCGACGACACCGATGAGAATAGCGTATGCCGCGACCCCGCCCAGGAAACTGAGAAAAATCAGCCCCGGCAGCATCGACCAGGTCAGCAGTTCGGCACGGCTGGAAAGCAGCGCGGTAAAGGTCGCGACCGCCACCGGGTAGGCCTTGGGATTGGTCAGGCCGAACAGGATGCCGTGCCAGAACGGCTGCCGGGCCGCACCCTGGGGCGTTTCACCATTGACCCGGCGGCTGCGCAACGCCCGCCAGCCGAGCCAGAACAGGTAGAGGCCGCTGATGACACCGAGCACATCGAAGGCGCCGCTGCCGATTTCCCGCGCCCCGACGATCGCGACCAGAGCCGTGCCGCACCAGATCACGTCGCCCAGCAGATGACCGCAAAGGAACCCTGCCCCGGCCCGTCGTCCCCGCGCCGCACCGATGCCGAACACCGCCAGCACACCAGGGCCTGGAGTGATGCCATAAATGAAACCCGAGGCGAGAACGGCCATGAGCAACGAAGGGGTCATAGAAGGCTCCGCGGCAGGAGGAGGGATAGCCTGGAGTCTATCCCAGGTCAACCCGTCGCAATACCCCGAAGTGACAACGATCAGTTGCGTCGGTCCAGTACGTTCACCACCAGGCGGTCGATCCAGCCCCATACCCGCTGCTTGACCCGACGCCACAGCGGCCGCTTCTTCCAGTCGGCGAGACTGACCGGCTGGCTGAGGTCGAAGTCGGCGACGAAGCTGGCCGTGACCGCCGCGGTCAGGGATGGGTCAAGGGCCTCGAGATTGGCCTCCAGGTTGAAGCGCAGGTTCCAGTGATCGAAATTGCACGAGCCGATGCTGACCCAGTCGTCGACCAGCACCATTTTCAGGTGCAGGAAACAGGGCTGGTACTCGAAGATCCGCACGCCGGCCCTCAGCAGGCGCGGATAGTAGCGATGGCCGGCGTAACGCACCGAGGGGTGGTCGGTACGCGGCCCTGTCAGCAGCAGCCGCACGTCAACCCCGCGCTGGGCGGCCCGGCGCAGCGAACGCCGGACCTTCCAGGTCGGCAGGAAATACGGGGTTGCCAGCCAGATCCGCTGCTTGCCGCTGTTCAGTGCGCGTACCAGCGATTGCAGGATATCGCGATGCTGCCGGGCGTCGGCATAGGCCACCCGGCCCAGGCCCTGCCCGGCTGGAGGCAACCTCGGCAGGCGCGGCAGGCCGACATCGGCGAACGGTTTCCAGGCCGTGCGCTGTTCGTTGGCCAGCCATTGACGGTCGAACAGCAACTGCCAGTCGAGAACCAGCGGACCGCGGATCTGCACCATGACCTCATGCCATTCGAAACGGTCGTCCCTCGGGGTCCAGAATTCATCGGTGACGCCCGTACCGCCGACCACCGCCAGGGTGCTGTCCACCAGCAACAGCTTACGGTGATCGCGATACAGGTTACGCATCCCGCGGCGCCAGCGCAGGCGGTTGTAGAAGCGCAGTTCGACACCGGCCTCAACCAGCCGTCGGCGCAGGCTCAGGGTGAAGGCAAGGCTGCCATAGTCATCGAACAGGCAGCGCACCCGCACCCCGCGCTCGGCGGCCTGGCCCAGCGCCTGGACCATCGCATCGGCGCACTCGCCGGCCTCGACCAGATAGAGTTCCAGCTCGACCCGGGATTCGGCCCTGGCGATCGCCACCAGCATGCGCGGAAAAAACGCCGGCCCGTCGATCAACAGCTCGAAGGCATTGTCGCTGCGCCAGGGAAAGACCGCACCGGCCATGGTTCAGCGCGCCGTGAAAATCAGTACCGCACCCACCGGTACCGACAGACTGATGGCCGACAGGCCGGCGAGCTTGCGCAACTGCGCCAGGCCCGGCAGCAGGCCGAAGTCCTCGGCGTGCACCACCAGCGGCTCCAGGGTCACCACCTGGAAGCGGCGATCATCGAGACGGGTTGCCAGCAGTTCGGCGTTGTAGCTGTGCTCCTGGCCATGCAGGCGTACCACCAGCGGCAGACGCAGTTCCAGTTGGGCGCCGGGCGCCAGGTCGTTGATCGGCTGGACGTTGATCTGCGCAGTGACCTGCGCCTCGGGATACTGCCTGATCTCGAACAGCTCGCGCCGCAGGCGCTCATCACGCAGGGGAATCCCGGTGCTGACCGACTCCAGCTCGACATCGAGCGTTGCCACGCCCTGGCGATCGACCTTGCCGTGCAAGGTCAGGAAACGATGGACTTCAGAAATATCGGCATTCTTGGTGCTGACAAACGACAGGCGTGAGGACTCGTTGTCCAGATACCAGTTGGCGTGGGCCGGCAAGGCCAGCACCCCGAGCAGGGCCAGAAGAAGGCGGGACCGGTGCATGCAAGCTCCTGATTGAACGTAGGCGCCACCTTACCCGGCCAAGAGGGCGCCAGTAAACGGTGTTCAGGGTTTGAGCCGGCAGCCTTCGCGTTCGTTCACCCAGACGGCCGTGGCCTCGCGCCCCAGACCCTCGACGCTGACCCGGCGTTGGCGCGGGTCATCCAGCAGGCGACTGACCGGCACCGATTGCTTCACATAACCCAGGCAATAGTCGACGGTGTTGTCCATCACATACCGGCAGGAACAATACTCCTTGGCGGTATAGGCGCTGATGATCTGCGGGAACGCACGCAGGGCCACGCGCTCGTGCCAGATCCAGCCGAGCAGCGCCACCAGCAGCAACACCAGCAGGCTGATGAACGGGTGACGACGAACGAAGCGGGTGGACCTCATGGCAACACCTTCGGCCCGAAAGCCGCCATGGCCAGCCTGAGCAGTTCGTTGTGCCGATAACTGCCATCGCGGTCATCGCCGTACCGCACGATCACCAGGCCCGCGCTGGGAATGATGTACAGCGCCTGGCCCCAGTGCCCGAGGGCGGCGAAGGTGTCGGAAGGCGCATCCGGCCAGGGCTTGCGGGCGCCATCGATCGACCGATTGAGCCACCACTGGCCACCGCCCACCGCTTCATCCTGCCCCGGCTTGTAACCGGCAAACGCCCGGCGATTGAACTCCACCCAGGCCCTGGGCAACAGTTGCCGGTCCTGCCAGCGACCGTCGCGCTCCATCAGCAGACCGATGCGTGCCAGGTCGCGGGCCGTCAGATAGGCATAGGACGAAGCGACGAAGGTGCCGCTGCCATCTCGCTCCCAGACCGCCCCCCGGATGCCCAGCGGATCGAACAGCGCGGTCCAGGGATAGCCCGGGTAACGCTGCTCACCGACGATCCCGCGCAGGGCCGCCGCCAGGGCATTGCTGTCGCCGCTGGAATAACGGAAGGAGCGACCGGGCACCGCGTATTCAGCCTGCGCGGCGGTATAGCCGGCCATGTCGGCATGACCGAGGGTGTACAACATCGCCACCACCGAGGAATTGAGCGGGGCATATTCATAGTCTTCCTGCCAGTCGATGCCCGACGACCAGTTCAACAGATGCTCCAGGGTCACCCTGGGGTGCGCCTGGAACGCGGGGTAGAACCTCGCCACCGGATCGTGCAACTGGAACAGGCCTTCGCCATAGGCGACGCCCAGGACCGTGGCCATGATGCTCTTGCTGATCGACCAGGTCAGGTGCGGCGTATCGACACGGGTCGGCCCGGCATAACGCTCGTAGACGATCTGTCCGTGCCGGATCACCAGCAGGGCATCGGTGCGCACGCCTTTTCGGCTGCTGTCATCCCGTGCCGCAAAGGCATAGGCCTGCAGGGCCTCGACAGCAGGGCCGGCGGCCTGCGGACCTGACACCCATTGAGCACCAGGCCAGCTCTCGGCACGGGCGATGGCGGTGACACACAGCAGGAAAACCGCAAGAACGGTCGAACCCCTGGACATTGGGCGAACTCGCAGAAATAGCTTTGGACCAGTCTAGCGGAACCTGATGACAGTTCCGCTCACGCGCCCGCCCACGCCTTCGCCAGGCGCCTGGCCCGGGCGCCCGCGGCAATGTCCAGCACACCGCGATCGCGCTGCCACATCTCCCGCCACGCTGGCGGACCTGCCGCGAAGGCCTCATCCAGTTCGCCCTTGAGCCCATCGAACTGGGCGAACAGCCCGCCGAGCAGGACGTGCCCCGCCGTTGCCGCCGGGTTTTGCCGGCTGGCTTCGGACAACCCGGCCAACAGGCCGAGCAGGCGCAATTGCAGGGCCTGCGGCCAGTCGCCGTGCTGGCCGACACCCAGCAACCAGGCCGTCAGCGCGCCGAGCACATAGATGTCCTCCAGGGTGCGGAACGGTTTGACATAGGCCTCCCAGCCATCGCCGGCCAGACGCTCGCAGGCGGCCTGGTCGAAATGCACCCGGCCGTGGCCGATCTCCGGCATCAGTGGCAGGGCCGGCAGGCTCTCCAGGCGGATACCGGGTTCGCCGGGGTAGACGATCACGAGGCTCAGCCGTGGCGCCTCGCCCTGCTCCTCACTGCGCGCGGCCACCAGCAGCCAGTCGGCGGCCGTGCCGGCGGTGACGAAATCCTTGCGCCCGCAAAGCCGCAAGCCTTCGACTCGCGTCTGCATGTCGGCCGGACGCAGGCTGCGCTGCTCGGTGGCGCACAACGCGCCGAGGCTGCCCGGAGCGCTGGGCCAGAGCATGCGCAACGCGGCCTGGTACCCCACCAGGAACGCCAGGCCGGGGGTAGCCATGACATGACCGCCACGCACCGCCAGCTCGAACGGCGTCACCGTGCCCAGGGTGTCGAGCAACTGCGCGTAACCTTCCGCCAGATCGGTGGGCACGGGCTGGCGTTGAGGCGGGTCGAGCAGGAAGGACCAAGGCATGGCGGGCTCCTGGGAGGCTGTCATATAAGCATCACCAAAGCTTCATGGCGATGACACCGGGGCTACATAGCCTGACTTTGCACAACAAAGTCGACTGGCCGCAACCCTGGCCGGCAACCGGAGACGCGTCATGACTCAGATCGCCCGCATCAGCGACACCGGCAATGAACGCCGCCTGCAAGCCGAACGCCTGTTGGGCGCCGCGGCCTTGCAAGAAGCCCAGGCCTTGCGCTTCAACGTTTTCAGCGGCGAATTCAATGCCAAGCTGAAAGGCGCCGAGCTCGGCCTGGACATGGATGATTATGATGTGCACTGCAGCCACATTGGCGTGCGCGACCTGAACAGCGGCCGCCTGGTGGCGACCACCCGTCTGCTCGACCACAAGGCCGCCAACACCCTGGGGCGTTTCTACAGTGAAGAGGAATTCAGCCTGCATGGCCTCGGCCACCTGCAAGGCCCGATCCTGGAAATCGGCCGTACCTGCGTCGACCCGGCCTACCGCAACGGCGGCACCATTGCCGTGCTCTGGGGCGAACTGGCCGAAGTGCTCAACGAGGGTGGCTACAGCTACCTGATGGGCTGCGCCAGCATCCCGATGCAGGATGGCGGTATCCAGGCCCAGGCGATCATGCAGCGCCTGCGCGAACGCTACCTGAGCACCGAACACCTGCGCGCCGAACCGAAAAAACCGCTGCCGACCCTGGATATCCCCGGCAACGTCATCGCCGAAATGCCACCGCTGCTCAAGGCCTACATGCGCCTGGGCGCGAAGATCTGCGGCGAGCCGTGCTGGGACCAAGACTTCCAGGTGGCCGATGTATTCATCCTGCTCAAGCGCGACGAGTTGTGCCCGCGTTACGCCCGGCACTTCAAGGCGGCCGTGTAATGAGGCGGCTGCGGGTGTACGTTCGGATCGCCCGGGTCCTGCTGGTGGTGGCGCTGGGTTTGAGCATGGCCAGCGTGTTCGGTGCCTTCGAGCGCCTGGGGATTGCCAATTCGATGGCGCGTCGCCAGAGCTGGTCGCGGTTCTTCATGGCGCGGCTGAGTCATGCCCTGCCCTTTCGCGTGACGGTCCGCGGCAAGCTGCCGACGCAACCGATGCTGTGGGTCAGCAACCACGTGTCCTGGACCGATATCGCCCTGCTCGGCGCACTGGCCCCGCTGTCCTTCCTGTCCAAGGCCGAAGTCCGTACCTGGCCGGTGGCCGGCTGGCTGGCGGCGAAGGCCGGCAGCCTGTTCATCCGCCGGGGTTCGGGCGACAGCCAACTGGTGCGCAAGCAGATGACCCGTCACCTGGAGCAGGCCCATCCGCTGCTGATGTTCCCGGAAGGCACCACCACCGACGGCCGCTCCCTGCGGACGTTCCATGGTCGCCTGCTGTCGGCGGCCATCGATGCGGGCGTTTCGCTGCAACCGGTAGCGATCCGCTACACCCGCGATGGGCAGGCGGACAAGCTGGCCCCGTTCATTGGCGACGACGACCTGTTGTCGCATCTGATGCGCCTGTTCTCCAATGACCAGGGCGAGGTGGAAATCCAGTTGCTGCAGCCGATCCCCTGCAATGGCCAGGAACGTGCGTCCCTGGCCTTCCAGGCCCAGCAGGCGGTACAGATGGCCTTGTTCGGCGAGGCCGCCGAAGTGAAACGTCCGGTAGCGCGCCCAGTGGCCACCAGCGAGGCGGAAGCCGCCTGACCGTTCGGCGCCTTCGAAGACGCTTTCGCTGGGGTGACACCCGCCGTCCCGAGAACGCCAAACAACCTGTAGGAGCGGGCTTGCCCGCGAAGCTTTTGCCGTTCTCACGGTCGCCTTCGCGGGCAAGTCGGATCGCCGCACCGCCTGCTCCTACAGGATGGTGCCGATCCGATGCTCCTGCGCAAAGATCTGCAACTGGGGATAAAACAGTCGGAAGTCCTCGCTCAACGGTTCGTACAGCGCCTCCAGTTCCCCCATCGCATGGACCAGTTCCTCCGGTCGTGACAAACGCCGGGAGATGCCCCGCAACACCTGCCCCAGCACCTCGAAATGGCGATAGGAACCGAGCCAGTCATCCGCCGCCATGTAAGGCGCGATCTGCGCCAGGCGCCCGGGCAGGCGCGGCTCACGCGCCAGCACCCGATAGACCCCGGCGGTGAAACCCTCCAGCGGCCCCTCGGCATACAGGGCCCAGTCCCGCGCCAGGCAATGGTCGAAGAACACATCCAGGACGATCCCGGCATAACGTCGACGGGTCAGCTCGAAACGCGACAGCGCCTGGTCCACCAGGGGATGGCTGTCGGTAAAGACATCGATCCGGCGATGCAACAGGATCGCAGCCTCGATCGAAGGCGTGAACTGCCCCTCCACGCGCCCCTTGACGAAGTCGCCATAGAGGCTGCCGAGCAGTTGTTCCGGGTGCTGTCCGCCCAGATGAAGATGTGCGAGATAGTTCATGGCTCCCAGCTTAGCACTCGCCACCTCTGTATCGTTATAACCCGATATAGCGATTCATGCTGAACACAGAGCAAAATCATATTGGTATATCGCGAAATAGCGATTTATATTTCGCCCCATCGCGATATACCGTTTTATCACCCCTGAGACACCGCCATGACCCTCGACCTCGACGAAATAATAAAAGCGCTGGCGCACCCAGTACGCCGAGACATCCTCCACTGGCTGAAAGACCCGAAAGCCCAGTTCCCCGACCAGTTGCACAACCACGAGTACGGTATCTGCGCCGGGCAGATCGACCAACGCTGCGGCCTGTCGCAGTCGACCGTGTCGGCGCACCTGGCGACGCTGCAGCGGGCCGGTCTGATCAGCAGCCAGAAGGCGGGCCAGTGGCATTTCTTCAAACGCAACGAGGAAACCATCCAGGAATTCCTCCGCATCATGAGCCAAGAGCTCTAAAGGATCGCATACGATGCCCCTCCCGCTACTCATCCTGGCCCTGAGCGCCTTTGCCATCGGCACCACCGAGTTCGTCATCATGGGCCTGCTGCCCGATGTGGCGACCGACCTCGGCGTGTCGATTCCCGGTGCCGGCTGGCTGGTGACCGGCTACGCTCTGGGCGTGGCGATCGGCGCACCGTTCATGGCCATGGCCACCTCGCGGCTGCCACGCAAGGCGGCCCTGGTGGTACTGATGGGGATCTTCATCGTCGGCAACCTGCTTTGCGCGGTGGCCAGTGACTACAACGTGCTGATGCTGGCACGGATCATCACCGCCCTGTGCCACGGTGCCTTCTTCGGTATCGGCTCGGTCGTCGCCGCCAACCTCGTGGCACCGGACAAGCGTGCCTCCGCCGTGGCCCTGATGTTCACCGGCCTGACCCTGGCCAACGTGCTCGGCGTACCGCTGGGCACCGCCCTGGGGCAACAGGCCGGCTGGCGCTCGACCTTCTGGGCGGTGACTGTCATCGGCGTGATCGCGCTGATCGGCCTGATCCGCTTCCTGCCGGTGAAACACGACGAGGAAAAACTCGACATGCGCGCCGAACTCGGCGCACTCAAGGGCGCCGGCCTATGGCTGTCGCTGAGCATGACCGTACTGTTCTCCGCCGCCGTGTTCGCCCTGTTCACCTACATCGCGCCGCTGCTCGGCGAAGTCACCGGCGTGTCACCACGGGGCGTGACCTGGACCCTGGTGCTGATGGGCCTGGGCCTGACCCTCGGCAACATCCTCGGCGGCAAACTGGCGGACCGCAACCTGGCCGCGACGCTGATCGGCGTGTTCATCGCCATGGCCGTGCTGGCGACCGCCCTGACCTGGAGCAGCGTGCTGGTCATTCCCGCCGAGCTCACCCTGTTCCTCTGGGCCACGGCCTGCTTCGCCGCCGTCCCGGCGCTGCAAGTCAACGTGGTGACCTACGGCCAGGCCGCCCCCAACCTGGTCTCGACCCTGAACATCGGCGCCTTCAACGTCGGCAACGCTCTCGGCGCCTGGGTCGGCGGCAGTGTCATCGCCCATGGCCTGGGCCTCACCAGCGTGCCCCTGGCCGCCAGCGCACTGGCAGTGCTCGCGCTGCTGGTGACCCTGATCACCTTTCGCCAGAACGGCCCCGCCGAACTGGTTCCAGCTAGCAACTAATCATCAAGAGGGTTGTACCCATGGCAACTATTTTCGATCCGATCAAACTGGGCGATCTCGAACTGCCGAACCGCATCGTCATGGCTCCGCTGACCCGCTGCCGGGCCGACGAAGGCCGTGTGCCGAACGCGCTGATGGCCGAATACTACGTACAGCGCGCCTCCGCCGGGCTGATCCTCAGCGAGGCCACCTCGGTCACACCGATGGGCGTCGGCTACCCCGACACCCCCGGCATCTGGTCCAACGACCAGGTCCGCGGCTGGACCAACGTGACCAAGGCCCTGCATGCCGCCGGTGGCCGGATCTTCCTGCAACTGTGGCATGTGGGGCGAATTTCCCACCCGTCGTACCTGAACGGTGAATTGCCGGTCGCACCGAGCGCGATCCAGCCCAAGGGCCACGTGAGCCTGGTTCGTCCGCAAGCGGACTACCCGACTCCACGCGCCCTGGAAACCGCCGAGATCGCCGACGTCATCGAGGCCTTTCGCGTCGGTGCGGAAAACGCCAAGGCTGCCGGTTTCGATGGCGTGGAAATCCATGCCGCCAACGGTTACCTGCTCGACCAGTTCCTGCAGAGCAGCACCAACCAGCGCACCGACCACTACGGCGGTTCCCTGGAAAACCGCGCCCGCCTGCTGCTCGAAGTGACCGACGCCGTGGTGGAAGTCTGGGGCCCCGGCCGGGTCGGCGTACACCTTGCTCCCCGTGCCGACTCCCATGACATGGGCGACGACAATCTCGCGGAAACCTTCACCTACGTCGCCCGGGAACTGGGCAAGCGTGGCATCGCCTTCATCTGCTCGCGGGAGAAGGAAGCCGACGACAGCCTCGGCCCACAGCTGAAAGCGGCGTTCGGCGGCACCTACATCGCCAACGAACGCTTCACCAAGGACAGTGCCAATGCCTGGCTGGCCGAAGGCAAGGCCGACGCGGTGGCCTTCGGCGTCCCGTTCATCGCCAACCCGGACCTGCCGGCCCGCCTGAAGGCCGATGCCGAGCTGAACGCAGCGCACCCGGAAACCTTCTACGGCAAGGGTCCGGTCGGCTACATCGACTACCCGACACTGTAAACTCAGAAACTTCAGTAGTGTGTGCAGGCCCCGACTCGCAAGAGCCGGGGCTTTTTCGTTGTAGTTGAATGTCCCGGCCTGGATATCGGAAAACACTCACAGAACAGAGAGTGGTTCACCGCGAGCTTTTTTTGTCCCGATCCTCATACTTGCCTGGCGCTATCCAACTGCGGAAAAGCGTGCAGCGTCACGGAATGGCGCTGCCATCGCGATCCACCCAAAAGGACTTAACATGTACCTCATGCAATTGCTGGGCGTAGCCCTGTCCTGCGCGGCCCTCTCCGGCCTGCTGTCATTTGCCGCCTATGCCGCGGGCACCGAGCCTTCGGCGACGGTCATCGTGGAAATCAGCAACGAGTCGCCACAACCACTCGAACTGCTCGGCACCGGCCTGGACCTCAAGGGTGCTCCGGTTTCGAACTTCTCGATCGCCAGCGGCGAACGTCGGGAACTGCGCCTGGAAGGGCCGCGGGCCTGGTTCATCTACGGCTCCGGGCCACGCAAATGCCGGTTCGTCGCCCAGCACTCGCTGAAGCAGCGCTTCACCGACTCGGAACACACCAGCTACCTGCCCACCTGGTCCCGCCAGGCCGAGTCGATCGGGGAACATGCGGCTTCCTGCAAGGCGCGCCTGAGCAAGACACTCAAGGTCCCGCCCTACAGCTATAGCGTGAAATTCAGCATGGGCTGAGCCTATCGAAGCTGGATGAATCACCTCCACCAGGGCTGTCGATGTCACTCAAAACGCTGACAGCCATGGAAAATTCCCACACAACAAACGGAAACCATTCCTATTTAGTCCCCTTCCCAGCGGCCGATTCTTGAAGCATCTGCACTCAGCAGTGATCGGTTCAACGGAAGGATCGCATGATCGACCTCGAACACTACGGCCCGCTGCCGCACCAGGTACTGGCCGAGGCCATCGACAACCTGCGGCTGGCCGGCCGGCGCGCCTGGCTCAGCCTGTTGGGACTGACCATCGGCAGCGGCTCGATCATCGCCCTGCTGAACATCGGCAACAGCGCACAATCCGAAGCCCTGCGTGCGTTCCAGGCCATGGGCACCGACATGCTGGTGGCCCGGTTTTCGCCGGGGCGCAAAACCTCCCTTCCCCCGCCCGTGACATTCGATGCGCAGACCTTGCGCAGTTCCCTCCCACAACTGATCGATATTGCGCCTGTCAGCCTGTATTCGGTCCGCTTCAGGCATTCGGCAATCGAGGTCGATGCCGCCCTGGTCGGTACCTCTGGCGACCTGGCAAAGGCCCTCGACCTGAAGCTGCAGAACGGTCGATTCCTGAACCCATTCGACCATCAGGAAACATTTGCCGTGGTCGGCGCTCGGGTCGCGCACCAACTCTCGATGAAAGGCCGCCCCCTGCAACTCCAGGATCGACTGCCCATCGAAGGCTATCTGTTCAGCGTTGTCGGTATCGTGGCAGAGCATTCCGGCAACCCATTGCTTCCAGTGGATATCGATCACTCGGTCCTGATCCCCGCAGAGGGGCTGCGACGGTTGTTCCCTGAACCGAAGATCGACAGCCTGATCGTGCGGATCGCAACGCATGCCGATCCGGATCTGACGGCACAAGCCCTGAAAGACCAACTGCCGGCGCTGTTCCATGGCCAGAAAGTCGAGATACAGATCCCACGACAGTTGCTCGACGGCCTGAAACGCCAGGCCGCGACCTTCTCTCGCCTGCTGGCCGGTCTGGGCGGCATCGTCCTGCTGGTGGCGGGCGTCGGTGTCATGAATGTGATGCTGATGAACCTGGCCGAACGGCGCCGGGAGATCGGCCTGCGCCTGGCGCTCGGCGCGCGTCCCCGGGATATCCGCAATGCCTTTCTCTGCGAGGCACTGTGCCTGTCGCTGCCCGGCGTCCTCGTTGGGGCGGTGCTGGGCAGCCTCGCCGCACTGATTTTCAGTCACTTCGCCAATTGGCCCTTGCGCCTGAGCCTCGAAGCCCTGCTGCTCGGCACCGGCAGTTCCCTGCTGACCGGGGTGTTCTTCGGCCTGCATCCGGCCCTCAAGGCCTCCCGCCTGCAACCCATGGAAGCACTACGGGAGACTGCCTATGAGTAACTAACACCGGAACACCACTTACAACTCAAATATCTCTCTATTTTTCAGGAATACCATCATGAAAAAGATGCTTTCGCTCGCCTTGATTTTGGCCAGCACTCAAACTTTTGCAGCGGATGCCAGTATCACCAAGTCGAAAAGGCCACCCAGCTTCTTCAGTTATATAAGCACAGCGACTTCAATACATAGCACGCAACTCGCCGACTTAACTCACCCGACTAACGTCCTGATGAAGCTGAAAGAGCTTCGCTGGAATACGACATTCTTTCCAGTCGCGATAAACGAGAAAGTTAAGCTCTGTTACTTCGAGCCTTACTCCAATGCCGAAGTCGACTGCCAAATCATTACTCCAAATTCGACAGGAAGTACCAGGATTTTCAATCAGAAACGCTTTGGCCATGGAGTAAAAGTCCACCTCACCCACATGACGGACGATCTGAAAGGACCTGCTCACCCCGCAGGGGAAGACAGCATCACATTTGAATACAGCTACCAGTAATGAGCCGCTCCGTCAGCAAAAGGCTGACGGAGCACCTATCTACCCACAAGGGCAACCAGATGAAAATTACTCAAACAGACAACTCATATAGACACACCCCACAAACAGCCAAAGAACCCCAAAGGACGCTCGAAAAAAACACCACAATCAAAACTGAATCCTCATCAGTCTCAATTAGCGGCCACGCACTACTGATAACCCATGTATATGGAGGAGAACCTAACCCGCACTTTGAAACAGTGCTCGACTCAACAAAATGCGAGAAATACTACCTAACCCAAGCCGACAGGGATCTATTGTCGCGTATTTACGAATTTGCTCAGGAACAGGGGGCATCCCCCAGATACGTCACAGCCCTGGCCAGGGACCTTGCAGAATATCGCCAGTTCCAAAATGGCACGATGCTACACAACTTGAACTGTGCTGAGAACTACGATAGCGAAGGACATCGACTGAGCTACAGTTTCATTGAAAAAGACGCTGCAACAGCCGACAGAATTCTCAAGGGCGACGCCCTGAAAGGCAGCGCCCTGGATCAGGATTTCATACGTTACACGACGGACCCCGACCATGGGGCTTACCACCTCTGCGATTTCGACTTTCTGGAAAAAGTCATCACCCGCTTTTCCAGTACCGGCGATCCGGATGTGAAACTGCCGCCTCAATTCCAGACCTACGAGCGCAAACAAGGCTACATCGAGCACAAGTCCAAGGAAATTCTCAACACAACGGTACTGGAACGCATGGCCAAAAAGCAGCAGGCTGCCACCGCCGAGAACAGCACCACGCCCTCCGCCGAGCCCGGCGCAACAACCACCGAAACCCTGAAAGACGTCTGGCACAGGGCCCTGCTGCAGATGATGCGCAAGGGCGGCTGGCAATCGTCATTGGCCACGTTTCTCAGCGGCAATCGCAACGGCTGACGGCCGCCCCTGGGGTCAGCCGCGCTTGCGCTGCCCCCAGGCCACCAACAATCCGCTCAGGCAGATCACCCCGATACCGACCACGGCGAACACGTCCGGCATATGGTCGAAGACCAGGTAGCCATACATGCCGGCGAAGAGAATCTGCCCGTAGCTGAACGGCGCCAGCATCGCCGGCGGGGCATGCCGGAACGCCTGGGTCAGCAGCAGGTGGCCGAGCATGCCGCAGGTGCCCAGGCCAATCATGAACAGGCCATGGACCAGGGTCGGCGCGTTCCAGAAGAACGGCAGCATGGCCGTCATGATCAGGCTGTTGAGAATGCCGGTGAGGAAGTTGCTGGTGGTCGGGCTGTCGATGCCGCTGAGCATGCGGGTCAGCAACTGGTAGAAACCGAAGCACAACGCCGAGCACAGTGGCAGCAGAATCGCCGGGGTGAACAGCGCACTACCCGGACGAATGATGATGAGCACCCCGACAAAACCGGCGATCACCGCCGCCCACTGCCCGCGGCTGACCCGCTCACCCAACAGCGGCACCGATAGGGCGGTCACCAGCAGCGGCGCGAGGAAGTTGACCGAGGTGGCTTCCGCCAGCGGGATGTAGCGCAAGCCGGTGGTGAACAACAGGCTGGTGCCGATCAGGCACAGCGCACGCAACAGCTGCAGCCCCGGGCGCTTGGTGCGTACCACCGCCGACAGGCCGCTGCGCGGCACGAACACCACCAGCATCAACAGGGTATGGACCACGTAGCGGGCCCAGACCACCATCACGATCGGGTAGAAGGCCGACAGGTACTTGGACAACGCATCGTGGCTGGCGAACAGCAGTACCGCCCCACAGATCAGCGCGATGCCCTTGAGCGGCTGCTCGGAGCCCTTGTGCAGCAGGTTCGGTACATTCATTCACAGGCTCGCAACAAATTCACTACAAAATACTTAGCACACTAACTACCAAGATGCAGCACGGCGGTATATAAATGATGCCCGCTGTCGAGGCACGCGCCGTCGGGTTGAGGTGACTGGCACAGGATACTGGCAACGCTGGACTCAGTTACACATTTTGACTCAATTGCGCAGGCTGGGGCTCAAGCGCAGCATGTCCAACCCTGTATCGACCCAGCGCTCGGCATCTTTATTCAGGTCGAAGCTGTCCGGTGCCAGCAGCCATTGATAGAGAATGCCATCGATCCAGGCATGGAGACTGATGGCCGCGCGGGCCGTATCGAGATTCTCCGGAAGCTGTCCTCGGTTCACCGCATTACGCAAGGCCAGTTCGATGTGCGCGTTGCAGTCCAGGCTGACGGCACGACGCTGGCGGCGCAGGTCACACATTTCATCGGTGAACTCGCACTTATGAAACAAAATTTCATTAATGCGTCGGACTTTCGGGTCGAGAGCAATCTGCTGAAACAAATGAATCAGCAATTGGCGCATGCAGCCCAACGGGTCGGGCTCGTCCTGATCCTCACTGGCCTTGGCCATGTCATCCAGCGGCTCGCGCAGCGAGTCGAGCATCGCCTGCACCAGGTCGGCCTTGTTGCTGAAGTGCCAGTAGATGGCACCGCGCGTGACCCCCGCCAGGGTCGCGATGTCGGCCAGGGTGGTACGCGCCACACCGCGCTCGTAGAACGCCTTCTCGGCAGCTTCGAGAATCTGCCTGCGGGTTTCCTGAGCTTCTTCTTTGGTACGACGAACCATGGCAGTAAAACCTCGATCAGGGTGCCGCGGACTCCCCCTGGGTTTAATCCGGGCTTAACGACGGGAGGCGATTTTTGTGCCTTTTCCCGAGATGAAATCCATGCTTTGTAACGACTTTTGGCAAAAGTTCAAGCCTTTACAAACAAACGTGAATGTAAGTATATTCATTAGCAACCTATTAATCCAGTCGGATCACCCTTCATACCCTTCCACCCTTCTTGTGCGCTTCACGCGCGCCTGACCCGAGGATCTTCATGCAACTCAAGCCAGCTGTTACCGCTCTGGTCACCGCCGTCGCCCTGGCATCGCTGCTCAGCGGATGCAATAAAAAGGAAGAAGCCGCTCCGGCGGCCGCCCCCGCCCCTCAGGTCGGCGTCGTGACCCTGCAAGCCCAACCCTTCACCCTGATCTCCGAGCTGCCCGGCCGTACCACGGCCTATCGCATCGCCGAAGTCCGGCCGCAGGTCAATGGCATCATTCTCAAGCGCCTGTTCAAGGAAGGCGGCGACGTCAAGGCCGGCCAGCAGCTCTATCAGATCGACCCATCGGTCTATGAAGCGACGCTGAAAAGCGCCGAGGCGAACCTGCAGTCGACCCGGTCGATCGCCGACCGCTACAAGCAACTGGTGAACGAACAGGCCGTCAGCCGCCAGGAATACGACACGGCCGTGGCCAACCGCCTGCAGTCGGAAGCGAACCTGCAAAGCGCGCAGATCAATGTGCGCTACACCAAAGTGCTGGCCCCGCTGTCCGGCCGCATCGGCCGCTCCTCGGTGACCGAAGGCGCACTGGTCAGCACCGGCCAGAGCGATGCCATGGCGACGATCACTCAGTTGGACCCGATCTACGTCGACATCACGCAATCCACCGCCGACCTGCTCAAGCTGCGGCGCGAACTGGACAGCGGTCGCCTGCAGAAGGCCGGCGACAACGCGGCCATGGTCAAGCTGACCCTGGAAGACGGCAGCACCTACGCCCAGCCGGGCAAGCTGGAGTTCTCGGAAGTCACCGTGGATGAAACCACCGGGTCCGTGACCCTGCGCGCGGTGTTCCCGAACCCTGACCACTCGCTGCTGCCCGGCATGTTCGTCCATGCCCAGCTGCAGTCCGGAGTGAACAGCGCGGCGATCCTCGTGCCGCAACAAGGCGTGACCCGTGACCTCAAGGGCACCCCGACCGCACTGGTCGTCGGCCCGGACAACAAGGTCGAGCTGCGTCAGCTCAAGGCCAGCCGTACCCAGGGCAGCCAGTGGCTGGTCGAGGACGGCCTAAAGTCGGGTGATCGGGTGATCACCGAAGGCCTGCAGTTCGTGCGCCCAGGCGTCGAGGTCAAGGCCAGCGAAGCCACCAACGTCAAAACCGCCAACCCGGCCCCTGCCCCGGCAACCGACAAAGCCGCGGGCAGCAAAGGGGAGTAAACCATGTCGAAATTCTTTATCGACCGCCCGATCTTCGCCTGGGTGATCGCCCTGGTGATCATGCTGGTCGGCGCGCTCTCGATCCTCAAATTGCCGATCAACCAGTACCCGGCGATTGCGCCACCGGCCATCGCCATTTCCGTGACCTACCCGGGCGCCTCGGCGCAGACCGTGCAGGACACCGTGGTCCAGGTGATCGAACAGCAGCTCAACGGTATCGACAACCTGCGTTATGTCTCCTCGGAAAGCAACTCCGACGGCAGCATGACCATCACAGCCACCTTCGAGCAGGGCACCAGTTCCGACACCGCCCAGGTCCAGGTCCAGAACAAGCTGAACCTGGCCACGCCCCTCTTGCCGCAGGAAGTGCAGCAGCAGGGTATCCGCGTCACCAAGGCGGTGAAGAACTTCCTGATGGTGATCGGCGTGGTGTCGACCGACGGCAGCATGACCAAGGACGACCTGTCGAACTACATCGTCTCCAACATGCAGGACCCGATCTCGCGGACTGCCGGAGTCGGTGACTTCCAGGTGTTCGGTGCCCAGTACGCGATGCGGATCTGGCTCGATCCGGCCAAGCTGAACAACTACCAGCTGACCCCGGTGGACGTGAAGACCGCCGTGGCCGCGCAGAACGTCCAGGTGTCTTCCGGACAACTGGGTGGCCTGCCGGCCCTGCCTGGCCAGCAACTGAACGCCACCATCATCGGCAAGACCCGCCTGCAGACCGCCGAGCAGTTCAAGAATATCCTGCTCAAGGTCAACAAGGACGGCTCGCAAGTGCGCCTGGGTGACGTCGCCGATGTCAGCCTGGGTGGCGAGAACTACAGTGTCTCCGCCCAGTACAACGGTAGCCCGGCATCCGGCCTGGCGGTCAAGCTGGCCAACGGCGCCAACGCCCTGGACACCGCCAAGGCGCTGCGCAAGACCATCAGCGACCTGGAACCGTTCTTCCCGCCCGGGATGAAAGTGGTATTCCCGTACGACACCACGCCGGTGGTGAGCGAATCGATCAAGGGTGTGGTTGAAACCCTGATGGAAGCGATCGCGCTGGTGTTCCTGGTGATGTTCCTGTTCCTGCAGAACTTCCGCGCCACCATCATCACCACCATGACTGTGCCGGTGGTACTGCTGGGTACCTTCGGGATCCTCGCGGCGGCCGGCTTCAGCATCAACACCCTGACCATGTTCGGCATGGTGCTGGCCATCGGCCTGCTGGTGGACGACGCCATCGTCGTGGTGGAGAACGTCGAACGGGTGATGAGCGAGGAAGGTCTCTCGCCCAAGGAAGCGACCAAGAAGTCCATGGGCCAGATCCAGGGGGCACTGGTGGGTATCGCCATGGTGCTCTCGGCGGTACTGCTGCCGATGGCGTTCTTCGGCGGCTCCACCGGTGTGATCTACCGCCAGTTCTCCATCACCATCGTTTCGGCCATGGGCCTGTCGGTGCTGGTGGCGCTGATCTTCACACCGGCGCTGTGCGCCACCCTGCTCAAGGCCATTCCCCATGGCGAGCATGGCACACCGAAACGCGGCTTCTTCGGCTGGTTCAACCGCAATTTCGACCGCAGCGTGCGGGCCTACGAGCGCAGCGTCGGCGGCATCCTGGCGCACAAGGCGCCGTATCTGCTGGCCTACGCCCTGATCGTGGTCGGCATGATCTGGCTGTTCGCCCGTATCCCCACCTCGTTCCTGCCGGAAGAAGACCAGGGCGTACTCTTCGCCCAGGTCCAGACCCCGGCCGGCTCCAGTGCCGAGCGGACCCAGGCGGTGGTCGACAAGATGCGCGCCTACCTGCTCAAGGACGAAACGGGAGCCGTGAGTTCGGTATTCACCGTGACCGGTTTCAACTTCGCCGGCCGTGGCCAGAGCTCGGGTATGGCCTTCATCATGCTCAAGCCGTGGGACCAGCGTAACGCCGACAACAGTGTGTTCAAGCTGGCGGAACGGGCCCAGGCGCATTTCTTCAGCTTCCGCGACGCGATGGTGTTCGCCTTCGCCCCGCCGGCGGTGCTGGAGTTGGGTAACGCCACCGGTTTCGACGTCTACCTGCAGGACCGTGCCGGCGTCGGCCACCAGAAGCTGATGGAAGCTCGCAACCAGTTCCTTGGCATGGCGGCACAGAGCAAGGTCCTCGCGGCGGTCCGTCCCAACGGCCTGAACGATGAACCGCAATACCAGTTGAGCATCGACGACGAGCGCGCCAGCGCCCTGGGCGTGAGCCTGTCGGACATCAACAACAGCCTGTCGATCGCGCTGGGCGGCAGTTATGTCAACGACTTCATCGACCGCGGTCGGGTGAAGAAGGTCTACATCCAGGGCAAGCCTGCCTCGCGGATGAGCCCTGAAGACCTGCAGAAGTGGTACGTGCGCAGCAGCAGCGGCACCATGGTTCCATTCTCGGCATTCGCCAAGGGCGAGTGGGTCTACGGCTCGCCCAAGCTGGCGCGCTACAACGGCGTCGAAGCGATGGAAATCCTCGGTGCCCCGGCACCGGGCCACACCACCGGTGAGGCCATGGCGGAAGTCGAGGCCATCGCCAAGAAGCTGCCGGCGGGTGTCGGTATTTCCTGGACCGGCCTGTCGTACGAGGAACGCCTGTCCGGTTCCCAGGCGCCAGCGCTGTTCGCCCTGTCGCTGCTGATGGTGTTCCTGTGCCTGGCGGCGCTGTACGAAAGCTGGTCGATCCCGATCGCGGTGGTACTGGTGGTACCGCTGGGGATCATCGGTGCACTGCTGGCGACCACCCTGCGCGGCCTGTCCAACGACGTGTACTTCCTGGTGGGGCTGTTGACCACCATCGGTCTGGCGGCGAAGAACGCCATCCTGATCGTCGAGTTCGCCAAGGAACTGCACGAACAGGGCAAGAGCCTGCGCGATGCGGCGATCGAGGCCTGCCGCATGCGTCTGCGTCCGATCATCATGACCTCGCTGGCGTTCATCCTCGGCGTGGTACCGCTGGCGATCTCCACCGGCGCCGGCTCCGGCAGTCAGCACGCCATTGGTACCGTGGTGGTTGGCGGTATGATCAGCGCAACCGTCTTGGCGATTTTCTGGGTTCCGTTATTCTTCGTTGCCGTCTCGGCCATTGGTGGCGAGAAGAAGCACGCGAAACCAGCAACCCCTGAAACTCCACAGCATGAGGCTGGCCAATGAGCAAGTCCCTTCTCTCTGTAGCGGTCGCGGCCTTCGTGCTCAGCGGCTGCTCGCTGATCCCCGACTACCAGCGCCCCGAGGCGCCGGTAGCGGCGCAGTACCCGCAAGGACCGGCCTACTCGCCGGCCCAGGCGGCGAACGTCGCCGCGGCCGAACAGGGTTGGCGCCAGTTCTTCAACGACCCGGCGCTGCAGCAACTGATCCAGGTGGCGCTGGAAAACAACCGCGACCTGCGGGTCGCGGCGCTGAACATCGAAGCCTACCGGGCCCAATACCAGATCCAGCGCGCCGACCTGTTCCCGGCCGTCAGCGCCGACGGCAGCGGCAGCCGCCAGCGGGTCCCGGCCGATGCCTCGGGCACCGGCAAGGCTGCGATCACCAGCCAGTACTCGGCGACCCTTGGCGTCAGTTCCTATGAACTGGACCTGTTCGGCCGTATCCGCAGCCTGAGCGAACAGGCGCTGCAGACCTACTTCGCCAGCGAAGAGGCCCGCCGTACCACGCAGATCAGCCTGGTGGCCAGTGTCGCCAACGCCTACCTGACCTGGCAGGCCGACAAGGAACTGCTCAAGCTGACCCAGGAAACCCTGGCGGCCTACGAGGAAAGCTACCGGCTCACCTCGCGCAGCAACGAAGTCGGCGTGGCCTCGGCCCTGGACCTGAGCCAGGCGCGGACCTCGGTGGAAGGCGCACGGGTCAAGCTGGCGCAGTTCACCCGCCAGGTCGCCGAAGACCAGAACAGCCTGACGCAACTGCTGGGCACCGGTATTCCGGCCAACCTGCCGGCGGCCCAGCCGCTGTCGGCCAAACTGCTCAGCGAACTGCCAGCCGGCCTGCCTTCGGACCTGCTGCAGCGGCGTCCGGACATCCTCAGCGCCGAGCACCAGTTGATGGCGGCCAACGCCAACATCGGCGCGGCACGTGCGGCGTTCTTCCCGAGCATCAGCCTGACCGCCAACGCCGGCACCCTGAGCCCGGACCTGGGCGGCCTGTTCAAGGGCGGTTCGGGCACCTGGCTGTTCTCGCCGAAGATCAGCATCCCGATCTTCAACGCCGGCAGCCTGAGAGCCAGCCTGGATTACTCCAAGATCCAGAAGGAAATCAGCGTCGCCAACTACGAGAAGGCGATCCAGACCGGCTTCAAGGAAGTCTCCGACGGCCTGGCCGCACGCCAGACCTTCAACGAGCAGTTGCAGGCCCAGCGCGACCTGGTCGCCGCCAACCAGGACTACTACCGCCTGGCCGAGCGTCGCTACCGCATTGGCGTCGACAGCAACCTGACCTTCCTCGATGCCCAGCGCTCGTTGTTCAGCGCCCAGCAATCGCTGATCAGCGATCGCCTGTCGCAGCTCACCAGCGAGGTCAACCTGTACAAGGCCCTCGGCGGTGGCTGGAACGAACAGACCGGCCAGGCCCGGCCAATCGACGAGACGCCACCGAAAGGCTGAGATCGTTCACGCTGCACAAAAACCCGCCATTGGCGGGTTTTTTCATGCCCGCACTGTTCCGTTCGATAATCGCCCAAAACCGTCAAACCCCGATTGAACACGCGGTTCGATCCGCCGCACCATGCCAGCGCATCGACCCATACCAATAACAACAGGTTCACCCGCCATGTCCCGACTCCCTGCCCTCAGCGGCTGATCGCAGCCGTTCGTTCCCCCTGTAAGCCCCTTGTCTGCAACCCCCGGGTTGCGGCTGCGCCCTGCTTCACCCCTAACAATTAGAGAGACCGATCCATGAAGCCACTGAACCACAGCAACCGTCCCCCACTTGCCCTGCTGACCCTCGCCCTCGCCGGTGCGGCCCTGCCGGCCATGGCCGAGGAACATGGCTTTGTGGAAGACGCCCAGGCCAACCTGAACCTGCGTAACTTCTACATCAACCGCAACTTCACCAACCCGGCCTACCCCCAGGACAAGGCCGAGGAATGGACGCAGAACTTCATCCTCGACGCCCGCTCCGGCTTCACCCAGGGCACCGTCGGTTTCGGCGTCGACGTGCTCGGCACCTTTTCCCAGAAGCTCGACGGCGGCAAAGGCACCGGCGGCACGCAACTGCTGCCGCTGGACCGTGACGGGCGCCCGGCGGACAACTTCGGCCGCCTGGACGTGGCGTTCAAGGCACGGATTTCCAAAACCGAGCTGAAGGTCGGCGAATGGATGCCGGTGCTGCCGATCCTCCGTTCCGACGACGGCCGCTCGCTGCCGCAGACCTTCCGCGGCGGCCAGGTCACCTCGAAGGAGATCGACGGCCTGACGCTGTACGGCGGCCAGTTCCAGAAGAACAGCCCGCGCAACGATTCGAGCATGACCGACATGTACATGCAGGGCAAAGCCGCCTTCACCTCCGACCGCTTCAACTTCGCCGGCGGCGAATACACCTTCAACGACAAGCGCACCCTGATCGGCCTCTGGAATGCCCAACTGAAGGACATCTACCGCCAGCAGTACGTCAATCTGGTCCACAGCCAGCCACTGGGCGACTGGACCCTGGGCGCCAACCTCGGTTTCTTCTACGGCAAGGAAGACGGCAGCGCGCTGGCCGGCGACCTGGAGAACAGAACCTGGTCGGGGTTGTTCTCGGCCAAGTACGGCGGCAACACCTTCTACGTCGGCCTGCAGAAGCTCACCGGCGACAGCGCCTGGATGCGGGTCAACGGCACCAGCGGCGGCACCCTGGCCAACGACAGCTACAACAGCAGCTATGACAATGCGCAGGAAAAGTCCTGGCAGTTGCGCCATGACTACAACTTCGCCGCGCTGGGAATTCCGGGGCTGACCCTGATGAACCGCTACATCAGCGGTGACAACGTGCATGTCGGCGCGGTCACCGACGGCAAGGAATGGGGGCGTGAGTCGGAACTGGGCTACACCGTCCAGAGCGGCACCTTGCGCAACCTGAACATCCGCTGGCGCAACTCGAGCATCCGCAGGGACTACAGCACCAACGAGTTCGACGAGAACCGCCTGATCATCAGCTACCCGATCTCGTTGCTGTAAACCGGTTGGGCTGACTTTGAGAGCAGGACTTCAGGGTCTATTCGCGGGCAAGCCCTGCTCCTACATGAGTGGAGTCTTACGCGGGCTTGCATGCGACACAAATCTGCAGGAGCAGGGCTTGCCCGCGAACCGGCCACCGGCAACACCGCTCGACTCAGTGCGAATCGCGGTCCCACCACCAATCCCAGAAACCGGGCAAGTGTACCGGCGTGGAGCTGCTCGGCACCGTACGCGCCAGTACCGCCCGCAGCAGCGCCGAACGATCGGTGTAGAACGGCTGCTCGGCAGTCCGCACACCGGTCTCCCGCGCACAATCCATCAGGATCTGCAGGTACTCCTGCATGTGCCGGGCGGTATAGCGGTTGAGGTCGTGGAAGGTCACCACCACCGGAATCACCCCATCGACCACCGGCATCTCGCCCCGGGCGATCTGCTCGCGCACCTCGGCCAGGTGCTTGAGCAGGTTGGCCCGACGCTGCGGGCTCGCGGTGATCCCCCAGACCTTGCCATCGTTGGCACTGAGGTCAGTCAGCAGCACGTGCAGCCCATGCTGCCGGTAGGCCGCGAACGTGCGCTTGTCGTAGTTCCAGAACGGCGGCCGCAGGAGGGTCGGCGGAGCACCGGTGATCGCTGCGATAACGGCACTGCCATCGTTCAGTGACTGTTCCAGTTCCTGCGGATTCAATGAACGATGGTTGGTGTGCCAGGGCCCCGCCGTATGAAAGCCGAGGACATGCCCCTCGGCCTGTTCGCGCCGCATCAGCGCCCGGCCTATGTCGCTGTTGCCGGCCCTGGGGGCACCGGTCTGGACGAAGAACACCGCCTTGATGCCCGGCTGAATCGGGTTATGGGCCAGGTCGTCGAGCACCGACGCGGTCGGGTTGTAGAAACTCGACGCACTGGGCCCGTCATCGAAGGTCAGCAGGAAACGGATCGGCGGCTGCGTGCGTAGCGCCTGTTCGGTGCTCGGGCTCAGGGGGATCGGCGGGCCGATACAGCCGGCCAGGCCCGTGGCGAGCGCAAGCACCAGGAATGAGGTCAAAAGCGATTTCATGAGGTTGGCCTGGTCCAGGTCACAACAATTGCAGAACCAAGATGTATTCAAGCCATCGTCATGCAGAACGGAATGGGAACTTGAGTGCGCATCTTACCGACAGGATGGCGCAACGTCCCTGCCCTCCGCCATCACACGGAGGGGCCATCGTTCCTGTCAGATCAGCGAAAACGCCAAGTGTTCCGGGATGGGCGTTTTTTCAGACGAATGAGAAAGGACCGCCGCCACGGCCTGTTCCCAGGCAGGCGCATGGGAACAGGCCGTGGCGGGCTTACTGACGCGATTCCACGCCCAGCTCGTCCCACACCGACTCCGCCAGGTGGAAGGTCGCGTTGGCCGCCGGGATGCCGCAGTAGATCGCGCTCTGCATCAGCACTTCCTTGATCTCTTCGCGGGTCACGCCGTTGTTGGCCGCAGCCCGCAGATGCAGCTTGAGTTCTTCATTGCGGTTCATGCCGATCAGCATGGCGATGGTGATCAGGCTGCGGGTGTGCCGGGGCAATCCCGGGCGGGTCCAGATATCACCCCAGGCATGGCGGGTGATCATCTCCTGGAACTCCGAGTTGAACTCGGTCAGGTTGTTCAGGCTGCGGTCGACATGGGCATCCCCGAGCACGGCACGCCGCACCCGCATCCCCTCGGCATAACGTTGTTTCTCGTCCACGGACACTCTCCTCAAACCCGGTCCAGCAGGAAATCCAGCACGCGCTGGCTGAAGGCATCGCCGGCCTGTACGTTCGACAGGTGGGCGGCATGGAATTCGGCGTACTCGGCGCCCTTGACGTGCTGCTGGATGAACAGACTGCCGCTGGGCGGCGTTACCGCATCCTCGCTGCCGGCGATCACCAGCACCGGAGCGCGGATCCTGTCCAGGTGCTCGCGAAAATCGGCATCGCGCACCGCCGCGCAGTTGGCCGCATAGCCTTGCGGCGACGTGGCGGCGAGCATGTCGGTGATCGGCTTGACCTGCTGTGGCTGCGCGGCGGAAAACTGCGGCGTGAACCAGCGGGCGATCGCCCCGTCGCGCAAGGCGGCCATGGCCGCCGCGCCATCGCGCAACACGGTCTCGATGCGCGGATTCCACATCGCCGGGTCGCCGATCTTCGCCGCCGTGTTGCACACGATCAGCCTGTTCAAGCGCTGGCCGGCATGGATACCCAGCCACTGGCCGATCAGCCCGCCCATGGACAGGCCGCAGAAGTGCGCCCGCTCGATACCCAGCGCATCGAGCAGGGCCACTACGTCACGGCCCAGTTGCTCGATGCTGTACGGACCTTCGGTCACCAGCGAACGACCATGGCCACGGGTGTCGTAGCGCAGCACCCGGAAGTGTTCGGCGAACGCCGGGATCTGAGTGTCCCACATGCCCAGGTCGGTGCCCAGGGAGTTGGAGAGCACCAGCACCGGTGCCTCCTGCGGACCGTCGAAGCGGTAGTGCAGTTCGCCATCAGCCAGTTGTACAAAAGCCACGACAATCTCCTTCAGGTAAAAGCCAGATGCTCGGCCACCGCACGCTCGACCCAGGTACGGGCCTGGCCGAGGTAATGGGCCGGATCGAGCAGGTGGTCCAGTTCTTGCACGGATAGTTGCGCGGTGATTTGCGGTTCGTCGCCCAGCACAGCCCGCAAGTGGCGCTGCTCGGCCACCGCGCGCTGACAGCACTGCTCCAGCAGGTGGTGGGCGGCGTCGCGCCCCAGGCGCTGGGCGAGGACGATACTCACCGCCTCCGCCAGCAACAGGCCACGGGTCAGATCGAGGTTGCTCAGCATCCGCGCCGGGTCCACTTCCAGGCCTTCGGCAACGATCAGCGCCTGCTGCAGCGAGCCCGAGACCAGCCGGCAGATTTCCGGCAGGGTCTCCCATTCGGCATGCCACAGGCCGAGGCTGCGCTCGTGTTCCTGGGGCATGGCGCTGAACAGGGTCGAGAGCAGGCCCGGAACCCGGGTCGCGGTGCCGATCAGTACCGCGGCGCCCACCGGATTGCGCTTGTGCGGCATGGTCGAGGAACCACCCTTGCCCGGTGCCGACGGCTCGAAGACTTCGGCGGCCTCGGTCTGCATCAGCAGGCTGACATCGCGTCCCAGTTTGCCCAGGCTGCCGGCAATCAGGCCGAGGACGGCACCGAATTCCACCAGGCGGTCGCGATGGGTGTGCCAGGGTTGTTCGGCGAGGTTGAGCTGCAGCTCCTCGGCCAGCGCCTCGGCCACCGGCATCGCCTGTTCGCCGAGGGCGGCCAGGGTGCCCGAGGCACCGCCGAACTGCAGGCACAGCAGCCGCGGTTGCAGTTCGCGCAGACGCTGGCGATGGCGGGTGACCGCGCCCAGCCAACCGGCGATCTTCATGCCGAGGGTGACCGGCGTGGCCTGTTGCAACCAGGTCCGCCCGGCCAGCGGTGTGTCCGCATACCGTTGGGCCTGGGCTGCCAATACGTCAGCCAGGCGTTGCAGGTCGGCGTCGATCAACTGCCAGGCACTGCGCAGTTGCAGCACCAGGCCGGAGTCCATGACGTCCTGGCTGGTGGCGCCCAGATGCACATAACGCTCGGCCCCGGCATCGGCGGCAGCGATCCGCTTGCCCAGTGCCTTGACCAGCGGGATCGCCGAATTGCCGGCCGTGGCGATCGCCTCGCCGAGAGCGGCGTAATCGTAGAACCCGGCCTCACATGCCGCGGCAATCGGCGCGACCGCCGCCTGGGGAATCAGCCCGACCCGCGCCTGCGCACGGGCCAGCGCGGCCTCGAAGTCGAGCATTGCCTGGACCCGGCCCTGGTCGGAAAACACCTGGGCCATATCGCGGGCGATAAAGTAGGCATCGAACAGTTGGTTGCTCGGTCGTTGCATGGGAAATCCCTGGTAAAGGCGCGCCCATCACAGGCGCGCAGGTCGATCAATGATCGTGGTGCAGATACGCCGCCTGTTTCGGCAGACGCAGGCTGAACAGGAAGGCGACCACCATCATGACGGTCACGTACCAGTAGAAGGCGTTCTCCATCCCCATCGATTTGAGGTTCAGCGCCACGTACTCCGCCGAACCGCCGAACACCGCGTTGGCCACCGCATAGGCCAGCCCCACCCCCAGCGCCCGCACCTGAACCGGGAACATCTCGGCTTTGACCAGGCCGCTGATCGAGGTGTAGAAGCTGACGATCGCCAGAGCCAGGCTGATCAGCACGAAGGCCAGGAACGGACTGGTGACGGTCTTCAGGGTCAGCAGGATCGGTACCGTGCACAGTGCCCCCAGGGCACCGAACCAGAGCATCGAGTTGCGCCGGCCGATCCGGTCCGAGAGCATGCCGAACACCGGTTGCAGGCACATGTAGAGGAACAGTGCGCCGGTCATCACGAAGCTCGCGGTCTTGGCGCTCATCCCGGCGGTGTTCACCAGGTACTTCTGCATGTAGGTGGTGAAGGTGTAGAAGATCAGCGAGCCGCCAGCGGTGTAGCCGAGCACGGTGACGAACGCCGCCTTGTGGTCACGGAACAGCGCCCGCAGGCTGCCGGCGTCCTTGTCCTGGCGGGTTTCCCTGCTGGTGGTTTCCTTCAGCGAACGACGCAGCAGCAACGAGATCACCGCAGCGACGGCGCCGATCACGAACGGGATGCGCCAACCCCAGGCCTTGAGTTCGGGTTCAGTGAGAAACTGTTGCAGGATCACCACCACCAGCACCGCCAGCAACTGGCCGCCGATCAGGGTCACGTACTGGAACGAGGCGAAGAAACCCCGCTGGCCACGCAACGCCACTTCACTCATGTAGGTCGCGGTGGTGCCGTACTCGCCACCCACCGACAGGCCCTGGAACAGCCGCGCCACCAGCAGCAGCGCCGGCGCCCAGGCGCCGATGCTGGCGTAGGTCGGCATGAAGGCGATGACCAGGGAGCCGCCGCACATCATCAGCACCGAGATCATCATCGAATTCTTGCGCCCGTGCTTGTCGGCCACCCGGCCGAACAGCCAGCCGCCGATGGGACGCATCAGGAAGCCGGCCGCAAACACACCGGCAGTGTTCAGCAACTGAACCGTCGGATCATCGGAAGGGAAAAAGGCGGGGGCGAAATAGATGGCACAGAAGGCATACACGTAGAAGTCGAACCATTCGACCAGGTTGCCCGAAGAAGCACCGACGATGGCAAAGATCCTTTTGCTACGTTCCTCACCGGTGTACGGCGTCGTTGTTGTTGTCATGTTCACTCACTCGTAAGGGATAGTTGCAGTCTAGACATACTTTGCAACAAGCCTGTTCCCCCGGCACACCAGACCTTTGTAGAAGCCTGCCTGCGGGCGATCAATACGACACGGAATCTCTGCTACACCCCATCGTCCTGATCACCAGCAAGCCGGTTCCTACAGAGGTGGGCTTCAGACCCGCTCGATAGCCAGCGCCAGGCCCTGGCCGACGCCGACGCACATGGTCGCCAGGCCCTTGCGGCCGCCGGTTTTTTCCAAGTGATGCAGCGCGGTCAATACCAGGCGTGCACCACTCATGCCCAGGGGATGGCCGAGGGCGATGGCACCGCCGTTCGGATTGACCTGGGCCGCATCGTCGGCGATCCCCAGCTCGCGCAACACCGCCAGACCCTGGCTGGCGAAGGCTTCGTTCAGTTCGATCACGTCGAACTCGCTCACCGCCAGCCCGAGGCGCTCGGTCAGCTTGCGCACCGCCGGCACCGGGCCGATGCCCATGACCCGCGGCGCCACCCCGGCACTGGCCATGCCGAGTACCCGCGCGCGGGCGGTCAGGCCATGCTTTTTCACCGCCTCGGCGGAGGCCAGGATCAGCGCCGCCGCGCCATCGTTGACACCGGAGGCGTTGCCGGCGGTGACGGTCTTGTCGGGACCGTTGACCGGCTTGAGTTTCGCCAGGGCCTCCAGGGTGGTATCGGCGCGCGGATGCTCATCCTGCTCGACCACGGTCTCGCCCTTCTTGTGGGCGATACGCACCGGCACGATCTCCTCGGCGAAGAACCCGGCGGCCTGGGCCGCGGCAGTCCGCTGCTGGCTGCGCAGGGCGAACGCGTCCTGGTCGGCGCGGGACACCCGGTAGTCGTCGGCGACGTTATCGGCGGTCTGTGGCATCGCATCGACCCCATACTGGGCCTTCATCAACGGGTTGATGAAGCGCCAGCCGATGGTGGTGTCTTCCAGTTTCATGTTGCGGGAAAACGCCGCATCGGCCTTGCCCATCACGAACGGAGCCCGGGACATCGACTCGACGCCACCGGCGATCGCCAGCTCCATTTCGCCGCTGGCGATGGCGCGGAAGGCATTGCCGATCGCTTCCATGCCCGAGGCACAGAGACGGTTGAGGGTCACGCCGGGAACGCTCTCCGGCAGCCCGGCCAGCAACAGGGCCATGCGCGCGACGTTGCGGTTGTCCTCGCCGGCCTGGTTGGCGCAGCCGAGGAACACCTCGTCGACCTCGCTCCAGTTCACCGACGGGTTGCGTTCCAGCAGCGCCTTGATCGGCACGGCGGCCAGGTCATCGGCACGCACACCGGCCAGGCCGCCGCCGAAACGGCCGATGGGGGTACGGACGGCGTCACAGATAAAGACTTCGCGCATCAGGCTTCTCCCGGGGCTTGGCCATGGGCCGCGGCAGTGCGGGCCTCAAGATCGCGCAGGGCGCTGAGCTCGACGTCGGTCGGCTCGGCGGTGCTGGCGACCTGCTCGGCGAACCGTACCGGCCAACCGGTGGCGGCAATCACCTGCTCACGGGTCACGCCCGGGTGCAGGGAGGTGACGACGAACTCGTGGGTCCCGGCTTCCGGTTCCATGATGCACAGGTCGGTGATGATGCCTACCGGACCGGCGCCCGGCAGACCGAGGCGCTGACGGGAATCGCCGCCCTCGCCGTGACCGACCGAGGTGACGAAGTCCAGCTTGTCGACGAAGGAGCGCGCCGACTGCTTGAGGATGATCAGCACGCTCTTCGCCGAACCGGCGATCTCCGGTGCGCCGCCAGCCCCGGGCAGACGGACCTTCGGCGAGAAGTAGTCACCCACCACCGTGGTGTTGATATTGCCGAAACGGTCGACCTGGGCCGCGCCGAGGAAACCGACATCGATGCGACCACCCTGCAGCCAGTAGCGAAAGATCTCGCCGGTCGGCACCACGGTATCGGCGGTTTCCGCCAGCTCACCGTCGCCGATGGACAACGGCAGCACGCTGGGCTTGGCGCCGATCGGGCCGGACTCGTAGATCAGCACCACATCCGGCGAGGACGTCAGGCGCGCCAGGTTGGCCGCCTTGGACGGCAGGCCGATGCCGACGAAACAGACCGAACCGTTCTTCAGGCGACGGGCGGCGGCAACGGTCATCATTTCATTGGTGGTGTAGGTCATTATTTTGCCTCCGAGGCTTGGGCCAGCTTGGCCCGGAACTCGGCGAAGTCCGCCGTGCCATGGATGTAGTCGGCGATCCAGGCGGTGAAGGTTTCACGGTCGCGGGCAATCGGATCCCAGGCCTGGTAGAAACGGTTGTCGCGCTCGCTGTAGCCATGGGCATAGGACGGGTGGGCGCCGCCCGGTACATGGCAGACCGCGCTGACGGCCCAGGTCGGCAGCACGCAGGCGTTCATCGGAGCCTGCAGATCGTCGACGATCTCCTCGACGGTGACGATGCAACGCCGGGCCGCCAGTACCGCTTCCTTCTGCACGCCGAGAATGCCCCACAGCAGGACGTTGCCCTTGCGGTCGGCCTTCTGCGCATGAATCACCGTGACATCGGGACGTACCGAAGGTACTGCGGCCAGCACTTCACCCGTGAACGGGCAGGTCACACTCCTGATCAGCGGGTTGACCTTCGGCAGGTCGGAGCCGGCGTAGGCACGCAGCACCGCGAATGGCAGGCCGGAAGCGCCGGCGACGTAGGCATTGGCCAGGTCGGCGTGGCTGTGCTCCTCGATTTCCAACGCGTGGGGCCACTGCTTCTCGACCGCATCGCGCAGGCGGTGCAGGGAACCGACACCCGGGTTGCCGCCCCAGGAAAACACCAGCTTGCGAGCACAACCGGCACCGATCAGTTGGTCGTAGATCAGGTCGGGGGTCATCCGCACCAGTGTCAGGTCTTTCTTGCCCTGACGAATGATTTCATGACCCGCCGCAGTCGGAATCAGGTGAGTGAAGCCTTCGAGCGCGACGGTATCGCCGTCATTGACGAATTGCTTCACCGCGTCATGCAGCGAAAGTATTTCAGCCATGGATACAGACTCCCGGTTTCAACAAGCCAGCTTGGAAGAAAAAGGCGCGAGGTCAGCGCCGGAGTGAAGCCAGATTAAGCCGGGGCTCGGCCCGCAAACAATCCGATAATCGCTTATGTGTTCGATAATCGAACCAATTGTTTGCAGGCTATCGACTCCCCCCACACCCGGTCGACTCAGGTCGCATCCGCGTGGCTGACCCGGCCCTTGATCAGCACGCCAGCCGTCGCCAGCGCCGCCGGTACCACCAGCACGGTCAGCACCTGCTCGAAGTTCCAGCCCATGCCCAACAGCGTAGCGCCCATCCAGGCGCCGAGAATCGCGCCAAAACGACCGATCCCGAGCATCCAGGACACACCCGTGGCCCGCCCCTGGGTCGGGTAGAAGCGTGCCGCCAGCGAAGGCATCGCCGATTGCGCGCCGTTCACGCACATGCCAGCCGCCAACACCAGGGTTCCCAGCAGGGCGATGTGGCCCAGGCTCTGGCCGACCGCGTAGGCAAAGATCCCGGCCAACAGGTAGAAAGTGCCGATGACCTTGTGCGGGTTGAAGCGGTCCATGGCCCAACCCACCCCGACCGCACTCAGCACCCCGCCGAACTGGAACAGGGCGCCAATGAACGCGGCCTGTTCCAGGCTCGCGCCGCTGTCACGCATCAGCGTCGGCAGCCAGCTGGTCAGCAGGTAGACGATCACCAGGCCCATGAAATAGGTCAGCCACAGCAGCAGGGTGCCGGCGCTGTAGGTGCCGGAGAAAATCACCGCCAGCACATTGCGCGCCTTGACTGTCTTCTGCTCCGGCACGCTGAAGCTCGCCGCCGCGGCCACCTGCTGTGGCGCGATCGGCGCCAGGGCCTTGCGTATCCTGTCCACGCCGCGGTTGCGCACCACCAGAAAACGCGCCGACTCCGGCAGCCAGAGCAACAACACCAGCACCAGCAACAGCGGCAGCAGCCCACCGATCAACAGCAAGCTGTGCCAGCCGAAGGCCGGGATCAGCTTGGCCGAGACGAAACCGCCACCGGCCATGCCCAGGTTGAAACCGCAGAACATGCTGGTCACCAGCAGCGACTTGTGCCGCTCCGGGGTGTATTCCGAGAGCAGCGTCGTGGCATTCGGCATGCCCGCGCCCAGACCCAGGCCGGTGAGGAAGCGCAGCACCAGCAACTGGTCGACGTTGCTGCTGTAGGCCGAGGCCAGGCTGAAGGCGCCGAACAGCAGAACCGCGCCCACCAGCACCACCTTGCGTCCGAAGCGGTCCGCCAGGGGGCCGGAACCGAGCGCGCCGAAGACCATGCCGATCAGCGCCGCACTCATCACCGGCCCGAGGCTGGCACGGTCGATGCCCCAGTCCTGGGACAGCGCCGGCGCGATGAAGCCCATGGCCGCCGTGTCCAGGCCATCGAGAAAAACGATCAGGAAACACAGGATCACCACCCGCCACTGGTACCTGGACAGCGGTTGGCTATTGATAAGGGACTGCACATCGAGGCAGTGACCGACAGTGGATTGAGGCTGGTTCATTATTTTTATTTCCACACAAGCGCGCAGACGAACAGGCGCCGACCGGGCCGGCGACGTTGGATGAAGCGGGTTGGTTCAGGCGTGCCGCGTCAGGACGGCGAACACGCGGGAGAGGTATCGGGAGAGATGTTCATGGCGGTCTGGCCTCTTCATTATTATTAGAGCGGCCCGGAGCGAGCCTTGCAGGCTCGTCAATTCAGGGCGCTGCCGCGACATTAATCAGCGGTATTCAACCGCGCAATTCGATAAACGCGTAACTGGGCGGTTATCGAACAGCTTTGCTGAGGAGCCGGCCATCAGGCGAACAGTTGGGCACTCAGGTCACGGCTGGCGGCGAGCATGTTTGGCAGGAAACGCTGCTCCAGCTCGCTGCGGCTGACACTGCCGGCATGGGTGCTGACGTTCAGGGCCGCGAGCACCTGGCCCGAGGCGTCGTAAACCGGTACGGCAATCGAACGCAGGCCCTGCTCCAGCTCCTGGTCGACGATGCACCAGCCCTGTCGACGCACCTGCTGCAGGCATTCGAGCAGCGCTTCGGGGGTATGCAGGGTACGGCTGGTCTTGGGCTGCAGGTCGGCATGTTCGAGGTAGTCCTGCAGCGACGCATCATCCAGCGCGGCCAGCAGGATCCGGCCCATCGAGGTGCAGTAGGCCGGCAGTCGCCCGCCGACGGACAGATCGACCGAGATCAGCTTCTGCGGCGTGGCCGAGCGGGCGATGTAAAGAATGTCGTCACCCTCGAGGGTGGCCATGTTGCAGGCCTCGTGGAGCTGCTCGCTCATGCGGTCCAGATAAGGCTGGGCCGACACCGCCAGAGGTGTCGAGGACAGATAGGCATGCCCCAGGGTGAGCACCTTGGGCAACAGCGAATAGGTGCGCCCGTCGGTGGTGGCATAGCCGAGCTTGATCAGTGTATGCAGGCAACGTCGCACGGCCGCCCGGGGAATCTCCGTGCGGTGGCTGATCTGCGCGATGGTCAGGTGCCGCTTGCGCTCCTGGAACGCCTGCACCACCGCCAGGCCACGGGCCAGCGACGTCATGAAATCCGGGTCGCCGGTAAAGGCCTGAATCCGCTTGGCGGGCGAGGCGACGATAGGCGGCGCGACGGAATTGAAGGCAGTACGCAGTGGGTCGTTCATTCCAGGTCCTTGTTCACACTGTCAGCCGCTATTACAGGCCGCCGACAGCCGATAGACAAGCCATGCAGGCCCTACATTGTGCGATTATCGAACATACGGCCGATAATCGCAATTGACCTGGGCGGTCCCGAGGCTTATAACGTTGCCTTGCCGCTCTGCGATTCCCGGCATACTGGTCAGGTACCCACCGGGGAACTCACCGGCACGGCCTTACCCACGAAGTAAGGCCGTTCTCCCCTCCCCCCTTTGCATTGCTGGTGATACAAACTTCCCTATACAACTGTTATTATCCAGCCAATTAGCGGTATCAAAAACTTCCAGCGAAAGTTTGCCGCCGGGAAACAGGCAGCACTTGCCCAAGCCCTCAAGTTACAGTTCAAAACTCCTACGTGACAAAGCCCCTGGACAAAGTTGACGGGCTCTCCCCTCTTCGCGGTAATATTGTTCAAACCGACCGATATACTCTACGTACGCTGCGTGCCATCAGGCGCCCTCGTAGCCGTGGGAGCCGGGCTCAGCCCTGTCAGGCAAGTCCATCCCGCGCGGTCGTGTTTACAGAGACGGAAAAACCCTTCAATTCAAATTAGGTAACACTGTGACGAAAGACGAACTGCGCGCGGAACTTGAGCGCCAGGAACAACGTTACAAGGATGTTTACGGCGGAGAAGTCACCACCTACGCCGCGCAACCCGAACCGGAACGCAAACCCTGGCGTAAACGGGCCAGTCTTCGCGACCAGGCCTTTAGCCAGGAACTGCAAAAGATGGAACAGGAACTCAAGGCGCAACAGGCCCAGGCGACTCAGCCTTGACACCGTGAGGCTTGCCTCCTGCAGCCTGTCATCCTACCCGGATCCTGCCAGGCTCCCGCATGTCAACGGCTTGCGCTATCCGCGACGAGCCCTGGAAGCCGCCCCACCCAACGGGCTGATTGACGCCAGGCAGGTCCTCACACAGAAATTTCATACAGCCGTTTCGGCCCAGAAGCCCTGCGCCGAAACCTCGCGTTTTCCCGATATTTCCAATGAAATCAGAAGCTTGCCAGAGCCCCGGAAAACCTGGGTTTGCAGGGTTTCCTACATTTTTTTTCATTGAAGAATGTTACCGATGGGCAGCTAGTGCATCGATTAGCGGGCTTTTCTGGCATAATCGCGCCCCCTTATGACCGGGTCAGAAAACCTACATGATCGATTTATTCAGCGGACTGGATGCTTGGGTCCTCGTGAGCCTGCTGCTCGCCCTGGCCTTTGTCCTCAGCTTCGAGTTCATCAACGGCTTTCATGACACCGCTAACGCGGTGGCCACAGTGATCTACACCAAAGCGATGCCGCCCCATCTCGCGGTGTTCTCCTCCGGTGTATTCAATTTCCTCGGGGTTCTGCTCGGCGGGGTCGGCGTTGCCTATGCCATCGTCCACCTGTTGCCGGTGGAACTGCTGATCAACGTCAACACCGGACATGGCCTGGCCATGGTGTTCTCGCTGCTGGCTGCGGCCATCACCTGGAACCTGGGAACCTGGTATTTCGGCATTCCGGCCTCGAGTTCCCACACCCTGATCGGTTCGATCCTCGGTGTCGGCCTGGCCAATGCCCTGCTCAACGACATTCCGTTAGGCGACGGGGTCAACTGGCAGAAAGCGATCGATATCGGTGCCTCGCTGGTGTTCTCGCCGCTGGCCGGCATGCTGGTGGCAGGCCTGGTTCTGGTCGCTCTGAAGTGGTGGCGTCCGAAGTCGAAGATGCACAAGACGCCGGAACAGCGCCGCAAGATCGACGACAAGAAGCACCCTCCGTTCTGGAATCGCATGGTACTGGTGGTTTCGGCCATGGCCGTGAGCTTCGTGCACGGCTCCAACGACGGTCAGAAAGGTATTGGCCTGATCATGCTGGTGCTGATCGGTATCGTGCCGGCGCAGTTCGTACTCGACCTGAGCACCACCACCTACCAGATCGAACGCACCCGCGACGCTACCCTGCACCTGAGCCAGTTCTACCAGCGCAACAGCGCCACCCTGAGCGAGTTCCTGGCACTGGGCAAGAGCGTGCAGGACGACCTGCCGGGCAAGTTCAGCTGCAATCCGCAGCAGACCGAACCGACCATCGCCGCGCTGCTGAACGATCTCAAGGGCGTCAACGACTACCATTCGCTGGCACCTGAAAAGCGTATCGAAGTGCGCCGCTACCTGCTCTGCCTCGACGACACCGCGAAAAAGGTCGGCAAGCTGCCGGGCCTGGACGCGCGCGAGAAGGCGGACCTGGAAAAACTGCGCAAGGACCTGACCGCCACGACCGAATACGCACCGTTCTGGGTGATTCTGGCGGTGGCCCTGGCCCTTGGCCTGGGGACCATGGTCGGCTGGAAACGGGTGGTGCTGACCATTGGCGAGAAGATCGGCAAGCAGGGCATGACCTATGCCCAGGGCATGTCGGCCCAGATCACCACGGCCGGGATGATCGGCCTGGCGAACATCTTCGCGCTGCCGGTTTCGACGACCCACGTGCTGTCGTCGGGTGTGGCGGGGACCATGCTGGCGAACAAGAGCGGGCTGCAGAGCAGCACGATCAAGACCATTCTGCTGGCCTGGGTACTGACCTTGCCGGCGACCGTCGGCTTGTCTGCCGGTTTGTTCTGGCTCGCTTCGAAGATTATCGGCAGTTGAGTTGACTGCCGTGATCTAAAAATAAAGGTGCAGCCTTTGGGGTGCGCCTTTTTTTTCGTCTTGATGTTTGTATGTAGTGTTTAACTTTGAGGTGAGTGTACATATCCGTTTGCGCGTTTAACTGATGTTACGGTTTCGCCCCTTACGGGCGAGTTACTTTTTTTCAGACGCCAAAAAAAGTAACCAAAAAACGCTGCCCCTCCATTGGCCCCTCGCTACGCGAGGGGTTCCCTCATTCCACCCTCGCTCCGTGGGTCGCGCCGCATGGGCATCCATGCCCATCGGCGCTAACTCGGCATCCATGCCGAGTTCCCCACTACACGAGGGCTCCATTCGGCCTGCTGGGAACGGGGCCGGTAGAGCAAGAGCAAGAGCAAGAGCAAGAGCAAGAGCAAGAGCAAGAGCAAGAGCAAGAGCAAGAGCAAGAGCAAGAGCTAAAGAGCTTCGCGGGCAAGCCCGGCTCCTACAAGTTTGCGTCGTACACAGAGGCTGCATACGACACCCATCTGTAGGAGCCGGGCTTGCCCGCGAAGAGGCCATTGAAGTCGCCGAAAAACTTCCAGATTCCCCCTCTGCTTTTGATCTTGCTTTTGATCTACCGGCCCCGTTCCCAGCCGGCTGAGTGGAGGTTCTGTTTCGAGAATCGCCCGGCAGGGATGCCGGGCGAGCCGTGTTGGGCCATGGATGGCCCGTCACGGCGTGCTCTCGAAACAGGACCGGAGCGAAGGAACCCTCGCGCAGCGAGGGCCAATGGAGGGGCAAGCGTTTTTTGGTTACTTTTTTTGGCGTCTGAAAAAAAGTAACTCGCCCGTAAGGGGCGAAACCGTAACATCAGTTAAACGCGCAAACGGATATGTACACCCAGTAACAATTACTCCCCCCCAAAAAGCCCAAAAACGCGAGACAAAAAAAGGGCGACCGAAGTCGCCCAAAATGCCTTGCGTGCTCGTTCTCTGAAAAGACCTAAGGTTTCTTCCTCTTATGTGAGTCTTTCCAGATAAAAAATCCAAAACCGCCGAGGAACACCACCATGAGGCCAACCGTCAGCACTCCGGCAATTACCACGTTATCGAAAAACATGACTGGCCTCCTGCACTCGCCCTGTTGCGATGTGGCTAAGTTACCCAAATGGGCACGGAGGAAAATTGACCGGCGTCAATGCCGCCCGGAACCGGGCGCGGGGAAAGGAAATTAACTGACTTGCATCAAGTTTCAGCGCAGATATCAGCGCTTTTTCGGCTTGTTCTTCGGCTTTTTCCTGCCCTTGCCCAACGGCATCGCCTGCTCGAAGGCCTGGCGTACTTCATTCAGGCGTTTCTCGTTCAGGTCATGGACACGCTTGGCCCGTTCCGCATTCAGGTCGATCAACTTGTCGTCTTGGCTCATGATCACTACATCGCTATCGGTCGAATTCAGCCAGGCTCGCCCCCGGCTCACGCAATACCCCCATAATGCGGGCAAGCGTCGGCGCTGACCAGCCGGGAAATGATCGAGCTATGTCCGCCATGCCCGTTTGCGCGCAAAATCGCCCACTCAGTATGGCTACCAAGGATCGTTGAAGTGACACTGCCCAAGGACCTCCCCCCGCTCATGGCCCTGCGCGCCTTCGAATCGGTGGCCCGCCACCTGAGCTTCATCAAGGCCGCCGATGAGCTGTCGGTCAGCCAGAGCGCGGTAAGCCATCAGATCCACAAGCTTGAGCAGTACCTCGACCAGCGCCTGTTCATCCGCAGGACCCGTGCCATCGACCTCAGCGACGCCGGCAGCCGCTATTACCAGCAGATCCGCCCGGCCCTGGAACAGATCGCCGAAGCCAGTCGACAACTGCGCGCACCGACATCCCCACGGGTGCTGCGGATCGGCCTGCTGGCGTCTTTCGCCACGCTCTGGCTGGCACCGCGCCTGACCGACTTCATTACCCGCCACCCGCACATCCAGGTTGCCCTGGAGCCGTCGATCCAGCTCGCCGATGTCGCCGGCGCCCAGGTCGACCTCGCCATCCGCTACGGCAAGGGCGGCTGGCCGGATGTCGATGCCAAGCGGCTGATGAGCGAACGCCTGTTCCCCGTCTGCAGCCCGGCCTTCAAGGCCGCATCCCACGGGCCGGGCCCGTTGCTGATGGCCCAGGCCCGGCAACCCTTCGAATGGATCGATTGGGCCCGGCACCATCATTTCGATCTGCAGCGCTACCCCACGGCCATGCTCCATGACTACAACATCGTGGTCGAAGCCGCCATCGCCGGCCAGGGTATCGCCATGGGCCGCCAGCGCCTGATCGATCGCCGGCTCAAGGACGGCTCGCTGGTACCGGCATTCGACAGCCCCCCTTATGAGAGCGAGATCGGCTATTGGCTGATCAAACCCAACACCGCGCTCTGCGCGGAAGCCGAAATCTTCTGCACCTGGTTGATGGAACAATGCGCGGACACATGAGCCAATCAGATACGTCCGATTTAATCTATCCGTTTGTCGGCCAATTCCGCGCCGAGCATGCTGAAACCTTCTTCAAGGAGGTTTCCCCCATGAGCAATTCCCTGTCAGATCGCGTCAGTCAACTGGGCCTGAACCTGCCGCAGCCCAGTCAGCCGATTGCCAACTATGTGAATTACGTAATCAGCAACAACCAGCTGTTCATCTCCGGGCAGATCCCCCTGCAGGATGGTCAGCCCGCCGGCATTGGCCGCCTGGGCGATACCCTGGGCGAAGAGGAAGGCGCCAGGGCAGCGGAGCTGGCGGCCCTCGGCCTGCTGGCGCAATTGCGTCACGCCATCGACGACAACCTGTCGAAGCTGGTGCGCATCGTCCGCCTCGGCGTCTTCGTTGCCGCCAGCCCGGACTTCAAACGCCAGGGCGTTGTGGCGAACGGCGCATCCAACCTGCTGGTCAACGTGCTGGGTGAAAAAGGTCGGCACGCCCGGACCGCGATCGGCGTATCGAGCCTGCCCAGTGGCGTCGCCGTGGAAATCGACGCGATCTTCGAGCTGCAGCCATGATCGTCGACGATTGGTCGGAAAGCGAAATCGCCCACCTGCGTGCCGCGACTCCCGGCTGCTCGCGGGTGATCCATTTCAATCACGCCGGCGCCTCGCTCCCCAGCCAGGCCACCCTGGAGGCAATGACCGCCCAGTTGCGACTCGAGGCAGGCATCGGCCCGATGGAGGCTGGCCCCGAGGGCGCGCGACTGGAGGAGGAAGCCCGCCAGGCTGCCGCCGAGCTGCTCAACACCAGCGTCCAGAGCATCGCCTTTGCCGGCAGCGGCTCAGCCGCCTGGGGCCAGGCCTTCGCCGCACTGGGCCCCTGGCGTGCCGGCGACCGGATCCTGGTCGGGCGTCATGAATGGGCCGGCAACCTGGCCTGCATGGCCGAAGCGGTCAAGGCCGGCGCTCGTCTGGAAGTGATCCCCTGCGATGAAACCGGTGCGGTGTCGGTCTCTTCCCTGGAACAGATGATCGACGCCCGCGTGCGCCTGATCGCCCTGACCTGGCTACCGGCCAATGGCGGCCTGATCAACCCCGCCGAGGCCATCGGCCAGGTGGCGCGACGCCATGGCATCGCCTATTTCATCGACGCCGGACAGGCTCTCGGCCAACTGCCGTGCGATGTCCAGGCCCTGGCCTGCGACGTGCTCAAGGGTGCCGCCCGCAAGTTTCTCCGGGGCCCACGAGGTACCGCGCTGCTGTATGTGCGCGAAGGCTTTCTCGAACAACTGACCCCCCGCTACCTCGATGTGTCATCCGCGCCCTGGGACGATCACGGCTTCACCCTGCGCAACGATGCCCGCCGCTTCGAAACCAGCGAGCGCTCGCTGGTGTTGATGGCCGGCCTGGCCAATGCGCTGAAGGAGGCCAATCAGTTGGGTATCGCGCGTATTCGCGGCAGGATTCAGCGGTTGGCGACAGGATTGCGCGAAGCCTTGCGCAAGATCCCCGGGCTGGAACTGCACGACCTGGGCCTGCCCGGACAGCAGTCGGGCCTGATTGCGTTCACTCTGGAAGGATGGGATGCCTTGGCGCTGAAACAACGGCTGGCCGAAAGCGCTATCAACATCGGTGCCAACGGCACCGCCTACACGCCTCTGGACATGCAGGCCCGCGAACTGCCGGCGATTGCCCGGGTCGCGGTGAGCTATCTCAATACCGAACAGGAGATCGGCTTGCTGCTGGAGGCCCTTGGGCAACTGGCCGAAGAGCGCCGTCAGACCTCGACGTCGACCAGCAGGCCCTGACGCGGCTGCTCTTCCATCAATGCGACCACCGGTACGGTGTTGTCGGCGTTCAATTCGTCGCCCGGCACCGCCAGGTGCAACTGCGGATCATCCTCGGCCTCACGCCGGCGTTGCTGCTGTTGCTGCTGGCGCCGCTGTTCCTCGCGCAACTGCCACGCGGCCTCTTCCGGGTCGCGCTTCTGCAGGTCGATGGTGCTTTCATTGGAGCTTTCCTGCACGGGCACCACAGGCGGGATATCCGGTCGCGGTCGGATCGGGTCCTGCTGGGAAGTGACCGGCACGGCACTCAGGGGTAACATCGGTGGCAGCATGATTTCTTCTCCTGTCGGCAGGCTTTCGGCGGCGGCTCCCGTGACTTGAGCCGTCAGTCGCGAAACTGTGACCCGGTTATCGCTAAAGGGTGCAATACGCTCCGACGAACGTCATGCTCAACGACCTTTCAGCCTGGGTCGGTGTACTTTCTCGGATCAGTCCTTTCGATCAAGAGCTTTGGCCTGAAAGCGTCGATTCCGTTAAGATAGTCGGCTTTTTCAAGGCGGGAGTCAGGCAGCATGGCGCAGCAGTATCAACCGGGGCAACGCTGGATCAGTGACAGCGAAGCCGAGCTGGGTTTGGGCACCGTTCTGGCACAGGATGGCCGCTTGTTGACCGTGCTCTATCCGGCCACTGGCGACACTCGCCAGTACGCGCTAAGGAATGCGCCCCTGACCCGCGTGCGATTCTCGCCCGGGGACAGCATCACCCACTTCGAGGGGTGGAAGATGACCGTGCGCGAAGTCGAGGATGTCGACGGGTTGCTGGTCTACCACGGCCTCAACGTGCAGAACGAAGTCGTCGCGCTGCCGGAAACCCAGCTGTCGAACTTCATCCAGTTCCGCCTGGCCAGCGACCGGTTGTTCGCCGGACAGATCGACCCGCTGCCATGGTTCTCGCTGCGCTACCACACCCTGGAACACACCAGCCGCCAGTTGCAATCGCCGCTCTGGGGCCTGGGTGGCGCCCGTGCGCAACCGATCGCCCACCAGTTGCACATCGCCCGGGAAGTCGCCGACCGTATCGCGCCACGGGTCCTGCTGGCGGACGAAGTGGGCCTGGGCAAGACCATCGAGGCCGGCCTGGTGATCCATCGCCAGTTGCTGTCCGGTCGCGCCAGCCGCGTGCTGATCCTGGTCCCGGAAAACCTCCAGCACCAGTGGCTGGTGGAAATGCGCCGGCGCTTCAACCTGCAGGTAGCGCTGTTCGATGCCGAGCGCTTCATCGAGAGCGATGCCAGCAACCCGTTCGAAGACACCCAGTTGGCCCTGGTGGCCCTGGAGTGGCTGGTCGAGGACGAAAAGGCCCAGGATGCGCTGTTCGCCGCCGGCTGGGACCTGATGGTGGTCGACGAGGCGCATCACCTGGTCTGGCATGAAGACAAGGCCAGCCCGGAATATACGCTGGTCGAACAACTGGCCGAGACCATTCCCGGCGTACTGCTGCTGACCGCCACCCCCGAACAGCTGGGCCAGGAAAGCCATTTCGCGCGCCTGCGCCTGCTCGATCCGAACCGTTTCCACGACCTGGCCGCGTTCCGCGCCGAAAGCGAGAACTATCGCCCGGTGGCCGAAGCGGTGCAGGAACTGCTGGACCAGGGCCGTCTGTCCCCGGCCGCCCACAAGACCATCCAGGGTTTCCTCGGCAACGAAGGCGAGGCCCTGCTCACCGCGGTCAACGACGGCGACAGCGAAGCCAGCGCGCGTCTGGTACGCGAACTGCTCGACCGTCACGGCACCGGCCGCGTGCTGTTCCGCAACACCCGCGCCGCCGTCCAGGGCTTCCCGGAGCGCAAGCTGCACGCCTACCCGCTGCCGAACCCGGACGAATACCTGGAGCTGCCGCTGGGCGAACACGCCGAGCTGTACCCGGAAGTCAGCTTCCAGGCCCAGACCGAAGGCGGTGACGAGGAACGCTGGTGGCGCTTCGACCCACGGGTCGAGTGGCTGATCGACCAGTTGAAAATGCTCAAGCGCACCAAAGTGCTGGTGATCTGCGCCCACGCGGAAACCGCCATGGACCTGGAGGACGCCCTGCGCGTGCGTTCCGGCATCCCGGCCACCGTGTTCCACGAAGGCATGAACATTCTCGAGCGTGACCGCGCCGCCGCCTACTTCGCCGACGAGGAATTCGGCGCCCAGGTGCTGATCTGCTCGGAAATCGGCAGTGAAGGCCGCAACTTCCAGTTCGCCCACCACCTGGTGATGTTCGACCTGCCGGCGCACCCGGACCTGCTGGAACAGCGCATCGGCCGCCTGGACCGGATCGGCCAGAAGCACGTGATCGAGCTGCATGTGCCGTACCTGGAAACCAGCCCGCAGGAACGCCTGTTCCAGTGGTACCACGATGCCCTGAACGCCTTCCTCAATACCTGCCCGACCGGCAACGCCCTGCAGCACCAGTTCGGTCCACGCCTGCTGCCGCTGCTCGAAGGCGGCGACGACGGCGAGTGGCAGAAGCTGGTGGACGAGGCCCGTGCCGAGCGCGAGCGCCTGGAAGCCGAATTGCACACCGGCCGCGACCGCCTGCTGGAACTCAACTCCGGCGGTGCCGGTGAAGGTGAGGCCCTGGTCGAGGCGATCCTCGAGCAGGACGACCAGTTCGCCCTGCCGATCTACATGGAGACGCTGTTCGACGCCTTCGGCATCGACAGCGAGGACCATTCGGAAAACGCCCTGATCCTCAAGCCGAGCGAGAAGATGCTCGACGCCAGCTTCCCGCTGGGCGACGACGAAGGCGTGACCATCACCTACGACCGCGGCCAGGCGCTGTCGCGCGAAGACATGCAGTTCATCACCTGGGAACACCCGATGGTGCAAGGTGGTATGGACCTGGTGCTGTCCGGCTCGATGGGCAACACTGCCGTGGCGCTGATCAAGAACAAGGCACTGAAACCGGGGACCGTGCTGCTGGAACTGCTGTACGTCAGCGAAGTGGTCGCACCACGCTCGCTGCAACTGGGCCGCTACCTGCCGCCGGCCGCCCTGCGCTGCCTGCTGGACGCCAACGGCAACGACCTGTCGCCACGCGTCGCGTTCGAGACCCTGAACGACCAGCTGGAAAGCGTGCCCAAGGCCAGCGCCAACAAGTTCATCCAGGCCCAGCGCGACAGCCTGGCGCCGAAGATCAACGCCGGCGAAGCGAAAGTCGCCCCTCGTCACGCCGAACGCGTGGCCGAGGCACAACGTCGCCTGGCGGCCGATACCGACGAGGAACTGGCGCGCCTGACCGCGTTGCAGGCCGTCAACCCGAGCGTGCGTGACAGCGAGCTGGTCGCACTGCGCAAACAGCGTGAACAGGGGCTGGCGATGCTGGAGAAGGCGGCGCTGCGCCTGGAAGCGATCCGGGTGCTGGTCGCCGGTTGATATGACGGTGCGCTGTGGGGCGGGATTCGTTTAGGGCTTCAGGGCCCCCTGTTCGCGGATGAATCCGGCACCCACAGTGGAGCGGTGTTCACAGATTTTGTGATCACCACTGGACCTGTGGGAGCCGGATTCATCCGCGAACAGGCCCCCATTCAACTGACTATCAAGCCGTTACAGGTGCCACGCCTTCCTGCTCCTGCCCCATCCCCTCGCGCATCCGCGCCGCATCCCGACTGAAACACCGTGCCGCCTGGAACAGGAACAGCAGCGTCAGCAGCAACGCCGCCGGAATCAGATACATCGCGTCATGCAGACCCACGGCCTTGAATGCCTCGGTCATTTCCTGCGCACCTGCCGCCAGCATCGCCGCATGGGCGAAATGGTCGGACAGCAGGCCGACCACCACCGGCCCCAGCCCCCCACCCAGCAGATACAGGCCGGCGAAATACACCGCCATCGCCATCGCCCGCAGCCGCGGCTCGACCACGTCCTGGATCGCGGTATAGACGCAGGTGTAGAAGTTGTAGGCAAACAGCCAGCCGACACTGAATACGGCGACGAACACACCGATCTCGATCCGCCCGGCATGCAGTGCCCAGGCCGTGGCCAGGGTCGACACCACCAGGCTCACGGCCGCGAACAGCAGGCGTCCGTTGGCGATGCGCTGGTGAATCTTGTCCGCCACCCAGCCGCCCAGGGTCAGCCCGACCAGGCCGGTCACGCCGACGATCACCCCGGTGGCCACCGCCGCTTCCTGCAACGGCATCTGGAAGTAGCGCTGCAGCATCGGCACCAGGAAGGAGTTGCAGGCGTAGGTGGCGAAATTGAAGGTCAGCCCCGCCAGCACCAGCCAGAGAAAGGTCGGGATCGCCAGCAGGCGCCGTACCGGCCGCTCGATCCGTGTCTGGGCGACCTGTACGGTTTCCGCCGCGCCGCGCTTGGGCTCCCTGATGAAGAACATGAACAGCGCCAGCACCAGGCCGGGGACCGCCGCAATGAAAAACGGCGCCCGCCAGCTGTCGAACGCCTTGACCATCGCGCCGATGGTGAAGAACGCCAGCAACAGCCCCAACGGCAGGCCCAGCATGAAAATGCCCATGGCCCGTGCCCGGCGATGGGCCGGGAACAGATCGCCGATCAGCGAATTGGCCGCTGGCGCATAGCTGGCCTCACCGATCCCGACGCCCATGCGCACCAGCAGGAAGCTCCAGAAACTGCCCACCAGGCCATTGACCGCCGTCAGCCCGCTCCAGACCGCCAACCCCCAGCCCATCAGCTTGCTGCGCGAACCGTTATCGGCCATGCGCCCCAGGGGCAGGCCGGCAACGGCATAGACGATGGTGAAGGCGGTGCCGATGATGCCGATCTGGAAATCGCTCAGGTGCCACTCCATGCGGATCGGTTCGATGATGATCGCCGGGATGGTCCGATCGAAGAAATTGAACAGGTTGGCAAGGAACAACAGGAACAGAATGCGCCAGGCATTCGCCGCTTGGGTCGAGTTCTGCATGGGGTCCGTCTCTTTATTGTTATAGGGCTTGGCTGCCACTCAATCTAGTCAGCCTGATATCGCCTGTCTGCCACCATTCGCGGCGCTGATACCGGCCAATGGAGGCTCTATCGGGACCCGTAAAAATACTTGTAACACCCCCTTACAAAGCCGCGGCCGAAGCCTAGAATAGTGCCAAACTCCCTCCCTTCTTCTTTCTCCGTTGACCTTCCATGTCTGATGCTAATCCGTGTCTGAATTGCGGTGCCTGCTGTTCCTATTTCCGTGTCTCGTTTTATTGGGGAGAGTGCGTGTCGGGCGGCGGCCTGGTGCCCGACGAACTGGTCAGCCAGATCAGTCCGAGCCGCGTGGCCATGAACGGTACCGAAGGGAAAAAGCCGCGCTGCACCGCCCTTGAAGGTGAAGTCGGTAAAGGCGTCAGTTGCTCGATCTACCACCAGCGCTCCAGCCCCTGCCGCGAATTCGATGCCGCCTGGGTCAACGGTGAACCCAACGAACGCTGCGATGCGGCCCGCGCCGCCTTCGGCCTGCCGCCCCTGGAGCCCGAGCAGCAGCCCGGCTTAGTACCAATCGCTATTTAGCTCATCGCCAAATCATTGGGAGCACTCTGCCATTAGGGCTCCCGGCTCCAGACGAGCCTCTATACTCCAACCCATTGGTCGGCGCGCAGCGTCGGTAGTCCAAGGGCGGAATAGGACAGGCTATGGAGTGGCTGGGTTTGCATTTTGTCGACAAACTTCCCGAGCAAGGGCAGTTGCTGCTCGACTGCAGCCACGATCCGCTGCTGGTCATGCTGGCCTATCTGGTGGCCTGCGCCGCGGGCTTCGCCACGCTCGACATGGCCGAACGGGTCGGTCATGTGGAAAAACCGGCGCAACAGCGCCTTTGGCGCTGGGTCGGTGCCTGTTGCCTGGCGGGCGGCATCTGGGCCATGCACTTCATCGCCATGCTGGCGTTTCGAACGCCCATCGCGATGAGTTACGACCTGCCCACCACCATGGTCTCGCTGCTGATCGCCCTGTTCGCCTCGTTTCTCGCCATGCACACCCTCGGTCGCGCCGAACTGCGCCCTTCCCAGACCGTTCGCGCCGCCCTGTCGATGGGGCTGGGGATCGCCGCCATGCATTACATCGGCATGTCGGCCTTGCGTTCGACTGCACAGCAGTACTATCAACCCGGCCTCGTCGGCCTGTCGGTACTGATCGCCATCGGCGCCAGCCTGGCGGCCTTGCTGCTGGCCAGGCACTTTCGCACCGGTAGCGGCATCTTCCATCAACTGCTCAAGTACAGCGCCAGCCTGGTGATGGGCGCAGCCATCGTCAGCATGCACTTCACCGGCATGTGGGCACTGCGCCTGGTCGTCCCGGAAGGCGACGTCCTGGGCGCCGCAGTGCAGAACAACCATCTGCAACTGGGCATGACCATTGCCCTGATCACCCTGCTGATCATCGGCAGCAGCATCAGCGCGGCCCTCTCCGACAAGAAGCTGCAGCACAAGGAACAGGACCTGCGCCGGGTCAACGCGCTGCTCAGCCAGTTGGACCAGGCCCGCCTGTCCCTGGCCCAGGTCGCCCACTACGATGCCCTGACCAACCTGATCAACCGCCGCGGCTTCAACCAGATCTTCGCCGAGAGACTGATCGAGCGCAGCAGCAATGGCGGCATGCTGGCGGTGATGTTCCTCGACATCGACCACTTCAAGCGGATCAACGACAGCCTCGGCCACGACGCCGGTGACGAGCTGCTCAAGGTCATCGCCGCGCACATCAAGAGTGCCACCCGCAGCCATGACGACGTGGTCGCGCGCTTTGGCGGCGACGAGTTCTGCATCCTCATCAGCCTGCACAAGCGCGACGAAGCCCGGCACATGGCCCAGCGCATCATGCAGAAGATGAAGGAACCGATCGAACTGGCCGGCCGGCGCATGGTGATGACCACCAGCATCGGGATCGCCGTGTTCCCCGAGGACGGCCAGACCTGCGAGGAGCTGCTGAAGAACGCCGACCTGGCGCTGTACCAGTCCAAGGAAGCCGGGCGCAACAGCCTGCATTTCTTCAACGCCAACCTGAAGACGAAGGCGACCCTGGAACTGCAACTGGAGGAACAACTGCGCCAGGCGCTGCGCGACGGCCGCGAGCTGCAACTGTTCTACCAGCCGATCTGTGCGGTCAGGACCGGCCAGGTCGCCAAGCTCGAGGCCCTGGTACGCTGGAACCATCCGCAACACGGGCTGCTGGCCCCGGACCGCTTCCTGCACATCGCCGAAGCCAACGGCCTGATCGCCGATCTGGACAAGTGGGTCCTGCGCACCGCCTGCCAGGACCTGGCGGCACTGGACGAACAGGGCTACAGCGACCTGATGGTCAGCACTAACTGCTCGTCCCTGAACCTGGCACGCGAGGAACTGGCCGACGACATTGAAAACATCCTGCGCAGCACCGGCGTTTGCGCCAACCGGCTGGAGCTGGAGGTCACGGAAAACGCGCTGATGGGCAATATCACCAATACCCTGCAGTTGTTGCGGCAGATGCGTACCCTCGGCGTCTCGCTGTCCATCGACGACTTCGGCACCGGCTACTCGTCCCTGGCCTACCTCAAGCGCCTGCCACTCAATACCCTGAAGATCGATCGCTCGTTCATCCTCGACATCCCCAAGTCGGCCCCGGACATGGAGATCATCCAGGCGATCATCGTCATGGCCCACACCCTGCATCTGCAGGTGGTCACCGAAGGCGTCGAGACCCAGCAGCAATACGAGTTCCTTGCCGAGTACGACTGCGACTACATCCAGGGCCACCTATTCAGCCGACCGGTGCTGTTCGAAGAACTGCCCGCGACCATCAGGCAGCTCAACCAGCGCCCACCACCCAGCGTCACGCCACTCACTCCGCCGGCGACGGCGGCTCGCGATACAGATTCACCAATGTCGCGGGATCCTTTTGCAGATACCCCTGGCTACCATGCAGGCGCATCAACTGTGCGGCCAATCCGCTGATGGGTGTCGCCGAACCCTGTTCACGGGAGAACTTCACGGCACCGTCCAGGTCCTTGAGCAAGGTGCGCACATGCCATTTGATCGGTTCAAAACGGCTTTCGGCCATCTGCGGCGCGAGGATCTGCAACGGCCTGGAGTCGGCGAAGCCACCGCCGAGCGCTTCGGCCAGCAGGCTGGCATCCACCCCGGAGCGTTCCGCCAGCGCCACCACCTCGGCAATCACCAGGGCATTGCAGGCCACGATCATCTGATTGCAGGCCTTGGTCACCTGCCCGGCACCCACCGCCCCCATGTGGGTGACGCGCTGGCCAAGGGTCAGCAAGACCGGGCGAACCCGTTCCAGATCGGCCACGTCCCCACCGGCCATGATCGCCAGGCTGCCGGCCTCGGCCCCGGCGGTGCCGCCGGAAACCGGCGCATCCAGCCAGCGCACACCGCGCTCGGCCAGCAGGCGCGCGGCCATTTGTCGCGTCGCCGTGGGCTCCAGGCTGGAAAAATCCACCAGCAGTTGACCCGTCTTCGCCGCCTGCGCCACCCCGTCGACCCCGAAAACCACCTCCTGCACCACCGCGGTATCGGCCAGGCACAGCATCACCACGTCTGCCTGCGCGCACAGCTCGGCAGGGGTGGCGACCTGCCGCGCACCGGCCGCCACCAGTTCGGCGCATTTGTGCGGCGACCGGTTCCACACCGTCAAGGGGTACCCCGCGGCCAGCAAGCGACGGCACATCGGCAGCCCCATCAGGCCGATTCCGGCGAACCCCAGGGCAGGTAGTACAGAATTCATAAAAAGTTCCCCGTCAATTAAAGAACGTCAAATACTGGCCGATTCAACGATATCCAGAGCAGGGTTCACCCCTAGGGAAACCTAGGGCCAACCCCTATCGATCAAGCCAATATCGCGCGTTAAAGTCGCGATCTCTCACCGTGATGGCGCGTTGATATTCCCTCGACCGCCCAACCAGACCAGGCATATGGCGCACAATGACCTCCAAAAATAACCCAGCCAACGCAGTATCCGATCTGATGTCGCCCGCGGTCGTGGAAAAAACCTACAAGGCCTACTCGACGCCCCGTCCACTGGCGACGCAGCAGTACCTTTATTTCACCGAAACCAATACGGATCGTATCCTCGACAACCTCGACGGTCTGCGCGACATGGTATTTCCGCGCCCACCGCACCTGGAGGTGGAGAACGAGGCCCGTCGCGAACAGGAATTCCCCTCGGTCTGCCTGATCGGTCTGGGCCGCTGCGGCTCGAACATCGCACTGGATGTCGCCGAACTGGTCTACAACGCCCGCAAGTTCTACCTCAACGAATTCAACAACGACGACAAGTCCGTCGACAAGGGCTACCGCCCCGCCCAGTGGATCCGCAATAACCTGCGCCTGGTGCAGAGCAAGTCCGCCAAGCCGGTGTTTCTGGTCGAACCGCTGGTGATGCTCGGCGACCTGGATAAGGACATCGCCGGCCGCATCCGCTTTTCGCGCAAGGGCGAGAAAAGCGGGTTCATCCGCGACTACAGCAAGATGAAGATCATGGACCTGTCCGAGGTGCATGCCGGTGGCGCGGGTAACGCCCCGATCCTCGGCCAGTACCTGGCCAAGATCATCCTGAACAAGGACACCCAACGCTTCTCCAGCCCAGACTGGAAGATGATCCACTCGTACCTGATCGACTCCTGCGGCATTAAGGCCAACCAGTCGCGCCTGTACTTCTCGATCTTCAGTGCCGGCGGTGGTACCGGTTCGGGCATGGCCTCGGAATTCGGCCTGGCCCAGCAGTACTCGTACATGAACAAGACGTTCGACACCAAGCCGATGGACGAGCACGACAGCAAGAGCGGCCACTCCTTCGTCTTCGAACCGATCTTCACCAGCGGCATCTGCGTGCTGCCGAACATCTCCGACCATCGCAGCGAAATGTCCGAGGCCCTGCACATCAACGCCGGCCGCCTGCTCTGCAAGTACCTGTCGGAAGAGTGGGACTTCTCGTACAACTTCGACAATGAAGACAGCAGCGAAGCCAGCGTCATGGGCCGTATCCGCCCATGGAACGCGATGATGCTGATCTCCAACGACATCATGCGTTATGCCGAAGAGAACGATGACGGCAATATCCAGAACATCGATGTCAATGCCATGGAGAAGCACGCCAACCAGTACATCTCCCAGCAGATCTTCAACATCCTGACCGCCCAGGCGGTGACCACCGACTACGACCAGAACTACTTCCGTCGTGCCGGCATCGACATCGGCGAGACCATCCGCCTGGACGCCAACGACCTGTTCATGAGCCTGGCAGGCCCCGTGGCGATCGCCTACGCCGAATCCGTGGTACCGGAACAGCCGGCGCCAACCGGCGACAAGTTCAAGGTGTTCGAAAAGGAACAGCAGCGGTTGAACATCGACGACCTGTTCTTCCGCTCCATCGACCTGCCGCACTTCAACAAGGTCACCCAGGCCATCGAAGGCATCAGCCTGCTGCCGATCGAGTCCAAGCGCTACCGCGCCGCCCTGGAGCAGTACAAGGCTTCGGGTTACGACGCCGCGGCGCTGCACGACCTGCATTTCTTCAAGAACTGCTCGTCGGTGGTTTCGATCGTCTCGCTGCCCAAGGACTACAAGCTGTCCTATATGGACCTGAACCGGCTCAAGACCCACCTCAACAGCCTGTTCCCCAACACCACGCTCAAGCGCTACGCCCTGGTGATCGGGGCCTCGGCCAACCTGTCGCTGACCACGCTGATCGCCAAGAGTCCGTGCCTGTCGGACGACTTCCTGACCCTGATCGTGGCCTTCATCAAGCGCTGCTTCGCGCGCAACCCGTACCGCTTCGACGACACGCTGGACAACTCGATGCTCGAGTTCATCACCCGCGACGAGTTCGACGAAGGGCATATCGACGACCTGCTCAACGAGTTCGAGAACCCGGCGAAGATCCTCGATACCAACTGGTACGCGATCAAGCCGATGTACGAGAAGAAGTACCGCGAACTGATCAACGACAAGGACAAGTTCGTCTCGATCAACGATATCCGCCTGTCCCGCGATTGCGTGAAGAAGGCGATCAAGTATCTGCGCGAGATCTACCGTCACCGCATCGGCAAGACCAAGGTCATTTCCTTGAACAGCCACACCGGTCGGACCGAGTACTGAGCCAACCGCCCCCATCACCCTGTAGGAGCCCGGCTTGCCGGCGAATGGGCCCTTGAGGCCGCCAGAAGCTTCGCAGGCAAGCCGGGCGCCTACAGAATCGGATGTCGTGGCAGGGAAGCTGCGATATGCCTGTCAAGGACTGTGGATTTTCTCCACGGGCAAACTGCCATTACTGCCGCATGCGGTTACTGGCCTACACACTCGTAGGCCATAAACGCATAACGCATATGCACCATTACAGTGCCTTGAATTACCTCGCCGCTCTTTCCTGGATCATCACCCAGGGCGATACCACCACCGCCCACAGGCTCGGATCACGCTCGAGAAGATCCTGGGCCCGCGTTTCAGACACCTTGGCCAACGCTCCGGTGGCCAGCCAATCCGCTACTTTCTCGGTCTGATTCTCGGCCATGGCCTGCGCCGCGGCGATCAGATCCAGCGACGGTTCGACCCACAATAGGGCACCCCGGGCAAAGAACGGTTGCAGCTCCTCCCAGCGGATAGATGCAGTTTCACCAAGCAGCTTGGCATAGAGGGTGCTAGGTTCTTCAATCATGGGAGTTCCACCTGAGAAAAAATCGGCGCAATCATAACGTCGCGACTCAAGGTAGAAAAACCCGGATGTAAAGGTTGGGGTGAAAGAAGGATCAGGGTTGCAGGGATTGCCGTGAAAGCTCAGCAACATCCAGATAATAATCTGCATGGCCATCTGCCGCTATTCTGTCTCTTTCTTTCATTTAAGCGACATCTCCCGATTTTGTCCCCGGCAGCCCGCTATCCAAGCGATAAACGAGCGCTCTAAACTGTATCGGTACAGTTGCCGGGTAAAATCGGGTTGTCAAAACCCGGTTCTGCCGCCCTGGCGTCAGGACTATAAAAATTACAACAGCAAGAGTGGAGCACTAATGACTAAGCAGATTTCCAAACTGTTCGCCGCTATGGTTCTGGCCGGTATCGCCAGCCATTCTTTCGCTGCAGACACCATCAAGATCGGCATCGCCGGCCCCAAGACCGGCCCTGTGACCCAGTACGGTGACATGCAGTTCACGGGCGCGAAACAGGCCATCAAGGACATCAACGCCAAGGGCGGCGTCGATGGCAAGAAACTCGAAGCGGTCGAATACGACGACGCCTGCGATCCGAAACAGGCCGTGGCCGTCGCCAACAAGGTTGTCAACGATGGTGTCAAGTTCGTCATCGGCCACCTCTGCTCCAGCTCCACCCAGCCCGCTTCGGACATCTACGAAGACGAAGGCGTGATCATGATCACCCCGGCGGCCACCAGCCCTGAAATCACCGCCCGTGGCTACAAGCTGGTGTTCCGCACCATCGGCCTGGACAGCGCCCAGGGCCCTGCCGCCGGCAACTACATCGCCGACCACGTGAAACCGAAAGTGGTTGCCGTACTGCACGACAAGCAGCAATACGGTGAAGGCATCGCCACCGCGGTCAAGCAGACCCTCGAGAAGAAAGGCGTGAAAGTCGCGGTCTTCGAAGGCCTGAACGCCGGTGACAAGGACTTCTCCTCGATCATCCAGAAGCTCAAGCAGAACAATGTCGACTTCGTCTACTACGGCGGCTACCACCCAGAGCTGGGCCTGATCCTGCGCCAGTCCAAGGAAAAAGGCCTGAACGCCAAGTTCATGGGTCCGGAAGGCGTCGGCAACGACTCCATCTCGCAGATCGCCCAGGACGCTTCCGAAGGCCTGCTGGTCACCCTGCCGAAGTCCTTCGATGCCGACCCGGAGAACAAGGCCATCGTCGACGCCATCAAGGCTGACGGCAAGGATCCGAGCGGTCCGTTCGTGTTCCCGGCCTACTCCGCTGTCGAACTGATCGCCGACGGCATCAAGAACGCCAAGAGCGAAGACACCGCCAAGGTGGCTGCCGCTATCCACGCCGGGACCTTCAAGACCCCGACTGGCGAACTGTCCTTCGACGAGAAGGGCGACCTGAAGAACTTCAAGTTCGTGGTCTACGAATGGCACTTCGGCAAGCCGAAGACTGAAGTATCCCCTCAGTAACTCAGGCCTGACAGGTCAACAAGCCCACTGTTTGCACAGTGGGCTTTGTTTTACGAGGTTTATGGGCCTGACACCCGCGATCCGGGAGCTGGCTCACCTGAAAATCTTAAAACCGTCACCAGCGGTTCGCTGGCAAACGCTCGTGCCAACGTGGCGACAGACCACGCCCGACGAGCCGGAACATGACTCCACCAGTGAAATGCGTATCGGGTTTTTAGGAGCGCTGTAATGCCTGAGATCTATCACTTCTTCCAACAGCTGGTTAATGGCCTGACCATTGGCAGCACCTATGCCTTGATAGCCATTGGCTACACAATGGTTTACGGCATCATTGGAATGATCAACTTCGCCCATGGCGAGGTCTACATGATTGGTTCCTACGTGGCCTTCATCGTCCTTGCCGGGCTGGCCATGATGGGAATCCACTCCCTGCCGCTGCTGATGACCGCCGCGTTCATCGCGACGATCGTCGTGACCAGTGCCTATGGCTACAGTATCGAACGCGTTGCCTACCGCCCACTGCGCGGCAGCAACCGTCTGATTCCGCTGATTTCCGCCATCGGCATGTCGATTTTCCTGCAGAACACCGTACTGCTGTCCCAGGACTCCAAGGACAAGTCCATTCCCAACCTGATCCCGGGGAGCATCTCCTTCGGTCCGGGGGGCGCAGAGGAAGTCCTGATTTCCTACATGCAGATCCTGGTTTTCGTGATCACCCTGATCGCCATGACCGGACTGACCCTGTTCATCTCCCGTTCACGCCTGGGCCGCGCCTGCCGTGCCTGCGCCGAAGACATCAAGATGGCCAACCTGCTGGGGATCAACACCAACAACATCATCGCCCTGACCTTCGTCATCGGTGCCGCCCTGGCCGCGGTCGCCGCCGTGCTGCTGAGCATGCAGTACGGGGTGATCAACCCCAACGCCGGCTTCCTGGTGGGCCTGAAGGCCTTTACCGCCGCAGTCCTGGGCGGTATCGGCAGCATTCCGGGCGCCATGCTCGGCGGGTTGGTGCTCGGTGTGGCCGAAGCCTTTGGTGCCGACGTGTTCGGCGACCAGTACAAGGATGTGGTGGCGTTCGGTCTTCTGGTCCTGGTGCTGTTGTTCCGTCCGACCGGCATCCTGGGCCGTCCGGAGGTTGAGAAAGTATGAACAGATATCTCAAACAGGCGCTGTTCAGCGCCCTGCTGGTCTGGGCCGTGGCCTTTCCGGTACTCGGCCTGAAGCTGAGCATCGTCGGGATCAACCTCGAAGTGCATGGCACCGGTCCCCTGACCCTGACCGTCATCGCCCTCTGCTCGGTGCTGATGTTCCTGCGCGTGCTGTTCAGCCAGCAGGTCAGCACGATGTTCAAGTCGTCCCGTGGCCCGCTGGTGTCGCCCAAGGTCGGTCAGTTCCTGACCCTGCCACGGACCCAGCGCTGGATCATCATCGGCCTGATCGTGGCCGCACTGATCTGGCCGTTCTTCGGCTCGCGGGGGGCGGTCGATATCGCCACCCTGATCCTGATCTACGTGCTGCTGGGCCTGGGCCTGAACATCGTGGTGGGCCTGGCCGGCCTGCTCGACCTGGGTTATGTCGGCTTCTACGCGGTGGGCGCCTACAGCTACGCGCTGCTGTCGCACTACTTCGGCTGGAGCTTCTGGCTGTGCCTGCCGGTCGCCGGTCTGATGGCCGCGACCTTCGGCTTCCTGCTCGGTTTCCCGGTGCTGCGCCTGCGCGGTGACTACCTGGCCATCGTGACCCTCGGCTTCGGCGAGATCATCCGGCTGTTCCTGCGCAACCTCACCGACCTCACCGGCGGCCCGAACGGCATCAGCAACATCCCCAAGCCGACCTTCTTCGGCCTGAGCTTCGAGCGCAGTGCCGCCGAGGGTGTGAAGACCTTCCACGAGTTCTTCGGGCTGGCCTACAACCCGGTGAGCAAGGTGGTCTTCCTGTACCTGGTCGCCCTGCTGCTGGCGCTGTTCGCGCTGTTCGTGATCAACCGCCTGCTGCGCATGCCGATCGGCCGCGCCTGGGAAGCCCTGCGTGAAGACGAGATCGCCTGCCGCGCCCTGGGCCTGAACCCCACCGTGATCAAGCTCTCGGCATTCACCCTGGGTGCCTGCTTCGCCGGTTTCGCCGGCAGCTTCTTCGCCGCCCGCCAGGGCCTGGTGACCCCGGAGTCGTTCACCTTCATCGAATCGGCGATCATCCTCGCCATCGTCGTGCTCGGCGGCATGGGCTCGCAACTGGGGGTGATTCTCGCAGCGATCGTGATGATCCTGCTGCCGGAGCTGATGCGTGAATTCAGCGATTACCGCATGTTGATGTTCGGCGCCATGATGGTGCTGATGATGATCTGGCGTCCACAGGGTCTGCTGCCGATGCAACGTCCACACATGGAGCTGCGCAAATGAGCCGCGAGATCCTGAAAGTCGAAAACTTGAGCATGCGCTTCGGCGGCCTGCTGGCGGTCAACGGCGTGGCCCTGACCGTGAAAGAGAAACAGGTCGTGGCACTGATCGGCCCCAACGGTGCCGGCAAGACCACGGTGTTCAACTGCCTGACCGGCTTCTACAAGCCCAGCGCCGGCAGCATCATCCTCGACGGCCAGCCGATCCAGGGCCTGGCCGGCCACGAGATCGCCCGCAAGGGCGTAGTGCGGACCTTCCAGAACGTGCGTCTGTTCAAGGACATGACCGCAGTGGAAAACCTGCTGATCGCCCAGCACCGTCACCTGAACACCAACTTCCTGGCCGGTCTGTTCAAGACTCCGTCGTTCCGCAAGAGCGAAAGGGAAGCCATGGAATACGCCGCGTACTGGCTGGACAAGGTCAACCTGACCGAATTCGCCAACCGCCCGGCCGGCACCCTGGCCTATGGTCAGCAGCGTCGCCTGGAAATCGCCCGCTGCATGATGACCCGTCCACGGATCCTCATGCTCGACGAACCGGCGGCCGGCCTGAACCCCAAGGAAACCGACGACCTCAAGGCGCTGATCAGCGTGCTGCGCGAGGAACACGGCGTCACCGTGCTGCTGATCGAGCACGACATGAAACTGGTCATGAGCATTTCCGACCATATCGTCGTGATCAACCAGGGCACGCCGCTGGCCGATGGCACACCACAACAGATCCGCGACAATCCCGATGTGATCAAAGCCTACCTGGGGGAAGCGTAAATGCTGCAGTTCGAAAACGTTTCCACCTTCTACGGCAAGATCCAGGCCCTGCACAGCGTCAACGTGGAAGTCCGCCAGGGCGAGATCGTCACCCTGATCGGCGCCAACGGCGCAGGCAAGTCGACCCTGCTGATGACCCTCTGCGGTTCGCCGCGGGCCCACAGCGGCAGCATTCGCTACATGGGCGAAGAGCTGGTGGGGCAGGAGTCCTCGCAGATCATGCGCAAGAGCATCGCGGTGGTGCCGGAAGGCCGCCGTGTGTTCTCGCGCCTGACCGTGGAGGAAAACCTCGCCATGGGCGGTTTCTTCACCGACAAGGGCGATTACCAGGAGCAGATGGACAAGGTCCTGGAACTGTTCCCACGGCTCAAGGAGCGCTTCAGCCAGCGCGGCGGCACCATGTCCGGCGGCGAACAGCAGATGCTCGCCATCGGCCGGGCGCTGATGAGCAAGCCCAAGCTGCTGCTGCTCGACGAGCCGTCGCTGGGTCTGGCACCGATCATCATCCAGCAGATCTTCGATATCATCGAACAACTGCGCAAGGACGGAGTGACGGTGTTCCTGGTGGAGCAGAACGCCAACCAGGCGCTGAAGATCGCCGACCGCGCCTACGTGCTGGAGAACGGCCGGGTGGTGATGGAAGGCAGCGGCAATGACCTGCTGACCGACCCGAAAGTCCGCGAAGCGTACCTGGGCGGTTGATTCCACTGCCGTGCAACGAGAAGGCCCCGTTCTGTCGGGGCTTTTCTTTGCCCGGAACATCGTGTCCGTACCCTCGCCGCCCATAATCGATTATGTTGGCCGCACCCCGCCTACCCTCGCTGCCCACACCAGACAGGAAGGCGCCCTCTTCAATTGGAGATCGACCATGAGCAACGCCACCAGCCGTACGCTGTCCGCCGCCACCCTCGCCCTGACCCTGGGCTCCGCCCTGAGCATCGCCGCACTGCCGATAACCGCCCACGCCGGGGACACCGAGAAATGCTTCGGTGTCGCCGCCAAGGGCCAGAACGACTGCGCCGCCGGCGCCGGTACCAGCTGTGCCGGTACCTCGACCCAGGACAACCAGGGCAGCGCCTGGAAACTGGTGCCCAAGGGCACCTGCGAGAAAACCGCCAGCAGCACCTCGCCGACCGGTTTCGGCCAACTGCAGGCCTTCACCGAAAAAGGCTGACACGCGCAATGCCGCCGTCAGCGCAATCCGCGCCCATTGATTGCGCCAGCGCCCACCCGCTCCCATCCAGGGTCGGGCTGGGGCTCAAGAGCGAGCACTTCCAGGTGGTCCTCGACAGCCGCCCCGACCTCGGCTTCTTCGAGGTGCATGCCGAGAACTACATGGTCGCCGGCGGCCCGTTCCAACATTACCTGGGGCGGATTCGCGAAGACTATCCGTTGTCGCTGCACGGGGTCGGCCTGTCCATCGGCGGCGAAGGCCCGCTGGACCGGCAACATCTCCAGCGCCTGGCCAGGCTGATCGAGCGCTACCAGCCACAGTCGTTTTCCGAACACCTGGCCTGGTCGGGACACGGCCCGGTGTTTCTCAACGACCTGCTGCCACTGGCCTACGACCCGGCCACCCTGCAACGGGTCTGCGAACATGTCGACCTGGTGCAGAACACCCTGAAACGCCCGATGCTGCTGGAAAACCCGGCGACCTACCTGCAATTCCAGCGCTCGACCCTGGACGAGACAGACTTCATCGGCGAGGTCATTCGCCGCACCGGCTGCGGCCTGCTGCTGGACGTGAACAACGTGTATGTCTCCTGCGTCAACCATCAACGCGATGCACTGGCCTACATCGGGGCCCTGCCGTTGCGAGCCGTCGGCGAGATTCACCTGGCCGGCTTCGCCGAGGACCGTGACAGCCTCGGCGACCGTCTGTTGATCGACGATCACGGCGCGCCCATCGATTCGGCGGTCTGGGCCCTTTACCAGCAGGTGCTGGCCAGGACCGGGGCGCTGCCGACCCTGATCGAGCGCGACAACCGCGTCCCGGCCTTCAGCGAATTGCTCGTTGAAGCGGCACGAGCCCAGGCCCTGCTCGATGGTGTCGAGGTAGGTCGATGAGTGACCAGGACCGCTTCAGCGCGGCACTGCTCGACCCGCAACAGCCCTGCCCGCCCGGCCTGCACAGCCGCAACGGCGCCGATCCGGCCAGCCGTTTCGCGGTGTACCGCAACAATGTCCAGAGCTCGCTGATCAACGCCCTGGCCGACAGTTACCCGGTGGTCCGGGCACTGGTCGGCGACGAGTTCTTCCGGGCCATGGCCGCCGTGCATGTCCGGCAGCACCCGCCCCGCAGCCCGATCCTCAACGACTACGGCCGGGAGTTCGCCACGTTCATCCGCGGCTTCGCGCCAGCGGCCAGCGTGCCGTACCTGGCCGACGTCGCGTGCCTGGAGCGTCTGCGGATCAACGCCTATCACGCCGCCGATGCCACGCCCTTGAGCCCGGAACAGATCGGCCTGCACCTGGCGGCACCGGAGTCCCTGGGCCGCCTGCTGGTAGGCCTGCACCCCAGCGTCGCGGTGCTGGAGTCACGCTACGCGACGCTGTCGATCTGGCTGGCGCACCAGGGCGAAGGCCGGTTGGAGCAGATCGACCCGAGCCGGGGTGAAGCGGCACTGGTACTGCGTTGCAACTGGCAGGTCGAGGTGTTCAGGCTCGACCGTGGCAGCCGGGTCTTCATCCAGGGCCTGCTCAATGAACAAGCGCTGGAAAGCGCCATGACCCACGCCCATGAAGCCGACCCCGAATTCGATCCGGCACGGACGCTGGGCCTGCTGATTCGCTACGGCGCCATTACCCGGCTGCAAGCGGCATGACTACAGCTCAAGCCGCTCCAGTGCCTCGCTGCTGCGCTTGAACCAACCGATCAGATAGTCGGCCAGCACCTGGGTGCGCCGCGGCAGCCCGCCCTGGTAGGGATGCACCAGGTACGCCGGCATGTCGCGGGTGCGATAGTCGCGCAACAGCCAGCGCAAACGCCCGTCTGCCAGTTCCGCGGCCAGCGCGTAGGACGGCAGCCGGGCGATACCGGCACCGGCCAGCGCGGCTTTCTTCAGCAGGCTGTAGTGGTTGCTGGCAAACGTGCCACCCACCCGCACCCGCAGCAGTTCATGCTGGCTATGGTATTGCCACTCCTCACGCCCACTGTAGTGGCTGTTGAGCAGGCAACGATGGTTGGCAAGCTCCCGGGGCGTCTGCGGCTCACCATGGGCCTCGAGGTAGGCCGGGCTGGCACAGGTCAGTTCGTTGATCACCAACAGCGGCCGGGCCACCAGTCGCTCATCGCGGCCGGTCTCGGTGCGAATCGCCAGGTCAAAGCCCTCGCGCACCAGGTCGCGGAAGCTGTTGCTCAGGTCCAGCTCGATCTGGACATCGGGATAATTGCGAGAGAACTCCAGCAGCAGTCCATCGAAAAAGGTTTCGCCCAGGGACACCGGCACCGTCATGCGCACCGGGCCGGCGATATCGTCCTTGAGCCGGGCCAGCGCCTGGCGCGCCCGTTGCACCTGCACCACCAGTGCCTGGGCCTGGGGCAGCAGGGCCGCTCCGGCGGCGGTGAGACTCAGGCGCCGGGTGGTGCGGTGCAGCAGTTGCACCGCGAACTGTGTTTCCAGGTGGCTGATGCGCTTGGACAACTGCCCCTTGCTGCACCCCAGTTGCTCGGCGGCCAGCGTGAAGCTGCCCGCTTCGACCAGCACGGCAAAGGCTGCCAGGTCATCCATTTCGCTCACGGGATTGTTTCCAGAATAAAACCAAAGGTTGCCTATTAGCACGCTTATCCGGGGAAAAATCCAGCCTAGACTGAGTGTTCAATCCCCCCACAGGAGCAAGCGCAGGATGAAAATTCTCTTGATTGGTGCCAGCGGCACCATCGGTTCGGCCATCAAAAAGGAACTGATCCAGCGACACGAGATCATCAGCATCGGCCGCACCAGCGGCGACCTGCACGTGGACATCAGCGACAGCGCCTCGATTCGTCAATTGTTCGAACAGACCGGCAAGTTCGATGCCCTGGTCTGTGCCGCCGGCAACGTCAGGTTCGCCCCGCTGGCCGAACTGACCGAAGAGGATTTCGCCGTGGGCCTGCAGGACAAGCTGATGGGCCAGGTCAACCTGGTGCGGATCGGCAGCGCATACGCCAATGACGGCGCCTCGTTCACCCTGACCACCGGCGTCCTCAGTCATGACCCGATCCGCTTCGGCGCGTCGGCCAGCCTGGTCAACGGCGCCATCGACAGTTTCGTCAAGGCGGCGGCGATCGAATTGCCGCGGGGTCTGCGGATCAACTCGGTAAGCCCGACCGTGCTGGTCGAGGCGATGGACGAGTACGCGCCCTACTTCCGTGGCTTCAAGCCGGTAGCGGCGGTGGACGTGGCGCTGGCCTACGCCAAGAGCGTGGAAGGCCTGCAGACCGGCCAGACCTACCGCGTCGGTTGAGCCGGTTCCCACAAGGCTTGTGATGCGGGTCCAGGCTGGGTAACGTGGCGGCACTTGCCAGGAGACCCGATGATGCGTGCCGCCCGTTCCTTGATGATTTTCGCCCTGCCCCTGTTCGCCGCCGGTTGCCAGATGCTCGCCCCCAGCGGCCCGCACCCCACGGCCGGACTGAACCGCATGCAGGGCGAACTGAGCAGTGTCGATGGCAAGCTGCTGTTCCAGCCCTGCCAGGAACAACGCCGCTTCATCGTCAACGACAGCGGCAACACCAGCATCGCCCAGCAAGCCGCGACCTTCGCCGGCAAGCCCGGCAAACTGTTCGTCGACCTGCGTGGCAGCTTCTCGTCGAGCAAGGCCGACGGCTCCGACGGCCAGTTGAACCTGCAGCAACTCTACCGCCTGGAGCGCGATACCGGCGGCTGCGCCGACCTCGACTTCCGGCGCCAGACCGTGATCGCCAGCGGCCATGGCCCGGACTGGTCGTTCAAGGCCAGCGGCAAGGGCATGATCCTCGAGCGCGACAAGCAGCCGCCCCTGGTCCTGCCCTACCTGGAAGAGCAATTGGGTGACGGGCGCTTCAGCCTGAGCACCGAAGCCAACAACCAGCACATCGAACTGTGGGTGGCACCGCAGCGCTGCGTCGACAGCACCACCGGCAGCGTCCGCCACCTCAGCGCCGAATTGCGCATCAACGGCCAGGTGCAGCGCGGCTGCGCCACGTTCGGCGGTGCCCGCAACGACTGATTCGGACCAGCAGTCATTCAAGCCTCACGGAAAACCGCCGTTGGGGCTTATAATCTCCGGTTTGTTGTAAAGCCGGCGCGCCCGCGTGGCCGCATACTGGACCCTGTCATGTTACGAATCACCGAACTCAAGCTGCCGCTCGACCATCCCGATGAAGACCTGCGCTCGGCCATCGTCCAGCGCCTGGGCATCGCCAGCGCTGACCTGCTGGACTTCACCGTGTTCAAGCGCAGCTACGACGCCCGCAAGAAGTCGTCCGAACTGCTGTTCATCTACACCATCGACCTGGCGGTGCGCAACGAAGAAGCCCTGCTGAAGCAGTTCGCCGACGACCACAATGTCGGTCCGGCGCCGGATGTCAGCTACAAGGTGGTCGGCCAGGCGCCGGCCGACCTGCGCGAGCGGCCGATCGTGGTCGGTTTCGGCCCCTGCGGCATCTTCGCCGGCCTGCTGCTGGCGCAGATGGGCTTCAAGCCGATCATTCTCGAACGCGGCAAGGAAGTGCGCCAGCGCACCAAGGATACCTGGGGCCTGTGGCGCAAGAGCGTGCTCAACCCCGAGTCCAACGTACAGTTCGGCGAGGGCGGTGCCGGGACCTTCTCCGACGGCAAGCTCTACAGCCAGATCAAGGACCCGCACCACCACGGCCGCAAGGTCCTGCAGGAGTTCGTCAAGGCCGGCGCGCCGGAAGAGATTCTCTACGTCAGCAAGCCGCACATCGGTACCTTCCGCCTGACCGGCATGGTCGAGAACATGCGCAAGGAAATCGAGGCCCTGGGCGGCGAAGTGCGCTTCCAGCAGCGGGTCACCGACCTGGTGCTCGACGGCGGGCAACTGACCGGCGTGGTGCTCGACAGCGGTGAACAGCTGCATTCGCGCCACGTGGTCCTGGCCCTGGGCCACAGCGCCCGCGACACCTTCCGCATGCTGCACAGCCGCGGCGTGTTCATGGAGGCCAAGCCGTTTTCCATCGGTTTCCGCATCGAGCACCCGCAGTCGCTGATCGACAGCGCCCGCCTGGGCAAGTATGCCGGCCACCCGAAACTCGGCGCCGCCGACTACAAGCTGGTGCACCATGCCAGCAACGGCCGTTCGGTCTACAGTTTCTGCATGTGTCCGGGCGGCACTGTGGTCGCCGCCACCTCCGAGCCGAACCGGGTGGTGACCAACGGCATGAGCCAGTATTCGCGTAACGAGCGCAACGCCAACTCCGGCATCGTCGTCGGCATCACCCCCGAAGTCGACTACCCGGGCGGCCCGCTGGCCGGTATCGAGCTGCAGGAGCGCCTGGAGTCCCACGCCTTCGTGCTCGGCGGCAGCAACTACGAGGCTCCGGCGCAACTGGTGGGCGACTTCATCGCCGGCAAGCCGTCGACCGCCCTGGGCAGCGTCGAGCCGTCCTACAAGCCGGGCGTGGCCCTCGGCGACCTGGCACTGGCGCTGCCGGACTTCGCCATCGAAGCCATCCGCGAGGCCCTGCCGGCCTTCGAGCGGCAGATCAAGGGCTACTCGCTGCACGATGCGGTACTGACCGGGATCGAAACCCGCACCTCGTCGCCGCTGCGCATTACCCGCGACGCGTCGATGCAGAGCCAGAACGTCAAGGGCCTGTTCCCGGCCGGGGAAGGCGCCGGTTATGCCGGCGGCATTCTCTCGGCCGGCGTCGACGGTATCCGCATCGCCGAAGCGGTGGCGCGCAATATCCTCGGGATCGAGGCCTGAGGCCTGCCGCGATGAGCTACAGCGTCTCGCCGATCGGTTTCGTGCGCTCCTGTTTCAAGGAGAAATTCGCCATCCCGCGCCAGCCACAACTGGCGCCGGCGGCACGCGGTGTTCTGGAACTGCTGGCACCGTTCGACCAGGGCGATGCGGTACAAGGCCTGGAACAGGTCAGCCATGTCTGGCTGCTGTTCCTGTTCCACCAGTCCCTGGAGGCCAAGCCGCGGCTCAAGGTGCGGCCGCCACGCCTGGGCGGCAACAAGTCCATCGGCGTGTTCGCCACCCGGGCGACGCACCGGCCGAACGGTATCGGCCAGTCGGTGGTGCGGCTGGACAAGGTCGAAGGACATCGGCTGTGGATCTCCGGTATCGACCTGCTGGACGGCACGCCGATTCTCGACATCAAGCCCTACGTGCCCTATGCCGACAGCGTTGCCACGGCCGTCAACGACATCGCCAGCGCGGCGCCGCAGCTGATTCCCGTGCAGTGGGCGGACAGCGCCCTGCACCAGGCCCAGGCGCACGCCCGGCGCCTGGGCGAGCCACTGATCGAGCTGATCGAACAGTGCCTGGCCCAGGACCCGCGTCCGGCCTATCAGACCCCCACGCCCGAGCGGGAATACGGCGCGCAGTTCTGGGACCTGGATGTGCGCTGGCACTACCCGCAGGCGGGCGTGATCCGCGTGCTGGAAGTCGTGCCCGCCGAGTAGAAACGCCAGAAACGAAAAAGCCCGCGCTGCCTTTCGGCAACGCGGGCTTTTTTCTGTGGCGCCGGCTTGCGGACGCTATCGCCGGCAAGCCGGCTGCCACAGCTCCGAAACGGACCTTACTTCTCGACGAAAGCGCGCTCGATCAGGTAGTCACCCGGCTCGCGCATACGCGGCGAAACGGTCAGGCCGAAGCTGTTGAGCACTTCGCTGGTCTCTTCGAGCATGCTCGGGCTGCCGCACAGCATGGCGCGGTCGTCCTGCGGGTTGATCGGTGGCAGGCCGATGTCGCGGAACAGCTTGCCGCTGCGCATCAGGTCGGTCAGGCGACCTTCGTTCTCGAACGGCTCGCGGGTCACGGTGGGGTAGTAGATCAGCTTCTCACGCAGCGCCTCGCCAAAGAATTCGTTCTGCGGCAGGTGCTCGGTGATGAATTCGCGGTAGGCGACTTCGTTGACGTAACGCACGCCGTGGCAGAGGATCACTTTCTCGAAACGCTCGTAGGTTTCCGGATCCTGGATCACGCTCATGAATGGCGCCAGGCCAGTGCCGGTGCTCAGCAGGTACAGGTGCTTGCCCGGCTTCAGGTCGTCGAGCACCAGGGTACCGGTAGGCTTCTTGCTGATGATGATCTCATCGCCTTCCTTCAGGTGCTGCAGTTGCGAGGTCAGCGGACCATCCGGCACCTTGATGCTGAAGAATTCGAGATGTTCTTCCCAGTTCGGGCTGGCGATCGAGTAGGCGCGCATCAGCGGCCGGCCGTTGGGCTGCTGCAGCCCGATCATCACGAACTGACCGTTTTCGAAGCGCAGGCCCGGATCGCGGGTGCACTTGAAGCTGAACAGAGTGTCGTTCCAGTGGTGAACACTGAGGACACGCTCGTGATTCATGTTGCTCATTGGGATAGGGCTCCTGGAGATTTGGCCTGCGCTATCAATGAGCGCAATTGCATAGCATTCTAATGGCGGCGACAATATCTGTTAAATGAATTATCAAGATAAGGGTTATCGGTTATATAGATATGCGATTTACTCTCCGTCAACTTCAAGTATTCGTCGCCGTCGCCCAGCAGGAAAGCGTATCACGGGCCGCCGGCCTGCTCGCGCTTTCCCAGTCCGCCGCGAGCACCTCGATCACCGAACTGGAACGGCAATCGAGCTGCCAACTGTTCGATCGCGCCGGTAAGCGCCTGAGCCTCAATGCCCTGGGCAAGCAACTGCTGCCCCAGGCCGTGGCCCTGCTCGACCAGGCCAAGGAAATCGAGGACCTGCTCAACGGCAAGTCCGGCTTCGGCTCCCTGGCCGTCGGCGCCACCCTGACCATCGGCAACTACCTGGCGACCCTGCTGATCGGCAGCTTCATGCAGTTGCACCCGGAGAGCCAGGTGAAACTGCACGTACAGAACACGGCGAACATTGTGCAGCAGGTCGCGCACTATGAAATTGATCTGGGTCTGATCGAAGGCGATTGCAGCCACCCCGATATCGAGGTGCAGAGCTGGGTCGAGGATGAACTGGTGGTGTTCTGTGCCCCGCAGCATCAATTGGCCCGACGCGGCCAGGCAAGCCTGGAGGAACTGACCCGTGAAGCCTGGATCCTGCGCGAACAGGGCTCGGGCACCCGGCTGACCTTCGACCAGGCCATGCGTCATCACCGCAGCTCACTGAATGTGCGCCTGGAGCTGGAACACACCGAAGCGATCAAGCGTGCGGTGGAATCGGGGCTGGGTATCGGCTGCATCTCGCGCCTGGCGCTACGCGATGCCTTCCGCCGCGGCAGCCTGGTAGCCGTGGAAACCCCGGAACTGGACTTGGCGCGGCAGTTCTACTTCATCTGGCATAAACAGAAGTACCAGACCTCGGCGATGCGCGAATTCCTGGAGCTGTGCCGCAACCTCACCGCCGGCGTACGCCGCAGCGATGAGATCGTGCTGCCGAGCCTGGTCTAGAGCAGGATCACCGCCCAGACCAGGGCGATCATGCTCAGGGCCACGAACTGCGCGGCGCTGCCCATGTCCTTGGCGTTTTTCGACAGGGGGTGACGGTCGAGGGAAATGCGGTCGATGGCCGCCTCCACCGCCGAGTTGAGCAACTCGACGATCAGCGCCAGCAGGCACACGGCGATCAACAGCGCGCGTTCGACACGGCTGACGTTGAGGAAGAACGCCACCGGGATCAGGATCACGTTCAACAACACCAGTTGGCGGAACGCCGCCTCACCGGTGAAGGCGGCACGCAGGCCATCCAGGGAATATCCCGACGCGTTGAGGATACGTTTTAAACCGGTTTGACCTTTAAAAGGCGACGACATAGGTAGGCAACTGAGCAAAATGGTGTGGGAAAGCTAGTTCAACCAAAGTCAAAAAAGCGTGAATGTCGGGCGCCCTACTGGCTCGAAATTGACTCAAGTTGTTGCAGGAGCAACGCCGCCTGGGTTCGGGTACGCACCCCCAGCTTGCGGAAGATCGCCGTCACATGGGCCTTGATGGTCGCCTCGGACACACTCAGCTCATAGGCGATCTGTTTATTCAGCAGGCCTTCGCAAACCATGGTCAACACCCGGAACTGCTGGGGGGTCAGGCTCGACAGGCCGGCACTGGCGGCCTTGGCCTCATCGGAAACGCTGACCGCCTCGAACGCCTGGGGCGGCCACCAGACTTCGCCGTCGAGCACATTGCGCACGGCCTGCTGAATCACCTCCAGGGAACTGGACTTGGGGATGAAACCGCTGGCACCGAACTCGCGGGAGCGCACCACCACCGCGGCTTCCTCCTGGGCCGAAACCATCACCACCGGAATCTGCGGGTATTGGCCACGCAGCAGTACCAGGCCGGAGAAGCCATAGGCGCCGGGCATGTTCAGGTCCAGCAGGACCAGGTCCCAGTCGGCTTTCTCGGTCAGGCGGGTTTCCAGCTCGGCGATGCTCGCCACCTCCACCAGCCGCACCTCGGGGCCGAGCCCGAGGGTCAAGGCCTGGCGCAGTGCGCTGCGAAAGAGAGGATGGTCATCGGCGATCAGGATTTCGTATGTGGTCATTTTTCAAATGATCCTGTTTTCTAGGCGGCATCGATCGGGTCGATACACGCCGAGGCATCTCGAAGCGACGGCCTGAGAAGGCCATGCGTCAAAGGGCACGTGATACGCCTGGGGCCCGGAGGAACCTGCGCTCGAACATTCTGCCGCACCCGAATCGGCGCCAAGCATGCCCAGCACGGGCGGGGTGGTCAAGTTCGATGCTTTACGGCAAAGTCACCGGCTATCTGACAAGAGTGCCCTTATGCGAAGCCAAGCCCTGCGTGCCGATATCCTGATGCTGTTGACCGCCATGATCTGGGGCTCCGGCTTCGTCGCGCAAACCTCGGGCATGGAACATGTCGGTCCCTTCCTCTATTCCGGCCTGCGTTTCGCCCTCGGCTCGCTGTGCCTGCTGCCGCTGGTTTTGCGCCGCCCTCCCCAGCAGATCCGGCCCGAGCCGTTTCTCACCCGCGGCCTGTTGCTCGGCGGCATGCTCATGGGCCTGGCCCTGGCACTGGGCATCAACCTGCAGCAGGTCGGCCTGCTGTTCACCACCGTGACCAACGCCGGTTTCATCACCGGCCTCTATGTGATTGTAGTGCCGCTGCTGGGACTGTTCATCGGCCACAAGACCGGTATCGGTACCTGGCTGGGAGCGCTGCTCGCAGTGGTCGGCATGTTCCTGCTGAGCGTCGGCGAGCAGTTCCAGGTGTCGCCGGGAGACTGGCTGCAACTGATCGGCGCCTTCGTCTGGGGCGGGCACGTGATTCTGGTGGGGGTGTTCGCCAGGCGCCACGACGTGATCCGCCTGGCCTTCCTGCAGTTCGCCACCTGCGCCGTGGCCAGCCTGGTGCTGGCCCTGTGCCTGGAGCCGATCCACTGGCCGGCCATCGTCGCGGCCGGCCCGGCGATTCTTTATGGTGGCGTCGTCGCGGTCGCCATCGGCTACACCCTGCAGGTCATCGCCCAGAAGGACGCGATCGCTTCCCATGCCGCCATCATCTTCTCGCTGGAGGCGGTATTCGCCGCCATCGCCGGGGCCTGGCTGCTCAACGAGTCGCTGCACCTGCGCGGCTATATCGGCTGCGCCCTGATGCTGGCCGGCATGCTGGTCGCCCAACTGTGGCCGCAGGCAACGGCTACGGCGCCGGGAGAAAAGGCCTGAGTCGCCGGTGGGCTTCGTCGTCGAAATCGAGCGGCAGCTGGAACTTGGCACCCAGATAATGGGTGGTGAAGACCTCCAGCAAGGCGCTCACCGCCTCGCCAGCGCGGGTATCGCCGGCCAGTTCCAGGCACAGGGCGCCAACTTCCGCCGTGCAGAAGTGATCGTCACGCTTGGAGCGGCGCAGTTTGTAGCGTGACAGTTGCTCCGATTCCAGGCTCAGCACCGGGAAACGCTCCAGGTACGGGCTCTTGCGAAACATCTTGCGTGCCTCGGTCCAGGTCGCATCCAGCAGGATGAACAGCGGCCGTTTGCCCTCCACCGGCTGTACCTCGGTCACCACCCGCTGCGGGGCGACGAATTCGCCGGGAAACACAATGAACGGCTGCCATTGCGGATCGTCCAGCAGCGCCAGCAATTGCGGGTCGACTTCGGTACGCGACCAACTGAAGGCGGTGGTATCAGCCAGCACGTCGGCGATCAGCCAGCCGGTATTGCTCGGCTTCATCGGTTCCACGTCATGCATCAGCAGGCAGATCGCCGAGCGTGCCGGTACCCGCGCAAGCCAGTCACACAGGCAGTATTGCGGGATCACACGACACCGTTCACAACGCTCGGCTCGTGAGCCGCGGGCGGTGAATGGCGCTTTCGCGCGGGCCAGGCGCTCGGCGCGCAGGCGGGAAACAGCATGGCTCATAGGGGGCCACGCTGGCGGCAGGAAGGGTTGGACACGAGAAGTACGGCTCACAGCGGTGAAAAGTCCGCGCAGTCTAACAGAGGCCGCCAACGGGTTTGCGCGGCTTGATCTCGGCATTTTCCTTCAGCAGCGAGCTAGTAGGTCCGACAACGGCCCTCTATACTTCGCGACCACTGAACGCACAGCCCGACAATGGGTCGAAGCACCAGTTACCGAACCAGGAGAGTTGCATGCTGCGCCTTACCGTACCGTCCATCGCCCTTTTGCTGGCGTTGCCTTTCAGTGTCCAGGCGGCATCGCTGAAGGATTTCGAACTGAACAAGATGCTCAAGGACGTCGCGCAGAAGAGCAACGAAACCCTGCCTCGCGAGATCAACGAGCACATCCTGGAAGTTGCCTACACGGTCGAGGACAATCAACTGATCGACCACCTGAGCGTGCAGTCCGACTACGCCCAGAGCATGCGTGATAACCCCAAGGTGGTCTACCTGCAAATGGGTGCCAGCGTCTGCCGCAACGTCAACTACCGCAAGCTGATGGCCCAGGGCGCGATCATGCGCTACGAATTCACCGAGAATAAGAGCAATCGCCCCGTCGCCTCGGTCCGCTTCGTGGAGAGCGACTGCCCGAAAGAACCACCGGCGAAGAAGAAGTAACTACTGCCGGGCCTGGCGCCGCTGTTCATCATCGGCGCGCAGTTCCGCCACCAGGGCCTGCAGGTAACGCGAACGCCGGTCCGCGCCCTCCAGGCGCCGCAGGCATTCCTCCTCGAGGCTGAGGTGATTGGCCTGCGCGGCCATTCTTAACAGCTGATACAACTCGGTATCGACTTCCAGTGTCACTCTCTCCATTACGCGCCTCCGTGCGCCGCACCTGAACCGGCCAACCCCGATGCGACGTTTCCGCTCGACCCGAGATTAAGTAAATCAGAGCCGCGCCCCCGAGGCAGTGCTTCTGACGAGCGGCACAAATCATCCGCAATGAAACAACAAGCGGTTGCCGACAAGGCCTGCTGGGCCCATGATCAATTCGCCAGTTGTCATGCACAGGCATCAGACTGGATGTACAGCGACACATGCAGTGTCGCGGCGCCGGCGACGATTTCGGCCGCGCCAGAGGTTCCGTGCAGAAGGAGACATTACATGCCCTACGAACCGAATGACTTGCTGTCCCGTCATTTCCAGAACAACGGTGTCGACCTGACGAAACAGGTCGAAGAACAACTCCAACAGATTGCCCCCGACAGCCCCAACCTTCCGCTCTATCGCGACATGATGCTGACCGTCCTGCGCATGGCCCAGGACGACCGCAACCGCTGGAACGCCAAGATCGTCCTGCAGGCCCTGCGCGAACTGGAGAACGCCTTCCGCGTGCTCGACCAGTTCAAGGGCCGCCGCAAGGTCACCGTGTTCGGCTCCGCCCGCACGCCCATCGAACATCCGCTGTATGCCCAGGCCCGTGAGCTGGGTGCCGCCCTGGCCAAATCCGACCTGATGGTCATCACCGGTGCCGGCGGTGGCATCATGGCCGCTGCCCACGCCGGTGCCGGCCTGGAGCACAGCCTCGGCTTCAATATCACCCTGCCCTTCGAACAGCATGCCAACCCGACCGTCGACGGTACCGTCAACCTGCTGTCCTTCCACTTCTTCTTCACCCGCAAGCTGTTCTTCGTCAAGGAAGCCAACGCGCTGGTGCTGTGCCCGGGCGGTTTCGGTACTCTCGACGAAGCCCTGGAGGTGCTGACGCTGATCCAGACCGGCAAGAGCCCGCTGGTACCGGTGGTATTGCTGGATGCACCCGGCGGGACCTTCTGGCAGAGCGCCATCGACTTCATCCGCAACCAGCTGGAAGCCAACCGCTACATTCTGCCCAACGACCTGAAGCTGGCCCGCCTGGTGTACAGCGCCGACGAGGCGGTGGCGGAAATCAACCAGTTCTACAGCAACTTCCACTCCAGCCGCTGGCTGAAGAACCAGTTCGTGATCCGCATGAATCATCCGCTCAACGAGCAGGCCCTGGCCCGACTCGACGAATTGTTCGCCGACCTGTGTGTCAGTGGGGGTTTCCATCAGCATGGCTATGCGGGCCAGGAACACGACGAAGCACAATTCAGCCATCTGTCACGGCTGGCGTTTCACTTTACGGCGCGGGATCAGGGACGCTTGCGGGAACTGGTGGACTTCATCAACCAGCCGGAAAACTGGAGCAAGCCGGCGGTGACCGCGCAGCCACGCGTACGGGAACCGATCAAGGCGACCTGATCAGTCATCCAGCCCTCGGCCGCTCAACAGGCGGCCGATCATGTCCATGGAATAACCCCGGTAACTGAGGAAGCGACCCTGTTGGGCACGCTCGCGGGCATCAGCCGGCAGGCGCCCGGCGAACTTGCGCCGCCAGGTTTCTTCCAACTGTGCCTGCCAGTCGAGGCCGCTTTCACGCAGGGCCAGCTCGATATCGGAACGCTGCAGGCCACGCTGGCTCAACTCGTCGCGAATACGCAGGGGTCCATAGCCGGAACGGGCACGGTAGGAAACGAAGCTTTCGAGGTAACGGGATTCGGACAGCAACCCCTCGTCCGTCAGGCGGTCGAGTTCACTGTCGATCATTTCAGGCGGGGCGCCGCGCTGACGCAACTTGCGCGTCAGCTCGACTCGACCGTGCTCGCGGCGCGCGAGCAGGTCCATTGCAGCACGCCGTACGGCGACCGGGGTATCCAGTACGGCGCTCATCGGCTCACTCAGATATCGGCGTCAGCCAGATCGTCTTCGGTTTCGTCGGCAGTGGCACTGCCTTTGAAGTCCGCAGGAGCATTGGTGTTCAGCAGCTTGTCACGCAGTTGCTTCTCCAGCGCCGCAGCGACGTCCGGGTTCTCTGCCAGGAACTTGGCCGCGTTGGCCTTGCCCTGACCGATCTTGCTGCCGTTGTAGCTGTACCAGGCACCGGACTTCTCGACGAAGCCGTTCAGCACGCCCAGGTCGATCATCTCGCCATTGAGGTAGATGCCCTTGCCGTACAGGATCTGGAACTCGGCCTGACGGAACGGCGAAGCCACCTTGTTCTTCACGACCTTGACGCGGGTTTCGCTGCCCACCACTTCGTCGCCTTCCTTCACCGCGCCGGTACGGCGGATGTCCAGGCGAACCGAAGCGTAGAACTTCAGCGCATTACCACCGGTGGTGGTTTCCGGGCTACCGAACATCACACCGATCTTCATGCGGATCTGGTTGATGAAGATGACCAGGCAGTTGGCGTTCTTGATGTTGCCGGTGATCTTGCGCAGCGCCTGGGACATCAGGCGAGCCTGCAGGCCCACGTGCATGTCACCCATCTCGCCTTCGATCTCGGCCTTGGGTACCAGGGCCGCCACGGAGTCGACGATGATCACGTCAACCGCGTTGGAGCGCACCAGCATGTCGGTGATTTCCAGGGCCTGTTCGCCGGTGTCCGGCTGGGAAACCAGCAGGTCGTCGACGTTCACACCCAGCTTGCCGGCGTATTCCGGATCCAGGGCGTGTTCGGCGTCGACGAAGGCGCAGGTGGCGCCAGCTTTCTGGGCCTGGGCGATAACGGAAAGCGTCAGGGTGGTCTTACCCGAGGATTCCGGACCGTAGATCTCGATGATCCGGCCTTTCGGCAGGCCGCCGATGCCCAGGGCGATGTCCAGGCCCAGGGAACCGGTGGAGATCGAAGGAATAGCCTGGCGCTCATGATCGCCCATACGCATCACGGCACCCTTGCCGAATTGACGTTCGATCTGACCCAAGGCCGCAGCCAAGGCTTTCTTCTTGTTGTCGTCCATTAAAGTCCTCACGTAATCAATAAGGCCTGTGACGGCCAACACCTGTATAAGTAGACAGTATTATTCCACAGCCTTGGCGACTCGCCTACCCCTGATTTGCGATTTCTGCTTCCGCCCGTCGCAACAGCCCTTCCAGGGCGGCCTGCACCGTCTGCCGACGCACCGCATCACGGTCGCCGGGGAACTGGCGGCGCTCGGTGGTCAACTCATCGCCGACGCCCCAGGCCAGCCAGACGGTGCCCACCGGTTTCTCGGCGGAACCGCCATCCGGCCCGGCGACGCCGCTGACCGCCACGGCGAAACGCGCCCCACTGTGGGCCCGGGCGCCACGGACCATGGCCTCGACCACCTCGCGGCTGACCGCGCCGACCTGGCCGAACAATGCCTCGGGCACCTGCAACTGACGAGTCTTCTGCTGGTTGGAGTAGGTCACATAGCCGGCCTCGAACCAGGCCGAGCTGCCGGGAATCCGCGTGATCGCCTCGGCGATGCCGCCGCCGGTGCAGGACTCGGCGGTGGTGACCTGGGCCTTGAGGGTCTGCAGGCGCTTGCCGAGTTCGGCGGCAAGCCGGGTGATGTCGTCCACGTTGCTCTCCTGTCCAAAGATAAACCGCATCCTCTCCTGATTCGAGAGAGGCTCATCTGGCCCTTTCGCGGGCAAGCCCGGCTCCTACAGGATTCGCCTCGAACCCCCATGCTGCGTACAACCCAGCTCTTGTAGGAGCCGGGCTTGCCCGCGAAAGCGGCCGCAAGCCTTACCCACAAACCTGCAATCGCCCGCAAAAAACTGTCGCCGGCGCCGCGAAATAAACACCCTACACGAGCCAATCGGGCTTTCAAGACGCACTTTGCATCCGAATGTCAGCGCGAAACCTTCCCGGCATACGCCTGGCAAGCCTGCAAGGCGATCAGGGCGCGGTCGCCGTCGTCGGTGATGGCGACAATTCGTTGAGCATGCGCCGGGTCAAGTCGGGCGCGTGGGGCTGCATGAACCACGCCGCCGGTGGCGGTGGTGGCAGGCAACGCACAGCCGCTGGCGGGGTCGCTGCGGTCGAGGAGGACTGACAGCCGCAGATCGGCAGTAGCCAGGCGATCACGCAGGCGAGCCTGATCCTGTTGCACATCGTTCAACTCCTTGGAGTGGGTTTGGTCACTGGCCTGGAGCTGCTGCTCCAGGGCCAGGCGCTTGTCCTGTTCGGCACGCTGTTGCGTCGCCGCGGCCAGGGAAATCTGTTGCAGCGCATTGGCCTGCAACCGGGCCTGATGCTCCAGTTGCAGGCCGTAACGCAAGCCTTGAATCCGCCAGGCCAGTGCCGCCGAACCACCGGCAACCAGGGCCAGCAGCACGACGACAGCGAACAGACGGTAAGGCGCCGGGATCAGGTCGAGGAGGCGCATAGCACCGCCCTCGCCCGCGCCCAGAGTTGCAGGCGGTCATCGAGGCCGTTCAGGCCGCCGTTGATCCTGCGGGTGATGCTGTTGAACTGATCGGCATCGGCCAACCCGTTCAACCCTTGCTGCTCCCAGAACCAGGCCGCCGACTCGGCGGCCCATTGCGGCTGCTCCAGGAGTTCCGGTTGTTGCAGCAGACGCTCGTCGCCGAACAGCGCGAGGCTACATTGACGGTAGTTGCTGCGACCGGTGACCTGGATCAGCCCGCGACCGCGATAGCGCTGGCCATCGCCGTCGGCGTCCGGGGTGTTGCCCAGGCGCAGGGCCAGGGTGCCCGTGTCGTACTTGCTCAGGTACTGGTCACTGCCCAGCTCACGCACGTAGCGCAGTTGCGCGGACTCATGGCCGATCTGGGCCAGGAAGGCGGCGATGCGCTTGGGGGTGGTGATGTCGTGCCGGGACATGGCGGTGTTGAGAGCGGGTACGAAAACGCCGGCTTTGGGGCCGGCGTTGGGCAGGATTTGCAGCAGTTGCTGCTCGGTAACGGGCATGGCTTTCTCCGGGCCCAAAAAACCGCTCGATGGCGGTGGATGAAGTCTGGGTTTTGCCCAAACGGTAAGCGCAGTCGCTGCCTGCAGCTAGGCCTGCCAGTTCAATGAGGCGAGCCATTCAGGTGCAACAGGGCGGTCACCGGACGCCGGGAAATCGGCCGACTGGGGCCAATCGCGCAGCGCCTGCATGTACACCAGCAACTCACTGAACTGTTCATCTGAAAGCGTGGTGGTCACGTCGATTTCCTTTTGATCACGGTGCCGATCACGAATCCCCATGACAGCCGACAGAGCACCATCCCGCCATGCCCGCTCCAGGGCAGCAGATTGCTCTGCCGTCAGGCTTGGGGCCGTGGCAAGAGGCAGTCCATTTGCATCAGGCACGATCACCTTGCCGGCAGACTCATCGGAAAGCAGGGCATCTCGCATGCCCTCCGTGATCTGCTGTCCACCGTTGTCAACGAGCGAGAAAGCAAATCGGGCGTCAGCCTCAATCCATTTTGCGTAGATCATAGTTACTCCTTGATTCAGTTTCCGATAGCGAGCCATTTCATCGAGCCAGGGGCAGCCAGAACCGCTGAGGCTGTAAACCCGGTCGTCGAAGAAGATCGGTATGATTGATACTGGCCCGCAACTGCCGCAGTGCTGTCGTAGTTGGCAGCGACCAGTGACAGGTAGTGAAGGTTTGCCGGAAACTGCAAGGGGAATGTCACACTCGTAGAGTTGGTCGTGCCCCACTGAATAACCAGGCCACCCAACCAGGATGGAAAAGCCACGAAACCACTCGGAGCAAGACTCATCGCGAAGCCAAACCGGAGTTTTTTCGAGGTCACGAACGACTCGTTGTCCACGCCGGCGACAACCTGCTCCTGAGTTGCAACCTTCGCTGTTCCTGGCCGAATCTCGGTGGCGGGAGCCACCAGCTGTGCCAATGCCGAAATGTCGATGTTTGCTTGGTTGATCGGTGCATTCCAGGCCTTGATGCACCACATGACCGCAAGGTTTCGAGGACGAGTTTCAGTAGCAACGCTTGGTGCTCCATTGACACCATCAGAGACTATGGTTGCAGCCTGTATCGTATTGGCATTTGTAACGGCCAACCCAATGTTCGCGCCACCAGCAAAACCAAATGGACCGACAGAAGCCCCTGAATAGTTAAGAGCATGGTTATGTCCTTGCATCGCATTGGACTGATAGGTCCCCACTGCACGACCAGCATCCACTCCTCGTCCATGATCCCACCCACGCAGGAACTCGCCACGTGACTCCGGCAAACGGAAGTGGCCAGCAGGCTCCGTACCATCGTTGAACGTCGTTCCCAGGTACGCGTAGAGATCCGGGTAGACAGCGATGCTTTGCACGCTATGGTCGGCTTCGAGAAAACCTGCCGGGACCGTGCCCTTCGGAAAGGGCACCATGGAGCCCACAGGTAGTGACGAGGCTTTTTTCAACAGCGCTTCGACTTCGTCCTTGGTATAGGCATTGGTAATACCATATTCGGCCAGCGTCGTACGAACCTTCTCCGGCGGCAGCGAGCTTTGAATGATCGTCCGGATGGCGATCAGCAACTGGTCGTGAGCCGCTTCGGACGGTTCAAGCCCACCGGCCTGGACAATACTCAACAACTCGTCCGTCACCAGATTCCCCCAGCTCGCCGGAATCAGCGAACCGGGAGCGCCGGTAATGGGGTTATCGTCTACAAACTTGCCATTCGACAGCCCGACACCGGGAACACTTTTCGGATAATCCATTTACATCTCCTCTAGCCATCATTGATATGCACCTTCTGCTTAATAAAAGGCGCGCTATCTCGGGCATTTCTGCCCGAGAAAAAAATACCGGCTCGTGGCCGGTTGTACTCGTTCATCAGATAGTCACTCAGTAAGGTCAGGCAGGAAGCACGGGCCACTCGATGGTTTCTGGATAACCTGTCTGCTCTGGCAGGCGATTGAGTGCGACGCGATAGCGCTTCCACTCTTTGAGCTGCGCTACTTCGATCTGGGTGGCCTCACCAAGATCCACTGCGTCCTGCAATGGAGCAATCCTCAGCCCGGCGACAGATAGCAACTGATTCGCCTGCCCCCTTACTCGATCCAGCACTTCTTCCGGCGACTCTTTCGGTCTCTCCGGCATGACTTCCGAGTAGTTCTCAAACGCTGGATCCGGAAACAACTTGGAGTCGTCATTCGGATCAGCAACAGGTATATCTACGGCCCTGAAGCCTGTTCCGTCCTTCCTTACTGCCCAACCGCTCATAGATTGTCCTCCCACCCCATGCATTGAAGAATTCCAGTTGTTGCCGTAGATCCATACATCACTGAGGAGCCCTCAATAAGAAGCTCGCCGTGAATTGTCGTAACAGGACCACCTGAGTTGTAGCCGCCTGCAATTGGAGCGGCAGTCAGGTATGACGTACTCAGATACTGGTTGACAGCAGAGCTGAAAGCGGCACTTGGCGAGACATTGATCTGGCCTGAGGTGGTACCGCCAGTCAGTTTGATCATTGAGGCGCCAGGCGGCACAACCCCCGAAATCGAGGCAGCCACCGCTGGCGATGCAATTCCCGAGGCAATAGTGGGGTAGGCCGTAACGTTGGTTCCTGCGGTCACGATATAACCGACCCGGCCGCCGACCTGACTGAACCTGAACGGGTATTTGTTCGCAGTGGCGTCTGTCCGAACCCATCCGACCCGGGCCTTGTGCGTATAGCCTGATGGCAACGTAGGTGCTGTCGCACTGAGAGACAGCAGCCCAGCCACACCGCTCGCACTGCTCCAGATAACCCAGACGCTGTACCAATTGGACGCAGCCAGCGCGCCGCTATCCAAACCATTGACGCCTATGACAGCTGAGTTGATGCTCAGGCTTAAGGCGCTCAGAACCTTGAATGACGCATCGTTGCCTACCACCAACTGGTCTGCAACAACATTTACCAACGAACTCTGCCCTGATGCCGAGGCGGTCAGTCCTTTATATGCACCTGCAATTGCAACCCTCTGCAGGTTCTGCACTTGGGCAACCAATGCAGCAACATCGACGTTCCCTTGGTTGACCGGAGAGTTCCAGGCCTTGATACACCACATGACAGAGATGTTCCGAGGACGTGTTTCCGCTCCTCCAGTCTTGTCGGTTGCTACACCAGACACACCTCTGGCAAAAGCGTTAAGTCCTCCTGAACCCTGATTGCTAGGAAGGTTGTTGACGCCATTCTGAGTATGGTCGTGCGACTGAATATCAAAGTTCTGCCAGGATCCTATGGTTCGGCCAGAGTCCACACCTCGTCCGTGATCCCAACCCCGTAGAAACTCCCCACGCGACTCCGGCAAGCGGAAGTACCCCGCAGGCTCATCTCCCCTATTGAACGTGCTCCCCAGATACGCCGCCAGGTCCGGATAGGACGCACTGCTCTGCAAGCTGCCATCGGCCTCCAGGTAACCTGGAGGCACCACACCTCTGGGGAATGACAACATGGAACCGATAGGCACCGAAGCTTTCAACTTCTGCACTTCGTCGACCAGGGCTCCCACATCGATCTGACCTTGGTTAACTGGTGCATTCCAGGCCTTGATGCACCACATCACCGACAGGTTGCGCGGCCGAGTTTCTGAAGACGTCCGCGGCGAACCGTTTACACCGTCAGTTTTAGGAGAGGTGACTTTCTCGCCAGGCATGACAATGCCGTCACTACCCTGAAGCGTGTTTACCGCTGTCCCCGACGCAGCATCGCCGCCAGCCGGACTGCTGGTGATGTCGTGATAATGGCCCTGAAAGGCGTCAAGCTGGTATGTGCCAAGGCCACGCCCAGCATCCACCCCCCGCCCATGATCCCACCCACGCAGAAACTCCCCGCGCGACTCCGGCAACCGGAAATTCCCCGCCCCCTCATCCCCCTTGTTGAACGTCGTCCCCAGATACGCCGCCAGGTCCGGATACGTAGCAATGCTCTGCAGACTACCATCGACCTCGAGGAACCCATTCGGCACCACGCCCTTGGGAAACGCCATCATCGCCCCGACCGGCAACGCGGTGGCGTTTTTGAACAGCGCCTCGACCTCCGCCTTGGTATACGCATCGGTAATCCCGTACGCCGCCAACGTCGTGCGAATCTGCTCCGGCGGCAGCGAGCTCTGGATGATGGTCCGGATCGCTTTCAGCAGTTGGTCATGCTCCGCCTCCGCAGGCTCCAGCCCACCCGCCTGGACCACATTGAGCAATTCCTCGGTCACCGCATTGCCCCACACCGCCGGAATCAGCGACCCAGGCGAACCATTGACCGGGTTCTCATCGACAAACCTGCCATTGACCAACCCAACGCTGGGCGTGCTTTTTGGATAATCCACGTATCCGTCCTCTTCAGTCGTAATTGATGTGCACCAGCGTGTGCGCCGGCGCTGTGCGGTGAATCAGGCATTCCAGGGCGCTGCCCGGGTTGGCGCCGAAGCGCTCGCCCCAATAGCTGGCGCCGAAGCGACGGCCCATGAGCAGGCGGCCGCCGGTGTTGAGCGTCCACATGAACTGCGCCTGCCAGGTGCCGAACCGCGCCCGGCCGAAGCGGGCGCGGCCCATGCGCGGGGTCTGCTGTTCGGTGATGGTGGCGTTGGGGTAGCCCTGGCTGCGGGCGATATCCAGGAAGTAGCCGATGCTCTGGTCGCCCACCGCCAGCAGGCGCCGACGTACCGCCAGGCGGCGGTCGTCGAACAGCGGCTTGGGCCCCAGGCACGGGTCGGGCAGGTTCATCACCCGCTCCCAGTCCGGCACCAGTTCGCTGACGGTCACCGGGTCCACTTCGTTGAGCAGGTCCACCGCCCGGGCATCGACCCGGGCCAGCTCCTGGGCGATGCCCAGCAGCACCTGCTGGATCTCCGGAACCAGCTCCGGGTCCCAGGCGGGACCGGCCGGCAGCAGGCTGCGCAGTTGCTCCTGGTATTGCGCGGCAGTTCTTATTCCAGCCATACGCAGCCTCCGAAGGTCAGCAACTGGTTGGTGGCTGCTGGCACATCGGCGGACGGGCTGACCAGCAAGTGGTCGTTCTCGCCCGTGGCGCTGCTGATCGATTCGGCGATATGGGTCAGCAACAGGGTCTCGCCGAGACCGCCCTCACGCTTGTGCAGGTCGCGCAACTGCGCTTCCACCGCGGCACGGGTCGCGCTGGTATCCGGCACCAGGCGCAGGGTGTAGGTCACCGGCACCTGCACCGGCGCCAACACATGCAACTCGGCGGTCACCGGACGCAGTGGCTCGATGTAGGCCTGAACCACCGCCAGTTGCGTGGCATCGGGAATCGGTACCGGGTCGTCGTCACGCATGACGAACAGGCCGACGGTGCCAGGCCCGAGGTAGTTGCCGCGGCACCAGGCCCGGGTGATCCCCGGACACTCAAGCGCCCAGGTCTCGTAGTCGGAAGCCGCCCCGCCATGGGGAATGATCCGATAGGAACGAATCACCCGCGAACGCAGGGACTCGAGGCTTTCCGCCGCCACCCCGCCGCTCAGGCCGGGGGCGAGCACGGTGAAGGTGTTGCCGATGCCCTGCACCGGCTGGACCGGAAACAGCGTCAGGCCGGCGTCGGCATTGCCCAGGCTGCCGGCATCCAGCGCCTGGATCTGCGCGGTATTGCTACCGGCGCGGGTGGTGCCTCCCTGGGTCACCTTGTAGCTGCGGCCGTCGTTGCTCTGCAGCAGGGTGTCGACGTCCAGCACGGCACCGGCGGCAGCGGTAAAACTCACGCTGCCGGTGGCCGCCTGGGCGGCCTTGCGCGGTTGGTGCAGACGAAGCGCGGCAATGCGCTCCAGGGTGGATTCATCGGCGGTGTCGGGCAGGATCTGCGCGGCAATCCAGTCGAGGTATCCATACAGGCCGAAGGCCGCGCCGCTGAGGGTGCGGGCCAGGACCTGGGCATCGGACTGGCGCAGCGCATCGCTGGCCAGGTCGCTTTGGGTGCGGTTGATCAGCACCGGCAGCGAAGGGGTTTCAAACGGCATAAGTCACCTGCCAACTGTGGTTCGGGTTGATATCCAGGCGCTCGCCGTTGGCCAGGGTCAGAACCGTGCGCAGGTTCAGCCGCTGGGCGTCGAGCCGTTCGGTTTGAATCTCGATGGCGCTGCAATGGCCGTCGTCGATCAGCCATTGCAAGGCTTCACGGGCATAGAACTCGGCATCGAGCCGGGTCTGCGCGGTCAGCTTGACCCGCCGCAGCAGCCACAACCGCGAGCCGATGCGGTCGTTGGCGACCATGGGGAAACTGTCGCCCCACCAGCCGTAGCGCTCATCGTCGTCGATCGGGTCGTCGCTGTTGGCCCGGCGCCAGGTGAACAGGCTGATCAGCACCGAGCGGGTCAGCGCCGCCTTGAGGTCGTTGGACACGAACATCACGCACCTCCCGCCGGTACGCCGGTCTGGCCGTTGCCTGGCTGGATGCCACCGTGCACGTGCTGTATCTGGCTGATGCCGCCGGCGACCTGGTCGCCCTGGGAGACGATCCTGCCGGTCTGGGTCAGGGTCGGGCTGTCGAGGTGAATGGCGGTACTGGCGCGGATGTTCAGGGTGCCGGTCTGGATATCGATGATCCGGCCGCGCTTGAAGTGGATCCGGTCGCCTTCGTCGGTGTAGAGGGCGATTTCGCCGGGGGCGAGGTTCTGCAGGCGGTAGCGGCGGTCGGCGACCACCAGCACGATGCCATGGGAACGGTCGCCGCCGAGGAAAGTGGCGATGCCTTCGGCGCCAGCCAGCGGGTTGCTGGTGAAACCGTAGGGTTCGAAGTGTTCCATGTCGTCGTTCACTTCACCGGCGGTCAGGCGCATTTGCAGCGATTGCAGTTTGTTGGCCGAGTTGGCGAGCACGACGGTGCCGCGCGCCAGCAGGCGGGTCAGTAGGCTCATGAGGGGTTCCTTGGGCGAGCGGTGTGTCAGAGGGGCACCTTTCGCGGATAAATCCGGCTCCCACAAGGTTCAGCGGTTGTCACAAGGGATGTGAATGCCGGAACACTGTGGGAGCAGGATTTATCCGCGAAAGAGGCGCCGCGAAGAGGGGGGTTACCTGGCCTTGCTCCGGGCCTTCGTCGGCGTCGCCTCGAAGACTTCCGGCGGTGCCACTTCCAGGGTGGTGAGCGAGCCCTGCCCGGACAGCGAGTAGGTGATCTTGGAGATCAGCATGTCCTGGTCGACGTCGAGCACCGGGTCCTTTACCCGCACCAGCAGGTTGTGCCGCCACAGGTCACCGTTGGACTGTCGCCAGCCCTGCACGGTGTAGGTGGTGGCCAGGGCCTTGCCGGCACGGGTGGCCCGTTCCCAGTCGGCCCGTTGCTGGGCCAGCTCCGGGGTGAGCTGGACGCTTTCGCTGATCACCGTGACGCGCCTGCGCTGCGGATTGCTCTCGCTGGACACGCCGCTGACTTCACTCACCGCACTGCCGCTCTTCTGGTCGCTGCCCTTGTGCTGGCCGATCACCCGGTACTCGGAGAACACCGCGCTGAAATCCCTCGCGGTACTGGCCGAGAGAATGTTTCTGCCCAGTTCCAGCACATCGCTGGCGCGCCCGGCACTGCCAGACTTGGCCAGCACCAGGTTGCCGCTCGCGTCATCGGTGGAGAACACCCGATACAGGGTCAGCAGGCGGTCGATGGACTTGAACACCGTTTCCCCCGGCACGATGCTGTGGGTCTGCAGCCGGGTGGTCTCCGGGATCTCGCTGCGCACGTTGACCTTGTAGGGTTTGGCGAGCGCCTCGACGATCGTCAGCAGGCCCTGCTGGCGCCATTGACTCGGCTGGTTGATGGCCGCGCAGTCCACCAGGTCGCGGGTCAGCGAACTGCCCTCGATGGTCAGGCTGATCTGCTTGCCGTCATAGCTGATGGGCGCCTGGTAGACATGCCCGGTGAGCACCAGGTCGCAGCCGATTAGCACCTGGCAGCGGGCCCCGGCCTTGATCGGCACAGCCAGGGTCTGCCCCGGCCATTGCCAGGTAATGCCCAGCTTGAAGGTGCGGAACTGGCGCTCGAGATCGGCACTGATTTCGATGGCCTTCCAGCCCTCGTAGCTCAGGCCGTCGACCAGCAGGACGACGGCGTTGTCGATGTCGTTCATGGCTTACTCCCGGGAGATCTGCAGGGGCGCCGGCGGGATGAAACCGGGATGGGCAATGCGGTTGCGCTGCACCACTTCCCCGACCCGCGTGGCATCGCCGAAGTTCCTGTAGGCCACCACCAGCGCCGGCAGGTTGCTCTTGGGCACCAGATCAATCAGTCGCACACCGTTGGAGGCCACCGCGTTGAGATGCTGCACCAGCGCCTGGCGCACGGTATTGAGTGCCTGGTAATGCACCGAATCGGCCTTGAGCGCCGCCTGCCAGATCGCCTCGTTGAGGCTGTCGCGCAGCGCCAACACGTCATCGACCACCGGCACATCGGCGCGTTGCACCGGCTGCTGGGCCTGTTGCGCCAGCGACGGGGTAACGGCCAGTTTCACCGCCTGGGTCGCCGCGGGTATCACCGACACCAACTGGGCGATCTGCACCAGCAGGGCATCCTGGATCAGGTTCACCGTGGCCTGCGAGGCCGCGGCGGTGTCCTTGCCAATCGCCAGTTGCGAAGCGTCGAGGGACTTGGCGTCCTCGACCTGTTTCGACAGGTCGGCCAGCATCCCGTGATAACCCTGGACGGCGAAGTCCTTCAATCCACGGACTTCACCGACCAGCCCACGGACCTCGCCGACCAGGTCGTTGAACTCGGCCTTGACCTCGCCGAGTACGCCCTTGACCGCCGCGCTGACCTGGTGAGGAAACTCCTTGACCGTACGGACCAGCGCGTAGACATTCGCGTAGGTCTCGATCAGCGGCTGCAACTGCTGTTCGATCACCTGATACGCCTGGGTAATGCCCTTGCGCAGGTTCTCTACGCCGACCCGGGCCTGGTTGACCAGCTTCATCGCCTCGTCGAAACGGCCCACCGAGGCGTCGAGCAGTTTGCTCGACGCCACCTGCAGTTGCTCCTGGGTGTCGACCACCGGCTTGGGAAACTGCAACGGCTCGTCCGGGTAGAACTTCAGGTTGAAGGTCACCAGTCCACCATCCTGGCGGGTCTGGGTCATGTCGCATTCGCCAACCTTGACCTGCATCCGTCCCAGCCATGGATGGACCAGCTCGCCGCTGCCCTCCTCCAATGCCTTGAGCAGGTTGTCACGCTGCTCCAGGCAATCGGCACCGACGATGAAGGCGGTCAGGTCATGGATTTTCGCCTGCTGACCAAGCCGTTCGAAAAACGGCTGGTCGCGCTGGGGATATTCATGCAACTGGCCTTTCTGGCCGACCGGGGTTTTCGCCTGGTCGACCCAGAACGGCACGCCGCGAAACGACGCCGGCAACAGGCGATCACGCCAGTTAGTCGCCATAGGCACCTCCGAAGGAAAGCGAGCGATAGCCGACGGCAGGCGTCAGACTCAGGCCCGGCTGGTTGGTCTGGGGTTGGTCGACGCGCAGGCCCTGCGGTGCGTTTTCGAAACGCACGGTCAGGCCGCCTTCGAGTTGAGTACGGTTATTGGTGGCGGCTTGCTGAATGAGGGAACCTGAACTCTGAATCAGACCGGAACCGGCCTGGGCGTTGCGCACCTCCTGCTGCTGCGCCAGGCTGTCGACTTCACCGGTGACCTGGGCGATAAAGCCACCAAAGCCGCCACTGAACAGCTCCCGTATTGGCGCGATAAAATTCTGCAGGCGGTTCCACAACTCACCGAACCAGCCAACGATCGGCTCCCAGTTCTTGATGATCAGCCCCAGTGGCGACCACTCGAACATCCCCTGGAGAAATGCGACCACCGGTTCCGCCAGACTACGCAGCACATTCCACAAGGTCGCAAACGTCTCAGTGAGCGGTTGCCAGTTGGCGATGATCAGGCCTATGGGAGACCAGTCGAATAGTGTCTTCAGAACACCCGGCACCGGAGCGACGGCCGCCACGAGCGCTGTCCAGAGGCCATCGAAAAATCCACTGATCGGTCCCCAGTTGTTGACGACCATGCCCAGCGGCGACCAGTCGAACAGTGTCTTCAGAAAATCCCTCACCGGAACCGCCAACGCCTTGAGTAATCGCCAGATCGAATCGAACAGCCCCGTCAGCGGCTCCCAGTTGGCGATGACGATGCCCAGTGGGCTCCAGGAAAACAGCGTCTCGAAAAAGTCGACCACAGTGGTTGCAGGGCCCTTGAGCGAATCCCAGAGCCCGGTGAAAAAATCGCTGATCGCTCCCCATCCTGCGGTAAGCAGCGGCATCGGCGACCAGGCGAGCACCTTGGGCAGGATCGACATGACGGTCGCAGCAGCACTCTTGATGCCCTCCCACAGCCGACCGAAAAAGCCTGAAATCGGCTCCCAGTAAGCAACGATCAGTGCAGCCGCCGCAGCAATGCCCAAGGCAACCAGGCCAATCGGCGAGGCCAGCATGGCGACCTTGGCCAACTCCATTGCCGCCATTACGCCCGTCACCGCGCCCCGTAGGGCCGTAAACGCCAGGGCTCCTGCAGCCAGTCCCTGGACAAGGTTCGGGTTCGCCGCCACGAACTCGGCAACCCGGTTGACCAACGGCACCAGCGCGGTGACCACCGTATTGACCGCCGGCAACAACGCCTGACCGAACTTGACGGAAACACTGTCGAGGGCGTCATCCAAGTTCGCCAGATTCTGTGCGGTATTCCCCAGCGCGCGCTCCTTGGCCCCAGTGCTCTCGGCCTGCTTGCGCGCCGTGGTCAGTTTGTTTTCTTCCTCAATGGCGGCCTGAACACCAGCCACAAAGGGGGCTGCTAGCCCTCCGCCCTTGAATACGGCGGAAATGTCCAGCGTGCCCAGGCCGCTGTCCTCCAGGCGTTTCTTGAATGTCTCGACCTTCGTGGTGACCTTGGCCATTTCGGTCTCCATTTTCTGGACACCGTTGATGACCACAGCCATGTTGACGAGGGTCTGGGTATTCAGCACCCGCAGCACATTTTGCTGGGTGTTGTTGATTGTCGTAGCCATCACTCCACCTGCTGCATCGCATTGATCCGTTGCGCGTGCTCCAGGGACTCCCGGAGCACATCCAAGGGCCTTGCCATCATCTGTTCGGGGTCAACCTTCCAGAACCAGGCCAGGTCATAGGCGACCGCAATCAGTTCGCCGATGGCTGCGATGCCGCACTCATGAAAAAACCGGCCACCGCCCAGCTCAAGGTGTTGAGGTCGGACAGGTCCAGCTGGTTGACCGACGACGGCGGGATACCGGCGCAGACCGCGATGTACTTGGCCGCGACATCCATGTCGAGGCTGACTTCTTCGCTCTTGTCGATCTTGTACGGCAGCGCCTTGATCGCCCGCACTTCCTGCACCGTCGGACGGCGCAGGGTGAGTTCGTCGAGGGTCGCGCCGTGGGCTTCGATGGGCACCTGCAGCTTCATCGGCTCGCTCATTGCCAGGTCCCCTTGATGCCTTCGAATTTCAGCTCGATGGCCGCGTCATCACCCTTGATGACCGGCTCCTCGACCAGGTAGGCACCGGCCAGGACATAGACCTTGCCGTTGCTGAACTCGCAGGTGACGGTCATGTCGGAACCGGCGATCAGTTGCTTGAGCGGAAAGTCCGCAGTGTGCAGCGCGGTGACCTTGAAGGAGGGAGCGATGTCGGTTTCCTTGTAGAAACCCGGTACCACCGTTTCCCGCTTGACGGCCATCAGCGGGGCTTCGCAGCCGCCGTTGATGGTCAGTTGAGCGCCGTCCACTTTGACGTAGCAGGTGCCCGCAATCAGTTGACCCATGATGTATCTCCAAAAAATAAGCCCGCTCAAGGCGGGCTGGAATGAAACCGTGAAGAGGACGCGGCTCAGGCCGCCGCGTCGTACTGCAGGCGGAACTGGTTGAGCAGCGCGAACACGCGCAGGCCGTTGACGTAGTCAGGCGGGAACAGCACGTTGACCCGGCTCGGATCCTGGCTGTCGCGCTCGACGATCAGGTGCTCGGCGAACAGCTCGGCGTTTTCCACATGGCCTTCCAGTTCGAGCTTGGCGTACTGGGCGATCAGTTCACCGCGAATGGTGCTCGGGGTGACGATCGGCTGGCCGGCGCCGAAGCGGGTGCCATCGGCAGCCAGCTTGTGGCGGCCATACTTGCTGGTGATCACGCTTTGCAGGCGGCGCACGATGTAGGCCGACTGGTGCATGGTCTCGCTGTCCAGATAGGAGTTGTCCGCCTGGCCGTAGGCGTTCTTCTGGTAGGTGGTGATCGCCCGCTGGATGCGCACGTAGCCGCCTTCGTAGTAGGCGGTGGCAATGCCGTAGCTGAGCAGCGACTGGCGCTCGGTCAGGGTGAAGCGCTCGCTGGCTGCGGCCGGATCGATACCCGGCAGGCTGCCGCTCTGGGTCGGACGGCTGGCGTCGGCCGAGATGAACACCGAGGTCCGTGCAGCCAGTGCGGCGGCCTGGACCCACACCGGTTGCGGTACGCCCTGCTCCATCGCCAGCACGGTGACGTGCTGGTCGTTGCGCGCCTGGCCGGCGGCGACCAGGGTGCCGACGGTGCCACGCTTGGCGGTGTAGACATGGCCGAACAGCTGCTTGGACCACGACCAACGACCGACGCTGTCATCCATCGCCGCCTGCCAGGCGTTCAGCGAAGCCGCGTCGGACCAGGGCTGGCAGATGAACTCGAACGGCTCGTCGCCCAGGGCCGCGAGGGCCGCGACCTGGTCCGGCACGCCAGCGCCACCGGCCATCTTCGCGCTGACGATGGTCAGGCCGGCCGGGGTTTCCTCGCCGTTGCTCTTGCCCAGGCGGTTGAACTGCAGGCTGATGTCGTTGCCGCTGTCACCGGTCCACTTGCAGCTCAGGGTGACGGTGCCATCAGTGGCCACGGCGCTGACCGGCAGGTCGGCGGCGGCATTCACCTGCAGCGCCAGGGTGGTGGCGACCTGGGCGGCGGTCTGGCCGCTGACCACCGCGGCCTGCACGCGGACACCGCCGACATACAGGTTGAGCACGCCGCTTTCGGTGGCGGAGCCGGTGAGTTTCAGGTCAGCCTTGGCGATCGCGCCGGTGGTGTTGCGCACTGGCAGGCACCAGATCTCGCCGACCGGGTCGGCCTTGCGCCAGGTGTCGTACATGGCGGCGAGCATCGAGCCTTGACCGCCGATGCTTTTTGCCAGGGCGACGCTGGAGACCAGTACCAGGCTGCCGATTTCCGGGCTGGTGGCGTTGTCATTGACCTGAGCGACGATCAGTCGACGCAGGGTCGACGACGCGCTATTGGCCGCCGAGTTGTCCATTTCGGCATAGAACAGCGGAACACGCAGGTCCGCGGGGATGTTGCTGAATCCGATAGCCATTACTGGGCTTCCTGTGGTTGTGCCGCTTGCACGGCGGAAAGGGTGATATCGCCATCGGCCTGGCGGCGGCGCCACCAGGCGCTGTCGGCCACTTCGCGACCGGCGGCCGGCAGCAGGTCGCCCGCCTCCGGGTCCGGTACGGCACGGCCGGCGGCCGGTACTACGGTGATGCGTTGAGTCATGGTTTTACGTTCCCTGAAAAGGCCAGCTCCAGGCGCCCGTCGGGGCCTGGGCGGTGCAGATTGGGGTCGGCGGGGTCGATGGCATCGACCCGTACCGTCACCCCGGTAAAGGACGGCAAGCCGTCCAGTTCACGCTCATGCCAGGTTTCCGCCGGGTCGGTGGCGTGGTTGCGCCCCAGTTGGAACTCGGCGAAGAAACGCAGGCGATAAAGCAAGCGAGTGGCGTTGATCGACACCAGCCGGCCGCCGCCGTATTGGAGGGGCGTGTAGAAGGTGTCGGGTTTGAACCCCACCAGCGCGCGCCACAGTTCGGCGCGCAGGGCGTGGAGTCGATCGAAAGGCGCCTGACCATTGCTGGCGTCGAGCACCAGGGTCAGTTCCAGGCGGTCGCGAAGGGTCTGCCGGGAAACGTTCTGTGCGGTGTTCTCGGCGGCCAGGTCGCAACGAAGGGTGATGAAGGCCGACGGGGTCGGCAGCGTGGTATCGCCTTGCAGCAGGTCCAGGTCGAGGCCGGTGGAAATGTGCTGGGCAAGGCTGGGGCATTCAGCACGCAGTTGCGTGATGATCGGGGTAATGTTCATGGGGAGTTTCCAATTCGTCTGGAAAGACCCGGCACAGGCCGGGCGAATGATGCAGGGCCCAGTCCGACTATCGGGCGGCGGGAGCCGAACTCGCTAGCGGTCCAGGCAACTGGCGCAAATGCTGCAGCGGTAACTGTTGGCGCGGTTGCCGCTGGCCGTCACCTTGTCGATGGACCAGCGACCCTGCATGAAATCCGGCCAACTGCTGTCCAGCAGGACCAGGCCTTCGGCCGCCAACGCCGGATTTCCCGGGCAGTCGATACGCAGCTTCAGGGCTTCGCGCTCCATGCGCCGCACCTCGCCTTCACCGGCAGCTCGCGCCTCGTCCTCGGAGGGGTAGCGCTGGCGAAGTTTCTTGAAGGGTTTCACACCGGTCTCGACCACACGTTCGCGCCCGGCTGCCGCGTCCCACCAGGTGGTCTGGCAGCCCTGGTACTTGCCACGGCTGCTGTCGTCCAGGGTGGCGGCGACAAAGGCCGGATCGCCCGGACGATTGTCGCGAGTCACCGACAGGCGCACGTCTTGCAACTGCTTGCCGGACAGCGACTTGACCTGGCCACGCCGGGCCAGCACGTACAGCTCGTTGACCGGTTTGGTGACCGCATCGAAGCGACGGGCAATCCGCGTGAGAAAGCCCATGTCGGTCTCATTGGACTGGTCCAGGTGAGTGATGCGGATGGCATCCAGCTCCGGCGCCACCCTCGGCGAAAAGCCATGCCGGGAGGTCAGTTGCCGAAACAGCGCACCCAGGGTGGTCGGGCCATGGCTGACGCTGCGGCGGACCCTGAAGCCGGTTTCATCGTTCACCTTGAACGGTGCCGCGGTAGCCAGCAGGGTCAGACGCAGGGGGAACAGCATCGGTGTACGCCGGGTGACGATGAACTCACCCTTGTCGACCAGCCCGGACTCCCGGTAGCCGATGCGCAGCCCCACCCTTGCACCGAAGCTGGGCAGCCCCGACAGGCCTTCGATATCCAGTGTCAGCTTGAGCTGGTCGGATTCGATACCCGCGGCATCGGTGTATTCCCAGTCGATCAGGCGTTCGTTGAGCCGCGCGGCATTGGCGCCATACAGCTGTACCTCAGGGGTAAATCCCAGGCTCATGACGTCCTCCTCAATCCCAGGCCGACACGGGCGCGGCAATCAGGTTCCGCGCCTCGACCTCGGGCAGGGTCACCCAGACACCGGCCGGCAATACCGCGCCATATTCGGCAAGTCGCGGATTGAGGCGCCAGAGCGCCTCTTCCATCACATCGTCACAACGCCCCTGCTCGCGGTACAGCAACAGGTTCACCGAATCACCGGCGACGCTTCGTACCCTACGCATTGACGAACTCCTTCAGTTCCACCGTCCAGTCGACGATCATCGCGGTGCCGTCATCGATGATCAGGCCCTGGGTCTCCGATACATTGTCGATTCGCCACAGACCCCAGTTGCGGCCGATCCCATCGACCAGCGGCAGGGGCACGGCACGGGCCTGCAGGGCACGCAACTGGTCGAGCCGTTCCATGCCGGCAGCGCCCATGGCCTTGCCGCCGATGGTCAGGCTCTCCAAACCGGGACCGGTCTGGCTGGACTTCGGTTTGCTCTGCAGGATGTTCAGTTCGACCCAGCCGCCGGCGGTCTTGCGGATCAGCGAGCTGTAGGCGAAATCCCGGGACAGGCCGAAAATGAAATCGCCCAACGCCATTTGCTGTCGCATCAGTCACCTCCATCGGTCAGGGCCGTACCGCGCCGTGCGGCAAGGGGATCGGCCATCATCATCGGGACGAATTGCGCCTGCATCTGCTGCATCACGGTATCGGCCAGTTGTCGGGCAGTGGCCTGGTCCAGGCCGTTGATCTGGATCACCGGGGCGAAGGTGACCTGGCGGTTGTCCGCGGGCTTGGCGGTCAGCTCGCTGCCGACCGCACCCGGATCGGGCAGACGGTTGCCAGAGCCACTGATTCTGTTGCCCAACTTGTCGCCCAGCCATGAGCCGATATCGCTGCCGGCAATACCGCCAAGCACGCCGCCCAAGGCACCGCCAACGGCTGTACCGACACCCGGAAAAATCAGCGTGCCGAGAGCAGCACCCGCCGAAGCCCCGGCGGAGGCACCCGCCCAGCCACCGCCGGCCACGCCGAGGCCGCTGAGCATGGATCGGGTATCACCTTCGCGTACCGCGTCGAATACCTGCATGCCGGCGTCCATCACTCTCAGGGGCCCCGGCAGGCGGCCACGCAAGGCGCGTGTTCCGGCCATGAGGCGTTCACCCGTGGTCGAGGCGAGTGTGTTCATCGGACGCACCCCGGCGAAGCCCAGCGTCAGGGCAGTACCTCTGGCTGGGCGAGCCGACTTGCCCCGTGCCTCCGGCACCGACGAGGCGACCTTCCGCTCGGACTGCGGCTTTTTCCGGACCTTGATATCGGGTTTGTCCCGAGATGTGTTGCGAGGCTTCTTCGGCGCTCGGATCCTGGCATTGCGGACCCTGGGACCGCGCTTGCCTCGGCGATTTCGCGGGTTCCTGCGGCGAGCGGGTTGCCCGGACGAATCAGCCTTGTCGGTGCTCTCGGGCCCCAGCTTTTCGGCGATACGCCGATTGATCGCCGCCGCCGCGGTCTCCAGGCCATTGGCGAGCATGCCCCCTGCCAGGGCCTTGAGCCCCACTGCCGTCAACGCAACGACGCTGGTGGTAGCCGCCACCGCCAGTTTGGGCATGCTTTCGGCCAGGCCACTCAAGCCGTCGATCAGCTCACCCAACGGCACCAACAGCCCTTCGACCACAGGCGCAAAGGCATTGCCCAGCGTCGTCGAAAATCGACTCAGGCTGGCCGAAAACCGGTTCCAGTTGCCCGACAGGGAATCACTGCCATTTTCCGCCGCCTGGTTCAGGGCGCTTTTGTCCCCCAGCACGGAACTCGCATAACGCCCCTTGTCGGCAACCTCGGCAAGAGCCGTCTTCAGCGGTGCCGGATCCTTCTGCAGGGCCAGCAGCGCCTCGTCATTGCCGAACAGGCTCTTGGCCAGACCGGCCTGCCGGTCGGCAGGCGCCTTGCCCAAGGCCTCCAGCAGAGAAACCATCGCGGCCGGTGCATCCTGCTTCATCGCCAGGGACAACTCGTTGCGATCCAACCGGAGTTCGGCAAACGCCGCCTGCTGTTGCGAGGAAGCCTGTGTACCCAGGGCAGTGCTGAAGGTCTTCAAGCTGCCGCTCGCCTGGTCCTTGTTCATGCCGGCCTGCAACAGCACGGCAGAAAACGCCGCCGTCTGCTCCGGCGAAAGCCCTGCCTCGGCAGGAGTGGTGCCCGCCTGCCGAACGACCGCGCCGATATCCGTGGGCATCACCCCGAACTTCTGCGCCAGCAGACTGGAGGCATCCGCCAGATCGCGCACCTGGGCCTGATCGAGTTTCAGTTCGGTACGCCAGCCGGCCATGAGTTCTGCCGACTGTTCGGCGTCGATCCGAAAGGCCGACGCCATGAGCGCGGCATCGCGGGTAAAGCCCAGCACGGCATCGCGCCGCTCGCCGGAGCCGCTCAACTCCCTGCCGATGCCTGCCGTGACCGCGCCCCTCTCCACCCTGGCCAGGTCCGCAGCGCTGATGCCCCTGGCAGCCAAGGGGCGCTCGCTGGCCATCTTCAGATTGGCCTGTGACAGAGCCTCGCGCTCGCTGCGCTCAAGCTTCATCACCACGGCCAGGTCAGCCATCGCCGTGTCCAGCGCGACGGCCGACTGGAGCAGTGGGGGCGGCTTGCGTTCATCGCCCGAGGCCGGCTTGCCGGTTTCGGCGGCCGGCGCCGACAGCGTGCGCGAGGCGGCCAGCGAGCTGTTCAGCGATTCGATCGCCGTGCGCAACTGTCGCTGTTCGACGGTCAACAGGGCAATCTGGCTGCCCAGTGACAGATCGAGTGCGGCCCAGCCTTCGCTGACCGCGGTGGGTCGCCAGGAAATGCTATCTTGTGCCATCCGGCGCTACTCCTCTTTCAACCCCAGGCGTGCCACCGCTATGTCGTAGCGGCGTAGCGCCTTCGCAGCGTCCCACTCGAGGATCTCCGCCTCGCTCGCCAGGTAGACGAGCGGCACGATGTCGAGGATCAGTTCGATGTCGCGCTCAGAAAGAAGGCCGCCGGTTTGTTTAAAAAATCGTCGATACGCACCTGCAACTGGGTCCAGTCAGGTACGGTGAGATGAGCCAGGTCGGGAATCATCAGCCCGGTACAATGGGCAGTGATGAACTCGGCCCGTTCCTTGGCCGTCTTCAGCGTCTTCATCACCTTGGTGGCCCGCAGCACGGGCATTTCCAGGCTCAGCGAAGTGACACTGCGTCCGCCCAGGTCCAGCGGTTGCAGCAGCTGCACCTGGTCCGGATCCGGCTCGTGCGCAGCCTCGCCAGCCTGCTCCAGGAAATGGCGGGTCGGGCGGGTCGACATGTCGTGAACGTACTGGGCGATGCTCACGTAGTCCGGACGCTTGAGCTGGTCGAGCAGCTTGTCCGAGAGGCCGGTGGCGAGCTTGGCCAGTTCGAAGAACTGATCGTCCTCATCCTCGCCGGCACGGGCCAGGGCCTCCTTTTGCGCGGCGTAGAACAGCGGCTTGAGCTGGATCTCTGCGATCTGCGAGCCGTCATCGGCGTTGATTGGCGAAAGCAGGCGATGCTTGGGGGGCAGCCAGGACATGTAGTGAACTCCTTGATGACGGATGGGGCCGCCAGCGACGCCATGGAATGCGTCGGGACGGCCAACAGGAAGCGGCGAAACGCGGCTCAAGGCATCAGCACGGCACGGCGTGCGCTACCGAGGATGTCCACGCCGTTGAGCACGAACTTCTGCGTACGCACGTCGACATCGATCACCGACACGCCGTTTTCCAGGCGGTTGTAGGTACGGCAGGAGAACTCGAGGGTGGTCTTGGGCTTTTCGCCCATTTTCAGCGTGCCTTCCTCAAGGGATTTCAGCCGGCCGCCGACGGTGTGGTAGATGAAGTAGGTGTTGCCATCCTGGTCCTGGCCCGCCTCGCGGACATTGAGCAGGATGTCGTCGCCCACGGTCACGCCCAGGGCCAGCATCAGTTCCGGACCAGCGCCCTGCAACTCCAGCTTGGCGGTCAGCGGCTTGCCACTCTTGGCCATTTCCTCGCCGATGAAGCGCCCACCTTGCATCGTCTCCATCTCGAATTCGATCTTCGGTGGGGTAAACGTCTCCACCGTGGCCGACAGCGGCAGGCCTTGGAGGGTGGCCGCAATGGCCTGTCTTACGCGGTTGGTAAACATTAGAGAACGTCCTCCAGGAACTGTTCGATGATTTCATCGCGGGCGTTGAGCTGGTAAACCATGTGCTCGTTGGGGGCATAGCGGCCGTAGTCGATGACCACGAACCAGGTGCCGTTCTTGTACTTCTCGACGCTGTTCAGCTCGGGATGCAGGTAGACGTTGCCACCCGGGATGGTCTCGTCGGCCACCAGGGTCTGCAGCCAGTCGTTGATGCGCTTGACCTCCTGTTCCATGAAGGACTTGGTGAGGTTGCGCGCCATGGCCTTCTGGCCGGCCTTGACCAGCTTGCGGCTGATGGCATCCTCCAGGCCGACGTAGCTGATGAACTTGCCGGTGACCGAACGGTTGCCCAGCAGGGAAAAGCCGCCGAGCACGGTGCGGGCGTAGTAGCTGACGCCGTAGCGGTTGAGCAGATCGCCCTCGGTGGAGGTATCGAGGATGTTGTATTCGACGACGCGGGACACGTCCTCGGCGAAGGTCACCTGGTTGCCCGGGCTTTCCCACTGCTTGACCTTGGCCAGTGCGGCAATGGCCAGGCTCGACGGCGCCAGGAACACGTTCTTCTTCGCCACCTTGGAATAGACGGCCGGCAGGTTGTGCACCAGCAGGCAACGGTCGAAACCCAGGTCGGCGCCCCCCAGTTCCTTGCTGTAGGCCACCTGGTCGGCGACCGGGGCATCCTTGCCATCGAGTACCACCCTGGCCTTGATGCGCTTGCCGAAGGCGGCGAACTCGCCGGCAACGGCCTTGGAGCCGGTGAAGCCCGGCGCGCCGATAATGGTCAGGTCCTCGGGAACGCTGCTCAGCGCCGCCAGGCCCAGCTTGCGGCCGGTGGCCGGATCTTCACCGCCGATCACGTTGTTCAGGGTGTCGGCAAAGGTCGCGCCCTCTTCGACGATGACCACGTAGACCGGTACCTTGACCACTTTCAGGATCTGGTACACCGCCTGGAACAGGGTGCCGGCCTCCGCGCCGGTAGGATCCAGCTGGGCCTGGCTGGTGAAGCTGTTCAGCCGCAGCGGGGTGTTGCGCGGCAGCAGGGCGCCGGCATTCGGTGCGGTACCGACCAGACCGATCACGTTGTCGCCCAGGCCACCCATGGCCTCCGGCGATTCGGTGGCATTGACGGTGATGCCGTTGTGCTCGAAGTTCAAAACCTCAGCCATGGTTATTCTACCTTCCGGGTGTTGGCCTTCTTGGCCGGGTGGGTGTTCTGGGCCAGGACGCTGGACAGTTCCAGGCGCCCGGCGCTACGCAGCGCGCTGGCCTCGACATCGAGCAGCTCGAGCTCCTGGCCGACGCTCGACCAGTGCCCGCCCCCGATGGGGAACGGCACGATGACGGTGTATTTCTGGCGGTTGGACATTTGCGAATTTCTCCAGACGCAAAAACACGAAAGCCCCTGGGCAGGGGCTGTGTGCAGGCGAAAAAAAACCGCTTTCGCGGTGGTGTACTACTTCAGGAATGCGGGCTTCTCAGGCCAGACGATATCGTCAGGATTGTCTCCCTGATCTGGAATATCACGCAGTTGTTGGCGATAGGCAGTCAATGCCAATCGCTCGCTGTCAACTAACGGATAATCGGCCATCAAGGCGTAATCGCTTGATGCAAGATCAGCATCACGAGCTGCCCGGATCAACTCCCACTTGATAATGGGATGAAGAGAGGGCGTTTGAAAAATTGGTTTCATGAAAACTCCTTAATCTTACGAACTCATCGCCAACATCGTCCCCCAATCTCCAGGGTGAGTTACGACACCTGTACAGGCCCCCGCCAGCATGACTTCCACAACGCCAGTAGAAGAAGTGCGCATAGGATGCAGATGATAATAAACACCAAAAATCTTGGTAGGAACGATAATAGAGGAGCACCAACGCCACTTACCAATTTCTGTCCCGACCGCCCAGGCACCCGACACACTACCCTCCGACACGCGTACAAAGGCACCAATCGTCAGGTAGGAATTCTGCGGGACAGCAGCGGCACCGGCAGACACTGCGCTGTCTGAAGCATACGGGAAAGCCAGATAGGGACTAGCGGAAGCGATGCTCCATTTCATTTGCCAGACATGGGCCGGTGTCCGCCAGTAGTCGGATGCACGGATATCAAAATCGGGGAACTGCTCACGTACATCTGCCTGAACCTTGAGCAGAAACTCAACATCCTGAGCAGGCCTCCCTGTCGCCTGGGATGAGGTTGTAATACTGCGCAATTTGCTTACCGTGATATCCTGGTGAACACCCCAGCCATCAATCATCGTTCCCGCCGCATTCGGCGCCATTATGAAGTTCTTGGTCGCCAGCAAACGGGGCAACCGATTCCTGAGATCATCGAGCTGATGTTCATAGGACTGGCGAGCAGCTACCAGAGCATTGTCGATATCACCAATTTTTCCATTGACGGTATTGGTCAGATTATTCGCCGCGCTTACCAGCGAGGCAATTTGCTGTTCTGTACTCAAAATATAGTTCCTTGCATTAATCGAATAACTTTCAGGGCAAAACCACTCGGCCCTCAAGCTTCATAACTCTAAACAAGATCCCGAGTTGTCGCGCCATACTGTCGATACTTGCAGCAGAAATAGCCGCCAACTCTTCCACCATCAAGATGTTGAGGTTTTCAGATCCGACAACTACAGTCACACTGTTCAGTGGAAGAGCGGATACATCCAGCGTGAACTTCTGCAGCACACGTGCCGCCGCGGCCTTGTAGGTCAGCAGGGTGCCTGCCACCGAATACACCGCCAGCAAGGTCCCGCTGGCGAGGTAGAAGCCGAACTCGCCGATTTCGTATTCCTCAGGCCCATCGAACAGCGCAGCCATCCGGAGTTGCCGGGAGCCCAGGTCCTCGTAGTCGACGATCGCCACCCGCTGGCGTTCGTCGCGCAGGGTGGTCTCGCTGCCGTTCGGGTCGTAGCGCGCGGTCCCGGCGCCGATATGGGTGATGCTTCCTTTCAAGCCCTGGTTTCTTGCCTGCAGCACTTCAGCCAGGCCGGCTGAGGTGAAGCGAACCAGGCGCGTAATGTCTTGTGTCATGGCTGCGCCTTGAAATTGTCGTGTGAAAAGGGCTCCGACGGGGCCCATCGATTGCGCCTGCCCGTCCGTTCAGGGCAGGACCGCACTGAGGAAAAGCTCACCCTCGCCGAACGGCTGGTGAGTACCACTGCCGACGCCCAACGATGCCTGCAGCCTCAGGTCAGGCAACGCGCCTTCGAGGCTGTCGTCATGAATACTGAGCGGGCTGTCGGCGGCAGCGGCGACCCGCACATCCCCGCGGGTTTCGTGCACGAGGGTGATCGTCCCCAGGTCGCGCTCGCTTTTGGCCGCATTGATGCGGCGGATCAGGCGGTTGTGATCGCCACTCGACCAACTGCGACCGATGATCGCCTGCACATCGAAGGAGTACGGCATGCCCTGGGGCCGCTGTTCGTACCAGGCAAAAATGTTCGGCGTGAAGCCCAGCGATTCCACGGCATGGCTCAGTGCCTGGCGCACCCCGGCCTGGCGCTGGATCTGCCAGGAGAGCGCAACCGTCAGACGTTTTTCGGTTTCGCTGGCCTGCGCATCCCACTCGCCAACCCCCCGGTCCGCGCCCAGATAGGGCAGGAACCCGGCTGGGGTCTGCAACGGATTCATCAGTTCGGGAAACGGCGGGACGACACGTTCGAGCAGTTTGCCGAAAGCCAGGTCGAGGGCCTTTTCCAAGGGTGAACTGTTCGCAGGCAACAGGCTGCCGGGGGTGTTTTCTTGCGTCATATCGTCAGCACCTCAACCTCGACACCCGTGCAGTAGGGCGCCTGAAAGGCCGTCGTGACGATGGGCTCGCGCGGCTCGAGAATCTCGACCTGAATCGCCCCGGCACTGTGCAGGGTGTAGTCGATCCAGCTCGGCTCGACCCGCCCTTCCAGGCGATGACAGGCCTCGGCATAGGCCTGGAGCTGACGGCTGGCCGCCAACTGGGTAAGACCCGAATCCGGTCCACCGTTGATCCTGGCCACTACGCGGATCCTGTAGTCCTTGATCTCGGCGCCCTGGACACTCACGAGATCCGTCTCCGGTCTTACATCGGGCCGGGAGAAATGGCTGCGTACCCGCTCAAGCAGATCGGCCGAAGGCGTGCCATCGCCACTGCGTGCAAGAACCGTCACCATCACCTCGCCAGGCGCCGTGCGCCGGCCGTTGCCGTCCTTGACCTGAGCGGCGTAACCATCCGGGTCGAAGGTGTAGGTGACCGCCACGACGCCCGGTGAAGTGCTTTGTACCTTGACCGAGGGCCGCTCACCCAGCGTGAACACCTCACGACGATACTGCATGCGCGACCCTGCGGCCGGCGCATGGGGTGCCAGGTAGTAGCGCAGGCGCGCATCGTCATCGCTTTCATGGATCGGTGGAACCGGCGGAAACGCCGTCGGGTCGCCCGGATCCAGCAACTGTCGCTCCAGCCCCATGTCCGCCAGGCGAGCGTCAAGGTTGCTGCCGGTGGCCCACCACGCCAGCATCTGCCTGATACGGGCGTTGTACTTGCGCTCATGGGTTTGCAGACGCACGCAGAACGCTTCGAGGGCCATGGTCAGCAACTCGCTTTCATTCTCGAGGCTGACTTTCAGCTTGGCCGCACTGTCGGGGGAACGGGCGCCGACATACTCGACGACAAAGGTCTTGAACTCGGCGAGCAGGTCCTCGAAAACGTCGACGTTGACGATCTCCGGCTCCGCCAACTGGTTCTGCCCAGGGATCAACATGCTCATGTGACTACCTCGAATGTCTGTTGACGGTTCTTCCAGGTCCCGGCGAAACGCAGCAACAGGCCGGCATCCTGGCGACTGGCGACGATCACCTGCGGAGCGAAATCGCCGATGCCATTGGCCGGGTTGTAGAACGCCTGTGCCGCATGACTCTGGGCCAGCAGCAGCAGGTCGTCGCCCAGGTTCTGCCCCAGCAATTCGGGAATCCGCGAGCCGTAGAGAGGCCGCTTCTGGCGGGTGCCCAGGGGCGTGGTCAGCGCGCGGGTGGCGCGCTGCACGAACTGGAGCCAGTCGTCGACCGTGGCTCCGCTATTTCTGTCGACTCCGATCAAGACGGGCTCCTTATGCGGTGCTGATGACCCGGCCCTGGTGATCCACCAGCGGGCCGAGCAGGTGAACGCCCGCGGCATCGAGGGTCAGGCCCACCGCGCCCAGCTTCAGTTCGATGGACTGCGGTGTCAGCGCCAGGCGCGCCGGTCCCAGGGCCAACTCAATGGTTTCGCGGGAACCTCGAAAAGTGGCTTCGGCGTTTTTCCAGCTCAGGACATGAGCGCTATCGTCGTAGCTGCTCTCGGTACCGTCCCTGTGCAGCCGGCGTGTCAGGTTGGCCGTCGTCGCAGCCGGGGGGAAGCGATCGCAGTTGATGCCAAACAGCGCCACCGACTGGCTACCACCCTCGCCGGCGCCGTAGTTCAGCAGCAGGCATTGCTCGCCCACCGAGGGGATGCGCGATTCGCTCTGCTCGCCAGCGCTGGGATTGAAGAAACGGATCGCCGGTGTCAGCAGCTCGCCGTGGCTGACCTTGCAGGTATGGCTCGCCGCGTCCACCGCAGCGCATACGCCAATACGGCAGAAACTCTCGGCCCGGCGATGCAGGTCGTCGATTTCCGCCTCCATTTCGGCAAGACGCTCGATGATCGGGCTCAGTTGCAGGCGTAGCAGCGCCTCGAACATGATGAGCTCCTTGTGGGTTCTCTAGGGAAGCGGCAGGTATTGATCGGGGTCGTCCAGGTTGGTCACTTCCCAACTGCGGGCGAACCTGGGAATACCGGTCGGATCGTCCAGCAGGGGCTGGCCGAAATAGAACATCTGCTTGAAGGAAATGGTCCAGCCGCCGTAGACCTGGCCGGCATCGGCGAAGATCGAGGGCACCCCCTGGATGTTGCTCGGCAACTCGCATTGCCCTGCTGCTCCCCAGCGGTTATCGATCACCAGATCGATCAGTTGGCTGGCGAGGTTGCAGGCCGACAAGGTCGCATCCATCTCCTGGGTGGACACGACTGTCTGCAGCGAAAGGCTGAACTCGTGGGCGCGGCGACCGTCGTGGGCGCGACTACCCGCGCTGTCACCGTCGATGCCTATCAGCACCCAGGCAGGTACCACCACGCCATCGAACTCGCGACGAGTCCCCACCTTGAGTTGTGGGTAAGCGGCCTTGATCACGTTCCTGAGGGTGCTAAACAGCATCGAGGGCGTGTCGATAGTGTTTGAAGACATATACGATTCCTGTTGCAGCGTCACGGCCGATCCGATTGAGAATTGCGCACGACCGGCTCATCGATCCCGATGCGCCTGGCCGCCCAGCGCTCATAGAGACCGATGGCGACATCCGCCCCGGCCATGGCGGTCAGGCAGCCGAAGGCACCGGCGGTCCAGATCGACACGCCGGCGGCGTACAGCAGCATGATGGTCGACACGCCGCAGACCATGCAGGCGCCGGAGCGCAGTACCAGCCGCCGCAGCAGTGGCCAGCCGCGGGCGCCCTCCTTGTCGGCGCGCCACATCTCGCCGGACACTCCGCCGATCACGGCCAGTACGATGACCAGCCAGATAGGCATGTCCGCCAACGCTTGTTGCTCGTTCGTCATGTCACGCCTCCTGTGGAAGAAAATGGCCATTGGCTGGCCGGTAATGGTTTGGCTTGTAGTTCAAGGTGAAGGATTCTCGTGGGAGCCCGGTTCCGTGGGCATTCCAAAAGGTCCGGCTCGAGCCAGGCCCTTTGGTAATGCCGGTGTCGGCTCCGGCCCCGCACGCCATCAGGGCGAGCGCGGGATACGCGAAGCGGACACCCGATCCTTCGGCGCTACTGGCGCGGTACGGATCGATTCAAATTGTTCCTCCGACCGCGGCCCCTGCCCGCCGGATAACTGCTTACGGTGCTTTACGCTGCACACCCGGGTCAGTTGCCAACCCTCTGGACCATCAAGGCCGATCCATCGCTGCCTGTTCTTTGAAGCGGTACGACTAAAGAGCTTCGAGGTCATGCCCCTGGCATCGCTGCCTTTGGCTGGCCTTTCCGGCCGGCTTGGAACAAAGAATATGCATGTATGCATATCCAGTCAATGCATAAATGCATTTATTTTTGCGCGAGCAATGCACGAATGCATGGAGGCCCCGCCGATCAAGGGGTTGGTCTTTTTTGCAGGCGAAAAAAAACCCACATGACTGTGGGTTTTTCCGAATCAGAGAGGGTTAACGGGCGTACATGCCCCACCAGAAGACGTGTCCGAGGATGGCGATCTGCTCTTCCTGGATTTCCTGGAAGGTGTAGTCCTCATCCGGGTGCTCGTCGCGGTTGAAGCTGCGCAGGCGGATACCGGTGGGCAGGCGATAGAGCTGCTTCACCCGCAGTTGGCCGTTGTGGTTGATCGCGTAGAGATCGCCGTCGACGATATCGCCGATGGCACTCTTGCCGGCGTTGACCCCGACCGTGGCACCGTCGCGCAGTACCGGCAACATGCTGTTGCCGCGCACGGTCACGCACTTGGCCTGGTCGAACTGCACGCCGTTGTGGCGCAGGCTGCGCTTGCCGAAGCGCAGGCTGGCCTTCTCGCTTTCCTCGATGACGAATCTTCCTGATCCAGCAGCCAATTCAACCTCGCGAAGAAAGGGCACGGACACCTCGTCTTCATCGACGGGGGTGTCGTCGTCCCACAGGCTTATATCCTTGAGTTCAGAGTGCAGCGGGCCCTGCTCCTGGTCGCGGGCGGCGCCGATATCGGCACGGCCGCGCAACTGGTCGGTGCTCACCTGGAAATACTCGGCGATCTTCGAAATGTGCTTGTCCGAAGGATCGACGATCTTCCCGCTGAGTATGCGCGACAGGGTGGATTGGGGCACGCCGGTACGACGGTGAAGCTCCGTGGGGGAGATCCCGTGGCGGTCGAGCAGCGCTCGGAGGACGGTAGAAACATTGCGTATTTGCATAACGCGCATATTGATTGGGCTTTGCGTGAATAGCAAATGCTAATTTGCATATCCAGTGCATAAAGCTATATCTGCATCAAAAAGCCACACCTATAGAGACCTCGCCTCTCCATGCTAGCCTTACCCGAGACCGGCCCAAAGAGCTCTCCTTGATGGGATACGATGTAGACTCAAGCAAACAGCCGTTGACCGCTGAAGAGCTTGATATATCAGAAGAGGCAATGCGCTTCGCTCGATCGAACAAGAAGTCGATAGCAAGGCGGCGCACGGACAAAAATCTGTACCCCGCAGAAGAAGCGCCTGTGTCAGTTTTCATGGCAGGCTCGCCAGGGGCAGGAAAGACTGAAGCATCAATCGCTCTCGTCAACCTTTTTGCAGATACCGCAATCCTGCGCGTGGATCCTGATGAGTTGCGTAGCGAATTCTCTTGCTACTCGGGAGGAAACTCCTGGCTTTTCCAGGCTGGGGTATCGATTTTGGTTGAGAAAATTCTGGATCTCGCGCTTAGCCAACGACAGTCCTTCATTCTTGATGGGACATTTTCAAATCTAGTCGTAGCGCGAAGGAACGTAGAACGCTCACTGAACAAAGGAAGATTCGTCCAAATTCTGTATGTCTACCAAAATCCTCTCCTGGCGTGGAGCTTTGTCAGAGCGCGGGAGGAAGCAGAAGGCCCGTGACGTAGTGAACGCTCTCAAGCTAGAGTATGGTGGTGATATCCATGTTGACCTGCTGATCAAGCATATCGACAATTCCGGACGGCTTTACAAGGCCGGCGTCGACAAGATCGACTACCACATTCCCGAGCAGCACACGCGCTCCGATCTGGAAGCCGAGCTCAAACCATCATGAGGAGCAGATCCATGATTTCGATTAAGCTGGGCCCTGCCAAAGGTGCGAAAAGCTCCTTCGCCGACTTCATCCGTAACGCAAAGTCAGATCAGAAAAAACGCGTGTACAGCGAAGTATTGACCGAGGCCACCAAGCAACAGAATCTGGTAATGATGCAAGCCGAGGCGAAACGCGCCTGACTAGCGGGCTTTAGCCAGCCACCCGCCTTGGCCTGCGATGATCAGAAGCCCGGCCATGTGCCGGGCTATTCATTTCAATCATTGCCAAATGGCTGCTCCAGTTTTCCCTTGGCAATTTCCCTGATCACATCCTCCCAGCCACTTCCCACCTTTGTGCCGAGAGGAAACGGCAAAAAGCCACTTTGGCGAACACTAAAGACCCCGTGTTAACCTTGTGCGCATCGCAGGCAAATGGGCGCCAAGGAGTGCCATAGTCCCAAAAGGGTAGTTGTTCGACGATTCTTCATCGACGGGATAGAGCCGCACCCGAAACAGGCATTCACTCGCAATGCACACAGCCTCATCTTTTAATTTTTGACTTAACCCACTGATGAATAAGCCAATTTCCGACCTGTCCTCGCACACCCCGATGATGCAGCAATACTGGCGCCTGAAGAACCAGCATCCCGATCAGCTGATGTTCTACCGCATGGGCGACTTCTACGAGATTTTCTATGAAGACGCGAAGAAGGCCGCCAAGCTGCTGGACATCACCCTGACCGCCCGCGGCCAGTCGGCCGGGCAGTCGATTCCGATGTGCGGGATTCCGTTTCACTCCCTCGAAGGCTACCTGGCCAAGCTGGTGAAACTCGGCGAATCGGTGGTGATCTGCGAACAGATCGGCGACCCGGCGACCAGCAAGGGCCCGGTGGAGCGCCAGGTGGTGCGGATCATCACCCCCGGCACCATCAGTGACGAAGCCCTGCTCGACGAGCGCCGCGACAACCTGATCGCCGCCGTGCTCGGCGACGAGCGGCTGTTCGGCCTGGCGGTGCTGGACATCACCAGCGGCAACTTCACCGTGCTGGAAATCAAGGGCTGGGAAAACCTGCTGGCCGAGCTGGAGCGGATCAATCCGGTGGAACTGCTGATCCCCGACGACTGGCCGCAAGGCCTGCCGGCGGAGAAACGCCGTGGTACCCGTCGTCGCGCCCCCTGGGATTTCGAACGTGATTCCGCGCACAAGAGCCTCTGCCAGCAATTCGCCGTGCAGGACCTCAAGGGCTTCGGTTGCGAAACCCTGACCCTGGCCATCGGTGCCGCCGGCTGCCTGCTAGCCTACGCCAAGGAAACCCAGCGCACCGCACTGCCGCACCTGCGCAGCCTGCGTCATGAGCGGCTGGACGATACCGTGGTGCTCGACGCCGCCACCCGCCGCAACCTGGAGCTGGACATCAACCTCGCCGGCGGTCGCGACAATACCCTGCAGTCGGTGGTCGACCGTTGCCAGACCGCCATGGGCAGCCGCCTGCTGACCCGCTGGCTGAACCGCCCGTTGCGCGACCTGAAGATCCTCACCGCGCGCCAGGTGTCCATCGGCTGTCTGCTGGAAGGCTACCGCTTCGAACGGCTGCAACCCCAGCTCAAGGAAATCGGCGATATCGAGCGGATCCTCGCCCGGATCGGCCTGCGCAACGCCCGCCCGCGCGACCTGGCCCGCCTGCGTGATGCCCTCGGCGCCTTGCCGCAACTACAGGACGCGATGCTCGAACTGGACGCGCCGCACCTCAGGCAACTGGCGGCGACCGCCCGCACCTACCCGGAACTGGCGATCCTGCTGGAACGCGCCATTATCGACAACCCGCCGGCGGTGATCCGCGACGGCGGCGTATTGAAGACCGGCTACGATGCCGAGCTGGACGAGTTGCTGTCGCTCAGCGAAAACGCCGGGCAGTTCCTGATCGACCTGGAAGCCCGGGAAAAGGCGCGCACGGGCCTGGCCAACCTCAAGGTCGGCTACAACCGCGTGCACGGCTACTTCATCGAACTGCCGAGCAAGCAGGCCGAATCGGCCCCGGCCGACTACATCCGGCGCCAGACCCTCAAGGGCGCCGAGCGCTTCATCACCCCGGAACTCAAGGAATTCGAAGACAAGGCGCTGTCGGCCAAGAGCCGCGCCCTGGCACGGGAGAAGATGCTCTACGAGGCGCTGCTGGAAACCCTGATCGGCGAGTTGCCACCGCTGCAGGACACCGCTGCCGCGCTGGCCGAACTGGATGTGCTGAGCAACCTTGCCGAACGCGCGCTGAACCTTGACCTGAACTGCCCGCGTTTCGTCGACGAGCCGTGCATGCGCATCAGCCAGGGTCGCCACCCGGTGGTCGAGCAGGTGCTGACCACACCGTTCGTGGCCAACGACCTGGCCCTCGACGACAACACCCGCATGCTGGTGATCACCGGTCCGAACATGGGCGGTAAATCCACCTACATGCGCCAGACCGCCCTGATCGTGTTGCTGGCCCACATCGGCAGCTATGTGCCTGCCGCCAGTTGCGAGTTGTCGCCGGTGGACCGGATCTTCACCCGGATCGGCTCCAGCGACGACCTGGCCGGTGGTCGTTCGACCTTCATGGTGGAAATGAGCGAAACCGCCAATATCCTGCACAACGCCACCGAGCGCAGCCTGGTGCTGATGGACGAGGTCGGTCGCGGCACCAGTACTTTCGACGGCCTGTCCCTGGCCTGGGCCGCCGCCGAGCGCCTGGCGCACCTGCGGGCCTATACGCTGTTCGCCACCCACTACTTCGAACTGACGGTGCTGCCGGAGAGCGAACCGCTGGTGGCCAACGTGCATCTGAATGCTACCGAGCACAACGAACGGATCGTCTTCCTGCACCACGTGCTGCCCGGTCCGGCCAGCCAGAGCTACGGCCTGGCGGTGGCGCAACTGGCCGGCGTACCCGGCGACGTGATCCGCCGTGCCCGCGAACACCTGAGCCGCCTGGAGACCACCAGCCTGCCCCACGAGGCGCCGGTGGCCAAGCCCGGCAAGCCGGCGGTGCCGCAGCAGAGCGACCTGTTCGCCAGCCTGCCGCACCCGGTGCTCGACGAACTGGCCAAGCTCGATCTGGACGACCTGACACCACGCCGTGCGCTGGAAATGCTTTACACATTGAAGACACGGATCTAACGCAGACGGCCGCAAGCTGCTAGAATCTCGCGCGGCTTGGGAAGCTGCGGGCTATTAGCCTGGTTCGCAGAGCCGTTCCCAAGCCCAGCGAGCCCGTCCTGATAGGGTTTTCGCCGCCGCCGCCTGAGGAGAGAATTAGAAATGACCTTCGTCGTCACCGACAACTGCATCAAGTGCAAGTACACCGACTGCGTAGAAGTCTGTCCGGTGGACTGCTTTTACGAAGGCCCGAACTTCCTGGTGATTCACCCGGATGAGTGCATCGATTGCGCACTGTGCGAGCCGGAATGCCCTGCCGTGGCCATCTTCTCCGAAGATGAAGTCCCGGAGGAAATGCAAGAGTTCATTCAGCTGAACGTCGAGCTGGCCGAAATCTGGCCGAACATCACCGAGAAGAAGGATTCGCTGCCGGACGCCGAGGAGTGGGATGGCGTCAAGGGCAAGATCAAGGATCTCGAACGCTGAGATCCGGCGTGTTCCCAAAAAAGGCCCCTTGCGGGCCTTTTTGCATTTCAGGGCCGGGGCCTGCACTTTTCTGCAGGCAAAAAAAAGGGGCGGTGTAACCCGCCCACATTTTTTCCCTAGTCCCTTTTTTCCCTTTCATCATCCTGATGAATCGCATCCTGCGATGTTCCTCTCAGCGATCCTCCGTGATCGCCGTGTCTATCCGTCGACACAGGGCTGATATTAATGACTTTCAGATCGCCCGCAAGTGGATCCAGAAGCACACAGAGAGTTTTCGGATCCATTGGAAGTTTTAAAAAGTACTTATATTTCAATCAATTAAACAGATTTCTCGGCAATCTGCTGCCCTATTGATCCTCGATCGCTTACGCAACACGTAAGTAAAGGCTTACACAGCCAAGCCAGCAAGAAAGAACTTCCGCAGCTCCGGAAGGTCGGAATGAACCCCGAAAACGCTCAAAAATAAGTAACGCCTTCGTCACCCGGTTCCCTCCGAAAACTTTCCACAGGTAAAAACCTGGATACTCAAAACCAATCCTTAGTATAGAAAACAGCACTCAGATATTCAGCTACCTCACGCCACGCAGGCTCATGCAACTTGGGCAAGACAGCGACTCTTCCAAACTGAAGACCGGGAAACCGGCCCTTGACCGAAAGGTCAAATGCTAATTATTATCATTAGCATAACCCCGTCAGGTGCCGTCGTGACGCAATCCCAGTTCAACCAGGTCTTCCTCACCCAGCGGCTTACGTTGCTGCGCACGCTGCAACGCATGGTGCAGAACCCCAGCACCGCCGAGGACCTGCTGCAGGAGACCTACCTGCGGGTCACCCGTGCCCTGAGCGAACGCTCCATCGATCATCTTGAACCCTTCGTGTTCCAGACCGCCCGCAACCTCGCGCTCGACCACCTTCGTGCACGGCGTATCCAGGCCCGCACGCTGATGGAGGATGTGCCGCTGGAGGTGGTGGAAAGTGTCGTCGCCCCCTTGAGTACTCCGGAAGATGCCACCCATGCCGAACAATTGCTGGAGCGCCTGAGCGTGAGCCTGGGTCAACTGACTGCCCGCCAACAGCAGATCTTCATTCTCAGCCGCCTGCATGGCTGCAGTTACCAGGAGATCGCCGAACGCCTCGAAGTGTCCCTGAGCACCGTGCAGAAGGACCTGAAGCTGATCATGGCCATCTGTGTCGGGGTGGCCGAACGCCTGGATCGCCCTTAAGCTTGCCCTCAGCGCCAAGACCTAAAAGGTCCGCCAGCCCACGGGAGGCGGATCACCGAACCAAACCGTGACAACGATTGCCGAGGAACACCCGTGACGGACAGCCCCAACCAGCCACCTCCCGCAGCCGCTCGGCCAGTGTTGCCAGACGACGCCATGGATCAGGCACTGGACTGGCTGATCGTGATGGAATGCCCGACAGCCGGGCAACGCGCCGAATTCGACGCCTGGCTTGCCGCCGATCCGGCCCATGCCCAGGCCTATGCCCGGGCCAGTGGCGCCTGGAACGCACAAGCGGTGATCGCCGCCGCCCAGGCGCTGCAGGCAACCACCCGCCGGCGACCGTCCCTGCTGCGGCGCCTACGCCCACACTGGAAACCGCTGGCAACCGCCGCCGTGCTGCTGATCGCCATCGGCACCTACGGCAACCTGCCCCTGCGCCTGCAGGCCGATCACCTGACCGTGGCCGGCGAGCGCCAGCACCTGCAACTGGAAGACGGCTCGAAGGTCCTGCTCAACACCAACTCGGCGTTCTCCAGCCGTTTCACCGACCAGCAACACCTGGCCCGACTGTACAAGGGCGAGGCGTTCTTCGAGGTATCCGGCCAGCGCGAACATCCGCTGGAGATCGATGCCGGGCCGGTCCAGGCCAGCGTACAGGATACCGCCTTCGCCGTGCGCTACCTGGACGGTGAGGCGCAGGTGCAGGTACAGCGCGGCGATGTCGACCTGCGTACCCGCGACGACAGTGCCCGCCTGCGCCTGTCCGCCGGCAGCAGTGTGCGGGTCGGCCCGCATGGTTTCGGGCCTCCGGAAAAACTCGATGCACAGAAGGACCTGGCGTGGATCCAGGGCCGCCTGGTGTTCGAGAATTGCCCGATGGGCCAGGTGCTGGACGAACTGCGACGCTACTACCCGGGCTGGATCGTCAACAACAACGAGCAGTTGGACAAGGTCGCCGTGACCGGCAACTACCGCCTGGACAAGCCGCTGGACGTGCTCCGCTCACTGGCCCACATCACTTCCGCAAGGGTCTCGGAGTACCCAGCGCTGGTCATTCTCAACTGACCGAAAGTTTTTTTACTCGATAGCACTCGATCATTCGTCTCGTCATAGCCAATGCAAGTGATTCTCATAACGAATCGCATCGCAACTATAAGTTTCGAAGATCGGAGCGCTATCGATGCCCACTCGTTTCACCTCCAAGGCCCGCAGTGGCGGCCTGCAACAGTGCACCCTGTCCCTGCTTACCGCCGCCATGCTGCTCGCCGGCGCCCAGGCGACACCCGTACTGGCGGCCAGCGGCGCCACGCAACCGGCGCGCAGCCTCGCCAACTACAATTTCGCCATCGCCCAGCAGCCGCTGGTTTCGGCGCTGAATGCGTTCACTGCGGTGACCGGTTGGCAGGTCGGCTTGCCCGCCGAGCTCGGCCAGGGCGTGGCATCGCCTGGCGTACACGGTGCGTTGCCCCCGGAAAAGGCCCTGGAGCAGTTGCTGACCGGCACCAACCTGAGCTACCGCAAGCTCGGCGACAACAACGTCGTCCTGGAAAAGCGGGCCAATGGCACCACGCTCAATCTGCAACAGGTGACCATCAGCGCCACCCGCCAGGAGCAGGACGTGTCCTCGGTCCCCAGCACCGTGACTGTGCAGGACCGCCAGCAGCTCGACCGGCAGAACGTCAACACCATCAAGCAACTGGTGCGCTATGAGCCGGGCGTTTCCGTCAGCGGCGCGGGCCTGCGCGGCGGCGGTATCAGCGGCTACAACATCCGCGGTATCGATGGCGACCGCATCCTGACCCAGGTCGATGGTGTCGAGATTCCCGACAGTTTCTTCAATGGCCCCTATGCGCAGACCCACCGCAACTACGTCGACCCGGAAATCGTCAAGCGCGTGGAAATCCTTCGCGGCCCGGCGTCGGTGCTCTACGGCAGCAACGCCATCGGTGGCGCAGTCAGCTATTACACCCTCGATCCGAGCGACATCATCAAGCCCGGCGAGGACGTCGGCGCCCGCCTGAAGAGCGGCTACAGCTCCGCCGACAACAGCTGGCTGACCTCCGGCACCGTCGCCGGCCGTACCGGCGACTTCGATGGCCTGCTGCACCTGAGCCAGCGCAACGGCCGCGAAACCGAGTCCTACGGCGACACCGGCGGCACCGGCCTGAAACGCACCGAAGCCAACCCGGAAACCAACCGCACCACCAACGTGCTGGCCAAGCTGGGCTGGAACTACAACGATGACTCGCGCCTGGGCCTGACCTACGAGCGCTACAAGAGCGATATCGACACCAACCAGCGCAGCGCCGTGGGTGGGCCGTTCAGCAATGGTGCGGGAGTGGGCATGTACCGTTCGCGTACCGGCAACGATACCGTCACCCGCGAACGCTTTGGCATCGAGAACAGTTTCGGTCTGGACAGCGCCGTGGCCGATCACGTCAAGCTGAGCCTGAATTATCAGACCGCCAAGACCGATGAAAGCACCCTGGAAGACTACTTCCCCTTCGTGCGTCGTGTGCTGCGCAGCCGGGACACGGTCTACAAGGAACAGCAATGGGTACTCGACGCCCAGGCGGACAAGGCCTTCAACCTCGGTGAAACCGATCACCTGCTGACCTACGGCAGCACCATCAAGCAGCAAAAGGTCACCGGCTCGCGCAGCGGCAGTGGCACTTGTCTGGCGGTGAGCACCGTACCCGGCCAGGGTTGCACCGCGGTCGGCGGCAACAGCCCGCTGGATCGCCTGGTGAAATCCAGCGATTTCCCCGATCCGACCATCGACACCTACTCGCTGTTCGCCCAGGACCAGATCAGTTGGAACCAGTGGACCTTCCTGCCCGGCCTGCGCTACGACCGTACCGAGCTCAAGCCGCATATCACCCAGGCATTCATCAACACCATCACCGCCGCAGGCGGTGGCCAGATCGATGGCTCGAACAAGACCTGGCACCGCGTCTCGCCCAAGTTCGGCCTGACCTACGCCCTGACCGACCAGTACACCTGGTACGGCCAGTACGCCGAAGGTTTCCGCACCCCGTCCGCCAAGGCCCTGTACGGTCGCTTCCAGAACGGTACCACCGGCTATAACGTCGAACCCAACCCGAACCTGGAGCCGGAAAAAAGCAAAAGCTACGAAACCGGCCTGCGCGGTCGATTCGAGGCCGGCTCCTTCGACGTGGCGGTGTTCTACAACAAGTATCGCGATTTCATCAATGAAGACGCGGTCGCTCCCGGCTACAGCGAGCTGACGTTCCAGACCAACAACATCAAGCACGCCACCATCAAGGGCGCGGAGGTCAAGGGACGGCTGAACCTGGACCACTTCGGCGCACCACAAGGGCTCTACACCCAAGGCTCGCTGGCCTATGCCCACGGTCGCAACGATGACAGTGGCGAGCCGATCAACAGCGTCAACCCGCTCACCGGCGTGTTCGGCCTGGGCTACGACCAGGAAAAATACGGGGCGCTGCTGAGCTGGACCCTGGTCAAGCGCAAGGACCGGGTCGACGACACCACCTTCAACGCCCCCGACGGCCTGGCCAGCAGCAAGCAGTTCAAGACGCCGGGTTATGGCGTGCTCGACCTGACCGGCTTCTACAAGGTCACCGACGACGTGACGGTCAATGCCGGCCTGTACAACCTGACCGACAAGAAGTACTGGAACTGGGATGACGTACGTGGCTACGACGGCGTGGGCGAAGCCGGCGTGCTCAGCCCGGCCAACCTCGACCGTCTGACCGCTCCGGGCCGCAACTTCTCGGTCAACCTGATCTGGGATATCTGACCGATCGCCGCCTCCCCCGCCACGAAAGCCATCGGCGGGGTGAGGTTTTTTTACTGTGGCGCGTCTCCTTGTTCGTCTAGTAACTGAAAGCGCCTCTCATTCCCAAGGACTCCCCAATGACCTCCCAGGACAATACCCCACGCCCAAGCCTGCGCTCCCAGCGTCTGAACCAGATCACCCACGAGCCACACAGCAAGCTCGATCAACTGGTGAAGGCCCACGCACCGTTCGAGAACCAGGCCAATTTCGCCCGTTTCGTGGTCGCCCAGTACCTGTTCCAGTCGGAACTGGTGGCGCTGTACAACGACCCGGAACTGATCGCCATCGTCCCCGACCTGCCGGCGCGCTGCCGTGCCGAAGCGGCCAAGGCCGACCTGGCGGACCTGGATACCGAAGTCCCGGAGCCGGTGGCCGGTGCCCTGAAGCACCCGAGCAAGGCCGAAGCCCTGGGCTGGATCTTCGTCTCCGAAGGTTCCAAGCTCGGTGCCGCGTTCCTGATCAAGCGTGCCGTAGGCCTGGGCCTGAGCGAAACCTTCGGTGCCCGTCACCTGGGCGAGCCGGCTGGTGGCCGTGCCGAGGGCTGGAAGAGCTTCATCAGGACCCTGGACGGCCTGGAGTTCAGCGCCGAGGAGGAAGCGGCGGTGGAGAAAGGGGCCATCGATGCGTTCGTACGCTTTACCGTGCTGCTGGAACAAGCCTACGAATCGGCGCCTGAGCTGGCCTGAATACGGGTCTGCCTGCAAGACCTTCGGTGGTTTCGAAGGCCTCTTCGCAGGCAAGCCCTGCTCCTACAGAGATAAGTCGTACATCCTTCCAGGATACGGCGCACATCTGTAGGAGCAGGGCTTGCCCGCGAAGGGCCCCGACGTGAATGAAACACCAGGCTTGAGCCAAGCCGCCCGGCGCACCACAATTGAGACCATGACCAGCAAAACACCCTCGTCCTCCAAGCTCAGCCGCATCCTGTTCGGCGTGCTTGCCTATGTCAGCCTCGGCATCGGCCTGATCGCCATCGTCGTGCCCGGCCTGCCCACCACCGAGTTCATCCTGCTGGCCGCCTGGGCCGCCACCCGCAGTTCGCCGCGGCTCAGCGCCTGGCTGGAGAACCACCGGCTGTTCGGCCCGATCCTGAGCAACTGGCGCAACGGCAAGATCATCGCCCGTCGGGCCAAGGTCAGCGCCACCGTCAGCATGCTGCTGTGCGCGACGCTGATGCTGGTGATGCTCGAACACCACTGGCCGGTGTACCTGGCCATTGCCGGCATGACCCTCGGCAACCTGTGGATCTGGTCCCGCCCCGAACGCCTGCCGGTCATCGAGCTGCCCTGAAAGGCAGCGAAGCCCCGCACTGATGTACGCCCCGCCTTCCTGTAGAAGCAGGGCTTGCCCGCGAATGGGCCCTCAAGCCCCCAGCCAATTCTCCGAAATATCCCATTCAGCCATCGCGTCCAGCGCACAATCGTCGGAAGGGACCTGCAAAAATCGACAGCCGCGAATATTTGCGCTGCAATGATTCTACTCATGGAGGGCCTTTCGATGACCGATCTGCTGACATCCATTCAAGCCGCACTCGAGCTACCCGCCTCGACTCCAGACTTCACCGAATCCGGTGCCCTGCCCTCGGCCTTTGCCGTCACCGAGTTGGCCAGCGCCAGCCTGGCGGCCGTGGGCGAAGCGGTGGCCGAACTGCTCCGGCAACAGACCGGACAAAACCCGGGAGTCAGCGTCGACCGGCGCCTGGCCTCGTTCTGGTTCGCCAGCTCCCTGCGCCCCATCGGCTGGAACCTGCCAGAGCCCTGGGACCCGATTGCCGGCGACTACGCCACCGCCGATGGCTGGATTCGCCTGCACACCAACGCGCCGCATCATCGGGCCGCCGCCGAGCGGGTACTCGGGCCGGCCGGCGACCGCGCGGCAATGGCCGAGCTCGTCGCCCGCTGGAACAAGGGCGAGCTTGAGCAGGCGATCGTCGACAGCGGAGGCTGCGCTGCCGAAATGCGCACCTGGGACGACTGGAAAAACCACCCCCAGGGACTGGCGGTCAACGCCGAGGCGCTGATCCAGCGCAGTACCGACGACGATCCGCAACCCCGGGCCTGGAGCGGCTCGACCACGCAGCCGCTGGCCGGAGTCAGGGTCCTCGACCTGACCCGTATCCTCGCCGGCCCCGTCGCCAGTCGCATGCTGGCCGGGCTCGGCGCCGAGGTGTTGCGAATCGATCCGCCCCATTGGGAGGAGCCGAGCCTGGTCCCGGAAGTCACCCGGGGCAAACGCTGCGCCCGCCTGGACTTGCACGACAGCGCCGACCGACGGGTGTTCGACCGCTTGCTGGGCGAGGCCGATATCCTGCTGCATGGCTATCGGGCCGACGCGCTGGAACGGCTGGGCTACGCTGCGCAGCACCGTCGGCAACTGTCGCCCGGGTTGATCGATGTCAGCCTCAATGCCTATGGCTGGAGCGGGCCGTGGCGCAACCGCCGCGGCTTCGACAGCCTGGTGCAGATGAGCTGCGGCATCGCCCAGGCCGGCATGCACTGGAAGCCGGCGCAGGTGCCGACGCCACTGCCTGTGCAAGCACTGGACCATGGCACCGGCTACCTGATGGCGGCCACGGCGATCCGCGCGTTGACCGAACGGCTGCACAGCGGACGTGGCGGCTCGGCCAGGCTGTCGCTGGCACGCACGGCGAAACTGCTGCTGGAGCAGGGGACGGCCCATGACCCGCAGCCCCTGCGTCGGGAAACCTCCAGAGACCGTAGCACCTGGGTCGAGTACACCGCCTGGGGGCCGGCGCATCGCCTGATCCCGCCACTGAACATCGAGGGCACGCCGTTGCATTGGCGGTTGCCGGCCACGAAATTGGGCAAGCACCCACCCCAGTGGTGACTTCGAGGGCTGGCCATTATATGGCCAGCCTTTTTATTTCCAGTTATTTCAGTCGCTGAGAAACATGTAGGTCCTACACCATTAACCCTGTTCCAACTCATGGCGCCACAAACTTTCAAATTAGCGACAAAGCCTGACCGACAAGCCCATAAAAAACATAAAAAAAGCAATAAAAATCAATTACTTAAAATAAATAGCCGCGCAATTAACTGTAGTTGGACATTCAAGATCCGATACACCCATAACCTGATCTGAATCAGTTCCCGCCTCAACCTGCATCCCTACTCTGGAGCCTCACTTCTCCTGAACTGGAGTCATGCAATGGCTGAGTCTCCCGGAAAACTACGCTTGGGCGCCCTGGTTGCCCTGGTAGTGGGTTCGATGATCGGCGGTGGAATCTTTTCCCTGCCACAAAACATGGCCGCCAGCGCCGATGTCGGCGCGGTCCTGATCGGCTGGGCGATTACCGCCGTGGGCATGTTGACCCTGGCCTTCGTGTTCCAGACCCTGGCCAATCGCAAGCCGGACCTGGACGGCGGGGTCTACGCCTATGCCAAGGCCGGATTCGGCGACTACATGGGTTTCTCCTCGGCCTGGGGTTACTGGATCAGCGCCTGGCTGGGCAACGTCGGCTACTTCGTCCTGCTGTTCAGCACCCTGGGCTACTTCTTCCCGATCTTCGGCGAGGGCAATACCGTCGCGGCGGTGGTCGGCGCCTCGTTGCTGCTGTGGGCCGTACACTTCCTGGTGTTGCGCGGCATCCGGGAAGCAGCGTTTATCAACCTGGTGACCACGGTCGCCAAGGTGGTGCCGTTGCTGCTGTTCGTACTGATAGCGCTGTTCGCCTTCAAGCTGGACATTTTCACCGCCGACATCTGGGGCCTGAACAACCCGAGCCTGGGCAGCGTGATGAACCAGGTGCGCAACATGATGCTGGTCACCGTCTGGGTGTTCATCGGCATCGAGGGCGCCAGTATCTTCTCCTCCCGTGCGGAAAAACGCTCGGACGTGGGCAAGGCCACGGTCATCGGTTTCATCACCGTGCTGCTGTTGCTGGTGCTGGTCAACGTGCTGTCGCTGGGGATCATGACCCAGCCGGAACTGGCCAAGCTGCAGAACCCGTCCATGGCCGCCGTGCTCGAACACGTGGTCGGTCACTGGGGCGCACTGCTGATCAGCGTCGGCCTGATCATCTCGCTGCTCGGGGCCCTGTTGTCGTGGGTGCTGCTGTGCGCCGAGATCATGTTCGCCGCCGCCCGCGACCACACCATGCCGGCGTTCCTGCGCCGCGAGAACGCCAATCACGTACCGGCCAACGCCCTCTGGCTGACCAACGCCATGGTGCAGATATTCCTGGTCATCACGCTGTTCTCCGCCAGTACCTACCTGTCGCTGATCTACCTCGCCACCTCGATGATCCTGGTGCCCTATCTGTGGTCGGCGGCCTATGCGGTGCTGCTGGCGGTACGTGGCGAAACCTATGAAAACGCCCTGGCCGAACGCCGCAAGGACCTGTGCATCGCGGCCATCGCCCTGCTCTACGCGATCTGGCTGCTGTACGCCGGTGGGGTGAAGTACCTGCTGCTGTCCGCCCTGCTCTACGCCCCGGGCGCGATCCTGTTCGCCAAGGCCAAGCACGAGCTGGGCAAACCCATTTTCACCCCCGTCGAGAAGCTGATTTTCACCGCGGTGGTCGCTGGCGCCCTGCTGGCCGCCTACGGCCTCTACGACGGCTTCCTGACGCTGTAACCCCCTGTTCGTTCCCTCTGGAGGATCTGCAATGACCACGGAAAAAGTGAAGTACGGCGTCCATTCCGAAGCCGGCAAACTGCGCAAGGTGATGGTGTGCTCCCCCGGCCTGGCCCACCAGCGGCTGACCCCGAACAACTGCGACGAACTGCTGTTCGACGATGTGCTCTGGGTTGCTCAGGCCAAGCGCGATCACTTCGACTTCGTCACCAAGATGCGCGAACGCGATATCGACGTGCTGGAAATGCACAATCTGCTGACCGACATCGTCGGCCAGACGGAAGCCCTGGACTGGATTCTCGATCGCAAGCTCACCGCCAATCAGGTCGGAATCGGCCTGGTCAACGAAGTCGGCTCGTGGCTGCGCAGCCTGGAACCCCGCAAGGCCGCCGAGTTCCTCATCGGCGGGGTGTCCGCCGATGACCTGCCCGACAGCTTCGGCGGCAAGGCCATCCAGATGTTCCGTGACTTCCTCGGCCACTCCAGCTTCATTCTGCCGCCACTGCCCAATACCCAGTTCACCCGGGACACCACCTGCTGGATCTACGGCGGGGTCACCCTCAACCCGATGTACTGGCCGGCACGCCGCCAGGAAACCCTGCTGGCCACGGCCATCTATAAATTCCACCCGGAATTCGTCAACGCCGACTTCCAGGTCTGGTACGGCGACCCGGACCAGGAGCACGGTAACGCCACCCTAGAGGGCGGCGACGTGATGCCGATCGGCAACGGCGTGGTCCTGATCGGCATGGGCGAGCGTTCCTCGCGCCAGGCCATCGGCCAGTTGGCGCTGAACCTGTTCAAGAACAAGGCGGTGGAACGGGTGATCGTCGCCGGCCTGCCGAAGTCCCGCGCGGCCATGCACCTGGACACCGTGTTCAGCTTCTGCGACCGCGACCTGGTGACCGTCTTCCCGGAAGTGGTGAACCAGATCGTCGCCTTCAGCCTGCGGCCCGACGAGAGCAAGCCGGGCGGCATCGATGTACGCCGCGAGGAAACCAGCTTCCTCGACACCGTCGCCAAGGCCCTCGGCCTCAAGGCCCTGCGCGTGGTGGAGACCGGCGGCAACAGCTTCGCCGCCGAACGGGAACAGTGGGATGACGGCAACAACGTGGTCGCCGTGGAGCCGGGCGTGGTGATCGGTTACGACCGCAACACCTACACCAACACCCTGCTGCGCAAGGCCGGCGTCGAGGTCATCACCATCAGTGCCGGCGAACTGGGTCGCGGCCGCGGCGGCGGCCACTGCATGACCTGCCCGATCGTGCGCGACCCCATCGACTACTGACTCCCCCTAAACGCCAGTCCCCGCCCTGTAGGAGCCGGGCTTGCCCGCGAATAGGCCCTCAAGTCTGGCGTCGCCCATACAGACGCCTTCGCGGGCAAGCCCGGCTCCTACAAGGGCGGGCAAGACCGAACCATCGCGGTGACAACCGCTATCGAGGAGATCCACCATGGCTTTCAACATGCGCAACCGCAGCCTGCTGAGCTTGATGCACCACACCAACCGCGAGCTGCACTACCTGCTCGACCTGTCCCGCGACCTCAAGCGTGCCAAGTACACCGGCACCGAGCGGCCGCACCTCAAGGGCAAGAACATCGCGCTGATCTTCGAGAAGACCTCGACCCGCACCCGCTGTGCCTTCGAGGTCGCGGCCCATGACCAGGGCGCCCACGTCACCTACATCGACCCGGTGTCATCGCAGATCGGCCACAAGGAAAGCATGAAGGATACGGCCCGCGTCCTCGGACGGATGTTCGACGCCATCGAGTACCGCGGCTTCGAACAGGAGATCGTCGAGGAACTGGCCCGGTTCGCCGGCGTGCCGGTGTTCAACGGCCTGACCGCCGAGTTCCACCCGACCCAGATGATCGCCGACGTGCTGACCATGCGCGAGCACAGCGACAAGCCACTGCATGACATCAGCTACGCCTACCTGGGCGATGCCCGCTACAACATGGGCAACTCACTGCTGATGATCGGCGCCAAGCTCGGCATGGACGTGCGAATCGCCGCACCGAAGGCGCTGTGGCCCCATGCCGACTTCATCGCCCAGTGCCAGGCGTTCGCCGAGGACAGCGGCGCACGCATCACCCTCACCGAGGACCCCGTGGCGGCGGTCAAGGGCGTGGATTTCATCCACACCGACGTGTGGGTCTCCATGGGCGAGCCGGTGGAGGCCTGGGATGAACGCATCGAGCAGTTGCTGCCGTACCAGGTCAACAGCCGGCTGATGAAGGCCGCAGGCAATCCACGGGTCAAATTCATGCACTGCCTGCCGGCGTTCCACAACAGCGAGACCAAGGTCGGCAAGGACATCGCCGCCCGTTACCCGCACCTGGCCAATGGCGTGGAGGTCACCGAGGAGGTGTTCGAGTCGCCAGCCAACATCGCCTTCGAACAGGCGGAAAACCGCATGCACACCATCAAGGCGATCCTGGTGGCGGCGTTGGCGGATATCTGACCCTGCAGGAGCGGGCTTGTCGGGACGCCGCACCGCCGCGAAGCCCTTGGCGGCCAAGCCCACTCCCCCCAAAAACCGGCCACACGACTCTCAAAGAAGGACTGCACCATGCGTATCGTCGTAGCCTTGGGCGGCAACGCCCTTCTGCGCCGTGGTGAACCCATGACCGCGGACAACCAACGCGCCAACATCCGTATCGCTGCCGAACAGATCGCGAAAATCCACCCTGGCAACCAACTGGTGATCGCCCACGGTAACGGGCCGCAGGTCGGTCTGCTGTCATTGCAGGCGGCCGCCTACACCCAGGTTTCGCCCTACCCGCTGGATGTCCTCGGCGCGGAAACCGAGGGCATGATCGGCTACATCATCGAACAGGAACTGGGCAACCTGCTGGATTTCGAGGTGCCCTTCGCCACCCTGCTGACCCAGGTCGAGGTCGACCCCGGCGACCCGGCCTTCCAGCAGCCGAGCAAACCCATCGGCCCGGTCTATACCAGGGAAGAGGCCGAACGGCTGGCCGCGGAAAAAGGCTGGAGCATCGCCCCCGACGGCGACCGGTTCCGCCGGGTGGTCGCCAGCCCGAAACCCAAGCGCATCTTCGAGATCCGTCCGATCAAGTGGCTGCTGGAAAACGGCAGCATCGTGATCTGCGCCGGCGGCGGCGGGATTCCGACGATGTACGACGAAAACCGCAAGCTGCAAGGCATCGAGGCGGTGATCGACAAGGACCTGTGTTCGGCGCTGCTGGCCCGGCAGTTGGAATGCGACCTGCTGGTGATCGCCACCGACGTCAGCGCGGCCTTCGTCGACTGGGGCAAGCCGACCCGGAAGGCGATCGCCCAGGCGCACCCCGACGACCTGGAAAAACTCGGCTTCGCCGCCGGCTCCATGGGCCCGAAAGTCGAGGCCGCCTGCGAGTTCGCCCGGCAGACCGGCAAGGTTGCGGTGATCGGCTCGCTGGCGGATATCGAGGCTATCGTCCAAGGTAAAGCGGGCACCCGGGTCAGTACCGCCCAACCCGGCATCGTCTATTCATGAGAACCTTCGGGGCAGGCCATGGTCTGCCCTACTCACGCCTTGTAAGGAGACATCACCATGGCCAAGTTCGAGCCCGGTCACCTGCATATCGAGCGACACGCGCTGAACAGGGATGACTTCAGCTACAACCTGTGCATCGACTACGAACTCGCCCAGGATCCGCGCGAGGGCCAGGGCATGCAGTTCCGGCTGCACGGCACCATCGAGGACAAGCCGCTCGACGAGTCGTTCTTCCTGGCCAAGGACCAGGCCTTCGACTTCGCCCGCCACGCCACCCGCCTCGCCCAGCAGCACGGCATGCCCAAGAGCGCCAACATCATCGCGCTGCACCGGTACTACGACGAGATGTTCGAGGATGTGCGCGCGCAACTGCATGTGAAGTCCGGCGATCCGATGAAGCCCGAACACCTCGAGTAGCCCGCGGCGGCTGGTGCGGAGCATTGCGCGTGGGAAGCCTGCGGCGGAGATGGCATAATTGCGCCCTTCTCGCCAGGAACCGTGTCCCGTCCCATGCGTATCCACGTCAGCTTCATCGACCGCGTCGGCATCACCCAGGAGGTCCTGGCACTGCTCGGTGGGCGCAACCTGAACCTGGATGCGGTGGAGATGGTACCACCCAACGTCTATATCGACGCACCAACCCTCAGCCCGCAAGTGCTGGAAGAGCTGCGCGATGCCCTGTTCAGTGTGCGTGGCGTTCAGGCGGTCACGGTGGTGGACATCCTGCCCGGACAACGCCGGCACCTGCAGCTCGACGCCCTGCTCGCGGCCATGACCGATCCGGTGCTGGCGCTGGACAGCCAGGGCGTGGTGCTGCTGGCCAACCCGGCCATGGTCGCCCTGTACGGCCGCGAGCCGGCGGGTGAAAGCGTCGCCGGGCTGTTCGCCGACCCCGGCCTGCTGGATGCCCTGCTGGAGAACGGCTTTCGCCTGCCGCTGCGGGAAATCACCGTCAATGGCCAGACGCTGCTGCTCGATGCCACGCCGATCACCGATGCCGGCGCCCTGCTGACGCTGTACCAGCCCAGCCGGATCGGTGAACGCCTGTCCGCGCTGCATCACGATCATGCCGAAGGCTTCGACTCGCTGCTCGGCGAGTCGGCGCCGATCCGTACCCTCAAGGCCCGGGCCCAGCGGGTTGCGGCCCTCGATGCGCCACTGCTGATCCAGGGCGAAACCGGCACCGGCAAGGAACTGGTGGCCCGTGCCTGCCATGCCATCAGCGCCCGCCATGGTGCGCCGTTTCTCGCCCTGAACTGTGCGGCACTCCCGGAAAGCCTCGCCGAGAGCGAACTGTTCGGCTATGCCCCCGGCGCCTTCACCGGCGCCCAGCGCGGCGGCAAGCCGGGGCTGATGGAACTGGCCAACCAGGGCACGGTATTTCTCGACGAAATCGGCGAGATGTCGCCGTACCTGCAGGCCAAGCTGCTGCGTTTTCTCAATGACGGCAGCTTTCGCCGGGTGGGGGGCGATCGCGAGATCAAGGTCAATGTGCGGATCATCAGCGCCACCCACCGCGACCTGGAGAAGATGGTCAGCGAAGGCAACTTCCGCGAAGACCTGTTCTACCGCCTCAACGTCCTCAACGTCGAAGTGCCGCCGCTGCGCGAACGCGGCCAGGACATCCTGCTGCTGGCGCGCTACTTCATGCAGCAGGCCTGCACGCAGATCCAGCGCCCGGTGTGCCGGCTCGCCCCCGGCACCTACCCGGCGCTGCTGGGCAACCGCTGGCCGGGCAACGTCCGCCAGTTGCAGAACGTGATCTTCCGCGCGGCGGCGATCTGTGAGGGCAGCCTGGTGGATATCGGCGACCTGGACATCGCCGGCACCTCCGTGGCGCGCGAGAGCGACGGCGAAATCGAAAGCCTGGAACAGGCGGTCGAGGATTTCGAGCGCAACCTGCTGGAAAAGCTCTACGCCCAATACCCATCGACCCGCCAGTTGGCCAACCGCCTGCAGACCTCCCACACGGCGATTGCCCATCGCCTGCGCAAGTACGGGATCCCCGGCAAGCCCTGAACCGCCACCCTGTCCCTGGCTGCAAACCGACCTGCGGGGTACACCAGCAGGCGGCCAGCGGCCGACCTCCGGGGACAACCATCCCCTGCGACCACTCCAGAAGCGACACTCATCTGTACTGAAAGCGATACAGTGGAACGTTTTCGCTACAACGACTGCCCTCCCCATTCTGACAAGACTTTGATCCCGTTGCGCTTTTTTCGGCCGCCCAGACTGTAGCGATTTCACTACAGCCAATTCACGGCAACTGCGCCGAAACCTGCGCCAAACCCTTGATTTTCAAGCTCCTCACCCGATTGGCCGCAAATTTGCTAAGGGAGTCCCATTCAAGCGGGGCGAAGTCCTCGCCTTCAATAGCGTCCACCAGACGAATCTGGCCCTTGAGGAGTGTTTCCATGACCGAGTTGCGTTTTACCGAAGACCACGAGTGGCTGCGTACCGAAGCCGATGGCAGCGTAACGGTCGGGATCACGGCGTTCGCCCAGAACGCCCTCGGTGATGTCGTATTCGTCCAGTTGCCGGAACTGCAGGCCTACGACAAGGGCGCCGAAGCCGCCACCGTGGAATCGGTCAAGGCCGCCAGCGGCGTGTACATGCCTCTGGACGGGGAAGTGCTGGAGGTCAACCCGGCACTGGAAGACAGCCCGGAACTGGTCAACGAAGACCCGCTGGGCGAAGGCTGGTTCTTCCGCTTCAAACCCGCCGATGCCGCCGCTGTCGGCCAACTGCTGGATCAGGCCGCCTACGACCGCCTGATCGAAGCCCAGGCCTGAGGAACCACCATGACCATCAACCTCGGCACCGCCAACGAATTCATCGCCCGTCACATCGGCCCACGCCAGGATGACGAACGCGCCATGCTCGCCACCCTCGGTTTCGACTCCCTGGAAGCCCTGACTGCCAGCGTGATTCCCGACAGCATCAAGGGCACCAGCGTCCTCGACCTGCCGGCCGGCCAGAGCGAAGCCGATGCCCTGGCATCGATCAAGGCCATCGCCGCACAGAACCAGTTGTTCAAGACCTACATCGGCCAGGGCTACTACAACTGTCACACGCCGGCGCCGATCCTGCGCAACCTGCTGGAGAACCCGGCCTGGTACACCGCCTACACCCCCTACCAGCCGGAAATTTCCCAGGGCCGCCTGGAAGCGCTGCTGAACTTCCAGACCCTGATCAGCGACCTCACCGGCCTGCCGATCGCCAACGCCTCGCTGCTCGACGAGGCCACCGCCGCCGCCGAAGCGATGACCTTCTGCAAGCGCCTGAGCAAGAACAAGGGCAGCCACGCCTTCTTCGCTTCCGTGCACTGCCATCCGCAGACCCTCGACGTGCTGCGCACCCGTGCCGAGCCGCTGGGCATCGAGGTGGTGGTCGGTGATGAACATGCACTGGGCGATGTCAGCAGCTTCTTCGGTGCACTGCTGCAATACCCGGCGAGCAACGGCGATCTGTTCGACTATCGCGAACTGACCGAACGCTTCCACGCCGCCAACGCCCTGGTCGCGGTCGCCGCCGACCTGCTGGCGCTGACACTTCTGACTCCGCCGGGCGAATTCGGTGCCGATGTCGCCATCGGCAGCGCCCAGCGCTTTGGTGTACCGCTGGGCTTCGGCGGCCCGCATGCGGCCTACTTCTCCACCCGTGATGCGTTCAAGCGCGACATGCCCGGCCGCCTGGTCGGTGTTTCGGTGGACCGTTTCGGCAAGCCGGCCCTGCGTCTGGCGATGCAGACCCGCGAGCAACACATCCGCCGCGAGAAGGCCACCAGCAACATCTGCACCGCCCAGGTGCTGCTGGCCAACATCGCCAGCATGTACGCCGTGTATCACGGTCCCAAGGGACTGAAGCAGATCGCCCGGCGTACCCACCGCCTGACCGCGATCCTGGCCAAGGGCCTGGCCGCGCTGGGCCTGGCCGTCGAGCAGAACAGCTTTTTCGACACCCTGACACTCAAGACCGGTGCCCAGACCGCGGCCTTGCTGGCCAAGGCCCGTGAGCAGCAGATCAACCTGCGGGTGGTCGACGGCGAGCGCCTGGGCCTGTCGCTGGACGAAACCTGCGACCAGGCCGATGTCGAAACCCTCTGGGCCCTGCTGGCCGAGGGCAAGGCGCTGCCGGACTTCGCCGCCCTCGCCGCCGCCGCCCAGGACAGTATCCCGGCAGCCCTGGTTCGCCAGTCGCCGATCCTCAGCCACCCGGTGTTCAACCGCTACCACTCGGAAACCGAGCTGATGCGCTACCTGCGCCGGCTGGCGGACAAGGACCTGGCCCTGGACCGCACCATGATCCCGCTGGGCTCGTGCACCATGAAGCTCAACGCCGCCAGCGAGATGATCCCGGTGACCTGGGCCGAGTTCGGTGCCCTGCACCCTTTCGCCCCGGCCGAACAGAGTGCCGGCTACCAGCAACTGACCGACGAACTGGAAGCGATGCTCTGCGCCGCCACCGGCTATGACGCGGTCTCCCTGCAGCCGAACGCCGGCTCCCAGGGCGAGTACGCCGGTCTGCTGGCGATCCGCGCCTACCATCAGAGCCGCGGCGAAGGCCGTCGCGATATCTGTCTGATCCCGTCGTCGGCCCACGGTACCAACCCGGCCACCGCCCACATGGCCGGCATGCGCGTGGTGGTCACCGCCTGCGATGCCCGTGGCAACGTCGATATCGAGGACCTGCGGGCCAAGGCCATCGAGCACCGCGAACACCTCGCCGCGCTGATGATCACCTACCCGTCGACCCATGGCGTGTTCGAGGAAGGCATCCGCGAAATCTGCGGCATCGTCCACGACAACGGCGGCCAGGTGTACATCGACGGTGCCAACATGAACGCGATGGTTGGCCTCTGCGCCCCCGGCAAGTTCGGCGGCGACGTCTCGCACCTGAACCTGCACAAGACCTTCTGCATCCCCCATGGCGGTGGTGGCCCGGGCGTCGGCCCGATCGGCGTGAAGTCGCACCTGGCGCCGTTCCTGCCCGGCCATGGCGTGATGGAGCGCAAGGAAGGCGCGGTCTGCGCGGCACCGTTCGGCAGCGCGAGCATTCTGCCGATCACCTGGATGTACATCCGCATGATGGGCGGCGAAGGTCTCAAGCGCGCCTCGCAACTGGCCATTCTCAATGCCAACTACATCTCCCGGCGCCTGGAAGAGCACTACCCGGTGCTGTACACCGGCAGCAACGGCCTGGTGGCCCACGAGTGCATCCTCGACCTGCGCCCGCTGAAGGACAGCAGCGGCATCAGCGTCGACGACGTCGCCAAGCGCCTGATCGACTTCGGTTTCCACGCCCCGACCATGTCGTTCCCGGTCGCCGGCACGCTGATGATCGAGCCGACCGAAAGTGAGTCCAGAGAAGAACTGGACCGCTTCTGCGACGCCATGATCCGCATCCGCGAGGAAATCCGCGCGGTGGAAAACGGCAGCCTGGACAAGGACGACAACCCGCTGAAGAACGCCCCGCACACCGCGGCGGAACTGGTCGGCGAGTGGGCGCACCCGTACAGCCGCGAACAGGCGGTTTACCCGGTGGCATCGCTGGTCGAAGGCAAGTACTGGCCGCCGGTCGGTCGCGTCGACAACGTGTTCGGCGACCGCAACCTGGTCTGCGCCTGTCCATCGATCGAGAACTACGCTTGATCACATGACTCACCCCCTGTGGGAGCCGGCTTGCTGGCTGCCACAGGGGACTGCGTCCTCGCCATAATAAGAACGACCCCGGAGAACCCACATGTCCCTGAGCGTGTTCGACCTGTTCAAGATCGGCATCGGTCCCTCCAGCTCCCACACCGTCGGACCGATGCGCGCCGCCGCACGTTTCGTCGAAGGCCTGCGTCGCGAGAACCTGCTGGAGCAGACCACTTGCGTCAAGGTTGAGCTGTACGGCTCGCTCGGCGCCACCGGCAAGGGCCACGGCAGCGACAAGGCCGTGCTGCTCGGGCTCGAGGGCGAGCATCCCGATACCGTCGATACCGAAACCGTCGCCGATCGTCTGCAAGCCATTCGTGGCAGCGGACGCCTGAAACTGCTCGGCGAACATTCCATCGAATTCAGCGAAAAACTTCACCTGGCGATGATCCGCAAACCGTTGGCCTATCACCCCAACGGCATGATCTTTCGCGCCTTCGACAGCGCCGGCATCCAGATCCGCAGCCGCGAGTACTACTCGGTCGGCGGCGGTTTCGTCGTCGACGAAGATGCCGCCGGTGCCGACCGCATCGTCGAGGACAGCACCCCGCTGACCTTTCCGTTCAAGAGCGCCAAGGAGCTGCTGGGCCACTGCAGCACCTACGGCCTGTCCATCAGCCAGGTCATGCTGACCAACGAAAGCGCCTGGCGGCCCGAGGCGGAAACCCGCGCCGGCCTGCTGAAGATCTGGCAGGTGATGCAGGACTGCGTCGCCGCCGGCTGTCGTAATGAAGGCATCCTCCAGGGCGGCCTCAAGGTCAAGCGTCGGGCGGCCGCACTGCACCGGCAGCTGTGCAAGAACCCGGAAGCGGCCCTGCGCGATGCGCTGTCGGTACTGGACTGGGTCAACCTCTACGCCCTGGCGGTCAACGAGGAAAACGCCAACGGCGGCCGGGTGGTCACCGCGCCGACCAACGGTGCGGCCGGGATCATCCCCGCCGTACTGCATTACTACATGCGTTTCATCCCCGGAGCCAACGAGGATGGCGTGGTGCGCTTCCTGCTCACCGCCGCCGCGATCGGCATCCTCTACAAGGAGAACGCCTCGATCTCCGGCGCCGAAGTCGGCTGCCAGGGCGAGGTCGGCGTGGCCTGCTCGATGGCCGCCGGCGCCCTCTGCGAGGTGCTCGGCGGCAGCGTGCAACAGGTCGAGAACGCCGCCGAAATCGGCATGGAGCACAACCTCGGGCTGACCTGCGACCCGATCGGCGGGCTGGTGCAGGTACCGTGCATCGAGCGCAACGCGATGGGTTCGGTCAAGGCCATCAATGCCGTGCGCATGGCCTTGCGCGGTGACGGGCAGCACTTCGTTTCCCTCGACAAGGTGATCCGCACCATGCGCCAGACCGGTGCCGACATGAAGAGCAAATACAAGGAGACCGCCCGTGGCGGTCTGGCCGTAAACATTATCGAATGCTGATCGGCGAGGCTGGCGCAAGCCGCCTTCCGACAATTTCCAGGAGTTGAAGATGTCCACCGAAAACCTGCTGAAAACCCCGCTGCACGCCCTGCACCTGCAACTCGGGGCACGCATGGTGCCGTTCGCCGGCTATGAAATGCCGGTGCAGTACCCGCTGGGCGTCCTCAAGGAACACCAGCACACCCGTGACCAGGCCGGGTTGTTCGATGTCTCGCACATGGGCCAGATCCGCCTGGTCGGCGCCGGGGCCGCCAAGGCCCTGGAAAGCCTGGTGCCGGTGGATATCGTCGACCTGCCGGTGGGCATGCAGCGCTATGCGATGTTCACCAACGAAAACGGCGGCATCCTCGACGACCTGATGGTCGCCAACCTGGGCAACGACGAGTTGTTCCTGGTGGTCAACGCTGCCTGCAAGGAACAGGACCTGGCCCACCTGCGCAAGCACCTGGGGCATCTGTGCGAGGTGCAGCCGCTGTTCGAGGAGCGCGCCCTGCTCGCCCTGCAAGGTCCCGCCGCCGTTACCGTGCTGGCGCGCCTGGCACCGGAAGTAACCCGGATGACCTTCATGCAGTTCACCCCATTGCGCCTGCTGGGTGTCGACTGCTACGTCAGCCGCTCCGGCTACACCGGTGAGGATGGCTTCGAGATTTCCGTGCCGGCGGCCAGCGCCGAGTGCCTGGCCCGCAGCCTGCTGGCCGAGACCGAGGTCGAGGCGATCGGCCTGGGCGCCCGCGATTCGCTGCGCCTGGAAGCCGGCCTGTGCCTCTACGGGCACGACATGAACGAGCAGATCACGCCGGTCGAGGCCAGTCTGCTCTGGGCCATCTCCAAGGCCCGGCGTGCCGATGGCGCCCGTGCCGGCGGCTTCCCCGGCGCCGAGCAGGTCTTCGCCCAACAGCAACAGGGGGTGCAGCGCAAGCGTGTTGGCCTGCTGCCCCAGGAGCGGACTCCCGTACGCGAAGGTGCGCAAATCGTCGACGAAGCCGGTACCGTGATCGGCACCGTGTGTAGCGGCGGCTTCGGCCCGACCCTTGGCGCCCCGCTGGCCATGGGCTACGTGGACAGCGCCCACTGCGCCCTGGATAGCCAGGTCTGGGCCATCGTACGGGGCAAGCGCATCCCGCTGAAAGTCAGCAAAATGCCGTTTGTCGCGCAACGTTACTATCGCGGTTGATACCAACAGTAACAACTAAAGGTAATGAAACTGTGCACTGGTTTGTAACGTCAGCGCCACAAACCAGTGCATATATTCACAAGTGAACTTGCCTTATAACGCTCGAACACAAGTGAATATTTGAATGTCAGGGATCTCCCCGCCAGAGCCCGCGAAAACTGCGGCAAACGGCCTCAAATCGCGGGATGGACGGGGGCTTGTTTTTTCTCCCACAGTTGGCGTAGAGTTTCCCTACTGTGTTTGCATGGGTCGCTTGGAATCGTGACCTGGGCAGTAGCTTTAAGTTCGCTACAACCCGTTCGACGTCTCTTACTTTCCTGCAACCCAGCCCAGTACTCTTTCCTGCGAAAGGGGCTGTCATTAATTTTTAGCGTCAAAGGAAATAAGAAATGTCCGAACGTAAGAGCGGTACCGTCAAGTGGTTTAACGACGAAAAGGGTTTTGGTTTTATCACTCCTGAGAGCGGTCCGGATCTGTTCGTCCACTTCCGCGCCATTCAGGGCAGCGGCTTCAAGAGCCTGAAAGAAGGCCAGAAAGTGACCTTCATCGCAGTACAGGGCCAGAAAGGCCTGCAGGCTGACGAAGTCATCGCAGAAAACTGAGTTCGGTTTTCACGCCTGAAAGCCCCTGATGGTGACATCAGGGGCTTTTTTATGTGTGCGGTTTGTGCATCAACCGCTGCAGGTCTGGTTTTATGGGGGTAGCTTCGTAAAATGGCCTTTTCCTCGAGAGAAAGCCCCCCATGACGAAGCACGTATTAAGCCCACAGGGTGACTTCCCCGCCGCCGGCCTGGGCCGTCGCCTGGCAGCGATGTTCTATGACGCCCTGCTGTGCACCGCCCTGCTGATCGTGACCGGCTTCATCTACAAGCTGGCGCAGATGGCAATCATCGGCGAGCAGCGCCTCAAGACCCTGGCCGACTCCGGCGCCCTGGACGGCGACCCCTTGTTCTCGACCGTGGTGTTCTGCGTACTGTTCGGCTTCTTCGCCAAATTCTGGACCTACAAGGGCCAGACCCTGGGCATGCAGGTGTGGGGCATTCGCGTACAGAACGCAGATGGTTCTGCCATCAGCCTCTGGCAGGCCCTGCTGCGCTTTCTCATCGCTATCGTTTCCATGCTCTTCGCTGGCCTGGGCTTCATCTGGGTACTGCTGGACAAGCAGAAACGCAGCTGGCACGACATCTATTCCGACAGTCGGCTGGTACGCATCCCCAAGCAGCGCTGAGGTTTTCCGCCCGCCCATGAAAAAGCCCGCCTCATTTCAAGGCGGGCTTTTCTACATCCAGTCACCAACCGGCTGGTTTACTCGGCCAGCTTGAAGGTGATGAAGCTCGCACGTCCCTGACGCAGGACACGCATCGACACCGAACGATTCTTCGGCAGGGCCTTGGCAATTTCGGTGAACTGCTTGGCATCGGTGATCGCCTGGTTGTTCAGGTGAGTGATCACATCGCCCGGCTGCAGGCCGATCAGCGCCGCAGGACCATCCTGGACTTCCTTGATGACCACGCCGCCCTTGACCAGGTCGTTGGCCTTCTTCTGCTCATCGCTCAGGTCGGAAACGGAAACGCCCAGACGGTTGCTGCTGCGCTCGGCACCGGCCGACTTGCCGCTGTCCATTTCCTTGCCTTCGTCCGGAATTGCCCCGACGGTCAACTCGATGGTCTTGCGCTGGCCTTCACGAACCACTTCCAGCTTGGCCTTCTCGCCCGCCTTCAGCGCACCGACCAGGTGCGGCAGGTCGGCGGACATCTCGATAGGCTGGCCGTTCATGCTGAGGATCACGTCACCCACCTGCAGACCACCCTTGGCCGCCGGGCCGTCATCCTGAACCTGGGCGACCAGGGCACCGGCCGGCTTGTCCAGGCCGAACGATTCGGCCAGGTCCTTGTTGACCTCCTGGATGACCACGCCCAGCCAGCCCCGGCTGACCTTGCCACCGGCTTTCAACTGGTTGGAAACGTCCATGGCCACGTCGATCGGGATGGCGAAGGAGACGCCCATGAAGCCACCGGAACGGGTATAGATCTGCGAGTTGATACCGACCACTTCACCGTTGAGGTTGAACAGCGGACCACCGGAGTTGCCCGGGTTGATCGGCACGTCGGTCTGGATGAACGGTACATAGTTCTCGTTCGGCAGGCTGCGGCCCACGGCGCTGACGATACCCTGGGTCACGGTGTGGTCGAAGCCGAACGGCGAACCGATGGCGACGACCCACTGGCCAGGTTTCAGGTCCTTGGACTTGCCGAGCTTGAGGGTCGGCAGGTTCTTGCCGTCGATCTTCAGCAGGGCCACGTCGGAACGCGGATCGGTGCCGACCAGCTTGGCCTTGAGCTCGCTACGGTCGGCCAGGCGCACGAGGATCTCGTCCGCATCGGCGACCACGTGGTTGTTGGTCAGGATATAGCCGTCATTGGAAATGATGAACCCCGAGCCCAGTGACTGGGCTTCACGCTGCCGACCGCCGCCGCCCCCTTTCGGGCCGCGCGGTTGCGGGAAGCCGCGGAAGAACTGCTGGATCTCCGGAGGCAGGCCTTCCAGCCCCTGGATATCCGAAACCTTGCGGTCCGGCAGCTTCTGGGTGGTACTGATGTTCACCACCGCCGGCGAGGCCTGCTCCACCAACTGGGTGAAATCGGGCAGCTCCGCGGCCTGGGCCGCCACCGCCTGCCCAAGAAGCAGGACCGTGGCGAAAATGGACAGATAGGATTTCAAGCTTGGTATCGACATACGGCTCCCGTGAATAACGAGCATGGTTAAGCGACAGGTACCATAAAACCCAAAGACGATTAAGCCTGGATTACGGACCGGGAACAACAAACAAGGCCAGGGCCGAGAGGGTCCTGACCTATAGGAAAATTCAGATTGGTTTGCAAGGGAAAATGATCACCAGACATTTCGGCATCTCGATCCCGCTGCCAGACAGCGTGCAGGTGGGCGCAGGATCGAGGCGACAGACGTCATGGTTCAGTCTCTCACTGCCGGGCAGCCTGCGCATCGCCGGTGCGCATCGACAGGGCGATACGTTCGGCGGTCCCGATGGGAATTTCGCCGACTACCGTAACCATGATCTCCCCGGTCGGCGTGGTCAGGCGCCGAGAGACGGCAACGGTCGGGCCGAGCTGGGTGCGGGTATCGGCGATGTTGGCGCCGTGGAGGGGCTCGAGGAACACCGAGAATCGCGCCAGGCCATCGTCATACATCAGGCTGCTGACCTGGGTTTTGGTCTGCGGATCGACACGCGCCGAACTGTTCACCAGCTCGAAACCCGGCGGTAGCCAATCGGAATGCCATTGCTGGGCCACCTTGCTGGCCTGGGCCTGGTTGCCGGCCTGGGTCACCGGCTTGCATTCGGCACCGCCCTGCAATTGGCTGTCCTGAGGGATATCGGTGGTATTGAGTTCGGTGAACTGGAAGCGTTCGAGCAACTGGCCCTTGTCGTTGATCAGCAAAGACTTCAGGGGCAAGCCGGTCTGGCGGTCCAGATGCAGTTCGAAGCCATAGCGATGCTGATCGCGAGGCGTCAGGGAGACGATCACCGCAGGGCGACCGGCGACGCGGGACTTGCCCACGATCGCGAGGTCATACCAGGACTTGAGTTTCTGTGGATCAAGCGCGCGGGCGTGGGCATCAGGCGATTGGCCGAGCCCCGCTACCAACGTGCCGCTGACGCATTCGGTGCGTCCATCGACCCGTACCACCTCTTGTGCCGACCCATCGAGCTGCAGCAGGCGTTCGCGAACCTGACCGTTCTGGACCAGATGCCAGATACTGTGGGTCGAGAAACTGCCATTGCGTTCGTAGACGAAGGTGCCCTGGAAGCTTTGCTGCTGCTCGGCTTGCCCAAGACGGCTCAGCCAGTCCTGGGCTTCGTCGGCCTGGGCGGCGAGAGCGAATCCACCGGCCAGGGCCAGCGTGAAAAGAGGTAGTACGCGCATGATCCTCCTTACTTGGCGGTTTCCAGGCTGGCTGCACGTGCGTAGGGCAGCGCGCTCTCGGTGCCTTTCAGGGCAGCTTGCTGGGCATGCTGGCGCAGGTAGCCTGGCAGACGCTGGTCCCAACCGGCCTGGCCTTGTTGCAGCACACCGTTGGCCATCGGCCCGGTAGGCTCGGAGCCTTCAGTATAGCCGGCCAATACCGCAGGGCCCTTCGCCGTTGGCGCGGCCAGACCCGGCTGATTGGATTGCTGGGCCAGTTGGGCGCCGGCAATCTCGTCCTGGTTGTAGAACCGCACGCCGGCCAGCACCGCCATGGTCACCGAAGCGGCCACCGCCAGGCGACCGAGGGTGCGCCACGGACCACGGGTGTTCCTGGCTGGCACATCTTCGCCAGCCAGCGCCGCCGATACAGCCGATGCGATATCCAGGCGCGGGTCCAACAGATCCTTGTGCATCACAGCCCGGGCAACCTGATAACGCGACCAGGTGGCACGAGTGTCGGCATCGTCGAGGGCATTGAGCACTCGACGCAATTCCAATTCGTCCGCTTCGTTATCCATCACCGCGGACAGCGATTCCTGCAGGGCTTCACGACTCATGACGGTTCCTCTCTTGGCTGTCGCCGCTGTCTCAGGTTTCCTGCAACAACGGTTGCAGGGCTTTATCGATGGCCTCCCGAGCGCGGAAAATCCGGGAGCGCACGGTGCCCACCGGACATTGCATGACGGCTGCAATGTCCTCATAACTCAGACCGTCGAATTCACGTAAAGTTAACGCTGTACGCAAATCTTCCGGCAGTTGCTGAATGGTTCGATGGACGGTGCCTTCGATCTCATCCCGGAGCAACGCGCGCTCCGGCGATTCGAGATCCTTGAGGCCATGATCGCCATCGTAGAACTCGGCATCTTCGGAACTCACATCGCTGTCTGGAGGCCTGCGACCGCGGGACACCAGATAGTTTTTCGCCGTGTTGATGGCGATGCGGTACAGCCAGGTATAGAACGCACTGTCACCGCGAAAATTTCCCAGCGCACGGTAGGCTTTGATAAACGCTTCCTGTGCCACATCCTGGGCTTCATGGGTGTCGTGCACAAAGCGCACGATCAACCCGAGAATTTTGTGCTGGTATTTCAGCACTAGCAGATCGAAAGCCCGCCGATCGCCGCGTTGCACGCGTTCGACCAGCTGCTGATCCTCTTCCTGGGTTAGCATGAATGCTCCTCATTGGACTTGAAGGAGGCTGCCATTGCTAATCGATCAGGCTTGCAAACATAGACTCGGACTGTCGGCAAAAGTTCTCCCCCTTCAAGCAAGTTTCCTGCGACCCTTCAAACGGGCCCACACGAAAAACGCAGCACGGCCCTGGCCGGCTGCGTGAATGATCTTGTCGTCGAATCCGCTGGCGTATCCTTCGTCAGGCTACGCAGACAACCGACGCTGTCCCCTTCTCTCTGGCACCTGCCTATGGAGCCCGGGGCGTCTTAAAAGTTCCCGGACACCCCAGCAAGTAATAGCATTGTGCCGTTCCCTCGGGCAAAGGCGGCATGAGCCTCGTTATAGCCGAAAAATCATCGTCTTACCGTGCAAAACCATATGCACGAGAGCCCGGAGTGGCGCACACTTCCCGCCCGCAGTAATTTCACAATGCCACGAAGGCCCGGCTATTGTGCCGATCCCCCCAGCAGTTACCAGTGGGCCGTGTGGCGAGTTCCGAGCCCTGACTTGACCGGGCCCAACGCACCGTTGACCCGGTGCTTATTTTCGGATTGATTGAGATGAGCCAACATTTTCAACACGATGTGCTGGTGATTGGCAGCGGTGCCGCCGGCCTGAGCCTGGCGCTGACCCTGCCGGGCCATCTGCGCATCGCCGTGCTGAGCAAGGGCGACCTGGCCAACGGTTCGACCTTCTGGGCCCAGGGAGGGGTCGCGGCGGTACTGGACGATACCGACACGGTGCAATCCCATGTCGAGGATACCCTCAACGCCGGCGGCGGCCTGTGCCATGAGGACGCGGTGCGTTTCACCGTCGAGCACAGCCGCGAGGCCATTCAATGGCTGATCGACCAGGGAGTGCCGTTCACCCGCGATGAAGAGGCCAATGTCGATGATGGCGGTTTCGAGTTCCACCTGACCCGCGAGGGCGGCCACAGCCATCGGCGCATCATCCATGCCGCCGACGCCACCGGCGCGGCGATCTTCAGGACCTTGCTGGAACAGGCCCGCCAGCGTCCGAACATCGAACTGCTGGAACAGCGCGTGGCCGTCGACCTGATCACCGAGAAACGCCTGGGCCTGGACGGCGAGCGTTGCCTGGGAGCCTACGTGCTCGATCGCGGCACCGGCGAGGTCGATACCTACGGTGCACGCTTCACCATTCTGGCCTCGGGCGGCGCGGCCAAGGTCTACCTCTATACCAGCAACCCCGACGGCGCCTGTGGCGACGGTATCGCCATGGCATGGCGCTCGGGCTGCCGGGTGGCGAACCTGGAGTTCAACCAGTTCCACCCCACCTGCCTGTATCACCCCCAGGCCAAGAGCTTCCTGATCACCGAGGCCCTGCGCGGCGAAGGTGCGCACCTCAAGCTGCCCAATGGCGAACGCTTCATGCCTCGCTTCGACCCCAGGGCGGAGCTTGCGCCACGGGATATCGTCGCCCGGGCCATCGACCACGAGATGAAGCGCCTGGGTATCGACTGCGTCTACCTGGACATCAGCCACAAGCCCGAAGCCTTCATCAAGGCGCACTTCCCGACGGTGTACGAGCGCTGCCTGGCGTTCTCCATCGACATCACCCGCCAGCCGATCCCGGTAGTGCCCGCCGCGCACTACACCTGTGGCGGCATCCTCGTCGACCAGCAGGGCCGCACCGACGTTCCCGGCCTGTATGCGATCGGCGAAACCAGCTTCACCGGCCTGCACGGCGCCAACCGCATGGCCAGCAACTCGCTGCTCGAATGTTTCGTCTATGCCCGCTCGGCCGCCGCCGACATCCTCCGGGAACTTCCGCAGGTCGCCCAGCCAGCGGCCCTGCCGACCTGGGACGCCAGCCAGGTGACCGACTCCGACGAGGACGTGATCATTGCCCACAACTGGGACGAGCTCCGGCGGTTCATGTGGGACTACGTGGGCATCGTACGCACCAACAAGCGCCTGCAGCGGGCCCAGCACCGGGTGCGCCTGCTGCTGGACGAGATCGACGAGTTCTACAGCAACTACAAGGTCAGTCGCGACCTGATCGAGCTGCGCAATCTGGCCCAGGTGGCCGAATTGATGATCCGCTCGGCCATGGAACGCAAGGAAAGCCGCGGCCTGCACTACACCCTCGACTACCCGGGCCAGTTGCCCGAGGCCCGAGACACTATCCTGGTGCCGCCCACCTACGCCGGCTGAACCTGAGCCGTACGCGCAGGCGCCGATGGTCATCGTGCGCCAGCGCGTCGCGAGGTACGCAGAGCGAGCGCGGCAGCCAATTCCCAGGCTGGCGGAAGCGCAGTACCACCAGCCAGGGCAAGGCCAGGCTGTCGCGGCACAACCGCACCGGCTGCCAGCCACCGGCCCGGCTCCACAACTGCCAGCCCTGCTCGTCCCGGCGCAGCCCGGTAAAAGCCGCAGAATGGCTCAGCAGGATCTGTCGCGGCAGCACCCAGGCCGCGTGCGACAGGCAGGCGAAAGCCCCGGACAGGCTTGCCCAGAGCGGAATATCCAGGAGGAACAACGACAGCAGCGCGAACCCGAGGGCCGCGAGATACGCCGCCAGCAGCAGCCGTGAAGCCCGCCAGCGGCATTCGAAGCGATTACTTGGGCTGAACACGATCCAGGATCATGCGCACCATGCGCTGCAGTTCCGGATCCGGCGACTCGGAACGCTCCATGAACCAGCCGAACATGTCCTGGTCCTCGCACTCGAGCAGATTGCGATAGCACGCGCGGTCGGCGTCATTCAGATGCGGGTACACCTCCTTGACGAACGGTACCAGCAGCACGTCCAGCTCCAGCATGCCGCGGCGGCTGTGCCAATAGAGGCGATTGAGTTCTACATCTTCGACCATGGAACGCTCCTCGAATTTGGCCGCAAGTATACAGGCCTGATCGACGTCGCACAGTCGGCTTTGGTCGGCATGAGCCGGCGTTTTGCGAACTATCCATTTCCAGGGCACCCCTCTATGATGTGTACCAGACTTTTTCATGCTGCGAAGACTCATGGCCGATTCCGCTTTTTTCTGCACCCTGTCCCACGAAGGCGTCCTCGCTGTCCGCGGCGCCGAAGCCAGCAAGTTCCTGCAAGGCCAGTTGACCTGCAACCTCAATTACCTCAGCGACAGCCATGCCAGCCTCGGCGCGCGCTGCACGCAAAAAGGCCGCATGCAATCGAGCTTCCGCATCCTGCTCGAAGGTGACGGAGCCTTGCTGGCCATGGCCGGCGAGCTGCTTGAGCCGCAACTGGCGGACCTGAAGAAGTACGCCGTGTTCTCCAAGGCCAGGCTCACCGACGAAAGCGCCGGCTGGGTCCGTTTCGGCCTCGGCGAAGCCGATACCTGCCTGGCCGGCCTGGGCCTGCCATTGCCCGCCGACAGCGACAGCGTAGTGCGTGCCGATGGCCTGATCGCCGTGCGTGTGTCGCCGGGTCGCAGCGAACTCTGGGCACCGGCGCAGCAGGCCGAAAGCGTGCGTGCCCGCTTGGCCAGCCAACTGCGTGAGGCCGATCTCAACACCTGGCTGCTCGGCCAGGTGCGTGCCGGCATCGGCCAGGTCATGCCACAGACCCGCGAACTGTTCATCCCGCAGATGCTCAACCTGCAGGCCGTTGGCGGCGTCAGTTTCAAGAAAGGCTGCTATACCGGCCAGGAAATCGTCGCGCGCATGCAGTACCTGGGCAAGCTCAAGCGTCGCCTGTACCGCCTGGCGCTGGACGGCGAACACCTGCCGCAACCGGGCAGCGAGCTGTTCTCACCGTCCCACAACAGCTCGGTCGGCGAAGTGGTGATCGCGGCCAGGGCCGAGGACAGCATCGAACTGCTGGCCGTCCTGCAGGCCGAAGCGGCCGAGGAAGGCACGGTCCACCTGGGCGATCTGCAAGGTCCGCTGTTGACACTGCTGGATCTGCCCTATCAACTGGACCGCGACCGCGAAATCCAGCGTTAACTGCACCGCTGTAGAGAGCACGAATGAACAAGCTGGCGGAAAAGGTCCAACAGGACTTGGTGGCGGCCATCGATAACGATGACCTGGTTCTGCCCACGCTGCCGGAGGTCGCCCTGAAGATTCGCGAGGCGGCCGAGGATCCGGAGATCAGCGTCAGTACCCTGAGCAAGGTGATCGGTGTCGACACCGCGCTGTCGGCGCGCCTGATCAAGGTGGTCAACAGCCCACTGCTGCGGGCCAGCCACGAAGTGACCGACCTGTATACCGCCATCACCCGACTGGGAGTGAACTACAGCAGCAACCTGGCGGTCGGCCTGGTGATGGAGCAGATCTTCCATGCCCGCTCCGAGGTGGTGGAACAGAAGATGCGTGAAGTCTGGCGCAAAAGCCTGGAAATTGCCGGTATCTGCTACGTACTGTGCCGCGATTTCACCCAACTCAAGCCGGACCAGGCGGCGCTCGGCGGGCTGGTGCACCAGATCGGCGTGCTGCCGATCCTCACCTATGCCGAGGATCATTACGAACTGCTGGCCGACCCGCTGAGCCTGGACCATGTGATCGAGAGCATCCACCCGATGCTGGGCGACAAGCTGCTGCGGGTGTGGGACTTCCCGGAGCGGCTGGTCAGGTTGCCGGGCCAGTACCTGGACCTGCGCCGGAACAGCGCGACCACCGACTATGTGGACCTGGTGCAGATCGCCACGGTGTTCTGCCACCAGGGCACGACACAGGCCTTTGCCCATATCGACCCGACCAGCCTGCCGGCCTTCCGGAAACTGCGGCTGGCCCCGGACAATGTGGCCTGGGTCGAACAGCTCAATGATGCACGGATGATGCTCAACTAGGGCCTTTTGGTGCTCCGTTCGCGGATGAGTCCGCAAACGGGCCACCGCAGGCACCCACTCAACCGGCGATAAAACTCACCCGCACCTTCAGCCCCCGCTGTTCGCCATCATGCAGGCTGATCTGCGCCAGGTGCGCCCGACAGATCTCGCCGACGATCGCCAGGCCCAGTCCCGACCCCACGCCCTGCTGGTTGCGCCGGTAGAAGCGCTCGAACACCCGGTCGCGCTCCTCCAGCGGAATACCCGGCCCATCGTCCTCCACCTCCAGCACCGCCGGAGCACTGACCCGCAGGATCACGTTGCCGCCGGCCGGGGTATGGGCCAGGGCGTTGTCCACCAGGTTGCTCAGCAGTTCATTGAGCAGGGTCGGTTCGCCACGCAGCCACACCGGCTCATCCGCCTCCAGCGCCAGCGCCACGCCTCGGGCATGGGCCAGGGGTGCCATGGCCATGCCCAGCTCCCGGGCCAGCTGGCTCAGGTCGAGCAACTGCGCACCGCCCTCGGCAATCGCCCGGGCGCCATTCTCTACCCGTGCCATCGACAGCAACTGATTGGCCAGATGGGTCAGGCGATCGGTGCCCTGGGCCGCCGTTTCCAGGGTACTGCGCCAGGTGTTGGCATCCGAGGCCCGCAGCCCCAGTTCCAGGCGTGCCTTCAGGGCCGCCAGGGGAGTACGCAGTTCATGGGCAGCATCGGCGATGAACTGTTCCTGGCGCTCGAACTGCCGGCGCAGACGCTCGGTGAAATGGTTGAGAGCACGGACCAGGGGCCATAACTCGCGCTGCACCTCGACCAGCGGCAGGGGCCGCAGGTCATCCGACTGACGCTCTTCCACCGCCGTACGCAAGCGCTCCAGCGGGCGCAGCGCGGCACTCACGGCGAACCACACCAGCAGCAGCGCGCCCCCCGCCAGCATGCCCAGGCGCAACAACGTGTCGGCCATCAGGCTACGGGCCATGTTGACCCGGGCCTCATCGGTCTCGGCCACCCGGATTTCCGCCATGCCATTCATGTTCGGCTCGCTGACCGCCTTGAGCAGGCTCACCACCCGTACCGGCTGGCCGCGGTACTGGGCATCGTAGAACCGCGCCAGGGCCGGGTAGTCGTCGGTACGCGGCGTGCCGGGCGGTGGCGGCGGGAGATTCTCGTAGCCGGAAATCGGTTGCTGGTGAATGTCGTTGACCTGGTAGTAGATCCGTCCGGCACTGTCGTAGGCGAAGGTGTCGAGGGCGACATAGGGCACATCGGCGCTGAGGGTCCCGTCGCGCTGCGACAGCCCGGCGGCGATGGTTCGTGCCGAGGCCAGCAGGGTTCGGTCATAGGCAGTGTCGGCAGCCTCGCGGCCGTTCCAGTAGGCACTCCAGCCACTGGCGAGCATCAGCACCACCAGCAACAGCGCGAGGTTCCACAACAAGCGCCAACGCAGGCTGCCCGGCTTATGCATCACGGGCTTCCAGCAGGTAGCCGAGGCCGCGGAAAGTGACAATGGCCACCGCATGGCCATCGAGTTTCTTGCGCAGGCGATGCACGTAGATCTCGATGGCATCGGCGCTGGCTTCCTCATCCAGGCCGAACACCTGGGACGCCAGTTGCTCCTTGCTCATCACCCGGCCCGGGCGGGCGACCAGGGCCTCGAGCACCGCCTGCTCGCGGGAAGTCAGGGTCAGCAACTGGTCACCGAGGGTGAAACGGCGGGTATCGAGGTCATAGACCAGTTCCCCGCAGCGCTGCTGTCGTTCGCCCCCCAGCACGCTGCGGCGCAACAGCGCCTTGACCCGCGCCTCCAGTTCCGTGAGTTCGAAGGGCTTGGCCAGGTAGTCGTCGGCTCCCAGGTTCAGGCCATGCACCCGATCCTTCACATCGCTGCGGGCGGTCAGCATCAGCACCGGAAGGTTCTTGCCACGTGCGCGCAACCGCGCCAGCACTTCGAAACCATCCATGCGCGGCAGGCCCACATCGAGGATCGCCGCCGCGTAGTCCTCGCTGCCCAGGGCCAGGTCCGCCGCCACCCCGTCATGCAGCACATCCACGGTCAACCCCGTACTCTTGAGCGCCTGGGCGACACTTTCGGCCAACTGCAGATGATCTTCGACCAAGAGTACACGCATGAATTTTCCACCTCTGACTGGGGCGGCCAAACGCCCTTCGAGCACGGAGTTTACCCAATAAACGTAGCGCCGCTAGCCGGCCAGGCCCATGTTTGTCGGGCCCTGGCGGATGAAAGGTTGGTGAAAGGTTCGCTCGTTACAGTCTTTTCACGGACAGTTGCGCCCAGCGCTGCCAACAGCCCACGGCTGTCCGAAAAATGGCAATGCCGAGAAAAACGCCACGATGCGTTTTCATCAAGAACAAGAACAATAACGGAGTCCGACACGATGCTGCCTCTACAGCTTCAGGCTTTCCCGCCTGCCCGTTTTTTTCGTTCCCTTCCTCCCGACCGACCTCTCGCCACACGCTGACGACTGCGCGCGCCCGCTCGCACGCCACGCTATTGCCCCGTGGAAACCGTATGCCCATAACAACAACTCCCCTGGAGAGAACAATGGACCTGTCGCTACGTAAACTCGCCCTCGCCGCCAGCCTCGCCCTGCTGGCCGGCCAGACCTTCGCCGCCGAACCCAAGCGCCCGGAATGCATCGCCCCGGCCTCCCCTGGTGGTGGCTTCGACCTGACCTGCAAGCTGGCGCAAAGCGCCCTGGTCAACGAGAAAGTGCTGAGCAAGCCGATGCGCGTCACCTACATGCCCGGCGGAGTGGGTGCCGTCGCCTACAACGCCGTGGTCGCCCAGCGTCCGGCCGATGCCGGTACCCTGGTAGCCTGGTCCAGCGGCTCGCTGCTGAACCTGGCCCAGGGCAAGTTCGGCCGCTTCGATGAAAGCGCGGTGCGCTGGCTGGCCGCCGTCGGCACCAGCTACGGCGCCATCGCGGTGAAAAGCGACTCGCCTTACAAGAGCCTCGACGACCTGGTCAAGGCCCTGAAGAAAGACCCCGGCAGCGTGGTGATCGGCTCCGGCGGCACCGTCGGCAGCCAGGACTGGATGCAGACCGCCCTGATCGCCAAGGCCGCCGGCATCAACCCGCGCGACCTGCGCTACGTAGCCCTCGAGGGCGGCGGCGAAATCGCCACGGCCCTGCTCGGCGGACATATCCAGGTCGGCAGCACCGACATCTCCGACTCCATGCCACACATCCTCAGCGGCGACATGCGCCTGCTCGCGGTGTTCTCCGAACAGCGCCTGGACGAGCCGGAAATGAAGAATATCCCCACCGCCCGCGAGCAGGGCTACGACATCGTCTGGCCGGTAGTGCGCGGCTTCTACCTCGGGCCGAAGGTCAGCGATGAAGACTACGCCTGGTGGAAAGAGTCGTTCGACAAGCTGCTGGCCTCCGACGAGTTCGCCAAGCTGCGCGACCAGCGCGAACTCTTCCCCTTCGCCATGACCGGCCCGGAGCTGGACACCTACGTGAAGAAGCAGGTCGCCCAGTACAAGGTGCTGGCCAAGGAATTCGGCCTGATCCAGTGACCACCGCCCTCTAGTCGCAGCCACGTACCCCGTGCGACGGGGGCGTGGCCCAGGAGTCGCTCATGCTCTTGCAACGTCTCTTCGCCTTCGCGCTGCTGCTGGCCTGTGCCGGCCTGGCGCTGATGGCCTGGCCTTACCAGGCCGCCTTTTCCTACGAACCGGTGGGGCCGCGCGCCTACCCGCTGCTGATGCTCGGCCTGATGGGCCTGGCCCTGCTGTACATGCTGTTTCGCCCGGCCCCACTCAAGCACAGCGAGGACGAGCCGCCGCTGGATCGCGAAACCCTGACCAAGATCGCCCTCTGCGTCGGCCTGCTGCTGGTGTTCGCCGGCACCTTCGAACCGCTGGGCTTCATTCTCAGCAGCATCCTCGTCGGCATCCCGATGGCGCGCCTGTACGGCGGCCGCTGGCTGCCCAGCGCGGTGATCATCAGCCTGATGAGCATTGGCCTCTACCTGCTGTTCGACAAGGCCATGGATGTACCGCTGCCCCTTGGACTGCTCGACGTTCTGGAGAACTGACATGGATACTTTCAGCTACCTGGGCCAGGGCTTCGGCGTCGCGCTCAGCCCCTACAACCTGGTCACCGCCCTCAGTGGCACCCTGATCGGCACCATCGTCGGCCTGCTGCCCGGCCTCGGCCCGATCAACGGCGTCGCCCTGCTGATCCCGATCGCCTTCGCCCTCGGCCTGCCACCGGAGTCGGCGCTGATCCTGCTGGCGGCGGTCTACCTGGGCTGCGAGTACGGCGGGCGGATCAGCTCGATCCTGCTCAACATTCCCGGCGAAGCCTCCACGGTGATGACCACCCTCGACGGCTATCCGATGGCCCGCCAGGGCCTGGCGGGCGTTGCCCTGTCGCTGTCGGCCTGGAGTTCGTTCATCGGCGCCTTCATCGCCACCTGCGGCATGGTGCTGTTCGCCCCGCTGCTGGCGAAATGGGCGATCGCCTTCGGTCCGGCGGAGTACTTCGTACTGATGGTGTTCGCCATCGTCTGCCTCGGTGGCATGGCTGGCGATCGTCCGCTCAAGACCTTCATCGCGGCGCTGATCGGGCTGTTCCTGTCGAGTGTCGGGATCGACGCCAACAGCGGCGTCTACCGTTTCACCGGCGATAACGTACACCTGACCGACGGCATCCAGTTCGTCGTACTGGTGCTGGGCCTGTTTTCCATCAGCGAGATCCTCCTGCTGCTGGAGAAAACCCACCACGGCCAGGAAGCGGTGAAAGCCACCGGCCGGATGATGTTCAACCTCAAGGAAGCGGCCTCGGTGTTCGTGGTCAACATCCGCTGCGGCCTGCTGGGTTTCATCATGGGCGTACTGCCCGGCGCCGGGGCAACCCTGGCCAGTGCCGTGTCCTACATGGCCGAAAAGCGCCTGGCCGGCAGCAGCGGCAAGTTCGGCCAGGGCGACAAGCGCGGCCTGGCCGCGCCGGAAACCGCCATCGGCGCCTCGGCCTGCGGTGCCCTGGTGCCGATGCTGACCCTCGGCGTACCCGGTTCGGGCACCACCGCGGTGATGATCGGCGCCCTGACGCTGTACAACATCACCCCCGGCCCGCTGCTGTTCGAACAGCAGCCGGACATCGTCTGGGGCCTGATCGCCTCGCTGTTCATCGCCAACGTCATGCTGGTGATCCTCAACATCCCGATGATCCGTATCTTCACCCGCATCCTCGCGGTGCCGAACTGGGCGCTGGTGCCGGTGATCGCGATCATTACCGCGATCGGCGTCTACGCGGTGCACGCCACCACTTTCGACCTGTTCCTGATGATCGGCATCGGCATCTTCGGCTATATCCTGCGCAAGCTCGATTTCCCACTGTCGCCGGTGCTGCTGGGCTTCATCCTCGGTGGGCTGATGGAGTCGAACCTGCGCCGGGCGCTGTCGATCTCCAACGGTGCATTGGAGATTCTCTGGGCCAGCCCGATCAGCATCGGGGTCTGGGTGCTGACCGTGATCATGCTGGCGATGCCGCTGCTGCGCATCTGGCGCAAGCGCTCCACCCAGCGCCGTGACCTGGCCAATGCCTGATCGAGCTTTTCGTCACTGGTGGGGAACCCCGCTGGTCGGCCTGGCTGGCGGCTACCTCGCCAGCCAGGTCGGCTGGCCACTGCCCTGGATGGTCGGCTCGCTGCTGGCGATCATTCTGGTGCGCTGCCTGACGCCCTGGCAGCTCACGGAGATTCCCGGTGGACGCAAGACCGGCCAGTGGGTGGTCGGCATCGGTATCGGCCTGCATTTCACCCCGCAGGTGATGGAACAGGTGTTGGCGCATTTCGGCCTGATCCTGTTCGGCGCGCTGGTCACCAGCCTGTCCAGCGTACTCGGGGTATGGCTGCTACGGCGCACCGGTGAGGACCGCGCCACGGCGTTCTTCTCCAGTATGCCGGGCGGCTCCGGGGAGATGGTCAACCTCGGCGCGCGCAACGGCGCGGTACTCAGCCGGGTCGCCGCCGGCCAGAGCCTGCGGGTGCTGGTGGTGGTGCTGTGTGTGCCGGCGGCGTTCAAGTATCTGCTGGGTGAAGGTGTGACGATTCAAGGTTCCAGTGTCGTCGATTGGCACTGGCTGGCCGTGCTGTTTCCCCTCGGCGCCCTGCTCGCCTGGCTCTGGCAGCGACTGCGCCAACCCAATCCATGGTTGTTCGGCCCCTTGCTGGTGAGCGCAACGGTGAGCATCGCCTGGGACCTGCACATCGGCCTGCCCAACGGCGCCAGCCAGATCGGCCAATGGCTGATCGGCAGCGGCCTGGGTTGTCATTTCAATCGTGAGTTCTTCCGCCGGGCACCATCATTCATGGGCCGCACCCTGATCGGCACGGCGTTGACCATGCTGATCGCCAGCCTGTCGGCCTGGGCCCTGAGCGCGCTGAGCCAGCTCGACCTGCGCTCGCTGACCCTGGGCATGATGCCCGGCGGCATCGCCGAGATGAGCCTCACCGCCGAGACCCTGCAACTGTCGGTCCCGCTGGTGACCGCCATGCAGGTGATGCGATTGCTGTTCGTGCTGTTCATGGCCGAGCCGTTGTTCCGCCACTGGAACAGACCCGCCTGAAGTCGCCGCGCCCCAGGAGCGCGGCACCCAGGTTACAGCGGTGGCAAGGCCCACTGGATCGGCGTCAGGCCGTTCTGTTCGAGGAACTTGTTGGTCCGGCTGAAGTGCCCGCAACCGAGGAAGCCGCGATAGGCCGACAGCGGCGACGGATGCACCGACTTCAACACCAGGTGCTTGGTCGAGTCGATCAGCTTCTGCTTGCTCTGGGCATGGGAACCCCACAGCAGGAACACCAGCTTGTCCTGGCGCTCGCTGACCACCTCGATGATCCTATCGGTAAAGAACTGCCAGCCACGGTTGGCATGGGACGCCGCATTGCCCCGCTCCACGGTCATGGTGGTGTTGAGCAGCAACACGCCCTGCTCGGCCCAACTCTGCAGGTAGCCGTGATTGGGGATGTCGATGTTCAGGTCGCGCTGCAACTCCTTGTAGATGTTCACCAGCGACGGCGGCGTCGGCACGCCCGGCTGCACCGAGAAGCACAGACCATGGGCCTGGCCGGGGCCGTGATAGGGGTCCTGGCCGAGGATGACCACCTTGACCTGATCCAGCGGCGTGGTGTTCAGCGCGTTGAAGATCAGCGGACCTGGCGGATAGATCTGCTTGCCGGCGGCATGCTCCTGGCGCAGGAACTCGCGCAACTCGGCCATGTAGGGCTTGTCGAATTCTTCGCGCAGCGCCTGCTTCCAGCTGGGTTCGAGTTTGATACGGTCGTCGTCGGTCATGGCGGGGTCCGGAAATCACAATGGGGCGGACACTAGGGATGCCTACCACGCTTGTCAATTGATCCGACGCATTACCGGCAGTTTCCCACACAAGGATCATACTGAGGATTCAACCCGCAGTCAGAGGTCGCGATGAACCTGCTTTTCGAAGAACTCATCGGCAGCAATGGCGCCCGGATCGGTATCGCCAGCCTGAATGCCGAACACAGCCTCAACGCCCTGTCCCTGCCGATGATCAACGGTCTGCATGAACGGCTCGATGCCTGGTCCAGGGATTCCCATGTGGCCTGTGTCCTGTTGCGCGGCAATGGCGCCAAGGCCTTCTGCGCCGGCGGTGAAGTGCGCAGCCTGGCCGAGGCCTGCCGTGCCCGGCCCGGGGAAGTGCCGGCCTTGGCGGCGGATTTTTTCGCCGCGGAATATCGTCTCGATCACGCCCTGCACACCTACCCCAAGCCGCTGATCTGCTGGGGCCACGGCTATGTGCTGGGCGGCGGGATGGGCCTGCTGCAAGGCGCCAGCATCCGGATCGTCACCCACGGCAGCCAACTGGCGATGCCGGAAATAGGCATCGGCCTGTATCCGGACGTCGGTGGCAGTTGGTTTCTCTCCCGCCTGCCGGGCAAGCTGGGGCTGTTCCTCGGCCTGACCGGCGCCCGGATGAATGCCCGCGATGCGATCGACCTTGGCCTGGCCGACCGCATCCTGCGTGACGACCAGCAGGACGAACTGATCGACGGCCTGCTGCAGCTCAACTGGCAGGAACATGCCGCGCTGCAGCTCAACAGCCTGCTCAAGGCCCTGGAACACCAGGCCCGCGAACGGCATCCCCCAGCGCAGTGGTTGCCACGCCGGGAACGGATCGATGCGCTGCTGGATGTCGCCGATGTGAGTTGTGCCTGGAAGGTGCTGGCCCAGCACACCGAGGACAGCGACAGCCTGCTGGCGCAGGCGGCGAAGAACCTCAGGGACGGCTGCCCGCTGACCGCCCATCTGGTCTGGGAACAGATCGCCCGGGCGCGCCACCTGTCGCTGGCCGAGGTGTTCCAGATGGAGTACACCCTAAGCCTGAATTGCTGCCGCCACCCGGAATTCGGCGAAGGCGTGCGCGCCCGGCTGATCGACAAGGACCAACAGCCCCGCTGGCACTGGCCGAACGTGGCGAACGTGCCGCGGGCAGTGGTCGAGGCGCATTTCCACAAGGCCTGGGAAGGGCGGCACCCATTGGCGGACTTGTCGGGCTACTGAAGCGCTGGCGCCCCAGGCTGTCTTGCAAGGCCTCATTCGCGGATGAATCCGACTCTGGCGCCCATGAGTCTCATGGGCGACACAAAACCTGTGGGAGCCGGATTCATCCGCGAACAGCACCCGCTCCAGCTGGCGGCCTAGTGCCCGCGCCCGCCATGGCCGCGTCCACCGTGATCATGGTCGCCACGCCCGCCGCCATGGTCGCCCCAGCCCTGGTAGGGATATCCCCAGCCCCGGTTCGGATAAGGCCGAGGGGGCGGTGCGTAATAGCGTGGTGCCGAGTAGTAGCGTGGCTGTGGCGCGTAATAGCGAGGTTGCGGGGTATAGTAATAGTCCCGACGGTAGTAGGAACCGCCACCGTAGTAGACCGGCGCGGGTGACGTATAGACATCGGAACGGTAGTAACTCGCGCCGTCCTCGTAGTAAGGCACACACGCAGAAAGGGTCAAAGCCAGGCTTGCCGTGAGAAGAAGTCGAAGATGCATGGCGGCCTCCCGGACCGCGAAGAAGCCGGGCCAGCGACGCTGGTCGGCATACGCCGACAGGAACGCCGACGCATACTTCTAAGACCGTGAAACCCTGATGAAGTGCCGTTTGGCAATATTTGGAAACACGCTTCCAGGACGGGTGGCAACGGCTCAAGCAGCCGCTACACAGACAGCACCGTCCTGGACTGCCCCCTCAAGGACGCGCGTTGATCTGCTGCTGCAGATTCTGGATCTGGCTCTGCAGGGTATTGATGTTGCGGGTGACCTGTCCTCGGAAGGCGTCGAACTCCGCCGTACTCGCGCCCTGGCCACCCGCCGCCTGGCGATTGTCCTGCTCGCTCTTGAGCACGATCATGTCCTGCTCCAGGCGCTCCAGGGCTGCACTCGGATTGCCCTGCTTCTTCAGCGCAGCGATATCCGCCGCATGGCTCTTGAGTTCGGCATCGTACTTGCCGCTGTCGGGCTGGGCCGCCTTCAGCGCCGCCAGGTCGCTCGCCAGGCTCTTGAGCTGAGCCTGCAATTGAGCGTTGGCCGTCTGCAGGTCCGCGGTCTGTGCGTTCATTTTCTGCAGACGCTGGTCCAGTCCGGTCTGCTGGCCGGCAACCCCCTGCTGCTGGCGATCCTGCTCCTGCAACTTGCCCTCGAGCTGCCGGACCTGCAGTTTCAACGCCTCGGTATCGCTGTTGGCACTCGACTCGCTGGAAGCCACCTTGCCGGAGATCGCCTGCAGGCGCCCCGCCGCTTCCTCGCTGATCCGCGCAAAGCTCTCCTGGGTGGCCACCAGTTGCTGCTCCATCAGCGAGATCTGCTGGAAGCTCCACCAGGCCAGCCCGGCGAAGGCGAAGAACAGCGCCCCCACCAGCGCCCACAAGGGACCTGTGCTCGCCGCCCTGACCTTGACCACCGGCGTGCTGCGCGAAGCCACCCGGGTGCGCTCACGGGCGGCGGGGCTGAGCGGAAACTCGTCGTCATCCTCCACATCGGCCCGCAGGCTCGGTACATCATCGAAATCGTCGTTGGCATCGTTACGCATGAAAGAACCTTTCCGAACCAGGTTGATGGCGAAATGCCCGAGTATAAACCCGTTGTCCGCCGCTCTGATCGACTCCGAACCGGGCGTTCGGTTCAGCATTGGTTATCGAATGTTTCAGCGGACAGTCGATTCCTGGGCCTGCCACCAGTGGCAGAACTCATCCAGTGCCGCCCACAGGCTGACCTTGGGCTCGTAGCCCAGATAATGCCGTGCGCGGCTGATGTCCAGGGTGAAATCCTTGTTCATCACCTGCATTCCCAGTCGCGACAAGGTCGGCTCCGGGCGCCCGGGCCATAGTGCGCAGGCCGCCTCATTGAGCGCCGCGACGCTGTAGGCCAGGCCGTAGGAACGGTAGCGTGTCACCTGCGGCACCTGCATCTGGCGCATCACGTAGTTGACCACGTCCCACAACGGCACCGGCGTACCGTTGCTGATGTTGTAGACCTTGCCCAGCGCCGAGCCGCCGGCCTGCAGGCAACTCAGCAGCGCGTCGTTGAGGTTCTGCATGCTGGTGAAGTCGACCTTGTTCAAGCCATTGCCGACGATCGCCAGACGGCCCTTGCGCTGCATCTTCAACAACCGCGGGAAGATACTCATGTCGCCGGCACCAGTGACGAAGCGCGGCCGCAGGGCGAGCACCTCCAGGCCGAACTCCTGGGCGCCGAAGACCTTCTGTTCAGCCAGGAACTTGGTTGCCGCGTAGGGATGCCGGAAGCGCCCGGGCACCTGTTCCTCGGTCAACCCCAGGTGCGAGCGGCCATCGAAATACACCGACGGCGAGGACAGGTGGACCAGGCGCCGCACCTGCTCCTTCAGGCACGCCTCGACGACATTCTCGGTGACCAGCACATTGCCCTGGTGAAACGCCTGGTAACGGCCCCACAGGCCGACCGCACCGGCGCAATGCACCACCGCCTCGACCTCACGGCACAGCTCGCGGACCAACTGCGGATCGCTCAGATCGCCCTGGACGAACTCGGCTCCGCGACGCACCAGATGCTCGACACCTTCGGCCCGGCGGCCATTGACCCGCACCGTATAGCCCTGCTCCAGGGCACAGCGCGCAAAGCGCCCGCCAATGAAGCCGCTCGCGCCGGTGACCAGAATTTTCATGTCGTCTCCAAATACCTTGATTCGTGTTGCCTGCTACTTAAACGCTGCCGATCACGCCAGAGGCACCAACCATTGCCCGGCCGAGCGTGCCAGATGCTCGGTGAGGTGGCCAAGCAACTGGCCCCCGTTGCGCCAATGATGCCAGTACAGCGGCACATCGACCGGTCTATCGGGTATCAACTCCACCAGTCGCCCCCGCGCCAACTGCTCCTGCGCCTGCAATTCGGGCACCAGCCCCCAGCCCAGCCCAGCTTCACTCATGCGCAGAAAGCCTTCGGCCGAAGGGCATAGATGGTGCTCGAAGCCGCCCTCCACACCCAGCGCGGCGAGGTAGCGATGTTGCAGCAGATCGTCCGGGCCGAACACCAGCGCCGGCGCCCGCGTCAGCGAATGGACATCGACCCCCTCGGGAAAATGCCGGGCCATGAACGCCGGCGTGACCAGCGCCCGGTAGCGCATGGCGCCGAGCGGCAGGCTGCGGGCACCGGCGACCGGACGTTCGCTGGCACAGACGCAGGCCGCCACCTCGCCGGCGCGCATGCGCTTGAGACCGACAGTCTGGTCTTCCACCACCAGGTCCAGCAGCAGGTGGTTGGCGACGCAGAAATCCCCAATCGCCTGGGCCCACCAGGTCGCCAGGCTGTCGGCATTCAGCGCGATACGCAGGCGCTCCGGCTGGCCTTGCTCATCCAGCGCCGGCACCTGCCCCTGCAGATCGCGTTCGAGCAGGCGCACCTGCTGCACATGGTTGAGCAGGCGCCGGCCGATCTCGGTCGGGCTGGGCGGCGTGGCCCGCACCAGCACCGGCTGGCCGACCCGCGCCTCGAGCAGCTTGATCCGCTGGGAAACCGCCGACTGCGACAGCCCCAGCACCTGCGCCGCGCGATCGAAACCGGCCTGCTCGACCACGGCGGCCAGGGCGGAAAGCAGTTTGTAGTCGAACATCAGTTTTCCTAATGAGCGATCACCAATATTGGTTTTTCTTATACAGGATCGCGCTGGAAAATACCCGCCAGCACTCTTCGAATACAAGGATACCGGCATGGCTGGCGAAACCTCCCTGGCAACCCTGCTGCGCAGCATGAGCCCACAACTGAACGACGGCGACTACGTGTTCTGCTCCATCGCCAACAGCAACCTGCTGCAGGGCCGCGAAGCGCTCGGCAGCTTTCGCGAACGCGAAGGCCTGACAGTGATCCTCAAGCGTGAGGACGCCGAGGCGCTGGGCCTGCTTTTCGACTACTGCGCCGCCTGGATCACCCTGAACGTGCATTCGGCGCTGCAGGCCGTCGGTCTCACCGCCGCTTTCGCCGGCGCCCTGGGCAAGGCCGGAATCAGCTGCAACGTGATCGCCGGCTACTACCACGACCACCTGTTCGTCGGTCGCGATGACGCCGGGCGCGCCATGGCGGTACTGCACGATCTGACCCGCACAGGAGCCTGAACAGCATGTGGCAGAGTTATGTCAACGGCCTGCTGGTCGCCGCCGGGCTGATCATGGCGATCGGCACCCAGAACGCCTTTGTCCTGGCGCAGAGCCTGCGCCGCGAACACCATCTACCGGTTGCCGCGCTGTGCGTCGCCTGCGACGCGATCCTGGTGGCAGCCGGCGTGTTCGGCCTGGCCACCGTGCTGGCCCATAACCCGACGCTGCTGGCCGTCGCCCGCTGGGGCGGGGCCGCGTTCCTGATCTGGTACGGTAGTCAGGCCCTGCGCCGCGCCTGCTCGCGGCAGAGCCTTCAGCAGGGCGAGAGCCAGACCGTACGCTCGTTGCGCGCCGTCCTGCTCAGCGCACTGGCGGTGACCCTGCTCAACCCGCACGTCTACCTCGACACGGTGCTGCTGATCGGCTCCCTCGGTGCCCAGCAGAGCGAACCCGGAGCCTACGTCGTCGGTGCCGCCAGCGCCTCGCTGCTGTGGTTCTTCACCCTGGCACTGGGGGCCGCATGGCTGGCTCCCTGGCTGGCCAGGCCGGCGACCTGGCGCGTCCTCGACCTGCTGGTGGCGGCGATGATGTTCGGCGTGGCGGCGCAACTGATTGCGGCCGGGTGAGGGGACAAAAGGCTCTGGAACCTTTATCCCACACAGTTGTTGCGTGGTTAAGCCGCTACCCCGGTGCTATGATCGGAAACCTGCGCCGCAAGGGGTACAAACTCCACGGCGCATTGTCGGGCCGCCCGTGATCGGCCTTGCGCTCCCCGCAACTGACCTGATTAGGAGAATAACCATGGCTTTCGAATTGCCGCCGCTGCCCTACGCACACGATGCCCTGCAGCCGCACATCTCCAAGGAAACCCTGGAGTTCCACCACGACAAGCACCACAACACCTATGTCGTGAACCTGAACAACCTGGTGCCAGGCACCGAGTTCGAAGGCAAGACTCTGGAAGAAATCGTCAAGACTTCGTCGGGTGGCATCTTCAACAACGCCGCTCAAGTCTGGAACCACACTTTCTACTGGAACTGCCTGGCGCCAAACGCCGGCGGCCAGCCTACCGGTGCCCTGGCCGAGGCGATCAACGCCGCCTTCGGTTCGTTCGACAAGTTCAAGGAAGAGTTCACCAAGACTTCCGTCGGCACCTTCGGTTCCGGCTGGGGCTGGCTGGTGAAGAAGGCTGACGGCTCCCTGGCCCTGGCCAGCACCATCGGCGCAGGCAACCCGCTGACCAGCGGCGACACCCCGCTGCTGACCTGCGACGTCTGGGAACACGCCTACTACATCGACTACCGCAACGTGCGTCCAAAGTATGTCGAGGCGTTCTGGAACCTGGTGAACTGGAAATTCGTCGCCGAGCAGTTCGAAGGCAAGACCTTCACCGCTTGAGACTGAAGCCCGCCTTCAGAAAAAACCCGGCCCTGCCGGGTTTTTTTATGCCTGGACAGAACTGGCTGCCGGACCGGCGGGCGACCTTGGGGAGGATTGCGCGGGCCAGTCCGGCGCCTGCAGGCCATGGGCCTGCGCAGAGAGCGGGCCTGCCGACCAAAGGCCCTCGCCCTCTCCCTTATCGCTAAAACGAATGAGCCGGGGCCCGCCAAGTCAGCTAAATTGAAGGAGGTACCCTCAAGTTAGGCCACTCCCCTACCGACACAGTACCTGATGAACCGAAGGGACGGAAACCGCGTTCGGGTCGAGCAAACGTACCGATCATCCCCAGTCGCATTGTCCCTTTGACTGCCGGAGCCGGATTGCCAATACTCATGGCAACTTGATGCTACCCGCACGGAACAAGGAATAGCCCTTTGAAGCTGGAACTCAAGCACAGCTTGTCGGTGAAGTTGCTCCGGGTCGTGCTGTTGTCGGCATTGATTGTCGGCGTGGTACTGAGCTGCGCGCAAATCGTGTTCGACGCCTACAAGACCCGCCAGGCGGTTGCCAGCGACGCCCAGCGGATCCTCGACATGTTTCGCGACCCCTCGACCCAGGCCGTCTACAGCCTCGACCGGGAAATGGGCATGCAGGTAATCGAAGGCCTGTTCCAGGACCAATCCGTGCGCATGGCCTCCATCGGCCACCCCAACGAAACCATGCTCGCGGAGAAATCCCGCGATCTGCAGACCTCCTCCAGCCGCTGGCTCACCGACCTGATCCTCGGCCAGGAACGCACCTTCACCACGCAACTGGTTGGTCGTGGCCCCTACAGCGAGTACTACGGTGACCTGAGCATCACCCTCGACACCGCCACCTATGGCCAGAGCTTCATCGTCAGCTCGGTGATCATCTTCATCTCCGGCGTACTGCGGGCGCTGTTGATGGCCCTGGTGCTGTACCTGGTCTACCACTGGCTATTGACCAAGCCGCTGTCGCGCATCATCGATCACCTGAGCAATATCAACCCGGATCGCCCGGCGGCGAATCAACTGCCGCTGCTCAAGGGTCACGAAACCAACGAGCTGGGGATCTGGATCAATACCGCCAACCAGTTGCTGGCCTCGATCGAACGCAACACCCATCTGCGCCACGAGGCGGAAAACAGCCTGCTGCGCATGTCCCAGTACGATTTCCTCACCGGTCTGCCCAACCGCCTGCAACTGCAACAACAACTGGACAAGATCCTGGTCGACGCCGGACGCCTGCAGCGGCGGGTCGCGGTGCTGGTGGTCGGGCTGGACGACTTCAAGGGCATCAACGAACAGTTCGGCTACCAGACCGGCGACCAGTTGCTGCTCGCCCTGGCTGACCGTCTGCGCGCCCACAGCGGCCGTCTCGGCGCCCTGGCCCGCCTGGGCGGCGACCAGTTCGCCCTGGTCCAGGCCGATATCGAGCAGCCCTACGAGGCCGCCGAGCTGGCGCAGAGCATTCTCGACGACCTGGAAGCGCCCTTCGCCCTCGATCATCAGGAAATCCGCCTGCGCGCGACCATCGGCATCACCCTGTTCCCGGAGGATGGCGACAGCACCGAGAAGCTGCTGCAGAAGGCCGAACAGACAATGACCCTGGCCAAGAGCCGCTCACGCAACCGCTATCAGTTCTATATCGCCAGCGTCGACAGCGAAATGCGCCGCCGCCGCGAGCTGGAAAAGGATCTGCGCGAAGCCCTCAACCGCAATCAGTTCTATCTGGTCTACCAGCCCCAGATCAGCTACCGCGACCACCGGGTGGTCGGCGTCGAGGCGCTGATACGCTGGCAGCATCCGGAACACGGGCTGGTGCCACCGGACCTGTTCATTCCGCTGGCCGAACAGAACGGCACGATCATCGCCATCGGCGAATGGGTACTGGACCAGGCCTGCCGACAGCTGCGCGAATGGCACGACCTGGGCTTCACCGACCTGCGCATGGCGGTCAACCTGTCCACCGTGCAACTGCACCACGCCGAACTGCCGCGGGTGGTCAACAACCTGCTGCAGATGTACCGCCTGCCACCACGCAGCCTGGAGCTGGAAGTCACCGAAACCGGCCTGATGGAAGACATCAGCACCGCCGCCCAGCACCTGTTGAGCCTGCGCCGCTCCGGTGCACTGATCGCCATCGACGATTTCGGCACCGGCTACTCGTCGCTGAGCTATCTCAAGAGCCTGCCACTGGACAAGATCAAGATCGACAAGAGCTTCGTCCAGGACCTGCTGGAGGACGACGACGACGCGACCATCGTCCGGGCGATCATCCAGCTGGGCAAGAGCCTCGGCATGCAGGTGATCGCCGAAGGCGTGGAAACCGTCGAGCAGGAGGCCTATATCATTTCCGAAGGCTGTCATGAGGGCCAGGGCTATTACTACAGCAAGCCACTGCCGGCCCGCGAACTGGGCGCCTATCTCAAGCAGGCCCAGCGCAGTAACGCGGCAATGCTCCAGTAAGCGGAGCGGTACGCATATACCGATCCGTAATCAAGCAGCAGATTATTAGTAAATATTTCAAAGACTAATCCTTTACACAAAATGCATATCTTTCGCATTATGTGTCGGTTTTGCGCGTCCCCGCGCGCACTCGTCCAACCTCTCGAAGCAGGATACCCGCCATGATTCGCATGCCTCTGGCCACCGCCAGCCTGTTGGCCCTTGCCATCGCCCTCGCCGGCTGTGGCGACAAGGACAAGGAAAAAACCGCAGCCGCCGCGCCGACACCGGCCGCCAGTGCTCCGGCCACACCTGCCAGCGACGCTGCCGGCAAGGTCGACGAGGCTGCCGGCAAGGCGGTGGTCGCGCACTACGCCGAGATGGTCTTCGCCGTGTACAGCGATGCCGAATCCACCGCGAAGACGCTGCAGCAGGCCATCGACGCCTTCCTCGCCAAGCCGAACGACGACACCCTCAAGGCCGCCAAGGCCGCCTGGGTAGCCGCACGCGTACCTTACCTGCAGAGCGAAGTGTTCCGCTTCGGCAATACCATCATCGACGACTGGGAAGGCCAGGTGAACGCCTGGCCGCTGGACGAAGGCCTGATCGACTACGTCGACGCCTCCTACGAGCACGCCCTGGGCAACCCGGGCGCCAGCGCCAACATCATCGCCAACAAGCAGATCCAGGTTGGCGAGGACAAGGTCGATGTGACCGAGATCACGCCGGAAAAACTCGCCAGCCTGAACGAGCTGGGCGGCTCCGAGGCCAACGTCGCCACCGGTTACCACGCCATCGAGTTCCTGCTGTGGGGCCAGGACCTCAACGGCACCGGCCCGGGCGCCGGCAACCGTCCGGCCTCGGACTATCTCGAAGGTGCCGGCGCCACCGGTGGCCACAACGATCGGCGGCGTGCCTACCTGAAGGCCGTGACCCAACTGCTGGTCAACGACCTGGAAGAAATGGTCGGCAACTGGAAACCGAACGTGGCCGACAACTATCGCGCCAGCCTGGAAGCCGAGCCGGCCGAAAGCGGCCTGCGCAAGATGCTGTTCGGCATGGGCAGCCTGTCCCTCGGCGAACTGGCGGGCGAGCGGATGAAGGTATCCCTGGAAGCCAACTCCCCGGAAGACGAACAGGACTGCTTCAGCGACAACACCCACAACTCGCATTTCTACGACGCCAAGGGCATCCGCAACGTCTACCTGGGTGAATATACCCGCGTCGACGGCACCAAACTGACCGGCCCGAGCCTGTCGTCGCTGGTGGCGAAGGCCGATCCGGCCGCCGATACCGCGCTCAAGGGCGACCTGGAAAGCACCGAAGCGAAGATCCAGGTCATGGTTGACCATGCCAACAAGGGTGAGCATTACGACCAGTTGATCGCCGCCGGCAACGACGCGGGCAACAAGATCGTGCGCGACGCCATCGCCGCCCTGGTCAAGCAGACCGGTTCGATCGAACAGGCCGCCGCCAAGCTGGGCATCAGCGACCTGAACCCGGACAATGCCGATCACGAGTTCTGATCGGTAGCCTGGCCGCCCCCTCCCATGGAGGGGGTAGTCCTGCGCTGAACGATACCCTTGTGGCGAGTTCGCCCGTCACAGAGAAACGGATAGCTCACCACACGAATGACTGATCTGGGCAAACACTTGCCCAGTCCCGGCCCGATAAGATTCGCGCCCTGTCCCGAACCCTGTGTCCATGCCCATGCCTTCGTTACCTGTTCGCCTGTCGTCGTTGCTGCTGGCCCTGGGCCTGAGTGCCTGCGATGACGCCGCGCGCTTCAACGCGCCCGAGCCCGGCGAGGCACGCGCCGGCGGCGGGACCACCGTGGACAGGAGCGATCGCAACAGTTTTTCCCTGCCGTCGGCCAACCTGTCGCCGGAGCGCCGCCTGGACTTCAGTGTCGGCAACAGTTTCTTTCGCAGCCCCTGGGTGATCGCCCCGTCGACCACCACTGCCCGCGACGGCCTGGGCCCGCTGTTCAACACCAACGCCTGTCAGAACTGCCATATCAGGGACGGTCGCGGCCATCCGCCAGAAGCCGGCTCGGACAACGCCGTCTCGATGCTGGTGCGCCTGTCGATCCCCAATGCGCCAGCCTACGCGAAGCTGATCGAGCAACAGGGCGTGGTGCCCGAGCCGGTCTATGGCGGTCAGTTGCAGGACATGGCCATCCCCGGCGTCATACCGGAAGGCAAGGTACGGGTCGAGTACGACCCGCTGCCGGTGCGCTTCAAGGACGGCACCGAAGTCGAACTGCGCAGGCCACGCCTGCTCATCAGCCAGCTGGGCTACGGCCCGATGCACCCGGACACGCGCTTTTCCGCGCGGGTAGCGCCGCCCATGATCGGCCTGGGCCTGCTGGAGGCGATCCCCGAAGAGGCGATCCTCGCCAACGCGAAAGCGCAGCAGCGCGACGGCATCGCCGGTCGGCCGAACCGGGTCTGGGACGACGCCCAGGGCAAGACCGTGCTGGGGCGCTTCGGCTGGAAAGCCGGGCAGCCCAATCTCAACCAACAAAACGTTCACGCGTTTTCCGGCGACATGGGCCTCACCACGACCCTGCGGCCCTTCGATGATTGCACCGCAACCCAGAGCGCCTGTCGCAACGCCCCCAACGGCAATGGCGCCGACGGCGAACAGGAGGTCAGCGACAACATCCTGCGCCTGGTGCTGTTCTACACCCGCAACCTGGCGGTCCCGGCTCGTCGGGACGTCGGCGCAGAACAGGTACTGGCCGGCAAGCGCCTGTTCCACCAGGCCGGCTGCCAGAACTGCCATACCCCGCAATTCACTACCGCGGCCACTGCCGCCGAGCCGGAGCTGGCCGGCCAGGTGATCCGCCCCTACAGTGACCTGTTGCTGCATGACATGGGCCCTGGGCTGGCGGACAACCGCACCGAGTTCCTTGCCAGCGGCAGCGACTGGCGCACGCCCCCCTGTGGGGTATCGGCCTGACCGGGACGGTCAGCGGCCACACCCGATTCCTGCATGACGGCCGCGCCCGCAGTCTGCTCGAAGCCGTGCTCTGGCATGGCGGCGAAGCCTTGCCGGCACAGCAGCGCGTTCTGTCGTTCAATGCCGAGCAGCGCGCCGCGTTGCTGGCTTTCCTGAATTCGCTATAAGAAATCCTTAATCAGAGGACCTGGACATGTTCCGCCCCAAACTGTTGTTCACCAGCCTCGCCGCACTCGCCATCGGAGCCTGCTCGCCGCAGGATCCACAGGCCCTCACTTCGGCGGCGATCGCCAAGCAGGTGATCCTGCCGACCTACAGCCGCTGGGTCGAGGCCGATCGCCAACTGGCGATCAGCGCCCTGGCCTTCTGCGAAGGCAAGGCCAGCCTGGACACCGCCCGTGCCGACTTCCTCCACGCCCAGAAAGCCTGGGCCGAACTGCAGCCGTTGCTGATCGGACCACTGGCCGAGGGCAACCGCTCCTGGCAGGTGCAGTTCTGGCCGGACAAGAAGAACTTGGTCGGCCGCCAGGTCGAACAACTGGTCAGCGCCCAGCCGCAGATCGATGCCGCCACCCTGGCCAAATCCAGTGTGGTCGTCCAGGGCTTGTCGGCCTACGAATACATTCTGTTCGACAGTCGGATCGACATGGCCGACAGTGCGCAGAAAGCCCGCTACTGCCCTCTGCTGACCGCCATCGGCGAACGCCAGAAGACCCTGGCCGAAGAGATCCTGTCGCGCTGGAACAGCAACGACGGCATGCTCGCGCAGATGAGCAAGTTCCCGAACCAGCGCTACGCCGACTCCCACGAGGCCATCGCTGACCTGCTACGGGTCCAGGTCACCGCGCTGGACACCCTGAAGAAGAAACTCGGCACGCCGATGGGCCGTCAGGCCAAGGGTATTGCCCAACCGTTCCAGGCCGATGCCTGGCGCAGCCAGTCTTCGCTGCAGGGCCTGGAAGCCAGCCTGGCGGCGGCCCGCACCGTCTGGGTCGGGGTCGACAACAAGGGCCTGCGCGGCCTGCTGCCGGCCGAGCAGAAGCCGTTGGCCGACAAGATCGATGCCGCCTACGCCGCATCGCTGAAGCTGTTCGCCAGCAACCAGCGCTCGCTGACCGAGATGCTCGGCGACGACGCCGGTCGCCAGCAGCTCAACGACCTCTATGACAGCCTCAACGTCGTCCATCGCCTGCATGAAGGTGAACTGGCCAAGGCGCTGGGTATCCAACTGGGCTTCAATGCCAACGACGGTGACTGATGATGCTGCGACGCCAGGCCCTGACCCTGGGTAGCCTGCTGCTCGGCGCGATCACGCTGGGCGGCTGGACCCTGTTCCGACAGAAAGGCAAAAGCCCGCTCCTGCTTTCGGCCCGCGACGACGGCGAGGGCGGACACTATGCCGTGGGTTATCGACTGGATGGCCAGCAGGTCTTCGCGACCCGGGTCAGCCAGCGTTGCCACGACATCATCCACCACCCCGCGTTGCCCCTGGCGGTGTTCATCGCCCGCCGCCCCGGCACGCAGAGCTACCTGATCGATGTGCGCGACGGGCGCCTGCTGCAGACCCTGGTCTCGCAGCCGAACCGGCACTTCTACGGCCATGCGGTGATCCACAAGAGTGGCGACTGGCTGTACGCCACCGAAAACGACACCAGCGATCCGGGGCGCGGCCTGCTCGGGGTCTATCGGTTCGAAGGTGAGCGCCTGGTCCATGCCGGCGAGGTCCCCACCCACGGTATCGGCCCGCACCAGGTCTCGTGGATGCCCGATGGCGAAACCCTGATCGTCGCCAACGGCGGTATCCGTACCGAGGCCGAAAGCCGGGTGGACATGAACCTCGACGCGATGGAGCCGAGCCTGGTGCTGATGCAGCGCGACGGCACCCTGCTGAGCAAGGAGACCCTGGCCCAGCAGATGAACAGTGTTCGCCATCTGGGCGTGGCCGCCGACGGCACCATTGTCGCCGGCCAGCAGTTCATGGGGCCGTCCCACGAGTCGTCCGAGTTGCTGGCGATCAAGCGTCCCGGGCAACCGTTCGTGGCCTTCCCGGTGGCCGAACAGCAGTTGCAGGCAATGGGGCACTACACCGCCAGCGTCGCGGTGCACAGCGATCTGCGCCTGGTGGCCTTGACCGCGCCACGGGGCAACCGGTTCTTTATCTGGGAGCTGGACAGCGGCCAACTGCGCCTGGATGCCCACCTGCCCGACTGTGCGGGCGTAGGCGCGGTGGCCGACGGCTTCGTGGTCACTTCCGGCCAGGGCCGCTGCCGTTTCTATGATTGCCGCCAGAAGGAACTGACAGCAAAACCCCTGGATCTGCCTGCGGGACTCTGGGACAACCACCTGCATCTGGTGTAAGACACACGGGCCCTGTTCGCGGGCAAGCCTGGTTCCTACAGGGAGGAAGGATACGATGAGCGTCAGTGTGACCTCGTCGTGCAGGAGCCGGGCTGCCCGCGAATGCTATCGCGCCAAAGCCCTCGAACGCCCCCCTTCTCAAGTCACGCCATTGGCGTAATATCTGCTGACAAGTAGCTTCAAGGCGACGCCTGGGTGCGGGGTTATCGTGCAGGGCGGTTGTTCGACCTTCCGTTAGCCTCGTCTCCAAGGAACTGGAATATGCTGCGTCGCCGCATGCTGATCATGCTGGGTCTCGTCCTTCTCGCCGTGCTGGCGCTCGCCGGCTACAAGGCTTTCTCGATCTACAAACAGATCCAGGTCTACTCCGCTCCCAAGCCGGCCATTCATGTCGCGGCGGTGACCGCCAATGCCCGCCCCTGGCAGGAGCGTCTGCCCACCGTGGGCACGCTCAAGGCCCTGCAGGGCGTCAACCTGAGCCTGGAAATCGCCGGCACGGTCAAGGCCGTGCAATTCGAGTCCGGGCAGAAGGTCAAGGCCGGACAGCCGCTGCTGCAACTCGACAGCGATGTCGAAAGCGCCCTGCTGGAAACCGCCCAGGCCGACCTGGGCCTCGCCGAGCTGGACTACGGCCGGGGCGCCAAGCTGGTCGGTAGCCAGGCGATCTCCCGCGGTGAATTCGACCGGCTCTCGGCGGTGCGGCAAAAGAACCGGGCCACGGTCAACCAGCTCAAGGCCGCCCTGGCCAAGAAGAAGATCCTTGCGCCATTCAGCGGCACCATCGGTATCCGCCAGGTGGATGTCGGCGACTATCTCGCCAGCGGTACGGTGATCGCCACCCTGCAGGACCTGAGCAGCCTCTATGTGGATTTCTACCTGCCCGAGCAGTTCATCCCCAAGCTGGCGGTCGGGCAACCGGTGCAACTGAGCGTCGCCGCCTATGGGCAGGAAGTCTTCCCGGGCCTGCTCAGCGCCATCAACCCCAAGGTCGATGAAACCACCCGCAACGTGCTGGTGCGTGCCACCCTGGCCAATCCCGCTGGCAAGCTGCTGCCGGGCATGTTCGCCAACCTCCAGGTGCTGCTGCCGGACCCGCAGCCCTATGTGGTGATACCGGAAAGCGCCGTCACCTACACCCTCTACGGCAACTCGGTGTATGTCGTGACCCAGAAAAAGGCCGAGGACGGCAGCGTGCTGAAGGAAACCGACGGCCAGCCGCAACTGATGGCGCAGCGGCGCTTCATCAAGACCGCCGAACGGCGTGACGGGCTGGTCAAGGTCATCGAGGGCCTCAAGGACGGTGAGCAGGTGGTCAGCGGCGGGCAGTTGAAGCTGGACAATGGCGCGCACATCGCTATCAGCCCGGACAAGATGGCGCCCGCCACGACCACCGCCCCTCAGGCGAACTGATCAGGGAGTCGATCATGGCCTTTACCGATCCGTTCATCCGCCGTCCGGTGCTTGCCTGCGTGGTCAGCCTGCTGATCGTCCTGCTGGGTTTCCAGGCCTATAGCAAGCTGCCGCTGCGCCAGTACCCACAAATGGAGAACGCCCTGATCACGGTGACCACCGCCTACCCCGGGGCCAACGCCGAAACCATCCAGGGCTACATCACCCAGCCGCTGCAACAGAGCCTGGCGAGTGCCGAGGGCATCGACTACATGACCTCGGTCAGCCGACAGAACTTCTCGGTGATCTCGATCTATGCCCGGATCGGCGCCAACAGCGACCGGCTGTTCACCGAGTTGCTGGCCAAGGCCAACGAGGTGAAGAACAAGCTGCCGCAGGACGCCGAGGACCCGGTGTTGAGCAAGGAGGCCGCGGATGCCTCGGCGCTCATGTACATCAGCTTTTTCAGCGACCAGTTGAGCAACCCGCAGATCACCGACTACCTGTCGCGGGTGATCCAGCCCAAGCTGGCGACCCTGCCGGGCATGGCCGAGGCGGAGATTCTCGGCAACCAGGTGTTTGCCATGCGCCTGTGGCTGGACCCGGTGAAGCTGGCCGGCTTCGGCCTCAGCGCAGCCGACGTGACCAATGCGGTACGCCACTACAACTTCCTGTCCGCCGCCGGCGAGGTCAAGGGCGAGTACGTGGTCACCAGCATCAACGCCAGCACCGAGCTGAAGTCCGCCGAGGCCTTCGCGGCGATCCCGCTCAAGACCGCCGGCGACAGCCGCGTGCTGCTCGGTGACGTGGCACGGGTCGAGATGGGCGCGGAGAACTACGACACCATCAGTTCCTTCGGTGGTACGCCCTCGGTCTACATCGGCATCAAGGCCACGCCGGGCGCCAACCCGCTGGATGTGATCAAGGAAGTGCGCAAGATCATGCCGGAACTGGAAGCCCAGTTGCCGACCAATCTCAAGGCGGAAATCGCCTACGACGCGACCCTGTTCATCCAGGCCTCGATCAACGAGGTGGTCAAGACCCTCTTCGAGGCGGTGCTGATTGTCATCGTGGTGGTGTTCCTGTTCCTCGGCGCCCTGCGCTCGGTGGTGATTCCGGTGATCACCATTCCGCTGTCGATGGTCGGCGTGCTGTTCTTCATGCAGTTGATGGGCTACTCGATCAATCTCCTCACCCTGCTGGCGATGGTGCTGGCGATCGGGCTGGTGGTGGACGATGCGATCGTCGTGGTGGAAAACATCCACCGGCATATCGAGGAAGGCAAGACCCCGCTGGAGGCCGCCCTCGAAGGCGCACGGGAAATCGCCCTGCCGGTGGTGTCGATGACCATCACCCTGGCCGCGGTATACGCCCCCATCGGCTTCCTGCAGGGCCTGACCGGCGCGCTGTTCAAGGAGTTCGCCCTGACCCTGGCCGGTGCGGTGGTGATCTCCGGCGTGGTCGCCCTGACCCTGTCACCGATGATGTGCGCCCTGCTGTTGCGCCACGACGGCAACACCACGGGGCTGGCGCACCGCCTCGACCAGATGTTCGAAAGCCTCAAGCAGCGCTACCGCAAACTGTTGCACACCACCCTCGATACGCGCCCGGTGGTGGTGGTGTTCGCGGTGATCATCCTCGGGTTGATTCCGGTACTGCTGAAATTCACTCATTCGGAGCTGGCGCCCGACGAGGACCAGGGCATCATCTTCATGATGGCGACCGCACCGCAGCCGACCAACCTGAACTACCTGAACCAATACACCGACGAATTCATCACTATCTTCAAGGAATTCCCGGAATACTACTCATCGTTCCAGATCAACGGCTTCAATGGCGTGCAGTCGGGGATCGGCGGCTTCCTGCTCAAGCCCTGGAACGAACGTCAGCGCACGCAGATGCAGATCCTGCCCGAAGTCCAGGGCAAGCTGGCGAGCATTGGCGGGCTGCAGGTCTTCGGTTTCAACCTGCCGTCACTGCCGGGTACTGGCGAGGGGTTGCCGTTCCAGTACGTGCTCAACACCCCGAACGACTACAGCGCCCTGTTGGACGTCGCCGACCGGATCAAGAAACGGGCACTGGAGTCCGGCAAGTTCGCCTTCCTCGATATCGACCTGGCCTTCGACAAGCCCGAGGTGGTGGTGGATATCGACCGCGCCAAGGCCGCGCAGATGGGGGTGTCGATGCAGGACCTGGGCGCGACCCTGGCGACCCTGCTCGGTGAGGCGGAAATCAACCGGTTTACCCTCGAGGGTCGCAGCTACAAGGTGATCGCCCAGGTGGAGCGCGCCTACCGGGACAATCCGGACTGGCTCAACAACTACTACGTGAAGAACAGCGAGGGCAGGCTGCTGCCCCTGTCGACGCTGATCAAGGTTTCCGACCGTGCCCGTCCCCGGCAGTTGAACCAGTTCCAGCAGTTGAACTCGGCAATCATTTCCGGAGTACCGCTTGTCAGCATGGGAGAAGCCATCGAGACCATTCGCCAGATCTCCGCCGAGGAAGCGCCGACAGGATTTGCCAGCGACTATGCCGGCGCCTCGCGACAGTACGTCCAGGAGGGTAATGCGCTGTGGGTGACCTTCGGCCTGGCCCTGGCGATCATCTTCCTGGTGCTGGCGGCACAGTTCGAGAGTTTCCGCGATCCGCTGGTGATCCTGGTGACGGTGCCACTGTCGATCTGCGGGGCGCTGGTTCCGCTGTTCCTCGGCTGGTCGAGCATGAACATCTATACCCAGGTGGGCCTGGTGACGCTGATCGGGCTGATCAGCAAGCACGGGATTCTGATCGTCGAATTCGCCAACCAGTTGCGTCAGGACAAGGGACTGTCGGCGCGGGAAGCCGTGGAGGAGGCAGCGGCGATTCGCCTGCGGCCGGTGCTGATGACCACGGCGGCGATGGTATTCGGCATGGTGCCATTGATTCTCGCCAGCGGCGCGGGGGCGGTGAGTCGCTTCGATATCGGCACGGTGATCGCCACCGGGATGTCGGTGGGGACGCTGTTTACGCTGTTCGTGCTGCCGTGCATCTACAGCCTGCTGGCGCGGAAGGACAAACCCGTGGCTTGAATCCTTGTGGGAGCGGGCCTGCCCGCGAAGAGGGCCTTGGGGGCACCGCAAAAGGCTTCACGGGCAAGCCCGCTCCCACAGCAAGCCTGCTTCCACAGGCATGTACAAAAAGCCGCTTCCAAAGCGGCTGGCTATGACCCACCTGTCGTCACTGGAACAGCGATTCGCTCGACAGGCCGTTCTTCTCCAGGATCTCGCGCAAGCGTTTGAGGCCCTCGACCTGAATCTGCCGTACCCGTTCACGGGTCAGGCCGATTTCCAGGCCAACGTCCTCCAACGTGCTGCTCTCATGACCGCGCAGGCCGAAACGCCGCACCACCACCTCACGTTGCTTGTCGGTCAACTCCGATAGCCACTGGTCGATGCTCTGGGAGAGGTCGTCGTCCTGCAGCAACTCGCAGGGATCGGTCGGGCGATCATCCGTCAACGTGTCGAGCAGGGTCTTGTCCGAGTCCGGGCCGAGGGAAACGTCCACCGAGGACACCCGCTCGTTCAGGCCGAGCATGCGCTTGACCTCCCCGACCGGCTTTTCCAGCAGGTTGGCGATTTCCTCGGGAGAAGGCTCGTGGTCGAGCTTCTGCGTCAACTCGCGGGCTGCCCGCAGGTAGACGTTGAGTTCCTTGACCACATGGATCGGCAGACGGATGGTACGGGTCTGATTCATGATCGCCCGTTCGATCGTCTGGCGAATCCACCAGGTGGCATAGGTCGAAAAGCGGAAACCGCGCTCCGGGTCGAATTTCTCGACCGCCCTGATCAACCCGAGATTGCCCTCCTCGATCAGGTCCAGCAGCGAAAGCCCACGGTTGACGTAACGTCGGGCAATTTTCACCACCAGGCGCAAGTTGCTTTCAATCATGCGTTTGCGGCCCGCCGGATCGCCGCTTTGCGACAGCCGCGCAAAATGGACTTCTTCTTCCGGGGACAACAAGGGGGAAAAACCGATTTCATTGAGATACAACTGGGTCGCATCCAGGGCCCGGGTGTAGTCAATGTATTTGTGCTGCTTGAGTGCAGCAGCATTTTTGGTCTTGGCACGAACTGGGGGTGGAGAACTATCGTCCTCCGGCATCATATCCATGACAATGTCGGAGTCCATAAGGAGCACCTCATCGTCGATGTCAAACCCCGGCGCTTCTTTACTGAGAGCCATTGTTATAGTCCTTTGGTGAGTTCGACCTCAGGCTCAAGCGGCGCCTTTATCCCTGGCAACGCTGGAACCTGTTCCCACTACGTCATGAGAACAGGCTGGAAAACGGATCAACGACGCGGCAGGAATTGCAATGGGTCTACGGGTTTGCCCTGGCGGCGAATCTCAAAGTGCAGTTTCACCCGGTCTGTACCAGTTGATCCCATCTCGGCAATTGTCTGTCCGACTTTGACCTGCTGCCCCTCCCGAACCAACAGCCTGCGGTTGTGACCGTAGGCACTGACGTAGGTATCGCTGTGTTTGATGATGACAAGTTCGCCGTAGCCCCGTAACCCACTTCCGGCGTATACAACCGAACCATCAGACGCAGCTAAAACAGGCTGTCCCAAATCTCCGGCGATATCAATACCTTTATTCAAACTACCGTTTGAAGCAAATTTTCCAATTAAAATACCGTTTGCCGGCCACGCCCAGCCCTTCGGCGCGGGCCCCGCAGGCGGGGTCGCAGTCGCCGCACCGGTCGCGGCCGGTGTCGCTGCCGCAGTCGTGGCAGGAGCTCCGGCGGCAGTCGCCGGACGCCTCGTGACGGTGATCTTGCTCGACGACGAGGATGACGAACTGGTGGTCGAAGTCGCTACGGCCGGCGTTGAATTTGAACGGCTGTCGAAGCGAATCGCCTGACCGACATGGATGGTATACGGCTCCTGGATATTGTTGCGCGCGGCCAGGGCTTTCCAGTCCCAGCCGTAGCGAAAGGCAATCGAGAACAATGTATCGCCGCGGACAACAACATGTTGACCAGTGGTGGTCATCGGTCGTTGCGGGGCGGAGCTGACGGAATTAGTTACATTGCCATTGCGATCGACGACGCGCACGCCGTTCTTGGGAGCACTGGAGCAACCAGCCAGTAAAGCACTGAGGGCAAGACCGATCATCAGGCGCTGAACGCTTGTTTTACCCATACGCTGCCGAATGACTGTGAGATGCACCCGCCGCTCCCTTTGTGTTGTCTGAAATGAATTATGGAGTGCCCATACAGGCGCCAGTGTGACGCAAGTATAACTGGCCGTTGGAGTTTTACGGACAGCAAAGCTGTCATGGGCGAGCAGCTTGTACAGTTCGACAGCGAAAGTCGACACACTTTAAACAGGCGCTGCCCGCAAGTTCCGACACTAGGACCGATAACACTCAACAGAATTCAGCGCACTTGTTGAACAAATACAGCCGGGTTCAGGCCAGAGGCCCGTTGAGCAATGGAACAAAACGGACTGCACCGAGCACATGCCGGGAAAATCCATGTTCCTCACGCACGATCAGCATCAGTTGCTGGACCTCACCCGACCCTACCGGAATCACCAGGCGCCCGCCAGGAGCCAGTTGGTCTAGTAACGCCTGGGGTACATCGGTGGCAACCGCGGTGACGATGATGCCGTTATAGGGTGCCAGGGCCGGCCAGCCTTCCCAGCCATCACCCCAACGGAACACCACGTTGCGCAGGTTGAGCTCGACCAGACGCTCCTTGGCACGGTCCTGCAGGACCTTGATCCGTTCGACCGAAAACACCCGTTCGACCAGTTGCGACAGCACCGCGGTCTGGTAGCCGGAACCGGTGCCGATCTCCAGCACCTTGTCCAGCGGCCCGGCCTCCAGCAGCAGCTCGCTCATGCGCGCCACCATGTAGGGTTGGGAAATGGTCTGGTTGTGGCCGATCGGTAGCGCGGTGTCTTCATAGGCCCGGTGGGCCAGGGCTTCATCGACGAACAGATGACGCGGAGTGCGACGGATCACCTCCAGCACCTGGGGGTTGGACAGCCCTTCCTCGTAAAGCCGCTGAATCAGGCGTTCGCGGGTTCTCTGCGAGGTCATGCCGATCCCGCCCCGCAACAAATCGTTCTCACGCGCCATCAGGCAAGCCCCTCCAGCCAACCACCCAGGCTGGCAAAGGCATCGTTGAAGGTACGATCCAGTTGCAGCGGTGTAACCGAAACGAAACCCTGCATCAACGCATGGAAGTCCGTACCCGGGCCGCCATCCTCGACATCCCCGGCCGCGGCGATCCAGTACCCGGCCTTGCCCCGCGGATTGACTTCGCGGATCGGCGCCGCCGCACGCGCCCGATGCCCCAGGCGGGTCAGGCGGATGCCGCGGATATGCTCCAGCGGCAGGTTCGGCACGTTGACGTTGAGTACTGTGCGCGGCGGCAACTCGAGACCTTCATGGGCCTGCACCAGCAAACGGGCGAAATGCGCCGCAGTGGCCAGGTTGTCGACCTGATGGGAAGCGAGCGAAAAGGCGAAGGAGGTCCGGCCCAGGAAACGGCCTTCCAGCGCAGCGCCGACCGTGCCGGAATACAGCACGTCGTCGCCAAGGTTGGCGCCCAGGTTGATGCCCGAGACCACCATGTCCGGTTCGTGGCCCAACAGGCCATTGACGCCCAGGTGCACGCAGTCGGTCGGCGTGCCGTTCAGGCTGATGAAGCCGTTGGGCTGGGTGTGCGGATGCAGCGGACGGTCGAGGGTCAGCGCACTGCTGGTGCCGCTCCTGTCCTGGTCCGGGGCAATCACCCGGCACTCGGCATAGTCCGCCAGCGCAGCATGAAGCGCGGCGAGACCGGGGGCGAAAACCCCGTCGTCGTTGGAAATCAGAATACGCATGAGCTGTCCGTCTGTCCCACCGGCACCAGATCAACGAGCTCGCGCACCAGAACAGTGGCGAAGCATCCGGCCGGCAGGACGAATTCCAGTTGCAGAATGTCCAGCGATGGATAATGCCACGTCAGCCCGCCAATGGGCAGCCGCAGGATACGACGTTCGTGCTCCATTCCCGCCTTGGCCAGCCATTGGCACAATTGCGGCTCACGCGCGGCAACGGCCTGCTCCAGTTCGAAGGTCGCGGCGGCCGCCGGGGAAGGCCCCTGCCCCCACTGCGGGCCGGTCGGATGCAGGTCGAGAATCGCCAGGCGCGGGTCATGGCATTCGGCTTCGTTGGCCGGGAAAAAACTACGGCTGTCGGTAAAGGCCAGCAGGTCGCCCACCTGGGCGCGGTTCCAGCTGCCATCGGCGACCCGCGCCGCCAGCACCTGGTTGAACAGATAGCTGCGGGCGCTGGAAAGCAGCCGCGAACGCACATTGCGCTGCTCCGGCAGGGTCTGGCGCGCCGCATAGTCACGGGCCTCGCCGAGATTGCCGCCCTGGTGGCCGAAGCGCTGGGTACCAAAGTAATTCGGAATGCCCAGCCGGCTGATCTGTTCCAGGCGTTGCTCCAGCCCCTGCCGATCCGCCGCCAGTTGGCTCAGGCGCAGGGTGAAACCGTTGGCCGAGTGGGCGCCGCGCTGCAGCTTGCGCTTGTGCCGGACACTCTTGAGGATTCGCAGCGTGTCGTTCTGCGCGGCGGTCATGTCCGGATCGGCCTTGCCCGGCAACTGGATGCTGAACCATTGCCGGGTCAGCGCCTGGCGGTCCTTCAGCCCGGCGTAGCTGACGGTGCGCAAGGGCACGCCGGCGGCCCGGGCAAGACGGCGGGCCGCTTCCTCGGTGTTCAGGCCGCGTTTCTCCACCCACAGCCACAGGTGTTCGCCATCGCCGGACAGGGGAATGTCGAGCACTTCATCGACCTGGAAATCTTCTGCGGTGGCCTTGAGCACCGCGCTGCCCAGCGCCTCGCCATGGGCGCGGGGGCCCAGCAGTTCCAGTTCCGTCATGCGCGCAGCAACAAGGCGACGGAATGCACCGCGATGCCTTCCTCACGCCCGGTAAAGCCGAGCTTTTCGGTGGTGGTGGCTTTTACGTTCACTTGGTCCAGCTCAACTTCAAGGTCCTCGGCGATCAACGCGCGCATCGACTCGATATGCGGTGCCATTTTCGGTGCCTGGGCAACGATGGTGTTGTCGACGTTGCCGACCCGCCAGCCGCGCTCCTTGAGCAACGACATCACGTGACGCAACAGCACGCGGCTGTCGGCGCCCTTGTAGGTCGGGTCGGTGTCGGGAAAATGCTTGCCGATGTCGCCCAATGCCGCCGCACCCAGCAATGCGTCACTCAGGGCATGCAGCAGTACGTCGCCGTCGGAATGAGCCAGCAGCCCACGGTGGTGCGCGATCCGCACGCCACCCAGAGTGATGAATTCGCCTTCGGCGAAACGGTGAACATCATAGCCGTGGCCAATACGCATAAAAAAACGCCCCGATTTAGTCAGGGCGTGATTCTACCTGCTTTGTCCGACATTAGCCGCTAAGAGCTTCGCTGTGATGCTTCAAATGATCATCGATGAAGCTGGCGATGAAAAAGTAGCTGTGGTCGTAGCCCGGCTGCAGGCGCAGGGTCAGCGGATGCCCGGCCTGCCTGGCCGCCTGCTGCAAGGCCTCGGGCTTGAGCTGATTGGCCAGGAAGTCGTCGCGGTCGCCCTGATCCACCAGGATCGGCAGCTTCTCGCTCGCCTCGCTGATCAGCGCGCAGGCATCCCATTCGCGCCAGCGTGCACGCTCCTCGCCCAGGTAACGCGAGAACGCCTTCTGCCCCCACGGGCAATCCATCGGGTTGCTGATCGGCGCGAAGGCCGACAGCGACTGGTAACGCCCCGGATTGCGCAAGGCGCACACCAGCGCGCCATGGCCGCCCATGGAATGGCCACTGATTCCGCGCTTGTCGGAGGCCGGGAAATGCGCCTCGATCAGGGCCGGCAGCTCGTGCACCACATAGTCGTGCATCCGGTAGTGGCGGGCCCAGGGCTGTTGCGTCGCATTCAGGTAGAAACCGGCGCCGAGGCCAAAATCCCAGGCATTCTCGGGATCGCCGGGCACTTCCGGACCACGCGGGCTGGTATCCGGGGCAACGATGATCAACCCCAGTTGCGCGGCCATACGCTGGGCGCCGGCCTTTTGCATGAAGTTTTCATCGGTACAGGTCAGCCCGGACAGCCAGTACAGCACCGGCAGCTTGACACCCTGCTCGGCCTGCGGCGGCAGGTAGACGGCAAACACCATGTCGCAACCGAGCACATCGGAATGATGTTTATAGCGTTTATGCCAGCCGCCGAAGCTCTTCTGGCAAGAGAGGTTTTCCAGGGACATAAGCACAACTCCACACTGCAGGGGCCGGCTGACGGCTGGCCCCTGCAAGGTAATCAGAAGTGGATGACGGTACGGATGCTCTTGCCTTCATGCATCAGGTCGAACGCCTTGTTGATGTCTTCCAGGCCCATGGTGTGGGTGATGAAGGTATCCAGCGGGATCTCGCCCTTCTGCGCCATGTCGACATAGCTCGGCAGCTCGCTGCGGCCACGCACGCCACCGAACGCCGAACCGCGCCAGACGCGACCGGTCACCAGTTGGAACGGACGGGTGGCGATTTCCTGGCCGGCACCGGCCACGCCGATGATCACCGACTCGCCCCAACCCTTGTGGCAGCACTCCAGCGCCGCACGCATCAATTGCACATTGCCGATGCACTCGAAGGAGAAATCCACACCGCCATCGGTCATGTCGACGATGACTTCCTGGATCGGACGATCGAAATCCTTCGGGTTGACGCAATCGGTGGCGCCCAGTTGCCGGGCGATCTCGAACTTGGCCGGGTTGATGTCGATGGCGATGATACGGCCGGCCTTGGCTTTCACCGCGCCGATCACCGCCGACAGGCCGATGCCGCCCAGGCCGAAGATCGCCACGGTATCGCCAGCCTTGACCTTGGCGGTATTGATCACCGCACCGATCCCGGTGGTGACGCCACAGCCGAGCAGGCAGACCTTCTCCAGCGGCGCATCCTTGGCGATCTTGGCCACGGAGATTTCCGGCAGCACGGTGTACTCGGAGAAGGTCGAGGTGCCCATGTAGTGGAAAATAGTCTCGCCCTTGTAGGAGAAACGCGAAGTACCGTCCGGCATCAGGCCCTTGCCCTGGGTGGCGCGGATCGCCTGGCAAAGGTTGGTCTTGCCCGACAGGCAGAATTTGCACTTGCCGCATTCCGGGGTGTACAGCGGGATGACATGGTCGCCGACGGCCACCGAGGTCACACCCTCGCCGATCGCCTCGACGATCGCCCCGCCTTCATGGCCGAGAATGGACGGGAAGATACCTTCCGGGTCCGCACCGGACAGGGTGTAGGCGTCGGTGTGACAGACGCCGGTGGCCACGACACGCAACAGCACTTCGCCGGCCTTGGGCATGGCAACATCGACTTCGACGATTTCCAGCGGCTTCTTCGCCTCGAAGGCAACGGCAGCACGTGACTTGATCATCCAGCAACTCCTGAAAAGTGAATGGCAAAGACCAGAGTGTAAATCATCGACTATTGGTGAATAATCAAGTCGAAAGCAAAACATTATTGCCATGCAGGGATAATCGGATGAGCGAGAACGGCTGGGAAGGGATCGACGAGTTCGTCGCCGTAGCCGAGTGCAGCCAGTTCACCGCGGCGGCGGAGCGCCTGGGAGTGTCCTCTTCGCACATCAGCCGGCAGATCGCCCGGCTGGAGGAACGCCTGCAGACTCGCCTGCTCTATCGCAGCACCCGGCGCGTGACGCTGACCGAGGCCGGGCAGACTTTCCTGCAACACTGCCAGCGCCTGCAGGACGGACGCGAGGAAGCACTGCGGGCGGTGGGTGACCTGACCAGCGAACCCAAGGGCATGCTGCGCATGACCTGCGCGGTGGCCTACGGCGAACGCTTCATCGTGCCGCTGGTCACCGCGTTCATGGGGCTGTATCCGCAGTTGCGGGTGGATATCGAGTTGAGCAACCGCACCCTGGACCTGGTGCATGAAGGCCTGGACCTGGCGATTCGCCTCGGCCGCCTGCAGGACTCCCGACTGGTGGCGAGCCGGCTGGCGCCGCGGCGGATGTACCTGTGCGCCTCCCCTTCCTACCTGGAGCGGTATGGCCGGCCCCACAGCCTGTCGGAACTGAGCCGGCACAATTGCCTGATCGGCAGTTCGGATATCTGGCAACTGGAGCAGGATGGCCGCGAGTTTTCCCAACGGGTCCAGGGCAACTGGCGCTGCAACAGTGGCCAGGCAGTACTCGATGCGGCGTTGCAGGGGGTGGGGTTGTGCCAGTTACCGGACTATTACGTGCTGGAGCATTTGCACAACGGCACGCTGATATCCCTGCTCGAAGCGCACCAGCCGCCGAATACCGCGGTGTGGGCGCTGTACCCGCAACAGCGGCACCTGTCGCCGAAAGTACGCAAGCTGGTGGATTATCTCCGGGAGGGGTTGGCGAAGCGGCCGGAGTACCAGGCCTGAAGATCGGCGGCGCCGGGCCTGGTGCTTTCGCGGGCAAACCCGGCGCCTACAGATCCGCGTCGTATAAAAGAGGATGAGCTGTAGGAGCCGGGCTTGCCCGCGAACAGCAACCGCCTCAGCGGCGATTGGCCCAACGCAGGCGCAGCCACTCCAGGTCCTCGGGACGGGTGACCTTGATGTTGTCCGAGCGCCCCTCGATCAGGCGCGGCGCCTGGCCGGCCCACTCCATCGCCGAAGATTCGTCGGTGATGGTCGCGTCAGCCACCAGGCTGTCGGCCAATGCCCGGTGCAAGGCACCCAGGCGGAACATCTGTGGCGTATAGGCCTGCCAGATCAGCGCCCGATCGACGGTTTCCAGCACCCGCCCCTGTTTGTCCACCCGCTTGAGCGTATCCCGCGCCGGTACGGCCAGCAGGCCACCCACCGGGTCGTCCGCCAGTTCGGCGAGCAAGGTATCGAGGTCGTCGCGGGACAGATTCGGCCGGGCCGCATCGTGAACCAGCACCCAGTCGTCATCCGCCGCCCCCAGGGCATGCAGATGCAACAAGGCATTGAGTACCGAGTCGGCACGCTCGGCGCCACCGTCGACACGCCGGATACGCGAATCGCCAGCACAGGCCAGGGTCGGCCAGTAGGGATCATCGGGCGCCAGGCTCAGCACCAGCCCCTTGAGGCCCGGATGATCGAGAAAACAGCCGAGGCTGTGTTCGAGAATGGATCGTCCGCCCAGTTGCAGGTACTGCTTGGGACGGTCGGCCGCCATACGGGCACCCACACCCGCGGCAGGAATCACGGCCCAGAAGGCCGGTAGCGATGAGTCAGTCATTGTGCCAGCTGATAAAGGGTTTCGCCGTCCTTGACCATGCCCAGCTCATGGCGAGCACGCTCTTCAACGGTCTCCATGCCTTTCTTCAGCTCAAGGACTTCCGCATCGAGGACACGGTTGCGCTCCAGCAGGCGCTCGTTCTCGGCATGCTGTTCGGCAATCTGTTGGGTCAGGTCGGCTACCTGTGCCAGGCTCCCGTTACCCACCCAAAGGCGGTACTGCAGGCCAGCCAGCAGCAAGAGCAGGACAAGGAACAACCAGTTGGGACTGCGCATCGAATTTCGTTTACCCAGTGAAAAGACAGCCAAGCCGACGTCCATATACCAACAGCAAGAGCCTGGATATACCCAGGCCCGTGCTTGTCAGCCATCAGATTAGTTGCGAAAAAACCGCTATAGCGACTTTTCCGACACAATCCGGTGTCTTTTTACCATCTACGGCTTAACCGCGAAACTCGGAACGACCGTTGTACTTCGCCTTGGCGCCCAATTGCTCTTCGATACGCAGCAGTTGGTTGTACTTGGAAACGCGGTCGGAGCGGCACAGCGAACCGGTCTTGATCTGGCCGGCAGCGGTACCCACGGCCAGGTCGGCGATGGTCGAGTCTTCGGTTTCACCGGAACGGTGCGAGATCACCGCGGTGTAGCCGGCAGCCTTGGCCATCTGGATGGCTTCCAGGGTTTCGGTCAGGGAGCCGATCTGGTTGAACTTGATCAGGATGGAGTTGGCGATCTTCTTGTCGATGCCTTCCTTCAGGATCTTGGTGTTGGTCACGAACAGGTCGTCACCCACCAGTTGGGTTTTCTCGCCGATCTTGTCGGTAAGGATCTTCCAGCCGGCCCAGTCGGACTCGTCCAGGCCGTCTTCGATCGAGATGATCGGGTAGCGCTGGGTCAGGCCCTTCAGGTATTCGGCGAAACCTTCGGCGGTGAACACCTGGCCTTCGCCGGACAGGTTGTACTTGCCGTCTTCGAAGAACTCGCTGGCCGCGCAGTCCAGAGCCAGGGTCACGTCGGTGCCCAGGGTGTAACCGGCATTGGCAACGGCTTCGGAGATGACTTTCAGGGCATCTTCGTTGGATGCCAGGTTCGGTGCGAAACCACCTTCGTCACCTACCGCGGTGCTCAGGCCACGGGCTTTGAGCACGGCTTTGAGGTGATGGAAAATCTCGGTGCCCATGCGCAGGCCTTCGGAGAAGGACTTGGCGCCAACCGGCTGAACCATGAATTCCTGGATATCGACGTTGTTGTCGGCATGTTCGCCACCGTTGATGATGTTCATCATCGGAACCGGCATCGAGTAGACACCTGGAGTACCGTTCAGGTTGGCAATGTGTGCGTACAGCGGCAGGTCCTGGTCCTGGGCTGCAGCCTTGGCCGCGGCCAGGGACACCGCGAGGATGGCGTTGGCCCCCAGGTTCGCCTTGTTCTCGGTACCGTCGAGGGCGATCATCGCATGGTCCAGAGCCTTCTGGTCCGCTGGATCCTTGCCCAGCAGCAGGTCACGGATCGGGCCGTTGATGTTGGCGACGGCCTTCAGTACACCCTTGCCCAGGTAACGGCTCTTGTCGCCATCACGCAGCTCCAGCGCTTCACGCGAGCCGGTGGAAGCACCGGACGGAGCGCAGGCGCTGCCGATGATGCCGTTGTCCAGAAGCACGTCCGCTTCCACAGTGGGGTTGCCACGGGAGTCGAGAACTTCACGACCTTTGATGTCGACGATTTTTGCCATTGTTGTAAACACTCCACAGTTGACGAGACCATGCAGGCACCGGCTTACCGGCGATCAGCTGCCCGCTGGGTCGATAGCCGACCGCCGGGTCTGATCGCCGACAAGCCGGCTACTGCAAAAGCAATGCGGCCGGCAGGCCAGAGCGAAAAATTGTGTGGCAGTTTACCGGAGAAATGAGGATCAGGCCGTTTCTACGGTCGGAAAACTCTTAATCAGTTCATCCAGAGCCTTGAGCTGGCTGAGGAACTGCTCCAGTTTGTTCAGACGCAGGGCACAAGGGCCATCGCACTTGGCATGGTCCGGATCCGGGTGCGCCTCGAGGAACAACCCCGCCAGGCCCTGGCTGATGCCAGCCTTGGCCAGGTCGGTAACCTGGGCGCGGCGACCACCGGCCGAATCCGCACGGCCGCCCGGCATCTGCAGGGCGTGGGTGACGTCGAAGAACACCGGGTACTCGAACTGCTTCATGATACCGAAGCCGAGCATGTCGACCACCAGGTTGTTGTAGCCGAAGCTCGAACCACGCTCGCAGAGGATCAACTGGTCGTTGCCGGCTTCCACGCACTTGTTCAGGATGTGCTTCATTTCCTGGGGGGCGAGGAACTGGGCTTTCTTGATGTTGATCACCGCACCGGTCCTGGCCATGGCGACCACCAGGTCGGTCTGGCGCGACAGGAAGGCCGGCAACTGGATGATGTCGCAGACCTCGGCGGCCACGGCGGCCTGGGCAGGCTCGTGGACGTCGGTGATGATCGGCACGCCGAAGGCCTGCTTGATGTCCTGGAAGATCCGCATGCCCTCTTCCAGGCCGGGGCCACGGAAGGAGGTCACGGAGGAACGGTTGGCCTTGTCGAAGCTGGCCTTGAACACGTAGGGGATACCGAGTTTCTCGGTGACCCGCACGTACTCTTCGCAGACCTGCATCGCCATGTCACGGCTTTCCAGCACGTTCATGCCACCGAACAGCACCATCGGCTTGTCGTTGGCGATCTCGATGTCGCCGACGCGAATGATCTTCTGGGCCATCAGTCTCACGCCTTCTTCTGGTGTTGGGCCAGTGCCGCCTTGACGAAACCGCTGAACAGCGGATGACCGTCACGCGGGGTCGAGGTGAACTCGGGGTGGAACTGGCAGGCGACGAACCATGGATGATCCGGAGCCTCGACCACTTCCACCAGCGCGCCATCACCGGAACGACCGGAAATCTTCAGACCGGCTTCCATGATCTGCGGCAGCAGCTTGTTGTTCACTTCGTAGCGGTGGCGATGACGCTCGACGATCACGTCCTTGCCGTAGCAACCATGGACCTGGGAACCGGCTTCGAGCAGGCATTCCTGGGCGCCCAGGCGCATGGTGCCACCCAGATCGGAGGCTTCGGTACGGGTCTCGACGGCACCGGAGGCGTCTTCCCATTCGGTGATCAGGCCGACCACGGGGTGGCCGCTGCTGCGGTCGAACTCGGTGGAGTTGGCGTCCTTCCAGCCCAGCACGTTACGGGCGAACTCGATGACCGCCACCTGCATACCCAGGCAGATACCGAGGTAGGGAACCTTGTTCTCGCGAGCGTACTGGACGGCAGTGATCTTGCCCTCCACGCCGCGCAGGCCGAAGCCGCCAGGAACCAGGATCGCATCGACGCCTTCGAGCAGGCCGGTACCCTGGTTCTCGATATCCTCGGAATCGATGTAGCGCAGGTTGACCTTGGTGCGGTTGGTGATGCCGGCGTGACTCATCGCCTCGATCAGCGACTTGTAGGCGTCCAGCAGTTCCATGTACTTGCCGACCATGGCGATGGTGACTTCGTGCTCGGGGTTGAGCTTGGCATCGACGACCTTTTCCCATTCGGACAGGTCGGCACCGTTGCACTGCAGGCCGAAACGCTCGACGACGAAATCGTCCAGGCCCTGGGCGTGCAGCACGGCCGGGATCTTGTAGATGGTGTCGACGTCTTCCAGGGAGATCACCGCACGCTCTTCAACGTTGGTGAACAGGGCGATCTTGCGACGCGAGGAGACATCCACCGGATGGTCGGAGCGGCAGATCAGCACGTCAGGCTGCAGCCCGATGGAGCGCAGCTCCTTCACCGAGTGTTGGGTCGGCTTGGTCTTGGTCTCGCCAGCGGTGGCGATGTACGGAACCAGGGTCAGGTGCATCAGCATCGCGCGCTTGGAGCCGACCTCGACCCGCAACTGGCGGATGGCTTCGAGGAACGGTTGCGACTCGATGTCGCCCACGGTACCGCCGATTTCCACCAGGGCCACGTCGGCATCGCCGGCACCCTTGATGATGCGACGCTTGATTTCGTCGGTGATGTGCGGGATCACCTGGATGGTCGCACCCAGGTAGTCACCACGGCGCTCCTTGCGCAGGACGTGCTCGTACACGCGGCCGGTGGTGAAGTTGTTGTTCTGGGTCATGGTGGTGCGGATGAACCGCTCGTAGTGACCCAGGTCCAGGTCGGTCTCGGCGCCATCATGGGTGACGAACACTTCACCGTGCTGGAACGGGCTCATGGTGCCCGGATCGACGTTGATGTACGGATCCAGCTTGAGCATGGTGACTTTCAGCCCCCGCGCCTCCAGGATGGCCGCCAATGAAGCCGAGGCAATGCCTTTCCCCAATGAAGAAACAACACCGCCCGTGACGAATATATAGCGCGTCATGAAAAACCCTAGAAGTCTGCGTTAAAGCGGTCCGAGCCGCCCGGGAAAGCGAAGGAAGGCCGAAGCCCCCGATCACCAGCATTAATCACAGTGCATCTTTCAAAAAAACCGCCGCGTTGGGACAGACCGGAAGTGACAACACCGGTACGTTGCTCGCTACACATTTTTTGGAATCGCCCAGCAAAGACTGCTTGGTAATCGGCAACTGCTGTCATTCAGGCGAATCAACAGAAGTTGTATCAAGAAGGGAGCGTAGTCTACCGGAAAGCGGCTTTCAGCTCAAACCTTGATCGCTCGAAGGTGGCTGCCACTGCAAATGCCAGTCGCCGAACGCCCGCCCGTCGAGCCCGGCCAGGTTGGCCACGGCCAGCAACTGGCCGTCCCGGTAGACCAGTGGCAAGCGGCCACGGACGAACCAGGGCACCCCGCTTTCATTGAGCAGCCGCTTGAGATCGCGATGCCCGCGATCCGGCAGGTGCAGCACCTCGCCTCCCTGGCGATAGCGCACCTGCAACGGACCGGAGGGTGCCTCGCCGACGATCAGCAACTCGCCATTGTCCGGCAATTCCAGGCCACGCCGCGGGTCGCGCCAGTCGATATCCGCCCGCGGCTGGCGCAACCAGGAACCACTCAGCCACCACAGGTGCTCGTCGGCCCGGTGCAACTCGCCCTCGGCCAGGCGCCACTTGGGCCGGGCATCATGCCCGGCATCGCGCAGGTCCTCCCAGCCGGCCCAATGGTCGCTGTCCGGCAATTGCGTCAGCGGTTCCAGCCAGTGGCGCAACAGGTTGCGCTGGCGTGCCTCGGACAAGTCGGCGAGCGCATCCAGGGCCAGTGACGGCATGCCCAGCCAGTCATAGCGGGAATGGGCCTGGGCGTTGTCCAGGTCGATTTCGGCCAGGTCATCCAGCAACTCCTGGGCCTCGCGCAGATGGGCCGCGCTGCGCACCATGCTGCCGACCGCCTGCGGCCAGCGCTCGGCCAGCCCAGGAAACACCCGGTGACGCAGGTAATTGCGGGAGAACTGCTGGTCGGCGTTGGACGGGTCCTCGATCCAGTTCAGACCATGCTCGCGGGCATATTGCGCGAGCTCTGCGCGGGAAACATCGAGCAATGGCCGAACCAGATAGCCGCCACCCACTTCCCGCTCGCTCGGCATCGCCGCCAGGCCACGGACCCCTGCCCCCCGCAACAGGCGAAACAGCAACGTTTCGGCCTGATCGTCACGGTGCTGGGCGGTGAGCAGGACATCATTCAACTGAGTCACCCCGGCGAACGCCAGGTAGCGGGCATCCCGCGCGGCGCGCTCGAGACTGGCGCCCAGCTGGACGCTCACCCGCACTACCTGCAACGGCACGCCCAGCGAATCGCAGATGGCCTGGCAATGCTCGGGCCAGCTGTCGGCAGCGATCTGCAGGCCATGGTGGATATGCAGGGCCCGAAGCTCGGGCAGGGATTCGGTCTTGCCCAGGCGGGCCAGCAGGTGCAGGAGGACGGTGGAGTCGAGGCCACCGGAGAAGGCCAGGCGCCAAGTGGAGGCATTGCGCCAGGGTGCCAGGGCTTGAAGCACCCTGGAGGGCAAATCGATATCTGACTGACGCATGAATTGAGACGCCCTAGATCCTGTAGGAGCAGAGCTTGCTCGCGAAGGCGACTTCACCCATGAGGCGAACCCACTGGATGGCCGCCTGCGGCGGTTCGCGAGCAAGCTCGGCTCCTACCGTCATGCGCAGGAGCGAAGCAAGCCCGCTACCAAGGTAGCTCTACTTAGAGACCATAGCTCATCAGACGCTCATAGCGACGAGCCAGCAGCGTTTCGTTGTCGAGCTTCTTCAGCATCGCCAGTTGCGAACTCAGTTCTGCACGGATCAGTGCCGAAGCGGCCGCCGGATCACGGTGCGCGCCGCCCAGTGGCTCGGCGATGACCTTGTCGACGATGCCCAGGCCTTTCAGGCGCTCGGCGGTGATGCCCATGGCCTCGGCGGCATCCGCAGCCTTCTCGGCGGTTTTCCAGAGAATCGAGGCGCAACCTTCCGGCGAGATCACCGCATAGGTCGAGTACTGCAGCATGTTCAACTGGTCGCATACGCCAATCGCCAGTGCGCCGCCGGAACCACCCTCACCGATCACGGTGGCGATGATCGGGGTCTTCAGGCGCGACATGACGCGCAGGTTCCAGGCGATCGCCTCGCTCTGGTTGCGCTCTTCGGCGTCGATCCCCGGGTAGGCACCCGGTGTATCGATAAAGGTCAGGATCGGCATCTTGAAGCGTTCGGCCATTTCCATCAGACGGCAGGCCTTGCGATAGCCTTCCGGACGCGGCATACCGAAGTTGCGACGCACCTTCTCACGCACTTCGCGGCCTTTCTGGTGGCCGATGACCATTACCGGCTGGTCGTCCAGGCGGGCGATACCACCGACGATCGCAGCGTCGTCGGCAAAGTGGCGATCGCCGTGCAACTCATCGAACTCGGTGAAGATGTGTTCGATGTAGTCCAGGGTGTAAGGGCGACGCGGGTGACGCGCCAGACGAGCAATCTGCCAGCTGGTCAGTTTGCCGAAAATATCTTCTGTCAGCGTGCTGCTCTTTTCCTGCAGTCGGGAGATCTCATCGCCGATGTTCAGCGAGTTGTCATTACCGACCAAGCGCAGTTCTTCGATCTTGGCTTGCAGGTCAGCGATCGGCTGTTCGAAATCAAGAAAATTCGGGTTCATAAGCGTCCGTCTTGGGTCGAGCACAGTAGTTTTTACACAGCCTGGCCGGCCGATTGATCTGTATCGCGCCCTACATTACGGGATATGGCGCGTTCAGGTCGAGATTAAAAGTAAGTTCAAGGTCGGGGCGCACCGATGGCGCCACCACCTCAACGGTATTGGAGAAAGACGTTGTCTCGCCCTAACTGGTCACGCAATGCCTGAATCAGGCCATCCGCCGGGTCGATCTTCCAGCTGTCGCCCAGTTGCAACAGGGCCTTGGCGTCGGGACCGGTGTACTCCATGGTGATCGGGCAGGCGCCCCGGTACTGCTTGAGCAGGTCGCCCAGCCAGCGTAGCTCATTGACCTTGAGCGCAGCGCCCTGGACCTTCAGGCGCAGGCTCTCGGCCAGGTTGGTGCGGGCATCCTCCATGCTCATCACCCGCTTGACCCGCAGGCGCAGGCCGCCGGAGAAGTCGTCGTTGCTGACTTCACCTTCGACCACCACCATCGCATCGGTCTGCAACAGCGACTGGGCCGACATGAAGGCATCGGCGAACAGCGAGGCCTCGATCCGCGCAGAGCGGTCGTCGAGGGTGATGAAGCCCATCTTGTCGCCCTTCTTGTTCTTCATCACCCGCAGGGCAATGATCATCCCGGCCACGGTCTGGGTATCACGTGCCGGCTTGAGATCGATGATGCGCTGACGGGCGAAACGGCGGATCTCGCCTTCGTACTCGTCGATCGGGTGACCGGTCAGGTACAGGCCCAGGGTGTCCTTCTCGCCACGCAGACGATCCTTCAGGGTCAGTTCACGGGCGTTGCGATGGCTGGCGTAGACATCGGCGTCCTCCTCGACGAACAGCCCGCCGAACAGATCGGCATGGCCACTGTCGGCGGTGCGGGCAGTCTGCTCGGCGGCCTTGATCGCTTCCTCCAGGGCCGACAACAGCACCGCACGGTTGCGGTCGATGTTGGCCTGGTAGGCCTTGAGTTCGTCATGGAAGTACGGCCCCAGGCGATCCAGCGCACCGCTGCGGATCAGCGCGTCCAGGGTGCGCTTGTTGATGCGTTTGAGGTCGACCCGTTCGCAGAAGTCGAACAGGTCCTTGAATGGCCCGCCTTCGGCGCGGGCCTCGACGATGGCCTCCACCGGCCCCTCGCCCACGCCCTTGATCGCCCCCAGGCCATAGACGATACGGCCATCGTCGTTGACCGTGAACTTGAAGTCGGAGTTGTTCACATCCGGCGAATCGAGGCGCAGCTTCATGCTGCGCACTTCCTCGATCAGGATCACCACCTTGTCGGTGTTGTGCATATCCGCCGAGAGCACCGCCGCCATGAACGGCGCCGGATAGTGGGTCTTGAGCCAGGCGGTCTGGTAGGAAACCAGGCCGTAGGCGGCCGAATGAGACTTGTTGAAGCCGTAGCCGGCGAATTTTTCCACCAGGTCGAAGATGTTGCCCGCCAGGTCGGCATCGATGCCGTTGTTGGCGCAACCTTCGATGAAGCCGCCGCGCTGCTTGGCCATCTCCTCGGGCTTTTTCTTACCCATCGCCCGGCGCAGCATGTCCGCACCACCGAGGGTGTAGCCGGCCATCACCTGGGCGATCTGCATCACCTGTTCCTGATACAGGATGATGCCGTAGGTCGGCGCCAATACCGGCTGCAGCCCCTCGTACTGATAGTCGGGGTGCGGATAGGCCAGCTCGGCACGGCCGTGCTTGCGGTTGATGAAGTCGTCCACCATGCCCGATTGCAAAGGGCCCGGACGGAACAGGGCCACCAGTGCGATAAGGTCTTCCAGGCAGTCGGGCTTGAGCTTCTTGATCAGCTCCTTCATGCCGCGGGATTCGAGCTGGAACACCGCCGTGGTTTCGGCTTTCTGCAGCAGCTCGTAGGTCTTCTTGTCATCCAGCGGGATGAAGTCGATATTGACGTCGGGCAGGTTGTGCTTGGCCTGCTCGCGATTGATCGTCTCCATCGCCCACTTGATGATGGTCAGGGTGCGCAGACCCAGGAAGTCGAACTTCACCAGGCCCGCGGCCTCGACGTCGTCCTTGTCGAACTGGGTCACCAGGCCGCCACCCTCTTCGTCACAGGCGATCGGCGAGAAGTCGGTGAGCTTGGTCGGCGCGATCACCACGCCACCGGCGTGCTTGCCGGTACCGCGGGTGACACCTTCGAGCTTGAGGGCCATCTCCCAGATTTCCCGGCCATCCTCGTCGGTCTTGAGGAAGTCACGCAGAATCTCTTCCTGCTCGTAGGCCTTTTCCAGGGTCATGCCGACTTCGAAGGGAATCATCTTCGACAGGCGGTCGGCCAAGCCGTAGGACTTGCCCTGGACCCGCGCCACGTCCCGTACCACCGCCTTCGCGGCCATGGTACCGAAGGTGATGATCTGGCTCACCGCGTTGCGGCCGTAGGCCTCGGCCACGTAGTCGATCACCCGGTCGCGGCCGTCCATGCAGAAGTCGACGTCGAAGTCGGGCATGGAAATACGCTCAGGGTTGAGGAAACGCTCGAACAGCAGGTCGTAGGCCAGCGGATCGAGGTCGGTAATCTTCAGCACGTAGGCGACCAGCGAACCGGCACCCGAGCCCCGGCCAGGGCCCACCGGCACGCCGTTGTTCTTGGCCCACTTGATGAAGTCCATCACGATCAGGAAGTAGCCGGGGAAACCCATCTGGATGATGATGTCCAGTTCGAATTTCAGGCGATCCAGATAGACCTGGCGCTTTTCCTCGTAGTTGGGCGTGGTCTCCCTGGGCCAGAGCACCGCCAGGCGCTCTTCCAGGCCTTCGTGGGACACGTGGCGCAGGTAGTCGTCGATGCCCATGCCGTTGGGTGTCGGGAAGTCGGGGAGGAAGTACTTGCCCAACTGCACTGTGATATTGCAGCGCTTGGCAATCTCCACGGTGTTTTCCAGCGCCTCGGGCAGGTCGCTGAACAGCTCGGCCATTTCCTCGGCGCTCTTGAGGTACTGCTGGTCGCTGTAGTTGCGCGAACGCCGAGGGTCATCCAGGGCGCGACCTTCGCCGATGCACACGCGGGTCTCGTGGGCATCGAAATCGTCCTGTTTGATGAAACGCACATCGTTGGTCGCCACCAGCGGCGCACCGATCCTGTCGGCCAGGGCCACGGCGGCATGCAGGTGTTCCTCGTCATTGACGCGGTTGGTGCGCTGCACTTCCAGATAGAAACGATCCGGGAAGATCGCCATCCATTCCAGCGCCAGGGCTTCGGCGATCTCCGGGTTGCCGGCGATCAGGGCCATGCCGATCTCGCCTTCCTTGGCCGCCGACAGCATGATCACGCCTTCGGCGGCCTGTGCCACCCACTCGCGCTCGATGATGATCAGGCCGTTGCGCTGGCCATCGGTGTAGCCACGGGAGATCAGCTCGGTGAGGTTACGGTAGCCCACGGCATTCATCGCCAGCAGGCTGAGGCGGCTCAGCGGCGCTTCGGGATCCTTGTTCGACAACCACAGGTCGACCCCGCAGATCGGCTTGATCCCGCCGCCCATGGCAGCCTTGTAGAACTTGACCAGGGAACACATGTTGCTCTGGTCGGTCACCGCCACCGCGGGCATGCCCATGCCGTTCAGGGCCTTGACCAGCGGCTTGATCCGGACCAGGCCGTCGACCAGGGAGAACTCGGTGTGCAGGCGCAGATGAACGAATGAAGCCGACATAGTGATCCTGTCCAAATCTTTGAAAACAACAAGGCCCGGATTGTACCGGGCCTTGGCTAAAACATCAGTAGGCTAGCGCCCTTCGCGGGCCTCCCAGGCCAGCCGCACGGGCGCGAACGAACGCCGGTGGATCGGCGTCGGGCCCAGGCGGATCAGGGCATCCAGGTGCACCGGCGTCGGGTAGCCCTTGTGCCCGCCGATACCGTAGCCGGGATAGATTTTTTCGAAAGCACTCATTTCACGGTCGCGGCTGACCTTGGCCAGGATCGACGCGGCAGCAATCGCCGGCACCTTGCTATCACCCTTGACCACCGCCTCCGCCGGCATCGCCAGCCTAGGGCAACGGTTGCCGTCGATCATTGCCAGGCGGGGCTGGATATGCAGCCCCTCGACCGCCCGCTGCATGGCGAGCATGGTCGCGTGGAGGATATTCAGTTCGTCGATTTCCTCGACCTCGGCCCGGGCGATGCACCAACTCAAGGCCTTTTCCTGAATCTCGTCGAAGAGTTTTTCACGCCGGGCCTCGGTCAGCTTCTTCGAGTCATTCAACCCAAGGATCGGGCGACCCGGATCAAGGATCACCGCAGCCGTCACCACCGCACCGCAAAGCGGACCACGACCGACCTCATCGACACCGGCTACCAGCTCTCCGGCATCGGCCACCAGGGAAAAATCCAGTCCCATCTGCATCTTGGCATTACTCATACGGGTTTCTCGATCAACGCCAGCACCGCCTCGGCGGCCTGGTTCGAAGCATCCAGACGCAAGGTCCGGTGAATCTCGTCGAAACTGCGGGTCTGCTCCTCGCCACCCTCGATCAGCGGCGACAGGGTTTTCGCCAACGCCTCGGGCGTGGCGTCATCCTGCAGCAACTCGGGCACCAACAGGCGCTGGGCCAGCAGGTTGGGCAAGGAAATATAGGGGCTTTTCACCAGACGCTTGAGAATCCAGAAGGTCAACGACGCCAGGCGATAGGCAACCACCATCGGCCGCTTGTACAGCAGCGCCTCCAGGGTCGCGGTACCGGACGCGATCAACACCGCGTTACAAGCCGCCAGGGCCTTGTGGGACTGGCCGTCGAGCAGGGTCAACGGCAAGTCGCGTCCGACCAGCAACGCCTCGACCTGGGCACGCCGTTGCGGGCTGGCACAGGGCATGACAAAGCGGATACCGGGATCAGTGGCGCGCAAACGCTCGGCCGCATCGAGGAACAAGGCGCCAAGCCGTCCGACCTCACCGCCACGGCTGCCGGGCATCAGCGCCACCAGCGGGCCATCCGGCAAACCGAGCTCGGCACGGGCAGCCGCGCGATCGGCCTCCAACGGAATCGTATCGGCCAGGGGGTGGCCGACGAATCGTACCGGCACACCCTTCTCTTCATAGAAGCGCGCTTCGAACGGCAGCAGCGTCAGCATCAGGTCGCAGCCTTCGCGGATCTTCAGCACCCGCTTCTGACGCCAGGCCCAGACGGATGGACTGACATAGTGCACGGTTCTGATCCCGGCACGGCGCAGCTTGAGTTCGATATTGAGGGTGAAGTCGGGGGCATCGATACCGATGAACACATCCGGCTGCTCGGCGATCAGCGTCCGGATCAGCAGCTTGCGCCGCTTCAGCAGCTCCGGCAGGCGTCCGAGCACTTCGACCAGCCCCATCACCGACAGACGTTCCATGGGGAAATAGGAAACCAGCCCTTCAGCCTCCATCAATGGCCCACCCACCCCGATGAATTCGGCATCGGGATGACGGGCCTTGAGTGCACGCATGAGGCCGGAGCCGAGAATGTCGCCGGACGCTTCGCCGGCGACCAGCGCAATACGCAGACCGGCCATGGTCAGCGGGTGATGCCGCGGGTCGAGGACTGGATCGATTCGAGAAACACCGCCACTTCAGGATACTGAGCGGCAGGCTCGACCAGCTCGGCAATCGCCTGCTCCACGGTCAGGCCCTGGCGATAGACCACCTTGTAGGCACGGCGCAGCGCATGGATCGCCTCCTCGCTGAAACCACGACGGCGCATGCCCTCGAAGTTCATGCTGCGGGCCTCGGCCGGGTTGCCGAACACTGTGACATAGGCGGGAACGTCCTTGCCGATGGCGGTGCCCATCCCGGAAAAGCTGTGGGCACCGATATGGCAGAACTGGTGCACGAGGGTGTAGCCGGAAAGGATCGCCCAGTCGTCGACGTGCACATGCCCGGCCAACGCGGTGTTGTTGACCAGGATGCAATGGTTGCCGATCACGCTGTCATGGCCGATATGGGCATAGGCCATGATCAGGTTGTGGTCGCCCAGGGTGGTTTCCGAACGGTCCTGGACGGTGCCCCGATGAATCGTCACGCCTTCGCGGATGACGTTGTGGTCACCAATGACCAGGCGAGTCGCCTCGCCCTTGTATTTCAGATCCGGGGTATCTTCGCCTACCGAGGAAAACTGGTAGATGCGGTTGTGCTTGCCGATCCGGGTCGGGCCCTTGACGATCACATGCGGCCCGATCACTGTCCCCTCGCCGATTTCCACACCTGCGCCGATGATCGACCAGGGGCCGACCTCGACACCTTCGGCCAGAACGGCCGTCGGATCGATGATTGCACGAGGGTCAATCAGACTCATACTGCCCGTTCCGCACAGGTAATCTCGGCCGAGCAGACTGGCTTGCCATCAACCAGCGCGCGGCATTCGAACTTCCAGATCGTGCTCTTGCGGCTGGAGAACTTGGCTTCGAGAACCAGTTTGTCTCCCGGCACCACAGGCTGGCGGAAGCGCAGCTTGTCGGAACCGACGAAGTAGTACAGGGTGCCGTCGGCAGGCTTCGCTCCCAGCATCTTGAAACCCAGGATACCGGCAGCCTGAGCCATGGCTTCGATGATCAGCACGCCCGGCATGATCGGATGCGCCGGGAAGTGACCATTGAAGAACGGCTCGTTGATGCTGACATTCTTGTAGGCACGAATGCTCTTGGCCTCGAAATCCAGTTCCTCCACCCGGTCCACCAGCAGGAACGGGTAACGGTGAGGCAGATATTCGCGAATCTCGTTGATGTCCATCATTTCGTGGGGAAGCCTGTAGTAAAGATGGGGAGCACACCCCGGCAGGGTGAGCTCCTCTAGCAAATCAAGGAGGCAGTCTAACGACTACTTGATATGGAAATGGTATCAGCCTTCAGATGAAGCATGCGCGTCCGGGGTCACGTTCCCGACACGTTTTTCCAACTGCCGCAGCCGCCGCGACATGTCGTCGAGCTGACGAATGCGGGCCGCACTCTTGCGCCATTCGGCCGCTGGCTGCATTGCCGTGCCGGAAGAATAGGCACCTGGCTCGGTAATCGAGTGGGTCACCATGGTCATCCCGGTCAGGAACACGTTGTCGCAAATCTCGATATGCCCCACCAGCCCGACACCGCCGGCGAGCATGCAGTGCTTGCCGATCTTGGTGCTGCCGGAAATGCCGCAGCAGGCGGCCATGGCGGTGTGATCCCCCACTTGAACGTTATGGGCGATCTGGATCTGGTTATCGAGCTTGACGCCGTTGCCCAGGATCGTATCGGCCAATGCGCCACGGTCGATGGCGGTATTCACGCCGATCTCCACATCGTCGCCGACCAGCACACCGCCGATCTGGGCGATCTTGTTCCAGACACCCTTTTCATTGGCGAAACCGAAACCTTCGCCACCGAGCACGGCGCCCGACTGAATGACCACGCGCTTGCCGATGCGCACATCGTGATACAGGGTCACCCGCGGAGCCAGCCAGCCACCCTCGCCGATCTCGCAACGCGCACCGATGAAGCAGTGGGCGCCGATGGTGACGCCCGCGCCGATGCGCGCACCGCTCTCGATCACCACGAAGGCGGCAACGCTCGCCGTCGGGTCGACCGTTGCATCCTCGGCCACCACGGCGCTCGGGTGAATACCGGCAGCCGCCTTGGGTTTCGGATCGAACAGGTGCGAAATTCGCGCATAGGCCAGGTAGGGATCAGCCACCACCAGAGCATCGCCGGCATAGCCTTCGGCATCAGCGGCCTTGAGCAGAACCGCGCCAGCCCGGCTGTCCAGGAGGTACTTGCGGTATTGGGGGTTTGCCAGGAAGCTCAATTGAGCTGGGCCGGCCTCCTGCAAGGTGGCCAGCCCAGTGATTTCCTTCTCCTCGGAACCACGCAGGGTGGCACCGAGGATCTCGGCCAGCTGGCCGAGCTTGATAGTCGCAGTCATGGGTTACTTCAGCTGGTTCATGCGCTCGATGACTTGGCGAGTGATGTCGTACTGAGGTTTGACATCGATCACCGCGCCACGCTCGAACACCAGGTCGTAGGCACCTTTCTTGATGACTTCTTCCACGGCGCTGTCCAGCTTCGGCTTCAGTTGCTTGAGCATGTCGCGATCGGCAACGGCCTTGGCTTCGTTCAGTTCCTTGGACTGGAACTGGAAGTCACGGGCCTTTTGCTTGAACTCGAGCTCCAGACGCTCACGCTCGCCTTGCTGCATCTTGTCGCCACCGCTGACCAGACGATCCTGGATACCCTTGGCGCTGCTTTCCAGAGCCTTGAGCTTGGTCAGTTGCGGGCCGAATTTCTTCTCGGCATCCACGGCGTACTTCTTGGCCGCATCGGATTCCAGCAGGGCCATCTGATAGTTCAGCACGGCGATTTTCATTTCGGCAAAGGCCGGGGTCGCTACCAGAACGCTTGCCAGCAGCACCAGTTGGGTCAACTTACGCACGATAAACTCCTACAAAATCCATTGTCATTAGCTGGGGGCAGAACCTTAGAAGGTCTGACCGAGGGAGAACTGGAACACCTGAGTTTCGGCGTTGTCCGGCTTCTTCACGGGCATCGCCAGGGCAAAACTCAACGGACCCAGCGCTGTGACCCAGGTCACCCCAACACCCACGGAGCTGGCCAGGTTGCTGAAACTGATGTCGTTGCACTGCGTCTGCGACAGCGTGCCGTTGGTGTTCTTGACCTGTTCGCACTTGGAGTCGAACACGTTACCCACGTCCCAGAACAGCGAGGTCCGCAGGGAACGCTGGTCCTTGACGAACGGCAGCGGGAACAGCAACTCGGCACCACCCTGGATCAGCACGTTGCCACCGAACGGCAGCGGGTCGTTGTCCGAGTCGGCGATGGTACCCACGTTGCCGGTCACGCCCACGCCACGGCTCGGCGTACCGCGCGGACCGAGGGTGCTGTCCTTGAAGCCACGGACCGAGTTGAAACCACCAGCATAGTAGTTCTCGTAGAACGGCAGGCCATGGGTGGAGCCATAACCGTCGCCATACCCCAGCTCGCTATGGAAGCGCATGGTGTAGGTGTCGGTCAGAGGCGTAAACACCTGGCCACGATAGTCGAGCTTGAAGAACGACAGGTCGCTACCCGGCGTGGTGGTTTCCAGGGTCAGGCTCTGGGAGTGACCACGGGTTGCCAGTACGCCCTTGTTCAAGGTCGACTCGGACCAACCGGCCGATGCCTTGAAGTTCAGGTAGTTGCTGCCGTTCTCGTTGACGAAGTTGAAGATCTCGTCGACGGTGTACAGACCGGTCTTGATCTTGTCCTGCTGTGCGGTCAGGCCGAAGGTCAGACGGGAAGTCTCGCTGATCGGGTAGCCCACGCTCACACCGGCACCCAGGCTGTCCACCGCATAGCTCGCTACGTCGACGTCGAGGTCCTTGTAGTCGGTGGTGCGGTAGAACACGTTGTAGCCCAGGCTGACGCCATCGGCGGTCCAGTAGGGGTCAACGTAGCCGAAGTTGTAGCGGCTCTGGTATTCGCTGCGGGTCAGGCCGATGCTGACCTTGTTACCGGTACCGAGGAAGTTGTTCTGGGTGATCGAACCACCGAGGATCAGACCGGCGCTCTGGGCGAAACCGACGCTGGCGGTGATCGAACCGGAGGCCTGCTCTTCCACGGCGTAGTTCACATCGACCTGGTCATCGACACCCGGCACGGCTGGCGTCTCGACGTTGACTTCCTTGAAGAAGCCCAGACGCTCCAGACGGGTCTTGGACTGGTCGATCAGGTAGGTCGAAGCCCAGCCGCCTTCCATCTGGCGCATTTCCCGGCGCAGCACTTCGTCCTCGGACTTGGTGTTGCCACGGAAGTTGATACGGTTCACGTAGGCACGCTTGCCCGGGTCGACCACGAAGGTGATGTCGACGGTGTGGTCATCGTCGTGCGGCGTCGGTACACCGTTGACGTTGGCGAAGGTATAGCCGTCGTTACCCAGGCGGCGGGTGATCAGTTCGGAGGTGGTGGTCATCAGCTTGCGCGAGAACACCTGGCCCGGCTCGACCAGCAGCAGGGACTTGACCTGGTCCTCAGGCACCTTCAGGTCACCGCTGAGCTTGACGTCGCGGACCTTGTACTTCTGGCCTTCGGTGATGTTGACGGTGATATAGACGCTCTTCTTGTCCGGCGTGATCGACACCTGGGTCGAGGCGATATCCATGTTGATATAGCCGCGGTCCAGGTAATAGGAACGCAGGCGCTCCAGGTCACCGGAAAGTTTTTCACGGGCGTACTTGTCGTCGTTCTTGAAGAACGACAGCCAGTTGGTGGTCTTGAGTTCAAACAGGTCGGTCAGGTCGTCGTCCGGGAATACCGTGTTACCCACCACGTTGATGTGCTGGATCGCGGCAACGGTACCTTCGTTGATCTTGATCTTCAGGCCGACGCGGTTACGGGGTTGTGGCACCACTTCGGTCTCGACCTCGGCCGAGTAGCGGCCCTGGGCGACGTACTGACGCTGCAGTTCGTTACGCACGCCTTCGAGGGTGGCGCGCTGGAAGATCTCGCCTTCGGCCAGGCCGGACTGCTTCAGCCCCTTCATCAGGTCGTCAGTCGAAATTGCCTTGTTGCCTTCGATATCGATGCTGGCCACGGAAGGTCGCTCGACCACCGTGATGACCAGGACGTTACCGTCGCGCCCCAGCTGGATATCCTGGAAGAAACCGGTTTTGAACAGCGCACGGGTGGACTCCACCAGGCGACGGTCATCCGCTTGATCCCCGACGTTCAACGGCAACGCACCGAACACGCTACCGGCGGATACCCGCTGGAGGCCGTTGACACGGATATCGGAGATAGTGAAGGACTCGGCGTGAACTTCGGCGATCATCAATACGGTGAGAACCGCAGTTAGCAGCAGACGTTTCATGAAGTCCTTTCTTATTCCAACTGGCAATAAACAAACTGCCGCAAGATGCGGCAGATTCGCAATTTTAGCGACGCGTTACAGTCGACCCAGATCGTTGACCAGGGCAAGCAGCATGACCCCGACCACCAAACTGATACCGATCTGTACCCCCCAACCTTGTACTCGCTCCGACAAGGGGCGACCACGTGCCCACTCGATCAGATAAAACAGCAAATGTCCCCCATCCAGTACCGGGATGGGCAACAGATTCAGAACCCCCAGGCTGATGCTCAGATAAGCAAGGAAATTCAGGAAATCAGCGACGCCCGACTGGGCTGAAGCGCCCGCCACTTTAGCAATGGTTATCGGTCCGCTCAAGTTTTTTACCGAGAGCTCGCCGAACAGCATTTTCTTCAGGGAATCCAGGGTCAGGACACTCATGGTCCAGGTACGCCTGGCACCCTCGCCTATCGCCGCAACGGGCCCGTAGCTGACTTCGCGAAGCATCTGCGGCGGCCAATCCGCGGCCTTGACGCCCGCCCCCAGGTAACCGGTGGCGGCCTTGCCTTCACCGCGGGACGCCAGGGTTACGGGGAGGTCGATTTGAGCACCATCGCGCTCGACATGCAGCACAATTTTGGTATCAGGGCGTATACGCACCCAGTCCACCACCTGCTGCCAGTCATTGACCGCCTCGCCATCCAGCGACAGCAGACGGTCACCGGTCTTCAGGCCGGCGGCCTGGGCCGGACCTTTCGGGTCGAGTTCTGCCAGCAGCGGCGGCAGGGCCGGACGCCACGGGCGGATCCCCAGGGACTTGATCGGATCCGGCTCATCGGCGCCCTGCAGCCAGCGATCCAGCGCCAGCTCACGCGTAGAGTCGACATCCGAGCCCGCCTCGCGGACCTGCAACCGCAACGTACCGCTCTCACCCAGGCGACGCACGAGTTGCAGGTTGACGGCAGACCAGCCGGCGGTTGGCTCACCGTCGATCGAGACGATTTCCTGGCCTGCGGCCAGACCGGCCTTCGCGGCGATACTGCCGGCCTCGACAGCGCCGATGACCGGACGGACCTGCTGGCTGCCGAGCATCGCCAGCACCCAGAAGAAGCTGATAGCCAGGAGGAAGTTGGCAATCGGACCGGCGGCAACGATAGCGATGCGCTGACGTACCGTCTTGCGATTGAACGCCTGGTCCAGCTCGTGCGGCGCGACAGGCGCCTCGCGCTCGTCGAGCATCTTCACGTAGCCGCCCAGCGGAATGGCCGCCACGACGAACTCGGTTCCCTGGCGATCATGCCAGCGCAACAGCGGCGTACCGAAGCCCACGGAAAAACGCAGCACCTTGACGCCGCAACGGCGTGCCACCCAGAAGTGACCGAATTCATGGAAAGTGACCAGCACCCCCAATGCCACCAGGGTGCCGACGATCATATAGAGTGCGCTCATCTACTTTCTCCGCAATCCTATCAAGTGCCGCATCGCTCGGACGCCCAGCCAGCCTCAGCGTCGGTTGCGACTCAGCCACTGCTCGGTCAATGCCCGTGCCTTGGCGTCCGCTGCGAATACCGCGTCGAGTTCATCGACCGCGACAACAGGTTCCAGATTCAACACTTCTTCGATGATACTCGCGATCTCGGGGTAGCGGATGCGCCGTTCGAGAAATGCCGCGACCGCCACCTCGTTGGCCGCATTGAGCATCGCCGGCGCACTGCCGCCCGCCTCGGCAGCCGCCCGTGCCAGACGCAGGCAGGGGAAGCGCTGTTCGTCCGGGGCCTGGAAGTCCAGGCGTGCCACGGCAAACAGATCCAGCAGCGCCACACCGGAATCAATACGCTCAGGCCAGGCCAGTGCATTGGCGATCGGCGTACGCATATCGGGATTGCCCAACTGGGCAAGCACCGAACCATCGATGTAATCGACCAGGGAATGAATCACACTCTGCGGATGAATCACCACCTCGACCTGATCCGGCCGCGCATCGAACAGCCAGCAGGCTTCGATCAACTCCAGGCCCTTGTTCATCATGCTGGCCGAGTCGACCGAAATCTTGCGCCCCATGGACCAGTTGGGGTGGGCACAGGCCTGATCGGGCGTGACATGCTCAAGATCGGCCAGAGGCGCCTGCCGAAACGGCCCGCCGGAGGCGGTCAGCAGAATCCGACGCACCCCTACCGCGCCAAGACCACGGGCGAAATCCCCTGGCAGGCACTGGAAGATCGCATTGTGCTCGCTGTCGATCGGCAACAGCACCGAACCGCTCTTGCGCACCGCCTGCATGAACAGCGCACCGGTCATCACCAGTGCTTCCTTGTTCGCCAGCAGGATCTTCTTGCCGACCTCGACCGCCGCCAGGGTCGGACGCAGGCCTGCGGCCCCCACGATCGCCGCCATCACGGTGTCGACCTCGGGATGCGAAGCGACCTCGCACAATCCCTGCTCGCCAACCAGAACCTCCGTCGACAGGCCGGCAGCGCGAAGCTCGTCCTGCAGGCGGCGGCCAGCGAGCGCATCAGGCACCACCGCAAAACGCGGACGATGGCGAACACACAGGGCCAGCAGCTCGGTGAGGCGAGTGAAACCGCTCAAGGCGAACGCCTGGTAACGCTCCGGATGCCGGGCAATCACATCCAGCGTGCTCAAGCCGATGGAGCCGGTGGCTCCCAGCACGGTAACCTGTTGTGGACGGCTCACGATGCAGCGATCCACAGCAGCACAGCGAACATCGGGATGGCGGCGGTCAGACTGTCGATACGGTCGAGCACACCACCGTGCCCTGGCAGCAGGTTGCTGCTGTCCTTGACTCCCGATTGACGCTTGAACATGCTTTCGGTCAGGTCACCGACCACCGATACGAAAACGATGATCGCCGCGCCCATCAGGCTCGCGATGATCTGACCCAGGCCCCAGCCGGAAACCAGGCCGAATACCGCGGTGATCGCCAGGCTCAGCGACAGGCCGCCATAGACGCCCTCCCAGCTCTTGCCGGGACTCACCGCCGGCGCCAACTTGCGCTTGCCGAAGGCCTTGCCGGAGAAATAGGCGCCGATATCGGCGCCCCAGACCAGAATCATCACCGCCATGATCAGCCAGTTGCCTCGGCCCGACGCATGCTGCTTGATCTCGATCAGCCCCTGCCAGGCCGGCAGCAGGATCAGGAAACCGATCACCAGCTTGCTCGCCGCGCTCGACCAGCGTGCACTGGACTGCGGGTAGGTCAGCACCAGATAGGTCGCCAGCCCCCACCACAACACTGAAGCACCCAGCACCCAGGGCGCCAGGTTCGGCAGGATGTACATGAAGAACAGCAGGACCGCGACCAGCGCGGCATACGCCACCCGGGCCGGCTGCGCGTCAAAACCTGCCAACCGCGCCCACTCCCAGGCCCCGAGCGTCACGACCACGCCGATGAACAGCGCGAAACCGGAGCCCGAAAGCAGGAAGAAACCGCACAGGGCGATAGGAAGCAGGACAAGTGCGGTGATGATGCGTTGCTTGAGCATTAAACCCGGGCTCCAGCTTCGACCTGCTCGCTCGTCTTACCGAAACGACGCTGGCGGGAAGCGAAATCAGCCAGCGCGTTGCGCATGGCATCGTGTTTGAAGTCCGGCCAGAACAGGTCGGAGAAATACAGCTCGGCATACGCCAACTGCCACAGCAGGAAGTTGCTGATCCGATGTTCGCCACCGGTGCGGATGCACAGGTCCGGCAACGGCAGGTCGCCGGTGGCCAGGCAGGTCTGCAGCAGATCCGGGGTGATATCGTCCGGGCGCAGATGCCCGGCCTGCACCTCACGGGCAAGACGCTGGGCAGCCTGGGCGATATCCCACTGCCCGCCGTAGTTGGCGGCAATCTGCAGAATGAAACGATTGCTGCCCGCCGTCGCAGCTTCCGCCTCGCGCATCGCCGCCTGGAGTTCAGGGTGGAAGCGCGAGCGGTCGCCGATGATCCGCAGGCTGATGTTGTTGTCATCAAGGCGCTTGGCTTCGCGCCGCAACGCCTTGAAGAACAGGTCCATCAAGGCGCTGACTTCGTCGGCGGGGCGCTGCCAGTTCTCACTGGAGAAGGCGAACAGGGTCAGCACCTCGACCTTGGCCTCGGCACACACCTCGATCACCGCCCGCACCGCATCGACACCGGCCTTGTGACCGGCGACGCCAGGCAAGAAACGTTTCTTGGCCCAGCGATTGTTGCCATCCATGATGATCGCCACGTGGCGCGGCACCGAGGACAGCACAGCCTGCTTGGTCTTTTCCATTGAAGGTGTCCTGACCCTTATACGGCCATCAGGTCCTTTTCTTTTTCTTCGGTGGCCTTGGCGATCTGGGCTTCGAATTCCTTGATCAGCTTGTCGATTTCAGCGCCGGCGCGGCGTTCTTCGTCTTCGCTGATTTCCTTGTCCTTGGCCAGCTTCTTCAGGTCACCCAGCACATCACGACGGATATTGCGCACCGCAACCCGTGCGTCTTCCGCGGCGGCACGCGCCTGCTTGGTGAAGCCCTTGCGGGTTTCCTCGGTCAGTGGCGCCATCTTGATCAGCAGCAACTCGCCCAGGTTGGTCGGGTTGAGGTTCAGGCCGGCACTGCCGATGGCCTTGTCGATGGCACCGAGCATGTTGCGCTCGAACGGCACGACCTGCAGGGTCTGGTTGTCTTTCACCGTTACGTTGGCAACACCGCTCAAAGGCGTGTCGGTACCGTAGTAGGGGACCATCACGCTACCCAGGATGCTTGGGTGGGCCTTGCCGGTACGGATTTGGCCAAATGCGTGGGCCAGAGACTCCAGGGACTTCTGCATGCGCACCTGAGCGTCTTTCTTGAGTTCGTTGATCATTGTACGCCTTCCTCGACCAGGGTTCCTTCAGCGCCGCCATGTACGATGTTCAGCAGGGCGCCGGGCTTGTTCATGTTAAATACGCGCAACGGCATCTTGTGATCGCGGCACAGGCAGATAGCGGTCAGATCCATGACACCCAGCTTGCGATCCAGCACCTCGTCATAGGTCAGATGATCGAACTTCTCGGCATGCGGGTCCTTGAACGGATCTGCGGTATAGACGCCATCGACCTTGGTTGCCTTGAGCACCACGTCGGCATCGATTTCGATCGCCCGCAGGCAGGCTGCCGAATCCGTAGTGAAGAACGGATTACCGGTACCGGCCGCGAAAATCACCACTTCCTTGGAGTTGAGGTGGCGCATGGCCTTGCGGCGATCGTAGTGATCGGTCACACCGACCATGGAAATGGCCGACATCACGATGGCTGAGATATTCGCACGTTCCAGCGCATCGCGCATCGCCAACGCGTTCATCACGGTCGCGAGCATGCCCATGTGGTCACCGGTGACGCGATCCATGCCGGCAGCGCTCAGTGCGGAACCGCGGAACAGGTTGCCACCGCCGATCACCAGACCGACCTGCACACCGATACCGACCAGTTGACCGACTTCCAGCGCCATGCGATCCAGGACCTTCGGATCGATCCCGAACTCTTCCGAGCCCATCAGGGCCTCGCCGCTAAGCTTGAGTAGAATGCGTTTATAGCGAGCTTGATAACCACTGCCCTGCTGAGCCATTGCGAATCTCTCCTGCGGCGTTATAAAAATTCTTGCGAGCTGTTTTGCAGCCTGCTAACTCTAGCTTGGCGCTGCTACAGCGCCATCAGAACACAGCTTTGTAAGCCGGTTCCGACGAGAGAAAGAGAAAACCTTCCTCCCATTTGAAAAGAGGCTGCGCGCGTAAGCGGGCAGCCTCTTTGGGGCGACAGACGGGTCTGTCTTACTGCTTGGCGGCAGCTACCTGGGCAGCAACTTCTTCAGCGAAGTTGTCAACCGGCTTCTCGATGCCTTCGCCGACCTTGAAGTAGGTGAAGGAAACGATTTCAGCACCGGCTTTCTTGGCCAGTTCGCCAACCTTGACTTCCGGGTTCATGACGAAAGCCTGCTCGACCAGCGAGGCCTCGGCCAGGAACTTCGAGATACGACCCTTGATCATGTTCTCGACGATGTTTTCCGGCTTGCCGGCGATCTTGTCGGCGTTCAGTTGCAGGAAGACACCCTTTTCGCGCTCGATGGCCTCGGCCGATACTTCCGACGGCAGCAGGAACTCAGGGTTCGAAGCGGCAACGTGCATGGCGATGTTCTTGGCCAGCTCGACGTCACCACCTTTCAGAACGACGGTTGCACCAATCTTGTTGCCGTGCAGGTAGGCACCGACAACGTCACCTTCAACGCGCGCCAGGCGACGGATGTTGACGTTCTCGCCACACTTGGCAACCAGGGCCTCACGAGCGGCTTCACGCGAAGCGATCAGCGGAGCGGCGTCGGTCAGCTTCTGGGCGAAGGCTTCTTCCAGGCTTTCGCTGACGAAAGTCTTGAAGTCGTCCTGCAGGGCCAGGAAGTCGGTCTGCGAGTTCACTTCCAGCAGGACGGCGGCCTTGCCGTCGGTCTTGACGGCGATAGCGCCTTCAGCAGCGACGTTGCCAGCCTTCTTGGCGGCCTTGATGGCGCCCGAGGCACGCATGTCGTCAATGGCTTTCTCGATGTCGCCGCCGGCCTTTTCCAGGGCCTTCTTGCAATCCATCATGCCTTCGCCGGTACGCTCGCGCAGTTCTTTGACCAGCGCCGCAGTAATTGCTGCCATTTCAAAATTCCTCTTGGATAGGTTATCAACCATTCCACCCGATCGAACGGGCGTTCAATTCTTCCCGAATCACCCTTGTTAGCAGCTGCACATTACAGACGCTGTAGCGGCGCGCAGACAAATGGTTTTCGAGGTGGCAAAAAGGGGGCCAAGCCCCCTTTTTGCTTACTGAGTCAACGCCAGGGCGTCAATTACTCAGCTGCAGCCTGAGTTTCTTCAACGAAGACTTCAGTGCCGCCAGCAACGTTGTTGCGGCCACGGATAACGGCGTCAGCCATCGAACCCATGTACAGCTGGATGGCGCGGATGGCGTCATCGTTGCCTGGGATGATGTAGTCAACGCCTTCCGGGCTGCTGTTGGTATCGACTACGCCGATGACCGGGATGCCCAGCTTGTTGGCTTCGGTGATCGCGATGCGCTCGTGATCAACGTCGATGACGAACAGTGCGTCAGGCAGACCGCCCATGTCCTTGATACCGCCCAGCGAACGATCCAGCTTTTCCAGATCGCGAGTGCGCATCAGCGCCTCTTTCTTGGTCAGCTTGGCGAAGGTACCGTCTTCGGCTTGCACTTCGAGGTCGCGCAGACGCTTGATGGAAGCACGGATGGTCTTGAAGTTGGTCAGCATGCCGCCCAACCAGCGGTGATCGACGTACGGCGAACCGCAACGTACTGCTTCTTCAGCGACGATCTTGCCAGCGGAACGCTTGGTGCCGACGAACAGAATCTTGTTTTTGCCCTGAGCCAGACGCTCTACGAACGCCAGAGCGTCGTTGAACATAGGCAGGGTTTTTTCAAGGTTGATGATGTGAATCTTGTTGCGCGCACCGAAAATGTACTTGCCCATTTTCGGGTTCCAGTAACGGGTTTGGTGACCGAAGTGCACACCGGCCTTCAGCATATCGCGCATGTTGACTTGGGACATGATAGTTCCTTGATAAGTCGGGTTTGGCCTCCACGTATCCCAATGACCAACCGATCGGCAGCAAGGCCGAAGGCACCCAGGTCATCGTGTCGACACGTGTGTGGATTTAGGCTTTTCGGGGCTATCCCCGGAAAGCGGCGCATTTTATATCACAAGGCCGCTGAAAACGGAACCCGGATTCGCATATCCCGCCTGCAGCTTTTGCGCCACCCTTGGATTCGCGCCAGAATGCCCCATCCTTGTGAAGAGAAGCGATGCCCGGACGTCATGATTTGCTCCGTCCGTCTGTTAGAATCGCATTTTTCAGGGTTCCGGAAGGCAATACTCCGTTAACGGATGTTGCCGCCGTCGACCTTTTTCCGTGTTTACCTGCGCCTGAGCGCATAGAGAGCCCGTATGACCGTCACCCTCAAGACTCCCGAGGACATCGCAAAAATGCGCATCGCCGGGAAACTGGCCGCCGATGTACTGGAAATGATCGGTGAGCACGTCAAGCCCGGCGTCACCACCGAGGAGCTGGACCGCATCTGCCACGACTATATCGTCAACGTGCAGCAGGCCATCCCCGCCCCCCTCAACTACAAGGGCTTCCCCAAGTCGATCTGCACCTCGATCAACCATGTGGTCTGCCACGGCATCCCCAGCGACAAGCCGCTCAAGGATGGCGACACCCTGAACATCGACGTCACGGTGATCAAGGACGGCTACCACGGCGACACCAGCAAGATGTTCCACGTCGGCACCGTGCCGGTCTGGGCCGAGCGCCTGTCCCAGGTGACCCAGGAGTGCATGTACAAGGCGATCGAGATCGTCAGGCCCGGCTGCCGCCTGGGCGATATCGGCGAGATCATCCAGAAGCATGCGGAAAAGAACGGTTTCTCGGTGGTTCGCGAGTTCTGCGGCCACGGCATCGGCAAGGTATTCCACGAAGAGCCCCAGATCCTGCACTACGGCCGTGCCGGCACCGGCATGGAACTGAAGGCCGGCATGACCTTCACCATCGAACCGATGATCAACCAGGGCAAGGCCGACACCAAGGTGCTGGGCGACGGCTGGACCGCGATCACCAAGGACCGCAAGCTCTCGGCACAATGGGAACACACCCTGCTGGTCACCGAAACCGGCTACGAGATCTTCACCCTGCGCAGCGACGATACCATCCCGCGCACCTCTGCCTGATCCATTAAAGGAAACCCGAACGATGCCGCAGGTGGACCCCGAACTCTTCGACCGTGGCCAGTTCCAGGCGGAACTGGCCCTCAAGGCCAGCCCCATAGCGGCATTCAAGAAAGTCATCCGTCGCGCCCATGAGGTTCTCGACGAACGCTTTCGCAGCGGGCGCGACATCCGTCGACTGATCGAGGATCGCGCCTGGTTCGTCGACCACATCCTGCAGCAGGCCTGGGAACAGTTCGACTGGAGCGAAGATGCCGATATCGCCCTGGTGGCGGTTGGCGGCTACGGTCGTGGCGAACTGCACCCCTACTCGGACATCGACCTGCTGATCCTGCTGGACAGCGCCGACCATGAGATCTTTCGGGATTCCATCGAGCGCTTTCTGACCCTACTGTGGGACATCGGCCTGGAAGTCGGCCAGAGCGTCCGCTCGGTGCAGGAATGCGCCGAAGAGGCCCGGGCCGACCTGACCGTCATCACCAACCTGATGGAAAGTCGCACCATCGCCGGCCCCGAGCGCCTGCGCGAGCGCATGCTCGAGGTCACCAGCACCGAGCACATGTGGCCGAGCAAGGACTTCTTCCTGGCCAAGCACGCCGAACAGAAGGCGCGCCACCACAAGTACAACGACACCGAATACAACCTGGAGCCCAACGTCAAGGGCTCTCCCGGCGGCCTGCGGGACATCCAGACGATTCTCTGGGTCGCCCGCCGCCAGTACGGCACCCTGAACCTGCGGGCGCTGGCCGGCGAAGGTTTCCTGGTGGAAAGCGAAAACATCCTGCTGGCCTCCTCCCAGGAATTTCTCTGGAGGGTCCGCTATGCATTGCACATGCTCGCCGGACGCGCCGAGGACCGCCTGCTTTTCGATCACCAGCGCAGCATCGCCGGACTGCTGGGGTTCCAGGGCGACGACGCCAAGCAGGCCGTCGAGAACTTCATGCAGCAGTACTACCGGGTGATCATGAGCATCGCCCAACTCAGCGAGCTGATCATCCAGCACTTTGCCGAAGTCATCCTCGCCCCGGAAGACGAAGCGCCGCCGCAACCGTTGAACTCGCGCTTCCAACTGCACGATGGCTACATCGAGGCGAGCAACCCGAACGTGTTCCGCCGCGCGCCATTCGCCATGCTGGAAATCTTCGTGCTGATGGCCCAGCAACCGGAAATCAAGGGGGTGCGCGCCGACACCATTCGCCTGCTGCGCGAACATCGCCACCTGATCGACGACGACTTCCGCAACGACATCCGCAACACCAGCCTGTTCATCGAGCTGTTCAAGTGCAGGATCGGCGTACACCGCAACCTGCGCCGGATGAACCGCTACGGCATTCTCGGCCGCTACCTGCCCGAGTTCGGCGATATCGTCGGGCAGATGCAGCACGACCTGTTCCACATCTATACCGTCGATGCGCACACGCTCAACCTGATCAAGCACCTGCGCAAACTGCAGTACACCCAGGTTTCTGAGAAATTCCCGCTGGCCGCCAAGCTCATGGCCAAACTGCCCAAGCCCGAGCTGATCTACATGGCAGGGCTCTACCACGACATCGGCAAGGGCCGGCATGGCGACCACTCGGAACTCGGCGCGATCGATGCCGAAGCCTTCTGCAAGCGCCACCAACTGCCCGCATGGGACAGTCGCCTGATCGTCTGGCTGGTACAGAACCACCTGGTGATGTCGACCACGGCCCAGCGCAAGGACCTGTCCGATCCGCAGGTGATCCACGACTTCGCGCAGATCGTCGGCGACCACGTCTACCTGGACTACCTCTACGTGCTGACCGTCGCCGATATCAACGCGACCAACCCGACGCTGTGGAACTCCTGGCGCGCCAGCCTGCTGCGCCAGCTCTACACCGAGACCAAGCGCGCCCTGCGTCGCGGCCTGGAAAACCCGGTGGACCGCGAGGAGCAGATCCGCCAGACCCAGAGTGCGGCCCTTGACATCCTGGTCCGCAACGGCACCGACCCGGACGACGTCGAACAGCTCTGGACACAACTGGGTGACGATTACTTCCTGCGTCACACCGCCGGCGATGTCGCCTGGCACAGTGACGCGATCCTCCAGCAGCCGGCCGATGGCGGGCCACTGGTGCTGATCAAGGAAACCACCCAGCGCGAATTCGAGGGCGGTACGCAGATCTTCATCTACGCCCCGGACCAGCACGACTTCTTCGCCGTGACCGTGGCAGCGATGGACCAGCTCAACCTGAACATCCACGACGCCCGGATCATCACCTCCAGCAGCCAGTTCACCCTCGATACCTACATCGTGCTGGACACCGATGGCGGCGCTATCGGCGACAACCCCAAGCGGGTCAAGCAGATCCGCGAAGGCCTGGCCGAAGCCCTGCGCAATCCCGACGACTATCCGACCATCATCCAGCGCCGGGTGCCGCGCCAGCTCAAGCACTTCGCCTTTGCCCCGCAGGTGACCATCCACAACGACGCCCAGCGCCCGGTGACCGTGCTCGAACTGAGCGCCCCGGATCGTCCCGGACTGTTGGCGCGGGTTGGAAAGATCTTCCTGGAGTTCGACCTGTCGCTGCAGAACGCGAAGATCGCCACCCTGGGCGAACGGGTGGAGGACGTGTTCTTCATCACCGACGCGCAGAACCAGCCGCTGTCCGACCCGCAACTGTGCAGCCGTTTGCAGGACGCCATCGTCGAGCAACTGAGCGTCACCTCCGAACCGACTGTCGAACTGACCCGCCTGAGTATCTGACGGCGGGCCATGAACCTGATTCCGATTGAGAGCCGTACCCGATGAACAACGCGTTGAACCAGTTGCAACCCTACCCGTTCGAGAAACTGCGCGCCCTGCTCGGCGGCGTCAAACCCGCCGAGGACAAGCGTCCGATCGCGCTGTCCATCGGCGAACCCAAGCACCGCTCGCCAAGCTTCGTCGCCGAGGCACTGGCGGCCAACCTGGAGCAGATGTCGGTGTACCCGACCACCCTGGGCATCCCGGCCCTGCGCGAGGCGATCGGCACCTGGTGCGAGCGTCGCTTCAACGTACCGAGCGGCTGGATCGACCCGGCGCGCAACGTGCTGCCGGTCAATGGTACCCGCGAAGCCCTGTTCGCCTTCACCCAGACCGTGGTCAATCGTGGCGAAGACGCGCTGGTGGTCAGCCCCAACCCCTTCTACCAGATCTATGAAGGTGCCGCCTTCCTGGCCGGGGCCAAGCCACACTATCTGCCATGCCTGACCGGGAACGGCTTCAACCCGGATTTCGACGCCGTGCCCGCGGACATCTGGCAGCGCTGCCAGATCCTCTTCCTCTGCTCGCCAGGCAACCCGACCGGCGCACTCATTCCCCAGGCGACCCTGGAAAAACTGATCGCCCTGGCCGACGAGCATGACTTCGTGATCGCGGCCGACGAGTGCTACAGCGAACTGTACTTCGACGAGCAGACGCCGCCACCCGGGCTGCTCAGCGCCTGCGTGGCCCTGGGCCGCAAGGACTTCAAGCGCTGCGTGGTGTTCCACAGCCTGTCCAAGCGCTCCAACCTGCCCGGCCTGCGCTCCGGTTTCGTCGCCGGTGACGCCGATATCCTCAAGGCCTTCCTGCTGTACCGTACCTACCACGGCTGCGCGATGCCGGTGCAGACCCAACTGGCCAGCGTCGCGGCCTGGAGCGATGAAGTCCACGTCCGCGCCAACCGTGCGCTGTACCGGGAGAAGTTCGACGCGGTGCTGGAGATTCTCGCGCCCGTACTGGATGTGCAACGGCCGGATGGCAGCTTCTACCTGTGGCCGAATGTGCAGGGCGACGATGCCGAATTCTGCCGTGACCTGTTCGCCGAGGAACACGTGACCGTGGTGCCGGGGTCCTACCTGTCCCGCGAGGTCGACGGCGTCAACCCGGGCGCCGGCCGGGTGCGCATGGCCCTGGTCGCGCCGCTGGCCGAGTGTGTCGAGGCGGCGCAGCGGATCCGCGCCTTTATCGAGCGTCGCCAGGGCCAGGCGTAACAGGCCAGGGTGCGGGCGGGCCTGCCCGCTCGTACCGCACCCGGCGAGCTAGATGTCCAGCACCAACCGGTCGGACTTGCAGCCCGACACGCAGAGCATCATGGTCCTGCCCGAGGCCCGCTCGGCAGGGCTGAGCACGAAATCGCGGTGATCAGGCGTCCCCTCCAGGACCACGGTTTCACAGGCCCCGCAAACGCCCTCCCGGCAACTGTAGGAAAGACTCTGCCCCGCAGCGATCAGCGTATCCAGCAGGCTGCCCTTTCCATCATGATAGAGCTGCTTCGCGGAACGCGAGAGCACCACTTCAAAGCCACCGGCCCCACCCGGCACCGGCAGTGCCGCGCCGCTGAAGCGCTCCGTATGGCCGTGCTCGATCCCCAGCACCGTGCAGGCACGCTCGAACGCCTCCAGCATCGGCCCGGGGCCACAGCAATAGAAATGCGTGTCGCGAGGGTAGCCGCTCATCAGGGCCTCAAGGTCCGGAGCCCCGCCCTGCTGGTCATCGAAGTGGTAGTTCACCGAGCCGGGCAGGCTCTCCAGCTCGCTCCGAAACGCCACGTCCGCCGCCGAGCGCACGCAATACAGCATGTCGACGGCAGCCCCCTTGCCGGCCAGGTGCCGGGCGATGCTCAGGAGCGGTGTGATACCGATGCCGCCAGCGATGAAAACGGCCCGGCTGGCACTGCCTGCCGGGAAATTGTTGCGCGGCGCCGAAGCCTTGAGCAGCCCACCCACCCGCAGGTGTTTATGAATGAACGCCGACCCTCCGCGGCTCTGACGATCATGGAGTACGCCGAGACGGTAGTGGCTCAGGTCCGTTGGGCAACTCACCAGCGAATAGCTGCGCACCAGCCCGTTGGGCAGATGCAGGTCGATATGGGCTCCGGCCTCGAATGCCGGCAGGTGCCCGGGGCCGACCGGCGCCAGGTCTATCGAGACGATGCTGGGGGTTTCCCGGGTGATGTTCCTGACGCGGACGGTCTGAAGGCTGGCGTTCATAACAACTTCCTTGTATATATCGAGGCATAGAGGCTATTGACCTCGTTTGGAGCAGGCCTCTATCTCTGACAAAAATAATGATTCACCGATACCGGATTTTTTCTATGCTACTTATGGATGAATGTATAGAGCTGTTAAGTGCAATGGATGCACGCACCTGGTTCCAGTCGCTTGTTCTATCCGTGCAGAAACTCGGATACAGTCAGGTCCTGTATGCCCTGAAACCCAACAAGGAGGCACAGAACAGTACGGCACAAATCATGAGCAACTTTCCAGAATCCTGGCGAAGCCTTTATGATAACGAGAATTACTCCAGTATCGATCCTGTCGTTTCCCATAGTTTCTCATCCTCGCTTCCCATTCTCTGGGAAGACAAACTCTACAAAACCAAAAGAGAAAGGGAGTTCGCCGAAGAAGCCCGGCGGGCCGGACTCAGCCAGGGTCTGACGCTGCCCATCCACGGGGCCCAGGGCCAGGTCGGCATGCTCAGCCTGAGCTGCGAATCGATGCCGCAAAACGAGTACTCACAAGTCCTGCAACACAGCATCCCCGCAGCCAGCATGCTGCGTGACTACGCGGTAACGAGCGGCAGCAACTTCTTTCTCCAGAACTCCAACTCGAATACACCTCACCTGACACCTCGGGAACTGGAAATCCTGCATTGGGCATGGGCCGAAAAAACCACCTGGGAAATTGGCAAGATTCTCAGCCTGGCGGAACCCACCGTCGAATTTCACTTCAAGAACATTCGCCGCAAACTCAATGTCAGCTCCAGACGGCTCGCCGTGGCCAGAGCCATACAACTAGACCTCATGACGCCCTAGGCCACCCTCACGGGCCGACACGGAGAGCAGATCGTTGTCATCGATCCGGCCAGCCACATACAGGCTGAGCAGCACCAGCAGGCTGGCCGAACCGTTGCCCCCACACTCCAGCCGGCTCGCGGCCGGCTGGCTCAAGCCGAACAGGCCCCAGAACGCCTCCTGGCTCTTGCCCAACTGCAACCGCAAGGCAACGGCCTGCCTGATCAAACTTCGCTCCACCCTCATTTCGGCGCCTTCGCAGGGAAACCCAGACGATATTCGACTCCCGTCCGGCCAGCCACCTATCAGATTGATAGGCTACTAATTATCCACACTGGATATATAAATACCTCGTCTTTTCGAGGTAACTTCCATGAATATAGCCATTGATAAAAGAAACAACTTCGACGATATATGCCTGGAAAAAATGCATATCCTGAGAGCCAAGATATTCCGCGACAAGAAAGATTGGGATGTCAGTGTCATCGGTGGCATGGAGATTGATGGCTACGATGCACTGAACCCCTATTACATGATCCTGCAGGATGCCGGCCTGGATGAAAGTGTCCGCGGCTGTTGGCGACTCTTGCCCACTACCGGCCCGAATATGCTGGCCGATACTTTCCCGGAACTTCTGGCGGGCGCCCCGGTTCCCTGCGCGGAGGACACCTGGGAACTCAGTCGCTTTGCCATCTGCCAGCAGGGCGGTCGCTCCTATGCATTTTCCGAGCAGTCGCTGATCGCTATACGGGCGGTCGTCCACTTTGGTGTCGAGCGCGGCCTGAAGCGATTCGTCACGGTGACCACGGTGGGCGTCGAGAAACTGCTCATTCGGCTCGGCCTGGATATTCGGCGACTGGGCCCGGCCAAGACCATCGGTGTGGAACGCGCCGTTGCGCTGTCCATCGCCCTGAACCGGAAAACGCTGGACGCCCTGGAGAAAACCGAGGCCGCGTCCAACCTGTCAAACTGATAGGTTGTCCCGCCCACGGATTGATAGATGATTTGCCCCCACACCGGGCCCGTCCCGGTTGCCACCACGAGAGGCAAACACCACCGCTCTCATCATAAATACAATTGGACTGTGGAGAAGACACATGGAAACCGTGACCGATTTGCCAAAAGGCGCCACCAACGCATTCGCCAGCCGCGAAACCTGGCCAGCATTCATTACCGCCACCGCCCAGCAAGACTATCTGGCAGCCGAGGCGGGCCTGCAGCGGGCCCTGGAACAGGGTTACAGCCATTGGTACATCGACGGCAGCCTTGAAGGCGAACGTCCCTCCGACTTCACAGCGCAACGCCTGGCGGCGCTGAATGAACTGATCGCCAACAGCGGCGTGAAACCGATTTTCCACGGCAACTTCAAGGCCCCGCTGGGCAGCGATGTCGAGGACCTGGCCGCCGCCGCCCTGGACTACGTGAAAAAAGAGGTCGATATCTGCGCCGCATTGGGCGGTGCGCCACTGATCGTCCACGGCGGTGGCGTGGTCGAGCCGCGTCTGGTCAAGGAAGCCCGCCAGAAGGGCCTGGAGGGTCTGGTTGGCAACCTCCGGGAACTGGTGGCCTATGGCAAGGCCCGGGGCGTCGAGATCTGGCTGGAGAACCTGTGCAACTACACCCGCTTCCACCCCTTCTATTACATCTGCACCACGGCAGACGAGGTCGAGCATGTGCTGGAGTCCGTTCCCGGCCTGCACATGTTCCTGGACGTGTCCCACGCCTACGTCAATGAGGGCGATCCCCTGTCGTTCTTCTGGAAATTCAGCGACCGGGTCGTTGGCATGTCTTTCAGTGACAACAATGGTGACCGGGATTCGCATTTCCCGCTGGGCCAGGGCAACCTCGATTTTCCGGGCCTGATCGATGCCATTCAGTACACCGGCTGGAAAGGCATGGTCGGTTTTGAAACCCGTGGCGGCACCCTGCGTGGCAGTGTCGATTTTCTCAACCAACTCGTAGCGTCCTGCGCTCGATAATCTGCAGCGCTGACGGCGGATTCGCTTCGCCGTCAGCGCCAGGAGCTGCCTCATGGCAAACCAAGCGTCGATCACCGATTCGCCCGGCGAACAACGCCGGGCCAGTCGTAACTCCTTCACCGAAGGTTGCATCGATTCACTCCCCGTCTGCCTGACCTTCATGTTCCTTTTTTTCTCCATCGGGGCCGCCAGTCGGGATGCCGGGTTCATGGGCCTGCAGGCCCTGATCATGACCTTCACCGTGCATGCGGCGCCGCTGCAGGTGTTCCTCGCCCAACACGGCGCGAACCTGACGGTGATGTCGATCCTGTTCACCACGCTGGTGGTCAACTTCCGCTTCCTGATCATGTCCTCGGTGTTGACCGAGCACTTCAAGGGCGTGCCGCTGTGGAAGTCGTTGCTGTCCGCCCAGTTGCTGTCGATCTCCACCTTCACCCTGTCCAACGCCAAGAAGGGCATGATCGCCAACGTCTACAACTATTACCTGGGCTGTGGCATCAGCACCCTGTCGATCGCCATCGTCGCCACCGGCCTGGGCTACTGGGTCAGCGGCGATCAGAACCCGCTGCTGCAATCGGTGATCGGCGTGATCCTGCCGATCCACTTCACCGTGCTCGCCTCACTCGCCTGGCCAAAACTCAAGCCGATGATCGCCACCGGTGCCGGCTTCGCCCTGACCCCGATCGTCGGTCGCTACCTGCACGACTACCAGATCTTCGTGGTGCCGTTCGCACTCGGAGCCGCCCTCCTGATCTGGGACGAACTGTTCGAACGGAAGAGCCAATGAACAACTGGACGCTTATCCTCGTCGCCTCGCTCGCCTCCTACGTGCTGCGCGCGCTGCCCATCCTGGTCTTTCACAAACTGCCGATCGCTTCCGATGGCTTGATCTATCGATTCCTCAACTATGCGGCCTTTGGCGTCATGGGCGGCATCATCTACTCCGCCCTGCTGGGCGAGCGTTACTACGACGACTGGCTGGGGCACTTCGAAAACCCCACGGCCCTGCTGAAGCTGGCCACCCTGTGCCTCGCCGTCTTTCTCGCCGCGCGTTTCCGGGGAGTATTCAAGACACTCTTCATCTGCCTCGGCTTTTTCATCGCCATGACCTTCTTCGTAGGAGCTTGATGCAATGCCCGACTCTCGCCCGACACAGCCGGACCTGGAGAAACTGCGTGCACGCCACGCCGAACTTCGCGACCGCCAACAGCCGATCAACATGACCCGCGGCCTGCCATCGCCCGAGCAGATCGCCCTGGCCCACGACTTTCTCAGCCTGCCCGGCAGCCACCCGTTCGCCTCCGCCGACGGCCAGGACTGGCTCAACTACGGTGGACTGCAGGGCGTCAAGGAGGTCCGTGAGCTGTTCGGCCCGGCGCTGCTGGGGCTTCCCGCCGACCAGGTGGCCATCGGCGAGAACTCCAGCCTGGCGCTGATGCATGAAGCCATCGGCCATGCCTGGATCCGGGGCTTCGCCGGCATGCAGCCGTGGGGCAAGGCCGACAAGGTGCGCTTCATCTGCCCTGAACCTGGCTACGACCGGCACTTCTCGATCTGCGAGTATTACGGCATCGAGATGGTCCCCGTGGTGTTGAACGAAGACGGGCCGGACATGGACGAGGTCGAACGGTTGGTCGCCAGCGACCCGAGCATTCGAGGCATGTGGTGTGTCCCCCGGCACGCCAACCCCAACGGCGCAATCTACAGCCAGCAGGTGGTCAACCGACTGGCCAGCATGTTGACCGCAGCCCGGGATTTCCGGTTGTTCTGGGACAATGCCTATGCGGTCCACGACTTCCACGAGCACACCGAGCCGGCCCCCGACGTCTATGCGGCCTGCGTCCGCACAAACAACCCGGAGCGGGCGATCCTGTTCGCCTCGACCTCGAAAATGGTCATTCCCAGTTCCGGCATCGCGATGATCGGCGGCAGTCCCGAAACCCTGCGCTGGTGGCTGCAGTGCCGCCAGTACAAGACGATCGGCCCGGACAAGGTCAACCAGGTCAGACACCTGATGTTCTTCCAGACGGCGGACAACCTCAGGGCCCACATGAAGCGCCATGGCCAATCCCTGGGGGCGAAGTTCCAGCGGGTCCGGCAGATCTTCAGCCAGCACCTGACAGGCCTGCCGGAGGTCAGTTGGTCACATCCCAGCGGCGGCTATTTCATCACCCTGCTGGTTCCCGACGGGCTGGCCGGACGGGTTGTGGATATCGCCCAGGAGGCGGGCGTGAAAATGACCCCCGCCGGGGCCACCCACTGCCACGGTCACGATGCCCGGCAACGCCACCTGCGCATTGCGCCGTCCTACCTCAACCTCGCGCAGATCGAGCAGGCAGCCGAGGTCATCGCCAACTCGGTAAGACTGGCCTGCGCCGAGCGCGAGTCCGGCCGCTGACGACCTGCCCGGCACCCTGGCATGACGGGCAGCCCCCGTCATGTCGTTTCATAGCACCACTCCAGGAGTCGCCATGAGCGAACTGTCATTGCCCACTGCACAGGATGTGCAGGCTGCCGCCCTACGCCTTGCGGGGCACGTACGGCGCACCCCGGTGTTCACCTCCTCCACCCTCGATACCTGGCTGGGAAACCGGGTCCATTTCAAATGCGAGCAGTTCCAGCGCATGGGGGCGTTCAAGATACGCGGCGCGCTCAACGCCCTGATGCAACTCGATGCCACCGCCCGGCAGCGGGGCGTGGTGGCCTACTCCTCGGGCAACCACGCCCAGGGGATAGCCCTGGCCGCGCGGGAGCTCGGGATTCCCGCCGTGATCGTCATGCCCTCGGACGCGCCAGCCGCGAAGAAGGCCGCGACACTGGGCTACGGCGCGTCCGTGGTCGAATATGACCGCCACGCCGAAGATCGCCTGGCGATCGCCCGACAACTGCAACAGGACCACGACTACACGTTTATCCCGCCATTCGATCACCCCGATATCATTGCCGGGCAAGGCACCGCCGCCCTGGAACTGTTCGAAGAGGTGGGGCAACTGGACGCGCTCCTGGTACCGGTGGGCGGCGGCGGACTGATTGCCGGCACGGCGCTGATCGCCAGCTCTATGTCTCCGGCCTGCGAAATCTTCGGAGTGGAGCCGGAGGCCGGCAACGATGCGCAGCGTTCTCTGCACTCGGGCTCACTGGTCACCATCGCCACACCCATTACCATCGCCGACGGAGCCCAGAGCCAGTCACTGGGCAAACTGACCTTTCCGATCATCCGGGAACGGGTCACCGACATCGTGACCGTCACCGATGAGGAGTTGCTGCGGGCCATGCATTTCCTCGCCGAAAGAATGAATCTCGTCGTCGAACCCACCGGCTGCCTGGCGGCGGCCGCAGCGTTCAAGATGCGCGAACAGCTTCGGGGCAAACGGATTGGCGTGATATTGTCAGGTGGAAATGTGGACCTCGCACACTACGCCCGCCTGCTGCTCGAGCTGCCCGGGCCCTCGGGGCACTAGTGCACAGAACATGGAGAGAAACTCGTTATGAAGGACCGGCTCATAGACGCCCAGACCCTGCTCGGCCTCGCCGTGGAATCATCGGGCATAACGGTGGACTGTGCCTGCCTTCGGCGCAATCTGCAGGGTTGGAGCAGTTGGCCGGTGGGCTATCAGGAAGAAGCCTTTACAGCGATCGGCACACTGTCGAAGTACCCTCCGGAAGAGGCGGTCATCGACGAGTACCACCCCGAGGGCACGACCTACTGGTCACCCGAGGCCCCCATCGCACCGCTCTATTACCCCTACAACCAGTCCACCGTGTGGTGCTGTTCCCATTGCAGGCGCCTGTACCTTCGCCACAACGATGACGGTGCCTACCATGTGGAACGGCGTATCCGCCGCGTTCAGCCAGAACGGGTGGTCGACGCTCCCCACGCCAACGACGGCCGCGAACCGGGTTGGTGAGCCCGCCAGCCCCGGCGCTATTTCACCTGCCCCAGGTTGGCCTCGCTCAGGTCCAGTTCACCCAGCACCTCACGCAACGCATCATCCCCGATCTGGTGATGGCGCCGCAGGCTGTAAAGCTCCAGGCGCTGTGCCCGCAGCGCCTTCAAGCGCAGGCGCCGCTCCAGCAGGTCCATCTGGAAGGCCAGGGCCTGGGCCTCGGCGGAATCGTTGAACACCTCCAACTGATGCCGATACTCGGACATGATCCGCGCCTTCAGCTCGGTGGCCAGCGCCGCCTGGGCGGCATCCGCGACAGCATTGGGCTCGGCCGCTTCCTCGATCTCCAGGGCACGGATCGCCGCCTCGGCGGTGCGCCGCCAGGCCTCGCGCACCTCACGGCGACGGGCATCGTCCGGGCTCGGCGCGACATCGCGCAACAACAACGGCAAGGCGACACAGGCCGCCACCAGCGACAACAGGATCACCCCCGCGGCAATGAAGATCAGCAGGTCACGCTCGGGGAAATCGGTGCCCGGAGCGATCAGCAGTGGCACCGACATCACACCGGCCAGGGTCACCGCCCCGCGCACGCCACCAAACGTCAACAGCCAGCAGGAACGCGCCTTGGGCATCGACGTCAGTTCACTCTTGCCGCGCCAGCGACGCAGCAGCACCGACAGCCGCCAGATGCTCTGTACCCAGACATAACGCAATACCAGCAGCACCAGGAAGATCGCCAGCACATCCAGGCAACGATAGAGAAGCGTCGGCCACAGCGAGGTTTCATGGCTGGCCACCGCCTTGACGATATCCGGCAACTGCAGGCCCAGCAGCAGGAAGATCAGGCCGTTGAAGGCAAACTCCAGCAGTGACCAGACGCTGCGATTGAGCAGCCGGGTGCTGGTCTGCCGGGGTAGCAGATCGAGCCAGCTCTGCATCATCCCCGCCGCCACCGCCGACAGGATACCCGAGACACCCAGACGCTCGGCCAGGACATAGGCGGCAAACGGCAACAGCAACATGAACACCACATGGGTCGCCGGATCGTCCCAGCCGCGGGCAATCATCCAGGCCCTGAGCCGCCCGACCAGCCAGCTCAACACGACACCGGTGGCCAGCCCGCCGATGGCGACCAGCAGGAACGTGAGGCTGGCGCTGGCCAGGGAAAACACCCCGGTGATGGCCGCCGCCAGGGCGAACTTGAAGGTCACCAGGCCCGAGGCGTCGTTCATCAGCGCCTCGCCCTGCAACATGTGCATCAACGGCGTGGGCAGGCGGTTCTGGGCAATCGCCGAAACCGCCACGGCATCGGTGGGCGACAGTACCGCGGCCAGGGCAAAGGCCACCGGCAGGGGAATGCCCGGCAATAACCAGTGGATGAAGCAACCGGCACCGACCACGGTGAACAGCACCAGCCCCACCGCCAAGGTCAGCACCGGACCGCGCAAACGCCAGAACTCGCGCTTGGGCATGCGCCAACCATCGGAGAACAGCAGCGGTGGCAGGAACATGAAGAGAAACAGCTCGGGGTCCAGGGCAACGTGCAGGCCGAGGGTCGGCCACGCCAGCGCCGCGCCCGCGGCGATCTGCACCAGGGGCAAGGGCAATGGAATCACCCGCGCCAGCAACCGCGAGACGCCGACCAGCATCAGCAGAATGAGGACGGTGTAGGCGGTTTGCATAAGGCGACTTCCCAATCGTTCAACAAGCTATCCGGCAACAATCAGCCGCCAAAGTGCCATATTAACCGCTTAATCTGCCGCGCGGACGTTGCACCAAGGTCGCAAGGGCGATTCCTGCCAGCCGAACGGACAGGTACGGGGTTGGCCCCGAACCGACTCGGCCATGGCATAATTACCGACTGTTCATCTCGCATATCTGCAAAAGGGGGCAATTCCCGTGACCGATACGAGCAACACATTGCGCCTTTTCGGAATCAAGGCCTGCGACACCATGAAAAAGGCTCGCACCTGGCTGGAAGAACACGCGATAGCCTACGATTTCCATGACTACAAGACCGCCGGCATCGACCGCGAGAACCTGACCCGCTGGTGCAACGAGCATGGCTGGGAAGTGCTGCTCAACCGCGCCGGCACCACCTTTCGCAAGCTCGACGATGCCAGCAAGGCCGATCTCGACCAGGCGAAGGCGATCGAGCTGATGCTCGCCCAACCCTCGATGATCAAGCGCCCGGTGCTCGATCTCGGCAACCGAACCCTGATTGGCTTCAAGCCAGATAGCTACGCGGCGGCCCTCAACTGAGCCAGAGTGCTCAGGGCCCCCACTCAATTTCGCAAGAGGTAACTGCATGTCCACTACTCTGTTCAGCCTGGGCTTCGGTGTCGGTACCCAGAATCGTCAAGGTGCCTGGCTGGAAGTGTTCTACGCACAGCCACTGATCCAGCCATCGGCCGACCTGATCGCGGCAGTCGCCCCGGTACTGGGCTACACCGGCGGCAACCAGGCCATCAGCTTCACCCCCGCGCAGGCCTCGCAACTGGCCGAAGCCGTCAAGGGCATCGACGCCGCACAGGCCGCCCTGCTGACCCGCCTGGCCGAAAGCCACAAGCCGCTGGTCGCCACCCTGCTGGCCGAAGACGCCCAACTGAGCTCCACCCCCGAGGCCTACCTCAAGCTGCACCTGCTGTCCCACCGCCTGGTCAAGCCGCACGGCCTGAGCCTGGCTGGCGTGTTCCCGCTGCTGCCGAACGTGGCCTGGACCAGCCAGGGCGCGATCGACCTGGCCGAACTGGCCGAACACCAGCTCGAAGCGCGCCTGCGTGGTGAACTGCTGGAAGTGTTCTCGGTGGACAAGTTCCCGAAAATGACCGACTACGTGGTGCCGAGCGGCGTGCGTATCGCTGACAGCGCACGTATCCGCCTGGGTGCCTACATCGGCGAAGGCACCACCGTGATGCACGAAGGCTTCGTCAACTTCAACGCCGGCACCGAAGGCCCGGGCATGATCGAAGGCCGTGTCTCGGCTGGCGTGTTCGTCGGCAAGGGTTCCGACCTGGGTGGCGGCTGCTCGACCATGGGCACCCTGTCGGGCGGCGGCAACATCGTGATCAAGGTCGGCGAAGGCTGCCTGATCGGCGCCAACGCCGGTATCGGTATCCCGCTGGGTGACCGCAACACCGTCGAGTCGGGCCTGTACGTGACCGCCGGTACCAAGGTCGCGCTGCTCGATGAAAACAACCAACTGGTCAAGGTGGTCAAGGCCCGTGACCTGGCCGGCCAACCGGACCTGCTGTTCCGTCGCAACTCGGAAACCGGCGCCGTGGAATGCAAGACCCACAAGTCGGCCATCGAGCTGAACGAAGCGCTGCACGCGCACAACTGATGGCGCCCTCCCCTGTGGGAGCCGGCTGGCTGGCAATCGCGGTGTTCCAGTAATCGCTTTCGCGGGCAAGCCCTGCTCCTACAGGGAGTCGCCAGGCTATGTACGAAATTGTTTGAAGCGCCGGATTTTAACGCACCGTACCTGTAGGAGCAGGGCTTGCCCGCGAAAGGGCCCTCAAGATCGCCTCAACCTGCGCCGGCAAACCGCCCACCACCACCAGGGCCCACACCATGCTGATAGCCTCCCCCTGGCGCGCCGACTTCCCGGCCATCGCCGCCCTGCAACGGCAGGACCAGACCTACCTGGACAGCGCCGCCACCACGCAGAAGCCACAAGCGCTGCTCGACGCCCTGACGCATTACTACGCCAACGGCGCAGCCAACGTGCACCGTGCCCAGCACCTGCCCGGCGCCCACGCGACCCAGGCCTTCGAAGACAGCCGGCTGAAGGTCGGCCAATGGCTGGGGGCTGGCGACAGCGGGCAGGTCATCTTCACCCACGGTGCCACTGCGGCACTGAACCTCCTGGCCTACGGTCTGGAGCCACTATTGCAACAGGGCGATGAACTGGTCGTCAGCGCCCTGGAACACCACGCCAACCTGTTGCCCTGGCAACAACTGGCACAACGCCGCGGGCTCAAGCTGGTGGTCCTGCCGATCAACGCCGCCGGCCTGATCGACCTCGACGCCGCGCTCGGCCTGATCGGTGAGCGAACCCGCCTGCTGGCCGTCAGCCAACTGTCCAACGTGCTCGGTGCCTGGCAGCCGCTGCCGCAGCTGTTGGCCCGGGCGAAAGCCTGCGGCGCCCTGACGGTCGTCGACGGCGCACAGGGCGTCGTGCACGGTCGTCATGACGTGCAGGCGCTGGGTTGCGACTTCTACGTGTTTTCCAGCCACAAGCTCTACGGCCCCGACGGACTGGGCGTGCTCTATGGTCGCAACGAAGCGCTGCGGCAACTGCGCCACTGGCAGTTCGGCGGCGAGATGGTCCAGGACGCCGACTACCAGCACGCCAGCTTCCGCCCCGCCCCCCTCGGGTTCGAAGCCGGAACGCCGCCGATTGCCAGTGTGATCGGCCTGGGCGCGACCCTCGATTATCTCGCCGGGCTGGACCAGGCCGCGGTGCTCGCCCACGAAGCGGCGCTGCACGCCCATCTGCTGCAGGGCCTCAGGGTACGCAACGGTATCCAGTTGCTGGGCGAGCCGCAGTTGGCATTGGCCAGTTTCACCGTCGAAGGCGTGCACAGTGCCGACCTCGCCCACCTGCTGACCGAGCAGGGCATTGCCGTCCGCGCCGGCCATCACTGCGCGATGCCGTTGATGAAGCGACTCGGGCTGAGCGGGGCGATCCGCGTGTCGCTGGGGCTGTACAACGACTCCGATGACCTGGAGCGCTTCTTCGAGGCACTGGACCAGGCCCTGGAGCTGTTGCGATGAACTTGCCGGGCGAAGCACAGGCTGCCCTGGACAGCTTTCGGGCGGCGGCCGGCTGGGAACAGCGGGCCCGCCTGTTGATGCAATGGGGCGAGCGCCTGCCCGCCTTGGACGAGGCCGAGAAAAACCAGGCCAACCGGGTGCACGGCTGCGAGAGCCAGGTCTGGTTGACCGGCAGCCTGCGGGACGGTCAGTGGCATTTCGTCGCCAGCAGCGATGCACGAATGATCCGTGGGCTGGTGGCGCTGCTACTGGTACGGGTCAACGGCCTGGGCGCCGAAGAACTGCAAGGGATCGACCTGGCGGACTGGTTCAACCAGCTCGGGCTGTCACGGCAACTGTCGCCATCGCGCAGCAATGGCCTGAATGCCGTACTGCAGCGCATGCGCGAACTCACTGGAGCCTAGGGCACCGTGGCTGTGGGTCCGGCCCATGCCCGCGTCACTGGGCGGGCATGGCACGCTCCGACGGCCGCCGCACGCCGGCGACCAGCTTGTCCACCGCCTTGGTCGCCGCAACCATGCCGAAGGTCGCCGTGACCATCATCACCGCACCGAAGCCACCGGCACAGTCCAGCTTCACGCCGTCGCCGACAAAACTCTTCTGCAGACAGATGCCACCATCGGGTTTCGGATAACGCAACTGCTCGGAAGAAAACACGCAGGGCACGCTGTAATGGCGATTGACCGTGCGGGAGAAGCCGTAGTCGCGACGCAGGGTCGACCGCACCTTGGAGGCCAGCGGATCGTTGAAGGTACGGTTCAGGTCGCAGACCTGGATCTGTGTCGGGTCGATCTGCCCACCCGCGCCGCCGGTGGTGATGATCTGGATCTTGCGCCGCTTGCACCAGGCGATCAGCGCCGCCTTGGCGTTGACGCTGTCGATGCAGTCGATCACGCAGTCGATCTGCCCGGTGATGTATTCGGCCATGGTGTCGCGGGTGACGAAGTCCGTTACCGCATGCACGCGACAATCCGGGTTGATGCCCTTGAGCCGCTCGGCCATGACGTCGACCTTGGCCCGCCCCACCGTGCTGTCCAGGGCATGCAACTGGCGGTTGCTGTTGCTGACGCAGACATCGTCGAGATCGAACAGGGAAATCTCCCCGACGCCGCAACGAGCGATCGCCTCGGCCGCCCAGGAACCGACCCCGCCCACACCGACGATGGCCACATGAGCCGCCTTCAGCCGCTCCAGACCTTCAATGCCATACAACCGGGCAACGCCGGCAAACCGCGGATCTTCTGCACTCATGACCAATCACCGGAAAAATCGGCGCGCATTATAGGCCCATCGCAGGCAGCAGGCACCTTCAGCCTACGAATGGCGGCCACATGAGCGAAAATGACAACATCTTCACAAGAAACCAGCTACAAAGACTCAGGAAAGAACTTAAACCAAAGGCCATTGCCTAAGCTCGGCGGTGTTCCAGCACGAATCCCACGTGTAGGATGCGCGCCGCGCAGTTCAACGTTCTACTTCGGAACCCGAAATCTCTATGTCATCGCGTAAATTTGGACTCAACCTGGTGGTGGTGCTGGCAATCGCCGCGCTGTTCAGCGGTTTCTGGGCGTTGATCAACCGTCCGGTCTCGGCCCCCAACTGGCCGGAACACATCTCCGGCTTCTCCTACTCTCCGTTCCAGCAGGGTCAGTTCCCCCAGAAGGACCAGTACCCGACCGACGATGAAATGCGTCGTGACCTGGAGATCATCAGCAAGCTGACCGACAACATCCGGATCTACTCGGTCGACGGCACGCTGCAGGACATCCCCAAGCTGGCCGAGGAATTCGGCCTGCGGGTGACCCTGGGCATCTGGATCAGCCCGGACCAGGAGCGCAACGAGCGGGAAATCGCCCGGGCCATCGAGCTGGCCAACACCTCGCGCAGCGTGGTTCGCGTGGTGGTGGGTAACGAGGCGATCTTCCGCAAGGAAATCACCGCCAAGGAACTCGGTGTGCTGCTCGATCGCGTACGCGCTGCGGTGAAGGTGCCGGTGACCACTTCCGAACAGTGGCACATCTGGGAACACAACCCGGAACTGGCCAGGCACGTCGACCTGATCGCCGCGCACATCCTGCCGTACTGGGAATTCATCCCGATGGAGAAATCCGGCCAGTACGTGCTCGACCGCGCCCGCGAACTCAAACGCATGTTCCCGAAAAAGCCGCTGCTGCTGTCGGAAGTCGGCTGGCCGAGCAACGGCCGCATGCGCGGTGGCGCCGATGCGACCCAGGCCGACCAGGCGATCTACCTGCGTACGCTGGTGAACAAGCTCAACCGCCAGGGCTTCAACTACTTCGTCATCGAAGCCTTTGACCAGCCCTGGAAAGCCAGTGACGAAGGCTCGGTAGGCGCCTACTGGGGCGTGTACAACGCCGCGCGCCAGCAGAAATTCAACTTCGAAGGGCCGGTGGTGGCCATTCCGCAGTGGCGGGTCCTGGCCATCGGCTCGGTGGTGCTGGCGATGCTCTCCCTGGCGGTCCTGCTGATCGACGGCTCGGCACTGCGCCAGCGCGGCCGCACTTTCCTGACCTTTATCGCCTTCCTCTGCGGTTCGGTGCTGGTGTGGATCGGCTACGACTACAGCCAGCAATACAGCACCTGGTTCAGCCTGACCGTGGGCTTCCTGCTCGCCCTCGGTGCGCTGGGGGTGTTCATCGTGCTGCTGACCGAGGCCCACGAACTGGCCGAAGCGGTGTGGACCCACAAGCGCCGCCGGGAATTCCTGCCGGTCGAGGGTGAGTCGGACTACCGCCCGAAAGTCTCGATCCACGTGCCGTGCTACAACGAGCCGCCGGAGATGGTCAAACAGACCCTCGACGCCCTGGCCGCCCTCGACTATCCGGACTACGAAGTCCTGATCATCGACAACAACACCAAGGACCCGGCGGTCTGGGAGCCGGTGCAGGCCTACTGCGAGACCCTCGGCCCGCGCTTCCGTTTCTTCCACGTCGCGCCCCTGGCCGGCTTCAAGGGCGGTGCGCTGAACTACCTGATTCCGCATACCGCCAAGGATGCCGAGGTCATCGCGGTGATCGACTCGGACTACTGCGTCGACCGCAACTGGCTCAAGCACATGGTGCCGCACTTCGCCGATCCGAAGATCGCCATCGTGCAGTCGCCGCAGGACTACCGCGACCAGAACGAGAGCACCTTCAAGAAACTCTGCTACTCCGAGTACAAGGGTTTCTTCCACATCGGCATGGTCACTCGCAACGACCGTGACGCGATCATCCAGCACGGCACCATGACCATGACCCGTCGTTCGGTCCTGGAAGAACTGGGCTGGGCCGACTGGTGTATCTGCGAAGACGCCGAACTGGGCCTGCGGGTGTTCGAAAAAGGCCTGTCGGCTGCCTATCACCACCACAGCTACGGCAAGGGGTTGATGCCCGATACCTTCATCGACTTCAAGAAGCAGCGTTTCCGCTGGGCCTATGGCGCGATCCAGATCATCAAGCGGCACACCGCGAGCCTGCTGCGCGGCCGCGACACCGAACTGACCCGCGGCCAGCGCTACCACTTCCTCGCCGGCTGGCTGCCGTGGATCGCCGACGGCATGAACATCTTCTTCACCGTGGGCGCGCTGCTCTGGTCGTCGGCGATGATCATCGTGCCGCAACGGGTCGACCCGCCGCTGATGATCTTCGCGATCCCGCCCCTGGCGCTGTTCGCCTTCAAGGTGGGCAAGATCCTGTTCCTGTACCGGCGCGCGGTCGGCGTCAACATGAAGGACGCCTTCGCCGCCGCGCTGGCCGGCCTGGCGTTGTCGCACACCATCGCCAAGGCGGTGCTGTACGGTTTCTTCACCAGCAGCATTCCGTTTTTCCGCACGCCGAAGAACGCCGACAAGCACGGTTTATGGGTGGCGATCTCGGAAGCCCGTGAAGAGCTGTTCATCATGCTGCTGTTGTGGGGCGCAGCCCTGGGGATCTACCTGGTGCAGGGCATGCCGAGCAACGACATGCGCTTCTGGGTCGCCATGCTGCTGGTGCAGTCGCTGCCGTACGTGGCCGCGCTATTCATGGCCTTCGTTTCCTCGCTACCGAAACCGGCCGAAGAGCCTGAGCAGGTGCCGGCGGCATAAAGTCGATGCGATCCTCTAAACGGCGGCCTATGGTCGCCGTTTTGCTTTAAGATATCCGCCATTTTCTGCGCCCTGGTCGAGCACGACTCCACGGCCAAACCCAAATACTGTGGCAGCGGACTTGTGTGGGAGCGGGCTTGCCCGCGAAGCTTGCGGCGCGCTTGTGCCCCCTTCGCGGTCAAGCCCGCTCCCACAGCAGACCGAGCCCGTCTTTCATGTTTTCGGAGTTTCCCATGACGGCCCACGCCGAGCTTTCGCCGACCCTGCAACTTGCCTGTGACCTGATCCGCCGCCCATCGGTGACACCGGTCGACGCCGACTGCCAGAAACTGATGATGCAGCGCCTGGGCGATGCCGGTTTCCAGCTGGAACCGATGCGCATCGAGGACGTGGACAACTTCTGGGCCACCCACGGTCGCCACGACGGTCCGGTGCTGTGCTTCGCCGGCCACACCGACGTGGTCCCGACCGGCCCGGTCCAGGCCTGGCAGAACGATCCGTTCGATGCGCTGATCGACGAGCACGGCATGCTCTGCGGGCGTGGCGCCGCCGACATGAAGGGCAGCCTGGCGGCGATGGTCGTCGCGGCCGAGCGTTTTGTCGCGGACTACCCGGACCACAAGGGCTCGGTGGCCTTCCTGATCACCAGCGATGAAGAGGGCCCGGCCCATCATGGCACCAAGGCCGTGGTCGAGCGCCTGGCCGCGCGCAACGAGCGCCTGGACTGGTGCATCGTCGGCGAACCGTCGAGCACCTCGCTGGTCGGCGACGTGGTGAAGAACGGCCGTCGCGGCTCCCTCGGCGCCAAGCTGACCATCCGCGGCGTGCAGGGCCACGTGGCCTATCCGCACCTGGCGCAGAACCCGATCCACCTGGCCGCGCCCGCTCTCGCCGAACTGGCGGCCGAGCACTGGGACGACGGCAATGCCTTCTTCCCGCCGACCAGCTTCCAGATCTCCAACGTCAATTCCGGCACCGGCGCGACCAACGTGATCCCCGGCGAACTGGTGGCGCTGTTCAACTTCCGCTTCTCCACCGAGTCGACCGTCGAGGGCCTGCAGCAACGGGTCGCGGCGATCCTCGACAAACACCAGCTGGACTGGCACGTGGACTGGGCATTGTCCGGCCTGCCGTTCCTGACCGAGCCGGGCGCGCTGCTCGACGCGGTCTCCTCCAGCATCCGCGAGATCACCGGGCGCGAAACCAAGGCCTCGACCAGCGGCGGCACCTCCGACGGACGCTTCATCGCTACTCTCGGCAGCCAGGTGGTGGAACTCGGCCCGGTCAACGCGACCATTCACCAGGTCAACGAGCGGGTCTTGGCCAGCGACCTCGATGTGCTGACCGAAATCTACTACCAGACCCTGATCAAGTTGCTCGCCTGATGCTCACCTGCCCTCTCTGCAGTGCACCGCTGGGCGCGGTCGACAATGGCGTGGCCTGCCCGGCCGGGCATCGTTTCGACCGGGCCCGCCAGGGTTACCTGAACCTGCTGCCGGTGCAGCACAAGAACAGCCGCGATCCCGGCGACAACCAGGCCATGGTCGAGGCCCGGCGTGATTTCCTCAACGCCGGCCACTACGCGCCGGTGGCCCGCCGCCTGGCCGAACTGGCCGCCGAACGGGCCCCGCAACGCTGGGTCGATATCGGCTGTGGCGAAGGCTACTACACCGCGCAGATCGCCGAGGCACTGCCGACGGCCGACGGCTATGCCCTGGACATCTCCCGCGAAGCGGTGAAGCGGGCCTGCCGGCGCAATCCGCAACTGACGTGGTTGATCGCCAGCATGGCACGCATTCCACTGCCGGACGCCAGTTGCCAGTTTCTCGCCAGTGTCTTCAGCCCGCTGGACTGGCAGGAAGCCAAACGCCTGCTCAGCCCCGGTGGCGGCCTGATGAAGGTCGGCCCGACCAGCGGCCACCTGATGGAACTGCGCGAGCAGCTCTATGACGAAGTCCGCGAGTACACCGACGACAAGCACCTGGCCCTGGTGCCGGAAGGCATGGCGCTGCAGCACAGCGAAGTCCTCGACTTCAAGCTGCGCCTGGAACGGCCCGCCGACCGTGCCAACCTGCTGGCCATGACCCCGCACGGCTGGCGCGCCAGCGCCGAGCGCCGCGCCCGGGTGATCGAGCAGGCCGAACCGTTCGAGGTCAGCGTGTCGATGCGCTACGATTACTTCGTTCTGCAATGATCCCCATGACCCACCTCGCCAACCCCGGTTGGCGAGCGCCAGAATCCGCGAATGGATTTTTCAGCAGCCGCAGCGAGGACATCCATGCGCCAGCCTGATATCGAGATTTACCTGAAAGACGCCGACGTCGACCACAAGGCGATTACCGCCTGGCTGGGCGAAGCGCTCGGTCCGTGCAGCGAGTGGACGCAGAAGGGCCAGACCTGGAAATGCAAGGCCGGCGGCGTGCCGGTGACCTGGCTGCCCAAAGCCGTGGGCAAGTGGAACAGCCTGTACCTGGAAAGCGACCAGACGCCGTGGGACGACGACATCGCCTGTGCCCGCGCCGCTTTTGCCGCGCTGCAGGTGGAGGTGCGTTGCGCGCCGGGCAGTTGGGTCGAGGAGGAAGGCGAGGAAAGTGCCGACCGCTGGATTCGTGTCAGCGCCGACGGCGAAGAAGAGATCACCTGGCGCACGGCCTGAACCCCGTCTGTGGGAACGATCATCAAACTGTAGGAGCAGGGCTTGCCCGCGAAGGCGCTCTCCCCCAGCGACGCAAGGCTCAAGGGCCTATTCGCGGGCAAGCCCTGCTCCTACAGAGATGGGGGCCTGGTTCGCGGATAAGTCCGCGCCCCCACAGGCAGGCAGGTTACAAGCCCACCACATCCTCGGCCTGCAGGCCCTTCTGGCCTTCCACCACCGCGTACTCGACCTGCTGTCCCTCGGTCAGCGAGCGGTGGCCCTGGCCACGAATCGCGCGATAGTGCACGAACACATCCGCCCCACCTTCACGCTGGATGAAGCCATAGCCCTTGGCATCGTTGAACCACTTCACACTGCCTGTCTCGCGAGTTGCCATGAATCCGTACTCCTTTTTTATTATCGAGTGAACCCCGCTCGCAGGGTTCTCCAAGCCTGATCGCCAGAACTTCGGATGACGCTCGGGGGTCATACCGCTGAGGGCGAATACCGGAGTATAAGACAGCACGAAAAACTCTCAATCAATATTACTTCGTTGCGTTTTTGCCGATTTTCGCCAGATACGGCACACTACTCCCCGCCCGAGCAAACGCTCGGTTCATTCCATCTGAAGCAGAAATCGTATGACCCGTTCGCCGTTCCGCCGTCTAGTGTTTGGCACCCTGCGCCGCCTCCTGTACCTGTGGGTGCGCTCGGAGACGATCAACCAGTCGTCCCTGACCCTCAACCTCGACCGCAGCCGCCCGGTGTTCTACGTTCTGCAATCGCCGTCGCTGAGCGACCTGGCGGTGGTCGACCACGAATGCACCCGGGCCGGTCTGCCACGCCCGGTGCTGCCGGTGTCGGTCGGCCCGCTGCTGGAGCCGGCGGCGTTTTTCTACCTGACTCCGGAGCCCGACTGGCTCGGCCGTCATGACAAGCGCGGGGCGCCGCCAACCCTGACCCGCCTGGTCGATGCCCTGAGCCGGAATCCTGTCGAGGACGCCCAGGTCATCCCGGTCAGCGTGTTCTGGGGCCAATCGCCGGACAGCGAATCGAGCCCGTGGAAACTGCTGTTCGCCGACAGTTGGGCGGTCACAGGTCGCCTGCGCCGCCTGCTGAGCATCCTGATTCTCGGCCGCAAGACCCGCGTGCAGTTCTCCGCGCCGATCCACCTGCGCGAACTGGTGGAACACAACAAGGGCCACGAGCGCACCGTGCGCATGGCCCAGCGCATTCTGCGGGTACACTTGCGCAACCTGAAAACTGCGGTCATCGGTCCCGACCTGTCGCACCGGCGCAACCTGGTCAAGGGCCTGGTCAACGAGCCGCAGGTACGCCAGGCGATCCTCGAACACGCCCAGCGCGAAAACATCCCGGCGGAAAAGGCCAAGGCCCAGGCACTGCGCTACGGCAACGAAATCGCCTCGGACTACACCTACACGGCGATCCGCTTCCTCGAAGTGGTGCTGAGCTGGTTCTGGAACAAGATCTACGACGGTATCCGCGTCAACCATATCGAAAACGTGCAATCCGTGGCGCAGGGGCACGAGGTGATCTACGTGCCCTGCCATCGCAGCCATATCGACTACCTGCTGCTGTCCTACCTGCTGTTCCGCAACGGCCTGACCCCGCCGCACATCGCCGCCGGGATCAACCTCAACATGCCGCTGATCGGCGGCCTGCTGCGCCGTGGCGGGGCGTTCTTCATGCGTCGCACCTTCAAGGGCAACCCGCTCTACACCTCGGTCTTCAACGAATACCTGCATACGCTGTTCACCAAGGGTTTTCCGGTGGAGTACTTCGTCGAGGGCGGCCGCTCGCGTACCGGACGCATGCTGCGGCCCAAGACCGGCATGCTGGCCATTACCCTGCGCAGTTTCCTGCGCTCCTCGCGGATGCCGATCGTCTTCGTCCCGGTCTATATCGGCTATGAACGGGTGCTGGAAGGCCGGACCTACCTCGGCGAACTGCGCGGCGCCAGCAAGAAGAAGGAGTCGATCTTCGACATCTTCAAGGTCATCGGTGCGCTCAAGCAGCGCTTCGGCCAGGTCGCGGTCAACTTCGGCGAGCCGATCAAGCTGGCCGACTTCCTCGACCAGGAACAGCCGGGCTGGCGCGCCGAGGAACTCGGCCCGCAATTCAAGCCGGACTGGCTGAGCGCGACCACCAACCGCCTGGGCGAGCGCGTGGCGCGCAACCTCAACGAAGCGGCGGCGATCAACCCGGTGAACCTGGTGGCCCTGGCCCTGCTCTCCACCAGCCGCCTGGCCCTGGACGACCGTGCCCTGGCCCGGGTGCTCGACCTCTACCTGGCGCTGCTGCGCCGCGTCCCCTACTCGCCGCACACCACCCTGCCCGAGGGAGATGGCCGGGCGCTGATCCAGCACGTCAAGGACATGGACCTGCTCGCCGAACAGAACGATGCGCTGGGCAAGATCCTTTACCTGGACGAACAGAACGCGGTACTGATGACCTACTACCGCAACAACGTCCTGCACATCTTCGCCCTGCCGGCATTGCTGGCGAGCTTCTTCCAGAGCTCATCACGCATGAGCCGCGAGCAGTTGCTGCGCTACACCCGGGCGCTGTACCCGTACCTGCAGTCGGAGCTGTTCATCCGCTGGTCGCTGGACGAACTCGACGCGGTGGTCGATCAATGGCTTGAGGCCTTCGTCGAGCAGGGCCTGCTGCGTTTCGAGAATGCGGTCTACCTGCGCCCGGCGCCGAGTTCACGGCATTTCGTGCTGCTGACCCTGTTGTCGAGAAGCATCGCCCAGACCCTGCAACGCTTCTACATGGCAATCTCGCTGCTGCTCAACAGCGGCCAGCACAGTATCAGCGCCGAGGAACTGGAGGACCTGTGCACGATCATGGCCCAGCGCCTGTCGATCCTGCACGGTCTCAATGCCCCGGAGTTCTTCGACAAGAGCCTGTTCCGCCACTTCATCCAGACTCTGCTCGACCTCGACGTTCTGCGCCGCGACGAAGCCGGCAAGCTCAGTTACCACGAACTGCTCGGCGAGCTGGCCGAGGGTGCGGCCAAGCGGGTACTGCCGGCGGAAATACGCCTTTCGATCCGCCAGGTGACATTGCACGACACCGGCCCGGAGCAGAAGAGCGACATCAGTCCCGACGCCGCCTGATCCTCACCGGCAACCCCAGGCCAGCCAAACTGGGGTTCATCGCGCAAAGGCTGTGCGCAACTCAGCCGTTGCGATATCCACCCCCCGCCTTTCCCTCGTGCATGGCATGCTGGATATCGTTATAGAGTTCATTGGCCTCCTGGGCCGTAATGGATCTGGCGCAGTCTCTCAGGACGATTCTCAAGAGCACGTTTTCCTGCCCTTCGAGCATGCCCAGGCGATCCAGTGCCTGCGGTGGCAATTGCCCAGGGCTCCAGCGCCCCAGCAGGCGCATCTCTTCAATCCAGCCACTACGCACACCGGCGGCCTGCAACATCGACTCGGTCAGTTCCTCCTCGCTCTGTCCCGGCGTCACGGCCAGCGAGATATCGCGAGTGATCGAAGGCAGACGAGAGACCGGCACCCAGGGATCGAGGCTATTCATTTGTGCCTGGATACGGGGCAGAGGGTCCCTGAGCAGGCGGATATCGGGAATTCCCTTGCGCAACATCGCCAGACGATCCAACCCCATGCCCATGGCCAGGCCTCCATGCTGAAGCGGATCGAGCCCGAGTCTTTCGAGCAGGGAGCGGGCGATACAACCACACTCAAGCACCTCCACCGACTGCTGCGCCGAGACGACATTGATCTCGATCCCCCCTCGGTGTAGTGGTGAGGGCTGTCCTGACACGTCCAGGCATGATCGGGCAGCGCGGCCTTCAGAACATCGCCAACCAGCTTCAGCAGCGACTCCCGGCAGGACAGCGGTGGATCACCCATGACCCAAATGTCCATCTGGTGCGGTTGCGCACAATGGAGACGGTCGCGCGTGTCGCGCCTGAACGTAATACCGGGGGCAGCGAGCAGCATGGTTTCCCCCGGCTTTCGCGCCCTTGCCGCCTCGACCAGTGCGGGAGGAATCAGACTGGTCGTCTGGGTTCGCAACAATTGTGATTCGCTGATCCAGCGGGTGTGGTCGCTGCCGAGAGTGACTTCATCAGGCGCATAGCCAAGCAGGACGTAGTTCTGCTCGGCGGTGACGATCCGCGGTCCGCGGATAACCCGGGGAGCCGGCCAACCCTGTGCCTCAAGCCCGCCGAGCACACACTGGGCAATCAGCCCCACCGCATGCACAGGCGCCTCGAACTCGGAAAGATCGGCAATCTGCATGGCCTGGCTGATTTGCGCGTCGCACAGGTATCGTCTGGATGACATGGGTTCACTCCACGGTTCTCAAGCGCAATACATGTATCGCACCCGCCGCAACGCCAGCGATAACCCCATGTCCTTTTCTGTCGTAGCAACAAGGATCAGTAAATGTCGGGCTATTCCGACAAGAACTGTAAAAACACGCTCTTGCCCACAGCTGGCAACACTCGGCTGCAGGCAGCCCTGCAAGGCGACAGGCACAGGGCCAATCAGCCGATCTACATCAGATAACCGGCAACCCAACGACAGACAATTCGGCAAAGCAACAACGATATTTCCTCGCCGAATTTCCTCGGCAAACACTCGTATAGACTGGACCCTGCGTTGCCTTTGACGCGTTCGATAAGGATATCGAGATGACTGCGAAAAACCTCGTCACAGCTGTTTTCCACTTTCCGCCGGACTATGCCATTCCGGCCCGGGCGCAAACCCGGATCACCCTGCGCAACCGCGATACCCATGCCATCCTCGGCACCTGGAGCAGCGCCGACCTGCCATCACGCAGCCCCTGGCGCTTCGTGTTCGAACTGCCCCAGGACCTGCGCTACAACAGCAGGATAGAGATCGAGTTCGACATGAGCGTCGATGGCGCCTCGCTGCTGGCCGACATCCGCTACAACTTCAGATGGCGCAAGGACAACCAGGAGGCGAGCTTTCACCTGAGCCCACCTGGCTACCTGTACCTGAGCGCGGCGCTGGTGCCGCTGATCGGCACGGACGAGAACACCCTGGCCAACCTGAAACTGGTCGCCCTCAACGACTCCGGCCTGCCGCCCTACATCCTCTGCGAGGAGATCACCCTGCTCAAGGGCGCGATCCCCCGCTACCTGCGTTATGACCCCAGCCGGGTCAAGCCCGGCCAGCTCTACGAAACCCAGGGCAGTTTCGGCAGCCGGCGCAAGTTCACCATGAAACCCATTCCCCGGACCGTCGTATTGCAGAAGGAAAAGCCACAGAACCTGACCCTCAGGGCCTGAAGCCCGGCAATGTCTTCGATCAGCGCTCGCATCGAACTCGCCGGCCAGCTACTGTTATCACCAGCGGACAGCCCGGCGCCCGTTCGAGCGGCCTGTTTCCACAGCCTTCGCCGAAGCGTGCCGACTCCGCCCGGTCATTTTCTCTTTTCGCATAAGGAAGCTTTCCATGCTCCGTCCTTCCCTACGTCTGGCCAGCCTCTGCGCCGGCCTGCTGATCTCCGCCAACGCGCTGGCCCTGTCCCTGGGCAGCCTGTCCCAGGGCGAAGCCTCGGGCGGGCTCAAGGACGCCCTGGCCCAGGGGGCCGTCGCCGCCGTCACGACGCTCGGTAAGCCGGGTGGCTTCAGCAACAACCCTGAAGTGAAGATCGAACTGCCGGGCAAGCTGGGCAAGGTCGCCAGCAAGATGAAGCAGTTCGGCATGGGCGCCCAGGTCGACCAGCTGGAAACCAGCATGAACAAGGCGGCCGAGGCAGCCATGCCCCAGGCCCAGGCGCTGCTGGTGGATGCGGTGAAGAAGATGACCGTGAATGACGCCAAGAGCATTCTCAGCGGCGGCAAGGACTCGGCCACCCAGTACCTGGACAAGACCAGCCGCGAGCAGATCCGCGCCAAGTTCCTGCCGATCGTCAAGCAGGCCACCGACCAGGTCGGCCTGGCCCAGCAGTACAACTCGTTCGCCGGGCAGGCGGCGACCCTCGGCGTGATCGACGCCAAGAGTGCCAACATTGAAAGCTACGTGACCGAAAAGGCGCTGGACGGTCTGTTCAAGCTGATCGCCCAGAAAGAGGAAGGTATCCGGGCCAACCCGGCTGAAGCGGCTACCAGCCTGGCGAAGAAGGTGTTTGGCGCGCTGTGATGCAGCAGCGGGAGCCAGCGCGCTGGCTCCCGGCTGACCTCAGCCCCCGGCCGCGGTCTTCTTCACCCGGAACCAGCCGGCATACAGCGCCGGCAGGAACAGCAGGGTCAGGGCCGTCGCCACGATCAACCCACCCATGATCGCCACCGCCATCGGTCCGTAGAACACGCTGCGCGACAGTGGAATCATCGCCAGCACCGCCGCCAGCGCGGTCAGCACGATCGGCCGGAAGCGCCGTACCGTCGCCTCGATGATCGCCTGCCACTGCGACATGCCGGCCCGGATATCCTGTTCGATCTGGTCCACCAGAATCACCGAGTTGCGCATGATCATCCCGGACAGGGCAATGGTGCCGAGCATCGCCACGAAACCGAACGGCTGGCGGAACACCAGCAGGAACAGCGTCACGCCGATCAGTCCCAACGGCGCGGTGAGGAACACCATCGCCACCCGCGAGAAGCTGCGCAATTGCAACATCAACAGGGTCAGCACCACCACGATGAACAAGGGGACGCCGGCGTTCACCGACGCCTGGCCGCGCTCGGAGTCCTCCACGGTACCGCCCACGTCCAGCAGATAACCGTCCGGCAGCTCGGCCCGGATCGAATCCAGGGTCGGCATGATCTGCTTGACCAGGGTCACCGGTTGCTCCTGGCCATAGATATCGGCGCGGACCGTCACGTTCGGCAGGCGGTTGCGGTGCCAGATGACGCCTTCCTCGAAACCGTACTCCAGCGTCGCGATCTGCGACAGCGCCACACTGGTGCCGTTGTCGGTGGGCACCGCCAGGCTCGACAGTGCCGACAGCTCGCTGCGCTCGTGCACGGTGCCACGCAGCAGGATCTCGATCAGCTCGTTGTCCTCGCGGTACTGGCTGACGGTCGAACCGGTCAGTGAGCTGCGCAGGAAGCGCGACAGGTTCGCCGTACTCACCCCCAGGGCCCGGGCACGGTCCTGATCGACATTCAGGTAGACCACCTTGCTCGGTTCTTCCCAATCCAGGTGCACGTTGACCACATGGGGGTTCTCGCGCACCTTGGCCGCCACCTTGCGGGCCAGGGCCCGAACCACCTCGATATGCTCGCCGGTGACACGGAACTGGACCGGGTAGCCCACGGGCGGACCGTTCTCCAGGCGCGTGACCCGCGCACGCAGGTCGGGGAACTGCTCGTTGAGCGTATCGATCAGCCAGGTCCGCAGTTTCTCCCGGTCCTCGATGGTCTTGGCCAGCACCACGAACTGGGCAAAGCTGGCCGCCGGCAGTTGCTGGTCGAGCGGCAGGTAGAAGCGCGGCGAACCGGTACCGACATAGGCCACGTAGTTGTCGATGCCGTCATGCCCCTTGAGCAGACTCTCCAGACGCTTGACCTGCTCGGCGGTGTTGCTCAGCGACGCGCCCTCGGCCAGCTTGAGGTCGACCATCAGCTCCAGTCGCCCGGAAGCCGGGAAGAATTGCTGCGGCACGAAGCGGAACAGTGCCACCGAAGCCACAAAGGCCAGAACGGTCAATACGATCACCGTCTTGCGCCGCCGCACGCACCACTCCACCAGGCGCCGCACCCGCTGGTAGAACGGCGTGGCATAAGGGTCCGGCTGATCGGCGCCATGCTTGGCAGCGTGGATCTTCGCCAGGTCCGGCAGCAGCTTCTCTCCCAGATAGGGCACGAACATCACGGCGGCGATCCACGACGCCAGCAGGGCGATGGTCACCACCTGGAAGATCGAGCGGGTGTACTCGCCAGTCCCCGACTGCGCGGTGGCGATCGGCAGGAAACCGGCGGCGGTGATCAGCGTACCGGTCAGCATCGGGAACGCCGTGCTGGTCCAGGCGTAGCTCGCCGCCTTGAGCCGGTCGAAGCCCTGCTCCATCTTGATTGCCATCATTTCCACGGCAATGATCGCGTCGTCGACCAAAAGGCCGAGCGCCAGCACCAGGGCGCCGAGGGAAATCTTGTGCAGGCCGATGCCCAGGTAGTACATGGTGGCGAAGGTCATCGCCAGCACCAGCGGAATCGCCAGCGCCACCACCATGCCGGTACGCACGCCGAGGGAGAAGAAACTCACCAGCAGCACGATCGCCAGGGCTTCCACCAGCACCTGGACGAACTCGCCGACGCCGGTCTTGACCGCCGCCGGCTGGTCGGAAACCTTGCTCAGGTGCATGCCCGCCGGCAGGCTTTTCTGGAGACGGGCGAATTCGGCTTGCAGCGCCTTGCCCAGCACCAGAATGTCGCCACCGTCGTTCATCGCCACGGCCAGGCCAATGGCATCTTCACCCATGAAACGCATGCGCGGGGCGGGCGGATCGCTGAAGCCGCGGCGGACCTCGGCGAAATCGCCGATACGCAGGGTCCGGTCGCCGACCCGGATCGGCAGGTTGCGAATCTCGTCGACGCTCTTGAAGTTGCCACTGACGCGCAGTTGCACCCGCTCCGTCGGTGTTTCGAAGAAACCCGAGGTGGAAACCGTGTTCTGCTCCTGCAGCGCCTGCTGGACTGCCGCCATCGGTACCCCGAGAGTGGCCAGCTTGACGTTCGACAGTTCGATCCAGACCTTTTCGTCCTGCAGCCCCAACAGGTCGACCTTGCCCACATCCTTGACCCGCTGCAGCTGGATCTGGATGCGGTCGGCGTAGTCCTTGAGCACCGCGTAGTCGAAACCGTCGCCGGTCAGCGCATAGATATTGCCGAAGGTGGTACCGAACTCGTCGTTGAAGAACGGCCCCTGGATATCCGGCGGCAGGGTCTGGCGGATGTCGCCGATCTTCTTGCGCACCTGGTACCAGAGCTCGGGAATCTGCGCCGAGTGCAGCGAGTCGCGGGCCATGAAGGTCACCTGGGACTCGCCTGGCCGGGAGAACGACATGATCCGCTCGTATTCGCCGGTCTCCATCAGTTTCTTTTCAATGCGTTCGGTGACCTGCCGCGAAACTTCCTGGGCCGTGGCGCCTGGCCAGTTGGTCTGGATCACCATGGCCTTGAAAGTGAACGGCGGATCTTCGCTCTGGCCAAGCCTGGTGTAAGACATGGCCCCGACCATCGCCAGCAGCAGCATCAGGAACAGGACGATCTGGCGGTTGCGCAATGCCCATTCGGAAAGATTGAAACCCATCGGGGACTACTCCTTGGCCGCCAGGTTGACGACGCGGTTGGAGCGGTCCACCGGACGCACCTGTTCCCCTTCGTGCAGCACGTGCACCCCGGCCGCCACCACCCAGTCGCTGGCACTGAGGCCTTCGAGCACCGGCACGTTCTTCTCGCCGAAGGCGCCAACCCGCACCGGGGTGCGCTTGAGGGTGTTGTCCGGCTGGACTTTCCAGACATAGGCGGCGCCGTTTTCGGCCGTGAGTGCCGATAACGGCACCGAAAGCGGCACGGCACCGGCATTCTGGACGAAGACCCGGGCACTCTGCCCCAGCTCGGCAGGGATCTTTCCGGAACTGAAGGCGATGCGCGCGGCGAAGGTCCGGGATTTCGGATCAGCCGCCGGCGACAGCTCGCGGATATGCCCGTTGAAGCGCTGGTCCGGCTGGGACCAGAGTTCGACGGCCACCTCCTGACCGACCTTGAAGCGGCCAAAGGCCTGTTCCGGGAAACTGATCAGCACCTCGCGCTCGCCGTCGGCGGCCAGGGTGAAGACCGTCTGGCCGGCGGCCACCACCTGGCCGACCTCAACCTGACGCCTGGCGATCACGCCATCCTGAGGAGCCCGCAGCACCGCATAGCCGGCCTGGTTGCTGGAGACATCGAATTCCGCCCGGATCTGCTTCAGCCGGGCCTCACCGGCACGGTAGGCATTTTCCGCATTGTCGTATTGCGAGCGGCTGACCATCTGCCGCTCCAGCAGGGTCTTGTAGCGGTCGCGCTCGGAGCGCACCAGGTTCAGGTTCGCCTCGGCAGCCGCCACCTGGGCCCGGGTGGCCTCCAGTTGCAGGCGCACATCCTGCGGATCGAGCTCCGCCAATGGCTGGTTGGCCTTGACCCGCTGTCCCTCCTCGACCAGACGCCGGGCCACCTTGCCAGCGATACGAAACGCCAGTTCGGGTTCGAAGCGGGCGCGCACCTCACCGGGATAACTGTCCATGGCCTGAGCCGACAACTGCGGCTGAACCACCATGGCGGGACGCACGGTAACCTGAACCGCCTCTTCGCGATCACAGCCCACGAGGAAAAACGCTAGACTGGCGGGTAACACAAGGGGCAGGACATAGCGGAACATGGTGTAGACCCTTCGCTAAAGAGTGCTTGAAATAATTATACTGGCCAGTATGGTATTTATACCAAACTGACCAGTCCAGTATTAAAGTGAAAAATGTCCGACAATCTTTCTGTGCCCAGCGGCCCGGGTCGCCCCAAGGACCTGGCAAAACGCCAGGCCATTCTTGAAGCCGCGAAAGATCTGTTCCTGAGCAATGGATACGCCAGCACCAGCATGGATGCGGTGGCAGCAGCGGCAGGTGTTTCGAAGCTGACGGTCTACAGCCACTTCACCGACAAGGAGACCCTGTTCTCCGCCGCGGTGGTGGCCAAGTGCGAGGCGCAGCTACCCGAACTGCTGTTCGCCCTGCCCGAGGGCGTCCCGGTCGAATCGGTGCTGCTCAATATCGCCCGTGGCTTCAATCAGCTGATCAACAGCGACGAGTCGGTGAACCTGCATCGCCTGATCATCGCGCTGGGCAGCCAGGATCCCAGGCTGTCGCAGATTTTCTTCGAGGCCGGCCCACAGCGGATGCTGAGCGAAATGGAGCGACTGCTCAGCAGAATCCATCAGAGCGGGGTCCTGGTCATCGACAAGCCGCACCGCGCCGCCGAACACTTTTTCTGCCTGCTCAAGGGCGCGGCGAACTTCCGCCTGCTGTATGGCTGCGGGGAGCCATTGAATGCCGAGGACAGCGAAGCCCATGTGCGCGAGGTGGTGGGCTTGTTCATGCGGGCCTATCGGCCCTGAGCCGGTTCCTTTCGCGGGCGAGCCCGCCCCACGGCAATGACATGATCCACTGTGGGAACGGGCTTGCCCGCGAAGAGGCCTTCAGGGCTTGAGCGCTTTCTTCGGGTAGATATCGTAGCGGCTCGACTTGCCCTCCAGGCCGTGACTGGGCTTGGGCCCGTCGATGCACGGTGCCTTGCGCGGGCGCTTGACCACCACCCGGTGGGTCGCCAGGGCCAGGGCGGCCTCCAGCAGCGCGGGGGCGTCCGGGTCATCGCCCACCAACGGCCGGAACAGACGCATTTCCTTCTTCACCAGGGCGGTTTTCTCACGGTGGGGAAACATCGGGTCCAGATAGATGACCTGCGGCGGCTCGCCCTCCCAGTGGCGCATCACGTCGATCGAGTTTCCCTTGAGCAGACGCATGCGGGACACGATCGGCGCCACCTCCGGATCCTCCAGGGCACGGGCCAGGCCATCCTCCAGCAGGGCACCGATCAGCGGCTGGCGCTCGACCAGGCTCATGTCGCAGCCCAGGCTCGCCAGTACGAACGCGTCCTTGCCCAGCCCGGCCGTGGCGTCCAGCACCCGTGGGCGCACGCCCTGCTGGATACCGACCGCCTTGGCGATCATCTGCCCGCTACCGCCACCGTACAGCCGCCGGTGTGCCGCCCCGCCCTCCACGAAATCCACCCGAACCGGCCCCGGTGCATCCGGCCCCAGTTGCTGCAACTGCAAACCCTGCCCGCCGACCTGCAGGGCGAACTCCGCCTCGGGTTCCTGCAATGGCAGTTCCAGACGCTGGGCCCAGGCCTGGGCCTGGTGTTCAAGCCCTGCGGTCAAGGCTTCGACTCGGATCCGTACGGCCGTCTGCTGCTCACTCATGAAAAACACGCTCAAAAATTTAATGATCGGCGAAAACGGCCGATAACAGAATTATCCGGCATTTTGCCAGAGCTTGGGCCACGACCGAGAACCATGTCAGACATTCAGCGCACATCCATAGGTTATCTATCGCCCGTCGGCGATTACGGCCTGCGAAACTCCCAGGCACTGAGTGGCGTCAGCCACCTGTGGCAGGATTTCTTCGCCCGTGCGCTGGCTGAACAGGTAGGGGATGCACCAAGGCAGGCGGTGGCCGAACTGCCGGCCGATGGCCCGGTCGAACCGACCGCCGGCGCCGAGACCCTGGCGCAGATCGTCGAGCAACTGCACTGCAATGTCACCGACAATCCGGTCCGGCCACCAGAGCCGCTGTTCCTGCCGATCGCCGAGTTCGAGCTCGATCTGCTGAAGAAACCGGCACCGCCCTATCCGGATGACGAAATCATCGCCCAGCAGCGGCAACAGGATTTCGAGAGCGAGTGGGTTCGCCCGCTCGTCCTCACCGCCGGCCAACCACAGCCCGAGCCGGGCCCGGCACCACAGAAGCGTCCGCTGCACCTGCCGATCGCCGAGTTCGAGCTGGACCTGCTGGAGAAACCGGCGCTGCCGTACGACGAGCAAACCCTGGTCAAGCAGCAGCAGGACCTGGACTACGACCTGAACTGGGCACGCCCGCTGGTGGCGCACAACCTGCGTCTGGCGGCCTGAGCCGCCAGCACCGGCCTCAGCCCTTGAACATCTGATTGATCCTGCCGAACGGGATCGCCTGCTCGGCGAAACCGAAGCTGCCCTGCTCAAGGATCTCCTGTGCAGCCTGGTAAAACGCCCCGTACGCCGCACGCGCCAGCGCCGAACCGACGCTAATGCGCTTGACCCCCAGCGCACTCAAATCAGCCACCGACAACGACACGCCACCGGACATCAAGACGTTCACCGGCTTGGGCGCCACCGCCTTGACGATCGCGCGAATCTCCTCGGCCGTGCTCAAGGCCGGGGCATACAGGACATCGGCGCCGGCCTCGGCAAAGGCCTGCAGACGGCGGATGGTGTCACCCAGGTCCCGACGTCCGACCAGAAAGTTTTCCGCCCGGGCCGTCAGGGTGAAGTCAAATGGCAGGCTGCGCGCCGCCGCTACCGCCGCCTCGATCCGCTCGACCGCCTGATTGAAGGGGTAGATCGGTTCTTCGGGATTGCCCGTGGCGTCCTCGATCGAACCACCGACCAGGCCCACTTCAGCGGCCATCAGGATCGTCTGGGCGCACCCTTCGGGACTGTCGGCGTAACCGTTTTCCAGGTCCGCTGCCACCGGCAGCGGCGTGGCCTTGGCAATCACATGGGCATTGTCCAGGGCATCGGCGCGGCTGACCGCACCTTCCGCATCCGGACGCCCCAGGGAAAAAGCCAGCCCGGCGCTGGTGGTGGCCAGGGCTTCGAAACCCAGGGCGGCGAGCATCTTCGCCGAACCGGCGTCCCAGGGATTGGGGATCACAAAGGCTCCGGCACGCTCGTGCAGGGTCCTGAAGGCTTGGGCTCGACGGTTTTGCGCATCCATATGACCAGCTCCTGGCAGAAGAGACGAGTGCCGTCAGAGCAGGCCGAGTTGCTCCGCGGCGGGCTCTCTGTATAGCGCAGTCAGGGCTGGCAGGCCAGGCAAACGTTCCTTCAGGCGCTCGTGAAAACGCTGCGCCAGTTTCGGTGCCAGCAGATTGTCAGCCGTGTGCAGGAAGATATACGGCGTTCGCCCCTCCTCGATCCAGACAGCGACCTTTTCGACCCAGGGGGTCATGAAGGGCTCGTTCGCCGCCAACTCCGGATGGCCGATGAAGCGTACCTGCGGGAACGGGGTGAAGGCCGCCGGCCGCGGCGGCACCCTGGGCTTCTTGGACTGGGCATGCAGCACTGCGGGCTCGGTCGAGGTGCAACTGAACAGTGCCCGCGGATCGAGGCAGATGCGCTCCACTGCGCGGTCCAGCAGCAACCGGTTGAGCATCCGCTCGGCATCGCCCTTGGCGAAGAACTCGGGATGGCGGACCTCGACGGCCAGCGGCTGCTGCAGGCTGTCGATGAAGCCGGCCAGTTCGCTCAACCGATGAGGGGCGAAACTCGCCGGCAATTGCAGCCACAACGGCGACACCCGCGCCCCCAGCGGCTTGAGCAGTTGCAGGAACTCCTCGGCCGCCGGCACCTGGGCCCGCAGGTCGCCGCCATGACTGATATCGCGGGGAAACTTGGCAGTGAAGCGAAAGTGCTCCGGCATGGTCTGCGCCCAGCGCTCCACCGTGCCCGGCGAAGGCCGGGCATAGAACGTGGTGTTGCCTTCGACGGCGTTGAAGACCTGGGAATATAGATCGAGAAAGTCCGTCGGACGGGCGTTTTCCGGATACAGGAACTCGCGCCAGGCGTTTTCACTCCAGGACGGACAACCAAGGTAGTAGGGAAGAACTGAATCGGTCATGCCACCGATTAGATCAGATATGCAGGTCCAGTCCCAACACTTCCATGTCCCACTCGACGAAACCGGCGGTGGTCAGATAGCTGGCCAGAGCCGTGGCGACGCTCCGGCTCATGGAACGGGGAAAGATCATGTCCTGCGGACGCGCTGGCAGGTTGGCCAGACGTTCACCGGCAGCCTCGGCGCGGGCAGCGACTTCGGACAGATCGTCACTGTCGCCGCCCAGCAGTTCCTCATCGGCATCCACCACCACGCCGCCCTTGCGGGGCTTGCGCTTGATGGAATAGGACTGTGATGAAACGCCGTCTATACGCATTGTGGCATGCTCGGAGTCGATGATGGCAATTTAGCAGTACTTGCCGTACGTGGCTATTGTCCAATTGATAACCAGACCACATAACCAATAAAAGGTTTTCACACAACGCCGCCTGCGTGTGCAAAACATGACGTACGGCACATCTTTGACTACTGCGCACGACCTCCCGAGCGCCCGGATTAACCTTCAGTGTAGCTTGGGAATTTGCTCCGGCCTTAGCGCGCCTTGGGCGTGGCGACCTTGTCACGCAGGTAGACCGGCTGTGCCTGGTCGGCAACGATGGCCTCGCCGCGCGCCCAGGAGAAACGCGCCAGGCTCAGCAGGTCCTGGGCGTCAGGCAGCATGCCAGCATCCTGGCCGCTGACCGCGACCTTGATCCGCTCGCCATAGCCCCAGCCCGTGCCCGCACCGAACCAGGCGCCAACAGCCCCCTCCGGCAGCGCCGCGACTTCCGGCGGCAGCACCGCTTCGACGCCGGCCAGGCGCATCTCCCCGGCCTCCTCGCGATAGCAGCCCCAATACACTTCATCCATCCGCGCATCGATGGCCGCGGCGACCTGGCTGGCGCCCTGCTCGCGCAGTGCCCGCTGGGCCAGCACCGCCAGGTTGGAGACCGGCAACACCGGCCGGTCCAGGGCGAAGGCCAGGCCCTGAACCACACCGATGGCGATCCGCACTCCGGTAAAGGCGCCCGGGCCACGGCCAAAGGCGATCGCATCCACCGCCGACAGGCCGATCCCGGCATCCGCCAGCAGTTGCCGGATCATCGGCAGCAGCTTCTGCGCATGCAGGCGCGGGATCACCTCATAGTGGCTCGTCACCTTGCCATCATGCAGCAAGGCGACGGAGCAGGCTTCAGTCGCGGTGTCCAGGGCCAGCAAGGTGCTCATCGGTGTTTCCGTCAGGTCAGAATGAAAAAGTGCAACAGTATAAACAACAACAGCCCGCAAGCGGGCTGTTGTAGAGAGGCAGAGGCGACGATCAGTTCAGCGCTTCGAGCACCTTGCCGGTGATCGCCTCGACCGAGCCGACGCCAGCGATGTGGCTGTACTTCGGCTTGCCCTGGGCCGCCGACAGCTTCTGGTAGAAGTCCACCAGCGGCTTGGTCTGGGAGTGATAGACCGACAGGCGATGGCGAACGGTTTCCTCGGTGTCGTCCTTGCGCTGCACCAGCTCTTCGCCGGTCACATCGTCCTTGCCTTCGACTTTCGGCGGGTTGTAGACGACGTGGTAGACACGCCCGGAAGCCTCGTGAACGCGACGGCCGGCAATACGCTGGACGATCTCTTCGTCGTCGACGGCGATCTCGACCACGTGGTCCAGCTCGACACCGGCCTGCACCAGGGCTTCAGCCTGGGGAATGGTGCGCGGGAAACCGTCGAACAGGAAACCCTTGGCGCAATCGGCCTGGGCAATACGGTCCTTGACCAGCGCGATGATCAGGTCATCGGAAACCAGGCCGCCGGCATCCATGATGCCCTTGGCCTTGACGCCCAGCTCGGTGCCGGCCTTGACCGCGGCACGCAGCATGTCGCCGGTGGAGATTTGCGGGATGCCGAATTTCTCGGTGATGAACTTAGCCTGAGTACCTTTACCGGCCCCGGGAGCTCCCAGCAGAATGACGCGCATCGATGTGCTCCTCAATTTTTTATTTAGAAACGCTCGGATTCGCCGCGTGGGGCCAATCTCAACAATAGGGTGACAGCCGCCCAAACGGCCAAGGGCTGATCAAGATACACAGCCGACCGACCCCACACAAGCCGCCCAAAGTCGCAACGACTCGGGCCCCCGCAACCGTGCAAACCTGCTACCGCGGGTCGCAAGGTGACAATAAAGTGTCGCACGCAAGGCCACGACCGCACCCGACCAGGCGGTCGTGGCCTTGCCCAAGCCTGCAAGCCAGGCCTCGGCTCCCCTCAACCGGTATTGCGCAGGCCGGCGGCGATACCCGCCACGGACACCAGCAAAGCCTGTTCCAGAGGGCTGTCCTGGGCACTTTCCTGGCGCCGCGTGCGGGCCAGCAACTCGGCCTGCAACAGATGCAGCGGGTCCAGGTAGGTGTTACGCAGGCGAATGAACTCCAGGGTCTCGGGGCTGTGGGCCAGCAGTTGCGACTGGCCGGTCAGACCCAGTACCACCGCGCATGCCTGCGACAATAGGTCGCGTAAGTGCGCACCCAGCGGCAGCAGTTCCGCTTCCACCAGACGCTCGTCATAGGAGCGGGCGATATCGCTGTCGGCCTTGGCCAGCACCATCTCCAGCATGTCGATACGGGTGCGGAAGAATGGCCATTGCTCACGCATCTGTTCCAGCAGCTTGCCTTGCCCACGCTCCAGCGCATGGCGCAGGGCCGTCTCCCAACCGAGCCAGGCCGGCAGCATCAGCCGGGTCTGGGTCCAGCCGAAAATCCAGGGAATCGCCCGCAGGCTTTCTATGCCGCCTGCCCGGCGCTTGGCCGGACGGCTGCCCAATGGCAGGCGCCCGAGCTCCTGTTCCGGAGTCGACTGGCGGAAGTACTCGACGAACTGCGGGTTGTCGCGGACTTCGGCCCGATAGGCCCGCACCCCATCCGCGGCCAGTTCGTCCATCAGCTTGCGCCAGGCCGGTTGTGGCGGTGGCGGCGGCAGCAAGGTGGCCTCGAGCACGGCGGCCAGGTACAGGTTGAGGTTCTGTTCGGCAATGTCCGGCAGGCCGAACTTGAAGCGGATCATCTCGCCCTGTTCGGTGGTGCGGAAACGCCCCGCCACCGAACCCGGCGGCTGCGACAGGATCGCCGCATGGGCCGGGCCGCCACCACGGCCGACGGTGCCGCCACGGCCATGAAACAGCAGCAGTTCGACCTGCTGTTCCCGGCAGATGTCCACCAGCCGCTCCTGGGCGCGATACTGGGCCCAGGCCGCCGCCGTGGTGCCGGCATCCTTGGCCGAGTCGGAATAGCCGATCATGACTTCCTGCGGCCCCTGCAGGCGTGCACGGTAGCCGGGCAGCAGCAACAGGCGCTCCATCACCGGCCCGGCGTTGTCCAGGTCGGCCAGGGTCTCGAACAGCGGCACCACGCGCATCGGCCGCAACACCCCGCACTCCTTGAGCAACAGTTGCACCAGGAGCACGTCGGAAGCCGCACCGGCCATGGAAATCACATAGGAACCGAGGGAGGCCGCCGGTGCCGCGGCGATTTCCCGGCAGGTTGCCAGCACCTCGGCGGTGTCCGCCGAGGGCTTGAAGTACGCGGGCAGCAACGGCCGGCGGTTGCCCTGCTCGCGGATCAGGAAGGTCAGCCGGGCATCCTCATCCCAGTCCTCGTAGCGCCCCAGGCCCAGGTAGTCGGTGATCTCGCTCATCGCCGCGGCATGCCGCGACGAATCCTGGCGCACGTCCAGACGCACCAGGAACAGCCCGAAGGTCACCGCACGGCGCAGGCAGTCGAGCAGCGGCCCGTCGGCGATCACCCCCATGCCGCATTCGTGCAGGGACCGATAGCACAGTTGCAACGGTTCCAGCAGCTCGTGGTTGTCACGCAGCACCTGGTCCGGGGCCGGCTGGGTGGACTCCAGCGAATCATGGGCCCATTGCCGGGTCGCGCGCAGCCGCTCGCGCAACTGCTTGAGCACCGCCCGATAGGGCTCCGCGCTGTTGCCGGCCCTGGCCCGCAAGGCTTCGCTGGCATGCTGCATCGACAGCTCGGCAGCCAGGTGATCGACATCACGCAGGTACAGGTCGGCCGCCATCCAGCGCGCCAGCAGCAGGACTTCGCGGGTCACCCTGGCCGTGACGTTGGGGTTGCCGTCGCGGTCGCCCCCCATCCAGGAAGCGAAGCGGATCGGCGCCGCCTCCAGCGGCAGGTGCAGGCCCGTCGCGGCATGCAGGGCCTCATCGGCCTTGCGCAGATAATTCGGAATGGCCTGCCAGAGCGAATGCTCGATCACCGCAAAGCCCCACTTGGCCTCGTCCACCGGGGTCGGCCGGGTGCGGCGGATCTCTTCGGTGTGCCAGGCCTCGGCGATCAGTCGCTGCAACCGCTGGCGGATCTGCTCGCGCTCGGCACCGGTGAGATCACGGTGATCCTGCAGCGCCAGTTGCGCGGCAATCGCATCGTACTTCTGGATCAGCGTGCGCCGCGTCACTTCGGTCGGGTGCGCAGTCAGCACCAGTTCGATGTCCAGACGCGCCAGTTGCCGCGCGAGGGCCTCGGGGCCATGGCCCTCGGCCTGCAGGCGGGCCAGCAGTTCCGGCAGCGCCCGCGCCTCGAACGGCGCCGGCTGGGATTCGTCGCGGCGGTGAATCAGCTGGTACTGCTCGGCGATGTTCGCCAGGTTGAGAAACTGGTTGAAGGCCCGGGCGACCGGCAGCAACTCGTCGTCCCCGAGATCATCGAGGCTGGCACTCAGTTCGGTACTGGCCGCATCGCTGCGATCGGCCTTGGCGCTCTTGCGGATACGCTCGATCTTGTCGAGGAATTCCTCGCCATGCTGGTCGCGGATGGTATTGCCCAACAGTTCACCCAGCAGGTGAACGTCTTCACGCAAACGCACATCGATATCTGACATCGGCAGGCTCTCCGGCGGACTGTGGGACGCTTCCCTGGGCCCAAGAGTGCACCACTGCGACAAGTGCTTACAAGCCGGCGGGTCGATCGCCGTTGGCTGAAAATTCCCCGTCGAACCTCACCGCCAGAAGCTAGTCTGATGATTGGGCAGCCCCTCGGGGCTGATGGCCGGCCCGGCGTCGCTGCCGGCCCGGTCACTCATCAATCCCCGTCATCGGCGGGTATGAATTGAGGTCACCATGAAAATCCGTGAGCTAGCCCAGCACTGGGAAGAGAATGCCAAGGGTCGCCTGACCGATACCGGTTACGCCGTTCATCTGGACGTTGAAGCGGCCGCCCGCCTCGCCGCGATCACCGAAATGTACCCCAAGCGCAGCCCGGAGGAGCTGCTCGGCGAACTCATCGGCGCCGCCCTGGAGGAACTCGAGGCGAGTTTCCCCTATGTCCAGGGCCCGCATGTGGTCGCCACCGACGAGGAAGGTGACCCCCTGTACGAAGATGTCGGGGCCACCCCACGCTTCCTGACCCTGTCCCGTCGCCATCTGCATAACCTGTCTTCCGGGACCGACGGGGCCAAGCACTGAAGAACCCCCGCCACTTTCCCGCAAGCCCCGGTATTCCTGGCTCCCGACCGAGCCGGGATACCGCTGCGCCGCGCAAAAGTTCAGATTTTCTGCATTGACCGATCAGTCAGTATTTTTTTCGGGCGATTGGCCATCTCCGCTGAACTATTCAAAAAAGCCTCAGGTCACAGCCAGTAGCCATCACTGGCACAGCTGCTGCGAAAAATACCCGGCCGACACGGCGGGGTCTGCGCTGAAGGCCCTCGGGCCCGTGATGGGGATTGATGTTTTTCAGGAGCTATCCAATGGAGTTGAAGACCATGAAAACCAGCACAGTCACATCCTCGTTCAACCACCTGCGCGGGCTGAAACTGGCCGCTCTGGCACTGGGTACCAGCTTCATCCTGGCCGGCTGTGCCGGGAACCCGCCGAGCGAGCAATATGCGGTGACCCAATCCGCCGTCAACAGCGCCGTCAGCGCCGGCGGTACCGAATACGCCGCGGTGGAAATGAAATCGGCCCAGGACAAGCTCAAGCAGGCCGAACTGGCCATGCATGACAAGAAATACGACGACGCCCGCCGCCTGGCCGAGCAGGCCGAATGGGATGCCCGCGTCGCCGAACGCAAGGCCCAGGCCGCCAAGGCCGAACTGGCCGTGAAGGATGCCCAGAAAGGTGTTCAGGAACTGCGCCAGGAAAGCCAGCGCCCCGTGGTGCAGCCGGCGCAATAAGCGCTCACGCAGCCTGAAGTTTCAACGGACAGATAAAGGACGAACATTATGCGCAATCAACTGATGATCCCCGCCCTGCTGGCTCTGAGCGTCGGCCTCGCAGCCTGCTCCACACCGCCCAACCCCAACCTGGAACAGGCGCGCACCAACTTCTCCGGCCTGCAGGCCGACCCGCAGGCGAGCAAGGTGGCGGCCCTCGAAACCAAGGACGCCAGCGACTACCTGGACAAGGCGGACAAGGCCTACCAGAACCGCGAGGATGAAAAGGTCGTCGACCAATTGGCCTACCTGACCAACCAGCGTGTCGAAGTCGCCAAGCAGACCATCGCTCTGCGCACTGCCGAGGCCAACCTGAAGAACGCCGCGGCGCAACGGGCCCAGGCCCGCCTGGACGCCCGCGATGCGCAGATCCGCCAGTTGCAGGAAAGCCTCAACGCCAAGCAGACCGATCGCGGCACCCTGGTGACTTTCGGTGACGTGCTGTTCGCCACCAACAAGGCCGAGCTCAAGCCCAATGGCCTGGCCAACATCAGCAAGCTGGCGCAGTTCCTCCAGCAGAACCCGGACCGCAAGGTGATCGTCGAGGGCTACACCGACAGCACCGGCACCGCGGCCTACAACCAGAGCCTGTCCGAGCGCCGCGCGACTTCGGTCCAGGTGGCCCTGATCAAGCTGGGCGTGGACCCGAGCCGCATCGTCACCCAGGGTTATGGCAAGGAGTACCCGGTCGCGGATAACGGCAGCGTCTCCGGCCGGGCGATGAACCGTCGCGTGGAAGTGACCATTTCCAACGACAACCAGCCAGTGGCACCACGCTCCTCGGTCAGCAGCAACTACTGATCATTCGAAGCGCCAATGAAAAGCCCCGCCTGATCGGATCAGGCGGGGCTTTTTCATGCGGCCAGCCAGCCGCTCACTGCTCCAGCTTGGGCGTCTCCTGGCCCATGCAGCGCACAGCCTGCTTCTTGTCGTTGACCAGCACGCCGGTCAGGCCTTTCTGTTCGGTGTCGAACAGCACCAGCACGCCATCGATGCACTGCGCGACCTGGTTGGCCGGCGTCAGCGAAACCTTGTAGTCCTCGCCCGCAATGGTCTTGAGCATGGTGAACTGGTTGAGTTCCAACGCATCCTCCGGCTTGGCGAAATGCAGGTAGCCGTAGTACCACAGGCAACCCACGGTGCCGATGATGCTGCAGATACCGGTGATGATCAGGGGAATGGCGTTGCGTTCTTCGGTCATTGCGGACTCTCTGGTTCGACTTTCGAATTCGGGGCAGCGGGATAATTGGGGATCTCGCCCAGCCGGCGCAAGCCGTTGAAATGCTGGGGATCCTCCAGGTAGCGCAGCATCACCTGGCGCCAGGTGGGGTCGGCGAAGGTCTGCACGTGTCCGCCGCGGGTCAGTTGTAGCACCCTTGGCGGGGGCGCGGCCTGATACAGGACAATGCCGTTGTTCAGGGGTACCAGCGGGTCGTCGATACTCTGGAAGATCAACTTGGGTACCCCCTTGAGTGCCGGCATGGCATGAATCGCGCTGTCGCCATCCGGCACCAGCCACGACAGCGGTATCTGGAACGGCCAGGTCAGCCAGGACCCGCCGAGGGCGAATCGGCCCACGTCGCGATAGCTGGCCGGCACGCCATCGAGCACCAGCGCCTTGATGCGTGACTGATAGCCGGGGTGTTCGCCCAGGTAATGCACCGCCATCGCGCCCCCCAGGCTCTGGCCCAGGACCACCAAGGGCTTGTCCCGGACTTCGGGGGCCTGCTCCAGCCAGTGGAACGCGGCCTCGATATCCTGGTAGACCGCCGGCAGGCTCGGTTCCCCCGCGGACAGGCCATAACCACGGTAATCGACCAGCAGCACCTGGTAACCCTGCTCCGGCAACCACCAACTGCCGCCCAGGTGCATGGACAGGTTGCCACCGTTGCCGTGCAGGTGCAGCACCGTACCCTTGACCGGCACCCCAGCCTTGGCCGGCAGCCACCAGGCCCGCAGGCGGGTGCCATCGGCGGCGGTGAGGGTGACGTCGCGGTAGGCGAGATGCGCCTGGTCCGGAGTGAACGGCAGGCCGGGCTCGGGGTAGAACAGCAGCGAGCTGCAGCCATTGAGGGCCAGGAGCAGGCAGAGGATGCCGAGGAGTCTCATCCGGTTGAAACCTCGCAAGAATCAGTGGCAACGACACCGTCCCCTGCAGGAGCCGGGCTTGCCCGCGAAGAGGCACGACCTGAAGCAATGCGTCAACTTGAAGGGTGCCTTCGCGGGCAAGCCCGCTCCTACAGGGGCGAGGTCAGATTCTGGATCAGAGGATATTGGAATAATCCGCCTCGATCCGATCCAGGCTCAGGTGATTGAGAAAGTTGCTGAAGCACATCCAGGCCGACAGCGCGTTCATGTCGCGGAACTGCTCCGGCAGGTATTTGGGTGGCGTCACCAGCCCTCGTCCACCAATTGGCGCAGGGTACGCATGTCCTCCAGCGTGGTCTTGCCGCAGAACAGCAACGGTACCTGTTCGAGCTTGCCCTTGCGCACGGCCAACTGGATGTAGTTGTAGACCATGATGAAGCCCTTGAGGTACGACAGGTCCTTGGTGAACGGCAACCCCGTCGGCACCGAACCGCGGAATATCCGGCTGGCATTGCCGTAGCTCTCCGCCATTTCGAAGCCCTGCTCGCGGAAGAACTCGAACACCTGGAGGAAGTCCGCGCCCTGCTCGACCATGTCGATGGCCCGGGTGCGGTTGGTCAGCTTGCGCAGGCGACTCGGATAGGAAGCGAAGGTGATGATTTCCATCAGGATCGCCAGGCCTTCCTGGGTCACCGTCGACGAGGGCGGGCCCTTGGACAGGAAGGTGCAGATCGGCTGGTTCAGGCCGTTGAGCGTGGTGCCGACATGCACCAGACCTTCATGCACCTCCAGCGCCCGCACATCCCGCGTATTGAACAGCGCATCGGTGCGGATCTTGATGTAGTCGGCACCCGCCGCCGCATCGGCGACGATCCCATCGGACTCGAACACCCGGATGGTCTCCTCGGCCTCGCCGAACACCTTGTTCAGCCGCCGTTGCAGCATGTCGACGGCGTCCTTGGCGGTCAGGGTCTTGGGCTCGTCCTTGAGGTCGCCGCGGCCGTCGATGTTGTTCAGGTAGTCCGACAGCATCAGCCCGAGGTCGGCCAGGGTCGGGTCGCCGGCATGGAACGCATCGGAAGCGGCGCCGTACAGTTCCTGGGAGATCAGCCCGAAATCCGGGGTGCCGCGGGCCTCGAGCATCCGCACGACCATGCGGTACTCCCGGCACATGCGCCGCATGATCTGCCCGACGGGGCTGAACTGGCCGAGCTGGCGGGTGATGTCGCGCTCGATGTTCTGCAACTCGAGCTTGACCGCCCCGGAGTCGAACGACAGTGGCCGCGACGTGTAGTAGTCACGATCCACCGCCGGCATTTCCTTGCCCTTGGCCTTGAGAAAGCCCTTGCGGATGTTCTCGTCCCACTTCACCGCATCGAGCACGCGAATCGGTGTCTGCGCCAGCACAATGCGGTCGGACAGGCTGCGTATCGTCTGCTGGTATTCGTCCAAGGAAAACTCCTGATCGTCGCTGCGGTGTCTGGCCGTGCCCTCTAGCTTAGACGGAGGCCAGCACCAGATGCATGTAACGGGTGAGAATGCCGAGCCGGTCCTGCTCGGTCTCGGGCTCCGCATCGTCGAGAAGGCCCTGATATTCCATCCGTCCGATAATCGCCGTCAACACTTTGGCATCCTGCTCCGGTTGCCTTGACCCCAGTACCTGGAAGAACTGGCAGGAGCCACGCAGCAGGATCTGCTGGTGCGAGCGCACCAACATCGCCAGGCGCGGGTTGAGCAGCGCCTCCTGGCGAAACGCCTGCTCGGCCATCAGGTATTCGCGCCGGTTGTGCAACTGGCGCTGGACGTAATCGGCGGTCATCCGGGCGATTTCATCGGCCAGTTGCGCCCGCGAGGCCGGGCTGCCATCGCCGTAGGCGACCATTTCGCGCAGCAGCCCCTCGTTGTTCTCCCACAGTTTGGCCATGTAGGCCGCACTGCGTTCGACGTACTGGGCAAAGGTATCGGTCAGCAGGTCGTCGATATCCTTGAAGTAGTAGGTGGTGGCCGACAACGGCACGCCCGCCTCGGCGGCCACTGCGCGATGACGCACGCCACGTACGCCGTCACGCACGACGATACGCATGGCCGCGTTGAGAATGTCCTGTCGCCGTTGCTCGCTGCCCTGTCGGCTGGCCTTGCGTCCCTGGTACTGAACGCTTTCAGCCAACGCGCTGGCCACACCAGCAGCCCCTTCTTGAGCCATTGCACGGTCCACTACAGGTATTCCTCTCTTGTAATAATCTGAAACTTCAGTACCAACACGCAATAAAAAAGCCGCCTTGCGAGGGCGGCTTTTTCAACGACGGTCTTATGCTTGCGGCCGCATGTGCGGGAACAGGATGACATCGCGGATCGACGGTGCGTTGGTCAGCAGCATCACCAGACGGTCGATACCGATACCCTCACCGGCGGTCGGCGGCATGCCGTACTCCAGGGCGCGAACGAAGTCGGCATCGTAGTGCATGGCTTCGTCGTCACCGGCATCCTTCTCCGCCACCTGGGCCTTGAAGCGCTCGGCCTGGTCCTCGGCGTCGTTGAGCTCCGAGTAGGCGTTGGCAATTTCACGGCCGCCGATGAACAGCTCGAAGCGGTCGGTGACGTTCGGGTTCTTGTCGTTGCGACGCGCCAGCGGCGAGACTTCGAACGGGTACTCGGTGATGAAGTGCGGCTGCTCCAGCTTGTGCTCGACCAGTTCTTCGAAAATCATCACCTGCAGTTTGCCCAGGCCTTCGTGGCCGAGCACCTTGGCGCCGGCCTTCTTCGCGATTTCGCGAGCCTTGTCGACATCCAGCAGGTCGGCTTCGGTCAGTTCCGGGTTGTACTTGAGAATCGAGTCGAATACCGACATGCGGGCGAACGGTTCGCCGAAGTGGAACACCTTGTCGCCGTAAGGCACGTCGGTGCTGCCCAGAACGGCCTGGGCCAGTTCACGGAACAGTTCTTCGGTCAGGTCCATGTTGTCTTCGTAGTCGGCGTAGGCCTGGTAGAACTCGAGCATGGTGAACTCGGGGTTGTGCCGGGTCGAAACGCCTTCGTTACGGAAGTTGCGGTTGATCTCGAACACCCGCTCGAAGCCACCGACCACCAGACGCTTGAGGTACAGCTCCGGCGCGATACGCAGGTACATGCCCATGTCCAGCGCGTTGTGGTGGGTTTCGAACGGCTTGGCCGCGGCACCGCCGGGAATGGTCTGCAGCATCGGCGTTTCCACTTCCATGAAGTCGCGCTTCATCATGAAGCTGCGGATGTGGGCGATGACTTGCGAGCGCACGCGGAAGGTCTGCCGGGTGTCCTCGTTGACGATCAGGTCGACGTAGCGCTGACGGTAGCGCTGTTCGGTGTCGGTCAGGCCGTGGTGCTTGTCCGGCAGCGGGCGCAGCGACTTGGTCAGCAGGCGCACGTCGGTCATTTCGACGTACAGGTCGCCCTTGCCGGAACGGGCCAGGGTACCCTCGGCGCTGATGATGTCACCCAGGTCCCAGGTCTTCACGGCCGCCAGGGTCTCTTCCGGGAGGGTCTTGCGGTTGACGTAGACCTGGATGCGCCCGGACATGTCCTGGATCACCATGAACGAGCCACGGTTGAGCATGATGCGACCGGCAACCTTGACCGGGATCGCCGCCTCTGCCAGCTCTTCCTTGGTCTTGTCGGCGTACTGTTTCTGCAGGTCTTCACAGTAGGCGTCACGGCGGAAGTCGTTGGGGAAGGCATTGCCCTTGCTGCGCTCGGCGGCAAGCTTTTCCTTGCGCAGGGCGATCAGGGCGTTTTCTTCCTGTTGCAGGGCTTGCGTGTCGAGTTGTTGGTCGCTCATGTCTTTAAATTTTCCATCACAGGTTCGTTGCCCCCGGCCTGCGGCCGGGGATCGCCAGCAAGCCGGCTACCACAGTAGTGTCCTACAGCCCTTGCTTGAGGCTGGCCACCAGGTATTCATCGATGTCGCCGTCCAGCACCTTGTCGCAGTCGCTGCGTTCGATGTTGGTGCGCAGGTCCTTGATCCGCGAGGCATCGAGCACATAGGAGCGGATCTGGTGCCCCCAGCCGATGTCCGACTTGGAGTCTTCCAGGGCCTGGGAAGCGGCGTTGCGCTTCTGCATTTCCTGCTCGTACAGGCGCGCCCGCAACATCTTCATCGCGGTGTCCTTGTTCGCGTGCTGGGAACGCTCGTTCTGGCAGCTGACCACGGTGTTGGTCGGCACGTGGGTGATACGGACCGCCGAGTCGGTGGTGTTGACGTGCTGACCACCGGCACCGGAGGAACGATAGGTATCGATCCGCAGGTCCGCCGGGTTGATGTCGATTTCGATGTTGTCATCGATTTCCGGCGAGACGAACACCGCGCTGAACGAGGTGTGGCGACGGTTGCCGGAGTCGAACGGGCTCTTGCGCACCAGGCGGTGCACGCCGATTTCGGTGCGCAGCCAGCCAAAGGCGTACTCGCCCTTGATATGCACGGTCGCGCCCTTGATCCCGGCGACTTCGCCGGCGGACAGTTCCATGATGGTGGCGTCGAAACCGCGCTTGTCGGCCCAGCGCAGGTACATGCGCAGCAGGATGTTGGCCCAGTCCTGGGCTTCGGTGCCGCCGGAACCGGCCTGGATGTCCAGGTAGGCGTGGTTCTGGTCCATTTCGCCGCTGAACATCCGGCGGAATTCCAGCTTCTCGAGGATTTCGCGCAGGCGCTCGACCTCGGCGGCGACATCGTCGACAGCGCCCTGGTCTTCTTCGGCTGCGGCCATTTCCAGCAGGTCGCTGGCATCGCTCAGGCCGCTGGACATTTCATCCAGGGTCTCGACGATCTGGGCCAGGGTGGCACGCTCGCGGCCCAGGTTCTGGGCGTATTCGGGGTTGCTCCAGACACTCGGGTCTTCGAGCTCGCGGTTGACTTCGATCAGGCGCTCATGCTTTTGATCGTAGTCAAAGATACCCCCGAATAGTTTCGGAGCGCTCGGACAGGTCCTTGATACTGTTAAGGATCGGGTTGATTTCCATGGCGGGCAGCACTCGTCGGTGAACTTTTGAAAGCCGGCGAGTATAACGCAATTGTAACCATCCCGGCAGCCCGCTTGGCGGGGCAGCGGCCGCCAGCGTGGCAATTTTCCGGCCACCTCCCTGTCACGGCTGGCCGATGCCCACCTGGTTACGCCCATTGTGCTTGGCCAGGTAGAGCCCCTTGTCGGCCGTCAGGATCAGTTCCCGGCAGTTGTCACCCTGCTGCGGGACCAGGGTCGCCAGGCCGATGCTGATGGTCAGCACCGAGCCCTCGCTGGGCGTGTTGTGGGCAATTTTCAGCGCCGCCACGTTCTGGCGCAGCTTCTCCGCCACCAGGCGCGCCCCCCTAGGGAGGTGTTGGGCAGCACCAGGGAGAATTCCTCGCCACCATAGCGGGCCGGCAGGTCCGAAGGGCGGCTGCTGGCTTCGCGAATGGCTCCGGCGACCCGGCGCAGCGCCTCGTCGCCCTCCAGGTGGCCAAAGCTGTCGTTATAGGCCTTGAAGTAGTCGACGTCGATCATCAGCAACGACAGTTGCGTCTGCTCGCGCTGGGCCCGGCGCCACTCCAGCTCCAGGTACTCGTCGAAATGTCGGCGGTTGGACAGCCCGGTCAGGCCGTCCGAGTTCATCAGCCGCTGCAGCACCAGGTTGGTGTCGAGCAACTGCTGCTGGCTCAGGCGCAAGGCGCGATAGGCGGCGTCACGCTGCAGCAGCATCATGTAGGAGCGCGAATGGTAGCGGATCCGCGCCACCAGTTCGATGGTATCCGGCAGCTTGACCAGATAATCGTTGGCCCCGGCGGAAAACGCCGCGCTCTTGATCAGCGGGTCCTCCTTGGTCGACAGCACGATGATCGGAATGTCCTTGGTGGCCGGGTGATTGCGGTACTCGCGCACCAGGCTCAGGCCGTCGAGTCCCGGCATCACCAGATCCTGCAGGATCACCGTGGGCTTGATCCGGATCGCATGGGCGATGGCCTGGTGGGGATCGGCACAGAAGTGAAAATCGATGTTCGCCTCTGTGGCCAGCCCCCGACGCACCGCCTCGCCGATCATGGCCTGGTCGTCGACCAGCAGCACCATCGCGGCGTTTTCATCGGTGGGTTTGAATTCCTCCAGCTCTAAATCATTCATGCGCGTTCACCTGATTTACTGCATGCAAGCCATGAGTGCTGATTGCCTGTAGGGCTCATGTTGGAAATATCTCCAGCAAACGTGGCGCGATCCTGTTCAGCGAGCGAATTTCCACCGCGGCGTCGATAGCGGCTGCCGCCTTGGGCATGCCGTACACCGCGCTGCTTTCCTGATCCTGGGCGATCGTCAGATAGCCTCGCTCACGCATCAACTTCAAGCCCTGGGCACCATCGCGGCCCATGCCGGTGAGCAGCACGCCCACCGCGTCACCCTTCCAGTAATTGGCAACGCTTTCAAAGAACACATCGATGGACGGGCGATAAATCTCGTTTACCGGTTCGGCGGTATAGGCCAGCGTACCGTTCTGCAACAAGCGGATATGATGGTTGGTGCCGGCCAGCAGCACCGTACCGTTCTGCGGCGGCTCGCCATCGCGGGCCAGCCTGACCGGCAACCCGCAGGCACTGCCCAGCCATTCGGCCATGCCGGCGGCGAATACCTGGTCGACATGCTGTACCAGCACGATCGCCGCGGGGAAATCGCTCGGCAGGCCCTTGAGCAGGTTTTCCAGGGCAGCCGGGCCGCCAGCCGAGGAGCCGATGGCCACCAGTTTCTGCCGGTCCCCACCATTCTCACCGGGAGTCGGGACGCTGCGCACCCGACTGCCGCGCTGGCCGATCAGCCAACTGATATTGAGGATCTTGCGCAGCAGCGGCGCCGCGGCATCCCGCGGGTTGGCGCCGCCAATGGCCGGCGTATCGACCACATCGAGCGCCCCATGGCCCATGGCTTCGAACACCCGGTGCACATTCTGCTGGCGGTCGACGGTGACGATGACGATCGCGCAGGGCGACTCGGCCATGATCCGGCGCGTGGCCTCCACGCCATCCATCACCGGCATGATCAGGTCCATCAGGATCAGGTCCGGGGTGTCCTCGGCGCACAGCCTCACCGCATCGGCGCCATTGTTCGCCACCCAGATCACCTGGTGTGCCGGCTCGAACGCCAGGGCACGGCGCAAGGCCTCGACGGCCATGGGCATGTCGTTGACGATCGCGATCCTCATCCCTGGGCGCCTCCTATCAGTTCCACCACCGCATCGAGCAAGGCATCGTCATGGAAACTGGCCTTGGCCAGATAATAGTCGGCTCCGGCGTCCAGTCCACGTCGACGGTCCTCTTCGCGGTCCTTGTAGGACACCACCATCACCGGCAACGACTGCAGGCGACTGTCGCGACGCAACAGCGTGACCAGTTCGATGCCGTCCATGCGCGGCATGTCGATGTCGGTGATCAGCAGGTCGAAATCCTCCGCGCGCAGGACGTTCCAGCCGTCCATGCCATCCACCGCCACCGCCACCTCGTAACCGCGGTTGATCAACAGCTTGCGTTGCAGTTCGCGCACGGTCAGGGAGTCGTCGACCACCAGGATGCGCTTGCGCGCCACTTCGCTGGACTGGCGATTGCGCCGGTCGATACGTTCCAGCCGACCGGTGTTGAGCAGCTTGTCCACCGAACGCAGCATGTCCTCGACATCGACGATCAGCGCCACCGAGCCATCATCGAGCAAGGCCCCGGCGGAAATGTCCTGGACCTTGCCCAGGCGCGGATCGAGCGGCAGCACCACCAGGGTGCGCTCGCCGATGAAACGTTCGACCGCCAGCCCGTAGACCGTATCACGCTCGCGGATCACCACGACCTTGAGGGTATCGCCGACATGCTCGCTGGCCGGCCGCTGCAGCAACTGGCTGGCGGCGACCAGGCCGGCATGGCGGCCTTCGTGCCAGAAATGCTGGCGCCCCTCCAGTTGCACGATCTCTTCGGTCGGCAGGTCGAGCATCCGCTCGATATGCGCCAGCGGGAAGGCATAGGCCTCACCGCCCACCTCGACCACCAGGCTGCGCACCACCGACAGGGTCAGTGGCACTTCCAGATGGAAGCGGCTGCCCTGCCCGGTCGTCTGCTCCAGCACCACCGCACCGTGCAGTTGCCGAACCATGTGCTGCACGGCGTCCAGCCCGACACCACGCCCGGAGACCTCGGTGACCTTGTCGCGCAGGCTGAAACCGGGCAGGAACAGAAAGGTCAGCAATTCCTCCTCGCTCAGCTGCGCGGCGGTTTCGGCAGGCGACAACTTGCGCTCGACGATACTGCGGCGCAGCCGTTCGAGGTCGACGCCACCGCCGTCGTCCTGCAGTTGCAGCACCAGCAGGCCGGCCTGGTGCGAGGCACGCAGGCGAATCAGGCCCTCGGCGGGCTTGCCGGCCAGCACACGCCGCTCCGGGCTCTCGATACCGTGGTCGACGGCATTGCGCAGCAGGTGGGTCAGCGGTGCCTCGAGTTTTTCCAGGACATCGCGATCGACCTGGGTCTTCTCCCCTTCGATCTCCAGTCGCACCTGCTTGCCCAGGCTGCGGCCGAGATCGCGGACCATCCGCGCCTGCCCGCCCAGGACATCGGCAAAGGGCCGCATGCGGCAGGCCAGGGCCGTGTCATAGAGCACCTGGGCCCGCTGGCCGGCCTGCCAGCCGAATTCGTCGAGTTCGGCAATCTGGGTGATCAGCATCTGCTGCGCCTCGGCCAACTGGCGCCGGGCGTCCGCCAGCGCTTGCTCGGCCTCCAGGCCCAGACCGACGCCTTTCAACTGATCGCCGAGACTGTCCAGCGCCCGCTGGCTGTTGCCCTGCATGCGCCGCAGGCGCTGCAGGCTGGCCAGGTAGGGCTTGAGCCGCTGGGTTTCGACCAGGGATTTGCTCGACAGGTCGAGCAGGCTGTTCAGCCGCTCGGCCGTGACCCGCAACACCCGCTCGCCACCCTCGGTGACGGCGCGCCTGTTCGGCGGCACGACGGGTTCCGCCTCGACCGGGGCGGGAGCAGGCAACGGCTCGGGCTCGGCAACCACCACCGGCTCGGCGACCGCCGGCGCTGTAGGCACTGTCGGCGCCACGGCAGGCGCGACCCGGGCGCCCGGGGCCGAAGGATCGAGCAGCGTCTTCATCAGCAGCAGGTAGGCCTCGACGTCGACCGGCCCGACGTTGGCGCTGCCCGGCGTGGCGATACGCATGAGCATGTCGGTGCCCTGCAGCAAGGCATCGATGTGTTCGGGCAGCAGATACAGCCGCCCCTCCTGGGCGCTGACAAGGCAGTCCTCCATCACATGGGCCACGCTCACTCCGGCATCGACGCCGACAATCCGCGCCGCGCCCTTGAGAGAGTGGGCGGCACGCATGCAGGCTTCGAGCTGATCGGCCTGGGTCGGGTTGCGCTCCAGCGCCAGCAGGCCGGCGCTGAGCACCTGGGTTTGGGCCTCGGCCTCCAGGCTGAACAGCTCGAGCAACGACGAGTCGCGCATTTGATCTGGGGTCATGTCAGGCTCCGGGCCACGGCCGACAGCAATTGCTCTTCATCCAGCCAGCGCAGACTGCGGCCCCTGAACGGCAATACGCCCCGGGTATATTTGGAGCTGGCCTGGGGGCCGGCAGCGCAGGCGCCATCGAGCAGGCGCTGGTCGATGGCGTGGATCCCGTCCACTTCATCCACCGGTACCACCACCGGGCCGCCCTGGGCGGCAATGATCAGCATGCGCGGCATGACCCGGCCAGCAGGTGCGGCCGCGACCGTCGCGTCCAGCCCCAGCAGTTCCACCAACGACAGGCAGGCCACCAGCGCCCCCCGCACATTGGCGACGCCCAGCAGCGCCCGCGAGCGCTGGTGCGGCAGCGAATGAATCGAACACAACGGCGCGATCTCCACCAGGCAGCGGGTGGCCAGGCCCAGCCACTCCTCGCCGAGACGGAACATCAGCAGGGAGCGGGTGGCAACCGCCTCGCCCTCCTGCACCGCAACCTGCTCGCGGCTTTCCTGCCTCAGGGCATAGCGGTCCAGCAGACGGGTGGCGGCGGCGGAATACACCGCGCAGTTGCGACAATGGATATGGTCCGCCAACAGCGGGCAGGACTTGTCGCCGTGAATACCGATACGGTTCCAGCAATCGTCGATGGCCTCGGCGTCTTCATGGGTAAGGTTCAAGGCTGTCAAACCGCTCATCGTTTACGCTCACTGTCAGCGGCCCGCCCGCTACGGGCGGCGCGGTCCTGCAATCGTCGGGCTCCGGCCGCGTCGCCCTGGGCGGCCAGCAGCGCGGCCAGTTGCGCCAGGGTCTCAGGGTGTTGCGGGTCGAGGTACAGCGCCTTGCGGTAGAAGCCCTGGGCCTGTTGCGCATTACCCGCCACCTCGCTCAGCAAGCCCTGCCAGTAGAACACCTGGGGCACCGGCTCGTGTTGCCGCAGAAAGCTGTCGCAGGCCTGGCGGGCCTCATCGCTGCGCCCCTCGTTGGCCAGCTCGGCAATTCGCGCCAGCAGGCTCGCGGCGTCGCCCGCCGGCGCAGGCGGCCTCGCGGGCGGGGCCGGCGGCGGTACGCCAGCCAGCGCCGGACGCGGGGGCAGCCGCGGGGGCACAACGTTTTTGGGTGGGGTACGGACGGGCAGCGGTGGCGGCATGACCGGTGCCACAAAAGCCAACACCGGTTCCGCTTCGGTCGGCAAATGGCGACGAAACGCGAACGACTGCGGTACGCCGATGGAGCGCATACCCAGCCGCCCCAGCAGGTTGCCCTCGGCCGGGCCGATGAACAGCACGCCGTCGACATGGGTCAGGCGCTTGAGAATCTCGAAGACCTGCTGCTGGGTCGGCAGGTCGAAATAGATCAGCAGGTTGCGGCAGAACACGAAGTCATAGACCTCGCCGGCCAGCAGCCCGGGTTCCAGCAGGTTGCCCGCGCGCAGCCGGACCTGCTCGCGAACCCGCTCACTAACCTGGTAGCCCTCCTCGAGCGCGGTGAAATGCCGCTCGCGAAAGCCGATGTCCTCGCCGCGAAACGAGTTTCTGCCATAAATGGCGCGCCTGGCGCGCTCGATCGACGCCGGGCTGACGTCGATCCCGTCGACCTTGAACTGGTGGGGTGCCAGCCCGGCATCGAGCAGTGCCATGGCGATCGAATAGGGCTCCTCGCCGGTGGAACACGGCAGGCTGAGGATCTTCAGCGCGCGCATGCCACGCAGTTGCTCCTGGCGCTCGGTGGCCAGGCGGGCCAGCGTCGCGAAGGATTCGGGATAGCGGAAAAACCAGGTTTCCGGGACGATCACCGCCTCGATCAGCGCCTGCTGTTCGTCGGCGCAGCCTTGCAGCCGGGCCCAGTACTGCTCGGGCGTGTCCATCTGCAACTGGGTGCAGCGCTGGCGTACGGCACGCTGAATGATCAGCGGTCCGACCGAAGCAACGTCCAGGCCGATCCGCTCCTTGAGAAAATCGAAGAATCGCTGGTCGGTGCTCATCACAGGCCCTCGGCGGATTCGGGAAACAGCAGGGCATGCACCTCTGGCCTGAGCAGTTCGTTGACGCGGATACGTTGCACCAGCCCCTGCCCGTCCTCCCGTACCGGTCCCAGGTAAGGCGCCTGGCGGTTGTCCAGGCCGTAGGGCTGGAAGTCGTTCGGGTTGCAACGCAGGGTATCAGTGGCCTGTTCGAGAATCAGCCCGAGCAGAGCACTGGCGGCATCCGGCTCAGGCCGGTAATGCACCAGCACCAGGCGCGTGCTGGTGCGGGCCACGGCGGGCTGGCCGAAGGTCATGGCACTGACATCGATCACCGGGACCATCGAGCCACGATGGGCGAATACGCCCGCGACCCAGTCCGGCGCATGGGCGATAGCCTTGAGCTGCAGGCGCGGCAGCACCTCTGCGATCTCCACAGCTTGCAGGGCATAGCGCTCGCTGCCGATGCGAAAGACCAGGAACAGGGTGTCCCGGGACTGCGCGCTGGCGACGCGCTTGGCCAGCAGTTCGCTCATCAGACTTTGAAACGCGAGACGCCGCTGCGCAGGCCGACCGCGACCTGGCTCAGCTCGTCGATGGCAAAACTGGCCTGGCGCAGGGACTCGACGGTCTGGCTGCTGGCATCACCCAACTGCACCAGCGCAAGGTTGATCTGCTCGGCGCCGGTGGCCTGCGCCTGCATGCCCTCGTTGACCATCAGCACCCGCGGCGCCAGGGCCTGTACCTGGTGAATGATCTGCGAGAGCTGCTCGCCGACCTGCTGCACTTCGAACATGCCGCGACGCACCTCCTCGGAGAACTTGTCCATGCCCATGACCCCGGCGGACACCGCCGACTGGATCTCGCGCACCATCTGTTCGATGTCGTAGGTGGCCACGGCGGTCTGGTCGGCCAGGCGACGCACCTCGGTGGCGACCACGGCGAAACCGCGGCCGTACTCCCCGGCCTTCTCCGCCTCGATGGCGGCGTTGAGCGAGAGCAGGTTGGTCTGGTCGGCGACCTTGACGATGGTCACCACCACCTGGTTGATGTTGCCGGCCTTTTCGTTGAGGATCGCCAGCTTGGAGTTCACAAGTTCGGCGGCCCCCATCACCGAATGCATGGTGTCCTCCATCCGGGCCAGGCCCTGCTGGCCGGAACCGGCGAGCACCGAGGCCTGGTCGGCGGCGGACGACACTTCGGTCATGGTGCGCACCAGATCACGGGAGGTCGCCGCAATTTCCCGCGAGGTCGCACCGATTTCAGTGGTGGTGGCGGCCGTCTCGGTGGCGGTGGCCTGCTGCTGCTTGGAAGTGGCGGCAATCTCGGTGACCGAAGTGGTCACCTGCACCGCCGAGCGCTGTGCCTGGGACACCAGGGCCGTCAGCTCGGTCATCATGTCGTTGAAACCGGTCTCCACCGAGCCGAACTCGTCCTTGCGCTCCAGGTTCAGGCGCTTGCTCATGTCGCCGGTACGCATGATCTCGAGAATTTCGACGATACGCTGCATCGGCGAGGTGATCGCGCGCATCAGCAACCAGCCGCACAGGCCTGCGGCGAACACCGCGAGCAACAGGGAAATGACCATGCTGATCTTCGCGGATGACACCGCGGAACTGATGGCATCGGTGGCCCGGTCGGCAACGTCCTTGTTCTGCAGGATGATGTCGTTGAGTTCCTTGCGCCCGTTCATCCAGGCCGGGGTCAGTTGCAGCTTGAACTGGCGGATCGCCTCATCGTTCTGCTTGCGCTGGTAGAGGTCGAGCACATTGGCCAGGGCCTTGGTGTAGTTCTCGTGCTCGCGCTTGAAGAGTTCGAAACGCGCCCGGTCGTCGCCGTCGAAGATGGTCTTCTGGTAATTCTCGATCTGCTCGAGCAGGCGACTGGTGAAGGCCTTGTACTGTTCCTGGTCGGCGGCGCTGATCACCCCGTCGCCGTTGAAGCCGAGCAACTGCTGGGTGAGCACGTAGCTCTCGACCCAGGAGCTGCGAATCATGGTGCTGTAGTAGACGCCGGGAATGGCATCGCTGCGCACACTCTCCTCACTGGACTCGATCGACAGCAACCGGGAATAAGCGGCAACGACCATCAACAACATGATCGCGATGATGACGGCAAAACTCGCGAGTATTCGTTGGCGCAGAGTCCAGTTCTTCACAATCAGTCCTCGGAAAGCATTCAAATGGAGGGCAGTATAGCCGAGCGTGTGCCATCATTTATGCACAGGCTATAACTGGGACTACAAATGTAGGGAATATAACTTACAGGAGATTTCTAATCCTTACCGGCTACTTGCCGACATCCCTACAAATCCCCCTGTGTGGTTGAAAGCGCAGTGTTGCCGTTCATGCGTTCCGTCAATTGGCCGTATCGATCATGAGAACTGCTTGATGCCCGTACTGCCCAGCCTGCGTAGCCGCCTTGCACTTGCCATCGCCCTGTTGGTGAGCATGCTGAGCTGGTTGCTGGGTTCGCTCATCGGGCACGATTCCAGTGTGCGGATGCGCGGTGAGATCGGCCAGGACCTGGCGGAAGCCGCCTACCAGATGTCCGACCGCCTGGACCGGGCCATGGCCAACCGCTTGCATCTGTTGAGTGTGATCAGCCACCTGAAGGTGCTGCAGCAGGCTTCCGACCTGGGAGAGATCCGCCAGTTGCTCGATCAGTTGCAGGGCGAATTCCCCGACATCGCCTGGCTCGGCCTGACCGATACCGCGGGTCGGGTGCGGGCCTCGACCGGGGGCATCCTGCAAGGCACCAGCATCAGCCAGCGCCCGGTGTTCCGCCGAGGCCTGGAGGGGGTGTTCATCGGGGATGTCCACGAGGCCGTGTTGCTCTCCAGACTCTTGCCCAACCCCAGCGGCGAACCCCTGAAGTTCGTCGACATCAGCCTGCCGGTGTTCAACGGCGCCAGCGGCGAAGCCCGGGAAAAGGTCGGGGTACTGGCCGCGCACCTCTCCTGGAACTGGGCCGAAAACCTGCGCCAGTCGTTGAAGGGGCCATTACAGGCACGGCGCAAGATCGAGTTCTTTGTCGTCGCCGCCGATCAGCGGATACTGCTCGGCCCCCGCGATGACATCGGCCAGCCGTTGCGCCTGCCGCTGCTCGACGGCTCGAACAAGCCACCGCGCTGGGCGGTCCAGCGCTGGCCGGATGGCCAGGAATACCTGACCGGCCTGGCGTCCAGTATCGGCCATGAAGCCTATGCCGGCCTGGGCTGGACCGTGGTCACCCGCCAGACCCTCGACGAGGCGTACGCCCCGGCCAAGGAGCTGCAGCGCGATATCCTGGTCTGGGGCGTTGCCCTGGCGGCGATCGTCGCCCTGATCGGCTGGTTGCTGGCCACCTGGTTCACCCGGCCGCTGAAAGCCATCGCCAATGCCGCCGATCGCCTGAGCATCGGTGAGACGATGGAGATTCCCGAGCTCAAGGGCACGCGGGAAATCGCCCAGTTGAGCCAGTCGATCCGTCACCTGGTGGACAGCCTGAGCAATCACCAGACGGCCCTCGGAGTCATGGAAAGCCTGGCGCACCATGATGCACTGACCGGCCTGCCCAACCGGGCGGCGCTGGAGAAATACCTGCCACGGGCGCAGCAGCGCAGCCAGTCGCAGAACAATTGCCTGGCACTGCTGTATCTGGACCTGGATGGATTCAAGCCGATCAACGACCAGTTCGGCCATGCCGGCGGCGATGAACTGCTGAGGGAGGTGGCCAGGCGGCTGCGCACCTGCCTGCGCGAGGGCGACATGGTCGCCCGACTCGGCGGCGATGAATTCCTGATGGTGCTGCAGGTGCCGCGCAACGATGCCTTGAACCAGGCCAGGGCGATCGCCAATCGGGTGCTCGCCAGCCTCGCGCACTCCATCATGCTGCACCAGGTGGCGGCGCAAATCGGTTGCAGCATCGGCGGCGCAATCTGGCCGCTCGATGACCCGGACCTCAGCGACGTCCTGGGGCTGGCGGACAAGGCCCTTTACCGGGCCAAGCATGCGGGCAAAGGGCAGGCCTGCTTCCATCAGGCCGAGGAACCGCTGCCCGGCCTCCAGTGACGCCTGCGATCACGCCGGGACGGCCTGGCGGACCTGCCGTTCCAGTTCCTGGCGTAGCCCCGGATCCAGCCGCAACTGGCGCGCCAGTTCGTCCAAGTAGGCCTTCTCCATGAAGTTCTCTTCGTCCACCATCAGCACACTGGCGATGTACATTTCCGCGGCCATCTCCGGCGTGCTCGCCGCCCGGGCGACCTGCGCCGGGTCCAGCGGCTTGTTCAGTTCGGCATGCAGCCATTGCTGCAACTCCCGGTCGCTGCCCAGCTTGACGAACTCACCTTCGATCAGTTCCCGCTCACGGGCATCGACATGCCCATCGGCCTTGGCAGCCGCCACCAGCGCCTGGAGAATGGCCTGGCTGTGCTGCTCGACCTGCACCGCCGGCAGGCGATCGAGGGTCTGCGGCTCTGCCGGCGATGCATTGGCCTGCTGGGCCTGCCAGTTGCCATAGGCCTTGTAGGCCAGGACGCCCAGCGCTGCCAGCCCGCCGTAGGTCAGGACCGTGCCACCGACCTTGCGCGCCTTCTTGCTGCCCAGCAGCAGGCCCATGGCCCCAGCCGCCAATGCGCCACCACCCGCCCCGGAAAGCAGGCTGCCCAGCCCCGCCGAACCGCCTTTGCCACTGCCGAGCAGGCTGCCCAGCGCGCCCTTGTCCGAGGCGCCGTCCGGCTTGCCTCGCCCCTGGTTCTGCAACAGTTCCTGACCGGACTTGAGCAACTGATCGAGCAATCCGCGAGTGTTCATCGACACGCTCCGCAAACGACGAATAGACCCACAGGGTAAAACGAGCTTTCAGACAGCGGTTGATCAGTGTGCTTCCAGATGTTGCACGTCCTTTTGCGCAAATCCTGACTCGGTGATCAGGCATTCGATTAAAAAGATATACACTGGCCCATCTCCATAAAAACAACTCACCGAAAAACCGGCAAGGGTAACGCCCCCATGATGACCCTGCGTCAGATCCGCCACTTCATCGCCGTGGCCGAAACCGGCTCGATCTCGGCCGCCGCCCAGGCCGTGTTCATTTCGCAGTCGACCCTGACCCTGGCGATCCAGCAACTGGAACAGGAAATCGGCGTCAGCCTGTTCAACCGCCACGCCAAGGGCATGACCCTGACCCACCAGGGCCACCAGTTCCTGCGCCAGGCGCACCTGATCCTGGCTACCGTCGACAACGCCAAGCGCAGCCTGCAACAGAGCACCGACCAGGTCAGCGGGCAATTGACGGTCGGCGTGACCAGCCTGGTGGCCGGCTACTACCTGGCCGACCTGCTCACCCGCTTCCAGCGCGCCTATCCCAACGTGGAGATCCGCGTGACCGAGGACGAGCGGCCGTACATCGAGCATCTGCTGGTCAGTGGCGAGATCGATGTCGGCGTGCTGATCCTCTCCAACCTCGAAGACCGCCACGCCCTGCAGACCGAAGTCCTGACCCACTCGCCGCATCGCCTGTGGCTGCCGGCCCAGCATCCGTTGCTGGAGCACGACAGCATCAACCTCGCCGACGTGGCCCGCGAGCCGCTGATCCAGCTCAACGTCGACGAAATGGACCGCAACGCCCAGCGCATGTGGCGGGGCGCCGGCCTGCAGCCGCGGATCAGTCTGCGCACGGCCTCCACGGAAGCAGTGCGCAGCCTGGTGGCGGCCGGGCTCGGCCTGTCGATCCAGCCGGACATGACCTACCGGCCCTGGTCCCTGGAAGGCGACATCATCGAGGCCCGGCCGATCGCCGACCTGAGCCACACCCTCGACGTCGGCCTGGCCTGGCGCCGTGGCACGGCCAGGCCGACGCTGGTCGACCCGTTCCTCACCGTGGCTCGCGAACAACCCCATGGTGGACGCAAGCCATCGATATAATCGAACGCTGCTTTCAATATTTAGTATTTGTCGACCTCTCGTTCGGCCACTAGTCTCTTTCCATCCATATAGAGAAAGGCCGGACTCCAGCTGCAAGGGAAGCTCCATGGCCACAAAAGAAAAGAGAACTCGCAAAATGGCTGGCGCGCACCCGACCCCGCTGTTCACCTCATTGCTGATCGATGGTGAGCTCGTCGCAGGCCAAGGTTTCGTCGAACCGATCCTCAACCCGGCCACGGGCGAGGTCATCACGCAGATCGCCGAAGCCAGCAGCGAACAGGTCGAAAGCGCGATCCTCGCCGCCCACCGGGCGTTCGCCGGCTGGTCGCGGACCACCCCGCAGCAACGCTCGAACATCCTCCTGGCGATCGCCGACGCGGTGGAGAAAAACGCCGAGCTGCTGGCCCGCCTCGAATCGCTGAACTGCGGCAAGCCGCTGCACCTGGCGCGCCAGGACGACCTCAGCGCGACCGTCGACGTGTTCCGTTTCTTCGCCGGCGCGGTGCGCTGCCAGACCGGGCAACTGTCCGGCGAATACCTGCCGGGCTATACCAGCATGGTTCGCCGCGACCCGATCGGCGTGGTCGCCTCCATCGCGCCGTGGAACTACCCGATCATGATGGCCGCGTGGAAGATCGCCCCGGCACTGGCCGCCGGCAACACCCTGGTGTTCAAGCCGTCCGAGCACACGCCGCTGTCGATCCTGGCCCTGGCCCCGACCCTGGCCGAGCTGCTGCCGGCCGGCGTGATCAACATCGTCTGCGGCGGCGGCGAAGGCGTCGGCAGCCACCTGGTCAGCCACCCGAAGGTGCGCATGGTGTCGCTGACCGGCGATATCGTCACCGGGCAGAAAATCCTCCAGGCCGCGGCGAAAAGCGTGAAACGCACCCACCTGGAACTCGGCGGCAAGGCGCCGGTGATCGTCTGCAATGATGCCGACCTCCAGGCGGTGGTCGAGGGCGTGCGCAGCTACGGCTACTACAACGCCGGCCAGGATTGCACCGCCGCCTGCCGGATCTACGCCCAGGCCGGGATTCACGACCGCCTGGTGGCCGAACTCGGCGCGGCGGTGGCCAGCCTGCGCTTTGCCGGCAAACGCGATACCGACAACGAGATCGGCCCGCTGATCAGCACCCGCCAGCGCGACCGCGTCGCCAGCTTCGTCGAACGCGCCCTCGGCCAGCCGCATATCGAACGGGTGACCGGTGCGGCGGTGCATTCCGGCCCCGGCTTCTACTATCAGCCGACGCTGCTGGCCGGCTGCCGGCAGAGCGACGAGATCGTCCAGCGCGAAGTCTTCGGCCCGGTGGTCACGGTGACCCGCTTCGATGAACTGAGCCAGGCGGTGGACTGGGCCAACGATTCGGAATACGCCCTGGCGTCATCGGTATGGACTCAGAACCTGGACAAGGCGCTGCAGGTCGCCTCGCGCCTGCAATACGGCTGCACCTGGATCAACAGCCACTTCCTGCTGGTCAGCGAGATGCCCCACGGCGGCCTCAAGCGCTCGGGCTACGGCAAGGACCTGTCCAGCGATTCGTTGCAGGACTACAGCGTGGTGCGCCACATCATGGCGCGTCACGGCCAGCCTCTGTAATACGCACTACCTTAATAACAAGCCGCCAGCGGCATGCATCACTCGTTCGACTGCCCCGACCATAATTAAAGAAGAGGGAAAACCGATGTTCGCGCACAAGACCGCACTGCTCAGTGCACTGACCACCGCAATGCTGGCCAGCGCCAGCCTCCAGGCCGCCGAACCCCTGAAAGCCGTCGGCGCCGGTGAAGGGCAACTCGATATCGTCGCCTGGCCGGGCTACATCGAACGGGGCGAAAGCGACAAGGCCTACGACTGGGTCACCGGTTTCGAGAAGGAAACCGGCTGCAAGGTCAGTGTGAAGACCGCCGCCACCTCCGACGAAATGGTCAGCCTGATGGCCAAGGGCGGCTACGACCTGGTCACCGCCTCGGGCGATGCCTCGCTGCGCCTGATCGTCGGCAAGCGCGTGCAGCCGATCAACCCGGAACTGATCCCGAACTGGAAGAACCTCGACCCGCGCCTGAAGGATGCCCCGTGGTACGTGGTCAACAAGCAGACCTACGGCACTCCCTACCAGTGGGGCCCGAACGTGCTGATGTACAACACCAACGTGTTCAAGCAGGCCCCGACCAGCTGGGGCGTGGTCTTCGAAGCGCAGAACCTGCCGGACGGCAAGCCGAACAAGGGGCGCGTGCAGGCCTATGACGGCCCGATCTACATCGCCGATGCGGCGCTGTACCTCAAGTCGGCCAAGCCGGAGCTGGGCATCCAGAACCCCTACGAACTGACAGAAGCCCAGTACAAGGCCGTGCTCGACCTGCTGCGCGCCCAGCAGCCACTGATTCACCGCTACTGGCACGACGCGACCGTGCAGATGAGTGACTTCAAGAACGAGGGCGTCGCCGCTTCCAGCTCCTGGGGCTACATGGTCAACGGCCTGCAGGCCGACAAGCAGCCAGTGGCCTCGACCATTCCGAAGGAGGGCGTGACCGGCTGGGCCGATACCACCATGCTGCACGCCGAGGCCAAGCACCCCAACTGCGCCTACAAGTGGATGAACTGGTCGCTGCAACCGAAGGTCCAGGGTGACGTGGCCGCCTGGTTCGGCTCCCTGCCGGCCGTGCCCGCGGCGTGCAAGGAAAGCGAACTGCTCGGCGCCGAAGGCTGCAAGACCAACGGTTTCGAGACCTTCGACAAGATCGCCTTCTGGAAGACCCCGCAGGCCGAGGGCGGCAAGTTCGTGCCGTACAGCCGCTGGACCCAGGACTACATCGCGATCATGGGCGGCCGCTGACCGACCAGCCCCAAGTGCCCCGCGCTCCTGTAGGAGCCGGGCTTGCCCGCGAAGCTTTTAGCGTTCTTGAGGGCCCATTCGCGGGCAAGCCCTGCTCCTACAAGGGACGGGGCCAGACTCTCCTGTCGCATTCGTATTCGATTGAGCTTTTTCAGAAGTCCAGGCCGGGCCGCTGCGGCGTCCCGTGCCTTCTTGGAGCACCGCATCATGACGCTTGCAGTCCAGTTCACCCACGTTTCCCGTCAATTTGGCGAAGTGAAGGCCGTTGACCGGGTTTCCATCGATATCCAGGACGGCGAGTTCTTCTCCATGCTCGGCCCTTCCGGCTCGGGCAAGACCACCTGCCTGCGCCTGATCGCCGGCTTCGAACAACCCAGCGCCGGTTCGATCCGCATCCACGGCGAGGAAGCCGCCGGGCTGCCACCGTACCAGCGCGACGTGAACACCGTGTTCCAGGACTACGCGCTGTTCCCCCACATGAATGTGCGCGACAACGTCGCCTACGGCCTCAAGGTCAAGGGCATCGGCAAGAGTGAACGCCTGGCGCGCGCCGAAGAGGCCCTGGCCATGGTTGCCCTGGGCGGCTACGGCGAGCGCAAGCCGGTGCAACTGTCCGGCGGCCAGCGCCAGCGCGTGGCCCTGGCCCGGGCCCTGGTCAATCGCCCACGGGTGCTGCTGCTCGACGAGCCCCTCGGCGCACTGGACCTCAAGCTGCGCGAACAGATGCAGAGCGAATTGAAGAAACTGCAGCGCCAGCTGGGCATCACCTTCATCTTCGTCACCCACGACCAGACCGAGGCGCTGTCGATGTCCGACCGCGTGGCAGTGTTCAACAAGGGCCGCATCGAGCAGGTCGACACCCCGCGCAACCTCTACATGAAACCGGCCACCGCCTTCGTCGCCGAGTTCGTCGGCACCTCCAACGTGATCCGGGGCGAGCTGGCGCGGCAGTTGGGTGGCAGCGACCTGCCCTTCTCGATCCGTCCCGAGCACGTGCGTTTCGCCGAAGGGCCGGCCCAGGGCAACGAGGTCGAGGTCAGCGGCGTGCTCCACGACATCCAGTACCAGGGCAGCGCCACGCGCTTCGAACTGAAACTGGACAACGGCCAGAGCCTCAATATCAGCCAGCCCAACACCCAGTGGCTGGACACCAGTGCCCGTCACCAGACCGGCCAGCGCATCACCGCCCGCTGGGCGCGCGAAGCCATGATCCAGCTGGCGAGCGAGGTGTGACATGAGCAGCCTGGCCCTGAACCCGACGACGGCCGGTCCGTCCCCCCTGCGCAGGTTTTCCAACCTGCTCTACCGCCGCCCCAACGTCTACCTGGCCCTGTTGCTGGTGCCGCCGCTGATCTGGTTCGGCGCGATCTACCTCGGCTCGCTGTTGACCCTGCTCTGGCAGGGCTTCTACACCTTCGACGACTTCACCATGGCGGTGACCCCGGACCTGACCCTGGCGAACTTCGCCGCGCTGTTCAATCCGGCGAACTTCGACATCATCGTGCGCACCCTGTGCATGGCGGTGGTGGTGTCGATCGCCGCCGGCATCGTCGCCTTCCCGATCGCCTACTACATGGCGCGCTACACCAGCGGCAAGACCAAGGCGTTCTTCTACATCGCGGTGATGATGCCGATGTGGGCCAGCTACATCGTCAAGGCCTACGCCTGGACCCTGCTGCTGGCCAAGGGCGGCGTCGCCCAGTGGTTCGTCCAGCACCTGGGCCTGGAGCCGCTGCTGCAGTTCGTGCTGGGCATTCCCGGGGTGGGCGGCAGCACCCTGTCGACCTCGCACCTGGGCCGGTTCCTGGTGTTCGTCTACATCTGGCTGCCGTTCATGATCCTGCCGATCCAGGCCTCGCTGGAACGTCTGCCGCCCTCGCTGCTGCAGGCTTCCGCCGACCTCGGGGCGAAGCCGCGCCAGACCTTCATGCAGGTGATCCTGCCGCTGTCGATTCCCGGCATCGCCGCCGGCTCGATCTTCACCTTCTCGCTGACCCTGGGCGACTTCATCGTGCCGCAACTGGTGGGCCCGCCCGGCTACTTCGTCGGCAGCATGGTCTACGCCCAGCAGGGGGCCATCGGCAACATGCCCATGGCGGCCGCCTTCACCCTGGTGCCGATCGTGCTGATCGCCGTCTACCTGTCCATCGTCAAACGCCTGGGGGCCTTCGATGCACTCTAAGTCAGAAAAGCACGGGGAGCGGGCTTCCCTGGGCCTGCGCCTCGCGGCCTGGGGCGGGCTGGTGTTCCTGCACTTCCCGATCCTGATCATCTTCCTGTACGCCTTCAACACCGAAGACGCGGCGTTCAGTTTCCCGCCCCAGGGCTTGACCCTGAAGTGGTTCAGCGTGGCCTTCTCGCGGCCGGACGTGCTGGAGGCGATCAAGCTGTCGCTGCAGGTTGCGGCGATCGCCACGCTGATCGCCATGGTCCTCGGCACCCTGGCCTCGGCCGCCCTGTATCGCCGCGAGTTCTTCGGCAAGCAGGGTATCTCGCTGATGCTGATCCTGCCGATCGCCCTGCCGGGGATCATCACCGGCATCGCCCTGCTGGCGACCTTCAAGTCGCTGGGGATCGAGCCGGGGATGTTCACCATCGTCGTCGGTCACGCGACCTTCTGCGTGGTGATCGTCTACAACAACGTCATCGCCCGGCTGCGGCGCACCTCCCACAGCCTGATCGAGGCGTCGATGGATCTCGGTGCCGACGGCTGGCAGACCTTCCGCTACATCATCCTGCCCAACCTAGGCTCGGCGCTGTTGGCCGGCGGCATGCTGGCCTTCGCCCTGTCGTTCGACGAGATCATCGTCACCACCTTCACCGCCGGGCACGAACGCACCCTGCCGATCTGGCTGCTCAACCAGCTCAGCCGGCCACGGGACGTACCGGTCACCAACGTGGTGGCGATGCTGGTGATGCTGGTCACCATGCTGCCGATCCTCGGGGCCTATTACCTGACCCGGGGCGGTGAAAGCGTGGCCGGCAGCGGCAAATAACCCCTTTACCAGGATGAACACCCAACCTGTAGGAGCAGGGCTTGCCCGCGAATGCGTCCGCAAGATCGCTAAAAGCTTCGCGGGCAAGCCCCGCTCCTACAGGGAACCCGCGTCAACAACACGGTGTTTATCGGAACCTGTGAATGCGTCATGAGGACATCGATATGCAAACCAAACTGCTGATCAACGGCAAACTCGTCACCGGCGAAGGCCCGGCCCAACCCGTGTTCAACCCGGCCCTGGGCCGTGTGCTGGTGGAGATCCAGGAGGCCAGCGAGGCCCAGGTGGATGCCGCCGTACGCGCCGCCGATGCCGCCTTCGACAGCTGGTCGCAAACCGCGCCGAAAGACCGCTCGCTGCTGCTGCTCAAGCTTGCCGACGCCATCGAGGCCCACGGCGCGGAACTGGCGAAGCTGGAGTCGGACAACTGCGGCAAGCCACTGAACGCGGCGCTCAACGACGAGATCCCGGCGATTGCCGATGTGTTCCGCTTCTTCGCCGGCGCCAGCCGCTGCCTGAACGGTTCGGCCGCCGGTGAATACCTGCCGGGTCACACCTCGATGATCCGTCGCGACCCGGTGGGCGTGATCGCCTCCATCGCGCCGTGGAACTACCCGCTGATGATGGTCGCCTGGAAAATCGCCCCGGCCCTGGCCGCCGGCAACACCGTGGTGCTCAAGCCGTCGGAGCAGACCCCGCTGACCGCCCTGCGCCTGGCCGAACTGGCCGCCGGGATTTTCCCGGCGGGCGTGCTGAACCTGGTATTCGGCCGCGGCCCGAGCGTCGGCAGCCCGCTGGTGACCCATCCGAAAGTGCGCATGGTGTCGCTGACCGGCTCGATCGCCACCGGTTCGAACATCATTTCCAGCACCGCCGACAGCGTCAAGCGCATGCACATGGAACTGGGTGGCAAGGCACCGGTGATCATTTTCGATGACGCCGATATCGATGCCGCCGTCGAGGGCATCCGCACCTTCGGCTTCTACAACGCCGGGCAGGACTGCACCGCCGCCTGCCGGGTGTATGCCCAGGCCGGCATCTACGAGAAGTTCGTCGAAAAGCTCGGCGCGGCCGTGAGCACCATCCAGTACGGCCTGCAGGACGATCCGTCGACCGAACTCGGCCCGCTGATCACCGCCCAGCACCGCGACCGCGTCGCCGGTTTCGTCGAGCGCGCGATCGCCCAGCCGCACATCCGCCTGGTGACCGGTGGCAAGGCGGTGGAAGGCAATGGCTTCTTCTTCGAACCAACCGTGCTGGCGGACGCCCAGCAGGACGACGAGATCGTGCGCCGCGAGGTGTTCGGCCCGGTGGTCTCGGTGACCCGCTTCACCGACGAGGCGCAGGTGCTGCAATGGGCCAACGATTCGGACTACGGCCTGGCGTCATCGGTATGGACCGCCGATGTCGGCCGCGCCCATCGCCTGTCGGCACGCCTGCAGTACGGCTGCACCTGGGTCAACACCCACTTCATGCTGGTCAGCGAAATGCCCCATGGCGGGCAGAAACTGTCCGGCTACGGCAAGGATATGTCGATGTACGGCCTGGAGGACTACACCACCGTACGCCATGTGATGTTCAAGCACTGAAGGATTCGCCGACAGGCCGGTTTCCTGCCGGCCTGTCGGCGGCGGACCGCCCAGCGGTCCCATGGATGCTCCACCCGAAAACCAGAACCGACACGACAACATCGAACCGGGACGGGCCCCATGGCCCGGCCACGGTTTCGGACGGCCAGAATTTGCCGTTTTTCCGGAGCGATACCGCCATGAGTGCACAACCCCATCTCGGCGCCAGCGCCGACAGCGATGCCGAGCAACTGCGGCAACTGGGCTACACCTCGAACTTCAATCGCAGCATGAGCCTGTGGGAAAACTTCGCCCTGGGCTTCACCTACCTGTCGCCGGTGGTCGGCGTCTACACCCTGTTCGGCCTGTGCCTGGCCGCCGGTGGCCCGCCGATGTTCTGGGCCTACCTGCTGGTGGGCTGCGGACAACTGCTGGTGTGCCTGATCTTCGGCGAGGTGGTCTCGCAGTTCCCGATCTCCGGCGGCGTCTATCCGTGGGCCCGGCGCCTGGTCGGCAAGCGCTGGGCGTGGATGGTCGGCTGGATCTACTCCATCGCCCTGTGCGTAACCATCGCCGCCGTCGCCGTCGGTGCCGGCCCTTACCTGGCGGCCATGCTCGGTTTCGAGCCGAGCAATAACACCAACATCGTCATCGCCCTGGTGCTGACGCTGTTCGCCACCCTGATCAACCTCAGCGGCACCAAGACCCTGGCGCGCATCGCCCTGTTCGGCTTTCTCTGCGAACTGGTCGGCGCGGTGGTCGTCGGCGTCTACCTGCTGGTCTTCGAACGCCACCAGCCCCTGAGCGTGCTGTTCAACACCTTCGACATCCGCGTCGATGGCTCCTACCTGCCGGCGTTCCTCACCGCGTCCCTGGCCGGCATGTTCCTCTATTACGGCTTCGAAGCCTGCGGCGACGTGGCCGAGGAAACCCCGAACCCGAGCAAACGCATTCCGGTGGCCATGCGCATGACCATCTACATCGGCGGTGTCGCGGCGATGTTCGCCTGCCTGGCGCTGATCCTCGCCGTACCGGACATGCAAGCGGTGATCAACGGCACCGACAAGGACCCGGTAACGACCGTCCTCAACAACGCCTTCGGCAGCGTCGGATCGAAAGTGGTGATGGGCGTGGTGATGATCTCGTTCATCTCCTGTGTGATCAGCCTGCAGGCCGCCGCCAGCCGCCTGTTATACGCCTACGCCCGCGACGAGATGGTGATCGGCAGCCCGTTGCTCAAGCGCCTCTCGCCGACCACCCAGGTGCCGGTCCCGGCGCTGTTCGTCTCCGGCGTGCTGCCGGCACTGATCATCGCCCTGGGCTTCTTCCTGCAGGATGCGGTGGCGACCATCGTCAGCTTCGCCGCCATCGGTATCTACCTGGCCTTCCAGATGATCGTGCTCGCCGCCCTGTTCGCCCGGGCACGCGGCTGGAAACCCAGTGGCCAGTTCAACCTGGGGGCCTGGGGCCTGCCGGTGAACATCGGCGCCCTGCTCTATGGTGTCAGTGCCATCGTCAACATGGCCTGGCCGCGGACCCCGGATGCGCCCTGGTACACCAACTACGCCATGGTCCTGACCACCGCGATCGTCATCGGCCTCGGCCTGCTCTACCTGTGGCTGGGCAAGCCCCATGACCGCGGCACCGCGCCGGCAGGCGACGCCTGGAAAATCAGCCGGTAACGGCAACTGCCCGGGCAGGCGACCGCTGCCCGGGCCATGACAACAACAAGACAAGGATTCAACATGGACATCACCCGCCGCGACTTCCTCAATGGCGTCGCCATCACCCTCGCCGCCGGCATGACCCCGCTGCAACTGCTCCAGGCCGCACCGGACGGGCGCTACTACCCGCCGGCGCTGACCGGCCTGCGCGGCAGCCATGTCGGCGCGTTCGAAGTGGCCCACCAGATGGGCTGGGAGAAGAAGGTCTTCGACACCGACCACCTGCCAATGACCGGCGAGTACGACCTGGTGGTAGTGGGCGGCGGCCTCAGCGGTCTGGCGGCGGCGTGGTTCTATCGGGAGAAACACCCGAAGGCGCGCATCCTGATCCTCGACAACCACGACGACTTCGGCGGCCACGCCAAGCGCAACGAATTCTCCGCCGGCGGCCGCATGATCCTCGGCTACGGCGGCAGCGAAGCCTTCCAGTCGCCGAACCACCTGTACAGCCAGCAGGTCAACGGCCTGCTGAAAAAACTCGGGGTCGATATCAGGCGTTTCGAAACCGCCTTCGACCGTTCGTTCTATCCGGGCCTGGGGCTGTCACGCGGGGTGTTCTTCGACCGGGAGAACTTCGGCGAGGACAAACTGGTGAGCGGCGACCCGACACCGATGGTCGCCGACGACATCGCCCCGCAGCAGTTGAACGCCCGCCCCATCGACGCGTTCATCAACGATTTCCCACTGCCGCCCGCCGACCGCCAGGCACTGATCGAGCTGCACCAGGCGCCCCGCGACTACCTGGCGGGCAAGAGTGCCAAGGAGAAGGCCGCGCACCTGGCCGCCACCAGCTACCGCGATTTCCTGCTCAAGGATGTCGGCCTGTCGGGAACCGCAGTGAAGTACTTCCAGAGCCGCACCAACGACTTCTCGGCCCTGAGCATCGACGCCGTGGCGGCGCTCGACGCCTACAACGTCGGTTTCCCCGGCTTCGGCGCCATGAACCTGGAGCCCATCAGCGAGGAAGCCAAGGCGGAGATGGAAGAGCCGTACATCTACCACTTCCCGGACGGCAACGCCTCCCTCGCCCGCCTGCTGGTGCGCAGCCTGATTCCGGCCGTCGCCCCCGGCCACGGCATGGAGGACATCGTCCTGGCGTCCTTCGACTACACCAGGCTCGACCAGCCCCGCTCGCCGGTCCAACTGCGCCTGAACAGCACCGTGATCAGCGTGCGCAACGTCGGCAAGGGCGTGAATGTCGGCTACAGCCGGGGCGGCCAGTTGAGCCAGGTACGTGGCAGGCACTGCATCCTCGCCTGCTACAACATGATGATCCCCTACCTGCTGCGCGACCTGCCCCAGCCCCAGGCCCATGCCCTGAGCCAGAACGTGAAGTTCCCGCTGGTTTACACCAAGGTGGTGATCCGCAACTGGCAGGCGTTCCAGAAACTCGGCGTGCACGAGATCTACGCCGCCACCCAGCCCTACAGCCGGATCAAGCTCGACTATCCGGTGAGCCTGGGCGGCTATGAGCACCCGAGGGACCCGAGCCAACCGATCGGCCTGCACATGGTCTATGTGCCCACCAGCCCCAACAGCGGCATGAACGCCCGCGACCAGGCCCGCGCCGGCCGCGGCAAGCTCTACGGGCAGACCTTCGAGCAACTGGAAACGCAACTGCGCGACCAGTTGCAGCGTATGCTCGGCCCCGGTGGTTTCAACCATGAAACCGACATCCTGGCGATCACCGTCAACCGCTGGTCCCACGGCTACGCCTACTTCTCCAACAGCCTGTTCGACGACGCCGCCGAAAGCGAAAAGCTGATGAACCTGGCGCGTCAGCCGGTCGGCCGGGTGAGCATCGCCAACTCCGATGCGGCGTGGAGTGCGTATGCCCATGCGGCGATCGACGAGGCCTGGCGGGCGGTGGGGGAAATAGGCTGAAGCCGGTGTCCGCTCTTGTGACGCAGAGCGTCACCGGCTGCGTGCCCACGCCGAGCGTGGGTACGATCATTCATCGGCGATCAGAACCGCGACACGCTGCCCATCTGGTTCAACAGGCAGAACAGCGCGTCGCGGTCTGATTCAGAAAGCGTCCGATAACGTTCCACCAGCTCCCGCTCCTGCGGGCTGAGCCGGTGCACCCTGGGCGCGGGCGGTGCCCTGAAACGCCAGAGAAACAGCATGAAACCGAAGATGCTCCGCTCCTTTGCCATGGACGCCTTCCTTCTGTGAGGGGACAGGAACCGCCTGGGCCGAGCGCCTCAGACTTAGCCTAAGGGTAGGAAGTATCGGCCTTTGGCTAAGATCTTTTCGGAATTTGAAGTAGGAAAATCACGCAAATTGCTTGCGCCATCACGTGGAGCGCGGCGTCAACGCACGTCGAAATACAGGTGGATATCGTCGGGTTCCAATGCGTATAGGCCAGGATCGGGCCGCTCCAGCAGCCGGCAGCCACGCCGCAGGTAAAACTCCACGGTATTGCGCGAAGGGGTGGCCGAGACATACAGGCCATCGCCGCCCTGGCTGCGGGCCTGGGCGGCGGCCTTGGCGAACAGCCGGGTCGCCAGGCCGGTGCCACGATAGTCGTGGCTGACGTGCAGGAACTTGAGTTGCAGCAGGCGCCGTCCGTCGTTGCCAATGAGCTTGCCGTCCAGCACCGCCGCCGCCACCAGCGTCGGGCCGGCGAACACGCCGTGGAACCAGGCGCCCTGGTCGAAGCAGCGGCGCAGGATCACGGCATCCTGCTCCGCCTCGCCCTCCGGCCATCCGGTCATGGCGCAATACTCATCGTACAGTTCAAGGCTCCCGGCCTGGACGCGGTAGAACTGTTCGATCAGTTCCTTGCGATCGATCAGTGCCAACTGGCCCAGGTCGCTCAACTGCAGGTCTCGCTCAATCAACACCGTATTGCCTTTCTATTCACGCAGATCCGATTCGTGGATGGGTTGGTCGCGATGGGTCGCACGCTGGTACTGCGCCGGCCAGACCGCCTTGCGTCCGCCCAGGTCGTCGTCGGCGTGCAGCGGCCAGTAGGGGTCGCGCAGCAGTTCGCGGGCCAATAGGATGATATCAGCCTGGCAGGTCCGCAGGATGTGTTCGGCCTGGGCCGGTTCGGTGATCAGGCCGACCGTGCCGGTGGCGATACCGGATTCCTTGCGTACACGTTCCGCGAAGCGGGTCTGGTAGCCGGGCCCGGTGGGAATCTCGGCATTGGCGGCGGTGCCTCCCGAGGACACGTCGATCAGGTCGACACCCAGCGCCTTCAGGCGTCGTGCCAGCTCCACGGTTTCATCCGGGTTCCAGCCATCCTCCACCCAGTCGGTGGCCGATACGCGGACGAACAGCGGCAGTTCCTCGGGCCAGACCGCCCGCACCGCTTCGCTCACCTGCAGGACCAGGCGGATGCGGTTGTCGAACGAACCGCCATACTGGTCACGACGCTGATTGCTCAGTGGCGAAAGAAACTGATGCAGCAGGTAGCCATGGGCCGCATGCACCTCGACCACCTTGAAACCGGCGACCAGGGCACGCCGGGCCGCCGCGACGAACGCCTGGATCACTTCGGCGATCTGCCCCTCGTCGAGTTGCACGGGCTGGGTGTGCTGCGGGTCGAAGGCGATCGGCGACGGCCCGACCGGTGTCCAGCCGCCCTCTTCCGGCTTGACGCTGCCATGCTTGCCCAGCCATGGCCGGTGGGTGCTGGCCTTGCGTCCGGCATGGGCCAGCTGGATACCGGCGACAGAACCCTGGGCGGCGATGAAGCGGGTGATGCGCTGCAACGGTTCGATCTGTTCGTCGTTCCACAGGCCCAGGTCCTGGGCGGTGATACGGCCATCGGCGGTCACCGCCGTGGCTTCGGTGAAAACCAGCCCGGCACCGCCTACCGCACGGCTGCCGAGGTGAACCAGATGCCAGTCGTTGGCCAGGCCATCGACGCTGGAGTATTGGCACATCGGCGAGACCGCGATGCGGTTCGCCAGGGTCAGTTGACGAAGGGTATAGGGTTCAAGCAGCAGACTCATGGGGCACCTCTCAAATCAAGTGGGCTGGCTCCAGGGTTCTGTGAGAACGTCGGCGAGTGACATGAACGAAGTAGATGACCGCCCCCCGGCGGGTAGAAAGGAAGACAACGTCACAAGACCATTCAGACAGTGCTTAGAGCCTAGTCGACAATGACGGACACCGGAGGGTTCAGCCGCGGCAAATCTCAGCGCGGCTCGATATGGGCGATCATCAGCTGCACGCTTTCCTTGCCGCGGAATTCGTTGAGATCGAGCTTGTAGGCCAGTTCGACCCAGTCGACCCGGGCATTGGCCCAGACTTCCGGGTCGATACCGAAGGCGATGCCATCGAGCTTCAGCGAACCGCATTCGCTTCTCAGCACCACCTTCAGATGCCGCTCGCCGACGATGCGTTTTTCCACCAGTTGGAAGACGCCATGGAACAGCGGCTCGGGAAAGTGCTGGCCCCACGGGCCGGCATTGCGCAGCGCCCGGGCCAGTTCCAGGTTGAATTCCTCCAGGGCCAGCGTACCGTCGGTCTGCAGGCGTCCGGTGAGGTCATCCTCGCTGAGCTGACGACGCACCTCGGCATCGAAGGCCTCGGCGAACAGCGGGAAATTCTCCTGCGGCAGGCTCAGGCCGGCGGCCATGGCGTGACCGCCGTACTTGCTCATCAGCTCCGGATGCTGCGCCGCCACCACGCTCAGCGCATCGCGGATATGAAAGCCCGCCACCGAACGACCGGAGCCCTTGAGCATGCCATCACCGGCATCGGCGAAAGCGATGGTCGGGCGGTGATAACGCTCCTTCATCCGCGAGGCGAGAATGCCGATCACCCCCTGGTGCCAGTCCGGGTCGAACAGGCACAGGCCGAATGGCATCGAGTCTTCCGGCAGTTCCTTGAGCTGGGCCAGGGCCTCGCGCTGCATGCCCTGCTCGATGGACTTGCGGTCCTTGTTCATCTCGTCGAGTTGCGTCGCCATTTCCAGGGCCAGGGCCGGATCTTCACAGAGCAGACACTCGATCCCCAGGCTCATGTCGTCCAGGCGCCCGGCCGCGTTCAGGCGCGGGCCGAGGATGAACCCCAGGTCGGTGGAGGTCAGCCGCGCCGGGTCGCGCTTGGCCACCTGCAGGATCGCCTTGAGCCCCGGCCGGGCGCGGCCGGCACGAATCCGCTCGAGGCCCTGATGCACCAGGATGCGGTTGTTGGCGTCCAGCGGTACCACGTCGGCGACGCTGCCCAGGGCCACCAGGTCGAGCAGTTCGCCGATGTTCGGCTGCGGCCGGCTGTCGTACCAGCCCAGGCTGCGCAGGCGCGCGCGCAGGGCCATCAGCACGTAGAAGATCACCCCGACCCCGGCCAGGGCCTTGCTCGGGAACTCGCAGCCGGGCTGGTTCGGGTTGACGATAGCATCGGCCGCCGGCAGTTCGCTCCCCGGCAGGTGGTGGTCGGTGACCAGCACGCTCAGCCCGGCGGCCTTGGCCGCCTGCACGCCATCGATGCTGGAGATGCCGTTGTCGACGGTAATCAGCAATTGCGGCTCGCGTTGCAGGGCCACAGCGACGATTTCCGGGGTCAGGCCATAGCCATAGTCGAAGCGGTTCGGCACCAGATAGTCGACATGGGCCGCGCCCAGCAGGCGCAGGCCGAGCACCCCGACGGTGCTGGCGGTGGCGCCATCGGCATCGAAGTCGCCGACGATGAGGATCCGCTGGCGCTGCTCCAACGCCACCACCAGCAGGTCCACCGCCGCCTCGATGCCCTTGAGCTGCTGGAAGGGAATCAGCCGTGCCAGGCTCTTGTCCAGTTCGGCCTGGGAAGCGACGCCCCGCGCGGCGTACAGGCGGGTCAGCAGGGGCGGCAGGTCACCGAGAAACGGCAGGGTGGCGGGCAGGGGGCGGGGTTCGATACGCATAACGCTGGCGGAATTTCTCTTTTCAGTACGCGGGAGTTGAAACGGCGGCCGGACTCAGCCGCGCTCGCCCAGCAGCCACTGGAGCTGGACTTCGTGCTGGCCACGGTCGTCGGTGACGAAGACGGTGCCGTCGCTGATCATCACGTCCCACTTGATCACCCGCGGCATGTCCTGGGCCAGGGTTTCCAGCACATCCTGGGGGATCGCGGCGATATTGACGTTCTTCAGGTTCTTCACCGCCGGCACCACCTTGCCTTCCCAGACCCGCAGGCTGCCATAGGCCAGCAGGCTGGTGCGCTCGGTGCGACGCGAGCACCAGGTCAGGCGTTCGGCGTCCGGCTGGCCGACTTCGATCCAGTGCAATACCCGATCATCCAGGCTTTTTTCCCACAGCGCTGGTTCGTCTACCTCTGACAGACCGCGACCAAATGCCAGCAGTTCGTTGTACCACAGGGCGTAGGCCAGCAGCCGTACCGCCATGCGTTCCTCGGTTTCCGAAGGGTGGCGGGCGATGGTCTGCTTGACGCTCTCGTAGACGTTGCGATCCAGGTCGGTGAGGTTGAGTTCGAACTTGTAGGTCGTGGACGGCTGGGCCATGAACAGGGCTTCTAAAGACGGGAAAGGTGGCCAGTCTAACCGATACCCGGGTCAATCAACGACTGTCGATGGTTAGGAAGATGACGCGCGCCATGTTAAAAGGCTCTACAACCCCTATCTTGTCCCACAGGATCGTCCATGTCAGTCGCCGCCAAACCTCTCTCGGGCCTGAAAGTCATCGAACTCGGAACCCTGATCGCCGGCCCTTTCGCCTCGCGGATCTGCGCCGAATTCGGCGCGCAGGTGATCAAGGTCGAGTCGCCGGACGGCGGCGATCCGTTGCGCAAGTGGCGCAAGCTGTACGAAGGCACGTCGCTGTGGTGGTTCGTCCAGGCGCGCAACAAGAAATCCCTGACACTGAACCTGAAAAATCCCGACGCACTGGCGATTCTCAAGCAACTGCTGAGCGAAGCCGACATCCTGATCGAAAACTTCCGTCCCGGCGTCCTGGAAAAACTCGGCCTGGGCTGGGAGACCCTGCATGCGCTGAACCCCAGGCTGGTCATGGTGCGCCTGTCCGGGTTCGGCCAGACCGGGCCGATGAAGGACCAGCCGGGCTTTGGGGCGGTCGGCGAATCCATGGGCGGGCTGCGCTACATCACCGGTTTCGAGGACCGCCCGCCGGTACGCACCGGCATTTCCATCGGCGACTCGATCGCCGCGCTGTGGGGCGTGATCGGGGCGCTGATGGCCCTGCGTCATCGCGAAGTGAACGGCGGCCAGGGACAGATGGTGGATGTCGCCCTGTACGAAGCCATCTTCGCGATGATGGAAAGCATGGTGCCGGAATTCGACGTATTCGGTTTCATCCGCGAACGCACCGGCAACATCATGCCCGGTATTACCCCGTCGTCGATCCACACCACCGCCGATGGCCGGCATGTGCAGATCGGCGCCAACGGCGACGCGATCTTCAGGCGCTTCATGCTGGCCATCGGCCGCGAGGACCTGGCGAACGACCCGCAACTGGCCAGCAACGACGGGCGCGACAGCCGGCGTGACGAACTCTATGGCGTGATCGACCGCTGGGCCAACACCCAGCCGCTGGACGCGGTGCTCGCCGTACTGGCCGCGGCCGAAGTCCCCGCCAGCCGCATCTACAGTGCCGAGGACATGTTCGGCGATCCGCAATTCCTCGCCCGGGAAATGTTCCTGCAGGCCAAACTGCCGGACGGCAGGGACTTCAAGATGCCCGGCATCGTGCCGAAACTCTCGGAAACACCTGGCTCCAGCGAATGGGTCGGGCCGCGGTTGGGCGAACACAACGCCGAGGTGCTGGGCAGCCTTGGCTACGATGCGACAGGCATTGCCCGACTGCGTGAAAGTGGCGCCATTTGACGTGCCGCGGTAACCAACGACTGGTTTCAAGCCGAGGAAGGTATTCACCTCATGACTCCCAGTGCCTTGTGGCGACGCCTCGTTCCCACGCTGTTGGCGATATTGATCGGAGTGCCGTCACCTGGCGCGCAGGCCAGGGAGACCCTGATCTGGCTGCTGCGGGACCTGCCGCCCCTGAGCATTTTCGATGGGCCGCAACAGGGCCAGGGGGCCGTGGACCAGATGCTGCCGCTGCTGATGGAGCGGTTGCCGGAGTACGACCACACCATCCTGCGGGTCAACCGGGCACGGGGCATGCAAATGCTCGACAGCCCAGCCTTCACCTGCGACCCGGCGCTGCTGTGGACGCCGGCACGGGCGCAGAAAATGCTGTTTTCCATTCGCAGCATGGGTACCACCAGCAACGGGCTGGTGGTTCGACAGAAGGACCGCGGGCTGATCGAACCCTTTCTGGTCGAGGGCCAGGTCGATCTCGCCGCACTGTTGAACAGCCACAGCCTGCAACTGGGGATCATCGCCGAACGCAGCTACGGCCATCCGATCGATGATGTACTGTCCCACACCAACGAACAGTACCTGGTGCGTCACTACGGCAACGACGCCCTTGGCAGCCTGCTGCAGATGCAACGCATGGGGCGCCTGAAGGCGCTGCTCGGCTACGGTGTGGAGGTTCGCTATCAGGCCCGCCAGCAACAGATCGCCGAAGACGACCTGGCGTTCTATCCGATCTGGGATACAGCCACTTATCAGTTCATCCGGATCGCCTGCTCCAACACGCCGCAAGGTCGCGCGGCGATTCCCCATATCAACGAGATCCTGCGCGAACTGCGCCAGGACAGGCTGGTGGAACTCTATGCACGCTGGCTGGCGCCGGCCGAGCGGGAAAAATACCGGGAAGATGCCAGGGGATTTTTCCTGGCTCCCTATGACCAGTGACGAATTTCGGGCAAAAGAAACCCCGAGAAGTGGGGAGACGACTCGGGGCTAAACGTGGCCTACAAAGACCAGTACGACAAGCCACAAACACCGGAGCACAATGCCTGCCCTTGCCGTTATAAATTCTGACAGCGCCTACGGAAGGAAGGTTCCAAAAAAATCTACCGGCTGGCGCTGCGCGCGCCCCGATGCTCGGCGGCATGGCGCAGGGCCGCAATCACGCAGGGCTCCAGGCGCCCTTCGGCAATGCGCAAATCACGATGCAGGCCATCGACCACGTCCGTCAGCAGGCGTTTGTCGGTCAATTGCGCCTGATTGACCTCACGCTCCACCAGAACCGGTCCGGCAACGCCCCTCACGCTCAGCACGCACTCGCCGTGCCCGCCCGAAGGCGTCAGGGTTACGGCATACGGACTCAGCGCTTCATTGAGCAACAGGCTGATACTTTCCATCTCGATCACCACTCAATAGTCAAAAGCCTAAAGGTCGAAAACAAAGGTGCCTGGAGTCAGTGACCGCCAGTCGGAGAAGAAAGTTCGCCGGGACCTCCCAGGTCCTGCGAACTGATCGACGTCTACCGAACATGAACCAGAAAGATGACAAGGAAAAAACAGCGGGGAAAGCGCGGCTAAAATCAGATCAATGGTTTTTAGACTTTTACTACAAGCCGCGTCGGCTTTACTCACAGACACAGGCCAGAACATCTGTTCTTTTTTGCTTAGTTTTCAGCCACATCGCCACTGCGCCACCGGAGAGTTGTCTTGAGCTCGTCGTCACAGATGCCACTACGGATCGTCCTGGCGGATGATCATCCGATATTCCTGATCGGCCTGCGGGCCGTCCTCGAACGAACACCCGCACTACGTGTCGTTGGCGAAGCGAGTACGCCGGGGGAACTCTTCGACCGGCTCGACAGCACCCCCTGCGATGCGCTCGTCACCGACTTCATGATGCCGACGGCGGACCAGAACGACGGCCTGCGGATGATCGAGGCCCTGCTGCGCAACTACCCGGCCCTGCCGCTCGTGGTCGTCACCATGCTCAACAATGCCGGACTGTTCCGCTACATCCTCGATCAGGGGGTCATGGGGCTGCTGAGCAAGGCCAGCCTGGCGAATGAATTGCCCATGGCCATCCAGCATGTGCGCCAGGGCAAGGTGTTCGTGGCCGACTCCGTGCGCCAGACCCTGGCCCTGGCCGGGGAGGTCGGTACGCACCGGTTGGGTGACCCGGAACTGCTTTCACCGCGGGAACTGGAAGTCACCCGTCTGCTGGCGGCGGGCCGCACGGTGGGTGAGATCGCCACACGCCTGTGCCGCAGCAAGCAGACCGTCAGTGCCCAGAAAATCAGCGCGATGCGCAAGCTGGGCCTACCCAACGATGCCGCGCTGTTTCTGTATCTGCAGGAACAGGGGTTGTCCTAGCTCTAGCCAGGTTGTCGCTCTCGCTCGGGGACGTTGGCGAGCCCTGCCCATTGCAACCAGGGCAGCAGTTCGGCACGACTCATCGGCGCGGCAATGAATCGCCCCTGAACCAACACGTCGCCCAGTTCCCGGGTCAGCCGATATTCCTCGTCGGTTCCGACCCCGGTGATGACCGCACGCAACCCCATGCCCTTGGCCATGCTCAACACCCCGGCGACGATCGAGCGCCTGCGTGAATCCTCGGCCATGCCGCTGACGAAACGCGGGGCGATCTTCAACTCCGAGAAAGGCAACTCGAGCAACCTCTGCAGCCCGGCACCGGCGACCCCAAAGTCACCGATCGACAACTGGCAGCCGAGCATCCGCAAACGCAACATGCCTTCGGCCTGGGCCGCCTCGCTGGTGCAGTCGGTGCCGTCGATCACCTCCAGGGTCAAGCACTCGGCGGGCAGTTCGAAACGGGCCAGCAGCTCGCCAAGCTGGCCGGCGAAATCCGCCTGTTCCAGCATCAACCCCGGGATATTCACCGTCACCGGCAGATACTGGTCGGTTCCCAGATACACCTCCATCGACAGCCCGATGGCCTGCTCGAGCATGTGCCAGGTCAGGGCCTGGGAAAGCCCGGCATACTCGAGCACCGGGATGAAGGTATCGGGCAGCAGCGTGCCCTGCTCCGGGTGTTGCCAGCGGGCCAGCGCCTCGACTCCCTGCACCCGGCCATCGCCACTGACCTTCGGTTGAAAGAAGGCCTCGCAGTACTTGCGGATCGCGCCAGGCCCGGCCCCCGCCTGCAACTCGTCCAGCGACAGCAGTTCACAGACCTGGGCCAACGGCAGCCCGGGCCGCTGGCGGCCGAAACGGCGTTGATAGGTTGCCAGCAGTTCACCGAGTATCGCTGCCGTGGCAGGCTTGAGCAGGCAGCCCAACACATGCAACCCCTGCTGCCGGGCCATGTGGGCAGCGCCCTCGCGCAGTTCCGTGTCAAGGCTGCTGAGAATGATCAGGGCCTGGGCCTCGCGGGTTTCCGCCAGATGCCGGATCAGTTCCAGACCATCCCCCTCCTCCAACTGCAGATCGCAGATGGCAATGTCCACCGGCCCCCGATTGGTCAGCGACTGTCGCGCACTCTCGACATTTTCGGCAGTGAGCACATCAAAGACGCCATTGGCATTGAGCATCTGATGCAAGGCCATCAGTTGAAAGGGATTGTCTTCAAGAATCAGGATCCTGAGCGAACGCATCGATGATCTCCGCAGGTGGAAGCGGTGGTTATCCGCATCGGCCTTTCACCTTAGCCAGGCTGCCCGGGGTTCCCCATAGGACAAGTCCTAAAGTGCCGGTTTTTCCTGCAGGTTCGGCTCGATGTCGGCGATCATCCGGTCGATCACGGCCTTGAGCACCTGCCCGGTCGCGGGCAACTGCTCGGGCTGCCTCAGGCGTACGCAGTGATCCATGTCGACGCAGGCCTGCGCCAGGGCAATCGCATCGACGAGACAGGCGATCCCCTTGAGGCGATGCACGCAGGCCGCCACGCCGTCCCAGTCGTCCAGGCCAAGCCGCGATTGCAGTTCGGCACGCTCGTCGCGCAGGTTTCGCCACAATTCCAGCAGCATGTGCTGGAGCACGCCGGCGTCGGCGTGGGTCATGTCGATGAGCGTCTGGATGTCGAAGGAGCTTTCCCGGGGCACGATCTGCGTCAACAGCCGGGTCAGGTCGTCAAGAAGAACCGGCTTGACCAGCAGGTCGTTCATGCCCGCCTGCTGGCAGCGTTGGCGCTCGTCGCTCATGGCATTGGCCGTACAACCGACGATCATGCAGGGTGGCCGTTGCGCCTCGGCCTCCAGCTGGCGCAGGGCCCGTGCCAGTTGATAGCCGCTCATGCCGGGCATGTTGCAATCGCTGATGACCAGGTCGAAATGCCGGCCTTGCCAGGCTTGCAACGCCGCCTGCGCCGTCTGGCAGGCCTCGACGTTCTGCCCGAGAAAGCCGAGCTGCTGTTGCAGCACCAGGCGGTTGGCGGACAGGTCATCAATGATCAGCACGTTCAGGCACGGCAGGCGACACCTTGCGCCGTTCGACGGTGCGGGTAGCACAGGTTGCGTTTCGCGCCTGAACGCCAGCTCGATGTGCACGCGGGTGCCCAGCCCCGGCTGGCTCTCAAGTTCGATGGAGCCGTCCATCAACTCCACCAGTTGCTTGCAGATGCTCAGCCCCAGGCCGGTGCCCTCATGCCCCGCATCGGCATCGCCGTGGGCCTGGACGAAGGGCGAAAACAGCATCGCCTGCTGCTCGGGGCCGATGCCCCGGCCGGAATCCTCGATATCGATACGCAGGCGGTCGGTGCCCGCCACCTGTGCACAGCGCAAGACTCGCACGCGGACGAATCCCCGGCTGGTGAACTTCAGCGCATTGCCGATCAGATTGTGCAGGATCTGCCGCAAACGCAGCGGATCGAGCCAATACAGGTTCGCCAGCAGCGGATCGATACCCAGGCTCAGGACGACGCCCTTGTCCCGGGCCAACGCCTCGAACAGTTGCACGACACCCTCAAGCAGGTTTCTCAAGTCGGTCGGCTGCGGCACCAGGCGCATGCCACCGGCCTCGATCTTGGCCAGGTCAAGGCTGTCGCCGATCAGCGCGGTCAATTCCCGGGCCGACTGGTAGGCTACCTGCAACCCCTGCGAGAACACTTGCCCACGGGCCAGTGCCTGCTCCCGCTCGACCTCGAGCAGGCCGATGATCGCCGCCATGGGCGTGCGTATCTCATGGCTCATGGTGGCCAGGAACGCACTCTTGGCCTGGCTGGCACGCTCGGCCTGGCGGCGGGCCTCGGTCAGTTGCACCTCGAGCTGCTTTCGCTCGGTGATGTCGATCCAGCCTCCCAACAGCCCCTGCAATTGCGCCCCCGCCGAGTGGAACGGCACCATCCACAGATAGACATCGATGCTGCAATTGAGGAACTCCAGCGTCCGGTCACTGAACACCGGCTGCTGGTTCTCCAGCAACGACAGGAAGTCGTCATGCAGCGCCTGCGCGACCGCCGGCAGCAGCAGGCCTTCCTCGGTGATTCGACGCCCGCGCACATGCTCCAGCGTCGTCGCCAGGCGTTGCTCATAGCTACGATTGCAACTGATCAGGCGCCCCTGCAGGTCCCGTACGAAGATCGGATCGGGAATGCCGTCGAGCAATGCGCGCTGGAACGCCAGCCGGTCACTGAGCTGCCGTTCGGCCTGACGGCGCTGGCGAATCTGGACATTCAGGCGACGGTTCCAGATGAGCGAGACCCCGCCCACCACCAGCAGGGCAACAGCCAGCCCATAGGCCCAACGCGGCACCCGCTTCCAGACCGAGGGCGGCGCAGCCACCGGGACGGCACCCAGCCACTTGATGCGCAAGGCCCGCAGCTCTGCGACCGGAAAGGCCTCCAGGGACTTGTTGAGGATGCCGAGCAACTCCGGAGAGCTCTTGGCAACGGAGAAGCTGTCCGCCGACCAGAGCCCTTCCACGCTACGCCCGACCTTCAGCCTGCCGGGAGGGTGCAGATAGGCCAGGGTGTCGCTCTGGATGGTTGCCGCCGCCGCACCGCTTTCGACCAGCGCCCTGGCCTCCTCCTGGGTCCGGACTCCACGCAGCACCACATCGGGATACTCGCGGCGGATCATGGCCTGCAGTGCATGTTCCTCGGGCAGTGCCAGCACGCGACCGGCCAGTTGGCTGAGCGAGCTCAGCGGGGGCGCATCGACCGGTACGACAAATACCCAGGAACTGCCGCCAAACGCATAGGTGAAATTCAGGAAGGCCTTGCGCTCGGGGCTTTCAGCCAGCGAGCCGTTCATCAGGGCCCGACCATCCTTGAGCATCTCCAGGGTCTGGACCGTGGAGAAACTCTCGTCGAAGACGAACTGCAGGCCGGTCATCCGCGAGATCCGCGCCAGCAGATCGGCATTGAGACCGACCCAACGGTTGTGGACATCCTTGTAGATATAAGGCGGGTACTGCTGGGAAGCCACGCTCACCCGTGGATGGCTGTCGATCCAGGCCTGCTCCGCCGCAGTCAGCTCGACCCGCGGCTGGGCGATGTCCGAGCCGAAACCGGTGGTCCAGCGCGCGAGGATCTCCCGCCGTACCGCTTCGTCCAGGCTATCCAGCACACGCTGGATCAGGGCGCCGAGCAGAGGCTCCGACTTGCGCGTGGCGAATGCGAAACCGATCGGTGGCAAAGCGCTTTGCCCGCGGATCTGCAAACCCATGTAGGGGCGCAGGGTCTTGTAGGCCCTGACGATGACCTCATTGCCGATGAAGGCGTCGACCTCGCCCTGGAGCAGTGCCTCCAGGGCACTGTAGAGGGTCGGGGCGAGGATGATCCGGCTCTGGGGATAAGTGGCATGCACCACCGCGGCATCGGCGTAGCCTTCGAGCAGGAGTACCTTGCGTCCTCGCAGATCGTCGGGGTTCGGGGTTTCACTGCGACTGACGATCACCGAGCGATCCGGCATGTATTCACTGGAAAAAGCCAGTTCGGGAAAGCCCCGTTCGAAGCCGTTGGCGCTGGTCAGCACATCGATCTGCCCCTCGAGCAGCGCCTCGACGGCCTGGTCCCGCTCGACGAACCCCAGCACTTCCACCTGCACCCCGAGCCGATCGCGGATCAGGGCCACATAGTCGGCACTGATGCCCTGGTAGCGATTGCGGTCGCTGGTGATATCGATGGGTTCATAATCGGCCACCGAGATGCCCACCCGCAGCCTCCGGTCATTGCCCAGCCAGCGCCGTTCATCAGCGCCGAGGGGCAGTCGGGGCAGTTCGACGAACGACGCGGGCAAATTGAAGGGCAAGCCCTGGGCGGCCATCAGCTCGCCCGGCAGACTCGCCAGCATCACCCATGACAGCCACGCCAGAATGGAATAGATCGATCTCCCAGGAAACGCCATGGCGAAGTACCCGCCCCCTTTGATTCGATGGAAATGAAAAACAGGGGGCAAAGTTTGGCATGCAAAAACGATAAAGCCCGCCAAGGGGCGGGCTCTAAAGTGTGACCTTTCTAGTCGGTCAAAGCGGCTTGCCGCGGTTGCCATGCTGGCTGACAAAGGCCTGCATGACTTTAAGGTCATTGGCCAGAACCGTGCAGCGCTCTTCCCTTTCAAACAAATCCGAAAGGTGTGCAGGTAGTTCAAGCGCTTTTCCTACACCCGCTTTCTCAACTGCCTCAGGGAACTTGACCGGATGCGCAGTCCCCAGGATCACCATCGGAGTGTCCAGGCTGCGGCGGCATTCGCGGGCCGCCTTGACGCCGATGGCCGTGTGCGGGTCGAGCACTTCGCCAGTCTGGGCAAAGACTTCGGCAATGGTCTCGCAGGTTTGCGCATCGTCCACCGCCAGGGAGTCGAACAGCTTGCGCGCCTCGGTCCAGCGATCCTGCTCGACACTGAAACCGCCACCCTGCTTGAAGGTGTCCATCAGGCCGGCGATGGCCGCACCATTGCGACCGTGCAGGTCGAACAGCAGGCGCTCGAAGTTCGACGACACCATGATGTCCATGGACGGCGACAGCGTGGCATGCAGGGTTTCCTTGACGTACTGGTTGCCGCTCATGAAGCGGTGCAGGATGTCATTGCGGTTGGTCGCCACGATCAGTTGGTTGATCGGCAGCCCCATGTTGCGCGCCAGGTAGCCGGCGAAGATATCGCCGAAGTTGCCGGTCGGCACCGAGAACGAGACCGAACGCGCCGGGCCGCCCAGTTGCAGCGCCGCGTGGAAGTAGTAGACGATCTGGGCCATGATCCGCGCCCAGTTGATCGAGTTCACCGCCACCAGCCGCGTGCCCTTGAGGAAGCTCTGGTCGGCGAAGCTGTTCTTGACCATCTCCTGGCAGTCGTCGAAGTTGCCTTCGATGGCGATGTTGTGGATGTTCTCACCGAAGATGGTGGTCATCTGCCGGCGCTGCACTTCCGATACCCGGTTGTGCGGGTGCAGGATGAAGATGTCGACGTTTTCGCAGTGCTTGCAGCCTTCGATCGCCGCCGAGCCGGTATCGCCGGACGTCGCGCCGATGATCACCACGCGCTCGCCGCGTTTTGCCAACACGTAGTCCAGCAGGCGCCCCAGCAATTGCAGGGCGAAGTCCTTGAAGGCCAGCGTCGGGCCGTGGAACAGTTCGAGCACCCACTCGTTGCCGTTCAGTTGGCGCAGCGGCGCCACGGCGTTATGGGCGAACACCCCGTAGGTGTCCTCGAGGATCTTCTTGAAGTCCGCATCCGGAATGCTGCCAGTGACGAACGGGCGCATCACCCGGAAGGCCAGTTCGTGGTAGGGCAGGCCAGCCCAGGAAGCGATTTCCTCCTGGGTGAAGCGTGGCAGGTTCTCCGGCACGTACAGGCCGCCATCGCTGGCCAGACCGGCCAGCAGCACGTCTTCGAAGTTCAGCGCGGGTGCCTGGCCGCGGGTACTGATGTAACGCATGAAAAATTCCTCTCCAGTCGGCGATGCCAACTCAGTTCAAATGCTCGACGCGGATCCGCACGACAGGGCCGACCACGCCCTGCAGGGCCTCCAGCGCTGCGATGGCGTCGTTGATGCGTTGTTCCACCACGCGATGGGTCAGCAGGATCATCGGCACCAGGCCGTCCTGCTCCTCGACTTCCTTCTGCATGATCGACTCGATGTTGATCCCGCGTTCCGACAGGATGCTCGCCACCTGGGCCAGTACGCCTGGATGGTCCTTGGCCTGGATACGCAGGTAGTAGGCACTCTCGCAAGCGTCAATGGGCAGGATCGGGTGAGCCGACAGCGAGTCCGGCTGGAAGGCCAGGTGCGGTACGCGATTCTCCGGATCCGAGGTCATGGCTCGCACCACGTCGACCAGGTCGGCGATCACCGACGAAGCCGTCGGTTCCATGCCGGCGCCAGCGCCGTAGAACAGGGTGGAACCGGCGGCATCGCCATTGACCATGACCGCGTTCATCACGCCGTTGACGTTGGCGATCAGGCGATCGGCCGGGATCAGCGTCGGGTGAACCCGCAGCTCGATACCCGCGGCGGTGCTGCGCGCCACACCCAGGTGCTTGATGCGATAGCCCAGCGCTTCGGCGTAGTTCACGTCGGCGGTGGTCAGCTTGGTGATGCCCTCGGTATAGGCCTTGTCGAATTGCAGCGGGATACCGAAGGCGATGGAGGCCAGGATGGTCAGCTTGTGCGCGGCATCGATACCCTCGACGTCGAAGGTCGGATCGGCCTCGGCGTAGCCCAGGGCCTGGGCCTCGGCCAGCACATCCTCGAAGGTACGCCCCTTCTCGCGCATTTCGGTGAGGATGAAGTTGCCCGTACCGTTGATAATACCGGCCACCCAGTTGATCCGGTTGGCCGACAGGCCTTCGCGGATCGCCTTGATCACCGGGATGCCGCCCGCCACCGCGGCCTCGAAGGCCACGATCACGCCGTTCTCACGGGCCTTGGCGAAAATTTCGTTACCGTGCACGGCGATCAGCGCCTTGTTCGCGGTAACCACGTGCTTGCCGTTCTCGATCGCTTTGAGTACCAGCTCACGGGCAACGGTATAGCCGCCCATCAGCTCTACGACGACGTCGATCTCAGGGTTCGTGGCCACTTCGAAGACATCGTTGGTAATCGCAATACCGGTCGTTTGGAACTGAGGCTTTGGCGTGCGAATGGCAATTTGTGCCACTTCGATCCCACGCCCGGCACGACGAGCAATTTCCTCGGCGTTACGCTGAAGTACGTTGAAGGTGCCGCCACCGACGGTACCTAACCCACAGATGCCTACTTTGACCGGTTTCACTCTTGACTCCCCATGAAACGGCCGACACGAGGTCGGCCGTGAAAAACAGCCGCTGATCCACCAGCGGCCTGCTGTTTGAGACCGGCGGGCCAGAGGCTCGCGGTCGTGCTCGTCTGAAGACAGACTGCGACGAGACCGAATTACTTGGCTGCCAGCGCCAGTTTGGCGACTTGTGCGGCCGGCTGATAGCCTGGAATTACCTGACCGTCGGCCAAAACGATGGCCGGTGTACCATTGACACCGATCGACTGGCCCAGGGCGAACTGCCGGGAAACCGGGTTGGTGCATTTGGCCGCCTTGATTTCCTCGCCTTCGACCATCTTGTCCATCGCCGCGCGCTTGTCGGTCGAGCACCAGACCGCCTGCAACTGCTGGTCACCCGGCGAACCCAGCCCTTGGCGCGGGAACGCCACGTAGCGGACCTCGATGCCCATCTTGTTCAACGCCGGCACTTCGGCGTGCAGCTTGTGGCAATAAGGGCAGGTGGTGTCGGTGAACACGGTGATGTGCGACTTGGTTTCGCCGATGGCTGGATAGACCACGGTTTCCGCCACCGGAATACCGTTGATCAGCTTCGAAATCCCAAGGCGCTCGGTCTTCTCGGTCAGGTTGACCGGCTTGCCATCCTTGAGCTGGAACAGGTAGCCCTGCATGACGAACTGGCCGTCGGCACTCGCGTACAACACACGGCTGCCCTTGAGCTTGACTTCATAGAGGCCACTCAACGGGCTGGCAGTGATGCTCTCCACCGGGGTCTCCAGTTGGAGGCTGCCGAGGCTCTTGCGGATCGCCTGTTCGGCCGCGTCGTCGGCCAGGGCGAAGGTACTGGCCAACGCCAGGGCGGCGGCGGCGAAAATCTGGATCAAGCGCATGGGAACTCCTGATAGCGGGCACGGGGCCAGACTGGTCTGTCCATTCTGAAACGGAGCGACTGCAAGCGCCCGCATAGCAAACCGCTAGAGCCTAACACATAAGCCCGGCCGGGCCGAAGCCCGTATGGATCAACCGCGCGGGTGATGCCTGGCATGCATGTCCTGCAGGCGGGCACGGGCGACATGGGTGTAGATCTGGGTCGTCGACAGGTCGCTGTGGCCGAGCAGCATCTGTACCACCCGCAGGTCCGCACCATGGTTGAGCAGGTGGGTGGCAAAGGCGTGCCGCAGAGTATGCGGCGACAACGACTTGCTGATCCCGGCGACCTGGGCCTGGTGCTTGATCCGATGCCAGAAGGTCTGGCGGGTCATCTGTTCGCCACGCTGGCTGGGAAACAGCACGTCGCTGGGTCGCCCGCCGAGCAGTTCGCCACGGGCATCGCGCAGGTAGCGCTCGACCCAGACGATCGCCTCCTCACCCATCGGCACCAGGCGCTCCTTGCTGCCCTTGCCCATCACCCGCAGCACGCCCTGGCGCAGGTTGACCTGCTCCAGCGTCAGGCTGACCAGTTCGGTCACCCGCAGACCGCAGGCGTACAGCACCTCGAGCATGGCGCGGTCGCGCTGGCCGATGGCTTCGCTCAGATCCGGGGCGTTGAGCAGGGCCTCGACGTCGGCTTCCGACAGGGATTTGGGCAGCGGCCTGCCCAACTGCGGCATCTCGACCAGCAGAGTCGGGTCGACGGCAATCAGCTTTTCCCGCAGCAGGTAGCGGTAGAAGCCACGCGCACCGGAGAGAAAACGCGCCGTGGAGCGTGGCTTGTAGGCCTGTTCCACGCGCCAGGACAGGTGGTCGAGGATCAGTTCCCGCCCGGCACTGGCCAGTTCCAGGCCCTTTTCCTGCAGCCAGCCATTGAACAGCGCCAGATCGCTCCGATAGGCATCGCGGGTATTGTCCGAGAGACCTTTTTCCAACCACAGGGCGTCGAGAAACTGGTCGATGAGAGGGTGATCGATGGCTGGCATAAAGACTCGAAACGCGTGACACGGCAAACGAAGTCAGAGTGCCCAAGGATAAAAATCCAGGCAACAAAAAAGCAGCCCGTAGGCTGCTTTTTTCTGCATCGGAAGCTGGACTCAGGCCAGTTTTTCCTTGATGCGAGCTGCTTTACCCGACAGGTCGCGCAGGTAGTACAGCTTGGCTTTACGTACGTCACCGCGACGCTTGACAGCCATGCTGTCGATTTGCGGGCTGTAGGTCTGGAAGGTACGCTCTACGCCAACACCGTTGGAGATTTTACGTACGGTGAACGCGCTGTTCACACCGCGGTTACGCTTGGCAATTACCACGCCTTCGAAGGCCTGCAGACGCGAACGATCGCCTTCCTTCACTTTCACCTGAACGACAATGGTGTCGCCCGGGGCAAAGGCTGGGATCTCTTTGGTCATCTGCTCGGCTTCGAGTTGCAGAATGATTTTGTTGGTCATGCTGTGCTCCTAAGGTAAATCGTCGGATCTACCATCGATACGTTGTTAACTATCGTCCCGCTCGCGGATGTATTCCTCGAGCAGCTTCTTCTCTTCTCCAGAAAGCGAGCGTCTTTCCAGAAGATCGGCGCGTCGTTCCGAGGTCCTGCCAAGGGACTGCTTCAGACGCCAACGCCGGATATGTGCGTGGTTGCCACTGAGCAACACGTCGGGAACACGCTGATCCGCATACACCTCCGGACGGGTGTAGTGCGGGCAATCCAGCAAACCATCCGTGAAGGAATCCTCCTCCGCGGAGTCCGCATGCCCTAAAGCTCCGGGCAGCAGTCGTGTAACCGCATCTATCAGGACCATCGCCGGCAGCTCGCCACCGGACAGGACATAGTCCCCAATCGACCACTCTTCATCGACATGCGCCTCAATGAAACGCTCGTCGATGCCTTCATAACGACCAGCAATGAGGATCAAGGCATCCTCTTTCGCCAGGTCGCGAACCGCCAACTGATTCAGCTGCCGGCCCTGGGGCGACAGGTAGATCACCTTCGCCGCCTCCCCCGCTGCCGCCTTGGCCTGAACCAGGGCATCCTCGAGAGGCTTGATCTTCATCACCATGCCCGGACCACCGCCAAATGGGCGATCATCCACAGTGTGATGTCGATCCGTCGTATAGTCCCGCGGGTTCCAACAGGTCAGTTGCAACAACCCCTGTTTCACCGCACGACTGCTGATGCCGTAGTCGCTGATGGCGGAAAACATCTCGGGAAACAGCGTAATCACTTCTACGCGCAGGCTCGCCATTGCTTAGAAGTCCGCGTCCCAATCCACCTTCATCTCGCCAGCGGCAAGGTCGACAGCCAACACGCATTGCTCGGTATACGGCAACAGGCGTTCGCGATCATCCAGGCTGCCCGGACAAGGCTTGACCACCATGACATCATTCGAGCCGGTTTCGAGCAGGTGATCGATCTTCCCGAGCAGTTGCCCGAGGGTGTCGATGACCTTGAGACCTTCCAGCTGGTACCAGTAGTACTCGCCGTCGGTCAGCTCAGGGAACAGGCTGCTTGGCACGCAGATCTCATAACCGGCCAGAAGACGGGCTTCTTCACGATCATCGAGACCCTTGAGCTTCGCGACCAGGAACTTTTCGTTCCCGCGTCCACTGACCAGCTCCACCTGTTTCACACTGCCCTCGCGCTTGAGCGTCCAGGTCTTGTAGTTCAACAGGTTCTTGATCGGATCCGTAAAGGAATAAACCTTTACTTCGCCGCGAACGCCATGAACAGAGTAGATCTTGCCGATAACGATCAGATCATCGGTAGAAGCAGGCGTCGCGTTCATATCGCTCAGGCCGCAGCCTTGGCGTTTTCCTTCAGCAACTGAGCAACACGCTCAGAAGGTTGTGCACCAACGCTCAACCAGTAGTTGACGCGCTCCTGGTTCACGGACAGACGAACTTCCTGGCCGCGAGCAATCGGGTTGAAGAAACCCACTTGTTCTTTGTGCGAACCGTCACGAGCGTTGCGGCTGTCGGTGACGGTCAGGTGGTAAAACGGGCGCTTCTTGGAGCCGCCAAGGGCAAGACGGATTGTTAGCATGTGAACATCGTTCCTGTAGTCGGTGCTGCAAATCTAAATGCACAGCGGGCATGGGTGCCCGAAAGGCCGCATATTCTAAGGAATATCCGGACTTTTGCCAATGCCTTTTTCCGGCGTCCAGCGCCGTGCAATAGAGACCTGCCATGAAGCCGTTGCGATGAACGGCGGATCAGCCCCCGCCAATGCGGGTTTGCTGGAGTTCCCCGCATCCCTGCGGGGCAACGCCGACACGACGGCCGGCGCAGATTCCTTACATTTTCGGTATGCCACCACCCGGCAGCATGCCACCAAGACCGCGCATCATCTTGGCCATGCCGCCCTTGGCGGTGAATTTCTTCATCATCTTCTGCATCTGCTTGTGCTGCTTGATCAAGCGGCCGATGTCCTGCACCTGGGTGCCGGAACCCAACGCGATCCGGCGCTTGCGCGAGCCGCTGATCAGCTCGGGATCGCGGCGCTCGGCCGGGGTCATGGAATTGATGATGGCTTCCATCTGCTTGAATTGCTTCTCCGCCGCATTCTGGGCGTTGCCCATCTGCGCCAGGTTCACGCCGCCGATGTTCGGCAGCTTGTCCATCAGGCCGCCGAGGCCGCCCATGTTCTTCATCTGTTGCAACTGATCGCGGAAGTCTTCGAGGTCGAAGCCCTTGCCCTTCTTCAGTTTCTTGGCCAGCTTGTCGGCCTTTTCCTTGTCGAGGGTCTGTTCGGCCTGCTCGATCAGGCTGAGCACGTCGCCCATGCCGAGGATTCGCGACGCGATCCGGTCCGGGTGGAAGGGATCGAGCGCTTCGCTCTTTTCACCCATACCGATGAACTTGATCGGCTTGCCGGTAATGGCGCGAACCGACAGCGCGGCACCGCCACGGGCATCACCGTCGACCTTGGTCAGGACCACGCCGGTCAGCGGCAGCGCATCGCCGAAGGCCTTGGCCGTATTGGCCGCGTCCTGGCCGGTCATGGCGTCGACGACGAACAGGGTCTCCACCGGTTTGATGGCCGCGTGCAACTGCTGGATCTCGACCATCATCTCGGCGTCGACGTGCAGGCGGCCGGCGGTGTCGACGATCACCACGTCGATGAACTTCAGCCGCGCTTCCCGGATAGCCGCTTCGGCGATGGCCACCGGCTTCTGGCTGATGTCGGACGGGAAAAAGGTCACGCCGATATCGTTGGCCAGGGTTTCCAGCTGCTTGATCGCGGCCGGGCGGTAGACGTCCGCCGACACCACCATCACGCTTTTCTTCTTGCGCTCTTTGAGGAAGCGCGCCAGCTTGCCGGCGGTGGTGGTCTTGCCCGCGCCCTGCAAACCGGCCATCAGGATGACCGCAGGCGGCACGGCGGCGAGGTTCAGGTCCTCGTTGGCCGCGCCCATCAGGCTTTCGAGTTCGGCCTGGACGATCTTCACGAACGCCTGGCCCGGCGTCAGGCTGCGCGAGACTTCGGTACCGACCGCGCGCTCCTTGACCGAATTGACGAAGTCCTTCACCACCGGCAGGGCGACGTCGGCTTCGAGCAACGCCATGCGCACTTCACGCAGGGTGTCTTTGATATTGTCCTCGGTCAGCTTGGCCTTGCCGGTGACATGGCGCAGCGTCTGCGAGAGACGGTCGGTCAGGTTTTCAAACATGCGCGATCCTTTGAAGCCACTGAGGTAATGGGCCGCCGGCGAACGGAAAAATGCGCCTGGCGAGCCTGCAGCGTGGGCAGATCGCGAATTATAACGAGACTGCGTGCGCGGCACTAGCGCCACGGTCTTTCGTGGACTGGCGGTTATATGCCAAACTCAGCCCCTTTCGGGCTTGCTTCACAGGACTTATGTCTCCTCTGTCACCCAGTTTTCTGACCAGCATTGCCGCAGCTTGCCTGTATGCCGCCGCGGCCCTCTATCAAGGCGCGCGTCTGCGCCAGCGCGCCAAGGCCGACAAGCGCCTGCTGGTCGGGCTCGGCGCCTTCGCCGTACTGGCCCACGCCATCGCCTTGTGCGCCCACCTGGCGACCCCGGTCGGCCTGGGCCTGGATTTCTTCAATGCCGCCAGCCTGATCGCCGTCGCGGTGATTGCCCTGACCCTGGTCGCCTGCCTGCGGATTCCCGTGGAGAACCTGCTGCTCCTGCTGTTCCCGCTGGGACTGCTGACCGTATTGCTCGCGCAGTTCGCGCCATCGGGCACGGTACAGATCATCGACGAGGAGCCGGGCATCCTCGCGCACATCCTGCTGTCGATCCTCGCCTACGGCATGTTCACCATCGCGGTGTTCCAGTCCTTGCTGCTGCTGTTGCAGGACCACCAGTTGAAGAACAAGCACCCCTCGGGCCTGATCCGCAACTTCCCGCCGCTGCAGACCATGGAAAGCCTGCTGTTCGGTTTCCTCTGGGCCGGCTGGACCCTGCTGTCACTGTCGCTGATCTCCGGCTGGCTGTTCGTCGAGAACCTGTTCGCCCAGCACCTGGTGCACAAGACCCTGCTGGCCTGCCTGGCCTGGGTGGTGTTCAGCGTACTGCTGTGGGGGCGCAACCGCCTCGGCTGGCGCGGGCACAAGGCAATCCGCTGGACCCTGGCCGGCTTCTGCCTGCTGATGCTGGCCTATTTCGGCAGCAAGCTGGTTCGCGAATACATCCTGCACATCTGACGGGCCGAGAACATGGACAACCTGCCCGCCGGGCCGATGCTCGCCGTATTGGCCCTGCTGATCCTGTGGTCGGCGCTGTTCACCGCCATCGAGGTCGCCCAGCATCTGCTCACGGCCCAGCGTCCGGCCTCCCGCGCCGGGGACAGGCCAGCCGCCCGCCTGAGCTTCCCGCGTGAAAGCCTGATCCTCTGCAACACCCTGTGCCGCATCGTCGTGGTGATCATCGCCACCCTGCTCTCGCTGCTGCTCTGGGGCAACCACGGCCCCTGGCTGGCCTGCCTGGGCAGTACCGTTGCCCTGCTCGTGCTGGCCGATTACCTGCCGCGCCTGCTCGCCGCCCGCTACCCCGAAGCCATGCTCGCGGTCGGCAATGCCCTGCTCGGCATTCCCCTGAAGATCGTCTATCCCGCGGCCTGGTTGCTGAACGGCAGCGCCCGCCTGCTGCTCAAGCCCTTCATCAGCAAGGCCGGCGCGGTCAGGCAGAGCGACGAGGACATGCCGCCGGTCGACCTGGAGGAGCCCGGCAAGGAACATTCGACCCGGCCACAGTTGCTGTCCGGGATTCACGCGCTGGACAACATCACGGTCAATGACATCCTGGTGCCGCGCAGCGAAGTGGACGGGATCAACCTGGACGACCCGATCGAAGACATCATCGTGCAGTTGCGCAACAACAAGCGCACCCGCCTGCCGGTGTTCCACAGTGATATCAACCAGGTCGAAGCGGTGCTCAACACCCGCCAGGTCCGCCATCTGCTGCCCGATGCCAGCCTGACCCTGTCCGCCCTGCTGAGCGCCTGCCATGAGCCCTACTTCGTTCCGGAAAGCACCCCGCTGCAATTGCAGTTGCTGAATTTCCACAAGCAGCAGCGGCGCCTGGGCATGGTCGTGGACGAATATGGCGAAGTGCTGGGCATCGTCACCCTGGAAGACATTCTCGAAGAGATCGTCGGCGAATTCGAAAACGAGCACAGCCTCGACAACCCGCACATCCACCCCCAGGCCGATGGCCGACTGGTGATCGAAGGTGCCGCCTCGATCCGCGAGCTGAACAAGAGCCTGGGCTGGCACCTGCCCTGCGACGGCCCCAAGACCCTCAACGGGCTGGTCACCGAAGCCCTGGAGACCATCCCGGAGAGCGCGGTCTGCCTGAAGATCGGCCGTTATCGCCTGGAGATCCTCGAAACCGAGGACAACAGGGTCAGCCGGGTGCTGGCCTGGCATACCAGCGCAGCCCCCACGCCTCCGTCTCCCTGACGAAGCAGCACCTTCACTTATGGGCATTCAGCCCTGTCTGCCCATGGTGCCGGCGAGAACGCCCTCGCCAGCAAGCCGGCTCCTGCAGGAGCGGGTGCTACACGGGTGAGCGGTGCTCTTGTTCGATGCATGGGCGGCTTCCTATAATCGAATCGGCTTACCCAGCCTCACCGGACCGCCTGCCCACCCGCAACCCGCCCTCCGGCCCTGCACGCTGCAACTCCCCCGGCGCCGGACAGAACCCCGACCGACCCGGCACAAGCCCTTATCCCTGGGTGTTCACTACTAACAATTCCTACGAGCAAGACTTTCAGGGAACCGCGTAATGACTTCCAGCACCACCCTCGACGCCCCATCGACCACACCGCTGAACTCCACTGCCCGGGTCGCGACCGCCAGCTTCATCGGTACCGCCATCGAGTTCTACGACTTCTATGTCTACGCCACCGCCGCTGCGCTGGTGATCGGACCGGTGTTCTTCCCCCAGACCGACAGTACCGCACAGATGCTGTCGGCGTTCCTGACCTTCGGCATCGCCTTTCTCGCCCGCCCGTTGGGCTCGATCCTGTTCGGCCACTTCGGTGACCGGATCGGGCGCAAGTCGACCCTGGTCGCCTCGCTGCTGCTGATGGGCGTGTGCACCACGCTGATCGGCGTGCTGCCCGGCTACTCCAGCATTGGCGCGTGGGCACCGCTGCTGCTGTGCCTGCTGCGCTTCGGCCAGGGCCTCGGGCTCGGCGGGGAATGGGGCGGCGCCGCGTTGCTGGCGACCGAGAACGCCCCCGAGGGCAAACGTGCCTGGTTCGGCATGTTCCCGCAGTTGGGCCCTTCGATCGGCTTCCTCGCGGCCAACGGCCTATTCCTGATCCTCGCCATGAGCCTCAGCGACGAGCAGTTCCGCTCGTGGGGCTGGCGGATCCCGTTCCTGCTCAGTGCCGTGCTGGTGATCGTCGGCCTCTATGTGCGCCTCAAACTCGAGGAAACGCCGATCTTCGCCAATGCCGTGGCACGTCACGAACGGGTGAAGATGCCGCTGGTCGAGCTGTTCAGCCGCTACTGGGTACCGGTACTGCTGGGCTCGGTGGCCATGGTGGTGTGTTACGCGCTGTTCTATATCTCGGCGGTATTCTCACTGAGCTACGGTGTCGCCAACCTCGGCTACAGCCGCGAGACCTTCCTCGGCCTGCTGTGCTTTGCCGTGCTGTTCATGGCGGCAGCCACGCCACTGGCGGCCTGGGCCAGCGACCGCTTCGGACGCAAGCCGGTGCTGATCGTCGGTGCGCTGCTGGCACTGCTGTCCGGCTTCAGCATGGAACCGCTGCTGGGCCACGGCTCGACCTGGGGCGTCGCACTGTTCCTGAGCCTGGAGCTGTTCCTGATGGGGGTGACGTTCGCCCCGATGGGTGCGCTGCTGCCGGAGCTTTTTCCCACTCACGTGCGTTATACCGGTGCTTCGGCGGCCTATAACCTGGGCGGTATCGTCGGGGCCTCGGCCGCGCCGTTCTTTGCGCAGAAGCTGGTGACAATGGGTGGTTTGAGCTGGGTCGGCGGGTATGTGTCGGCGGCGGCGGTGCTGAGCCTGATTGCCATTCTGCGCCTGAAGGAGACACGCTACAGCGATCTGGACAAGGTCGGCTGATAGCGGTGGGGTATGGCCGCCGTTGGCGGTTCGCGGCGGTGCGGCGTCCCGAGAAGCCCGGCTCCTACAGGTACGGCGGTGACCTGTAGGAGCCGGGCTTGTGCGCGAATAGGACGACGCGGTTTTAGAGTTCTACAACCACCGCCTGGGCCGCACGGGTCGCCTTGGCCCGCGCCGCTTCGATCGACTCGTCACGCGCCAGGGCCACGCCCATGCGGCGCTGGCCGTTGACTTCCGGCTTGCCGAACAGGCGCAGGGCGGTATCCGGCTCGCTCAGGGCTGCGCCGAGGTTGGCGAAAGCGGTCTGGGTCGACTGGCCTTCGACCAGGATCACGGCCGAGGCCGATGGGCCGAACTGACGGATCAGCGGGATCGGCAGGCCGAGAATGGCCCGGGCGTGCAGGGCGAACTGTGACAGATCCTGGGAAATCATGGTAACCATGCCGGTGTCATGCGGGCGCGGCGACACTTCGCTGAACCACACCTGGTCGCCCTTGATGAACAGCTCGACGCCGAACATGCCGCGACCGCCCAGGGCCTCGGTGACCGCCTTGGCGACCCGCTCCGACTCGGCCAGCGCCACCGGGCTCATGGCCTGCGGCTGCCAGGACTCCTGGTAGTCGCCCTTCTCCTGACGGTGGCCGACCGGCGCGCAGAACGTGGTGCCGCCAATGTGGCGCACGGTCAGCAGGGTGATTTCGTAGTCGAAATCGATGAAGCCCTCGACGATCACCCGGCCCTTGCCGGCACGCCCGCCTTCCTGGGCATAGTCCCAGGCCTTCTGCACGTCATCGACGCTGCGCAGCAGGCTCTGGCCCTTGCCCGAAGAACTCATCACCGGCTTGACCACGCAGGGGAAGCCGAGGTCCTGGACCGCCTTGGTGTAGTCCTCGAAGGTGTCGGCGAAGTGGTACGGCGAGGTCGGCAGCTTCAGCTCTTCGGCGGCCAGGCGACGGATGCCTTCGCGGTTCATGGTCAGTTGTGCGGCACGGGCGGTCGGCACCACGGTGAACCCTTCGGTCTCCAGTTCCACCAGGGTGGCGGTGGCGATGGCCTCGATCTCCGGCACGATGAAGTGCGGCTTCTCGGCTTCGATCACCGCGCGCAGGGCCGCGCCGTCGAGCATGTTGATCACGTGGCTGCGGTGGGCGACCTGCATGGCCGGTGCGTTCGCATAGCGATCGACGGCAATCACCTCGGCACCCAGGCGTTGCAGCTCGATCACCACTTCCTTGCCCAGCTCACCACAGCCACAAAGCAATACGCGAGTCGCGGTCGGCGACAGTGGAGTTCCGATACGGGTCATTTCAGGTCCTCGAGGAAACGGATCATCGAAGGCACCCGCTCACCGGGCACCTGCTGGGAAGAAAGGCGGGCATTTTACATGAACTGCGGCGGTTCGCCTGTATGGCCTGCGCCCCGTTCGGGCTATCCCTTCAGGACGTCCTGATGAACGGCCTTGCGCTGGCGCCAGGCCATGGCCAGCCAGACCACGGTGACCCCGGCGAACTTGGAGCCCAACGCGGTGAGAATCACCCCGGGCGTCAGGGCATCGATCAGACCGAAGAAGATGAAGGTATCCAGCGGGATGCTCAGGGCCGAACTGATCCACAGACGGTCGTGCAGAGGGCGCCGGGTGATGGTGAACACCAGCCAGTCGATGCACTCGGACACGGCGAAGGCCGTGGCACTGGCCAGGGCAATGGCCGGGTCGGAGGTGACGTAGGACAACAGCAACGCCACCAGCATGGCGACGATCGCACCATGGCCGAAGCGGGTTTGCACCATGTCCCGGAGCACGAACACCAACCCGCCCCAGGCCGACCAGATGATGTCCAGGTGCGGCGCGCTGGAAAACGCGAAGTTGATCAGCACGACGCTGGCGATGTAGGCGATGAGAAAGAACATGGAATGGACGGATTACCTGTCGATATAGCCGCACAGGGTACTGCAGGAGCCGGCGCCTGGCGACAACCGTGTGGGAGCCGTCGCCGGCCCAGGGACACTGCCGCCGGTGCAAATGCTGGACTGGGCGCAAGGCTTACGGGCGTATTCGCGGGCAAGCCCTGCTCCTACAAGGGACGGGCCGCATACAGAATTGGCGTTTGGCGCAAATCCCAGGGACGGGCCGCATACAGAATTGGCGTTTGACGCAAATCCCAGGGACGGGCCGCATACAGAATTGGCGTTTGACGCAAATCCCAGGGACGGGCCGCATACAGAATTGGCGTTTGACGCAAATCCCAGGGACGGGCCGCATGCAGAATTGGCGTTTGGCGCAAATCCCAGGGACGGGCCGCATACAGAATTGGCGTTTGGCGCAAATCCCAGGGACGGGCCGCATACAGAATTGGCGTTTGACGCAAATCCCAGGGACGGGCGTGTGCAGATTTGGCGTTTGGCGCAAATCCTGTAGGAGCAGGGCTTGCCCGCGAATACGCCCGTCAGGACACTGCGGGACTGGCTAACGTCCACAGAACGCCGGCCGCCCTGGCCCGCTCATGACAGCGCCCCAGCACCTCGCGTCGCTCGGCGTTGTCCATCCGCCCCCAGCGGCTGATTTCCCCTGCCGTGCGCTGACAGCCGGTACAGATGTCCTGCTCGTCCAGCGCGCAGATGCTCACGCAGGGCGAGGCCACCGGGCGTTCGGTCGTGCTCATGCCTGGTCTTCCTGCAGGTCCCGGGCATACCGTTGCGCGTTGTGCACGTAATGGGCCGCGCTGGCTTCGAGCATCTTCTTCTGCTGCTCGGTCAGCTCACGCACCACCTTGCCCGGCGAGCCCATGACCAGCGAGCCGTCGGGGATTTCCTTGTTCTCGCCGATCAGCGCATTGGCGCCGATGATGCAGTGCTTGCCGATCTTCGCGCCGTTGAGAATCACCGCGTTGATGCCGATCAGGCTGTAGTCGCCGACAGTGCAGCCATGCAGCATGGCGTTATGGCCGATGGTCACGCCGGTCCCGATGGTCAGCGGATAGCCCATGTCGGTGTGCATCACCGTGCCGTCCTGCACGTTACTGTTGGGGCCGATCAGGATCAGTTCGTTGTCGCCGCGCAATACGGCGTTGAACCAGACGCTGGCGCCCTCTTGCAGCCTGACCTTGCCCACCAGCACGGCATTGGGAGCCACCCAGCTCTGCGGGTGGGCTTCGACGCGAAAGTCGCCCAGACGGTATTTCATGCGGTAATCCTCACGGCTCGGGGTACGGCGCCATACTGACGATGGCTTGGATTCAGTGATTGATGAAGCGCTGCGGTGGCTGGTACAGGTCGATCCGGGTGTCATACAGCAGGTTGACCAGCTCGACGATCATGATCGCCGTCAGCCCCCAGATCTTGTACTCGCCATATCGGTAGCTCGGCACATAGCAGCTGCGGCCCTGGTAGTCGATGCGGTGGGTGTGCTCGCGCGGGTCCTCGCGAAAGAACGCCAAGGGCACATTGAACACTGCGGCGATCTCGGCATCGTTGGCCCGGTACTCGACGAAGTCCGGCACCAGGCCGACATACGGCGTGACCTTGAGACCGTACAGCGAGACCAGCGGGCTCAACGGCCCGACGATCTCCACCAGGCCCGGCGCCAGGCCGATCTCCTCCTCGGCCTCGCGCAGGGCGGTGAACACCAGGTCCGGGTCTTCCGGATCGCGCCGACCGCCGGGAAATGCCACCTCGCCGCCATGGGTCGAAAGGCCGCTGGCACGCAGGGTCAATACCAGTTCCGGCTCTTCGCTGCGCGTGATCGGCACCAATACCGCCGCCTCCGGAAAACGTCGGTCCGTTTCCAGAGGCCGGGGGGTATGCTCTCTTACACGTCGAAGTAGCTCATCCTGCATAGCTGATCTCGATGTCTGACTTACCCTGCATCATGCACCAAACCGTCAGACCGCCCAACCCCTCAACTGTTTCGTGAATGCACAACTTGCCGACAGGCAACGGCACACGCAAAAATAGGCGGATCCTCCAGAGAATAGCCCATGAAGTTCTGCAGCCAGTGCGGCAAACCGGTCAGTCAACGTATCCCCGAAGGCGACACGCGCTTGCGCTTTGTCTGCGACCACTGCCAGACCATTCATTACCAGAATCCCAATATCGTCGCCGGCTGCCTGCCGGTCTGGGGCAGCCAGGTGCTGCTGTGCCGACGCGCCATCGAGCCACGGCTGGGCTACTGGACCCTGCCGGCGGGTTTCATGGAGAACGGCGAGACCGTGGAGCAGGCCGCACGCCGGGAAACGCTTGAGGAAGCCTGCGCCCGGGTGAACGACCTGAGGATCTACACCCTGATCGACGTGCCGCACATCAACCAGGTGCATGTGTTCTATCGCGCCGAACTGGCCGACCTGGACTTCGCCGCCGGCCCCGAGAGCCTGGAAGTGCGCCTGTTCGAAGAGCACGAGATCCCCTGGTCAGAGCTGGCTTTCAGGACGGTCGGGCGTACCTTAGAATGCTTCTTCGCCGACCGCCCTACCCAGGAATTCCCGGTACGCAGCGAAGCCGTGCCGCCCATGATGCCGAAGGCGGCCGACCCACAATAAGCCGCTCTGCCACCTTTCCAGGGATATCGTTTCAATGCGTTGGTTGTTAGCCGTCTTCTGCCTGTCGTTCGCCACGCTGTCCCAGGCCTCCGCCGCCGACCCGCTGCAGGGCCGGACCATCGAAAAAGTCCTGGTTCTCAAGTCCGCCCACCAGTTGCAACTGATCAACGACGGCAAGCCACTGAAGACCTACCGGATCTCCCTGGGCCGCAACCCCAAGGGCCCCAAGCTGATCGAGGGCGACCGCCGCACGCCGGAAGGGTTCTACTGGATCGACTGGCGCAAGACCAGCGAGAAGTTCAACCTGTCGATGCACATCTCCTACCCGAACATCAGCGACGCCGCCCGCGCCCGCCGCGAGGGCGTCAACCCCGGCAGCATGATCATGATCCACGGCACACCGGACTCCGAGGACTACCCGGAGCAGTGGCTGCATACCCTGGACTGGACCGACGGCTGCATCGGCATGCGCAACGTCGACATGCGCGAGGTGTGGAACCTGGTCAAGGACGGTACCCTGGTGGAAATCCGCCCCTGAGCCTGCGTGCAACCACCCTGATACCACTCAATCGAGAAAAGCCCGGCATGCCTCCCATGCCGGGCTTTTTGTTACGCTCGGGAAAGACCACTGGCATTGACATGGTATTCAAGTGGTATTACCTTCAATGCCACTACCGAGCACAAGAACACCAATAACCGCATCGGAAAACCTGCATGGACAAGATCCTCGCCCTGCGACCTGACGAGTCCCAACCGACACCGCTGTACCTGCAACTGGCACGCAACCTCGAGGCCGCCATTCATGCCGGCCAATGGAAAGCCGAACAGGCACTGCCCTCGGAACGCAACCTGAGCGAGTTGCTGGGCATTTCCCGGGTGACCTCGCGCAAGGCCCTGGAGGTTCTCTTCGAACAGGGCCTGATCCGTCGCAACCAGGGCTCCGGCACCTTCATCACCCCACGGCTGGAACAGCCGTTGTCACGCCTTTCCAGCTTCAGCGAAATGCTCCGTTCCAAAGGCTTCGTACCCGGTTCCCAATGGCTGGAACGCCATATCACTCTGCCCAGCCACGAAGAACTGATCCGCCTGGCCCTCTCGCCCAGTGCCGAGGTTGCGCGCCTCAAGCGCCTGCGCAAGGCCGACGACACGGTGATGGCGATCGAGATGAGCACCCTGCCCGCCACGCTGCTCCCCGAACCGGAGAAGATCGGCGATTCGCTCTACGAATACCTGGACGGTATCGGCCGCCCCGTGGTGCGGGCACTGCAACATATCCGCGCGATCAATGCCTCGCCGGACTTCGCCGCCCTGGTCGGCATCGAGCCCGGTACCGCGATGCTGCTGATGACCCGCGTCGGCTACCTGGAGGACAACACCCCCATCGAACTGACCGACACCTATTGCCGCAACGACTACTACGACTTCGTCGCCGAGTTGCGACGCTAGCCAGCCTGGGGAAGCCACCATGTCCGAAGACAACATTCTGACCGCCCAAGGCTGGGTTCGCGGTCGCCTGATCCACCGGCAAGGCCGGGTGCTGCGCATCGAAGGCGAGCCCTGCGAGCCGGCCGACAACGACCTGCCCTACCTGCTGCCGGGCTTCATCGACCTGCATGTCCACGGCGGTGGCGGCAGGGACATCATGCAGGGTGGCGATGCCTTCGAGACCATCGCCCGCACCCACCTGCGCTTCGGCACCACCGCCCTGCTGGCGACCACCATGACCGCGCCATCCGAAGAGATCGGCGCGATTCTCGCCCAACTCGGCCCCTGTTGCGAACAACGCCCGCCAGGCACGGCACGTATCCTCGGCGTGCACCTCGAAGGCCCGTTCATCAACCCCGGCAAGCTCGGCGCCCAGCCGAATTTCGCCCACACCGCGATCGCCGCCGAAGTCGATGAATACCTGCGCCTCGCGCCGATCCGGGTGATCACCATCGCCCCGGAAATCGCCGGCCACGAACACCTGATCCGCAGCCTCAGCCAACGCGGCATTCGCATGCAGATCGGCCACACCCTGGGCAGCTACGAGGAAGGCGTCGCCGCCCTCGCCGCCGGAGCCAGCAGCTTCACCCACCTGTACAACGCCATGAGCCCGCTGCACCACCGCGAACCGGGCATCGTCGGTGCCGCGCTGGCCCATGCGCGCTACGCCGAGCTGATCCCCGATCTGTTGCACGTGCACCCGGGGGCGATGCGCGTAGCACTGCGCTCGATCCCCTGCCTCTACTGTGTGACCGACTCGACCGCCGCCGCCGGCATGCCCGATGGCGAGTACCGGCTCGGCAGCCACACCGTGACCAAGTGCCTGGGGGGAGTGCGGTTGGCCGATGGCACCCTGGCCGGCAGCACCCTGACCATGGACCAGGCCCTGCGCAACCTGGTGAAGATCGGCCTGCCCATCGCCGAAGCCTCGCAACGGCTCTCGCAGTTTCCCGCCGACTATCTCGGCCTCACCGAACGCGGGCGCCTGCAGCCGGGGAGCTGGGCCGACTGCGTGCGCCTGGATCGCTCACTGACACTGACCGCGGTAATGGTCGAAGGAGAAGCCGTTGACTTGCAGAATGCTTGAAGAGGCGCTGTCCTCCCATGAGGCGGTCAGCCGCCAGTTGCAGGGGCTCGATGACCAACTGATCGCCATCGGCGCGCGTCTGCGCGAGGGGCCGCCCCAGGTAGCGATGACCGTCGCCCGCGGCAGCTCCGACCATGCCGCCAGCTACTTCGCCTACCTGACCATGCAACAGACCGGCGTGCCGGTGGCCTCGCTGCCGATGTCGGTGGTCACCCTGCGGCACTCGCCACTGCAGGTCCACGGTCAGGCGGTGTTCGCCTTTTCCCAGTCCGGGCAGAGTCCCGACCTGGTCGACAGCCTGCACCTGCTGCGCGACCGCGGGGCCCTGAGCGTGGCCATGGTGAACGTCCCCGACTCACCGTTGCAGGCCGCCTGCGAATACACCCTCCCGTTGCTGGCCGGACCCGAACAGAGCGTCGCCGCGACCAAGAGTTTCATCGCCACCCTCAGTGCCAGCGCCCGGCTGCTGGGTTACTGGCAATACGACCCGGCATTGCTGGAGGCCGGCCGGGCCCTGCCCGAAGGCCTGCAACAGGCGGCGGCACAGGACTGGAGCCCGGCCCTGGAGGTGTTGCGCGCCAGCGAACGGCTGATGGTGATCGGCCGTGGCGCCGGCTTCGCCATCGCCCAGGAAGCCGCGCTGAAATTCAAGGAAACCTCGGCGATCCAGGCGGAAGCCTTCAGCAGCGCGGAGGTCCGTCACGGCCCGATGGCCCTGATCGAGGCCGGTTATCCACTGCTGGTCTTCGCCCCCCGTGGAGCGGAGCAGGCCGGGCTGCTCAAGCTCGCCAGCGACATGCGCCAGCGCGGTGCGCGGGTGCTGCTCGCCGCCCCCAGCGACATCGCCGAGCGTGACCTGGACCTGGTCTGCGCGCGCCACCCGGCCCTCGACCCGATCCTGGCGATCCAGAGTTTCTACGTGATGGCCGCGCAACTGGCCGTGGCCCGCGGCATGGACCCCGACCAACCGCGTCACCTGAGCAAAGTCACCCGTACCCACTGACGAGTACCGTGCCATGCATAACAACAATAATGAGCTCACCCTCGGCGCACCGCTGAGCGGTCCCGTAATGCCACTCCCGGCTATCGACGATGCCGTGTTCGCCAGTGGTGCCCTGGGCGAAGGCATCGCCATCGACCCGCTCAACGACAGCCTGCATGCGCCCTGCGCCGGGGTGATCGTACACGTCGCACGCACCCGGCACTCCCTGACCCTGCGGGCCGACAATGGCGCCGAGCTGTTGTTGCACCTGGGCCTGGATACCGTCGCGCTGCAGGGCGAAGGCTTTCTCCTGCTGGTCGGTGAAGGGGATCGGGTCGAGGCGGGCCAGGCCCTGCTGCGATTCGACCTGGACCAGGTCGCCCGCCACAGCAGGAGCCTGGTCAGCCCGCTGGTGCTGACCAATGGCGAACGTTACGAGCTGCGAACCCGACCACTCGACTCGGTCAAGGTCGGCGACCCCGTGTTGCAGGTCGTCCCACGCCAGTCGGCCCAGCCGTCGACGGCCATGGCGGACGACGGCGACGACGAGGTCCGCGGCAGTGCCCGGGTCGCCCACCGTGGCGGTCTGCACGCCCGGCCGGCCGCCCTGCTGCGCCAGACGGCACAGGGCTTCGACTGCAGCGCGCGACTGCATCTGGGCGATCGGTCGGCCTCTCTCGATAGCCTGATCGGCATCATGGGGCTGGGCGTCGAGGAACAGGCACAGGTGCAAGTCAGTTGCCGGGGCAAGGATCGTGAGGCAGCCATACAGGCCCTGTTGCAGGTGCTGCAAACGCCGTTGGCCGAAGACCACCACCACGCCGTCCCGCCCCAGCCAATCGCCATTCGGCCCGCCGAGGCCGGTGTGCTGCACGGGGTATGCGCCGCGCCAGGATTGGTCAGCGGTCCGTTGGCGCGGCTGCAGGCCATCCTGCTGCCACCCGACTGCGGCCCGCATGACGTCGAGGAACAACGGCAGGCCTTGACCGGCGCGCTGGAACAGGTGCGCAGGGAAATCCATACGACCCTGCAGCAAGCCATGGCGCGCGGGGATCATGCCGAACAGGCGATCTTCAATGCCCACCTGGCGCTACTCGAAGACCCGGCCCTGCTCGACATCGCCGACCAGGCCATTGCCCATGGCCGCGCCGCCACCCACGCCTGGAGCCAGGCGATCGAGAGCCAGTGCCAGGTCCTGCTGCAACTGGGCAATCCGCTGCTCGCCGAACGCACCAATGACCTGCGCGACCTGCGCCAGCGGGTACTGCGCATCCTGCTCGGCGACACCTGGCACTACGAACTGCCGCCGGGGGCGATCGTCGCCGCCCATGAACTGACACCGTCCGATCTGCTGCTGATCAGCCGGCAGAACGTCGCCGGGCTGTGCATGGCCGAAGGCGGGGCCACCTCCCATGTCGCCATTCTCGCCCGCGCCAAGGGCCTGCCCTGCCTGGTCGCCCTGGGTGCGCCGCTGCTGGAGGTCGCCCCCGGCCAGCAGGTGGTGCTCGATGCCGATCACGGCCGCCTCGAACTGACGCCCGACCAGGCTCGCCTCGACGGCGTCGCCATGGCCCGCGAGCACCATCAACTGCGCCGTCAGCGCCAGCAGGAACTCAGCCTCTCGCCGGCCCATACGCGCGACGGTCTGTCGATCGAGGTGGCAGCCAATGTCGCCTCGGCCGAGGAAGCCCAGCAGGCCCACCAGAGTGGTGCCGACGGTGTCGGCCTGCTGCGCACCGAGTTCCTCTTCGTCGACCGCCAGACCGCCCCCGACGAACGGGAACAGCTGAATGCCTATCAGGCGGTGGTCGACGCCATGGGCGACAAGCCGGTGATCATCCGTACCATCGATGTCGGTGGCGACAAGCAACTCGACTACCTGCCGCTGCCCGTCGAAGCCAACCCGGTGCTCGGCCTGCGCGGCATCCGTCTGGCCCAGGCCCGGCCGGAACTGCTGGAGCAGCAACTGCGGGCGCTGCTGCAGGTCAGCCCCATGCAACGCTGCCGAATTCTGCTGCCCATGGTCAGCGAGGTCGACGAGCTGTTGCCTATTCGCCGCTGCCTGGAGCGCCTGGCCGACGAACTGGGCCTCAGCGAGCGCCCGCAACTGGGCGTCATGATCGAAGTACCCTGCGCGGCACTGCTGGCCGGGCAACTGGCCGAGCACGCCGACTTCCTCTCCATCGGCACCAACGACCTGTCGCAATACACCCTGGCCATGGACCGTGATCATGCCGGCCTGGCGGCGCGAGTCGATGCCCTGCACCCGGCGGTGCTGCAACTGATCGCCAGCACCTGCGCCGGGGCCGCACGGCACCAACGCTGGGTGGGCGTCTGCGGCGCCCTTGCCTCGGACCCGCTGGCCACGCCGGTACTGGTTGGCCTGGGCGTCACCGAGCTGTCGGTGAGCCCGCCACAGATCGGCGAAATCAAGGAGCGGGTGCGCAGCCTCGATGCCGCCCAATGCCGCCGTATCAGTCAGTCGCTGCTCCAGCTCGGCAGCGCCGCGAGCGTGCGCGAAGCCTGCCACCAGCAGTGGCCACTGGACCGATAACAACAATAAGGAGAGCCAACATGTACCAGCTGTTTATCGAAGGCCTGCAACGTCTCGGCCGGGCCCTGATGCTGCCCATCGCCATCCTGCCGATCGCCGGCCTGCTGCTGCGCCTGGGTGACACCGACCTGCTGGACATCGCGATCATCCACGATGCCGGCAACGCCATCTTCACCAACCTGGCCCTGATCTTCGCCATCGGCATTGCCGTCGGCTTCGCCCGTGACAACAACGGCACCGCCGGGCTGGCGGGGGTCATCGGCTACCTGGTGCTGGTGGCCACGCTGAAGGTCATCGACGCCGGTATCAACATGGGCATGCTTGCGGGAATCATCAGCGGCCTGCTCGGCGGGGCGCTGTACAACCGCTTCAAGGACATCAAGCTACCCGAATACCTGGCCTTCTTCGGCGGCCGGCGCTTCGTACCGATCGTCACCGGCTTTTCCGCGGTCGGCCTGGGGCTGGTGTTCGGCCTGATCTGGCCGCCGATCCAGCACGGGATCAACAGCCTGGGACTGATGATGGTCGAAAGCGGCAGCATTGGCGCGTTCATCTTCGGCGTGTTCAACCGCCTGCTGATCGTCACCGGCCTGCACCACATCCTCAACAACATGATGTGGTTCGTCTTCGGCAGCTTCACCGACCCGGACACCGGCCGAGTGGTCACCGGCGACCTGGCACGCTACTTCGCCGGCGACCCCAGGGCCGGGCAATTCATGACCGGCATGTTCCCGGTGATGGTCTTCGGCCTGCCCGCCGCCTGCCTGGCGATGTACCGCAACGCCCTGCCCGAACGGCGCAAGCTGATGGGTGGCATCCTGCTATCGATGGCGCTGACCTCGTTCCTCACCGGCGTGACCGAACCCATCGAGTTCGCCTTCATGTTCCTCGCGCCGCTGCTCTATGTGGTTCATGCACTGTTGACCGGGCTGTCGATGGCGATCACCAACCTGATCGACATCCATCTCGGCTTCACCTTTTCCGGTGGTGCCATCGACATGGCCCTGGGCTGGGGCAAGTCCACCAATGGCTGGCTGGTGTTGCCGGTTGGCCTGGCCTACGCGGCGATCTACTACGCGGTGTTCGATTTCTGCATCCGGCGTTTCGACCTCAAGACCCCGGGACGCGAGATTATCGCCAATCCGGCGACCAACCAGACACTGGACGACAGCCAGCGGGCCGCAGCCTACATCCGCGCCCTCGGCGGCGCCGACAACCTGCTGACGGTCGGCGCCTGCACCACCCGCCTGCGCCTGGAACTGCGGGACCGGGACAAGGCCATGGACAGCGAACTGAAGGAGCTGGGTGCTCTGGCCGTGGTCCGCCCCGGCCAGGGCGGCAGCCTGCAAGTGGTGGTCGGCCCGCTGGCCGACGGCATCGCCGACGAGATCCGCCTGGCACTGCCCAATACCGCCACGCACCTCCCGGCAGCCAGCGCCCCAGTCGCCGTCGAGGTGAACGGCATCAGTCCCGACCAACTGCAACAGTGGCTGGACGCGCTGGGAGGCAGGGAGAATGTGCTGGCACTGGACTGTGTCGCCCAGACGCGGCTGCGGGTACAACTGGAGGATGTGGACAGGTTGTCCGAGGCCCAACTGAGTGCGCTCGGCTGCAAGGGTATCAGCCCGTTGACAGGCGGTGCCTGGCACCTGCTGATCGGCGTACAGGCCGCGGGAGTTGGCGAGGCCCTGCGGGCAACGCTCAGAAGTCGGCCAGACGCCAGACCTCATACGCCGGCGTTTCGTAGGGATGGCTCTGCTTGAGCGCCAGCACCACCGCCGCAATCAGTGAATCGTCGACGACCAGCTCGACCTTCCACTCGTCCACCTGCTCGACCACACCGGTCTGCCCGAGGAACGGCTGGCTGCCGTCCAGCGGGCGGAACTGGCCCTGGCCCAGCACCTGCCATGCGCAGTGGTCATAGGCGCCGATCCGTCCGCCACCGGCGGCGAATACGGCGCTCTTGACCTGCTCCACATGGCTGGGTGGAACGAAGAAGGCGAGCTTGTACATCGCCGGCTCAGTTCACCCAGACGCGCGCGTTACGGAACATGCGCATCCACGGTGCATCTTCACTCCAGTCGTCCGAACGCCAGGAGTTCTGCACGGCACGGAAGACCCGCTCAGGGTGCGGCATCATGATCATGACGCGACCGTCGCGGCTGGTCAGGCCGGTGATCCCGCGCGGGGAGCCGTTCGGGTTGGCCGGATAGGTCTCGGTGACCTTGCCGTGGTTGTCGACATAACGCATGGCCACGCAACCCGACAGATCGGCCTGCAGCAGCGCTTCCTCGCTTTCGAACTCGGCATAACCTTCGCCGTGGGCGATCGCGATCGGCATGCGCGAACCGGCCATGCCTTGCAGGAAGATCGAGTTCGACTCCTGGATCTGCACCATCGCCACCCGTGCCTCGAACTGCTCGGAACGGTTGCGCACGAAGTGCGGCCAGAACTCGCTGCCCGGGATCAGCTCGTGCAGGTTGGACATCATCTGGCAACCGTTGCACACGCCAAGGGCGAAGCTGTCGCTGCGCTCGAAGAAGCCCTGGAAGGCATCGCGGGCACGGCTGTTGAACAGTGCCGACTTGGCCCAGCCTTCGCCGGCGCCCAGCACGTCACCGTAGGAGAAGCCGCCGCAGGCGACCAGGCCCTTGAACGCGTTCAGGTCGACGCGACCGGCGAGGATATCGCTCATGTGCACATCGATGGCGCTGAAACCGGCACGGTCGAACGCCGCCGCCATCTCCACCTGGCCGTTGACGCCCTGTTCGCGCAGTACCGCCACCTGTGGGCGGATGCCCTTCTTGATGTACGGCGCAGCGACGTCCTGGTTCACGTCGTAGCTGGTCTTGTAGCTCAGGCCCGGGTTGCTCTCGTCGAGCAGGACGTCGAATTCCTGGTCGGCGCAGTTGGCGTTGTCGCGCAGGCGCTGGATGCGGTAGCTGGTTTCCGCCCACTGGCGCTGCAGCAGGCGACGCTCGCCGCTGAACACGGTTTCGCCGTTGAAGCTGATGCTGATCTCACCGTTGTTCAACGGCTGGCCGATCACCGAGACGCACTCGCCCAGGCCGGCAGCGCTGAACTGCGCCAGCACTTCGGCGGTGGCGTCCTGGCGAACCTGGATCACCGCCCCCAGTTCCTCGTTGAACAGGATGGCCGAGATGTCAGCGGCGGTTTCCGCGACGCCATCGAGGGTCAGGTTCAGGCCGCAGTGGCCGGCGAAGGCCATTTCCACGGCGCTGACCAGCAGACCGCCGTCGGAACGGTCGTGGTAGGCCAGCAGGTGACCATCGGCGTTGAGGCCCTGGATCACCGCGAAGAAGGCCTTCAGGTCTTCGGCGTCATCGACGTCCGGCGCCTGCTTGCCGAGCTTGCCGTGCACCTGGGCGAGAATCGAGGCGCCCATGCGGTTCTGGCCACGACCCAGGTCGATCAGGATCAGGTCGGTGGTGCCCTTGTCCATGCGCAGTTCCGGCGTCAGGGTCTTGCGGATGTCGGTCACGGGGGCGAAGCCGGTCACGATCAGCGACAGCGGCGAGGTCACGCTCTTGTCGACGCCGTCGTCCTTCCAGCGGGTGGCCATGGACATGGAGTCCTTGCCCACCGGAATGGTGATGCCCAGCTCAGGGCACAGTTCCATGCCGACCGCCTTCACGGTGTCGTACAGGCGCGCGTCTTCACCCGGATGGCCGGCAGCGGACATCCAGTTGGCCGACAGCTTGATGTCGGAGATCTTGCCGATACGCGAGGCGGCCAGGTTGGTCAGGGTCTCGCCGATCGCCATGCGACCGGACGCCGGGGCATCCAGCAGGGCCAGCGGAGTGCGCTCGCCCATGGCCATGGCTTCACCGGTGTAGACGTCGAAGCTGGTGGCGGTGACGGCCACGTCGGCTACCGGCACCTGCCAGGGGCCGACCATCTGGTCACGGGCGACCAGGCCGGTGATGGTGCGGTCGCCGATGGTGATCAGGAAGCTCTTGCTGGCCACGGCCGGGTGGTGCAGGACGCGCTCGATGCTGTCGGCGAGCGCCAGGCTGCTCGGATCGAAATCGTCGCCCAATTCCTCTTCGCGCTTGACCGAACGGTGCATGCGCGGTGGCTTGCCCAACAGCACTTCGAGCGGCATGTCCACCGGGCTGTTGCCGAAGTGACTGTCGGTGACGGTCAATTGCGGCTCGGCAGTGGCCTCGCCGACCACCGCGAACGGACAACGCTCACGCTCGCAGATCGCCTTGAAACGCTCGAAGTCGGCCGCGTCGACCGCCAGTACGTAGCGCTCCTGGGACTCGTTGCTCCAGATTTCGTGCGGGGCCATGCCCGGCTCGTCGTTGGGCACGTTGCGCAGTTCGAAACGGCCACCGCGGTCGCCGTCGTTGACCAGTTCCGGGAAGGCGTTGGACAGACCGCCAGCACCCACGTCGTGGATGAAGCGGATCGGGTTGTGGTCGCCCAACTGCCAGCAGCGGTCGATCACTTCCTGGCAACGACGCTCCATTTCCGGGTTTTCGCGCTGCACCGAGGCGAAGTCCAGGTCGGCCGAGCTGGTACCGGTGGCCATCGACGAGGCCGCACCGCCGCCCAGGCCGATCAGCATCGCCGGGCCGCCGAGCACGATCAGCTTGGCGCCGACGCTGATTTCACCCTTCTGCACGTGTTCGGCACGGATGTTGCCCATGCCGCCGGCGAGCATGATCGGCTTGTGGTAGCCGCGCACTTCTTCGCCGTGGGGGGTGTTGATGGACTGCTCGAAGGTACGGAAGTAGCCGGTCAGGGCCGGACGGCCGAACTCGTTGTTGAACGCGGCGCCGCCCAGCGGGCCTTCGATCATGATGTCGAGGGCGTTGACGATACGCTCGGGCTTGCCATACGGCACTTCCCAAGGCTGTTCGAAGCCGGGGATCTGCAGGTTGGAGACGGTGAAACCGGTGAGGCCGGCCTTCGGCTTGGCACCGCGACCGGTGGCACCTTCGTCACGGATCTCGCCACCGGAACCGGTGGAGGCGCCAGGGAACGGCGCGATGGCGGTCGGGTGGTTGTGGGTCTCGACCTTCATCAGGATGTGCACCGGCTCCTGCACCGCACCGTACTGGCGGGTTTCGGGGTCCGGGAAGAAACGGCCGGCGACGTTGCCGACGATCACCGAGGCGTTGTCCTTGTAGGCCGACAGGACACCTTCGTTGTGCATCTGGTAGGTGTTCTTGATCATGCCGAACAGGCTTTTTTCCTGGCTCTCGCCGTCGATATCCCAACTGGCGTTGAAGATCTTGTGACGGCAGTGCTCGGAGTTGGCCTGGGCGAACATCATCAGTTCGATGTCATGCGGGTTGCGCGCAAGGCCGGTGAAAGCGTTCATCAGGTAGTCGATTTCGTCTTCGGCCAGGGCCAGACCCAGCTCGACGTTGGCCTTCTCCAGCGCGGCGCGGCCGCCACCGAGGATATCGACCGCGGTCAGCGGCTTCGGCTCGGCATGGCTGAACAGGCCGGCGGCCTGCTCCAGGCTGCCCAGGACGATCTGGGTCATGCGGTCATGCAGGCTGGCGGCGATCAGTTCGGCCTCGGCCTCGCTGAACTGGCCGGCCACGTAGAAGGCGATACCGCGCTCCAGACGCTGGATTTTCCCCAGGCCACAGTTGCGGGCGATGTCGCTGGCCTTGCTCGACCAGGGCGAAATGGTGCCGAAACGCGGCAGCACCAGGAACAGACGACCGCTTGGCTCCTGAACCGGCACGCTCGGGCCGTATTTCAGAAGACGGGCCAGCACTTGCTGTTCGTCGCCGGTCAGGTCGCCGGTCAGGTCGCCGGTCACTTCGGCGAAGTGGGCGAACTCGGCATACAGGCCACTGACAGCCGGAACTTTCTGGCTCAGTTGCTCGAGAAGTTTGCCGTGGCGAAAGGCGGAAAGGGCAGGAGCACCGCGCAGGATCAACATCTTCGGGACAGCCTCGGGAAGGGGGTGTGCTTTGAGGCCGTGCATTCTAGCCTAAACCGCCCGCGACGGCACCCGAAACGGCATCCTCGCGCAGGCCGGATGTCGATTCACGCCTCGCTGCTTATTATTAAAAGGCATCAAAGGCATTCAAGACGGTTATTTTTGCTCTTCGGCGCTATCGCGAGGCCCCATTCCAGAGGCCTGCAGCCCTGCCCGGGATTCGCTAGCAGACCGGCACCCATCTGTCGAGATATGGCGGCCGAGGTCCTTTGCGTATACTGCGCACATGTTTTCCCAAACTGCTTTCCGCCAGCGCTGTGCCAAGTGGCTCATCGCAACCGGACTCTTCCTGATGCTCGGCGCCTGTGTTGAGAAACCCAGCACGCTCGAGCGCGTAAAGGAGGATGGCGTACTGCGCGTGATCACCCGTAACAGTCCAGCCACCTATTTCCAGGATCGCAACGGCGAAACCGGCTTCGAGTACGAGCTGGTCAAACGCTTTGCCGATGACCTGGGGGTCAAGCTCGAGATCGAAACGGCCGACAACCTCGACGATCTGTTCGGCCAACTGGGCAAACCCAACGGCCCGGTCCTGGCGGCCGCCGGCCTGGTGGGCAGCGACGAGCGCCAGCAGCAGGCGCGCTTTTCCCATCCTTACCTGGAAGTCACCCCGCAGATCATCTACCGCAATGGCCAGCCACGCCCCACCACGCCTGCGGACCTGGCCGGCAAACGCATCACGGTTCTGAAGGGCAGCACCCACGCCGAACAGCTGGCCGAACTGAAAAAGCAGAATCCCGCAATAGAATACGAAGAATCCGACGCGGTCGAAGTCGTCGACCTGCTGCGTATGGTCGACGAGGGGCAGATCGACCTGACCCTGGTGGATTCCAACGAAGTGGCGATGAACCAGGTCTACTTCCCCAACGTCAGGGTCGCCTTCGACCTCGGCGATGCCCGCAACCAGCGCTGGGCCGTGGCTCCCGGCGACGACAACAGCCTGCTCAACGAGGTCAACGCCTACCTCGACAAGGTGCAGAAGAACGGCACCCTGCAACGCCTGAAGGACCGCTACTACGGGCACGTCGATGTCCTCGGCTATGTCGGCGCCTACACCTTCGCCCAGCACCTGCAGCAGCGCCTGCCCAAGTACGAGAAGCACTTCCAGGCCGCGGCCAAGGAAGAAAAGATCGACTGGCGCCTGCTGGCGGCCATCGGCTACCAGGAATCGCTGTGGCAGCCGGACGTCACCTCCAAGACCGGCGTGCGCGGCCTGATGATGCTGACCCAGAGCACTGCCCAGGCCATGGGCGTGTCCAACCGCCTGGATGCCAGGCAGAGCATCATCGGCGGCGCCAAGTACCTGGCCTACATGAAGGACCAGCTCGACGAGAAGATCGAGGAGCCGGATCGCACCTGGTTCGCCCTGGCGGCCTACAACGTCGGCAGCGGTCACCTCGACGACGCGCGCAAGCTCGCCGAAAACGAAGGGCTGAACCCGAACAAGTGGCTGGATGTGAAAAAGATGCTGCCACGCCTTTCGCAGAAGCAGTGGTATCGCAAGACCCGCTACGGCTATGCCCGGGGCGGCGAGCCGGTGCATTTCGTCGCCAACATCCGCCGCTACTACGACATCCTGACCTGGGTGACCCAGCCGCAGCTGGAGGGCAGCCAGGTCGCCGAAGGTGCGCTGCACATACCGGGCGTGGACAAGACCAAGCCGACCGAGCAGCCGTCGCAGCTCTGAGTCAGGCCTTGGCCGCAGCCGCCAGGATCAGCGCCTTCATTTCCGCCACGGCCCCCTTGAAGCCGACGAACAGCGCATGAGCCACCAGCGCATGGCCGATGTTCAGCTCGTTGATCCCCGCAATCGCCGCCACCGCCTCGACGTTGTGGTAGTGCAGGCCATGCCCGGCATTGACGATCAACCCCTGGCCCACGCCAAACGCCACGCCATCGGCGATACGCTTCAGCTCCTCGGCCACCTCGGCCGGGGTTTCGGCATCGGCATAACGCCCGGTGTGCAGTTCAATCGCCGGAGCGCCAACCTGTTTGGCTGCCGCGATCTGCCGCTCGTCGGCATCGATGAACAGCGACACCTCGCTGCCAATCCGGCTCAGGCGCTCGACCGCCGCCCGAATCCGCTCGATCTGACCGGCCACGTCCAGGCCGCCTTCGGTGGTCAGTTCCTGGCGGGTTTCCGGCACCAGGCAGATGTGGGCCGGACGGATGCGCTCGGCAAACGCCATCATTTCCTCGGTCACACCCATCTCGAAGTTCATACGGGTTTGCAGCACATCCTTGAGCAGCAACACGTCGCGCTCCTGGATATGGCGGCGGTCTTCGCGCAGGTGCACGGTGATGCCATCGGCTCCGGCTTCCTCGGCGTCCAGCGCGGCCTTGACCGGATCAGGGTAGCGGGTGCCCCGGGCCTGACGCAGGGTGGCAACGTGGTCGATATTCACGCCGAGAAGGATGCGGGTGCTGGTGCTCACGGAAAGGCTCCTGAAGAGTGGAAGATTCGCCCCACAGCATACACGGGACGCAGGCCCGCACGTTCAGTTCCATCGATCAAATTCACGCAGCCGCCCTGCCCGCTCAGGGTTTGCGGAATAACTCGCGACTGACCAGCGGCTTGCCACCCAGATGCACGGCGAGCGCCTGGCGCATCAGCCGCTTGGCCGCAGAAAGAGCGCCGACCGCGCTCCAGTCAGCCTCGGCCATCGCCAGCAGCTCACTGCCCTGGAACAGCCCGGGCTGCAACAGGTAGACCCGTTCCAGACCGGCGTCGACCTGTAGCCGATACATGCCGTCCGCTGCCAGTGGCTCGCCATGGAGGTCCACGTTCAGGGCAAAGCCATAACCGAGATCGTCCAGCAGCCGCCATTCGAATGAACGCAGCAGCGGCTCCAGCGGACGGCCTTCGGCCAGGGCCAGCAGGGTCAGGGCGTAATGCTCGAACAGTGCCGGGTGCGGATCCTCGGCAGGCAGCAGGCGGATCAGCAACTCGTTGAGGTAGAGACCGCTGAACAGCGCGTCGCCGCTCAGCCACACGGCAACCCCGGCGCTCTCCATGCGGCCGACATTCTTCAGTTCGCTACGCCCCCGGAACTCGACCTCCAGCGGCACGAACGGCCGCGCCAGGGTTCCGGCCTTGCCCCGCGCATTGCGCAGCACCGCGCGCAGCCGGCCCTGGGGCGTGATGAAATCCACCAGGGCGCTGTTTTCGCGGTAGGCGCGGGAGTGCAGGACATAGGCCGGTTGGCCGGGTGGAGGATTGGCGGACATGAAGCCTCGCGGGGGAGCTTTTACTTGTGGGAGAGGCCAATCGAGATCAGTTGCCCGCGAGACAGGTCGGCGGGACCTGTCTCGCGGGCAAGCCCTGCTCCTACAGGAAGAGTTAGAGGTCGCCGTAGCCCAGCGAACGCAGGGCACGCTCGTCATCGGACCAGCCGCCCTTCACCTTGACCCACAGGTTGAGCATGACCTTCGAATCGAACAGCAGCTCCATGTCCTTGCGTGCTTCGCTGCCGATGCGCTTGATCCGCTCACCCTTGTCACCAATGATGATCTTCTTCTGACCATCGCGTTCGACGAGGATCAGCGCATGGATGTGCAAGGTGGCGCCCTGCTGCTTGAACTCCTCGATCTCGACGGTGATCTGGTAGGGCAGTTCCGCCCCCAGTTGACGCATGATCTTCTCGCGCACCAGTTCGGCGGCGAGGAAACGGCTGCTGCGGTCAGTGATCTGGTCTTCCGGGAAGAAGTGCTCGTTCTCTGGCAGATGCTGGGCGATCAGGCCTTCCAGGGTATCGAGATTGTGCCCCTGCTGCGCGGAGATCGGCACGATCTGCGCCTTCGGCAACTGCTCCTGCAACCAGCTCAGGTGCGGCATCAGCTCGGCCTTGTCCTCGATCCGGTCGGTCTTGTTCAGGGCAACGATCACCGGGCCCTCGACGTACTGGATACGCTCCAGGACCAGTTGGTCCTCATCGGTCCAGCGGGTACGATCGACGACGAAGATCACAACGTCGACGTCTTTCAAGGCCGCCGAGGCGGTCTTGTTCATGTAGCGGTTGAGCGCCTTCTCGTTGCTCTTGTGCATGCCCGGGGTGTCGACGTAGATCGCCTGGATCTCGCCTTCGGTCTTGATCCCGAGCATGTTGTGGCGGGTGGTCTGCGGCTTGCGCGAGGTGATCGCCAGCTTCTGTCCGAGAATGTGGTTCAGCAGCGTGGACTTGCCCACGTTCGGCCGGCCAACGATGGCGACATAGCCGCAGCGTGTTGCAGTTGAATCAGTCATTGCCATTCTCCACGCCCAGGGCGATCAGTGCTGAAGCGGCCGCCACCTGTTCGGCAATACGACGGCTGACGCCCTGCCCACGGCTCTTCTCGTTCAAAAGGGTGACTTCGCACTCGACGAAGAAGGTCCGGCAATGCGGCTCACCCTGGATATCCACCACTTCGTAACGCGGCAGCTCGCAGGCCCGCGATTGCAGGAACTCCTGCAGGCGGGTCTTGGGGTCCTTGTTGGTATCGACCAGCGTCAGGCTGTCGAACTCCGAGGCCAACCAGGCCAGCACGCGCTCACGGGCCACTTCGATGCCGGCATCCAGGTAGATCGCACCGATCAAGGCCTCCAGGGCGTCGGCCAGGATCGACTCGCGGCGGAAACCGCCGCTCTTGAGCTCGCCGGAACCCAGGCGCAGGTAGTCGCCCAGTTCGAAACCACGGGCCAGTACGGCCAGTGTTTCACCTTTTACCAGGCGTGCGCGCAAACGCGACAACTGACCTTCGCGGGCCTGGGGAAAACGCTCGAACAGCGCCTCGCCAGCCACGAAGTTGAGGATCGCATCGCCCAGGAACTCCAGGCGCTCGTTGTTGCGCCCGGCAAAGCTGCGGTGTGTCAGGGCCAGGAGCATCAGCTCCTGGTCCTTGAAGGTATGGCCGAGCTTGCGCTCGAGACGGCTCAGGGACAGGCTCACGGTTTACCCACGCTGAATTCGTGGTCGAATTTCACCACCAGATCGATATTCTGGATCAGCGCGACGCGCTGCTCGTATTTCAGATGGGCAAGAAATCGGCTGCCCTCCACCGTTACGTTTAACGCCTTGTTCAAATCCACATCCTGAATACTGTTGACCTGCATGCCACGGGCAACATGGGTGTAAAAGTCGTTGACGGTGGTCACGTCCGCCGCCTTGTCGGTTTCCACCGACATGATGATTTTCTTCATCGACAGATAGTCGAGGTAAAACGGAACCACCTTGAATGCCGTGCTGCTGACGAAGGCCACCAGCGCGAGGGCCAGCAACCAGCCCACAAACGACAGGCCCTTCTGGGAAGCGGCGGACCGCATAGTCACTCTCATCGTCTTCAAGTACCTGAAAAGCATTCGGCGCTGTATTCAACAGCGCCGTTTGGGCTACTTGATCAAGCCGACACGCGAAAAGGTCGGCATGCGGCTGAACTTGGGATCAGGCCAGCTCATCCAGACCGCGAAGGCCTTGCCGACGATATTCTCGTCGGGAACCATGCCCAGCAGCTCCTTGGGAATGTTGGGGTCATCCCAGTAGCGGCTGTCGTTGGAGTTGTCGCGGTTGTCGCCCATCATGAAGTAATGGCCGGCCGGTACTTTCCACTCGTGATCCGGCGGCGCGCGATAACGGCCCATTTCCTTGCGGATCAGGTGCTCGACGGCGCCCAGCTTCTCTTTATAGAGTTCGGCACTGCCCAGCATGCCCGGCTCGTTGCCCACCAGTTGCTCGGCCACCGACTCACCGTTGACGAACAGCCTCTTGTCGCTGGTGTAGCGCACCGTGTCACCCGGCAGCCCGACTACACGCTTGATGTAGTTGACGTTCGGATCGCTCGGATAGCGGAACACCATGACATCCCCGCGCTGCGGATCACCGACCGGGATCACCTTCTTGTCGATCACCGGCAGGCGAATCCCGTAGGAGAACTTGTTCACCAGGATGAAATCACCCACATCCAGGGTCGGTTTCATCGAGCCGGATGGAATCTGGAACGGCTCAACCAGAAACGAGCGCAGCACCAGCACGATGAACAGCACCGGGAAGAAGGACTTGCCGTACTCGACCAGCAAGGGCTCCTTGTTCAGCTTCTCGACCACGGCCACGTCAGGCTGCGCGACACTGCCCTGGTAGCTGGCGATCGCCGCCCGCCGCCGTGGAGCCAGAAAGACCAGATCGAGCAACGCCAACAGACCGCAGACAGCGACGGCAATGACCAGCAACAGCGGGAAATTTAGTGACATAGGACCTAACTATCCAACCTGAGCACCGCAAGGAAGGCTTCCTGTGGAACTTCCACGTTACCTACTTGCTTCATGCGTTTCTTACCGGCCTTCTGCTTTTCCAACAGCTTGCGCTTACGGCTCACGTCACCGCCGTAGCATTTGGCCAGTACGTTCTTTCTGAGCGCCTTGACGGTTGTCCGCGCCACGATCTGGCCGCCGATGGCGGCCTGGATGGCAACGTCGAACATCTGACGAGGAATCAGTTCTTTCATCTTTTCGGTCAACGCACGGCCTTTGTAGTGCGCGTTGTCCCGATGCACGATCAACGCCAGGGCGTCGACCTTCTCACCATTGATCAGCACGTCCAGCTTGACCAGGTTGGCCGACTGGTAGCGATCGAAATGATAGTCCAGCGAAGCATAGCCGCGACTGGTGGATTTGAGACGGTCGAAGAAGTCCAGGACCACTTCGTTCATCGGCAGATCGTAGGTGACTTGCACCTGTGAGCCGAGGAACAGCATGTCGTGCTGGATCCCGCGCTTTTCGATACACAATGTAATGACGTTACCCAGGTGCTCCTGCGGCACAAGGATGTTGGCCCGTACGATCGGCTCACGCATGTCCTCGATGGCGGACAGGTCCGGAAGCTTGGACGGGTTGTCGACGTAAATGGTTTCACCGTTCTTGAGCTTGAGCTCGAAGATTACCGTCGGCGCGGTGGTGATCAGGTCCAGGTCGTATTCGCGTTCCAGGCGCTCCTGGATGATCTCCATGTGCAGCATGCCGAGGAAGCCGCAACGGAAACCGAAGCCCAGTGCATCCGAACTTTCCGGGGTGTACTGCAGCGAGGAATCGTTGAGGGTCAGCTTCTGCAGGGCTTCGCGGAAGTCCTCGAAGTCGTCGGAACTGACCGGGAACAGGCCGGCATAGACCTGCGGCTGGATACGCTTGAAGCCCGGCAGCACGTCGACGTCAGGCGTCGAGCTGAGAGTCAGGGTGTCACCGACCGGCGCCCCGTGAATGTCCTTGATGCCGGCGATAATGAAGCCCACCTCGCCCGCCTTCAGGTCGGCGGTGGCGGTGTGTTTCGGGTTGAAGACGCCGACGCTGTCCACCAGGTGGATCTTGCCGGTCGACTTGACCAGGATCTTGTCGCCCTTCTTCACGCGGCCGTGGCGCACACGCACCAGGGACACGACGCCCAGGTAGTTGTCGAACCACGAGTCGATGATCAGCGCCTGCAGCGGATCGTCGATATTGCCTTCCGGTGCAGGAATGGTGGTCACCAGGCGCTCGAGCACCTCGTCGACCCCCAGGCCGGTCTTGGCACTGCAGGTGACGGCGTCGGTGGCGTCGATCCCGATGATCTTCTCGATCTCTTCCTTCACCCGCTCCGGCTCGGCCTGCGGCAGGTCGATCTTGTTCAGGACCGGCATGACTTCCAGGCCCTGCTCGATCGCCGTGTAGCAGTTGGCCACGGACTGGGCTTCGACACCCTGGCCGGCGTCGACCACCAGCAAGGCACCTTCACAGGCCGCCAGGGAACGGCTGACTTCGTAGGTGAAGTCGACGTGACCCGGGGTATCGATAAAGTTCAGCTGGTAGGTGATGCCGTCTTTGGCCTTGTAGTACAGGGTAACGCTGTGGGCCTTGATGGTGATCCCGCGCTCGCGCTCGAGGTCCATGGAATCCAGCACCTGCGCTTCCATCTCGCGCTCGGCCAGGCCGCCGCAGATCTGGATGAAGCGATCGGCCAGAGTCGACTTGCCATGGTCAATGTGGGCGATGATGGAGAAATTGCGGATATGACTCAAATCACTCACGGGTCAACACTCAAAAAGGTTGCAGGCAGACTGCCCGCCGAAAAATAGCCGGGAATTGTACCTGATGCGCAAGCAAGGCGTCACGTCAACCGGCGGGGCGACAGGTACAAAAAAGCCCCTGCCGGTCGGCAGAGGCTTTTTTCGGGCTATCCCGAGCGGTGCGAGGCGTCTATCCGGCGCGTCGCAGCAGCCAGAAGCCGGCAATCGCACAGATCCCCGCCGGCACCAGCACCGCGAACAGCGGCGGGAAGCCGAACACCAGGCTCGACGGGCCGAGCAGGTCCTGGGCGATGCGGAAGGTGAAACCGACCAGCACCCCGGTGAACACCCGCTGACCGAGGGTCACCGACCGCAGCGGACCGAAGATGAACGAGATAGCCATCAGCACCAGTGCCGCAGTGACCAAAGGTTGCAGGATCTTGACCCAGAACGCCAGCCAGTAGCGACCGTTGGCCAGCCCCTGGTCCGCCAGGTAGTGGATATAGCTCCACAGACCACTGATCGAAAGCGCCTCGGGCACCATCACCACGGTGCTCAGCAGGTTCGGCTGGAGGGACACGCCCCAGGTCTCCTGCGGCGTGTTGATGACTTCGGTGTGATCACCACGGAAATGGGTGGTGGTCACGTCCGTCAGGTTCCAGTGATCCTGTTCGAAGCGCGCCAGCTTGGCGAAACTCGAGGATTGCAGACGCCGCTGGTCGTCGAACTGGTAGCGGGTCACCCCGTAGAGCAGGCCATTGGGCTGCACGGCGTTGATATGGATGAACTCGTCACCCTGGCGGTGCCACAAGCCATGCTTGGAACTCTGGGCATCGCCGGAACCCTGGGCCAGCGCCCGGTCGGCCTGGGCCTTGCTTTCGGTGACCGGCGCCACGTACTCGCCTACCAGCACACCGACGAGCATCAGCACCAGCATGGGCTTCATCACCGCCCAGACGATACGCCCGATGGACACGCCCGCCGCGCGCATGATGGTCAGTTCGCTGTTGCTGGCCAGGCTGCCCAGGCCGATCAGGCAACCGATCAGCGCGGCCATCGGCAGCATGTCGTAGACCCGTCGTGGCGCGGTCAGCAGCACGAAGCTGAGCACGTCGCCCCAGGTGTAGGTATCGCTGATGTTGCCCATCTCGTCGATGAAGGCGAACAGCGAGGCCAGGCCGAGGATGATCCCGAGCACGGCCAGGATCGCCATGAACACGGCACTGCCAATGTAGCGGTCGAGCTTAACCACGAGCCATCTCCTTCATGCCGCGACGACTCGCCAGCTTCAAACGCAACGGTTCCCAATACAGCAGTCCCAGGCCGATCGCCAGGAACAGCCCATGCACCCACCACAGGCCGAGCAGCGGCGACAGCTTGCCCTTCTCCAGGGCGCCGCGGGCGGAAATCAGCATGGTCAGGTAGGCCATGTACAGCAGAATCGCCGGCAGCAGCTTGAGGAAGCGCCCCTGACGCGGATTGACCCGCGACAGCGGCACCGCCATCAGTGTGACGATGAACACCAGCAGCGGCAACGACAGGCGCCATTGCAACTCGGCAATCGACTTGCGCTCACTGCTGCCCCACAGGTCGTGGGTGGCCAGTGCATCGCGGTCGGTCACCTCGTTGCTGATTTCCGGTTTGTCCATCTGTACGCCGTAGGTGTCGTACTTGATCACCCGGTAGTCGGCCTGCCCCGGGCTGCCGTCATAGCGATAGCCATCCTCCAGGACCAGGAAACGATTGCCGTCCGGCTTGACCTCGAGGCGGCCATGGTCGGCAACCAGCACCGAGATACCACGGTCCTTCTTGTCCTGGCCCAGGCGCTTCTCGGAAATGAACACGCCACCCAGATGGGAACGGTCATCGGAGAGCTTTTCGGTGTAGGTGATGCGCGAACCGTCATTCAATGCCTGGAAGCGCCCCGGCTCCAGGACGTCGAACTCGGTCAGGGCATCCTGCTTGTTCAGCACCAGTTGAAACTGGTAGGCGCCCTGGGGGGCCAGGGACAGGCTCAGCCAGGCCACCAGCAGCGCCACCAGCAATGCCGGAGCCATGGTCATGCCGAGCAGCCGCTGCTGGCTCATGCCCGTGGCGGACAACACGGTCATCTCGCTTTCCAGGTACAACCGGCCATAGGCCAGCAGAATCCCGAGGAACAGACCCAGTGGCAGGATCAGTTGCAGGAAGCCGGGCAGGCGAAACCCCATGATCAGGAACAGCGAACCCGGGTCCAGGGCACCCGAAGCGGCCTGGGCGAGAAACTTGACGAAGCGCCCGCTCATGGTGATCACCAGCAGGACGGCGCTGACGGCACTCAATGTAACCAGGACTTCGCGAGACAGATAACGAAAGACGATCAAACCAGACACTCCAGGGTTGTCAGGCTAAGGCGGCCAAACAAGCAAACAGGGCGGCCTGCACTGCGAGCCACCCGAAAGGATGGCGCATTATCCTGTGATTGACCGCCCCTGTCACTGCGCACGCTCAACCGCGCACGCAAAGCTGCAACGCAGGGTTGTCAGCAGCGGTCGGCGAGGTTCAAACTGCCGCCTTTGTCGCTTGCGCGCCACAGTGTCGCCAAGCCACCCAGCGCAGAGCCCCGCTGTGCGCCAACTGACCTTATATTCAGGGACCCAGACATGGAACTGGTTGTAAAAAGCGTTAGCCCGGAAACGTTGAAGACCGCCACCCTGGTAGTCGCCGTCGGCGAAGGCCGCAAGCTCGGCCCTGTCGCACAGAAGCTCGACGAACTGGCGGGTGGCGCCATCGCTGCCATCCTCAAGCGCGGCGACCTGGCCGGCAAGGTCGGCCAGAGCCTGCTGCTGCAGAGCCTGCCGAACCTTAAGGCAGACCGCGTACTGCTGGTGGGCGTGGGCAAGGACGCCGAACTGGGCGACCGGCCGTTCCGCAAGATCGTCTCCAGCATCCTCGGTGCCCTCAAGGGCCTGGGCGGCAGCGACGCCGTGCTCGCGCTCGACGAAGTGGTGGTCAAGGGTCGCGACAGCTACGGCAAGACCCGCCTGCTGGCCGAAAGCCTGCTCGATGGCGAGTACAGTTTCGACGCCTACAAGAGCCAGAAGGCCGAACCGCGCGCCCTGAAGAAAATCACCCTGGTCACCATCAAGGCCGCCCAGGCCGAAGTCGAGCGCGCCGTGACCCATGCCAAGGCCATCGCCAGCGGCATGGCCTTCACCCGCGACCTGGGCAACGCGCCACCGAACGTCTGCCACCCGAGCTACCTCGCCGAACAGGCCAAGAGCCTGGGCAAGGCCCACAAGGGCCTGAAGGTGGAGATCTTCGACGAGAAGAAGATCAAGGAAATGGGCATGGGTTCGTTCTATGCGGTCGGCCAGGGCAGCGACCAGCCACCCCGCCTGATCGTCATGCAGTACCACGGCGGCAAGAAATCCGAGAAGCCATTCGCCCTGGTCGGCAAGGGCATCACCTTCGACACCGGCGGCATCAGCCTGAAACCGGGCGCCGGCATGGATGAGATGAAGTTCGACATGGGCGGTGCCGCCAGCGTCTTCGGCACCCTGAAGGCCGTGCTGGAACTCAAGCTGCCGATCAACCTGGTGTGCATCCTGGCCTGCGCCGAGAACATGCCGAGCGGCGGCGCGACCCGTCCGGGCGACATCGTCACCACCCTCAGCGGCCAGACCGTGGAGATCCTCAACACCGACGCCGAAGGCCGCCTGGTGCTGTGCGATGCCCTGACCTACTCCGAGCGCTTCAAGCCGCAGGCGGTGATCGACATCGCCACCCTGACCGGCGCCTGCATCGTCGCCCTCGGCTCGCACACCTCGGGCCTGCTGGGCAACAACGACGAACTGATCGAGCAACTGCTGAGCGCCGGCCGCCAGGCCGATGACCGCGCCTGGCAACTGCCGCTGTTCGACGAATATCAGGAGCAGCTGGACAGCCCGTTCGCCGACATTGCCAATATCGGCGGACCGAAGGCCGGCACCATCACTGCCGCCTGCTTCCTGTCGCGCTTCACCAAGAACCTCAACTGGGCCCACCTGGACATCGCCGGCACTGCCTGGATCAGCGGAGGCAAGGACAAGGGCGCCACCGGTCGTCCGGTTCCGCTGCTGACCCAATACCTGCTGGACCGTGCCAAGGCCTGACCCTGAGCCTGCCGGGCGGCGTCCGTCAACGCCGCCGCCCGGCCCGCGGAATTCCCCATGACCCAAGTCGACTTCTATATCCTTCCCAGCGCGGATCCCATGGCGCGCCTGGATTTTGCCTGCAAGCTGACCGAAAAGGCCTGGCGCCTGGGCCACCGGATCTACCTGCATTGCAGCGATGCCGCGCAGCGCGAGGAGCTCGACGCCCGGCTGTGGCGTTTCAAGGGCGAAAGCTTCGTGCCTCACGGCCCCGCCGAAAGCGAGCCGCAAGGCAGCGTCGTGCTGGGGCTGGGAGACGATCCCGGCCCTCACCAGGACCTGCTGGTCAACCTGGACAAGCGGGTCCCGCCGTTCGCCTCGCGGTTTGCCCGCATCGCGGAAGTGGTGGTGGAAGATCCGACCATCCGCCAGGCGGCGCGGGAGAGTTTCCGCTTCTACCGCGAACAGGGCTATCCTCTGCAAGATCACCGTCTACAGCGACTTTGAGCAATCCGATGGACACTCCAAAACAATCACAAAAGGCCGCTCCCCTGCTGGACGAGCTCGAGTCGATCCGCAAGCTGCTGGGTGACGAAACCCTGCAACCGCCGCTGCTGACCGAAACCGTCCCTGCCGAAGGGCAGATTCCGCTGCTGTTCGACATGGTAGGCAGCAAGACCAGGACCGAAGTTCAGGTCGAGGCCGCCAGGGTAGAGGCTCCAATCGAAGCCGACAGACCGGCCGTCACCCAGCCTGCACCGACGCCCGAGCCGGCGACCGCCGCTCCCGCCGCCGAACCTGCCCGTGGCAGGAACCAGGATGCCCTGCTGCATCTGGACAGCGAACTGCGTGCCGCCGCACAACTGATCATGCAGGATGTGATCGACGATTTTGCGCCGCATATCGAGGCCGAGATCAAGCGCCGCCTGGACGCCCGGATGGAGCGCCTGCTCAGCCAGTACCCTTCCTGAAATGAGGTCTACGCCCCGCGCCATATCCCCGTTATACTTGCCGGCTTTCCTGAATTAATGCCTAAGGGTCCCGCCGCGCATGGATAAGACCTACCAGCCGCACGCCATTGAAACTTCCTGGTACCAGACCTGGGAGTCCGAGAACTACTTCGCCCCGCAGGGCGCGGGTGACTCCTACACCATCATGATCCCGCCGCCGAACGTCACCGGCAGCCTGCACATGGGCCACGGCTTCAACAATGCGATCATGGACGCGCTGATCCGTTTCCGCCGCATGCAGGGCCGCAACACCCTGTGGCAGCCGGGCACCGACCACGCGGGTATCGCCACCCAGATGCTGGTGGAGCGCCAGCTCGAAGCCCAGGGCCAGAACCGCCACGACCTGGGGCGCGAGAAGTTCCTGGAGAAGGTCTGGGAATGGAAGGAGCAGTCCGGCGGCAACATCAGCCGGCAGATCCGGCGCCTGGGTTCGTCGGTGGACTGGAGCCGCGAGCGCTTCACCATGGATGACGGTCTCTCCGAGGCGGTCAAGGAAGCCTTCGTCCGCCTGCACGAGGATGGCCTGATCTACCGCGGCAAGCGCCTGGTCAACTGGGACACCAAGCTGCACACGGCCATTTCCGACCTCGAGGTGGAAAACCACGACGAGAAGGGTTTCCTGTGGAACCTGCGCTACCCGCTGGCTGACGGAGCCCGTACCGCCGAAGGCCTGGACCACCTGATCGTCGCCACCACCCGCCCGGAAACCATGCTCGGCGACTCCGCCGTTGCGGTGAACCCGAACGACGAGCGCTACAAGGCCCTGATCGGCAAATTCGTCGAGCTGCCACTGGTTGGCCGTCGCATCCCGATCATCGCCGACGACTACTGCGACCCCGAATTCGGCACCGGTTGCGTGAAGATCACCCCGGCCCACGACTTCAACGACTATGAAGTCGGCAAGCGCCACAACCTGCCGCTGCTGAACATCTTCGACAAGAACGCCAGCGTCCTGCCGGCCTGCCAGGTGTTCAACCTCGACGGCACGCTGAACGAAAGCATCGACGGCAAGATCCCGGCGCAATACGTCGGCCTCGACCGCTTCGAGGCGCGCAAGCAGATCGTCGCCGACTTCGACGCCGCGGGCCTCCTGGTCAGCGTCGACGATCACGCCCTGAAGGTGCCGAAGGGCGACCGTTCCGGCACCGTCATCGAGCCCTGGCTGACCGACCAATGGTACGTGTCGACCAAGCCGCTGGCCGAACCGGCCATTGCCGCCGTGGAGGACGGCCGCATCGCCTTCGTGCCCAAGCAGTACGAAAACATGTACTTCTCCTGGATGCGCGATATCCAGGACTGGTGCATCAGCCGCCAGCTGTGGTGGGGCCACCGGATTCCGGCCTGGTACGACGAGTCGGGCAAGGTCTATGTCGGCCGCGACGAAGCCGAAGTGCGTGCCAAGCACAACCTCGGCGCGGACATCGCCCTGCAGCAGGACAACGACGTTCTCGACACCTGGTTCAGTTCGGGCCTGTGGACCTTCTCCACCCTGGGCTGGCCGGAGCAGACCGAGTTCCTCAAGACCTTCCACCCCACCGACGTGCTGGTGACCGGCTTCGACATCATTTTCTTCTGGGTCGCCCGGATGATCATGCTGACCATGCACCTGGTGAAGAACGAGGACGGCACCCCGCAGGTTCCGTTCAAGACCGTCTACGTCCACGGCCTGGTGCGCGACGGCCAGGGCCAGAAGATGTCCAAGTCCAAGGGCAACGTTCTCGACCCGCTGGACATCATCGACGGTATCGAGCTCGAGGCGCTGGTGCAGAAGCGCACCACCGGCCTGATGCAGCCCAAGCTGCAGAAAGCCATCGAGAAGCAGACCCGCGCCGAGTTCGCCGAGGGCATCGCCAGCTATGGCACCGACGCCCTGCGTTTCACCTTCTGCTCGCTGGCGTCCACCGGTCGCGACATCAAGTTCGACATGGGCCGCGTCGAAGGCTACCGCAACTTCTGCAACAAGATCTGGAACGCCGCCCGCTACGTGCTCGACAAGGGCGAGGACTGCGGCCAGAACGGCGAGGCCTACGAGCTGTCGCTGGCTGATCGCTGGATCATCTCGCAACTGCAGCGTACCGAAGCCGAAGTGACCCGCCAGCTCGACCAGTTCCGTTTCGACCTGGCCGCCCAGGCGCTCTACGAGTTCATCTGGAACCAGTACTGCGACTGGTACCTGGAACTGTCCAAGCCGGTGCTGTGGGACGAGAATGCGCCGGTCGAGCGCCAGCGCGGCACCCGTCGCACCCTGGTGCGCGTACTGGAAGTGGCCCTGCGCCTGGCGCACCCGTTCATGCCGTTCATCACCGAGGAAATCTGGCAGCGCCTGGCGCCGCTGGTCGGTGCCGAAGGCAAGACCATCATGCTGCAACCGTGGCCGGTGGCGAACGAGGAGCGCATCGACCAGGCGGCCGAAGGCGATATCGAATGGCTCAAGGGCCTCATGCTCGGCGTGCGCAACATCCGTGCCGAAATGAACATCGGTCCGGGCAAGCCGCTGGCACTGTTCCTCAACAACGCCGGTGCCGAAGACCAGCGTCGCCTGAAGGAAAACGAGGCACTGCTGAAGAAGCTGGCCAAGCTCGAATCGATCACCGTGCTGGCCGCCGGCGAAGAAGCCCCACTGTCCGCCACCGCCCTGGTCGGCGAGATGGAAGTGCTGGTGCCCATGGCTGGACTGATCGACAAGGGCGCCGAACTGGCTCGCCTGGACAAGGAAATCCAGCGCCTGCAGGGCGAAGTCCAGCGCGTCGGCGGCAAGCTGTCCAACGCCGCATTCGTCGACAAGGCTCCGGCTGAAGTCATCGAGAAGGAGCGCGCCAAGCTCGCCGAAGCCGAACAGGCCCTGGGCAAGCTGGCCGAGCAGCACGCCCGGATCTCCAGCCTGTAAGGGTGTCGGGCAATGGAAAAGGGAGGCCTTCGGGCCTCCTTTTTTGTCTGCGCTGTCCCTCGCGCAGCACACGGCGGAGCGCCTTCAAGGCCGTACAAGGTGGCGAGAAGGATTGCGCCGGTCCAAAATAGTGCGCAATTGTTCTAGACTTTCCGCGCCCGAAGCAGAATAAAATCTCGAAAAAGCCATTTTATCGAGTATTCCTCTCAAATTTTTCTACAGGCTTGCCATCTTTCACCCCACTGGTTAGGGTTGCAAGCATGAAAACGTCCCATACCCTCATTCAGCGTCGTCAACACCGCAGTCTCTGCCTCGTCAGCGCACGACTGCCGGGCTGAATCGCGGTGCCTCATCCCCAGGCTTTTTCCTGACAACGCTACACCGGCTGGCCGCCTCTTTTCGGCCCTGACAAACAAGGAATTCCCCATGAGCATGCTCAAAGACCCGTCTTCGAAATACCGTCCATTCCCGGTGATCAACCTCCCTGACCGCACCTGGCCGTCGAAAACCATCACTGCCGCGCCGATCTGGTGCAGTTCCGACCTGCGCGACGGCAACCAGTCGCTGATCGAGCCGATGGACTCGGCGAAAAAACTGCGTTTCTGGAAAACCCTGGTCAGCGTCGGCGTCAAGGAAATCGAGGCGTCCTTCCCGGCCGCCTCGCAGACCGACTTTGACTTCGTGCGTACCCTGATCGAAGACGGCCATATCCCGGACGACACTACCATCCAGGTGCTCACCCAGGCCCGTGAAGACCTGATCGCCCGCACCTTCGAATCCCTGCGCGGCGCCAAGAAGGCCATCGTGCACCTGTACAACGCCACCAGCCCGTCGTTCCGCCGCATCGTCTTCAACCAGGACAAGCAGGGCGTGAAGGATATCGCGGTGAACGCGGCCAAACTGTTCGTCAAGTACGCCGCCCAGCAGCCGGAAACCCAGTGGCAGTTCGAATACTCCCCGGAAACCTTCAGCGCCACCGAGCTGGAGTTCGCCAAGGAAGTCTGCGACGCCGTGGTCGAGGTGTGGAACGCGACCCCCGAGAACAAGGTGATCCTCAACCTGCCCGCCACCGTCGAAGTGGCCACGCCGAACGTCTACGCCGACCAGATCGAGTGGTTCCACCGCAACATCAACCGTCGTGACAGCGTGATCATCAGCCTGCACACCCACAACGACCGTGGCACCGGCGTAGCCGCCACCGAGCTGGGCCTGATGGCCGGCGCCGACCGTGTCGAAGGCTGCCTGTTCGGCAACGGCGAGCGTACCGGTAACGTCGATCTGGTGACCGTGGCCCTGAACATGTACACCCAGGGTCTCGACCCGCAACTGGATTTCTCCGACATCGACGGCGTGCGCAAGGTGGTCGAGGAGTGCAACCAGATTCCGGTGCACCCACGTCATCCCTATGTCGGCGACCTGGTTCACACCGCGTTCTCCGGCTCGCACCAGGATGCGATCCGCAAGGGCTTCGCCCAGCAGCAGGCGGACGCCCTGTGGGAAGTACCGTACCTGCCGATCGACCCGGCCGACATCGGCCGCAGCTACGAGGCGGTGATCCGCGTCAACAGCCAGTCGGGCAAGGGCGGTATCGCCTACCTGCTGGAGCAGGAGTACGGCATCAGCCTGCCACGTCGCATGCAGATCGAATTCAGCCAGGTGGTACAGCGCGAAACCGATCGCCTGGGCCTGGAAATGACCGCCCAGCAGATCCACGCCCTGCTCCACAGCGAGTACCTGCAGGCCAACACCCCGTATGCGCTGGTCAGCCATCGCCTGCAGGAAGAGAACGGCAACAGCAGCGTCGAAGTCGAAGTGGCGAGCAAGGGCCAGGGCGAGACCAATCTGCACTGGCGCGGCAAGGGCAATGGCGCCCTGGAAGCGCTGGTGGCCGGCCTGCCGGTTCCAGTGGAGATCATGGACTACAACGAGCACGCCATCGGCGCGGGCACCAACGCCAAGGCCGCGGCCTACATCGAGCTGCGCGTGAACGGTGAACGTGCGGTGCACGGCGTGGGTATCGATGAAAACATCACCACGGCCAGCTTCAAGGCGGTGTTCAGCGCCCTGAACCGCTCGCTGAGCCAGTCGACCGCGAGCAAGGCCGCGTAAGCGTACGCCGTAGTGAAAGAGGCCCCGGGGTGAAAACCTTCGGGGCCTTTTTTCAGGGTGGGATTTTTGTCGAGTCAAAGGGCCCTTTCGCGGGCAAGCCACGCTCCTACAGGGCGGTGTGTAGGCAAATTTTCCGTACAACCCCGCCTCTGTAGGAGCGCGGCTTGCCCGCGAAAGGGCCAGCCTGCCGACCACCGAATCAGGTGAACTCGAAGCTGTCGGCATCCAGATTGGCCGGAAACCGCTCGCGATAGGCCGCCAACTCGGCGGCACTCAGGCTGACCTGGAACACGCCATCGGCCTCCCCCGCCCCCAGCAACGACTCGCCCTGGAAATCCAGCACCTGGCTGTCGCCGGTGTACGAAAAGCCCTTGCCATCGGTCCCGACCCGGTTCACCGCCGCTACATAGCAGAGGTTCTCGATCGCCCGGGCCGGCAACAGGCGATTCCAGTGCAGACGTCGGGCGCCCGGCCAGTTCGCGGTATAAAGCAGCAGATCGGTGTCATGGGCATCCCGACTCCACACCGGGAAACGCAGGTCGTAGCAGATCAGCGGGCGCACCCGCCACCCGTTGAGTTCGAACTGCACCTGGCGCTCGCCAGGGGTGTAGTGGTTGTGCTCGCCCGCCATGCGAAACAGGTGGCGCTTGTCGTAGTGCCAGACCTCGCCATCCGGCCGCGCCCACAGCAGCCGGTTGCGATGGCTGCCATCGGCGGCATGCACGATCACGCTGCCGGTGACCACCGCATCGAGCTTTTTCGCCTGGCGACGCAGCCACTGGGTGGTGGGGCCATTCTCCGGCTCAGCCAGGGTCCTGGACTCCATGGAGAAACCGGTGGTGAACATTTCCGGCAGGATGATCAGGTCGGCGCCGCGGGCCTGCTCCAGCAGCACCTCGAAATGCTCCAGGTTGGCCTGTCGGTCATGCCAGGCCAGGGACGTCTGTACCAGGGCCAGCTTCAGATCGGGCAACGTACTCAGATCACGCATAATTTCTCCGCCGCTTCACGCAACGTCTCCTCGCGCTTGGCAAAACACAGGCGAACCAGCCGCTGGCCCTCGGGCGGTGTCTGGTAGAACACCGATACCGGGATCGCCGCCACGCCATGCTCGCGGGTCATCCACATCGCCATGTCGACGTCGTTCAGGTCCGGGCGGATCTGCGAGTAATCGACCAGCTGGAAATAGGTACCCGCCACACGCCTGAAGCTGAAACGCGACTGGCTGAGCAGGTCGCAGAACAGGTCGCGCTTTTGCTGGTAGAACGCCGGCAGGCGCTGCACATGGCCGGGGTCTTCTTCCATATAGTCGGCCAGGGCGTACTGCAACGGAGTCACGCCGCAAAAGCTGACGTACTGGTGCACCTTGCGCAATTCGGCACTCAGGGCCGGCGGCGCGATCACGTAGCCGGTCTTCCAGCCGGTGACGTGGTAGGTCTTGCCGAACGAACTGACGACGAACGCACGCTGATAGAGTGCCTCATGGGCCAGCACACTGGCATGCGGCACATCGTCGTAGACCAGGTGCTCATAGACCTCGTCGCTGATCAGGTAGATGTCCCGATCGGCGATCAGCGTCGCCAACTGGTCCAGTTCGGCATGACTGATCAGCGCACCACTGGGGTTGTGCGGCGTATTGAGAATGATCATCCGGGTCCGCGGACTGAGCGCATCCTCGAGTTTCTGCCAATCGATGGCGAAGTCGTCGAGGCTCAGTTGCACGTGGATGCAGCGCCCGCCGGCCAGTTCCACCGAGGGCTCGTAGCTGTCGTAGCAGGGGTCGAAGACGATGACCTCATCGCCCGGCCGAATCACCGCCTGGATCGCACAGAAGATACCCTGGGTCGCCCCGGGAGTGATCGTCACTTCCGCATCGGCGTTCACATGGACGCCATAGCTGCTGAAGATCTTCGCCGCCACCTGCTGGCGCAGGGCCGGCAGGCCGGTCATCGGCGCATACTGGTTATGGCCGCTGGCAATGTGCCGGGCCACTGCATCGCGCAAGGCTTGCGGGCCATCGAAATCAGGGAAGCCCTGGGACAGGTTCAGTGCGCCGGTTTCCGCGGCGAGCTGGGACATCCGGGTAAAGATGGTGGTGCCGACATTCGGCAACTTGCTGGTGATCATGGGGCCGTTTTCCCTGCTGAACATCCGGCTCTACACGGCACGGGAGGGTTCGAGGATAACGTATCCACCAGGCATGAAAAAGGGCGCCATGGGCGCCCTCTTCCGAGTCCGGGATCAGCGCTTGTCGCGGCGCTTCTTCTCGGCTTTCTTGTGGTGCGACATGAGGCGACGCTTCTTGTTGACCTGACGGTCGGTCAGCGTGTTCTTCTTGCCTTCGAACGGGTTCTCGCCGCCCTTGAACTCGATACGGATCGGCGTCCCCACCAGTTTCAGCACACGGCGATAGGTGTTTTCCAGGTACCGCACATAGGAGTTCGGGACCTTCTCCACCTGGTTGCCGTGGATCACGATCAGCGGCGGGTTGGCACCACCGAGGTGGGCATAGCGCAGCTTGATCCGGCGGTTGTTGACCATCGGTGGCGCGTGTTCGGACACCGCGTCCTCGAGGATCTGGGTCAGGCGGCTGGTCGGCCAGCGGGTCACCGCCGACTTGAACGAGTTCTGCACCGACTGGTACAGGTTGCCCACGCCGGTGCCGTGCAGCGCCGAGATGAAGTGGATGTCGGCGAAGTCGACGAAGAACAGCCGGCGCTCCAGCTCGGTCTTCACGTAGTCACGCTCGCCCGGGGTCATGCCGTCCCACTTGTTCAGGGCGATGACCAGCGCGCGACCGGCTTCCAGGGCGAAGCCGAGCAGGTTCAGGTCGTGGTCGACCACCCCTTCGCGGGCGTCCATCACGAAGATCACCACGTTGGCGTCCTTGATCGCCTGCAGGGTCTTCACCACCGAGAACTTTTCGACTTCCTCGTGGATCTTGCCGCGCTTGCGCACACCGGCGGTGTCGATCAGCGTGTACTTCTCGTCGTTGCGCTCGAACGGGATGTAGATACTGTCACGGGTGGTACCTGGCTGGTCATAGACGATCACCCGGTCCTCGCCGAGCATACGGTTGACCAGGGTCGACTTGCCGACGTTCGGCCGACCGATGATGGCGATCTTGATGCCATCCTTCTCGCTCGGGCCCGGAATGCGCGTGGCCTCCTCGCCTTCGGCAACCTCTTCGGCCCCGCCTTCTTCAGGTTCCGCCTCGTCCCGAGGGAAGTCACCCAGGACGATTTCCAGCATCTGGTTGATACCACGACCGTGCGCGCCGGCGATCGGCAGCGCGTCGCCCAGGCCCATGGGGCTGAACTCGGCACGTGCCATATCCGGATCGATGTTGTCGATCTTGTTGGCGACCACGTAGGAACGCTTGTTGCGCTTGCGCAGGTGCTCGCCGATCATCTGGTCGGCAGCGGTGTAGCCGGCCTTGGCATCCACCAGGAACAGCACGACATCGGCTTCTTCAATGGCCAGCAGCGACTGCTCGGCCATCTTCTCGTCCATGCCGTGCTCGTCGCCGGAGATACCGCCGGTGTCGATCACAATATAGGAACGCCCCTGCCACTTAGCCTCACCGTACTGGCGATCACGGGTCAGACCGGACAGGTCGCCGACGATGGCGTCGCGACTGCGGGTCAGGCGATTGAACAGGGTGGACTTGCCGACGTTCGGTCGGCCCACCAGGGCGATTACGGGAACCATGCGGCTCTCCACTTCGTTATTTCAGAAAATACAAAAGCCGCTGCGTGGCAGCGGCTGGTGCTCGGGGGCGGCGCCGGAAGGTGCCGCAAACCTCGCAGAGCGAGGCCGCTTGGGGATTCCCCCAAGCATAGTCAAAGCCTTACTTGATGGTCAGGGCTTCCAGTTTGCCGCTGTTGCCATACACATAAATCATGTCACCCACCACCAGCGGACGAACCCGCAGGCCATCGCTGTCGATACGCTCGCGACCGACGAAACGACCGTCCACCTGGCTCAGCAGGTGCAGGTAGCCTTCGAAGTCGCCGACCGCCACATAGCTGGAAAACACTTCCGGTGCCGACAGTTGACGGCGGGCCAGGGAGTCGTTGCTCCAGATCGCGGTAGTGGAACGCTCGTCGACACCTTCGACGGTGCCCGAGGCCAGGGCGACGTAAACGCTGCCGAAGCCCTGGGCGACACCGGCGTAGCTGGAGGCATCACGCTGCCAGAGGATCCGGCCGCTTTCCAGGTCCAGTGCGGCCATGCGGCCCTGGTAGCTGGCGACATACAGGGTGCCGCCGGACAACAGCAGGCCACCGTCGATGTCGACCACACGCTCCAGTTCCGAACGACCCTGTGGAATCGCCACCCGGGTTTCCCAGGCCGGCACGCCGTTCTGGGTATCCAGCGCGACGACCTTGCCGGTCGACAGGCCAGCCACCGCCAGGTGGTTGGTCACCAGCGGTGCACCAGTGCCCCGCAGGGTCAGTACTGCCGGCGAGCTGTCGTACAGCCAGCGCTGGTTGCCGGTGGAGGCGTCGAGACCGATCACGCGGTCATCCTGGGTCTGCACCACCACCACGTCGCCGTTGGTTGCCGGCGGAGCCAGCACCTCGCTGGTGACGCGGGAGCGCCATTTTTCTTCGCCGCTGCCGGAATCCAGGGCAATGACTTCGCCCTTGAGGGTACCCAGCAGCACCAGGCCGTAGCCGACGCCGACACCACCGGAAACCGGCAGCTCCAGGTCCTTCTTCCACTTCACGTCGCCGTTCATGCGGTCCATGGCCACCACGACGCCGCTGTCATCAGCCGCGTAGAGGGTGTCACCGTCAACCGCTGGAACCAGCAGGTTGTAGATCTTGCCCTGGCCATCGCCAATGGAGCGGCTCCACTGCTTCTGCAGAACCACTTCTTCCTTGAAGGAAGTCAGCTCGGCCGGCGGCAATTCTTTCTTGCTGTTGCTGCTGCAACCCGCGGCCAGAATGGCCAGGGCCAGCAATGCTGCATGTTTCCAACGGATCACGTCACGCATCCCCTTTGGCCAGGTCGTCGAGCTTGATTTGTAAGCCACCGACCGCCGCTTCATCGGAAAGCGCCGCCTTGGCCTTTTGGTACGCAGCATGGGCTTCATCGTTACGACCCAGTTGAACCAGCAGGTCCCCCTTGAGTTCTTCGCGACTGGCCAGGAACGCCTTGTCGGTATCGCCGTCGAGCAGCTTGAGTGCCTCGTCGGCCTTGTTCTGGGCAGCCAGCACCTGGGCCAGACGCTGACGCGCGACTTCGCCCAGGGTGGCATTGACCGGCTTGTCGACCACGGCCTTGAGCTCGGTGGCGGCATCGTCCAGCTTGCCGGTGTCGACCGCGACCTTGGCGACGAACAGGCTGCCGTATTGCGCGTAGGCACTGCCGCCATACTGGGTATTGAGCTTGCCGGCCAGGTCGGCGACGCGCGCCGGATCAGGCTTGCCGTCCGGTGTCAGGGTGCTTTCCAGCAGTTCCTGGTAGAGCACCGAGGCACCTTGCGACTGGTTGTTCTGGTACTTGTGCCAGGCCTGCCAGCCGAACACCACCACCAGCGCCAGCAGGCCACCGGTGACCAGGGGTTTGCCGTTGCGCTGCCACCATTCCTTCAACTCGGCTACGTGATCTTCTTCGGAACTCGACACCCCAATACTCCTTATTCTCTAAATCGGCTGTTCTAACAGCTTCAACCCTGCACGACGCAGGTGGACAAGTGCTCGGAAAGAGCATCCCAGGCAATGCTTTGTTGCTCGCCCTGGCCACGCAGGGGTTTGAAACCTACCACTTGCTGAGCCAATTCGTCGTCTCCGAGGATCAAGGCGTACAGCGCACCACTCTTGTCAGCTTTCTTGAACTGGCTCTTGAAGCTACCGGCACCGGCATTGATCTGCAAACGCAGGTTCGGCAACCGGTCGCGGACCTTCTCGCTCAGGGCCAGTGCCGCCAGCTCGGCGGCCTCGCCGAAGGCGCACAGGTACACGTCGACCTGGCGGGAAATCTCTTCAGGCACCTGCTCCAGGGTTTCCAGCAGCAGGATCAGGCGTTCGATACCCATGGCGAAACCGACGCCCGGGGTCGGCTTGCCGCCCATCTGCTCGACCAGGCCGTCGTAGCGGCCGCCGGCACAGACAGTGCCCTGGGCACCCAGTTGGTCGGTGACCCACTCGAACACGGTCTTGCTGTAGTAATCCAGGCCACGGACCAGCTTGGGGTTGATCACGTAGGGGATGCCGGCCGCATCGAGGCGGGCCTTGAGGCCCTCGAAGTGTAGGCGCGACTCTTCGTCGAGGTAGTCGGCCAGCTTCGGCGCATCCACCAGCACGGCCTGGGTGTCGGCGTTCTTGGTGTCGAGCACGCGCAGCGGGTTGGTCTTGAGACGACGCTGGCTGTCTTCGTCCAGTTGGTCGAAGCGCGCGGACAGGTACTCCACCAGGGCCTCGCGATAGCGGCCACGGGATTCGCTGGTGCCCAGGCTGTTGAGTTCCAGCTTGACCGCGTTGCGGATGCCCAGCAGGCCCCACAGGCGCCAGGTCAGCACGATCAGTTCGGCGTCGATGTCCGGGCCGTCGATGTTGAACACTTCGCAGCCGATCTGGTGGAACTGGCGGTAGCGGCCTTTCTGCGGACGCTCGTGGCGGAACATCGGCCCGATGTACCACAGCTTCTGTTGCTGGCCGCCACCGCTGATGCCGTGCTCCAGCACCGCACGCACGCAGGCCGCGGTGCCTTCCGGACGCAGGGTCAGGGAATCGCCGTTGCGGTCCTCGAAGGTGTACATCTCTTTTTCGACGATGTCGGTCACTTCACCGATAGAGCGCTTGAACAGCTCGGTGAATTCGACGATCGGCGTGCGGATCTGCTTGTAACCGTAGTTATCCAGCAGACGGGCGACGGTGCCCTCGAAATAGCGCCACAGCGCCGTCTGCTCGGGCAGGATGTCATTCATGCCACGAATGGCTTGCAGGGACTTGCTCACAGATATTCCTTAAATTCTTCGATCAGCCGCGGGCGATGAGGGCCGCGTCGGCTTCGACCTTTTCGGCCGCCTTCTGCCGGATGAGCTTTTCCAGCTCCTCCACCAGGTTGTCATTCGTCAGTTTCTGCGACGGCTTGCCGTCGATATAGATCAGGTTCGGTGTACCGCCGGTCAGGCCGATATGGGCTTCCTTGGCTTCACCGGGCCCGTTCACCACACAGCCGATCACCGCGACATCCATCGGCACCAGCAGGTCTTCCAGGCGCCCTTCCAGCTCGTTCATGGTCTTGACCACATCGAAGTTCTGCCGCGAGCAGCTCGGGCAGGCGATGAAGTTGATCCCACGGGACCGCAGGTGCAAGGACTTGAGAATGTCGTAGCCGACTTTCACTTCCTCGACCGGGTCGGCCGCCAACGAGATGCGAATAGTATCGCCAATCCCTTCGGCCAGCAGCATACCGAGGCCGACCGCCGATTTCACCGTACCTGAACGCAAACCGCCAGCCTCGGTGATGCCCAGGTGCAACGGCTGGACGATTTCCTTGGCCAACAGGCGGTAGGCTTCCACCGCCATGAACACGTCGGAGGCCTTCACACTGACCTTGAAGTCCTGGAAGTTCAGGCGCTCCAGATGCTCCACATGGCGCAGCGCGGACTCTACCAGCGCCGCCGGGGTCGGCTCGCCGTACTTCTTCTGCAGGTCCTTTTCCAGCGAACCGGCATTGACGCCGATGCGGATCGGGATCCCACGGTCGCGGGCCGCATCGACCACCGCACGCACCCGGTCTTCACGACCGATGTTGCCCGGGTTGATCCGCAGGCAGTCCACCCCCAGCTCGGCCACCCGCAAGGCGATCTTGTAGTCGAAGTGGATGTCGGCAACCAGCGGCACCTTGACCTGCTGCTTGATCCGGCCGAAGGCTTCGGCAGCGTCCATGTCCGGCACGGAAACCCGGACGATATCGACGCCCGCCGCTTCCAGACGGTTGATCTGGGCCACCGTGGCAGCCACGTCATTGGTGTCGCTGTTGGTCATGCTCTGCACCGCGATAGGCGCATCACCGCCCACCGGCACCGAGCCGACCCAGATTTTACGCGATTCGCGACGCTTGATTGGGGATTCGCCGTGCATGACTTATTGACCTAGCTTCAGGCGAGCAGTCTCGCCGCTGGTGAACGGGGCGACATCGACCGCCTGCCCGTTGTAGGTGACTTGTGCGCCCTTGGCATAGCCCAGGCGTACCGCGAACGGCGGCTTGCCGCTGACTTCGAGCGAATCGCCCTTGCGCTTGAGGCCGCTGAACAGCACCTTGCCACCGCCGTCGGTGACCTGAGTCCAGCAATCGGCGATGAAGGTCACATGAACCTGCCCGGCGCCGGCCACCGGCACACTGGCCGCGGCGGCCGGTGCGCTTGGAGCGCCATTGACCGGAGCGGTCGGCGACACCGGCGACACCGGGCTCGGCGCCGGCTGTGGTGCAACCACCAGCGATTGCGCCGCATGGGGCACCGGCACCACGGCCTGGGTGGCAGGCGCTGCCGGAGCCGTCGGCGCTGGAGCCGCGGTTTCGGCGGCTGGCGCGGCCGGCTCCGCTTCCGGGCTGGACTGGTTCTGGGCGACCGCCTGGTCTTCCGGCTCGTCGATCGGATGAATCTGCGTGGTGCCGTCGGCGCTTTCGACTTCGACGTGCTCCATGCTGATCGCCGCCTGATCCTTGGTGCGCTGGCTGGTCTGGTCCTGCCACCAGACAAAGCCGCCACCGATCACGGCAATCAGCAGCAACAGGCTGACGATTCGCAAAATGGTGTGAGAAACCCGCACCGGCTCTTCGATGCGACCCAGGGCATGCACATTGCTGCCCTGGGAGTCGGTGCCGGTGCACTGGTCGAACTGCTGGACCAGAACGGTCTGGTCCATGCCCAGCAACTTGGCGTAGGCACGGATATAACCCCGGGCAAAGGTATGCCCTGGCAACTTGTCGAAGGCACCGGCCTCCAGGTTGCTCAGGGAGGTGCTCGTCAGGTTGAGCTTGAGGGCCACTTCGGCCAGCGTCCAGCCATTGCTTTCGCGGGCCTGACGCAGGGTCTCACCGGGATTTACGCGAGTGGCTGCTACAACTTCTGGATGCGCCGCTTTCATCATTGCTCCGACAGGTATTGCTGATATTCCGGCGTACCGGGATAGAGTCGTTTTAATTGCAGGCCGTAACTGGCGACCTTGTCGCGATCTTCGTAAATCTTCGCCAGGCGGATACCGAGCAGCAGACTACGGGCATTCTGCTCGCTGAGCTGGCTAAACCGCTCGTAATAATCACGCGCCGGCACATAATGCCTGTCTTCGTAAGACAACTCAGCCATTTCCAGCAAGGCACGTGGCTGCTGGCGGTTGAGTCGCAGGGATTTATCCATGTTCTGCCGTGCCAGCTCCCGATCGCCCAGGGCCAGGGCGGTCAGGCCGAGGTTCTCGTAGACCCGTGAACGCTCGGGATAAAGGCTGTCGGCGGCGGCTTGCTCGAAGCGCTCGTAGGCCTGCTTGTACTGCTTGCGCTCGTACAGGAAACCACCGTAGTTGTTGAGGATCCGCGCATCGTTCGGGCGCGAGGACAACGCCTTGCGAAAATGCTGGTCGGCCAGGTCCCATTCCATCTCGGCCTGGAACACCAGCGCCAGGGCAGCGTTGGCATCGGCATCGGAGCTGTTCAGTTCCAGCGCCTTCTTCAGGGGCACCTTGGCCTGCTCGGTCTGGCCCTGCTGCAGATAGCCGATGCCCAGTTGGACATAAGCCATGCGCGCCTCATCACGCCCCTTGCCGGTACTCATCGGATCGACATTGCCAGTCGAAACGCAGCCGGCCAGCAGGCCGGCGAACAGTACGGAGAGCGCTAGGCGCAGGGTCATGGAGTTCCTCTCTCAAGATCAGCTCAAGATCAGCTCAGGTTCGACTCGAAGCGCTGCGAGGCATATCGGCATCGGCGCTCAGTTCGCGCACCGCGATATAACGCTCGCTACGACGGGTGCGATCCAGCACCTGCCCGACCAACTGCCCGCAGGCAGCATCGATGTCTTCACCGCGAGTGGTACGCACGGTGACGTTGTAGCCGGCCTGGTGCAACAGATCCTGGAAGCGCCGGATCGCGTTGTTGCTCGGGCGCTCGTAACCGGAGTGCGGGAACGGGTTGAACGGGATCAGGTTGATCTTGCACGGCGTGTCCCTGAGCAACTCGATCATCTCGACCGCGTGCTCGGGCTGATCGTTGACATCCTTGAGCAGGGTGTACTCGACCGTCAGCACGCGCTTTTCGCCCAGGCTCGACATGTAGTTGCGGCACGATTCGAGCAGCATCTTGAGCGGGTACTTCTTGTTGATCGGTACCAGCTGGTTGCGCAGCGCATCGTTCGGTGCGTGCAGGGACAACGCCAGGGACACGTCGATGTGCTTGGCCAGCTCATCGATCATCGGTACCACACCGGAGGTCGACAGGGTCACGCGGCGCTTGGAGATGCCGTAGCCCAGGTCGTCCATCATCAGGTGCATGGCGGCGATGACGTTGTCGAAGTTCAGCAGCGGCTCGCCCATGCCCATCATCACCACGTTGGTGATGGCGCGGTCGATGGTCGCCGGGACGCTGCCGAAGGATTTGTTGGCAATCCACACCTGGCCGATCACTTCGGCGGCGGTGAGGTTGCTGTTGAAGCCTTGCTTGCCGGTGGAACAGAAACTGCAGTCCAGGGCACAGCCGGCCTGGGACGAAACGCACAAGGTACCGCGCTTGCCCTGGGGAATGTAGACGGTCTCGACACAGCTGCCGGACGCCACGCGCACCACCCACTTGCGGGTGCCGTCGCTGGAAATGTCCTCGCTGACCACTTCGGGACCGCGAATCTCGGCAACATTCTTGAGCTTTTCGCGCAAGGCCTTGCCCAGATTGGTCATGGCGTCGAAATCGTCGACGCCAAAGTGGTGAATCCACTTCATGATCTGACCGGCACGGAAACGCTTCTCCCCGATCGAGTCGAAGAATTTCTCCATTTCCGGCTGGGTCAGCCCCAGCAGGTTGGTTTTAACAGCAGATGTAGTCATGGATTCACCTTCACTCGTCAGCCGTGGCTTAGCGAGTGGTTACTTCAGTAGCAGCGAAGAAGTAAGCGATTTCGCGAGCAGCGGCAGCTTCGGAGTCCGAACCGTGAACGGCGTTGGCGTCGATGGACTCGGCGAAGTCGGCACGGATGGTGCCTGGAGCGGCTTCTTTCGGGTTGGTGGCGCCCATCAGTTCGCGGTTGCGCGCGATAGCGTTCTCGCCTTCCAGAACCTGGACGACAACCGGACCGGAAGTCATGAAGGCAACCAGGTCAGGGAAGAAGCCACGAGCGCTGTGCTCGGCGTAGAAGCCTTCGGCTTCGGCTTTCGACAGCTGCTTCAGTTTCGAAGCGACAACGCGCAGGCCGGCTTTTTCGAAACGGGTGGTGATCTCACCGATGACGTTTTTTGCAACAGCGTCAGGCTTGATGATGGAGAAAGTGCGTTGAACAGCCATGGTGTAACTCCAGAAACGATAATTTGCGAAAAATTAAACCCGCGAATTATACGCGGGTTCTTGGGTATTGCCTAACTCGGGTATTGCTTGATCTTACCGCCGGATCAGTCGCGCTCCTCGATCCAGCAGCCTTGGATGGCCTCAAGGACCTTCTCGCCACCACGAGCCGGATCGTCGTCGAAATCCGGCAGGTGAATGACCCAGTTGTGCAGATCAACGAAATTGACCGACATCGGGTCGACTTCCGGTTTGCTTTCAGCCAGCTGGATGGCGATCTCCAGCACATCAGTCCACTTCAAACCCATGATAGATCCTTGAATCAGTGCGGTGCTTCGGCAGCATGGTTGAGCGAATACTTGGGAATCTCGACCGTCAGGTCCTCGGTGCCGACGATCGCCTGGCAACCCAGGCGCGACTGCGCCTCCAGCCCCCAGGCGCGATCGAGGAAATCTTCCTCCAACTCATCGGCCTCTTCCAGCGAGTCGAAGCCCTCGCGGATGATGCAGTGACAGGTGGTGCAGGCACACACGCCACCGCAGGCGCTTTCCATCTCGATATGGTGCTCGTGGGCCAGTTCGAGGATCGAGATGCCGGGCTCGGCCTCGACCACCATGCCATCCGGGCAAAACTTCTCGTGGGGCAGAAAAATGACCTGCGGCATCGTTATTCCTCAATCTCGTTCAGGTTGCGTCCGGCCAGCGCGGCTTTCACCGTCGAATCCAGGCGTCGGGCCGCAAAGGCATCGGTCACTTGCGACAGACGCTTGGTCTGCTGCTCGATGGCGTGGCCATCGGTTCCTTTTATCAGTTCGCTCAGTTCCTGCACCTGCAACTCGATGACCAGGCGCTCCTCGGCGTCGAGCAGGCGCTCGCCATCCGCCTCCAGGGCGCCCTGCACCGCCTCGATCAGACGCTGGGCGTCGACCTGCTGCTCACGCAGCACGCGAGCGACCTTGTCGTCACCGGCGTACTGGAACGAATCCTTGAGCATCCGGGCGATTTCGCCGTCGGTCAGGCCGTAGGACGGCTTGACCTGGATGCTCGCCTCGACGCCCGACCCCAGCTCACGGGCCGAAACACTGAGCAGACCGTCGGCATCGACCTGGAAGGTCACGCGGATCTTCGCCGCGCCGGCGACCATGGCCGGAATGCCACGCAGTTCGAAGCGCGCCAGCGAGCGGCAGTCACTGATCAATTCACGTTCGCCTTGCAGCACGTGGATCGCCATGGCCGTCTGGCCGTCCTTGTAGGTGGTGAAGTCCTGGGCGCGTGCCACGGGAATGGTGGTGTTGCGCGGAATCACCTTCTCCATCAGCCCCCCCATGGTTTCGAGCCCCAGGGACAGCGGGATGACATCCAGCAGCAGCAATTCGCCGCCGTCGCGCTTGTTGCCGGCCAGGGTATCGGCCTGGATCGCGGCGCCAATGGCGACCACCTGGTCCGGGTCGATCTCGGTCAGCGGCTGGCGGCCGAACATCTCGGCCACCGCCTCACGCACACGCGGCACACGGGTCGAACCACCGACCATCACCACGGCATGCACGTCTTCGAGCTCGACGTTCGAGTCACGCACGGCACGGCGGCAGGCCTTGAGGCTGCGGGCGATCATCGGCTCGATCAGCCCGTCGAAGGCTTCACGGGTCAGCGGTGCACGCCAGTCGCCATAAACCACTTCGACAGTTGCCGCATCGGTCAGCGCTTCCTTGGCCGCGCAGGCGGCCTGCAACAGGCTGCGCTGCGCGCCCGGATCGAGATCCACCGACAAGCCGGCCTGCTCGATGATCCAGCCGGCGATCGCATGGTCGAAATCGTCGCCACCCAGGGCACTGTCACCACCGGTGGCCAGTACTTCGAATACCCCGCCGGTCAGGCGCAGGATCGAAATATCGAAAGTGCCGCCCCCCAGGTCATAGATCGCCACCACCCCTTCGGCGTGCTGGTCCAGGCCATAGGCCACCGCCGCAGCGGTCGGCTCGTTGAGCAAGCGCAGCACGTTCAGCCCGGCCAGACGTGCCGCATCCTTGGTTGCCTGGCGCTGGGCATCGTCGAAGTAGGCCGGCACGGTGATCACCGCCCCGACCAGTTCGCCACCCAGGGTCGCCTCGGCGCGCTGGCGCAGCACCCGCAGGATATCGGCGGAAACCTCCACCGGGCTCTTTGGCCCCTGCACGGTGTCGATGAACGGCATGTGCGACTCGCCGCCAACGAAGCGGTAGGGCAGTTGCTCGCCCAACTGCTTGACGTCCGACAGGCCACGGCCCATCAGACGCTTGACCGACAACACGGTATTGAGCGGATCACTGGAGGCCGCCAGACGGGCCGACAGGCCTACTTCGACGCGATCGGCGTGATAGCGCACCGCGGACGGCAGGATCACCTGCCCGTCGGCATCGGCCAGGGGCTCGGAAAGACCACTGCGCAATGCAGCGACCAGCGAATTGGTAGTACCCAGGTCAATCCCCACCGCCAGACGACGCTGGTGCGGCTGTGGGCTTTGGCCTGGTTCGGCGATCTGCAGTAGGGCCATGGTTATCTGGACTTATCTGGATATCAGGCGTGCGGCAGCACGGAGTTAATCGTCGAGGCGCTCTTCTAACTGGCGCACTTCGTAGGTGAGCTTGTCGAGAAACTGCATGCGCCGCATCAGGCGTTCGGCCTGTTCGCGTTGCGCAGCATCGCTCCAGCAAGCTGCGAAGCTGTCGTTCAATTCATCCTGGGCGACCTTCAGGCGCCGCTTGAACGCGGCAATGCCCGGCAGATCGGCGTCGTCCTGCAGATCTTCGAGTTCTTCACGCCACTGCATCTGCTGCATGAGGAAATCGGGATCGTGCACGGTGACCTCCACCGGCAGCTCGCCGCCATTGAGCGCCAGCAGGTAACGCGCGCGCTTGGGCGGACTCTTGAGGGTCTGGTAGGCCTCGTTGAGGCTGGCGGAACGCTCGAGCGCCAGCCGCTGCTCACGCTCGGAGGCATCGGCGAAACGGTCCGGATGAACGGCGCGCGCCAACTCGCGATAGCGCGCGGCCAACTGATCGAGGTCCAGCGTGAAGCTCGGTTGCAGCTCGAACAAGGCGAAATGACAAGGAGTACCCACGAATAGCCTCAGACGTTGAAGCTTTCGCCGCAGCCACACTCACCGCGCACGTTGGGGTTGTTGAACTTGAAGCCCTCGTTCAACCCTTCCTTGACGAAATCCAGCTCGGTGCCATCGAGGTAGGCCAGACTCTTCGGGTCGATGATCACTTTTTCGCCGTGACTCTCGAACACCTGGTCTTCCGCCACCACCTCGTCGACGAACTCCAGCACGTAGGCAAGGCCGGAACAGCCTGTGGTGCGAACACCCAGGCGAATGCCTTCACCCTTGCCGCGCCCGTCGAGGGAGCGTCGCACGTGTCGAGCAGCCGCTTCTGTCATGCTGATAGCCATCGGGGACTCCTTAGCTTTTCGCTCAAATCATCAACGCCGGATCGGTCAGATCAGGCCTTTCTTCTGCTTGTAGTCGCGAACGGCGGCCTTGATGGCGTCTTCGGCGAGAACGGAGCAGTGGATCTTCACCGGCGGCAGGGCCAGTTCTTCGGCCAGCTGAGTGTTCTTGATGGTCTCTGCTTCATCCAGAGTCTTGCCCTTCATCCACTCGGTCGCCAGGGAGCTGGAGGCGATAGCCGAGCCGCAACCGTAGGTCTTGAACTTGGCGTCTTCGATGATGCCCTGCTCGTTGACCTTGATCTGCAGACGCATCACGTCACCACACGCCGGGGCGCCGACCATGCCGGTACCGACATCCGGGTCCTCGGCATTCATCTTGCCGACGTTGCGCGGGTTTTCGTAGTGGTCGATGACCTTTTCACTGTAAGCCATGGTACTTATTCCTCACTCATCAGGGCCGCTCTCGACCCTGCAGCTACGCCAGACATCATTTGCCGCGTCGCTACAGGATCTGTATGTGGCGGCTTCTTTATTTAGTGTGCCGCCCACTCGATCTTCGAGATATCGACGCCATCCTTGAACATGTCCCACAGCGGCGACAGGGCGCGCAGTTTGGTGACCGCCTCGCAGACCTTCTGCGCGGCGTAGTCGATTTCTTCCTCGGTGGTGAAACGGCCGAAGGTGAAGCGGATCGAGCTGTGCGCCAATTCGTCGTTGCGGCCCAGGGCACGCAGTACGTACGACGGTTCCAGCGAAGCCGAGGTGCAGGCCGAACCGGAGGAGACCGCCAGGTCCTTGAGTGCCATGATCAGCGACTCGCCTTCGACGTAGTTGAAGCTCAGGTTCAGGTTGTGCGGTACGCGAGCGGTCAGGCTGCCGTTGACGTACAGTTCTTCCAGGTGCTCGACCTGCTTGAAGAAACGGTCGCTCAGGGCCTTGATACGGACATTCTCGGCAGCCATGTCTTCCTTGGCCACGCGGAAGGCTTCACCCATGCCGACGATCTGGTGGGTCGCCAGGGTGCCTGAGCGCATGCCGCGCTCGTGACCACCGCCATGCATGGTCGCCTCCAGGCGCACACGCGGCTTGCGGCTGACGTACAGCGCGCCGATGCCTTTCGGGCCATAGGTCTTGTGGGCAGAGAAGGACATCAGGTCGACCTTCAGCTTCTGCAGGTCGATCTCGACCTTGCCGGTCGACTGGGCCGCGTCAACGTGGAACAGCACACCGCGCGAGCGGGTCAGCTCGCCAATGGCGGCGATGTCGTTGACGGTGCCGATTTCGTTGTTCACGTGCATAACCGACACCAGGATGGTGTCTTCGCGCAGGGCGGCTTCGACCATGGCGGGGGTGATCAGGCCGTCTTCACCCGGCTCGATGTAGGTGACCTCGAAACCTTCGCGCTCCAGTTGGCGCATGGTGTCAAGGACCGCCTTGTGCTCGATCTTGCTGGTGATCAGGTGCTTGCCCTTGGTGTGGTAGAAATGCGCAACACCCTTGATCGCCAGGTTGTCGGACTCGGTGGCACCGGAAGTCCAGACGATTTCACGCGGGTCGGCGTTGACCAGGTCGGCCACCTGGCGACGGGCGTTTTCCACGGATTCCTCGGCCTTCCAGCCGAACACGTGGGAGCGCGATGCCGGGTTGCCGAAGTTTCCGTCGACCAGCAGGCATTCACTCATCTTTTGCGCGACACGCGGATCAACCGGGGTGGTCGCTGAGTAATCAAGGTAAATCGGCAATTTCATGGACTATCTCCTAAATCAGGCTGGCTGGCGCACCGCTGGCTCTCTGGCTGTCATTCGACGGCGGACGCTTCGATCTTATCCAGGCGCGGCGCCTTGCCATTACAGCGGCGCTGGTCCTGACGCAGGGCAACCTCTTGCACTTCACGGCGAGTGACAAGGTCTGCCAGACTGATGCCACTGAGAAATTCGTGGATCTGCAGGCTGAGGTCGCACCACAGGTGGTGAGTCAGGCAGGTGTCGCCGGAATGGCAATCACCCAGCCCCTGGCATTTGGTGGCGTCGACCGATTCATTCACTGCATCGATCACCTGGGCGACCTGGATTCCCTGCATGTCGCGCGACAGCTGGTAGCCGCCACCCGGACCACGGACGCTGGAAACCAGGTTGCTGCGGCGCAGCTTGGCGAACAGCTGTTCGAGGTAGGACAGGGAGATGCCTTGGCGCTCGGAGATATCGGCCAGGGACACCGGCCCGTGTTGCGCGTGCAACGCCAGGTCAAGCATGGCGGTCACGGCGTATCGGCCTTTTGTAGTCAGTCGCATGGACAATTACCACGGAGTTACGGAATGGGTACGAGTATGCGATTCCCGAGTATTTAAGTCAACTATAAGACCTAGTACTTTAGTCAGGTTTACCCGTAAAAGAGCGCGCGTATGATAGCAAAGTCAGCGCGTAATGGCATCGCGCTAGACCGATGGTTTTCGCGGGAGCGTTCAGATGACGTCCCTGACGATCCCGGAGTCATTCGCGGGCAAGCCCGCGAATGGACCCGAAAGCCCAACACAGGTCAGCCGGCCTTGGCCTCACCCTCGGCCTTCACCTCGGCAAAGCCCTCGCAGTGCAGCTCCGGCAGATCCTTGGCGCAATAGTTGCTGCCCAGATCCTTCAGCGCACCACACATCCCCTCCAGACGCCCATCGACCGCCTGCAGGTGATCGAGCATCTGCCCGATAGCCCGCGCCACCGGGTCCGGCATATCGCCACTCACCCCGTAGGCATCGAAACCGAGCTTCTCGGCCATCGCCTTGCGCTTGGCCTCCTGCTCGTCGTCGGACTTCATGATGATCCGCCCGGGAATACCGACCACCGTGGCACCGGCCGGGACCGCCTTGGTCACCACCGCATTGGAACCGACCTTCGCCCCGGCACCGACCGTGAACGGCCCCAGCACCTTGGCACCGGCACCGACCACCACCCCATCCTCCAGGGTCGGGTGGCGCTTGCCCTTGTTCCAGCTCGTGCCGCCCAGGGTCACGCCCTGATAGATGGTCACGTCATTGCCGATCTCGGCCGTTTCGCCGATCACGATCCCCATGCCGTGGTCGATGAAGAACCGCCGCCCGACCTTGGCACCCGGGTGAATCTCGATGCCGGTCAGCCAACGCCCGAAGTTCGACACCACCCGCGCCAGCAGCTTCCAGTTGCGCACCCACAACCCGTGACTCAGGCGATGCAGCCAGATGGCATGCATGCCCGGGTAGCAGGTCAGCACCTCAAAGGCATTGCGCGCCGCCGGGTCACGATGGAATACGCTCTGGATATCTTCACGCAAACGCTCGAACATCATCATTCCTTCCGCTTAAGGAGCTCGCCACGGGCCGCTTTCTGGGTTTCCGTGAGGATGCCACGCAAAATATTCATTTCCACCCGACTGATCGAGCTACGACCATACAGCCGGCGCAGGCGCGCCATCAGGTGCCGGGGCTTCTGCGGATCGAGGAACTCGATAGCCACCAGCGTCTGCTCCAGATGCTCGTAGAAGCGCTCCAGCTCATCCATGGTAACCAGTTCGTCACCCACATCATCCTTCTCGACCTTGTGCGGCTGACCTTCCAGCACCAGCCAGGCCATGCGCACCTCATAACTCAACACCTGCACCGCGGCCGCCAGGTTCAGCGAGCTGAAGCCGGGATCCGACGGGATATGCACGTGGTAATGACATCGCTGCAGTTCATCGTTGGTCAGGCCGGAATCCTCGCGACCGAACACCAGGGCGATCTGCGCCCCCTGCGCCGCCTCCTCGACCACCTTCACTCCGCATTCGCGCGGTTCCAGCATCGGCCAGGGCAGGCTGCGGTCACGGGCACTGGTGCCCAGCACCAGGGTGCAGCCGGCCAGGGCCTGCTCCAAGGTAGCGACGACTTCGGCGTTTTCAAGGATATCGGTGGCCCCGGAGGCCCGGGCGTCGGCTTCGGCGGAAGGAAAAACCCGCGGCTCGACCAGCACCAGACGCGACAGCCCCATGTTCTTCATGGCTCGTGCAGCCCCACCGATATTGCCCGGATGACTGGTATTGACCAGGACGATACGAATATTTTGCAGCACGACGAAGCGCTCTCGGACAAGGCAAAGGGGAGCAAATCTTACAGAAGCACTGGGGTTTGCGCCACGAAACCGAATGTCGTCCTTCACCGGCAAGACTTTTCTGTTAGAATGTTCGGCTTTCTTTAACACTCTAGGTGAAATGTCCATGCAGCCCATGCTGAATATCGCGCTGCGCGCCGCCCGCGCCGCCAGTGAATTGATCTTCCGCTCCATCGAGCGCCTGGATAGCATCAAGGTCGACGAAAAAGACGCCAAGGACTACGTGTCCGAGGTCGATCGTGCCGCCGAGCAGAAAATCATCGACGCGCTGCGCAAGGCGTATCCGACCCACGCCATCCGCGGCGAAGAAACCGGCTTCCACGCCGGCAGCGGCGAAGGCGAAGACTACCTGTGGATCATCGACCCACTCGATGGCACCACCAACTTCCTGCGTGGCATTCCACACTTCTCGGTCAGCATTGCCTGCAAATACCGTGGCCGTCTGGAGCACGCCGTGGTCCTGGACCCGGTTCGCCAGGAAGAATTCACCGCCAGCCGTGGCCGTGGCGCCCAACTGAACGGCCGCCGCCTGCGCGTCAGCCCGCGTACCAGCCTCGACGGCGCCCTGCTGGGCACCGGCTTCCCGTTCCGTGACGACCAGATGGACAACCTGGACAACTACCTGGGCATGTTCCGCGCCCTGGTCGGCCAGACCGCCGGCATCCGCCGCGCCGGTTCCGCCGCCCTGGACCTGGCCTACGTGGCCGCCGGTCGTTTCGATGCCTTCTGGGAGTCGGGCCTGTCCGAATGGGACATGGCAGCCGGCGCCCTGCTGATCCAGGAAGCGGGCGGCCTGGTGAGCGACTTCACCGGCGGCCACGACTTCCTCGAAAAAGGCCATATCGTCGCCGGCAACACCAAGTGCTTCAAGGCTGTACTGACAGCCATCCAGCCGCACCTGCCGGCTTCGCTGAAGCGCTAAGACGCCAGAACGAAAAAAGCACCCCGAGGGGTGCTTTTTTTGTGCCTGCGATTACTGACCTGGCTGCGCCGGAGCCTGGCTCAGAATCAGCCGACCGTCCTTGTCCACCGGGATCTGGTTGCCCGGATCACGGTCCATGCGTACCCGACCTTCCTTGCCGTCGAGCTGGTAACGCACGTCGTAGCCGACGATCTTGTCACTGATATCATTGACCGTGTTGCAGCGGGTCTGAGTCGTGGTGTAAGTGTCACGCTCCTGCATGCCCTCCTGCACCTTGTTCCCCGCATAACCGCCACCCACGGCACCGACCACGGTCGCCAGGGTCTTGCCACGACCATTGCCCACCAGGCTGCCGAGCAGGCCGCCGCCGACCGCACCGATCGCGGTACCGGCCAGACGGTGCTCGTCCTGCACCGGTTTCTGCCGGGTCACGGCAACATCCTTACAGACTTCGCGTGGCGTCTTCACCTGGGTTTTCACCGGCTCGACCGCCAACACTTGCGCATACTCAGGGCCGCTCTTCACCATGCTGTAGGTCGCAACAGCACCTCCGGCGGTGACACCGACAGCACCCAGCACAGCACCCACCAGCAACGACTTGTTCACGTGAACCTCCTGACCATCACAAGCGGAACCTTTCCGCATCTCTCCTAGCCTTGGAGCATGAAAAAAGGCGCGAGTTCAATACTCGCGCCTTTCAGGGCGACAGCCGGAGGGAGGACGGACGTCAAGGACGGTCGTCGATTTCCTTCTGGGTGTTGGCCGGAGGAATCAGGTCCTCGCTGCTCAGGTTCAGCCAGATCAGCACCACGTTGGCGATGTAGATCGACGAGTAGGTGCCCGCCAGAACACCGACGAACAGCGCCACGGAGAAGCCGTGCAGGTTGTCGCCACCGAAGAACAGCAGGGCCGCGATCGCCAGCAGGGTGGAGATCGAGGTTGCCATGGTCCGCAGCAGGGTCTGAGTGGTCGAGATGTTGATGTTCTCGATCAGGCTGGCCTTGCGCAGTACCCGGAAGTTCTCCCGAACCCGGTCGAATACCACGATGGTGTCGTTGAGCGAGTAGCCGATGATCGCCAGTACCGCCGCCAGCACCGTCAGGTCGAAGGTGATCTGGAAGAACGACAGGATACCCACGGTCACCACCACATCGTGCACCAGCGAGACGATGGCACCGACCGCGAACTTCCACTGGAAGCGGAAGGCCAGGTAGATCAGGATGCCACCCAGCGCCATCAGCATGCCGAGGCCGCCCTGGTCGCGCAGTTCCTCACCCACCTGCGGACCGACGAACTCGACACGCTTGACCTGTGCCGGGTTGTCGCCGCCGACCTTCTGCAGCGCCTCGGCCACCTGGTGACCCAGTTGCGGGTCTTCACCCGGCATGCGCACCAGCAGGTCGGTGGTCGCACCGAAGCTCTGCACGATCGCCTCGTGATAACCGGCGTCGCCCAGTTGCGCACGGACCTTGGTCACGTCCGCCGGACGCTCGTAGGTCAGCTCGATCAGCGTACCGCCGGTAAAGTCCAGACCGTAGTTCAAGCCCTTGTGGAACCAGCTGAACAACGCCAGGGCGGTGAGGAGCACAGTGACGCCGAACGCAACGTTGCGGACGCCCATGAAATTGATTGTACGTAACATGGCAGCCCCTTAAATCCACAACTTCTTGAAGTCACGACCGCCGAAGATCAGGTTGACCATCGCGCGGGTCACCATGATGGCCGTGAACATCGAGGTAAAGATCCCGAGGGACATGGTTACCGCGAAGCCCTTGACCGGACCGGTGCCCATGGCGAACAGGATACCGCCCACCAGCAGGCTGGTCAGGTTGGCGTCGACGATCGCCGTATAGGCACGGTTGAAGCCTTCGTTGATCGCCCGCTGAACGGTCATGCCCGCGGCGATCTCTTCGCGGATCCGCGAGAAGATCAGCACGTTGGCGTCCACCGCCATACCCATGGTCAACACGATACCGGCGATACCCGGCAGGGTCAGCGTCGCCCCCAGCAGGGACATCAGCGCCAGCAGCACGACCATGTTGAAGGCCAGCGCCACGGTGGCGATGATGCCGAAGAAGCGGTAGATCGCGATGATGAACAGCGAGACGAACAGCATGCCCCACAGCGACGCATCGATACCCTTGGTGATGTTGTCGGCACCCAGGCTCGGGCCGATGGTACGTTCTTCAGCGAAGTACATCGGCGCGGCCAGACCACCGGCACGCAGCAGCAGGGCCAGTTCCGACGACTCGCCCTGGCCGTTCAGGCCGGTGATACGGAACTGCGAGCCCAGCGGCGACTGGATGGTCGCCAGGCTGATGATCTTCTTGTCTTCCTTGAAGCCCTGTACCGCGACTTCCTTCTCGACGCCGTCGACCACCTGCTTGGTGTAGGTGGTGACCGGACGCTGCTCGATGAAGATCACCGCCATCTGGCGACCGACGTTGGTGCGCGTGGCACGACTCATCAGCTCGCCACCATGGCTGTCCAGGTGGATGTTCACTTCCGGGCTGCCGTGCTCGCCGAAACCGGCCTTGGCATCGGTCACCTGGTCACCGGTGATGATCAGGCCACGCTCGATCAGCGCAGGCGGACGCTTGCCCTCACGGAATTCGAATTCCTCGGAGGTCGCCTTCGACGCGCCCGGCTCGGCGGCCAGGCGGAACTCGAGGCTGGCGGTCTTGCCGAGGATCCGCTTGGCTTCCGCGGTGTCCTGCACGCCCGGCAGCTCGACCACGATGCGGTTGGCGCCCTGGCGCTGTACCAGCGGCTCGGCTACGCCCAGCTCGTTGACGCGGTTACGTACCGTGGTCAGGTTCTGCTTGATGGAGTATTCGCGAATTTCCGCCAGCTTGGCCGGGGTCATCGCCAGACGCAGTACCGGCTGGCCATTCAGGTCGGCGGGAACAATGTCGAAATCGTTGAAACCCTTGCGAATCAGGGCACGGGCCTGCTCGCGGGTATCGTTGTCGGTGAAGCCCAGCTGAATGGCACCATTGAGCTGTGGCAGGCTGCGGTAACGGACACGCTCCTTGCGCAGCAGGCTCTTGACGTCGCCTTCATAGACTTTCAGACGGGCGTCGACAGCCTTGTCCATGTCCACTTCCAGCAGGAAGTGCACACCACCGGACAGGTCCAGACCCAGCTTCATCGGGTGCGCGCCGAGGTTGCGCAGCCACTGCGGGGTGGTCTGGGCCAGGTTGAGCGCCACCACGTAATCGTCGCCGAGCGCCTTGCGCACGACATCCTTGGCTGGCAACTGGTCTTCCTGCTTGCTCAGGCGCAGCAGGCCATCCTTGCCGTTGGCGGCCAGGGTAGCGGCCTTGACGTTGATACCGGCATCGGTGAGCGCCTTGCTCGCCCGATCCAGATCGGCCTGGTTGACCTGCAGCGCCGTGCTGGCACCACTGACCTGGATAGCCGGATCGTCAGGGTAGAGATTGGGAGCGGAATAAATAAAACCGATCGCCAGTACCACCACGATCAGTACGTATTTCCACAGAGGGTATTTGTTCAGCATCACGCCGCCCGCTTATGACGCGGGGCGCCTTGCGCGCCCCGTCGATTGTTGAATATTGAAACTCAGATCGCTTTCAGTGTGCCTTTAGGCAGAGTGGCCGCGACGGCACCCTTCTGGAACTTCATTTCGACGGTATCGGAAATCTCCAGGACCACGAACTCGTCGGTCACCTTGACGATCTTGCCGGCGATACCACCGGTGGTCACCACTTCGTCGCCCTTGGCCAGGCTGCTCAGCAGGTTCTTCTGTTCCTTGGCACGCTTGGCCTGCGGGCGCCAGATCATCAGGTAGAAGATGACCAGGAAGCCGACCAGGAAAATCCACTCGAAGCCGCCCGCAGGACCAGCGGCAGCAGCAGGGGCCGCGCCGTCGGCGAACGCGTTAGAGATGAAAAAGCTCATTTAGCACTCCAGTTGCAAGAATACGATTCTGAAAAGTCAGTCCAAGGGCGGTACGGGAAGCCCGCGCTTGGCGTAGAAGGCATCGACAAAGGCGGCCAATGTACCCTGTTGAATAGCCTCGCGCAAACCAGCCATCAGGCGCTGGTAATGCCGCAAGTTATGGATGGTATTCAACATACTCCCGAGCATTTCGCCGCACTTGTCCAAATGATGCAGATAAGCACGGGAGAAGTTCTGGCAGGTGTAGCAATCGCAGGTCGGATCCAGCGGCGAATCATCATGGCGATGGAACGCGTTACGGATCTTCAGCACACCGGTGTCGACGAACAGATGCCCATTGCGGGCATTACGGGTTGGCATCACGCAATCGAACATGTCCACCCCGCGGCGCACACCCTCCACCAGATCTTCCGGCTTGCCAACGCCCATAAGGTAACGAGGTTTGTCAGCAGGCATCCGCCCTGGCAGGTAGTCCAGCACCTTGATCATCTCGTGCTTGGGCTCGCCCACCGACAGGCCGCCGATGGCCAGGCCGTCAAAGCCGATCTTCTCCAGACCTTCCAGGGAGCGCATGCGCAGGTTCTCATGCATGCCGCCCTGGACGATGCCGAACAGCGCCGCGGTGTTATCGCCATGGGCGTTCTTCGAACGCTGGGCCCAGCGCAGCGACAGCTCCATCGACACCCGGGCGACGTCCTCATCGGCCGGATACGGCGTGCATTCGTCGAAGATCATCACGATGTCCGAGCCCAGGTCGCGCTGCACCTGCATCGACTCTTCCGGGCCCATGAACACCTTGGCGCCGTCGACCGGCGAGGCGAAGGTCACGCCCTCCTCCTTGATCTTGCGCATGGCGCCCAGGCTGAACACCTGGAACCCCCCCGAGTCGGTGAGGATCGGGCCCTTCCACTGCATGAAATCGTGCAGGTCGCCATGCGCCTTGATCACCTCGGTGCCCGGGCGCAGCCACAGGTGGAAGGTGTTGCCGAGGATGATCTCGGCGCCGGTGGCGACGATATCCCGAGGCAGCATGCCCTTGACCGTGCCGTAGGTGCCCACCGGCATGAAGGCCGGGGTCTCGACGGTGCCGCGCGGGAACGTCAGGCGACCGCGGCGGGCCTTGCCATCGGTGGCCAGCAACTCGAACGACATACGACAGGTACGACTCATGCTTGATCCTCGGGTGCCGATGCCTGGGGTCCGGTCGGCGCGGGGTTGCGGGTGATGAACATGGCATCACCGTAACTGAAGAAGCGGTAACCGTTGTCCACGGCGGCCTGGTAGGCGGCCATGGTTTGCGGGTAACCGGCGAAGGCCGAAACCAGCATCAGCAGCGTGGATTCGGGCAGATGGAAGTTGGTGACCAGGGCGTCGACCACATGGAACGGCCGACCCGGGTAGATGAAGATGTCGGTATCGCCGCTGAACGGCTTGAGCACGCCATCGCGGGCGGCGCTTTCCAGCGAACGTACGCTGGTGGTGCCCACGGCGACCACCCGGCCACCACGGGCGCGGCAGGCGGCTACGGCATCCACCACATCCTGGCCGACTTCCAGCCATTCGCTGTGCATGTGGTGGTCTTCGATACGCTCCACCCGCACCGGCTGGAAAGTCCCGGCCCCGACGTGCAGGGTGACGAACGCGGTCTCGACGCCCTTGGCGGCGATCGCCTCCAGCAGCGGCTGGTCGAAATGCAGGCCGGCGGTCGGCGCGGCGACGGCGCCCAGGCGCTCGGCATAGACCGTCTGGTAGCGCTCGCGGTCGGCGCCCTCGTCAGGACGGTCTATATAAGGAGGCAACGGCATGTGGCCGACCCGCTCCAGCAGCGGCAGCACTTCCTCGGCGAAGCCCAGTTCGAACAGCGCGTCATGCCGGGCCAGCATCTCGGCCTCGCCACCACCGTCGATCAGGATCTTCGAGCCGGGCTTGGGCGACTTGCTGGAGCGCACGTGGGCCAGCACGCGATGGCTGTCGAGTACCCGCTCCACCAGGATCTCCAGCTTGCCGCCGGAGGCCTTCTGGCCGAACAGACGGGCCGGAATCACCCGGGTGTTGTTGAACACCATCAGGTCGCCCGGGTGCAGATACTCGAGCAGATCGGTGAATTGACGATGAGCCAGGGCACCGCTGGGCCCATCGAGGGTCAGCAGGCGGCTGTGGCGACGCTCGGCCAGCGGATGGCGAGCGATCAGGGAATCGGGGAGTTCGAAAGTAAAGTCAGCGACGCGCATGATGGGGGTTCGTCCAGCAGGGCCGGAAAGTTTAGCGGAATTCGCCAAAATTGACCATGAAAGGCAATTGACCAACGGTAGTCGCGTCTCTATACTTCGCCGCCATTGAGCCCTGATGGCGGAATTGGTAGACGCGGCGGATTCAAAATCCGTTTTCGAGAGGAGTGGGAGTTCGAGTCTCCCTCGGGGCACCAAGATTGAAAAAGACCTTGAATATCAAGGTCTTTTTTTTCGTCTGCAGAAAAGTCACCTGCCATGGCCACCGCGCTCGGCGGAGGAAAACGCCTCATGGAATCGCAACTGGAAACCGTCGCCCTGTTTGCCCTCAAGCTGGCCCACGAACGTGACGGCGGGAGCCCGCTTTTGCGGGATGACGTGGCGATGGGCGAGTACCAGAAGGACGTGTTCGAGCTGCTGGTGCGCCAGGGCGACGTCGAGGCGATCCAAGGCAAGCTCAATGCCTGCGTGGCCGTCGCGATGGACGCCGTGGGCGGGACGGACAAGCCCCTGGGGCGTGAACTGCGGCGACTGGCCGATGACTGCAACCAGGTACGGACCACCGCAGACATGAAGGCACCGCTTGGCTTGCTGAAGGATTACCTGAAAGACATTCAGTGACAAGCCTCACACGCCCCCTGTAGGAGCAGAGCTTGCTCGCGAAGAACGATAACGCGGTGAGCCTGCCGACACCCACCACAAAATCGCTACTTTCTGAGCCATCCAAACCTAAGCGCGGCGCAACATCCCCTGCGTAAGATCATCGATCACCGCCTTCCCCATCTCCCCCAGGTAATGCGCCGCCCAGGCATACCGCTCGCCGTCCTTTGCATCCAATGCCGCATCGAGCGACAACGCCTTGGCGCACTGCAACAACAGGGAAGCATGCTCCATGGCCTCCAGGATCGGCACATCGGCATTGACGCGGAACAGCTCGCGACCTTGGGAGCCGCAGGTGGAAAAGGTGACGGCACCGAGGGTTTTGATGGGGAATGGGGTCATTGGGCACCTCCGGCGAATGCCTGGGTGCTGGGGGTAACAACGGCAACAATCGACTGACGAGAAACGTTCATACGCTTGGCTCCTATATGAGAGAGCTACCACGTTCGTTTCCAGGCGAATGGGTGGCAGCTGTACGCAGGCTGGAAACCGGGGCAATAGGAAAACCCGGCAGACCCGAAGGCCTCCCGCGCACAGCCGCCATTACACGCAGATATTGACACAAAAAAGCGCCAGCAGTCGTGAAGGATGGTGGCGCCTATGCGCCTATTGCTCCACAGGTTTCCAGGCCTGATCGCTGAATTTTCAACGATATTCCGAGCATAGCGGGATACGCGGAGTGCCTCAAAAAGCGTTTGAAGCGAAATATTTCAGGGTAAAAAATCGTCACCTCTGCAGTGCCCTTCACCCCGAAACCACCGCAATCATGACGAATCTATAATCGCTCTATAATTCACTGTAATTCGCCCTGAGCAGAGGCATCGTCGATGCCCGAGAGTCGGTCATTACCGATATTCTGCGCGAAGTGAATCTACTGGCAGGACTCGACTGAAAGAATTTTTCATTAAACCCGCCCCGGCCGAAGCCAGGGCGGGCCACCTCAACGACCCTTACCGCTGGTCATCAAAGTGATCCCGTAGAAACTCATACAGGCGATAAGCCCGAAATGCGTTCACTACGAGGCTCCAGGTACGTCGCAGGATCTTTGACATACATTGGCCCTCCAGAGTGGGCCAAACCTCCAGCGTACTTACCGGAACACGTACGCCTTCGGGTCCACGCGAGGACTCGGTGAGGCGGCCGGGCTGATGGCCCCCTGAATGAATCCGGCACGGGTTACCAAGCCGTGTCAGGGGGACCTGAATGCGCGCGCGGGCCTGGCCGCCTCAGCAATGTTTTTCGCGCGAGAGCACCGACATCGTACCCGAGCATCAACCGTCAGATGTTTCTATCAGCTGCTTTCCTGGACAACTTTCAATCAAAACATTTCAGCCCCATCCCTCGACATAAAGGGCGTTGCACAGTCTCATCAGACTGGTTAGGATTAGGCCGTCCACGCGAGGACTCTGTGAAGCGAGCAAATCAGCCCTATGGCCGGATTTGCAAAAAAACCGCCCTACTAAGGCGGTTTTTTTTCGCCTCGTTTCCAGGTATCGGCCATAAGCATGGCCCGCCGTACACGTCGGCAACCTTCCTGACATTCCGACGCCCACACTGGACCCGATAATGGCGCTTCAGTAGCATGCCCCTCTTCCAATCCGCCAGCCAGGGATGCTCAATGCCGGTTCTTGCCTCCACCCCTTCACGCCTGTTGGCCACCACGACCCTGCTGCTATCAGCCCTGCTGGCCGGCTGCAGTGTCAACGGCACCTACCCGGATGCCACGGAACCGGACGCCGCGAAGCTGCGTTTCGTCGCCAACACCTCGAACGCCACCCTCGACTACTTCGACGCCGAGCACTGCGACGGGCAAACCACCGGAATCCTCAACAACATGCTGATGGGAGACACCAAGCGTCGCGCCGGCATGCTCAGCACACCACCGAAGGACGCCCGGGGCTACCTGGAAATCAAGCTCAAGCCCGGCCAGGAAACCCTGTTGCGGGTCAACACCCACGAGGGCTATTCGGTCTGTGGCAACGGCATCAACTTCAAGCCCGAGGCCAATGCCGAATACGAGCTGACCTTCGACTCCGGCAAGGGTCAATGCCGTACCCGCCTGCAACGGGTCCGGATCATCGACGGAAAGGAACAACGTACGCCTGTGCTGCACCTGGGCAAGGGCCTGCCCGCCTGTGCCGGACGCAATCCGATATTCCCCAAGCCGCCGGTGGCCCTGCCGGACACGCCACACCGCCTGGAACTGATGAACCGGATCATCGACAGCAGCCTGATCCCGAGCATGCTGCCCTCCCCGGAAGATGCCAGCAAGACACCGCTGGCGATGGCCAAGGTCGACAATCTGATCGCCGAGCGCAAGGCCAAGCTGGGTTTCACCCTGCCGGACGACTACTGGGCCCTGTATCGCCAGAACCTCCAGGCCTTCGACGCCGAATCCGCACAGCGCAAGGCACTGACCCTGCAGCGCTACAAGGATGAGTACCTGTCGCGCCTGCGCCCGTTGAAGGATGCGGAGCTGGAAGAGTGGGCCAAGCCGGAAGACAAGTCGGCCAAACCGACCAACAAGGCCGCGTTCGAACAGTACAAGTCGATGACGCTCTACTACTTCGAGGCCGGCAAGCAAGTGACGCTGGAGATCATCGAGCATCACCTGGACCGGATGGCGCAGATGGACCAGCGTTACGGGGTGTGCGAGCGCTACAGCGAATGCTGGAGAAGCTTCTGACGAGACACGTCGCGGCCCATCCGGACAACGACTGGGTGGGCCATTTCGATCGGCTGACGCCCCCTGGCCAATCCCCGCCCCGGCAACGGTCGATACCGGCGCCGGGCCACGAAGCCCCAACCCATTGCAGGGGCTGCCCGCCCCCTGTGCCCATGACACCCGCCTGAAACGCCCCCTTCTATACTCAATGGCAGTCGCGGAAAGAACCGTGCAAGTCGCTTTGGTGCCGATAAAGCCGGGGCGCCATGGCAATCTGGACTTTATGCCCTGAAGAGGTGCGGCAAAGACCGCACCGGGCCAAAAAGATGCCCGCTCAGGGTGCCTGGCCACCGGACATGCCACGATGCCGTGACGTGGTGTGAATGCCGCAGCCGACACTTTCGGACAGCCGACGACCTCGTGGCATGTCCGTAGCCGTGAGGATTGCCGTATGCCTGATGAGACGTTGCACCTGCCCCTGGTCAACCGCCTGCTGGAACGCCACAAGAGCTCCCCGGGCGCGCTGCTGCCGATTCTTCATGAAATCCAGGAAGGCATCGGCTATATCCCCGATGTCGCCATCCCCGAAATCGCTCATGCCCTGAACCAGAGCCAGGCCGAGATCCGTGGGGTGATCAGCTTCTATCATGACTTCCGTACCGCCCCCCCGGCCCGGCACATACTGCGCCTGTGCCGGGCGGAATCCTGCCAGAGCCGTGGTGCCGAACAGCTCGCGGCACAGCTGCGCGAGCGCCTGCAACTGGACGACCACGGCAGCAGCGCCGACGGGCGCATCAGCCTGCGTCCAGTGTACTGCCTGGGCGCCTGTGCCTGTTCACCGGCCCTGGAGTTCGATGGCCAGGTGCACGCACGGCTCAACGCCGAGCGCCTGGATGCGCTGCTCGATAGCTGCCGGGAGGACGCATGATGCCCAACCTCTACCTACCCGCCGACTCCCTGGCCCGCGCTGTCGGCGCCGATGAAACCGCCGCAGCCATCACGGCCCGTGCCAGTGCAGGCAATCTGCAGTTGGATCTGCAGCGCACCAGCTCGCGCGGCCTTTACTGGCTGGAGCCGCTGCTGGAAATCGACAGCCCGCAGGGCCGCCTCGGCTTCGGCCCCGTGACCGCCGCCGATGTCCCCTCACTGCTCGACGCACTACAGGGCGAACCGTCGGCCCACCCCCTGGCCCTCGGGCTGGTGGAAGAATTGCCTTATCTGAAAAGCCAGCAGCGCCTGCTGTTCGCCCGCGCCGGTATCACCCGTCCTCTGTCGGTGGAAGACTACCGGGCCCACGGTGGCTTCGAAGGGCTGGCCCGGGCCATCGCCATCGGCGGTGAACAGACCGCTACCGCCGTGTTCGATTCAGGCCTGCGCGGCCGCGGTGGCGCAGCCTTCCCCGCCGGGATCAAATGGCGCACGGTCCGCGCTGCCCAGGCAACGCAGAAGTACGTGGTGTGCAACGCCGACGAAGGCGACTCCGGTACCTTCGCCGACCGCATGCTGATGGAAGGCGACCCCTTCCTGTTGATCGAGGGCATGACCATCGCCGGCCTCGCGGTCGGTGCCAGCCAGGGCTACCTCTATGTCCGCTCGGAATATCCACAGGCGGTGTCGACACTGCGCCAGGCGCTGGACATCGCCCGCGAGGCCGGCTACCTCGGTGCCGATGTACTCGGTAGCGGCCAGGCCTTCGACCTCGAGGTCCGGGTCGGCGCCGGCGCCTATATCTGCGGCGAGGAAACCGCCCTGCTCGACTCCCTCGAAGGCAAGCGCGGCATCGTCCGCGCCAAGCCTCCCATCCCGGCGCTGCGTGGACTGTTCGGCCAGCCGACGCTGGTGCACAACGTGCTCACCCTGGCGTCGGTCCCGCTGATTCTGGCCAAGGGCGCACAGTTCTACCGCGACTACGGGATGGGTCGTTCCCTGGGCACCCTGCCTTTCCAACTGGCCGGCAATGTCCGTCATGGCGGCCTGGTCGAGCGGGCCTTTGGCCTGACGCTGCGCGAACTGGTGGAAGGCTACGGTGGCGGTACCGCCACTGGCCGGCCGCTGAAGGCGGCCCAGGTAGGCGGCCCCCTTGGCGCCTGGGTACCCCCGGAACAGTTCGATACACCGCTGGACTACGAAGCCTTCGCCGCCATCGGCGCAATGCTCGGTCACGGTGGTGTGGTGGTGGCGGACGACAGCCTGGACATGGCCCGCATGGCGCGCTTCGCCCTGCAATTCTGCGCCGAGGAATCCTGTGGCAAGTGCACACCCTGCCGCATCGGCTCGACGCGCGGCGTGGAAGTGATCGATCGGCTGCTGGCAGCCCCCGACCAGGGAGGCCGCGATGAACAGGCGATCATCCTCAAGGACCTGTGCGACACCCTGCAATACGGTTCGCTGTGCGCATTGGGCGGCATGACCTCCTATCCGGTGGCCAGCGCCCTCAAGTATTTCCCCGCCGACTTCGGTCTGCAGCCCTCGGAGGCCGATCAATGATCACTCTCTTCGATCCGAAAACCGATATGGACCTGGGCACCCCGGCCCGCGACAGCCAGGTGCAGGTCACCCTGAACATCGACGGCCAGAGCATCAGCGTGCCCGAAGGCACCTCGGTGATGCGCGCGGCGGCCATGCTCGGCACCAGCATTCCCAAGCTGTGTGCCACCGACAGCCTGGAACCCTTCGGCTCCTGCCGCCTGTGCCTGGTGGAGATCGACGGCATGCGCGGCTACCCGGCGTCCTGCACGACGCCCGTCAGCGAGGGCATGGTGGTCCATACCCAGACGCCGAAACTCGCGACACTGCGCCGCAACGTCATGGAACTGTACATCTCCGACCACCCACTGGACTGCCTGACCTGCTCGGCCAACGGCAACTGCGAACTGCAGACCGTCGCCGGCCAGGTCGGCCTGCGGGAAGTGCGCTACGGCTATCAAGGTGACAACCACCTGGCCGACACGAAGGACACCTCCAACCCCTATTTCGACTACGATCCGAGCAAGTGCATCGTCTGCAACCGTTGTGTACGCGCCTGTGAAGAAACCCAGGGTACCTTCGCCCTGACCATCACCGGGCGCGGCTTCGAATCGCGGGTCGCCGCCGCCGGCGGCGAAAATTTCCTCGACTCGGAATGCGTGTCCTGCGGCGCCTGCGTGCAGGCCTGCCCCACTGCGACCCTGATGGAAAAAAGCGTGGTCGAACTGGGCCAGCCCGAGCATGCCGTCATCACCACCTGCGCCTACTGCGGCGTCGGCTGCTCGTTCCGCGCCGAGATGAAGGGCGACCAACTGGTGCGCATGGTTCCCGACAAGAACGGCCAGGCCAACCACGGCCACTCTTGTGTCAAGGGACGCTTTGCCTGGGGCTACGCCACCCACCCGGATCGCATCACCAAACCGATGATCCGCAAGCACATCGACGACCCCTGGCAGGAGGTCAGCTGGGATGAGGCGGTCACCTACGCCGCCAGCGAGTTCCGCCGCCTGCAACACAAATATGGTCGCGACGCCATCGGCGGCATCACCTCCAGTCGCTGCACCAACGAAGAAACCTACCTGGTGCAGAAACTGGTACGGGCCGCCTTCGGCAACAATAACGTCGACACCTGCGCACGCGTCTGCCATTCGCCCACCGGTTATGGTCTGAAGCAGACCCTGGGCGAGTCGGCGGGGACCCAGAGCTTCGACTCGGTGATGCAGGCCGACGTCATCCTCGTCATGGGGGCCAACCCCAGCGACGCCCACCCGGTGTTCGCCTCCCAGCTCAAGCGCAGCCTGCGCCAGGGTGCCCGGCTGATCGTCATCGATCCCCGGCGTATCGACCTGGTGGACTCCGTGCATGCGCGTGCCGAACTGCACCTGGCCCTGCGCCCAGGCACCAACGTCGCCATGCTCAATGCGCTGGCCCATGTCATCGTCACCGAGGGTCTGCTCGACCAGGACTTCATCGACGCCCGTTGCGAAGGCGCTGATTTCACCCGCTGGAAAGAGTTCGTCAGCCGCGCGGAAAACTCGCCGGACGTGCTCGGGGTCATCTGCGGCGTGGCTGCCGACGACATCCGCGCCGCCGCCCGCCTCTACGCCAACGCCGACAACGCGGCCATCTACTACGGCCTGGGCGTGACCGAACACAGCCAGGGCAGCACCTCGGTCATGGGCATCGCCAACCTGGCCATGGCCACCGGCAACATCGGCCGCGAGGGCGTCGGCGTGAACCCGCTGCGCGGGCAGAACAACGTGCAGGGTTCCTGCGACATGGGCTCCTTCCCCCATGAGCTGCCCGGTTACCGGCATATCTCCAACGCAGCGGTGCGCAGCCAGTTCGAACAGGCCTGGAACGTCACCTTGCAACCCGATCCGGGCCTGCGCATCCCCAACATGTTCGAGTCTGCCCTGGCCGGCCACTTCAAGGGCCTGTACTGCCAAGGCGAGGACATCGCCCAGAGCGACCCGAATACCCAGCACGTCACCGCAGCGCTGTCGGCCATGGAATGCGTGGTGGTGCAGGACATCTTCCTCAACGAAACCGCCAAGTTCGCCCACGTGTTCCTGCCGGGCAGTTCGTTCCTGGAAAAGGACGGCACCTTCACCAACGCCGAGCGCCGCATCTCGCGGGTGCGCAAGGTCATGGAACCGCTGGGAGGCAAGGCCGACTGGGAAGGCACCGTGGCCCTGGCCAATGCCCTGGGTTACCCGATGAACTATCAGCACCCGTCGCAGATCATGGATGAAATCGCCAGCCTGACGCCGACCTTCACTCACGTCAGCTATGCGGCCCTGGAACGCCACGGCAGCCTGCAATGGCCGTGCAACGACGCGGCACCGAACGGCACACCGACCATGCACATCGAAGAATTCGTGCGTGGCAAGGGGCGCTTCATGATCACCGGCTACGTGCCCACCGAGGAAAAGGTCAACAGCCGCTACCCGCTGCTGCTGACCACCGGCCGCATCCTCAGCCAGTACAACGTCGGCGCCCAGACCCGGCGCACCGAAAACGTCGCCTGGCATGATGAGGACCGCCTGGAAATCCACCCCACCGATGCCGAGAGCCGGGGCATCAGCGAAGGCGACTGGGTCGGCATCGGCAGTCGTGCAGGCCAGACCGTGCTGCGGGCACGGGTGACCGAGCGGGTTGCCCCGGGGGTGGTGTACACCACCTTCCACTTCCCGGAGTCGGGAGCCAACGTCATCACCACCGACAACTCCGACTGGGCCACCAACTGCCCGGAATACAAGGTCACTGCCGTCGAGGTCAGCCGCGTCTACCAGCCTTCGGAATGGCAGAAACGCTACCAGGCGTTCAGCGACGAGCAGCAGCGCCTGCTGGAGGAACGCCGCCAGGCACGCGAAACCGGAACCCGAGCGGAGGTCCGCCGATGAGCACCGACAACCTGATCAAGATGGCCAACCAGATCGCCCAGTACTTCTCCAGCGAACCGGATCCGCAACAGGCCGTGCTCGGCGTGCGCAATCACCTGCAGATGTTCTGGACACCCGGCATGCGCAAGGAATTGCTTGCCTGGCAGATCGAGCACGCGGGTGCTGAGCTGCATCCGCTGGCGCGGGCAGCGGTCAGTGGGGCGGGTTGGGAGGCCTAGGAAGGCACTGGCCCCCTGGCCTGTGAGAGCAGGCCAGGGAGCATTCCACAAGATTACATCTCGGCATCAGCCTGCAACGGGCTAGCAGCCTGGACGCGGCGGGCCTCATCGCTGGCGGCATGATCGAGACGAATGCGCGCGGCCTGTCGCGACTCGCGCAACTGCCGTTTCAGCGTTCGCAACGGCGGCGCATAAAGAAAGCCGAACGACACACTGTTCTCACGCCCCTTCACCGCATGATGCAGCAGGTGCGCCTGATACAGGCGCTTGAGGTAACGATTGCGTGGTCGCGGCCGAAACGGCCAGTAGCGATGCACGATGCCGTCATGCACCACCACATAGATGATCCCGAAGGCTGCCACACCGGCACCGATCCACTGCAAGGGATCATGCCCGCTGTTCCCCGCCACGATCAGGCTCACAGCCACCGCCGCCAACACCAGCAGATAGATATCGTTGGTCTCGAAAGCCCCCAGGTGTTCCTCATGGTGCGAGCGGTGCAGGAACCAGCCCCAGCCGTGCATGACGTACCGGTGCGCCAGGTAGCCGACACCTTCCATCGCGACGAGGGTGCAGAGGAACAGGGCAAGGTGGGTCATCATGGAACGCCGTCGACTCGCAGGAACATCGGAATGCAAAGCGGGTGAGAAGCCGCCAGCATACCTTGCCGGAGACGAAAATCGAGCGCTGGAACGACGAGCGCTCAGATCTGCGCCTGCACCACCTCGATCCCCAACCGTCGATAGGCCTCGACATCGTCCATCAGATGCTGCTCGGTAATCATCGTCTGCAACCGCGCACAAGGTCCCACTACAAAAGGCTCCACCGCACCGAGCTTGTCCGCCGTGGTGACGGCCACCACATGGGAGGCGCTGTCGAGCAGCGCCTGCTTCACCGCCAGTTCCTCGTAGCGCGCACAGCTGATGCCGACTTGCGGATGAATCGCGCAGACGCCGGTAAACAGCAGGTCCGCCTTGATCCCCTGGATCAGCCGCACCGCCTCATGGCCGTCGACCGCCATGGTGGTGGGGTTCAGCGTGCCACCGGCAAGAATCACCGTGACGCCCTGATGCTCGGCCAGGGTCATGGCAATCATCGGCGAACAGGTGACGGCGGTGATGGACAGGCCCGCCGGCAATGACTGGGCGATCTGCAAGGTGGTACTGCCGGAATCGAACAGGACGATCTGCCCCTCCTCGATCCGTCGCACCGCCAATTGGGCCAGATGCCGTTTCACCTCGTTGGTCTCGGCGATCCGGGTGAAGTAGTCCTTGCCGGTGTCCTTGGGCCGGGGCAAGGCACCGCCATGCACCCGTTGCAACAGGCCGGCCTGGGACAGTTCGGCCAAGTCCCGGCGGATGGTGTCTTCCGACACCGCGAAATGCTGACTCAATTCCGAAGCCATGACCTTGCCGTCGCGCTCCAGCAACAGCAGGATCTTCTGCCGCCGCACAGGGGGCAATTCGGAGGAGGAATGGTGGTTTTGCATGACTTCGCCTGACTATGCATGTTTATGCCGAATTCAACAGAACTATATATCAGCGCCCCATTCGATCAAGCAAAAACACGACAACGACGGCGCAGGCACTCACACCAGGAGAAAGCCAATCACATGGCAATCCCTGCAGCATTTACCGGATACGGCAGCCAATATCGTCATTACTTTCAGCATCTGTACCATTTGGCTGTCGGAAACCTCCGAATCAGTGCCTAATTTGCCCTCGAACCCGCGTAATACTTGAGCCCCCCATCTTCGGGATTTAATATCCACGCCGCTTATGTCGAGCACTCAGTACCGGTTGCAGACCTGATCCACTCAGGGCCCCGCTGAGAAGAAAAACTAGAGAAGGTGAAGCAATGACGGGTGAAAACCTGACACCGGGTTTGCTCAAGCGCGGCTTGAAAAACCGCCATATCCAGCTGATTTCCCTGGGTGGGGCGATTGGTACCGGGCTGTTCCTCGGCTCCGCCGGGGTGCTTAAGTCGGCGGGCCCGGCAATGATCCTGGGCTACGCGATCTGCGGTTTCATCGCTTTCCTGATCATGCGCCAACTGGGCGAGATGATCGTCGAGGAACCGGTCGCCGGCTCCTTCAGCCACTTCGCCCACAAGTACTGGGGCGGTTACGCGGGCTTTCTCTGTGGCTGGAACTACTGGGTGCTCTACGTGCTGGTGGGCATGGCCGAACTCACCGCAGTGGGCAAGTACGTGCAGTTCTGGTGGCCCGAAATCCCGTCCTGGGTCAGCGCGGCAGTGTTCTTCGTACTGGTCAACCTGATCAACCTGACCAACGTGAAGACCTTCGGTGAAGCCGAGTTCTGGTTCGCGATCATCAAGGTGGTGGCCATCGTCGGCATGATCGCCCTTGGCGGCTACCTGCTGGTCAGCGGCGCCGGCGGCCCGCAGGCCACGGTCAGCAACCTGTGGAGCCATGGCGGTTTCTTCCCCAACGGCGTCAGCGGCCTGCTGATGGCGCTGTGTTTCATCATGTTCTCCTTCGGTGGCCTGGAGTTGGTGGGCATCACCGCCGCCGAGGCCAGCGAGCCGCGCAAGGTGATCCCCAAGGCGATCAACCAGGTGGTCCTGCGCATCCTGATCTTCTACGTCGGCGCACTGACCGTACTGCTGTCGCTGTATCCGTGGGACCAACTGCTGGTCACCCTCGGCGCTTCCGGCGACGCCTACAGCGGCAGCCCGTTCGTGCAGATCTTCGCCCTGATCGGCAGCGATACCGCGGCGCAGATCCTCAACGTGGTGGTCCTGACCGCCGCCCTGTCGGTGTACAACAGCGGCGTGTACTGCAACAGCCGCATGCTGTTCGGCCTGGCCGAGCAAGGCGATGCGCCGAAGTCGCTGCTGAAGCTGAACAAGCAGGGCGTGCCGGTTCGTGCCATCGGTGTCTCGGCGCTGGTCACCCTGCTCTGCGTGGTGGTCAACTACGTCGCCCCCCATGAAGCGCTGGAGCTGCTGATGGCGCTGGTGGTCGCGTCGCTGATCATCAACTGGATCGTGATCAGCCTGACCCACCTGAAATTCCGCAAGGCCATGGAGCAACAGGGCGTGGTGCCTGGCTTCAAGGCGTTCTGGACGCCGCTGAGCAACTACCTGTGCCTGGCCTTCGTCGCGCTGATCCTCGGCGTGATGCTGATGATCCCGGGCATCGCCGTGTCGGTCTACGTGATGCCGGTGTGGGTACTGTTCATCTACGGGCTGTACCGCCTGCGGGTGGCGAAGGGCTCGCCGCGCACGGCCTGATCATCTGCCTGAAGAACAAGGGGACCACACGGTCCCCTTTTTTGATCGTGCCCAGCCGGCGGCGCAGCCTGTGACAGCCGCCACAGCAGCACTCAAGGCGTCCCCGGATGCGGCGGTGGATAATCCCGCGCCACGTCCAGCGGCCAAGCGTAGGGCCCATCCCACAACTGCTCGTGCAAGGCGCCGATGCGCTCGGCCATCGCCTTGTCGTGCATCACCACTTCGAGGTTGCGCGAGTTGTCGAGGTAGCCGCCCAGCCAGTTGCTGGTGCCGACCCAGGCCACCTGCCCGTCGATCGCCAGGGTCTTGCTGTGGATAACCCGCGCGTAGGGAATGAAGCCCTGCGGGGCCTGGGGCAAGGTCACGATCTTGACCTGGACGTTGGGCAGTACCGCCAGGCTCTTGAGGTAGGCGACTTCCGGCGCGCCGGTGTTCCAGTCGGAGACCATCAGCTTGATCGCAACACCCCGGGCCGCCGCAGCGCGCAGCGCGTTATCGATCACCGGATAGTACGGGCGGGTCTTGTCCGGCCCGTAGGAAAGCGGCGCATAGTCGAGCAGTTGCACCCGTACCTCATGCTGGGCCTCGGCCAGCAGGCGCGGCAGTTCCTGTTGTGAATCGCCGACACCCGGCGGGTTGTAGCGCTGCGGGCTGGCGACCAGGTAATTGCCGCTGCGCACCGGCTCCTTGCCGGCCTTGGGCAACGGCACCGGTCTGTTCTCGCTCAGCGCGGCCTGGGCCTTCCAGTCCTGGTCGAAGATCGCCTGAACCTGGCCGACGAGGGTTTCATCAGTGATACGCAGGCCGGTTTCATGAATGTGCTCCAGCGAGCGCCAGTCGAAGTTCTGGCTGCCGACGAAAGCCTGCCTGCCATCCACCACCATGTATTTGGCGTGGATGATGCCGCCGCCCACGCGGGCATAGGGCAGCACACGGAAGGTCAGGTGGGGGATCTTGCGTAGCCGCTCCAGGGTGGCCTGATCGGAGAGCCTGAGGCCCTTCTCTTCCAGCAGGAAGCGGATCTTCACTCCGCGCTTGCCGGCGGCCTCGAGGCTTTCGATGACCTTGTCCATCACCGAATCGGGATGGTCGGCGGCATAGAACTGGCCGATATCGATGCGGCTTTTGGCACCGTCGAACAACTCGATCCATACCGGGCCAGGCTGGCGCAGGTCGGGAGCATCGAGTTCGGTGGCCAAGGGCACGGTGTGCACCAGCTCGATACCGGGAATGGAGAAATCCGCCTGGACCAGCGGACTGAGCAACAGGCCGAGCGTGGCGGCCAAGGCGACGCGCAGGCGCGTCATGGGAAAATTCTGAGTGAGTGACATGATGGCCTCGTACAGGAAGATCTGACGCAGCGTGCCTGAGGACTGCAGCCGCCAGTCATTCGATACCTGGCCGGCAGAAGCGCACGCGAGGCATCCGGGCAGGCGTTCCGGCGCGGGAGCGCGGGAACGATCGACACCGGATGCCGGGGGCTCAAGCCCTTTGCAGCTGCGCCGGGCTGCTGGCCCGCTGCGATACTTCACCCTGCACACGGGCACCGGTCGCCGCGCGGATCAGCAGCATCTTGAGCTGATCGTTGAGGCGCTCCAGGCTGTCCTGGAAGAAGTTGTGGAACACCACGCAGAACAGCGCGATAGCGATTCCCAGCCCGGTGGCGAACAGTGCCGTGCCGATACCCCCGGAGATCTGCCCCGGGTCGGACACGCCGGCACTGGCCAACGCCTTGAAGGTATCGATGATGCCGAGGATCGTGCCCAGCAGCCCCAGCAGCGGCGCCGCCGTGGTGATGGTCTCGATGATCCACAGGCTGCGGGCCAGCGGTGCGCGGCTGGCCAGATACTGGGTGTCGATCACATCGTCCAGGTCCTTGCGCGTACCGTGGCTGGCCTTCTGCGCCAGCACGGCGCTGGCCATGTCCAGCGGCAGGCTGTTGCGGCGGGTCAGTTCCGGCGGCAGGTCCTTCTCGCTGTGCACATGGGAGCCCAGGGCCTCCATCAGCCTGCGGGCCTGGCGGCGGACATAGGCGAAGTAGATGGCGCGCTCGATGGCGATGAAGATCGCGATCGCCAGGGCGGCGTACATCACATAGAACGTGATCTCGTGAAGCGTGTTCATGTCCATTGGCGGGTTACCTCTGTAGCGGATGGGACAGACATCAGAAATTCGCCTCCAGCGAGACGGTCACGGTGCGGTCCAGGCCGACGATGTAGGCCGGGTCGCCATCGCGGAAACCGCCGTAGGTCGCCGAGTTGGTCTTGGTGGTGTACACGCCGTCCAGGTACTTCTTGTCGAACAGGTTGTCGACGTTCAGGCGCAGGGTCGCGTCCTTGACCACCTTCTTGTCCACCGGCAGGTAGATACCGGCGCCGAGGTTGAACACGGTGCGCCCGGAGATCGCCTCGTCGTTGGTCAGGTCGCCATACAGCTTGCTGGTGTACTTGCCCCCGAAGGTGCCGTAGAACAGGCCGTCGTCGTAACCGATGTTGGCCGCCAGCATGTTCTTCGGCACGTTGGCGAACTGCTTGCCAGCGGTCGGCAGCAGGATCGCCTTGCCGGCGTTGTAGACGGTCAGATCGTCCTTCTGCTCGGCACGGGTGTAGGTGTACGAGGTGTAGAAGTTGAAGTGATGGGGCAGCAGGCCGCTCCACTCCAGTTCCAGGCCCTTGTTGTCGACGTTGCCGGCGTTGATGTCGGCGAAGTCGCCGTTGATGTCCTTGGACGACACCTGGCGGTTCTCGAACTGCATGTAGAACAGGGTCGCGGCGACGGTCATGTCGTCCTTGGTGTAGCGCCAGCCCAGTTCGTGGTTCCAGCTGGTTTCCGGCTTGGCGTCGATGGAGCCGGCGCCCTTGTCGTACAGCACGTAGTTCTGCGGTACGCGCATGTTGCGCGACAGGCTGTAGAACAACTGGTCGTATTCATCGAGCTGATATTTCAGGCCGGCGTTGGGCAGCAGCTTGGTATAGGTCTGGTTGCGCTTTTCCGGTTGCTCGGTGAGGCTGCCATGGTTGGTGCCGTCCCGCTTGACGTTCATGTAGGCCAGGCCGGCGACCAGGGTCCAGTCCGGGGTGAAGTACCAGGTGTCCTGGGCCCAGACCTTCTGTGCCGGGGTCACGGTGAAGCGGTCGCGCCCCTGCACGGTGTTGCCGTTGGCATCGACCACGTAGTCGGAATCCGGCCAGATGCTCTCCGGCTTGCCGTTGGACTTGATGCGGATGAACGGCTGGGTCTGGCTCTGGCGGGCGCGCTCGTACCAGTAGCCGAACTGCAGACTGTGGTCGCCCAGGTCCCAGTTCAGCTTGGTGGTGATGCCCGGACGCCAGGTCTGGGTCCGCGACGGCCGGTAGTACACGCCATTGTTCGGTGTACCGTCAGCGTTGTACTGGGCGCCAGTGGGCAGGTTGCTCAGGTCGAACACGCCACCGGCGTTCGAACCGCTGTTGAGGGCATAGGCCGAACTGCCGACACCACTGCCGTTACCCCAGTAGTAGTACGGGATCACCGACAGTGAGAGATTGTCGGCCAGCTTGAACTGGGTGTTGAGCACGCCGGTGAAGGTCTGGAACGGGTTCAGTGCCAGGCCGTAGTAGCTGTTGATCTTGCCGTTGCTGCCCAGGGCCGGCGTCTGCGGATACGGGTCGTACTTGCGCCCGTACTGCTGGAACTGCGCCTTGGTCAGTTGGCTGTAGCTGGTGTTTTCCTGCTCGTGGTATTTGAGGATCAGGTTCGCGGTGTTGCCGCCGCCCATGTCGAAGAAGCTGTTCCACTCGACCTTGTCGGCACGCTCGGCACCTCCACCGCGCCACTTCTGGCCTTCGGTGTGGGAGACCGACAGCCAGTTGCTCAGGCCGTTGATTTCACCGGTGTTCAGGCGGGCGAAGGTCTTGGTGGTGGCATGGCTGCCGACCACCTGCTTGACGAAGGCGCCGGTTTCCTTGGTCGGGCGAATGGTCACCACGCCGATGTTGCCGCCGCTGGAGCCGATGTGCGGGCCGTCGGCCTCGGAAGAGCCCTGGGTGACGAAGATCTGTTCGATGTTCTCCGGGTCGCCCAGCAGGTTGGCGTACAACGCGTAGTTGCCGGAGTCGTTGATCGGCATGCCATCGATGGACATGCCGACCTGGTCGGAGTTGAGGCCGCGCATGGTGAAGCGGAAGCTGCCCAGGCCGGTGGCGTCTTCACTGGAGATGTTCAGGCCCGGGGTGTACTTGAGCTTGTCGATGGCGTTGCCGGTGGCGGTCTGCTTGTCCAGCGCCTCCTTGGTCACGGTGGAGCGCCCCTTGATGCTGTCCTCCTGGACCATGTAACCGCCGCCCGCGGTCGCCTTGCCCTGCACGCCGATCACGCCGACGTCGCTGGCGGTGGTGTCGGCCATGGCCATGCCGTGGCCCATGCTCGCGGCAACGAGTGCCAGATGAATCCTTGTAAACCTCATCACTCTATTCCTGGTTATAGGTGCCTACTGCACGCTGTAATTGAAAGTGGCGGTGAAGCGTTGCTCGTTGCGTCCGCCAAAGGCTTGCTCGGGGAAAGGCTTGACCTGCCTGATGCGGTGCAGGCTGTTGGTCGCGGCCCGGTTGAGCAGCATGCTCGCGGCCGGGGTCTGGATCCCCGAGTCGAGAACGCGGCCCTGCCGGTCCACCAGCAACCAGACCACCACGTCGCCGCTGGGGCGTTCGAGGGAGGCCTGGCGCCCGGTGGGGTACTGCTTGAAGGCGTCCAGCTCGTTGCGCAGGCCCTTGAGGTAGCCGCCCTCCAGGGCCTGGCTGTCGACCTTCGGCGGTGCAGGCGGGGCCGGTGGCGTCGGTACCTTGGCCACCACCGGTTCGGCAGCCGGCTTGGTTTCCACCGGTTTGGCCTGCACCGGAGTCGGCGTCGGCTTGGCCACCGGTTTCGGCGTTGGCCTGGGCTTGGGTTCCGGCTTGGGCAACGGTTTGGGTTGCGGCTTTGGCGGCGGCGGAGGAGGCGCGGGTTCGGCCTCCTCGTCCTCGATCACCGGCGGCGGTGGCGGTTCTTCCACCACCGGCTCGGGAACCCCTTCCGGCTCAGGCTCGACCAGGGCCAGTTCCACCGCCGACTCGTCGTAGACCGGCTGGACCTTCAACGGCTGCGACGCGATCCCCAGGATCACCAGCGCCAGGGCGATCAGGGCCGGGACACTGCCCAGCAGCTGACGTGCACGAAACAGGATGTACATGATCAGGACTTGCGCGTGGCAATGGAGACGGACGTGAAGCCACCCAGACGCAAGGTGTCCATGACTTCCACCAGGCGGGCGACTTCCACGCCCTTGTCGCTGTTGACGATGATCGTCGACTTGCTGTCGGGCTTCTCGGCGGCCTTGAGCGCCGGCACCAGGGCCTCGACGGTCATGTCCTTGCCGTCCAGTTGCAACTGGCCGTCCGCGCCCAGGGTGAGGATGAATTTGTTCTGCGGCTTGAGCTGCTGCGAACTGCTGGCACTCGGCAGTTGGGTCTTCATGCCGAGCGCCGGAAGCACGTTCAGGCTGACCAGCACAAAGAACACCAGCAGGAACATCATCACGTCGATCATCGGGATCAGTTCGATGTGCGCCTTGCGCTTTTTAGGTTCGTCCCAGGTTCTCATTCGGCGGCCCCTTGTTGATTAGGGGCGCCAAGCTAGCAACGAAAAATGACCGATCGGTTAACTTTAATTTACGTTTTGAAGGCTCTAGAACGGACATTACAAACCATTACAGAGCATTTCCGACGCGTAATGAAACTGAAACCCGGGAGGGGCACTCTTGAAAACTTTTCTCAAATGGACTCCCCGATACCTGCCTCGGACAACCTCGTCCGGTGCCTCCGGGATAACGGTGACCGCCGTTTGAAACGGTACATAACCATATGCTTCTGCACGGACTCCTGCGTGACCATTGGCAACCCCTTTGACTGAACCCGCGAGTTTTTTCCATGAGCGATAGTGTTGTGCAACAACAGGACACAGGGCCGATCGACCTGGACCGCCGGCGCCTGCTCGGCGGCATCGCCGGCGCAGCGGCGCTGTCGATCCTCAGCCCGTTCGCCCGCAGTGCCGGGGTCGACTATCCCTTCACCCTCGGTGTTGCCTCGGGCGACCCATTGCCCGACGGCTTCGTCATCTGGACGCGGTTGGCCCCGCGGTTCAATGCCGTCGACGGCCGTGGCGGCCTGGAACGGCCGGTGCCGGTGCGCTGGCAGGTGGCGACGGACGCCGCCATGCGCCAGGTCGTCCGGCGCGGCGAGGTAATGGCCGACAGCCGCTTCGCCCATTCGGTGCATGTCGAGGTCGCCGGATTGGAGTCTGGCCGCCCCTACTGGTATCAGTTCGAAAGCCTCGGCGCCCAGAGCCCGGTAGGCCAGTCGCGCACAGCACCGGCGCTGCAGGCGCTGACCTCGGCGCGGCTGGGCTTCGTCTCCTGTTCCCACTGGGAGCGCGGGTACTTCAGCGCCTACCGCCACCTCGCCGCCGAACAACCGGACCTGGTGTTTTTCCTCGGCGATTACATTTACGACAGTTCCTATACCGATCCCGGAAAGGTCATCCGATCTCACGGTGCCGGCAACGCCAGGACCCTGGTGGACTACCGCAACCGCTACGCACTGTACCGGACCGACCCGGACCTGCAGGTGCTGCATGCCTGCGCGCCCTGCGCGGCGACCTGGGACGACCACGAAGTGCAGAACGACTACGCCAACCAGTGGTCGCAGGACCCGAACATTTCACCGCAGGCATTCCTCAGGCAGCGGGCGGCGGCCTACCAGGCGTTCTACGAACACATGCCGTTGCGCGCCAGCAGCCTGCCCCGGGGCCCGGACATGCGTATCTACCGCCGGCTCGACTATGGTCAACTGGCGCAGTTCCACATTCTCGACGGTCGCCAGTACCGCTCCGAGCAACCGTGCATCCCACCCAGCCGCAGCCGCCAGGGGCATGTCGCCGCGCCCGACTGCGTCGACCTGCGCGACCCGAAACGCACCATGCTCGGTTGGGAACAGGAAGCCTGGCTGGACCAGGGCTTCGCCCGCTCGACGGCACGCTGGAACGTGATTGCCCAGGATCTGCTGGTCGCCCCGATCCTGCAGCGCAACCCGGCCACCCAGGAACTGGGGCACTGGACCGATGGTTGGGACGGTTACGCCGCCACCCGTGACCGGGTGCTGCAATCCATCGAACGCACGAAGGTGAACAACCCGGTGTTCTGGGGCGGCGATATCCACTCGTTCTGGACCACCGACCTGCACCTCAATGGCGATGACCCGGATTCGAAGATCGTCGCCACCGAGTTCATCGGCACTTCGGTGACCTCCGACGGGCCACCGTTCGAGCTGTTCAACGCGGTGCTGCCGTTCAATCCCCATGTACGGTTTTTCGACAGCCGCCAGCATGGATATGTGTCAGTCGAACTGGAGCCGGACAGGATGACGACCAGCTTCCGGGCGATTTCCGAACGGGCCGATCCGCGGGCGACAGTGTCGACGCTCAAGCAGTTCGTGGTCGAGTCTGGACGGGCGGGGGCAATGATCCTCTGACGCGCTTGTGCTGCCCTCAGGGCAGCCGCGCATTGCCATCATAGGGCGTCTGCAGATCCCGCTCGGGAATCTCCCAGACGATCAGCTTCGGCGGTGTCTGGGCGAACGCCGGGCTCTCGAAGTAGGCCTTGGCCGCCCCGGAGAACTCGCCGCCATCCTTGGCGAAATTGCCCACCGGAGCACCGAGTGCCGCTTCGAGAAAGCCGACGAAGTTCGAGTTGCGCGAGAACGAGGTACCGATCAGCGCGGTATTCGGCAGGTTGCCGTCGCCGAACAGATCGTCGAGGTTGTCGCCACCGGCGGCCTCCTCGGCCCGTTCCTTGATCTGCGTCGCCGCGACGTTCTCGATCCGCGGCTGCAACGCCGTCGGCAGCCAGTCGATGCCCGCCAGGCGCACCAGGTCCCCCGGCCGCACGGCACTCGGCTGGGTCGTCAGGTCGAAGTGCTTGCGCGGCGTCGGCTCGAACTTCAACCCGGCGATCATCCGGGCCACCTGCTCCGCCGCCGCCTTCGCCCCGGCTTCGCTCCAGTGGGTATCGGTGCGCAGGTAGGCCGACTCGCCGACCGCCTGCAGGGTCGGGGTCAGGTTCAGGGCGGTGACACCCGCCCCCTGCAATGATCCCAGCCATTCATCGATGCGCGGCGCCAGCACGGCCGGGCGACTCAGCTTGCACAGTTGGCTGGCGACGATCCGGCTCTTGTCCGGCACCACCGCCACCACCAACTGGATACCGCGCTTGCCCAATGCCTGCTGCAACTCGCTCACCGCCTGGACCTTGGCCCGGGCATTGAGCGCGGCATTGCGGTTCAGGCGCAGCTCATCGGTGAGGAACAGCCAGCCCGGGCAGCCTTCGCGAACCCGAGGGCCAAGATCGCCGAAGGCCAGCCAGCTGCCAGCGCGCTCCAGGTCGGCCGCCTGCTTCGGCGCGGGCGCATCGGACAGGGTCTTGGCGAAACGGTGGGTGATCTCGCCGTGCAGCAGCATGTCCTGGGTGACGGTCTTGGGCAGGAATTCGAGCTTGCCCCTGACCATCAGCCAGACACAGGACGCCAGGCCCAGCGCCAGAAACAGCGTGAAAATCACCCCCGCCAACGGGCTGACGCGTAGCGCCAGCTCCGTGGGGGGCGTGGGTGCGGTCGACGGGGATTGCGTTGGCTTGGTCATCAGAACTGGAAGTACAGAAAAGGCACGGCTTCACGGCTGGCGATCAGAGCGAACGACAGCATGAACCCGAGCACGGGCCAGAGGGCCGCAGCCAGCGCAAACCACGCACTGCCGGCGAATCGTCTTTCACAACGCGTCTGCAACAACGGCGCCAGAATACACACCACCCCGAGCAACGCCGCCAGGCCGTGCACCGGCCGCAGGGTCACCGCCAACGCGTCGCCGAGGGCAAAACCGTGCTGGCCGAACTGCCCGCCGTACATGCTCAGCGCCGTGGCGAAATCCGGGGAACGGAACAGTGTCCAGGCCAGGCAGACGAACAACAGCGTCGCGGTGTGCGAAGCCCACAGCGGCAGGCCCGGCAGATTCGATCGCGACCAGGCGCGGTCGATACACAGCGCCACACCATGGGCCGAGCCCCACAACAGGTAGTTCCAGCTGTCGCCTCCGTGCCACAGGCCGGCGATCGCCATGGTCAGGAACAGGTTGCGATAGGTATTCCAGGTGCCCTTGCGATTGCCACCCAGCGAGATGTACAGGTAATCGCGCAACCAGCTGGACAACGACAGGTGCCAGCGCCGCCAGAAGTCCTGGATGCTGTAGGCCAGGTACGGACGGTTGAAGTTTTCCGGGAAGTGAAAGCCCAGCATCAACCCCAGGCCGATGGCCATGGCGCTGTAGCCGGCGAAGTCGAAGAACAGCTGCAGCGAGTACGCCAGGCAGCCGATCCAGGCATCGACGAACGACGGATTTTCCAGGTGAAAGGCCACATCGACCAGAGGTGACAGGGTGTCCGCCACCAGCACCTTCATGCACATGCCGATCATGAACCGGCGCGCGCCCAGGGAGAAATTCAGCCAGTTGAAATAGCGCTGGTTGAGCTCCCGGCGGACCCAGTCATAACGAATGATGGGACCGGCGATCGAGTGGCCGAACATGGAGATGTAGGTCGCGTAGTTGATGAAACTGCGCTCTACCGGCACCACGTGCCGATGCACGTCGACCAGATAGGAAATCGCCTGCAGCACGATGAACGACAGCCCCGCCGGCAGCGCCACCTTCTGCCAGGCCATGGGCATGGCCCCGTACCAGGTGATCAGCTCGTTCCAGGTGGCGGCCAGGATGTTGGCGTACTTGTACCAGCAGAGCACGGCGGTGTTGATCACGATCAACGCCACCAGCAGGCGCATCCGCCCGCGGCCGTCCTCCCGCGAGCGGTCGACCAGCAGGCCACCGACCCAGGCGAGCACGGTCAGCACCATGTGCAGGAACAGGAACAACGGACTCAGCCAGCCATAGAACAGCCAACTGCCGATCAGCAGGATCACGTTGCGCCAGGCCGGTCTTGCCAGGGCATAGACCAGCAGGAACGCAGGCAGGAACAGCGTCAGGAACTCGAGCGAGGCGAAAACCATGGCGACGGGTGCTTCCGATTCAGTTGGACACGCTGTCCGTGGCGGTAATGAGACGCGGCCCCGTCGGCGAAGGCAGTATCAACAGACTGTAACGCTTGTTGGCTTCCAGCGCGCCCAGTTCGACCGCCGCACCGACCGGCTTGCCGGCACAGACCAGCTGGACCGCCAGCGAGCCCCGTGGGTTGAGCTCCTGGCGCCGCGGGTTGCCCGCCGGCGCCTTCTGGAACAGGTCGACATCGCGTCCGGCCAGGTTGACCTTGGCCTCGGCGCAGCCGGACTCGGCATCGAACAGCGCCAGCGAAGCCTTGAGCTGGTTGGGAATGTCGAAGGCTTCGTTGACCACCAGTTGGCGAATGCCCTGCTGGCCATCGTCCAGGGCGAACACCGTGGCGAAATCGCCAGCCGCGACCTTCGCCTCCAGTGCAGCCTTGTGGCCGTCACGGCTCAGGGTGCCCTTGATCGCCTGGCCACCGGGCACCGGGATGAAGTCACTGACGACCTTGTCGCCTTCGAGTTTCAGGCTGGTCCTGGCGCCGTCCGGCGTCAGCTCCAGGGGGCTGGCGGAGACGTTGACGAAACGCAGGTAGGCCGAGTCCTGGGAAGGACCGGTGGGGTACAGCGCAATCTGCGCAGCGAACGCCGGCGCAATCAGCGCGGCCCCGAGCAGACCGCCGACAAGACCGAAAGTCCGTTTCACTTATTTGGCTCCCTTCACGGCACTGGCCGGCAGTTCGCTGATGGATTTGCCGATCGCCGCCGCCCAGGCCTTGTAGCCGGCGATGGTGAAATGCTGGCCGTCGGAGGTGATCCACTCGCCCGGCTTGGAGAACTTGGTCGAGTCGATGTAGGTGCACGGTGCGACCATGTTCGCCAGGGTGCCGGCGACCAGTTGGGTGCGCACCTGGTTCTTGCCGTAGGTGTTCTCGTTGGTGTTGCTGCCGTTGGCCTTGCCCCAGGCCGGCCCGACCCAGACGCACTTGGCGCCGCTGTCGGCGATCTGCTTGGTCAGCGCGGTCACGCTCTGGTAGGCCCAGACCTTGGGAAACGGCGTGGTCTTGTAGGAGGCCATGGTGTCACCCATGATCAGCACCACCAGGTCCGGCTTGTCCTTGGCGATCACGTCCTTGATCGGCTGGGTGTCCATGGTGCCACGGCTCATCACCTTGATCTTCTCGCCCGGGTCGCGGGTCGCGCCGCAGTCGAGCTTGAGTTTCGGCGTGACCCAGTCCGCCGGGTTGGCGCCACAGGCGCCGATCGCATGCACCTGGGCACCCTGCTGGGTCAGGTTGTCATACAGCGGGTTCATCAGCGAGTCGGGAAAACTCATGTGGCTTTCGCCAATCACGAGCAGGGTCAAACCAGCGAGCACGGAAGAAGCCATCAAACTTTCCTCGTTGAATCAATTCGAATAGGGGGAACCGAAGGGACTGACCGGCAGATCCATGGGGCCGTTCATGTCCTCGAAGGTGTAACGCAGATACACGCCACCGGCGACCTGGCGGTAATCGCTGGCATTGTCCACGCCAAGCGTACCGCCGAGGAAGAAGTTCGAACCGAACTTGTATTCGCCGGCCGCGTTCAGGCTGTAGCCGATGCCGGTCTTGTTCTCGCCGGAATAGCGCCCCAGGCCGACTGCCGTGGCATTGGCCTGGTACTCGCTGTGGCCGGGGAAGACGTCGGCGCTGTCCTGGCCGATATGCTGGACACCGATCGAGGACTTGATCCGGTAGGTGAAGCGCTCAGTGCGCTGCGACCAGCTGACCGGCACGCCCAGGGCGAAGAAGGTCTGCGGGCTGAAGTAGCCGCCATGACCGTAGGTGTAGAAATCCTGGTTCTCGGAGTAGCTCAGGGCCGAACCGCTGAGGCCGAGGGTGAGAATGCTGCCCGGCGTGTTGCGCAGGTACCAGTAGACACCGCTGCCCAGCTCGAAGCGATTGTTGTCGTCGACATTGTTGCCCATCAGCCGATGCGCCGAGCCGTAGCCGTAGGCCCCGAACTTCTGGTTGTCGTAGCCCAGTTCACCGCGCACGCCGTTGGCGGTGACGCCGCCCCACTTCTCGCCGGTACGCGGGTCGCGCGAGCCGGCGAACGAGGTCACGCTGTCGGTGACCACACGCCGCGAGGCGCTGACGCCATAGCTGAAGTTGGGGTTGGCGGCGAACGGCCGGTTGAGGCTGGCACCACCGATCGGCGTGCTGTAGGTGAAACCGATCGGGCTCATGCCGATATCGGCCTTGAACCCGTTGTCCTTGTCGCGATAGGCCACGGCCAGGCCGACCCCGCTGTCCTTCTGGCTGCCGACGAGCGCGGTGCCACTGGTGCCGAAGCGGGGCGAACCGTTGGCGCCGGGGCTACCCGAGTACAGGTAGACCGGCGTGACCTGCAGCGCGATGCTCGCCAGGTTCGAGCCGACGGGGAAACTGGCCTCGAACGGCGCCTCGACATCCGTCAGCTTGCCCAGGCCCTTCTCGCTGTTGTTGCTGCGCACGGTGAGGCCCTGGACCACATAACCCGTGCGGTCCTGGAGAATGTCGTTGAGCGCGACCTGGGCCGGGCTCAGGCCGGTGCTCGGTGCCGTATCACGGGCGTAGGTGTCGCGCGAGTACGGATCGCTGAACGGATTGGTACTGCGGCCGCCGACCGAAGCGGCCGGGACGGCCTGGGCCTTGCGCGTGACCGGCTCCGGAATCAGTTGCGGATCACCGGCGCTCAGGCCACTCGACGAACCGTCCACCGGTGGCGGGATCAGTGAAGCCTCGGCCAGCGAGGTGCCCTGGCGCCGCTGTCCGGCCAAGCCGACGAAGGGGTTGGACGATGCGGCGCTGCCACTGGCGACGCCGGCGACATAGGTGTCGACCCGCTGGCCGTTCTCGATCTCGATGGCCTTGCGCAGCAGGCGGCTGGCCTCGCCGGTCTTGCCCATCTCGCGGTAGATCCGCGCCGAGGCGGTGAGGGTCTGCGGCACGCCGGGTTCGAGCGCCAGGGCCTTCTCCACCGAGCGTTCGGCCAGCGAGTAATCGCGGCCCTGCATGGCGATATCGGCCAGGCCCAGCTGCAGCTTGGCATTGCCGGGGTCGGCCTTGATCAGCGGTTCATAGAGATTGCGCGCCTTGTCGACATTGCCGCTGGCGGCATACATGCGTGCCAGCGAGGAAATCGCCAGGCTGTCATTCGGACGCTGCTGCAGGGCCGGCGAGAGCATGTCGTAGGCGGCGACCAGGTCGTTCTTCTGGCGCAGTTCGTCGGCCTGCTTGACCCGGTAGAGAAACACCAGGTCCTCGTAGCGCTTGCTGGCGGTCTCGCTCATCGGCTTGCCCTGCAACTGGCGCAGGATCTCGCTGACCTCGGCATCCTGGTCGGCCTTGAGCAGCACGCCCGCATACAGCAACTGCAGGTCCGGGCTCGGGGCGGACTTGTCCAGCAGATCCCGCATCAGGCTGATGGCCTGGTCCGGGTTGCCGGCTTCGGCATAGGCGCTGGCCAGTATCGCCACGCGCTCGGGCTTGCCGCGGGTCAGCGGCTCGCACCGCCCCAGCAGGCCCCAGGCTTCCTGACGCAGGCCACGCCGGGCGACGTCCACCGCCATCTCGGTCTGCACGTGCAGGCGGATGTCCAGGTCCATCTCGTTCATGTCGGCGCTGCGCCTGGCCGCCGGAATCCGCGACAGGGTGCGCTGGGCCTTGCTCCACTCGCCCAGCTCGGCCGACAGCAGGGTGCTGGTGTAGAGCGCGTCCGGCTGGTCGGGTTGCTGCTTGAGCAGTTCGTCGATCAGGTCGCGAGCGACCTGGGCCTGCCCCTGGCGCAGGTAGACCCGCGCCAGGGCGAAGCGGATCCAGGGATTTTTCGGATCGTCGGCCAGGGCTTCCTTGTAGGCCCTCTGCGCGCCGTTCAGGTCGCCGCGGCGCTCGGCCAGCTTCGCCACCTGGGTGGCACGCAAGGCACGAATACGCACGCTCGACGCCAGGCGGGCCTGCTCGGCCGGCGACAGGCGGTCGATCAGTTGCAACGCTTCGTCGGACTTGCCGGCCCGCGACAACACGCCGATCAGCCCGCTGAGGGCATCGGGGTAGTTCGGATTTCTCGCCAGCACCTGGCGATAGCCGGCCTCGGCGGCGTCAAACTCGCCAGCCTGGGCATACCAGCCGGCCAGTGCCGTCGGCCCGGCGGGCTCGACCGAATCCCGGGCGATGGCCTGTTCGATCAGCTCCCGCGCCTGGGCCTGGCGGCCGCTGCGCTGGGCGTCGTTGGCGCGGTCGAGGAGGATCCAGTAACGCACGTCCTCGAGGGCACTTTTCCACTGCGCGCCGGCGCCGGTCCGGGTCGCCTGCACGAGGTAGTTTTCCGCCTCGCCGAGGCGCTTCTGCTGCTGGCGCAGGATGCCCATGCCCCCCAGGGCGTCGTAGTCGTCAGGCTTGTCCTTGAGGCGAGCCTGCAATTCCTGTTCGGCGGTCGCCAGGTCGCCGGCATCGAGCGCCTTGAGGCCACGGGCGACATGGGGGTCGCGCTGCCAGCCGGAACCCGTGCGGCCTTGGGCGATGCCCTTGTTCATCAGCGCGCGGATCTCGCTGTCGTCCGGGTGCGCCTGCAGGTACTGCTCGAACAGCGACACCTGGTCCCGCGACGGGGGCCCAAGCCAGACCAGGGCGAAGCGCCAGGTCTCGTCGGCGTTGCCGCCGATGTCCGGGTTGTGCGACAGCCGCGCCAGGGCACGGATGCCTTCCGGCCGGCTCTCGGGGTTGCGCGCCAGGTGCAGCGCCAGCCACAGGTCGAGAATCGCGTCGTCCGGACGCTCGCGGCGCAGGCGCTCCAGGCCGACACGGGCCTCGGGCCAGCCGCCGGTGGAGAACCCCAGGGTGTTGTAGTACTCGCGGGCGATCAGGCCCTGCGGCTGGCGGCCCTCGAACAGCTGCCGATAGACCGCGACGGCCTGGTCGCGCTCACCGGCATCGCTCAGTTCGCGGGCCTTTTCCAGCAGCTGCTTTTTTTCCGGCGGGCTCAGGGCGATGTCCTGCTCGAGCTGCAACGCCAGGCGCGGCTGCGGCTTGATCGCCTGCAGGCGGGCCAGGTAGTTCTGCGCATTGGCGATACGCTGGCGTTGCACCTCGATCAGGCCCAGGCCGTACAGCGCATCGGGCTGTTCGGCGTCCAGGTTCAGCAGCCGGGTCCAGGCCTCGGCCGCACGATCGGGTTTTTCCTTGGACTGCCAGTAGTAGCCCTGCTGGATCAGCAACGATTGCGGGCTGCCGCTTTCAGCGGCGAAGCCGCCGCCGGAAGCCAGGGCGGCACAGACCGCCAGGGCTAGGGTTTGCTGGCGCATGCGTCCTCCCAGGATACTTTCACAGTGCCGTCCTTGTTGAACTGATAGCGGTTCTCGCTCCAACCGAGAGAAAACAGGCTCAACATCACATGATAATACTGATGCTGCTGATAGGCCGGGTCAGCCGGGTTGGTGAAATGCGCAATCGCCTGGTCGACCAGCCGCTGTTGCTGGTCCGCCAGCAGCGGCAGGCCCTTGGCCCGCAGGTACGGCACCAGCGACGCCGAGAAACCGTAGGGGCCGATGCCTTCGGTGACACCGGTCAGCACCTGGACCTTCTCCGGCGGCACACCGGTGGACGCGGTGGACTGGGCCATGCCGTCGAGGTTGTCGAGAATCGGCTTGGCCAGCGGGTCGGCCGGCGAAGTCAGGCCGGCCCACAGGTAGGTACGGATCGCGTCATAGCTGCCCAGCGCATTGGTGAACTTGTCCACCACGAACATGCCCTTGTTGACGTCCGTACCGCGATAGCCGACCCAGTCCGGCACAAACCCGAAGCGGTTCATGTTCTTGTCGGCGATCATCTTCGCGGTGCTGTCGGCCACTTCCTTCCAGGGGCCCGACGGCAGCTCCCTGCTGAAGCGGCGCAGCAGCGGAATCGGCGTGTAGCTGGCATTGAAGCGCCACAGCTGATCGGGGTGTTCATAGCCCACCGGCCCCGGCAGGAGCATCTTGCCGAGCCCGGGGATATCGCGGATCAGGGTCTTTTGCACATTGTCCAGGATGCGCTGCGCATCGGCCCGGTAGGCCGGCTTTTTCCACAGCCGATCGGCCTCCAGCAGCGCGTAGGCGAACCACAGGTCGGCATCGCTGGCGGAGTTCCTGTCGATGATGCCCCAGGTGCCGGCAGGCGTCGGCCCCCACAACCAGCCGGGCAGATTCTGCGCGATGTTGGCACCGGCCATGTTGTCCCGGGTCCAGCGCCACAGGGCATCGAAAGTTTCGGGATCATTGGCGATCAGTGCGAAGAACATACCGTAGGACTGGCCCTCGGAACTGCTCTGGTTGGGGTCCATGCTCGAGCCTAGCATGCGCCCGTCTTTCTGCACGAAACGCTCGGCATAGTTCTTCCACAACGGCCAGTTCCGCACGCTGCAGCTCTCGGCGGCCTGCACCGCCACCGGAGCCAGCAGCGCCAGGGACAGCAGCCCACGACCCAACAGACGCCCCATGCCCGTCGAAGCCGGCCTGGCGGCGATAGCGCCAGCAGCCTGTACCGCCCTTTCACTGAAAAACCTACTGCGCATCACACCCACATCCATCGCCTTGCCCAAACTCATGACAAACGCTTCCGTGCCCGGGAACGCAGGAACACGAACAGCAGGAAGCTCACCAGCGCCAGCCCGCAGACGGTCACCAGCAGCATCCACAACAGGTTCTGCGACAGCATCCACTGCATCCGCTTGAACAGGCTCAGGTCGCCGACGTAGTACTGCTCATCGGCCACCAGCGAGGTGATGCGCTTGTCCTGCACCACCGCCAGGCTGCCCTGAATGGTGTCCTTGTACTGGTCACCACCGATCAGCGCGGCCGTGGCATCGGCCAGGCCTTCGGGTTTGCCGCTGGCGATCACCACCACGCTGCGCCCGGACTTGAGCGGCGACTCGAAACCGGCCAGGTAGGTGCTGCTGTTGGCGCCGCTGTAGGTCACCTGCAGCCGCGGCTTGCGCTGGTTGGCCTGCGGGTCGGGGCTGATCCAGTCACGCACGCGCAGGGTCAGGTCGGACAGGCTGAAACGATGGCCCGTGCCTTCGAAACCGGCTGGCAGATGGCTGGCCCACTGCTCCAGCAACGGCTGGTTGGCTCCCGAGGCGAACACCAGCAGGTCCTTGTCGCTGACCGCCTGCACATCCTTGGGCTGCACCACGGTCACCGCGGTCGCCGGGTAGCCGGTGGACTCGCCGAACCGGCCGAGCACCGTCAGGTACGCGCCCCACTCCTGCTGGCCACTGCCGTCCGGCAGTACCACGGCGCTCTGCGACAGATCCGCCAGGCGGGTGAACGGGAAGCCGCTGTCGTTGAACACGCCCAGGTTCGGCAAGGCGATGTAGTGGTTGAAACCGCGCAGGTCGAGGCTCGAATCCGGGTCGATCAGGCCGCGCATGTTGTCGATGATGATGTCGCGGCATTCGCCCTGCTTGATGTAGTCGAACATGAAGCGCAGTTGCAGTTGCGAGCGCGGCGACGCCACGCCCAGCGGCAGCAGCACGCGGGCTTCGCGCGGCAGGCTCTCATCCTTCTTGAGCATCGCCAGCAGGTTGTCGCCGCCGTCGAGGCTCTTGAGCGACGGCAATGGCATCGACTTCATGAAGTTGTTGTTCAGGCTCACCAGCAACGAGGAATTCGCCGACTCCTGTTGCGGGGTGTAGCGGTACTTCAGGTCCAGCGGCACACCGGCCTCGCGCCAGTTGAACAGGTCCGGCGGCAGGCGTACGGGAATGGTGATATTGCCGGGGTTGTAACCGGACACGCTGAGCTGCTTGATGTCGACCAGCTCACCCAGGCGTACCGGGCGATCGGACGGCAGCCAGTTCGGTGCGTCGTAGGGCTGGCGTGGGCTCAGCGGACCGAGGTGATCGATCACCACGCTGCTGCCTACCAGCGCCTTGCTGCCCATGGCCACCGCATTGGCGGCCAGCTTGAGTTCCGCGGCATCGCGACCGGCAACGATCAGCAGCTTGCCACGCGGATCGTTCGGGTTGGCCTGCAGGGTGACGGTCGCCCCTTTCAGTTCCGGGATCTGCAGGCTGCCCAGTTGCACGGCTTCCTTGCTTTCGACCAGGACGATGGCGTTGCCCTGCTGGGGAATCTGGCCCAGGACGCTGGTGAAGCTGGCCCCACGGTAGGACGCCAGTGCGCCCATCCACGACGACAGCGCGCCCGCGGCTTCGAGGGTGGCGTTATCCGGTTGCCGGGCAAACACGAACGGCAGGTTGAGCTGGCTCGCATCGCGACGGTCGAAGAACGGCAACGGCAGGATCGACAGGTCGTCCTTGAGCGGGATCGGCGAAACGCTGAGCTTGAGCTCGGAACCGACGTTGATCTTGGCCCACAGGCTGCTGTGCTGGGGGTCCTCGCACTGCATGGTGTAGTGCCCGATGAATTGCAGGCGCAGACGGTTGAACTCGGTGATCAGGTGCGGCGGGATATTCACCACCTGCTGCTGGGGCTGGCCGGCACCTTCCTTTGGCAGCGCCAGGCTGGCGGCGACTTCGTCGTTGACCAGCACGTTGATCTGCGACAGGTCGGCCAGCAGAGCCGGCGAATAGCTGTAGCTGAGCACCAGTTGCGCGCCATTGACCACCTCATCGGCGCGGATGTTGAAGTTCACCGCGTCGGAGGCCTCGACCCCCTGCAGGTTCATGGTGTCCAGGCGCCCCAATTGCTTGAGGGTCAGTTCACGGGTGTAGCTGTCGGCTGGTGGCTGCTCCGCGACAGCGGGCGCGACGGCCGTGGCTGCCGCCGGGCTGGCCACGGCCGTGTTGGCCGCCGCAGCCGCGTCGGCGTAAGCCATGTGAATCATTGCACCCAGGCACAGCACCGACGAAGCCAGGCGCATGAATGGGTGACGTGGGCAGCAGGTGGTGCTGCGATACGAGGATTTCATGGTCATGACTTGTCCATAAGAGGGTCGAGCGATTTCGAATTGGCAGATCTTGCAGCCAGGCGGTCACGAACCTGCAACACAGTGGCCTTGATCAGGGCGCCCATGCCGACCACACCGATGGCACTGACCTCGCGCAGGGCCGACAGTGGCGTATCGACCTTGCCGCTGCCCCAACTGGCGGCCCAGGTGTCGGCGCGGGAGAAAGTCATGCGCACCAGTTCGCTTTGCTGGCGCAGGGTCAACGGGTCGAACAGCGCCCCGAGGTACTGGCCCTTGCTGAACACCACCGTAGTATCGAATTGGCTGGTTTGCGAATTGCGGAACAGCGACACGCGAATGCGTTCACCGGCGGCCACCGTGGTGCCCTCCGGCAATTTGAGGCCGAGGCCGCGCTGGGAGAAGTCCTGGGTCATGCCGTAGACCTCGGTGCCATCGGCCAGCCCGATCTTGACCGGCAGTTCGGCACGGACCCGCGGTTCGGAACGGACCTGGCGGGTTTCGGAGGCCACCGCGACCGCGGCGCTGGTGATGATCAGGTTGTAGAGCGTCCAGACGCAGTTGATCAGCACGGTGATCTCGGTGTCGGGCTCGCCCCAGATGAGCTGCCAGATGCCGCACAGCAGCCCGATCAGGTTCAGCGCCAGCAGCACGATGTACGGCCGTGCCAATTTCCAGTCGAAATATTCCTTGTCGATGATGCCGCCCTTGTCGGTGACGTTGAAGCCACCGAACCTGGGGTTGACCAGCGCCATCAGCACAGGCGGCATGATGTACCAGGCCAGTACCGTCTCGTACACCTCGTTCCAGAACGAATGCCGGAAGCGCCCCTGGATGCAGGAGTTGGTCAGGTTGGAATGGAACAGGTGCGGCAAGGCGTAGGCGGTGATCATCAATGCCGAGGCATGGAAGATCTGCGCGCCGAAAATCAGGTAGGCCAACGGTGCGGTGAGGAACACCAGCCGCGGCAGGCCGTAGAAGAAGTGCAGCATGGCGTTGGCATAGCAGATGCGCTGGCCCAGGTTCAGGCCCTTGCCCATCAGCGGGTTGTCGACCCGGAAGATCTGCGCCATGCCGCGTGCCCAGCGGATCCGCTGGCTGATGTGGCGCGACAGGCTTTCGGTCGCCAGCCCCGCTGCCTGGGGAATCGCCAGGTAGGCGGTGTTGTAGCCGGCACGGTTGAGCTTGAGGGCGGTGTGGGCGTCCTCGGTGACGGTCTCGACCGCCACCCCGCCGATCTCCTCCAGCGGCTTGCGCCGCAGAATCGCGCAGGAACCGCAGAAGAAGGTGGCGTTCCACAGGTCGTTGCCGTCCTGCACCAGGCCATAGAACAGCTCGCCCTCGTTGGGCACGGCGCGGAAGGTGTTGAGGTTCTTCTCGAACGGGTCCGGGGAAAAGAAGAAATGCGGCGTCTGCAGCATCGCCAGCTTCGAATCCTTGAGGAACCAGCCCATGCCGATCTGCAGGAAGGAACGGGTCGGCACATGGTCGGCGTCGAACATGGCGATGTATTCGCCGTCGGTCACCTTGAGCGCTTCGTTGAGGTTGCCGGCCTTGGCGTGGAAGTTGTTGTCACGGGTGATGTAGTTGACCCCGATGCTGGAGCAGAACCGGCGGAACTCCTCGCGACGACCATCGTCGAGCACGTGGACACGCAGCTTGTCCTTCGGCCAGTCCATCGCCTGGGCGGCGAAGATGCTCAGCTTCACGATGTTCAGCGCTTCGTTGTAGGTGGGTATGAACACATCCACCGTCGGCCAGTCGCTCGGATCGCCGGCCAGCAGCACCGGGCGACGACGCAGCGGCCAGGCGGTCTGCACGTAGCCGAAGATCAGCACCACCAGCGCATAGAACTCGGCCAGGACCAGGCCGTAGCCGAAGAGAATGTCCAGCCAGCCTTCGAAACCCAGGGTGTCGGTCAGGCGCCAGTACAGGTAGCGCAGGGAGGCCACCAGCGACAGCACGATCAGTGCCAGGACCGGAAAGCGACCGGGCACCCGCTTGATCAGCAGGGCCGAACCGAAGCACAGCGACGCGAACAGGCACTGCGTATACAGGTCCAGTGGGGCACTGATGATGCCCACCAGCAACAGGCAGGCGCTGAGCGCCCCGACCCCGATCAGCGTACGACGCAAGGCGCTCGGCCACTGCTTGACGCGGGCCAGCCAGGCATTGAGGCGCAACTCTGAGCGCCCCGGGATCTGGGGCGTGAAATTGGGATCGATGGTCATGACAGATGAGACTCTTGCGTACCTTGTACGAGCAGTTCACACAACGAACCGGCCACGTCGAGAATGTCCTGACAGCCTCGGGTCGTCGGGATGTGCGCCAGCGGATTACGCTCGTAGGCCAACGCTTCGCCGAGGCAGTGGTCCTGACGGATCACGCCCAACAACTGTTTATCGGCTTTTCTTTTCAATACTTCACACACATCGAGGCTGAACTGGCGCGAAGTATCCAACTGGTTGATGACATACCTGCACTGCAGCGGGATCTGCCGTTGCCGGTAGGGCGCCAGCAGGCGGTCCATCTGCTCCAGGCTGGCATAGGACGCGGCATCGGCGAGCGTGACCACCACGGCGACATCGGCAATCGCCAGCGCCTGGGCCAGGTAGGTCGTAGCCCCGGAGGGGGTATCGATGATCACGGTGTCCTGTTCGCCCAACCCCAGTTCGGCCAGGTGCCGGGCCAGCCAGGTGGGATCGGCGCGCAGGCCGCTTTCGAAATTCACCCGCTCCTCTTCACTCACCAGGCCGTAGGCCAGGCAGTGGCAGGCCGAGAAACCGTCACGCAACACACGCCGCCAGTCCTGCTGCTGATAGTCCTGGGCAACGCCCGGCCACTGGTCGTTGCCGCCCAGGTGCAGGCACAGGGCATTCTGCGGGTCGAGGTCAAGGGCCAGGGTACGGCCATCGGCACGCTTGATCGCACTCGCCAGGGCCGCGGCCAGGGTACTCTTGCCGACGCCGCCCTTGGCCGAGACCACGGCAATGACCTTGGCTTTCAGCACCGGCTGCCCGCCGGCCTGGGCAGGGACATGGGTGGCACTTGCCTGGCGCTGCTGCTCGATTTCCGCCAGCAGGCGGCTCAGGGAGGTCGCGGTTGCCGCGGCGGCGGCGGCAACCGGAATCGGTACCGCAACGGCGGCCGGCGGCACGGCCGGAGCCGGAACGGGGTCCGCCGACGGCACGTCATCGGCCGCAACCGGGGTGGCACTTTGCGTCTCGTCGGGAACGGGGAGCGAAGGCCTGATCGGGGTTACCGGGGCCACCGGCTGCAATGTGTCCAGGGCCGCGATCAGTTGGCTCGCCGTCTCCTCGGCATAATCATAGGACGGCTCGATTTCGAGATAGCTTTCCGCACTGCCCCCGAATCTTTTGAACAGATTCGCGATATCGTCAGAACGATGCATGCAGGTGTCCCTTTGCGCAATAAGAATTCAAAACCAGCATCCAAAGGGACAAGCACCCACCCTGGTTGTACAGCGTCCATTATTCCCGACTGCTTCCCCTACAGGTAGTAGCAATATGATGGTGTCATTATTTTGCTGTCTAATTGATTTTATTCAGTACGATCAGGTGGTCAGCCAATATTTTGGCGAACAACTTTGAAACATGTCGAACAACCTGCAAACCCTGCCGTTGAGCCGTCCGCTCGCCTGTTGATCCGTGACAATGGCGCGCCGGTCCAATAGATTAAGCGCCCAAAAATGCCGCGGCATTTTGAGCCTTACCCCCTGTTAAATGAAATAGCGAAATTTCGATGCCTGACTCTCATACCGATGAAGCCGTAACCTCCTTGTCCGCCAAGCACGAATACGAAAACGCGATCAACCTTTCCCAGCATGTGGCCCAGGCCAAGACCATCAGTGAAATGGTGCTCGACGCCTTCCAGACGTCCAAGGAAAGCGAGGAAATCCGCGAGTTGCGCGCCCAGATCCGCCAGGCGCACGACCGTTTCGACGACGACAGAGCCTACGAACTCATGGGCCAGCTCAAGCAGCTCAAGGATGCCGAAGCCGCGGACCTCGCCGCGCTGGAAGACCTGGGCACGAAATATCCGATCACCCGGATCCTGTCCAGCTACAAGGACGACCCGGCCTTCCAGCAACTGGTCTATGGCCTGGCCCTGAAGGTCCTGAACCAGACCCACCAGGCGATCACCAACCCGAACGCCGGCAAGGGCAAATCGTCGCGGGCGAAGAAGGAAGCCGAAGTGTTCGTCATCAGCAAGGACGGCACCAGCGTCAATTTCCCGTTGCGCACCCCGCGCACCAAGGCCAACGCCGACCGTGAAGCGTTCGAATTCCTCGGCTTCGCCTTCGCCGGCCATGGCGACCTGGCCGAACTGCTGAACGAAACCTTTGTGGATAACGAGGGCAACGAACAGCCGGCGACCCGCAGGAACATCGTCACCGCGATTCAGCAGCAGACGGCGTTTGCCGGGTACAGCGTGGTTCAGCAGTAAGGAAGACTCGCTCGCCAGCGTGGGGCAGGAGCCCAAAGCCCGCTGCGCCTGGGCTGGCAGCACTTCAGTTCCGCCAGGACTTTCGCCCAGGCACAAAAAAACCCGCCGAAGCGGGTTCTTTTTTTGACCTGCCCAACATCCTGTCGGTAGCCATCCTGGCCAGGTCGATCTTCCTTGATCCTGCGCACATCCGTATGCAGCAGTGATGGGTGTAGATTAGGGCAACGACGGGGGTGGGCAAAGACGTGATCGCCAGTGCGTCGTGTAAGCCTTTGGCTATACCGCCACCGCGTCGCCCCCGGCATTGACGCAGGCGGCCGCCAGCGCACCCCGCACACCGGCGACGATCATTTCCACCTCCGCCGCATCGATCGTCAACGGCGGCAACAGGCGGATAGTCCTGCCCCGCGTGACGTTGATCAGCACGCCCTGCTCGCGGGCGGCGATCAGCGCCAGGTCGCGGATCGGCTGTTTGAGCTCGATACCGATCATCAAGCCCCGCCCACGGATCGCCAGCACCTGCGGGTGTTGGTCCAGTTCTTCCTGCAAACGCGTCAGCAGCCGCTCGCCCTGTTGCCGGGCATTGGCGACCAGGCCCTGCTCCTCGATGATATCGAGCACGGTACAGCCCACCCGGCAGGCCAGCGGATTGCCGCCAAAGGTGCTGCCATGGCTGCCCGGAGTGAACAACTGCGCCGCCTTGCCCCGCGCCAGGCAGGCACCGATGGGAATGCCATTGCCCAGGCCTTTGGCCAGGGTCATCACATCCGGGACGATGCCTTCGTGCTGGAAGGCGAACCACTGGCCGGTACGACCGACACCGGTCTGGATTTCGTCGAGCATCAGCAACCAGGAGCGCCGCTTGCACAGGTCGCGCACGGCCTTCAGGTAACCCGGCGGCGGCAGTTGCACTCCACCCTCGCCCTGGATCGGTTCCATCAGCACCGCGCAGATACGCTGGCCATGGCTGCGGGCCAGGCTATGCAGCAGTGGCAGGTCACCGAACGGTACCTTGATGAAGTCCCCCGGCAAGGCGTGGTAGCCCAGCCGCACCGCCGGACCATCACTGGCCGACAGGGTGCCCAGGGTGCGACCGTGGAAGGCGTTCTCCATGACCACCACCAGCGGCTGCTCGATGCCCCGGTGCCAGGCATGCAGACGGGCCAGCTTCAACGCGGTTTCATTGGCCTCGGCGCCGGAGTTGTTGAAGAACACCCGGTCCATCCCCGACAACCCGGCCAGGCGCTGCGCCAGCCGCTGCTGCCAGTCGATGGTGTAAAGGTTCGAGGTGTGCAGCAGCAGGCCGGCCTGCTCGCTGATCGCACTGACCAGCCGCGGATGGGAGTGACCGACGTTGGTCACCGCCACCCCTGCCACAGCATCCAGGTACTCGCGGCCGCCCTGGTCCCACAGGCGCGTACCCAGCCCCTTGACGAACCCCAGGTCGAGCGGTTGATAGGTGGTCATCAGGCAAGCGGCGGTCATGGCGGCGGGCTCCAGGCAATGAGGTGGTGCGGGCAGTATCGTTAGCCACCTGAGCTGGATAAACTCTGCAAAACTTCATTCATTTTGAAGCAGGAATTGATAATGGATCTGTTCCAGGCCATGCAGGTGTACGTAAAGGTGGTGGAAAGCGGCAGCATGACCGCCGCCGCCCTGGAATGCGGTATCTCCACCACCATGGTGGGCAACCACCTGCGTTCGCTGGAACAGCGCCTGGGTGTCAGCCTGCTCAACCGCACCACCCGTCGCCAGCGCCTGACCGAGTTCGGTGCAACCTATTACCAGCGCTGCCTGGAGGTACTGGGCCTGGTGGCCGACTCCGAACGCCTGGCGGAACAGGTACAGGGCGAACCGAGCGGTACCCTGCGGATCACCGCGCCGCTGACTTTCGGTTCCGAGCGCCTGGCTCCGGCACTGAGCGAGTTCGTGCGGCGCTATCCACGGATCAAGCTCGATGTGATGCTCAGCAACCAGCGCGAAGACCTGATCGACAGCGGTTTCGACGTGGCGATCCGCCTGGGTGTTCCCGAACCTTCGGCGCTGATTGCCCGGCCACTGGAAAACTATGCGCTGACGGTCTGCGCCTCACCCGACTACCTCGAGCGACGCGGCACACCCAAGGTTCCCCAGGATCTGGAGCATCACGACTGCCTGGCCTTCGCCTACCCGGCGGGAGACGACTGGCGGATGGTGGAAAAACAGTGGAGCCTGAGCGGCCCGGAGGGGGAGATACAGGTGCCGGTCAGCGGCCCGATGACCATCAACAGTTCCTCGGCGCTGTACCAGGCGGCACTGGCCGGCATGGGCATCGTGATGGTGCCGGATGCCCTGCTGCGCGACGATCTGCGCGAAGGGCGGCTGGTGCCACTGCTGGCGGACTACAAGCTGCCATCGCGGCCGATGAACCTGCTGTACGCCCAGGACCGCTATCGCCTGCCCAAGCTGCGCAGCTTCGTCGAGTTCGCCCTGGAGAAATGGGCAAAGCCCTGAGGCTTCACCCATTCCCGCGCAGGCTTACCTGGCGGTGGCCTTGGCCGCATCCTCGATGATCGCCGCCACCTTGTCCGGATGGGAGACCATCACCACATGGGACGCGCCCTTGATGTCCACGGTCTCCCGGGAACCGGCCCGGTCAGCCATGAACTTCAGCGCCGCCTCGGGGATGTTCTTGTCCGCCGAGCCGTAGATGAACCAGGACGGCAAAGTCTTCCAGGCCGGCTCGCCGGAAGCTTCCTTCAACGCCGCCTCGGCGATCGGCCGCTGGGTCGCCGCCATCAGCGCCGCCTCTTTCGCCGGTACATCGGCGGCGAACTGCGCCGGGAACTTGTCCTGCTGGATGAACAGGTCGACGGTGCCATTCTTCAACTGGACCGGTGGTGCCAGGGTCGGGCCCAGGGTACCGCCCGGGAAGCGACCGGACAGCTCGATGGCGGTCTCGCCCTTTTCCGGAGCGAAGGCCGCGACGTAGACCAGTGCCTTGACGTTGGACTGCCCGTGGACCGCGTTGGAAATGACCGCGCCGCCGTAGGAATGCCCCACCAGGATCACCGGCCCCGGCGTGTGTTCGACGATATCGGCCACATAGTCGGAATCACTCTTCACGCTGTGCAGCGGGTTGGCGACAGCGACCACCGGGTACCCCTTGGCCTGCAGGCGGGCGATCACCCCGTTCCAGCTGGACGACTCGGCGAAGGCACCATGCACCAGCACCACGGTTGCCTTCCCGGCCGGTTGCGCGGCCGCGGCCGAGCCGCTCCAGCCCAGGGACAGTGCTCCGGCCGCCAGGGCAACGGCAGCGAACAGTTTCGAGACAGTGGAAAGACGGGAGGTTTTCATCGGTAATTCCTTTCGTTTGAAGTGACTGGCCCGCCGACAGCGGCGGTGTGAACGTGGAGCCATGATGGCGAAAACACGTTTACGAATGGCGCCTTTTTGTCGATTATATACGGCAGATCGTCTAAAACCTGCCACGGAACCCCCTCCATGGACCGCCTCTCGACACTGCTCAGCCACTTCGGCATCACCGCCAATACCTTTCACAGCGGCCGCTTGCAGGGCCAGATCGCGATCGACGCCGCGCAACCCAGCGGCCATGTGCATCTGCTCAAGAGCGGCAGGCTCAGCCTGGAGGCCGGCGGCAGGACACTCCGTATCGAAGAGCCGAGCCTGATCCTCATTCCCCGCCCCCTGCCCCATCGGCTGCTCGCCAGCGAAGCCGACGCGGCGGAGCTGGTCTGCGCCTCGCTGCGTTTCGATGGCGGAATCGACAACCCGCTGTCCGTGGCCCTGTCCGACACCATCGTGATGCCGCTCGAGGCCGTGCCGATGATCGAGGGCACGCTGGACTGGCTGTTCGGCGAAGCCTTCGCCGAACACTGTGGGCGCGAAGCGGTGATGAACCGTCTGTTCGAACTGATGGTGATCCAGTTCCTGCGGCACATGATGGCCTACCACAGCATGACCACCGGAATGATGTCCGGCCTGGCCGACCTGCGTCTGGCACGGGCCATGACCATGATGCACAACCATCCGGAGCGGCCCTGGACCGTCGCCGAACTGGCCCGGGAAGCGAACATGTCGCGGGCCAGTTTCGCCGCGCACTTTCACAAGGTGGTCGGCCAGACGCCGGCGGACTACGTACTCAGTTGGCGGGTCAGCCTGGCCCAGAAACGCCTGCGCGAAGGTCGGCCGATCGCCCTGATCGCCGATGAGGTCGGCTACGAAAGCCCGTCGGCATTGGCCCGGGCCTTTCGCCGCAAGATCGGCGAAAGCCCGAGGGAATGGCTGGGGCGCCAGTCGAGCGAGCTCAAAGGCACCGTCCTGCCGCTTTGAGACGGTTGCCAGGGCACTTTCGCCCCGCCAACCGATCAGACCCTACACGGGCATCGCCTGCCCGCAGGCCGGCGCGCAGGCAAAACCGCCCACAGACCGATAGACGGATCGACCCACACTCATGTTCGAACACATCGACTTCAACTACCTGCTCGCCACCTATGGCTACTGGGCCATCTTCATCGGCTGCCTGCTGGAGGGCGAAACCATCCTGATTCTCGGCGGGGTGGCGGCGCATCAGCAGGTCCTGCAACTGTGGACGGTAATCTTCTGGGCCAGCCTCGGCGGCATGCTCGGCGACCAGTTGCTGTTCTGGGCCGGCCGCTTCTTCGGTGCCCGCCTGCTGCCGCGCCTGCACCGCCAGCAGACGGCGATCGAACGGGTGAGCGGACTGATCGTGCGCTACCCGCTGGCATCGGTGTTTTCCGTACGTTTTCTCTACGGCATGCGCCTGGTCGGCCCGCTGGTGATCGGCGCCAGCGGCCTGTCGCCGCTGCGCTTCAGTGTGATCAACCTGTTCGGGGCGGTGGTCTGGGCCACCCTGTTCGCCTCGGGTGGCTATTGGGCCGGCGAGTTCCTCGAAGAGTTGTTCGGCAACCTCAAGCCCTATCGCCTGCCCATCGCCATCGGCGTGGTGCTGTTGATGGCCGGTATCGCCCTGCTCCGCCGTCATCGGGCCCGACGCAAGGCGGGCCGGTCAGAGGCGAAACTGCCCGACCATCGCGCGCAGTGAGTTGGCCAGTTGCGCCAGCTCATGGCTGGAAGCGCTGGTCTGGTCGGCACCGGCCGCCGAGCGCAACGACAGGTCGCGGATATTCACCAGGTTGCGGTCGACCTCGCGGGCCACCTGGGCCTGCTCCTCGGCGGCGCTGGCGATCACCAGGTTGCGCTCATGGATCTGGCTCACCGAGGCGGTGATGGTCTTCAAGGCATCGCCCGCGCGCTCGGCCAGCACCAGGGTACTGGCGGCACGCCGGGAACTGGCCTGCATCGAGTCCAGGGCCTGGGTCGAGCTGCTGCGCATGCCCTGCACCATCTGCTCGATTTCCTGGGTCGATTGCTGCGTGCGGTAGGCCAGGGCGCGGACCTCGTCGGCCACTACCGCAAAACCGCGCCCGCTCTCACCGGCCCGGGCCGCCTCGATGGCCGCGTTGAGGGCCAGCAGGTTGGTCTGCTCGGCAATCGCCCGAATCACATCGAGCACCTTGCCGATGTCCTGGGACTGAACAGCCAGTGACTGCACCAGTTCGCCGGTCTGCTCCACCTCGCCGGCCAGGGCGTTGATCGCCTCGGCGGTTTCGCTGACACGCTCCTGCCCCAACCGGGCCGATTCGCTGGACTCGCGCGTGGCTTCGGAAGTGGACACCGCATTGCGCGCCACCTCTTCCACCGCGGCGGTCATTTCATTGACGGCGGTGGCCGCCTGTTCGATTTCGTTGTTCTGCTGCTGCAGGTCACGGGTGCTGCCAAGCGTTACCGCGTTCAGCTCGTCCGCGGCGGTCGCCAGTTGCACCGACGAGCCGCTGATACCCTGCAGGGTATTGCGCAGCGTCTGCTGCATGGTCGCCAGCGCCTCGAGCAGTTGAGTCACCTCGTCGTTGCCACGGGCCTCGATGTTCTGGCTCAGGTCGCCACGGGCGACATGCTGCGCGGCATTCAGCGCCTCGCCCAGCGGCTTGACGATACTGCGGGTGAGCAGCATCGCCAGGGCCACGGTGGCCAGGGCCGCCAGTACGATGAACAGGATGACGACGGTCCGCGAATTGCTGTAGTGCGCCTCGGACTTCACGCTCTCGGCCTCGACCCGCTTGCTGAACAGGCCGGCCAGGTCGTTGAGCTGCTTGCCGGAACCATCGACCACGGTCTTCATGTCCACCAGCAACAGCTTGATCAGTTCATCGCGTCGCCCCTGTTCGGCCAGGGTGAACGATTGGGCGATACCGGAACGGTAGGTGGCGAAGCTCGACTTGAACTGGTCATACAACTCACGGGATTCCGGTGTGGTCACCAGCTTGTCGTAGGCGACGATCTTTTCGCTCAGTTCCCTGTCGCGTGTGTCCATCTGCGAGCGGTACGTGGCGACGTTTTTCGGATCCGGGTCCAGGGCCATGCGCAGGGAGATCGTGCGGATGCGCAACATGAGCTCGCGAATCTCGTCACCCCCGCGAATGCTCGGCAGCCATTGGGTTTCCACCGCCACTTCACTGTCGCGGATACTCGACATCTTCTCCAGGGCAAACAGTCCGAGGAAGGCCACGAGGACCGCGATCAGGGCAAATCCGAGCGCTGCGCGCGGCGCGATATTCATTTGGCGAAGAAGCATGACGGCGGCCTTTTCCGGGGAGGATGCGAAGTGAAATAGCGCAGGCATGACTGCCGACGATTGGCAGGCTATCGGCAAGTCATACGACAACTTGAAGGGGCTTTTAAATAAAGAGGGACCCGTACCGCTCGCACAGGAGCGGCCAGAATCAATCAGGGAGAATTCGCACAGCGGGACAGGAACCCTCACTTTTCCAGCGGACACAAAAAACCCGCCGAAGCGGGTTCTTTGCCGACCATCACGACTCCTGTCGTCGGCCATCCTGGCCTGGGGTCTGTCTTCCATGACGCTGTACACATCCTTGCGTAGCAGCAGTGGGTAAAGAATAAGCCCCCGCAGCAAGCTCCGACAGAGGAGATCTCGGTGTCCCCATGTAAGCCTTTCGCCATACCTCGACCGAGCCCACGCCGGCCCCGCAAGCTTCCGCCGATCGCCACTCGTCCCCGCAAGCGCTCAACAGCGCACAGGCAGACCGTCGCACCGGATAGCCAGCGAACTTGCAAAGACCCTGGAGAGCGCAACACCCTGCAATCCAGCAGAGACTCCCTGCATACCTGACAGGAGGGCCGCTCCATGGACAGGGGATGCCCGACGGTTATGTGCCAAGAACCTCCCTCCCACCCTCAAGCATCACGGGTCCGCCTGCAATACGTCATTCGCTTTACAGTCACGACTTCAGTGATGCGATTTCGATGGTCAATATGAACTCGCCTCCCCTCTATCGCCAACTCGCCAATCACTACCTCAACGCGATCCAGAACGGAACACTCAAGACCGGTGAACGTTTTCCATCCATTCGCCTGATGATGGAAAAACATGCCATCAGCCTCTCCACCGCCGTCCAGGTCTGTCGTCAATTGGAGGACTACGGCGTGCTGGAGGCACGCCCACGTTCCGGCAACTTCATCCGCCAACCCGCCAAGCCCCTGGCGATCTCGACCGCCAACGAAGCGATACTGCCACTGGATACCAGTCATTACGTCGGTATCCACGAGCAGGTCTCCGCCGTGGTCAAGGCCAGCCAGCAGGCCTCGATCCAGGTCAATCTCGCCAGTGCCTACTGTGGCGCCCAGATCTATCCGCTGAAAACGCTCCAGGATCACATGGTCAAGGCCTTGCGCCAGGACCCGCACCTGATCGGCAGCCCCTCGCCGGCCAGTGGGGCGCGCCCGCTGCGCGATCTGCTGGCCCGGCGGGCGCTGGGTTCGAAGATCAGCATCACCGCCGACAAGATCGTCATAACCAACGGGGCCACCGAGGCCATCAACCTGGCCTTGCGCGCCGTGACGCAACCGGGCGACATCGTGGCGGTGGAGTCACCGACCTTCTATGGCCTGCTGCAGATTCTCGAAAGCCTGAATCTGCGGGTGCTGGAAGTGCCGACCCAGCCCAAGACCGGCATCAACCTGTTCGCCCTGGAGCAGCTGCTCCAGGGCCCGGAGCGGATCAAGGCGCTGATCGTCATCCCCAACCTGCACAATCCCCTGGGCAGTGTGATGCCCGATGCGCACAAGGCGCTGCTGGTGCAACTGTGCGCGGACTACGACACGGTACTGATCGAGGATGACACCTACTCGGATCTGGCCGATACCGAACAGCCGCTATCCGCCCTGAAAAGCTGGGACCGCCACGGCAACCTGATCTACTGCGCCTCCCTGAACAAGACGCTCGCCCCGGGCCTGCGGCTGGGCTGGATCGCTGCGGGGAAATGGCACGACCGGGTCGAAATGCTCAAGCACACCCAGTCGCGCAACTGCGAAATGCTGCCGCAACTGGCGGTCGACGCCTTCATGAAGACACCGTCCTACGAGCGCTACCTGCGCAGGCTGCGCGGGCAGCTGACGGAACAGAGAAAGCAGATGAGCGCCGCGATCCTGCAGCACTTTCCGGAAGGTACGCGCATCACCAGTCCCAAGGGCGGAACCCTGCTCTGGGTGGAACTGCCCCGGGGGCATTCATCGCTGGAGCTGTTTCACCAGGCGTTGCGGCAAGGTATCTACATCTCGCCAGGGATGATCTTTTCCAACTCGCGCAGCTTCGATCACTTCATCCGCATCGGTTGTGGAACGCCCTACTCGCCACGTATCGAAAACGCGGTGCAGACCCTCGGGCGATTGATTGCGCGCCAGGGCTGAAACGCCGATGCAGGGGGAAGCCTGCCGATGGAGCTTCCCCCTGATCGCTACACCCGATCCAGCGGATGCTCGTGCAGGCAGATGATGTGCGGGTCGCCCTGCCAGCGCGGGAAACGCTGGGCCACCTGCGGATCATGCCCCGGAATGACGTGATCCTCGCCATCCACCAACGAGTCGATGGTGGCAAAGGCCTCGAGGGTCTGGGCCATGTCATCGAGAATCGGGAACGGGCTGCGCAGGCGGATATTGGCCCACAGGTGCGCCGAATCCGAGGCCAGCACCACCCACCCACGCCGGGTCGGCACACGGACCACCTGGCTGCCCGGCGTGTGCCCGCCCACCGCGTGAATCGTTACCCCCGGAACGATCTCCGCGGTGCCGTGGTGCAGGCGCAGGCGCCCTTCGAACAGTGGCGGGATCGCCGACATCACGTCATCCACCTCGTAGGTCTTGCTGATCGCCCGATGGCTCATCTTCGGCCCGGTGCAGAACCGCAGTTCCTCCTCCTGCAAGTGGATGGTGGCCTTGGGAAACAGGCCCAGGTTGCCGGCATGGTCCCAATGCAGGTGCGTCAGGATCAGGGTCTCGACCTCGGCCGGATCGATTCCCAACCGCTGCAGCGACTCCTGCGGCAAACGGTACATCTCGCGGTTGCGACGATCCGCGGTGGCCGGCTGGAAGCAGGTGTCCACGACCACCACGTGCCGATCGTTGCGAATCACCCAGAAGTAATAGTCGAGCGGCATCGGCGCATTGGGATCGCCGCAGCAGGCATCGTAGAGAAAGTTCTCCCTGGCGGTACGCTGGGAGTTCGCCCCGACACGAATGGCAAACACCTCATAGACCGGAGACAGCGCTGGATTCGACATGCGGGCACTCTCCTCAGGCCGGTTGCGCGGCAGGCGCCGCCTTGACGGTCGAACTGAAATCGAAGTTCATCTGCGCGGTGATCCCCAGGTCCTCGGCCAGACGATACAGGCCGCTGTAGTCGCGCATGATCGCGCTGCCACGGCTGGCTTCGCGGGTGTCGCCGATGATGACGTCGACATCGGCCACGCCGAGCTGCGTCAGGATCGCCTCCCACATCGAATAGTCCTGGGCGACGAACGCGTGCAGCGCCTGCGGCAGTGTCTGCACGAAGAAACGGCGCTTCTCGGCGTCCATGTGCTCGTACATCACCTTCGCCACTTCGGCCAGCACCTTGCTGTGGGCGTACTCGTCACGGTTGTGCAACTCGGCGACACGGCGGTTCTGCGGCTGGATGCTCTGGTCATCGGCCAGCATGTCCAGGTAGGCATTGACGCTGATCTCGGCGACCACCGCAAAGGTGATCGCGGCCAGGTCCCGCTGCCAGGCATGGGGCAGTTGCGCGCACAGGGCCTGCAAACGCAGGTAGGTCACCGAGGGTGGCAGGTCCAGATCCCGTTCCAGCTTGCGATCGGCCTTGCTGCGCTGAATCGCCCGCAGGTGCATCAGGGTGTGATAGTGCTCGTCGATCAGGGTCTGCTGCATGGCTTCGCGAAAGTGCCAGTCATCCTTGCCCAGATACTGGTTGGCGATGACGCTCAGGGCCGGGTTGACCACGCACTCCTCGGCCGTGACGGTACGCAGGTTGTAGCCGATCCAGCCCCAGGTCAGGACGGCACTTTTGAGTTCCTCGTCCAGCGCCTGGAATTTGGGATGATGGTAGAACGGGACCATGGCAATCGGATAATCCGGCTTGCTCGGGTCGAACTCCTCGGTCAGCGGAAACTTGTCGCCGGCGCAGACCGTTGCGCGCTTGGTCCAGGCCTTGTTGAGTTGCACGACCAGCTTGTGGTCGACCTTGGCGATGACGATGGCTTGTTGCATGACGTGATACCTATAGAACGCGCACGGGGTCCGTGCGCGGGAAAAAGGGAAATCGCGGGGGCTGCCGAGCTCAGGCGAGCCAGTAGCGGGTCAGGTGCCGCTTGGGATCGCGGTACTGGCTGCGCGCATGCATCAGGCGCCAGTTGTCCCAGATCAGCACGCAACCATCGGGAATCAGCAACGGCGTGCAGTGCTCCAGGAAGAACTGCTCGCCCAATGCGGCGATTCGACCCAGAGGCGTACCACTGTTGCGGCCCTCGGGAGCGCTCAGATCGTCGCGGGACGGATTCACGTCGCCGTAATGGAACTGGTTGTAGCTGAAGCGAAAGATGTCGCCCTCGGCGTTTTCCCTGAAGATGTACTCTTCGAGCACCCGCCGGGTCGTCTCCCCGGGCTTGGCGGTGGCGTTGAAGGCCACCGGGTTGCGCTCGATCCAGTCCTTCAGGTCGGCAGGCAGCGTCTTGAGAAACGCCAGGCCATCGGCCAGTTGCGTATGCCCGCCACCACAGGTCGCCTGGTGGTGACAGTGCAGTACCAGGTAGCGCGGCGGCGGATCGTAGACCGGCGCTTCGGTATGCGGACCGATGCCGTTCATGCTCTGGGAGTACGGCAGGTCGTCGAAGCCCGGCTTCAGGGTCACCTCGAAGGTGTACAGGCCATTGAACTGCGGGATCACCCGGCCGAACGGTGCCAGCGTCTCGTACAGATCGGCACTCAGTTCCTCGGGCTGCAGCAGGGTCCAGCCCTGCTCGGCGAGTTCACGGTGGTGATGGCTCAAGGCGCGTTGCGGAACCACGCTTGCAGCGATTTCTTCCAACATGGCGAAAGTCCTTTTCTGAATCAGGCGATGACGGCGGCGGAGTAGGCGGCGATCAGATCGCGACAGGCCTGCCCGGGCTGGTACTGATGCTCGTCGATGCTGCGTACCGGAGTGATCTCGGCGGCGGTTCCGGTCAGGAAGCACTCCTCGAAGTCACCCAGTTCCTGTGGCAACAGCGTGCGCTCGATCACTTCGTAGTCCAGTTCACGTGCCAGGCGGGTCACCGTCTGGCGGGTGATGCCGTTGAGGAAGCAGTCCGGCACCGGGGTATGCAGTTGCCGCCCCCTGACGAAGAAGATATTCGCACTGGTGGCCTCGGCCACATGCCCGCGCCAGTCGAGCATCAACGCGTCGTGGTAGCCGCTGTTCTCGGCATCGTGCTTGCTCAGGGTCGCGATCATGTACTGCCCCGAGGCCTTGGCCTCGAACGGGCTGCTGCTCGGTGGCGGACGCCGCCAGAGCGCCGTCTTGAGCCTGATCCCGGCCATGCGTGCCGCCGGGTCGAAGTAACTCGGCCACTGCCAGCAGGCAATCGCCAGGTGCACGCGGTTGAAACGGGCCGACGTCGAGATCATTTCACTGCCGCGCCAGGCCACCGGACGCAGGTAGCCATCGGTCACGCCGTTGCGTTCGAGCAGGGCATGACTGGCCTCCTCCAGCGTCTGCAGATCATAGGGAATGGTGAAGTCCATCAATTGCGCGGAGCGATACAAGCGCTCGGAGTGCGCCCGCAGCTGGAAAATCTTGCCGCCATAGACGCGCTCGCCCTCGTAGACCGTACTGGCGTAGTGCAGCCCATGGGTGAGCACATGGATCTTCGCGGCCTTCCACTCGACGAACTCGCCGTCGAGCCAGATATAGCCATCGCGTTGATCGAAAGGAATCGCTGCCGGGCCACTCATACCGTCACCTCCGCGGTGTTCATCAGGACGCTGGTCACTTCCAGCCCACACAGCCGAGCCTCGGCCATCAATGCGCTCGCCTCCTCCTGGGAGGCAGGGATCCCGGCAATCAGACGATTGCGCCGGGTGTGGGCCTGGGGATCACCGGCCACGTGGACACGCTCGCCGGCCTGGGCCGGAGTCGAGCGGATGGTTTCCATCAAGCCGGCAAGGCTGGCCTGGAAGCTGCGCAGGTCAGTGAAGGCGGAGATATCCAGTGCGATCATGAAGTGACCGATCTGACGTCCCTTGCTGAAGGAGCCGGTATCCAGATGATCCAGCTGGTGATCCAGTGGCATGCCGGTCAGCAGGCAACTGAGCACCTGCACCATCATCGCCAGGCCCTGACCCTTGTAGCCGCCCAGGGGCGACAGGGAGACCACTTCATCGGGCTCGGCGGTGTCATTGCCGTCCTTGTCCAGCGCCCATCCCAGCGGCAGCGACAGACCCAGCTTGCGGTAGTGCTTGACCTGGGAATAGGAGATCTGGCTGGTTGCCATGTCGAGCACGAAGGGTTGTCCGTCCGCCGGTGCGGTGAAGCAGATCGGGTTGGTACCGAACATTGGCTGCTTGCCCTTGAACGGTGCCATGCGCGCGGCAGCGCTGGTGGTGACGATACCGATCATGCCGCTGTTGGCGATCTCCAGCCCGTAGACCGACGCCGCGCCGAAGTGGTTGGAATTGCCGACGCCCACCGCGGCGATGCCACTGCTGCGGGCCTCCTGCACGGCCAGCTTGGCGGCATACATGCCGGCCACGGTGCCCAGCGCCTGGTCTGCATCGAGAATGATCACGTTACCATTGCGTCGTTGCACCTGGATGTTCGGGATCGCATGGCTGCGGCCTTCGTCCAGTTCCCGCAGGTACAGCGGGAACAGGCGCAGGCCATGGGTGTCGACACCCATCAGCGAAGTGTCCACCAGGGCATTGGCGAACCAGTTGGCGTGCTCCGTCGACACGCCACGGCGCTTGACCGCCTGTGCACAGACCTGGCGGGCAGTGTGCGGATTCAGATAGATCATGGTGTTCATTCCATCGAATAGGTTTGGGATCAAACGGCTTCCAGCGCGACGGGAATCAGTTTCGGTGGCGCGGCACTGTCGTTCTGGAAGAAGAAGAACTCTTCGCCGAAGGCCGGGACCAGTTCGTCGAACCAGGTCGCCTGCGGGTCGAACTTGGCGTAGAAGGTGCGCAATACCCACTGCGGGTTGCGGGCCTGGAGAAACTGCAGGACGAAGACTTTCTCACCCGCGACGGTCTCGATCCCGTTGATCACCACCTTGCCGTAGAAGGTGCTCATCGACGGCCCGCGTACCGTGCGCGCCAGACCGGAGACCGTGCGATAGGCCGACTGGTAGATCTCGAAGGCGCGATACAGCGGCATCGCGAAGTAGTGGCTGGGGCCGGTATCACGCTCGACGAAGAAGTAGTAGGGAATGGCGCCCAGGCGAACCCCCTCGGTCCACAGTGCCGCCCAGTCGGCCGGGTCTTCGTTGATGTGGCGAATCAGCGGTGCCTGGATCCGCAGAGTCGCGCCGGACGAACGGATCCGCTGGATGGCCTGACGGGCCATGTCCTGTCGGATCTCCACCGGATGGTTGTAGTGCCCCATCACCGACAGGTTCTTGCCACTGGCCACCACCCGCTTGAACAGGTCGATCAGCGCGTCGGCATCCTTGTCCGTGACAAAGCGCTGCGGCCAGTAGGCCACCGACTTGGTGCCCAGTCGGATACTTCTGATGTGCGCCATGTCTGGTGCCAGCAGCGGCTCGATGTACTCGGCCAGGGAACGGGCGTTCATGATCAGCGGGTCACCACCGGTGATCAGCACGTCCGTCACCTCGGTATGCACCCGCAGGTACGCCGCCAGTTCCTGGGATTCGCGGGCGTTGAACTTGAGTTCGTCCTCGCCGATGAACTGCGCCCAGCGGAAACAGAAGGTGCAATAGGCGTGGCAGGTCTGGCCGGCACCGGGGAAGAACAGTACGGTTTCCCGATACTTGTGCTGGATACCCGACAACGGCTTGCCGTCCAGGGTCACGGTGTTGTGGGTCAGTTGCCCTGCCGGATGCGGGTTCATCCGCTGCCACACCTGTTCCACCTGGCGCTTGACCGCCGCGCTGTCATCACCGTCGATCAGGGCCTTGAGCGCCTCGTACTCATGGGGATGAAGCATGTCGCGATGAGGAAAGGTCATGCGGAAAATCGGATCATCCGGAATGTTGTTCCAGTCGATCAGGGTGCTGAGCACATAATCGTTGGTGCGAAATGGCATGACCTTGGAGACGACCGTCATTGCTTCCTGCAATTCTGGAGTCAGTCTTTGCCAATACACCGTATCGCGAATAGTTCTTGAATTATAAGGTTTATACTTTTGCGGTTCGGACAGTCCCTGCATGACAGCGCTCCTGAAGATTCTGTTATGAGTTCAGCTATGTATCAATTTGAACCAGACAGATTTGCCGGATATATCTCCAGCCATCACAGACAAAACAAATCCCATTGCCCTTGGCGCCATATGACGCGGCAACTTGTTTTTATTGATTAGAGGTCTTTGACCACTGCCAGCAACTTCGTGCCTATTGGGATCTTCACGGCATTGAGCAAGATCGATCATTGTCCCCAACGGATCGATCAGGTCGTGTTCAGTTCGCTGGCAACGGCGCCACGCGCTCCTGCCCGATCCAGGCCTGGACACTGGCGCGACTCCATTGCCGACGCACATAGGCCGCCAGTTGCTCGGGCATCTCGTCACCATTGGCCAGCAGGCGATTGAGCATGATCGCCAGGTCGGTATCGGCAATGCTCCAATCGCCGAACAGATGGCCGTCGCTGTCGCCCAGGAAGGTACTTGCTACCCGGTACAGGCGCTCTACGGCGGCCTTTGCCGCGTCGGACAGGGGCTGATCGCGCTTGCCGAAGTAGATCAGGTCCGCCGGCCGCTCCTGGCGGATCACCAGCAGGTCGCTGCGCAGCCAGGCCTGCAGTTGACGGGCCCGGGCACGTTCCTGCAGACCACGGGGCAGAACCTGTTTATGGCCGGCGCCGGCAAACGCCTCGTCGAGATACTCGGCGATGGCCGACGACTCGGTCAGGGCGAAACCGTTGTGCACCAGGGTCGGCACCTTGCAGGTCAGCGACAGGTCACGATAGGCCGGCAGATAATTATCGCGTTTCTTGAGATCGACAGTAACGATATCAAACGCAAGTTCCTTTTCTTTCAGTGCAACAAAAGCCGACAAGGCAAAAGCACTGACAAAATCGGCGCCGACATGAAGAGTTAATTTTTGTTCAGCCACAGGATATTCCCTTCCATTTCCATATACATGTGAACTTTCAGCCGAATTGCTCGACCGAAAAAACCGTCAGGCAGGCGAGCAGGCAGCGTACAGGTGTACAGCTGATTGCCCATCACTCGAATTAACTCAGAGACACTGCCTACGAAATGGATCGTAAATAACTGAATGACGCTTCGATAGATACAGAAAATGCCAGTTTGTATCGATACAGATGACCGCAGGATGACAGAATGCTTGCAGATATCGATGCAAGAGAGTGACCGGGAGAAGGGGGACACCGCCGGCAGCCTGCCGAGCGACGAAAAAGGCAGGCACAAACGCAGGCAGGGAGCCAGCGAACGCTGGCTCCCTGCCTGGGAGAACGATGAAGGAAAATGGTGGAGAGGGTTACCTACCCGGTCTTGCCGATCCGGCCGTTCTGATCGGCAAAGTTCGACAGCGCCGCCACCTGCGGCATGTTGCTGATATTGAGCATGACCAACGGTTCCTGCGCGGAACAGTTGATGAATCCATGGGCGTTCCACGCCGGCACAACAATCACGTCACCGCCGCCGATCGGCACGGGCTGGGCATCGCCGAGGGTCAGCTGGCCCTGGCCCGACTGGATGATGAACAGGTGCCACCAGGTGTGGGCATGCTGGTTCAAGGTGGTGCCGGGGTTCAGCCATTGCATCGAGATCACGGTGCCCGGCAGGATCTCGCAACCGCCGATACTCGACTCGCTCGACAGCGCGACGATGTCGGTATCACTTGGTTGCATCTCGCGTTGCAGGCTGGCCAGGTCCGTGCCCTTCCACACCTGCGGTCGAGGTGACTCGCCCTGCAGGCTGTCGCGAAAATCCTGATAGGTGAAAAAGCTGCCCTTGAAGGTGTCCATGTGTCATTCCATTTTTGCGGCGAGACGTTCCCATCGCGCAGACATTGATTTTATAGCTGGCGCAAAGCCCCTTCGTTAACCGCGGCAATGATATCGACTTCGATCGCGGCATTCTTCGGCAGTTGGTACACCCCCACCGTCGTCCGGGTATGCCGGCCGGCATCCCCCAGTACTCGATGGAATACATCCGAGGCACCGTTGGCGACCTCACTGAGATCGGGGAACTCTTCCGTCGACTTGACGTAGACCGTCACCCGCGCAAGGGACTTTATGCGATCCAGCGAACCAATGGTTTGCAGAATCAATGCCAGCCCGCGCATGGCGCTGATGCCGGCAGCTTTCTGCGCCTCCTGCAGGGTCAGGTTGACGCCGACGCGACCGGGGAGGATCACCTTGCCGCTCATCATCGGCACGAGCCCGCTGACGAACACCTGGTCATGCAGCCGCAAGGCTGGCGAGTAGTGCCCTCCAGCGGTATTTTCACCATAGATGTCATAACCCAGTTCCTGGGCAATGGCGATAAAACGTTCATCACACGACATCGACATCACTTCCTTCTGTGGCTGGGCCAGCTCCGGGATAGAGGATTCAGGCCATGAGGCAGCGGGGTTCACGACAGGGCCTCTTCAAGGCGAACGGAAGATTCCACCTCCAGCGGTGACACCACGATCGCCGACTCGATGGCCCTGACCAGCCGCAGCAGTTGCTCGCTGAGCCTGGAATAATCGCTGTTGAAGAGAATGACGTGACCGATGAACGAGGTGTTGTCGGTCACCAGGGCCGAGACGCGCTCGCCCACGCCCTTGCTGTACACCGCCTCGATCACCTCGATACCGAGCTCGGCCGCCAGCTCGCGGATATCCGGCAGATAGTGCAGGGAACCATGGGCCGGAGCACTCAGCAGCCGGATGCCGCAATAGCCCTGCGCAGTCGGCTGCTGCTCCTCCATCCGCCCTTCCACCGCCCAGCGCACCCAGCTTTCCCAGGGGTTGTACGCGGCGAAGGCTTTACGCGCCAGGTCCCAGATGTGCATGCCACCGGGGCGCATGTTGGTTTCCACGGCCGAGGTCAGGCCATTGCCCTTGAAAAACACCTCGTTGTGGTAAGCCCCATTGCGGAGCGACACCAGTTGGCGCATATGTTCGCCGGCGGCAGCGATGGCCAGCAGGGCGTCGCCACTCAGCGGCGCCGGGACCACCTGCTGGATCTCGGCACGATAGGCGCCTTCGGTGGTGGTTTTCTCGGTGATCCAGGAACGCCCCGCCACGCAGTCCCAACTGTACTCGCGGGCCTCCTCCACCAACTCCTCGACGATGATCCCGCCCGAGCGATAAGGCTCCAGCGCCGCCCAGGCCGGCGCACATTCTTCCAGCGAGTGAATGACCCGGCAACCGCGGCTGGCCCCCTCGCAGGCGGGCTTGATGAAGGCCTTGCCGCCCAGGGCCTGCACGCGCTGAAGCAACTCCTCCAGTCGCTCGACGCGGCAGGAAAACACCGGCTGATAACTCGTCGGTGAGCTGGGCGCGGCAGCTTCCAGCTGGCGGAAGATTTCCTTGTCCAGCCCGGCACGGGCCTCGTCGGGGGTAATCCCCGGCAAGCCGTGGCGCGTGGCCAGGGCGGCACCGAGCAGGACCCCACGATCGGAAAACGGCAGGACACCGATCAGGTTCCACTGTTCGAGCTCCAGGCAGCCACACACTGCATTCAGGGCCGAATCCAGGTGCTCGGCGGCCAGCGATGTGGTCCAGACATAGTCCGCCACTTCGTAGTCTTCCAACTGGACCTTTTCCACCAGCAGAATCAGCTTGGCCTGATACAGCGACTGGCACAGCTGGCGCAGCTTGGCGATGTCACGTACGCGGTTGCCGTTATAGCCGACCACGATCACACAGGGTTTTGCACTCATCTCGGATCTCCCTTGCGAACTCAGTCATGCAGCGGTGCGTTGAGTTTACGGTTGAGGCCGTACCAGGCCAGGATCCCCAGGGCACCGATCAACCCCAGCACGTAGGCGTTGTAGGGATCGGGCAGGGCCCGCATCAGCAGCACGGTCACGCCGGCACCGACGCCCAGGGAGACTTCCTTGGCGAACATGCTGTTCTGCTTCACGGAGAAGTAGTCCAGGTAGCTGAACGCACACTCGGCGATGGACAGCAGGGTGACCCAGATGAACGCGCCGACCAGGGTCTGCACATGGAACAGCGCTGGCGAGGAAAGCACGAGGAAGCCGGCGAAGATGATGCCGATCACGGTAAACACCTTGAACCGGCCGGTGGCCTCGATGACACGCATCACCGGCACCTGCAGGAACACCACCACGGCACTGTTGAGGATCAGCATCAGGCCATACCAGGAGGGTAACTCGCCGGTTTCCCGCAGGATCGCCTGGGGCAGGATCGAAAACACGCCGAACAGCTTGATGCCCATGATGATCCCGGCGATCACCCATGGCAGCTTGCCGAGCCAGCCGGCTCCGCCCTGGCTCTTCGCCGGGGTGGAAATGACCGGGAGCTGCAGGCTCGCGCCCATGGCGACCGGCAGGCACATCAGGACGAAACCGGCGGCGCCGAGAAAGAACAGGGTGGGGGTCAACTGCGGCGACAGCAGGATCAGGCCGGCGATCAGGCTGCCCATGTTCATGGCCACGCGGTTGTACGCCGCGCCTTCCTTGGTCTGCGCCGCCTCGCTCTTGATCAGGTAGCCGGCGATGGCGATCCCGTAGGCGAACAGGGCCGCGCCGAACATGACGATGCCCTGGTTGCGGGTCAAGGCCAGCAGGATCAGCCCCGCTCCGGCGCACAGCAGGGTGACGCCGAGGGAGCGCCGGCCGAGCAGCAGCAGGGTCAACGGCAACAGCAGCAGCAACGCGCGATAGCCCAGCGCCAGGATACTGTTGGTGGCGGTGTCGAGCCAGACGTTGGCCTTGCCCAGTACCGCGAACAGCGACACCGCGGTAATGATCCGAATGATGAACAAACGGACGTTAACGGCCGGCTTGGCAATCCCGGCAGTTGTTTCAACACTCATGGAGAACCTCTTCAATCAGAACGACGCACTGGATGATGGCGTCGATACTAGAGAGCGGAGGTCTTCTTGATCAGAGCAAGTTGGACTAGAATCCTCCGAACTTTATTGCTCGGATGACCAGTAAAATGCAGGCGCAGAGAGCCGTGATCGCTGCCATCGAGTTCGAGCGTGGAGCCCCGCTGGTACAGCAGATCGTCGAACGCTTCACCTCAGCCATCAGCCAGGGCGCCCTGCAACACGGCGCCAAGCTGCCACCGATCCGTGAACTGTCCGAGCTGATGGGCGTAGGCAAGTCGACCGTCGTCGAAGCCCTGGACCGCTTGCGGGCCAAGGGGCTGGTCGCCTCCCGGCAGGGCTCGGGGCACTATGTCACGCGCCTGAGCGCGGCCGCCCATGCCGGCGTCGGCCGTGACCTGCTGCCACAGGACACCCTCAGCGTGGTACGGCGCGCCCTGCTGCTGGACAACGGCGCCCTGCGTCCGGGCTGCGGTTTCCTGCCCTCCTCCTGGCTGCCGGGCGAAGAACTGCTCAAGGCCGCCCGCGGTACCCTGCGCTCGACCACCCTTCGCATGGGCGAGGCCGGCGTGCCGGCCGGCTATGTGCCGCTGCGCCAGGCCCTGCGGGTCAAACTGGCGACCTTCGGTATCGAAGTTCCGGTGGAGCAGATCGTGACCACCGCCAACACGGTGCAAGCCATCGACATGCTGATGCGCCTGCTGATCAAACCGGGCGATACGGTGCTGCTGGACGATCCCTGCTATTTCAACCTGCGCTCGAACCTGTCGCTGCATGGCGCCAGGGTGGTCAGCATCGCCCGCGGTTGCGAGGGGCTGGATTTCACCCACCTGGAACGACTGCTCGAGCAGCACCGTCCGGTGCTATACCTGACCAACACCACGCTGCACAACCCGACCGGGCACTCCTTCTCCCCGGCCCAGGTCTATCGCCTGTTGGAGTTGAGTCACCGGTACGGCTTCCATATCGTCGAGGACGACCTGTACTGCGATATCCAGCACAAGCGCACACCGCGCCTGGCCGCGGCCGGCGGGCTGGAAAACATCAGCTATGTCTCGGGCTTCACCAAGACGCTGAGCGCCAACAGCCGGGTCAGTTACGCCGTGCTGACACCGGAACTGGCGGCGCGCATGATCGCGCTGAAGATGATGAGCGGTGGCGTGACCTCGGAGCTGGCCGAGCAGATGACCTACCGGATGCTCAGCGACGGCAGCTACACCAAGCACGCCCGACGGTTGGTCGATCGCCTCTACGAGTCGAACGCACGGGTGGCGCAGTGGCTGGGTGAAGCCGGTTGCGCGGTTTCCTCCTGCCCGGGAGAGGGGCTGTTTCTCTGGACCCGCCTGCCCGCCGGTATCGACGCCGAAGTGCTGGCCCGCAAGGGGCTGGAAAATGACATCGTGCTGGCGCCGGGCACCTTGCTGAGCGTGGCCGACGATGCGACGAGTTTCCTGCGGTTCAATGTCGCCCACAGCGATGATGAACGTGTGCGGGAACGCTTCCTGCGCTTGCTCGGCGACTGAATCGCCGGGCATGTCGCAAAAAAAAGCCCCGCACTTCCTGAGAAGGCGGGGCTTTTCCGTCATGCGGGTCACTCAGTGCGCATAAGTCAGCAACAACTCGGTCGGCACTTTGAAATCCAGGGACATCATCACGCTCAGGGCGGTAATGGTGAAGATCGAGAACACGAACAGCTTGCGTGCCCAGACCGTGTCATCCACCGCCTTGTAGCCGGTCCAGGCCATGTACAACCAGTACATGCCCATGGCCGCGGCCACGGCGAGGTAGCTCATGCCGGCATAGCCGCTGAAGGTCAGCATCAGCGTCGCGGCGACGAAAGCCAGGATGTAGAGCAGGATGTGCTTCTTGGCCACGACGATCCCACGCTTCACCGGCAGCACCGGAATCGATGCGGCCAGGTAGTCGTTGAAGCGGAAGATCGCGATGGCGTAGGAATGCGGCATCTGCCACAGGCTGAACATCACCAGCAGCGTCAATGCCGCCATGTCGAAGCTGTTGCTGACCGCAACGTAACCGATCACCGGTGGCATCGCCCCCGACAGACTGCCGATCAGCGTGCCGTGAACCGACTTGCGCTTGAAGTACAGGCTGTAGAGACCGACATAGATGACGAAGCCGATCACTGCGAACAGCGCCGCCAACGGGTTGGCGACGCGGTACAGCAAGGCTACGCCGGCAACGCCGAGGACGGTCGCGTAGACCAGTGCCAGTTTCAGGGAGATGAGCCCCTGGACCAGCACGCGGTTCTTGGTGCGCTCCATCTTCAGGTCGATGTCACGGTCGATGCAGTTGTTGAACACGCAACCGGACGCTACCACCAGCGAAGTGCCGATCATGGCCGCCAGGAAGATGGCCAGATCGACATGCCCCTTGGAGGCCAGGAAGAAACCACCCGCCACAGAAAGCACGTTACCGAAAATGATCCCCGGTTTGGTGATTTGGATAAAGTGCTTGAGCGACATCGGGTTTACCTCACTTCGCCATCATGACGGCGTGGATGGTGAACATGATCCACAGCGACAGACCTACCAGCAGGACGATCACCAGCGCCGCGAAAATGAACGCGATCACGTTGTTGCGCTGCGCGGCGGAACGGTCCAGGTGCAGGAAGTACACCAGGTGCACCAGCACCTGGATCACGGCGAAGATCAGGATGATCCACAGGGTCGCGGCTTTTGGCAGCGACGGGTACATCACCAGGCCGAACGGGATGGCAGTCAGGATGATCGACAGGATAAAGCCGATCATGTAGGACTTCACGCTGCCATGGTTGGCATCACTGGAATGGTGTGCATTAGCCATTTACAGGGTCCCCATCAGGTAAACAACGGTGAATACGCAGATCCACACGACGTCCAGGAAGTGCCAGAACAGGCTCAGGCAGCTCAGGCGGGTGGTGTTGGTCGGCGTCAGGCCGTTTTTCCAGACCTGGTACATCATCACGGCCATCCAGATCAGGCCACTGGTGACGTGCAGACCGTGGGTCCCCACCAGGGTGAAGAAACCGGACAGGAAGCCGCTGCGGTTCGGACCGTAGCCTTCTTCGATCAGCTTGTGGAATTCGTTGATTTCCATGCCGATGAAGCCCAGGCCGAACAGGAAGGTGATCGCCAACCAGCCCAGTACCTGGCCTTTCTTGCCCTTGAACAACGCCAGCATGGCGAAGCCGTAGGTGATCGAGCTGAGCAACAGGCAGGCGGTTTCGCCCAGCACGTATGGCAGTTCGAAGATGTCGTGGCCCGACGGGCCACCCGCTACGTTGTTAACCAGCACCGCGTACGCTGCGAAGATCGACGCAAACAGGATGCAGTCGGTCATCAGGTAGAGCCAGAAACCGAATACGGTCATCTCGCCCGAGTCGTGGTGGTGGTCATCGTGCCCATGGTCATGACCATGGGCGTGTCCAGCATGAGTCACTGCATTCGACATGGTTTAAGCCTTTTCCAACGAGGTTTCAACACGGGAGGCCGGAATCACCTTGGCCGCGACCAGCACCTTGTGCTGTTCGGCTTCGATGCGTTCGATGGTCTCGACCGGCACCATGTAGCCCTGATCATCACGGGCTGCGTGGATGATGAAATAGATCACGGTACCTGCGAGGCTGGCGATCGCCATCCACCAGATGTGCCAGATCATCGCGAAACCGAAGACGGTCAGCAGAGCACCCATGACCAGGCCGGTCGCGGTGTTGTTCGGCATGTGGATCGGCTGGTAACGCTTGGGCACGCTGTAGGCGGTACCGTTTTCCTTGGCTTCGGTGAACGCGTCGACAGCGTCGGCTTTCGGCAGTTCGGCGAAGTTGTAGAACGGCGGTGGCGACGAGGTCGACCATTCCAGGGTGTGGCCGTTCCATGGGTCGCCGGTCACGTCCAGGTTCTGCTTGCGATCACGCACGCTGACGTAAATCTGGATCAGTTGCGAAGCGATACCGAAGGCGATCAGGATCGCACCGACGAAGGCAACGTACAGGTACGGTACCCACTCAGGGTTGGTGGTGGCGTTCAGGCGACGGGTCATGCCCATGAAGCCCAGAGCGTAGAGCGGCATGAACGCAACGAAGAAGCCGGTGATCCAGAACCAGAAGGCAGCCTTGCCCCAACCTTCATGCAGCTTGAAGCCGAAGGCTTTCGGGAACCAGAAGCTGAAGCCGGCGATGTAACCGAATACCGCACCGCCGATGATCACGTTGTGGAAGTGCGCGATTACGAACAGGCTGTTGTGCAGCACGAAGTCGGCACCTGGAACGGCCAGCAGAACGCCGGTCATGCCACCGATGGCGAAGGTCACCATGAAGCCCAGGGTCCACAGGACCTGGCTGGTGAAACGCAGACGACCACGGTAGATGGTGAACAGCCAGTTGAACAGCTTCACCCCGGTCGGGATCGAGATCAGCATGGTCGCCAGGCCGAAGAAGGCGTTGACGTTGGCCCCCGAACCCATGGTGAAGAAGTGGTGCAGCCAAACCATGAAGCCCAGCACCGAGATCGCGCCACTGGCGTAGATCATCGAGTGGTGGCCGAACAGTTTCTTGCCGGAGAAGGTCGAGATGACTTCGGAGAAGACACCGAAAGCCGGCAGGATCAGGATGTAAACCTCGGGGTGACCCCAGGCCCAGAACAGGTTGACGTACATCATCGGGTTGCCGCCGAGTTCATTGGTGAACACGTGGAAATCCAGATAACGGTCGAGGGTCAGCAGTGCCAGGGTAGCGGTCAGGATCGGGAACGAAGCCACGATCAGGACGTTGGCCCAGGTGCAGGTCCAGGTGAAGATCGGCATGTCCATCAGTTTCATGCCAGGGGTACGCATCTTCAGTACGGTGGCCAGGAAGTTGACCCCGGTCAACGTCGTACCCAGACCCGATAGCTGCAGCGCCCAGATGTAGTAGTCCACACCCACGCCCGGACTGTATTGCAGCCCCGACAGCGGCGGATAGGCAACCCAGCCGGTCTTGGCGAATTCGCCAACGCCCAGGGACAGGTTGATCAGCACCACGCCGGACACCAGCAGCCAGAAGCTCAGGGAGTTCAGGAACGGGTAGGCAACGTCACGCGCGCCGATCTGCAGCGGCACGACGATGTTCATCAGGCCGGTGAAGAATGGCATCGCCATGAAGATGATCATGATCACACCGTGGGCGGTGAAGATCTGGTCATAGTGATGGGGAGGCAGGTAGCCAGGCGAACCCTCGGTGGCCATGGCCAACTGGGAACGCATCATGATCGCGTCGGCGAAGCCGCGCAGCAGCATGACCATGGCGACGATGATGTACATCACGCCGATTTTCTTGTGGTCGACCGAAGTCAGCCACTCGGACCACAGGTAGGTCCACTTCTTGAAGTAGGTGATGGCCGCGAAGACCGCCAGGCCACCGATCGCGATCATGGCGAGAGTCACCATGACGATCGGTTCGTGGAACGGGACCGCGTCCCAGCTTAATTTACCAAACATCGTTTACTCCTCTGCCCCGGCAGCTGAATGCGAACCTTCCGTTGCGGCCACTTCCTTCTTCTCGTGCTCGACCGGCTTGCCTGGTTTCATGCCTTCGTACTTGTCAACGATGACCTGGAACAGGTTCGGCGTAACGGAAGAATAAAGCTCGACCGGGTTGTCCTGGCTCGGCTTGGAAAGTTCTGCGTATTCGGCTTGTTCAAGCTTTTTAGGTGACTGCTTGACCTCAGCAATCCAGGCATCGAAATCCGCCTGGCTGGTTGCGATCGCTTTGAATTTCATACCGGTGAAGCCGGCACCGCTGTAGTTGGCGGAGATGCCCTCGTACACGTGATTCTCGTTGGAGATCAGGTGCAGCTTGGTCTGCATGCCAGCCATCGCGTAGATCTGGCCACCCAGGCCCGGGATGAAGAACGAGTTCATCACGGAGTCGGAGGTGATCCGGAAGTTGACGGGGGTGTTGGCTGGGAACACCAGCTTGTTGACGGTGGCGATACCCTGGTCCGGGTAGATGAACAGCCACTTCCAGTCCAGCGAAACCACTTCGACGTTGATCGGCTTGACGTCGGATTCCAGCGGACGATAAGGGTCCAGGGCGTGGGTCGACTTGTAGGTCACGATGCCCAGGAACAGGATGATGATGGCCGGAACAGCCCAGACCACGATTTCGATCTTGGTCGAGTGGTTCCATTTCGGCGCGTAGGTGGCGTCCTTGTTCGATGCACGATATTTCCATGCAAAGGCAAGGGTCATAAAGATCACCGGCACCACGACCAACAGCATCAGCAGCGTGGCGGTGATGATCAGGTTACGTTCGTCCAGGCCTACCTGACCTTTGGGGTCAAGCAAGGTCATGTTGCACCCTCCCAGCAACAACGTGCCGAGCAGCGGCAATAAGCCTAGCAATCTGGGGTACCTAGTTTTACTCATCTCACGACCTCTAAAGCAGCTTGCGCAATGCAGTTGGGTTTTGATCGCCAACACTTCACCCTGCCAAGGGTTGGCATTTTTCTTCAATTGAATAAGGGCCTGCCCTTCGCGCTGATCGCAGATCGGCACATCCGGAGCTGGCAGTGAGTCTTATTCGATTTCGTCGGTCAAAGGCCTTGTTACAGACCAATTCCATTTGGTGCGGATACTTGGAAGGTTGCCTGCACCCGGGATCGCATGGCACCTTTTGGCCCCTGTGCTCGCTCAAAAAATGAACGACGCAGGACACTCAGTGCGGGCGATTGTAGATATGTCGGGTTTTATAAACCATGTCTCATCCTGAAATATTTTTTATCAAGTGACGCAACAATCATTCACCGATTTTGCAATGATACAGAATCGTATCGCTTTTCATTATCAACAAGAAGCACTGACACCCCCTTCTACCGGACAACCTGACTGGCTCTTCCAGCCTTCCTGAAGCACCGCCGAGGCCGGTCCAGCCCCTGTAAAACGGGGCCCACGGCGACTCTTGGGGAGCGTCGAAGGTACTGGCGGCGGGGCCTGGGGAGAAAAAACGGCCGAGGGAACTTTCCCGGGAATTGTTGTCGATTGCAGAGGTCTAGGTGAGTCGAAAACGCTCCCTGCGACCGCTGCGACGTGACAATATGTCGCAGTTTTTTCAGGCCTTTTGTTGCCTTCCATCACGGCCTTTTTTACCGCTGCGCAAATGCGAAAACGCCCCGATTCCGGGCATCGGAACCGGGGCGCCCGAGAGGCCGCTCAGCGAGCGTTTTTACGGTTGCGGTAGATCCCCAGCGGCACCAGCACCACAGTCAGCACAAAGGCTACCAGAGCCCATTGCGCCAAGGACAGGCCGAGCACCGGCGGGTATGGCGTTTCGCAGAAACCGTCGACCTGGAAGCCCAGCGGGAACAGTTTGGCCAGCGGCAAGCCGTCGACGATCGGCTGCAGCACATCGATGCCACAACTGACCTGGGGAAAGGCCTGGATATACACATGCCGGCCGGCCACGGCGAGGCCACCGATCGCGCTCAGCCACACCAGCACTTCCAGCACCGAAAGACTGCGCCGGGTTGGCATGGCCGCGCCGATGAAAGCGAAGATCGCGATGAACAGCAAGGCATAACGTTGCAGGATGCACAGCGGGCAAGGTGCCTCGCCGAGCACCACCTGCATGTACAGCGCCCCGCCGATCAAGGCCAGGCAGATCACCCCCAGCAGGACGAGAAAGCGCTTTTCCCGTCCCAACCGCATCATTTCGTCATTCATCCCGTTTCCCTTGTGACTCGTTATTGGATCAGCCGAAGGGCAGCGCTGACAGCCGCCGCATCAGGCCGAGTTTGCCTGCGTTCGGCGCACCTGGCGCCATCCGGGCATGGTCGATCCCTGGTTCGCCAGTCTACACGCAGCAGATGACCTTTGAGCGTATTCAACACCCGATAAAGACCGGTACTCGCCGCAACTGCGGCGAATTAACGCGAAGTCGATTAAAGGCGGATTAACCGTGGCGGGATTTTGCAGAAGGGATATGCAGGAGAGTGCCGATTCTCTTGTAGGAACAGCCTTTCTGGGATCATCACGGCCGGTATTCCGAGAGGCTGTCCGGCCGCCAAAAAAGCAAAAGGCCCGCTCGAAGGCGGGCCTGGTTGTTCAGGGCCACTCAGCGGGCAGCCAGCGCCGCGTAGCTGTTCATCAGGTTGCGGTAGTTCGGGATCCGCTGCGACAGCAGGTTGCCCAAGCCTTCGATATCGTTGCGCCAGTCGCGGTGCAGCTCACAGGCCACCGAGAACCAGTTCATCATCTGTGCACCGGCCTGGGTCATGCGGTTCCACGCGGCCTGCTGCACCGTTTCGTTGAAGGTACCGGAAGCATCGGTCACCACGAACACATCGAAACCTTCAGCCAGCGCCGACAGCGTCGGGAACGCCACGCAAACGTCGGTCACCACCCCGGCGATGATCAGTTGCTTGCGGCCGGTGGCCTTGATCGCCTTGACGAAATCCTCGTTGTCCCAGGCGTTGATCTGGCCGGGGCGGGCGATGTACGGCGCGTCCGGGAACATCTCTTTCAGCTCTGGAACCAGCGGGCCGTTGGGGCCCTGCTCGAAGCTGGTGGTCAGGATCGTGGGCAGGTTGAAGAACTTGGCGAGGTCGGCCAACGCCAACACGTTGTTCTTGAACTCGTTCGGCGAGAAGTCCTGCACCAGGGAAATCAGACCGGTCTGGTGGTCGACCAGCAGGACTACGGCGTCGTCTTTGTTCAGGCGGTTGTAGGTTGGCTTGCTCATGAGGGAATCCTTTTTCGTTTAAGTGGTGGGAAGCTGTGTCGTTCAATGTGTGACCAGATTAATGAGCCGCCGAAAAAGGAAAAAGCGGCTGAAATCGGTTTGACTGTCTCATCGAAGTAGACAATCTGTGAGAGCCGGATTCCGCAGATCAATCCAGCTCTCACAACAAGTCCCCCAGCGCTCGGGGGAACTCGGACCGAGGGCTTATTCCAGGGCCGCAGCCGGGCCGAAGAACTCGTAGCGGCTCTGCTTTTCCGGCACACCGAGGGCCTTGAGGTGGCGCTTGACCGCACTCATGAAGCCTTTCGGCCCGAGGAAGTAGGCATCCAGGTCGCGCTGTTCCGGCAGCCACCGGGCCAGTTGTTCCTGGCTCAACAGACCGACCTTGTCCGCCGCCGGGCTCACCCCGTCATCCTCGGCGTAGCAGTAGAAGCGCTTGAGCTGCGGATGATGCGCGGCCAACCCATCGACCCAGTCACGGAACGCATGCACCGCCCCATTGCGCGCGCAGTGAATGAAGTGCACCGGCCGCCGTGTGGCGAGCGCCGCTTCCAGCATCGGCAGGGTCGGGGTGATACCGACACCGCCGCTGATCAGCACCAGCGGCTTGTCGCTGGCGGTCAGGGTGAAATCTCCCGCTGGCGGGAACAGATCCAGGGTCGCGCCGACCGCCAGCTGGTCATGCAGGTAGCTCGACACCCGGCCGCCCGCCTCGCGCTTGACACTGATGCGGTATTGCCGGGCATTGGCCAGCGCCGAAAGGGAGTAGTTGCGCCGTAGCTCCTCGCCATCGATGACCAGCTTCATGCCGATGTACTGCCCCGGCTCGAAGCTCAGGATGGCCTGGCCGTCGACCGGTTCGAAGTGCAAGGAAGTGATTTCCGCGCTTTCCTCGACCTTGGCCACCAGCCTGAATGGCCGGCTGCCACGCCAGCCACCCGGTGCCAGGGCCTTTTCGTCGTAGATCGCCGCCTCGGCACCGATCAGGATGTCGGCCAGCTGGTTGTAGGCCGCGCCCCAGGCCGCGAGCACCTCGGGCGTGGCGATTTCCTCGCCGAGCACTTCACGGATCGCCCGCAGCAGGCAGGCGCCGACAATCGGGTAATGCTCCGGCAGAATCTGCAGCGCAACATGCTTGTTGATGATCTTTGCCACCAGGTCGCCCAACTGGTCGAGCTGGTCGATGTGCCGCGCATACATCAGCACGCCGTTGGCCAGGGCCCGGGGCTGGTCGCCGCTGGCCTGGTGGGCCTGGTTGAACAGTGGACGCACCTGCGGGTACTCGGACAGCATCATCCGGTAGAAATGGGTGGTCAGTGCCTCACCGCCGCTTTCCAGCAAAGGGACGGTCGATTTGACGATGGCACGGTCTTGGGCGCTCAGCATGGGTCAACTCCTGGACATGAGGATTACCTGAATTGACCTGTCTCAATCACACTCCATGCCAAGATTTAAACCATTAAAAATCAATAACTTAAAATATCATTGGTCATAATGACCACAACCATTCTATAGTCATTTCGACACCAATGGAGTCAATATGACCGCAAAGCCGTTGCTGACCGCCCTGCTGCCACTGGTGGCGGATCTCTCCCGGGAACTGCCCGAAAGCGAACGTTATCGGCGCCTGCTCGATGCCCTGCGTGCGCTGCTGCCCTGTGACGCCGCCGCCCTGCTGCGCCTGGATGGCGAAGCGCTGGTACCGTTGGCGGTCGACGGCTTGAGCGCGGACACCCTCGGCCGGCGCTTCCGGGTCAGCGAGCACCCGCGCTTCCAGATCCTGCTCGATGCCCGGGGCCCCGTGCGTTTCGACAGCGACAGCGGGCTGCCCGACCCGTACGACGGCCTGGTCGACGGCCTGGTCGACGGCCTGACCGAACACCTGGAAGTGCATGACTGCCTGGGCTGCCCCCTGTTCATCGACGAGCGCCCCTGGGGCCTGTTGACCCTCGACGCCCTCGACCCGGAACGCTTCGAACGGATCGACCTCGATGCCCTGCAGGCCTTCGCCAGCCTGGCGGCGGCCACCGTGAGCGCCGCCGAACGCATCGAACGCCTGGCCCTGCGGGCCGAGGACGAACATCAGCGCGCCGAACTCTATCGCCAGGCCAACAGCTCCCGGCAACCCGAGATGATCGGCCAGAGCAAGGCGCACAAGCGCCTGGTGGAAGAGATCAACCTGGTCGGCGCCAGTGACCTGACCGTGCTGATCACCGGCGAAACCGGGGTCGGCAAGGAACTGGTGGCGCAGGCGATCCACGCCGCCTCGCCTCGTTCGGAAAAGCCCATCATCAGCCTCAACTGCGCCGCTCTGCCGGAGACCCTGGTGGAAAGCGAACTGTTCGGTCATGTCCGAGGTGCCTTCACCGGGGCGGTGGGCGATCGGCGCGGCAAGTTCGAACTGGCCAACGGCGGTACCCTGTTTCTCGATGAAGTCGGCGAGCTGTCGCTGAGCGTCCAGGCAAAACTGCTGCGGGTACTGCAGAGCGGCCAGTTGCAGCGGCTGGGCTCGGACCGCGAGCACCAGGTGGATGTGCGCCTGATCGCCGCGACCAACCGCGACCTGGCCGAGGAAGTGCGCAACGGACGCTACCGGGCGGACTTCTACCACCGCCTGAGCGTCTACCCGTTGCAGGTGCCGCCACTGCGCGAGCGCGGTCGCGATGTACTGCTGCTCAGCGGCTACTTTCTCGAGCAGAACCGTTCGCGCATGGGCCTGGGCAGCCTGCGCCTGAGCCCGGATGCCCAGGCCGCGCTGCTGGCCTACGACTGGCCGGGCAACGTCCGGGAGCTGGAGCATCTGCTCGGGCGCAGCGCCCTCAAGGCCCTCGGCAGTTGCCGGGAGCGGCCGAAGATTCTCAGCCTGAGCGCTGTCGACCTGGATTTGCCGACGGTCGCCGACGAAACGCCCGGAACACAGGCCAGTACCCCACTGCACCGGCAAGCCGGGCTCGACTTGCGCCAGGCCACGGAGCAGTATCAACGGCAGTTGATCACTGCCTGCCTGGAGCGGCACCAGCAGAACTGGGCGGGCGCGGCGCGGGAGCTGGGCCTGGACCGGGCGAACCTGGGCCGGCTGGCCAGGCGCCTGGGGCTCAAGTGAGCAACAGGCCACCAGCCCCGGGCGTCGGCAGCGAACGTGTGCAGGAGCGGGCTTGCCCGCGAACAGGGCAGCGTGGTCAGCGGCAAGATTCACCTAAAGCCCGACCGTCTCGGGTCGATAATGCTTTATAGATACCCGTTCGGGGCCGACCTGCCCTGACGCAGCTCTTTGTACAGAAGGTTTTTATGTCCTCCAACAAAGCTCGCGCAGATTCGCTGTCGCTACTGCTCTTCACCTTGCGCAGCGGCAAGCTGATGGCGATCAACCTGCTCAAAGTCAGCGAAATCATCCCCTGTCCGCCGCTGACCAAACTGCCCGAGTCGCACCCGCATGTCAGGGGCATCGCCACCCTGCGCGGCGCCTCGCTCTCGGTGATCGACCTGAGCCGGGCCATCGGCGAGCGCCCACTGGCGGATCCCGACGGCGGCTGCCTGATCGTCACCGATGTCAGTCGTTCCAAGCAGGGCCTGCATGTGCAGGCCGTGAGCAAGATCGTCCACTGCCTGACCACCGATATCCGCCCGCCCCCCTTCGGCTCCGGTGGCCCCAAGGCGTTCATCACCGGGGTGACCCAGGTCGACGGCACGCTGGTGCAGGTGCTGGATATCGAAAAGGTCATCCATGTCATCGCTCCGACACAGATCGAAGTCGCACCGACCGAACTGACCATGGAAGAAGCCGAACTGCTCGGCAATGCCCGGATCCTGGTGGTCGACGACAGCCAGGTGGCGCTGCAGCAATCGGTCCATACCCTGCGCAATCTCGGCCTGACCTGCCACACCGCCCGCAGCGCCAAGGAAGCCATCGGCTGCCTGCTCGACCTGCAAGGCACCGCGGAACAGATCAACATCGTCGTCTCGGACATCGAGATGTCGGAAATGGACGGCTACGCCTTCACCCGTACCGTACGCGAAACCCCGGACTTCCAGGACCTCTACATCCTGCTGCACACCTCCCTGGACAGCGCCATGAACGCTGAAAAGGCCCGTCAGGCAGGGGCCAACGCGGTACTGACGAAGTTCTCCTCGCCGGAACTGACCAAGTGCCTGATCCAGGCCGCCAGGACCGTCGCCGAGCAGGGTATCTGACATGCCCCGGTGCCACTGCCTGCTGCTGCGCAAGGACCTCGACGGCTTGCTCGACGTGCCGCACTGGCCCAAGGACATCCGCCTCGGGATACTGCGCCCGGAGCAACTGGAGGCCGTCCACGCACTATTGGTGGAGGGCTATCGCGACAGCGACATCGCGGTCGACGACTTCCCCCACTGGCGCGAGCGTTTCACCCGCGATGCCGAATTCGATCCGACCCTGTGCCTGATCGCCACGGACCCACACGGCCTGGCAGGCGTCGCCCAGTGCTGGACCAGCGCCTACATCAAGGACCTGGTGGTCCACCCGCGCCGCCGCGGCGAGGGCCTGGGCCAGGCGCTGCTGCGCCATGCCTTCCAGGTCTTCGCCTCGCGGGGCGAAGCCTTCGTCGATCTCAAGGTCATGGAAAACAACCTGCCGGCGCGGCGTCTGTACGATGACGCCGGCATGCGCTTCATCCAGCGCTATGAAGTCGGCCCGGCTCAGGCATAATCGTTGTTTTGCCGGATGCACCTTCAGGAGACCTGCCATGAAAGCCTCCACCCTGATCTTCATCAGCCTCACCGCAGTGACCGCCCCGGCCCAGGCATCCAGCCCCGATCAGTGGATCGCCCACGACAAGGCGGTGCTGGCCAGTTGCACCAAGGCCAGCCACCTCAAGAACGTGAAGCCGGTGGGCAGTCCGGCCCTGTTCGATGACAAGCTCGGCTACACCGCCGTCCTGCTGCGCGGCCATTACCCTCAGGCCCATATGAAAAACCAGGCGGGCACCGAACTGTGCCTGTACAACCGCAAGAGCAAGAGCGCCAGCGTGACCGAATGGGACTCGGTGATGCCGGCCCGCAGCAACTGAGTGGCTGGCGCACAACTTGCTTCGTTCCGGGTTCATGTGGTGACGGCCTGTCGGATTGGTGTCACCGCGCCTTTTCCCTTGCTGCCGGTCAAGCCATGAACACCCATTTTTCCTGCGTAGGTTGCGGCAAATGCTGCACCGATCACCATGTACCGCTGACCCTGGCCGAAGCCCGGCAGTGGGCGGACGACGGCGGCCAGGTGATCGTGCTGGTGGAGGCGTTCCTGACGGATGGCACCGGTATTGCGCCGCAGCAGCGCGAACATGCGCAACGCCGCTCCTGGGGCGTGCCCTGCGGCAGCACCGAGGCACGCGTGGCCATCACTTTCGCCGCCTACAATGTCGGCCCCTGCCGGAATCTTGACGAACGCCTGCTCTGCCGGATCTACGAACGTCGCCCCCTGGTGTGCCGTATCTATCCGATGGAGATCAACCCGCACATCCCGCTCAGGCCGCAAGCCAAGGACTGCCCGCCGGAATCATGGCTGCCGGACCAGCCGCTGCTGATCAGTGGTGGCCAGTTGGTGGACGCCGGGCTGGCGCAACTGATCGAGGATTCGCGCCAGGCCGACCGTGACGACATCCGCGCCAAGCAAGCCATCTGCGCACGCCTGGGCATTCACACCACCGCGCTCAAGGGCGATGGCTTCACCGCCTATCTGCCGCAGATGCCTGCGTTCGTCGAAGCCATCGCGCAAGTCGAACGACAGTCGCAATGGTCCCCCGAAGCGGAATGGGCCTTTCATGTTTCCGGCCATGACATCGCCGAGCAACTGCGCGCGGCCGGGGCGCGAGTGGTCAGCGATACACCGCTGACCTACACCTTCATTCCATTGCGGGCGGCCTGAGCGCCGGGCCGCTGGTCACCCGTTTCGCCACACAGGCCACTACACCCGGCTGCTGCGTCCCCAGAACTCCTGCGCCAGCGAGCGCAGGTCATCCGCCAGCCCGGCCACGTCACCCGAATTGGCGTGACTCTGCCGACCCGCACTGACAGTCACCTCGCAGGCATTGCGAATGCTCATGATGTTGCGGTTGATGTCCTCGCTCACCGCACTCTGCTCCTCGACCGCCGCGGCAATCTGCAGGCTCATCTCGGTGATCCGGTTCACCCGCTCGCTGATCCCGCTCAGCGCTTCGGCCGCCTGCTGCACCTGCTGCACGCTGTCCTCGGCATGCTGGCTGCTGTGGCGCATGACCAGCACCGCCTCGCGCGCACCGTCCTGCAGGTTGCTGATCATCCGCTGGATCTCGCTGGTCGACTGCTGGGTACGCTGGGCCAGCCCGCGCACTTCATCCGCCACCACCGCAAAGCCACGCCCCTGCTCGCCCGCGCGCGCCGCCTCGATGGCCGCATTCAGCGCCAGCAGGTTGGTCTGCTCGGCAATGCCGCGGATCACCTCGAGCACGCTGGAAATCTCGATACTGTGGCTCTCCAGTTGATGGATCACCTCGGTCGCCCGGGCCAGTTCCCCGGCCAGACGCAACACCGAGCTGCGGCTCTCGCCCACCAGTTGATGACCGTCGCGGGTTTCGCTGCCGGCCAGGTCGGCGGCCACCGAAGCCTGCTGGGCATTGCTCGCGACCTCGGCGACACTGGCCGCCATCTCATGAATCGCCGCCGCGACCTGATCGGTTTCGGCCTGCTGGTCGAGGGTGCTGCTGTGGCTGCTCTCGATATGCCGCACCAGCTCCTGGGCATGCCCGGACAGGCGCAGCGAAGCGTCGCCGATGCGCCCGACCACCGAGCCGACCTGGGCTTCGAGCATGCGCAGGGCAAACTCGATCTGGCCGAATTCGTCACTGCGGCCGGTATAGATCGCCTGGCTCAACGGGTTGTCGGCCAGGTTGCGGGCCCGCACCGTCAGGCGGGCGAACGGTCGCAGGGCCCCGTGAAAGATGGCGCCGCACAGGGCACTGCCCAGGCCCCAGAGCCCCAGTTCGACCAGCAGCGGCTGCGGCGACAACCAGTCGCCCAACGCCAGGGTCGCGGCAAACGCCAGGCTGGACTGCAGCGTCAACCGCCCGGTCAAGCCAACCTTGGGCAGACGCCGGCGCCATGACCGACGCCCGCTGCGCAACTCGCCATAACAGCGCTCGGCCGCCTCGATCTGCCTGGCCCCGGGCTGGGTCCGTACCGACTGGTACTCCACCGTCTGGCCGTTGCGGCTCACCGGCGAGGCATAGGCGCTGACCCAGTAGTGATCACCGTTCTTGCAGCGGTTCTTCACCATGCCCATCCACGAGCGACCGGCCTTGAGGGTCTGCCACATATGGGCGAACGCCTCCGGCGGCATGTCGGGATGACGCAACAGATTATGCGGCGAGCCCAGCAACTCTTCGCGGCTGTAGCCGCTGATCTTCATGAAGTCCGGGTTGGCGTAGGTGATGGCGCCTTTCAGGTCGGTGGTCGAAAGGATATTGGCGTCGCGGGCAACCTCGACGTTTCGGCCGGTAACCGGGAGATTGATCTTCATGGAAGGCGCGCTCGAATTATTGGGAAGAGTCGGCAGGGCGTCGACTCTAAGCGGACCAAAATCCAAAACACTGATCCAGATCAGCTTTAGGGCACACGGCGAACGCGCCGGCCAACCGTCACTTGTAGAACAGATCGACGACCACCTCGGCGGAGAACGGCCCGGCCCTGGGGCGGTCACTGTTCCACACCAGTTCGGCATCGAAGCTGGCCGTGGCGGCATGGGTGCCGCCCAGCAGTTCGGCCAGGTGGAAGGAACGGCTGTACGGGATCGGCGCCCCGCCACCGGCCCTGACGATACGAATGCCGACGCCGTCGTTGCCGTTGGGGATCAGCAACTCGCCGGCCAGGGTGCCCGACACCGGCTTGAGTCGCGCATCCAGGCTGAAGGCACTGTCGCAGGTACGGCTGGTGTGCAGGGCAAACGGACGCCGTTCGATCACCTGCCCAACGACCACGTTCTGGATCGCGACTCGCCCGAAATCGACGGTCTCGGGGATGACCTGCAACTGCGCGTCACAGGCCACGAAGCGCAGGCCGCCGAGGTTGTTGATCACGTAGTTGAGCGAATTGCCGTCGCTGCCCGACCCACTGCCGCCATCGAGCTGGAACAGCCGGTAATCCTGCAATTGGCTGGCCACGCCCGAGGGTGGCGTCGGGCCGAACTTTTCGATGAACAGCGAGAAGCCCAGATTGAAACTCAGCGGCGCACAGGCCTGGGCGTTGCCGCAGGCCGGCAGGCTGCGGCCGGTGGCGATGCGGCCATGGCTCTGGCGATGGTCGACCCCGTCGAGAGTCAGCCCCAGGCGAATGCCCTGGCCGACCACCTGGCGAGCCGGATTGAGGTAGAGATAGACCTCCTCCGTGGCGCCTGCCCCCTCCCTGACGCACTCGACCGCCAGATTGAGCGGTTCCGAACGCCAGACCAGCGTGCCGTTGGGCGACGACGCCGGAATCGCCACGCTGCTGCCGAGATCGGCACTGGCCACCAGCGCCCCGCTGCCTTGCAGGGTACAGGTGAGGGCAAAACAACTGGCGGGGCTGAGCAGGCCAAGCAGCAACAGGCAGCGTCGCCAGGTCATGCGAGACATCCTAATCATGGGCGGATCCGTTCCGGGAAAGAGAAGCGTCGCCGACCAGCGACGCGTTGAAAGGTGCACCGAAATCGAATCGGGCACGGTAGGCACGCTGGCCGCCGTAATCGGTCAGCGCGTTGAACCGCAGCCAGGCCGGACGGACCGCCAGGGCGCGGGAGCTGAGCAGCAGTTCACGGCGCCCGCCCGGCGGTATGAGCAGGTCATCACCGAGCGGGTGACGGCCCTGCTCGCCGGCCAGTTCGAGGCCCAGCAGCGCCGCATGGAAGTCCGTCGGGTTCTCCACCTTGAGGCGGGGCACGCCGCTGGCATCGCGCTCCAGTCTCCAGCGCAGGCGTTGCGGGGTCTGTGCCGGATCACCGGCCAGACCCGCCGGGCGGAACAGCACGTTGATCCGCTGGCGGATGGCGATGCTCAAGCGACTGTCGCCGGCCTGCGTCCGGGGGATTTCCATGACGTACAGGTGCAACAGCGACTCCCGTCCGGTCGGCATGCCCCGTCCTTCGTACATCAACCGCAGCGCCTGCCGGCCTTCGGGCGCCAGCCGCGCGATCGGCGGCGTCAGCACGAACGGCAGGTGATTGGGGTGGCTGTCTTCGTGCCCCTCGAGCCAGGCCTGCAGCAACACCTCCTGGCGACCGCGATTGCGCGCCTCGATGCTCACATCGCGAAAGCGCCCGTCGAACACCAGGCGTGTGCCGCTCAGGGACACGCTTGCCAGCACCGGCGCCGCCACGACCAGGCCCAGCAGCAGGCCGAATATCCGCAGACCGTTCACCGGCACACCTCCCTGACCCGGTCGTAGGTCAGTTGCGGGTCCCGCGGCGGCAGACGGAACTGGAACTGGCAGCCATGCCCCGACCAGCGGACCTGCAGCGTTCCCTGTTCCTGCTCGCTGAGCACCAGGGCGCGACTGGTCGGGTCCACCACGGCGAGCACCTTGCCCTGGGCATCCTGGACGCTGGCACCGAACGGCAGGGCGCTGCCATCGGCCAGGCTCAGTTCGAACTGCACCCGGCGCCCGGCACTGGCCTTGAACAGCGCGTGGGTCGACGAACCACGACGTGGCACCACCTGCACGACGGCGTTGTCCACCTCGACATCGGCGCCCAGGCGGCGCGTGTCCAGGCTGACCCAGTTGGCCCGATAGGGCTGCACGTACGGCACCACGGCAAAGCCGTTGCGCCCGGTCTCGACGCCACCGAAGTTGTTGAAATGCGCACCGCGCACACCCGGTACCTCGGCCAGCACGAAGGTGTCGCCCAGGGACTGCCCCAGGTTCACTCCACCGGCATGGGCGACCAGCGACCCACGCGCGCCCAGGTTCCAGCTGTTGAAATCCTGGCCATGGCTGTAGCCGGCCTCGAAACGACCGACGGAGGTGGTGGCATTCACACTGGCGGAACCGGCACGGGCACCGCTGCCGTCATTGCCGACCAGGACCGAGTAGAAGGCATTCCGGTCGAGCACGCGCCCGGTCAGGCCGGCCATCACGCTGGAGTCGCCCTGGTTGTCGCGCACTGCCGTCAGCGAGGCGCGGGTCGAGCGCTCATGCCGGCCCAGCGGCAACGACAGGGTCAGGGTGAACTGGTGGTCAGTGGCGACCCGGCCGTCGAGATCGGCCGAACGGGTGCGATCCAGGGACAGGCTGTAGCTCAGATCGCGCCAGTAGCCGCCATAGGTGGCGTTGAACTGGCGCGACTTGCCCGGCAGATTCCAGTAGCGCTGCTCCAGGGCGGTAAAGCTGAAGGTCCCCGTTTCCAGGGGTTGGCTGAGGGTGATGTCGAAACGGTCACGGGCCCGGCCGAGCGAAGTGCGCGTCAGGTTGCTGCGTTCCTCCACGTGCTGCTCGAAGCTGCGGTAGTGCTCGCTGGAGTAACGATAACCGGCCAGGGCGAAGGTGGTCCGGGTGGCATTCAGGGTATTGGCATAACGCAGGCGCAGGCTCTTGCCGCCCAGGTCGGTAGCGCCCTGGTGACTGACCGAATGGGTCAGGTCGGCCGACACCGCACCCACGCCGGTGTTGACCCCCACCCCGAGGTTGCTGGCCTCGAAGCCGTCCGCCACCTGCACCCCACCAAAACCGCTGAGCCGTTCACTCAAGCCGTAGATCAGGGTGGTACTGGCAAATCCGGGGTTCATCTGCCGACTGTCGTTGCTGTCGTACTCGCCGGCCTCGACGCTGTAGCTGAAGGAGCCCCTGGGCAGCATCAACGGCAGCGAGGCGAACGCCTGGACGAAGGTACGTTGCCGGCCATCCGCCTCGATCACCGTTACCAGCAGGTCGCCGTTGGAACCACTGGGATAGAAGTCATTGATCTCGAACGGGCCGGGCGGCACGTTCGCGCTGTACAGCAGGTAACCGGCCTGGCGAATCTCCACGGTGGCGTTGCTTTCGGCGACGCCCCGGATGACCGGCGCATAGACCCGCTCGCTGTCGGGCAGCATGCCGTCGTCCGATGCCACCTGGACGCCACGGAAACGTACACTGTCGAACACCCGTGAGTCGGTGTAGGTCTCGCCCAGGGTCAGTTGGCCCTTCCAGGCGGTCAGGTCGCGCTGGGCGTAGGTCTGGTTGCTGGTGAAGCGGGTGGACTGCAAGTCGCCATGGACCAGCGAGGATTCGTTGCGCAAGCGCCAGGGCCCGAGGTTCAGGCCATTGCGCAGGCCCAGGTAGTAGCTGTCGGTCTTCTGCCGATCGAACTCGCGGCGATTGCCGTTGAAGGAATAGCTGACGAAAGCACTGTTGACGCCCTGGTCCCACAGCTCCGGCGACAGGTAGCCACGGGCATCGCGCCGCAGGGCGACCTGCGGCACGCTGAGGTTGAGGGCCAGGCTGTTGGGCTGGTAGTCGACGCTGGCCCGCTCCAGTTGGCCGAGGTCGAAACACTGCTCGCCCGCGCTATCCGGCGACACCCTGCCCAGGCTGGCCAGGCGTTCGGTATCCAACCCCAGGTCCCGCAGCAGGTCCGGGGTCAGGCAGGGCTCGACCCGCCCGCTGGAGCTGTCCCGATTGAAACGCACATCACGACGGGCACTGAGGACCCGGTTCAGGTAGATATCCACCCGATAGAGGCCCGGCAGTACGCTGTTACCCTCCAGAAACGCGCGGATATCCGCCGGCTGCTCGCCACCATGGATGAACGCGGTATTGAATCGCAGGCCCTCTTCGACCGGCTCGGCCAGCGCCACGTCCGGCACCAGCAGGAACAGCCCCAGGGACAGTGGCAGGCGTGCCTGCCGGTTCACGTTCTGCAACAGGGGGAATGTCGCGGCCTCCGTTTTCCCACGACACGATGACACCAGAACTTCCTTTGTTCTTCGATAGAGCCAGTCCATTTGCAACCTTCACTCAATGTCTTGAGATATTTGTTAAAGGCGAACGCCTTCGCGCACAGGCTCTTGCGAGGGTGCGGCCATTTTGAAAAGGGGTGGGTGGGAGACGGCGGCGCTAATCCTCGACCCACAGGGCCTGGCCGGTTTTCCAGTCGGAAAGTCGATAGGCCACAACGGCACCGTGGTCGTTGATGCTCTTGAAACTCAGCCGAGCCTGCTGCGGCGTCACCGACACCGGCAGGCTGAACTCCCGCGCCTGTCCGGGCGCCAGCATCGAGTTGCGGTGATGCAGCAGTCTGCGCTCACCACCGAACAGCTCGATATCCACCAGGGTGACGTGAAACGGCCCGGGGTTGCTCGCCACCAGCACACCTCCGGGCTTGAGGCGCCAACGGACTTGCCGGGGCGCCAGTTCCGGGTCGGCCATCAACTGGCGGGGGCGATAGAACACCTTGATACGCTGGCGAATACCGATCTGCAGCGTGTTCTCCTGTTCGCTGGCCTGGGGTATCTCCTGGACATTCAGCCAGAACAGCGACTCCCGGTCAGTCGGCATGTCGGCCCCGGAGTGAATGATCCGTACCGTCTGCCGCCCGCCACCCGACAACGGCACCAGGGCCGGGACGACGGCAAACGGCAGGTCCGCCGCTGTCGCATCGTCTGCCTCCAGCCAGGACTGCAAGAGGATGGTGGACTTGTTGCGGTTCGACACACTGAGCACCGCTTCCCTGTCCTGCGCCGGGTACACCAGCCGGGTGCTGTTCAGCACAATCCCGGCCTGGGCATGCCCCCACGCCCACGCGACCAGCGCCACGCCGATCATCGATCTCGTCAACTTGCGCATGTTGCGTTCCATCTGTTTGGAAGAAACGGAGCCTTGCAGCTCCGTTCAGGCCCATGACTCAGTTGTAGGTCAGCACGAAGGGCACCGTGCCCGTGGCTGCGCCAGGTACGGTGGACACGCCGTTCTTCACGAACAGTGCACGCAGCGACAGGGTGCCGCTGGAGCCGCTGCCGCTGGGTTGCAGAATGCCGTCGATGGTGTCGGTGGGGTCCTGGATATTCAGGAAGTTATCGTTATCCCGACGAACCAGGCCGATACCAACGCCTCTGGCGGCACCGCTGGTCGGCAGCAGATAGGGGTCGCCCTGATCGACCTGGGCCGGGCGGAATGACATGTGCACGGTGCTTTCAGCCGCCGGCTGCAGGCAGGTCACCAGCAGGTCGATATCCTTGGCCGTGCCCAGGCGGGACTCGGTACGGTTGCCGATATCGGCAAAGGAAACCCGCCCGAGATCGACCGGGATATTGTCGGCCGAACCGCCCCCGGACGACACCTCGCAACTGGTGTTGGTCAGTGCACCGGTAAAGTTCAGCGTGCCACCGTTGGCCGCGTGGGCGGAGCCCGCCACGCCAAGGGCTGAACCCAATAGAACCAACATCACGGAAATCTTTTTCATGCGAACACAATCCTTCGAGTTAATCGTTTGCACCCATCACTTGGGTGGCGGCCAATATAGTCGGGGATCGTCATTCGAACTATCAGATCCGGCCTTATTCAAGGGGCCGATTCAACCCGCCGCCAGGACATCTGCCTCCGTCAGAAGAAAATGTCATTCGACGCACACAGAAAAGTGACCAGGACAGTGTTTAAGATTAAAAAGACTATCGATGAAAGCGGCCATGAGCGAACTCACGAAAATCACAAAAGCAAAATCATCGATATCTTTTTAATTATATCGATCAACAGGTTAGGCAGGCCGATCGCGAAGAGAGTTAGGCAATGTCAACTTGATGCCGGATATTTCGCGATACTGCACCCGCCTTTATACGGCCAGGATAATACCGATGTCATGCCACACGTTCAGTTCTATAGATACGTGATTGTCACGACTCCCTGCGGGGACAGCTTTTTCACGCTGGGAGCCTTGCCTGGCAAGGGTTGGAAGCGAGTGCTAAAGGGCAATATGCCATTACCACAGGCATTATCCGCAGTATCAACCCACAGTGTTACACCGGGTGCGACCTTGAGACGTTCAGAAACGCCATGGTTATGTACCGAGGCCGATGTCACCTCACACGCCGCCTCGACAATCTGGCCACTGAAACGAATTTGCCCGGCATTGGCCGCCGCCACGCTGGAACAAACTCCCATCAACAACAGGACACCAAATACCGATAGTGTGTATTTCATATCAACCACTCCCAAACAGGGTGACCCCCATATCAATTAAAGCCCACGCGAGCGCATTCCACCGAAAAAACGAGGAATATCCGTAGGACTTCTTATATTCAATTAAACATACGACCCGGGAACACAACCGCCTGCACAGATATGCCCATTAAAAAGCAGGCAGCCGATAATCCGGCCTATATCCCGCTTTATCGCCTGTAACATTTATTTCTTTAATGACTGTCCAAGCGGGCCGTAGCTGACAGCCGTGTCAGTTAGCCGTCACCGTGCTGACCGGATGGCGGGGTTATAAAGAGGCTACTGTTCTGCCAGCATTGGCCTTCCTTCCATTCGTACCGGCTTTTTGACACCATGCACATCCCGAAGAAAACCCTGTTGGGCCTTGCCGCGATCCTGGTGGTGGCCGCCGGTGCCACCTGGACATTGACCCGCACCGCTCCCGTCCGGCACGCCGGCAACGCGCCGATCCCGGTCAAGGTCATCCACGTGGTGCAACAGGACGTCCCGCGTTATGCCAGCGGCATCGGTACGACCCTGTCACTGCATAGCGTGGTGATCCGCCCACAGATCGATGGCATCCTCACCCGCCTGCTGGTCAAGGAAGGGCAACTGGTCAAGGAAGGCGACCTGCTGGCGACCCTTGATGACCGCTCGATCCAGGCCAGCCTGTCCCAGGCCAAGGCACAACTGGCGCAAAGCCAGGCGCAATTGCAGGTGGCCGAGGTCGACCTCAAGCGCTACAGGCAGTTGACCGTCGACAACGGGATCTCGAAGCAGACCTACGACCAGCAGCAGGCCCTGGTCAACCAGCTCAAGGCCACCACCCTCGGCAACCAGGCGGCGATTGACGCGGCGCAGGTGCAACTGTCCTATACCCGGATCCGTTCGCCGGTGACCGGCCGGGTCGGTATCCGCTCCGTCGATGAGGGCAACTTCCTGCGCATGAGTGATGCCCAGGGCCTGTTTTCCGTGACCCAGATCGATCCGATCGCCGTGGAGTTCTCCCTGCCGCAACAGATGCTGCCAACCCTGCAGGGGCTGCTTGGCGCCGACAGGCCAGCAGCGGTGAAAGCCTACCTGGGCGACGAAGGCCACGGTGACAGCCTGCTCGGCTCCGGTCATCTGACGCTGATCGACAATCAGGTCTCGGCCACCACCGGCACCATCAAGGCCAAGGCCGAGTTCAGCAACCCGAGTCAGAAGCTGTGGCCGGGCCAACTGGTCAATATCAAGATCCAGACCGCCCTCGACCGCGGCGCCCTGGTGGTACCGCCGACGGTGGTGCAACGCGGCCTGGACGGCTACTTCGTCTACCGGGTCAAGGACAAGGGCGTGGAAGTGGTGCCGGTCCAGGTGCCTTACCAGGACAGCGAACAGAACATCATCCAGGGCGTGCAGGCCGGCGATCAGTTGGTCAGCGACGGCCAGTCGCGACTCAAGCCCGGCGCCCTGGTCGAGATACTCGGTGCGCCCGGGCTGGCCGGGCAGGCCGTGGCCGGAGAACCCAAGCCATGATCAAGGACAGCCGCGGCGTCTCGGCCTGGTGCATCAATCACCCGGTGGCGACCATCCTGCTCACCTTCGCCCTGGTCCTGCTCGGGCTGATCGCCTTCCCGCGGCTGCCGCTGGCACCGTTGCCGGAGGCCGAATTCCCGACCATCCAGGTGTCCGCGCAACTGCCCGGTGCCAGTCCGCAGACCATGGCGTCTTCGGTGGCGACACCGCTGGAAGTGCAGTTCAGCGCCATCCCCGGCGTGACCCAGATGACCTCCAGCAGTGCCCTGGGTACCACCACCCTGACCCTGCAATTCACCCTGAGCAAAAGCATCGATACCGCCGCACAGGAGGTCCAGGCGGCGATCAACACCGCCTCGGGCAAGCTGCCCAAGGACATGCCGACCCTGCCCACCTGGCGCAAGGTCAACCCGGCCGACAGTCCGGTGCTGATCCTGAGTGTCAGTTCCAGCCAGATGCCCGGCACCGAACTGAGCGACTATGCCGAGACCCTGCTGGCCCGCCAGCTCAGCCAGATCGATGGCGTCGGCCAGATCAACATCACCGGCCAGCAGCGTCCGGCCATCCGCGTGCAGGCTTCGGCGGACCGCCTGGCGGCCATCGGCCTGACCCTGGCCGACCTCCGCCTGGCGATCCAGCAGACCAGCCTCAACCTGGCCAAGGGCGCCCTGTACGGCAAATCGAGCATCTCGACCCTCTCGACCAACGACCAGTTGTTCCAGCCGCAGCAGTACGGTGAGCTGATCGTCTCCTACAAGAACGGCGCGCCGGTGCAGCTCAAGGATATCGCCCGGGTGGTCCGTGGCTCCGAAGACGCCTATGTGCAGGCCTGGTCCGGCGATGTGCCGGGGGTGAACCTGGTGATCTCGCGCCAGCCGGGGGCGAACATTGTCGAAACCGTGGAGCGGATCAAGGCCGCCCTGCCGGGCCTGGAGGCCATGCTGCCGGCCTCGGTGCAGGTCAGGGAACTGATCGACCGCACCCAGACCATCCGCGCCTCCCTGCATGAAGTGGAAATGACGCTGCTGATCGCCATCCTGCTGGTGGTGGCGGTAATGGCGCTGTTCCTGCGCCAGCTGTCGGCGACCCTGATCGTCTCGGCGGTGCTCGGCGTGTCGCTGGTGGCCAGCTTCGCACTGATGTACGTGATGGGCTTCAGCCTGAACAACCTGACCCTGGTGGCGATCGTCATTGCCGTCGGCTTCGTGGTGGACGACGCGATCGTCGTGGTGGAAAACATCCACCGACACCTGGAGGCCGGCGACGGCATGCGCGAAGCCGCCATCAAGGGTGCCGGGGAGATCGGCTTCACCGTGGTCTCCATCAGCTTCTCGCTGATCGCCGCCTTCATCCCGCTGCTGTTCATGGGCGGGGTGGTGGGCCGGCTGTTCAAGGAGTTCGCCCTGACCGCGACCTCGACTATCCTGATCTCGGTGGTGGTCTCGCTGACCCTCGCCCCGACCCTGGCGGCCCTGTTCATGCGCGCGCCGGTGCATCACGAGCACGCCAGGGCGACTGTCGGCGAGCGCCTGCTGGCACTCTACGAACGCGGCCTGCGTCGTGCCCTGGCCCACCAGAAACTGATGTTCGGGATTTTCTGCCTGACCCTCGGCCTGGCCGTGGCCGGCTACGTATTCATTCCCAAGGGTTTCTTCCCGGTGCAGGACACCGGCTTCGTGCTGGGCACCACCGAGGCCGCCGCCGATGTCTCGTTCGACGACATGGTGGCCAAGCACAAGGCCCTGGCCGAAATCGTCGCCGCCGACCCGGCGGTACAGGCCTTCTCCCACTCGGTGGGGGTCTCGGGCACCAACCAGACCATCGCCAACGGCCGCTTCTGGATCGCCCTCAAGCCCCGTGACCAGCGCGACGTGTCCGCCAGCGCCTTCATCGACCGGATCCGGCCGCAGTTGATGCGGATCCCCGGCATCGTGCTCTACCTGCGCGCCGGCCAGGATATCAATCTCAGCTCCGGGCCGAGCCGGGCCCAGTACCAGTACGTGCTCAAGAGCAACGACGGCGACCTGCTGAACACCTGGACCCAGCGCCTAACGGAAAAGCTGCGGGCCAACCCGGCGTTCCGCGACCTGTCCAACGACCTGCAACTGGGTGGCAGCATCACCCACATCACTATCGACCGGCGGGCCGCCGCGCGCTTCGGCCTGACCGCCAGCGATGTCGACGAAGCGCTCTACGATGCGTTCGGCCAGCGCCAGGTCAACGAGTACCAGACCGAGACCAACCAGTACAACGTGATCCTCGAGCTGGACACCGCCCAGCGTGGCAAGGCCGAGAGCCTGAACTACTTCTACCTGCGTTCGCCGCTGACCGGCGAGATGGTGCCGCTGTCGGCCCTGGCGCGCTTCGATGTGCCCACCAGCGGGCCGCTGTCGATCGCCCACGATGGCATGTTCCCGGCCGCCAACCTGTCGTTCAACCTCAGCCCCGGCGTGGCCCTGGGCGACGCGGTGCTGCTGCTTGACCAGGCGAAGAACGAGATCGGCATGCCGGCCTCCATCAGCGGCAACTTCCAGGGCGCGGCCCAGGCCTTCCAGAGCTCCCTGGCCAGCCAGCCGTGGCTGATCCTCGCGGCACTGGTGGCGGTGTACATCATTCTCGGCGTGCTCTACGAGAGTTTCGTGCACCCGCTGACGATCATCTCCACCCTGCCCTCCGCCGGCCTCGGCGCACTGATCATGCTCTGGCTGCTGGGCCAGGATTTCTCGATCATGGCGCTGATCGGCCTGGTGCTGCTGATCGGTATCGTGAAGAAGAACGGCATCCTGATGATCGACTTCGCCCTCGAGGCCCAACGGGGCGGGCTGACGCCCGAGCAAGCCATCTACAAGGCCTGTGTCACCCGCTTCCGACCGATCATCATGACCACCCTGGCGGCCCTGCTCGGCGCCCTGCCGCTAATGCTCGGCCACGGTACCGGCGCCGAACTGCGCCAGCCACTGGGGATCGCCGTGGTCGGCGGCCTGCTGGTGAGCCAGGCGCTGACGCTGTTCACCACGCCCGTCATATACTTGTGGCTCGAGCGGCTTTTCCATCGGCCCCAACCGGCAGCCGTGCCGGCGATCACTCATTGAGGCTGAGCCATGCGTGTCCTGATTATCGAAGATGAAGAAAAAACCGCCGACTACCTGCATCGCGGCCTGACCGAGCAGGGCTACACCGTCGACCTCGCGCGCGATGGCGTCGGCGGCCTGCACCTGGCGCTGGAAAGCGATTACGCGGTGATCGTCCTCGACGTGATGCTGCCGGAACTCGACGGCTTTGGCGTGCTCAAGGCCCTGCGGGCACGCAAGCAGACCCCGGTGATCATGCTCACCGCCCGCGAGCGGGTCGAGGACCGCATCCGTGGCCTGCGCGATGGCGCCGACGACTACCTGGGCAAACCGTTTTCCTTTCTCGAACTGGTGGCCCGCCTGCAGGCCCTGACCCGGCGCAGCGGCGGCGGCCATGAGCCGGTGCAGATCAGCGTCGCCGACCTCTGGGTCGACCTGATCAGCCGCAAGGCCAGCCGCGCTGGCCAGCGCCTGGACCTGACCGCCAAGGAGTTCTCGCTGCTCAGTGTGCTGGCCCGGCGCCAGGGCGAAATCCTCTCGAAGACGGCGATTGCCGAGATGGTCTGGGATATCAATTTCGACAGCGATGCCAACGTCGTCGAGGTGGCGATCAAGCGCCTGCGCGCCAAGCTCGACGGCCCGTTCGAACAGAAACTGCTGCACACCATCCGCGGCATGGGTTATGTGCTGGAGAGCCGCGGTGTCGACTAACTCCATCGCCCTGCGCCTGAGCACCCTGTTCAGCCTGGTGGCGCTGCTGGTGTTCCTGCTGATCGGCGGTGCGTTGTACCTGCAGGTGGAAAAGGGCCTGGGTCTGCTGCCCGAAGCTGAACTGGATGCGCGCTACAGCGTGCTCGAATCCTCGATCAACCGTTTCGGCACGCCGGATCACTGGGCCAAGTTCAGCGCCAAGCTCAAGCAACTGGGCGAGGAGGACAAGCGCATCCGCTTCTGGGTGGTCAGCAGCGACCCGAACTATGAATACGGCGCGCCCGATGCGCAGATCCGCGCCTTCGCCGCCGGCCCCAGGGGCATGCGTGACCTGCAGTTGCCGGGGCACGCCTACCCGTTCAAGGTGCTGCTCAATACCATGCCGGCCAAGGACCAGCGGCCGCCCTTGCAGTTCCTGATCGCCATCGACACCGAGACCTTCCGTCAGACCCAGCACCAGTTGCTGATCGCCCTGGTCAGCCTGGCGATAGTCGGTGTGCTGCTGGCCTCGGCCCTGGGCTACTGGGTCGCCCGGATCGGCCTCAAGCCGTTGATCAAGCTGTCACAGGAGGCCGGCAAGCTGGCCCCGCCACGCCTGACCGGACGCCTGCAGCTGTCGCCGCTGCCGCCGGAGCTCAGCCAGTTCGTCAATGCCTTCAACTCGACCCTGGAGCGGGTGGAACAGGCCTATTCGCGACTGGAATCGTTCAACGCCGATGTCGCCCACGAACTGCGCTCGCCGCTGACCAACCTGATCGGCCAGACCCAGGTGGCACTGACCCGCGGACGCTCCGCCGAACATTACTTCGAGGTGCTGCAATCGAACCTCGAGGAACTGGAGCGCCTGCGCTCGATCATCAACGACATGCTGTTCCTGGCCAGCGCCGACCAGGGCAGCAAGGCCACCAAGCTGATCAGTACCTCGCTGGCGGCAGAGGTGGCGACGACCCTCGACTACCTGGATTTCATTCTCGAGGACGCCCGGGTCCGGGTCGAGGTCAGTGGCGATGCCCTGGTGCGGATCGAGATCGCCCACCTGCGTCGGGCGCTGATCAACCTGCTGAGCAACGCGGTGCAACACACCGCGCCCGAGCAGGTGATTCTGGTACGCATCGAGCAGGAGGGCGGGCAGGTGACGATCGCGGTGTCCAACCCTGGGGAAACCATCGCCAGCGAGCATCTGTCGCGCCTGTTCGAACGCTTCTATCGAGTCGATGCCTCACGCAGCAACAGTGGCGCCAACCATGGACTGGGCCTGGCGATCGTCAAGGCGATCGCGCTGATGCACGGCGGCGATGTGTTCGTGCACAGCGGCGACGGCGTCAATACCTTCGGCATCCATCTCCCCGCCTGACGCTCTCCCGACAGGGACTGTTGCCCAGAACGTAACAGTCCTTCAAGCGGGCCGGTCTTTTTCCAGGCCCCCAGGGCATTTAACCTTGCCTCAACCAACAGCACTTGCTCAGCAAGAAGGTTCTTTAAAATGTCCAGTTCCATGGGTATGGCCAGTCTCTTTGTCCTGTCCGCTGTCATGTTGTCGCCTCTGGCGCACGCCGAGGAGTCCCAGTCTTTCGTCGCGCAGAACGCCGCCCGGGCCGCTGCCCGCCAGGATCACGTCGAAATGACCGCCAAGGCCCAAAGCCGCACGCCAGAGCGGCCCAGCTCGGTAAATCCGGCTCAGCCGGACAGCGCCAGGGACAGCTGAAAGCTGCCCGCAGAACGTTTCCCTCTCCATCGATCCAGTTTCCTGCCCGGGATCGATGGCTTCAAAAGCCGCTGATACAGCGGCTTTCTTTATTGTCGCCTGCCGCCTGCGTCACGCAACAGGAACGACCGTCTCATCGATTCAAGTAGCTCGACAGTCATGAAGATCGCCCTCTCACTCAGGCCGATCTTCATTGCTCCGGCTGCAACGATGTCGAACGCTGCCCAGGCCGGCGAAGGCTCCAGCATCCTGCCAGCGAACGTCCGCTACGTGGTGCAGGAGGCCAGGCCAGGGAGCTGGCGATCCGCCTGCGGTGGGCGAGCAACCGCAGCAGTGCGGGCTGTTCGGCGGTCGACGAGTATCGGGTCATCGTCGACTACCCGGTGAATATCTTCTAGCATTCGGTAAAGGGTCAGCTGGCGGAGGCTGGCCTTTTTTACGCTGGGGCTTTATACAGGCCCCGACACCCCCGAGCAGCATGAGGTTTGCCATCAATCACTCTTCGAACCGTTCGGCAATGCCTCGCCTGCTGCTGGTACTGGGCAGCGGCCTCAGCGTCAGCGCGATCCTCGGCATCGTCATCTATCTGCTGATCCGTGAACGGGGCAGCGCGGAACTGGTGGCCACGCGTGCCGCCACGAACATCGTGCAACTGATCGACGCCGATGTCCTGCGCAATGCCGAACTCTACGACAAGTCACTGCAGGACCTGATTGCCGCGGCGCGGCGCGAGGACCTCAAGCACGTCTCGCCGCAGGTTCGTCACCTGGCGCTGTTCGACAGCGCCACGGCGTCCCCGCAGAAGGGCGATATCCTGCTGCTCGACAAGCATGGCGAGGTGATTGCCGACTCGTCCTCGGTCGAGCCCCGGCCAGGCAACTTCGCCGACCGCGAATACTTCAAGGCCCATATCGACAACCCCAGCCCGACAATGATGGTCAGCCATCCGTTCCTCGCCCGCGGGCGCATGATCGACTGGCGCATCGGCTTCAGCCGCCGGGTATCGTCGCCCGAAGGCGAATTTCTCGGCGTGGCCCGGGCCGCGATACGCCTGAGCTACTTCAACGAACTGTTCAAGACCCTGAATATCGGTGCCAGCAGTACGGTCAACCTGCTCAGCAGCGATGGCATCCTGCTCGCCCAGGAGCCGCTGATGAGTGCCGACATGGTCGGCAAGGACTTCAGCCAGCGTCCCAACTTCCTGCGCATCGTGCATGAGGGCAATGGCAGTTTCAGCGCGATCTCCGGTGTCGACGGCAAGCAGCGGCTGTATACCTTTTCCCGGGTCGGCGAATTGCCGCTGATCGTGGTGGTGGCACTGTCGGAGGAAGAAGTCTATGCCGCCTGGTGGCGTACCACCTGGCTGGTGGGCAGCGCCACCGGCGGGTTGTGCGCCGGCCTGTTGTGGCTGAGCTGGCTGCTGGCGCGGGAACTGCGCCGACGCCAGCGGGCCGAGCAGGAACTGGCCGAGCTGGCCACCACCGACAGCCTCACGGGCGTCGCCAACCGCCGGGCCCTGGACCAGTCGTTGCTGCACGAATGGAACCGGGCACAACGCTCAGGCCAGCCGCTGTCGCTGCTGATGATCGATGCCGACCACTTCAAGGCGTTCAACGACAGCCATGGGCATCCGATGGGCGACGAAGCCCTGCGTCGAATCGCCCGGGTGATCGGCGAGAACATTCGCCGCCCGGCTGACCTGCTCGCGCGTTATGGCGGCGAGGAGTTCGCGGTGATCCTGCCCCAAACCGACGAGAACGGCGCCCGTTGCCTGGCCGGGAAGATTCTGAATGCCATCCGGCAGATGCCAGCGCCGGTCGCCGGGGCCTGCCCTCTAACCGTCAGTATCGGCGCCAGCACCCGATTGGTTTCCCGCGAAGCCGTCAGCGCCGGGGCCAACATCGAGCAACTGCTACAGGCTGCCGACCAGGCGCTGTACCAGGCCAAGCACAACGGTCGCGACCAGGTGGTTCACGCCGCGGACATCGAACTCGCGGCATAAAAAAAGGCTGCCCGGGGGCAGCCTTTGAAGAACAACAAAAGGAGAAAGTCGTTACACGGCCGCAACGGGACGCATGTACGAGATCGGCGCCGTGCTGGCGTCTTCGAAAGTCACCACTTCCCAGGCATCCTTCTGCTCGATGAGCTTGCGCAGGAGCTGGTTGTTCAGCGCGTGACCGGACTTGAAGCCCTTGAACTCACCAATCAGGCTGTTGCCCAGCAGGTAGAGGTCACCGATGGCGTCGAGGATCTTGTGCTTGACGAATTCGTCTTCGTAACGAAGGCCGTCTTCGTTCAGTACACCGTCCGAGTCGACCACGATGGCGTTTTCCACGCTGCCGCCGAGTGCGAGGTTGTGCTTGCGCAGGTACTCGATATCACTCATGAAGCCAAAGGTACGGGCGCGGCTGACTTCCTTCACGAACGACGTGCTGGAGAAATCCACGCTGGCACTCTGGGTGCGGTCACGGAACACCGGGTGATCGAAATCGATCTCGAAGCTCACCTTGAACCCGTCGAAAGGCACGAAAGTGGCGCGCTTGTCGCCGTCTTCCACTGTGACTTCGCGCAGGATGCGGATGAACTTCTTGGCTGCGTCCTGTTCTTCCAGGCCGGCGGATTGAATCAGGAATACGAAGGGTCCAGCGCTGCCGTCCATGATCGGAACTTCGGACGCGGAGAGCTCGACGTAGGCGTTATCGATGCCCAGGCCAGCCATGGCCGAGAGCAAGTGCTCCACCGTGTCCACTTTGGTGTCACCGTTGACCAGGGTGGTCGACATGGTGGTTTCACCAACGTTTTCCGCGCGCGCAGGAATCTGCACCACAGGGTCGAGGTCGGCACGACAAAACACGATGCCGGTATCCACGGGCGCTGGTTTGAGGGTCAGATAGACCTTCTCGCCCGAGTGCAGGCCGACACCTGTAGCACGGATAATATTTTTCAGGGTGCGTTGTTTAATCATGGCTTTGGCCGCTTCAGCGCAAATTGCGAACAGGTATCAACAAAGGCTGGCGATAATATCAGACCAGACCTTTGCTGAACACCAATCACCCTAATACTCCTGATACATTCCATCAATCGGCCTGACGACGCAGGAAGGCCGGGATATCCAGATAGTCCAGATCGTCCTGCGGGTTCATCTTCGCGGCAGTCGCAGCACCGGCCTGGGCCTGGTTGCGCATGACGGTCGGACGATCCAGGTCGCGGTAGTTCACCGACGGCAGTTCCTGACGCGCGGCAGCAGGTGCCTGGGTGGTGGCCGGTTGGCTGGCGGCGGTCTGCAGGGTGTTGTCGATGACCTTCACAGGCTTCTCGATGCGGGCACCCAGACCGGTGGCAACCACGGTCACGTGCAGTTCGTCGCGCATGTCCGGATCGATAACGGTACCGACCTTGACCATCGCCGCTTCCGAAGCGAAGGCCTCGATGATGCTACCCACGTCGGAGTACTCGCCCAGGGACAGGTCGGGACCGGCGGTGATGTTCACCAGGATACCGCGCGCGCCCTGCAGGTTGACGTCTTCGAGCAGCGGGTTGCGGATCGCCGCCTCGGTGGCTTCACGTGCACGGTTGGGACCGCTGGCGCAGCCAGTGCCCATCATCGCCATGCCCATCTCGCTCATCACGGTACGCACGTCGGCGAAGTCGACGTTGATCATGCCCGGACGCTTGATGATGTCGGAGATACCGCGAACGGCACCGGCCAGCACGTCGTCGGCCTTGGCGAAAGCCGACAGGAGGCTGGCGTCCTTGCCCAGGATGGTCAGCAGCTTCTCGTTGGGAATGGTGATCAGCGAGTCGACGCTGTCGCTCAGGGCGCGGATGCCCTCGTCAGCGATCTGCATGCGCTTGCGCCCTTCGAACGGGAACGGACGGGTCACCACCGCAACGGTGAGAATGCCCATTTCCTTCGCCACTTCGGCGATGATCGGCGCTGCACCGGTACCCGTACCGCCGCCCATGCCGGTGGTGATGAACACCATGTTGGTGCCCTGCAGCACTTCGGCGATGCGCTCGCGGTCTTCCAGAGCGGCCTGGCGGCCGACTTCCGGATTGGCACCGGCACCCAGGCCCTTGGTCACGCCGGTGCCCAGTTGCAGGATGGTCCGCGCGCCGATGTTCTTCAGCGCCTGGGCATCGGTGTTGGCGCAGATGAATTCGACGCCTTCGATGTTGGTCTTGACCATGTGGTTGACGGCATTGCCGCCGCCACCGCCGACACCGATAACCTTGATTACCGGGCTTTGTGGGACGTTGTCTACGAGTTCGAACATGTTCCCTCTCCTTTCATTTCTCTAGTTTTTTCGCCTACTTCTACTGCTTTGAAACTTTAAAAGTTGCCCTGGACCCAGCGCTTCAGGCGCTCGAATACAGGAGCTTTCTGCTCTTCATCGCGATAGTCGTTTCTGTTGCCGCCGTTGTAACCGGACAGGGAAATGCCGTCCGACTGCTTTTGCAGCCCGTACAGCAACAGCCCCACCCCAGTTGAATAGATTGGATTGCGGACCACGTCGGACAGCCCCTTGACGGTGTGCGGAACACCCAGGCGGACCGGCATGTGGAAAATTTCTTCGGCCAGCTCGACCGCGCCTTCCATCTTCGAGGTACCACCGGTCAGCACGATGCCGGCCGGAATCAGGTCTTCGTAGCCGCTGCGACGCAGCTCGGCCTGGATCAGCGTGAACAGTTCGTCGTAACGCGGCTCGACCACTTCGGCCAGGGCCTGGCGCGACAGCTCGCGCGGCGGACGATCACCCACGCTCGGGACCTTGATGGTTTCGCCGGCACCGGCCAGCTTGGCCAGGGCGCAGGCATAGCGGATCTTGATCTCTTCGGCGTACTGGGTCGGAGTGCGCAACGCCATGGCGATATCGTTGGTCACCTGGTCGCCGGCGATCGGGATCACCGCGGTATGGCGGATCGCACCTTCGGTGAAGATGGCGATGTCGGTGGTTCCGCCGCCGATGTCCACCAGGCACACGCCCAGTTCCTTCTCGTCGTCGGTCAGTACCGAATAGGCCGAAGCCAGCTGCTCGAGGATGATGTCGTCGATTTCCAGACCGCAACGACGTACGCATTTCTCGATGTTCTGTGCCGCGTTCACCGCGCAGGTGACCACGTGGACCTTGGCTTCCAGACGCACGCCGGACATGCCCAGGGGCTCGCGCACGCCTTCCTGGTTGTCGATCACGTAGTCCTGCGGCAGGGTGTGCAGTACCCGTTGGTCGGCCGGGATCGCCACGGCCTGGGCCGCATCGAGCACGCGTTCCAGGTCCGCCGAACTGACTTCGCGATCACGGATGGCGACGATGCCATGGGAGTTCAGGCTGCGGATGTGATTGCCCGCCACGCCGACGAACGCCGAGTGGATCCGGCAGCCGGCCATCAACTGCGCCTCTTCCACCGCCCGCTGGATCGATTGAACGGTCGACTCGATATTCACCACCACACCCTTCTTCAGGCCGCGGGAGGGATGAGTGCCGATACCGACGATTTCCACTGTGCCATCGGCCGCAACCTCGCCCACCAGCGCCACCACCTTGGAGGTGCCGATATCCAGTCCGACGATCATTTTGCCGCTTTGCACGTTTGCCATGGTCCTGCCTCTTCTTAATTCTTCGCAACGGCGGGTTTGTCCGCTACGGGTGCCACAGGTTCCCGCCATCCGACGGCCAGGCCGTTGGCGTAGCGCAGATCGATGCTGGCAATGTTCGTAATCTGTTCTTTCAGCGTTTTTTCATAAATGGCAATGAAACGGCGCATCTTCTCGACCAGATGGTCGCGGCCCAACAACAACTGGATGCCCGGCCCCGCGCTGCCCGCGCCGGTGGTCAGGAACCAGCTGCCCCGTTCCCGCAGTTCCAGCCGGGCGATGGAGAACCCCAGCGGGCGCAACATCTGGCTCAGGACCTGGTACTGCTGCATCACCTGCTGTTGGGCCCGCTGCGGGCCGAACAACTGTGGCAGATGTTCGTAGTTCGCCAGTTCCCGCGGCGCGAACGCCTGGCCCTGGTTGTTCAGCAGCGCCTCGTCGCCCCAGCGGGCCACCGGCAACTGCTCTTCCAGGCGGATCACCACCTGGTCCGGCCAGACCCGGCGGACTTCGGCGTGGGCGATCCACGGCATGGTTTCCAGCTCGGCGCGCATACCCGCCAGGTCGATGGTGAAGAAGCTCGCCGCCACGTACGGCGCGATCCGCTGCTGCACCGCCTGCTGGCTGATGTAGCTCAGGTCGCCCTGAACGTTGATCTTGCTGATCGGCCGATCCGCATAGGGCAGCAGGCGCTGGGCTCCCTCGTAGGTGCCAAAGCCCAGGGCCACCAGCAGGACCGGCCACATCAGGCGCTTCAGGAAGCCGAAGTTGGCTTTCGGCAGACGCGCCGACACCGGCTCCTTGGCCACCATTCGACTGGCGCCCCGCGGCACCGGCTTGTTACGGCCGGAACCGGGTGGCTGATGACGAATCTGCGCGCCGTGCATGGCTCGTTAACCTCTCGGTCCTGGATTGCTGGCGACACTTTCCGCCAGGATCGCCAGCACCAGTTGCTGGAAATCGAGGCCGGCCGCACGTGCCGCCATGGGTACCAGACTGTGGTCGGTCATGCCCGGGGCGGTGTTGACTTCCAGGAACCAGAACTGGCCCTCGGCGTCCTGCATCACGTCGGCACGCGCCCAACCGGCGATACCGAGCGCCTCGCAGGCTTTCGCCGTGAGGTCCATCAGTTCCTTTTCCTTGGCAGTGTCGAGGCCACAAGGGATCCGGTACTGGGTATCGGATGCCAGGTACTTGGCGTCGTAGTCGTAGAACGAATGCGGGGTGCCGAGGGCGATCGGCGGCAGAACCTGGCCACGCAGCGTCGCAATGGTGAACTCCGGACCGTGAATCCACTGTTCGACCAACACTTGCGAGTCGTAGGTGGCGGCGGCTTTCCAGGCGGCGATCAATTCGTCGACGCTGGTCACCTTGGCCATCCCGATACTGGAGCCTTCATGAGCAGGTTTGACGATCAAAGGGAAACCCAGTTCCGCACCGGCTGAAATACAGTCGGCTTCGCAACCCAGCACGGCGTGGCGCGGGGTTGGAATACCCAGGCTGTGCCACACCTGCTTGGTGCGCAACTTGTCCATGGCCAGGGCCGAGGCCAGGATGCCGCTACCGGTGTAGGGAATCTCCAGGCACTCCAGCAGGCCCTGCATGCTGCCGTCTTCACCACCGCGACCATGCAGAATGATGAAGGCCCGGTCGATCTTCTCGTTCAGCAGGCGCTGCAACAGATCGTCGCCGACGTCGATACCGAAGGCGTCGACGCCAGCGCCCTGCAGTGCCTCAAGCACGGCGGCGCCGGATTTCAGCGAAACCGGACGCTCGGCGCTCTTGCCGCCGTACAGCACGGCGACGCGACCGAAGTCCTTCGGCTCGAGGGTCGAAAACAGGTTGGCGTAGGCGGCGGTCATTTCGATTTCTCCGCGCCGGCAGCGGCAACCGCACCTGCGAACAGCGAACTCTTGAGCAATTGCGGCGCGAGGCCACCGATATCACCGGCGCCCTGGCACAGCAGGATGTCGCCCGGTTGCAGCAGTGGCTTGACCAGCGGCGCCAGGTCCACGCCACGCTCGATGTAGATCGGATCGAGCTGGCCACGCTGGCGGATACTGCGGCACAACTGGCGGCTGTCCGCACCGGGAATGGCCTCTTCGCCCGCCGGATAGACTTCCATCAGCAGCAGCACGTTGGCGTCGGCCAGGACTTGGACGAAATCGTCGTACAGGTCGCGGGTACGGGTATAGCGATGCGGCTGGTAGACCATCACCAGGCGGCGCTCCGGCCAGCCACCACGCACGGCCTTGATCACTGCCGCGACTTCGGTCGGGTGGTGGCCGTAGTCGTCGACCAGCATCACGCTGCCGCCGTCCACCGGCAGTTCGCCGTAGACCTGGAAGCGCCGACCGACACCCTGGAAGCCCGACAGGCCCTGGACGATGGCTTCATCGCTGATGCCCTCGTCGGTGGCAATGGCGATGGTGGCCAGGGCGTTCAGCACGTTGTGGTTGCCCGGCATGTTCACCGACACGTTCAGCGGCTCGCGATCGCGGCGCAGCACAGTGAAGTGGGTCTGCATGCCGGCCTGGCGGATATTGATCGCGCGCACGTCGGCGTCTTCGTGAACCCCGTAGGTCACGGTCGGACGCGCGATCTGCGGGAGAATTTCGCGCACCACCGGATCGTCCAGGCAGACCACGGCCAGGCCGTAGAACGGCAGGTTGTGGAGGAACTCGACGAAGGTCTTCTTCAGCTTGCTGAAGTCACCCTCGTAGGTGTCCATGTGGTCGGCGTCGATGTTGGTGACCACGGCGACCAGCGGCTGCAGGTGCAGGAAGCTGGCATCGCTTTCATCGGCTTCGGCGATCAGGTAGCGGCTGGTACCGAGCTGGGCATTGGTACCCGCGGCATTCAGCCGGCCGCCGATGACGAAGGTCGGATCGAGGCCGCCAGCGGCGAACACCGAAGCGATCAGGCTGGTGGTGGTGGTCTTGCCATGGGTACCGGCCACGGCGATGCCGTGGCGATAACGCATCAGTTCGGCGAGCATCTCGGCCCGCGGCACCACCGGAATACGACGTTCCAGGGCGGTCGCGACTTCCGGGTTGGACTTGTTCACGGCGCTCGACACCACCAGCACGTCGGCGCTGGCGGCGTTCTCGGAACGATGGCCGATGAAGATCTTCGCGCCAAACGACTCGAGCCGGTCGGTGACCGGCGAGGTCTTCAGGTCGGAACCGGACACTTCATAGCCCAGGTTCAGCAGTACTTCGGCGATCCCGCACATGCCCACGCCGCCGATCCCGACGAAGTGGATGCGACGGATGCGGCGCATTTCCGGTTGCGGGATGGCTTTCTGACTCTCAACCATGGGCCACCTCCAGGCAGATCTCGACGACGGTGCGGGTAGCATCGGGCTTGGCCAGGCGGCGTGCGGTGCTCGCCATGGTGTTCAGTCGTTCCGGTTGCATCAAAACCTCTGTCAGGCGTGCCGCCAGATCGGCGGCGCCAGTCGTTCTTTGCGGCAGCAGGAAGGCAGCGCCCTCCCCGGCCAAATATTCGGCATTGCGAGTCTGGTGGTCGTCGATCGCATGGGGCAGAGGCACCAGCAACGAGGGCAGACCGGCAGCAGCCAGTTCACTGACGGTCAAGGCGCCTGCGCGACAGACCACCAGGTCGGCCCAGCCATAGGCTTGGGCCATGTCCTTGATAAAGGGCGCCACCTGCGCCTCGACACCCGCCGCCTGGTAGCGTTCGGCGGTCACTTGGTCGTGGTTGCGACCGGCCTGGTGGAAAACCTCCGGGCGGTACTCGGCCGGTACCTGGGCCAGGGCCTCGGGCAGCAGCTTGTTCAACGGTTCGGCGCCAAGGCTGCCACCGAGGATCAGCAGGCGTGCCGGACGGCCGCCCAGGGCCTGGCGCGGAGTCTCCAGGAACAGCTCCGGCCGCACCGGGTTGCCAGTGGTACGACGCTTGTCCGAGGCGCCAAAGGTATTCGGGAAAGCTTCGCAGACCCGTGCCGCCAGCGGCACCAGCAGCCGATTGGCGGTACCCGCCACGGCATTCTGCTCGTGCACGATCACCGGAACGCCAGCCAGGCGCGCGGCGACCCCACCAGGACCGGTGACATAACCACCAAAGCCCAGCACGCAGACCGGCTTCAGTTGGCGGATCACCTTGTGCGCCTGCCAGATCGCCCGCAACAGCACGAACGGCGCCTTGAGCAGCGACAGCTTGCTCTTGCCACGCAGGCCGGCGACGTTGATCAGGTGCAGCGGCAACCCGGCATTGGGCACCAGTTCGTTTTCGATACCGCGCGGCGTGCCCAGCCAGTGCACGGTGAAGCCCCGCGCCTGGAACTCGCGGGCACACGCCAGCGCCGGGAACACGTGGCCGCCGGTGCCGCCGGCCATGATCAGTACGTTAGCGGCCATAGGGAGTGTCCTCAGCAAAGTCGCTTTCATCGAACTCCATCTCTTCGCTGCCCAGGTGGGTTCGACTCTCCCACTCGATGCGCAGCAACAGGCCGAGACAGGCGCAGCAGATCACCAGGGAGCTGCCACCGTAGCTGAGAAACGGCAGGGTCAGGCCCTTGGTCGGCAGCAGGCCGACGTTCACGCCGATGTTGATCAGGAACTGGCCGATCCACAGGAACGCCAGGCCGTAGGCCATGTAGGCGGCAAAGAACTGCTTGGCCTTCTCCGCCCACAGGCCGATGTACATGGCCCGCACGCTGACGAACACGAACAGTGCGACAGTGCACAGCGAGCCCACCGCACCCAGCTCTTCGGCGAGTACGGAGAACACGAAGTCGGTATGGGCTTCGGGCAGGTAGAACTGCTTCTGCACGCTGTTGCCCAGGCCGACCCCCAGCCACTCGCCACGACCGAAGGCGATCAGCGCCTGGGTCAGCTGGTAGCCGGAACCGAACTGGTCGGCCCAGGGGTCGGTGAAGGTGGTCAGACGGGCCATCCGGTAGGGTTGCGCCTTGATCAGCACCACCACCGCGACCACGGCCAGCAACACCATCAAGCCGAAGCGCAACAGCCCGACGCCGCCGAGGAACAGCATTGCCGCCGCGGCCCCCATCATCACCACGGTGGCCCCGAAGTCCGGCTCCATCAGCAACAGGCCGGCCATCGGCAGCAGTACGACGAACGGCTTGAAGAAGCCCATCCAGCTCTCGCGCACTTCCTTCTGCCGACGCACCAGGTAGCCGGCGAGGTAGATCACCACGAACACCTTGGCGATTTCCGAAGGCTGCACGTTGAAGAAACTGAACCCGATCCAGCGCATCGAACCGTTCACTTCACGGCCGATACCCGGCAGCAGCACCATCACCAGCAGGCCGAAGGCGCCCACCAGCATCATGAAGCCCATGCGCTGCCAGGTGGCGATCGGTACCATCATCGTGGCGATGCAGGCGCCCACGCCGATGACCAGATAGATCAGGTGGCGGATCATGTGGTACAGCGCGTTGCCCGATTGCACGGCAGCCACTTCGGAAGATGCCGAGGTGATCATCACCAGGCCGAGGCCGAGCAGCGCCAGGCAGCCGGCGAGCATCGGGAAATCGACGTCGACACCACGCCCGGTGATGATCGGCGACGGATACGGCTTGAGGATATTGAAATTCATGCCAAGCCCTCCACGGCACTGGCGAACAGGCGCCCGCGCTCTTCGAAGTTCCTGAACATGTCGAGGCTGGCGCAGGCTGGCGACAACAGCACGGCATCGCCGTCCCGGGCCAGCTCGGCGCTACGCCGCACCGCTTCGTCCAGGGTCTGCACACGAATCAATGGCACTTCGTCGCCCAGCGCCTGGGCCAGCAGTTCGGCATCGCGACCCAGCAGGACCACCGCCCGGCAGTGGGCCGCAACCGGCGCACGCAGGGCGGAAAAATCCGCGCCCTTGCCGTCGCCGCCGGCGACCAGCACCAGCTTGCCGTCGATATCGGCTCCCAGGCCCTCGATGGCCGCCAGCGCGGCACCGACATTGGTGGCCTTGGAGTCGTTGTAGTAGTTCACGCCGTTGTGCTCGCGCACCCATTGGCAGCGGTGTTCGAGGCCGCCGAAGGTGCGCAGGCTCGACAGCATCGCGTCGAACGGCAACCCCACGGCATGCCCCAGCGCCAACGCGGCCAAGGCATTGGACTGGTTGTGGGCACCACGGATCTTCAGCTCGCGCACCGGCATCAGGTTCTGGAACTCGAAGGCCAGGTATTTCTCGCCGCCTTCCTCGCGCAGGCCGAAAGCCTTGAAGTCCGGCTTGCCCAGACCGAAGGTCCAGCAGGGCAGGCCTTCGCTCATCAGCGGCCGGGACAGGGCGTCCTGGCGGTTGACCACCACCTGCTTCGCTCCGCGGAAGATCCGGTGCTTGGCCAGGTGATAGGCCGGCAGGCCGCTGTAGCGGTCCATGTGGTCTTCGCTGATGTTGAGCACGGTCGCCACCGCAGCGTTCAACTGGTCGGTGGTTTCCAGCTGGAAGCTCGACAGCTCCAGCACATACAGTTCGATATCGTCGCCGAGCAGGTCCAGCGCCGGGGTGCCGAGGTTGCCACCGACCGCCACGCGCTTGCCGGCAGCAGCCGCCATTTCGCCCACCAGGGTGGTCACGGTGCTCTTGGCGTTGGAGCCGGTGATGGCGACGATCGGCGCCTTCGCGTTACGCGCGAACAGCTCGATATCGCCGGACAGTTTAACGCCACGGGCCGCAGCCGCCTGCAACGCCGGGGTCGCCAGGGCCAGGCCCGGGCTCACGTAGAGTTCGTCGGCACGGCAGAGAAACTCGACATCCAGCTCGCCACAACGCACTTCCACCTGAGGGTAGTCACGGCGCAGCGTGGCCAGCTCCGGTGGATTCTCCCGCGTATCGGCCACCGCAAAGGCAACGCCCCGGTTCGCCAGGAAGCGAACCAGGGACATGCCGCTCTTGCCGAGGCCGACAACGATGCGGAAGTGGTCAGAAGCGATCAGCGACACGGGTTCTACCTCAGCTTCAGGGTGGCAAGGCCGATCAGCACCAGAATCACGGTGATGATCCAGAACCGGACGATCACGCGTGGCTCGGGCCAGCCCTTGAGTTCAAAGTGGTGGTGAATCGGTGCCATGCGGAACACCCGGCGACCGGTCATCTTGAAGGAAGCGACCTGGATGACCACCGACAGGGTCTCCATGACGAACACCCCGCCCATGATGAACAGGACGATTTCCTGGCGAACGATCACCGCGATGGTGCCCAGGGCCGCGCCCAGCGCCAGGGCGCCGACATCGCCCATGAAAACCTGGGCCGGATAGGTGTTGAACCAGAGGAAGCCCAGGCCGGCACCGATCAGCGCGCCACAGAACACAATCAGCTCACCGGCGCCCGGTACGTAGGGGATCAGCAGGTATTCGGCGAACTTCACGTTACCCGACAGGTAGCAGAAGATACCCAGTGCACCACCGACCATCACCGTCGGCATGATCGCCAGGCCGTCGAGACCGTCGGTCAGGTTGACCGCGTTGCTCGAACCGACGATCACGAAATAGGTCAGGACCACGAAGCCCACGCCCAGAGGAATGCTGACATCCTTGAGCATCGGCACGATCAGGGTGGTTTCCACCGGGGTCTGCGCGGTCATGAACAGGAAGATCGCCGCCCCCAGGCCGAACACCGACTGCCAGAAATACTTCCAGCGGCTTGGCAGCCCACGGGAGTTCTTCTCGATCACCTTGCGATAGTCGTCGACCCAGCCGATGGCGCCGAACAGCAGGGTGACCAGCAGCACCACCCAGACATAACGGTTATGCAGGTCCGCCCACAGCAGGGTGCTGACGCCAATGGACGACAGGATCAGCGCGCCCCCCATGGTCGGCGTGCCGGACTTGGAGAGGTGCGATTGCGGGCCGTCATTGCGAACTGCCTGGCCGATCTGCAGGTTCTGCAAGGTACGAATCATCCACGGGCCCAGGAACAGCGACAGAGACAACGCGGTCAGCACCCCGAGAATCCCGCGCAGGGTCAGGTACTGGAAGACCGCGAAGCCTTTGTAGAACTGTTGCAGGTACTCCGCTAGCAGCAGCAGCATTAATGCGTCTCTCCCTTGATATGAGGCGCAGGCCCGCACAGGGCCGCCACGATGTTTTCCATCGCCGCGCTGCGCGAACCCTTGATCAAAATGGTGGTATTGGTGTCTTGCTCGGCGCCAAGCGCCTCGATCAGATCGGCCTGAGTGGCGAAATGACGAGCGTTTTGGCCAAATGCGTCGACGGCGTGGGCCATCATCGGTCCCACCGCGTACAGCGCGGAAACCTTGCCTGAGGCGTAAGCCCCTACTTCACGATGCCCCTGCTCCGCCCACTCGCCCAACTCGCCGATATCTCCGAGCACCAGAACGGTGCGGCCGGAAAAGCCGGCGAGTATATCAACGGCAGCGCACATTGAGGTGGGGTTCGCGTTGTAGGTATCGTCAATCACGCGAATGCCATTGATTGCCAATTGCGCCACCGTCCGGCCCTTGACCGGCTGGACCGCTTCCAGCCCGGCGACGATGCCCGGCAGGGACACGCCCAGCGCATGGGCGGCGGCGGCGGCGGCCAGGGCATTGGCCACGTTGTGCGTGCCCAGCAGGTTCAGTTGAACCGGTGCCGAGCCGTCGGGAGCGTGCAGCTCGAATTGCGGGCAGCCGCGTGGATCGCGGGAAACCGCGCGGGCGTGGAAATCGGCGCTGTCATTATTCAGGGCGAAGCTCAGCACCTTGCGGGCGCCAGCCCGGACCTTCCAGATCGGGAAGGCCTTGTCGTCCAGGTTGAGTACGGCAGTACCGTCGGCCTGCAGCCCTTCGATGATTTCGCCCTTGGCCTCGACGATTTTCTCGGGGCCACCGAACTCGCCGACATGGGCGGTTCCGGCGTTATTCAGGATCGCGACATGTGGCCTGGTCATGGCGACGGTGTAGGCGATCTCGCCAATACGCGAAGCGCCCAGTTCGATCACTGCGCCACTGTGCTCCGGCGCCAGTTCGAGCAAGGTCAGCGGCACGCCCAGATCGTTGTTCAGGTTGCCCCGGGTCGCCAGGACCAGGCCACGGGTACGCAGAATGCTCGCCAGCATTTCCTTGACCGTGGTCTTGCCGCTGGAACCGGTCACCGCCGCCACCGGCTGCTTGAACAGTGCCCGATTCAGCGCCCCAAGCTGCCCCAGGGCCAGGCGGGTATCACGAACCACCAGTTGCGGTAGTTGGCTGCCGGCCATCTCGCGCTCCACCAGCGCTGCGACGGCGCCCTTGGCCGCCACGTCGTCCAGGTAATCATGCCCATCGAAACGCGGCCCGGTCAGGGCGACGAACAGTTGCCCAGGCTGAATCGACCGGCTGTCGATACTCACCCCGGAGAAACTGGCATCGGCCGCCCTCAGGCGACCGGACAAGGCATTGGCGACCTCACTCAATTTCATGGCTTCAAGCATTGGCGGCCTCCCAGGCATCCAGAGCCTTGGCGGCTTCGACCAGATCGGAGAAGGCGTGGCGCACGCCGTTGATCTCCTGGTAATCCTCATGCCCCTTGCCGGCCAGGACGAGCACGTCGTCGGCACTGGCAGCGGCAATCAGCTCGGCAATCGCCAGGCCACGACCGGACACGAAACGCACGGCATCAGGGGTACTGAAGCCCGGGCGGATATCGTCGAAGATCTGCTGGGGATCCTCGGTGCGCGGGTTGTCGTCGGTCACCAGCACGCTGTCGGCCAGACGCTCGGCCAGTTCGGCCATCAGCGGGCGCTTGCCGCGATCGCGGTCGCCGCCACAGCCAAACAGGCAACGCAACTGCCCCTTGGCATGCGGGCGCAAGGCCAACAGGACCTTTTCCAGGGCATCCGGGGTGTGTGCATAGTCAACCACCACCAGCGGGCGCGTGCCGCCACCCAGACGCTGCATGCGACCGGCCGGGCCTTCCAGTTGCGGCAACACCCGCAGGATTTCATCCAGGGCGTAATCCAGCCCCAGCAAGGCGCCCACGGCTGCCAGGACGTTGCTCAGGTTGAAGCGGCCGAGCAGCGTGCTGCGCAAATGATGTTCGCCCTGCGGGGTCACCAGCGTCGCGCGCACCCCCTCGTCACCGAACTGGGCGTCCCGGCAATACAGGTGGGCACTGCTGTCCTGCAGGCTGTAGGTGATCAACCGCGATTCGTGCTCGCCAGTTGCCAACCGCCGGCCGAAGTCGTCGTCGAGGTTGATCACCCGGCAACGCAGGTTGGTCCAATCGAACAGCTTGGCCTTGGCCGCACCATAGGCTTCCATGGTGCCGTGATAATCGAGATGGTCGCGCGAGAGATTGGTCAGCACCGCCACGTCGAAGGCCAGGGCACTGACCCGGCCCTGATCCAGGCCGTGGGAGGAAACCTCCATGGCCACGGCCCTGGCACCGGCGTTCCTCAGGTCGGCCAGGGTCGCCTGCACGGCGATCGGATCCGGCGTGGTCAGCATGCCGCTGTTCAGCGCGCCATGAAAACCGCTGCCCAGGGTGCCGAGAATCCCGCAGCGCTGACCGAGCAGGTCGAGGGCCTGAGCCACCAGTTGGCTGACGCTGGTCTTGCCATTGGTACCGGTGACACCCACCAGGTTCAGTTGCCGGCTCGGCTCGCCATAGAAGCGTCCGGCGATCTCCGACAACTGCGCCGCCAGGCCCTTGACCGGAATCAGCGGGACATCGGTGATCGGCAGCACGGTAGCGCCCTGTGCTTCATAGGCAACCGCCGCCGCCCCACGCTGCAGCGCATCGGCGATATGGTTGCGGCCGTCGACCTTGCCACCCGGCACCGCCAGGAACAGGTCACCGGCGCGCACCTTGCGGCTGTCGAGCGCCAGCTCGCGAATCAGCAGATCGCGACCGGCGTGAGGGAAAATCTTGTTCAGGCTCAGGGACATTAACCACGCCCTCCTTTTACAGGTTCCGGCGCGGCGATGGCTTGCTGCTGCGGAATACTCGACAGGTCATCCGGGCTGACGTTCATCAGCCGCAGAGTGCCGGACATCACCTTGCTGAAGACCGGCGCCGAAACCAGGCCACCGAAGTAGCCGGCCTTGCTCGGTTCGTCGATCACCACCACGATGGCGTAACGCGGATCGCTCATCGGGCCGAAACCGGCGAACAGCGAGCGATAGGAGTTCTCGGCATAACCCTTGGTGCCGACCGATGTCTTGCGCGCGGTACCGGACTTGCCGGCGACATGATAGGCCGGGACCTTGGCACGCCAGACACCCCGCGGGGCCTCGATCACCTGCTGCAACATGCCCTGCATGGTCTTGGCGACCTTTTCCGGGATGACCTGGGTACCTTCGGGCGTCTTGTCGGTCTTGATCAGGGTCAGCGGCACGATCTTGCCGTTGTTGGCCAGGGCCGAGAACGCGTGCACCAGCTGGATGGCGGTCACCGACAGGCCATAGCCGTAGGACAGGGTCGCGGTTTCGGCCTTGCGCCACTCACGGTAATTCGGCAGGTTGCCGACGCGCTCGCCGGGGAAGCCGAGACCGGTGTCCTGGCCCAGGCCGACTTTCTGCATGACGCGGAAAATCGCCTCGCCACCGATATCGAAGGCGACCTTGCTCATCCCCACGTTACTGGAGTTGATCAGGATACCGGTCAGGTCGAGCACCGGGCCTTCGGTCTTGGAAACGTCGCGGATGGTGTACTTGCCCAACTGCAGGGTGCCGGGATAGACCTCGACCGTGTCGCTGGGCTTCCAGCGTCCGGTTTCCAGGGCGGCACTCATGGAGATCGGCTTCATGGTCGAACCCGGCTCGAACACGTCGATCATCGCGCGGTTGCGCATCATCGCCGGCTGCAGGTTGCGACGGTTGTTCGGGTTGTAGGTCGGCTGGTTGACCATGGCGAGGATCTCGCCGGTCTTCACATCCATGATCACCAGGCTGCCGGCCTTGGCGCCGTTTTCCACCAGGGCGTTGCGCAGTTCGCGGTTGGCCAGGTATTGCAGGCGCAGGTCAATGGACAACGCCAAGGGCTTACCGGCCTTGGCGTTCTTGGTTACCTGGACATCCTTGATCAGCCGGCCGCGCCGGTCCTTGATCACCTGTCGCTTGCCGGGCACCCCGGCCAGCCACTCGTCGTAGGCCAGCTCCACCCCTTCGCGCCCGTGGTCGTCGATGTCGGTAAAACCGACCATGTGCGCCGCCACTTCACCGGCCGGATAGAAACGCCGGAACTCCTCGATGCCGTAGACACCGGGAACCTTGAGATCGAGCACGGCCTGGCCCTGCTCCGGGGTCAGGCCGCGGACCAGATAGATGAACTCCTTGTTGGCCTGCTGCTCCAGGCGCTCGGCCAGCAGCTTGGGATCCTGCCCAAGCGCCTGGGCCAGGGCCGGCCAGCGATCCTTGGCCAACTGCATTTCCTTGGCATTGGCCCACAGCGTGGTCACCGGCGTACTCACGGCCAGGGGCTCGCCGTTACGGTCGGTGATCAGGCCGCGGTGGGCGGGAATCGGAATGTGCCGCATGCTGCGCGCGTCGCCCTGGCCGATCAGGAACGCACGATCGATGACCTGCAGGTCGACGATCTTCCAGCTGATATAGCCGACCATGAGCGCCAGCGCGCCGAGCACGACGCGGAAACGCCACGGATAGAGCGCGCCTTCGAGCTTCATCATGGCGCCACCATCCTGACCTCGGACGGGCTGGGAATGCGCATCTTCAGTTGCTCGGTGGCCAGGGTCTCGATACGGCTATGGGCGGTCCAGGTGCTCTGCTCGAGGATCAGTCGCCCCCACTCGGCCTGGGCCTTGTCCCGCACGCTCAGCTCGTTGTAGAGCGAGTTGAGCAGTTGGCGGTTCCAGTGCGCGCTATAGGACACGCCGATGGCGGACACCAGTACGGCGACAAATAGCAGGAACATGAAAAAGCTTCCGCCCGGAAGTGGCTTGGCGTAGAGCTTGCTCACCGCAATTTCTCCGCGACACGCATGACGGCACTACGGGCACGCGGGTTGGCCTTGAGCTCGGCATCGGAGGCGAACCGGGCCTTGCCGTGCACCTTGATGCGCGGTTCGAATGCCTGGTGGCGGACCGGCAGGTTACGCGGCAGGTTGTCTTCCTCGCCCTTGACCAGGCGGCGCATGAACAGCTTGACGATGCGGTCTTCCAGCGAGTGGAAGCTGATCACCACCAGGCGACCGCCGACTTCGAGGGCGTCCAGCGCTGCTTCGAGGCCGGCTTCGAGATCGCCCAGCTCATTGTTGACGTGAATGCGCAGGCCCTGGAACGCCCGGGTCGCCGGGTTCTTGCCCTTCTCCCAGGCCGGGTTGGCGACCTTGAGCACCTCGGCCAGATCGGCCGTGCGCTCGAAAGGCCTGATTTCACGACGCTCGACCACGGCACGGGCCATGCGACCGGCGAAACGCTCCTCGCCGTACTCCTTGAAGACCCGGGCAATTTCCTCCACCGGCGCGGTGGCGATGAACTCGGCGGCACTGATCCCCCGCGAAGGGTCCATGCGCATGTCCAGCGGACCGTCATTCATGAAGCTGAAGCCGCGCTGCGGGTCATCCAGCTGTGGCGAGGAAACGCCCAGGTCGAGCAGGATGCCATTGACCTTGCCCGCCATCTGCCGCTCGGCGACCTCCGCCCCCAGCTCGGCAAAGCTGCGCTGCACAACGACAAAGCGGCCGTCTTCGGCCGCTAGCGCTTGCCCGGTGGCAATCGCCTGGGGATCCTTGTCGAAACCCAGAAGTCGGCCATCAGGTCCGAGTCGGCTGAGAATCAGGCGGCTATGCCCGCCCCGACCGAAGGTGCCATCCAGATAGCAGCCATCAGGGCGTACGGCGAGAGCCTCGACGGCTTCGTCAAGCAGTACGGTGATGTGGTTAAAGCCGCTATCAATAGTCACAGGATCAGATCACGCAGTTCATCAGGCATCGCGCCCGGTTGTTGAATGGCCGCCAGGTCCGCTGCAGCAACAGCATTCCAGGCGTCCTCGTCCCACAGTTGAAACTTGTTCAGTTGGCCCACCAGCATCGCGCGCTTGTCCAGCTTCGCGTACTCACGCAGGCGCGGCGGCACCAGAAAACGACCACTGCCATCGAGTTCGAGATCGACGGCATTACCAATCAGCAAACGCTGCAGACGGCGGTTCTCTTCCCGCAACGACGGCAGCGCACGCAACTTGGTCTCAATCAGTTCCCACTCGTCGAGTGGATATACACATAAGCAGGGATCGACCGCATCGATGGTGACGATCAGTTGTCCGGAACTACGCGAATCGAGCTCGTCACGGTACCGACTCGGCATGGCGAGACGGCCCTTGGCATCGAGACTGATAGCGTTGGCTCCGCGAAACACAGCTGCGTTTCTCCAAATATTAGCGTTTTACGTCCAAAAAACCCACTTCATGCCACTTTCCTCCACTTGCGCACACTATAGGAATGCGCCCACCACACCGTCAAGGCACGGTCTTAAGGAAAACCCTTACAGAACGGAGATTTAGGAGCGTAAAAGGAGACTTTGCGAGAATTTGGAGAGGTTTCTTCCGGGCAAACTCGACTCGCCTCAGAAACTTGAGGTCAGAAGTTAAAGTAGTTTGTTAAGACTAAGATTTTTTCGATATTACAAATGCGCTTCTGCCAGCGATTGCGGGCAGGGAGGGGAAAAAGTGGAGAGTCGATCTGTAAGCCGGGTTCTGTCGAGGACAGTCATTCCTCTACGATGGCCATCACTGGACATCTTTAGCAACCTACCCGGTTCCAGCGCGGGCCACGCCTTGGAACCCTATTTGGTCTTGCTCCGAGTGGGGTTTACCTAGCCACGAACTGTTACCAGACGTGCGGTGCGCTCTTACCGCACCTTTTCACCCTTACCGGCACCGAAGTGCTTAGGCGGTTGTTTTCTGTGGCACTTTCCGTAGGCTCACGCCCCCCAGGCATTACCTGGCACTCCGCCCTATGGAGCCCGGACTTTCCTCCCCCCTCCAATTTTCATGAAGGGCAGCGACTGTCCAATCGACTCTCCGCCGCGCAGGTTACCGGCACATGGCCAGAAGGACAAGCATTAAAGCCGTCATCGCCCCGGCATGCCGGGACAAGATGCGCCGCCCAGGACCATTCCGACATCAATAGCCGAATGGCCCCACGAAAAAATCGTCAGTCATTTTTCTGCTTATCCAGCGCCACCTGATACAGCAGGTTCTTGCGTACACCGGTGATTTCCGCCGCCAGGGCGGCGGCGCGCTTGAGCGGCATTTCCTTGAGCAGCAGGTCGAGAATGCGCATGGCCTCGGCGCCGACTGCCTCATCGCCTTCCGGGGCACTCCAGCCGGCGACCAGCACCACGCACTCGCCACGCTGCTGATTGCTGTCGGCTTCGACGAAGCTGCGCAATTCAGCCAGCGGCAGCCCCTTGAGCGTCTCGAAGGTCTTGGTCAGCTCACGTGCCAGCAGCGCCGGGCGCTCGGCACCGAACACCGCTTCCATGTCCTGCAGACATTCGAGGATGCGGTGAGGCGCCTCATAGAAGATCAGCGTCCGAGGTTCTTCGCGCAGTTGTTCCAGACGCGAACGACGCCCCGCCGCCTTGGCCGGCAGGAAGCCCTCGAAGATGAATCGGTCGGATGGCAGACCCGCCGCCGACAGCGCCGCGATCAGCGCACAGGCGCCCGGGACCGGCACCACCTTGATCCCCGCGGCACGCGCCTGGCGCACCAGGTGATAGCCCGGATCGGAAATCAGCGGCGTGCCAGCATCGGAGATCAGGGCAACATCCTCGCCCGCCTGCAGCTTGGCGATGAAACGGCTGCCCTCGTCACGCTCGTTATGCTCATGGCAGGCCGCCAGTGGCGTGTTGATGCCGAAGTGCTGCAAGAGCCGCAGCGAATGCCGGGTGTCCTCCGCCGCGATCAGCGCCACCTCGCGCAGCACCTTCATCGCTCGCGCACTGATGTCATCCAGGTTGCCGATGGGCGTCGCCACCACATAAAGCGAGCCCATCGCGGAATTCAAAGCACCTGGAGCAGTCAAAGCGCACACCTCAAGAAGAACGAAAAACCCATTGTAGCGCGTAGAAGCCCTGCCGATATGCTCCACGACGGCGCGATGACCCCGCCCAGGCGCAAAGAGCCGGGTCTCTGACACGCCTTGTACGACCAAAATTGACGGTTTCACGCCAGCGACATCGCGCCCCGGCCAGTGCTTGGGTACAATTCCACGCTAATTTGATCGAGTATCAGGAACACTTACATGATCGCTTGCCTGCGGCTGTTCTCTGCCCTCTGCCTCGCTGCCTTGCTGGCGGCCTGCGCCAGCTCGCCCTCTTCCAGCCTTGGCGAACTCCCACGGACCCCGGACGCCAGCATCGAGCAACTGCTCGAACAGGCCTCCGCCAGCAAGACACCGGACAAGGCCGCCCTGCTGCGCCTGACCGCCGCGGACCTGGCCTACCGCCAGAAGGACACCGGTCGCGCCGCGCAGATCCTTGCCCAGGTGCAGCTGGACCAGCTCAAGCCGGGCCAACAGGTTTTCGCCAGCACACTGGCCGCCGAACTGGCGATGACCCGCAATCAGCCGAAGGCGGCCCTCACCGCCCTGAGCCACCCGAGCCTGGAGCACCTGGGTGAATTGCCGGTGGACCAGCAGATCCGCACCCAGACCGTTCGCGCCCGCGCCCTCGAAGCCGACGGCCAGACCCTGGCAGCCGCTCGCGAGCGCATCTTCATCGCCCCGCTGCTCAGTGGCGATGCCGCTCGCGCCAACCACGAAGCGATCTGGGCACTGATCGCCGCACTGCCGACCGATCAGTTGCAACCCAGCGGTAACGACGACCTCAGCGGCTGGCTCGGCCTGGCCCTGGCGGTGAAGACTTCCGGCACGCTGGAACAGCAACAGGCGGCGATCGACACCTGGCGGGCACAGAACCCCAAGCACCCGGCAGCCCAGCAACTGCCGCAGGCGCTGGTGAAACTCAAGGAACTGGCCAGCCAGCCGCTGAACAAGATCGCCCTGCTGCTGCCTAACGAAGGCCAGCTGGCCTCGGTCGGCAAGGCTCTGCGCGAGGGTTTCATGGCGGCCCAGTACCAGGCCCAGCAAGCCGGACAGAAGCCACCGGCCATCGAGTTCTACGACAGCTCGCGCCTGACCTCCCTCGACGATTTCTATCGCAAGGCCCAGGCCGCCGGCGTGCAACTGGTCGTCGGACCGCTGGAAAAACCCCTGGTGAAGCAGCTCAGCGCTCGTACGCAACTGCCGATCACCACCCTGGCGCTGAACTACAGCGAAAGCGCGCAGAATCCGCCGCAACTGTTCCAGTTCGGCCTCGCCGCCGAAGACGAAGCCCGCGAAGTTTCGCGTCGCGCCCGTGCCGACGGCCTGCACCGCGCTGCCGCCATGGTGCCGAAAGGTGAATGGGGCGACCGCGTACTCAAGGCCTTCCGCCAGGACTGGGAAGCCAACGGCGGCACCGTGATCGGTGTCGAGCGTGTCGACCAGCCGGTAGCCCTGGCCCAACAGATCGCCGACCTGTTCCAGTTGCGTCAGAGCGAAGGTCGCGCCAAGAGCCTGCAAAGCACCGTGGGTGGCCAGGTTGTCGCCCAACCTTCGCGTCGCCAGGACATCGAGTTCATCTTCCTTGCCGCCACACCGCAGCAGGCCCAGCAGATCAAACCGACCCTGAACTTCCAGTACGCCGGTGACGTACCGGTGTACGGCACCTCCCACCTGTTCAGTGCAACCGGCGACATCAACCAGTACAACGACATGAACGGCATTCGCTTCTGCGAAACCCCGTGGCTGCTGGACGCCAACGATCCGCTGCGCAAGCAGGTGACCGCGCAATGGCCACAAGCCGCCGGCAGCCTGGGCCGCCTGTACGCCATGGGTGTCGACGCCTTTCGCCTGGCGCCACGCCTGGGCCAGCTCAAGGCACTGCCAGACAGCCGCATCGAGGGCCTCTCCGGCAGCCTGAGCATGGACCAGGGTCAGCGGGTCGAGCGCCAACTGCCCTGGGCACAGTTCGTCAGCGGTCAGGTCCAGCGCCTGCCGGATACCTCACGCTGATGCCGCAAGGCTCACACCTGGAAAGCGGCAAGGATGCCGAGAGCCTCGCGCTCCGGCATCTCGAACGACAGGGACTGCGCCTGCTGGCGCAGAACTGGTCATGTAAACGCGGCGAGCTTGATCTGGTCATGCTCGACGGCGATACAGTAGTATTCGTCGAAGTTCGTTATAGAAAAAACACCCAATGGGGTGGTGCCGCGGGCAGTATCGATGCCCGCAAGCGCAAGAAGTTAATATTCGCGGCGCAGTATTTCCTGCAACGCGAATCGCGCTGGTCCAGCAGCCCCTGCCGTTTCGACGTGGTTGCCATAGAAGGCGCCCTCGACATGGCACCCCGATTGAACTGGCTACGGAATGCCTTCGACAGCTGAACCCGACTGTCGACCCGGTTACTTTCATTCACCGATTTTGCTCTTTGCTTTACGGGCCGCACACGACTTGCGCCGAACGGCTCCGGAACCATCCGGGCAGTATTCGAGCCAGGCAACCGCCCCACTTAAGGTCACCTACATTGATGGACATGCAATCCCGAATTCGCCAGCTTTTCCAGGCCAGTATCGACACCAAGCAACAGGCGATGGACGTTCTTGCACCTCACATCGAGCAAGCCAGCCAGATCATGGTCAATGCCCTGCTCAACGAAGGCAAAATGCTCTCCTGCGGCAATGGTGGCTCGGCGGGCGACGCCCAGCATTTTTCCTCGGAACTGCTCAACCGCTTCGAACGCGAACGACCGAGCCTGCCGGCCATCGCCCTGACCACCGACAGCTCGACCATCACCTCGATCGCCAACGACTACAGCTACAACGAAGTCTTCTCCAAACAGATCCGCGCCCTCGGCCAGCCTGGCGATGTTTTGCTGGCCATTTCCACCAGCGGCAACTCGGCCAACATTATTCAGGCAATCCAGGCCGCACATGATCGCGAAATGGTTGTCGTAGCCTTGACGGGACGTGATGGTGGCGGCATGGCCTCGCTGCTGTTGCCCGAGGACGTGGAGATCCGCGTTCCCAGCCATGTCACCGCACGTATCCAGGAAGTCCACTTGCTGGCGATCCACTGCCTGTGCGATCTGATCGACAGCCAACTGTTCGGGAGTGAAGAATGACCGTTAATCGCCTTAGCCTGCTGGCTTTGACTCTGTGCCTGGGCCTCAGTGGCTGCAGCTCGGTGCTGACCGCAACCCGCGATGGTCCGATCAATGACGACCAGGGCACCCGCACCCTGGGCAGCAAGATCGACGACTCGGTGATCGAAACCAAGGTCGCGGTCAACGTCGCCAAGGCCGACCCGGATCTGGACGCTGCCTCGCACATCGTCGTGAGCAGCTACAACGGCATCGTCCTGCTCGCCGGCCAGACGCCACGCGAAGACCTCAAGGCCAAGGCCGAACAGGCTGCGTCGAGCGTCCAGCGCGTGAAGAAGGTCAACAACGAACTGCAGATCCTGCAGCCCTCCTCGTTCGCCGCACGCAGCAACGACACCTGGCTGACCAGCAAGATCAAGACCCAGATGCTGACTGACAACACCATCCCCGGCTCGCGCATCAAGGTGATCACCGAGAACGGTATCGTCTACCTGATGGGCCTGGTCACCCAGCAGGAAGCCGCACGCGCAACCAACCTGGTACAAGGCGTCGGTGGCGTGCAGAAGATCGTCAAACTGTTCGAGTACATCGACTGAGGGCCTTGACCCCACACACGAAAAAGCCCCTGTCACCGAAAGATGACAGGGGCTTTTTCATGCCCATCCGCTGCTGTTACTTCACCACCTTCAGGCTAGGACGCCCACTCGGACGCGGCGGCTCCGGCCCATCGTCATCCGGCTCGACTTCATTGTCGTCGTCTTCCAGTGGCGACTCGAGATCGAAGACCATGCCCTGGCCGTTTTCCCGGGCATAGATCCCGAGAATCGCGCCAATGGGCACATACAGCGTATGGGCCACACCACCGAAACGCCCCTCGAAACTGACCGCTTCGTTATCCATGTGCAGGTGACGCACGGCACTTGGAGAAATATTCAGGACGATCTGCCCGTCGCTGGCAAAACCTTGCGGCACCTGGACCGAGGGGGCCTCGGAATTGACCAGGATGTGCGGCGTACAATCGTTATCCACTATCCATTCGTACAGGGCACGAACCAAATAAGGACGGCTGGAGTTCATTAAGCAGCTCCTTGGCGCATATCGCGTTCGACACCAGACAGGCTTGCCTGGAAAGCCTCACGCGCAAACTGGCGCTCCATATAATCGAGCAGCGGCTTGGCTTGCCGCGGCAGTTCAATACCCAGAATTGGCAAACGCCAGAGTATCGGTAATAGACAGCAATCGACCAGACTTTGCTCCTCACTCAGGAAGAAAGGCTTGTCGGCGAACAACGGAGATACCCCGGTGAGGCTCTCGCGCAGTTCCTTGCGCGCCTGCACACGCGCCGGCTCCTTGGTCCGTGAGTCCAGGATCAGGTCAACCAGCCCGCACCAGTCACGCTGGATGCGATGCATCAGCAGCCGGCTGTTGGCCCGCGCCACGGGATAAACCGGCAGCAGCGGTGGATGCGGGTAACGCTCATCCAGGTATTCCATCACCACAGTCGACTCCCACAACGCCAGGTCACGATCGACCAGGGTGGGCAGGCTGCCGTAAGGGTTCACTTCAGTCAGCTTCGCTGGCTGACGTCCCGCCTCGACACTGATGATCTCGGCACTGACACCCTTTTCCGCCAACACAATACGCACTCGGTGGGAATAGTGGTCGGCGGGGTCGGAGTAACAGGCCAACCGATTGGTCACGCCCATGGCGGTCCTCCTCGCTTGTTTGAAATGGTCGAAACGCAAAAACGAGCGCGCCCAAGGGAAGCCTCCCGTAACGAGTGGAGAAGACGGCCGGCAAAGCCTTTTCGGCTCCGCCTCCTCCATACCAGCTCGTTACGTCTCAGAGGCACCCTTGGGCGCGCACGATTGACTGACAGCTATATTACAACGTTATCAGTGCACATCCTTCCAGTATTCGCGCTTGAGCAGATAAGCGAATACGAAGAGGAAGGCCAGGTACAGCAGAACGTAAGTACCGATGCGCTGATGCTGCAGCTTCACCGGGTTGGCCGAGTAGGCCAGGAAGGTCACCAGGTTCTTGACCTTCTCGTCGAACTGCTCTTCCGTCAAGGCACCGGTTTTCGGCACGATGGTCAGTTGGTCGCACGCTTCATGAGTCAACGGCGTGCCGGTCAGCGGATCATACTGCTTCTTGCCATTTTCGACGATTTGCACCTGCTTGCAACCGACGACCTGACGACCCTGCAGGCCCACCAGCACGTTCGGCATGCCGACGTTCGGGAAGACCTTGTTGTTCACGCCCCATGGACGTGCCGGATCCTCGTAGAAAGAACGCAGGTAACCGTACAGCCAGTCGGTACCACGCACCCGCGCCACCAGGGTCAGGTCGGGCGGAGCCGCACCGAACCAGGCCTTGGCATCCGCCGGCTGCATGCCGATGTTCATGTGGTCGCCGATCTTGGCGCCGGTGAACACCAGGTTCTTGAGCATCAGGTCATGGGGAATGCCCAGGTCATCCGCGACCCGCTCGTAACGCTGGAACTTGGCACTGTGGCAACCCATGCAGTAGTTGGCGAAGGTCCGCGCACCATCCTGCATGGCCGCCTTGTCGGAAACGTCGATGTCGACCTTTTCAAGCTCGGGACCACCATGCTCGGCAGCGAAGGACAGAACCGGCAGGGCCGCGAGCAGCAAAACAGCAAATAGTTTTTTCATCAGCCAGTCACCCTTTCCGGAACCGGTTTGGTCTTCTCGAGCCGGGTATAGAACGGCATCAGAATGAAGTAGGCGAAATACAGCACGGTGCACACCTGCGACAGCAGCGTACGCTCCGGCGTCGGCGCCATGACGCCCAGCCAGCCAAGGATCAGGAAGGACACACAGAAGATCACCAGCCAGATCCGGCTCAGCCAGCCCTTGTAGCGCATCGACTTGACCGGACTGCGATCCAGCCACGGCAGCACGAACAGCAGGGCAATCGAGGCGCCCATGGCGAGAACCCCCATGAGCTTGTCCGGCACCGCCCGCAGGATCGCGTAGAACGGTGTGAAGTACCAGACAGGGGCGATGTGCTCCGGCGTCTTGAAGGCGTTGGCCACCTCAAAGTTCGGTTTTTCCAGGAAATAACCGCCCATTTCCGGGAAGAAGAACACTACGGAACAGAAGACGAACAGGAACACCACCACGCCGACGATGTCTTTCACGGTGTAGTACGGGTGGAACGGAATGCCGTCCAGCGGTACGCCGTTTTCGTCCTTTTTCTTCTTGATGTCGACACCATCGGGGTTGTTCGATCCCACTTCGTGCAGCGCCAGGATGTGCAGCACCACCAGGCCGAGAATCACGATCGGCAGGGCCACCACATGCAGGGCGAAGAAGCGGTTCAGGGTGATCCCGGAAATCAGGTAGTCACCGCGGATCCACTGGGTCAGGTCGTTACCGATGACCGGGATCGCGCCGAACAGCGAGATGATCACCTGCGCGCCCCAGTAGGACATCTGCCCCCACGGCAGCAGGTAGCCCATGAAGGCCTCGGCCATCAGCGCCAGGTAGATCAGCATGCCGAACAGCCAGACCAGCTCGCGCGGCTTCTGGTACGAACCGTAGAGCAGGCCACGGAACATGTGCAGATAGACCACGATGAAGAACGCCGAAGCGCCGGTGGAGTGCAGCAGACGCAGGATCGCGCCGTACTCGACATCACGCATGATGTATTCGACGGAGGCGAAGGCCTCTTCCGCCGAAGGGGTGTAGCTCATCGTCAGCCAGACACCGGTGACGATCTGGTTGACCAGCACCAGCAGCGCCAGGGAGCCGAAGAAGTAGAGGAAGTTGAAGTTTTTCGGTGCGTAGTACTTGCTGAGATGGTCTTCCCACATCTTGGTGGCGGGGAAGCGCGCATCAACCCAATCCATGAACTTGCTCATCACGCTTTCTCCTGATCGACGCCAACGACAATGATCGTGTCGGACTCATAGGAATGCGGCGGAACCGGCAGGTTCAAAGGCGCGGGCTGGGCCTTGTAGACACGACCGGCGAGATCGTAGTGGGAACCGTGGCAAGGGCAGAAATAGCCGCCTACCCAGTCCTTGCCGAGGTCGGCGGGCGCCACTTCCGGACGGAAGGTGGGAGAGCAACCCAGGTGGGTGCAGATACCGATCAGCAGCAGGACTTCCGGCTTGATCGAACGCGTCTTCGGATCGACGTAGGGGGGTTGTACCGAGTTCTTGGAGGTTGGATCGGAGAGCTGCCCCTCGATCTTCGTCAGATTCCCCAGGATCTCTTCGGTGCGGCGAACGATGAAGACCGGCTGGCCACGCCACTCGGCAATCATCTGCTGCCCCGGGTCGATCTTGGCGATATTCACTTTCACCGGTGCACCGGCGGCTTTCGCCTTGGCACTGGGAAACCATGACCCCACGAACGGGACCGCAGCCCCTACCGCTCCTGCAGCTCCTACCACGGATGTGGCTGCTACGAGAAAGCGACGCCGGCCTGCATTCACGCCGTCATTGCTCATTCAGTCCTCTCCCATCAGCTTTGTGGCCTGTTAAATCAGGCGTCTAAGTAAAAATCTATCGTTATAAAAATTTTGCCGAATGGTAATGAAAAGCCCCACCTCTGACAAGGTAATTACCCGGCACACAGTGCCCCAGGCCTTGTAGTATAGGGGGTCTACGGATGTGGCAAGTTGTCACAGCAAATATTTCGCCCATAAAAAAAGCCCGGTTCCACATGGGAACCGGGCTTCTTTTGAAGCGGGTAGCGAATTAACGCTTCGAGTACTGCGGACGCTTACGCGCTTTACGCAGACCCACTTTCTTACGCTCAACTTCACGAGCGTCGCGGGTAACGTAACCAGCTTTACGCAGGGTGCTGCGCAGGGTTTCGTCGTAATCCATCAGGGCACGAGTGATGCCGTGGCGGATTGCGCCAGCCTGGCCACTCACGCCGCCACCGATGACGGTGACGTAGACGTCGAACTTCTCGACGGTCTCGGTCAGTTCCAGCGGCTGACGAACTACCATGCGGGCAGTTTCGCGACCGAAGAACGTGTCCAGGGAGCGGTTGTTGATGGAGATGTTACCGGTACCTGGACGCAGGAAAACGCGTGCGGTTGCGGTCTTGCGACGGCCAGTGCCGTAGTTTTGAGTCGCCGACATAATGAACTATTCCGTTAAATCTTCAGTTCTTGGGGCTGCTGAGCAGTATGAGGGTGTACAGCGCCCGCATAGACTTTCAGCTTACGGTACATGTCGCGACCCAGCGGGTTCTTAGGCAGCATGCCTTTTACCGCGGTCTCGATCACGCGCTCAGGGGCCTTTGCGATCAGCTTTTCGAAGTTGATCGACTTGATGCCGCCCGGGAAACCGGAGTGGGAGTAGTACATCTTGTCGGAGGTTTTAGCACCGGTCACACGAACCTGCTCGGCGTTGATGACGACGATGTAGTCACCGGTATCGACGTGCGGGGTGTATTCGGCTTTGTGCTTGCCACGCAGACGGCTCGCGATTTCGGTGGCCAGACGACCCAGGGTCTGACCAGCAGCGTCGACGACAAACCAGTCGCGCTTAACTGTTTCCGGTTTAGCAGTAAAAGTTTTCATTCTTTATAGCCTCAGGGGCCGCCTGTAAATAAGACGGCGGATCTTACTGAATAGTGCGTACTTTGACAAGGTCAAAGGCAGCCGGATACAGACGCTATCGGGGGCTCGGGTCGGCGCGTCCGTTCAACGGCAAGATTCTTTGGCGGCGGCGCATCACTTCCACTGCATAAAGAGGTGCGCAATTATCCAGATTGCCAAAAAAAATTCAACCTGCTTTTATGGGTGTTTTCCCACGGGAGCAGCCAATGGAATACCGTCAGCTAGGCCGAACCGACCTGAACGTGAGCGCAATTTGCCTGGGGACCATGACCTGGGGCGAGCAGAACACCGAGTCCGAAGCCTTTGCCCAGATCGAGCGCGCCAAGGCCGCCGGCATCAACTTCATGGACACCGCCGAGATGTACCCGGTGCCGCCCAGGGCCGAAACCTATGCCAGCACCGAACGCATCATCGGCAACTGGTTCAAGCAGCGTGGCGATCGCGACCAGTGGGTCCTGGCGAGCAAGATCGCCGGCCCCGGCAACGGCATCGGCTATATTCGCGACGGCAACCTCAAGCACAACCGCCGGCATATCGTCGAAGCCCTGGATGCCAGCCTCAAGCGCCTGCAGACCGACTGGATCGACCTCTACCAACTGCACTGGCCGGAGCGCAGCACCAATTTCTTCGGGCAGTTGGGCTACAAGCACAAGGCCGACGAGGCCTTCACGCCGATCGAGGAGATCCTCGAAGCGCTGGACGAGCAGGTCAAGGCCGGCAAGATCCGCCACATCGGCCTGTCCAACGAAACGCCATGGGGCACCATGAAATTCCTGCTCGAAGCCGAGCGCCGCGGCTGGCCGCGGGCGGTGTCGATCCAGAACCCCTACAACCTGCTCAACCGCAGTTTCGAGGTCGGTCTGGCGGAAGTCGCCCTGCGCGAGCAATGCGGCCTGCTGGCCTATTCGCCGATGGCGTTCGGCTTCCTCTCGGGTAAGTACGAAGGTGGTGCGCGCCCGGAAAAGGCCCGCCTGAGCCTCTACAGCCGCTTCAGCCGCTACTTCAACCCGCAATCGGAAGCCGCCTGCAGCCGCTACTTCAACCCGCAATCGGAAGCCGCCTGCAGCCGCTACGTCGCCCTGGCCCGCGAACATGGCCTGGACCCGGCACAGATGGCCCTGGCGTTCGTCACCGGGCAGCCGTTCGTGACCAGCAACATCATTGGCGCCACGACCCTGGAACAGCTGGACAGCAACATTGCCAGTGCCGAACTGAAGCTGTCGGAGGAAGTGCTGGCGGGGATCGAGGCGATCCACAAGGATCAGCCGAACCCGGCGCCGTAAACCGGGAACAGGGTCTGCCATGAGATCCTGTTCGCGGATGAATCCGGCTCCCAGGAAGCGCGACGCATATCAGCCAGGTTCTGCAGCTTATCGGCAGTAAGCTGAAGACCGTTGGCCCCCACACGGCGTCGCGTAGATCACAGGTTCCGTGAGCGCCGAAAAACTGTGGGAGCCGGACTCATCCGCGAACGGGCCATCCCGGGCTGCGCTGCCTCAGCTCCCGCCCTCACAGCGACCGCGCAATGATCTCCTTCATGATCTCGTTGGTCCCCGCATAGATCCGCTGCACCCGCGCATCCGCCCAGGCCCGGGCCACCGGGTATTCCCACATGAAACCGTAGCCACCATGCAGTTGAACGCACTCGTCGAGCACCTTGCACTGCAGGTCCGTGCCCGAGTACTTGGCCATCGCCGCGGTCGGCACATCAAGCCTGCCCTCCAGATGCAACTCCAGGCAGCGGTCGACGAACACCCGGCCGATCTGGATCTCGGTGGCCATCTCCGCCAGCTTGAAGCGGGTGTTCTGGAAGTCGGCGATCGCCTTGCCGAAGGCCTTGCGTTCGCGGGTGTAGTCCAGCGTCCACTGCAACGCCGCCTCGGCCGACGCCAGCGCGCCCACCGCCACGGTCAGGCGCTCCTGGGGCAGTTCCTGCATCAGGTAGGCGAAGCCCATGCCGGCCTGTCCCAGCAGGTTCTCCTTCGGCACGCGGACATCCTGGAAGAACAGCTCCGAGGTGTCCTGGGCCTTCATCCCGACCTTCTCCAGCCGCTTGCCCTTGGCAAAGCCCGGCGTATCGGCCTCGACCAGAAACAGGCTGGTGCCCTTGGCCCCGGCCTTCGGATCGGTCTTGGCGACCACGATCACCAGGTCGGCGAGAAAGCCATTGGTGATGAAGGTCTTCGAACCATTGAGGACATACTCGTCGCCATCGAGCACCGCCGTGGTCTTGACCCCCTGCAGATCGGAACCGGCCCCCGGCTCGGTCATCGCGATGGCCGTGACCATTTCGCCACTGACCAGGCGCGGCAGGTACTTGAGCTTCAGCGCTTCACTGCCGTAATGCAGGATGTACGGCGCGACGATGTCCGAATGCAGCGAGAAGCCGATGCCGCTCAGGCCCAGCCGGCTGATCTCCTCGATCACCACCGCGCTGTAGAGAAAGTCCGCCGCCATGCCGCCGTAGGCCTCCGGCAGATGGGAGCAGAGCATCCCCGCCTGCCCCGCCTTGCGCCACAGCTCGCGATCGACATAACCACGCTTTTCCCACTGGGCATGAAAGGGCAACGCCTCCTGCTCGAGGAACTTGCGTACGCTGCCGCGGAATAGCTCGTGCTCGGAACTGAACAGGGTTCTGGGAATCATGCGGGCACCTTGCAGACACACTGAAGCCGGGAGTGGCCCAGTGAGCCTATGCCAGCGTTTTACCTCGAACCACTGGACACATGCGACAAAAAATAAGACGATCCAGCCGTTTGTTGACCACTATCCCTTATAAGAATAATCGAATCATGGCTAACACTTCCTCGACGTCCTTGCGGCGCGTCAGCATCCTGGCTACCGACCGGGTCTTCGCCTCGACCCTCATGCAAGCCAAGGACTTCTTCCATCTCGCCAGCCTGCGCCATGGCAAGCAGCTCGGCCAGGGGCTCACACCCGCCTTCGAGACACGCCTGGTCAGCCCGGACGGCAACCCCGTGGGCAGCTTCAGCGACGTGATCATGCCGGTGGACGGCGGCCTGACCGATACCGATGTGATCATCCTGCCGGCGTTCTGGGACGACTTCGACAACCTCTGCCAACGCTACCCGCAGGTCCTGCCCTGGCTGCGCGAACAGCACGCCCGTGGCGCCGTGCTCTGCGGCGAGGCGACCGGGGTCTTCTGGCTGGCCGAAGCCGGCCTGCTCGACGGCAAGGAGGCCACCACCTACTGGCGCTTCTTCAACACCTTCAGTGAACGCTTCCCCAACGTCCACCTGAACCAGGACAAGCACCTGACCGACGCCGACAACCTGTACTGCGCCGGCGGCACCACCTCGGCCTGCGACCTCTACATCTACCTGATCGAGCGATTCTGCGGGGCCAACATCGCCCAGGCCGTGGCCCGCGACATTCTCTACGAAGTGCAGCGCAGCTACGCGCCGGGACGCATCGGCTTCGGCGGCCAGAAGCTGCACCAGGACGTGATCATCCTGCAGATCCAGCAGTGGCTCGAAGAACACTTCGCCGACAAGTTCCGCTTCGAGGATGTGGCCCGCGACCACGGCATGAGCATCCGCAACTTCATGCGCCGCTTCCAGACCGCCACCGGCGACAAGCCGCTGCACTACCTGCAGCGCCTGCGCATCGAGACCGCCAAGGGCCTGTTGTCCGGCACCCGCAAGAGCATCAAGACCATCAGCTACGAGGTCGGCTACGACGATGCCAGTTTCTTTGCGCGACTGTTCCGCCAGCACACCGAACTGTCACCGAACCAGTATCGACAACAGTTCCAGCAGGCGGCCTGAACCACGGCGCTGCTGTCCGACTGCATAGGCAGGAGCGCCCTGAACCTCCATACCAGAATACCGCGCAGTCCCCACCTCGAAACTCCAGACTCGTTCGGCAACCCTCTCCCAACGGCCAATGACAAGGAATTTCAAGGATGCCGTCCGAATCGCCCGCAACACCCATACACGGTACGCCTCAACCGGACAACAATCGTTGGCGCCCCCCTTTCCCCAACCCACCCGACTTGTGTTTCGACTATCGAAAACTGGTTGAACAACCCGGCGGCATTGCCGATGCCAGCGGTATCAATCACAAGGTCGCCATCGTTGGCGCCGGGATAACCGGGCTGACCACGGCCAGGGAGTTGCTGCGCTGCGGCTTGCGCGACATAACCCTGTTCGAACAATCGAGCCGGGTCGGTGGGCGCCATCTGACAGTGGTGGACCGAAGCCTGCCCGCCGGCGCCGGCTCCACCCCCTTCGAAATGGGCGCCATGCGCCTGCCCTTCTTCAATCGACGCGGTGAACCGCCACTCGAAGGGCGATCCCTGCAGGCCTACTACACGAAGCTGTTCCAGTTGAAGATTTCCGACTTTGCCAACCCCGGCAGCGCCCATGTGAACGGCACCGGGATTTTCCTGCGCGACGGCCTGCTGGACACGCAAACCACTCCACAGATGCTCATCTGGAACAACCATGACGAGCAAACGCCGCCACCCGGTGAATCGCTGCAGCGGGTATATGGCAAATGGAGGGCCTTCGTTGCACGCCTGGACAAGCAGATACAGACACACTATGCCGGCCCGGGTTGGGAAAGCCTTTGGGCAGCCATCGCCCAGCGTTATGAAAGCCTGTCGTTTCGCAGTCTGCTGGCTCTGGCACCGCTGGAGAACTGGAATCCATCCAACCCCGGTGACTTCGGCGGGGTGGGTATGAACGCAGAGGAATCGGCGATCTTCTACGCGATCGGTATCGGCGACGGCAGTTGGGGAGCATTTTACGACGCGTGCTGCCTGTATCCGATACGAACCGCACTCTTCGGGTTCAGCGACCAGTTGCAACTGATCCACGGTCGCGTCGACGATCGAGGCAAGCCTCTACCAGCACCTCATCTGCACCAGTACGAACTGCTCGACTCCCACGGGCTGGCTTTCGATGGCCCCCGATACCTGGGAGTTGCAGCGCTGGACGAGTGCATGCTGTTCCTGGATATCGACAAGCCAGGCAGTTCCTTTTTCGACCATTGCAAACAACGCGGAGCGGGATTCTCCAGCCAATCCAGGGTCACGGGCCTGAGCAAACTGACCAACCAGAAGATCCGCGTGCACTACGAACGGCAATGGAGCGACCCACAGCGACGCCTGTCCTGCCACGAAGACTTCGACTCGGTTGTACTCACCCTGCCATCCTGGCTGATCGAAACCACGATCCAGCTCGTTGGCTTCACCGAGCAGATGCTGCCATTTCAAATCCGCAACGCCTACCAGACAGCGCACTGGGAAACCAGTTGCAAGGTATTCGCGCCCTTGCAGAAGCGCTTCTTCAGCGACGCCCATGGCATTCCCCAGGCGATGGTCACGGACAGCCTGATTCACGACGTCTACACCTACCGCTACAACGAGAGCTACCCCAACGACTGCATTCTGCTGAGCTACACCTGGGAGGACGATGCGACCAAGCTGGCGATATTCAGCGACCGGGAACTGGTCGCCAAGTGCATCGCCGAGCTGGACCGGATCCTGCTGCGCGCCAGCAATATCAACCGACGTATTTCTCCCTACATCGATGCCGACAAGGCCCGGGTCCATCGCTGGATCACTGATCGCAACGCTCTCGGCGCGGCACGGCTGTATCGCCCCGGGACCTACTACGATGTCATCGACCTGATGAGCTACAACCGCAACTACTCGGCCGGCAGTGGCCTTTACCTCTGCGGGGAGTCGTTCTGCGTCGACGCCGGCTGGACCGAACCCTGCCTGCGCGGAGCGGTGGACACCGTCATCCACCTCTGCGACAGGATTGGAGCCCGTTTCAACGGCGGGTTCAGATTGAATGATTACCCCATCTACGCCAGCCGCCCGAAAACGCCTGGGAACGTTCAAAATACCTCGCCGACATCAGGAAATACCCCGCAGAACTCAGAGGAAAAAGCCGACAGATAAATTTCGTTTGATGGCATCTCATAAACCCACCAATTCAATCGGATTGGGTAATAAGAATGAGAGCACATCAAATGAATGACTCCAGACACGCCATCAGCCCCGCCCGCATTGCCGTCGTACAGTTCGACCCCCAAGTCGGTATCACCCGACGCAAGCACAACCTGCAGCGCACTCTCGAGCTTGCAACCCAGGCGGCGAGCGCCGGAGCCAATCTCATCGTGCTGCCAGAACTGGCCAACACCGGCTACATGTTCCGCGACCGCGAGGAAGCTTTCGCCCACGCCGAGGAGATTCCGGCCGGAGACAGCGTACAGGCCTGGATCGACCTGGCCTGCAAGCACCAGGTCTATCTGGTCGCGGGTCTTGCCGAGCGTGATGGCATACAACTGTTCGACTCGGCGGTACTGATCGGCCCGCAAGGATTCATCGGCAAATACCGCAAGGCGCACCTATGGAACGCCGAGAAGCTCTGGTTCACTCCCGGTGATCTTGGCTTCCCGGTGTTCGATACCCCTATCGGGCGCATCGGCCTGCTGATCTGCTGGGACATCTGGTTCCCCGAAGTCCCGCGGCTACTTGGCCAACAGGGCGCAGACATCATCTGCAGCCTGAACAACTGGGTCTGGACCCCACCTCCACTGTTCGACCAAAGCGGCCGCTGCATGGCGTCCTACCTGACCATCACCGCCGCACATGTCAACAACGTCTTCATCGCCGCTGCGAACCGCATTGGCAGTGACCGTGGCGAGCGCTTTCTAGGTTGCTCGTTGATTGCCGGCACCAACGGTTGGCCGATTGGCGAAGTGGCAAGCGCCGAGGAGGAGGTCATCCTGTATGCCGACATCGATCTCTCCCAGGCTCGCAGCGCACCGATCTGGAACAGCCTGAACGACCTGCCACGTGACCGTCGCGCCGATCTCTATGACAGCATGCTCGGCTATACCCGCCATCCTGCCCTACCACGCTGACAAGGAGGCGGTCATGAACAAGCGGTCCTTTGAGAACCAACGTGACTACCTGCCTGCCTACCTGCTCACGCTCTACCTGGTGATTCCCTGCCTGCTGATTGCCTGGATGATGCTGTCGGGCAGCCTGCCGCCATGGCCGGACTACCAGCACATGATGGACAGCCTGCCAGCGCCGGGCGCCTGGCTGCGCTGGTGGGTCGGCGATATCAGCGAAGTGGCTTTCTACAAACACGAATTGGCTTCACTGGGGCTGCTGGCCGGCGCCGCCCTCGGCCACTGGGCCTACCGCCAGGGCAAGTCCTGGCAGGGCTTCGCCATCGCGTATGGCAGCGGACTGTGGCCCTGGTTGATCAGCAGTTCGCTGCTCGGCCTGCTGCTGAGCAACCTGCTGTGGGGCTGGACTGTTCCACGCTTCGGCTGGCAACCAACGTTCGCCGCTTTCGTCTCAGTGCCAGCGGCGACGGTGCTGCTGTTCGGTGCAGGCTGGAGAATCGCCGTTACCGGTGCGGTGATGGGCGCGCTGCTGGTCACACCACTGTGCCTGTTACTGGTCAATTTCCTGTGCACGCCACTGGAACTGCCCGCGGTCATTGGCAACGTGTCAGGCATGGCATTGGGTAGCGTGCTGGCCTTTCTCATCTGCCGGAGTTGGCCGATGCTGGTACGGCCTCTGCCGCCAGCCCGCGAAACATCGGCATCCCCCCAGCCAGCCCAAACGCACAAGTATGGCTTGGGCTGGGGCATGCGCCGGGTGCTGGCGGACTTCTCCGAAGCACCGTTCTTCGGCAACGAATGGGCAAGTCTCGGCCTGCTGCTCGGCGTGCTGCTGGCCTATGTGCTGAACCCGCTCGCGCCGGCCTATGGCTCGGGCCTGCTACTGTCGATACTTGCAGCTCAGGCACTGTCCTCGGTCATTGGCGTCACGCTCTGGCGCCAACAATGGATCGAACTCGGCTGGTATCCCACCTACATACCGATCGTATCGGTGGCTCCCGCTGCGGTCCTCAGCCACGGCGGCAGTCCCCTGGTGGTACTCGCCAGTGCGATGTTTGGTGCCCTGCTTGCACCGCCCCTGGCCGTGGCACTGTCAAGACGTCTGCCCACTTACCTGCACCCGTACATCGGCAACGTGTTGTCGATGGCCATCAGCACCCTGCTGATCGTCCCGCTGGTGGGGGTAATGCTGCGCCTGACTTGATCCTCGCAGGCTCGCCAACGGAATTGCCCCATTGCGACCACTCCCCTGAACCGGCACTCCCCTTGGGTTGCCGGCCAGGTTCTTTCAGTCCTCAACCAGCGAGTACACCATGTCCCTTCCCTTGCTTTCCATCGCTGCCCTCGGCGGCACTGTCAGCATGCAGGCAGCCCGCCCGAACGGCGGAGTCATGCCCAGCCTGGACGGCCAGACTCTGCTGTCTCAGGTCCCGCAACTCAACGCAAGCGCCCGGGTCATCGTCGAAACCTTGTGCCTGCAAGCCAGCGCCTCGCTGGATTTCGAACGGCTGCTCGATGTCCTGGCCTGGGCTCGGGAACAGGTTGCCCAGGGGGCCAGCGGGGTACTGATCACCCAGGGGACTGATACCCTGGAGGAATCCGCATTCTTCCTCGACCTGCTCTGGCCGTTCGATACGCCACTGGTGTTGACCGGAGCCATGCGCCCGTCCTCGCAACTCGGCGCCGACGGCCCGGCCAACCTGCTGCAGGCCGGTCTGGTGGCGCTGGCTGCCGAGAGTCGAAAGCGGGGCGTCCAGGTGGTACTCAACGGCCAGGTTCACGCCGCTGCCCGGGTACGCAAGATCGACGCGCTGGCACTGGAGGCGTTCAGCTCGCCGCTGTTCGGTCCGGCCGGGCTGATAATCGAGAACAACGTCCGCTACCTGCACCCACCGGCAGAGCGCAGGACCCTGCCACTGCCGCAGCGTCTCGACCAGCGAGTCGCCATGCTCGAGGCGACCCTGTCAGCCGACACCCTGCTGCTGGAGCAGCTCCCGGGGTTGGGTTACGAGGGGCTGGTCATCGCCGGCTTCGGCGCCGGCCATGTCAGCGAGCACTGGGCCAACATTGCCGCTGGTCTGGCGCGACATATCCCGGTGGTGGTGGCAACACGCACAGGGGCGGGCCCGACGGCGACCAGATCGTATGGCTTCATCGGCAGCGAGATGGATCTGCTCAAGCGCGGAGTGCAGATGGCTGGCGCCCTCTGCCCGCGCAAGACGCGAATACTGCTGTGGCTACTGCTCGGCTGCCAATGCATGGAGGAGTTGCCCGACTGGCTCGGGCATTTCGACCTGTAGTCGAGGGGGCGTCGAGCGACGCCCCGGACGCTGTCCTAGGGCTTGTGCGCCCGCGACAGGAATTCGTGGGACTGCATTTCCAGCAGACGGCTGAGGGTCCGCTGGAATTCGAAGGTCAGGCGACCACCAGTGTAGAGATCCTTGAGCTCGACTTCCGCCGAGATGATCAGCTTGACGTTGCGGTCGTAGAACTCGTCGACCATGTTGATGAAGCGACGGGCGATGTCGTCGGTGGTGACGCTCATCTGCTCGACGCCGCTGAGCAGCACGGCGTGGAAGATCTTGCCCAGCTCGATGTAGTCGTTCTGGCTGCGCGGACCGTCGCACAGTTCGCGGAAGTCGAACCAGGCCACGTCATCACAGGTGCGCAAGGCGCGAATCTCGCGGTTCTCGATGATCAGCACATCGTTTTCCACCGCCTGGGTGCATTCCGGCGTCAGCGCGCGGAAGCTCTGGCGCAGGCTTTCGTGGGCGGCTTCATCGAGCGGGAAGTGATACAGCTCGGCCTGTTCGAGGTGACGCAGGCGATAGTCGACACCGCTGTCGACGTTGACGATCTCGGTGTTCTGCTTGATCAGGGCGATCGCCGGGAGGAAACGCGCGCGCTGCAGACCGTCCTTGTACAGGCCGTCCGGGACGATGTTCGAGGTGGCGACCAGGGTCACGCCGTTCTTGAACAGCTCTTCCATCAGGGTGCCGAGGATCATCGCGTCGGTGATGTCGGAGACGAAGAATTCATCGAAGCAGATCACCCGGGTCTCGGCGGCGAAGCGCTTGGCGATGATCGTCAGCGGGTTCTTCTCGCCGCCCAGGGTCTTCATTTCCTCGTGCACGCGCTTCATGAAGCGGTGGAAGTGCGTACGGGTCTTTTCCTTGAAGGGCAGCGCTTCGAAGAAGGTATCCACCAGGTAGGTCTTGCCGCGACCCACGCCACCCCAGAAATACAGGCCCTTGACCGGCGCCTGGTCTTTCTTGCCGAACAGCTTGCCGAGCAGGCCCGGTTTGTTCTGCGAGGCCGCGACCAGGTCGTCGTACAGGCGCTGCAAATGGCGCACAGCCGTTTCCTGGGCCGCGTCATGAAAGAACTCGGGACGTTTCAGATCAGCTTGATATCGTTCTAGGGGCGTCATAATTTCGTTAGCGAGGTAACAAAAACGGGCCGTCACTTTAGCGATGGCCCGTAGGAATGGCAATCGGCCCTTGGTCGGGTCGAACGCTGGGTCAGTCCTGAACCGGCGTCAGAGCCACGCGCAGAGCCTCGATGGCCGCGTCACGGGCCGCTTCGTCGGCGAATTCGGGACTGTCGGCGACACAGGCGCCTTCCAACCACACGCTGAAGCTGCGAGCCTCGCTGCGGATATCCAGGGGCTGGCCCGACTGCAGTTGCCTGGTCACCGCCCCCGCCGTCTTGCCGTCGGCAAAATTGCGCGACAGCAGCAACTGCTCGCCATCGGCCGCCAGCAGGCGGAAACGGAAGCTGTCGTCCTCGCGGAAGCTGACAAAACGTGCGGCCTTGACGGCTTTTTTCTTGCTCGTCTCGGCCACCTGTACCGGGTTGACGAACGAACGCAGGCCGACCGCTTCGCGCAGTTGCGCGAGGAATGGCGTGGCCACCTTGCGGGCTTTCTGCGCACCGGCCCGGAGAATGTCCTCCAGGTCCGCCGGGCGGGAAATCAGCTCGTGATAACGCTCGCGCTTCTCGCCCAGTTCGGCATCGAGCAACTGGAACAGCCGATTCTTCGCTTCGCCCCAACCCAGGCCACCCAGCAGGTCGGCGCGGAAAGCGGCAGCCTGGTCGAGCGTGGCGAACGCCTGGTACAGGGTGAACAGGTGCGAGTTGTCCGGATCCTTGGCTTCGCCCGGCGCGCGGGAATCGGTGACGATCCGCGAAATGGCGTCCTTCATGTCCTTGGCACTGGTGAACAACGGAATGGTGTTGTCGTAACTCTTGGACATTTTCCGGCCATCCAGGCCCGGCAGGGTCGCCACGCTTTCCTCGATCAGTGCCTCGGGCATGACGAAGAACTCCTTGCCCTGGCCGAACAGGTGGTTGAAGCGCTGACCGATGTCGCGGGCCATTTCCACGTGCTGGATCTGGTCGCGACCGACCGGCACCTTGTGCGCGTTGAACATCAGGATGTCCGCCGCCATCAGCACCGGGTAGCTGTACAGGCCCATGCTGATCCCGGCATCCGGGTCCTCGCCCGCCTCGACGTTCTTGTCCACCGAGGCCTTGTAGGCGTGGGCACGGTTGAGCAGGCCCTTGGCCGCGACGCAGGTCAGCAGCCAGGTCAGCTCGGGGATTTCCGGGATGTCCGACTGGCGATAGAAGGTCACGCGGTCCACATCCAGTCCACCGGCCAGCCAGGTCGCGGCGATTTCCAGGCGCGAACGCTGGATGCGCAGCGGGTCGTCGCACTTGATCAGCGCGTGGTAGTCGGCCAGGAAATAGAAGGAGTCGGCATTGCTGTCGCGGCTGGCCAGGATCGCCGGGCGGATGGCGCCGGCGTAGTTGCCCAGATGCGGCGTGCCGGTGGTGGTGATGCCGGTGAGGATACGCGTACGAGTCGTCATGGGTAATCGCTTAGTCAGACTGCTATCAATTCGAGAGGCGCGGCAGAAGCAGATCCTTCAGATCGGTCAACTTGCCATGAAAAAAGTGTCCGCATTCTGCCACTTTCAGCAGCTCATGGGGACGATCCAGCGCAGCGGACCAGTCATAGACCACCTGTGGATCGATCACTTCGTCGGCTTCCGGCTGGATCAGGGTCAGCGGGCAGCCCACTGGCAGGCGGTCCTCGGCACGCAGACGCATCACCGCCGCGGCCACCATGAACAGGTGCCTGAGCGACTGGCCACGGGCTTCCAGACGACCGCCGAGGGTGGCCGCGACGAAACCGCCGAAGGAGAAACCGAACAGCGTCAGCGGCAGGTCCGGATGTTTCGCCAGCAACCACTGTGCGGCGGCCTCGGCATCATCGACTTCGCCACTACCCATATCGTGGCTGCCGGCACTGGCCCCGACACCGCGGTAGTTGAAACGCAGGGTGATCAGCCCGGCATCGCGGGCGGTGCGTTGCAGGGTCGAGACGACCTTGTTGAGCATGGTCCCCCCCTGCACCGGGTTTGGGTGGCAGATCAACGCCAGACCGCGGGGCTCGGGGTTGTCCAGGTACAAGGCTTCCAGTTGACCGACCGGGCCGTCGATGAAAAAAGCGGTTTCACGCATAAGCAAGGAATGAACTCCGTGACCTCTCTAGGGGTCGACTCGTCTAGCTAAAAGTCTGTGCCTGACAGCTTGCGACCAGAAGATCGCGGTATACAGCGCAGGTCCGAGCCGTTAACGTAAAGCAAAGCCGTTTATAGAGGAAGGACTCGTGGAACACTCGCTCTTAGTTTGGTTGTTGCCGACTCTTGCCCTGGTTGCCGGTGTCGCCATCGGTTTCCTGGTCGCCCGTCTGGTCCCGAGTGCCGCTCCCAGCAGCACGCAGCGTCAGCTGGACGATATCCAGGAACGTTTCGATACCTATCAGAATGAGGTGGTCACCCACTTCAACAGCACCGCTGCCCTGGTCAAGAAACTCACCCAGAGCTACCAGGAAGTGCAGGACCATCTCGCCGAGGGCGCCAACCGCCTGGCCCTTGACGAACTGACCCGCCAACGCCTGCTGGCCGCCCTGCATTCCGAAGCGCCCCAGGCGCCACGGGAACGCCTGACCCCGCCCCGGGAAAACCAGGAGCCGCCGCGTGACTACGCGCCCAAGGCGCCGAATGCGCCCGGCATGCTCGACGAGCATTACGGCCTGAAGAAATAAACCGACTTCAGCCCCACGAAAAAGCCCGCCCGATCAGTGATCAGGCGGGCTTTTTCATTTCACATCCGGCCTTCAGTCAGGCACTCAAGGATACTGCTGCACCGGCTGACCGTATTGCTGGCCCTGCGGATACTGCTGGTACTGACCCTGTTGCTGGTATTGGCCCTGCTGCTGGTACTGCCCTTGCGGCTGACCATACTGCTGGCCAGGAATGGCACGCAGGTTGACTTCCACCCGGCGGTTCTGCGCCCGGCCATTGACGTCGGCGTTGCTGGCAATCGGGTTGTCCGGGCCGGCACCACGGGCCGACAGGTTGGCACCGTTGACGCCCTGCGAGGTCAGGTAGTTGGCCACGCTCTGCGCGCGACGCTGGGACAGGTCCATGTTCAGCTGGCGGCTGCCGGTGCTGTCGGTGTAGCCGACGATCTCGATCTGGTTCTGGTTGAACTCCTTGAGCGAGTTGGCCAGGTTGTTCAGCGGCTGGTAGAAGCTGCTGGCGATGGCATCGGAGTTGGTGGCGAAGGTGATGTTGCCCGGCATGATCAGCTTGATCTGGTCACCCTGACGCTGCACCTGGACGCCGGTGTTGGCCATGCTTTCACGCAGTTTCTTTTCCTGCTGGTCGGCGTAGTAACCGTAGCCGGCGGCACCCGCGCCAGCGACCAGGGCACCGATCAGTGCGCCCTTGCCACGGTTGTTGTGGTCGATGGCGGCACCGGCGACGGCACCGGCCAGGGCGCCCAGGCCACCATACTTGACGGTTCTGCTCATGCCCGAGGAGCCACCCTGCTCCACCTGTCCCTGGTTGTCATACGGGTTTTGCGTTGCACAGCCGGACAGCATGGCAACGGTGGTTGCGACGAGAATCAAACGACGCGAGGTGAACATGGATCTAGCTCCTACTCATTGAAAGTGCAGAGGCCGTTGGCGATGGACCTGTGCCGGCGTTTGAACACGACCGACGGCAAAAATTCCATGAAACCTTTCAACCGCGCACAAAAGGGTTTTCACGCATCTCATCGCCCAGCCGGGTGTCGGGCCCGTGACCGGTGACCACCGTCGCCTCCTCGTCCAGCGTATACAGGCGCTGCCTGATCGAACGGACGATGGTGGCTTGGTCTCCACCCCACAGGTCGGTCCGGCCGATGCCACGGCGAAACAGCGTGTCCCCGGCAATCAACAGTCTAGCCTCGGAAAACCAGAAGCTCATGGAGCCCGGCGTATGTCCCGGCGTATGCAGGGCCACGCCACAGCCACAGGCCAGTTCCTCGTCATCGGCCAGCCACCGGTCCGGCGACGGTACCGGCGTGTAGGGCACGCCGAACAGGTTGCACTGCATCTCCAGGTTGTCCCAGAGGAACTGGTCGTCCTTGTGCAGATGCAGGGTGGCCCCGGTTTTTTCCTTCAATTGGCCGGAAGCCAGGAAATGATCCAGGTGCGCATGGGTGTGGATGATGCTGACCACCTTCAGGCCCAGGGCATCGAGCCGGGCCAGGATCAACTCATGGTTGCCCCCCGGATCGACGACGATGGCTTTTTTCGTCAGCGGATCACCGATGATGGTGCAGTTGCACTGCAACGGGCCGACGGGGAAGGTTTCGCGGATCAGCGCGGGTTTTGCGGCGTCCATGGGCTGCTCCTGCAACAGGCTCGAAAGACCATAAAAAAGCCCCTGGCGATTGAGGTGCCGAACCAGGGACCCTGTTGCGAAAAGTATAAGGAGTCGCCTCCACCGGCTTCAAGAACGCGACCCGGCGGCCATGTCCCGGGCTGAGTCGCCCCGATAGCCGTTGCCGAACGTCGCCTGCAACTCCTCGACGCTGCGTGCCAGCAGTTGCCTGAGTTCCGGCAGCCATTGCGGGTCGTCGAGCACCCGGGCAATCGCGGCGGCATCGCCATACATCAGTTCACGCTCAAGCGCCCCGGCACGCTGTGACAGGGCCTGGGCCCCCATGGTCCCGGAACTGCCCTTGATCGCATGCAACACCGCGGCCAGCGCCGGCCCGTCACGGTCCTGCAGATGGGTGGGCAGCAGCGACAGTTGCTTCTCCAGTTCCGCCCCGAAACCGTAGAGGACCGTAGAGATAAGTTCGAGATTGCCGCCAAAGCGGGCCATGATCGACTGGCGCGCTTCCAGCACCGTGTCCGCCGCGCCGCCGGCGGCTTCGAGCACTTTCGGTTGCGACGCTTCACGACCGGTCTGGAGACGCAGGGTCAGTACCAGTTCCTCCAGGTCGATGGGCTTGCTCACATGGTCGTTCATCCCTGCCGCCAGACAGGCCTCACGATCGCTGCTGGAGGCATTGGCGGTCATCGCCAGGATTGGCAGCGAGGCGAAATCGGCCTGCCGGCGAATCCGCCGGGTCGCCTCCATACCGTCGATATCCGGCATCTGGATATCCATCAATACCGCATCGAAAGGAGTCGAAGCGCAAAACACCTGGCTCACACCTTCCAGGCCACCTTCGGCCAGGACCACTTGCGCACCCTCGCCCCTGAGCAGTTCGTCGGCGACCTGGCGATTGAGCGCATTGTCCTCCACCACCAGCAGGCGCATGCCGGCCAGACGCCGCTGGCGCACAGGCCCCGGCCGTACCTCGGGAACCGCTTCGCTGCTGCTGAAAGCCCGCTGCACGGCATCGGCCAACTGCAGGGGCGTCACGGGTTTGGTGAGGAAGCCGACGAAGGGGGCATCACCTTCATGATGCACATCCGCCAACACCTCCCGGCCGTAGGCAGTGATCATGATCACCATCGGCGGTGGCGCGCTCTGTTCCTGCAGGCTGATCAATCGCGCAGCACTGAGCCCGTCCATGTCCGGCATGCGCCAATCCATCAGCACCACATCGTAGGGTTCGCCACGCATCTGGGCATTGCGCACGCTCTCCACCGCCCGCGTGCCGCCATCCACCGTGTCCGCCGTCCAGCCCAGGGAGCGCACGGTACGTAGCAGCAGCTCGCAGGCCATGGAGTTGTCGTCGGCCACCAGCAGGCGCATCTGCGAATCCACACCGGGGCAGGACAACCGCAGCGGCTCGGTGCGGGCCACGTCCAGGGTGATGTCGAACCAGAATCGGCTGCCGCTGCCCTCCTCGCTTTCGACCAGCAACTCGCCGCCCATCAGGCCGACCAGGCGCTTGCAGATCACCAGGCCCAGCCCGGTACCGCCAAAGCGGCGGGTGGTCGAGGCCTCCGCCTGGGTGAAGCCCTCGAAAATCCGCTGCTGCTGTTCGGCGCTGATGCCGATGCCGGTATCGCAGACCTCGACCCGCAGTTCTACCTGGCCCTCCAGGCGCTGCAACTGGCGGAGGCTGACCACCACCTGGCCCTGCTGGGTGAACTTCAGGGCATTGCCCGCCAGGTTGATCAGCACCTGCTGCAGACGCATGCTGTCGCCGACCAGGCTGCCCGGCAGCTCGGAATCGAGGTCGAACATCACCTCGACCTCCTTGCTGCCCTGGTTGCCCGCCAGCACCACGGCCAGGTCGCGCATCAGTGCCTCGAGTTCGAAGGTGTGCAGGTCCAGGCGCAGCTTGCCGGCCTCGATCTTGGAGTAGTCGAGAATGTCGTTGAGCAGCCCGAGCAAGGACTTGGCCGCAGTCTGGGCCTTGACCACATAGTCGCGCTGACGGGCATTGAGCTCGGTGTGCTGCACCAGTTGCAGCATCCCCAGCACCGCATTCATCGGCGTGCGGATTTCATGGCTCATGTTCGCCAGGAAGAACGACTTGGCCGCACTGGCGCTGTCGGCGCGGTCCCGGGCCTGGAGCAGGTGCGCCTCCAGCTCGCGCTGGGTGGTGATATCCCGATTGATACCGGTCACCCGGAGCGGCTGCCCCTGGGCATCGCGTTCGATCTGCGCACCGGCCTGGATGATACGGATCCGGCCATCCGGCGCGAGTACCCGGAACACCGGGTCGTAGACCCCCTCGCCAGCCACCGCCGCCGCCAGTTGCGCAGCGACCGCCTCGGCATCATCCGGATGCACGCGTTCGTACCAGTGCGCGTAAGTCAGGCCATTGTCCTTCAGGCTCAATGGCTGGCTGTAGAACTCGAACATCCGCTCGTTCCACTGCAGCGTGCCGTCGGCCAGGGTCCAGGTCCAGATACCCAGTTCCGCCACGTCGGCGGCCATCAGCAGTTGGTCGCGAATCAGCCGCACCGATTGCAGGCTCAGGTCCAGCTGGTGTTCGGCCACCTTGCGTTCGGTGATATCGATCGCGATGCTCAGGTACCCGGTCAACGTGCCTTGCTCATCACGCAGCGAAGTCACCACCAGGTTCACCGGCACGTGCCTGCCATCCTTGTGCACATAAGTCCATTCGCGGATTTCCGAGTGCTCGAACTCCGGCTTGTGGGCAAACACCCGGAAGCCCTCGATGGCTTGCCCATATTCCCGGCTCAGCTCGGCACTGCGCTCGGCGATTTCCTGCTCCAGATGCAGGATCGTCGGCGTGGCCTTGCCCACCAGTTCCGTGGCACGGTAACCGAGCATCTGTTCGGCGCCTTCGTTGAAGAGGCTGATAACGCCCTCCAGGTCGGTGGCGATGATCGCTACCCTGGAAGCCGAACGCAGCACGCTGCTGAACAACAGGTTGATACGCCGCAATTCCGAGGTCCGCTCGGCCACCTGCTCTTCCAGATTGGCATTGAGTTCGAGAATTCGCGCCTCGGCGGCCTTGTGCGCGGTGATGTCCCGCAGAATCTTCGAGGAACCGATCACCGCACCGCTTTCATCGCAGATCGGCGAGACATTCGCCGAGACATTGATACTGCGCCCGTCCTTGCTGTGACGCACGGTGTCGAGGTTGACGATCGTCTCGCCGAGCGCGATGCGCCTGAGGATCTCGGCCTCTTCCGCCGCCAGCCCGGGCGGCACGATCAGCTTCAGCAACGGCTGGCCGACCGCTTCCTGGGCGGTGTAGCCGAGCAGTTTTCGCGCTCCCCGGTTCCAGTTGGTCACGACACCGTCCAGGGTCGTGCCGATGATCGCATCCGCCGAGCTTTCGACGATCAGGGCCAGCCGCCGCTGCTCGGACAGCACCTGCAGGCGCCGCCGGGAACTGACTCCGGCGATGGCCACCAGTGCCGCCACCAGCACGCTGGCCAGGGTTCCAAGCACAAACACCACCAGCGGCGAAACCTGGTGCAGGCGCTCGATGAACAACGGCAGTGCCTGCAGCTCGATCTGCCAGCGGCGCCCGTAGATGTCGCGTTCCAGGGTCCGGCTCGGCAATCCTGTCGTCGCCGCCTCCGCGCCCTGAGCCGTCTGGTAGAACTCCACCGCCGGCCCCGGCCCGGTGATATCGCGCAGACGCAGGTTGATCGCCTCGCTTTGCGGCACCAGGCCAGCCAGGACACTCTCGATCATCAGCGGGGCATAGCTCCAGCCGACGACTTCCGCCTCCCGCTCCGACTCGGTCTTGGGCACGATGCCGCTCCTGTAGATCGGCAGCAGGATCAGGAAGGACTGCTTCGGCTTGCCCACCGCCTGCACCAGCGTGATCGGCGAAGTGAGCCGCACCTCCCCGGTACGCGCGGCCATCCGCGCCGCTTCGGCACGATCAGGCTGCGAAGCGATATCCAGGCCGATGGCCACCGCCTGATCGCGGTTGGGCTCCAGGTACTGGATCACATACAGATCGCCCTCATGGGGAGCGAACTGGCGAATGCTGAAACTGGGCGAGCTGTCGTCGCGCGCCCGTTGCAGAAACTGCTCTAGGTCCTGGGCCGGTACCCGCCGGATGAAGCCGAAGCCGCGGGCCCCAGGGAACTCGACCGGCACGTCACGGGTGAGGCTGTAACGGTGAAACGTCTCGCGCGTCAGGTTCTCTTCACCACTGGCGACGATGGCGCCCCGCGCCCCGCGCAACCCGTACTGATACTTCTGCAGCCGGCCAACTACCGCCTCCACCGCGCTGTCGGCCGCGTTGGCCAGTGCTTCGCGGGCGCGCTGCTCGTTGGTGTTCTGCAGGATCTGACAACCCACGAAAGTCGCAACCAGGCCGATGACCAGAAGCGTGATGGCGCGCCCGTTCAGGGCGTACAGATGAAATCGGTTCAACTCAGGCTCCCTCGGGCAGTGGGGTTGTGCCGGTGACGGCGTGCCGATCAACGGCTCATGTCGCCTGTGACCAGGAGGCCAGCAGGGTACGTATCTGGGCAAACGGAACCGGCCGGCAGTACAGGTACCCCTGCATCACCCGACATCCCAGTTCCAGCAGCAACTCGGCCTGCTGCCAGGTCTCCACGCCCTCGGCCACCAGCTCGAGCCCCAGTGCCTGGCCCAGCTTGATGATCGCCTCGACGATGGCCAGGTCGCTCTTGTCGGTGAGCATGTCGCGCACGAAGCTCTGGTCGATCTTCAGCACATCGATGGGAAAACGCTTGAGGTAGGCCAGGCTCGAATAGCCGGTGCCGAAATCGTCGATGGCCACGTGCACACCCAGCGCCTTGAGCGCCATCAGGGTTTCGCGGGCGTTGTCGGTGTCACGGGCCAGCACCCCTTCGGTGATTTCCAGCTCCAGCCACTGCGGGGCGAGCCCGGAATCGAGCAGGATGTCCTTGACCATCCCCAGGAACGACGACTCGCGGAACTGCACGGCACTGATGTTGACGCTGACGCAAACCGGAAAACCCTGCTCGTGCAGTTTGCGCGTCTCCTTGCACGCCTGGAGCATCACGTATTTGCCGATGGGGATGATCAGCCCGGTTTCCTCGGCCAGCGGGATGAAGTCCGAGGGCGAAACCAGATTGCCGCCACCATCGCGCCAGCGGATCAGTGCCTCCATGCCGACCACCCGATGCTCGCGGACATCGACCTTGGCCTGGTAGAAAACCTCGAACACCCCATCGTCGATGGCGGCGCGCATGTGCCGCTCCAGCAGGTGCCGGGCGCGCATGCCGCTCTCGATAGCCGGCGAGAAGAACTGGTAGCGATTGCGTCCGGCCTGCTTGGCCTGGTACATCGCGGAGTCGGCATGGCGGTAGAGCGACTCCAGGTCTTCGCTGTCCTCTGGAAACACGCCGATGCCGATACTGGCGCTGAGGTCGTAGCGGTTGCCTTGCAGCGAGAAGGGGTTGGAAATGGTAGTCAGCACCTGCTCGGCAAAATCGCCCACCGCCTCGAAACTGTCGACCTCCGACAGCAGGATGATGAACTCGTCCCCACCCTGCCGGCTGAGGGTGTCCATGCTGCCGAGGATCAGCGACAACCGCGTGGCCACGTACTTGAGCATCTGATCACCGACCGAATGCCCCATGGAGTCGTTGATGGCCTTGAAGTTGTCCAGGTCCAGCAACAGCATCGCCAGCCGACCGTGATTGCGCCGGGCCATTTTCAGCGCCTGTTCCGCCCGGTCCTGCAGCAGCATGCGGTTGGGCAGGCCGGTGAGGGCGTCATGATTGGCCAGGCGCTTGGCCTCGTTGCGCAGGGTCAGGTGGGCGTTGATATGGGCCCTGGCCACCGGCAGGTTGAGGGGTTTCTGGATGAAATCGATCCCCCCGTAGCCTAACGCCTGCAGCTCGTAGTCGGCCTGGGCATGGGAGGTGACGAAAATCACCGCGGCGTCGGACAGCTTGGGGTCGGCCTTGAGTGCCCGACAGACTTCGAAGCCGCTCATGTCGGGCATTTCTATGTCCAGCAGAACCACATCCGGACGAAACTGGCGAGCCACGCGCAAGGCTTCCTCACCACTGCTGGCGACATACACCTGTGCCAGGTCCCGCACCGACTCACTGAGAATAAGCGCATCGGTTGTCTGGTCATCGACTATCAGCACAACCGGAGCGGGATTGAAGGAGGTTTCACGCATTCCTTGCTCCCAGACATTCCTTGGTAACTCATGATCGAAGGGCGCCGGAGGTTTCCCGCCCTCTGGGCCACCACAGGACGTGCGGCGCGGCAGGCGTCGCAAAGGAAATCACACGTCTATTGGTTATAGCGCAGACAAGGCGTATAGCCACCCCCTGGACGGGGATTACGCCGCAAACTACTGCAGCAGCCCCAGGTCCTGGGCCCGCGCCACGGCCTGAGTGCGCCGCTCTACGCCCAACTTGCTGTTGATGTGGCTGGCGTGGGTTTTCACGGTGTGCAGCGAGATGAACAACTGGTCGCTGATTTCCTGGTTCGAGCAGCCCTGGGCGATCAATTGCAGAACCGCCAGCTCGCGGGCGCTCAATTGTTCGCTCGGATGGCTGGGCTCACGTACCACCTGGGCCGGCAACAGCCCCAGCAGACTCTGGCGCAGGGGCGTGTCCGGCCCCGCCAGCAACTGCTCGCGCATCCACTCCGGATGGCTGCCGCTCAGGGCCTGGAACGGCAGCAGGGCTCCGCCGGTTCCGGCCTCCATGGCCCGGGCGAACAGCGAACGGGCCTGGGCGTCCCGCGACTCGGCGAGCGCCAGCACCACCAGTTGATTCCAGGCCAGGATGCTGAGCAGTTGCCCCCCGCTGGCCTGCCCCTGGGCCACCAGCCTGCCCAGGCGCTGCCGGGCCGCCTCGGGTCGGCCCTGGCGCACATCGAGTTGCGCCTGCTGCAACTCGATGTGCGCCGGCAGTTGGGGATGAAACTCCGGCGCGGCGGCCGGCTGCTCGCCGGTATAGGTCTGCCCCAGGCGACCGAGCCAGGCTTCGGCCAGGTCGACACGCCCTTGGGCCAGCCACAGCTCGCATTTGACCAGGGTGATCATCGCCAGGTAGTAGATCGGCGGCACATCCCAGACATGCATCAGCCGCTCGGCTTCAGCCAGTTCGGCAAAGGCCCTGGCAAAGTCGCCGCCCTGGCCTTCCTGGCAGGCGATCACGCAATAGCCGATCAGCACGCTGACATCACGACAGGCCCGTGCTTCGTGCAGTCCGGCCAGCAGGCGCTGGCGCGATGCCTGCGGTTGCAGGCGCAGGTTCAGCAGGTAGCCCTCGTATATCGTCAGCCGCGCCCGTGCCGCATAGACCCGTTGCGCGGGCAGGCCCTGCAGGCGCTGCAAGCCTTGCCGCACCTCCTCCAGTGCTCGCAGCACTTCGCCGCGCGCCTGCAGCACCCGCGCCCGGTCATAGTGGGCCAGCGCCTCGAACAGCGGGTTGCCGACCCGCTGGGCCAGTTCCAGGGACTCCCGGTTCAGGCTCCGGGCGCGCCACAGGTCGCCCTCGGCAATCGCCAGGTTGGACAGCGTCGACAGGCACAGCAGGCGCTGCCCATAACGCTTGTGGGGCAGGCTGAGCAAGGCCTCGCCGCAATAGGCCAGGGTCCGCTCACGATCACCGCGACCGCGGGCGATGATGCCACTCAGGGCCAGCCACTGGGCCAGCATGGACTGCTGCGCGGTGGCCGACGGTGCTGGCAGGAAGTTGCTCAGGTTGCTGGCCAGTTCCTGCGCCGCATCCAGCTGACAGGCCAGCCCCAATGCCCAGGCGTACAACACGATCAAGCGTGGCGAACTGGTCAGCAGGCTGTCGGGCAGGTCCATTTTCCAGCGCAGCAGCATGCCGACGTTCTGCTCGGCCAGCAGTTGCTCCTCGGAAAGGTTCTGCACCAGGTTGGCCGCCACATCCAGGTGACCGGCGCGCAAGGCCTGCTCCACCGCTTCATCCAGCAACCCCTGGGAGCTGAACCAGCGGCAGGCGCGCAGATGCAGGCTGGCGGGTGGGACCAGGCCGTTGGCGGCGGGGCGGCTGCGCAGCAGGTCGGAAAACAGATGGTGGTAGCGGAACCAGTGGCCATGCTCGTCCAGCGGCACGAGAAAGACCTGATGCGATTGCAGGTAATCGAGAATCTGCCCGCTGTCATGGGACTCGCGGATCGCATCGCACAGCTCGCGGCAAAAACGCTCCTGGGAAGCGGTGTCGTAGAGAAAGGCCTGGACGTGCGCCGGCAGGAAGTCGATCACCTCCTCCAGCAGGTAGTCGCGAATCAGACCCTCGCCGCCATGCAGGACCTGGGGCAGTTCCTCATCGTTGGCCTGTGCCGCCAGCAACCAGAAGCGCAGACCGGCGACCCAGCCCTCGCTGCGCTCGATCAGGGTCTGCAGGGCTTCGCCGCTCAAGGCGTTGCGGTGCCGGTCGAACAACGCCATGGACTCGTCGAGCGTCAGCCGCAGGTCCTGTTCGCTCAGTTCCAGCAATTGGCGCGACAGGCGCAGACGCGCCAGGTGCCATTCCGGTCGCTGGCGACTGGTGACCAGCACCAGCAGCCCCGGCGGCAGGTGGTTGAGAAAGAATTGCAGGCAACGGTCGAGCACCGGTCCCTGGGCCAGGTGATAGTCATCGAGCACCAGCAGCAGGGGCGTATTGTTCGAAAGCTGTACCGCCAACTCATCGAGCAGCCCGTCCAGCCACTCCTCGAAGGCGAACGGCTGATGACGCTGGCGCATTTTCAACAGGCCCAGCGCCCGGCCACCCAGGTCGGGAAAATACTGTTGCAGGCCATCGAGCAGACGCTCCAGGAAACGTCCCGGATCGCTGTCGCGTGGACTGAGCCCCAGCCACAGGCTTTGCCAGTGGCCGGGCAGGCTCTGGCAGAACTCCACCGCCAGCGAACTCTTGCCAAAACCGGCCGGGGCACTGATCAACAGCAGACGGCCATTGAGCCCCTCGCCCAGACGTTCGCACAGACGAGGTCGCAGCACATGCCCTTCTGGCAACGGCGGTCGGTAGAAGCGTCCTTCCAGTGCGGGTATGGCCGGGACCACGGGGTCTGGCATACGGAACAGATCAGTCATGGCCGGCTCTTGTCAAAGGCGGTTATCGGCAAGGCACATCAGCGCAGACTAGCGGGAATGGTCAGCGCAATGAAGGTTTTTTAGCGTAAATGTGTCGAAATGCCTGCATATTGAAATATCTAGCCACAGTTTTGCCGGGCAAAAAAACGCCCCGAACCTGTCGGGGCGTTCTGACAGAGGATGCGCCTCTGTCCTACGAAAAACCTCAGCGAACGCCGTCCTGGCGCAATGCTGCGGGGGTGAAGTCACTGGTGCTGGCGGTGAAGCCGAAGTCATACGCCTGCTTCTCTTCGTTCTTCATGCCCAGCGCCAGGTAACGGCCGGACTGCAGGTCGTAGAGGGTTTCCAGGGCGTACCACGGCACCTGCTTGTCGTAGTAGTTCTCGGCATGGGCCTCGGCCACGCGCCACAGTTGGCCACGACCGTCGTAGTGGTCGATCACCGCCGCCTGCCAGGTGTCCTCGTCGATGTAGAAGTCACGCTTGGCATAGATGTGGCGCTGGCCTTCCTTCAGGGTCGCGACCACATGCCAGACCCGGCGCAGCTCGTAGCGGGCCAGGTCCTGGTTGATATGGCCGGCCTTGATGATGTCGGTGTACTTGAGTTTCGGATCGTCGAGCTTGTAGCTGTCGGAGGCGATGTACATCTCCTTCTTGCCTTCGAGCTTCCAGTCGTAGCGGTCCGGTGCGCCGTTGTACATGTCGAGGTTGTCGGAAGTGCGCAGGCCGTCGGCCGCGGTACCCGGGCCGTCATAGGACACCTGCGGGGCACGCCGCACGCGACGCTGGCCGGCGTTGTAGACCCACGCCGAACGCGGCTCCTTGACCTGGTCGAGGGTTTCGTGAACCAGCAGCACGCCACCGGCCAGACGCGCCGGCGCGGTCACCTTCTGCTTGAAGTAGAACAGGATGTTGCCCGGGTTGGCCGGATCGTAGTCCTTCATCTTGTCGCGGAAAACGAACTGGTCCTGGAAGTACACCAGGCTGAACGAACCGTTGGCCTGGGGCGTGGCCTGGGTCACCAGGCGAGTCACGCTGCCGCCGCGATAGCGGGTGATGTGGTTCCAGATCACTTCCACACCGCTTTTCGGGATCGGGAACGGGATCGCCGTCTTGAAGTTCTCCAGGCCGTTGCCGCCGCTGACCAGGTTGGTCTTGGTGGCGTTCTCCCTGATCGCGGCAAACACGTCATCCGGTACCGTGGCACCGCGGTGGGACGGATACACCGGCATCTTGAAGGTGTCCGGGTAGCGCTTGATCATCGCGTACTGGCCGGGCGCCAACTGGTTCTTGTACTGCTCGACGTTCTGCGCGGTGATGGTGAACAGCGGTTTCTCGCCGGCATACGGGTCGGAGAGGAAACCCTTGCTGTCGACGCTGCCGATGTTCTTCGGCATCGGTTTCCAGGCCGGGATGGTGCCGGCCGCGTTACCGGCCATTTCCGCACCCATCGGGGTCAGGCTGGTGCCGAGCTTGGCGGCTTCGTCGGCCGACACCGCCGCCATCACGCTGCTCGCCAGCATGGACAGCCCGAGTACGCCGACCTGCAACAGATTCTTGGTCATTTTCATGTTCTTGTTCTTCCTGAAATCCAGCCCGCTTAGAAGTTCACACCGACGCTCAGCGCCACGAAGTCACGGTCATCCACCGTGCTGTAGTCGCCGCCGAAGAAGTTGGTGTAGGCCAGGCTCGCGGTGTAGGTGTTCTGGTACTCGGCATCGAGGCCCAGGCTGACCGCCTTGCGACCTTCCTCGAAGTTGCCGCCAGGACCTGGCGAGTAGCCTTTCACGTCGTGGGACCAGGCCACGTTCGGCTTGAGGTTGACCCCGGCGAAAACGTCCGGGTATTCCCAGATCGCCCGGGCGCGGTAGCCCCAGGAGGTGGCGGTGGTGAAGCCGTCGTTGTCGCAGTTGGAGGTACGGTTGCTGCCATCCGCGCCAGCGCCAGCGCCCGCAATCGTCGAAGTATTGAGGGCTGCGCAGAAACCATTCGGCAGTCGGCCAGGGCCGAATACCGGATCGCGACCGTAACGAGCCTTGGACTTGCTCTCAAGCCCGCCTACATGGGTCACACCCACCTCTCCTACCAGGGTCAAGCGACTCGCGCCCATGACCTGGTCAAGAAAATGTGTGAACGTGGTCTGGAATTGAGTGATTTCCTTGCGGTTGTAGCCGTGCATGTCCTGACCGATCACCCCCTTCAGCGGGGAGGCATTGCCAAAACCGGTGAGCGGGGTAACGCCGGCATACAGGATGTCCGTGGTATTCAATTGAACCGGAGCGTTTGGACGATAGCTCAGTTCGCCGCTCCAGGCGGTGCCTGTAGGCAGCGTGGTGGAGAAGCTCAGGCCATATAGACGAATGTCCTCCGGATACTCGACGAAATAACTGGAGTTACCCGCAATATAGACCGGAGCAAGTGAACCGAATGCGGGTGCGGTGAGAAACGCCGCACGGTTTGCCGCCGTAGCGCTGAAGATCGGCGCACGGCTGTGGTAATTCATGAAGTACGCGCCGAACTCCGTATCCAGCGGCTCATAGTTATAGTGGAACGCGACACCGAATTGACCGCCGTCGCGTGCATCGCGATCGCCGGCACGACGAACCAGCGTCCCCTCTTCGTTGATGTCCAGGCCCCTGGCAGTCAAACCCGCGAGGGCAGCTGGACTGGCCGCACCGATGGTCGAGCGCTTGGCCAGCAGGCGCAGGTTGTCTTTGCAACCATCGGAAATCACATCGGGCTGCGAGAAGAACGTCCCACAGTTATCCGTCACCGTCTGGTCCCATTCCAACTGATAGAACGCCTCGGCTGACAGGTTGTCGGTGAGCGTCTGGGACACATAGAACATGTTGACCGGAATCAGGCCTTCCTTGATCTCGGCCCCCGGACGACGGAACGCCGACACGTCGATCGGGTTGATGGAGTTGATACCGCCACCAATGAAGGTGCTCTCACCCCAGCTCACCACCTGCTTGCCGAAACGCACGGAGCCCGGCAGGTCGGCAATGGAATAGTTGTGGTAGACGAAGGCATCGAGAATCTGCCCGCCGGACGACTTGGCGCCTTCCTTGCGGTTGTCGTTGCTGACGTTCTTGAATCTCAGGTCCTCGTCTTCCAGCTTGAAGTCGTACCAGTACTTGCCGCGCACGAACACACCGGTGTCGCCGTACTTAAGTTCCAGGTCATGGATACCCTTGAAGATCTTCGAGAAGGTATCCCCGGCCTTGAAGTTCAGGTGTCCGTCATCGGAGGTCTGCGACAGGCCCTTGCCGCCGTTGTTGACGCCAATCAGGTTCTTGTTGGGGTTCTGGGTCGACCAACTGGCCCCCAGCGACAGCGACGAGTCGAAACTGCCCTCGATTTCACCGATGTTGAAACTGACACCGAATGCGGGGCCAGCGAGCGTAGAGGCGAGGCTGACGGCCAGGGGCAACTTCGCCCGGCGCCAGAACTGGTTTACTGAGATCATCGACACTACTCCATGTACTTTATTGTTATGGCAGTGAGCACTTTCAAGAACGCCCCGTCACATGGAAATCCCGCTTTCCTGTCTCGTTCGAGGTGGCACGTTCATAGCGCGTGCCTGCTCCGTTATTGAAAATCCCTGGGCGGACTATAGCCAGCAGGTAGTACTGCTTGATCCCTCTAAAGTGTGATTTGCAGTCGCAACCACTCTGGCACAGCCTTTTGACCCGCCTCGCCACAATCGGCTCGGCAAGCATGGCCGAAAAAAATCATTTGGCAAGGCAAGCGCTTGCTTGGTCGGGGATTGCCACGCCCGGACGGGCGTGGCGAGAAGGAATTACAAGGTGGAAAGGAAGGCGCTGTTGCTCTCCTGCCATTCGACGATATCGAGGCGGATACGCTTCTTGTCGAGCTTGCCGACGCTGGTCTTGGGAATTTCAGTAACAACGGCGATCTGGCTTGGGATCGCCCACTTGCTCAGGTGGCCCAGCTCGACGAACGGCTTGAGATGTTCCTTGAGTTCCCGCGCATCGAGCTGATGGCCCTCGCGCAGTACCAGCAAGGCAAACGGACGCTCACCCCATTGCGGATCGGCGATACCCACCACCGCCACTTCGCGGACGCCCGGATGGCGGCTGACCAGATCCTCCAGGGCCAGGGACGACACCCATTCACCGCCGGTCTTGATCACATCCTTGATCCGGTCGCGGATGTCGATCACGCCCATGCTGTCCAGGGTCGCGACATCGCCAGTGTGCTGCCAGCCCCCGGCCCAGAGCTGGGCGCCCTTCTCCGGCTCGTTGAAGTAGCCTTCGCTCAGCCACGGTGCACGCAATACCAGCTCACCCTGGCTTTCGCCGTCGGCGGGGAGGAAGTTGCCGTCATCGTCGATGATCGCCGCCTCGACCAGCGGCCCCGGCACACCGGCCTTGATCCGGTAGGTGGTGCGCTCGTCCTCGCTGCCGGCCATCAATTCCTCGTTGAGGTGGGCGCAGGACACCAGCGGCCCGGTCTCCGACATGCCGTAGGCGGCCGTCAACTGGATGCCGCGGCTCTTGGCCGTCTCGTACAGCGTGCGATTCAATGCGCTGCCGCCGATGACCATCTTCCAGCCCTTGAAATCGACGCCCTGCGCGGCTTTGGCGTTGAGCACCATCTGCAGAATGGTCGGCACGCAGTGGGAAAAGGTAACCTTCTCCCGGCGCCACAACTCCACCAGGTACTCCGGATCGTAGCGCCCGGGATAGACCTGCTTGAGCCCGAGCATGGTCGCCACATAGGGCAGGCCCCAGGCGTGCACATGGAACATCGGGGTGATCGGCATGTACACATCGTTGGTGCCCAGCAGCCGCACGCTGTCGACACTGCCCATGACCGTCGCAACGCCCATGGTGTGTAGTACCAGTTGCCGATGGCTGAAGTACACCCCCTTGGGGTTGCCGGTGGTGCCGGTGGTGTAGAAGGTGGTGGCGACGGAGTTCTCGTCGAAGTCCTGGAAATCGTAGACCGGACTGGCCGCCGCCAGCAGTTGCTCGTACTCGCCGACCAGGTTCGGCAGATCGGCCGTGGTCGAGTCGGTATCGGTGAGCAGCAGGGTCTTCTCCACGGTGGTCAGTTGCCCGGCGATCGCCTGGTACAACCCGACGAACTCGCTGTTGACCAGCACGAAGCGGTCATCGGCGTGGTTCATGGTGTAGAGGATCTGCTCCGGCGACAGACGCACATTGATCGTGTGGATCACTGCACCCAGCATCGGAATGGCGAACATGCACTCCAGGTAGCGATGGCTGTCCCAGTCCATCACCGCCACGGTGTCGCCGGCCTTGACCCCGGCCTGTGTCAGCACGTTGGCCAGGCGGGCGACCCGTTCGGCCAGGGTCGGATAGCTGTAGCGCACCTTGTCGCGGTAGACGATTTCGCGGGTCTTTTCATAGCGGCTGCCGGACATCAGCAGCCGCTTGATCAGCAGCGGGTATCGATAAGCGCCTTCGGCGGGCGGAATTACGCGTGTCTGCAACATGGAGTTCCCTTTCTCTGACTGCACGGTCGTGGCTAAAGATAGGCACTCTAGAGGCGCCGCGCACTCTCTAAATCAGCCAAAGGGATGATTTGCAGACGGACGCGAATAATGGCCAGGGGACATTATTCACGCCGAAACAGCCCGAACCTCAGGCCACCTGCCCCGCCGGCAACTGTGCCGGGGTCCTGGGAAACACCAGTGCGGCGATGAAGGTCAGGGCAGCGAACCCGGCCAGGACCAGGTACAACCCGGTCAATCCCTGGCGCGGCTCGAGGTAGGCGATCAGCGGAATCGCCGTGGCGCTGGCACCGAAGGACAGGCAGTAGCGCAGGGCAAATACCCGCGCCTGCCACTGCGGCGCGACGAAGTTGGCGACCATCGCGTCGTTCACCGTGACCTGGCCGAACACCACGAACATCAGCGCCGCCCCCAGCACCAGCACCGACAAGCCATCGACCTGGGCCAGACCGAACAGCAGCGGCGCCTGGCACAGCGTCAGCAGCACGAAGGGCCATTTGAGGCTGACGCGGTCGATCACCCGGCCGATGCTCAACTGCGCGACCGCGCCGAAGGCATAGGCCAGGCTGACCACCAGGCCGAGAGTCTGCGGCGAGGCGAACAGCTCATGCAGGCGCTCCTGGAACAGCTTCGGGTAGGTCATGGTGGTAGCGTTGAACACCACCCCACCGGTGGCGGTGACCAGCGCCAGCACGCTGAACACCATGACCATCGAGATCTGCCGGCCATTTTCACCCTTGGGGCGGGTGTGGGCGGTCAACGGAATCGGCTCCTCGCGAACCTGCAAGGCAAAGCCCACGCCCAGCAGGATCGAGATCGCTCCGGGCAGGATGAATGCGGCGCGCCAGCCGAAGTACGCCACCAGCAGACCGGTGATCAACGCCGAGAATGCCACGCCGAGGTTGCCCCACATGCCGTTGATGCCGATTTCACGGCCGCGGTTGCGTGCGTAGCTGACCAGCATCGCCGTGCCGACCGGGTGATAGATCGCGGCGAAGACGCCGATCAGCGTCAGCCCCAGGGTCAGCATCGGCGCCGTGCGGGTGAGGCCGGTGAACACCACCGCGGCACCGATGCCGAAAAAGAACAGCAGCATCATGCTGCGTCGACTCCAGCGATCGCCCAGCCAGCCGGCCGGCAGCGAACAGGCGCCAAAAGCGATGAAACCACCAAGGGACAGGCCGATCATCGCGGCAAAATCCAGGCCGAAGGTCTCGCCCATACCCAGCACGGCGGCGGGAAAGATCAGCATGAACATGTGATCGATCACATGGGCGGCATTGATGTAACGGATCACGTTTCTGGCTTGGTGCATGAAGGCACGCCTCACGAAAGTCGGGGGGGAGCCTTATGCTAGGTTGGCAATAAAACGCATTTCTGCCATATAAGTCATCGAATCGGACAGAGTGAGTCTGACGCACATGCTGATCAGCCATTTTCTCCACGCCCCCGTCAGTGCCTACCCGCGGGACTACCCCGATGGTGCTCACCAGGAGCGGCACCGGCATGCCGAAGCGCAGTTGCTGTACGCGGTCTGCGGCGTGATGCGCCTGGTGACGGACCAGGGGGCCTGGATCATACCGCCGACCCGGGCGGTGTGGATTCCACCGCAGGTGGAACACGAAATCTTCATGAGCGGCGAGGTGCGCATGCGCTCGCTGTTCGTCGCTGCCGAGCTGTCACCGGCCAACCTCCAGGGCTGCTGCGTGCTGGCGGTCACCCCGTTGCTGCGCGAACTGATCATGCGTGCGGTGCAGGGGCCGAAACAGGCCGGCAACCCGCTGATCCAGCAACTCATGCTGGAGGAACTCGCCACCCTGGAAAACCTGCCGCTGCACATTCCCATGCCCAGCGACCGTCGGCTGCAGCGGATCTGCCTGGCCCTGCTGCAGACCCCGACCCACCCCAACACCCTGGAGGACTGGGCCCTGCAGGTCGGGGCCAGCACCCGGACCCTGGCCCGGCTGTTCCAGCAGCAACTGGGGATGAACTTCAACACCTGGCGCCAGCAGTTGCGCCTGATGGAAGCCTTGCCCCGACTGCTGGCCGGAGACAGCGTGCAGCAGGTGGCCAAGGCCTGTGGCTACGGCAGTGCCCGGGCATTCAGCTCGATGTTTCGCCGCCTGCTCGGGGAGAATCCGCGGGAGTACGTCGCCAATCTGAACCAGTTCAGCGCACTCAGCGCATCTCGCTGAACGCCAGCTTCACGCCAATGGCAATCAGCACCGCGCCCATGGTCCGGTCGAACCAGTGGCCCATGCGGGCGAAGCCGGCGCGAACCCGCGGCTGGCTGAACAGCCGCGCCACCAGGCAGAACCACAGCGCGGTGGCGGCAGCCAGGTAGACGCCATAGCCGGCCTGGATCGCCAGTGGGGTATGGGGGTTGATCACCACGGTGAACAACGACAGGAAGAACAGCGTCGCCTTCGGGTTCAGGCCATTGGTCACGAAGCCCGCCACGTAGGCCCCACGCGCCGTGCGCTGGCCAGCCTCCCTGGCCAGCGCCTCGGTGGCCGCTGCCGCCGGCCTGGCGCGAAGGGCCTTGAAGCCGATGTACAGCAGGTACGCTGCTGCCAGCCATTTCAGCACGTTGAACAGCACGATCGACTGCGACACGATCAGGCCGATGCCCAGCAGCGAATAACCGACATGCAGGAAGATCGCGCTGCCGACCCCCAGGGCGCTCCAGGTGCCGGCACGGCGCCCGTGGGTCACGCTTTCCCTTACCACCACGGCAAAGTCGGGCCCCGGACTGGCCACCGCCAGCAGGTGGATCAGCGCAACGGTCAAGAATTCGGTCAGGTACATGGACACGTCGGTGGACTCCTCGGTAACGAGTGGCCTGTACGGTTAATTCGAACACTCAAATTCGGGTCCAGGGGTTTGCCAGACAAGGCGCCATGACGAGTCGTAGCAGGGCTACGGCGAGGAGTGGCAGCGCAGTCTGGCGAAGCCCTGGGCCCGGAGTGGGGTATGCGAATTTAGCCACACAGGCCACTGGGCAGGTCATCTGTTAGGCTGGCTACCTTACGCGTTCACCCGACAGCAAAAAAGGTACAGTTGATGAGCCACCCTCGCCGCGCGGTATTTCTCGATCACCCGTCCCTGGACCTCGGCGATCTCGACCTCGCCCCCCTGCGCAGTTGCTTCGATGAATTGCGCCTGTGCAGCCGGACCACGGCGCAGAACCTGCTGGAAAACCTGGAGGGCGCGACCGTCGCCATCAGCAACAAGGTGCCGCTGGATGCCGCGACACTGGCCGCCTGCCCCGACCTGAAACTGATCCTGGTGTCCGCCACCGGTACCAACAACGTCGACCTGGTGGCTGCCCGCAAACAGGGGATCACCGTCAGCAACTGCCAGGCCTATGGCACGCCGTCGGTGGCCCAGCACACGCTGATGTTGCTGCTGGCCCTGGCGACCCGCCTGAACGACTACCAGAGGGCCGTGGGCGAAGGCCGCTGGCAGCAGGCGACGCAGTTCTGCCTGCTGGACTTCCCGATCGTCGAGTTGCAGGGCAAGACCCTCGGCCTGCTCGGCCATGGCGAACTGGGCGGAGCGGTGGCCAGGCTGGCCGAAGCCTTCGGCATGCGCGTGCTGCTGGGGCAGATTCCCGGCCGGCCGCAGCGTGACGACCGCATCCCCCTGGCGCAGTTGCTGCCACAGGTCGATGCCCTGACCCTGCACTGCCCGTTGAACGAACACACCCGCCACTTCATCGGCGCCACCGAGCTGGCCCAGCTCAAGCCGGGCGCCTTCGTGGTGAATACCGCCCGTGGCGGCCTGATCGACGAGCAGGCGCTGGCCGATGCCCTGCGCAACGGTCATCTCGGCGGTGCCGCGACCGATGTGCTCAGCGTCGAGCCGCCCAGCGCCGGCAACCCGCTGCTGGCCGGCGACGTTCCAAGGCTGATCGTCACCCCGCACAACGCCTGGGGCAGCCGCGAAGCCCGGCAGCGCATCGTCGGCCAACTGGCGGAAAACGCCCGGGGCTTTTTCGCCGGGGCAGCGCTGCGGGTCGTCAATTGATAGACTGCCGGACTTTTTTTCAGGGAGCAGACCATGGATCCGCGCAGTGAAGTACTGCTTCGTCAGGCCGAATATTTCCAGGGCAACCTGCTGCTGGTGGGCCTGCCCGCCGACGACCTGCTCGGCCACTTGCCCAATGCCCGCGGCTGGTGCTGGCATGCCGGTGACCAGGCGGCGCTCGACGCGCGTTTCGCCGGACGCAGCCACTTTGGCGTAACCCCACCCGAGGCGGCGTTCGACGCCGCCGTGGTATTCCTGCCCAAGTCCCGCGAATTGGCCGACTACCTGCTCAATGCCGTCGCCGCCCGACTGCCTGGCGGCGAGCTGTTCCTGGTCGGCGAAAAACGCGGCGGCATCGAAGGCGCGGCCAAACAGCTGTCGGTACTCGGCAAACCGCGCAAGCTCGACAGCGCGCGGCATTGCCAGCTGTGGCAGGTCACCGTCGCCGAGGCCCCGCAGGCCAAACCGCTGGAAAGCCTGGCCAGGCATTACCGGCTGGACCTGACGGACGGCCCACTGACCGTGGTCAGCCTGCCGGGAGTATTCAGCCATGGCCGGCTCGACCGTGGCACGGCCCTGTTGCTCGAACACCTGGACAATCTGCCTGGCGGCCCCCTGCTGGATTTCGGCTGCGGTGCCGGCGTGCTCGGGGCCGTGGTCAAACGTCGCTACCCGGACAACCAGGTGATCCTGCTCGACGTCGATGCGTTCGCCGCCGCCAGCAGTCGCCTGACCCTGGCGACCAACGGTCTGGAGGGCGAAGTGCTGACCGGGGACGGCATCGAAGCCGCCCCCCTCGGTTTCAGTACGATCCTGAGCAATCCACCGTTCCACACCGGGGTTCACACCGACTATCAGGCCAGCGAGAACCTGCTGAAAAAAGCCGGTAAACATCTGCAAAATGGCGGCGAACTTCGCTTGGTCGCCAACAGCTTCCTACGCTATCAGCCGCTGATCGAAGAACACGTGGGCCCCTGCGTGACCCAGGCCGAAGGCGACGGTTTCCGAATCTACAGCGCCCGGCGTCGCTGAAAAATAAACGCTTGCGCAATGGGTTTTGCCTAGGCAGAATCCGCTCCGTCCTAGGGGAGTAGTCTCCCACGAGCGCCACGCTCGTCCGGCATGCGTCAACATACTTGGTCCTCAGACCATGGCGCATGCGACCCACGGTTCGCACAGACGAGCCCGGGGTTTGACAAGACCTATGACACGCACACCTTACCCGGGGCGGGAAGGCTGTACGTGTCATAGCCGCGTCGACCCGCCCCTTAGGAAAACCTGATGCTGGATTCCCTTCTCGTTCCCACCGCAATCGTTGCCTTGGCCGAAATCGGCGACAAGACGCAATTGCTCGCGCTCATCCTGGCAGCTCGTTTTCGCAAACCCTGGCCGATCATCGCCGGTATCGTCGCCGCGACCCTGGCCAACCATGCCGCAGCCGGTGCGGTAGGCGCCTGGTTCGGCAGTTTCTTCTCGGATGCGGTTCTGCACTGGATTCTCGCCGCGAGCTTCACCGCCACCGCGTTGTGGACCCTGGTACCGGACAAGATGGACGATGACGAAGCCAGCACCAGCCGCCGGTTCGGCCCGTTCCTGACCACGCTTATTGCCTTCTTCCTCGCGGAGATCGGCGACAAGACCCAGGTCGCCACGGTCATGCTGGCGGCCCAGTACCCGGAACTGTGGCTGGTGATCATCGGCACCACCCTGGGCATGCTGATTGCCAACGTGCCGGTGGTGCTGGCCGGCAACTTCGCCGCCGACAAGCTGCCGCTGACCCTGATCCGTCGCCTGGCCGCCTCGGCGTTCTTCATCCTGGCGATCGTCGCGGTGTACAAGGCACTGCAGAGCAGCGGCTGGATCTGATGGGAACCACGGTGGCGAGGGGCAGCCCCCGCCACCGTGGGCAATGGACAGGCTCTGCGGTCCTCAGGACTTGCGGGCCTGCTGGTACAGCGGCATGACCTTCGGAATGGCCGCCTGCAACGAGGCGATCCGGCTGCTGGACGCCGGGTGAGTGCTCATGAACTCCGGCGGCGCGCCTTCAGAAGCCTTGCTCATCTTGTTCCACAGACTGATGGCCGCATTCGGGTTGTAGCCGGCGCGAGCCGCCAGTTCAAGACCGATCAGGTCGGCCTCGTTTTCGTTTTCGCGGCTGTTGGGCAGGGTCATGCCATAGTTCGCCACGGTATCGGCCAACGCCAGGCTGTCCTTGCCCAGGCCGAACAGGGCACCCGCACCCTGCTTGGCCATTTCCAGCCCGTAGGCCTTGGACATCGCTTCGCGCCCATGCTCACGCAGGGCGTGGGCGATTTCATGGCCCATCACCGCAGCGATCTCGTCGTCGGTCAGCTTGAGCTGGTCGATCAGGCCGCTGTAAAAGATGATCTTGCCGCCAGGGCCGCAGTTGGCGTTCAGTTCATCGCTCTTGATCAGATTGACTTCCCACTGCCACTGGGCCGAATCCGGACGGAATGTCGGCGCCTGGGCGATCAGCCGGTTGGCGATGGCCTGAACCCGCTTGGCATTGGTGCTGGTCTTGTCCAGCACCCCCGACCCCTTCGCCTCACCCAGCGTCTTCTGATACGACTGGGCGTACATCTGATCGACTTCCTGGCTCGACAACATGCTGAACATATATTGTTGGCGCTGGACACCCACGGCACCACCACTGGTGGTATTCACCGCCTGGCACCCGGCCAGCAGCAGCCCTGTCGTCAACGCACACAAAACCAATCGTTTAGTCATGAACACTCTCCCTGAAAACTGCCGGCTATCCTAGGCGGTGATGTGTATCGACGCCAGATACAAAGCATCTGTAGTCCTGGATTTCAGACGAGCTTCAACATTTGTAGGAAAAAATTCACGATCAGCGCCACAGCGCGATCCATCAGAGCTGGGGACTTACTCATTTACGACATGGGCACACTCAAAACAGTCATTTCCTGCCCGCCCCCTCATGCCCGGCCGATGCCCTGCCGATATAACCGTACAGACGTCACCTACCGCGTCCGGAGCCTCCATGAAATTCAAGTCGATTCAGTTTTCCGTCGCGGCCCTGGCCGGCGCCATCGTTCTCAGCGTGGTTGCCGCCCTGGTGATCTATGCCCTGGTGTCCGGTGCCAAGACCCAGGACATGGTGCAACAACGTACCCAGGAACAGTTCGAACAAGTCATCGAACAACGTCTCAATGCCCTGGCCAGAACCCAGGTCAGCCAGATCCAGCGCGAGCTCGAGGCGCCTCTGCTGATCGCCTCCGGCCTGGTGCATGTCAACGCCCTGATCGGCACTCCGGACGCCGACGGCAAGCCGGTCCTGAGCATCAGCCGCGAACAGCTGATCAGCCTGATCAAGGAAAATGTCGAGCGCAATCCCAAGGTGCTCGGCGCCTATATCGCCTGGGAAAAGAACGCCCTGGATCACAACGACGCGGCCTATGCCGGCAACGCCACGGCCGGCGCGGCCAAGGACGGGCGTTTCCTGCCCTGGTGGTTCCGCAACGACGACGGCAGCCTGGGCTTCTCGACCCTGGTGGACGTGGACGACCAGAAGTTGCTGTCCACCGGCGTGCGGGCGAGCGAGTACTACCTGTGCTCCAAGGAAACCGGCAAGACCTGTGTGATCGACCCGGCGCCCTACAAGGTCGGCGACAAGATGGTGATGCTCGCCTCCTTCATCCAGCCGATCATGCTGGGCGGCGCCTTCCAGGGCATCGTCGGTGCCGACCTGTCGGTGAACTTCATCCAGGACATGCTGCTGGCGGCCAACCAGAAGCTGTACAACGGCGCCGGTAACATGGCCCTGGTCGGTACCAACGGCCGCCTGGTGGCCTACACCAAGGACCCGAGCAAGTTCGGCGAAAAGGTCAGCGATATCCTCGATGCCGATAAAGTCGCGAGCATGGGCAAGCTCAATCGCGGCGAAGTGACCTACAACGTCGACAAGAGCAAAGGGCTGATCGAGCTGTACCTGCCCTTCGGCATCGGCCAGAGCGATGCACGCTGGACCCTGATGATGCAACTGCCGCTGAACGCGGTGATGGCCGACCTGCAGAAACTCCAGGGCGAACTGGACGAACAGCGCAAGGCCGACGTGTTCGGCATGGCGGTGGTCGGCCTGGTCATCGCCGCGCTCGGCCTGCTGGTGATCTGGCTGGTCGGCCACGGCATCGCCCGGCCACTGCGGCAGATGGTGGCGATGCTCGACGATATCGCCCAGGGCGAAGGCGACCTGACCCGCCGCCTGAGCAGCGACCGCGCCGACGAACTGGGCTCGATCGCCAAGGGTTTCAACACCTTCCTGATCAAGTTGCAGGCGATGATCAGCCAGGTGGTGACCTCGGTGCAGAGCGTCAGCGACTCCTCGGAACACACGGCCGACATCGCCATCCGCACCAACCTGGGCGTGCACAAGCAAATGGCCGAGATCGATCAGGTGGCCACCGCCGTGCAGGAAATGACCGCCACCGCCCAGGACGTGGCCCGCAACGCCACCCAGGCGGCACAGGCCGCCAGCCACGCGGACATGGCCGCCAGCGATGGCATGCGCATCGTGCGCGATACCTCCGCCGCCATCGGCGACCTGGCCGTGGAAATCGGCCGCGCCGTGGGCGTGGTGCAGACCCTGGCCAAGGACAGCGAGAACATCAACGCGATCCTCACCGCCATTCGCGGCATTGCCGAGCAGACCAACCTGCTGGCGCTCAACGCGGCGATCGAGGCGGCCCGCGCCGGCGAACAGGGGCGTGGTTTTGCCGTGGTCGCCGACGAGGTGCGCAACCTGGCCCAGAAGACCCAGCAGGCCACCGAAGAAATCCAGTCGATGATCCAGCAGTTGCAGCAGGGCACCCGCGAAGTGGTCAGGGTCATGGAGGACAGCCAGCACAAGACCGACGAAAGCGTGCAGCACGCGGCCAAGGCCGCCGAGGCGCTGGAAACCATTACCCAGGCGGTGTCGGTGATCAACGACATGAACACCCAGATCGCCAGCGCGGCCGAGGAACAGAGCGCGGTGGCCGACGACATCAACCGCAACGTGATCAACATCGGCCAGGTGGCGAACGAGGTGGCCGGCGGGGCCGACGAGTCGAGCACGGCCAGTGCGCAACTGACCAAGCTGGCGGAGCAGCAGCGGCGCCTGATCAATCAGTTCAAGGTCTAGCCTGAAAAAGCCCACCCCCTGTAGGGGCCGGGCTTGCCCGCGAAAGGGACCTCCAGACCGTTAAAAGCTTCGCGGGCAAGCCCGGCTCCTACAGGGTTTCCGGTTCAACACCCAGCCCGGCCCCGACAGGAGCCCACTCATTGCCGGGCCTCAACCCGGCGTCAGGCACTCCGGCGCATTGAGCTTCGGATCATTCACCAGGTTGGCCAGCAGGCGCTCGCGCAACGGCATCTGCGGGCTGGCCAGCAACCCCTGCAACACATGCAGCGGGGTGTCTTCGGCCAACCAGGCGGCCTGCCCCGCCTCATCGAGAATCAGCGGCCGGCGCTGACTGGCCGCCGATTGCGTGACCACCGCCGTACTCAGCCAGACCTGCTCCTGCACCGGATAGGCCTCCCAGATCGCCGCAAAAAACAGGCTGGAGCCCTCGGCCGGCGTCAGCCAGTACGGCCGCTTGCGCTGGGTGCCGCGCCACTCGTAGAAACCGTTGGCCGGCAACAGGCAACGCCGCTCGCGAAACGCCTGGCGGAACATCGGCTGCTCGGCCAGGGTTTCGGCCCGGGCATGGGCCGGCGTGCGCGACAGGTCGGTCAGCCAGGCCGGCGTCAGCCCCCAGCGGGCCCTGGCCAGTTCACGCCGGCCGGCGTTGGCACGCAGGATCAGCACCGAATCGTTGGGCGAAATGTTCCATTGCGCCTGCTGATCGGCGGGAAAACCGGGCAAGGCTGCAAAGGCGGGGTTCCAGCGAAACAGGGCAAAACGTCCACACATGGGGCAATACGACTCGTTCTGTAAACTCGATCAGGGTGCTAGCAAAGCAGCACCCCGGCAACCTGCTCCGGCTCATCGCCAGGCAGCGGCAGTGCGGCATTGTACGCGGCGATCAGCTCGCGTGCGTACTGCGCCTGCTCATCCTCCACCGCCAGGGCCAGCAGGCCGAACACCGGCAACTCGCCGACGCCCCCCAGCAAGTCGCGCCCGACCAGGTGCGCCTCCACGCCTTCGCTGGCGAGCATGCCCAGCAGCAGCTCGCCCTCCATCAGGTTTTCCGGCTCATAGATGCGCTGCATCGGGATGCCCCCAATCACTCGTTTTCCGTGTGAACGTCGAGCATCCACTCGTGACCGTCGGTCTGCAGAGTGAACACGATCGGTCGACAACACACCGGGCAGTCCTCGATATAGGTCTGGTCGCCACCGGAAAGATCCAGCACGGCCTCGGCTTCTTCACCACAGTAGGGACAGGAGTAGTACTCAGTTTCCAGCATCGCGGCCTCCGAAGGTGACTTGTGCGTATAATTGCCGGTCTATTTGCAAGGCTGATTTTTGTCCGAGCCTTATTTTTCCAATCGGGCTTTGTTATTTATCACTCAACCCTCTACTTACCCTAGCCGTTTCCAACAAGAGAGCATGATGGGCGAATTCGATGCCATCCGACCTTACGACGACTCCGAGGTGCCAGCCGTGCTGGCCCGGTTGCTCGGTGACAAGGCTTTTCTGGATATTCTCACGCACTTCCGTTTCCCCCGCCTGGTCGGAACCTTTGGCTGGCTGCTACGGCCACTGATCGCCTATCGGCTGCGTCGTGAATTCGCCGACGTGAAATGCGTGGCAACCCTGCAGGACAAGATCGAGGTCTACGTCGACAACACCATCGAACGGGCCACCGATGGCGTGACCTATACCGGCGTCGAGCAGTTCAAGTCCGGCACCGCCTATCTGTTCCTGGCCAACCATCGCGATATCGTCATGGACCCGGCGTTCGTCAACTATGCCGTCTACCATGCCGGCCTGCCGACGCCACGCATCGCCATCGGCGACAACCTGCTGCAGAAGCCGTTCGTCAGCGACCTGATGCGCCTGAACAAGAGCTTCATCGTGCACCGTTCGATCAGCGGGCGGCGGGAAAAAATGGCGGCCTACCAGTTGCTGTCGGCCTACATCAACCACTCGATCCGCCACGACTGCCAGTCGATCTGGATCGCCCAGGCCGAAGGCCGGGCCAAGGACGGTGACGACCGCACCGAGTCGGCCATCCTGAAAATGTTCCACATGAGCCGCAAGGACGAGCCGTTCGCCGAGGTCATCCAGTCGCTGAACCTGACCCCGGTGTCGATCAGCTACGAATACGACCCTTGCGACCTGGCCAAGGCCCGCGAGCTGTACATCCGCGCCACCACCGGCACCTACAGCAAGGCACCGGGCGAGGATGACGTGAGCATCGCCAAGGGCATCACCGGCTACAAGGGCCGGGTGCACGTGAACTTTGCCGCGCCGTTGAGCGGGGCCTTCGAGGACACCAAGGTGCTGGCCCAGGAGATGGATCGGCAGATCCTCGGTGGCTACCGGCTGTTCCCGGTGCATTACCTGGCCTATGCGCAGTGGAGCGACGCCGATCCGCAGCTACAGGTGCCCAAGGCTGCCGAGCTGTTCCCGGCCGAAGAACTGAACAAGGCCAGGGAGCAATGGCAAAGCCGCCTGGACGCCTGCCCGGCCGAACACCAGCCCTACCTGGTGCAGCAATACGCGACCCCGGTGCGCAACCAGTATCGGGTCAAGGCGGGGCTACCGCTGTAAGAACGTAGTCGCAGGGTGGGGGCAGGGCTTGCCGGCCTATTCGCGGGCAAGCCCTGCTCTTGCCGGGAACGCGTTCGACGCTGTCCATGTGGGAGCCGGCTTGCTGCGGGCGTTGCTCCGACGATCCGCCAAAAGCGGCCACCCACCGGCAAGCCGCGCCCAGGCAAGGGGTAGGCTCTACAGCCTGGTACTGATCCAGGACACCAGCAGCGCCACCCCCAGGCAGGCGAACCCGAACCGGTAGAAAAACCGGTTCGCCCGCACCACCCGCGAGTCGAGCAGCAGCAACGGCTGATCGATCGACCGCCCTTCGCTCTGCATCTCCAGCTTTTCCAGCGCCCGTAGCTCACGGCGGCGCGTGAGCTGCAACAGCCATGCACCGGGGCAGGCCACCAGCAGGGCGAACAGGTTGAGCCATTTGCCCGGATGCCCGGCGAATACGCTCCAGATCAATTGCAACGACATCATGAACCCTCGGATGAACCAGCGCCTGTCCAACACCCGGACGAACGGCAGATAGCCGTCGCCGCGCACGCTGGTATGGGAACACCCGTGCGTTACAGTTTCCTGTGTCCGGCTCCGTACAATTTACGGATTAATTTGCGCTGTCACCTGAACGTCACCTTAACAGGCCACCCTGTCGCCCTCGAACATTCACGGAGCTTGTCATGCTGCACGCCAACAACCAGGACCGCCTTTACCTGATCGCCCCCAGCGATGAACAGGAAGCCCTGGTGGACGCCATGTCGTTCAACGTCCAGGACCGCCACTGGCTGGTCTATTGCGCCCTCGGCGGCCATCAGCACGCCGACCTGCCCGAAGCCGACCTGACCACCGGCGTGAGCCTGCTGGACTTCCACATCGAAGCCGCTTGACCCCAAGCGGGCAGTCAACAGACAGGCAATAAAAAGCCCGGCCTCCAGAGCCGGGCTTTTCCATTGCTGCGCCGGGTTACTGGCTCAGCAGGCGGCCGATGCTGGGGTCCTTGAAGACCCGGGTCAGCGCGTCGCTCAACACGTCACTGATCAGCTTGGTGTTGGTCTGCTCGTTGGGCGCCATGCCGAAGCGCTGGTTCAGCGATGCACCGTACTGGCCGCTGTAGCGCTGGTTGGCGTTGGTCACGTCGGAGCGGAAGTTGGCCCCGATGGTGGCCTCGGTCACGTAGGTGGTGTCCTTCGGCGACTGGTAGGTCAGGTCGGACAGGGTCACGGTCAGGGTCGGTGCGTTCATCGCATTCGGCGTTGGGGTGAAGCCCAGCAGACGGACGGCGGCTTCAGCCTGGGCCTGCAGCCTTGGCACCAGGTCGGCGCCCTGGACGGTGATGGAGCTGGTTTCAGGGTAGAGGCCGCCACGAGTGCCCAGTACCGGCGAGCGACGACCGTCGACAACCCGGACCACCACTTGCTGGCCATGTCCAACCGGGGCGAGCTGGGTAGTGAGCGTGGGTTGCGGGCTAAGCTGCTGAGGACTGTTGGCACAGCCGACCAGGGTCAGGCTGGTCACAGTGATCAAACCGAACAACAGGCGTTGCAACATGCGCATCTCTCCAAGGACTAGGCACAATCAGGCCGTCAGTATAGCCGTGCACGTGCGCCGCTCACCAGACATCGCCCCGCAGGCGGCTGCGGATACCGCGAACCGGGGGAGTCATGTCACATTTAATTCACCGCCCCTACATGCGCACGTAACAGCCCCGATACAACATCGATACCACAACGGGACAAGAGGTAACGTGACGATGGAATTGCTCTGGCAACTGTTCTTCCCTCGCAAGCCCATACGCAGCTTCGCCCGGCTCGGTGCCGACGGCCGCTGCCAGGCCTTCAAGCAGTGCGACCTGCCGCCAGCGGGCGATGGCTGGGTCGAAATCGAGGAGATTCGCCTGGCCTGGATGCACCAGCCACTGCCTGCCAGTGCCCGTGTCAGCCCACGGACGTCACATCCGCGTCGGGCGCTGCCGTTGACCATCTGACCAAACGGCTAATAAAAGTCATTCAACAGGGTCATTTCTGCGCATTTCTTGGTTACAATCTCCCCCCGATTATAAGGACGTCTCCTGATCGGGCCTCGCAGTATCGCTGATGCACCTGCATCGGTCCCCCGCACCGCCCACAGAGAGCCGCCCACACAGATCGAGTGAAGTCGGCGTGCTTGCTGCTGCACCTGCAACCCACCGTTTTACCGAATCTGCCAGAGCTGCCTTTGTGCTCGTTCACTGAGCTGTTTGCCCGTACGCCAGCCTTGCTTCCCGGCCGGCATTTGCTTCGCGGGCCCGGTGACAGGCCGCGGCAGCCCTTTTTTGAGGTTCACGTCTTCAAAAGAGCGTGAAAAAACGGGTATTCACTACTTCACGAGAGTGTGGCGAGCAAATGAAAAGTTTTGCCTCTGGAAATGCACCATTAACGTCCTTGACGACTCGATCACACAGGACCCGATATTCCCAGGCAGGTGCTTGAAGCCTGTCCGCCTACGGATTTGGTTGCACGATCGGATGCTCTCGACCATAAGTCGAATTGCCGGAAGTCGCCTGAAATGCGTTCATACGCACCTCAAGCCCACCGACAGCGTCCGCTGAAGTTGCAAAAAATTGCGAAAAATCGGACATGGCGAACCTGGCCATGAGTGACACCGGGCTGACGTTGCCCTGTCAATTCCTGGCGGCCATGCCGTCAATGTGGTGCTGCAGATTTTGGAGACGCGTTAATGGCGCATAACGAAGCAGTCGATGTGGTCCTGGTAGGGGCCGGCATCATGAGTGCGACCCTCGCGGTGCTGCTCAAGGAGCTCGACCCCGCGATCAAGCTGGAAGTCGTCGAGCTGATGGACTCCGGTGCCGCGGAGAGTTCCAACCCATGGAACAACGCCGGTACCGGCCACGCCGGGCTGTGCGAGCTGAACTACACGCCACAGGCTGCCGACGGTTCCGTCGACATCAAGAAAGCCGTGCACATCAACAGCCAGTTCGAAGTGTCCAAGCAGTTCTGGGCCTACCTGTCGAAAAAAGGCACCTTCGGCTCGTGCAAGTCGTTCATCAGCCCAGTGCCGCACCTGAGCTTCGTGCAGGGTGAAAAGGACATCGGCTTCCTGAAGAAGCGGTTCGAAGTGCTGCACCAGCACCACGCCTTCGCCGAGATGGAATACACCGAAGACCGGGCGAAGATGGCCGAGTGGATGCCCTTGATGATGCCGGGCCGTCCGGTCGATCAGCCGATCGCCGCCACCCGTGTGCTCAAGGGCACCGACGTGAACTTCGGCGCGCTGACCAACCAGTTGCTCAACCACCTGACCAGCGCCCCGGACACCCAGGTCAAGTACTGCAAGCGCGTGACCGGCCTCAAGCGCAACGGCAGCGGCTGGACCGTGAGCATCAAGGACGTCAACAGTGGCAGCAGCCGTGAAGTCGACGCCAAGTTCGTCTTCCTTGGTGCCGGCGGTGCCGCCCTGCCCCTGCTGCAGGCCTCGGGCATCGAGGAAGGCAAGGGCTTCGGCGGCTTCCCGGTCAGCGGCCAGTGGTTGCGTTGCGACAACCCGGAAGTGGTCAAGCACCACCAGGCGAAGGTCTACAGCCAGGCGGCCGTGGGCTCGCCACCGATGTCCGTGCCGCACCTGGACACCCGTGTGGTCGATGGCAAGAAGTCCCTGCTGTTCGGTCCCTACGCCGGCTTCACCACCAAGTTCCTCAAGCACGGCTCGCTGTTCGACCTGCCGAGCTCGATCCGTCCCGGCAACATCGGTCCGATGCTGGCCGTGGCCCGCGACAACATGGACCTAACCAAGTACCTGATCAGCGAAGTGCGTCAGTCGATGGAGCAGCGCCTGGAATCCCTGCGCCGCTTCTACCCCGAGGCGAAAGCCGAGGACTGGCGCCTGGAAGTGGCCGGCCAGCGGGTACAGATCATCAAGAAGGACCCGAAGAAAGGCGGCGTGCTGCAGTTCGGTACCGAACTGGTCGCGGCTGCGGACGGTTCGCTGGCCGCCCTGCTCGGTGCCTCGCCAGGCGCCTCGGTGACCGTGTCGATCATGCTGGAACTGATCGAACGCTGCTTCGCCGACAAGGCCAAGGGTGAATGGGCCGCCAAGCTGCAGGAAATCTTCCCGGCGCGGGAGAAGGCCCTGGCCACCGACGCGGCGCTGTATCGCCGGATCAACGCCCAGAACAACATCAGCCTGGAGCTGGTGGAGCCGAGCAGCGAGACCGAAAGCTACGCCTGAGGTACTCGCGCCATGAAAAACGCCCCGGCCTGTTGAGGTCCGGGGCGTTTTTTTTCAGGCTGTGGAAAACTCAGCCGCGAGCGTTGTTGATCAGCTCGATATAGTCCGACGCGTTGCGCTGGTCCTGGATCAGGGTCACGAAGTCCTGGCCATGCTCGTTCTTGCCGTCGAGGTCGTAGCCGGCTTCCTTGAAGAACACCAGGAAACGCTCGAAGTCGTCGATACGCAGGCCACGATAGGCCTTGATCAGCTTGTGCAGGGACGGCGAGGTTGCATCGGCCGGCTCGAAGTCGAGGAACGACTTGACCTGCGCATCGCCGATCTCGTCACCAATCACCTGTTTCTTGTCTTTGCGCATTACCGGCTCCAGCCACAGATATTACACGGGGCGGGCAGTTTACCCCCGCATCTGCTCCGCTCTCAACGAGTACGAACTGATCCGGTATGCAGGTCGGCCCAGATATGGCCGTTGGCGTAGCTCAGGAACTGGCAATACACCGTGTCGTTGCGCAAAAGGTCCATGACCACCCGGTACTGGGTCAGCGGGTAATACAGGTTCAGGGTCTTGCTCGCCTCGTCGAACGTCGGTTTTTTCAGGCTCTTGCTCTCGCCGTCGAAGCTGACCAGCACCTGGTTGACGGTCGCGCCCTTGCTCAACGGCTTGCCCTTGAGGCGCACCAGCAGCGACGAGGTCACCGGAATCGGCTGCTGGTTGGACTGGCGCTGGCTGCCGATCACCACCGAATACTCGGTGACCTGCAACAGTTGCTGCTGCTCCGGCTCGGCGCGGCGCAGGGACAGGTCGTCCGGAGGCAGGTATTGCCCGTGCAGGGGCGCCCCCGGCGCGGCGTCGACGGTCAGGGGCAGTCCGGCGAACATCAACAGCGTCGCGGCATGGCGGATCGAAACGGGCATGACAGGCTCCAGGGCGCTTGGCAGGGCACTCTAGCACAGAGCAACACGGCGCTTGCTCGCAATAAAAACTGTGCTTCAAAGCCTGCGCCCGGCGTCTAGCAGCTTGTAGTCCCGCAACCCGCGGGAAGTGACTGCGAGTTCGAGCATGCAAGCGCTGTTGAACGAAATCCTCGATGAAGTGCGTCCCCTGATCGGCCAGGGCAAGGTGGCCAATTACATCCCGGCGCTGGCCGATGTGCCGGCCAACCAGTTGGGCATCGCCGTGTACGGCAACGATGGCGAGCTGTACTACGCTGGCGATGCACAGACGCCCTTCTCGATCCAGAGTATTTCCAAGGTATTCAGCCTGGTCCAGGCGATCAACCATTCCGGCGAAGCGATCTGGGAGCGCCTGGGTCACGAGCCGTCCGGCCAGCCGTTCAACTCGCTGGTGCAGCTGGAGTTCGAACGCGGACGCCCGCGCAACCCGTTCATCAATGCCGGCGCCCTGGTGATCTGCGACATCAACCAGTCGCGCTTCGCCGCCCCGGCCCTGTCGATGCGCGACTTCGTGCGACGGCTGTCCGGCAACCTGCAGGTGATGGTCGACGGCAAGGTCGCCGACTCGGAATACCAGCATCGCGCCCGCAACGCGGCGATGGCCTACCTGATGCAGTCGTTCGGCAATTTTCACAACGATGTGGAAACGGTGCTGCGCAGCTACTTCAGCCATTGCGCCCTGCGCATGAACTGCATCGACCTGGCCCGCGCCTTCGGCTTCCTGGCCAACGACGGCTTCTGCAAGCACAGCGGCGAGCAGGTCCTGACGGCGCGCCAGACCCAACAGGTCAACTCGATCATGGCCACCAGCGGGCTGTACGACGAGGCCGGCAACTTTGCCTACCGGGTCGGCCTGCCGGGCAAGAGCGGCGTGGGTGGCGGGATCGTCGCGGTGGTACCGGGACGGTTCACCATCTGCGTCTGGTCGCCGGAGCTCAACACCGCCGGCAACTCGCTGGCGGGCATGGCGGCGCTGGAGCTGCTGAGCCAACGGATCGGCTGGTCGGTGTTCTGACCAAGGCCGTGCGCAATGCACGGCCTCATCAGCATCCGTATGTCATCGCACAAACTCAATCGCAAAGATCAGCAGGTCCCACAGACTTTTCCGCCCTTGACGTAGGAAATATTCCATCTATGCTCCCGTTTAACTGTATATCCATACAGTTAAATTGAACAAAACGATGACATATCAAGGAGCTAGAAATGTCAGCCATTGAACGCACACCGCAGCGAAACCTGCTGCACGACGGCAAACTCATTGCCGAACTGGACAGCCTCTTCAGCCAACAGGGCATTGCAATCCCCGGCGATGGCAGCACCATCGTCCTGCTCGCCGAAGGGCATCACACCCTCAAGTATCACCGGCCCGAACACCTGCCGAACGGACCCGCCAGCCAACTCAAGGGGTCGCCCCAGGTCCGCTTCGAAGGCGGCGAGCACACCGCCATCGGCGATGCCACCCTGCTGCGCTTCGCCGAAAACGCACCGGCCATTCCCGCCTGGCAGGTGGAGCTGCACCTGAATAACGGCCTGGCCCTGACCTACGGGCAGATCATCGCCCTGGGCGGCGACTTCTACGGCATCCCAGACCGGCCGATCGCCGACGGCAACACCGCGCAGGACCGCCAGACGCGCTTTCGCGCAGCCTTCGACTCGCTGGCCGTGCTGCCCGCCTCCCGCGAGGAAGCGCAGAATATCCTGCAGGTGATGAAAACCGAGATCAATGCCGCCAACCAGGCGATCCGCGATGGCCGGCAACCGCACGAGGCCTATGACGAACTGGGCGATACCCTGTCGGGCGAATGGAACAGGATCACCGGCGGCGGCAGCATCGCCTCGCCGCTCTTCCCCCTCGGCCGCTACCTGAAACTGGCCGCCAGCAACTGGGACCACTTCGGCCCATGGGCCCTGCTCGCCTACCAGGCCGGTCACGCCGTGGCCTTGCAACAGGCGCTGGTGGCCCGCCAGAGCGGCAAGGACCAGGATCTGGAACTGGCCTATGCAATGAACGCTTTTGCCGACCACTTCCTCACCGACCTGTTTTCCGCCGGCCACTTGCGCGTCCCCCGCAAGCAACTGGCCGACAGCGTCACCCCCAGCGACGTCGGCTCGCTGATCTCGCGCTTCATGCACGACGAGGACAGCCAGTACGGTTTGAAAGTCCGCAACGCCCGCGGTGAACAGTGGAACTGCTACGGCGACAAGCGTTACTTCGACAGCATCGACGACAGTAACCGGCGCCAGGTCAGGCAAGCGGTGCAGCAGTCGGCGGACGAGGTGTTCGCCGCCTACCTCAGCGGTGTTGTGGTGCCGGCCGAACGTTACGCCGCCCTGGGCTCGGTGCCCGACCTGGCAAAAGTCGAAGACCGCCAGGACCGCCTGAATTTCGCCCCGCTGTTCGCCCTCAAGGGCGGGAACGTGCTGCGCCGCAAGGACGTCAACGACCTCAATGACCGCAACCAGAGCGACAACTGGTGGGGCTGGAGCACCTACCTGCTGCTCAAGGACTATCAGCCGAACAAGCCCTCGGGCTACCTGAACCCGCCCGGCGTCGCCCCGACCATCAGCGCCGATGGCTGGCAGAGCCGCACCGCCAGCGAACCCAACTGGCTGCCGGGAAATGCCGTGCGCTATGCCTTCAGCTACAGCAAGGGGCTGGACGAATCCTACATCGGACCCTGGACGACCTATGCCGAACTGACCGACCGCTTCCAGCCGACCCTCAACGTACCGATCACTGCCGCCTCCGGCGCGACCGGACGCAACGTGTTCCGCCAGTTCCGCGGTGGCTCACCGGAACGGATCGGCACGCTGGACAACCAGGCAACGACCTTTATCGACAACCATCAATGACAGGGAGATCAACGATGACCTTTACCGTAAGACTCGCACTGGCTAGCGGCCAGTCGCTCAGGGATATGCCCCTGGAACTGCTGGCCGATGGCGTGGCAGTGGCCCGGGCGAAGGCGGATGACACCGGGAAAGTGGTGTTCGATGTATCGGCGAAAGCCGTGCAGTGGGCCATACGCGTGGATCGCACGATCCTGGCAGGGGGAGCGGTCATCTGAACCGCTATCCGCGGGCAAGCCACGCGCCTGCAGGCTGCCTGCAGGCGCGGCGCTTGCCCGCGAAGAACGCTGACGCAAGCCTACTCAGTCTGCGCCTCGGCCTCTTCATGGGCCTGGCGCAACCGCTCGCGGCTGTTGGTCAGGTGCAGGCGCATCGCCGCCCGCGCCGCGTCGGAGTCCTGACGGGCGATGGCCTCGTAGATCTCCTCGTGCTCGCGCCCCAGCCGATTCATGTAGTGCTGCTGGTCATCATGGGCCAGGCGTGCGGAATTCAGGCGCGTGCGCGGAATGATGCTGGTGCCCAGGTGGGTCATGATGTCGGTGAAGTAGCGGTTGCCGGTGGCCAGGGCGATCTGCAGGTGGAACTGGAAATCGGAGGCCACCGCATCGCTGGCATGGGCCACGCTGTCGTTCAGCGCATCCAGTGCCGCGCGCATCGCCGCCAGTTGCTCGGGCGAGCGCCGTTGCGCCGCCAGGCCGGCCGATTCCACTTCCAGACTGATACGCAATTCGAGGATCGCCAGCACATCACGCAGGGTCACCACCGTCGCCGGGTCGATACGGAAACCGCTCGGGCTCGGCGTGTCCAGCACGAAGGTGCCGATGCCGTGGCGGGTCTCCACCTGCCCTGCCGCCTGCAGGCGGGAAATCGCCTCGCGCACCACCGTGCGGCTGACGCCGTGGGCGTCCATGATCGCCGACTCGGTGGGCAGCTTGTCGCCGCGCTTGAGCTGGCCATCACGAATCTGCTCGGTCAGGACCGTGACCAATTCCTGGGCAAGACTGCGGCGCTTGCGAGGTGCGCGGAGCGCGGCGCTCTGGTTTTCCATATCGAACATCTATCTCGGCTGAACGGCTGAGCCCCATGATAGCTCAACGCGGTTGTACGATCACCGTCCGACTATGCGCCGACCGGCTCCTGAGTGACCAGATGTCCCTGTTCGATACGCAGATGCCGCGGATGGAACTTGTTCAGGCTGCTGCGGTGGCCAACGCTGACGATACTCAGGCCGGGGATCTGGTCGATCAGTGCCTGGTACAGCGCCGCTTCATCCTCCTCGTCCATCGCTGCCGTGGCCTCATCGAGGAACAGCCATTGCGGGGCATACAGCAGTGCCCGGGCGAAGGCCAGGCGTTGCTGCTCACCCGGCGACAACATGCGCTGCCAATGATTGCTCTCCTCGAGGCGGCCGGCAAGATGTCCAAGGCGGCAGGTGTGCAGGACCTCCTGGTAACGCGGGTCCGGATAGGCATCGCCCGGCTGTGGATAACTCATCACCTCGCGCAGGCTGCCGATCGGCAGATAAGGCTTCTGTGGCAGGAACAACGAACGCGCAGCCGGTAGCCGAATGCTGCCGCGCCCCCGTGGCCAGAGCTTGCCCATGGCCCGCAACAGGGTGCTCTTGCCGCTGCCGGAACGCCCGCTGAGCATTACCCGCTCGCCCGCCGCCACCGCCATGTTCGCCCCGGCCAGCAGGTGCCGACCATCCGCCAGGTCCAGGCTCAGGTCGCTCACCTGCAAGCTGTCGCCCTGGTTCTGCACGTCGATGGCCGCGGCACGCTCCTCGTTATCGAGCATGGCCTGGCGAAAACTCAGCAGACGGTCGCAGGTGGCCTTCCATACCGCGATGTTCGAGTAGGCATCGATGAACCAGCTGAAGTTCTCCTGCACATTGCCAAACGCCGAGTTGATCTGCATCAGTTCGCCGAGCTGAATCTTGCCGGCGAAGTAGCGTGGCGCGGCGACGATGAAGGGGAAGATGATCGCGATCTGGGCATAACCGGAGGTGAAAAAGGTCAGGCGCTTGGTGACCCGCATCAGCGCCCAGTAGTTGGACCAGACCTTGCCGAAACGGCTGCTCAGGCGCTGGTTCTCGTTCGGCTCGCCATCGTACAGGGCGATGCTTTCGGCATTCTCGCGCACCCGCACCAGGGAGAAACGCAGGTCGGCTTCGAAGCGCTGCTGCTGGTTGTTCAGCGGGATCAGGCTGCTGCCGATCACCCGGGTCAGCCAACTGCCGACGGCCGCGTAGAGGAAGGCACACCAGAACATGTAGCCGGGGATGGTGATGCCGAAGACCTCGATGCTCCCCGAAACGCCCCAGAGGATGATCGAGAACGACACCAGGCTGACGACCGTGCGAAACAGCCCGAGGCTCAGGGTCAGGGTGTCGCTGGTGAAACTGTTGAGGTCTTCGCTCAACCGCTGGTCGGGGTTGTCGGTGTGCCCGCCCGACTCCATCTGGTAGTAGTTCTTGTGCTCTAGCCAGCGCTTGAAGTGCTGCTCGGTCAGCCAGCGCCGCCAACTGATGGTCAGCATCTGAGTCAGGTAGAGCCGATACACCGCCCCCAGGATGGCGACGGCGGCGATCGCGCCGAAATACAGGATCAGGTGCCAGAAGGCCTCGCTGTTCTTTTCCTGCAGGGCGTTGTAAAAGTCCTTGTACCAACTGTTGAGCCAGACCGAGATGCCGACGCTGAACAGCGAAAGTGCCACCACGCTGATCAGCAGCAACCAGGCCTTGCCCTTCTCCTCACTGCGCCAGTAAGGCGAGGCCAACTGCCAGACCCTACGAAAAAACTGACCTTTTACTGCATCGTTGACCGCGGAATATTCAGCGTTCTTAGTCATTCTAAGGCTCGGTTGGCGTAAGAAATTTCACCAACCGATCATAGATGATTCGCCTGGGCAGGCGTGCAGCTTGAAAGGATTCCGTTCAGCGCCGGTTCAGCGGCGCACCGGCCGTTTCTGCAATTTGCGCTGCAGGGTCCGCCGGTGCATACCCAGGGCACGGGCCGTCGCGGAGATGTTGCCCTCGTGCTCGGTGAGCACCCGCTGGATGTGTTCCCACTGCAGGCGGTCCACCGACATCGGGTTTTCCGGTACCAGGGTGTCGAGGTCGGCATGCTCGGAAAGCAGGGCCGCCAGCACGTCGTCGGCATCCGCCGGCTTGCACAGGTAGTTGCAGGCACCGCGCTTGATCGCCTCCACCGCGGTGGCGATGCTGGAATAGCCGGTCAGGATCAGCACACGCATCTCCGGATCCAGTTCCAGCAGCTTGGGCAGCAGCACCAGGCCGGAGTCGCCCTCCATCTTCAGGTCCAGCGCGGCATAGTCCGGCAGGTCCTGCTGGGCCAGGATCAGCCCCTCTTCGGCGGAACCGGCGATGCTGACGCGGAAACCGCGGCGGCTCATGGCCCGTGCCATCACACGGGTAAAGGTGGCGTCGTCATCCACCAGCAACAGGTGCGGCAGTTCCTCGCCTTCGACCTGGATCTCGTCACTCATGCTTCGTCTCCTCGGGCAACACGGGGCAGGCGCAGCTCGGTGAGCGTGCCACCTTCCTCATGACTGTAGAGTTTCACCGAGCCGCCAGCGCGTGTCACGCTGGCCTTGCTCAAGAACAGGCCGAGGCCGAAGCCCTTGCCCTTGGTGGTAAAGAACGGCTTGCCGATCTGCTCGGCGATGGCCAGCGGCACACCGGCGCCGTGGTCGCGAATACTGATGGTGAAGTTCTCCTCATCCCAGTCGAGTCGCACTTCCAGGCCTTCGGGGCAGGCATCGGCGGCGTTGTTCAACAGGTTGAGCAGGGCCTGGGTCAGGTCCGGCGGCGGGGCCAGGCGCGGCACCTCGCCCTGCCCCAGGCGCTGGAAGCGGTAGCTGGCTTCCGGGCGCATCAGGTGCCAGCGGTTCAGCGCCTCGTCGAGCCAGACGGTGACGTCCTGCATCTGCACCGCCAGCCGGCGATTGGCCTCGGCGGCGCGCACCAGTTGCTGCAGGGTCTCCTTGCACAGCTTGACCTGGTCCTGGAGCACGCTCAGGTCGTCCTGGAGCAGGGGGTCCGGATGGTCCTGGCGCATTTCCTTGAGCAGCACGCTCATGGTTGCCAGCGGCGTACCCAGTTCATGGGCGGCACCGGCAGCCTGGGTCGCCACGGCCAGCAGTTGCTGGTCACGCAGGCCCTCTTCACGGCGCAGCGCGCGCAGTTCTTCCTGGCGGCGCAGCTCCTCGGCCATCTTCGCGGCAAAGAAGGTGATCACCGCGGCGGCCAGGGCGAAGCTCAGCCACATGCCGTAAATCTGCAGTTTTTCCCGCGAGATCGGCAAGGTTTCCAAGGGGTAGAACTGCACCAGCAGCAGGGTGTACAGCGCCAGCGCGACGCCGGAAAGCACCAGCGAGAAACGCCAGGGCAAGGTCACCGCGGCGATGGTCAGCGGCACCAGGTAATAGGACACGAAGGGGTTGGTCGAACCACCGGAGAAATACAGCAGCGCACTGTGGATGAACAGGTCGCAGGCCAGTTGCACGGCATACTCGAGTTCGGTGACCGGCCAGGTGGTGCGCAGGCGCACGACGGTGAAGGCGCACAGCACCGCGGAGCAGGCCAGTGTGGTCCACAGTTGCAACCAGGGCAGCGGCAGCAGTTCGAAGCCGTAGGCAATGCCTACCGAGCCGGCCTGGGCAGCCAGCACCAGGATACGGATGAACGTCAGGCGCCAGAGATTCTGGCGAGTCGCGGACAGCAATTGAAAGGGGGCGAGCATGAGCTCTCCTGATGAGCGCTCCAGGCGGACCCTCACGAGTATACCCAAGCCGGGCGCCCGTCTGGCAAAAGTGCGGCAAACGGCCACAGCTCTCCCGACAACAGTTCCTTACATATGTATAGAAGTTGTAATTGGGTGAAACCGACGATAACCGCTAGAGTCTGATGGATTCACGCGACATCGCCCGACGACCGTCGCGTCCCGTATCTCAAGGAGTCTCTATGCAACGGTTCACTCGCAGCGCCACCCTGATCGCCCTCAGCACCGCCACACTGGCCAGCCTGCCGGCGTTGGCTGCCGATGAGCTTCATTACAACCAGGTCTCCCTGCGGGCCGAAGCCAGCCAGGAAGTGGCGCGCGACCTGATGATCGTCACCCTCTACACCGAGGCGCAGAATGCCGACCCGGCCAAGCTCGCCGCACAGATCACCACCACCATGAACAAGGCCCTTGGCGAGGCCCGTGAAGTGAAGGCCGTGACCCTGCGCCAGGGCTCGCGCAACAGCTACCCGATCTACGACAGCAAGACCCAGAAGATCACCGGCTGGCAGGAGCGCGCCGAACTGCGCCTGGAAAGCCCGGACTTCGCCGCCCTGTCCAAGCTCACCGGCGACCTGATGCAGACCCTGAAGATGGACAGCATGAACTTCGCCATCTCCACCGCAGCGCGCAAGACCAGCGAGGACGCCCTGCTCAAGGACGCGGTCAACGCCTTCAAGGCCCGCGCCCAGATCGCCACCGAAGCTCTCGGCGGCAAGAGCTACAAGATCGTCAACCTGAACCTCAACAGCGGCGGTTATCCACAGCCCTACGCCCGCGCTCCGATGATGATGAAGGCGGCCGCGATGGATTCGGCACCGGCACCGGAAGTCGAGGCCGGTACCAGCGAAGTGAAGATGAGTGCCGACGGCGTGATCGAAGTCCTGCAATAAGCCCGGCCAAAGCCCCACAAGTGCTTTCTAAGCGGCCCGCAACGGCGGTAACCTCGGTGACCGCCGTTTTTTTTTCGCTCGCTAAAGGCACTCCCAGGGGATTCCATGGAAAGAACCGTATTCAAACCGCTGCTCCTTGCCGCCGGCCTGTTGGCCTGCGCTCCGCTGGCCCAGGCCGCCAGCACCCTGGTCTACTGCTCGGAGGCCAGCCCGGCCGGCTTCGACCCCAGCCAGTACACCAGCGGCACCGACTTCGATGCCTCGGCGGAAACCGTGTTCAACCGCCTGACCCAGTTCAAGCGTGGCGGCACCGAGGTCGAGCCCGGCCTGGCCACCCGTTGGGAAGTGTCCCCGGACGGCCTGGCCTACACCTTCCACCTGCGCCAGGGCGTGAAGTTCCACACCACCGACTATTTCACCCCGAGCCGCGACTTCAACGCCGACGACGTGCTGTTCACCTTCAACCGTCTGCTCGACAAGAACATGCCGTTCCGCAAGGCCTACCCTTCCGAGTCGCCGTACTTCACCGACATGGGCCTGGACACCACGATCAGGAACATCGAGAAACTCGACGAACAGACCGTGCGCTTCAACCTGAACAATGTCGATGCGGCCTTCGTGCAGAACCTGGCGATGAGCTTCGCCTCGATCCAGTCCGCCGAATACGCCGACAAGCTGCTCAAGGAGGGCAAGGCCGAGGAACTCAACCAGAAACCGGTGGGCACCGGGCCATTCGTGTTCAAGCGCTACCAGAAGGATGCGCAGATCCGCTACAGCGCCAACAAGGCCTACTGGAAACCCGAGGACGTCAAGCTCGACAACCTGGTCTTCGCCATCACCCCGGATGCCGCCGCCCGCCTGCAGAAGCTCAAGGCCGGTGAATGCCAGGTCAGCGGCTACCCGCGCCCGGCCGACATCGAAGTGATGAAGCAGGACCCGAACCTGCAGGTGCTGCAACAGGCCGGCTTCAACCTGGGCTTTCTGGCCTACAACGTCACCCACAAGCCACTCGACCAGCTAAAGGTCCGCCAGGCGCTGGACATGGCCATCGACAAGCCGGCGATCATCAAGGCGGTGTACCAGGGCGCCGGGCAACTGGCGCAGAACGCCCTGCCACCGGCGCAGTGGTCGTTCGACCCGAACATCAAGGATGCGCCCTACGATCCGACCAGGGCCAAGGCGCTGCTCAAGGAGGCCGGTGTCGCGCCCGGCACCCGCATCGACCTGTGGGCAATGACCGTGCAGCGCGCGTCGAACCCCAATGCGCGGATGTCGGCGCAAATGATCCAACAGGACTGGGCCAAGGTCGGGATCAAGGCCAACATCGTCAGCTATGAGTGGGGCGAGTACATCAAGCGCGCCAAGAATGGCGAGCATGACGCGATGATCTATGGCTGGACCGGCGACAACGGCGACCCGGACAACTGGCTGGGCGTGCTGTACAGCTGCGCCGCGGTCAAGGGCAGCAACTACGCCAAGTGGTGCGACCCGGACTATGACAAGCTGGTCCAGAAGGCCAAGCTGTCCAGCAACCGCGATGAGCGGGTGAAGCTCTATCAACAGGCGCAGAAAATCCTCAAGGAACAGGTGCCGATCACACCGATCGCCAACTCGACGGTATTCCAGCCGCTGCGCAAGGAAGTCCGTGATTTCAGGATCAGTCCATTCGGCCTGACCCCCTTCTACGGCGTGAGTCTGGATAAGTAACACCAACGCCCCAACCGGGTGCGCCAGACGCCCCGCTTGCCCACTCGCAGTGCGCCGTTTGCACCGGAAAAACCCGATGCAAACGGTCAAATGCGTCAGTATTTATACATTTGCGACATTCCTGTACGTTCGTGCCACACTTTGAGACTTGCAGCCTATCTGCATCTTGCAATGGGTACAGGGCCTGCATAAGTATCCGCAGGTCGACTCACGAGGTCGTCCTCACAACCAAAAATGACAACAAATCATGAGGCCACCAATGCTTAAAAAAGCAGTCATTCCGTTTTTTGTTGGCGCAGGCCTCCTGGCCTGCGCACCGTTCGCCCTCGCAGCGACAAACCTGGTGTACTGCTCCGAAGGGAGCCCGGCCGGTTTCGATCCTGGCCAATACACCGCCGGAACCGACTTCGATGCCTCTGCCGAAACCGTCTTCAACCGTCTGAGCCAGTTTGAACGTGGCGGCACCGCCGTGGTTCCTGGCCTGGCGACCAGTTGGGACATTTCGCCCGACGGCCTGACCTACACCTTCCACCTGCGCGAAGGGGTCAAGTTCCACACCACCGATTACTTCAAGCCGACGCGCAATTTCAACGCCGACGACGTGCTCTTCACCTTCAACCGCATGCTCGACAAGGACATGCCGTTCCGCAAGGCCTACCCGACCGAGTTCCCGTACTTCACCGACATGGGGATGGACACCAACATCGCGAAGGTCGAGAAGCTCGACGACCACACCGTCAAGTTCACTCTGAAAGCCGTCGATGCCGCCTTCATCCAGAACCTGGCGATGAGCTTCGCCTCCATCCAGTCCGCCGAGTACGCCGACAAGCTGCTCAAGGAAGGCAAGGCCAGCGACATCAACCAGAAGCCGGTCGGCACCGGTCCGTTCGTGTTCAAGAGCTACCAGAAAGACTCCAACATCCGCTACACCGGGAACAAGGAGTACTGGAAGCCTGAAGACGTGAAGATCGACAACCTGATCTTCGCCATCACCACCGATGCCTCGGTGCGGATGCAGAAACTCAAGAAGAACGAGTGCCAGGTCAGCGTCTATCCGCGCCCGGCCGACCTCGCGCCGCTCAAGGCCGACCCGAAACTGCAGATGCCAAGCCAGGCCGGTTTCAACCTGGGCTACATCGCCTATAACGTGATGCCGGTGCTCAAGGGCGAAACCGCCGCCAACCCGCTGGCCGACCTGCGCGTTCGCCAGGCGCTGGACATGGCCGTGAACAAGCCGCAGATCATCGAATCGGTGTACCAGGGCGCCGGCCAGCTGGCCGTCAACGCCATGCCGCCGACCCAGTGGTCCTACGACACCACCATCAAGGATGCCAAGTACGATCCCGAGAAAGCCAAGCAACTGCTCAAGGAAGCGGGCATCAAGGAAGGCACCGAGATCAAGCTGTGGGCCATGCCGGTCCAGCGTCCGTACAACCCCAACGCCAAGCTGATGGCGGAAATGCTCCAGTCCGACTGGAAGAACATCGGCCTGAACGTGAAGATCGTCAGCTATGAGTGGGGTGAATACCTCAAGCGCGCCAAGGCCGGCGAGCAGCAGGCGATGATCATCGGCTGGAGCGGTGACAACGGTGACCCGGACAACTGGCTGAACGTACTGTTCGGTTGCGATGCCATCAACGGCAACAACTTCTCGAAGTACTGCACGCCGAAATACGACAGCCTGATGAAGGAAGCCAAGTCGACCTCCGACCAGGCCAAGCGCACCGAGCTGTACAAGCAGGCCCAGCACATTCTCAAGGATGATGTCCCGTACACACCGATCGCGCACTCGACGGTGTATCAACCCATGAGCGCTACCGTGAAAGACTTCAAGATCAGCCCGTTCGGCTTGAACTCGTTCTACGGCGTCAGCGTCAGCAAGTAAGGTCCCGCAAAGGCGACGTCGCAACACGTCGCCTTTGCGCTACCCGCCAGAATTGCAGGAATTGCCCTCTCCCTGACCGTCCGACTTAGGAAAGATGAGTCAGAAGCGCAGTTTTTTCCTACAACTCTCTCAGGCTCTACGCATTTACGGCATTGACTTGGCGCCATAACGTCAGGACATCACCGACACATGCTGATGAGCGGCACTGCTGTATTCGACTGACTGGGTTGGTGATGTTTCCATGTAGCACGACATGGCAATTGCTCACCAACGACAATAAAAATGGATTGAGATCGTCATGCGCCATACCTTCGTTTTATCCGCTTTGATCAGTACCGCCCTGCTGGCGGGCACTGCTTGCGCCCAGGCTGCCGGTAGCCTGGTGTTCTGCTCCGAGGGCAGCCCGGCCGGGTTTGACACCGCGCAGTACACCGCCGCGACCGACAACGATGCCGCCGAGCCGATCTACAACCGGCTGGTGGAATTCGTCCGAGGCGAGACCACCGTCGCACCGGCGCTGGCCAAGAGCTGGGATATCTCGCCGGATGGCCTGGTGTATACCTTCCACCTGCGCGAAGGCGTGAAGTTCCACACCACCAAGTACTTCACCCCCCATCGCGACTTCAATGCCGACGACGTGCTGTTCACCTTCAACCGCATGCTCGATCCCGAACACCCGTTCCGCAAGGCCTACCCCACCGAGTTCCCCTACTTCACCGGGATGAGCCTGAACAAGAATATCGCCAAGGTCGAAAAGACCGGGCCGCTGACCGTGGTCATGACCCTCAACAGCGTCGACGCCGCGTTCATCCAGAACCTCGCCATGAGCTTCGCCTCGATCCTCTCCGCCGAGTACGCCGAACAGTTGCTCAAGGCCGGCAACCCGAGCGAGATCAACCAGCAGCCCATCGGCACCGGGCCCTACGTGTTCCAGCGTTACCAGAAGGACACGCAGATCCGCTACGCCGCCAACAACCACTACTGGGACCCGGAGAAGGTCAAGCTCGACCAGCTGATCTTCTCGATCAACACCGATGCCTCGGTACGCGTACAGAAACTCAAGCGCAATGAATGCCAGGTGACCTTGCACCCACGCCCGGCCGACGTCCCGGCGCTCAAGAGCGATCCCAAGCTGCAGGTGATCGAAAAACCGGGGTTCAACCTCGGCTACATCGCCTACAACGTCCGCCACAAGCCGTTCGACCAGCCTGAAGTGCGCCGGGCCCTGGACATGGCGGTGAACAAGCCGAGCATCCTCAACGCGGTCTACCAGGGCGCCGGTCAACTGGCGGTCAACGCCATGCCGCCGACCCAGTGGTCCTATGACGACACCATCAGGGACGCCGCCTACGACCCGGAAAAGGCCAAGGAACTGCTCAAGGCCGCCGGCGTCAAGGAAGGTACCGAGATCACCCTGTGGGCCATGCCGGTCCAGCGTCCGTACAACCCCAACGCCAAGCTGATGGCCGAAATGCTCCAGGCCGACTGGGCGAAGATCGGCCTCAAGGTGAAGATCGTCAGCTACGAATGGGGCGAATACATCAAGCGCACCAAGAATGGCGAGCACGACATCAGCCTGATCGGCTGGACCGGTGACAACGGCGACCCGGACAACTGGCTCGGCACGCTCTACAGCTGTGACGCGATCGGCGGCAACAACTACTCCATGTGGTGCGACCCGCAATACGACAAGCTGATCAAGCAAGCCAAGATCGTCACTGACCGTGACCAGCGGACAGTGCTTTACAAGCAGGCCCAGCAGTTGCTCAAGCAGCAGGTGCCCATCACCCCGATCGCCCACTCGACGGTGAACCAGCCGTTAAGCGCCAAGGTGCATGACTTCAAGGTCAGCCCCTTCGGTCGCAACTCGTTCTCGGGCGTCAGTATCGAACAATAAAAACCATGACCCACGCGTTGGGGGCGAATTTCGCCCTCACGCAATCTTGCAGCCGAAATTCGGCGAATCACTGCCAAGCAAACGTTTGCGACAAGAAAAAGAGTTCACCCCAAACAACCGGCATACCTAAAAGGCCGGTAACCAAAAAAGAAAATAAAGGAGCTTTACGTTGAAACTCTCTCAGAAAGCGTTGTTAGCCTTAGCAATCAGTAGTGCCAGCCTGATGGCCCATGCGGAATCGCAAAGCCAGGAATTCATTCCGACCGGCCTCAACACCAGCAATGCCCAGAGTGAAGCCAAGGGCTTCATCGACGGCCAGAGCCTGGGCGGTACGACCCGTAACTGGTACGCCAACGAACTGAAACGCCGTGATGACCGTTTCTCCTACAAGAAAGGCGGCGACACCCCGACTCCGACCCCACGTCGTATCAACTGGGTCCAGGGCACCATCCTGAACTACACCTCGGGCTTCACCCAGGGTACCGTCGGCGTCAGCACCGAAGTCGCCGCCTACAACGCCATCGCCCTGGACCGTGACCGCAAGGACCTGGCCGGCGGTGGCAACCGGACCCTGACCCACAGCGACGGCGACGCCGTCGGCCAGTGGAGCAAGCTGGGCCTGGCCAACGTCAAGTTCCGCGTGTCGAACACCACCCTGACCGCCGGCCGCCAGAACTTCAGCACCCCGATCGTCGACACCATCGGCAACCGTGCGCTGCCTTCCAGCTTCGAAGGTGTGAGCCTGCACAGCGAAGAGCTGAACAACCTGTCCTTCGACGTCGCCACCTTCGATCGCGTCTCGCCACGGACCGAGCAGAGCCTGTCGAAATTCCGTTCCGAGTACACCAACAACGGTGCCGAGACCGACCACGTCAACACCGCCGGCATCAACTACCAGCCATTCAAGAGCCTGAAGACCAGTCTCTACGGCGCCCACGTCGAAGATTTCTGGAACCAGTACTACTTCGGTGCCACCCACGACCTGGGCGACAGCTCGGTGCTGAGCCTGACCACCGGCCTGAACTACTACAAGACCGTCGACACCGGCAAAAAGAAGATGGGTGAGATCGACAACGACACCTACTCGCTGTCCTTCGGCCTGACCCACCAGGCCCACAGCCTGACCTTCTCCTACCAGGAGATCAACGGCAACGAGTACTTCGACTACCTGCACGAAACCAACGGCATCTACCTGGCCAACTCCCTGCTGTCGGACTTCAACGGCCCGAACGAGAAATCTTTCCAGATCGCCTACGGTCTGAACATGGCCGAATACGGTGTGCCAGGCCTGAAGTTCAACATCTACCAGGCTCGCGGCTGGGGCATCGACGGTACCCACTACACCGGCACCGCCTATGACGTGCGCAACATGAACGGTGAGCACCACTACGAATACGGCATCGGCGCCTCCTACGCGGTGCAGAGCGGTCCGCTGAAGGCCACCGCCATTCGCGCCACCTACACCACTCACCGTGCCTCGGAAAACCAGGCCGACGGCAACCTCAACGAGTTCCGTCTGGTCACCACCATCCCGTTCAAGATTCTTTGATCCCGGGATCCCGATAGGCAACGACGCCGGGGCCGGCTCGACGAATCGGCCCCAGCGACTAATCTGGCTCATTTGATTACGGAGGGTTTATATGAAGATGCTTTCCCTGCGGGCGGCCGTCGCAGCCAGCCTGCTGACCATAGCCGTCGGCGTTTCGGCAAAACCCTTGGTGGTTTGCACCGAAGCCAGCCCGGAAGGTTTCGACCCGGTGCTGTACACCACCGCCGTCACTTCCGACGCCGCGGCCGAGACCCTGTTCAACCGCCTGGTGGACTTCAAGCCGGGCACCGCCGAGATCCAGCCGGCCCTGGCCGAAAGCTGGGAAATCAGCCCCGACGGCCTGCAGTACACGTTCCATCTGCGCAAGGGCGTCAAGTTCCACACCACCGATTACTTCAAGCCGACCCGCGAGCTCAATGCCGACGATGTGCTCTGGAGCTTCCAGCGCCAGCTGGACCCGAACCACCCCTGGCACAAGCAGTCCACGGTGGGCTTCCCCTATTTTGAAAGCATGGGCTTCCAGGACCTGTTGAAGAACGTCGAGAAAGTCGACGACATGACCGTGCGTTTCACCTTGTCCCGTCCCGAAGCGCCCTTCCTGCTCGACCTGGGCATGGCCTTCACCTCGATCCACTCCGCCGAATACGCAGGCCAGTTGCTCAAGGCCGGCAAGCAGGACGATCTGAACGCCAAGCCGATCGGCACCGGCCCGTTCGTGTTCCAGCGTTATGCCAAGGATGCCCAGGTGCGCTACAAGGCCAACCCGGACTATTTCCGTGGCAAGCCGCCGGCCGAGGTCCTGGTCTTCGCCATCACCCCGGACAACAACACCCGCCTGCAGAAGCTGCGGGCCAACGAGTGCCAGGTGGCGCTGTATCCGAAACCGGATGACGTGCCGAGCATCCAGGCCGATCCGAACCTGCAGGTGGTCAGCATGGCGGCCATGGCCACCGGCTACACCGCCATCAACACCGAGCACAAGTACCTGAGCGACGTGCGGGTGCGCCGGGCCATCGAACTGGCCCTGGACAAGCAGACCTACGTCGACACCCTGTACGGCAAGGGCAACGCCATCGCCGCGGTCAACCCCTACCCGTCAACCCTGCTGGGCTACAACGACAAGCTGAAGAACCCGCCGCAGGACCTGGAAAAAGCCCGCGCCCTGCTCAAGGAAGCCGGCGTGCCCGAAGGCACGGTCTTCACCCTTTACACCCGCAACGGCGGCGGCCCGACCAACCCGAACCCGCAACTGGGTGCGCAACTGATCCAGTCGGACCTGGCCAAGGTCGGTATCAAGATCGACATCCGCGTCATGGAATGGGCCGAAATGCTCAAGCGCGCGAAAAAGGGCGAACACGACCTGGTGTCCGCCGGCTGGAGCGGCGACAACGGTGATCCGGACAACTTCCTCAGCCCGCTGATGAGTTGCGAAGCCGCCAAAAACGGCGAAAACTACAGCCGCTGGTGCAACCCGCAATTCCAGACGCTGATCGACCAGGCCCGGGCCAGGACGGAACCGGCCGAACGCGCCGCGCTCTACGAAAAAGCCCTGGATATCCTGCACGACCAGGTACTCTGGGTCGACCAGGCGCATCCCAAGATGTTCACCGCCATGCGCAAGAACGTAGAGGGTTATCACATTAACCCGCTGTCCACCAATAACTTCGCCACGACCCAGGTGAAGTAGAAAACACGCAGGGAGCGGCCCTACCCGGGGCCGCGACCGGCACGCCTAACCGGCTGATGAGGTACACAACAAGATGTTTAGTTTTATTGCCCGCCGACTGGGGTTATTGATCCCCACGTTTTTCGGCATCACGCTGTTGACCTTCGCGCTGATTCGCATGATCCCTGGCGACCCCGTGGAAGTCATGATGGGCGAGCGTCGGGTCGACCCGCAGATGCACGCACAGGCGATGGAACGCCTTGGCCTGAACAAGCCGCTCTACGAACAATACATCGACTACGTGGGCAAGCTGGCCCACGGCGATCTCGGTGAATCCCTGCGCACCCGCACCGGTGTCTGGACCGAATTCACCGCGCTGTTCCCCGCCACCCTGGAACTGTCGATCTCCGCCCTGCTGTTCGCCGGCGTCTTCGGCCTGCTGGCCGGGGTGATCGCCGCCCTCAAGCGAGGATCGCTGTTCGACCACGGGGTCATGGGCATCTCCCTTGCCGGATATTCGATGCCGATCTTCTGGTGGGGCCTGATCCTGATCATGTTCTTCTCGGTCGCCCTGGGCTGGACCCCGGTTTCCGGGCGGATCGACCTGCTCTACGACATCGAGCCGAAGACCGGCTTCATGCTGATCGACACCCTGCTCAGCGGCGAGCCGGATGCGTTCTGGGACGCCCTGCACCACATGATCCTGCCGTCCATCGTACTGGGCACCATCCCGCTGGCGGTGATCGCCCGGATGACCCGCTCGTCGATGCTCGAAGTCCTACGCGAGGACTACATCCGCACCGCCCGCGCCAAGGGCATGTCGCCGGCCCGCGTGGTGTTCGTCCACGGCCTGCGCAACGCGCTGATCCCGGTACTGACCGTGATGGGCCTGCAGGTCGGCACACTGCTGGCCGGCGCGGTCCTGACCGAAACCATCTTCTCCTGGCCCGGCATCGGCAAGTGGCTGATCGAAGCCATCGGCGCCCGGGACTATCCGGTGGTGCAGAACGGCATCCTGCTGATCGCCTGCATCGTGATCCTGGTCAACTTCGTGGTGGACATCCTCTACGGCCTTGCCAACCCACGTATCCGTCACCAGCGCTGAGAGCCTATTCATGAGTACTCCAATCTCCTCAGCAGCAGTCGACCAGAGCCTGCTGTACCCATCACCCTACAAGGAATTCTGGCAGGCCTTCGCCCGCAACAAGGGCGCCGTCGCCGGCCTGCTGTTCATGCTGCTGGTGATCTTCTGCGCAATCTTCGCCCCCTGGGTATCGCCACACGACCCAAGCGAGCAGTTCCGCGACTTCCTGCTCACCCCACCGGCCTGGCTCGAAGGTGGCCAGGCCCAGTTCCTGCTGGGCACCGACGAACTGGGTCGTGACCTGCTGTCGCGGCTGATCCAGGGCTCGCGCCTGTCGCTGCTGATCGGCCTGTCCTCGGTGGTGATGTCGCTGATCCCCGGGATCCTGATGGGCCTGCTGGCCGGCTTCTTCCCGCGCGTCCTCGGGCCGACCATCATGCGTCTGATGGACATCATGCTCGCCCTGCCGTCGCTGCTGCTGGCCGTGGCGATCGTCGCCATCCTCGGCCCTGGCCTGATCAACACCGTGATCGCCATCGCCATCGTGTCGCTGCCGTCCTACGTGCGCCTGACCCGCGCCGCGGTGATGGGCGAACTGAACCGCGACTACGTGACCGCCGCCCGCCTCGCCGGTGCCGGCCTGCCACGCCTGATGTTCATCACCGTGCTGCCCAACTGCATGGCACCGCTGATCGTCCAGGCGACCCTGAGCTTCTCCTCGGCCATCCTCGACGCGGCCGCCCTGGGCTTTCTCGGCCTCGGCGTACAACCGCCGACCCCGGAATGGGGCACCATGCTGGCCTCGGCCCGCGACTACATCGAACGCGCCTGGTGGGTGGTGAGCCTGCCCGGCCTGACCATTTTGCTCAGCGTGCTGGCAATCAACCTGATGGGCGACGGCCTGCGCGACGCGCTGGACCCGAAACTCAAGAATGCCGCCTGAGGAGATTCCCATGTCACTGCTAGAAATCAAGAATCTCAACGTCCGCTTCGGCGACAAGAACGCCGTTCCGGTGGTCGACGGCCTCGACCTGAGCGTGAACAAGGGCGAGGTCCTGGCGATCGTCGGCGAGTCGGGTTCCGGTAAATCCGTGACCATGATGGCGCTGATGGGCCTGATCGAGCACCCCGGTATCGTCACCGCCGACGCCCTGCGCTTCGACGGCAAGGACATGCTCACCCTCAACGCCCGCCAGCGCCGGCAGATCGTCGGCAAGGACCTGGCGATGGTCTTCCAGGACCCGATGACCGCGTTGAACCCCAGTTACACCGTGGGCTTCCAGATCGAGGAAGTCCTGCGCCTGCACCTGAAGATGTCCGGCAAGCAGGCGCGCAAGCGGGCCATCGAGCTGCTGGAGAAAGTCGAGATCCCGGGCGCCGCGAGCCGCATGGACGCCTACCCGCACCAACTGTCCGGCGGCATGAGCCAACGCGTGGCGATTGCCATGGCGATTGCCGGCGAGCCGAAACTGCTGATCGCCGACGAACCGACCACCGCCCTCGACGTGACCATCCAGGCGCAGATCATGGACCTGCTGATCAGCCTGCAGCAGGAGCAGAACATGGGCCTGGTACTGATCACCCACGACCTCGCGGTGGTGGCGGAAACCGCCCAGCGGGTCTGCGTGATGTACGCCGGGCAAGCGGTGGAAGTCGGGCAGGTCCCCGGTCTGTTCGACATCCCGGCACACCCCTACAGCGAAGCGCTGCTCAAGGCGATCCCGGAGCACAGCCTGGGAGCCGAGCGCCTGTCGACCCTGCCGGGCATCGTGCCCGGCCGCTACGACCGGCCGCAGGGTTGCCTGCTGTCGCCACGCTGCCCGTACGTGCAGGAAAACTGCCGGCAGCAGCGTCCGGCCCTGGACCCGAAAACCAATAGCCTTGCCCGTTGCTTCTACCCGCTGAACCAGGAGGTGGCGTAATGGCCGTCGTTCTTACCGCCCGCGACCTCACCCGTCACTACGAAGTGTCCCGTGGCCTGTTCAAGGGCCACGCCACCGTGCGCGCCCTCAACGGTGTGTCCTTCGAGCTGGAGGCCGGCAAGACCCTGGCCGTGGTCGGCGAATCGGGCTGTGGCAAGTCCACCCTGGCCCGCGCCCTGACCCTGATCGAGGAACCGTCCTCCGGCTCGCTGAAGATCGCCGGCCAGGAAGTCGCCGGCGCCGACAAGGCCCAGCGCAAGCAACTGCGCAAGGACGTGCAGATGGTGTTCCAGAGCCCGTACGCCTCGCTCAACCCACGGCAGAAGATCGGTGACCAGCTCGGCGAGCCGCTGCTGATCAACACCAGGCTGTCGGCCGCCGAACGCCGCGAGAAAGTCCAGGCGATGATGAAGCAGGTGGGCCTGCGCCCTGAGCATTACCAGCGCTACCCGCACATGTTCTCCGGTGGTCAGCGCCAGCGGATCGCCCTGGCCCGCGCCATGATGCTGCAGCCCAAGGTGCTGGTGGCGGACGAGCCGACCTCGGCGCTCGACGTGTCGATCCAGGCCCAGGTGCTGAACCTGTTCATGGACCTGCAGCAGGAGTTCAACACCGCCTACGTGTTCATCTCCCACAACCTGGCGGTGGTGCGCCACGTCGCCGACCAGGTGCTGGTGATGTACCTCGGGCGTCCTGCGGAAATGGGCCCCAAGGAAGACATCTACGAGCGTCCGTTGCACCCCTACACCCAGGCGCTGCTGTCGGCGACCCCGGCGATTCACCCAGACCCGCTGAAGCCGAAGATCAAGATCGCCGGCGAATTGCCCAACCCGCTCAACCCGCCGAGTGGCTGTGCATTCCACAAGCGCTGCCCGTACGCCACCGAGCGCTGCGCGACCGAACTGCCGGAACTGCGCCAGGTGGATACCCGCCAGGTTGCCTGCCACTACGCCGAGCAGTTCCTGTAGGGCAGTAAAAAGCGCTCTCCAGAACCTGCGAGAGCGCTGAAACCCCAAACCCAGCCCCTTCCGTCAGGTTGCGCATCGACCTGGCAGTAGGGGCTTTTTCATGGCTGACACGCTTGATCGTAATAAAAAAAACCCGCTGCCAGGCAGCGGGGTTTTCGGGGCTTCACATCCGCCAATGGCGAATCAATGATGTTCGCGAGTGGCGCGGAATTTCACATCCGGCCAGCGCTCTTCCATCAGCGCCAGGTTGACCCGGGTCGGGGCCAGGTAGGTCAGGTGACCGCCGCCGTCCAGCGCCAGGTTTTCCACCGCCTTGTTGCTGAATTCCTCGAGCTTCTTCTTGTCGCTGCATTCGATCCAGCGCGCGGACCACACGGTGATCGGCTCGTAGGAGCACTCGACCTTGTATTCCTCCTTCAGGCGGCTGGCGACCACATCGAACTGCAGCACACCGACGGCGCCCAGAATGATGTCGTTGCTGCGCTCGGGGAAGAACACCTGGGTCGCACCCTCTTCCGCCAGTTGCTGCAGGCCCTGGCGCAGTTGCTTGGACTTGAGCGGGTCACGCAGGCGCACACGGCGGAACAGTTCCGGGGCGAAGTGCGGGATACCGGTGAAGCCCAGCGCCTCGCCTTCGGTGAAGGTATCGCCGATCTGGATGGTGCCGTGGTTGTGCAGGCCGATGATGTCGCCGGCGTAGGCCTCTTCCAGTTGCTCACGCTCGGAGGAGAAGAAGGTCAGCGCGTCGCCGATGCGCACGTCCTTGCCGGTGCGCACGTGACGCATCTTCATGCCCTTGTCGTACTTGCCGGAGCAGATACGCATGAAGGCGATACGGTCGCGGTGCTTGGGGTCCATGTTTGCCTGGATCTTGAACACGAAACCTGTGAACTTCTCCTCCACCGGCTCCACCGAACGCTCGTTGGCCACACGGGCCAGCGGCATCGGCGCCCAGTCGACCACCGCGTCGAGCACATGGTCGACACCGAAGTTGCCCAGCGCGGTACCGAAGAACACCGGGGTCATCTGGCCAGTGAGGAATTCCTCCTGGTTGAACTCGTGGCAGGCGCCCTGCACCAGTTCCAACTGTTCGAGGAAGCGCTCGTACTCGTCACCCAGGTGGGCGCGAGCCTCCGGCGAGTCGAGCTTCTCGATGATCTTCACCTCGGTGCGCTCATGGCCGTGACCCGGGGTGTAGACGATGATGTAGTCGCCCGCCAGGTGGTACACGCCCTTGAAGTCGCGGTAGCAGCCGATCGGCCAGGTGATCGGCGCGGCCTTGATCTTCAGCACCGCCTCGATTTCGTCGAGCAGTTCGATCGGGTCGCGGATATCGCGGTCGAGCTTGTTGATGAAGCTGACGATCGGCGTATCGCGCAGGCGGCAGACGTCCATCAGGGCGATGGTCCGCGGCTCGACGCCCTTACCGCCGTCGAGCACCATCAGCGCCGAGTCCACGGCGGTCAGGGTCCGGTAGGTGTCTTCCGAGAAGTCTTCGTGGCCAGGGGTGTCGAGCAGGTTGATCATGTGCTCGCGATACGGGAACTGCATGACCGAGGTGGTAATGGAAATACCGCGCTGCTTCTCCATCTCCATCCAGTCGGAGGTGGCGTGGCGGTCGGACTTGCGCGACTTCACCGTACCGGCCACGGAAATCGCCTTGCCCATCAGCAAGAGCTTTTCGGTGATGGTGGTCTTACCCGCATCCGGGTGGGAAATGATGGCGAAGGTGCGGCGTTTCGCGACTTCGGCGGCCTGGTTGGTCATGGGAAATCGCCTGACAGGTGATTCAAAAAAAGGGCGCAGATTATAGACCAGACTGCACTCCAGCGGCCACCGCCAGCCCGACCGACGCCCTCCGGCTGCCCCCGGCGAGATGGCCAAATGCTGCCAATTGCGGAACCTTTTAAACATCACAGACGTCCACTCCCCTGTCATGACCTTTCGTCAGGTGTAGAAAAATCAGTCAGTTAGCCTGACGAGGGCGGCGCTCATGGCCTTTCCCATGGCCGTTTATCGGCCGGGACAAGGCTGCTCTTCGCGAACATCTTTTCCGCCAGCCAGGAATGGTTTTGCCTCACGGGGAAGTGTTCGCCGACCGAAAAAAGGAGTCCATCTGTGGCTAATCGCTATGGCAAGGGGCTTATGGGAGGCGTGACAGTGATCGCGCTCCTGGCCCTGTTGATCCACTGGATCGGCATCAGCACGATCGAGCACTACCAGGCCGATCTGTGGTTCTACCTGCAAGCGCATCTCTACCTGGTGCTCGCCTCGATGTTCGCGGCGCTCGTCGTCGGCATTCCCGCCGGCATCCTGCTCAGTCGCCCGGCCATGGCCGCGCGGGCCGAACGCTTCATGCAGGTCTTCAACATCGGCAATACCGTGCCCCCGCTGGCGGTGTTGGCCATCGCCCTGGGGATTCTCGGCATCGGCGCCGGGCCGGCGATCCTGGCCTTGTTCCTCGCCTCGCTGCTGCCGATCGTGCGCAACACCTACGAAGGCCTGAAGAACGTCGAGGCTTCGCTGAAGGAGGCCGCCACCGGCATCGGCATGACCCCGCGCCAGGTGCTGTGGAAAGTCGAATTGCCCAACGCCGTGCCGATCATCATCGGCGGCGTGCGGGTGGCCCTGGCGCTCAACGTCGGCACCGCGCCACTGGCGTTCCTGATCGGTGCCAACAGCCTGGGCAGCCTGATCTTCCCCGGCATCGCCCTGAACAACCAGCCGCAACTGATCCTCGGTGCCGCCTGCACCGCCCTGCTGGCGCTGCTGCTCGACGCCCTGGTGACCCTGGCCAGCCGCCTCTGGCTGGAGCGCGGGCTGCGCCCGGCCTGAGCAAAGGAAACGACATGAAAAGACTCTGCATTCTCCTCGCCTGCGCCCTGCTGTTCGCGGGCACGGCCCAGGCCGCCGACAAGCCGCTGATCCGTATCGGCGCCCGGGTGTTCACCGAGCAGACCCTGCTCGCCGAGATCACCTCGCAATACCTGCGCAGCAAGGGCTACGACACACAGGTCACCGGCGGCCTGGGCAGCAACCTGGCCCGCAGCGCCCACGAAAGCGGGCAACTGGATCTGCTCTGGGAATACACCGGCGTATCGCTGGTGGCCTACAACCATGTGACGGAAAAGCTCGACAGCGAACAGTCCTACGCCCGGGTCAAGGAACTCGACGCGAAAAAGGGCCTGGTCTGGCTCACTCCGTCGAAGTTCAGCAACACCTACGCCCTGGCCCTGCCGCAGAAAGTGGCGCAGCAGTATCCGCAGATCAACAGCATCAGCCAGTTGACCGAGGTGCTGCGCAATGAGGCCGACGCGCATCACCTGGTGGCTCTGGACACCGAGTTCGCCAACCGCTCCGACGGCCTGGCCGGCATGGTCAAGCTGTACGGCATGAACCTCGACCGCCGCACCATCCGCCAGATGGACGCCGGGCTGGTCTATACCGCCCTGCGCAACAGCCAGGTGTTCGCCGGCCTGGTCTACACCACCGACGGGCGGCTGAACGCCTTCAAGCTCAAGCTGCTGGAAGACGACAGGCATTATTTCCCGGACTACACCGCCGCACCGGTGGTACGCCAGGCCGTCCTCGACGCCAACCCGCAGTTGGCCGCCGTCCTCAAGCCGCTGGCCGAGCTGTTCGACGACGAAACCATGCGCCAACTCAACGCCCGGGTCGACGTCGGCCATGAGAGCCCCTCCGCCGTGGCCGCCGACTTCCTGCGCCAACACCCCATCCACTGAGGAGAAGACATGGACTTTCTCAACGCCTTTTCCCATCTGGACTGGTCACAGGTGCTGCACCTGACCGGGCAGCACATCACCCTGGTCGGCATCGCGGTGAGCCTGGCCATCGTCTTCGGCGTGCCGCTGGGCGTGCTGATGACCCGCTTCCCGACCCTGGCCGGCCCCCTGCAGGCCAGCGCCACGGTGCTGCTGACCATTCCGTCGATCGCGCTGTTCGGCCTGCTGCTGCCGTTCTACTCGAAATTCGGCCAGGGCCTCGGCCCGCTGCCGGCGATCACCGCGGTGTTCCTCTATTCCCTGTTGCCGATCATGCGCAACACCTACCTGGCGCTGACCGGCGTCGAACCGGGTATCCGCGAGGCGGCCCGCGGCATCGGCATGACCTTCGGCCAGCGCCTGCGCATGGTCGAGCTGCCGATCGCCGTGCCGGTGATCCTCGCCGGCGTGCGCACCGCCGTGGTCATGAACATCGGCGTCATGACCATCGCCGCCACCATCGGCGCCGGCGGCCTCGGCGTACTCATCCTGGCGGCCATCAGCCGCAGCGACATGTCGATGCTGCTGGTCGGCGCGGTGCTGGTCAGCGTCCTGGCCATCGTCGCCGACCTGCTGCTGCAGCGCCTGCAACGCACATTGACTCCAAAAGGACTCCTGAAATGATCGAACTTCAAGACCTGAGCAAGACCTTTCAAAGCAATGGCAAGGCGGTCAAGGCCGTCGACTCCGTCAGCCTGACCGTCAACGAAGGCGAGATCTGCGTCTTTCTCGGCCCGTCCGGTTGCGGCAAGAGCACCACGCTGAAAATGATCAACCGGCTGATCGTGCCGACCTCGGGCAAGGTACTGATCAACGGCGAGGACACCACCGCCCTGGACGAAGTGACCTTGCGCCGCAACATCGGCTACGTGATCCAGCAGATCGGTCTGTTCCCGAACATGACCATCGAGGAAAACATCACCGTGGTCCCACGCCTGCTCGGCTGGGACAAGCACAAATGCCACGAGCGGGCCCGCGAGCTGATGAACATGATCAAGCTCGAACCCAAGCAGTACCTGCATCGTTATCCACGGGAACTGTCCGGCGGCCAGCAGCAGCGCATCGGCGTGATCCGCGCGCTGGCGGCGGAGGCACCGCTGCTGCTGATGGACGAGCCGTTCGGCGCGGTCGACCCGATCAACCGGGAAATGATCCAGAACGAGTTCTTCGAAATGCAGCGGGCGCTGAACAAGACCGTGATCATGGTCAGCCACGACATCGACGAAGCCCTCAAGCTCGGCGACAAGATCGCCATCTTCCGTGGCGGCAAGCTGATTCAGATCGACCATCCCGACACCCTGCTGGCGCACCCGGCGGACGAGTTCGTCAGCCACTTCGTCGGCCAGGACAGCACCCTCAAGCGCCTGCTGCTGGTCAAGGCCGAAGATGCCGCGGACAACGCGCCGTCGGTCAGCCCGCAAACGCCGGTGGCCGAGGCCCTGGACCTGATGGACGAGCATGACCGTCGCTACGTGGTGGTCACCGACGCCGACAACAAGGCCCTGGGCTACGTGCGCCGCCGCGACCTGCACCGCCAGAGTGGCGACTGCGGGCAGTTCCTGCGCGAGTTCAACGCCACCGCCGCCTACGACGAACACCTGCGCATCCTGCTGTCGCGCATGTACGAGTTCAACCGGGCGTGGCTGCCGGTGCTGGATGCCGAGCGGGCATTCCTCGGCGAAGTGACCCAGGAATCGATCGCCGCCTACCTGAGTTCCGGGCGTTCGCGCGGGGCCAAGACCAGCATCGTCTCGCCGGCGGAACTGGTCGAGGCCTGAGCACGCCCCCTGCTTCACCGCCGCCCCCTGTAGGAGCCGTGCTTGCCCGCGAAGCCTTTGGCGATCTTGAGGGCTCATTCGCGGGCAAGCCCGGCTCCTACCTGACCTGCGTGGTGATACAGGCGGGGCTAGACGTAAACCATCGGTCACTGAAGAGGAACATCAGACTGTCATCCGGGTCGGTTAAATAGATGGCTGATCCGGGTCACGCGACGAACGCATGCAAAAACGCGACATTTTTAGTTGATCTAAAGCCCCTCAAGTCCTAAAGTTCGCGCCGAACGTCCATGCTGGAAACGATCCATCCGGCTCAAGTACTGACGACGAGACAGCGAGGCCAAGGGAAGCGGTTGATCCCATGGCCTTTTTGCTTTCGGCGGCAATGCCTTGGGAAGTAGGCGAACCAAAGTGGGGATACGGAGGACGTTCATTTGCACCCATTGATAACTCACGTTTGCCACTAGGAGTCCCCCACGTATGTCGATCCAGGTCGAAGACTATTTCGCGCGCGATACTTTCAAGAAAATGAAGGCATTCGCCGACAAGCAGGAAACCCCGTTCGTGGTCATCGATACCCAGATGATCGCCCAGGCCTATGATGACCTGCGGGCCGGTTTCGAATTCGCCAAGGTCTACTACGCGGTCAAGGCCAACCCGGCGGTCGAGATCATCGACCTCCTGAACCAGAAGGGTTCGAGCTTCGACATCGCCTCGATCTACGAACTGGACAAAGTGATGGGTCAGGGCGTCAGCGCCGACCGCATCAGCTACGGCAACACCATCAAGAAATCCAGGGACATCCGCTACTTCTACGAGAAGGGCGTGCGCCTGTACGCCACCGACTCGGAAGCCGACCTGCGCAACATCGCCAAGGCCGCTCCGGGCTCGAAAGTCTACGTGCGGATCCTCACCGAAGGCTCGACCACGGCCGACTGGCCGCTGTCGCGCAAGTTCGGCTGCCAGACCGACATGGCCATGGACCTGCTGATCCTCGCCCGCGACCTGGGCCTGGTGCCTTACGGCGTGTCCTTCCACGTCGGTTCGCAACAGCGCGACATCAGCGTGTGGGATGCGGCGATCGCCAAGGTCAAGGTGATCTTCGAACGGCTGAAGGAAGAAGACGGCATCGAACTCAAGCTGATCAACATGGGTGGCGGCTTCCCGGCCAACTACATCACCCGTACCAACAGCCTGGAAACCTATGCCGAGGAGATCATCCGTTTCCTCAAGGAAGACTTCGGTGACGACCTGCCGGAAATCATCCTGGAGCCGGGCCGTTCGCTGATCGCCAACGCCGGTATCCTGGTCAGTGAAGTGGTGCTGGTGGCGCGCAAGTCGCGTACTGCCGTGGAGCGTTGGGTCTACACCGACGTGGGCAAGTTCTCCGGCCTGATCGAAACCACCGACGAGTCGATCAAGTTCCCGATCTGGACCGAGAAAAACGGTGAAGTGGAAGAAGTGGTGATCGCCGGTCCGACCTGCGACAGCGCCGACATCATGTACGAGAACTACAAGTACGGCCTGCCCCTGAACCTGGCTGCCGGCGACCGCCTGTACTGGCTGTCCACCGGTGCCTACACCACCAGCTACAGCGCTGTCGAATTCAACGGTTTCCCACCGCTGAAATCGTTCTACGTGTAACTGCCCGCCCCTGCGAAACCAAAAGGCCCGTGCTCGTCACGGGCTTTTTTGTTTGTGGACATCCATGGCCATGTGCAAGGACCGACTGGCCTCTTCGCGGGCAAGCCCGCTCCCACAGGTTGTGTAACTTGTAGGAGCGGGCTTGCCCGCGAAGAGGCCCTCAAGCCTTGCTCACAAACAGGGAAACAGTGCTATCCCTGAAAGGCCTGCAAGGCGGCGCGGTCGTTTTCATCACCCAGCTCAGCCGCCCGCTGGTGATAGGCCAGGGCCATGTCCCGGATCGCCGGATCACTCGCGGCCTTTAGCGCCTGGCGACTGACCCGGAGAAACTTCAGGTTGCCACCCTCCAGCGCCCGTTCCAACCACTGCCGGGCCGCATCGACCTGCCCCTGCTCAGCCAGCACCGCCGCATGGCTGAACTGCCCGCGAAAATCCCCCGCCTCTGCAGAACGTCGATACCATTCATGGGCCGCCGCCAGGTCAGCCGGGCAGAACCGCCCATCTTCGAGGTAACGCCCCAGCAGGTTCATCGACTTGGCATGCCCCATCTCCGCTGCCTGCCGATACCCCGCCAGCGCCTGCACCTGATCCTCGGCCACCCCACGCCCGGTCGCCAGCAGGTTGGCATAGTTGTACAGGCCCCAATCCAGACCGGCCTGGGCAGCCATCCGATAATGCCGTGCCGCCTGCCGGGCGTCGGCCTCGCAACCCCAGCCATGCTCATGACAACGTCCAAGCATGTTGCGCGCCATCGCGTGACCGGCGTTGGCGGCGATGCCGAACCAGCGCACGGCCAGCGCCGGGTCCTGCTCGATGCCCTGCCCCTGCAGGAGAATCTGCCCCAGCAGCGCCTGGGCCTCGACGATCCCCTCGCCGGCCGCCAGCAGAATGGCCTGCGCGGCGCGGGCCGGATTCTCCTCCAGCATGGCCTTCAACGACTCGCCATCGAGCACTTCTTCGCGGCGCAACTGAAAGCCCATCGCCTACACCTCGACCCAGCGACGCAGCAGGTTGTGATAGGTACCGGTCAGCTGGATCAGGGCCGGGTGATCGGGCACGTCACGGGTCAGGCTCTGGATCGCATTGTCCATGTCAAACAGCAGGGTGCGCTGGCTGTCCTCGCGGACCAGGCTCTGGGTCCAGAAGAACGCCGCATACCGTGCCCCACGCGTTACCGCGTTGACCTTGTGCAGGCTGGTGCCCGGGTAGAGCACCAGGTCACCGGCCGGTAACTTGACCTGCCGCGTGCCGTAGGTGTCCTGGATCTCCAGCTCGCCACCGTCGTACTCGTCCGGGTCACTGAAGAACAGCGTGGACGACAGGTCGGTACGCACCCGCTCCGGATTGCCTCTGGGCTGGCGTACCGCATTGTCGATATGAAAGTCGAAACTGCCGCCCGCCGTGTAGCAGTTCAGTAGTGGCGGGAACACCTTGTGCGGCAGCGCCGCGGACATGAACTGCGGGTTTTTCCACAGCCGTTCCAGCATCGCCGCACCGATCTCCTTGGCCAGCGGATGCCCTTCGGACAGTTGCAGGTTGTGCTTGGCCTTGGCCGACTGATACCCGGCGGTGACCTTGCCATCGGCCCAATCGGCCTGTTCCAGCGCCTCGCGAATGCGCAGCACCTCTTCGCGGGAGAACACGCCAGGGATGTGCAACAGCATGAGGGAGATACCTTAAAGAGAAATTATCGCAATGGTATTTGATTCTTATTGGACCTGTAAAACGCCGTTCGGCAACGCCGACGAACGAGAGCGTAAAAACCGTAAGGAAAATTTGTAAAGAATGTAAATTATCTGCGAATAGCAATTTATCGCAATTGATACAAATACTTGTTTACCCTATATTCCGCCGCCTCAAAACCCTGGGGAGGGCACTTCCGATGTCACGCCAACAACGACAAATACCGACCGGTTCACCACGTCTGCTCGCCTCGGCGATCGGCATGGCCATCACCGCCACCTCGGCTGCGCACCTGGCCCAGGCGGCCGAGGAAACCGACAGCAAGACTCAGCGCAACGTGCTCTCGCTCGGTGCCACCAACGTGACAGGCGAAGCCCAGGAGTCGACTGCCTACCAGGTCGAGAAAGCCTCCTCGCAGAAGTACACCGCTCCTCTGGTCGACACCCCGCGCTCGGTCACCGTGGTGCCGCAGCAGGTGTTGAAGGACACCGCCGCGACCTCGCTGCAGGATGCCCTGCGCACCGTCCCGGGCATCACCTTCGGCGCCGGCGAAGGCGGCAACCCGCAGGGCGATCGGCCGTTCATCCGTGGCTTCGATGCCCAGGGTGATACCTACGTCGATGGCGTGCGCGACACCGGCGCGCAATCGCGGGAAATCTTCGATATCGAATCGATCGAGGTGAGCAAAGGCCCCAACTCCTCCTTCGGTGGCCGCGGCTCCGCCGGCGGCAGCCTGAACCTGGTCAGCAAGCAGCCCAAGCAGGCCGATTTCACCAACGGCGGCTTCACCTACGGCTCCGATCAGACCCGCCGCTACGTCCTCGACGTCAACCGTCAGTTCCTCGACAGCGCCGCGTTCCGCCTGAACCTGATGAGCCACGAGCAGAACGTCGCCGGCCGCGACTCGATCAACTACGACCGCTGGGGCGTCGCCCCCTCGCTGAGCTTCGGCCTGGGCACCGACACCCGCGTGAACCTCAGCTACTACCACATGCAGAGCGACGACCTGCCGGACTCGGGCATTCCCTACGGCTACGGTTCGGCGACCGCCACCGCCCACGTCCACGACAAACCGAACGACGGCGGCGACAGCAGCAACTTCTACGGCCTGAAGGACCGCGACTTCCGCAAGACCCGCACCGACATCAGCACTTTCGCCTTCGAGCACGACCTGAACGATGCGATGACCCTCAAGAACACCCTGCGTCACGGCAACACCGGCCAGGACTACATCCTGACCCAGCCGGACGACAGCAAATTCAACGTGAACCGCTACGGCACCGTCTGGCGCCGCGCCAACACCATGGTGTCGAACACCGAGACCACCACCAACCAGACCGACCTGTTCGGCAACTTCCAACTGCTGGGCATGAAGCACAGCTACTCCACCGGTGTCGAATTCAGCCGCGAGGAAAGCCAGGTCAGCAGCTACAACGTGGCAGGCAACACCGCCAAGGTCTGCAACCCGGGCACGACACCGAGCTGTACTTCGCTGAGCAACCCGAATCCGAACGATGCCTGGACCGGCGCCATCACCCGCAACTACGCGGGCACCGACACCACCGGCGACACCCGCGCGGCCTACGCCTTCGACACCATCGAGCTGGACCCGAAATGGCAGCTCAACGTCGGCCTGCGCTATGACTCGTTCAAGACCGAGGCCAAAAACACCACGACCGGCAAGACCAGTAACGACAGCCATTTCTGGAACTGGCAGAGCGGCCTGGTGTGGAAACCGGTGGAAAACGGCAGCATCTATGTGTCCTACGCCACCTCGGCCACGCCACCAGGCGCAATGCTCGGCCAGGGCAGCGACGGCAACCCGCTGACCGCCGGCAACAACCTTGTGCTCAAAAGCGACCTGGAACCGGAAACCACCACCAACTACGAGCTGGGCACCAAGTGGGACGTGTTCCACGACCGACTGTCCCTGACCGCGGCGATCTTCCGCACCGAGAAGGAAAACACCCGGATCCTGGTCGCCCAGAACATCTACCAGAACGCCGGCGAATCCCGGGTTGACGGCGTGGAGCTGTCGGCCAGCGGCAAGATCACCGACAAGTGGCAGGTGTTCGCCGGCTACAGCTACCTCAAGAGCGAACTGGTCGACGCCGGCCTGACCGGTCGCAACGGTGCGGTCACCGCCGGTGCCGCCCAGGCCAGCGGCAACCAGATGCCGAACACGCCGAAGAACAGCTTCAGCCTGTGGACCACCTACGAGGTCATGCCCAAGCTGACCCTCGGCGGCGGCGCCTTCTATGTCGACCAGGTCTACGGCGATGCCGGCAACACCGTCTACGTGCCGTCCTACACCCGTTACGACGCCATGGCCGCGTACAAGCTGACCCGGAACATCGACCTGCAACTCAACGTGCAGAACCTGACCAACGAGACCTATTACGACAAGGCCTTCTCGACCCACTTCGCCAACCAGGCGCCCGGTCGTACCGCCCTGTTGACCACCAGCTTCCACTTCTAGGTGGATGCGTAGCCGCAAGCCCCGCCCATGCCCGTGAGCGGGGCTTTCGTGCGTCAGGTCCGTTGTAGCGCTGTGTAGCGCAATATTTGTAAAAAGCTAACCAATATGAATTTGTCGCATTCGCACACACGGCATAATGCGCGCCGTGAAGAATCGGTTTGATTGAGCAAGGCGGTCATCGTGTTGAAAAAAACACTGTTCCAACTGCATTGGCTGTTCGGCATCACCGCCGGGCTGGTGCTGGCCTTCATGGGCATCACCGGTGCCGTGGTGTCCTTCCAGGACGAACTGCTGCGCCTGCTCAACCCCTCGGTGCTGCAGGTCGAGGTCCCCGACCATGAGGCCCTGCCCCCTGCCGAGCTGGTACGCAAGCTCGAGGCCACCGAGGGCAAGCGTGTTGCGATGCTGTGGGTCGAGCCCCACGGTGACGAGGCCGCACGGGTGTTCTTCACCGCCCCGCCGGGGGAACGTCGCGGGCAACTGCGCTACTTCGACCCCTATACCGGCGACTACCTGGGCGACGCCGTCGGCCAGGACTTCTTCAACCTGATGCTGCAACTGCACCGGTTCCTCGCCATGGGCGATACCGGCCGCCAGATCACCGGGGCCTGCACCCTGATGCTGGTGTTCTTCTGCCTGTCCGGCCTGTACCTGCGCTGGCCGCGCCAGGCCCTCGACTGGCGCGCCTGGCTGACCCTCGACTGGGCGAAAAAAGGCCGTGCCTTCAACTGGGACCTGCACTCGGTGGCCGGCACCTGGTGCCTGGTGTTCTACCTGCTGTCGGCACTGACCGGCCTGTACTGGTCCTACGAGTGGTACGCCAACGGCCTGAACAAACTGATGTCCGACTCCCCGGCCCAGCAGCGCCGGGGCGGCCGTGGCCCGGCACCGGCAGGCCCGGCGCCCAGCGCCGACTACGACGCGATCTGGGCCAGCATCCGCCAGGCTGCCGGCCCCGGCCTCAGCGCCTACAACATCCGCATGCCACCGGTGGCCGGCCAGCCGGCCACCGTGTACTACATGCTGCAGGACTCGCCCCACGATCGCGCCCTCAACCAGATCAACCTGGATCCGGCCACCGGCACCATCCGCGAGCACTTCCGCTACGCCGACAAAAGCCTCAAGGCGCAACTGCTGACCAGCATCTACGCGCTGCATGTCGGCAGCTATTTCGGTGTCACCGGACGGATCCTGCTGACGGTATCCAGCCTGACCATGCCCCTGTTCTTCGTCACCGGCTGGCTGCTGTACCTGGATCGACGGCGCAAGAAACAGGCGGTGAAAAAGGCCCGCGAAGGACTCGGCCAGAACGGCGACAACGCCTGCGACTGGCTGGTGGGTTTCGCCAGCCAGAGCGGTTTCGCCGAACAGTTGGCCTGGCAGACCGCCGGCCAGTTGCAGGGGGCCGGCCTGTCGGTACGGGTCCAGCCTCTGGCCGAAGTCGGCGAACGGCAACTGTGCGAGTCACGCCATGCCTTGTTCGTCGTCAGCACCTTTGGCGACGGCGAAGCGCCGGACAGCGCCCGCGGCTTCGAGCGCAAGGTGCTCGGCCAGGCCCTGGCCCTCGATGACCTGAACTATGCGGTCCTGGCACTCGGGGACCGCCAGTACCCGAACTTCTGCGGCTTCGCCCGGCGCCTGCACCACTGGCTCGACGCCCGTGGCGGCCAGACGCTGTTCGCTCCGGTGGAGGTCGACAGCGGCGACCCGTACGCGCTGCGCTACTGGCAACAACAGCTCAGCCAGGTCACCGGTGCTGCGCCCGTGGCGGCCTGGCAGGCGCCGCGCTTCGACAACTGGACCCTCAGCCGGCGCGAACTGCTCAACCCGGGCAGCAGCGGCTCCGGGGTCTACCTGCTCGGCCTGACCGCGCCCACACCAAGCACCTGGCAAGCCGGTGACCTGGTGGAAGTCCTGCCACGCCAGAGCAGCGCCGCGGTCGCGCATTTCCTCGGTGGCCTGGGCCTCGATGCCGCCAGCCCGGTGCAGCTCGACGGCCTCTCGGAAACCCTCGCCCAGGCCCTGGCCAGCCGCCAGCTCCCGGACCATCGCGGGCACCTGGTCGGCCTGCATGCCCAGGCGCTGGTCGATGCGCTGGTGCCACTGGCGCAACGCGAGTATTCGATTGCCTCCATCGCCAGCGACGGCGAACTGCAACTGCTGGTACGCCAGGAGCGGCACGCCGATGGCAGCCTTGGCCTGGGTTCCGGCTGGCTGACCGAACATGCGGCCCTGGGCGCCGCCATCAGCCTGCGGCTGCGGCGCAACAGCGGCTTCCATCTGCCGGAGGCACCGTGCCCGCTGATCCTGCTGGGCAATGGCACCGGCCTGGCCGGACTGCGCAGCCTGCTCAAGGCACGCATCGCCGACGGTGAACAACGCAACTGGCTGCTGTTCGGCGAACGCAACGAAGCCCATGACTTCTACTGTCGGGAAGAGTTGCAGGGCTGGCTGGCCAACGGTGATCTTGCCCGCCTGGACCTGGCGTTCTCGCGCGACCAGCCGGAAAAGATCTACGTGCAGGATCGCCTGCGGGAAGCCAAGGATGAGCTGCATCGCTGGCTCGCCGACGGCGCGGCGATCTACATCTGCGGCAGCCTGCAGGGGATGGCGGCCGGCGTCGACCAGACGTTGCTCGAGCTGCTCGGGGCCGAACAGGTCGAACAACTGATCGAGCAAGGCCGCTATCGCCGCGACGTCTACTGAGCCCCGGAATCGCGCCCAACCCCATGGGCGCGATCCTTCCTTCAGACCGGCTGCAGCTTCTGCTCGAACACCGCCACCCCCTCCAGATCCCGCAGCACCACACTCATCTCGCCGCTCTGGCCGTCGATATTCACCTCGCCGAAAAACTGAAAACCGGCGAACGGTGAACTGTTCTGCACCGCTGGCGCCTTCTGGAACACCACCCGTGGGCCGAAGGTCTTGTCCAGCACGTTGGGCCCGAAGCTGCCGGCGTTCAGCGGCCCGGCGACGAACTCCCAGAACGGCTCGAAATCCTGGAACGCGGCACGGTCCGGGTGGTAGTGATGCGCGGCGCAATAGTGCACATCCGCGGTCAACCAGACCGTGTTGTGGACCTTTTGCGCACGCAGGTAGCCGAGCAGTTCGGCGACCTCCAGTTCACGCCCCTGGGCCGGGCCCGGGTCACCGTTGGCAATCGCCTCCCAGCGCGGCACCCCGGGGCTGACCTCGCCATCCGGCACGCCCAGGCCGATGGGCATGTCGGCGGCGATGACCTTCCACTGCGCCCGGGATCCCTTGAGTTCACGCTTGAGCCATTCCAGTTGTTCACGACCGAGAAAGGCCTTTTCCCCGCCGAGGTTGTCGTCGTTCGGTCCACGGTAGCTGCGCATGTCGAGCACGAACACATCGAGCATCGGCCCATAGCCGAGCCTGCGGTAGATCCGCCCACCGCCGTCGGCCAGTTGCCGGCGCAGCGGCGCGTATTCCAGCCAGGCCTGGCGCGCGGGCCCGACCAGGCTGTGGATAGCCTTGTTCTTGTAGCGCTCGTCCAGTTGCTTGCTCGGCGACCAGTTATTGGTCACCTCATGGTCGTCCCATTGCCAGATCTGCGGCACCTCGGCGTTGAACCGCCGCAGGTTGTCGTCCATCAGGTTGTAGCGGTAGTTGCCGCGAAACTCGTCGAGGGTTTCGGCGACCTTGCTCTTGGCCTCGGTGGTGATGTTGCGCCAGATGCGTCCGCTTTCCGTGGTGATCTGCGCCGGGATCGGACCGTCGGCATAGATGGTGTCGCCGCTGTGGATAAAGAAGTCCGGCAGACGCAGGCGCATGGCTTCATAGATGCGCATGCCGCCGATGTCGGGGTTGATGCCGAAGCCCTGGCCGACGGTGTCGCCACTCCAGACGAAACGGATGTCGCGGCGTTGTTGCGGCACGCTGCGCAGGTGACCGAACCACGGCTCGCTGGAGACGCCGGTCTGGGCGTCTTCGAAACGTACCCGGTAGAAGATCGCCTGGTCGACCGGCAAGCCGCTGAGCTCGACCCGGGCGGTGAAGTCGGTACGGGCGTCGGCCAGCGCCGAGACGAAACGCCGCGGGTTGCTGAACACGCTGCGGGTGTCCCACTCCACCACCATCCGCGCCGGGCGGTCGGTGCGGCTCCAGACGATCGCCTTGTCGCCCTGCAGGTCGCCGGACTGCACGCCATCGGTCAGTTGCGGACGATCCTTGACCGAAGCGATCACCGCCGGGGCCAGGCCCGGCAGGAGAATGCCGGCACCCACGGCCTGCATGACACGACGGCGTCCGAGATTGAAATCGCTCATGGTGCACTCCCTGAAAAAAGCCAAACGCTGAACTTAGCTGCAGGGAATGAAAGAGGTGTGACAGCCGGCTCCTGATCGTTCCCACGCAGAGCGTGGGAACGATCGGTGATACCGATGTGGATCAGGCCTGCGCCGGCTCCGCGACCAGCTCCACCGCTTCCGGCCGCTTCAGCACGGCATAGACCACTGCCGTCAGCAGGCTGCCGGCAATGATCGCCAGCAGGTAGGGCAAGGCGTGGTTGATCGCATTCGGAATCAGCATCACGAACAGCCCGCCATGGGGCGCCATCAGCTTGCAGCCGAAGTACATCGACAGGGCACCGGTCAGTGCCCCACCGGCGATGCTCGCCGGAATCACCCGCAGCGGGTCCTTGGCGGCAAACGGGATCGCCCCCTCGGAGATGAAGCACAGGCCAAGCACGAACGCCGCCTTGCCCGCTTCGCGCTCGCTCTGGGCGAACTTGCGTCGGGCGATCAGCGTGGCGATGCCCAGGCCGATCGGCGGCACCATGCCGGCGGCCATGGTCGCGGCCATCGGTGCATAACTCTGCGATGCCAGCAACCCGACCGAGAACGCGTAGGCCGCCTTGTTGATCGGCCCGCCGAGGTCGACGCACATCATCCCGCCCAGCAGCACGCCGAGCAGAATGGCATTGGTGGTGCCCATGCTGTCGAGGAAATGCGTCAGCCCTTCGAGCATCCCGGCCACCGGCTTGCCGACCACATAGATCATCACCAGCCCGGTGAACAGACTCGCCAGCAACGGAATGATCAGGATCGGCTTCAACGCCTCCAGGCTGACAGGCAGCCGGGCATAACGACTGATCGCCTTGGCGCTGTAGCCCGCCAGGAAACCGGCGACGATACCGCCAATGAAACCGGCTCCCAGGGTGCTCGCCAGCAGGCCGCCGATCATGCCCGGCGCCAGGCCCGGACGGTCGGCAATCGAGTAGGCGATGTAGCCCGCCAGCAGCGGCACCATCAGTTTGAACGCGCTCTCCCCGCCGATCTGCATCAGCGCCGCGGCGAGGGTGCCGGGCTCCTTGAAGGCGGTGATGCCGAATACGAACGACAGGGCGATCAGCAGGCCACCCGCCACCACCATCGGCAGCATGAACGAAACACCGGTCAGCAGGTGCTTGTAGACACCCGTCTTCTCCTGCTTGGCCGGCGCCTGGCTGGCACCCACCGCCGCGGTCTCCGGCTTGCCTTCGGCCAGGGCCCGGTTCAGCGTGGCATCCGGCTGCTTGAGGGCGATACCGGTACCGCAGCGGTAGATCTTCTTGCCGGCGAAGCGCTCGGTGGCCACTTCGATATCGGCCGCCAGCAACACCACGTCGGCCTCGGCAATGGCCTGGGCACTCAGCGGGTTGCGCGCACCGACCGAGCCCTGGGTTTCCACCTGCAGTTCATAGCCCAGGCGCTTGGCCGACTGTTGCAGCGCTTCGGCCGCCATGAAGGTGTGGGCCACGCCGGTCGGGCAGGCGGTCACCGCCACCAGGCGCGCGGCCCGTTGGCCGGTCGCCGTGCTGTCCAGCGTCGGCTCGGGGGCGACATGCACCCTGGCCTCTGCGGCGCCGCGGCTGAGAACACCGTCGACATCCTGCAGAGCCTGGGCTGGCGCGACCTGATAGACGCGCTTGCCGACGAACCGCGACATCTCCACCGGCACGCTGCTGACCAGCAGCACCCATTGCGCCGCCGCGAGGGTGGCCGCCGTCAACTGGCGCTCGGGGTGACGGGGATCGTGCACTTCGACGCTGGTGCTCCAACCCAGGCGCAAGGCCGCCGCTTCCAGCAGGCGGGCGCAGAGCACGCTGGTGACCATGCCATTCGGGCATGCGGTAACAATGGCTACGTTCATCACAAACCCTCTTATTGTTCTGTCAGGGCGTGCACGCTGACGCCTCGTTCAAGCTGTACCAATTGCGCCCGGTCGCCGATACCGAAACCGATCTGGGTCACCGCCTGGGCGGCGACCGCGGTGGCGGTGCGCAGGGTCTGCCGGGCCGGGTGGCCGCTGAGCAGCCCGTGGAGCATGCCCGCCAGCAACGAATCGCCGGCACCGACAGTGCTCGCCACGTCGACCTTCGGTGGCTGGGCATGCCAGGCCTCGGCCGCATGGAACCAGTTGACCCCATCGGCCCCCTGGGACACCACCACGTGTTCGATGCCCTGGGCCAGCAGGCTGGCAGCCGCCTCGGCCTGCGCCTGCGCCGTCTCCACCGGACGCTGCAGCACCTCGGCCAACTCCTCGGTGTTGGGCTTGACCAGCCACGGCGCCGCGGCCAGCCCGGCCTGCAAGGCCGCGCCACTGGTGTCCAGGGCGACTTTCAGCCCCAGTTGCTTCAAACGCAGCAACAGCGCCTGCAGCCATTGCGGGCTGAGGCCCCGGGGCAGGCTGCCGGCGACCACCACGGCGTCATGGCCGGGGGCGATCCGCTCCAGGGTGTCCAGCAAGGCCTGCTGGGACTGCCCGTCGACCTCCGGGCCCGGCCCGTTCAGATCGGTGATACGTCCGTCCTGCTCAGCCAGCTTGATATTGCTGCGGGTTTCCCCCGGCACACGAACGAATGCATCGACAAAGCCACGCCGGGCAAACAGCGCCTCGAACGCTTGCGGGTTGTCGACGCCGAGAAAGCCGCTCACGGTCAGTTGATGGCCGAGGTCCGCCAGCACCTGGGCGACGTTGACGCCCTTGCCGGCGGCGTGGGTCAGCAATGACAAGGTGCGATTGACCTCCCCGGGCTCCAGCCGTGCCAGTTGCACGGTCAGGTCCAGTGCCGGGTTCAGGGTCAGGGTCAGAATCCGCGCCATTACACCGCCTCCACGAGCGCACGCACTTCATCGGCGCTGCCTACTGCCAGGGCCGAGCGGGCCAGGGCCTGGGCCGCCGGCAGGGCCAGCTCGCGTACCCGCGCCTTGACCTCGGGAATGCTGCGCGCGGCCACACTCAATTCGTCGACGCCGAGCCCCACGAGCACCGGCACCGCCAGCGGGTCGGCCGCCAGCTCGCCGCACACACCGACCCACTTGCCATGGGCATGGGCCGCACGCACGGTGATGTCGATCAGTTGCAGCACCGCCGGGTGTAGGCCATCAGCCTGGGCCGAAAGCGTCGGGTGACCACGGTCGATGGCCAGGGTGTACTGGGTCAGGTCGTTGGTACCGACGCTGAAGAAGTCCACCTCGGCTGCCAGCACCGGCGCCAGCAGCGCGGCCGATGGCACTTCGATCATGATCCCCAGTTGCAGGTCGGCCACCGGGATTTCCCGGCGCAGGCGCTCGGTCATGTCCCGGGCCTGGCGCCACTCGGCGACACTGCCGACCATCGGGAACATGATCCGCAGCGGCCGGTTGTCGGCGGCACGCAGCAGCGCGCGCAACTGGCTCTCCATGATCTGCGGCCGTTGCAGGGTCAGGCGGATGCCGCGCACGCCGAGGAACGGGTTTTCCTCTTTGGCGATCGGCCAGTAGGGCAGCGGTTTGTCGCCGCCGACATCGAGGGTACGCACCACCAGTGGCCGCCCGCCCAGGCCGTCGAGCACGCGACGGTACTCGGCTTCCTGGGTCGCCTCGTCCGGTGCCTGTGGATGGGCCATGAAGATCAGTTCGGTGCGCAGCAGGCCGATACCCTCGGCGCCCTGCTCCACCGCCCCGGCAACCCCGGCGCTCTCGCCGATATTGGCGAAGACTTCCACGGCGTGACCGTCACCGGTCAGCGCCGGTTCGTGACGTTGTTCGGCGGCCAGGCGCAGGCGCTGCTCGCGGGTGTCGCGCTCCTGGAGGGCGCGTTGCAGGGCGGCTTCATCCGGCGCGACATGCAGGCGGCCTCTCAGGGCATCGAGCAGCAGTGTGGTGCCCGGTGCCAGCAGCAGGACCTGCGCCCCGGCACCGACCAGCGCCGGAATGCCCAGGGCCCGGGCAACGATCGCACTGTGGGCGGTGGCGCCGCCACGGGCGGTGAGAATGCCGGCGACCCGTGCCGGATCCAGGCGCGCCACGTCCGATGGGCCGACCTCCTCCATCACCAGCACATAGGGTTCGTCCGGCTCGGCCAGGGTTTGCACGCCGCACAACTGCGCCAGCACCCGTCGGCCGATATCGCGCAGGTCCGCCGCACGTTCGGCCAGCAAGGCGTCCTGCAGCGACTCCTGTTGCCGGGCCGCCGCCTCGATCACCGCCATCCAGCCGGCCTCGGCGCTTTCACCGAGCTTGAGCCGGGAATCGACCTCGTCGGTCAGTTCCGGGTCGTCGAGCATTTCCTGGTGGGTCACGAAGATCTCGCGAATCGCCTTGGCCTTGCTGCGCTGGACGAGCCCTTCGATATCCTTGCGGACCTCGCCCAGGGCCTGCTGCAGACGCTGACGCTCGACGGCGGCGGACTGGCCGCGCAGCGGGTAGTCGAATGCCTGGGCGACCTGGACATGGGCCGGGCCGATGGCAATCCCCGGTGCGGCGGCAATCGCCGGGAGCTGGCTGTTGGCCGCCGGCGCCGTCACGACCACGGCCGGCTCATCCTCCACCGGAGCGCTGACGACAGCCACCTCCGGCAGTGGCTCGACCTCTTCGCCCAGGCCCTCCTCCACTGCGGCCAGCAGGGCCGGCAGCGCATCGGCGGCAATGGTCGGCTCGGCAATGAACTCCAGCACCTGGCCACGCCGGGCACCGAGGCTGAGCAGCTTGCTCAGGCTTTTCACCGAGACGGCGCTGCCCGGCGCATCGACGATGCGCACGCGGATGTCGCCCTCGAAGCTCTTCGCCAGTTGCGCCAGGACTTTCGCCGGGCGGGCATGCAGGCCGTGGGCGTTGGCCAGGCCGATGCGCGCGCTCGGCCAGTCGGCCGGCAGTTCGCCACCGAGCACTTCCAGTACCGCACGGCTGCTGGTGGCACGGCCCAGCTCATGACCGCGGCCTTCGATCAGCAGCGCGCAAAGCCGTTCGAGCAGGGCCTGGTGGGCTTCGCCGAGGCTGGCGAGGCAGAACAGGCCGTGCAACGGCTGGCCGAGGTAGCGGATCGGCTTTTCCGGGGTGACGAAGGCCAGGCCGGGGCGCTTGACCGTCTGCTCGCTGTGCAGCCACCACAGGCCATCGCCCAGCGGCAGGGCCTCGACCTGCTGCAGCACCGCGGCGAAGCCGTTGCTCACGCAGTCGGCCTGGCGCAGCAGACGGGCGCCGCGCCAGACCAGCTCCTCGAAGTCCTCCGCGACCACACCGAGGCCGATCATCTGCGCATCCAGCGCCAGCTCCTGGGGGGCGCCCTGCAGCAGCTTCAACAGCGCCTCGGCACTGCTGGCACGGCGCAGGGCCTGGCCCAAGTCGGTTTCGCCGAGGGCGCGGGTAAGCAGTTGCAGCAGGCGCAGGTGCTCGTCGGATTTTGCCGCGATACCGATGGCCAGGTAGACGATCTGCCCGTCGCCCCAGTCCACGCCCTCGGGGAATTGCAGCAGGCGCACGCCGGTGGTGTGCACCAGCTCGCGGGTTTGCGGCGTACCGTGGGGAATGGCGATGCCCTGGCCGAGAAAGGTCGAGCCTTGCGCTTCGCGGGCCTGCAGCCCGTAGAGATAGCCCTCGGCGACCAGGCCGTCGGCAACCAGTGAATCGGCGAGCAGTTGCAGGGCGGCAGATTTGTCCACGGCCGACTGGCCCATGGAAATCTGCTCTACGGTGAGCTCGAGCATGCCTTTCTCCTATTCAGCCCCCACGACTGGGCGCTAGGTATTGTTTTAGATAAATCAGCTTAGGCGGACGGGCCGGATAAAGGTGCAACAGTCTTTTGGCAGAACCGTGGCACGGACCGTCATCGCCTGGAAATACGCTTGCTGAATCGTTTAACCAGAATGTAGGACACGTTACTCGATTATTGTCCGACGTAGAAGCCCTGGCAGTGGGTGATGTTGTATGAGGGGATAGGAGGATGGGCGGGCGCCTTCGCGGCGGTGCGGCCACTAAACAGCTTCGCGGATAAATCCGGCTCCCACAGGATAGGCGGCGCCCACAGGATTTGCGTTCAGCACGATCATTGTGGGAGCCGGCGCCCCGGTTCATCCGCGAAGAGGCCGGCACATTCACCGCCGACCCCATGGGCTTGTTTGACCACTCATCGGCGGCGAGCTAAAGACAGTTGGCTCCCACAAGGTATCGCGGTAGCCACAAATCTTGTGAACGCCGCCTATCCTGTGGGAGCCGGATTTATCCGCGAAGCTTTTAGGGCCGCAAGGGCTTAACCGCTAAGCCGCCCCCTCCAGCAACGCATCCACCACCGCCCTCGCCATTTCCACCGAGTGCAGCATGCCCCAGAACAGGGTACGTTCCACCGGGTTGGCATGCAGGCCGATTTCGTCACCGTTCAGTTCGGCGACCTCCAGCAATTTCGATACGTAGCTCAGCGCGTCGTGGGCCGTGACGCCGGGCTGAATGGCAAACAGCGTGGGTTTGAGTGGGTCGGCGGGTTCGACGGTTCTGGCCAGGGTCAACGCGAGGGTATCAAGCAAGCGGGCCGCATCGGGCCGCTGGGGTTTCACGGGATCGTCGAAAACGGGAGGCGGATCGGGGGTGATTTTCTTGGCCACGGTGAATCTCCTGACTGTTGTAGGGGATCTCCACGCTCGCTGCGACACAAGGGTGGCGAACTGTACGCAGGTTCGCAGACCGGTCAGTCAGGAAAAAACCGGCAGGCATAAGCCTCCTGCGCACAGCCCGCCATAAAGCAGACATGAAAAAGCCGCATTACGCGGCGCTGTGCGCCCGACTGAAATACCGGGCTGCGAAACCCGTATCGCTGATTTGGCAGCGACACCGGGAATGTAGACACGGCACTGAGCGCACTCAATATTCTCCCACGCCAAAAACACGTAGGAAATATAAGTTCTTTTTGAAAGCTATTTCTTCGCATTACAAACGGCCAGAACCCCTGCCCCAGCGGCCCCGCCCGGACGACGACGCCCCAGGTCCAATTCCCGAGCCGCCCCACAGCAGGCACCCTTCCCACTGCCACCTGCCGAAAATAGGATAGGATCAGCCAACATGCAGCCAGCGAGCTACAGCTAACAAGGAATCATCCGCTTGAAACTCAGTGATATTGCCCAACTGGCCGGGGTGTCGGTTACCACCGCCAGTTACGTCATCAACGGCAAGGCCGAGCAACAGCGCATCAGCAGCAGTACCGTGGAACGGGTACGGGCAGTGGTCGAGCAATATGGCTTCACCCCCAACCCCCAGGCTGCCGGGCTGCGCAGTCGCAAGACGCGCACCCTCGGCTTCATCCTGCCGGACCTGGAGAACCCCAGCTACGCGCGCATCGCCAAGCTGCTGGAGCAAGGTGCGCGGGCCCGCGGCTATCAACTGCTGATCGCCAGTTCCGACGATGACCCGCAGAGCGAACGCGAGCTGCTGCAACTGTTCCGCGCCCGGCGTTGCGATGGGCTGTTCGTCGCCAGTTGCCTGCCCGAGGAGGACGACAGCTATCGCCAGTTGCAGGAGCTGGGCCTGCCGATCATCGCTATCGACCGGGAAATGCAGCCGACGCATTTCTGCTCGGTCGTCAGCGATGACCATCAGGCCAGCCTGCAACTGACCCGCAGCCTGCTGCAACCCAAGCCCCGACATATCGCCCTGATCGGTGCCCGCGCCGAATTGAGCATCAGCCAGCAGCGGGCCGCCGGCTTCCAGGACGCCCTGGGCGGTTTCGCCGGCGAGGTGCTGATCGAGCATGGCGAAGCCTTCAGCCGCGAGTGCGGCCGCGAGTTGATGCAGGCGCTGGTCGAGCGCCTCGGCCACCTGCCCGATGCGCTGGTCACCACCTCCTACGTACTGCTGCAGGGCGTGTTCGATGCCCTGCAGGCCCAGCCGCTCAACCCGCAACCGCTGCGCCTGGGTACCTTCGGTGACACGCAGTTGCTGGACTTCCTGCCGCTGCCGGTAAACGCCATGGCCCAGCAGCATCAACTGATCGCGGAAAAAGCCCTGCAACTGGCCCTGGCCGCCATCGAGGAGAAGAACTACCAACCCGGCGTCCAGGCCATCGCCCGGACCTTCAAGCAGCGCATCCGCGAGGCTTGAGCATGGAACTGATCGACACCCACACCCACCTCGATTTTCCGGACTTCGACGCCGACCGCGACGCGTTGCTCGAACGCAGCCGCGCCCTCGGCGTCGGGCGGATGGTGGTGCTGGGGGTCTACCGGGACAACTGGCAGCGGGTCTGGGAGCTGGTACAGGGTGACCGGCAACTGCATGCGGCGCTCGGCCTGCATCCGGTGTATCTGGACGATCATCGCCCGGATGACGTGAGCGCTCTGCGCGACTGGCTGGGCCGCCTGGCCGGTCACCCGCAACTGTGCGCAGTGGGTGAGTTCGGCCTGGACTACTTTCTCCCGCAGCTCGACCGCGAGCGCCAGCAGGCGCTGTTCGAGGCGCAACTGCAGCTGGCCGCGGAGTTCAACCTGCCGGCATTGCTGCATGTGCGGCGCAGCCACGCCGCGACCATCGCCACGCTCAAGCGCTTTCGCCTGGCCCGGGGCGGCATCATCCATGCCTTTGCCGGCAGCCGCGAGGAGGCCCGGGAATACCTCAGGCTGGGCTTCAGGCTCGGCCTCGGCGGTGCCGGAACCTGGCCGCAGGCCCGGCGCCTGAGCAAGGTCATCGCCGACCTGCCGCTGGAGGCCGTGGTGCTGGAAACCGATTCGCCGGACATGGCCCCGGTGATGTACCCCGGGCTGCGCAACAGCCCGGAACACCTGCCGGCCATTTGCGCCGCCCTCGCCGAACTCATGGGCATCAGCCCGCAGGCATTGGCGGCCGCCAGTACCGCCAATGCCTGCGCGGTATTCAACTGGTCGACGAATCCGGCCTGAGCGCGGGCTGCAGGATCAGGGTCATCCGTTGCCGGGCGTGGGCGTAGCGCAGGGTCGCGAAGTACAACAGCAGCGCCAGCAAGGAAAAGTTGAGCTGCTCCACCAGGCTGATCAGCCCGATCCACTCACAGACCAGAGCCACCAGCAGCGAAGCCCCGATCAGCACGACCATGCTGGCCTTGAGCACCGACAGGGCATCGAGCGCCTTGAAGCGCTTGAACTGTTGCGGGCAATCGAGTTGCAGCGGCCTGTTGCAGCAACGGCAGGCAAAGCTCTCATTGATGGCAATTGCATTCAGGTGCCATGCACTGAGGGGGAAGGTGCCATTACAGTGGGCACACACCCCGTTGATGCCCATGCGCGTCTCCTTCAAAGCGGTTCCTCCCGAGCGGTCGGTGAAACTGGATCAGCGAATTTTCGCTCATCCTGCGCAGAAAGGTCGGCCGCTAAAGAAAACAGGATTTTGCCTACAAGACAAGCAATCAAGTACTACAGCCTGTTCCAAGCCTCACACCCGGAAGGCACCGATCAGTTGCTTCAGCTCGACCACCTGGGCCGACAATTGCCGGCTGGCGCTTTCGGTCTGGTGGGCCCCCTCGGCAGTGCGCTCGCCGGCCCGGTTGATCTCGACGATGTTCAGGTCGATGTCGTGGGCCACGGCGGTCTGCTGCTCGACGGCGGCGGCGATCTGCTGGTTCTGGTCGACGATCATGCCGACGGCGCCAAGGATGTTTTCCAGGGCGAGCTGGACCTTTTCCGACTGTCCCACCGTGCCATCGGCCATCTGGTGGCTGACGCCCATGGCCTTGACCGCCGCGCCGACGCCGCCGTGCAGCTTGCCGATCATCTGCTCGATTTCCTCGGTGGATTGCTGGGTGCGCCTGGCCAAGGTGCGGACCTCGTCGGCCACCACGGCAAAACCACGGCCCTGCTCGCCCGCGCGCGCGGCCTCGATGGCGGCGTTCAAGGCCAACAGGTTGGTCTGTTCGGCAATGCTCTTGATCACTTCCAGGATCTGGCTGATGGACTGGCTGTCGATCGCCAATTGGTTGATCACCTGCACCGACTGATCGATCTCGCCGGCCAACTGGGCGATGCAGCTCTGCTGGGACTCCACCAGCGCCCGACCGTTGAGGGTTTCGTCATTGACACTATGGGCACTGCTGACCGCTGCCGCGGCGCTGCGCGCCACCTCCTGGGCGGTCGCCGACATCTGGTTCATGGCCGTAGCGACCTGTTCGATCTGGCTGCGCTGGCCGGCCACCGCCTGGTTGCTGCGGGCCGACACCGACTCCACCTGCCCGGCCTGGCGTTCGACCTCGCCGACAGTCTGCCCGACCCGCTCGATCAGGTCATGGATCTTCGCCACGGTACCGTTGAACACCGCGCCCAACTCCCCCAGTTCATCACGACTGTGGGCGACGAAATTGACCGTCATGTCCCCGGCCGCGACCTTGTCCATCATCTGGCCCAGGCGCCGCAGGGTCGTGCGGGTCGAGGCGTAGAAACCGCCGTAGAGGTAGACGATCGACAGAAACACCACCGCCAGTGCCGCGACCAGCAGGAGCATCTGCAGGCGTTTGTGCTCCAGCCGTTGCTGCAGTTCCTGGGCGAAATACGCCAGTGTCGCGTCATTGAGCTGATAGGTCCGGGTCATCAGCGTGCTGACCTGCTCGTAGAACGGCGGCCAGGGCGCTTCCAGGGTTTCGGCCATCACCACCTGCTCCTCGAACAGTTCGCTGGCCTTTTTCAGCGAGGCCTGGCTGGCGTTGGCCAATGCATCCAGAGCGGCATGGGCGTTGCGGCTACCGCCCAGGGCATCCTGCAGCTTGAGCGCATATTCGGCTTGCAGCTTCTCGATCTGTTGCAGCAGTTCGTCGAAACGGGTGCTCGAGGATGAATTGAGGAAGCCCTGGCCGAGGGAATAGGCCCCCATGGCGCGCCCCTCGCCGAGGGTCTGGGTGACTTGCGGGGTAACACCGGTGACCAGTTCGCTCAACTGGCGCAGGTCGCCCTGGGCATCGCGGCTGAGCCCGGACTGACTGGCGACGATCTTGCTGAAGATCTGCGCCTTACCCAGCAGCTTTTCGATCAGCGCACTTTTGCTCTGCAGGGAGGTTTCCCCTTGCTGGGCCTTGAACGCGGCGATCAGTTCGTCGCGCTTGGCGGTGAACAGCGCCAGTTGTTCCGGGTCGCCGGTCACCGCCGTCAGGCCTTGCAGGCGGCCGAGCACGCTCTGTTCGAGCTGGCTGATGCGCCCTTCCAGATCCCCGGCCTTGCCGGACTGGCCGAGCACGGCATTGATCTGCACCTGGTTGTTCAGGGTTTCCAGGTCGCGCAGCAGGGTCAGGCTGTTGCCAAGCAGATCCAGGCTTTGCAGTTCGACCTGGGTGGCGGAGAACTCGCGGTAGGAATCGCGTACCAGATAGAAGTTGGTCACCAGCATCGGCACGAAGAACAGCACACTGATCAGGCTGAACTTCTTCCCGAAGCTCAGGCGGTTCATCAGGGCGACGGCGGGAAATAGCAGACTCTTCACTAGAACGCTCCCTTTCCTATTATTTTTATAGTGGCGGCAGCGGCACAGGCATATAGCCAGTATCCGCAGCTACTGCCTGTATAACGTAATTTGAAAGGGAGTTTTGTAACTTAAGGTTAACCAGGCCCGGTAGGTGAGCCTGGGGTGGACGACACCGACCGCTAGCGAATCAATACCGTCCACAGGGCAAACCCGGCATACCAGAGCACCGCCGCCCGCAGCAGCAATTCCCACAGGCTGTCCAGGCTGGAAACGCCATCCGGGCCCTCCGCCGAGGTCGGTACTTCCCCGGCGACCCGTCCGACCTTCTCGATCAGTTGCCGGGCGCTGATGTCCCAGTTGAGCAGTTCGTGCAACATGATCCGGCTGACCGCCACGAAGTTGCCGACCAGCGCCAGGCTCGCCGCCAGCAGGCGCACCGGCAGCCAGTCGAAGGCATGGCGCAGCAGGGTGGCACGTTCGGCCAGCGCCGGGTTCTGGCTGTGCTCCGCCGCCAGGGCCAGCAGGCGATAGCTCAGGGCAGCGACCGGCCCGAGCAGGAAGTACCAGAAGATCACCGCGAAGAAGCTCTGGTAGGCCTGCCACAGCAGATAGCCCTGGACCTTCTCCAGCAACTCTTCGCCGTTTTCGGCACAGGTAAGGTTCATGTCGCGGCGGGCCACATGCACACCGGCCTGCAGGTCGCCGCGCCGCCAGGCATCGCGGAACGGTCCCAGCGCCGCCAGCAGGTCACCACGACCCAGGCTGTAGACCACCACCAGCAGATGGACCGGCAGCGCCAGCAGACCATAGGCCACCGGCTGCAGCACCATCAGCAGCAGGCCGAGCAGGACCACCGGCAACAGCACCAGCAGGCTGAGGATCACCCAGGGTCGTTTCGCCCAGCGCGGGCTGGACTCGAGCCGGGCCAGTTCGGCCAGCCAGGCACCGTCACGCTGGACACGCTGGCGCAAGGCCGAGAACTTCTCGATCCACACCGCCAGCAGCAGCACCAGAAAACTCATTGCGACTCTCCTTTTTCCAGCAGGGCGGCGCGAAAACGCCCCCAGTCAAAGCCTTCGCCCGGATCGGTCTTGCGCCCCGGGGCAATGTCGCTGTGGCCGCAGATCCGTTGCGGCGTGATGGCCGGGTACGTCGCCATGAGCTGGCGAGTCAGGGCAATCAGCGAATGGTACTGCGCCTCGGTGAAAGGCAGATCATCGGTGCCCTCCAGCTCGATGCCCAGGGAAAAATCATTGCAGGTCTCGCGCCCCTCGAAACTCGACACGCCGGCATGCCAGGCCCGTTCCAGACAGGAGACAAACTGCGTGACCTTGCCGTCACGTTCAATCAGAAAATGCGCAGACACCCGTAGGTGGGCGATACCGTCGAAGTAAGGGTGTTCCGTAATATCCAGGCGATTCTGAAAGAACTCCTGCACCTTGCCGGTACCGAACTGCCCCGGCGGCAGGCTGATGTTGTGGATCACCAACAGGGAAACCTCCCCTTCGGGACGCTCATTGAAGTTGGGCGACGGGCAGTGAACGACTGCCTGGCACCAACCCGTGGCGGGATCCAGCTGCATACAGATTCCTTCGAGGATGAAAGCGACCGCCTCAGTATGCCGTGAGAGCGGCCTTGATGGGCAGCGCCCGCGCAGAAAAACCTCAGCGCGTCTTCAGCCGCCGCAGATTGCCGATGACCGAGGCCAGGGCCCGGTCGAACAGCAGCGTGTCGTCCAGCAGGCGGACCGCACCGCGGCGGAACTCGACGGCCAGCCCCCGGGCCGTACGCTCCAGCACCTTCATGCCGGTACGGTTGACGAAAATGTACTTGCCGGTCGGCTCGACGATCGCCGCCAGCTTGCAACGCTGGCCATTCTCTTCGTCTTCGCGGAACTCGACCCAGTTGCCGATGCGCAATTGCCGCACCCACAGCAGGCCGGCATCGTCTTCCGGCAGCTCCATCGTACGCTCTTCACGATGACCGCCATCGGCGGCACTGAGGACGATTTCCTCGAGCACCTCGACCATCGCCGGTTGCTCCGCCTCGTTCCTGGCCGGCTCGACGCTCTGCCTGGCCAGGCGCTGGAAAACCTGGACATGCAGGCTCTCCAGCTGGCTGAAGAATTCGCTGGTGGCGAACGGATCGAACGCCGCACTGGCCAGGCCGTCCCGCAGCGCCTTGAGCAGGCCGGGCACCAGATCCAGCAGGCGTAGCCGCGCATCGGCCACCCCTTGCGGATCGGCGCTCCAGATCAGTTCATCCATGGTCTGCAGGCCGGCCCGCCACTCGACGGACTGCTCGCCGTGCTTGAGCCAGACCAGCAACAGCACCTTGCTCCAGGCTTCCTGCAGCAGGCGCACCACGACTTCGGGCAGGGTCTTGCCCAACAGTCGCTCGTTCAATACTTCCTGGACCCGTTGGCGCGCCAGTTCGGCCTTGGCCCGGCCCTCCTCGGCATCACGGGTGCGCTGCTCGAGCAGTTCGCTGCGGCGGCGCTCGTCACTGGTGAAGGCGAGGAAGTCGGTCAGCAGCTCGGCGAAGATCGCCGGATCGTCGACGAAGTCGTTCAACAGCCGCTGCACGATCTGCTCGATGCGCAGGTACAGGGCATCACGCTGGTAGTCGTCGCGGGCGCCCCAGCCCAGGGATGCCGAGGCGATTTCATTCAGCAGGCGGCGCGCCGGATGACTGCCGCGGCTGAAAAAGCTCTTGTCCAGCACCGCCACCTTCAGCATCGGGATCTGCAGGCGGCCGATCAGCGCCTTGAGGCAGTCCGGCAGGTTGCGGTCATCGAGGATGAATTCGAAGAGCATCGCGATCAGGTTGATCACGTCCTCGTCCATCCCGCCGACCACCCGCGACTTGCCGCTTTTGACGCTGACCCGGGTCAGCAGTTGCTCCAGCTGGTTGCGCAGGTCGAAGTCATCCGTCGCGGCCTGGGCCGGCACGTACTGCTGCAGATGCGAAAGCAGCCGCAACAGGTCGCGGGTGGAAATCGGCTGGATCTCGGACCCCGCATCCAGTTTGGGCGCGACACTGCCGCGCACATGCTGCAACAGGTCCTGCAGGGCCGAGAACACTTCCTGGACGCTGGCGTCGAGGGACGAGGTACCCGGGCGGGCCGACTCGGCCTCGGCGTCGCGGGCCCGCGCATTCGCCGCCGTACGATCGGAGGCGCGCCGGGCCGGGGCGGCCTTGAGTTCGGGCAACACACCGGTGGCGATCAGCAGTTGGTTGGCGTCGGCATACAGGTGATCGGTGTCGCTGAGGACATATTTCTCGAACAGCTTGAGGATGATCAGCTTGACCTTGATCTCCACCCCCAGGTCGCGCCCGGCCTCGAGGAAATACTCGCAGAGCATCGCCGGCCCCATGGGGTTGCTCTGGTCGTCGAGACGCCGGGTGATCAGTACGTTCAGGCGCGCGGTCAACTGTCCGAGGGCCAGGCCGTCCCGACTGAGGACCTTGGCGACCATCGCATCCAGTGCAACGGTTTTCTCCAGTTCGTCATTCGGCACCAGCGCCAGCTTGTCGTAGGACATCGGCGCGGCCAGGGCCACCTCGTGGACGTCGTACTGGCCAAGGGCGGCGAAAGCGTCGGCAAAACGCTCGTGAAAGCCGCGCTCGATGTGCTTGCGCTTGAGCCGCAGGTCGCGCATGGCTTCGAAGAAGGTGTTCTGGTCAACGTTGTTCAGGGCCTTGTCGGCCATTTCGAACAGCGTGTCGTCGGCATTGTCGAACAGCGCCTGCAAGCCCTGCCGGAGTTGCTGGGCCGCCTTGTCGCGCACCTGGAGCAGAACCACGGGCAAACGGGCGAGCGGCGACGGCGTCGCTCGTTCGTCGGTGGCCTTGTGCAAAGGCACTACCTTCCCGTCGTTGTGCATCCAAGCCTCCCTCTGCGGTTCTTTGATCCAGCGTAAACAATCGTTGGGTACGCGGTCGCGGCGCTATCGCCGGCGACCCGCTCCGACACCAGCCCAAGACCACTGTCGGCTATCGATAATCGGGGAATCACAGAGACGTCAAAGCTATGACGTCAATTACAAGTCATATTATCTTGCAAAAGATGTCACTTTTGCCAGCGAACTCTGCAACTCGTTTTTCACCCTGTCGCTGTGTAGACCGCCGGAGACGTAAAAACGCTCACGCAAAACGACAAAATGTCGGTTCAACGGGCGGCGTTCGATGGGCGCGCCTTGGGTTGGCCGGCGCCTGGGCCCTATAATCGGGAGACTTTGTTTGTGGAGCCCGTTATGCCGAATCTACGTCTCGCCGACCTGACCGCCGAAATCGAAGCCAACGTGCGCCGTGCGTTGCTCGAAGACATCGGCAGCGGCGACATCACCGCGCAACTGATCCCCGCCGAACGGCTGGCCAAGGCCACCATCATCACCCGTGACGAGGCGACCATCGCCGGCACCGCCTGGGTCGATGCCGTGTTTCGCCAGCTCGACCCGCGGGTCGCGGTGCATTGGCAGGTACGCGACGGCGAGCGGGTCAAGCCGAACCAGGCACTGTTCCACCTCGAAGGGCCGGCGCGCTCGCTGCTCAGCGGTGAACGCAGCGCACTGAACTTCCTGCAGATGCTCTCGGGCGTCGCCAGCCATGCGCGCTACTACGCCGACCTGGTGGCCGACACTTCGGTGAAACTGCTCGACACCCGCAAGACCCTGCCCGGCCTGCGCCTGGCGCAGAAGTACGCGGTGACCTGCGGCGGCTGCCACAACCACCGCATCGGCCTCTACGATGCGTTCCTGATCAAGGAAAACCACATTGCCGCCTGTGGTGGCATCGCCCAGGCCATCAGCGCGGCGCACAAGATCGCTCCGGGCAAGCCGGTGGAGGTCGAGGTGGAGAGCCTGGACGAACTGAAGGAAGCCCTGGCGGCCGGTGCCGATATCATCATGCTCGACGAACTGAGCCTGGACGACATGCGCGAGGCCGTGCGCCTGAACGCCGGCAAGGCCAAGCTGGAGGCCAGCGGCGGCATCAACGAAAGCACCCTGCGGCCGATCGCCGAGACCGGCGTGGACTACATCTCGATCGGCGCGATGACCAAGGATGTGAAGGCGGTGGACCTATCGATGCGCTTGAGTCTCTGAGCCGATCCAGCCTTGGGAGCCGCCCATCCCTGTAGGAGCGCGGCTTGCCCGCGAATAGGGCCCCAAGCCTCGCCCGGGACCACAGGTACAGAACCCATCGGCCCTCAATGCAACTGAAAGTGCCGTGCCTCGTGCTCCAGCAGCCACTGCTTGGCCGCCAGCCCACCGCCAAAGCCGGTGAGCGTACCGTTGCTGCCGATCACCCGATGACAGGGCACGATCACCGGCACCGGATTGCGCCCATTGGCCGCGCCCACCGCCCGTGAGGCCCTGGGCCGGTTGATCTGCTGGCAGATCTGCCCATAGCTGGTGACGCCACCGTAGGGAATCGTCACTAACGCGTCCCACACCTCGCGCTGGAACTCGGTGCCGAGCATGTTGAGCTTGAGATCGAACGCCAGGCGCTCACCGGCGAAGTACTCCTCCAGTTGCCGGCGTACCGGCGCCAGCTTCTGCGGCGAATGCAGCCAGCCTTCCAGCGGCGTCTGCGGCCGGTAGTCCAGCTCGAAGCGCAGCTCGCGCAGCCCGTCGTCATCGGCAACCAGCATCATCGGCCCGATGGGTGAAGCAATCACGTCGTAGTAGATCCGGCTTGTGGTCATTTTTGGCTCCTGCGTATCAATTCCGACTCCACGGCCTGGCGCCACAGGTACATGACCGAATAGGCGCGCCAGGGGCGCCAGTCCTCGGCCAGGGCTTCCAGGGCCCGGGTACTCAGTGGCGGGCCGTCCGTCACCACTTCCCGGCGCAGGATCAGGTCCGCGGCGGGAAACGCATCCGGGTGGTGGAGCACCCGCATGGCAATGTAATGGGCCGTCCATTCACCGATCCCCGGCAAGGCGACCCAGCGCCTGACGAAATCCTCAAGGCGCTGCTCGGTGCGAAAATCCACCCGCCCCTCGAGCAGGGCCCGGGCGATGCCCTGGATGGTCGCGGTACGGGCGCGAATGACGCCGATCGCGCCCAGGTCGGCGTCTAACAATTGCTCCGGCGTCGGGAACAGCCGGTCCAGCCCAGGCGCCGGTGGTGCTTCAAGGACGCTGCCGAAACGGCTCAGCAGGCGCGCGGCCAACGTGCGTGCCGCCGCGACGCTGACCTGCTGCCCCAGGACCGCCCGCACCGACACCTCGAAACCCTCCCAGCCGCCAGGCAGGCGTTGCCCGGGGAAACGCTCGACCAACGGCGCCAGCACCGAACTGGCGCCCAGGGTGGCGGCAATCGCCTGCGGGTCGGCATCCAGGTCGAACATCCGCCGAATCCGCATCACCACCGGCAGCATCTGCGCCGGCGGTACGTTGAACAACTCCAGCTTCAAGGCATGCGCGTCACCGGCCCAGGGACTGACCTGCAACCAGCTGGGCGATTCGACGCTGCCGAATACCCGGCGATAACGGTCGCCCTCGACCACCTCGATACCCGGCAAGGCGCGGCCGGCGAGAAAGGCGAGCAGCGCCTGGAAGTCGTACGGCGGCCGATAGCCGAGGCGCAGGACCAGCGCGTTGCCGGCGGCGACTGGCGGCTTGCGTCGCAACTCCCGTGGTGCCACATGGTTGGCCTCGGCAAACGCCGAATTGAATCGACGCAGACTCTGGAAGCCCGAAGCCAACGCCACCTCGGTGATCGGCAGGGCGGTTTCGGTCAGCAGTTGCTTGGCGAACAGCAGACGCTGGGTCGCATGCACCGCCATCGGCGAAGCGCCGAGGTGCTGGACGAACAGCCGACGCAATTGCCGCGCACCGACGTCCAGGCGCGCGGCCAGTTCGTCGAGGGAATGCTCGGCGAGAAAGCCTTCGTTGATCAGCTTGAGCGCCCGCGCCACGCGGTGCTCGCCGTGCAGCCAGACGCTGTTGCCCGGCGCCAGCTCCGGCCGGCAGCGCAGGCAGGGCCTGAAGCCCAGGGCCTCGGCAGCCGCCGCGCTGGGATAGTACTGCACGTTCTCGACCTTGGGCGGTCGCGCCGGACAGACCGGCCGGCAATAGATCCGGGTACTGAGCACGGCGGTGAAAAACACCCCGTCGAACCGCGCATCGCGGCTCAGGCGAGCCTTCTCGCAGATATCGGCAGTGGGAAATGGCGCAGCGGTTGTCCTGTTCATGGGCGCAGGTTAGCACCGGGCATGGGGGCATACTCGCCATTTTCGGACAGCAATGAGCGCAGGTGTCGCAAAATATGCCGGGCAATAAAAAACCGGCCTGATGGCCGGTTTGGAGAGGCTGGAGACAGGAGTCGAAAGACTACCATTTCAACCAGCAAAATATGGCAAAAACAGGTAAAGCAATCGCGGCGTATCCCTAAACGTATCCCTAAAAGAAAATCCACCTTGAGATGTGCCGACTCACGCACTGAATTTCGGAAGCCTTGCTCCCCCTACCCGATCCACCGTTGATTCGCATCAAAATCGCGACTACCTTCGATGGCACTTTGATAACACCAGAAGGTACGCTGATGAACCGTAGGGAAGTAAGGGATTACCTTTTTAACGACGGTGATGGTTCGCACTCAATCTCAGCCCAGATAAACGCCGCATGCACTGAGGTGAGCCAGCTGCCGGAACGCAGGCTCTTGGAGACTGATGTCGAGGCTTTAGTCCAGTATTTTGTAGAAAAATACGACGTTGAGATTCCCACTCTCCTTCGAGATGAGATCGTTGCATCTCAGCATGAGCGGCAGGTGGAGGTCTGGGATCACTGGGATAGGCAGATGAGATCTGTTCCTGGTGAAGCGTACGACTTCGAGGTCCCTTTTCAAGGGGAAGCAGATATCTTTAAGCTGCGTCCCAGCTCGTTCGATTTCAATCCTCCTCGCGCCCAGGTTCGCAAGCAACATTTGGCCTTCACCATAGCCGATCGCTCGCTAACCCCTGAGACCATCAAGGCAGAACTCGATTCGACGCTTGCGTCCATTGAAAAATATTTAGAATCGCATCGCCGCCAGTGGTCTGGATTCAAGCAGCAAATCGAGAATGCCGTAAGAGCAGAGATAGACGCCCGCCGCACTAAGCTACTCGCCCAAAAGGAAAATGCTTCAAAGCTATCTGGGCTGGGCATTCGTTTGAAAGAAAAGGCTGGGGATGCACGCAGCTATATCCCGCCAACGGTCAAGCAAAAAGTCGTGCCACAGCTCCCGCCGATGACTCCAGCAACTCCACCCGAACCAACGCTTGATATGAAGCAGTATGAAACAATTCTTGGCCTGGTTCGTGGAGCTGGTCGGAGCATTGAGCAAAGCTCATCGCGAACGAGGAAGCTAGACGAAGAATCGCTCAGGGACCTATTCCTGGTACCACTTAATGCCCATTTCGGCACAGCGACAGGGGAGGCGTTCAACTATCAAGGTAAAACGGACGTCCTCATACGCCATGAAGAGGGCAACCTCTTTGTAGCTGAGTTCAAGATCTGGGGTGGAGATAAACGCTTTCTAGCAACCATTGACCAATTGCTCAGCTACTTAACATGGCGTGATACCAAGACGGCAATCGTCATGTTCAACCGAAATGCCGACTTCACAGCAGTGGTCCAGAAAATGCGGGACCTAGTGAAAAGTCATCCCCGCTATCTCAGCGGACCGGTCAGCTTGGATGAAACGAGCGACCGCTATGTATTTTCCCTCCCCCAAGACAGTGGTCGTAAAGTGACTATCTCCTTGCTCGCCTTTGACTTGGGTCGAGACTGATAGCCGGCCTCGACCGCGATCCTTACCAGCACCGTAAGGATCGCGCTTGATGTTCAAAAATTTGCACAATTCACTGGAGTTCACCGCGTTCACCGGTTCACTAAGCTGGGAGGACACTCGCTAACGAAGAGCCGCGGGTTTCCAGCCCCGTGTCACATCGTTTTCCACAGGGTCCCCCGGTAAAGCCTACTCGATAACCAGCACAAAGCCGTATCTCGCTGGAGGTGTCGCTAATGGCTGGGCGCGGGTTAGATTCGTAGCCGAACCTGAAGGGGTTTCAGGTGTATCAAGTGTTTCAAATTTTCTAACCATTTGATTTATATGTGTTTATGCAGGAAATAGCGCTATGAGCGCTAGGTGTAACAGCTGATCGTCGCGTGTAACGGTGTTACGGAGCCATTCTGGGTATTAACACACAAGCAGTGTGTTAAAAGCCGGCTTTACCCCCATCTTGAATGGTCAAGCTAACAGATCACGAGAGCGCTTTTACGACCTTTTATGGTTGCCCTGGGAATGTGAGCAGGCCGGTAAATGCCAACACTGTGTTGCCATTTTCACGTGACCGTCAATAGGATGGCGTGATGCCACGGCGTCTACTCTCGCGGTTCCGCCCCCAAGGGAGTAGCTCGAGGCTTTTCCAGGAACGGAGTTTGAGCATGGCATCAGATGCTTCCATCACATCATGACTAGCTACTGTGCCTCAGGCTTGAATGCACAATATGATGCACAACCCCCGGCGCCGATGATAAGAGTCGCACCAGCACATGGATCCTAAGAAATGACCGAAACTGCAATCACGGCCCCAGCCAGCCATGTTCCTCCATTTACCTCAGTTCGGACTGCAGCGCAGGCGTTGCCTTTTAGTGAGCTACGCTGGGAGAACTTTGAAAAGCTATGTTATCGATTGGCGGGAAAACAAGCTGATATCGAATCTCATAGCCTATATGGAAGGGCAGGACAAGCGCAGCAAGGCATAGACATTTTTGCTCGAAAGCGCAACGGCAGATATGACTCCTGGCAAGCGAAATGCTACGCAAAGTACACCCAGAGAGATGTAAAAAAAGCCTGTACGACGTTCCTAGCCGGTGGCTGGGCGGCAAGGACTGATATCTTCTACATCGCCGTGCAATGTCCAGTGGATGACATCGGGCTACAGAACGCGATTGAAGAGCAAGCCAAAGTGTTTCGCGCTCGGGGAATAACCCTTAGGGTGCTTGGTGGCCATGATTTGAGCGTCGTGTTGCGAAATCATCCAGACATTGTGCTGGAGTTTTTTGGACGTGAGTGCGCGAAGGCATTTTTTGGTGACACGGTAAGCCACGAGTTACTGTTGCGGCTTGACGGTAGCGAGCTACATAAAATTAGGACGCAACTTCATCGCGTCTATCAAGGCGGCTTCGAACTGCTGGACCGGATTCCAGTGAATGCTCCGACGCCTTTCTCCGATCGGCCCCAAGCTCTGATTTCACTACTTGACCGCTTCTCAGCACCTGACGTTCTGCTGAAGGAAACCGTCGTGAGCCAGGCGGCACCTAACCAAGGTGAGGCATCGACTGCTCTCATGTCCGAACCACAGCGACCTGACGCACATTCGCCGCTGAAAAAAGAAGAAAGCCGTCAGGCGGAAAATTACCGTCGCACTCCCATTTTGCATTGGTTGGCAGAATCCGATCAAATTGCTGTCGTCGGGCATGCCGGTAGTGGAAAAAGTACTGTGCTGCGGTGCCTAGCGCTTGATCTGCTTGGTGAGCAGGGGCGATTTACTGAAGTTGCGAAACGTTGGGGTCGGAATTTACCACTATTCATTTCCTTCGCCAAATGGGTGCGTCTTAGTGAAGCAAACACCGGAACTGTCGGTATCAAAGAATTAATCCGCGCGACTTGGCAGCCTCAGTTAACCGGTGATCTCGTCGCATTAATTGATCAGGCTATTGATGAATCACGCGTAGTGCTTCTTATCGATGGGCTAGACGAATGGGCCAACGAGCAGGCAGCACGCACAACCTTGCTTGCAATGCTAACAATTGTGTCCGCTCACAACATTCCAGCGGTCGTCAGCGCCCGACCGGGGGGCTTTCAAAAATCGGGGGGATTCCAGACAGCTGGGCAGTGGGGCTACTGGCGCCGCTTTCTAAGACACAGCAAAGGGAAATCGCCACGACGTGGTTCTCGCGAAACGTGGGTTCCAGCAACGATCAATCTTCCAACCAAGAGTCAATCACTTGGCAAACTCAGCGATTCTTTAAAGAACTTGATAAAGGGCGTGGGTTGGCCACGCTCGCGGAGACGCCGCTGTTATTGCTGGGATTGATAGCGTTGGCCGTTCGGCAACTGGTATTGCCAATCAACAAGGTACAGGCGTTGAGCCAGTTGACTGATCTGCTGTTGGAGGTTCATCCGTCTAGCCGAGCCACTGCGGCAGGGGACGTCAGTCCGCGATTTTCCTCTGCGGCACCAATCGACATCCGTAGGGAGGCGCTCGCAGCGCTTGCGTTTGAAATTCGAATGGAGGGGGGAGACGCGGGATATCCTCTTCAACTGGCTCGAAAGTGCATAAAAAAATTTCTAACTGACCCCGAGGGATATTGCTACACGGCTCGCGAGGCTTCTGAAGTCGCCAACGAGATCCTTGCGGTTAACGCAGAGACCATGGGCCTGCTGGTTGAAAAAGGGCGCGAGGAGGTAGGTTTTGTGCATGCTAGCCTGGAGGAGTATTTGGCATCCGTCCACATACACGGCTGGCCAATTGAAACGATCTTGAGTTTTGTGCGAGCGAATGCAAGCAGCTTCCGTTGGAGAAGCGTGTTCAGCGATTTGATTGCGCGGAACACCAGACGGTCTGAAGCCGAGAAAATCGTACAGGTTATTGATGAACCTGAGGCTGACGTGATCGGCGCATTGCAACGACGCTTGCTTCTTGCCGATGTCGTGTTTGGAGGGGCCGAGATCAATCGACCTAGTGCTAATAGGCTAGCTGAACGCAGCCTGGATATCATTGGAGGGGCCGGGTGGAGTGGCGAACGAAGTGCCCACCTTGCCGCTGCGCTAGGGGGAATTTACAACCCGACGCTCAGAGAAAAAACTTCGGAAAGTATCAACCGCTGGGGAATACGGACAGTGGAGTACTTGCAAGAATTCTATTCCGAATTAGCAAGTTGGGAGCGGTCAGAACACCAGCTAAGTTTGTTGAAACATGGAATTAAGGATGATAATCCGGCCAATTCTCGAGCCGCTGCTCAAGCTTTGGCTGTCGTCTACAAAGGTGACATTGAGGTAGAACACTGGCTGATGGGGTTGCTTCGTAGTGACTCCGATTTGGCAGTAGTGGCGCGATCTCTGGAGGCTCTAACTCTCGGTTGGTCCGAAAATCCGATGTTGAATGATTTGTTGACTACAGCCGCTGCTGCTACTGACAAGGCGCTTAAGTTGAGCGCTATTTGGTGCAAGGTTCAATTACAGCTACACCAGGATAGTGATCTATCAGCGCTACTTTCACTGTGCACCTGGCCCGACGGAGTAAGTTACTTACATCATGCACAGGCTGGAGAAAGTTTAGTACAGGGTTGGCTGGATAATCCTAAGATAATTGAAATTTGCCTAGGCACATTAAAAGGAAGTATCAGACGCCACGATGAGATTGAGAAGGAAATCGCCCAACACTATCTTCTGAGCTGTAGTGCTGATAATGAGCAGATATGTGCATGGATCGCTCATGAATTGCAGTCAGACCATCCATTTGTCTTGCGAATGGGGCGAAATTGGGCCCCGCTTTTGAAATTTTCGGAAATGAATAGCGAGGTTCGAGAGCAGCTAGTGCTCGCGGCTATTTCTAAGAAAATAGAGCATCAAGAGTATGTAGCGAGGCCGGTGTACAACTGTATTCAAGATCCAAGAATTACACAGCACTTAATAGACAGGGCGAAAAACGCCGAGAACTTTTCGGTCTTCTGGGCGCTGGCACCTTTGGTTGAAGGATGGGCAGCTGAACTTCCTGAAGTTCGCGAACTGATGCAAGAGGTGCTTCTATGGCCAGATGAGCGAAAAACTCATCTAATTGGCTTATACCCCAAAATTCTTAGTCGCGAGGCGTGCATTGATGAATTATTAAAAATTCTCAACAGTGGTATTAAGGTAAGGTTTGACACAGTAATGGCTGCTTTCAGCCAGTTGGACATTTCCGACCATAGAGAAATTATAGATATTTTAGTGAGCAGAGTGTTGCCCGAGCCAGACCACTTGTTTTCAGGTTCGGGCCAATTGATCACGCTCTTCCCTCAAGAAGTCAGGGTTAAAGCGTTTGCACTGGAAAGGCTTAACGGGCGTAACCCTCCCATTGGTCTGCTAGCTTCAGCCTATCGTGACGATTCGGTCGTTCAGCGAATTATCGCTCAAAGGGTTGGCTCTCTCTCAGCTGTCATGCGATTGCAAATCATTGATGCTGCTTCCAGCGAATTCGACCGAAACGGTACTGCCAAGGAAATCCTGGAGAAGTATGACCATGAAGTAGACGGCCTTCTCAAAACACACGCTGCTATAAAAAACTATCAAGCACTGCTCTCCATCGATACAGACCGGAAGTCAGTCATCGATCGCCTGCTTATAGACGCAACGGCGGTTGGACACGATCATGATGCTCGGCGAGCGGCTGCGTTCGCCGGTTTGGTCGTGTATGGGGCAACGGAACAATTTTACCCCCTTGAGTGGGGTAAAAAGCCACTAGATATTTCGCTGGGACAATACTCTAATGAGTCACCAGCGCTGGTTAGATTAGTGGCTGAGCACTGGGGCGATTTAGAAAAGAGCTTCGGCGGACAATTCATATCTAGACTAGGACATCTTACCTCCGAATCGCACTTCTGGGAACTTGTAGCCCCATATGTGTCCGTTAATTCAGATTTGCGGCAGCGCTTTCTCGATTACTGCTCAAGCACCAAAGAGTGTCTTCGGGTCCCTTTATTGCAGGCGCTAGCCAAGGAGATCCCCAAAAGCGATCTGTTACTACGGCACTGTTTGACTGGGACTAGTATTCTCAAACAAAGTGCGGATAGCTCTTGGCATAGGATACAGAGCTATTTTGAATCTTCCTATATATTGCGACAGCAGTTTTCCGACAACGATGAGGTACTAACTAGATTGCAGTCCACGGTTTGCGAAAACGACTTTCAATTCGGCGTTGCAGCATTGGCCATTTATGATCCGTACAATTCCAACCTAGACAAAATAGTATCAGACCTAGCGGATGATAAACACGACCATGTAAGTTTTGTAAGCTCCATAATTGTCGGAATTGAAAGGCTTCAAGGCGCAAAGCTAGAGACACTGGCTAGAGCAATGATCAATCGACCAAACCATTCACTATGGGATTTCCAGGATAGAATCAATTACGCCATTAAGTCCAGAATTAGCACAGATGATGAGTTCGCTGATTTGATGGGCACCCGGTTGGCCTCAAATCCGTCCGAGAATGAAATATCAAGTTACTCACGTTATTTGGCGTCCGCAGGAAGGCTCAACGAAGAAACTCATGGACATTGTCTACGCCTGCTCAATGCAAGGACCTCTTCTTTGTGTATTCCACCGCATGGGTACGATTCAACAGCCGACAGTGTACGACCAGTCGCCCACTCACTTCTTGATGTCCTAGCAGGTCCAATTTATTAGCATGTGGTTTTGTGATAATTGCGAGCTTTACTTTTTGTTAAAATCGCGTCGTATGACTGATCTCCTTGGTCGACGGTAGTCCATCGTAGCTGGCGGCTTCAAACTCCTTGCCGCGCGTCGTAGAGACTTAACCGATAGATAGGCTGGGGCTTTTGGAAATAAAACGCATCACGGCTCAAAGCGGACGTGATGCGTTTATTATTATTCAGGCAGTTTTGCTATCTGTTCGGACTGGGTGAGCTTAATATTGACAATCTGCGCAGGGGAATATTGATAACTCATTGCAGCCAGATCTCTATCACTCCAGTGGGTATAGCTTTCAATCTGGCTACTTACGTGGAAGCGATGAAAGGCCATTCCTTCGCGCCCCATATAGCGCTTCGCGGCATACAGCTTAGCCCCCAAGTTCAGAAGTTCTTTTACTGATGCATCCCACTGTTCTTCCAGGCGCTCAAGGGCCACTACCACTGCAGAGCGTTCCGCCTTGAGAATTTCCTCAGCCGCCTCTTCGATGTGTGCGTCGATGGTCTTAATTTCCTGCATCATAGCAGTGATCATCAAGCCTTGGCGGCGCTGATGTTCCATCGCCGAACTTAAAGCCTTCGCCGCTTTCTGGGCTTCCTCGGCTGCTTTTTTCTCTCCATCTACATCGCTCCAGGCAACAGCTTGTGCATATGCACGGGCAGCTTCCTCCTCAGCCTGACGAGCATCAGCAATCAGTTTTTCGGACTGCCTCCTAGTTTCCGCCAATCGCGCGCTCAACACCTTGCGCTTGCCTTCCAAGTCTAGCTTGTCAGTTGCCCAGTTATTCATAGCTTCTTTGTACTCTGCCATAAGCTCTGAGCTTTTGGCTTTCCGGCCCCACCATGCAAGGTCCTGATCAATCAGAGAAACTTTGTGCTCGATGCTTCCAGCCTTAGATTTCACTTCCCGTAGGCGGGTCTGAAGCTCTTCACCTGCCGGTGTTTGAGCATAGTTTGGGTCACTAAGGTCCACTTCGTATTGAGCGATTTGGCCATTGAGCTCCTTGAGCTCTGCTTGGTGTTGGGTGCGTTCGGTGTTCAGTTTTTCAAGGCTTTTCATTACTTTGTCATCCATAGAATTGGGGTAGGAGTTGAGCGGCTGGCGAGGCCGAACGCGCCGGCGCATGCCTCATGTGGGCTTGCTGCCCTCAGGCCGCGCCAGCCTCTGCCAACGGAGCCTCGGTGTTGGGTTCGCTTAGCACCACATAACAGCGCTGCATCCCCATACCGGGTAGGCGCACGGTGCTGGACGCCTTACCATCCTTTCCGCTCTGTAAAACGCCTCGCTCTATCAACTCGCGGTTCACGGCGGTGATGTTCATTCCACGGAACACTTCCGATCGCCACGCTTCCGGGAGTACGTAATAGGTGATGGTGGTGTGCATGGTGTCGCCCATGCCGTGCTCCATAGTTTTGCGGAAACCCAAACGATCAATTGTGCGAGGGCCGTGCTCATCAATTTTCGCGGCGATGGACTCCCACCGCGTGAACCGGCTCTCGCCGAAGCGCTCAATGACTTGGCGCAGGCGTGCCATGATGGCCTCCCCCTCCATGTTCCCAGCACCGCCGCGCTCCGCCAGCCATGCGTGCAGGCAAACGCGAGCTGCCGTGAGCGCAGCGCCGTCCGGCCAGCCGGTCACGCCCAAGGCAGTGGCGAGCTCGCCCGCTGCCCCGGCTAGGCCGAAGCGCAGAGCAGCACGCTGGACCTGCCCACTTGCTGACGCCGGGAGGTTCTGTGTGATGAACTGCTCCACAGTACGACGCATGATGCTCACCAGACCGGGAAGCTTGCCAGGAGCGCACAGGGCCTCTAGGAATGCTGTGAGCGGCGTACCGTAGAACTTGCTTACCCGCAGCTTGAGCGCATCTGAGAGCGCTGCGGCATCTTCAAATCCACACAGGGTGTCGAACATCCCTAACCCTTTGCTGGCGTTCGCCGGTACCGCCAGCATACGAACCTCCATGCCAGCCTTGAGCTCTTTGTTGGCTTCAGCCATGTGCTGCGCCAGCGTCTTCTCACCGGTCGAAAGAAACAGCAGGCGCCATTCCTGTACGGAGCGGCCCGCTTGTCCTCGATCATTCGCTCGGGCTTTGCCGGTGCCGTTGCCGAGCATGTAGACGGTCTCGCCGATAATGCGAGCGTCGCACATGCCGATTTCATCCAAGATCAGAAGTCCATCAGAGTGCGCCGCAGCGATTGACTCCAATGCGTTGTCGGTGGACCGCCATGACCGTACCAATCGTGGTCCGCCGTATACTGAGGCGGCCACTTGCAAGTGCGTGGTCTTCCCGCCGGAACTGTCACCGTAAAGATGAAAACCGCCGGACTCATGTCCCAACAGATGAAGCAAGGGGCCGGCAAAGGCAGTGCTGACAACAAACGCCAAGCGATGATTACCGACACAGAGAGCGCCTATCTGGCTCTGCCACTGCTCTAGGGTGCCCGACTCGTTGATTGGCGGTAGCTGGGCTCCAGCGTCATAGAAATGCAGGTGCTCACCATGCTGACCGACCTGACGATCAGGTAGCAGGAATGCATTGTTGTGCCAGCCCAGACGGGTATCCCCCTGTTTGTAGAGGCAGAACGCTGCGCCGTATGGATCATGGAATGGGCCAGTGAAGTGATAGCGGCGCACGCTCATGCTGCCACCCGATCACGAGCCTGAATGCGGCTACGCGTCCATGCTTGAACCTCGGAAAGAACCCAGGCTACCGGGGCACCCCGGGCGGTGCTGTTGCTCAGCTTCACCGGCAGCGGAAAGCCACTCTCGGCCTGCTGCATCAGCTTGTAGATCGTGGGGCGGGCCAACCCGACGATGGCCATCACTTCAGTGATGCGAATCAGTGTGGTCTGCGGGTCGCGCCCAGAGTGGAGGGTGTTTGCTGCGGAGAGAGTGGTCATAGTCATGCCTATATCTACAGAGACAGGCACAGACTAAAAACTCAAAAACGAATCAACACGGTCCGCTCGTTTTTCTTTTTTTCCTCGGGCCGTACTCTCCCAGCGCTCTGAGATTTTCCCTTATCGTGTCGCGAGTTCCGATTCCCTCTATGCCGACCAACCTGGACAGCAGTGCCTTAGGTTCAATTTCAGGATAGGACTTCTTGATACGCTCAACGGCGGCCCGAGTGAGCTCCCGCTTCTTCGCCTTTCCATCTTGAGTAGCGGTACCTGGCCGACTGTTTCCCTTGCCAGCCAAGCGCGCCCTCTCGGAGCTTTTCACGGTGTAGATTTTGTCGATCATCGTTGGAAAAAAACTACCTGGCTGAAGCGTACCAGAGCTCAACGCGACTTCAGACTGGCGATGAAGGTCAGCAAGCATCAAAACCTTTTCCGATTCAGCCACCCACTGGGCAAAGGTCTCTCTGACCTCAGCTTCCCTGCCTGGTTGGGTACGGCGTTGGCGCTCAACCATGGTGTGAAAAAACTCGGGATCATTCAGCCTTAGGAATTCGGCTAAGTCAGGGTTAATGTCGTACACATTGAGCTCAACATTCCCCAACCAGCCAGCAAGCATCTGAACAGCGTCCAGCGCTTGCGCGAAGGCGTAGCTCGCCGCCATTCGAGAGCTAGAAATAGCTTCAGCTTGACCTAGCACCTGACGCACTACATCCGGCAGCGAAAACGACTGGGCATAGCACAATCGCTCGTAAATGAGATCTCGCTGCCTGAACGTCTCATGGATTACCCGCCTTGCTTGACTGGAATACTCCAAGCCTTCCTCGAGCCAATATGCAGCTGCCTCGTTTATCACATCAAATGCCTGGCAAAAGTGCTCACGAAACTCAGGGAAAAGTGCAACTTCCGCTACAGCATCCTCCATCATCTGGATCTCATCGAGCAGGCTAATGATGTCAGTATTCGCAAGCTCGAACGTGAATTGCTCCACCTCATTTTCGGACCAGATCACACCCCACGCCCCCTTGATCGAAAAATGAGCCTGCGCGATAGATGATCGCTAAGCTGCCGACAGGGCTGACAGGCGACAGTGGTGCGAAACACCCTATAGCTTTGATACACCTGCTTGTCCGCGTGGGCCAGCGATGTGTTTCCAGTTCGGAGTCCAGGATTTTCAACGGTTCCACCGTCGCCGAAACACGAGTTACACATGAAACACCCCCGATAGGTGGCTGCGATCCACGAGCAGTGACGACCGTAACGCATCGCAGGGTCTCGATGCCTTAAGCGTTTCTTGAAGTCTCAAACGTCCCTCGCGACGGCATTTCGGTGAGCAAAGTCGTATGGGGTGATCGCTTCCATTCGATTGGCGTCCAAATAATCTGCCCACCACTGCACCATGAGCCTTCGCTCCTGAATGTGTTCTGCTTTGTGGATATACGCTGCGCGCACCGTGTTTCGCTCCTGATGGCTCATCTGTCGTTCGACGGCGTCTTTACTCCATAACCCCGACTCAACTAGTGCTGAACAAGCCATTGTCCTGAAGCCGTGGCCGCACACCTCTGACTTCGTGTCATACCCCATGCGTCGCAGGGCCTTGTTGACGGTGTTTTCGCTCATGGGTTTCCAGTGATGGTGATCACCTGCAAACACCAAGTCGAATCGGCCGGTGAGATCGCGGATTCGCTCCAAGACACTAATTGACTGGCGACTGAGCGGTACCAAGTGTGATGTGCTCATCTTCGAACCGCGATGGGAGTTCTTTACGCCCTCGATGGGCGCTCGCTCACCAGGGATTTCCCACATCAACCTTCCCATGTCGATCTCACCCCAGCGAGCGAATCGGAGCTCACTAGAGCGGATAAACACCAGCAAGGTCAGCTGCACCGCGAGCTTGGTCAGGCCGCGCCCGCTGTCGGCATCTATTCTCTGGAGAAGCTCAGGTAAGCGCTCGAATGGCAAAGCAGGCCGGTGCGCTGTTTTGCGGGTAGCGGTGGCGCCTTGCAGATCGATCGCAGGGTTGAAATCTAGATGGCCATGCTGAACCGCCATACGGAGGATCCCCGTCATGTACTGGCGTAGGCGTGCAGCCGTATCCAAGGTATCCCGTTTTTCCGCCGCTTTCAGCGGAACAAGCAGATCCCGTGTTTTCAGCTCCGCGACCGGACGATCACCGAGGGTGGGCAGCAGGTGTGATTCAATCCGTCGCCATACGGTGGCAGCATGACCAGGTGTCCACTTACGGGCGCAGGCCGCGTGCCATTCCTGAGCGAGCAAACGGAATGTATTCGCCCGGGCGTTAGCCGCTTCCTGTTTGTCCAAGCGCGCCTGCTCGATGGGGTCTTTCCCAGCAGCAAGGAGTTCAAGCGCCTGAGCGCGTCGCTCCCTGGCCGCTTTCAAGCCGAGCGCCGGATAGTTGCCAAACGTAGCTAAACCATCACGGCCATCAGGTTTGGTGTACTTCATACGCCAAGTCTTGACCCCTGACGGCTTCACCAGCAGGTAGAGGCCTTTGCCATCGAACAGCTTGTAATCCTTCTCCCGAGGCTTGGCCGCATCACATTTGGGATCGGTGAGAGGCACCACAGTGCGCGCCATAGGGATACGTTTCCTTGTCGAACCGAGATATCCCTAACCATATCCCTAAATCGCGTAGATGCCCAGAGACAAAACGAGACAGGCAGAAACAACAAAGCCCGCGCTAGGCGGGCTTTGCGGGGCGTTTCGTAGACAGTCATAGACTTCTGGAAACTGGTCTCTGGTGCCGGAGACAGGAATCGAACCTGCGACCTTCGCGTTACGAGTGCGCTGCTCTACCGACTGAGCTACACCGGCGTGGCGCTAACGCTAGCATCGGGCGACGAACGGAGCAAGCTAATCGGGCTTGATCGCGATCACGCCCTGGGCCCAGAAACGTGGCTGGAAGTGTCCGCCGTATTGCTGTTGATAGAGCTTGTTGCGCGCGTCCTGATGCGGCAGGTCGCGAATCACGATGAAGACCAGGAACAGCACGGCGGCCGTGCTGATGCCCATCCATGACCAGTGAATGAAGACGTTCGGTTTGGCGGGCTGACCTTTCCAGACGTGAATGCCCATCAGCCAGCCGACCACCAGGGACAACCACAACTGGGAGTACGGCATGACGATCACGCCATCGACCATCGATTGGGTCAGGGCACCGATAAGACTGGCGAACAGGCAGACACGCAGCAGGTCGACCGGGTCGTTGGAATCGGCGCGTTCGCGGACCAGGCGGAAGGTGGCCCAGAGTCCGCGGCCGACCAGCCACATCACCAGCAGTGTGGAGGGGATGCCCCACTCACAGGCCCATTGCAGGATGGCCTGGTGCGGGTGCGCGGCGATGGGGTTGTGGATATCGGCGAAGTGCATGGGGCCGAAGCCGAGCCAGGGGCGTTCGCGGATCATGTCCCAGGCCTGTTGCCAGATCACGTCACGGGCCGAGAGCGAGGTGGTCAGACGGTCGCCGGCGAAGTTACTGACGCCTATACCGAGATAACTGGTGAGAACGCTGAACAGAAGCCAGTAAAGCGTTATACCAACTGCGGCCGCAGAGAGCTGCCAGGTAATCCAGCGCTTGCCGGAGTGGCCGATGACAAACAACACGCCGGCGGCTACCCCCATTCCAAGCCAGGTGCCACGTGTACCCCCGGTTATCGCGATAAGCCACCAGAGGCTCAAGAGGGAGAACGTGCAGATTTGGCTGGACCGTTTGCTCGTAACCCATAGCAACGGGAGGGTTAACAGCGGCAAGGTGAATGTCTGGAATTGACCGTAGAAACGCTTGTTGGAAAAACCACTCAGAAATACGTCTGTGTCCAGCACAGCCATGCCGCCGGAGAACGAGCGAAACATCACTGCCAGAAAATCGAAGCTCTTGAACGCACAGATCCAAACGATAAACAGGATCAACACTCGGTCAAGAGACAACCCGTTTGAACGTCGTGCGTGGGCAAAGACTGTGGCGCAAAGACAGCATGCCGTAATCAGTGCAACTTCCGTAAGGGCCCACGCCGGCTGACGTGCGCCTAGGGAAGAGACTATACCCGCCAGCAAGATCAACCCACAGGTCAGAACCGCAGGCTGATCAACCAGACTGGGTGGTGCCGATGATTTACGACAACACAGAAGGAAAACAAGCGCGGTACTGGCAATGACAACCTGTCCGAGACGCTGAACGATATGCCCCCCAGGCCATGCCCCAGAACCATAACGGCCGCCATAAGCAGCGTGAATAGCAACCAGGCCTTTGCCCGCCCACTCCAGGCACTGTCCATCACGTCCTCGAAATATCTGTTTCAGGCAACCAGCAATAGGATCAGGCTTTTGGAGCCAGCATCAACGGGGCCTTGGGATAAGCTCGGGCGCAGGCCAATGGGCTGCCTTTGTCGCATCCCAATTCAAGGTAACGCTGCGACTCGTCCAACTGCCCCAAGCTCTTCAGGGCATCAGCCATGCCGACATAAGGCCTTGCATAGTCAGGGCTGAGGCTTATAGCGTGTTCAAACTCCAACTTGGCCGCTTCTGCCTCTCCACGTATTAGATAAATTTTTCCGCGCTGATAATAGGCATACTCATACTTGGGTTTAAGTGTTATCGCCTTGTCGATATTTTTCAACGCCAAATCAACAAAGCCAGCATCCAGGTATGTCACCCCAAGATTGTAATAAACCCGGTAGCCACCAAAAAGACCTTGTTTGTCGTCCTGCGCCTCATAATATTGAACGGCTTCATCCCACACGAGCACAGGGGTAGACAGGGTCATCAGCCGATCATAGGAAAGCCCAAGCAGGTAAAGTGCAAAAAAGGGAACCAGGGTAACCAGATAAATTCTCTTGAGCCGCAGCAGCGCCAATGCTAGGGCAATGAACAATCCCGGCATCCACAGATAACTGCGATACAGCACGAAAGGCTCCTGCAAACGGACTGCAGCCAGTTCCGTCGCGAACATCACCCACGGGAACAGCAACGCAAAACCCAGGAGACCGTTACGAGCCCCACGCAACAGCAATGTGAAGGCTGCCAGACCATAGGCAACAAAGGCCACGAGACCGGCCCAGGCCCACCAGACACCGTACCCCAGAGGAAAGGGCACACGAAGATCAAGCCCCATCGTTTTGCCTTGGGGCAAGATCAGGACCGAGAGGTATTTGAAGAACAGGCCCGTCTGGTTCAGCACGCTCAACACATACAGCGAGCCATTCGGCTGGAATGCTTCATCACTGAGCACCTCCCCACTCTTGAGCTCATAGGTATTACCGATCAACCCCTTGGCCCAAAATACAACTGATAGGGCAAAAATGCCCTGTACCGCCAGCACTGCAAAAATTTCCTTGGTACCGAACGAAACGGAGAGTCGGCTACGGCGGTGCAATATCCATAACAGGAAACACAATGCCGGCAACATCACGGCATGCTCCTTGGCATACAGCGAAAGCAAAATGCACAGGCAGGACACCCAAAGCGCCCAGCGCTTTCCACACAGCCCCTGCCAGAACGCCCATAGCCCCAGCAGGCCAAAAAGAGTGGCACATACTATAGTGCGCTGGACCAAGTAACCCTGAGTCTGGATGGCCAACGGATGTACGGCGAATAGAAAAGCGACAATGAAGGCCGCGGTATCTGTACTCAGAAAAAAAGAGGCTCGTCTCTCCAGGCTGTTGAGAAGCTGACGAATAAATCCGAAAACCACTAAGGCCGTGCAGCCATGGAGAATCAGATTCTCCACTCGCAACCAGATGATCCTGTCACTGAGATAGACGAAGCTGGCGGCCATGGAATGGTACACCCATAACCGTGGAGCAAGGCTAAAGCCCATGGATAGCATGGAACTAGGGGTACCTTCCCCGAAAAAGGCCTCATCATCAAAAACCAAGGGATTATTCAAGAAAGGAAAGCAAAGTATCAGCAACAGGCCAGCAGAAAAAACGACAAGCAACAAAAAAAACAATCGACGCGACACCATAGCGTTCCTAATTATTTAGCCGTTCAAACGCTTAGCGCTCATGAAACTGGTACTCTTTAACGGGAGTACCAGTTTCATTTCACTACGTTGGATTATTAGGCCCCGTAGGTATTCAATATCATTTACAGGTGTTAGCCGCGGCACAGGTACCAGTCTGAGCCCAAGTGATATTACCAGCGTTGAGAGTAGGTGCGAGGATAGTTGTCCAGCCACCCGCAGCAGTAGTCCCCGTCAAACTGATTGTGCCGTCAGTCACAGAACCAGACGCGAAGTTAGGAGTGGCAGCAGGAATGGCAGGGATACCATTGGAGCCTGCCGTACAGTTGGTTTTGGTACCTAGATCATTAATGCAGACAGCCACGGCCGTCTTATAGGCGTCAGCCATAGTATTCACTTCGGCAAAGCGGGCCTTCTGCGTATAGCTGTTATACGCAGGCAACGCGATCGCCGCCAAAATGCCGATGATCGCCACGACGATCATCAGTTCGATCAAGGTGAAACCCTTTTGAGCATTCATATTTCGTCTCCAGACGTGAAAAGGCCGTATGGCTCGTGTACGTCAAAGCACGCGCCGTGCCATGCCTTATGAGACTGCCGCACGCCAGTGGTTGAACCCTTACCACTTGCAAAGACTGCTTCAGAACAACAAAACCTGACATTTTTTGTCACCTCCCCATCCCCGATTTGGCACCACAGCCCGACTACGCTATAAAACTCGCAATGTCCGTGTCTGGTACCTACATGAACGATATCGCCCTCTCCGGCCTGGCCAAGCAATTGGTGGCGGCCGAGCTGATTACCGACAAGAACGCTCAGCAGGCGTATCAGCAAGCCCAACGCAATCGGATGTCCCTGGTCAGCTACCTGGTGCAGAACAAGCTGGTGAAAAGCCGCGAGGTAGCGGAGATTGCCTCCGAGCACTTCGGCGTCGCCCTGCTCGACCTGAACGGCCTCGACAAGGAAAGCCAGCCCAAGGGCCTGGTCAGCGAGAAGCTGATCCGCCAGCACCATGTCCTGCCGCTATGGCGGCGCGGCAACAAGCTGTTCGTCGGCATCTCCGACCCGAGCAACCACCAGGCGATCACCGATATCCAGTTCAGCACCGGCCTCAATACCGAGGCGATCCTGGTGGAGGACGACAAGCTCACCGACGCCATCGACAAGTTTTTCGACAGCGGGGCCACCGGTCTCGAAGACATGGCCGATGTCGACCTCGATGGCCTGGACATCGAGTCGATCGATGACAAGAAGAACGACCCGATCGCCGGCCAGGATGCCGACGACGCCCCGGTGGTGCGCTTCGTCAACAAGATGTTGCTGGATGCGATCAAGGGTGGCTCTTCGGACCTGCACTTCGAACCCTACGAAAAGGTCTACCGCGTGCGCCTGCGCACCGACGGCATGCTCCGGGAAGTCGCCCGGCCGCCGATTCACCTGGCCGGGCGGATCGCCGCGCGCCTGAAGGTCATGGCCAACCTGGATATCTCCGAGCGTCGCAAACCCCAGGACGGCCGGATCAAGATGCGCATCTCGAAGACCAAGGCCATCGATTTCCGGGTCAACACCCTGCCGACCCTGTGGGGCGAGAAGATCGTCATGCGGATCCTCGATCCGTCCAGCGCCCAGATGGGCATCGATGCCCTGGGCTACGAACCGGATCAGAAAGACCTGTACATGACGGCCCTCAAGCAACCGCAGGGCATGATCCTGGTCACCGGCCCCACCGGCTCGGGCAAGACCGTCTCGCTCTATACTGGCCTGAATATCCTCAACACCGTGGATATCAACATTTCCACTGCCGAAGACCCGGTGGAGATCAACATGGAAGGCATCAACCAGGTCAACGTCAACCCGAAACAGGGCCTGGACTTCGCCCAGGCCCTGCGCTCGTTCCTGCGCCAGGACCCGGACGTGATCATGGTCGGCGAGATCCGTGACCTGGAAACCGCCGAAATCGCGATCAAGGCGGCCCAGACCGGCCACATGGTGCTGTCGACCCTGCACACCAACAGCGCCGCGGAAACCCTGACCCGCCTGCAGAACATGGGTATCCCCGGGTTCAACATCGCCACCTCGGTCAGCCTGATCATCGCCCAGCGCCTGGCACGCAAACTGTGCCCGCACTGCAAGAGGGAAATCGATATTCCCCAGGAAACACTCCTTAAGGAAGGTTTCCCTGCGGATCAGATCGGCAGGTTCAAGGTCTATGAACCTGTGGGCTGCGACCAGTGCAATGGCGGCTACAAGGGGCGCGTGGGAATCTACGAGGTGGTGAAGAACACCCCCGACCTGCAACGACTGATCATGGCCGAAGGCAACTCGATCGAGATCGCCGAACAGATGCGCAAGGAAGGCTTCAACGACCTGCGGACCTCGGGCCTGCGCAAGGCCATGCAGGGGCTGACCAGCCTGGAAGAAGTAAACCGGGTCACCAAGGACTGATTCATGGCGACGAAAGCGGTAAAGATAAGCACCTACGCCTGGGAAGGCACCGACAAGAAAGGTACCAAGGTCTCCGGCGAACTTACCGGCCACAACCCGGCGCTGGTCAAGGCGCAGTTGCGCAAGCAGGGGATCAACCCGGGCCGGGTTCGCAAGAAAGGCTCGTCGCTGTTCAGCAAGGGCAAGCGTATCAAGCCCCTGGACATCGCCCTGTTCACCCGCCAGATGGCCACCATGATGAAAGCCGGCGTGCCGTTGCTGCAGTCCTTCGACATCATCGCCGAAGGCTTCGACAACCCGAACATGCGCAAGCTGGTGGACGACATCAAGCAGGAAGTCGCCGCAGGCAACAGCTTCGCAACCTCGCTGCGCAAAAAACCGGAATATTTCGATGACCTGTACTGCAACCTCGTCGATGCAGGCGAACAGGCTGGCGCCCTGGAAAGCCTGCTCTCACGGGTAGCGACCTACAAGGAAAAGACCGAGGCGCTCAAGGCCAAGATCAGGAAGGCGATGAACTACCCGATCGCGGTGATTCTGGTGGCGATCGTTGTCTCGGGGATCCTGCTGATCAAGGTGGTGCCGCAATTCCAGGCGATCTTCGCCGGCTTCGGTGCGGAACTGCCGGCGTTCACGCTGATGGTGATCGGTCTTTCGCAGATCCTGCAGGACTGGTGGTGGGTGGTGACCCTCGGTCTGGGCGGCGGCATCTATGCACTGATACGCGCTCACAAGAAGTCCGAGCGCTTTCGCAACTGGATGGACCGCACGCTCCTGAAAGTCCCGATCATCGGGCCGATCATCTACAAATCGGCCGTGGCCCGCTTTGCCCGTACCCTGTCGACCACCTTCGCCGCCGGCGTACCGCTGGTCGAAGCCCTGGACTCGGTGTCGGGCGCGACCGGCAACGTGGTGTTCAGGAACGCCGTCAACCGCGTCAAGCAGGACGTTTCCACCGGCATGCAGTTGAACTTCTCCATGCGCACCACCGGGGTTTTCCCCAGCATGGCGCTGCAGATGACCGCCATCGGTGAAGAGTCCGGCGCCCTCGACGACATGCTCGACAAGGTCGCGACCTACTACGAAACCGAAGTCGACAACAGCGTCGACAGCCTCACCAGCCTGATGGAACCCCTCATCATGGCCGTGCTCGGCGTCATCGTCGGCGGCCTGGTGATCGCCATGTACCTGCCCATCTTCAAGCTTGGCCAAGTGGTCTAAACGATGCCCCTACCCGATTTCCTGGCCAGCCACCCGCTGGCCTTTGTTTTTTGCGCACTCATCCTCGGCCTGATCGTCGGCAGCTTCCTCAATGTCGTCGTCTGGCGCCTGCCGAAAATGCTCGAACGCGACTGGCGCGCCCAGGCCCACGATGTACTCGGCCTGCCACAAGCCGAGCCCGGTACGACCTACAACCTGCTGCTGCCTCACTCCCACTGCCCACACTGCAACCATCGCATCCGCGCCTGGGAAAACCTGCCCCTGCTCAGCTACGCCCTGCTGCGCGGCAAATGCTCAAGCTGCAAGGCACCGATCAGCAAGCGCTACCCCCTGACCGAACTGGCCTGCGGCCTGCTGTCGGCGTTCATCGCCTGGCACTTCGGTTTCGGCTGGCCCGCCGGTCTGCTGCTGGTGCTGACCTGGGGCCTGCTGGCCATGAGCCTGATCGACGCCGACCACCAGATACTGCCCGATGTGTTGGTATTGCCCCTGCTCTGGATGGGGCTGATCGCCAACCACTTCGCGATGTTCACGTCCTTGGGCGACGCGCTCTGGGGCGCGGTCGCCGGCTACCTGAGCCTGTGGTCGGTGTACTGGGTCTTCAAGCTGCTGACCGGCAAGGAGGGCATGGGCCACGGCGACTTCAAGCTGCTGGCGATGCTCGGCGCCTGGGGCGGCTGGCAGATCCTGCCGCTGACGATCCTGCTGTCATCTCTGGTGGGCGCGGTACTGGGGCTGATGCTGTTGCGCCTGCGCAACGCCCAGACCTCGACGCCAATCCCGTTTGGCCCCTATCTGGCGATTGCCGGCTGGATTGCATTGCTCTGGGGTGGTCAAATAACCACTTCCTATCTGCACTTTGCCGGCTTCCAATGACCACACCCGCGACAAAACCCTGGATCCTCGGCCTGACCGGCGGCATCGGCAGCGGCAAGAGCGCCGCCGCCCAGCACTTCATAGACCTGGGCATCCACGCTGTGGATGCCGACCACGCCGCCCGCTGGGTGGTGGAACCGGGGCGTCCGGCGCTGCTGAAGATCGCCGAGCACTTTGGCCCCGGCGTGCTGCAGGCCGACGGCCAGCTGGACCGGAGCGCCCTGCGCCGGCTGATTTTCGCGGACGCCGAACAGCGGCGCTGGCTCGAAGCGCTGCTGCATCCACTGATTGCCGCAGAGATCGCCAGCCACCTGGCCAAGGCACAGTCGCCCTACGCGATCCTGGTCTCACCGCTGCTGATCGAGTCCGGCCAATACGCCACCACCCAGCGCGTGCTGGTGATCGATGCGCCGCAAGCGCTGCAGGTCGAGCGCACCCTGCTGCGCGACCAGACCAGCGAGGAGCAGGTTCAGGCCATTCTCAAGGCCCAGGCCAGCCGCGAGGAGCGCCTGAAATACGCCGATGATGTCCTGGTCAACGACCGCGACCTCGCCTGGCTGCACAGCGAAGTCGAGCGCCTGCACAACTTCTACCTGACCTTACAAGGAGGCCGAACATGAGCCAGCCCCTGACCGTCGAATGCCCAACCTGCGGAGCCCCCGTGGAATGGAAGGCGACCAATACCAACCGGCCGTTCTGCTCCGACCGCTGCAAGCTGATTGACCTCGGCGCCTGGGCGGCCGAAGAGCACAAGATCCCGGTCGCCCCGGATGCCGAGGACGAGCTGTTCTCCGAAGAACTGTCGCCGCGCACTCACTGATCGCAACGGGATCAGGGCCGCATGAAGCCATAATCCTGATCGTCATCGAGGTTTTCGGCGAGAAACTGCAGCTCGTCGGCCAGATCCTCGGCACTGCGCACCGCCTTGCTCTGCTGCACCACCGCACTGAGCAGGGCGCGCAGCCCCAACCCCGGCTCGAAGCCTGCCGCCTGTGCCGCATCCAGACTGGCCCGCACTTCCTGACGCGCCCATTCGTACACACTCATCACTGCGCCCCTCCCCGGGTGTTTTTCCCAGCATGAGCGCCTGGCGAAGCGGGTCATTTGATGCAGATCAACGGGAGTTTCCGGGCGGCTCGTTGTCCTTCCACGGTGCCGACAGATAGCGCGTGCGGTTGAAGGTCTCCAGCCACTCCGGGCAGAACACCACCAATGCACTGACCACCATGCCGTTGATAAAGGCCTCGGGAAAGATGATCAGCCAGAGGTAGCCGATGAAATCCTCCAGCCACTCCGGCATCGCGAAACGCTCGTCGAACCATAGCAGGGCCAGGCTCGACAGCAGGCACAGCAAGGCCGCCAGAGCCGCGGCGAAGAACCCCGAGCAGAAGATGTAGACGAAGGGATTTCGTGGTTGCGCGCGTTCCACCACGATCGCGCAGACTTCGGTGACCAGCACCGGCAGTACGATCAGCAAGCTGCCGTTGACGCCCAGCGCCGCCAGATCCTGGCGCCCCAGCAGCACCAGCCCGAGCTGCGCCACCAGCGCGCCGACGATCGCCAGGGGCCAGTCGAGCAGCAGCGTGACCGCGGTCAGGCCGATGAAGTGATAGGACACGCCACTGTCGAAATCGCGGCGCAACAGCCAGAGCAGGAACAGGGCAAATACGGTGCCGAACAGCAGATGCTGGCGACGGCTATCGGTGAACAGTTCAACCCAGGGCGAACGCCAGATCGCCCACAGCACCACCGGCACGTAGATCAGCCAGCCAATGACCAGGCTCCCGGGCGCCAGCAATTGCGCGCCGATCACAAGCACCTCTGCGTCATACCCGCCACTCCTTGTCTACCTGGTTCCCACAGTCTACACCGGGCGAAATGACGGGAGCCCGGAGAAAGTCCGCAGAGCACTTCCTGCTGTCACGATTTCAACGCTAAGCTTGGGCCATGGATGATTCGGATTTCTTACGCTTGCTGACCATCCAGGCCGAGCAAGCCAACACGTTTCTTTCCAATGCCCGCAAATGGGAGCGTGAGCGTTGGGTCTGCCAGCGCCTGCTGCAGGGGCTGAACGTGCCCTACCGTAACGAGGACTTCCATCCCGCCGGCCAGGAGCCGCCGGATGTGCTGTTTCGCGATGCCCGCTTCGAGGTGTTCTTCGTTCTCGACGAAGGCCGTCGCCTCAATGACGAATGGCGCGAGGAGCTGCAACGCCGCCGCAGCGCCTTCTCCCTGAGCCAGCTGGTGCGCCGCGAGGCAAAGCCGCGGCGTATCCCCGCCTCCGAGCTGCTGCTGCGCCTGGCACCGACCCTGCGCAAGAAATCCCACAACTACAAGGAGCGCGGCCTGGACCTCAGCGAGCTGGACATCATCGCCTTCGCCAGCCTGAAGCGCGAGGTCCTCGACCTCAACAGCCACTTCCCCCCGCCCACCGAATACCTGCGCCAGGGCTGGCGCTCGCTGTCACTGGTGGGACCGACCTTCGCCCGGGTGCTGTTCGCCCACCCGGATGCGCCCGACTTCCTGCGTGGCAACCTGGGGCGCAGCATCGTCTTCGATGTGGGTATCAGCCTATAGGTTTGTGACGAAATTGCCCGCCTGAATGATACAAAGCGTTATCATTCAGCCAATACGACGAACCTGCCCAGCAGGTGGCTATGCTCAGGTAAACGCTGCGGGATTACCCCTGTAGCGTTTACACACTCGGTAACGTCTACCTGAGGAGACCTTCTTTTATGAGCAGCCGCCTGAACCCGGAAGACCAGAAGCATGTCGAAGAGTACCTGCAACTTTCTCAACACCAAGTCGAGCGCCGGCCCTTCCGGCCGTGGATGCTCCTGGTGGTGGTGCTCGTCATTGTGATCGGCCTGGGCCTGTTGAGCCGCCTCCTGAGTTATCTGGCGCTATGAGCTGCCTCGCGCTCGCCCGGATAACGCAAGCACAGATTTCCTTTAGCCTTGCGAGATATCCCCATGACCCATCGTATCGTGATCGTTGGCGGCGGCGCCGGCGGCCTGGAGTTGGCGACCCGCCTGGGTAAGACTCTGGGTAAACGCGGCACGGCCAGCATCGTGCTGGTCGACGCGAACCTGACCCACATCTGGAAGCCCCTGCTGCACGAAGTGGCCGCCGGCTCCCTGAACTCTTCGGAAGACGAACTCAACTATGTCGCCCAGGCGAAATGGAACCACTTCGAGTTCCAGCTGGGCCGCATGAGCGGGCTTGATCGTGCCGGGAAAAAGATCCAGCTGGCGGCGACCTACGACGAAAACGGCGTGGAACTGCTGCCGGCTCGCGAGCTGGCCTATGACACCCTGGTGATCGCCGTCGGCAGCACCACCAACGACTTCGGCACCCAGGGCGCGGCGCAGCACTGCCTGTTCCTCGACACCCGCAAGCAGGCCGAGCGCTTCCACCAGCAATTGCTCAACCACTACCTGCGCGCCCATGCCGGGCAGAACGACGCACCGGAGCAGATGATCAGCGTCGCCATCGTCGGTGCCGGCGCCACCGGCGTCGAGCTGGCCGCCGAACTGCACAACGCCGCCCATGAACTGGCGGCCTATGGCCTGGACCGGATCAAGCCGGAAAACATGCATATCACCTTGATCGAAGCCGGTCCACGGGTGTTGCCGGCCCTGCCGGAGCGGATCAGCGGGCCGGTGCACAAGACCCTGGAGAAACTCGGGGTACGGGTCATGACCAACGCGGCGGTCAGCGAGGTGACCAACGAAAGCCTGATCACCGCCGATGGTCAGGTGATTCCAGCCAGCCTGAAAGTCTGGGCCGCCGGTATCCGCGCGCCCGGCTTCCTCAAGGAGATCGACGGGCTGGAGACCAACCGGATCAACCAGCTCCAGGTCCTGCCAACCCTGCAGACCACCCGTGACGAGAACATCTTCGCCTTTGGCGACTGCGCGGCCTGCCCACAGCCTGGCAGCGACCGCAATGTACCGCCGCGCGCGCAAGCGGCCCACCAGCAGGCATCGCTGCTGGCCAAGTCATTGAAACAACGGGTCGAGGGCAAGGCCGGAGCGCTTCCGGAGTATCGCTACACCGACTATGGCTCGCTGATTTCGCTGTCGCGCTTCTCGGCCGTAGGCAACCTGATGGGCAACCTGACCGGTAGCGTGATGCTGGAAGGCTGGCTGGCGCGGATGTTCTATGTGTCGCTGTACCGCATGCACCAGATGGCGCTGTATGGGACGTTCCGCACGCTGATGCTGATGCTCGGCAGCCGAATCGGACGCGGGACCGATCCGCGGTTGAAGCTGCACTGATCGAGCGGCATCTCGGCGAAGGCAGCCCCTGCGGCCGCCTTCGCCGGCAACACGCGAGCATCAACAAGCCACCCCAAAACAGGCAAAAAAAAAGCACCCTTGCGAGTGCTTTTTTCTGAATATGGTCGGGGTAAGGGGATTCGAACTCCTGACATCCTGCTCCCAAAGCAGGCGCGCTACCGGACTGCGCTATACCCCGGTAAAAAAAAGGCACCTTCAAGAGGCGCCTTCTGCGATCAGCGCTTTTGGCTTCCGATCTTAAGATTTGATTCCAGCGAACTGGTTTCAAAAATGGTGGGTCGTGTAGGATTCGAACCTACGACCAATTGGTTAAAAGCCAACTGCTCTACCAACTGAGCTAACGACCCAAATATGGTCGGGGTAAGGGGATTCGAACTCCTGACATCCTGCTCCCAAAGCAGGCGCGCTACCGGACTGCGCTATACCCCGGTTTGAAATTGGCTCCGTGACCAGGACTCGAACCTGGGACCCAATGATTAACAGTCATTTGCTCTACCGACTGAGCTATCACGGAACAACACATTTCAAGCTACAACTCTAACGCTTCACTCCCATCGCTGGAAGCCTACTCTTCGCCGCTTTCGCATTTCTGCGTTTGCGTCTCTGAGGCGCGTCATTTTACAACCTTTCAACTCTCTGTCAACCCCTAAATTGCTTTCAAGACACTGAATTTGCAATCTTTTTTCTGGAATTCCCTTTGCAGGGAGATCCGGGGATGACCGTGTTGCGGGGCGCACTTTACAAGCCTTTTTCATTGAATTCAACGCCTTGGCGAAAAAAAAGGCCTCGCGATGCGAGGCCCTGCCCTTTCGGCGCTGTCACCAATCAGGCAAAGACGATCTCGTCGTTCTCCACCTGGCCCGTGATGCTGCTCCCCGGTACGAAGCGTCCCGACAGGATCAACTGGGCCAGCGGGTTTTCGATCCAGCGCTGGATCGCCCGCTTCAGCGGCCGCGCACCATACACCGGGTCGTACCCCACGGCGATAAGCTTGTCCAACGCCTCGTCACTCAACGTCAGCGTCAGCTCGCGCTCGGCCAGGCGACCCCGCAGGCGGCCCAACTGGATCTCGGTAATACCGGCGATCTGATCCCGCGCCAGCGGCTCGAAGATCACCACTTCGTCGACCCGGTTGATGAACTCCGGCCGGAAATGGCTGCCCAGTGCATCCATGACCGCCGCCCGCTGGGCCTCTCGATCACCGACCAGTTCCTGGATCTGCGTCGAGCCGAGGTTGGAGGTCATCACCACCACGGTATTGCGGAAATCCACGGTACGGCCGTGACTGTCGGTCAGGCGACCATCTTCCAGCACCTGCAGCAGGATATTGAACACATCCGGATGCGCCTTCTCGACCTCGTCCAGCAGGATCACCGAATACGGCTTGCGCCGTACGGCCTCGGTCAGGTAACCACCCTCTTCATAACCGACATACCCCGGAGGCGCACCGATCAGGCGAGCCACGGAGTGTTTCTCCATGAACTCGGACATGTCGATCCGCACCATGGCTTCCTCGGTGTCGAACAGGAATTCGGCCAGGGCCTTGCACAGCTCGGTCTTGCCGACCCCGGTCGGGCCGAGGAACATGAACGAACCGCTCGGGCGATTCGGGTCGGCCAAGCCGGCACGGGAACGCCGTACCGCGTTGGCCACCGCCACCACGGCCTCGCTCTGGCCGATGACGCGCTGATGCAGCAGGCTCTCCATCTTCAGCAGCTTCTCACGCTCGCCCTCGAGCATTTTCGACACCGGGATGCCGGTCCACTTCGATACCACCTCGGCGATCTCTTCCTCGGTGACCTTGCTGCGCAGCAACTGATTCTCGCTGTGACCATGCTGGTCGACCATCTGCAGGCTGCGCTCCAGGTCCGGGATCACCCCGTACTGCAATTCGGCCATGCGATTGAGGTCGCCCTTGCGGCGCGCTGCCTCCAGTTCCTGGCGCGACTGCTCGATTTTCTGCTGGATCTGCGCCGAACCCTGCACCTCGGCCTTCTCCGAGGCCCAGACGTCTTCCAGGTCGGAGTACTCGCGCTCCAGCCGGGCGATGTCCTCCTGGAGTTTTTCCAGGCGCTTGATCGCCGCCTCATCGTCCTCTTTCTTCAGGGCCTGAGCTTCGACCTTGAGCTGGATCAGACGTCGCTCCAGGCGATCGAGCACTTCCGGCTTGGAGTCGATCTCCATGCGGATACGGCTGGCCGCTTCGTCGATCAGGTCGATGGCCTTGTCCGGCAACTGACGATCAGTGATGTAGCGATGGCTGAGCCTGGCCGCCGCGATGATCGCACCGTCGGTGATCGCCACCTTGTGGTGCACTTCATAGCGCTCTTTCAGGCCGCGCAGGATGGCAATGGTGTCCTCCTCGCTCGGCTCGTCCACCAGCACCTTCTGGAAGCGTCGCTCGAGCGCCGCATCCTTCTCTATATATTGACGGTACTCGTTGAGGGTGGTCGCACCGACGCAATGCAGCTCACCGCGGGCCAGGGCCGGCTTGAGCATGTTGCCCGCATCCATCGAGCCCTCGCCCTTGCCGGCGCCGACCATGGTGTGCAGTTCGTCGATGAACAGGATGATCTGCCCTTCCTGCTTCGACAGTTCATTGAGCAGTGCCTTGAGGCGCTCCTCGAACTCACCGCGGTACTTGGCCCCGGCGATCAGCGCGCCCATGTCCAGCGACAGCAGGCGCTTGCCCTTGAGGCCGTCGGGCACTTCACCATTGATGATGCGCTGGGCCAGGCCCTCGGCGATGGCGGTCTTGCCCACACCAGGCTCGCCGATCAGCACCGGGTTGTTCTTGGTCCGCCGTTGCAGCACCTGGATGGTACGGCGAATCTCGTCGTCGCGACCGATCACCGGGTCGAGCTTGCCGTCCTCGGCGCGCTTGGTCAGGTCGACGGTGTACTTGTCCAGGGCCTGGCGCGACTCCTCGACGTTGGCGTCATTGACCGCCGCGCCGCCGCGCAGGTTGTTGATCGCGTTCTCAAGGGCCTTCTTGCTGACGCCCTGGCCGAGCAGCAACTTGCCCAGCTTGCTGTTCTCGTCCATGGCGGCGAGCAACACCAGTTCGCTGGAGATGAATTGGTCGCCCTTCTGCTGGGCCAGGCGGTCGGCCTGGTTCAACAGGCGCGCCAGATCCTGCGACATGTTGACGTCGCCGGTGGGATTCTGGATTTTCGGCAGCTTGTCGAGTTCCTTGCTCAATTCCTTGCGCAGGCTGTTGACCTCGAAGCCAACCTGCATCAGCAGGGGTTTGATCGAACCACCCTGCTGTTCCAGCAATGCCTGCAACAGGTGGGTCGGTTCGATGGCCGGATGATCGAGGCCAACGGCCAGGGATTGGGCATCGGACAAAGCCAACTGCAATTTGCTGGTTAATCGGTCTATACGCATTAGTCACCTTCCTTTTGAGCAGGCCGGAGCGATGGACACACCTGAATGGAGAAGCCTGCCAGATGCATTTATAGATACGGGCGATTCTGGGAGTTTCAAGCGCCGAACGATTGACGCAGGTCAGGACAGTCTAGTCGGCGAGCCAGACCAGGGAGGCGAAACGGCCGGTGCGTGGGCTGCGCCGGTAGGAATAGAAGCGTGGATCGGAGACGGTACAGAAGCCGCCACCGTAAACGGCGGTGACCCCACGTGCCGCCAGACGCAGGCGGGCCAGGGCATAGATGTCGGCCATGAAGCGGCCGGCGTTGCAGCTGGGGACGAAGGCTTCGATGGTTTCCGGATGAGTGGCGATGAAGGCTTCGCGCACTTCCGCCCCCACTTCGAACGCCCGGGGACCGATGGCCGGTCCGAGCCAGACCAGAATCTCCGAGGACGCCACGTCGAGGCGGTCGACTGTCGCCTCCAGCACGCCCGCCGCCAGGCCACGCCAACCGGCATGGGCCGCCGCTACCCGGGTGCCGGCACGATCACAGAACAACGCCGGCAGACAGTCGGCGGTCATCGCCGTACAAGCCACCCCAGGCGTCATCGTCCAACTGCCATCGGCCTCGGCGGTCACCTGCGGATCAGCCTCGACCACCCCCACGCCGTGCACCTGGCGCAGCCAGGCCGGGCGGATGGAGAAGGCGCTATTGAGGCGTCGGCGGTTTTCCGCGACCGCGGCCGGGTCATCCTCGACATGATCGCCCAGGTTCAGGCTGTCGAACGGTGCCTGGCTGACACCACCCGCCCGAGTGGTAACGCAGGACCTGACCCGCGCCGGCGCAGGCCAGTCCGGAATCAGGAAATCGCTCACCCGACGAATGCCTCGCGGTCCTGCTTGAGCAGCGACAGCAGCCAGACGAAATCGTCCGGCAGCGGCGACTCCCAGCTCATGCGCTTGCCGGTGGTCGGATGCTCCAGCTCCAGGAACCGTGCGTGCAGTGCCTGGCGCGGGAAGTTTTTCAGCGAGTCGACCATGGTCGGGCTGGCTGCCGGTGGAATCCGGAAACGTCCACCGTAGACAGGGTCACCCACCAACGGGAAATTGATGTGCGCCATGTGCACGCGGATCTGGTGGGTCCGACCGGTTTCCAGCTTCACCCGCACATGGGTATGGGAGCGGAAGCGCTCGAGCACACGGTAATGGCTGACCGCCGGCTTGCCGCCTTCCATCACCGCCATGCGCTGGCGCTGCTGGCCGTGCCGGCCGATCGGGGCATTGATCTTGCCGCCCGCGGTGACCACGCCGATCACGATGCATTCATAGATGCGGCTGACGGTACGGCTCTGCAACTGGGCCACCAGTTGCGTCTGCGCCTGGATGGTCTTGGCCACCACCATCAGCCCGGTGGTGTCCTTGTCGAGCCGGTGCACGATACCGGCACGGGGCACGTTGACGATGTCCGGCACGTGGTGCAGCAGGGCGTTGAGCAGGGTACCGCTGGCATGCCCGGCAGCCGGGTGCACCACCAGGCCCGCCGGCTTGTTGATCACCAGGATATCGTCATCTTCGTAGACGATATCGAGCTCGATGTCCTGGGCCACCCACTCGCCCTGGGCTTCCTGTTCGGCGGTCAGTTCGAGAACGGAGCCGCCGTGGACGATATCGCGCGGGCGGATCACCGCACCATCCACCGTCAGGCGGCCGTCCTTGATCCAGGTGGAAAGGCGCGAGCGCGAATGCTCGGAAAACAGTTGGGCGGCGACTTGATCGAGGCGTTGACCGCCCAGCTCGGACGGCACCTCTGCGCGAAGTTCAATTTTATCGGACATGCTCGGACTGGGCGTCGGCACAGCCTTTGGTTTCGGCTGCGCGCTTGTGGTTAAATACGGCGTCTTTTGCCCCGAGGCTTTCAACGGGGCGTTCATCATAACAGGACGGCTCCGCCCAAGACAGCGGCCGTCATAGGGACGCAAGCCGCCATGCAAGTGAAACACCTGCTGCTGATCGCCATCCTCGCACTGACCGCTGCTTGCTCATCGAAGGAAGTCGTCGACGAAAACCTGAGCGAAGTCGAGCTGTACCAGCAGGCACAGGCCGACCTGGACAACAACAGCTACACCGCCGCCACCGCCAAGCTCAAGGCCCTGGAGTCGCGTTATCCGTTCGGGCGCTATGCCGACCAGGCACAGCTCGAACTGATCTACGCCAACTACAAGAACTCCGAGCCGGAAGCCGCCAAGTCCGCCGCCGAGCGTTTCATCCGCCTGCACCCGCAGCACCCGAACGTGGATTACGCCTACTACCTCAAGGGCCTGACCTCGTTCGACCAGGACGTCGGCCTGCTGGCACGCTTCCTGCCGCTGGACATGACCAAGCGTGACCCGGGTGCCGCCCGCGACTCCTACAACGAGTTCGCCCAACTGACCAGCCGCTACCCCAACAGCCGCTACGCGCCGGACGCCAAGCAGCGCATGATCTACCTGCGCAACCTGCTGGCGGCCTACGAAATCCACGTGGCCGACTACTACCTGACCCGTCAGGCCTACGTCGCCGCCGCCAACCGCGGTCGCTATGTGGTGGAAAATTTCCAGGAAACCCCTTCGGTCGGCGACGGCCTGGCGGTGATGGTCGAGGCCTACCAGCGCCTGCACCTGGACGAACTGGCGGCCAGCAGCCTGGAAGTGCTGAAGGCCAACTACCCGAACCACCCGAGCCTGGTTGATGGCCAGTTCGTGCCAAGCGTTGCCGAGGCGGACAACCGCTCCTGGCTGAGCAAGGCCACCCTCGGTCTGATCGAGTCGCGTCCTCCGCTGCCTCCGGGAGAAACCCGCGCCAACCAGGACGTGATGAAACAGTTCCAGGACGCCAAGGACGCGATCCCGGCCGACCTGAAGCCGACCGAAAGCGATGCCGCCCAGGAAGAGCAGCATGAGGCCGAAGGCAACAACAGCGACCGTTCGTGGTTCAGCTACATGACCTTCGGCCTGTTCGACTGAGCCAGGGTTGCCTGCCGGAAAAAGAGCCTTTCGAGGCTCTTTTTTTTGCCTTCAGCCCAGGCAACCGCGATTGCACTGGGCTCATGCCATGAGCTTGGCTAAACTGCCGGATCATTCGCCGAAAAGCTGGTTGCCATGGTTCGTCTACTGTTCTGGATCGCTCTGATCGCTGCTGCCGTATGGTTCTGGCGCAAATTCAAACGGGCCGCAACCGCCAGCCGCCCCGCCGACGAACCCAACGCTGCCCCCATGGTGCGCTGTGCCCATTGTGGCGTGCACCTGCCCCAGGACCACGCTCTGAGCCAGCAGCAACAGTGGTATTGCAGCCAGGCTCACCTCGAGCAAGGTCCTGGCCCTCGTGACCGCTGAGACCTTCGGTCTCGGCGGAGCCCAGGCGCAGCGCCTGCTCAGGCTCTACAACCTCTACCGCCTGAGCATCGGCATCGCCCTGGTCCTGCTGATTTCCAGCAGGATGGACGACAAGCTGCTGGAACTGACCGACGGCGAACTGTTTCGCACCGGCAGTTGGATCTACCTGATCCTGAACATCCTGGTGGTGGTGCTGCTGGAAAACCCCAGGCGCCAGGCCCAGGTCTTCAGCCTGGCACTGGCCGACGCGGTGATGCTGTCGGGCCTGTTCTATGCCGCAGGTGGCCCGCCGAGTGGTCTGGGCAACCTGCTGATCGCCTCGGTCGCCATCAGCAACGTGCTGCTGCGCGGCCGCATGGGGTTGCTGATCGCGGCCATTTCAGCCAGCGGCATCATCTACCTGACCTTCTACCTGAGCTTCAGCCTCCCGGCGGCGGCCAACTACTATGTGCAGGCCGGGCTGCTGGGCGTGCTGTGCTTCGCCGCGTCCTTCCTCGTCCAGGGGCTGACCCGCCTGCTGAACGTCAGCGAAACCCTGGCCGAACAACGTGCCAGCGACGTGACCAAGCTCGAAGAGCTCAACGCCCTGATCCTGCAACGCATGCACACCGGCATCCTGGTGCTCGACGCCGAACATCGCGTGCAACTGGTCAACCAGAGTGGGCTCGCGCTGCTGGGCCAGGAGCATCTGCTCGGGCGAGTGATCGACCCCTACTCGCCGGAGCTGATCGCCCGCCTGCGCCTGTGGCAAAGCAACCCGACATTGCGCCCGCAAAGCCTCAAGGTCGAGGGCAGTGACGTGGTCCTGCAGCCCAGCTTCATCGCCCTGCAGCGGGGCGAGCAGCGCCAGACGCTGATCTTCCTCGAAGACCTGTCGAAAATCGCCCAACAGGCCCAACAGCTCAAACTTGCCGCCTTGGGCCGACTGACCGCCGGGATCGCCCACGAAATCCGCAACCCCCTGGGCGCCATCAGCCACGCGGCCCAGTTGCTGCAGGAATCGGAGGAACTGCAAGGTCCCGACCGGCGTCTCACGCAAATAATCCAGGACCAGTCCAAGCGCATGAATCTGGTGATCGAGAACGTCCTGCAACTGTCGCGGCGACGCCAGGCCGAGCCACAATTGCTCGACCTGAGCCCCTGGCTGCAGGCCTTTGTCAGCGACTGGCGCGAAAGAGCCGGCCCGGGCCAGCAACTGCACCTGCGGATCGAGAACGATTGGCTGAAGACCCACGCCGACCCGCAGCAAATGACCCAGGTGCTGAACAATCTGCTGGAGAACGGCCTGCGCTACAGCGCCCAGTTGCATGACCAGGCCGAAGTCTGGCTGACCCTGTCGCGCGAGCGCAGGAACGATCTGCCGACGCTCGAGGTCCGCGACAACGGCCCCGGTGTCGCTCCGGAGCAGTTGCAGCACCTGTTCGAACCCTTCTTCACCACCGAAAGCCAGGGCACGGGCCTGGGCCTGTACCTGTCCCGCGAGTTATGCGAAAGCAACCAGGCCCGCCTAGACTATTCAAGGCACGAAGGCGGCAGTTGCTTTCGCATCACCTTCGCACACGTACTTAAACAGAGTTGAGCATGAGCCCACGGCAAAAGGTCCTGATCGTCGATGATGAGCCGGATATCCGCGAACTCCTGGAAATCACTCTGGGCCGGATGAAACTCGACACCCAGAGCGCCCGCAATGTCGGCGAAGCCCGGGAAAAACTCGCCCGGGACCACTTCGACCTGTGCCTGACGGACATGCGCCTGCCGGATGGCACCGGCCTGGAACTGGTACAGCACATCCAGCAGCGCCACCCCCAGGTGCCGGTGGCGATGATCACCGCCTACGGCAACCTCGATACCGCCATCAACGCACTCAAGTCCGGCGCCTTCGACTTCCTCACCAAGCCAGTGGACCTGGCCCGCCTGCGGGAACTGGTGGCCAGTGCCCTGCGGCTGCCGGTGGCCGGGCAAAAGCCGACGACCATCGACACCCGTCTTCTGGGCGACTCGCTGCCCATGCGCGCCCTGCGCAAGCAGATCGACAAGCTGGCCCGCAGCCAGGCGCCGGTGTACATCAGCGGCGAATCAGGCAGCGGCAAAGAACTGGTGGCGCGCCTGATCCACGAGCAGGGCCCGCGTGCCGAACGACCGTTCGTGCCGGTCAACTGCGGGGCGATTCCGTCGGAACTGATGGAAAGCGAATTCTTCGGTCACCGCAAGGGCAGCTTCAGCGGTGCGGTCGAGGACAAACCCGGACTGTTCCAGGCGGCCAACGGCGGCACGCTGTTCCTCGACGAGGTGGCGGACCTGCCGTTGGCCATGCAGGTCAAGCTGCTGCGGGCGATCCAGGAGAAGGCCGTACGCAGCATCGGCGGGCAGCAGGAGGAAGTGGTTGATGTGCGCATCCTCTGCGCCACCCACAAGGACCTGACCGCCGAAGTCGCTGCCGAGCGCTTTCGCCAGGATCTGTACTACCGACTGAATGTCATCGAACTGCGCGTCCCGGCCCTGCGTGAGCGCCGGGACGATATCGAGCCACTGGCGGCCAATGTACTCCAGCGTCTGGCCTCCGGCAGCGGCCAGCCGGCCGCCAGGCTGCACCCGCAGGCGCTGGAAACGCTCAAGGGCTACCGCTTCCCCGGCAACGTGCGGGAACTGGAGAACATGCTCGAACGGGCCTACACCCTCTGCGAAAACGACCAGATCGAAGCCAGCGACCTGCGCCTGGCGGAATCCGCAGGCAACACGGCCGAGGCCGGCGAACCGAGCCTGGCGCAGATCGACAACCTTGAGGATTACCTGGAGAGCGTCGAACGCAAGCTGATCCTCCAGGCCCTGGAGGAGACCCGCTGGAACCGCACGGCGGCGGCCCAGCGTCTGAGCCTGTCATTTCGTTCGATGCGCTATCGCCTGAAGAAACTGGGGCTGGACTGATGCCTCGCCCATTCGCGGCGGGCCGGCGTCCCGATCCCTACAGAAGGCGCTCCGCAGGGGCATATGGCGCCGGATCAATGATCGGCTCGCGCCCCAGCAGCAGGTCGGCAAACAGTTGGCAGGACGCCGGCGCCAACACCAGGCCATTGCGATAGTGCCCACAGTTGAGCCAGAGCCCCTCGAAACCGGGCACCGGTCCGATAAAGGGAATGCCCTCCGGCGACCCTGGCCGCAACCCGGCCCAGTGGGCAACCGGCTCCATACCCGCCAGCGCCGGAATCAACTCCACCGCCGACGCCTTCAGGCTGTCCAGCGCGGACAAGGTCGGCGTCTTGTCGAACCCTTCGTGCTCCAGGGTGCTGCCGATCAGAATATGCCCGTCACGCCGCGGGATCGCATAACGCCCCTTGGCCAGGATCATGCTGGGCAGGAAGTCCGCGGCACACTTGTAGAGAATCATCTGGCCCTTGACCGGCTCGACCGGCAGTTCCAGCCCCAGGTTCTTCAACAGCTCGCCACTCCAGGCACCGGCGGCCAGGACCACCTGCTCGGCATGCAGCTCACCCAGCGACGTGTGCACGCCGATCACTTTCTCGCCGTCGCGAATGAAGTCGCCAACTTCGCAATGCTCATGGATCGTGACGTTGGGCAACGCCTGCAAGGCCGCCTTGAGCGACTTCACCAGCCGCGGGTTACGCACGTTGGCGACATGGGCCATATGGATCGCCCGGGAGTAGCCCTGCCCCATCACCGGTACCGCATCGCGAACCGCCGAGATGTCGACGCGGCTCAATGGACGTTGCTCACGCTCGGCCCAGGCCAGGGCTTGGGCCTCATCATCGAGGTCCAGCCAGTAAAGGCCGGTGACATGGACCTGCGGGTCGACCCCGGTACTGGCGAACAACCGCTCGCCCAGCTGTGGATAAAAATCCTGTGACCAATGGGCCAGGGCCGTGACGGCCGCACTGTAGCGCCACGGGTACAACGGCGAGACGATCCCACCGCCGGCCCAGGAAGACTCCTGGCCCAGGCCTGCGCGATCGAGCAGCACCACCCGATCGACACTCGCCGCCAGATTGAAGGCGGTCAACAAGCCGATCACCCCGCCCCCCACGATTATCACTTGCTGCTGCCTGCTCATCTCTTGATCCAAACCTGTGGGGAGCGCGCCCAGTCGCCCCCTGAAAAACAATCAGCGCCCCCAACAGTCCTTTGTCGTCACACCTGAGCTGGCGCCCGGGTTGCTACGTGCCCCCGTCTGGGTAATCGTGAAGCCGCCACACTTGTCACCCACCATCATCGAACCTGTCGACGCCGTCGCCGTCAGGGTGAAGTCCTGGGCGTTCAAGGTAGACGCAATCGAGTAGTAGCTGTTCCCGGTGGAGACTACGGCATTCGTATAAAAACCGTTCCTCGAATAGTAACGCTCCAGATTCTGCGCCTGCTCCGAGAGCAGTCCGGCAATCTCCGTACGGTGGGTACGCTTGGAGTACTCGATGTAACTGGGATACGCCACCGCCGCAAGGATACCGACAATGGCCACGACAATCATGAGTTCGATCAAGGTGAAGCCTTTGGCTGCCTGCTTCATACACGCTCTTCCCTATTGGATTTGTCGCCACATGATCCGTCGACTGCCGCCACCGCCCTTTTCCGCCATGGAGGTGGTGCCGCCGCTGGAGTCACTGAAGATTTTGGTCTGGGCCCCACTGCCCCCCATGATGCCGGTCAGATTCGGGATAGAGGAAAAGTTGAACCCGCTCGAACGCAGGTCGCTGCTGTTGACGACCCCGTCGCCATTGGTGTCGAGCACTGCATAGCTGAGCATTTTCCCGGTGAACGCATCGAGCTCCACCACCCGGCCGGTACCGAAGCTTGCACAGGGATCGGTGGTATCGACGGCGGCGGTGGTGAAGACGACTCGCCCCAGGGTCGTACGCGCCGGATAGATCACCCGCTCGCCGGTGGCCACATTGTTGTAGATCAGCGGCAGGTACCAGCCGCTCTGTGCCGGATAAACCACCGGGTTCTCGCTGGTGGTGATGAACTGGGTGCCATTGGAGGTGAACACCCCGGTAATCGACTGGGCCACCAGGCTGCTGACGGTAATCCTGCCCGCCCCGCCATCGGCATCCCATATCCCGTAGAAAGCCTGCAGGTCCTTGCTCAACTTGTCTGCGGTCTCATTGAACTTCCCGGTACCGAAAAACACCATCTTGCCGTTGATCGGATGGTCGACCAGCAGCGGCTGCGCGGTGATCGGCTGGGTGGCGCCACCGGGCGCGGTAAACAGCGGCGAGCCAGCAAAGGCCAGCCCCCAGCTATTGATCGCGGTGGAACTCAGGTCGAACTTCCACATACGCCCCTTGAGATCACCGCCATACGCGGCCTGGACCACATTCTGGGCATTCACTTTCAGCTTCACCGAGGACAGGCCATTGGTGGTTTCGCTGCTGTCGACCACGATCTTCCTGATCAGCGAACCGTCGCGGATATCGACGATGTACAACGCCGCGACACCGGAGTTGCTGCCATAGCCGTTGGCGATGAACGCCGCCCAGCGGCCATCGGGCAATCGGGCGACTTCGGGCTTGGCGTAGGCGTATCCGATATCGTTCAACGGGTTGCTGGTATCCGCCGTATCGGGGGCGCGCAATTCCCAAAGGGCGTTGTAGGCGTTGCCCAGCGTGGCATCGAACAACTGCACGGCAAAGAATGCCTTGCCACCTGCCCCCACCCCACCCAGCGCCACGGTCTTCCAGGCGTTGTTGTTGAACTGCGCATCGAATACGCCGACCTGACCGTCATTGAGGAATTTGTGGCTGGTGCCGTTGATGTAGGCCGGGTCGGCAATGAAATGCAGCGATGGCAGCACACTGCTGGGCATGTAGGCGTACACCCGGGCACCGCTGCTCGAATTGATCACGCTCATGAAGCCATCGTTGCCATTGACCACCAGGTTGCTGTTCATCCCGGTGGCCTTGGTGCTCAGGTAGGCGCTGTAGCTGCTGTCGCCCACCAGGTCGGAAGCGGTCTGCTCCGTGGGCGAGGCCACCACCAGGGGCGAGTTGATGATATCGCCGAGCAGCCTCGTACGTGTCTTCAGCCCGGTCTTGTTGGTGCCCTTGCTCCATTCCACCAGGTCGTTGCCGACGATCCCGGTCGGCAGGCCCTGGTTGAGCGCAGCGCGTTGCGTCGTGGAAAAGTTGTTGAACGCCAGGGCAACCACCGCATTGCTCGTGGTATTCCATGACTGATACAGGGGCGCGGTGGAGCTGGTCCGGATGGTGGTGTCGGTGCTCCAGTTCAGCAAGGCGGTATTGACCGTGCCATTGCTGTTGAAACCGTACGACTTGATCGTACCGCGCCAATCCGCCGGGTCGTAGCCGGTCTGGAAGTAACTGGCGCTCGTGGAAGCGGTACCGGCAATGGCCGAACCACCACCGCCGGAGCCGGCCTTGGAGGTGATGTCGCTGAAGGCGGCGGACAACGCGGTGCTCAAGCCGGCGCTGTCGATCGCCTGGTAGTACCTGCCCTGCCCATAGTTGGCGGCATCGGAGAGCATCTGGTTGGACGCCGTGAACCCTACCGTGTAGGTGCTCATGTTCTGTTTCGGAAAATCGGCGCTGTCCCAGCTCTTGCCTGCGGCATCGGTTCCGGATGAACGCATGTCGATGTCATAGGCAAACTTGGCAATATCATCGAGGTACAGGCTGTCGCCCTCGCCATCCCCGCCCGTGGGGTTGTCACCATCGTTGTTTTTCCCGTCCCAGTTGGGCAACCTGTTCGTCCCCTGGGCCAGGGGATCATTCGACGGAAACGTCCGGTCGTAGGTCGGCAACCCGTCGGTTATCACCACGCCGTAGTTCTTCTGGCAGCGGTACTGGATAGGGCTGGTGTAGGTGCTCGGCGAGGCGTTGTAGTAAGGCGCCATGCCACGAAAGTAGCGAGTGATCTCGTAGTAGGTTTCCGCCAGCGGCGTGTTGGCAATCGCGCTCAGGCCATTGATGGAGCTGATCAACGAGTTGTAGTTGGTGTTCGCCTGGGTCTGGGTCACCGAGCCACTGACGGGTGACAGATCAGCGACCGAACGGACGATATAGCCGCCAGGACCGGGATCGCCGAAGGACGGTGGATTGAAGGTCGCCAGGCCGATGCGCAGCGAACGGTTCTGCGTCACCAGGGTCTTGGAGACCTCCCGCGCGACGTTGATGCGATAGTCGTTGGGTACCAGCGTACCGGTGGTGAAGTCGGTGTTCACCCCGTTGGCCTTCCTCAGCAGATAGGCCAGGTAGGCCGTCGAATAGCGGGTATTGCCGCCCCCCACAGGATCAGGCAGGCGCAGGCAGATGGGCGACTGCAGCAGCCCCCTGTAGAAGCCATACCAGTTGCCGCTCAGGGAGCAGCCGCCCCGATAGAGGTTGCCAACGAAGATATTGGTATCGTCAGCGTCCAGCGTTTGCGCGCCAAGACACAGGAAGTCCGAGTTGCAGTTCGCGACACTCCCCCAGTTCGCATTGGGGTCGAAGTCGGTCGCCCAGATGATGCTGTTCATACTGCCGGAGTCGTCGACCAGCAACATGACGTTGGGAGCAACGGCTGCCGCGCTCAGCAGAGGAGCGTCCGCGGGGGTAAAGGCGTAGGCCGGCGCACCGAGATACAGCCCCAGCAAGGCCCCCGCCGCCACTCTCAGGCAACGCCGGGCCCAACTGTCGCGAGGTCTAGTACTTGGCATAGATGCTCTCCAGAACCGTACGCGAATTGCCCGAAATGGCGACTGCGGTGATGCGATACAGGGTCGCGGAAGTGTTGCTCGGCAGGCCGACCGCCGTCATCGAGGTTCCGATGTTCTGTACCCCATAGAAGCCGCTGCCCGCCGCCACCCAGATCACCCCCGATGTGGGGTCCGTCTGCGCCGCCACCAGGGTCGCGGACTCGGGGGGTGGCGCACAGCGGACGACCGTGGTGCAGACCGCCAGCGAGTAATTGCTCTGCTGAACCGCATTCTCGCCCATCCGCAGGACGGCCTCGGCGGTCTGGAAGGAGGTGTTGCGCAGGGTCACGCTACCGGCCATTTTTTCCTGCAACGTCGCACTTTGCATGGAGGAAATGCCGATCAGGGTCAACAGCAGGAGAAACACCAGGCTGACCAGCAACGCCATGCCGCCCTGCTGTCTGCGGCATCTATGGATTGGGTCTTGCCGTGAGAGATTCATGCTCGCACCTACTGAAGCCGGTTTCGCAAGGCGGCCACCGCCGTGAAGGTCTGGTTTCTGACCCGATTGCTCGGGTCGGAGAGGGTGATGCTCAGCCGAACGCTGCGGATGGTGGCCGGATCGCTGGGGTTGCTGTTGTAATTGAGCACAGCGGTGTCGGTGGCATTGGCGGCCACACCGAACTTCACGTCGAAGGCCGCGACATTGTTGACCAACGCCGCCCCCGTGCCGGTCCCCGTCCCTGCCAGCAGCAATAGCTGGTTGCCGGCATAGGTGTAGGTCAGCTTACGAATGGGGAACGCCTGCTGCCCACTGGGTGCCACCGCTGCTCCGGTGTAGGCCGTGGCGGTGGTGCGACAATCGGACGTGATCGTCCAGGTGGGTACGCCGCCCCCGGTGCCAATATCAGCCGTTACCAGAACCAGCGACTTGTTGGCATTGTTCCAGGAGATCGGGGTAGCGGCATTCGTGGCAAAGGTGGCGGGGTTGCTCCCATCGACGATCGCCGCGGTGGTGAGGCAGCCGAACATCCCGACCATGCGGATTTCCTGAATCATCTTGCTCAGGATGAAACGCGCATCCTCCTGCATCCCGGCTGCCGCGTTCTGGCTGGCGTAGGTGTTCCTGGCGGAGAGGAATATCTGGGTGATACCTGCCACGATCACCAGGCCGAGAACGAGGGCGATCATCAGCTCGACCAGGCCAAAGCCCCTGGGCAGCCTTTTCATGGCGTCACCACGGGGTCGGTGGCCACCCGGCTGGTCAGGACAAAGGTGCGGGTCGGCGCATTCGCCGTCGTCGCGTCATCGGCGCGCTTGTCGCCCCAGCCAATGGTGATGGTCACTACCCGGTTGTTGACCGCAATGCTGCCACTGCCATCCGTCGCGGCAAAGTTATTGATGTTGTTCTTGAAATCGTAGAGGTCGGCATCCCGGGCCGCGGTGGAACCCGCCGTTGCCGTGATGCCCTGCAGGTTGCTCACGGCGTAGTTCGCGTCGGGATTCGCGCGGATACGGTCGAGCATGTCATAGGCGATGAAACTGGCCTGGCTGGTCATCATCGAGCTGTCGGTGTACTTCAGCGCGTTGAGCTGGATGGCCGCCGCGCCCAGCAGGCCGACAGCGAGAATCAGCAGCGACACCATGACCTCGATCAGGGTCAGGCCAGCCTGCCTTGCACCAATGGTTCCTGGCATCAGCAACTCCCCAGGACGATCTTGCCGTTCAGGCAGACATTCACGGTTCGGGTCTGTGCGCCGAGGGTGTAGACAAAGGTCGCGGCTGCGGACACCCCGCCCAGGTTGTTGAAATCCAGGCTGTTGACCCCGGCCGTCACGTTCAGCGTAGCCCCACTGCTCATCAGCGGAATCACCTGGTAGTAGTTGGTACGGCCTGCCGCATCATCAGCCACCGACATCACCACCAGTTCGCTGGTCCACGCGCTGTTGAGTACCCTGGGGCGGATACGCGTGCTGATCCCCCGGTCGATCGCCTCCAGGCGCGCGTAACTGAGCCCCCGCATCAGATCGTTGACCTCGGTATCGGCCTTGGATCGGTCGACGGAGCTCTTATAGGATGGCAACGCAATCGCCGCGAGAATCGCGAAGACCACAACAGCTACCATCAGCTCGACCAGCGTAAATCCCTTGTTACCACTGTCCATGGCGCACCTCTCGAGTACCTGGACTATAACTGGCTCTACAACCTGGAACATTCGTCGCCGGGACGTACGGTTGTTTTCTCGGGATCAACGCGAAGTCTGTCACCCCGGCCTCTCCAAGGAGGGAGAGTTCATGCATCAACGAGGCTTGAGCCTGGTGGAGCTATTGGCCGTACTGGTGGTTATCGCCGTCCTGGCAAGGCTGGCGGGGCCGTCATTCGGCGAATGGCTCGCCTCACAACGTCGTCAACTGTCTGCCGAACAGCTCGCCCTCGGCCTGCAAACGGCCCGCACCGAGGCGATCCTGCGCAACCAGGCCGTGATCATCCACGCACTGAACGATGACTGGAGCCAGGGTTGGCGCATCATTCTCGACCTGAGCGGCCAGGGGCCTGAAGACGGGAGCAATCCAACCCTGATCGAACGACAGGACAGCAGCGCCGGACCGATTGTCGGCAATCAGCACGTAAGAAGTTTCGTTCGGTTCTCATCGATCGGTGCGCCGACCAACGACGGCGTGGCAGGCGGCACCCTGCACATCTGCGCCAGGGACAAGCCCCTGAGCCAGCACCGCGTGGTGCTCGCCAGGACAGGTCGGGTCAGGCTCGAAACAGGTGAGAAGCAGGAGGCGCTCTGCGGCGCCTCCGACTCAGGGGAGCGTGCGAACGCGTAGTTCCTTGGGCATGGAGAAGGTGATGTTCTCCTCGCGGCCGGCCAGCTCATCGGCACCGGTCGCGCCCCAGGCCTGAAGCTGCTGGATCACGCCGCGTACCAGCACTTCGGGGGCCGACGCGCCGGCGGTGATGCCGATCCGCTCGACACCGTCGAACCAGCTGCGCTGCATGTCCTCGGCACCGTCGATCAGGTAGGCAGGGGTGGACATGCGCTCGGCCAGCTCACGCAGGCGATTGGAGTTGGAACTGTTCGGGCTGCCCACCACCAGCACCACATCGCACTCGTCGGCCAATTGCTTGACCGCATCCTGGCGGTTCTGCGTGGCGTAGCAGATGTCGTCCTTGCGTGGCCCGCCGATGGCCGGAAAACGCGTGCGCAGGGCATCGATGACCCGACTGGTGTCGTCCATCGACAGGGTGGTCTGGGTCACGAAGGCCAGTTTGTCGGGATTGCGGACCTGCAGCGCGGCGACGTCCTTCTCGTCCTCCACCAGGTAGATCGCACCACCGTTGCTGGCGTCGTACTGGCCCATGGTGCCTTCCACTTCCGGGTGCCCGGCATGGCCGATGAGGATGCATTCACGACCGTCGCGGCTGTAGCGCGCCACCTCGATATGCACCTTGGTCACCAGCGGACAGGTGGCATCGAAGACCTTCAGGCCACGCCCGGCCGCTTCGCTGCGCACGGCCTGGGAAACGCCATGGGCACTGAAGATGACGATGACGTCGTCCGGCACCTGGTCCAGCTCTTCGACGAAGATGGCACCACGGGCGCGCAGGTCTTCGACGACGAATTTGTTATGCACCACTTCGTGACGCACATAGATCGGCGGACCGAAGACCTCCAGGGCCCGGTTGACGATTTCGATCGCCCGGTCCACACCGGCGCAGAAGCCACGGGGGTTGGCGAGTTTGATTTGCATGCTGTGCCTCGTGTCTTGCGCGCAAGGGTTGGATCATTCCGACCGGTTGCACGGTCGGTCGCCGGCAAGCCGGCCTTTACAGGATAGTGCTTCAGGACAGCGCCTTGACCTCGATGATCTCCACCTCGAAGGTCAGCACCTTGCCGGCCAGCGGGTGGTTGAAGTCGACGGTGACCTGAGCGTCATCGAACGCCTTCACCACACCCGGCAGCTCGGTATTGGCGGCATCGTTGAAGATCACCAGCAGGCCTTCCGACAGTTCCATATCCTGGAACTGCGAGCGTGGCATGATCTGCACGTTCTGTGGGTTGGGCTGACCAAAGGCATTTTCCACCGGGATGGTCAGGCTGCGCTTGTCGCCAGCCTTGAAGCCGAACAGCGCGGCCTCGAAACCGGGCAACAGGCTGCCATCACCGACCTTGAAGGTCGCCGGCGCCTTGTCGAAGGTGCTGTCGACCGTGTCGCCGTTCTCCAGGCGCAAGGCGAAATGCAGGGTGACCTGGGTGTTCTGACCGATCCGTTGCTCAGCCACTGCGTGTTCAGTCATGAACGGGTTCTCCGGACTTTTTGCTCTTGAACATGTCCAGCGCCAGCATCACCGCGCCCACGGTAATGGCGCTGTCGGCAAAGTTGAACGCCGGGAAGTACCAGCGGTTCTGCCAGTGCACGAGAATGAAGTCGATGACATGGCCCAGTGCCATGCGATCGTAGAGGTTGCCCAGCGCCCCACCCAGCACCAGCGACAGGGCGATGGCCAGCCAGGTCTCGTTGCGCCCCAGGCGCTTGAGCCAGACCACCAGCACCGCACTGACCACCACCGCGATCAGGGCGAACAGCCAGCGCTGCCAGCCGGAACTCTCGGCCAGGAAGCTGAAGGCCGCGCCGGTGTTGTACGCCAGGGTCCAGCTGAAGTAGTCGGGAATGATCACGATCTGCTGGTACAGGGTCAGCGAGCTTTCGAAGTGGAACTTGCTGGCCTGGTCGATGACCAGCACCAGCAGGCTCAACCACAGCCAGCCCAGGCGGCCGAAACGGCCGGCACTGGCATTAGGCATAGTGACGCACCTCGCCTTCGCCACTGATGTTGTCGACGCAACGGCCGCAGATTTCCGGATGCTCCGGGTTCACCCCGACATCCTCGCGGCAGTGCCAGCAACGGGCGCACTTGGCGTGGCCGGACTTGACCACCTTGAGCTTCAGGCCCGGCACCTCGGTGACCACCGCATCCGCCGGGGCCAGCGCCAGGGGCGCGACCGTCGCGGTGGAGGTGATCAGCACGAAGCGCAGTTCGTTGCTCAGCTTGTCCAGGTCGGCGACCAGTGCCTCTTCGGCGAACAGGGTCACTTCGGCCTGCAGGTTGCCGCCCACCGCCTTCGCGGCGCGCTGCACTTCCAGTTCCTTGTTGACCGCGACCTTGACCGCCATGATCCGCTCCCAGTAGTCGCGACCCAGCTCGAAGCCTTCCGGCAGTTCGCTGAGGCCTTCGTACCAGGTATTGAGCATGACCGATTCGTTGCGCTCGCCCGGCAGGTACTGCCACAGCTCGTCGGCGGTGAACGCCAGGATCGGCGCGATCCAGCGCACCAGCGCCTCGGAGATGTGGAACAGCGCGGTCTGGCAGGAGCGCCGGGCCTTGCTGTTGGCGCCGGTGGTGTACTGGCGGTCCTTGATGATGTCGAGGTAGAAACCGCCCAGCTCCTGCACACAGAAGTTGTGCACCTTGGAGTAGACGTTCCAGAAGCGGTACTCACCGTAGTGCACTTCCAGCTCGCGCTGCAGCAGCAGGGTGCGGTCCACGGCCCAGCGATCCAGGGCGAGCATTTCCTCGGCCGGGACGATATCGGTGGCCGGGTTGAAGCCGCTCAGGTTGGAGAGCAGGAACCGTGCGGTGTTGCGGATACGCCGGTAGGCGTCGGCGCTGCGCTGCAGGATCTGGTCGGAGACGGCCATCTCGCCCGAATAGTCGGTCGAGGCGACCCACAGGCGCATGATGTCGGCCCCCAGGGTGTCGTTGACCTTCTGCGGCGCGATCACGTTGCCCAGGGACTTGGACATCTTGCGGCCGGCCTCGTCGACGGTAAAGCCGTGGGTCAGCAGCTCGCGGTACGGCGCATGGTTGTCAATGGCGCAGCCGGTCAGCAGGGACGAGTGGAACCAGCCACGGTGCTGGTCCGAACCTTCCAGGTAGAGGTCGGCACGCGGGCCGTTCTCGTGGCCGACCGGGTGCGAACCGCGCAGTACGTGCCAGTGGGTGGTGCCCGAGTCGAACCAGACGTCGAGGGTGTCGCTGATCTTGTCGTACTGCGCAGCCTCGTCACCGAGCAGCTCGGCGGCATCCAGCTTGAACCAGGCCTCGATACCCTCTTTCTCGACGCGCTGGGCCACCTGCTCCATCAGTTCGACGGTGCGCGGGTGCAGCTCGCCGCTTTCCTTGTTCAGGAAGAACGGGATCGGTACGCCCCAGTTGCGCTGGCGGGAGATGCACCAGTCCGGACGGTTGGCGATCATCGAATGCAGGCGCGCCTGGCCCCAGGCCGGAACGAACTGGGTGTCCTCGATGGCCTTGAGCGAACGCTCGCGCAGGGTGTCGCCAGAGGCCGGCGCCTTGTCCATGCCGATGAACCACTGCGCGGTGGCGCGGTAGATCAGCGGGGTCTTGTGGCGCCAGCAGTGCATGTAGCTGTGGCTGATGGTCTCGGTGTGCAGCAGCGCACCGACTTCGGCGAGTTTTTCGACGATGGCCGGGTTGGCCTTGAAGATGAACTGGCCGCCGAAGAACTCCAGGGACTCGACATACACACCGTTGCTCTGCACCGGGGTGAGGATGTCATCGTTGGACATCCCGTAATGCTTGCAGCTCTTGAAGTCGTCCTCGCCATAGGCCGGGGCGGAGTGAACCACGCCGGTACCGGCACCCAGCTCGACATACTCGGCCAGATACAGAGGCGACAGGCGATCATAGAACGGATGACGGAAGTTGATCAGTTCCAGGGCCTGGCCCTTGGCAACCGCCACTACCGAACCTTCCAGCTTGTAACGCGCCAGGCAGGACTCGACCAGTTCCTCGGCCAGCACCAGCAGGCGGTCACCGACATCCACCAGCGCGTAGTTGAACTCCGGATGAACGTTCAGCGCCTGGTTGGCCGGAATGGTCCACGGGGTGGTGGTCCAGATCACGATCGAAGTCGGCTTGCCCAGCGATGGCAGGCCGAACGCGGCGGCCAGCTTGTCCTGGTCGGCGATCGGGAAGGCCACGTCGATGGTCTGGGATTTCTTGTCCTGGTATTCGACTTCGGCTTCGGCCAGGGCCGAACCGCAATCGAAGCACCAGTTCACCGGCTTGAGGCCCTTGAACACGAAGCCGCCCTTGACGATTTCGGCCAGGGCGCGGATTTCACCGGCCTCGTTCTTGAAGTCCATGGTCTTGTAGGGGTTGGCGAAGTCGCCCAGCACGCCCAGGCGGATGAACTCGGACTTCTGCCCCTCGATCTGCTCGCTGGCATAGGCGCGGCACAGTTCGCGGGTCTTGTCCGCGCCCAGGTTCTTGCCGTGGGTCACTTCGACCTTGTGTTCGATCGGCAGGCCATGGCAGTCCCAACCCGGCACATAGGGGGCATCGAAGCCGGCCAGGGTCTTGGAGCGGACGATCATGTCCTTGAGAATCTTGTTCAGCGCGTGACCGATGTGAATCGTACCGTTGGCGTAGGGAGGACCGTCGTGAAGGATGAACTTCGGACGATCCTTGCCAATCTCGCGCAACTTCCCGTACAGGCCAATGCTGTCCCAGCGCTGCAGAATCTGAGGTTCGCGCTGTGGCAGGCCGGCCTTCATCGGGAAGGCGGTGTCCGGGAGGTTAAGCGTGGCTTTGTAGTCGGTCATTTCAGGCTCTTTGTAAGCGGTGAACCCTGCCAGTGGGCACGGGCGGCGGCGACGTCCGCATTGATCGCCGTCTTGAGCGCCTCCAGGGAGGCGAATCGCTGCTCATCGCGCAGCTTGTGGTGGAAAACCACCGTCAAACGCCGGTTATACAGATCACCGGCAAAATCCAGCAGATGCACTTCCAGGTGGGCATTGCCATCACCTGCTACCGTAGGCCGCACGCCGATATTGGCGACACCCGGCCACGGCTGGCCGTCGATCTCGACACTGGCCAGGTAGACCCCGGTCAATGGCACGCGACGGCGCTTGAGCTGTACGTTGGCCGTTGGCGTGCCCAGTTGGCGCGCCAGTTTCTGCCCATGCAGCACCCGCCCGGCGATCCGGAACGGACGCCCCAGCAGGCGCTCGGCCAAGGGGAAATCGGCCGCCGCCAGGGCATTACGCACCTGGGTGCTGCTGACCCGCAGGCCATCGAGTTCAACGGTCTGTGCCGCCTCGACGGAAAAGCCACTGGCCTTGCCGGCCTGTAGCAGGAAATCGAAATCACCGGCACGGTCGCAGCCGAAACGGAAGTCGTCACCGACTTCCAGGTGCTGTACGCCCAGGCCTTCGACCAGGATGGTGTCGACGAACTCGGCGGCGCTGAGCTTGCTCAGGCGCTGGTTGAACGCCAGGCACAGTACCCGGTCGACGCCTTCGGCAGCCAGCAACTGCAGCTTGTCGCGCAAGCGCGCCAGGCGCGCCGGCGCCGTCTGCGGGGCAAAGAACTCGCGCGGTTGCGGTTCGAAAATCACCACGCAGCTGGGCACCCCCAGCTCCCGCGCACGCTCGCGCAGCCGGGCCAGGATAGCCTGGTGACCACGATGAACACCGTCAAAGTTGCCAATGGTGGCGACACAGCCCCGGTGCCGGGGACGCAGGTTGTGGAGGCCTCGAACCAGCTGCATAACGCGCTTCTTGCTCATAAAGTGGCCGATTATAACCATACCCGGCCGAGCTTAGTACCCGTCATGCGTCGACATCCGTTGCGCCGGTTACATCAACGATTTGCGGTTGAAGTGGCGCAGGCGCAGCCCCATCAGCAGCAGCATACCGAAGTAGGCCACCACACCGGCCACCACCAACGCCCCCAGGCGCAGGAAGCGCTCGAGCATATGCCCCTGGTCCCACGCCGGCATGACATGCATCAGCCCCAACAGCACCACCGACATCACGCCAACGGCAACCACCAGTTTCAACAGGTACAGCCCCCAGCCCGCCTGGGCGACGAACAGTTTCTGCCGGCGCAACTGCCAGAACAGCAGACCGGCATTGAGGCAGGCGCCACCACTGATGGCCAGCGCCAGCCCGGCATGGGCCAACGGGCCGACCAGGGCCAGGTTGAGCAATTGGGTGACCGTCAGGGTAAAGATCGCAATCTTCACCGGCGTGCGAATGTTCTGCTGGGCATAAAAGCCGGGCGCCAGCACCTTGATCATGATGATCCCCAGCAGGCCGACCGAGTAGGCGATCAGCGCCCGCTGGGTCATGGACGCATCGAAGGCGCTGAACTGGCCGTACTGGAACAGCGACACGGTCAGCGGCTCGGAAAGGATCGCCAGCGCCAGCGAGCACGGCAGCACCAGCACGAAACACAGGCGCAGGCCCCAGTCGAGAATCCGCGAGTACTCGTGACGATCCTTGTTGGCGTAGGTCTTGGACAGGATCGGCAACAGGATGGTGCCCAGCGCCACGCCCAGCACACCGGAGGGCAGTTCCATGAGGCGGTCGGCGTAATACATCCAGGATACCGACCCCGCCACCAGGAACGAGGCGAAGATCGTATTGATGATCAGCGAAATCTGGCTGACCGACACCCCGAGGATCGCCGGCAGCATCTGCTTCATCACTCGCCACACACCGCTGTCGCGCAGGTTGATGCGCGGCAGCACCAGCATGCCGATCTTCTTCAGGTGCGGCAGTTGGTAGAGCAACTGTGCCAGGCCACCCGCCAGTACCGCCCAGCCCAGCGCCATCACCGGCGGGTCGAAGTAGGGAGTCAGGAACAGGGCAAAGATGATCATGCTGATATTCAGCAGCGTCGGCACGAACGCCGGGACCGAGAAACGGTTCCAGGTGTTGAGGATCGCCCCGGCCAGGGACGACAGCGAGATCAGCAATATATAAGGAAAGGTCACCCGCAGCAGGTCGGAGGTCAGCCTGAACTTCTCCGGCGTATCGGCAAAGCCGGGCGCGGTCGCCCAGATCACCCACGGCGCGGCGAGCATGCCCAGCGCCGTCACCAGGGCCAGCACCAGGGTCAGCAGGCCGCTGACATAGGCGATGAAGGTCCGGGTCGCCTCCTCGCCCTTCTGGCTCTTGTACTCGGCCAGGATCGGCACGAACGCCTGGGAAAAGGCCCCTTCGGCGAAAATCCGTCGCAGCAGGTTGGGCAGCTTGAAGGCGATGAAGAAGGCGTCGGTCGCCATCCCCGCGCCAAAGGCCCGGGCGAGGATGGTGTCGCGAACGAAGCCCAGCACCCGGGAAAGCATCGTGATGGAACTGACGGCAGCCAACGACTTGAGCAGATTCATTGAAAAATTGTGCGCCCTGGAATGAAGAGGCAGGCGAATATGGCGCCCGGCTGTGCGATACTCCGCGCCGCAACAGCACAGAGCCAAAGCTCGCGAGTTTACAGGTCGTACGCCGGAAAGAAACATCCGAAGCGCCACATCGACCACTCGGCGGAGCGCGTCGTTCGCCCTTGACAAGCCTTCAACTCATCGGCATGATTCGCGGCCTATTTTGTTTGCTATTCCCTAAAAAGTCTTTCGAGGAGCTCGACGGTGGCCAACTCACCTTCCGCCAAAAAACGTGCTAAACAGGCTGAGAAGCGTCGCAGCCACAACGCCAGCCTGCGTTCCATGGTTCGTACCTACATCAAGAACGTAGTCAAAGCCATCGACGCAAAAGACGCCGCTAAAGCACAAGCCGCCTACGTTCTGGCAGTGCCTGTTATCGACCGCATGGCCGACAAGGGCATCATCCACAAGAACAAGGCCGCTCGTCACAAGAGCCGTCTGAATGGCCACATCAAGGCCCTGGCTGTTGCTGCCTAAGCGACCAGCCTGCTGAAAAACCGACCCAAGGGTCGGTTTTTTATTGCCTGCAATTCAAGAACCACACCCTCTGCAGGAGCAGGGCCTACCCACGAAAGCGCCCTCTCCGGCAACGCAAGGTTCAAGAACCTATTCGCAGGCAAGCCCGACACCTACAAGGCGCGGCGCAGCAAGGTCACGCCAACTCGACACCCTACCGATTCGGCCACGGCAGAATCGGAATCGCCGTCACCGCATTCTGCGGACTCCCTTCGATCACACGATCGCTGTAGACCAGATACACCAGGGTATTACGCTTCTTGTCGAGGAAGCGCACCACCTGCATGGTCTTGAACACCAGCGACGTGCGCTCCTTGAATACCTCCTCGCCATCCTTGAGCTCACCACTGAAGCGGATCGGCCCAACCTGGCGACAGGCGATCGAAGCCTCGGCACGATCTTCCGCCAGCCCCAGGCCGCCCTTCAGGCCACCGGTCTTGGCCCGCGACAGATAACAGGTCACACCCTCGACCCTGGGGTCATCGAACGCCTCGACCACGATCCGGTCATTCGGCCCGACGAACTTGAACACCGTCGACACCTGACCGATCTCCTCGGCCGACGCCAGCAGCGGCAACGCCAGGAGCAACCCGAACAATCCCTTTGCCAACCCCATGCGCACTCCCCTCGACTCGATCACACCAGAATAAGATTATCGCGATGAACCAGCTCCGGCTCAGCCATGTAGCCCAGCAGGCCGACAATGGCATCCGACGACTGACCGATGATCTTCTGCGCCTCGAGCGCACTGTAGTTGGCCAACCCACGAGCGATCTCACGACCGTCCGGCGTCACGCACACCACCATTTCACCACGACGGAAGCTGCCCTGGACCAGCTTGACCCCTACCGGCAACAGGCTCTTGTGATCACGCGCCAGCGCATTCACCGCACCGTCGTCGAGTACCAGGGTGCCACGAGTCTGCAGGTGACCGGCCAGCCACTGCTTGCGCGCCGCCAGCATGCCACGCTCCGGCGACAACAGAGTGCCGATGCGCTCGCCCGCCTTGAGACGATCGAGCACCCGCTCCAGGCGACCACCGACGATGATGGTATGCGCGCCCGAGCGCGCCGCCAGCCGCGCCGCCCGCAGCTTGGTCTGCATGCCGCCACGCCCCAGGGCGCCACCGGTGCCGCCCGCCACGGCATCCAGCGCCGGGTCGTCGGCGCGAGCCTCGTAGATCAGCTGCGCATCGGGGTTGCTGCGCGGATCGGCATCGAACATGCCATCGCGATCCGTCAGGATCACCAGCAGGTCCGCCTCCACCAGGTTGGCCACCAGCGCCGCCAGGGTGTCGTTGTCACCGAAACGGATCTCGTCGGTGACCACCGTGTCGTTCTCGTTGATCACCGGGATGACCTTGAGCTCCACCAGCGCACGCAAGGTGCTGCGCGCATTGAGGTAGCGCTTGCGATCGGACAGGTCGTCGTGGGTCAGCAGGATCTGTGCGGTATGGCGCCCATGCTCGGCAAAGCTCGACTCCCAGGCCTGCACCAGCCCCATCTGGCCGATAGCCGCCGCTGCCTGCAATTCATGCATGGCACTCGGTCGAGCAGTCCAGCCAAGCCGACTCATGCCCGCCGCCACCGCGCCGGACGACACCAGCACCAGCTCCACGCCAGCCTCGTGCAATGCCACCATCTGCTCAACCCAGACACCCATTGCCGCGCGATCCAGGCCCTTGCCGTCCGCCGTCAGCAGTGCGCTGCCGATCTTCACGACCCAACGCTGCGCACCTGTCACCTTGCTCCGCATGATCTTCCAACCCTTGCCAGCAGGCAGCGCAACCGGGCGCCACCCACGCGATTATGTGATTTACGTATTACGGATACCAAAACGCCGCTCAGGGGAGCGGCGTTCTAGTTTACCGAATGAATCAGTCGCGGACGTAAATGATTTCCGGACCATCCTCATCATCGAAGTCATCTTCATCCCAATCATCGTCGCCGATGTCGTGGACACTCTTGACGCCGCTGCGACGCAGGGCCCGCTGGTCATCCAGAGCCTGCAGCTGGGCACGCGCCTCATCCTCGATGCGCTGGTCGAGCTCACGCAACTCGTCGGCATAGGCCGGGTCGCTGGCCAGGCGATCGAGACGATCCTCCAGGTAACGCATGATGTCACGGGTCAGACGCTCGGTACCCTCGCTGGCGATCGCCGAGATCACGTAGACCGGGCCGGTCCACTGCAGGCGATCGACCACTTCCTTGACCCGCGCCTCGTGCTCTTCCTCGAGAATCTGGTCGCACTTGTTCAGCACCAGCCAGCGATCACGCTCGACCAGCGACGGACTGAAGCGCGCCAGCTCGTTGACGATCACTTCAGCCGCATCCGCGGCACTGCTTTCATCCAGCGGCGCCATGTCGACGAGGTGCAGCAGCAGACGGGTACGCGCCAGGTGCTTGAGGAAGCGAATCCCCAGGCCGGCACCCTCCGAAGCCCCCTCGATCAAGCCGGGGATGTCGGCGATGACGAAGCTCTTCCAGCGGTCGACACTGACCACACCCAGGTTCGGCACCAGCGTGGTGAACGGATAGTCCGCCACTTTCGGACGGGCGGCCGACACCGAACGAATGAAGGTACTCTTGCCGGCATTCGGCAGGCCCAGCAGACCGACGTCGGCCAGCACCTTCATTTCCAGCTTGAGGTCACGCTGCTCGCCCGGCTTGCCCGGCGTGGTCTGGCGCGGTGCACGGTTGGTACTGGACTTGAAGCGGGTGTTGCCCAGGCCATGCCAGCCACCATGAGCCACCAGCAGGCGCTGACCATGCTTGACCAGGTCGCCGATGACCTCCTGGGTCGCGGAGTCGATCACCGTGGTGCCGACCGGCACGCGCAGGTCCAGGTCATCACCCTTTTTCCCGGTGCAGTCGGTGCTGCCGCCGTTCGATCCGCGCTCGGCCTCGAAATGCCGGGTATAGCGGTAATCCACCAGGGTATTGAGGTTTTCGTCGGCAACCATATAGACCGAACCACCATCCCCACCGTCACCGCCGTTGGGCCCACCCTTCTCGATGAATTTTTCCCGACGGAAACTCATGCAACCGTTACCGCCGTCGCCAGCCTTTACGCGAATCGATACTTCATCAACAAACTTCATAACACGCCTCTCGTCACCGGGACGAGCCGATGGAAATCAAGACATAAGACTCTTGCAAAGATGAGCGTAGCGCCACCTATCCACCCATGAAACCAGCGCACGGCTCACACGAACAGCTTTGCAAGAGACTCACCCCACAAACGAAAAAGCCCCGTCGCAAGACAGGGCTTCTCCAGCATTGCCGCGATTAAGCTGCGACGACGCTCACGTAACGACGACCGAAGGCGCCTTTTACTTCGAACTTGATCACGCCTTCGACTTTAGCGAACAGGGTGTGATCCTTACCCATGCCAACGCCATAACCGGCGTGGAATTGGGTGCCGCGCTGACGCACGATGATGTTGCCCGCTTTGATAGCCTGGCCGCCGTACATCTTCACGCCAAGTCGTTTGGCTTCTGAGTCGCGACCGTTACGGGTACTACCACCAGCTTTTTTGTGTGCCATGAGTTCAATACTCCAAAAAGGGAATTAGGCGAATTAAGCCTGAATACCGGTGATTTTGATCTCGGTGTACCACTGACGGTGACCCATGCGCTTCATGTGGTGCTTACGACGGCGGAACTTGATGATGCGGACCTTGTCGTGACGGCCTTGGGAAACCACTTCAGCCGAAACGGTAGCGCCAGCAACAACTGGAGCACCGATGTTCACGTCGTCGCCGTTGGCAACCAACAGAACGCGATCAAAGGTAACGGATTCGCCAGTGGCGACTTCCAGTTTTTCAATCTTCAGGTATTCACCTGGGGCGACTTTGTACTGCTTGCCGCCGGTAACGATTACTGCGTAAGACATGGTATTTCTCCGATAATCCTGCTCACCCAGCGCTTAATAGGTAAAGGTATTGACTGGCATGGCTGCATGGGGCTGGAACGGCCCAAGTGCAATTGCGTAAGGCAGGTGCTGCCCAGGAAGTTCAGGGTGCGCGATTGTACGCAAGCTGTCGATTCCTTGCAAGTGGATAGGAGGCGCTGTCCTGCGGACGCTCTCCCTGAAAACGGTCGTCCGAGCCGGCTTTTGGGGCAGGATTATCGAGCGCTGCAGCGTTCACGGTGCCCGGGGCCGCCTTGACAGGCCGTACCCCCCGCCCTAGCATGCCGCGCAACCCTTCTGGAGCGACCCTCGCTGATGCAACCCCAAGCTTTCTACCGCGCGGTGGCGGACGATTTTAGCGCCGTCGACGGTATCATCAAGAAGCAGCTGACTTCCCGGGTGCCGCTGGTCTCGAAAATCGGTGACTACATCACCTCGGCCGGGGGCAAGCGCCTGCGTCCTTTATTGGTACTGCTTTGCGGCAAGGCCCTGGGTCGCGAAGGCGACGACCTGCGTCTGCTGGCAGCCACCATCGAATTCCTGCACACCGCCACCCTGCTGCATGACGATGTGGTCGACATGTCCGGCATGCGCCGCGGCCGCTCCACCGCCAACGCCATGTGGGGCAACGCGCCCAGCGTCCTGGTCGGTGATTTCCTCTATTCGCGCTCCTTCGAGATGATGGTCGAACTGGGCTCGATGCCGGTGATGAAGATCCTCTCCCAGGCCACCCGCATCATCGCCGAGGGCGAAGTGCTGCAACTGTCCAAGGTCCGCGACGCCAGCACCACCGAAGAAACCTACATGGAAGTCATCCGCGGCAAGACCGCGATGCTCTTCGAGGCCTCGACCCACAGCGCCGCCGCCCTGTGCGGCGCGACACCGGAGCAGGCCGAAGCCCTGCGTACCTTTGGCGACCACCTCGGCGTGGCCTTCCAACTGGTCGACGACCTGCTGGACTACAAGGGCGACGCCGAGACCCTGGGCAAGAACGTCGGTGACGACCTCGCCGAAGGCAAGCCGACCCTGCCGCTGATCTACACCATGCGCGAAGGCACGCCGGAACAGGCCGCCCTGGTACGTCGGGCCATCCAGAAAGGCGGAATCGAGGACCTGGAAAGCATCCGCGCTGCCGTGGAAGCTTCGGGCTCCCTGCAATACACCGCCCAACTGGCCCGTGACTACGTGGCCCGGGCGATTGCCTGCCTGGAGGCGCTGCCAGCCAGCGAATACCGCGATGCGCTGGTCGAACTGAGCGAGTTCGCCGTCGCCCGCACCCACTGACACACCTCTCCTTGCCGGAGCGTGCGGTGTGGCGAACCGCACGCTCCGGCAGACGTCCGCGTCATTCCCCCCTCGCCGACAAAACCCTATATAATGTGCGCTTTTAGCCTTCCCAAAACCTGAGGAGCCCTAGTGAGCACGTTGCCACCCTGCCCGAAATGCAATTCCGAGTTCACCTACGAAGACGGCGTCCAACTGGTCTGCCCGGAGTGCGCCCATGAGTGGTCCGCCAACGGCGAAGCCGAAGCCGCCTCCGACGACAACGTGAAGAAGGACTCCGTGGGCAATATCCTCCAGGATGGCGACACCATTACCGTGATCAAGGATCTCAAGGTCAAGGGCACCTCGCTGGTGGTCAAGGTCGGCACCAAGGTGAAGAACATCCGCCTGTGCGATGGCGACCACGATATCGACTGCAAGATCGACGGCATCGGCCCGATGAAACTCAAATCGGAATTCGTCCGCAAAGCCTGAGGAAATGCCACGCTGGCGACGCGGCACCAGCCCCTGTCGCCAGCAGCCTCGGATCACCGGCAGTTTCCCCCTGGCGTCCCCCTCCTCCCCCGATTCCCGATTTCAGACCAATTCCCCCACAGAAAAACCAGGAATCCGCCAATAGGCACTTGCTATTCTTTGAATAAGAATTATTCTCATTGAAACCCATCAAGGAGATGAGACCATGACTTATTTGATCGATGCCTGGCTGGACCGCCCACACCCTTACCTGCGCATCCTGCATCGGGAAACGGGTGAAGTCTGTGCGGTACTGGAGGAAGAAGCGCTGCATGAGCTGCAGGACCAGGGCGACCTGGATGTCAGCGGGTTGAGTTCCAGCGAACCGCTGGTGCTCAAGGAACTGGTGCGCAACCTGTTCCTGTTCTGTTATGCCCGGGCATTGCGCCCCACGGCGGATCTCCACAGCAAGCTGCAGATGTGAACTCTACTCAGGCTCACACCACTGCCCCTGTGGGAGCAGGCGGTCCGGCGATACGATTTAGTCGCGAACAGGCCATCGCCTCTGCGCGGGCCAGTCGGATCGCCGCACCGCCTGCTTCAGCAGCGGCTTACAGGACGGCCAGCAGCTCGACGTCGAACACCAGCACGCTGTGCGGCGGGATGCTGCCAACGCCCTGGGCGCCGTAGGCCAGCTCGCTCGGCACGTACAGACGCCATTTGCTGCCGGCGTTCATCAGTTGCAGGGCTTCGGTCCAACCGGCGATCACGCCACCCACCGGGAACTCGGCAGGCTGGCCACGTTCGTAGGAGCTGTCGAACACGGAGCCGTCGATCAGGGTACCGTGGTAGTGAGTGCGCACGGTGTCCTCACGGGTTGGCTTGGCGCCGTCACCCTGGGTCAGCACTTCGAACTGCAGGCCCGAGGCCAGAGTGGTGATACCTTCACGCTTGGCGTTTTCCGCCAGGAACGCCAGGCCGGCACCCGCTGCGGCTTCAGCCTTGGCGGCCGCTTCGGCCTGCATGATTTCACGAATGACCTTGAAGCTGGCGGACAGTTCTTCCTGGCTCACACGGCTTGGCTGGCCGTTGAAGGCGTCGGTCAGACCGACCAGGATCGCGTCCAGGCTGACGCCGGGTGGCGGGTTGTCACGCAGCTGGTCACCCAACTGACGGCCAATACCGTAGCTGACGCGGGTTTCGTCGGTGGACAGATTTACTTCGGACATCATACTGCTCCGCTGTGGGACTGCTCCGGAAAATACCCTGAAAACACGGCATCTCCCCTCGCGCCCGGAACCAAAAAGGGTGGGCAGACTAGCACAGAAGCACCCACGGTTAGCAGCCCATCCCCAGAAACGACACCGCCCGTGCGTTTCACAACGAACGGGCGGTGCGGGTCGACATGGCAGCCGGGGATCAGTGCTTGGTCACCTTGTCCAGGTAGCCCATGGCGAACGCCGAGACCACGAACGTCATGTGAATGATCACGTACCACTGCAGATGCACCGGATCGACGTTCTTGGCGTCCATGAACACCCGCAGCAGGTGAATCGAGGAGATCGCCACGATGGACGCCGCCACTTTCATCTTCAACGAAGTGGAGTCCATCTTGCCCAGCCAACTGAGCTTCTCCTTGTCGTCGGAGATATCCAGCTGGGAGACGAAGTTCTCGTAGCCGGACATCATCACCATCACCAGCAGCCCGCCCACCAGGGCCATGTCGATCATCGACAGCAGCACCAGGATCAGCTCGGACTCGGCCATGGAAAACACGTTGGGAATAACGTGAAACACTTCCTGGAAGAATTTCAGGGCCAGTGCCAGCAACCCCAGGGACAAGCCGAAGTAGATCGGCGCCAACAGCCAGCGCGACGCATACATCGCATTTTCAATAAACCGTTCCATGAATCTCACATATCGCCTGAAAATGGCCGCGAGTATACCAGCGCCTCAACCCGAGGGAAAAAGCCTGCATCACGCACCTCGTTCAACGGCAGGACAGCTGCTTCCGGGCAATTTTCTGCTAGTGTCGGCATCAATGACATCGCGCATGTACTGTGGACAGGAAAACTAAACAATGGATTTGCGACGCCCCCTGGGTTGCCTCGGACTCTCGGCCGCTCTGCTGCTGAACGCCTGCTCGCCCCACGACAAGCCGCCCCAGGCCAGCCTTGAAGAACGGACCGCGCAGTTCGAGAAAACCCTGGACGGCATTCAGGACCCCAAGCTCAAGGACGCCGTGGCGGACCTCGGCGGCTCGCTGCTGCTGCTCGAACGGGCCCGCCTGCGCCTGCGGGACAAGCCGATCGAGACCGAGTACGGCGACGATGCCCTGGCGTTGCTCAAGCACTACGCAAGCCCCCAGGCCCTGGCCGAGACCTATATCAACGGGCTGTTCGTGCTGCGCAAGAAATCCAGCTCCGACTACCTGACCGACCTGCAGCCGATCTTCCCGTTCAGTTTCAACTACCCGACCGAATTCCCCTTCCCCCACGCACTGGAATGGCAGTCGGTAACCCTCAGCGACAAGCAGGTGATCCCTTTCCAGCCGGAATGGTCGGAAACCGATCCCGGGATCCAGTTGAGCCCCTCCAGCGCGAACCTGACCAACCCGGATGACCTGACCGTCAGCTACCCCTATATCGAGGGGCTGGAGATCGAGAACAGCAAACAGCCACAGCCGGTCACCCTGCACGGCAAGATCGAGGTGATCGCCCCGCGCAAAATCGTGACCTTCAGCCTGACCGGCAAGGACATCGGCAAGCGCCAGATCCAGGACAACATCAGCCTGACCCTGGTGTCCCTCGACAGGAACAATGCCGAAGTCGAACTGAGCAACAGCGCGCCGCAAGCCCCGCAACTCGGCGATACCCCCTTGAACCCGCTGATCGTCCAGGCCCGGGATAAAACCGGGCAGTTCCTCTCGCGCTCGGGCTCGATCAACGAGAATGCCGCCCAGCTCGCCTTCTACCAGAAGCAACTGGACGAAATGCTCAAGCAGAAGAGCTGGAGCGACGAGTTCGAGAAGAAACTCGACGATGAGCAGAAAACCTTCGAGGCCGGCCAGCCCAGCCGCTACACCCGCGTGTACTTCAACGGCCTGGTCGACAGGCTGGAAATCAGCGTGCTGGATTTCTCCGATGCGGTGGTCAACCGCAAGGACCTCGACCTGCCGGTACGCCAGTTCGACAACCCCACCGGCAAGGAAATCCAGGCGTTGCCAATGCCCGTGGTGGTCTACGACGATCAGGCCGCCAACTACCTCAAGGACGCCAACCTCGATGCCGAGCACCTGAAAAAGAGCGTCAGCATCAGCCAGTCGGTCGAGGACGCCAGCGCCGCGCGCATCGAGTTCGACCATCCCCGGACCTTCAACGACGAGTTGCTCGGTTCCTCCTTCAACCTCGGCGACAGCCCGGTGACCTTTTTCGCCGAAGACGAACAGGGCAAGCGCGGCGAGCCACTGGAACTGCCCAAGGAAGCCTTTGAAGTCGATCCGATGGAAGGCTCGATCACCTACGATCTCAACCTGTTTCCGGAAACGCCGGCCTACGCCATCGGCTCGATCCCGCTGTTTCTCGCCAACATCCAGAAGAACAGCCTCGATGCCCGCCAGTTGCCCAAGGGCCTGGAGCTACGGGGCAACGCCCTGGTGGTCGATCAGAAACAGTTCCCTGCCGATGCCTGGCGCTTTTATGCCAAGGACGACAGCGGCAACTATCTGAAAGAGATTCTTTCCAGCGGCCACAACGGAAAAACCGGCTCGGCGCCGGTTTATGAGGTGCATTACTTCTACGGCCAGCCGACACACCTGGAAAGCTACCAGCGCACCGACCTGCAGACCGTCGAATACGGCTTCGAGGTCAAGCTCGACAAGGTCCAGAACAACGAACCGGCCGAATGACTGCTCAATGCAGTTGCCGGCTGCGTTCGCCGTTGATCTGCCGTAGCTGCGCCTGCAGGTGCAGCCGCCAGATCTGCGGCTCCTCGGCCAACTGGTAGCCGTGCAGGGTCAGGCTTTCGACAATCGAGTCGAGGATGGATTCGGCAACGAAGGGGCCATGGAACGGGCCCTGGGACTTGATCGCGGAAGGTTGTTCTCCGGCCATTCCGGCGGCGAACAGGAGGGTCCACATTCCGTTATCCCCGGCAAGCGGGCGAATAACGCATTCGATACGGGTGACCAGACCCAGGCATTGACGGGTGAGACACAGGCTGCGCGACATGACGGCGACCCTCGGTAGATCCTGTCTTCAGACCCCGATGGAGCCTGTATCGTTCCAGTGACTACAGTGGATGTCCTTGCCCAGAGAATAGGATAAATCCAGGCAACACAAGAGCCTGGAGGACAAACGGACACCTTTTTCGAAAAACGTCAAACTCTTGACCTACCCCTTGGGAGAGCAGGTTCGTCAGCGCAGGCGCCCCCAAAAGCTTCGCGGACGGGCCCGCTCCCACAGCGAGCCCGCCGCCACAACGCCTGTCAGGACGGCTTGACCTCCGCCAGCGCCTGCTCGGCGGCCTCCTTCTCGGCCTCCTTGAGGTCGTCCTCGCTGATCAATTCGGCAATCACCCGCAGGCGCTCCACCACCCGCGCGTTGACGCTGCCCTCCGGGAACTGGCCGTCGGCATCCGGCTCACCGGCCGGCTCGCCCACCAGCAGGCTCAGCGCCTCATCGGCCTGGCGTACCGCATACACGTGGAACATCCCGGCACGCACCGCCTGCAGGACCTTCTCGTCGAGCATCAGCGTCGCGACGTTGGCCTGCGGGATGATCGCCCCCTGCTCGCCGGTCAGGCCACGGGCCTCGCAGAGCCGGAAAAAGCCCTCGATCTTCTCGTTGACCCCGCCCACCGCCTGCACCTCACCGAACTGGTTGATCGAGCCGGTAATGGCGAAGCACTGCTTGAGCGGGGTCTTCGACAGGGCCGAAATCAGCGTACAGGCCTCGCCGAGGGACGCGCTGTCGCCATCGACATAACCGTAGGACTGCTCCAGGGCGATGCTCGCGGAGATCGCCAGGGGGAACTCCTGGGCATACCGGCTACCCAGATAGCCGGTGAGAATCATTACCCCCTTGGAGTGAATCGGCTGCCCAAGGTTCACCTCACGCTCGATATCGACGATACCGCTACCGCCCGGATAGACCGTGGCGGAGATCCGCGCCGGCACGCCAAACGCCGAGTCGCCGACCTCCAGCACCGTCAGGCCGTTGCACTTGCCGACCGCCGCACCGTCGGTATCGATCAGGATGATCCCCGCCAGCATGTCGTCGAGAATCCGCGCCGAGACCCGGCCGGTGCGCGTGGCCTTGGCTTTCAGCGCCCGCTCGATATGCCCGGCATCGGTGCGCTCGTCGCCGGCCAGGTGACGGATGAAGTCCGCCTCGCTGACCAGTTGGAACAGATCACCGATGCGCGCCGACAGCCGCCCCTGGTGTTCGGCCAGGCGGGCGCTGTAGGTCGCCAGGCGCGCCACCGCGTCGGCGGTCAGCGGCGCCATGCCCTCTTCCGAGGTACGGGTCTTGAGCAACTGGGCGAACTGTTCCAGGCTCTCGTCGACCATCGGAATGTCTTCGTCAAAGTCCACCAGCACGCGGAACATCTCCTGGAAGTCCGGGTCCAGGTCCTGCAGGGTGTAATACAGATGACGCGCGCCAATGATGATGACCTTGAGTTGCAAGGGGATCATCTGTGGCGTCAGGGTCACGGTCGCCAGGCGCCCCAGTTCGCCCAGCGGCGACTCCATCTTCAGCTTGCGCGACTGCAGGGCACGCTTGAGGGCATCCCAGACGAACGGCTCGCTGAGCATCTTCTCGGCTTCGAGGATCAGGAAGCCGCCATTGGCCCGGTGCAGCGCGCCCGGGCGCAGTTGCCGGTAGGTGGTGTACAGCGCGCCCTGGTCGGTGCTGTATTCGATCCGGCCGAACAGGTTGTCGTAGGTCGGATGCGGTTCGAACACCACCGGCGCACCGCCGCTGGCCGGATGCCCGACCACCAGGCTCGGGGCGTACTGCTCCTCGAGCAGCTTGCGCGCCACCGCATCGGTCTTGCTGTCGTCCACCAGTTGCTCGACCACGGTGCGCAGCAGATTGACCTGCATGGCTTGCAGATAACCGCAGACCGCCGCGTTTTCCGCGTACTTCTCCGACAATGGCGCCAGCAGCGGCTGCAGCGCCAGGGTGATGGTTTCCTCGTTCAACTGACGCAGTTGGTTGCTCGACTCGCGCTTCCATTGCGGCAGGCTGGCCAGCTCCTCGTTGAGGCGCTCCTCGAGCTCGGCGATGTCGGTGTGGAAACGCTCGCGCTCGGCCTCCGGCAATTGGGCGAACTCCGCCTCGTCGAGGGCCTTGCCGTCGCTCATGGGGGTAAAGGCGATATTGCTGCTGTCACGGTACAGGGCGACGTCCTTCTCCAGTGCCAGGCGCTCGATCACGTCCAGGGCGCGGTCATAACGCTGATTGAAGGAACGGTCGATACCGCTCTTTTTCTGCTGGTAGGACGGGTGCTCGAAAACTGCCGGAAAGGTCGCCAGCAGGTTGTCGATCAGGCCACCGATATCGCTGATGAACGCGCCGGCCTCGCCCGCGGGCAGCTCCAGCGCCCGCGGCTCGCGCGGCTCATCGAAATTGTTGACGTAGACCCAGTCCGAAGGAGTCTGCAGACGCTTGCCCTCGGCCTTCAGGTAGCGTTTGACGAACGAGAAGCGACCGGTTCCCGGCTCGCCCATGACAAATACGTTGTAACCGGGGCGTGGCATCGCCACACCGAACTGCAACGCTTCGACCGCGCGTTCCTGGCCGAGCACACCGCGAAAAGGCTCCAGATCATTGGTGGTGGAGAAGCTGAACTGTTCAGCGGAAAAAGGGCGAGTCAGCGCTTCAGGCGCAAGACGCAGGCTGGCAGCAACAGAATCAGACATCGGGCTTCCTTACATCAGGCGGGGCAGATGCAGGCATTCTGGCGCTCGCCGCCCCCGGCTGGCAAGGCGACAGGCAGGCGAAACCTCACGGCGGGACAAAAGCCCTCGGAACCGTACTACAAAGCATGTACATCATTCTTCAGGCAAAAAATCACGGAACCCTTGGATCGTGCCTAAACTCCAACGTGCGCGGCCGGACCATAACCGGCCCACCGGGGCTCGAACAGACCGGTCCCTTGTTTTGACATGCACACAAAGAGAACAAAGCTATGAAACGGATTCTTCTCGGTACTCTCTTCACCGTCGTCTCTCTCCAGGCCATGGCCCAGGCACCAGGCGGCCCGGATTGCGGCTGGGGCAACATGCTGTTCAAAGGCCAGCGCGGTACCCCGGCGCACTTCCTGGCCTCCACCACCAACGGCACCTCCGGTAACGCCACCTTCGGCATGACCTCCGGTACCAACGGCTGCTCGACCAAGGACGCGCTGACCTATGGCGGCAAATCCTGGATCGCCATGAATGGCATGATGAACGAACTGTCGGAAGACATGGCCAAGGGCCAGGGCGAGGCGCTGACCACCTATGCCGTGGTGCTCGGTGTGGCGCCGGAAGATCGTGCGCATTTCGCCGCCGTGACTCACGAGCACTTCCAGCAGATCTTCAACAAGGCTGACGTCACCGCCGACGACGTGCACACCAACACCCTGGCCGTTCTCAAGAGCGATCCACGCCTGGCCAAGTACGCCACCCAGGCTTGAGCGTGACCCGCCCGCCCTTCGGGGCGGGCATTCCCTGCCCGACCCGGACAACAGTTGCCGACCATGCTCAAACGCCTTGCCTACCTGGCGCTCTGTGCCTGTACCCCACTCCAGGCCGCTTCACACCTCGACGATCAACGTTTGCAGCAACTGGCCAACGATCCCTTCTGGATCTCCCTGGGCCATTATGAACACGCCAAGCTCGGCGGCTGGCGCAGCTACGTCAGCGACAGCAAATTTTTTCTCGCCGCTGACGGCGCCCATCACCCCGATGCGGAGCTGAAGGCCACCGTCGCCGCACTCTACGCACCGGCCAGCGCCGGCAATCAGCACGCCCAATGCGTCTACCCGGCACGTACCCGCTGGCTCAAGACACAACTGCAACTCAAGGACCTGCCGACGCCGGACTGCTCGGAATTCGACCAGTGGTTCAAGGATGTCGCCCCCCACAGTACGGTGATGATCTTTCCCGCCGCCTACCTGAACAGCCCATCATCGATGTTCGGCCACACCCTGCTGCGAATCGACCAGGCCGATGTGCAGCGCGACCAGACCTCGCTGCTCAGCTACGCGATCAACTTCGGCGCCTACATCGAAGGCTCGGACAACAGCATCCTCTATGCCTGGAAAGGCCTGATGGGCGGTTATCCGGGGCTGTTCGCCCTGGTGCCCTACCAGGAGAAACTGTCGGAATACCGCAGCCTGGAAAACCGCGATCTGTGGGAGTACCGGCTGAACCTGACTCCGGAAGAAACCGCGCGGATGGTCGAGCACGTCTGGGAACTGAAGCAGATCCGCTTCGACTATTTCTTCTTCGACGAAAACTGCTCCTATCGCCTGCTGGAACTGCTGCAGGTCGCCCGCCCCGGCCTGCACCTGACCGGACAGTTCCCCCTGACGGCCATCCCCACCGACACCGTGAAGGCGGTCAAGGAAGCCGGCCTGGTGGAGAAGATCGACTACCGCCCGTCCCGCGAGCGTGAGCTGTTGGAGCGGGCCAAGCCGCTGGACCCCGAGGAACAGCAATGGGTACTCAAGGTCAGCGCCGACCAGAACGCCCTGCAGGACCCGGCCTTCAAGGCTCAGCCGCGCGAGCGTCAGGCGCTGATCGTCGATGCCGCCTATCGGCTCGAACGCTACCGGGCCAATGGCCAGGAGCGCGACCCGGTACGCGCGCAACGCAGCTTCGAACTGCTGCGGGCGATCAACCGCAACCCGGCACCGGAGTTGCAAATCACCCCGCCAGGGCTGCCGGAAAACGGCCATGAGTCGCGCACCTGGCAGGCCGGGCTCGGTACCCGGGGCGACCAGGCCTTCGGCGAGTACGGCCTGCGCATGGCCTATCACGACCTGAACGACAACGCCGAGGGTTTCCCGCTGGGTGCCCAGATCGAAATCCTGCAGATGAAACTGCGCCAGTACGAAGGCAACCACTGGCAACTGCAACAGTTGGACCTGGCGACCATCCGTTCGCTGACACCACGCAACGCGCTGCTGCAGCCGTGGTCCTGGCAGGTGACGGGTGGCCTGGAGCGGGTCCCGGGCAAGCATGACGACCAGACCCTGGTCAGCCATGTCAACGGCGGCGGCGGCGCCACCTGGCAACTGGGCGACGACTTGCTCGGCTTCGCCCTGGGCACCGTGCGCCTGGAGCACAATGCCGACTTCGCCGCCTTCGTGTCACCGGCCAGCGGTTTCAACACCGGCCTGCTGTGGAAGAATGCGTTGGGCAACCTGAGCCTGGAAGCCAAGGGCGACTATTTCACCAACGGTGAAGTGCGCCGCAGCCTGAGCCTCAACCAGCAATGGGAGCTGTCGCGCAACCTCGGCCTGCGCCTGAGCGCCCAGCGCGAATTCAGCAAACTGGCGTCGGCGGAAAACGAGGTGATGCTGGAACTGAAGTGGTATCACTATTGAGCCGGGCCCGCGACGGCGCGGGCCACGACATGCCCATCCGGGTCAGTCACATTTCAGTTTCGTACGCCCGGGGTCGCGTTCCAGCGACTGCCCCAGCAGACGCAGGCAATGCTCCTGATCGCGCCTGAGCATGTTGTCGATGGTGATGTTACCCACACTCTCCAGCTCTTTCTGCTCGCCGAGGCGAATATCCACCAGGGGCGGCTCAGGTTGTAGTTGAAACAGACTGGCGGGCTCCTCGACTGCCGCCTTGGGGGCTTGTGTCACGGTGGCAGCAGGCAGATCGTCCACCGTCATGCCATAACGATCCAGCAGGGAACTCTCGGGAAGAGGCTCACCCAAGGCAACGCAGGCGGACAAGGTCAGGCCGACACCCATGCCATGGGCTTTGAAACAACTCATACACAACTCTCTTTCTTTGACCACACACGTCCCCGCGCCTTCGCGCGAGGCTGAAACAACCGACTTAGAGCGGTCGGCTCGCTATTACCCTACATCGAAAGATGACGACTCGTGCCGGAAAAATTTACCCGCCGAGGGTACAAACCGCTCAATCACAACCGTCGCGCGACCGCGCCTTCACGCCTTACTGACAAAGAACGGCCTACACTCAACGACAGGCAGGTCAGGCAATCAGGGTGTCGGAATGTGGCGTTGGCTGTTGTTGGGCGTGGTGATCGCACTCGCCGGGTGCGAGTCGACCCGCGACCATCTGCTCATGCAAGGTTATCCACCGGCCTTCGCCGATGGTTTCGACGACGGTTGTGCCAGCGGCCGGCAAGCTGCCGGGGCCATCACCGGTCAATTCAGGAAAAACGTGCCCCGCTACCTCCAGCAGCATGAGTACGCCACCGGCTGGGACGACGGTTTCCGCCAGTGCCAGGCGATGCGCGAGAACGAAGACCGCGAGGCCTACAAGGACCGCCACTGGGATGAGCGCGAGCGTGCCTGGCAACAGGAAAAGGACCGCGATGCGGCAAGGGCCTACCGTTCGCAATAGGTCGCTTTCGGGCAACCATCACCTGCCGGATCCTGCGAGCATGCTGCCCATGCCAGTCAAGGGAGAACGCCATGAGTCGCGCCTTCGTCAATGAAGACAGTGCCGCCGCCCAGGCCAGCCAGCCGGTGGAGCGCCAGGTCAGCACCCAACCCAACTATGTCACCCCGACGGGCCTGGCCCAGTTGCAGGCACGCGTCGCCGCCCTGCAGAGCGAGCATGGCCAGCAGAGCGCCCTGGGCGACCAGGCCGACAAACAGCGCCTGGCCGACATCGAACGCGACCTGCGCTATTTCAACCAGCGCCTGGCCAGCGCCCAACTCGCCGCGCCGGCGACCTCCAGCGAAGTCGTGCAGATTGGCAGCCAGGTGACCTTCGTCGATGAACAGGACCGGCAACAGCGGGTGCAACTGGTGGGGGAAGACCAGGCCGACTACGCCAGCGGCCTGATCAACTGGGGCTCGCCGCTGGGACGGGCGCTGCTCGGGGCGCGCCTCGGCGATGAGGTGTTGTGGAGGCGTCCGGCCGGCGACCGGATGATCGAGATCACCCGGATCGACCCGGCCTAGAGAGACTCAGACCACGCCCTGGGCCAGCATGGCCTCGGCGACCTTGACGAAGCCGGCGATGTTCGCGCCCTTGACGTAGTTGACCCGGCCGTTCTCCTCACCGTAGTGCACGCAGGCATGGTGGATCGACTGCATGATGCCATGCAGCTTGCTGTCGACCTCACCGGCGGTCCACAGCAGGCGCATGGCGTTCTGCGACATTTCCAGGCCGCTGACCGCCACGCCGCCCGCATTCGAGGCCTTGCCCGGGGCGAACAGGGTGCCGGCGTCGATGAAGATATCCACAGCCTCCAGGGTGGTCGGCATGTTCGCGCCTTCGGCCACGCAGATGCAGCCATTGCGCAGCAGGGTCCGGGCCGCCTCGGCATCCAGTTCGTTCTGGGTCGCACACGGCAGCGCGATATCGCAGCTCAGGGCCCATGGATGCTGACCAGCGAGGAATTCCAGGCCGAAACGTTGCGCCAGTTCGCTGATCCGACCGCGCTGGACGTTTTTCAGCGCCATCAGCGCCTGCCATTGTTCCTCCGTCAGCCCGGCCTCGCAGTACAGCGTGCCTTCGGAGTCGGACAGCGAGATCACCTTGCCACCCAGGTCCATGACCTTGCGTGCCGCGTACTGCGCGACGTTGCCGGAGCCGGAGATCGCCACGCGCTTGCCTTCGACGCGGTCGCCCTGGCGCTTGAGCATCTCCTCGGCGAAGTACACGCAGCCGAAGCCGGTGGCTTCCGGACGGATCAGACTGCCGCCGTAGCTCATGCCCTTGCCGGTCAGTACCGAAGTGAACTGGTTGGCCAGGCGCTTGTACTGGCCGAACAGGAAGCCGATCTCCCGGGCGCCGACGCCGATGTCACCCGCCGGCACGTCCACATCGGCACCGATGTGGCGATACAGCTCGCTCATGAACGCCTGGCAGAAACGCATGACTTCCGCATCGCTCTTGCCCTTGGGGTCGAAGTCCGAACCGCCCTTGCCGCCGCCCATCGGCAGTGAGGTCAGGGCGTTCTTGAAGCTCTGCTCGAAGGCGAGGAACTTCAGCACGCCGAGGTTCACCGACGGATGGAAGCGCAGGCCGCCCTTGTACGGGCCGATAGCGCTGTTCATCTGGATGCGGAAGCCACGGTTGACCTGGACCTTACCCTGATCGTCGACCCACGACACGCGAAACGTGATGGCCCGTTCCGGCTCACACAGACGCTCGAGGATGCCCGAGGTCAGATAGTGCGGATTGGCCTCCAGAAAAGGCCACAGGCTGCGCAGGACCTCCTCCACCGCCTGGTGGAATTCCGGCTGGTCCGGATCGCGTTTTTTCAGACGGGCAAGGAAGTGGTCGACTGATTCGATCATGGGAAGGGTCTCGTCAATGAGTTGTCGTTTTCAATAAGTCGACCCGGACTTTAGCAACTGATCTGGCACTATGACAGTGCAAAATGTCGCACTTATGAATTTAAATGGTGCTTTTTATGTAAATCCATGGGTGAATCAGGCCCTGGAAGCACCCTAAAAGCGCAGGAGAGCACGACGACGCACCAAAGCGGAAACAGCGCAAAGGCGGGCATAAAAAAACGGAGCCCGAAGGCTCCGCTTTTTTCCACAGCCGGCCCGATCAGGCCAGTTTCTTGTGCCGTACGCGATGCGGCTGGGCCGCTGCGTCGCCGAGGCGCTTCTTGCGATCGGCTTCGTACTCGGTGTAGTTGCCTTCGAAGAACACCGCTTGCGAATCGTCCTCATAGGCCAGGATGTGGGTGGCCACACGGTCCAGGAACCAACGGTCGTGGGAGATCACGATGGCCGCGCCCGGGAAGTCCAGCAGGGCTTCCTCCAGGGAACGCAGGGTTTCGACGTCGAGGTCGTTGGACGGTTCGTCGAGCAGCAGGACGTTGCCGCCCTCCTTCAGGGTCAGTGCCAGGTGCAGGCGACCGCGCTCACCACCGGACAGGTCCTTGACGAACTTCTGCTGGTCGCCGCCCTTGAAGTTGAAGCGGCCGACGTAGGTACGCGACGGGATCTCGTAGTTGCCGATGCGGATCTGGTCGGAACCGTCGGAGATCTGCTGGAACACGGTCTTGCTGCCGTCCAGGTCCTCGCGGCTCTGGTCGACGCAGGCCAGTTGCACGGTTTCACCGATCTCGATGCTGCCCGAGTCCGGAGTCTCCTTGCCCATCAGCATGCGGAACAGTGTCGATTTACCGGCACCGTTACCCCCGATCACACCGACGATCGCGCCTTTCGGCATGCTGAACGACAGGTTGTCGATCAGGACGCGATCGCCGTAACCCTTGGTGACATTCTTGAATTCGATGACCTTGTCGCCCAGGCGAGGACCGGCCGGGATGTAGATCTCGTTGGTCTCGCTGCGCTTCTGGAATTCCTGCGACTGCATTTCCTCGAAGCGCTGCAGACGGGCCTTGGATTTCGACTGGCGTGCCTTGGCGCCCTTGCGCACCCACTCGAGTTCTTCCTTCATGGCCTTCTCGTGAGCCGACTGCTGCTTGGATTCCTGGGCCAGACGCTCGGACTTGGCTTCCAGCCAGCCCGAATAGTTGCCTTCGTACGGAATACCGGCGCCGCGGTCGAGTTCGAGAATCCAGCCGGCAACGTTGTCCAGGAAGTAACGGTCGTGGGTGATCGCCACCACGGTACCCGGGAAGTCGTGCAGGAAGTGCTCCAGCCAGGCGACGGAATCGGCGTCCAGGTGGTTGGTCGGTTCGTCGAGCAGCAGCATGTCCGGAGCCGAAAGCAGCAGGCGGCACAGGGCCACGCGACGTTTCTCGCCACCGGACAGGTGTTCGACACGGGCATCCCAGGCCGGTAGGCGCAACGCGTCGGCGGCGACTTCGAGCTGGCGCTCCAGGTTGTGGCCATCGCTGGCCTGCAGGATCGCTTCCAGCTTGGCCTGCTCGGCGGCCAGCTTGTCGAAGTCGGCATCCGGCTCGGCGTAGGCGGCGTAGACCTCGTCCAGGCGGGCCTGGGCATCCTTGATCACGCTGACCGCTTCCTCGACCACTTCGCGCACGCTCTTGGTCGGATCCAGTTGCGGCTCCTGCGGCAGGTAGCCGACATTCAGGTCCGGCATCGGCCGCGCTTCACCGTCGAACTCGGTGTCGACGCCGGCCATGATTTTCAACAGGGTGGACTTACCCGAGCCGTTCAGGCCAAGGACGCCGATCTTGGCGCCCGGGAAAAACGACAGGGAGATGTTTTTCAGGATTTCCCGCTTCGGCGGCACAACTTTGCTCAGCCGATGCATGGTGAAGACGTATTGAGCCATGGAGAACCTAGCGTCAGTGACTGATGAAATATGAAGGCGCAGCCCGGGCCGGCAGCATTGCGCGGCATGCGTTATGCATCATCGAATGCAGCGCCAATCCTGCGTCAACTATGGGAGCGCAAAAACGCCCGCGTAACAGGTAAAATTACCTGAATGTGTGCACCAGGGCAAACCACCGGGCGGAACAGGGCTGGCACTTTGCCACAAGTCAAGGCATGCTAGCCGCCCTTCGGGCGTCCGGCTTATAGTGCACGTCGCGCCAATCCAGCCCAACCGCAGGATCACAGTTTGAGCAACGCCAACCCGCCATCGTCCGCGCGCGCATCCCGCCAGGTGTCCGGCACGCCCCTGCGCGGCACAATCAAGGCTGTTCTGGCGATCCTGGTGCTGCTCATGCTCGCCGTACTGTTCTGGCAACTGATCGACCAGTTCCAGCAGACCCGCAAGATCCAGCGCCAGTACAGTATCGACTACAGCGCCGAGCTGGCCGATCACATCAGCCTGAACATGAAGCTCGATGCGCAGATCGCCGCCAACCTGCTGCCGATCTTCGAGAAACCCGAGACCCCCGAGCAGCAACAGCAACTGCTCGGCAAACTGCGCCTGTCCCTGCCTTCCATCCAGAGCTTCGCCCTGTTCGACATCAAGGGTAACCTGATCAGCGACAGCGCCACCGACAGCCGTGACATCGACTACCTGAGCGAACTGGTCCGGCACAGCAACCGCACCCAGGCCTACTACTTCACCAACGACGACGATGGCTCGATCGTCCACCTGCTGCTGCGCCAGGCCACCGGCGAGACCAACGGCTACTGGGCGCTGCGCCTGGGGCCGAGTCTGTTCCAGAGCCTGACCCGCCAGACCGAACAGAAATTCCGCCCGACCTGGGTGATCGAAAACCGCCTGAACCATCGCGTGCTCAGCCGCCACAACGACATCAGTCCGCGGCCGTCGGTGCTGCAGCCGGATGACGAGGCCAACAGCGTGCTGATCGCGCCACTGTCCAACAGCGACTGGCAACTGCGCGGCCTGTTCGACCAGCGCAAGATGCTCGAGGAACTGCTGCCGGCCCTGATCGGCAAGTGCCTGCTGGGCCTGGGCCTGTCGATGCTGCCGGTGCTGGCGCTGATCAACATGCGGCGCCGCCAGCGCCAGGTGCATGAAGGCCGCCGGCGCTACCAGGAAATCTTCGAAGGCACCGGCGTGGCGCTGTGCGTCCTCGATCTCTCCAGCCTGCCGGGGTTCCTGGAAAACCATCGACTGGGCGACAGCGAAAGCCTCAGGCAGTGGGTCGCCCACGACCCGCAACATCGCCGCCTGCTGTTCGAACAACTGCGCATCACCGAAATCAACCTGGTCGCGCTGCGCCTGCTCAATGTCGACTCCCGCGAAAGCGCCTGGAGCTGCCTGATCGAGGGCTGCCCGAACCAGGTCACCGGCATCGGCTATCCGCTGGTCGATGCGCTGATCAACCGGCAGAGCCAGCTGGAACTGGAAATCAAGCAGACCGATGCCCACGGCCAGGACCAGCACCTGTGGCTGGTGCTGCGCCTGCCGGAAGACCCCAGCGACTACAACGCGGTGATCCTGAGCATCAGCGATATCACCAGTCGCAAGCTGATCGAACTGTCGCTGCTCGAACGCGAAGGCTTCTGGTCGGACGTGGTAAGGACGGTGCCCGACCACCTCTACGTCCAGGACGTGATCAGCCAGCGGATGATCTTCAGCAACCACCACCTGGGTCAGACGCTCGGCTACAGCAAGAGCGAGCTGCACCAGATGGGCGAATACTTCTGGGAGATCCTGCTGCACCCGGAGGATGCCGAGCATTATCACCGCCTGCGCCACCAGCAGCGCCACGCCGGCTACAGCCAGTTGCTGCAGTGCCAGCTGCGTTTCCGCCACCGCGACGGCCAGTGGCGGCGCTTCGAGATCCGCGAACAGGCCCTGGCCCGGGACAAGTACGACCAGGTCACGCGGATCATCGGCGTGGCCAAGGACATCACCGACCAGATCGAAGCCAGCGAATCGCTGCGCGACAGCGAACAACGCTACCGGATGCTGGCCGAAAGCATCAGCGACGTGATCTTCTCCACCGACAGCACGCTGCAGCTGAACTATGTCAGCCCTTCGGTGCAGACCGTCCTCGGTTATGACGCCGACTGGGTGTTCAAGCACGGCTGGCACTCGACCATCGCCAACCCGGCGCAACTGACCGGCATCTATCAACTGATGGAACGGGTCAGCAAGGCCCTGGACAAACCCGAACAACTGGCCGAACTGCGCAGCAAGGTCCAGACCCAACTGTTCCTGTTCGACTGCCTGCGGGCCGACGGCCGCAAGATCCCGATCGAACTGCGGCTGGTGCTGGTCTGGGACGAGCACGGCGCGTTCGAAGGCATTCTCGGCGTCGGCCGCGACATCAGCCAGCAACGCCGGGCGGAAAAAGACCTGCGCATGGCGGCCACGGTATTCGAGCACTCGACCTCGGCGATCCTGATCACCGACCCGGCCGGCTACATCGTCCAGGCCAACGAGGCCTTCAGCCGCGTCAGCGGTTATGCGGTGTCCGACGTGCTGGACCAGTTGCCCAACATGCTCACCGTCGACGACCAGCAGGAAGCCCACCTGCGCTACGTGCTCAAGCAACTGGAGCAGCACAACACCTGGGAAGGCGAAGTCTGGCTCAAGCGCCGCAGCGGCGAGCACTACCCGGCCTGGGTCGGCATCACCGCGGTGCTCGACGACGAGGGCGACCTGGCCAGCTACGTGTGCTTCTTCAGCGACATCAGCGAGCGCAAGGCCAGCGAACAGCGGATCCACCGCCTGGCCTACTACGACGCCCTGACCCACCTGCCCAACCGCACGCTGTTCCAGGACCGCCTGCACACCGCGCTGCAACAGGCCGAGCGGCAGAAGGCGTGGGTGGTGCTGATGTTCCTCGACCTCGACCGCTTCAAGCCGATCAACGACTCCCTCGGCCACGCCGCCGGCGACCGCATGCTCAAGGAAATGGGCACCCGCCTGCTGGCCTGCGTCGCCGAGGACGACACCGTGGCGCGCATGGGTGGCGACGAGTTCACCCTGCTGCTGCAGCCACGGGCGACCCGCGAGATGGCTCTGAACCGGGCGATTCACGTCGCCGAACAGATTCTCACCAGCCTGGTCACGCCGTTCGTGCTCGAGGGCCGCGAGTTCTTCGTCACCGCCAGTATCGGTATCGCCCTGAGCCCGCAGGACGGCAGCGAGCTCAGCCAACTGATGAAGAACGCCGATACCGCGATGTACCACGCCAAGGAGCGCGGCAAGAACAACTTCCAGTTCTACCAGGCCGACATGAACGCCAGCGCCCTGGAGCGCCTGGAGCTGGAAAGCGACCTGCGCCACGCCCTGGAACAGAACGAATTCGTGCTCTACTACCAGCCGCAGTTCAGCGGCGACGGCAAGCGCCTGACCGGTGCCGAAGCACTGCTGCGCTGGCGCCATCCACGTCGTGGCCTGGTGCCGCCGGGTGACTTCATCCCGGTACTCGAAGAACTGGGGCTGGTGGTGGATGTCGGCGACTGGGTGCTGGCCGAGGCCTGTCGCCAGCTCAAGACCTGGCACCAGAACAAGGTCCGCGTGCCCAAGGTTTCGGTGAACATTTCCGCCCGGCAGTTCTCCGACGGCCAGTTGGGTACGCGCATCGCCACCATCCTGCGCGACACCGGCCTGCCGCCGGCGTGCCTGGAACTGGAACTGACCGAAAGTATCCTGATGCGCGAAGTCAGCGAAGCCATGCTGATCCTCGCCGGCCTCAAGAACCTGGGCCTGAGCATCGCGGTGGACGACTTCGGCACCGGCTACTCCTCGCTCAACTACCTCAAGCAGTTCCCTATCGACGTGCTGAAGATCGACCGCACCTTCGTCGACGGCCTGCCGTCGGGCGAACAGGATGCGCAGATCGCCCGGGCGATCATCGCCATGGCCCACAGCTTGAACCTGGCGGTGATCGCCGAGGGCGTGGAGACCCACGAGCAACTGGACTTCCTGCGTGAACACGGCTGCGACGAGGTGCAGGGCTACCTGTTCGGCCGGCCGATGGCGGCGGGCCGCTTCGAGGCGCAGTTCAGCAATGATGCGCTGTTCATGTTCGACTGAAAGCCCGCGGCGCGACAGCTGACGCTATTCGCGGGCAAGCCCGCTCCCACCGGTTTTACGCAACTGCCTGCCCGCGATAGCCCCCGCCAATCCAAGCTGAATGCCACTTATCTGCGACATGATGCCCTTTCATATGCCAGATAAAGACCATTGAGTTAGAATGCCCTCCTTTCTGCCCCCCGATCCTTGAGGACCGCCATGTTCAGCCGTGATTTGACTATTGCCAAGTACGACGCCGATCTCTTTGCCGCCATGGAGCAAGAAGCTCAGCGCCAGGAAGAGCACATCGAGCTGATCGCCTCGGAAAACTACACCAGCCCCGCGGTGATGGAAGCCCAGGGCTCGGTGCTGACCAACAAGTACGCCGAAGGCTATCCAGGCAAGCGCTACTACGGCGGCTGCGAATACGTCGACGTGGTTGAGCAACTGGCTATCGACCGCGCCAAGGAACTGTTCGGCGCCGACTACGCCAACGTTCAGCCGCACGCCGGTTCCCAGGCCAACGCCGCTGTCTACCTGGCCCTGCTGCAAGGTGGCGACACCATCCTGGGCATGAGCCTGGCCCACGGCGGTCACCTGACCCACGGTGCCAGCGTTTCCTCCTCCGGCAAGCTGTACAACGCCGTGCAGTACGGCATCGACGCCAACGGCCTGATCGACTACGACGAAGTCGAGCGCCTGGCGGTCGAGCACAAGCCGAAAATGATCGTGGCCGGTTTCTCCGCCTACTCGCAGGTGCTGGACTTCGCCCGCTTCCGCGCCATTGCCGACAAGGTCGGTGCCTACCTGTTCGTCGACATGGCCCACGTGGCCGGCCTGGTCGCCGCTGGCGTCTACCCGAACCCGGTGCCGTTCGCCGACGTGGTCACCACCACCACCCACAAGACCCTGCGCGGTCCGCGTGGCGGCCTGATCCTGGCCAAGGCCAACCCGGAAATCGAGAAGAAGCTGAACTCCGCCGTATTCCCGGGCGCCCAGGGCGGCCCACTGGAGCACGTGATCGCGGCCAAGGCGATCTGCTTCAAGGAAGCGCTGCAGCCTGAGTTCAAGGCTTACCAGCAACAAGTGGTGAAGAACGCCCAGGCCATGGCCGAAGTGTTCATCGCCCGCGGCTTCGACGTGGTCTCCGGCGGTACCCAGAACCACCTGTTCCTGCTGTCGCTGATCAAGCAGGACATCTCCGGCAAGGACGCCGATGCCGCCCTGGGCAAGGCCTTCATCACCGTGAACAAGAACTCGGTGCCGAACGATCCACGCTCGCCGTTCATCACCTCCGGCCTGCGCTTCGGTACCCCGGCTGTCACCACCCGTGGCTTCAAGGAAACCGAATGCCGCGAGCTGGCTGGCTGGATCTGCGACATCCTGGCTGACCTGAACAACGAAGCGGTGATCGATGCCGTTCGCGAGAAGGTCAAGGCCATCTGCAAGAAGCTGCCGGTATACGGCGCCTGATACGCCCGCATCACGCAGCACGAAAGAGCCCGGTCAGCGATGACCGGGCTTTTTTTCGCCTCAAGAAAATCCCCTGCCCCCTCAAGGAGCGCCCCCGACAAGCCCTGCTCCTGCAGAAGCGAAGGCACAGCGCGATAACTGGTCAGACCGGTCGAACCAATTTTTCGAAAAACCGCTTGTTATCCCAGAAAATCCGGGCGTAGACTGAACCCGCACTGGACATACCGGTAAGACCACAACAATTAAGTTCCAATGCCGTGGCCACAGGTCCGGACAAGGAACGCCGACCAGGATCCTCCCCATGCTCAAATGGTGCTCGCGTTCGATTTTCCTTCAGGTCGTCCTTGGATTGGTGCTGGGCATCATCTTCGGGCTCACCCTTCCCGAATACTCAACCCAGCTCAAACCCCTGGGCGACGGCTTCATCAAGCTGATCAAGATGCTGATCGGGCTGATCGTCTTCTGCGTGGTGGTCAGCGGCATTTCCGGCGCCGGCGACCTGAAGAAGGTCGGGCGTATCGGCCTCAAGTCGGTGATCTACTTCGAGGTGCTGACCACCATTGCCCTGCTGATCGGGCTGATTCTGGCCTTCTCCACCGGCATAGGCAGCGGCGCCAACATCCATCTGGAGCAACTGTCCAAGGCCGCCCTGGGCGACCTCGCCGATCGTGGCCAGCACCTGCGCGGGGCCACGCAGTTCCTGATGGACCTGATCCCCAACTCGGTACTCAGCGCCTTTGCCGACAACAACATCCTGCAGGTGCTGCTGTTCTCGGTCCTGTTCGGCAGCGCCCTGAACCTGGTGGGCGAGTCGGCCTCGGGCATCTCGCGTCTGATCAACGAACTGAGCCATGTGATCTTCCGCATCATGGGCATGATCGTGCGCCTGGCGCCGATCGGCGTATTCGGCGCCATCGCCTTCACCACCAGCACCTACGGCCTGGAATCGCTGCGGCAACTGGGCAACCTGGTGGCCCTGTTCTATGTCACCTGCCTGGCCTTCGTCGTGCTGATCCTCGGCCTGGTGATGCGCGTGTCGGGGCTGCGGATCCTGCCGTTCCTCAAGTATTTCCGTGAAGACCTGCTGATCGTCATGGGTACAGCCTCCTCGGACGCCGTTTTGCCGCAAGTGATGCGCAAGCTCGAACACCTGGGCATCGGCAGCTCGACGGTCGGCCTGGTGATTCCCACCGGCTACTCGTTCAACCTAGACGGTTTCTCGATCTACCTGACCCTGGCCATCGTCTTCATCGCCAATGCCACCGGTACTCCGCTGGCCCTGACCGACCTGCTGACCATCCTGCTGGTATCACTGATCACCTCCAAGGGCGCCCATGGCATTCCCGGTTCGGCCCTGGTGATCCTCGCCGCCACCCTGTCGGCGATCCCGGCGATTCCGGTGGTCGGCCTGGTGCTGGTGCTGGCGGTCGACTGGTTCATGGGCATCGGCCGGGCCATGACCAACCTGATCGGCAACTGCGTGGCCACCGTGGCCATCGCCCGCTGGGAAAAGGACATCGACCTGCAGCGGGCGCACAAGGTGCTCGAAGGCCAGCAGGGTTATGCCTTCACCCCGAGAAAGCCGAACCCCTCCGCTCATCAGCAGGAGTTCTGATGCGCTACGCCCATGGAAGGGCACCTGTACCGACCCGGCAGGGCCCGCCTCGGCGCTGCCTGCGGGTCGTGACCTGACCGCTTCACCTGGGAGAGCACCGTGATCAGCTCATCGACCGTCGTCAATTCAGTGGTGGAAAAACTCCGCGCCGCCCTGGCCCGTGGCCAGTGGCGCTCGGGCGAGATGCTGCCGGGCCAGCGTGAGCTGGCCGAACAACTGGGCATCAGCCGCCCGAGCCTGCGCGAAGCCGTCACCGTGCTGGAGACCCTTGGCCTGGTGCGGTCCATGCCCGGCAAGGGCGTGCTGGTCCTGGACAGCGCCGCAGAAACCGTACGGGCTCACGAAGGAATGACCGAGGCCAGCCTCGAGGACATCCTGCAACTGCGCTACACCCTGGAACCGTTCATCGTCGGTCTGGTGGCGCAATCGATCAGCAGCAAGGAAGTCGGCCAGTTGCGCCTGACCCTGATGGACATGCGCGAAGCCCTGGACGCCAACGACAGCGAGGCCGGGCTGAACGCCTACATCGCCTTCCACGAAGAGCTGTTCGCCCTGACCTCCAACCCGATATTCCAGAACGTGGTGCAACAGACCGGCAACGCCCTCAAACAGAGCGCCGAAATCTTGCGCAACTCGCCGGAGCACCTGGCCGAACGCCTGCAGGAAAACGAAGCCGTGGTCCGCGCCATCCGCAACAAGAACAGCGCCCTGGCCAGTGCGCAAATGCGCCGGCACATTCTTCAGGAAGGCTTGCGCATGGGCATCGAACTCACCATTCCGGACGACCATCCGGGCAGTATCGAGCAGTAATCCACCTCTCGAAGGGAGACCGGTCATGAACAGCGTAGCGACACTTCTGCCCTTCCCCGCCGCCCGCGCGCGCCGGCGGCCTCATGCCCGGCAGGCACTGCCGGGCGCCGACGGCCTCTATGCGCGGGTTTTCGAGGACATTCTCGAAGGACGCTTCGCCGCAGGGCTGAGCGAGGAGCTGTTGATGCGCACCTACACCGCCGGCCGCAGCGAGGTACGTCGCGTGGTGACGCGACTGACCCGCCAACGGATCATCCACGCCCGCCCGAATCAGCGGGCCCACGTCGCCCAACCGGATGCCGAACAGATACGCCAGGTCCTGCAGGCGCGGCGGATGGCTGAAGGCACGGTGATCCAGTTGCTTTGCGGGAGGGTCGATTTAGTGGCGCTCGACTCATTGCGGATGCTGGTCGCCCGGGAACGCCAGAGCCTCGAAGAACATCGGCCGAGCACGGCGACCCGGCTGGGCGGCGAATTCCACCTGCAACTGGCACGGACGGCGGGTAACGTACCCTTGATGCACTTTCTGGAAGGGCTGGTTCCGCTGACCGGGTTGGCCCTGGCCGCTCGCCCGGGACCGCATGACCAAGGCTGGCAGGTACGACAGGCCATCCTCGCTGCCATCCAGGACGACAATGCCCGGGCAGGCATCGAGAAGATGACCCACTATCTGCAGCAGCTCGAGGGATTGGTGGCGGGGTAATCCCGTCCAACACCTCTTCAACCTGCCTGGGTCAGAGTCGCGCCATCCTGGCGAAGCCGTCGCGGATCTTCTCTTCAGGCAAATCATCGGCAATGAAGACGATGACACTCTCACGAGCCGCGCCCTCTTCCCATTCGGTATCCCAGTCGAAACCGTAAAGCTTGAGCACGCCCTGGAACACCAGGCGGCGCGGTTCGCCGGCGATATTCAGCACGCCCTTGTAGCGCAGCAGTTGCTTGCCGTGATCCTCCAGCAGCTCGTTCATGAACTCGCTGAGCCGATCGATATCCAGCGGCTGGTCGGTGCGCAGCACCAGGCTGGAAATGCGGTCGATGGAGTGCCCCTTGCGGACCGGCCGCAGGCTCACTCCACCGCCCAGGTCGGCGTTGAGGTTGAAGCCGCGGACATCCAGCAGTTCTGCCAGGTCGATATTGCCATGCTCGACGATGCGGATCGGTGCCCGCCGGTTGATCCGCGTCAGGCGCTCGCTCAAGGCGTCGAAGGTCGCTTCGTCCACCAGGTCGCGCTTGCTCACCAGCAGTCGGTCGGCAAAGCCGATCTGCGCCTGGGCGATGGTCTGGGTCAGGTGATGTTCGGCGTGGGCGGCATCCACCAGGGTGATGATGCCGTCGAGCAGGTAGCGTTCGCGCAGCTCTTCATCGATGAAGAAGGTCTGCGCCACCGGCGCCGGGTCGGCCAGCCCGGTGCACTCGATCACCAGTCGGTCGAAGAGGATTTCACCACGGTCCAGGCGTTCGAGCAGCAGATACAACGCCTTGGTCAGGTCGGTGTGGATGGTGCAGCAGACGCAGCCGTTGGACAGCGTCATGACTTGCACCGGCTCGGCACCGAGCAGTTGGGTGTCGATGCCGGCATCGCTGAATTCGTTCTCGATCACGGCGATTTTCAGGCCGTGCTCGGCCTTGAGCAGGTGGCGCAGCAGGGTGGTCTTGCCGGCGCCGAGAAAACCGCTGAGGACGGTGACGGGAATAGGAACGGACAAACGCGAATCTCCCATACGCTAGAAAAACGGTAGGAGCCCGGCTTGCCGGCGAACGCGTTGCTGAGGACGCCTTCGCCGGCAAGCCGGGCTCCTACCGTGCGGTGTTATCTGCAAGCCACGCTTGCTAGCAGCACTTGGGCCCACCCTTGCCGCCGTAACGGGCTTCCTGGCGTTCCCGGAAGAACGCCTCGTAGCTCATCACCGGCTTGTCCGGGTGCCTGGTCTGCATATGCTCGACATAGGTGTCGTAGTCGGGCATGCCGACCATCAGGCGCGCGGCCTGCCCGAGGTACTTACCGAGACGACTCAGGTCATTGAACATTGCAGTACCCTCCCATCATGCCCCAGGCACGGCCTGGAACGGTGTTTCCTTGTCCGTACGCTCCTTGTTGCCCAACGCCGCGACACCGACCCTGAAGGCATAGAACAGGATGCTGAAGACCACGAACAGGAACAGCGCCGTCAGCGTCGCGTTGGTGTAAGCGTTGAAGATCACGTGCTGCATCTGGTTGATGTCCTTGGCCGGGGCCAGTACCTGCCCGGCTTCCAGCGCGGTGCTGTACTTCTTCGCCAGGGCGAGGAAGCCAATCGCCGGGTTGGCGTCGAACAGCTTGATGAAGCCCGCGGTGGTGGTGCAGACCAGCAGCCAGAGCGCCGGCAGCAGGGTCACCCAGATGTAGCGCTGGCGCTTCATCTTGATCAGTACGACGGTGCCGAGCATCAGCGCGATACCCGCCAGCATCTGGTTGGAGATACCGAACAGCGGCCACAGGGTGTTGATGCCACCCAGCGGATCGACCACGCCCTGGTACAGCAGGTAGCCCCAGAGTGCCACGCAACCGGCGGTGGCGATCAGGTTGGCGGTCCAGGACTCGGTACGCTTGAGCGATGGCACGAAAGAGCCCAGCAGGTCCTGTAGCATGAAGCGCCCGGCACGGGTACCGGCATCGACCGCCGTCAGGATGAACAGCGCTTCGAACAGGATCGCAAAGTGGTACCAGAACGCCATGGTGTTCTCGCCCGGCAGGACGTGATGCAGGATCTGCGCGATACCGACCGCCAGGGTCGGCGCACCACCGGCACGGGCCAGGATGGTGGTTTCGCCGATGTCACGGGCCACCGCCTGCAACGCATCCGGGGTAATCGTAAAGCCCCAGCTGCTGACGGTCTGCGCCACGGCCACCGCATCCGCACCGACCACCGCAGCCGGGCTGTTCATGGCGAAGTACACGCCCGGATCGATCACCGAGGCGGCAACCATCGCCATGATCGCCACGAAGGACTCCATCAGCATGCCGCCGTAGCCGATGTAGCGGGCGTTGGTTTCGTTATCCAGCAGCTTCGGCGTGGTCCCGGAGGAAATCAGCGCGTGGAAGCCGGACACCGCGCCACAGGCGATGGTGATGAACAGGAACGGGAACAGCCCGCCTTTCCAGACCGGCCCGGTACCGTCGACGAACTGGGTCAGCGCCGGCATCTTCAGCATCGGCATGGTGATCAGGATACCGATCGCCAGGGCGATGATGGTGCCGATCTTGAGGAAGGTCGACAGGTAGTCCCGGGGAGCCAGGATCAGCCACACCGGCAGCACCGCGGCGACGAAACCGTAGCCGATCAGCATCCAGGTGATCTGCACGCCGGTGAAGGTGAAGGCCTTGGCCCAGACCGGATCGGCGGCGATCTGCCCGCCCAGCCAGATCGAGCCGAGCAGCAGCAGGACGCCGATGATCGAGATCTCACCGATGCGGCCCGGACGGATGTAGCGCATGTAGACGCCCATGAACATCGCGATCGGGATGGTCGCCATCACCGTGAAAATGCCCCATGGGCTCTCGGCCAGGGCCTTGACCACGATCAGCGCCAGCACCGCGAGGATGATGATCATGATCAGGAAGCAGCCGAACAGGGCGATGGTCCCCGGAATCCGGCCCATTTCCTCGCGCACCATGTCGCCCAGGGAGCGACCGTTGCGACGGGTGGACAGGAACAGCACCATGAAATCCTGGACCGCGCCGGCCAGCACCACCCCGGCGATCAGCCAGAGCGTGCCGGGCAGGTAGCCCATCTGCGCGGCCAGCACCGGGCCGACCAGCGGGCCTGCACCGGCAATCGCCGCGAAGTGGTGACCGAAAAGAATGTGTTTGTTGGTTGGCACATAGTCCAGACCGTCGTTGTTCAGCACGGCCGGCGTCGCTCGATTGGCATCGAGCTGCATGACGCTGTTGGCGATGAACAGACTGTAGTAACGGTAGGCAACCAGATAGATCGCCACGGCGGCGACCACGATCCACAAGGCGTTGATCGCCTCGCCGCGGCGCAAGGCCACTACGCCCAGGGCGCACGCTCCTAAGATCGCCAGCACCAGCCAGGGGAGGTGGCGTAGCGGGCTATTATTATTTTTCATTTTGAGATTCCAGCCAGATGGACAGAAAGACAGCCACCTTGAGTTTAGCGCCAAAGCGCCCCGTGACCATACCCGACGTTGGTATAGGGCGGTCTTTTCTTGCCGCCGGGACAATTTCCGGGACATCGCGCCGACGGATGAGCAGCCCTTCTCACGCCTGGCCGCTTGCCTGGCCCGGCATGGGGTCTATAGTCAGCAGAGTCCGCACAGGAACCTGAACATGAGTGACCATCCGATCAATCGTCGCCGTTTCAAGCGTATCGCGTTCGATGCCATCACCACCCTGAGCCAGGGAGATACGGTCTGGTCGGCGCAACTGGTAGACCTTTCCCTGAAGGGACTGCTGGCCCACCAGCCGGACAAGTGGCCCGACGACGCAGCGGGTATCTTCCTGGTGGATATCCGCCTGGCGAAAAATGCCCATGTGAAAATGGATGCCGAGCTGGTCCACGTGGACCATCACCATCTGGGCTTCAAATGCCTGCACATCGGCCTGGAATCGATCCAGCACCTGCGCCGCCTGGTCGAACTGAACCTGGGTGACGAAGAGGAACTGGAACGGGAGCTGGACGCCCTGTTCGAGAGTTGATCACCCGGGTGCCACCGCGATCGGCGGCGCCCGGGATCATGCGGTCAGGGAAAGACCGAACGCTGGGGGAAGTCGCCTTCGGACTCCCAGTAGCCCTTCTCTTCCCGAGACGACACCTGCCAGACGTCACCCTTGAGGCGATAGGTCCGGTAGGTGGTCACGAAATCGTCGCTGTCATCATCGGCCATCGACGACGACACCTGGAAAATCTCCGGCTGCGCGTCGTCGGCCTGCCAGGCCGCCTTGCCGGTCTGGGCGAGGAACAGTGGCTTGAGTGTGCCATCGGCCGCCTGATACTGCATCGGCTGCAGCTTGCGCCGGGCCGGCATCAGCACCTGGGTCGCCGGGCCGCTGTAGCTGCCCATCGGTGCGGTCTGGTCGACCGTGAGGAAAAACGCCGGGCTCGGCATGCCCTCCATCGCGGCCTTTTCCAGGGTCGCCAGCGGATAGGCCAGCCCCACGCTCCCGACCTCGTCGCCGGAAGCCGACAGCAGCCGCAGGCGGGCCTCGACGATCGGCCGGCTGGCGACATCCTTCGCCAGCGCCTCGTCGTCAAAGGCATCCTCGTCAAACGCACTGCCATTGCCCCAGAGCGACTGATGCAGATCCGAAGTGATCCGCACATCCTCCAGCAACTCCAGCTCACCGCCATCGCCAGTGGGCATCTGCTGGGCCAGGCGATAACCTGGCGGCACCGTAGCCGCACCGGCCAAACCGGCCCACAGCATGCAACCTGCCAAACACATTGCCGTACCGACAATCCGCATCCCGATGACTCCTTATCCGGTTATTCGAACAACGCGTCCAGCGCCTGCTCCAGGCGCGTGACCGCAATGATTTTCAGGCCCTGTGGCGACTCCTTCGGCGCGTTGCCCTTGGGCACGATGGCGCGCTTGAAGCCATGCTTGGCCGCTTCCTTCAGGCGCTCCTGGCCACTGGGCACCGGGCGCACCTCACCCGACAGGCCGACCTCGCCGAACACCAGCAGGTCGTGGGGCAAGGGCCGGTTGCGCAGGCTGGACATCACCGCCGCCATCAAGGCCAGGTCGGACGCGGTCTCCAGCACTTTCACGCCACCGACCACGTTGAGAAACACGTCCTGGTCATGGGTAGGAATGCCACCATGTCGATGCAGGACCGCCAGCAGCATCGCCAGGCGGTTCTGATCCAGGCCCAGGGTCACCCGCCGCGGGTTGGCCATGTGGCTGTCGTCGACCAGCGCCTGCACCTCCACCAGCATCGGCCGGGTGCCTTCCCAGGTGGCCATGACCACGCTGCCGGGCACCTCTTCCTGGGCGCGGGTGAGGAAAATCGCCGACGGGTTGGAGACCTCCTTCAGGCCGCGGTCGGTCATGCCGAACACCCCCAGCTCGTTGACCGCGCCGAAACGGTTCTTCACCGCCCGCAGCAGGCGCAGGCGGCCATCGGACTCGCCCTCGAAATACAGCACCGTGTCGACCATGTGCTCCAGCACCCGCGGCCCGGCCAGGGCGCCTTCCTTGGTCACGTGACCGACGAGGAAGATCGCCGTGCCGCTCTGCTTGGCATAACGCACCAGCAACGCCGCGCTTTCGCGCACCTGGGCCACGCCGCCGGGTGCCGATTGCAGCTGTTCGGTGAAAATCGTCTGGATCGAGTCGATCACCATGACCTTGGGCTTTTCCACCCGGGCGGTGGCGATGATGCTCTCGATGCAGGTCTCGGTCATCACCCGCAACTGGTCCTGGGGCAGGCCCAGCCGCCGGGCGCGCATGGCCACCTGCTGCTGCGACTCCTCGCCGGTGACGTACAGCGCCGGCATGCGCGTGGCGATATTGCACAGGGTCTGCAGCAGGATGGTCGACTTGCCGATGCCCGGGTCGCCGCCGATCAGCACCACCGAGCCATCCACCAGGCCACCGCCGAGCACGCGATCGAGTTCGGCCGAGGCGGTGGAGAAACGCGGGATCTCCTCGACGCTGACTTCGGCCAGGGTCTTGATCTGGGCCTGCTGCCCGGCCCAGCCGGTACGCCCGCTGGGTGCCGCGGCGCCGCCGCTTTCCACCAGGGTTTCGGTGAGGGTGTTCCAGGCCCCGCACTCGCCGCACTGGCCGGCCCATTTGGGAAAGGTCGCGCCGCACTCGGTGCAGCCGTACATGCGCTTGGCCTTGGCCATCTCGTTCCCCCCATGGAAAAACCGCGATGATAGCTCAGCCAGCGCCGATCAGCGCGTCGGCGGCGTACGGATTTGCCCCTCGACCAGGCGTGCCGCGCTGTTGCCCAGCGGGTCCTCGGCCTGAAGATCGGCCCCCTTGGCGGCCAGCGCCTCGAGCAGCGCGGTGCGCTTGAACAGCCCGGCGTACATCGCCGCCGTCTGACCGGCGGCGTTGCGCTGGTCGGGATTGCAGTCGCTGTTCAACAGGCGTCGGGCAATCCGCACCTCCCCCTTGAAGATCGCCCCCATCAGCGCGGTGTTGCCGCGCTTGTCCTGGACACACGCATTGGCCCCGGCCGCCAGCAGGCGCTCCACCGCCGGCCCCTGGCCGTGATAGGCCGCCAGGATCAGCGCGGTGTAGCCCTGGGCGTCCTGGGTATCGAGCGGATAACCGGCGTCGATGAAAGTTTGCAGCATCTGGACGTCGCCACGGCGGGCGGCATCGAAGTAGTAGTCCTGAATCTGCGCCTTGAGCGCTTGCGGATCGGCAGGCACCGCCGGCTGATCGGCCGAGGCGCTGCAGGCACAGGCCAGGAGGAACAACAACACAGGGATACGCATCGTATGACTCCGCGATAACACCTCAATCGTCCCGGGTCCCCCCGCGGCAGGCGCCGCGAGGGGACCCGGCCCACAAGCCGGCAGGTCAGTCCACCAGCTTCGCCGCCAGCGCCTTGACCCGTGCCAGGTCGCCCTTGGCCACCTTGGTCACGCCGGTGCCGTACTCGGGATCGGCCTTGTAGAGGAACGACAGGATGATGTGCTTGCTCTCGTCGTCGGTATCGGCCAGCGAGCCACCGAAGTTCTCGATCAGGTCCTGCTTCTCCTTCTGGCTGTAGGAGCGGTACAGGTCCCCGGCCTGCTTGAAGTTCTGCTCACGCTGGATCTTCGCCTGCTGGGTGCTGCCCGACAGAGGCAACTGGCTGTAGCGCGCCGACTGCGGTTCCTCGCGCGGCAACAGGCGGCTCGGCTGGTAGTTCACCCCGGTGCTGCTGTGCCCGCTGTTCATCGCGCCATCCTGATTGCCGTTGTTCACCGCCACCCGTGGCGCATTGATCGGCAGTTGCAGCGCATTCGGGCCAACGCGATACATCTGCGTATCGGCATAGGAAAACACCCGGCCCTGCAACAGGCGATCCTCGGACGGCTCGATCCCCGGTACCAGGTTCGCCGGGGCCATGGCCACCTGTTCGGTCTCCTGGAACACGTTGGCCGGGTTGCGATCGAGCACCATCTGCCCGACCTTGCGCTCCGGCACGCCGGGCCAGATCTTGGTCGCATCGAGCGGATCGAAGTCGAACTTGCCCAGTTCCTGTGGCGTCAGCACCTGGACATAGAGATCCCACTTGGGAAAGTCGCCCTTGTTGATGTGACTGACCAGGTCATGGGTCATGTGGCTGTAGTCGCGGCCCTGCACCTCGACGACCTGTTTCGGATCGAGGTTGCGGATGCCCTGCAGGCTTTTCCAGTGGAACTTGACGTAGTGCACCTCGCCCTTGGCATTGATCAATTTGTAGGCATGCACGCCGTTGCCGTCCATCTCCCGGTAGCTGGCCGGTGTGCCGGAATCGGAATACAGCTCGGTCAGGGTGCGTGTGGCCTCAGGCACGTGAGAGAAAAAATCGAAACGGCGCGAATCGTCGTCCAGGTTGGTACGCGGGTCGGGCTTGAAGGCATGGACCATGTCCGGGAACTTGATCGCATCGCGGATGAAGAAGGTCGGGAAGTTGTTCCCCACCAGGTCCCAGTTGCCATCGGCGGTGTAGAACTTGGTGGCGAAGCCCCGTGGGTCGCGGAGGGTTTCCGGGGAGTGGTTGCCATGTACCACCGCGGAGAAGCGCACGAATACCGGTGTCTTCTCGCCGGCGGCGAAGACCTTGGCCTTGGTCAGGTCACTCAGGTCATCGGTGACGGTGAAGGTGCCATGGGCGCCGGTACCGCGAGCATGTACCACCCGCTCAGGGATACGTTCACGGTCGAAGCGCTGCAGTTTCTGGATCAGTTGCACGTCCTGCAGCAACACCGGCCCGGTGGCGCCGGCGGTCTGCGAGTTCTGGTTGTCGCCCACCGCCGCACCGTTGTCACGGGTCAGCGTGGCGGCCTGGACAGAAAGGGATAGCACGCTGGCGGTCAAAATACCCAGCATGCGCCGAGTGGGAATAGCTCCCGGAACAGGAGTGATCTGCATGTCGAATTCCTCTTGATGTTGTGGTGCGCATCCAGATGCGCTCAACAGAGGCTAGAGACCGATCCGACGATTTCTAAATAGAAAAGCTCGAAGACCCCGATTGAAAAATTCCACGGGGCAAGACGCGCCAGAAGGCGTATTTCGCGCGATTGGTGGCACTTTGCAAACTTATTGCCCGGCGGCGGGTCGATTAAGACGGGGGGTGTAGGGCCCGGCATAGCGCAAGATGCCGGCGGCTGAATTACACTGCGTTCACTCAACTCATCTGCAACAGGGAATAAACTATGGGCGTGCTCAGTGAGTTCAAGGCCTTCGCGGTCAAGGGCAATGTGGTCGACATGGCCGTGGGGATCATCATCGGCGCGGCCTTCGGCAAGATCGTTTCGTCCTTCGTCGGCGACGTGGTGATGCCACCGATCGGCCTGCTGATCGGCGGGGTGGATTTCAGCAACCTGGCGATCACCCTCAAGGCTGCCGAGGGCAATACACCGGCCGTGGTGCTGGCCTACGGCAAGTTCATCCAGACCTGTATCGACTTCCTCATCGTCGCCTTCGCTATCTTCATGGGCGTCAAGGTGATCAACCGGCTCAAGCGCGAGGAGGCCGTGGCGCCGAGCGCGCCACCGGTGCCGACCAAACAGGAAGAACTGCTGGGCGAGATCCGCGACCTGCTCAAGGCCCGCAACGACAAGCCCTGAGCAACCGGCAAAAAAACAACGGCGCCTGCAGGGCGCCGTTTTTCTACCAGTAGTTTTCCACCGCAACCTGCCCCGGGCGGCGACTCAGGCTGAGCTGCAGGTCGCGTTGCTTGAGCACCTGGCGGGTGTCATCGATCATCTGCGGGTTGCCACAGATCATCACCCGCGAATGCACCGCGTCCAGGGTCACCCCGGCGGCCCGCTCCAGTTCGCCATTCTCGATCAACTGCGGGATCCGCCCTGCCAGTGCCCCCGGCAGCGCCTCGCGGGTGACGATGGGCACGAACCGCAGCTTGTGCGCATGCTCGGCCAGGTAGTCACGCTCGGCCAGCCCGGCAATCAGCTCACGGTAGGCCAGTTCGGCACCCTGGCGTACACTGTAGACCAGCAGAATCCGCTCGAAGCGTTCCCAGACCTCGAAGTCCTGCAGGATCGACAGGAACGGGGCCACCCCGGTGCCGGTGGCCAGTAGCCAGAGATCGCGTCCGTCGACGAAACGGTCAAGGGTCAGGTAGCCCACGGCCTGGCGTTCGATCAGCAGCGAGTCGCCCACGGCCAGGCGACTCAGCTCACTGGTGAACTCCCCTCCCGGAACGACGATGGAAAAGAATTCGAGAAAATCGTCATGGGGCGACGACACCATCGAATAGGCCCGCCACACCACGCTGCCATCGGCCTTGGTCACCCCCAGGCGGGCGAACTGACCGGCCCGGAAGCGGAATCCCGCATCCCGTGTGGTTCGCAGGGTGAACAGGCTGGAAGTCAGGGGGCAGACCTCGAGCAGGGTCTGCCGGGTGAATTTTTCGGCACTGACGGTCATGGTGCGCTCCATCGGGAATGTGCCTCCAGTTTCGCGCAAAGCCGGCGACAGAAACACCGGTGATTTGTAGTGGTATAAGTTTTCTCGAAAAACATATACAAAAAAAATAAAAATACAGCCACCAGCAAAAACATAAAGTTACAGGAACATACCAAGCACAATCTAATAATACCCCCATTAATCCTCATGCTTTTCACACTTGGCAAAACACACGAAATCCAAAAAAAAGGCTAAATGATATTATGCCCTGCGCGATAAACCCGCGCCTTGAAAGGCGATAAAAATATCAGTGCCATATAAAAAAATCACACCCAGAACAAGAATTTTCCTACACTACCCAAGCACGTTGGACTCAACGAATATCGCGTCTAGGAAGGGTACCTCAATGGAGAACTGGCAGGATAATCAACTGCACCAGCTCATGAGTGAAAAAGAAGAACAGGCAGTCTTCAATGCGGTTTTCAATCTGGCAGGTCAAATACGCTTCACTTTTGTTTCATTCAGGGTCAGCAGCTTATTAGGAGGCACTCAGCCCAACACCTCATCCTTCAATAATTACCCCGCAGAATGGAATGCATGTTACCAGCGCAACAACTACATTGCCGTCGACCCCCTGCTCACGCACTGCCACAACTCGGTGTTCCCCATCCTGTGGGGACCTGAAGCCTTCAGAAGTGCCCCGGCGCTCTGGCGTGACATGCAGGCCCATGGTCTCAACCACGGCTGGTCGCAGTCGGTCCACGACATTCGCGGGATTGTCAGCACCCTGAGCCTGTCGCGAACCTGCGAGCCCATCACCTCCAACGAGTTCTACTCCAAGACAGGTCATGTGCTGTGGCTGTGCAACTGGCTGCACTCGTTCATGGCGCAAAGACTGGCCAGTTCCCGTCCGGCACAGAACAGCCATCCGCTGTCGCCACGGGAGACCGAGATTCTCAAGTGGACGGCCGAAGGCAAGACCGCCGCAGAGATAGCCAACATTCTCAATCTGACCACGCGAACCGTGGGTTTCCACATGAGCACCATCATGAGAAAGCTGGGTGTGAGCAACAAGGCATCGGCAGTGCTGCGTGCAGCCAAATCCGGATTGCTTTACTGATTGCACCCCGATCTCCCGGCAGAAGGATCTGCCACCTCCACACGCAACAGGCAATCTGCTCGAAACCCACGTAAAATCCCCCTCCTGCCATACCGTTGCCAACCTCGCCCGGCACGAACAGCCGTGCATGGCAGCCGCAAACCGTCCCCCAGAGCCCGTGCACCATGCCCCTGCTAGAAAGTCCGTTCGCCCGTCTCGACCTGATCCGCCAGCCTGAACAGCAGGGTGAACCCCTGCAGGCATTTGACGCAGCCGATCAATACCTGCTCGACCACCTGGCCGCACAGGGCGTCTCGCCGGGCACCCGGGTGCTGGTGCTCAACGACAGCTTCGGCGCCCTGGCCGCCAGCCTGGAAGGCCATGTACAGCTCACCAGCAGTGGTGACTCGTTCCTCGCCGCGCTGGGCCTGGAAAAGAACCTGGCGCGCAATGGCAAGGCCTTCGACGCGGTCCGCCATGTGCCGGCCAGCGAGCAACTGGTCGGGCCGTTCGACCGGGTGCTGATCCGCGTGCCCAAGACCCTCGCCCTGCTGGAGGAACAACTGATTCGCCTGCAGGACCAACTGGCCCCCGGCGCCCAGGTGGTCGCCGGCGCCATGGTCAAGCACCTGCCACGGGCCGCCGGTGATCTGCTGGAGCGCTACGTCGGCAACGTGCAGGCCTCGCTGGCGGTGAAAAAGGCCCGCCTGCTGGTGGCGACACCCGAGCCCCGCGACCGGGTGCCATCGCCCTACCCGACACGCTATCGGCTCGACCGCCCGGCGATCGAGTTGCTCAACCATGCCAACGTGTTCTGCCGTGAAGGCCTGGATATCGGCACGCGCGCCTTCCTCCCGCACCTGCCCGGGAACCTGGGCAGCGCCCGGATCGCCGACCTGGGTTGCGGCAATGGCGTACTGGCCATCGCCAGCGCCCTGCAGAACCCGCAGGCCCACTACACGCTGGTGGATGAGTCGTTCATGGCGGTGCAGTCGGCGCGGGAAAACTGGCAGGCTATTCTGGGCGAGCGCGAAGTGACCGTGCGTGCCGCCGATGGCCTGGCCGGGCAGGAACCGCAGTCACTGGACGTGGTGCTGTGCAACCCGCCCTTCCACCAGCAGCAGGTGGTCGGCGACTTCCTCGCCTGGCGGATGTTCCAGCAGGCCCGGGAAGCCCTGGTGGTCGGTGGCGCACTGTACATCGTCGGCAACCGCCACCTGGGCTACCACAGCAAGCTGGCGCGGTTGTTCCGTGGGGTCGAGCAGGTGGCGGCGACGCCCAAGTTCGTGGTGCTCAAGGCGCGCAAGTAGGCGAAAGAGGGAGTCCGGCCCGCTCGCGGCGGGCGTTTTTCGCGGGCAAGCCCGCTCCCACAGGTAGTATGGCGTGCACTGTCCGTGTGGGGCGGGCTTGCCCGCGAAGGGCTCAATGGGTGGTCAACCCGGCCGCGCTCATGAACAGGCGCATCAGGCTGGCCACCACGAACAGCGCCAGCACGCTGCCCGCCCAGATCATCGCCAGCCACCCCAGGCGCTGCCAGAGCGGTTTCTTCTCGGCCTGTTCGATTTCCTGCAATGAAGGCTTGCCACGCATATCCGCTTCCTCGTCATCGAAACGGCGGCCCCCGAGCGGACGCCGCCGACAGGTACTAGTGATAACCATCCTCGTGGGTCACCTTGCCGCGGAACACGTAGTAGCTCCAGAAGGTGTAGCCCAGGATGAACGGAATGATGAACAGCGTCCCCACCAGCATGAAACCCTGGCTCTGCGGCGGCGCGGCGGCATCCCAGATCGAGATCGACGGCGGGATGATGTGCGGCCAAAGGCTGATACCGAGGCCGCTGTAACCGAGGAAAATCAGCACCAGGGTCAGCAGGAACGGCGTGTAGTGCGCGTTGCGCGCCACCGCCCGGATCAGCCCGTACAGCGTGACCAACACCAGGATCGGCACCGGCAGGAACCAGAACAGGTTCGGTAGGGTGAACCAGCGTGCCGCGATCTCGGCATGGCTCAGCGGCGTCCAGATGCTGACGATACCGATCACTGCCAGCAGGACGAACGCCAGCGGCCGCGCCAGGTCGTGCATCTGCTCCTGCAGCTTGCCTTCGGTCTTCATGATCAGCCAGGTGCAGCCGAGCAAGGCATAGGCCACCACCAGCGCCACGCCGCAGAACAGCGTGAACGGGGTCAGCCAGTCCAGCGAGCCGCCGGCGAACTGCCGGTCGACCACCTTGATCCCGTCGATGAAGGCGCCCAGCGCCACACCCTGGAAGAAGGTCGCGGCGATCGAGCCGCCGATGAACGCCTTGTCCCAGATATGCCGCTTGTGCTCCTTGGCCTTGAAGCGGAACTCGAACGCCACGCCGCGGAAGATCAGCCCGATCAGCATGAAGATCAGCGGCAGGTACAACGCCGACAGCACCACCGAATAGGCCAGCGGGAAGGCGCCGAACAGTGCCGCGCCACCGAGCACCAGCCAGGTTTCGTTACCGTCCCAGACCGGCGCCACGGTGTTCATCATGACATCGCGGTCACGAGCGTCCTTGATGAAGGGAAAGAGAATGCCGATGCCCAGGTCGAAACCATCCATGACCACGTACATCATGATGCCGAAGATGATGATCACGGCCCAGATCAGCGAAAGATCGATACCCATGACTCAGTTCCCCTTGTTCAGGCTGTCGCCGTGACCGTTTTCGCTGTCTTCATCGGCAGCGGAAAGCGGACGGGCCGGAGTACGTTTCTGCCCGGGACCACCGTGGCTGGTTTCCGCGCCTTCGTTGGTCTTCGGCCCCTTGCGGACCAGGCGCATCATGTAGCCCAGGCCAACACCGAACAGCGAGAAATACACCACGACGAACAGCGCCAGGGTGATGCTCATCTGCATGACGCTATGCCCGGAGGAGGCATCCGCCGTGCGCAACAGGCCATAGACCACCCACGGCTGGCGGCCGATTTCGGTGGTGAACCAGCCGGCCAGGATCGCGATCAGGCCGGACGGCCCCATCCACAACGCCAGATGAAGGAAAGCGCGGTTCTCGTACAGGCGATCACGCCTGCGCAGCCACAAGGCCCAGAGACCGGTGAAGATCATCAGCAGACCCAGGCCGACCATGACCCGGAACGACCAGAACACGACGGTCGAGTTCGGCCGGTCCTCGGGCGGGAACTCCTTGAGCGCCGGCACCTGCTTGTCCAGGGTGTGGGTCAGGATCATGCTGCCCAGGTAGGGAATCTCCAGGGCGAAGCGGGTCTTCTCGGCCTTCATGTCCGGCCAGCCGAACAGGATCAGCGGGGTCGGCTCGTCGCCGACGTTTTCCCAGTGGCCCTCGATCGCGGCGATTTTCACCGGCTGGTGCTTGAGGGTGTTGAGGCCGTGGAAGTCGCCGATCACCGCCTGGATCGGCGCGACGATCAGCGCCATCCACATGGCCATCGACAGCATTGTCCGGATTGCCGGATTGTCACGGCCACGCAACAGGTGCCAGGCCGCCGAGGAGCCGACGAAGAACGCCGTCGCGACGAACGCGGCGGTGGCCATGTGCATCAGCCGATAGGGGAACGACGGGTTGAACACCACCGCCAGCCAGTCCACCGGAATGACCCGGCCATCGACGATTTCATAGCCCTGGGGCGTCTGCATCCAGCTGTTGGACGAGAGAATCCAGAAGGTCGAGATCAGCGTACCGATCGCCACCATCACCGTGGAAAAGAAGTGCAGCCCGCGGCCGACCTTGTTCCAGCCGAACAGCATCACGCCAAGAAAACCGGCTTCGAGGAAGAAGGCGGTGAGCACCTCGTAGGTCAGCAACGGCCCGGTAATCGAACCGGCGAAGTCCGAGAAACGGCTCCAGTTGGTGCCGAACTGATAGGCCATGACCAGCCCGGAGACCACCCCCATGCCGAAGTTGACGGCAAAGATTTTCGACCAGAAATGGTAAAGGTCGCGGTAGGTGTCGTTGCGCGTCTTCAGCCACAGCCCTTCGAGCACCGCCAGGTAACTCGCCAGGCCGATGGTGATGGCCGGGAACAGGATGTGGAAGGAAACGGTGAATGCGAACTGGATTCGGGCGAGATCTAGTGCCTCTAAGCCGAACATAAGCTTTCCTCTGTCAGGTAATACCGGCTGTCGACCCACAGGCCCAGCCACTGCCCCCACGAATATGGAGTGCGGCGAATTTGGCTTCGTTCTCTTTTTTTCAACCCATCGCAACGCAGGGAGTCGGACCCTGATCACTGCCCAAAAGACAATTGATCTGGATCAACCAACGTTGAAAGAGTAGTCCCATTACGACGAACGGGTGGAGTGGCCGGTTGCCGCGCGACAGGTTGTCTCAGGAGCAGAGGACAACTGATCCGCAAAAATTCGCCGCAGGAAAAGGCCAGACAGACAATAGATGAATAGCTCAGTAACCTTTTGTTACATCGCAATGATAATCTTCACCTTTCATCCCGCTCAGGCGAGCCCTCCCGATGCCCACCGAGACACCCTTGCTGCTGCGTCATCACCGCCCCTTCCTCGCGTTCTGGCTGGCCCGCATCTTCACCGCCAGCGGTTTCCAGATGCTCACCGTGGCCATCGGCTGGAACCTTTATCAACTGACCGGCAACGTGCTCGACCTGGGGCTGGTCGGGCTGGTGGAGTTCGCGCCACGGGTGCTGTTCATGCTGCACACCGGACATGTCGCGGACCGCTACGACCGGCGCAAGGTCGCCGCCCTGTGCCAGACGGTACAGGCACTGATCGCCCTGAGCCTGGTGATCGGCAGCCTGACCCACCAGGTCAGCCGCGAGATGATCTTCATCCTCGCGTTCCTGCTCGGCGGCGCCCGCTCCTTCGAAATGCCCACCACCCAGGCGCTGCTGCCGTCCATCGTGCCGGCGACGCTGTTCCCTCGCGCCGTGGCGGCCGCCCAGTCGGCGCAGCAACTGGCGACCATCGTCGCGCCGGCCATCGGCGGCCTGCTGTATGCGTTCGGCAGTGTCTGGGTCTATGGGCCGACGGTGGCGTTGTATGGGGTCTCCTGCCTGCTGATGCTCAACCTCCCGGCACGCCAGACGCCGCTGAACAAGGCCAAGGCCACCCTCGACTCGCTGCTGGCGGGCATCCGTTTCATCCGCAGCCGTCCGGACATTCTCGGCGCCATCTCCCTGGACCTGTTCGCGGTGCTGCTGGGCGGCGCGACCGCACTGTTGCCGGTGTTCGCCAAGGACATCCTGCTGACCGGCGCCTGGGGCCTGGGCCTGCTGCGCTCGGCACCGGCGGTCGGTGCCCTGCTGATGTCGCTGTGGCTGGCGCGCTTTCCCGTGGAGCGCAAGGTCGGCCGGGTAATGTTCACCGCCGTCGGCGTGTTCGGCGTCGCCACCATCGCCTTCGGCCTGTCGACCTCGTTCTGGTTCTCCCTGGCCGTGCTGGTGGTGCTGGGCGCCGCGGACATGATCAGCATGGTGATCCGCGCCTCGTTCGTGCAACTGGAAACCCCCGACGAGATGCGCGGCCGGGTCAGCGCCGTGAACGGCCTGTTCATCGGCGCCTCCAATCAGTTGGGCGAATTCGAGTCGGGGCTGACCGCCCACTGGTTCGGCACCGTACCCGCCGTGGTGCTGGGCGGGGTCGGTACCCTGCTGGTCACCGGCACCTGGATGAAACTGTTCCCGACCCTGGCCAACCGCGACCGCATGCACGAGCGCCAGGCCGAAACCGCCTGAAGCCCAGGCGGCGGGAGACGGCGATCAGTTGATGTCGATGGTCGCCGTCATCGTCTGCACCGGCATCGTCAGCGAACGGTCGCTGAAGCTGAAGGTGCCCTGCTGCAGGTCCCCCAGGTCGTAGATGTAGCTGTAGCCGACCACCGCGCCACCACTGCACGGCACGAACGGTTTGTTGAACTCGCACAGGGAGTTGCGCTGGCTGTAGTTGATCGGGGTGCCATTGAACGTGGCCCCGGGCGCCCGGCCATAGCCGAGTTCCACCACCGTCACCGTGATGTTCGGCCCATGATGGGCATTCTGCGTGCGCCGGCGTCCGTCAGAAACATCCTCGATGATTCCCTGCGACGCCACTGTGTAGATAGCCACGCCTTTCAAGGCCGCCGCCGGCGCCGCCTGCAACGGCCCGATGGCCGCCAGTGAGAGTAGGCCGGCGCAGAGCAGCCGGCCCATGGCACGGCAATTGCTGACTGATTTCATACTTCCTCCCTCTTTCCGTGCCGAGAGTATGCCTCAGCGCGCGGTTTTCGGAGTAGTTCGTGCACAGTCGCGGCGAAATGGGCGGCCAAACAGCCGTCCCTATTGCACCGTCCGGCTGGTATGATGCGCGGTTTTTCCCACAGCCAAGTTTCATCAGGCCATCAGCGTCTGTGCTTTGCTGTCGGGACCGATTCATTCGAGGCGCCGAAAGCGCCATTGGGGAGCAGAGATGCTGGAAAGGCTGTTTCAACTCAAGGCACACAATACCAATGTGCGCACCGAGATTCTCGCGGGCGTCACGACCTTCCTGGCCATGGCCTACATCCTGTTCGTCAACCCGAGCATTCTCGGCGAAACCGGCATGGACAAGGGCGCGGTGTTCGTCGCGACCTGCCTGGCCGCCGCCATCGGCTCGACCGTGATGGGCCTGATCGCCAACTACCCGATCGCCCTGGCGCCGGGCATGGGCCTGAACGCCTTCTTCACCTACACCGTGGTCCTGCACATGGGCCACACCTGGCAAGTGGCGCTGGGGGCGGTGTTCATCTCGGCGGTGTGCTTCTTCCTGCTGTCGATCTTCCGCATCCGCGAATGGATCATCAACAGCATCCCGCTGCCACTGCGCTCGGCGATCGCCGCCGGTATCGGCCTGTTCCTGGCGCTGATCGCCCTGCACAACGCCGGCATCGTGGTCGGCAACCCGGCGACCATGGTCGGCCTCGGCGACCTCAAGCAGCCGGCACCGATCCTCGCCACGCTCGGCTTTGCCGTGATCGTCGCGCTGGACGCACTGAAAGTCCGTGGCGCCGTATTGATCGGCATCCTCGGGGTCACCGCCGTGTCGATCCTGATGGGCTTCAGCCCGTTCGCCGGCATCACCTCGGCGCCGCCGTCGCTGGCGCCGACCTTCATGCAACTGGACATCAAGGGCGCCCTGGACATCGGCCTGGTCAGCGTGATCTTCGCCTTCCTGTTCGTCGACCTGTTCGACAACTCCGGAACCCTGATCGGCGTCGCCAAGCGCGCCGGACTGATGGGCAAGGATGGCCACATGCCGAAAATGGGCCGTGCGCTGATCGCCGACAGCACCGCCGCCATGGCCGGCTCGCTGCTGGGCACCTCGACCACCACCAGCTACATCGAGTCGGCCGCGGGTGTCAGCGCCGGCGGCCGCACCGGCCTGACCGCCATCGTGGTCGCCATCCTGTTCCTGCTGGCGCTGTTCTTCTCGCCGCTGGCCGGTAGCGTGCCGGCCTTCGCCACCGCGCCGGCACTGCTGTTCGTCGCCGTACTGATGACCTCGGGCCTGGCGGAAATCAACTGGGAAGACATCACCGAGGCCGCGCCCGTGGTGGTCACCGCCCTGGCCATGCCCTTCACCTATTCGATCGCCAACGGCATCGCCTTCGGCTTCATCGCCTGGACCGCAGTCAAGCTGCTGTCCGGCCGTGGCCGCGAGCTGAACCCGGCCCTGGTGATCCTGTCGATTCTGTTCGTGATCAAGTTGGGTTGGTTCAACGCATGACTTTCGATTCCTCGACCTACACCGCCCAGCTCAACGACAAGGTCGCGCGCCTGCGCGACCTGCTGGCGCCGTTCGATGCCCCCGAGCCGCAAGTCTTCGACTCGCCGCTGCAACACTTCCGCCTGCGCGCCGAGTTCCGCCTGTGGCGCGAAGCCGGCGAGCGTCATTACGCGATGTTCGCCCAGGACGACAAGCGCACGCCGATCCTGATCGAAGAATTCCCGATCGCCAGCCTGCGCATCAACGAACTGATGCCCCGGCTCAAGTCGGCCTGGCAGGCCAGCGCCGCGCTGAGCCACAAGCTGTTCCAGGTGGAATTCCTGACCACCCTGGCCGGCGACGCAATGATCACCCTGTGCTACCACCGCCCGCTGGACGAACACTGGCAGAGCGCCGCCGAACAATTGGCGGCCGATCTCGGCGTCAGCATCATCGGCCGCTCCAAGGGCAAGCGCGTGGTGATCGGCCACGACTACGTGGTGGAGAAGTTCGAGATCGCCGGGCGCCGCTTCAGCTACCGGCAACCGGAAGGCGCCTTCACCCAACCCAACGGCACGGTGAACCAGAAGATGCTCAACTGGGCCTATGACGCCCTCGGCGAGCGCTCGGACGATCTGCTGGAACTGTACTGCGGCAACGGCAACTTCACCCTGCCGCTGGCGACCCGGGTACGCAAGGTGCTGGCCACCGAGATCAGCAAGACCTCGGTCAACGCCGCGCTGAGCAACCTCGACGAGAATGCCGTGGGCAACGTTACACTGGTGCGCCTGTCGGCCGAGGAGCTGACCGAGGCGCTGAACGAGGTGCGGCCGTTCCGCCGCCTGGCGGGTGTCGATCTGAAGAGCTACACGTTCGGCAGCGTGTTCGTCGATCCGCCCCGTGCCGGCATGGACCCGGACACCTGCGAGCTGACCCGGCGTTTCGACAACATCCTGTACATCTCCTGCAATCCGCAGACCCTGGCGGCGAACATCGCGCAGTTGCACGACACCCATCGCATCGAGCGTTGTGCATTGTTCGACCAGTTTCCGTGGACCCACCACATGGAATCCGGGGTCCTGCTGACCCGCCGCTGAAGCCGGTGAGGGCCGGCTGACGGGGTGTCAGCCGGCCTGGGTTTCATCTGACAGGGCGCTTTCGCGGGCAAGCCCGGCTCGTACAGGCCTGTGTCTTAGACAAGGAACATGTACGACGAGGGACTGTAGGAGCCGGGCTTGCCCGCGAAAGCAACCGACGCCGCTGCGCATACTGTCCGCATTAGGCCCGAACGAAACCGAACAACTGCGCCGCCGTATCGCACAGCAGATGCTGGCGCAACGGCGGCGCACAGGCCAGGCGGCGCAGGCGATCGAACTCGCTGGCGAAGCTCACCGCCTGTTCGTGCTGGGTATGCGGCCAGTCGCTGCCCCACAGCAGGCGGTCCGGCCCCAGGCTCTGTAGCATCAGCGACAGGGCCTTCTCCGCGAAATGCAGGTTCTGCGCCGCAGTCCCACCCAGCCGGTAGATGCCCGATACCTTGATCCACAGGCGCCCGCTCTCGCCCAGCTCAAGCAACCGGGCGAAGGCTGGCTGTTCGACACCGAGGCGCGCATCGGGACGGCCAAAGTGGTCGACCACCACCTTGCAGCCCATCTCCAGCAACGGCTGGACCAGACCCGGCATATCCTCAAGATGGCGATGCAACTCGACATGCCAGTCCAACTGCCGCAGGTGCCGGAAAAACGCCTGCCAGCCGGCCTCGGTGAAATCCGGTAGCGACTGCCCCATCAGGTTCAGACGGACACCCGCGACGCCAAGGGCAGCCATGCGCTGCAACTCGTCGAAGGCGATATCGCGCTCGACCACCACCACCCCGCGCAACCGTTCAGGGGCCTGTTGCAAGGCGGCCAACAGATAACTGTTATCGGTCCCGAGGAAGCTCGGCTGCACCAATACGCCGTGGCTCAGGCCGTTTTCCTCCAGCCGCGCCAGGTAGTCGGCCAGGCTGGCGTCATAATCCGGCGCGTAGCGGCGCACGGTCGCCAGGCCCAGTCCACGTTCGAAGACATGGGCGTGGGCATCGATGCCGCTGATGGGCAATGGGCAAATCTCGGACATGGAACTCATCTGTGAACTCAAGAACCCCGCCTCCACCCTGTGGGAGCCGGTCGGGGCGGGAAGAAGGTGAAATCAATGGGACAACTGGCCCGCCCCCTTGCCGGACTCCGCCTGCGGCGTGACGTCCTGCAGATTGCGCCCACGGGTTTCCGGCAGCAGCAGCGCCGCCAGCACCGCCACGCCATAGGCGATGCCGGCATCGATGCCGATGGCCGAGCCGAGCGACATCGACTCGCTCATGTGCCCGACCATGAACGGGAACACCGCCGACAGCACCCGGCCGAAGTTGTAGCAGAAGCCGACACCGGCCCCGCGTACATCCGCCGGATACAGCTCATTGAAGAACGAGCCCAGGCTGGCCGGAATACCCGCGGCGAAGAAACCCAGGGGGAAACCGAGGAACAGCATCTGCGCGTTGCTCAACGGCAGGAACAGGTAGCACTGCACGGTGATCACGCAGCAGAAGGCGAAGAGGATGATGTTCTTGCGCCGGCCAATACGATCCAGCAGCATCCCGCTGACCACGCAGCCGAGCCAGAACGCGACGATAATCACCGCCAGGTAGCCACCGGAACTCAGTACCGAAAGATTGCGCTCGGTCTTGAGAAAGGTCGGCAGCCAGGTCATCACGGCGTGATAACCACCGTGGGCACCCAGGCCGAGAATACCGCCCAGCAGCGTGACCCGCAGCAGTTCGGGGCGAAAGATCGCCGCCATCGACGCCAGCAGGCTGCGCCCCTGCACCTTGGCCTGACGCTGGCTGGCGTCGGGCTCGACCACGCTGCGGCGCACATAGATCACCAGCAGCGCCGGCAACAGGCCCACCAGGAACATCACCCGCCAGGCCATGGCCTCCGGCACGAAGGTGTAGACCAGGGTGAACACCCCGACCGCCGCGCCCCAGCCAACCGCCCAGGCACTCTGCACCGCGCCCATCACCTTGCCGCGATAACGCGACTGGATGGTCTCGGCCATCAGCACCGCGCCCGCCGCCCACTCGCCACCGATACCGAAGCCCTGCAGCGCCTTGACGATCAGCAACTGGTTGAAGCCGGTGACGAAGGCCGAGAGGAAGGTGAACAGCGAGAACCAGAGGATCATCCACTGCAGGGTCCGCACCCGGCCATACCGGTCGGACAGGGTGCCCCCCAGCCAGCCGCCGATGGCCGAGGTGACCAGCGTCACGCCGCTGATCATCCCGGCCTCGCCCTTGCTCAGGGCGAAGGCGGCGATCAGCGCGGGAATCGCCAGGCCGAACATTTGCACTTCCAGTGCATCCAGGGACCAACCGCCAAAGCAGGCCCAGAACGTCTTGCGCTCCCTCGAAGTGATATCGCGGTACCAACTGAACATGATTTTCTTATCCTTGTAGACCAACAGGGAGCCCAGGCAGGGCTCAGCGAATCTCGACGCTGTAGCGGAAGTGGCTGGCATGGCCACGGGAACGGCGCCATTCCAGCGGCTGGCCGGCGTAGTCGCGCGCCAGTCGCTCGATCACCACCACCGGGCTGTCAGGCTCGATCTGCAACAGCCGGGCATGCACTTCGCCGACGGCTTCGGCGGTCAGGCTCTCCTCGGCGCAGGCGACGACCTGGCCGCAAAGCGCTTCGTAGATCGGATAGAGCAGCGGACCCTGCTGGTCGAGGTCGACCGTCAGCAGCGCCTGGAAGGGCGCCTTGGGCAACCAGATTTCCTCGGCCAGCACCGGCGTGCCTTCGAGCAGACGCAGGCGGACCAGGCGAATCACCTCGGCCTCGGGTGGCAGCCCCAGGGCCTGGCTGACGGCCGAAGGCGCGGGCAGCGAATCGATGGTGAGAATCCGGCTTTGCGGCAGCTGGCGTTCGCCGGCCAGGTTCTGGAAGCGGAAGAAGCGGAACAGCGAAGACTGGAACTGCGGCCGGCGGATGAAAGTGCCACGCCCCTGGTGGCGTTCGAGCACGCCCTCTTCCACCAGCTTGTCGACGGCCTTGCGCACGGTGCCGATGGACAGTTGGTATTCACCGGCCAGCACGGCCTCGGTGGGGATCGCCTCACCCGGGCGCCAGCGGTTGTTGGCGATCTGCCGGGCCAGTTCGTCGCGCAGGCGCTGATAGAGCGGGAGACGTTCGTCGCTGGAGAGTGAATTCATTTTTGTAGTTATCCAGTCATCTATATGAATTTTTGCCGAGTATTCTCCCTGGATGAAAAGGCGTCAAGTGCGTCGTTGCAAAGGTTAAAAGCCCGCAGCCGCTGTGCCCCCAATACTGTCCGCTGATCGAACAGAAAAAAGTGACGGCCATCCACGGCTTGTGTTGTTCATTTGACTGAATTAACCAGTTAGTACATTTTACCTCCTCAGACCCGATCATCTTGCGGTCCAAGCCAAAAACAACAATTGGAGACTTGCCCATGCCCCCTATCGTGCTGGTGCTCAACGGCCCCAACCTGAACCTGCTGGGAACCCGCGAGCCGGCGACCTACGGCCATGAAACCCTGGCGGACCTTTCCGCCCTGTGCGGACGCACGGCAGCCGAACTGGGCCTGACCGTGGAATTCCGCCAGACCAATCACGAGGGCGAGCTGCTCGACTGGATCCACGGGGCCCGCGGCCGCTGCGCCGGCATCATCATCAACCCGGCCGCCTGGACCCACACCTCGGTGGCGATCCGCGATGCGCTGGTGGCCAGTGAGCTGCCGGTGATCGAAGTGCACCTGTCCAACGTCCACGCCCGCGAACCGTTCCGTCATCATTCCTTCGTCTCCTCCATCGCCAAGGCGGTGATGTGCGGCTTCGGCAGCCAGGGCTACCGCCTGGCGCTCGACTATTTCAGCCAGACGCTCAAGGGGGCGCAGCCATGAGCCCGACCACCCACAAGGGCGTACTGGCGGGCCTGATCGGTGCGGGCATCCAGGCCTCGCGTACCCCCGCCATGCACGAGCGCGAGGGCGATGCCCAGGGCATCCGCTACCTGTACCGGCTGATCGATCTGGACCTGCTGCAACTGGACGTCAACGCCCTGCCCAAGCTGCTGCAGGCCGCCGAGCGCATGGCCTTCACCGGCCTGAACATCACCTTCCCCTGCAAGCAGGCGATCATCCCGCTGCTCGACGAACTGTCCCCCGAGGCCCGGGGTATCGGCGCGGTGAACACGGTGGTGTTCAAGGACGGCAAGCGGGTCGGCCACAACACCGACTGCCTGGGTTTCGCCGAAGGTTTTCGTCGGGGACTGCAAGGCGTCGCCGTGAACCGCGTGGTCCAGATGGGAGCCGGGGGGGCCGGCGCGGCGGTTGCCCACGCCCTGCTCGACGAAGGCGTGAAACAGTTGACGATCTTCGACGTGGACGCCGGGCGCGCCCAAAGCCTGGCGGACAACCTCAACCAGCACTTCGGCGCCGGCCGGGCCCGGGCCGACAGCGACCTGCCAACGGCCATGGCAACCGCCGACGGCCTGGTCAACACCACGCCGATGGGCATGGCCAAGCTGCCCGGCATGCCGGTGCCCCGGGAACTGCTGCGAGCCGAACTGTGGGTCGCGGAAATCGTCTACTTCCCGCTGGAAACCGAACTGCTGCGCAATGCCCGGGCCCTGGGCTGCCGCACCCTGGATGGCGGGACCATGGCGGTGTTCCAGGCGGTCAAGGCGTTCGAACTGTTCAGCGGCGTGACAGCGGATTCGCAGCGGATGCTGGAGCATTTCCAGAGTTTATAAGGCTCGTTTCAGTGAGCCTTAAGTTGCTTAAAGCGTATTAAAACGCGCCTTACTATGGAATCATTGTGAAATAAGACATGCTATAGTGAGCTTTATCCAATATAAGGCTCACTATGGCGAGTATTATGAAGGCGTTCTTTCCTGTCGGTTGCAGCGACACCCTCAGTAAAATCGGGCTTCTGATAAAGGCCAGGCGCCTCGACCTGGGCCTGCGCCAGTCAGACTTCAGGTCCAGCCTCGGCATCTCCGAACACACCCTGCGCAAGATCGAAAATGGTTCGGAACTGGTGGAGCTGCGCTCCTTCATGCTGGTGCTCTGGCGGCTGGGCATCGACGAGATGATTTTCGGCGCACTGGACGGGGTAGAGCAGTCCTCGCAAATCACCAAGCACCTGACCCATAAAGAGGACGCCCGCGCGAGCCTCTCTTCAAAACGAGTTCGCCTGCGCAAACCCAGGATGGAGGACTTCTGATGTCTCGCGCCTACATCTACATGGAGCATCCGCAGACAGGCGAAACCATCACCCTCGGCCGGCTGACCCTGCAGGGCAAGGTCGGCGAGTTCCTGTATGCCCCCGACTACGTGGCCAGTAACGGCTGGGTCCCCGACCCGATCCACTATCCACTGCGCGCCGAAGCCTATTCCGGCATCACCAAGAATCGCGGTATTCCGGGCTTCATCAACGACGCCATGCCGGACGGCTGGGGGGAACGCCTGCTCCATCGAGTCTACGGCCAGGAACTGACAACTCTGGATTTCCTGCTCAAATCACCGAACAACGACCGTATTGGCAACCTCATGGCCGGCAAGTCCGCCTCGCCTGCTCCAGGCCTGGGCAGTGAGGTTGCACCATCGTTGAAGGGCCTGGCGAAATTTGTCGAAGCCTGCGAAGCGGTGTACGACAGGCAACTGGACCAGGAAGCCATCGAAGTCCTGAACCTGCGCCAGCAACGTTCCTCCCTCGGCGGAGCCCGCCCTAAACGCACACTGCAGGACCACGGCATGCTGATCCTGGCCAAGCCTCGCGACCGCTTCGACCAGTACGACCTGCCTACCATTGAGTACGCCTGCATGACCTTCGCTGCCTCAAAGGGGCTGAATGTCGCCAGGACGGCACTGCATGCTCAAAGCCCTTCCACGCTGTTGCTGGAACGCTTCGACCGCACGCCACTGATCGAAGGCGGCCACCGCATCCCCATGCTCAGCGCCCTCACCCTGCTCGATGCCGACTGGGTGAATCAACAGGGCTGGCGCTACGCTGCTGTTGCCGATGAGATGCGTCGCCGTGGGGTTCCCGACGAGGACCTGCAGGAGCTGTTCAAACGCATGTGCTATAACGCCCTGGTCGGCAACAGCGATGATCATCCGCGCAATCACGCGATTATCTGGACGGGGGCCAGTGGCGCCTCTCTCCGATGTACGACGTACTGCCGATCCTCGATGAAGGCCCGGCCCAGGCACTGGCCATGGCCGTGGGACGTGAAGGCACCCGGATCAGCCGTAACAACCTGCTCAGCCATCATGAACACTTCGCACTGTCCCGCGAACAGGCCGAACAGATGCTGGATGAAGTGATCAGTTGGGAACAGGAACTCAAGGACTACTACGGGCAATGGCTTAATGGCGCAGAGTTGCAAATGGCGCAGGAGGCGACCAGCGCTGCACGGATGCGCTAGTGGCCTGTGTGGCTAATTCACACAGGCCACTAGAAGATGATGCTCAGGGTTGACGACAATTGCGCTTAACAGACAAGTGCGGGGCAGGTTCAAGGCGGACCTGCTGCAAGCCCTTGTCACCCTGGAAGATGAAGTACTTGCTGCGGCAGTCCTTGAACATCGGCGAGTAGCCCTCGGCGCGCAGGGCCTGGCCTTCGACGGCCTTGGTCACCGTGTTGTGGCGGCCGACCACCGCCAGCACCTCGGCATAGCTGTCGCCCATCTCCACGCCCGGCTCGACGGTCGCCGAAGGCGACGGCGGCGAAGCGCAGCCGACCAGGCCCATCGCGCCAAGGGCCGCCATTGCCAGCCAGCCGAACGAGCCGCGTGCGTGGGATCGCCAAAAATCCGAGGACAGAATCCTGAACTGAGGGCCGAAAAGCATTTCTCATCCTTGTGAATGAAATGTCCGATGGCCAGCAGTGTAACCAGAACCCGGGCAGGAAGGTGCAGTGACGAATCGTCAAACTGTGAGACAGCCCTCAGAAAGCGCCAGCCCTGCCCGACAGGGCCCTCAGGCCTGCAAATATCTCAACACCGCCTCGCAGATCATCTCCCGGTGCCGCGCCTTGACCTCTTCGTTCGGCAGGTCGATCGGAAACAGCGCGCCGAGGGTATGGCGGTTGGATACGCGGTAGAAACAGAACGAGCTGACCAGGATATGCACGTCCAGCGGGTCCAGGCCACGGCGGAACACCCCCGACTGTGCGCCACGCTCGAGGATCTCGCCCAGCGCCGTGAGGATGGTGACGTTCAGCGAACGAATCGCCCCCGACTGCTTGACGTACTCGCCCTTGTGGATGTTCTCGATGCTGACGATACGGACGAAATCGACGTTGCGGTCGTGGTGATCGAAGGTGAACTCGACCATCCGCCGGATCGCTTCGCGCGGCTCCAGTTCTGTCAGGTTCAGGCGGCTTTCGGTGCTGCGGATGTCACCGTAGAGTTTTTCCAGCACCTCGACATAGAGCTGTTCCTTGCTGCCGAAGTAGTAATAGATCATCCGTTTCGAGGTGTGGGTGCGCTCGGCGATCGCGTCGACGCGCGCACCGGCCAGGCCCTGCTGGACGAACTCGACGATGGCTTCCTGGAGGATGTTCTCGCGGGTCTTCTCGGGATTGTTCTTGCGACTCTTGCGCGGCACGACGACGGAGGCGTCAGCCGTGGCGGATAGTTCTGAAGTCATGGTCACTCTGGCTCACGGCCATCTCGGCGGATGGAGGCGATTATGGGCCGCGTGCCACCGAGAAGGAAGCAGGGAGACCCGCCAATTCACCTCCCTGCTTCAGCCAGCGCTACAACCGGGCCTGGCGGGTCCCGCCGCTGCGGGATTTGGCCATCGCCGCCAGACGCACCGCGACGTTCGCCGCGCCGTAGCCGGCATAACCGTTGCGGCGCTGCAGGATCTCGAAGAAGAACCGCCCCTCGAACGGCTCGGTATACACGTGGAACAACTCGCCGCCCTGGGCATCGCGGTCATACAGCACGTTGTAGTAGGCCAGTTCGCTGAGGAACTCGTCGTCGAAATCGAAACGCGCCGCCAGGTCGTCGTAGTAGTTGAGCGGGATATCCAGCAGCGGTACCCCGGCCTCCTTGGCCCGGCGGACTTCGGCGAAGATGTCCTCGCAATCGAAGGCGATATGGTGCACACCGGAGCCGCGATAGCTCGACAGCGCGTGGGAAATCGCCGTGTTGCGGTTTTCGGAGATGTTCAGCGGCAGGCGGATCGAACTGCAGCGGCTGCGCAGCGCCCGGCTCTTGACCAGGCCGTAGGGGTCGGGCAGCACCACTTCGTCGTCGGCCTCGAAATCCAGCAGGCTCTTGTAGAACAGCACCCAACTGTCGAGGCTGTCGGCCGGCAGCGCCATGGCCATGTGGTCGATGCGCTTGAGGCCGGCCTGCGACGGTGCGACGGGCAGCAGGTGGAAGTCGGTTTCGTAGAGTTTCTGCCCGGCCGTATCCTGGTCGGCCAGGTAGATCAGGCTGCCATCCGGCGCGCGCACCGCGGCCAGTTCCAGCTCGTTGGGGCCGACCAGGCCGCGATAGGGCTGGCCCTTGTAGGCCACCGCCCGGGCCAGGGCACTGGCGCTGTCCTTGACCCGGATCGCCGTGGCGCACAACGACGGCCCATGGGCCTCGAAAAAGCTGTGGGCAAACGAATAGGGTTCGGAGTTGAGGATCAGGTTGATATCGCCCTGGCGCAGCAGGCTGACGCTTTTCGAGCGATGCTGCCCGGCCTTGCTGAAGCCCAGGCGCTCCAGCCAGTGGGTCAGTTTGGCGCCGAGGCTTTCGTCCACGGCGAACTCGAGGAACTCGATACCGTCGTTCTCACTGACCGGCGGCGGCGCGAACAGCGTGTCGAGATGGGCCACCGGCGCGGCCTCCCGGGCCAACCGCTCGCGGGTTTTCTCTTCCAGATAGAGCAACGAGCGCAGGCCATCGGCGGCATTGGCCCGCGGTGGCGCGGCGCGGAAACCGTCGTTGAAGATTTCCAGGGACAGCGGCCCGGTGTAACCACTCTTGATGATCGGCGCGAGGAATCCCGGCAGATCGAATTCGCCCTGCCCCGGGAAGCAGCGGAAATGCCGGCTCCACTCCAGCACATCCATCGCCAGGATCGGCGCGTCGGCCATCTGCACGAAGAAGATCTTGTCGCCGGGAATCTGCGCGATGGCGCTCGGGTCGCCCTTGAGCGACAGGGTGTGGAAGCTGTCGAGCAGTACCCCCAGGCTGGGGTGATCGGCCTGACGGACGATGTCCCAGACCTGCTGGTAGGTGTTGACGTGCCGGCCCCAGGCCAGGGCCTCATAGCCGATGCGCAGGCCACGGGCACCGGCGCGCTCGGCGAGCAGGTGCAGGTCATCGACCAGGATCTGCCGCTCGCCCAGGCTGTCGGCCGAGGCGTTGCTGCAGACCAGCACCAGGTCGGTACCCAGTTCCTGCATCAGGTCGAACTTGCGCTCGGCCCGCTCCAGGTTGCGCGCCAGGCGGTCGCGGCGGCATCCTTCGAAATCGCGGAACGGCTGGAAGAGGGTGATGGCGATGCCCAGGTCCGCGCACCGCTGGCGGATTTCCCGCGGGCTGCCGTCGTAGTACAGCAGATCGTTTTCGAAGATTTCCACGCCATCGAAGCCGGCGGCGGCAATGGCATCGAGTTTTTCCGGCAGGGTGCCGCTCAGGGACACGGTGGCTATGGAACGCTGCATGAATCGACTCCCGGCAGTGGGCTTCTTATTGTGGACACGGACCGAAACCGAGGATTGTCGAACCTCGGGAAGTGACCGGATTATTGATGCAGCACGCCACCACTTCAATCAAAGTGTACGAACTGGTTAGTTTTGTGTGCGATTATCGACCACAATGGTCCGCAGCGAATTGACGGTCTTTTGCCCGCTGCGCACCATCATCCGGGCCAAGGCAGTGCTTCAAACGTTCCGCAAACCCAGCCAGACAATTCCAAAAAAAACGGGTAATCGCTCATGCTTTCATCCTCACAAAGCTCCCCTGTGACCCAGGGCAGCACCCGCGGCGGCATCGCCGCCAAACTTCGCGGCGCCATGGCCGTCGGCTCGACCCGCTGGGGCATGCTGGCCCTGGTGTTCTTCGCCACCACCCTGAACTACATCGACCGGGCCGCCCTGGGCGTCATGCAGCCCATCCTCGCCAAGGAGATGAGCTGGACGGCGATGGACTACGCCAACATCAACTTCTGGTTCCAGGTCGGCTATGCCGTCGGCTTCGTCCTACAGGGCCGACTGATCGACCGGCTCGGCGTGAAGCGGGTGTTCTTCTGCGCCGTACTGCTGTGGAGCCTGGCCACCGGTGCCCACGGCCTGGCGACCTCGGCCGCGGGCTTCATGATCTGCCGCTTCATCCTCGGCCTGACCGAGGCCGCCAACTACCCGGCCTGCGTGAAGACCACCCGGCTGTGGTTCCCCGCTGGCGAGCGGGCGGTGGCCACCGGCATCTTCAACGCCGGGACCAACGTCGGGGCGATGTTCACCCCGATGCTGCTGCCGATCGTCCTGCAGGTCTGGGGCTGGCAGGCCGCCTTCCTGTGCATGGCCGCGCTGGGTGCCGTCTGGCTGCTGTTCTGGGGCCTGAAGTACTTCAACCCCGAAGACCACCCGTCGGTGAAAGCCTCGGAACTGGCGTACATCCAGAAGGAAGCCGAGCCGGAACAACCCGGCGTGCCGTTCTCGCGGATCCTGCGCATGCGTGGCACCTGGGCCTTCGCCCTCGCCTACTCGCTGACCGCACCGGTGTTCTGGTTCTACCTGTACTGGCTGCCGCCGTTCCTCAACCAGCAATACAACCTGGGCATCAGCGTGACGCAGATGGGTATCCCGCTGATCATCATCTACCTGACCGCCGACTTCGGCAGTGTCGGCGGCGGCATCCTGTCGTCGTTCCTGATCGGTCGCGGGATGGACCCGATCCGCGCCCGGCTGCTATCGATGCTGCTGTTCGCCTGCTGCATCATCGGCGTGGTGCTGGCGGCCGGTTCCAGTCACCTGTGGGTGGCGGTGGGGGCGATCTCCCTGGCCATCGGCGCGCACCAGGCCTGGACCGCGAACATCTGGAGCCTGGTGATGGACTACACGCCCAAGCACATGATGAGCACGGTGTTCGGCTTTGGCGGCATGTGTGCGGCGCTCGGCGGGATGTTCATGACCCAGTTGGTGGGCTACATCCTGACCACCACGAACAACAACTATGCGGTGTTGTTCACGCTGATTCCGGCCATGTACTTCCTGGCGCTGACCTGGATGTACTTCATGGCCCCGCGCAAGATTCCGAAGCTGGACGACTGATCGCGTCGTAACAGAGGGTTATGGGTAGGGCTTGCTGGCCTATTCGCGGGCAAGCCCTGCTCCTACAGTGTGGATGTGGATGTAAATATCGCATACGCCACAAAACCTGCGGGAGACGGCCGGGCGGCCGTCTCCCGCAGTCTTGTCAGAAGTCGAAGAACACCGTCTCGCCTTCACCCTGGATACGGATATCGAACCGGTAGGCCGTTCGTCCATTCACCTCGCAGCGCTGGGCAACCAGGGTCTCGCGACGCTGCGGCTGCTCGATCAGGTTGAGCACCGGGCATTTGCCGTTGGCCTCGGCCTCATCGGAGAAATACAGGCGGGTCTGCAGGTGGATGTTGATCCCCCGGGCAAACAGCGAGACGTTGATATGCGGCGCCATCGGGACACCGGCGGCGTTGTTCACCACGCCCGGCTTGATGGTTTCCAGGGTCCACTCCCCGGCATCGAAGGTGGTCGCGGTGCGGCCAAAGCTGTTGAAGGCCTTCTCCGAGTCGAAGTCGCTGTCGTAGACGCCCTCATGGTTGGCCTGCCAGAACTCCAGGAAGGAGTCGCGCACCAGGTGGCCGTTGCCGTCATAGACGTTGCCGAACACCAGGATATGCTCGCCCGGCGCCTCGGGCTTGGCCATGCGGTTCCAGATTTCCTCGGGACGGGGCGGGTTGCCGGCAGCGGCCAGCGCCAGGCCGATGTGCACGTAGGGACCGGCGGTCTGGGACGGGGTTTCCATGAGCAGTTGAACAGGCATGGTCGGTCTCCTCAGCAGTTTTCGAAGTGGGTCTTGCGCTGGCCGCGCAGCACGATGTCGAAGCGATAGGCCAGGCAATCCATCGGATTGGCATTGCCCATATCCAGGCGGGCGATCAGGCTCTGCACCGCCTCGGGGTTGGCGATCGACTTGACGATCGGGCACATCGGGATCAGCGGGTCGCCTTCGAAATACAGCTGGGTGATCAGGCGCGTGGCGATCGACGGGCCGCTGATCGACACATGGATATGCGCCGGGCGCCAGTCGTTCGGACCATTGCGCCAGGGGTACGGCCCGGGCTTGATGGTGCGGAAGCTGTAGTTGCCATCACGGTCGGTGAGCGCCCGGCCGACACCGCCAAAGTTCGGGTCCAGGGGCGCCAGGTAGCGGTCGTTCTTGTGGCGGTAGCGACCGCCGGCGTTGGCCTGCCAGATTTCCACCAGGGTATGGGGAATAGGCTTGCCGTACTGGTCGCAGACCCGCCCGGCGAGGACGATGCGCTCGCCCACCGGCAGGCCGCCGTTATTGAAGTTGAGCAGCAGGTCGTTATCGAAACGGCCGAACTTCAGATGGGAAAAGTCCGGGCCGGTGCTTTCGCTGATCGATTGCGGAATGCTCACCAGCGCCTGGCGCGGGGAACGGGCGATGGAAGTCTTGTAGTCCGGGGTCAGGGCCTTGGGGTGCCAGTTACGGTCACGAATGACAAAACGACTGCTGTCTGCTTCAGACATGTCGGTCTCCTGTTGTTTTTATCGGGAAAGGTAGCTGCACGCTACACACTGCAAATCACGCGGTTGCAGCGTGCCCCAAGAGGAAACCGCTGAATATTGAAAAGCCGGGCCCCTTTCATAACCAAATGGTTATGGATAATGCCCTTCGCGATAGGCCTGCCCCACCTCCCGCAGCACCTCCACCGCCCATTGCGCGGCCAGCGCCAGCGGCAGGCTGGCGTTGCTGGAAATACCCACCGAACCACCCGGCTCACGCTGCCCGAGGTCGATCTCGCGCAAATCGCCCCGCGCCAGGTCCAGGCGCACCGCATCCAGCGGCGCCAGCCAGAGTGCCGCGCTGGACAGCACATAGCGCCGGCTCAACGCCACCGAGAGGGTTTCCAGGCGCTGCCGCGAGGGGTTGAGACCACACTGCACGAACAGGCTGTCGGCGAACTTGCGGATGGTGGTGCCCGCCAGCGGCAGCACCAGCGGATAGTTTTCCACAGCCGCACGATCCAGCGCGCCCTGCAACAGTGGATGATCGGGACGGGCCACCAGGGTCATGGATTCGCTGTACAGGTGCTCGAAGGTCAGCCCCTGGATCTGCGGGCTGTCGGTCATTCGCCCGACCACCAGGTCGACATCGCCGACCCGCAACTGCGAGAGCAGATAGGCGCTCGGTCCGGTGACCACGCTGACCACCAGCGCGGGATGGCGCTCGTGCAGGCGCCGCACCACTTCCGGGATCAGCAGGCTTTCCACGGTCGACAGCACCCCGAGCCGCACCACGCCGGCGGCATACTCGCCTTCGCGCAAGACCTGCACGCCCTCGCGCAGGGTCTGCACCGACGGCCCGGCATAACGCAAAAAGGCCACCCCGGCCTCGGTCAGGCTGATACCGCTCTTGCTGCGCACGAACAGGCGGGTCTCCAGCAGTTCCTCCAGCTCCTTCAGGGTCTTCGACATCGCCGGCTGGCTGACCGCCATGACATCCGCCGCCCGTGCCAGGCTGCCCTGGCGGGCCATTTCGAGAAAGCACACGAGGTGGCGGAATTTGATGCGACTATCGATGTTCACGGGACGGCGGCTCCGGCTACGGATCGGGACAGCGGCAATTGTGTCTGATATTCGGCGCGGGTGGCGGTTTCTGAACTCAATCGGCAATCCAGTGCCTGACGACCGGACTGGCGGTGAAGCGTCACGGCAACGACACTCAAATGGCACAACGACGGGAGGATTCCCACATGCTCTGGAAAAAAGGACGGCGCAGCGACAACGTGGTGGATGCTCGCGACGACAGCAATGCCGGTGGCGGCGGCCTGCGTTTCGGCGGCGGCAAGGGTTTGAGCCTGACGGCGGTGGTCCTGATCGTCGGTATCGGCCTGTTGACCGGCCAGGACCCGATGCAGATCCTCGGACAGCTCAGTGGCCAGCTGGGCCAGCAGGCTTCGGTACCCACCACCACGCAGACGCGCCAGGCACCTGCGGCCAATGACGAACAGGCGGACTTCGTCCGGGCGATTCTGGGCGACACCGAGGACACTTGGGGCCAGATCTTCCAGCAGGCGGGGCGCCAGTACCGCGACCCGACGCTGGTGCTGTTCCGCGGCCGGGTCAACTCGGCCTGCGGCCTGGCGTCGTCGGCCACCGGACCGTTCTACTGCCCGGCGGACCAGCGGGTCTACCTGGACCTGGATTTCTTCCGCGAAATGTCCCAGCGCTTCAAGGCCGCCGGCGATTTTGCCCAGGCCTACGTGATCGCCCACGAAGTCGGCCACCACGTGCAGACGCTGCTCGGTGTGTCGGCGAAGATCCAGGCGGCGCGCCAGCAGGGTCGGCGGATGGAGGGCGACGGCGGCCTGCTGGTGCGCCAGGAACTGCAGGCCGACTGCCTGGCCGGGGTCTGGGCCTGGCATGCCCAGCAGCGCCTGCACTGGCTGGAACCCGGCGACGTGGAAGAAGCCTTGAATGCCGCCAATGCAATCGGTGATGATCGCCTGCAGCAACAGGGTCAGGGCCGCGTAGTCCCCGACTCGTTCACCCACGGCACCTCCGCACAGCGGGTGCGCTGGTTCAAGGTCGGCTTTGCCCAGGGGCAACTCAGTCAATGCGATACCTTTGCCGCAAAGAATTTGTGAATGAACGGGGCAGTGGCTGGCTGACCGGAGTGTTTCGCCAGTTGGCTGCCCGCTCGTCCGGTCGGGCGCCATCGCCAGCAAGCCGGCTCCTGCAGGGGGCGCTGTTGCTGGGGCTGTGTGTCAGCGCGGGAGCGGCGGAGCATGGCGTCAGGGAGGTCAGCCCCGATCACCTGAAACTGTCGGGCGGCGAATTGAGCGTCGGCCTCAATCGCGACTGGAAGGGGCCGATGCCGGATGTGCAGCGGGTGCTGATCATCGTCCACGGCCGCCTGCGCAACGCCATGACCTATCTGCAGAGCGCCGAAACGGCCGCGTCCCAGGCGGACCAGGCGCGCAACACGCTGATCATCGCGCCGCAGTTTCTCAACGAGAGCGATGTGCGGCGCAATCACCTGCCCGACCGTCTGTTGCGTTGGCACGACAATGACTGGATGGCCGGTGAGCCCGCCACCGGGCCCGCTGCCATGAGCTCCTATGCCGCGCTGGATGAAGTCCTGGCGCGCCTGGGCAATCGCAAGAAATTCCCGGCACTGCGCGAGGTGGTGATTGCCGGGCACTCCGGCGGTGGGCAGGTGGTCCAGCGTTATGCACTGGTCGGGCACGGCGACGCACAGTTGGCCGGCAGCGGTATCCGGCTGCGTTATGTGGTCGCCAATCCGTCGTCCTACGCCTATTTCAGTGCACAACGGCCGGCGAAAGGTTTCGACCCGGCGGGCTGCCCGGGCTTCAACGACTGGAAGTATGGCCTGCAGAACCTGCCGGCTTACGTCACCGGGCAATCACCGGCCCAGCTGGAACAGGCCTACGTACAGCGTGATGTCACCTACCTGCTCGGGCAGAAAGACATCAACCCGAACCATCCGGCGCTGGACAGGAGCTGTGCGGCCGAGGCCCAGGGTGCGTATCGGCTGGTCCGCGGGCACAACTACTTTGCCTATCTGCAGCAGCGGCATCCGCAGGGGTTGGCTCAGAAGTTGGTGGAGGTGCCGGGGGTGGGGCATGACGGCAACCGGATGTTCACTTCTGCGCAGGGGCAGGAAGCCTTGTTCCCGCGCTGAGCCTCGTGGCAATCGCTACGACCTGCCAATCATCCGCTGCAACACCGCACAATCCTCGGCATGCCAGTCGGCCAGCTCCGGCCAGGGATTGTCCGGCAGGTTCACCAGCACCGTCCGGGTCCCCGCCGCCCGCCCGCAATCGAGGTCGAAGCGGTAGTCGCCGACCATCACCATCTCGCCCGGCGCCACGTCCCAGGCCTCGGCCAGTTTCAGCAGACCGCCCGGGTGCGGCTTGGGTGGCGCGTCGTCGCGGCCCAGCACATCCTCCATGGCGAAGCAGTCGGCCAGACCGATCGCTTCCAGGGTGACATGGGCCAGCTCGCGGGCATTGCGCGTCAGGATGCCCAGGCGATAGCCGCGCCCGGCCAGTTCGCGCACCAGTTCCACCGCCCCCACCGCCGGCCTGGACCCCAGCGCCAGGTCACGCTCATGCTCCAGCAGCCAGGCATGCTTGGCCGCCGCCTCGTCGGCCGGCAGCGCCGCCAGGTGGGTGAGAATGTCGTCTTGCGGCGGAATCGACAGGGCCACGCGAATCGCCGCGAAATCATGCACGGCGACGGTCAGGGTGCCGTCCATGTCGAACACCCAGTGACGCACATCGGCCAGGCTCATGCCCAGTCCTTGCGGTGACGGATCAGGCCTTCCTGGGTCACCGACGCCACCAGCACGCCGGCGCGGTTGTACACGCTGCCACGGGAGAAACCGCGGGAGTTGCCGGCCCAGGGGCTGTCCATCGCGTACAGCAGCCAGTCATCGGCGCGCAGGTCGGCATGGAACCACAGCGCGTGGTCCAGGCTGGCGACCTGCATGTCCTTCTGCCACACCGACTTGCCATGGGGCAGCATCGAGGTGGTCAGCAGGCCGAAGTCCGAGGCGTAGGCCAGCAGGTACTTGTGCAGCGCCGGAATATCGGCCAGGGCGCCGTCGGCGCGGAACCAGACATACTTGATCGGATCGGCCGGCTGCGGGTTGTAGGGGTCCTTCTCGGTCACCGGGCGCACTTCGATCGGTTTGGGGCACAACAGCTTGTCGCGCATGTGCTCGGGGATCAGATGGGCGCGCTGGCGGGTGATTTCCAGCTCCGACGGCAGGTTCTCCGGCCCCACCACCTGCGGCATGCTGCTCTGGTGCTCGAAGCCTTTTTCGTCGTACTGGAACGACGCGCTGCAGGTGAAGATCGGGTGGCCCTTCTGGATCGCGGTCACGCGCCGGGTGCTGAAGCTGCCGCCGTCGCGCACGCGGTCGACCGAATACACCACCGGCAGCGCCGCATCGCCGGGGCGCAGGAAGTAGCCGTGCAGCGAGTGTACGTGCCGCGCGTCCTCGACGGTCTGGCTCGCCGCCGACAGGGACTGGCCCAGCACCTGGCCACCGAACAGCTGGCGAAAGCCGAGGTCCTGGCTACGCCCGCGAAAGAGGTTTTCCTCGATAGATTCCAGGGTCAGCAAGTCGACCAGGTCTTCCAGCACGTGGCTCATCAAAACGCTCCTCACACAGGGCAATGCCGCCCAGCCTTGGCTGCGGCGGTCGAGGTCATTCGCTGTTCGACGACAGCGCTCATGCCGCAAATGATACAGCGTTTGCAGCCCCCGGGCCCTAGTGGCCCGTGTGGCTAATTCGCATACTCGGCTCCGAGCCCATGGCTTCGCCAGATAGCGTTGCCATTCCTCGCCGTAGCCCTGCTACGACTCGTCATGGCGCCTTGCCTGGCAAACCCCTGGGCCCGAATTTGAGTATTCGAATCAACCGTACAGGCCACTAGCCGTGCAGGGTTTCCAGCCACTGGTCGCGGCTGATACGGTACAGCACGTGCTTGCGCAACGGATGGTCCTCGGCCAGCTTGGGATGCTCGAAATCCGCCGACGGATCGTAGTGCATGCCGATGGCCTGCATGACCTTCTGCGAAGGGGTATTGGTTTCGGTGGTGAAGGCCACCACTTCCTCCAGCGCAAGGCGATCGAACGCACAGCGCAAGGCGGTCCAGGCGGCCTCGCTGGCATAACCCAGGCCCCAGTGCTCATGGGCCAGGCGCCAGCCGATCTCCACCGCCGGGGTGAAGTCGGCGTCGAAGCTGACATGGGCCAGCCCGGTCAGGCCGATGAACGCACCGGTGTCCTTGCGCTCCAGGGCCCACAGGCCAAAACCGTGCTCGGCGAAATGGCCGCGAAGGCGCCCGATCAGCGCGGCGCTTTCCAGGCGGCTCAAGGTCACCGGGAAATAGCGCATCACTTGAGGATCGGCGCACATCCGGGCAAATTCCGGCAAGTCGTCGTCACGCCACTGGCGCAACAGCAGGCGCGCACTCTCAAGTTCCAGTATCGGCTCCATCATTCCCCCCTTCAGGTTTCCTTGCCACGCTGTTTCCTGCCCGCAAGTGTATCGCGCTGATAAGATCCTTCACTCATTCCTACATGAAATCGCCATGCCGTTGCCACTGATCTATCACGACGACTACAGCCCCGAGTTTCCGCCGGAGCATCGTTTCCCCATGGACAAGTTCCGCCTGCTGCGCGATCACCTGGTGGACAGCGGCCTGACCAGCGACCCGGCGTTGCTGCGCCCGCAGATCTGCCCTGTGGATATCCTCGCCCTGGCCCATGACCGCGACTACATCGAACGCTACATGGCCGGCGAACTGTCCCGTGAAGACCAGCGCCGCCTCGGCCTGCCCTGGAACGAAGCCCTGGCCCGGCGCACCGTGCGGGCGGTCGGCGGCTCGCTGCTGGCCGCCGAACAGGCCCTGGAACATGGCCTGGCCTGCCACCTGGCCGGCGGCACCCATCATGCCCACTACGACCACCCGGCGGGTTTCTGCATCTTCAACGACCTCGCGGTGATCAGCCGCTATTTCCTCGAGAGCGGGCGCGTGGACCGGGTGCTGATCTTCGACTGCGACGTGCACCAGGGCGACGGCACCGCCCGCATCCTTGAAGACACTCCCGAAGCCATTACGGTTTCCCTGCATTGCGAGAAAAACTTCCCGGCGCGCAAGGCCCACAGTGACTGGGACATCCCCCTGCCCATGGGCATGGGCGATGCCGACTACCTGCGGGTGGTGGACGATGCGCTGAACTATCTGCTGCCGCTGTATCAGCCGGACCTGGTGCTGTATGACGCCGGTGTCGACGTGCACAAGGACGATGCCCTCGGCTACCTGCAGTTGACCGACGAAGGCGTCGCGGCCCGCGACGAAAAGGTCCTGCGCCACTGCCTGGGCCGTGACATCCCGGTGGTCGGGGTGATCGGCGGCGGCTACAGCAAGGACCGCCAGGCCCTGGCCCGCCGCCACGGCATCCTGCATCACAGTGCACAGCGGGTCTGGACGTCATCAGGCTGTCATTGAGTTGTGCAGGCTTACCCACAATGCCTGTGGAACCGCCTGTGGATAACCTGCGTGAAAGGCTGCACAGGCCTTGCAGAGCAAGGCTCACAGGTGGCTGTATGTTTTTCGTACACATGCCGATGCCGTGCCGGTTCGATGGAAGTGTGCAAGACAGGAGGGCCTATTCGCGGGCAAGCCCCGCACCGCCCACCCCACACAAGGCTGTGGAAAAACGTAGAATACGCGCCCTCATCCAGCCGATTCGCAGCCCGCCATGACCCGTCCAGCCCCCGATACCCCTTCCCGCGTCGCCATCATCGGCGGTGGCCCCGCCGGCCTGATGGCCGCCGAGGTCCTGAGCCAGGCGGGTATCCAGGTCGACCTGTACGACGGCATGCCCTCGGTCGGACGCAAGTTCCTGCTGGCCGGCGTCGGCGGCATGAACATCACTCATTCCGAGCCCTACCCGGCCTTTCTCTCGCGCTACGCCGAACGTGCACCGCAGATCGCGCCGATGCTGCGGGCGTTCGGCGCGGATGAACTGCGCGAGTGGATTCACGGCCTGGGGATAACCACCTTCGTCGGCACCTCCGGCCGGGTGTTCCCCAGCGACATGAAGGCCGCACCGCTGTTGCGCGCCTGGCTCAAGCGTCTGCGCGAGGCCGGGGTGCTTATCCACACCCGCCATCGCTGGACCGGCTGGCAGGAAGGCAAGCTGGTTATCCACAGCCCGGACGGCGAAAGGCTGGTCAACGCCGAGGTGACCTTGCTGGCCCTCGGTGGCGGCAGTTGGGCCCGGCTGGGCTCCGACGGTGCCTGGCTGCCGCTGTTGGCACAGCATGCGGTCGGGGTTGCGCCGTTGCAACCGAGCAACTGCGGCTTCGAGGTCGAGGCCTGGAGCCAGTTGCTGAAGGACAAGTTCGCCGGCGCCCCGCTGAAGAACGTCGCCATCGGCCTGCAGCACAATGCCCTGCGCCTCGGCGAGTGCGTGATCACGGCCAACGGGATCGAAGGCAGCTTGATCTATGCCTTGTCCGCCGGAATCCGTGAGCAGATCAACCAGCAAGGCTCGGCCGTCATCGAGATCGACCTGCTGCCCGGCAAGACCCGTGAACAACTGCGCACGGCGCTGGCCAAGCCAAGGGGCTCACGCTCGATGGCCAAGCATCTGCACAGCCAGGTCGGCATCGACGGGGTCAAGGCGGCGTTGTTGCGCGAGCTGACGAATGCTGCCTGCTTCGGCGACCCCGAGCAGCTGGCAAACGCGATAAAGGCCCTGCCATTGAAGTTGGTAGCGCCCCGCCCGCTGGACGAGGCCATCAGCAGTGCTGGCGGCGTGACGTTCGAGGCGATGGACGAGCACCTGATGCTCAAGGCCTTGCCGGGGGTGTTCTGCGCCGGCGAGATGCTCGACTGGGAAGCGCCGACCGGCGGCTACCTGCTGACCGCCTGCTTTGCCAGTGGGCGCGTGGCGGGGAAAGGTATCCTGGAGTGGCTGCGGCGCCAGCCAACACGGCATCTGTAGGAGCGCTTGCCCGCGAAGGCGTGCCCCAATAAGCAATAGCTTCGCGGGCAAGCCACGCTCCTACAGAATTGCAAGAACGGACGCCGAGCGTCCAGAGAGGCGTTCCCACGCGGAGCGTCGGAACGATCGGAAGATCAGGTTCAGGGCTTGCGCTTGCGCGGCCCGGTATTGAACGCCGGCACCTTGCGCACCGGTTTGACCGGCGGCGCCACGTCCTCCGGTTTCTCGCCACTGTCCACCCAGCGCCCCAGGTTGCGCTTGCCACCGCCCGATTCCTTGGGTTTCTTCGGCTTCTTCGGTTTCTTCACCACGTTACCGGCCCCGTCGGTCTGCGGCACCCGGTGATCCGGCTCGAAACCGGCCTCGTCCTGCCGCTTGAGGGTCTGGCGGGTCAATGTCTCGATCGCCGACAACAGGTTCACTTCATCGGCACACACCAGGGAAATCGCCTCGCCGGTGGAACCGGCACGACCGGTGCGACCGATCCGGTGCACGTAGTCCTCGGCGACGATCGGCAGGTCCAGGTTGACCACCAGCGGCAGGTCCTCGATATCCAGGCCACGGGCCGCGACGTCGGTCGCCACCAGAATCTGCACTTCGCCCTGCTTGAAGCTGTCCAGCGCCCGTTGCCGGGTCGCCTGCGGCCGGTCGCCATGGATGCCGTCGGCACTCACGCCCAGTCCCTGGAGCTTTTCCACCAGTTGGTCGACGCCGTTGCGGGTCTTGGCGAACACCAGCACCTGCTTCCACTTGTTCTTGCGCAGCAGGTGCACGAACAGTTCCGACTTGCGCTTCTTGTCGACCGTCACCACCCACTGCTTGACAGTGCTGGCCGCCACGTTGCGCGGGCTGACCTCGATGCTCAGCGGATTGTTCAGCGTCTGCCCGGCGAGCAGGCGGATGGCGTCGGAGAAGGTCGCCGAGAACAGCAGGGTCTGGCGCTTCTTCGGCAAGGCCCGGTAGATGTTGCCCAGCTCTTCCTGGAAACCCAGGTCGAGCATGCGGTCGGCCTCGTCGAGCACCAGGGTCTGCAGCTGGTTGAACTTGATGGCGTTCTGGCGGAACAGATCGAGCAGGCGGCCCGGAGTCGCCACCAGCAGGTCGACGCCGCGGCGCAGCTTCATCATCTGCGGGTTGATGCTGACCCCACCGTATACCGCGTAGGTACTCAGCGGCAGGTGCTCGGCGTACTGGCGAACGCTTTCGTGGACCTGCTCGGCCAGTTCGCGGGTCGGCACCAGGATCAGCGCGCGCAGCGAGTTGGCGGCGACCTTGGGGCCCTCCATGGCCAGCAGTTGCAGCAGTGGCAGGGCGAAACCGGCGGTCTTGCCGGTACCGGTCTGGGCCGCGGCCATCAGGTCGCGGCCGGCCAGCACGGCGGGAATGGCCTGGGCCTGGACCGGCGTCGGCTCCTTGTAGCCAAGAGTGTCCAGGGCCCGGGTCAGGGGTTCGATCAGGCCGAGAGTGGCGAATGTCATGCAAGTACCATAAAAAAGAGCACCGTAGGAAAAGAGTCAGCGCAAGAAGCCATGCGCGGCAGTTTAACCTGTCAGGCCCCTTTCGGCTTGCGCCACTGCGGCAAACCGATCAGCACCACGGCACTGATGATCACCGCCATGGCCAGGCATTCGTGCCAGCCGATGTGCTCGTCGGCGAACAGGATGCCCAGCAGCACCGCCACCGCCGGGTTGACGTAGGCATAGCTGGTGGCCGCCGCCGGACGGACATTCTTCAGCAGGTACATGTAGGCGTTGAAGGCGATGATCGAGCCGAAGAACACCAGGTAGGCCATGACCACCCAGCCTTCGACGGAGGGCATGTGGGCCAGGCGCTCGCCGCGGGCAAAGCTGGCCAGCAGCAGCACCACGCCGGCCACCAGCATCTCCGCCGCGCTGGCCATGCCGCCGGGCGGCAGTGGCAGGTGCTTGCTCCACACCGAACCGAAGGACCAGGTGGCGGCCGCCAGCAGGATCAGGCCCGCACCCAATGGGCTGCCCTGCAGGTTGGAGCCCATGTTGAGCAGAGCGATACCGATCAGCCCGAGGACGATGCCGGCCCATTCGAGACGGGTGGCGCGGCCCCCCCAGAAGTAGCCGCACAGCAGGGTGAACAACGGCACGGTGGCGACCGTCAGCGCGGCAATCCCCGAGGCCACGCCGATATGCTCGGCCAGGGTCACCGCACCGTTGCCGAAGGTCAGCAGCAACACGCCGATCACCGCGGCGGCCTTCCACTGCTGCCAGGTCGGCGCCGGCACCCCGCGCCAGCGCTGGTAGGCATACATCAGGGCACCGGCGATCACGAAACGGATCCCGGCCATCATCAGCGGCGGCCAGGACTCGACGCCAATGCGGATCGCCAGATAGGTCGATCCCCAGATGAAATACAGCGCGAAAAAGGCACCGATCAACGGTAGCGGAAAGCGGCGAGGGGCAGGCATGGGAGGCTCTGGGCAGGACAAGGGAAGGCTATTCTAGAAAGGCCTTCGCTAAATAATAAGTTACAAAACCGCGTAATCACGCCGGTACACTTTCTAAATCATGGATATCACGGGTATAAACCGTGATTTCGAAAGTCGGCCTTGCGGAGACCCTGCAGATGGATAAATACGACCGTTTGATCCTCGGTGCTTTGCTGGAAAACGGCCGCGCCTCGTTCGCCGAACTGGCGCGCAAGGTCAACCTGTCGGCCCCGGCGGTGGCCGAGCGGGTCTCGAAGCTGGAGAGCAGCGGCGTGATCACCGGCTACCAGGCCAAGGTCGACCTGGACAAGCTCGGCCTGCCGATCCGCTGCGTGATCGAGTTACGGATGAACCAGCATGGCAAGCAGCAGATCTACGACGATCTGGCGCAGATCCCGCAGATCACCGAATGCCATCGGGTCACGGGCGACCCTTGCGTGATCATGCAGGCGGCGGTGGGCTCGATGGGCGAGCTGGAGGACCTGATCAACCGGGTGGCCCAGTTCGGCCTCAGCAAGACCTCGGTCGTGCTGTCCAGCGCCATCGAGCCACGGGTGCCGTTGGGGCATCTGGACATGAATGGAAAGACCAAGGGCTGAGCAGCCCCGTCATTTGCGATGAATGACCACGAGAACGTCGATTGCGTTCTGCCAGAGCGCCCGCGCGTACCGATTTCAGGGCGACTTCGACCCCATCGCGTAGACACCCGGCTCGCTGAGCATCAGATGTTCCTCGGGGCCGCCGTTGCCCTGCAGGTTCAGGGGACGGCGCTGATCCGGATCGAGCTTGACCGCCTTGCGCTCGTGCCACTCGATGCCCATCAACCGCCCGACATCACGGGCGCGAAGTACGACATTTCTGAAAAGCTACAGGACAGCCGCATGCGCCATGCAACCCCGCAAAATCCCTAATACCATCCCGACTTCTGCAGACGACTGACGGTGGGGTACGAGCATTGATTGGCTGCGAAATAAAGACCAAAATAAAGACCGATCAAGGAGTCTTTATTATGCAAAGCGTTTTGAGCAAGATGGTTGTCAGCGTCTCCGAGCTCAAGAAGAATCCGTCCGCCGTGTTGACTGGCGCAGGAGGAGAGCCTGTGGCCGTGCTCAACCATAACCGTGTCATGGGTTACATGGTGCCTGCCGAGGTGTTCGAAGCACTGATGGAGCGACTGGATGACCTGGAACTGGCTCAATTGGCCAGAGAGCGCATCGAAGCCAATGAAACGCCGGTAAAGATCTCCTTGGACGATTTGATTGCTGAAGCTCAGGCCGATCTCGAAGATGGGCGCTGAATACCGTGTTGAATGGGATCTCAAGGCCTTAAAGGAGCTGCGTAGCCTGGACGCGGCTCTTCGGTTGCAATTGCTGCACAAACTGGAAGAACGTCGGCATGCACCACGCGTGCAAAGTGATGCACTGCATGGGCTCAAGGACTGCTACAAGATCAAGTTGCGCGCAGCAGGGTACCGACTCGTCTATCGTGTCGAAGATGAACGTATCGTCGTTGTCGTACTGGCGATAGGCAAACGAGAGCGCAGCGCCGTGTATGAGCAGGCCAGGAAACGTACCTGACCGGCGGTCTCAGACACCCCGATACCGCTTCAACTGCTCCCCCACCTTCGCCGCCGGCACTTTCTGCAGCTTGCACAACAGGTCATGGGACAACTCCCGTAGCCCGTGCTTGTCACGCAATTCCCCAACCATATGCGCCAGCAGGTTCGCCGCCATCTCGGCATCGGCCATGGCCCGGTGCGCCTTCCCGGTATTGGGCAACTGTGCATAGGTGGTCAGGGTACCGAGCTTGTGGTTCGGCGCCGCCGGCATCAGGCGGCGCGCCAGCAGCAGTGAGCAGGCAAAGTTCTGCAGGCGGGTGCGCTTGATCCGCGACAGCTCGTAGTCCCAGAACTTCTGGTCGAACGCCGCATTGTGCGCCAGCAGCGGCGTGACGCCGACGAACTGGTTGACCTCGTTCATCACCTGCTCGGCCGATGGCGCCGTGCGCAGCATGGCGTTGCTGATGCCGGTCAGTTGTTCGATGAACGCTGGCACTCGCACACCGGCATTCATCAGGCTCTGGTAACGGTCGACGATGCGCCCTTCTTCCAGGATGACCACGGCGATTTCCGTCGCCCGGCAACTGCTGCTCGGCGAGATCCCGGTGGTTTCAAAGTCGATGACCGCAATACGTTCCAAAAGCCCTGCCCTTTCAATAATCGGTTGTTCAGTTTTTCAGCAGCAACGCACCTTCGATCGGCACGTAGCGGCTCGCTGCGCGAATCAGCGAGTTGGCGGTCAGCCCTGGCACACCATAGGCCACCGCGTCGACCCCGTGCCTGGCGATGATGCGTTCGAGCAGCAGGTCGAAGTCGCCATCGCCGGAAGCCAGCACCACTTCATCGACATTCGGTGCCGCATCCATGATGTCGAGGGTGATGCCCACGTCCCAGTCGCCCTTGGCCGAACCGTCGCTGCGCTGGATGTACGGCTTGAGTTTCACCGTGAAGCCCAGGTTGCGCAGGATCTGCTGGAATTGCTGCTGCTTGCTGTCGCCGCGGTCGATCGCATAGGCATAGGCCTCGACGATTTCCCCACGCCGGCTGATATCGGCCCACAGGGCGGCATAGTTGAAATGGCAACCATAGGCCTGGCGGACGGTGTAATAGAGGTTCTGCACATCGGCGAACACAGCGATTTTCTTCACCGCGAATCCTCATGGCGCAGACGCGCACTGGCGGGCTGACGGACACTCGAAAGCGAGCAGACGCCCAGTATGCCAGCATGGGGCAAGATTCCGCGAACAATCGCCACCTGCGCTTCGTCCGCGAATGGCCGGGAAGACGGCCTTCCGTAGGGGGATAAGGGTAGTCCGGGGCACCCTGGCGCCCCGGATTGCGAGGGATCAGACGTAGGAGTCGTCGTCAGAGAAGGAGCTGTCGTCGCTGTAGTCGCTATCGAGGAAACCGCCCTGGTCGTTATTGCCCCAGGCGTCGTTGTTGGCCATGCGCTGCTCGTCGCCCCAACCGCCACCATTGCCCCAGCCATCGTTGTTGCTCATCGGCGCGGGCTCGATGATTTCCTCGATGATCTGCGGCTGTTGCTGGTTGTGGTGGAACAGGCTGCTGATGCCTTCGGCCAACATCACGCCACCGGCCACGCCCGCGGCGGTTTTCAGCGCGCCACCGAGGAAGCCGCTGCCGATTGGCGCGGCCGGAGCCGCCTGCTGTGGTGCGTAGCTGGGTGGAGGGTTGTAGCTCTGCTGCGGCTGGGCGTTGAAAGCTGGCCGCGCCGGCTCACGCCAACCGCCACCCGAGCTGGCAGGGGCCGGAGCCGGGGCCGCTTCGCGATTGCCACCGCCGAAGAGGCTCGACAGGAACCCGCCGCTGCTCTGCGCCGGTGCCGCGCCCTGGGAGCGGGCCTGCTGCAGTTCAGCCTGGAGTTGCTGGAGTTGAGCCTGCAATTGCTTGTTCTGCTCGTCGAGACTCTTGATCGCGTGCTCCTGCACCAGGATCGATTGAGTCATGTAGTACGGCGCAGCCGGCTGGCGCGTCAGATGCTCCTTGATCCGCGCCTCGGCCTGGGCGTCACGCGGGGCTGAATCCTTTTCGGCTTGTTGCAACCGTGAAAACAGTCCATCGATCAGGGTTTGCTCTTCGCTATTCATGGCGACCTCATCAGATTGCCGGGTAGAAATCGGTCGTCCGGGCCAACGCTGGCAGGGACGTGCATCAGTTATGGGGTTGTTGCAGGAAGTTTCAATGATCCTTACGCAACGTTTACATTTGAGTGTCGGCCAGCCGCATCGGTTAAAGTGGCGCCTTGCTTTGACCTTGATAGCGATCCCATGACTCCGTTCACCGTACTACGCGACTCCCTGTATTTCTTCCGCCGCAACCTGGGCCGGATCGCCAAGTTGTGCCTGCCCCTGGTGGTGCTCGAAACCGTGCTCCAGCACCTGCTGGATAATGCCATCGGCCCCGACGCCCCAGCCACCTACGACCTGCTGGCCGGGCTGGTGGTGTACCCGCTGTACACTGCGGCGCTGATCCTGTTCCTCGATGCCCGCACCCGCGCAGAAGCACCCGCCAACCGCGTGCTGCTGGCCGCAGCCCTGAGCCTGTGGCCGCGCATGGCCCTGCTGGCGGCGACCACCACCGTGGCGACCGTGCTGGGTCTGTCGTTGTATTTCCTGCCCGGCATCTGGCTGACCGTGGTCCTGGCTTTCGCCGAATACCGGCTGGTGCTGAACAGGAGCGAGCCCCTGCGGGCGATGAAGGAGAGCTTCAATCTCAGCCGCGGGCATTTCTGGCTGATCTTCACCTGCATCCTCTGCGTCATGGCGCCGCTGTGGATACTCAAGGGGATCACCGCCAACCTCTACCCGGAGCCGCAGAACCCGCTGCTGACGCTGGTCATCGACAGCGCCCACAGTTTTTTACAACTGTTCACCAGCGTCGTGCTCTTCCGTTTGTATATGCTGATCAGCGAAAAGCCTGGCCGGGACTGACCGGACAGCCCTCAGGGAGCGGGGTTAACCGCTGACAAGGCTGTCGGGTATGCTCCCACATCAACTGCAACGTCATAAGCCGCGCCCATGACCCGTTTATTACGTTACACCGTTCTGAGCCTCGTCCTGATCGCCGCCCTGCTCGGCCTCGCCCTCTACAGCCTGACCTGGCGCCCCGCCGACAAGGAAACCCTGCCCGTCAGTTGCACCGCCCAGGCGCCGGTGCTGGTCGCCGGCCAGGCGCTCAAGGTGATGACCTGGAACGTCCAGTACCTGGCCGGCAAGCGCTACGTGTTCTGGTACGAAACGGCCGACGGCAACGGCAAGGATGAACGCCCGACGCAGGCCGACATGGCCTTCAGCCTCGATGAAGTCTCGCGGGTGATTCGTGATGAGCAGCCGGACCTCGTGCTGTTGCAGGAAGTGGACGACAACGCCAAGGCCAGCGCCTATCAGGATCAGCTCAAACTGCTCCAGGAACGGGTCGCCGACCTCTACCCGTGCAGCACGCAGGCCTTCGACTGGAAAGCCGATTTCGTGCCCAACTGGCATATCCTCGGCAGCGTCGGCCGCAAGCTGGCGATTCTCAGCCGCTACCAGGTCGAACATGCCGAGCGCCTGCAACTGCCCCTCGGCCCGGCCAACCTGATCGCCCGCCAGTTCCAGCCCCGCCCGGCACTGCTGCTCAACTACCTGCCGATGAGCAATGGCGATCAACTGGCGGTGATCAACACCCAGCTGGCGCCCTTTGCCCAGAACGATACCCAGTTGCGCCAGGTGCAGGCGACCACCCATCTGCTGGACAAGCTCGAAAGCCAGGGCACGCCCTGGCTGATCGGCGGCGATTTCAACCTGCTGCCCCTGGGCCAGTATCTGCGCCTGCCGGCGCAGTTGCGCGGCGGCTATTCGGCGGACAGCGAACTGCACGTGCTGTGGGACAAGTACCCGATGATCCCGAGCAACAATGAAGCCAGCGGGATCGACCGCGAGCAGTGGCTGACCTTCTATCCGAACAACCCCGCCATCAGCGGCCCGGACCGCACGCTGGACTACTTCTTCTACAGCGCGAAGATGCGCCGGGTGCAGGCACAGGTGCGCCAGGACGATACGCTGAAGATCTCCGATCACCTGCCGCTGGTGGCGCGGTTTCTATTGCCGGCCGGGCACTAGCGGCCTTCAGTGCCCTCAGTGGGTCGCCGCCGGCTTGGCGTCGATCCGCACCCGCATCAGCCGGTAGGGTTTTTCCCGCTTGTCCTGCCCATCATGGAAACCGGGCGAGCGGTGCAACTGGTTCGCGGTGAAGTAAAGATAGCCGTCCGGCCCGATCGACAGGGTGTCCGGCCACTGCGCCCGCGGGTCCTGGACGATGGTCTGCCAGCGCCCGTCGGGTAGGCGCTGGCGGATAGCGTCGTGTTCGTAGTCGCCGGCATACACCGAACCGTTGGCGTCCGCCTCGAGGCCGTCCGAGGCGCCCTTTTCCCCCAGGTCGACGACCGCCTTCTCCAATTCGGCCTCGCTCACGCTGGCGTCGCGCAGCAACGCGGTCGAAATCGAATAGAGGTGCCGGCTCGACAGCGGGCAGAAGTACAGGGTCTGGCCATCGCTCGACAGGGCAATGCCGTCGGAGGCGACCTTGAGGAAGCTGTTCCCCCCCTGGGCGTCACGGGTGATCAGTGCCGGCTTGCCCTCGATCACCGGGACGAAGGACGGGTCGACCGAAGTCGACTTCGCACCGCTCAGGCGCCGGCTGGCGTTGCCAGTGGCAAGGTCGACCACGATGATCCCGCCGGGACCGCTGACGGAAGAGTCGGTCACATAGGCGACACCGGCCTGGCCGACGCGGAAGTCGAAGCGCACATCGTTGACGTAGGTACTCGGCAGGATGACGCTGGCGGGGAACACCAGCGTCTTCACCACCTTGTTCGAGGCCAGGTCGATCGCCACCAGCTTGGCGCCCCCGGCCCTGGGTCGGGAAAACCCGGGAGCGGCGGTGTCGAGCACCCAGAGCCGGCCACGGCCATCGGCGACCACGCTCTGCACGCTGATGAAGCCGGCGGCGGGGTCCTTGGGATCGGCGGTATTGATCGACCGGTTCGGGTAGGCGACCAGCTTGCCGTCGACGATTTCCGCAACGGTGAATTCGACGTTATCACCCCAGCGCGGGAAGTTGACGAAAATCCTTCCGGTTTCGCTCACCGTCACCCCCGTCGGCATGGCGCCGTCGAACGCGTAGACCTGTTCGAGAGCGGCCTTGCCGGCCGGCGTGGCGGCCTGCTCGGCGAAAGAGAAAGCGCTGGCGGAAATGGCCAGCGCGAGGCTTGCAACCTTGAAGAGGGTTTTCATTTTCGATTTCCTGGACTTCGAACTGACACTGCCGGGAGCCCGCCACCTCATCAGAGGTTGGCACCGACAGAATGGGAGTGGTGTCAGGCTATCCGTGCCGCTCAATCGGAAAAACCGCCCGATCGGGGCAAGACCTTCAATGTTTCATTGAAAATGCTGGGGCACCTGCCGGAACACCGCAGGTGCCCACCCACTCAGGCGACAGGAATCGGGTTGTCGACCAGCGACAGGTTGAACTGGTGGATCAGCTCATGCTCGCCCTGGCCCTGGTTGGCACGCAGCGGCACGACCCGGTCCACCAGCACTTCGGTGGTCGCGGTTTCGAGCTTGACCAGGGTTTCGCGGATGAACTCGTCCAGCGGCATGGCGCGCTCGTCGCCGCTCTTGTGGATCAGGTCGGTGTCCACCCACGGCGGCGCGATTTCCAGCACCTTGACGCTGGTATCACGCAGGGCGAAACGTTGCGACAGCGAGTAGGAGTGGATCGCGGCCTTGGTCGCCGAGTACAGGGCCGTGGCCGCCAGTGGCAGGTAGGCCAGTACCGAACTGTTGTTGATGATGTACGCCTCGGGCTGGCGCTTGAGATGCTCGACGAACGCCGCGCTGATCCGCACCGGGCCGAGCAGGTTGGTTTGCAGGAGGCCTACGGCCTGCTCATCGTCGTAGTCACCGGAGCCAGGATTGTCGAAGGGCATGATGCCGGCGTTGTTGATGACCACGTTCAGCGACGGATGGCGGCGAATGACTTCCCCGGCGACCGCCTTGATCTGCTGCGGATCGTTGATATCCAACTGGATGGTGTCGATCCCCGGGTTGGCCCGGGCGATCTCGTCCAGCAGGGCCTGGCGCCGGCCGGCGATGATGACCTGGTTGCCACGCTGGTGGAACGCTTCGGCCAGGGCCCGGCCGATACCCGAGGTGCCGCCGGTGATGAAGACAGTGTTTGCGCTGAGTTTCATGGGTCGTGTCCTTCTCAATGAACGGGGATCAGTTGGCGCTGTAGCGAGGCGCCAGGCGGTTGCTGGAAAGCTGGCTGAACAGGGCCTGCCGGCTGGCTTCGTAGTGTTCGAACGGTTGCAGGTCATGCAGCGACGGAATGGAAATCAGCACATCCCGGTCGAAGTCCTGCAGGGCGCCGTCGACCAGGTCGGAGGCCGACATCACGATGCCCGGGTCGAGGTTTTCCAGCGGCAGGCCGCCGATCTGCCAGAAGTCGGTCGCGGTCGCCCCGGGCAGGACGGCCTGGACCTTGATGCCCTGTGCCGACAGCTCCTTGTGCAGCGACTGGCTGAAGGCGGTGACATACGCCTTGCTGCCGCCGTACACGCCATTGAGCAGTTCCGGGGCCAGGCTGACGATCGACGAGATATTGATCAGCGCGCCCTGCCGGCGGGCGATGAAGCCCGGTACCGCGGCGTAGGTCAGGCGGGTCAGCGCGGTGACGTTGAGGCCGATCATCTCGGCCATCCGCTCCACGTCGCTTTCCAGCAGGCTGGTGTGGGTGCCGATCCCCGCATTGTTCACCAGCAGGGTGATGCTCGCGTCTTCGCGCAGCTTGCGCTCGACCCGGGCCAGGTCCTGCGAGTCGGCCAGGTCCGCCGGGAAGACTTCGACGTTGCGCTGGGTGTCGGTGGTGATGCGGCTGGCCAGCGTGTTGAGGCGGTCACGGTTGCGGGCCACCAGCACCAGGTCGTAACCGCGACGAGCCAGGCGCTCGGCATAGATGGCACCGATTCCGCTGGAAGCGCCGGTGATGAGGGCGGTGCCTTTGTGTTCCTGAGTCATGTTGCTGCTCCGTCATGTGTGGGGGGACTGGAGCCATGATGCGCAAAACCGGCTATGTCTTAAACGACGTATATGGTAGTTTTTCAGGACATCAGAACAGGAGCATTGCCATGCACCGAGTGGGCTATCTGCTGACCGAAGGTTTTCAGGTCATGTCCCTGGCGACCCAGGCGGTTTTCGAGTTCGCCAACATAGTCGCGGGGGAGCCGGTCTACCGGATCCAGAACTTCTCCCTGGCGGGAGGCCTGGTGCGCTCGTCCCTGGGCATGCAGATCGACACGCTGGCGCTGGGCAAACCCGGCCTCGCCGACAGCTGGATGGTGGCGGGCACCCTCGAGCCGCTGACGCCACCAGACGCGGGCGTGCTCGACAGTGTGCGCGGCTTCACCGAAAACGCCCGGCGCACGGCGGGGGTCTGCACGGGCGCCTTTGTCCTGGCCGCAGCGGGCGTGCTCGACCATCGTCGCGCGACCACGCACTGGGCCTATGCCGCGGACCTGCAGGCGAACTACCCGGACATCGAGGTCGAGGACGACCGGATCTACATCGTCGATGGGCCGGTATGGACCTCCGCCGGCATGACCGCCGGGATGGACATGACCCTGGGGATGGTGGAGAAGGATCTGGGGCCCGAGCTCGCACGGTCGGTGGCACACCGCCTGGTCATGCATCAACGCCGCTCCGGCGGACAGTCGCAGCACTCCGAACTGCTGTCGCTGTCACCCAAGTCGGACCGGATCCAAAGCGCCCTGGACTATGCCCGCCAGCACCTGAGCCGGCCGTTGAGCGTCGAGGAACTGGCCGAGGTGGTGCACCTGAGCCCGCGGCAGTTCACCCGCGTGTTCACCGCCGAGACCGGCCAATCGCCGGCCAGGGCTGTGGAGAGCCTGCGGCTGGAGGCGGCGCGGTTGATGATCGAGCAGAGCCGCCACAGCCTGGATGTGGTGGCCCGGGAAACCGGCTTCCGGGACCGGCGTCACATGCGCGAGGTGTTCATCCGCGGCTTTGGCGTGCCGCCGCAGGCGGTGCGGCGGGACGCCCGGCGGGTTGGCTGAACAGACGCCGATCACGCGCCTGCAGGTGGGCGGTGTCGGGTGGTTATTTGCGCGGCTTGGCCCGCGCCGTCGCCTCGGCCACCAGCGGATCATCCGGCCAGTAGTGCTTGGGGTAACGCCCCTTCAGATCCTTCTTCACGTCGGCATAGGTGCTGCGCCAGAAGTTCGCCAGGTCCTGGGTCACCTGCACCGGCCGTCGCGCCGGAGACAGCAGGTGCAGCTTCACCACCTGCCGGCCGCCGGCCACCCGCGGCGTCTCGGCCAGCCCGAACAGCTCCTGCAGGCGCACCGCCAGGATCGGCGGCTGCTCGCTGTAGTCCAGGCGGATCGACGAGCCCGACGGCACGCTCAGATGGTGCGGGGCCAGTTCGTCCAGGCGCTGTGGCAACGGCCACGGCAGCAGGTTGTGGACGATGCTCGCCAGTTCCAGGTTGGCGAAGTGGCTGAGCCGCGAAACCCGCCCCAGGTAAGGTGCCAGCCAGTGCTCCAGGCTCGCCAGCAGGGCCGGGTCGCTGACGTCCGGCCATTCGCTCTCGCCCTTGTCCGCCAGGTCAAGCTGGCGCAACAGGGCCACCCGCGCCTGCCACTGGCGCAGTTCCGGCGTCCAGGGCAACAGTTCGAGGCCCTTGCGCCGCACCAGGTTGACCAGCGCCTGGCTGCGGGCGCTCTCGTCCAGGCCGGTCAACGGCTCGCGACTGAGCACCAGTTCGCCAACCTTGCGCTGGCGTTCGGCACGCAGCACGCCCTCACGCTCATCCCAGTCCAGTTGATCGACAGTGCTCACCTGCTCGGCCAGCACCGTGTCGAACAGAGCGGGGTCGAACTCGGCCGCCAGGTAGATCCGCTCTTCGCGCTGCCCCTGGCGACTGCCGAGGTCGGCGATCACCAGCCAGGGCTGCTTCATCAGACTGTCGGTTTCGCTGAACATCGCCGCGCGGCCGTTGGCCAGGCGGTATTCCGCACCACCGGCGCGGCGCTGCTGGGCGACCCGGTCCGGGTAGGCCAGCGCCAGCAGCGCACCGAGCCAGCGCGAATGCTCGGGATCGGCCACCGGCTCGGTCGCCTTGCCGCGCAGGTAACCCCGGTATTGCCGCGCCAACTGCCGGGCGCGCTGCACCCCGCCCTGTCCACCGCGGGCCACCCGCTGCTCACCGGCCAGCAAGGCCAGGCGGCTGTGCAGGTCGGCACCACCGCCACGCTGGATATCGCGCTCGCCGAGCAGGGCCGCGACATCGCAGGCCATGTTCGCCAGACCCAGCGCCTGGCCACGCAACAGCAGGTGGGCGATACGCGGATGCGCCGGCAGCTCGGCCATGGCCTGGCCATGGCGGGTCAGCGTCGGTGCCTCGCCCGGCCTAACCGCCAGGGCCCCCAGGCGCTGGAGCAGGTCGCAGGCCTGGGCAAACGCCGCGGCCGGGGGCACATCGAGCCAGACCAGTTGCTCGACCGCCACGCCCCAGCGCGCCAGTTGCAGGGCCAGCCCGGCCAGGTCGGCCTGGAGAATCTCGGCGCTGCCGTAGGCCGCCAGTTGTTCATGCTGGGCCTCGGACCACAGCCGATAGCACACGCCCGGCTCCAGGCGCCCGGCCCGGCCGGCACGCTGGGTCGCACTCGCGCGGGAAATGCGTTGGGTATCCAGGCGGGTCATGCCGCTGCCCGGGTCGAAGCGCGGCACCCGCGCCAGCCCGGCGTCGATCACCACCCGCACGCCGTCAATGGTCAGGCTGGTTTCGGCGATGTTGGTCGCCAGCACCACCTTGCGCTTGCCCGCCGGGGCCGGCTCGATGGCCGCACGCTGGGCCGCCAGGTCCAGCTCGCCATGCAGCGGGCAGAGCAGGATCTCCGGGCGGCTGCCCAGGGCTTCCTCCAACTGCTGATGCACGCGGCGGATCTCAGCCTGCCCCGGCAGGAACACCAGCAGGCTGCCGCTTTCATCGCTGACCGCTTCGAGCACCGTCTGCACCACCCGCGGCTCGATGAACTCGCCGGGCTGGAAAGGCCGCCCCCAACGGGTAGCCACCGGGAACATGCGGCCCTCGCTGCGCACCACCGGCGCGTCCCCCAGCAGGCTGGACAGGCGCTCGCCCTCCAGGGTCGCCGACATCAGCAGGATCTTCAGCGGCTGCTCGTCACGAAACATCTCGCGACCATTGAGGCTCAGGGCCAGGGCCAGGTCGGCGTCCAGGCTGCGCTCGTGGAACTCGTCGAAGATCAGCAGGCCGACGCCCTCCAGGGCCGGGTCATCCTGCAGGCGCCGGGTCAGGATACCTTCCGTGACCACTTCGATCCGCGTGCCAGGGCCCACCTTGCTCTCCAGGCGGATACGATAACCCACGGTTTCGCCGACCTTTTCCCCCAGCTCCGCCGCCAGCCGCTCGGCCGCCGCACGGGCCGCCAGGCGCCGAGGTTCGAGCATCAGGATGGTTTGCCCGGCCAGCCACGGCTCGTGCAGCAGCGCCAATGGCACACGGGTGGTCTTGCCCGCGCCGGGCGGGGCTTCGAGCACGGTTTCGTGGCGTTCGCCCAGGGCCTGGCGCAGGGCAGGCAAAACTTCATCAATCGGCAAGGAAATCATGGTGGCTCCAGAACAGGCCGCCGAGTATAACGGCGAACCGAGCTGCATTAATCACGGTCTTATTCGTTGACCCTTGTATAGTTGGCCTTTCCCCCAGGAGATCCTTGCATGCGTATTTCTTCGCGCGTTATCGGCGGCATCGTGGTTGCCACCCTGCTGACCCAGTTGACCGCCTGTGGCTCGATCTTTTTCCCCGACCGCCGTGGCCAGATCGAAGGCAAGATCGACCCGCTGGTCGCCGGCCTCGATGCCATCGGCATCCTGTTCTATGTCATCCCCGGGCTGATCGCCTTCGGCATCGACTTCGCCACCGGCGCCATCTACCTGCCCAACGGCACCACCGCGCAGATCGCCCCGGAAAAACTCCATGAATCCATTGGCACCGATGGCCGGGTGGACAACCAGAAACTGCAGGCCATCATCCAGACCGAACTGGGCCAGAGCCTGCCGCTGAACGATCCGCGGCTGATCCAGCACAAGGGCAGCCTGCAGCAACTGGCCCTGTACGGCCTGCAACCTTCCGCCTGATACCCGCCCGCACAAGGACCGCCCCTGCATGAGCAACAGCCCCGAACACGCTCGCCTGCTGCGCCTGGCCACCCGGGCCTCGGTGGCGGTCGCCAGTATCCTGATCGTGACCAAGGCCATCGCCTGGTGGCTGAGCGGCTCGGTGAGCATGCTCGCCGGCCTGACCGACTCGGCGCTCGACGGCGTGACCTCGTTCCTCAACCTGCTGGCGGTGCACTATGCGCTGCGCCCGGCGGATGACGATCACCGCTACGGCCATGGCAAGGCCGAGTCGCTGTCCGGCATGGCCCAGGCGCTGTTCATTGCCGGCAGCGCCATTCTGATCGCGGTACAGGCGGTGGAACGGATCCGCCATCCGGAGCCGGTCGGCGCGCCCTGGCTGAGCATCGGCGTGATCGTGCTGTCGCTGGCGCTCACGGCCGCGCTGCTGGTGCTGCAACACCGGGTCATCCGTGCCACCGGCTCCACCGCCGTGCGCGCCGACTCGCTGCATTACCGCTCGGACATGCTGCTCAACGGCAGCATCCTGCTGGCCCTGGTCTTCGCCAGCCTCGGCTTCGCCCAGGTGGACGCCTGGTTCGGCCTGGGGATCTCGGCCTACATCCTGTGGAGTGCGATCCAGATCGGCCGCGAGAGTTTTGCCGTGCTGATGGACGAGGAACTGTCGCCCGAAATCAGCCAGCACATGCTGGAGCTCGCCAAGGGCGTGCCGGGTGTGCTCGGCGCCCATGACCTGCGTACGCGGGTGTCGGGCAACCACTGGTTCGTGCAGTTGCACCTGGAGTTGCCGGGGGAATTGACGCTGTCGGTGGCCCATGGCCTGAGCGACCAGGCCGCCGATGCGATCAGCGCCGTTTACCCGAAGGCCGAAGTGCTGGTGCACGCCGACCCTCGGGAAGTGGTGAAGCGCCGCGACTGATCAGTAGTTGACCTGGTAGCCGCGGCTGCTCAGGCAGTTGCCCTGGGCCTGGCGGTAGGTCTGCACCACCGTGGGGTCCGGGGCATAAGTGGCCCGGGCCGGGTCGAAGCCGCTCTGCTGCACGGCCCAGCGATAGCAGTCCTCGCCATCCTGCTGCACCTGCTCGGGGCTCTGGCCGTTGGCCGGGTAGGCCACCACGTCATAGCCATTGCCCGATGGCGCCGGCGCCACCTGTGGCGCGGCGGCGGGCGGATCGACCACCACGTAGTCCTGGGTATCTTCCTGATAGAGGTAGTAGGCGCCTGCCGCAAGGAAGAACAGCGTGCTGCCGACCCAGACTTCCCGTGCATAGTCGGGCAGGTAACTGATACGGATCCCGCGCGGTGGTGCGACCACCACATAACGTGGCCCCTGCGGGCGATACCAGTAGCCGCCGGAGAAGAAGTAGTCCTGCCCGCGATACGGCACCCGCCAGTTGCGGTCGGGGAAACGGTCGATCACATAACCGGGACGATACTGCGGACCGGGGCCCCAGCCATTGCCATGGCCGGACGGCCGCCCCGGCCAGCGGTGGTCGTTGGGGTGATCGAAGTTGCCACCGGGCCGGCCGTTGTAGCCGCCGGGCTGCCAGCCGGGGTTGTAGCCGTTGCGCCGGGGAATGTCCGAGTAGTTGCCACGCAGCGGCTCCTGGGTCTGGCGCACGGTATCGGGCCGGCTCTGGATCGGCAGGTTGTTCTGCGGCTGTGGCGCCGGGCGACTCTGCTGGTTGGGATCGTTCTGGGGTGGACGCGGCTGCCACTGGCCGCCGAAGTTCTGCTCGCGCCGCTCGAAGTGCGGGTTGTTCTCCGGACGGGGCTGGCTGTTCTGCGGATGGAACGGGGTCATCTCCGGACGGGCCTGGGGTGCCTGCGGGCGAACCTCTGGTGTCTGCGGACGCGGCTGGACGTTCTCCGGGCGCGGCTGATTGTTCCCCGGCCGCTCCTCATGACCGCCCGGCCGCCCTTCGGGGCCACGCTGGCCACCGTTGGGATGGGGATGTTGCTGATTATCGTCACCCCGATCTTCAGCCAGCGCTTGCGCACCAACACTCATACAGAGCAAGCCAACACCTGCCAGACGCCAGATGCGCGATTTCATTCGGTTCCTCACTGCGGTTCAGGGCATGACCATAAGACTGGGAAAGCGGATTCCGGTTCTGCAACACTTTATCAGTCACGCGACTTATTTTACGCCCAATAAAAAAGGGAGGCTCGTCAGCCTCCCTTTGGGGAATTTCGTCCGTGCTCGACGCTTTTGACGCCGGCTCACCTCACACCGTCTTCTGGACCGTGTGTAGCCCGGGGGCCTGCACAACCCTGTGGGATTGCCGGCCGCGGCGCGCCTGATTCGGCGGACCGCTGTGGACTCGATGTCCGGGCAGTGATTCGTGTTGCAGTGATTCTGGTGATAAGAATAGGCCGACAGCGGCGGCAGGCGATTGCGAACATTGCTCGAATAAACATGACTTGCGCAATATTTCGCTTCAGATGGATAATTCAGCGCAATTGTTATGATAAAGGTCTGAATGATGAGCAAACTCGACCGATACGACCTGAGCATTCTGGCGGAATTGCAGCGCGATGCCCGCATCTCCAACCAGGAGCTGGCCGAACGCATCGGCCTGTCGCCATCGCCCTGTTCGCGGCGGGTCAAGCAATTGGAAGACGACGGCTACATCTCGCGCCAGGTCGCCCTGCTGGACCGCAAGAAGCTCGGCTTGAGCCTGACCGCCTACGTGTTGATCGGCATGGACCGGCACACCCCCGAACGCTTCGAGAACTTCGAGGCGGCGATCCGCAGCTTGCCGCAGGTACTGGAGTGCAGCCTGGTGACCGGGATGGATGCCGACTACCAGTTGAAGGTGGTGGTGGCCGATATGGATCACTACCAGAAACTGTTGCTCGGCCACCTGACCCGTATCGAAGGGGTGACCAGCGTGCGCTCCAGCTTCGTGCTCAACCAGGTGCTCAACAGCACCGAGTTGCCGTTGAATCACCTGCGCAACTGAACCGGGATCTGAGGCAAACCGCCGCAGGTCAATGCCGGTCGATTCTTCGCTGGCGTATACTCGGCGGGCTTTTTACCTCGCGTGTGCTGGAGAGTCCCGATGGATCCTGCCGTTTTCGAAGAATGGATGATGACCGGCCTGGTCAGCATCCTGATCATTTTCATGGGTTTCATCGTCTGGGACCTGGCGAAAAAGTCCAAGGCCGGACGCTTCGGTACGCTGATCCTGTTTTTCGTGCTGGGCCTGGGCGTGGCGGCGTTCGTGATCAAGAGCGTGGTGATCGGCCTGATCGAGTCCGGCTCGCTATAACCGCGCCGGGACTTCCTTCCACTGGCCCTGGTCGAGCCCGTCGAGCGTCCAGTCGCCAATCCGCACCCGTACCAGGCGCAGGGTCGGCAGGCCCACCGCCGCCGTCATCCGCCGCACCTGGCGGTTGCGACCTTCGCGGATGATCAGTTCCAGCCAACGGGTGGGGATACTCTGGCGAAAGCGCACCGGTGGGTTGCGCGGCCAGAGCTGGGGTTCCTCGAGCAGCCGGGCCTGGGCCGGCAGGGTCATGCCATCGTTCAACTCGACGCCCTTGCACAAACGCTCGATCTGCTCCGCTGTGGGAATGCCCTCGACCTGCACCCAGTAGGTTTTCGCCAGCTTGTGCTTCGGATCGGCGATGCGCGCCTGGAGCTGGCCGTCGTTGGTCAACAGCAACAGCCCCTCGCTGTCGCGGTCCAGACGGCCGGCCGGGTAGACACCCGCCACATCGATGAAGTCCTTGAGCGTTGCCCTTCCCTCACCGTCGCTGAACTGGGTCAGCACATCGAACGGCTTGTTGAACAGGATCAGCTTGGACTCGCGCGGCGGCGCCTTGGCGACACGACGGGGAGCGACAGGGCTTTTCGCCGCCGAACGGCGGGCGATGGGACGGGGGGGACGAGGCATGGCGAAGTGGACATCTGAGGATCAGGAGCCGTCATGCTAGGGCGTGCCGGGGATTATTTCCAGACGGGCCATGACCAATGCTTTCGAGGATGATAAAAGCTTCGCGGGCAAGCCCGGCTCCTACAGTACTGCGTCGTTCACAGATTTTGTATACGACGCGGTACTGTAGGAGCCGGGCCTGCCCACGAAAGCGTCAACCTGGGGGACACAAGACTCCGCGGCCGCCCACGCCAGCGATATCAGCGGAACGGCGGCTCGTCGAAACTGCGCAGCTTGCGCGAGTGCAGCGAGTGCAGCTCGGTACGCAGCAGGTCCACCGCGGCGATGCCGATCTTCAGGTGCTGGCTGACCGCCCGCTCATAGAACGCGTTCGCCGACCCCGGCAGCTTGATTTCGCTGTGCAACGGCTTGTCCGATACGCACAGCAACGTCCCGTAGGGCACACGCAGGCGATAGCCCTGGGCGGCGATGGTGCCGCTTTCCATGTCCACCGCCACGGCACGGGACAGGTTGATCAACGGACGCTCCTGGGCCCAGCGCAATTCCCAGTTGCGGTCGTCGTAGGTCAGCACGGTACCGGTACGCAGGCGCTTCTTCAGGTCGTCGCCCTTGTCGCCGGTGACATTCGCAGCCGCTTCCTGCAGCGCCAGTTGCACTTCGGCCAGGGCCGGAATCGGGATGTTCGGCGGCACCACCCGGTCGAGGATGCCGTCACGGCGCATGTAGGCGTGGGCCAGCACGTAGTCGCCGATGGTCTGGGATTGGCGCAGGCCGCCGCAGTGGCCGATCATCAGCCAGCAATGCGGACGCAGCACCGCCAGGTGGTCGGTGATGTTCTTGGCGTTGGACGGACCGACGCCGATGTTGACCAGGGTCACGCCATGACCATCCGCGGCCTGCAGGTGATAGGCCGGCATCTGGTAGCGGTGCCAGACCACCGCGGCCGCCACCGCCTGGGCCTCGGCGTAGTCCATGCCCTTGTCGATGATCACGTTGCCCGGCAGCACCATGCGCACGAAACGCGGATCGTCGCGCAGTTGTTCCAGGCCATGGAGGATGAACTGGTCGACGTAGCGGTGATAGTTGGTCAGCAGAATCCACGGCTGCACATGGCGCCAGTCGCTGCCGGTGTAGTGCACCAGGCGACGCAGGGAAAAGTCGACCCGGGCCGCATCGAACAGCCCCAGCGGCAGCGGCTCGGCGTTTTCCCAGTCGTGCAGGCCATCGGCGATATCGTCGGTGGCGGCGGACAGGTCGGTACTCGGGAACACCCGTGCCAGGGCCGCGGCGGTCACGCCGGAACCGGCCAGTTCATCGCCCTGCTCGACCACGTACGGATAGGGAATGTTCTGCTCGCTGACACCGACTTCCACCGTCACGGTGAAATCGCGCATCAACGGCACCAGCTGTTCCAGCAGATATTTGCGAAACGCCCTGGGATGGGTAACGGTGGCGCTGTAGGTGCCCGGCAACTGGACCTTGGCATAGGCGCGAGTGGTCGTCGGAACCTCGCCCTGATAGGTGTAAGTCAGGCGCAGTTCGGGGTAACGGAACAGGGCGCGCTGGTCGGCGTCAGGTTCGACGCGGTCCTTGAGGTAGCGCTTGAGCGCCTGGCTCAGGGCGGTCGTCGCACGCTCATGGAGTTCGGCCAGGCGGTCGACGGCCTGCTCGGGGGTTTGCACGACAATAAAAGCTTCGGTCACGGAGAGTATCCTGTCTTTTGATGTTGCAGGCCCTCATCTTGCCTGCAACCTCGTCGGACGGGAACATCGGCGTTTCGTTCCGCCGCGCGATCAGAAACCCTGCGGGGTCGAACGGGCAACGATGGCTTCGACATTCACCCCGCGTGGCAAGGTGCCGTAGACCCGGCCAGCGCCGTCCAGGCGCCCGGCGATGAAACCGTCGCTGACCGCCGAGTTGCCCGCCTCCAGCAGCAGCTTGGCCTGCAGGGCCAGGGCGATGTCCTCGGTCAGTTGCCGGGCACGGTACTGGATGTCGCCGGTATCGGCGAACGCCTGCCTGAGTTGCCCGATATGCCGGGCCAGGCGCGGGTCGCCATGACCATCGCCCAGCTCGTCGAACAGCACTTCGAGCACCCCCGGCTCCTTCGACAGCGAGCGCAGTACATCCAGGCACTGCACGTTCCCCGAACCTTCCCAGGTCGAGTTCACCGGCGCCTCGCGGTACAGCCGCGGCAGGATGCTGTCTTCCACGTAGCCGGCGCCGCCCATGCATTCGGCCGCCTCGTTGATCATCGCCGGCGCCCGCTTGCAGATCCAGTACTTGCCCACCGCCGTGACCAGCCGGGCGAAGCGGGCCTCGCGTTCATCTCCCAGGCGGTCCAGCGCCTGGCCCATGCGCAGGCTCAGGGCCAGGGCCGCCTCGCTCTCCAGCGCCAGGTCCGCCAGCACGTTCTGCATCAGCGGCTGCTCACTCAGCAGGCGCCCACCGACCCGTCGATGCGCACAGTGGTGGCTGGCCTGGGTCAGGGCCTGGCGCATCAGGGCACTGGAGCCGACCATGCAATCGAAGCGGGTCATCGCCACCATCTCGATGATGGTCGGCACGCCACGCCCTTCTTCGCCGATCATCCAGGCCAGGGCGCCACGAAATTCCACTTCGCTCGAGGCGTTCGAGCAATTTCCCAGCTTGTTTTTCAGGCGCTGGATGTAGAACTGGTTGCGGCTGTCGTCCGGGCGGTGCCGCGGCAGCAGGAAACAGGTCAGGCCCTTGTCGGTCTGGGCCAGGGTGAGGAAAGCGTCGCACATCGGTGCCGAGCAGAACCACTTGTGCCCCACCAGCTCATAGGGCTGGCCGGGACCGCCAGCGCCGACGGGATACGCGCGCGTGGTGTTGGCCCGGACATCGGTGCCGCCCTGCTTCTCGGTCATGGCCATGCCGATGGTGGCGCCGCTCTTGTGGGCGATTCCGACATTACGCGGGTCATAGCGGGTGCTGAGGATGCTCGGCAGCCACTGCCCGGCGATGTCCGCCTGCAGCCTCAGGGCCGGCACGCAAGCGAAGGTCATCGTCAGCGGACAGCCGGTGCCGGCCTCGGCCTGGCTGTGCAGGTAAGTCATCGCGGCGCGGGCCACGTGGGCACCGTCCTGCGGGTCGGTCCAGGGCAGCGAGGGCAGGCCGTGCTCGATGGCGGTACGCATCAGCTCGTGATAGGCAGGATGAAACTCCACCAGGTCCTGGCGATGACCATAGCGGTCATGGCTGACGAACACCGGCTTGTTCTGGTTGGCCTGGAAACCCGCCTCCATCAGCGGCCCGCCGGCCAGCGCCCCATACTCGTCGATACGGGCCTGCGCCCAACCGGCGCCAAGGCGCCGCGACCACTCCTGCAGCGGCAGGTCGATCCGGTAGAGGTTGGCGCCATCGAGCGAGGGTGGCTGATTGGTGACTTCGTGGGTTTCGGCGTACTGATGGAGATTCATCGGGGCTGCTCCTGCAGGAAGTGCCTGGAAGGCCAGTGAATCATGCAGCACACCGGGAAAAAAGTGGCATATGCGCCTAAATACCGGCGCTTTCGCCCTCTACCTGACTCAACAGCCGCCGCGCCAGGACACTTTGCAATTCCTCGAAACGCACCGGCTTGTGCAGGTAATCGGTGACGCCAGCGGCCCGCCCCCCTCGTGCTCCACGCCATTGACCAGGCCGGTCAGCGCCAGGATCGGCACCTGCGCGAGGCGTACCTGCTCGCACAATATCGCCGCCCCCTGCGGTTCGGCCGCACTATCGAGCAGCAGCGCGTCGACACTGTCCTGCCGCAACAGGTCGATGGCCGCCCGAGGCACGTTGGCGGTCAGCACCCGATAGCCGAGCTTGAGCAGCATGCCCCTGACCACCAACTGGCTGACCTCATTGCCGTCCACCAGCAACACCGTGCACTCCTGCGGCTTGCGCGGTGTCGACAATGGCCGGGAAAGCCGCGGCGCCGACACCGTCACATCGACCTCGATCTGGAAGCGGCTGCCCATGCCCGGTTCGGATTGGTGAGTCATGCGCCCACCCAGCAGTTCGATCAGTTGCCGGCAGATCGCCAGGCCAATGCCCAGGCCGCCGTATTCGCGGGTCATCGAGCCATCGAGCTGGAAGAACCGCTGGTACAGCGTGGCTTCGTCCAGATGGGTAAAACCGATTCCGCTGTCGATCACGGCAAAGGACAGGGTCAGGTGCCCGGGCTCGGCCGAGTGGCCGATCACCCGCAACACCAGCCCGCCTTCACGGGTGAACTTGATGGCATTGTCCACCAGGCACTCCAGGCACTGAACGATTTTCGTCGCATCGCCGTGGAGGCTGTCGGGCAGTTCGTCGGCCACTTCGACGGAGAAGTGCAGCCCCTTGTTCAGCACATTCCCGGCGAACTGTTCCTGCAGGCCCTTGAGCAGGCCCCGCAGACTGAAAGCCTGCGGATACACCTTGAGCCGCCCGGCCTGCAGCTCGGTGAGGGTGAGCAGGCCGTTGACCATGCGCATCATGTCCCGCGCCGAACCGGCGGCCGTCTGCTGGTACTGCTCCAGTTCCGGATTCAGTTCCAGGGTCTGCATCAGCTCCAGCGAACCGATCACCCCGTTCATCGGCGTGCGCAATTCATGGGTGACCGTCGCCAGGAACTCGTCCTTGAGGCGATTGCTGTTGGCCAGTTCCTGGTTCAGCACTTCCAGTTTCTGCCCGGACTCCAGCAGGGTCTGCGCCTGCTGTTCGCGCATGGCATTGATCCGGTCGGCCAGGGCCAGCGACAACAGGCCAACCTCCAGGGCCGAGCCGATCTGGCTGGCGTACATGGTCAGGAACATGTTCGGCAGATAGCCCAGCACCATCAGGGTGTTGACCAACCCGCCCAGCAGGAACGCCGACCAGGCGATGATGAAATAGCGGGCCACCCTCTGGCCGCGGTACCAGGCACTGAGCCCGGCGAAGAAGATGGTCACGGTAAAGGCCAGGGCCAGCGCCGTTGCCAGGCGCAGGGCCAGTGCATAGCCGCTCATCAGCGACAACGCCATGACCAGCGCCCCCACCGCCATCAACAGCAGCAACAGGCGATCCAGCCAGCGACTGTGGGCCGCTGTATTCAGAAAGCGGCGGGAAAACTGGCAACCGAAGAAACCCGCCGAACCGATCAGGAACGGCGTCGCGGCGTTGGCCCACCAGGGGTTGTTCGGCCAGAAGTACTGGACCGCCGCACCGTTGACCGACAACTGGTAGAAGCCGAACGAGGCGATATAGAAGATGTAATAGAGGTAGCTGGTGTCGCGCACGCTGAGGTAGATGAACAGGTTGTAGACCAGCATCCCCAACAGCACGCCATAGATCAGCCCGAGCACGTACAGGCGCACCGGCTGCTCCTCCAGGTAGGCCTGGCTCGACCACAGGCTCAGCGGCGCCTGGACCGAACCCGCGGTCTGCAGGCGCAGGTAGACGGTCTTGCTTTCGTTCGGGGCGAAATCCAGCTCGAACAGGTAGTTGTTCTGCTTGATCGGCCGGCTGGCGAAGGGCAGTTCATCACCGGTACGCTGGTTCAGACGGTATTCGCCGCTGGCGTCCGGCAGGTAGAGGTCGATGTGGTCCATCGGCGGGTAGGCCAGTTCCAGCAGCCAGGTTCGCCGTGCGTCAGGATTTTTCGGCTTGTAGGTCAGGTCGACCTTGAGCCAGAACGCCGATTGCGAATAACCGGCGTTGAGCGCGTCCTTGTCATGCTGACGAAAGTGGCCGGCCATGGCGGGCGAGGCAATTTGCGCGATAGCGGCCTGGCCGCCCACGTCCTCGAACACTTGCATGACCCGGCCCAGGGGCAGGCTCTGAGTGGATTCATCAAACTCGACTGCGCTCGCCATCAGCGGCAGCAAGCTCAACAACATCATCAGCAAATAGCGCATACAGCCCCAGCATGGCCATTCCGGTCGCGTCAGGAGCCCCCATTCCCTTGAGACGACGTGATGCCGCATAGCCTGTTATTCGTTTGGATCCACTCTAGCATAGCCACTGATGGCTAAAAAACACCATTGTAATATTTCGGCGAATCGCTCTAGAACGGGCATTTGCGCGATTGAATCGAATTTGTGAGTAGCTGCTGTCGGCCACATCGGACAAACCTTCCGGGAAAAGATGCAACGCTGCGTGGACGATTCCGAAAAAAGCGATTGGTGGTAAGCTCGCGCCCCATGAATATCTACAGCTCTCGTCCCGTTGTTCTCTGCCTTTCCGGACACGACCCCAGTGGCGGCGCCGGCCTCCAGGCGGATATCGAAGCCCTGCTCGCCCAGGGTTGCCATGCCGCTCCCGCGGTCACCGCGCTGACCGTGCAGGATACGGTGAATGTCAGCGACTTCCGCGTGCTCGATCGCGAGTGGGTGTTGGCCCAGGCCAATGCGGTGCTCAACGACTCGACGGTCGCGGCGGTCAAGCTGGGCATGCTCGGCTCCCTGGAAATGGTCGACACGGTAGTCGAACTGCTCCAGGCGCACCCCCATCTGCCGATGGTCTGCGACCCGGTGCTGCGCGCTGGCGGCGGCGGCCGACTGGGCAAGGACGAGGTCGGCTACGCCATGCGCGAGCGCCTGCTGCCCCTGGCGAAGATCGCCACCCCCAACCTGCCCGAAGCGCGCATCCTGGCCGAGTTGCCCGAAGGCAGCGCCGATGAATGCGCGCAAAAGCTCCTGCCGTACTGCCAATACCTGCTGATCACCGGCGGCCATGGCGATGAGGAGCAGATCCACAACCGCCTGTACGGTCGTGACGGCAGCCGCCAGACCTTCAAATGCCAGCGCCTGCCCGGCAGCTATCATGGTTCGGGCTGCACCCTGGCGAGCGCCCTCGCCGGTCGCCTGGCCCAGGGCGAGCAACTGGTCAGCGCCGTGCAATCGGCCCTGGACTACACCTGGCGCACCCTGCGTGACGCCGAACAACTGGGCCAGGGGCAGTTCGTACCGCGCCGTCTGCCGCTGGATTTCTGCTCGTAATGTCTCCACCCGTAACGTCTTGAGGCCGAATCGATGAAACTACGTGGCCTGTATGCCATCACCGACAGCCAGTTGCTGGCCGGCAAGTTCCTCGCCCATGTCGAGGCCGCACTGGAAGGTGGCGTGACGCTGCTGCAGTATCGCGACAAGAGTACCGACGAGGCCCGCCGCCTGCGCGAGGCCGAGGCCCTGCTCAGGCTCTGCGAGCGCTACGGGACCCGGCTGATCATCAACGATGACGCCGAACTGGCCGCGCGCCTAGGGGTCGGCGTACACCTCGGGCAGACCGACGGCCCACTGACCCCGGCCCGTGCCCTGCTCGGCAGCCGGGCGATCATCGGTGCCACCTGCCATGCGCAACTGGAACTGGCCGAACAGGCCGCCCGGGAAGGCGCCAGCTACGTCGCCTTTGGCCGCTTCTTCAATTCCAATACCAAGCCCGGTGCACCGGCGGCCGATATCGCCCTGCTCGAACGGGCCCGCCCTGCGTTGCACCTGCCGATCTGCGTGATCGGCGGTATCACCCTCGACAATGCCGCGCCGCTGGTCGCCCAGGGTGCCGACCTGCTGGCGGTGATCCACGGGCTGTTCGGTGCCGAAAGCGCCCAGGAAGTGACGCGCCGCGCGCGCGCCTTCAATGCCCTCTTCACTTCATGATTTTCTGAGAGCCCCACTATGTCTCGTTCCGAAACGCTGTTTGCCAATGCCCAGAAACATATTCCCGGTGGCGTGAACTCGCCCGTTCGGGCGTTCAAGAGCGTCGGCGGCACCCCGCTGTTCTTCAAGCACGCCGAAGGCGCCTACGTCACCGATGAGGACGACAAGCGCTATGTCGACTACGTCGGTTCCTGGGGGCCGATGATCCTCGGCCACAGCCATCCGGACGTGCTCGATGCGGTGCGCAGGCAGCTGGAACACGGCCTGTCCTATGGCGCACCGACCGCCATGGAAACCGAAATGGCCGACCTGGTCTGCTCGATCGTGCCGTCGATGGAAATGGTGCGCATGGTCAGCTCCGGCACCGAGGCGACCATGAGCGCCATCCGCCTGGCCCGTGGCTACACCGGCCGCGACAGCATCATCAAGTTCGAAGGCTGCTACCACGGCCACTCCGACAGCCTGCTGGTCAAGGCCGGCTCCGGCGCGCTGACCCAGGGCGTACCGAGCTCGGCCGGCGTGCCGGCGGCGTTCGCCAGGCACACCCTGACCCTGCCGTTCAACGACATCGACGCGGTGGCGAAGATGCTTGGCGAGGTCGGCCAGGACGTGGCGTGCATCATCGTCGAGCCAGTGGCCGGCAACATGAACTGCGTGCCACCGGCGCCAGGTTTCCTCGAAGGCCTGCGCAGCCTGTGCGACCAGCACGGCGTGGTGCTGATCTTCGACGAAGTGATGACCGGCTTCCGCGTCGCCCTCGGCGGTGCCCAGGCCCACTACGGTGTGACCCCGGACCTGAGCACCTTCGGCAAGATCATCGGTGGCGGCATGCCCGTAGGCTGCTTCGGCGGCAAGCGCGAGATCATGTCGCGCATCGCCCCGCTGGGCCCGGTCTACCAGGCCGGCACCCTGTCCGGTAACCCGCTGGCCATGGCCGCCGGCCTGACCACCCTGCGCCTGATCAGCCGTCCGGGCTTCCATGCCGAACTGACCGACTACACCACGCGCCTGCTCGACGGCCTGCAGCAGCGTGCCGATGCCGCCGGTATCCCGTTCGTCACCACCCAGGCCGGCGGCATGTTCGGCCTGTACTTCAGCGGTGCCGACGACATCGTCACCTTCGACGACGTGATGGCCAGCGACGCCGAGCGCTTCAAGCGCTTCTTCCACCTGATGCTCGAAGGCGGCGTATACCTGGCGCCAAGTGCCTTCGAAGCCGGCTTCACCTCGATCGCCCACGGCGAAACCGAGCTGAAACTGACCCTGGATGCCGCCGAGCGGGCCTTCGCCGCGCTGAAATAAGCGCAGGCACCCGTCACCGATTCGACGCCGGGCCCGACCGGCGTCGACTTTCCCGCCTAAACTTTCGGTGTCGCTCCCCGTCATCCCCTCGATGACCGGCAAAACCGGACGATATGAAGCCCGCGCAGCAGAAAAACGAGTAAAGACTTTGTAAGGTGGCCCCCGCTTATTTCATAATGCGCGCCATACACATCCCCTGGCCGGGTACGCCCGCCCTTCAGAGGTACGTCGATTCCCATGAACCGCACCAGCCGCGCCCTTTCATTGGGCTGCCTGTTGCTCCTTCAGCCGCTGCTGGCCCATGCCGGTGGCAACTCGTTGTTGATCCCGGCAATGGGGCGTTGCACCCTCAACACCCAGCCGCAGGATCTCGCCGAGGCCCTGAGCGCCTGCGAACAGGCAGCCAAGGGCGGCGACGCGCAGGCGCAATACGAGTTGGGCGAGTTCTACTACGACGGCAAGAATGCCCCACGCGACCTCAACAAGGCCCTGAGCAACTTCGAACTGGCTTCCCTGCAGGGTCACGCCCAGGCCCAGTTCCAGCTCGGCATCATGTTCTACAAGGGTGAGGGCGTACCGGCCAACAATGTCCAGGCCTATATCGTACTGAAGATGGCGGCAGTCAATGGTGCCGAGGACGCCCTGGACACCGCCGACGAAGTCGCGGCACAGATGCCGCGGGACGAACTGGAGATGGCGACCCAGGTACTGGGGCAGATCTTCCGCAAGTACCTGCTGGAATTGCAGACCGCGGATGGGCGCACGCCCTTCTCACCGCTGCCCTGACCCGCCCCTTGCAGGGAAGTGACCGACTTCAAGCCAGCGGTTATTTCTCCGGCATCGGCATCGGAAACGGCGTGACATTGCCCATGCCCCGCGCCTCGCTGATCTTCGGTGTACCCAGGCGCTCGACCTCGTCGATCCGCACGATCGAGTGCATCGGCACGAAACTGCGCACCACGCCCTCGAACTGTGCCTTGAGCTTTTCCTCGCCCGGATCGACCACCAGTTGCGTGCGCTCGCCAAAGACGAACTCCTCGACCTCCAGGAAGCCCCACAGATCGCTCTGATAGATCTGCTTGGCGTACATTTCGAACACCTGGCCCTGGTTGAGGAAAATCACCTTGTAGATCGGGGTTTCACGTTTGCTCATGGCGGGCGGACGACACATCGGGGCTATGGAAAGAGGGCGCGAACTATAGCATAGCCGTCGGACGCACAATGCTAGGAAGCGACCGCGATGACCCTTATAATGCGCGGTTCTTTGAATCACTCGACGACACCCGCCCATGGCCAAGAAGCTCTATATCGAAACCCACGGTTGCCAGATGAACGAGTACGACAGCTCGCGCATGGTCGACCTGCTGGGCGAACATCAGGCCCTGGAAGTCACCGCCCGCGCCGAAGACGCCGACGTCATCCTGCTCAACACCTGTTCGATCCGCGAACGCGCCCAGGATCGGGTCTATTCCCAGTTGGGCCGCTGGCGCGAGCTGAAGGAAGGCAATCCGGACATGGTGATCGCCGTCGGCGGCTGCGTCGCCAGCCAGGAAGGCGAGGCGATCCGCAAGCGCGCGCCGTATGTCGACGTGGTCTTCGGCCCGCAAACCCTGCACCGCCTGCCGGAGATGATCGACGCGGCGCGGGTCACCCGCCTGCCGCAGGTGGACATCTCGTTCCCGGAAATCGAAAAATTCGACCACCTGCCCGAACCGCGCATCGACGGCCCCAGCGCCTACGTCTCGGTGATGGAAGGCTGCAGCAAGTACTGCACCTTCTGCGTGGTGCCCTACACCCGTGGCGAAGAGGTCAGCCGGCCATTCGACGACGTGATCGGCGAAATCATCCACCTGGCCGAGAACGGTGTGCGCGAAGTGACCCTGCTGGGGCAGAACGTCAATGGTTATCGCGGCGTCACCCATGACGGACGGCTGGCCGACCTGGCGGAACTGATCCGGGTGGTGGCGGCCGTCGACGGCATCGAACGCATTCGCTACACCACCTCGCATCCGCTGGAGTTCTCCGACAGCCTGATCCAGGCCCACGCCGAGGTCCCGGAACTGGTCAAGCACCTGCACCTGCCGGTGCAGTCGGGCTCGGACCGTATTCTCGCGGCCATGAAACGCAATCACACCGCGCTGGAATACAAGTCCAAGCTGCGCAAACTGCGTGCCGCCGTGCCGGGCATCTGCATCAGTTCGGACTTCATCGTCGGCTTCCCCGGAGAAACCGAGAAGGACTTCCAGCAGACCATGAAGCTGATCGAGGACGTCGGCTTCGACTTCTCCTACTCGTTCGTCTACAGCCAGCGCCCCGGTACGCCAGCGGCGGACCTGCCGGACGACACCCCGGAAGAACTGAAGAAAGAGCGCCTGAACGCGTTGCAGCACCGCCTGAACCAGCAGGGGTTCGAGATCAGCCGACAAATGGTCGGCTCGGTCCAACGCATCCTGGTGACCGACTACTCGAAAAAGGATCCGGGCGAACTGCAGGGCCGGACCGAGAATAACCGTATCGTCAACTTCCGCTGCGACAATCCGCAGTTGATCGGCCAGTTCGTCGACGTCCACATCGATTCCGCGCAGCCGCATTCGCTGCGCGGCTCGATGCTCCAGTAACGCCGTTGTGAGCAGTCTGGCCCCGGTGAACCGTGTTCCTCGTCAAAGAGGGGACGGTCTGTCAGACGGAAGCGCTTTCGTCCCCCGGCTGCTAGCGTTATCCTTGAATTCATCTCCATTGCCGTCGGGCGGCTGATAAACAACCTTGAACGCACCCATAGAACCCCATCGTTTCATCCTCGAGCCCTTCGAGGCCCATCGCTTCGCCAATCTGTGCGGGCAGTTCGACGAGCATTTGCGTCTGATCGAACAGCGCCTGACCATCAAGATCCGCAACCGCGGCAATCAGTTCGAACTGATCGGCGAACCCAAGCTCACCACTTCCGCAGAACAACTGCTGCGCCGCCTGTACCGGGAAACCAAGGGTACCGAGCTGTCTCCGGACATGGTGCACCTGTTCCTGCAGGAATCCACCGCCGATGACCTGGAGAACAATCCGGTCGCCGAAGCCGCAGTGGCGCTGCGCACGAAAAAGGGCATGATTCGCCCGCGCGGCCTGAACCAGCAGCGCTACGTGAAGGAAGTGCTTGCCAACGACATCAACTTCGGCATCGGCCCGGCGGGTACCGGCAAGACCTACCTGGCGGTGGCCTGTGCCGTGGACGCCCTGGAGCGCGAGCAGGTGCGGCGGATCCTGCTGGTGCGTCCGGCGGTCGAGGCCGGGGAAAAACTCGGCTTCCTGCCGGGCGACCTGGCCCAGAAGATCGACCCGTACCTGCGCCCGCTGTACGACGCGCTGTATGAAATGCTCGGTTTCGAGCACGTGGCCAAGCTGATCGAGCGCCAGGTGATCGAGATCGCCCCGTTGGCCTACATGCGCGGCCGCACGCTGAACAATAGCTTCATCATCCTCGACGAAAGCCAGAACACCACCGTCGAGCAGATGAAGATGTTCCTGACCCGGATCGGCTTCGGCTCGACCGCGGTCATCACCGGTGACATCACCCAGGTCGACCTGCCACGCGGCACCAAGTCCGGCCTGGCCCATGTCATCGAGGTACTCAAGGACGTGCCGGGTATCAGCTTCACCCACTTCCAGCCCAAGGACGTGGTGCGCCACCCGCTGGTGCAGCGCATCGTCGAAGCCTACGAGCGTTTCGACAAGCGCACCGAGTCCGCTGCGGCCAGGGACAGCCAAGCCGATGCTTGAACTCGACCTGCAACTGGCCACTGACGCACCGGCCCCGAGCGAGGCCGATTTCCGTACCTGGTGCGCCCTGGCCCTGCGCCAGCGCAGCGCCGACTCGGAGCTGACCATTCGCCTGGTGGACGAGGCCGAGGGCCGCGAACTGAACCGTACCTGGCGCCAGAAGGACTACGCGACCAACGTGCTGTCCTTCCCCGCCGACGTGCCGGACGAGTTGCTGGATATTCCCCTGCTGGGGGATCTGGTGATCTGCGTTCCGGTGGTCGCTCGCGAGGCGGCCGAACAAGGCAAGGCACTGGAGGCCCACTGGGCCCATCTGGTCATTCACGGCTGCCTGCATCTGTTGGGTTACGACCACATCGATGACGAGGAAGCCGAGGAAATGGAAGCACTGGAACGAGAGTTGCTTGCTGAACTGGGTCATCCGGACCCTTATGCCGATGACGAGCACTGATCACTCATCACATTGATCACCAACGACTGATCACTCAATCAAGGAAAACGAGTAAATCGCTATGAGCGAAGACCGATCGAGCAACGGGCAGAAGTCCTGGCTGGGTAAGCTGACCCAGGCTTTTGCCCATGAGCCGAAAAACCGCCAGGAGCTGATGGAGCTGCTGCGCGAAGCCCACCAGAACAAATTGCTGGACAGCGAAGCGCTGGCCATCGTCGAAGGCGCCATCCAGGTTGCCGACCTGCAGGTACGCGACATCATGGTCCCGCGCTCGCAGATGATCAGCATCAAGGCGACCCAGACACCCCGCGAATTCCTTCCCGCCGTCCTCGATGCCGCCCACTCGCGCTATCCGGTGATCGGCGAAAGCCACGACGACGTCATGGGCGTCCTGCTGGCCAAGGACCTGCTGCCGCTGATCCTCAAGGAAAACGGCGAAGGCTTCAACATCAAGGACCTGCTGCGCCCGGCGACCTTCGTCCCCGAATCCAAGCGCCTGAACGTGCTGCTGCGCGAGTTCCGTGCCAACCACAACCACATGGCCATCGTCATCGACGAATACGGCGGCGTGGCGGGCCTGGTGACCATCGAGGACGTGCTGGAGCAGATCGTCGGCGATATCGAGGACGAGCACGACGTCGAGGAAGACAGCTACATCAAGCCGCTGCCCAGCGGAGATTTCCTGGTCAAGGCACTGACGCCGATCGAGAACTTCAACGAATTCTTCGACAGCGAATTCTCCGACGACGAGTTCGACACCGTCGGCGGCCTGGTGATGAGTGCGTTCGGCCATCTGCCAAAGCGTAATGAAACCACCGAGATCGGCGCGTATCGTTTCCGTATCCTGAATGCCGACAGCCGTCGGATCCACCTGATCCGCCTGACACCCATCAATCGCTAAGGACTGGAAGCTTCCCTATGCTGCGCTTAACCCGTCCCGGCTGGCCCGGTAACCTGCTGGCCGTGGCGGCTGGCGCGCTGACCACCCTGGCCCTGGCGCCGTTCGATATCTGGCCCCTGGCGTTGCTGGCGGTCGGCCTGTTCTATGCCGGCCTGCGCGAACTGTCGCCACGCCAGGCCCTGTGGCGCGGCTGGTGTTTCGGCTTCGGCCTGTTCGGCGCCGGCACCAGCTGGATCTACGTGAGTATCCACACCTACGGCGGCGCCTCGGTGCTGTTGGCGGGCCTGCTGATGCTGGCGTTCATCGCCGCCATCGCCTGGTTCTTCGCCCTGCCCGCCTGGCTCTGGGCACGCTGGATCCGCCGCAATGAGGCGCCGCTGGCCGATGCCCTGGCCTTCGCCGCCCTGTGGGTCGCGCAGGAAGCCTTCCGCGGCTGGTTCCTGACCGGCTTCCCCTGGCTCTATTCCGGCTACAGCCAGCTGGACGGCCCATTGGCCGGTCTCGCTCCACTGGGCGGGATCTGGCTGATCTCCTTCGCCCTGGCCCTCACCGCGGCCCTGCTGTACAACGCCCGGCGCCTGCTCAAGGGGGTCGCAAGGCGTTTATCACGGCGGGCCTGGTGCTGCTGGTCGGGCCATGGGCCATCGGCCTGGCACTCAAGCATCATGCCTGGACCAGCCCGGCGGGCGAGCCGCTGAGCGTTGCCGCCCTCCAGGGCAATATCGAACAGAGCATGAAGTGGGACCCGGCGCAACTCAACGCGCAATTGGCGTTGTATCGCGACATGAGCTTCAGCACCAGACGGACTGACCTGCTGGTGTGGCCGGAGACCGCGGTCCCGGTACTGAAGGAGTCCGCCGAAGGCTACCTGTCGATGATGGGCAACTTTGCCGCCGACCGGCATTCGGCCCTGATCACTGGCGTGCCGATCCGCCAGGTGGTGCATAACGAGAAGCGCTACTTCAACGGCATCGTCGCGCTTGGCGAAGGCGACGGGGTCTACCTGAAGCAGAAGCTGGTACCGTTTGGCGAGTACGTCCCCCTGCAGGACCTGCTGCGAGGGCTGATCGAGTTCTTCGACCTGCCGATGTCCGACTTCGCCCGTGGCCCCGTCGACCAGCCGCTGTTGCAGGCCAAGGGCTATCAGATCGCCCCGTTCATCTGCTACGAAGTGGTCTACCCGGAATTCGCCGCCAGCCTGTCGGCACGTAGCGACCTGCTGCTGACCATCAGCAACGACACCTGGTTCGGCACCTCGATCGGCCCGCTGCAACACCTGCAGATGGCACAGATGCGCGCACTGGAAGCCGGACGCTGGATGATCCGCGCCACCAACAACGGCGTGACCGGGCTGATCGATCCGTTCGGCCGGATCACCACGCAGATCCCGCAGTTCGAGCGCGGCATCCTGTATGGCGAAGTGGTACCGATGCACAACCTGACACCGTACCTGCAGTGGCGTTCGTGGCCGCTGGTCATTCTCTGCGGCCTGCTGTTCGGCTGGGCGTTGCTGGCCAGCCGGATTGCCAAGGCCGTCTGAAACACACCTGCGTCTTGTAGGAGCGTGGCTTGCCCGCGAAGCGCTTAACGTCCTAGAGGACGCCTTCGCGGGCAAGCCCTGCGCCTACAGAGGCGGTGAGCTGCCTTCGGGCACAGCCCGGTAGAAAAGTCGGTACCCTACCTGCCCCACCGCCTCGTTGATCAGTTGCCCACTGCGCCAGATCGCCTTGAACTCCGGCATCCAGCCACCCAAAGGGCTGGCATTGTCCCGCCCCAGGAAGCCGACCGGTGCCGGCACCACATTGAAACCGGCCTGTTCGAAGCTCCAGACCGCCCGCGGCATATGCGCGGCATGGGTGACCACCACCACGCGCCTGATCCCCAACGGCGCCAGCAATTCATGACTGAACCGGGCATTTTCCCAGGTCGTGGTGCTGCGCTCCTCCAGCCAGCGCACCGTCACCCCGGAATCCTCCCGCATCGACTCGGCCATCAACGCCGCCTCGCTGGGCGGTGTGCCATAGTGCAGGCCGCCGCTGGTCAGCACCGGCAAGCCCGAAGCCTTGGCCAGCCGCGCCGCATAGCGCTGGCGCTCCAGGCCGATACCGGTCGGCTGGTCGCTGCCCCAGGCCGAATCGCCGCGCTCGCGCCCGGAACCGAGCACCACGATGGCATCGGCGCGCTGCGCCAGCCCCGCCCACTCGCTACGCTCCAGCGCCGGCACGGTCTCCAGCGCCCGCGCGGACCATTCGACCACCACCGGCAGGCTGATCAGCCAGAACCCGCCAAACCCCAGGGCAAAGCACACCGCCGCCAGCCGCGGCCGGCGCCTGCGCAGCCACCAGGCCAGCGCCAGCAGCAGCAGCAACAGGCCGGGCGGCAGCAACAATTGTTTTAGGATGTAGCGAACAGGCATCGGGCACCTCCAGAAGATGCCCGAAGCCTAAGTGCATCAGGGTCAATCAACAACCTTGCGGATCCTTGGCCCGGGGAACAGGCCAGGACAGACAACAGGATGCAGCCGGGCGGGCCTCATTTGGCCCGAAATGACTTGAACCGCGCCGAATACAGCTTCGGCGCCCTGTCCTTCAACCAGATGATCTCGGCCGAACGTACGTCTTCCCTCGGTTGTGAAACGGTTGCGCCAGACGTGTGCACGCCGCGACCGCTCAGGTCCAGATAGGCCCTGATCAGTTCGAACTCGGCGCTACTCAGGCCCCGCAACTCCAGCTCGGCAGGCCGCTCGTCACGCAGGCGGACCGCCGTCCTCGCCGCGTCGAGGGCGAGCCCAAGACGCGTGATCAGGCGTTCGTACAGCTCGGGATCAGTTACATTTCGCTGCGACTCCACCATCCGCTCACCTCATTGAAGATAAGTATCACTTCCCCCTCTATGAGCTTAGCGGCGCACGGCCAACCAGCCTGCCGCCGCGACCAACGGCCTTCGTCGCGCAATCAGGGTTTCCCTCGGCGGAGCGGCGTCATGTATGCTACGGGGCTTCCTGTAACTCCACTTCCAGCAGCACCCGCACGGTGCGTTGAAGAGGATTGGGCCACCCTTTCCAGAACAAGTAGCCATGCACGAACACTATCAGCCCCGTGAAATCGAAAACGCCGCCCAATCGTTCTGGGACGAGCAGAAGTCCTTTGAAGTCAGTGAACAGCCAGGCAAGGACACCTACTACTGCCTGTCGATGTTCCCTTACCCCAGCGGCAAGCTGCACATGGGGCACGTGCGCAACTACACCATCGGCGACGTGATCGCCCGCTACCAGCGCATGCAGGGCAAGAACGTCCTGCAACCCATGGGCTGGGACGCCTTCGGCATGCCGGCGGAAAACGCCGCGATGAAGAACAAGGTCGCACCGGCCAAGTGGACCTACGAAAACATCGCCTACATGAAGAGCCAGCTGCGCAGCCTGGGCCTGGCAGTGGACTGGTCCCGCGAAGTGACCACCTGCAAGCCCGACTACTACCGTTGGGAACAGTGGCTGTTCACCCGCCTGTTCGAGAAAGGCGTGATCTACCGCAAGAACGGTACCGTGAACTGGGACCCGGTGGACCAGACCGTACTGGCCAACGAGCAGGTGATCGACGGCCGCGGCTGGCGTTCCGGCGCGCTGATCGAGAAGCGCGAAATCCCGATGTACTACTTCAAGATCACCGCCTACGCCGATGAACTGCTGGAAAGCCTCGACGAACTGCCGGGCTGGCCCGAGCAGGTCAAGACCATGCAGCGCAACTGGATCGGCAAGTCCCGCGGGATGGAAGTGCAGTTCCCGTACGACGTCGATTCCATCGGCGAAGCCGGCACGCTGAAGGTCTTCACCACCCGTCCGGACACCCTGATGGGCGCGACTTATGTCGCCGTCGCCGCCGAGCACCCGCTGGCGACCCAGGCCGCGCGCAACAACCCCGAACTGCAAGCCTTCATCGCCGAATGCAAGGCCGGCAGCGTCGCCGAAGCCGACGTCGCCACCCAGGAAAAGAAAGGCCTGCCAACCGGCCTGTTCGTCGCCCACCCGCTGACCGGCGAAAAACTGCCGGTCTGGGTCGCCAACTACGTGCTGATGCACTACGGCGACGGCGCCGTAATGGCAGTGCCGGCCCACGACGAGCGTGATTTCGAGTTCGCCAGCAAGTATGGGCTGCCGATCAAGTCGGTGGTGCGCACCAGCTCCGGCGACACCCACCCGGCCCCGTGGCAGGACGCCTACGGCGAACACGGCACCCTGATCAACTCCGGCGAGTTCGACGGCCTGGACTTCGCCGGCGCGTTCGACGCCATCGAAGCCGCGCTGATCCGGAAGAACCTCGGCGCCTCGCGTACCCAGTTCCGCCTGCGCGACTGGGGCATCAGCCGCCAGCGCTACTGGGGCTGCCCGATTCCGATCATCCACTGCGACAGCTGTGGTGACGTACCGGTACCGGAGGACCAACTGCCGGTCGTGCTGCCGGAAGACGTGGTGCCGGACGGCGCCGGTTCGCCACTGGCGCGCATGCCCGAGTTCTACGAGTGCAACTGCCCGAAATGCGGCCAGCCGGCCAAGCGTGAAACCGACACCATGGACACCTTCGTCGAGTCGTCCTGGTACTACGCCCGCTATGCCTCGCCACGCTACGAAGGTGGCCTGGTCGACCCGAAAGCCGCCAACCACTGGCTGCCGGTGGACCAGTACATCGGCGGTATCGAACACGCGATCCTGCACCTGCTGTACGCGCGCTTCTTCCACAAGCTGATGCGCGACGAAGGCCTGGTCAGCTCGAACGAGCCGTTCAAGAACCTGCTGACCCAGGGCATGGTGGTCGCCGAGACCTACTACCGTCGCGAAGCCAACGGTGGCTACACCTGGTACAACCCGGCGGACGTCGAGCTGGAGCGCGACAGCAAGGCCAAGATCATCGGCGCCAAGCTGATCAGCGACGGCCTGCCGGTGGAGATCGGTGGCACCGAGAAGATGGCCAAGTCGAAGAACAACGGCGTCGATCCGCAATCGATGATCGAGCAGTACGGCGCCGACACCTGCCGCCTGTTCATGATGTTCGCCTCGCCGCCCGACATGAGCCTGGAATGGTCCGACTCCGGCGTCGAGGGTGCGCACCGCTTCCTCAAGCGTGTCTGGCGTCTGGCCCAGGCCCACGTGACCCAGGGTCTGCCGGGCAAGCTGGACCTGACCGCGCTGAACGACGAGCAGAAAGCGGTCCGCCGCTCCATCCACCTGGCGATCAGGCAGGCCAGCCAGGACGTCGGCCAGAACCACAAGTTCAACACCGCCATCGCCCAGGTGATGACCCTGATGAACGTGCTGGAAAAGGCGCCGCAGGACTCCGCCCAGGACCGCGCGCTGATCCAGGAAGGCCTGGAAACCGTGGCCCTGCTGCTCGCGCCGATCACCCCGCACATCAGCCACGAGCTGTGGAAACAGCTGGGCCAGGACGGCGCCATCATCGACGCCGGCTGGCCGGTGCTGGATGAAAGTGCCCTGGTCCAGGACAGCCTGGTGCTGGTGATTCAGGTCAACGGCAAGCTGCGTGGTCAGATCGAGATGCCGGCCAGCGCCACCCGCGAGGAAATCGAAGCGGCGGCCCGGGTCAACGAAAACGTACTGCGCTTCATCGATGGCCTGACGATCCGCAAGGTCATCGTCGTGCCCGGCAAGCTGGTCAACATCGTCGCCAGCTAATTGGACCAGGCGCCCGTCAGAGCGGGCGCCTTACAGGATTTCCGGGGCCGCCATGCCGGCCCGCGGTTTCAAGGGGAGCAACAAGATGATCAAACGCAATCTGCTGGTAATGGGCCTTGCGGTGCTGCTGAGCGCGTGCGGCTTCCAGCTGCGTGGCACGGGCACCTCCGAACTGACGATCAAGGAATTGTCGGTCAGCGCCCGCAACGCCTACGGGGATACGCTCAAGCAACTGACCCAGGTGCTGGAGCACAGCGGCGTCGACGTCCACAAGGGCGCGCCTTACAAGCTGGTACTGACCAACGAGCAGGAAACCCAGCGTGCAGCGAGCTACAGCGGCTCGGGTCGTAACGCCGAGTACGAACTCAACACCGCGCTGAACTACGAGATCCGTGGTGAGAAGGACCTGCTTCTGACTGGCGGCAAGCTGGAAGTGCAGAAGTACTATGTGCACGACGGCAACAACATCACCGGCGGTGACGCCGAGGCCGCGGAGCTACGCAAGGAAATGCGTCGTGACCTGGTGCAGCAGATGGTCATCCGCCTGCAGGTGCTGACCCCGCAACAGCTGGACAGCCTCCAGCAGGCCGCTGATGCCAAGGCCAAGGCGGATGCCGATGCCCTGGAAGCCGCGCGCAAGTTCGAGGCCTCGCAGCCACAACAATCGCCTCTGGAACTGCCGAACCCGTAAACCATGTGGGGCGCCCCTGGCGCCCCCTGGCAACCCGCCCATGAAACTCGCTCCCGCCCAACTCGCCAAACACCTGCAAGGTGGCCTCGCGCCGGTCTATATCATCAGCGGCGACGATCCGCTGCTGTGTCAGGAGGCTGCCGACGCCATTCGTGCCACCGCCCGCCAGCAAGGCTTCGATGAGCGCCAGGTGTTCAGCGCCGACGCCAACTTCGACTGGGGCACCCTGCTGCAAGCCGGTGCCAGCATGTCGCTGTTCGCCGAGAAACGCCTGCTGGAACTGCGCCTGCCGTCCGGCAAGCCGGGTGACAAGGGCGCCGCCGCGCTGATGGAGTACTGCGCGCGACCGGCCGACGATACCCTGCTGCTGATCACCCTGCCCAAGCTCGACGGCAGCGCGCAGAAGACCAAGTGGGGCAAGGCGCTGATCGAAGGCCAGCAGACCCAGTTCATCCAGATCTGGCCGGTGGATGCCAACCAGTTGCCGCAATGGATTCGCCAGCGCCTGGCCCAGGCCGGGCTTTCCGCCCAGCAGGATGCCGTGGAACTGATTGCCGCACGGGTCGAGGGCAACCTGCTGGCCGCCGCCCAAGAAATCGAAAAGCTCAAGCTGATGGCCGAGGGCGGGCAGATCACCATCGAGACGGTGCAGGCGGCGGTGGCCGACAGTGCCCGCTTCGATGTGTTCGGCCTGGTCGATGCCGTGCTCAATGGCGAGGCAGCCCACTCCCTGCGCATGCTCGAAGGGTTGCGTGGCGAAGGGGTCGAGCCGCCGGTGATTCTCTGGGCCCTGGCCCGGGAACTGCGGCTGCTGGCCAACCTGTCCCAGCAGTACAGCCAGGGCGTACCGCTGGACAAGGCCTTCAGCCAGGCCAAGCCGCCGGTGTGGGACAAACGCCGACCACTGATGAGCAAGGCCCTGCAACGCCACTCGGCACAACGCTGGAGCCAGTTGCTGATGGATGCCCAGCGCATCGACGCGCAGATCAAGGGCCAGGCTGCCGGCTCGCCATGGAGCAGCCTGAGCCGACTCAGCCTACTGATGTGTGGCCAGCGTCTGGTGCTGCCAGCGGAATAACCCCACTGGACAGACAGGTGCATCTGCCTGATGATTCGCGCTCTTCCAACCCAAGAGTGCACTGCCATGAGCAAGCCGTCCCGGCGCCGTCCCAACAAAGCCAAATCGATCATCGCCCAGCCACTGTTCCGAAGCCGCCAGGAACAGCCGGCCAAAGGCAAGGGCAGCTACCGTCGCGAAGCCTTCCAGTCCAAAAGCTGGGAGGCTTCTGACTTTCTGGCCGCGTGAAAGTGTCATCACGACCTGCACCCCCAAGGCATGATAAGGTCAACACCTGATTCGCATTCTTCGGACCCGCGCATGCCCTTTAGTCTCACCCTCGGTTGGCCTTTGCGCCGACTGTTCGCCGCCACCAGCTTCATCCTGCTCGTCGCCTGTGCGGAAAAGCCCACGGCCGCCGACGCCCAGCCGCTGCCGACACTGCCCGCTACGCCGGTGCCGACTCCCGCAGCAGCACCTGCCACCGATACCCAATTTATCCAGCCCGCCCAGAGTTTCGAGGATTGGCGCGCGGCATTCCGTATCGAGGCATTGCGCGCCGGGATCACCCCGAATACCTTCGACAACGCCTTCGCCGGCGTCAGCCCCGACATGAGCGTGATCAAGGCCGATCGCAGCCAGCCGGAGTTCACCCGGCCGGTGTGGGAATACCTCGACGGCGCACTGTCGGCGACCCGCGTGCGCAAGGGCCAGGCCCTGCTGGTGCAGAACAGCGCGGTGCTGCAGAGCATCGAGCAGCGTTATGGCGTCGACCGCGAGGCCCTCGTCGCGGTCTGGGGCATGGAGAGCAACTTCGGCCAGTTCCAGGGCGATAAATCGGTGATCCGTTCGCTGGCGACCCTGGCCTACGAAGGCCGTCGTCCGGGCTTCGCCCAGAGCCAATTGCTGGCCGCCCTGCAGATCATCCAGCATGGTGATATCCGTCCGGAACAGATGCTCGGCTCCTGGGCCGGCGCCATGGGCCAGACCCAGTTCATCCCGACCACCTACAACAGCTATGCGGTGGACTTTGACGGCGATGGCCGCCGGGATATCTGGAACGATTCGGCCGATGCCCTGGCCTCGACCGCCAACTACCTGCAAAGCTCGGGTTGGCAGAAAGGCCAGCCTTGGGGTTTCGAAGTCGCGGTACCGGCCGGTTTCGACTACTCGCTGGCCGACGGCGCCATCCGCAAGCCGGTCAGCGAATGGCTGCAGATGGGCGTGCAACTGCCCGCCGGCGTCGCCCTGCCCTATGGCGCCGCACCGCTCTCGGCTTCGCTGCTGCTACCGGCGGGTTATCGTGGGCCGGGGTTCCTGGTGCTCGACAACTTCCGCGCCATCCTCAAGTACAACAACTCGTCGTCCTATGGCCTGGCGGTCGGGCTGCTGTCCCAGCGGTTCAACAGTGGTGGCGTGATTCGCGGCAGTTGGCCCAAGGATGACCTGCCACTGAGCCGCAGCGAGCGGATCGAGTTGCAGACGCTGCTCAGCAGCACGGGCTACGATGCCGGCAACCCGGATGGGATCATCGGGGCCAACACCCGCAAGGCCATTCGCGGTGCACAGCAATCGCTGGGTTGGCCGGCGGATGGCTATCCGAATCACAAGCTGCTCGAGAGCCTGCGCAAACGCTAGAAAGCAACGCGCTCCCTTAGGAGCCGGGCTTGCCCGCGAAGCTTTCAGTGGCTGCGCTGGCCTCTTCGCAGGCAAGCCTTGCTCCTACAGCGCATGTCGTATCAGTGTGGGAGCGGGCCCTGTTCGCGGGCAAGTCGGATCGCCGCACCGCCTGCCTCTACAGGCCTCGTGTCGAATCTGGACGAAATCAGATCCGCACCACATCCTGCTCCAGCACCAGCCGCCGTGCATCGGCCTCCAGGCGCACCTGCGCACCCAGCGGCAGCGTCAGGTTCGGGTCGCAATGCCCACTGCGCCAACCGGCCAGCACCGGAATCCCCAGGGGGCCCAGTTCCTGCTTGAGCAGCCTCGCCAGGGCATCGCTGTCGACCCCGGCAAAGTCCCCCACCAGCACGCCCTTCAAGCCTTCGAGCTTGCCCGCCAGGCGCAGGTGGGTGAGCAGCCGATCCACCCGATACAGAGGCTCGTTGACGTCCTCGATGAACAGGATCACGCCATCGGTATCGATTTCGTAGGGCGTCCCCAGGCTGGTGCAGATCAACGTCAGATTACCGCCCTGCAGGCGCCCACGGGCGCTTCCCGGGGCCAGGGTGCTCAGTGGATAGGCTTCGGGGTGTTCGAGCGTATCACCGGCCTTGAGACGGCCACCAAGCAGGTCGAACAGGGACGCTTCGGTTGGTGGCAACTTGCCCCTGAGCAGATCGATGTTGAACATCGGTCCATGGAACGTCATGAACCCGGCGTAACGGGCAATTGCCAGGTGCAGGGCGGTGATATCGCTGTAGCCGACCAGCAGCTTGGGATTGCGGGCGAGCAGCGGGTAATCGATCCGCTCCAGCAGCCGCGGGCAGCCGTAACCGCCTCGCAGGCAGAGGATGGCATCGATTTCCGGGTCGGAGAAGGCATCGTGCAGGTCCCGCAGGCGAACCTCGTCGCTGCCGGCCAGGTAACCGTCCCGTTGCGAGACACCTGGAAAGATCCGTAGCTCATAACCGCGCGAGCGTACCCACTGCCGGGCTTCCTGCGGGTCGATGGCGACCGGGCCGGCCGGGGCGATCAGGCCGATCACCCCGCCCTGGGGCAGTGCCGACACCGCGCTTTGTTCCGGGTAGAAGTCCCGCACGGGTCGAAGGCTGCCCATGGGTCTTACGACGCTCCCAGCAGTTCGGCCTTGACCAGCTTGGCCTGCTCGTCGGCGTGGTACGAGGAACGCACCAGCGGGCCCGAGGCGATGTTCTTGAAGCCCATCTTGTAGCCTTCCTCGGCGAACCAGGCGAAGGTGTCCGGATGGACGAAACGCTGCACCGGCAGGTGACTGCGCGATGGCTGCAGGTACTGGCCGAGGGTCAGCATGTCGATGTCATGCTCGCGCATGCGCTTCATCACTTCGATGACTTCGTCGTCGGTCTCGCCCAGGCCGAGCATCAGGCCGGACTTGGTCGGTACGTGCGGGACCATCTGCTTGAAGCGCTGCAGCAGGGTCAGCGACCACTGGTAGTCGGAACCCGGACGCGCAGCCTTGTACAGGCGCGGTACGGTTTCCAGGTTGTGGTTGAACACATCCGGCGGCTCGGCCGCGGTGATTTCCAGGGCGACGTCCATACGGCCGCGGTAGTCCGGGACCAGGGTCTCGAGCTGCACGTTCGGCGACAGCTTGCGGATCTCGCGGATGCAGTCGGCGAAGTGCTGGGCACCGCCGTCACGCAGGTCGTCGCGGTCCACCGAAGTGATCACCACGTACTTCAGGCGCAGGTCGGCAATCGCCACCGCCAGGTTCTTCGGCTCGTCGACGTCCAAAGGCTTCGGCCGGCCATGGCCGACGTCGCAGAACGGGCAACGACGGGTGCAGATGTCACCCATGATCATGAAGGTCGCGGTACCGCCGCTGAAGCACTCGCCCAGGTTCGGGCAGGAGGCCTCTTCGCAGACACTGTGCAGCTTGTGCTTGCGCAGCAATTGCTTGATGCGGTCGACTTCCGGCGACACCGGGATGCGCACGCGAATCCAGTCGGGCTTCTTCGGCAGCTCGGTAGTCGGGATGATCTTCACCGGGATCCGCGCGACCTTCTCGGCACCGCGCAGCTTGACGCCGGTTTCGACTTTCGCACGGGCCGGGCGCTCGGAAACATCCAGCGCCGGGATCAGGGTTTGCACAGCGTCTTGCGCAGTAGTCATATCAATCGATTCCGCCCGTGAGGGTCGTCTGCTCAGCATAGTCGAGGTGTTTGACGAGCTGCGCACGCAGCCGGGCACTTACCTCGGCAAATTCAATCGGTCCTGTGTGGTCGCGCAGCTGGGTCATCGCCAGCCCCGCATAACCGCAGGGGTTAATCCGTCGGAACGGCGCCAGGTCCATGTCGACGTTCAACGCCAGGCCATGGAAGGAACAGCCGTTGCGAATCCGCAGGCCCAGGGAGGCGATTTTCGCGCCATTGACGTATACCCCGGGAGCATCGGCCTTGGCCTCGGCCTGCACGCCATACTCGGCGAGCAGTTCGATCAGGCTGCGTTCCATCCGGCTGACCAGTTCGCGCACGCCGAAACCCAGGCGGCGAACGTCCAGCAGCAGATAGGCCACCAGTTGGCCAGGCCCATGATAAGTCACTTGGCCGCCACGATCGACCTTCACCACCGGAATGTCGCCCGGCAGCAGCAGGTGCTCGGCCTTGCCGGCCTGGCCCTGGGTGAAGACCGGCGGGTGCTGCACCAGCCAGACTTCATCGGGAAACTCTTCGGACTTGCGTCCGTCGGTGAATCGCTGCATGGCATGCCAGACCGGCTCGTAAGGCGTCTGGCCGAGCTCGCGAAAGCCCAACATGCCTGCCATCACAGCACCATGTGTACGAAGCCGGTGGCCCGCAACTCGCTGTTGATGTTGTACAACTGGTCCTGGTCGGTGGCCACGATGTGCAGTTGGATCGTGGTGTACTTGCCGTTGCTGCTCTGGCGTTCGTCCACCCGCTGGTCGTTGATCGTCGCATGCTTGCGGACGATCTCGACGATCTTGTCCTTGTTGCCCACACCCGTGTCACTGATCACCTTGACCGGATAGTCGGTAACCGGGAACTCGATTTTCGGAGCTTTTACTTCAGTGTCTGTCATGACAATAACGGCCTCGTAAGCCCAGGCAACGGACGTGCCTCGCACCCGGGTCGGGTGGAGGCACGCAAATCGACACTATGTGATGAAAATGCCGCTGGTGAAACCGCGTCAGTTGAACATGCCGTAGAAGAACATACGGATGCTATCCCACAGGCGACGGAAGATACCACCTTCCTCCACCGCGTCCAGCGCGATCAGATCAGTGCTGCGCACCACCTTGTCATCCAGTTTGACTTCCACTTTACCGATGACGTCACCCTTGGCGATCGGCGCGACCAGTTTCGGATTGATGGTCATGCTGGCGGCGAGCTTTTTCAGCTGGCCTTTAGGCATGGTCATGGTCAGGTCTTCGGCCAGGCCGGCCTTCACTTCGTGGGTGGTACCTTTCCAGACCGGAGCCTTGGCCAGCTCGGTGCCCTTCTGGTAGAAGGTCTGGGTTTCGAAGAAGCGGAAACCGTAGGTCAAAAGCTTCTGGGTCTCGGCCGCACGGGCCGCTTCGCTGTTGGTACCGAACACCACCGCGATCAGGCGCTGGCCGTCACGCACCGCCGAGGACACCATGCAGTAGCCGGCTTCTTCGGTGTGGCCGGTCTTCAGGCCGTCAACGGTCTTGTCACGCCACAGCAACAGGTTGCGGTTGGGCTGCTTGATGCCGTTCCAGAAGAATTCCTTCTGCGAGTAGATGGCGTAGTGCACCGGGTCGACACGGATGATCGCGCGAGCCAGCAGCGCCATGTCGTGGGCCGACGAGTAGTGCTCGGGGTTCGGCAGGCCGGTCGGGTTCATGAAGTGGCTGTTGCTCATGCCCAGATCGCCAGCGGTCTTGTTCATCATGTCGGCGAAGGCATCTTCGCTGCCGGCGATGTGCTCGGACAGCGCCACGCTGGCGTCGTTGCCGGACTGGATGATGATTCCGTGCAGCAGGTCACTGACGGTCACCTGCGAACCGACCTTGACGAACATCCGCGAACCACCGGTACGCCAGGCGTTCTCGCTGATGGTCACCGGATCGTTCTCGCCGATCTGGCCGCGACGGATTTCCAGGGTCGCGATGTAGGCGGTCATCAGTTTGGTCAGGCTCGCCGGCGGCAGGCGCTGGTCGCCGTTGTTCTCGACCAGCACGTTGCCGCTGGCGGCATCCATGAGCACGTAGGACTTGGCGGCAAGTTGCGGCGACGCCGGCAACGCCATGTCATCGGCAGCCCAGGCGGCGGGCGCCATGATCAACGGCACAAGCAGGCACAAACGTTTGGCAAAGGTGGTGATGTTCATCCGTCTCTCGAAATCGCTAATGGAAACTTGCCCTCACGGGCAAAACTAATCAGACAGCCAGAGGCTGCCCCGTGTTCGGTTGCTCGCTCCACCACCCTTTCCAGGCTTTTATTATTAAACGAACCAACAACCAGGCCCCGGCCCCAGGCTCAGCACCTCATGTATCCGCGCTCGCCCAGGCGGCGTTGAAACATTCTGTACAGAGCCTTGGAAGGCTGCCCAATCCGCCATTTTGCCTGTGTTACTCCGACGTCACCAGACTTGGCGAGCCGAGATTGGCCAGGCGGACACTGTTCTGCACCTGCTGGACCTCATCCGGCGTGCCGATCGGCCCCATCCGCACCCGATGCAGTGTCTGCTGGTTGCGTACGATCGAACTGACGAACACCGGCGCCTTGACCATCGAACTCAGCTTCGAGCGCAGCAGTTCGGCAGCGTCCGGGTTCGCGAAGGCGCCCACCTGGAGATACTGGCCAGAGGCTGGTACCGCACCGTTTTTTTTTGCATCGGCCTGTGCCTGCACAGGGACCACGTCGGTGGCGTGCTGTTGCGGCGGTGGCGTCCACTGCTCGATGGTGCCGGTGGAAGCCGACAGAGCCGGCGTGGACGTCTGCGCCACCTGCGGTTCATTGAGCATCAGCGGCGCCGGCCGGCCACGCTGGGCCCACCATTGTTGCGGATCGATGCCTTCGACCCGGACCCGCGCCGTGCCGATCTCGGCGTAGCCGAGCTTCTTGGCGGCGGCGTAGGACAGGTCGATGATCCGGTCGGAATAGAACGGCCCGCGGTCGTTGACCCGCAGGATCACACTGCGGTTGTTGTCCAGGTTGGTCACCCGCACGTAGCTGGGCAGCGGCAGGGTCTTGTGCGCGGCGCTCATGCCGTACAGGTCGTAGACCTCGCCGTTGGCGGTGTTCTGGCCGTGGAACTTGGTGCCATACCAGGACGCGGTACCCTGGGCGATGTAGTTCTTCGAATCCTGCAACGGGAAGTAGGTCTTGCCCAGCACCGTGTAGGGGTTGGCCTTGTAGGGACCGGAATGCAGGGTCGGGGTGGCATCGGGAATCCGCGACACATCGACGTCCCACCATGGCGCGCCGTCCTTGTGGGCCCGGTTGATGTCCAGCCCGGGCTTGGAACGGATCGCATTGGAAGATGACGACTGATAGGGCGAACGGCTGGACGAGCAACTGACCACCAGCACCGCCAGCGCGGTGCAAGCCAACAGCTTCAGTGGTTTGGAAATCGGCAAAGCCTGCATTACTTGACGCCCCGTGCTTGGACCAACAGGTCGGACAGCTGATGCACGGCCATGGCGTACATTACGCTGCGGTTATAGCGCGTGATCGCATAAAAATTCTTCAGGCCCATCCAGTATTCAGGCCCATTGTCGCCTTCCAGGCGAAATGCCGTCACCGGCATGTCATCGCGCAGCGCATCATGACTCGACCAGCCCAGTGCCCGCAACTCCCCCACGGTCTTCACCGGGTCGAGACCGGGGCTCAGCCCCTGATCGACCTGGTCACCGCGCACATCGGCGCGGCTGACCACCGGCTCGCCGGTCACCCAGCCGTGGCGTTTGAAATAGCTGGCGACACTGCCGATGGCGTCGTCGGCGTTGGTCCAGATATTGATGTGGCCGGTGCCGTCGAAATCCACCGCATAGGCGCGGAAACTGCTCGGCATGAACTGCGGCAGGCCCATCGCCCCGGCGTAGGAGCCCTTGAGGCTCAGCGGATCGAGCTGCTCCTCGCGGGCCAGCAGCAGGAACTCGCGCAGTTCCTTGCGGAAGAACTCGGCGCGGGGCGGGTAGTCGAAGCCCAGGGTCGACAGGGCATCGATCACCCGGTAGTTGCCGGTGTTGCGGCCAAAGAAGGTTTCCACGCCGATGATCGCGACAATCACCTGGGCCGGCACGCCATATTCCTGCTCGGCGCGGGCCAGGGCGGCCTCGTGCTGGCGCCAGAAGTCGACGCCACGGGCGACCCGGGCATCGGTGAGGAACATCGGGCGGTATTCCTTCCACGGCTTGACCCGCTCGGCCGGCCGGGAAATCGCATCGAGAATGCTCTGCTTGCGCTCGACCTGACGGAACACGTCCATCAGTTGCTCGCCGGCGAAACCATAGTCGCGGGTCATTTCACCGACGAACTCGGCGACTTGCGGCGATCCTTCGTAATCACCGGCCAGCGCCCCCGGCGCGGCCCCCAGGCAGCCGAGAAGGCCCATCCAGGGAGCGCATCGAGCCGCCCAGTCGCGCATCACTTGCATTGAACTGTTCACCTTAATCAAACCTGTGCGATCCACTTACGGTGGGTATGGATCGACATCAAAATCCCAAACGCTGACAGCAGTGTCACCAGCGAAGTTCCGCCGTAGCTAATGAACGGCAACGGCACCCCGACGACAGGCAACAGGCCACTGACCATACCGATATTGACGAAAACATAAACGAAGAAAGTCATGGTCAGGCTGCCAGCCAGCAGCTTGCCGAACAGGGTCTGGGCCTGGGCGGTGATCACCAGCCCGCGACCGATCAGCAACAGGTATAGCAGCAGCAGGACGCAGATCCCCACCAGGCCGAACTCCTCGCCCATCACCGCGATGATGAAGTCGGTGTGGCTTTCCGGCAGGAAGTCCAGGTGCGACTGGGTGCCCAGCAGCCAGCCCTTGCCGAACACGCCGCCGGAACCGATGGCGGCCTTGGACTGGATGATGTTCCAGCCGGTCCCCAGCGGGTCGCTTTCCGGGTCGAGGAAGGTCAGGATCCGCTGCTTCTGGTAGTCGTGCATGATGAAGAACCACATGCCCACCGCCACCGGTACCGCCGCTGCCAGCACGCTGAGGATCCAGCGCCAGCGCAGGCCCCCCATGAACAGCACGAACGCGCCGCCCGCCAGCACCAGCAGCGAGGTGCCGAGGTCGGGCTGGCGGACGATCAGGATGAAGGGCACGCCGATCAGCATCAGGCTGATCCCCACATGCTTGAGCTGCGGCGGCAGGGTGCGCTTGGACAGGTACCAGGCGATGGTCGCCGGCATCAGGATCTTCATGAATTCCGACGGCTGGAAACGAATCACCCCGGGAATGTTGATCCAGCGCGTGGCGCCCATGGCGTTGTGGCCCATGACGTCCACCACCACCAGCAGCATGACCCCCAGCACATAGGCCAGGGGCACCCAGCGGGCCATGAAACGCGGCTCGAACTGGGCAATGACGATCATCGACACCAGGCCGATACCGAAGGACGTCGCCTGCTTGATCAGCAGGTCCCAGCTCTTGCCGCTGGCCGAGTACAGGACGAACAGGCTGCCGGCCGCCAGGGTCAGCAGCAGGACCAGCAACGGGCCGTCGATGTGCATGCGCTGCAACAGGGTGGCCCGGCGGCGCATCACATCCTCACTGGAGAGGATGCGATCGAAATTGGCAATCACGGCGTAGCCTCCGCGGTAGTAGTGCCAGCGTATTCAGGTTTGAGCCGGCCATCCGGGCCGAGCAGCCAGGCATCCATCACCTGGCGGACCACCGGCGCCGCGACGCCGGAACCGGACTCGCCGTTCTCGACCATCACCGCGACGACGATCTTGGGGTTGTTGGCCGGGGCAAAGCCGACGAACAACGCGTGGTCGCGATGGCGTTCCAGGACCTTCGAGCGATCATATTTCTCACCCTGCTTGATCGCCACGACCTGAGCCGTACCACTCTTGCCGGCGATCAGGTACTGCGCGCCGATCGAGGCCTTGCGCGCGGTACCACGGGCACCGTGCATCACCTGCTGCATGCCGTGGTTGACCTTGTCCCAGTCCGACGGGTTGCGCAGGACGATATCCGGCATCGGGTTGTCATCCTTCGGCCGCTGGCCCTCGATGGTCTTGGCCAGGTGCGGCCGGTTCCACACGCCCTTGTTCGCCACCAGGGCCGTGGCCTGGGCCAGTTGCAGCGGCGTGGCCTGCATGTAGCCCTGGCCGATCCCGAGGATCAGCGTCTCGCCCGGGAACCAGGCCTGGCGGCGCGTGGTGCGCTTCCACTCGCGCGACGGCATCAGCCCCGGCGATTCCTCGAACATGTCCAGGGAGACCTTCTGGCCCAGGCCGAACTTGTTCATGTAGCTGGCCAGGCGGTCGATCCCCAGCTTGTGGGCCAGGTCGTAGAAATAGGTGTCGTTGGAACGCATGATCGCCGTGTCGAGGTCGACCCAGCCGTCGCCGGTGCGGTTCCAGTTGCGGTATTTGTGATCGTAGTTCGGCAACTCGTAGTAGCCGGGGTCGAAGACTCGCGTCGAGGCGTTGACCACACCGCTGTCCAGGCCGGCGATCGCCACCGCCGGCTTGATGGTCGAGCCGGGCGGGTACAGACCGCGCAACACCCGGTTGAACAGCGGCCGGTCGATGGAATCGCGCAGTTCGGCGTAGGCCTTGAAGCTGATGCCGGTGACGAACAGGTTCGGGTCGAAACTCGGCTGGCTGACCATTGCCAGCACCTCGCCGGTGCTCGGATCGAGCGCCACCACCGCGCCACGACGGCCACCCAGGGCTTCCTCGGCGGCTTCCTGCAGCTTGATGTCCAGGCTGAGGACGATGTCCTTGCCCGGTACCGGATCGGTGCGCTTGAGCACCCGCAGGATACGACCGCGGGCGTTGGTCTCGACCTCCTCGTAACCGACCTGGCCATGCAGCTCCGCCTCGTAGAAGCGTTCGATGCCGGTCTTGCCGATATGGTGGGTACCGCTGTAGTTCACCGGGTCGAGGACCTTGGCCTCCTTTTCGTTGATCCGCCCCATGTAACCCACCGAATGGGCGAAGTGCGCGCCCTGTGGATAATGGCGAACCAACTGCGCGACCACCTCGACGCCCGGCAGGCGGAACTGGTTCACGGCGACGCGGGCGATCTGCTCCTCGGTGAGCTCGAACAGGATCGGCACCGGCTCGAACGGCCGGCGCCCCTGGCGCATGCGTTTTTCGAAGAGCACGCGATCCTCGGGCGTCAGTTGCAACACCTCGACGATCACATCCAGCACTTCCTGCCAGTTGCCGGCCCGTTCGCGGGTCATGCTCAGGCTGAAACTCGGCCGGTTATCGGCCACCACCACACCATTGCGGTCGTAGATCAGGCCGCGGGGCGGCGGGATCGACTGCACATGGACGCGGTTGTTTTCCGACAGGGTCGAGTGGTAGTCGTACTGGATCACCTGCAGGAAATACAGGCGGGCGATCAGCACACAAATCAGCAGCACGACCACCACCGCGCCGACCACGACACGGTTACGCACCAGACGGGCGTCTTTCTCGTGGTCCTTGAGGCGAATCGGCTGGGTCATTCGGCAGGCTTATTTGTGATAGGGGTGGCCGGACAGCACGGTCCAGGCACGATACAGCTGTTCACCGATCAGAATCCGCACCAGCGGGTGCGGCAGCGTCAGCGGCGACAGCGACCAGCGCTGATCGGCCCGTGCACAGACTTCCGGCGCCAGCCCCTCGGGGCCACCGACCATGAAGTTGACCGTACGCGAATCCAGGCGCCAGCGATCCAGTTCGACCGCCAACTGCTCGGTGCTCCACGGCTTGCCGTGGACCTCCAGCGTGACGATCCGCTCGTTGGGGCCGACCTTGGCCAGCATGGCCTCGCCTTCCTGACGGATGAAACGAGCCACGTCGGCATTCTTGCCCCGGGTATTGAGCGGTATCTCCACCAGTTCCAGCGCCAGTTCGGAAGGCAGACGCTTGGCATACTCATGCCAACCCTCTTCCACCCATTTGGGCATGCGGGAACCGACGGCAATCAGACGCAGACGCACGGGCGACCCTTATTCCATGTCCTTGTTGAGCTTGGCGAAGTGCTCATGGGAGTTTTCCGGGCTGTGGTGGGCAGCGCTGGCCGAACGGCTCTGCTCGGCACCGGCCCACAGGCGCTCCAGGTCGTAGAACTGGCGAGCCGAGGCGGTCATCATGTGCACGATGACGGTGTCCAGGTCCAGCAGCACCCAGTCGCTGTCGCCCTTGCCTTCCTCGCCCAGCGGACGCAGGCCCTTGGCTTTCACGTTCTCGCGTACCTTGTCCAGCATCGCGTTGATCTGGCGGTTGGAGGTACCGGTGGCGATCACCATGTAGTCGGTGATGCTGTTCTTGTCACGCACGTCGATGACCTGGATATCCTGGGCCTTGACGTCTTCCAGTGCGGCCTTGGCCACTTCGACGATGTCCGCGCCGTTCAAAACTTCTTTGTTCGTCATATAAAACTCATTCAGCTCGTATGTTTGGCGATTTCTTCGCGCAACTTGCGGCGTTGAAACCCACCTTCAGTTCGACGCACGGTACAGACCGTGCGCATCGATATAGGCCAGGACCGCGTCAGGCACCAGGAAACGTACCGACTTACCGCTGGCCAGCAGTTGACGGATCTGGGTGGCCGACACCGCGAGGGGCGTCTGCCAGACGAATGTAATATGCCCGCCAGGCCCCGGCAGGGCCTTCGGGTCGCTGACCGACCGTGCGGCCAGCAGGTTGCGCAAGGCATCCGGCGGCTCGCTGTCGGCATCCGGGCGTTGCAGCACCAGGATGTGGCAATGCAGGAGCAACTCCTCCCAGCGATGCCAGGTGGGCAGGCCGCAGAATGCGTCCCAGCCCAGCAACAGAAACACCTGGTCCTCGGCGGCCAACTCGGCCCGCATGAGTTCCAGGGTGTCGATAGTGTAGGACGGCTTGTCCCGCTGCAGCTCCCGGTCGTCGACCACCAGCGGCGCGATACCGGCCACTGCGCATTCGACCATCGCCAGCCGGGCACGCGCCGAAACCTGCGGCGTGTCGCGATGAGGTGGCCGGGCGCTGGGCATCAGGCGCAACTCATCGAGGTCCATCAGTTCCGCAACCTCCAGGGCACTGCGCAAATGGCCGATGTGCACCGGGTCGAAGGTTCCGCCGAGCACACCGATGCGCCGAGGTGGAACTTCGCGAGGGGGCACGGCGGCTGACTGGCGTTTGCCGACCAAGTCAGAGCGACTCCTGGCCACGCAACTGCCCGTCGCCGACCACGATGTATTTCTCGCAGGTCAGGCCTTCCAGACCGACCGGTCCGCGGGCGTGCAGCTTATCAGTAGAGATGCCGATCTCGGCACCCAGCCCGTATTCGAAACCATCGGCGAAGCAGGTCGGGGTGTTGAGCATCACCGAGCTGGAGTCGACGTCGGCCATGAAGCGCCGGGACTCGGCCAGATCCTCGGTGACGATCGAGTCCGTGTGATGGGAACCGTAGCCGTTGATGTGCTCGACGGCCATGTCCAGGCCGTCGACGACGCGGATCGACAGGATCGGCGCCAGGTATTCGGTGTTCCAGTCCTCTTCGGTCGCCGCCACGGCCTCGATGATCGCCCGGGTCCGCGCGCAGCCACGCAGCTCGACACCCTTGGCCCGGAACTGCTCGGCCATGGCCGGCAGGAAGGACTCGGCCACGGCCTTGTCCACCAGCAGGGTCTCCATGGCGCCGCAGATGCCGTAGCGATAGGTCTTGGCGTTGAAGGCGATGCGCCGGGCCTTGTCGAGGTCGGCACGGGCGCTGACATACACGTGGCAGATGCCGTCCAGGTGCTTGATCACCGGCACCCGGGCATCGCGGCTGATCCGCTCGATCAGGCCCTTGCCGCCACGGGGTACGATCACGTCGACATACTCGGGCATGCTGATCAGCGCCCCGACAGCTGCCCGGTCGGTGACTTCCACCACCTGCACGACGGCCGCCGGCAGGCCGGCCTCGTCCAGGCCGCGCTGGATGCAGGTGGCGATGGCACGGTTGGAGTGGATCGCTTCGGAGCCGCCACGCAGGATCGTCGCGTTGCCGGACTTCAGGCACAGGCTGGCGGCATCGATGGTCACGTTCGGCCGCGATTCGTAGATGATCCCCACGACCCCCAGCGGCACGCGCATCCTGCCGACCTGGATACCCGACGGCCGGTAGCTCATGTCGCGGATCGCCCCGACCGGGTCCGGCAGGTTCGCTACCTGGCGCAGACCGACGATCATGCTGTCGATCCGCGCCGGCGTCAGTGCCAGACGCTCGACCAGCGCCGGCTCCAGACCATTGGCGCGGGCAGCGGCCAGGTCGAGCTCATTGGCGGCGACCAGTTCGTCACGCGCCGCATCCAGCGCGGCGGCGGCAGCGTGCAGCGCGCGATTCTTCTGCGCGGTGCTGGTCCGGCCGATCACGCGGGAAGCCTCGCGGGCTGCGCGGCCCAGGCGGGTCATGTAGTCAGGAACGGACTCGGTCATGGTCTTGAGGAGGTCTTGGCAAAGAAGAAAGCGGCCGATTATAGCTGTCGCGCCGCCTGACGGACAGCGGTGCCGGGCGGATGGTCGAAATGCCGCACAAACAGCCGCCATTCAGCCTGAATTAAGCACAAAATCGGTATGATTGGCCTCCAAACAGTCCGGAATGCCCATCAGCGACGATGTCCAATCTGACACCCCTCCCCCTGCCAAACGCCCTGCCAGACAGCTTTTTCGACCGCGACGCGCAACTGCTCGCCCGCGAACTGCTGGGAAAAGTCATACGTCATCGGGTCGGCGATCTGTGGCTCGCGGCACGCATCATAGAGACCGAAGCCTACTACTTCGAGGAAAAAGGCAGCCATGCCTCCCTCGGCTATACAGAAAAGCGTAAGGCTTTGTTTCTGGATGGCGGGCACATCTATATGTACTACGCTCGCGGTGGCGACTCTCTGAACTTCAGTGCCCGGGGGCCGGGGAACGCCGTGCTGATCAAGTCGGCCTATCCCTGGACCGATGACCGCTCAGGCCCCGCCAGCCTGGCGCAGATGCAACTGAACAACCCGGACGCCCAGGGCGGCCCGCGCCCGGCGCAGAAACTGTGTGCCGGCCAGACCCTGCTGTGCAAGGCGCTGGGCCTGAAAGTGCCGATCTGGGACGCCAAGCGCTTCGACCCGCAGCGGCTGTTCGTCGAAGACGTCGGCAACCGGCCGGCACGCATCATCCAGACCACCCGCCTGGGCATCCCCCTGGGCAGGGATGAGCACCTGATGTATCGCTTCGTCGATGCCGAATATGCCACCTGCTGCACCCGCAACCCGCTGCGCCGGGGCCAGGTCGAAGGCAGGGACTACCACCTGCTACCCTGAACAAGGAAATCGCCCATGGGCCCATGGCTCGATAGCATCACCGGCTGGCTGACAGCCAATCCGCAGTGGCTCGGCCTGGCCGTGTTCATCGTCGCCTGCGTCGAATGCCTGGCCATCGCCGGCATCATCGTGCCGGGCACCGTCCTACTGTTCGCCATCGCCGTCCTGGCCGGCAGCGGCGCCCTGTCGCTGGGTGAAACCCTGCTGCTGGGGTTTCTCGGCGGCCTGCTCGGCGACGGCTTGTCCTACACCCTGGGCCGGCGTTTTCACCAGAACATCCGCCGCCTTCCCGGCCTGCGTCAGCACCCGGAATGGATGAACGGTGCCGAGTCCTACTTCCAGCGCTACGGCATCGCCAGCCTGCTGGTAGGACGCTTCATCGGCCCGTTGCGGCCAATGCTGCCGATGATCGCCGGCATGTGCGACATGCCGCTGCCACGCTTCATCGGCGTCAGCCTGCTTGCCGGCGCCGGCTGGTCGGTGGCCTACCTGCTGCCGGGCTGGGCCACCGGCGCGGCGTTCCGCCTGCCGCTGCCCGAGGGGTTCTGGCCGCAGACCGCGGTGGTCGCGGCGGGCCTCGCGGCCCTGATCGGCCTGTGCATCCATTGCAGCCTCCAGCGCCATCCACGGGCCACGCTGCTGATTTCCGGGCTGAGCCTGTTGCTGCTGGCCGGCCTGTTCCTCGGCTACCCGCACTTGCAGGCGTTCGACCAGGGGCTGATGGCACTGGTCCAGGAACACCGTGACAGCAGCTTCGACCTGATCGCCGTGATCATCACCCGCCTGGGCGACTTCCGCACCCAGTTCACCGTCGCAACGGTGCTCACGCTGCTGTTGCTGCTGGCCCGGCAATGGCGGCATGCGCTGTTTTTTGGCGGCACCCTGGCCGTCACCGCCATCGGCAACACCGCCACCAAGCATCTGTTCGCCCGCATGCGTCCGGAAGTCCTCAGCGACCCGATCACCAGCTACAGCATGCCCAGCGGTCACAGCTCGGGCTCGTTCGCCTTCTTCCTGGTACTGGCGGTACTGGCCGGCCGCGACCAGCCCCCACGGATGCGCACGACCTGGCTGCTGCTGGGCTGCCTGCCGGCATTCGCGGTGGCCTTGTCACGGGTTTACCTGGGCGCCCACTGGCCGACGGACATCCTCGCCGGCGCGCTGCTGGCCATTGCCGTGCTCGCCGCCAGCCTGACCCTGAGCCAGCGCCACATGCCATTGCACGCCCTGTCGCCCCGGGCCTGGTGGCTGATCCTGCCAGCCGCGGTGGCCCTGTACGGTTCACACGCGCTGTGGCACTTACCGCAACAGCTGCTGCGGTATGCCTACTAGTGGCCTGTACGGTTAATCCGAATACTCAAATTCGGGTCCAGGGGTTTGCCAGGCAAGGCGCCATGACGAGTCGCAGCCGAGCTACGGCGAGGAATGGCAACGCAGTCTGGCGAAACCCTGGACCCGGAGTTGAGTGTGCGAAATTAGCCACACAGGTCACTAGGCGAACAGTTCGCCCTGCAACTCGTCGAGCAGTTCCTGGATCGCATCCAGGCGCTGCTGCGGATCATCGAGCTCCAGCAGATCGATCTTGTCCAGATCGGAAAACGGCAGCAGATAAGCCAACTGGTTCGCCAGCGACTGCTGCCCACCGGCCTCGGTGCCCATGTTCAACGCCGCGACCATCGGGTGCTCGGCCAGGGCCTTGAGCAGGGCCACCAGGTCTTCGTCCTCATCCTGCAGCGGCTGTTCGGGAACCTCGTCCAGCCACTGCACCTGGGCGACGGTCAACTGGTCCTTCTGCAATTCGCTGTCGAGCACACGAAAGCGCCGGCCGCCCTCGACCCGGATCCCCAGCAGACCGTTGTCCTGCTGCTGGAAATCGCGAATCAGCGCCTCGCAGCCGATCCGGGCGAAGCCCTGCGGCGCCGGGCCGACCTCTTCGCCTTCAAGGATGCACACCACGCCAAAACCGCTGCCCTGCTTCATGCAGCGGCTGATCATGTCCAGGTAACGCGCCTCGAAAATCTGCAGATCGAGGGTGCAGCCGGGAAACAGCACGGTGTTCAGGGGGAACAGCGCCAAGCTCATACAAGGGTTTCCTTAAACCATCCAGGTGACGATCAGGGGCAACAGTACCGCAGTGGTCACGCCCATCAAACTCATCGCCAGCGCCGCGAAGGCGCCGCATTCGTCGCTTTCCTGCAGGGCCACCGAGGTGCCCACCGCATGGGCGGTCATGCCCAGGGCCATGCCCCTGGCCTCGGGCCGCAACACACCCAGGCGGGTCAGCATGGGTGGGCCGGCAATAGCGCCGATCACCCCGGTGATCAGCACGAACACCGCCGCCAGGGCGGCCACACCGCCGATCTGCTCGGCCACCAGCATCGCAATGGGGGACGTCACCGATTTCGGTGCCATGGTCATCAGCATCCGCGGCTCGGCGCCGAACCACCAACCCAGCAACACGCACAGGCCAGTGGCAATCACGCCACCAATCACCAGCGTAGTAAAAATCGGCCAGAACAATTGTCGGATCCGCCGCAGGTTGAGGTACAGCGGCACCGCCAGGGCAACGGTCGCCGGGCCGAGCAGGATGCCGAGAATCTCGGTGCTCTTGCGATATTCGGCATAGTCCAGGCCACACAGCAACAGCACACCGACCACCAGCGCCATCGACGCCAGCACCGGCTGCAGGAAGATCCAGCGGGTTTTCTCGAACCCCGCCAGCACCAGTTGATAGGCACCCAGGGTGATTCCAATACCGAACAGCGGATGGTGAATCACCGCCGCCCACGCCCCTTGCCAATCCAATGTCATCGTTCGCCCTCGCGCCGATCCTTGCGCCGGATCAGCCAGTTCATCAGCACCCCGACCAGGGCCATGGAAATCAGTACCGACAGCACCAGCGAGCCGACAATGGCCCAGAAATCCGCGGCGATATCGCTGGCGTAGACCATCACGCCCACGGCCGGCGGCACCAGCAGCAACGGCAGGTAGCGCAGCAGGCTGCTGGCCGCCTCGCTCAACGGTGCCCCGACCTCACCCCGAATCAGCAGGAAGGCCAGCAACAGCAGCAGGCCGATGATCGGCCCCGGCAACATCGGTACACACAAATGATTGATAGCCGTGCCAAGCAACTGGAACAGCACCAGCCAGGTCAGGCCGCGCAGCAACATCCGTACTCCCCCTTGTCAACGCACCCCATTATAAGCATGCCGATACGCCGGCATTCGCCAAAGCCATGGTCGCTTGACCGGGCACAACGGCCGTGATGATCTACAGTGGATGCCAAGGGCTGCAACCCAAGGCCTGACCCCGAACGACCAAGGAGAGGCTCAATGCCCTATGTACCCGTAGCGCAACTCAAAGACTATGTCGGCAAGGAACTGGGACGTTCCGAATGGTTCACCATCGACCAGGAGCGCATCAACCTGTTCGCGGAGGCCACCGGCGATTATCAGTTCATCCACGTCGACCCGGTCAAGGCCGCGCAAACACCTTTTGGCAGCACCATTGCCCACGGCTTTCTCTCGCTGTCGCTGATCCCCAAGCTGATGGAGGACATCCTGATCCTGCCCGAAGGCCTGAAGATGGTCGTCAACTATGGCCTGGACAGCGTGCGCTTCATCCAGCCGGTCAAGGTCGACTCGCGGGTGCGGCTCAAGGTCGAGCTGGTCGACGCCACCGAGAAAAAGCCGGGCCAGTGGCTGCTCAAGGCAACCGCCACGCTGGAGATCGAAGGCCAGGAAAAACCTGCCTATATCGCTGAACCTCTGTCGCTCTGCTTCGTCTGAAGCGACATCCGGGCTGCGGCACGAAGCGGCGACGGTGCTGTTTCGTGCTTTACCTCTGGACACGACACAATGCTTCGGCATACTCGGTCCCCTAATTGCCCGGATCCCGTCATGCGCCCATTTGCACCCCTTGCCCTGACCCTGTTGCTCACCGCCTGCGGTGATGGCGAATCACTGCTACCGCCGGACGCCCGTCTGCCGGACGGCGGCCGCTACCGTGGGGAAGTGGTCAATGGCCTGCTGCAAGGCCAGGGGCGCATCGACTACCCGAACGGCAGTTGGTATGCCGGCCAGTTCCTCAATGGCCAGTGGCATGGCGACGGCGAGTGGCACGGCAGCAACGGCGAGGTCTACAAGGGCCAGTTCCAGCAGGGCCTGTTCCATGGCCAGGGCACCCTGACCCTTCATGACAGCAGCTACACCGGCGGTTTCAAGCTGGGCCGACGCAACGGCGAAGGCACCCTGAAGGAAGCCGGCATGACCTACCGCGGCGAATTCAGGGACGACCAGTATTCCGGCCTCGGCCACCTCGAACTGGAAGACGGCAGCCAATACCAGGGCGAGTTCGCCCACGGCAAGCCCAACGGCGAGGGCCAGCGCAGCGATGCCAGCGGCAACCAGTTCACCGGGCGTTTCGTCAACGGCCAGCTGGAAGGCGTCGGGACCTTCAACAGTGCCGAAGGCGACCAGTACGCCGGCGGTTTCCGGCACAACCAGCTGAACGGCAAGGGCCGCTATGAAAACGCCGACGGCGATGTCTGGATCGGCGAGTTCAAGGACGGCGTACTCAATGGCCAGGGCGAACTGATCGGCGTCGATGGCAGCCATTATCGCGGTGAGTTCAGCGAATGGCGCTTCAACGGTTTCGGCCAGTTGAACCTGGCCGATGGCAGCCACTATGTCGGCGAGTTCGCCAGCGACACGTACGAGGGCCGGGGCATCCTGACCCTGGCGGACGGCCGGGTGCAAAGCGGCATCTGGAGCAATGGCCAGCGGGTTCGCGAGGCCGATGGCAAACTGCTGCCGGACCAGCTCGAACTGGGCCTGCTGGCCCAGGGGCCCCTGTTGGAAAAAGCCCTCGCCGCGGTTCCGGCCTCCACGCCGGCCATCGAGCTGTACAGCCTGGTGCTGGCCGGCGACGGCAAGCAGAGCGTCTTCCTGCGTGAAGCCGACTATGTCGGCAAGATGCTCGCCACCCGCTTTGGCGCCTATGGCCAGATCAGCCTGGTGAACCATCGCGATCACCTGATCGACCGGCCGATGGCCACTCGCGAAAACCTGCACCGGGCCGCCCAGGCCCTGGCCGAACGCAGTGGCCCGGAAGACCTGATCTTCATCTACCTGACCAGCCACGGTACCCACGCCCATGAACTGGTGCTGGACCAGCCACGCCTGGAACTGGCCGACCTGCCCGCCGATGAAATGGCCCAGGCCCTGGCCCCGTTGAAGAACCGCGACAAGGTCATCGTCATTTCGGCCTGTTACTCCGGCGGCTTCATTCCGGCCCTCAAGGATGAAAGAACCCTGATCATGACCGCCTCGCGGGCCGACCGGGTGTCCTTCGGCTGCTCCGAGGAAGCGGACTTCACCTACTTCGGCGATGCCCTGTTCGCCCAGGCCCTGAACCAGACCGACGACCTGCAGCAGGCCTTCAACCTGGCCAAGGCCCATGTTGCCGAACGTGAGCAGGCGGACAATTTCGAGGCGTCGGAACCGCAGATCTGGGCCCCCAAGGGCGTGCTGGCCCACTGGCAGCAGCTACGCAAGCAACAGGCAAGAAAAGCGTTGCAAAGCGCTTCACTGGACAGCAAGGGCGCCAAGAGCAACTAAGCTGATTCGTATCAAGGGAGATATTTTATGTACTTGACGCCTCAGCACATCCTGCTCGCTGGAGCCACCGGCCTGACCGGTGAACATCTGCTGGACCGACTGCTCAACGAACCCACGGTCAGTCGCGTCCTCGCCCCTTCGCGTCGCCCACTGGCGAAACATCCGCACCTGGAGAACCCGGTCGGCGACCCGGCGATCTTCCTGCCGCAACTGAGCGGCCGGGTCGACCTGGCGATCTGCTGCCTGGGCACCACGATCAAGCTCGCCGGCTCCGAAGAAGCCTTTCGCGCTGTCGATCACGATATGGTGGTGGCTTTCGGCAAGCGTGCGCGGGAACTGGGCGCGCGGCACCTGATCGTGGTCAGCGCGGTGGACGCCAACCCGAAATCCAAGGTGTTCTACAGCCGGGTCAAGGGTGAGATGGAGGAGTCGCTGAAGGCCCAGGGCTGGCCGCAGTTGACCATCGCCCGGCCGTCGCTGCTGATCGGCGAGCGTAGCGAACCGCGCCTGGCCGAACAGTTGGCGGCACCGCTGTCGAAGCTGATTCCCGGCAAGTATCGCGGGATCGAGGCCTGCCAACTGGCCCGGGCGCTGTGGCGCCTGGCGCTGGAGGAGCAGGACGGGGTGCGGATCGTCGAGTCGGATGAGTTGCGCCGGCTCGGCAAGTAGCTTTCGCCAGGTAGATTTTTGTTGCCAGGGCGGGACTCTTCGCGGGCAAGCCGCGCTCCTACAGGACCGCGTGAACCGATTCGACCGCCTGCAGGAGCGGGCGGCGCGGCGATCCGGCTTGCCCGCGAAGGGGCAAAACACGATCGCCGGCCCTACAACCCACCCGTCGCCTGAAACCCGACGCCCAACGCCGTGAACACCGACAACGGCAACAGCAGCGTATCGAGCAAGGCACTCGCCGGCAGGTCCAACCCAGGATACCCCGGCGCCTCGGCGCCGAACCGGTCACGGGCACAACAGCCACCCTGCAACGCGTACAGGTCCAACCGCGTGCCGGCATAGACGAGCGGCGCCCCGGCCTTGCCGGCATCCAGCGTCCGCGCCGTCGCACAACCCGCCAGTTGCAGTGCCAGCAGCAGGCCCAGCAGCGCCTTACTCATTGCTGTTCAAATGATGCTCACCCCAGCGCGGCAGCATGTCCTGGGGGATATTCAACAGATTGAGAATCCGCGCCACCACGAAATCCACCAGGTCGTCGATGGTCTGCGGCTGATGATAGAAGCCCGGCGAAGCCGGCAGGATCGTCACGCCCATGTTCGACAGCTTGAGCATGTTCTCCAGATGAATGCTCGAATACGGCGCCTCGCGCGGCACCAGGATCAGTTGCCGACGCTCCTTGAGGGTCACGTCCGCCGCCCGCTCGATCAGGTTGTTGCAGGCGCCCGTGGCGATGGCCGACAAGGTCCCGGTGGAGCATGGCACCACCACCATCGCCGCCGGCGAGCCGGAGCCGGAGGCCACCGGCGACATCCAATCCTCCTTGCCGTACACGCGGATCTGCCCGGCCTGGGCCCCGGTGTACTCGGTGAGGAACGCCTGCATCGCCTGCGGCTTGGGCGGCAGGGTGACGTCCGTCTCCGTCGACATCACCAACTGCGCCGCCTTGGAGATCAGGAAGTGCACTTCGCGGTCCTCGCGCACCAGGCAATCGAGCAGGCGCAAACCATACTGCGCCCCGGAGGCGCCGGTCATCGCCAGGGTGATACGCTCCGGGCCGTTCACCGCAGGGCCTCGGCCAGTTTGCCGTGCAGCCCGCCGAAGCCGCCGTTGCTCATGATCACCACGTGCGTGCCGGGCTTGGCCTGGCTTTTCACCCGTTCGATGATGCCCTCCAGGGAGTCGCTGACAATCGACGGCACACTGCACAAGGCCGCCGTGGCACCCAGGTCCCAGCCGAGATTGGCCGGCGCGTACCAGATCACCTGATCGGCCTGAACCACGCTCTCCGGCAGGCCATCGCGGTGAGCGCCCAGTTTCATGGAGTTGGAACGCGGTTCGATGATGGCGATCACCGGTGCATCGCCGACCTTCTTGCGCAGGCCGTCGAGGGTCGTGGCAATGGCGGTCGGATGGTGGGCGAAGTCGTCGTAGATGGTCACGCCGTGGACTTCGGCGACCTTTTCCATGCGCCGCTTGACGCTCTTGAACGCACTCAGACCGGCAATACCCATCGTCGGCACCACGCCGACATGCCGCGCCGCGGCCAGGGTGGCCAGGGCATTGGCGACGTTGTGCTGGCCGGTCAGTTCCCACTCGACCGTGCCCTGGGCCACGCCCTCGAACAGCACCTCGAAACGCGAACCGTCCTCGCTGAGCAGGCGCGCCTGCCACTGGCCACCGGCACCGGTGGTCTGCACCGGGGTCCAGCAGCCCATGTCGATCACCCGCTTCAACGCCGGCTCGGTGGTCGGGTGAATGACCAGTCCTTCGCTGGGGATGGTCCGTACCAGGTGGTGGAACTGCCGCTCGATGGCTGGCAGGTCGGGGAAGATGTCCGCGTGGTCGAACTCCAGGTTGTTCAGGATCGCCGTGCGCGGATGGTAGTGGACGAACTTGGAGCGCTTGTCGAAGAACGCGCTGTCGTACTCGTCGGCCTCGATCACGAAGAACGGCGTGCCGCCCAGACGCGCCGATACCGAGAAATTCTGCGGCACGCCGCCGATCAGGAAGCCCGGGCTCATGCCCGCGTGCTCCAGCACCCAGGCGAGCATGCTGCTGGTGGTGGTCTTGCCGTGGGTGCCGGCCACGGCCAGGACCCAGCGTCCCTGCAGCACATGGTCGGCCAGCCACTGCGGGCCGGACACGTAGGGCAGGCCCTTGTTCAGCACGTACTCGACCGCGGGGTTGCCACGGGACATGGCATTGCCGATCACCACCAGGTCCGGGGCCGGATCGAGCTGGGCCGGGTCATAACCCTGGGTCAGTTCGATGCCCTGGGCCTGCAGTTGCGTGCTCATCGGCGGATAGACATTGGCATCGGAGCCCGTCACGTGGTGACCCAGTTCCTTGGCCAGAACAGCCATCGAGCCCATGAAGGTGCCACAGATACCCAGAATATGAATGTGCATAGTCGACCTCGTAAAACATGGCCGCAGGTTAGCCCAGGGCGGGCGAAATCGCACCTTGTGTTTCAGATTCGAGGTGACTGGCAGGGCTTCGACATCGATTCGAAGCCCTGTGGCTCAGACGCAGATCGCGTTGGTGAACACCAGGCGGTTGCCGAACGGGTCGGCGATCGGCATGTCCATGCTGCCCCAGGGCATGGCCTGGATTTCCGGACGGGCGTAGCCGAAGCCCTTGGCCAGCAGTTGTTCGCGAAAGGCCTCCAGCTCGTCGGTCTCGATACGCAGCGCCGAACCCGGAGTGGTATCACCGTGATGCTCGCTCAGGTGCAACACACAATTGCCCTTGGACACCTGCAGATACAAGGGGAAGCCCGGCTCGAAACGATGCTGCCAGTCGACCTGGAAACCCAGGAAGTCGACGTAGAACTCCAACGCCTTGCCCTCGTCGAAAATTCGCAGAATGGGGGTGGTCTTACCGAAGCTCATGTCAGGTCTTCCTGGCGGTTCTGGATCAAAGCGCTTCGGCCATGGAACGGGTTTCTTTAGTGGCTCAGTGCCATTATCGCGCAAAAGCGCGACCTCGTTCGCAAAAACCTGACGCCAATCACCAGCATAGCCGCTTGGGCTCAAACCATCTCGTTGAGGATCCAGTCGATCACCGAGTTGCGCTTGGGTACCCAGCCCAGCAGTTCACGGGCGTTGCTGCCGCGGACCCGGCTGTTGGAACCCAGGCCGTAATTGGCCATCTCATAACCCCACTCGGCCTCGGCGTCCGCCAACGGCCAATCCTGCGGCTCACCCAGGTTCAGCGCCCTGGCCATGGCGGTGGTCATGTCGATGAACGAGGCTTCGCCGCTTTCGACGAAATAGAAGGTGCCCGGCCGATTGCCGGTCAACGCCAGCAGGTACAGCGCCACCACATCCTCGATGTGCACGTTGGACCAGATGTTCTGCCCGCTCCCGACGTGCCGGACCACGCCACGCTTGCGGGCCTGCTTGAGCAGGCGCGGCAACTGCACGCTGTCACGCTTGACGCCCAGGCTGTGGCCGTAGATCAGGGTGTTGCAGAGCACCGCCGAGCGCACGCCGGATTTAGCCGCGTCGAGCACCCGGTGGTCGATGGCCACCCGCGCCGCCTTGTCGACGGTCGGTTCCGGCAGCCGGCCTTCGTAATAGACGATATCGCTGGCCTTGCCGCCGGAGGCGTCACCGACGATGCTCGAACCGCTGGTGTGCAGCAACACCTTGTCGGAACCACGCAAGGCGTCGAGCAGCGCCTCCACCGCACCGCGATGGTCGCTGCTGGCAGCGTTGATCACCGCATCGGCCTGGCGCGCCTGCTCGGCGAGCAGTTCGCTGTCGTCCAGGCTGCCGACCACCGGGGTAATGCCCAAATCACGCAGTTCCTGCACCTGCTCGGCACTGCGCACCAGCCCGGTGACCCGATGGCCGGCAGCGACCAGCCCGGTCGCGATGGAACCGCCAATGAAACCGGCGGCGCCGGTAACGAATACGTTCATGGAGAAACTCCCTGCATGGATAAGTGATGGAGCGAGTATCGAAAACTTATCCGTGCCGAATAACCCCCTATTGCCCAATTCACTCTTGCGCTGGAGTCACGAATCAAGAGCTGGCGCCCAGCGTCAGGGCTATGCCACCACGGGCCCCGCATACCCCACCAGCTTGCCCTGGATGAAATCGAGGAAGCACTGGATACGCAGCGCCAACTGCGAGTTGCGGTAGTACACCGCATGGATCGGCTGGCGGTAGCCGCTGTTGGCTTCGGGGAGGATCACCTGCAGGCGGCCGGACTGGATGTCCTGGTGAGTCATGAAGTGCGACAGGCAGACGATCCCCTGCCCCTCCAGCGCCAGTTGGCGCAGGGTCTCGCCGCTGGAGGCGCTGAGGTCGGGGCGGATCTGCCAGCGGTCGCCCTGGGCATGCCGCAACGGCCAGTGATTGAGCGTTTCGGTCTGGGTGAACCCCAGCAGGGTGTGTCGGGACAGCTCATCGACACTGACCGGCTCACCGTAACGCGCCAGGTAGGCGGGGCTGGCCAGGATGTTCAGCGGGCTGCTGCCCAGCGAGCGGGCATGCAGGGTCGAATCCGCCAGGTGGCCGATGCGGATGGCGATGTCGGTGCTCTGCTCCAGCAGGTCGATGATCAGGTCGTTGCTGTTGAGTTCCAGCTGGATGTCCGGGTACAGGCTGCGAAACTCGGCGATGTACGGGACCACCGCGTGCAGCATGAACGGCGAGGCGGCGTTGATACGCAGGCGCCCGGCGGGGGTCTGCTGGCGCAGGGCCAGGCGTTCTTCCAACTCGTCCATCTGCTCGAGGATCTGCTTGGCCCGCTCGAAGAAAAACTTGCCTTCCTCGGTCAGGTCCATGCGTCGCGTGGTGCGATTGATCAGCGTGGTCTCGAGCTTGGCCTCCAGCCGCGACAGGCTGCGGCTGACCGCCGACGGCGTCTGCCCGACCTGTTCGGCCGCTGCGGAAATCGAACCGCACTCGATCACGCAGACGAAGATCTGCAACTCATCCGACCTGGCTTTCACACTCACCTCTCAACTCAAGAACCTGATATTAGCCGGCCTCGAGGCAAAAGGAACCTCACTTCGGCAAATCGAAAACCTCTGCCAGGTGCTGCTCGTAGCGCCGGATATCCGCCTCGATGGCCGGTACCTTCATCACGTCGACACAGAGAAAGGTCGGCAGGCCGCTCATGCCGAGGAACTGGTTGGCCTTGTGAAACGGGAAGTAGACCGCATCCACGCCCTTGGCCTCGAAGAAATCGGTGGGGTCGTCGAAAGCCTGCCGTGGCGCGTTCCAGGTCAGCGACAGCATGTACTGCTTGCCCTGGATCAGACCACCGCTGCCGTACTTCTGCGAGGCGTCGGAACGCGTCCGGCCATCGTTGGCGTAGAGGCTGCCGTGGCCCGCGGTGAACACTTCGTCGATGTACTTCTTCACCGTCCAGGGCGCGCCCATCCACCAGCCAGGCATCTGGTAGATGATCACGTCGGCCCAGAGAAACTTGGCAACTTCCTCGGCGACATCGTAGCCCTGGTCGATCCAGGTCTGTCTGACATCGCAACCGGAGCGATCGAGGTAGGCCACGGCGGTTTCATGCAGGGTGGCGTTGTAGCGGCCGGCGGAGTGGGCGAACGCCTTGCCGCCGTTGAGTAGCAGGATCTTTTTCATGGTCGGTCTCATGGAGGGCGGCCCCAAGGGCAGCCCGGTCGACAGGTTCAAGTGCGGGCGCAGGTTAGCCCTCGCACGCACGGCGAAAAAGCGTGGCTGACGCAAATCGCTTTTGCTGTAACGGCACGAATGCTCGACGTATTGTTGCCTTAGCATTGACGGCTTCCAGAACCTGTCCTGCCCGGAGTGAATCCATGAGCCAACCCTACGGTTTTATCCTGCATGCCAAGACCCGCCCGGAAAAGGCCGAGGCCTTCGAGGCGCTGTTTCGCGCCTATGTCGAACCCAGCCGCCGGGAAGACGGCTGCATCGAATACCACATGCTGCGCGACCACGCCGACCCGACCCTGTTCATCTTCTACGAGATCTGGCAATCGAAGGCTCATCTGGACGTGCACTCGGCGCTGCCGCACATGCGGGCATTTCACGAGCAGCGCATGGCGTTCCTCGAGCGGGATTTCGAGATCCGCCTGATCGACATGCTCAGCCCATCCTCGGCCAGCCGCTGATCAACAGCGGCCCCCTGCCGGGCGAAAACGGCCTGTGCGCGCATGGACAGCTGGATGTCGAGCCTGGACATCCCTGCGGCGGGCGCCCCCGTTAGGGTGCAGGCTTCATTCAGAACCTGTGCCCGGAGCCCAGCATGTCCAATCCACCGATTACCGTTCTGCGCGATACCCACCCACTGCCGGTGCTCGACGCCTGCAAATGGGAAAAGCTCGAAGGCGATCCGCACACCGTCAACCTCAACGCCTACAACAGCGAAGACGGCAGCAAGATCATGGGCACCTGGATCTGCACCCCGGGCAAGTGGCGGGTCGATTACGTGAAGTGGGAGTACTGCCACTTCCAGGAAGGCTACTGCATCATCACGCCGGACGGTCAGGCGCCGATTCACTTGAAGGCCGGCGATATCTTCATCGTCGAGCCAGGCATGAAGGGCACCTGGGAAGTCGTCGAGACCGTGCGCAAGTACTTCGTGTTCGCCTGACAGCACCAGACGCGTTTCGATCCGGGCCCCGTCTCGAAAGACACGGGGCCCTGTCGTGAGGAACGGTTCGAGAGGTCGTCAATCTTCAAGCGACACGACGTTCCAGCAAGCGATCCGAGCCACCTTCGACTACACGACGCTCCAGCAGACGATCAGAGCCACCTTCCGCTACACGGCGCTCCAGCAGACGATCGGAACCACCTTCCGCTACACGGCGCTCCAGCAGACGATCGGAACCACCTTCCGCTACACGGCGTTCCAGCAAACGGTCCGAGCCGCCCTCCGCCACACGGCGCTCCAGCAGGCGATCGGAACCACCTTCCGCCACACGACGCTCCAGCAGACGGTCAGATCCACCCTCCGCCAGCCGATGCTGGTTGATCGCGCCGAACCCGGTTGCCGGCACATTGGCCGAAGCGGCATTCGCCAGGCCGAGGCCACCGACCAAAGCCAGGGTGAGGGCCAGGGAAGCGGTAGAGAACTTGAACATGGGTAATACTCCTGCGTTTGTGAGTAAGACTCTGAGAGTTGGGTGGGGCCTGGATCGGCCTCACCGTTCGACAGGTACATTTCAACGCAGGGCTGTATCCACCGTGTGTCGCGAACGGGCGATAAGGTGGCGCACTGTATGGCGGCGGGCCACGTACACAGTCTGATACAACGTGCCGATGCCCGAGCCCGGTGCCACTCGAACACCCGCCCACAAAAAAGCCGCAAGGTCCGTGGCGGGACCTTGCGGCTATCGCTGCCGGATTCCGGGGCTCAGTTGGCACTGCCAGCCTTGGCCTCCTGCAGCAGGGTCTGGATGACCTTTTCCTGTTCGTCATAACGGCCTTCGCCGAAATGGGTGTAGCGCACCTGCCCCTTGGCATCGATCAGGTAGTGGGCCGGCCAGTACTGGTTATCGAACGCCCGCCAGATACGGTAGTCGTTGTCGATCGCCACCGGGTAACCGATCCCCAGTTCCTTCACCTGCTGGCGCACGTTGCCGAGGATCTTCTCGTAGGCATATTCGGGGGTATGCACGCCGATCACCACCAGCCCGTCCTTCTCGTATTTCTTCGCCCAGTCCTTCACATAGGGCAGGGTGTGCTGGCAGTTGATGCAGTCGAAGGTCCAGAAGTCCACCAGCACCACCTTGCCGCGCAGGGACTCACGGTTGAGCGGCGCCGAGTTCAGCCACTCCACCGCACCGTCCAGCGCAGGCATCGCGCCCTTGGCTTCGAGGTCGACCGACGTGGCCGCATTGGCCTTGCTGATCACGTAGTCGATGGCCCGCGGGATCTGCTTGAGCAGGCTCTGCTCCACCGACGCCGAGCCCTGTGACGAGGTGCCGGCGAGCAGGGCGTTGTTCGCCCCGGTCGAGATCAGCACCGCCGACAGCAGGACCAGCACGCCGGCCCCACGCCGCAGCCAGCCGGTCACCGGGATGGAAGGCTTGAGCCGGTTGACCAGGCCACGGCCGGCGAAGATCAGCGTGCCGAGAGACAACGCACTGCCCAGGCCATAGGCCAGCAGCAACAGGCTGGTCTGTGCATTGGCGCCCTGCAGCATGGCGCTGGTCAGGATCACGCCGAGAATCGGTCCGGCACAGGGCGCCCACAACAGCCCGGTGGCGACGCCGACCAGCAGCGCGGCCAACGGCCCCGACAGCTGCCGCGCCGCCGGATCGAGGCGATTGCCCAGCAGCACGAACGGCCGCGACAGCCAGGCCCCCGCGCGGGCGGAAATCAGTGACAGGGCGAACAGCACCATCACGATCAGCGCCAACTGACGGCCGGCAGCGTTGGCCTGGATCACCCAGGCGCTGCTGACCACCGCCAGGCTCGACACCAGGGCGAAGGTCAGCGCCATGCCGCCCAGGGTCAACAGCACCGACGAGCGGGAACGATCGGCCCGCGCGAAAAGGAAGGGTACGACCGGCAGGATGCAAGGACTGAGCACCGTCAGTATCCCACCGAGGAAAGCGATAAGCAGCATGACGTCACCTGGCAGATGCAGGCATGAAACCGACCGCGACGCGGTACGGTTTCATGCGGGTGGAGGAGAGAGCGTGAGGCGGGTTCCCAAGGCCTCAGCTGCCCAGGTTGCAACTGGCGAACTTGCCGTATTCCAGGGTGTGGGTCTGGCCCTGGGAGTCCAGGTAGGTCAGGTGCGCCTTGGCGACATCGCAACTGCCCATGGCATCGGTGGTGATCGACACCACGTGCCGGATATCCGGTTTGGCGCTGGCGGCCTGGGCCGGGGCGGCGATGGCCAGGAGGCTCAGGGCGGACAACAGGCCGGCGGTGCAGAGTGCTTTCAGTTTCATGGCGATTTCCTCAAGTGTGTATTCGGTTGGTTGGAGCCAGTGTTGTCTGCCTCCCTGGAACCTATTTGACGCCCTTGAGGTATCTCGAATGTGTGCGCAAGCCAGGGTTCTGAAGTGCGCAAGTATCACCGCCCCTCCCAGATACATTGCAATACAAAACCCTCAGAACAGACCCATCTGCCCACCGATCAGGGTGGTGAAATCGTCCTGCACGAACGGCAGGATCGCGTCCGCCACCGGCTGCAACTGCTTGGTGATGTAGTGCTCGTAGTCGATGGGCGACCGACGCACCTCCAGCGGCTCCGGCCCGGCCTGGGCAATCACGTAGCTGATCCAGCCGCCGCCCTGGTACTGTCGCGGCCGCCCCTGGGCGACGTTGTATTCATCGGCCAGGCGTGCCGCCCGCACCTGCGGCGGCACGTTGCGCTCGTAGTCGCCGAGCCGCCGGCGCAGGCGCTTGCGATACACCAGCAGGTCATCCAGCTCGCCCGCCTGGGTACGCCGCACGTAGTCACGGACGTAATCCTGGTAGGGCTGGCGGCTGAAGATGCGTCGGTACAGCTCCTGCTGGAACGCCTGCGCCAATGGCGACCAGTCGCTGCGCACGGTTTCCAGGCCCTTGTAGACCATCTCCTCGCGGCCGTCGGCACGCACCACCAGCCCGGCATAACGCTTCTTGCTGCCCTCCTCGGCCCCGCGGATGGTTGGCATCAGGAAGCGGCTGAAATGGGTTTCGAACTGCAGTTCCAGGGCACTGTCCAGGCCCAGTTCCTGCTTCAGGTGCTCGCGCCACCAGTCGTTGACCCCGGCCACCAGTTGGCGGCCGATCTGCGCGGCCTCCTCCTGGCCATGGGCGCGCTTGAGCCAGACGAAGGTCGAGTCGGTATCGCCATAGATCACCGTGTAGCCCTGGGCCTCGATCAGTTGCCGGGTGCGGCGCATGATCTCGTGCCCGCGCAGGGTGATCGACGAGGCCAGGCGCGTATCGAAGAAACGGCAGCCACTGGAACCGAGCACGCCGTAAAAGGCGTTCATGATGATCTTCAGGGCCTGGGACAGCGGCGCATTGCCGTCGCGCTTGGCCGCCTCGCGGCCCTGCCAGACCGTCTCGACGATCGACGGCAGGCAGTGCCGCGTGCGGGAGAAACGCGCCCCGCGAAAGCCCGCCACCGACTCGCTGTCGTCGGGATGCCGCAGGCCCTCGATCAGCCCCACCGGGTCGATCAGGAAGGTACGGATGATCGACGGGTACAGGCTCTTGTAGTCCAGTACCAGCACCGACTCGTACAGCCCGGGCCGCGAGTCCATGACGAAACCGCCGGGGCTGGCCTCGGGCATGCGTTCGCCGAGGTTCGGCGCGACGAAACCCTGGCGATGCATCAGCGGCATGTACAGGTGGGTGAAGGCCGCCACCGAACCGCCGCTGCGATCGGCCGGCAGGCCGGTGACAGTGGCGCGTTCGAGCAGGAAGGTCAGTAGTTGGGTCTTGTCGAATATCCGCGTGACCAGCTCGCAGTCCTTGAGGTTGTAGCGCGCCAGGGCCGGCTTGTCCTCGGCGAACATGCGATTGATCTCGTCCATGCGCTGGTAGGGGTTGTCGATCGACTTGCCCTCGCCGAGCAGGTGCTGCGCCACGTATTCGAGGCTGAAGGACGGGAAGCTCCAGGTCGCCGAACGCAGCGCCTCGATGCCGTCGATGATCAGCCGGCCGGCCGCCGCGGCGAAGTAGTGGGTGTTGCGCGCACCGTTGTCGCGCCAGCCCATGACATCGCCCCCACGCCCCAGGCGCAGCGGGATGCTCAGGCGCTGGGCATGTTCATGCAGCACCTTGAGGTCGAATTGCACCAGGTTCCAGCCGATGATTGCATCCGGATCGTGCCGGGCCAGCCAGTCGTTCAGGGCTTCGAGCAGTTCACCGCGGCTCGCTCGATAGTCGAGCTTGAAATCGACCTGGCTGGCGTCACCGTTCGGCGGCCCGAGCATGTACACCTGGCGCTCGCCACAACCTTCCAGGGCGATGGAATACAGCTCGCCCTGCATGGTGGTCTCGATGTCCAGGGACACCAGCCTGAGCCGTGGCCGATAGTCCGCCGTCGCCTTGAGCTGGGTATCGAGCAGCGGCCCGTCGGTATTCGGCGTACCGGCGAACAACACCGGCGCGGTGATGAAACGCTCCATGAGAAAGCGCTCGGGAGGGCGGATATCGGCCTCGTAGACATCCACCCCGCCCTGGCGCAACAGCTTCTCGATGTTCATCAACTGCCGGTGCTGCTGGCAATACAGGCCGCACACCGGGCGGTGGTGAAAATCCATCAGTGCCAGCGGGCGCCATTCCACCCCCCGCTCTTTGCTCAACAGCTGGGCGGCACGCTCGCGCTGTTCGGCGGGAATGAAGGCAACCGAGGGTTGTGGCGGCAAGCGCACGTGACGGGGGCCGGCGTCGGTCGCCAACCAGAATTCGACCTGCGTACCCGCGGGGGTGTCGCGCCAATGCCGGGTCAGGACAAAACCCTGCTGTAGATCCACCACCGCCCCCTCGAAACCGATTCTCGGCAGTCATTCTACTGTGCCGGGGGATACGCGGATAACGTTTGGACGCACGTCCCGGAAAAAACCGGGGACCCGCCCGACGCGAGCCCCCGGAAAAAACCTTACTCGGGTTTGCGATAGGCACCGATGATGGCCGAGAAGTCCTTGCCGCCCTCCCCGCGCAGGCTCATGGCCTGGTACAACTGCTGCGCCACGGCACCGAGGACCACCGGCTGGTGGGCCTGGCGCGCGGCCTCGGTGGCCAGGCCCAGGTCCTTGAGCATCAGTTCGGCGCCGAAGCCGCCGGTATAGCCGCGCGACGCCGGTGCGGTGTCGATGATGCCCGGCCAGGGGTTGTAGGTGTCGGAACTCCAGCAGCGGCCGGTGGAACTGTTGATCACCCCGGCCAGCACCTGGGTGTCGATGCCCAGGGCGGCGCCCAGGGCCATGGCCTCGCTGACGCCGATCATCGAGATGCCCAGCAGCAGGTTGTTGCAGATCTTGGCGATCTGCCCGGTGCCGACCTCGCCGCAATGGACGATGTTGCGGCCCATCTGTGCCAGCACCGGTTGCAGGGTGGCGAACAATGGCTGGGAAGCGCCGACCATGAAGGTCAGGGTCCCGGCCGCCGCGCCACCGGTACCGCCGGATACCGGCGCGTCGGCCATCGCCACATTCTGTTTCGCCGCCGCGGCGGCAACGTCCTTGGCGGTCTGCGGATCGATGGTGCTGCAGTCCACCGCCGGCACGCCGGCGCCGATCCCGGCCAGCACCCCGTCCTCGCCCAGCCAGACGCTGCGCACATGGGCGGCGGCCGGCAGCATGGTGATCACCAGTTCGCTGCCCTCGGCCGCGGCCTTGGGCGAGGTGCTGATGGTCCCGCCGAGGGCCGCCAGTTCCTTGAGCACCGTCTGGTTCAGGTCGAACAGGTTCAGGCTGTGCCCGGCCTTGATCAGGTTGCGCGCCATTGGCGCGCCCATGTTGCCCAGTCCGATAAATGCGATCTTCATGGCCCGTTCCTCGCTCAGCGCAGGTTGATGGTGGTGTTCACGCCATGGTTCTCGCTGTCGTCATCGAACCAGCGCGCGGTGACCGTCTTGGTCTGAGTGTAGAACTGCACCACCTGCTTGCCGTAGGGACCCAGGTCGCCGAGCTTGGAGCCACGGGAGCCGGTGAAGCTGAAGAACGGCACCGGCACCGGGATCGGGATGTTGATGCCGACCTGGCCGATATCGATCTCGCTCTGGAACTTGCGCGCCGAGGCGCCGCTCTGGGTGAACAGGCCGGTGCCGTTGCCGAAGGGGTTGGCGTTGACCAGGGCGATGGCCTCGTCGAGGGTGTCGACCTCCATCACCGCCAGCACCGGGCCGAAGATTTCCTGGGTGTAGATCTGCATGTCGGTGGTCACCCCGGAAAACAGGGTCGGGCCGACGAAGTTGCCCTGCTCGAAGCCCGGCACGACGATAGCGCGGCCGTCCAGTTCGAGCTTGGCGCCTTCCTGGATGCCGCTTTCGATCAGGCCCAGCACCCGCTCCTTCGCCCGCTTGGAAATCAGCGGACCGACATCGGTGCCCGGCTCGCTGCCGGCGTTGACCTTGAGCTTCTGCGCCAGCGCCTTGAGGTCCGGCAGCCATTGCTTCGCCGCCCCTACCAGCACCACCACCGAGGTGGCCATGCAACGCTGGCCGGCCGCACCGAAACCGGCGCCGACCAGGGCATTGAGGGTCTGCTCGCGGTTGGCGTCGGGCAGCACCACGGCGTGGTTCTTCGCGCCCATCATCGACTGCACGCGCTTGCCGTGGCGACCGGCGAGATCATAGACGTGGGTACCGACGGCGGTCGAACCGACGAACGAGACCGCCTTGATGTCCTTGTGGGTGCACAGCGCATCCACCACCTCCTTGCCGCCGTGCACCACGTTGAGCACGCCCGGCGGCACGCCGGCTTCCAGCGCCAGCTCCACCAGCATCAGGGTCGACAGCGGGTCCTGTTCGGACGGTTTGAGAACGAAGGTGTTGCCGCAGGCGATCGCCATCGGGAACATCCACAGCGGGATCATCGCCGGGAAGTTGAACGGGGTGATCCCGGCGCAGACGCCGATCGGCTGGCGCAGGGTGTAGGTGTCGACGCCACCAGCGACGTTCTCGGCGAACTCGCCCATCTGCAGGGTGCCGATCGAGCAGGCGTGCTCCACCACTTCCAGGCCGCGGAAGATATCGCCCTCGGCGTCGGCCAGGGTCTTGCCCTGCTCGGCGCTGAGCACGGCGGCGATGCGCTTGGAATGTTCGCGGATCAGCGCCTGCAGCTTGAGCATGATGCGCATGCGGGCGCCGATGGGGGTCAGCTTCCAGGTCTGGAAGGCACGCTGGGCAGCGTCGATCGCCGCATTCACTTCAGCGGCAGTGGCGAAGGGCACCTTGGCCAGCACTTCCTGGGTCGCCGGGTTGACGATGTCGTGCCACTCACTGCTCTGGGATTCGACCCACTCGCCGTCGATCAGCAATCGGGCGGTCTTGAGGGTGGCGTCGGGCTTGAGAGAAACGTTCATGGAAGTCTCCTGAATTATTGTAATGGCCGAATCCCGGACGGGACGATACCCGAGCATGGTGACTGGACTGTTTTTGGAGTATAGATGTGCATTCTTCTAATAAGAACGCACATAAAAACCGGATCAACATGCAAAAAAACATCACGTCTTTGGGTTCATTGAACTGGGACGACCTGAAGTTTTTCCTTGAGGTTGCCCGTACCCGCAAGGCCAGCAGCGCGGCCAAGCGCCTGGCGGTGGACTACACCACGGTGTCACGGCGCATCAGTTCGCTGGAGGCGGCCCTGGGCACCCTGCTGTTCGAAAAGTCGCGCACCAGCGGCTTCGTCCTCACCGCCGAGGGCCAGCGCCTGATGGGCTATGCCGAGTCCATCGAAAGCACCCTGCACATGGCCTGCGAGCAGGTGTCGGGGTCTGGCGTGGCGCTCTCGGGGCATGTGCGCATGGGCTGCACGGAGGGCTTCGGCAGCTTCTTCATCACCCCGCAACTGAGCCATTTCGTCGACGCCTACCCGGCGATCTCGGTGGACATTCTGCCGCTGCCGCACTTCATCAGCCTGTCCAAGCGCGAGGCGGATATCGTCATCGCCCTGGAGCGCCCGGAGCACGGGCCCTATGTGTGCTGCAAGCTGTGCGACTACCGCCTGCAGTTGTACGCGACCCAGCCGTACCTGGACCAGCACCCGCCGATCCGCCGCGCCAGCGACCTGGGCCGGCACCGTTTCGTCAGCTACGTCGACGACCTGGCGTTCAGCAACGAGCTGCTGTACCTGGCCAACCTGCTGCCCAACGCCACCGCCAACCTGCGCAGCACCAGCGTGATCGCCCAGTTCGTCGCGGCGCAACAGGGCCGGGCGCTGGCGATCCTGCCGTGTTTCCTGGCGGCCCAGGACCCGAACCTGCTGCCGGTGTTGCCGGATGAGGTAAGTATCACCCGGCAGTTCTGGATGTATTGCCGGGAAGATCTGCGCAAACTCAAGCGGATCAATCTGTTGTGGGACTACATTCGGGAAGTCACGGAACTGAATCGACCGCTGCTGCTGGGGGAGACGCGGGAGCTTCGGTTCGTCGATTAGAATGCCGCCAGTCGGATAGGCCTCTTCGCGGGCACTCAGTCGGCAATCACCACGATCGCCACCCGGCGGTTTTCTGTCCGCCCGGCCACGGTGCTGTTGCTGGCCACCGGTTCGCGGCTGCCCAGGCCGCGGACCTGGATGTTTTCCGGCTTCATCCCGGACTGCCGCAGTACCGTCGCCACACTGTTGGCCCGGCGTACCGACAACTGTTCGTTGTAGTCGTCCTTGCCCGACGCATCGGTGTGCCCATCCACCCGCACCCGCTGGATATCCACGCTGAGCAGGGCCCTGGCGATCCGCTCGACGATGGCCTGGCTTTGCGGGTTCAACCCATCCAGGTCACTGCCGAACAGCACCTTGCCCGACAGGCCGAAAGCCCAGCCATCGTCCGTCAGTTCGAAACCCTGCTGCTTGAGGACGGCGATCTGCGCCGGGCTCAGGCCTTTCTGCGCAGCCGTCTGGCAGCCGCCCAGCGCCAGCAGGGCGGCAAACAGGGCAACGCTGAAAAATCGCAGGGAACGTTGGGTCAAGGTAGACAAGGGTTCAACTCCTGGTGGGGACTGAGGCGGCGCTGTGCTCCGACTGCGCGGTGTGTCGACTGCCTCGGGAAAGGCGCTTGGCCTGGTACATGGCGCCATCGGCGGCATTGAGCAACGAGCCCGGGGTGTTGCCGTGATCGGGGTAGACGGCGATGCCGATACTCAGCGAGGTGACGACCTGGGTCGGGCCGGGCACCGGGATCGGCAGTTCCATGCTGGCGATGATCTTCTCGGCAATCTGCTCAGCGTCCTCGATGCTGTGCAGCGGGGTCAGCAACACGGCGAACTCGTCGCCGCCAAGCCGCGCCACCAGGTCATCTTCACGCAGTTGCGCGCGCACCCGCGTGGCCACGGCCACCAATACCGCATCGCCTGCCGCATGGCCGAAGGTGTCGTTGATTTCCTTGAAGCGGTCGCTGTCGAGAAACAGTACCGCCACCCGCTCGCCCTGCCGGGCACCGTTGCGCAAGGCGCGCATCAGCCGACCTTCGAAGAAGGCCCGGTTGGGCAGGCCGGTCAGGCTGTCGTGGCTGGCCTGGTGCGCCAGGGTCTGGTTTTCGTTCTGCAGGTGCGTCTGCCAGGCTTCCAGCTCATCGAGCAGGGCATTGAAGTCGTTGCCGAGGTTGTCCAGTTCGACAATCTGCGCCGGCGGTACCCGCCGCTCGAAGGCCCGCTCGCTACGCACGGCGTGGGCCACTTCGGCCAGGCTGCGCAGCGGCACGAGGATCCCGCGCAGCAGCCGGCGGGCCAGGTACAGACCGAGCCAGGCCGCCAGCACGCTGCACACCAGGATGCCGGCCAGGCCGCTGAGCAGGTAGCGCATCAGGCTGGCGCCATGACCGGTCAGGCGCACGCTGCCGACCTCGCGGTTCTGGTGCAGGATCGGCAGTTCGATGGGCTGTTCCAGCAGGCTCCTCGCCAGTTGCATTTCCAGCCGCGACAGCAGACCGGTTTCCGGGCGTTGCCAATGGGCCAGGCGCTGGCCGCTGGCGGTGAAGATCTCGGCCTCGGCCACTTCTTCGGTCGAGGCGATCAGGTCCAGGGCTTCGGTCGCCGCACTGCGGTCGTTGAACACCACCGCCGCCTCGACGGTGTAGCTGATGGAGCGGGCGATCAGGTGCAGGTTGTGGTCGGCGTAGACCCGAAGCGCCAGCACACCGAACAAGGTCAGCGAAACGCTGACCAGGCCGACCGCCGCCAGGGCCACCAGCATGTGCCCACGCCCCAGCACCGAACGCAGGGTGCGGCGGTTGTCCGGCTTGTGCAGACCGATCATGGCTGTGGGGCCTGCCGGCGGGACAGTTGCAGGACGCTGGGGTGAATGCGCACGCCGCTGCGGGCCACCGAATCCAGGTTGACCTCGAACGCCACCTGCTCGTCGCCGACACGCAGGCAGAACAGGCTGCCGACGACGCAATGGTCGCCTTCTTCGCTGATGCTCAGCACCGCATGGCCGGCCAGTGACGCGAACAACTGGTTGCGCTCGTTGCTGGACAACTGGCCGATGTACACCGCGTCACAGCTGTCGCCGACGGCCGGGTTGCTGGCCAGCAGGCGCTGTACCAGCACCGGGCGGCCGCTGGCCTGGGTCGTGCCCTTGACCAGATCATCGGTGTATTGGGTCGGCCCGACAATGCACAGGCGCAACTGCGCCGGCTCCACCGGCCAGCGGGCGTAGCTGAGAATACCCAGCACCACCTGGGTGACGGCCTGGGCCCGCTGCTCGGCGCCGCCATGGGGAGCGGCGTCTTCGGCCATGCCCGCGTGCATGAACAGGCAACACAGGACGAACGCCGCGAACTGTCTTGAGCCAAAAAACCGCCACATCATCCAGGCAGCCATGTTCATGTGAGAATTCTCTGGATACTACGTCAGAATATTGCCGCAACGATAGCATATAGCTGGCAAACCAGCGTTAGATTGAGATCATGCATAGCCCACTATTGGTTTAGAAATCTCTGAAGTATCGATTTGAGGTTTGCTATTTTTCCCCGCCTGCGGGGCTGCCTAAGATCGACCCATCGCCCTTCGCAGGCTGGTTCATGACGCTGCGCAAGCGGCGCCTGGCGTCAGTGAGACCGCCCCACAGAAGAGGGCCGGCTCGACGAAACCTTTCCAACTGCCCTAACCGCTCGCCCAGGCTTCTCGCCGTGGCGGGTCCCGAGCAGCTTGAGGTTTGGTCGAGGTTCACTGATGAAACTGGAGATTTTCCGCACCCTGTGGGGCTACACCGCCAGCAAGGCCCAGGCACTCGACGAGTTGCTGGAGGCCGGCTTCGACGGCATGGAAGCCCGCCTGCCACTGGCGGCCGCAGAACGTGCCGAGTTCGCCGCCTTCCTGCGTGCCAACCGCACGCCTTACATCAGCACCGTCTTCACCGCCTACGATGTGCTCCCCGAGCAGTCGGCAGCCCCCGTCGAGCATCTGCGCGACCTCGAACAGAAACTCGCCTGGGCCGCCGAACTGGAGCCACGTTTCGTCAACGTACTGGCCGGCAACGACCGTTGGCCCCTGGCGCAGCAGGTGGAGTTCTTCGGCCAGGCCATGGACCTGGCCCGCCGGCAGGGCCAGGCCTGCAGTTTCGAAACCCATCGTGCACGCTCGCTGTTCAACCCCTGGGTGACCCTTGAGCTGATCCGGCAACTGCCCGACCTGCGCTTCACCAGCGACATCAGCCACTGGGTGGTCACCTGCGAGCGCCTGCTCGACGACCCGGCCGACGACCTGCGGCCATTCGTCGAGCGCGTCCACCATATCCAGGCCCGGGTCGGCTATGACCAGGGCCCGCAGGTGCCTCATCCCGGCGCCCCGGAGTACGCCCGCGAGCTGGCCTTCCACCAGGCCCACTGGGAAAGCGTCTGGCGCGCCCAGCAGGCCCGCGGTTACACGGTCAGCACACTGACCCCGGAGTTCGGTGCCGACGGCTACCTGCATCACCTGCCCTTCACCAACGTTCCGGTCGCCGACCTGTGGTCGCTCAACGTGTGGATGGCCCGCACCGAGCGCGAGCACTTCGACCGTTTCCGTCATTCAACCCAACCGTGAGGCGTTCGCGTCATGCCTGAGAACAGTCACAAGCATCCGGCCCAGGCCAATTTCAAGAGCATTCCGGTGGTGGATATCGCCGGGTTGTTCAGCGTCGAACTGGAACATCGGCTGGCGGTCGCCGATCAATTGGGCACCGCCGCCAGCGAGGTCGGTTTCCTCTACATCACCGGGCACGGCATCGACCCGCAACTGATCGCCAACCTGCGCCAGGCGGCCAGGGACTATTTCGCCCAACCGTTCGCAACCAAGATGCAGCACTACATCGGCACCTCGAAGACCCACAAGGGCTTCGTGCCCGAGGGCGAAGAGGTGTATGCCAAGGGCAAGCCGGACCACAAGGAAGCCTTCGACATCGGCTTCGAGGTGCCGGCGGACGACCCGCTGGTGCTGGCCGGCACCCCGCTGCTGGGGCCGAACGAATGGCCGACGCTACCGGGTTTCAAGGAGGCCGCGCAGGCCTACTACGCCGCGGTTTTCGCCCTGGGACGCAAGCTGTTCGGCGGTTTCGCCCTGGCCCTGGGATTGGAGGAAAACACCTTCGATGCGCTGGTCACCCGGCCGCCGTCGAAGCTGCGGCTGATCCACTACCCGTTCGATGACGCCGCCCAGGACGCCCCGGGCATCGGCGCCCACACCGACTACGAGTGCTTCACCATCCTGCTGGCCGACAAGCCCGGCCTGGAGGTGCTGAACGACCAGGGCCAGTGGATCGACGCGCCACCGATCCCCGGCACCTTCGTGGTGAACATCGGCGACATGCTCGAAGTGATGACCGCCGGTGCCTTCGTCGCCACCGCCCACCGGGTACGTACCGTCAGCGAGGAGCGTTACGCCTTCCCGCTGTTCTACGCCTGCGACTACCACACCCTGATCCGGCCGCTGCCGAGCTTCGCCAAGGCAGGCCAGGAATACGAACAGATCGCCATCGGCGAGCACATGTACGGCCAGGCGCTGCAGACCTACCAGTACCTGCGCCGGCGCGTGGAGAACGGCGAGATCGACCTGCCGGAAAAAGCCCGCAAACCCTCGAGTTTCGGTCACCTGAAAAACCAGGCGCAGCCTTCCTGAACCTGCCGCTCACCTACCCAACCCGGAGTTATCGTCCATGCTCAAGCACCTCCCTGGCCTGACCCTGCTCGCCACCACCCTGCTCTGCACCGCCAGCGCCTTCGCCGCCGCGACGGCCACGCCCGGCCAACTGAAAATCGGCATGGAAATCACCTATCCGCCCTTCGAGTCCTACGACGCGGACAAGAACGTGGTCGGCTCCGATCCGGAACTGTCCCACGCGCTGGCCAAGCACATGGAGAGCAAGGCGGAGTTCATCGACACCAAGTTTCCGAGCCTGATCATGGGCCTGAACGCCGGCAAGTTCGACGCGATCATTTCCGGCATGTACATCACCCCCGAGCGCCAGACCCAGGCCATGACCATCGCCTACGCCAGGACCGGCGCGGCGATCATGGTGCCCAGGGACAGCGGGCTGAAGCCGGCGACGCCGGAGGACCTGTGCGGACTGAAGGTCGGCCTGGAACAGGGCACCACCTGGGTCGCGCAGTTCCGCAAGCTGTCCAGCGAATACTGCGTGCCCAAGGGCAAGGGGGAGATCACCGTGAGCGAATACCCCTCGGCGCCGGAGGTCACCCAGGCGCTGCTGTCGAACAATATCCAGGCGCAGGTGGAAATCGCCGGTGCGGCGAAGATGATTGCCGAGCGGACCAAGGGCCGGGTGGTGGTGACCACCGAACATCCGATTTACCAGCAGACCCTGGGGATCTTCGTGAAGAAGGGCAATGACGCCACTTACCAGGCACTGCTCAAGGCGTTCGAGGAGACGAAGAAGAGCGGTGAGTACACGGCGATCCTGAACAAGTACGCGCTGGAAGCGGCGGAATAAGCACACGCCCCGTGGAAGACGCACCTCCTGTGGGAACCGCTCGGCCGGCTCCCACAAGGAGGGTGTTCACCCCGATCGGTTTCTCCAGGGGCAATGTTTTTCCCCAAAAAGGCGCCAGGCCCTGAATCACCGAGGTTCCCATGCAATTCGATTGGCCCTATTTTCTTTCGCTGTTCTCGATGCCCGCCTTCTGGCAGGCCTGTGTCACGGTGGTCGAGCTCAGCGCGCTGGCCTGGTTCATCGGCATGGTGCTGGGCTTCGTCCTGGCCTCGGCCAAGCTGTCGGCCTCGGCCTGGCTGCGCGTACCGGCCGCGGTGTACATCTGGTTCTTCCGCAGCATTCCGCTGCTGGTGCTGGTGGTGTTCGTCTACAACCTGCCGCAACTGTTACCGGCCACCGGCCGGGTGCTGTCCAACCCGTTCTACTCCGGGCTGTTCGCTCTGGTGGTCACCGAGGCGGCGTACATGGCCGAGATCCATCGCGGCGGGCTGATCTCGGTCGCCAAGGGCCAGAAGGAGGCCGGCCGCGCCCTCGGCATCGGCCTGCTCGGGCTGCAACGGCTGATCGTGATTCCCCAGGCGTTCCGCATTTCGCTGCCGACGCTGATCAACGAATACATCACCGTGGTGAAACTGACGTCGCTGGTCTCGGTGATCTCCCTCACCGAAATCCTCACGGTCGGCCAGCGTCTCTACGCGCAGAACTTCCTGGTGATGGAAACCCTCGGCGCGGTGGCGGTGTACTACGTGCTGATCGTCAGCCTGTTCGGCTGGCTGCTGCAACGCCTGGAGCGCTACCTGGACCTGAACCAGCGCAAGCCGCAAACCCTCGCCGACAGCGCCACCGCCAGCCTCAGGTCGCGCCTGCTGCCGTCACCGGCGAGCGTCCGCCCGCTGCCGATGGCCGGAGCCGCCCCGGCCCTGCAGTTGCGCAATATCCACAAGCGCTACGGCAATCACGAAGTGCTCAAGGGCATCGACCTGAACGTCGGCAGCGGCCAGGTGATCTCGATCATCGGCCCGTCCGGCTCCGGCAAGACCTCGCTGATCCGCACCATCAACGGCCTGGAAAGCATCGACCAGGGCGAAATCGTGCTGTTCGGCGAAAGCTTCATCAGCGCCAGCGACCGCGCCAACAGCCCGCAGGTCCGCCGGGGCGTGCGCAGCATCGGCATGGTGTTCCAGAACTTCAACCTGTTCCCGCACCGCAGCATTCTCGACAACGTCACCCTGGCGCCGCGTTATCACGGGGTCAGCCGTGAACCGAGCGAGCAGCGGGCGCTGGCGCTGCTGGACAAGGTCGGCCTGCTGGCCCATGCCCACAAGTACCCGCATCAGTTGTCCGGCGGCCAGCAGCAGCGGGTGGCGATCGCCCGGGCGCTGGCGATGGAGCCGCAGATCATGCTGTTCGACGAACCCACCTCGGCCTTGGACCCGGAGCTGGTGGGAGACGTGCTCAAGGTGATCCGCGAGCTGGCCGACGAAGGCATGACGATGCTGATCGTCACTCATGAGATGGATTTCGCCATGTCGATCTCCGACCGGGTGATCTTCATGGAGAGCGGCGTGGTGCAGCTCGATGCCAGCCCGCGGGAGATTCGCGAGGGTGATCAGGGGGAACGGGTGCGACGGTTCATGGGGATCGAGCGCCAGGAAGTGGCGGCGCTGGACAGGGTTGGGCGTTGAGGTGAGGGGGCGCCCTTCGCGGGCAAGCCCTGAATCCCGCTACCCCAGCTCCAGCATCAGCCCGCTCAGGCGCTTGACCTTGCGCCGCACCGCCTCCTCGAACACCCCGCCACGCGGTTCGAGCAGGCTGAACCAGTCCTTGGCCCGGGTGATCCCGGTGTAGATCAGTTCCTTGGTCAGCACCGGGTTCAGCGCCTCGGGCAGGATCAGCGCGGTGTGGGTGAACTCCGAGCCCTGGGACTTGTGCACGGTCATGGCGTAGACGGTTTCCACATCGTTCAAGCGGCTCGGCAGGACGAACCGCACGCCGCCCTGGCCGTCGTTACGGGGAAACGCCACCCGTAGCACCTGCTTGCCCACTTGCGGCCCATCGCGCTCGGGCAGGCGCAGGGCGATGCCGATATCGCCGTTCATCAGGCCCAGCCCGTAGTCGTTGCGCGTCATCAGCACCGGCCGGCCCTCGTACCAGTGCTGGTCGCTGTCGATCAGCCGCCTCGCATAAAGCGCTTCGGTGATGCGCTGGTTCAAGCCTTCGACGCCCCAGAGCCCCTTGCGCACGGCGCAGAGCAGCTGGAACTCGTCGAAGGCGCGCAGCACCGCACGCGCCCAGTCTTCCCAGCACGGGTCATCGAGGTCACGCTCAACGGACGGACGATGACCGCGCATCACGTCGAGGTAATGCCGATAGCCCTTGCGCTGGCTGCCCTCGCCATCGAGCACCAGCTTGTCGAACTTGCGGTCCTGCTCGCCCTTGAGGGCCAGGGCGAACAGGTCGTCATGCGCGCCCGCCTGCAACAGGGCACGGGCCTCGTCGGCCGCCTGCTGGTTGACCAGCCGCGCCAGTTGGCCGATGCCGCTGCCTTCGCCAAAGCGTCGCGAGTGGCGCAGCATCACCACCTGCTGGGCCAGCGAATGGCTACCCTCGGCGGCCTCGCACAGGCCACTGGTGCCGATATCCTCGCCACTGACCGCCTGCAGCCAGGCGCGCGTGCTAGCGCTGTACCAGCCCTCCTCGGCATCGCGACACAGGTCACCGAGCACCGCGCCGGCTTCCACCGAAGCCAACTGGTCCTTGTCCCCCAGCAGCACCAGCCGCGCATGCACCGGCAGCGCGTCGAGCAGGTTGGCCATCATTTCCAGGTCGATCATCGATGCCTCGTCCACCACCAGGACATCCAGCGGCAGGCGGTTGCCGGCGTGATGGCGGAAGTGTCGGGTGCCCGGGCGACTGCCGAGCAGGCGGTGCACGGTAGTCACTTCACTGGGGATCCGGGCACGCACCGCTTCATCGATGGTCAGCGAACGCACCTGGGCACTGATGGATTCGGTCAGCCGCGCGGCGGCCTTGCCGGTCGGTGCGGCGAGGCGGATGCGCAGCGGCTTGCCCGCCTCCACCGCCGGCGCCTGGAGCAAGGCCAGCAGACGCACCACGGTGGTGGTCTTGCCGGTGCCGGGACCGCCGGTGACGATGCTGAAAGCACCTCGCGTGGCCAGGGCACAGGCCAGTTTCTGCCAGTCGATGCGCCCGCTGCTGCCGGCGGCGCCAAACAGTTCGGTGAGGCGCCAGGCCAGATCGTCCGGGGTGGCTTCCTGTTCAGCCAGCCGCAGGCGCAAGGCGCTGTCGATCCGCCGCTCATAGGTCCAATAACGACGCAGGTACAACCGCCGACCACTGAGCACCAGCGGCCGCTGCCCGGCCTCCAGGCTCTCATCGTCGGCCAATGCCACCAGCGGGCTGGCCTGCAATGCCCGGCACCAGGCCTCGCCATCCAGCGCCACCAGCAGTTGCGAGGGCAATAGCAGCGCCGCGCTCTGCACGTCGCCTTCCGGCGGCAGCGACAGGGCGAAGTCCGGCTCGCTCAGGGTTTCCAACAGGTCGAGACAGACATGCCCATGACCCAATTGATGACTGGTCAGGGCGGCCGCCAGCAGCACCAGCGGATCGCCCTGCGGGTCGAGCTCATGCAGGAAGGCCACGAACGCCTTGTCCAGCGCCCGTACCCAGCCGCGCTCGAACCAGCGTTCGAGCAACAGCAGCAGGTCCTCGGCGCGGGTCAGCGGTGCCAGTTCGGCGAGGCTGTCATCATTCAGCGCAGTGGGCAGCAGGTCGGCGAAGGAACGTTTCATAAAAGACTCCCCTGCTCCCAGGCGGGTTCGGATTTCGGTACCGGCTTGCCCTGGAACAGCAGGTCCAGTTGTTCGATCAACACGCGTGGCGGCCGGGCGAAATAGGCGCCCTGGCTCGGCGCGCGGGTGCCGCGCAGGAACAGGTACAGGGCCCCGCCCATGTGCCGGTCGTAGTCGTAGTCCGGTACCCGTGCCTTGAGCTGGCGATGCAGGGCCAGCAGGTAGAGCACGTACTGCAGGTCGTAGCGGTTCTCGAGGATCGAGGCGGCCATGGCCTGCTCGGTATAGGCCGCATCGTCGGCACCCAGCCAGTTGGACTTGTAGTCGGCCACGTAGTAGCGGCCCTGATGCTCGAAGGTCAGGTCGATGAAGCCCTTGAACATGCCGTTGAGCAGTACCGGTTCGGCCGCCGCCCGGGCGACGCCGCCGTGGGTGTGGCGACGAACCAGTGCGTCGACCTGCTGCACGTCGACCTTGTGGCTGGCGAACCAGAATTCCATTTCCACCTGGTAGCTGGCGAGGCTGTTGAGCGCCACCGGCGGCTGGTCGTCGCCAAGGCGGAAAGGCACCTGCAGCAGGTGCGCGAGCCAGTCGCTCAGGGTCTCGATCCAGCCCTTCCAGCCACGCAGGTTGCAGCGCGGCGCGACGGCCTTTTCGATCAGCGCGCGGTCGGCCGTGAAACGTTCGTCACCGGCCCACTCCAGCAGGCCATGGAGAAAGGTGCCGGGGTTCGGCCCCCGGGGAAAACGGTGGATATCGCCTCCGCTGGCCAGCACTTCGCGCGGCGCGTCCGGGTCCAGCCGCTCGTCGTCGAAGAGTTTCTGCGCCTGGGGGTTTTCCGGCGCTTCATCACTGCCGGCGCCCAACTGCTCACTGATGCGCAGGGCACTGTAGGAAGCGATCCACCAATGCTCGGCGGCCTTGCGCCTGGGCAGCAGCGGTTCGAGCAGGGTCGCCTGGTTGCGCGGCGGTTGGTAAGACAGGTCGTTGGGCGCGGGCAGTTCCTGGCAGGCCAGCGCCGGGCAGCCCTGTTGCAGATCGCGCAACCAGCCCGCCAGGCCAGTGGATTCGGCCAGCACCGCACCGCCACCGAGCAGGTAGCCCAGGGCCGACAGGTGCAGCACCGAACTGTTGTGGTTGCCACGCTTGAGGTCGGCCACGCCCAGCCAGCAGGCGTGCCGGGCGCGGGTCAGGGCCACGTAGAGCAGGCGCAGGTCCTCGGCCAGGCGCTCGTCGTCGGCCTGGGCGATCAGTTCGGCGGTAGGCTTGAGGCTGACCTGGGCCTTGCCGTCGCTGTCGTGGTAATGCAGCGGCAGCCGGCTGCCGTCCACCGGCTTGACCGAGCAGATGAAGGGCAGGAACACCAGGGGATATTCCAGGCCCTTGGATTTGTGGATGGTCACGACCTTGACCAGTTGCTCGTCGCTTTCCAGGCGCAGGATCTGTTCTTCACCGGCCTGCCCGGACAGCGCCAGGTGCTCGCCGAGGTGGCGGATCAGCGCCTGTTCGCCATCCAGCTCACCGGAGGCCTGTTGCAGCAGCTCGGACAGGTGCAGCAGGTTGGTCAGCACCCGCTCGCCGTCACTGCGGGCCATCAGCGCCTGGGGCAACTGGAAGTCATGCAGCAGGCGGCGCAGCATCGGCAGCACACCCTGGGTCCGCCACAACATGCGGTAGCCACGGAACTGCATGACCCGCGCCTCCCAGGCCAGTTCGTCCTGGTTCAGCCGCTCCAGTTCGGCCAGCGGCAGGTTCAGGGTGATACAGGCCAGGGCCGCGCGCAGCGTACGCTCGACATCCGGCTCGGCGCAGGCCTTGAGCCAGGTCAGCAGGTCGTGGGCTTCCTGGGCGGCGAACACCGAGTCCTTGTCCGACAGATACACGCTGCGCACCCCGCGCGCGGCCAGCTCGCCGCGTACCGCCTGCGCTTCCTGGCCGTCGCGGACCAGGATGGCGATATCCGAGGGCAGCACGCCCTGCAGATTGCCGTCGCGGCTGAAACCGACGCGGCCCTGCTGCCCGCCATTGAGCAGGCCGACGATCTCGCTGGCGCAACTGGCGGCCAGTTGCTGGCGGTAGACCGCGCCGGACAGCGGCTGCTCGGAGGACAACTGCCAGACGTTCAGGGCCGCCTGGGGCTGGCCATCGATCTGGAACGCCTCCTTGCGGCCCTGGGACTCTACCGACACGAAGGGTACCGGGTTGTCTTCGCCCTCACGGAACAGGAAGGCACCACGGCCCTGCTCCCGCTGCTCGGCCTGTTCGAATACATGATTGACCGAGCGGACCATCGCATGGCTGGAACGGAAGTTGGTGTCCAGGGTGTGCAGGCGGCCGAGGGTGGCCTGGCGCGCGCGCAGGTAGGTGTAGATATCGGCACCGCGGAAGGCGTAGATCGCCTGCTTCGGGTCGCCGATCAGGAACAGGCCGCCATCGGGGCTGTTGTCCTCGATGCGGTAGATGCTTTCGAAGATCCGGTACTGCACCGGGTCGGTGTCCTGGAATTCGTCGATCAAGGCCACCGGGAACTGCTCGCGGATCAGCCCGGCCAGGCGCTCGCCGCCCTCGGCACGCAGCGCGGCGTCGAGGCGCAGCAGCATGTCGTCGAAGCCCATTTCGGCGCGGCGGCGCTTCTCGTCCTCGAAGCGTGCGCCGACCCAGCGGGCGGCGTGTTCCAGCACCGCGGCGTCAGGGGTCGGCAAGGCATCGAGGCTGGCTTTCAGGGCGGCCATCGCCTCGAGCGCGGGATGCCGTGGGGCCTCGCCCTTCCAGGCTTCGGCCATGCCCTCGGGGGTCAACCGGGTGAAGCCGGTGCCGATATCCAGTTGTTCCAGGGCTTCGTCTTCGGCCCAGGCGGTGAGCTTTTCGAACCAAGGCTCGAAGTAGCGCGCCTGCATCTTGCGACCGTCGACCGCCTTGCTCGCCACGCCTTGCAGGCAGATCTCGCGCAACTCGGCGGCCCACTGCTTCCAGGGTGCCTTGATCTGCAACAGGGCTTCACGGCGTTCGAGCAGACAGGCCTCGATCAGTTCGGCAGGCTCCGGCTCCTCCTCACTGTCACGAGTCACATTGCCAAACAGGGCGCGAACCCTCGGCAGCAAGGCGTCGGGCCCGCCCCAGTTGGCGCGCACCCAGTGCAGCGCGTCGCCCTGCATCTTGTAGCAATAGAGCCGCCAGTAGTCGCGCAGCACTTCGCCGAGCAGTTCGCTGTGGTCGGTTTCCAGGGTCTGGGTGAACAGGCTGCCGCTGTCGAAGGCGTGCTCGCGCAGCATGCGCTGGCACCAGCCGTGGATGGTCGAGACCGCCGCCTCGTCCATCCATTGCGCGGCGATGTCGAGGCGATTGGCGCAGGCGGGCCATTGCTCGACAACGTATTCGGCACGCAGTTGCGCGATCAGGTCGTCCGGGGCCGCGATCTCGTCGCGGAAAAAACGCGCGGCTTCGGCCAGACGGGTGCGGATACGGTCACGCAGCTCCTTGGTCGCGGCATCGGTGAAGGTCACCACGAGGATCTGCGGCGGCAGCAGCTCGCGCCCGAACCCGGCCGCCTCGCCGCCATGGCCGAGAACCAGGCGCAGGTACAGCGCGGAGATGGTGAAGGTCTTGCCGGTACCGGCACTGGCTTCGATCAGTTGGCTGCCGCGCAGCGGGAAGGCCAGGGCCAACGGTGTCTTGTCGCTCATGGGCGCGCCTCCTCGTTCACCAGGGAGCGCCACGGTGCTTCGAGCAAGGGTCGATAGAGGCTGTCGCACCAACCCTCGAATTCCTCGCTGGTCACCAGCGCATCGTAGTCGGCGAACTGCCGGGCCAGGGCCGCACTTTCCCGCCGCTCGCCCTCGCTGTTGACGCCATCGCCCTCATAGGCCTTGCGGGCGGCGGCCTCGGCCTTGGCCGGATCCGGCTGGGATAACCAGGCGAACGCGGTCTTGATCGCCACCGGCAAGGGCCGGCGCATGCCCACCTGCCAGGCCAGCAGCAATTCGCCGAGCAGAGTGTGGGCCCGCTCCGGCTCGAAGGGAGGCAGCAACAGGGTATCGTCGCTGGCGACCAGCGCGGTGGATAGCGGCAGGCCGCAGGCACAGGCCACCAGATGCTCGACCCAGGGCCGGGTCAGGCGATGCCATTTGCGGGTCTTGAGCGAGCCGATGCCGTTGGGGATCGTCGTGACAGCCAGGTAGCCGCCATCGCTGCGTTGATGCAGGCCGGCCAGCCAGCCTTCCAGACGCACGCCACTGCTGCTATCGATGCTGACCGGCACGGCGCTAGGCACTGGTGTCGGCCAGAGCGTCAGCAGTTGCCGGTAGCGCTCCAGCAGGCCGGGCAGCGGCTCGATCAGTTCCTGTTGCAGCAATTCACCGAAGCCGGCCATGGGCAGCAGGCCGCTGCCCTGCAGGCGCCGGGCCTGGTCGTTCAACGCCTGCTGGGGATTGTCCACCTGCTGCAAGGCGGCATTGAGCAGGCTGTCGCTGAGGCTATAGCGTTGCAGCGCATCGAGGACGAAGGGTTCCTCATCGGCCAATGGCGCTTCGGCGGCCTCGAAGAAGACTTTCAGGCGCTGGCTGAAGAAATGCCGCACGGGGTTGCGCAGGAAATCTTGCAACTGGGCCAGGGTCAGCGGCTCGTCCTGGCTGTAGGGGGCGAGTTCACCGGCAGGCTCGCTGGGGTCCTGCTGCTGGTGCAACTGCTGCCATTCACGGGCGTAGCTGAACAGGCCGGCATCCCCTTCGTGGAAATAGCGGGCACTGAAGGGCTGCAGCGGGTGCTCCCGGGTCAGGGCTTCGAGCAGGCGTTCACCGTCGGCGTCGGGCAGTCGCCAGCCGCTGGCGACATGGTCGCGCAACTGGCCGATCAGTACCGAGGCCGGGCGCTCGCTGTTGTCGCGAATGCTGCGACCGACCCAACTGATGTACAACTGTTCACGGGCCGAGAGCACGGCTTCGAGCAGCAGGTAGCGGTCGTCTTCGCGGCGTGAGCGGTCGCCGGGGCGGTAGTCGCTGCCCATCAGGTCGAAGTCCAGCGGCGGTTGGGCGCGCGGGTAATCGCCGTCGTTCATGCCGAGCAGGCAGACCAGCTTGAACGGGATCGCCCGCATCGGCATGAGGGTGCAGAAGTTCACCGCACCGGCGAGGAAACGCTGGGACAGGCGGCCCTGGTCGAGACCGGCCAGCCAGGCCTCGCGCACCACGGTCAGCGGCAGCTCCTCCTGCAGGCCGACGGCCTCGCAGGTTTCCAGCCAGGTGGCGCGCAGTTGTTCGAGCTGGATCAACAGGTAGTCATCGTGCTCGGTACTGGCGAGAAAGAACAGTTGCAGCAGCGCTTGCAGGCGCTCGCCCCACTGCTGCGGGCGAGCCGGTTCGCAGAGTTCCTGGTGGGCGATTTCCAGGGCATCGAGCAGGGCGACCACCGGACCGATCAGCGCGGCATCGAGGCCGCCGATTTCGTCATAAGGCTCGATGCCTTCGCAGCCTTCACCACTGCCGACGGCGTAACCCAGCAGCATGCGGCGCAGGCCGAAACGCCAACTGTTCTGCTCCAGTTCATCCGGCAGGCCGAGATCGGCGCGTTGCTCGGCACTGAGGCCCCAACGGATGCCCGCGCCTTCGATCCAGCGATGCAAGGTCGGCAGGTCGCGTTCCTGGACATTGAAGCGGGCGCGCAGGGCCGGCACGTCGAGCAGGTCGAGAATTTCGCTGACCGGGAAACGGCTTTCGGGCAGCTTCAGCAGGTGTTCGACGGCGATCAGCAGCGGGTCGCGTCCACGCTGGCCCTGGTCCGCCAGAGTGAAGGGGATGAAGCGCGGATCGCTGCGTTCGAGCTGGCCGAAGACCGCACGGATATGCGGGGCGTAGCTGTCGATGTCCGGAACCATGACGATCACGTCACGGGGGCGTAGATCCGGGTTGGCGCTGAAGCGGGCGAGCAACTGGTCGTGGAGAATCTCCACTTCGCGCTGGGCGCTGTGGGCGACTTCGAAGCGGATCGACTGATCCTGCAGCAGGTCGACGGCAGGCCAGCGTTCACGGGTTTCGGCCAGCGGGCGCAGTTCGAGGATATCGTCCTGCAGTTGGTTGAGCAGGGTCTGCGGCGTGCTGTCGCTGAACAGGTCGATGCGACCATCGCGAAAAGCCGCCCGGTAGCTGTTCGGGTCGTCGTAGCTGTCGAGCAGGTTGATGTAGTCGCGGCCCTGCTTGCCCCAGGCGGCCAGCAGGGGTGGGCATGCTGGTGCAGGGCCTCGGGGTCGAGGCTCAGGGGCATGCCGGGCTTGCGTGATTGGCGCTTGTATTCGTTACGCAGCAGGTCCTTGTCGGCGACGATGTCGGTCCAGTGGTGACGGCAGGGGTTGTGTACGCAGAGCAGCACCTGGCTGAACCGCGCCAGGCCGGCCAGGGCTTCGAGGGCCTGGGCCGGCAGCGAGGAAATGCCGAAGACGATCACCCGTGGGGGCAGGCCTCGCGGGGCGGCTTCGAGGTTGTTGATACGCTCGATGAACCGCTGGTGCACACCGGCCCGGCTCTGGGCCATGCCTTCGGTGCCGACATCCAGCAACAGTGCGCGCCACAGCTCGGCCTGCCAGCAGTTGGCCGGGTTCAGCGGCTTGATCTCGCCGCGGACATTGCGCAACTGGTGGCGGCCGGCAGCCCAATCTTCCAGCCAGTCGGCACGGTAGACCTGGTATTGGTCGAACAGGTCGGCCAGGCGTTCGGCCAACTGGTAGCGTTTGCGCAGGTCGCTGTCGTGGGTCAGGAAACGCTGCAGGGGTTCGAAGTGCGGCTGGTCGATCAACTCCGGCAACAGACGCATCAGGCGCCAGGTCAGCGGTGCCTTGTCGAGCAGCGACTTGGCCGGAATCTCGTCGCGCCCCAATACCATGCGGTAGAGCTGCCACAGGAAGGTACCGGGTAGTTGCACATCGATGGCGGCGGCAATGCCGCAGCCCCCGGAGTCGTCCTCCTCGGCATCTTCGGCCAGGGCCAGCTTCAACCACTGGGCGATGCCGTTGCTCTGCACCAGGGCAATTTCGTTCTCCAGGGGGGCCAGGGGGTAACGCCGCATCACGTTGATCACCAGGCTGCGCAGTTCCTCAGGGCTGTTGCTCTGCACAACCATGAACGCAGGATTGAGTGACGTCGCGTCCGGCATGACGACTTCCTTGGAGAATTCAGAAACGAAGGCAGAACTTTAACATCTATGCCGGATGAGGATGGTGCTGCCCCCGTGCTGTGACGCGGAGCGTGGTGGCCTCTTCGCGGGCAAGCCCGGCTCCGGACGTTTCAACGCCGGTTTCAACACCGCAAAAGACAAAACCCCTACCTGCCTGCGCAGATAGGGGTTTCGGAATTTAATCTTGACGATGACCTACTCTCACATGGGGAAACCCCACACTACCATCGGCGATGCATCGTTTCACTTCTGAGTTCGGGATGGGATCAGGTGGTTCCAATGCTCTATGGTCGTCAAGAAATTCGGTAGCCAGCTCGTTGCCTGGGCAACGCTCCAGCGAATCGGGTACGTGACAGTCTTTGGTGCTTTGTGCGTGGCAAACTTTCGGTTCACTTCGTCTTCATACACCGCAATCTGCTCATTCGACGCAAATTGCTTGGGTGTTATATGGTCAAGCCTCACGGGCAATTAGTATGGGTTAGCTCAACGCCTCACAGCGCTTACACACCCCACCTATCAACGTCGTAGTCTTCGACGGCCCTTCAGGGAACTCAAGGTTCCAGTGAGATCTCATCTTGAGGCAAGTTTCCCGCTTAGATGCTTTCAGCGGTTATCTTTTCCGAACATAGCTACCCGGCAATGCCACTGGCGTGACAACCGGAACACCAGAGGTTCGTCCACTCCGGTCCTCTCGTACTAGGAGCAGCCCCTCTCAAATCTCAAACGTCCACGGCAGATAGGGACCGAACTGTCTCACGACGTTCTAAACCCAGCTCGCGTACCACTTTAAATGGCGAACAGCCATACCCTTGGGACCGGCTTCAGCCCCAGGATGTGATGAGCCGACATCGAGGTGCCAAACACCGCCGTCGATATGAACTCTTGGGCGGTATCAGCCTGTTATCCCCGGAGTACCTTTTATCCGTTGAGCGATGGCCCTTCCATACAGAACCACCGGATCACTAAGACCTACTTTCGTACCTGCTCGACGTGTCTGTCTCGCAGTCAAGCGCGCTTTTGCCTTTATACTCTGCGACCGATTTCCGACCGGTCTGAGCGCACCTTCGTACTCCTCCGTTACTCTTTAGGAGGAGACCGCCCCAGTCAAACTACCCACCATACACTGTCCTCGATCCGGATAACGGACCTGAGTTAGAACCTCAAAGTTGCCAGGGTGGTATTTCAAGAATGGCTCCACGCAAACTGGCGTTCACGCTTCAAAGCCTCCCACCTATCCTACACAAGCAAATTCAAAGTCCAGTGCAAAGCTATAGTAAAGGTTCACGGGGTCTTTCCGTCTAGCCGCGGATACAC
>NZ_CP183808.1:1815000-2440000 GCF_048568395.1 Pseudomonas sp. COR18
AGGGTACCGCCGACGAAGTAACCTTCCTCATGGCCGGCAACGCTGAAGCCACGACCATCCACCACCAGTTCGGCGCCGGCAGCCAGACCGTCATCGATATAGCCCACCACCTTGTCCCGAGCAGCCGCAGTGACCAGCGGCCCCATGTCCAAACCACAGGACGTGCCGGCACCGATCTTCAGCGCCTTGATCTGTGGCACCAGCTTGGCCACCAGGGCATCCGCCACCTGGTCACCGACGCACACCGCCACCGAAATCGCCATGCAGCGCTCGCCACAGGAACCGTAGGCCGCCCCCATCAGTGCACTGACGGCATTGTCCAGATCCGCATCCGGCATCAGCACCGCATGGTTCTTCGCGCCGCCCAGGGCCTGCACGCGCTTGCCGCGCCTGGTGCCCTCGGCATAGATGTATTCGGCGATCGGCGTCGAACCGACGAAGCTCAGCGCCTTGACTTGCGGCGCCTCGATCAGCGCATCCACCGCGCCCTTGTCGCCATGCACCACGTTCAGCACGCCCTTGGGCAGGCCGGCTTCGTGCAACAGTTGGGCAATAAACAGGGTCGAGCTTGGATCACGCTCGGACGGTTTGAGGATGAAACAGTTGCCGCAGGCGATCGCCAGCGGGTACATCCACAGCGGCACCATGGCCGGGAAGTTGAACGGCGTGATACCGGCCACCACGCCCAGGGGCTGGAAGTCCGACCAGGCATCGATGTTCGGGCCAACGTTGCGGTTGTACTCGCCCTTGAGCAACTCCGGCACGCCACAGGCGTACTCGACGTTCTCGATCCCGCGCTTGAGTTCGCCGGCGGCGTCCTCCAGGGTCTTGCCATGCTCTTCGCTGATCAGTTGGGCGATACGCGCCTCGTTCTGCTCCAGCAGATGCTTGAAGCGGAACATCACCTGGGCACGCTTGGCGGGCGGGGTGTTGCGCCAGGCCGGGAACGCCGCCTTGGCCGAATCGATGGCCTGCTGAATGGTCTCGCGGCTCGCCAGCGGTACCTGGTGGATGACCTGGCCGGTCGAAGGGTTGTACACCGCGGCCGTGCGGCCGGAATCGTTGACCAGTTGGCCATCGATCAGATGCTGGATTGCGCTCATTGGGGGCTCCTGAATGGGGTCGGCGGGAGCGCAGCGTTCGCTCCCGCAAAAGGTTCTTTGCTACCGGGCGGAATCAGTCGAGCTTGTTCAGCACTTCGCCGACCGCATCGAACAGACGATCGAGGTCTTCCGGCTTGCTGTTGAAGGTTGGGCCGAACTGCAGGGTGTCACCGCCGAAGCGCACATAGAAACCGGCTTTCCACAGCGCCATGCCGGCTTCGAACGGACGCACGATGGCATCGCCATCCCGCGGCGCGATCTGGATCGCGCCAGCCAGGCCGAAGTTGCGGATGTCGATCACGTTCTTGCTGCCCTTGAGGCCATGCAGGGCGTTCTCGAAATGCGGCGCGACTTCGGCCACGCGCTGCACCAGGTTTTCCTTTTGCAGCAGGTCGAGTGCAGCCAGGCCGGCGGCACAGGCCACCGGGTGCGCCGAGTAGGTATAGCCGTGGGGGAACTCCACCGCGTACTCGGGGGTCGGCTGGCTCATGAAGGTCTGGTAGATCTCACTGCTGGCGATCACCGCGCCCATCGGAATGGCACCGTTGGTGACCTGCTTGGCGACGCACATCAGGTCCGGGGTCACGCCGAAGCTGTCGGCACCGAACATGGCGCCGGTACGGCCGAAACCGGTGATCACTTCGTCGAACACCAGCAGGATGTTGTGCTGATCGCAGATTTCGCGCAGACGCTTGAGATAGCCCTGAGGCGGCACCAGCACCCCGGCGGAACCGGCCATGGGCTCGACGAACACGGCGGCGATGTTCGAGGCGTCATGCAACTCGATCAGTTTGAGCAACTCGTCGGCCAGGGCGACACCACCCTGCTCCGGCATGCCACGGGAGAAAGCGTTGCTGGCCAGCAGGGTGTGCGGCAGGTGGTCGACATCGTGCATGGCCTGGCCGAACAGCTTGCGGTTGCCGCTGACGCCGCCCAGGCTGGTGCCGGCGATGTTCACACCGTGATAGCCACGGGCACGACCGATCATCTTGGTCTTGGTCGGCTGGCCTTTCAGACGCCAGTAGGCGCGGACCATCTTCACCGCGGTGTCGGCGCACTCGGAGCCGGAGTCGGTGAAGAACACATGGTTCAGGTTGCCCGGCGTCAGCGAGGTGATTTTCTCCGCGAGCTGGAACGACAGCGGATGGCCGTACTGGAAGCCCGGCGAATAATCGAGGGTGCTCAACTGCCTGGCCACCGCTTCCTGGATTTCCTTGCGGGTATGCCCGGCACCGCAGGTCCACAGCCCCGACAGCGAGTCATAGACCTTGCGCCCCTTGTCGTCGGTCAGCCAGCTGCCCTCGGCAGCAACGATCAACCGCGGGTCACGCTGGAAGTTGCGGTTGGCGGTGTAAGGCATCCAGTGCGCATCGAGCTTGAGCTGGCTGGCTACGGAAGACGGAGCGTTTTCAGGCATGTTCATCGGCGAAACCTCGCAGGGCATTTAAGCGGCGTGGACGTTGAGAGCGTTATTGCGAGTAAGTTGCCACGGCGATAAAGTCGGTGAAATGCAACTTTTCTAACCTTCAGTTAAGAGCACACTAAACCATGAGCAGCCGTCGCCCCGACCCGCTGGCGCAAGTCAGCGACTTCGATATCCGCCTGCTGCGGATCTTTCGCAGCGTGGTGGAATGCGGTGGTTTCTCGGCGGCGGAAACCGTGCTCGGCATCGGGCGCTCGGCGATCAGCCAGCAGATGAGCGACCTGGAACAGCGTCTCGGCCTGCGCCTGTGCCAACGCGGGCGCGCCGGCTTTTCCCTGACCGAGGAAGGTCGCGAGGTCTATCAATCGGCCTTGCAGTTGCTCAGCGCGCTGGAGAGTTTCCGCACCGAGGTCAACGGCCTGCACCAGCACCTGCGCGGCGAGTTGACCATCGGCCTGACCGACAACCTGGTGACCCTGCCCCACATGCGCATTACCCATGCCCTGGCCCAGTTGAAGGAGCGCGGGCCCGACGTGCAGATCCAGATCCGCATGATCGCGCCCAACGAAGTGGAGCAAGGCGTGCTGGATGGCCGCCTGCATGTCGGCGTGGTGCCCCAGGCCAGCGCGCTCTCCGGGCTGGAATACCAGCCCTTGTACAGCGAACGTTCGCTGTTGTACTGCGCGGTGGGGCATCCGCTGTTCTATGTCGATGACCGGCAACTGGCGGACGAGCGCCTCAACGCCCAGGACGCGATCGCGCCGACCTTCCGCCTGCCGGCCGAGATCCAGGCGCACTACCAGGCGCTCAACTGCACGGCCAGCGCTTCAGACCGCGAAGGCATGGCCTTCCTGATCCTGACCGGGCGCTACATCGGCTACCTGCCGGATCACTACGCCAGCCTCTGGGTGCAACAGGGACGCCTGCGCGCGCTCAAGGCCAGCAGCCGCTTTTACGACCTGAGCCTGGCGTCGGTGACGCGCAAGGGCCGGCGTCCGCACCTGGTACTGGAAAGTTTCCTGGAAAGCCTGGCGGCGACACGCTGAGTCCATGAACTTGCACAGCCCGGGTCCCATGGAAGCTTCTGCACCTGTGGCAGCCCTGGAAGCCTGCAAAACCGGGTAATTGACGTCAACTATTCGCCCAAAGCCCCCCAATCAGCCCACATTCAGGCTTTATATGATGTCAGGACTTGTCTGAACCCGGCGGGTAAGTTATCTGTGCACAGGTTGCACCCACAGACCAGCTCGGAACTGCCTATGACCGTTGAAGTCCCTGCCCACGCCGGAAAACCCGCCAGCCGCATTCGCCAGAAGAACGAAGAAGCGATCATCAGGGCCGCCGAAGACGAATTCGCCCGTCACGGTTTCAAAGGCACCAGCATGAACACCATCGCGCAGAATGCCGGGCTGCCCAAGGCCAACCTGCATTACTACTTCACCAACAAGCTGGGCTTGTACGTCGCGGTGTTGAGCAACATCCTCGAACTATGGGACAGCACCTTCAACCACTTGAGCGCCGAAGACGATCCGGCCGAGGCCCTGAGCCGCTACATCCGCGCCAAGATGGAGTTCTCCCGGCGCCAGCCACAGGCCTCGCGAATCTTCGCCATGGAGATCATCAGCGGCGGCGAATGCCTGAGCGAGTATTTCAGCCAGGACTACCGTGCCTGGTTCCAGGGCCGGGCCAATGTGTTCCAGGCCTGGATCGACGCCGGCAAGATGGACCCGGTCGACCCGGTCCACCTGATTTTCCTGCTCTGGGGCAGCACCCAGCATTACGCCGATTTCGCCACGCAGATCTGCCGCGTCACCGGCCGCTCGCGCCTGACCAAACAGGACATGGAAGAGGCCGGCAACAACCTGATCCGCATCATCCTCAAAGGCTGCGGCCTGACGCCGCCGCTCTGACCCTTCACTCAAAGCCGATTCCGTATGCCCTTTACCCTTGCCGGCGTTTGCGAATACCGAGAGGAAATTCGCAAAAGCCGCTTCATCACCCTCGCTGCGCCGATCACCGGCGTTGCCGAAGCCCAGGCCTTCATCGAACAGCACAGCGACCTGGATGCCACCCACAACTGCTGGGCCTGGAAGCTTGCCGACCAGTACCGCAGCAGCGACGACGGCGAGCCCGGCGGCACCGCCGGCCGGCCGATCCTGGCGGCGATCGAGGCGCAGGACTGCGACCAGGTCGTGGTCCTGGTGATCCGCTGGTACGGCGGCATCCAACTGGGCACCGGCGGCCTGGCCCGCGCCTATGGCGGCGGGGCCAACAAGTGCCTGCAGAATGCCGAGCGCATCGAACTGATCAACCGGGTACCGCTGCACTGCGCCTGCAGCTTCAGCGAACTGGCGCTGGTCAAGCTACGGGTGGCCGAGGCCGGCGGTCTGGTGGTGGAGGAACACTTCACCGCCAACGGCGTGGAGCTGCAACTGGCGGTCGGCGAGAGCCTGATCGATACCTTGCAACGCCAACTGGCCGACCTTAGTCGCGGACGCATCCTGCTGCAACGCTGAGACTTGTCCACAAGCGCTGACGACACTCAACGCCAGTTTGCCCACAATCGCTGTGGGCCCGACTGTGGATAACCTGAGCACAGCCGTCTGCAACCCTTCTGCACCGTGGCTTTGCGGGCGCTGATCAGTTTTCGTACAGTTGTTTGCCAGCGCCGGCGAAACGTTCTCGAAACAACGGCTTAGGGCGCATTTATCGCGTTTCGGAGATAGCCACACAGTGCTTATGCCCGGCTTCGGCGCTTGCTCACAAATACTGTGGAGCAAGCTGTGGATAACCCGTGCAAGGGTGGCCCGGCAGCCGATACGATCTGGCCGGCGAACAACTGGCTATTTTTTGATCAATCGTGCCCCATTCCCTCAGGTTTGAGCATCCAGCCCGTGCAACGCCAAGACTGATTCAAGGAACACAGAGCCTGGAGCCTGGAGTATGCTCGAAGGTCAAACCCTGCGCAGGTCACGCAACGGCTAAAGAGCAAGCCGAACCTGGTCGAAACGCGCATCACCGGGCCGGACGAACTGCGCCTGCAACAGCGTTGTCCCTTGAGCATCCAGACTTCATGACACAAGGAATTACCCCCATGAGCAGTAAGAACGCATTGATCATCGGCGCCTCCCGAGGCCTTGGCCTGGGGTTGGTGCAACAGTTGCTGGCCGATGGCTGGAACGTCACCGCCACCGTGCGCGATGCCGGCAAGGCCGACGCGCTGAAAGCGGCCGGCCCGGTGCGCATCGAGACCCTGGACATGGACGACCAGGCCGCCGCCGCCGCCCTCGCCGAACGCCTGCAAGGCCAGGTGTTCGACCTGCTGTTCGTCAACGCCGGGGTCAAGGGCCCGGCCGACCAGAAGCCGGCCAATGCCTCACTGGCGGATATCGGCCAACTGTTTCTGACCAACGCCATCGCACCGGTCGCCCTGGCCCAGCGCTTCGTCGGGCAGATCCGCCCGGGCTATGGCGTGATTGCCTTCATGAGCTCGGGGCTGGGCAGCGTGACCACCCCCGACGCGCCGGAGCTGGCCTTCTACAAGGCCAGCAAGGCCGCATTGAACTCGATGACCAACAGCTTCCTGAGCGAAATCGAGGCGCCGACCTTCACCGTGCTGTCGATGCACCCCGGCTGGGTGAAGACCGACATGGGCGGCGAAGACGCGCAGATCGACGTCGCCACCAGCACCCGCGGCCTGGTCGACCAGGTGAACGCCTTCGCCGGCCGCGGCGGCCATCACTTCATCAACTACAAGGGCGAGACCATTCCCTGGTAAGGCCGGCCTACAGTCCCAGCAGCGAGAGCATGACGAAGGTGGCGAACAGCACGAAGTGCGTCATGCCCTCGATGGCGTTGGTTTCACCGTCGTTGAGGTTGATCGCGCTGACGACCAGGGTGATCAGCACCATCACCGTCTGCACCGGCGTCATCGCCATCTGGAACGGCTGGCCGGTGTAGAGCGCCATGGCCTCCATCACCGGCACCGTCAGGATCACTGTCGAGAGCGACGCGCCCAACGCGATGTTGACCACCGACTGCATGCGGTTGGCCAGGGCCGCACGCAGGGCGGTGAGGATTTCCGGCGCGGCGGAAATGGCCGCCACCAGAATCGCCGTGATCACCGGCGGCGCACCGCTGCCTTCCAGGCCGAGATCGAGAGCCTTGGACATCACCTCGGCCAGGGCGCCGATCACCACGATCCCCAACACCAGGGTGACGATCGACTGGGTCAGGCCACCCGGCGCATGTTCCTCATGGCCCGCCTCACGACGTTTTTTCTCCGGGTAGCTGTAGCTGAAGAAGTAGCTGTGCGGGCCGACCTGCATGCGCAGGAACAGGGTATACAGCAGCACCATCGCGCCGATGGTGAACGCCGAATAGACCTTCCAGTCCGACTCGGGAATGAACTCCGGCACCACCATGGACACGCCCATGGCGGTGAGGATCATCACGCTGTAGGTGCGCGCCGAGTCATCGTTGTAGGGCTGCTCGCCATGCTTGATGCCGCCCATCAGCGCGGCCAGGCCGAGGATGCCGTTGATATCGAGCATCACCGCCGAATAGATGGTGTCGCGCACCAGGGTCGGCGACGCCTCGTTGCTCATCATGATCGCCAGGATCACCACTTCCACCAGCACTGCCGACAGGGTCAGGATCATCGTGCCGTAGGGGTCGCCGACCTTTTCCGCCAACAACTCGGCATGGTGCGCCACGCGCATCGAGGCGCAGACGATGGCGGCGATCAGCACCAGCCCGGCAATCAGTGCCACGCCACGGCCGTTGCCGAGCAGCGCATGTTCCAGGGGGAAGGCGAGCACGGCCATGATCAGGGCCAACAGCAGGTATTTTTCTTCTCGTAACAGAGTGAGCATCGGAGGATCTCGAGGGTGATGACTTACAGACTGCGGCGAACCGACAGCGTTTCTTCCTTGTAGGCGACAGAGGCACGCTGAACGCCTGGTCAGGTTTTAGCAAATATTTTGTTTCACATCTGTAGAATGTTCGCGATCTGCACCTGATGAGAACCGAACATGTACGACTGGCTCAACGCCCTACCCAAGGCCGAACTGCACCTGCACCTCGAGGGCTCGCTGGAGCCCGAGCTGTTGTTCGCCCTGGCCGAGCGCAACAAGATCGCCCTGCCCTGGAAGGATGTGGACACCCTGCGCCAGGCCTACGCTTTCAACAACCTGCAGGAATTTCTCGACCTGTACTACCAGGGCGCCGACGTGCTGCGCACCTCCCAGGACTTCTATGACCTGACCTGGGCCTACCTGCTGCGCTGCAAGGAACAGAACGTCGTCCACACCGAGCCGTTCTTCGACCCGCAGACCCACACCGACCGGGGCATTCCCTTCGAAGTGGTACTCAACGGCATCGCTGCGGCCCTCAAGGATGGCGAGCAGCAACTGGGCATCACCAACGGCCTGATCCTCAGCTTCCTGCGGCACCTGAGCGAAGAGCAAGCGCAGAAGACCCTGGACCAGGCACTGCCATTCCGTGATGCGTTCGTCGCGGTCGGCCTGGACAGTTCGGAAATGGGTCACCCGCCAAGCAAGTTCCAGCGGGTGTTCGACCGCGCGCGCGCCGAGGGCTTCCTCACCGTGGCCCACGCGGGCGAGGAAGGTCCGCCGGAGTACATCTGGGAAGCCATCGACCTGCTGAAGATCCAGCGGATCGACCACGGCGTGCGCGCCATCGAGGACGAGCGACTGATGCAGCGCATCATCGACGAGCAGATTCCGCTGACGGTCTGCCCACTGTCGAACACCAAGCTGTGCGTGTTCGACCACATGTCCCAACACAACATCCTCGACATGCTCGAGCGTGGGGTGAAGGTGACAGTGAACTCGGATGACCCGGCGTACTTCGGTGGTTATGTCACCGAGAACTTCCATGCCCTGCACACCCACCTGGGCATGACCCAGGACCAGGCCCGGCGCCTGGCGCAGAACAGCCTGGATGCGCGCCTGGTCAAGCCATGACCGATCCCTGTATCTGACCAATAGCTGTATCTGGACCGATACCTGTAGGAGCCGGCGGTGCGGCGATCCGACTTGCCCACGAAGAGGCCGTTGAGGCCGCTAAAAGCTTCGCGGGCAGGCCCGGCTCCCACAAGGGGCGTTGGCCACGGCCGAATCAGCCAGCGGCCTCGCTCAGTTCTTCCAGCGAACGCCCGCGGGTCTCCATGCCGAAGCAGCCGACCACCAGCGCCGCGATCGCAAAGCACAGCGCCCCCAGCGCGAACACCCCGCCCTGCCCCAGCACCGGAAACACCAAGCCGGTCACCAACGGCCCGAGCAGCGAACCGACCCGGCCGATGGCCGAGGCGAACCCCGAGCCGGTCGCCCGCGCCGAGGTCGGATACAGCTCCGGCGTGTAGGTGTAGAGCACCGCCCACATGCCGAACAGAAAGAACTGCATCAGCAGCCCGGAGCCGATCAACAGGCTCACTTCACCCCCGAACACCGCGCTTTGCCCATAGAGAAACGCCATTACCCCGCCGCCGAGCAGGGTGACGATGCACACCGGCTTGCGCCCCCAGAACTCCACCAGCCAGGCCGCCACCAGAAAACCGGGAATCCCGCCGAGGGAAATCAGCACCGTGTAGTACACCGACTGGGTGACCGCGAACCCCGACTGCTGCAGCAACGCGCTGAGCCACGAGGTCAGGCCATAGAAGCCCAGCAAGGCAAAGAACCAGACGCTCCAGATCATCAGGGTGCGCTGGCGGTACAGCGGCGACCACAACTGCCGGAACGCGGCGAAGAAGCTCGGCTCACGCCCGACACCACGGGGCAGGCGCTCCGGCGTCGGCAGCGCGGCGAGTTTCAGCGAGGCCCGTACGCGTTCCTCGATACCGCGCAGCACCTGGTCCGCCGCGTCGTGGTGGCCGGCCTGTTCCAGCCAGCGCGGCGACTCGGGGATGAAGAAGCGGATCGCCAGGACGAACACCGCCGGCACCGCCAGCACCAGGAAGATGTCCCGCCAGCCCACCAGCGGCAGCAGGAAATATGACAGCAGCCCCGCCGCGACAAAACCGAGCGGCCAGAAGCCATCCATCAGGGCGATATAGCGCCCGCGTCGTTTGGTCGGAATCAACTCCGAGAGCATCGACTGGGCGATCGGGAATTCCATGCCCATGCCGATCCCCAGCAGCACCCGAAACAGCGTCAGCATCTCCAGGGTCTGCGCCGTGGAACACAGGTAGCTGGCCAGCCCCCACAGCACGATGCTCCACTGGAACACCGGCTTGCGTCCGAAACGGTCGGCGAGCATGCCCGACAACGAAGCCCCCAGCACCATGCCGAAAAAGCTCGAACTGGCCAGCAGGCCGGCCTGGGCACTGCTCAGGGCGAACTCGGCTTTGATCGAGCCGAGCAGGAAGGTCATCATCGCCAGGTCCATCGAGTCGAAGAAAAAGGCCAGGGCAATGATGATGAAGATCAGCCGGTGATAACCGCTGATCGGTAACCGCTCCAGACGTTCCGCCGCGCTGTAGCCTTGAGTTTCCATGGGATATCCCTCGATTCGAATGCTCGATCGAGTGTGCGGCATCACCGGATGGCGTTGCGCCTGAGGACGACCTGCCTGCAACCGTGAGCGACGCCTGCGGCCTCCCTGCCGCAGACAGCGGCGCGGCTCAGCCGGCCAGTTCGAGCTCGACCAGGGCGGCGAACTTGTCGATCTGCCGTTCACCGTTGGCAGACACTCGCAGCGCCCTGGAGTCCTCCATCAGGCCAAGCCAGCCCGACTGCAGGAACAACTGCAACAGGCCCGCGCCAAGAACGCCGCCCAGGTGTGGACGGCGTTCGCGCACGTCATGGCAGACACAGACCGTCTCGTGGCGTCCATGGGCCAACGCCTGGATGTACAAGCCGCGCTCGGCGAAACGCTGGGCGCCGATGCTGGTCACCCGGATGCGCTGGTCGTGCTGCTCGATCCAGCCGGCCGCCAGCAGCCGCTGATACAGCTCGCAGGCCAGCTCGCCACCGAGGTGGTCGTGGCATTGTCGCGCACGCTTGAGCGCCGCCGCGTCCGGGGCCTGCAGCTTGATCGAGTGGTTCACCGCCAACGGTGCGCTGGCCAGCGATGCGTTGGCCAGGGCTTCCACGGCCGTCGCGATCTCCGGCGCGGACAGGCGGAAGAAACGCTTGCGCCCACGGGCCTCGAGGCGCAGCAGGCCGCCGGCACTGAGCCGTGCCAGATGGGCACTGGCGGATGAAAGGGACAACCCGGCCAGCAGGGCCAGTTCATCGGCGGACCGTGCGCTGCCGTCAAGCAACGCCCACATCATCGCACTGCGCTTGGGGTCCGCAAGCAGCGTGGCTATCTGACTGATGCAAGGTGCATATTCCATGTCTTCACTCCCTGTTGAAACATTGATCGAATACACAACGCCATACCGAGCATGTCCTGAATTCAAACCAGGATGCAAAAAGGCCAAAAGCCGGGAATTCCTGGCTATCCGTCGATCAACTCCGGCAAACGTAACAAAATACGTGTCATCTCTCGGGCATTGGATCCAATAGATTCAAGCCTAAACCACAATGCCACAGGCGCCGACTTTTATTCCTGCACGGGTTGTAACAAGAGGCGCCAGCTATTCCATGCCGCGCGCGGGGCGCACCGGGGCCCGCCGCGACAGCTCGGCGCAACGCCGGGTGAGCATCTCACGCAACAGGTTCACCGGCTTACTCAATTGAGCGCGATGGGCGCACAGCAGATTCAGCGGCGCCCGCTCGCAGGACAGTTCCGGCAACAGCACCTTCAGGCGCCCGGCCAGCACATCGGCACCGACATCCAGCCAGGACTTGTAGGCGATCCCCGCCCCGGCCAGCGCCCACAGGCGCACCACGTCGGCATCGTCGCTGAAACGGTCGCCGCTGACCGTCAGGCCGATGTCGCGCCGACCATCGTGAAAGCTCCAGTGATCATGGACCCGGCTGCCGAGCATGAACAGCAGGCAATTGTGCTGGGCCAGTTGCTCCACGGTCGTCGGTTCGCCATGCCGCGCCAGGTAGTCCGGCGCGGCGCACAGCACCCGGCGGTTGTCGGCGGCGATCGGCAGCGCGACCAGGCTCGAATCCTCCGGCTCGCCATAACGCAGGGCGATATCCACCGGCTGGCGGAACAGGTCGGCGATCCGGTCGCCCAGCAGCAGACGCACCGTCAGCCGCGGATGCTCGCGCTGGAACTCGTCGAGCCAGGGCAGCAACACGTTGCGACCAAAATCCGAAGGTGCCGACAACTGCAGCACACCGCTGACCTGGTCCTGCCCGCTGGCCAGCAGGCGCCGTCCCTCGTCGAGGTTGCTCAGGGCCGCACGGGCGTATTCCAGGAACCCCTCGCCTTCGGCCGTCAGCCGCAGGCTGCGGGTCGAGCGGGCCAGCAGACGCGCGCCGAGCTGCTGCTCGATGCGCTTGAGCGAGGCGCTGGCCACCGCCGGCGACAGGTCCATGACCCGTGCCGCGGCGGAGAGGCTGCCCAGGTCGGCCGCCCTGACGAACAATTGCAAATCATCGAAACGTAGCATCCCGGCCCTCGGCATTATCAAAAAATCATTGAAAGAGCCTGCAGTTCTAGCCGGTTTTATCGCCAAGGGAAATAGCCAATCATTGCGCCATCGAAGGGGCCCGCCCCTTCACTCATCCCCTGTCGCGTTTGCGGAGCCCATCATGAAAGCCATTGCCTTCTACGCCGCCTTGCCCATCGACGATCCACAGTCGCTGCAAGACATCGAACTGCCCACCCCGGTTGCAGGTCCCCGGGACCTGCTGGTCGAGGTCAGGGCCATCTCGGTCAACCCGGTGGACACCAAGGTCCGCCAGAACATGCCGCCGGCCAACGGCGAAGCCCGGGTGCTGGGCTGGGACGTGGCCGGCGTGGTCAAGGCGGTCGGCAGCGAGGTCAGCCTATTCAAGGTCGGCGACAAGGTGTTCTATGCCGGCTCGCTGATCCGCCCCGGCGCCAACAGCGAACTGCATGTGGTCGACGAGCGCATCGTCGGGCACATGCCGAAAAGCCTCGGTTTCGCCGAAGCGGCGGCCCTGCCGCTGACCGCGATCACCGCCTGGGAACTGCTGTTCGAGCGCCTGCAGGTCAGCGAAGGCCAGGCCGACCAGGGCCAGAGCCTGCTGATCGTCGGCGCGGCCGGGGGCGTGGGTTCGATCCTGACGCAACTGGCCAGCCAACTGACCGGCCTGAAGGTCATCGGCACCGCCTCGCGCCCCGAGACCCGGGACTGGGTGCAGGCACTCGGTGCCGACCTGGTGATCGATCACAGCAAACCGCTGAGCGAAGAGCTCAAGGGCCGGGGCCAGGCCCAGGTCACCCATGTGGCCAGCCTGACCCAGACCGACACCCACCTGGAACAACTGGTCGAGGCCCTCAAGCCCCAGGGCAAGCTGGCGCTGATCGATGACCCGAAAAGCCTGGATGTCAGCCAGCTCAAGCGCAAGAGCCTGTCGCTGCACTGGGAGTTCATGTACACCCGCTCGATGTTCGAGACCGAGGACATGATCGAACAGCACAACCTGCTCAACCGGGTCGCCGAACTGATCGACGCGGGCGTGTTGAAGACCACCCTCGGCGAACACTTCGGCCGAATCAACGCGAGCAACCTGCGCCGAGCCCATGCCCTGCTGGAAAGCGGCAAGGCCAAGGGCAAGATCGTGCTGGAAGGGTTCTGAACAGTGACGGCGGGAACGACGGTGCGGATCGTCGTTCCCGCGGTGATATCCCAGGAGAAAAAGCCGGCAACCGCCGGCAAAAATCGGTCATCCACCTCTGACAAAAGAGGCGGAAATACCGTCAGTCAGATCCTTGATCAGCGTCATATTCATACACGGATTCAGGTTTACAATGGCCGCCTTTGCCAACCAAAGGAAGTCAGCCATGAAGATCCTTGTAAAAGAGTTAGCAAAAACCAACGGCAGCCAGTGGCAGGTCCGGCTCGACCAGCATGCGGTGACATTCCGCAGCGAAGCCGAAGCCCGCGCCTTCGTCACCACCCTGCAAGCCCGCCTGCAGGCTCCCCATACCTTTCCCGAACAACAGCGTGCCGTAGGCTGATTCAGCCGGCGACCACCCGCGCCTTCTCCAGGCGCCGCGTGACCATGGCGACCGTCACCGCCAGCACACCGCACAACGCGATCACCAGCGCCATCGGCGTCGCACTGCCATCGTGCAGCAACCCGACCAGGGACGCGGCACCGGCGGCGACGCTGAACTGCAGGCAGCCAAGCATCGCCGAGGCACTGCCGGCCCGTGCGCCCTGACCGCGCATGGCACAGGCAGCGGCGTTGGGGACGATGCAGCCAAGGCTGGCGATGCAGATGAACAGCGGGATCAGCAACGGCCAGAGCTGCGTGGGGTGCAAGGTGCTGATACCGAGCAGGACCAGCCCTGCCAGCACGTAGGCCCACACCGCACGGCTCAGCAGCAGCGCCGGCCCCAGCTTGCCCAGCAGGCGGGCATTGACCTGGGCCATCAGGATGAAGCCCGCGGCGTTGCTGCCGAACAACCAGCCGTAATGCTCGGCGGGCACGCCGTACAACTTGATGAAGACGAAAGGCGAACCGGCGATGTAGGCAAACATCCCGGCAATGGCGATGCCACCGGTCAGGGCGTGGCCGAAGAACACCCGGTCGGACAACAGGCGCCCATACTGGCGCAGCGCGCCCGACAACGGCTGGCGCGGCTGGCCGGCGGGCAGGCTCTCCGGCAGGCCGAGGGCCACGGCCAAGGCGGACAAGGCACTGAACAACGTCAGCACGATGAAGATCGACTGCCAGCCGTAGAGGTTGACCAGCACCCCACCGAGCATGGGCGCCAGGATCGGCGCCAGTCCGGTGACCAGCATCAGTTGCGAGAAGACCTTGGCCGAACCCACCGCGTCACACTGGTCGCTGACCACCGCCCGGGAAATCACCGAACCCGCACAGCCCCCCAGCGCCTGCAGGAACCGCGCGGCGATCAGCCACTCCAGGCTCGGCGCGAAGGCACAGGCCAGCGACGCCACGGTGAACAGGCCGACACCGACCAGCAACGGTCCACGCCGGCCAAAGCGATCCGCCAGCGGACCGTACACCAGTTGGCCGATGGACAGGCCGAAGAAGTACACCGCCAGCGTCAGCTGAATATGTTTTTCGTCGGTGCCAAAGGCGACGGCCATCGCCGGGAACCCCGGCAGGTAGAAATCGATGGCCAGGGGGGCGAAGGCACTCAGGGCCCCAAGAATCAGAATCGTACGTAGGTTCATCAGGCATCCGGTCAGCAGCTGTGCGCAGGGCCGCGTAGTCTAACCGTGCACGAATGCCTTGAACATTCCGATAGGTCGCTAACTAAATAAATACCCGACCAACGTACTCGGTCAGTCGGGCAGGCCCCGATTTCAACTGGCCAGCTTCGCCTGGTAGCCTTCCTCGACGATGACGCTGATGATCTCATCGGCCGACAGTCGGCTCTGCACCCCGACTTCCTTCGCCCCGAGGTCGACCCGCACACTGGCCGCCGGGTCCCGGGCCTGGACCGCTTCGGTGATCGCCTTGACGCAGTGACCGCAGGACATCCCTTGAACATTGAAGACTTGCATGACGCTTCTCCTGTATTGAGGTTGAAGACAGTTTCAGGCTTGCCACGATGGCAAGGTCAAGTTCCTGGACAATCTGCCGGGCTGGCATTTCGCTCGCCCCTGCGCCAAGCTTCGTCATCAACGATTCAACCGTAGGAGATTCAGCCATGCGCTGGTCAGCTTTCGGCCTGTTTGGCCTTCTCAGCCTGTTCGGGGCGTCGCCCTTTGCCAGCGCCGCCGGAGAAAACTATGGGGTGCTGATCATCTCCCGCGAACGCCTGGAGGTCTCGACCCCCTGTGAAATCGGCGTCTACCTGCAGGACCAGTTGTCGGCGCGGCTGTTCCAGGAGCAGGCCACCTCCTTCAACCTGCCGCCTGGCGATGTTTCGGTGCGCCTCAAATCCCTGCCGAGCCAGGCCCCGGGCTGCAACGCCAGCATGCTGGCGGCGCCCGAGCAGGTGATCAAGCTCAACGGCGGCGACGTGCGCAAGTTCGCCATTGTCGCCAGCCCCGCCGGCCTGCGCCTCAAGCAGGTGCCCCTGGGTTATCAATAGACCGCAGGCAACCTGAAATAGAGGCTTGACCTTGCCCACGTGGCAAGGTTGATCCTGTGGGCAACTTCTTCAGGAGTATCGCCCATGCCGGAATCCATCTCCTTTGACCTGCCGATCGCCGGCATGACCTGCGCCAGTTGCGCCGGCCGGGTCGAGCGGGCCCTGCGCAAAGTGGCAGGCACCAGTGCGGTCAGCGTCAACCTCGCCACCGAACAGGCCCGGGTCCAGGCCCCCGCCGACAGCCTGCCGGCGCTGCTGCAGGCAGTCGAGCAGGCCGGTTACCAGGTGCCCAGCCAGGAGCTGGAACTGGATATCGGCGGCATGACCTGCGCCTCCTGCGTCGGCCGGGTCGAACGGGCGCTGAACAAGGTTGCCGGGGTACGCAGTGCCAGCGTCAACCTGGCCAGTGAACGAGCCCACGTCCAACTGCTCGGGCAGCCAGACCCCGCCACGCTGATCGCCGCTGTCGAGGCCGCCGGTTACTCGGCAAGCCTGCACGAGGCCGACAGCCACGTCGCCCAGGCGCAGGAACAACGCCTGGGGCGTGAACGCTGGCACCTGCTGCTGGCTCTCGCCCTGGCCCTGCCGCTGGTGCTGCCGATGCTCGCCCAGCCCTTCGGGTACGACTGGATGCTGCCGGCCTGGCTGCAGTTCGCCCTGGCGACACCGGTGCAGTTCATCCTCGGCGCACGCTTCTACGTCGCGGCCTGGAAAGCGGTCAAGGCCGGTGCCGGCAACATGGACCTGCTGGTCGCCCTCGGCACCAGCGCCGGCTATGGTCTGAGCCTCTACCAGTGGGCCAACGCCCACCCGGGGCACATGCCCCACCTGTATTTCGAGGCTTCGGCGGTAGTGATCGCCCTGGTGTTGCTGGGCAAATACCTGGAAAGCCGCGCCAAGCGCCAGACCGCCAGTGCCATCCGCGCCCTGGAAGCCCTGCGTCCGGAACGGGCGACCCAGGTGATCGATGGCCGCGAGCAGGACGTCGCCATCAGCGCCCTGCGCCTGGGCGACCTGGTGCTGGTCAAGCCCGGCGAGCGCTTTCCGGTCGACGGTGAGGTGGTCGAGGGCCAGAGCCACGCCGACGAGGCTCTGATCAGCGGCGAAAGCCTGCCGGTGCCGAAACAGCCGGGAGACAGGATCACCGGCGGCGCCATCAACGGCGAAGGCCGCCTGCTGGTCAGGACCCTGGCGCTGGGTGCCGAAACCGTCCTGGCGCGGATCATCCGCCTGGTGGAAGACGCCCAGGCCGGCAAGGCACCGATCCAGAAGCTGGTGGACAAGGTCAGCCAGGTGTTCGTCCCCAGCGTCCTGCTGCTGGCCCTGGCGACCCTGGTCGGCTGGTGGCTGTACGGTGCGCCGTTGGAAACGGCGCTGATCAACGCGGTGGCGGTGCTGGTGATCGCCTGCCCCTGCGCCCTGGGCCTGGCGACGCCCACCGCGATCATGGCCGGCACCGGCGTCGCTGCGCGCCACGGCATCCTGATCAAGGACGCCGAAGCCCTGGAGCGGGCCCATGAGGTCAGCCGCGTGGTGTTCGACAAGACCGGCACCCTGACCTCCGGCACCCCGCGCATCGCCCACCTGTCGGCCGTCGACGCGGATCAAGCGCAGGCCCTGCAACTGGCCGGCGCCCTGCAACGCGGCAGCGAACACCCGCTGGCCAGGGCGGTGCTCGATGCCTGTGCCGAACGCGGCCTGGCGGTCGCGGATATCCGGGTCAGCCGCTCGCTGACCGGCCGCGGCATCGCCGGCGAACTGGACGGCCGCGCCCTGGCCCTGGGCAACCGCCGCCTGCTCGACGAAAGCGGGCTGCAGCCCGGCCCCCTGGAACACGCGGCGCAAGCCTGGGAGGCCGAGGGCCGGACCCTGTCCTGGCTGATCGAACAGAGTCCGCAACCCCGGGTGCTGGCACTGTTCGCCTTCGGTGACACGCTGAAGGCCGGCGCAGCGCAGGCGATCGCCCAACTGAGCGCACGGCAGATCAGCAGCCACCTGCTGACCGGCGACAACCGCGGCAGCGCCAACGTGGTGGCCGAGGCCCTGGGCATCGACGATGTGCACGCCGAAGTGTTGCCGGCCGACAAGGCCGCTACCGTCGGCGAACTGAAAAAGAGCGGCGTGGTGGCGATGGTCGGCGACGGCATCAACGACGCCCCGGCCCTGGCCGCCGCGGATATCGGCATCGCCATGGGCGGTGGCACCGACGTCGCCATGCAGGCCGCCGGCATTACCCTGATGCGCGGTGACCCGCGACTGGTACCGGCGGCGCTGGAAATCAGCCGCAAGACCTATGCGAAGATCCGGCAGAATCTGTTCTGGGCTTTCGTCTATAACCTGATCGGCATCCCGCTGGCCGCCTTTGGCCTGCTCAACCCGGTACTGGCGGGCGCGGCGATGGCCCTGTCCAGCGTCAGCGTGGTCAGCAACGCGTTGCTGCTCAAGACCTGGAAACCTACAGACCTCGATTGAAGGAGACGGCATGAACATCGGCCAAGCAGCCCGCCAGAGTGGCCTGAGCGCCAAGATGATTCGCTACTACGAGTCCATCGGCCTGCTCAGGGCCGCCAGCCGCACCGACAGCGGCTACCGTCTCTACGGTCCGGATGAACTGCACACCCTGGCGTTCATCAAGCGCTCGCGGGACCTGGGCTTCTCCCTGGAGGAAGTCGGCAAGCTGCTGACGCTCTGGCAGGACCGCCAGCGCGCCAGCGCCGACGTGAAGGCCCTGGCACGCCAGCATATCGACGAGTTGAACCGCAAGATCGACGAGTTGGTCGGTTTGCGCGACACCTTGCAGGAACTGGTGGAGCATTGCCATGGCGATCACCGCCCGGACTGCCCGATCCTCAAGGACCTGGCCTCGGGCAGTTGTTGCGCCAAGGCCTGAGCCTGCGTATCAGCGCTGCATCCAGGGGGGCGTCGGCTCTTCGGCATGGCGCCCGCGCGGGGCATCTTCTGCCGAGCGGATCGCCTGCCGGCGTTCCTCGTCGAAACGCGCCGCCTCGATCTCGCGCAGCACGCCACGGACATCCGCCCGTCCCTTCTCCTCGGCGAACCGGCCGGTCAGGACGCTCTCCGGATGCAGGGTGCCGGCCTTGTACAGGGCCCACATTTCCTTGGCATAACGGGTCTGCCTGAGCTCCGGGGCGAAGCGGCCGAAGTACGCGGCCATGTTGCCGACATCGCGTTCGAGCATGCTGAAGGCATGGTTGTTGCCCGCCGCATCCACCGCCTGGGGCAGGTCGATGATCACCGGACCATCCGGTGCCAGCAGCACATTGAACTCCGACAGGTCACCGTGCACCAGGCCGGCGCACAACATCCGCACGATCTGCGAGATCAGCAGGGCGTGATACTCGCGCGCCTGCTCCGGTTCCAGCACCACATCATTGAGACGCGGCGCGGCATCGCCGTGCTCGTCCGCCACCAGCTCCATCAACAGCACGCCATCGAGGAAGTCGAACGGCTTGGGCACCCGCACACCGGCACCGGCCAGGCGGAACAGCGCCGCCACTTCGGCGTTCTGCCAGGCATCCTCGGCTTCCTTGCGGCCGAACTTGGAACCCTTGGCCATAGCCCGGGCCTGGCGGCTGTTACGGACCTTGCGGCCTTCCTGATACTCGGCCGCCTGACGAAAACTTCGTTTGTTCGCCTCCTTGTAAACCTTGGCGCAACGCAGCTCTTTGCCGCAGCGCACCACGTAGACAGCTGCCTCTTTGCCACTCATGAGTGGGCGCAGCACCTCGTCGACCAGACCGTCCTCGATCAGCGGTTCAATGCGTTTTGGAGTCTTCATCAGCTTTTATTCTGGGTCCTTGTTACCAAATACGCGACCATCATTCGTGCACGACCATCCTCGCACAGCGTGCGAAAGATGCCGAACTCGAATGCCCTCCAATGCACTCAATGTGCCAGATTCCTGCGGCAATTCCAGCGGGCTACAGGATGATAGCCGACACCTGCCAGAGCATTCCCACTCCTGCATCCTCTCATCTCCGACCGTGACCGGAACACGAATACTCGGCAAAAACGCGAATATTCGCCAGATGGTCTAAATTTTTTTCCATCTGGGCCGAAGCGCTCAGAGAGAGTGGTGATTTTGTCGGACATTCGGCACGCCGCCTGCGAAACGGATCTTCATTGCCGCTCGACCTTCACAGCAGCCCTGTTCCGCGTGTCATCGTCGCCCGCGGGCCAAAAAGAACAAATCTGGAGCGCGGATGAACATCAAGCAGAAGTTGACCTGGGCGTTTGCAGTCGTCGCCTGTTTGCCGGTGGTGCTGGTTGCCACCCTGGTGGTATTGAATCTGCGCAGTGAGGCGCGCACCAACTTCGTCGATGGCAGCGGCCGGGAAATCCGCCAGGTCAACAATGCGATACAGGTGTTCTTCGATGGGGTCAGCCAGAACATCGATTACATGGCCAATCATCCGCTGCTCAGGAATGCCGATGGCAGCCTCAAGACCTACATGAGCGCCACCCCGCCCCAGGGGCCACTCGGCGAGCAGGACAAGCAGATATTCGACCTGTTCGAAGGCCTGGCCAAGACCCACCCGGCCTACTCCTACGTGTCCTATGGCGTCGGCACCGGCGGCTATGTCAGTTGGCCGGAAGACCTGAAGCTCAACAATTACGATCCACGCGCACGTCCCTGGTACAAGACCGCTCTGGCCAACCCCGGCAAGACCGTGCGCACCGCGGCCTACTACTGGGCACCCGACGACGCGGTGATGGTCGCGACCGTGCGTACCGTGGACAACAAGCTTGGCGCCCAGGGCGGCGTGGTCAGCGTCGACGTGACCCTCAAGCAGCTCACCGAAATCGTCAAGCAAATCAAGCTCGGTGACAGCGGCTACCTGATGCTGATGGAGAACAGCGGCAACCTGCTGGTCGACCCCAAGCAGCCGGAGCACAATTTCAAGAACCTCGACAGCCTCGGCGGCGGCTATGCCGAACTGGCCAAGGCCGGCAAGGGCCTGGTGGAAGTCGAGATCGATGGCGAACGCTACATGGCCAATGTCTGGCCATCGGAAAAGCTGGGCTGGACCTTCATCGGCATGGTCAAGCAGAGCGAAGTGATGAGCAGCGCCAACCAGTTGACCTGGCTGATCGGGATCATCGCCCTGGTGCTCGCGGTAGTCTTCGCCTTGGTCGGGGCCAGCTTCGCCAGCCTCATCGTGCGGCCGATCCGTGGGGTTTCCAGCGGCCTGGAGGGCATCGCCCAGGGCAATGGCGACCTGACCCAGAACCTGACGGTCCGTGGCAGCGACGAAACCGCGCAACTGGCCGGCTGGTTCAACCAGTTCCTGGGGGCGATTCGCGGGCTGATCCAGCATATCGGCCAGTCGGCGAACAAGATCCTCGATTCGTCGCACAGCTCGACCCGCGTCTCCAACGACATGGCCGACGCCGCCGGACGCCAGCGCGAAGCGGTGGACATGGTGTCCACGGCCTTCCACGAGATGGTCGCCACCGCCAACGAGGTCGCGCGCTCCTGCAGCCAGGCTGCGGAGTCCGCCGACAGCGGCCAGCGCCAGGCCCGCGAAGGCCAGCAGCAGATCGACGCGGCAGTGCACAGCGTCGACCAGTTGAGCCATGAAATCGAACAGTCGGCCCAGTCGATGCAGCAACTGGAGAATGACAGCAACAACATCCAGTCGATCCTCGGCACCATCCGTTCGATCGCCGAACAGACCAACCTGCTGGCGCTGAACGCCGCGATCGAGGCGGCCCGGGCCGGCGAGCAGGGCCGTGGCTTCGCCGTGGTGGCGGACGAAGTGCGGGCACTGGCCAAGCGTACCGCGGACTCCACCGCGGAAATCGACGGGCTGCTGGGCAACCTGGCCAAGCGCACCAGCCAGGTGGCGCAACAGATGCACGCCAGCCTCGAGGTTTCGCAAGAGTCGGTGACACGCATCGGCCTGGCCCGCAGCAGCTTCGGGCAGATCCGCGAATCGGTGGACGTGATCCGTGACATGAACACCCAGATCGCCACGGCGGCGGAGGAGCAGCATCAGGTGGCCGAAGACATCAACCGGCACATCAGCCAGATTCATGGCGATGCGCAACTGGTGGCGGAACTGGCGAACTCGGCGCGGCTGGACTCCCAGAGCCTGGCCGGGCTGTCCAATGAGCTGGACAGCCTGGTCAAGCGTTTCCGGACCTGATTCAGGCATCCGCTCAGGATTCCCGGCAAGGCTCAAGGGCTCTTTCGCGGGCAAGCCCTGCTCCTACAGGTTTGTGTCGTACACCAAACGGCTGCTGTAGGAGCCGGGCTTGCCCGCGAAGGGCTCCTCAAGATTCGTTTCAGTGGCGGAACAGTTCCCCCGGCGTATAGCCGAACAAGCCCTTGAACGCCGCGATGTACGCCGAGGTCGAGTCATACCCGCAGGACAGCGCCGCCCGCGTCACGCTGTCCCCCTCCTCCAGCGCACCGAGGGACGACAACAGCCGCATGCGCTGGCGCCAGCCACGGAAACTCAGCCCCGTCTCGCGCTGGAACAGGCGCATCAGGGTCTTCTCCGACATCCCCAGGCGTTGCGCCCACTGCCCCAGGCTCGCGCCCTGTTCCGGGCTTTCGATCAACTCATTGCACAGGCCGAGCAGGCGCGGATGGCGCGGCAATGGCAGGGAAAACCCCACTTCCGGCAGACTCGCCAACTGATCGAGCAACACCTGTACCAGACGCGACTCGGCGCTGCCCTCCTGGGGATAATCCACTGGCAGCAGGCAGAAACTCTTGATCAGCTCCCGCGCCAGCGGGGTCACCTCCAGCACCCGGCAACGCTCCGCCGCCCACCGGCAGTCCTCCCTGCGCACATACAGGCTGCGCATTTCCGCCTGCATCGAAGTCACCACCTCATGCTCCAGCCCGGCCGGGATCCATACCCCCCATTGTGGTGGTGCGAAGAAGCTGCCCTCGGCGGTGTGCACACCCAGGACGCCGCTGATGGCATAGGAAAACTGCACCCAGTCGTGACTGTGCCGTGAGGTCCAGGAACCGGCATCCAGGCTTTCCGCCCGGGCATACAGCGGACGTGGCAGGGCCGACAGCGCCGGGATCTGCCGCTCGGGCCCGCGTTGTCCGTTGTTCGACATGACTGAACCTTATAGCGCCTGGTGGCTGACGGATGCGACCTTAGGCCAGAGCCAGACACAAGACAATGCCCCCTCCACAGAAAGCAGGTAATGCCCACAAGTACTGCATCAGCGCTCGACGATCGCCGTCACGCCCTGGCCGCCGGCCGCACAGATGGAGATCAGACCGCGCCCCTGCCCCGCCCGGTCCAGCAGTTTCGCCAGGTTGGCGACGATTCGCCCACCCGTGGCCGCAAATGGATGTCCCGCCGCCAATGAGCTGCCCTTGACGTTGAGCCGGCTGCGGTCGATCGAGCCCAGCGGCGCGTCGAGCCCCAGCCGGTTCCTGCAGTATTCCGGATCTTCCCAGGCCTTCAGGGTGCACAGCACCTGGGCGGCGAACGCCTCATGAATCTCGTAGTAGTCGAAGTCCTGCAAGGTCAGGCCGTTACGCGCCAACAGCCGCGGCACCGCATAGACCGGCGCCATCAGCAGCCCCTCAGCTCCCTTGACGAAATCCACCGCCGCCGCTTCGCCGTCACGCAGGTAGGCCAGCACCGGCAGCCCGCGTTCGCGCGCCCAGTCCTCGCTGCCCAACAGCACCAGCGAGGCGCCATCGGTCAGCGGCGTGGAATTGCCCGCCGTCAGCGTTCCCCTGGCACTGCGCTCGAACACCGGTTTGAGCCCCGCGAGCTTTTCCAGGCTGAGGTCGGGGCGCAGGTTGTTGTCACGGTTCAGGCCGAGAAAGGGCGTGAGCAGGTCGTCATGCCAGCCTTCGGCGTAGGCGGCGGCCAGCTTGCGATGACTCTCCAGGGCCAACTGGTCCTGCTCGTCACGCGGGATACTCCAGGCCTGGGCCATCAACTCGCAGTGCTGCCCCATGGACAACCCGGTGCGCGGCTCACCATTGCGCGGCAGTTCAGGTTTCAGGTGCCCAGGGCGCAATTGCAGCAGGGTCCTGAGTTTCTCCCCGAGGCTCTTGCCCCGATTGATTTGCAACAAGATCTGTCGGAGACCTTCATTGACCCCGATCGGCGCATCGGAAGTGGTATCGACGCCACCGGCGATACCGCACTCGATCTGCCCCAGGGCAATCTTGTTCGCCACCAGCAACGCCGCCTCCAGCCCGGTGCCGCAGGCCTGCTGGATATCGTAGGCCGGGGTCTGCGGCGACAGCCGCGAGCCCAGCACGCACTCGCGGGTCAGGTTGAAATCCCGCGAATGCTTGAGCACGGCACCCGCCGCCACTTCCCCCAGGCGCAGGCCATGCAGGTTGAAACGTTCGATCAACCCTTCCAGCGCCGCCGTCAGCATCGCCTGGTTGCTCGCGCTGGCATAGGCACCATTGGAGCGGGCAAACGGAATGCGATTGCCCCCGATGATCGCAACACGGCGCAACGTATTCATAAAAAACTCCCTATTATTCGAATGACACTACCGCTAAAAGAGTAGGACCTTTCTTAGAAAACGAACCACCGCCACGCCTTCGCGGTCCACCTTTGAACCCCTGTCGCCGGAGAGCGTTCCATGTCTGACCGTTATATCGACTTCGCCAACTCGACGATCGGCCAGCGCCTGGTCGGCGCGCTTGGCCTGCCGGCACCGACGCGTCTGGAGCGCTGGCAGGCCGGCCGCCTGCGGCCGGTCGAGGGCGCCCTGCTGCTGGGCGGCGGGCCCCTGGCCGCGCAGATCGGCGGGTTCGCCCAGCGGCTGACCGATGCGGTCTACAGCTACGGCAGCGAAGTGCCTGGCTGCAGCGCCTGGATTCCCGGCCACGGGCCCCGCCTCAAGGCGCTGGTGTTCGACGCCGGCGCCATCGAACAGGTGGACCAGCTCAAGCAACTGCGCGAATTCTTCCAGCCGCTGCTGAGGAACCTCGAGTCGTGCGCCCATGTGCTGCTGCTCGGACGCGCCCCGCAGAGCCTGCGCGATCCCTTCGCCGCCAGCGCACAACGGGCCCTGGAGGGCTTCAGTCGCTCGCTGGCCAAGGAACTGCGCAACGGCGGCACCGTGCAGTTGCTGTATGTGGATGACGATGCCCAGGACCAGTTGGAAGGCGCCCTGCGCTTCTTCCTGTCCCCGAAAAGTGCCTATGTCAGCGGCCAGGTGCTGTACCTGAGCGCCTGCAGCCACCGGGTGCTGGACTGGAGCCGCCCGCTGGCCGGCCGCAAGGCGCTGGTCACCGGCGCGGCGCGGGGCATCGGTGCTGCCATCGCCGAGACCCTGGCCCGCGATGGCGGCGACCTCATCCTGCTCGACGTGCCCCAGGCCAGGAGCGATCTCGAAGCCCTTGCCGCCCGCCTCGGCGCGCGCAGCATCGCCCTCGATATCTGCGCCGAAGATGCCGCCACGCAATTGCTGGAGCAACTGCCGGACGGGCTCGACATCCTTGTCCACAACGCCGGCATCACCCGCGACAAGACCCTGGCGAACATGACCCCGGAGTTCTGGGACGCGGTACTGGCCGTCAACCTCGACGCCCCCCAGGTGTTGACCAGGGCGCTGCTCGACAGCGGTACCCTGCACGACCATGGCCGGGTGATCCTGCTGGCCTCCATCAGCGGGATCGCCGGCAACCGCGGCCAGACCAACTATGCCGCGAGCAAGGCCGGGCTGATCGGTCTGGCCCAAGCCTGGGCCCCGCTGCTGCGCGAGCGCGGCATCAGCATCAACGCGGTGGCTCCCGGCTTCATCGAAACGCAGATGACCGCGCACATCCCCTTCGCCCTGCGCGAAGCCGGGCGGCGCATGAGTTCCCTGGGCCAGGGCGGTCTGCCCCAGGATGTCGCCGAAGCCGTAGCCTGGCTGGCCCAGCCGGGCTCCGGCGCGGTCAGCGGCCAGGCCCTGCGGGTCTGTGGACAAAGCGTACTGGGGGCCTGAGCATGCTGGTGAACTGGCAATACCTGACCACTGCCCCCGGGCTGTCCGGCCTGTATCTCCGGGCAGCCCGCCGCCGCAAGATCACCGGCACGCAACTGCCAAGCGAGGGCCTGCGCTGCTGGGTCACCGTCGACACCAAGCGCCTGGCCGCCTACCGGCGGATCTGCGGGTTCGGCGACACCGGCCTGATGCCGGCGACCTATCCCCATGTGCTGGCCTTTCCCCTGCAATTGCAGTTGCTGACCGCGAAAAACTTTCCCTTTCCGCTGCTGGGCCTGGTGCACCTGAGCAACCGCATCCGCATCCTGCGCCCGCTCGGCGGGGTCACCAGCCTGCGGGTCGGGGTGCAGGTGCAGAATCTGCAACCGCACCCCAAGGGCGCGACCTTCGACCTGGTGACCCAGATCGACGACGCCCTCGGGCCACTGTGGGAGGCCGAAAGCCGCATGCTCTGCCGCGGCGTCGAATTGCCGGGCGAACCAACCGTCCCCCTGCAATCCGAACCGGCACCGATGCAGGAACTGACCCGCTGGCCGTGTCCGAGCGATATCGGCCGCCAATACGCCAAGGTTTCCGGTGACTACAACCCGATCCACCTGAGTGCCCTCAGCGCCCGGCTGTTCGGCTTTCCCAAGGCCATCGCCCATGGCCTGTGGAACAAGGCCCGTACCCTGGCGGCCCTGGGCAACCACCTGCCGGCGGCGAATATCGAGATCGCGGTGACGTTCAGGAAACCGGTGCACCTGCCCAACGAAATGGTGCTCTACGCCAGCGTTCCGGGCTCCAGTGGCGACCTGCGGCTGCTCGGCGCCGGCGAGCTGGAACACATGAGCGGTCATTGGCAGCCCATCGCCTGAGGCAAGCTGACAATTGGCTGAGGCCGATGAATATTTCATCCGCCTGGCACGTTCTCTTCATGGCCAGGCCCTTGCTTCCCGCTCCCATCCACCGGAAGCTAGTCGCCTGGAAGGAGAACACCACGCATGAACCTCGACGAACTGACCCAACGCCTGCACGGCATCCGCGATCGCAACGACTGGAAACCATTCCACAGCCCGAAGAACCTGGCGATGGCCGCCAGTGTCGAGATGGCCGAACTGGTGGAGATTTTCCAGTGGCTGACCGAGGATCAGTCACGCCAGCTGCCCGCGGAGAAGCTCGCCCATGCCGGGCAGGAAGTCGGGGACATCGTCCTCTATCTCCTGCTGCTGTGCAGCGAACTGGGGCTGGACATGAACGAAGTGGTGCGTGCCAAGCTGGCCGACAGCGAACGGCGGTTCGCCCAATGAGCGACCGTCATTTCGACCAGTTGGCCACCCGCTTCGCCGAGAAGATCTACGGCGGCGCCAAGGGCGCGATCCGCCTCGCGGTGCTGCAGGCCGACCTCGCCGAAAGCCTGCCGGACCGGCCGCTGCGGGTGCTGGATATCGGCGCCGGGCTCGGCCACATGTCGCTGTGGCTGGCCCAGCGCGGTCATCACGTTACCCTGGCCGAGCCCGCCGAGCCGATGCTCGAAGGTGCCCGCCAACGCTTCGCCGAGGCCGGGCAGCCGGCGATCTTCATCCAGGCGCCGTGGCAGGAACTGCTCGGCCAGCTCACCGAGCCCTACGACCTGGTGCTGTGCCACGCGGTGCTGGAATGGCTGGCCGAACCCCACGCGATCCTGCCGGTGCTGCACCAGTTGGCGAAACCCGGCGGCTGGTTGTCCCTGGCCTTCTACAACCGCGATGCGCTGATCTACCGCAACCTGCTCAAGGGCCATTTCCGCAAGATGCGCAAGAACGACATGGCCGGCGAGAAACAGAGCCTGACCCCCCAACAACCGCTTGATCCTCGGGAGCTGGCGGCGCAACTTGAAGGTCTGTGGAGCGTCGAGACCCAAAGCGGCGTGCGGGTGTTCCATGACTACATGCCGGTCGAGTTCCAGAATCGCGCCGAACTGGTCGACCTGCTGGAGATGGAACTGGCCCATCGTCGCCACCCCAGCTTTGCCGGGCTGGGGCGCTACCTGCACTGGATCTGCCGTCCGGTGTGATACGGAGGATGCAATGAATCGCCGTTTCGTGCTGTCAATGCTGTGCCTCGGGCTGGCAGCCTGTTCGAGCCCGAACCCGTACACCGCCAGTTCGATGCCGATCCCGCCAGCGCCACCCCAGGCCGCCAGGACTCTCGACCTGAGCGCCTACCCGGCGCCGGCCCGTGACTATGGCCGTTATCGGACCTGGGCCTGGCTCAACGATCGCCTGCCCGCCGGCACCACCTGGGCCGACTCCGCGCAGTTGGCCGAGATGGTCGGCAACGCCCTCGACGAACAGGGCCTGCGGCCCCGGCGTGACGGAGCGCTGGCGGACCTGCGGGTGAGCGCCGACGTGCACCTGGAAAAACGCCTGCGCCAGGTCCAGGAGGACTATGGCTACGCCGGGGCTTATGGCGGGGGGCCGTATGGCAACCGCTACGGCGTGTACAACAGCGTGCCGATCGTGCGCACCTATGAAGTCCAGGTGCTCGTGGCGCGAGTCAGTCTGTTCGACGCGGCGACCGGCCAACCGGTCTGGAGCGCCAGCGCCGAAACGGCCAACCAGGGCAATCAGCTCGAACGCGCGGATGCCCTGCGCGAAGCGGTGCACAAGGCCCTGGCCGCCTACCCGCCCAGCTAACCAACCTGCCAGGCTACCGGAGAAAAATCATGTTCCGCCGTCTCGCTTTAGTGGCTTTTGCCGTGCTGCTCAGCGCCTGCGAAACCACCCAGGTCAACCACGACTTCGACGCCAGCCGCGACTTCGCCGGCTACCGCAGTTGGAGCTGGAAAGAACCCGCGCTGCAATATCGACCGGATGATCCACGGATCAAGAGTGACCTGACCGAACAGCGCATCCGCCAGGCGGTCGCCGAGCAACTCGACCAGCGTGGCCTGCGTCCGGCGCCGGTCGGTGGCAAGGCCGACCTGAAGGTGCAGGCCTACCTGATCGTCGACAACCGCCAGCAACAGATCAGCACCAACTACGGCGGCGCCTGGGGCGGCCCATGGCGTGGCGGCGGCCTGTGGGCGGGCCCGGGCTATACCGAGGTACGCAACATCGACTACCAGGTCGCGACGATCCAGGTGGACCTCTTCGACGGCAAGGACGGCAAGCTGGTCTGGCGCGGCAGCGCCGAACAGGCGGTGGACAACACGCCAACGCCTGCCGAACGCAGCGCCGCCATCAACCGGACCGTGGCCCAGGTGATGGCCAACTATCCGCCCAGATAAACGGCCCTTTTCCCGCCAGGTTGTTGACCGTGGCGAACGGACCTCACCGTTCGCCGCAAACCTGGCGACTGGCCAGCGCTGTGCGCCGGCCTTGACTACACTGGCAGGCAATACAGGAAAGTAAGCGCTCGGCCACGCGCCGGCAAAGGAGTGCTCGATGTCTTTCCCCCGTCGCTCGCCGGTGTTTCGCGGCCCGTCGAAGCAGCGCGGCGCGATCGGCCTGATGGCCGCCCTGACGCTCGGCCTGGCGCTGCTGAGCATGGTGGTGGTGGTCGATAGCGGGCGACTGTACCTGGCGAAGCGCAGCTTGCAGCGGGTTGCCGATACGGCGGCGCTGGAGGCTGTCACTCGTGGCGGAAACTGCCAGGCAGGACTGAGCGCGGCCAGCTATGCCACGCAAAGCGCAACCCGTAACGGTTTTACTCCAGGCACCGGCCAGACCCTGAACGTCACCTGTGGCCGCATCGTGACCAGCGCCGCCAACCTGCGAACCTTCTCTGTCGACGCCACTCAATCCACGGCCATTCGCGTGATCGCCACCAACACCGTCACGACCAGTATCGCAGCGGGGATCCAGGCGCTGTTTGCAAAAGGAACAACCAGCACCACCACCCAGTTGACAGCAACCGCTGTCGCCGCCACGCCCCAACCGACCATTGCCCAACTGACGCTGCGCAGTTCACTGGGAACGGTCGATACCGCCAAGTCCAACCTGCTCAACCCCATCTTCTCCGGGCTGCTGGGGGCAGCGTGAGTCTGACTGCAGCCGGGTGGAATGGCCTGCTCGGCACCGATATCAACCTGCTCAGTTATCTGGACCAACTGGCAATCAGGCTGAATGTCGCGGCAGGCAACTACACGCAGTTGCTCAACACGACGGTGGCAGTGACCCAACTGGTCCAGGTGGCCGCAACCGTTGCCCAAATCAATGGCGCGAGCGCCGATGTCGTGACGGCGCTGGGCAATCTGCAAATCGCCGCGGCCAATACCACCCCGATCAGGGTTGGCGACCTGCTGCAATTGCAAACCGGCACGCCCTCGAGCGGGCTGAACGCCAACATCCAGTTATTCCAACTGATCCAGGGTTTCATCCAGCTCTCCAACAGTCAAAGTGCAGCAGCAGCGACGCTCCCGGTCAATGTGCTGGGGCTGGCGGGTGTGACACTGCAGGTGAAGGTCATACAGGCGCCACAACTGTCCGCGATGGGCGATCCGAAACTGGCCGTTGCCGGCGACACTAGACTGGGCCCCAACCGTATTTATGTACGTACAGCACAAGTCAGAACCTTCATATCCGTCAACCTGCCCGTACTGTCGGGTATAACCGGCCTGGCCAATGCGACCCTGGGACTTGTCGCCAATCTGACCCCCACCCTGAACGCGCTGCTGAGCCTGAACCTTGCCGCAACCATCAACTCGGCAAGCTGCCTGCTGGGAGCCGGCTGCATGCAGCTTAGCCCGCAGATACTCAACACCCCGCAAATCAACGTCAGCCTGGACACCGGAGGGGCCGAAAGCTATGTCACCGCCTATAGCTGCCCGGTGAACAATGCCGGTACAAAAAGCCTGACCGCTCGGACCACCACATCGATAGCCAGCCTGAAAGTGGGCCAGATAGACCCGACGAGTGCCTTCTCATCCTCGGCAGAACCTACCGTCGCCCCACTGCCGCTGATCGATCTGGGAACCTGGACATGTCACAAGATTCTCGGCGTAGGCAGTTGCGGCCCGGCCAGAAACGCATTTGCGGCGGGGGGCATAGGCCTCATGGTAAACACCAGCGTCGGACAAAATACCCAGGACCTGGTATTCGCCAGCGCCGCCTCACCCTATGCGACGCCTCCCAACCTCAATCTGCCGCCCAGCGTATTGGCCGCGACGCCGACTTCGAATGTGGTCGCCAGCCTGGCCAGTACCTTGTCGGGCATCAGCTTGAACGTCTACCAGCCGGTCAACAGCAATCCGCTGGGAAACATCGTCGCTGCCGCTGGCGGCCTGATCAGCGGCGTCAGCAGCCTGCTGACGCCCGTGATAACCGGCCTGCTCAGTCCATTGCTGGACCCCCTGGTCAATAATCTGCTGTCCGCCCTGGGCATCAACCTCAACCAGACCGACGTCGGCGCCAACCTCACCTGCGGCCAGACCGGCAAGGCCTACCTAGTGATCTAGCACCAGCGGCAACTCGACACAGAACCGGGCGCCATCGTCGCCGTTGCGCACGCTCATCCGCCCGCCCATGTTCTCGACGATGCCGTAGCTCACCGACAGCCCCAGGCCGGTACCGATGCCCACCGGCTTGGTGGTGAAGAACGGCTCGAAGATCCGCTCCAGCAGGCGCGGGTCGATGCCGCCGCCATTGTCCTCGACGATCAGCCGTACCGAACGCTCGTCACGCTCGGCGGTGACCGAGATCCAGGGTTCGAAGTCGCGCTGCTTCTCGCGCTTGCTCAGCAGCGCATCCCGGGCATTGACCATCAGGTTGATCAGCACCTGCTCCAACTGGTCGACAAAACCCCGCACCTGTACCTCGAACTCGATCGGTGGCACGCGCAACTGCACGCCCTTGCCCTTCATGCCTTCGCTGAGCAGCGACAGGGTGCCCTCCACCGCCTGGGCCGGGTTGAACGGCGCGGCCTCGATCTCCGACCGACGGCCGAACACCCGCATGTGATCGACCACCCGCGCCGCCCGCTGGACCTGGGCATCGATGCGGTTGAGCTTGTCCTGCAGATAGTCGATCTGCACATCGCCATTGCCCAGGCGCTTGAGCACGTTGACGATGGCCATGCGCATGACGTTCAGCGGCTGGTTGATTTCATGGGCCAGGCCCGTGGCCATCTCGCCAAGGGTGGCCATTTTCGCACTCTGGGTCAGCTGTTGCTGGGAACGGCGCACCTCGGTGTTGTCGCGGCCGACGGCCTGGATCTCCTGCAGGCGACCCTGCGCATCGAACAGGCCACGGTCCGACCAGACCCACCAGGCATGCTCGCGGCCGGGCAATTGCAGACTGATCTCGGCCGTGCTGACCGGCAGCTCGGGCGTCAGTTGTTCCAGGCGTCGAACGAATGCCGCATGCTGCTCCGGCGACATCCAGTTGCCCAGGTTCATCCCCGGCAACTGCTCCGGCGCGTATTCCAGATACTTCGCCAGCGGCTGGTTGCCGAAAATCAGGGTCAGGTCCGGCCGATAGCGGCAAATCATCGCCGGCGAGTCCTCCACCAGGACCCGATAGCGCTCCTCGCTTTTTTCAATGCGTTCGGCGGCCAGGGTCGCCTCGGTGACGTCCATCCACAGCCCCACCGCCTCCACCGGCATCCCCAGGTCATCGCGCAACAACCGGGCCTCGTCGAGCAGCCAGTGGTAGTCGCCGCGCTGATCCTGGAGCCGGTAACGGCAACTGACATGGCCTTCGCGCAACAGTTGGCGGGTACGCTCGAAATAGCGGTCGCGGTCCTCGGGATGAATCCACTGCGCCAGGCCATCCCGGGTGCAATCGGCCAGGGTCCGGCCCAACAGGGGCAACAGGCTGTGGCTGAAGAACACGGGTATCAATGCCCCCTCGACGTAACGCTGGACATAGATCACCGCCGGTGAGCTGGCGATCAGGTTTTCCAGCCGCGCATGGGCAGCGGCAGCCGCCTGCTCCTGGTTCTTGACGTCGCTGATGTCGAGCATGAAGCCGACGATCCGTTGCGTCTCGCCGCTCCCCAGTGCCTGGCCCTGGAGCCGATACCAGCGCGGATTGTCCGCACTGTCGTCCTGGTACAGGCGCACGCAAAGCAGCATCGACCGGCCCTGGCGCAGATCATTCAGGCAACTGCCCAGTTCCTCGCGGTCCGCGGGATGGATCACCGCCAGCCAGTCTTCCATCGACAGCAGCGAGGTCGATTCGCCCAAGCCCAATGTCTGGGCCAGGGGGGCCGCCAATTGCAACTCGTCCCTGGCCGGCGACCATTCCCACCAGCCCGTGCCCAGCAGTTCCTGGAGGCTCTCCAGGCGTTCCTGCTGCTGCAGATGCAACTGCTGACGGCGCCGGCCCAGTAAGGGTGCGGCCAGGGCTGCCGTCAGTTGCAGCCAGTCCTGGTCGCTGAGCTGCGGTGCGCGTTGCCGCACCGGATAGAACCCGCACAGCAGCCAGGCGGCGACGCCATGCTCATCGTGAAAGGGCACCAGCAGACCATCGGCATTGCCCATCACGCCCAGCAGGCGCGGGTACTCGCTGAGGCCGTCACGCACGTCCAGACGCAGCGGCGCGGTGCCGTTCAGGCTGTCCAGGCCGGTGCCCAGGGTCTGGCCTTCGTGCCAGAGCGGCGGGGCGTCATGGGCCCGGTAGTGGCTGTGCACCTGCCACTGCTGCCCGGGCCCATCGAGCAGGGCCAGGGCCAGACAGGGAATATGCCAAAGCTGGGCCAGGGCCTGCAGTTGCTCGGCCAGCACCTGGGGCAGGCGCGCCACGCTGCACAGGCGCAACTGTTCGCTCACGCGGGCGGCGAAGTGCTGCAGGTACTCACGATTCTCCGCGGCCTGGTGGTCCTTGAGCAGATCACCGACATCCAGCGCCTGCAACAGCCAGCCGCCCTGATGGGGCTGGAGCCAGCCACGGGTGTGCACGACCTGTCCGGCCAGGCCGTTGAAGTCCAGGTCGAGGATATGCCCGAGCCAGTCCGCCGGCAGCCCTTCGACCGACAGGTGGCTGGACACCCTCAGCAGCTCCCGCAGGGGATAGCTTGCTGCCTGAGGCAGTGCCGCCAAGCCATGTCGCAGCGGCCCGGCAACCTCCAGTACGCGGCCGTCGCCATCGAGGCGGATCCGCAATTCGGCCGCCGAGGTCGACGGTTCGGGCGCAGGAGCGAGCGCGGGCTCCGCCGCCCGGCCGAGCAGACGACCCAACAGCCGATCCCCGGAACTCAAAACTGCATGCTCGCGCTGGCCTTGAGATTGGCTGGCAGGTTGGGCACCGTGCCGATCCCGGGCAGCACCAGGAACGGCAGCACGCTGCGCAAGCGGGAGGTCGGATACTGGATACTGACCGTCAGCAGGCCCCCCGTATAGGTGGCGGTGATATCGCTGGACGCATTGAAACTCAGCGTCGCCGGAATCCATTGCAGGCGTTGGGCCGCCGCCGCTGTCGCCGTGCTCTTGAGCAGCGTGGCGTAGTTGTTGCCGCTGGCCACCGGGTCAACCTGGGCGCCCTGCCGCACGCCCTCGGCGGTCGCGGCATTGAAGGACTGCACCATGAGCATCGGCAGGCTGTAGCTGACCAGGCCATAGAGCACCGCGAAGAAGATCACGAAGACCAGCGCGAACTCGATGGCGGCAGCGCCTTTTTGCTTTCCGGGGAGGCCTGGGATCATGACTGCGTCTACCCTGACAACTGCACGTTGCTATCAGCATAGAATCATTCATCGGAAAAGGACGTTTTTTAGCCGATGCACAGCCTCATCCTGCTTCTGTGGTTCACACTCTGCGCGGCACAGGACCTGCGCCAGCGGGAAATCGCCAACAGCCTGACCCTGGGGGGCTCGGCACTGGCGCTGTTCTATCTGCTCTGGAGTGGCACTACCTGGCTGGGGGCCTCGGCAGAGCAAGGTGGCTGGGCCTTTCTGCTGGCCCTGTTGCTGACCCTGCCCGGCTACGTCACGGCACGCCTGGGAGCCGGCGACGTCAAGCTGCTGATCGCCCTGGCCCTGGCCAGCGACAGCCGCTACCTGCTCGGGACGGTCATCGGCGCCGGCGTCGCCAGCCTGCTCTGGCTCTGGCTGGGCCCGCGGCTCTGGCCACTGCTGGGCAAGCCGCTGAAGCGGATGCTGCACAACCTCGAGCCGGGAACCTCGGACAAACAGCCGTTCGCGCCTTTCCTGTGGGTCGGCCTGCTGTGCATGACCACCAGCCTCCATTAGGGGCCGCAGTGTACAGCGGGCGAAAGTGCGTCTACTTTTATCTCAGGCCCCCAGGCTGCGCGCATGGGCGGGGAACTCGTGGTCATTGGCTTGCAAAGCATGGAGTAGCGCGTGAACAGGCTTGTCTCTGAGATGAAGGTGCTGGTGGTCGATGACGAACCGCTGATCGTGGAAGAACTCTGCGAATTTCTTGAAAAAAGCGGCTATCGCTGCGTGCCCGCCCTGACCAGCCAAGTGGCCATCGACCGTTTCAGGGAAGACTCCGGGATCGCCCTGGTGCTGTGCGACCTGCATCTGCCCGACCTCGATGGCGTCGAGCTGGTGCATGAGCTGCAGCGCCTGGCCGGCAAGCGCCGGATCTTCGAGTCGATCATGCTGACCGGGCGCGCCGACAAGCAGGACGTGATCAAGGCCCTGCGCGCCGGGATCGCCGATTACTACCAGAAACCGGTGGACCTCGCGGAACTGCTCGAAGGCATTCAACGCCAGGAGGCGGTGATCGCCGAACGCCTGCACCATGAAAGTCTGGGTCACCTGAATCAGAAGCTGCAATTTCTCGCCGAGTCCATCGATGACCTCTATCACGACCTGGACAGTGTCCGACGCTCGCCCCAGGGGCGTCGCGAGGAGGCCGCCGAAGACGCATCGAACACGGCGCAGGGCCCGTCGGGTGCGCAGATCTTCAGCCAGTTGTCACCGCGCCAGATCGAGGTGGCGCGCCTGGTGGGCAAGGGCCAGACCAACTACCAGATCGCCTGCGAACTGGGCATCACCGAAAATACCGTAAAGCTCTATGTGTCACAGGTGCTGCGACTGACCCACATGCATAACCGCACGCAACTGGCCCTGGCACTGTCGCCCGCCGGGCCAAGGCAGCGGGATGCGGCGGCTCACTGAACCCGCCTAGGACGTGCCGAAGGCCTTGCTCAGGGCGGTAAAACCCGGGCCGGCGAGCACGATCAACAACGCCGGAAACAGAAACACCATCATCACCACCGACATCTTCGCCGACATCTTCGAGATGTACTCCTGCAAGCGGGTCAGGCGTCGGTCATCGAGCAGTTGCTTGAGCGCCAGCAACGACTTCATCGCTCCACCGCCCTGCTGGAGCAGTTGCTGGAGAATGACGCAAGTGTCGTCGAACTCGTCGACCGCCAGAAACCGCGCCATCTTGCCCAGTTCCTCGCTCAACTCCAGACCGGAATCGACCCTGGCCAGGACCAGTTGCAACTCGCCGCTCAGCACCGGCAGCAGTTGCCGGGATTCGCTGGCGAGCACCCGCAACGCCTGCTCCACAGCCATGCCCGACTCGAAGAGGATGCGCAACAGCGGAATGAAGGTCGAAACCTCGACAGTGACCTGCCGCTGTCGACGCGTGGCGGCCATGACCAACAGGCGCTTGGGCAGCAGATAGCCGGCGGCCAGCCCGAGGAACGGCGCGATCCAGGGTGATTCCAGCTCGGTAAAGAACAGCCCCTGTACCAGCAGGACGAGCACCAGCACCAGTATCGGCGTGCCGATCTGGCAGGCGGCGAACAACGAGCGCTGGTTCGCCTTGCGCCAACCGATACGGTTGAGCAGCACTTGGGTTTCGTTGTCGATACTCACCGAGCGCTGGCCGAAACGGGTTTCACCCAGAACACGCAGCCAATCGCTCAGCTTGTGTCGCTCACGCACCATGTGCCCCTGCAAACGCTCGGTCACCGCCCGTTCGCGCTGGCGCCTCTGCAGCCTGTCGCCGACGATCAGCACCAGGGCGGCGAGAAACAGCAGCACACTCATCAGCAGGGCCATGTCATACGCTCCGCAGCATGCGCCACAGCGCCAGGCAACCGAGCGCCTGCAGACCAAAGGAAAACAGCAGCATCCGCTGGCCGCTCGGATCCTGCCACATGTTCAGCAGATACCCCGGGTTGGTCACCATGAAGTAACCCGCCACGCTGATCGGCAGGAGCGCCAGGACCACCGCGGTCATGCGGGTCTCGCCGGTCATCGCGCGCAGTTGCCGCGCGGCCTGATCGCGCTCGCGGATCAGCTTCATCAGGTTTTCCAGCAGTTCGCTGGCATTGCCGCCGTAACGGTGGTTGACCTTCAGGCCAAGGGCCAGGAAGCGAAACTCCTCGCGCTCGTAGAACTCGGCGAAATCGCTGGCCGCCTCCGGCAGGCTGACGCCCAGTTCGACGTTACGCCGGATACGCGCCATGGACTCGCGCAGCGGATCGGCCGACGCCTCGATGCCACCGAGGATCGCATCGGCCAGGGTCCGCCCGGACTTCAGGCTGCGCACCGCATAGTCGAGCATCTGCGGCAATTGCTCGACCATCCGCCGCACCCGCCGCCGGTAACGCCAGCCCACGAACAGCCTCAGGCCTAGCGGCGGTATCAGCAATACCAGCACCAGACCGACCACCCCCACTGACAACCCTCCCAGGAAGACCAGCGCCATCCAGACGACCAGCCACAGGACCAGCCGCTCACCCGGACGATCCAGCCCGGCACGCAGGAACAGCCGGTCCAGATGGTTCCTCAGCGGGCCGGCGGGACTGGCGACAGTCACCAACTCCGGCTGCCCCTCGGTCAGACGGCTGAGCACCCGCTCGTTGCCGGTCTTGCGCATCGCCAGGTAGAACAGCCGCAGCGAGAGCCCGAGCAGCAGCAGGCAGGTGAGCCCAAGCAACAGCGGAGCGAACATGGCCAGACCTCCTCAATCGTCGAAACCCAGGTGCAACTCGCGCCGCAGCTTGTCGCCCGCCGGGTTGACGGCATCGCGCTGGAAACTGAAGCCGTTGCGGCGATCGAGCCGGAACAGGGTGTTGGTGACATAGATGTCATCGCGAACCCCGACCACCTCCACCACTTCGCTGACACAGCGACGGCCATCGGGCAGGCGGGTCAACTGGATCACCACGTCCAGCGCCGCGCAGATCATCTGGCGCAGGGTCTTCTCCGCCACCTGGCGTCCGGTCAGCCCCACCAGGGTTTCCAGGCGCAGCAGGGCGTCCTGGGCATTGTTGGCGTGCACCGTGCTCATCGAACCGTCGTGGCCGGTGTTCATCGCCGTCAGCACGTCGAGCACTTCCACGCCGCGAATCTCGCCGAGGATGATCCGATCCGGGCGCATCCGCAGGGCGTTGCGGATCAGGTCGCTGGACCTCACCTCGCCATGGCCCTCGGCGTTCGGCGGACGGGTCTCCAGGCGCACCACATGGGGATGGTTGAGTTGCAGTTCGGCGACGTCCTCGATGGTGACCAGGCGCTGGTGACGGTTGATCAACTGGCTGAGGATATTGAGCAGGGTGGTCTTGCCGGTGCCGGTGCCGCCACTGATCAGGATGTTGCAGCGCTTGCCCACGGCGTCCTGGAAGAATTCGAGAATGGCCTGGTCGATGGTCTGCATCGCCACCAGATCGTTGCTCTTGAGCATGTCCTTGCGAAACTTGCGGATCGACAGGCAAGGACCGTCCAGGGCGATCGGCGGAATGATCGCGTTGACCCGGCTGCCATCGGGCATCCGTGCGTCGACCATCGGTGACGACTCGTCCAGGCGTCGACCGAGGGGCGCGAGGATCCGCTGGATGACCCGTTCCACGTGGTGGTCGTCGATAAAACGCAGGTCGCTCTGGTGCAACAGGCCATCGCGTTCGAGAAACACCCGATGCGGTCCGTTGACCAGAATCTCGGTGACCGCCGTGTCACGCAGCAGCACCTCCAGCGGACCGAAGCCGGTCAGTTCATCGACGATCTCCTCCGCCAGCCGCTCCATCTCGTAACGGGAAATCGCCAGGTGCAGGCGCGACACATACTCGCCGACCTTGTCGATGACGAACTGCGCCAGGACCTGGCGCGAGCCTTCCAGCAGGTTCTTCCCCGACTCCTCGATGGCATCGATGATGTAGCGATGCAAAACCAGCTTGAGCCCTTCATGATCGGTGTTGCCGGCCGCTCCACGGCTCTGGCCGCCGAACAGTTTCTCGCTCATCACTTATGCCCCCAGATCCGGTTGAGCCAGCCCTCGGCGGTCCTGGTACGGCCCTCGGAGCGCTTGGCCAGGTGCTCGCCCAGGGACTTGAGGCCCTGGGTCAGGGCTTCGCGCGGGGCCAGCTCGAACAGCGTCTGGCCCTGGTTCTTCGCATTCAGCCGCACCTCGACATTCAAGGGCAGTACCGACAGGACCGGCAGCCCGAACGTCTTGCCCAGGGTTTCGGAGTCCGGTGAAACATTCTTGAGATAACGGTCGACCAGCAGCCGCGCGTGGTCGAGCTTCATGCCCTTTTCCCGCCACAGGTTGAGGATCGTCAGGTTGCGTCGGCAATCGAGCACACTCTGGTCGGTGTACCAGAGCAGCTTGTCGCAGTGACTGACGAAAGTGCGCAGGGCCTCGCTGTCGGACTGTCCGGTGAGATTGACGATGATGTGCTGGAAGTGCTGGCGCAGGGCGCTGAGCAACATGTACAACTCGGCGGCGCTGGTGCGCTTGAGAGGCTCGTCGGCACTGGCATAGGCGAGGATGCGCAGCCCCTCTTCGGTGCGGGTGAAGGCACTGTCGATCATCGTCGAGTCCAGGCGGCGCAGGTGGCGCAGCGCGTCGCCAAAATGGAACGAGCTTTCCAGACCGAGCAACGCCAGGCTGTCGCCCCGGGGCAGGCCGAGGTCGAGCAGCAGGGTCTGTTGCCCGCTCTTCTGCACCACCAGGGCCAGGTGAGTGGACAACAGTGCCCCATCGGCATTGCCCTGGGCGCCGTACAGAACGGTGAAACCGCCCATCTGCGCACTCGGTGCCACCGCCGGCAGGCGCTTGCTCAGGCGTCGGACCAACCCGGCCACTTCGCTGGAGCGCGAGCCGTAGGCGACGAAGTCCCGGGCTCCGGCGCGCATTGCATTGAGCACCAGCTGGTTGTCCATGCCGTCGCCGAGGGCGACGATCGCCAGCATCGGCTTGGCCTCCAGCAACCCTTCGATCAGGGCGCTCTGGGCCACCAGGTTCTCCCGGTCGAGGCCGACGAAAATCAGCCCGGCAAAGGTGACGTCCACCAGCGACAGCAACTCGTCGAGACTGCCGCCGGCGCTGACCACCTGGCCCAACGGCGCCAGGGCGCCCTGCAGCCATTCCAGGTCGGTGGTATTGCGGGTGATTGCCAGGAAGGTCTGGCTCAGGCTCTGGCTCATTTCGATAATCCGCTACGTTGCACCGACAAACGCCACCGGAACAAGGCCCGGGCCACTCGTTTGACGCTCGACAGGGATCCACTCATCCGAAGTTTCCTTGCAGATCAGGGTGTTGATTGACTGACTTGGTTGCCACGGATCACCACGGCCCCCTGGCCACGCCCGCCGCTCTCGACAGCCGGGGGCTGGCCCCTGGGGGCCCCGGCCAGGGCCAACTGGTTGAACTGGAACAGCTCGGCGCTGGCCGCCTTGAGGTTGGCGGCACCGACCTTCTCCCCAGCCCAGTAGCGAGGCAACAGGTGCTCATCGGCACTGCGCACCGCCAGGCGCAGGGTGCCGACCTGGGTCGCCAGCATCAACCGGCTCAACAGCGGTTCGGGAACCGCCAGCACCACGGTACGGGCAGACGCGCGACGCAGTTCCTGATTGGCCCGCTCACTGGCACTGGCGCCCGACGCGGGCTTGCCATCATTGGTCAGGCCCAGTTGCTCGCCGACGCTGAGCAGACGCATCGCCGGAATCACCACCTGGGCCGACTGCTGCAGATTGCTGGCATCCTGGCGCAGGAACAGCAGCACATCGACATAGTCCCCGGGCGTCAATTGCCCGCCGGCCCCGATCACCTCGTCCACGGCCACTGCCAGTGCACGCTCGTCGGAACGGATCATGCGTGCCAGCGGGCCACCGGCCTGGAAACTCTCGTCACTGAGCCAGGTCCCGGCCTTCAGGGGCCGCCAGGGAATGCGGTCCACCGCTTCCTGCAACGAACCGAAGCTGCCGGGTGGGGCGATACGCAGGCGCTCGATCACCAGGTCGGCGGCCGTCAGGGGAACGAAGGGAGGGACATCGTGGGCCAGCACCACCACCGGCTGGCGCGCCGGTTCCTCGGCAGCGGCCGGGTTGTCCACAGGTGCGCTGACGGCCGGAACCACAGGTGCCGGCGGATGACTGAGCATCAGCCCCCAATATCCGACAACCAGCGCTGCGATCAACAAGATGGCCGCCAGCCCCATGGTCACTCGACTGTTCATGACGGCTCTCCCTTTCCGACTGCGCGACCCGCGAAACCCTCGCATTCAGGCAGCTATGAACATCAACTTTTTCGCTATTTGAAGGTAGTCCAGCTAGGACGAAATGCCATTACCCAACCGAAAATATCCGCAGATTAGAGAAAGGAAACCGACGTTTATTGACGCCAACCTTCGGACTAATACTTTGTGATTAATCCTTTCTTACAGTTGTTGCCCGCCGCTTTGTTGACGATGCTGTGATGGCATAGGGAAACCATGTCGTAAGGCGGCTGATACAGCGTTTAAAGACGTAAGGAGTTGTCAGATGATCCTTGATTTCATTACCAGGCTGTATGTTCAGGTTCAGCTTTTCATGAGTCGCAAGGAGGGTGCTTCGGGTATCGAATATGCGATTGTGGCGGCGATGGTGGCTGTCGTGATTGCAGGGCTGTCGACTGGAATCGGTGACAAGATCAAGACAGTTTTCACAAACCTGTCCTCAGGCTTGGGGACTTGAATTCAGCATTCTTTTCTACCTCGAAGAGGCGCTACACTCTCAAGACGAATCAGCCACAGGAATCGTTCATGACTTCCTCTGTTCCCCCACGCCAACAGCTCCTTCTAGTGGATGACGAAGAGGACGCACTCCTGGAGCTGGCCGAGTTGCTGGAAGGAGAAGGGTTCTCCTGCTTCACCGCGACCTCGGTCAAGCAGGCCCTGTTCCACCTGACCAAGCACCCCGACATCGCGCTGGTCATTACAGACCTGCGCATGCCCGAGGAAAGCGGCATGTCGCTGATCAAGCGGCTGCGCGAGCACACCTCACGCCAGCACCTGCCGGTGATCGTGACCTCCGGGCATGCCGACATGGACGATGTCAGCGACATGCTGCGCCTGCAGGTGCTGGACCTGTTCCGCAAACCCATCTATCACGTGCGCCTGCTGGAAACCCTCAACAATCTGTTCCCGCAGCCGCGGATCCATGTCGTGGGCTCCTGACAACCCGCGTTTGCGAGAGCGGGCCTGCCTGCGAAGAATGCCGCCTGGCCCGCCAGCCTGAAATGACCATCGCCGCTCCAGGGATCTCCCCCAGCGATCAGCCCCTGTTCTCGACACGCCATGCCAGCGGGAACCTTGCTGCCAGTTCCACAGCCAAAGGCTACAATCCGCGCCACACGCTCATCAGGGTATGCATATGCAGGTAGAAGGCTTTTTCGAGTGGCTGGGTCGGGTGCTCGGCTCGGTGATCCGCTTCATCGTCGATGGCCTGGGCGGACTGTTCAGCCTGCTGGCCAACGCCGGCGGCAACTTCATCGACGGCCTGGCCCGGGCCCTGGGCATGGACACCTCGCTGATCAGCATCCTGGCCCTGATCGTCGGCCTGATGTTCCTCTACTCGGCAGTCCGGGCCTTCATGCGCGCCTCGATCTTCCTCGGCATCATCTGGCTGCTGCTCGGGCTCTGGCTGCTGAGCTGGATCATTCACTGACGACCGCTGCGCGACCGACGGCTACAATGCGCGCTCTTGCGAGGAGCCTGCATGTCCACCCTGCTCACTGACTGGCGCGACCGCCCCACCCATCGGCGGGTTTGGGCGCTCGCCGCACCGATGATTCTGTCGAATATTTCCGTTCCACTGGTGGCGCTGGTCGACAGCACGGTGATCGGTCACCTGCCCCATGCTCACCAGTTGGGCGCCGTGGCGGTGGGGGCCAGCCTGTACATTTTCCTGGCCTGGGCCATGGGTTTCCTGCGCATGGGCTCTACCGGCTTCGCCGCCCAGGCCGCCGGACGCGGCGACGGGACCGCGCTGCGGCAGGTTCTCCTGCAGGGGCTGCTGCTGAGTCTGCTGCTGGCGCTGTTTCTCGGGGTCATCGCACTGCCCTTCAGCCATCTGGCGCTGCAAGTCATGCAACCCTCGGTCGAACTGCGGCAACTGACCCTGGACTTCTTCCATACCCGCCTGTTCGGGCTGCCGGCGGCACTGGCCAGCTACGCGCTGGTCGGCTGGTTCCTCGGCACCCAGAATGCCCGGGCGCCGCTGGCGATCCTGCTGACCACCAACCTGATGAACATCGCCCTGAACCTGTGGTTCGTACTCGGCCTGGAATGGGGCGTGGTCGGCACGGCGCGGGCGTCGGTCGTCGCCGAATGGAGCGGTGCCCTGCTCGGCCTGGCGCTGACCGGCGGCGCCCTGCGCAGCTACCCCGGCAAGCTGGCCTGGGCAGCCTTGGCCCTGTGGCGCAACTGGCGCCCCTTGCTGACCGTCAACCGCGATATCTTCATCCGCAGCATGGCCCTGCAATCGGTGTTTTTCCTGATCACGATACAAGGTGCCCGCCTGGGCGACGCCACCGTCGCCGCCAATGCCCTGCTGCTCAACGGCCTGCTGCTGACCGCGCACGCCCTCGATGGCCTGGCCCATGCGGTCGAAGCCCTGTGCGGGCACGCGATCGGTGCCGGGGATCGTCAGACCCTGCGTCGCTCGCTGGTCGTTGCCGCGGGTTGGTCACTGCTGGCCAGTCTCGGCTTCGCCTTGCTGTTCCTGCTCGGCGGACACCTGTTCATCACCCTGCAGACCGACATCCCCAGTGTGCGCGAAACCGCCTTTGGCTATCTGCCCTACCTGGCCGCGCTGCCGCTGGTCGCGGTCTGGAGTTATCTGCTGGACGGCTTGTTCATCGGTGCCACCCGCGCCCGTGAGATGCGCGACGCGATGCTCGCCAGCGTGCTGATCGCGTTGCCCTTCGCCTGGATCCTGAGCGGCTACGGCAATCACGGCCTGTGGATCGCGTTCCTGCTGTTCATGTCGCTGCGCAGCCTGACCCTGGGCGCTAGTGCCTGGAAACTGCAGCGGCGGGATCGCTGGTTCAACAGCCCGACGCACTAGTCAGCCCCGCGCCCGCATCCAGGCCTGGCGCAGATGCTCCAGGCGCTCGCCCGGCGTATCGCCCGGTAGGCCGGATGGAAATGGCGCCGCTGGATACTGCGCCCGCAACCATAGCCAGTCATCGAGGCTGGCACTGTCGCGAAAGCCCTGGGCGACGCCCTCCTGCAGATGACCCCAGGTCCTGGCGTAATCGTGGCCGCTGGCCCGGCTCCACTGGTAGGCATGCCGCTCCAGCAGACACACCTGCAGCCGCCGCTGCTGAGCGGCACTGAGGGGTTCCCCGGCGCCGAGGGCCGCCCCTTCCAACTGCGGATTGATCAACTGCTGCCAGCCGAGACAACCGGCAGCCTTGTCGGCCCAGGTGCCGCCGTACCAGTAGAGAAGACTGATCGGCCCAAGCCAACGGCTCAGTTCACGGCTATCGGCACCGTCGAAAAAATAGCTGGCGGTCTGCGGGTTGTAATAGCTGACCACGCCCTGACGCTCGCCGTCGAAGCGCACCACCAGCATCTGCCGCAAATGGGCCAACAGGACGGGGACGGGAACCCGGCTACGCAGAAACAGCCCACCCCAGGCCGTGGGCCGGGCCTGGCTCAGCGTCGCCAGCGGACAATCCGCCGCCAGTCGCAGCAGCCGCGGCCCCCAGTCACGCACACCGTGGAACGGCGTACCCTCGAACAACGGGTAGCTTTCGTAGTGCGCATAGCGCTCCCGCAAGGCCGCAACCAGGCCGGGTGCCGTGGGGATATCCAGCAGCAGCCATGTCGCATTCGTGTTCACGGCAGGCAACCCCGGCAACCGCAGGAAGCTGACCGGCTATCGCTTGCAGGGGGGCACAGCAATACCAGTGGATGCCCCATACCCAACAGTTCACATACCGGGTCACCGGCAGACTGCGCCTGCCACTGCCGGGTCTCGGCGCGCCCGACAATGTGCGGCCGGTCCGGGTCGCCATCGGCAAACCGCACCCAGAGCGGCGTCCCCACCTCCAGCCCTGCAACGAATGCATCGGCGTCGGCCATCGCCGAGCGGTCGAGCGGCAGGTGGCAGGTGCTCTGCCGGGCCCCCTCGCCCTGATAGAAGACCAGCAACTGCACGGCGAGCCGCACTTGCCCGTCCGGGCTGGCGCGCCTCTCGCCAGCGGCCAGCCGGGCCCGAAACAGGCCGGACAACCGCGGTTTCGGATAACGGCGGGAGGTGCGCAGTGCCACCTCCCAGGAGGTCGCGCTGAACAGGTTGCGGTAGAACAACCCCCAGGGTTCGCGCGGGCTGCTGTCGCCGCGATGCTCAAGCACCGTGATCAGCCACAGGCGGTTCCACGCCGCGCAGGGATGCCCGGACAGCGGCATAAAGGCTGCACAATGAAGCCCCGGCAAATCGCTTTCGCCCTGCGCCAACTCCTGGCCGCGCCCGCCACGGCGGGGCAGCCGCCCCGACAGGGCGACCTGGAAATCCTCGACCCCGGGTCCGTCATCCGGGCAGAAGCGCGCTTCCCGGGTCCGCCGCAAGGCACCCAGCCCATCGGTGAATACCAGGCGATGATGGTTCCGCGAGTGCTGGAAGTGAAAGTGGATGCCTTCCTCGGCACAGAGTCGCTGGACGAACTCCAGGTCGGATTCGTCGAACTGCACGCAATACGGTCGCGGGACACAACGCGCCTTGAGAGAGAAACGAAACGCGTCATCCCGCAGGCCGTGCTCACCCAGCACCTGGGCAATGATCCCCGGTACCGTGCGCTGCTGGAACAGGCGCCGACGCAGACGCTGCGCCAGCAGCCCCAGGCGCGGCCCGAGAAACAGCCGGCAGTGGCCCGGAGCCAGGCCGGAACAACGCAGGTTGACGCCCTGGATCTGTGCATGGATACCCTGATCGGCGGCCCCCAGGCACAGAAAACAACTGCGGTACATCAGCCTGCCCGGATCCGTTCCAATGGTCTCGTCGGGCACGTCCAGTTCGAAGGCGAACAGCTCGCTGACCGCCTCGCGACCGCTGAAGGAAGTGACAGCCAGAGGACGGGACAAGCCGGCAACATCCAGACGGAAAAACGGCTGGTTGGCTGGATCGAACATGGATATTCCTCTACATGGGCCCGACGTGGACCGGGGATTTTCGCCGAGGGAAAAGAGCGAGTAGAGGGGCAAACAGGCGTTAGAGAAATCACCTACACAAAACACGGAAGCGATGAAGCCATCACTTTGCCGTTAGGCAATAAAAAACCCACCGCAGAGGGTGGGTTTTCGAGATTCAGACCAAGCCTACACGATCAAAGGAAAAGCCCCTTATTGAAAGGGCTGGTTCCGAGGAACTATCGGCCTTGCCTCATGAGGACAGGTAAGACGAACGGGTCAGGCCCAGACGCAATGCATCGAGGAACTGGGTCCGCTCCTTGACGCTGATGCTGGCACTGGCGACCTTGTCGCGGTAGTGGGTCATCAGTTCCTCCGGCGACAGGTGCACATAACGCAGCATGTCCTCGATGGTATCGTGGGTTTCGATACCGGCGTGGTACACGCTGCCGTCGGCATTCTGGTAGATGTTCACCGAGTCGGTGTCACCGAACAGGTTGTGCATGTCGCCGAGAATTTCCTGGTAGGCACCGACCAGGAAGATCCCCAGCAGGTAGTCTTCGCCTTCGTTCACCGCGTGCACCGGCAGGCTGGTCTCGATGCTCTGCTCGTCGACGTACTGCTTGATCTTGCCGTCGGAGTCGCAGGTCAGGTCCTGCAGCACCGCACGCCGCAGCGGCTCCTCGTTCAGCCGATGCAGCGGCAGGATCGGCAACACCTGGCCGATGGCCCAGGTATCGGGCAGGCTCTGGAATACCGAGAAGTTGCAGATGTACTTGTCGGCGAGCTTGTCGTTGAGTTCGTCGAGCACCTGGCGGTGCGAACGCTGGCGGGCCTTCAGCGAGTTGTGCAGGCGCCGGCACACGGCGAAGTAGCACTGCTCGGCCAGGGCCTTTTCGGCCAGGGTCAGCTTGCCATCGGCGTACTGGGTGGCCACGTCGCTCATGTAGTGGGTGGCGCGCCAGTAGGTTTCGGTGACCATCTCGATATCGGTCGGGCCCAGCAATTCCACCAGCCACTGCACGGTTTCCGGCAGGTTTTGCGGATTCTCGATGTGCGGCACGTCGTCGTTGTGTTTCTCGACGTCGGTCACCTGCACCACCAGCATCGCGTGGTGGGCGGTCAGCGACCGGCCACTCTCGGAGAAGATGTTCGGATGCGGCAGGTTCTGCGCGTCGCAGAACTCCTTGAGCATGCCGACCACGACACCGGCGTAGTCATCCATGTCGTAGTTGATCGAACTGGCGTTACGCGAGTGGGTACCGTCGTAGTCGACCCCCAGGCCGCCACCGACGTCGATGTGATCCACCGGCAGGCCGAGGTTGCGCAGCTCGCCATAGTAGCGGATCGCTTCCTTGAAGCCGTACTGGTAGTCGGCCAGGTTGGCAATCTGCGAACCCATGTGGAAGTGCAGCAGGCGGATGCCCTGGTCGAGGCCGGCCGTGCGGAAACGCTCGACCACCGACAGCAGTTGCGCCGCCGACAGGCCGAACTTGGATTTCTCGCCACCGGTATCGGCCCACTTGCTCGACGCCAGGGACGACAGGCGCACCCGCAGGCCGACCTGGGGCTTGACCTTGAGGGAGGCGGCCTCCTCGATCACCAGTTCCACCTCGGACTCTTTCTCGATCACGATGAACACGTTGTGACCGAGCTTCTGGCCCATCAGCGCCAGGCGAATGAACTCGCGGTCCTTGTAGCCGTTGCAGACGATGGTGCCGCCTTTCGGCGCCAGCGCCAGCACCGCCAGCAGCTCGGGCTTGGAGCCGGCTTCCAGGCCGATCGAGACGTTCTGGGTGGCGATGATGTTCTCGATCACCGCTTCCTGCTGGTTGACCTTGATCGGATACAGCGCGGTGTACTTGCTCTGGTATTCCAGGCGCGCGATGTTCGCGTCGAACGCGCCGGTCAGTTGGCGGACGCGGTCCTGCAGGATATCCGGGAAGCGCACCAGCAGGGGCAGGGACAAGCCGCTCTTGCGCAGCTCGTCGACCTGTTCGAAGAGATCGATGGGCGAACTGTTCGGGCCGTTCGGACGAACCTCTACGCGACCGGCATCATTGATCGCGAAATATCCGGCCCCCCAATGGCGAATCCCGTAAACACTGCGGCTGTCCGCAACTGTCCATTGGCTGCCATCGTCTTTGCGTGTGCGTCGTACGGACATCGAAGTCCCCTATAGAAGAAGTCAGGTAGCGCCGCCTGGACCCAGGCTGTGCGCAGTCTAAAGAATGAAAATGACGATTCGCCTGCATCCGTGTGAGACCACGGATACAGCTCCGAGTTTAGGCTCTGTACGCTATGTATCCGCGCTCGCCCAGGCTGCGTTGAAAACATTTCGTACAGCCCCCAAGAGGCTGTGCGGGAACAGGCTCTGTGAAAACCATGGGCGCGACTGCCAGGCCGGGTTCATCCGGGCTGGCGGGTCGACTGCACGGTGGTTTTCACAGAAGCTGCTAGCCGCCGGACTTCTTCGCCTTGAAACCGTGTTTGACCAGCTCGCCCAGCAGCAACTCGACATGGTCGCCCTGGATCTCGATGACGCCGTCTTTCAGGGCGCCACCGGTACCACAGCGTTTCTTCAAGGTACTGGCCAGTTCCTTGAGGGCGTCTTCGGCCAGGGGCACGCCGGTGATCGTCGTCACCGTCTTGCCGCCACGGCCCTTGCTTTCGCGGCGCACGCGGGCAATACCGTCGCCTTCGGGGATACGGGTCTGTTTGCAGGTACAGGCGGCCACCGGCTGGCTACAGTCGGGGCAATGTCGGCCTGCGTCGGTGGAAAACACCAGGCCGCCGAGAGCGGCGAAGGATGCGGCTTTTTTGGCCACCGGCAATCCTCTTGGGAGGACGAAAGACTGGTCGAAAGCCATGACGGGCGACGACCGCGAAGCCCCACTCAGGCAGGGGCAGCGCTACTCAAGGCGGCCAGGCCGCTTGAGCTTGAAAAGTCGCGCAGTGTAACGGCAAAAGGCCGATGACCCAAGAGCCAATCGGCGCCATTTCATGAAGGTTTTGCGACGCCCTGCAAATAGCGCTTCAGGGCCGCCAGGGAGTCCGGGCAGTAGGGCTTGCGCGCGCTTTCCTCCACGGCGGTATCCACCGCGACGAAACGCGCCTCCAGCACTTCTTCCGGCTGCAGGCGCAAGGGCCCGTCCCAGACGGCACTGAACACCGCGCACCAGAGCCGGTTGCCCGGCTGGTCGAAGAAGAAACGCTCGTGGGCGGTCAAGGGTACGCCACTGACGCCCAGTTCCTCCTCCAGCTCGCGGGCGGCCGACTCGGCGTAGCTTTCATCGGCCTGGACCATGCCGCCGGCCGCCACGTCCCAGTAGCCGGGATAGATGGCCTTGCTCAGGGTCCGCCGATGCACGCACAGCTCACCGGCCGAATTGAACAGCAGGATGTAGGTGCCACGTCCGATCAGGCCGCGCTCACGCAACTCGGCGCGGGCGAGGCTGCCTTGCAGGCGATCGTCGTCGTCGACCCAGGCGATCAGCTCGGCATCGGAGGCGGCGCGATGCGCCACCTCGTTCGGGGAGACATTCATCGATCAACCCTGGTTGAGCAGTTGGCGCAGGTCGATCACCGCGGCGTTGGCCCGCGAAATGTAGTTGGCCATGACCAGCGAGTGGTTGGCCAGGACGCCGAAGCCGCTGCCGTTGAGGATCATCGGGCTCCAGACCGGCTCCTGCGAGGCTTCCAGCTCGCGGATGATCTGCCGCACGCTGACCGTCGCATTCTTCTTCGCCAGCACGTCGGCGAAGTCGACCTCGATCGCCCGCAGCAGGTGCGACAGCGCCCAGGCCTGGCCACGGGCTTCGTAGAACACGTTGTCGATCTGCAGCCACGGCGTCTCGACCACTTCTTCGTCAACCTGCGGCACCTGGCCCGGGGCCACGCTTTCGGTTTTCAGCGCGGAGTTCAGCTTGACCCGCCCGACACTGGCCGACAGGCGCTGGGACAGCGAGCCCAGGCGCGTGGCGACATCGCCGAGCCAGTTGTTCAGGTTGTCGGCACGGGCGTAGAACAGCGCGTTGTTCTGGTTCGGGTCGGACAGCCGGGCCTGGTAGCGATCCAGGGAGTTGATGCCCTCCTGGTACTCCGCCTCACTGGACGGCAGCATCCAGCTGCGGTTGTCGAAGTTGAAGCGCGGCTCGGCCTTGGCCAGGTTGGCGTCTTCGGCCGACTGCGACTGCGAGCGGGCGAAATCCTTGCGCAGGGCGCGAGTCAGGTCGCGCACCTGGACCAGCACGCCGTATTCCCAGCTGGGAATGTTGTCCAGCCAGACACCTGGCGGGAAACGATCGTTGGAGAGATAGCCACCCGGCTTGTTCAGCAGGGTACCGACCACCGTCTTGAGGGTCTCGACCGTGGTATAACCGACGACCATCTTGCGCCCCTGCTTCTCGGCGGCCATCTGCGCGTTCTGCTGGACGGGAAACAGCGCCGGCTCCTGGCTCCAGTACCAGCCGAGCAGAATCGTCACCACCAGGTACAACCCGACCAGGGTTGCCAGGGCACGACTGAACAGCAGGCCGGCAAAATAGCCGCGGGGTGCCGGCGAGGGTTCTGCAGCGCGTTCCGGCGCGCTGCCTGCGCGTTTTTTCCAGTCCAGCATGGCTCTATTCCTTTCGATCACTTGAGTTCATCGGTTGACCACAACCCTGGCCCATCGTGCCCTGTCCAACCGAATTCGCCTCAAGGCCGGCGTTCGTCGGGCAAGGCACGGCCGCGTTGCCATCCATCGCCCCACTATAAATCAAGCGGCTGCGGGACGCTTCATGCAAGCGCCGCCCAATTGACCATCTCCGTCACTCCGGACGCTGACCAGAGGGTCACGAAATGAATTCGAGAAGTTGACGCATGGCACATATACCGCGACCACAGAAGTGCTAGCATAGAGCCACTATTTCCTCCGCCGTTCGTCTAACCAGTAGCCCGATATGAGCGAGCCAGAAGACCCCAACCGCGAGCGCCTCAGGCAGCACTTTGCCCAGCGGGTCATTCACCAGGCCCGCCAGATCCTGGAGATATGGCAACGCCTGCAGCGCAGCGAATGGTCGAGCGGCGACATGTCCGAACTCAATGAGGCGAACCTGCGCCTGCTGCGTTTCGCCGAACGTTTCGAACAACCGGAACACGTCCAGCTGGCCCATGGCATCCATCGCTCGCTGGAGGCGGTCGACGCCAACCGTGGTCGTCTCAGCAGCGGCCTGATCACCGAACTCAATCGCCTGATGCAGCGCCTGTCGCGCACCGGCCTGCGCCATGGCGACCAGCTTGAGCACACCTTCCTGCCGCCGTTGCGCAAGCCGGTCTATGTGATGCTGCAGGATCACGAGCGCGCCGAGCGACTGGCCAAGCAACTGGAATTCTTCGGCCTCGGCGCCCAGGCGCTGGAAAATGTCGCGGCGTTTCGCTCGGCCATGGCCGAACGCCTGCCGGCCGCGATCGTCATGGACGTCGACTTCAGCGGCAGCGGCATGGGCCTGCACCTGGCGGCCGAAGCCCAGCTCGGTCTGGAACAGAAGCTGCCGCTGCTGTTTTTCAGCCTGCATGAAACCGACACACCCACCCGCCTGGCCGCCGTGCGCGCCGGTGGCCAGGAATTCCTCACCGGAACCCTGGAGGCTTCCAGCCTGCTGGAAAAGATCGAGGTGCTGACCTGCGTCGCCCAGTACGATCCGTACAAGGTGCTGATCATCGACGATTCACGCGCCCAGGCCCTGCACACCGAACGCCTGCTCAACAGCGCCGGCATCGTCACCCGGACCCTGATCGACCCGATCCAGGCCATGGCCGAACTGGCGGACTTCCAGCCGGACCTGATCATCCTCGACATGTACATGCCGGCCTGCACCGGTACCGAACTGGCGAAGGTGATCCGCCACAACGACCGCTATGTCAGCGTGCCGATCATCTACCTGTCCGCCGAGGACGACCTGGACAAGCAGCTCGACGCCATGAGCGAAGGCGGCGACGACTTCCTGACCAAGCCGATCAAGCCCCGCCACCTGATCACCACCGTGCGCAACCGCGCGGCCCGGGCGCGCAACCTCAAGTCGCGGATGATCCGCGACAGCCTGACCGGCCTCTACAACCACACCCATATCCTGCAACTGCTCGAGGACTGCAGCTTCCGCGCCCGCCGCGAATGCAAGCCGCTGAGCTTCGCGATGCTCGACATCGATCACTTCAAGCGGGTCAACGACAGCCACGGCCATCCCATGGGCGACCGGGTGATCAAGAGCCTGGCGCTGTTTCTCAAGCAGCGCCTGCGCAAGACCGACTTCATCGGCCGCTATGGCGGCGAAGAGTTCGCCATCGTCATGCCCGATACCGACCTGGAATCGGCCTATAAGGTGCTCGAAGAAATCCGCCAGCGCTTCGCGGAAATCCATTACCCGGCCCAGCCGGAAGACCTGTGGTGCACCTTCAGCGCCGGCGTGGTCGAACTGCAGGAGGACAGCGACAGCCTGATCATGGCAAGCCAGGCCGATGAAGCCCTCTACCGGGCCAAGCATGCCGGGCGCAACCGGGTGCAGGTAGCGAGGCAAAGTGCCACTTTTTCATCGGATTCGACGGAGTCCGTCATAACGCTGTAATTAAACAGCAATAAATTCAGGCGCTTACCACTCTTGTCGTGGATAGGATCGAGAATGCGCCTGAAGTTGCTGACCAATCTCAACACCCTGCTGCTCGTTGCCGTCTGCCTGGCACTCGGGGCCACGCTCTGGTGGTCGCAGCGGGCGCTGGAGCGCCCCTATCAATTGATGGAACGTTATCTGGGCCTGTCGCAGCAGTTCCAGAACCAGGCCGCGCGTAATATCGAAGACTACCTGGGCAGCGGTGACGCCCTGCGCTTGAGCAGCGCCGGACAGTCCATCGAAGCGATGGACAAGGAAATCACCGCCCTGCCGCCGTCGATGACCGAAAGCCTGCGCGCCAGCCTGGCCGCCCTGAACGACTTCAGCAAGACCGACCTGCTGGCCGCCGGCAAGCTGGCCGGCGATCCACAGGCCCTGTTGCTGCAGGCCGAACGCGAGCTGGGCGGCAACCTCGAACAGTTGACCCGGTACGCCACCGGCGTCAGCAGGCCCGAGGCCGCGGCCTATCTGCCCCCCCTGCTGGCGGCCTCCTCGCACCTGGCGAAACTGTCGCTGGCGCGGGACAAGCTGGTCAGCAGCGGCCGCAGCGAGCTGGCCGCCGACGTCGAGCGCGAACTGGCCAGCATCCGCAGCCAGGCCGAACAGCTGGAAGCCCTGCCCCTGCTCGGCGTGACGTCCAGCAGTGAGTCCGGCGCGGACGACTTCAACGCCATGATGGGCCTGGAGGCCACCGAGAAGGCTGCGGCCGAAGACACCGGCGTCGGCCTCAAGCGCGAGCTGCACAGCCTGCTGAACCGCTACCCGGCCGAATTGGCCCGCACCCGCGAGCAGATCCAGCGCCGAGCCGACCTGGCGGCGGCGACCCACCAGAAAATCAGCGCCGTGCAGCAGGCGATCGCCGCCATGGAGCCGCTGGTCCGCGCCCAGCACGGCCAGATCGAGAGCGAGGTACGCCTGATGCAGGGCGCTATGATCGGCCTGATCCTGCTGATCGCCCTGTTGATCGACACCCTGCAGCGCAAGTTGGCCCGGGTCCTGACCAACCTCGCCCCGGCTCTTTCGATCTGGGCCGAAGGCGACTTCAGCCGGGACATCCAGTTGGGCAGGACCAACCGCGAACTGCACGATATCGAAGCCTCGCTGAATCGCCTGCGCGCCTACCTGGTGGATCTGGTGGGCACCATTCGCGAGAACGCCGAGCAGGTCGCCGGCAGCAGCCGTACCCTGGCCGACCTCAGCCGCGGCCTGCACAGCGGCGCCGAACGCCAGGCCGGCGACACCGGACAGATCCGCGATGCCCTGGGGGAACTGGAGGCGACCATCCAGCAGGTCAGCGGCGATGCCAGCCAGGCGGCGGACGCCAGCCGCAGTGCCGGCCTGGCGGTCGGGCACGGCCAGACGGTCATCGGCCAGAGCCTGGCCGGCCTGCATGCGCTGGTTGGCGAGGTGCAGGGCAACGCGCAGATGATCGAGCACCTGGCCGAGGAATCGGCGACCATCGGCGGCGTGCTGACGGTGATCCGCTCGATCGCCGACCAGACCAACCTGCTGGCGCTCAACGCCGCCATCGAGGCCGCCCGCGCCGGGGAAATGGGCCGAGGCTTCGCGGTGGTCGCCGAAGAGGTGCGAACGCTCGCCCAGCGCACCGCCGGTGCCACCGGAGAAATCCAGACCCTGATCGCCGGGCTGCAGAGCGCCGCCCGTGAATCGGTGGAAGGCATGCGCGCCCAGGTCGAACACGCCGAGGCCACCGCCAACCAGGCCCAGGCGGCCGACGGCGCGCTGGATGAAATCGTCGGGGCGATCCAGACCATCTCCGACACGGCGGTACGCATCGCCGACGTCACCGCCCAACAAAGCGGCGCGGTCAGCGAGATCCGTGACCACAGCGAACGTATCCACCAACTGGGCGAGGACAATCTGCTGCGCATCGGCGAAGGGCGCAGCCAGGGCGAGCGACTGCTGGAACTGGGTAAACAGCTGAATACGGCGGTGCAGGCTTTCCGCGTCTGAGCAGGCAGGCCTGCCATTTTCTCCATGCCCGCACAGGGTATTCTCACGGTCCGGCCGGTCGTTCCATGAACCTCTGGTCAGCCCCTGTAGGCAACGTCGCCGAACCGGCACTGAACGTGAATGACCGGTTTTCGTATATGAGTCACAAACTTTTCGCGAACATCGGACATCGTGCTGGCTATTGCGGTCAACTGGACAGTCGCCGGCCCTTTGCGGCATAGTCGGCGCGCATTGACACCTGCGCACCGATGACAAGGAAACAGCCGATGGCGACCCTACTGGTCCTGAACGGACCCAACCTGAACCTGCTGGGCACCCGCGAGCCGGGCGTCTACGGCGCGGTCACGCTGGCCGAGATCAACCAGGACCTGGAGCGCCGGGCCCGGGAGGCCGGGCACCATCTGATGTATCTGCAAAGCAATGCCGAGTACGAGTTGATCGATCGGATCCATGCCGCCCGAGACGAAGGCGTGGACTTCATCATCATCAATCCGGCAGCTTTTACACATACAAGTGTCGCATTACGTGACGCATTGCTGGCAGTGAGCATCCCATTCATCGAAGTGCATCTTTCGAACGTGCACAAACGCGAACCTTTCCGCCATCACTCCTACTTTTCCGATGTCGCGGTAGGAGTGATCTGCGGCCTTGGCGCCAGCGGTTACCGACTGGCCTTGGAGGCCGCCCTAGAGCAGCTTGAAAGACTGGCAACAGCTTGAACGACAAGCGATAAACGCCCCTGACCGACCCTTGGGAGTTGACGATTCATGGATATCCGTAAAGTTAAGAAACTGATCGAATTGCTGGAAGAGTCCGGCATCGACGAGCTCGAGATCAAGGAAGGCGAAGAGTCCGTACGCATCAGTCGCCACAGCAAGGCCCCGGCGCAGCAGTACTACGCGCCCGCACCGGTACAGGCTCCGGCCCCAGCCGCCGCGCCGGCCGCTCCAGCTGCCGCCGCTGCCGCGCCTGAAGCTGCCGCCGCACCGAAGCTGAACGGCTTCGTGGTCAAGTCGCCGATGGTCGGTACTTTCTACCGCACCCCGTCGCCAACCTCGGCTCCGTTCGTCGAAGTCGGCCAGACCGTCAAGAAAGGCGACACCATCTGCATCGTCGAAGCGATGAAGATGATGAACCACATCCAGGCCGAAGCCAGCGGTGTGATCGAATCCATCCTGGTAGAAAACGGTCAGCCGGTTGAGTATGACCAGCCGCTGTTCACCATCGTTTGAACCGCGGAGTGCCTTCGATGTCCAAACCTGCGAAGCTGGAAAAAGTCCTGATCGCCAACCGTGGCGAGATTGCTCTGCGTATCCTGCGCGCCTGTAAGGAACAGGGCATCAAGACCGTAGCTGTTTACTCGACGGCCGATACGGAACTGATGCATGTGAAACTGGCGGACGAAAGCATCTGCATCGGCCCGCCCCTGGCCACCCACTCGTACCTGAACATCCCGAACATCATCGCGGCCGCCGAAGTCACCGGTGCCACCGGGATTCACCCAGGCTACGGCTTCCTCGCGGAAAACGCCGACTTCGCCGAACAGGTCGAGAAATCCGGTTTTGCCTTCATCGGCCCGAAAGCCGACACCATTCGCCTGATGGGCGACAAGGTTTCGGCCAAGGCAGCCATGATCGCCGCCGGCGTTCCGACCGTACCCGGCTCCGACGGCCCGCTGCCTGAAGACCCGGAAACCGCTCTGCGCATCGGTCGTGAAGTCGGTTACCCGGTGATCATCAAGGCCGCTGGCGGCGGCGGTGGTCGCGGCATGCGCGTGGTGCACAGCGAGGAAGAGCTGGTCGAAGCGGCCAAGCAGACTCGCGAAGAGGCCGGCGCCTGGTTCAGCAACCCGATGGTCTACCTGGAGAAGTTCCTGACCAACCCACGCCACGTGGAAGTTCAGGTGATTTCCGACGGCCAGGGCCATGCGATCCACCTCGGCGACCGCGACTGCTCGCTGCAGCGTCGTCACCAGAAGGTTTTGGAGGAAGCTCCGGCACCGGGTATCGACGAAAACGCGCGCAAGGAAGTCCTGGCCCGCTGCGTCCAGGCCTGTATCGACATCGGCTACCGCGGTGCCGGTACGTTCGAGTTCCTGTACGAGAACGGCCGCTTCTACTTCATCGAGATGAACACTCGCGTGCAGGTGGAGCACCCGGTATCGGAAATGGTCACCGGCATCGATATCGTCAAGGAGATGCTGAGCATCGCCGCTGGCAATCCGCTGTCGTACACCCAGGATGACGTGAAGATCCACGGTCACGCGCTGGAGTGCCGGATCAACGCCGAAGACCCCAAGACCTTCATCCCGAGCCCTGGCCTGGTCAAGCATTTCCATGCTCCAGGCGGCAACGGCGTGCGGGTCGACTCGCACCTGTACAGCGGCTACAAGGTTCCGTCGAACTACGACTCCCTGATCGGCAAGCTGATCACCTGGGGAGCCACTCGCGACGAAGCCATGGCGCGCATGCGCAACGCCCTGGACGAAGTCGTGGTGGACGGGATCAAGACCAACATCCCGCTGCACCGCGACCTGGTTCGTGACGCAGGCTTCTGCGAAGGTGGTGTGAACATTCACTACCTGGAACACAAGCTCGCCCACCAGTGAGTCGGTGATCCGAACGACAAGGCCGCTTTCGAGCGGCCTTGTCGTTTTCTGCAGGAGCGGGCTTGCCCGCGAAGCGGTGCGGCGCAGGCACAGGTGCCAGTCGGTGGATGACCTTCGCCAACAAGCCCGCTTCCAACCCGACAGGTCCGTTCCCAGCAGAGCAAGCCCACTCCCACAAAGCATCGCGCTGGCGTAAACTGCCGCGTTTCTCGCGACCACCCCGGTCGCACACTCATTTTCACAGGTGCCCGCCATGCCTTGGCTGCAAGTACGCCTCGCCATCAGCCCGGAACAAGCCGAAACCTACGAAGACGCTTTCCTGGAAGTCGGCGCTGTTTCGGTAACCTTCATGGACGCCGAAGATCAGCCGATTTTCGAACCCGAACTGAACACCACTCCACTGTGGTCCCACACCCACCTGCTGGCACTATTCGAAGCCGACACCGAGGCCGCCAGCGTACTGGCGCACCTCGAACTGCTGACCGGTGCCCCGTTGCCCGAACACCACACCGAAGTGATCGAGGACCAGGACTGGGAACGCAGCTGGATGGACAACTTCCAGCCGATGCGTTTCGGCCAGCGCCTGTGGATCGTGCCGAGCTGGCATGCCGCACCGGAGCCCGGAGCGGTCAACCTGCTGCTCGATCCGGGCCTGGCCTTCGGCACCGGCACCCACCCGACCACCGCCCTGTGCCTGGAATGGCTCGACGGCCAGGACCTCAAGGACTGCAGCGTTCTCGACTTCGGCTGCGGCTCGGGGATCCTGGCGATTGCCGCGCTGCTGCTCGGCGCCCGCGAAGCGGTCGGCACCGACATCGACGTGCAGGCCCTGGAAGCCTCCCGCGACAACGCCGGCCGCAACAATATCGCCGCCGAACTATTCCCGCTGTACCTGCCCGAGCAACTGCCAAAGATGCAGGCCGACGTGCTGGTGGCGAACATCCTCGCCGGCCCGCTGGTCGCCCTGGCCCCGCAACTGTCGACCCTGGTCAGGCCCGGTGGGCGCCTGGCGCTGTCCGGCATCCTCGCCGAACAGGGCGAGGAAGTGGCCGCCGCCTATGCCAGGGACTTCGATCTGGACCCGATTGCCGATCGCGACGGCTGGGTGCGCATCACTGGCCGTCGGCGCTAGAATGGGCGCTTGCATGAACCGGATCGCCGCATGACCGACAGCTTCGTCACCCAGTGCCCGCATTGCCAAACCAGCTTTCGCGTCAGCCATGCCCAGTTGAGCGTGGCGCGTGGCGTCGTGCGCTGCGGTTCGTGCCTGCAGGTGTTCAATGCGGCGCGCCAACTGCTGGAACAGCGCGCGGCCCGGGAAGCGGCGGCCAATCCACCCGCAGCGCCCGTCGCCCCCAACCCTCCCCCGGCACCGGCGACACCCGCATCGCCGCCTCCCGCCGCGCCAATAGCGCCAGCCGAGCCACCTCGCGCCATCAGCCAGAAGCAATGGACGGCGCAGGAGCTGGACCTGGACGATCTGGATCTCGACGAAGAGCTGGCCCGCCTGGAACAGCGGGAAATCCAGCCGGCCCGCTCATTCGGCCAGGACCACCCGGGCAAGGACGAATCCTTCAGCGCCCGGCGCGACAACGACGATGACGACACCCAATGGTCCGGCAGCCTGTTCAGCGCTCCGGCCAGCGAACCCGACGAAATAGCCGACGACGATCAGGAGCGGCCAGCGCCGACCCCGAAAGCCGAGCGCAAGATCGAACGCAAGGTCGAACAGCCCAAGCCGGGCCGCACCGAGCCTTCGCTGTCCTTCGACCTCGCCGACCTGGACGACGAGCCCCAGGCGCCACGCCTGGCCATCGAAGACAGCGAACTGGAAGAGCTCACACCGCACGAACACGTGAGCGCCGACCAGGACGACGCGGATGAACCCGCCGCCGATCAGAAAAAACCCGCCCGCGCCCGCAGCGAACCCGGCGTCGGCGCACACGACGACGTGCTGCTGGACCTCGAGGACGACCCGATCCATCTCGACTGGCAACGCCGGCGCTCGCCCTGGGGCAAGCGCCTGCTCTGGCTGCTGCTGGTGCTGCTCGCCGGCGCCGCGCTGCTCGGCCAGTACGTCGCCTACCACTTCGACGAACTGGCGCGCCAAGACCAGTACCGGCCGTGGTTCCAGCAACTGTGCCCACAGTTGGGCTGCAAGGTGCCCTCCAAGGTCGATATCGCCCGGATCAAGAGCAGCAACCTGGTGGTGCGCAGCCACCCGGACTTCAACGGCGCCCTGGTGGTGGATGCGATCATCTACAACCGCGCGTCGTTTTCGCAGCCGTTTCCCCTGCTGGAGCTGCGTTTTGCCGATCTCAACGGCCATCTGATCGCCAGCCGGCGCTTCAAGCCCGGTGAATACCTGGGCGGCGATCTCGCTGAACAGAGCGAAATGCCGCCCCAGACCCCGATCCATATCGCCCTGGATATCCTTGACCCAGGCGCCAAGGCCGTGAACTACAGCCTCAGCTTCCATTCGCCCGAGTAGCCGGGGTCGTCAGGTTGTTTGACGGCAGTTTTCCGCCGACGACCAAACTGCTGGCGATAACAGATCAGCTGTTCAGATTTTATCCAATTTTGCCTTTATCCGGTCATCGAGAGCGGGTATCATGCCAACCCTTTTTCGAACTCCAATGATCCGGCCCCACAACAGGGAAGTCCTATGTCGGCGGTACGCATCGGCCCATACACACTGCAGAACGGTTTGATTCTCGCCCCGATGGCGGGGGTGACCGACCAGCCCTTTCGTCAGCTTTGCCGACGCCTGGGCGCGGGCCTGGTGGTTTCGGAAATGGTCACCAGCGACATGAGCCTGTGGAACAGCCGCAAGTCGCGTCTGCGCATGATCCACGAAGGCGATCCCGAGCCGCGCTCGGTGCAGATCGCCGGCGGTGATGCACAGATGCTGGCGGATGCGGCCCGGGCCAACGTCGAGCTGGGCGCACAGATTATCGACATCAACATGGGGTGTCCGGCCAAGAAGGTCTGCAACAAGGCCGCCGGCTCCGCCCTGTTGAAGGATGAAGACCTGGTGAGGGAGATCCTGCACGCCGTCGTGGCGGCGGTCGATGTCCCGGTCACCCTGAAGATCCGCACCGGCTGGGACCGGGAGAACAGAAATGGCCTGACGGTGGCGAAGATCGCCGAACAGGCAGGCATCACCGCCCTGGCGGTGCATGGACGGACCCGTGCAGACCTGTACACCGGCGAAGCCGAGTACGACACCATTGCCGCGATCAAGCAGGCGGTGTCGATTCCGGTTTTCGCCAACGGCGACATCGATTCGGCCGAAAAGGCCCGGTACGTGCTGAACGCCACCGGTGCCGACGGCCTGTTGATCGGCCGGGCCGCCCAGGGGCGGCCGTGGATTTTTCGTGAGATAGAGCATTTCCTGCGTACCGGTGAAACCCTCCCGGCACCGGAGCTGTTGGAAGTGGAACGCATTCTGCTAGAGCATCTGGCCGCGCTGCATGCCTTCTATGGAGAGGTCATGGGCGTGCGTATCGCCCGCAAGCATGTCGGTTGGTATCTCGCAACCTTGCCGGGCGCCAGGGAGTTTCGCGCCCACTTCAATCGTTTGGAAGATACGGAAGCACAGTGCGCCAACGTTCGTGAGTTCTTCGCCGGACGTTACAAGAGCCTGGTGACAGGGGACGGAGAGGGGGTGGCCGCATGACGATGATGACCGAGACTTTAGTGAGTGGAACAACGCCCGTGAGCGACAACGTCAATTTGAAACAGCACCTCAATACGCCGAGCGAAGAGGGCCAGACCCTTCGCGGCAGCGTCGAGAAGGCGCTGCACAATTATTTCGCCCACCTCGAGGGCGCGGCCGTCACGGACGTATACAACCTGGTGCTCTCCGAAGTCGAGGCTCCCCTGCTCGAAAGCGTGATGAACTACGTCAAGGGCAACCAGACCAAGGCCAGCGAACTGCTCGGCCTGAATCGCGGTACCCTGCGCAAGAAACTCAAGCAGTACGATTTGCTGTAAGCATTCAATAAAACCAGAAAGGCGCCCGCGTAGAAACGGTCGCCTTTTTTGCTGACTCCCTTGTTTTGATGGACATCGAGATGACCGACCAGACTACCCGCCTGCCGATCCGCCGCGCCCTGATCAGCGTTTCCGACAAGACCGGAATCCTCGATTTCGCTCGTGAACTGGAAGCCCTGGGCGTGGAGATCCTCTCCACCGGCGGCACCTTCAAGCTGCTGCGGGACAACGGCGTCGCCGCCGTGGAAGTCGCGGACTACACCGGCTTTGCGGAAATGATGGACGGCCGGGTGAAGACCCTGCACCCGAAAATCCACGGCGGTATCCTCGGTCGTCGCGGCATCGACGATGCGATCATGAACGAGCACGGCATCCAGCCGATCGACCTGGTCGCGGTCAACCTCTACCCGTTCGAAGCCACCATCAGCAAGCCGGGCTGTGACCTGCCGACCGCCATCGAGAACATCGACATCGGCGGCCCGACCATGGTCCGCTCGGCAGCCAAGAACCACAAGGACGTCGCCATCGTCGTCAATGCCAGCGACTACGCCCAGGTCCTGGAAAACCTCAAGGCCGGCGGCCTGACCTACGCTCAGCGCTTCGACCTGATGCTCAAGGCGTTCGAACACACCGCCGCCTACGACGGCATGATCGCCAACTACATGGGCACCGTGAACCAGGCCGCCGAGACCCTGTCGACCGAAGGCCGCAGCGAATTCCCGCGCACCTTCAACAGCCAGTTCGTCAAGGCCCAGGAAATGCGCTATGGCGAGAACCCGCACCAGAGTGCGGCGTTCTACGTCGAGGCCAAGCCGGCCGAAGCCGGCATCGCCACCGCGACCCAGTTGCAAGGCAAGGAACTGTCCTACAACAACGTGGCCGACACCGACGCCGCGCTGGAGTGCGTGAAGAGCTTCGTCAAACCGGCCTGCGTGATCGTCAAGCACGCCAACCCGTGCGGCGTGGCCGTGAGCCCGGACGCCGAGGGCGGCATCCGCCAGGCCTATGAACTGGCCTACGCCACCGACAGCGAATCGGCCTTCGGCGGCATCATCGCCTTCAACCGCGAACTGGACGCCGAGACCGCCAAGGCCATCGTCGAACGCCAGTTCGTCGAAGTGATCATCGCCCCTTCCGTCAGCGAGCAAGCCCGTGCCATCGTCGCCGCCAAGGCCAACGTGCGCCTGCTGGCGTGCGGCCAGTGGGACGCCGAGCGTGCGCCGGCCTGGGACTACAAGCGCGTCAACGGCGGTCTGCTGGTACAAAGCCGCGACATCGGCATGATCACCAGCGCCGACCTGAAGGTCGTGACCAAGCGCGCTCCGACCGAGCAGGAAATCAACGACCTGATCTTCGCCTGGAAAGTCGCCAAGTACGTCAAGTCCAACGCCATCGTCTACGCCAAGAACCGCCAGACCATCGGCGTTGGCGCCGGCCAGATGAGCCGCGTGAACTCGGCACGTATCGCCGCGATCAAAGCTGAACACGCCGGCCTGCAGGTGCAGGGCGCGGTCATGGCCTCGGACGCCTTCTTCCCGTTCCGCGACGGCATCGACAACGCGGCCAAGGTCGGTATCACCGCGGTGATCCAGCCAGGCGGCTCGATGCGTGACAGCGAAGTGATTGCAGCGGCCGACGAAGCCGGCATCGCCATGGTCTTCACCGGCATGCGCCACTTCCGCCATTAATGACAGGCGTGTGAACGCCACCGAGCTGTAGGAGCTAGGCTTGCCCGCGAAGGGGCCCTTGAGGCCGCCAAAAGCTTCGCGGGCAAGCCCGGCTCCTACAGTCAGGCGGTGGCCGACAGCGCTCCCAGAATTCTGCGTCATCGAGGTTTTTCAAATGAATGTCCTGATCATCGGCAGCGGCGGCCGTGAACACGCCCTGGCCTGGAAAGTCGCCCAGGATCCGCGCGTCGAGAAAGTCTTCGTCGCCCCGGGCAACGCCGGCACCGCCATTGAGGCCAAGTGCGAGAACGTCGCCATCGACGTCCTGGCCCTGGAGCAACTGGCGGACTTCGCCGAGAACAACGTTTCCCTGACCATCGTCGGCCCGGAAGTGCCGCTGGTGGCCGGCGTGGTCGACCTGTTCCGCTCCCGCGGCCTGGACTGCTTCGGTCCGACCGCCGACGCTGCCCAGCTGGAAGGCTCCAAGGCCTTCACCAAGGACTTCCTGGCCCGTCACAAGATCCCGTCCGCCGACTACCAGAATTTCACCGAGATCGAGCCAGCCCTGGCCTATCTGCGTGAAAAAGGCGCACCGATCGTGATCAAGGCCGACGGCCTGGCCGCCGGCAAGGGCGTGATCGTCGCCATGACCCTGGCCGAAGCCGAAGACGCCGTGCGCGACATGCTCGCCGGCAACGCCTTCGGTGACGCAGGTTCGCGCGTGGTGATCGAGGAGTTCCTCGACGGCGAGGAAGCCAGCTTCATCGTCATGGTCGACGGCAAGAACGTCCTGCCGATGGCCACCAGCCAGGACCACAAGCGCGTCGGCGACGGCGACAGCGGTCCGAATACCGGCGGCATGGGCGCCTACTCGCCCGCTCCGGTGGTCACCGCCGAAGTCCACCAGCGCGTGATGGACCAGGTGATCTGGCCGACCGTGCGCGGCATGGCCGAGGAAGGCAACGTCTACACCGGTTTCCTCTACGCCGGTCTGATGATCGACAAGGCCGGTAACCCCAAGGTCATCGAGTTCAACTGCCGTTTCGGCGACCCGGAAACCCAGCCGGTGATGCTGCGCCTGCAGTCGAGCCTGGTCCTGCTGGTCGAGGCCGCGCTGGCCCAGGCCCTGGACAAGGTCGAGGCCCAATGGGACCCGCGGCCGAGCCTGGGCATCGTCCTGGCGGCCGGCGGCTATCCGGGCGACTACGCCAAGGGCGCGGCGATCAGCGGCCTCGACGCTGCAGCGAGCCTGGAAGGCAAGGTTTTCCACGCTGGTACCGCCCTCAAGGACGGCCAGATCGTCACTTGCGGCGGCCGTGTGCTCTGCGCCACGGCGCTGGGCGAGAGCGTTGGCGCCGCTCAGCAGCAGGCTTACCAGCTCGCAGCTAAAATAAATTGGGAAGGCTGCTTCTACCGCAGCGATATTGGGTATCGTGCAATTGCACGCGAACGCGCAGAAAGCCAGGAATAAGCTATTCGTTCGGATAGGCAGGGGCGTCAAGCCCTTGCCGTCTTATTCCCGCCCCGCGCATAGTTATGACTCAGGCATCAACCTACGAAGGGATTTCGCCGTGCGCTGGCTCAGGATCGCCATAAGCTTCACCGTCAGCCTGCTGACCCTGCTTTGCCTCGCAACGCCTGCCCAGGCCTCGCAAGGCAGTGGCTGGGCGGTATTGCTGGACGACCAGGCCGACCTGCAACTGAGCGATATCCGCTCTTCGCGCTACATCAACCAATTCAGTCCCATCGAACTCGATCGCCTCACCGCCGCCCCCTCCGACGGTGCGCTGTGGTTACGCTTTCGTCTGCAACCGGGCAAACACGAACAGATCCTGCGGATCTTCGCCCCGGACCTGGCCCGATTGGACCTGTACACCTTCGAAGGCGACACGCTGATCGACCAGGTACGCAGCGGCAATGAACTGTCCAAGGTCGAACGGCCACTGCCCAGCCGCGACTTCATGCTGCCGCTGGTGCAAAGTCCCAAGCCGCTGGATATTTACCTGAGGCTGGTTTCCAAGCATGAGCTGCGACCGCACATCACTCTCGAATCCGCGGTGATGAGCGCCGCCGATCGCGGCCAGAGCCTGCTCTACGGGCTGCTGTTCGGCTGCCTGGCGATGCTGATCCTGCACAACCTGACCCGCTTCGCCTACACCCGTTCACGCAGCAGCCTGTGGCTGGCTTCCTGCGAGTTCCTGCTCCTGCTCAGCGCGCTGTTCCTGTTGAACGTGATCGGCCCGTGGTTCCCCGGCTGGCAAGGGGCGCAGACCGCCGGTGCGTACATCGCCCTGTTGCTGACCGCCCCCTGTGGGCTGATGTTCACCCACAGCTTTTTCTCGCCCCTGGGCCCGCATCCGCTGAACAAGCTGCTGCTGGGCGATATCCTGGTGATCTGCCTGGGCGGGCTGTTGCTGCTGTTCGTCGACACCCTGCCGCTGAACGTGATGACCTACGGCCTGGTCGGGCTGGCCAGCCTGAGCATCCTGCTGGTTTCCACCTATCACTGGCAGAAGGGCTATCGCCCGGCGCGGCTGTTCGTCGTCGCCATGGTCATCTTCAACATCGGTACCCTGGTCATACTGCCCGCTCTGCTGGGCCTGACCCTGGTGGCCCCGGAAGGCCTGATCGTCGCCCTGCTGATCTTCATTTCCGTCAGCGGGCTGCTGATGAGCATCGCCCTGGGCGAGCGCCGCCGCAGCATCACCGAAGACCAGTTCAGCCTCAGCCGCGACCTGGCGGCCAGCAACGCCGAAATCGCCGCCAAGGCCGAGTTCCTGGCGAAGATCAGCCACGAGATCCGCACTCCGATGAACGGCGTCCTGGGCATGACCGAACTGCTGCTGGGTACGCCGCTGTCGGTCAAGCAGCGCGACTACGTGCAAACCATCCACAGCGCCGGCAACGAGCTGCTGACCCTGATCAACGAGATCCTCGATATCTCCAAGCTGGAATCCGGGCAGATCGAACTGGACGATGTGCAGTTCGATCTCAATGCCCTGATCGAGGATTGCCTGAGCATCTTCCGCGCCAAGGCCGAACAGCAGAACGTCGAGCTGATCAGCTTCATCCAGCCCCAGGTGCCGCGGGTGATCAGCGGCGACCCGACACGCCTGCGCCAGACCTTGCTGAGCCTGCTGGAAAACGCCATGAAGAAGACCGACGAGGGGGAAATCCTCATCGTCGTCGCGCTCGACGAACGCAGTGGTCAGCCGCGCCTGCGCATTGCCGTCCAGGACAGCGGGGTGCCGATGGACGAGGAGGAGCGCGACGCCCTCCTGCATGCCGAACTGCAGAGCAAGAACTTCCTCGCCGCGACCCGCCTGGGTGGCCACCTGGGCCTGGTGATCGCCCGGCAGTTGGTGCTGCTGATGCGTGGCGAGTTCGGCATCAAGACCGGTGCCAACCAGGGCAGCACCCTGTGGCTGACACTGCCGCTGGACCCCCAACACCTCGAACACCCGACCTCCGACCTCGACGGCCCGCTCAAGGGTGCCCGGGTGCTGGTGGTCGACGACAACGACACCTGCCGCAAGGTCCTGGTCCAGCAGTGCAGCGCCTGGGGCCTGAACGTCAGCGCCGTGCCATCCGGCAAGGAGGCCCTGGCCCTGCTGCGGACCAAGGCCCACCTGCGCGACTATTTCGACGTGGTCCTGCTGGACCAGAACATGCCCGGCATGACCGGCATGCAACTGGCGGCCAAAATCAAGGAGGACCCGAGCCTCAACCACGACATCCTGCTGGTGATGCTCACCGGCATCAGCAACGCGCCGAGCAAGATCATCGCGCGCAACGCCGGCATCAAGCGCATCCTGGCCAAGCCGGTGGCCGGCTATACCCTCAAGACCACCCTGGCGGACGAACTGACCCAGCGAGGCAAGGGCCAGGTCGTGTCGACGCCGTCGAGCGCAGCCGTCGCGCCGGCGGTCACGGTACCCAGCGACTTCCGCATCCTGGTGGCCGAGGACAACAGCATCTCCACCAAGGTGATCCGCGGCATGCTCGGCAAGCTCAACCTGCAACCCGATACCGCCAGCAACGGCGAGGAGGCGCTGCGGGCGATGAAAGCCCAGCGCTACGACCTGGTGCTGATGGATTGCGAAATGCCGGTGCTTGACGGGTTCTCCGCCACCCAGCAGCTACGCGCCTGGGAGGTCGGCAACCAGCGGGTCCGCACACCGGTGGTGGCCCTGACCGCGCACATCCTCAGCGAGCACAAGGAACGCGCCCGCCAGGCCGGCATGGACGGCCACATGGCCAAGCCCGTGGAGCTCTCGCAACTGCGCGAGCTGGTCGAGCACTGGGTCGCCCAGCGCGACAGCCAGCAGGTCCAGGAGCAGACCACCTCCTGAGCCGACAGACGGCCGAGTGGCCTGTACGGTTAATTCGCATACTCAAATTCGGCTCCGGGGTTTTGCCAGACAAGGCGCCATGACGAGTCGTGGCAGGGCTACGGCGAAGAATGGCAACGCAGCCTGGCGAAGCCATGGGCCCGGAGTGGGGTATGCGAATTAGCCACACAGGCCACTAGCGCCTGATAGACTGCCCGGGCCCTTCTCCGTTCGAGCTCAGACCATGCTCCACGTGTTGTTCAGCGTTTACCTGAAGATGCTGGTGCTCTACAGCCCGTTCTTCGTCCTGTCCTGCTTCATCAGCCTGACCCGCGGCTACTCCAGCAAGGAGCGCCGTCGCCTGGCCTGGAAAGTCGCCCTTGCCACCCTGGTGTCCAGCGTCCTGCTGTACCTGTTCGGACGGGTCATCTTCAGCGTGTTCGGTATTACCGTGGATGCCTTCCGCATCGGCGCGGGGAGCGTGCTGTTCATCTCGGCGCTGGGCATGGCCCAGGGCAAGTCGGCGGTACAGAGCGACAATGTGCAGCAGGACGTGACCATCGTGCCGCTGACCATCCCGCTGACGGTCGGCCCCGGCACCATCGGTGCGCTGCTGGTGATGGGCGTGAGCCAGCCGCACTGGGACGACAAGCTCACCGCTATCGTCAGTATCGCCCTGGCGAGCCTTACCGTCGGCGTGGTGCTGTACCTGTCGAACCGGATCGAACGACTGCTGGGCGACCAGGGGCTGCAGATCGTCAGCCGCCTGATGGGCCTGTTCGTCTGCGCCCTGGCGGCGCAGATCATCTTTACCGGGGTACGCGGCTACCTGGCGCCCTGAGGGCTGCTCAGGAACCCGGTTTCTCGCCGTACCAGCGTGGCGTGTAGACCCACTCGCCACCCTCGGCGCGGGGAAACACGCAGGTGGTGGACGAACCGACGATGACCAGGGTGCGCATGTCCACCTGGTCCGGAGTCAGCTTGCCCAGGGTGGTCACCCGCAGCGTCTGCCCTGGTCGACCGATGTCGCGCCCCAGCACCACTGGCGTCTGCGGCGTGCGATGCCGGGCCACGATCTCCAGTGCCCGACCCAGTTGCCAGGGGCGGGAACGGGAAATCGGATTGTAGAACGCCAGGGCGAGGTCAGCCTCGGCGGCGAGATCGAGGCGTTTCTCGATGATCGTCCAGGGCTTGAGGTTGTCCGACAGCGACATCACGCAGAAGTCGTGCCCCAACGGTGCCCCGGCCTGGGCGGCGGTGGCCAGCGAAGCGGAAACGCCGGGCAGGATCTCCAGCTCGACACCCTGCCAGGCGGGGTCGTCAGACTCGTGCAAGGCCTCGAGCACCGCCGCCGCCATGGCGAACACTCCCGGGTCGCCGGACGATACCACCACCACCGAACGCCCCGCGGCCGCCAGCTCGAAGGCGTGCCGGGCACGCTGCATCTCCTCGCGGTTGTCGGTGCAGTGCAGCACCTGGTCGGCCCGAAACGGTCCGGCCATGCGCACGTAGGTCTCGTAACCGAGCACATCATTGGCCCGATCCAGTTCGGCCCTGACCGCCGGCACCATCAGCTCGGCCGCACCGGGGCCGAGGCCGATCACCGCCAGGCGGCCGCGCGGACGGCCGATTTGCAGCGGGTCCAGCGGCTGCGCGGCAACGGCCAGCGTCAATTCCCCACTGATGCGAAGCGAGGCTGACGGGAGCGCCTGCCGCGCCAGCGTCTCGATGTCGGCGGCGGCCACGCCAAAACGCAGTGGCACCCCCAGTTGCCCGGCGGCCTCATGCAAGGCCGGGCTGGGCATCTGCGTGTCCGCTGCCAGCAGGCAGGCCAGGGACTGTTGTGCAATCCCCGCCTCCCGCAGCGCCGCACGCACGCGTTCGGCCAGCTCCGGCACCTCCGCCGAAACCGCCGCCAGCACGCAGCGCGGATAGATCAGCAGCTCGTCCGTGGTCGGCGTGCGCTCGGCGCTGCCCACGTGAATCGACAACCGGGCGTCCTGGTGCTCGGGCAAACGCGCCTCGGCCAGCCAGAGTGCGTCGCCCTCGACCCGCACGCTTTCGCCCGCCAGCAGATCCGAGACGAAACGCTTGCCCAGCTCCAGGTCGGCCAGGGCGTAACCGCTCGGCGGGTTGAGCAGGCAGGTGCCGAAGCGCAGTTCGCCACTGGTGGTAATCGCGGCCGCCACACCCAGGCCGGCGGCCATTTCCCGGGCCATGACGTTCACCCCACCCAGCCCGCCGAGCAACGGCACCACCGCGCTGCCATCCTCGGCCACCGCCAGCACCGGCGGCTCGGCGCCCTTCTCCAGCAGCACCGGGGCCAGGCTGCGGATGACGATACCGGCCGCACACAGGGCGATGATCGGCGTGTCCTGCTGATAGAGCTGGCGCAAGGTCGCGCCGAACTCGCTGTAGCTGCGGTCAGCGCCCTCGACCCGCTCGGCCAGGCCGTGGATCAGGGCATTCGGGTAAATCTGCTGAAGCCTGCGCGCGGTGGCCAGGCTGCCATTGCCGAGGATGACAATGGCCGGTGCCGGGCGATTCATCCCTGCCACCGTTCACCGGGCACGATGATCAGCGAGAAATACGGCGAGGACATCGGGTCCACCTCATCGAGCGGGACGATCTTCTGGTTGGCCATGGTGGCCCGCTCCACATACAGGGCGCGGCCAGCCAGCCCCAGTTCTTCCAGGACCTGGCGAACCTTGGGGAAGTTGCGCCCCAGCTTCATGACCACCGCCGCATCGGCGTCGGCCAGGCGGCGCTTGAGTTCGTCGTGGGGCAGCACGCCGGACAGCACCGACAGGCTCTGGTTGCGGTACACCAGCGGCACGCCGAGCACCGAGGCCCCCCGAGCATCGAGCAGACGCCAGGGACCACCTGGGCTTCGTAGCGGTCGGCCAGGCGGTCGTGCAGGTACATGTAGGAGCCGTAGAAGAACGGATCACCCTCGCAGATCACCGCCACATCGCGGCCGGCATCCAGGTGCGCGGCCACCTCCAGGCTGGCTTCGTCGTAGAAGTCGCTGATCACCTGCTCGTAGGACAGCGGTGCCGGCAGGGCTTCGGTGGTCACCGGGTAGACCAGCGGCAGCAGGGTCTGGGCCTGCTGCAGATGCCCTTCGATGATACCGAAGGCATTGCCCTTCTTGCCCTTGGCGACGAAGTACGCCACCACTGGCGACTCGCGCAGCAGGCGCAGCGCCTTCACCGTGATCAGCTCCGGATCACCCGGCCCCACGCCGAGGCCGATCAGACGTCCTGGCTTGTGCATCATTCCACCTCCGTAGCGAGGGCATTGACAGCCGCGGCGGCCATGGCGCTGCCGCCGAGGCGGCCCTGCATGATCACGAACGGCACGCCACGGCTGTCGGCGGCGAGCATCGCCTTGGATTCGGCGGCGCCGACGAAGCCCACCGGGAAGCCGAGGATCAGCGCCGGTTTCGGCGCTCCGGCATCGAGCATTTCCAGCAGATAGAACAGCGACGTCGGCGCATTACCGATCACCACCACGCTGCCTTCCAGATGCGGCCGCCACAATTCCAGGGCCACCGCCGAACGGGTGTTGCCCAGTTCCTGCGCCAGCGCCGGTACACGCTCGTCACGCAGGGTGCAGATCACCGGGTTGTCGGCCGGCAGGCGGGCACGGGTGATGCCCTCGGCCACCATCCGCGCATCGCAGAGGATCGGTGCCCCGGCCGCCAGGGCCTCGCGCCCGGCCTTGCCGGCCCCCGGCGAAAATTGCAGGCCATCGATGGCATCGACCATGCCGCAGGCATGGATCACCCGCACGGCCAGTTTTTCCAGGTCGGCGGGGATTCGCGCCAGGTTCGCCTCCGCGCGAATGATCGCGAAGGAGTTGCGATAGATCTCCTGACCATCGCGGATGTAATCAATCATCGGTACTGCTCCGTGAGCGGGCTTCGAGCAGGGCGCCCGCCGCATCAATAGTAAGGTTGCGTGCGTGCAGCAGGCCGAAGCCGGGCTGGGCTGCATCACGAAAATAAAGGTCGTAGCGGCCCGGGCCGACCGCCAGCAACGTGGCCGGGGCCACATGGGCCGCGGCGCAGGAACGTTGGCAGCCGGACAGGTGCACGGCCGGGGCAGGCACCGGCAGAAGTGTCGCCAGACGGCGGGCATCGGCCTTGGTGTCGGCCTGCCCCTTGGCGCAGCCGGCAGAACCGGTGCAGGCGATAATGCGTGCCAGCGGCTGGTCGGCATCGCAGAGCAGGCCAAGCTGTTGCAGCCGTGCGCTGACCTGGCTCGCCTGTTCCTGGCGGATGCCGGGCAGCAACAGGCTTTGCCAGGGCGTCAGGCGCAGGTTGCCGTCACCGTATTGCTGCGCCAGTTGGGCAACGCCCTCAAGCATTGCCGTATCGAGGCGGCCCAGGGGAAACACCGCGCCGACATGGACCAGGCCCGGCTGGCGCTGTGGATAAGTTCCCACATGCAGCCCGTCGGTGGCGGGCGCCCGACGCCAGTCGCCAACGGCCAGTGGCGTGAAGCCGAGCCGTTCGGCCAGTTGTGCCAGGAACGCGGCGCTCGACATCTCGGCCAGGAGATGCCGCATGCGTGTCTGCTCGGGACGGGCCAGGTCGAGAAACAGCTCCAGTACCGCCACCACCAGCGCATGCCCGTGCTCCAGAGGCACCGCCGCCAGCGGCGCATCAGCGGCCGGACAGCCGGCGAGACCGAAGGCCAGGCAAGGGCGGTTCTCGATCGACAGGGCCGAGAGCCACAGGTCATGGGGATGTTCGAGCATCGCCAGGGCCTCGCCGCCATCGAGCTGGATGGCGAACTTGGCCGACAGCTCATGGAAGCGCGCCCGGCCCTGCAGGCTGGCGAGAATCTGCGCCGCCAACGGGCGCGTATCGATCAGCATCCGCGAGTCGATGCCGGCACCGGGGCTGAGCATCAGGTTGCGCACATCGTCGGCCCCACTGACGCGGGATACCTCCGTTCCGGTGGCGGGCTCCCTTCCCATGGCTGGCTCTGCTCCTGCGGGAGCGGGCCCAAGCCCGGCCGCCAGCAGGCTGTCGATCAGGGCCTGATGCGCCGCCCCGATCCCGCGGATCTGCAGATTGGCCCGGTTGGTCGCCTCGATCACTCCGCCGGCATAACGCGCGGCCGCCTGGGCCACGGCCCGGGCCTGATCGGCACTGATCACCCCACCAGCCAGCTTGATCCGGCAGATGCCGCCATCCAGTGCCGGGACGATGCGCAACAACCCCGGACAGGCCGAGGGGCGGACAGCGTTGGCAAGCGGGTGTTCGTTCAAGGGGCTACCGGCAGTCAGGGAAAGTGTTCGTTGTCATCCAAAGGCGTTTCGCCGTCGAAGGCGCGGTATTATGCCTGCTTTGTCCGAAGGCATGAAAAGACTGCCGGTCGGAACGCTGCGTTTTGAGGATTCTAGATGGCGCCCTGGCTGACAGTAGTGGGAATCGGTGAAGACGGCTTCGATGGCCTCGGCAAAAACGCCCGGCAGGCACTGCTGGGCGCGGCGCGGGTATTCGGTGGGCCGCGCCAGCTCGACCTACTGCCTGCGAGCGTGACGGCCGAGCGCCAGGCCTGGCCGAGCCCGTTCTCTCTCGAACCGGTACTGGCCCTGCGCGGCACGCCGGTGTGCGTGCTGGCCAGCGGCGATCCGATGCTGTTCGGCGTCGGCGCCAGCCTGGCGCGTCAGGTCGAGCCACAGGAAATGCACGTGCTGCCCGCCCCGTCCGCCTATTCGCTGGCCGCTGCCCGCCTGGGCTGGGCCCTGCAGGAGGTGGTGTGCCTGTCGGTGGTCGCCCGTCCCGTCGCCGCGCTCGGCGCGCACCTGCACACTGGGTTGCGCCTGCTGGTGCTGAGCAACGACGAACACAGCCCTGCCGCCATCGTCGCCCTGCTGCGCGAGCGTGGCTTCGGCCCCAGCCGGGTCAGCGTGCTGGAGCATCTGGGCGGGCCGCTCGAACGGCGCATCGATGGCCGTGCCCGGGGCTGGCAGGAGCAGCCGTTCGCCCGCCTCAACCTGGTCGCCATCGAATGCCAGGCCGACCCGGCCACGCCCCGCCTGTCGCACATCGGCGGGTTGCCGGACTCCGCCTTCCGCCATGACGGCCAACTGACCAAGCGCGACGTTCGTGCCATTACCCTGGCCCGCCTCGCACCGGTCCCCGGCGAACTGCTCTGGGATGTTGGTGCCGGCAGCGGCTCCATCGGCATCGAGTGGATGCGTGCCCATCCCTCCTGCCGGACCATTGCCATCGAAGCGGACGCAGGCCGCCAGCAACTGATCGAGCACAATCGCGACGCCCTGGGCGTCCCCGGGTTGCGCCTGGTCCGCGGCAATGCCCCGCAGGCCCTGGACGGGCTGGAACAGCCGGATGCGATCTTCATCGGTGGCGGCGTGACCGTTCCCGGTGTTGTCGAGACCTGCTGGGCCCGGCTCAAGCCCGGCGGACGGCTGGTGGCCAATGCCGTGACCCTGCAAAGCGAACTGCTGCTGATGAACTGGCGACAGAGCCACGGCGGCGAACTGACCCGCCTCCATGTCGCCCAGGCCCAACCCCTGGGCGACTTCGATACCTGGCGCCAGGCCTTGCCGATCACCCTGCTCGACGTGGTGAAACCTTGAATGCCCTGAAAGCCCCGAGCCTTGCGGAAGCGGGCTTGCCCGCAAAAAATTGCCTGGACCCCGCCTCGCTCGGAGCCGGAGCACGTAGCCATGCGTGACGAAACCGCCGAACAACCCGCGCCCCTGCGCAGCGGCCTGACCACCGGCAGTTGCGCCACCGCCACTGCCCTGGCGGCGGCGCGCCTGCTGCTGAGCGGCGTCAGTCATGACGCGGTGCGGATCATCCTGCCCAAGGGCAAGCAGGTCGAGATGCGCCTGGAGTTCTGCCGCCGGCACGAGGACGGTGCCGAGGCCGGGACCCTCAAGGATGCCGGCGACGATCCGGATGTCACCCACGGAGCCCTGCTGTACACACGGATACGACTGACCGCCGAGCCTGGCGTGCACTTCCACGCCGGCAGCGGCGTCGGCACCGTCACCCGCCCCGGGCTGGTGCTGGCGGTCGGCGAGCCGGCGATCAATCCGGTGCCGCGCAGGATGATCACCGAACACCTGCAGCAACTGGCGGCCGAACACGCCTACGACGGGGGCTTCTCGGTCACCGTCAACGTCGAGGGCGGCGAGGCGCTGGCACTGAAAACCATGAACCCGCGCCTGGGCATCCTCGGCGGGCTGTCGATTCTCGGCACCAGCGGCATCGTCCGGCCATTTTCCTGCTCGGCCTACATCGCCTCGATCCACCAGGGCATCGATGTGGCCAGGACCAACGGCTACCTGCATATCGCCGCCTGCACCGGCAACGCCAGCGAAGACACCATGCGCCGGGTGTACGACCTGCCGGAAATCGCCCTGATCGAAATGGGCGACTTCGTCGGCGCCGTACTCAAACACCTGCGCAAGGTGCCTGTGGATAAGCTGAGCCTGTGCGGCGGCTTCGGCAAGATCAGCAAGCTGGCGGCCGGGCACCTGGACCTGCACAGCCGGCATTCGAGCATCGACCTCCCGCAACTGGCCGAATGGGCCGCCGCGGTGGGTGCCGACGAGGCCCTGCAACAGGCCATTCGCCAGGCCAACACCAGTCAGCAGGCCCTGGCAATGGCCAGCGCCGCCGGGGTCGCCCTCGGCGATGCGGTCTGCCGGCACGCCCTGGAGTTCGCCCGCAGCGTGGTCCCGGCCCAGGTGCAGGTGGAGGTTTTCGCCATCGATCGCCAGGGCGGCATCGTCGGCCATGCCGGAGCGTTTCAATGAACCAGCCGATCAAGCGCCTGCTGTTGCTGGGTGGTGTCACCGAAGCCCTGGCGCTCGCCCGTACGCTCGGGCCGCAGCATATCTACAGCCTCGCCGGTGTCGGCCGGGTGCCCACCGACCTGCGCTGCCAGGTGCGTGTCGGTGGCTACGGCGGCGCCGAAGGCCTGGCGCAGTTCATCCGCGAGCAGGGCATCGACCTGCTGCTCGATGCCACCCATCCCTACGCTGCGCAGATCAGCCGCAATGCGGCGGCGGCGGCACACTCGAGCGGCATCCCCTGCTGGGCCCTGCGCCGCCCGACCTGGGTCGCCGAACCCGGCGACGACTGGCGGGAAGTGGCGGACTGGGCCGAACTGATCAAGGCCCTTGAGCCGTTCCGCCGACCGCTGTTCACCCTCGGCCGCGAGCCCTTGCAGCACCTGGATGAAATCCCCGGGAACCAGTTCTGGACCCTGAGGGCCCTCGACCCCTACCCTGGCAACGCGCGCTGCGAAGTGATCGGCGCCCGCGGCCCCTTTCACCTGGAAGAGGAACGAGCCCTGTTCGAACAGCGCGCCATCGACGTGCTGATCAGCAAGAACAGCGGCAGCGGCGCCACCGAACCCAAGCTGCAGGTCGCCCGGGAGCGCTCGCTGCCGGTCCTGATCCTCAAGCGTCCCTCCCTGCCGGCGGTGGACCGGGAGTTCCGGACGCCAGAGGAAACACTTGCCGCCTTGGCAGCGGCACTTCAATAGATCACGATCCCGGCTTGTCAAAAAAGTAACCTATTTGTTACCTTGAGAAGCAGGGATGATCGACCTCGAAGAATACGTGCGGGACAACCACAGCAACCCGTTCGAGCGCCGGTTCTCTTCACTGGATGTGCAAGCGGCCGCCAAGGTTTCCACCGCCCTGCTCCGACTGGAGATGGGCAACACCTCGAACATCAAATGGTTCGAAGGCCTCGGGGAGTACCGCATCGACTGGGGCCCTGGCTATCGGATCTACCTGATACGCGAAGGCACGCGCCTGATCATCCTGTTGGGCGGCGGCGACAAGTCGACTCAGAAAAGAGACATCCAGCAAGCCAGGCAGTTGGTTGAAGAATACCAACGTCGCAGACGCATAGAACCGCAAACGAGGTAGACCCCATGGCGCTGAGCCGCAGCTTCAAACAGACCATCGCCGAGCGCGCGCAACGCGACCCGGCATTCGCCGAGGCACTGCTCGACGAGGCCGCCAGCCTGTTTCTCAATGGCGAGCCGGAAATGGCCCGGGTCATCCTGCGCGACCTGGTCAACGCCACGGTGGGTTTCGAAGGCCTCGCCCGGGAAACCGACAAACCGAGCAAGAGCCTGCACCGGATGCTTTCGGCCAATGGCAATCCCAGCATGGACAACCTGGCCGCGATCTTCGCCGTCATACGTACCACACTGGGCGTCAACATCGAGGTGCATAGCGTTCCGCTGAGTTGACCGACTTCGCCATCCCGTCAGGGCTGCTACGCTTTCCCGGAGCGCCTGCGGCAAACAGCCTACAAAGTATTGCGACCTTTCACCGCAGCCCGTGCTTTTACTTATGCAGGACGTTCAGGCTAAATAACCCACCGGTTTGAAACATCCGACGGAAACCCTTCCATGTCCCGACAACGGCTCGCCGCAGCTACCTGGATCGCCTGCCTCGCAGTGCTGTTCAATCTGCTTGCCATGCCGATTTCCGGGGCCATGGCGCCAGCGGCGGATCGCTCCGCCACCGACCAGCTGCTCTGGGGCAGTTTCTGCTCGGCCAGCGGTACCAAGCTGGTTGCCACCGTCATCGGTAAGCTGGAGCAGAAAGCCCCCCGGGCGATGACCACTCCAACATGCAGCATTGCTGGTGTTGCTCCGGCTCCGCGCCACTGGTGGCCTTGCCCGGCCATGTGCCGCAACTGGCACTTGCGCCGACCGAAAGCGGCCCGCTGCACGCGGCCCTCCCGGTCGACTCGCCAACACCGCGACAACAGTGGCCCTCACTCAATCCCCGAGCCTCTCCAGCGGCCTGATTCACACTCGCAACCCTTTGCGTTTCGAATCGTTATGGAGAACTCCCATGCTCAAGAATGCCCTGCTTCTGGCCGCCTTGCTGCTGCCCGTCGGTTTTGCCGATGCCCACGAATTCACGGTTGGCGACCTACGGATCGACCACCCATGGTCCCAGGAACTGCCACCCAACGCGCCCACGGTCGCGGCCTATTTCACGCTGCATAACCAGGGGACAACGGCCGACCGCCTGACCGGCGTCGACAGCCCCATCGCCGGCAAGGCCGAACTGCACGAGCATGTGATGCAGGCGAACCTGATGAAGATGCAACAGGTGCCGGACGTGACCATCCCCGCCAAGGGCGAGGTCAGGTTCGCGCCCATGGCCTACCATGTGATGCTGCTCGATCTGCGCGACCGCAGCCTGCTGCAGGACGGCCAGCATTTCCCGCTGACCCTGCACTTCGAGAAGGCCGGCGCTGTCACCGTCGAGGTCTCGGTGCAGAAGCAGGCACCTGCCGCGACCCCGGACAAGATGCACATGCACGCCCAGTAAGCCTCGGCCCCGTTGCACGCCATGCGCACTCGCCGCAGCAGCTCCAGCCACTCCCGCACCCAGGTACGCGGCAGTTGGCTGAGCCTGTTCGCCATGCTGATGATCTTCATCGGTCCGCTGATTTCCCAGGCGATGCCGATGGACCGGCACGCCATGTCGATGGCGATGAACATGGACATGGACATGCCCGGTCACCACGGCACACAGGCCGGGCAAGACGCCAGCGAGCACCACGGCAATAGCGCCGAACACCATGCGCTCTGGGAAAAATGCGGCTACTGCAGCCTGCTGTTCAGTTGCCCGGCACTGCCGCAGACCCTGAGCTTCGCCGCCCTCGACGGCCCCCGACCGGTCCCCACGGTCGACTCCCGAACCCGTCTGGGACATGCCCGGCAGAGCATCTTCCCCGGCGCCCGCACCCGCGCGCCGCCAGCCTTCCATCAGGTAACGAGCTATCTCTCACCCGGCTTGACCGCCCTGTAACCGCAGCGCGGTGGCCGTGTTGTATTCGCTTGAATGATGGAACACCTATGTCCACTGCAAAGACTCGCCTGCGCGCTGCGCGGGCGAAAAACCCTTTCGTCCCGAACGAGCTGCACCTGAGCCTGCGCCAGACCACTGCACTCATGTGCGCAGCGCTGCTGGCACCGACGGTGTTCGCTGCCGATGCCGCAGACGACCACGACCAGCACGCCCGGGAAATCAGTCCGACCGTGATCACCGCCGTCGCGCCCAGCTCGCCGCTGACGGTCATCACCAACCCCAGGGACCCGCGCCAGCCGGTACCGGCCAGCGATGGCGGCGACTACCTCAAGACCATTCCCGGCTTCGCCCTGGTGCGCAATGGCGGCACCAACGGCGACCCGGTGCTGCGCGGCATGTTCGGCTCGCGCCTGAACATCCTCACCAACGGCAGCATGATGCTCGGCGCCTGCCCGGGCCGGATGGATGCACCGACCTCCTACATCTCGCCGGAAACCTACGACAAGCTGACCGTGATCAAGGGCCCGCAAACCGTGCTCTGGGGCCCGGGCGCCTCCGCCGGGACGATCCTGTTCGACCGCGAGCCGGAACACTTCGGCGAACTCGGCAGCCGGATCAACGCCAGTGTCCTCGCCGGTTCCAACGGCCGTTTCGACAAGCTGGTGGATGCCGCCGCAGGCGGCCCGCTCGGCTACATCCGGGTGATCGGCAACCAGGCCCACGCAGATGACTACAAGGATGGTCACAACGACACCGTGCCCTCGCGCTACGACAAGTGGAACGGCGACGTCGCCCTCGGCTGGACCCCGGACGCCGACACCCTGCTGGAACTCACCGCCGGCAAGGGCGACGGCGAGGCCCGCTACGCCGGGCGCGGCATGGACGGCGCACAGTTCAAGCGCGAAAGCCTCGGCCTGCGCTTCGAGAAATCGAACATCGGCGACGTGCTCGACAAGCTCGAAGCCCAGGTCTACTACAACTACGCCGACCATGTGATGGACAACTACACCCTGCGCCAGCCGTCCGGCACCGGGATGATGGCCGGCCCCATGGCCTCCAACGTCGACCGCCGCACCCTGGGCGCGCGGATCAAGGCCACCTGGCACTGGGCCGACTGGCAACTGATCGGCGGCCTCGACGCCCAGACCAATGAGCACCGCCAGCGCAGCAGCATGGGCATCGACACCTACAAGGACCTGCCTCGGACCAGGGACGCCGATTTCCACAACTACGGTGTGTTCGGCGAGCTGACCTGGTACGCCGCCGAGCGCGATCGCCTGATCAGTGGTGCTCGACTGGACCGCGCCTCGGCCCGAGACTTGCGGCAGACCCTCGGCTCCGGCATGAGCGCGCGGGCCAATCCGACCGCCGACGACACCCGCGCCGACACCCTGCCCAGCGGCTTCGTCCGCTACGAGCACGACCTGGCCGAGACACCGGCCACGTTCTACGCCGGCCTCGGCCACGCCGAACGCTTCCCCGACTACTGGGAGCTGTTCTCGCCCAACCGCGGCCCGGGCGGGTCGCTCAATGCCTTCGACGCGATCAAGCCGGAGAAGACCACGCAACTGGACTTCGGCGTGCAATACAAGACCGCCGACCTTGAAGCCTGGGCCTCGGGCTACATCGGCCAGGTGCGCGACTTCATCCTGTTCGACTACCAGCCTGGCATGATGGGCATGACCTCCCAGGCACAGAACGTCGATGCGCGGATCATGGGCGGCGAACTCGGCGCGGCCTATCAACTGACCTCCAACTGGAAGGCCGACGCGACCCTGGCCTATGCCTGGGGCAAGAACACCAGCGATGGCAAGGCCCTGCCGCAGATCCCGCCGCTCGACAGCCGCTTCGGCCTGACCTATAGCGAGGACGACTGGAGTGCTGGCGCCTTGTGGCGGGTGGTCGCGGCGCAGAACCGCATCGACCAGAACAAGGGCAACGTGGTCGGCAAGGATTTCTCCAAAAGTGCCGGCTTCGGCGTGTTCTCCCTCAACGGCGCGTACCGCCTCAACAAACACCTGAAGCTCAGCACGGGCGTCGACAACCTGTTCAACAAGGCCTATGCCGAACACCTGAACCTGGCGGGTAATGCCGGCTTCGGCTACCCGGCCAATGACCCGCAGGCGATCAACGAACCGGGGCGGACCTTCTGGACCAAGGTGGACATGGCTTTCTAAAGAACACCACCGACTTTGTAGGAGCAGGCGATGCGGCGACCCGACTTGCCTGCTCCTACAAAAAACAACCACATATCCAATACCCGAATCATCAAACCTTGCGGAGCGCTCCCATGAGCCAACCGAAAATCTCTTTCTACAACCTGGCCTGGCGCTGGCATTTCTACGCCGGGCTGTTCGTCGCCCCGTTCATGATCCTGCTGGCGCTGACCGGGATCATCTACCTGTTCAAGCCACAGCTCGACCCGCTGATGTACGGCCACCTGCTCAAGGTCGAGCCCGGCCATCAGCTGATCAGCGCCGACGAGCAGATGCGGCGGGTCCAGGCCACTTATCCACAGGCGCGGATCAAGCAGTACCTGCCGCCCGCCACTGCCGGGCGCAGCGCGCAGTTCGTGGTGATCCGGGACGGCCGCGAACTCAACGTGTTCATCGATCCCTACCGCGGCAACGTGCTCGGCGAACAGGACGCCAAGCTCAACCTGCAGGCCGTTGCCCGCGCCCTGCACGGCGAACTGATGATCGGCACCGTCGGCGACCGCCTGGTGGAACTGGCCGCCGGCTGGGGCGTGATGCTGGTGGTGTCCGGGGTCTACCTCTGGTGGCCGCGCGGCCGTTCCCAGGGCGGTGTGCTCTGGCCGCGCCTGAACGCCCGGGGCCGGGTCCTGTGGCGCGACCTGCATGCGGTCAGCGGGTTCTGGGGCTCGATCCTGCTGCTGTTGATGCTGCTCAGCGGCATGACCTGGACCGGCTTCTGGGGCAAGCAGTACGCCGAGGTCTGGAACAGGTTTCCGGACCCGATGTGGAACAACATGCCCAAGTCCGACGTCGAGGCCCGCAGCCTGAACACGGCTGCACGCCAGACCGTGCCCTGGGCCATGGAAAACACGCCGATGCCGATGTCCGGCGACCACGCCGAGCACATGCATCACGGCGGCGCCTCGGCCGGCCCGGCGGCACCGGGCATCGCCCTGCAGCAGGTGGTCGACATCGCCACCGCGCGCCAGGTCGAGCGCGGCTACAGCATCACCCTGCCGACCACCGCCGAGGGCGTCTTCACCATCGCCGTGTTCGCCGACGACCCGCGCAACGACGCGACCCTGCATGTCGACCAGTACACCGGCACGGTCCTGGCCGACGTGCGCTGGCAGCAATACGGCAACGTCGCCCGGGCCACCGAGATGGGCGTGATGCTGCACGAGGGCAAGCTGTTCGGACCGATCAACCAACTGGTGATCCTGCTGATCTGCCTGATGATCCTGCTGGGTTCGGTCAGCGGCCTGGTCATGTGGTGGAAGCGTCGCCCGCAGGGCAGCCTCGGCGTGCCACCGCTGCGCCACGACCTGCCACGCTGGAAGAGCGCGATGCTGGTGATGCTGGTACTGGCGGTGCTGTTCCCGCTGGTGGGGGCATCGCTGATCGTGGTCTGGCTGCTCGACAGGCTGCTGTTGTCGCGCCTGGGCCGCCAACATGAACCGGCCTCACCTTCAGCCTGAAGAACGTGAGATGCGTGGAATAGAGGGATCTATAGACTTCGGAGGCTATCCACTTGCAACCACATATTGTTATATTATAACAATATCGCAAGGCTCCCGCCCGCGGCCACAAGCCGCGGGACTCTCCGAAAAAAAGCGACTCACTACCCCGATGAACAAGTATTTCGTCTCCGGCCTCTGCCTGCTGGCGTTCAACCACGCCCACGCGGATGCCACGCTGACCCTGCCCACCGGCACCATCACCGCGCCTGCCGTCGACCCCGACAGCATCGACCTGAAAACCCCGACCAGCGCCGGTTCGCGCCTGGGGCTCAGCGCCCTGGAAACCCCGGCCAGTACCGAAAGCCTGAGCGGCGCACGGATTCGTGAACGCGGTGATGCCAGCGTGCAGGATGCGGTCTCGCGCAGCACCGGAATCAGCCGCACCGGTACGCCGGGCGACGGTGGCACCTCGTTGCAGGCCCGCGGCTTCACCGGCCAGGGCTCGGTGATGCAGTTGTACGACGGCAACCGGATGTACACCGGCATGGGCACCGTGACCTTCCCGGTGGACACCTGGTCGGTGGAACGCGTCGACGTACTGCGCGGCCCGGCCTCGGTGCTGTATGGCGAAGGGGCGACCGGCGCGGTGATCAATACCATCCCGAAGAAGCCGTTCGAAGGCGGGATCGAGAACCACCTGCGCCTCGGCTATGGTTCCTACGACAGCCAGCAGCAGGCCTTCGACAGCGGCGGCTCGCTGAGCGACAACCTGAGCTACCGGGTCAACCTCAACCGCCTGCGCAGCCACGGCTGGATCGACCGCGGCGACTCCGCCGGCGACTTCGTCAGTGCCGCGCTGCGCTGGCAGGCCAATGACAGCCTGGTGTTCACCCTGGCCCATGACTACGGCGACCAACAGCCGATGAACGATTTCGGCGTACCGCTGATCAACGGCCGCTACCAGGGCCATCTGCGCGACCGGAACTACAACGTCGGCAACGACACCCAGCACTACAACGACCAGTGGACACGCCTGACCACCGAGTGGCAGGTCTCCGACAGCGTCAGCTCGAACAACGAGCTGTATTACCTCAAGGCCCGGCGTCGCTGGCAGAACGCCGAGAACTACAGTTTCGACCGCGCCAGCCAGCAGTTGCTCAGGAGCGGTTTCCTCGGCATCGGCCACCACCAGGAACAGCTCGGCGATCGCCAGACCTTCACCTTTAGGCACAGCCTGTTCGGCCTCGACAGCCAGACCCTGGCCGGGGTGGACGTCAACCGTATCCGCTTCAAGCTCTCCAGCAACTCACCGTTCGAGGACCTGCTGCCGAGCGGCCAGCCGATCGACATCGAGCACCCGACACCGGGTGCCTTCGACAGTGCCAGCCCCTACCGCGAGCAGTTCAAGAGCAGCACGCGGCAGTTCTCGGTGTTTGCCGAAAACCGTACTCACCTGACGGAGCAGTGGTCGCTGGTGACCGGTGTGCGCCGGGACTTCGTGCACATCGATCGCGACAACCTGGTCGACGGCAGCGACAGCGACAAGAGCCTGGTCGGCAGCAACTGGAAGGTCGGCCTGGTCTACGCCATGACGGCCGACACCTCGCTCTACGGCCAGTACTCCACCAGCACCGACGGCGTCGGTGGCCTGATTTCCCTGAGCCCGAGCCAGCAGCAGTACGACCTGTCCACCGCGAAGCAGACCGAGGTCGGTCTCAAGCAGATGTTCTGGGACCAGCGCGGCGAGTGGACCCTGGCGGCCTACCACATCGTCAAGAAGAAGCTGTTGACGGATGACCCCGGCAATACCCAGAACAAGCTGCAGGTCGGCCAGCAATCCTCTGACGGCCTGGAGGCCAGCCTCGACCTGCAACTGGCCCACGACTGGCAGTTGCAGGCCAATGCCGCGATCGTTCGGGCGCAGTACGACGACTTCCAGCAGAAAGTCGAGGGTGTCTACGTTTCCCGCGACGGCCAGCGCCCGGTGGATGTGCCGCGGCGGACCGCCAATCTGTGGTTGAGCAAGGCCCTCGGCGACGATGTGAAGGCCGGCGCCGGCGTACGGTATGTCGATGCCCGCTATGCCGACCTGGCCAACAGCACCGAGCTGCCGAGCTACACCGTGGTCGACGCGAACCTGTCGTGGAAGGCCCTGCGCAATACCACCCTGGGGCTGCAATTGAACAATCTGTTCGACCGCCAGTACGCACAAAGCCAATACAATGACGGCCAGCAATGGATTCCGGGACAGCCGCGCTCGCTCTTCGTGACGGCCGATTACACCTTTTGACCACAGAGCAGACAATGACCTCGCTGACCCTCGCCAACCTGGCCTGGACACCCCCGGACCAGGGCCACTGCCATCACCGGTTCCAACTGCGTGACGCCCACCTGCAGGTGGCGGCGGGCGAGTTCGTCGGCCTGATCGGGCCCAACGGCAGCGGCAAGACCAGCCTGCTCAAGTGCGCCTATCGCTTCAGCCAGCCGGAAAACGGCGAGGTCCTGCTCGAACACCGGAACGTCTGGCAGCAGTCGCCACGCTGGTGCGCCCGGCGCATTGCCGTGGTCCTGCAGGAATTTCCCGATGCCTTCGGCCTGACCGTCGAGGAAGTGGTCGCCATGGGCCGCACACCGCACAAGAAACTGTTCGACGGCGAAACCGGGCACGACCGCCAGCTGATTCACCAGGCACTGCAGTCGGTGAACATGCTCGGCTTCGAGGACCACGCCTTCGCCACCCTCTCCGGTGGCGAAAAGCAGCGGGTGATCCTCGCCCGCGCCCTGGCACAGCAACCGCAACTGCTGATTCTCGACGAACCGACCAATCACCTCGACCCACGCTACCAGCTGGAATTGCTGACCCTGGTCAGACGCCTGAACATCGGCACCCTCGCCAGCATCCACGACCTCAACCTGGCCGCCGCCTTCTGCGATCGGCTGTACGTGCTCGACCACGGCCGCATCGTCGCCAGCGGTACCCCGCAGGCGGTGCTGAACGCCGACCTGCTACGCGAGGTGTTCGGCGTCGAAGCCCTGGTCGACAACCACCCGCTGGGTGGCTACCCACGCATCACCTGGATAACCCAACCATGAAGAGACTGCGCCTGGCGCTCTGCCTCGGCTCCCTGTTCGCCTCGACGGCCTGCCTGGCCGAATCGACGCACTACCCGTTGACGATCCACAGTTGCAACCGCGAGGTGACGTTCCAGCAAGCCCCCCGCCATGCGCTCAGCCACGACATCAACATGACCCGGATGATGCTCGCCCTTGGCCTGAAGTCGCGCATGGTCGGCTACAGCGGCATCAGCGGCTGGAAGTCGGTCACCCCGGAAATGGCCAGGAGCCTCGACGGCCTGCCCGAGCTGGCGGCCAAGTACCCGTCGGTGGAGACCCTGCTCAACGCCAACGTCGACTTTTTCTTCGCCGGCTGGGACTACGGCATGCGCGTCGGTGGCGACCTTACGCCACAAACCCTGGCGCCGCTGGGCATCAACGTCTACGAGCTGACCGAGTCCTGCGCCTTCGTGATGAAGCGTCCGGCCGCCAGCCTCGACGACACCTACAACGACCTGCGCAACCTCGGACGGATCTTCGACGTGCAGGACCGCGCCGAAGCGCTGATCGCGCAGATGCAGGCCCGCGTCGCCGACGTGCAGAAAGACCTGCCGGCCGACCGGCCGCGGGTCTTCCTCTACGACAGCGGCGAAGACCGTGCCATGACCTCCGGTCGCCTGGCCATGCCCCAGGCACTGATCGAGGCGGCCGGCGGGCGCAATGTGCTGGATGACGTCGAGGCGAGCTGGACCCGGGTGAACTGGGAAAGCGTGGTGGAGAAGAACCCACAGGTGATCGTCATCGTCGACTACAGCGAAATCACCGCCGAGCAGAAGCAGCACTTCCTGGAGAGCAACCCGGCCCTGCAGTCGGTGGAGGCGATCCGCAATAAACGCTTCGTGGTCATCCCCTATGTCGAGGCGACACCGGGCATCGATAACGTCCACGCCATCGAAACCCTGGCCAAGGCGTTCCATCCACGATGATGAGCCGTCGCTATACCCTGCTGCTGGTCGTGCTCAGCGCACTGCTGCTGGTGTCCTGCGTGGTGTCGCTGGGCTCCGGTCCGGCGCGGCTGCCGGTGGACCTGGTGTGGCGCATCCTGGCGTACAAGCTGTTGGGCAGCGGCACACCGGACTGGAGCCCCGGCCAGGACCATATCGTCTGGCTGATCCGCGTCCCGCGCATGCTGCTGGGGGCCCTGGTCGGTGCCGGCCTGGCGCTGATCGGCGCGGTGCTGCAGGCGGTGACCCGCAACCCGCTGGCCGACCCGCACCTGCTCGGCGTGACATCCGGGGCCACCCTCGGTGCGGTGATCGTGGTGCTGCATGTCGGTGAAATTGCCGGCCTGCTGAGCCTGCCCATCGCCGCCTTCATCGGCGCCCTGGGCAGCATGCTGCTGGTGCTGGGCATCGCCAGTCGCAATGGCCGGCTGGACAGCGAGCGCCTGCTGCTGTGCGGGGTGGCGGTGTCCTTCGTGATGATGGCGCTGGCCAATCTGCTGCTGTTTCTCGGCGACCACCGGGCCAGTTCCGCGGTGATGTTCTGGATGCTCGGCGGCCTCGGCCTGGCGCGCTGGGAGTTGCTGCTGGTGCCGATGCTGAGCGTGCTCTGCGGGCTGCTCCTGCTGCTCGGCATGGCGCGGTCGCTGAACGCGCTGATGGCCGGCGAACAGACCGCCGTGACCCTCGGCCTGAGCGCACGCCATGTGCGCCTCAAGGTGTTCCTGATCGCTTCGCTGATGACCGGCGTGCTGGTTTCCATCAGCGGTTCGATCGGCTTCGTCGGGCTCATGGTGCCGCACATCGCCCGCTACCTGGTGGGCGCGGAACACCGCAGGCTGCTGCCGGTGTCGGCGCTGCTCGGCAGCCTGTTCCTCATCTGGGTCGATGTCGCCGCACGCACCCTCATCGCCCCGGAGGACCTGCCGATCGGCGTAGCCACCGCGGCCATCGGCGGCCTGTTTTTCATCGGCCTGATGCGGCGCCGGTAAGGGCGCTACTCCATCCTGTGGGGAGCGGGCTTGCCGGGGCACCGAACCGCCGGGGCCCGCGATACGGCTGACAGCTTCGCAGGCAAGCCCGCTCCCGCAGAGCACCAATCTGGCGCTCCCGGCGCACCGCGCAGCTCACGCCGCCCCCGCTTGGTGCGACTGTTCAGACCAGCTACCGGGCAAAGCGCGCTGTTGCGGCCCTCCGCGAACTCGGCACACCCCTTGCAAAACCCTCTTCAGCATCTGCATCTGCCAACCCCAAAAAAAATTGAGACCCTGGAGATCGCAACATGAAGCGTCGTAGTTTGATCAAGGCTTTTACCCTGACGGCATCGATTGCCGCCATGGGCCTGACCTGGACCGTCGAGGCCGCCGAGACCATCAAGGTCGGCATCCTGCATTCGCTTTCCGGCACCATGGCGATCTCCGAGACTTCGCTCAAGGACATGGCGCTGATGACCATCGACGAGATCAACGCCAAAGGCGGGGTCAACGGCAAGATGCTCGAGCCGGTGGTGGTCGACCCGGCCTCCAACTGGCCGCTGTTCGCCGAGAAGAGCCGCCAGTTGCTGACCCAGGACAAGGTCGCGGTGGTGTTCGGCTGCTGGACCTCGGTATCGCGCAAATCGGTGCTGCCCGTATTCGAGGAACTCAATGGTCTGCTGTTCTACCCGGTGCAATACGAAGGCGAAGAAATGTCGCCAAACGTCTTCTACACCGGCGCCGCGCCAAACCAGCAGGCGATCCCGGCGGTGGAATACCTGATGAGCGAGGATGGCGGCAGCGCCAAGCGCTTCTTCCTGCTCGGTACCGACTACGTCTACCCGCGCACCACCAACAAGATCCTGCGCGCGTTCCTGCATTCCAAGGGCGTGGCGGACAAGGATATCGAAGAGGTCTACACCCCGTTCGGCCATGCCGACTACCAGACCATTGTCGCCAACATCAAGAAATTCTCCGCCGGCGGCAAGACCGCGGTCATCTCCACCGTCAACGGCGACTCCAACGTACCGTTCTACAAGGAACTGGCGAACCAGGGCCTGAAGGCCACCGACGTACCGGTGGTGGCCTTCTCCGTCGGCGAGGAAGAACTGCGTGGCATCGACACCAAGCCACTGGTGGGCAACCTCGCCGCCTGGAACTACTTCGAGTCGGTGAACAACCCGGTGAACCAGAAGTTCGTCGCCGACTGGAAGGCCTATGCCAAGAAGAAAAACCTGCCGGGCGCCGACAAGGCGGTGACCAACGACCCGATGGAAGCCACCTACGTCGGCATCCACATGTGGGCCCAGGCGGTGGAAAAAGCCAAATCCACCGATGTCGACAAGGTCCGCGAAGCCCTCGCCGGGCAGACCTTCGCCGCACCGTCGGGCTACACCCTGACCATGGACAAGACCAACCACCACCTGCACAAGCCGGTGATGATCGGCGAGATCCAGCCGGACGGTCAGTTCAACGTGGTCTGGCAGACCGAAGGGCCGATCCGTGCCCAGCCCTGGAGCCCGTTCATTCCGGGCAACGACAAGAAGCCGGACTATGCGGTGAAGAGCAACTGAGTCATCGGGCCTGGAACAGCTGTCCAGGCCCGATCCACACCCTGTGGGAGCGGGCTTGTCGCGGCGCCGAACCGCCGCGAAGAACGATGACGCGATGCACCTGACACACCGCGTCGCCCTTACGCTTCGCCGGCAAGCCGGCTCCCACGGTGTACGTGCGTTTTCAAGGACCTCGTTATGCCCACTGCCCTTCGTCGCCTGATCCTCACCGCACTCCTGGCGCTGCCCATGACCGCTCAAGCCAGCGATGCCAGCGACTTCATCGCGGCCAACCCGACCCAACAGGCCAGGCTGCTGGAAAGCTGGGCCGCCCAGCCGGACCCGGCCCGTATCGAGTTGATCGCCAGCCTGCAACAGGGCGAGATCAGCGTCGACGGCGCGCCGGCCCAACCGGTACGCCTGAACAACCGCCTGCGCGGCCTGATCGACACCGCGGTCGCCGCCCAGCAACTGCTCGCCGCCGATGCCAAGGTGCGCCTCGCCGCCGCCCTGCAACTGCAGAAAAGCGCCAAACCGGCACAGCTTCCCTTCCTCGACAGGCAACTGGCCGGGGAAACCAACCCCGACGTGCATGCCGCCCTGAGCCTGGCCCTGGCCAACCTGCAACTGGTCGACCCCAACCCCGGCATCCGCCTGGCCGCGGTGCGCCTGCTCGGCGAGAGCGGCGATCCCCTGGCCCGCACCCGCCTCGAAGACCTGCTGCAACCCGGCGTGGAGTCGGATGCCGGCGTGCACACCGCCGCCGAGACCAGCCTGGCCCAGGTCAAGCGCAAGCTGATGGTCGGCGAACTGCTCGGCCAGGCCTTCAGCGGCATGTCCCTGGGCTCGATCCTGCTGCTGGCGGCCCTCGGCCTGGCCATCACCTTCGGCCTGCTCGGGGTGATCAACATGGCCCACGGCGAGATGCTGATGCTCGGTGCCTACGCCACCTACGGCGTGCAACTGCTGTTCCAGCGCCTCATGCCCCAGGCCCTCGACTACTATCCGCTGGTGGCCCTGCCGGTGGCGTTCTTCGTCACCGCCGCCATCGGCATGGCCCTGGAGCGCACGGTGATCCGCCACCTCTACGGCCGGCCACTGGAGACCCTGCTCGCCACCTGGGGCATCAGCCTGATGCTGATCCAACTGGTGCGCCTGCTGTTCGGCGCGCAGAACGTCGAGGTCGCCAACCCGAGCTGGCTGTCCGGTGGTATCCAGGTCCTGCCCAACCTCGTGCTGCCCTACAGCCGCCTGGTGATCATCGCCTTCGCCCTGTTCGTGGTGGCGCTGACCTGGCTGCTGCTGAACCGCACCCGCCTCGGCCTGAACGTGCGCGCCGTGACCCAGAACCGCAACATGGCCGCCTGCTGCGGCGTACCCACCGGCCGCGTCGACATGCTCGCCTTCGGCCTCGGCTCGGGGATCGCCGGACTCGGCGGCGTGGCCCTGAGCCAGATCGGCAACGTCGGTCCCGACCTCGGCCAGAGCTACATCATCGACTCGTTCCTAGTGGTGGTGCTCGGCGGCGTCGGCCAGTTGGCCGGCAGCGTCACCGCCGCGTTCGGCCTGGGGATCGCCAACAAGATCCTCGAACCGCAGATCGGCGCGGTACTGGGCAAGATCCTGATCCTCGCGCTGATCATTCTGTTTATCCAGAAACGTCCGCAAGGGCTCTTCGCACTGAAAGGACGGGTGATCGACTGATGAACCAGCCCCTGCTGTTGAGCGCCACCCAAAAGGCCGGCCCACGCCTGACGATCGCCGTCGGCGGCCTGCTCCTGGCCCTGCTGCTGGCCCTGCCGCTGCTCTCGCTGCTGCCGGCGCAGAACCCGCTGCAGGTCTCGGCCTATACCCTGACCCTGGTGGGCAAGATCCTCTGCTACGCCATCGTCGCCCTCGCCCTCGACCTGGTCTGGGGCTATGCCGGGCTGCTGTCCCTGGGCCACGGCCTGTTCTTCGCCCTGGGCGGCTACGCCATGGGCATGTACCTGATGCGCGAAGCCTCCGGCGACCAGTTGCCGGCGTTCATGACCTTCCTGTCGTGGAGCGAACTGCCGTGGTACTGGGTCGGCACCGAACATTTCCTCTGGGCCCTGTGCCTGGTGGTGCTGGCGCCGGGACTGTTGGCGCTGGTGTTCGGTTTCTTCGCCTTCCGCTCGCGGATCAAGGGCGTGTATTTCTCGATCATGACCCAGGCCCTGACCTTCGCCGCGATGCTGCTGTTCTTTCGCAACGAGACCGGTTTCGGCGGCAACAACGGCTTCACCAACTTCCGCAGCATCCTCGGCTTCGGCATCACCGAGCCGGGCACCCGTGCCGCGCTGTTCCTGGCCACCGTGCTGCTGTTGCTGGCCAGCCTGTACAGCGGCTGGCGGCTGGCGCGCAGCAAGTTCGGCCGGGTGCTGACCGCCCTGCGCGACGCGGAGAACCGGCTGATGTTCTGCGGCTACGACCCACGCGGCTTCAAGCTGTTCGTCTGGGTCCTGAGCGCGGTGCTGTGCGGCCTGGCCGGGGCGCTGTACGTGCCCCAGGTGGGGATCATCAACCCCAGCGAAATGTCGCCGACCAACTCCATCGAGGCTGCCGTCTGGGTCGCCCTCGGCGGCCGCGGCACGCTGGTCGGCCCGCTGCTCGGCGCCGGCCTGGTCAATGGCATGAAGAGCTGGTTCACCGTGGCCTTCCCGGAATACTGGCTGTTCTTCCTCGGCGCACTGTTCATCGTCGTCACCCTGTACCTGCCCAAGGGCGTGATCGGCCTGCTGAAGAAAAGGGGCGAAGCATGAGAATCACACCGACCGCCGAGTTCATGCTCGAGCCCGTATTCGACGCCAACCGCGATGCCGGCGCCGGCCGCGATGCCATCGGCCTCGGCCAGGCCGCCGGCAAGGGGCTCGATACCCGCCATGGAACCATCCTGACCCTGGAGGGCATCAGTGTCAGCTTCGATGGTTTCAAGGCGCTGAACGACCTCAACCTGTACATCGGCGTCGGCGAGCTGCGCTGCATCATCGGCCCCAACGGGGCCGGCAAGACCACCCTGATGGACGTGATCACCGGCAAGACCCGGCCCGGCCTGGGCAAGGCCTGGTTCGGCGAAACCCTGGACCTGACGCAGATGAGCGAAGTGCAGATCGCCCAGGCCGGGATCGGCCGCAAGTTCCAGAAACCCACGGTGTTCGAAGCCCTGAGCGTGTTCGAAAACCTCGAGCTGGCGCAGAAGACCGACAAGTCGGTGTGGGCCAGCCTGCGCGCACGCCTGACGGGCGAGCAGAAGGACCGCATCGCCGAGGTACTGGAGACCATCCGCCTGACGGCCTCGGTCAATCGCCCCGCAGGTCTGTTGTCCCACGGCCAGAAGCAGTTCCTGGAGATCGGCATGCTGCTGATGCAGGACCCGCAATTGCTGCTGCTCGACGAACCGGTGGCCGGCATGACCGACGCCGAGACCGAGTTCACCGCCGAGCTGTTCAAGAGCCTGGCCGGCAAGCATTCGCTGATGGTGGTGGAACACGACATGGGCTTCGTCGGCGCGATCGCCGACCACGTGACCGTGTTGCACCAGGGCAGCGTGCTGGCCGAAGGCTCGCTGGCGCAGGTACAGGAAAACGAGCGCGTCATCGAGGTCTACCTCGGCCGCTGAAACGACGCGCCCCTGTAGGAGCCGGGCTTGCCCGCGAAGGCGTCCTGACGATCGCTAAAAGCTTCGCGGGCAAGCCACGCTCCTACAAGGGGCGATGCAAGACAAGACAGAGTGGGGAAACTGAGCATGCTGCAAGTCGACAAGCTGCACCAATACTACGGCGGTAGCCACATCCTGCGCGGCCTGTCGTTCGATGTGAAAGTCGGTGAGATCACCTGCCTGCTCGGGCGCAACGGCGTGGGCAAGACCACCCTGCTCAAATGCCTGATGGGCCTGCTGCCCACCCGCGAAGGCAGCGTCAACTGGGAGGGCAGCGCCATTACCGGGTTCAAGCCGCACCAGCGGGTGCACGCCGGGATCGCCTATGTGCCCCAGGGCCGGGAGATCTTCGGCCGGCTGACCGTCGAGGAAAACCTGCTGATGGGCCTGTCGCGCTTTCCCGCCTCGCAGGCCCGGGAAGTCCCCGCGTTCATTTACGAGCTGTTCCCGGTCCTGCAGCAGATGAAGCATCGGCGCGGTGGCGACCTCTCCGGCGGTCAGCAGCAACAGCTGGCGATCGGCCGGGCGCTGGCCAGTCGTCCGCGGCTGCTAATCCTCGATGAACCGACCGAGGGCATCCAGCCTTCGGTCATCAAGGAAATCGGTGCGGTGATCCGCAAACTGGCGGCCCGCGGCGACATGGCGATCCTGCTGGTGGAGCAGTTCTACGACTTCGCCGCCGAGCTGGCCGACCAGTACCTGGTGATGTCCCGGGGCGAGATCATCCAGCAGGGCCGCGGAGAAAATATGGAAGCCGAGGGTGTACGCGGGTTGGTTACGATCTAACCTGTAGCGTCCGGACAATAATCGATCATCATGACCTCATCTGCCACCAACGCCCTGTTCACACCCAGCTGGCACGCCGAGCTGGAGCTGGGTTACGCCCGCTTCGGCGACACCACACGGCCGGTCCGCCGCCGTCACCTGGGCCCGCTGCGGGTACAGAAACACCTGTATGCCGAAGGCCCCGAAGTCTGCCAGCACATCATCGTTCATCCGCCCGGCGGGATCGCCGGCGGCGACCGGCTGGACATCAGCGCCCACGTCGAACGCGACGCCTGGGCACAGTTGACCAGCCCCGGCGCGGCCAAGTGGTATCGCGCCAGCGGGCCCGCCCACCAGAGCATCAGGCTCCGGGTCGGCGCTGGCGCCACCCTGGAATGGCTGCCCCAGGAAACCATCGTGTTCAGCGCGGCCCAGGCCGAGCTCGACACCCGGATCGAGCTGGAAGGCGATGCCCGGCTGTTCTACTGGGACATGGTTGCCCTCGGCCGCCCGGCCAGCGGCGAACGCTTCGACCTCGGCCACTTCCAGTCCCACCTGGACATCCGCCGCGACGGGCGGCCGCTCTGGCACGAACGCCAGCGCATTCTCGGCAGCGACGGCCTGCTGGACTCGCCGATCGGGCTCGACGGCCAACCGGTCTTCGCCACCCTGCTGGTCACCGGTGACATCGACAGCGAACTGCTCGAACGCTGCCGCCACCTGCCGACACCGGTGCGCGGCGACCTCAGCCAACTGCCCGGCCTGCTGGTGGCCCGCTGCCTGGCCGGGCAGGCGCTGCATGCGCGGGCCTGGCTGATCGAGCTGTGGCGGCTGCTACGGCCGACGCTGCTGGGCCGCGAGGCCGTGCCGCCGAGGATCTGGAATACATGAACTGCCCCTACGACTTGCGTTTTTCAACTGCCTGCCAACGGATCTGTAAACCATGGACCTGACTCCCCGCGAAAAAGACAAACTGCTGATTTTCACCGCCGGCCTGGTCGCCGAACGACGCCTTGCCCGCGGGGTGAAACTCAATTATCCGGAAGCCATGGCCTACATCTCGGCCGCGCTGCTCGAAGGCGCCCGCGACGGCCAGACCGTGGCCGAACTGATGCACTACGGCACCACGCTGCTCAGCCGCGAACAGGTGATGGAAGGCATCCCGGAGATGATCCCGGAGATCCAGGTCGAAGCGACTTTCCCCGACGGTACCAAGCTGGTCACCGTCCACCAGCCGATCGTCTGAGGCCGCCCATGTCCTACGTCATCCGCGATGCCCTGCATGCCGACCTGCCGGCCATTCGCGACATCTACAACGACGCGGTGCTCAACACCACGGCGATCTGGAACGAGCAACCGGTGGACCTCGGCAACCGCCAGGCCTGGTTCAGCGCCCGCCAGGCCCAGGCCTACCCGATCCTGGTGATCGTCGACAGTACCGACAGCGTGCTCGGCTACGCTTCCTTCGGTGACTGGCGGCCCTTCGAGGGCTTCCGCCACACCGTCGAACACTCGGTGTACGTGCGCAACGACCAGCGCGGCAACGGCCTGGGACCCAGGCTGATGACGGCGCTGATCGAACGCGCCCGCCATGGCGGCAAGCACATCATGGTCGCCGCCATCGAGAGTGGTAACAGCGCCTCCATTCGCCTGCATGAACGCCTGGGTTTCGTCACCACCGGGCAGATGCCCCAGGTGGGGGTGAAGTTCGGCCGCTGGCTGGACCTGACCTTCATGCAACTGTGCCTGAACCCGGGCGCCCTGCCGCCCGCCATCGCCAAGGAGTAAGCCGATGAACGCTGCCCAGCTGCGTCGCGTGACCCACGAAAGCTTTGCGCATTACCGCCAGGGGCTGATCGAATTGTTGCTCGATGCCGTGGAGCACGGTGCCTCCGTAGGCTTCATGGCCGATCTCGATGCACGCCAGGCGCGTGCCTATTTCGACGGTGTGCAGGCGGCCCTGGACAACGGCGGCCTGCTGCTCTGGGTGGTGGTGCGTAACGAACAGGTGCTGGCCAGCGTGCAACTGCAGTTGTGCCAGAAGCCCAACGGGCAGAACCGTGCCGAAGTGCAGAAACTGCTGGTGCGGGGCGAGGCCCGTCGCCATGGTCTCGGCCAGCAGTTGATGCAGGCCGTGGAGCAGGCGGCCCGCGAACAGCGGCGCGGCCTGTTGTACCTCGACACCCAGGCCGGCTCCGATGCCGAAGCCTTCTACCGCGCCCTCGGCTACACCCGGGTGGGCGAACTGCCGGATTACTGCACCACACCGGACGGCCGGCATCACCCGACCGCCATTTACTTCAAGACTCTGGGACGACCCGAATGATTCCTGGTGAATATCAGATCCAGCCTGGCGACATCGAGCTCAATGCCGGTCGCCGGACCGTCAGTCTGAGCGTGGCCAACAGCGGCGACCGACCGATCCAGGTCGGCTCCCACTACCACTTCTTCGAAACCAACGACGCCCTGAGCTTCGACCGCGCCGCCAGCCGCGGCATGCGCCTGAACATCCCGGCCGGCACCGCGGTGCGCTTCGAGCCGGGGCAAAGCCGCGAGGTCGAACTGGTGGAACTGGCCGGGCTGCGCCGCGTGTTCGGCTTTGCCGGCCGGGTCATGGGCAATCTGGACAAGGAACCGACATGAAGATTTCCCGACAAGCCTACGCCGACATGTTCGGCCCCACCGTCGGCGACAAGGTCCGCCTGGCGGACACCGAGCTGTGGATCGAAGTGGAGAAGGACTTCACCACCTACGGTGAGGAAGTGAAGTTCGGCGGCGGCAAGGTGATCCGCGACGGCATGGGCCAGGGCCAACTGCTCGCCGCCGAGGTGGTCGACACCCTGATCACCAACGCCCTGATCATCGACCACTGGGGCATCGTCAAGGCCGACGTCGGCCTCAAGGACGGACGCATCGCCGCCATCGGCAAGGCCGGCAACCCGGATATCCAGCCCGACGTGACCATCGCCGTCGGTGCCAGTACCGAAGTGATCGCCGGCGAGGGCATGATCCTCACCGCCGGCGGTATCGACACCCACATCCACTTCATCTGCCCGCAGCAGATCGAAGAGGCGCTGATGAGCGGCGTCACCACCATGATCGGCGGCGGCACCGGGCCGGCCACCGGCAGCAACGCCACCACCTGCACCTCCGGGCCCTGGCACCTGGCACGCATGCTCCAGGCCGCCGACGCCTTCCCGATGAACATCGGCCTGACCGGCAAGGGCAACGCCAGCCTGCCGGAACCGCTGGTCGAACAGGTCAGGGCCGGTGCCATCGGCCTCAAGCTCCACGAGGACTGGGGCACCACCCCGGCGTCGATCGACAATTGCCTGGGCGTGGCCGACCAGTACGACGTGCAGGTGGCGATCCATACCGACACCCTCAACGAGTCCGGTTTCGTCGAAACCACCCTGGGCGCGTTCAAGGGCCGCACCATCCACACCTATCACACCGAGGGTGCCGGTGGTGGCCATGCGCCGGACATCATCAAGGCCTGCGGCTTCGCCAACGTCCTGCCGAGTTCGACCAACCCGACCCGGCCGTTCACCCGCAACACCATCGACGAGCACCTGGACATGCTGATGGTCTGCCACCACCTCGACCCCAGCATCGCCGAGGACGTGGCCTTCGCCGAGAGCCGCATCCGTCGCGAGACCATCGCCGCCGAGGACATCCTGCACGACCTCGGCGCGTTCTCGATGATCAGTTCGGACAGCCAGGCCATGGGCCGGGTCGGCGAAGTGATCACCCGCACCTGGCAGACCGCCGACAAGATGAGGAAACAGCGCGGGCCGCTGCCGGGCGACGGTGAAGGCAACAGCAACTTCCGGGTCAAGCGCTACATCGCCAAGTACACCATCAACCCGGCGATCACCCATGGCATCAGCCATGAGGTCGGTTCCATCGAAGTGGGCAAGTGGGCCGACCTGGTGCTCTGGCGCCCGGCCTTCTTCGGCATCAAGCCGACGCTGATCCTCAAGGGCGGCGCGATTGCCGCCAGCCTGATGGGCGATGCCAACGCCTCGATCCCGACGCCTCAGCCGGTGCACTACCGGCCGATGTTCGCCAGCTTCGGCGGCTCGCGGCATGCCACCAGCCTGACCTTCATCAGCCAGGCGGCGCTGGAAGCGGGGTTGCCCGAGAAGCTCGGGTTGAAGAAGCGGATCGCCGTGGTCAAGGGCTGTCGCGACGTGCAGAAGACCGACCTGATCCACAACGACTATCTGCCGCAGATCGAGGTCGACCCGCAGACCTACCAGGTCAAGGCCGATGGCGTACTGCTGTGGTGCGAGCCGGCGGAGGTGCTGCCGATGGCGCAGCGCTACTTCCTCTTCTGATACGAGGCCGCCGGGCAAGGCTCCGCGTTCAGCGGGGCCTGTTCGTGGATAACCGTGTCAGCGTCGTTCGCAGGGTTCATGCACGGCGCGAGCACTTGTGGGGCCGGACTCAGCCGCGAACAAGCGGGCGGGCCGGCCACCGTCCCCACAAGACTCAGTCGGGGACGAAACGCTGCAACCGCTGGCGCAGCATCTGGTTCTCCGCGCGCAATTGCCGGACTTCGCCCAACAGCTCCAGGGCCAGGGCGACGCCCTGCCACTCCAGTTCCAGATCCTGGCGCAGCTTCGCCGCACGCCGGGCAATCGGCAGTTCATGGTCGAGAAAACGCCAGGCGTCCGGTGAGCGGCCCTGAGGTTCGAGGATGCCGTGTTCGACGATTTCGATCACACAGGCGACCGGCAGGTCGGACGCCTCGCAGAAGGCTTGCATATCCAGTTGAACGCTCAGGGCAGGACTCATGATCAACTACTCCATTGTTCTCTCGGGTCGAATGCGGCCTTCTTCGCCAGTTCCTGCCACAACGCCTTCACCGCGTCGTCGCTGTGCCTGGGCATGACCGCCTTGAGTTGCACGAACAGATAACCGCGTTGCCCGGCCTTGTTCAGCAGGCCATGGCCCTTGGCCCGCATGCGCTGGCCGTTCTGGCTGCCGGCGGGCACCTTCAGATTGATTTTACCCGTCAGGGTCGGTACCGCCACTTCGGTCCCCAGCGCCAGCTCCCACGGTGCCAGCGGCAACGTGATGATCAGGTTCTCACCTTCGACATCGAATTTGGGGTGAGGTGCGAAACGGATGGTCAGGTACAGATCGCCATTGGCCCCGCCGCCGACACCCGGTGCGCCCTGGCCCTTGAGGCGGATGCGTTCGCCGTCGGTCACCCCGGCCGGAATCTTCACGTTCAGGCTCTTGCTGGTGTTGCTCACATGCTGGCCGGCCGCGTTGTACTGAGGCACCTGGAAGGTGACCTTCTTCGACTCGTTCGACAGGCTCTCTTCCAGGAAGATCGGTAATTCCATTTCCACGTCTTGTCCTCGCCGGCCGGCGCTGCGACCTGATTGTCCGCCACCAAATCCGGCGCCGCGCGAGCCGAAGATCGAACTGAAGAAGTCCGAGAAGTCACCGCCGCCGCCAAACCCACCGTTGCCACCACGCCCCTGCCAGCCAGGCGGGCCCTGGAACGGCTGGCCGTGCTGGCCGTATTTGCGCAGTTCATCGTACTCGGCGCGCTTGTCGGCGCTTTTCAGCGCTTCGTAGGCTTCCGAGGCGTCCTTGAACTTGGCCTCGGCGTCCTTTTCCTTGCTGACATCCGGGTGGTACTTGCGCGCCAGCTTGCGGTACGCGGCCTTGATCGCCTTGTCATCCGCCGTCGGCTCGACACCCAGGATCTTGTAGTAGTCTTTGAAGTCCATCTAGGGATCACCCTGCATTATCGATATCGCGCCGCTCGGCAGGACACAGCATGCGCCTTCGCGATCTCAAGGCTGTGACTGGGCGGGGCGTCAGAAGTTTATCGGCCGTGCCGGCGATTTCTTGTCATCGCCGATACACAACACGAACCAGTGACAGCAAGTTTGGGTGCAATGGCGCACCTTTCAAGTCATCCATGCACGATTGAGTGGATAACCGGCCTTCGATTCCGCGCTCGACTGGCATACACTGCGCGGCCGTTTTTTCACCGGAACTCGAAAGACATGAAAGACGCCTCTGCGGCCCGTGCCTGCGGCATCGACTTCGGCACGTCCAACTCCACTGTCGGCTGGCTGCGCCCCGGCATGGAAACGCTGATCGCACTGGAGGACGACAAGATCACCCTGCCTTCGGTGGTCTTCTTCAATATCGAGGAACGCCGCCCGGTCTACGGCCGGCTGGCCCTGCACGAGTATCTGGAAGGTTACGAAGGCCGCCTGATGCGCTCGCTCAAGAGCCTGCTGGGCTCCAAGCTGATCAAGCACGACACCAGCGTGCTGGGCACCGCCCTGCCGTTCAAGGACCTGCTCGGGATGTTCATCGGTCAGTTGAAGGGCCGCCTGGAAGCGACCGCCGGTCGGGAGTTCGAGCAGGTGGTGCTGGGCCGCCCGGTGTTTTTCGTCGATGACGACCCGGTTGCCGATCAGGAAGCCGAGGACACCCTGGTGGAAGTGGCGAAGAAGATCGGCTTCAAGGAGGTGTCCTTCCAGTACGAACCGATTGCCGCGGCCTTCGACTACGAGTCGAGCATCGAGCGCGAGGAACTGGTGCTGATCGTCGACATCGGCGGCGGTACCTCGGACTTCTCGCTGGTGCGCCTGTCGCCGCAGCGTCGCGGCCTGGACGAGCGTCATGAAGACATCCTCGCCACCGGCGGCGTGCACGTCGGCGGTACCGACTTCGACAAGCAGTTGAGCCTGCAGGGCGTGATGCCGCTGTTCGGCTACGGCAGCCGGATGAAGAGCGGCGCCTACATGCCCACCAGCCACCACATGAACCTGGCGACCTGGCACACCATCAACTCGGTGTACTCGCAGAAGTCCCAGCTGGCCCTGGGCAGCATGCGCTACGACATCGAGGACACCGTGGGCATCGACCGTCTGTTCAAGCTGATCGAACAGCGCGCCGGACACTGGCTGGCGATGGAAGTCGAGGAAACCAAGATCCAGCTGACCCATGCCGAGAACCGGCATGTGCCACTGGACCGCATCGAGGCCGGCCTGAGCGTCGACCTGAGCCGCGCGCTGTTCGAGTCGTCGATCGACAACCTGCTGGAACGGATTCGCCAGAGCGTCACGCAGATCCTCGGCACCGCCTGTGTATCCGTCGAGCAGGTCGACACGGTGTTCTTCACCGGCGGTTCAAGCGGCATCCCGGCGCTGCGCCAAAGCGTCGCGGCCATGCTGCCGAACGCCCGGCACGTCGAAGGGAACATCTTCGGCAGCATCGGCAGCGGCCTGGCGATCGACGCGCAGAAGCGCTACGGCTGATCCTGCGCCCGCGGATCAGGAACACGAACCCAACGAACTGCGACACCTTGTAGGAGCAAGGCTTGCCTGCGAAAGCGATGCCGGAATCGTCAAATGCTTCGCGGGCAAGCCGGGTCGCCGCGGCGCCAGCGCCTATAAGTCCTGCAGCACGACTGCGCCAGTCAGACCAGCTCCGCCCGCTTCAACTCGCTCTTGAGGTACGCGTAGTAGATCGGCCCCGCCACCACCCCGGGCAGGCCGAACGCCGCCTCGAACACCAGCATCGCCATCAGCAGTTCCCAGGACTTGGCACTGATCTGCCCGCCGACGATCCGCGCGTTGAGGAAGTATTCCAGCTTGTGGATGAAGATCAGGTAACCCAGCGCCGCCGCCGCGACCCAGATCGACAGCGACAGGGCGACGATGGTGATCAGGGTGTTGGACATCAGGTTGCCGATGACCGGCAGCAGCCCCAGCAGGAAGGTCAGCACGATCAGCGTCTTGGTCAGCGGCAGCTTGATCCCGCACAGCGGCAGGATCACCGCGAGGAACACGGCGGTGAACGCGGTATTGAGCGCCGAGATCTTGATCTGGGCGAAGACGATATTGCGAAACGCCTGCACCAGCAGGCGCAGGCGGTCGAACAACGCCGCCGCCAGCGGTTTGCGCTGGCTGGCATCGGGCACATGCTGCAGCGCGACGATCGCCCCCAGCACCATGCCGATCAGCAACGTCACGAACATGTGCGCCGCATCCTTGCCCACCAGTTGCAACTCGCTCAGGTGACGCTTGAGCCATTCGCCGATGGCCACCTGGAATTCCGCCGCGCTGGCCGGCAGGTAGGCATCGATGAACGGTGGCAACTGTCCGCGGGCCTTGTCCACCACCTGCATGAACTTGCCCAGGGAAGCGCCGGGATTTTCCGCCTCGTGCAGCAGGAAGCTGATGGCCCCGGCAAAGATCAGCGCCAGCACGCTGACGATCAGGGTACCCAGCAGCACGACCGCCAGCCAGCGCGCGCGGCGCCCGGCAATCAGGTGTTCGAGCTTGGGCGTAAGCATGTTCACCAGTTCGAACACCAGCAGGCCGGCCAACAGGCTCGGCAGCAGCCGCAGCGGCAGGACCAGCAGCAGGCTGCCGCAGACGATGATCAAACTGGCCAAGACTACATAACGCTGGGGAAACGCCGACATACAGCCTCAAAACGTAAAGAGAGCCAAGGGATTGGCAGTCTGCCAGCGTTCATGTGACAGAACCAGGGGGACGTACACGCGACGATACAAACTCCCCCGCGACCCAACTCGACCGCCGAAGACCTCCAACTGCCACCCTGGAGGTCCTGTCGGCCCGGGCTACTTCTTCAGGCAGGTGCTCATGAAGGTCTTGCGCTCGTCGCCCTTGAGCGCCTTGGCGGTGGCGTCGGCATTGCAGGTCTTCATCTTGTCCTGCTGGGTCATCGCCTTGGCCGGTTGGGCCTTCAGGCAGTTGCTCATGAAGGCTTTGCGTTCATCGCCCTTGAGGGCCTTGGTGGTGGCTTCGGCATTGCAGGTTTTCATCTTGTCCTGCTGGGCCTGTTGGGCAGCAGTGGCGGCAAAGCCCTGGGAGCACAGCAACAGGCCAGCCAGCAACAAAGGGATACGCAGCATGTTCATGGAGTTTTCTCCTGGTTGCCGCACCGATGGGCACGGCTCCCGAAGAAGTGTAGACAAACCCTGTTACACCTCCAGCGGCCAGCCCCCCCTGCTCAAGGCAGCCGTGACTGGCGTCGGTACTGCTCCGGTGTACAGCCGGCCTGGCGCTGGAACATGGCAATGAAGGCCGAAGCGGTGCTGTAGCCCATGTCGAAGGCGATCTCCTGGACGCTGCGACCGCCTTCCAGGGCCTGAACCGAACAGACGAACCGCAGGCGCTGGCGCCACTCGCCAAAACTCACCCCCAGTTCACGCACGAACAGGCGCGCCAGGGTCCGCTCGCTGACATGCAGGCCGGCCGCCCATTGCGCCAGCGAGCGGTTGTCCGCCGGGTCGTCCTGCAATCCTTCGAGCACGCTGAGCAGGCCCGGGTCGTCGGAGTACGGCAGGTAGGAGCTGTGGACCTTGGCCAGGTGCAGCTGGTCCACCAGCACCTGGGCCAGGCGGATATCGGCAGGATCACAGGGGATCTTCACGTCGCGCCGGGCGAAATCGCCGAGGATCGCCTTGAGGATGTCGCTGATGGCCAGGGTGCTCGCCACCTCGGGCATGCCACGGCAGTGCTCCTCGGCCACATAGACCGAGCGGTAGACGATTGCCTGGGTGTTGTAGGCACTGTGCTCGGTGCCGGGCGGAATCCACAGGGCATAGCGCGATGGCGACATGAAGCGCCGGCCGGCCACTTCGTAATGGATGACGCCATGGGACACGTAGTCCAGCGAGCCCCAGCGATGACGGTGGCTGGCCGCATGACTGCCAGGACCGAATTCGGCATAGCGAAAATACACCGGTGCCGGCAAATCAGGGAAAGAAGGGATCTCGATGGGGATCTTGCGCATGCTGTCCGGATTCCGACGCCGATTGACCGGATTGAAGTATAAGTCTTGATTCGGACAAACGGATAATTCGCCTCATCCTGTCCTTGCGGTCTCAACTCCCATGCAATACGCGTTTCCCCTGCTGGCCATCCTCATCTGGGCCGGCAACACCGTCGTCAACAAAATGGCCGTCGGGGCGATCTTCCCGGCGGAAATCGGCTTTTACCGCTGGCTGCTGGCGGCACTGCTGTTCACCCCCTTCCTGCTGCGCCCGGTCATCGCCAACCGCGCGGCGATCCGCCCGCACCTGGGCAGGATCGTCGCCCTCGGCGTGCTCGGCATGGTCGCCTACCAGAGCCTGGCCTACTACGCAGCGACCCTGACCACGGCGACCAACATGGGCATCATCCTGTCGCTGATGCCGTTGATGTCGCTGGCCCTGGCGATCGTCAGCCTCGGCCAGCGCCTGACCGCCGGCGCACTGTCCGGCGCGGCGCTGTCCTTCATCGGGGTGCTGGTGGTGGTCTCGGCGGGCGACCTCGCCTCGTTGCTGACCCATGGCCTGAACCTGGGCGACGCCATGATGCTCGGCGCGACCCTGGCCTATGCGGTCTACAGCACCCTGCTGAAAAAGTGGCAGTTGCGCCTGCCACCGTTGCAGTTGCTCTACCTGCAGATTCTGGTGGCGGTGGTCGCGCTGTTGCCGCTGTACCTGCTGTCGCCCAAGGTCGGCCCGAACCTGCACAACGCCGGCCTGGTGCTGTACGCCTGCCTGCTGGCCTCGATGCTCGCACCGCTGCTGTGGATGAAGGCGGTGGCCCGGCTGGGCCCGAGCCGCACGGTACTGTTCTTCAACCTGCTGCCGCTGCTCACCGCGCTGATCGCCGCCGGGGTCCTGCGTGAACAACTGGCGCTGTATCACCTGCTGGGCGGCGCCATGACGCTGGGCGGGGTGATCCTCTCCGAGCGCTGGACCACGGCGCTGCGCCAGGTCAAAGCCCGGCAGCCTTGAGCCGCCGGGCATGCTCGACAAACAGCCGGATCGGCTCGGCGCCCTTGCCCACCAGGCCCAGTGACTGGTTGACGATATCGAAGTGATCGAGGGGATAGTCGTCGCCGATGACCGTCCCCAGGTGCGAACTGTAGCGTCCGACCATGCCATCGCACTGCCCGGCCTCGCGGATGAAGGTCCTGGCGAACAGCCGGCAACTGCGGTGGGTGCCGTCGAACAGATTGCGCCCACGATCGGTGATGCCCGGCTGCAGGATCCCCGCCCAGGAGTAGTAATGCACGCCATCGACCCGTTCCGCGCCCTGCCCACCCCAGCTGTCCGGCAACCCCTGGGGGTACTGGCGATTGAACAGGGCGACACCTTCGCTGGTCAGCGAGTGATGCGAGGCGTTCAGATCCATGGGCAACGCCGGGCCGCGACAGCCGGTTTCCAGCCAACCCATCAGCCGTGCGACGGCGCAGAGCACGAAGGTCAGCAGGCGCCCACGGGCACTGCTCGGCGGGTAGTGACGCAGGAAGTGATCCGCCAGTTCCGAGCCATGATTGGGCCCGGCTACCGAGGTCACCGAGGCCGCCCAATCCGGCCGCTTGGCCGCCGCATACCGCGCGGTCAGCGCGCCCTGGCTGTGACCGATCAGGTTGACCTTTTCCGCCCCTGTCTCGCGGCGGATCTGCTCGATCCGCGACAGCAGTTGTTCGCCCCGCACCTCATTGGAGTGCAGCGGCGAAACCCGGACCGGGAACACCGTTGCGCCGCCCGCGCGCAAGGCCGGGGTGATGCCATACCAGTAGGGAAACCACAGCAGCCGGACGAACCCGAGCATGCCCGGTACCAGCACCAGCGGATAACGCGTGGCGAGTTCTTGCGACATCAGTGAGCATCCATGACAGGTTACGAATGAGAGCCTAGTGGCCCGGAGTCGGGTATGCGAATCAGCCGCACAGGCCACTGAGCCAGGGGCGAAAGCATCGGCATGGAAGATGACAACACGGCGACATCCTGCGTTCGACCGCCCTTTACGTAACAATCGGATAAAACTTTTTCGCTCTCGCGCCACTCACACCCAGGGTAGCGATCTCGCCAACAGAGCGAGGCGCCCCAACCGGATCAGTCAGGAGATCGAGATGAGCGATATGCATTTGTCCGATGTAACCACCCTGCGTGAACGTGCGCGCAAGAATGTCGAGAACGGCGCGGTCACCGAAGGCTACGGGGCCGACCGCAGCGAAATCCTGCGGCTGCTCAACGAATCGCTGGCCACCGAGCTGGTCTGCATCCTGCGCTACAAGCGCCACTACTTCATGGCCACCGGGCTCAAGGCCAGTGTCGCTGCCGACGAGTTCCTCGAGCACGCCAACCAGGAAATGGCCCACGCCGACCGGCTGGCCGAGCGCATCGTGCAACTGGGCGGCGAGCCGGAGTTCAACCCGGACCTGCTGTCCCAGCAGTCCCATGCCCAGTACGTGGCCGGCAAGACCCTCAAGGAAATGGTCTACGAGGACCTGGTGGCCGAACGGATCGCGGTGGACAGCTACCGCGAGATCATCCAGTTCATCGGCGACCAGGACCCGACCACGCGGCGGATCTTCGAGGACATCCTAGCCCAGGAGGAAGAACATGCCGATGACATGGCGGACATCCTGCAGGATCTGTAGAGCACTGCCCGGCCCCCTGTAGGAGCGTGGCTTGCCCGCGAATAGGCCTTCAAGGCCGCTAAAAGTTTCGCGGGCAAGCCCTGCTCCTACAGGTAACCTGTGCAATCCTCGCTACAAAATCAGTTCCTGACTGTCCGCGGCGCCTTGCCCGACTTCATCTGCTCCAGCAACGGCGCGCACTGGTTCGGCACATCGCCACCCGGGGCCACCAGCGCCAGCAACCCGGTCGCCGGCCCGGCGATCACGCCCAGGGCAACCATGCCGGCACCGCGCAGCAACAGCGGCACCGCCTGCACACCGGCATCCGGCTTGATGAACTTGCCACGCACGTACAACGGCGAGCGCAGGGACAGCAGCCGGAAACCCTTGGACTCGGGGCTGATCTTCAGATCCAGCTGTTCGCTGGCAAAGTTGGCCGTGCCGTCGACGTAGATGATCGCGTTCTCGGTGTCGAAGACGAACAACCGGGTGGTCGCCAGGCCGCTCTTGATGCCGAGGTCGGCCGCCGCGCAGTTGATCTTCACCTCCTTGTCACCAAAGATCTTGCCCACCACGTAGTTGCCGACGTTGAGCCCGGCGATCTCCATCAGGCCACGGCTGATGGCGCCATCGTTGACCAGCATCTTCAGGTCGCCATTGGAGGCGCCCAACAGGCGCGCCACCGAGTTGCCGGTGCCGCTGATGTCGGCATCGCCATTGAGCTCGCCGAAGCTGGTCTTCATCGGCTCGAAGGTGGGGAACAACTGCTTGAGCTTGAAGTTGCGCGCGGTCAGCTTCGCCCGCCCCTGCATCGGCGTGGCGCGGCCATTGAGGCGGATCTGTGCGTCGAGCTTGCCGCCCGCCACGCCGAAACGCAGGGGCTCCAGGCTCAGCTCGCCATCGTTGAGCACCAGGTGGGTGTAGAGGTCGGTGAACGGCAGCTCGGCGCTGTGGACGATGCGCTTGCCGGTGAATTCCACATCGGCGTCCATGTCGCGCCAGCGCTCGGTACGGAACTCTTCCACCGGCAGCACCTTGTCCGCCGGTTGCTTGCTTTCGCCGCCGCGGGCCTTCTGCTTGGCATTGGAATCCGCGCCGATCAGCGGCGCCAGGTCGGTCATCAGCAACTGGTTGGAGACCAGCACGCCGGTGAGTTTCGGCCGAGGCTGGCTGGCGGCGTAGGACAGGTCTCCATGGATATCGCTGGTACCGATTTTGCCGTTGAACTGCTCATACTGGAAGGTCGCCCCGGTCGGCTCATGCAGCCTGGCGATCAGGTGGCCGTCGGTCTCGTAGGCCGGCGAGTCCGGCAGGGTCACCCCGATCAGCGGGTAGAGATTGCCCAGGCTGTTGCCGGCCAGCTTCAGGCGCAGGTCCAGAGCCCCCAGGTTGCGCGGATCGGTCAGGGTGCCGGCCACGGCGATCCGGGTGTCGGCGATCTTCACATCGGCCTGCACCGGGAACGGCCTGGCCGCGTCCTGCAACGCCAGCAGGCCGCCGACCTTGCCGGTCCCGGCGAGATTCTGGCCATGGTACTGGCCCTTGACCTTCAGCGCGAACGCATAGTCCTGTGGCGCCGAGCCCTTTTCCAGGGCCTTTTTCGCCGCGCTGTCGCCGACGATATCGCTGAACGGAATCGGCTTGCCCAGCGGGTCGATCAACAGGTCGAGCTGAGTCTTGAGGCTCTTGTCGTCCAGGGTGACATGCCCCTTGTCGAAGCCGATGGCGCCGATGTCCACCGTCCAGGCGGACGGCGGCTCGTCGGGATCCTTGGGATCGAACTGGAACGTCCAGTTGGCGCGGCCATCGGCCAGCCGTTCGAGACTGGCATTCGGCTCGGTCAGGTCGATCCGCGGAATCACCACCTTCCGGACCAATAATGGCAACGGCGCAAGGCGCAGTTCGACACGCTTGAGGCTGACCATCTGCGGATTTTTCGACCAGTCCGGATTGCCCAGTGTCAGGTCCTCGGCGATCACGTGGGGCCAGGGCAGCCAGGCGCGCCAACCGCCTTCGTCGGGCTCACGCTGCCAACGCACCGACAGGTCGCCATTGATGGCGAACGGGCGATGAAGGATTTCGGAAACCTTGGCATTGACCGGCGGCTTGATCCGGTTCCAATCGAAGAACGCGATGATCGCCACCAGCACCGCCAGCAGCAGGACCAGGCAGGCACCGGTCCAGAGAAAGATTTTTCGAGTGCGCGTCATTGCACGAGGCTCCTGATAACGGCTGAACGTCCAAAAAGCGACGCGATATACCTTTACGACTGACAAAACCCGGGCAAGGTTTAATGGAAAAAGCCCTCGGCCGGGAAAATCGAAGCGGGCCGAAGCTGACCGATCCATCAGTTTTTCGTTCCCCGGCATGCCCTCGGATGAAGCAGGACTGGGTAGAAAATACCCAGTACGGAGCAGGGGTAACACGCTGTAAGGCCCGATCTAGAGCCATCGCCCGGAACAATCAATTCCGTTGATTATTAACATTGTCCTTATGAACTTTTATATCGATTTTGCAAGGGTAACATTAGCTCCGTACCCACTTTATCGCCCTCCAACGGAGCAAACGATCATGAAACGCCAATTACTTCTCAGCCTTACCCTTGCCGTCCTGACTGCCAACGCCTATGCCTTGCCAGCCCGTGAACAGGCCGCCCCACAAGCTCAGGCCAGCCACGCCACCGTCAGCCAGTCGCTGAACACCCTGGCCTCGGATGGTTCCGAACGCACCCCACAAGGTCAGACCCTTGCCGAAGGCGGCAGCGATCGTACCCCACTGGGTCAAACCCTGGCAGAAAACGGCAGCGACCGTACCCCTCTGGGCCAAACCCTGGCAGAAAACGGTAGCGACCGTACTCCTCTGGGCCAGACCCTGGCAGAAAACGGCAGCGACCGTACTCCTCTGGGCCAGACCCTGGCAGAAGGCGGTAGCGACCGTACCCCATTGGGTCAGACCCTGGCAGAAAATGGTAGCGACCGCACCCCACTGGGTCAGACCCTGGCAGAAAACGGCAGCGACCGCACACCTTTGGGCCAGACGCTCGCCGAAGGTGGTAATGATCGCCTGAAGGACAAAGGCCTGATCACCGAAGGCGGTGCCGATCGCCTGGCCGAACGTCATCAAGCCTTGAGCTGAGGCCATGATGGCCTGGAACGAAGCCCGATCCACCGGATCGGGCTTCGACATTTCTGCAACCCCGATTTCCTGCTTCCTACCCTCGCTCCCGCTCCACGTTCGACGCCGGCAAAGCTGATTTGCTAGAGTGCGCCGCTCCTGTCTTTCAGAAAACGTCCCGTCGATGCTGCCTCGTGCCGAACAGAAACAACAGACCCGTCATGCCCTGATGGACGCAGCACGCCATCTGATGGAGGGTGGGCGTGGCTTTGGCAGCCTGAGCCTGCGTGAAGTAGCGAAAACCGCGGGTATCGTGCCAACCGGTTTCTACCGGCATTTCGACGACATGGACCAACTCGGCCTAGCACTGGTCAGCGAAGTGGGCCAGACCTTCCGCGAAACCATCCGCCTGGTTCGCCACAACGAGTTCGTCATGGGCGGCATCATCGACGCCTCGGTGCGGATCTTTCTCGACGTCGTGGCGCAGAACCGCTCGCAGTTTCTGTTTCTCGCCCGCGAACAGTACGGCGGCTCCTCACCGGTGCGCCAGGCCATCGCCCGCCTGCGCGAGAACATCAGCTCGGACCTGGCCGCCGACCTGGCCCTGATGCCCAAGCTGCAGCACCTGAACACCGACGGGCTGGAGGTGATGGCCGACCTGATCGTCAAGAGCGTGTTCGCCACCCTGCCGGAAATCACCGACCCGCCACAGGAGCCTCTGCCCGACTACCTGGCGCCGCAGGCGAAGATCACCCAGCAGTTGCGCTTCATCTTCATCGGGCTGAAACACTGGCAGGGGCTCGGCAGCACCGAGTGAACCCGCCCCACCCCACCGCATGGGAAGCGCGTAGGAGCCGGGCTTGCCCGCGAAGCTTTTCAACGCCCTGAGCGAACGAAACGCCCTTTACCACCTCCCCTGCCGGGCGCCCCTCAAACGCACCGCAAACGTGCAGAAAAACAGACCGCGCACCATCTTGAAACATCCAGAAACATCACTACGCTCCTTTTTCAGGCGCACGGCGCTTTCTGACAGGGATTTCCCAGGTTTCGTCCGACTGGCAAGCCCTTTGCTCTAGCTCAGGCATTGCTCATTGCTGGAAGCCCCAAGATGCTGGTGATTCATCGCAGAATCGAACCCCAATCCGCCTGGAGCGCCGAACTGCACCTGAACTTCGAGGCGCGTAGCAAAAGCCGCCTGCGCTGTTTCAGTGCCACCGGTGAAGACGTGGGATTGTTCCTGGAGCGCGGTCAGCCGCCTCTGTACGACGGTGAATTCCTGCAAGCCGAGGACGGTCGTATCGTCCGCGTCTGCGCCCGTCCCGAACAGCTGCTGCATGTCACCTGCGCCAATGCCTTCGAACTGACCCGCGCCGCCTATCACCTGGGCAATCGCCATGTCGCGCTGCAAGTCGGCGACGGCTGGCTGCGGCTGCTCGACGACTATGTGCTCAAGGCCATGCTCGAACAGTTGGGCGCCCACGCCGAAACCATCGAGGCCCCCTTCCAGCCGGAACACGGTGCCTACGGCGGTGGCCATCATCATTCCCGGCATGGCGACGAAGACTTCAACTACCCGCCACGCCTGCACCAGTTCGGTGTGCGCACATGAATCCGGCCTGGGCGCTGCTGCGCCTGGCCAGCCCGCAACTGCCGATCGGTGGCTACAGCTACTCCCAGGGCCTGGAAATGGCCGTGGAGCAGGCCCGGGTGCATGACCCGGCCAGCGCCCGCCGGTGGATCGGCGACCAGTTGCTGCTCAATCTCGCCCGCTTCGAGGCGCCACGGCTGCTGGCCCACTGCACTGCAGCGGCGCAGGCCGACTGGCCGCGCCTGGCACAGTTGGCCGAAGAACACCGCGCCAGCCGCGAGACCCGCGAGCTGTATCTGGAAAGCCGGCAGATGGGCTATTCGCTGCAGCAACTGCTCGATGGCCTTCCCGACCTTGATGCCCCCGCACGGGACTTCCTCGCCCGCCAGACCGAACCGCACCTGGCCCTCGGCTGGGCGCTGGCCGCCCGCGCCTGGCGGATCAGCCCCGAGGATGCCCTGGCCGCCTGGCTCTGGAGCTGGCTGGAAAACCAGCTGGCGGTGCTGATGAAGACCCTGCCGCTCGGCCAGCAGGCCGCCCAGCGCCTGACCAGCGAACTGCTGCCCCTGCTGCAGCAGGCGCAGCAGGTGGCCAGCGAACAAGATCCGCAACACATCGGCAGTGCCGCCTTCGGCCTGTCACTGGCGTGCATGGCCCACGAGCGCCAGTACAGCCGCCTGTTTCGTTCCTAGGAGAGCAAGATGAACGCACAACCCCTGCGCGTCGGTATCGGCGGTCCCGTCGGCTCCGGCAAGACCGCCCTGACCCTGGCCCTGTGCCTGGCCCTGCGCGAGCGCTACAACCTGGCAGTGGTCACCAACGATATCTACACCCGCGAGGACGCCGACTTCCTGGTGCGCAACCAGGCATTGGCGCCGGAACGGATCATCGGCGTGGAAACCGGTGGCTGCCCGCACACCGCGATTCGCGAGGATGCCTCGATCAACCTCGAGGCCGTGGACCAGTTGAACCGGCGTTTCCCGGGCCTGGACCTGATCCTGGTGGAGTCGGGTGGCGACAACCTGTCGGCGACCTTCAGCCCGGAGCTCTCCGACCTGACCATTTACGTGATCGACGTCTCGGCCGGCGACAAGCTGCCGCGCAAGGGCGGGCCGGGTATCTGCAAATCCGACCTGCTGGTGATCAACAAGATCGACCTCGCCCCGCTGGTGGGCGCCTCGCTGGAAATGATGGACGGCGACACCCGGCGCATGCGCGGCGGCAAGCCGTTCGTGTTCAGCAACCAGAAAACCGGGCAAGGCCTGGACGACATCATCGCCTTCATCGAACGCCAGGGCCTGCTGACCGCGGCCTGATCATTCAACCACCAGGAATTTGCCCATGAGTCTGAAGAAACTCCTCAGTGCCCTCTCCCTGCTGCTGGCTCCGGCCATGGCCTTCGCCCACCCTGGCCATGGCGACAGCGGCCTGGTCGCGGGCATCAGCCACCCGATTGGCGGCCTCGATCATCTGCTGGCCATGCTTGCGGTCGGCCTGTGGGCCGCGCAGCAGCAGGGCAGCGCGCGCTGGGCCCTGCCCTGCACCTTCGTCGGCACCATGCTGGTCGGTGGCCTGCTCGGTTTCGCCGGCCTGGAACTGCCGGCCCTGGAAAGCGGGATTGCCGCCTCGGTGCTGGCGCTGGGCCTGGCCGTAGCGCTGGCGGTACGACCACCGGTGAGCTTGGCGATCACCGCCACGGCGCTGTTCGCGCTGTTCCACGGCGTGGCCCATGGCCTGGAACTACCGGAGATGTCCAGCCCCTGGGCGTATGCCGCCGGTTTCGTGCTGGCAACGACGGCCCTGCATGGCCTGGGCTATGGGCTGGTGCGGATCTTGCCGCAGGCAGCGGCGCCGTTGGTACGACTGGCTGGCGCGGCGTCGGCGGCGACCGGGGTCTGGTTGCTGGCCGGTTGAGCCCTGCGGCGCCCTGGCAGGCCCGTTCGCGGGCAAGCCCGGCTTCTGCAGGAGCTGTGTCGAACGCATCACGGCGGCACAGCATGACCTTGTAGGAGCCTGGCTTGCCCGCAAATGGGCCTGCCCCCCTCTCGGCTTACCCTCCCCTTGCCTGCCCAGACCAGGTACTGCCTACCTCGGAAAAGCCACTGATCTGACACGACGACAAGTCGCCTGCTACCATGTTGCGCACACTCCTGCCCGACGACTCCTGCCGATGCCTGATGTTTCCAGCTCTGCCGCCGCCCCCGAATCGAAGAGCCTGTTCACCACCGTGCAACAGCACTTGCGCCAGGTAATCATCCCCCTGTGGCAAGGCCCCGGCTGGAATGCCGAACTGGCGCTGCCGTATGAGGCGCTGGACGCCGAGCACCGCCCGCTGCCGCCACAACGCTATCGCGCCATGGCCTGCGCCCGGCAGCTGTACCTGTTCTCCAGCCTGATCGGCGATGCCGCCTTCCCCGGCGCGGGCACTCGCGCCGCCGCCCTGTTCCGCTCGCTGCAGCGGCATTTCCATGATGCCGAGCACGGTGGCTGGTTCTACAGCATCGACCCACAGGGCGCCCCGCTGGACACCCGCAAGGACCTCTATACCCACGCCTTCATCCTGTTCGCCTGCGCTCATTACTGGGCCAAGGTCCGCGAACCGCTGGTGGAGTCGGTACTCGATGCCGCACTGGAAGTGATTGCCGTACGCTTCGCCACCGGTGACGGCCTCTACGAGGCGGACCTGACCCGCGACTGGTCGTCGCTCGGCAGCGGACCGTTGCAGAACCCCCTGATGCACCTGACCGAAGCCTTCCTGGCCACCCTTGCGGCACGCAAGGATGCCCGCGTACAGGCCGACATGCTGGCGCTGGTCACGGCCCTGCAGAAACGCTTCGTCGATCGCCAGCACGGGGTGATTCTGGAAAAGCCGCTGGGCACTGTGGATAACTGGTTCGAGCCGGGTCATCAGTTCGAGTGGATGTTCCTGCTCGAATCCTCGGCCGTGCTGCGTGACAGCGCCCTGTACCAGTCACTGCAACGGGGTTTCGCCTATGCCGAGCAGACCGGCGTCGACCCGCACAGCGGAGCCGTCAGCGCGATGCTGGCCATCGATGGGACACTGCGCGACGCGACCCAGCGGATCTGGGCACAGGCCGAATACCTGCGGGCGCTGACCCTGCGTGTGGATAACTCGGCGCGCCTGCAGCGCCAGCTCCGGGCCCTGCACGCACAGTTCATGCACCCGGGCGGCTGGCATGAATGCCTGGATGCACAGGGTGTGGTCAGCCGCGCGGACATGCCGTCGACCACGCCCTATCATCTGGCGACCTGCCTGTACGGCCTGGCCGACCATCTGGGCTGATCACCCGCAAGCCGGCGGCCGATACGGTTACTGTGGGAGCCCGCAAGCCGGCTCCCACGATCACCTGGGTTTCAGGCCTTGTCGCGCTCGATGGCGAACCCGGCCCAGGTCTGGCTCACCGGCATCAGTTCCAGGCTGTTGATGTTGACGTGAGCCGGTGTGTTGAGCACCCAGAAGATGGTCTCGGCGATGTCCTGCGGCTGGATCGGCTCGGCGCCGGCGTAGGTGGCGTCGTAGCGCGCCTGGTCACCGCCGAAACGCACCAGCGAGAACTCGCTTTCACACAGCCCCGGCTCGATGTTGGTCACCCGCACGCCCGTGCCCTGCAGGTCGCAACGCAGGTTCAGGGAGAACTGTTTGACGAACGCCTTGCTCGCGCCATACACGTGGCTGCCCGGGTACGGGTACTTGCCGGCGATCGAACCGAGGTTGACGATGCTGGCGCCACGGCCATGAGCGATCAGCCGCGGCAGCAGCAGGCGGGTGCTGTACATCAGGCCCTTGATGTTGGTGTCGACCATGGTGTCCCAGTCGTCCAGGTCGCACTTGGGCGCGGGGTCGACGCCCAGGGCCAGGCCGGCGTTGTTGATCAGCCCACGTAGTTTGGCGAAGCTCGGTGGCAGGTTGGCGATGGCCTCTTCCATGGCCTTGCGGTCACGCACGTCGAGCACCAGGCCATGCACTTCGGTCTGCTGGGAAAGCTCGGCGCACAGGGCATTCAGACGCTCTTCGCGACGCCCGGTCAGCACCAGTTTCCAGCCGGCCTCGGCAAAACGACGGGCACACGCCTCGCCAAAACCGGAAGTGGCGCCCGTGATAAACAGCGTGGATGTCATCGTGTTCTCCTAGCTAAACGCGGTTACAGCCTGAAATAAGGTCGTTCGCCGCCCAGCATGCCCGGCCCGGCGGAGGCCAGCAACTGTGCCGCGTGTTCAACGCAAGGCTGTACAAAAAACGCTCAAAGCTCTACAGCCCAAGCCAGCCGTGGCCTGGCGCCGGATGTACGCATCTTATCCACAGTCCCTTCCACAATCTCTGGGGGCAAGTCGAACAGCGCCAGGCCGCTATCCACAAGGCCTGCAGCACTGTTTTAAAAGTTTTTCGCTTGACCCCGGGCAAGCCCATGTGCAGCCATCGGCCATCGCGACCCACCGATGGGTTTCCGCAGACTGGCGCCAAGCCAGTAGCTACGCCGCCCACGGCGGTCTTTCCAGAGTTTGCCCACAGAGTTATCCACAGGCTTCCCCGAGCACTTGCCGGGCGAACGCGACACCCATAAACCTGTTGACAAATGTCTTTCGAGCTTACCGAAAAACGGCTGATCAAAAAACAGACAAACCTCTACAGGCCACGGCCCACAAGGCCTCCAGCCAGCTACTCCCACGTTACCCACAGCCGATTCCACAGCAAACGGGGACAAGTCAAAACGGTGACAAAACAACTGTTTGCAGCGGTTTCATGTCGCACCCCACGAAGTTTTGCCCGGCGTTTTCCACAATTCGCCCCTGGCGCTGTGGATATGAAAAAAGCCCCGGACCGGTCAAGGTCACGGGGCGTTCCTGTGGACCCGGATCAGTGCCCGCCCAGATACGCGTTGCGCACCTCCTCGTTGGCCAGCAGTTCCTTGCCGGTACCGCTGAGACGGATCTGCCCGTTGACCATCACGTAGGCCCGGTCCGAGAGCCTGAGCGCATGGTTGGCGTTCTGCTCGACCAGGAAGATGGTCATCCCCGAGGCAGCCAGTTCGCGCAGGGTGGCGAAGATCTGCTTCACCACGATCGGCGCCAGGCCCAGGCTCGGCTCATCGAGCAGCAGCAGCTTGGGTCGGCTCATCAGCGCCCGGGCGATGGCGAGCATCTGCTGCTCGCCGCCGGACATGGTCATGGCCCGCTGGTTACGCCGCTCCCTGAGCCGCGGAAACAGCTCGAACATGCGCTGCATGTCCTCGCTGGCGAACTGGTCGCCAATGGGGATGGTGCCCATCAGCAGGTTCTCTTCCACAGTCATGTCGGGGAACACCCGGCGCCCTTCCGGCGACTGGGCGATACCGTTGGAGGCGATGTAGTGGGAGGACTTGTGGGTGATGTCGACGCCCCGGTAGAGGATCTGCCCGGATGCCGCCCGCGGCTGGCCGAAGATCGACATCAGCAGCGTCGACTTGCCGGCCCCGTTGGAGCCGATCAGGCTGACGGTTTCGCCTTCGTCGATGTGCAACGAGACCTTCTTCAGGGCCTGGATCGGCCCGTAATAGACGTCCAGATTCTTCAGTTCGAGGATAGCCTGACTCATACCAGTTCCTCTTCATCCGCACCCAGGTAGGCGGCAATCACTTTCGGGTCGTTGCGGATCGCCTCGGGCCCGCCCTGGGCGATCACGTTGCCGTGGTCCAGTACCACGATGTGGTCGGAAATACTCATCACCATGCCCATGTCGTGTTCGATCAGCACCACGGTCAGATCGTGCTCGTCGCGCAGCAGCCGGATCATCGCGCTCAGCGCTTCGGTTTCCTGAGGGTTGAGGCCCGCCGCCGGCTCGTCGAGGCAGATCACCTGCGGCCGCGTGCACATGGCCCGGGCGATCTCCAGGCGGCGTTGCTGGCCGTAGGAGAGCTCGCCGGCCAGGCGGTTGGCGCAGTCCACCAGGTCGACTACCTCCAGCCAGTAGAACGCCGTGTCCAGCGCGTCGCTCTCGGCCTTGCGGTAGCCCCGGGTATTGAGGATGCCGGCCAGCAGGTTGCGGTTGACCCACATGTGCTGGGCCACCAGCAGGTTCTCCAGCACCGACATTTCCTTGAACAGGCGGATGTTCTGGAAGGTCCGTGCCAGCCCCGCACGGTTGACCAGGTGGGTACCGCCGAACATCTTGTAGTACAGCCGGCTGGCGAAGTTCTTCGGCGAGACGAAGTCGCTGACCCGGAAGGACTCGCCCAGCAGTTGGATAACGTTGGTCTCTCGGCCGCGGGTATTGAGCACGATGCTGCCGCCGGTGGCCTTGTAGAAACCGGTGAGGCAGTTGAACACGGTGGTCTTGCCGGCACCGTTGGGGCCGATCAGGGCGAAGATCGAGTTGCGCTTGACCTGCAGGCTGACGTCGCTGAGGGCCTTGATGCCCCCGAAGTGCATCATCAGTTTCTCGACCGAGAGAATGATTTCATCGTTCATTGCGCAGCTCCCTCGTGCAAGACACCCTTACGCGGGGCAACCCCGGTACGACTGATACGGATCAGGCCGCGAGGCCGCCAGATCATCATCAACACCATCAACACGCCGAACAGCAGCACCCGGTACTCGGCGAAGCTGCGCAGCAACTCCGGCGCAACGGTCAGCACGAAGGCGGCGATGACCACGCCGATGGTCGAGCCCATGCCACCGAGCACGACGATGGCGAGGATCAGCGCCGACTCGAAGAAGGTGAACGAGGTCGGGTTGACGAAGCCCTGGTAGGTGGCGAAGAACACCCCGGCCAGGCCTGCCGTCGAGGCCCCGAGGGTGAATGCCGAGAGCTTGACCAGCACATGGTTCAGGCCCATGGCGCGGCAGGCGATCTCGTCTTCACGCAGGGCCTCCCAGGCCCTGCCGACCGGCATCCGGGTCAACCGGTGCTTGATATAGAGCACCGCCAGCACCACCAGGAACAGCACGGTGTAGATGAAGTAGAACTTCACGTCCGGGTTGTAGGCGATACCGAAGAACTCGTGGAACGGCACCCCGCCATCCTTCGCCCGCTTGCCGAACTCCAGGCCGAAGAAGGTCGGCAGCGGCGCCGGCATGCCGTTCGGGCCGCCGGTCAGCGACAGCCAGTTGTTGAGCACCAGGCGGATGATCTCGCCAAAACCCAGGGTCACGATCGCCAGGTAGTCGCCATGCAGGCGCAATACCGGGAAACCCAGCACGCAGCCGGCCATGGCCGCACAGATGGCCGCCAGAGGCAGTACGGTCCAGAAGCCCAGGCCGAGATACTGGTAACCCAGGGCCAGGCCATAGGCACCGATGGCGTAGAACGCCACGTAGCCGAGGTCGAGCAGGCCCGCGAGGCCGACCACGATGTTCAGGCCGAGGCCGAGCAGCACGTAGATCAGGCCGAGGATCACCACGCCCAGCAGGTAGGAGTTGGAGAACACCGGGAAGACCACCGCGATGGCGATCATGATCGGGATGATCCAGCGCAGGCGCGACTTGTAGTCCGGCGCCAGTACGTGCACCCCCGAACCGCCGCCCTCGAAGCTGTCGAGCAGCCGCTTGCCCTTGGCGGTCTGCAGGTAGAGGCTCAGGGCCAGGCGGCCGAGCATGACGATCGCCACCAGCCAGGCGACACGGGTCGGTTCCAGGTTGAAACTGTAGCCCTCGAGGACGACCCCGACGATCGGGCCGAAGACAATGAGGGCGAGCAGGCCGGCAAGAATGGCATCCACCAGGCTTTTTTTGATATCGAGCTTTTTTTCAGTGGCAGTGGACATGGCTTACACCTTCGACACAAGAGGACGGCCGAGCAGGCCTTGCGGCCGAAAGACCAGGACCAGGACCAGCAGCGAGAAGCTGAACACGTCCTTGTAGTCCGAGTTGACCAACCCGGAGAACAGCGACTCGGAGATCCCGAGGATGATCCCGCCCAGCATCGCTCCCGGCAGTGAGCCGATGCCACCGAGCACCGCTGCGGTGAAGGCCTTGATGCCGATGACGAAGCCCGCGTAGAAGTCGAACGTGCCGTAGTTCATGGTGATCAGCACACCGGCCAGGGCCGCCATGGCCGCACCGATGACGAACACATAGGAAATGATCCGGTCGGTATTGATCCCGAGGATCGAGGCCATCTTGCGGTCCTGCTGGGTGGCCCGGCACATGCGCCCCAGCCTGGTGTACTTGATGATGTAGGTCAGCACGCCCATGCCGAGGAACGCGGCCACCAGGATGAAGACCTTGGTGTAGGTGAGCTGGACGAAGCCACTGCCGACCTCGATGCGCCAGGCACCGGTGAGCAGTGTGGGAACGCCCTGCTGCCTGGCGCCCTGGCTGATCTGCGCGTAGTTCTGCAGGATCAGCGAAATGCCGATGGCACTGATCAGCGGCGCCAGCCGGGTAGAGTTGCGCAGGGGTTTGTAGGCGATACGCTCGATGGTCCAGCCATACACCCCGGTCACGACGATGGTGAACAGCAGCGTGCCGAGCATCAGCAGCGGGAAGGATTCGATACCGAAGTAGGCCAGCAGGGCCAGACTGATTGCCGAGAGGTAGGCGGAAATCATGTAAACCTCGCCGTGGGCGAAGTTGATCATGCCGATGATGCCATAGACCATTGTGTAGCCGATGGCGATCAGGCCATAGACCGACCCGAGGGTCAGGCCATTGACCAGTTGCTGCAGGAAAATACCATCCATAACGCAATCTCACGCACGTTGAGAGACTGCACAGAAGCCCACCGCGACGGACCGGGGTTCAACCGCCGTCGCAGCACAGCCATGTGCAGTTCTACGAGAAAAGACAGGTAACTGCACGGACACGCGTGGCGACCGGCCGACCCGCGCGGGGCCGGCCGATCGGCTCATGTCACTTCTGTTTTTCCAGTTGGTGGTATTTGCCGCTCGCGTCCCACTGGTAGACCACGTAGTCGGAGACTTTCAGGTCGCCCTTGGTGTCCCAGGCCTTTTCGCCCATCACGGTCTTGACCGGATGCGACTTGAGCCATTTGGCGGCGTCTTCGCCCTTGTTGGACTTGGCGCCGTTGAAGCCGGCGGCCAGGGCCTGGATCGAGGCGTAGGCGTACAGGGTGTAGCCTTCAGGCTCGGTGCCGTTCTTGCGGAACTGCTCGACGACCGCCTTGCTGTCGGGCAGCAGGCGTGGGTCGGCGCCGAAGGTCATGTAGACGCCGTCGACGTATTGCGGGCCGCCGGCGGTGGTCACCAGCTCATCGGTCACCACACCGTCGTCGGACATGAACTTGACGTCCTTCAGGCCTTCGGTGCGCAGTTGCTTGACCAGGGGACCGGCTTCCGGATGCAGGCCACCGAAGTAGACCACGTCGGCGCCGGCGGCACGGATCTTGGTCACCAGGGCGCTGAAGTCCTTCTCGCCACGGGTCAGGCCCTCGTAGATCACCGGGGTCACGCCGCGCTTGATCAGTTGCGCCTTGGTGGCGTCGGCCAGGCCCTGGCCATAGGTGTCCTTGTCGTGGATCACCGCGACCTTCTTGCCCTTGAGCACGTCGACGATGTAGTCGCCAGCGACGATGCCCTGCTGGTCGTCACGACCGCACATGCGGAACATCGCGGACAGACCGCGCTCGGTCACCTGCGGGTTGGTGGAACCGGGCGTGATCGCGATGATGCCGGCTTCGTCATAGACTTCCGAGGCCGGGATGGTCGAGGAGGAGCAGAAGTGCCCGACGACACCGGCGACCTGCTTGTTGGTCAGGTCCTTGGCCACCGTTACCGCCTGCTTCGGCTCGCACGCGTCGTCGCCCTTGATCAGGACGATCTTCTCGCCGTTGACCCCGCCTTCCGCGTTGATCACGTCCGCCGCCGCCTGAGCCCCCTTCATGTACTGCTCGCCAAACGCCGCATTGGCACCGGTCATGGGACCGGCCACACCGATTTTCAGATCAGCCTGAGCAAACGCAGAAACACCCAGCGCAGCAGCCACTGCGAGGGCGACACAGCCTTTTTTGTAAAACTTCTGGGACATGAGGTGGTGCTCCAAGTTTTTTTAGTTTGGCACTGCGACTTCACTGAATGCTCAGAGCAAGGGGCGTGCCATCGGTTTTTTGTTCTGAAAAAAGTCACTGTCTTATGGTTTTCTGGACTGTTTCGGGCCCTTTTCAACTGGGCGTGCAACCGTCTAACTCGGCGAAGGTAGAACCTTTTTCAGAAAAAGGTGCAACCCTCAAGTGCCACTACTGCAACCTCGACACACATACGCGTGCAACCACCATGTAACAACATGCGTCACCGAAGTGCACACTCACAGTGCACGACTGCTACATCGCGCACCATATAGGCTAGCCGTAGCCGGTAAAAGCGCCGTCCGGATTGGCGCTTTTGTTGTATCAAATGACGATCCGCAGGCACTGGCCCGCGTGATACAGCGAGAACCCGACCTCGTACAGACAACTGCGCAGGCCCACCGCCGGTACCGGCCGCATCGGTGCAAAGGGAATCGGCAGGGCCTGAGGATTTCCGTTACACAGGTAGTCGGCGAAGGCCTTGCCGACCACGGTGCCGGTGGTGACGCCCCGTCCGTTGTAGCCGGTGACGGCCACCAGGCCGGGCGCCGGCTCGAACAGCCGCATCAGGTGATCGGGAGTGAAGGCGATGCAGCCGGTCCAGGTACATTCCCAGTCGACCTTTTTCAGGTAGGGGAAATAGTGCTGCTGGATCCGGTCGGCCCAGGCCCGCAGGAACCAGGCGGGTTTCTGGTTGCCATTGCCGAGGCTGCCCAGCAGCAGCCGGCCGTCGGCATCGCGGCGGATGCTGCTGAGCACCTGGCGGGTGTCCCAGGAGCCCTGCCCACCCGGCAGGATCCGTTTCGCCGCGTCATCGTCCAGCGGGACGGAAGCGACCTGATAGTAGTAACCGGGGAAGAAATTGCGCCGCAGCTCGGTCCACTCGCCTTCGGTGTAGGCATTGGAGGCCATCACCACCTGTTCGGCACTGACCGCGCCGTCGGCTGTCTGCACCGACCAGCGCTGGCCCTGGCGCTCCAGCCGGGTGACCGGCGACTGGTCGAACAATCGGGCACCCAGCCCGACGGCGGCCTTGGCCAGGCCCGAGGTGTAGGCCATCGGATTGAGGGTGCCGGCCCGCCGGTCGAGCAGGGCGGCGGCAATCTTGCGCGTACCGGTGGCGGCTTCGCAGGCGCTGCCGGTCAGCAGTTCCACCGGGGCGCCGCGACGCTTCCACTGTTGCTCGCGACTGCGCAGGTCAGCCTCGCCACGGGCATTGTGGGCCATATGCAAGGTGCCTTCGCGGCGCAGTTGGCAATCGATGCCGTACTTGTCGACCAGGCTGAACACCAGCGCCGGGGCGCCGCCGAGCATGCGATTGAGCTGGCTGCCGACGGCCTCGCCGAAACCGGCCTCGATATCGTCCGGAGGAATCCACAACCCGGCGTTGACCAGGCCGACATTGCGCCCGGAGCCACCATGCCCGGTGCGATGAGCCTCCAGCACGCAGACGCTCTTGCCCTGCTCACGCAGGTGAATCGCGGCCGACAGCCCGGTAATGCCGGCGCCGATGACACAGACGTCGACGCTCAACTCCCCCTTGAAGCGCGGCGCCTCGGGCCGCTGGGGCGTGAGCTTTTCCCATAGACATTCTTCACGTAACGCCATTGCCAGACTCCGAAAATGAAACCCAACAGCCACACCGCCGGCTCCTACAGGGACAAACCCGACCCAAGAGGGCCTGGGCGCTACACCGACTCAGTCAAAGACGATGCCCTGAGCCAACGGCAGTTCCAGCGAGTAGTTGACGGTGTTGGTCTGGCGCCGCATGTAGCCGCGCCAGGCATCGGAACCCGACTCACGACCACCGCCGGTCTCCTTCTCGCCACCGAACGCGCCGCCGATCTCCGCACCGCTGGGGCCGATGTTGACGTTGGCAATGCCACAGTCGCTGCCCACCGCCGACATGAATAGCTCGGCCTCGCGCACGTCGGTGGTGAAGATGCACGAGGACAGCCCCTGGGGCACCGCATTGTTCAGGCGCAGGGCCTCGGCGAAGTCGCTGTAGCCGATCACGTAGAGGATCGGGGCGAAGGTCTCGTGCCGGACCACATCGCTCTGCTCGGGCATCTCGACGATGGCCGGCGAGACGTAATAGGCATCGGGGAACTGCTCCTGCAGTTGGCGCTGGCCGCCGAACACCCGACCGCCCTCGCTCAGGGCCTGTTCGAGGGCGTCCTGCATGGCATCGAAACCGTGCCTGTCGATCAGTGGGCCGACCAGATTGCCCTCCAGCGGGTGGCCGATGCGCACCTTGGCATAGGCGGCCTTGAGCCGGCTGACGATCTCGTCCTTGACCGACTCGTGGGCGATCAGCCGGCGCAGGGTGGTGCAACGCTGGCCGGCGGTGCCGACGGCGCTGAACAGGATGGCCCGCACCGCCATGTCCAGGTCGGCGCTGGGGCCGAGGATCATCGCGTTGTTGCCGCCCAGCTCGAGGATGCTGCGGGCGAAACGGGCGGCCACCTTGGGCGCCACCTCGCGTCCCATGCGGGTGCTGCCGGTGGCGCTGACCAGGGCCACGCGCGGGTCGTCGACCAGGGCTTCGCCGGCGTCGCGGCCACCGATGACGACCTGGCTGAGGTACGGCGGCGCATCGCTGAAATTCTTCAGCACGCGCTCGAACAGGGACTGGCAGGCCAGTGCGGTCAGCGGCGTCTTTTCCGACGGTTTCCAGATCACCGGATTGCCGCAGACCAGCGCCAGCGCCGTGTTCCAGGCCCAGACCGCGACCGGGAAGTTGAAGGCGCTGATCACCCCGACCACGCCCAGCGGATGCCAGGTCTCACGCATATGATGGCCAGGACGCTCCGAAGCGATGGTCAAGCCGTACAACTGGCGCGACAGGCCGACCGCGAAGTCGCAGATATCGATCATTTCCTGCACTTCTCCCAGGCCTTCCTGGGTGATCTTGCCGGCTTCCCAGGACACCAGTTCGCCGAGGTCGGCCTTGTACTGGCGCAGCAATTCGCCGAACTGGCGCACCAGCTCGCCACGGCGCGGCGCCGGCACCTGGCGCCAAGCCTCGAAGGCCCGCTCGGCGCGCCCGACCTGCTGCTCGACCTCGGCCGGTCCCTGCCAGTTCACGGCGCCGATGCGGCTGCCATCGATCGGCGAATGCACGGGCTGCCTGCCCTGTTGAGACAGCGCCGGGTCAACACCAAGACGATCGAGCAATGCGGCAACCATGGGATCATTCCTCCAGACGAAAATCGGAAAACTTCAGGTTGTAGTTGTAGCGACCTTCGGACTTGCCAACAAACGACGATTAGGCGAGATATCATTCCGTTTATTCATGCTGCGCAAGAAACAGAAGAAAAGGCCCGTTCATGCTGAATAAAAGACACCTGCCCTCGATCACCGCCCTGCAGTGTTTCGAGGCCGTTACCCGGCACTTGAGCTTCACCCGCGCGGCAGAGGAGCTGAACCTGACCCAGAGCGCGGTCAGCAAGCAGGTCGCGCAGCTTGAAGAACTGCTCCAGCACCTGCTGTTCCGCCGGGTGCGCCGACGCCTGCAACTGACGCCGGCGGGAAACCTGTACCTGGTGGAAGTCCGAAAAATCCTGACCCAGATGGAGATGTCGACCCACTACCTGCGCTCCTACGGTGGCGAAACCGAAGTCCTGCGGGTTTCCACGCCGCCGACGTTCGGCGCCCGCTGGCTGGTACCACGCCTCAAGGGCTGGCGCCTGCGTCATCCGCATATCCACCTGGACCTGTGCAGCGAACAGGACGCCGACGACCTGCTGCAGGGACGCAGCGACCTGGCATTCTTTTTCGGCCAGGGTTCGCGGCCGGGCACCGAGTGCCTGAAGCTGTTCAGCGAAGAGCTGGTGCCGGTCTGTGCCGCCTCCAGCCTGCCCGGACAGCCATTCGAGGACCCGACGCAACTGAGCGAACTGGTCCTGCTGCAGAACGCCTCTCGGCCCCAGGCCTGGCATGACTGGTTCGAGCACCAGGGCTATCACACCGAACACAGCTACCACGGGCCACGCTTCGAGACCTTCTACATGTGCATTCGCGCGGCGCAGGTCGGCTGTGGGGTGGCCCTGCTGCCGCGCTTTCTGGTGGAGGAGGAACTGGCCGACGGCAAGCTGGTGATCCCCTGGCCGCATGCGATGCCCAGCCGTGACGCCTATTACCTGGCGTACCCGGAGCACTCGGCGGAAGTACCGAAGGTGAAGAATTTCGTGCAGTGGATGCAGGAGCAGATCGACGATCCTTCGCAGGCCTGAGGAGTCTGGAGGTCATCGAGATTGGCGGTGGTCTTGAGAACGCTTTCGCGGGCAAGCCCTGCTCCTACAGGAGAGATGTCGAGCACGACATTGATGTACGACATCGTTCTGTAGGAGCGTGGCTTGCCCGCGAATAGGCCCGCAATGCCAGCAAAAATCGCTGGTAAAACCACCCCCTGATATGCGCCACTAGCGCCATTCACCCAAAAGCTGCCGCAACGCCGACCGGCATGGAGACACCCGTTATGAGCGATAAGGCCTTTGGCGATCGCATCGTGCAGAACCTGCTCGACACCGACTTCTACAAACTGACCATGATGCAGGCGGTACTGCACAACTATCCCAACGTCGAAGTCGAATGGGATTTCCGCTGCCGCAACAGCGAGGACCTGCAACCCTACCTGGCGGAGATCCGCTATCAGATCGAGCGCCTCGCCGAACTGAGCCTGAGCATGGACCAGTTGGGCTTCCTCGAACGCATCAGCTTTCTCAAGCCGGACTTCCTGCGCTTCCTCGGCCTGTTCCGCTTCAACCTGCGCTACGTACACACCGGCATCGAGAACGGCGAACTGTTCATCCGCCTGCGCGGCCCCTGGCTGCATGTGATCCTGTTCGAGGTGCCGCTGCTGGCGATCGTCAGCGAGGTGCGCAACCGCTATCGCTACCAGGAGACCGAACTGAAACAGGCCCGCGAACAGCTGTACCGCAAGTTCGACTGGCTGACCGCCAACGCCAGTGCCGACGAGCTGGCGCACCTGCAAGTCGCCGACTTCGGCACCCGTCGGCGGTTTTCCTACCGCGTCCAGGAAGAAGTGGTGAGCGTGCTCAAGCATGACTTCCCCGGACGCTTCGTCGGCACCAGCAACGTGCACCTGGCCCGTGAATTCGACATGAAGCCGCTCGGCACCATGGCCCACGAGTGGATCATGGCCCACCAGCAACTCGGCCCGCGGCTGATCGACAGCCAGATCGCCGCACTCGATTGCTGGGTCCGCGAGTACCGCGGCCTGCTGGGGATCGCGCTGACCGACTGCATCACCACCGACGCCTTCCTGAAGGATTTCGACCTGTACTTCGCCAAGCTGTTCGACGGCTTGCGCCATGATTCGGGCGACCCGGTACAGTGGGGCGAAAAATGCATAGCCCGTTATCACCAGTTGGGCATCGACCCGATGAGCAAGACCCTGGTGTTCTCCGACAGCCTCAACCTGCCCAAGGCCCTGGAGATATTCCGGGCGCTGCGCGGTCGGATCAATGTCAGCTTCGGCATCGGCACCAACCTCACCTGCGACATTCCCGGGGTGGAACCGATGAGCATCGTGCTTAAAATGACCGCCTGCAACGGCCAGCCCGTGGCGAAGATCTCCGATGAACCGGGCAAGGCTCAGTGCAAGGACCCGAATTTCGTCTCCTACCTGCGCCATGTGTTCCAGGTGGCCGATTAATCCGTTTTCGATCGAATCCTACGCAAGGAGTGAATCATGCAAGCCGTACAGCGCCAGATTGCTGAACAGCTCAAGGTCCAGCCGCCGTTCGCCGACCAGGCCGCCCTCGAGGCCGAGGTCGCCCGGCGCATCACCTTCATCCAGAACTGCTTGCAGAACTCGGGCCTCAAGAGCCTGGTGCTGGGCATCAGCGGCGGCGTCGACTCGCTGACCGCCGGTTTGCTGGCGCAGCGCGCCGTGCGTGAACTGCGGGAGCGCACCGGTGATGAGCAGTATCGCTTCATCGCGGTGCGCCTGCCCTACGAAGTCCAGTTCGACGAACACGACGCCACGGCGTCGGTGGACTTCATCAACCCCGACGAGCGCCATACCGTGAACATCGGTCCGGCGGTCAAGGCGCTGGCCGCGGAAGTGGCGGCGTTCGAAGGCAAGGCCGCCGTCTCGCGGGACTTCGTGCTCGGCAACACCAAGGCGCGCATGCGCATGGTCGCCCAGTACACCATCGCCGGAGCCGCCAACGGCCTGGTGATCGGCACCGACCACGCGGCGGAAGCGGTGATGGGCTTCTTCACCAAGTTCGGTGACGGCGCCTGCGACCTGGCGCCGCTGAGCGGGCTGGTGAAGAACCAGGTCCGGGCCATTGCCCGCAGCTTCGGCGCCCCCGAGTCGCTGGTGGAGAAAGTCCCGACCGCCGACCTGGAAGACCTGGCACCCGGCAAGCCGGACGAGGCTTCCCATGGCGTGACCTATGCCGAGATCGACGCGTTCCTGCACGGCCAGCCCGTGCGCCAGGAAGCCTTCGACATCATCTGCCGGACCTACGAAAAGACCCGGCACAAGCGCGAGCTGCCGTTCGCACCGTGAGGAGACGCAACGTGGCGGGCTTGCCGACTCGCCACGACGCCTGGACCGCGGCAGCCGCAACGCCCGGGCCAGCCTCGGAATGACAGTTTCAAAGGCCTGATGCCGGCCAGTTTGCCGTAGGATTTTTCTGTTTTTTTCGGCAACTATTGAGGCAGTCCCCCCTGCGGAGCAGTCTTCGCCATCCTCTGTTGGCCAGGACTGCTGCGTATGTTGTTCAAGCAAAAGCCTCCCCATATCCGAGCCACTCCGCTCTTCCAGCGCCCGTGGATCATTCCGCTGTCCGGCCTGATCGGCGCCCTGTGCTGGATTTTCGTCGCCACCCAGCCGTCCGCTCGCCCGGCCAGCGGCCGCCCGAGCAAGGAACACTTCATCCTCAGCGGCAGCATGCCGATCCAGACGGCCCTGCGCGCCAGCGCCCGCTACACCCCCGGCAACCAGCAGAGCGGTTGCCCGTACCAGCATCCGACCCTGCACTTCGATACCGTCCCACTGGATAGCCCGCGCACGTTCGACTTCACGGTGCCCACCGGCTATGAACTGCCCGGCTGCAAACTCTATCTGAGCGAAGTCAGCTTCGAGACCGAGGCCTTCTATGGCCAGGACAACCATCAACGCAGCATCACCAGCAGCGGCGCGATCACCCTGCGCGACGACCTGCGTCCAGGCGTGTCGGGGTTCCCGTCATCGGGGGAAAAACACTATCGCGGCCTTTGCGACTGGCAGCCGCACAGCACGCCTGCGGGGCTGGAACCGCAGCAGAGCCTCAATTGCTACAGCGTCGACGAGCAGTGGCAGGCACTGGGCAACGACTACAAGCGCAAACAGTTGGGCGGGGTATTCAGCCGACAGGAAGTGGAGGGAAAAACGATTCGGCTGGAATTGCGGAAAAACGAACAGTCCTGATCCCGCACGGGGCGGGACCAGGTGAGGGCCATCACTTGAGGGTGACGGTGCCCTTCATCATCGAGATGTGGCCCGGGAACGAGCAGAAGAAGCCGTACTTCTCGGCCGGGTTCAGCTTCGACACGTCGAAGGTGACCGAGTCCTTCTCGCCGGCACCGATGATCTTGGTGTGGGCGATGACGCGAGTGTCGCCGTCTTTCAGGTAGTTCTTGTCGATGCCGGCGGAAATGCCGTCCGATGCGATCGGCTGCATGTCGGCTTCCTTGCTCAGCACCCAGTTGTGGCCCATGACGTTCTTCGGCAGGCTGCCGCCGTGAGTCAGTTCCACGGTGAAGGTCTTGCAGCTCTTGTCGATCTCGATGGCCTTGGTGTTGAAGGACATCTGATCGGTCGAATCGACAGTGGTCTTGCATTCGGCAGCGAACACCTGGCCGCTGGCGAGGGCCAGCAGGGATACCGCGACAACTTTGGCAAACATCGTGAATCTCCAAGGCAGGGTATGAAAAGCGGCGGATCAATGCAGGAAGACTACCTGAGGACAGACAGGGTTCCCATGATCTGAATCAAGAAATTGTATACAATCCTAAGCTATCGCCTCGATGGATACAATCAACCAGCCAGACGAATCCGCGCGACTTAACATTAGCCCATCGTCATCCATCGGAGTCTGCGCCATGTCCATCGACAGCCTGCTGTACAGTTTACTCGCCGCCTATGCCTGCGGTGCCAGCGGTACCTGCGAAGCCACCCGGCGCTAGCGCCGCCTCACCAGCGTACGGCGAAGACTCTCCCGCTGCTTGCGGATCTCCACCAGGCGCTCGCGCATTTCGCGGTGGCGCCGGCTGTTGAGCAACAGCAGGCCCAACAACGGGGCAAAGAGGGCCAGCGCGTAGACGATCCGATGCGGGTGCGAGGTGATGGTCGGCAGCACACCCAGGAAACACAGCACGAACACCAGCACCAGGCCGCGAACCCACTGCGGCCGGCCGCGCACGATCATGAAGTTGCAGTGGGCAACCACCAAGCCCAGCAACATCAATGCGACGAACGTACCAGTCGCCTGCTCCTCCAGTGAAGCCGCGGGGAAATAGTGGTCCCCCGCCAACGGCAGACCACAGGCGATAGCCACCAGCGCGGCGAAGATCGCCCCGATGAAGGTCGGGAAATAACGCGCCAGAAAGCGCCGCAGGCTCAGCGTCTCCATCATTCGTCGATTTCCTCGTAAAGCCCGACGGCAATGGTCTTCACGTTGCCGGACAGGGCGCTGCCGGTGAGCCCGATCGCCGCGCCCAGGGAATCCTTGATCTGGGTGATGGTGGCATGGCGGATCTCGGTCGGCGTGAAGCGTTTGGGCAACTCGCCGGCCAACTGTTTCAGCTTGAGCATTTTCGGGGTAAGGCGCGGGTCGTTGATGCTCAGCAATTCCTTGGTCAGCTTGGCACGCTCCTGGCGATTGAGCCCGCGCAACACGTCCCGGATGCTCTTGCCGGTGGTGGCCTTGGTGATGCGCACCAGCTTGATGGAGGTCAGCGCGGAGGCGCCGACACCCAGCAGCGAAGCCGCATCCAGGGCGATCGAGGTGTACTGGTACCAGGCCTCGCTGTCGAGGTAGTCGTTGCGCGCCGGGTTGGTCACTTCGTTGACCGTCCGATAACCGCCAACCAGACACTGCGCGGTACTGGCGGCCGCAGCGGTATAGCCGATGGCGACCAGCACCGAACTGGCCCCGGCCGAAAACGGCACCGCCACCGAGCCGCTGAGCACCACGACCCAGCCGATCACCGCGCCGGCACACGACAGGCTGGTATTGATGGCCTCGCTGACCAGCCGCGACTCCCGGGGATTGTCCTGTACCTGCTGGGCGAACTGCTTCGGCGCGATGTACTTCTGCGCCTCGCGCAGGATCACCCGCTTGGGCTTGATGCTGCAGATCGGCTGGAACTCGCGCAGGGTCACCACGTTGAATTCGGCGTCGATGTACACGACACCGGCACCGACGATACCGGGATCGGCATCGATCGCGGCGAACAACCGCGGCATGTCGACCTGGCTGGCGATGCGCTGACGGGCGAAAAACTGGGAGGGACTGGAGTCCATGCCGATGCCGGGTAGCGAAGAGCTCACGCGGGATTCATCCTTGAGTCGAACGGTGGAAAATTCGCCGCAACCTTAACAAACCCGCCCGTTCTTCGATAGAAAGCAAAACGCCAGCACTGGGCTGGCGTCTTGTCGGGTGCAACGCTGTATCAGCGCGGTACCACCGGCTTGCGGGCTGGCTTCTTGCCCTTGCCCTTGGCCGCATCGGCGCGTTCCTTGGCCGCCTGCCTGTTGCGTGCGGCGGCTGCGGCCTTGGCTTCCTCGCGTTTGTCCCAGGGCTTGCTGCCGTCGCTGCCACGCGGTGGCAGGCCGGTGTGCTGGGTGAGGATGCGCGTGCTGTCCTTGCCGACCTTGTGGCTGCCGGCCGGCGTCGAGTTCTTGCGCCGGGCGCTCTGGTAGCTGTCGGTCTGCGGCTGGTGCAGCGGGATCAACTGGTGCTTGCCCGGCCCAATCAGGTCGCCACGCCCCATGCGCAGCAGAGCCTCGCGCAGCATCGGCCAGCCCTTCGGATCGTGGTAGCGCAGGAACGCCTTGTGCAGCCGGCGCTGCTCCTCGCTCTTGACGATGGTCACCGCGTCGCTCTTGTAGGTGACCTTGCGCAGCGGGTTCTTGCCCGAATGGTACATCGCGGTGGCACTGGCCATCGGCGACGGGTAGAACGCCTGCACCTGGTCGGCACGGAAACCGTTGGCCTTGAGCCATAGCGCCAGGTTCATCATGTCTTCGTCGGTGGTGCCCGGGTGGGCGGCGATGAAGTACGGGATCAGGTACTGTTCCTTGCCAGCTTCTTTCGAGAACTTCTCGAACATCCGCTTGAAGCGGTCGTAGGTGCCGATGCCCGGTTTCATCATCTGGTTGAGCGGACCTTCCTCGGTATGCTCCGGGGCGATCTTCAGGTAGCCGCCGACGTGGTGGGTCACCAGTTCCTTGACGTATTCGGGTGACTCGACCGCCAGGTCGTAGCGCAGGCCGGAAGCGATCAGAATCTTCTTCACCCCGGGCAACGCACGGGCGCTGCGGTAGAGCTGAATCAGCGACGAGTGGTCGGTGTTCAGGTTCGGGCAGATACCGGGGAACACGCACGACGGCTTGCGGCACGCCGACTCGATCGCCGGGCTCTTGCAGGCGATGCGGTACATGTTCGCGGTCGGCCCGCCGAGGTCGGAGATGACACCGGTGAAGCCCGGTACCTTGTCGCGGATCTCCTCGATCTCGCGAATGATCGACTCTTCGGAACGGTTCTGGATGATCCGCCCTTCGTGCTCGGTGATCGAGCAGAAGGTGCAGCCACCGAAGCAGCCACGCATGATGTTCACCGAGAAGCGGATCATCTCGTAGGCCGGGATCTTTTCCTTGCCATAGGCCGGGTGCGGGATGCGCTGGTAGGGCATGCCGAACACATAGTCCATTTCCTCGGTGGTCATCGGAATGGGCGGCGGGTTGAACCACACATCCACCTCGCCATGCTTCTGCACCAGCGCACGGGCGTTGCCCGGGTTGGTTTCCAGGTGCAGCACGCGGTTGGCGTGGGCATAGAGCACCGGGTCGTTACGCACCTTCTCCATCGAAGGCAGGCGGATCACGGTCTTGTCGCGTGTCATTTTGGGACTGGCGAGGATCTGCACCACCTTGGCTTCCTGCGGATCCTCAACCGGCCCCTTTTCCTGCTCGATGGCGCACGCCGCGGTGTCCTGGGTGTTCACATAGGGGTTGATGATCTTGTCGATCTTGCCCGGCCGATCGATACGCGTGGAATCGACTTCATACCAGCCCTGTGGGGTATCGCGACGGATGAACGCGGTGCCGCGCACGTCGGTGATGTCTTCGATCTTCTGACCGTAGGACAGGCGCTGGGCGACCTCGACGATCGCCCGCTCGGCGTTGCCGTAGAGCAGGATGTCGGCGCTGGCGTCGATCAGGATCGAGTTGCGCACACGGTCCTGCCAGTAGTCGTAGTGGGCGATCCGGCGCAGCGAGGCCTCGATGCCGCCGAGTACGATCGGCACGTGCCTGTAGGCCTCCTTGCAGCGCTGGCTGTAGACCAGGCTGGCACGGTCCGGCCGCTTGCCGGCCACGCCGCCAGGGGTATAGGCGTCGTCCGAGCGGATTTTCTTGTCGGCGGTGTAGCGGTTGATCATCGAGTCCATGTTGCCGGCCGCGACGCCGAAGAACAGGTTCGGCTCGCCAAGCTTCATGAAGTCGTCTTTCGACTGCCAGTTCGGCTGGGCGATGATCCCGACGCGGAAGCCCTGGGCTTCCAGCAGCCGGCCGATGATCGCCATGCCGAAGGACGGATGGTCGACGTAGGCATCGCCGGTGACGATGATCACGTCGCAGGAGTCCCAGCCGAGCTGATCCATCTCTTCCCGGCTCATGGGCAGGAAGGGCGCTGGCCCGAAACATTCGGCCCAGTACTTGGGATAGTCAAATAACGGCTTGGCTGCTTGCATGGCGGTGACCGATGTCGAGATGAAAGGTGTCGAGATGAAAAATCGCGGGCGCGGAATATAGCACAAAAAATGATCAAACCCGACGATAATCGTCGGGTTTATCCGTATCGCGTCTGCCCTGTCGCACGCCTGGCGACTGGGCGTTACTCGTCGTCGTCGAAGTTGTAGCTGCCCGGCGCGAGATTCTCGAAGCGGGTGTACTTGCCGATGAAGGCCAGGCGGATGAAGCCGATCGGACCGTTCCGCTGCTTGCCGATGATGATTTCGGCAATGCCCTTGTGCTCGGTCTCCGGGTGATAGACCTCGTCGCGGTACACGAACATGATCACGTCGGCGTCCTGCTCGATCGCTCCGGATTCCCGCAAGTCGGAGTTCACCGGACGCTTGTTCGGCCGTTGTTCCAGGGAGCGGTTGAGCTGGGACAGGGCCACCACCGGGCAGTTGAATTCCTTGGCCAGGGCCTTGAGGGAACGGGAGATCTCGGAAATCTCGTTGGTCCGGTTGTCGCCGCTGGAGCCCGGGATCTGCATGAGCTGCAGGTAGTCGATCATGATCAGCGCGATATCGCCGTGCTCACGCACCAGGCGGCGGGTCCGCGCACGCATTTCCGACGGGCTGATGCCTGCGGTATCGTCGATGAACAGCTTGCGGTCGTTGAGCAGGTTGACCGCCGAGGTCAGGCGCGGCCAGTCGTCGTCTTCCAACTGGCCGGAACGCACCTTGGTCTGGTCGATGCGGCCGAGGGACGACAGCATACGCATGATCAGCGATTCGCCTGGCATCTCGAGGGAGTACACCAGCACCGCCTTGTCGCTGCGCAACACGGCGTTCTCCACCAGGTTCATGGCGAAGGTGGTCTTACCCATCGACGGACGGCCGGCGACGATGATCAGGTCGGCCGGCTGCAGGCCGCTGGTCTTCTCGTCGAGGTCGGTGTAGCCGGTGGACAGGCCGGTGATCGCGTCGGAGGTGTTGAACAGGGTGTCGATACGGTCGATGGCCTTGGTCAGCAGCTCATTGACGCCCACCGGTCCGCCGGTCTTGGGACGTGCCTCGGCGATCTGGAAGATCTGCCGCTCGGCCTCGTCGAGGATTTCCTCGGCGGTACGGCCTTCGGGGTTGAAGGCACTGTCGGCGATGTCGTTGGTGATGCCGATCAGTTGCCGCAGGGTGGCCCGCTCGCGGACGATCGAGGCATAGGCCTTGATGTTGGCCACCGATGGGGTGTTTTTTGCCAACTCGCCGAGGTAGCCGAGGCCGCCGACCTGGGCCGTCTGCCCTTCCTTGTCCAGCTGTTCGGCCAGGGTCACCACGTCGATCGGCAGGTTCTGGTCGGCCAGACGGGCGATCGCACGGAAAATCAGGCGGTGGTCATGTCGATAGAAGTCACCGTCCGAGACCAGGTCCAGCACGCGCTCCCAGGCGTTGTTGTCCAGCATCAGGCCACCGAGTACGGCCTGTTCGGCCTCGATGGAATGCGGCGGCACCTTCAGGGCAGCGGTTTGCAGATCGTATTGCTCGGGAGCGGAGATTTCGTTCATAGCCACTTGGAATCAGTTGGTTGGAGCCAAAAAACAAAGGGCACGACCTGAATGAACAGAGTCGTGCCCGATGTTAACCGGCTGGCGGGCAAGCCGCCAGACGATCGAGTGCTGCTTAGGCAGCCACCACAACAACGCGTACGGTTGCTTCAACTTCGGCGTGCAGGTGCACGGCGACGTCGAATTCACCCACGTTGCGGATGGTGCCGTTCGGCAGACGCACTTCGCTCTTGGCCACTTCGACGCCGGAGGCGGTCAGGGCATCAGCGATGTCGTGGGTGCCGATCGAACCGAACAGCTTGCCTTCGTCACCAGCGGTGGCAGTGATGGTCACTTCCAGCTCAGCCAGTTGGGCGGCGCGCGATTCAGCCGAAGCTTTCTTCTCGGCTGCTGCTTTTTCCAGCTCGGCACGACGCTCTTCGAAAGCGGCCAGGTTGGCAGCGGTCGCAGCGGTGGCTTTGCCGAAAGGCAGCAGGTAGTTACGACCGTAACCGGCCTTCACTTTTACTTTGTCGCCCAGGTTGCCCAGGTTGGCGATTTTTTCCAGCAGGATCAGTTCCATTTGGTAATAACCTCTTAACTTTTAACCTTCACCGTTCGCGGAACCGTTACCGGGGTCCTTCGACGCCAGGCGTCCGCGAAAATCAATCAGGCTGTCGACAATGGCCAATACCACGAGCAACGGACCGAGCAGGTGCATGAACGGCAAGAACGTCACGTATATCCCCACCAGCCAGAAAGAGGCCAGTCGTTTCTGCGCCACCAGCCCGTGAATCAGGGCCAGGCCGGCGAAGACCAGCGGTACGCTGCACAGCGGCAACAGGATCAGTGCATGCAACCCGAAAAACGGGGCGATACACATGACGGCCAGCAGTGACAGCGTCACGTTCTTCGGCAGTCGGATGGCGCGAAACTCGCGACCGAAACCACCAGGGTTATACAACGACGCTTGCCAATAGCGCCCAAGAATCAGGCACAGCACACTGAAGACCTGCAACGAAATCGCCGTCGAAATGATCATCAGCGGGACTGTCAGGGAGATGAGAAACGCCTTCTGGTCGGCCGAGAACTTCTCGTAGACCTCACCCATCGCCAGCGGCATGACGTGTTCGAACGTCTTCGCCAGCGACTCGATGAAGGAACCGAACACGGTTCCCAGGCTCATCGCACACAACAATCCCACGACCATGCTGCACAGCAGCACGCGGTTCCAGGTATGCCCGGCGCGCAAGACCAACGCCAGGCTGCAACTGCCGAGCAGCACCAGAAGGGCTGTCGGGTCGCCGAAAAAGTGCCAGCTCAACAACACCGACAACAATCCGATACCCAGGACGCTCGAAGCGTCCGAACCGCGCCGCAGGAGCACGAGGCTCCCGGCGGCGGCACTCAACCAGAACAACAGCGGCAATGCCGCAGCTCCGGCCACGACCAGCGTGGCCTGCACACGTCCCCGCATGATGAAGTCAGCTAAGGCACGCATGCACTCAATCCTTTACTACCTGTCGACGACCCGGTCTCAGCGGCCGTGGCTGTCGGTGTAGGCCAGCAGGGCCAGGAAGCGGGCGCGCTTGATAGCGGTAGCCAGCTGACGCTGATAACGAGCCTTGGTACCGGTGATACGGCTTGGAACGATTTTGCCGGTTTCGGATACGTAGGCTTTCAGAGTGTTGAGATCTTTGTAATCGATCTCTTTCACGTCTTCAGCGGTGAAGCGGCAGAATTTACGACGACGGAAGAAACGTGCCATGTAATAGGCTCCTCAAAAGATCCGTGGATTACTCGTCAGCGTTATCGCTGTTGTCGCTGTCATCACCCTCAACGCCTTCAGCGTCGGAGTGCTCAGGACGGTCGCGACGCTCACGGCGCTCACTGCGGTTTTCTTCAGCCTTGAGCATCTCGGACTGGCCAGTGATGGCTTCGTCACGACGGATGACCAGGTTACGGATCACAGCATCGTTGTAGCGGAAGTTGTCTTCCAGCTCGGCCAGGGCCTTGCCGGTGCACTCAACGTTCAGCATCACGTAGTGAGCCTTGTGAACATTGTTGATTGCGTAGGCCAGTTGACGACGGCCCCAGTCTTCCAGGCGGTGGATTTTGCCGCCGTCTTCTTCGATCAGCTTGGTGTAACGCTCAACCATGCCGCCGACTTGCTCGCTTTGATCCGGGTGGACCAAGAAGATAATTTCGTAATGACGCATGAATGCTCCTTACGGGTTGTAGCCTGCCACTCAAAAGCGGTCAGACAAGGAGTGAATGACACTGGTGTGTCTTGCCTTGGAGTAGGCACAAATGCGCCAGCCATCACGGCAAGGGGCGCAATTGTAGAGAAGGGGCGCGTGGGGCGCAAGGCAATTGGTGATTATTTGAACAGATTCAGCAGTGGGAGCCGGCTTGCTGGCGATGGTGTCGACGCGGTATTGGCCGATCGTTCATCGCCAGCCAGTCGGCTGCCCCGGGTCAGGCCTTCTTGGCGGCGGCCTTGACGCTACGCTGGCGCATCGCCTCGAACAGGCACACCCCGGTGGCCACGGAGACGTTGAGACTGCTGACGCTGCCCGCCATCGGCAACTTCACCAGGAAATCGCAATGTTCGCGGGTCAGGCGGCGCATGCCCTTGCCTTCGGCGCCCATGACCAGGATGGTCGGGCCGGTCAGGTCCTGCTGGTACAGTTCCTGCTCGGCTTCGCCCGCCGTACCGACAACCCACAGACCGCGCTGCTGAAGCTTTTCCAGGGTGCGCGCGAGGTTGGTCACGGCCACCAGCGGAATCACTTCCGCGGCGCCACAGGCCACCTTGCGCACCGCCGGCGTCAGGGTTGCCGACTTGTCCTTGGGCACCACCACCGCCAGCGCACCGGCCGCATCGGCGGTGCGCAGGCAGGCGCCGAGGTTGTGCGGGTCGGTCACGCCATCGAGCACCAGGATCAGCGGCGCGCCTTCGGTGCGATCGAGCAGCTCGTCGAGCATCGCCTCACCCCAGACCTGGCTCGGACTGACCTCCGCCACTACACCCTGGTGCACGCCCTCGACCCAGGCATCCATCTCGCGGCGCTCGGCCTGGCCGACCGCTACGCGGTTCTCGCCCGCCAACTGCAACAGGGGCTGAACCCGCGGATCGCTGCGGCCTTCCGCCAGCCAGATCTGCTTGACGCGCTTGGGGTGATGACGCAGCAGCGCCTCCACGGCATGCACGCCGTAGATCTTTTCCAGCTGACTCATGACTTGCCCTTGGATTTACGTGCCGGACCGTTCTTCGACGGCCCCTTGCGGTGTTTGCTCGGCTTTTCCGAAGAGCCACCCCGACCGGCCTTGCTCTCAACCTTGGGCTTGCCGCCAGTCTTCGCCTCGGCCAGCAACGCCTTCTTCATCTCGCGACTCTTGCGCACCTCGGCGTTCTTCGCCGCGGCATCGCTGGAGCGGTAGGCGTCGCCGGACTTCTTCTCGGCACTGCGACGGGAAGCCCGGGCCGGCTCGGCAGCCTGCTCGACCACCGGCGCCGGGGCGGCTTCGGCCCCACGCTTCTTGCCAGTGCTGCGCCCAACCGGAGCCGACAGGGTTTTCTCGGCCATCTCGAAGTCGATCTTGCGCTCGTCGAGGTCGACGCGCATGACCTTGACCTCGACCGTATCACCGAGGCGGAAGCTGCGACCGGTGCGCTCGCCCGACAGGCGATGGTGCACCGGATCGAAGTGGTAGTAGTCGCCCGGCAAGGCGGTGACGTGCACCAGCCCCTCGACGTAGATGTCGGTCAGCTCGACGAACAGGCCGAAACCGGTCACCGCGGTGACCACGCCCGGGAACGATTCGCCCACGCGGTCCTTCATGAACTCGCACTTGAGCCAGTTCACCACGTCGCGGGTGGCTTCGTCGGCACGGCGCTCGCTCATCGAGCACTGCTCGCCCAACTGCTCCAGCGCCGCTTCGTCGTACGGATAGATGCGCGCCTTCGGAATGCTCATCGCCCCGGCACGACGTACATGCGGGGTGTTCTGCTTCGAATGGATCACGCTGCGGATCGCCCGGTGCGTCAGCAGGTCCGGATAGCGACGGATCGGCGACGTGAAGTGGGTGTAGGCCTCGTAATTCAGGCCGAAGTGGCCATCGTTCTCGGCGCTGTACACCGCCTGGCTCAGGGAGCGCAGCATCACGGTCTGGATCAGGTGGAAATCCGGGCGGTTCTGGATACTGGCCAGCAGGGCCTGGTAGTCCTTCGGCGTCGGCCCTTCCTTGCCCTTGTGCAGCGACAGGCCCAGTTCGCCGAGGAATGCCCGCAACTTCTCCAGGCGCTCCGGCGGCGGACCATCGTGCACCCGGTACAGGGCCGGAATCTCGTGCTTCTGGAGGAACTCGGCGGTGGCGACGTTGGCCGCCAGCATGCATTCCTCGATCAGCTTGTGCGCATCATTGCGGGTGGTCGGACGGATCTCGGCAATCTTGCGCTCGGAGCCGAAGATGATCCGGGTCTCCTGGGTTTCGAAATCGATCGCGCCACGGGTATGACGGGCCGCCAGCAGGACCTTGTACAGCGCGTAGAGCTGCTTGAGGTCTGGCACCACTTCTCCGTACTGGGCACGCAGACGCTTGGCCTCGGCGGTCTTCGGCTGCTCCAGGATGGTGCTGACCTTGTTGTAGGTCAGGCGCGCATGGGAGTGGATCACCGCCTCGTAGAACACGTAGTCGGTCATCTCGCCCTTTTTCGAGATGGTCATTTCGCAGACCATCGCCAGGCGATCGACATGCGGGTTCAACGAGCACAGGCCGTTGGAGAGCTCTTCCGGCAGCATCGGCACCACGCGCTCGGGGAAGTACACCGAGTTGCCGCGCACCTGGGCCTCGGCGTCCAGCGCCGAGCCGACTTTCACGTAGCTGGAAACGTCGGCGATCGCCACGTACAGCTTCCAGCCACCGGAGAACAACCGCAGCTTGCCCGGAATCGCCTCGCAGTAGACCGCGTCATCGAAGTCGCGGGCGTCCTCGCCGTCGATGGTGACGAACGGCAGGTCGCGCAGGTCGACACGCTTCTCCTTGTCCTTCTCCTCGACTTCCGGCTTGAGCTTGCGCGCTTCCTTGACCACCGCCTCGGGCCAGACATGGGGAATATCGTAAGTGCGCAGGGCAACGTCGATTTCCATGCCGGGAGCCATGTAGTTACCGACCACTTCGACCACATCGCCCTGGGGCTGGAAGCGCGGCGTTGGCCAGTGGGTGATCTTCACCGCGACGAACTGCCCGATCTGCGCGTTGGCGTTACGGCCCGGGGTGACCAGCACTTCCTGCTGGATCTTCGGGTTGTCGGCCACCACGAAGCCGATGCCGCCCTCCTCGAAGTAGCGACCGACGATGGTCTCGTGGGCACGGGACACCACCTCGACGATCACGCCTTCTCGACGGCCACGCCGGTCCACGCCGGACACCCGCGCCAGGGCACGGTCGCCGTCGAATACCAGGCGCATCTGCGCGGGACTCATGAACAGGTCTTCGCTGCCGTCGTCGGGGATCAGGAAGCCGAAACCGTCCCGATGGCCGGCGATGCGGCCGAGGATCAGGTCCAGCTTGTCCACCGGGGCGTAGGTGCCACGACGGGTATAAATCAGTTGAGCATCGCGCTCCATGGCGCGCAGGCGGCGGCGCAGAGCCTCCACCTGGTCTTCGGTATTCAGACCGAACTCTTCCACCAGTTGCTCGCGACTGGCCGGCGACCCGCGCTCGGACAGATGCGCCAGGATCAACTCACGGCTGGGAATAGGGTTTTCGTATTTTTCCGCTTCACGAGCGGCCTCGGGATCGAGGGACTGCCAATCGGCCATTAGATAAATTTCACCTTGTCTATATGCCCGGTTAGTTTGGCATACGCGTATTGAAACGGGAAATTTCAGGCGCGGATGGCGCCAGAAAATCCCTTTGCCAGCAGCGCCAGACGTTATTGCAGAGCGCTTGAGAGATTTTTTGCATTTTTTTGCCTGCAGGGGTTTACAGCCCCTGAGAGGCTCCGTATAGTGCGCGCCATCGACAACGCAGACGTTGAAGATACTGCCCAGGTGGTGAAATTGGTAGACACGCCAGCTTCAGGTGCTGGTGACCGAAAGGTCGTGGAAGTTCGAGTCTTCTCCTGGGCACCAATTTCAAACTTCAGAAATTCTGAAGTTCTCCAGAAACCCGCGAAAGCGGGTTTTTGCGTTTCTGGTCCAGCAAAAATATCCTTCCCCGAAACACGCCTCCGTGGAAGCCGGCCTGCCGGTGGTAACTGCAGGACAGTCGATATTTCGCGACACCCCCAAGATAGAAAAGCCCCCACCCACCCCTGTCGAGAAAAAATGATTTATTAAAAGCAAAACAGGGGTTTACAGATCAAAACAGTGTCCGTATAGTGCGCGACATCAACAGCGACAACGCTGAAGATGCCCAGGTGGTGAAATTGGTAGACACGCCAGCTTCAGGTGCTGGTGACCGAAAGGTCGTGGAAGTTCGAGTCTTCTCCTGGGCACCAATTTCAAAGCTTCAGAACTTCTGAAGCTCTCCAGAAACCCGCGAAAGCGGGTTTTTGCGTTTCCGGCTTTCGGAAAATGACTGCCTCCCTCTGGAGTGGCGACGCCCGGGCCAGCCTCTTCGTGGATAAACCGGGGGAGCCGGCGCCCCGGTTTATCCACGAAGAGGCCAGCAGGGCCCCATCCCATCAGGCCCGGAACTGCCCCAGGCTCGCCTTCAGTTGCGCCGCCAGACCGTCGAGCACCTTGCCGCTGGCCGTGGTCTCCACCACCGCCTGCGCCGCGCGCTCGGCCTGGGCATGAATCACCTCGACCCGCCCACGCACGGCATGCGCTCCTTCAGCCTGCTGCGCCGCCGCCTGGGTCGCCAGGCCGATCGCCGCATGCACCTGCTCGACCGCGGTCTGCACCGTCTGCTGCAGCTTGACGCTGTTACGCAGCACCGCCAGGCCCTCGTTCGCCTGACGGCCGGCCTGGCCGATCGCAGCCACCGCCTCGCGCGCACCTTGCTGCAGGGCACCGATATGCGCCTGAATGTCCCCCGTGGAACTCTGGGTCTTGCTCGCCAGCGCCCGCACTTCATCGGCCACCACCGCGAAGCCGCGTCCGGTCTCGCCGGCCCGCGCGGCCTCGATCGCGGCATTCAGGGCCAGCAGATTGGTCTGCTCGGCAATGCCATGGATCACCGTGAGCACCACCTCGATCTGCTCACTCTGCTGGGCCAGGCGCTCGATCACCTTGGAGCCGGTGTCGACCTGCACCGCCAGGGCCTCGATCAGACCGCCAACCTGAGCCGAAGTCCGGGTGTTCTCGTCGGTAGCCTGACGAATATCGACCACCTGCTGGAGCGCCGCCTGCATCGCCTGGCTTTCCGATTGCGCCTCGTCCGCCATGCGCTCCAGGGCCCGCAGGCTCTGCTCCACCTCATCACGCTGCAATTCGGCCGCCTTGTCGGCACCGGCATTGCGCAAGCTCATCGCGCCGATCTCGACACCGGTGCGCTGGGCCACATCCCCCGCCTCGCGCACGATCGGCTGGAGTTTGTCGACGAAGCGGTTGACCGCCGAAGCCATGTGACCGATCTCGTCATTGCTGTCGAGCGGTACACGCTTGGTCAGATCGCCCTCGCCCGCCGCCAGGTCATTGAGCGCCGCGATCAGCAGATGCAGCTTGCTGACCACCCGGCGCCCCAGCACCACGGCCAACAGCAGCAACACGCCCAGGCCAACCAGCGCCAGCCCCAGACCAATCCGCCAGCGCAAGGCCTGTGCCGCATCCTGGACCGCACCGGCGGTATTGGCCTGCATCTGCGTAGCCGTCGCCTGCGCCGACTGCAGACGCGCCCGCATCGCCGTCGAGCTGTCGGCGGCGGCGCCCTTGAGGCTGTCGCCGACCAACTGGTCGCTGCTGGCGATCAGGGCAGAGAAACGCTGGTCCAGAGCCTTCAGGTCGGCATCCACCGATGCGGTCGACACCCCCATCAAGACCTTGCCGATTTCCACGCCATTGGGGCTGATCGAGGCCTCGAGGTAGTAGACCGAAGGGTCGTTCTTCGCCGCATTGAGCAGCTTGTCCATCGCCCGCTCACCCTGCCCCTTCTCCAGCAGCGCCTTGTTGATCGGATTCTCCCGATTCAGATAACGGGTCAGATGCTCGCCATTGGCGTCGTCGTACACCACGAACAGCACGTTCGGATTGCGCTGGGCGCGCCGGGCGAATTCGGAAAGCGTGGGCACATCGCTGTCCCACATGGCTCGCGGGGCGACCGAGGCGAGCAATTGCGCCATGTCGTTGGCCGAATCCTTCAGATCCTTCTCCAGAGTCGCCCGCAGTTGCCCCTGCTCATCCTTCAAGCGTGCAGAAAGGCCGGCCGTCAGCCGCTGACGCGTACTGGCAGAAAGACTATCGAGGCTCGATGTCACTTCCCTGCCGGCCTGCTCCAGCTCAGCGGAGAGTTTCTGACTGTCGACACCCAGACGACTGCCGAGATCGGCCTCGAGCGCCGTGACCGTGCTTCGGGTCAGGGCGACCGCCACCAGCACCTGCACCAAAAGGGCGATACCCAGGGTAATGAACACAGGCCGCAGCAAACGACTCTGTAACAGCGAGAGAATGGCCGACACCGAAGACTCCTCCACGTGGGCGCCATTAATCTGATGGCACACTTTTTTAGAAGATAATCCCAGCAAGGGTCGTGCCGCACAACCGACAGAAACGACAAAGGGCCCCAGAAGGGGCCCTTATTGATTTACATCAACGACTTATCAGGCGAATGGATGACGCAGGACGATGGTTTCGTTGCGGTCCGGACCTGTCGAAATAATGTCGATCGGCGCGCCGACCAGCTCTTCGATACGCTTGATGTAGGCACGGGCAGCCGCCGGCAACTCTTCCAGGGTCTTGGCGCCCAGGGTCGATTCGCTCCAACCTGGCATCTGCTCGTAGACCGGCTCCAGGCCGATGTAGCTGTCAGCATCGGTTGGCGCGTCGATGACCGCACCGTTTTCGTTCTTGTAGCCCACGCAGATATTGATGGTCTCCAGGCCGTCCAGAACGTCCAGCTTGGTCAGGCACAGGCCCGAAATGCTGTTGACGTCGATGGCACGACGCAGGATGACGGCGTCGAACCAGCCACAACGACGGGCACGACCGGTGGTAGCGCCAAATTCGTGACCACGCTTGGCCAGGAAGGCACCGACGTCATCGAACAGTTCGGTCGGGAACGGACCGGAACCGACGCGGGTGGTGTAGGCCTTGGTGATACCCAGGATGTAGTCGAGGTACATCGGGCCCACGCCGGAACCGGTGGCGATGCCGCCAGCAGTGGTGTTGGAGCTGGTGACGTACGGGTAGGTACCGTGGTCGATGTCCAGCAGCGAACCCTGGGCGCCTTCGAACATGATGTCCTTGCCCTCGCGACGCAGGCTGTGCAGCTCGGCGGTGACGTCGAGCATCATCGGCTTGAGCAGCTCGGCGTACTCCATGCACTCGTCCAGAGTCTTCTGGAAGTCGATGGCCGGTTCCTTGTAGTAATTGACCAGCACGAAGTTGTGGTAGTCCAGCAATTCGCCCAGTTTCGCGGCAAAACGCTCGCGATGGAACAGATCGCCGATACGCAGGCCACGACGGGCAACCTTGTCTTCGTAGGCCGGGCCGATACCACGACCGGTCGTACCGATCTTCTGTTCGCCACGGGCTTTCTCGCGAGCCTGGTCCAGGGCGACGTGGTAGGACAGGATCAGCGGGCAGGACGGGCTGATACGCAGGCGATCGCGCACCGGCACGCCTTTCTCTTCCAGCTTGGTGATTTCCCGCAGCAGGGCGTCCGGTGCAACCACCACGCCGTTGCCGATCAGGCACTGCACGCCTTCGCGCAGCACGCCAGACGGGATCAGGTGCAAGACGGTTTTCTCGCCGTCGATCACCAGGGTGTGACCCGCATTGTGGCCACCCTGATAGCGCACTACGGCGGCAGCATGTTCGGTCAGCAGATCGACGATCTTGCCTTTGCCCTCATCACCCCACTGGGTGCCCAGGACTACGACATTCTTACCCATAACACTTGTCCTCATTCGCGCAAACTTGGTGCCGGCAGCCGCCGGCGGGAAAACTCAAGAAACCAGCGGCAATACTTGCCAAAGCCCGTTCTGCAGCATCAATTGCCGGTCGCAGTCCGCTTCGCGGGCAGCGGCCAAAGGTTGTCCAGGCAATGCCTGAACGACACGCTGACCCTCGCCGCGCAATTGGCAGACCTTCTGCCAGAGAGCCGCATCCGCACTGTCAGGCATCCAGATACCGCCAGACGGTAGCTCGACATCAGCACGCCCCAGGGTCACCAGGGTTTTCAAATCGGTGGAGAAGCCGGTTGCCGGACGGGCCCGACCGAAGTCCGCGCCGATATCGTCGTAACGACCGCCCTGGGCAATGGCTTGCCCGACACCCGGAACGAACACGGCGAACACCACACCGGTGTGGTAGTGGTAGCCACGCAGCTCGCCCAGGTCGAAGTACAGCGGCAGGTCCGGGAAACGCACGGACAGGCGCTCGGCGATCGCCAGCAGGTCGTCCAGCGCCGCCATGACCGGAGCCGGAGCCCCTGCCAGGCGCACCCGCGCCGCCGCCAGCACTTCGCGACCGCCACACAGGTCGACCAGTGAACGCAGCATAGCCGCCAGGTCCGGCTGCAGGCCGTCGGTAAGGTCGATCACCTCGTCGATGGCCTTGCGCTGCAGGGCATCGAACAACTGCTGCTCGACCTCCCCGGACAGGCCGGCTGCACGGGCCAGGCCGCGGTAGATACCGACATGCCCGAGGTCCATGTGCACATCCGGCACATCGGCCAGTTGCAGCATCGCCAGCATCAGGCTGATGACCTCGACGTCGCTGCTCGGGCTGGCATCGCCGTAAAGCTCGGCGCCCAGCTGGATCGGGCTGCGCGAAGTCGACAGCGCCCGCGGCTGCGCATGCAGCACGCTGCCGGCGTAGCACAGCCGGCTCGGGCCGGCACGGCGCAGGGTGTGGGCGTCGATACGCGCCACCTGCGGCGTGATATCGGCACGGAAGCCCATCTGCCGCCCGGACTGCGGGTCGACGACCTTGAAGGTACGCAGGTCCAGATCCTGGCCGGCGCCGGTCAGCAAGGACTCCAGGTACTCGATATGTGGGGTGACAACGAACTCATAGCCCCAGCTCTGGAACAGATCCAACACCTGGCGACGCGCCACTTCGATGCGCGCCGCTTCAGGTGGCAGTACTTCTTCGATGCCATCTGGCAAGAGCCAGCGGTCTACCGTTGCCATTACGCCTTTCCCCCATGATCCGGGCGGCCAGCCCACAGGCAAGCCTTGAGTGAAGCAGAAAATGGTTAACGCACGCGCAAGCAAGGCGCGACGAAACAGCCGAAACCGGCTTCGCCTACCACTTTCCTCGAAAAACCTGTCGGGTCGATCAACCCGTTTTCCACCCATCTGCCGTTAATCAAACATGCAGACGCAAAAAAGCCGGGAATTTCCCGGCTGCCGCATCATACACCCGTTTTCCGAAAGGATCACCCCGCCAGGCGTTTTAGCCGCCCGGCGGGTGTGTAGATGCGCGACGGATCAGGGCTTGGCTTTTTCCAGATAATGGAAAAAGTCGCTGCTCGGATCCAGCACCATCACGTCACTCTTGTTCGCAAAGCTCTCACGGTAGGCGCGCAGGCTGCGATAGAACGCATAGAACTCCTGGTCCTGGCCGTAGGCCTTGGAATAGATGGCAGCGGCCTGGGCATCACCGTCACCGCGAGTCTCCTCGGACTGACGATAGGCCTCGGCCAGCAGCACGCGACGCTGACGATCGGCGTCGGCACGAATACCTTCAGCCAGCTCGTTACCCTTGGCACGGTGTTCACGAGCCTCGCGTTCACGCTCGGTGCTCATGCGCTCGAACACACTGCGGTTCACTTCCTTCGGCAGGTCGATGGCCTTGACCCGGACATCGATCACCTCGATACCCAGTTCCTTCTCGGCCATCTTGTTCAGCGAAGCGGTAATGTCCGCCATCAGCGCGTCGCGCTCGCCGGAGACCACCTCATGCAGGGTACGCTTACCGAACTGGTCACGCAGCCCGGACTCCAGGCGGCGCGACAGACGCTCGTCGGCGATCTGCTTGAGGCCGGAAGTCGCGGTGTAGAAGCGCTCGGCGTCCTTGACCCGCCACTTGGCGTAGGCATCGACCATCACGGCCTTCTTCTCCAGCGTCAGGAAACGCTGGGTCGGGGCATCCAGGGTCATCAGGCGGGCATCGAACTTGCGCACCTGGTTGACATAGGGAACCTTCACGTGAAGACCGGGCTGGACATCCGTCTGCACCACGCGACCGAACTGCAGCAGTACGGCACGTTCGGTCTGCAGCACGATGTAGAAGCAGTTCCAGCCAGCCAGCACCACAATGACGCCAACAATCAGGGCGATCAGCGATTTATTGCTCATCAGCGGCTCTCCCTAGTGCGCGTTTGCGGCAGCTCTGTGATATGCGGCACGGCGTCCGTATTGCTGCTGGCAGCGGCCGAACCGGTGACCGGCGAACTGCTGGCCGGGCTGTTCTGGATCATCTTGTCCAACGGCAGGTAAAGCAGGTTGTTCTGGCCATTCTTGTTGCCGGTCACGAGCACCTTGCTGGTGTTGCTGAAGACTTCCTGCATGGTGTCCAGGTACAGGCGCTGGCGAGTGACTTCCGGTGCCTTGCGGTACTCGGCGACCAGCTTGGTGAAGCGGTCGGCCTCACCCTTGGCGCGGGAGATCACCTCGTCGCGGTAACCATTGGCATCCTCGATGATGCGCTGGGCCTGACCACGGGCCTCTGGCACCACGCCATTGGCGTAGCCTTCGGCCTGGTTGCGCGAACGTTGCTCGTCCTCACGGGCACGGATCACGTCATCGAAGGCTTCCTGGACTTCACGCGGCGCCGCGGCGCTCTGCACGTTGACCTGAGTCACGGTGATACCGGTGCGATAGGTATCGAGGAAACGCTGCAGGCGCTCCTTGATCTCGCTGGCCATCTGCTCACGACCTTCGGTCAGCACCTGATCCATGGCGGTAGAACCCACCACATGGCGCAGGGCACTGTCGGTAGCCTGCTGCAGGCTGATTTCCGGCTGATCGACGTTCAGCACGAAATCCTGCAGGTTGGTGATCTTGTATTGCACGGTCAGCGGCACCTCGACGATGTTCTCGTCTTCGGTCAGCATCTGCCCCTGCTTGGTGTAGGCACGCTCACGCGTGACGTTCTCCATGTACTTCTTGTCGATCGGCGGGAAATAGATGTTCAGGCCCGGACCGACCGTCTCGTAGTACTTGCCGAAACGCAGCACCACGGCCTGCTCCTGCTCGTCGACGACATACACGGCGCTGTACAGCCAGACAGCCGCCAGCACGACGAGACCGAGGCCCAGCAGGCCGAAACCACCGCCATTGCCGCCCGATCCACCCCCGTCGTCACCGCGTTTCTTTCCGCCACCGAACAACCCATTCAGGCTTTCCTGCAGCTTGCGGAAGGCCTCGTCGAGATCCGGAGGCCCCTTGCGGTCGCCGTTGTTACGACGCTTGCCACCCCAGGGATCCTGATTGTTCGAGTTGCCACCCGGCTCATTCCAAGCCATAGCGCTCTCCATCTGATAAAGCAAAGACGCACCCACGGCGCGCCGACCAATGCTACAGAATGCCTGCGACAGCAGCACAACCGCTTTGTCAGGCTTTTATTGCAAAGTGTGTTGTTCGATAAACTCAGGCGGCTTCATGCCTTCGCGCGAGACCACCCGATTGAACTCGGCCATGGGCAGGCGAATCGACAGGAGACAGGCACCCTCTTCGTCGTGCTCTTCCTTCTGAACCGCCCCCAACTCGAAGAACTGTGCACGCAGTCGAGCAAAACGCTGTGGCAAGCGCAAGGTGCCGACGAACAAATCGTTGCCCAGCAACTCGGCAATCGCCTGCTCGAGCAGTTCCAGGCCCACGCCGTCGCGGGCCGAAAGCCAGACCCGCTGCGGCTTGCCATCCTCGCCACGCTGGATCTGCGGCTCGACCCCCTCGAGCAGATCGAGTTTGTTATAGACCTCGAGGATCGGCAAGTCCTGGGCACCGATCTCGCCCAGCACCACCATCACCTGCTCGATCTGCAGCATCCGGTCCGGCTCCGCGGCGTCGATCACGTGCAGCAGCAGATCGGAGTTGCTCGATTCCTCGAGCGTAGCGCGAAATGCCTCGACCAGGTTGTGTGGCAGGTGGCGGATGAAGCCCACGGTGTCGGCCAGCACGATCGGCCCCAGGTCATCCAGGTCGAGACGGCGCAAGGTCGGGTCGAGGGTGGCGAACAACTGGTCGGCGGCATACACCTCGGAAGCGGTGACCGCGTTGAACAGCGTGGATTTGCCGGCGTTGGTGTAGCCGACCAGCGAGACGGTCGGGATGTCGGCGCGCTTGCGCCCGCGACGGGACTGCTCGCGCTGGCTGCGCACCTTTTCCAGGCGACCCTTGATCTGCCGCAGACGGACGCGCAACAGGCGCCGGTCGGTTTCCAGCTGGGTTTCACCAGGACCGCGCAGGCCGATACCACCCTTCTGCCGCTCAAGGTGGGTCCAGCCGCGCACCAGCCGCGTGCTCATGTGCTCGAGCTGGGCCAGTTCGACCTGGAGCTTGCCTTCATGGGTACGTGCGCGCTGGGCGAAAATATCGAGAATCAGGCCCGTGCGATCAAGCACGCGACACTCGAAAGCTCGTTCGAGGTTACGTTCCTGACTGGGCGTGAGGACGTGATTGAATATCACGATATCGATCTGCTCGGCCTTGACCAGGTCGCGAAGTTCCTCGACCTTGCCAGTGCCAATCAGATACTTGGCGGTTGGCCGATGACGCGGCACGCTGAACAGCGCGACGGTCTCGGCGCCAGCCGATGATGCCAACTCCTGAAACTCCTGCGGATCTTCGCGCGCCTCAGGGTCCTGACCTTCCAAGTGAACGAGAATGGTCCGCTCACCACCACCGTGGCGCTCAAAGAACAAAGGAGACTCCTATCAGGCGTTACCTGGCTCAGCGCCGCCATTTTCGGAATCGCTGGCGTTAGGCAGGCGAATGGGACGACTCGGCACCACTGTCGAGATAGCGTGTTTGTAGACCATCTGGCTGACGGTGTTCTTCAACAGAATCACGAACTGGTCGAAGGACTCGACCGTACCCTGCAGCTTGATCCCGTTGACCAGATAGATGGAAACCGGGACTCTCTCTTTACGCAAGGTATTCAAGTAAGGGTCTTGTAGCGTATGCCCTTTTGACATGTGCCGCACTCCTTTAAGGATCAATAATAAAAAATGAGCAAACAGTGACTTTTACCGTCCTCCCCCAAGGATAGACGGCATTTACAGGGACTCAGCTCAATATGGAGATGGTCCCGAGGTATTTCAAGGCGCGCGCCAGATTGTCGCAGTCCAGGCTGTCCAGCCAGTGCAGATCAGCCCAACTGCGCAACCAGGTAAACTGGCGTTTGGCCAATTGGCGAGTGGCGATGATACCGCGCTCGCGCATGTCGGCCGCCGTCAGCTTGCCATCCAGGTAATCCCAGACTTGTCTGTAGCCTACAGCACGTATAGACGGCAACCCAACATGCAGGTCACTTCTATTACGCAGGGCTACGACCTCGTCAACGAATCCCTGTTCCAACATTTGTGTGAATCTTTGTGCAATCCGGTCGTGCAATACCTGGCGATTCGCTGGAGCGATGGCCAGATTGGCGACAGTATAGGGTAATTGCGGGCGTCCCGAAGCGGCTGCGTCAGTACTTTGCGCAGATTGTCGCTGTCGGTGGGCCGTCATGCTCAAACCGCTGACCCGATAAACCTCCAGCGCGCGACTCAGACGTTGCGGGTCATTGGGGTGAATCCGCGCCGCCGACTCCGGATCGATGCCTGCCAATTGATCGTGCAGGGCCTGCCAACCCAGGCGTGCAGCTTCTTGCTCGATCTCGGCGCGCACCTGCGGATCGGCCGCGGGCATGTCCGCCAACCCTTCGAGCAAAGCCTTGTAGTAGAGCATTGTACCACCGACCAGCAGGGGGATTTTGCCCCGTGCGGTGATGTCGGCCATGGCCGCCAGGGCATCCTGGCGGAATTCGGCGGCCGAATAGCTCTGGGCCGGGTCGAGAATGTCGATCAGGCGATGCGGGAACTGCGCCAGCAGCTCCTTCGAAGGCTTGGCGGTGCCGATGTCCATGTCCCGGTAAACCAGGGCAGAATCGACACTGATCAGCTCGCAGGGGAGCACCTTGGTCAGTTCGATGGCCAGGTCGGTCTTGCCGGCCGCCGTAGGGCCCATGAGGAAGATCGCCGGCGGAAGGGGTTTTGAAGCTGTCATCAACGTCCGCGCAGGAAAAGTTTGTCCAGGTCATCGAGACCCAGTTGAGTCCAGGTCGGACGACCATGGTTGCATTGGCCGCTCCGCTCGGTATTTTCCATGTCCCGCAGCAGCGCGTTCATTTCCGCCAGTGCGAGCCGCCGGTTGGCCCGCACGGCGCCGTGACAGGCCATGGTCCCGAGCAGTTCGTTCAGGTGCGCCTGGATCCGGTCGCTGGTGCCGTATTCCATCAGGTCCGCCAGCACGTCCTGCACCAACCGGTTCGCCTCGGCCTGCTTGAGCAGGGCCGGGATCTGCCGGATGGCCAGGCTTTCCGGCCCCAGGCGCTGCAGCTCAAAGCCCAGGCGCTGGAACCAGCCCGCGTGCTCTTCGGCACAGTCGGCCTCGCGCTGGCTGAGCGCCAGGGACTCGGGCACCAGCAACGGCTGGCCACTCAGGCCTTCACTGGCCATGGCGATCTTCAGCCGCTCGTACATGATCCGCTCGTGGGCCGCGTGCATATCCACCAGCACCAGGCCCTGGGCATTCTCCGACAGGATGTAGATCCCCTTGAGCTGCGCCAGCGCGTAGCCCAGCGGCGGAACGTCGCCCTGGCCTTCCGGCAGGGCCGGCGCGGCAGCCTCGGGCAAGGGCGCGTAGAACTCGCGATAGACGCTTTGCGCTTCCGCAACGGGCGGCATCTGCGTCGACTGCGGGCGATATTGATACGGATAGCCGGCCCCCGAACCCGCTCCGGCAGGGGCCGCGGAAGGCGAAAACGGCTGGGACTGTGGCTGCTCCAGCAGGTTGGCCGACAGGCGCATCTCGCCCTGGGGGCCGAATTCGCCGGCCTCAAGACCCGTAGGCCGGACGATGCCGGCGACCGCCGCCGGTGCCGCCAGTTGATCTTCCGGCCGCACATCGCCGAGGGCGCGGTGCAGGGTGCCATAGAGGAAGTCGTGAACCATGCGCCCATCACGGAAGCGCACCTCATGTTTGGTCGGGTGCACGTTGACGTCGACCGCCGCGGGGTCGACCTCGAGGAACAGCACGAAGGTCGGGTGCCGCCCATTGAACAGCACATCGCGATAGGCCTGGCGCACCGCGTGGGCCACCAGCTTGTCACGTACGGCCCGACCGTTGACATAGAAGTACTGCAGGTCAGCCTGGCTGCGGGAGAACGTCGGCAGGCCAACCCAACCCCAGAGATGCAGGCCGTTGCGCTCGACATCGATCGGCAGCGCCTGTTCGAGAAAGCCCGAACCGCAGACCGCCGCCACGCGCCGGGCGCGGGACGCATCGTCATTGGCCTCGTGCAGGGCCAGAATGCCCTTGCCGTTGTGGCGCAAGTGAAAGGCCACATCGAAGCGGGCCAGCGCCAGGCGCTTGATCACTTCCTGCAGGTGATCGAATTCGGTCTTCTCGGCCTTGAGAAACTTGCGGCGGGCCGGAGTATTGAAGAACAGGTCGCGCACTTCCACCGAGGTGCCGACCGGATGGGCCGCCGGCTGGACCCGGGCCTCCATCTCCCGCCCTTCGGTTTCGACCTGCCAGGCCTGATCAGCGTCACGGGTCCGCGAAGTCAGGGTCAGGCGGGCCACGGAACTGATGGACGCCAGGGCCTCGCCACGGAAGCCCAGGCTCATCACCTGTTCGAGGTCTTCCAGGTTGCGGATCTTGCTGGTCGCGTGACGCGCCAGGGCCAGCGGCAACTCATCGGCGGAAATGCCGCTGCCGTCATCACGTACCCGCAGCAGCTTGACCCCGGCCTGTTCGACATCCACGTCGATACGCCGGGCGCCGGAGTCGAGGCTGTTTTCCAGCAGCTCCTTGATTACCGAAGCCGGGCGCTCGACCACTTCACCCGCGGCAATCTGGTTGGCCAGGCGCGGGCTGAGCAGCTCGATACGGGCGCGTTCCTTCAAGGCCGACTCACTCATTGCTTGGCCGCCAGTTCGGTGCCGGGAATCGTCAGGGTCTGTCCGACCTTGAGCTCATCGCTGCTGAGGCTGTTGACGCTGCGCAGAGTCGCCACCGACACCTGATAGCGCACAGCGATCATTGCCAGCGTCTCGCCCGGCGCGACGCGATGATCACGCGGCCCCTGGGCGATCTTGCCGGAGTCACGCAACCAGGCGATGTAGGTGCCCGGCGGCGGATTCTGCTGGAAGAACTGACGGATACCGCTGCTGATGGACCGCGCCAGCGCCTGCTGGTGGCTGGTCGAAGCCAGCTTGGAGGCCTCGTTGGAGTTGGAGATGAAGCCGGTTTCCACCAGGATCGAGGGGATATCCGGCGACTTGAGCACCATGAAGCCCGCCTGCTCGACGCGCTGCTTGTGCAGCGGGGTGACCCGGCCGATGTTGTTCAGGACCTTCTGCCCGACGTTCAGGCTGGAGGTCATCGAGGCCGTCATCGACAGGTCGAGCAGCACTCCGGCGAGCATCTTGTCCTTGTCGTCGAGGCTGACATTGCCGGCACCGCCGATCAGGTCGGAACGGTTCTCGCTGTCGGCCAGCCAACGCGCGGTCTCGGAGGTCGCGCCACGATCGGACAGGGCGAACACCGAAGCACCGAACGCAGCCGCCGAAGGCGCGGCGTCGGCGTGGATCGAGACGAACAGGTCAGCGCCTTTCTTGCGGGCGATCTCGGTACGTCCGCGCAGCGGAATGAAGTAATCGCCGGTACGGGTCAGTTCGGCGCGGTAGCCCTTCTGGCCATTGACCTGGCGTTGCAGCTCCCGGGCGATCGACAACACCACGTCCTTCTCGTGCTGGCCGCGGGAACCCGAGGCCCCCGGGTCTTCCCCGCCGTGCCCGGCGTCGATCACCACGATGATGTCGCGCTTGCCGGCCGGTGCCGGCGGCAGCTTGATCGCAGGCTCCGCCGGCGTCACCGGAACGGCCGGCAGGGTCGCCACGCTCGGCGCCGGGTTGGAGCTCGGCGTCGGTGTCGGCGCCGCATCGGCCGGGTTGTCGAACAGGTCGACCACCAGGCGGTTGCCGTACTGCGCATTCGGCGCCAGGGTGAAGCTCTTGGGGGTGACCGGTTTCTTCAGGTCGACTACCACCCGCAGGTCGGTCGGGGTACGCTGGGCCGCTCGCACGCTGGTGATCGGCGTATTGGCCGTCGGCACGTTCAGCGGGCTGGCCAGGGTCGCACCATTGATGTCGATCACCAGGCGATCGGGCGCCGTCAGCGTGAAAACGCTGTGCTGGACCGCGCCAGACAGGTCGAATACCAGTCGCGTGTTATCCGGGGCTCGCCACAGTCGAACACTCTTGACCTGTGTCGCCGCCACGGCGTCGACGGTCAGTGCCGCAAGCAACAATCCTGCGACTGCAAGCAACGCGCGAATGCGCATACCAAACCCCATCCTCTATTTGAACTCCAATGCCAAGGCGGCACACCAGGCATCGCCTCGCGATCCCCGGGACAACAGATGCAGCGAACGCCCGCCGCCATGCGGGCTAATGGTAATGGTCAGGTCGGGCTTTGGCAAAAAGCCTGCACCCTTGTCGGGCCACTCGATCAGGCACAGGGCATCGCCTTCGAAATAGTCGCGAATCCCCAGGAACTCGAGCTCTTCCGGATCCACCAGGCGATACAGGTCAAAATGGTAGGCACGAACTTCAGCAAATTCGTACGGTTCGACAAGAGTAAACGTCGGGCTCTTGACCGCACCGGCATGCCCCAGACCGCGAATGATGCCTCGCGACAGCGTGGTCTTGCCGGCGCCCAGATCGCCTTCAAGGAAGATCACCCCGACACCGGCGGTGACTTCGGCAATCTTTCGGCCAAATGCCACCATGCTCTCTTCATCAGGCAATTGAAGGGTTAATTCAGACACGGCGATTGTTCCTCCAACAACTGACGAATAGCTGGAATCAGATCACTGGCCGCCAGCCCACGGCCCTTTTCACCTTGCAACTCGCCGGCGCGGGCATGCAGCCAGACCGCCAGGCAGGCGGCCTCGAAGCCTGCCATGGCCTGGGCACGCAGCGCACCGATCAGGCCGGCGAGCACGTCTCCCAACCCGGCCGTGGCCATTGCCGGATGCCCGCGCTCGCAGAGCGACACCCGTCCATCAGGCGCGGCGACCAGGCTGCCGGCCCCCTTGAGTACGCAGACCGCCTGGTATTTCATCGCCAACGCCCGCGCCGCGCCAGGCCGATCGGCCTGCACCTGGGCGGTCGTCAGCCCGAGCAACCGTGCCGCCTCCCCCGGATGCGGAGTGATCACACTGTCGGCAGGCAGGCGTGCCTCGCCATTGGCCAGCAGGTTCAGCGCATCGGCATCCCAGACCTGGGCCACCGCGGCATTCGCTGCGACCGACAACAGGCTGCGGCTCCAGGCGAACTGCCCCAGGCCCGGGCCGACCACCAGCACACTGGCCTGGCGAAGAACGTCCATCAACTGATTGGCCGACTCGATACCCAGCACCATCACCTCGGGCAGGCGCGCCAGCGAGGCGGCCACATGCTCCGCACGTGTGGCCAGGGAGACCAGCCCGGCACCGCTGCGCAGGGCCGTCTCGGCACTGAGCAGGATCGCGCCGCCAAAACGCCGGTCGCCGCCGATCAGCAGCACGTGCCCGAATTGCCCCTTGTGGGCGTCCGGTTGACGCGCGGGAAGTCTCGGCAAGGTCGCCGGTGTTAGCGACTGAATATCGGGAAAAGGCGGTTTGGTCTGCGGCATGCGTCGTTCGGCCCTGATGTCTGGCAGAATTATACGCACCAAAGCCTAGGTTTCTCCTGTCTCATGCCTGTAAATAGCGTCGACCTCACCGCCCTCGCCCAATCCATCAAACAATGGGCTCGCGAACTGGGCTTCCAGCAGGTGGGCATCGCAGGCCTGGAACTGGGCGAACACGAGCAGCATCTGCAACGCTGGCTCGATGCCGGCTATCACGGCGACATGGACTACATGGGTGCCCACGGCAGCAAACGCTCGCACCCGGACGAACTGGTGCCGGGCACGCTGCGGGTGGTCTCGCTGCGCATGGACTACCTGCCGGGCGACACCCGGATGGTCCAGCGCCTGGCCGAACCGGAAAAGGCCTACGTCTCGCGCTATGCCCTGGGACGCGATTACCACAAGCTGATCCGCAAACGCCTGCAACAGTTGGCCGAACGCATCCAGCAGGTGATCGGCCCCTTCGGCTACCGCGCCTTCGTCGACAGCGCCCCGGTGCTGGAAAAGGCCATCGCCGAGCAGGCCGGGCTGGGCTGGATCGGCAAGAACACCCTGGTGCTCAATCGCAAGGCGGGCAGCTACTTCTTTCTCGGCGAGCTGTTCGTCGACCTGCCGCTACCGGTGGACGAGCCCCATGCCACGGAACATTGCGGGCGCTGTTCGGCCTGCCTGGACATCTGCCCCACGGCAGCGTTCGTCGGACCTTACGTGCTGGACGCCCGGCGCTGCATTTCCTACCTGACCATCGAGCTGAAGACCGCCATTCCGGAGGACCTGCGCCCGATGATCGGCAACCGGGTGTTCGGTTGCGACGACTGCCAGGTCGTCTGCCCATGGAATCGCTTCGCCCGCCCTACCGTCGAGAGCGACTTCCAACCCCGGCACAACCTGGATAACGCCGGATTGGCGGAGCTGTTTCGCTGGGACGAGGAGACCTTCCTGAAAAACACCGAGGGTTCGCCACTGCGCCGCGCCGGCTACGAACGCTGGCTGCGCAACCTCGCCGTCGGCCTGGGCAATGCGCCGTCGACCATCACCGTGCTGGAAGCCCTCAACAGCCGACGTGACTACCCTTCCGAGCTGGTCCGGGAACACGTGCAGTGGGCCCTGCGCCAGCACGCCGAACGGGCTGATCAGGCGGCGTCGTTGTAGATGAACTTGGGCATTTCCCAGTGAAAGCGGATCGCCAGAAGACGCAGCAGGAAACCGCCGAACAACGTGATCAGAATCGCCTGCTCGCTGGATAGCTGCCAGTAGGTGCAGCCCAGGAAACACCAGGCTGCGGCGAAGGAGACGCTGGCATAGAGTTCACGACGGAACACCAGCGGGATGTCGTTGCAGAAGATATCCCGCAAGACACCGCCGAACACGCCGGTAATCACCCCGCTGACCGAGGCCACCATCATGCCCTGCCCCATATCCAGGGCTGTCATGCAGCCGATCAGGGTGAAGGCCACCAGCCCCAGGGCATCGAGCACCAGGAACAGCGAACGCAGATGGCGCATCAGCGGCGCGATGAACACCGTCACCAACGCCGCGACCGAAGTCAGCACCAGGTACTCCGGATGCTTGACCCACGTCAGCGGATAATGCCCCAGCAACACATCGCGCACCGAACCGCCGCCGAGGGCGGTGACGCAGGCGATCAGCACCACGCCGAACCAGTCCATGCCGCGCCGTCCGGCCGACAGCGCGCCCGTCATGGCTTCAGCGGTAATGGCGACGAGGTAGAGCATCAGCAGCATGATGGCGGTCCGGGCAGGAGAAGGCGCGCAGTCTACTCATTTGAGCGGCGCACCAAAAGAGCGCAACCACTGGAGTGCATGCGCCCATGGGGAACACAGCCTGCCATCCAGGCTACGGCAACCGGTCAGAACTTGATGAAGTGCTTGCGGTAGTGCTGCAGCTCGGCGATCGATTCGCGGATGTCGTCCAGCGCCAGGTGGGTACTGCCCTTCTGGAAGCTGTCACGCACTTGCGGCGCCCAACGCGCCGCCAGCTCCTTCAGGGTGGAGACATCCAGATTGCGGTAGTGGAAATAGCTTTCCAGGGACTTCATGTGACGGGCCAGGAAGCGGCGGTCCTGGCAGATGCTGTTGCCACAGATCGGCGACTTGCCCTTGGGCACCCACTGCTCCAGGAAAGCAATGGTCTGCGCCTCGGCCTCGGCCATGCTGATGCGGCTCTCGCGCACGCGCTGGGTCAGGCCCGAACCGCCATGCTGGCGAGTGTTCCACTCATCCATGCCGGCCAGGATCTCGTCGCTCTGGTGAATGGCGATCACCGGGCCTTCGGCCAGGGTATTGAGATCGCTGTCGGTAACGATGGTGGCCATTTCGATGATGACATCGGTGTCCGGGTTGAGACCGGTCATCTCCAGGTCGATCCAGATCAGGTTCTGTGGATTTTGCATAGCTTGACTCCTCGGCATAGCCGCACAGTTTAGCGCAGGCTGCGCTTGCCGGGCGTGCTAAACTCGCGACCGCTTGACCCTCCCCGACGATTCGACCACACGGAACACCCATGGCCAAACGCCAGCTCAACCGCCGCCAGAACTGGCGCATCGAAAAGATCCAGGGCGAACGCGCCGCACGCGCCGCCAAACGCGAGTCACAGGCCGTGGAAGCCCTGGAGGGCGGTGACCTGGGCCCTGAACAGACAGGCCTGGTGATCGCGCACTTCGGCGTGCAGGTCGAAGTCGAGGCCCTGGAAGGAGAGTTCAAGGGCCAGGTGTTCCGCTGCCACCTGCGGGCCAACCTGCCAGCTCTGGTGACCGGCGACCAGGTGGTCTGGCGCCCGGGCAACCAGGGCATCGGCGTGATCGTCGCGCAACTGCCACGCACCACCGAGCTCAAGCGCCCGGACAGCCGCGGCCAGCTCAAGCCGGTGGCCGCCAACGTCGACATGATCGTGATCGTCTTCGCCCCGTTGCCCGAACCCCACGCCAACCTGATCGACCGCTATCTGGTGGCCGCCGAGCACGCCGGCATCCGCCCGCTGCTGCTGCTGAACAAGTTCGACCTGATCGACGAGCACAACGCCCCGGCCCTGAATGCGCTGCTGGCGGTCTACCGGCAACTGGGTTATCCGCTGCTGGAAGTGTCGGCCCACCACGGCAACGGCATGGAGCAGTTGCAACGGCAACTGGACGGACGCATCAGCGTGTTCGTCGGCCAGTCCGGGGTCGGCAAGTCCTCGCTGGTCAACAGCCTGCTGCCCGAGGTGGAAACCCGCGTCGGCCCGCTGTCCGAGCTGTCCGGCCAGGGCACCCACACCACCACCACCGCGCGCCTGTTCCACTTCCCCGGCGGCGGCGAACTGATCGACTCCCCGGGTATTCGCGAATTCGGCCTGGGCCACGTCAGCCGCGCCGATGTCGAGGCCGGCTTCATCGAGTTCAACGACCTGCTCGGTACCTGCCGCTTCCGCGACTGCAAGCACGATCGCGAGCCCGGCTGCGCCCTGCTCAAGGCCCTGGAAGACGGGCGTATCCAGCAGCAGCGGATGAACAGCTACCGCTCGATCATCGCCAGCCTGCCGCAAGACAGCTATTGAAATGACAGAAACGACAAGGCCGCGATCATCGCGGCCTTGTCGTCTGGCTCAGGAGCCGGTTCTGGGCTTGCCCGTCTCGTCCATCTTCAATACACCATCCTCGAAGATGTTCAAGCGTTGCCGCACCTCGTGGGCGGGCAGCGGCTGCTTGTCCGCCGGCAGCGCATTCGGGTCGGCCGGGGCCGCATTCGAGGCGCCAGGCGCGCCGGGAACCGGTGCCGCGCCATCCGGCTTGGCCTCGTCCGCGCCCTGCTCGCCCTCAATGGCTTTCTGGGCCTTCTTGGTCAGCACCACGATGTCGATGCGGCGGTTGACCGGGTTGAACGGATCGGCCTTGTCGAACAGCGCCGACGAGGCATAACCCACCACCCGCGCCACTTGCGAGTCCGGATAACGGCCAGCCACCAGTGCACGGCGCGCGGCGTTGGCGCGGTTGGCCGACAGCTCCCAGTTGCCGAAGTCGCCAGTGCCGGCGTACGGCTTGGCATCGGTATGGCCGCTGATGCTGATCTTGTTCGGCACCGCCTTGATGGTGTCGGCCATCGCCAGCAGGATGTCCTCGAAGTAAGGCTTCAGGCGCGCACTGCCGGAGTCGAACATCGGCCGGTTTTCCGCGTCCATGATCTGGATGCGCAAGCCGTCCGGGGTGATTTCGAACAGGATCTGGTCCTTGAACTTCTGCAACTGCGGGCTTTCGTCGACCTTGTTCTGCAACTCCTGCAGCAGCAGCTCCAGGCGCTCCTTCTCGACCTGTTCGGCCATGCCCTCCACCTGCTCGGTGTCGACCGTGACCTTGTCCGGTTGCGGCTGGGACTTCACTTCCGGGTTGAGTGTCTTGTCCGGCGCCAGCGTCGGGGAACCGCCCAGGTCGATGATGTAGGGCGTACCGCTCTCGGAAAAACCGATCGGGTCCTTGAAGTAGCCGGCGATGGCGATCTTCTGCTCCGGGGTCGCGGTGGACAGCAGCCACAACACCAGGAAGAAGGCCATCATCGCCGTCGCGAAGTCGGCAAAGGCGATTTTCCAGGCACCGCCATGGTGCCCGCCGCCAAAGCGCTTGACGCGCTTGATGATGATCGGCTGATTGTTCTCCATGACTCAGCGACCGCGAACCGCTTGTTCCAGCTCGGCGAAGCTCGGCCGATGCTTCGGATAGAGCACCTTGCGCCCGAATTCCACTGCCAGCGAAGGCGGCATGCCGGAGGCCGAGGCCACCAGGGAGGCCTTGATCGCCTCGTAGACGTTCAGTTCTTCCTTGGCATCGTGGGCCAGGGATTGCGCCAGCGGACCGAAGAAGCCATAGGCGGCGAGAATACCGAAGAAGGTCCCCACCAGTGCCGCACCCACGTGCAGACCGATGGACTTCTGGTCGCCATCGCCCAGGGAGGCCATGGTCACCACGATGCCCAGTACCGCCGCGACGATACCGAAGCCGGGCATGCCGTCGGCCACGCCGGTAACGGCATGGGATGGATGCTCGAGTTCTTCCTTCATGCTCAGCAGTTCCATGTCGAACAGGCCTTCCAGCTCATGGGGAGCCATGTTGCCCGAGGACATGATGCGCAGGTAGTCGCAGATGAACGCGGTCATGCGCTCATCCTTCAGAACGGCGGGGTACTTGGCGAAGATCGGGCTGGCCGCGGCATCCTCGATGTCACCCTCGATCGCCATCATGCCTTCACGACGGCTCTTGTTGAGGATCTCGTAGATCAGGCCGAGCACTTCCATATAGAAGGTGTGGCTGAAGCGCGAGCCGAACATGCTCAGGGATTTCTTGACCACGTGCATGGTCATGTAGCCGGGGTTGGACTGCAGGAAAGCACCCAGCGCCGCACCACCGATGATCAAGACCTCGAAGGGCTGGATCAGCGCCGCAATCTTGCCGTGGGAGAGCACGTACCCGCCGAGCACGCTCGCGAATACGACAATGATGCCGATGATTTTAGCCATAGAATGAGAGTACTTGTTGAGTCGGGTTCAAGGTCATATTCGGAAGTTAGTAAATCTCTTCTTCTACTTATCGGCGAAACTGCGCCAGACTATAGCCAGTTCAGGCGAAAAGCCAGAAAACCGGCAGTGCATGGCCTCGGCGGCAGGACCAGCGCAGCGCCGTCAGGCCCGTTCCGGGCGCATTAATGGTGATGATCGCGCTTAATCATGACGAATCAAACGGCTGTGTCCAGTGCAAGACCGAACACCCTGCAAGGCTGGACCAGGCTGTTGCAGGGCGTTCGCCTGCCCGTCCCGCAGGACAGCCACGACCGCGTCTGCCGGGCCATCCGCGACAGCCGCAGCTCGCTGCGCGACATCGCCGAGCTGATGCAGGATAGCCCGGCCCTGGCGCTGAGCGTGATCTGCGAAGCCAACCATCACACCCACGGCAGCATGACCGAGCCGGCCGAAAACCTCGAGATCGCGATCAATCGCCTCGGTCTGAAACGTACCGAGGAGTTGCTTGAGCGCCTGCCCGCACGACTGCCCGAAGACATTCCGATCGCCCTGCGCCAGTTGCAACTGATCAGCCAGCATGCCAGCCAGCAGGCCAACGGCCTGTTTGCCGCCCGCCTGGCCCGGCTCTGGCAGGACATCCACTGGGGCAGCCTGCTGTTCCTGGCCCCCCTGTGGCCACTGGCACTGACCCACCCCAGGCTGCTCGAAACCTGGGAACTGCGGGTGCTGCACAAGCACGAGCCCGCCGCCAGGGTCGAACGGGAGCTGTTCGGCGTGCGCCTGCTGGAGCTATGCCAGGCCATGGCCGAGTTCTGGCGCCTGCCAGTGTGGGTGACCCAGGGTTATCAAACGCTGCTCAACGAACGCAAGACCCTCGCCCAGGCACTGCATATCGCCCGCGACAATGAGAGCCCCCTGCACCAGCAACAGCAACTGGATGCCGACCCCGAACTGCGCCGCTGGCTGAACCAGCCCGCCAACACCGTATTGCTGGCCAACGGCCTGGCCGTGGCGGCACAACAGGCCTGGGACAGCCCGCACTGCCTGCGCTGGCAGTACCTGTCGAGCCTGTACCTGCAGCAGCCGATGAACGAGTTGCAGCAACAGATCCACCAGCAGGCGGCCCAGAGCGCCAACCAGCATTCGATGCAGGACCTGTGGCACCCGGCCGAGGCTCTGATCTGGCCGTGGCATGTGCGCCGCGTGCATGCCGACCTGTTGCCGGCCGCTGCCCCTGACGCCGCGGCGATGGGGCTCTGGCGCAGGCACTGCGCACAACTGCTGGCCGAACCCAGCCGTTTCACCAACGCCATGCACCTGACCACCGTGGCCCGCGAAGCCCTGGCGGCCTGCGGCCTGCGCCGGGTGATGATCCTGATGACCGACCGCAGCCGCAGCGCACTGCGGGTGCACCAGACCGCCGGCCTTCCCGCCGAGGCGAGCAATCTGATCCTGCAGGTGGCCCAGAGCACGCTGCTGCAACGACTGATGAAGCAGCCCGCGCAGATTCGCCTGTCGCCAGAAAACGCTCGCCAGTTCCAGGCACTGCTGCCCAACAGCCTGCGGGCGCAATTCCTTCCCGGCGAACACCTGCTGTTGCGCTCGCTGAGCAACAACGGTCGGGTGGTGATGGTGATCCTGGCCGACCAGGCGGGCGTGCCGTTTTCGGAGATCACCGTGCAAGCCTTCGGCAAAACCATGCAATGTATCGAAAAGGCGCTGCACGCCTTTACCAACCGCAGCGCCTGAAGCTTGCGCTACAATCCTCCCCTTTGCGTCCAGGAGAACCCACATGCCTGACTTCTCTGGCTTGCCGCTGGTGATCGAGCCCAGCGACCTGCTGCCGCGTCTCGACACCCCCGGGCTGATCCTGGTGGACCTGACCAGCAGCGCCCGCTACGGCACGGGGCATATCCCCGGCGCACGTTTCGTCGACCCCAAGCGTACCCAGTTGGGCCAGCCACCGGCTCCGGGGCTGATGCCACCGCAAGAGGCGCTCGAAGCCCTGTTCGGCGAACTGGGCCACAACCCGGACGCGGTCTACTTGGTCTACGACGATGAAGGCGGCGGCTGGGCCGGCCGTTTCATCTGGCTGCTGGATGTCATCGGCCACACCCGCTACCACTACCTCGACGGCGGCCTGCTGGCGTGGCTGGACGAAGGCCTGCCGGTGTCCGAGGACATCCCGGCGGTTGCCGGCGGCCCGGTTGCCCTGACCCTGCACGACGAACCGACCGCCACCCGCGATTACCTGCAGTCGCGCCTGGGCGCGCCCGACCTGGCGATCTGGGACGCCCGTGGCCCATTGGAGTATTCCGGCGAGAAGGTGCTGGCCGCCAAGGGCGGACACATTCCAGGCGCAGTCAACTTCGAATGGACCGCCGGCATGGACAAGGCGCGCAGCCTGCGCATCCGCAAGGATATGCCGGCAATCCTCGACAGCCTGGGCATCACTCCCGACAAGGAAGTGATCACCCATTGCCAGACCCACCACCGCTCCGGCTTCACCTATCTGGTGGCCAAGGCGCTCGGTTATCCGCGCGTCAAGGGTTATGCCGGCTCCTGGGGCGAATGGGGCAACCACCCCGACACCCCTGTAGAGATTTGAGATTCCCAAGGATCCTTGATGAAAAAGAGTTTGTTCATCCTCAGCCAGTATCTGCTGCCTCACCACCTGCTGTCGCGCCTGGCCGGTTGCATCGCCGAATGCCGGGTGCGCTGGTTCAAGAACGCCTTCACCGCCTGGTTCGCCAAGCGCTACCAAGTGGACATGTCCCAGGCGCTGGTTGAAGACCTGACCGCCTACGAGCATTTCAATGCCTTCTTCACCCGCGCCCTGAAAGACGGCGCGCGACCGCTCGACCCGACCCCGGGGGCGATCCTCTGCCCGGCCGACGGCGCCGTCAGCCAGCTCGGCCCGATCGAACACGGCCGGATCTTCCAGGCCAAGGGCCACAGCTTCAGCGCCCTCGAATTGCTGGGCGGCGATGCCGCACTGGCCGCGCCGTTCATGGGCGGCGAGTTCGCCACGATCTACCTGTCGCCCAAGGACTATCATCGGGTCCACATGCCGCTGGCCGGCACCCTGCGCGAAATGGTCTACGTGCCAGGCCGTCTGTTCTCGGTCAACCAGACCACCGCCGAGAACGTACCGGAACTGTTCGCCCGCAACGAGCGCGTCGTCTGCCTGTTCGACACCGAGCGCGGGCCGATGGCCGTGGTGCTGGTCGGCGCGATGATCGTCGCCTCGGTCGAAACCGTCTGGGCCGGCCTGGTCACGCCCCCCAAGCGCGAACTCAAGACGTTCCGCTACGATGAAGCGGCCCGTGCGCCGATCCATCTGGAAAAGGGCGCCGAGCTCGGGCGCTTCAAGCTGGGTTCGACCGCCATCGTTCTGTTCGGTCCGGATCAGGTGAAATGGGCCGAAGGTCTGGCAGCCGGTTCGACGGTGGCCATGGGCCAGGGCCTGGGCTTGCCCAAGGACGCCTGATAGGCTGGTGGCCTCGCGGTCCGACGCCGCTCGAACCCGCGAGGTCATGCCACGGACAATCGGTCGCAATCTGAGCCGACCACCAACGATGCACCTGTACCGTATTGCTGTTAGAGTCGTGGCATTATATTGCCACCAATTTTTTGTCACCTTGCCGATGGATGATGCACGTTTTCCTTGCTGGAGCTGGCCCGTTAGATGAGCAATCCAAGCCCCCATCTGTTGTTGCGCGCGCCAACACCCACGCAGTCGAGCCTGTCATTCTGCGATGGCACACCGCGTGACCTGAGACGCTGGATCGCCGAACTGCCAAAAGCCAACCTCGGTGAAACCGCGCGCCTGCTGTATCAGGGGCTGGCCGAACTCAACCAGTTGCTCACCCCCAGCGAAAACCGCCTGCAGTTGCTCGAACTGATACGACCCGAGGTGTATTACGTCTGCAAGCACCTGGAGCGGCATTTCCTCAACCAGTCCGTCGTACTCGATGAGCGTCCACGCAAGGTCGCCAACCTCTGCCAGGCTTTGCAGAATCACCTGGCCATCGGCTACAAGCAGATCGCGATGCGTGTCGCGTCCAGGTTCAGCAAGGAACGCGCCGGGCTGCTGACCATGGCCTTGCAGCGTGCCCTGCACTGCCTCAATGGCCCGCTGGTCCGGGCCAGCCAGTTGTACTGCCCGGTGCCGGATGGCCTGTGGCTCGAAGTGCACCAGTTGTACCAGGTCGCCATTGCCCATCAACTGCAGCACAACCCGGTCCGTGACGAACTGGCCAGCCAGACCCCGTCACTGACCATTGAGCAGACCTACATTGTCGCGCTGCTGCTGGGTTGCTCACGCTGCAACCAGATGCGCCAGAACAATATCGCCCGGCTGGCGGAAGTCCTCGAACCCTGGAGCACGCTGGTCAAGCTGCAGGATGCCGGCCTGGCATCGAGCCTGTTCGCCGTTGCCCCACAGGCCGATGCACCGCCACGCTACACCTCGCTGTTCGCCGCCGAGCAACAGCCCGGTCTGATGGGCATCAACACCCTGAGCCTGGTCGAGGCCATGAAGGAATACCTCGACCTGCCCGTCGAGCAGCGCAGCCACTCGCGCCTGCTGGTGCCCAGTGGCCTGAGCCTGGACACCCTGCAGCACCTCTGCGCGGCCTGGGGCGAATCAGCCGAACGGAGTTTCCAGCGCACACCGGGACAGGGCTCCCTCACCCTGTGCATCGGCATGAGTGCCCTGCATTTCTACCTGGGCGGGCAACGTTCCTTCAGCGAGCTTCTCAAGAGCCCGACCGCCAGTCGCGCCGCGCATTTCACCGCGCAGCTGGCCAACAGCAGCCAGAAGGACAGCTGGACCCTGGCTTTCGATGCCGAACGCCAGGGCAGCGCCGACACATTGCTGCCCTACGAGGAAATCCAGTATCACCCGACGGAAGCCGAAATCAGCCAGGCGGCGGCCAACAGCGCCGAGGATTTCCCGACCTTCAGCCTGCAGATCATCAACCACAGCCCTGGCGGTTACTGCCTGGCCTGGCCGCGGGAAGTCCCCAGCCAACTGCAGGCGGGCGAGCTGGTGGGCATTCAGGATGCGACGTCCCAGGGCTGGAGCGTCGCAGTGGTACGCTGGATTCGCCAGGTGCGCAGCGGCGGTACGCAGATGGGCATCGAACTGATCGCCCCCCATGCCGAGCCATGCGGCCTGCAACTGGTACGCAACAGCGAGGAAAACAGCCAGTACCTGCGCGCCCTGCTGCTGCCGGAAATCAGCGCCATCGGCGTGCCCGCCACCTTGCTGGCACCGCGCCTGCCGTTCCAGGAAGGTCACAAGGTGATGATCAACACCCATGGCGAGGAGCGTCGCGCCGGGCTGAATAACCGAAAGGCCAGTACCGGCAGTTTCAACCAGTTCGAATATCGACTGTTCGAACAACCGGCAACGGTCAGGAACGAAACCTCGGGAGCCGGCGTAGCGGGCTCAGAGGAAGATTTCGGCTCACTGTGGAAAACGCTCTAGAAGAGCACCGCCTGCAGCAACGGCGGTTCGGCGATCCGACGTTCCGACGTTCCGACGTTCCCGCGAAGGCGCCCTCACGGGCGCTGAAAGCTTCGCGGGCAAGCCCTGCGCCTGCAAGCCCGGTATCAGGTGCCTGGGCACATGAACCCGCCCGGGCAAGGACAGGCCATCAGTTGCGGCCGTGACGGTCCTGCATGCCCAGCAGATACAGCACCCCATCCAGGCCAAGGGTCGAAATGGCCTGCCTGGCCGATTGCTTGACCAGCGGCTTGGCCCGGAACGCCACACCCAGGCCGGCGATCGCCAGCATCGGCAGGTCGTTGGCACCATCCCCCACCGCAATGGTCTGCTCCAGGCTCAGGCCTTCCTTGCCGGCCAGTTCACGCAGCAGGTCGGCCTTGCGCTGGGCATCGACGATCGGCTCGATCGCGACACCGGTGCACTGGCCGTCGACCACTTCCAGCTCGTTGGCGAAGACGTAGTCGATCCCCAGCCTGGCCTGCAACTGCCGGGCGAAGTAGGTGAAACCGCCGGACAGGATCGCGGTCTTGTAGCCCAGGCGCTTGAGTTCGGCAAACAGGACTTCGGCGCCTTCGGTCAGACGCAGCGAGGCGCCGATCGAGTCCAGCACGCTGACATCCAACCCCTTGAGCAGCGCCAGGCGCTCCTTGAAACTGGCGCGAAAATCCAGCTCGCCGGCCATCGCCCGCTCGGTGATCGCCGACACCTGCTCGCCCACGCCGGCGGCCTTGGCCAGTTCGTCGATGACTTCGGCCTCGATCAGCGTTGAGTCCATGTCGAATACCGCCAGGCGCCGGTTGCGACGGAACAGCGAATCCTCCTGGAAGGCCACGTCGATGTTCAGCTCCTGGGCCAGGCCCAGGAATTCGGCGCGCAAGGCCTGCGGGTCGGCCGCCGCACCCTGTACCGAGAACTCGATACAGGCCTTGCTCAATGCACTCGGAACGTCCAGCGGCAGACGCGCCGACAGGCGGTCGATACGTTCGATGTTCAGGCCGTGGCGCGCAGTGATCGCACTGACCCGCTGCACCTGCTCGGCAGTGACCTTGCGGCTCAGCAGGGTGACGATATGCCGATCCTGGCCCTCGCTGGCGACCCAGCGCCGGTAGTCGTCTTCCGAGACCGCCGTGAAGCGCACCTGCTGTTCCAGGCCATCGGCCGTGGACCGCACCTGCTGCAGCACCGGCGACTGCTCGCCGCCGGGTACCTCGACCAGGATGCCGAACGACAGGGTGTCGTGGATAACCGCCTGACCGATGTCGAGAATGTTCACACCACCTTGCGCCAGCACGCCGGTAATGGCTGCGGTGAGACCCGGACGGTCGCCACCGGTGATGTTAATCAGGACGATTTCGCGCAAAGCGCACCCCCGTTCGTTAAAAAAGTCGCATTCTACCCACTTTCAGTGACCATCGGCACCGCCAGCGCTTTGCCGGTCTAGGGCCTCTCGCTATACTGCGCGTCAACTTCACGGACAAAAGAGCCGCGCTCAGTGAACCGGCCCACGCCAGTCAAAACCGATAACTTCTTCCTGCTGATCTTCCGGGCATTGCGTCACCGCCGGGTACCGATTGCACTGCGTATTGCCAGCCACAACGTGATTCTCGTCGCGCTGGCGCTGGTGATCTACGCCTGCGTGATGGGGCTGCAGTTCAAGGAAGCCATGCACCAGCAGGCCGACGCCCTTGGCCAGAGCCTGACCACCCAGACCGCCACCTCGGCGACCGAGCTGCTGGTGTCCAACGACATCCTCAGCCTCAACGTGCTGCTCAACAACCTGACGAAGAACCCGCTGGTGGCCCATGCGGCGATCTACAGCGTCGACAACCGGATCCTCGCCGAAGCCGGCCAGCGCCCGAAAAGCGGCCTGCTGGGCGAGACCGAAGGCGTCTACCAGACCAAGATCACCTTCCAGGACGTGACTGCCGGCAACCTGCGGATCAGCCTGGACATGGCCCAGTTCCAGCAGCCGATGACCATCAGCCTGCAAAGCATGGGCATCCTCAGCGCCATCCTGCTGGCCCTGGCCCTGGCCCTGAGCCTGCGTCTGGGTCGGCATATCTCGACGCCGCTGCTGCAATTGCGGGTCTGGTTGCGGGACATGGACGAACACACCCCGGCCACCCGGCGTCAGGATGAGATCGGCGACCTCGCCCGCCAGTTGCATTCGCGCTTTGCCCCGGTGAAACCGGAGCCCGAGCCGGAGCCGGAAATCGACTACGACGACTACGAGGAAGAAGCGCCGGCCGGGCAGAGTTTCCAGGTGCGCAACCTGCGTGATCCGAGCTTCGACAGCGGCGCAGCCGCGCCCGCCAGACCGACGGCCCGCCCTGCGCCACGCAACAGCGTGGATGACGAACTGGACGACGAGGAAGACCCGTTCGCCGATCTGCGCGAGGGCCCGCAGGGCACCGCCGCGGCGAAACCGGTGGTTCCCGCACAGCCCCAGCACAGCGCGGTACTTGCCGTGCAACTGGGTGCCCAGGACCAATTGCGCCGCCTGCCAAAGGCTCGCCTGACCGAACTGCTGGAGCGCTATCGCGACTGCCTGGACCAGGCCGCCTCGCTGTACCAGAGCGAACTGCACACCCTCAACGATGGCAGCACGCTGATGCTGTTCCACACCGAGGACAGCGGCGATGACTACCTGACCAACGCCATCTGCTGCGGCGAACTGCTCAGGGCCCTGGGCCACCAGTTGCAGATCGAAGTCGCCGACAGCGGCATCACCCTGCAACTGCAGTTGGGCCTGACCCTTGGCGAAGAACTGTTCGGCGTCAGCCAGATCGACCTGCTGCTGACCGAAACCGCCCAGGACGCCCTGGCGCTGTCGCAACACAGCCGCAACCTGCTGCTGGTGGAGCGGCAGATCAGCGACGATCCGCTGATTCGCCAGCGTGCCCGTATCCGCCCGATCGCCAGCCCCGAAGGCGCCTGCTGCGTCGAGCGACTGATGGAGCCCTATCCATCGATGCTGGAACGCCAGCTGGCCCGGATGCACGAGAGCAGCGGCAAGTAATCGCCACCCACAAAAAAGCCCGCAACGAGTGCGGGCTTTTTGTTATCCGGCGTGGCCTCAGAAGCGGAACACTTCCATATCCGTGCGGATCGGCGTGGCCATCGGGATCTTCGGCTTCTGCGGTTCGGCCTGCTTGGTCGGGGCCGGTGCGGCTGGCGGCTTGCTCCGCACTTCGGCAACCGGCGGCTGGTTGGCCAGTGGCTTGAGGGCCACGCTCAACTGCTCGGCCAGACGCTGCAGCAACTCTCCCTGGGCCTGGACCTGGGCCGCCGAAGAACCGGCATGCTGCTGCTCCAGGTGCACGATACGGTTGTCCCGCACCTGGCCACGCCGATCCAGCAGGCGCCATTGGGCATCGAGGATCGCCGGCTGCTTGGTGCCGGAGTCCAGGCGGGTGATCGACAGCAACACCTGCACATCCGGTGTCGCGCCAGCCGTCGCCGGCGACAGCACGACCCGCTGGCTGTCCAGCCGCCAGGCCAGTTGCCGGACCAGCAACTGGTTGATGTCCGAAGACAGGCTGCCCGCCCAGCGGCCATCGGTTGCCGCCGTCAGGCTGCCGTCGGGCTGACGTTGCAGCAGGGTTTCGCGTTGCAGGTAGTCGGCCAGGGTGACAGGGCCCAGTACCACGAACATGCCCGCGCTTTGTTGAGGTTGGCCCGGCGTGCCACTGTCCAGCTGATATAAGGAAACCGGCTTGTTAACGCTGCAGCCGGCCAAACCGAGCACGCCGGTGAGCAGCAACATTAAAGGAAGGCGCAGAACAGTCATCATCCCATCCAGGTGGCCACCGTGAGGCACGCCACAGTCTGATCCAGAAAATTCGTCCGGGCGCTCCGCCATGCGGCCGCCCAAGAGGCGCATATCATCCGTGAATATGCGCCGTTACTCCAGTGTTGCGGCGTCTATCCTGCGCTAAAAAAACAGGACAGACGCGCTGGACCGGACTAATTGCCAGTCTCTACCAACAACGCATCGACGCGCTGGAAGCCACGCGGCAACTTGTTGCCCCGACGACCGCGCTCGCCCTTGTAATGCTCCAGGTCATCAGCCTTGAGCGACAAGGTGCGTTTGCCGGCCTGCAGCACCAGCGTCGCGCCTTCCGGCAGCACCGCCAGGTCACTGACGTACTCCTCGCGGCTGGCCACCCGCTCACCGGGAACGCCGATGATCTTGTTGCCCTTGCCCTTGCCCAGTTGCGGCAGGTCGCTGATCTTGAAGATCAGCAGGCGGCCTTCGGTGGTCACCGCCGCCAGCCAATTCTGCTCGCGATCGGTCACCGGCCGCGGCGCCATCACCTTCGAACCGTTGGGCAGGCTCAACAGCGTCTTGCCCGCCTTGTTCTTGGCCTGCAGGTCCTCACCCTTGACCACGAAGCCGTAGCCCGCGTCAGACGCAATGACATACAGCGCTTCGTCCTCCGGCAGCAGCACGCACTCGAAGCTCGCGCCCGGCGGTGGCGTCAGACGACCGGTCAGCGGTTCGCCCTGACCACGCGCCGATGGCAGCGTGTGAGCCGCCACCGAGTAGCTGCGGCCGGTGGAGTCGATGAACACCGCAAACTGGTTGGAACGTCCGGCCGCCGCAGTCTTGAAGCCATCGCCAGCCTTATAGGACAAGCCGGTGGCGTCAATATCATGACCTTTTGCACAGCGAACCCAACCTTTTTCCGACAGAACGACCGTTACCGGCTCAGTGGGCATCAGTTCGTTTTCCGACAGCGCCTTGGCTTCGGCACGCGCAACGATCGGCGAACGGCGGTCATCGCCATAGGTCTGCGCATCGGCAAGCAGCTCGCTGCGCACCAGTTTCTTCAGCTTGGCTTCGCTGGCCAGCAGCGCCAGCAGCTTGGCCTGTTCCTTGAGCAGTTCGTCCTGCTCGCCGCGCAACTTCATCTCTTCCAGGCGCGCCAACTGACGCAGACGGGTGTCGAGAATGTAGTCGGCCTGGATATCGTCGAGGGTGAACCGCTCGATCAGCTTGGCGCGGGGATGCTCCTCGGTACGGATGATGTGGATCACTTCATCCAGGTTGAGGTAGGCAATCAACAAGCCGTCCAACAGGTGCAGGCGTTTCTCGACCTTGTCCAGACGGAACTTCAGGCGACGACGAACGGTGTTGATCCGGAACTCCAGCCACTCCACCAGCAGCGAACGCAGGTTCTTCAACTGCGGCTTGCCGTCCAGGCCGATGATATTGACGTTGACCCGGTAGCTGGACTCCAGGTCAGTGGTGGCAAACAGATGCTGCATCAGCTCTTCGGGATCGACCCGATTGGAGCGCGGGATGATCACGATACGGCACGGATGCTCGTGATCGGACTCATCACGCAGGTCGGCGACCATCGGCAGCTTCTTGGCCTGCATCTGCGCGGCGATCTGCTCCAGCACCTTGGCCCCGGAGACCTGGTGCGGCAAGGCATGCACCACGATGTCGCCATCCTCGACGCGGTAGACCGCCCGCATGCGCACCGAGCCACGTCCGGTTTCGTAGATTTTCAGCAGATCGGCCTGGGGCGTGATGATTTCCGCTTCGGTCGGATAGTCAGGCCCGGGGACGAACTTGCACAGATCCTCCACCGTGGCCTTGGGCTCATCGAGCAGGTGCACGCAGGCATTGGCGACTTCCCGCAGGTTGTGCGGCGGTACGTCGGTGGCCATGCCCACGGCGATACCGGTGGTGCCATTGAGCAGGATGTTCGGCAAACGTGCCGGCAATACAGCAGGCTCTTCCAGGGTGCCATCGAAGTTCGGCACCCAGTCCGCGGTGCCCTGGCCCAATTCGCTGAGCAGCACTTCGGAGTAGCGCGACAGCCGCGACTCGGTGTAGCGCATGGCGGCGAAGGACTTCGGATCATCCGGCGCCCCCCAGTTGCCCTGGCCGTCCACCAGCGTGTAACGGTAGCTGAACGGCTGCGCCATCAGCACCATCGCTTCATAGCAGGCCGAGTCGCCGTGGGGGTGGAACTTGCCGAGCACGTCACCGACGGTCCTGGCGGACTTCTTGTGCTTGGCATCGGCGTCCAGCCCCAGCTCACTCATGGCGTAGACGATCCGCCGTTGCACCGGCTTGAGGCCGTCGCCGATATGCGGCAGTGCACGGTCCATGATCACGTACATGGAGTAGTTGAGGTAGGCCTGTTCGGTGAAGTCAGCCAATGACCGGCGTTCCACGCCATCCAGGCTGAGATCAAGGGATTCGCTCATGCGGGCCTCATCAGTTCGTAGTCTGGCGCAGCAGCAAGGTGCCACCACGCTGGGTGAATTCAAGTTGTTTCAAAGCACTCATGGCCGGGCACTCCAGCCGCCTGCCGGCGCGGCAAAGCGCCAGACGATCGGCCGGACCTCGCCATCGGCGCGGGCCCCGTCGTTGTTGTCCAGGCCGATCCAGGCCCCGTCAGCGTCGACCACCAGGGCTTCGGCCAGACCGTAGTTCTGTGGATAACGCCGTGCCTCGGTCAGCGCCTCGGCGGCAAACGACCAGCAACGCTCGACCTCGCCAGTTTGCGCATCACGGCGACAGATCCGATAGGCGTTGCGCTCCAGGGTAAACAGCTTGCCCTCGAACAGCGACAGGTCGGCGAAGTCGCGGGTCACCGCCCTGGCGTTCGGGAACTGCGCTGGCTGCATCTGGTTGCCATCTTCGCTCATCAGCACGCAGGAGCCCTTGCAGTCCCATTGTGTCGATTGCCGCTCGAGCAGCAACAGGCCACGCCGCTCGCGTTCGGCCGCCAGCCACAGGCGATCGCCCTGCGGGCTGACAGCCAGGCCTTCGAACAGGGCATTGAAGTGCAGCAACATCCCATTGTCCCGTGCCTCGCTGACGAGCTTCGGGGCAATCGCCAGCCACTGCGGTGCCCCACTCGGCGGCACCTTCAGCACCGCCGCATGAGCCTCGCTGACGATATAGCGGTTACCCGCGTCGTCGCAGCTCAGCCCTTCGAAATCCAGCTCGCCACCGCGAATGAACGACGCCGCCCAGGTCTTCAGCCGCAGCCCCCAGGGCAGACTGCTGTCGGGTACCGACGGTACCTCCAGGTGCGTGCCCTCGGCCTTCCAGACCCGGCTAGAGGTGTCCAGCCGATACAGCAGGTCGTCGTCGCGATCCGAAATCGTCCACAATTCCCTGCCACACAGCGCCAACCCGGAGAGGTTGCCACCACGCATGCCCTCGACCGGATGCTCGGACAACAGCTTGAGTTCCGGTACCGAGTCGGCGAGCGCCGGCCATGCGACCAGCAGCAACAGCGCCGCGAGGGCTCTGCGCATCAGACCAGCACCTCCGCCAGGTCGCCCTTGGACTCCAGCCAGGTCTTGCGATCGCCGGCGCGTTTTTTCGCCAGCAGCATGTCCATGATTTCCGCGGTCGCGGCGAAATCGTCCAGGGTCAGTTGCACCAGGCGCCGGGTGTTGGGGTCCATGGTGGTTTCGCGCAGTTGCGGCGGGTTCATTTCACCCAGCCCCTTGAATCGGGTGACCTGCGGCTTGCCACGTTTCTTCTCGGCCACCAGGCGGTCGAGAATGCCGTCGCGCTCGGCTTCATCCAGCGCGTAGAAGATCTCCTTGCCGAGGTCGATCCGGTACAGCGGCGGCATCGCCACGTAGACGTGACCGGCATCCACCAGCGGGCGGAAATGCTGGACGAACAGCGCGCACAGCAGCGTGGCGATGTGCAGGCCGTCGGAGTCGGCGTCGGCAAGGATGCAGATCTTGCCGTAGCGCAGTTGGCTCATGTCCTCGGCGCCCGGATCGACGCCGATGGCCACGGCGATGTTGTGCACTTCCTGGCTGGCGAGCACTTCACCGCCGTCGACTTCCCAGGTGTTGAGGATCTTCCCGCGCAGCGGCAGGATCGCCTGGAACTCCTTGTCCCGCGCCTGCTTGGCCGAACCGCCGGCGGAATCACCCTCGACCAGGAACAGTTCGGAACGCAGCGGGTCCTGACCGACGCAATCGGCCAGCTTGCCCGGCAGCGCCGGCCCCTGGGTGATGCGCTTGCGCTCGACCTTCTTGCTCGCCTTCAGGCGGCGCCCGGCGTTGCTGATCGCCAGTTCGGCCAGTTGCATGCCCAGCTCGGGGTTGGCGTTGAGCCACAGGCTGAAGGCATCCTTGACCACTCCGGAAACGAACGCGGCGGCCTCGCGGGACGACAGGCGTTCCTTGGTCTGCCCGGAGAACTGCGGTTCCTGCATCTTCATCGAAAGCACGAAGGCAATCCGCTCCCAGACGTCTTCCGGCGCCAGCTTGACGCCACGCGGCAGCAGGCTGCGGAACTCGCAGAACTCGCGCATGGCATCGAGCAGGCCCTGGCGCAGGCCGTTGACGTGGGTACCGCCCTGGGCGGTCGGAATGAGGTTGACGTAGCTTTCCTGGAGGCTGTCGCCGCCTTCGGGCAACCACAGCAGGGCCCAGTCGACCGCCTCCTTGTTACCGGCCAGGCTGCCGCAGAACGGCTCGTCCGGCAGGCGTTCGAAACCGCTGACCGAATCCACCAGGTAGGAGCGCAGGCCGTCCTCGTAATGCCATTCGACCTTCTCGCCGGTGCCCTTGTCCTCGAAGCTGACCAGCAGCCCCGGGCACAGCACCGCCTTGGCCTTGAGCACATGCTTGAGGCGGCTGACGGAGAACTTCGGCGAGTCGAAGTACTTGGGGTCCGGCGAGAAATACACGCTGGTGCCGGTATTGCGCTTGCCGACGCTGCCGACCACTTCCAGCTCGGTGGCCTTGAAGCCGTCGGCGAAGGTCATCTGGTACTCGTTGCCGTCGCGCTTGACCTTGACCCGGACCTGGGTCGACAGCGCGTTGACCACGGAGATCCCCACGCCGTGCAGGCCGCCGGAGAACTGGTAGTTCTTGTTGGAGAACTTGCCGCCGGCATGCAGCTTGGTGAGGATCAGTTCGACACCGGATACGCCCTCTTCCGGGTGGATGTCCACCGGCATGCCGCGACCGTCGTCGCAGACCTCCAGGGAGTGGTCGGCGTGCAGGATGACCTGCACCGACTTGGCATGCCCGGCCAGGGCCTCGTCGACACTGTTGTCGATGACTTCCTGGGCGAGGTGGTTCGGCCGACTGGTGTCGGTGTACATGCCCGGACGTTTACGCACCGGGTCGAGGCCCGAGAGGACTTCGATGGCGTCTGCGTTATAGGAGCTAGCGCTGGGAGTGGCCATGGGGTCTCTTCATCAGTCGTCTATGAATAGGGGTCATTCTCAAAGTGCAGAGAAATCGATCGCTTGGTACTTATCGGCAGCGATGCCGGCAAAACTGAGCAACGCCGGCAATTGTCGGGCAAAGCCCTGGAAACCGTGGTCGCCGCCGGCCTGGATACGCAAGGCGCACGCCCGGTAATACTGTTGCGCGGCGCGATAATCAAGGGTTTCGTCGGCCGTTTGCAACCATACCTGAAACCGTTGCGGGTCCTGCGGCGCTGGCACTTCCAGGGCGGCCAGGGCCGTCACGTGGTCAAGGGTCAGCTCCCAGGTTTCACCGCTGTAGAGGTTCTGCTGCGGGCCGAGAAAGCCGTCGAACAGCCGGTGCGGGCTGACCGCCGGGTTGACCAGCAGGGCCTTCAGGCCATGGCGCTCGGCCAGGTGAGTCGCATAGTAGCCGCCGAGCGAGCTGCCGACCAGCAGCGGACGTCCGAGTTCGGCGATCGCCGCCTCGAGCTGGGCCATCGCCTGGCGTGGATGATGGTGCAGGGCCGGGACCCGCAATTGTGCGCCAAGCCCCAGAATCGCCATCACGTCTGTCAGTTGGGTGGCCTTCTTCGACTCGGGCGAACTGTTGAAGCCGTGGATATACAGGATCGAACCGGACATGTCATCGCTCGCTGGCGGGCAAAGACGCGCAGTTTAGCCTGAGTCCGGGGCCATGACTCGCCCTGAGATACTTCCTACCTATATTGGGGAAGTTCAGTAACCCGTACCGCCGTGATCGACGGTGAACTCGAAGTCCTGAACACGCGATACCCCGGTCTCCAGTTGGCCATCCGGATGCAGGCGCAGCCAACGGTAGCCGGGAGCCTTGTCGTCGAGCTTGAAATCTTCGCTACCCGGCGCGAACTGGATACAGGTCGAGGGCGAGGCCAGCAGGCGCAGGCCCTGGTGCTCGCGGTCGAACTCCTGGTGGATATGCCCCCAGAGCAGGGCCCGCGCCTGGGGAAAGCGCTCCAGCACGGCGAACAGCGCCTGCGGATTGCGCAAGCCGATCGGCTCCATCCAGGCGCACTGGATCGATACCGGATGGTGGTGGAAACAGATCAGGTGATGACGCTCCGGCGCCTCACCGAGAGCGCGCTCCAGCAACTGCAACTGTTCATCCTGCAGAAACCCCGGCACCGAGCCCGGCACGGCGGAATCCAGCAGTGTCACGCGCCAGTTGCCGATATCCACCACCGGTTCCAGCAGGTCGCTGCCGGCGGCGGCCGCGGTCATTTCGCGCAGTTCGTCGTGGTTGCCGGGAAACCAGCGGGCCGGAGCCGGAATACGTCCGCTCATCCGGCGAAAGCACTGGTAGGACTCCAGCGTGCCGTCCTGGGACAGGTCGCCGCTGGCCAGCAGCAGGTCGATCCGCGACTGTTCGGCCAGGACGCAATCGATCACCCGCTGCAGGCTGTCGCGGGTATTCATGCCCAGCAGTGTACCGTCCGCCTCGGCAAACAGATGGCTGTCGGACAGCTGGACCAACAGCACCGAGTCCATGGTGGTCGATTGAGTGGCTACGCTCGACAAGGCGCTCTCCCCCGCAATTGCTGGCTGGACAGGTTTTAACCGATTCGTTCAAAACCGCATTGCGCGCAATTATGGTCAGGGAACCTGCAAAGAGGAAATGGCTGAAAACGGGCACAGTTCACATTTAGCCGGATACAACCCGATTAACGTACCGCTTCGAATTCATGACCACAGGCCAGGCAGTGGCTCAACCACTCGCCGAGGAAGATGTTGAGCTGGGCCTTCTCATCCGGCTGGTGCATGGCCGCATTCGGATAGGGGTAGATACTGCGAAAGCGTCGTGCATGCTCGGCGCTGATGACCTCGGCCATGCGCGCATCGTGGTAGACCTGTACCTGCAACTGCGGCACCGGCAACCATGGCAGGCTGTGTTCCTGACGCACCAGCAGGGTGGTGGTGTAGGGACAGTCCTGCAGCACCTCCAGGGCCAGTACGCCAAGCATCTGGTCGCCCTGGGTCACGGCAATCCGGCGGGCGCGTTGCTGGGCGCGCATCTCGGGCAGCAGGCGCATGAGGCGGGCATAGTTCGCCTCGCAGGCAGCCTGCAGCCCGATCAGATCGACCCGATAACGCTCGCGCAGCAGACTTACGACCATAAGCCCCTCACTTCGGCACGATTCAACGCCAGCCACTGCAAGGCAATGATCGACGCCGCATTGATGATCCGCCCATCGCGCACGGCCTGCAGGGCATCATCGAAGGCCCAGACCGTCGCCCGGATGTCCTCGCTCTCCTCCACCAGCCCATACAGGCCGCCGGCCCCCTCGGTCTGGCAACGCCCCAGGTACAGATGAACGAACTCATTGCTGCCGCCAGGCGACGGGAAGTAGCGGGTGATCGGCCACAGCGCCTGCAGCGCCAGATCAGCTTCCTCCTGCGCCTCGCGATGGGCAACCTCTTCCGGCTGCTCGTCCTTGTCAATCAGGCCGGCCACCAGCTCGACCATCCATGGGTTGTCGGTCTTGTCCATGGCGCCGACCCGGAACTGCTCCAGCAATACCACTTCATCGCGCCGGGCATCGTAGGGCAGCACACATACCGCATCATGGCGCACGAACACCTCGCGATTGATCTCCTTGCCCATGCCACCGGCGAACAGCTCATGGCGCAGGTGCAGGCGATCAAGCCGGTAGAAGCCCTTGAAGCAGTTCTCCCGGCGAATGATCTCGACTTTCGTCGGACTGGACTTGCTGATGTCGGTCATGCTGATCCTCTTTGCTGTAGCGGCGAGGCTCCCCCTCGACTTCGCGCCATCCTAACGCGCCGACACCTGCTGATGCAGCCACTTTCCCATTGTCGGGATAGACGGCTGCCACCGAAACCTACTCTAATTAGCGTAGTGGCGAACCGAGTCCGCCGCTGACAGTCAAAGCACGCTCTCCCTGACCTATCTTTCGCCGACGAAGGACGTACATGTCGTTTCTAAAAATCGCCTCGCTGACCTGCATCGCCCTGACCCTCGGGGCGTGCCAGAGTCTGTTCCAACCCGCCACGCAGAAGCCGCTGGAGTTCAAGCGCGACGCCTGGGAACAGGTCAAGCCGGGCTGCAACGATCCGGACTGCCCGCTGGTGAACATCGACACGGTGCACTTTCCGAGCGAACCGCAACTGGACAGCCTGATCGAGCGCCGCCTGCTGCAGATGACCCAAGCCACGCCGTTGCCGACGTCGCTCAAGGCCTACCAGGATCAGTTCCTCGCCACCTCCGCCAGCCGCCAGGGCAGCTATCTGCAAGCCAAGGTACTCGAACAGCATGACGGCCTGGTGATCATCGAGCTGATCAGCTACCTGGACAACGGTACCCCCCAGGGCACGCCGAGTCGCAGCTTCATCAACTGGTCACGCGAGGAACACAAGGCCCTGACCCTGCAGGACATACTGCTGCCGGGCCAGGAAGAAGCCTTCTGGAAGTTGGTCAAGGTCGCCCACAACAGTTGGCAGATCAACAATCGCGTAGACCAGGACTTCGTTCGTACCTGGCCCTTCCAGACCACCCCGAACGTCGCCCTGACCAGCGACGGGGTACTGCTCAAGTACAACGTGACGACCATCGCGCCCTACGCCATGGGCCTGATCGACCTGAAGGTCGACTACTCGCGCCTCAACGGCATCCTCAAGCCCGAGCGGTTTCCCGCCCGGCAGTGAAGACCTTGCCCAACAGCAGTTGCAGCAGCCCTGCCAGCAGCAGCGACGGCAGGGTCGCACCGAGTTCCGGATGGAAACTGGCCAGCAGGTGGTAGGTGCCGATACCACCCAACCAGGCCAGCAGCGCCGACCAGCGCAAGGCTGGCGACACCACGACGGAACCACGCCGGCGCAGGATGAAGTGATCGACCAGCACCACGCCGAACAGCGGCGCGAACACCGAGCCGATCAGCAGCAGGAAGTTCTGGTACTGCGCCAGGGGTGCCAGGCAGGCGATCAAGGTGCAGAGCACGCCGATGGCAAGGGCCAGTTGCTCGACCTTCAATGGCAGCAGGGTCCCGCTGGAGACCGCCGCCGAATGGATGTCGGCGAAAGCGTTTTCCGATTCATCGAGCAGGATCAGCAGCAGCGGAATTCCCATCCCGGCACCCGCCAGGGCCAGCAGCAGGGCATTGACCTCGCCGCTCGGAGCAAAGGCCAGGGTGTAGGCCACGCCCAGGCTCATCAGCCACAGGTTGCCGATGAAGAAACCCAGCGCGGTGCCGCCGAACACACCTTGCGCACGCTTGCCGAACCGGGAGTAGTCGGCGATCAGCGGCAGCCAGGACAGCGGCATGGCAATCGCGATGTCGAAACCCACGGCGAACGCCATCGAACCATCGCCGGCCTGGGCCCACAGCGCCAACAGGTCGGCCTTGGCGAACAGGTTCCAGGTCAGCCACAGGCACGCCGCCAGCAACAGCCAGATACCCCACTTGCGCAGGATCTTGCGCACGAACGTCAGCGGACCGCTGACCGCCAGCAAGGTGGCCAGCGCGCCGAACAGCAGGGTCCAGAGCAACGGATTGGCAAGCAGGCTGCCTTCGCCGAAGGCCCGGCCACCGAGCAGGCTGGCGGCATCACGCATGACAATGATCTCGAATGCGCCCCACCCCACCAGTTGCAGCAGGTTGAGGATCGCCGGCAGGCTCGCGCCATAATGGCCGAGGCTGAGTTTCAAAGCAGCCATGGAAGCCAGTCCGGTATCGCTGCCGATCACACCGACGGCCGCCAGCAGCAGTACGCCGACCGCCGTACCAACCAGGATCGCCAGCAACGAGCCGGCCAGCCCCAACCCCGGCGCCAGCAGGGCACCGGTCTGCAGCACCATCAGGCCAATGCCGAGGGAGAACCACAGGGAAAACAGGTCGCGCGCGCCGAACACGCGCTTGTCGAGCGGGACGGCGAGATCGGGGGAATAGGTGCTGGCGGGTGTATTCACGGCTGCTCTCGAAAATAGGTGTATGGATTGCAAGGGCGATGGCGCGCTTGAGGGTCTATTCGCGGGCAAGCCACGCTCCTACAGTGCAGCGTCGTACGTGGGGCCTGCATACGACATGACACTGTAGGAGCGTGGCTTGCCCGCGAAGGCGCCCTCACGGACGCCCCGATAACGGCCCGGATCAGACCTTCCGGTACAGCTGGCTACCCTCGCGCTTGAAGCGCTCGGCCTGCTCGGCCATACCCTGCACCGCATCCGCATCGACCGCCTCGATCCGCTGGTTGGCCGCATAGTCGCGGACCTCCTGGGTGATCTTCATCGAGCAGAACTTCGGCCCGCACATGGAACAGAAATGCGCGACCTTGGCCGAATCCTTGGGCAGCGTCTCGTCGTGGAACGCACGGGCGGTGTCCGGGTCCAGGCCGAGGTTGAACTGATCTTCCCAGCGGAATTCGAAGCGCGCCTTGCTCAGCGCATTGTCGCGGATCTGCGCCCCCGGATGCCCCTTGGCGAGGTCGGCGGCGTGGGCGGCGATCTTGTAGGTGATGATCCCGGTCTTCACGTCATCCTTGTTCGGCAGGCCCAGGTGCTCCTTGGGCGTGACGTAGCAGAGCATGGCGCAGCCGAACCAGCCGATCATCGCCGCACCGATGCCGGAGGTGATGTGGTCGTAGCCCGGCGCGATGTCGGTGGTCAGCGGGCCGAGGGTGTAGAACGGTGCCTCGTCGCAGCACTCCAGTTGCTTGTCCATGTTCTCCTTGATCAACTGCATCGGCACGTGGCCAGGGCCTTCGATCATGCACTGCACATCATGCTTCCAGGCGATCTTGGTCAGCTCGCCGAGGGTTTCCAGCTCGCCGAACTGCGCTTCGTCGTTGGCATCGGCAATCGAGCCCGGACGCAGGCCATCGCCCAGCGAGAAGCTGACGTCGTAGGCCTTCATGATTTCGCAAATTTCCTCGAAATGGGTGTAGAGGAAGTTTTCCTTGTGGTGCGCCAGGCACCACTTGGCCATGATCGAACCGCCACGGGAGACGATCCCGGTGACCCGCTTGGCGGTCAGCGGCACATAGCGCAGCAACACGCCGGCGTGAATGGTGAAATAATCGACGCCCTGCTCGGCCTGTTCGATCAGGGTGTCGCGGAACAGCTCCCAGGTCAGGTCTTCGGCAACGCCGTTGACCTTCTCCAGGGCCTGGTAGATCGGCACGGTGCCGATCGGTACCGGCGAGTTGCGAATGATCCACTCGCGGGTTTCATGGATGTGCTTGCCGGTGGACAGGTCCATGACCGTGTCCGAGCCCCAGCGGATACCCCAGGTCAGCTTGGCCACTTCTTCCTCAATGGAAGAGCCCAGGGCACTGTTGCCGATGTTGCCGTTGATCTTCACCAGGAAGTTGCGGCCGATGATCATCGGCTCCAGCTCCACGTGGTTGATGTTCGCCGGGATGATCGCCCGGCCGCGGGCGATTTCCTCGCGAACGAACTCGGGCGTGATCTCTTTCGGGATGCTCGCGCCAAAGCTGTGGCCGGCGTGCTGCTGGTCGAGCAGGCCGGCGGCGCGGGCTTCCTGCAGCTTGAGGTTCTCGCGGATGGCGACGTATTCCATCTCGGCGGTAATGATGCCCTGTCGGGCGTAGTGCATCTGGGTGACGTTGGCCCCGGCCTTGGCCCGGCGCGGGTTGTTGACGTGGGCGAAGCGCAGCTTGGTCAGTTCCGGATCGGCCAGGCGCTGCTGGCCGAAATTAGAACTCAGCCCCGCCAGGCGCTCGGTGTCGCCACGGCTGTCGATCCACGGCGAGCGGACATCGGCCAGGCCCTTGCGCACATCGATGGTCACGTTCGGGTCGGTGTACGGACCGGAAGTATCGTAGACCAGCACCGGCGCATTGATCTCGCCGCCGAAATCGGTCGGGGTCACATCGAGGCTGATTTCACGCATCGGCACGCGGATATCCGGGCGCGAACCCTGGACGTAGATTTTTTGCGAGCGGGGAAAGGGTTGAACCGACTGCTCGTCGACCTTGGCCGAATCGCTGAGGTTCGCGGCGTCTTTTAATCTTGTACTCATCACGGGCTCTCCAGACTGCATCCAGGTGGATTGTCGGGACGAACCTGAAATGCACGGACGCACCATGACTGGCGCTGTGCCTTGCCCGGACCTGCGCTGTTCGATTGTCGAACAACATCCCGGACGCGGCACAAGAGGACTCGCCGGGAGACGAGCAATCTTGTTCCCTACGCAGGCGCTAACCTGATCAGGTTCAACGGGATCCGGAATTATCCGATCTCAGCCTCACAGCAAGGCACCCCGACAAGAACGCGGCGAGTGTAGACCAAGACCGCGACATAACGCCACCACCCTCGTATCCGTCTGGATAAATGGCCGATATGCAGGATTGTTGCGAGCCCCGACGACAACTACACTCGCCTACGGCTTGACGCTACGCCCGGCGCACATTAGCCTCGGCCCCGAATTACAACCGTAATATTTACTCCAAGGATCGCCTCATGCTGCGCAAACTATCACTGGCCCTGGCCGTGTCTTGTGCGACCAACGGACTGGTCTGGGCAGCTGAAGCGCCCTTGTCGACCAAGACCGACCTGGTCAGCGTCTACCAGGAAGCCCTGGACAACAACGCCGACCTGGCCGCCGCCCGCGCCGATTACGACGCGCGCAAGGAAGTCGTGCCCCAGGCCCGGGCCGGGTTGCTGCCGAACCTGTCGGCCGGCGCCAGCAGCAATAACGTTCACACCTCGATCGACCGGCCCTCGGTCACCACCAACCGCAGCGCCAACGTCTACCAGGCCACCCTGAGCCAGCCGATCTTCCGCGCCGACCGCTGGTTCCAGCTCCAGGCGGCCAAGGACGTCAACGAACAGGCCGCGCTGCAGCTCTCGGCCACTGAACAGAACCTGATCCTGCAGAGCGCCGAACGCTATTTCGCGGTGCTGCGCGCCCAGGACACCCTGGCCTCGACCAAGGCCGAGGAAGCGGCGTTCAAGCGCCAGCTGGACCAGTCCAACGAACGCTTCGACGTCGGCCTGTCGGACAAGACCGACGTCCTGCAGTCCCAGGCCAGCTACGACACCTCGCGAGCCAACCGCATCGTCGCCCAGCGCCAGGTCGAGGATGCGTTCGAAGCCCTGATCACCCTGACCAACCGTCAGTACAACTCGATCCAGGGGATTGTCCATACCCTGCCGGTGCTGGCCCCGACGCCGAACGACGCCAAGGCCTGGGTCGATACCGCGGCCAAACAGAACCTGAACCTGCTGGCGAGCAACTACGCGGTCAGCGCAGCGGAGGAAACCCTCAAGCAGCGCAAGGCCGGCCACGCCCCGACCCTCGATGCCGTCGCCCAGTATCAGGCCGGCGACAACGACGGTTTCGGCCTGACCAACCCCAATACCCTGGGCCAGAACTATGGCGGGCCGGTGAAGCAGACCACCGTCGGCCTGCAACTGAACATCCCGCTGTACAGCGGCGGCCTGACCAGTTCCCAGGTGCGCGAGTCCTATTCGCGCCTGAGCCAGACCGAACAGCAGCGTGAAGCCCTGCGCCGCCAGGTGGTGGAGAACACCCGCAACCTGCATCGTGCGGTCAACACCGACGTGGAGCAGGTACAGGCCCGCAAGCAGTCGATCATCTCCAACCAGAGTGCACTGGAAGCGACCGAGATCGGCTACCAGGTGGGTACGCGCAATATCGTCGACGTGCTCGATGCCCAGCGCCAGCTGTACACCTCGGTGCGCGACTACAACAACACCCGCTACGACTACATTCTCGACAACCTGCGCCTGAAGCAGGCGGCGGGCACCTTGAGCCCGGACGACCTGAGTGCCCTGTCGCGCTACCTGAAGGCCGACTACAACCCGGACAAGGACTTCCTGCCGCCGGACCTGGCGAAAGCCGCATCGGCCAACCTCAAGGCGCCATCGCAGCGCTGACGCAGCCGGATTTATCCGCGAAGCCTTGGGCGGCCTTAAAAGGATTACTCGCGGATGGATCCTGCTCCCGCAAGCAGGCGCGCAAGCCCATCCAGCAGGCGCTGCAACGCGCCCTGGTTGGCCTGCATCACCTTCAGCCCCGCCTCGCCCATCCGGCGGGCGTCCTGTGGCAGCTCGAACAGACTCCGCACGGCCACTGCCAACCCCTCGGCATCATCGACTTCCTGCAGCGCACCCGCCTCGCGCATCAACGCGGCGATCTCGAGGAAGTTGAACAGGTGCGGCCCGCTCAGGACCGGCTTGCACAGGGCCGCCGGCTCCAGCAGGTTGTGGCCGCCATTGGGCACCAGGCTGCCGCCGACGAAGGCACTGTCGGCCAGGGCATAGAGAAACAGCAGTTCGCCCATGGTGTCACCGAGCAGCACCGAATCCTGCGCCCCCACCGGTTCCGCGGTTGAACGCCGGACCGTCGTGAAACCCTGCTGGCGACAGAGTTCAAAGACGCTGTGGAAACGCTCGGGGTGGCGCGGCACCAGAATCAGCAAGGCATCCGGGTAACTGCCCAGCAATTGCCGATGTGCCGCCAGGATCACCTCGTCCTCGCCTTCGTGGGTGCTCGCGGCAATCCACACCGGACGCTGTTGCGCCTGCCACTGCTCGCGCAACTCGGCGGCCCGCACCAGCAGTTGCGGATCGACGCTCAGGTCGAATTTGATCGAACCGGTGACCTCGACGGACTCGGCCCGCGCCCCCAACTGCCGGAAACGCTCGGCCTCGGCTTCGGTCTGCACCGCGATCAGACTCATTTCCTCGAGCATCGGCCGGGTCAACCGGGCAAAGCGGGCATAGCCCCTGGCCGAGCGCGCCGACAGCCGCGCATTGGCCAGGGCCACCGGAATCCCGCGCCGGGCGCATTGGTGGATGTGATTGGGCCACAGCTCGGTTTCCATGATCACCGCCAGCCGGGGGCGTACCATGTCGAGGAAACGCGCCGCCGCCCAGGGCAAGTCGTAGGGCAGGTAGCAATGCTGGATACGCGGCTCATTGGCGAACAGCGCCTGGATTCGCTCCGAGCCGGTAGGCGTCATGCAGGTCACGGTGATCGGCAAATCCGGGTAGCGTGCCAGCAGCGCCCGGATCATCGGTGCGGCGGCAATGCTCTCGCCCACCGAGACCGCATGCACCCAGATCCCGCCCGGGCGCATCGGCGGCAGGCCCCGGGCGAAACGTTCGCAGATCCGTCGGGCATAGGCCGGCGCCTTGCGCGCCCGCAGCCACAGACGCACGGCCACCAGCGGCAGCCCCAGATGAAACAGCAAGGTGTAGAGAGTTCTATTCATGGCCGCGGAGTTTACTGTGTTTTCAGCCGATCGCCTGCAAGTGTTCGGCAAAACGCTCGGCCAACCAGCGTCCTGCCGGCCCCAGGGGCTCGTCGCGACGCCAGACCAGTTCGACGACCAGCGCCGGCGGCGTCCACTCACTGGCCAGCTCGACCATCTGCCCCTGGTACGTCGGATACTGCACCACGTGACGCGGCAGCCAGGCCCAGCCCAGGCCGCGGATCAACCATTCAGCCATCACGTAGAAACTGTCGGCCCGCCAGACCTGTGGGCTGGCCGCCTCGCTGCCGGGGTAGACACTCGACTGCGTCGACATCAGCAACTGCCGGTGCTGGGCCAGTTGCTGACAATTGACCCGTGCCAACCCCGCCATCGGGTGGCCGACGCCGCATACCGTGACCATCTCGATACTGCCCAGCACCCGTCGCTCCAGGGCTTCGGGAATCTGGTCGTGGTAGAACAGCAGGCCCAGGTCGGCACGCCGCTCCACCAGCTTGCGCGCCACATCGCCCTGGGCCGCGCTGGTCAATTGCACCTCGAGATTGGGAAAGCGGTTGGCCAGGGCTTCCAGGCTGTCGACCACCGACTGGTAGGGCATCGCCTCATCCTGTGCCAGACGCAGACAGGCTTCCTGACCCCGCATCAGCGACAGGGCCCGCCCATTGAGACGCTCGCACTGACGCAGCACCTCGCGCGCTTCCTCCAGCAGCGACTCCCCCGCCGCCGTCAGCCGCGGCTGGCGGCCGCTGCTGCGCTCGAACAGCAGCACACCGAGGTCATCCTCAAGCAGGGCAATCGCCGAACTGACAGCCGATTGGGCCTTGCGCTGATGACGGGCCACTGCAGAAAAAGAACGCCGCTCGGCGACCTCGACGAACAGCCGCATCTGCTCCAGATTCCATTGCATGGGTGGACCAACCTATCTTCTATACAGATAGGTAATGACTTTACCCCATCTGGGCGACCGCTAAAATGCCGACCTCATCAGCAGGCCCAAAAGATAGGGGAGATCACTTCATGAATGCCTACTACTACCTCGCCATCGCCATTTGCGCCGAAGTCATCGCCACTGTCTCCATGAAAGCGGTCAAGGGCCTGAGCACACCACTGCCCCTGGCCCTGATCATCGTCGGCTATGCCACCGCCTTCTGGATGCTCACCCTGGTGGTGCGCACGGTGCCGGTAGGTGTGGCCTACGCGGTCTGGGCCGGCATGGGCATCGTGATGGTCAGCGTCGCCGCGCTGTTCCTCTACGGCCAGAAGCTGGATGTGCCGGCCATGCTCGGCATGGCGCTGATCGTGCTCGGCGTGGTGGTGATCCAGCTGTTCTCGAAAACCGCCGGGCATTGATGGCAGGCCGTCGACGCCTCTTGCGAACCTGTATACTGCGGCCTTAGTCAGAACAACCGAGGTCGCTGCATGCCATCCGCTATATCCACCGATGTCCTGATTGTCGGCGCCGGCGTCGCCGGCCTCTGGCTGAATGCGCGCCTGCGCCGCCAGGGCTTTTCGACGGTGCTGGTGGAAAGCGCCAGCCTAGGCGGTGGCCAGAGCGTGAAGTCCCAGGGCATCATCCATGGCGGCGCCAAGTACGCGCTGCATGGCGCACTGACCGGCGCTTCGGAAGCCATCGCCGACATGCCGCGCCGCTGGCGCGAGGCCCTGGCCGGCAGCGGTGAACTCGACCTCACCGGCGTACGCCTGCTGTCGGACGCCCATTACCTCTGGTCCCCCGGCACCCTGGCCGGCAACCTCACCAGCTTCTTCGCCAGCAAGGCCGTGCGCGGCCGGGTCGACCAGGTCAAGGGCGACCAGTTGCCACCGGCCCTGCAGAGCCCGCGCTTCAAGGGCAAGGTCTATCGCCTGGCCGAACTGGTGGTCGACGTCCCCAGCCTCATTGCACGCCTGGCCGAACTGGCGGGCGATGGCCTGCTCGCGGGGCAGAAAATCGAACCGCTGCGCGAAGACGGGCAACTGGTCGGCCTGCGCGTCGATGACCGCGAAATCCGCGCCCAGCGCATCGTACTCAGTGCCGGTGCCGGCAACGCCGAGCTGCTGGGCGCGCTGGGCCTGAGCCAGCCGGCGATGCAGAAACGCCCGCTGCACATGGTGCTGGTCAAGGGCCCGAGCCTCAAGCCGCTGTACGCCCATTGCCTGGGCGGCGGTCCCAAGCCAAGGATCACCGTGACCAGCCACCCGTCGGCCGATGGCCAGTGGGTCTGGTACCTGGGCGGCGATATCGCCGAGGCCGAGGGCGTGGCACGCGACAGCGCCGGACAGATTGCCGCCGCGCGCAAGGAGCTCGACAACCTGCTGCCCTGGATCGACCAGAGCCAGAGCCGCTGGGCCACCCTGCGGGTCGACCGCGCCGAACCCCAGCAATCGGGCCTGACCCGCCCGGACAATGCCTTTCTCGCCGAAGACGGGCGCCTGCTGGTCGGTTGGCCGACGAAGCTGGCGCTGGCGCCGGACTTCGCCGACCGGGTCATCGCCAGCCTGCAGCGCGACGCTATCCAGCCGAGCCATCCGCCGGCACTGCCGGAGCTGCCACGCCCGCCCCTCACGCAAACCGCCTGGGAGCAACTGCTGCCATGAGCCAGCCAACCCTGCACGACCTGCACCGGCCCCTGGGCAGCACCGGCCTGAGCGTCTCGCCACTGGGCCTGGGCACCGTGAAACTGGGCCGCGACCAGGGCGTCAAATACCCTAGCGGCTTCCAGATCCCCGACGACCAGGACGCTCGCCAACTGCTCAAGCTGACCCGCGACCTGGGCATCAACCTGATCGACACCGCCCCGGCCTACGGCCGTAGCGAGGAACGCCTCGGCCCGCTGCTGCGCGGGCAGCGCCATGAATGGGTGATCGTCAGCAAGGTCGGCGAGGAATTCGAGGCTGGCCAGTCGCGCCACGACTTCAGCGCCGGGCATACCCGTCTTTCCGTGGAACGCAGCCTGCAACGCCTGGAAAGCGACTTCATCGACCTGGTGCTGGTCCACTCCGACGGCAACGACCTGGCGATCCTCGAACAGAGCGATGTCTACCAGACCCTGGCCGACCTCAAGCGCGAAGGCAAGATCCGCGCCTTCGGCTTTTCCGGAAAAACCGTCGAGGGTGGCCTGAAGTCTCTTGAGCAGGGCGATTGCGCGATGGTCACCTACAATCTGAACGAACAGGCCGAAAGAGCGGTCATTGACTATGCAGCTGCCCACGGCAAGGCGATTCTGGTAAAAAAGGCCCTGGCCAGCGGTCATGCCTGCCTGAGCCCAGGTGTCGATCCGGTACGCGCCAGCTTCGAGTTGCTGTTCGGGCAGCCCGGCGTTGCCAGTGCTATCGTCGGTACCATCAATCCGCTGCACTTGGCCCATAATGTGGCAACCGTAGCCCGGGTCATTCGCCAGAACTGATGCCGCCCACGCGGCCGACCCCGACGCAAGAAGGAGCCGACATGCCGCGAACACTGATCAGAAAGAACCCCAGCAACTTCAAGACCCTGCCCCTGTTCGTCGAAGCGACTCCCGAAGGCCTGAGCTACCAGAGCGTCGGGATGCCGCTGAACTTTGCGCAGATCCTGCACAGGCGCAAGCCGGTGAACGTCGCCGATGCCGGACGTTTTGCCGTGGAACTGGCCAACCTCGGGGTTTCGGTGCGGCTCACCCTGCACTGGCAGAACCGCGACTACTGGGTACTGGTCCGCCAGCGCCGGCAGGACCGCGGCGACGTGGTACTCAAACTGATTTCCGGCTATGTTCCGGCCCAGGAACTGAACCTGCCGCTGCACACCGCCATCCAGGAGATCGCCGAGGAATGCCTGCTGGAAACACCGGAAGGCTGGCTCAGCGGGCGGTTCAATGACACCTGGCTGCCGACGCCCTATTCCGCCGCGCTGCACTACCGCGAGGCGCTGCCGTTTCGCCTGACGCCGCTGTCCGGCTCGGCCTTGCCGGTACGCTGTGGCGCCCAACAGCTGCTGGAGCGGCCGCGGGCCTATGTGCACCTGCCGACCGCATCGCTGCAGTTGATCTACGACCTGCGCCTGGACGTACCTCGGGAGGCCAAGCCCCTGAGCCTGTTCCATGTCGACGAGCGGTTGGAAAACGATGAACTGGTGGCGCGCCTGAACCGCTCCCGGCCCGACCTCTACCTGATGCCATTGAAGGACGGCCAGCCCTGTGCCGAGCTGTATACCCTGAAGAAGGATCAGTTGATTGCCGCCAGCACGCGCGGCCTGTATCTGGCGGAAAGCTTTGCCCGCCAGGATGGCTGGCTGGTGCGCGATGAGCGGGTGCGCTGGAAGGATTGGGTCCGCCAGCAGGGGCTGACGGAACCGGAAAAGGACTCGAGGTTCAGGCGCCTGACCGGCAAGGCCCGGCAGCTTCTGCGCAAGATGGTACCGGCCAAGGCCGGGCGCTGACAGCGGTGCAACCGCGCGGGTCGGGTAACGGACGGTGAATCCATTATGCCGCTGTTCGCGGATAAACCCGGCTCCTGCAGGGTAAGCCCCTGCAACCCCTGCAGGAGCCGGTCACCCTCAGTTGCTGCGGATCTTCTCGACGATCGCCGTGGTCGAGCTGTTTTCCACCAGCCCCAACACCTTCACCGTACCGCCGTAGGCCTTGACGATGTCGGCACCGACCACCTGATCGATACCGTAGTCCCCACCCTTGACCAGAACATCGGGCTTGATCTGGGTCAGCAGGTTTTCCGGAGTGCCTTCCGGGAAGCTGATCACCCAATCCACCGCACCCAGGCCGGCCAGGACCGCCATGCGCCGATCGACGCTGTTGATCGGCCGCCCCGGGCCTTTCAGACGACTGACCGAGGCATCGTCGTTGATCGCAACGATCAGCCGATCGCCCTGGGCCCGCGCCTGCTCCAGATAGGTCACATGGCCGGCGTGGAGGATGTCGAAACAACCGTTGGTGAACACGATCTTCTCGTTGTGCGCCCGCGCGTCATCCACTGCCAGCAGCAACTGTTCGAGCCCCAGCACACCGCGCTCGGAACCTTCCTCGCGCTGGATGGCACGACGCAGCTCCGGCGCACTGATGGCCGCCGTACCCAACTTGCCGACCACGATACCTGCCGCCAGGTTGGCCAGGGCCACGGCATGGGGCAGGTCCTCGCCAGCGGCGATCGCCGCTGCCAGGGTGGAAATCACCGTATCGCCGGCACCGGTCACATCGAACACCTCACGTGCCCGGGCCGGCAGGTGCAGGGCCGGATGATCGGGGCGCAACAGGGTCATGCCGTGCTCGCCACGGGTGACCAGCAGGGCTCCCAGATCGAGGTCCTGCATGAGCTGCGCGCCCTTGGAAACCAGGTCGTGCTCATCGGCACAACCGCCGACGATGGTTTCGAATTCGCTGAGATTCGGCGTGATCAGGCTGGCTCCGCGATAGATCGAGAAGTCCTTGCCCTTGGGATCGGCCAGCACGGGAATACCCCGCGACCGCGCAGCCTGGATCAGCGCCTGATGGTTTTTCAGCGCGCCCTTGCCGTAGTCGGACAGCACCAATACCTTGATGCCTTCGAGCAGGCCATCCACTTCTGCACCCAACGCCAGGGCATCGGTGGCGAACGGTTCTTCGAAATCGATCCGCAACAGCTGCTGGTGACGACTCATGACCCGCAGCTTGACAATGGTCGGCTGGTGCGCAATACGCTGGAAAAGCGCGCGTACGCCCGCGCCCTTGAGGCTGTTGCTCAGGCTGTCGGCGGCCTCGTCGTCACCGGTGACACCCACCAGGGACGCCGGCGCACCCAGCGCGGCAATGTTCAGGGCAACGTTGGCAGCACCGCCCGGACGGTCCTCGATCTGCTCGACCTTGACCACCGGTACCGGCGCCTCAGGGGAAATCCGTGAGGTACCACCATGCCAGTAACGGTCGAGCATGACATCGCCGACCACCAAGACAGGGGCTTGATCGAATCGCGGCATGGACAACTTCATGGAGCAACCCACATACAAAATGAACAGGGGCGCGATATTAACACAGGGTGGCCCCAGGCTAGCCTATGGCTTCAAGTGAGTGGCTTCGCCATTGGAAATTGCACCTTTATTGATCAGAAAATCCAGCAGGCGCCGGGTCGAGGCCTCCAGCGTCAGCGAGGTCGTGTCGATTTCGCAATCGGCATCGAGGGGCACCTCGTAAGGGCTGTCGAGCCCGGTGAAGTCCTTGATCCGCCCGGCCAGGGCCGCCTTGTAGAGCCCCTTGGGGTCGCGCCGGGAACAGACGTCGAAGGGTGTGCTGACATAGACGCAGGAGAACGCCTGCGGCGTGAACAGCGAGCGGGCCTGATCACGCTCGGCACAAAACGGTGAAATCGCCGAGACGATCACGATCAACCCGGCATCGACCATCAGCCGTGCCACCTCGGACACCCGCCGGATGTTTTCCTTGCGGGCCTTCGCAGACATGCCAAGGTCGCTGCACAGGCCGTTGCGCACGTTGTCGCCATCGAGCAGGAAGGTATGCAGGCCGCGCTGATTGAGTTGCACTTCGAGGGCATTGGCCAGGGTCGACTTGCCCGCTCCCGACAAGCCGGTCAGCCAGATGCAGCAGGGCCGCTGGTGCTTGATCGCCGCCCGCTGCGCCGTGGAAAGCGCCAGGGTGTAGGGGCGGATCTGCGGTTTTTCCAGGGGGATCGTTGCCAGTCTATTCATAGCCCAGTAACTCATAGTCTCGTTGGTAGACGCGACGAACCAGTCGGCGGGCTCTCACCGAACAGAACTCCTTCACCGGCTCCACGCGTCGTTGGCGTGAGTGATTGAGGTGAGGCAGGGTCGAGGCGATGCCAATCCGCTCGCAGACGGAGCGGAAATCCTGCTCCAGATGCTCCTGGCGACCGATGAAGTCCAGCTCCAGATGACCGAGCGAACCGACCAGAAAGTCCGTCTGGGGGGCGAAATGCAATTGCTTCCTGACATTCTCGGGATGCAGCCAGCGATAGACGAAATCGTCGAAGTCGCGGTATGAACTCACCAGGTTGTGCGCGGACATATCCCGCCGGCATGGCTCGTTGCCCCTGAGAAAGGCGAAAGCCGAATAGGCCCGCTCCAACGGCTCACGCACGAAAGCGAACTTGAAGCTCCTGGCGTATTGCTCGGGGAACTGATGCTCATACCAGTGCAAAGGCAGATGCCCGGGGTGCCAACCGCCGAACAAGGCACCACACACACTGCTGCCGGCGCACTTGGGAACATGGATGAACAGACAGGCACGCTCGGTGAACGGCTGGGGAAACTGCACATTGCCGGACATGACCTTGTTGATGACCTGCCGGTCGACAACCGGGAGACGCCCCAGCAGAAATTCTCGCTGAGCCTTGGGCATCAGCTTCCATAGGTAGCGCTGCAACATTCCAGTACCTGCGCGGAAGGGATAGCCCCTCCGTTGATATCGATGATTCGTTGCCGAACCATAACAATGTCAGGTAGCAGAAAATATTTAGCGATGGTCAAGCTGGGTAAGTATCCGGATACAAACTCGCGGCGCATTGCGCACCGCAACTGCCCGGAAGCGACACTGCGCTCCCGGGCTATTGACTCACGCGGTCCCGGCGGGGGCCGACTCATCCAGCCCCATGGCATGCAGCCGTGCGTAATAGCCATTTTTTTCCAGCAACTGGGCATGAGTACCACGCTCGACTATACGCCCCTGATCCATCACCAGGATCAGGTCGGCCTTCTCGATGGTCGACAGCCGGTGGGCGATCACCAGGGTGGTACGACCCTTCATGACCTTATCCAGAGCAGCCTGGATATGCCGCTCGGACTCGGTATCGAGTGCCGAGGTGGCCTCATCGAGAATCAGCAGTGGCGCGTTCTTGAGCAACGCCCGGGCAATCGCCAAACGCTGGCGCTGGCCGCCGGAGAGCAGGACGCCGTTCTCGCCGACCTGGGTATCGAGGCCCTTGGGCAACTGATCGATGAAGTCCTTGGCGTAGGCGTCGCGCACAGCCTGCTCGACGTCTTCGCGAGGGGCACCCGCCAGATCGCCATAGGCGATGTTGTTGGTGACCGTATCGCTGAACAGCGTGACATGCTGGGTCACCTGGGCTATATGCCGGCGCAGGTTCAGCAACCGATAGTCTTCGACCTCGATGCCGTCGAGCAGGATCTCGCCCTGTTCATGGTGATAGAACCGCGGAATCAGGCTGGCCAAGGTCGATTTGCCACTGCCGGAGCGCCCCACCAACGCCACCATCTGGCCCGGTTCGACACTGAACGAAATGTCGTCCAGCACCAGACGGTCGGTGCCCGGATAGGTAAAGCTCAGGTTACGCACATCCAGGCGGCCCTCGACCTTGTCCCGCTCGAGGGTGCCATGGTCCACTTCCGGTGCGACGTCCAGTTGCTCGAATATGCTCTCGGCACCCGCCACGCCTTTCTGGATGGTCGAACTGACCTCCGACAACTGACGAATCGGCTTTGGCAACAGACCCGCCAGGGTGATGTAGGCCACCATGTCGCCCGCCGACGCATCGCCGCGCAAGTAGAGCACCAGGAACATCAGCACCGCCATGGCAATGTAGATTACCAACTGCAGCATCGGCGTATAGATCGCACCGGTGCGAGTCATGCGCAGTTGCTTGTCGGTGTTGCTCTGGCTGGCCTTCAGGAAGCGTTTCTGCTCATAGGTTTCGCCACCGAAGCTGCGCACGACACGGTAGCCCTGGATGGTCTCGGACGCCACATGGGTCACATCGCCCATCGCCACCTGGATCTTCTTGCTCTGCTTGCGAAACTTCTTGCTCGCCGTGCGTACCATCAGCGCGATCAGCGGCAGGATGGCGACCATGACCAGAGTCAGACGCCAGTTCATGAAGAGCAGGGAAACGAACAGGAAAATCACCGTCATGCCTTCACGAACCACGACCTTGATCGCGTCGGTGGCGGCCCCGGTCACCATGGTGACGTTGAAGGTGATACGTGAAATCAGATGGCCGGAGTTGTGCTGGTCGAAGTAGCGGTTCGGCAGGGTCAGCAGGTTGTTGAACAGCTGGACCCGCAGGTCGTGAACCAGTCCGAGAGAGACCTTGGCCAGCAGGTAGTTCCCCAGGTACGAACCCAGCCCCTGCCAGGCGGCGATCAGGATGATCAGCAGCGGCACGGCCTGCAGCAACTGCAGGTCGCGCAGATAGGGCACGTTGGGAAACAGCGCGGCTTCGGGATTGGACAGGCCATCGACAAAATACTTGAGGATGTAACCCAGCATTGGCTGCGTCGAAGCGAAAATCAGGAAACCGACGATGCTGAGCATGAACAGTCCTATGTAGGGACGTACATAGCTCAGCAGACGGAAGTAGACTTTCAAGCTCGACGGGCTTGCGGAGAGACTGGAGTCGGTCATGTCACGCGGCGGTAATTGAAAAAGGAGGCTGACTTTAGCACAGCTTCTCTGTTGTACTGACTGCCACTTGGCTCAAGCCCACCGCCCACCTGGCGGACGACATTAAATAGCCAGTGCGTTAGTATGGCCTTTCATCTTTCGGAATGACTTTTCAGCATGCAATTCAGTGGCTTGAATAACGCCTCCAACCGAGTTTTCGATTTCATCTGTCTCTGGCTGCTGCCCCTGGGCTACCTGCTGCTGTTGAGCGACATGTTCTTTCTCCCGGGCCGTAGCGCGCATCACAAGATCTACTACGCCCTGTTCAGTGCACCCGCCCTGATCGCCCTGCTGCTGCGCCCACGGGAACTCAAGGAACTGGTCCGCGAGCCGCTGTTCATCGCCATCGTGACCTTCGCCCTGTGGACCATCCTCAGCCTGCTGTGGAGCCCACCCGTACCGGATGCCCTGAGCGACACAAAGCCGCCACTGCACACCCTGATGCTCTTCATCGGCTGCAGCCTGCTGGTGCGCTACCGCCCGGACAGTCTGCAACCGCTGATCTTCAGCGCCGCCATCATCGGCCTGTGCGCTACCCTGTACAACCTCTACATATTCTGGCGGACCCATACACCGGACCTGCGCATGGTGGGCGCCGGGGCCTTCGACAACCCACTGCTCAGCTCCCATGTCTTCGGCTTCTTCTGCGTCTACTGGATGAGCCTGAGCATGCTCTGCAAACGCCCGCAGACACTGCTGCTGAGCCTGCCGGCACTGCTGATCATGTTCTGCGCCGTGCTCGCCACCGGTTCGCGAACTCCCCTGGTCGCACTGACCCTGGCAGCCCTGTGGCTGAGCTTCATCTGCTGGAACCGGCGCTCGCTGATGGTGCTGGGAGCGATGCTGGCCAGTGCCATCGTGGTCTTCACCTTCTTCTCCGGGATGCTTTTCGAACGTGGCAACTCGTTCCGCTTCGAACTGTGGCGCATGACCCTGGAGCAGATCGCCTTCCATCCCTGGATCGGACATGGCTACAACGCCGAACTGAGTATCGATCCCGGGGTCGGTTACAATCTGAGCGAGCCTCACAACTTCGCCCTCGGCGTACTCTTCTATGCCGGGATCATCGGTTTCCTGCCCTGGATATTCATGCTTGGCTGGGGCCTGCTGAGCAGTTGGCGGCAACGTGTCCAACCACTGTTCATCCTGGCCTCCAGCTGGCTGGTATTCGGAATCGGCGCCGGACTCACCGAAGGTGGCGGCACACTGTCCCGCCCCAAGGAGCACTGGTACCTGCTCTGGGTCCCCCTGGCCCTGATCCTCGCCCTGACCGTCGCGCGGCGCACCCGACGCCTGCTGGACAGGCCAGTACGGTACCTGGATGCAAACTCCTTCGCCGGACTGACCCGGGATGCCCGGGTCATTGAGGAGGACGGACTGGGTCCCAAGGTGCTGTGCCTGCAGAATGGAGACTACCTGAAGCTCTTCCGCTCCCGCCGTTTCTACAGTTCCGGCGGTTTCAATCCACAGTCGGAACGTTTTGCGATAAACAGCGACCGTCTGCGTGCCATGGGTATCCAGACCCCGGAGATCATCGGTCTTTATCACCTCAAGAATGGCAGCACGGCGGTGCACTACCGGCCATTGCCAGGCCAGACGCTCCGCCAGGTTCTGCAGTCGATGGGCTCGGCGGCGGTGCGCGAAGCACTGGTCGAGCGCTTCGGCAGGTTCCTGGGGCAATTGCATGAGCGCGGTGTCTATTTCCGCTCACTGCACCTGGGCAACGTGCTGCTGCTGGAAGATGGCGAGTTCGGCCTGATCGACCTGGCGGACATGCGGGTCTACCCCTCGCCTCTCCGACAAGCCCTACGCCAGCGCAACCTGCGCCATATGCAGCGCTATCGGGAAGACCGTGGCTGGCTTTTCGAAGAGCAGTTGCCGGCACTGCTCAAGGGCTATGCCTCGACGGCTTCCGACAGGTCGGTCACCTCGCTGCGCAAGGAAGCACAACTGCTGAACCAGACCGCCAAGGCCTGAGAAGTGTCGGTCGCCGCCCCGTAAAGGTGCCGCGACCGATTGCAGGAGGTCAGCCCCGGCGCTGCCGGGCGTACTCCAGGAAGCTCTCGATGTCATCGCTGCACAGCTTGTCCGCCAGACCGTGCAGCTCCTCTTCCGGCCAATCCCACCAGGCACTGGCCAGCAGGGCATGACGTTGTTCCTCGGGAAAACGCCAGCGCAGGAAACGAGCCGGATTCCCGCCCACTACCGCGTAAGGCTCGACATCCCGGGTCACCAGGGCACCCGCCGCGACAATCGCCCCGGTTCCTACCGTAACCCCTGACAACAGCGTGCAGTTGGAGCACAACCATACATCGTTGCCAATCGTCACGTCGCCATGCGTCCCACTGTACCCGCTGATATGTGCGGCCTGCGAAACCATGGCGGGGAATGGAAAGGTGGTCACCCAGTCGGCCCGGTGATGACCACCCAGGAATATCTGTACCCCTTCTGCAATCGAGCAGTAGGCGCCGATGTTCAGGGTCGAGCCTTCCTGCCAGTCATGGACCTGTGGCAGACCATAACTTCCCCGGCCAAAACCATAATCGGGATAACGCTGCCTGAAACGCGCGGCGCCACGCTCTATCTTTGGGAGCTTGCGGATGGCCCGCTTAGCCCTTTTTTCGAGAAACCGCTGAATCCAGCCCATGCCTCAAGCTCCGTTCAACTCTTTTCCAGCGGCGAAAAGTACAACCGCGCCAGAGCCTTCCAGGTTTTACCCGTCCAGGCCTTGAACGGAATCTGCGCCAACAGTTCGCGAGCCAGCTTGCGATCACGATTGGAGGTTTTCAGGAACATCGAGTTGAGGAACTTGTAACGCACCTGATCGTACAAGGGGTGATCGCTGAACAGCGCATAGGTGCGCAGGATGCTGTCGATCATGAACCGGTGGTTCTTGTAGGAGTTGGTGGCGTGCTTGCGATAACGGGCCATCAGCACACCCAGGCCATCGATGAAGTAGCCGGCGCGGGTGATCTTCAACTCGATCAGCAGGTCCTCGAGACGGATCTGCGGATCGAACCCGCCAACCTTTTCCAGCGCCTCGCGACGGATGAGCAAGGTGGGAGCCGGCGGATAGGGCTTGCGCTCGAGGAACATGTCATCGAAATCCAGACGCCGGAACGGTACGTCACGGCGCTGGCGCTTCTCTGGAAACAGGTTGCCCTCGGAGTCGATCAGCTCGATATTGCCTGCGCAGATTCCCACCTCAGGCTTGCCGTCCATATGGGCGACCTGCACGGCAATACGCTCAGGCAGCATGATGTCATCGGAACCGAACGGCGCAATCAGGCTGCCACGGGAGCGTGCGATGGCACCGTTGAGCGTATTGGTCAGGCCCTGGTTCTGCTGGACCTGGAAATCGAAACCATGCTCTGCCTGCAGGCGGCGAATACGCTCGACACTGTCATCGGTGGAGCCGTCATCGACCACCAGCAACTCGATGTTCGGGTAGGTCTGGTTGAGCACGCTGAGAATGCTCTGCTCAATGTAGGGACCGTGGTTGTACGAAGCGATGATCACCGTCACCAGAGGCTGGGCGTCTGTCATGGATGTTCCTTACCAGCCTGAGCCAGGCCTGATTCAATCAACTCCAGGTATTGCCGACGGAATACCTCGATATCGTGTTGGTCCTGCAGATAGCGGTAGCTCTGCTCACCCTTGGCGCGCAACGCCTCGTCCGACAGACCAAGGTAGCTGTCCAGGGCCGCCGTCAGGGCCGGCACATTCGCCGGTTCCACCGCCAGGCCACCCGCACCCTGGATCAGCGGCAGCATGGCCGGTACGCTGGATGCGATGACCGGCAGGTGCCCGCTCATGCCCTCCAGCAGCGCCAGGCCCAGCCCTTCGGCGAGGGAAGGCATGGTCCAGATATCGAACGCTCGGACGTACTGCAAGGCGTTCTCGCGGAAACCGAGCAAGTGGGCACGACCATCCAGGCCGAGGCGCTCGATCTCCTGGCGCAGGCGAGCCTCCTCGCGTCCGGCACCGATAATCACCAGCTGGGCTTCGGCATACTTGTCCTTGAGCGCGGCAAAGGCCTGGAGCAGATAGGTATGCCCCTTGACCGGCACCAGCCGTCCCAGCGCACCGACCAGGCGTGCCGAGGGCGACAGTCCCAGCAGTTCCCGGGCCCGCTCACGGGAATGCTGCAGACCCTCGGCCTGCTGGATATCGATCGCATTGGTGATCGCGTAGGTATTGGCATCGGTGAAACCGCAACGGCAGTCCAGCAGATACTGCTTCACCGCAGGCGAGACGCCTACGAAGCGCCAGCTCCGGTCGATCAGGCCCTGGGTCTGCCGCCGCCGATAGAAACGGTCGTACTCGCCAAAACCGTGGGAAATGCCGATACACAAGGGAATCTTCAGCCAACGATTGAGTTGCAGCAGCATGTTCACCGGCTTGAAGCGGTTGCACACCACGACATCGAATTTCTCCCTGCGGCAGAACTTGTACAGCTGCCACATCGCCCTGAGACGCATGCCCTTGAGAGCGCTGTCGGAGAATTCGAAATACACCGAGCGATCAGCCCGGCTGACAGGCTCGCCCGGCCCGGGACGCCCACGCAGGAATGCCGCCGTGACCTCGAAACGCTCGACAGGCAGGGCCTTGACGATCTGCTCGGCCAGGTCGGCGAAATCGTGCGACTTGACGTTGTAGTCCGGCTGCAGTTGCAGGACCTTGAAACGTTGACTCATAAATCTCCCCGCTGAAACCCTGTCGCATCGATGGTCCACGCCGGTTCCCGGGCCAGCAGCCGGAGTTGCCCGGGGTCGGCTTCAGGTAGCCTGGACCACTCATTACGCTTCCAGCACACAAAGTGAAAATATGGAAAAGAGCGCTCGCCATCGCGATCATTGGTCAGGCGCCCGTTGCGCCAGTACCAGCGGCTCGGAAAGTTACAGGTTCCATCATGCCACTTGATCACGCCGCCCGGCGTGCTGAAACATTCGGTGAATTCACTACGCCGCCGCCAGGGGTTGAACTTGCCCACCAGATCGAACAACGGTTTCGGGAAGTTCTTGCGCCACAGGAAAATACGACTGAATGCCCCCTCATCCAGTGCATGATGCTCATGGTCGGTAAAGCGTTCGCGCCAGTTCCTGATCTGCATGAACACCTCGCGTTTGCGCGCGGTGTTGCGCATCAGGCACAAATGGCCGGCTACCCGGCGCTCATGAGTGGAGAACAGATCGTAACCGGCCAGGCGCTCGGCGGTGAAATACTCGCGCAGGTTGCCATACACCAGGTCGATATCACCGAATGCCCAGAAGTCATAGCCTTCCAGACGATCGGCATGGATATATCCCAGGGCCGGTTTGATATCACAGAGTTTGTAGGCGGCCTTCGGGGCAAAATCGATCTCCAGTCGGCGGGAGACCAACTGGCAGTAATTGTCGAAACTCATGCTCTCGATAGTGACATTGGGCGGCGTATCCTCCGGCACCCCACAATCGCTGAACAGCAGCCAGTCAATATCCGGGTTGTATCGGCAGCTTTCCAGAAAGAACGGCATCCAGAACGGCCAGCGCCCGAAATAGGGAATGATGAACAGAATACGCGGGTCTGGACGGGTCATTGGCAACTCACTGCAGGCTTCTGGAACTCAAGGGAACACTATGTCCCAAGGGGCATTACCGACGCTCGAGCAACCAGAGCAATTCATGCCTTCTGACCGCCTTTCGAAAGAACTCGTTCTCGCCGTAGGGGGATTGTACCCTACTAGCCAGAAGCCACTGTATCGAACGTCGCAGTCGCCGCTTGAACGGAGCACGTGGTTGCAGATCATGCATCATGCCCAATGCCATGGCCTTGTTGCGCTGCTGCTCCAGCGACAGCGACAGACTATAGGGTTGCAGCACCAGCGCCGGATCGAAGACCGGCGGCAAGGCGACTCCCGCGCCTGAATCGCCCATGGGCCAGCGATCATTGTCATGCAGGTGGTTGGCATAGCCCAGCAGCGTGGTCGGCTGCCACTCCAATCCCTGCAACGCTTGCATCACCGCCGCCTGGGCGCAGATGTGATCCGGATGCGGATCAAGTGAAAAATGCGGTAACACAATTACCTGCGGCCGGGCCCGGCTCAGCAGCTCGCGCAGGTCGGCCAGCAGGTTGTTCCAACTGGGCACACCATCGCGATCACCGGGGAGGGTGAACGGATTGAGCTGGCGGAACAGGCGGATATCGTCGAGCTCGGCTTCGCGGGACGCCACCGGCTGGTCCGGTGCGGCCTGCATGGCCGGCAGTTGCAGGCAGAAATAGCCGAGCTGCACGCAATGCTCCTGCGGTACACCGGCCCAACGCGGCACCGCGATACTGTCCCAGGCCCGCAGCCGCCCCTTCAGGCGAGCCGCCTCGGCACGGGGCAAGCCCATCGCCTGGTAATGCTCGGCTTCGATTTCGCCCGCGGTCAGGGTCACGATCCAGGTTTCATCAGCCTGGCTGTACAGACCGTAGGCCGCCAACTCGGCATCGTCGGCATGGGGAGCGATCACCATGACCCGCTGCCGCCGCAGGTCCGGCTGGCGGAAAACCCACAGCACCGGCTCACCGAGCAAACGACAGAAACGCCCGCGCAAACGCAACGAGCCCGTGGTCAGCGCCGGGGCAAAGCCACCCAGGTTGAGATAGCGCAAACCATTGACGCCGCGCTCGAATGCCTGGCGATCGGAGGATTGCGCGCTCTCGATTTCGACTGCCGGATCGAGGAAGCGCCCCAGCCAGCGGCTCTTGAGCCTGACCGCCAGGATCAGGGTTTCCTCGCCGTCCAGTGCAAGGGCATCGTCCAGTTTCAACAGCCCACCGTCGAGACGGCCGGCGACCTGCTCGCTGCCCTCGGGAAAGGCATATTGATAATCGTCGCCCGGGGAATAGAACAGGTGATCGGCAAACCAGGCTTCATGGGCAACCCAGGCCAGCAGTGCCAGGACCAGCGGCAGCCACCAGGCCACCAGCAGGCCGACCGCGACCAACAGCACCAGGCCGATCAACAGCGTCAGTCGCTTGTTACGGCGATGACGCTTGAGCAACTGCTGTTTACGGCTCATACCCTGAACACCGGCACGGGGTTGCACCAGCGATCCTTGTACTCACGGTCCGCACGCCCGAACGAAAAGCGCAGCGCCTTGCCCAGCGCGCGGGCATCTTCCCAGGCACTCTGGGTGTTGAGGAAGCTCAGCACGCTGCCCGGGCTGAATGCCCGGGTCTCGGGATCGACGCCGCCGTTGATGTACTCGACGCTGATCCACTCGGGCGCCTCGACGCGGTAGATCAGTTGCACCGCGATCGGCGCATCGTTGAGAAAGATCACCGAACCGATCAGCAGTTCGCGCAGCAACTCGATGACCTCGGCCATGCGTGCCGCGCCGGTCGCCGCGAAACCCCAGCGCCGCTGGAACAGGTCGCAATAGATCGCCGCCAGTTCGGCACTGGAAAACTCGCTGACCGGGCGCACCACGCCGCCCGCCTCTTCGAGCAGGCGCAGTTCACGACGCTGGTTGTAGCGAAACTTCTTCGACAGGTCCTCCGGCGTGCGGGCCATCGCCAACTGTTCGGTCTGCGCCTGCAGGCCGCTGAACCGGTCGGCATTCAACTCGGACAGATAACGGCCACGGTGCCGCAACGGCGCCAGCGCACCGGCAGCCGCCGGCAGGATCAGTTCGGCGTTGCCGAGATCGAACAGACCCTTCTTGCCCTGGCGCTTGAGCACGTCCTTGGACAACGCCAGGTCACGGCCCCAGGTCGCAATCGCCGCCTTCAGCTCGCCACCCTGCTCGAAAGCCAGGTAACGCACCGGAATCCCGGCCAGATGCGCCAGGCGGTCGACCACCAGCGGGTGCGTCGCGACGCTGCCACCAAAACGCTGCCAGGCTGCACTGTAGGTCGCGGCATCCACCACCGACCAGCCGCGCTCGCGCCAACCCTGGAATAGGTTGAGCATCAGGCCTCCGCCGTCAGGTCGGTGACTTGTGGCAGGTGCCAGAAAGCCTCACGGACCGCCTGGTCCGAGAACCTCTCGTGCAACCGCGCCAGCATCCGTTCGGCACAGGCCTGGCGCTGCTCGTCATCCAGCGCAGCCAGGTGCTGCAGCCCCTGGGCCAGGTGCTCGGCATCGCCGAGGGGGAAAAGAATCCCGACACCTTCGACCACTTCCCTGGCCCCCCCACAGGCAGTGGCCAGCAGCGGCACACCGGCAGCCATGGCTTCCAGCAGGACCATGCCGAACGGCTCGTGATCGGAACTCAGGGCGAAAACGTCAAACCCACGAAAGTAACGGCGAGCCTGCGGGACCTGGCCGAGAAACAGCACACGCTCGGCGACCCCGAGCTCGGCGGCCAACGCCTTCAGTTTCTGCTCCAGGCGTCCGGTACCGAGTATCGCCAGCCGACTGTTGACCGGCAGACGCTCCACAGCCTGGGCAAACCCGCGAATCAGCGTCGCCTGATCCTTGTCCGGATGCAGCCGGCCGACATTGCCGACGATCCAGGCATCAGCCGGCAGCCCCAGGGCGGCACGCGCCTCGGCGGCCGGAAGCTGCGAAGCCTGCAATGCCTCGATGTCGATGCGGTTGTAAAGCGTACGAATCCGCCCGGTCGGCCACTTCGGCAGGCACTGGCGCATATCGTCGCGTACGGCATCGGAAACGCCGAGCAGGCTCAGGCGCTTGCGAAACAGGTGGGCAAACAGCTTGCGGCTGCCCCGCACATAGTCGCCGAACGCATGGTGTACGCCGATAACCGGCAACGCCGTGCCAAGCAGGGCGATGTAGATCGGCTTGAAGCGATGGGCGATGCAGAAGCTGAAGTCGCGCGAGGCGGCGATCTTGCGCAGGTCGCCGATAGCGCTGAGCTTGAGTCCCCGGATGGCCTTGGAGCTGTACTCCATGAACAGCACTTCGTCCGACGCACAGTCCGCGGCCACCTCGGCATCGGCGACACCGGTGAGAAACACCGTGGTCACCCGATAGCCGGTCCCGCTGAACAGGCTGGCGTACTGACGGGCGCAATCGAGGAACGGCCCGTCATATCCGTGGCAGAACTGCAGCACATGGCGCTCAGCCGAGCGAGTCATAAGCATCCGCGCCGTCTTTGACCACCAGGATGTCTTCCATGATCAGGTACTGCAGGTCGGAACCGAAGAACATGTTCAGGGCATCGGTCGGCGAGCAGATCATCGGTTCGCCACGACGGTTCAGCGAGGTGTTCAGCGACACGCCGTTGCCGGTCAGCACTTCCAGGGCCTTCATCATGTCGTAGTAGCGCGGGTTGTACTCGCGCTTGAGCACCTGGGCCCGAGAAGTACCGTCCTCGTGGACCACTTCCGGCACGCGGGTCTTCCACTCCTCGGCCACTTCGAAGGTGAAGGTCATGAACGGCGCCGGGTGATCGATCTTGATCATCTGTGGCGCAACGGTGTCGAGCATCGACGGGCAGAAAGGCCTCCAGCGCTCGCGGAACTTGATCTGGTGGTTGATCCGGTCGGCCACGCCGGCGACGCTCGGGCAACCGATGATCGAGCGGCCGCCCAGGGCACGCGGACCGAATTCCATGCGGCCCTGGAACCAGGCCACCGGGTTGCCGTCGACCATGATTTTGGCGATCTGCTCCGGCATGTTGTCCAGCTTGCGCCACTTCGGCGCATTCGGGTGACGGGCGCAGGCCGCGATCACGTCTTCGTTGCTGTAGGACGGGCCGAGGTAGACGTGCTCCATCTTCTCCACCGGCACACCGCGGGCGTGAGAAACGTAAGCGGCCGCCCCGACGGCGGTACCGGCGTCGCCGGAAGCCGGCTGGACGAACAGTTCCTTGATGTCATCGCGGGCGATGATCCGCTGGTTCAGCTTGACGTTCAGCGCACAGCCGCCAGCGAAGGCCAGCTTGCCGGTTTCCTTGAGAACGTCGCCCAGGTAGTGGTCGATCATCTGCAGCGCCAGCTTCTCGAACAGTGCCTGCATGCTGGCCGCGTAATGGATGTAGGGCTCGTCGGCAATGTCGCCTTCGCGCTTGGGCCCCAGCCACTCGATCAGCTTCGGCGAGAAGTAGAAGCCCTTGCCCTTTTCCTTGTAACGACGCAGGCCGATGACGTTGGCGTACTCGGTGTTGATCACCAGCTCGCCATTCTCGAAAGAGGCCAAGCGCGAGAAGTCGTACTTGCTGGCATCGCCGTAAGGGGCCATGCCCATCACCTTGAATTCGCCATCGAGCATTTCGAAGCCGAGGAATTCGGTGATCGCGCCATACAGGCCGCCCAGGGAGTCCGGATCGAAGAACTCCTTGATCTTGTGGATCCTGCCGTTTTCACCGTAGCCGAAGAAGGTGGTGGCGTACTCGCCCTTGCCGTCGATCCCGAGGATCGCGGTCTTCTCCTTGAAGCCGGAGCAGTGATAGGCGCTGGAAGCGTGGGCCAGGTGGTGCTCGACCGGTTCGATCCTGATCTTCTTCGGATCGAAGCCCAACTGCTCCAGGCACCAGACGATCTTCTTGCGATAGCGCTTGTAGCGACGGTTACCCATCAGGATCGCATCGAGGGCGCGATCCGGGGCGTACCAGTAACGCTTGGCGTAATGCCAGCGCGCCTTGCCGAACAGGCTGATCGGGGCGAATGGAATCGCGACCACGTCTACGTCCGAGGGCTTGATGCCGGCCTGCTCCAGGCAGAATTTCGCCGATTCGTAGGGCATGCGGTTCTTTGCATGTTTGTCGCGTACGAAGCGTTCTTCCTCGGCGGCCGCGATCAGCTTGCCGTCGATGTACAAGGCTGCGGAAGGATCATGGCTAAGGGCGCCGGACAGGCCAAGAATCGTCAATGCCACAGGGGTCTAGCCTCTTTAAGTCTGCATGCAGGCGGCGATGCGCCTGGAGAAAATGTGTCCTCGCAAGGGGCGAGAAACAGCTAAAGGGCGGGATTATAGCGTAAAAGCGGCGACAAGCCTCTAGGGGCAAGCCGTGAGCGGCAGATCGCCGCGGCGCAAGGGGCCGCGGCGATCACCCGGTCAACTGACCGGCTCGATGGTTTTCGGCAGCCGGGCATCGATGATCTGATACAAGGCACTGCTCTCGGGCCAGTTGCGCATGAACCGCGCCCGGTCGCGGGCATAGGCCGGGGCAAAGCGGCTGGCCGAAGAATGCTGGTGCACCGCATCCAGGTCGATCAGGGTCCAGCGCCCCTCGTGCCAGAACAGATTGTGCCCCTTGAAGTCGCCATGGCTGATGCGCTCGCGGATCAGGTCGGCAAACAGCTGTTCCAACGCCTGCAACTCGGCCTCGGGCACCGCACCGCTTTCAACATGGGGTGCAAAGCGCTGGATGATATCCGGGCCCGGCAGATACTCGGTCACCAGATAGGCCTGGCGACGCAACCAGAGAAAGCGTTTTTCCAGTACGGCCAGCGGCCTGGGCGTGGCGATGCCGAGAAACGCCAGGCGATTGCCCTCGCGCCATGAATGCCAGGCGCGGCTGGGGCGCCAGAAACGCTTGAGCCAGTGGGCAAAACCCTTGATGTTGTAGCGCTTGAGCAACAACGTGCGGCCATCGGCTTCGATTCGGCCGACGCTGGCCGCTCCGCCGGTCTTGTACAGGTGCCCCTGGTCGAGCAGATGATCGGCCTGGGCCAGCACCGGCAGCATGGCCGATTCTTCCTCGCGCCGAAGGGCGCGCAAGGCGAACGGCCCGCGCTGCACGCTGAACAGCGTGCACTCACGCCCGACCTTGCCGATGAAGTCCTTCAGGCGCCAGCCGCGGATTCGGTCGACCTGCTTGAGCAGGGCCTCCAACGGCAAGGCGTGCTCGGCATTGCTCAGCAGATAATGCACCAGCAATTCTTCGATGAACGGCTCGAAATGCCTGGGCAACTGGGCGAAAAACACCCCGAGATTTTCCAGCACCTTCTGCCGCGACAGCGGCTTGCCCGCCTCTTCGGCACAAATCCCGGCACCATCGATCAGGTGCAACTTGCCGCCATGGCGCAACAGGTTGTCCAGGTGCAGGTCTTCCTGCCACAAGCCCTTGGCATGCATCTGCGCGATTGCCGCCAGGGCCTCGCCCAGCACCCGTTGCTGCTCGTCAGCCAGGACCGGCAGCCTCTCCACCTGTTTCCAGGCGTCGGCCAGGCTTTCGGCCCCCTCCAGGAACTCGAAAAGCAACCAGCCGCCCTCGCCTTCCTTCAGACCGTCGGCCAGCAACAGTGGCGTAGTCAGCCCCTGCTCGGCGAGCAGGCGCACACCCTGCAGTTCGCGCTGGAAGTGTCGAGCGGCCTTGCCGCCCACCAGCAACTTGGCCAGCACCGCACGACCGCGCCAGACCCCGGCACCGACATAACGCTGTCCAGGCAGCACCCGCAGCAGACTGAGCAGTTGCAACTGCCCCGGACCGGCAGCATCGGCCAGTTCGATGCTCAAGGGCAGAACCGGCGTACGCCCGGCGGATTTCAGTTCGGACAGGCGCATCAGCGAACCCCCTTCCTGCTGCGCCGTGCCCCCAGGCGCTGAAGCCAGGCATCCACCCGCGAAGCATCCACCGGCTGATCGAGGTAGGCCGCCAGCAACGTCCGCACATCGGCTTCGCTCCAGACCGGCGCCCGACGCAGCAAGGGTTCCAGATCCTTGACCCGGTCACGCCGGCCGAACAGCAGCGGTCGGGTTTTCTCCAGGTCGATCAACCGCGCCTGGTAACCACCCGCCGTCTCCTGCAGGAAAATATGCTTGGGATAGAAACAACCGTGGATCTGCCGCACCCCGTGCAGTTGCCGGGCCAGCAGCCCACAGCATCGCAGGATCGCCTGGCGCTGCGTCGGCGCCAGTTGCGACCATTGCTCCAGCAGCGAGTCCAGGTCGCTCCAGCCATCCAGCGCCCGGGTCAACAATACGGCCCGGCGCTCGCCCTTCACCGCACGCTCGCCAAAGAACGCCGCCTGCAGGGCCGGGATACCCAAGCGCTGATAACGGCTGATATTGCGGAACTCACGGGCAAAGGTCGGTTCGCCCAGTGGGCTGTGCAGGGTGCGCGTCAGGTAATTGCTCTGGCGCTTGAGGTAATAGCCCTGACCTTCCAGCTCCAGCCGATACACGCTGCTCCAGCCACCGCCACTGGTGTTGGGCTCATCCACCGCGTCCAGCGCCTTGTTCCACAGCGCATCGAAGTTGCCGAGTCCGTTGCGTTCCAGCAACGCGCGGTCGGCAGCCGCCAGGAAGTCGGTCATTCCCGTCCCTCGAAAAATCTCAACACATGCCGAATGCGCTTCTTGTCCGCCGCATTCAGCCGACTACGTTGGCGGTACTGCAGGTAGAACCGCAGCCGCTGGGTGGCCGACAAGTGATACTTGGCGACCTTGTCCAGGCAGGCCAGGTCCTTGGTGATCCGATAGCGCAGCCAGAAGCCGCGCCAGAACTCGCCGTTGGGACAATCGATCAGGAACAGCCGGTGCTGGTCATCGACCAGCAGGTTGCGCCACTTCAGATCGTTATGAGTGAAGCGCTGGTCATGCATGATCCGCGTGTAGCGGGCCAACTGCCGACTGATGCCATCGACCCAGGCGCGATCGCGCAACAGCGGATCGTTGCGATTGGCCAGCGCCGAAAGGTCCTCGGTCCTGGGCAGTTCGCGAGTGATCATGGCCCCCCGATGATAGGCCGCGCCACGGCGCTCCAGGCCCCAGGCGATGACTTCGGCGGTCGGAATGCCCCACTTGGCGAAACGCTTGAGATTCTGCCATTCGGAACGGACCCGGGGCCGGCCGAAATACTGCCGCAACCCCTTGCCCGCGCCGGAGTAACGCTTGACGTAATAGTTCACACCGTCGCGGTTGACCCGGATGACCTCGGACAACGGGTCACGGGTCAGGTGCTCGCCCTCGAGGGCGAATACCGCTTCCAGGCTGCCAAAGTCATCCGCCAGCGCCGCGTATTCAGGCTCCAGTTTCCAACCCGACATCAGAGCGCATCCCCGTAGCGCTGCTTGCGCTTGTAGAGCTTGTCGGCCTTGCGTTCCAACCACGCCAGCAGCGCAGCCTCGTCACGCAGGACCTCACGCAGCGGCCGGCGGAAATAGCCCTGCAGAAAACGCAACTTGTCGCGCCGGGTGAGGCCGATATCCAGCACCGAGAAATACAGGCCCGCCAGGTCCTTGTTGCGCCAGCGGCGCGGAATGCTCGGGCGAACCTGCGCACGATGCAGGTCGATGACCGAAAGCTTGAGGTCATCGGCCGTCACCGGCTTGTCGGTATGCAGCAGGAAATGGGCGATATAACAGTCGCGATGGTTGAGCCCGGCCCGATGCATGCCACCGGTCATGCGCGCCACTTCGGCAATCAGCGCACGCTTGAGCCCGGGCTGCGGCGGCTGCACGGGCCATTGCAGGGTGTAATCCTCGAGGCTGACGGTCGGCGCCAACTCCTCGGTGACGATAAACGAATCCTGGCCGGCCGGATTGCTGCCACGCTCGCCATAGGCCACGCCGGTCATGGTGGGCACACCGGCCTTGTGCAGGCACTCGATAGCACGCCACTCCTGACCGGCACCCAGCACCGGCATTTTCGCGGTCAACAGGTTCTTGAAGATTTCGCGCCAGCCAATGCCATGATGGATCTTCACGAAGTAGCCACGCCCGGCGACTTCCGTGCGCAACGTCCGACGAGCCTCCAGCTCGCGATAAACCTTGCCCTGCAAGCGCTCGACCTCGGCGAACGCATCGCGTCCGGCCCACAGGGTCTTGAAGGGTTCGGCAAGGATCAACTTCATCGATGCTGCTCCGCCAGAATCACATCCGCAGCGTGCTGCGGCATGCTGTAGAGGTCGGCCGTCTCGGCGAAGGCCAGACCGTTGCGGCTCCATGCCGTGCGTGCCGCCCCATCGGACAGCATCCGGTTCAGGTATTGATTGAGCTGGTTCTGCTCGAAGGGCTCGTCCAGCACCAGGCCGCCATCGGCCTCGGCAATGTAATGGGCATAACCGCAGACCGCACTGACCAGCACCGGCAAGCCGGACACCAGCGCCTCCAGCAGCACGGTACCGGTGTTCTCGTTGTAGGCCGGGTGAATCAGCAGGTCGGCGCCCAGCAGGAAACGCGGGATATCGCTGCGCCCCTTGAGAAACTGCACATGCTCGCCCAGCCCCAGTGCCGCGCTCTGCACCTGGAAGACCTTGGGATCGTCCTGACCAATTACAAACAACCGGGTGCGCTTCCTAAGCTCCGCCGGCAATGCCGCCAGGGCCTTGAGACTGCGATCGACGCCCTTGGTCTTGAAGCCGGAGCCGATCTGTACCAACAGGCAGTCGTCGTCCGCCAGCTTGAATTCACGGCGGAACTCGGCGCGGATTTCAGCGGCATTGGCCGGCGCCCGACGGTCCTGGGCAATCCCCGGCGGCAACAGGTGAAAGCGCTCCAGCGGCGTGTCGTAATGCTTGATGAACAGCGGCTGCTGGACTTCGGAGATCATCAGGATCTCGGTCTTCGCGTCGCGGGCGAACACCGCCCGCTCGTACTCGGCGAAGTGCTTGTAGCGCCCCCAGAAACGGTACAGCGAATGACGCAGGTTCTGCGCCTTGTCCTCGAAGCAGCCATCGGCGGCGTAGTACACATCCAGTCCCGGCATCTTGTTGAAACCGATCAGCCGGTCGACCGGACGCCTGGCCAGGTCGGCTTCCATCCAGGCACTGAGCTTCTCGTTACGCCGATGATTGGAAAACGCCTTGATCGGCACCACCAGCACCTCGAAGCCTGGCGGAATATCGCCTTCCCAGATCAGCGTGTAGACGCGGATCTGGTGCCCGCGCCGCTGGCACTCCAGGGCGATGCGCATGAAATCGCGCTGCAGGCCACCAAAGGGAAAGTACTTGTACAGGACAAAAGCCAGTTGCATCAGTGCCGCTCCTCGGCCAGTAACAACGCGGTCAGCCGGCTGGCAACACGTTCGGGATTGAGCCGCGTGAAGCACAGCGGCAACTCGCGCCTGAGATCGAAGCGCTTCTGGTCTTCGGGGGTGGGCACGTAGGTGCACTTCTTCTGCAGGCAGGGCGCACAGGGGAAGTCGCTCGCCAGGTGGACCTGCGACTTTCCATAGGCCCCGGTCAGCCCCGGATTGGTCGGGCCGAACAGCGACAGGGTCGGCACATCCAGCGCCGCGGCCAGGTGACCGAGGCCGGTATCCACGGCAACGCAGGCGCTGGCATCGGCCAGAACCTTGCCCACACCGGCCAGATTCAGCTTCGGCAACACCACCGCATGCCTCAGCCCCCGGGCGATACGCTCGGCACGCGCCTTCTCGACAGCGTTACCCCAAGGCAACTTCACCTCGACGCCCAGGTGCCCCATCCGCTCGGCCAGCTCACGCCAGTAGGCTTCGGGCCAATGCTTGGTGTCCCAGGTGGTGCCATGAAGGAACAGCACGAACGGCGTCTTGCTGCGTGGCAACACCACCAGCTTCTCGACATCCAGGCCGTAATCGCCCAGCCCACCGGGCAAGTCATAGCCCAGCGCCACGGCGAACAACTGCCGCACCCGCTCGACCGCATGCTGCCCCCGCGCCACAGCCAGGCGCCGGGAATAGAAACGGCTGGCCAGCGGCTCACGGGCCGACTGTTTGTCCAGCCCGGCAACCGGGGCCTTCACATAGCGGGTCAGGAACGCACTTTTCACCAGCCCCTGGGCATCGATCACCAGATCGTATTTCGTCGCCCGCACATTCTGCTTGAAGCGCTTCCACTCACCGCTTTTGAACGTCTGCCAGAGGTTCTTGCGCCAGCGGCGAATCGCCACCGGAATCACCTTGTCCACCGCCGGATGCCAACTCGGGATCTCGGCGAAACCTTCCTCGACCACCCAGTCGAAGCGGATGCCGGGAATGGCCCGGGCCGCATCGGTCAGCGCCGGCAGGGCATGAATCACGTCCCCCAGGGAAGAGGTCTTGACCAGCAATACGCGCAAGTTACCGCACCTCGACCGGGGAGCCCTGCAGACGCTGCAGGGCCTCATTCACCGGCGCAGGCAACAGCTGGCGCAGGCAATTGTAGTGCCCGAAGCGGCAGGTACGCTCGAAGCAGGGGCTGCACTCCAGGCCCAGGCGGACGATTTCCACCTGGTCCGCCAACGGCGGCGTGAAGCCTGGCGAGGTCGAGCCGTACACCGCCACCAGCGGACGATTCAGCGCAGCCGCCACGTGCATCAGGCCCGAGTCGTTGGAGACCACCGAGTCGGCACAGGACAGCAGGTCGATCGCCTCGGCCAGCGATGTGGCGCCACTGAGATTCACCGCCTCTTCGCGCAAACCGGGAATCAGCCGCTGGCGAATATCCTCGCCGACCGCATGGTCGTTCTTCGAACCGAACAGCCAGACCTGCCAGCCTTCACGGATCTTCGTCTCGGCGACTTTCGCATAGTGCTCCGAGGGCCAGCGCTTGGACTCGCCGAACTCGGCGCCCGGGCACAGGGCCAGTACCGGCCGGTCGAGCACCAGCTCGAACTTGCCCAGCGCCGCCGCGCGGCTGGCCGGATCGATCTGCAGCAAAGGGCGTGGATAAGGCGTCGGCAATTCGGCGCCCGGCTCGTAGGCCAGGGCCATGAACCGCTCGATCATCAGCGGATAGCGCTCCTTGTCCAGCTTGCGCACATCATTGAGCAGGCCATAGCGGAATTCGCCACGCCAGCCGGTGCGCTTCGGAATACCGGCAAAAAACGGCACCAGCGCCGACTTCAGCGAGTTGGGCAGGAGAATGGCCTGGTCGTACTGGCCCGCCAGGGACTTGCCGATCTTGCGCCGGGTGGCCAGGTCGAGCACACCGTGGCCGAGCGGAAAGCTCAAGGCCGCACGAACTTCGGGCATGCGTTCGAGGATCGGGCGACTCCACTCGGGAGCCAGCACATCGATCTCGCACTGCGGGTGGCGTTGCTTCAGGCACTGGAACAGTGTCTGAGCCATCACCATGTCACCGACCCAGCTGGGCCCAACGATGAGAATTTTCATAAATATTCCGGAAACGATCAGGGAGGCCTGTAGCCTCCCCGGTCTTTGCCCATGGCCGTCCCAGGCCCTGTACGAAACCGCCTGCGCGACGAGTTTCCATGCAGGCCCTAGCTTAGTCCCAGTTCAGCCCAGATCCGCATCACATCGCGCCGTTCGACCGTGAACTGGTCGCCGCCGATGACGCCGGCCTCCTTCTGCAGGGCCTGGCGGTGGGCGGCGGAACGGTAGGCCTTGTAGGCCTCGCGCAGCAGGGCGGCATCGGCGGCGGGGATCAACCCGGCCTGCTCCAGCCCTTCCAGAATGCGGATGTTATCCGTGTAACGCAGTAATGCCGGGTGCTCTTTCGACCAGGCCAAAGTCGCGTATTGCACCATAAATTCGATATCGACGATACCTCCGGCGTCCTGCTTGAGGTCGAACGGCGCCGTCGCCTCGAAGGCATTGGCCGCGGTGCCGGCCGCGGTCGCCTTGCTGCCGAGGTTGTCGCGCATCTTGGCGCGCATCTCGCTGACCTCCTGGCGCAGGGTCGGCAGGTCCCGCTCACGCCCCAGCACCGCCGCGCGGACTTTCTCGAAGGCCGCCCCGACGTCCGGGCAACCCACCAGCACCCGGGCACGGATCAACGCCTGGTGTTCCCAGGTCCAGGCCTCGTTCTGCTGATAGCGCTCGAACGCCCCGAGGGAACTGACCAGCAGCCCGGAAGCCCCCGACGGACGCAGGCGCATGTCCACCTCATAGAGCTGGCCGGAGTTGGTCTGGGTGGTCAACAGGTGAATGATCCGCTGCCCCAGGCGGGTGAAGAACTGTGCCGTATCGATCGGCTTGGCGCCGTCGGTCTCGGCATTCGGATCGCCATCATGGATGAACACCAGGTCCAGGTCGGAACCGTGCCCAAGCTCGATCCCGCCCACCTTGCCATAGCCGACAATGATGAAGCCGGGATCGCACAGGCTGCCATCGGCACGCCGCGGCGAACCGTACTTGCTCACGGTCTGCCGCCAGGCCAGGGCCAGCACCTGCTCCAGGATCGCCTCGGCCAGCCAGGTCAGGTAGTCGCTGACCTTCATCAGCGGCAGGCTGCCGGAGATTTCCGAAGCGGCGACACGCAGCCGATGCGCCAGCTTGAAGTGGCGCAGGGCCTCCATCTGCTGTTCGAGGTCATCCTCGGGAATCCGTGTCAGGCGCTCACGCAGCTCGGCCGCCAGCTCCGGTGCCAGCGGCGGCTTGAACAGCCGCCCCTCGTTGAGCAACTCGTCGAGCAGCATCGGGAAACGGGTGATCTGCTCGGCAATCCACGGGCTGGCGGCACATAGGGTCAGCAACTGGCGCAAGGCCCCGGGGTTTTCCGTGAGCAGCACAAGGTAGGCAGAACGCCGGGCGACCGCCTCGACCAGCGGCAACACCCGCTCCAGCACCAGGTCCGGGTCGGCATGTTCGACCGCCTGGGCCAGCAACCGCGGGATAAAGGCATCCAGGCGCTCGCGACCGAGACGCTGCATGGCCCGCAACTGCGCACTGGCACGCAATGATGCAAGCTGCCTCAACGCCTTGGGCGCATCCTTGAAACCGGCTTCCTGCAACTGACGGCTGGCAGCCTCTTCATCCTGGGCCTCTTCCCACAAGGGCAACCATTCGCCACCGACGGCCACCTGGCATTCTTCGCTCTCATCTTCGTCCGGGTCGGCGATGACCTGGCGAAAATGCCAGTCGATCCGGCCACGCCAGTGCATCAACTGCTCATGAAAGGCCGACCAACTGTCGAAACCGAGCATGAAGGCGATACGTGCCCGCTCCTTTTCGTCATCGGGCAGCATCTGGGTCTGACGATCGGCAATCGCCTGGATCGCATGCTCGGTATAACGCAGGAACTCATAGCCGGCGCGCAGTTCGGCGACCACCGCCGACGGCAGGTAGCCCTGGCCCTCGAGGGTGCCCAGGACCTTCAGCAAGGGCCGCTGCTGCAGGCTCAGGTCACGCCCGCCGTGAATCAGCTGGAACGCCTGGGCGATGAACTCGACCTCGCGAATGCCGCCTGAGCCCAGCTTGATGTTCTCGGCCATGCCCTTGCGGCGCACTTCCTGCTGAATCAGCTGTTTCATGGTGCGCAGCGCTTCGATCGCCGAGAAGTCCAAGTAGCGCCGATAGACGAACGGACGGAGCATTTCCAGCAGGTGCGCGCCCGCCGCCTGGTCGCCGGCCACCACCCGCGCCTTGATCATCGCGTAGCGTTCCCAGTCGCGCCCCTGGTCCTGGTAATACTGTTCCAGGGCGTTGAAGCTCAGCACCAGCGCCCCGGCCGAGCCATAGGGACGCAGGCGCATGTCGACGCGGAAGACGAAACCGTCGACGGTGATCGGGTCCAGCGCCTTGATCAGCCGCTGGCCCAGGCGGATGAAGAACTCCTGGTTGTCCAGCGGGCGTTTGACCCCGACGGTCTCGCCGCCTTCCGGGTAGGCGAAGATCAGGTCGATGTCGGAGGACAGGTTCAATTCCACGGCACCGAGCTTGCCCATGCCGAGGATGACCATCTGCTGCGGCTCGCCGCTGCGCCGACCGGTCGGCGTACCGAACTGCTGGCAATGGCGCAGGTACAGCCATTGATAGGCCTGATCGATACAGGCGTCGGCCATGTCCGAGAGGTCGCGACAGGTCTGCACCAGGTCGGCCTGGCGCGTCAGATCGCGCCAGATGATCCGCACCTGCTGGCGATTGCGCTGACGACGCAGGACCCGCCCCAGCTCATCCTCGGTTTCGGCCTGCTGGACGGCGGCGGCGATCTGACCGCACAGTTCGCCGGGAGCGAAGACCCGGTCCAGGTCGCCGAACTGCACCAGTTCCAGCAACATCAAAGGGTCACGAACCACCTGTTCAATAAAGAAGTCGCTGGCGGCACTGACCCGGGCGAAATCGGCCCAGCGCCCGGGCGGCCATCCGGCCAGGCCGTGATCGTCGCCCAGTGCGGAGACGGCGGCACGGAAGGACTGTTCGGCCCGGCTGACAAAAGGCTGGAGAACGGCCGGCAAAACGGCCAGTGCAGGTAGGCTCATGGTCTATCCTTGATCGGCGAACAAGCAGCCGCGAACGGTGAGGGCGAGAAGCATGCCCCGGAAAGTAGTGTCGAACAAAAGTTGGAAATAGCTGATAATCGGTTTTTTTTGGCAGCCAACATCAAGCAAACACCTGACAAGGTTTATTTTCAACCAACAATATCGATTATTCTCACAACGCAGCAGGAAGTTTTCGTACGTTGATCTGTAGTTTTACTACTCGTCTATACATTCGAAAGGCTGAAATGGTTGGCGATTTGTAGTAAAACTACAGAACCCCGGATCAACCTCCGGATAATCCAAGAATTTATGTCGTCTGCCCACAAGGCCAGTCGCAAACTCAGGCAACCGATTCTGGAAGCCTTTCCGCCCTGGAGCAAGCCATGCAAGACCTCGATCCCGTCGAAACCCAGGAATGGCTGGACGCCCTGGAATCGGTTCTCGACAAAGAAGGCGAAGACCGTGCTCACTATCTGATGACCCGTATGGGTGAACTCGCGACCCGCAGCGGTTCGCAACTGCCCTACGCCATCACTACGCCGTACCGCAACACGATTCCCGTCACCCACGAAGCACGCATGCCTGGCGACCTGTTCATGGAACGCCGCATTCGCTCGCTGGTACGCTGGAACGCGTTGGCCATGGTCATGCGCACGAACCTGAAAGATTCGGACCTGGGCGGTCACATCTCCAGCTTCGCCTCCAGCGCCACCCTGTACGACATCGGTTTCAACTATTTCTTCCAGGCCCCGACCGACGAGCACGGCGGCGACCTGATCTACTTCCAGGGCCACGCCTCGCCAGGCGTCTACGCGCGCGCCTTCATGGAAGGCCGCATCAGCGAAGACCAGATGAACAACTTCCGCCAGGAAGTCGATGGCAACGGTCTGTCGTCCTACCCGCACCCATGGCTGATGCCTGACTTCTGGCAGTTCCCGACCGTATCCATGGGTCTGGGGCCGATCCAGGCGATCTACCAGGCACGTTTCATGAAGTACCTGGAAGCCCGCGGCTTCATCCAGCCAGGCAAGCAGAAGGTCTGGTGCTTCATGGGCGACGGCGAGTGCGACGAGCCGGAATCCCTGGGCGCCATCGCCCTGGCCGGCCGCGAGAAGCTGGACAACCTGATCTTCGTCATCAACTGCAACCTGCAGCGCCTCGACGGCCCGGTTCGCGGCAACGGCAAGATCATCCAGGAACTCGAAGGCGTGTTCCGTGGTGCCCAGTGGAACGTCAACAAGGTCATCTGGGGCCGTTTCTGGGACCCACTGCTGGCCAAGGACACCGACGGTATCCTGCAGCGCCGCATGGACGAAGTCATCGACGGCGAATACCAGAACTACAAGGCCAAGGACGGTGCGTTCGTCCGTGAGCACTTCTTCAACTCGCCTGAACTCAAGGCGATGGTTGCCGACCTGTCCGACGACGAGATCTGGAAACTCAACCGTGGCGGCCACGACCCTTACAAGGTCTATGCAGCCTACCACCAGGCGGTCAACCACAAGGAACAGCCTACCGTCATCCTGGCCAAGACCATCAAGGGTTACGGCACCGGTGCGGGCGAAGCGAAAAACACCGCCCACAACACCAAGAAGGTCGACGTCGACAGCCTGCGTTCGTTCCGCGATCGTTTCGACATCCCGGTCAAGGACGAAGAGCTGGAAAACCTGCCGTTCTTCAAGCCGGAAGAAGGCAGCGCCGAAGCCCGCTACCTGAGCGAGCGTCGTGCCGCCCTGGGTGGTTTCGTACCCCAGCGTCGCGCCAAGAGCTTCAGCGTTCCGACTCCGCCACTGGATACCCTCAAGGCGATCCTGGACGGCTCGGGCGACCGTGAAATTTCCACCACCATGGCCTTCGTGCGGATCCTCGCGCAACTGGTCAAGGACAAGGAAATCGGTTCGCGCATCGTACCGATCATCCCGGACGAGGCCCGTACCTTCGGTATGGAAGGCATGTTCCGCCAACTGGGCATCTACTCGTCCGTCGGCCAGCTCTACGAGCCCGTCGACAAGGACCAGGTGATGTTCTACCGCGAGGACAAGAAGGGCCAGATCCTCGAGGAAGGCATCAACGAAGCGGGCGCCATGAGTTCCTTCATCGCGGCCGGTACTTCGTACTCCAGCCACAACCAGCCGATGCTGCCGTTCTACATCTTCTATTCGATGTTCGGCTTCCAGCGTATCGGCGACCTGGCCTGGGCGGCCGGCGACAGCCGTACCCGTGGCTTCCTGATCGGCGGTACCGCCGGCCGGACCACCCTGAACGGCGAAGGCCTGCAGCACGAAGATGGTCACAGCCACATGCTGGCCGGCACCATCCCGAACTGCCGCACCTATGATCCGACCTACGGCTACGAGCTGGCGGTGATCATCCAGGACGGCATGAAGAAGATGACCGAAGAGCAGCAGGACGTCTTCTACTACATCACCGTGATGAACGAGTCCTACCAGCAGCCTGCCATTCCGGCCGGTGTCGAGGAAGGCATCATCAAGGGCATGTACCTGCTCGAGGAAGATACCAAGGAAGCCGCCCACCACGTGCAACTGATGGGCTCCGGCACCATCCTGCGCGAAGTGCGTGAAGCCGCGAAGATCCTGCGCGAGCAGTTCAACATCGGTGCCGATGTGTGGAGCGTCACCAGCTTCAACGAACTGCGCCGCGACGGCCTGGCCGTGGAACGCAGCAACCGCCTGCACCCTGGCCAGAAGCCGAAGAAGAGCTATGTCGAGGAATGCCTCTCCGGTCGCAAGGGCCCGGTGATCGCGTCCACCGACTACATGAAGCTGTTTGCTGAACAGATCCGCCAGTGGGTCCCATCCAAGGAATTCAAAGTCCTGGGTACCGACGGCTTCGGCCGCAGTGACAGCCGCAAGAAGCTGCGTCACTTCTTCGAGGTCGACCGTCATTTCGTGGTGTTGGCAGCCCTGGAAGCCTTGGCTGACCGTGGCGACATCGAACCGAAAGTGGTGGCCGAGGCCATCGCCAAGTTCGGTATCGATCCGGAAAAACGCAACCCACTGGACTGCTGAGGAGACCCCCTGTGAGCGAACTCATTCGCGTACCTGACATCGGCAGCGGTGAAGGTGAAGTAATCGAACTGTTTGTGAAGGTCGGCGACCGTATCGAAGCCGACCAGAGCATCCTGACCCTGGAGTCGGACAAGGCGAGCATGGAAGTGCCCGCACCGAAAGCCGGTGTCATCAAGAGCCTGAAGGTGAAGCTGGGCGACCGCCTGAAAGAAGGCGACGAGCTGCTGGAACTGGAAGTCGAGGGCGCCGCTGCCGCAGCCCCAGCGGCTGCTCCGGCACCTGCCGCAGCCCCGGCCGCACCGGCTGCTGCATCTGCACCGGCGGCCGCGCCGAGCGCCGCCCCCGCTGCCGCTTCGGCGCAGCAGGTGCATGTGCCGGACATCGGCTCGTCGGGCAAGGCCCAGATCATCGAGATCTCGGTCAAGGTCGGCGACACCATCGAGGCCGATCAGTCGCTGATCACCCTCGAGTCCGACAAGGCCAGCATGGAAATCCCGTCGCCGGCTGCCGGCGTGGTGGAAAGCATCAACGTCAAGCTGAACGACGAAGTCGGTACCGGCGACCTGATCCTGGTCCTGAAGGTCGCAGGCGCTGCGCCTGCCGCTGCCCCGGCACCGGCTCAAGCCGCCGCGCCGGCTGCCGCTCCAGCGCCAGCAGCGGCCCCGGCCGCTCCGGTGGCCGACAGCGTGCAGGACATCCACGTGCCGGACATCGGCTCGTCGGGCAAGGCCAAGATCATCGAAGTCTCGGTCAAGGCCGGTGACACCGTCGAAGTCGACCAGTCGCTGATCACCCTGGAATCCGACAAGGCCAGCATGGAAATCCCATCGCCAGCCGCCGGCGTGGTGGAAAGCGTTTCCATCAAGCTGGACGACGAAGTCGGCACCGGCGACCTGATCCTGAAACTCAAGGTCAAGGGCGCTGCACCTGCCGCGGCTGCGGCACCCGCTGCCGCTCCTGCTGCACCGACCCAGGCCGCTGCTCCGGCTGCAGCCGCACCGGCACCGGTCGCTGCCCCGGCAGCCGCTCCAGCCGCCGCTGGCGCCAAGGTCCATGCCGGCCCGGCGGTACGCCAACTGGCCCGTGAATTCGGCGTCGACCTGAGCGCGGTCAGCCCGAGCGGTCCGCACGGTCGCATCCTCAAGGAAGACGTGCAGGTCTACGTCAAGGCCATGATGCAGAAGGCCAAGGAAGCTCCGGCCGCTGCCGCTGGTGCAACCAGTGGCGCTGGCATCCCGCCGATCCCGGCCGTGGACTTCAGCCGCTTCGGCGAAATCGAAGAAGTGCCGATGACCCGACTGATGCAGGCCGGCGCCGCCAACCTGCACCGCAGCTGGCTGAACGTGCCGCACGTGACCCAATTCGACTCGGCGGATATCACCGAGCTGGAAGCGTTCCGCGTCGCCCAGAAAGCCGTGGCCGAGAAGGCTGGCGTCAAGCTGACCATCCTGCCGCTGCTGCTCAAGAGCTGCGCGCACCTGCTCAAGGAACTGCCGGACTTCAACAGTTCGCTGGCCCCGAGCGGCAAGGCCGTCATCCGCAAGAAGTACGTGCACATCGGCTTCGCCGTCGACACCCCGGATGGCCTGCTGGTCCCGGTGATCAAGAACGTCGACCAGAAGAGCCTGCTGCAACTCGCCGCCGAAGCGGCTTCCCTGGCTGAAAAGGCCCGGACCAAGAAGCTCTCCGCCGACGACATGCAGGGCGCCTGCTTCACCATCTCCAGCCTCGGCCACATTGGCGGCACCGGCTTCACGCCGATCGTCAACGCACCGGAAGTGGCGATCCTCGGCGTTTCCAAGGCAACCATCCAGCCGGTCTGGGATGGCAAGGCCTTCCAGCCGAAGCTGATGCTGCCACTGTCGCTGTCCTACGATCACCGCGTGATCAACGGTGCCGCGGCAGCGCGCTTCACCAAGCGCCTGAGCGACCTGCTGGCGGATATCCGCACCATCCTGCTGTAACCGGCTATCCGGCCTCCTGCATCAAGGGGGCCGGATGCGCCGTAGCGTTTTCCGAGCGCCACGCTCGTACCTCAACCCCGCCAGATGGCGGGGCTTTTTTTGCGCCAGTGAAAACACCCGCCCGATACGCGCCAAACCGCGACACAGAGCGGTTAGCGTCGCCCGTCCAGCGTCCTCGATTGAAGATTTCCCAGCTTCGGCCGATACATTGAAGGCACAGAGCCACTGTTCTGCTTGTCAGCCCGACCCGCTTAATGCAACCTTGCCCAACTCGCCAGGAAAAGGCCTCCTCCCCTGTGCGTGATCAGTACTCTTGAAGCGAGCTCTCCATGAAAAGCCAACCCGATGCCGCCAATAGATTGGCGGCCGAGGTAGTGACTCAGTTACCGGTGCCGTCGCGGCTCGGTATGCTGCGTTTCGAACGGCTGAATGAAGCAAGCTGGGCCCTGCTGTTTCTCGACCCCAACTGCGAACGCCAGTTCGGCCTGCCGGCCATCGAGCTGTGCGCCCTGGTCGGCTCGCCCTACGCCAGCCTGATGGAGCCCGAAGCCCGTTATCGCCTGCATGACGCCATCCAGCTGCAACTGGCCGAGAACACGCATTATCTGGTGCGCTACACCCTGCATACCACCCAGGGCCCGTTGACTCTGCTGGAGATGGGGGAAGCCTACAGGCAGCACAACCGCCATCTGCTGCGCGGCTACCTGCTGGTGGTCGAAGGCCTGTTCGGGCTGGAGCCGCAACTGCCGCTCACCGACCTCGCCACCCAGAACAGCCGCCTGCAGATCGCCCTGGAACTCAACCAGCGCGCCCAGCAGGAGCAACTGCAGCACCTCGACCGGGTGCGCGCCCAGCAGGACCTGATCCTGCGCTTGGCCCGACAGCGCTACAGCGTCAACAATTCGCTGCAGGAAGCCGCCGAGTTGATCACCCGCTGCGCCTGCGACATCTACGAAATCGACTGCGCCAGTATCTGGAACCTCGAAGGCCAGCGCCTGATACCGATCTCCGCCTACCACCGCCACAACCAGGAATATCTCCTGCCGGACGAGATCGACGCGAGCCAGTTCCCCGATTACCTCGAAGCGCTGCACACCAGCCGCGCCATCGACGCCCATAACGCCACCCGCGACCCTCGTACCCGCGAGATGGCCGAAACCCTGCGCCCGCGTGACGTCAACGCCATGCTCGATGCCAGCATTCGCATCGATGGCCAGGTGGTGGGAGTGCTCTGCCTGGAACAGACCGGCCAGACCCGCGCCTGGCAATCGGATGAAATCGCCTTTGCCGGCGAGCTGGCGGACCAGTTCGCCCAGGTCATCAGCAACCACAACCGGCGCACCGCCACCAGTGCCCTGCACCTGTTCCAGCGGGCGGTCGAACAGAGCGCCAACGCCTTCCTGCTGGTCAACTGCGACGGTGTGGTGGAATACGTCAACCCGAGCTTCACCGCCATCACCCAGTACAGCGCCGAGGAAGTCCACGGCCAGAAGCTCTCCGAACTGCCAGCCCTGGAGAATATCAGCGAACTGCTGTTCGACGCGCAGTCGAGCCTGGCCCAGAGCAACAGCTGGCAGGGCGAATTCAAGAGCCGCCGCAAGAACCTCGAACCCTACTGGGGGCAGTTGTCGATCTCCAAGGTCTATGGCGACAACCGCGAACTGACCCACTACATCGGCATCTACGAAGACATCACCCAGACCAAGCTCGCGCAACAGCGCATCGAACGCCTGGCCTACACCGACAACCTGACCAACCTGGGCAACCGCCCGGCGTTCATCCGCAACCTCGACGAACGCTTCGCCCGCGACAGCGACTCGCCGATCAGCCTGCTGCTGGTGGACATCGACAACTTCAAGCGGATCAACGACAGCCTCGGCCACCAGACCGGCGACAAGCTGCTGATCAGCCTGGCCCGCCGCCTGCGCAACAGCCTGAGCCCGAGCGGCAGCCTGGCGCGCTTTGCCAGTAACGAATTCGCGGTCCTGCTCGACGATACCGACCTGGAAACCGGCCAGCAGATCGCCACCCAGTTGCTGACGACCCTCGACAAACCGATGTTCGTCGACAACCAACTGATCAGCGTCACCGGCTCCGTCGGCCTGGCCAGCGCGCCGCTGCACGGGCGCGACCCGCAAACCCTGATGCGCAACGCCGGCCTGGCCCTGCACAAGGCCAAGGCCAACGGCAAGCACCAGGTCCAGGTGTTCACCGAGGCGCTGAACGCCGAGGCCAGCTACAAGCTGTTCGTCGAGAACAACCTGCGCCGCGCCCTGACCCAGAACGAGCTGGACGTGTTCTACCAGCCCAAGCTGTGCCTGCGCAGCGGCCGCCTGCTGGGGATGGAGGCGCTGTTGCGCTGGAACCATCCGGAAAAGGGCATGATCCGCCCGGACCAGTTCATCAGCGTTGCCGAGGAAACCGGCCTGATCATCCCGATCGGCAAATGGATCGCGCGCCAGGCCTGCCGCATGAGCAAGGCCCTGACCGCTTGCGGCCTGGGCAACCTGCAGGTGGCGATCAACCTGTCGCCCAAGCAGTTCTCCGACCCGGACCTGGTCGCCTCCCTGGCCAGTATCCTCAAGGAGGAACAACTGCCGCCGTCGCTGCTGGAGCTGGAGTTGACCGAAGGCCTGCTGCTGGAAGCCACCGACGACACCCGCCAGCAGCTCGACCAGTTGAAGAAAATCGGCCTGACCCTGGCCATGGACGACTTCGGCACCGGCTATTCGTCGCTGAGCTACCTGAAGAAATTCCCGATCGACATCATCAAGATCGACCGCAGCTTCATCCATGAGATCCCGGACAACCAGGACGACATGGAAATCACCTCCGCGGTCATCGCCATGGCCCACAACCTGAAACTCAAGGTGGTGGCCGAAGGCATCGAAACGTCCGAGCAACTGACCTTCCTGCGCCGCCATCGCTGCGACGTCGGCCAGGGCTACCTGTTCGACCGGCCGATCCCGGGAGCCGAGCTGATCCAGCAGCTCAGGCGCTACCCGCGCGGACCTTTGGCCTGACAGCGCAGCAACACTCGGGCACACTGTCGGTCTACTTCAATAGCTACAGCTCATTTCAACCTGACTGAGAGGACTGCGACATGGTCTTGCGCTCGGAAATACTGGTGAACAAAAACGTGCTCCCAACCAAAGAACAAGCTCTGCCTGGCCGTGAAACCCCGATGGCCGTTCCGGACAAGCATTTCGTCAACGGCCACCCGCTGCTGGGGCCATTCCCCGGCAACGTCGAATTCGCGATCTTCGGCCTGGGCTGCTTCTGGGGCGCGGAGCGGCGTTTCTGGCAGCGTGAGGGCGTGTACAGCACGTCGGTCGGCTATGCCGGCGGCTTCACCCCCAACCCGACCTACGAGGAAGTCTGCTCCGGCCTGACCGGCCACAGCGAAGTGGTGCTGGTGGTCTACGAGCCGGAAATCGTCAGCTACGAACAGTTGCTGGCGCAGTTCTGGGAACTGCACGACCCGACCCAGGGTATGCGCCAGGGCAACGACATCGGCACCCAGTACCGCTCGGTGATCTATGCCACCAAGCCGGAGCAACTGGAGGCGGCCCGCAAAAGCGCCCAGGTGTTCCAGGCGGAACTGACCAAGGCCGGGCTGGGCACCATCACCACCGAAATTGCCGAGGCGCCGACCTACTACTACGCCGAGGCCTATCACCAGCAATACCTGGCGAAGAACCCGGAAGGCTACTGCGGCATTCGTGGCACCGGCGTCAGTTGCCCGATCTGAGCACCCCGGCCCTTGTAGGATGCAGGCTTGCCCGCGAAAGCGTTGGCAAGATCGCCAAACGCTTCGCGGGCAAGCCCGGCTCCTACAGCTATCACGGCCACCTACTCACTCGGCAATCAGCCAGTCCATCCGCCAGTCGCCCTGGGTCTGCGCCAGTTTCTGCGCCAGCCAGGGCAACAGCTCACGCAGCTCATCCTCCAGCCCCCACGGCGGGTTGGCAATCGCCAGTCCCGAGCCATTCAGGCTCGCCGGCGTATCCAGCGGATGCACCAGCAACTCCACCCGCAACAGCTTCGGCGCGCCGGTACCGGCCAGGTCCTGGTAGAAACGCTTCAGCGCTCGCTGATCCTTGATCGGATACCAGATCGCCGCCACCGTCTGGCGCATGCGCCCGATGGCTTCCTTGAGCGACGCGGCACAACGCTGCATCTCGTCCAGTTGCTCGAATGGCGGGTCGATCAGCATCACTGCACGCTTTTCCGCCACCGGCAGCAGGGCCCGCGCCAGGTGCCAGCCCTCCCCCAGGTGCACCGCCACACGCCGGTCGCCCTTCATGTTGTCCTTGAGCAGCTTGCCGTCTTCCGGGTGCTTCTCGTTGAGCAGCACCCGGTCCTGGCCACGGGTGAGGCGCCGCGCCAATTCCGGCGACCCCGGGTAGTAGCGCAACTCGCCATCGGGGTTCATCTCGTGCAGCACCCGCAGGTAATCGGCGGTCATGGCCGGCAGGTCCTGCTGACCCCACAGGCGGGCGATCCCCTCCAGGTATTCACCGGTACGGCTGGCCTGGTCGCCCTTGAGGTCATACAGGCCGATACCGGCGTGACTGTCGAGATAGGCGAACGGCTGTTCCTTGCGCGCCATCAGGGCGATCAGGCGGGTCAGGACCAGGTGTTTCAAGACGTCGGCATGGTTGCCGGCGTGGAAGGCGTGACGGTAATTCATGGCAACTCCTGCGCAAGAGGCGAAGTTTACCCTGTGCTCCAGCCGCCGTCAGGTCGCAACGTACAGGCGGCAGGGACCGCCGCCGACAGACTCGCCGGAGCGCCCATGGTAACGTCACGCCCTCTCATTCGAAGGATTCGACCCGATGACCACCCGCTACGCCAAAATCGTCCTGAGCCTGGCACTCGCCGCCTTCGCCTTCATGGTCACCTTCAACAACGTCAGCGACTACGCCTCCAACTTCGCTTTCGTCAGCCACGTACTGAGCATGGACACCACCTTTCCTGACAACGCCGTGATGTACCGAGCAATCACCACGCCGATGCTGTGGCACGTCGCCTATTGGCTGATCATCCTCGGCGAAGGCTTGACCTGCGCGCTGCTGGCCTTTGGCGCACTGTCGCTGTGGCGAGCCCGCAAGGCCGACGCCGCCAGCTTCGCCCGGGCGAAGAAAGGCGTCATCGCCGGCACGACCCTGGGTTTTCTGGTGTGGTTCTTCGGCTTCATGGTGGTGGGCGGCGAATGGTTCCTGATGTGGCAATCGAAAAGCTGGAACGGCCAGGAGGCAGCCTTCAGGTTCTACATGGCCTTGCTCGGTGTACTGATCTTCGTCAATCAGGCGGACAACGAGCCGGCTTAATCTGGATCACTTGCCGATCCGGCGCCAGTAGCGGACACTGGCGCACCGGTTTGCGGTCCGATTGCGGGCACCCACCCGAGATCCCTGGCGACTCAGACACACGAGACCATTAGGCCACCGCAACTGCCCGGCAGTGCTCAATTAATGGAATTTCACTGAGTCGAGACCTTATGAAAGACGCAACGATTGCGCTCCATCACGGATTCAAGTCGGACCCGACCACCAAGGCCGTGGCCGTACCCATCTACCAGAACGTCGCCTTCGAATTCGATAACGCCCAGCACGGCGCCGACCTGTTCAACCTCGATGTTCCGGGCAATATCTACACCCGGATCATGAATCCCACCAACGACGTGCTCGAACAGCGCCTTGCGGCACTGGAAGGGGGAGTCGCCGCCCTGGCCGTGTCCGCCGGCAGCGCGGCGATCCACTACGCGATCCAGACCCTGACCCGCGCCGGCGACAATATCGTTTCCACCCCGCAGCTCTATGGCGGCACCTACACCCTCTTCGCCCACCTGCTGCCCAGCTTCGGTGTCGAAGTGCGGTTTGCCCGCGACGACTCGCCCGAGGCGGTCGCCGAACTGATCGACGAGAACACCCGGCTGGTCTACTGCGAAAGCATCGGCAATCCGGCAGGCAACATCGTCGATATCGAGAGCTTTGCCCAGGTGGCCCACGCTCACGGCGTACCACTGATGGTCGACAACACGGTGGCGACACCGATCCTGTGCAAACCGATCCTGTTCGGTGCCGACATTGTCGTGCATTCGGTGACCAAGTATGTGGGCGGTCATGGCAACGCCCTGGGCGGGGTGATCGTCGATGCCGGTACCTTCCCCTGGGCCGACCATCCGCAGAAGTTTCCCGGCCTCAACACCCCGGAAGCCGCCTACCACGGCGTGGTCTACACGGAGAAATTCGGCCCGGCGGCCTTCATCGCCCGCGCCCGCACCGTGCCGCTGCGCAATACCGGTGCGGCACTGGCACCGATGAACGCCTTCCTCCTGCTGCAAGGCCTGGAGACCCTGGCCCTGCGCATGGAACGGCATACCGAGAATGCGCTCAAGGTGGCGAAGTTCCTCAAGGCCCAAGAACAGGTGGCCTGGGTCAGCTATGCCGGCCTGCCGGACCACCCACACCATGAATTGGCGCACAAGTATATGAAGGGCAAGCCGTCGGCGATTCTCTCGTTCGGCCTCAAGGGCGGCTACCAGGCCGGGGTGCGGTTCTACGATGCGCTGCAGATCTTCAAGCGCCTGGTGAACATCGGTGACGCCAAGTCCCTGGCCTGCCACCCGGCCTCCACCACCCACCGGCAAATGACCGAAGCCGAACAGGCCAAGGCCGGCGTGAAACCGGAGATGATCCGCCTGTCGGTCGGCATCGAGGCCATCGAGGACCTGCTCGAAGACCTGCAACAGGCACTGCAGGCCTGAAACGCAGCGGCCCGTCTCCGGGGAGACGGGCCGCCTTGTCGCTACAGGGCTTGCCGCCCCCTATCAAGGATCAGTGTTCCTCGCGGAACTGCTTCTCCGCTGCGGCGAAACGCTGGAGCATCTGCGCCGAGGGCTGGCCCATCCTGCTGACCACGTAGACCGCGATGCTGGCAAAGAGGAAGCCGGGGATGATTTCGTACAATCCCAGCAGGTTGAACTGCTTCCAGACGATCACCGTGATAGCACCGACCAGAATGCCGGCCAACGCGCCATTGCGGGTCATGTCCTTCCAGATCACCGAGATCAGCACCACCGGACCGAAGGCCGCGCCGAAACCGGCCCAGGCGTAGCTCACCAGGCCCAGCACGCGGTTTTCAGGGTTGGCGGCCAGGGCGATGGCGATCACCGCCACCAGCAGCACCATGGCCCGGCCGACCCACACCAGTTCCAGTTGCGAAGCGGACTTGCGCAGGAAAGCCTTGTAGAAATCCTCGGTCAGTGCACTGGAGCAGACCAGCAGTTGGCAGCTCAGGGTACTCATCACTGCGGCCAGGATCGCCGACAGCAACACACCGGCCAACCAGGGGTTGAACAGGATCTTCGCCAGCTCGATGAACACCCGTTCGTGGTTCTCGCTGACCGGGCCGGCAACCTCGGGATGCGCCGAGAAGTAGGCGATCCCGAAGAAACCCACTGCCACGGTGCCACCCAGGCACAGGATCATCCAGGTCATGGAAATGCGGCGGGCATTGGCGATCGACTTGACCGAATCCGCCGCCATGAAGCGCGCCAGGATATGCGGCTGGCCGAAGTAACCCAGGCCCCAGCCCATCAGCGAGATGATGCCGATGAAGGTGGTATTGCGCAGCATGTCGAAGTGCCCCGGATCCTGGGTCTCGATCGCCAGGAAGGTGGTGTCGACGCCACCGGTGGCCAGCAGCACGATGATCGGCGTGAGAATCAGCGCGAAGATCATCAGCGTGGCCTGCACGGTGTCGGTCCAGCTGACCGCCAGGAAACCACCGATGAAGGTGTAGGCAATGGTCGCTGCCGCACCGGCCCACAAGGCGGTGCTGTAGGACATGCCGAAGGTGCTTTCGAACAGGCGGGCACCGGCGACGATGCCGGAGGCGCAGTAGATGGTGAAGAACACCAGGATCACGATGGCGGCAATCACCCGCAGCAGACCGCTGCGATCCTCGAACCGGCTGGAGAAGTAGTCCGGCAGGGTCAGCGCGTCACCGTTGTGTTCGGTCTGGACCCGCAGGCGACCGGCGACGAACAGCCAGTTCAGGTAGGCCCCGACGATCAGGCCGATGGCGATCCAGCTCTCGGACAGGCCGGACATGTAGATCGCCCCCGGCAGCCCCATCAGCAGCCAGCCGCTCATGTCGGAAGCACCCGCCGAAAGCGCGGTCACGACACTGCCAAGACTGCGACCGCCGAGAATGTAGTCGGAGAGGTTGTTGGTGGAGCGATAGGCCATCAGTCCGATCAGGACCATCGCAGCGATGTAGATCACGAAGGTGATCAGGGTTGGGTTGCTTACGCTCATTAAAAAGCCCTGGCATTGTTTTTATTCAGCGGCGATCCGCGACCGACGAAACGACATTTCATGTCAGACGATTAAACGGACCGGGCATTCATGACTGAGTTTCCCCAGGAAAATCATCAAAGGGCGCCTCCCTTCGTAGGAGGTTGCACCTCGATCGAGCATGCTATTCAACAATACGAACAAGGCGCAACCTGTTTTACCCCCATCAGTTGCACCTCGGGACCTTTCCAATTTTTCCCACACGCCTTTACCCCCCGCGCAACGTAAGTCCCTGAAGGGCTGACGAAAACTGAAAACAGCCAATCATCTGCCAGAGCTTGGAAAAGCTGTCCCGGCTAACCGGTGCATATTTTCGAAGAAAAATAGGTTGCACCTGGTTGCACCTACCGCAAGCCAGAGCTAATCTCTCGGCCATCTGACGCCACGCGGTAGTGGCAACCATGAGGACAAGAAAAATGGCGACCACCACCCTTGGGGTCAAACTCGACGACCCGACCCGCGAACGCCTGAAAGCGGCGGCCCATTCGATCGACCGCACCCCGCACTGGCTGATCAAGCAGGCCATCTTCAACTACCTGGAAAAGCTCGAGAGCGGTGCAACCCTGAGCGAACTCAGCGGCCTGCCCCGTGGCGAAGCCGACGACGCCGGTGAAGTCCAGGCCGACCATGGTCACCAGTGCTTTCTCGAATTCGCCGAGAGCATCCTGCCGCAGTCGGTGCTGCGTGCCGCCATCACCGCCGCCTACCGTCGCCCCGAGCCGGAAGTGGTACCGATGCTGCTGGAACAGGCGCGCCTGCCAGCGGCCACCGCCGAAGCCACCAACAAGCTGGCCGCGACCATCGCCGAGAAACTGCGCAACCAGAAGAGCGCCGGCGGCCGTGCCGGCATCGTCCAGGGACTGTTGCAGGAATTCTCCCTGTCGTCCCAGGAAGGCGTGGCCCTGATGTGCCTGGCCGAAGCCCTGCTGCGGATCCCCGACAAGGGCACCCGCGACGCCCTGATCCGCGACAAGATCAGCACCGGCAACTGGCAGCCGCACCTGGGCAACAGCCCATCGCTGTTCGTCAACGCCGCCACCTGGGGCCTGCTGCTGACCGGCAAGCTGGTCGCCACCCATAACGAGGCCGGCCTGACCTCGTCCCTGAGCCGCATCATCGGCAAGAGCGGCGAGCCGATGATCCGCAAGGGCGTCGACATGGCCATGCGCCTGATGGGCGAGCAGTTCGTCACCGGTGAAACCATCGCCGAGGCCCTGGCCAATGCCAGCAAGTTCGAAAGCAAGGGCTTCCGCTATTCCTACGACATGCTCGGCGAAGCGGCACTGACCGAGCACGACGCGCAGAAGTACCTGGCGTCCTACGAGCAGGCCATCCATGCCATCGGCAAGGCCTCCCATGGCCGCGGCATCTATGAAGGCCCGGGCATCTCCATCAAGCTCTCGGCCCTGCACCCGCGCTACAGCCGCGCCCAGTACGAGCGTGTCATGGAGGAGCTGTACCCGCGCCTGCTGTCGCTGACTCTGCTGGCCAAGCAGTACGACATCGGCCTGAACATCGACGCCGAGGAAGCCGACCGCCTGGAGCTGTCCCTGGACCTGCTCGAACGCCTGTGCTTCGAGCCGCAACTGAGCGGCTGGAACGGCATCGGCTTCGTGATCCAGGCCTACCAGAAGCGTTGCCCTTACGTGATCGACTACGTGATCGACCTGGCCCGCCGCAGCCGCCATCGCCTGATGATCCGCCTGGTGAAGGGCGCCTATTGGGACAGCGAGATCAAGCGCGCCCAGGTCGAGGGCCTGGAAGGCTACCCGGTGTACACACGCAAGGTGTACACCGACGTGTCTTACATCGCCTGCGCCCGCAAGCTGCTCTCGGTACCGGAAGTCATCTACCCGCAGTTCGCCACCCACAACGCCCACACCCTGTCGGCGATCTACCATATCGCCGGGCAGAACTATTACCCCGGCCAGTACGAATTCCAGTGCCTGCACGGCATGGGCGAACCGCTCTACGAGCAGGTGGTGGGCAAGGTCGCCGAGGGCAAGCTGAACCGTCCGTGCCGCGTCTATGCGCCGGTCGGCACCCACGAGACGCTGCTGGCCTACCTGGTGCGCCGCCTGCTGGAAAACGGCGCCAACACCTCGTTCGTCAACCGCATCGCCGACCAGTCCGTGTCCATCCAGGAACTGGTGGCCGACCCGGTCGCCAGCATCGAGCAGATGGCCCTGCAGGAAGGCGGCTTCGGCCTGCCACATCCGCGCATCCCTCTGCCACGCGAGCTGTATGGCACCGAACGCGCCAACTCGGCGGGCATCGACATGGCCAACGAACACCGCCTCGCCTCGCTGTCCTGCGCCCTGCTGGCCAGCGCCAATACCCCGTGGAAAGCCGCGCCGATGCTCGGCTGCGTCTCCAGCAATGAAACCCCGGCGCCGGTGCTGAACCCATCGGATCACCGCGACGTGGTCGGCCACGTCCAGGAGGCCAACAGCGAAGACGTCGACAACGCCATCCAGTGCGCCCTCAACGCCGCACCGATCTGGCAGGCCACACCGCCTGCCGAACGCGCGGCGATCCTGGAACGCGCCGCCGACCTGATGGAAGGCGAGATCCAGCCACTGATGGGCCTGCTGGTTCGCGAAGCCGGCAAGACCTACGCCAACGCCATCGCCGAAGTCCGCGAAGCGGTGGACTTCCTGCGCTACTACGCGGTACAGGCGCGCAACGACTTCACCAACGACGCCCACCGTCCGCTGGGCCCGGTGGTCTGCATCAGCCCGTGGAACTTCCCGCTGGCGATCTTCAGCGGCCAGGTTGCTGCCGCACTGGCCGCCGGCAACCCGGTGCTGGCCAAGCCGGCCGAACAGACCCCACTGATCGCCGCCCAGGCCGTGCGCCTGCTGCTCGAAGCCGGCATTCCGGAAGGTGTGGTGCAACTGCTGCCGGGCTACGGTGAAACCGTCGGTGCGCGCCTGGTTGGCGACGAGCGGGTCAAGGGCGTGATGTTCACCGGCTCCACCGAAGTCGCGCGCCTGCTGCAACGCAATGTCGCCGGACGCCTGGACAACCAGGGCCGGCCGATCCCGCTGATCGCCGAAACCGGCGGGCAGAACGCGATGATCGTCGACTCCTCGGCGCTGACCGAACAGGTGGTGATCGACGTGGTCTCCTCGGCGTTCGACAGTGCCGGCCAGCGCTGCTCGGCCCTGCGCGTCCTGTGCCTGCAGGAAGACTCTGCCGACCGCGTGATCGAAATGCTCAAGGGCGCCATGGCCGAATCGCGCCTGGGCAACCCGGAGCGCCTGTCGGTGGACATCGGCCCGGTGATCGACGCCGAGGCCAAGGCCGGCATCGAGAAACACATCCAGGGCATGCGTGAAAAAGGTCGCAGCGTCTATCAGATGGCGATTGCCGATGGCGAGGAATGCAAGCGCGGCACCTTCGTGATGCCGACCCTGATCGAGCTGGAAAGCTTCGATGAGCTCAAGCGCGAGATCTTCGGCCCGGTACTGCACGTGGTGCGCTACAAGCGCAAGGACATCGACCAGCTGATCGCCCAGATCAACGCCAGCGGCTATGGCCTGACCCTGGGCGTACACACCCGGATCGACGAAACCATTGCCAAGGTGGTCGACAACGTCAACGCCGGCAACGTCTACGTCAACCGCAACATCGTCGGCGCGGTGGTCGGCGTGCAGCCGTTCGGCGGCGAGGGGCTGTCGGGCACCGGCCCGAAAGCCGGCGGCCCGCTGTACCTGTATCGCCTGCTGTCGACCCGTCCGGCCGATGCCATCGAGCAGTCCTTCGCCCGCGTAGACGCACATAATGCACCGGACGTGCGCCTGCGTGCAGCCATGGGCAAACCACTGAGCGCCCTGCAGGCCTGGGCTGCGGCCAACCAGCAGCAGGAACTGGCTGACCTCTGCGCACGCTTCGCCACCCAGTCGCAGAGCGGCATCACCCGCACCCTGGCCGGTCCGACCGGCGAGCGCAACAGCTACGCCATCCTGCCGCGGGAGCACGTGCTGTGCCTGGCCGAACTCGAGGCGGATCTGCTGACCCAGCTCGCCGCCGTGCTGGCGGTGGGCAGCTCGGCGCTGTGGCCGGAAGGCGAACCGGGCAAGGCCCTGCATGCGCGCCTGCCGAAGGAAGTGCAGGCGCGCATCCAGCGGGTCGCCGACTGGCACAAGGACGAGGTGGTGTTCGACGCGGTCCTGCATCACGGCCACTCCGACCAGTTGCGCGCCGTGTGCCAGCAGGTGGCGAAACGGGCCGGCGCGATCGTTGGCGTGCAGGGCCTGTCCCAGGGCGAGACCGGCATCGCGCTGGAACGTCTGGTGATCGAGCGGGCACTGAGCGTCAACACCGCGGCAGCCGGCGGTAACGCCAGCCTGATGACCATCGGCTGATCCACCCGCCAGCCTGGCGCCCGCAATGGGCGCCAGGCCTGTTTGCAACAGAACTCAAAAGGCACGGCAGACCTGGCAGAGGGGAGGGCCACGTCGTCGCTTTGACCCTCCATCACCCAGATCAATCTTGCTAGGCACTGTCCATTCAGCCACCTAGACTCGATTCATCCCATCAAAGGTAGGCCGCCATGTCCGAGACGCTGCTCAGTTCCCGCAATCTGGCTTTCGAGCTGTACGAAGTCCTCGATGCCGAAGGCCTGACCCGCCGCGAGCGGTTCGCCGAACATTCGCGGGAGACCTTCGACGCCGCCCTGGACACCGCCCGCACCATCGCCGAAAAGTTCTTCGCGCCGCACAACCGCAAGAACGATGAAAACGAACCGCGCTATGAAAATGGCGAAGCGATCCTGATCTCGGAAGTGAAGCCGGCGGTGGATGCGTTCCTCGAGGCCGGTTTCCTCAATGCCGCACGCAGCTTCGAGGCCGGCGGCATGCAACTGCCGACCCTGCTGTCCCAGGCCTGCTTCGCGCATTTCCAGTCGGCCAACGCCGCGTCAACCTCCTACCCGTTCCTGACCATGGGCGCGGCCAACCTGATCGAGAGCTTCGGCAGCGACGAACAGAAGCGCCGCTTCCTGCAGCCGATGATCGACGGCCGCTTCTTCGGCACCATGGCCCTGACCGAGCCCCACGCCGGCTCGTCGTTGGCCGATATCCGTACCCGCGCCGAACCTGCGACCGACGGTACCTACCGGCTCAAGGGCAACAAGATCTTCATTTCCGGCGGCGACCACCCCTTGTCGGAAAACATCGTGCACATGGTTCTGGCCAAGCTGCCGGATGCCCCACCCGGGGTGAAGGGTATCTCGCTGTTCATCGTGCCCAAGTTCCTGGTCAACGACGATGGCAGCCTCGGTGCGCGCAACGACGTGTTGCTGGCCGGGCTGTTCCACAAGATGGGCTGGCGCGGCACCACTTCCACGGCACTGAACTTCGGCGATAACGGCAATTGCGTGGGTTATCTGGTGGGCAAACCCCATCACGGCCTCAGCTACATGTTCCAGATGATGAACGAGGCGCGCATCGGCGTCGGCATGGGGGCGGTCATGCTCGGCTACGCCGGCTACCTGTACTCCCTGGAATATGCACGGGAGCGTCCGCAAGGCCGGCTGCCCGACAGCAAGGACCCGAACACCGCACCGGTGGCGATCATCCAGCACGCCGACGTCAAGCGCATGCTGCTGACCCAGAAGGCCTATGTCGAAGGCGCCTTCGACCTGGGCCTGTACGCCGCCCGGCTGTTCGACGACACCACCACCCTGGAATCGGAAGCCGATCGGCGACAGGCCCATGAACTGCTCGACCTGCTGACGCCGATCGTCAAATCCTGGCCGTCGGAGTTCTGCCTCAAAGCCAACGAACTGGCCATCCAGATCCTCGGCGGCCATGGCTACACCCGCGAGTACCCGGTGGAGCAGTACTACCGCGACAACCGCCTGAATCCGATCCACGAGGGCACCCATGGCATCCAGTCGCTGGACCTGCTCGGCCGCAAGCTGGCGCAGAACGGCGGCGCCGGCCTCAAGCAACTGATCCGCCTGATCGCCGACACCGGCCAGCGTGCCGCCGCGTACCCGGCGCTGGATGCGTTGCGCGAACCGCTGGAGCAACTGGTCGCCCGCCTGCAGGCAGTGACAATCGGCCTGCTCGGCGACCTGGCACAAGGCAAGGTCAACAGCGCCCTGGCCAACTCGGCGCTGTATCTCAAGGCTTTTGGCCACACGGTAATCGGCTGGCGCTGGCTGGAGCAGGCGGTGCGGGCCGAGGAAGGCCTGGCCAGCGGCAACGCCGCCGACCTCGCGTTCTACAAGGGCAAGCTGCAGGCGGCCCGCTACTTCCTGACCTGGGAGGTGCCAGGCTGCCATCATGAACTGGCGATTCTGCAGGCACGGGACGACACCTGCCTGTCGATGCACGAGGAGTGGTTCTAAAGCTTTTGACAGCGGTACATTTCAACAGGTTAGAATCGCTGGCACGCAGACTGCATGGTTCAGTCTGCGCACCCGCCTTTCCAGCTTTATGGAGTACTGCCTTTGAATGCGACGACCATCAACAGCCTGTTCTTGATCGGCGCGTTGCTGGTAGGCGCAAGTATCCTGGTCAGTTCCCTCTCCTCGCGCCTGGGCATCCCGATCCTGGTGATCATCCTCGCGGTGGGCATGACCGCCGGCGTTGACGGCGGCGGCATCATCTTCGACAACTACCCGACCGCCTACCTGGTGGGTAACCTGGCGCTCGCCGTGATCCTGCTCGATGGCGGCCTGCGCACGCGGGTGGCGAGCTTCCGCGTGGCGCTCTGGCCGGCGCTGTCGCTGGCGACGGTGGGCGTGCTGATCACCACCGGGCTGACCGGCATGGCCGCCGCCTGGCTGTTCGACCTGAACATCATCCAGGGCCTGCTGATCGGCGCCATCGTCGGCTCGACCGACGCCGCCGCGGTGTTCTCCCTGCTCGGCGGCAAGGGCCTCAACGAACGGGTGACCGCCAGCCTGGAAATCGAGTCGGGCAGTAACGACCCGATGGCGGTGTTCCTCACCGTGACCCTGATCGACATGCTCGCAAGCGGCCAGACCGGCCTGCACTGGAGCCTGCTCGGCCACCTGGTTCGTGAATTCGGCATCGGCGGCGTCATCGGCCTCGGCGGCGGCTGGCTGATGCTGCAACTGGTCAACCGCATCAACCTGGCCAACGGCCTGTACCCGATCCTGGTGATCGCTGGCGGCCTGGTGGTCTTCGCCCTGACCAACGCCCTGCACGGCAGTGGTTTCCTCGCCGTCTACCTGTGCGGCCTGGTGATCGGCAACCGCCCGGTGCGCAGCCGCCACGGCATCCTGCACATGCTCGACGGCATGGCCTGGCTGGCGCAGATCGGCATGTTCCTGGTGCTGGGCCTGCTGGTCACGCCGCACGACCTGCTGCCCATCGCCCTGCCGGCCCTGGGCTGGCGCTGTGGATGATCCTGTTCGCCCGGCCGCTGTCGGTGGTGGTCGGCCTGCTGCCGTTCCGCGCCTTCCATGGCCGGGAAAAGGCCTTTATCTCCTGGGTTGGCCTGCGCGGCGCGGTCCCGATCATTCTCGCGGTGTTCCCGCTGATGGCAGGCCTGCCCCATGCGCAGCTCTACTTCAACCTGGCGTTCTTCATCGTGCTGGTGTCGCTGCTGGTGCAGGGCACCAGCCTGCCGTGGGTGGCCAAGCTGCTCAAGGTCACCGTACCACCGGAGCCGGCCCCGATTTCCCGGGCCGCCCTGGAAGTGCACGTCACCAGCGAGTGGGAGCTGTTCGTCTATCGCCTCGGTGCGGAGAAATGGTGCATCGGTGCCGCCCTGCGCGAGCTGAAGATGCCCGAGGGCACACGCATCGCCGCCCTGTTCCGCGGCCAGCAACTGCTCCATCCGTCGGGTAGTACCACCCTGGAAGTCGGCGACCTGCTCTGCGTCATCGGCCACGAACACAACCTGCCGGCCCTCGGCAAGCTGTTCAGCCAGGCCCCGCAACGCGGCCTCGATCTGCGCTTCTTCGGCGACTTCGTCCTCGAGGGCGACGCCCAGTTGGGCGCGGTCGCGGCCCTGTATGGCCTGAAACTCGAAGGCGACGACCCGAATACCCCGCTGGGCAGCTTCATCGCCCACAAGGTCGGTGGCGCGCCCATCGTCGGCGACCAGGTGGAGTGGAACAACACCATCTGGACCGTGGCGGTCATGGACGGGAACAAGATCGGCAAAGTCGGCGTCAGATTCCCCGAAGGAAGTCGCCCAGGGCCGGGACTCTTCCTCTAAACTGCCCACTTCCCGACTTACCTGGCTCGATCGGTACCTATGTCCTTCTTGCGCTCTGTTTCTCTTGCCGCCCTGCTGGGCCTGAGTCTTTCCGTCGGCACGTTGCAGGCTGCCGAGCCGCCCACCAGCGAGTCGGTCCAGCAGAGCCTGGACAAGATCGCCGATCGCAAGCTGCCGGATGCCGATCAGAAAGCCCTGCAACAGGTGCTGCAACAGACCCTGAGCTGGCTGTCCAGTGCCGACGACTACACCAGGCGCCTGGCCGCAACCAAGCAGCAGGTGGCCGAAGCCCCGCGCCAGACCAGCGAGAACCAGCGCGAACTGGCTCGACTGAAAGCCACCCGGGTGATTCCGGTCGCCCAGCGCTATGCCGGCCAATCCGTACCGCAACTGGAGCAACTGCTGGCCGAGCGCACCACCCAGCAGGGTGAACTGCAAAAGGCCCTGGCCGACGCCAACAGCCTGATCATCACCGCCCAGACCCGCCCCGAACGGGCCCAGTCGGAAATCAGCAACAGCCAGACCCGCATCCAGCAGATCAACACCATCCTCAAGCTGGGCAAGGACAACGGCAAGACCCTCAGCACCGAACAACGCAACCAGTTGACCGCCGAGCTGGCGTCGATCAACGCGCTGATCCCGCTGCGCCGCCAGGAACTGGCGGGCAATAGCCAACTGCAGGACCTGGGCAACAGCCAGCACGACCTGCTGATGGAAAAGACCGCGCGCCTGGAACAGGAAATCCAGGACATGCAGACGCTGATCAACCAGAAGCGTCTGGCCCAGTCCCAGCAGACCGTCACCCAGCAGTCCATCGAAGCGCAGAAAGCCGGCGACAGCAGCCTGCTGGCGACCGAGAGCGCGACCAACCTGAGGCTCTCCGACTACCTGCTCAAGAGCACCGACCGTCTCAACGAACTGACCCAGCAGAACCTGCAGACCAAGCAGCAGCTCGACACCCTGACCCAGAGCGACCAGGCCCTGGACGAGCAGATCAACGTGCTCAAGGGCAGCCTGCTGCTGTCGAAGATTCTCTACAAGCAGAAACAGGCCCTGCCACGCCTGAAGGTCGACAAGAACCTGGCGGACGAGATTGCCGACATCCGCCTGTACCAGTTCGAGGTCAACCAGCAGCGTGAACTGCTCAGCAGTCCGTCCAGCTACGTGGAGAACCTGCTGGCGACCCAGCCGCCGGAGCAGGTCACCCCGCAGTTGCGCCGCACCCTGCTCGACCTGGCCGTGACCCGCAGCGACCTGCTGGAACGCCTGAACCGCGAACTGAGCGCGTTGCTCAACGAGTCCATCACCCTGCAACTGAACCAGAAACAGTTGCTCAGCACGGCCCAGAACCTGCGCGCGACCCTCGACGAGCAGATGTTCTGGATCCCGAGCAACAAACCGCTGGACCTGGAGTGGCTGGAAGGCGTGCCCAACCGCCTGCAGAAACAAGTCACCACGCTGCCCTGGCTGTCCAGCATCAGCGAACTGACTGACGGCCTGCTGCAACGCCCCCTGCTGTTCCTGCCGCTGCTGCTGGTGATCGGCGGGCTCCTGTGGAAGCGCAACTACCTCTACGGGCGGCTGAACAAGGTCCACAAGGACATCGGCCACTTCAAGCGCGACAGCCAGTGGCATACGCCGCTGGCAATCCTGGTCAACATCCTCTTGGCGATGCCGGTCACCCTGGCCCTGGCGCTGTGCGGCTACGCCCTGCAGATCGATGCCCGCGGCCAGAACGCCAACCTAGGCGCCGCGCTGCTGCAGATCTCCCAGGCCTGGCTGGTGTTCTACACCGCGTATCGGGTGCTGGCGCCCGGTGGTGTCGCCGAGCTGCATTTCCACTGGGAAAAACCCCAGGTCGAATTCCTCCAGGGCTGGGTACGGCGCCTGGGCTTCGTCGTGCTGGCCCTGGTGGCCGTGGTGGCCGTGGCCGAGCTGCAGCCGGCATCGCTGGCGGACGACGTGCTCGGCATCGGCGTGGTACTGACCTGCTATGCGCTGATGGCCTGGCTGCTCAGCCGCCTGCTGCTGGGCAGCCCGAACCACGGCAAGGCCTCGCTGTTCCGCAAACTGATCGGCGTACTCTTCACCGCCCTGCCCATCGCCCTGTTCGTCGCGGTCTGCTTCGGCTACTACTACACCGCGCTGAAACTCAGCGATCGACTGATCGACACCCTGTACCTGCTGATGTTCTGGCTGGTGATCGAGGCCACCTTCGTTCGCGGGCTGGCCGTGGCCGCCCGGCGCCTGGCCTACCAGCGAGCCCTGAGCAAACGCCAGGCGGCCAAGGAAGCGGGCGACGGCGAGGTGGTGGTCGAGGAACCGACCCTGGACATCGAACAGGTCAACCAGCAGTCCCTGCGCCTGATCCGCCTGGCCCTGCTCGGCGGCTTCGTCGCCGCGCTGTACTGGGTCTGGTCGGACCTGATCACGGTGTTCTCCTACCTGGACAACATCACCCTCTACGAATACACCAGCGGCACCGGCGCGGCCATGAGCATGGTGCCGATCACCCTCGGCAACCTGATCGGAGCACTGGCGATCGTCGGTATCACCCTGGCCCTGGCGCGCAACCTGCCCGGCCTGCTGGAAGTCCTGGTGCTGTCCAAGCTCGACCTGGCCCAAGGCAGCGCCTACGCCACCACCACGCTGCTGTCCTACATCATTGTCGGCATCGGTTTCGTCTCCACCCTGTCGACCCTCGGCGTGAGCTGGGACAAGTTGCAATGGCTGGTGGCGGCGCTCTCGGTGGGCCTGGGTTTCGGCATGCAGGAAATCTTCGCCAACTTCATCTCCGGCATCATGATCCTGTTCGAGCGTCCGGTCCGCATCGGCGACACCATCACCATCGGCACGCTGTCGGGTACGGTGAGCAAGATCCGCATCCGCGCCACCACCATCACCGACTTCGATCGCAAGGACATCATCGTCCCGAACAAGACCTTCATCACCGGGCAACTGATCAACTGGTCGCTGACCGACACTGTCACACGCGTGACCCTCAAGCTCGGCGTGGACTACGGCTCCGACCTGGACCGCGTGAAGGAACTGCTGCTCAAGGCCGCCCGCGACAACCCGCGGGTGCTCAAGGAACCCGAGCCTCACGTGTATTTCCTCAACTTCGGCGAAAGCACGCTGGATCATGAGCTACGCATGCACGTGCGCGACCTGGGCGACCGCAACCCGGTGATCGACGAGGTCAACCGCTTCATCAACCGCGAGTTCAAGAAGGAGCACATCAACATCTCCTTCCGGCAGATGGAGGTCTACCTCAAGAACCTGCATGGCCAGGAATACAAGTTGGTGCCAGTGGAAGACGAGGCCCCCACCCTGGTACCCGCCAAACCGGATCAAATCCCTCCCGCGGCCAAGCTCGACTAGCGCAAGCCGGCTAATCCCAGCAGAATGCCAGGACATTCTGCTGGAGATGGCCGTTGAAAGCCCTCGACGAACTGACCTTCGACAACCGCTTCGCCCGCCTGGGCGATGCCTTTTCCACCCATGTGCTGCCCGAGCCCATCGACAACCCGCGCCTGGTCGCGGCCAGCCCTGCGGCCATGGCGCTGCTCGACCTGGACCCGGCGAGCGCCGAAGAGGACGACTTCGCCCAGCTGTTCGGCGGCCACACGCTGTGGGCCGAGGCCGAGCCACGGGCGATGGTCTATTCGGGACACCAGTTCGGCTCCTACAACCCGCGCCTGGGCGATGGCCGCGGGCTGCTGCTCGGCGAGGTCAAAAACGCGGCCGGCGAACACTGGGACCTGCACCTCAAGGGTGCCGGACAGACCCCCTACTCACGCATGGGCGACGGCCGAGCGGTGCTGCGCTCGTCGATCCGCGAATTTCTCGCCTCCGAAGCCCTGCAGGCCCTGGGCATTCCCAGCAGCCGCGCACTGTGCGTGATCGGTTCGGATACCCCGGTCTGGCGCGAGCGGCAGGAGCGCGCGGCGATGGTCCTGCGCCTGGCGCCGAGCCATGTCCGCTTCGGCCACTTCGAGTACTTCTACTACACCCAGCAGACCGAGCAGCACAAACAGCTCGCCGAATACGTCTTGGCGCAGCACTTCCCCGAGTGCCTGACACAGCCGGAGCCATACCTGGCGATGTTCCGCGAAATCGTCGAGCGCAACGCTGAGCTGATCGCCAAATGGCAGGCCTATGGTTTCTGCCATGGCGTGATGAATACCGACAACATGTCGATCCTGGGCATCACCTTCGACTTCGGCCCCTTCGCCTTCCTCGATGATTTCGATGCCCACTTCATCTGCAACCACTCCGACGACCAGGGCCGCTACTCGTTCAGCAACCAGGTGCCGATCGGCCAGTGGAACCTCAGCGCGCTGGCGCAGGCACTGACGCCCTTCATCAGCGTCGAGGCCCTGCGCGAAGCCCTGGGGCTGTTCCTGCCACTGTACCAGGCGCATTACCTGGACCTGATGCGCCGCCGCCTCGGCCTGACCACCGCGGAGGATGGCGACCAGCAACTGGTGGAGGATTTGCTGCAGCGGATGCAGGTCGGCGGCGTCGACTACAGCCTGTTCTTCCGCCGCCTGGGCGACCAGCCGGCCCACCTGGCGGTGGCACGCCTGCGCGACGACTTCATCGACCTCAGGGGCTTCGATGCCTGGGCCGAACGCTACACCGCCCGTGTCGCCCGCGAGCCGGACCAGGATGAGGCTCGGCGCCAGGCACGCATGCACGCGGTCAACCCGCTGTACATCCTGCGCAACTACCTGGCGCAGCGGGCCATTGAGGCTGCGGAAAAAGGCGATTACACCGAAGTACGCCAGCTACACGCGGTACTGAGCCAACCGTTCGAGGAACAGCCAGGGATGGAGGTCTATGCCGAAAGGCCACCGGAATGGGGCAAGCATCTGGAAATCAGTTGCTCATCCTGAAGCACGAGGCCATACGGCTGGCTCAGATAAAGATCTGCTCCCGCACCCCAAAGCGCTCGGCCAGCCAGCGAATCTGGCGCAGGTTGAGCTGGCGCTTGCCGCTGAGGATCTCGGAGACCACCGATTGCGGTCCGACCCCGGGCAAATCGCTCTGCTTCAGGCCATGCTCGCGCATCATCTCCCGCAGCACATCGGCCCCGCTGGCCAGCGGCATGGGCCAGTGTTCCTTGTCATAAGCCTCGATGTAATCACTGATGATGTTCACCAGGCTCATGAGCGGATTCGATTCGTCTTCACCCACGATGCCCAGCAGCTCGTCGAGAGCCTCGACAAGAGCATCGTAATCGGCCTCGTTTTTTGGTTTGCGCAGCAGTGGTTCCACAAACGGCCAGTGCTCGGATGCCTGCTTGACGGCAGCGTTCATCGACACGTCTCCTTCCATTTACCCTTGTCATAGTCGCGGTGGTCCAGCACCTGCTTGATGTACGACTGCTGGGCACCGTAATGCACACCCGCCATCAGCCGCAGCTTGTTCCCACCGATATCAAACACATGCAGCCTGCCGACCTTGTCTGTCGCCGGAAATATCGCCTTGAGCGCTGAAAAATTTCCAGGACTGCTCCCTTTGATCCGCCTGTACCAGGCATCCAGCGCACTGGCAGCCTCAGGCCATTTCGCCCTGGCCTCGCGAATCCGCTTCTCGGTAATCACACGCATGCAACATCCTTATCGCACCTTGCTATAGAGACTAGCCGTCGCGTCAAACTATCGCAGTTTGCTATGAAAGAATCTGACCGATGGCGTACACCTTCAGGCTAGGTGCTCAACCAGAGACCCCGTGACTGAAAAGTGTGAGGGTATGCGACACCGGCGCAGCGCCTTGATAAAGCGCGCTCCAGCCTCCAGATAGGAACAGTGGCCAATCCTGCGGAGCCCATGCCCATGTCCGACCCCCTGATGATCCCCTGCCCCCACTGCAACGGCCTCAACCGCCTGCCTGCCGAACGCCTCGGCGACCAGCCGAAATGCGGGCGCTGCAAGGGCGAGGTGCTACTGAACAAGCCTTTCGACCTGAACCAGGGCGCCTACGCCAGCCAGGTCAAGGGCGACCTGCCGTTGCTGCTGGATGTCTGGGCGGATTGGTGCGGGCCGTGCAAGTCGTTTGCACCGGTGTTCGAACAGGCTGCCAGCCAGCTGGCCGGCAAGTGCCGGCTGGCCAAGCTCGACAGCGAGGCCAACCAGCACCTGTCGGCCCAACTGGGCATCCGCTCGATTCCCAGCCTGATCCTGTTCAGGAATGGCCGGGAAGTCGCGCGCCAGAGCGGGGCCTTTCCATTGCCGCAACTGCTGGCCTGGCTGCGCAGCCAGGGCATCGCGGCCTAGTGGCCTTACTGGGCCTTCTCTTCCAGCAGGTTGTGCAGTTCGACGAACTGCTGGGTCAGCTTGTGTCGCGGGTCGAAGTGAATCAGCGGTTTGCTGGCCTCATGGGACTCGCGCATCTTCACCGAACTGCCGAGGTACACCGGTAGCACCGGCAACCCGTCGGCGATCAGGCCGTCGAGCATCTGCTGCGGCAGGCTGGCCCTGGCCTGGAACTGGTTGACCACGATGCCCTCGACCTGCAGATCCTCGTTGTGGTCATCCTTCAACTCTTCGATCTCCGCCAGCAGGCCGTACAGCGCCTGGCGCGAGAAACTGTCGCAGTCGAAGGGAATCAATACGCGATCAGCGGCGATCAACGCTGAAACCGCGTAGAAATTCAGTGCCGGCGGAGTATCCAGGTAGATGCGATCGTAGTCCTCGGCCAATTCCTCCAGGAGTTTGCGCAGCTTGTTGATCTTGTGCTTGGCCTCGAGCTTGGGCTGCAGGTCGGCCAGTTCGGGGGTGGCGGTGATCACATGCAGGTTGTCGAACGGCGTCTCGTAGATATCCACCTGGTTCTTCTTCGAGAACGGCCCGGACGACAGGGTCTGCTTGAAGAAGTCGGCGATCCCCATGGGAATGTCCTCACCGGTCAGGCCGGTCAGGTACTGCGTGGAGTTGGCCTGGGCATCGAGGTCCACCAACAGGGTCCTATAACCTTCGCTGGCACTGACTGCCGCCAGGTTGCAGGCAATGCTCGACTTGCCGACCCCACCTTTCTGATTGAACACCACACGCCGCATGACAAGACCTCCGTGTATCAATGAATGACCGAGTGTAGAGGGCTTGGCTGTCGCTTCGCCACCTCGAGGAGACAAGAACCCCCTCGCGATAACCGATAACTCGGCGAACTCCGAAAGATTCCATTCAATCGAAGGAAACGGCCGACAGATGTCTCACCGAAAACATGAATAATAGCCATATGACATCTATTCGGTTGTCCGTCTGTAAATTTTATCGTGCAAAATGTAGCCAATTGTTTGCTACAAGCCCGCCACACCGGGATAATGCGCGCCACTCGGCCACAGCGCCACGCCAAGGTGGGTATCGCTCCAAGCATCCAGCCGCAGCGTTTCAAGGAAGCCCGCAGGGGCGGGAAGACACTCAGTGATCAACTTCAATATCGCTCAATGGCGCGCCTGGGCCCCGAGCCTCGAAAGCGTGTCCGACTGGCAGGCCTGGAGCCGCCAGCCCACGGTGCCAGCCGCGAGCGATGCGGCTCCCGATGTGTCGTTCCTGCCGGCCATGCAGCGCCGTCGTCTCAGCCGCCTGGCACGCATGGCGTTCAGCGTCGGCTGGCCACTGGCCGAGGGCCATGAGGCACTGCCCCTGGTATTCGTCTCCCGCCACGGCGAAACCCCGCGCACGCTGGAAATCCTCAGCGACCTGGCCGCCGACCAGCCGCTCTCGCCCACCCAGTTCAGCCTCTCGGTGCATAACGCCATTATCGGCCTGTGGTCGATCATGCGCGGTGAAACCAGCGAAATGACCGCCCTGGCCGCCAATGGCGACGGTCTCGAGCACGGCATGCTGGAAGCCGCGGCGCTGCTCGCCGAGGGCGCGCCGGCGGTGCTGCTGGTGATCACCGAGGAACAGCCGCCCGAGGCCTACAGCCGCTGGATCGACGACGTGCCGTTCCCCTATGCCGTCGGCCTGCTGCTGACACCGGGCGATGACTGGCAGTTGTCCCTCGGGCGCTGCGAGGACCAGGGCACTCGCGCCGAATGGCCCCATGCGCTGAACCTGGTACGAACCCTGCTCGGATCGCAAACCGCTTGCCAACACACATGGAAGACCCGTGCATGGAACTGGCAACGCCGAGCATGACTAGGCCACGCGACGCCTATTACTGGCGCCTGCTGGCCACCGCCATCAGCTTTGCCCTGTTCGGCCTGGGCGGCCTGTGCCTGCGCCTGGTGATCTTCCCCCTGCTCGCCTGCCTGCCCGGCGACGCGCAACGCCAGCGCGAGCGGGCCAGACGCACGGTGAGCCGGCTGTTCTGGCTGTTCATCCGCTTCATGGCCCGCAGCGGTGTGCTGACCTATGAGGTCGAAGGCGCGGATCGGCTCGGGCGTCCCGGCCAGATGATCATCGCCAACCACCCGTCGCTGATCGACGTGGTGTTCCTCATCGGCCTGGTGCGCAACGCCAACTGCGTGGTCAAGCAGAGCCTCTGGCAAAACCCGTTCACCCGCGGGCCGGTGCGCTCCACCGAATACATCAGCAACGACGGCAGCATGGAGATGCTCGATACCGCCGTCGGTGCCCTGCAGGGTGGCCAGACCCTGATCATCTTCCCCGAAGGCACCCGGACCTCGCCCGGCACGGCACCGGCCTTTCATCGCGGCGCCGCCGCAATCGCCCTGCGCGGTGCGAGAATCATCACCCCTGTGGTGATCGAGGTCAGCCCCACCACCCTGACCAAGGCCGAACCCTGGTATCGCATCCCGCACCGCCGGGTGCACTTCAGTTTTCGTGTCGGGGCCGATATAGACCCACAGACCTTCGCCAGCCAGGGCCCCGCGCCCCAGGCTTCGCGCAAGCTCAACGATTTTCTGCATCATTACTTCATTAAGGAGCTCGCCACAGATGAGCGATCCAACAAGCGCCCTGCACCTTGAAATCAAGGAGCTGATCATCGAAGCCCTCGGCCTCGAAGACATCAGCGCCCAGGACATCGGCAACGAGCAGACGCTGTTCGGCGAAGGCCTGGGCCTGGACTCGGTGGACGCCCTCGAACTCGGCCTGGCCATCCAGAAACGCTACGGCATCAAGATCGACGCCGACGCCAAGGACACCCGTGACCATTTTTCCAGCGTGGCCAGCCTTGCGGCTTTCGTCACGGCAAAACAGGCAGCGTGAGACACCACCATGCAAACCCGTGAAGACATCTTCAATACCCTGCGCGATGCCCTGGTCGAACTGTTCGAACTCGAACCCGAGCGCGTCACCCTGGACAGCAACCTGTACCAGGACCTGGAAATCGACAGCATCGACGCCGTGGACCTGATCGATCACATCAAGCGCCAGACCGGCAAGAAGATCGCCGCCGAGGAATTCAAGGCGGTGCGCACCGTCAACGACGTGGTCGAGGCGGTATTCCGGCTGGTCCAGCCGGCCGCATGAGCCGACTGATCGGCCTGGGCCTGCTGCTGGCGGGCCTGCTGTACCCCTTCGCGGTGTATTTCGGCATGGAACATTTTGCCCCCTGGCAGTTCGGGCTGTTGCTCGGCAGCCTGTGGCTGGCCCGTGCCCTGACCGGCGAACGCAAACCCGGCGGCTTGTGGATGGCCCTGTGCGCCATCGCCTTCTGCGGTTTGCTGGGACTGTTGAACAGCCCGTCGCTGCTGCGCTGGTACCCGGTGCTGATCAGCGGCTTCATGCTCGGCCTGTTCGGCCTGAGCCTGAAGTTCGGCCCACCGGTGGCCGAACGCCTGGCGCGCCTGAGCGAGCCGGAACTGCCGGAAGTGGCAATCCGCTATACCCGCCGGGTAACCCAGGTCTGGAGCCTGTTCTTTCTCTGTAACGGCCTGCTCGCCGCCGCCCTGACCCTCTGGGCGCCGCTGAGCTGGTGGACGTTGTACAACGGCCTGATCGCCTATGGCCTGATGGGTCTGCTGTTTGCCATTGAATGGCTGATACGACAACGCGTAAGAGGCCGCGCATGAATTGGATAAACCTTGAGCAGTTGCTGCTCGGGATGCACGCCGGGCGTGCCGTGACAATCGATCCGCCGCTGGGCCACGCCCAGTTCAGCCAACGTGCCCTGAGCCTGGCCGCCGGCTTGCGCGAACGGAACGTGCAACGCCTGGCGCTGCACCTTGAAGATGCCGGGGAACTGGCTGTCGCCCTGTTCGGTGCCTGGCGCGCCGGCGTGGCCGTGCTGCTGTTGCCCGACCTGCAGGACCAGACCCGCCAACGCTGGGCAACCCAGGTCGACCTGTGGCTGATCGATAGCACCGACCTCGCCTACCTGCAGGCCCAGCCACTGGAGTCGGCGGCGCTGGATCTCGACCTGTGCCGCCTAAGCCTGTGCACCTCCGGCTCCAGCGGCGAGCCCAAGCTCATCGAAAAGAGCCTGCGCCAGTTGGCCAACGAAGTGCTGGCCCTGGAGCAGTTGTGGGGTGCCGACCTCGGCCAGGCCTGCATCATCGGCAGCGTCGCGGCCCAGCACATTTACGGCCTGCTGTTCCGCGTGCTCTGGCCACTGTGCGCCGGCCGCACCTTCGTGCGCCGGCAACTGGCGTTCCCCGAGGACCTGCAACGCAGCAGCCGCGAGCACCCGCAGTTCGCCTGGGTTGCCAGCCCGGCGCTGCTCAAGCGCATGGGCGACAACCTCGACTGGCCGGCGCTGAGCGCGGTGCGCCGGGTGTTCTCTTCGGGCGGCGCACTGCCGCAAGAGGCGGCCGACAGCCTGCGGCAACGCCTGGGGCAATGGCCGACGGAAATCCTCGGCAGTTCGGAAACCGGCGGCATCGCCTGGCGCCAGGGCGACCGGCTGTGGCGCCCGTTCGCCGATGTCCGCCTCAGCCAGGATGCCGATGGCGCCTTGCAGGTCGCCTCGCCGTACCTGCCGGTTGGCCATGTCGAACAGACCGCGGACGCGGCACGCTTCGAGGCCGATGGCCGCTTCGAACTGCTCGGCCGGCTCGACCGCATCGTCAAGCTGGAAGAAAAACGCATCTCCCTGCCAATGCTCGAACAGGCCCTGCTCGAACACCCCTGGGTCGCCGAGGCGCGGCTGGGGGTGGTGCAGGAAAATCGCGCCTATCTCGGCGCCCTGCTGGTGCTCTCCGCCAAGGGCCTGCACACCCTGCGCAACCAGGGCCGGCGCGCCTTGACCGAGGCCCTGCGCCAACACCTGCTCAAGCACTGTGAAGCGCTGGCACTGCCACGGCGCTGGCGGTTGCTGCGGCAGATGCCGCTCAACGCCCAGGGCAAGCTGCCGCAGGCCGAGGTCCAGGCCCTGTTGCAGGCGCCACGGCCCAAATCGCCGGAAGTGCTCGGGCAAAGCCAAACCGACGGCGAATGGCTGCTGCAACTGGCCGTTCCGCCGGACCTGGCCTACTTCAGTGGGCACTTCCCGGTTACGCCGGTACTGCCCGGCGTGGTCCAGGTGGACTGGGCCCTGGAACTGAGTCGCGAACGGCTTGAGCTGCCAGCGAAATTCGCCGGCATGGAAGTGCTGAAGTTCCAGCAACTGGTACGCCCGGGCGACCAGATCGAGCTGAGCCTGCGCTTCGACCAGGCACGCGGCAAGCTCTACTTCGCCTTCCGCAACGGCGAGGCAGCCTGCTCCAGCGGGCGCATCGTGCTGGAGACGGCGCATGCATAAGCCGTGTGCGGTGATTCCGGTGTACAACCACGAGACGGCCGTGCCGGCGGTGGTCGCGGCCCTGCTGGCCGCCGGCCTGCCCTGCGTGCTGGTGGACGATGCCAGCAGCCCGGCCTGCGCCGCGGTGCTGGAGCGTCTGGCCGAGGGCGAGAACACCTTCCTGGTCAAGCTGCCGGTCAACCAGGGCAAGGGCGGCGCGGTGATGGCCGGCCTGCGCGAGGCTTCGCGGCGCGGCTTCAGCCATGCCCTGCAGGTGGACGCCGACGGTCAGCATGACCTGCAGGATGTCGCGACCTTTCTCGACACATCCCGCAGCCATCCCGAAGCGCTGATCTGCGGCTATCCGCAGTACGACGAAAGCGTACCCAAGGGCCGTCTCTATGCCCGCTACCTGACCCACGTCTGGGTGTGGATCAACAGCCTGTCGCTGCAGATTCCCGACTCCATGTGCGGCTTCCGGGTCTACCCGCTGCCACCGGTGCTGGCCCTGATCGACAGCGCGCGGATCGGCAAGCGCATGGACTTCGACCCGGAAATCCTCGTGCGCCTGGCCTGGCGCAACCAGCCGATGCGCTGGTTGCCGACCCGGGTCCACTACCCGCAGGACGGCCTGTCGCACTTCCGCCTGTTCCATGACAACGCGCTGATTTCCGGCATGCACACGCGGCTGTTCTTCGGCATGCTGCTGCGCCTGCCGAGCATCCTCTGGCGACGGTGGCGGGCATGAGCGATAGGCAGAAACACTGGGCCGACCACCAGGAGCGCGGCAGCTTCTGGCTGATGAAGCTCACCGCCTTCGGCGTCCGGGTGCTCGGCCGCCGGCTGCTCAGCCCGGTGCTGCATGGCATCGTCCTGTACTTCTTCCTGTTCGGCCGCAGTGCCCGGCACAGCGCCTGGCAATACCAGCAGCGCCTGGCGGCGTGGAGTGGCCGGAGCGCACTGCTGCCGACCCGGATGAAGGTCTTCCGCCAGTTCATGGCCTTCGCCGATGCGCTGCTGGACAAGCTCGACGTGTGGAACGGCAAGCTGAGCATCGAGCAGATCGAGATCATCGACCCGGCCCGGCTGCGCGACCAACTGCGCGGCGAGCGTGGGCAGATGCTGGTCGGCGCCCACCTGGGCAACCTGGAAGTCTGCCGTGCCCTGGCCGAACTGGGCGAAAAGGTCACCATGAACGTGCTGGTACACACCAAGCACGCCGAGCGTTTCAATCGCCTGCTGGGCGAGGCCGGCGCCACCAACCTGCGGCTGATCCAGGTCAGCGAGCTGGACCCGGCGATCATGCTGCAACTGAGCCAGCGCCTGGACCGTGGCGAGTGGCTGGCGATTGCCGGTGACCGCGTCCCCCTGCACGGCGGGCGCAATGTGCGGGTGGACTTCCTCGGTCACCCGGCGGCTTTCCCCCAGGGGCCCTGGCTGCTGGCCGGCCTGCTGAAATGCCCGGTCAACCTGCTGTTCTGCCTGAAGCTTGGGGGCCGCTACCACATCACCCTCGAACCCTTCGCCGAAGCCGTGCAATGGAAGCGTGGCGACCGCGAGCAGGTCATCGCCCAATGGACCGCCCGCTATGCCGAGCGCCTGGGCCAGTACTGCCTGCAAGCGCCCCAACAATGGTTCAATTTCTACCCCTTCTGGAAGACCGATGACAACGCATCCGCTTGAGCCGGTAACCTTCGGCGAACTCCCGCTGCGCATCGAAGACGTGCTGGCACTGGCCAACCGTCAGGTGCCGACGCAACTGCAAAACGACCCGGCCTACCGCCAGCGCATCGCCAAGGGCGCGCAGTTCCTTGACTCGCTGCTGGACAAGGAAGGCGTGATCTATGGCGTCACCACCGGCTACGGCGACTCCTGCGTGGTCGCGGTGCCGCTGCAGCACGTCGAGGCGCTGCCGCGTCATCTCTACACCTTCCACGGCTGTGGCCTGGGCAAGCTGCTTGATCCGCAGGCCACCCGCGCCGTGCTCGCCGCCCGCCTGCAGTCGCTGTGCCACGGGGTTTCCGGGGTACGGGTGGAACTGCTGGAGCGCCTGCAGGCGTTTCTCGACCAGGACATCCTGCCGCTGATTCCCGAAGAAGGTTCGGTGGGCGCCAGCGGTGACCTGACGCCACTGTCCTATGTGGCCGCGACCTTGTCCGGCGAGCGCGAAGTACTGTTGCGTGGCGAGCGCCGCCTGGCCAGCGACGTGCATCGCGAACTGGGCTGGGACCCGCTGGTCCTGCGGCCCAAGGAAGCCCTGGCACTGATGAACGGCACCGCGGTGATGACCGGTCTGGCCTGCCTGGCGTTCGCCCGCGCCGACTACCTGCTGCGCCTGGCGACCCGCATCACCGCGCTGAACGTCGTCGCGCTGCAGGGCAACCCGGAGCACTTCGACGAGCGCCTGTTCGCCGCCAAGCCGCATCCGGGGCAGATGCAGGTCGCCGCCTGGCTGCGCCAGGACCTGGCGATCGACGCGCCGACCGCGCCGCTGCATCGCCTGCAGGACCGCTACTCGCTGCGCTGCGCACCGCATGTGCTCGGCGTGCTGGCCGACAGCCTGGGCTGGCTGCGCGGCTTCATCGAGACCGAACTGAACAGCGCCAACGACAACCCGATCATCGACGCCGAGCAAGAGCGTGTCCTGCATGGTGGGCACTTCTACGGTGGGCACATCGCCTTCGCCATGGACAGCCTGAAGAACCTGGTGGCCAACGTCGCCGACCTGCTGGACCGCCAGCTCGCCCTGCTGGTGGACGTGCGCTACAACCACGGCCTGCCGAGCAACCTGTCCGGCTCCGGCAGCGAGCGCGCCATGCTCAACCACGGCTTCAAGGCCGTGCAGATCGGTGCCAGCGCCTGGACCGCCGAGGCGCTGAAAAATACCCTGCCGGCGAGCGTGTTTTCCCGTTCAACCGAATGCCACAACCAGGATAAGGTCAGCATGGGCACCATCGCCGCCCGCGACGCAATCCGCGTGCTGGAGCTGACCGAGCAGGTCGCCGCCGCCACCCTGCTGGCCGCCAACCAGGGTGTCTGGCTGCGCAGCCGGGAAGCCGAGGCCCGCCCACTGCCGCCGGCACTGGCCGCCATGCACGAAGAACTGGCCCGGGACTTCCCGCCACTGATCGAGGATCGCGCCCTGGAAAGCGAACTGCGCCTGTGCCTGCAACGCATCGGCGAACAACACTGGAGGCTGCATGCGTAGTCGTGGCGTGCTGCACGTCGATACGGAGATCCTCGTGCCGTTCTTCGACGTCGATACCATGCACGTGGTCTGGCACGGCCACTACGTGAAGTACCTGGAAGTCGCCCGCTGCGCGCTGCTGGACCATATCGGCCACAACTACGTGCAGATGCGCGAGTCCGGCTACGCCTGGCCGGTGATCGACCTGCAACTGCGCTACGTGCGCGGCGCGGTGTTCGGCCAGAAGATCAACGTGCGGGCCGACCTGGTGGAATGGGAGAACCGCCTGAAGGTGAACTACCTGATCACCGACCTCGCCAGCGGCGAGCGCCTGACCCGTGCCAGCACGGTGCAGGTCGCGGTACACATCGAGAGCCGCGAAATGCAGCTGGCTTCACCCAGGGTCTTCGTCGACGCGGTCGAAAAGGTGCTTGCATGAATATCCTGAAGTACCTGCCCTGCGGGAGCGTGCGAGGCTGGCTGCTGTTGTTGTGCCTGGTGCTTTGCGCAAAGGCCGCGGCCTTCGACCTGCAACAGTTGAGCGAGCAGTTGGCCAAGCCCTCGGTGATCCACGGCAGCTTCACTCAGGAAAAACACCTGCGCGCCCTGCCGCAGCCGCTGACCAGCAAGGGCACCTTCGTCCTCGCCAGGGACCATGGCCTGCTGTGGCTGCTCAAGACCCCGCTGCAACAGGACTACCGCATCACCGCCAAGGGCATCGCCCGACGCGACGCCAGCGGCTGGCAGATGGTCCCGAACAAGAGCGCCGGGGCCGAGCAGAACCGCCTGTTCATGGCCGTGCTGCAAGGTGACAGCAGCGGCCTGCAGCGCGACTTCGAACTGCAACTGCAAGGCCAGGCGAACGACTGGAAGCTGACCCTGACGCCACGCTCGGTGCTGCTCAAGCAGATCTTCACCCGCATCAATATCGATGGCGGCGCCCTGGTGCAACGTATCGAACTGCTGGAAACCCAGGGCGACAGCACCGTCCTGCGCATGCAGGACAGCACTGCGAGCCAACCCCTGAGCGAAGCGGAGCAGCATGACTTTGCCGAGTGAACGCCTGCTGCCGCGCCTGTTTCTGATCCTGCTGCTGGCCGTGCTCGCCCTCGCCGGCTGGCAGTGGCGGCACAGTGCACCGCTGTCGGCGAACCTGATGGAACTGGTGCCGGGCTCCTCGCCCGATGCGCTGGAGCTCAAGGCCGAACAGCGCATGCAGGAACCGCTGAACCGGGAAATGCTGGTGCTGGTCGGCCACGCCGACCGCCAGCAGGCCATCGCCATGGCCCGCCAGTTGGGTGAGCGCTGGCAAGCCAGCGGCCTGTTCGAAAAGGTTCAGTGGGATCTGCAGGCCGACCTGCCGGCCCTGCGCGAGCAACTGCTGCGGGGCCGCCTGGCGATGCTCTCGGCTAAAGACCGCCGGCAGTTGATCGATGACCCGGCGGCGTTCATCCAGCAGCGGGTGCAAACCCTGTTCGATCCGTTCGCCGGCTTCAGCCTGGTGCCAAGCGAGAACGACTGGCTCGGCTTGACCGGGCGCATCCAGAACAGCCAGCCACAGCGTGGCGCGGTGCAGCTGGACATCGGCAGCGGTGCCCTGGTCGCCGATGCCGATGGCAAGAGCTGGGTGCTGCTGCGTGCCCGGACCACCGGCAACGCCTTCGACATGAAGCTGCCGTTGCAAGTGGCCGAACTGCTCAAGCAGAGCCGCGAGCAGGCGAGCCAGAACGATGTGCAATTGCTGGCCGCCAGCGGCCTGCTGTACGCCGCCAGTGGCCAGCAGCAGGCGACCCGGGAAATCACCTGGGTCGGCGGCGGCGCCACGCTGGGCATCCTGCTGCTGTTGCTGCTGGCGTTCCGCCGCTGGCGCGTGCTGCTGGCGTTCGTGCCGGTGCTGGTGGGCATGCTGTTCGGTGCCGTGGCCTGCGTGGCCTTCTTCGGCCGCATGCACGTGATGACCCTGGTGCTGGGTTCCAGCCTGATCGGCGTCGCGGTGGATTATCCGCTGCACTACCTGTCCAAGAGCTGGAGCCTCAAGCCCTGGCACAGCTGGCCGGCCCTGCGCATGACCCTCTGTGGCCTGAGCCTGAGCCTGGTGACCAGTTGCATCGGCTACCTGGCCCTGGCCTGGACCCCCTTCCCGGCGCTGACCCAGATCGCGGTGTTCTCCGCCGCCGGCCTGCTCGGCGCCTACCTGACCGCGGTGTGCCTGCTGCCGGCATTGCTCAAGGGTGCCGACCTGCGCCCGGCCCAGTGGCCGCTCGAGGTCTGCGAGGCGCTGCTGGCGCTGCGCGAGAAGCTCTTGCAGAAACTCGGCAGCCCCGTGCTGCTGGGCCTGCTGATGCTGTTCTGCGCCGCCGGCCTGTGGCAACTGGGCACGAAAAACGACATCCGCCAGTGGGTCGGCGCACCACCCCAATTGCAGGCCGAGGCCCAGGCCATTGCACGGATCACCGGCTACCAGCCGACCAGCCAGTTCTTCCTCGTCCGCGCCGCCGACCAGCAGCAGTTGCTGGAGCGCCAGACGGCCCTGGCCAAGCGCCTCGGGCAACTGGTGAGCCTGGACAAGCTGCAGGGCTACCTGTCGCTGAACCAGCTGGTCAGCCTGCCCAGCGAGCAACAGCGCCTGCGTGATTCGCTCCAGCAACTGCCACGCTACTGGCAGCCGCTGCTCGACCTCGGCGTCCCGCTGGCGGCCCTTCAGAAGGAGCTGGCCGAACTCCAGGCCCTGCCGATCGAGGATATCGACAGTGCCCTCGCCGGTCCCCTTGGCGAACCCTGGCGGGTGCTCTGGCTCGGTCCCTACGCCGACGGCGTGGCCGGCATGGTCAGCCTGCAGGGCCTGAACAACGCCGAGCTGCTGCGCATCCAGGCGATGGACCTGCCAGGCGTGCAACTGGTGGATCGCCTCGGCGACCTGAACAAGGTGTTCGCCGCCACGCAGATCAGCGCGGCGGAACTGAAACTGGCTTCCTGCGTGCTGATCGTGCTGTTGCTGATCCTGCCGTTCGGCCTGGGCGGCGCGTTGCGTATCGTCGCCCTGCCGCTGCTGGCGGCGCTGTGCAGCCTGGCCAGCCTTGGCTGGCTGGGGCAACCGCTGACCCTGTTCAGCCTGTTCGGCCTGCTGCTGGTCACGGCCATCAGCGTCGATTACGCCATCCTCATGCGCGAACGGATCGGCGGTGCGGCGGTCAGCCTGCTGGGCACCCTGCTGGCGGCGCTGACCACCTGGCTGTCGTTCGGCCTGCTGGCGATTTCCAGTACGCCGGCGGTGAGCAACTTCGGCCTGTCGGTCAGCCTCGGCCTGGCCTTCAGCTTCCTGCTCGCCCCCTGGGCCGGGCAGCAGCAGCATGCGACCACGGACAAGGAAGGCGCATCATGTTGACCCTGCTGTTCTGGGGCCTGGCGCTGGCCGCATTCGCCGTGGCGACCCGCATCGGCCGCCGGTTCGGCCTGGTGCCGATCGTCAGCCAGTTGCTGCTGGCGACATTCGGCCTGCCGCTGCTGATGCTGTTCTGGATCGAGCCGCACTGGCAGTTGAGCGGCGCCGCGCTGGTCGCTCCCGACTGGCTCAGGATCCTCTACGGTTGCGCCTTCGCACTGGTTCTGGGGAGCATCCTCGGTGACGTGATCGAGCTGAAGCTGGACCGCGACAGCCTGAAGATCGCCCTGCCGAGCTTCGGTGTGCCATTCGCCTGCGGGCTGGCCTGCGCCGTCTGGCTGCTGCCGGAACAGCACTGGCTGAATACCCTGGCGATCGGCCTGGTGTTCGCCATCACCGCGATCCCGGTGCTGTACCTCTATCTCAAGCACATCGGCTACCCGCCCGGCGCCACCCGGCGCCTGGTGCAGGCCGCGATCCTGATCGACCTGGCCTGCTGGACCCTGTTCGGCCTGGCCCAGGGCAGCCTGCACCTGGGCAGCCTGTTGCTGCCGCTGGGCGGGGCCCTGTTGCCACTGCTCCTGTACGGCTGCCGGATTCGCCAGCCGCTGGTCCACAGCCTGGGCTTCTTCGCGCTGCTGGTGCTGGCCGAGCACTTCAAGCTCAACGCGTTGATCCTCGGCATCGGCTACCTGTTCTGCATGGCCTGGCTCAGGGTGCCGCTGGTACCGCCGCTGAAGGCCGCGTGGATGGAACGCCTGCAGACCGGCCTGGCGATTCCGCTGATCCTCACCTTCGGCATCGTGCAGATCAACGCGCACAGCGCCCTGGGCAGCCTGAGCCTGGTGCAGTTCGTCGCGCTGCTGGTGGTCCCGGTCGCCAGCAAGCTGCTGGGCAACTGGCTGGGCCTGGGTTGGGCCGGCAGTTCCTTTCCCGGTGCCAGCCGCTGGAAGGAAAGCCTGCTGCTCAACATTCGCGGCTTGAGCGAGATCGTTTTCCTCAACTTGCTCCTGCAACAACAACTGATCAGCCCGACGCTGTACTTCGCGCTGATGCTGATGGGCCTGCTCGCCACCCTGCTGCCGGCGTTGGCGGGCCTGAACCGAATTCCCTTGAATAGCGCCGAGACCGGCAAGGAGCCCGTGTGCCAATGACTGAAATGGAACGCCGTGAGGTGCTGGTGATCGGCGCCGGCCCCTCCGGTGCGATTGCCGCCGCCCTGCTCAAGCGCAATGGTCACGATGTACTGATCGTCGAGCGCCAGCACTTCCCGCGTTTTTCCATTGGCGAGAGCCTGCTGTCCCACTGCCTGGACTTCGTCGAGGAAGCCGGGATGCTCGACGCCGTCAATGCCGCCGGCTTCCAGCTGAAGAACGGCGCGGCCTTCGCCTGGGGCGAGCGCTACAGCGCCTTCGACTTCGGCAAGACCTTCAGCAACGGCAAGCCGACCACCTTCCAGGTGCAGCGGGCCGACTTCGATAAGCTGCTGGCGGATCAGGCCGCCCTGCAGGGCGTGGAAATCCGCTATGGCGAGGAAATCGTCGGGGCCGATTTCGAGCGGCCGCAGCCACAGTTGCAGGTCCGTCGCGAAGACGGCAGCGAATATCGGCTCGAAGCCCGTTTCGTTCTCGATGCCAGCGGCTACGGACGCGTGCTGCCGCGCCTGCTGGACCTGGAGGCACCCTCGGGCTTTCCGGTGCGCCAGGCAGTGTTCACCCACATCGAGGACCGCATCGACCATCCCGGCTTCGAGCGGGAGAAGATCCTCATCACCACCCACCCGGAAAAGCGCGACATCTGGTTCTGGACCATCCCGTTCAGCAACGGCCGCTGCTCCCTCGGCGTGGTGGCCGATGCCAGCCACTTCGCCGGCCGCGACGACGACCTGGATGCCTGCCTGAAAGGTTTCGTCGCCGAGACGCCGAGCCTGCAGCGCGTACTGCAGAACGCCGAGTGGGACACCCCGGCGCGGGCCATCGGCGGCTACTCGGCCAACGTCAAGAGCCTGCACGGCCCGGGCTACGCGCTGCTGGGCAACGCGGCGGAGTTCCTCGACCCGGTGTTCTCCTCCGGCGTGACCATCGCCATGCGCTCGGCCAGCATGGCCGCGGGCCTGCTGCATCGGCAGTTGCAGGGCGAAAGCGTCGACTGGCAGAGCCAGTTCGCCGAGCCGCTGAAACGCGGGGTCGACACGTTCCGTTGCTACGTCGAAGGCTGGTACGCCGGGACCTTCCAGGATGTCATCTACCATCCCGGCAGCTCGGAGGAGATCCGCGCCATGATCAGTTCGATCCTCGCCGGCTATGCCTGGGACGAGCGCAACCCCTTTGTCAGTGAGCCCAAGCGCCGGCTGCGGATGCTCTCGGAAATCTGTGCGAGCACCCCGGCATGAGCAATCAGTACCTGAGCGACACCTACGTCGAGGAAACCCGTTTCGGCTTCTGGTTCCTGCGCAGCCACACCTGGCAGCACCACGTGCTGCGCGTGGCGATCAACGACCTGCGACGGCTGTTCAGCGAGGAGTTGCCGAAAAACCCGGTGCTGCTCGATGCCGGCTGCGGCCAGGGCAAGTCCTTCCAGTACCTGCAGCAGGTGTTCGCCCCGCAACGGCTGATCGGCCTCGATGCCGACCCGCACAGCCTGCAACTGGCCGCCGAGGAAGCCCGGCGGCGCACTATCGATATCGAACTGATCGGCAGCGACTGTGCGACCCTGGACGTGGCCTCCGAGAGCGTCGATATCCTGTTCTGCCACCAGACCTTCCACCACCTGGTCCAGCAGGACCGGGCCCTGGCCGAGTTCCATCGGGTGCTCAAGCCGGGCGGCTACCTGCTGTTCGCCGAGTCCACCGAGGCCTACATCGACACCTGGGTGATCCGCTGGCTGTTCCGCCATCCGATGCATGTGCAGAAAAGCGCCGCGCAGTACCTGGACATGATTCGCGACCAGGGCTTCGAGTTCGCCGAGCAGAACGTCTCGTACCCCTACCTGTGGTGGAGCCGGGCCAAGGACTTCGGCCTGCTCGAACGCCTGCGCCTGAAGAGCCCGCCGCCCTTCGGCCAGCGCGAGGAAACCCTGGTCAACGTGGTTGCCCGCAAACCCCTGGCAGGTCGTGACGAATGATACGTGCACTGTTGCTGGGCTGCTTCCTGCTGCTGGGCGCCTGCGCCAGCCGCCTGCCGCTGCCCACACACACACCGACCCTGGCCCTGCCGTTGCAACTGCTGGTCGAGCGCCAGCAGGACGGCCTGCGCCAGGACTGGCTGCTGGTGATCCAGCGCGAGGCCGGTGGCCTGCGCTGGTCGCTGATGGACCCGCTGGGTATCCCCCTGGCGCGCCAGCTCCTGCAGGACGGTGACTGGCACGCCGACGGCCTGCTGCCACCCAACCCGCAGGCCCGCGAACTGTTCGCCGCACTGCTGTTCGCACTGACGCCGCAACCCGAGCTGGCGGACAATTATCCGACGGCCCGCCAGCAGGCCGGGCAGCGGGAACTGGGCGAGCAGTGGCGGGTCAGTTATCGCCAGCCGCTGTTCTTCCGTCTCGACCTGCCGCAAGGTCTGCACTACAGCATCAGCCCGTTGAACGAGAGCGCGCCATGACCGCCTACCTGAATGCCCTCGGCCTGATCTGCGCCCTGGGCCGCGACAAGCAGGAAGTCGCACGCAACCTGTTCGCCGGCGACTGCGCAGGGGTTCGCGCCGAAACCGGCTGGGTCCCGGAACGCGCCTTGCCGGTCGCGGCCGTGCGCGGCGAACTGGTGGCCTTGCCCAGTGAACTGAGCGACCAGCACAGCCGCAACAACCAGTTGCTGATGGAGGCCACCCTGCAGATCGCCGAGCCGATCCGGCAAGCCATCGCCACCTATGGCCGCGAGCGCATCGGCATCGTCCTGGGCACCAGCACCTCCGGCATCGACGAAGCCAGCCGCGGTATCGCCAGCTATCTGCGTGACCAGCAGTTCCCCGCCGACTACGACTACCGGCAACAGGAACTCGGTGCCCCGGCCAGTTTCCTCGCCGACTGGCTGCAACTGGACGGCCCGGCCTATGTGATCTCCACCGCCTGCACGTCCAGCGCCCGCGCCCTGATGAGTGCCCAGCGTCTGCTCGACCTGGGCCTGTGCGACGCCGTGCTGTGCGGCGGTGTCGACAGCCTGTGCAAACTGACCCTCAACGGTTTCAGTGCACTGGAGGCGGTGTCGGAGCAACGCTGCAACCCGTTCTCGGTGAACCGCAACGGCATCAATATCGGCGAAGCCGCCGTGCTGTTCCTGATGACCCGCCAGGCCAGCGAGACGCATTCGATCGCCCTGCTCGGTGCCGGCGCCAGTTGCGACGCCTACCACATTTCCGCACCGGAGCCGGCCGGCAAGGGTGCCCGGCAAGCCATGAGCAAGGCGCTGCGCCAGGCCGGCCTGCAACCGCAGGAGATCGCCTACCTGAACCTGCACGGCACCGCGACCCAGCACAACGATGCCATGGAAAGCCTGGCGGTGGCCGGCCTTTTCCCCGGCAAGCTGCCCTGCTCCTCGACCAAGCCCATGACCGGCCACACCCTCGGTGCCGCCGGGGCGCTGGAGGCGGCGTTCTGCTGGCTGAGCCTGAGCGCCGAGAACCCGCAGGGTGCCCTGCCGCCGCACATCTGGGACGGTCAGCCCGACCCGGCGTTGCCGGCGCTGCACTGGGCCGGCCCACAGGACCGGCTCGACCCCACGACCCCACGCCGGCTGATGAGCAACTCGTTTGCCTTCGGCGGCAACAACGTCAGCCTGATTATCGGAGACGCCCCATGATCGATTGGCCGCTCGCCGAATTGCTGCCCCACGCCGCAGACATGATCCTCATCGATCAGGTCCTGGCCTTCGATGAAGAGCAGATTCACACCCGTCTCACCGTGCGCCCCGGAGGCCTGTTCAGCCGGGAGGACGGCAGCCTGCCGGCCTGGGTCGGCATCGAACTGATGGCCCAGAGCGTGGCCGCCTATGCCGGCTGCCGTGCCCGCAGCGAGGGCCGTCCGGTGGAACTGGGGTTCCTGCTCGGTACCCGCAAGTTCGAATGCAACGTCGAACAGTTCCCCCAGGGCAGCGAACTGACCATCCATGCCCAGCGCTCCCTGGAGGACGACAACGGCATGGGAGTATTCGAATGCCACCTCAGTGGTGCGGCCATCCAGGCCTCGGCACGCCTGAACGTGTTCCGTCCGCCCCAGGCCGCCGACTATCTCAACGAATCACAGGAATCCAGCCATGACTGAATCCATTCTGGTTACCGGCTCCAGCCGTGGCATCGGCCGTGCTATCGCCCTGCGCCTGGCCCGGGCCGGTTATGACCTGGTGCTGCACTGCCGCAGCGGTCGCGCCGAGGCCGACGCCGTGCAGGCCGAAATCCAGGCCCTGGGCCGCAACGCCCGGGTGCTGCAGTTCGACGTTTCCGAGCGGGAAACCTGCCGGGCGATTCTCGAAGCCGACGTCGAGGCCCACGGTGCCTACTACGGCGTGGTGCTCAACGCCGGCCTGACCCGCGACGGCGCCTTCCCGGCCCTCTCGGACGATGACTGGGACCAGGTGCTGCGCACCAACCTCGACGGTTTCTACAATGTGCTGCACCCGCTGATGATGCCGATGATCCGCCGCCGCGCGCCGGGTCGGGTGGTCTGCATCACCTCGGTCTCCGGGCTGATCGGCAACCGTGGCCAGGTCAACTACAGCGCCTCGAAAGCCGGCCTGATCGGCGCGGCCAAAGCCCTGGCGATCGAGTTGGGCAAGCGCAGGATCACCGTCAACTGCGTGGCCCCGGGGCTGATCGACACCGCCATGCTCGATGAAAATGTCCCGGTCGAAGAACTGCTGAAGATGATCCCCGCGCAGCGCATGGGCACCCCGGAAGAAGTCGCCGGTGCGGTGAACTTCCTCATGTCCGCCGAAGCGGCCTATATCACCCGGCAGGTTCTGGCCGTCAACGGAGGCCTGTGCTGATGAAACGCGTCGTCGTCACCGGCATGGCCGGCATCACCTCGCTGGGCAGCGACTGGGCCAATATCGAGGCCAACTTCCGCGCCGGCCGCAGCGGTATCCGGCGCATGGACGAATGGAACCGCTTCAGCGAACTCAATACGCGCCTGGCCGGGCCGGTGGATGACTACGCGGTGCCGTCCCACTGGACCCGCAAGCAATTGCGCAGCATGGGCCGGGTCTCGCGCTTCGCCGTCGGTGCCGCCGAAATGGCCCTGGCCGACGCCGGCCTGCTCGGCAACGAAATCATTCGCGATGGGCGCATGGGCGTGGCCTGCGGTTCGTCCACCGGCAGCACCGACGAGATCAAGGCCTTCGGCATGATGCTGATCAACTCGGTGGCCGAGGGACTCAACGCCAACTCCTACGTGCGCATGATGCCCCACACCACCGCGGCCAACATCAGCATCTTCTTCGGCCTCACCGGCCGCCTGATCCCCACCTCCAGCGCCTGCACCAGCGGTAGCCAGGGCATCGGCTATGCCTATGAGGCGATCAAGTTCGGTCGCCTGCCGATGATGCTCGCCGGCGGCGCGGAAGAACTGTGCGCCACCGAAGCCATGGTGTTCGATGCGCTCTACGCCACCAGCCTGAAGAACGATGCCCCGCACACCAGCCCACGTCCCTACGACAGCGGCCGCGACGGCCTGGTGATCGGCGAGGGGGGCGGCATGCTGGTGCTCGAGGAGTTGGAACATGCCCTGGCGCGCGGCGCGCATATCCATGCGGAAATCGTCGGTTTCGGCAGCAATGCCGACGGCCAGCACGCGACCCGTCCGGAACAGGCCACCATGCGCCGGGCCATGGAACTGGCGCTGGAAGATGCCGGGCTCGCCCCGGAGGCCATCGGCTATGTGAACGGCCACGGCACCGCCACCGAACAGGGCGATATCGCCGAGACGCTGGCGACCCAGAGCCTGTTCGGCAGCCGCATGCCCATCAGTTCGCAAAAGAGCTTCCTCGGCCACACCCTCGGCGCCTGCGGTGCGCTGGAGTCCTGGTTCAGCATCGAGATGATGAACCGCGACAGCTACGTGCACACCCTCAACCTCGACCAGGTCGACCCGCAATGCGCCGAGCTGGACTACCTGCGCGGCGAGTTCCGGCAGATGAGCAACGAGTACGTGATGAACAACAACTTCGCCTTCGGCGGCGTGAACACCTCGCTGGTGTTCCGTCGCTGGTCCTGATTCTTACCCCACTGGAGAAATGGAATGTCCCTGTTTCGCGTTGTACTGATCGCCCTGGCCCTGCTGGTGACTGCCGGTTGCACCAGCAAGAAGATCATCACCCCGACCCGCACCGTCACGCCCGAGATCCAGACCAGCCAGGAGCAGATGAAACAGGCGATCCTCACCACCCTGGTCAAGCGCAAGTGGAGCGTGCAACGGGTCAACCCGTCGCAGATTCAGGCCGAGATCACCGTGCGCGAGAAATTCCACGTCGAGATCGACATCAACTACAGCGCCAGCGGCTACAACATCGCCTACCGCGACAGCAGCGGCATGGACTACAAGGACGGCAAGATCCACAAGAACTACATCCGCTGGGTGCGCCTGCTGGACAAGGGCATCCTGCGTGAGCTGCGCGACCACGATGCCCAGAGCACCGCTCGCGCCATCGGTGTCGGCGAGGCGCAGCCGATCAGCCAGTAACCACGTTTTTTCCGTGCATTGCAAAACAAGGAGTTGACCATGAAGACAAAAACCTGGGCCGCCGCTGCCGCGCTGCTGTTGTGCTGCCTGCCAGGCCTGAGCCAGGCGCGCGACACTACGCTGAACCTGCCATTCGACAAGGTGGTGGCCGAAGCGGTCAGCACCGGCAAGATCGATGGCAGCGTCAAGTTCTACCTGGCTGGCAACACGCCCAAGGGCAAGGTCACGGTAGTCAGCCCGGGCGCGGTCACCAACAAGAAGACCAACGCCTTCAACAAGAGCGACGAGGAAGCCTGCGCCTGGGCCCTGCAGTCGGCACTGATCACCCTGCACGACGCAGCGAAAAAAGCCGGGGCGAACGCGGTGACCAATATCGTCAGCTACTACAAGCGTAACGAAACCAGGAGCCCGACCACCTACGAGTGCCATGCAGGCGCATTCATCGGTGGCGTAGCGCTCAAGGGTGACCTGTCGAAGGTGCAGTAACCGGCAGTGAAGGCTGTCAGTTGGTAACAACCGGTGGGTGGTGTCGATCACGACACCACCGCCAGCAGGCCAATGCCAGCGCCAGGGCATTCACGCCACTCGACACACTCAGGTGGAAGCGTGAAGCTTGAGTCCCAAGGCCCTGACCACTTTCAGGATGGTGCCAAACTCCGGGTTACCCTCACCGGACAAGGCGCGATACAAGCTTTCACGAGAAAGCCCCGACTCACGCGCCACATGCGTCATGCCACGCGCCCTGGCGAGCGTCCCCAAGGCCTTGGCTATGAAAGCAGGATCGTCACCGGCCTCCTCCATACAGGCATCCAGGTAATTGGCCATGTCCTCTTCAGTCTTGAGGTACTCGGCTGAATCCCATTTTGCGAATTGCTCAGTCATGTTCTCGACTCTCTCCAGGCCTTGGCAATCAGCGAAGCTTGCTTGATGTCGCGGCGCTGGCTGCTTTTATCTCCGCCACAAAGAAGGATCACCAAATGATGACCCTGATAGGTGAAATACACCCGATAACCTGGCCCATAATCGACTCGGACCTCATTCAGTCCCTTACCCACTGACTTCACGTCACCAAAGTTGCCGTCGGCCATACGATCGATACGAACCTGTATGCGAACCCGCGCACGACTGTCAGGCAACATGCTGAGCCATTCGGAAAATGCCGCACTTCGAATAATTTCCATCATGGCCTAGTGTGGCCCAAAGGCTACACCAGAAAGATCAGCCAAGTAAGCGCTCCCCGTCTGAAATCTCTACTGAACCCAGCAGAATCAAACCCTCTCTGTTGCCCGCTGCGTCAGCAACTCGACAAACGCCTTGGCCATCGGCGACTTCTGGTCCTTGCGCTGCACCAGCCACACCGAGGAGATCGCGTCCGGGTCGAGCAGGCGCCGGTAGACCACGCCATCGATGCGGATGCGCTGGTAGGACGCTGGCAACACCGAAACCCCAAGGCCCGCCGCCACCAGCCCGATGATGGTCATCGCCTCGCCCGCCTCCTGGGCGAAGTGCGGGCTGAAGCCGGCCTGCCGCGCCAGGGTCATCAATTGCGCGTACAGACCACTGCCATAGCTGCGCGGGAAGAACACGAAAGGCTCCTGCGCCAGCTCCGACAGGTGCAGACCCGCCTCGCTGCCATTGGCCAGCGGGTGCTTGGCGCTGAGCACCGCCACCAGCGGCTCGCGCATCAACTCGACCACATGCAGGGCATCGGGCAACGCCAGTGGACGCATCAGGCCGACCTCGATCGACTCGTCCATCAGCGCGTCGGCGACCCTCTTGCTGCTCATTTCCTGCAGGTTCAGGTGTACCGCCGGGTAGGCTTGGCGAAACGAGAAGATCACCTGGGGAATCGTCGAGTTGAAGGGAGCCGACGAGGTGAAACCGATCTTCAGTTCACCCAACTCGCCCAGTTGGGCACGCCGGGCCACATCCGCCGCCTTGTCGACCTGCGCCAGCACCAATCGGGCCTCCTCCAGAAACAGCCGACCCGCCTCGCTGAGTTCGACCCGACGGTTGGTCCGCTCGAACAAACGCGCCCCCAGCTCCTGCTCCAGCGCCTGGATCTGCTGGCTCAGCGGCGGCTGGGAGATCCCCAGCAGCTCTGCGGCGCGACCGAAATGCAGCTCTTCGGCGACGGCGATGAAGTAGCGCAGATGACGCAATTCCATGGACACCTCATTAAGTCGTCAAACCTATCAAACAGGTCGAACAATATATTGGAAAGAATATTTAGCCAGCTATATGATTTTTTCACTGCCTGACCGAATGCACCTCCCGAGGTCCACCGTGAAAACTGCTGTCGCTCCCCTCGCTCACGAAGTTCCCCCCGACGTCCCCGACGCTATTGCCCCCCGCCCCAGCGACACCTACATCGAAAAAGGCACCCCGGCGTTCATGCGCACCGTGCTGGCGCTGTTCTGCGGCGGCTTCGCGACCTTCGCCCTGCTGTACTGCGTGCAACCGATGATGCCGGTGCTGTCGAAGGAGTACGGGATCAATGCCGCCCAGAGCAGCCTGATCCTGTCGGTCGCCACCGCGATGCTGGCCATCGGTCTGTTGATCACCGGGCCGATTTCCGACAGCCTCGGGCGCAAGCCGGTGATGGTGGTCGCGCTGTTCAGTGCCGCGCTGTTCACGATCCTCGGTGCCTTCATGCCCAACTGGCAGGGCGTGCTGCTCATGCGTGCGCTGGTGGGCCTGTCGCTGAGCGGCCTGGCCGCGGTCGGCATGACCTACCTGAGCGAAGAGATCCATCCCCAGCACATCGGCTTCGCCATGGGCCTGTACATCGGCGGCAACGCCATCGGCGGGATGAGCGGGCGGCTGATCATCGGCGTGCTGATCGACTTCGTCAGTTGGCACACCGCGCTGCTGGTGATCGGCGGCCTGGCGCTGATTGCCGCGACGGTGTTCTGGCGGATCCTGCCGGAGTCGCGCAACTTCCGCCCGAGCCGGCTCAATACCCGCAACCTGCTCAACGGCTTCACCATCCACTTCCGCGATGCCGGCCTGCCGTGGCTGTTCCTCGAAGCTTTCCTGCTGATGGGCGCCTTCGTGACCCTGTTCAACTACATCGGCTATCGTCTGCTGGCCGAGCCCTACGGCCTGAGCCAGGCGTTTGTCGGCCTGCTGTCGATCGTCTACCTGTCGGGCATCTACAGCTCGGCGCAGATCGGCGCACTGGCCGACAAGCTGGGTCGGCGCAAGGTGCTGTGGTCGATGATCGTGACCATGCTGCTGGGCATCGCCCTGACGCTGGTCACGCCGCTGCCGGTGGTGATCGGCGGGGTGCTGCTGTTCACCTTCGGTTTCTTCGGCGCGCACTCGGTCGCCAGCAGCTGGATCGGCCGCCGTGCCCTGAAAGCCAAGGGCCAGGCCTCATCGCTGTACCTGTTCTGCTACTACGCCGGCTCCAGCGTCGCCGGTACGCTGGGCGGCGTGGCCTGGCACTACGCGGGCTGGAATGGCATCGGGATGTTCATTGGCGGCCTGCTGGTGGTGGCCTTGCTGGTAGCACTGAAACTGGCGCGGTTGCCAGTGCTGGCGAGCAACGTAAAAGTCTAGAGACAACTGCACCGCTGGCGGTTGCGGTGCACCAAGGTACACTGAGCGCATCCGATCGTTTTGGTAAGGGAAGCCGGCATGCGCCTGGACCATCTGCATATTCAGAATTTTCGTTGCTACGAAGATGCTCACTTTGACTTCCAACCGGGATTCAATCTGGTGGTGGGGGTCAATGGGAGTGGGAAGACTTCGTTGCTGAATGCGGTGGCCAGGTGCTTCGCAGGTCTTGGAGAGGAGTTTTCCAGCCTTGCCCAATCAGTCCCTGAGCAAGACATTCGTTTCGTGATCAAGAACGTGAATGGCCGTATCACTTCCGAACATTGCTTCCCAACAAAAATCACCGCCGAGGGTGAAGCTTTCGGGTTGTCCGAATGGCATGTCCAGATCAACGGCTTGAATGACACCAGCTTACCCAACTCAAGTAACCTAACAGTGCTTGCTGCGAATGATGCTCCTGTACTTGCCTACTATCGTGCAAATCGTCGCTGGAAGGGGGTCGGAGTTACTGCAGAGTTTGCAGCGCAGTACAGAGTTTTCCGTCTGACCGGCTATCTGAACTGGGCGGATGCGGTCGTAGACCTGAAAGATTTCGAGGGTTGGCTAATCGGTAGAACTCTACTGCGCCTGCAATACCTTCTGGACGCAAAAACGGCAGTTAAATCTCTCGATGACGAACTCTCCATAATAAACGACGCCATTCGAGTAGCCCTCCCCCAAGCCGGAAACTTGCGTTATGACCTAAGACTGCAGCAGCTTTTGGTTGATGTTGACGAAGGAAAAACCATCCCTTTCAACGACCTCAGCGACGGCCAGCGCGGCCTCATCGCCCTGATCGCCGACATCGCCCGTCGCATGTGCATCCTCAACCCGCACATGGGTAAGGATGTGCTGAAAAACACCTCGGGTGTGGTCATCATCGACGAACTGGATATCCATCTTCACCCGGCCTGGCAACGCACCATCGTCCATGCTCTGAAGTCGGCGTTCCCCAAGGTCCAGTTCATCGCCGCCAGCCACTCGCCACAGATCATCGGCAGCCTGCGCCCGGAAGAAATCATCGTGCTGGACAACGGCGACAGCTCTCACCCGCGAGCCTCCTACGGTCTTGATTCAAGCCGGGTACTCGAAGAGGTGATGGGCGCTCCGCAGCGCGAGCCCAAGGTGGAGAGCCTGCTGAGCGAGCTGTTCTCGGCCCTGGAAAGCAACAATCTGGAAGAGGCCAAGGCCCGCCTTTCCAGCCTGAAGGCAGAGGCACCGGACCTTCCCGAATTCGCCAGAGCCGAAGCCCTGCTCAAGCGCAAGGAGGTGCTGGGCAAATGAAGCAAGTGATCAAGGGAACTGAGCCTGCATCATTCACCGCCTGGAAAGCCGACGCGAACCCGGATTGGCAGCCAGCCTACGACACCCTACAGAATCCGCAGAAACGCGACCTGCACAACAGCCTGCTGCAAGAACAACGCCATGCCTGTTGCTATTGTGGCCGCGACATCGACCTCCACAGCAGCCACATCGAACATTTCCGCCCACAGGAACATTTCGAGCACCTTGCACTCGACTATGGCAACCTGCACGCCTCCTGCCTACGGGAAACCAGACCAGGCAACCCGCTGCATTGTGGCCATCGCAAGGGCAACTGGTTCGATGAGGAACTCCATGTTTCCCCTCTCGACGAGGGCTGCGAGCAGCGTTTCCGCTATTTGCTCAACGGAAAAATAGAGGCATCCAGCAACAACGATCCGGCCGCGAGCAAAATGATCGAGGCACTGGCTCTGGATATCGCCTATCTCAACAACCGGCGTGAAGAACAGCTACTGGGTTTCTTCGATAACGACTTCCTGCTTGACGCATCCGAAGAAGACCTTCGCAAAACCGTTGCCCACTTCCGCTCGATTGAAGACGCCCGTCAGTTCCCGTTCAGCCACGTCGTCGCGCGATACGCTGAACAACTGCTTGCCGTCTAGTCCGCACTCCATACCACCCGCGCCTCCAGGAGCTGATCACGCGGTTCCAGGCTCAGATTCTGCAACCGCGCTCCGCCCTGCTCGATACGCTCCAGCCAGCCGAGCAGGGCCTGGGCTTCTCCCGAAATAGTCAGGCGCAGCGATTGGCCGTCCTGGTCCAGTTGCTGCAGTTCGAGCCCCGCCGCGCGCGCGGTCTCACCCAAGCGGGCCGACAACGGTTGTGTCGAATCCAGCCGGGCGGCGGCCGGTCGCGCATTCTGTACCTCGGCGAGCAGGGCCAGGCGTTGCTGGTACAGGCGCTGGGCCTTGTCCAGGCGTTGTTGCGCCGGTTGCCAGAAGCCGCTGAACAACAGCACCGCCAGCAGGAAGATTCCCAGCCAGGCCAGCCACTGGCGTTCCCGCCGGGCCAGGCGCTGCCAGCGCTCGATCAACAGGGCGACTATCCGCAGGCGACTGATCATCCGTTCTGTTCCTCCAGCGTCAACAAAGCGCGCACACGGTTGCGCTCCTTGCTCGCGCTGCCGAGCTGGATGGGCAACTGGTGCTGCCGCCCACGCTCACGCAGCCGTTCCAGCTCGCTGAAGTCACTGGCCGTCAACGCCAGCGTCCAGCCCGCGCCGGCGCGGTATTCGATACGCTGGACCTCGACGCCACTGCCACCGATCACCTGCTCGATCAATTGCACCAGCCGGGCCATCTGCCGGGGTTGCTGCGTCAGCACAGAGCCGAGCGCCCTGAGCTGGGCCGCCAGGTCGACCACCCGCGTCTGCTCCGGGTAAAGCGTCTGGAAATGCCGGACACTCTGTTCGTAAAGCCGGTCGGCCCGGGTTTCCAGATAATGGCTGCGCGCCAGGGAGAAGCCCCACGAGAGGACAGACAGCGCCAGCAGGGTCGCCAGCAGCGGCCGCCACGGCTTGCGCCCACTGTCCGGTCGAAACGGCCCCTGAAGCAACTCCGTCCCCTGCCCCGAACTCAACAGTGCGAAGGCCTGTGCCGATTGCGAGCGATCCAGCCGACAAAGCGTCGCCGGCAATCGTGCAGCCAGGTTCTGCAAGGCCGCTTCAGACACTGCCAGGCGGGCTGTCAGGCCACCACCCAGCAGCCAGCGGCCAGCCCACCAGACACAGTAGGCCTGGTCGGCAGGCAACAGGTCGGCATCGGCCTGCACGCTCGCCAACTGCAGCCCCCTCTGTTGCAGCAGGGTGACAATGGCGCCGAAGCGCACCTTGTCGACCACCAGCAATGGATAACGACGAGCCGGATCGGCACTGCCCACGGCCAGGTGCAAGTTGTCCGGATCATCCGTCAGTTGCTCCTCGAGCGCATAGGCCAGCGCCTGGGCGGCCGGTCGGCGGCGACCCGGCCAGGGCTCGCTGCGCAGCCAACTGCAGAGTTCCATCGGCACTACCACTCGCACGGGGTTCCCCGCCAGGAGCGCGGCGGCTTCGGCCAGGCTCATGTCGCGCCAATCATCAGACGCCTGCCAGCAGGCGACCGGCCACTGTTCGTCAGGCACATCGAGCCCTGACGGGTAAAGGTACAGCCACGGGATCATAGGGAGGGTTCACCTTGGGTCGGAGCGAGAAAACGACGCTGCACAACACGCACGCGCCCGGTTTTCGGGTCGAGTTCAAGATCGCTGACCAGCCGCAGTCGGCTGCGTCCGGCGGCGACCTCGACCGAGGCCCGAAACCAGCGGCTGCCTACGCCCAGGCCATGAACGGCGACGCCACGGCCCTTGAGTCCGGAAACCAGGGCGAAGGTAGCGGCATCCGGATAGCCTTCGGCCGGGCGTTGCTGGATGAGCATCTGCGCATCGCTGTCGGTCATGCCCTCCAGGGTCGACAGCAGCAATGCACGGGTCGTGTTGACGTTCAGCCTGGCCTCGCCCGGCAGCAGGGCGACCCAGGGCTCCAGGCGACGCAGGCTGGGCTCGTCCATGCCAGGCAGCAGGCGCAGTTGGCTCGGATCGACAACCTCGGTGCCCCGCAACGGCGCCAGGTCGATGGCGGCGATGTCCAGCCGCTCCAGCAGCCGGGCCCAGCGGGCCTGGACGATTTCATCGGCCTTGCCGGGGGCGAGCAGCGGCGTCAGGTTGAAGCGTCCCGCCAGGTCCTCGATGTCCAGACGCACCTCGACGCCAGGCAGCGTCAACGGTAGCGGCCGTTGCGCCCAGTCCTGGGCCAGGTTGACGTTGCGCATCACCGTCGGCGATGGCCCCGGCAGCAGTTGGCCGGCCCAGCCCTCCGCAGCGAGCGCCCACTGGCGCAACTGCACCTGGTGAATATGCTGGGTGCTGCCCTGCAAGGTCAGGCGATGGCTGCGCAGCAGACTGCCGGTCAGCAACAGCGCCAGGGCCATGATCAGCAGCACGGTGATCAGCGCCACACCTCGCTGCCGGGGCAGGCTCATGCTGGCTCCGGCAACAGGATGACCCGGCGAATCCCGTCGAAACGCCCGGTGGACAAGGTCACCTCCACCGCCCGCGGCAGCTTGGCGCCAGCCGGCCAGTCGCTGCGCCAGCCCGCCCGGGGATCGTGGAAACGCCAGCGCAACTCGCGTACATCGCCCAGCAGCACCTGCTTGTGGGGAATCGCCAGCTCGGGGCTGCGGCTGTGGCGCCAGAGGCGCTGCGCCTCGAGGCGATAGCTGACCGCCTGGCGCTCGCTGCGTGGCTGGTCCAGCGGGTTGCGCCAGTTGCCCCGCTGCAGGCTCAATTCGCCCTGATGCAGGCGCAAGGCCGGGGAGTTCCCCGAGGCGGCCACCTGCATGAGATCCCGCTCGAGCACAGCCACCGCCCGCTGCAGGCTGCGCAGTGCCTGTTCATGGTCCGCGACCTGCGCCTGTACCCGCAGCAGGCCCTCGTAGAGCCGCCAACTGCCCAGGCTCAGCAGGCTGAAGATCGCCAGGGCGATCACCAGTTCCAGCAGGGTGAAACCGGCCTGTCGGGTCATTGCGCCTCCTCGTTCACGGTCATCGGCAACCAGCCCGTGAGGCGATGCAGCGGTTGCGGGTCGTTGCCGAGGCGGACCTCCAGCTCGACCTGCATCAGACGCCGGTCGGGGGACGGACTCAGGGTCTGGCTCAACCGCCACTCACGACCGTCGAAGCGCTGCAGCCCTTGTTGCCGCCCGGGTACGGGAGAAGCCTGCAGGCGTAGTTCGGTCAACTGGTTGTCCGCCAGCCAGACGGCAAACAGCCGCTGCTGCAGACTGCCGCCCTGGCGCAGCACATAGTCACTGGCCGACAGTACCGCGGCGGCCAGCACGGTGAACACCGCCAGGGCCACCATGACCTCCAGCAGCGTGAAGCCGCCCTCAGCCTTCATCGATGGCCGGGTCGCCAAGACCGTCTCCCGAAACGCTCAGCCAACGTCGCTGGGCGGTTTCGTAATGCAGGGTGAAGGCACTCATTTCATCGCTGCTCAGCAGCAGCAACTGCGGCTGGTTCGGCCGGTTGCCGAGTTTCAGCGGCTGTCCTTCGAGCTCCAGGCGAAAGTACAGGCCGTCGGGCAGGCGATAGGGGGCGCCGGCCGCACGCCATTCCGGGCGCTCGTACAGCACCACCTGGTAGCCCTCGGCATCGATGCGCAGGCCGAATTCCTGACCTTCGAGCACGGCCTGCTCGCGCAGATGCTGCAGCAACTGCAGCAACGCGCCGGCTTCGTGATGGGCCTGACGCAACGGACTGGGCTTCATCGAAAAGCCGATCAGCCCGGCCACCACGCCCATGATCACCATGGCCACCAGCAGCTCCAACAGGGTGAAACCACGCGAGCGCGCCGGCATCGGTCAGTGATCCCAATTGCCGATATCGGCGGCGAGCTCCTCGCCACCGGCCATGCCATCGGCGCCGAAGGAGTAGAGATCGTAGCCCTTGGCCCGTGCTCCCGGGTTGAGGTACTGGTACGGCGTGCCCCACGGGTCGACCGGCAGGCGCTTGAGGTAGCCCTGGGGGTTCCAGTTCTTCGCCTGCGGCGCACCCAGCGGCTTGTTCACCAGGGCCTCGAGGCCCTGCTGGGTCGAGGGATAGTGGAAGTTGTCGAGGCGGTACATCTCCAATGCCGTACCGATGGCCTGGATATCGGTGCGCGCCGCCGTGACCTTGGCCTGGTCCGTGCGCCCCATGAACTGTGGCACCACCAGCGCGCCCAGCACGCCGATGATGACCACCACGACCATGATCTCGATCAGGGTAAAGCCATGTTGCCGAAAGGATGCGGAGGTTTTCATGAATCAATTCACCGTTTGGTTGAGACTGAGGATCGGCAGCAGGATGGCCATGACGATCAGCAGCACGATGCCGCCCATCGCCACCAGCATGGCCGGCTCGAAGAGGCTCACGACCAGCGCGATTCGGGCCGCCAGGGTTTTCTCCTGTTGCTCGGCGGCACGCGCCAGCATGCTGTCCAGTTCGCCGGCGCGTTCGCCACTGGCGATCATGTGCAGCATCAGCGGCGGGATGTCGCCGCTGTGCTCCAGGGCCCGGGTCAGGCTGCCGCCCTCGCGTACCGAGCGGGCGACCTCGCGCATGCGCGCGCGGATCGCCAGGTTGCCGATCACCGCGGCCGAGATCTCCAGGGCATCCACCAGGGGCACCGCGCTCCTGCCGAGAATCGCCAGGGTGCTGGCGAAACGCGCCGCTTCCACGGCCCGCAGCACGCCGCCGGCCAGTGGCGCGCGCAGCAGCCAGGCGTGCCAGCACAGGCGCAGGGCCGGCTGCCGCCAGGCACCGCGCAGCGGCAGGACCAGACCGAGCACTCCCGGCAACAGCAGCCAGAAATAGTCGCGCAGGCCCTCGCTCAGACTGATCAACCCACGGGTCAGCAGCGGCAGCTCGCGGCCGCTGTCGGTGAAGATCCGCACCACGTCCGGCACCACGAAACCCAGCAGGAAGCCGACGATGCCCAGCGATGCCAGCAGCAGGACCAGCGGATAGACCAGCGCCAGCTGGATCTTCTGCCGCGCCTGCTGACGCGCCTCGGTGTAATGCGCCAGTTGCTCCAGCACCTGGCCCAGGTGACCGGAACGCTCGCCCGCGGCGATGCTGGCGCGAAACAGTTCGGGAAAGGCTCCGGGGAAGCCGGCCAGTGCCGAGGACAGTGCGTAGCCCTCCAGGACCCGATCGCGCACCGCCGCCAGCAGGCTCGCGGTACGCCGCTTGCGGCTCTGCGCCGCCACCGCCCGCAGGGCCTCTTCCAGCGGCAGTCCGGCCTGGACCAGGGTCGACAGTTGCAGGGTCAGCAAGGCCAGTTCGGCAGCGCCCAGGCGGCGGCCGGCTCCCCGACCGCCGAGCACGCCGGAACGTTCCCGGACCGGCTTCAGTACGCTCGGCAGCAAACCACGCTCACGCAGCAACTGCCGGGCATGCCGCGCACTCTCGGCCTGCTGCTGGCCCTTGCAGGAGCGGCCATGGGCGTCCTGGGCCTGATAGTCGAAGGTCGGCATCCTCAGTCCTCCTGCGTGACGCGCAGCAGCTCATCGAGGCTGGTGTGCCCTTCCAGCACCAGGCGTTGCCCGTCCTGGAACAGGCTGGGGCCGAGGCAGCGGGCCTGGCGGGCCAGCTCCGGTTCACTGATGCCGTTGTGGATCATCTGCGCGAGGGCCTGGTTGATGCCGATCAGCTCATAGATACCGGTACGGCCACGATAGCCCTGCTGGCAGCGCGGACAGCCCACGGCGCGGAACAGCCTCGGCGCGGCCTGCGGCGCCAGCCCGAGACGCTGGCAGGCGGCCGCATCGGCATGTACCGGTGCCTTGCACTCGGGACACAGGGTGCGTACCAGCCGCTGGGCCAGCACGCCGACCAGCGATGAGGCGAGCAGGTAGGCGTCCACGCCCATGTCCAGCAGACGGGTCACCGCCCCCGCTGCGCTATTGGTGTGCAGGGTCGACAGCACCAGGTGTCCGGTCAGCGAGGCCTGCACGGCAATGGCTGCGGTTTCCCGGTCGCGGATCTCGCCGACCATCACTACGTCCGGGTCCTGGCGCAGGATCGCCCGCAGCCCCCGGGCGAAGGTCATCTCGACCTTGGGGTTGACCGGTGTCTGGCCGATGCCGGGCAGGTGGTATTCGATCGGGTCTTCGACCGTGAGGATATTGCGCGTGCGGTCGTTGAGATGATTCAGCGCCGCGTAGAGGCTGGTGGTCTTGCCCGAACCGGTCGGCCCCGTGACCAGGAAGATCCCGTGGGGTTTGCCGAGGATTCGCCGGAACCGCTCCAGGGTCTCGCCCGGCATGCCCAGCCGCGCCAGTTCGAGGCGTCCGGCCTGCTTGTCGAGCAGGCGCAGCACCACTCGTTCGCCATGGGCCGAAGGCAGGGTGGAGACCCGCACATCGACCTCATGCCCGGCCAGCCGCAGGGCGATCCGACCATCCTGGGGCACGCGTTTCTCGGCGATATCCAGCCGCGCCATGACCTTGATCCGCGACACCAGCAAGGTGGCCAGCTCACGCCGCGGCTGCAGCACTTCGCGCAGTTGACCATCCACCCGCAGGCGCACCGAGACACTGTGCTCGAAGGTTTCCAGATGCACATCCGAGGCCTTTTCCCGCACCGCTTCGCTGAGCAGGGCATTGATCAGGCGGATGATCGGCGCGTCGCCCTCCTGTTCCAGCAGGTCGGCGGTGGGCGGCAGGTTATCGGCCAGGCTGATCAGGTCGAGCTCGTCGTCCAGGCCCTGGGCGACCTGCTCGGCGGCACTCTGTCCATCGCTGTAGCAGGCGGCCAGACGGGCGGCGAAGTCCGCCTCGTCGAGTTCCTGCACGGGCCAATCCCGGCCGAGCTGGCGCCGTGCCTCGGCCAGCGCGGTCAACGGCGTGTCTGCCCGGATCAGCAGGGTCGCCCCTTCGCCCTGCAGCTCCAGCAGCACGCCAAAACGCCGGGCGAAGCCGAACGGCAGCCGGCCGATCATGGCACCGCCTGCTGTCGACGCAGGTCGACCGCGCTGTCATCGCCATCGAACAGGCGCTGCGGATCGCTCGGCAGCAGCAGCGAATTGCCCTGGCGCGCCGAAGGCCGGCTGAGTTCGCGCAAACGGTTGTAGCCGGTGGTGCTGGCCTCGACCAGGTCCTCCTTGCCACGCACGATGGTCGGCCGCAGGAACACCATCAGGTTGGTCTTCTCATGTTTTTCGCTGCTCCAGCGAAACAGCGCCCCCAGGTAGGGAATATTGCGCAACAGCGGCACGCCGCTTTCCTGGTTGCGGACGCTGTCCTTGATCAGGCCACCGATGACGATGATCTCGCCGTCATCGACCAGGATGGTGCTCTTGAGCGCCCGCTTGTTGGTGATCAGGTCATCCGTCACCTCGCTGCTCGGCGCCAGCTCGGAGTTCTCCTGCTCGACCCGCAGGCGCAGGGTCGAACCTTCGTTGATGTGCGGCCGGATCTTCAGCTTGATGCCGATATCCTCGCGCGTGACCGTGGTATAGGGCTTGTCGTTACCAGTGCCGGAGGTCTGGTAGGAACCGCTCTTGAAAGGCACGTTCTGCCCCACCAGGATTTCCGCCTCCTGGTTATCCAGGGTCAGCAGGCTGGGGGTGGACAGCACGTTGTTGCGCACATTGCTCGCCAGGGCGGAAACCAGCATGCCGAAACGGTCGTTGCCGACGCGCAGCACGGCTCCATCGGGCAGCTTGGCGTCAGCGCCACCAAAGCCCGGCAGGACGACACCGGCGCCGGCAAAGGTAATGCCTCCCTGGGCACTGCCGGCCTTGCCGCCCCATTGCACGCCAATGGCCTCGTTGATGTCCCCGGAAATCTCGACGATCGCCGCATGGATCAGCACCTGGGAACGCGGCTGGTCGAGCTGGCGCACGATGGCCTCCAGGGTCCTGACCTGGCTCGGCTCGGCGATCAGCACCAGGGCGTTCTGGTTTTCGTCGGCCTTGACCACCGCCTTGTTCACCGGGTTGTCCCGGCTGGAAACACCGGCCACGTCCTGACCGAGCCCCTGCCCCATGGCATCCAGCACATCGGCCAATTGCTTGGCGTCGCTGTAGCGCAGGCGGATCACCCGGGCATTGTCCGCGCCCGCCGGAACCGGCGTGTCGAGCGAACGCGCCAGCTCGACGAGGCGCTTGCGCACCGCCTGGGGACCGATCAGCAACAGCCGATTGCCGCGGGTGTCGGCAATCACCTGGCTGCCCGACTCGGCGCCCTGCTTGCCCAGGGACTGCTCCAGCACCCGCGCCAGGTCGGCAGCCAGGCCGTGCTGCAGAGACAGCACATCATGGGCGTGCCTGTGACCGGCATCCAGCTCGCGGACGATTCTGGCGATACGTCGGACGTTGCCGGCCCCGTCGGTGATCACCACGGCATTGGCCGAGGCCGAGGGACCGACATAACCGTTGACCGAGACCAGCGGCCGGACCAGCGCGGCGATGTCGCTGGCCGTACTGTTGCTCAGGGCCACCACCTGGGTGACGAACTGCCCGGCCTGGGCGCTGTGGCTGTCGGCATCGCTGGGCCGGGTACGGGCATCCGCCACCGGCGTGATGAGAATGCGGTCGCCTTCATCGATCACCGTGAAGTTGTGCGCATCGAGCACCGAGTAGAACAGCCGCCGTACCCCTTCGCGATCCAGCGCCTGTTCCGAAAGCACCGTGATACGCCCCTGGACGCGCGGGTCGAGCACGACCGTGGTGCCAAGGATCGATGACATCTCCCGGACCACGTCGCGCAGTTCGGCATCGTTCATCGCCAATTGCCAATGCGGCTCCTCGGCCAACGCCGTCGGCAGCATCAGCGACAACAGCAGGCCACCGGCGAGCAGGCGCCAGGAGGCCAATACTCTGGGGACTCTCATGGGGTTCCCCGAAGCACTGGCCGCAGATGCGAGGAGGTTGTCCCGGCAGCCGGGGTCGCATTGCCGAGTGGCGACAATGACCTTCGAGCCGGCGTCTCCAGCGCCAGCAGTTCCTCGCGACCGTTGCGCCAGAGCAGCACACGCCCGGCTTCGATCCGGCGCAATACGCTACCGCCGGGCAGGCTGTCCCCAACCCGATACACCTGCTGCCCCTGGGTGCCCGCCAGCAACGCGCGGGAAGCCCCCGAACTGGCGACAAAACTGGCCCGCAACTGCAACGGCTCGGCGCTGCGAGCCAACGCATCACGGGGCTGCAGGCCGAGTACCGTGGCCACCGCCGCATGGTTGAGCGGTGCTACCGGGGCAACGGCGGCACTGACCACGGCGGCAACCGGCGTGCTCGGCAGATCGCGACGAAACAGCCACTCATCCCAGGCCAACCAGGCACCATACGCCAATGGCAGCGCAAACGACAAAACCCACACAGGACGCTTCACCCGCGCATACGCCATGGGTAGTGGATGATTCCATGAACGTCACGGCAACCACTGCCAATAGCGGCAAGGATTCGAATAACGAAAAAAGTAAGGGACAAGTTCCCCAAAAAAACACTGAACAAGATAATGCAATCCCTATATAGATGGGAGCATCAAACATCCTTATATGAAGCCCGCTCAAGAACACCAATGAATTAACGACAACCAGAAACCCACATAAATAAAAAACAAAACAACGAGTGGATGATTCCTTGCCTACCCAACAACAGCTCATCCATTGACACCCAGCATCTCCCAGACGGGACCCTGGACAACTTGTTATCCAAGGTCCCGACGGAGACTGTTACTTGGCTATCCAGGCATCCTGCCAGTTTGTTCCGTGACCTGGTTTGTAGTGATGTTCGCTAGGGATCTTGCACCAATCTCCATCCGGGAACGGCTTGCACTCGTAGACGGTGTCATCCACCAGTACAGTGGTGCCCGGCCGATAGCTGGCAATTTCCCGCGGATACACCCAGTCGTAGTCCTGGCCGACACCTTCGCCACCCAGCTCGATGGCCACCAGATCCTGGCGAGTGGTACGGCCATCAGGCGTCACGCCCACCAGCTTGACCTGATGAGGGCCCGGGGCACTGCGCACATCCACGTTCAGGCTGACAGAGCCGGCCTCGATCTGTTGCGTGATGGAGCCCACAGCCTTGTTGTTGGCATTGAACACCGTGAGTTCGACATTCATCAGGCGGTTACCGAGCAACGGTACCGGCAAGGCGAGACGCCCCTTGTCCAGCACCAGGTCGTTGCCCAGCGTCGCGATACGCAGTTCGGCGGCAGCATCCTCCTGCAGCTCCATCTGCAATTCATAGCGTTTGACGCCACTCTCGGCCCTGGCAAAGATCTTGTTCGCCCCCTTGATCGGATTGATCTTGCCCTCGTCATCGCGCACACCGGCACGCACCAGCTCCTGGGTCCGGTTGATCTGCTCGGCCAGCTTGAACGACCAGTTCTCCGGACGCCCCTCTTCGGCCGTGGCGATGGCGATCTCGACACGCCGTTCGTTGATTTCACCCTCATTGCCGAAACCACGCGCCTTGACCTTGTCGCCCACCAGCAGGGCCGTGGCAGTCGGCGTGATGTTGCCGACCGTATGCCAGCCATCCGGGGTGACCGCTTCGGGGAGGATGTTCACATCCGCCACGTTGTAGAACGCCGCTGCGGTATCGCCCACGGTCCAGATGCCGAGGATCACGTGTTGGCCGGTCCTGTCCGACGGAATGGAACAGGCATGCCTGGCACCGGAAACCGGCAGCTCGTTGCGCCCGTCCACTTCGCAGAACGGCGCGCTGTCGAACGAGGCGCGGGTCAGCGGCTGGTTCGGGTTCCAGCCGGCCCGAGTGATGAAGTACTCGTGCTTGGTCGCCGGGTGTGCCGCCGTGTAGTCCCAGGTGAACTCGATATCGCGGTCCTTGATTTCGCTCAGGCTCCAACGCGTCGCGCTCTGGGCATCCAGCGCGGAGAAACTGGCCGAACCGCCGCTGGCGATCTTGCCGTCGATGGGACCCTGCAAGGGGCCACCTCCACTACCTGCCGGAAACCCCTTGAAGGTCTCACCGACACTTTGCGGCTCGTATTGCGCGTTTCCGCAGTCCTTGTTCAACCCCTGCTGGCAGGCATAGGCCCGCGACGGTGGGTTGCTCAGATAACCGTGAGCCGCAGCCTGTTGCGAAGCGACCAGAGCCGTGAGCATGGCCAGCGAGGACATACCTGCTGCGACCGAACCCGAACGTTTTCTCATCATAGTTTCCAATCCCGGAATGAATTACTGAAGTATTCGTATCCATGTAATTCGAGTAGAGAAATACCCTTGATGCGGACATACCTATCCCTGGGAAAGCCCCATCAATCGATAGTCATTTGAGTAGCAATAGAAAACTCCGAATCCCATACCGCTATAACTTCCGCAGTAAGAACTCGGATGTGGATTTTACGAACATTGATTTTTTTAGCTGTAAGAAAATTCCGAGCCAGAAGAGCGAATCATCAGCAATATTTATTTTTCCCGAGAAGTCTCATTTTCAAGGACAGAGAGCACAACAGCCTTCGAAATAACTTTCAGAAAACGACCGGAATAGACGGTAAAAATAGGAATACTCTTACACTACGAGGGGAAAAAAGCGGAACACAAAGAAAAAGACCAACGGCCCCGTCAAAGGGGCCGTGGCTGCCGCCGAAGACTCAGCGGTGATACTGCGCGGAAAACTCGTGCACGGCGTTGATGAAAGCGCCGGCATGCTCCGGATCGACTTCCGGGGTGATACCGTGGCCCAGGTTGAATACATGGCCGGAGCCCTCGCCGTAGCTGGCGAGGATCCGCGCCACTTCGGCACGGATGGCTTCGGGCTTGGCGTACAGCACGGTCGGGTCCATGTTGCCCTGCAGGGCGACCTTGCCACCGACCCGGCGCCGGGCGTCGCCCAGGTCGCAGGTCCAGTCCAGGCCCAGTGCGTCGGCACCGGCCTCGGCAATGCTTTCCAGCCACAGGCCACCGTTCTTGGTGAACAGGATGACCGGCACCTTGCGCCCTTCGTGCTCGCGGATCAGGCCGCTGACGATCTTGCGCATGTAGGCCAGGGAGAACGCCTGGTAGGCCGCCGCCGACAGGCTGCCGCCCCAGGTGTCGAAGATCTGCACCGCCTGGGCACCGGCCAGGATCTGCCCGTTGAGGTAGGCGGTGACCGCCTGCGCCAGCTTGTCCAGCAGCAGGTGCAGGGCCTGCGGGTTGTCGTAGAGCATGGCCTTGGTCTTGCGGAAGTCTTTCGACGAACCGCCTTCGACCATGTAGGTCGCCAGGGTCCAGGGGCTGCCCGAGAAGCCGATCAGTGGTACCCGGCCGTCGAGTTCACGGCGGATGGTGCTCACCGCGTCCATGACGTAGCCCAGGTCCTTCTGCGGATCGGGGATCGGCAGCGCCTCGATGTCGGCCAGGTTGTCGATGACCTTTCTGAAGCGCGGCCCCTCGCCGGTTTCGAAATACAGGCCCTGGCCCATGGCATCGGGGATGGTCAGGATATCGGAAAACAGGATCGCGGCATCCAGGCCCGGATAGCGGTCCAGGGGCTGCAGGGTGACTTCGCAGGCGAACGACGGGTTCATGCACAAGCTCATGAAATCGCCGGCCTTGGCGCGACTGGCGCGGTATTCCGGCAGGTAGCGACCGGCCTGACGCATCATCCATACGGGAGTGACGTCAACGGGTTGCTTGAGCAGGGCACGCAGGAAACGGTCGTTCTTCAGGGCAGTCATGTCGGCATCCGGAGAAAAAGTGCGGGCATTTTCTCAGAGCTCAACGCAAAAGGCACGGCGAGAGCCGTGCCTTTTGTCTATCGGGTCAATTTGTCGCGGTGTGGATCAAAGACCGAGGTAGTCGAGGATACCCTCGGCGGCGTTGCGGCCTTCGAAAATTGCCGTTACCACCAGGTCGGAACCCCGCACCATGTCGCCACCGGCGAAGATCTTCGGGTTGCTGGTCTGGTGCTTGAACTGGCCCTTTTCCGGAGCGACCACACGGCCCTGGCTGTCGGTCTGGATACCGAACTGCTCGAACCAGGGTGCCGGGCTCGGACGGAAACCGAAGGCGATGACCACGGCGTCGGCCGGAATGATCTCTTCGGAGCCCGGAATCGGCTCGGGGCTGCGACGGCCACGGGCATCCGGCTCGCCGAGACGGGTCTCGACCACCTTCACACCTTCGACCTTGTCTTCACCGACGATCGCGATCGGCTGGCGGTTGTAGAGGAACTTCACGCCTTCTTCCTTGGCGTTCTTCACCTCCTTGCGCGAGCCGGGCATGTTCGCCTCGTCACGCCGGTAGGCACAGGTCACGGCCTTGGCGCCCTGGCGGATCGAGGTGCGGTTGCAGTCCATCGCGGTGTCGCCACCACCGAGTACCACGACCTTCTTGCCCTTCATGTCGACGAAGTCTTCCGGCGACTTTTCGAAGCCCAGGTTGCGGTTGACGTTGGCGATCAGGAAGTCCAGGGCGTCATGCACGCCTGGCAGGTCCTCGCCGGCAAAGCCGCCCTTCATGTAGGTGTAGGTGCCCATGCCCATGAAGACCGCATCGTACTCGGCGAGCAGTTGCTCCATGGTCACGTCCTTGCCCACCTCGGTGTTGAGACGGAACTCGATGCCCATGCCGGTGAAGACTTCGCGACGATTGCTCAGCACGGTCTTTTCCAGCTTGAACTCGGGAATGCCGAAGGTCAGCAGACCACCGATTTCCGGGTTCTTGTCGAACACCACCGGGGTCACCCCGCCGCGCACCAGCACGTCGGCGCAGCCCAGGCCCGCCGGGCCCGCACCGATGATCGCGACGCGCTTGCCGGTCGGCTTGACCTTGGACATGTCCGGACGCCAGCCCATGGCGAAGGCGGTATCGGTGATGTACTTCTCCACCGAACCGATGGTCACCGCGCCGAAACCGTCGTTGAGGGTGCAGGCCCCCTCGCACAGGCGATCCTGCGGGCAGACCCGGCCGCAGACTTCCGGCAGGGTGTTGGTCTGGTGGGACAACTCGGCCGCGGCCAGGATATTGCCTTCGGCCACCAGCTTCAGCCAGTTGGGGATGAAGTTGTGGACCGGGCATTTCCATTCGCAGTACGGGTTGCCGCAACCCAGGCAGCGGTGGGCCTGGTCGGCCGACTGCTGGGGTTTGAAGGGCTCGTAGATTTCCACGAACTCTTTCTTGCGTTGACGCAACAGTTTCTTCTTCGGATCCTTGCGCCCGACATCGATGAACTGGAAGTCGTTACTCAGACGTTCAGCCATTACAAAAACCTCATCAAACTCTTCAGGCGCATCACTGCGGGTTGGCACGGGTGCTGGACAACAGCGACTTCAGGCTGGCTGCCTTCGGCTTGACCAGCCAGAAGCGCCGCAGGAAGTCATCCAGGTTCTCGGCGAGGTTACGACCCCATTCGCTGTCGGTCTCCTCGACGTACTCGTCCAGCACGTTCTGCAGGTGGCTGCGATAGGCTTCCATCGCTTCACCGCTGATCCGCTGGATTTCCACCAGCTCGTGGTTCACCTTGTCGACGAAGGTATTGTCCTGGTCCAGCACGTAGGCGAAACCGCCAGTCATGCCCGAACCGAAGTTGTAGCCGGTCTTGCCCAGTACACAGACGAAACCGCCGGTCATGTATTCGCAGCAGTGGTCGCCAGTGCCTTCCACCACGGCGTGGGCACCGGAGTTACGCACGGCGAAACGCTCGCCCGCGGTGCCGGCGGCGAACAGCTTGCCGCCCGTGGCGCCGTACAGGCAGGTGTTGCCGACGATGGCACTGTCCTGGGTGCGATAGGCGCTGCCCTTGGGCGGCACGATCACCAGCTTGCCGCCGGTCATGCCCTTGCCGACGTAGTCGTTGGCGTCGCCTTCGAGGTACAGGTTCAGGCCACCGGCGTTCCACACGCCGAAGCTCTGCCCGGCCGTGCCCTTGAAGCGGAAGGTGATCGGCGCCTTGGCCATGCCCTGGTTGCCGTGGACCCGGGCGATTTCGCCGGAGATCCGCGCACCGATGGAACGGTCGCAGTTGCAGATGTCCAGGTCGAACTCGGCACCGCTCAGGTCGTTGATCGCAGGCCGGGCCATTTCCACCATCTTCTCGGCCAGCAGGCCCTGGTCGAATGGCGGGTTGCGGTCGACCTGGCAGAACTGCGGCTTGTCCGCCGGCACATGATCGCTGCCCAGCAGCGGGGTCAGGTCCAGGTGGTGCTGCTTGGCGGTCTGGCCTTCGATGACGTCCAGCAGGTCGGTACGCCCGATCAGTTCCTCGAGGCTGCGCACGCCCAGCTTCGCCAGCCACTCACGGGTCTCCTCGGCGACGTAGGTGAAGAAATTCACCACCATGTCGACGGTACCGATGTAGTGGTCCTTGCGCAGCTTGTCGTTCTGGGTCGCCACGCCGGTGGCGCAGTTGTTCAGGTGGCAGATACGCAGGTACTTGCAACCCAGGGCGATCATCGGCGCGGTGCCGAAGCCGAAGCTCTCGGCCCCGAGGATGGCCGCCTTGATCACGTCGAGGCCGGTTTTCAGGCCGCCGTCGGTCTGCACCCGGACCTTGCCGCGCAGGTCGTTGCCGCGCAGGGTCTGGTGGGTTTCGGCCAGGCCGAGTTCCCATGGTGCGCCCGCGTACTTGATCGAGGTCAGTGGCGAAGCACCGGTACCGCCGTCATAGCCGGAGATGGTGATCAGGTCGGCATAGGCCTTCGCCACACCGGCGGCGATGGTGCCGACGCCGGCTTCCGCCACCAGTTTCACCGAGACCAGCGCCTGCGGGTTGACCTGCTTGAGGTCGAAAATCAGCTGCGACAGGTCTTCGATCGAGTAGATGTCATGGTGCGGCGGAGGCGAGATCAGGGTCACGCCCGGTACCGCATAACGCAGCTTGGCGATCAGGCCGTTGACCTTGCCGCCAGGCAGTTGGCCGCCCTCACCGGGCTTGGCGCCCTGGGCCACCTTGATCTGCAGCACTTCGGCGTTGACCAGGTATTCCGGGGTCACGCCGAAACGGCCGGTCGCCACCTGCTTGATCTTCGAGCTCTTGATGGTGCCGTAGCGCGATGGATCTTCGCCGCCCTCACCCGAGTTGGAGCGTGCGCCGAGGCGGTTCATCGCCTCGGCCAGAGCTTCGTGGGCCTCCGGCGACAGGGCACCGAGGGAGATACCCGCCGAGTCGAAGCGCTTGAGGATCGCCTCCAGCGGCTCGACCTCGTCGAGGCTCAGCGGCTGGTCGAGGGTCCTGACCTTGAGCAGGTCGCGGATCATCGACACCGGACGGTTGTCCACCAGCGCGGTGTATTCCTTGAACTTGGCGTAGTCGCCCTGCTGCACGGCAGCCTGCAGGGTATTGACCACATCCGGGTTGTAGGCGTGGTATTCGCCGCCGTAGACGAACTTCAGCAGGCCGCCCTGCTGGATCGGCTTGCGTGCGCTCCAGGCTTCGGCGGCCAGCAGCTTCTGCTCGGCTTCGAGGTCGACGAAACGGGCGCCCTTGATCCGGCTCGGCACGCCACGGAAGCTCAGGTTGACCACTTCCTCGGACAGGCCGATGGCTTCGAACAACTGCGCGCCACGGTACGAGGCGATGGTCGAAATGCCCATCTTCGAGAGGATCTTGAGCAGGCCCTTGGTGATGCCCTTGCGATAGTTCTTGAAGACTTCGTAGAGATCGCCCAGCACTTCGCCGGTGCGGATCAGGTCACCCAGCACTTCGTAGGCCAGGAACGGATAGACCGCCGAGGCACCGAAACCGATCAGCACCGCGAAGTGATGCGGGTCACGGGCGGTGGCGGTTTCGACCAGGATGTTGCTGTCGCAGCGCAGGCCCTTCTCGGTCAGGCGATGGTGCACCGCACCGGTGGCCAGGGACGCGTGCACCGGCAGCTTGCCCGGGGCGATATGACGGTCGCTGAGGACGATCTGGGTACGCCCGGCACGCACGGCTTCCTCGGCCTGGTCGGCGATGTTGCGCACGGCCGCTTCCAGGCCGACGCTCTCCTCGTAGTTCAGGTCGATGATCTGGCGCTCGAAGCCCGGACGTTCAAGGTTCATCAGCGAGCGCCACTTGGCCGGCGAAATCACCGGCGAGCTGAGGATCACCCGCGAGGCGTGTTCCGGCGACTCTTCGAAGATATTGCGCTCGGCACCGAGGCAGATCTCCAGCGACATGACGATCGCTTCGCGCAGCGGGTCGATCGGCGGGTTGGTCACCTGGGCGAACTGCTGGCGGAAGTAATCGTACGGCGTGCGCACACGCTGGGACAGCACGGCCATCGGCGTGTCGTCGCCCATCGAGCCGACCGCTTCGTAGCCCTGCTCGCCCAACGGGCGCAGCACCTGGTCACGCTCCTCGAAGGTGACCTGGTACATCTTCATGTACTGCTTGAGCTGCTCGACGTTGTAGAACGCCGAACCATGGTCGTTGTCCTCCATGGTCGCCTGGATCCGCAGGGCGTGCTTGCGCAGCCATTGCTTGTACGGGTGGCGCGACTTCAGGCGGTTGTCGATCGAATCGGTGTCGAGGATCTGCCCGGTCTCGGTGTCCACGGCAAAGATCTGCCCCGGGCCGACGCGGCCCTTGGCGATGACGTCTTCCGGCTGGTAGTTCCACACGCCGATTTCCGACGCCAGGGTGATGTAGCCGTTCTTGGTGGTGACCCAGCGCGCCGGGCGCAGGCCGTTACGGTCGAGCAGGCAGACCGCGTGGCGACCTTCGGTCATCACGACGCCCGCCGGGCCGTCCCAGGGCTCCATGTGCATGGAGTTGAATTCGTAGAACGCACGCAGGTCGGCGTCCATGGTCTCGACGTTCTGCCACGCTGGCGGAATCAGCATGCGCACGCCGCGGAACAGGTCGATACCGCCGGTCACCATCAGCTCCAGCATGTTGTCCATGCTCGAAGAGTCGGAGCCGACACGGTTGACCAGCGGGCCCAACTCGTCGAGATCGGGGATCAGGTCGTTGGCGAACTTGGTGCGACGGGCCAGGGCCCAGTTGCGGTTGCCGGTGATGGTGTTGATCTCGCCGTTGTGCGCCAGGAAGCGGAACGGTTGCGCCAGCGGCCATTTCGGCAGGGTGTTGGTCGAGAAACGCTGATGGAACACGCAGATCGCGGTCTTGAGCGTCGGGTCGCCGAGGTCCGGATAGAAGGCGGCGAGATCCGCCGGCATCATCAGGCCCTTGTAGATGATGGTCTTGTGGGAAAAGCTGCAGATGTAGTGATCGGTATCGGCGGCGTTGGCCACCGACGAACGACGACGGGCGCTGAACAGCTTGATGGCGAACGCCTGGTCGCTCAGGCCTTCACCGCCGATGAATACCTGCTCGATCTGCGGCAGGCGCTCAAGGGCCAGGCGGCCGAGGACACTGGTATCGATCGGCACCTTGCGCCAGCCCACCAGTTGCAGGCCGGCCGCGAGGATTTCGCGATTCATGTTTTCGCGCGCGGCTTCGGCTTTGACCGGGTCCTGGTTGAAGAACACCATGCCCACCGCATATTGCTTGGGCAGATCGCTACCGAATTGCGATTTTGCGACAGCACGCAGGAACTGGTCGGGCTTCTGGATCAGAAGGCCGCAACCGTCACCGGTCTTGCCATCGGCGTTGATCCCACCACGGTGGGTCATGCAGGTCAGGGCCTCGATGGCCGTCTGCAACAGGTGATGACTGGGTTCGCCTTGCATGTGGGCAATCAGGCCGAAACCGCAGTTATCCTTGAATTCATCTGGTTGGTACAGACCTGCTTTCATAGACACTTTCTCACCAGGCTGCCTCTCAACGAGGCAAATTTCTTTTCAATTCAACCGCTTACCATCCACGCCGAACGTACGCCGACTTTGTAGGGGCAAAAGGGAGGTCATTGTACACACCGACACAGACGCCCACAAATTTAGAGACGAAATGTCGAAAATTCGTGTCGCATTTATGAAAGGTTTAAAACGATCTTTCGTGCTAGTCAAAGATTTTTTGAATTTTGACCGCTACGACTCAAATCTACCGTGACGCAGACACCACAAGGCACGCAGCTTTGCGGGCTGCGCGCCGAGGTGGAAATTTTGAGGTGCTGGAAAGGCGACCTGGGTAAGGCCGCCGAATCATCAGCGAGTTGTGGCGAGGTCCTGTTGGACGCTGGCGACAGTGCGAGGCCAAGGTTTACCAGCCTGAACCTTCGCTGGCAAGGCCTTGATAGCGCTTACCGCTGCATCGCGGCTGGCGAAACTACCATAGGTGATCACATAAAGCGGCTTGCCGTTGAGCACTTTCTTGAAATAACGGTACTCGCCGCCCTGCTCCTTGATGAAGTTCTGGGCAGTGGCTTCGGAGCTGGTGCCCAGGATCTGCACCACGTAGTGGCCCGGAGCCTGGCCTGCATACCAGCTACTGCCGGCAGCCGGCTTGGCCGCTGCCGCAACGGGCTTCTCGACCGGTTTCTCGGCCTTGGCCACCGGCTTGGCGGCCGGTACCGGTACGGGCGTCTGCGCAGGCTTGGCGGCTGGAGCGGCCGGCTTGGCCGTGGCCACCTGGGTGGGCGCCGGCGTCGGACGAGCCGGGGTCGGCGCAGGACCTGCCGGCACGCCCAGCGGTGGCGCGGTCGTGGTCACCGTTGGAGGCTGCGCTACGCCACCCTCCACCGCCGGAGCACCGCCGTCGTCGCCTTCCGGCATGCCACCGGCCGCTTCGGCCAACGGGCCGCGCATCACCGGCTGCGACTGGCCGACCAACGGCAGCGGCATCGGTTGCGAATTGCCGGCGAATTCGACCGACGGACCACTGCCCGGCTTCGGCGCCTGTCCCAACGGCAGCTGGGCCTGCTCGCTCGGCGCGCCGGCGGTTACCGGCGCCTTGCTGCGACCAGAACTCATCCAGGCCGCAGCGATCGCGACCACCACCACGCCGGACAACGCCAACACGTATTTCTTTGACATCTTGAACCCCATACTTGGTCGCTTGACCGCGGAGCGGCTGGCAATCATGGCTTCGATCATTGCGTCGCGGGCCACCTGGTTGATGTTGCCAGGCCAGCCTTCGGCGCTTTCGTGAATCTCAGTGATCTGCTCAGCGGAAAAAAGTTCTATCCCCTGTCCCGCACCTTCCAGGCGCTGGGCCAGGTATTCGCGCGTTTCCTCTTCCGTGTAGGGTTGCAGCTCGATCACATGAAAACGCTCTTCCTGCGCACTGTGCGGCTCCAGGGCGGCAATCAGCGACGACTCGCCAAACAGGAAGACATGTGGCCGGCCTTCCGGCGCACCAGCGGCCAGGGCCAGCAACGCCTCGATCGCCGAATCGTCCAGTTGCTCGGCATCATCGACCAGCAGATAGACCTCCTGGCCGGTGAGCGCCAGCTGCACCACCTGCGCCAGGATCGAGGATACGTCGGCTTCGGCCACGTTCAGGGCCTGGGCGATCTGGTACAGCACACCAGCCGCATCGCCGGCTCCACGGGCGGAAACCACCACGCTCTGCACCGACTGCTTGTTGGTGCTGGCCACCAGCGCCTGGCGCAGCAGGGTCTTGCCGCTGCCCAGCGGGCCGGTCACCACCAGCAGCAACTGGCTGTAGCGCGCCAGGTGATGCAACTGCCCCAGCACCGGCTTGCGCTGGGCCGGGAAAAACTTGAAGCCAGGCACCCGTGGAGCGAAAGGATCGTGACTCAACTGATAATGGCCGAGGAAAGCCTCGTCGGCATGCAAACTAGTCATCGGAATCTAATCAACCTTTAAGCTGAGCCAAGGCGCGGTAGTCCGCCCCCAGCGTGGCCTGTAGAACCTCTTTCGGATAATCGTCGGTCACTACGGCTTCGCCCATGCGGCGCAACAGCACCAGGCGCATGCGACCGTCGATCACTTTCTTGTCAACTGCCATGTGTTCGAGAAAATCGGCTTCGGTCATTTCCTCCGGGGGAATGACCGGCAAGCCTGCGCGCTGGAACAGGCGAATAACGCGATCGCGCTCGGCCTCGGTGATCCAGCCCAGGCGCGCCGACATTTCCAGCGCCATGACCGTGCCCGCCGCCACCGCTTCACCGTGCAGCCAGACGCCATAGCCCATGTGGGTTTCGATGGCATGGCCAAAGGTGTGCCCGAGGTTGAGCGTGGCACGCACGCCGGACTCGCGCTCATCGGCACCGACCACGGCCGCCTTGGCCGCGCAGGAACGCTCGATGGCCACGGTCAGGGCCGCCTGGTCCAGGCTACGCAGGGCATCGACATGCTCCTCCAGCCAGGTCAGGAATGGCTCGTCGCAGATGAGCCCGTACTTGATGACCTCCGCCAGGCCCGCCGACAGTTCCCGGGCCGGCAACGTCCTGAGGCTCGCGGTATCGATCAGCACCGCATTCGGCTGATAGAACGCACCCACCATGTTCTTGCCCAGCGGATGGTTGATACCGGTCTTGCCGCCCACCGACGAATCGACCTGCGACAACAAGGTAGTCGGAACCTGGATAAAGTCCACCCCGCGCTGATAACAGGCCGCGGCGAAACCGGCCATGTCACCGATTACCCCGCCACCCAGGGCGATGAGGGTGGTGCGGCGATCGTGACGGGCTTTCAGCAGGCCGTCGAAGATCAGTTGCAGGGTTTCCCAGTTCTTGAAGGCTTCGCCGTCGGGCAGCACCACCGAGATCACCGAATAGGCCGCCAGGCTGCGAGTCAGGCGCTCGAGATAGAGCGGCGCGACGGTTTCGTTGGAGACGATTGCGACTTGCCGACCGGCAATGTACGGCGTCAGTAGCTCGGGCTGGTCCAGCAACCCCTCGCCAATATGAATCGGGTAGCTACGCTCGCCAAGATCGACCTTAAGTGTCTGCATGTGTCCCCACAGTGAAGATGGACGCGGGCGTCCAGTCCCAGGATTAACGATTGTTGGCGGCGTCCGTTTCCGGCGCGGCCCGATGGCCTTGAGCCATGACCGCGGGCGGGCATGGCGGGCGTCGAGAATAGCGCATTTCCTCGCCTGCTTTAACGGGGAGGTAGCTGCTGCAAGCGCTCCAGGATGTCCAGTACGACCATACGTGGTGGCCGCTCATCGGTTTCCACCACCAGATCGGCGATTTCCCGATACAGCGGGTCACGGATCGCCAGCAGGTCGCGCAGGGTCTTCGCCGGGTCGGCGGTACGCAGCAACGGCCGGTTGCGGTCGCGGGCGGTACGCCCGACCTGCTGCTCCACCGAGGCATGCAGGTAGACCACCCGGCCGCCGGCATGCAGTGCCTGGCGGTTTTCATCGCGCATCACCGCGCCACCGCCTGTCGCCAGCACCACGCCATCGCTGGCACACAACTCGGCGATCATGGCCTGTTCGCGATCACGGAAGCCTGGCTCGCCTTCCTTGTCGAAGATCCACGGGATATTCGCGCCGGTGCGCAATTCAATTTCCTTGTCGGAATCCTTGAACGGCAGACGCAACTCTTTGGCCAGCAAACGACCTATGGTGCTCTTTCCAGCACCCATAGGCCCAACAAGAATCAAATTTCGCACAGAATCAACGACTCACAGCAATCGCCTGGTTATTCATGATACGCGGAGTCAGGAATACCAGCAGCTCGGATTTTGCTTCCGAGACGATGTCCCGACGGAAAAGGCGCCCAACATACGGCACATCGCCCAGAAATGGCACCTTCTCTTCGGTTTTGCTCTGAGTATTGGAGAATACGCCGCCGATCACCACGGTCTCACCGTCGTTGACCAGCACCTTGGCGTTGACTTCGTTCTTCTTGATCGGCGGTACGTTGTTGAGCACGTTCTGGTAGTCCGGCTCATCCTTGGTGACCTTCACTTCCATGATGATCCGGTTGTCCGGAGTGATCTGCGGCGTGACCTCCAGCGACAGCGACGCCTCCTTGAAGGACACCGAGGTGGCACCGCTGGAACTCGATTCCTGGTACGGGATTTCCGTGCCCTTGAGGATCTTCGCGGTTTCCTTGTCGGACGTGACCACCTTGGGCTGCGACACGACTTCACCGTTGCCGGTCTTCTCCATCGCGCTCAGTTCCAGGTCGAGAATGGTGTTGTCGGTGACGAAGCCGATACCGATACCGGAGGTCGCCGAAGTCGCTCCCAGGTCGACGAACGGCGTGCTGGCGCTCTGGCCGGTCAGCCGGCTCAGGGTCGGCGAACCGCCATTGGTCTTCCAGTTGCCACCGGAAATGCTGCCGCCCCAGCGAGCACCCAGTTGCTTGTCGTAGCCGACGTTGGCTTCGACGATACGCGCCTCGATCATCACCTGGCGCACCGGGATGTCCAACTGCGCAACGATCCGCCGCAATTCGTCAAGGCGCTCCTGGGTCTGGTAGGCAATGATGTTGTTGGTACGCTCGTCCACGGTGATCGAGCCACGCTCGTCGCCCTTGCTCTCGGCGCTGGTCACCGACTGGAACAGCTTGGCGATATCCGCGGCCTTGGCATAGTTGACCTGCAGCAGCTCGCGGCGCAGCGGCGCCAGTTCGGCGATCTGCTTCTGCGACTCGAGTTCCTGGCGCTCACGCGCGGCGATCTCGTCCGCCGGCGCTACCAGCAGTACGTTGCCGATCTTGCGCTTGTCCAGGCCCTTGGTCTTGAGCACCAGGTCCAGCGCCTGGTCCCACGGCACGTTCTGCAGGCGCAGGGTGATCCCGCCCTGCACCGTGTCGCTGGCCACCAGGTTCAGGTTGGTGAAGTCGGCGATCAGTTGCAGCACCGAACGGACGTCGATGTCCTGGAAGTTCAGCGAAAGCTTTTCGCCGCTGTAGACAAAACGCTCGGCGTTGCGTCGCTGAATGTCATCGACGGTCAGCGGACGGACACTGATGGTCAGCTTGTTGTCGGTCTGGTAGGTCGAATAATCGAAGGCACCGCCCGGCTCGATGGAAATGCTCGCGCGGTCGGCGCCAGCCGTGGCATTGACGTACTGCACCGGCGTGGCGAAGTCCTTCACGTCCAGGCGCACGCGCAGGGACTCCGGCAATTGGGTGCGCGGGAAGTCCACGCTGATCTTGCCGCCCTTTTCCTGGATATCCGGGCTGATGGAAGGATCGGAAAGCTCGATGACCACATTGCCTTCGCCCTGCTCGCCACGCTGGAAGTCGACGCTGCGAATGGCCTTGCCCACCGGCGCATAGGCCTTGGGCGCCACCCGCGCCGGTTGCGCGGCGGCAGCCACCGGCCGGCTGCCGGCCGCCGGGCTGGCAACCGCGGGCGCCGTGCCCTGGCCGACCACCACGAACAGGTTGTTGCCATCGATCCGGGTGCTGTAGGGCGCCAGTTTGGTCAGGTTGATGATCAGCCGGGTGCGATCCTTGGCCTCGACCACGGTCACACTGCGCGCGTTGCCCACGCCCAGGTCGCGAGTCCGGGCGGTCAGCTGGCTGGCCACCCCGGTCAGGTCCAGGGCAATCCGCGCCGGCTGCTCGGTGGTATAGCCGTGCGGAGCCGGGGGGCGCTGTCGAAGGCCAGCTTGATCTCGACCCGATCCCCAGGCAGCGCCGCCACGTCGAGGGTCTTGAGATTGGCAGCGAACACCATCGGCGACACCAGCGCCATCCATAGCGAAAGGCCGAGGGCGCAAAGGATCCTGTTCATATCGAGTTCCACTATGAGTGCTCTTTCAAGGGGATGGTGCGAGGTCGTTCCAGCCAGCCGCCTTCGCCGTCCGGAACGATCTCGATCACTTCGACCTGGGAATCGGTGATGGCCACGATACGGCCCTCGTTGCGGCCCAGGTAATCGCCCACCTTCAATCGATGAACACCACCGGCCCCGCGCAACAGGGCGTAGGTACCGCTGGCGTTGGAAAGGGTGCCCACCATCTCGAACTGCTCGATGTTGAAGCCTTCGAGGAATTGTTTGGTCCGGTTCGGATCCGGCTTGACCTCGCGCGAGCCCTTCTGGCGATTCACCAGGTCGATCTTGACCGGCGGCTGGAACGGACTGCGCAGCGACGCCGCGCTGTAGGTGAACGTTTCGTAGGACTGGAACTTGGGCGTCGGCTCGATGTTGCCGGCCGGCCGCGCGCGCACCTCGCGCATGTAGGCATCCAGGTCGCTGAAGTCATTGCCACCGCCACAACCGGCCAGCAACAGGGTCAGCAACCCCACGCACAACCCGCGCAAGCCGATCATTTCTGCAGCCCCTTGTCGTTGTAGCGATAGGTCTTGGCTAGAATGTTCATGCGCAGCTTGTTGCCGTTGCCCTCGGTCACCGGCCTGATCTCGAAGTCATGCAGGGTGACGATGCGCGGCAGGCTGGCCACACCGCTGACGAAGGTGGCCAGGTCGTGATAGGCGCCGGTGACAGTGATCTGGATCGGCAGCTCGATATAGAACTGCTGCGCCACTTCCGGCAACAGCTTGATCTCCTCGAACTCCAGCCCGCTGCCGAGCCCGGTACGCGTGATGTCTTCCAGCAGCCCCGGCACTTCGGTGTCGCTGGGCAGTTGCTTGAGCAGTGCGCCGAAGGAGGCCTCCATGTCGAGCATCTGCTGGGTATAGGCCTCGAGGTTCGCCGCCAGGTGCGCCTTGGTCGCGAACTGCTCCTTGAGAGTGACCTCGCTGGCCCGCTGCTGGTCCAGTTGCCCGGTCAGGTCCTGGATATAAACCACGTAGCCCAACGCCAGCACCAACACCGCGACAATCACCCCACAGAACACCTTGACCGCAGCCGGCCAGGAGCCGATGTTCTGCATGTCGAGATCGGCGATGTCGATCTTGCGCAGGCTCTCCAGCCGTTCGGAAATATTCATTTGGCGACCCCCGAAACCGGAGGCTGGGTCTGGCGCACGCTCAGCTGGAAGACGTTGGCCTGATCCACCGTGCCACTGGTGGTCGCCTTGACCTCGGTCAGGCTGGGGGCCTCGAGCCAGTCGGAGGCATCGAGATTGCGCATCAGGTCCGAGACACGGTTGTTGGACTCCGCCGCACCGGTGATCGCGATGGTTTTACCGGTCATTTTCACGTCCGTGAAATACACGCCATCGGGCAGAGTCCGCGTCAGTTGATCGAAGATCCGCCCACTGATCGAGCGGTTGCCCTGCAGGTCCTGGATGATCTTCATGCGTTCGATCAACTGCTGGCGACGGGCTTTCAAGTCGCTGATCTGCTTGATCCGCGAGTCGAGCTGGGCGATTTCCTTGCTCACATAGGCATTGCGTGCAACCTGGTGATCGATGGAATGGCTGATGTACTGGTCGGCGATCAGGACGATACCGACCGAAATCACCAGCACTCCGACCAAGGCCGTCAGGAAGCGTTTGCGTCGCTCTTCACGCAGTTGTTCACGCCAGGGCAGAAGGTTGATCCGCGCCATCAGTCAAAACTCCTCAACGCCAGGCCACAGGCGATCATCAGGGCTGGCGCATCGCTGGCCAGTGCCCCGGCATTGACCTTGCTGCTCAACGCCATGTCGGCGAAAGGGTTGGCGACCATGGTCGGCGTGCCCAGCCGCTGCTGGATCAGGTGATCGAGCCCGGCAATGGAGGCGGTGCCGCCGGCCAGCAGGATGTAGTCGACATCGTTGTACTGGCCCGAGGCGAAGAAGAACTGCAGGGAGCGCGACACCTGCTGGACCAGAGCATCCTTGAACGGCTGCAGGACCTCGACGACATAATCGTCGGGCAGGCCGCCCTGCTTCTTCGCCAGCCCCGCCTCCTCGTTGGAAAGGCCATAGCGCCGCTGGATTTCCTCGGTAAGCTGGCGTCCGCCGAACAATTGCTCGCGGGTATAGATGATCCGCCCGTTATGCAGGACGCTGAGGGTGGTCATGGTCGCACCGATATCGACCACCGCGACCGTCAGCTTGTCGTGGTCGATGGCCAACTGGGACGCCAGCAGGCCAAAGGAGCGCTCCAGCGCATAAGCCTCGACATCGACCACCCGGGCATCGAGCCCGGCCAGGCCGAGGGCCGCCTCGCGCACCTCGACATTTTCTTTCCGACAGGCGGCCAACAGCACCTCGACCCGCTCGGGGTTGCGCGCCGAATACCCCTGGACCTCGAAGTCGATGGCGACTTCCTCCAGCGGATAGGGAATGTACTGGTCGGCTTCGATCTTGAGCTGGCTCTCCATGTCGTCATCGGAGAGCCCGGCATCCATTTCGATGGTCTTGGTGATGACCGCGGAACCGGCCACCGCCACCGCGGCTTCGCGTGCACTGGTCCGGGCCTTGAGCAGCACTCGCGTCAGGGCCTGGCCGACGCCTTCGAGTTCGGCAATGTTCTTCTCGACCACGGCATTGGGCGGCAGCGGTTCCACGGCATAGGACTCGACCCGATATCGATTGCCCGAGCGGCTCAATTCAAGGAGCTTGACCGAGGTGGAACTGATGTCTATGCCCAGGAGCGAATGCGCTTTTTTGCCGAAGAGTCCAAGCACTACCGATTCCCTATTACTATCCGCGACTTACGGACCCTTTATGATGAAGGGCATTTAATAGCAGTCTTGACATAAGCGCAAATGACGCTCAAGGCCAAAAATGCTTATAATGCCCCACGCTTTTCTCCGAGTCGTCGAACCAGCGCTTGCCGTGAATCTAGCCTGACGCCCAACTCATTCTTTTATCTGGAAATCCACAAGCCTTGATTCGTCTGCTGAAGTTTTTCGGGTGGTCTTTCGTCGCCATATTCTGCGGGCTGCTGCTCGTCCTGAGCGGCGCGTTTCTCTATCTTAGTCCGGGCCTGCCGTCCGTGGAGGCCCTGCGAAGCATCCAGTTGCAGATTCCACTGCGGGTCTACACCAGTGATGGCAAGCTGATAGCCGAATTTGGTGAAATGCGTCGCTCTCCCATTCGCTTCGCCGACATCCCCCCGAACTTCATCAACGCCCTGCTCAGTGCCGAAGACGACAACTTCGCCAACCACTATGGCGTCGACCCCAGCAGCCTGATGCGCGCCGCGACCCAACTGGTCAAGAGCGGCCATATCCAGTCCGGCGGCAGCACCATCACCATGCAGGTGGCGAAGAACTTCTTCCTGTCCAGTGAGCGTAGCTTCTCGCGCAAGACCAATGAAATTCTTCTGGCCCTGCAGATCGAGCGGCAACTGACCAAGGACGAAATCCTCGAGCTGTACGTGAACAAGATCTACCTCGGTAACCGTGCCTACGGTATCGAAGCCGCATCGCAGGTTTATTACGGCAAGTCGATCCGCGACATCAGCCTGGCCCAGATGGCCACGATCGCCGGCCTGCCCAAGGCACCGTCGCGCTTCAACCCGCTGGCCAACCCGGTACGGGCCAAGGAGCGCCGCGACTGGATCCTCGGCCGCATGTACAAGCTGGGCAAGATCGACGAGGCCGCCTACCAGGCCGCTCTCGCCGAGCCGATGAACGCCAGCTACCACGTGCCGACACCGGAAGTGAACGCGCCGTACATCGCCGAGATGGCCCGCGCCGAAATGGTCGGCCGCTACGGCAGCGACGCCTACACCGAAGGTTTCCGCGTCACCACCACGGTGCCGAGCAACCTGCAGGAACTGGCCAACCATGCGGTTCAGGAAGGTCTGATCACCTACGACCAGCGCCACGGCTACCGCAGCCCCGAGTCGCGCCTGCCGGGCAAGACCCGCGAGGCCTGGAACCTCGAGCTGAGCAAGCAGCGCACCATCAGCGGGCTTGAGCCGGCGATCGTTACCCAGGTGGACAAGAACGCCCTGCACGTATTGACCCGCAACGGCATCGAGAGCGTGGCCTGGGACACCATGAAGTGGGCCCGCCCCTACCTGAACACCAACAGCATCGGCGCGGCACCGAAACAACCTGCCGACGTCGCCCAGGTCGGCGACCTGATCCGCGTGCAGCGCCAGGCCGACAACAGCCTCAAGTTCAGCCAGATCCCGGCCGCCCAGAGCGCACTGGTCTCGCTCGACCCGCAGAACGGCGCCATTCGCGCCCTGGTCGGCGGCTTCGCCTTCGAGCAGAGCAACTACAACCGCGCCATGCAGGCCAAGCGCCAGCCGGGTTCGAGCTTCAAGCCGTTCATCTACAGCGCAGCCCTGGACAACGGCTACACCCCGGCCAGCCTGGTCAACGACGCGCCGATCGTGTTCGTCGACGAATACCTGGACAAGGTCTGGCGGCCGAAGAACGACACCAACACCTTCCTCGGCCCGATCCGCCTGCGCGAAGCGCTGTACAAGTCGCGCAACCTGGTCTCGATCCGCCTGCTGCAGAGCCTGGGCGTCGACAAGACCATCGACTACATCGCCCGGTTCGGCTTCAACAAGCAGGACCTGCCGCGCAACCTGTCCCTGGCCCTGGGTACCGCGACCCTGACGCCGATGGAAATCGCCACCGGCTGGAGCACCTTTGCCAACGGCGGCTACAAGATCACGCCATACCTGATCGACAAGATCGAAAGCCGCAACGGCGAGACCCTGTTCGTCGCCAACCCGCCGAGCGTACCCACCGGCATGGCGGCCAGCAGCGGTATCGCCGCACCGAGCCATTCGACCTTCACCATCAATGGCACCAGCGAAGGACCGGCGCCTGCCGCCCAGGCACCGGCGGTCGCCGAGCGTATCGTCGACGGGCGCACCACCTACATCCTCAACAGCATGCTCGAGGACGTGATCAAGCTCGGCACCGGCCGCCGCGCCCTGGCCCTGGGCCGCAGCGACCTGGCGGGCAAGACCGGTACCACCAACGAATCCAAGGATGCCTGGTTCAGCGGCTACAACGCCGACTACGTGACCACGGTCTGGACCGGCTTCGACCAGCCGGAAAGCCTTGGCCGCCGCGAGTTCGGCGGCACGGTGGCGCTGCCGATCTGGATGGACTACATGGGTGCCGCGCTCAAGGACAAGCCGCCACACACCCAGGCCGAGCCGGAAGGTATCCTCAGCCTGCGGGTCGACCCGGTCAGTGGCCGTGCAGCGGTACCGGGCACGCCAAACGCCTACTTCGAGCTGTTCAAGAGCGAGGACACGCCGCCATCGGTCAATGAGCTGGGCACGGGTGGCAGTGCCCCCGGCAGCCCGCTGCCGGCGGACGAGTCGGCGCCGATCGACCTGTTCTGATCTGGGACAAAACCGCGGCGCTGCCTTCGCGGGCAAGCCCGGCTCCTACAGTTTCGTGTCGTACACGCCCCCGTGTGCAGCACAGGCCTGTAGGAGCGCGGCTTGCCCGCGAATGGTCTGCGCAACTCTCACGCCTGTCCCGACACGAACAAAAAAGCCCCGGCTCATCCGAGCCGGGGCTTTTCATTCGACGCTACAGCGGCTTAGCCATTGAACACGTCATCCACGCTTTTCAGCGGGTAGTGCTTCGGATACGGCAGGGTCGCCACGCCGGTCTCGATCGCGGCCTTGGCCACGGCATCGGAGATCACGGTGATCAGACGGGCATCCAGCGGCTTCGGAATGATGTACTCACGACCGAACTCCAGCGAGTCAACGCCATAGGCCTCGCACACTTCCTTCGGCACCGGCAGCTTGGCCAGATCCTTCAGGGCGTTGGCTGCGGCGATTTTCATTTCCTCGTTGATGCGCTTGGCGCGAACGTCCAGGGCACCACGGAAGATGAACGGGAAGCCCAGCACGTTGTTGACCTGGTTCGGGAAGTCCGAACGACCGGTGGCCATGATCACGTCGCTACGGGTGGCATGGGCCAGCGCCGGGGCGATTTCCGGATCCGGGTTCGAGCAGGCGAACACGATCGGGTTGGCCGCCATGGACTTCAGGCCTTCAGCGCTCAGCAGGTTCGGGCCGGACAGACCGACGAACACGTCAGCGCCTTCCAGGGCATCGGCCAGGGTACGCTTGTCGGTCGCGTGGGCGAAGACCGCCTTGTACTGGTTCAGGTCGTCACGGCCGGAGTGGATCACGCCGCTACGGTCGATCATGTAGATGTTCTCGATCTTCGCACCCATGCTGACCAGCAGCTTCATGCAGGAGATCGCGGCAGCGCCGGCACCCAGGCAGACGATCTTCGCTTCCGGCAGGGTCTTGCCGGCGATTTCCAGGGCGTTGATCATGCCGGCCGCGGTAACGATTGCGGTACCGTGCTGGTCATCGTGGAACACCGGGATGTCGCACTGCTCGATCAGAGCGCGCTCGATCTCGAAGCACTCGGGTGCCTTGATGTCTTCCAGGTTGATGCCACCGAAGGTGATGGAGATGCGCTTGACGGTGTCGATGAAGGCTTGTGGGCTTTCCGAGTCGACTTCGATGTCGAACACGTCGATACCGGCGAAACGCTTGAACAGTACGCCCTTGCCTTCCATGACCGGCTTGGAGGCCAATGGGCCGAGGTTACCCAGGCCGAGGATCGCGGTGCCATCGGAAATGACCGCAACCAGGTTGCCCTTGCCAGTGTACTTGTAGGCCAGTTCGGGATCGCGGCCGATTTCACGTACGGGCTCGGCAACGCCAGGGCTGTAGGCCAGCGACAGGTCGCGGGCGGTGGCGGTGGCTTTGGTGAGCTCGACGCTCAGCTTCCCCGGACGAGGATTGGCATGATATTCGAGAGCGGCAGTTTTCAAATCTGACATGTGGGCATTCCGCTTTTTACTGTGGGACAGACGGACCGCCGAGGATACGCGTGTCGCAAAGTCCTCACAAGACTGACCGGTCACCCGTGTCAAGGGTCGCAACCTACGACTTTGGCCCAAGAGCCACGGAATACAAGGCGCAAACTGTTCACAATCGAGATGAAAAATGTCTACACTTTTTCTCGAAAGGCCCTTACGAAGACCTGGTATCACTTCAAGAATAGCAGTCGCCACGCCCCCGCCCTGACGCCGGCCAACCTTGCGCCCACAAAAAAGGCGCTCACAAGGAGCGCCTTCTTCATCAGCGTGGAACAGCCATTCAGGCTGCCCAGTAAAAAGGCCTCAGGCCTTTTTCGCGCCGAATGCACCGAAACGATCGGCGAACTTCTGAACGCGGCCGCCGGTGTCCAGAGTCTTCTGCTTACCGGTGTAGAACGGGTGGCACTCGTTGCACACGTCGATTGCCAGAGGCTTGGCGAAGGTCGAACGGGTTTCGAACTTGTTGCCGCAGCTGCAGGTAACGGCAACTGCTGGGTATTCTGGATGAACGTCTGGTTTCATGGTGACTTCCTCGGCTAGCGTGCCGCCGCCCAACACTATTGTTGAACACCGCACGTAATTTAGCCGGCGATAATACCACCCTTGCAGAATGAAGCAAGCTGTCACCGGCACCAGTCGTCTGCTAGGCTCCCGCCCTTCTCATCGCCATTACCCGGGATAACCGCGTGTCCGAAGCCATTCTGCGCCTCGCCCTGCCTTCGCCCCTGCGCCGCCTGTTCGACTACCGGGCGCCCAAGGGAGTGCCGCGTAACGCGCTGCACCCCGGCATGCGGCTGCGGGTGCCATTCGGGCGGCGGGAAATGATCGGCATTCTGGTGGAAGTGGCCGAGCACAGCGAAGTCCCGGCGGACAAGCTCAAGCCGGCACTGGCCCTGCTCGACACCACGCCACCGCTGCCGCCGGCGCTGTTCCGGCTGTGCCTGTGGACCGCCCAGTATTACCAGCACAGCCTCGGCGACACCCTGAGCTGGGCCCTGCCGGTGCTGCTGCGCCAGGGCGAGCCGGCCGAGGCGCGCCAGGAGCGTTTCTGGTCGATGGCACCGGGCGCGCGCCTCGACGACCCACGGATCGTCCGGGCACCCCGCCAGCGCGAGGCCCTGGCCACCCTGGCGCAGCACCCCCACGGCGTGGCACACCAACTGCTGGGCAAACTGCAACTGAGCAAGGACAGCCTCGACCTGCTGCTGGCCAAGGAACTGGTGCAGGTGGAAATCCGCAGGCACGCCCCCGGCGAGCGCCACGAGCACTGGCTGGCGCAACCGGAACTGCCGCTCAACGAGGAACAACGTGCCGCCTGCACGGCAATCCGTACCGGCTTCGACAGCTTTCACGCCTTCCTGCTGGCCGGCGTCACCGGCAGCGGCAAGACCGAAGTCTACCTGCAACTGATCCGCGAAACCCTGGAGGCCGGCAAGCAGGCCCTGGTGCTGATCCCGGAGATCAACCTCGGTCCACAGACCCTGGCGCGCTTCGAGCAGCGCTTCAACGCCCGGATCGCCTTGCTGCACTCCGCCGTCAACGATCGCGAACGTCTGGATGCCTGGCTCGCCGCCCGCGACGGCGAAGCCGACATCATCATCGGCACCCGCTCGGCGCTGTTCACACCGATGAAGAACCCCGGGCTGATCATCATCGATGAAGAGCACGACGGCTCCTATAAACAGCAGGAAGGCCTGCGCTACCACGCCCGCGATCTGGCCCTGGTCCGCGCCCGCCAGGAAAACATCCCGATCGTGCTGGGCTCGGCCACCCCGTCACTGGAAAGCCTGCACAACGCCCATATCGGCCGCTACGGCCTGCTGCGCCTGACCCAACGCGCCGGCGGCGCCAAGGAACCGCGTTTCCTGCGCCTGGACGTGAAAAGCCGCCCCCTGGACAGCGGCATCTCCGGGCCGATGCAGCAGGCCATCGGCCAGACGCTCGCGGCCGGCCAGCAGGTGCTGGTGTTCCTCAACCGCCGTGGCTTCGCGCCCACGCTGTTGTGTCACGACTGCGGCTGGATGTCCGAATGCTCGCGCTGCGATGCACGCATGACCGTACACCAGCGCTATGGCGAACTGCGTTGCCATCATTGCGGCAACGTCGAACGGGTACCGCGCAATTGCCCACAATGCGGCAAGGTCGACCTGCGCCCGGTCGGTGCCGGGACCGAGCGGGCCGAAGAGCGCCTGGCGATCCTGTTCCCCGACTACCCGGTGTTGCGGGTCGACCGCGACAGCACGTCGCGCAAGGACGCGATGAACCAGCTGTTCACCACCATCCAGAAAGGCCAGCCGTGCATCCTGGTCGGCACGCAGATGCTTGCCAAGGGCCATCACTTCCCACGGGTGACCCTGGTCTCGATCCTCGATGCCGATGGTGGCCTGTTTTCCGGTGACTTCCGCGCCAGCGAACGCATGGCCCAACTGATCGTCCAGGTCGCGGGCCGTGCCGGGCGGGCGGAAGAGCCGGGCAAGGTGATCATCCAGACCCACCTGGCGGATCATCCGTTGCTGGTGCAGTTGACCGAACAGGGTTACTTCGCCTTCGCCGAACAGGCCCTGAGCGAGCGCCGCGCCGCCGGCCTGCCGCCGTTCGCGCACCTGGCCCTGCTGCGTGCCGAAGCCCACAAGCCAGGCCAGGCGGAAGGTTTCCTCGATGAAGCCTGCAGCGAGGCGGAACGCCTGCTGGGTGAGATGGAGCTGGGTGGCATCGAGCTGCTGGGGCCGGTACCGGCACCGATGGAGCGCCGTGCCGGGCGTTTCCGCGCGCAATTGCTGCTGCAGGCCAACGCCCGCGCGCCGCTGCATCGCCTGTTGAGCCATTGGCTGCTGGTGCTGGAACAGATGCCGGGTGGGCGGCAGGTCAGGTGGTCGCTGGATGTCGATCCGGTGGACCTCTATTGATCGCGAGATCCTCTTCGCGGGCAAGCCACGCTCCTACAGGACGGAGTCGAACACAAATCTCGTGTACGACACGGACCTGTAGGAGCGTGGCTTGCCCGCGAAGTGTCCCTCAAGCACACCACAAGTCCGCAACCGGTTGGCAAGCTCGCCCCGGCAACGGATAATATCCAGTTTTTCCACCTGCGCCTTGGGCGCCGCCGCGCTCGCGGTCGAAAGAGAAGACCATGAAAGACACCATTCGCCAGCTGATCCAGCAAGCCCTCACCCAACTCGTCAACGAAGGTGTGTTGCCTGAAGGCCTGACGCCGGCGATCCAGGTCGAGAACACCCGCGACAAGACCCATGGCGATTTCGCCAGCAACATCGCGATGATGCTGGCCAAGCCTGCCGGCCTGAAGCCCCGCGACCTGGCGGAAAAGCTGATCGCTGCCCTGCCGGTCGATGAAAACGTCAGCAAGGCCGAGATCGCCGGCCCCGGCTTCATCAATTTCTTCCAGAACACCCAGGCCCTGGCCTCGCGCCTGGACGCCGCCCTGGCCGACGCCCGCCTCGGCGTGCGCAAGGCCGGCGCGGCCCAGCGCACCGTGGTCGACCTGTCGGCACCGAACCTGGCCAAGGAAATGCACGTCGGCCACCTGCGCTCGACCATCATCGGCGATGGCGTGGCGCGGGTCCTGGAGTTCCTCGGCGATACCGTGATCCGGCAGAACCACGTCGGCGACTGGGGCACCCAGTTCGGCATGCTGATGGCCTACCTACAGGAAAACCCCATCACCAGCGACGAGCTGTCGGACCTGGAGAACTTCTACCGCGCCGCCAAGCAGCGCTTCGACGAGTCGCCCGAGTTCGCCGACCGCGCCCGCGGCCTGGTGGTCAAGCTGCAGGCCGGCGATGCCGAGTGCCTGGCGCTGTGGACCCGCTTCAAGGACATCTCGCTGTCCCACTGCCAGAAGATCTACGAACTGCTCAACGTCAAGCTGACCATGGCCGACGTCATGGGTGAAAGCGCCTACAACGACGACCTGATCAACGTGGTCAATGACCTCAAGGCCGCCGGCATGCTGGTCGAGAGCAACGGCGCCCAGTGCGTGTTCCTCGACGAGTTCAAGAACGCCGAAGGCGAGCCGCTGCCGGTGATCATCGTCAAGGCCGATGGCGGCTACCTCTACGCCACCACCGACCTGGCCGCCGTGCGCTACCGCAGCCGCCAGCTCAAGGCCGACCGCGCGCTGTACTTCGTCGACCAGCGCCAGGCCCTGCACTTCCAGCAGGTGTTCGCCGTGGCCCGCAAGGCCGGCTTCGTGACCCATCCGATGGAAATGGAACACATGGGCTTCGGCACCATGAACGGCGCCGACGGTCGTCCGTTCAAGACCCGCGACGGCGGCACGGTCAAGCTGATCGACCTGCTGACCGAAGCCCGCGAACGTGCCTACAACCTAGTCAAGGAAAAGAACCCGGACCTGGCCGAAGCCGAACTGCGCGAGATCGCCCGGGTCGTGGGTATCGGCGCAGTGAAGTACGCCGACCTGTCCAAGCACCGCACCAGCGACTACAGCTTCAACTTCGACCTGATGCTGAATTTCGAAGGCAACACCGCACCGTACCTGCTGTACGCCTACACCCGCGTGTCCGGCGTATTCCGCAAGCTGGGCAAGGACTTCAGCGAAGTCGACGGGCAGATCGTCCTCGAAGCCGCCCACGAGCAGGAACTGGCGGCGAAGCTGGCGCAGTTCTCGGAAGTGCTCAATAACGTTGCCGAGAAGGGCACGCCGCACATCCTCTGCACCTACCTGTACGATGTCGCCGGCCTGTTCTCCAGCTTCTACGAGAACTGCCCGATCCTCGGCGCCGATACCCCGGCCCGCATGCAAAGCCGCCTGCGCCTGGCGGCGCTGAGCGGCCGTACCCTCAAGCAAGGCCTGGAGCTGCTGGGCCTGGAAACCCTGGAGCGCATGTAAGTTGGCAGCGAAGAAAAAACCCGCACCGAAACGCGGCGCCAGCCGCTACCAGGCTCCCGAAAAGAAGCCGATCCCGGGCTGGTTGTGGCTGGCCATCGGGCTGGGCGTTGGCGCCTTCATCGTCTTCCTGATGAAACTGGAACCGGGCAAGGGCGATGACGTCAAGCGCGTGCGCCAGGAACAGCAGAAAGCCGCCAAGGTCGCCGAAGCCAACAAGACGCCTCCGAGCCCGACCCAGCCGGTGAAGCCCAAGTACGACTTCTATACCCTGCTGCCGGAATCGGAAGTCATCGTGCCGCCGGAGGCCGTGCCGGAGAAAACCCTGCCGACCCCGCAGACCGTGCCAACCCCGCAAACACCGGTGACCCCGGCCGAAGCGGCGAAGATCGACACCGCCCGGGCCCAGGCGGCGCTGGCCGGGATCACCCCGCCACCGCCACCACCGGTGGCCAAGGCGGAACCGGCGGCGGTGACGAAGTTCTTCCTGCAGGCCGGTTCGTTCCGCAAGGAAGCCGACGCGGACAAGGTCCGGGCGCAGATCATCCTGCTCGGCCAGGCGGTTTCGGTGGAGTCCGGCACGGTGAAGGACGAGACCTGGTATCGGGTCCTGGTCGGTCCGTTCAGCAACCGCGAACAACTGACCACGGCCCAGAAACAACTGGCCGCCAGCGGTTTCAGCAATCTGTTGTTACAACAACGCCAGAGCCGCTGACCCTGCCGGCCTCTACGCAGGGTTGGGCCGGGCTTGAAGGCCCATGCGCTGGCCAGCCAGGCGCCCACGGGCCCGTGTCGCAAGCCGATTGCGTGCACGGCCCGCCCTCCCTGCGGAGCCGGCTTGCTGGCGATCCGCCGCAGGCGGCCATTCAATACCGTCCGCGGCGCTGGCAAGGCCGCTATCGCCAGCAAGCCTATTCCCACAGAATGGTGCGCACTCCTCCTACACCACTCGTCCCCCAACCTCACCCGAGGTTGAAAATCCCTGCACCACCCCCATATGAGTTTCCATCAGGCATTTTCGCCCCGCTGCGTGGAGACACTCCCTTGACCACCATCGTTTCAGTTCGCCGCCACGGCAAAGTCGTCATGGGTGGCGACGGCCAGGTTTCCCTCGGCAATACCGTCATGAAGGGCAACGCCAAGAAGGTTCGCCGCCTCTATCACGGCCAGGTCCTCGCCGGCTTCGCCGGTGCCACCGCCGATGCCTTCACCCTGTTCGAACGTTTCGAAGGCCAACTTGAAAAACACCAGGGCCACCTGGTCCGTGCCGCCGTCGAACTGGCCAAGGAATGGCGTACCGACCGCTCCCTGAGTCGCCTGGAAGCCATGCTGGCGGTTGCCAACAAGGACGCCTCGCTGATCATCACCGGCAACGGCGACGTGGTCGAACCGGAGCACGGCCTGATCGCCATGGGCTCCGGCGGCAACTATGCCCAGGCCGCGGCCAGCGCCCTGCTGAAGAAGACCGACCTGTCGGCCCGCGAGATCGTCGAGACCGCCCTCGGCATCGCCGGCGACATTTGCGTATTCACCAATCACCACTTCACTATTGAGGAGCAGGACCTCGCGGAATAGGCAGTGCCAGCCCTGTATCGACACTGACTCAACCGCTTGAGGCCCCACATACCATGTCCATGACTCCCCGCGAGATCGTCCACGAACTCAATCGCCATATCATCGGCCAGGACGATGCCAAGCGCGCTGTCGCCATTGCCCTGCGCAACCGCTGGCGCCGGATGCAGCTCCCTGAAGAGCTGCGCGTCGAAGTGACGCCCAAGAACATCCTGATGATCGGCCCGACCGGCGTCGGCAAGACCGAAATCGCCCGGCGCCTGGCCAAGCTGGCCAACGCCCCGTTCATCAAGGTCGAAGCGACCAAGTTCACCGAAGTCGGCTACGTCGGACGCGATGTCGAATCGATCATCCGCGACCTGGCGGACGCCGCGATCAAGCTGCTGCGCGAGCAGGAGATGGTCAAGGTCCGCCACCGCGCCGAAGACGCTGCCGAGGAACGCATCCTCGACGCCCTGCTGCCACCGGCGCGCTCCGGGTTCAACGAAGAGGCCCAGCCAAGCCAGGACTCCAACACCCGCCAGCTGTTCCGCAAGCGCCTGCGCGAAGGCCAGCTGGATGACAAGGAGATCGAGATCGAAGTCGCCGAGCACACCGGCGTCGATATCTCCGCGCCACCGGGCATGGAAGAGATGACCAACCAGTTGCAGAGCCTGTTCGCCAACATGGGCAAGGGCAAGCGCAAGAGCCGCAAGCTCAAGGTCAAGGAAGCGCTCAAGCTGGTCCGCGACGAGGAGGCCGGGCGCCTGGTCAATGACGAGGAACTCAAGGCCAAGGCCCTCGAGGCGGTCGAACAGCACGGCATTGTGTTCATCGACGAGATCGACAAGGTCGCCAAGCGCGGCAATGTCGGGGGTGCCGACGTGTCCCGCGAGGGTGTGCAGCGCGACCTGTTGCCGCTGATCGAAGGCTGCACCGTCAACACCAAGCTGGGCATGGTCAAGACCGACCACATCCTGTTCATCGCCTCCGGTGCGTTCCACCTGAGCAAGCCGAGCGACCTGGTTCCCGAGCTGCAGGGCCGCCTGCCGATCCGTGTCGAGCTCAAGGCGCTGAGCCCGGAAGACTTCGAGCGCATCCTCAGCGAGCCACATGCTTCGCTGACCGAACAGTATCGCGAACTGCTCAAGACCGAAGGCCTGAACATCGAGTTCCAGCCGGAAGGCATCAAGCGCCTGGCGGAGATCGCCTGGCAGGTCAACGAGAAGACCGAGAACATCGGCGCCCGTCGCCTGCACACGCTGCTGGAGCGGCTGCTCGAGGAAGTCTCGTTCAGTGCCGGCGACCTGGCCGGCGCCCAGGGTGCCGAGCCGATTCGCATCGACGCCGACTACGTCAACAGCCACCTCGGCGAATTGGCGCAGAACGAAGACCTGTCGCGGTATATCCTGTAAGAAACACCGCTCCCCCTCTTTTCTGTGGGAGCGGGCTTGCCCGCGAAGGAGCCCTGAAGGCCGCCAAAAAGCTTCGCGGGCAAGCCCGCTCCCACAAAAAAAGAGGGGAAGGCTCTTACATCGACAGGTCCGCGCACGTCATGACAACCCGCATCCCCACCGCCATCAATCTGCACAAGGCCTCGAAAACCCTGACCCTCAAATACGGTCCGGACGAGGAATACCATCTGCCCGCCGAGTTCCTGCGGGTGCACTCTCCCTCCGCCGAGGTCCAGGGACACGGCCAGCCGATCCTGCAGTTCGGCAAGCTCAACGTCGGCCTGAGCAAGCTCGAACCCGCCGGCCAGTACGCACTGAAACTGACCTTCGACGACGGCCATGACAGCGGCCTGTTCACCTGGGATTACCTCTATCAACTCGCCTGTCGTCAGGATGACTTGTGGGCCGAGTATCTTGCCGAACTCAAGGCAGCCGGAAAATCCCGCGACCCTTCCGAATCGATCGTCAAGCTGATGCTCTAGCTCGCGCGTCTTGCCATTTGGGGCGTATTTTCTAATCTGTTCTGATCCAATACCCGGAAGCAGCGGCTGACGTTCGGCGCGCTTGCGAAAAAAATTAAACTCGGGTAACCAATGGACTTGGCAAGTCCCGTGCATTTAACGATGCGCAATCAACCGGTCACCCGAGCAGCAGTACTTGGCATTCGTTGTGCCTGGTCGCACAGTGTTTACCCGGTACTCGTCTCAGGACAATGGAGCGTCGTAGATGAGTGACAAGAACAGCGATGACCTCAAGCGTCAGGCCTCGGAAAACACCCTGGGCCTGAACCCCGTCGTCGGCTTGCGTAGAAAGGATCTTCTGACTTCGGCACGAATGGTACTGGCCCAGACCCTCCGGCAGCCCATCCACAGTGCCAAACACGTCGCCCATTTCGGCGTCGAACTGAAGAACGTGCTGTTCGGCAAATCCGAGTTGCAGCCGGACAACGACGACCGTCGCTTCTCTGACCCGGCCTGGAGCCAGAACCCGCTCTACAGGCGCTACCTGCAAACCTACCTGGCCTGGCGCAAGGAACTCCACGACTGGATCGACGACAGCTCGCTCTCGGCCCAGGACATCAGCCGCGGACACTTCGTCATCAACCTGCTGACCGAAGCCATGGCCCCGACCAACACGGCGGCCAACCCGGCGGCGATCAAGCGGTTCTTCGAGACCGGCGGCAAGAGCCTGCTCGACGGCCTGTCGAACCTGGCCAAGGATCTGGTGCACAACGGCGGCATGCCCAGCCAGGTCAACATGAGCGCCTTCGAGGTCGGCAAGAACCTCGGCACCAGCGAAGGCGCCGTGGTGTTTCGCAACGACGTGCTGGAGCTGATCCAGTACGGGCCGATCACCGAGCAGGTGCATGAACGCCCGCTGCTGGTGGTGCCGCCACAGATCAACAAGTTCTACGTCTTCGACCTGAGCCCGGACAAGAGCCTGGCGCGCTTCTGCCTGCGCAGCCACCAGCAGACCTTCATCATCAGCTGGCGCAACCCGACCAAGGCGCAGCGCGAGTGGGGCCTGTCGACTTATATCGAGGCGCTCAAGGAGGCTGTCGACGTGGTCTGCGCGATCACCGGCAGCAAGGACCTCAACATGCTCGGCGCCTGCTCCGGCGGCATCACCTGCACCGCCCTGCTCGGCCACTACGCGGCCCTGGGCGAGAAGAAGGTCAACTCCCTGACCCTGCTGGTCAGCGTGCTCGACACCACCCTGGACACCCAGGTCGCGCTGTTCGTCGACGAACAGACCCTGGAAGCCGCCAAGCGCCACTCCTACCAGCAGGGCGTGCTGGAGGGCAGCGACATGGCCAAGGTGTTCGCCTGGATGCGGCCCAATGATTTGATCTGGAACTACTGGGTCAACAACTACCTGCTGGGCAACGAGCCGCCGGTGTTCGACATCCTGTTCTGGAACAACGACACCACCCGCCTGCCCGCCGCGTTCCACGGCGACCTGATCGAGATGTTCAAGAACAACCCACTGGTACGCGCCGATGCACTGGAAGTGTGCGGCACACCCATCGACCTGAAGAAAGTCGACGCCGACATCTTCGCCCTGGCCGGCACCAACGATCACATCACGCCGTGGAAGTCCTGCTACAAATCGGCGCAACTGTTCGGTGGCAAGGTCGAGTTCGTACTGTCGAGCAGCGGCCATATCCAGAGCATCCTCAACCCGCCGGGCAACCCCAAGTCGCGCTACATGACCAACGAGGAGATGCCGGCCAAGGCCGAGGACTGGCAGGAAAACTCCACCAAGCATACCGACTCCTGGTGGCTGCATTGGCAAGCCTGGCTGGCGGCGCGCTCGGGCAAGCTGAAGAAGTCGCCGACCAGCCTGGGCAGCAAGGCATACCCGTCGGCCGAGGCGGCACCGGGCACCTACGTGCACGAGCGATAGACCGCGCCGCCCCTTGTAGGAGCCGGCGGTACGGCGACTCCTGCAAGGATCGCGTGCACATGAGGGATCACGTGCACACAGAAGCAGGATTCAACACAGGGCTCGCAGCATGCCGCAACCGTTCATTTTCAGAACCATCGAGCTGGACGGCCAGACCATCCGTACCGCGGTTCGCCCCGGCAAGCCACACCTGACGCCACTGCTGATTTTCAACGGCATCGGCGCCAACCTGGAGCTGGTGTTTCCGTTCGTCCAGGCGTTGGACCCAGACCTCGAAGTGATCGCCTTCGACGTCCCCGGCGTCGGTGGTTCGTCCACACCCAGCCGCCCCTATCGCTTTCCCGGCCTGGCCAAGCTCAGCGCGCGGATGCTCGACTACCTGGACTATGGCCAGGTCAATGCGGTCGGGGTGTCCTGGGGTGGCGCACTGGCCCAGCAGTTCGCCCACGATTATCCGGAGCGCTGCAAGAAGCTGATCCTGGCGGCAACCGCCGCCGGCGCGGTCATGGTCCCGGGCAAGCCCAAGGTGCTGTGGAACATGGCCAGCCCGCGCCGCTACATTCAACCCTCCCACGTCATCCGTATCGCGCCGACCATCTACGGCGGCGCCTTCCGCCGCGATCCGCACCTGGCCGCCGAACACGCGGCCAAGGTGCGTTCGGCCGGCAAGCTGGGCTACTACTGGCAACTGTTCGCCGGCCTCGGCTGGACCAGCATCCACTGGCTGCACAAGATCCGCCAGCCGACCCTGGTACTGGCCGGCGACGATGATCCGCTCATTCCGCTGATCAATATGCGCCTGCTGGCCTGGCGTATTCCCAATGCCCAGCTACACATAATCGATGACGGCCACTTGTTCCTGATCACCCGGGCCGAAGCCGTGGCGCCCATCATCATGAAGTTCCTCGACGAAGAACGTCAGCGGGCCGTCATGCACCCGCAACCGGCGCCCTTCAAGAGCACCTGAGGGGCACCCATTCGCAGCGTACCCACCGGCAGGATATCGGCAGGGCACGTCAGGGACGGGGCAGTGGACAGCCCCGGTCCGATGCGATGTATCGGTTGATCAGCTTGATGACGAAGGAGTGTTGACTCATGCCAGACAGACCAGCGACGGGTTCGCTACCCGCAGCCGCGACGCCCATCAATGCACAGAGTGCGATTACCGGCCTGCGCGGCCAGGATCTGCTCTCCACCCTGCGCAGCGTCGCCACCCACGGCCTGCGCAACCCGCTGCACACGGCGCGGCATGTGCTGGCGCTGGGGAACCAGTTGGGCAAGGTGTTGCTCGGCGAGACACCGCACCAACCCTCTCCACGTGACTCGCGCTTCACGGACCCGGCCTGGAGCCTGAACCCGTTCTACCGACGTGGCCTGCAGGCCTACCTGGCGTGGCAGACCCAGGTCCGGCACTGGATCGACGAAAGCCGGATGAGCGATGACGAGCGCGCCCGGGCGCACTTCATCTTCACGCTGTTCAACGATGCGGTGGCGCCGTCCAACACCCTGCTCAACCCCCTGGCGGTCAAGGAGCTGTTCAATTCCGGTGGCAACAGCCTGGTGCGCGGCATCAGCCACCTGGTGAACGACATGCTGCACAACAACGGCCTGCCCAGCCAGGTCACCAAGCATGCCTTCGAAGTCGGCAAGACCGTGGCCACCACCCAGGGGGCGGTGGTTTTTCGCAACGAGCTGCTGGAGCTGATCCAGTATCGGCCGATGAGCGAAAAGCAATACGCCAGGCCGTTGCTGATCGTGCCGCCACAAATCAACAAGTACTACATCTTCGACCTCAGTCCGACCAACAGCTTCGTGCAGTACGCCCTGAAAAACAGCCTGCAGGTGTTCATCATCAGCTGGCGCAACCCCGACGTGCGCCACCGTGAGTGGGGCCTGTCGAGCTATGTCGAGGCGGTGGAGCAGGCGATGAACGTCTGCCGGAGCGTCACCGCGAGCCGCGAGGTCAACCTGGTGGGCGCCTGCGCCGGCGGCCTGACCATCGCCGCCCTGCAAGGCTACCTGCTGAGCAAGCGGCAGTTGCGCCGGGTCGCCAGTGCCACCTACCTGGTCAGCCTGCTCGACAGCCGGCTGGACAGTCCGGCCACCCTGTTCGTCGACGAGCAGACCCTGGAGGCAGCCAAGCGCCGCTCCTACCAGCAAGGCGTGCTGGACGGCCGGGACATGGCCAAGGTGTTCGCCTGGATGCGGCCCAACGACCTGATCTGGAACTACTGGATCAACAATTACCTGCTGGGCAAGGAGCCGCCGGCCTTCGACATCCTCTACTGGAACAACGACCACACCCGCCTGCCGGCCGCGCTGCATGGCGACCTGCTGGACTTCTTCAAGCACAACCCGCTCAGTCACCCTGGCGGGCTGGAAGTCTGCGGCACGCCCATCGATCTGCAGAAAGTCACGGTCGACAGTTTCCATGTCGCCGGTATCAACGACCACATCACGCCATGGGACGCGGTCTATCGCTCGACCCTGCTGCTGGGCGGCGACCGCCGCTTCGTGCTGTCCAACAGCGGCCACATCCAGAGCATTCTCAACCCGCCGGGCAACCCCAAGTCCACCTACATCGAAAACCTCAAGCTGAGCAGCGACCCGCGGGCCTGGTACTACGATGGTCGGCAGGTCCAGGGCAGCTGGTGGCCACAATGGCTGGAATGGCTCCAGTCGCACTCGGGAGCTCTCAAGGAAACCCGGCTGACCCTCGGCGACGCCAGGTATCCAACCATGGAAGCCGCACCCGGCACTTATGTGCGGGTGCGATGACTCTCACCGGACACGGCTGCCCGGCAGCCGTGACACCCAACCTAAGAAGACTGGATGAAGACCCGCGACCGGATTCTTGAATGCACGCTGCAACTGTTCAACCAGAAGGGCGAACCGAATGTCTCGACCATGGAAATCGCCAATGAACTGGGGATCAGCCCGGGCAATCTCTACTACCACTTCCATGGCAAGGAGCCTCTGGTACTCGGGCTTTTCGAGCGCTTCCAGGCGGAGCTGGCACCGCTGCTGAACCCTCCGGCGGATGCCGAACTGGCACCGGAGGACTACTGGTTCTTCCTGCACCTGATCGTCGAGCGCCTGTCCCAGTACCGCTTCCTGTTCCAGGACCTGTCCAACCTGGCCGGCCGCCTGCCCAAGCTCGCCAGGGGTATCCGCAACCTGCTCAACGCGCTCAAGCGTACCCTCGCCTCGTTGCTGGCGCAGTTGAAGACCCAGGGCTTCATCGTCAGCGACACCCAGGCGCTGGGGCAATTGGTGGAACAGATCACCCTGACTCTGCTGTTCTCGCTGGACTATCAGCGAATCCTGGGCCGCGAGGGCGAGGTCCGGCTGGTGGTGTACCAGATCATGATGCTGGTGGCGCCGCACCTGCTGCCGCCGGCACGGTTGGCGACTGAACGGATGGCCTTGCGTTATCTCGAAGAGCCTTGATAACCGGCCCAAGGTATGGAGCAGAACAGGGCTGCCAAGCCCGAAACAAAAACGCCCGGCCTTCACAGACCGGGCGTTTCCATTGCGCGAAGCGCCACTCAGGACTGAGAAGTCGGCGCCGACGGAGCCGGGGCCGCAGCCGGAGCGGCTGGAGCAGCCGGGGACACCGAATTGGTGGTGGTCGGTGCCACCGCCGGTTTCGCCGCGGCAGGAGTTGCCGGCTTGGCAACGGCCGGCTTGGCCGCCGCTGGCTTTTTCACCGCTGCAGGCTTCGCGGCAGGTTTGGCTGCCGGTTTTGCAGCGGCCGGCTTCGCAGCAGGCTTGGCCGCTGGTTTCGCGGCGGGTTTGGCCGCGGCTACCGGCTTGGCTGCTGGCTTCGCGGCTGGCTTGGCAGCCGCCGTCTTGGCCGCAGGCTTGGCGGCGGGTTTTGCAGCCGGCTTGGCTGCCGGTTTGGCCGCAGCGGTTTTAGCTGCCGGCTTGGCGGCGGGTTTGGCCGCAGCCTTGGCCAGCGGCTTGGCCGCCGTCTTCGCTGCCGGTTTGGCTGCCGCCGCTTTCGCCGCCACCGGGGTCACCTTCTGGCCAGTGAGTTGCTCGATCTGCCTGGTCAGGGTGTCGACCTTGCTGTGCAGGGCCTTGACCTCATTGCGGCTGGGAACGCCCAGGCGCGAGATGGCACTGTTCAGACGCTTGTCGAAAGCCTCCTCCAGTTCGTCCCACTTGCCCAGGGCGCGTTCCTTGACGCCGGTGATGCGCGACTTGGCCGAACCGGCGGAGTCCTTGGCCGCCTCGACAGTCTTGCCCACTGCACTCTTGGTCAGCTTCTCGGCTTTCTCACCGTCCTTCACCAGGCTCTCGAAGACCTTGCTGCCGTCACTGTCGATTTTCGAGTACACGCCTAAACCGGCCAGCCAGATCTTGCGGGAGTATTGCTCAACCTTCCCGATCCACGAGCTGCCTTCTTTCTCAGTATTCTTCTTGCCAGCCATCCCGTTCTCCTTAATGTTTACGCGCGACACGTTCGAGCAATGCCGTCAACTCATCGAGCTTAGCAGAGAGTGCCTCAACGTCATGTTTAGACGGAATCCCGATGCGATTCAAGGCACTGGCGACACGGCTGTCGAACGCTTTCTCGACCTTGTCTAGTTGCACTTCGACCCGACCCTTGAGGCCGCTGACATCGCTCTTCACGCTGTCGATCTGGCTGTTGGCGGCTTCAAGCTTTGCGTCGACAGCCTTTTTCCCTTCCTTTTCAATTGCTTGGCCGGCCTTGACGAGTTCCTGGAAGTACTCGCTGCCTTCCTTGCCGACCTTGGCGTAGGCGCCCAGACCCGCCAACCAGATCCTGCGGGCATAGAGTTTCACTTCAGCCAGGGCGGTGGGCTGAACGTCGGATTTTTTCTTCAGACTGACTTTGGCCATGGTGCACCTCACACGTGAACGGTTGGAGGAACTGCCCGCGCAAGCGGGGACTGCAGCACAAAGTAGTGGCAAAAATTAGAATGGGCACCCTAACCGATGTGGCCAGGGGTCACTTGTGGAAACCGGATTCACCCGTGGCAGCCGGCTCCCACAGGATTGACTGCCACAGGTTCGGATCCGACGGGTTCAGGCCAGCGCCTTGTCCAGCGCCTTCTCGATCTCGCTCTTGATGGTGCCGCTCATGGCCGACATCAGCATGCCCAGCTCGACATCCACCCTGATCCGGTCCTCGGCGATCGTCACCTCGCCGCTGACGCCGGAGCGCTTGAGGCTGACGGTATCACCCGACCAACGCGGCGCCAGGCCATACTGGTCAGCCAGTTTCTGCACCAGCGCCTCGGCCTTCTCACGCGCACCTGCCAGACCGAGATGATGGGCACGCTCGACACTAATCCGGGCCATCGATTGACTCCTGTTCCATGAATGTAGGCCGGGGCGGCCTTGAACTGCGCTGCGTCAATCCGCCCCGGTCGCCCACTATACTTACATTCCGCCTTTGCCAAGACAAAGCCGGCTACCGGGATTAGAATGGCCCGCATTCTCTTCTGGTGACAGCGATATGACTGATCAGCGCAAAGGCAGCGATGCCGAACCCACCACACACTTCGGCTACAAGAATGTGCCGGAAAGCGAAAAGGCCGGCAAAGTCGCCGAAGTCTTTCACTCGGTGGCCGCCAAGTACGACCTGATGAACGACGTCCTTTCCGGCGGCATGCACCGCCTGTGGAAGCGTTTCACCATCGAGCTGTCGGGCGTGCGCCCCGGTAACCGGGTGCTGGACATCGCCGGCGGCACCGGCGACCTGGCGGCGAAGTTCTCGCACCTGGTGGGTCCCACCGGCCAGGTGGTGCTGGCCGATATCAACGCCTCCATGCTCAAGGTCGGCCGTGATCGCCTGCTGGATCGCGGGGTGGCCGGCAATATCGAGTTCGTCCAGGCCGACGCCGAGAAGCTGCCGTTCCCGGACAACCACTTCGACTGCGTGACCATCGCCTTCGGCCTGCGCAACGTCACCCACAAGGAAGATGCCCTGCGCTCCATGCTGCGGGTGCTCAAGCCCGGTGGCCGCCTGCTGGTGCTGGAGTTCTCCAAGCCGACCAACGCGCTGATGTCCAAGGTCTACGACGCCTACTCGTTCGCCTTCATGCCACTGGCCGGCAAGCTGATCACCAACGACTCGGAAAGCTATCGCTACCTGGCCGAATCGATCCGCATGCACCCGGACCAGGAAACGCTCAAGTCGATGATGGTGGACGCCGGCTTCGACCGCGTGACCTACCACAACATGACTTCGGGCATCGTCGCCCTGCACCGCGGCATCAAGCCCTGATGCTGCTCAGCGGCCTTCTCGCCGGCGTCGAACACGGCCTCAACCGTGTGCTGCGCCTGGACAGCACTGCCCTGGGCCGTCTCGGGCACCTGACGGGCAAGGTCATCGAGGTCGACAGCCCGGCCTTGAAGCTGTTCATCCTGCCCAGCGACGAAGGCCTGCTGCTGGCCGCCCACTGGGCCGCCGAGGCCGACTGCATCCTCCGTGCGTCCACCACCAGCCTGCTCAACCTGGCCCTGAGCAAGGACAAGAGCGCCGTGCTGCATGGCCCGGACGTGCACCTGGAAGGCGACAGCGCGGTGCTGCTGGACCTGGCCGGGGTGCTGCAGGACCTGGAGCTGGACTGGGAGTACGAGTTGTCGCGCTGGCTCGGCCCGGTCGCCACGCAACTGGTCAGTGGCCACCTGCGCAGCCGTGCCGGCTGGTACCGGCAGGGTTTCGCCAGCCTGAACCAGAACCTGGCCGAGTACCTCAGCGAAGAGTCGCGGGCACTGGTCGGCAAACACGAGGCCGAAGCCCGTTTCGCCGAACTCGACCGGCTCAAGCTCGATCTAGAACGACTCGAGGCACGTTTCGAACGCCTCTCCCGATCCCTCAATTCCAGCGATAACGCATGAAGCTGCTCGCCGTCCGCCGTCTGTTACGCATTCTGAGCGTGGTCATCCGCTACCGTCTCGATGACCTGCTGTTCGACCTGCCCCTGCCCTGGTTCCTCCTGGCATTGCGTTTCGCCCTGCCGTGGCGCTGGTTGCCGCGCAAGCCGCTGGACCTGAGCCGCGGTGCACGGCTGCGCCTGGCCCTGCAGGACCTGGGACCGATCTTCATCAAGTTCGGGCAGATCCTCTCGACCCGTCGCGACCTGCTGCCCGAGGACATCGCCGACGAGCTGATGCTGCTGCAGGACCGTGTCCCACCGTTCGACCCGCAGAAAGCCGTGGAGCTGATCGAGTCGCAACTGGGCCGCAAGATCGGCGAAGTCTTCAGCCGCTTCGACATCGAACCGCTGGCCTCGGCCTCGGTGGCCCAGGTCCACGCCGCGCAGCTCAAGAGCGGCGAGGAAGTGGTGGTGAAAGTCATCCGTCCAGGTCTCAAGCCGGTGATTGCCCAGGACCTGGCCTGGCTGTTCCTGCTCGCCCGCACGGCCGAGCGGCTCTCCGCCGACGCCCGCCTGCTGCACCCGGTGGACGTGGTCAGCGACTACGAGAAGACCATCTACGACGAGCTCGACCTGCTGCGCGAGGCGGCCAATGCCAGCCAGTTGCGGCGCAACTTCGAAGGCTCGGACATGATGTACGTGCCCCAGGTCTACTGGGACTGGTGCCGGCCTAAGGTGCTGGTGATGGAGCGCATCTACGGCATCCAGGTCACCGACCTCGCGACCCTGGCCGACCAGCGTACCGACATGAAGCTGCTCGCCGAACGCGGCGTGGAGATATTCTTCACCCAGGTGTTCCGCGACAGCTTCTTCCACGCCGACATGCACCCCGGCAATATCTTCGTCAGCACCGTCAAGCCGTGGAGTCCGCAGTACATCGCCATCGACTGCGGCATCGTCGGCAGCCTGACCCCACAGGACCAGGACTACCTGGCCCGCAACCTGTTCGCCTTCTTCAAGCGTGACTACCGCCGCGTCGCCCAGTTGCATATCGACTCGGGCTGGGTTCCGGCGGACACCCGACTCAACGAGTTCGAGGCGGCGATCCGCACCGTCTGCGAACCGATCTTCGAAAAGCCGCTGAAGGACATCTCCTTCGGCCAGGTGCTGATGCGCCTGTTCCAGACCGCGCGGCGCTTCAACATGGAAGTCCAGCCACAGCTGGTGCTGCTGCAGAAGACCCTGCTCAACATCGAAGGCCTGGGCCGCCAGCTGTACCCGGAACTGGACCTGTGGAGCACCGCGCAGCCGTTCCTCGAACGCTGGATGCGCGAACGGGTCAGCCCGAAAACCCTGCTGGGCAACCTGCAGAGCCAGGTCGAGCAACTGCCGCACCTGGCCAACATGACCCGCGACCTGCTCGAACGCCTGTCGCAGCCCCATGCCGCCGACCCGCAGCCGCCGTACAAAAAGCGCAAGGACGACTGGCTGCTGCGTCTGCTCGGCTCGCTGCATCTTGGGGGAGGCGCGTTTCTCGCCGCCAACGGGCCGCTGCACGAATGGGGTCACTGGCCGGCGGCAGTCATGCTGGCCATTGGTTTGTATCTGGTCGTGCGCCGATAGCCAGCAAGGCTCGCGGCTGGCAAACTGTTCATTCGCCGAGGCCCAACCACGCAGGTTGCGCCCGGTTGTCGGAGTCGAAAATGAAAGACTGGCTGGACGAGATCAAGTGGGACAGCGACGGCCTGGTGCCGGCGATTGCCCAGGATCACAAGACCGGGCGCGTGCTGATGATGGCCTGGATGAACCGCGAGGCGCTGCAACTGACCGCTCGCGAGAACCGCGCCATCTACTGGTCACGTTCACGTGGCAAACTGTGGCGCAAGGGCGAGGAGTCCGGCCACGTGCAGCATCTGCATGAAATGCGCCTGGATTGCGACGCCGACGTGATCATCCTGATGGTCGAACAGGTCGGCGACATCGCCTGCCACACCGGCCGCCAAAGCTGCTTCTACCGCGTCTACGAAAACGACGGCTGGAAGACGGTCGATCCGGTCCTCAAGGACCCGCACAGCATCTACGCAGCAGGACACTGAACATGACTGATACCCTGACCCGCCTGGCCCAGGTACTGGAAGAGCGCAAGGGTGCGGCACCCGACAGTTCCTATGTCGCCAGCCTGTACCACAAGGGACTGAACAAGATTCTGGAAAAGGTCGGCGAGGAGTCCGTCGAAACCATCATCGCGGCCAAGGACGCAGCCCTCAGCGGCGACTGCAGCGACGTGATCTACGAAACCGCCGACCTGTGGTTCCACAGCCTGGTCATGCTCGCCCAGCTGGGCCAGCATCCGCAGGCCGTGCTGGATGAATTGGACCGTCGCTTCGGACTGTCCGGACACACCGAGAAAGCCTCGCGTCCGTCCGCCTGAACAACTTTTCGAGAGGAGAAACACCATGGGCATTTTTGACTGGAAACACTGGATCGTCATCCTGATCGTCGTCGTGCTGGTGTTTGGTACCAAGAAGCTGAAGAACCTCGGCACCGACGTCGGCGAGTCGATCAAGGGCTTTCGCAAGGCCATGAACGATGACGAGAAGCCGGCCGAGCCGGTAGTCCCGCCGACCGTGCAACCTGCCCAGCCGCAGCCGGGCGCCCAGCAGAACGCGCCACACACCATCGATGTACAGGCGCAGAAGGTCGAAGAGCCCCGCAATCATTCGTGAGCACTGAATAATGTTCGGTATCAGCTTCAGTGAACTGCTGCTCGTCGGCCTGGTGGCGCTGCTGGTCCTCGGCCCCGAGCGCCTGCCGGGTGCCGCGCGCACGGCTGGCCTGTGGGTCGGACGGCTGAAACGCAGCTTCAACGCGATCAAGCAGGAAGTGGAACGGGAAATCGGTGCCGACGAAATCCGTCGGCAACTGCACAACGAGCACATCCTGTCCCTGGAACAGGAGGCTCGCAAGATCCTGTCGCCGGTCCAGGAGCCGGCTCCCCAGGCTCAGCCCCAGAGCCAGCCGGCCGCCCAATCCGTGACCCAGCCGGCCGGTGAAACACCGCTGCCGAGCGACCTGCCACCGGCCACCGTCGCCCCGGGCGATGCCGTACCGGTGCTGGGCGCCGTCGAACCGGCCCCGCATGTTCCGGGCGAAACCGTCACTCCCGCGCCGACGCCAAGTGCGCCAGCTTCTCACGACCCAACTGTGCCGCCGCGAGCCCCATGAGCGATTTTCCGGAAAACGACCAGCAGATGCCGCTGGTCTCGCACCTTACCGAGTTGCGCACCCGCCTGCTGCGCTGTGTCGCGGCAACCTTCCTGATCTTTGCCGGGTTGTTCGCCTTCACCCAGCAGATCTACACCTTCGTCTCCACGCCATTGCGCCAGTACCTGCCGGCCGGCGCGACGATGATCGCCACCGACGTCTCCTCGCCGTTCCTGACGCCGCTCAAGCTGACCATGATGGTCTCGCTGTTCCTGGCGATCCCGGTGATCCTGCACCAGATCTGGGGTTTCATCGCCCCGGGTCTGTACAAGCATGAGAAACGCGTGGCCGTGCCGCTGCTGGTGTCCAGCATCATCCTGTTCTACACCGGCATGGCTTTCGCCTATTACCTGGTGTTCCCGCTGATCTTCAAGTTCTTCGCCGCCGCCACCCCGGCCGGCGTCGAGATGATGACCGACATCACCAGCTACCTCGACTTTGTCATGACGCTGTTCTTCGCCTTCGGCGTGGCGTTCGAGATCCCGGTGGCCGTGGTGCTGCTGGTGTGGATCGGCGTGGTCGACGTCAAGTACCTGAAGAAGATCCGCCCGTACGTGATCATCGGCTGCTTCGTGGTCGGCATGATCCTGACCCCGCCGGACGTGTTCTCGCAGACGTTGCTGGCGGTGCCGATGTGGCTGCTGTTCGAGATCGGCGTGCTGTTCGGCGGCCTGGTCAGCAAGCGTGGCGAGGCGTCGGAAGAGAAACCCACCGACACTGGCCCACAGCCGCCAGCCCCGCTCGCGTGAACCTGCTGCTTCTTGAAGAGGCCGACTTCATTGCGGCCGACCGGGTGGTGCTGCGTGACCGGCGCCTGACCCACATGCAGGAAGTCCATCGCGTCGCGGTGGGCGACAGCCTGCGGGTCGGCCGGCTCGGCGGGCTGATGGGCAATGCCCGGGTCCTGCACCTGGAGGCCGGTGAAGCCCAACTGCAGGTCAGCCTCGACCAGCCACCGCCGGCCAAGCTGCCGCTGACCCTGGTGCTCGCCCTGCCGCGTCCGAAGATGCTCCGCCGGGTCTTCCAGACCATCGCCACCATGGGCGTGCCCAGGCTGGTGCTGGTCAACAGTTACCGGGTGGAGAAGAGCTTCTGGCAGACACCGTTCCTGGAACCCGAGGCGATTCGCGAGCAACTGGTCCTGGGCCTGGAACAGACCCGCGACACCGTACTGCCGCAAGTCATCATCGAGAAGCGCTTCAAGCCTTTCGTCGAGGATCGCCTGCCGGCCATCAGCGCGGGCACCCTGGGCCTGGTCGGCCATCCGGGCCACTACCCGCCCTGCCCACGGGCGGTGGACGAACCGGTCACCCTCGCCATCGGCCCCGAAGGCGGCTGGATCCCCTACGAAATCGACCTGCTGGGCAAGGCCGGCCTGCAACCGGTGCAGCTCGGCGAACGGATCCTGCGGGTCGAAACCGCCGTCACCGCCCTGCTCGCCCGCCTGTTCTGAACGCTCCCGGGGCACCAGCAGACCTGTGGAAGCTGATGTTCCCCCCCAGAAGATCAGTTCCCACGGGTTCCGTGGGGTACATTGAAGGATCGCGGCGCTACAGAATCGCTCTACGCCGCCGATACAACGGCAATATTGGAAATCCGTCCGCCATCAGGCGTACGAGCGCCGTCAGGAGTCCGACCCATGTACCGTTGGCTAACCCAGAGCCTGGGCAATGTGAGCATCAACCTGAAACTCGGTATCGGCTTCGGCCTGGTACTGCTCCTGACCATGCTCATCACCTTCACCGGCTGGAGCGGCCTGGGTTCGGTGATCAACCGTGGCGACAAGCTGGGCTACATTTCCTCGCTGAACATGCTGACCAAGGACCTGCGTATCGCCCGCCTGGACTACGAGATGCGCAAGGGCGAACAGGGCCCGGGCACCGTCGCCGGCCTGCTGGACAAGCTGGAAAACGGCCTGCAAACAGCCCGCCAGCAGTTGCAGACCCCGGAAAGCATCACACTGATCGACCAGCAACTGGCCACCCTTGTCCAGTACAAGCGCGCGTTCGCCGACATGACCCAGGCCACGCAGAACCGCGAGGCCGCCCGCAGCAAACTCGGCGCCAGCGCCGACAATGCCGTCGCCAAGGTTGCAGAGGTCGAGAAATCGATGTTGCAGGGCGACAGCATCGCCCAGTTCAACAGCGTGATCGAGCTGAGCAAACTGATCCAGCAGGCCCGTTTCCAGGTTCGCGGCTACACCTACAGTGGCCGCAGTGATGCCGAGCAACCCGCACTGGATGCCATCGACAACGCTCTGAAGAACCTGGAGAGCCTGCCGGCCAGGCTGCCCGAGCAGCACCTGGCCAACCTGCAGCAGGCCAGCGACTCCCTCAAGGCCTATCGGGCTGCCGTCAGCGCCTTCCGCGACTCCCAGATCGCCAGCGCCCAGGCGCTCAAGAACATGGAGGAGCAAGGCAACCATCTGCTGGAACTGAGCAACCAACTGACCGACCTGCAGACCGCCCGCCGCGACAGCGATGCCGACCAGGCGAAGAGCCTGCTCGGCATTTCCGCCGGCCTGGCCCTGCTGTTCGGCATCATTGCCGCCTGGACCATCACCCGGCAGATCGTTACACCACTGCAGCAGACCCTCAAGGTGGTCGAGCGCGTTGCCTCCGGCGACCTCAGCGAGGACCTGCAAGTCAGCCGCCGCGACGAACTCGGCCAACTGCAGCGGGCCATGCAGAGCATGACCATCAGCCTGCGCAAGCTGATCGGCGGTATCAGCGATGGGGTCACCCAGATCGCCAGCGCCGCCGAGCAACTGTCGGCCGTGACCGAACAGACCAGCGCCGGGGTCAACAGCCAGAAGGCCGAGACCGACCAGGTCGCCACCGCCATGCACGAGATGACCGCCACCGTGCAGGAAGTGGCACGTAACGCCGAAGAGGCCTCGGAAGCCGCGGTCGCCGCCGACCAGCAGGCCCGCGAAGGCGACAAGGTGGTCGGCGAGGCCATCGCCCAGATCGAACGCCTGGCCGCCGAAGTCGGTCACTCCACCGAAGCCATGAGCCACCTCAAGGCCGAAAGCGACAAGATCGGCAGCGTGCTCGACGTGATCAAGTCGGTGGCCGAACAAACCAACCTGCTGGCCCTCAACGCCGCCATCGAGGCCGCCCGTGCCGGCGAGGCCGGGCGTGGTTTCGCCGTGGTCGCCGACGAAGTGCGCAGCCTGGCCCAACGCACCCAGAAATCCACCGAGGAAATCGAGGAACTGATCGTTGGCCTGCAAGGAGGCACCGACCAGGTGGCGACCATCATGGACAACAGCCGCAGCCTGACCGACAGCAGCGTCGAACTGACCCGCCGTGCCGGTGGCGCGCTGGGGAGCATCACCCGCACGGTGTCGGCGATCCAGACGATGAACCAGCAGATCGCTGCCGCCGCCGAGCAACAGAGCGCCGTGGCCGAGGAGATCAACCGCAGCGTGCTGAACGTGCGCGACGTGTCCGAACAGACCGCCTCGGCCAGCGAGGAAACCGCCGCCTCCAGCGTCGAACTGGCGCGCCTGGGCAATCACCTGCAAGTACTGGTCAGCCGCTTCCGTGTCTGACCCTGACCGAACTCAGTCGAGGTCGGCCAGCCAGGCGGTGTCCTTGAACCACTTGTCGTGGATCCGGTCGTAAGTGCCGTCCTCGGCGATCTGGTTCAGGAAGTGGTTGATCCAGTTCAGGCTGTCGTGGTCGCCTTTCTTCAGACCGAACGCCAGGCGCTCGTAGGTGAAGGGCTGGTCCAGACACAGCAGCTTGCCAGCCCCCAGCCGGTTCACCGCCACCAGGTTGTAGGGTGCATCATGGATGAAGGCGTCGGCCTTGCCGTCGAGCACATCGCGCACGCCCTCCTCCTCAGTGGCGTAACTGACCCGTTGGGCCTTGCCGATCAGCCTCTTCGCCACGATCTCACCGGTGGTGCCGGCCTTGACACGGATGCGGTAGGCGGCATCGTTCAGGTCCTCGAAACTCTGGACCTTGCCCCCCAGCTCCAGCGGAATCAGCATGGCCTGCCCCACCACCATGAAGGGATCGCTGAAGTTCAGGCGCAGGTTGCGCTCCGGGGTCAGGGTCATGCCGCTGGCGATCAGGTCGGTCTTGCCCGCCAGCAGGTCGGGGATCAGTTGCGGGTAGCTGCTGGGCAATATCTCCAGGCGCACCCCAAGGGCTTTGCTCATTTCATGCAGCAGATCGATCTCGAAACCCACCACCCGCCCCTGTCGGTCGGTCATCTGAAACGGCATGTAGGTCGGATTGGTCCCCACCTTGAGGCTGCCCCGCCTGACCGCTTCGTCGATGGCGCCCGCCTGGAGCCCGCAGGCCTGCAGGAATGCGGCAACGCCCAGCAGTATCGCCAGGTACCTTCTCGTCATGAAAACTCCTTGATCCATTTCCCGATGGGATCGCCCCGTCCGGTCTACGCGGAACTGGCGCAGGCCGGCGGGCACAATTTCGGGGCGCGATCCTAACGCACCCGAACAGGCCGTCGAGCGGATGTTTTGTTACCAAATGACAATGGGTACAGGCGGGAGAGAAACGGCTTGCAAGAGGTCGCATCCCCCCTGGAGCAGGCTCCAGGGGGGATGGAATCAGGCGGGTTGACCGATTGCCACAACAGGTTGCAGCGGCAGCAGCGGTGCATGCGGATCGGCCTTGACCGACGCACGCCAGGCATTGAGCCACTCGCCATGGCCTTCGCTCCAGACCTGCGCATGCAGGCGGCCCAGGGCAACCGGGTCACTGAGCAATTGCAGGCGGGCGTTGTTGTCGAGGCCCGCCGGGCCGACTTTCAAGGCATGCCGGACACGCTCGTTGCGCAGCCACTCGATCGGCTCGGCCTGCCGGTGACGGGAGGTCGCCAGGGCACAGGCCAGGGCGTTCTGCCGCGGGTCGACCACCGCCCGGACGAAACCGTCGTTCAGCGCGTGCCAGCGGTTCTCGTGGGTGTATTCGTCGGTCGCCAGCAGCGCCTGGGGCGGGTTGTATTCCTCGGGGATGAGGAACAGCTGCTCATCCTTCGAGCGCAGGCCCAGGTTGACCCGGCTGGAGATCACCGAAACCGGGATCGACAACATCAGCGAGCCGACGATCGGCACCAGCCACCACAGGAAGCTCGGGTTCAGCCAGATCACCAGCAGGGCCCAGAGGGCACCCAGCAGGGTCTGCGGACCGTGACGGCGCACCGCCTCGCTCCAGGGCGTGGAGTCGTCATCACGCTGCGGCGAGTTCCAGGTCGCCGCCCAGCCGAGGAACGCGGCCAGGACGAAACGGGTGTGGAAAATCATCCGCACTGGCGCCAGCAGCATGGAGAACAGCATCTCCAGCAGCATCGACACGGTCACCTTGAACTTGCCGCCGAACTCCTTCGCGCCCTTGGCCCAGATCAGGATGACGCTGAGCAGCTTGGGCAGGAACAGCAGCACGATGGTGGTGGAGAACAGCGCCACCGCCTTGTCCGGGTGCCATTGCGGCCACAGCGGATAGAGCTGGCGCGGCTCCATGAAGTACTGCGGCTCCATCAGCGTGTTGACCGCCAGCAGCGCCGTCGACAGCACCAGGAAGAAGAACCACAACGGTGCCGACAGGTAGGACATCACGCCGGTGAGGAACACCGCGCGATGCACCGGGTGCATGCCCTTGACCAGGAACAGGCGGAAGTTCATCAGGTTGCCGTGACACCAGCGGCGGTCGCGCTTGAGTTCGTCCAGCAGGTTCGGCGGCAATTCCTCGTAGCTGCCGGGCAGGTCGTAGGCGATCCACACGCCCCAGCCGGCACGACGCATCAGCGCGGCTTCGACGAAGTCGTGGGACAGGATCGCACCGGCGAACGCGCCCTTGCCGGGCAACGGCGCCAGGGCGCAGTGCTCGATGAACGGCTTCATGCGGATGATCGCGTTGTGACCCCAGTAGTGGGACTCGCCCAACTGCCAGAAGTGCAGGCCGGCGGTGAACAGCGGGCCGTAGACGCGGGTGGCGAACTGCTGCATGCGCGCATACAGGGTGTCCATGCCCGACGCCCTTGGCGCGGTCTGGATGATCCCGGCGTCCGGCGTGGCCTCCATCAGGCGCACCAGGCTGGTCAGGCATTCGCCGCTCATGACGCTGTCGGCGTCGAGCACCACCATGTACTTGTAGTCGCCCCCCCAGCGACGGCAGAAGTCGTCGAGGTTGCCGCTCTTGCGTTTCACGCGACGACGGCGGCGGCGGTAGAAGATCTTGCCGAAGCCCGAGGCCTCACGGCAGACATCCAGCCAGGCCTGCTGTTCGGCCACGCAGATATCGGTGTCGTTACTGTCGCTGAGGACGAAGAAGTCGAAACGGTCCAGGTCACCGGTGGCCGCGACCGACTCGAAGGTCGCCCGCAGGCCGGCGAACACCCGCGCCACGTCCTCGTTGCAGATCGGCATGACGATGGCCGTACGGGCATCCGCCGGGATCGGCTCGCTGCCGGCGCTGGCGCCGGAGATACGGTACTTGTCATGCCCGGTGAGCAGTTCGAGGAACCCCATCAGCGCGGTCCAGAAACCGGCCGAAACCCAGCAGAACAGAATCCCGAACATCACCAGGATGGTGGTCTGCAGGACATAGGGCAGCACCTGCCGGGCGGTCTGCAGGACCGGCTGGTGCAGGACCTCGTTGAGGTCGACGAACGACCAGCCCTGGTAAGGCATGATGCCTTTCATGTACCAGCCGGCGACGATGGTCTGGCCAAGCATCAGAATCAGCAGGATGTAGCGTCGGATCGAGCCCACGGTACGCCAGCGGGCATGAGGCAGCTCGCGCCTGTCGTCCTTGGGTGCCGGCGGGTTGCTGCGCCCGGTCAGGCGCCGCCAGGCACGGACCAGGATATTGGTCCGCCAGGGCTCGGGAACGACCCGGGTGCGCCGGATCGGCGGAGTGGCCTTGAGGCACACCCGGCCGCTGGCGTCCACCGAGAGCATCTCGGCATCTTCCAGGTCGGCGGCGCTGTCGAGGGTCAGGCGACGCCCCACCGAGGCTTGTGCAGCCTCGGCGGAGTCGGCGGACGGTTGCGCACCGAGCCGCTCATGCAACTCGGCGAACGACTTGCAGTTCGCCAACTCGGCGCGCTGCTCGGTACTAAGCGGCAGGTGCGCCAGATACTCGGAGAGAGCCTCTGGCTGGGCGATAGGATTACTCATCGGCAGGCAACTGGTAGCTCCAGGTCTCGGTCAGGACTTGTTCGGTTCTGGCCGGCTCCGGGGTGGTTGGGGCAGCCTCGGCAGCCGGCGCCGGGGCGTCGTGCTCTTTCTTGTCCTTGGCCTTGTCTTTCTCTTGAGTCTTGGCCGCGTCCTTTTCCGCAGACTTGGCAGCGTCCTTGTCCTGGGCCTTGGCCGCTTCCTTCTCGTGCTTCTCCTGGGACTTGGCGGCAACCTTGTCGGCCTTGACCACCTGGGACGAAGCCTTCACCGGCTCGGCGGCAGCGATGTCCTTGACCAGCGCGGCGCGCAGCTCGGTGGACTTGCCCGGATCCTTGATCTTCAGGCGCAGGGTCAGGCGCCAGCCCTGGGTTTCCGGGTTGTAGCGCAGGCTGTTCTCGACCACTTCGGCGTTATCGCCGACGCTGACCTGGCTGCGCACCGGCGCATCTTCCGGCAGGGCCTTGAGGGACGGGCCCTCGAAATCGATCAGGTAGGCCACGCTGCCATCCGGCTGGCGGATCAGGTTCGACTGTTTGACGTCACCGGTGGACTTCAGGGTCTGCTTGACCCAGGCGCTGTCCGGCGAATGCAGGGCAGCTTCGTCCTGAGTCCAGTGCAGACGGTAGGCGAAGTTCATCGCTTCACCCGGCTGGGCGAGCTTTTCCGGGTTCCAGAAAGCCACGATGTTGTCGTTGGTTTCATCGGCGGTCGGGATCTCCACCAGGTCGACGGTGCCCTTGCCCCAATCGCCCTTCGGCTCGATCCAGGCGCTTGGACGCTTGTCGTAGCGGTCGTCGAGGTCTTCGTAGTGGCTGAAGTCGCGACCGCGCTGCAGCAGGCCGAAACCACGCGGGTTCTCCACGGAGAAGTTGCTCACCGCCAGGTGTTTCGGGTTGTTCAGCGGACGCCACAGCCACTCGCCGTTACCGGCATGGATCGACAGGCCGGCGGAGTCGTGCAGCTCGCGACGGTAGTTGAGGACTTTCGACGGCTGGTTGGCACCGAACAGGAACATGCTGGTCAGCGGGGCCACGCCCAGCTTGCCGACCTTGTCGCGCAGGAACATCTGCGCCTTGACGTCGACGATGGTGTCGGCACCCGGACGCAGGGTCAGGCGATAGGCGCCGGTCGCCCGTGGCGAGTCAAGCAGGGCGAAGATCACCAGGTGCTTGTCGGTCGGCTTGGGCTGCTGGATCCAGAACTCGGTGAAGCGCGGGAATTCCTCGCCGGACGGCAGGGCGGTATCGATCGCCATGCCACGGGCGGACAAGCCATAGGTCTGGCCCTTGCCCACGACGCGGAAATAGCTCGCGCCGAGCATGGTCATGATCTCGTCCTGCTTGTCGGCCTTGTTGATCGGATAAAGCACGCGGAAGCCGGCATAACCCAGCTGTTCGGTGGTTTTCGGATCGAATTTCAGGTCGCCGAAGTCGAAACGGCTCGGATCGTACTTGATCTCCGAGACGTCGTTGGCGGTGATTTCGTTGATTTTCACCGGCGTGTCGAAGTGCATGCCCTGGTGATAGAACGACAGCTTGAACGGCGTCTTCTGGTCAGCCCATTCGGCCTTGTCGGTCAGGAAGCGGATTTTCTGGTAGTCCGCGAACTTCATCTCCCGGAATTCGTTCGGCAGATTACTGCGCGGAGCCTCGTACTTCTGCCCGGCCAGGGTCTTCGCCTTGGCCGCCACATCGTCCAGATTGAATGCAAAGATTTGCCCGGCACTGAGCAGGCAAAGCAGTGCGGAGCCCGTCACCAGTGCTTTTCTCAACCCTCTGGCAGTCAATTTTGGTGCATTACAGGGACTAACAATCACGAGCAACCCTCGCCGAAAACAGATCAAAAAACCAACGGCTAGCTATCTATGCGCCAGGTTGGCGAGCATTGTTCCGACTCCCCTGGGGCGAAATGATTCCCCAAACGATGTCGGACAAGTCTCTACCTAATTCAAAATGGACCAACGAACGCTGATCCCCGTAGCGCGCGATTATCTAGTAGGCGGCGTTACAACGCATCAGGCGAAACAAAGTATTTATCGACAAAATGCCCTGTTTTCAGCCCGATACGCGGTTTTTTTCATTTTCAGGTGTGTAACAGGAAGGTTACCGGGCCATCATTGACCAGATGAACCTTCATGTCCGCCCCGAAACGTCCCGTCGCCACCTGACCATGCAACTGCTGCGCCTGTGCCACCACGTAGTCGAAAAGTTCTTCGGCCAGCGCCGGCGGCGCTGCCGTGGAGAAGCTCGGGCGTAGCCCGCTACGGGTATCGGCGGCCAGGGTGAACTGCGACACCAGCAGCAAACCGCCGCCGGTATCCGCCAGGGACAGGTTCATCTTGCCCTGGGGATCGCTGAACACCCGATAGTTAAGCAGCTTATGCAAGAGTTTGTCGGCGCTGGCCCGGGTGTCCCCGGGCTCGACGGCCAGCAGCACCAGCAAACCCTGGTCGATGGCACCCACCACCTGCCCCTCGACCTCGACCCGCGCGCCACTGACGCGCTGCAACAGGCCCCTCATGCTTCTTCGGGGGGCAGGTCGAGCAGGCGTCGCGCCATCTGGTTCGCGGCGCGCACCAGCGCATCGGTGATGCCCGGTTCAGAGGCGGCATGGCCAGCATCGCGAATCACCTGCAGTTCGCTGTTCGGCCAGGCCTGGTGCAGCGCCCAGGCGTTGTCCAGCGGGCAGATGGCATCGTAGCGGCCGTGCACGATCACGCCGGGCAGATGGGCGATCCGGTCCATGTCGCGGATCAGTTGATCGGGCTCCAGGAACGAATTGTTGGTGAAGTAATGGCACTCGATCCGCGCGATGGACAAGGCCCGCTGCGGCTCGGAGAAACGATCGACCACCAGCGGGTTCGGCCGCAGGGTCGCGGTACGTCCTTCCCACAGCGACCAGGCCTTGGCCGCGTGCATCTGGGCGATCTGGTCGTTGCCGGTCAGGCGCTTGTGGAAGGCGCCAAGCAGGTCTTCGCGCTCATCCGCCGGGATCGGCGCCACATAATCCTGCCAGTAGTCGGGGAACAGGCGGCTGGCGCCGTTCTGGTAGAGCCATTCGACATCCTGCGGACGTGCCAGGAAGATCCCCCGCAGGATCAGGCCATGGACCCGCTCGGGGTGGGTCTGCGCATAGGCCAGCGCCAGGGTCGAACCCCAGGAGCCGCCGAACAGCACCCATTTGTCGATACCCAGGTGCTCGCGAATCCGCTCCAGGTCCGCCACCAGATCCCAGGTGGTGTTGTTTTCCAGGCTGGCGTGTGGCGTCGAGCGACCGCAGCCACGCTGGTCGAAGGTCACGATCCGGTACAGGGTGGGGTCGAAATAGCAGCGGCTCTGGGCATCACAGCCGGCACCCGGGCCACCGTGAATGAAAACCACCGGCAAGCCCTCGGGCGAGCCACTTTCGTCGACGTACAGCACATGCGGCTCATCCACGGCCAGATCGTGCCGGGCGTAGGGTTTGATCTGCGGGTACAAAGTCTGCATCACGCGCTCCGTAAGGGTCGGGGTCATCCCTGAGGGGACTTCTTTGATTGTGCCGTCCGGCATCATAAACCCGAATCACGCAAACGGCATGTCCTTGTCAAAAGCGCGGTTGTTTGCTGGCAACTAGCCGTTTGGTCAGTGTTCAAATCGGCTCGATGAGCGATTCAATAAGGAGCGTCAAACCGAGCGGCAGGAGCCGCTTTCCGTGGCTGCCCATAGCCAGAAAAGACAGGGAGTTCCCGATGAACCAGCACCGCTTGCCCGATCTGCTCGTCTACCCGGAAAAAGCCGTTATCGTCGCCGACAGCGAAATGTTTGTCCGCGGCCTACGTGAACTGGGGCTGGAAGCCAGTCTACTGGGCAGCCTGGAAAGGCTGCCGGCACAGAGCCTGGCATTTTCCTTTTCCCGCCAGGGCGCCCGGCAACTCTATCAGCGAGCGGCGCGCACCGCGCACAAACAGACCCTGCTGTGCCCACTGCATGCCTTCGATACCGGCCTGGAGAACGCGCTCTACAGCCTGATGCTGTTGCTGCGCTGCGATTTCGCCGACTGCCTCAGGCGCCAGCAGCACTACCTGACGCTGCTCAACGGCCTGCGCCGCCTGCACCTGACCAGCGCCAACAGCCGGGCCGAGGTCTGGCTCAACGGCAACTGCGCACCCTATGCCCTGACCCGCAACGAGATCGGCGAGAGCTTCGTGCTGTCGGTCACCGAGCTGTTCGAGGTGCACTATGCCCACATGCGGCCCGACTGCCCGGATATTTTCCAGGTCAGCGGCGTACTGCATGTCAGCGGCCTGCTGCTGTCGCGCAGCAGCCGGGCGCGGCCATTGCCCGACGGCCTCGTGGACGACATGCGCCGGCTGGCGGCACAGGTCGCCCATCACGATGCCTGGTTGCGCATCGAACACAACCAGGTGCGCTCGTTCGTGGTCGCGGGGGAGGAATACCTCCAATTGCTGAGCCAGGCCGCCGGACACCGCGGACTGTATCTGAGCGAGTTCGCCATCGGCGTGAACGACGCCATCGGGCCGAACATCAACTACCTGCGCAACTCACCAATAAACGAAGGCATCCTGGGCGTGCATGTCGCCCTGGGCGATGGGCTCAACGGCTATCACATCGACTTCCTCAGCCCCGGCATCGAGGTGCTTCCCGGCTGATGTCACGGTGACCGACCAGGCTGGCCGGCCTGTCGGAGACGGCAGGAAGACTCCACTCAACGCCCGTAGCGCTCACGCCCCCAGGCCAGCAGCCCCTGCAGCAGCTCCTTGAGCACCACCCGCGTCGGCTCGGCCAGATCGCTGCGATAGTTGAACGGCTCGAACTCTTCCATGTAGTTGCACTGGCCCAGCTCCAGTTGCACGGCATGGATGTGCTCGGCCGGATTGCCGTAGTGACGGGTGATGTGCCCGCCCTTGAAGCGTCCGTTCAGCACGTGGCTGTAGGCCAGATGCCCGGCACAGATCGCCTCCAGCCGTGCAGCCAGTCGGGCATCGCAACTGGCGCCATTGAAGGTGCCGAGGTTGAAATCCGGCAACTTGCCTTCGAACAGGTGCGGGATCACCGAACGGATCGAATGGGCGTCGAACAGCAGCGCATAGCCGAACTCGGCCTTGAGCCGCGCCAGCTCCTCCTGCAGGGTCCGGTGGTACGGCGTCCAGACCTGCTCCAGGTAACCCGCCCGCTCCTGCGCGGAGGGCTCGCGGCCGGCCTGGAACAGCGGCACGCCATCGAACAGCGTCGCCGGGTAAAGCCCGGTGGTGGCGCCGGCGTACAGCGGCTTGTCGTCGGACGGACGGTTGAGGTCGATGACAAAACGCGAGTACTCGGCGGCCAGGGTGCTGGCGCCCAGTTCTTCGGCAAAGTCATAGAGCCTGGGAATATGCCAGTCGGTGTCCGGCAGGCTGCGGGCCTCGGGAATCAGCCCGTCACGGACCGCCGGCGTCAGTTTCAGCCCGGCGTGGGGCATGCTGATCAGCAGCGGCACCCGGCCTTTCTTGAAGTTCAGGACGTTATCCACAAGCACTCTCCTAGATCACTACGTCAATACCGTGGCGAACCACGCGTTTGCCCAGGTCGCCGCCCAGCCAGTAGGCGAGGTCCGCCGGCCGCTCGATCTGCCAGGCGACGAAGTCAGCGACCTTGCCGACCTCGAGGGATCCATGGCTATCGCCCATGCCCAGGGCCGTGGCGGCGTGCAGGGTGACCCCGGCCAGAGCTTCCTCCGGGGTCATGCGGAACAGGGTGCAGGCCATGTTCAGCATCAGGCGCAGGGACAGGCCCGGCGAGGTCCCGGGGTTGAGGTCGGTGGCAATGGCGATCTTCACGCCGTGCCGACGCAGGGCCTCCATCGGCGGCAGCTGGGTTTCACGCAGGAAATAGAAGGCACCGGGCAGCAACACCGCCACCGTGCCCGCCGCCGCCATGGCGATGGCGTCCTCCTCGGTCATGAACTCCAGGTGATCGGCGGACAACGCCTGGTAGCGCGCCGCCAGGCTCGAACCGTGCAGCGAGGACAACTGCTCGGCGTGCAGTTTCACCGGCAGACCCAGGCGCTGCGCGACCTGGAACACCCGCTCGACCTGGGCCGGGGAGAACGCCAGGTATTCGCAGAACGCGTCGACCGCGTCCACCAGCCCCTCGGCGGCCAGCGCCGGGAGCATGTCGTTGCAGATATGCTCGATGTAGTCGTCGGCGCGATCCTTGTATTCCGGCGGCAGCGCATGGGCCGCCAGGCAGGTGGTGCGCACGCTGACCGGCAGTTCCTCGCCGAGACGACGGGCGACCTTGAGCATCTTGCGTTCGTTTTCCAGGTCCAGGCCATAGCCGGACTTGATCTCGACGCTGGTCACGCCATCGCGCAGCAGGCAGCTCAGGCGCTGCCGGGCACTGGCGAACAGTTGCTCCTCGCTGGCCGCGCGGGTCGCCCGCACGGTGCTGGCGATACCGCCGCCAGCGGCGGCGATCTCGGCGTAGCTGACACCCTGCAGGCGCTGCTCGAACTCGCCGCTGCGGTTGCCGCCGAACACCGTGTGGGTGTGGCAGTCGATCAGCCCCGGTGTGACCCAGGCCCCAGCCAGGTCATGGACCTGTGGATAATCCGCCGCCGGCAGCTCGGCGCGTGGGCCGATCCAGTCAATCTTCGAGGCCACGGTCACGATGGCGGCATCCTCGATGATCGAGTAGGTGCCTTGCGCCATGCTTGCAACGTGACAGTTGTGCCAGAGCGTTTTCATCCGGGGCCTCCGTGGGCTATCGATGAGACAGGGAAGGATCTTGGGCGACCCGTGCCGCCTGGGCCGCCGCCGGCTTGACCCAGATCAGGTACGCCAGCACCAGCAGGCCGAGCCACACCGCACCGACGATCAGCGCCGGCCGGCTGTCCGGGAACCAGCCCAGCACGCCGAAGATGAAGATCATGAAGGTGATGGCGGCAATCGGGGCATAGGGCCAGAACGGCACGGGGAACTTGAGCTGGGCGGCCTCTTCACGGCTCATCGAGCGGCGCATGGCAACCTGGGTGACCAGGATCATGAACCACACCCAGACGGTGGCGAAGGTGGCGATCGAGGCGATCAGCAGGAACACGTTTTCCGGGATCAGGTAGTTCAGCAGCACGCCACCGAGCAGCGCCGCGCCCATGACCACCACGGTCATCCACGGCACGCCGGCACGGGACAACGTGGCAAAGGCCTTGGGCGCCTGCCCCTGCTGGGCCAGGCCGTACATCATGCGGCCGGCACCGAAGATATCGCTGTTGATCGCCGACACCGCCGCCGAGATCACCACGATATTGAGAATGGTCGCCGCCGAGCCGATCCCCAGATTCTGGAAGATCTGCACGAAAGGGCTGCCCTGGCTGCCGATCTGCGGCCAGGGGTAAATGGACATCAGCACCAGCAGGGTCAGCACGTAAAACAGCAGGATCCGCACCGGCACCGCGTTGATCGCCTTGGGGATGACCCGCTGCGGGTCGCGGGCCTCGCCGGCGGTGACGCCGATGATCTCGATGCCGCCAAAGGCGAACATCACCACCGCGAAGGAAGCGATGATGCCGGCCACGCCGTTGGGCATGAAGCCGCCATGGGCCCAGAGATTGCCGATACCGACCTCGGCAGACGGCGTGGCGGTACTGATGCCGAAGAACATGATGCCGAAGCCGCCGAGGATCATCGCGACGATCGCGCCGACCTTGAGCAGCGACAGCCAGAATTCCATTTCACCGAAGACCTTCACCGCGCACAGGTTCAGCGCGCCGATGAAGAACACGATACCCAGGACCCAGATCCAGCGATCGACCTCCGGGAACCAGAAACCCATGTAGATACCGAAGGCGGTGACGTCAGCCAGGCCGACGATGACCATCTCGAAGGCATAGGTCCAGCCGAGGATGAAGCCCGACATCGGGCCGACATAGGTACTGGCGTACTGGCCGAAGGAACCGGACACCGGGTTGTGCACCGCCATCTCGCCGAGGGCGCGCATCACCATGAACACCGCGGCACCACCGATCAGGTAGGCCAGCAGCACGGCCGGGCCGGCCATCTGGATCGCCGAGGCGGAGCCATAGAACAGGCCCGTGCCGATGGCGGAACCCAGTGCCATGAAGCGAATGTGTCGGGCGGAAAGCCCGCGTTTCAAACCTTTTACTGGCTGTTGCATTACTCGTCCTTAATTATTCTTATCGGTACAGGTCGACAAGAATCAGACTTGGGGCGAAGGTCTTGCGGCCACCCGGCCGCAAAAAGGGGTCGCAGAGTACCCAACCCGACCCGCTCAGGCAAAAAGCATCTGCCCGGTGGTGCCGCGAATCTGTGGCAGCCGGCTCGCTTTTGTAGGAGCCGGCTTGCTGGCGATCCGCCAAAGGCGGTCATTCATCACCCTTCGCGGCCAAGCTCGCCCCACAGGGCCGCCGCTCAAACAGGCCGCGGCCCCCAGTCCATTCCTGTGTAACGCTCGGCGCTTACAGGCTCGGCAGCAACTTCGCAGGCACCAGCGCGGTCAGGCAGCGCGACGCCAACAGTTCGGTGGCGGCCTCGATGTCCGGGGCGAAGAAACGGTCCTTGTCGTAGTAGGCGACCTTTTCCCGCAGGGTCGCGCGCGCGGTTTCCAGGGTCGGCGAGGTTTTAAGGCCATTGCGCAGGTCCAGGCCCTGGCAGGCGGCCAGCCACTCGACAGCGAGAATTCCGCGGGTGTTTTCAGCCATTTCCCACAAACGCTTGCCGGCAGCCGGCGCCATGGACACGTGGTCCTCCTGGTTCGCCGAGGTCGGCAGGCTGTCGACGCTGTGCGGATGGGCCAAGGCCTTGTTGTCGCTGGCCAGCGCCGCGGCGGTCACCTGGGCGATCATGAAGCCGGAGTTGACGCCACCGTTGGCCACCAGGAACGGCGGCAACTGCGACATGTGCTTGTCCATCATCAGCGAGATGCGGCGCTCGCTCAGCGAACCGATCTCGGCAATCGCCAGGGCCATGTTGTCGGCGGCCATGGCCACCGGCTCGGCGTGGAAGTTGCCACCGGAGATCACATCCCCCTGGGCAGCGAACACCAGCGGGTTGTCGGAAACGGCGTTGGCCTCGACCACCAGCACCTCGGCCGCCTGGCGGAACTGGGTCAGGCAGGCGCCCATGACTTGCGGCTGACAGCGCAGGGAGTAAGGGTCCTGGACCTTCTCGCAGTTCTGGTGCGAATCGGACACTTCGCTGCGCTCGCCGAGCAGGTGGCGATAGCTCGCCGCGGCGTCGATCTGGCCGCGCTGGCCACGCGCTTCATGGATACGCGCATCGAACGGCGAACGCGAGCCCAGCACCGCCTCGACGGTCAGGCCACCGGCAACCAGCGCACCGGCGAACAGGTCCTCGCCTTCGAACAGGCCACGCAGGGCGAACGCGGTGGACACCTGGGTGCCGTTGAGCAGCGCCAGGCCCTCCTTCGCCGCCAGGGTCAGCGGTTGCAGGCCGGCCTGCTTCAGCGCGGCCGGCGCGTCCAGCCACTGGCCCTGGTAGCGGGCCTTGCCCTCGCCGAGCAGCACCAGCGACATGTGCGCCAGTGGCGCCAGGTCACCGGAGGCGCCGACGGAGCCCTTGAGCGGAATGTGCGGGTAGACCTCGGCATTGATCAAGGCGATCAGCGCATCGATCACCTGCCGGCGAATGCCGGAGAAACCGCGGCTCAGGCTGTTGACCTTGAGCACCATGATCAGCCGCACCAGGTCATCGCTGATCGGCTCGCCGACACCGGCGGCATGGGACAGCACCAGCGAACGCTGGAGGTTCTCCAGATCGGCGCTGGCGATGCGGGTCGACGCCAGCAGGCCAAAGCCGGTATTGATGCCGTAGGCGGTACGGTTCTCGGCCAGAATCTGCTCGACGCAGGCGACGCTGGCGTCGATCTGCGCGTCAGCGCTGGCGTCCAGGCTCAGTTGCACCGGCTGTTGGTACACGGCACGCAGTTGCGCCAGGGTCAGTTGGCCGGGAATAAGGTTCAACGCAGTCACATTCATGCTCCTTTTGAGAGTGTTATCAACTGCCAGTCGCTCCGGAAGCTTCCGTTATCCGTCGCTGTCCGCTTTTTGGGCGGATGGCGCCTTGGCACGCTGGCTATCTTTGTTTGAATCAGTTCAGGTTCGGCAATCTTTCGGGCAAGAGCCGCGGGTCGCGCAGCAGCGCCGCCACGGTGGCGATATCCGGTGCCAGCCAGCGGTCCTGGTCATAGGCCGGCACGTGCTCGCGCAGCAGCCTCCAGGCGACGTCGGTACCGGCGCCGAAGCGCTGTTCCTTGAGAAATTCGAAGGCCTGGGCCGCCAGCAGGTACTCGATGGCGAGGATCTGCGTGCAGTTCTCCAGCACCTGGTGCAACTTCAGCGCAGCGTTGGTGCCCAGGCTCAGGTGGTCTTCCTGCAGGCCCGAGGTCACGTAGTTGTCGAGCACCGCCGGTTGCGCCAACTGACGGTTCTGCGCGCAGAGGGACGCGGCGACGTACTGCACGATCATCATCCCCGAATTGACGCCCGGCTGGCTGACCAGGAATGCCGGCAGGCCGCTGACATGCGGGTTGATCAGGCGGTCGAGGCGCCGCTCGGCGATCGAGCCGATCTCCGCCATGGCGATCGCCAGCAGGTCCGCCGCCAGGGCGACCGACTGGCCATGGGGGTTGGCCTGGGAGATCACCCGGAAATCGTCCGGCGTGCCCAGCAGCAGCGGGTTGTCGGTGCAGCCGTTGAGTTCGTTCTCGACCTGCCGGGTAACGTGGGCCAGTTGGTCACGGGCCGCGCCGTGCACCTGCGGAATCGAGCGGATGCTCAGGGCGTCCTGGGTGCGGATGCCCTTGCTCGCGGCGATCACTTCGCTGCCGTCGAGCAGGCCACGCAAATTGCTGCCGACCTGTTGCATGCCCGGGTGCGGCTTGAGCGCGATGATCTCGGCGTCGAACGCGGCGATCTGACCGCGCTGGGCCTCGAAACTCATCGCCGCGGTGACGTCGGCCCATTGCGCCAGGCGGTTCGCGTCAGCCAGGGCCAGGCAGCTCAGGCCGGTCATGCACGGCGTGCCGTTGACCAGGCACAGCCCGTCCTTGGCACCCAGTTGCACCGGTTGCAGCCCCTCTTCGGCCAGGGCCTGCGCGGCAGGCACGATCCGGCCGCGATAGCTGACCTGGCCGACCCCGAGCAGGGCCACGCCGACATGGGCCATGTGGGTCAGGTAACCGACAGAACCCTGGGACGGCACCTGCGGGGTGATGCCGCGGTTGAGCAGCGCCAGCAGCGCCTCGACCACCTGGCGATGCAGGCCGGACCTGCCGTGGCTGTAGTTGATGATCGCCGCGCAAATGATCGCCCGGGTCTGTTCGTCGGCCAGTGCCGGGCCGACGCCGCATGCGTGGCTGAGCAGGGTATTGCGCGACAGCTGGCTCAGTTGCTCGCCGGACAGCGAAACGTTGGACAGCGCCCCCAGGCCGGTGTTGATGCCATAGGCGCGCTCGCCGCTGACGACGATGCGCTGGACGATCGCCTGGGCGTTGTCGATCCGCGCCCAGGTCTGCGGGGCCAGTTCCAGCAGCGCGCCGTGACGGGCGACCGCAACCACATCCTGCCAGCGCAATGGCGCATCGGCGATAACGATTTTCTCGACCTGGGACATATCCGACCTCATCACACTGTCGCCGCCCGCCGCTGAACGAACCGGTCCACATACTCGTCCGCCGGCGAATGCAGAATCTCCCGCGGCGTACCGACCTGGATCAGCCGGCCATCCTTGAGAATCGCGATCCGGTTACCGATGCGTACCGCCTCGTCGAGGTCATGGGTGATGAACACGATGGTCTTGTGCAGGGTCTTCTGCAGTTCGAGCAACTGGTCCTGCATCTCGGCGCGGATCAGCGGGTCGAGGGCACTGAAGGCCTCGTCCATCAGGATGATGTCGGTGTCCGCCGCCAGGGCCCGGGCCAGGCCGACGCGCTGGCGCATGCCGCCCGACAGCTGGTGCGGGTACTTGTTCTCGTAGCCCTTGAGGCCCACGGTATTGATCCAGTGCAGCGAACGCTCGACACACAGTTGCTTGCTCTCGCCGCGAACCTTGAGGCCATAGGCGACGTTATCCAGCACGGTCTTGTGCGGCAGCAGGCCGAAGCTCTGGAACACCATGCTGATCTTGTGCCGACGGAATTCGCGCAGAGCGTCCATGTCGTGCTGCAGGATGTCCACGCCATCGACCAGGATCGCCCCGCTGGTGGGATCGATCAGGCGGTTGAAGTGGCGCACCAGGGTCGACTTGCCGGAACCCGACAGGCCCATGATCACGAAGATCTCGCCGGTGCCGATGCTCAGCGACAGGTCGTTGACCCCGACCACGCAGCCGGTCTCGGCCAGCACCTGGTCCTTGGTCTTGCCCTGGCGGATCAGGTTCAGCGCATCACCGGCGCGCGAACCGAAGATCTTGAAGACGTTCTTGACTTCGATCTTGCTGACGATGGAATCAGTCATTTGCTCACCTCGTGGCGCGGACGACCGTAGGCCTGGGTAATGCGGTCGATGACCACGGCGAGAATCACGATGGCCAGGCCGGCTTCCAGGCCACGCCCGACGTTGAGGGTCTGGATGCCCACCAGCACGTCTTCGCCCAGGCCACGGGCACCGATCATCGAGGCGATCACCACCATCGACAGGGCCATCATGGTGGTCTGGTTGATCCCGGCCATGATGCTCGGCAGGGCCAGCGGCAGTTGCACGCCGAACAGTTGCTGCCAGCGGTTGGCACCGAAGGCGTTGATCGCCTCCATCACCTCGCCGTCCACCTGGCGGATACCCAGGTCGGTCAGGCGGATCAGCGGCGGCGCGGCGTAGATCACCGTGGCGAAGATCGCCGGAACCTTGCCCAGGCCGAACAGCATCAGCACCGGGATCAGGTACACGAAGCTGGGCATGGTCTGCATGATGTCCAGCAGTGGCATCAGCACCGAGCGCAGGCGGTCACTGCGCGCCGACAGGATGCCCAGCGGAATCCCGATCAGCACCGAGATCAGCGTCGCCACCAGCATCAGCGCCAGGGTCTGCATCAGCTTGTCCCACAGGCCGACCGCCCCCACCAGGAACAGCAGGCCGACGATCACCGCGGTGCTGACCAGCTTGCGGGTGGCATGCCAGGCGATACCGCCGACGATGGCCAGCATCAGCCACCATGGCACCAGGCGCAGCAGGCTCTCGAGGTTGACGATGGCCCACAGCAGGGTGTCGGAAATGTGGCGGAACACATCACCGTAGTTGGTCACCAGCGAATCGACCCAACCGTTGACCCAGTCGGCGATGGAAAACGTGAAATTCTCGGGAAACATTGGAAACTCTCGATCAAGTGGATGTAGCGTCCCGGTCAGCCTCTCGGTTGACCGGGAGGAATCGACCTACAGAGCCGCGTTGATTTTCTTGGCAGCGTCAGCGCTGACCCAAGCCTGCCAGACCTCAGGGTGTTCCTTGAGGAAGATTTTCGCCAGCTTCGGCGACTCGATCCGCTCCTTGCTCATGCGCCCCAGGTTCTGGTTCAGCAGGTCGATCGGCAGGTTGGCCTTCTCCAGCACGGCCACCAGTTCAGGCGCCTCGTCGTGGAAGGTCTTGGACAGACCGACCTTGATGCTCACACTCTTGTCGACGCCCGGCTTCTCGTCCAGCTTGATCAGATCGACCTGGCCCATCAGCGGCGTCGGCGACCAGTAGTAGAACAGGATCGGCTCGCCACGCTTGTAGCTCGACAGCACCGCGGCATCCAGAGCCGGCCCGGTCCCTGGACGGAAGTTGGTGTAGGCGTTTTCCAGGCCGTAGCTCTTGAGCATCTCGCTGTTGTCCAGCTCGCAGGTCCAGCCGGCCGGGCAGTTGTAGAAACGGCCCTTGCTCGGTTCTTCCGGGTCCTTGAACACCGAGGCGTATTGCGCCAGGTCGGCGATGTTCTTCAGGTTCGGCGCCTTGGCCTGGAGCTTGCGCTTGGCATCGCCCTCGACCACATAGCGCGGCACGTACCAACCTTCGATGGCCCCGACCACCGGCGCGCCGACGCCGACGACCTTGCCGGCCTTCTCGGCCTTGTTCCAGACCTCGCTGCGGCCCACCCACTCTTCGGCGAAGACCTGGATATCGTTGGTGCTCAGCGCGTTCTCCATGGTGATGGAGTTGCCCGGCAGGCTGTCGGTCTTGCAGTCGTAGCCTTTTTCCAGGACGAACTGCAGGACGTCGGTCAGCAACATGCCGCTTTCCCAGTTGAGGCCCGCGAATTTCACCGGCTTGCCGGACTCGCACCAGCCGGCGGCCTGGCTGGCGCCGGCAGCGGTCAACAGGCCGAGGGACAACGCCGTGGTCAGCAGGGTCTTTTTCATTTTCATTATGTGACGCTCCTAATCATGAATGGGTTAACGGCAGTCAAGAGGCATCCGGCCCGGGTTGGCCCAAGGGGCCCTGTCCACGTCTTGCTCAGGCTCGGGATTCAGGCCACCGACGACGGCTGGGCCCGGCCACTGGCCTGGGGTGCTGCGACCTCGCCCTGCTCTGGCGGCAGGATCAAGCGATCAGGAACCGCGCCGTGCCACTTCTTCGCGGCGAAGTAGTACAGCGCTGCCGGAACCACCAGGCCGATGATCCAGGAGATATCGGTATCGCCCAGACTCGCCACCAGGGGACCGGTGTAGAAATGCGTGGAGATGAACGGCATCTGGATCAGCACGCCGAACACATAGATGCTGATGCCCATGATGTTCCAGCGCCCGTAACGGCCGTTGGGATCGGACAGCGCGGGAATGTCGTAGCGTTCCTTGGTGATGCAGTAGAAGTCCACCAGGTTGATCGCGCTCCAGGGCGTGAAGAACGCCAGCAGGAACAGGATGAACGCGGAGAATTCCTTGAGGAACGAGTCCTTGCCGAGCAGCGCCAGGGCCGCCGCGAGGCTGACCATGACAAAGATGTACAGCAGGCGCACGCCGCTGCCGATGTGCCGGTTGCCACGGAAACCGCTGATGATGGTGGCGATCGACATGAAGCTGCCGTAGGCATTGAGCGTGGTCACGGTGACCTTGCCAAAGGCCACAGCGAAGTACAGCGCCGCGGCGATCACGCCGGTGCCGCCAAGGCTGACAATGAATGAGACCTCGTGGTGAGCGAACTGCGAACCGGCCAGGGCCGCCGCGAACACCCCGAAGACCATCGACGCCTGCGAGCCGATCACCGACCCCAGGCCCACGGCCCAGAAGGTTTTCGACGCTGAAGTGCTGCGCGGCAGGTAGCGCGAGTAGTCCGCCACGTAGGGCCCGAAGGCGATCTGCCAGGACGCCGACAGCGACACCGCCAGCAGGAAGCTCGCCAGGGAGAAATGCTTGTTGGTCAGCAACGCGGAAACATCGTTGCCCGCCAGCAGTCTGTAGAACAGGTAGATGAAGGCGATCACCCCCAGCACGCTGGCGACCCGGCCGATGCCGTGGATCACCCGGTAGCCGAAGATGGTGAAGACCAGGATCGAGGCGGCGAACAGCACGATGCCGACCCAGTCCTCGACGTGCAGCAGTTGCGCCACCGCCTGCCCGGCCAGCAGCGAGCCGCTGGCCGAGAAGCCGATGTACATCAGGCACACCAGCACCAGCGGGATCACCGCGCCGTAGACGCCGAACTGCACGCGGCTGGAAATCATCTGCGGCAGGCCCAGTTGCGGCCCTTGCGCGGCATGCAGCGCCATCACCCCGCCGCCGAGCAGTTGCCCCAGCAGCAGGCCGACCAGCGACCAGTAGACGTCGCCGCCGAGCACCACCGCCAGCGCGCCGGTGACGATCGCGGTGATCTGCAGGTTGGCCCCCAACCACAGGGTGAACTGACTGAGTAGACGACCGTGTCTTTCCGCTTCCGGGATGTAGTCGATCGAACGCCTTTCGATCAACGGTTTGTTGCTTGCACGATCATTCGATACAGCCATTTATCGTTCAACCTCTGTGGATTGTCTTCCGGTGCTCACGCAATGCCTGCAAAACACGGCCTCCTGTGGGAGCCGGCGCCCAAGGGCAACGCCGGCTCCCCTCCCGGCGCCTTATTTGCCGGTGATCATCGGCAGGTTCAGCCCCTGCTCCTTCGCGCAGTCGATGGCGATCTGGTAACCGGCATCGGCATGACGCATGACCCCGGTGGCCGGGTCGTTGTGCAGGACGCGGGCGATACGCGCGGCCGCCTCGTCGGTACCGTCGCAGACGATGACCATGCCCGAGTGCTGCGAGAAGCCCATGCCGACGCCGCCGCCGTGGTGCAGGGAGACCCAGGTCGCGCCGCTGGCGGTGTTGAGCAGGGCGTTGAGCAAAGGCCAGTCGGAGACGGCATGGGAACCGTCCTGCATCGACTCGGTTTCACGGTTGGGGCTGGACACCGAGCCGGAGTCCAGGTGGTCGCGACCGATGACGATCGGCGCCGACAGCTCGCCGCTGCGCACCATCTCGTTGAACGCCAGGCCGAGCTTGGCGCGCAGGCCCAGGCCGACCCAGCAGATCCGGGCCGGCAGGCCCTGGAAGCTGATGCGCTCGCGCGCCATGTCCAGCCAGTTGTGCAGATGGGCGTCGTCCGGGATCAGTTCCTTGACCTTGGCGTCGGTCTTGTAGATGTCCTGCGGGTCACCCGACAGCGCCGCCCAGCGGAACGGACCGATGCCGCGGCAGAACAGCGGACGGATGTAGGCCGGAACGAAACCAGGGAAGTCGAAGGCGTTCTCGACGCCTTCTTCCTGGGCCATCTGACGAATGTTGTTGCCGTAGTCGAAGGTCGGGATGCCCTGCTTCTGGAATGCCAGCATCGCCTTGACGTGCACCGCCATCGACTGCTTGGCGGCCTTCACCACGGCGGCCGGTTCGGTCAGCGCGCGGGCGCGGTACTCTTCCCAGGTCCAGCCGGCCGGCAGGTAGCCGTTGAGCGGGTCGTGGGCGCTGGTCTGGTCGGTGACCATGTCCGGGCGCACGCCGCGACGGACCAGTTCCGGCAGGATTTCGGCGGCGTTGCCGCACAGGGCGATGGAGATCGCCTTGCCTTCGGCGGTGTACTTGGCGATACGGGCCAGGGCGTCATCGAGGTCCTTGGCCTGCTCGTCGACGTAGCGGGTCTTGAGGCGGAAGTCGATGCTGGTCTGCTGGCATTCGATGTTCAGCGAGCAGGCACCGGCCAGGGTCGCGGCCAGCGGCTGCGCGCCGCCCATGCCGCCCAGGCCGGCGGTCAGCACCCAGCGGCCCTTGAGGTTGTTGTCGTAGTGCTGGCGACCGGCTTCGACGAAGGTTTCATAGGTGCCCTGGACGATGCCCTGGCTACCGATGTAGATCCAGCTGCCGGCGGTCATCTGGCCGTACATGGCCAGGCCCTTGGCGTCCAGTTCGTTGAAGTGTTCCCAGGTGGCCCAGTGCGGTACCAGGTTGGAGTTGGCGATCAGTACGCGCGGGGCGTTGCTGTGGGTCTTGAACACGCCGACCGGCTTGCCGGACTGCACCAGCAGGGTTTCGTCGTCATTGAGGTTGGTCAGGCTCTCGACGATCTTGTCGTAGCACTCCCAGTTGCGCGCGGCGCGCCCGATACCACCGTAAACCACCAGTTCCTTGGGGTTCTCGGCCACCTGCGGGTCGAGGTTGTTCATCAGCATCCGCAGCGGCGCTTCGGTCAGCCAGCTCTTGGCGGTCAGCTTGTTGCCACGGGCGGCACGGATTTCGACGTCACGGCGCTTGGTAAAGGTGGCGGTAGGTTTCTGGGTATTCTCAGTCACGAAAAAACTCCTCTGCGATCGTCCGAACCCGCCCAGGCAGTGGGCAAGCGAGCCTGTGCCGGATACCCCGTCACAAGCGAAAAATGAGTGGGTGCGTAATGCCTCCCTGACGACTCATACGCACACATATTTACTTGTACATACAAGCATATGCAATCAAGCGGCCAACTCGGAATGCGAGCCCTGAAGAATTTTTCAGAGTAGTCGCCAAGCGCCGTGGGACGTGGCCTGGAGCGAAAAATGAATTTGTAGGATTAGGCGAAGCTGTAGGTAGGAAGCTGTTACCGGAAGAGGCTTTTGCGCCACGTTGGGGCGTTCGGTAACAAAATGGTGCGAGAGGGAGTACCCGAAATCGACGGGGGCACGCACACCCTGTGGAGACCGGTTTTATCCGCGAAAAGACTCTCAAGCCCTGCGCCGCTTGTGCGGACGCTTTCGCGGATAAATCCCACGGGAATCGGGGGATGACCTCAAAATAGAGTGGGATTTAGCGGAATCAGGCAGGCATCAGCTCGATCACACAGCAACGGCCGGTCACCGCCACTTCCTGCAGCCCGACGCTGCCATCCAGCCGCAGGCAGTCATGCCGGCCGAGTACTTCATAACCCGTGTCGGCCAGGCCGACATGCAACTGGTCGCTGACGCTGAAAATCAGCAGCACCGCCGCCGAAGTGAAGAAACGCTTGGGCTGCACGGCATCGAGCCATTGCAGCCGGGCACTGTAGCGCTCCGGCGCGTAGATCAGGTTGAAATCGCGGATCGGGCCTTCGAGCAAGGTACAACTGACCTGGCTCGCGCCGCTGAAGGCGAACGGGTCCAGCGGCAGCAACGCGCGGGTGCGTTGGCCGTCGACCTGCAGAGTCATACCCGCGCCCTGCAGCACGGTGATGATCCGCTCATAGCCGGCAAAACTGGAAAAACCGCCCGACTCGCCGATATCGGCAATCGACAGGCGCCAGCCGAACCCTTCCAGGCCCTCGCCCTCGTCGCGGGTGATCTCTTCGGTGCTGCCACCGCCGTTTTTCCACGGCATGCGCGGGTAGTCCGCCGCACGCAAGACTTTCAGTGAACTCATTTGGTAAAGCGTCCTTCCAGACGATGACGGGAACCGGGGTGAATCAACCGGGCGGCCGTCACCGGCTGGCGACCGGACCAGGTCCGCCGGCGGATCATCAGGCACGGCTCGCCAGGCTCGATCTGCAACAGCTCGCACTCGGTGGCATCGGCGAGAATCGCCTCGACCACATGCTCGCCCTCGGTCAGCGGTGCGACCTGGGACAGGTAGGCGTAGGGCGTCTGCAGGGTGAAATCCTGCTTGAGGTAGTCCGGCGCCACCTGCGCGTTGACGAAACGGTCCTCGATCTGCACCGGGATGTCATTCTCGAAATGCACGATCAGCGAGTGGAAGACCTTCTGCCCCTCGCGCATGTCCAGGGCCACGGCACGCTCGGAGCCGGCGGTCTCCTCGCCGAGGGTGATGATCTTGCAGGTGTGGCGATGACCGCGCGAGGCGATCTCGTCGGCGATGTTATGCACCTCGAACAGCGCCGACTGGGTCTTGGGCTCGGCGACGAAGGTGCCGACCCCCTGCATGCGCACCAGCAAACCTTCGGCGGTCATTTCCCGCAGGGCGCGGTTGATGGTCATGCGGCTGTAGCCCAGTTGCTCCACCAGCTCGCTCTCGGACGGCACGCGGTAATGCGGCGGCCAGTTTCCGCTGTCGATCTGCTGGGTGATCATCTGTTTGACGCGGGCATATAACGGCGCCGGACTTTCGCCCATTTGGGCAGCCAGCGGGTTGTTGGCAGGCGGAGTCGGCACAGTAAATCCTTGTTCGGTTCCAGGGGTGGCTGTAGGTCATGTCACAGGCGTCTGCAGGACAGGATACCAGCTTGCCGGAGTTTACCGGGCAGGCAAACGTCTGTATATGTATATACAAATAACACACGATGGGGTGCTGAACCATGTCCGCCTTCTTTGCCGAACGCGCGCTGCTGCCTAGTGGATGGGCCAAAAACGTACGCCTCGAGGTCGACGCCCAGGGCGTGCTGGCCCGGGTCGAGGCCGATTCCGATGCACAGGGTGCCGAACGGCTGGGCGGCCCGCTGCTGCCGGGCATGCCGAACCTGCACTCCCACGCCTTCCAGCGGGCGATGGCCGGGCTGGCGGAAGTCGCCGGCAACCCGAACGACAGTTTCTGGACCTGGCGCGACCTGATGTACCGCCTGGTGGGCAGGATCAGTCCCGAGCAGATGGGCATCATCGCTCGCCAGCTCTACATCGAGATGCTCAAGGCCGGCTACACCTCGGTGGCCGAGTTCCACTACGTGCACCATGATACCCAGGGCCAGCCCTACGCCGACCCGGCCGAACTGGCCCTGCGCATCAGCCAGGCCGCCACCGACGCCGGCATCGGCCTGACCCTGCTGCCCGTGCTCTACAGCCACTCCGGTTTTGGCGGCCAGGCACCCAGCGACGGTCAGCGACGCTTTATCAACAGTACCGAGAATTACCTGAAGTTGCAGGCACGTTTGCAGCCGTTGCTGGCAAGACAGCCGGCCCAGGCCCTGGGCCTGTGCTTCCACTCGCTCAGGGCGGTGACCCCGCAACAGATCAGCGAAGTGCTGGCCGCCAGCGACCGGCACTGCCCGGTGCACATCCACATCGCCGAGCAGCAGAAGGAAGTCGACGACTGCCTGGCCTGGAGCGGCAAGCGCCCGTTGCAGTGGCTCTACGACCATCTCGAGGTGGACTCGCGCTGGTGCCTGGTGCATGCCACCCATGCCGATGCCGAGGAAGTCAGCCGCATGGCCCGCAGCCGGGCGATTGCCGGCCTGTGCCTGACCACAGAGGCCAACCTCGGCGACGGGATTTTCCCGGCCGTGGACTTCCTCGCCCAGGGCGGTCGCCTGGGCATTGGTTCCGACAGCCATGTGTCACTGAGCGTGGTCGAGGAACTGCGCTGGCTGGAATATGGCCAGCGCCTGCGCGACCAGCGGCGCAACCGCCTGTACCGGGCCGATCAGCCGATGGTCGGGCGCACATTGTTCGACGCGGCCCTGGAAGGCGGTGCCCAGGCGCTCGGGCAAGCCATTGGCGGCCTGGAAGTGGGCAAGCGCGCCGACTGGCTGGTGCTCGACGGCAACGACCCGTACCTGGCGACCGCCGAGGACGACGGCATTCTCAATCGCTGGCTGTTCGCCGGCGGCGATCGCCAGGTGCGTGACGTGATGGTCAACGGCCAGTGGGCGGTACGCGGTGGCCGGCATGCGGCAGAAGAGGAAAGCGCGCGAGCCTTCGCCCAGGTGTTGCGTGAACTGCTGAACTGAAAACGCGAAGCGTCACGGGTTGCGTTCCCACGCGGAGCGTGGGAACGAGCGAGCAGCGGCCCGTAAACTCAGTGGGACATCTTCGAGTCGGGCGTACGCCAGATCAGTCGGGTGGTGTCATACCCCTGCTGCCGCGCCCGGCTCAGCAGGTCCTCGCGGGTATCGGCGCTGATCTTGGTGCTGCGCGACAACAGCCACAGATAGCGCCGGCTCGGGTCGCCGACAATCGCGGTGTGGTAGTCGTCGCTGACATAGAGAATCCAGTAGTTACCCTTCGCCACGCCTGGCAGCAGCGTGGTGAACCAGTTGTCGAAACGCACCCAGAGCTTGTCGGTCTGCCCTTCGACCTGCGGTGTCGCGGTGCCCTTGGCCTCTTCCCAGGTCCACTGCTCGGTCAGGCAGCGGTTGAACACCGCCATCCTGCCGTCGGGCATCAGGCTGTAGCGGGCCTCGGACTGGGCACAGTTGCGCTGGAAGTACATCGGCATCCGCGCCAGCTCGTACCAGGTGCCCTGGTAGCGCTTGAGGTCGACGTGACCTGCGGTCTTGGGCGCCAGATCGTCACCGGACGTAGCGCAACCGGCCAGCAACAAGCCAGCCAAAAGAGTAACCACTAAACGCAACATTTCTTCTTCTCCCGAGGGCTTGTGCCCCGGTTTACTTCAGGCCTTGCCCGGAAAACATCAGGACTTTGTCACCGGCGTACTGCACGCTGATAAAGCTGTTCTTGTCACCCCAGGTGCAACTGGACATGCCCAGCGCGCCGGAACAATCGGACGGCGAACCGAGCAATGCCTCGACTTCGGCCTTGGGCATGCCCGTGGACAACTTCGAGTAGTTTGCCTGGTTGACCTTGCTGCAGGCGGTCAGCAGCACGCAGAACGACAACAGAGCGAGAGAGCGCAACGACATGGGGAGAAACTCCTGGGGACGGAAAGGTCGGCACGGGGGCCTACCGCAAGCTTAGAAGAGAAAACCGCCATCTGGTTCCCGAACCTACGACCTTTTCTTACAGGGCTTTCCTTTGCAGATCAGCAGTTTTGCGGGCGGAACTGGCGTTTCGTCGGCTTTACCGTCAAGAAACTAATCTTTAACGAGACAATGCCGAGAGATAGAGGCGCGACGCCATTAAACGTGGCAAATTGTCGCCCTTCGTTGACCCGCCTTTTGCAGACAGCCATTTCATGACCAGAAACCTCAAATTCAGCCACAAGATTCTCCTGGCTGCGGCCCTCGTGGTCGCCGTGGCGTTCGCCTGCTTCATCCTGTTCAACGATTATCGGCAGCGCCAGGCGCTGTACAACAGCACCCAGGCGTCGATGCAGGAACTGGGCAGTCTGACCACCAGCAACATCCAGACCTGGCTGGAAAGCCGTATCCAGCTGCTGCAGTCGCTGTCCCAGCAGATTGCCGTGGACGGCAGCTCCGCCGACAGCCTCAAGCGTGCGGTCGGCCTGCCCGCCTATACCGGCAACTTCCAGTTGAGCTACTTCGGCAGCCAGGAAGGCGTGATGTTCTCGGTGCCGGCCGGCAACCGCCCCGCCGACTACGACCCACGGGCCCGCGGCTGGTACAAGGCCGCCAACGCCGCCCAGCAGACCATCGTCACCGAGCCCTACATCGCCGCCTCGACCGGCAAGCTGGTGATCACCATCGCCACGCCGGTGCAGCATGAGGGCAAGTTCATCGGTGTGAGCGGTGCCGACATCGACCTGGGCAGTGTCAGTGCAATCATCAACTCGCTGAATTTCGGCGGCCACGGCCATGCCTTCATCGTCAGCGCCGACGGCAAGATCCTGATCCACCCGGACAGCAAGCTGATTCTCAAGAACCTCGCCGAAGCCTATCCGGACGACACACCGAAGATCAGCCCCGGCCTGAAGGAAGTGACGGTGGGTGGCAAGACCCAGTTCATCTCCTTCACCCACGTCAACGGCGTGCCCTCGGCCGACTGGTACGTGGCGCTGGTGCTGGACCAGGACACCGCGTTCTCGATGCTCAGCGAGTTCCGCACCTCGGCCATCGTCGCCATGGTGATTGCCGTGGTGATCATCATCGCCCTGCTGGGCATGCTGATCCGTGTGCTGATGCAGCCGCTGCACCTGATGGGCCGGGCGATGCACGACATCGCCGAGGGTGAAGGCGACCTGACCAAGCGCCTGACCATTCACGGCCACGATGAGTTCGGCACCCTGGGCATGTCGTTCAACCGTTTCGTGGAGCGCATCCACACCTCGATCCGTGAAGTGGCCTCGGCCACCGGTCAGGTCAACGAGGTCGCCCTGCGCGTGGTCAGCGCCTCCAACTCGTCGATGTTCAACTCCGACCAGCAGGCCAGCCGCACCAGCAGCGTGGCGGCAGCGATCAACCAGCTCGGCGCCGCGGCCCAGGAAATCGCCCAGAACGCCGCCCTCGCCTCGCAGCATTCGAGCGAGGCACGCAACCTCGCCGAAGACGGTCAGCAGGTGGTGGACAAGACCATCGGCGCGATGCAGCAGTTGTCGGCGCAGATCAGCGACTCCTGCGGCAACATCGAGACGTTGAACAGCAACACGGTGAACATCGGGCAGATCCTCGACGTGATCACCAGCATTTCCCAGCAGACCAACCTGCTCGCGCTCAACGCCGCCATCGAGGCGGCCCGGGCTGGCGAGGCCGGTCGCGGCTTTGCCGTGGTCGCCGACGAGGTGCGCAACCTCGCCCACCGCACCCAGGACTCGGCGCAGCAGGTGCAGAAGATGATCGAGGAGCTGCAGGTCGGCGCCCGCGCGGCGGTCACTCTCATGACCGACAGCCAACGTCAGAGCGAAAACAGCGTCGGTATCGCCAACCAGGCCGGCGAACGGCTGGGCAGCGTGACCCAGCGGATCGGCGAGATCGACGGCATGAACCAGTCGGTGGCGACCGCGACCGAGGAGCAGACTGCGGTGGTGGAGTCGATCAACGTCGATATCACCGAGATCAACACCCTGAACCAGGAAGGGGTGGAGAACCTGCAGGCGACCCTGCGGGCCTGTGCCGACCTGGAACAGCAGGCGGCACGCCTGAAGCACCTGGTGGGCAGTTTCCGGATCTGACGACCGCGCCGGCGCCTTCGCGGGCAAGCCCTGCTCCTACAAGCGCCGTACACATGGCTTGTGTACGGCACAAACCTGTAGGAGCGTGGCTTGCCCGCGAAAGCAATCCGGCAACCGAAACCTCGTCACCTGACACACCGCTATCGCCACCAAGCCGGCGCCCACAAGGGCAGCACGCGCAGATACTAGAAGCGTGAGCCGGGCTCACGCAGAAACGCCACTTCCTCGGCCGTGGATTCCCGCCCCAGCATGGCGTTGCGATGGGGAAAGCGCCCGAACCGGGCAATGATCCGCTGATGCCGCTCGGCATAATCCAGCTGACTGGCAAACACCGACCGCTGATCCTCCGGCTGCTCGCGCAGCAACGCCGCAAACCGCGACACCGCCTCGTTCTGCGCCGCCGGATGCTCGCAATGCTCGAACACCAGGTAGATGAAGGAACGCTGTATCGCCGGCAATTGCCGGTCGAAGTCGGCGGCAATCCCCTGCGCCACCAGCGCCTGGGCGCGGGCATCACCGGAAAAGGCCGCAGGGGAATCGCGGAAGATCATCCGCGGCAGTTGATCGAGCAGCAGTACCACGGCCAGCCAACCCTGCGGACATTGCGTCCACTCGGTCAAACCGCCGGCCAGGGCCTGCTCGACCCAGGGCCCGAAACGCTCGCGCGCCTCGCGGTCCTGGCTGTCACGCTTGCCGAACCACAACCGACCCTTGTCAGCCTCGATCTCACTGGGCAGCCCGGCTGAACCGAACCACCATTGGAGCAGAGGCTGCCAGGGCGCGGACATGGGTTTATTCCTTGTGGTAGCCGGTGATCCGTTCCACTTCTTCCTTCGAACCGAGGAACACCGCGACACGCTGGTGCAGGCCGTCAGGCTGGATGTCGAGGATGCGCTGGTGGCCGTCGGTGGACGCGCCGCCCGCCTGCTCGATCAGGAACGACATCGGGTTGGCTTCGTACATCAGACGCAGTTTGCCCGGCTTGGACGGCTCGCGGCTGTCGCGTGGGTACATGAACAGGCCGCCACGGGTCAGGATGCGGTGCACGTCGGCCACCATCGCGGCCACCCAGCGCATGTTGTAGTTCTTTTTCAGCGGACCGGTCTCGCCGGCCAGCAGCTCTTCGACGTAACGCTGCACCGGGGCTTCCCAGTGGCGCTGGTTGGACATGTTGATCGCGAATTCCTGGGTGGAAGCCGGGATGGTGATGTCCTCGTGGGTCAGCACGAAGCTGCCCATCTCACGGTCCAGGGTGAAGCCCTTGACGCCATTGCCCAGGGTCAGGATCAGCATGGTCTGCGGGCCATAGATCGCGTAGCCGGCGGCGACCTGCTGGGTACCCGGCTGCAGGAAGGCCTTTTCGTTCAGGGCTTCGTTCTGGCTCAGGTATTCGTTCGGGCAGCGCAGTACCGAGAAGATGGTGCCGACCGGGGCATTGATGTCGATGTTCGACGAGCCGTCCAGCGGGTCGAACACCAGCAGGTAGGCGCCTTTCGGGTACTTGCCGGGGATCTGGTAGGCATTGTCCATCTCCTCGGACGCCATGCCGGCCAGGTGGCCGCCCCACTCGTTGGCTTCGAGCAGGATTTCGTTGGACAGGACGTCGAGCTTCTTCTGCACCTCGCCCTGCACGTTCTCGGTGCCCATGCTGCCCAGGACGCCACCCAGCGCGCCCTTGGAGACGGCGTGGCTGATTTCCTTACAGGCGCGCGCAACCACCTCGATCAGGAAACGCAGATCGGCAGGCGTGTTGTTGCTGCGGGTCTGCTCAATCAAAAAGCGACTCAGGGTAACGCGGGACATGGATGACTCCGGAGAAAGGGGGGGCTTGAAAACCCGCGCAGTTTAACGCGAGTTGCGCTGCAAATCCTCCTGCTCAGACAGGGATGACGCATAGAGAGTTCACAGGTCGGCTTCAGCGTAGACCAAAAGCGCCGGCAGGCCCCTTCTGTAGCCCCCTAAAGCAGGGGGCCAGGCTGTGGAGAAGGCTCAGACCGGACTGCTCCCAGGACTCTGTGTGCCGGTCGTCAGCCCTGCGGCTTGCGCAGCAGGCTGAAGGCCATGCCCCCAGCGCCGCCACACCCAGCAGCAGCACAGCCCACAGGCCGATCTTTTTCCAGTCGGTCGTTGGCGCCGCCGCGACCGCCGGGGCTTGCGGCGCGGCCGCCTGCGCTGCGCCCGGAGTGGCCTTGCCGACCCCGGCCAGGCGCTGCGGGCTGTAGTCGGGAATCAGCGTCGACAAGGGCAGGTTTGCCGCCCCCACCGTCGCATTGCCCAGTGCCAGGGAGAACGGTGCGTTGCCACGGGCCAGAAACACCAGTTGCGTCGGCCGCACGGCATAACTCAGCGCCGGAGACTTTGCTCCGAGCCCACCGCCACGCTCGTCGACCACCAGTTTCAACTGCGCAACGCCGTAGCCGGACAGCTCCAGGGTGTCCTGCAACACATCCTGGCCGCCCTGCGTCAACCGATAGAGCAGGCCACTGCCCAGCGTCTGCCAGGCCTCGTTGCCACTGCGCCGTCCATACAGGCTCACCGGCGCCAGGCTGTTGGGCTGGGCCAGCTCGATCCGCACCTGTTCCAGGTTCATTGCCGTGGGCAGCGTCCAGGTGTATTCGCCCGACTTGGCCGTACTGCCAGCCAGCGGTTGCGACCAGGCCAGCGGCGACGCCGAAAGGCTGCTGGTGCTGCTCACCAGTTGTGCCGCATTCAACACCGGTGCCGACTGCGGCGACCGCCACAGCAGGCGCAGGTAACGCGCCGACTGCCCCGGCAGGCTCACCTCGCGCTGTTCGATGCGCTCGTCGGCAAAGGACAGTCGCGCCACCTGACCCTCGCCCCAGGGCTGCCAGTGCTGCAGGTCATCGCTGGCCTCGATGCTGAAACGCTGGAAGCCGTCGCGCTCGCTGGTCCAGTCGAGCACCAGTTGCTGCAACGGCGCCTTGATCGCACTGGCATCGAGCAACCAGCCACGCAGCACTTCTTCGCCGGCTTCCAACTGGCTGGACGGCGTCACCTCGACCAGCGTGCCGGACGTCGTCGATTGCACCCGCACGCTGGGCGCGGCCTGGGGCGCATCGACCGAGCTGTAGAGCGGAAACCACTTCACATCGGTCTGGCTGCGCTGCTGGCTCGACTGTGCCTGCTCCTGGAGCAGGGCGTAGGCCTGCGGCTCCCCCGCCGAGTTGAACACCCGGACGTCGTTCAGTTCGGCCTGGCGGGCCTGGGCCTGCAAGGTCAGCGGCAGTTCCAGCCGGTACCAGGGGCCCTCGCCGCTCAGGGCCAGGGGCACGATAGTGCTGAAGTCCGCCGGCTTTTCCTGGGCCGACAACGATGCACTCAGGCACAGCAGCACGCCCAGGCGACCCGGGCTCAACTTGCGAATCAAGACGACACTCCTTCCGTTTGCTTGTCGGTCGGCTCGGCCTCCGCGCGCTTGGGCGGCAGCGGCGCGAAATAGCCCACCACCAGCATCAGCACACCGACGCCGATGAACGAGACGATCCGCGCCAGGCCGCCACGGTTGCTCAGCTCGACGAAGAACAGCTTGGCCACCACCACGGCGATCAGCGCCGCACCCATCAGCCAGACCTCGCGACGATGGCGCAGGTGGCCACCGATCATCAGGCTCAGGGCGATCAGGCTCCAGGCGATCGACAGACCGGCCTGCACCAGCATCGACCCCAACAGCGCATCCAGCTCGAAATCCACCCCACCCCAATGGTGGGCGGCGCGCATCACCAGCGCCGTGACGAAGGCGAACAGCGACAGGCTGCAGACCGCCTGGGCGGCCAGCTCGGCGTGGGCGGCGCGTACACCCAGCTGGGGCACAGCGCTGCGCGACCAGATGTAGAGGCTGCCCAGGGCGAACAGCAAGCCCAGTTCCAGCGGGTTGAGCAGCGGCACGTACGGCAGCGGCTCGGCGTGACCGTCGCTGAAGCTGTTGGCCAGCCAGAACCAGCCGAGCATCAGCAAGGCCAGCGGTGCGGCAGCGTACAGGCGGTATTCGCGTGAGTAGGCGGCAATCGGCCACGGCCATTCGCGCGGCGCGGCCATCAGCACCAGGTACAGGCTCGGCAGGATCGCGTAACCCAGCCAGCGCCAGGCGTTGTAATGCTCCGACAGCAACAGCAGGCCGTAGCGCAACTCCAGCGCCAGCACGCCAAGGATCAGCCAGCAACCCAGCACGTGGGCGACACTCGACACCCGTGCCGGCAACTGCGGCGCCAACTTGCGCAACGACAGCAGGTGCACGGCGAACAGCGCCGGCCACACCAGCCAGCCGAACTGTGCCGCCGGGTTGTAGAAGCGGGTCCAGTCCAGCAGCAGGATGATCCCGGCCACCGGCACCAGCAGGCTGCACAACCGGGCCAGGTCCGGCCAGCGCAGGCGCACCGCCAGGAGTGCCCAAAGCGCCACACTGGCCGTGGCGATTGCCAGCATCCAGGACGCCCAACTGGACGGCGCGGCGAACAGCATGACTTCACCGGCCCAGGCCAGTGCCCACCAGCCGGTGCCCCAGACCAGCAGCACCTGGGACAGACGCTGCAGGCTCAGGACATCGAACACCGTCGGCAGGCTGTCCCGCTGCAGGCGCCAGGCGCCGACGAAGGCGGCCAGCCCGAGCACCAGCGGCGTCCAGAAACCGCTGTGGCCGAGCAGACGCAGGCCATCGCTGTCGAACGCGCCGAACTGCACCGCCCCTTCGAGCAGGAAGGCCCCGCCACCGATCAGTTGCAACAGCAGGCCGAAGAGGAAACTCAGACGCTGGCGCAGGTACAGGCTCAGCCAGATGATCAGCAGGCCGCTGGCGGCCCAGACACCACTGGCCGTGCCCCAGGGCAGTACGAACAGCACCGCCAGGTTGATCAACGCCAGGCCTGCCAGCAGGATTACCGACAATGCCCGCAGCAGCCGGGCATCGTTGCGCACCATCTCGTCGCGGGCCGCCAGCAACATCCCGCCGATCAGCGACAGGCCGATCAGCGAAGCACTCATCAGGCCGCTCCAGCCGGCACTGAACACCGCCGACGACTCGCCTTCGGCCCCCTGCAGCCGCGCCAGGAACAGCGCGCCGCCGAGCAGTTGCACGGCAAACGCGCTGAACAGGAACGCCCGCGATTGCAGACGCAGGCCGGCAAACAGCGTCGCCAGCCCGGCCAGCGCCCAACTGATGGCCGTGCCCTGGCTGAGGAAGAACAGCGGCGCCAGCAGATAGAGGAAGGCCAGGCCCAGGCAGGCCAGCACCGGAACGCCGCGCCGCTCCCACTCGGCCGCCTGTCCGGGCGCGGCCTGACGCAATTGCCAGAAGCTGAACAACAGGGCCAGCCCCAGCAGCAACGCGCCCAGCGGCGCGGCATCGAGCAGGCTGTGCTCGCCCACCTGCAGGGTGCCGGCGAACGACAGGGCCGAGCCCAATTGCAGCAACAACGCGAAGATCCGCGCGAACGGCCGCTGCTGGCGCAGGCCGAGCCAGAACACCCCCGCGCCCTCCACTGCCCAGGCCGCCGCCGTCCAGCGCGCATCGAGGCCCAGCGGAATCGCCAGGCTGGCGAAGATCACCCCCAGTGCCAGGCAGGTTTCCGCCAGCAGCAGCGCGCGGCCGCCCATCAGCAGGCGAGCCAGGCCCATGTAGATGATCCCCAACGCCAGGGCGCTGAACGCCGCCGCGAACTCCAGATGCTGGACCAGCGCGAACTGCAGCCCGAAGCCCACCAGCGGCGGGCCGAACAGCAGGGTGCCGTCGACGTAGTCGCCCTGGCGCGCCGACCAGTGCAGCAGTCCTTCGCGACTGTCGTCCTGCGGCCCGCCGGTCATTTCCCGCAGCTTGCGCCGGGCGAACAGCAGGCCGATAGCCAGGTACATCAGGAAGAACAGCACCAGGAACGGCTCGGTGCTCCACAGCAGCTCGGGCTGGTAGGAACGCACGCCCCAGGCGAAGCCGATACCGAAGGTGCCGACGAAGCCGATCAGGTTGAGCAGGCGCCAGGCCTTGAACCAGGCGATCGCCAGGATGCCGCCATTGAGCAGGATGAAGTAGCTGAACAGGGCGACATGGTTGCCGGAGCCGGTCGAAGTCAGGATCGGCGCGGCAAAGCCGCCCAGCGCCGCTGCAGCGGCCAGCCCGAGGGCATCCTGGGTCACCGCGAGAATCGCCGAGAACACCGTGACCGCCACCAGCAGGCCAAGGGCGGCGGAAGGGTCGAGCAACGGGTGCAGGCGCATCGCGGCGAACACCGTCAGGTACAGCACGGCGATCCCCGTGCCCTGCAGCATCAGGCCGTAGCTGCCATTGCGCAGGCGCAGCCACCAGCCCAGGCCGAGCAGCCCGAGCGCACAGCCGGCGACGCCGGCGTAACGCAGCTCGACCGGCACCACCATGCCCTCGGTGGCATAACGCAGCAGGAAGGCCAGGCCGAGGAACAGCAGCAGCACGCCGACCCGCAGCACGGTGTTGCCACCGAACAGCCAGTTGCGGGCGCCCGCCACGGCACGCTCGATCAGGTTCGGCTCGCGTGGGATTGGCGGAGCCGATGGCTCGACCGCCTGGCGGGCCACCACCGGCTCCGGTGACCAGGCATCGACTTCAGGGCGCTCGGCCTTGGGCTGGTTGCGCGGCTCGGGTTCCCGCAGCTCCTGCGGCAGCTCCCAGATCAGCTCCGGTACTGCACGCAGCGTCTGGGGAATGTCCTCTGTCGCCGGTTCGGCAGCCTGGGCCGGTGCGGCCTCGACGATGGTCGGGGCGGGCTCGGCGGCAGTGGCTGCGGGCGACTCGGCCCGGCTGACACCGGAAATCTCCAGCTCGCGCACCCTCTGCTCGACGGCAGCCAGGGCCTGTTGCGCCTGCTGCAGGCGGGCTTCCTGGCTGGAAGCCTGGCGGCCCAGGCTTCTGAGGCGCAACGCCTGGCCGATCGCCAGGCCGAACAGGGCGCCGATCAGGGCATCGAAGGTGAGTTCATCGATCATCCACCCCAGTACCAACCCGACCAGCATCAGAATCCATTGCATGCACGATATCCCTAAGCGGCGTCACGACACACCCACCCCTGTTGGAGCCGGCTTGTCGGCGATAGCGGTGTGTCAGGCAACGGAGATGTTGGCTGTCAGATCGCAATCGCCAGCAAGCCGGCTCCGACCAGGCAAGCGGTGTTTTTTCGATATATGGACGGGTCGGAGCCCCGGCCAATCTGCCGCGTAGTATATCGATCCGGCCCCACCAGAGTGGGGTCGGCCTCACAACTTATTGCAAAAGATTACTCCAATGCTTTCCAGATCTCGGTGGCGTACTCGCGAATGGTCCGGTCCGAGGAGAACCAGCCCATCCGGGCACTGTTCAGCACAGCCGAGCGCCACCATTCCTTGCTGTCGTGCCAGAGCGCCTCGACCTTGCCCTGGGCGGCCCAGTAGCTGTCGAAGTCGGCACAGACCAGGAAGCGGTCGTAGTCGATCAGCGAGTCGACCAGGCCGACATAGCGTGCCGGATCGTCCGGGGAAAACACCCCGCCACGAATCGCCTGCAGCACATCGTTGAGCCGATGGGAGGCGGCCACGTCCTGCGCGGCACTGAACTCGCCATTGCGCTTGCGCGATTCGACCTGCTGGGCACTGAGGCCAAAGATGAACATGTGCTCCTGGCCGACCCGCTCGCACATCTCCACGTTGGCGCCGTCCATCGTGCCGATGGTCAACGCGCCATTGAGACCGAACTTCATGTTGCTGGTGCCCGAGGCCTCGAAACCGGCAGTGGAGATCTGCTCCGACAGGTCGGCGGCCGGAATGATGCTTTCCGCCAGACTGACGTTGTAGTTGGGCAGGAACACCACCTTGAGCAGGCCGCGCACGGTCGGGTCGTTGTTGACGGTACGGGCGATGTCGTTGGTCAGCTTGATGATCAGCTTGGCCTGGTGATAACTCGCCGCGGCCTTGCCGGCGAAGATCTTCACCCGCGGCACCCAGTCGGTTTCCGGCTCGGCGCGGATCGCCTGGTACAGCGCCACGGTGTGCAACAGGTTGAGCAACTGGCGCTTGTATTCGTGGATCCGCTTGACCTGCACATCGAACATCGCCGCCGGGTTGACCGCAATGCCCAGCCGCTCCTGGATCAATGCCGCCAAGGCGCGCTTGTTGTGCAGGCGCTGCTCGGCGAACTGCTTGCGAAAGCCGGCCTTTTCGGCGAACGGCTCCAGGCCCACCAGCAGATCCTCGGGGCGATCGAGCACTTCGGCCCCCAGGGCATCGACCATCATCTCGGTCAACCGCGGGTTGGCCTGGTACAGCCAGCGGCGGAAGGTGATGCCGTTGGTCTTGTTGTTGATCCGCTCCGGGTAGAGCTTGTGCAGCTCGGAGAACACCGTGCTGCGCATCAGTTGCGTATGCAGGCCGGACACGCCGTTGACACTGTGGGAACCGAGAAACGCCAGGTTGCCCATGCGCACCCGGCGGCCGTTGTCTTCCTCGATCAGCGACACCGAGCGCAGCACGTCGAAGTCGTGGATACCCTTGGCCCGTAGCGCATCGATATGCTGGGCATTGATCAGGTAGATGATCTGCATGTGCCGCGGCAGCATGCGTTCCATCAGGCCCACCGGCCAGGTTTCCAGGGCCTCCGGCAGCAGGGTGTGGTTGGTGTAGGAAAGCGTTTCGACGGTCACCTGCCAGGCCGCGTCCCAGGTCACGCCGTGCAGGTCGACCAGTTGCCGCATCAGTTCGGCGACGGCAATCGAGGGGTGGGTGTCATTCAGCTGGATCGCCGCATGTTCACCGAGACTGAGCACCGAGTCGTGCATGTTCTTGTGCCGCCGCAGCAGGTCCTGCAGCGACGCCGAAACGAAGAAGTACTCCTGGCGCAGCCGCAGTTCCTGCCCCGCCTCGGTGCTGTCCGCCGGGTAGAGCACGCGGGAGATGCTTTCGGCCCTGGCGACCTCGGCCACCGCCCCCAGGTGGTCGCCGGCATTGAAACGCTCCAGGTGCAGTTCTTCCGTGGCCCGGGCCCGCCACAGGCGCAGGGTGTTCACACTGGCCCCGCGCCAACCGACCACCGGCGTGTCATAGGCGACCGCCCGCACGGTTTCCGCCGGCCACCAGACCTGCCGGGCCTGGCCGGTCTCGTCATGCACGGTCTCGACGCTGCCACCAAAGCCCACCGGGTAGATCACCTCGGCCCGCTCGAACTCCCAGGGGTTGCCGAAGTCCAGCCAGTTCTCGGTCTGCTCCTGCTGCCAGCCGTCGACGATCGCCTGACGGAACAGCCCGTGCTCGTAGCGGATGCCATAGCCATGACCGGCGATACCGAGGGTCGACATGCTCTCCATGAAACACGCCGCCAGGCGCCCCAGACCGCCGTTGCCCAGCGCCGCGTCGGGCTCCAGCAGGCGGATGCGTTCCAGGTCGACACCGAGGTCCACCAGCGCCTCGCGGGCGATATCCAGCAGGCCGAGGTTGCTCAGGCTGTCGTACAGCAGGCGACCGATGAGGAACTCCAGGGAAAGGTAATAGACCCGCTTCTGTCCCTTGCGGTAGATCTGTCGCGTGTGATCCATCCAGTGCTCGACCATATGGTCGCGGGCGGCCAGGGCAATCGCCTCGAACCAGTCGTGGTCGAAGGCATGGTCGGGGTCCTTACCCACTGCATAGGTAAGTTTGGCAAGGACGGCGGCACGAAAGGCAGCCACCTCAGTTTCACGGACAAGCGTTTCCTGAGACATCGATGCGACCTCTAGCGAGATGGACAATTTACGGGACGAGTTGTCTGAGCCTAGTCGGTTCGACACAGGGTGATGGCTCTGGTTCGGGGTTTTTTCCACTCGAAGTGGCGAAGGCCGGTAAATTCGAGGGGCCGCTCAAGACCCGGATTCGCGAAAAATTTCCCGGTAGATCCGCGATTGTGCGAAAAACCGTCAAAAGGTTGTTCACAAATCCACAGGCCCCGGTATGATCGCGCGCCCGATACACCCCTGGACGCCACCTGATGAAACCGACCCTGATCGCAGCCGCAGAGCTCGACCGCCTGGAAACCTGGCAGAAGTACTCCAGCAACATGTGTGGCGGCTGCATGTCCAGCTGCTGCACCCTGCCCGTGGAAGTGAAGATCAAGGACCTGATCCGCATCGGCATCGTCGATGAGTTCGAGCGTGGCGAGCCGGCGAAGAACATCGCCAAGCGCCTGCAGAAGGAAGGCATCGTCGAGCGCTACAACCAGAAATCGGAGATCTTCACCCTGCAGCGCATGAGCAACAACGATTGCCTGTACCTGGACCGCAAGACCCGACTGTGCACCATTTATGACAAGCGCCCGGACACCTGCCGCAACCACCCGAAGATCGGCCCGCGCCCGGGCTATTGCGCCTACAAGCCCAAGCCCCAGGAGCGCCAGGCGCCGAGCCGGAACCTGGAACGGTTCTGACTTCAAACCGGCGGTGCACCCTTCGCGGATGAATCGGCGAAGACGTCCGCCCAGCCATCGCCCCACCTGGCTTCTTGCGCACAAAAAAACGCCCCCGGCCTTTCGACCGGGGGCGTTTTTCATTCAGCCGGAGCTAGAAGATCAAGCCTTGGCTTTCTTGGCAGCGCGGGTACGCTCGCCTTCGTCCAGGATCTTCTTGCGCAGGCGGATCGACTTCGGCGTGACTTCGCACAGCTCGTCGTCCTGGATGAATTCCAGGGCCTGTTCCAGGGTGTGGCGAACTGGCGGAACCAGGGCGATCACCTCGTCCTTGCCCGAAGCACGCATGTTGTCGAGCTTCTTGCCCTTGGTCGGGTTGACGCCCAGGTCGTTGTCACGGCTGTTCAGACCGATGATCTGACCGTTGTAGATGTCCTGGCCGTGCTCGATGAACAGCTTGCCGCGAGCCTGCAGGGTTTCCAGGGAATAGGTCAGGGCCTTGCCGGTCTCGATCGAAACCAGAACACCGTTCAGACGGCCGGACATCTGGCCTGGCTTCATGGTGTCGTAGCGATCGAAGATCGAGGTCAGGATGCCTGCACCGTTGGTCAGGGTCAGGAACTGGTTACGGAAACCGATCAGACCACGGGCTGGAACGTTGTATTCCAGACGGACACGGCCCTTGCCATCCGGCGCCATGTTGGTCAGGTCGCCCTTGCGCAGACCCATTTCTTCCATGACCTTGCCCTGGGATTCCTCAGGGATGTCGATGGTGACGTTTTCGAACGGTTCCTGCTTCACGCCGTTCACTTCGCGGATGATCACTTCAGGACGGCCCACGGCCATTTCGAAGCCTTCGCGACGCATGGTTTCGATCAGAACCGACAGGTGCAGCTCACCACGGCCGGAAACCTTGAACTTGTCGGCCGAGTCGCCTTCTTCAACGCGCAGTGCCACGTTGTAGAGCAGCTCCTTGTCCAGACGCTCCTTGATGTTACGGGAGGTCACGAACTTGCCTTCCTTGCCGCAGAATGGCGAGTCGTTGACCTGGAAGGTCATGGAAACGGTCGGCTCGTCGACGGTCAGAGGCTTCATCGCTTCGACGTTGTTCATGTCGCACAGGGTGTCGGAGATGAACAGTTCGTCGAAACCGCTGATGCAGACGATGTCGCCGGCAGCGGCTTCTTCGACGTCCACACGGTGCAGACCGTGGTGGCCCATCAGCTTCAGGATACGGCCGTTGCGCTTCTTGCCGTCGACATCGATCGCCACCACCGGAGTGTTCGGCTTGATGCGACCGCGGGCGATACGACCCACGCCGATCACGCCCAGGAAGCTGTTGTAGTCCAGCGCGGAGATCTGCATCTGGAACGGACCGTCGCGGTCAACGGCCGGAGCCGGCACGTTGTCGACGATCGACTGGTACAGCGGGGTCATGTCTTCGGCCATGTCGGTGTGGTCCAGGCCGGCGATGCCGTTCAGGGCCGAGGCGTAGACGACCTTGAAGTCCAGCTGTTCGTCGGTGGCACCCAGGTTGTCGAACAGGTCGAAGATCTGGTCCAGAACCCAGTCAGGACGCGCGCCCGGACGGTCGACCTTATTGATCACGACGATCGGCTTCAGACCGGCTTCGAAGGCCTTCTTGGTCACGAAGCGGGTTTGCGGCATGGGGCCGTCCTGGGCGTCGACCAGCAGCAGCACGGAGTCGACCATCGACATCACGCGCTCAACCTCGCCACCGAAGTCGGCGTGGCCGGGGGTGTCGACGATGTTGATGTGGTAGCCGTTCCAGTTGATGGCGGTGTTTTTCGCCAGAATGGTAATGCCGCGCTCTTTTTCCTGGTCGTTGGAGTCCATCACGCGCTCGTCGTTGAGCTCGTTGCGTTCCAGGGTGCCGGATTGACGCAGCAGTTTGTCAACCAGGGTGGTCTTGCCATGGTCAACGTGGGCGATGATGGCGATGTTGCGTAGATTTTCGATCACTTGTGTATCTCGATCAGAGGATTCGGTTTGCTGACAAGTCTTGGCAGCGATTGACGGTAGTGTCCGGCGTGGCCGTTACAGCTTGACGGCGGCGTCGGGGGGCCGGTGACGCAGGCCACAGGCAAACAGCCCCGGGCACTTAGCTCGGTCGATAAACGCGCACATTGGCATGCCCCTCACTGAGCAGATGGTGGGCATGCAGGCGACTCATCACGCCTTTGTCGCAATACAGCAGGTACTGGCGAGTAGGGTCCAGTTCCTTGAAACGAGCATTCAGTGCATAGAACGGCATCGTTTGTACCTCGATGCCAGCCAGTTCCAGCGGATCGTCCTCCTGGGCATCCGGATGCCGGATGTCGAGGACGATATGACCCGCCAGCGCCTCGCTGACCTCTTCGATCTGCAGATCCTGGCCCAGTTCGTCGATCACGTGATCGATCGAGACCAGCCTGGCGCGTTCGAGCGCACGCTCGAGGATCGCCATGTCGAACGCTTTCTCTTCGTGCTCCACGCGGTAGCGCTTGGCGTGGGTCTTGGGGTTGACCGAAATCACCCCGCAGTATTCGGGCATGTGCCGGGCAAAATCGCCGGTGCCGATCTGGTCGGCCAGGTCGATGATGTCCTGCTTGTGGCTGGCGATCAGCGGCCGGATCACCAGCTTCTCGGTCACACAGTCGATCACCGACAGGTTCGGCAGCGTCTGGCTGGAAACCTGGGAAATCGCCTCGCCGGTGACCAGCGCATCGATGTGCAGCCGCTCGGCCATCGCCGACGCCGCACGCAACATCATACGCTTCAATACTACGCCCATATGACCGTTATCGACTTTGCCGAGAATTTCTCCCAGCACTTCCTCGAACGGCACGCTGATGAACAGCACGCGATGGGAGCTGCCGTACTTCTTCCACAGGTAGTGGGCGACTTCCATCACCCCCAGCTCGTGGGCGCGGCCACCCAGGTTGAAGAAGCAGAAGTGGGTCATCAGGCCGCGGCGCATCATCTGGTAGGCGGCGACGGTGGAGTCGAAGCCACCGGACATCAGGGTCACGGTCTGCTCCACCGAGCCCAGCGGGAAGCCGCCGAGGCCCTCGTGCTGGCCGTGGATGACGAACAGCCGCTGGTCGCGAATCTCGATCCGCACCTCGACTTCCGGGTCCTTCAGGGAGATCCCGGCGGCACCGCATTCACGCCGCAGGCGGCTGCCGACATGCTTCTCGACGTCCATGGAACTGAAGCTGTGCTTGCCACCGCGCTTGCAGCGCACGGAAAAGATCTTGCCCGGCAGCACGTCAGCGTAGTGCTGCAGGCACTTGGCGGTGATGTCGTCGAAGTCGCCCAGCGGGTATTCGTCGACCTGCAGCAGGTGCGCGATACCCGGCGTACAGCACAGGCGGGCCTTGAACTCCTGCAGGGCCTTCGGATCGGTCAGCGCGGTTTCCAGTTCGAGGTTGTCCCACACGCCATTCACCACCACGGCCGGATCCAGGTCCTTGAGCACGGCACGGATGTTCTTCGCCAATTGACGAATGAAGCGCGTCCGGACAGGGCGGCTCTTGATGGTGATTTCGGGGAAGACTTTTACGATTAGTTTCATGAAAACAGCGCGCGAACGGCCGGCCGAAAAAAGTGGGGCGCGGATTATAGCGGAAATTGCTCAAGGTTTGACCAGTTATTGTACGGACGGTTTTCTGCGCACCAAAAAAGGTCGAATCGATATTTTTCGGCACCACAAAGGTGCAGCGAATGCCCGAAAATTCTCCTACCCTGGCTGGAACGCTTGAGATTGGGGCAAAAAACCCATCACGGGGCACTGGCATGCAATTTGCTCCCTTGTGAGGCAGGTTGCCTTGGCCGAGTATTCGCGCCGGCATCACTACTATTTCAGGGCTACTCCACTATCCAGCCCGAAGCCACCCGGAGGACACCATGTCGAAGTCGGTTCAACTCATCAAAGATCATGACGTTAAATGGATTGATCTGCGCTTCACGGACACCAAAGGCAAACAGCACCACGTGACCATGCCAGCTCGCGATGCGCTGGATGACGATTTCTTCGAAATCGGCAAGATGTTCGACGGTTCCTCCATTTCCGGCTGGAAAGGCATCGAAGCCTCCGACATGATCCTGATGCCGGACGACAGCACCGCGGTGCTGGACCCGTTCACCGAAGAGCCGACCCTGATCCTGGTTTGCGACATCATCGAACCTTCGACCATGCAAGGCTACGACCGCGACCCACGCGCCATCGCCCGTCGCGCCGAGGAATACCTGAAGTCCACCGGTATCGGCGACACCGTTTTCGTCGGTCCGGAGCCTGAATTCTTCATCTTCGACTCGGTCAAGTTCAAGTCCGACATCTCCGGCTCCATGTTCAAGATCTTCTCCGAACAAGGCTCCTGGATGACCGACCAGGACGTGGAAGGCGGCAACAAGGGCCACCGTCCGGCCGTCAAGGGTGGCTACTTCCCGGTTCCTCCGTGCGACCACGACCACGAAATCCGTACTTCCATGTGTAACGCACTGGAAGAAATGGGCCTGGTGGTCGAAGTTCACCACCACGAAGTGGCAACCGCCGGCCAGAACGAAATCGGTGTGAAGTTCAACACCCTGGTGGCCAAGGCCGACGAAGTCCAGACCCTGAAGTACTGCGTACACAACGTGGCTGACGCCTACGGCCGTACCGCCACCTTCATGCCGAAGCCTCTGTACGGCGACAACGGCTCGGGCATGCACGTTCACCTGTCCATCGCCAAAGAAGGCAAGAACACCTTCTCCGGCGAAGGTTATGCCGGCCTGTCCGACACCGCCCTGTACTTCATCGGCGGTATCATCAAGCACGGTAAGGCCCTGAACGGCTTCACCAACCCGTCGACCAACTCCTACAAGCGTCTGGTACCAGGCTTCGAAGCTCCGGTAATGCTGGCCTACTCGGCTCGCAACCGTTCCGCCTCGATCCGTATCCCTTACGTTTCCAGCCCGAAAGCGCGCCGTATCGAAGCCCGCTTCCCGGACCCGGCTGCCAACCCATACCTGGCCTTCGCGGCCCTGCTGATGGCCGGCCTGGACGGTATCCAGAACAAGATCCACCCAGGCGATGCCGCCGACAAGAACCTGTACGACCTGCCGCCTGAAGAGGCCAAGGAAATCCCACAGGTTTGCGGCAGCCTGAAAGAAGCCCTGGAAGAGCTGGACAAGGGCCGTGCGTTCCTGACCAAGGGCGGCGTTTTCAGCGACGACTTCATCGACGCCTACATCGAGCTCAAGAGCGAAGAAGAAATCAAGGTCCGCACCTTCGTACACCCACTGGAATACGACCTGTACTACAGCGTCTGATATCCGGCCGTGCCTGCGCAAGCAGGCACAACCTGCAAAAATGCCCCGCCTCGAAAGAGACGGGGCATTTTTCATGGGTGATGGAAAACCCGGACGCCGGGGGTAGCATTTTCATGAAAATGCACTGGCGTGCGCAGCGTCTTGTGGCGTTAACTCTGGCCCCTGCCTCCACCACCGGAAAAGCCGGAGCCCACCATGTCACCGAACAACCGTATCGCCAGCCTGTTGCTGGCCGCCTGCCTGAGCACCAGCGCGCTGGCCGCCAGCCCACCCGCACCGGACAGCCTGGCACCGCTGCTGCAGACCATCAGCGAGCGCCTGACCATCGCCAACCAGGTAGCCCTGACCAAATGGGACAGCGGCAAACCGGTCGAGGACAGCACCCGCGAACAGCAGGTGATCGCCAACGCCCGGGAACAGGCACAGGCCTACCAGCTCAAGCCGGAAGAGGTCGGCCAGTTCATCGCGGCACAGATCGAGGCGAACAAGCTGGTGCAGTACGCCCTGTTGGCCAAATGGCGCAACGCCGGCAAGGCTCCGGTGATCGCCCGACCCGACCTGGTCACGCAGATCCGCCCGGTGATGGATCAGTTGCAGGTCAAGCTGCTCAAGCAATACGCCGCGTTCGCCCCCCATCGGCAGGACCCGCAATGCCCGGCCTGGCTGAGCCAGGCCCGCCGCGACCTGGCCTTCGACAACATCCACGACCTGGCCCTGGTGCGCGCCGTGGGCGAATTGTGCCTGCACCCACAGTGAAAGGACCGGCGGTTCTGCTCTATGCTGACAGCTTGTCACGACCAGGACCTTCACCGGGAGCCGCCATGGGTCGACCCCTGCTCTATCTGCTGCTGACCTTCGCCCTGCCGGTGTCGGCGCAGATCTACAAGTACACCGATGCCAACGGCAACACCGCCTACAGCAGCCAGCCGCCCGACGGCATGGCCGCCCAGACCGTGGAACTGCCGCCGCTCAACAGCGTCGAGACGCAAAAGCCGGGCACACCGGCGCCAGCCCGGCCAGTCGCCGCGCAACCGGCCGCCCCTCAGGAAAACGCTGCGCCGTACAACACCCTCGAACTGACGGATATCCCGACCGAAGAGGCCCTGCGCGCCAACAACGGGACGTTCACCGTCGGCGTGAAGATCGAGCCGCGCCTGCAACGCCAGCATCTGTTGCGACTGCTGCTCGATGGTGCACCCTACGGCCAGCCGAGCAACGTCCCGCGCCTGCAACTGGTGAATGTCGACCGTGGCGAACACACCCTCGGCGTACAGGCCCTGGAGGGCGAGAAGGTCGTACAGCAGAGCCCTGCCGTGACCTTCACCGTCCAGCGGGTGCACAAGCCTTGAGTCGTTCATGAGCGGATCATTCATTCGGGTGCTGGGCCTGGCATTATCGCTGGTCACCCTGCCAGCCGCGGCCGAGGTCTACACCTACATCGACAGCCAGGGTAACCGGGTCTTCACCGACCAGCCCCACAAGGGTGCGACACGGGTGCCGCTGGCGCCGAGCAACCGCATGTCGGCCCATCCCCGCAGCCAGGCGGCAACACCTGCCACCAGCAAGGCCAGCCCGAGCCCCGGGCCGATCTTTCACTACCAGATGGTCCGCGTCCTGGTGCCCGACCCGGATGCCACGGTGCGCAGCGCCGAGGGCAACCTGATCGTCAGCGTCACCAGCGAACCGGGACTGCAGCCCGGCCATGGCTACCGCCTGCTGCTCGACGGCAAGCCCACCGGAGCCGCCGGCACCAGCCCGGTTTTCGCCCTGGAAAACATCGATCGTGGCACCCACCAGCTCGCGGTGGAAATCCTCGACGAACAGGGCCGCATTGCCGAGCGCACCGCCAATCAGCCCTTCCATATGGTGCGCATGTCTCTCAGCCAGAAACGCCAGGCCCGCCCCTGCCAAACGGCCGACTACGGCCAGCGCCCGGAATGTCCGCTGGCAGACAAACCCGAGGAAGAAAAGAGCGGCATCCTGCCGTTTCTGTAACCTGGATCACAAAAGCACCAAATCGGTGCACTAAACTACCTCCTCACTCGGGCTCGATCCCATTTTGGTTCGAAATCACCTGTCGTAGCCGGCAGAACGCCACTCAATCGAGCCTGAAATGGGCACTTCAGACTGTTTGCGCTTCTTTTCGGAGCCTTGGTTTGGTTTTTGCATTTTCCCCATATCGGCGCCTTGTTCGCGCACAAACGGGACCACTCCCGTTTGACATGCTCCAAAAGAGGTCCCCATGACCATCAGCGATGCCCTGCACAGACTGTTACTCGACAACCTGACCACCGCGACCATCCTGCTCAACGCCGAACTGCGCCTTGAGTACATGAACCCCGCGGCCGAAATGTTGCTCGCCATCAGCGGCCAGCGCAGCCACGGTCAGTTCATCAGCGAGCTGTTCACCGAGTCGACCGAGGCCTTGAACTCCCTGCGCCAGGCGGTCGAGCAGGCGCATCCGTTCACCAAGCGCGAAGCCATGCTGACCGCCCTGACCGGCCAGACCCTGACCGTCGACTACGCCGTGACGCCGATCCTCAGCCAGGGCGAAACCCTGCTGCTGCTGGAGGTCCACCCCCGCGACCGGCTGCTGCGCATCACCAAGGAAGAGGCCCAGCTGTCCAAGCAGGAAACCACCAAGATGCTGGTGCGCGGCCTCGCCCACGAAATCAAGAACCCCCTCGGCGGGATCCGCGGCGCCGCCCAGTTGCTGGCCCGCGAACTGCCGGAGGAAAGCCTCAAGGACTACACCAACGTCATCATCGAGGAGGCCGATCGCCTGCGAAACCTGGTGGATCGCATGCTTGGCTCGAACAAGCTGCCCTCGCTGGCCATGACCAACGTCCACGAAGTGCTGGAGCGGGTCTCCAGCCTGGTGGAAGCCGAGAGCCAGGGCTGCATCACTCTGGTGCGCGACTACGACCCGAGCATCCCCGACCTGCTGATCGATCGCGAACAGATGATCCAGGCCGTGCTCAACATCGTCCGCAACGCCATGCAGGCCATCAGCAGCCAGAACGAGTTGCGCCTGGGCCGCATCAGTCTGCGTACCCGGGCCATTCGCCAGTTCACCATCGGCCACATTCGCCACCGCCTGGTGACCAAGATCGAGATCATCGACAACGGCCCGGGCATTCCTGCCGAACTTCAGGAAACCATCTTCTATCCAATGGTCAGCGGTCGCCCCGACGGTACCGGGCTGGGCCTGGCCATTACCCAGAACATCATCAGCCAGCATCAGGGCCTGATCGAGTGCGACAGCCATCCCGGCCATACCACGTTCTCGATCTTCCTGCCCCTGGAACAAGGAGCCACATCGACATGAGCCGTAGTGAAACCGTGTGGATCGTCGATGACGACCGTTCTATCCGTTGGGTCCTGGAAAAAGCCCTGCAACAGGAAGGCATGACCACCCAGAGCTTTGACAGTGCCGATGGCGTCATGAGCCGCCTGGCCCGTCAGCAGCCGGACGTGATCATCTCCGACATCCGCATGCCCGGCGCCAGCGGCCTGGACCTGCTCGCCCGGATCCGCGAGCAGCACCCACGCCTGCCGGTGATCATCATGACTGCCCACTCGGACCTGGACAGCGCAGTCGCCTCGTACCAGGGCGGGGCCTTCGAGTACCTGCCCAAGCCGTTCGACGTCGACGAGGCCGTCTCGCTGGTCAAGCGCGCCAACCAGCACGCCCAGGAACAACAGGGCCTGGATGCGCCGCCGACCCTGACCCGCACCCCGGAAATCATCGGTGAAGCACCGGCGATGCAAGAGGTATTCCGTGCGATCGGGCGCCTCAGCCACTCGAACATCACCGTGCTGATCAACGGCGAATCCGGTACCGGCAAGGAACTGGTCGCCCACGCCCTGCACCGCCACAGTCCACGGGCCGCCTCGCCGTTCATCGCGCTGAACATGGCGGCGATCCCCAAGGACCTGATGGAGTCGGAACTGTTCGGCCACGAGAAAGGCGCCTTCACCGGCGCGGCCAACCTGCGCCGCGGACGCTTCGAACAGGCCGATGGCGGCACGCTGTTCCTCGACGAGATCGGCGACATGCCGGCGGACACCCAGACCCGGCTGCTGCGGGTGCTGGCCGACGGCGAATTCTACCGGGTCGGTGGCCATACCCCGGTCAAGGTCGATGTGCGAATCATCGCCGCGACCCACCAGAACCTGGAAACCCTGGTGCACGCCGGCAAATTCCGCGAAGACCTGTTCCATCGCCTGAACGTGATTCGTATCCATATCCCGCGGCTCTCGGATCGTCGCGAGGATATTCCGACCCTGGCCAAGCACTTCCTCGGCCGGGCGGCGCAGGAACTGTCGGTGGAACCCAAGCTGCTGAAGCCGGAAACCGAGGAATACCTGAAGAACCTGCCCTGGCCCGGCAACGTGCGCCAACTGGAGAACACCTGCCGCTGGATCACCGTCATGGCGTCCGGGCGCGAGGTGCATATCAGCGACCTGCCGCCGGAGCTGCTGAACCTGCCGCAGGACTCGGCACCCGTCACCAACTGGGAGCAGGCCCTGCGCCAGTGGGCCGACCAGGCGCTCGCCCGGGGCCAGTCGAGCCTGCTCGACAGCGCCGTGCCGAGCTTCGAGCGGATCATGATCGAGACCGCACTCAAGCACACCGCCGGCCGCCGCCGCGACGCCGCCGTGCTGCTGGGCTGGGGCCGCAACACCTTGACCCGCAAGATCAAGGAGCTGGGCATGAAGGTCGATGGTGGGGATGACGAGGACAGCGAAGAAGCCTGATCCCCCTCGCGTCGAACAAAAGCCCCCTGCAGTCTCGCTGCTGGGGGCTTTTTACTGGCTGTGAAGAACAGGGCAAGGCTTGCGGGCCTATTCGCGGACAAGCCCGCTCCAACAGAGCCTGCTGGCGGCCATGCCCTCCCCGACGCACCATGAGAATGCACCCTGACCCGCCATCGGGCAGCTTTCAGAACCGCCCGCTCTCCAGCCCAGCGCACATTTTTTCGGAAGAAGTCCCGGATTTCGGGGCCTCCAGCCACTTCAGAAAAATTTCGCACACAACTTGAAGCATTTTTCCAAAGCTGGCACGCCCTCTGCAATAACCCCTGTACTACCCAGTTTTGGGGACCTTGGTACAGGCAGGCCGGGGAATCCCCTTCTTTACATCCGGGACTCATACCGCTCAGAGCGACGGGTCCCACAAGTTTTGGAGACCCCGGTACAGGCAGGCCGGGAATCTCCAGCTTTGACCCGGGATCCGCTCCTCCCAGAGTGGGCAAATCCCAGCTGTTTCGGGGACCTCGGTACAGGCAGGCCGAGACTCCCCTCTTTACATCCGGGGCTCATACCGCTGGTAGCGACGAGCCCCGCCCGTTTCGGGAGCCCTGGTACAGGCAGGCCAGGGATTCCCTCTTTAACCGCCGGGACTCGCCCCGCTCAAGGCGACGGGTCCCGAACCGTTCAGGGAGCTTTGGTACAGGCAGGCCGGAGATTCCCTCTTTTATTCCTCGCGGAGACTGATCGACAGTCTCCAGCGCCCATCGACCTTGGCCCCGGCCCACTCACCCTGCAAGGGCCGTGCGGCCACCAGGGTCAGCAACACCCCCTTGTCAGTCAGGCGCAAGCGCCAGTTGGCGTCCTTGCCGGCAACCTTGAGGCGACCACCCTGGGCCTTGCCCTCGGCATCGAACAGCAGCGCCACGGTGCCATCCACCTGCTCGCCATGCACCTTCGGTTCGCTGGAGAACCACACCACCAGCGCATCGTCCGCCGCGTCGACCTGCTGCAACTGCGCCGGTTCGGGATTGGTCAGGCGACCGATCATCAACCCCACCATCACCCCGAAAATCGCCAGGGCGCCCATCACCCGCAGCATTAGCTTCGGCCGCGGGTCCTCTTCGGGGGTAGAATGCTGCCCATCTTCATCTGCGGAGCCGTGCATGTTTCACGTCATCCTTTTCCAACCAGAAATTCCGCCGAATACCGGCAACGTTATCAGGCTGTGCGCCAACAGTGGCTGCCATCTGCATCTGATCGAGCCCATCGGCTTCGAACTGGATGACAAGCGCCTGCGGCGCGCCGGCCTGGACTACCACGAATACGCCACGCTCAAGGTCCACCCGGACCTGGCCAGTTGCCTGGAAAGCCTGGGCAATCCGCGACTGTTCGCCTTTACCACCAAAGGCTCGCGGCCGTTCCACGATACCCGCTTCGCCGAGGGCGACGCCTTTATTTTCGGCCCGGAAAGCCGTGGCCTGCCCGCCGAAGTGCTCGACAGCCTGCCAGGCGAACAACGCCTGCGCCTGCCGATGCGCGAAGGCTGCCGCAGCCTGAACCTGTCCAACACCGTGGCGGTGGCGGTCTACGAGGGCTGGCGCCAATTGGGTTTTGCCGGGTCCGTGTGAACCTTGGTCGCACAAAAAAAGCGCCGCAAAGGCGCTTTTTTTGTGGGAACCGGCAAAGGCCCCACAAGGGCCACGTCCTTACTGGACGGTCGGCGAACCTTCCTGCTGCAGGCGCTGCAGTTCCTGCGCGTACAGCGCATCGAAGTTCACCGGAGCCAGCATCAGCGCCGGGAACGAACCACGGGTCACCAGGCTGTCCAGCGCTTCACGCGCGTACGGGAACAGGATGTTCGGGCAGAACGCGCCCAGGGTGTGGCTCAGGGAAGCCGCGTCGAGGTTCTTGATCAGGAAGATACCTGCCTGCTGAACTTCGGCAATGAAGGCAACTTCTTCACCATTCTTGACGGTAACCGACAGGGTCAGCACCACTTCGTGGAAGTCGGCCTCCAGGGCTTTCTGGCGGGTGTTCAGATCCAGGCCGACGCTCGGCTCCCACTGCTGGCGGAAGATCGCCGGGCTTTTCGGAGCTTCGAAGGACAGGTCACGCACGTAGATGCGCTGCAGGGAGAATTGCGGTTGGCCTTCTTCGTCGGCAGCGGTGTTCTGTTGGTCAGTCATGGCAGATCCTTCTTGATCTTCAGGTCTTTAAGGGTTTCGGAATCAGGCGTTGAGCAATGCGTCGAGTTTACCGGCGCGCTCGAGGGCGTACAGGTCATCGCAGCCACCGATGTGCCGGCTGCCGATCCAGATCTGCGGCACGGACGTACGCCCGGCCTTGTCCGCCATCTCGGCACGCACCTGTGGCTTGCCATCGACCTTGATCTCTTCGAAGGCAACCTGCTTGCTCGCCAGCAGTTGCTTGGCGCGCGAGCAGTAAGGGCAATAATCGCTGGAGTAGACGACAACCTGGCTCATGTCACTTCACCAATGGCAGGTTGTCGACTTTCCAGCTGGAAATGCCGCCGGACAGCTTGGCCGCGGTGAAACCGGACTTGAGCAGTTCACGGGCGTGGGTCCCGGAATGCTGGCCCTGGGCGTCGACCAGAATCAGGGTCTTGGCCTTGTGTTTTTCCAGCTCGCCGATACGGGCCATCAGCTTGTCCTGGGGAATGTTCAGCGCGCCGACGATATGGCCGGCCGCAAACTCCTTGCTCGGGCGCAGGTCGATCACCACGGCCTGGTCCTTGTTGACCAGCGCAGTCAGTTGCGCCGTGCTCAGGCTGGCGCCACCGCGGCTCATCTCATGGGCGATCAGCAGGGCCAGCAGCAGGACGAAGGCACCGGTCAGCAGGTAGTGGTTAGTGGCAAATGCAATCAGATGATCGACCATCAGGAGGTTCCAGGGCGTTAAAATGTCGGCCAGTATACACAGCCGTCAAGGTGGGCCAAACCCCGCCTGGCGGTGACTGCGTTTGAACTTGCCTTTAAACTGCGACTCTTTTTTCCATGTTCTTTCAATCCAGCCGCGAGTGGGATCTATGACTGCCACGCCTAAACCTTTGGTCCTGATCATCCTGGATGGCTTCGGTCACAGCGAGCGCCAGGACTACAACGCCGTCTACTCGGCGAAGAAACCGGTGCTCGACCGCCTCACCGCCAGCATGCCCCATGGCCTGATCTCGGGCTCGGGCATGGATGTCGGCCTGCCGGACGGGCAGATGGGCAACTCGGAAGTCGGCCACATGAACCTCGGCGCCGGCCGGGTGGTGTACCAGGATTTCACCCGCGTCACCAAGGCGATCCGCGACGGCGAGTTCTTCGAGAACCCGACCATCTGCAAGGCCGTGGACCAGGCCGTGGCCGCCGACAAGGCGGTGCATATCCTCGGCCTGCTGTCCGACGGCGGCGTGCACAGCCACCAGGACCACCTGGTCGCCATGGCCGAGCTGGCCTTCAAGCGCGGCGCGCGGAAGATCTACCTGCACGCCTTCCTCGACGGCCGCGACACGCCGCCCAAGAGCGCCGAGTCGTCCATCGAGCTGCTGGATGAAACCTTCCGCACCCTGGGCAAGGGCCGCATCGCCAGCCTGATCGGCCGTTACTTCGCCATGGACCGCGACAACCGCTGGGACCGCGTGGCCCAGGCCTACAACCTGATCGTCGACGGCCAGGCCGAATTCCACGCCGCCACCGCCCAGGAAGGCCTGCAGGCCGCCTACGAGCGCGGTGAAAGCGACGAATTCGTCAAGGCCACCCGCATCGGCGAGCCGGTCAAGGTCGAGGACGGCGACGCCGTGGTGTTCATGAACTTCCGCGCCGACCGCGCCCGCGAGCTGACCCGGGTGTTCGTCGAGGACGACTTCAAGGACTTCGAGCGCGCCCGTCAGCCCAAGCTGGCCGGCTTCATCATGCTCACCCAGTACGCCGCCAGCATTCCCGCGCCATCGGCCTTCGCGCCGGGCAGCCTGGAAAACGTGCTGGGCGACTACCTGGCGAAAAACGGCAAGACCCAGTTGCGTATCGCCGAGACCGAAAAATACGCCCACGTGACCTTCTTCTTCTCCGGCGGCCGCGAAGAGCCGTTCCCGGGCGAGGAACGCATCCTGATCCCGTCGCCGAAAGTCGCCACCTACGACCTGCAACCGGAGATGAGCGCGCCGGAAGTCACCGACCGCATCGTCGAGGCCATCGAAAACCTGCGTTATGACGTGATCGTGGTCAACTACGCCAACGGCGACATGGTCGGCCACAGCGGCGTGTTCGAGGCAGCCGTCAAGGCTGTGGAATGCCTGGATTTGTGTGTAGGACGGATCGTCGACGCCCTGGAAAAGGTCGGCGGCGAAGCGCTGATCACCGCCGACCACGGCAACGTCGAGCAGATGGAAGACGAGTGCACCGGCCAGGCCCACACCGCCCACACCACCGAGCCGGTGCCGTTCATCTACTACGGCAAGCGCGACCTGAAGGTCCGTGAAGGCGGCGTGCTGGCGGACGTGGCGCCGACCATGCTCAAGCTGCTGGGCCTGAAACAGCCCGCGGAGATGACCGGTACTTCGATCCTGACGGACCGTTAAAAGCTGAAAATCCGGCCGACAGCGTGCTGTCGGCCTACCTCTTTATCGGAAACGCCTGAAAGCAACCGCTTTTGGACGTTTTTTTTACAACGTATGGCGGGCATACTAGGCCGTCCCGTTTCCAGGTGCTGCCCGCCCCATGCTTCGCGCCCTTATCGCCCTAGCCCTGATCTGCCTGTTCCAACCGGCCTTCGCCGACGAGCGCGCGCAAACCCAACAGCAGTTGGAGGCCACGCGCCAGGACATTGCCGAGCTGAAGAAGCTGCTGGGCAAGCTGCAGGAAGAAAAGTCCGGCGTACAGAAAGACCTGCGCGGCACCGAAACCGAGATGGGCAAGCTGGAAAAGCAGGTCGAAGCCCTGCAGAAAGAGCTGAAGAAGAGCGAGAGCGAACTGCAGCGGCTCGACGGGGAGAAAAAAAAACTCCAGAGCGCGCGCACTGAACAGCAACACCTGATCGCCATCCAGGCCCGCGCCGCCTACCAGAGCGGCCGCCAGGAATACATCAAGCTGCTGCTCAACCAGCAGAATCCGGAAAAATTCGCCCGCACCCTCACCTACTACGACTACCTGAGCCAGGCGCGCCTGGAGCAGTTGAAGAACTTCAACGAAACCCTGCGCCAGCTGGCCAATGTCGAAAAGGATATCAACCTGCAGCAGGCACAACTGCTGGTGCAGAAAGGCAACCTCGACAGCCAGCGTGAAGAGCTGGAGAAAGTCCGCCAGGAACGCCAGGCCGCCCTGGCCAAGCTCAACCAGGATGTGAAGGACCGCGACCAGAAGCTCGCCGCCCGCGAACAGGACCAGGCCGACCTGTCGAAAGTCCTGAAGACCATCGAGGAAACCCTGGCACGCCAGGCCCGTGAGGCGGAGGAAGCGCGCCAGAAAGCGCTGCTCGCCCAGCAGGAAGCGGAAAAAAAGCGCCAGCGTGAGGCCCAGGCCCTGGCCGATCGTGATGACGACAGCCCGCGAAAACCGCCGCGCTCGACGCCCGGCCCACTGGTTTCCAGCGCCGGAGAATCCTTTGGCGGCCCTTTTGCTGCAGCCCGCGGCAAACTTCCATGGCCAGTTGATGGTCGATTGTTGGCGCGCTTCGGAGAAACCCGCGGTGATGACGCCCGTAGCAAGTGGGACGGCGTGATGATCGGTGCCGCCGCCGGCAGCCAGGTGCATGCCGTGCATGGGGGGCGCGTGGTGTTCGCCGACTGGCTGCGCGGTGCCGGTTTGCTGGTGATCCTGGATCATGGCAACGGCTACCTGAGTTTGTATGGCCACAACCAGACCCTGCTTAAATCGGCCGGGGATGTGGTAAAAGCCGGTGAGTCGATCTCTACTGTAGGCAACAGTGGCGGTCAGGAGGCACCGGCGTTGTATTTCGCTATACGTCAGCAGGGTCACCCGAGTGATCCGGCCCAATGGTGTCGCGCGCAAGGATAGGCGCCGTACCTTATTTAGGAGTTCGTTCGACATGCTGCATTTGTCCCGCCTCACCTCGCTGGCCCTGACGATCGCCCTCGTGATCGGCGCGCCCCACGCGTTCGCTGCGCAACCTGCCCAGCCCGCTCCGGCGGCCGCTCCTGTCGTCACCGCCAAGGCCCCGCTGCCGCTCGACGAGCTGCGCACCTTCGCCGAGGTCATGGACCGGATCAAGGCCGCCTATGTCGAGCCGGTGGACGACAAGACCCTGCTGGAAAACGCCATCAAGGGCATGCTCAGCAACCTTGACCCGCACTCCGCCTACCTGGGCCCGGAAGACTTCGCCCAGTTGCAGGAAGACACCAGCGGCGAATTCGGCGGCCTGGGTATCGAGGTCGGCATGGAAGACAACTTCGTCAAGGTGGTCTCGCCGATCGACGATACCCCGGCGTCCAAGGCCGGTATCGAGGCCGGTGACCTGATCGTCAAGATCAACGGCCAACCGACCCGCGGCCAGACCATGACCGAAGCCGTCGACAAGATGCGCGGCAAGGTCGGCCAGAAGATCACCCTGACCCTGGTGCGCAACGGCGGCACGCCGTTCGACGTGACCCTGACCCGAGCCATCATCCGCACCAAGAGCGTGCGCAGCCAGATGCTGGAGAACGGCTACGGCTACATCCGCATCACCCAGTTCCAGGTCAAGACCGGTGAAGAGGTGTCCAAGGCCCTGGCTACGCTGCGCAAGGAGAACGGCAACAAGAAGCTCAACGGTATCGTCCTCGACCTGCGCAACAACCCCGGCGGCGTCCTGCAGGCGGCAGTGGAAGTGGTCGACCACTTCATCACCAAGGGCCTGATCGTCTACACCAAGGGCCGCATCGCCAACTCCGAGCTGCGTTTCTCGGCCACCGGCCACGACGAGAGCGACGCCTCGCCGATGGTGGTGCTGATCAACGGCGGCAGCGCCTCGGCTTCGGAAATCGTCGCCGGCGCCCTGCAGGACCAGAAGCGTGCGGTGCTGATGGGGACCACCAGCTTCGGCAAGGGCTCGGTACAGACCGTGCTGCCGCTGAGCAACGACCGCGCGCTGAAACTCACCACCGCGCTGTACTTCACCCCGAACGGCCGCTCGATCCAGGCCCAGGGCATCATCCCGGACATCGAGGTCCGCCAGGCCAAGGTCACCGGCGCCCAGGACGACGAAACCTTCAAGGAAGCCGACCTGCAGGGTCACCTGGGCAACGGCAACGGCGGTGCCGACCGGCCGAGCGTCAAATCGGCCAAGGGCAAGGCCCGCCTGCAGGACGACGACTACCAGCTGAGCCAGGCGCTGAGCCTGCTCAAGGGCCTGAGCGTCACGCGCGGCAACTGAGATGCGGCGCTGGACCCTGCTGGCGCTGTTCGGCTGCCTGATCGGCGTTGCCCAGGCAACGCCGACCGAAACGCCGACCCCGGCGAAAGCCTACCTGACCGTGATCATCGATGACCTGGGGCAGAACCTGCCCCGGGATCGTCGCGTGCTGGCCCTGCCCGGCCCGATCACCCCGTCGATCATGCCCGACACGCCCCACGCCGCCGAGCTGGCCCGTGAGGCGCACCAGGCCGGCAAGGTCGTCATGCTGCACATGCCCATGGACCCGGCCACCGGACCATTCGCCTGGCATCCCGAGCTGCCTCTGGAAGAACTGCAGAAACGCCTGGCAGCGGCGTTCCTGGCCGTGCCCTACACCAGCGGCGTCAACAACCACGAGGGCAGCCGCATGACTGCCGAACCGGTCGCCATGGCCTGGCTGATGGGCGAGCTGCAGCGGCGCAACAAATTCTTCGTCGACAGCCGCACCAGCGCCAGGACGGTTGCCGCTTCCGAAGCGCAGAAGATCGGCCTGGCGAGCGTGTCGCGGGATGTGTTCCTGGATAACGAACGCACCGAGCCGGCGATCACCGCGCAGTTGCAGACCGCGATCAGGCTGGCGCACAAGCAGGGTAGCGCGGTGGTGATCGGCCATCCGTATCCGCAGACGCTGGCGGTGCTGGAGCGTGAATTGCCCAGGCTCAAGGAGCAGGGCGTGGAGTGGATCGACATCCGCTCGATGATTGCCCTGCGGGGCAACCAGGCCACCTCGGGGCATGGCAGGAATGGGGTCTACCGCTAGTTATCCGGCGACCTCTCGCGGACAAACCCTATACAATGTGGTCGCCGCAGGACTGTAGGAGCCGGGCTTGCCCGCGAAGCTTTCAGTGGCCGCACTGGCCTCTTCGCAGGCAAGCCTTGCTCCTACAGTGCGTGTCATTGTCCACACTACCTCTGTATCCGCGAAGAACGATAACGCGCTCTACAGGTAGCGGGCCATGATCTCGTCGATCTTGCCTTCCTTGCGCAACTGATCCAGCGCCGCCTGCAGCCTGGCGACCACCTCGTCCGGCACCTCCCTGTTCAGCGCCAGGTACAGTTCGGCGCTGTTGAAACGCAACACGGTCTTGAGCCCCGTCACCCCTTCCTGACGCGCCAGGAAGCGTCCTGCCGGGTCGCCGGTGGCCCAGAGGTCGATCTGCCCGTCCACCAGTTTCCGGGCATTGTCCTGGTCGCGCAGTACCAGTACCGGCTCCAGCCCCTGGCGCGCCAGGGTTTGCGCAATGGCATCGCCCTTGTAGGCACCGACCTTGTACTTGCGCGCCTGCGCCAGCGCCGTCAGCGCCAGCTTGCTGTCGGCGCGGGCAAGCATCACCCAGTCATCCGGGCCGATCGGCCCGACCCATTTGAACAGGGTCTCGCGCTCCGGCAGGCGTGCCATCACGAACACCCCGTAGCCGGGCTGCTCCAGGGCGAGCTTGTAGATCCGTTCCCAGGGAAAGCGCAGGGTCAGGCTGTAGCGGATATCGGCGCGCCTGAAGGTCTCGCGGACGATATCCACGGCAATGCCTTCGATATTCTCGTCCTGGGCGAAGTTCTTGCCGTTCTTCGCCATGTTGTACGGCGGGAAGTTCTCGGTCAGCAGGACCAGCGAAGTATCGGTGCTTTCCTGCGCGAAGGCGGGCCCTGTCAGCAGCAGCGAGGTGCCGGCGACGGCCAGTAGAAGACGTTTGAGCATGCTGTACTACCGAAGTCCATGGCGTGCCCAAGAGTGGCCCGGGCCCGCCATGCTGTCCAGTGATCCCTGTATTCAGCGGACCACGATACCGCGTTGCGCCATATAGGCCTTGGCTTCAGGCACGGTGTACTCGCCGAAGTGGAAGATGCTCGCAGCCAGCACGGCGCTGGCATGGCCTTCGAGGATACCGTCGGCCAGGTGCTGGAGATTGCCGACGCCGCCGGAGGCAATCACCGGAATGCCCAGGGCATCGCTGATGGCACGGGTCACGCCGAGGTCGAAGCCGCTTTTCATGCCGTCCTGGTCCATGCTGGTGAGCAGGATCTCACCGGCCCCCAGGCCTTCCATCTTCTTCGCCCACTCCACCGCATCCAGCCCGGTCGGCTTGCGCCCGCCGTGGGTGAAGATCTCCCAGCGCGGGGTTTCGCCCGGCTGCGAAACCTTCTTGGCGTCGATGGCGACGACGATGCACTGCGAGCCGAAGCGATCGGCCGCCTCGCCGACGAACTCGGGGTTGAACACCGCCGCGGTGTTGATCGACACCTTGTCAGCACCGGCGTTGAGCAGGTTACGGATGTCCTGCACGGTACGCACGCCACCGCCCACGGTCAGCGGGATGAACACCTGGCTGGCCATGCGCTCGACGGTATGCAGCGTGGTATCACGGCCATCGACGCTGGCGGTGATATCGAGGAAGGTGATCTCGTCCGCGCCCTGCTCGTCGTAGCGACGGGCGATTTCCACCGGGTCACCGGCATCGCGGATGTTCTCGAACTTGACGCCCTTGACCACGCGACCGTTGTCGACGTCCAGGCAAGGGATGATGCGTTTGGCCAGCGCCATGGTCAGTCCTCAGCCAGTGTAGGAATCGCAGAAGGCTTGCGCCTCGGCGACATCCAGGGTGCCTTCGTAGATCGCCCGGCCGGTGATCGCACCGATGATGCCCGGGGCCTTGGCGTCCAGCAGGGTCTTGATGTCGCCCAGGTTGTGGATACCGCCGGAGGCGATCACCGGAATGCGGGTGGCGGCGGCCAGGGCGGCGGTGAAGGGCACGTTGCAGCCCTGCATCATGCCGTCCTTGGCGATGTCGGTGTAGACGATCGCGGACACGCCGTCAGCCTCGAAACGCCTGGCCAGGTCGATCACCTGCACCGAGCTGACTTCCGCCCAGCCGTCGGTGGCAACGAAGCCGTCCTTGGCATCCAGGCCGACGATCACCTTGCCGGGGAACGCACGGCAGGCCTCGGCGACGAACTCGGGCTGCTTGACCGCCTTGGTGCCGATGATCACGTAGCTCACACCGGCCTTCACGTAGTGCTCGATGGTCTCCAGCGAGCGAATGCCACCGCCGATCTGGATCGGCAGGTGCGGGTAGCGTCTGGCGATGGCGGTAACCACCTCGCCATTGACCGGCTGGCCTTCGAAGGCGCCGTTCAGGTCGACCAGATGCAGACGACGGCAGCCGCCCTCTACCCACTTGGCAGCCATGCTCACCGGGTCATCGGAGAACACCGTGGAATCTTCCATGCGGCCCTGACGCAGGCGGACGCAGGCACCGTCCTTGAGATCGATAGCGGGGATAATCAGCATCTGGCAAACCTTAAAGTCGTTTTTTCAGCTTCACTCGAAAATCAGTTTTTCTCGAGCGCCCACAGGTCGCTTTCGATGCTCTCGAACCTTTCCTTAAGGTGCGTCTGCACATCGAAAATCGCCCTGTTGTAATAGTGCGGAGCAATTTCGCGGGTAAACAGTTCGAGGACTTCAGCCGCCTCGAACGAACCCAGGTCCAGCTCGAAGCGATCCTCCATGAACCGCTTGATCTTGCGGCAAGCCTCGCTTTCCTGTTCGGGAGTCAGCGTCAACAACGGCGGCTTGCCCTTCTTCGCGGCCATTACCAACGGCCGTCCCAGGCGGCGAAGTTCTGCAGCAACTGCAGGCCATGGGTGTGGCTCTTCTCCGGGTGGAACTGCACGGCGAAACGCGAGCCATCGGCCAGCGCTGCGGCGAAATCGACACCGTAGTGACCGTTGCCCACCACCTGCCGCGGATTGCCGGCGGCGATGTAGTAGCTGTGCACGAAATAGAACCGTGCCAGGTCCGGAATGTTGTGCCACAGGGGGTGATCCACCGCCTGCTTCACTTCGTTCCAGCCCATGTGCGGGACCTTCAGGTGCGCGCCGTCTTCCTGCAGGTCCTTGCCGAAGAACTTCACCTGGCCGGGGAACAGGCCGATGCAGTCGACGCCCTCGTTCTCCTCGCTGCGATCGAGCAAGGCCTGCATGCCTACGCAGATGCCGAGGAACGGCCGGTCCTGGCTGACTTCATGCACCAGCGAGTCGAAGCCCAGGCGACGAATCTCCGCCATGCAGTCGCGAATTGCGCCGACGCCGGGGAAGACCACCCGATCCGCCTCGCGAATCACCGCCGCGTCGCTGGTGATCAGCACCTTGCCGGCACCGACGTGCTCGAGGGCCTTGCCCACCGAGTGCAGGTTGCCCATGCCGTAATCGATAACCGCCACTGTCTGCATCAGAGCACGCCCTTGGTGGAGGGCATCTGCCCGGCCATGCGGTCATCCAGCTCGACGGCCATGCGCAGGGCGCGGCCGAAGGCCTTGAAGACGGTTTCGATCTGGTGATGGGTGTTGTGCCCGCGCAGGTTGTCGATGTGCAGGGTGACGTTGGCGTGGTTGACGAAGCCCTGGAAGAACTCCTGGAACAGGTCGACGTCGAAACCGCCCACGGTGGCGCGGGTGAACGGCACGTGCATCTGAAGGCCGGGACGGCCGGAGAAATCGATGACCACGCGCGACAGCGCTTCGTCCAGCGGCACATAGGCATGGCCGTAGCGGCGGATGCCCTTCTTGTCGCCGATGGCCTTGGTGAAGGCCTGGCCGAGGGTGATACCGACGTCTTCCACGGTGTGGTGGTCGTCGATATGCAGGTCGCCCTTGCTTTCGATATCCAGGTCGATCAGCCCGTGACGGGCGATCTGGTCGAGCATGTGTTCAAGAAAAGGCACACCGATATCGAATCGGGCCTTTCCGGTGCCATCCAGGTTGATCGAGGCTTTGATCTGGGTTTCCAGGGTGTCGCGCTCGACGGACGCCTTACGTTCGGCCATCACCAGCTCCGCAAAATCATTGGGCGAAAAAGGCGATCATTATAGGCGTGCGGACGGCAAACAGAAACATGGAAGGTGAGTTCCCTGACGGGCTGAAACCAGCACCGTCAGGGCTATACCTGTCAGGACAACCGCTTAGTGGAACAGTACGGCAGTCTTTTGCAGGGTGATCCAGACACCCCAGGCCAGCGGAATGCCCACCACCAGCCAGGCGGCAATCGCCAGGGGCTTGCTGCCCGGTGCGGCTTTCCACTCCAGCACGGTGCTGCCATCGGCACCCTTGTCATGACCCAGCGCCTGTTCGGCGGCCAGTTCGGCGTCGGTCATGAAGTACTTGTCGGCCACCGGACGCACCAGCAGGTTGCAGATGAAACCCAGCACCAGCAGGCCGGCGAGAATGTACAGGGTGATGTCGTAGGCGGCAGCCCGTGGTACACCGATGCTCAACTGGTACTCGCGCAGGTAGTTCACCAGCACCGGACCGAGCACGCCGGCCGCGGCCCAGGCGGTCAGCAGGCGACCGTGGATCGCACCGACCATCTGCGTGCCGAACAGGTCCGCCAGGTAGGCCGGCACCGTGGCGAAACCGCCGCCGTACATCGACAGGACCACGCAGAATGCCGCCACGAACAGCGCGACGCTGCCCAGGTGACCGAGGCTCGGTACCGAGGCGTAGAGCGCGAAGCCCAGAGCGAAGAACACGAAGTAGGTCGCCTTGCGGCCGATGTAGTCGGAGAACGAGGCCCAGAAGAACCGGCCACCGATGTTGAACAGGCTCAGCAGGCCGGTGAAGCCGGCGGCGATCGCGGCGATCTGCGCCAGTTGCGTGGCGTCCAGCTGGCTGAAGCTCAGGTCGTTACCCAGCAGCTTGCCGGCGAACACTTCCTGCAGCAGCGGCGAAGCCATGCCAAGGATGCCGATACCGGCGGAAACGTTCAGGCACAGTACCAGCCACACCAGGCGGAACTGCGGGGTTTTCCAGGCCACGTTCACATGCACGTGGCGGTTGGTGATCATCGCGTTGCTGGTCTTCTTCGCCGGCGCGGTCCAGCCCTCGGGCTTCCAGCCGGTTGGCGGCACGCGGTAGGCCAGAGCACCGCCGATCATGAAGACGAAGTAGATCGCCGCCATGGCGACGAAGCTCTGCCACACGCCGACACTGGTCGGCGAAGCGAAGTGGCCCATCAGCGCGGTCGCCAGCGGCGCACCGACCATCGCACCACCACCGAAGCCCATGATCGCCATGCCGGTAGCCATGCCACGCTTGTCCGGGAACCACTTGATCAGGGTCGAGACCGGCGAGATGTAGCCCAGGCCCAGGCCGATACCGCCGATCACGCCCGAACCGAGCCACATCAGCCAGATCTGATGGGTATGGATGCCCAGCGCGGAAATCAGCAGGCCGCCGCACCAGCACAGCGCCGAAACCACACCGGCCTTGCGCGGCCCGGCGTGCTCCAGCCAGCCACCCCAGATCGCCGCCGAGCAGCCGAGGAAGATGAAGAACAGGGTGTAGATCCAGCCGAGCATCGAGATCGGCCAGTCGCATTGCGACGAGAACACCTGCTCGAAAAAGCCGATATCCGCGCCACAGGTGACCGGGGCGGTGATGCCCAGGGCCTTGGACAGTGGCAGCCAGAACACCGAGAAGCCATAGGCCATGCCGATGCACAGGTGAATGGCCAGGGCGGCCGGTGGAACCAGCCAGCGGTTGAAACCGGGCTTGGCGATGATGCGTTCCTTGGACAGGAACGCCGGCTCGGCGGCAAGGCTGCCCGCCGTAATGCTAGTGCTCATTGGTGTTTTCCCCCATTGGAATTGTGGTCCGCCGGACACACCTCATTCCCAACCTTCGTGCACGCAGGCGTGGTCGTTTTATTGAAATGAAGCTCCGAAACGCGACAATAGGCCGCAGAAAGACAGGCGAACTGCGAGAGATTACCACTTGCGCGTTACAGATAAAGCAAACTGATATCGTCTTTTGCAATCAAACTGCACCGCAGTGCCACTTCCGCTCCGCGGGAAATGATTTTGCTCTCCCCTTGCGCGAGCGGGCGGGCTGGCGATGACGCCCACAGATGCTCCGGGCGAGTCACAATCGTCAACAACCTAGCGCCAACCGAGCATGCTCGTAGCGTTATACTCGCCAGCTGACTTCAAATTCGACTCAACACAAGGATTCGCCCATGAAAGCGTTCGGCAAAATCCTGGGTCTGGTACTTCTCGGACTGTTGCTGATCATCGTGGCGCTGGGCTTCGCGCTCACCCACTGGTTCGATCCCAACGACTACAAGAACGAGATTCGCCAGATAGCCCGCGACAAGGCCCATATCGAGCTGACCCTCAATGGTGACATCGGCTGGAGCCTGTTCCCGTGGCTGGGCCTGGAACTGCATGACGCCAGCGTGGCGACCCTGAACAACCCGAGCAAACCGTTCGCCGATCTGCAGATGCTCGGCCTGTCGGTGCGTGTCCTGCCACTGCTGCGCCGCGAAGTGCAGATGAGCGACGTGCGCGTCGAGGGCCTGAACCTGATGCTCAACCGCGACAAGGACGGCCACGGCAATTGGGAAGATATCGGTCGGCCGTTGCCGAGCGCGACAGCGGCTGGCACGGCGGAACAGGCCACCGGCACGTCACAGGGTGGCGACAGTGCCGAGGCCGAAAAGCCCTCGCAGCCGGTCCGCATGGACATCGACAGCCTGACGGTGAACAACGCCCGGGTCGAATTCAACGATGAGAAGACCGGTCGCCAGATCACCTCGGAGAGCATCCAACTGAGCACCGGCCCGGTTCATGAAGGCAAGGAAATCGCGGTCAAGCTGACGGCGTTCTTTGGCACCAACCAGCCGGTACTGCGGGCCCGGACCGAACTGGGCGGCAACCTGCGCTTCGACCGCGCCCTCAAGCGCTACCAGTTCGAAGACATGCGCCTGAGCGGCGAAGCCTCGGGCGATCCGCTGCAGGGCAAGAGCCTGACCTTCTCGATGCAGGGGCAGTTGCTGGTGGACATGGCCGCCAATATCGCCGAGTGGACCAGCCTCAAGCTGTCGGCCAACCAGTTGCGCGCCATCGGCGAACTCAAGGCCCGTGACCTCGACAAGACCCCACAGGTCAGTGGCGGCCTGTCGATTGCCCAGTTCGACCTGATGAAGTTCCTCGACAGCATCGGCCAGCCACTGCCACCGGTGGCCGACGGCAGCCTGAGCAAGGTCGAGCTGGTGACCCGCCTGAGCGGCACGCCGAGCAGCCTGGAACTGAACAACATCAACCTGAAACTCGACGACAGCACCTTCAGCGGCCGCGTTGCCGTCGAAGACTTCGCCAAGCAGGCCTTGCGCGTACAGCTCAAGGGCGACAAGTTCGACGCCGACCGCTACCTGCCGGCGAAGTCGGCCGATGCCGACAGCGCCTCGAAGGCGCGCCAGGCCGAAGTCCAGAGCAGCGAAGCGAATGCCGTCGGCGGCACCACGCCGCTGCCCGACTCACCGACCAAGGGTGCCTGGAGCAACGACCGGCTGCTGCCGATCGAGCGCCTGCGCAGCCTCGACGTGGACGCCGACCTGAGCTTCGACCAACTGACCCTGAAGAAGCTGCCGATCGACAACGCCGCCCTCAAGGCCACCGGGCAGGGTGGCCTGCTGACCCTCGCCAGCCTGCGCGGCGAGCTCTACAACGGCAGTTTTGACAGCAAGGGCAGTCTCGATGTCCGCAATGACACACCGCGACTGAACCTGCAGACCCGGCTGAACCGGGTGCCGGTCGAACGCGTGTTGCAGGCCCAGGGACAGAAGCCGCCGATCAAGGGCGCGATCACCCTCGACAGCAACCTGAGCGGTACCGGCAACAGCGAAAAGGCGCTGGTCGACAGCCTCAACGGCACCGCCAGTTTCGTCCTCAACAACGGCGTGCTGCTCAACGCCAACCTGGAACAGCAGCTCTGCACCGGTATCGCCCTGCTCAACCGCAAGACCCTGAGCAGCGAACCGCGCGGCAAGGACACTCCATTCCAGGAACTCCAGGGCAGCCTGAGCATCCGCAATGGCGTCGCCAGCAACCCCGACCTGAAAGTCCGCATCCCCGGCCTGACCGTCAACGGCAACGGCGACATCGACCTGCGGGTGCTGGGCATGGACTACCGCATCGGCGTCATCGTCGAGGGCGACAAGAGCGACATGCCGGACCCGGCCTGCCAGGTCGGCGAGAATTTCGCCGACATCGAGTGGCCGTTGCGCTGCCGCGGTCCGCTGGAGCTGGGCGCCAAGGCCTGCCGCATCGACAAGGACGGCCTCGGCCAGGTGGCCGCACGTGCGGCCGGTAACAAGCTGAGCGAAAAGATCGACGAGAAACTCGGCGACAAGGTCAGCCCGGAACTGAAGAACGCGATCAAGGGGCTGTTCAAACGATGAGAGCCGAGCAGTTTTCCACGGCGGTGCTGGACTGGTACGACCGCCACGGCCGTCATGACCTGCCCTGGCAGCAGGACATCAACCCTTACCGGGTATGGGTGTCGGAAATCATGTTGCAGCAGACCCAGGTCAGCACCGTGCTGAACTACTTCGACCGGTTCATGGCTTCATTGCCGACCGTCGAAGCCCTGGCGGCCGCGCCGGAAGATGAAGTGCTGCACCTGTGGACCGGCCTGGGCTACTACACCCGGGCGCGCAACCTGCAGAAGACCGCGAAGATCGTCGTCGCCGAACATGGCGGCGAATTCCCGCGGGATGTCGAGAAGCTCACCGAGCTGCCAGGCATCGGCCGCTCCACCGCCGGGGCCATCGCCAGTATCAGCATGGGCATCCGCGCACCGATCCTCGACGGCAACGTCAAGCGCGTGCTGGCCCGCTACACCGCCCAGGAGGGCTATCCGGGCGAGCCCAAGGTGGCGAAACAGCTGTGGGCCAACGCCGAGCTGTTCACACCGCAGACCCGGGTCAACCACTACACCCAGGCGATGATGGACCTCGGTGCGACGCTGTGTACCCGCAGCAGGCCCAGTTGCCTGCTCTGCCCCCTGGAGAGTGGTTGCGAAGCCCACAAGTACGGCCTGGAGACCCGCTACCCGATCCCCAAGCCGCGCAAGAGCGTGCCACAGAAGCGCACGCTGATGCCGCTGCTGGCCAACCGCGAAGGCGCCATCCTGCTTTACCGCAGGCCGTCCAGCGGCCTCTGGGGCGGCTTGTGGAGCCTGCCGGAGCTGGACGACCTGGACGACCTGCCGCACCTGGCCCTGCAGCACTCGCTGGAGCTGGGGCCGCAGCAGGCACTGCCGGGCCTGACCCACACCTTCAGCCACTTCCAGCTGGATATCGAGCCCTGGCTGGTGCGGGTCGAGGAGTCCGCCCATCACGTGGCCGAGGCCGACTGGCTCTGGTATAACCTCGCCACCCCGCCGCGCCTGGGCCTTGCTGCCCCGGTGAAGAAGCTGCTCAAGCGCGCAGCCGACGTTTTGAATGCAGGAGAGTCGTCATGACCCGCACCGTAATGTGCCGCAAGTACCACGAAGAACTGCCAGGCCTGGATCGCCCACCGTATCCGGGTGCCAAGGGCCAGGACATTTTCGACCACGTCTCCCAGAAGGCCTGGAGCGACTGGCTGAAACACCAGACCCTGCTGATCAACGAGAAGCGCCTGAACATGATGAATGCGGACGACCGCAAATACATCCAGGGCGAGATGGACAAGTTCTTTTCCGGCGAGGATTACGCCAAGGCCGAAGGCTACGTTCCACCGGCTGAATGATCCCGTGTTTTCGAGGCTTGAGTCGTAAGCGACGGTAATAATTAAAAATTTTTTGAAATCTTGCTTGACGCATCCTCGAAAAACGCTTTTAATGCGCCCCGTTGCCCAGATAGCTCAGTCGGTAGAGCAGGGGATTGAAAATCCCCGTGTCGGCGGTTCGATTCCGTCTCTGGGCACCACTTATTACTTCAGGTGGTGTCAAAGCCAGCTGAAACAAAAAACCCGCCCAGTGCGGGTTTTTTATTGCCTGGAATTTGCTAGCGTCGGCTTCTGACATCAGCGTCGACGAAACCTGCCGAGGTTTCGCGACCAACGCCAGGAAAACGCCTGAGGACAGCTTCCGGCTGCTCCGCAACGCTGTGCGCTTCCGACAACATCGCCACGCCCTTCATCGCGACTCTTCTACAAAGCTTTCCCAACGCGTGACGCATTGCGCCACGAATTGAGCTGGACCCGCTACCGTCCGAACGACGGACCGACGGTCCGTATCATCCTGTGTTCGAAGAAAGACGAGTCGCTGGTCCGTTATTCGGCCCTCAACGGACATGAGCAACCATTCGCCAGCAAGTACGAGCTGATACTGCCAACGGAGGAAGAGCTGCGCACGGAGCTGGATCGTGAGCGAGCGGTGGCGACTCAAAAGCTGCTGCGCCAGAAACGCCAGCAACCTTGCCCCCTCGACAAAATGCACTTTGGCATTCCCCCGGTTCACTGGGATAATTCGCGCTTGTTCCCTTTTTCAAAGCACCGCAGCCCATGGCATCCCAGAACAAGCAACACAAACGCGCACAACGGGCGAAAGCCAAGGCCAAGCAGAACCGTGTCCGTCGCGCCAGCGAGCCGGCCGAGTCGCTGCCGGTGGACGACGATCGGATCGATCTCGAATCGGTCGACCTGACCGACCTGTTCAAGAGAATGCGCGACGCCGAAGCCACCAGCCAGCAGGCCATGTGCCGCGTCTTCCTGGAAGACCCGCTGCTGGAATTGGTGGTTGAACAGGAGGGTGACGAGGGTGCGACGGACTTCATCCTGTCGGCGCTGCTCGAGTACCGTCAGTGGTCCACAGAATGCACCGAAGAGGCCGCATTGGCCTGGATCGAGAGCCCGGCCTTCCAGGCCGACTATGTGGCAGCCTCGCAGGCCCTGCACTAGACCACAGAGCAGGAGAGGCGCCCTTCAGGGCTCCTGGGACATCGCCAGCAGGTCGGCCTGCTGGCGACAGAGCCCCCTGGCAAGGGGCCCAGGCAAGCCAGTGCGCTTAGTTCAGCACCACACGCCCGGCCTTCTCCAGCCGACGCCGACGCGACACCAACAGCCCCGCCGCCACCACCAGGATACTCAGCAGACCGGTAGCCAGCACTTCCACGCGATGGGCGTCCTGGAACAGCATCACCGTCAACACCGCAACGATGAACGCGATCACTGCCCAGGTCAGGCCCGGGAACAGCCACATCTTGAAGTCGATCGTCTCGCCCTTGGCGACCCGCTGACGACGCATGCGCAGTTGCGACACGGCGATCACCAGGTACACCAGCAGCGCGATCGCGCCCGAACTGGCCAGCAGGAACTCGAACACCGCCGCCGGCGCAACGTAGTTGGCGAACACCGCGAGGAACGCCGCCCCGGTCGACAGCATCACCGCCCAGTAGGGCGTGCCGCTGGCATTGGTGCGCTTGGACATCGCCGGTGCATCACCGCGCTTGCCCAGGGAGAACAGCATCCGCGAAGCGGTGTACAGGGCCGAGTTCAGGCAACTAGTCACGGCAACCAGCACCACCAGGTCGACGATCAGCTTGGCGTTCGGGATACCCATGCGATCCAGCACGGTCTGGTAGGAACCGACAGCCGCCAGGCTCGGGTCATTCCACGGCACCAGCGACACCACGATGAAGATCGACACCAGGTAGAACAGGCCGATCCGCCAGATCACCGAATTGGTGGCCTTGGAGATCTGCTTGCCCGGATCCTTCGATTCGGCAGCGGCAATGGTCACGATCTCGGTGCCCATGAACGAGAACATGGTGGTCAGCATGGCTGCCAGCACCGCCCCCAGGCCGTTCGGCAGGAAACCCACGGTGTCGACCAGATGCGACACGCCGCTGACCTGGCTGGTCGGCAGCAGGCCGAAGATCGCCAGCACGCCCAGCGCGATGAAGCCGATGATTGCCACCACCTTGACCAGAGCGAACCAGAACTCGAACTCACCGTAGTTCTTCACGCTGAACAGGTTGGTCGCGGTCAGCAACAGGGTGATGACCAGGGTAAAGGCCCAGATCGCCACATTGGGGAACCAGGCATGCAGGATCGTCGCGGCGGCGTTGGCCTCCAGCGGAATCACCAGCACCCAGAACCACCAGTACAGCCAGCCGATGGTGAAGCCGGCCCAGTGCCCGATGGCGCGGTCGGCGTAGGTCGAGAAGGAACCGGTATCGGGAGAGGCCACGGCCATCTCGGCCAGCATCCGCATCACCAGTACCACCAGCGCACCCGCTGCGGCATAGGCCATCAGCACGGCCGGCCCCGCTTCGGCAATCGCATGCCCGGAACCGACGAACAGCCCGGCGCCGATCACCCCGGCGATCGACAACATCGTCACATGCCGGGGTTTGAGCCCTTGCTCCAGATTGTTGGAATTATGCGTACCGCTCATTGGGAGATTACCTGTGCAATGAAGAGCTATTCATTCCACCCCGCGTTACCGACCACCTTGTAAAAGGAACTCAACGGGGCGTGTTTTATTTTTTACGCAAATTTTGCGCCAAAATATTACAAGCCCCCGGCTCCCGGGGCCCGGGCAGCCGACCGAAGGACAATCGCAAGTCCTTGAGATTAATGGCTATTAGCCAGAACGTTACCGAGCCACCCAGATTCAGACCCGCCGGTCGCACCGGAAACAGGCAAAATTTGTCCACGCGCCCCATTTGAGGGCGAAGCAATGTCCGTTGAGCCGGTTTACCCTTCCAACCCTCGGCCAAAGCTGGCAACATCGCGCCCTTTTTGACGCGACGGTCAAGGTAAAGACGGATCAAACGGGTGTTCGGTTGTTGATGGGGCGACAGTCTGCTGTGCCGATGCGACAACCTGCCACGGCACCGACCTACCCCGTTCGAACCCTATGCTAGCTTGGCGCTCGCCAGGAAGGCAGCCAACAGCAGGAGCGCAATGAACAATGAGGAACGCACATGGCTGAGGCCACGCCCGCGCTTGAAATCCGCAACTTGCACAAACGCTATGGTGAGCTGGAGGTACTCAAGGGTATCTCGCTGACCGCCCGTGACGGTGATGTGATCTCGATCCTCGGCTCCTCAGGGTCCGGCAAGTCCACGTTCCTGCGCTGCATCAACCTGCTGGAAAACCCGCACCAGGGCCAGATCCTGGTCAACGGCGAAGAACTCAAGCTCAAGGCCGCGAAGAACGGTGAGCTGGTGGCCGCCGACGGCAGGCAGATCAATCGCCTGCGCAGCGAAATCGGTTTCGTGTTCCAGAACTTCAACCTCTGGCCGCACATGACCATCCTCGACAACATCATCGAGGCCCCGCGCCGGGTGCTCGGCCAGAGCAAGGCCGAGGCCATCGAGATCGCCGAAGCGCTGCTGGCCAAGGTCGGCATCGCCGACAAGCGCCACGCCTACCCCGCCCAACTTTCCGGCGGCCAGCAACAGCGAGCGGCCATCGCCCGTACACTGGCCATGCAACCCAAGGTCATCCTGTTCGACGAGCCGACCTCGGCCCTCGACCCCGAGATGGTCCAGGAAGTGCTCAACGTGATTCGCGCCCTGGCCGAAGAAGGCCGTACCATGCTGCTGGTCACCCATGAGATGGGCTTCGCCCGCCAGGTATCCAGTGAAGTGGTGTTCCTCCACCAGGGCCTGGTGGAAGAACAGGGCACGCCGCAGCAGGTCTTCGAGAACCCGCAGTCGGCGCGCTGCAAACAATTCATGTCCAGCAACCGCTAACGGAGCAACACGCATGCAGACCTGCAAAAAAATCCTCCTGGCCGCTGCCGTCTCCATGGCCTTCAGTGCCAGCGCCCTGGCCGAGACCCTGAAAATGGGCATCGAGGCCGCCTACCCACCGTTCAACAACAAGGACGCCAGTGGCCAGGTCGTAGGTTTCGACAAGGATATCGGTGACGCCCTGTGCGCCAGGATGAAAGTCGAGTGCACCGTCGTCACCTCCGACTGGGACGGCATCATCCCGGCCCTGCAGACCAAAAAGTTCGACTTCCTGATCTCCTCCATGTCGATCACCGACGAGCGCAAGCAGGCGGTCAACTTCACCGACCCGTACTACTCCAACAAGCTGCAGTTCATCGCAGCCAAGAAAGACACCGACTTCAAGACCGACAAGGCCTCGCTCAAGGGCAAGATCATCGGCGCGCAGCGTTCGACCCTGGCCGGCAGCTGGCTGGAAGACCACCTGGGCAGCGATGTCACCATCAAGCTCTACGATACCCAGGAAAACGCCTACCTCGACCTGCAGGCCGGTCGCCTGGACGCCATCCTGGCGGACAAGTACGTCAACTACGAGTGGCTGAAGAGCGACGCCGGCAAGGCCTACGAATTCAAGGGCGACCCGGTGGAAGAAAGCGACAAGATCGGCATCGCCGTGCGCAAGAAGGACGACGCCCTGCGTGAGCGCCTGAACGCCGCACTGAAGGAAATCATCGCCGACGGTACCTACAAGAAGATCAACGACAAGTACTTCCCGTTCAGCATCCTCTGACCCGCCCCGATGGCCGGCACCCCGAAGGGCCATAGAGCCCGACGGGTGCCGCTCGTCCCCAAGCAAAGCCTGCCTTGCCCATGAATATTGATCTCTACGGATTCGGCCCGGCGCTTGCCGCCGGCGCGCTGATGACCGTCAAGCTCGCGCTCTGTGCCCTGTGCCTGGGGCTGGTGCTCGGGCTGCTCGGCGCATTGGCCAAGACTTCCCCGTACCAGCCGCTGCGTTGGCTGGGGGGCACCTATTCGACCTTGGTCCGTGGCGTGCCGGAACTGCTCTGGGTGCTGCTGATCTACTACGGCACCGTCAACCTGATGAGCGCCCTGGGCGACTGCTTCGGCAACCCCGACCTGGCCCTGAGCCCATTCGCCGCCGGGGTGATTGCCCTGGGGCTGTGCTTTGGCGCCTATGCCACGGAGGTGTTCCGCGGGGCGATCCTGGCGATTCCCAAGGGCCATCGTGAGGCCGGCGTCGCGCTGGGCATGTCCCGGCCACGGATCTTCACCCGGCTGATCCTGCCGCAGATGTGGCGCATCGCCCTGCCGGGGCTGGGCAACCTGTTCATGATCCTGATGAAGGACACCGCACTGGTGTCGGTCATCAGCCTGGAAGAAATCATGCGCCAGGCGCAGAACGCCGTGCAGTTCACCAAGCTGCCCTTCACCTTCTACCTGGTGGCGGCCTTCATGTACCTGGGCCTGACCATCCTCTCGATGATCGGCATGCACTGGCTGGAAAAACGTGCCGCTCGCGGTTTTGTGAGGACCACATAATGGAATGGGAAGTCATCCTCAAATGGCTGCCGAAGTTCTTCCAGGGCGCGGCACTGACCCTGGAACTGCTGGGCATCGCCGTGGTGCTGGGGCTGGTCCTCGCCGTGCCGCTGGGCATCGCCCGGGCCTCGAAGCTCTGGTACGTGCGCTCGCTGCCCTACGGCTACATCTTCTTCTTCCGCGGCACACCGCTGCTGGTGCAACTGTTCCTGGTGTACTACGGCCTGGCGCAGTTCGACGTGGTACGCGACAGTTTCATGTGGCCCTACCTGCGCGACCCGTTCTGGTGCGCGGCGGCAACCATGACCCTGCATACCACCGCCTACATCGCCGAGATCCTGCGTGGCGCGATCCAGGCCATCCCGCCGGGCGAGATCGAAGCGGCGCGGGCGCTGGGCATGTCGCGGCCCAAGGCACTGTTCTACATCATCCTGCCACGGGCGGCGCGCATCGGCCTGCCGGCCTACAGCAACGAAGTGATCCTGATGCTCAAGGCCAGCTCGCTGGCGAGCACCGTGACCCTGCTGGAACTGACCGGCATGACCCGGACCATCATCGCGCGCAACTACCTGACGGTGGACATGTTCTTCACCGCCGGGGTGTTCTACCTGGTGATCTCGTTCCTGCTGGTGCAGGCGTTCAAGCTGCTGGAGCGCTGGATGCGGGTCGACGCCTGCCAGGGGCGCTGATGCGATTGGAGAGCAGGGGACTTAAAATCCCCTGCATCAAAGAAAATTTCTGGCGATTCCGGGAGCCTTTTCGCCGATGAGTCCGGCTCTCTTGTGATCAGTGCGACACTGTGGGGGGGCCGGATTCATCCGCGAAAAGGCCAACCCCGACACCCCGGACTCTCCAGCATGCCCCCCATCCTCCAAGGCCCCGCCCTGCAAACCCGCTTCCAGGCCCTGGACACCTTCCTGTCGGCCCACCAGCAGCTCTGGCGCCCACGGCCCTTCACTCACCTGCAACTGCCCTGGGAAGCCGCACACCCGGAGCTTGCCAGTTGGCTACGCCAGCGCAGCCTCGAAGACGCCGAAAGCAGCCACAACCACCCGGAACGACTCGGCGCTCCGGCCCCCTTCCCGGAGCTGGCCGCCGAAGCCGCAGCTCTGGGCACGATCGGCAACCTCCCCGACAAACCGCTGCCAGCCGCCCGCCCACGCCTGAACGTCGACGTCCCCGGCCGTAAGTGGCAGCAGATCGAAGCCTTCGCCGCCTGCCTCGATTTCGCCCGCACACCTGGCCATTGGCTCGACTGGTGCTCAGGCAAGGGCCACCTCGGCCGTCGATTGCTGCAGCCCGGCCAGCAACTGACCTGCCTGGAGTACGACCCGGCCCTGGTCGCCAGCGGCGCCCAACTGAGCCAGCATCACCACCTGCCCGCCAACCATGTCCTGCAGGACGTCATGGCCGCCGAAGCCGGCTTGCGCCTGAACGCCGGACACACACCAGTCGCCCTGCACGCCTGCGGCGACCTGCATGTGCGCCTGATGCAACTGGCCAGCCACGCCGGCTGTGGACAACTGGCAATCGCTCCGTGCTGCTACAACCGCATCGGCACCGCGAACTACCAGCCCCTGTCCACCGCCGCCCAGGCGTCCAGCCTGCAACTGTCCCTGGATGACCTCGCCCTGCCCCTGAGCGAGACCGTGACCGCAGGCGCCCGGGTACGCCGCCAGCGCGACTGCTCCATGGCTCGTCGCCTGGCCTTCGACCTGCTGCAACGCCGATTGCGCCAGAGCGATGACTACCTGCCCACCCCGTCGCTGCCCAGCGCCTGGCTGGACAAGCCCTTCGCCGACTACTGCCGCGACCTGGCCGCGCTCAAGGAGTTATCCACAGTCGGCGAGCAGGATTGGGAGCAACTGGAGGCAGCAGGTTGGCAACGGCTGGCCGAGGTACGCAACCTGGAACTGCTGCGCGGCCTGTTCCGCCGCCCGCTGGAACTCTGGCTGGTGCTCGACCGTGCGTTGTACCTGGAAGCACAGGGCTACCGCGTGCGCCTCGGCCAGTTCTGCGAAAGCCCGTTGACGCCACGCAACCTGATGCTCCTGGCCGAACGCGACGAACTGTCACATTGCCAGTTACAGCCTGTGGATAACTCTGTTGATGCTTTTGCCCGATAACCCCTGAAGACAACACCTGCAACGCCGACAGGCGGCTGGTCATTTTTTGTTCACAGAATAAATCGACGAGAAAACAGTCAGTTGCAACATGCTGAGAACGCGTTCACAAATCCTTGCGTTCGTTGCGCCGCTGACCAACCACTTGTGCATAAGCCCCCAAGCCAACGGCAATAACTCCCCTTCCGCAGAGCCCCCAATCCCTGGGATAGCCGGCTCGCTGGCGATCCAACGAAGGCGGGCATTCAACTCAACCAACCACCGCCGTCAGCCCTTCAAGAAACCATTTCCTGGCCTCAACCATCTCCCGTCGCACCGCCTCATCTCCCCGCACCGAACCCTGCAGATAGATGAAGTTCACCTGCCGAATGCCCACGCAATCCAACTGTGCCGTCAGACAAGGCGTCAGAAAATCCGGCTGATTGGCCCTTTCCCCCTGAATGAAACCACCCGAGCTGACCAGCACGAAGGTCGGCCGATCCCTGAGCAGGCCCACCTTCAACCCCGCTTCATTGCGGCCAAAACTGCGCTGAATCCGCACCACATGATCGACCCACACTTTCAGCGCCGCAGGCTGCGTGAAGTTATGCAGCGGCGTACACAGCACCAACAGATCGCTGCTCTCCAATTCGACGATCTGCCGCTCGGACACCTCGACGGCCGGGGCCTGTCCGTCCAGCGCAGTCACGGCCGTCGCATAGTCGCGGGTCACCGCAGGCAAAGGCTCGCGCCCCAACTGCCGTTCGATCACCTCAGTGACACCGGGCCAGTCCCGCAACACCTCGGCGGCCAGCTGGTAGCCGCGAGCGGCCGTGCCATGGGGGCTGAAGTTCAACAACAACGCACGGCTCATACCGCCTGCTCCAGGTCCTGAAAGAAGTGCATGCCCTTGGCCAGCATCCCCTGGCGGAAATAGAAACGTTGCGCCAGTGGCATATGCAGACCGGTATCGAGCACCAGATACCGGCAACCCAGGGACCGGGTATGCCGCCGCACCGCTTCCAGCAAGGCAGCCCCCAGCTCACGCCGCTGCTGTGAGGCGGTCACCACCAGGTCGTCGACATAAACGAAGCGCCCGTAGAGAAAATTCTCCGTCACCCGAAAGCCGGCCAGGCCGATCACCTGCGCCTGCTCGCGTAGCGCCAGCAGGCGATAACCCTGTTCACCCTGGCGAAACACCTGCTCGACGAAGGACTGTTCGTCATCCAGTTGGGGGCGCAACTCACGCATCACCGCAAAACATTCGCGACAGCGGGCTTCGCTTTCGATCAGTTGATACTCCAGATCACCGTTCACGGGCCGCCTCCTCATGCTCCCGGACACCGGGCGGCACCAGCCGGAAACCCACACCCACGCGGTTGAGCGCATTCATCAGGCCGATCGCCAGCGTCAGGTCAGCCAGCTCCTTTTCACCGAACACTGCCGCAACGGCCTGATACTCCGCATCGGGTATCGCGGTCTGGTGCACCAGGGTCACCGTCTCGGCCCAGGCCAGGGCAGCACGCTCACGCGCATCGAACAGCGACTCGGCCTCGCGCCACACCGGCACCAGTTGCACCTTGTCGGCACTGACGCCCAGCTTGAGCAGATCGCGCGAATGCTGGTTGATGCAGTAGGCACAGCCGTTGATCTGCGAGACCCGCAGGTACACCAGATCGATCAGTTGCGCGGCCAGCCCGCAACCCTGTACATAACTCTTCACACCACCCAGCGCCTTGTAGCCCTGGGGTGCGGCGGCGAAATAATCGAGACGTTGCGTCATGGTCGGTTTCCTTGTGGGCTCATCGAAGATCTGGCCCCCAGTCTGCTGAGCACCGCCCGGTGCCGACAGGGCCAAGATCGAATAAACCACTTGGGACATGTTCCACCGCCGCAATGGGTTTAGACTGAACCGTTGTGCCTGACCACGGAAAACCCCATGCCCCCAGCCAGCCCCGCCGCCGAACCGGGCCTGCCGAAATACCTGATGGTCTATCGACGCATTCGCGGCGCCATCGGCGACGGTCAGTTGCGCCCCGGCGACCGGGTGCCGTCGGTGCGCGCCCTGGCTGCCGAACTCAACCTGGCCCGGGGTACCGTTGAGGCGGCCTATGCGCTGCTGGTCAGCGAAGGCTACCTGACGGCACGCGGCCAGGCCGGCACCATCATCGCCCAGGACCTGCCGGCGGCTCCGGCCCAGCCCCCCTCCGGCACCACCAAGGCCGAACAGGACCACCCGCGGCCCCTGCAACTGGGCATGCCGGCGCTGGACGCCTTCCCGCGCAAGCTCTGGGCCCGGCTGATCACCCAACGCGTCCGCCAGACCGACATCGCCAGCCTCGGCTTCAGCGACCCACGCGGCCATGCGCCCCTGCGTGCGGCCATCGCCCAATACCTGGGGTTGTACCGGGGCGTGCACTGCACGCCGGACCAGGTGTTCATCTGCCCTGGCTACAACGCCGTGCTCGAACTGATCTGCGAGAGCCTGGAAATGAGCGGCCAGGACTGCTGGTTCGAAGACCCCGGCTACCTGCATGCCCGGCAGCTCCTGCTCAATCGCGGCGTAAGGCTGGTTCCGGTAGCAGTCGATGGCGATGGCCTGCAAGTGCAGCAGGGCATCCAGCAGGCGCCGACGGCACGGCTGGCGGTCGTCACCCCGGCGCACCAGAGCCCATTGGGCGTGGCCCTGAGCCCGGCGCGCCGTCAGGCGCTGCTCGACTGGGCAGGGCAACAGTCGAGCTGGGTACTGGAGGACGATTACGATAGCGAATTCCGCTACCGCGGCCGCCCCCTGCCCGCCCTGAAGAGCCAGGACCGGCACGACCGCGTGCTGTACGCCGGCACCTTCAGCAAGATGCTGTTCCCCGGCCTGCGCCTGGCCTACCTGGTGGTGCCACGGGCGCAGATCGAACGCTTCGAGCAGCGTGCCCGGCTGCTGCGCAACCGCTGCCCGGAGCTGCTGCAGGCAACGGTCAGCGACTTTCTCGGCCAGGGCCACTTCACCCGTCACCTGAAGAAGATGCGCCAGCTGTACAGCACACGCAGGACGTTGCTGGTCAAGGCACTGGAAGACGTATGCGGCGGCCTGCTCAAGGTCGATCCGCAGGCCGGCGGCATCAACCTGCTGGTGCGACTCCTGATCACTGCCCCGGACACCCGCGTGGCAGAGCGGGCACGGGCGACGGGCTTGGCGATCGAACCGCTGTCGCGCTGGCAACTGACGACCGGAAAGGAAGGCGGCTTGCTGATGGGATTCACCAACGTAGCCTCGGCCGAACAGGCGAACGAGGTGGCCCGCAGGCTGCTGGCGGTGATCCAGCAAACGCGCCAGAACGGCTGATACCCGGCGATCGGCCGCTATCCGCTGCGCAAAAATAGTCAAATATCAGGGGTTTACAGAACCCCGCCAATCGCTATAATCGTCGCCCTGACACGCCGGTATAGCTCAGATGGTAGAGCAACTGACTTGTAATCAGTAGGTCCCGGGTTCGATTCCTGGTGCCGGCACCATGTTCAAAGCCCCGCAATGCGGGGCTTTGCCGTTTCTGGGGCTTTATTTTGGGGCTTTCAAAAAGCTGAAAGTGTCCACACTCCTAAATCCAAGGCACCGCCTACGGTGGCCGAGCCCAAGGCCATCATCGCGGGTGATGACCTTCCTCCTCACCGGACTCCCAACCTCGAAGAAAAGAGGGAAAACCCAGCAGTATCGGTTTATCTATCGACCCAGAAGACGTGCCTGTATGGGTTTCGCTATATTCGCGTCCCAATGACCGTATAGAGGCCGACAGGTCATGTAATACATAAACCAACAGGCACAAATGCTTTCACATCTATACGCATGTTCGCCTGTAAATTTACCATGGGCCATCTCATGCCTCAGCATTTGGCCTCCCTTAAGACTAAAGAGCAAGCGCATCACGTAGACTGCATCTTTTCCAAATACCATCCCAAGCTCTTTCTTTCTATTTGAATATATCTGACTCAGAAAAAACAACCGTACTTCATTCGGTTCGAGAGTCAGGCGCCGATGTTCTTCGCGGCATTGGCCCAGATGCATCCGGGACTGGAGCCCCACGAGGGTGACGGCTTTGTGATCATCACTTCCGCCAGCGACCAGGGCATGTTGGACATTCACGACCGGCGCCCGCTGGTGCTGTCGCCAGAGCACACCGGCGAATGGGGCGATCCCGACCTCTCCCCCGCCAGAGCCGAAGACATAGCCAGGAACCTATGTCTCCCCGTCGATGAGTTCGAATGATACCCGTCGGTACTGCTGTAGGTAATGTTAAAAATCAAGGAGCGGAATTGATACTCCCTCTCATTTCCTAGACGACGAAATGAAGGCACAACCAGAAAGACCGATTCCCCCTCGGTGGAAACATCAGCTCAGTTTCCTACGAGGCCGAGTCCTATTACTTCGTAGAACTGTCCAAAAGTCATCAGCAGGGACCCCAGATGGATCAACGTAAGATGGCACACCACCGTCCTCATCGAACCGAGAGCATACCGGATGCCATTGAAATATCAGCCCAAGGAAGGAAGTGTTCTCATCTGCGATTTCAGTGGTTTCGTCGCCCCGGAGATGGTGAAGCAGAGGCCCGTTGTAGTCCTGAGGAAGCATCCTCATAACAACCGTCTCGTGACAGTGGTACCGCTCAGCACCACGGAACCGGAAAAGTTGTGCGTTTACCATGTTGAACTGCCGTGCTACCTAACAGGTGAGGCAAAGAAAAGCTGGGCGAAATGCGACATGCTCTATACCGTGAGCTTGGACAGGCTGGACCGCATCAAGACAAAAGGCCGCGATGGCAAGCGGCAGTATGAGGTTCTGACGATGAGTGCTGAGCATTTCATCGCCGTCAAAACCGCCGTTCTCGCGGGCCTCAATTTTTCGCCGCTGTCCCCATAGGCATTATCAATTGGCCTCCGTCGCTCATTTTTGAGACATTTTTCGTGTACCCGAAAGGGGCTTGTGAGACTCTGAGGATCCTGGGAAACCCAGCAATCGCAGAGCCAAACAGGAAGAGAGCGATGACAAGCCATCCTGTTTGTGATTAGGGCGCCGAAAGGCGCCCTTTGTCTTTCTGGCTAGACCAATTCCCAAGTGACGCCAGTCACCCCCAGAGCGGCTACCTATCGTTTTAATGTGGCAAGGTCAGCCAGCCAGTCAACGTCGATCTTCTCACCTAGATTTTCGTGCGCTTGAACCTGGAAAACCAGGAATCTCCAGCAGGACGAACACGCCTGCGGGAGCGAGACGCCACAGTGACGCCCAAGAAAGCAGCCCATCAAACACGGCACTCTTCACCGCTGCCGTGAATACCTTTCCCACCTGACCCACTTCACATATCTGACTTGCCCCCCGCACCAGCAATTTACTCCCGCCCCCGAAAATGAGAAAAGCTACCCAGCCTTTCCCCTGGATACGGACCTTCCATGTCTCGCCTGAAGCTGCTCATCAAACTGCCCGTCATACTGATCCTCGCTGCCGCACTGTGGTACATGTGGATCATTCTCAGCGCCAAGCTCGAATGGGGCGGTGGCAGACCGGACCAACAGACACTGGGCGCGGTGCAGGACGTCCGCCAACGGGCGATGACCCAGTTCTGCACCGGTGTCGTCGCGACCCCGCAAGGCACCTGGCTGGTCGGTCGCGTCGAGACCGACGCCAAGGACCTGCAACCTGCCGCCAACGTGGTGGACCTGGACGCCGTGCTTTACGGCAAACCGGCGCAGACCGAGGATAAGGACGCGGAAGAATCCGGCACTTTCTCCAGCTTCCTCTCGCCACGCCAGAAGGAGACCACTTTCATCTCGCGCCTGAACGACCAGGGCCGGTTCGAGCTGGTGGCCCATATCACCGACCCCGCCTGTCTGGTGGCCAGTCCGGATGGCAGCCGGGTCTTCCTGCTGAGCGGCCTAGATCGCCCCGAAACCGATACGCCCCCCGACGATGGCAAGCCGCAGGTGCTGTTTGCCGGAACTCAAAGCGCGGTGTTTCGCACTGACGACCAGGGCAAGCACTGGAGCTGGCTGCCCAAGGGCTTTTTCTCCGAAGCCGATCACATTGCCTGGAACCTCAAGCCGTACTTCCACGGCCAGAACGAGATCTGGGCCTGGAGCTCGCCAAGTCAGGAATCGATGGGTTATGGCGACATCCCCGACGGCATCTCTACCGGAGTGTTCTACTCGGCCGACGGCGGTGCGACCAACACCGAGATCTTTGCCTCCCAGTCGCTGCTGGTGACGCAGGCATATGCCCAGGGCAAGCGACCGGAAATCACCGAGTGGTTCAAGGACTCCAGCGACACCGGAGACCTCCAGACCCATGTCACGCAACTGGATGCCCAGCACGCGATCATCTGGGTATCGCAACGTTTCTGGGGACGCAATCCGGCTGAAGGAGACCGCAACCTGTCGGTCAGCGTGACGACCCGCGCCCAACTCAAGCGGGACGCCAGCCAGTGGCAGGTGGAGTCCGTGCAGCGTGAAGACGCGCTGTTCATCGATGCCCTGGTGGATAACGGCAATGGTCGCGTCATGGGTCTGATCGATCAGGGTGATCGGGGTCAGAACAGGATCGGCGAACTGGACATCGCCAAGCTGGGCTGGAGTATCGTTGGCGAACTGCCCAGCGTGTTCGGTCCAATGGGGTCCCATACCCAACTGCGCGAGGGGCATTTCTGGATGGGGCAGAACAGCCTGCTGATCAACACCTCCAGCAACCACCATCCGCCACGCTGGATGTACTGGTGGTCGAAAGCCACGATCTCCGCAGACGGGGTGTTCTACTCGACGGACTGGGGACGCTCCTGGCAGCGCCTGGCGATCGACGGCTACCTGGGCATCCTCGGCTTCCAGCAAGCACAGGACCGGGTGTTCTGGGCCAAGGGGAACTGGTACAACAGTCGCGACCTGGGGGTTTACTCGTACGGCTTGCACTGACGGTCGAGCCTGTCGCCAGGTTAATTGATCTGCAGACGGAACCTGCCGGGCAAGGTGCCACGCTCTGAGAAACAAATGTATATAGAACGGCCCGCTGCTTCGCGCCAACATCATTGACGATGCCGAGCCCCCTACCTATACTTCGCGGCAAATGGACTGGGGGATCCCGGTCGGCGTCATGGCCTCGGTGAGTTTCACCGGGGCTTTTCGCTTTCTGGAGACGGGAAAATTTTCAGTCCCCCAGTTCTCGAACCCCTCTCCGACGCCTTCACGCCCACCGCTGCAGTAAAATTTTCGTTTCAGTACGTCAAAAGCACGATTTTCCTGACCGGCCCGTAACACGCTCATTCCCACAGGCCTGGCGACAAGGTCAGCCAGCTGAAGCCCTGTGGAATTAACCTGCTTGGTTGCAAAAATAATGTCGAACGGAAGCTGTATACCTAGACGATTAGCGCCATCACACATCCGTCGAAACTCCAGCTCCAACTCATTATCTTCTTTCTTTCCCCGCCGCTCGAAAATGACGTGCGTCAGCGCGCCGTCCTGATTTTTCTCCTGCAGGAACTCATAGAGTGTCTCCAGGCAGAACCCCAGGGCGATATGGTAAGGATTCTGAGACAGCCCTTGCTTTTCTCGAAGGCTGGCTTTGTTAATAACACAACTGACCAGGATGAAATTACTTTCTTCAATAATACCGGTCAGTTCGTTAAGAAAGTCGTCCTTATGCTGCCGAGATGAGAACATACCGGAAAATGCCCCTTTTTCCTTTCTGATCTCCAGCTCATGAAGGCCGACCAAGTCATGCCCCATGTGGTTGAATTTAAACTTCTGCAAGGCGGGTATGACCTTCTCGCAGTAGTGTCTCTTATGAAAAATGCAGAAAGCCAGTACAAACATCGGGTAGTTTTGATCAAGGTTCTGCATTCCATGATCACCACTTTCATCAACATAAACGACAAAATTACTGAACCTGCCCGTTGGTGCCGAAGGCTTAACAGCTTCAGCTTTAGAATCGGCGTCACTTTCATTCTCAAAAAGGAAAAACTGCTGGGAGGGCTCGGCAGGCTCCGGCATTTTTATATCTCCATATTTCAGAGAGACTATTGTATTTTTCTTACCCACTCGACAAATCGTTCATGACTTTGCGAGACGTTGTAAGCTGAACATATGGCGAATAAGCAAGACAGGTCTGACTCTAGTAAAAAATAATAATCTCCGGCTACAATTTACACAGATAGGAACAATAAAAAGGCGCCCTGATACAGGCGCCTCTCGATAACCCACCTCAGCAAGCAGTTGAAGAACCCCTCAATGGTGCGCGCCCTGCACCACTCCACCGTTACCATCCGGAAGTTCGATCTTCACGCTCTGCATCATGCCCTGGTCCTCATGGTCGAGGATGTGGCAATGCAGCACGAATTCGCCGATGTAGCGCTCGTAGCGGGTGCGCACGTACAACGTATAGACCCCTTCTCCCTTCGGAAATGTCTTGGGTTCAGAGCGGCTTTTCACGAACAGCGTGTCTTTCCACACACCTTTCAAGCCCGCGTATTCGTTGTCCGTGTCGGTTTTATCCACAGCCCCCGGCAGGCTCAGGTCGGTGCCATCCGGGCCGATGATCCTGTCGATCTGGAACGGGTTCACGTGGATATGGAACGGATGACTGGCGAAAGCCGATTGCAGCTTCCACTGCTCCGCCGTGCCCAGTTGCAGATGACGGTTGACCACACCCGGCTTGAACGGCTCGGCATCCGCCAGGGTATTACCCACGGCAAACCTGGTGTTGTCAGGATCGGAGGTATCGATCAGGAACACCAATGTCTGGCCTTCGCCCTTGAGTTCGCTGTCGGCGATGTCCGCATGCGGGATGAACTTGTCCAGGCGCAGGTCCTTCTTCAGGTCGGCGACCACCGTGTCACGCACCTCGGCCGGCATCTGCCGTTCGGCGGCCGCGACCAGTACCCTGGTCAGGTGCGCCGTGGTGTCCGGGACCTTCTCGCCGGGGCCGACGTCGACGAAACCCAGCACCTGCCGACCACTGGCAGCCTGGTCGACGTTGCTCGCCTTGCTCGCCGCCTCATCGATCACGCAGTAGCGTCCCGACTCGGGAAAGGTCAGCAGCAAATCGTTGCGATAGCCCGGCTGCAGGGTCACCAGGTTGCGCGCCTGGGCCTGCTTCATGGTCAGGCCATCGGAGGCGATGACGTGGTACTCGACCGGCTTGCCCGTGCATTGCTGGCTGATGAACTGTTCGGCCTTCTCGGCACCGACCCCCAGGTCGCTGGTGGCCTTGGCGCTGTCTTCCATGCGCCGGAACTGCAGCTTGATGGTGTCGCGAATCCCCCCATGGACCAGCCGCCAACGCTCGACCTGCCCCGGCTTGGCACCGTCGAAGATCGGCTGCACCAGACCGTTGACGCTGGTGTAGCGACCGGATGGCCCCCAGGTGCCGAACTCCATCTGGTCGAATGACTCGACGACGCCGACTTCGCCCTTGTTGCAGGTCCAGTCGATGACCATCACGGCCTTGCCATCCTTGTCCTTGACGATATTGCCGTCCTTGTCCTTCTTCGGCTGGTAGCGGAAGTTGCCATCGGGCCCCTTGCACGCATACGGAATCTGCTGGAACACCAGCAGCCGCTCGGGAAACGCCTGGCCCTGGGCATCCTTGAGCAAGGTGTCGATATCGCCGTTGACGTCCTTGCCCGGCAGACGGTCGCCGTGAATGATCAACGCGCCGGCCATGCCGCTGGCGACCTGGAGGGCGGTGGAACCGTGACGATGCGGGTGGTACCAGAAGGTGCCCGCCGGGTGGTCGGCAGGGATGTTGTACTCGTACTGGAACTTGACCCCGGGATTGATCGACAGCAGCACGTTGTCGCTGTTGCCAGCCGGGCTTACCCACAGGCCATGGGAATGCAGGTTGGTGCCGTTGAAGCAGTGTGGCTTGTCGGGGTTCTCCGGCGGCTGGGTGCAGCTCGGGTCCGGCTTCAACTGGTTGTCGAGGCTGATGCGCACCGTGTCGCCCGGCGTGACGTCGATGGTCGGCGCGATGAACGGCGCCGCCGGATCGACATCCGTACCGGTATAGCTGCGCAGCGACACCGGGACATTCTCGCCGGTCGCCGGGTTGAAGATGTGGTTGTCGGTGTACTGGATCGTCAGGTCCAGGCGCCGCTCGTGGCCGGCGTGCCCCTGGGCGGTGCTCGTTTCGAGGGATTGGCTGCTCTTGAGCAGCAAGGTGCCGCTCTTGGGCTTGGGCGCTTCCTGCTGCAGCGCCGGCGGGTTGTTGAACAGCCGGGAAGGCTCCGTCGCCAGAGCCTGACCCGCCACCGCCAGGGCCATCAGGCCCAGCGCGCAGCGCGCCTTGTCGTTACGCAATCCTGTCATGGGTACTGCTCCTGCAAAGCAACCGGGAAGGTCAGGGGTCGGCACAGGAGTGATGATGAAACGCAGACGTGCGAAGTCCGTTTTCGATGGCAGCAATCCGTGCTGGCATAAAGCTAGCGCGTTATCGGCGCAGTGCAATGTTTATTGGGCTTTGACAGCGTTTTGGCCGGCAAAGCCAGTGGCAATCGGCGCGGGAAAACCGGCGAAGGCCTGGCGCAAGGCCTTGGCATATTCGCGGCTGCCGAGGGTCATGCTGTTGATATGGTTGCCGCCCTTGATCAGCAGCAGATGCTTGGGCTGTGCGGCTGCTTCATACAGCGTCTTGCTGAAGCGCGACGGAACGTAGGGGTCGTCGGTACCGTGAACGATCAGCACGGGAATGCCGATCTGGCTGATCTTGTCGATGGAGGCGAATTTCTCCGAGAGGATCCAGCGCACCGGCAACGAAGTCGGGATCGCCGCCCGGGCCGCGTCGCCGAGGTCGGTAAAGGTCGATTCGATGATCAGTCCGGCCGCCTTGGGCGACTGTTTGTCAGCGGCCAGGCGTTCGGCCAGGTCCACCGCCACCGCACCGCCGAGGGAATGGCCGTAGATGTAGCGTTTGCGGGCATCGGGCTGCAGTTGCACCAGGCGCTTCCAGGCATTGCCGGCGTCCTGGTAGACACTGCGCTCGGACGGCAAGCCGCCAGGGCTGTCGCCAAAACCGCGATAATCGATGGCCAGCACCGAGAAGCCCAGCTCGCGCAGTTGGGTGATCCGCCCGACCTGCGCCGTCAGGTTCCAGCGGGTACCGTGCAGGTAGAGGATGGTCGGCGCATCGGCGCGACTCGACGGCCACCACCAGGCATGCAGGTAGTCGCTGCCGGCCAATCCGTCGCTGACCGGGATCTGCATTTCCCGCACACCACCGGGCAGGCCATTGAACCAACCCGCGGTGCCCGGCTGGATATTGAACAGCAGCTCGCGCTCCTTGTAGGCCAGCCGCGAACAGCCGTAGGGCAGGCCAACAGCAAGGAACAGCGCCAGCAATCCCAGGGACAACCAGCGACGACGGGCGATAAGGGTTCTGACGGTCATGGCGCCCGGCTCTCAATCCTGGAAAAGCATCAACTCACAAGCTCCACAGATTACCCGCAACCGGCACAAACAAAAACGCCCCGAACCGGTCGGGGCGTCTGTTCAACCTGGGATCAGGTCGCTACAACGTTGTCGCGTCGATCAGAACACGTTGATCGGGTAGTCGACGAACACACGCACTTCGTTGCCGCTCACGTTGTATTCGCTGGACTTCTGCGACACGCGCAGGATCGAGCTGCGCAGCTTCACGCTGAGGTCTTTTGCCGGGCCGCTCTGGACCACGTACTTGACCTGGTTGAAGATCTCGCGCTCGGTACCACCGGTGCTGGTGGAAGTGGTGATGTTGTCACCACGGACATAGGCCACGTTGTAGCTCAGGCCCGGTACGCCGAAGGCGCCGAAGTCCAGGCCGTAGCCCAGTTGCCAGGAACGCTCGTCCGCGGCGTTGAAGTCGGACCAGTAGGAGTTGGCCAGGTAGATGGAGTTGCCACCATCGCCCACACGACCCTGGCCACGCTGGTAGCCGCCGTACGGGTAGCCCAGCAGGCTGTCGCCGGTGCTGCGCTGGTGCGCCAGGGTAAAGGAGTGGGCACCCAGGGCGTAGGTGGCCGCCAGGCTCCAGATCTTGTTGTCGCGGCCATCGGCGTCGTGGTCGGCCGCGTAGTCCTTGTCCAGCTTGGTGCGGTAGCCGTTGAAGTCCAGGGTCAGGGACTGATCCTGGGCAACCGGGAACACGTAGTTCAGGTTCACGTACTGCTTCTTCAGCACGTCTTCGACATCGGAGGCGTACAGGGCCGCCTTGAAGTTGTCGGTGAACTGATAGCTGCCGCCCAGCACGTTGATGCTCTTCAGACCACCGCTGTCACGGCCTTCATCGCTCTTGCGCGACTCGGCGGTGAAACGACCGGCGTTCAGTTCCAGGCCCTTGATCTCCTTGGAGGTGATCAGGGTACCGGTGTAGCTTTCCGGCAGCAGGCGGCCGTTGTCATAGCTCAGCACCGGCAGGACCGGCATCTGGTCGCCGTAGGTCAGTACGGTGTTGGACAGACGGAATTTCACCGCGGCACCGGCCTTGGCGATATCACGCTCAGGCGAGCCGTTGTTGTCCTTGGCGAAGAAGTCGATGCCCTGCGCACCGGTGGTGCCCTTGCCACCGTCCAGACGCACGCCGTACAGGCCGAAGGCGTCAACGCCGACACCCACGGTGCCCTGAGTGAAACCGGACTTGAAGGTGCCGATGGCCGCCTGGCCCCACTCGGCCTTGTCCTTGTTGCCATCCTTGTAGTCGCGGTTGATGTAGGCGTTGCGCAGCAACACGTTCAGGTGGCTGTCTTCGACGAAACCCTTGGCGTCCGATTGATCGCTTGCCATGGCCTGAGTGGCGCTGAGGATGCCCAGTGCGAGCAGACCGATCCGTTTGTTCAACATGTTGTTTTCCTTATTGCTGGATGAAACGCCCTGCAGCTCCCGAGCTGAACCTGTGTGTTGGTATTTTCAGACAGAAAAAAGAAGGCCCGCATGCAGGTGAATGCAGCGGGCCTCTTATTATTTTGGGTATATGGCTTATAGCCACAGGCGTGTCGCGAATCCTATCTGCGACACGACTAAAGTGTCAATTTCGTGAATCCTCGGCAATTAGACAAGAATTTTTGGTCAACCTCGAAAAATGGCATATCAGCCAACGCCACGACAGTCTTGCGATAACGACAAGAGCGACTCAACCGGCGCAACCCTCCAGCCCGCAGGCCGGGCCTGATGGTGCACCTGCGGGCAGCCCGGTCGACTCACGCAACCACTGGGCGAACACCTCGGGCCGGCCCAGGTAGGGGCCGATGTCGACCAGGCTGAAGCGACCATCACGCTCCAGCACCAGGGTCGGAAAACCCTGCCCGCCGACACGGGACAACAGCGCCCGGCTGTTCTTGAAGTGCTCGGCCACCACAGCGCCGCCGTTGCGCTCGAATGCCGCCAGGAAAGCCTGCGGCTCCAGGCCCAGCTCGGTCGCCAGCTCCAGCAGCACGTCGGCGTCGGCGATGCGTCGTCCCTCCAGGTAATGCGCCGTCTGCAACCTGCCAAGCAACTCAAGCCCACGTCCGGCCAATTCTTCGGCGGCCAGCACGGCACTGGTCGGCGGTGCGGAATCGAATACCGCCGAGCGGTCCCGCAACAGCCCCTCGAAATAAGCCTCGCCGAACGGCTGGCCGGTGTACTCGGCAATGCGCCGGTCATGGGGCATGACGTAGTCACGCAGGCTGGGGCTGACGAACTGACGACTGTTGCCGGCCATCATGCCGCCGCCATGCAGGGTCACCGGCAGTACCTGGCTGGCGGCCTGCACCAGCGGCTTGGCGCCATAGCACCAGCCGCACAGGGGGTCATAGATGTAATGAAGGGTGACGGGAGCGGTCATGGCGGTCTCCAGGAAACTCATCAGCAGGCAATGTCCACAGGTTAGCGCCGGACAGCTGTTCGAAAAACGCCGATATGGCGGCTGGTTTGTTGCGTGAATCGGTCATATCCCTGGCCATGTAACAGCGAAGACATATTTGGATACACACCAGCCAAGGTACGCTATTGGTAATATTTATCAATTAGTAATAATACTCGATAACATTAACGCTCTTTCCCAACCCCTGCACCTTCACGGATACATCCCCGTCATGCCTGCCCCTTATCGCCTGGCGCCCGTTACCTTCGGGCTTTGCGTTCTGCTGTCCGCCGGATTCACCAACGCCACCACCACTCTGCCGGAACTGTCGATCAGCGCCGATGCCGACCCGGACGACCCACGCGTCAGGGATGTCAGCACTGCGACCCGCACGACCACGCCGGTGCGTTACGTTCCCCAGGCCATCGACTCGGTGAAGACCGCGAATGTGCTCGACTATGGCACCAACGACCTGGGCAAGGCGCTGAGCGGCATTCCCAACGTCAGCAGCGGCGCGGACACCCGTTTCGACAGCTTGCGGATCCGTGGTTTCGACGCCAGCAACGACTTCTACCTGGACGGCATCCGCGACGACAGCCAGTACGTACGCGACCTGCACAACATCGAGCGCATCGAGGTGCTCAAGGGGCCCGCCGCAGTCCTCTACGGCCGTGGCAGCCAGGGCGGGATCGTCAACCGGGTGAGCAAGCTGCCGCAGTTCGGCCGTCGCTCCACGGTCGAGGTGCAGGGTGGCAGCGACGACCTGCGCAGCCTCTACGCCGACCTCAGCGCCGACCCGACGCAGGACCTCAGCCTGCGCCTGAACCTGGGCAACCAGGACAGCAACAGCTTCCGTGACGGCGTCAGCGGCAACCGCCAATTGTTCGCCCCGTCGATGAGCTGGCAACTGACCCCGCAGTTGAACTGGCTGGTGCAGTACGAATACAGCCGCTACAACCGCACGCCGGATCGCGGCATCCCGGGGATCAATGGTCGCCCGGCCGATGTCGGCCGCGACATCAGCTATGGCGACCCACGAGACTACATCGACGACAAGGCGCAATCGCTGCGTTCGAAGCTCACCTACGCCCTGAACGACAACTGGCAACTGCGCCATACCCTCGGGCTGTTCAAGCTCGACAGCGACTTCGACAACACCTATCTGACGGGCTACACCCCCGCGACCCGCCGGGTCACCCGCCAGCGCTGGCAGCAGGACCTCAACACCCGCAACCTCTACAACAACCTGGAAGCCGAAGGCAGCTTCGACACCTTCGGTCTCGAACACCGCCTGCTGACCGGCCTGGAGCTGGGCAGCCAGCGCCGCGATCCGAAACTCTACACCTCGCTCGCGGCCAACCGTGGTGGCCAGGCGGTGCCGGCGCTCGACCTGTTCAACCCGAACCACAACCTGAGCCACACCGGCCCCATGGTGCCCTCCAGCAACAACCACACCGAAGTCCAAAGCCGTGCTCTCTACGTCCAGGACCAACTGCGCCTGAACGACCAATGGCAACTGCTCGCCGGTCTGCGCCACGACCGCTTCGAGGTCGAAACCACCAACAACCTAACCAACGTCAGAGACAGCCGCGACAGCCACAGCACCAGCCCGCGCCTGGGCGTGGTCTGGACGCCGGTGCAGGATCATTCGTTCTACGCGTCCTGGAGCAAGAGCTTCTCGCCGGTGGGCGGCGGCCTGATCGGCATCACCCCGAATGCCGCCGGCAACGGCAACGACCTGAGCCCCGAGTTGACCCGCCAGAAGGAAGTCGGGGTGAAAAGCGACTGGCTCGGCGAAAACCTGAGCACCACCCTGGCCGTGTATGAACTGGAACTCTACAACCGCCGCACCAGCGACCCGCTGAACCCCGGGATCACCCTGCTCAGCGGCCTGCAGCGCTCGCGCGGCGTCGAGCTGACCGGCACCGGCCGGATCGTCGGCAACTGGTACCTGCGCGGCGGCCTCGGCATCCAGGACGCCACCATCGTCAAGGACAACAACGGCTTCGAAGGCAAGCGCGTCGGCAACGTCGCCAAGCGCAACGGCAGCCTGTTCCTGACCTGGAAACCGGAAATGGGCTGGTACGCCGAAACCGGCCTGACCCTGGTCGGCGACCGTTACGCCGACAACGCCAACACCGTGATCCTGCCGGGCTACGGCACCTGGGATGCGCTGGCCGGGTTCCGCACCCGCGACTGGGACCTGCGCGCCACCTTGAGCAACATCAGCGACCGCACCTACTACACCTCGGCCACCAGCGCCTTCCAGATCCAGCCGGGAGCCCCGCGCAATCTGGTCGTCACCGGTACCTACAGTTTCTAAGGCCCATAAAAAACGCCGCTGTCCGGATCGCTCCGGGCAGCGGCGTTTTCATTCAAATCCATTTAACCCTGCAAAACCCCCAACAATGCCTCCAGTTCAGCTTCGCTGAACAGGCCCGCGGGGTAGCGGTCGATAATCATTCGACGAGGATCCTGAGCACGGGTTGCACGCGTTCCATTGCTTTTCAACCACTGAGCCAGAATTTGAAGCGACTCGCTCGTCACCGACAGGGGATGCGAAACTCGCTCGCTGGCTACGTTCATCTCGGCGCTCTCCTGGTTCATGAGCGGCTAAGTTACTCAAGGTTTATGACAAAACATCGCAGCCCGAAGACGGCTCCGTCTGTATGCCAGGCAGATACAAGAGCTATGCCAAAATGCCACTTCTGTGCGCCAGCGCCCATAAAAAAACCCGCGCCCCATAAAGGCCGCGGGTTTGATGAAGAAAAATTTACAATGATGCAAAAGTGCCACTATTTGGCGGGGTGACACCCGATGTTACAGCCTCACTCACCCCTGGTGCGGCGCAGGCTGCTGTTGGGTAAGGCAATGGATATTGCCACCGCCCAGTAACAACTCCCGTCCCGGCACCATCACCACCTCATGCTGCGGGAACAGCGTCTGCAGGATCTCCCGGGCGATGGCGTCCTTCGGATCGTCGAAGCTCGGCGCGATGATCCCGCCGTTGACGATCAGGAAGTTCACATAGGAACCGGCCAGACGCACCGAAGGGCTGCGTTCCTGGCTGCCGGCCACGGCATCGATACCGGCACATTCTTCCTCGGTGGCGTAGAGCGGGCCCGGAATCGGCATTTTGTGCACCACGAAGGCGCGGCCCTTGGCATCACGGGCACTTTCCAGCACCTTCATCGCTGCCTGGCAGCGCGGGTAGTTCGGATCCTGCGGATCGTCGGTCCAGGCCAGCAGCACCTCGCCAGGACGCACGTAGCAGCAGAAGTTATCCACATGGCCATCGGTTTCATCGTTGAACAGACCGTCCGGCAGCCAGATCACCTTTTCCACCGCCAGGTGCTCGCCAAGAACCTTCTCGATCTCCTCGCGGCTCAGGTGCGGGTTGCGGTTGCGATTGAGCAGACATTCCTCGGTGGTGATCACCGTGCCCTCGCCATCGACATGGATCGAACCGCCTTCGAGCACGAAGCCTTCGGTACGGTATTCCTGGCAGCGCTCGATTTCGAGAATCTTGCCGCCCACCTGTTCGTCGCGGTTCCACGGGAAGTACAGGCCACCGTCGAAACCACCCCAGGCGTTGAAGCCCCAGTGCACGCCACGGACTTCGCCCTGGTGGTTGATGACGAAGGTCGGCCCGCTGTCGCGAACCCAGGCGTCGTCGCTGGACATCTCCACCAGGCGAATGTTCGGCACATCCAGGCGCGCCCGGGCATTTTCATACTGGCCGGCGGATACCGCGACCGTCACCGGCTCGAACCGGGCGATGGCCTTGGCCACTGCCGCATGGGCCGCCTGCGCCGGCTTGCCGCCCAGGCGCCAGTTGTCCGGGCGCTCGGGCCAGATCATCCAGACCTGGGTCTGGGGGGCCCATTCGGCAGGCATGTGGAAGCCGTCGGCGCGAGGGGTGCTGTGCAGGATACTCATGGGGCAGGACTCCAGTGAACCGTCGAGGGTGTTCAACGTAGGTAATGCCGACTTTATAGCCGATAAAAATCGGCTTTTAAAGCTAATAAATTATTACTCGCTCTCATAGAGACATAATTCACCGATAACAATCGGCTTTATATTTCAAAGCCCCTCGTCCAGTACCTTCGACAGCATGTCGACGAAGAAGTCCACGCTACGGCGCGTGGTACACATCGGCGGCTTGATCTTGAGGATGTTCAGATGATCGCCGGTCGGCTGCATGAAGATCCCCAGCTCGCGCAAGCGGTCGCATAACAGCGCGGTTTCCTCGGTTGCAGGCTCCAGGGTCTCGCGATTGCGGATCAACTCCGCCCCCAGGTAGAAACCGGAACCATGCACCGCCCCCACCAATGGATGACGATCGATCAAGGCTTCCAGCCGCTCCTTGAAGTAGCTGCCGACGACCTGGGCATTCTCCCAGAGCTTTTCCTCGGCCATCACGTCCAGCACGGCCATGCCGATCCGGCAACTGACCGGGCTGCCGCCCGACGACGAGAAGAAGTAGCCCTCGGCCTCCAGCGCCTCGGCGATCTCCCGACGGGTGATCACCGCGCCCAGCGGCTGGCCGTTGCCCATGCCCTTGGCCATGGTGATGATATCCGGCACCACGCCCTGCTCCTCGAAGCCCCAGAAGAACTTGCCCATGCGCCCGTAGCCGACCTGCACCTCGTCGGCGATGCACACGCCGCCCCGGGCCCGTACCAGCGCATAAACCTGTTGCAGGTAGCCCGGCGGCAGCGCGATGCCGCCGGCATTGCCATACACCGGCTCGCAGATGAACCCCGCCAACTGGCGGTTCTGCCCGGCCAGCTTGGCCAGTTGCTGTTCGACGCTACGCACGTAGTCCGGCGTGCTGTCACTGCCGCGGAACGCCCCACGATAGGTATTGGGTGCCGTCACCGGGTGTACCCAGTCCGGGCGGCTCTCCAGTGCCTGGGGGTTGTCGGCAATGGAGGTCGAGACCGCGTCGGCCGCCACCGACCAGCCGTGATAGGCCTCCAGCACGCTGAGCATGTCGCGCCCACCGCTGTAGGCCCAGGCCAGGCGGATCGCCAGGTCGTTGGCCTCGGTCCCGCTGTTGACCAGGAACACCCGGTCCATGGAGTCCGGCGCCAGGGCCAGCAGCCGCTCGGAAAACTCGGTCACCGCGGCGTAGTGGAACCGCGAGTTGGTGTTGAGCAGCGACCACTGGCGCGCCGCCTCGGCGGCCATCCGCGGATGACCGTGGCCGAGCACCGCGACGTTATTGAGCATGTCCAGGTAGGAGCGGCCCTGCATGTCGATCAGGTGGTTGCGCCAGCCACGCTCGATACGTGGCGGATCGACGTAATAGTGTTTCTGCGTGCGGGCAAAGCTGGCGTCACGCCGGGCCAGCAGTTCAGCCGCGTCCAGTTCCGGCTCGGCATCGCAGGCAAGTCCCAGCAACGCCGACGGCGAGGGGCAGAGCGCCTGCCAGGCGGCAGCGCGCGATGGCGTGCAGAACAGCGGAGCGTCCAGCTCGGCATGCCGGCACAACTGAACGCGCAACGCCGCTCCCGCCTCTCCCAGCACCTGCCCCTTGACCACGGCCGCTCCCGGCCTGAGAGACGCCTCCAGCCCCCACAGCCGCAGGCTCAGTGGCTTGCCCACCAATTGCAGCACACCCTCCTCCAGGGTCTGCAGGGTACCGGCGAACGGCGCTTCCACCGTCGTTCCGGCCGGGACCCGCAAGTCGACATGCAGCGGGCAGGTGTCCGGTTCCACCGCACTGTCGGGACGCGTGCGCGACAGGCGGTACTGCCCGTAGCGGCTGGCCGCCAGGCCGTGCAACGCCGCGGCCTCGGCCAGCAGGCGCTGGTCGGCGCCTTCCTGCTCCCAGTTGCCGGCCTCGAAATGCGGGCTGAGCACGCCCAGGTCGATCAACGCGAACTCCCGCCCGACCAGCCCCGGCAACAGCGGCGCGAAGCCTTCGCTGGCGACCGGTTCCAGGGGCTGACCGACGGCGGTGAGAATTGCCGCTTCCATCAATTCGAACGGCACCGAGGTCGCCACCTCGAAAATCTCCCACTCATGAGCCAGGTTGTCGCGGCTGTAGCGGTTGTCCGAGTCGATACTGACCTGCTGCTCGCCACTGAGCACCAATACGGCGGCCCGGGCAACGATCAGCGGCCACAGTGCCAGCCACTCCTCCCGTTGCAGCGGGTTGACCGCGTGATAGGCCTGGATCGCCGGCAGGATCACAAAAGGGTCGTCCGCGGCATGATGCAGCAGCGCCGCGCAGGTCACCGACAGATCGGCGATCCGCCAGGTGCGGCTCAGGTCGCCGAAGTCGATCACGCCCTGCAATTGCCAATGGCGCTGCGCATCACGGCGCCAGACCACATTGTCATCGGTGATATCCAGGTGGACGGCCTGTACCGGCAGCTTGTCCACCAGCGGTTGCAGACGGCGCGCGGCCTGGGCCGCGGCCTCGCGGATGACCGCCTGCTGCTGCGGGTCGCGAATCACCGGCAGCAGGTGCCCGATCAGCGCCCCGGCGTGCCGTGGGTCCCACTGCAGGGTGCGCTCCAGGCCAGGGTGCTGGAAGTCCGCCAGCGCCCGGTCCATCTCGCCGCACAGGCGTCCCAGACCGACCACCAGTTCGCGGCCGAGGTGCTTGAGATGGGTCAGCGACTGGCCTTCGATGTACTCCAGCAGCCGGACATGCAGCGGCTGACCGGCCAGCTCGAGGGTCAGCAGGTCCTGGCCATTGTTCGCCGCGATCACCCGCGGTACCCGCAGGCCGTCGCGGCCGGCCAGGTGCCCGAGCCCGGCGTGCTGAGCCTGCAACTCAAGGCTGGCGTAGTCGCCATGGCAGATTTTCAGAACGAACCGACCCTTGTCACTGTCGACCCTGTAGTTGAGGTCCTGCTGGCTGCCCAGCGCCTGCAGGGTTCCAGAGAGTCCGTAATGCTCCTCGAGCAGTTGCAGCGCCGAAGACATCGAGACATTCGGGCTCGGCAGACTGGCACGGCGGATCAACGTGGCGAGCAACATGTAACGACTCCCTGAAGTTTTTATCGGGTGTCTATATCGCCATCGGCGCCGTCAATACGCAAGTACGAAGTAAAGTAGGAAGAGTCCGCACCGATACAGGAGCAATCGCACTTGCACCGCTGCCTCCCTACCCACAAGCTATGCTGCATCAACTGAATGTCCGTCTAAGGAAAAGGCACACCGACATGCGTATTCTAGTCACCGGCGGCGCCGGCTTTATCGGTTCCGCCCTGATTCGGCACCTGATCCGCAACACCGAGCATGAAGTGCTCAACCTCGACAAGCTGACCTACGCCGGCAACCTCGAGTCGCTGACCAGCATCGCGACCGATACCCGCTACGAGTTCGTCCAGGCCGATATCGTCGACCAGGCTACCGTCAGCGCGGTGCTGGCCCGCTTTGAGCCCCACGCGATCATGCACCTGGCCGCCGAGTCCCATGTCGACCGCTCCATCGACGGCCCGTCGGACTTCATCCAGACCAATATCGTCGGCACCTACAGCCTGCTGGAAGCCGCCCGCGGCTACTGGTCGAAGCTCGCCGAGCCGCAAAAAAGCGCCTTTCGCTTCCACCACATCTCCACCGACGAAGTGTACGGCGACCTGCATGGCGTCGATGACCTGTTCACCGAGACCACCCCGTACGCCCCCAGCTCGCCCTACTCGGCGAGCAAGGCGGCGTCCGACCACCTGGTCCGCGCCTGGCATCGCACCTACGGCCTGCCGGTGCTGCTGACCAACTGCTCGAACAACTACGGGCCGTTCCACTTCCCGGAAAAGCTGATTCCGCTGGTGATCCTCAATGCCCTGGCCGGAAAGCCGCTGCCGGTCTATGGCGACGGCCAGCAGGTCCGCGACTGGCTGTTCGTCGAGGACCACGCCCGCGCCCTGTTCAAGGTGGTGACCGACGGCGTTGTCGGCGAGACCTACAATATCGGTGGCCATAACGAGCAGAAGAATATCGACGTGGTGCGTGGTATCTGCGCCCTGCTGGAGGAACTGGCGCCAGCCCGCCCGGCCGGTGTGGCGCGGTACGCTGACCTGATCACCTTCGTCAAGGACCGCCCGGGCCACGACCTGCGCTACGCCATCGACGCCGGCAAGATCGAACGCGAACTGGGCTGGACCCCGGAAGAAACCTTCGAAAGCGGTCTGCGCAAGACCGTGCAGTGGTACCTGGAGAACCTGGAATGGTGCCGCCGGGTACAGGACGGCAGCTACCAGGGCGAACGCCTGGGCTCCCTCGACCACAAGGAATTGTTGGCATGATGAAAGGTATCGTACTGGCCGGTGGCTCCGGCACCCGCCTGCACCCGATCACCCTCGGGGTATCCAAGCAACTGCTGCCGATCTACGACAAGCCGATGATCTACTACCCGATCTCGGTGCTGATGCTGGCCGGCATTCGCGAAATCCTGATCATTTCCACCCCGCAGGACCTGCCGCAGTACCGCAACCTGCTGGGTGACGGCAGCCAGTTCGGCGTGCACTTCAGCTATGCCGAGCAGCCGTCGCCGGACGGCCTGGCCCAGGCGTTCCTGATCGGTGAGGCATTCATCGGCAAGGATCCGGTGTGCCTGATCCTCGGCGACAATATCTTCCACGGACAGTCCTTCAGCACGCAGTTGCAAAGGGCCTCACGTCAGCCGGCAGGCGCAACGGTGTTCGGCTACTGGGTCAAGGACCCGGAGCGTTTCGGTGTCATCGACTTCGACGACGAAGGTCGAGCCCTGTCCATCGAGGAAAAACCGGCCAGGCCGAAATCCAGCTACGCGGTCACCGGCCTGTACTTCTACGACAACGATGTCATCGAAATCGCCAAGGCGGTCAAGCCGTCGCCACGCGGCGAACTGGAAATCACCGACGTCAACAATGCCTACCTCAAGCGTGGCGATCTGCGGGTCGAGCGCTTTGGCCGCGGCTTTGCCTGGCTCGATACCGGCACCCACGACAGCCTGCTGGAGGCTTCGCAGTACGTGCAGACCATCGAGCATCGCCAGGGCCTGAAAGTCGCCTGCCTGGAAGAAATCGCCTACCAGAATGGCTGGATCGACCGCGAACACCTGCTCGAACGCGCCCGGTACTTTGGCAAAACCGGTTATGGACAGTACCTGTTCACCCTCGCCGGAGAGAAACAGCAATGAAGGCAACTCCGACACGCCTGCCCGGTGTGGTGATCCTTGAACCCAAGGTCTTCGGCGACGAGCGCGGCTACTTTTACGAGAGCTTCAACGCGCGGGCCTTTCAGGAAGCCACGGGGCTGAACCCGAATTTCGTCCAGGATAACCATTCGCGCTCCCAGAAAGGGGTGCTGCGCGGCCTGCACTATCAGATGCAGAACACCCAGGGCAAACTGGTACGGGTGATCGCCGGCGAAGTGCTCGACGTGGCCGTCGACATCCGCCGCAGCTCGGCGCATTTCGGTCAGTGGGTCGGCGTGCGCCTGTCCGGCGAAAACCATCGCCAGCTGTGGGTGCCCGAAGGCTTCGCCCACGGCTTCGTGGTCCTCAGCGACTACGCCGAATTCCTCTACAAGACCACCGACTACTACACCCCCAGCGCCGAACGCACCATCCGCTGGGACGACCCGACCCTGGCCATCGACTGGGAATTCGAAGGGGTTCCACAGCTCTCGGCCAAGGATCAGAACGGTAAACTCCTGCACGAGGCCGATCTGTTCGAATGAGCACATATCCCCTGAAAATCCTCATCAGCGGCCAGCATGGCCAGGTCTCCCGCGAGCTGCAGAAACGTCTGGGCGACCTCGGCCAACTGGTGGTGCTCGGACGCGACCAGCTCGACCTGGCCCACCCCGAGCAGATTCGCCAGCAGGTCCGCGCCCACCGCCCGGGCCTGATCATCAACGCCGCGGCCCATACCGCCGTCGACCAGGCCGAGTCCGAGCCGGACCTGGCCTTCGCGATCAACGCCACGGCACCGGGCGTGCTCGCCCAGGAAGCCGCCGACCTCGGCGTACCGCTGATTCACTACTCCACCGACTACGTGTTCGACGGCAGCAAGGCCGAGCCCTACACCGAGGACGATGAGACCAACCCGCTGAGCGTCTACGGCCGCAGCAAGCTGACCGGCGAGCGGGCCATCGCCGCAGCCCAGGGCCAGCACCTGATCCTGCGCACCAGTTGGGTCTACTCCAGCCACGGGCGCAACTTCCTGCTGACCATGCAGCGGCTGCTGCAGGAGAAACCGGAACTGCGCATCGTCGCCGACCAGGTTGGGGCACCGACCTGGGCCGGGACCATCGCCAACAGCACCCGCGCCCTGATCGAACGCTGGCAGGCCGGCCAGGCCGGCGCCTGGGGCACCTACCACCTGACCGCCAGCGGTGAAACCTCCTGGTTCGGTTTCGCCCAGGCAATCGGCGAACAGCTGCTGGCCCTGAACAAGCCGTGCGCGATCCTCGAGGCCATCCCGTCGAGCGCCTACCCGACGCCGGCCACCCGCCCGCTGAACTCGCGCCTGGACTGCAGCCGCCTGTTGCGCGAATGGCAGGTGAGCCAGCCGGATTGGCATACGGCATTGCGCGAGTGCCTTGCCGAACAGGGCTGAGGCCGGCGAAACGTCATTTATTGATTGCGCGCCCTCCCCCATAATGCGTCGGACTCCACCGGCGCATTCCCGATGATCACGACTCCACCCATTCCCCGCAGACCCCGCTGGCGCAGCCTGGCCCTGCTGTTCCTGTGCCTGGCGCCGCTGCTGTGGCCACTGGAACATCTCGCCGAGCGTTACTACCGCAGCGAACTGGTGAGCCAGAATCGCCAGACCCTCGACCTCTACGTCGCCAACCTGCTGGGTACCCTGCACCGCTACGAGGTCCTGCCGCAGATCCTCGGCGACCTGCCGGCCCTGCGCGCCGTACTCGCCGAGCCGGACCAGAGCCTGCGTCTGGAAAGCGCCAACAGCCTGCTGCGCGACATCTGCAACCAGACCGGTGCCGAAGTCATGTACCTGATGGACACCAGCGGCAAGACCCTGGCTGCCTCCAACTGGGACAAGCACGACAGCTTCGTCGGCCGCAATTTCGCTTTCCGGCCCTACTTCAGCGAAGCCATGGCCGGTCGGCTCGGGCGTTTCTTCGGCCTCGGCACCACCTCGGGCAAGCGTGGCTACTTCTTCGCCGCGGCGGTACGCGACGGCGACAAGGTGATCGGCGCGCTGGTGGTCAAGGTCGACCTGGACCACACCGAAAGCCTCTGGGGCAAGACCCCCGAACAACTGCTGGTGACCGACCACAATGGCGTGGTGATCCTGACCTCGCGGGCGGAGTGGCGCTTTCGTGCGACCCGCCCCCTGGACGGCAACGAACGCGATGCCATCACCGCCGTCCAGCCCTACCCGACGCGCAATCCGCAGCCGCTGAACCTCAACCCCACGGCCTGGCTGACCCAGACCCGGCAGATCGACGAAACCGGCTGGAGCGTCAGCATCCTCGCCCCGCGGACGCTGATCGATCGCCCCGTGCGCACCGTCGTCGCGGTCGGCGGCGCGACCCTGCTGGTGCTGATGCTGCTGCTCGGGCTGATGATGCAGCGCCGGCGGCATTACCTGGAGCGAATCGCCTTCGAGGCCAAGGCCCGCCGCGAACTGGAAATGCGCGTCGCCGAGCGGACCAGCGACCTGGAAGGCCTCAACCGCCGACTCAAGCAGGAAGTACTGGAGCGCGAGCACGCCCAGCAGGAACTGGTGCGCGCCCAGGACGATCTGGTCCAGGCCGGCAAGCTTTCGGCCCTGGGCACCATGTCGGCAAGCATCAGCCACGAACTCAACCAGCCACTGGCGGCGATCCGCAGCTACGCGGAAAACGCCGAAGTGCTGCTCGATCACCAACGCACCGACGACGCCCGCGGCAACCTCAAGCTGATCAGCGAGCTGACCGGACGCATGGCGTCGATCATCGCCCACCTGCGCGCGTTCGCCCGCCGCGACCGGCATGCCCCGGAAAGCGTGGCCCTGCAGCCGGCGCTCGACGACGCCCTGGCCCTGCTGGCCAAGCGCCGACGGGCGATGGAAGTCGAACTGATCCGTGACCTGCCGGCCGCCGCGCTGTGGGTCGAGGCCGGCGAAACCCGGTTGCGCCAGGTGCTCGGCAACCTGCTGGCAAACGCCCTCGACGCCCTGACCGAAAAGGCCCCGCCGCGCAAGCTGTGGCTCAGTGCCCAGGAATCGCCGGAAGGCGTGACCCTGACCATTCGCGACAACGGCCCGGGTTTCTGCCTGGAAGCCCTGGGTCGCGCCGGCGAGCCGTTCTACACCACCAAGACGCGCACCCAGGGGCTCGGCCTGGGCCTGGCGATCTGTGATTCCCTGATGCGCGCCTTCGGCGGCGAACTGCTGTTTGCCAACCACCGTGAAGGCGGCGCCCTGATAACCCTGCGGATGCGCGCCGGCGCCCCCGGCGTCAGCCTGCAACCGGCCGAGGACTCGAGTGTATGAATATCGACCACCAGACCCAGGTGGTACTGATCGACGACGATCCCCACCTGCGCCAAGCCCTGAGCCAGACCCTGGATCTGGCCGGCCTGAAGATCCTGCCGCTGGCCGAGGCCCGTGGCCTGGCCGCGCGCATCGAGCGCGACTGGCCGGGTGTGGTCGTCAGCGATATCCGCATGCCGGGCATGGACGGCATCGAACTGCTCAACGAGCTGCATGCCCAGGACCCGGAGCTGCCGGTGCTGCTGATCACCGGCCATGGCGACGTGCCGCTGGCGGTCCAGGCGATGCGCGCCGGGGCCTATGACTTTCTGGAAAAACCCTTCGCCAGCGATGCCCTGCTCGACAGCGTGCGCCGCGCCCTGGCCCTGCGCCGCCTGGTGCTGGACAACCGCAGCCTGCGCCTGGCCCTGAGCGATCGCCAGCAACTGGCGACCCGGTTGCTCGGCCACTCGCCGCAGATGCAGCGCCTGCGTGAACAGATCGGCGCCCTCGCGGCGACCAAGGCCGACGTGCTGATCCTCGGCGAAACCGGCGCCGGCAAGGAAGTCGTCGCCCGTGCCCTGCATGACCTGTCGAACCGGCGCAACGGCCCCTTCGTGGCGATCAACGCCGGCGCCCTGGCCGAGTCGGTGGTGGAAAGCGAGTTGTTCGGCCACGAACCGGGCGCCTTCACCGGCGCGCAGAAACGCCGGATCGGCAAGTTCGAATTCGCCAACGGCGGCACCCTGTTCCTCGATGAAATCGAAAGCATGAGCCTGGATGTCCAGGTCAAGCTGCTGCGCCTGTTGCAGGAGCGGGTGGTCGAACGCCTGGGCGGCAACCAGCAGATCCCGCTGGATATCCGCATCATCGCCGCGACCAAGGAGGACCTGCGCCAGTCCGCCGATCAGGGCCGCTTCCGCGCCGACCTGTACTACCGGCTGAACGTCGCGCCGCTGCGCATTCCGCCACTGCGCGAACGCGGTGAAGATGTGCTGGTCCTGTTCCAGCATTTCGCCGACGAAGCCAGCGGCCGCCATGGCCTGCCGGCCCATGGCCTGCAGCCGGCGCAACGGGCGCTGCTGCTGCGCCACGGCTGGCCGGGCAACGTGCGCGAACTGCAGAATGCCGCCGAGCGTTTCGCCCTTGGCCTGGAACTGGCGCTGGACAACAGTGCCCCGGAAAGCCTCGATGCGCAGATCGCCGTTGGCAATCGCGCTGGCGGCCTGAGCGAACAGGTCGAGCACTTCGAGAAATCGCTGATCGCCGCCGAACTGGCGCGCTCCCACAGCTCCCTGCGCAGCCTCGCCGAAGCCCTCGGCATCCCGCGCAAGACCCTGCACGACAAACTGCGCAAACACGGCCTGAGCTTCGACAGCGGCAGCCACAGCGGCGGCGAGGAGCTCGAATGAATCACACCACAGAGGTCACTGCATGAACCGCGACAGCCACTACCTGGAATCCATCCTGCACCACGACATTCCCCTGACACGCGAGATGGGGCTCAAGGTCGGCGGCTGGGAGGGCGGACAACTGCGCCTGTGGCTGCCGCTGGAACCCAACGTCAACCACAAGAGCACCATGTTCGGCGGCAGCCTGTACTGCGGCGCGGTGCTGGCCGGCTGGGGCTGGCTGCACCTGAGCCTGCACGAGGCGGGTATCGCGGACGGGCACATCGTGATCCAGGAGGGCCAGATCAGCTACCCGCTGCCGGTCACCGGCGATGCCGAGGCGATCTGTGCGGCACCGGACGAGAAGGTCTGGAAAAAATTCCTGGCCACCTACCAGCGTTACGGCCGGGCGCGGCTGACCCTGGAGACCCGGGTGATGAATGTCGGCAGCGAAGACGAGGCGGTGCGTTTCAGCGGCCAGTACGTGCTGCACCGCTGAAAGCCCCCTGTAATTGCAACCCTCAAAAAACGAACCTGCCACGCACTGTAGGAGCCGGGCTTGCCCGCGAACCGCCAAAGGCGGCCATTCAAAACCGTTCCGGATGGCCGCCGCTGGCGGTTCGCGGGCAAGCCCGGCTCCTACAATCAGTAAAACGTCTAGGCCTGCGGCATCTTCGGCAACTGCTCCCGCCACAACGCCTGCTCCGGCAAGGCCAGGAAAAACGGATTGAGCAACGACTCCCGCGCCGGATAACTGAAGCGCTCGCCGCTCAGTTCCAGCACTTCACCGCCGCCCCCTCCAGTACGCCCTGGGCCGCCGCCGTATCCCACTGGGAGGTTGGCGCCAGGCGCGGATAGAAGTCCGCGGCGCCTTCGGCCAGCAGACAGAACTTCAGCGAACTGCCGATATTCGCCAGCTCCAGCTCACCCAGGCTGGCACTCAGCCCGGACAACAACCGCTCCTGCTCGGGGCTGGAATGCCGACGGCTGGCCACCACCGTGAACGCGTTACCGGCCGGCGGCTGGGTCCGCACCCGGATCGGTTCGGGCGGCAGGCCGCGGTCCGCGCGCCAGGCGCCCAGACCGGCGCCGCCGAAATAGGCACGACCGCTGGTCGGCATCGAAACCACGCCAAACACCACCCGCCCCTGCTCGATCAGGGCGATGTTCACGGTGAACTCCTCACTGCCGGAAATGAACTCCTTGGTGCCGTCCAGCGGGTCCACCAGCCACCAGCGCTGCCAGCCGGCACGCACCTCGCGGGGAATATCGGCGTCTTCCTCGGACAACACCGGGATATCCGGCGCCAAGGCGCTCAGGCCGGCGACGATCAGGTGATGCGCCGCCAGGTCCGCGGCCGTCACCGGCGAGGCATCGGCCTTGTCCATCACTTCGACATCAGCCCGCCAGAACGGCAGGATCGCCTCGCCGGCCTGGCGGGCCAGTTCGATGACCGGGGCCAGGAACGGATGCGGCAGGCTCACAAACGAATCACTCATGGTTGAAACACTCCACGCTGGGTCAACAGGTCACGGGCCAGGTATAACGCCGCCAGCGCACGACCCTCGGTGAATTGCGGGTTCTGCGCCAGGCCGGCCAGCTCGCGCAGGTTCACCCGGTCGACCCGCATCGGCTCGGGCTCGTCACCCTCAAGACGCTCTTCATACAGGTCGCTGGCCAGGACCACCTGGATCTTCTGGCTCATGTAGCCCGGCGACAACGACAACTCGGTCAGGTGCTCCAGTTGCCGGGCGCCGAAACCGGCCTCTTCCTTCAGCTCCCGCTCGGCCGCCGCCAGCACATCCTCGCCCGGCTCGATCAGCCCCTTGGGCAGCGACAGTTCGTACTCATCGGTGCCACCGCAATATTCCTCGACCAACACCGCATGCTCGGCATCGAGCATCGCCACGATCATCACCGCACCGTAACCGGTGCCCTTGCCCACCAGTCGTTCATAGGTGCGCTCGACACCATTGGAAAAACGCAACTGGACCTGCTCGACACGGAACAGACGGCTGCTGGCGACGATTTCACGGGCAAGTACGGTGGGTTTCTGGCGCATGGCGGCTCCTGGGCGTTAACGGGTTACTATACCGTGGCTTTTCCGATTGTCTGTGTCGGATATCCTTTTTCCCGGTCGAGAAGTTTCCCATGCCCTCATTACCCTGGCGCGACATCGATACCGTTCTGCTGGACATGGACGGCACCCTGCTCGACCTGCATTACGACAACCACTTCTGGATGGAACACCTGCCGCGACGCTATGCCGAGCTGCACGGCGTCAGCCTGGCCATGGCGGAGGCGGAGCTGGGTTCACTGTTCCGGGACCACGCCGGCCAGTTGCAATGGTACTGCCTGGACTTCTGGAGCGAGGAGCTCAAGCTGCCGGTGCGCGAGCTAAAGCTGGAAACCGCGCACCTGATCGCCCTGCGTCCGGACGCCGACACCTTCCTGAAGGCGATCCGCCAGGCGGGCAAGCGGGTGATCCTGATCACCAACGCCCATCGCGATTCGTTGTCGCTGAAGCTGGAGCGGGTCGAACTGGCACCCTACTTCGAGCGCCTGATCAGTTCCCATGATTACGGCTTCGCCAAGGAATCCCCGTCATTCTGGGACGCGCTGCAGGCCGATATCGGCTTCGATCCGGCACGCAGCCTGTTCATCGACGATACCCTGCCGATCCTGCGCAGCGCCCGGCGCTTCGGCGTCGCGCACCTGCTGGCGGTGCGCGAGCCGGACAGTCGCAAGGGGCCCAAGGACACCGAGGAATTCGCCGCCGTGGGCGACTACCGCGAATTGATCGCGGACTTGTAGGAGCGGGCGGTACGGCGATCCGGCTTGCCCGCGAACGCGTCATGAGGGCGCTAATAGCTTCGCGGGCAAGCCCTGCTCCTGGGCTATGTACGAAATCGCTTGAAACTTGGTTATGCGGCGTTAAAAACCGGCTCGGAATGCTCATTGACAACCAGTCAACTCCGCTTCCTCGCCGGTTTTTGCCTTGCCTAACCTGCGTTTCAAACAATTTCGTACACAGCCTACAGGCCGTGCATTACTCGGGAATACGCAGCGTCTGACCCGGATAAATCTTGTCCGGATGTGACAGCAACGGTTTGTTGGCCTCGAAGATCCTGTTGTACTGGTTGGCGTCGCCATAGACCGCCTTGGAGATCGCGCTCAGTGTGTCGCCCGACTTCACCACGACAAACCGCGCGGCCGCCTGCACCGGCCCACTGACCGTGAGCTGGTCGTCGACGCTGCCGATACCGGCAATGTTGCCCAGCGCCAGCAGGATCTTTTCCTTCTCCTCCTGGCTGGCGACCTCGCCCGTAACCGTCACCTTGTCGCCCTCCACCGTGGTCTGGACATTCGGGTTGCCCAGGCCGACCCTGGCGATATGCGCCTTGAGTTGCTCGCCGGCATTGGCATTGCCCGGGGTCAGCAAGTCGAGCAGCTTCTCGCCCGCCTCTTTCACGAAGCTGAGGATACTCATGGTTTCTTCTCCTTGATGGGTGATATCCAGACGCGAACCACTGGACCGGGCACGTCTGCGACAGGTTCCGGACAGACCCATGACTCAGCGTAGCCCAACCGCGCTAGAATCCGGGCCTGGACCGCGCCTGGAGCGACGATGGACATCAAACAGCTGAAATTCCTGATTGCCCTGGACGAAACGCGACACTTCGGCCAGGCGGCGGCACGCTGCCACATCACCCAGCCGACCCTGTCCATGCGCCTGCGCAACCTGGAGGAAGAACTCGACCTGCAACTGGTCAACCGCGGCCAGCGCTTCGAGGGTTTCACCGCGCCCGGCGAACGAGTGCTGGCCTGGGCCCGCACCGTGCTGGCGGCCTACGATGGCCTGCAGGCCGAGGCCGCCGCCTGTCGCGGCAACCTGATCGGCACCCTGCGCCTGGGCGTGGTGCCGCTGTCGAACTTCGACCCGCTGCACCTGATGCAGCGCCTGCATGCCGAACACCCGGACCTGCGCTTCGAACTGTCGTCCCTCAGTTCCGAACAGATTCTCGAACAGTTGGCGAGCAACCGCCTCGACCTCGGCGTCTCCTACCTCGATCGCCTGGACACCGAGCGCTTCGACGCCCTGCCCCTGAGCGAAACCGCCATGGGCCTGCTCTACGACCAGCGCTTCTTCGACTTCGGCGACCAGCCGCTGAGCTGGGAGGCGCTGACCGAACTGCCGCTGGGCATGCTCACCAGCGGCATGCACTTTCGCCAGTCCATCGACCACAACTTCCACAGCCGTGGCCTGAGCCCACAACCGCTGCTGCAGACCGACGCCGTTCATCAATTGTTGCAAGCCGTGAATGGCGGCCTGTGCTGCGCGATCATGCCGCTCAACAGCGGCCTTGAGACCCTGACCGACCACCTGAGCCTGCAACCGATCGAAAATGCCCGGACCCTGGCCAACCTCGGCCTGATCATGCGTCGTGGCGCGCCGCGCTCGGCCCTGGCCGAAGCCTGCTTCAGGCTTTATCAGAAATCGCCAAGCGGACTTTGATCGACATCATCTATCGGAGGATCAGTACTAGCGATTAGACGTGACCTTTTGCCGCGCCTAGTCTTAGCACCGTACATTTCGCCGGTAATCCTCCATGCACGCCAAGCCAGACGGCTGCGCGATTCCTGTCACCACAGCAGCCGCGCCGGCCGCCAGCCAGAGCTACCAGTACAGCGACCTCGATCATCACGAAGCCGCTGAGACCTCACTCGCCGAAGAAGTCGCGCTGGCCATCGCCTACAACGGCATCAGCCAGGCCGTGATGCTGGTCACGCCCACCGACCTGGAAGACTTCATCGTCGGTTTCAGCCTCGGCAGCGGCATCATCCATGACGCCACCGAACTCTACGACCTGAAACTGACCAGCAATGGCGCTGCCCATTACGCCGAAGTGGAGATTTCCAGCCGCGCGTTCTGGAGTCTCAAGCAGCAGCGCCGACAACTGGCCGGCACCAGCGGCTGCGGCCTGTGCGGCGTCGAGGCGCTGGAGCAGGCCCTGCCGGAACTGAACGTACTGCCTGGCGCACCACTGCCGCCGGCCGCCTGGCTGGTCGACCTGCGCCAACGCATCAGCGCCTTCCAGCCGCTGGGCCAGCACTGCGGTGCCGTGCATGCCGCCGTGTTCATGAACGATCAGGGCGAACTGCTGCTGGGCCGCGAAGACATCGGCCGGCACAACGCCCTCGACAAGCTGATCGGCGCGCTGGTCCGCCAACAGATCCCGACCGCCGGTGGCGTGGCCATCGTCACCAGCCGCTGCAGTCTCGAATTGATCCAGAAAGTGCTGCGGGCCGGCATCCAGACCCTGGTCAGCCTGTCATCCCCCACTGGCCTGGCGCTGCAATGGGCGCGTCGGCACAACCTCAATCTTATTCACCTGCCGCAGAAAAGTGCGCCGCGGGTCTACAGCCCTGCGATGGAGAATCCCGCGTGAGCAATCATAATCAAGCCGACCAGATCCCGACCCCACGCTACAAGCCCTACAAGGGTCCGGCCGGCGGCTGGGGCGCACTGATCAGCGTGGCCCAGGCCTGGTTGACCAGCGACAACGCGCTGAAGAACATCCGCATGATGCTCAAGACCAACCAGAACGGCGGCTTCGACTGCCCCGGCTGCGCCTGGGGCGACTCGCCGGAAAGCGGCATGGTCAAGTTCTGCGAGAACGGCGCCAAGGCCGTCAACTGGGAAGCCACCAAGCGTCGGGTGGATGCCGCGTTCTTTGCCAAGCACAGCGTCAGCTCGCTGTTCGAGCAGTCCGATTACTGGCTCGAGTACCAGGGCCGCCTGACCGAGCCGATGAGCTACGACCCGGCCACCGACCGCTACAAGCCCATCAGTTGGGACGCGGCGTACGCGCTGATCGCCAAGCACCTGCTGAACCTCGACAGCCCCGACCAGGCCGAGTTCTACACCTCGGGTCGGGCCAGCAACGAGGCGGCGTACCTGTATCAACTGTTTGTCCGGGCCTTCGGCACCAACAACTTCCCCGATTGCTCGAACATGTGCCACGAGGCCAGCGGCGTGGCCCTGGCGCAGAGCGTCGGGGTCGGCAAGGGCACCGTGACCTTCGACGACTTCGAACACGCCGACGCGATTTTCGTCTGGGGCCAGAACCCCGGCACCAACCACCCGCGCATGCTCGAACCGCTGCGTGAAGCCGTGAAACGCGGTGCCCAGGTGGTCTGCATCAACCCGCTCAAGGAGCGCGGCCTGGAGCGCTTCCAGCATCCCCAGCACCCGCTGGAAATGCTCACCAACGGCAACAAGCCGACCAACACCGCCTACTTCCGCCCGGCCCTGGGCGGCGACATGGCCGTGCTGCGCGGCATGGCCAAGTTCCTGCTGCAATGGGAGCGCGAGGCCCAGGCGGCGAACGAGCCGTCGGTGTTCGACCATGACTTCCTCAACGAACACACCGCCAACGTGCTCGACTACCTGGCCGCCATCGACGACACCCCATGGGAACAGATCGTCTCGCAATCGGGCCTGCCCCTGGTCGAAATCGAGCAGGCGGCGCGGATGTACGCCAAGAGCAGGAGCGTCATCATGTGCTGGGCCATGGGCATCACCCAGCACCGCCATTCGGTGGCGACCATCCAGGAAATCGCCAACCTGATGTTGCTGCGCGGCAACATCGGCCGGCCGGGCGCAGGCCTGTGCCCGGTACGCGGCCACAGCAACGTGCAGGGCGACCGCACCATGGGCATCAACGAGCGCCCACCGGTGGCCCTGCTCGACGCCCTGGAACGCCGCTTCCAGTTCAAGGTACCGCGCAGCAACGGCCATAACGTGGTCGAAGCCATCCATGCCATGCTCGAGGGCCGCGCCAAGGTGTTCATCGGCCTCGGCGGCAACTTCGCCCAGGCCACCCCGGACAGCCCGCGGACCTTCGAAGCCCTGCGCAACTGTGACCTGACCGTGCAGATCAGCACCAAGCTCAACCGCAGCCACCTGACCCACGGCAAGGAAGCGCTGATCCTGCCGTGCCTGGGCCGCACCGACATCGACCTGCAGGCCGAAGGCACCCAGGCGGTGACCGTGGAAGACTCGTTCAGCATGGTCCACGCCTCCAACGGCCAGTTGCAGCCGCTGTCGAAACAGATGCGCTCGGAACCGGCGATCATCGCCGGCATCGCCGCCGCGACCCTCGGCTCGCACCCGGTGGACTGGAACTGGCTGGTGGGCGACTACAACCGCATCCGCGACCTGATCGCCGACACCATTCCCGGCTTCAAGGACTTCAACCAGCGTATCGGGCACCCGGGCGGTTTCTACCTGGGCAACGCCGCCGGCGCCCGGCGCTGGAACACGCCTTCGGGCCGGGCGAACTTCCGCTCCAACGGCCTGCCGAGCGACCTGATCCACGAGCTCACCCACGCCACGGGCAGGAAGCCGGACCTGATCCTGCAGTCGATGCGTTCCCACGACCAGTACAACACCACCATCTATGGTCTCGACGACCGCTACCGTGGGGTCAAGGGCCAGCGCGAGGTGCTGTTCGTCAACGAGGCGGACATCATCCGCCTGGGCTTCAAGCCGGGGCAGAAGGTCGACATCGTGTCGCTCTGGGAAGACGGCCGCGAGCGCCGGGTCAAGGGCTTCACCCTGCTGGCGTTCGACATCCCCGCCGGCCAGGCCGCTGCCTACTACCCGGAAGTGAACCCGCTGGTGCCGCTGGAAAGCGTCGGCGACGGCAGCCACACCCCGACCTCCAAGTTCGTCGCGATCCGCCTGGAAATGGCCAGCGAGAACGGCCTGATCCTCGCCCAGGCCAGTTGATCCGAGCCGCCCCGGACGCCTTGCCAGAGGTGCCCGGGGAATCTCCCGCCGTAATAGCAAAAAGCCATTCGACAAACCTCAAGCCCTTTACTAGAGTCTGCGGGCGGTGCTCCTCACGCCCTCATCCGACGGTGCTGACCGGCACCCGCCCAGGGATCCTGCCCGCAGGTCGGGCACATCCTCTTTAGCACGGAACGCGGAGAGCACTCATGTCGATCACCCCCGGCCATACCCCGCATCACCACGGCAGCCAAACCCCTCCCAAGGACAAGCGCATCGTCAGCGCCGCGATCCATCCCGCGATCGGCGTGGCGCGGGTCGGCAACAGTGAATCGGACTACTTCATCGGCCCCCAGGTGACCGAGCCGCGGCCCGAGCCACTGGGCTTCTACCGGGACGCCCAGGGTGCACTGAAGCGCCAGGCCGCCGAGTTCCGCATCTATGGCTACAACCTGGCTGGAGAGGTGGTCGCCGAACTGACCGCGCAAGACGCCGAGATCACCTGGTCGGCCCATGTCGCCAACCGCAAGGCGCAGTGGTACCAGTGGCAGTTGGCGATGGATATTCCCGAAGCCGCCAGCAAGGTGCTGCCCCTGCGCAATGCCGAGATCAAGGACCCCAAGGCCCGTGCAGCCCTGGCCATCGACGGCGGCCTGCAAAGCATCCGCGGCACGAACCAGGCCGGTGTCGAGTTCAACGGCCAGTACGAAGGCGTGCCAGTGTATCTGGGTGAGTTGCGCACCGATGCCCAGGGTCGCCTGCTGTTCCTCGGCGGCCGCGGTGTATCGGCCTCGCCCCGGAACACGCCGATCTTCAACCCCAAGGACGACAACAGCTTCATCAACGCCGATGGCTGGTACGACGACACCAGCGATGGACCGATCAACGCCCAGGTCAGCATCGGCGGCCGGTCGATCCCTGTGGAGCCGGCCTGGGTCGTGACCGCACCGCCCAACTACGCGCCCCAGGTCAAGTCGGTGCGCACGCTCTATGACCTGACCTACGACCTGTTCATCCAGGCCGCCTGGCTGCCGGCCCGCACCTGCGTATCCTTCCGCGACGATGTGTACCCGATCCTGCAGCGGCTGACAGGCTTGCAATGGGTCAACCAGGGCTTCGCCACCCAGTTCGGCCACAACGGCCGCTACAACTTCGAAGACCCGGTTTTCATCGCCCAGTTGGCGAGCAAACCGACTCCGGGCAACTATGACGTATACCAGGAAACCCGCCGGGAAATTCTCAATAGTTTCCGCCTGCCCACCCCCACCGACAGCAACCCGTTGCCTTGGCCGTGGATCTATGGCGACTACATGGACGCCCCGAGCCCACAGCAGTATTCGTCCATCACCCAGACCCAGTACCAGGTTCTGCAACACTGGGCCGCCGGCCAATTCGAGTCCGACTGGCCGGGCAAACCACCGGCAGATCGCCTGGACCTGGTCCCCCTGTGGGAACAACCGGCCATGCTCGACCGGGCGGCCCTGGATTTCTGCCTGGCCGACGCCTTCCACCCCGGCTGCGAGCTGACCTGGCCGATGCGCCATCTGTCGCTGTACACCAAGCCCTGGCGAATCCGCCAACGGCCAGCCGGCAGCCCCCAGCCCGACTACGGCCCGACCCTGAACCAGACCCAGGCCCTGGCCGTCGGCGGTCCGCTGTATGGGCAAGGACCCGGCGACCTGAACCGCTGGATGGGCTTGCCCTGGCAGGCCGATACCGCCTATTGCCGGGGCGGCTACGATCAGGCCTACAGCCCGTTCGTCGCGACCTTCTGGCCAGCGCGGGTCCCCAACCAGGTGCTCAGCGATGTGGACTACGAGCTGATCGTCGACCCCGCCACCCAACCCGCGCAGCGTCTGGACGCATTCGTCGAGCGCAGCAACTGGAACGCTCCGCTGCTGGTGGAGGGTCCGAAAACTCCAACGGCCAAGCAGATGACCACGATGGTGGATATCTTCGGCTCCATGGGCCTGCTGGAAGTGCGCAAGCACGTTTTCGACAGCCCGCTCTATCCGAACACCATGATGGTTGCCAGCTACGGGCCGCAGATCCCCACGAGCCAGACCTTCGCCAGCCCGGTGCTGGCTGCCGACTTCGTCGCGGCGGGCGCGCCGACGGACGACACCGCGGGGGCACCACGGCCACCACGGGGCGCCAACTTCAGCAGCCAGGAAGACGCCGAGCAGGCGCCACGCGGCGGGAGACGGTCGCGCTAAATGGAGCGCTACGACGTCGCCATCGTCGGCGGCGGCCCGGCCGGCTCCGCTACCGCCATCACCCTGGCGCGCCTGGGTCGGCGGGTGCTGCTGGCCGACTCCGCGCCCATCGGGCGCTTCCGGGTGGGCGAGGGCTTTCCGCCCGCCGCCCGCTCGCTGCTCGCCGACCTGGGCGTGCTCGACGGCTTTCTCGCCGCCGGGCACCGTCCCAGCTACGGCAACCTTTCCCTGTGGGGCTCGGACGAGCCGCACATGGACGATTTCATCTTTCAGACCCAGGGTCGCGGCTACCAGTTGGACCGCCTCGCCTTCGACACCCAGTTGCGGGCCACGGCACGCCAGCTCGGTGTAGCGGTCCACGAAGCCACCCGGCTGGTCGCCACACCGCGTGAGGCCGGTTTCAGCCTGCGCCTGGCCAGCGCCGACGGCGAGCGACAGGCCGAATGCCGCTGGCTGATCGACGCCGGCGGCCGCCCGGCAGTACTCGCCCGTCAGCAGGGCGCCCAGCGCCAGGTCGAAGACCGGCTGACCGCCTTCTACCTGCTGCTGCATAGCCGGCAAGACACCGATCGCGATGGCCGCACGCTGGTCGAGGCGGTGGCAAACGGCTGGTGGTACAGCGTGCTGCTGCCCTCGGGGGAACGGCTGGTGACCTTCCTCGGCGACCTGGACCTGCTCGACCGCCAAACGCTGCTGAGCGGCGATGGGCTGTGGCAGCAACTGGCTCATACCCGCCTGTTGTCGGCCTTGTGTCGTGAACACGGCTACCAGCCCGGCAGTTCCGTCCAGGGCATGGATGCCGCCAGCGGACGGCTTTCGCAATTTCACGGCGAACACTGGACGGCCGTAGGCGATGCGGCACTGGCCTTCGATCCGCTGTCGTCCCAAGGCATTGCCACCGCGCTCTATTGTGGCCAGTATTGCGCTCGCGCCGTGCACGCCACGCTCAATGGTGAGCGCGAAGCCCTTCCCGCCTATGCGGATCTGCTCAGGCGGATCTACAGCGCCTACCTGGGCAACCGGCAACAGTTCTACGGGATGGAAAAACGCTGGGGCGAATCGACGTTCTGGAAGCGGCGCCAGCCTCTTCCAGTGCGCACACAAGGCGCGAAATGATGGGGTTCAAGTAGCCTCAGACCTTCCGAAATCAACTAAGTTCCCTAGTAAAATCAGTAAGTTATCTTTTTGTATACAGGTCGTGCTATTCGTCGGATTTCCGTTGTAAGCCCACTGTCACAAGCCTCAGGATCGCGCCGTCATCCCTAGGAGGCTCCTCTCAAATGAAGTTCTCGTCGATTCTCTTGTTGTCCCTGAGCCTGGCCAGTGGCCTGGCTTGCGCCGGAGGTACCACTGAGGCCGGTATCGGCGGCGCATTGGGTGGTGTACTCGGTTCGGCGGTCGGTCAGTCGCTGGGCGGCAACACCGGCTCGACCATCGGCGCAGCCCTGGGCGGCGCAGGCGGCAGTGCGGTCGGCGCGGACAAACGCAGCCGTGGTGAAGCGGCGATCGGCGGCGCACTGGGCGCGGCCGGCGGCAACGTCATCGGCCGCAGCATGGGCGGCACCACCGGCAGCCTGATCGGCGCGGCGGCAGGCGGCGGCGCAGGCGGTGCGCTGGGCAACTACATGGGCAATTCCAGCGACCGCGAGGATCGCCATTATCGCGACGGCCATCGTGGCCGCGGCCATGCCTATGGCCACCGCAAACACCGCCACTGGCGCGACTGAGCCCCCTCACCCGGGAGTGCTGCAACAGCACTCCCTCGGCCGCTCCCATCGGCCAGTGCAGAAAGCCTGCCGTCAAACTGCCCGACCATGCAGATTGCATGGTCCCAAGATCCAACCCCCTTCCCAACCCCTTGAATTGATTGCTTATTCAGCAAAGCAGGATTTGGCACATCCGCTGCTTTCTCCACCGTGAAGGCTGTAGGTCTCTCACTGATGGAGCACAACAACAATGATCGGGAACGCTGAAATTCATCCTGCCGCATTACACGACCCCTCGAACCACTCGGGAGTCTCCTGGGCGGCGATCTTCGCCGGGGCCGCCGCCGCCGCCGCACTGTCCCTGCTGCTGCTGATGCTCGGCTCCGGGCTGGGTCTGGCCGCCATCTCGCCCTGGTCGGGCGAAGGTATCAGCGCCAAGGGCCTGGGTATCTGGGCGATCATCTGGCTGGCTCTCACGCAAATCCTCGCTGCGGGCATGGGCGGTTATCTCGCCGGCCGACTGCGCGTGAAGTGGGCCAACGTGCATGGCGACGAGGTCTACTTCCGTGACACCGCCCACGGTTTTCTCGCCTGGGCCGTCGCGACCCTGCTCATGGCGACACTGGCGGCCGGCTCCGTCAGTGGCGTCCTCGGCGGTGGTGCCAAGGCTGGGGCCACCGTCGCCGCCGGTGCCGCCAGCAGCCTCGGCAGCGATGCCCGCCAGAGCAGTGGTTCCGACTACTTCATCGACCTGCTGTTTCGCGACGACCGCCCCGCAGCGGTGAGCGAGGACGCCGCCCACGCCGTAGCCACCCGGATCTTCGTGCACAGCCTGGGCAGTGGGCAGTTGAGCGTCGAGGACCGTGCCTACCTGGCGCAATTGGTGGCCCAGCGCACCAACCTCAGCCGGGTCCAGGCCGAACAGCGTGTCGACCAGGTCTATGCCCAGGCCCGCCAGGCCGCGGACAGCGCCAGGCAGGTAGCCGACCAGGCAGCCAAGGCTGCGGCCTGGTCAACCCTGTGGATGTTCATCGCCCTGCTGATCGGCGCCTTCTTCGCCAGCCTGGCGGCGACCTTCGGCGGTCGCCAGCGCGATGGTGTGGTCTACCTGCAAGGCACCGAATACCAGACCCACACCGCGCCCCTGCACTAACCCGAGGAGAATGAAAATGCGCTCACTTCTACTGTTCTTTCTGGGTGTACCGATCCCGGTGATCATCCTCATCGCCCTGTTCGTGCATTGACCCTTGCCTCGCGGCCCCTCATCCAGGGGCCGCGTTGCTCAGGCGCTACGCTTAAGCCAGGGAGCGGCCATCCACCCGCCGCTGCCACTCTCGACCAGCCCGCCCCTGGAATGAACGGCCCGTAACATTCAATTACATCCGCATACGGCAAAATACCTTAGGGCTAATTCCTAGAAGGTCCCGGCTAGAGCCCTTTCGTCGTGACGCCAGGAAGCGGCGCCGTTATTGGATGATGAGTCAAATACCTGCCCGACCAGTCAGTTCCAGAACACCTTCCCGACCCGAAATACCGTGCCTGAAGTCCCGCAGGATTAAGGGTTATCCCGATACTGATATCAATATGCTACCGATATGATCCGCGCCACTTGAGCTATGCAATGGAAGCAGGGGATGCGGATTTATCTGGGAATCTGGTCAGGGATCGCACTAAGTGCCATCGGGTTTTCTCTGGCCCAGCCTCTGCTCAACGGCGCCGGCCTGGCGCTGATCGCCATCGCCACCGTCGCCCGGCAGATCGGCAAATCGCCGAACACCCCCGCCGCCCCCTCCCTTACGCCACATCCTGATACCGTCACTGCACCGGCCGAACTGCAAACCCTCCTGCCAGTGATCGCCCCGGCCTGGAACGATGGCATCGGCCAGAGCCGCCACCTGCTGCAATCGAATATCGGCGAGCTGTTCGAACGCTTCGCCAGCATCGCTGCCCGCCTGGAAGGTGGCCTGCACAATTGCGAAGGTGTCCTCGGCAGCGGCGGCGTCGGCGAAAGCCTGCGTGACGCCAACGAGCGCCTGCGCGAAGTGACCCGGTCGTTCGAAGCCAGCAGTCAGCGTCAGCACGAACTGCTCGACACCATCAGCCACCTGGGCGACTACGCCAGTCAGTTGCAGCAGATGGCCAAGCGTGTCCAGGAGATCGCCAACCAGACCAACCTGCTGGCCCTCAACGCCGCCATCGAGGCAGCCCGGGCCGGTGACTATGGCCGCGGCTTCTCGGTGGTCGCCGACGAGGTGCGCAAGCTCTCCACCCTGTCCGCCGAGACCGGCCAGGGCATGGACACCAAGGTCGGCGAGATCAACCATGCGATCCAGACCACCATCACCGCCGCCGCCGAGCTGGGCAGCAGCGAACAGGCCAACCTCGACTTCCTCAATCAGGCGGTGACCCAGGTCATGACGCGCCTGGGCGACAACCTCGGCGAACTGACCGACGCCTCCCGCCTGCTGCAACGGGACGCCCGGGAAACCCAGGCCGACATCCAGGCAATCATGGTCAACCTGCAGTTCCAGGACCGTACCGACCAGATGCTCGACCATGTCCAGACCGACCTCGCCCACCTGCTCGAGGCCATCGAGCAACAGGATGCCAGCCTCAACGATCCGTCCGCCTGGCTCGAACGCCAGCGCCAGCGTTTCACCACCGACGAGGAGCGACAGGGTCGCTCCCAGGTGACAGCCAGCGACGACGTGACCTTCTTCTAGTTTCTCTCCGCTTTTCCCTTTGCAAGAGTGATGAACATGGCCAAGACCATCCTGATCGTCGACGACTCCCTGTCCATGCGCCAACTGGTGAAGATGAGCCTGACCAGTGCCGGTCACCAGGTCATCGAGGCCTGCGACGGCCGCGATGCCCTGAACAAGCTGACCGGGCAGAAGATCAACCTGATCATCAGCGACGTGAACATGCCCAACCTCGATGGCATCGGCCTGGTGAAAGAGGTCAAGGCGCGCAACGAGTACCGCTTCACGCCGATCATCATGCTCACCACCGAAAGCGAGCAGTCGAAGAAGGCCGAAGGCCAGGCCGCCGGCGCCAAGGCCTGGATCGTCAAGCCATTCCAACCGCAGCAACTGCTGGCGGCCGTCGAAAAACTGCTGGGATAACCCGCCATGTTCTCGCTGACGCCCGCCACCGACGACATGCCCGCGCAACTGCGCCTGCAGGGCGACCTGACCCTCTACGAAGTCAGCATGGCGCGCGAGCAGTTGCTCGGCCTGCTGCCATTGCCCCCGGGGCCCTGGCAGTTGGACCTGGGCGGCCTGAACGAACTGGACAGCGCCGGCGCGCAACTGCTCCTGGCAATCCAGCGGGCGCTGTCGTCCATCGACCATCCGGCCACCGTCAGCCGGGTCTCGGACACCGCCCGGGAACTGCTGACGCTGCTGAACCTGGAATCGCTGTACCCGACCGAGGCCTGACCCCATGCTCAGTGGCGAACAATGGAACCAGTTGCTGCTGGGATTTCTCAGCGAAGGGCGCGACCTGCTCAAGGAGGCCGAAGACAGCCTGCTGCGCCTGGAAACCAGCCCGGGCGACACGGACGCGGTCAACGGCCTGTTCCGTGCCGTGCACACCCTCAAGGGCTCGGCCGGGATCTTCTCGCTGACGCCCCTGGTCAACCTCACCCATCACCTGGAAAGCCTGCTGATGTCGGTGCGCGACGGCCAGCGCGAGCTGACCCCGGCGCTGACCTCGCTGATGCTCAACTGCATGGACGAGCTGAACGCGATGATCGAGCGTGTCGACCCCGACAGCGGCCTGCTCGACGTCGACGAGGCACGCCAGGCACCGCTGCTGGCGGCATTGTTCGAGGCCCAGGGCGGCAACGCGGACGATCCGGCGCAAACCGGGCCGCAGCACGCTCCCGCCGTCGCGGCGGACCGGCTCACCTGGCAGGTCTCGATCAGCTTCTGCGAAGAGCTGTTTCGCAACGGCTTCGACCCTGCGGCCTTCCTGCGCTACCTCAACCGCCTGGGTGAGATCACCACGCTGCACACCCGCAGCGACGCCCTGCCGGCTCTCGATCGGCTGGACCCGGAAACCTGCCACCTGGGCTTCGACTTCGAGTTGTACACCGCGGCCAGCCGGGGCGAAATCGAAGACGTCTTCGAATTCATCCAGGACTTCTGCGAACTGCGCCTGAATCCTCTGCAACCACCGGCCGCGACGCCAGCCGAACCGCTCGCCACGCCTCGCCCGGGCGCCGAACCGGCCACCCCGAAAACCGCTGCCGTCCGCGACCGCCGCAGCCTCGACACGACGATGGTCAAGGTCGCCGCGCACAAGCTCGACGAACTGATCAACCTGGTCGGCGAACTGGTGATCAGCACCGCCAGCGCCCAGATGCAGGCCCGGCGCAGCAGCGACAGCGGCTGCATGGAGGCCACCCAGGCGGTGCACCAGCATGTCGAGCAGATCCGCGAGGCGGCGTTGAAACTGCGCATGGTGGAGGTCGGCGAGACCTTCAACCGCTTCCACCGGGTGGTGCGCGATGTCAGCCAGGAACTGGGCAAGAACATCCAGCTGAGCCTGGTTGGCGGCGAAACCGAACTGGACAAGTCGGTGATCGACAAGATCGCCGATCCCCTGACCCACCTGGTGCGCAATGCCATCGACCACGGCATCGAGTCGGCCGCCGAACGCCTCGCCGCCGGAAAGCCGGCCGCGGGCAACCTGCGCCTCAACGCCTACCACGACTCGGGCATGATCGTACTCGAAGTCAGCGACGACGGGCGCGGCCTGAATACCGAACGGATTCTCGCCAAGGCGATCGACAAGGGCCTGCTGGAAGCCGACGCCCCGCTCAGCGACCAGGACATTCACCTGCTGATCTTCGAAGCCGGCTTCTCCACCGCCGAACAGGTCTCCAACCTCTCCGGCCGCGGTGTCGGCATGGACGTGGTGCGCAGTGCCATCGACCAGTTGCGCGGGGTGATCGAAATCGATTCGGTGGCAGGCCAGGGCTGCACCTTCCGTATCCGCCTGCCGCTGACCCTGGCGATCATCGACGGCTTCCAGGTCGGCGTCGGCCAGGACAACTTCGTCATTCCGCTGGACATGGTCACCGAGTGCATGGAAGCCGACCCCGAGTGGCTGCAGCAGGGCCAGGGCTACCTCAGCCTGCGCGGCAAGCCGCTGCCGTGCATCGCCCTCGACCGGCACTTCGGCCTGGCACCCAGCCGGGCACGGCGGCGCAACATCGTCGTGGTCAGCCAGGGCCGCCAGCAGGCCGGCCTGATCGTCGACCAACTGTTCGGCGAACTGCAGACCGTGATCAAGCCCCTCGGCCAGATGTTCCAGCACCTGCACGGCATCAGCGGCTCGACCATCCTGGGCTCCGGCCAGGTCGCGCTGATCCTCGATATCGCCAGCCTGTTCCGACACCTGCAGACGTCGACCGAACCCACGACGAACTCGCTCAATCCACCCTTGCCTAGCCTTTCAGGAGAGTAATCATGCAGTTCATCCGCAACATGAAGATAGGCATCCGGCTGACAGCGGGCTTTCTGCTGGTGGTGGTGCTGACCGGTGTCATCGGTGTGATCGGTATCCGCAACCTGTCCCAGGTCAACGACTTGTCGGACCGCATGTACGAAGTCGATGTCACGGGTCTGCGCCAGATGCAGGATGCCAACATCCAACTGGTGACCGCCGGTCGTGCGATGCGCCATAGCCTGCTCGCCACCACCCACGCCGGCCGCGAACAGGCCGCCAACCTGGCACGCAGCTCGCTCGAACAGGCCCGCAAGCTGATCGCCGACGGGCGCAAGTCGTTCCTCAGCAAGGAAGGCCAGGCCCAGATCGACAGTATCGAGGGCCCGCTCAAGGAATACGAAAGCGTGATCAACCAACTGCTGACCAGTCACCAGCAGTCCGGCCAGTTGCAGGAGAACAGCGAGATCACCGACCTGCTGCCCAAGGCCGTGAGCAGCGGCGAAGTGGTGGACCGCCTGATGGGCGAGGCCACCCGTCGCAAACAGGAGCGTGCCGCCGAGGCCAACCAGCAGATCAGCGATATCGCCGCCAGCTCCCAGACCCAGATGATTGCCCTGATCATCGCCGCAACCCTGCTCGGCATACTGATCGGCGTACTGGTCACCCGCAGCATCACCCGTCCGCTCAATGGCGCCGTGGAAGCGGCCAACCGCATGGCCGCTGGCGACCTGAGCCAGGACCTGCCGGTGACCAGCCAGGACGAAACCGGCCAGTTGCTGGCCGCCATGCAGAACATGGCCGAACGCCTGCGCAGCATTCTCGGCGATGTCCGCAGCGCCGCCGACTCGCTGTCCTCGGCCTCGGAACAGGTCAGCTCGACCTCGCAATCGCTGAGCCAGGCCGCCAACGAGCAGGCCGCCAGCGTCGAGCAGACCAGCGCCTCGGTCGAGCAGATGTCCGCCTCCATCGCGCAGAACACCGAAAGCGCCAAGATCACCGACGGCATCGCCGGCAAGGCCGCCAACGACGCCGTGCAGGGCGGCGGCGCGGTCGGTGACACGGTGCTGGCGATGAAACAGATCGCCGACAAGATCAGCATCATCGACGACATCGCCTACCAGACCAACCTGCTCGCGCTCAACGCCGCCATCGAGGCCGCCCGTGCCGGCGACCACGGCAAGGGCTTCGCGGTGGTCGCCGCCGAAGTGCGCAAGCTGGCCGAACGCAGCCAGGTGGCGGCCCAGGAAATCGGCCAGGTCGCCTCCAGCAGCGTGCAACTGGCCGAACAGGCCGGACGCCTGCTCAACGAGATCGTGCCAAACATCCAGAAGACCTCCGACCTGGTCCAGGAAATCACCGCCGCGTCCCAGGAGCAGAGTGGCGCCGCCGGGCAGATCAACATCGCCATGGGCCAGATGAACCAGATCACCCAGCAGAACGCTTCGGCCTCCGAGGAACTGGCGGCCACTGCCGAGGAGATGAATGCCCAGGCCGGGCAGTTGCAGGAACTGATCGGTTTCTTCCGCTTCGAGGAAGAGTCCGCCCACAGCCACCGGCCACCGTCGCGCGGCCACGACGGCTACGCCTTCAACGGCTCGCGTGACGGTTTCAAGAGCCGGGCGGCGGTCGACGAAGGCCAATTCGTGAGTTTCAACTGAGGGCCGGATCATGACTGCAAGCCTGAGCCGCGACCTCGCAACGCTGCCCGACGCTCCGCCGGCGTCGAGCATCCAGCACCTGTCGTTCCGGGTGCGCCAGGCCGCCTACGCGGTGCCCATCGACCTGGTGCGCGAAATCATCGAATACGGCGACGTCACCGCCGTACCGATGATGCCGGCGTTCATCCACGGCGTGATCAACCTGCGGGGTAACGTGGTGCCGGTACTGGACCTGGCCACGCGCTTCGGTTTCGAGGCAACCGCGGTCGGCAGGCGCACCTGCATCGTCATCATCGAACTGAACCTGGAGGACTTCAGCCAGCGCATCGGCCTGGTGGTCGACGCGGTGGATGCGGTGCTCGACATCGACCCGCAACAGGTGGTCGCCGCGCCGACCTTCGGCGCCGGCATCCGTACCGACTTCATCGCCGGCATGGCCCGTGGCGAACAGGGTTTCACCATCATCCTGAACATCCCGCAAGTGTTGTCCCTGGAGGACATCCGCCAGCTCAGCCTGGCCGCGGCCCAGGGCCACTGAGATGTCCAGCCAGCTCAAGCTGCCGACCCTCGGCGACGGCGAGTTCCGCCGCCTGCAGACGCTGATGGCCGAAGCCTCGGGCATCATCCTGGCGCCGAACAAGCGGCCGCTGGTGGCCGGCCGGCTGATGAAACGCCTGCGTCACTATCGCCTGGACAACTATGCCAGCTACCTGCAACTGCTCGACCAGCCGGAATGCCTCAAGGAACGCCGGCTGGTGGTGGACCTGCTGACCACCAACGAAACCTATTTCTTCCGCGAGCCCCCGCACTTCGACTTTCTCGGCAACTGGCTCGGCGGGCGCAAGGGGCCGCTGCGGTTCTGGAGCGCCGCCTGCTCGTCCGGCGAAGAGCCCTACAGCATGGCCATGGTGATCCAGGAAAACCTGCGCAGCGGCGACTGGTCGATCCTGGCCAGCGACCTGAGCTTGAGCATGCTGGAGAAGGCCGCCGAAGGCATCTACGACATGGCCCAGGCCAAGTACTTTCCCCAGGGCTGGCTGCAACGCCACTGCCTGAGCGGCATCGGCGACATGCGCGGGCGCTTGCGGGTCCAGGCGGCCCTGCGCGAGCGGGTCAGCCTGCGGGAAATCAATATCGTCCAGCCGCTGCCGGAAGGGCTCGGGCCGTTCGACGTGATCTTCCTGCGCAACGTGCTGATCTATTTCAACAACGAGGAAAAGCAGCGCATCGTCCAGCGCCTGGTCCAGCCGTTGCGGCCCGGCGGCCTGCTGTTCATCGGCCATGCGGAAAGCATCCACGGTTTCGACCTGCCGCTGCGGCTGCTCAACCCGTCGGTCTACGAACGCCTATGACTGCGCCGCTCTTCCTGCGCCCCGGCGACTACTTCTTCGGCCGGCACGAGGGCAGGGTCACCACCCTGCTCGGCAGTTGCGTGTCGATCATTCTCTGGCACCCGCGCAGGCGTCTGCTGGCGGTCTCGCATTACCTGCTGCCCAGCGATCCGATGGCCCGCAACGGCCTCGACACCCGCTACGGCGAAGGCGTGTTCCGGCGCATCCAGGCCGACATGCAACGCCACGGCACCCACCCCGGCGAGTACCGCAAGGGCATATTCGGTGGCGGCAGCCTGGTGCGTTTCGAAGGCATACGCGGGCGCAGGATCGGCCACAGCAACAGCGCCTTCGCCCGTGAACAGTTCAGCCGACGCAACTGGGCGGTCGACCACTGCGACCTCGATGGCCAGCACTATCGCCGCCTGCACATCGACGGCAGCAGCGGCGCGATCGATTGCCAGCGCAACAGCGTGCGGCCATTGCTGCTGGGGATGCGGCCACGATGATCAGGGTGTTTATCGTCGACGACTCGGCCCTGGTGCGCCAGGTGCTGACCCAGTGCCTGGACAGCCATCCGAACATCAAGGTGATCGGCCAGGCGGCCGACCCGCTGTACGCCATCGACAAGATGCGCCGCGACTGGCCGGACGTGCTGATCCTCGACGTGGAGATGCCGCGCATGGACGGCCTGACCTTCCTGCGCCAGATCATGGCCGAACGGCCGACACCGACGCTGATCTGCTCGACCCTCACCGAGCAGGGCTCGGCGGTCGGCGTCGAAGCCCTCGCGGCCGGTGCCGTCGGGGTGTTCACCAAGGCCCGGCTGGGGCTGCGCCAGAGCCTGGAACAACTCTGCGTCGAACTGATCCGCAAGGTCGAGGAGAGCGCCCGGGCGCGGCCCATGGCCCTTCGCCACAACCCCCCTGCCGCAGAATCGGGCCCCATGGTGGGCGCGGCCCCGACGGTGCTCAGGACCACGGACCGGGTGGTTGCCCTGGGCTGTTCCACCGGCGGCACCCAGGCATTGGAATTCATCCTCAGGCAATTGCCACGTGACTGCCCGGGGATTGTCATCGTTCAACACATGCCGGAGAAGTTCACCGCCGATTTTGCCCGGCGCCTGGACAAGTTGTGCCAGATCGAAGTCCGCGAGGCCAGACACCTGGATCGCGTCCACAGCGGCCTGGCCCTGCTCGCTCCCGGAGGTTTGCACATGCAGCTCAAACGCAGTGGCGCGCACTATCAGGTGGAAGTGCTCGACGGCCCGCCGGTCAATCGGCACAAGCCTTCGGTGGACGTCCTGTTCCGCTCGGTGGCGCGCCAGGCCGGCGCCAATACGCTGGGCATCATCATGACCGGCATGGGCGACGACGGTGCGCGCGGGCTGCTGGCCATGCGTGACAGTGGCGCCGCCACCGTCGCCCAGGACGAAGCCAGTTGCGTGGTGTTCGGCATGCCCAGGGAGGCCATTCGGCTGGGGGCGGCCCAGGTAGTCGAACCCCTGGGGAAACTGCCGAAACTGATCCAGCTCTTCGGCGACAGCAGCCGCCACGGCTGACCGGGACCCGAGGCCGCCGTGGGTCGCCAGCATCGATGCGAACCCCTGGGTTGCAATCCAGATACGAATAACCGTGGCAGGCCGGTCCGGCTGCTGCGCCCTTCCCTTTGCGCCATGGGCTAGAGCTTATGCTTTGTCGAATACTGCTTGCCGACGATTACCCGCTGTTTCGCGCGGGCATTCGGGCTCTGCTGGAAAAACAACAAGAATACGAAGTCGTCGGCGAAGCGGGCGATGGCCAGGCGGCCATCGAACTGGCCTCCAGGCTCAAGCCGGACATCGTGCTGCTGGACATGTCGATGGAGCGCATGAACAGCGTCGCCGCGCTCAAGGAACTGTCCCTGCGCGCACCGCGCAGCAAGGTGCTGATGCTGTCGATGCACACCGACACGCACTTCGTGATGAAGTGTCTGCAACTGGGTGCCCACGGTTTCCTGCTCAAGACCGCGACGGTGCTGGAGCTGGAACTGGCCCTCAAGGCCCTGCGCCATGGCGGCCAGTACCTGTCATCGGCGGTGGTGCCGCTGGTGGTCAACCAGGCGGTGCGGCAAAGCCACGAACCGCCGGCCAAGACCAGCCGGGTCGCCCTGACCGCCCGCCAGCTGGAGATCCTGCGGCTGATCGCCCGGGGCGAAACGACCCGCTCCATCGCCGTCGGCCTCGGCCTGAGCATCAAGACCGTGGAGGCGCACCGCTCCCAGATCATGCACCGGCTGCGGATTCACGACATCGCCGGGCTGGTGCTGTTCGCGGTGCGCGAAGGGATCATTCAGATCAACGACTGAAAGGCTTCGCGCAAGCCGTCGGGGAGCGATACCGGCCGGTTGCTCGCACGGTCGACGAACACGTGGACGAAGCGCCCGGCGGCGCAGGCGTCCTCTTCACCGGCCTTGAACACCGCCAGCTCGTATTGCACCGAACTGTTGCCCAGCTTGCCGACCCGCAAGCCGACCTCCAGGCGCTCGGGGAAGGCCACCGAGGAGAAATAGTCGCAGGCGGAACTGACCACGAAGCCCACCACTGCGCCGTCGTGGATATCCAGCCCGCCCCGCTCGATCAGGAAGGTGTTCACCGCCGTGTCGAAAAAGCTGTAGTAGGTGACGTTGTTCACGTGGCCATAGACGTCATTGTCATGCCAGCGGGTGAGAATCGGCTGGAAGTGGCGATAGTCGCCACGCTGGGGCAGGCGGTCGGTCATGTAGGCCTCGATCAGAAGTGGGCGCCGAGAAAGCGGAAATAGCGTTCGCGGTATTCGGGAAGTTCATTGGCCAGGTGATGCCGGGCCTGCGCCAGCATGAACACCTCGGGCTGGTCGAATTTGCGGCGCAGCACCGCCAGGTTGTGTTGCCAGTCGACGGTCATGTCGCCATCGCCCTGCACGATCAGCGGCCGGCGCGGGCTCGCCGTGGCGCCTTCGATACCCGGAATCCAGCGGGCCAGGGCGCCGACCCAGGCGGTCGGCAGACGCTGCGGCTGCAACGGATCGGCCTGCAGGAACGGCATGAACGCCGGGTCGTGGGTGTTTTCGCTGAAGCGTCGGGCAATGCCTTTGACGAAGGGCCTGAGCAGGTGATAACTGAGCTTCGACCAGCCCCAGGCCCGCGGCCGCACCAGCGGCGAGAGCAGCACGACCTGGCCCTGGGCCGGGCTGTCCAGGCCATGCCGGAGCAGGTGATCGACCACGATGGCACCGCCCGTGCTCTGGCCGAACAGATGCCAGGGCTGCGGCAGATCGAGGGACCGGGCCTCGTCGAACAGCCCCTGCAAGGCCCGCTGGTATTCGGCGAAATCCTCGATGCTGGCCCGCTCGCCACTGGACAGGCCATGCCCCGGCAGGTCGCAGGAGATCACCGCGAGGCCGCGGTCCAGGGCCCAGTCGATGACGTTGCGATACAGCCCCATGTGGTCGTAGAAGCCGTGGAACAGGAACAGGGTGGCCACCGGCTGCGGCGGCAGCCAGAGCTGGCTGACCAGCTCGAAGGCGCCGCTGCGGAAGCCGCCGAGGTGGCGGGTGAACGGCGCCGGGCGATGGGGCAGGTCCAGGCCGTAGAAACGCTGGTAGGCCTGCGCCGCCGACGACAACGGCTGTGCCTCGGCCAGCGGGCGCAGGCTGGCGCGCAGGGCATCGGGGTCGAAGGTGGCGGGCATGCAAAGCCTCCAGGAAAAAGTACGGCAACGCCGAGGCGTTTTACTGATCTGCGATATTCTTCTGTCAGGACAGGCATGGCAAGCTACGCGACCTTCGAGGACCGAATCGCCATGCTCCAGACGCGTCACAAGACATTTTTCGCCGGCCTGCTGGCCGTGCTTTGCGCGGCGGGCCTGTGGCTGGCCTACGACTGGTTCCAGGGTCGCTATATCCGCGCCTTCAGCGATCAGACCGCACTGTTCGCCGGTGATCGGCTCAGCCTGCCGACCCAATTGGCCGGCCCGGGGCGTATTCGCCTGGTACATTTCTGGGACCCGGCCTGCCCGTGCAACGTCGGCAACCAGCAGCACCTGGGCGAACTGATCGAGCGCTTCGCGCCGCTGGGCGTGGACTTCTACGCCGTGCAGAAACCCGGCAGCCAGGGCCGGCTACCGGTCAACCTGCAAGCCATCCAGCCACTGCCGGGGCTGCCCGGAGCCGAACACCTGACCGTCAGCCCGGCGGTGGCGATCTGGGACCGCAACGGCCAATTGGCCTACTTCGGCCCCTACAGCCAGGGCGCCACCTGCAATTCCGGCAACAGTTTCATCGAGCCGATCCTGCTGGCCCTCAGCGAAGGCCGCCCGGTGCACGCCACCCACAACATGGCCGTAGGCTGCTACTGCCCCTGGCAGGAACCCGGCCATTGACCAAGGCGAACCGGACTTTTTAGCGTAATCGGCCCCTCGTGCGATGCATCCGCCTGGCGGGCTGTGCTACACCTTAGCGGCTGAACCACGGCAGCCCGCCCTCCACAAGGAACCCCGCATGAAACGCAGCCTGACCGTTCTCGCCGTCCTGATCGCCGCCGTCGCTGCCGGTGGCACCTGGTACGTCCAGAGCAAACTGCCGACACGCCAGGGCCAGGTCACGCTGGGCAACCTGCAGGGGCCGGTCACCGTGCGCTACGACGAGCGCGGTGTCCCGCATATCCGCGCCGAATCCGAGACCGACCTGTACCGTGCCCTGGGCTACGTGCATGCCCAGGACCGGCTGTTCCAGATGGAGATCGTCCGGCGCCTGGCCCGTGGCGAACTGTCCGAGGTCCTGGGGCCCAAGACCCTGGAAACCGACAAGCTGTTCCGCAGCCTGCGCATCCGCGAGCACGCCGACCAGTACGTCGCCCGGCTGGACCGGCAGTCCGCCGCCTGGAAGGCCCTGCAGGCCTACCTGGACGGCATCAACCAGTACCAGGCCAGCCACGCCAGGCCGATCGAGTTCGACCTGCTCGGCATTCAGCCGCGGCCCTTCACCGCCGAAGACACCATCAGCATCGCCGGCTACATGTCCTATAGCTTCGCCGCCGCCTTCCGTACCGAGCCGCTGCTGACCTACGTGCGCGACAAGCTCGGGGCCGACTACCTCAAGGTGTTCGACCTGGAGTGGCGCCCGCAGGGCATGCTCGGCTCGCCGACACCCCTGGCCGCGGCCGACTGGAAGGGGCTCGGCGCCCTGGCACGGGTCAGCGAGCAGGCCCTGCGCGAGGCCGGCGTGCCACAGTTCGAAGGCAGCAACGCCTGGGCCGTCTCCGGCAGCCGGACCAAAAGCGGCAAGCCGCTGCTGGCCGGCGATCCGCACATCGCCTTCTCGACCCCGGCGGTGTGGTACGAAGCGCAACTGTCGGCGCCGAACTTCGAGCTGTACGGCTATCACCAGGCACTGGTGCCGTTCGCCTTTCTGGGCAACAACCAGGCGTTCGGCTGGAGCCTGACCATGTTCCAGAACGATGACCTGGACCTGATCGCCGAAAAGACCAACCCCGACAACCCCAACCAGGTCTGGTACCACGGCCAGTGGGTCGAGATGACCCGCAGCGAGCAGCAGATCGCGGTCAAGGGTCAGGCTCCGGTGACCTTCACCCTGCTGCGCTCGCCCCATGGTCCGATCGTCAACGACGTGCTCGGCGCCAATGCCGGGACGAAGCCGATTGCCATGTGGTGGGCTTTTCTCGAAACCCCGAACCCGATCCTGCAGGGTTTCTACGAACTCAATCGCGCCGATACCCTGGACAAGGCCCGCGAAGCCGCGACACGAATCCAGGCGCCCGGCCTGAACCTGATGTGGGCCAACGCCAGGGGCGACATCGGCTGGTGGGCCGCCGCGCTGCTGCCCAGGCGGCCGGACGGGGTCAACCCGGCCTTCATCCTCGACGGCAGCACCGGCGAGGCGGACAAGGACGGCTACTACCCATTCAGCGCCAACCCGCAGGAAGAAAACCCGCCACGCGGCTACATCGTCTCGGCCAACACCCAGCCGGCCTCGCCCACCGGCATGGTCATTCCCGGCTACTACAACCTGGCCGACCGCGGCCAGCAGTTGAACCGGCAGTTGGCCGACAACAGCGTGCGCTGGAGCGTGGAAAACAGCCAGAAGCTGCAACTGGGCACCACCACCGACTACGGTCCGCGGCTGCTCAAGCCATTGCTGCCGGCGCTGCGCGAGGCGGCGCAGGACGCGGCCGAACTCAAGCTGGTGGAACAACTGGCGACATGGAAAGGCGACTACCCGATGAGTTCCACCAGCGCCACGCTGTTCAACCAGTTCCTCTACGAACTGGCCCGCGCGGCCATGCATGACAAGCTGGGCGACGACTACTTCAACACCCTGATCAGCACCCGCGTGGTGGACGCCGCGTTACCCCGCCTGGCGGCCGATGAAACCTCCCCCTGGTGGAACGGCAACCGCAATGCAGTGGTGAAACAGGCCTGGCAGGCGACCCTGGCCCACCTCAGGGCGAGCTATGGCGACAACAGCGGCGGCTGGGTCTGGGGCCGGGCCCACACCCTGACCCAGGGTCATCCGCTGGGGCGGCAGCCGCCGCTGGACAGGCTGTTCAACGTCGGTCCGTTCGACGCGCCGGGCACCCATGAGGTGCCGAACAACCTTTCGGCGAAGATCGGCCCGGCGCCGTGGCCGGTCACCTATGGCCCCTCGACCCGACGCCTGATCGACTTCGCCGACCCGGATCACAGCCTGACCATCAACCCGGTAGGCCAGAGCGGCGTGCTGTTCGACAAGCACTACAGCGACCAGGCCGAAACCTATGTGGAAGGTGGCTATGAGCAGGTGCACATGAACGACGTCGAGGTGTCGGCCAATACCCGCAGCGTGCTGAGGCTGGTGCCGGGCAAGTAGGCAGATTGCCACCTACCCCCCGGCCTTGCGCACCTGCCCCGGCGCCTGCCCATACACGTCCTTGAACTTCTTGCTGAACGCCGCCTGCGACTGATACCCCACCTGCAGCGCGATCTCGCTCAAGCCCAGGTGCGAACGGCTCAGCAGGCCATGAGCCAGTTCCATCCGCACCCGGGTGAGCAGTACCCACGGCGACTCCCCCGCGACCTTGACGAACGCGCGCATGAAGGTCGCCCGCGACATGTTCGCCAGCGCCGCCAGGCCGTCGATGCTCCACGCGTGGGCCGGGTCGTCGAGCATGCCCTGCCAGGCCCGGCTCAGGCGCTTGTCGGCCAGCAGGGCGAGGGTCCCGCTGGCCTGCACCTGCTGTTGCAGATAGACCCGCAGAATCAGCGTGAACAACGCCGACGACAGCGCATCCACCAGGAATCGCCCACCGGCCTGGTCGCCATCGGCCTCCACCCGCAATAACCCCACCAGCGCCGCCAGCTGATCGCTGGCCGGCAGGTCGCGGCTGGACACCACCAGGTAGGGCGGCAGGGCGGCGAACAGCATCGACTCGCGCTGGTAGTGAAAGCGTCCGCAGAGCAGATCGAGGGCCGGCCCCTCGCGGCCTATCCGGTGCAGCGGCAGCAGGCCGCCCTGGCTGACCCGCGTGGCCGTCGGCGCCACCCGCCGCCCTTCGCTGCGCAACAGGTGCGTACCGCCACCGGGCAACACCAGGATGTCCCCCGCCCCCAGGCGAACCGCCTGCCCGCCGGGCAGCTCGACCTGGCATTCCCCGGCCAGCACGATGTGATAGGGCGCGATACCGGCGTTTTCCTGCTCGTGGTCCAGCGCCCAATCGCCCTGCAACCGGCAGCGCAGATCCAGGCTGCCGCGTACGCCGGCCAGGCCGATGAGCCGATCGATCGAAGTCATTTGCGCCTATCGGACAAAGGGTTGAGTGGATCGAACAAAAATGCCGACCTCCAATGGATGACACTGGAGTCGTTGCTTAGCCAGTCTACCTTCAGCCTTTCAGGAGTTACCACCATGTTCCTCAATTGGTCCGAACTGTTGCCCACCATCAAGAATGCCTTCGGCGCACTGGGCAAATCCAACCCCAAGATGGTCCAGGCCTACATGAAGCTGGGTGAAGCCGCTGCCGAAAACAATGTGCTGGATGCCAAGACCCGTGAACTGATTTCCATCGCCGTGGCGATCTCCACCCGCTGCGACGGTTGCATCGGTGCCCATACCGACGCGGCGATCAAGGCCGGCGCGACCCGCGAGGAAGTCGCCGCGGCGCTGGCGACGGCGATTTCGCTGAATGCCGGGGCGGCCTATATCTACTCGCTGCATGCGCTGGAGGCGTACGACAGCCTGAAGCCTTGATCGACTCCCTTGGCCGCTCCGGCAGAGCCCGGACACCTGGTTGTCACGGGCTCTATCGGACACTTCCTGAGTTGCGTCGACTTCAAGGGCCTCTTCGCGGGCAAGCCCCGCTCCTACAGTTATTTGGCGATCACAGCATTTGTGCACGGCACAGGCTTTGTAGGAGCCGGGCTTGCCCGCGAAGGGGCCCGACAGCCAACCACAAGACCTCAGGCCAACCCGGCGAAATGCTGCCGAAACTGCTGCGCACTCACCCCCAGCCGCCGCTGGAACACGCTGCGCAGATGGTGCGCATCGCGAAACCCGCACTCATAGGCGATGGTCTTCAACGGCACACCGCCGCTTTCGAGCAGCACCCGCGCCGCATCCACCCGCGCGCTTTCGACGAACCGGGCCGGAGTCACCCCGCTCTCGCGGACAAATACCCGGGAAAAGTTGCGCGCACTCATGTTCGCCGCCTTCGCCAGCTCGGCAATGCTCAGGTCCGCCGTCAGGTGCGCCAGCACATACTGTTGCACCCGGGCCACCGGTGAGTCCGGTTCGGCATGGGGCGTCAGGTAGGGGCTGAACTGCGACTGGCCGCCCGAACGCTGGGTGAACACCAGCAACCGCCGGGCCACGCGCAACGCGATGTCGCTGCCCTGCTCGCGGGCCAGCAGGTACAGCGACAGGTCGATCCCCGCCGTCACCCCCGCGGACGTGAACAACTCGCCATCCTGCACGTAGAGCCGATCAGCCTCGACCTGGGCCGTCGGACACAGCTCGGCGAGTGCCTGGGCGTCATTCCAGTGGGTGGTCACCGTGCGCCCCTCCAGCAAACCGGCCCGCGCCAGCATGAACGCACCGTTGCAGATCGAGCCGAACAGCCCCGCGCGAGCGGCGGCGGCCCGTAGCCAGGCATGGAATTCGGCACCGAAGTCCTGCCCCGCCAGATCCGGCCCGCCGGCGCACAACAGCAGGTCGTAGCGTTCCAGGGCCTCGCTGAAATGCCGATGCGCCTGAATCGCCAGGCCATTGGAACACGCCACCCAGCCCTGCTCGACGCCCACCACCTCCAGGCGATAGCCGGCCTCGGGCGGCAGGAAGCGATTGGCCTCGGCGAATACATCCATCGGCCCGGTGACATCCAGGGACTGGACGCCGCGGAACACGACAACGGCAACGGTGCGGGTCATGGTAAAGCCTCTTGCGGATCGACATCCGGCGCTGGAGCACTCCTGGCCGAACCGGACCTACGGTAACCAAAGCCTCGCCGGGATACGAGGTGCAGAAGGCCGCTGGCACGAAACCCGCCGCGAATGGCCGGAATCGTCACCCTGTATCGATAGCAGCCAAATCCGCCCGGCGCCAGACTGATCCCATCGGCGCCACTGCGGCGCTCGCCACAGGAGTCATGACCATGAGCGACACCATTGCCGGCATCCGGATCCCCGACAGCGCACTGGCCCGGGCCGCCACCGAATACATCCGCGATGTGGAAAGCGATCTGCTCTATCACCACTCGCGCCGCGTGTTCCTGTTCGGCGCCCTGAGCGGCCAGCGCAAGCAACTGGCCTACAACCCGGAACTGCTCTATATCGGCGCGATGTTCCACGACCTCGGCCTGGTCGAAGGCCAGCGCAGTGACAACGACCGCTTCGAAGTCGACGGCGCCAACGCCGCCAAGGCCTTCATGCAGCCCTATGGGCTATCGGACGACGATATCGAGCAGGTCTGGCTGTCGATCGCCCTGCACACCACGCCGGGCATACCGCAATACCTGCGCCCGACCGTGGCCCTGGTGACCGCGGGCGTGGAGATGGATGTGCTGGGGATGGACTACGCCGCGTTTCCCGCCGTCCAGCGCGAGGCGGTGGTGCATGCGCATCCACGGGGGGAGAAGTTCAAGGAGTGCATCATCTGCGCCTTTGCCGACGGCTTGCGCCATCGTCCGCAGACCACCTTCGGCAACGTCAAGACCGACGTGCTGAAGGACAAGGACGTGAGCTTCACGCCGATGAATTTCGTCGAGGTGATCCGGCAATCGCCTTGGGCCGATTGAATCCTCGGAGGCCCATTCGCGGGCAAGCCCGCTCCCACAGTCCGTGTCGCTCGACACAAAACTGTGGGAGCGGGCTTGCCCGCGAAGCTTTTTCAGCAGGCTACGCGGCGGTTCCCGCCGCAGCCGGTGCACGCCGCACATCCGGCTGCTTCCAGGAGTCCGCCGCACTTTCCTCGATGGCCTGCTGGATCGCCTTGCGCCGACGCTCTTCGGCCTGACGGCTGAAGTACCAGACCAGGAAGGTCACCAGCGATACCGCCAGCAGGATCAGGCTCGCCACCGCGTTGATCTCCGGCTTGACGCCCAGGCGCACCGCCGAGAACACCTCCATCGGCAGGGTGGTCGAACCCGGCCCGGACACGAAGCTGGCCAGCACCAGGTCATCCAGCGACAGGGCGAACGACATCATGCCGCCCGCCGCCAGCGACGGCGCGATCATCGGGATGGTGATCAGGAAGAACACCTTCCACGGCCGCGCGCCCAGGTCCATGGCCGCCTCTTCGATGGACAGGTCCAACTCGCGCAGGCGCGCCGACACCACTACCGCCACATAGGCCGAGCAAAACGTGGTGTGGGCGATCCAGATGGTGGCGATACCACGCTCCTGGGGCCAACCGACCATTTGCGCCATGGCCACGAACAGCAGCAGCAGCGACAGGCCAGTGATCACTTCCGGCATCACCAGCGGCGCGGTGACCATGCCACCGAACAGCGTGCGGCCCTTGAAGCGGGTGATGCGGGTCAGCACGAACGCCGCCAGGGTGCCCAGCGCCACCGCCGCCAGGGCGGTGTAGCAGGCGATTTCCAGCGAGCGGCCGACCGAGCCCATCAGTTGGGTGTTGTCCAGCAGGCCGACGTACCACTTCACCGACCAGCCACCCCACACCGTCACCAGCTTGGAGGCGTTGAACGAGTAGATCACCAGGATCAGCATCGGCAGGTAGATGAACAGCAGGCCCACCACCAGCATCAGGTTCGAGAAACTGAAGCGCTTCATACCCGGCCCTCCATTTCCTTGGCCTGACTGCGGTTGAACAGGATGATCGGTACGATCAGGATCGCCAGCATCACCACGGCGAGCGCGGACGCCACCGGCCAGTCACGGTTGTTGAAGAACTCCTGCCACAGCACCTTGCCGATCATCAGGGTTTCCGGACCGCCGAGCAGCTCGGGGATCACGAACTCGCCCACCACCGGGATGAACACCAGCATGCAGCCGGCGATGATGCCGTTCTTCGACAGCGGCACGGTGATCTTCCAGAAGCTGTTGAAGGTGCTCGAGCCCAGGTCGGACGCGGCTTCCAGCAGGCTCGGGTCGTGCTTCACCAGGTTGGCGTAAAGCGGCAGGATCATGAACGGCAGGTACGAATAGACCACGCCGATGTACACCGCCAGGTTGGTATTGAGGATCTGCAGCGGCTCGCTGATCAGCCCGGTCCACATCAGGAAGCCGTTGAGCAGCCCGTTGTTGCTGAGGATGCCCATCCAGGCATAGACGCGGATCAGGATCGCGGTCCAGGTCGGCATCATGATCAGCAGCACCAGCACGGTCTGCACTTCCTTGCGGGCCTTGGAGATGGCATAGGCCATCGGATAGCCGATCAGCAGGCACAGCAGCGTGCTGAAGAAGGCCATCTTCAACGAACCGAGGTACGCCGCCAGGTACAGCTCGTCGTCACCCAGCATCGAGTAGTTGCCGAGGTTCAGCACCAGTTGCAGCTTCTGCTCGACGAAAGTGTAGATCTCGGTATACGGCGGAATCGCCACATCCGCTTCAGCGAAGCTGATCTTCAGAACGATGAAGAACGGCAGCATGAAGAACAGGAACAGCCAGATGAAAGGGATCCCGATGACCACATGACGGCCGGAGGGGGTTATTCGTTGCAACCGGCGCTTGAGTTTTCGCATGTTCATGAGCGCAGTACCACGCCGCTGTCGTCTTCCCACCAGACGAACACTTCGTCACCCCAGGTCGGCCGTGCGCCCTGGCGTTCGGCGTTGGCGACGAAGGACTGGACCAGCTTGCCGCTCGGCAGCTCGACGTAGAACACCGAGTGACCGCCCAGGTAGGCGATATCGTGGACCTTGCCGCGCGACCAGTTGTGCTCGCACTCCGGCTGGGTGGTGGTGACCAGCAGCTTCTCCGGGCGGATCGCGTAGGTCACGTGCTTGTCCTGCACCGAGGTGCTCACGCCGTGACCGACGTAGATGTTGCGCTCCAGCTCCGGGCTGGCGATGCGCGCGTAACCTTCGGCATCGTCGACCACTTCACCTTCGAACAGGTTGACGTTGCCGATGAACTCGCAGACCAGGCGACTGGTCGGGGTCTCGTAGACGTCGATCGGGCTGCCGATCTGGGCGATCCAGCCCAGGTGCATGATGGCGATCCGTTCGGCCATGGTCATGGCCTCTTCCTGGTCGTGGGTCACCATGACGCAGGTCACGCCGACGCGCTCGATGATCTCGACAAGCTCAAGCTGCATTTGCGAGCGCAGCTTCTTGTCCAGAGCACCCATGGGCTCGTCGAGCAGCAACAGTTTCGGCCGTTTGGCCAGGGAACGGGCCAGGGCCACCCGCTGGCGCTGGCCACCGGACAACTGGTGCGGCTTGCGCTTGGCGTACTGGCTCATCTGCACCAGCTTGAGCATTTCGGCCACGCGGGCATCGATCTCGGCTTTCGGAATGCGGTCCTGCTGCAGGCCGAAGGCGATGTTCTGCGCCACGGTCATGTGCGGGAACAGCGCGTAGGACTGGAACATCATGTTGATCGGCCGCTCGTAGGGCGGCATGTCGGTGATGTCCACGCCATCGAGGAAGATCCGGCCTTCGGTCGGCCGTTCAAAACCTGCGAGCATGCGCAGCAAGGTGGATTTACCCGAACCCGAGCCGCCGAGCAGGGCGAAGATCTCGCCCTTCCTGATTTCCAGGGACACATCGTCCACGGCGATCGTCTCGTCGAACTTCTTCGTGACCCGGTCGATCTTGACCAACACCTGCTTGGGTGATTGGTCGCCCTCGAGGGCTTTCTTATAGGCGCCGGAGGCAACAGCCATTTGCAAAACTCCCAACAAAATTTAACCGCGAGGCCCAGACGGCCTGGCATTGAATGGTTTGACCCGAGTCCTTGCGGACTATTTGCCCGACTTGATCCTGGTCCAGCTACGGGTCATCACACGTTGGATTTTCGGGGGTAGTTCCGAGTTGACGTACAGCTTGTCCACAACAGCTTGCGGTGGGTAAACCGCTTCGTCGGTGCGCACGGACTGATCCATCAGTTCGCCAGCCTTTGGGTTCGGGTTGGCATATCCGACATAATCGCTGACCTGGGCGATCGCTTCAGGTTGCAGCAGATAATTGATGAACGCATGGGCCTCCTTCACGTTGCCGGCGTCCTTGGGAATCGCCAGCATGTCGAACCAGAGGTTGCCGCCCTCCTTGGGAATCACGTAGGCGATATCCACGCCCTTCTTCGCTTCTTCGGCGCGCTTCTTCGCCTGGAACACATCGCCGGAGAAACCGGCCGCCACGCAGATCTCGCCGTTGGCCAGATCGGTGATGTACTTGGACGAGTTGAAATAGGTGACGTACGGACGAACCTTGAGCAGTTTCTCCTCGGCCGCCTTGTAGTCCTTCTCGTTGGTGCTGTTGGGGCTCAGGCCCATGTAGTTGAGCACCGCCGGCAGCATTTCATCGGCGGAGTCGAGGAACGCCACGCCGCAACTGGAAAGCTTCTTGATGTTTTCCGGCTCGAACAGCATCGCCCAGGAGTCGATCCTGTCGACGCCGAGCACGGCCTTGACCTTCTCGACGTTGTAGCCGATGCCGTTGGTGCCCCACAGGTACGGCACCGCGTACTGGTTGCCCGGATCGTTCTTCTCCAGCCGCTTCATCAGCACCGGGTCGAGATTGGCGTAGTTGGGCAGCAGCGACTTGTCGAGCTTCTGGAAGGCGCCGGCCTTGATCTGCTTGCCGAGGAAGTGGTTGGACGGAACCACCACGTCATACCCGGTATGTCCGGCCAGCAACTTGCCTTCCAGGGTTTCATTGGAATCGAAGACGTCATACACCGGTTTTATACCGGTGGCCTTCTCGAAATCGGCCAGGGTTTTCTCGCCGATATAATCGGACCAGTTATAAATATGCACGGTCGGCGCAGCGTACGCACCGGCAGCCAGCGTCAGGCCTGCGCCAACCAGCAAAGTCTTGCAAAACAAAGAAATAGACACTCGGAGGTCCTCTCAATAGTTGGGCCTGAGTTGCCCGGGCCATATGGCGATATACCGCCCGATGACAAAACCGGCGCGCAACTTACCCTCGATAAGCCGATCCAGCAAAAGTTTTCTTTGATTGATATTAGTCCTGCTGGAACCGGTACCCGGAAGAGCCCGGTTCCAGCAGGTGGAGCGGTGTTGCATCAGGCGGGATTATTTACCCGACTTGATCTTGGTCCAGCTACGGGTCAGCTCACGCTGGGTAGCGGCAGGCAGGTCGGCAATGGCGTAGAGCTTGGCCTGCACGTCTGCTGGCGGATAGATACCCGGGTCGCTGGTGATGCTCTTGTCGACCAGTGCGGTGGCCTTCTCGTTGCCGTTCGGGAAACGCACGCTGTCGGTGATCGCCGCCATGACTTCCGGCTTGAGCAGGTAGTTCATGAACTTGTAGGCGCCGTCGACGTTTTCCGCGTCTTTCGGAATGGCGACCATGTCATAGAAGCTGCCGGCACCTTCCTTCGGAATGGCGTAGCTGACTTTCACCTTGTCACCGGCTTCGGCAGCGCGGGACTTGGCCTGCTGGATATCGCCCGAGTAGCCGACGGCCACGCAGATGTTGCCGTTGGCCAGGTCCGAGATGTACTTGGACGAGTGGAAGTAGGTGATCGAAGGACGGATCTTCAGGAACAGATCCTCGGCCTTCTTGATGTCATCCTTCTTCTGGCTGTCGGTTGGCAGGCCCAGGTAGTGCAGCGCCACCGGGATCATCTCGGTCGGCGAGTCGAGGAAGCTCACGCCGCAGCTCTTGAGCTTGGCGATGTTCTCCGGCTTGAGCAGGGTGTCCCACGAATCGATCTTGTCCACGCCCAGCGCGGCCTTGACCTTCTCCGGGTTGTAGCCGATACCGATCGAGCCCCACATGTACGGGAAGGCGTGCTGGTTGCCCGGGTCACTGACCGAAACCGCCTTGAGCAGCGACTTGTTCAGGTTGTCGTAGTTGGACAGCTTGGACTTGTCCAGTTCCTGGTAGACGCCAGCCTTGATCTGCTTGGCCAGGAAGTTGTTGGACGGCACCACGATGTCGTAACCGGACTTGCCGGCCAGCAGCTTGGCTTCCAGGGTTTCGTTGCTGTCGAATACGTCGTAGACGACCTTGATCCCGGACTCTTTCTCAAAGTTCGCGATGGTGTCCGGTGCGATGTAGTCGGACCAGTTGTAAACGTGCAGCACTTTGTCGTCCGCGTGAGCGGCACCGGCCATCGCTCCGGCCATGGACAGGGCCAGGAGAGTCTTGCCAGCGTTCTTCAAACCTAATGCCTTCATGCGTCATGCTCCAATTTTTCTTTTTAACCAGCTGTTCGGCGGCCGATTTCCGGGCAACTCGGAACAGTGGGATAGTCTGGCAAGATCCAAGGCCGGCTTTCAAGGAAAGACCCGCCTTTGCGATCACTCCGAGCGAAAGCGCCTGCAACTCGCTCCCGCTCAGAGCCTAGCACCTAGCCCTGCAACGCACTCAGGGTCAGGTCCAGGCATTGACGGGCCTTGGCCACCAACTCATCGATCTCGGCCTTGCTGATCACCAGTGGCGGGGCAATGATCATGGTGTCGCCGACGGCACGCATGATCAGCCCGTTATCGAAGCAGAACTGCCGGCAGATCATGCCGACGCCCTTGCCTTCATAGCGCGCACGGGTGGCCTTGTCCTTGACCAGCTCGATGGCCCCCAGCAGACCCACACCGCGAACCTCACCCACCAGCGGGTGATCGTTCAGTTCCCGCAGACGCTTCTGCAAATAAGGTGCCGTTTCGGCCTTGGCCCGTTCGATAATTTTTTCATCGCGCAGGATGCGGATGTTTTCCAGCGCCACCGCCGCGGCCACCGGGTGCCCGGAGTAGGTGAAACCGTGGTTGAAATCGCCGCCCTCGTTGAGCACCGCGACCACGTCGTCACGCACGATCAGGCCACCCATCGGGATGTAGCCGGAGGTCAGGCCCTTGGCGATGGTCATCATGTGCGGCTTGAGGCCGTAGAAATCGCTGCCGAACCACTCGCCGGTACGGCCGAACCCGCAGATCACCTCGTCGGCGACGAACAGGATGTCGTACTTGGCGAGGATCTCCCTGATCCGCGGCCAGTAGCTTTCAGGCGGCACGATCACGCCACCGGCCCCCTGGATCGGCTCGGCGATGAACGCACCGACGTTGTCCACGCCCAGTTCGAGGATTTTCTCCTCCAGCTGGTTGGCCGCCCAGATACCGAACTCTTCCGGGCTCATGTCGCCGCCTTCGCCGAACCAATAGGGTTGCGGGATATGAACGATGCCCGGGATCGGCAGGTCGCCCTGCTCGTGCATGTAGGTCATGCCGCCCAGGCTGGCGCCGGCCACGGTCGAGCCGTGATAGCCATTCTTGCGGCTGATGATGGTCTTCTTCTGCGGCTGGCCCTTGATCGCCCAGTAGTGGCGGACCATGCGCAGCATGGTGTCGTTGCCTTCGGAGCCGGAACCGGTGAAGAAGACGTGGTTCATGCCCTCGGGCGCAATCTCGGAGATCACCTTGGCCAACTCCAGCGCCGGCGGGTGGGCGGTCTGGAAGAACAGGTTGTAATAAGGCAGTTCGCGCATCTGCTGGCTGGCGGCCTCGGCCAGCTCGTCGCGCCCATACCCGACCGCCACGCACCACAGGCCGGCCATGCCGTCGAGGATCTTGTTGCCCTCGCTGTCCCAGAGGTAGACGCCCTTGGCGTTGGTGATGATGCGCGGGCCCTTTTCCTTCAATTGCTTGAAGTCGCTGAAGGGAGCCAGGTGATGATCACTGCTGAGGGTCTGCCACTCACGGGTTTGCGGGTTGTTGCTGGTCATACGGATCTCCTAGATTCCAGTGAAGGCGCGGCCAGATACCCGCCGCGCCCGCTGCATCAGACGGCGAAGAGCAGGAATTCCCGCTCCCACGAACTGATGACACGCTTGAAGTTTTCATGCTCGGCCCGCTTTACCGCGACGTAGCCAGTGATGAATTTCTTGCCCAGGTACTTCTCGATGGTCTTGCTGTTTTCCATGCGCTCCAGGGCGTCCTCGATGGTCAGCGGCAGGCGCAGGTTGCGCCGCTCGTAACCACGACCGACCACCGGCGCGCTCGGTGTCATGCCTTCGACCATGCCGATATAGCCGCACAGCAGGCTGGCGGCGATCGCCAGGTAAGGGTTGGCGTCGGCGCCCGGCAGGCGGTTTTCCACCCGGCGGTTCTGCGGGCCGGCATCCGGCACCCGCAGGCCGACAGTGCGGTTCTCTTCGCCCCACTCCACGTTCACCGGCGCCGAGGTGTCCGGCAGGAAGCGGCGGAACGAGTTGACGTTCGGCGCGAACAGCGGCAACAGCTCGGGAATCAGCTTCTGCAGGCCGCCGATGTGGTTGAGGAACAGCTCGCTCTTGGTCCCATCCTCATTGGAGAAGATGTTCTTGCCGGTCTGGATGTCGATGATGCTCTGGTGCAGGTGCATGGCGCTGCCCGGCTCGCCGGTCATCGGCTTGGCCATGAAGGTCGCCGCCACGTCGTGCTTGAGCGCCGCCTCGCGCATGGTGCGCTTGAACACCAGGATCTGGTCGGCCAGGGACAGGGCATCGCCGTGACGGAAGTTGATTTCCATCTGCGCCGTGCCGTCCTCGTGGATCAGCGTGTCGAGGTCCAGCTCCTGCAGTTCGCACCAGTCGTAGACATCCTCGAACAGTGGATCGAATTCGTTGGCGGCCTCGATGGAGAACGACTGGCGACCGATCTCCGGGCGCCCGGAACGGCCCACCGGCGGTTGCAGCGGATAGTCCGGGTCGTCGCTGCGCTTGGTCAGGTAGAACTCCATCTCCGGCGCGACGATCGGCTGCCAGCCGCGGTCGGCGTAGAGCTTCAGGACCTTCTTGAGCACGTTGCGCGGCGACAGCTCGATCGGGTTGCCCTGCTTGTCGTAGGTGTCGTGGATCACCTGCGCGGTCGGCTCGATGGCCCAGGGCACCAGGTACACCGCGTTGCCGTCGGGGCGGCAGATCATGTCGATGTCGGCCGGGTCCAGCAGTTCGTAATAGATGTCGTCTTCAACGTAGTCGCCGGTCACGGTCTGCAACAGGACACTTTCAGGCAGACGCATGCCCTTTTCGGCGATGAACTTGTTGGTTGGCGAGATCTTGCCCCGGGTGATGCCGGTGAGGTCGCCAATCATGCATTCGACTTCTGTGATCTTGTGGTCTTTCAACCAATCGGTGAGCTGGTCGAGGTTGTTACTCATAAATGCCTCTGGGCTGGGTTTCCTGAGCTACATAATAGGAGTCAGGCGCTCGTTAAAGCATCAGTGTCGCGTTGTTTTGCCCGATTTCGGCAGGCTTCGCCGAAAGCCTGGAAAATGGCGAGGTAGACCGGATTGCTTTCGACCTGCCATTCCGGATGCCATTGCACACCTAATGCAAAGGCGTTAGCAAAAGCCTTGCCGCCAATCACCGAGACCGCCTCGATCAGGCCGTCCGGGGCCCGGGCCTCGATCCGCAGGCCAGCGGCCAGGCGGTCGATGCCCTGGCCGTGAATCGAGTTGACCGCGAACTCCGCCGGCAACCCGAGCCCCGCCAGGACCCCACCGGGCTCCACCCGCACCGGGTGCGCGGGGCCGTACTGGACCTCCAGCGGCTGGCTCTCGTCTTCACGATGATCGATAAAGGTTCCCACTTCATGAACCTTCTGGTGCAGGCTGCCGCCGAACGCCACATTCATCTCCTGGAAACCGCGGCAGATGCCGAGCACCGGCACGCCGGCCGCCACGGCGGCACGGATCAGCGGCAGGGTGGTGCGGTCGCGTGCAGAATCATGAGCAGTGCCTGGCTCGCTGGCCGGGCCACCGTACAAATGCGGTTCGACGTTGGAGGGAGAGCCGGTAAAAAGAAGGCCGTCGAGGCTGTCCAGAATATCGGACGGTTCAAGCAGTTCCGCCAGCGAGGGGATGATCAGCGGCAAGCCCTGGGCAGCGCTTGCGACTGCGCGGACATACTTGTCACCACTGATGTGATAACCATGCAAACCGACCTGTTTAGAGCAGGCGGTGACGCCGATCAACGGCAGGCGAGACATGAAACACCCCGGTATTATTGCTGTTATGGGTTTTAATCGAGCTTAGCCTTGTTCATTTTTTTACACAACACCCCCGTAAAAAATACAACACGGCCCGCTCAAGCCTGCGGTGCCCACGGGAGTCAGCGGGAAAAAAACGCCCCAAAATGCCCCAAAAAAGCCACTCGGGCGCTTTTTCAGGGCAGAAATTGCCTCGCTTGACTTCGGCATGCCGTTCGGGTTGACTGAAACCAGAAAAGATCAATGATTGATATTTTTAACAACAAAGGTGTTGCATCATGTCGGTACCCCCGCGTGCCGTTCAGCTTAACGAAGCGAACGTGTTCCTTAAGGAACATCCTGAGGTTCTGTACGTTGACCTTCTGATTGCGGATATGAATGGTGTGGTGCGAGGCAAGCGCATCGAACGCACCAGCCTCCACAAGGTTTACGAGAAAGGCATCAACCTGCCGGCCTCACTTTTTGCCCTGGACATCAACGGCTCGACGGTGGAAAGCACCGGCCTGGGCCTGGACATCGGCGACGCCGACCGGATCTGTTACCCGATCCCAGGCACCCTGAGCAACGAGCCCTGGCAAAAGCGACCCACCGCGCAACTGTTGATGACCATGCACGAACTCGAAGGCGAGCCTTTCTTCGCCGATCCTCGTGAAGTGCTCCGCCAAGTTGTAAGCAAGTTTGACGACCTCGGTCTGACCATCTGCGCCGCCTTCGAACTCGAGTTCTACCTGATCGACCAGGAGAACGTGAATGGCCGCCCACAACCTCCCCGCTCGCCGATCTCCGGCAAACGCCCGCACTCGACACAGGTCTACCTGATCGACGACCTCGATGAATACGTCGACTGCCTCCAGGACATCCTCGAAGGTGCCAAGGAGCAAGGGATCCCGGCCGACGCCATCGTCAAGGAAAGCGCCCCGGCGCAGTTCGAGGTGAACCTGCACCATGTGGCCGACCCGATCAAGGCCTGCGACTACGCGGTCCTGCTCAAGCGCCTGATCAAGAACATCGCCTACGACCATGAGATGGACACCACCTTCATGGCCAAGCCCTACCCGGGCCAGGCGGGCAACGGACTGCATGTCCATATCTCGGTACTCGACAAGGACGGCAAGAACATTTTTGCCAGCGAGGATCCCGAGCAGAACGCCGCGCTGCGTCACGCGATCGGCGGTGTGCTCGAGACCCTGCCCGCGCAGATGGCCTTCCTCTGCCCGAACGTCAACTCCTACCGCCGCTTCGGCGCGCAGTTCTACGTACCGAACTCGCCGAGCTGGGGCCTGGACAACCGCACCGTGGCCCTGCGCGTGCCGACCGGTTCGCCGGACGCCGTGCGCCTGGAACACCGCGTGGCCGGAGCCGACGCCAACCCGTACCTGCTGATGGCCTCGGTCCTGGCCGGCGTACACCATGGCCTGACCAACCAGGTCGAGCCACCGGCACCGACCGAAGGCAACAGCTACGAACAGAACGAGCAGAGCCTGCCGAACAACCTGCGCGATGCCCTGCGCGAGCTGGACGACAGTGAGATCATGGCCCGGTACATCGATCCGAAGTACATCGACATCTTCGTGGCCTGCAAGGAGAGCGAGCTGGAAGAGTTCGAACATTCCATCTCCGACCTCGAGTACAACTGGTACCTGCATACCGTTTAAGCGGGTGCGGTAATAGAAGGAAGAACGCCGCCGGCCCCTGGGCCCGCGGCGTTTTTTTTGACAGGGGCATCGAGGTGGCCTCTTCGCGGATACATCCGCCGCCCCAGCTTTGCGCCGTACACAGGGTTTGCGCTCAGCACGATCATTGTGCAGCCGGATTTATCCGCGAAGCTTTTGGCGATCTCACAGCCTGCACAGGACCTCGCGTACAATCCCCGCAGCCCTTGCCGGAGAACGCCATGCCCCGCCCCGCCACCGCTCGCAAACCCCGTGCCCGCAGCCAGGCGCGGATCGATTCGATTCTCGACGCCGCCCGCCACCTGCTGGCCGCCGAGGGCGTGGCCAACCTGTCGATCTACAGCGTCGCCGAGCGCGCGCAGATTCCGCCGTCGTCGGTCTACCACTTCTTCGCCAGCGTCCCGGCCCTGCTCGAAGCCCTCACCGCCGACGTCCACGCCTCCTTCCGCGCCTGCCTGCAGGCACCGATCGACCACGCCAGCCTCAACAGCTGGCGCGACCTGTCACGGCTGGTGGAGCAGCGGATGATGGTGATCTACAGCGAAGACGCGGCGGCCCGCCAACTGATCCTCGCCCAGCACGGCCTGACCGAGGTGACCCAGGCCGACCGCCAACACGATATCGAGCTGGGCGACCTGATGCACAAGCTGTTCATCCGCCACTTCGAACTGCCGGCGCTGCCGACGGATGTCGACGTGTTCGCCCTGGCGATGGAGTTGGGCGATCGGGTTTATGCGCGCTCGATGCAACTGCACGACCAGATCACCCCGCGCATGGCCGAGGAAGGCATGCGGGTGTTCGATGCGTACCTGGGGCTGTACCTGCCGCCGTACCTGCCCAAGCGCGAAGCCCCACTCTGAACAACTTGTGGGAGCCGGCGGTCCGGCGCCCCGGTTTATCCGCGAATAGGCCAGCACAGTCACCACCGCCCCCACAGGCAGTCTGACCGCTCATCGGCGGCGCACTAAAGACAGTTGGCTCCCACGGCAAGAATGCCTGCTCCCTGAGGAGTGCTAGAACGGCGCGTCACCGAGGATGGTCGCCCGGTGCATCACCCGTCGGTTCGGCCGGTAGTCATCCACTGCGTAGTGCTGGGTCACGCGGTTGTCCCAGAACGCCACGTCGTTCTCCTGCCAACGCCAGCGGATGGTGAACTCCGGCCGCGTCGCGTGGGCGAACAGCAGCTTGAGGATCGCTTCGCTCTCCGCCTCTTCCAGCTCATTGATCCGGGTGGTGAAGCCCTCGTTGACGAACAGCGCCTTGCGCCCGCTCACCGGATGCGTGCGAATCACCGGATGGGACAGCGGCGGATTGTTCCGGCGGGTTTCCTCCCAGCGCGCCAGATCTTCCGGCGTACTGCCGAAGCGCTCGACGGGGAACGACTTGATGAAATTGTGCGTAGCCGTGAGTCCGTCCAGCAGCCGCTGCAACGGTGCCGACAAGGCCTCGAACGCAGCGATCCCGCTGGCCCACAGGGTGTCGCCGCCAAAGGCCGGCAACTGCTTGGCCGCCAGCACCGCACCGAGCGCCGGGGTCGGCAGGAAGGTCACGTCGGTGTGCCAGATGGCGTTGTCACGCACATCGGTGACCGCCGTATCGAGGACCAGCACCTGCGGCTGTTCCGGCACGTTCGGGTAGATCGGATGAATATGCAGGTCGCCGAAATTCGCCGCGAACGTCGCCTGTTGCTGCGGGTTCAGCGGCTGGTTGCGGAAGAACAGCACCTGGTACTTGAGCAGCGCCTGCTCGATGGCGTCGCGCTGCTCGAGGTTGAGCGGCTCGCTCAGGGCAATGCCATCGATCTGCGCACCCAGGGCCGCGCTCAGGGGAGTAAGGGTCAGGCTCATGGTCGGTTCTCTTCAAAATACGCGCCGAGCGCTCGGCAAAATCAAGTCTGTCAGTGAGCCTGGCCGTGCCACGGCACCAGCTTGCGTTGCAGGGCGCGCAGGCCCATCTCCATGGCGAAGGCGATCAGGGCAATCACCAGGATCCCCAGCACCACCACATCGGTCACCAGGAACTGTGCCGCCGACTGGACCATGAAGCCCAGGCCGCTGGTGGCCGCGATCAGCTCGGCGGCGACCAGCGTCGACCAGCCGACGCCCAGCCCGATGCGGACACCGGTGAGGATGTCCGGCAGGGCGCTGGGCAGGATCACGTGACGGATCAGCTGTGCCCGGGTCGCGCCCAGCGACAGCGCCGCGCGCAGCTTGGCCGGGTCGACGGTGCGCACGCCGGTGGCGGTCGCGATGGCGATCGGGGCGAAGATCGCCAGGTAGATCAGCAGCACTTTCGACAGCTCGCCGATACCGCACCAAATCACGATCAGCGGCAGGTAGGCCAGCGGCGGGATCGGCCGGTAGAACTCGATCAGCGGGTCGAGGATACCGCGAGCGATCCGGTTGTGACCGATCGCGATGCCCACCGGGATGGCGGTCAGCACGGCAATCCCCAGCGCCAGGCCGATACGGCCGAGGCTGGCCCCCAGGTGCTGCCAGAGGGTCGCATCCATATAGCCCTTGGTCACCAGCAGCCAACCCTTCTCCAGCACCGCCGACGGCGGTGGCAGGAACAATGGCTCGATCACGCCGAAGGCGGTGACCGCCCACCACAGGGCAATCAGCCCCAGCAGGGTCAGCACGCTGATCCAGCGTGTACTCAAGCTGCGCCGTGCCGCAGGCACGGTCGGTTTGGTGGCGGCCGCCACCGGCAATTCATAGCTGCTCATACGAACTCCTGCCGCGAAGCGGCGCTGCGCTGGGAGAACACACGGGCCAGCACGTGCTCACGGGTTTCGATAAAACGCGGATCGGACTTGATCGCACGGGCGGACTCGCCGGCGCTGTAGCGCTGGCCGAAATCCAGCTTCAGGTGTTCCACCACCCGTCCCGGATCGGGTGCCAGCAGGATCAGGTCGGTGGCAAGGAACACCGCCTCTTCAATATCGTGGGTAATCAGGAACACCGGCTTGGCGGTACGCTTCCAGACTTGCAGCAACAGCTCCTGCATCTGTTCACGGGTGAAGGCATCGAGGGCGCCGAACGGCTCGTCCATCAGCAGCACCCGCGGGTCCGCCGCCAGGGCGCGGGCCAGGCCGACGCGTTGTTTCTGGCCGCCGGAGAGTTGCCAGATACGGCGCGAGTCGAAGTTCGCCAGGTCGACCAGCGCGAGCATTTCCCGGGCACGGGCTTCGCGCTGTTGGCGAGGAACACCGGCCAGTTCCAGGCCGAAGCCGACATTGGCCAGCACGTCCTGCCAGGGCAGCAGGGCATCGTCCTGGAACACCACCCCGCGCTCGGCGCCCGGGCCCTTGACCGGCACACCATCGAGAGTGATGCGCCCGGCGCTGGGTTCGACGAACCCGGCGATCAGGTTCAGCAGCGAAGTCTTGCCGCTGCCCGACGGCCCGAGGGCCACCAGCAACTGCTGGGGCCCCAGACTGAGGGAAATATCCGACAACACCGGCTCGGCCGCACCGGGGTACTGTGCGCTGATGCGCTCCAGTTGTAACAAGGCCATGGCGATGGGCTCCTCAGTCCTGGGCTCGGGCAATCAGGCCCGTTGAATCAGTTGGTGATGAATTTGGCGCTGACGTAGGGGGCGTAGTCCGGCAGGACCGCCTCGACCTTGCCCTGCTCTTTCAGGAACGTCGCGGTGTCGGTGATCGCCTGGGCGGTCGGCTTGCCGAGGACGGTGACCTGGTCAGCCGCCAGCGGGTAGACGTTGCCCTGCAGCAGCAGCGGAATGTCACTGGCCTTGGCGCCGGAGAGCTTGACCAGCTTGTCGACGTTCGCTTTGTCAGCCAGCCACGCCTGTGGGTCTTTTCGATATTGCGCGTAGGCATCCAGCGTCACTTTGGCGAATGCCTTGACAATCTCCGGGTGCTTCTCGGCAAAGTCCTTGCGCACGATCCAGGCATCGAACGTCGGTGCACCGAGCTTCGCCAGTTCGCCGGAAGTGATCAGCACCTTGCCGTTTTCCTTGGCCACGCCCAGGGCCGGGTCCCAGACGTAGGTGGCATCGATATCGCCGCGCTTCCAGGCGGAGATGATCGCCGGCGGCGCGAGGTTGAGGACCTGCACCTTCGCCGGATCGATGTTCCAGTGTTTCAGCGCGGCCAGCAGGCTGTAGTGGCCGGTGGAGACGAACGGCACGGCGACCTTCTTGCCGACCAGGTCCTGGGGCGAGTTGATCCCGGAGCCGTCGCGGGCAACCAGGGCCTCGGCGGCGCCGATCTGGGTGGCGATCAGGAAGGTTTCCACCGGTACCTTGCGGGTGATGGCCGCAGTCAGCGGGCTGGAGCCGAGGTAGCCGATCTGCACGTCGCCCGAGGCGATGGCCGAGATGACGTCGGCGCCATTGTCGAACTTGCGCCAGTCGATCCTGGCCTGGCTGACTTTTTCGTAGGTGCCGTCGGCCTGGGCGACCTTGGCCGGATCGACGGTGGTCTGGTAGGCCACGGTCAGGTCGGCAGCCTGGGCGAACAGGCTAGCCCCGGCCAGGGACAGTGCCGCCAGCAGGCGGAGTGGGGAATTGGGTTTCATCGGAGAAGCTCCTCAACGGATGACCGGGACTCGGCGTGTCGAGAAGACTAAATGATCTAAGAATCTTAAAATAAATAACTTATTTGCATTAGCTTATGAGAGGAAATATGTCTGTCATGTCCCCGGAAACCGGGGGTCATATCGCGCTGTGGAGACAAGCGGATTCGCGACACGGCATTTCGTGATCTATGGTTGAGGGCCAGTCCGACAAGTCACGCTCCGGACCGGACGTCGGAATGTGACAGGTACATGGCAATCTTGTTCTGACAAATGCTGTAATAAATTGACGAGAGTGGCAGCGTTTCGCCATGATTGCGTCGCCTTTTTGATCGCCCATGACGTACGGAGACGCCTCCGCAAGTCGCCGGGTTCTAAAAAGAGGCAGAAAAATACTTTTCAGGAATGAGCCCGGCGGTCGATAACACCCCTTGGCGCGGTGTTCGATCAAACATTATATTCCTGAATCGTCTGAAAAAGGACGAAATGATTCTTTTTGGGTTTATGACAAAGTCATTACTCTGCACGGACCAAACAACGGCGGTTAGACCAAAGTCGTAGGCAGGCGGGTCTCGATTGACTTACCGGTCACGATCCGGCGCTAATCGCGAAATCTGTGGCGCCAAAGGGGCGTAGATCCCGAGCCAATCAGAAATACAAAAATTAGAAATGAGAGGAGCAAGACCAATGAAGAAGTCCACTCTGGCCCTGGCTGTGGCCGTGGGGGTTCTGGCGCAGCAGGCAGGCGCCGCAGGTTTCATCGAAGACAGCAAGGCCACTCTGGGTCTGCGCAACTTCTACATCAATACCGATAACCGCGATGGCGCCAACACCGCTACCAGCCGGAACAAGAACGAAGAATGGGGCCAAGGCTTCGATCTGCGCTTCATCTCGGGTTACACCCAAGGCACCGTGCAGTTCGGTGTCGATGCGATCGGTCTGTACGGCATCCGTCTGGACTCCAGCCGTGACAAGAGCGGTAACGCCAACGGTGCTGCCAACGGCGGCACAGTCTTCCCGACCAATGGCCAGAATGGCGCAGTACCAGACTTCGCAAGCCTGGGCCTGACCGGCAAGGTCAAGGTTTCCCAGACCGAACTGAAGATCGGTACCCTGCAGCCGAACAACCCGGTCATCAAGACCAACGACGGTCGCCTGCTGCCACAAACCTTCACCGGCGGCGAGATCAAGTCGAACGAAATCAAGGATCTGACCCTGACCGGCGGTCTGATCAACTCGGCCAAAGGCCGTAACTCCACCAACGACCAGAGCCTGTCGATCGCTGGCGCCAACGGCACTACCGCCGCCGCGCGTGACAGCAACAAGTTCTACTATGGTGGTGCCGACTACAAGATCACCAAGGACCTGACCGCTTCGTACTACTACGGCGAGCTGAAGGACTTCTACTCGCAGAACTTCCTGGGCCTGGTGCACAACTGGGCAATCGGCCCTGGCGTACTGAAGAGCGACCTGCGCTACTACCGCAGCCGTGACAATGGTGCCAATGGCGACACCGCCAACTACTACACCACCGGCTGGTACTCGGATCACACCACCAACGCCACCAAGGTCAAGGGCAAGGTCGACAACGACCTGTACAGCTACCTGGCCCTGTACTCGGTTGAAGGCCACACCTTCGGCGCCGGCTACCAGTACACCAAGGGTGACAGCGACTTTCCTTGGCTGAACCAGGGTGACGGCTCGTCCAACAGCACCATCACCGACGTGCAGATCCAGAAGTTCGCCCGTGCCGGCGAGCGCACCTGGCAGGCTCGCTACGCCTACGACTTCGCCAAGGTTGGCGTACCTGGCCTGACCGCCGGTATCGTCTACCTGCGTGGCGACAACATCGATACCATCGTATCGGGCGTACGTGCCAACGGTAGCTCCGAGTGGGAACGCGACATCAGCCTGGCCTACGTCGTACCGGAAGGTACCTTCAAGAACCTGGGCTTCGCCTGGAAAAACGCCATGTGGCGTACCGACCTGCCGAACACCCGTTCGCAGGACGAGAACCGCCTGATCGTCAGCTACTCGATCCCGCTGCTGTAAGAAGCGCGTGATCGTCTAGTAGAAAGATCCACACTCGGCCCGGCGCAATGCCGGGCCGAGTGCTTCACGTCTTGCATACAGCACTACCATCAGCTTCGGCCTCCCGCCAAACCTCGACATCGCGGCGTTCGGCACTCCACTGAGTTACATCCCCTTAGCCCTCTCACAAGCTGTGGACAAGAGTGCGCCTGGTCGCCTTGCGCGTCCAATGAAGATGTTTTTAATATTTCTTTATCTTCTAAATAAATCGATATTTATTCTTTTTAAATAATCCGTACTACAGGCACATTAGGACTCATCCACCTTCACCCAAGGAGCAGCACATGAGCCTCAGACTGGGCGACATCGCCCCCGACTTCGAACAGGATTCCAGCGCCGGCAAGATTCGTTTCCACGAGTGGCTCGGCGACAGCTGGGGCGTGCTGTTTTCCCACCCGGCGGACTTCACCCCGGTGTGCACCACCGAACTTGGCTTCACCGCCAAACTCAAGGACGAATTCGCCCAGCGCGGCGTCAAGGCCATCGCCCTGTCCGTGGACCCGGTGGACTCGCACCACAAGTGGATCGAGGACATCAACGAAACCCAGCACACCCTTGTCAACTTCCCGATCCTGGCCGACGCCGACCGCAAGGTGTCCGACCTGTACGACCTGATCCACCCCAATGCCAGCGACACCCTGACCGTGCGCTCGCTGTTCGTGATCGACCCGAACAAGAAGATCCGGCTGACCATCACCTACCCGGCGAGCACCGGCCGCAACTTCAACGAGATCCTGCGGGTGATCGACTCGCTGCAACTGACCGACAACCACAAGGTCGCCACCCCGGCCAACTGGCAGGACGGTGACGACGTGGTGATCGTGCCGTCGCTCAAGGACGAGGAAGAGATCAAGCGTCGCTTCCCGAAAGGCTACCGCGCGGTGAAACCGTACCTGCGCCTGACGCCGCAGCCCAATCGCTGAGATCCATGTGAAGGGCAGCCAGCGCCCTCCCCCTGTGGGAGCGTGGCTTGCCCGCGATCGAGTGCGAAGCACTCGCAAATCCTGAGCACCCGTTTCATCAGGAACACCGCATCAGCCGATTTCACGACTGCTTCGCAGCCGATCGCGGGCAAGCCACGCTCCTACAGGGATCGAGAACATCGGCCGTTTTTTTCAGTTTCAAGGTATTCACAAAGCAGGGGTTTTCAGGCCGTTTCGACGGCCTATTTTTTTGCCCGGAACAAAACCCGCCTTATATGCACTTTAAGAATAAACAAATGAATAAATAAGATTTATGGATATAAAAAATCACTGGTAAGGTCTGTCAACCCAAGCGAGATCGCAACCCGCGAATCGCCGTCACATGTTTGAGGAAAGACCTACATGCTGGTCGTGACACTCGGAGGAAGCCCCAGCCAGCGATCGCGCTCCGGGGTACTGCTGGACCGCGCCAGACACTGGCTCAACCAGCAAGGCATCGAGGTAGTGAACTACCAGATCCGTGATTTCAATGCCGAAGACCTGCTCCATGCACGCTTCGGCAGCCCGCAGGTGGTCGATCTGCTGCAGCATATCGAACAGGCCGACGGCCTGGTGATCGCCACGCCGGTGTACAAGGCCTCGTTTTCCGGCGCCCTGAAGACCCTGCTCGACCTGCTGCCCGAGCGCGCCCTGAGCCACAAGGTGGTCCTGCCCATGGCCACCGGTGGCAGCATCGCCCACATGCTCGCCGTGGACTATGCGCTCAAGCCGGTCCTCGCCGCGCTGAAGGCCCAGGAGATGCTCCATGGCATCTTCGCCGAGGACAGCCAGATCGCCTACGGCGAAGGCAGCGCCCAGGCGCAACTGGCCCCAGCGCTGGAACAACGCCTGGACGAGGCCCTGGAGCAGTTCCACCGGGCCCTGGCCCGCCGGCCCAGGCCCCTGGACCCGGCCGTGCTGAATGATCGTCTGCTGAGTGCTCGCTGGAGCATCTAGCCCGTTTCACCCGCAATCGATGTACTGGCCTTACTCGCCCGCCAACGGGCAAGCAGGTGCAGCCAAAACCCCAACTGCAAAAAGGAGAGCGCCATGCGCACTGTCATTTTGCGTCGTGGTCTGGTCGCTCTGTTTGCAGCGGCTGTCACCTTCGGCGCCATTACCCAAGCCCAGGCCGAGTCCCTGCGCATCGGTTATCAGAAATACGGCACCCTGGTCCTGCTCAAGGCCAAGGGCAGCCTGGAAAAACGCCTCGCCGCCCAGGGCGTACAGGTGCAATGGACCGAGTTCCCCGGCGGCCCGCAACTGCTCGAAGGGCTGAACGTCGGCTCGATCGACTTCGGTGTCACCGGCGAGACGCCACCGGTATTCGCCCAGGCCGCCGGTGCCGACCTGCTCTACGTCGCCTCCGAGCCGCCCGCGCCGACCAGCGAAGCGATCCTGGTACCCAAGGACTCGCCGATCAAGTCGGTACAGGAACTCAAGGGCAAGAAGGTCGCCCTCAACAAGGGCTCCAACGTCCACTACCTGCTGGTCCGCGCCCTGGAAGACGCCGGCCTCAAGTACAGCGACATCCAGACCGTCTACCTGCCGCCCGCCGATGCCCGCGCCGCCTTCGAGCGCGGCAGCGTCGACGCCTGGGTGATCTGGGACCCCTACCAGGCTGCCGCCGAGCAACAGCTCAAGGCCCGCACCCTGCGTGACGGCAAGGGCCTGGTGGACAACAACCAGTTCTACCTGGCGACCCGCCCCTACGCGCAAAAACACCCCGAGGTGATCAAGGCCCTGGTCGAGGAAGTCCGCGCTGTCGGCGACTGGTCCAAGGCCAACCCCGAGGAAGTCACCGCCCAGGTCGCGCCGCTGCTCGGCCTGCCCGCCGACATCACCCTGACCTCGGTGAAGCGCCAAGGCTACGGCGCGCAGTTCCTCACCCCCGAGGTGGTCGCCGCGCAACAGAAAATCGCCGACAGCTTCTACCAGCTCAAGCTGATTCCCAAGCCGCTGAGCATCAAGGACGTGATCTGGACACCACCGGCCGCCGTTGCCACCGCACCTTGAACCGTATTCCTTAGGAGACAACTCCATGAGCCTCAACATCTTCTGGTTCCTGCCTACCCACGGCGACGGCCATTACCTTGGCACCGCCGAAGGCGCACGCGCCGTCGACCACGGTTATCTGCAGCAGGTGGCCCAGGCCGCCGATCGCCTCGGCTTCGGCGGCGTACTGATCCCCACCGGGCGTTCCTGCGAGGACTCCTGGCTGGTGGCCGCCTCGCTGATCCCGGTGACCCAACGGCTGAAATTCCTCGTCGCCCTGCGCCCCGGGATCATTTCCCCGACCGTGGCGGCGCGCCAGGCGGCGACCCTCGACCGGCTGTCCGGCGGACGGGCGCTGTTCAACCTGGTGACCGGCGGCGACCCGGACGAGCTGGCCGGCGACGGCCTGTTCCTCGACCATGAAGAGCGTTACCAGGCCTCGGTGGAGTTCACCCGCATCTGGCGGCGGGTACTGGAAGGCGAGACCGTCGATTACGACGGCCAGCACATCAGCGTGAAGGGCGCCAAGCTGCTCTATCCGCCGCTGCAGCAGCCGCGGCCACCGCTGTACTTCGGCGGCTCGTCGGAAGCCGCCCAGGACCTGGCCGCCGAACAGGTGGACATGGTCCTGACCTGGGGCGAGCCGCCGGCCGCCGTCGCCGAGAAGATCGAACAGGTCCGCGCCAAGGCCGCCAGACAGGGCCGTACCGTGCGCTTCGGCATCCGCCTGCACGTGATCGTTCGCGAAACCAATGCCGAGGCCTGGAAGGCTGCGGAAAAACTCATCTCGCACCTGGACGATGACACCATCGCCCGCGCGCAGAAATCCCTGGCGCGCTTCGACTCCGTCGGCCAGCAGCGCATGGCCGCCCTGCACGGTGGCAGCCGCGACAAGCTGGAAGTCAGCCCCAACCTGTGGGCCGGCGTCGGCCTGGTACGGGGTGGTGCCGGCACCGCACTGGTCGGCGATGGCCCGACCGTGGCGGCACGGGTCAAGGAATACGCGGACCTGGGCATCGACACCTTCATCTTCTCCGGCTACCCGCACCTGGAAGAGTCCTACCGGGTCGCCGAACTGCTGTTCCCGCACCTGGACATCGAGCGCCCGGAGCGGCCGAAAAGCGCCGGTTACGTCAGCCCCTTCGGTGAGATGGTCGCCAACGACATCCTGCCCAAAGCCGTGTCCCAGAGCTGAGGCCGCGCCATGACGACCCTGACCCGTATCATCCACCGGCTGGCGCCCTGGGCGCTGCCGATCCTGCTGCTGGCGGTGTGGCAACTGTCGGTCTCGGCCGGCTGGCTGTCGACCCGGATCCTGCCCGCGCCGAGCGCCGTGGTCGAGGCCGGCGTCGCCCTGGTGCAGAGCGGCGACCTCTGGACTCACCTGGCCATCAGCGGCTGGCGCGCCGGCCTCGGTTTCCTCATCGGTGGCAGCATCGGCCTGACCCTGGGCTTCATCACCGGCCTGTCGAAATGGGGCGAACGCCTGCTCGACAGCTCGGTGCAGATGATCCGCAACGTGCCGCACCTGGCGCTGATCCCACTGGTCATCCTGTGGTTCGGCATCGACGAGTCGGCGAAGATTTTCCTGGTCGCCCTCGGCACCCTGTTCCCGATCTACCTCAACACCTACCACGGCATCCGCAACGTCGATCCGGCCCTGGTGGAGATGTCGCGCAGCTACGGCCTGTCCGGCTTCAGCCTGTTCCGCCAGGTGATCCTGCCGGGCGCGTTGCCCTCGATCCTGGTCGGCGTGCGCTTCGCCCTCGGCTTCATGTGGCTGACCCTGATCGTCGCCGAGACCATCTCGGCCAGTTCCGGCATCGGCTACCTGGCGATGAACGCCCGGGAGTTCCTGCAAACCGACGTGGTGGTGTTGGCGATCGTCCTCTACGCGGTCCTGGGCAAACTCGCCGACCTCGCGGCCCGTGGCCTGGAGCGGGTCTGGCTGCGCTGGCATCCGGCCTATCAGAGCAAAGGCGGTGCCGCATGACAGCCCAACAACCTCCACGCCTGCTGCAAGGCATTCCGCTGGCGGCGCGCAAGCTGCAGAAAACCTTCGGCGAGCGCCAGGTCCTGCGTGAGATCGACCTGCATATCCCGGCCGGACAATTCGTCGCTGTGGTCGGCCGCAGCGGTTGCGGCAAGAGCACCCTGCTGCGCCTGCTGGCCGGTCTCGACAAACCCACCGGCGGTGACCTGCTGGCCGGCGCCGCGCCGCTGAGCGACGCCCGCGAAGACACCCGGCTGATGTTCCAGGAAGCGCGCCTGCTGCCGTGGAAAAAAGTCATCGACAACGTCGGCCTCGGCCTCAAGGGCAACTGGCGTCCCCAGGCCCTGCAGGCACTGGAAGCGGTCGGCCTGGCCGATCGTGCCAACGAGTGGCCGGCGGGCCTGTCCGGTGGCCAGAAACAGCGCGTGGCCCTGGCCCGCGCCCTGATTCACCAGCCTCGACTGCTGCTGCTCGACGAACCGCTGGGGGCGTTGGACGCCCTGACCCGGATCGAGATGCAGCAACTGATCGAGCGCCTTTGGCAGCAGCATGGTTTTACCGTACTGCTGGTGACCCACGACGTCAGCGAAGCCGTGGCCATCGCCGATCGGGTGATCCTGATCGAAGACGGCCAGATCGGTCTCGACCTGCACGTCGAACTGCCGCGCCCGCGGGTGCGGGGTTCCCATCGCCTGGCGGCGCTGGAGACCGAAGTGTTGAACCGGGTGCTGTCGCTGCCTGGCGCGCCACCCGAACCGGAACCTGTTTCACCCTTGCCCACGCAATTGCGCTGGGCGCTGTAACCAAGCCTTGCCTACTCAATCAAAGACAGGAATCAACGCCATGACCATCAAAGCCATCAACGTGCGCAACCAGTTCAAGGGCACCGTCAAGGAAATCGTCACCGGCGACGTACTGTCGGAAATCGACGTCCAGACCGCTTCCGGCATCGTCACCTCGGTGATCACCACCCGTTCGGTCAAGGAACTGGAACTGGAAATCGGCAGCGAAGTGATCGCCTTCGTGAAATCCACCGAGGTGTCGATCGCCAAGCTGTAAGCGGTGGTACCCAACGACCCCGGACGGCCAAGGCCCTCCGGGGTTTTCTTTTTCGGGGAAGCTCACCAGTAGCCCGGCTTTCTCGCCGGTTTTTTCCGGGTCGGCACTTGATGTGGAAACTGGCAGGCAGCCAGTTCCTCCTGTGTGACGACCTGACGCATCCAGTTGGAGTGATTCTTCAATGAACCAGGAGGTGTGCGCTTGATACCTTCACGGTTCGGCAGAACTACACCCACTTGAATCTCGGGATGATCCTCCCGGATAGCCCTGAGGGCAGGGGTCATATCCGTGTCGGCTGACACCAGCACGATTTGCCCGATACGTTCAGAAGCAGGCAACGCCGCTTGTTTGGCAGCAAGACGATACATGCTGATCGCGATATGAACATCGGTTTCCTTTTCTTCGAGCTTCCAGATAGCGACCTGGTCCTGCCTTGAGGCCGGTGTCTTTCGATCGACAAATCGAGGCGCAAGCCTCGGCTCCAATTGGTGCCGCCCATAATGGACATGCACACCTCTTTCAATGAGCGCACGCAAATAGGTGTCCTGGGCCTCCTTGGAGAGCCGGCCACGACTGGCAAGATCGGGTTTGACGCCGGAAGTGAAGAAAAATATTGAGACCAGTTCGCTCTCGGGTTGCTCGGCGCAAAGGATGAGGAGAAGCAGCGCCGGAAGGTCCAGCCATTTGTACTGGGTTCCTGCCAATAAGCCATAAAACAGGTTGTATCCGTCCACAAAGCAGGCTGTGCGCACAGGTTTCAGTCCCTTGAAACGAAAAAACCGGCACGAGGCCGGTTTTTTCACCCCAACGGCCAGCGAACTGAATCGCTGCGTACGGGGCTGAGTGGTTCTTCAAGAATGCCACAGATGACGTTGATGTCAACTCACTACGACCCTTGGATACATTCTTGTTGCAGACGCTAAGACCCACCAGCAAGACGATTCCCTTTCCCTCGCCTGAAGTTTCCTAGAAAATCCTTTTGGCTTGCGCCTGTCGATCTGCGGGACCTAGGCTGACACCTGTCACTGAAAAACAGTGACCGGGTTTGGTCACCCGTTCAATGTCAGGCGCACCAGCGCCACCAAGGTTTCAGGCACTTCCTGTGTCTGTCGTTTCATGGTGGGCTGTGCGCGGGGCGCCTTCGGGTGCGCCGGGTGCCTGACATCCCGGTTGACCAACCTGCGTACCGCCCGCCACCTCTCGTTTGGTCACGACGGTGACGGGTTCTCGACCATGTCAGGAGAATCGCCATGTTCAAAGTCACGCCCAACCCGCCCAAAAGCGAACCGGCACTCCAAGCCGCTACCGAGCGCGCTTTCGCCCACTACGAACTACCCGCAGATCCCATCAGCAGGACACCTCACCTCGAAGACACCCTGAACAACCTCGACTCGATCCTGCGCTCGGCCGCTGCGACCGCCTATGAGTCCGCCGAGCAGTTGAGCGGCCTGCCGCGCCATCTGGCGATGGCCTCGGTGCACCTGATCGAGTTGGCGCAGAGCCAGGTAGATGAGTTGCTGGGGCAGCAGCACTGAAGCATCTGGGAACACCGCAATTCCTGTGGGAACTGGCTTGCCAGCGAAGGCGTTCCTGAGGCCGCCAGAAGCTTCGCGGGCAAGCCCTCTCAAATGCCATCCGGTCTGCGCAAACCACAAGGCCCGCGCGAAGGCGGGCCTTGTGGTTCCGGGTGGATTAACGGGCCGTCAGCGCCGCGTAGCTGTTCATCAGGTTGCGATAGTTCGGGATCCGCTGCGACAGCAGGTTGCCCAAGCCTTCGATATCGTTGCGCCAGTCGCGGTGCAGCTCACAGGCCACCGAGAACCAGTTCATCATCTGTGCGCCGGCCTGGGTCATGCGGTTCCACGCGGCCTGCTGCACCGTTTCGTTGAAGGTACCGGAAGCATCGGTCACCACGAACACATCGAAACCTTCAGCCAGCGCCGACAGCGTCGGGAACGCCACGCAAACGTCGGTCACCACCCCGGCGATGATCAGTTGCTTGCGGCCGGTGGCCTTGATCGCCTTGACGAAATCCTCGTTGTCCCAGGCGTTGATCTGGCCGGGGCGGGCGATGTAAGGCGCGTCCGGGAACATCTCTTTCAGCTCTGGAACCAGCGGGCCGTTGGGGCCCTGCTCGAAGCTGGTGGTCAGGATCGTGGGCAGGTTGAAGAACTTGGCGAGGTCGGCCAACGCCAACACGTTGTTCTTGAACTCGTTCGGCGAGAAGTCCTGCACCAGGGAAATCAGACCGGTCTGGTGGTCGACCAGCAGGACTACGGCGTCGTCTTTGTTCAGGCGGTTGTAGGTTGGCTTGCTCATGGGGGATCCTTTTTCGTTTAAGTGGTGGGAAGCTGTGTCGTTCAATGTGTGACCAGATTAATGAGCCGCCGAAAAAGGAAAAAGCGGCTCAAATCGGTTTGACTGTCCTCTCAGGATGGACAATCCAGCGCCCTGCCTCATCGCACCGCTAACGCTTGCGCCAGACACTCGCCAACCACGGCTGCTGCTCGCGGGGCAGTCCGGCGGGACGGTAGTAGTGCTCCAGTTCGATGAAGCCCGCCGCCGTGAGCAACGCCCGCCAGGCCTCCAGGTCGTGGTAAGAGCCATAACGCTCACCATTCCAGCCCTCCTGGTTTTCCCCCCGCGGGTTGGAACTGAACAGTACCCCGCCCGGCTTGAGCGTGGCGTGCAGTTGCTCCAGGACGCGCGGCAGCTCCTGCAGCGGAACATGGAACAGCACGGCATTGGCAAAGATCCCGTCGAAACGTTGGGCCGGCAGGTCCAGCTCGAGGAAGTTCTGCTGCAGCACCTCGCAGCCGCTGTCCTCGCGGGCCATTTGCGCGAAGCGCTCGGAGCCGTCGAGGCCGACGGCGACATGACCCAGGCGGGTGAAGGCCTTGAGGTCGCGGCCGGGGCCGCAGCCGAAGTCCAGGAGGGTGAACGGCGCCGTGCCCTGGATGTGCCGCAGCAGGGCGTCGATGTTCTGGCTGACGTCGTGGTCGCGGGTGCCTTCGCGGAAGCCTTCGGCGGTGCGGTTGTAGTGGCCGAGGGTGGTGGAGGCGATCTGGTGGAGGTCGTCGGGGCCGAGGGTTTTCATCAGAGTCTGCGCGTTGGGGTGGATGACCTGAATATATCACCCTGCAGATTTCTGCTGCGCCCGGGAGGGCCCTTTCGCGGGCGGCGATCCGACTTGCCCGCGAAAGCGATGCTCCAGACGCCAGATATCTCAGCGCTTGTTGAGCACCCGCGCCAATCGGTCCCCACCGAACTGGATCGCCGCCACCAGGATCACCAGCAACACGATCACCGTCAGCATCACCTGGCTGTCGAAGCGCTGGTAGCCATAGCGATAGGCGATGTCCCCCAGGCCTCCGGCACCAATGGCCCCGGCCATTGCCGAGGAGTTGATCATGGTCACCAGGGTGATGGTGAAACCGCCGACGATCCCCGGCAACGCCTCGGGCAGCAGCACGTGCCAGACGATATGCCAGCGCCGGCAGCCCATGGCCTGGGCCGCCTCGATCAGGCCATGGTCGACCTCGCGCAGGCTGACCTCGGCGATCCGCGCAAAGAACGGCGTGGCGGCGATGGTCAGCGGCACCACGGCCGCCCACACCCCATAGGTGGTCCCCACGACCAGCCGGGTGAACGGGATCAGCGCCACCATCAGGATCAGGAACGGAATCGAGCGGAACAGGTTGACGAACGCCCCCAGCACCCGGTTCACCGTGGGCGCCTCGTAGATCCCGCCCTTGTGGCTGGTGACCAGGATCACCGCCAGCGGAATGCCCAGCAACAGCGCGATCAGCGACGACACGCCGACCATCAGAAAGGTGTCGATCACCCCCTGCCACAACCGATCAAGCCACATAACCCAGCACCTCCACCTGTTGCGCCCAACGGGCCGCGCGCTGGCGCAACGCCTCGGCGTCCAGCGACGAGCCACTCACCGACAGCAGCAACTGCCCCAGGGCATGCCCCTGGATCCGTTCGACACCGCCCTGCAACAGCCGCACCCGCCCGCCCAGAGCGCTGAACAGCGCGGCCAGGTCCGGTTCGTCGCTGGCACTGCCGGTGAACTGCAGGCGCAGCACCACAGCCGCCCCGGCCGACTCCGGCTGCGCGCGCAGGCGGCCCTGCAGTTCCTCCGGCAACGCGTGCTGCAAGGGCGCCAGCAAGGTCCGGCTGACCTCATGCTGCGGGTCGCCGAACACTTGCCACACCGGCCCCTGCTCGACCACCCGCCCGCGCTCCAGGACCACCACGCGATCGCAGATCTCACGAATCACCGCCATCTCGTGGGTAATCAGCACCACGGTCAGGCCCAGGCGCCGGTTGATCTCGCGCAGCAGGCCGAGGATCGACTGGGTGGTCTCCGGGTCGAGCGCCGAGGTCGCTTCATCACACAACAGAATCGCCGGGTCATGCACCAGCGCCCGGGCAATGCCCACCCGCTGTTTCTGCCCGCCGGACAGCTGCGCCGGATAGGCCTTGTGCTTGTCCCGCAGGCCCACCAGTTCCAGCAGCTCGCGCACCTTCCGCTCCCGCGCCAGCCGGGGTACCCCTGCCACCTTCAGCGGCAGCTCGACGTTCTGCCAGACGGTCTTGGCCGACATCAGGTTGAAGTGCTGGAAGATCATGCCGACCCGCCGCCGCAGTTCCACCAGGCGGTCTTCGTCGAACCCGCCGATGTCCACCTGGTCGATCAGCACCCGCCCCGCCGTGGGTTGCTCCAGGCGGTTGATGGTGCGGATCAGCGACGACTTGCCGGCACCACTGCGGCCGATGATGCCGAACACCTCGCCGCGCTGGATCGCCAGGTCGATGCCCTGCAGGGCGTGCACCGGGCCCTGATGGCCGTCGTAGGTCTTGCCCACGCCGATGAAGCGCACGTGGGCCCGGTTGAGTTCGGGATGCAGTTCGGTCTGTTCGGCTTCGCGTGGCGCTTCGGCCAGTGGGCGCTGGAGGCTGGCGACACTCATGTCAGCCTTCCCAACCGGCCTGGTACAGCTTGCCGTGGGCCTTGTCCAGGGCAGCGCGTACGGCCGGCGAATGCTGGTAGATATCGACGAACTTGATCAGCCGCGGGTCGTTCTTTTCCTTCGGCTGGATGACGAACTGGATCACGTACTCCTTGTGGTCGAGGCCGTCGAACAGCAACGCGGAGCCGGCATCGAAGCTTTTCGCCAGACGGATGTAGGCCGGGTAGCCCTGCACCAGGTCAGCGTCATCGTAGGCGCGCACCAGTTGCACGGCCTCGACCTGAAGGATCTTGAGCTTTTTCGGGTTGCTGACGATGTCGTCCTCGGTGGCCTTGTAGCCGACGCCGGGCTTGAGGGTGATCAGCCCGGCCTTGGCCAGCAGTTGCAGGCCGCGACCGCTGTTGATCGGGTCGTTGGCGATGGCCACGGTCGCGCCTTCGGGCAGCTCGTCGAAGCGCTTGTACTGCTTCGAGTAGAGGCCGACGTTGTTGATGATCCCCGGAGCGAAGGGCACCAGGTCGAAACCGGCGGCGGCCTTGGCGTTTTCCAGGAACGGGATGTGCTGGAAGTAGTTCACGTCGATATCGCCAGCGGCCAGGCTGACGTTGGGCGCGATCCAGTCGGTGAACTCCACCAGTTCGACTTTCAGGCCCTGCTTGCCGGCCTCTTCCACGGCGGCCTCCAGCGGGATGGCGAAGGCGGCGGTGGTGCCGACCTTGAGTGGGGCGTCGGCGGCGTGGGCGACGGTGCCGAACAGACCGAGGGCGAGGGCCAGTGCCTTGACTGGCGCAGTGAAGCGTAGGGTTTTCATGATGGGTTTCCAGTCGGTAATCGTCTGTAGGATTCGCACCAACCTTGTAGGAGCGTGGCTTGCCCGCGAAGCTTTTAGCGCCCTTGAGGACGCCTTCGCGGGCAAGCCCGGCTCCTACAGGGCCAGCGTTTGTTTTTCGATGGAGCCAGTCGATAGCGGGGCCTGCGGTGTTTTTTCGATGGCGCCAGTCGATAGCGGGGCCTGTGGTGTTTTTTCGATGGCGCCAGGCGATAGCGGGGCCTGCGGTGTTTTTTCGATGGCGCCAGGCGACAGCGGGGCCTGCGGTGTTTTTTCGATGGCGCCAGGCGATAGCGAGGCCCGGCGATAAGCTGATCCGGCATGCGCCGGCGGCAGATGCGCCTCCTCCCCGAACAGTTTTTCGCGCAAGGTCCCCTGCTCATACGCGGTCTTGTACGAGCCGCGTCGCTGCAACTCGGGAATCACCAGGTCGATGAAGTCCTCGTAGCTTTCCGGGGTGACGATGCGGGTCAGGTTGAAACCGTCCAGGCCGGTCTCGGTGATCCACGATTCCAGTTCGTCGGCCACCTGGGTCGGCGAACCGACCACCGTCACATAGCGCCCGCCCAGGGCGTGCTGCGCCAGCAACTTGCGCCGGGTCCAGTCGTTGTTCTGCAGGTTGCGGGTCGCCGACTGGATCGCGTTGCTCTTCACGTAGCGGATCGGCTCGTCCAGTTCGTACTCGGCAAAGTCGATGCCGGTGGACGCCGAGAAATGCGCCACTCCGGCTTCCGCACTGGCGTAGCCAAGGTACTCGGCATGCTTGGCCCAGGCCGCCTCCTCGGTTTCAGCGACGATCACATTGACCCCCATGAACACCTTGATCGCCTGCCCGTCACGCCCCGCCGCTTCGGCACTGGCACGGACCTTGTCCACCTGGGCCCTGGTCGCGGCCTTGTTCTGCCCGCTGATGAACACGCATTCGGCATGTCGCCCGGCGAACAGCAGGCCGCGCTCGGAGCTGCCGGCCTGGAACAGCACCGGCGTGCGCTGCGGCGACGGCTCGCAGAGGTGATAGCCCTCGACCTGGTAGAAGTCGCCCTTGTGCCGCACCTTGTGGACCTTGTCCGGCTCGGCATACACCCGCCGCACCGGGTCGTTGATCACCGCGTCGTTCTCCCAACTGCCTTCGAGCAGCTTGTAGAGCACCTCCAGGTATTCGTCGGCCTGGTCGTAGCGACGGTCGTGCTCGGCCTGGGCATCCAGGCCCATGGCCTTGGCGGCGCTGTCGAGGTAGCCGGTGACGATGTTCCAGCCGACCCGGCCGCGGCTCAGGTGGTCGAGGGTCGACAGTCGGCGGGCGAACAGGTACGGCGCCTCGTAGGTCAGGTTGGCGGTCAGGCCGAAGCCGAGGTTTTTCGTCACTGCGGCCATGGCCGATACCAGCAGCAGCGGGTCGTTGACCGGCAGTTGGATCGACTCGCGCAGCGGCACGTCCACCGACTGCTGGTAGACGTCGTAGACCCCGACGATATCGGCGATGAACAGCCCGTCGAACAGCCCGCGCTCGAGCAACTGCGCCAGCTCGGTCCAGTATTCGAGCGTCTTGTAGCGGGTCGACTGGTCCCGTGGATGCGTCCACAGGCCGTGGTTGATATGCCCGATGCAGTTCATGTTGAAGGCATTGAGCAGGATCTTCTTTTTCGTTTCCAAAGGCCGACTCATCAGATGGTCCCCCGCAGCGGCGGGTTTTCCTCGTTGAGGTAGTAGTTGCCCACCGCGTGGTACTTCCAGCGCACCGGGTCGTGCAGGGTGTGCACCCGGGCATTGCGCCAGTGGCGGTCGAGGCCGTGCTCGGCCAGGGTCGCCTGGCTGCCCGCCAGTTCGAACAGGGTGCTGCCGGCGGCCAGGGAGATTTCGGTACTGATCGCCCGGACCTCGGCAACGGCGATCGAGGCCGCCGCCACGCTGTCGGCATTCGGTTCGGCCTGGGCGCGGTCGAGCCATTCGCCGGCACGCTCCAGCAAGGCTTCGGTGGCACTCAGGCGGATGCTCAGGTGGCCGATGCTCTTGAGGGTCAGCGGGTCGTCGACAGCTTTTTCGATACCCGAATCGATCCATGGCCGGGTGCGGGTGCGGACGAAATGCAGGGTGTCCTCGTAGGCCGCCCGGGCAATCCCGGTGTCGATGGCCGCATGGAGGATCTGCGCCAGCGGCCCGACCGGCGTCGGCCGCTCGAACGCGCTCTGGAATGGGATCACGTCCTCGGCGGCGACGAACACGTCCTCGAACACCACCGAGCCGCTGCCGGTGGTGCGCTGGCCGAAACCGGTCCAGTCGTCGATCACCGTCAGCCCGGCGCTGTCCCGCGGGACGAAGGCCAATTGCTGCACGCCCTGCTCGTCGACCACCGAGGTGGGAATGCGCTGGGCATAGAGCGAACCGGTGGAATAGAACTTGCGGCCGTTGATGCGATAACCCTCGCCCTCGCGGCGCAGGTGGGTCACCCGGTCGTGGGCGGTCTTGGTCCCCAGCTCGGCCAGCGCATTGCCGAAGCGGCGACCGGCCAGGACTTCGGCGTACAGCCGACGCTTCTGCGCCTCGCTGCCGTTCACCCGAAGCACTTCCAGGGCATAGAAATGGTTCTGCGGAATCTGCCCGAGGGAGGCGTCGGCCTCGGCGATCAGTTGCGTGACCTTGGCCAGGGTGACGTTCGATACCCCGGCGCCCCCGTATTCCTTAGGCACACTGATGCCCCACAGGCCGGAGCGGGAAAACACCTCCAGCTCGGGCAGCGGCAGGCGCCGTTCACGGTCGCGCAGTTGGCTGTCGCGCTTGAAATCCTCGGCCAGGTCGCTGGCGACGATCAAAGCTTGCTCGTCGCTGGAAATGACCGCGACGCGTGGGGAAAACTGTGGCATGGGTGTCTCCAGAGGTCTGGTCAGATCCAGGAATGGCGGGCCGGCAAGGTGCCGTTGAGGCGGTAGGCACCGACCGCGTGATACTTCCAGCGCACCGGGTCGTGCAGGGTGTGCACCCGGGCGTTGCGCCAGTGCCGGTCGAGGTTGAACTCGGCCAGGGTGGCGCGGCTGCCGGCCAGTTCGAACAGCTTTTCGCTGGCCAGCAGGGAGATCTCGGTGGTCAGCACCTTGGCCTCGGCAACGGCAATCGAGGCCCGCGCCGCGGCGTCGGCGTCCACCGGCCCGGCACTGATCCGGTCCAGCACCTGCCCGGCCTTGCGCAACAGCGCCTCGGCGGCATGCAATTCGATTTTCAGCTTGCCGATATCGGCAATGACATACAGGTCGTCGCTGGCCCGCTCGACCTTGGCATCGACCCACGGCCGCGACCGCTCGCGGACGAAGGCGATGCTGTCGTCGATGGCCGCGCGGGCGATCCCGGCGTCGATGGCCGCCTGGATCAGTTGCGAGACGGCGCCCTGGATGTTGGGGGTGGCGCCCTGGCGCCAGTTCTCGACGACGTTCTCCGCTTCGACCCGCACGTTGTTCAGCAACACGGTGCCGCTGGCGGTGGTGCGCTGGCCGAACCCGGACCAGTCATCGACCACCCGCAGGCCCGGGGTGCCACGGCGGACGAAGGCCATGACCTGGCGGCCTTCATCGTCGAGGGCCTTGACCGCCACCCAGTGGGCGAACAGGGCGCCGGTGGAATAGAACTTCTGCCCGCTGATGACGAAGCCGTCACCGTCGGCACTGATGCGGGTCCTGATCTCCAGGGTGTTGCGGGTGCCGCGCTCGGGGCCGGCATTACCGATCCGCCAGCCGTCGAGCACGCTCTGGAACAGTTGCTTCTTCTGCCGCTCGGTGGCCGTGCCGAGCAGCGCCTGGAGAATACCGAACTGGTTCTGCGGGATCTGTCCCAGGGCCGGATCGGCGGCGGAAATGATCGCGAACACCTCGGCCACGGTGACGAAGGACACCTGCGGGCCACCGTATTCGCGGGGGATGGTGATACTGCCCAGGCCGCTGCGGGTGAACTGCTCGATTTCGGCCCAGGGCAGCTTGCGCTGCTGGTCGCGCCGGGCGGCGTGCAGCCGGGCGACCTCGGCCAGCTCATGGGCGGCCTGCAGGGCTTCGGCGTCGTTGCGCAGTACCCGCGCCGGCAGCAGCAGCGGCGCGATGTCCTGATCGCTGTGGACCTGTGCGTCGTTCAAGTTAGACATCAGCGCCACTCCGTGGCGTGCGCAATGCCCCGGCGATCCGCACAAGGGTGATTGTGTTCCTGACCATACCTACCTCATCTCTCTCAAGAGGCATCGCGAAAGCGATACCGACGAAATCAAACGGGTCCGGTGGTCCGGTTCATATACCCTAAACGCGTATAAAAATTAAATGAACTAACCTTTAGGAATATGCATAGAAGGTCCGTCGCTCACTCCCGGCGGCGTTGGGCGGCGCGGGAAAAGCCGGGGGCAACGGGCCGGACGAAATGCCGCGCGGCCCCCACGCGCAGGCGCCGTGGCGGCGCCCAGCGGGAATTATTGCCGACCCGGTCGATCACGCAGTAGGTGATGTCCAGCCCGCGGTCCTCGCCGGCTTCGAGGATCACCGCGGCCGGCACGAACACCGTGACCGGCTTGCCGATATCCGCGGGCGTCAGCTTGGGCAGGTCGAAGCGTACATCGCCCCAGAGCAGGGTGATTTCATCCTCGGCGGCCATGTTCGGATAAGGCTCCAGGGTCAGCGGCACGCCGCGCTTCATCTGGTTCGGGTTGACCCCGTAGCGGCGGATCGGCGAAGGAATGATCGGCGGCGCCAGGCCCTGGTTCTCCTCGCCGATCGGCAGGCCACCGGGGCAACTCAGCTTGACCGGCAACTTGAGTGGCGGGGAAGTCTGCGCCATACGGCCAATGCGCATGAGCCGGTAGTGAATCCGCGCCACACCGTCGAGTACGAAACTCTGCGGCACCCGCAGGCTGACCGGCTGGCCCTGCTCGCCCGCCTGGATCTGCCGGGACGTCACATAACAACCGTCCCAGAACAGCTCGAGCAGGTCGCCCTCGTCCATGCCCGGATAGGCCGGGATACACACCGACAGTTGCTCGGCGGCCAGGCGGCCGATGCCCCGCCGGTGCGCCTGGGGCACCACGGGCAGCGCGAGTCGGGAGTGCTCGAGAGAATCGTTCATGAAATCGTCCTTTTTATAAGTTGTCGATAAGTTCAACTTTAAAGAAGCGGCCGGGTCCGTTCGCAAAGCCGGGCCAGTGCTTCTTTCGCCGCATCCTTACAGCCGAAATGTTATGGCGCGGGCATCACGCAGACACCCCCGAACAGGCGGGCAATGCAGATAACGCCACACCAGCAGGAAGTCAGCTAAGAGTTTTGCCGGGCAGGTGTCAAGGCCTTGATCGACAATGATTCCGATCGCCCTGTTATTCGGACGAGTCCTACTTTGCGCCTCTATTCAGGGGCTCTCGGCAGTTTTATTTGGAGGAAAGGGGGATCATTTGAAACAGTCGCCAGGTAATAAAAGAAGATGACCCGCAACTATCGAGAGAGTTACTCATTGAATAGCGTACTCATTCCCTGAGTACGTTATTTAAACTAAAGAACCGTCCTACACATCACCCAGAAACTTACTGAGGAACTGCCGGGTACGTTCTTCTTTCGGATTGGCAAACAGCGCCTTGGCTTCACCCTGTTCGACAATCACGCCCTTGTCGAAAAAGATCACCCGGTTGGCCACGTCGCGCGCGAAACTCATCTCGTGAGTGACGATGACCATGGTGCGTTTTTCTTCCGCCAACCCGCGAATGGTCGCCAGCACTTCACCCACCAGTTCCGGGTCGAGGGCCGAAGTCGGTTCGTCGAAGAGGATCACCTCGGGTTCCATCGCCAGCGCCCGGGCAATCGCCACGCGCTGTTGCTGACCGCCGGACAGCCGCCGTGGATAGGACTCTTCCTTGCCCGCCAGGCCCACCTTGGCCAGCAGCTTGCGGCCCAGGGCCACGGCCTGGTCGCGCGGGGTCTTCTTGACCACGATCGGGCCTTCGATGACGTTCTCCAGCGCCGTGCGATGGGGGAACAGGTTGAAGTTCTGGAACACGAACCCCACCTGCTGGCGCAGCTTGCGGATCAGGTTCTGCTGCTGGCTCAACGGGCGGCTGCCGTCGATCTCGATCTCGCCCACCTGGATCCGGCCGCTGGAAGGTTCCTCGAGGAAATTCAGGCAACGCAGGAAGGTGGTCTTGCCGGAACCGCTGGGGCCGATGATCGCCACCACCTCGCCGGCCTTGACCGTCAGGTCGATGCCCTTGAGCACGCTCTGGCCATTGAATTGCTTGGTCAGTTTTTCAACCACGATCATGCTGTCAGGACTCCTGGTCATGCCGATTGACCCGCGCCTCCAGCTTGCCCTGCAGGTGCGCGAGCACGCTGGAAAGCAGCCAGTAGATCAGGGCGGCGGCAAGATACATGGTGAAGATTTCGAAGGTCCTGGCACTGATCAGCTGTGCCTGGCGGAACAGCTCGGGTACCTGGATGGTCGCCACCAGCGAGGTGTCCTTGACCAGCGAGATGAAGCTGTTGCCCAGCGGCGGCAGGGCCGTGCGCGCGGCCTGCGGCAGGATCGCCCGGCGCAGGGTCTGGGCGCGGGTCATGCCGATACTGGCGGCCGCCTCCCATTGCCCACGGTCGATCGCGCCGATCGCCGAACGCAGGATCTCGCAGGTGTAGGCCGCCAGGTTCAGCGACAGGCCCAGCAGGCCGGCCGGAATCGGGTCCAGTTCGACCCCCAGTTGCGGCATGCCGAAATAGATCCAGAACAACTGCACCAGCAAGGGCGTGCCGCGAAAGAACGACACGTAGATACGTGCCGTCCAGTTCACCACCCCGATGCGCGACATGCGCATCAGGACCAGCACGAACCCCAACAGGAACCCGAAGAACAGGCCGCCGACACTCAGGACAACGGTGTAGTACAGCCCCTTGAGCAGGTAAGGGGCCGAGTCCAGGACAAGTTGTGGGTTCAGCCCGATCATTTGGTCACGTCAGCATCGAAGTACTTCTGCGACAGCTTCTTCAGGGTACCGTCGGCGCGCAGTTCGTCGATCGCCTTGTTCACCGCGGCCAGCAGCTCGGGCTCACCTTTGCGCAGCGCGACGCCGGCTTCCTGGCGGGAGAACGGTTCGCCGGAAACGGCCAGGGTGTCGTTGGTTTTCTTGATCAGCTCGAAGGCGGCCAGGCGGTCCACCAGGATCGCGTCGATGCGGCCGATGCGCAGGTCCTGGTACTTGGTCGGATCGTCGTCGTAGGTCTTGATGATGGCCTTCGGTACGTTGTCCTTGAGCCACTGCTCGTAGTTGGTACCCAGGCCGACGCCGACCTTGTGGTCAGCCAGATCGGCGGCGGTCTTGAACTTGCTGGCGTCCTTCTTCTGCACCAGGGCCTGGATCCCGGAAACGGTGTACGGCTCGGAGAAGTCGTACTTCTTCTTGCGCTCCTCGGAGATGGTCACCTGGTTGATCACCGCGTCCAGGCGCTTGGACTCCAGGGCAGCGAGAATGCCGTCCCACTTGGTCGGCTGCAGGTCGACCTTCACGCCCAGCTTCTTCGCCAGGGCTTCGGAGAACTCGACCTCGAAACCGGCCAGCTTGCCGTTTTCGTCCTGGAAGCTGAAAGGCGGGTAGGTGCCTTCCAGGCCGACCTTGATCACCCCGGCTTTCTTGATGTTGTCCAGTTGCTCACCGGCAAAGGCTTGGCCCAGCAGGCCTGCGCCCAGCACCAAGCCCAGGCTGCCGACCAGCAGACGCTTGCGAAACGCGGAAATATTCATGAAGAGCCCCGTGTGTTTTTTTATGGGAAAAGGAAGGCAAACCTGACACTTTTATTACCAGCGGCCATCCTGCCTCAAAGCAGTATTGGCGTCTCGTGGCAAATTCGCCTGAGGCGAAACTATAAACGGCTCCTTTTATAATTTTAAATAATATAAAAGAATCCAATTATAACTAATTTGATGTTAAGCAGGGCGTACTGCGGTGCCTGGTTCGCGGATGAATCCGCGAACCAGGCAACACCGACTCCCTGTCCGGAACAGGTCAGGCAAACGACGCGTCGTAGGCAAACAACGCCGGCGCCCCGCCGGTGTGCAGGAAAATGATCGGCCCCTCGTCGAAACGCTGCAGACCGATGCCATCGAGCAACCCGGCCATCGCCTTGCCGGTGTACACCGGGTCGAGCAGGATGCCTTCCTGGCTCGCCATCAGCCTCACCGCCGCCAGGGTCCCGGCATTCGGCTCGCCATAGCGCGGGGCGAAATACTCGTCCCACAGTTGCACCTTGAAGCTGGCCGGCAACGGCACCTCCAGCAGTTCGGCGGTGCGTTCGGCCAGCCCCTGCACCTTCGGCCGCTGCGCCTCGTCGCTGCGCGAGACCGTCACGCCGATCACCGGCAGTTGCGGCAGGGTCTCGCTCAGGCCCAGGGCCAGGCCACTGTGGGTCCCGGCGCTGCCGGAAGCCAGCACCACCGCGGCGAACTCCAGCCCCGTGGCCTCGATCTGCGCCGCCAGCTCCAGGCCCGCACGCACGTAGCCCAGCGCACCCAGGGCGTTGGAGCCGCCAATCGGCACCAGGTATGGCTTCTTGCCGTTGCTGCGCAGGCGCTCGGCCAGGGCCTGCAACTGCTCGTCGGCGTTGTCCAGGTTGTCCACCAACTCGACCCGCGCGTCGAACAGGTCCAGCAGCAGGCGGTTGCCGTTGCCGAGGTAGTTGCCATCCCCGGTACCGATCGGGTTTTCCAGCAAGGCCACGCAGCCCAGCCCCAGGCGAGCTGCCAGGGCGGCGGTCTGGCGCACGTGGTTGGACTGGATCGCCCCGGCGGTGATCAGCGTGTCGGCCCCCGCCGCCAGTGCATCGGCGGCCAGGTATTCGAGTTTGCGCAGCTTGTTGCCACCCAGTGCCAGCGGGGTCAGGTCGTCGCGCTTGATGTAGATATCGCGGCCTGCCCATGCCGATAGACGTTCGAGTTTTTCCAGGGGCGTGGCCTGCTCGAGAAGCGGCAGGCGGTCGAAGCGGGCGAGCTGTTGTTTGATCATGAGTCCGAACTGACGGTAGGAAATGTTTCGACTATAGGCAGGCACTTTTCCCCAGGCAACCGTGGACGCCTTATTTCAAAACGTTCTTAGCAAAGCACTATTCGTTCTTAATTACCGTTCAGGGCCGTGCCGTAAAGTGAAAGCCATTCAGGTGGCCCGATTGTCCGGCCGCCAGGTCGGAGATTTGATCGTGAGCGAGCGTTCCAGCCATTGGCAACTACAGACCATCGTCAGCCAGTTGCGCAGCGCCAGGGATGAGTGGCGTACCCGCAACGGGCGGGTCAGCGATGAACAGGGCGGGCGCGAACTGCCGTCGCGCCAGGCCATGGCCGAGATTCTCGAGGCCCTGTGCGGGGCACTGTTCCCGATGCGCCTGGGGCCGGTGGACCTGCGCGAGGAAAGCGAGGACTTCTACGTCGGCCACACCCTGGACGCCGCCCTCAATGCGCTGCTGGCCCAGGCCCGGCTGGAACTGCGCTACGCCGCCCGGCATGACGGCCGGGACGATGCCGAGGTGCAGGCCAAGGCCCTGCGGCTGATCCAGGACTTCGCCATGGCCCTGCCGCAACTGCGCCGGCTGCTCGATACCGATGTCCTGGCGGCCTACCACGGCGACCCGGCGGCGCGCAGCGTCGACGAAGTGCTGCTGTGCTATCCGGGGATTCTCGCGGTGATCCACCACCGCCTGGGGCACCACCTGTACCGTGCCGGCCTGCCTCTGCTGGCGCGGATCAGTTCGGAGATCGCCCACTCGGCCACCGGTATCGACATCCACCCGGGCGCACAGATCGGCCCCAGCTTCTTCATCGACCACGGCACCGGCGTGGTGATCGGCGAGACGGCGATCATCGGCGAGCGGGTGCGCATCTACCAGGCGGTGACCCTGGGCGCCAAGCGCTTCCCGGCGGACGAGGACGGCCAGTTGCAGAAGGGTCATCCGCGACACCCGATCGTCGAGGACGACGTGGTGATCTATGCCGGCGCGACCATCCTGGGACGCATCACCATCGGCAAGGGCGCCACCATCGGCGGCAACGTCTGGCTGACCCGCAGCGTGCCGGCCGGATGCAACCTGACCCAGGCCAATCTGCAGCAGCATGAGAGCGAGATTCAGCGTTGAGGTGAAGTCGCCCTGGAAGGCCTCTTCGCGGGCAAGCCACACGCCTGCAGATTGGCGTCGTACGCGCGTTTTGCGTAGGGCACTGGGCCGTAGGAACGTGGCTTGCCCGCGAAGCGTTTGGCGATCTCAGGGACGCCTTCGCTGGCAAGCCGGCCTCCACAGAACAAGTCCCACCGCCCGCCCACCACCTCCTACAAACCTTTGCTGAACGACGCTGTCAGAACAATACCGTCCAGCCTTGCGATTGGTCCCAGACACCCGATTCATGTTTAACTTGAATGCTCGTTCAAGTTAAACCGGCAGCTCGCTGCCCGCTCACAACAGGAGGCCTGCCTTTGCTGAGTCCGAAGTATCCAGCCACGTGCCACCCCTTCGAGGTACCCGCCGCATGAGTACCTCCACGACCGCAACCAGCGGCCTGATCCGCATGAACCCGCCCGTTTTCTACTTCGCCGCGACCTTCATCCTGCTGTTCGGCCTGCTGGTCATCAGCCAGCCCGAAGCCGCCGGCCAGTGGCTGTTGGCCGCGCAGAACTGGGCGGCCAACACGGTCGGCTGGTACTACCTGCTGGCGATGACCCTGTACCTGGTCTTCGTGGTGGTCACCGCCTTGTCCGGCTACGGCCGGATCAAGCTCGGTGCCGACCACGACGAACCCGAGTTCAGCTACCTGTCCTGGGCCGGCATGCTGTTCGCCGCCGGGATCAGCATCACCCTGTTCTTCTTCTGCGTCTCCGAGCCGCTCACCCACATGCTCCAGCCGCCCCAGGGCGAAGCGGGCACGCCGGCCGCCGCGCGCCAGGCGATGCAGATCCTGTTCCTGCACTGGGGCCTGCACGGCTGGGGCGTGTTCGCCTTCGTCGGCATGGCCCTGGCCTACTTCGCCTACCGGCACAACCTGCCGCTGGCACTGCGGTCGGCGCTGTACCCGCTGATCGGCAAGCGCATCAACGGCCCCATCGGCTACGCGGTGGACGGCTTCGGCATCATCGCCACGGTGTTCGGCCTCGGCGCCGACATGGGCTTCGGCGTGCTGCACCTCAACTCGGGGCTGGACTACCTGTTCGGCATCTCGCATACCCAGTGGATCCAGGTCGGGCTGATCGTGCTGATGATGGGCGCGGCCATCGCCGTCGCGGTGGCCGGCGTCGACAAGGGTGTGCGGGTGATGTCCGACATCAACATGCTGCTGGCCTGTGCGCTGCTGCTGTTCGTGCTGTTCGCCGGGCCCACCCAGCACCTGCTCAACACCCTGATCCAGAACCTCGGCGACTACCTCGGGGCGCTGCCGACCAAGAGCTTCGACCTCTACGCCTACGACAAGCCCAGCGACTGGCTCGGCGGCTGGACCGTATTCTACTGGGCCTGGTGGATTGCCTGGGCGCCGTTCGTGGGCCTGTTCATCGCGCGGATTTCCCGCGGCCGGACCATCCGCGAATTCGTCTTCGGCGTGCTGCTGATCCCGCTGGGCTTCACCCTGGCGTGGATGTCGATCTTCGGCAACAGCGCCATCGAGCAAGTGCTCAACCACGGCATGAGCGCCCTCGGCCAGTCGGCCATCGACGATCCGTCGCGCACCCTGTACCTGCTGCTGGAAACCTACCCGTGGAGCCGCACGGTGATCGCGGTCACGGTGTTCATCAGCTTCGTGTTCTTCGTCACCTCGGCCGACTCCGGCACCGTGGTGCTGTCGACGCTGTCCGCCCGTGGCGGCCATGCCGACGAGGACGGACCGAAATGGCTGCGGGTGTTCTGGGGCGCGATGACCGCGCTGATCACCAGCGCGCTGCTGTTCTCCGGCAGCATCGATGCGCTGAAATCGGCGGTGGTGCTGACCTCGCTGCCGTTCTCGCTGATCCTGCTGTCGATGATGTGGGGGCTGCACAAGGCGTTCTACCTGGAGTCGCAGAAACGCATCGCCCAACTGCACTCGCTGGCGCCGGTCTCGCAGGCACGTCGCGGCCGGGGCGGCTGGCGCCAGCGCCTGAGCCAGGCGGTGCACTTCCCGTCGCGGGACGAGGTGTACCGTTTCCTCGATCAGACCGCACGGCCGGCGATCGAAGAGGTCACCGCGGTGTTCGTCGAGAAGGGCCTGAACGTGCTCACCCAGCCCGACCCGGCCAACGACAGCGTGAGCCTGGAGATCGGCCATGGCGACCTGCACCCGTTCGTCTACCAGGTGCAGATGCGCGGCTACTTCACGCCCTCCTTCGCCCTGGGTGGCCTGGGTTCGCGGGACCTGCGCAACCGCCGCTACTACCGCGCCGAGGTGCACCTCAGCGAAGGCAGCCAGGACTATGACCTGATGGGCTACAGCAAGGAGCAGATCATCAACGATATCCTCGACCAGTACGAACGGCACATGCAGTTCCTGCACCTGGTACGTTGACCCGCCAGGCGCCCAGGCCTTGTCCGGCAGCATGGACAGGGCCATGGCGATGGCCGGCACACCGACGATGAACGTGATCGCGGGGTGCATGACAATAGCCGCGCGGGGAAGGCCGTGATCGATCGTGGTCGTCTCAACGCCGGCAGTGCAACCTGTGATCCAGGGAATAGCGTCCTGCCCCCCGGAACACAATGTAGCCCGCCAGGAACAACATCAGCACCGGGTACTCGATGCCCCGGTCGATCCACGGCCAGGTCGGGCCCAGCAGGTAGCTGATCACCGCCATCTGCACAGCCATCATCGCCGCCAGCAGGCGGGTGCCCAGCCCCAACGCCAGCAAGGCGCCGCCCACCCCTTCGAGCAGCGCCACCAGCAACGCCAGGGTGTCCGCCGCCGGCAAATGCAGAACATTGCCGATCAGGTTGGCCGAGGCCGCCAGCGGATCAGCCATGGAGCCATGGGCCTCACCCAGCAGCTTCGGCACCCCATGGGTCACCATGATGATGCCGAAACACAGCCGCAGCAGGCTGTAGGCGATAGGTTCGAGACGGCCATTGAACAACGGGGGAAATACAGACGGCATGATCGCGCTCCAATCCTGGCAAACCTTCACTGAGGGGCCCACGCATCACCACGCAACGGCCGGCGAACCGGTCGGTCACCCGGGAGCTGCGCGGACGATCAGACCAACCCACCATTGGCCCGCAGCACCTGCCCGTTGACCCAGCCCGCCGCCGGGCCGACCAGGAACGACACCACCTCGGCGATATCCTCCGGCTGGCCCAGGCGCTCCAGCGGCGGCATCCGCGCGAAGGTCTGGACCTGCTCCTCGCTCTTGCCCTGCAGGAACAACTCGGTCGCCACCGGCCCCGGGGCCACGGCATTCACCGTGATGCGCCGGCCACGCAGTTCCTTGGCGAACACCTGGGTCAACGACTCCACCGCCGCCTTGCTGGCGATGTACACCGCGTACCCCGGCAGGTTCAGCCCCACGGTACTGCTGGAGAAGTTGACGATGCGCCCATCGTCATTCATCCGCTTCGCCGCCTCGCGCAGGGTGTTGAAGGTGCCGCGGGTATTGATGGCGAACGTCTGTTCGAACAGCTCGTCACTGTGCTCGGCCAGCGGCAGCACCTTGAGGATGCCGGCGTTGTTGACCAGCACATCGACCTTGCCCAACTGCAACTCGACCTCATCGAACAACCGCGCGACATCGGCAGAGTTGCCCACGTCGGCCTTGACCGCTATGGCCGAGTGGCCGGCCTGGCGCAGTTCCACTACCAGCGCCGAAGCCTCGCTGGCACTGCTCGCATAGTTGATGGCCACTGCAAAACCCTGCGCAGCCAGTTGGCGGGCGACCACCGCGCCGATACCCCGCGAGGCGCCGGTGACGATGGCCACTTTTCGGGAGTGCTGAGTCATGTCGAATCTCCTGGGATGTGCGTTGAAGTGAAGCCAATTTCACATGTTTATCCAGGGCGATAAATGCGCGATAGTTGACCTGACTATTCAACAATCACCAACAATCGAGTATCGCGGAGCCGCCATGGACCAGGTCAGGGCAATGAAGGTTTTTGTACGGATCTATGAGCGCAGCAGCTTCACCCTGGCCGCCGAAGACCTGAACCTGCCACGCGCCACCCTGACCCACACCCTCAACCAGTTCGAGGCCTGGCTCGGTACCCGGCTGCTGGAGCGCAGCACCCGCCGCGTGCGGCCGACCCTCGACGGCGAGGCCTACTACCCGCGTTGCGTGCAATTGCTGGCGCAGCTGGAAGAAGCCGAACTGGCCTTCCGCACGGTGGCGCCCAAGGGCCGCCTGCGGGTGGACCTGCAGGGCACCCTGGCGCGCTATTTCGTGATTCCGGCGCTGCCGGCGTTCCTCGAACGCTACCCGGAGATCGAGGTGTCGATCAGCGAAGCCAGCCACTTCATCGACCTGATCGCCGAAGGTGTCGACTGTGTGCTGCGCTCGGGCAACCTCGGCGACTCGTCACTGATCGGCAAGCGCGTGGCCAACCTGCGCCAGGTAACCTGCGCCAGCCCGGCCTATCTGCGCCGGCACGGCGAGCCGCGCAACCTGGCCGACCTCAGCCGGCACCAGGGGGTGAACTACGTGTCGCGGGCCACCGGCAAGCTGTTCCCCTTCGAGTTCATCGAAAACGGCGAGCCACGGGAAGTGCCGCTGGCCGGCCGGGTCTCGGTGTTCGGTGCGGAAATCTACGCGGCCTCGGCGGTGGCCGGGCTCGGCCTGATCCAGGTGCCTCACTATCGGGTGGCGGAACAGATCGAACAGGGCCTGCTGCGCGAAGTGCTGCCGGACCATCCGCCGCCGCCGATGCCGGTGTCGGTGCTCTACCCGCAGAACCGGCACATGTCGCCGCGGGTGCGGGTGTTCGTCGACTGGATCAGCGAACTCTTCGCCGACGCCGCCTGAGGCAGCGGCTCAGGCGCTCTCGCGCTCGATCACCTGGCAGGTGAGCAGGTTCAGGCGCTGTACTTCATCCACCGGCAACACGCCCAGGCTCTCCAGCACCCGGGTCGCCGCCAGCACGCCGATGTCCAGCGCCGGCGGCTTGATGGTGCTCAGGCTCGGCAGGAGCATTTCGGCGAACGGGTAGTCGCCAAAGCCCAGCACCGCGCAATCCTCGGGGATCTTCAGCCCGGCGCGCTGCCCGGCCAACTGGCCGCCGGCGGCCAGGTTGTCGTTGGCGAAGATGATCGCGTCGGGCCGGGTCGCCCCGCTCATCAGCGCCTGCATCGCCTGCTTGCCCGCCTCGAAGGGTGCCAGACCGGCCTGTGGCGCGAACACCCAGGGCTCCAGCCCCAGCTCGCGCACCGTCGCCGCATAACCGTCGCGGCGCTCCAGCGCACTGAAATCGCCGGGGGCGCTGTTCTGCACGAAGGCGATGCGCCGATAGCCCTTGCCATGCAGGTAGCGGGCGGCGCTGACCCCGACTTCATGGTGGGAAAAGCCGATCTGCAGCGGCCCGCGCTGCGGCTGGTAGTCCCAGGTCTCGACCACCGGGATATCCGCCTCGGCGATCATCTTTTCGGTGCCCGCACTGTGGAAGCGGCTGGTCAGCACCAGGGCCGCCGGTGACCAGCCGAGAAATGCCCGAACCGCGCTTTCCTCCTGCTCCGCCGAGAAGTAACTCGACGCCAGCAGCAACTGATAGCCATGCCGATTGAGGGTGTCGCTGAAGCCCTGGATGGTGTTGGCGAAGATCGGTCCGGAGATGTTCGGAATCACCATCGCGACGATCCGCCCGCGGGCCGAGGCCAACCCGCCGGCCACCAGGTTCGGCACATAGCCCAACTGCTCGACCACCGCCGCGATCCGCTCGCGACGCTCGGGCGAGACCTGCTCGGGGTTGTTGAAGTAGCGCGAGACGGTGATCGCCGACACCCCGGCCTCCTGGGCGACCGTGCTCAGGGTGACCCGCCCGGCCCCCCGGCGCTTGCGGTTTGGCGCTTTGTCAGCAGTCAAGGATGCGACCCTTATTGAAAACCAAAAGGAATATAAAAGTAATTTTTCAGTATTGGACGGTCTATATCGACCTTTCCGATACTGGTTATGTTAGCGCTAACAAAACGCTTTGTCTGCCTGCTACTCGCTCGAGCGAATGCCCCAAGGCAAATCAGGCGCTGTCGACGCAGAGCGACGGCGGTTCAGGGTCATTTTTCGAGCGGGCAACACATGCACAACAGATTCGGGGAGCAACATACACTGGCACGGGCGATCCAGGCCGCCACGCCGCGGCGCCCACACCTGGCCTGGCTGCTGGCCGGGTTGGCGGCACTGCCGTCGCCCGCGGTATTCGCCGCCGACACCGGCAGCGACCAGGAGCCGACACTCAAGGCGGTCACCGTCACCGCCACCCGCCGCGAGGAATCGCTGCAAAAGGTCCCGGTGGCGGTCTCGGTGGTCGATGGCGAGCAGTTGGAACGCGACAGTCGCAACGGCGTCTCCAGCATCGTCCAGCAGGTGCCGACGCTGAACTTCCGCACCGGCGCGTCGAACAAGGACACCTCGCTGTTCGTCCGCGGCGTGGGCACCATTTCCACCTCGCCCGGGGTCGAGCCGACCGTGGCCACGGTGATCGACGGCGTGGTCTACAGCCGCCCCGGCCAGGCCACCCTCGACCTGCTCGACCTCGACCGCATCGAAGTGCTGCGCGGCCCGCAGGGCACGCTGTTCGGCAAGAATGCTTCGGCCGGTGTGCTGAACATTGTCACCAAGGCACCGACCGCCGAAACCCACGGCTACATCGACCAGTCGTACTTCAGCGGCAACGAAAGCCGCACCCGCTTCGGCATCGGTGGCAGCCTGGTGCCCGACACCCTCAAGGGCTCGCTGACCACCCTGTTCGGCAGCTACGACGGCAACGTCGACAACAAGGCCAACGGCCAGGAAGTCAACGGCTACAACCACAAGGGCGTGCGCGGCAAGCTGGAGTTCACTCCCAACGAGGACGTGACACTCACCCTCGCCGCCGACTACATGCAGTCCCACGACGACGCGCCCAACGGCGTGGTCAGCAAGTCCCTGAGCCCGGCCTTCACCAACGCACTGAACCCGGTGCGGCCGTCCTCCGACAACCGCGACATCAACACCGATACCCGCAGCTACGTCGACGACATCAACAAGGGTCTGTCCGCCCAGCTCGACTGGAGCCTCGGTGACTACACCCTGACCTCGATCACCGCCTGGCGCGGCTGGAACAACCACCAGTACCAGGACGGCGATCGCCTCGGCAGCGTCACGGCGGCCTTCCCCGGCACCGCCGACCGCGGCGCGCTGGACTTCAACCAGTACTCCCAGGAAATTCGCCTGGCCTCGCCCAAGGGCCAGTTCCTGGAGTACGTCGGTGGCCTGTTCTACATGCACGGCAAGGACGAAGAGACCTACCAGCGCACCCTGACCACGACCACCAGCGTCAACCGCGGCGTGGCCGACTACAGCACCACCAGCGACAGCTACGCGGTGTTCGGCGAGAGCACGCTGAACTTCACCCCGACCTTCCGCGGGATCGCCGGCCTGCGCTACACCCACGACGACCTGTCCTACGATCACCGCCGCGTCTCGACTTCCGCGACCACGGTCAGCGGCATACAGCCGGCCACCAGCAGCCATGGCTCGGTGGACGAGGACGGCTGGTCCGGGCGCCTCGGCGTGCAGTACGACCTGAGCGACAGCGTGACCAGCTACGTGACCTACTCGCGTGGCTACAAGGGCCCGGCCTACAACGTCTTCTTCAACATGCAGCCGCGGGACACCAACGCACTGAAACCGGAAACCTCCAACACCTGGGAAGCCGGGATCAAGGCCACCAGCTGGAACAACCGCCTGACCACCAACCTGGCGGTGTTCCACAGCGACTACGACAACTACCAGGCGAACTTCTTCGACACCGTCGCCGGGCAAGTGGTGACCCGCCTGATCAACGCCGGCAGCGTCAGCACCGAAGGCGTGGAAGCCGACTACGCGCTGCAGGCCACCGGCAACCTCAAGCTCTCCGGCGCCCTGGCCTACACCAAGGCACGCATCGACGAGTTCTCCTGCCCGCCGGGTGCGGCGGCCAGTTGCAACGTCAACGGCAAGCCGCTGCCGTTCAGCCCGGACTGGAAGAGCTATGTGCGCGCCGACTATACCGTGCCGCTGAACAACGGCCTGGACCTGGAACTGGGCACCGACTTCAGCTGGCAGAGCGAAGTGCAGTACGACATCGCCCAGAACGTCGACACCAGACAGGGCGCCTACGGCATCTGGAACGCGAGCATCGCCCTGGCCGACTACAACCAGGGCTGGCGCGTGGCGCTGCTGGGGAAAAACCTCGCCGACAAGTCCTACTCGCCGTTGCTGGCCAGTGGCGGCAACTACATCTACCGGGCCGTTCCACGGGATGACGAACGCTACTTCGGTATCCAGGTACGTAAGGATTTTTGAGCCGTTGCGTGCACAGCCCTCAATCAACCGCCAAGGAACCTGCCATGACCCAAACTCCGCGCCAGTTGAAACTCGGTGCCTTCCTGATGGCCACCGGGCACCACGTCGCCGCCTGGCGTCACCCGGAGGTGCCGGCCACCGCCGGCCTGGACTTCGCCCACTACAAGCAGTTGGCGCGCATCGCCGAGGCGGCGAAGTTCGACGCCCTGTTCGTGGCCGACAGCGTCGCCGCCGCCGAAGGTGAAATCGCCAGCCGCATGGCCCGCTCGGATCACTTCGAGCCGCTGACCCTGCTCTCGGCACTCAGCGCGGTGACCGAACGCATCGGCCTGATCGCCACCGCCACCACCAGCTACAACGAGCCGTACCACGTGGCCCGCAAGTTCGCCTCGCTGGATCACCTGTCGGGCGGACGCGCCGGTTGGAACCTGGTGACCTCGGACGCCGCCGCCGAAGCGCTGAATTTCGGCCGCAGCGAACACATCAGTCACGCAGAGCGTTATGCGCGGGCCCGCGAGTTCCACCAGGTGGTCACCGGTCTGTGGGACAGCTGGGAGGACGACGCCTTCAGCCGCGACAAGTCCAGCGGCCAGTACTACGACCCGGCCAAGCTGCACGTGCTCGATCACCAGGGCGAACACTTCCGCGTCCGCGGCCCGCTGAACGTCGCCCGCTCCCCCCAGGGCCAACCGGTGATCGTCCAGGCCGGCTCGTCGCAGACCGGCCTGGAACTGGCCGCGCAAACCGCCGAAGTGGTGTTCACCGCGCAGTCCTCCCTGGCCCGGGCCCAGACGTTCTACGCTGACCTCAAGGGCCGTCTGGCGCGCTTCGGTCGCTCGGCCGAGGCTCTGAAGATCATGCCGGGCGTGTTCGTCGTGGTCGGCCAGAGCGAGAGCGAAGCCCGGGAGAAACACGAGGCGTTCCAGGCACTGGTCGAGCCGCAGGTCGGGGTCGCCCTGCTCGGGCGCATGCTGGGCAACTTCGACCTGTCGGGCTATCCACTGGACGGCCCGTTGCCCGAGCTGCCGCTGACCGACAGCGGCCAGCAGAGCCGACAGAAACTGCTGACCGAACTGGCCGGTACGGAAAACCTGACGCTGGCGCAACTGGGCCGACGCATCGCCGGTGGCCGTGGGCACTACAGCCTGGTCGGTACACCGACACGGATCGCCGACGAGTTGCAGGCCTGGTTCGAACAGGGCGCGGCGGACGGCTTCAATGTACTGGTTCCGCACCTGCCGGGCGGGCTGGAGGACTTCGCCACCCACGTGGTGCCGGAACTGCAGCGCCGCGGACTGTTCCGCCGCGAGTACCAGGGCACCACGTTGCGTGAACACCTGGGGTTGGAGCGGCCGGCAAACCGCTTTGCACAGCCTTTGTAGGGCTGGCCGCAGGCCAGAAAAACGCTGCCGGACGACGACCTGATCATTTTTTGAGCAAAATCAGTCACCAAATCGTACTATATCGTAATACGTAGTACCTGTACTGACTGTAACTTTTTGAATCTTCTATAGATTGCTGGGCAAAAACGAAGTTTCGCCGGAGGGTCAAAAGTAAGCAGGTATGTACTAACTTGTACTGACCAAAAATTACCAAACCATGGAAAATTGAAAGTCAAGCGCAAATTTTCGGAGCAGGCAGAAATTCGCCGGCCAGGAAATTTGCGCGAGCGACGACACGCCCGGACCGAAATCCGGAAAAACATGAAACGTTTCAGTCACGGATCGAATCCGAGATAGGTGTGGTCTGTCCAAGGCGTATGCTGGTTGATCCGGACCGCAATAGAAGTGGGCGCTGCCCTGTGAAATTTTCCGCGCAATGAGAGAGGATTCGATGACTTATCAAGCTGCCGAAAACCGCTACGACTCCATCCCCTACCGCCGCGTCGGGCGCAGCGGCCTGGTGCTGCCGGCACTGTCCCTGGGGCTTTGGCACAACTTCGGCGACAGCACGCCGATCGACACCCAGCGCGCCCTGCTGCGCACCGCCTTCGACCTGGGCATCAACCACTTCGACCTGGCGAACAACTACGGCCCGCCCTACGGCAGTGCCGAAATCAACTTCGGCCGCCTGCTGCGCGAGGATTTCAGGCAGTACCGCGACGAGTTGATCATCTCCAGCAAGGCCGGCTGGGACATGTGGCCCGGCCCCTACGGCCAGGGCGGCGGATCGCGCAAATACGTGCTCGCCAGCCTCGACCAGAGCCTGCAGCGCCTGGGCCTGGACTATGTGGATATCTTCTACTCGCACCGCTTCGACCCGGACACGCCACTGGAAGAAACCGCCAGCGCCCTGGCCAGCGCCGTGCAGCAGGGCAAGGCGCTGTACATCGGCATCTCGTCCTATTCCGGGGTGAAGACCCGCGAGATCGCGGCGCTGCTCAAGGAATGGAAAGTCCCGCTGCTGATCCACCAGCCGGCCTACAACCTGCTCAACCGCTGGGTGGAAAAGGACCTGCTGGACACCGTCGAGGAGCTGGGTACCGGCGTGATCGCCTTCACCCCGCTGGCCCAGGGGCTGCTGACCGACAAGTACCTCAACGGCATTCCGCGGGACGCGCGGATCAACCGTCCGGGCGGTGGCTCGCTGCGCGAGTCGCACCTGTCCGAGCAGAACATCGCCCATGTCCGCGCCCTCAGCGAAATCGCCAGGCGCCGCGGCCAGAGCGTGGCGCAACTGGCCCTGGCCTGGACTCTGCGTGATCCACGGGTGACCTCGGCGCTGATCGGCGCGAGCCGGCCGGAGCAGATCGTCGAGAACGTCGGGGCGCTGAAAAACCTGGCATTCAGCCAGGAGGAACTGGCGGAGATCGACCGGTTTGCCCGGGAAGGCGGGATCAACTTGTGGGAGAAGCCCTCGACGGCCGAATGATTGTCGCCCGCCCCCTCATCGCGGGCGCAGGCAACCTCCCCGTTTGGCACCACCCTGCAGGCGCAGGCGGTGCGGCCACCCGACTTGCCCGCGAAGGTTTTAGCGCCCTTGAGGCCCCTTCGCGGGCAAGCCGCGCTCCTACAATATCGCGGGCGCAGTCCAGCACCGGGTGGATGCCATACCAGGCCTCAGGCCGCGTCGCGTTTCGGCTCGCGAATCCGGTACCACGCCACATATAGCGCCGGCAGGAACATCAGCGTCAGCACCGTCGCCGCGACAATGCCGCCGATCATCGCGTAGGCCATCGGCCCCCAGAACACTTCCCGGGCAATCGGGATCATCCCCAGGCTCGCCGCCGCCGCCGTCAGCAGGATCGGCCGCCGTCGGTGTTCGGTCGCTTCCACCACCGCGTCCCACGGCTCGTAGCCGTTGCGCTCGTATTCGTCGATCTGGGTCACCAGTATCACCGAGTTGCGGATGATGATACCGATCAGCGCGAGAATCCCGAGGATCGCCACGAAGCCCATCGGCGTGCCGGTCGGCACCAGCGCCAATACCACGCCGATCAGCCCCAGCGGCGCAACGCTGGCCACCAGGAACATCTTCTGCACGCTGTGCAGCTGGATCATCAGGAAGGTCGCCATGAGGAACAGCATCAGCGGCACCACCTGGGCAATCGGCCCCTGGGCCTTGCCGCTCTCCTCCACCGTACCGCCGGTGACCACCTTGTAGCCCGCCGGCAGGCCGGCGGCGAACCGGTCGATATCCGGCTTCAGTTGCCGCACCAGGTCGGTCGGCTGGATGCCGCCGCGCACACCGGCCTTGAGGGTGATGGTCGGCAGCCGATCGCGCCGCCAGACCAGCGGCTGCTCCAGCTCGTAACGCACCGTGGCGAACGCCAGCAGCGGGATCGAGGTGCCGTTGGGCGTGACGATCTGCAGGTTCTGCAGGGTTTCCGGCGTACCGCGCTCGCTGTCTATCGCACGCCCGACCACGTTGATCAGGTAGATGTCGTCTTTCACCTGGGTCACCGGCGCGCCGCTGACGATGGTGTTCATCAGCTTGGCGACGTCCTCGGACGACAGGCCGAACTGTCGTGCCTTGTCCTGGGCGATGTCGATGCGCAGGACCTTGCCCGGCTCGTTCCAGTCGTAGATGGTCTCGCCGACATTGGGGTTGCGGTCGAGGATCGTCGCCAGCTCGATGGCGTGCTTGCGCACCTGGTCGATGTCCTTGCCGCTGACCCGGTACTGCAGCGGCCGCCCCACCGGCGGGCCCATCTCCAGGGTCTGGACGAAGCTGCCGATGCCGACGAAGTCGTCACGCAGGCGCTTATTCAGCCGATCCATCAACGCCGCGCGCTGCTCCAGGCCCTTGCTGACGATGATCAACTGCGCGTAGTAGGGGTTCTGCAACTGCTGGTCGAGCGGCAGGTAGAAGCGGATCGCGCCCTCGCCGATGTAGGTGCTCCAGCGCAGGATGTCCGGGTCGTCCTTGAGGCTGGCCTCCAGCCGGTCCACCGCCTTGCGGGTCTCGTTGATCGAGGCGTTCTGCGGCAGGTTGAGGTCCACCAGGATCTCCGGGCGGTCCGAGGACGGGAAGAACTGGTTCTGCACGAAGCGCATGCCGAACACCGACAGGGCGAAGATCAGCACCGTCAGGCCGATGGCCCACCAGCGATTGCGCAGCGACCATAGCAGCCCGGCGTTGAAGGCCCGGGCCACGCGCCCGTTGCCACTGTCGTGGGCCTTCACCTGCTCGCTGAGAATGTGCACGCCGATCACCGGGGCGAACAGCACCGCGACGATCCACGACACCAGCATCGCCACCGCGATCACCGCGAACAGGGTGAAGGTGTACTCGCCGGCCGAGCTGGCGTTGAGGCCGATGGGCACGAAGCCGGCGACGGTCACCAGGGTCCCGGTGAGCATCGGAAAGGCCGTGGAAGTGTAGGCGAAGGTTGCCGCCTGTTCCTTGCTGTCGCCCTTTTCCAGCCGGGTGACCATCATCTCCACGGTGATCATCGCATCGTCCACCAGCAGGCCAAGGGCGATGATCAACGCGCCGAGGGAGATGCGCTGCATGGTGATGCCGCTGTACTCCATGAACACGAAGACCATCGCCAGCACCAGCGGGATCGAGCAGGCCACCACCAGCCCGGCGCGCAGGCCGAGGGCGACGAAGCTCACCACCAGCACGATGATCACCGCTTCGAACAGCGCGCTGGTGAAGCCGCCGACGGCCTTCTCCACCACCTCGGCCTGATCGGAAACCTTGTGCACGCCGACCCCCACCGGCAGGTCGGCGGTGAGGCTGTCCATGCGCTCGTGCAGGGCCTTGCCGAACGCCTGGATATTGCCGCCCTTCTTCATGGCGATGCCGAGACCGATGGCGGTCTGGCCGTTGTAGCGGAACAGCGGCGTCGGCGGATCGACGTAACCGCGGCTGATCTCGGCGATGTCCGCCAGCCGGTAGAAGCGATCGTTGAGCTTGAGATTGACCGCCTGCAGGTCCTTCTCCGAGGCATACTGCCCGGACGCGCGCACCGAGATGCGCTCGGGCCCGGCCTCGATCACCCCGGCCGGCGTCACCGCGTTCTGCGATTGCAGGCTCTGCACCACCTGGCGCTGGTCGATGCCCAGGGCCGCCAGCTTGCGGGTGGAGAAGTTCAGGTAGAGCACCTCGTTCTGCTCGCCGATCATCTCGATCTTGCCCAGCCCAGGCACATCGCGGATCTGCGCGCGAACCTGCTCCACATAGTCGCGCAGCTGGCGCATGCTCAGACCGTCGCTGGTGAAGGCGTAGACCGAGCCGAACACATCGCCGAACTCGTCGTTGAAACCCGGGCCCTGGATGTCCTGGGGGAACTCGCCGCGGATGTCGTCGATCTTCTTGCGCACCTGGTACCAGATCTCCGGAATGTCCTTGCCGCTGGTGGTGTCGCGCAGGTACACGAACACCGTCGACTCACCGGGCCGGGTGTAGCTCTTCACATAGTCGAGGGAGTCGAGTTCCTCGAGCTTCTTCTCGATACGGTCGGTGACCTGCTCCAGGGTCTCGTCCACCGTGGCACCGGGCCACTTGGTCTGGATGATCATGGTCTTGATGGTGAAGGACGGGTCTTCCTCGCGCCCCAGGTTGATGTAGGAGAACACCCCCATCAACAGCGCAACGAACATCAGGTACCAGACGAACGACTGGTGTTTGAGTGCCCACTCGGACAGGTTGAAACTCCCTTTCATCGTGGGTTTTCCTCGTCGATTCTGACTTTCTGTCCGGGTTTGAGACTGTTCACCCCGGCGCTCACCACCTTCTCGCCGGCCTTGACCCCCGAGCCCAGCAGCATTGTCTCGCCCTCGCGGCTGACAACCTTGACCTCACGGGGCGAGACGGTCGAGGTCTGCGGGTCGACGATCCAGACCTGCGTCCTGCCCTGGCTCTCCCACAGCGCCGACAGCGGCAACTGGGTGCGCGGCTCGATGGCCGAGCTCAGGGTCACGCTGATCGACGTGCCCAGGCGAAACGCCGCCGGGGTTTCGGCCAGGGTCAGCCGGGCCCGTCGGGTACGGGTGGCGCTGTCGGCCTGGGGCTCGATTTCCCGCAGGCGGGCGGTGGTGTTGACGCTCGGGTCGAGCTGGCTGGCGACGCGGAACTCGACCCCTTCGCGCAACTGGTCGGCCAGGGCGGCCGGCAGGTCGATCACCGCTTCCTTCACGTCCGGCCGGGCCAGGGTGACCACCTCCTGGCCGGCGCTGACCACCTGGCCGGCCTCGACCTTCCAGTCGGTGACCACCGCGGCGTGGTCGCTGCGCAGTTCGGTGTAGCCCAACTGGTCCTGGGCCTGGCCGACCGAGGCACGGGCCTGTTCGCGGGAGGCGCTGGTGGTTTTCAGGTCGGTCTGGGCCACGTCCAGTTGCGCCTGGGCACCGACGCCCCGGTCGAACAATTCCTGCTGGCGGCGGGCATTGGCCTGGGCATTGATCCACTGCGCCTCGATCCGCGACAGGTCGCCCTGGGCCGCGCGCAACTGGTTCTGCTGATCGGTCGGGTCGAGGCTGGCCAGCAGCGCACCCTGGGCCACCTCGCTGCCGACATCGACATGGCGCCGGGCAATGCGCCCCGAGACCCGGAAGCCCAGGGTGCTCTCGTAACGGGCCTGGATGCTCCCGGCAAACCGCCCGAGGCTCTGCACCGACTCCGGCCTGACCTCGATGAACAACACCGGCCGCACCGGTTCCGGTGCCGGCTCCTGCTTCGAGCAGGCGGCGACCAGCAGGCCACCGAGCAACAGCAGCGACAGACGCTTCATGGCGGGTTCCCTCCGGCGACCTGGGCCGATGGCTGGGCGATCTCCACCAGCATCCCCGGATGCAGCAGTTGCCCACCGGCGACCACGACCTTTTCGCCGCCCTGCAGGCCCTCGCCGATCAAGACATGGCCGGTCAGGTAGCGCGCGACCTTGACCTGGCGCAGGCTGACCTTGCCGGCCTCGTCCACCAGCCACACGGCGGGCTCGCTGACGTCCTTGGTCAAGGCCGACCAGGGCAGTTCGATACTGGCCTTGGCCGGCGCCGTCACGGTGGCGCTGACCACCGAGCCGAGGTCCATGCCGGCCGGCAACGGCTCCAGGGCCACCTTGACCTGAACCGTGCCGCTCTGGGCGGAGACCGCCGGGGTCACCTCGCGGACCTTGCCCACCGCCTTGATCGCCGGGTTGTCGAGCAGGGTCACGGTGATCGGCTGGTCCTGCGGCGGCTCCACCAGCAGCGACTCGTAGACATTGAACACCGCATCACGCTCGCCATCGCGCGCCAGACTGAAGATCGGCATGGTCGCCTGCACCACCTGGCCGACCTCGGCCTGGCGCGCGGTGATCACCCCGGGCGCCTCGGCGATCAGCGCGGTGTAGCCCAGTTGCTCGCGGGCATTGGCCAGTTGCGCCTGGGCCGCGGTCAACGCACTCTTGGCGCTGAGCAGGCCGGCCTGGGCGGCATCGTATTCACTGCGGCTGGTGTAGCCCTTGGGCAGCAGCTTCTGCTGGCGGACGAACGCCGCGCTGGCCTGCTGTACCCGCGCCTGCTGGGCGTTGACCTCGGCCTGGGCGCTGTCGACGTTGGTCTGCAGATCCTTGGGATCGAGTTTGGCGAGCACCTGCCGGGCGGAGATTCGCGCGCCGACATCGACGTTACGCTGGATGATCTTGCCACCGACGCGGAACGACAGATCGGTCTGTACTCGCGCCTGGATATCGCCGGTGAGGGTGACGGCGGCACCGAAGTCCTGGCGCTGAACCTGTTCGACGAAGACACGCGGGCGTAACGGTTCCGGAGGTTTTTCATGGCCGCAACCACTCAGGAGCGCCAGCGACACCAAGGCGACTTTCCACTTCATTCGACGCCCATTCATACACACTCCTTCGCGTAATACCTACTCGCAGTGTCGTTACGACTGATAGCGTAGAACAGGGTTCCGTCTCTGCACGACGATGCCGTTGATCTGTGGCAGCGCGACTGCGAATCGGTGTTTCGCGGCGGCCAATCGGGCACACTGAAGGTTCAATCGCCAGGACCCGCCCCATGCTCAAGACCCTCGCCGTGGCCAACTATCGCTCGATCAACAAGCTGGTGGCGCCCCTGGACCGCCTGAACCTGATCATCGGCCCCAACGGCAGCGGCAAGTCCAATCTGTACCGCGCCCTGCGCCTGCTGGCGGAAACCGCACAGGGTGGGGTAGTCAACGCGCTGGCCCGCGAAGGCGGGCTGGACTCGACGTTCTGGGCCGGACCGGAGACGATCAGTCGACGCATGCGCAATGGCGAGGTCGACGTGCAAGGCGTGGTGCGTCAGGGGGCCAAGCGCCTGCGCCTGGGCTTTGCCGGTGAAGACTTCAGCTACGCCATCTCCCTGGGGCTGCCGGATCCGAGCAACTCCTGGTTTTCCCTCGACCCGCAGATCAAGCGCGAATGCATCTGGGCCAGCGCCCTGTATCGCCCGGCCAGCCTGCTGGTGGATCGCTCCGGGCCGCTGGTGAAAGCCCGCGGCGAACAGGGCTGGGAAGTGCTGGCGCAGCACACGCCGAGCTTCGACAGCCTGTTCGACCAGGTCGGCAACCTGCGCAGCTCGCCGGAGGTGCTGTTGCTGCGCGAGCACATCCGCGGCTGGCGCTTCTACGATCACTTTCGCAGCGATGCCGACGCACCGGTGCGCCAGCCACAACTGGGCACACGCACACCGGTGCTGCATCACGACGGCCGCGATCTGGCGGCGGCGCTGCGCACCATCATCGAGATCGGTGATCCACAGGCGCTGCAGGAAGCGATCAGTGACGCCTTCCCCGGCTCGCGACTGGGCATCGCGGTAGCGCCGGGCGCACGCTTCGCCATCGAGTTCCACCAGGACGGCCTGCTGCGTCCGCTGTCCGCCGCCGAACTGTCGGACGGCACCCTGCGCTACCTGCTGTTGGTGGCGGCCCTGCTGACACCGCGGCCACCGACGCTGATGGTGCTGAACGAACCGGAAACCAGCCTGCATCCCGACCTGCTGCCGGCGCTGGCACGGCTGATCATCCGCGCGTCGCAACACTGCCAGGTGTGGGTGGTGTCCCATGCCAGCCGGTTGATCGCGGCCTTGCAGCAGGACTCGGCGTGCAACGCCATCGTGCTGGAGAAGGTGCTCGGCCAGACCCAGATCGTCGGCCAGGGCATGCTCGACGAACCGGCCTGGAAATGGCCGGACTGAGCGGACGATCCTGAATTTGCCGGATAGTCTGCGGGCAGCTATTTTCCTTGCAGCGGGTACGGATCTTTTCCCGCGAAGAACGCTCCAAGCACGGACGAAAACGGTCCGGTCAGTGACCGTTCCATAACAAGGAAGACACTATGGCCCAGGTACAAGCGCCGCAAAAACTCGACCCAAAGGACATCGTCAAACTGCTGGTGGCGTTGCGCCGGGCGGTGAACGCCCAGGCATAAAAAACGCCGACGCTAATCGCTCGTCGGCGTTCAAACCTTGAAGGGGTTGTCGCTGGATCAGAACGCCGGCAGCACCGCGCCCTTGTACTTCGAATCGATGAAAGCCTTCACTTCAGGGCTGGTCAGTGCCTTGGCCAGCTTCTGGATGGCGTCGCTGTTCTGGTTGTCAGGACGGGCCACCAGGAAGTTCACGTAAGGCGAGTCCGAACCCTCGATCAGCAGGGCGTCCTTGGCCGGGTTCAGGCCGGCTTCCAGCGCGTAGTTGGTGTTGATCAGGTCCAGGTCGACCTGGTCCAGAACCCGTGGCAGCAGGGCCGATTCCAGTTCCTTGAACTTGAACTTGTGTGGGTTCTTGGCGATGTCCTTGGGCGTCGACAGGGCGTTTTTCGGGTCCTTCAACTCGATCAGGCCCTTGCTCTGCAACAGCAGCAGGGCGCGGCCGGCGTTGCTGCCTTCGTTCGGGATCGCGATGGTCGCGCCGTCCTTCAGTTCGGACAGGCTCTTGACCTTCTTCGAGTAGCCGCCGAACGGTTCGACGTGCACACCGATCACGGTGACCAGGTTGGTGCCCTTGCCCTTGTTGAAGCCATCCAGGTAAGGCTTGGTCTGGAAGTAGTTGGCGTCCAGGTGTTTCTCGGCGACCTGGGTGTTGGGCTGTACGTAGTCGGTGAAGACCTTCACTTCCAGATCCACGCCTTCTTTGGCGAGGGTCGGCTTGATCAGTTCGAGGATTTCCGCGTGCGGAATCGGCGTGGCCGCCACCACCAGTTTTTCCCCAGCCTGGGCCAGGCCAGCGGTCAGAGCAGCCGCCAATGCGGTAAACAGCAGAACCTTTTTCATGCAGTGTCCTTATCGAAAATCACGGTCGTCACCGACGACAGCCTGGAGAAGAGAGGTGCAAGCAATTTGATATCGCTTGCATGGAATGGAAGATACCGGGATTTTTTATTCCCGAACAATACCTTTTATTCATCTTCATATTCCATTTTGCTCATACAGCTTTCCCGCCTTGCACCACACCTGTAGGAGCGTGGCTTGCCCGCGAACCGCCGCAGGCGGCCATCCGAAACTATTTTGAATGGCCGCCTGCGGCGGTTCGCAGGCAAGCCACGCTCCTACAGGGATGAGCAAGTCACAGGGAACGCACACGCCGCAGGAGGAATGAGCGCTCCACAGCATAGACGTTCGATCAATCCAACAGACGCTTGAGCGCCGCCCGCTCCTCGGGCGAACTGCCCGCAAGCAGGTGCTCGATCACCGCCAGCGGCTGCGGCAGGTTCAGGTGCTCCGGCAGGATCTCGTCGCCACTGCTGACCAGCAGGGCGAAGTGAATGACGTTCTCCAACTCGCGGGTATTGCCCGGCCAGCTGTGGCGTTCCAGGGCGCGCTGGGCGCTTTCGCTGATCAGCGGCACCGGCAGGCTAAGCCGCTGGCTGTAGATGCCGAGGAAATATTCGGCCAACGACAGGATGTCGCCCACCCGCTCGCGCAGCGCCGGCAGCTCCAGGCGGCCTTCGCTGAGGTAACTGTAGAGCCGTTCGTGAAACTTGCCCACCGCGACCGCCTGGGCCAGGTCGATACTGGTCGCCGCGACCAGCCGCACGTCCACCGGGCTCGGCTGGTGTGCGCCGACGCGGGTGACTTCATGGTTCTCCAGGGCCGCCAGCAGCTTGATCTGGATCGGCAGCGGCAGGTCGCCGATCTCGTCCAGGTACAGGGTGCCACCATTGGCCGAGCCGAACCAGCCGGCGCGGCTGCTCGCCGAGCCACTGTGGGCCCCGGCCGCATGGCCGAACAGCTCGGCATCGGCATAGGTCGGGCTGATGGCGCCGCAGTTGACCGAAACGAACAGCCCGCCCCGATCGCTGGCCCGGTGTATATGCCGGGCCAGCAGCTCCTTGCCGCTGCCGGTTTCGCCGCGGATCAATACCGGCAGCGCCTTCGGCGCCAGTTGTTCAAGCTCCTCGCGCAGTTGGCGCGAGCGCGGATCGACGAACACCAGCGCCTTGGCGCGAATGCTCAGCGGACTTTTCTCCGCATCGGGAAAGGTCAGCAATGGCTGACCGAAGGTTTCATGCAGACTCATGACAGACTCCCGCCCGGATCCGCCGGGTGGCGGGGGCGTTGAACGAGGAAAGACATTCAGGCGCGGCGCAGGGAATGGTGTTCCATGCGGGTTTGCAGGCGATACAGGTAGGCGAATCCCTGCTCCCAGCGCTGGTGGCCGGACTTGACGTTGATGTGCCCGGCACCGCTGATGATGCCGGCCTCGGCGCCCCACTGGCGGGCCAGTTCCAGGGCGCGCGGGGCGCTGACCGCCGGATCGTTGTCGGAGGCGACGACCTGGCTCGGGAAGGGCAACGGATCGCCCGGGATCGGCGCGAAATGACGCAACGCTGGCGCGCAAGCGGGCCGCTCGACATCAGCCGGGGCCACCAGCAGCGCCCCCTGGACCTGATGCAGCAGGTGCGCCGGCGCGGTGCGGGCCCAGTGGGCCACGGTGATGCAACCCAGGCTGTGGGCGATCAGGATCACCGGCGTGCTGTCGGCGGCGATGGCTTCGGCCAGGGCCGCGACCCAGTCTTCGCGGCGGGGCGTCAGCCAGTCGGCCTGTTCCACCCGCGCGCTGTTGGGCAGGCTGTTCTGCCAATGGGTTTGCCAATGATCTTCTGGCGATCCTTGCCAGCCCGGCACGATCAGATAACGAATCGACTCGTTGCGCATGGGGTACACCTCCTCCAGCGTTTGCGTTCCTGATCGAGTATAGGGAGGCGAGATATATTCGTTAAGGAATAAGAAGCTATTTATTAATACCAATAAGAAATATCAGAGCATCCCCTTGTAGGAGCGAGGCTTGCCCGCGAACCGCCCATGGGCGGCCATCCAATCCGGTTTCTGATGGCGGCCTACGGCGGTTCACGCCGATTCGCCGCCCCGACAAGCCTCTCACCTACAGAAGCTCCGACGGCACACGCCTGGCGGAAATAAAAAAGGGCCGCACCCTGCCAAGGAAACGGCCCGAGAAACGCGAGGTTCGGTTGCGGTCAGCGTGCGGTGATCACCGACAACTTGGTGATGCCCGCCCGCTCGATGGAGGCCATGGCTCGCGCCACTTCGCCGTAGTTCACGCCATTGTCGGCCTGCAGTTGCACGCGCAGTTCCGGGTCCTTGGCCTTGGCTGCCTGGAGGTTGGTTTCCAGCAGGTCGGGCTGGATCTCGTCCTTGTTGATGAACAGCTTGCCGTTGCCGTCGATGCTCACCACCAGCGGGTCCTTCTGCTCCACCGGCGCCACCGCTTCGGTCTTGGGCAGGTTGATCGGGATCGCGTTGGTCAAAAGCGGCGCGGTGACGATGAACACCACCAGCAGTACCAGCATCACGTCCACCAGCGGCGTGACGTTGATCTCGCTCAGCACTTCATCGCTGTCTTGAGTGGAAAAGGCCATGTCAGGACGCCTCCTTCACTTTCTGCGTCGAACCCTGGGCAGCGCCCTTGTTCGCGGTCGGGTGCACCAGCACGCGGAACGCGCTCTTCTGCGCCAGGCTGTAGAAGTCGTGGGCGAAGTCGTCGAGGTCGGCGGCGGTGAGCTTCAGACGCCGCAGGAAGTAGTTGTAGACCAGCACCGCCGGCACGGCGACGGCGATGCCGACCCCCGTTGCCACCAGGGCGGCACCGATCGGCCCGGCCACGGTTTCCAGGCTGGCGGAACCGGCGGCGCTGATGCCTTTCAGGGCTTCCATGATCCCCCACACGGTCCCGAACAGACCGATGAACGGCGAGGTACTGCCGATACTGGCGACCACCGCCAGGCCGGTTTCCAGCGAACGTCGCTCACGCACGATCTGCTGACGCAGGGCGCGCTCCAGACGGTCCTGGTGGTTGATCGCCTGGCTCAGGTCGGCGGCATGGCTGCCGTCACCAACCTGGATCGCCGCATAACCGGCCTGGGCCACACGGGCTGCGGCACCGGGCTGGGTTTCGCTCAACTCGGCGGCCGAGTCGAGGCTGGAGGCGGCCCAGAACTGTTTGTGGAAGCGCCGATCCTGGCCTTTCAGGCGACCGAACTGCACCGCCTTGAGCAGCGCCAGGCCCCAAGTGACGACGGAGAAGACCACCAGCAGCCAGATCACCGCGCTTTCGATGGATTGAAGTGGAGATGCCAGTAAACTCATGATGTGTTCCCTCTAAAAACGTTCAGCGCATTGGCGGCCGGTCAGTGGATCTTGAAGTCGATGGGCACGCTGACCCAGCCGACCTGGGCGACATCGCCCTGTTTGGCAGGGACGAAGCTCCAACGCTTCACCGCTGCCAGGGCAGCGTCGTCGAGTTGCTGGCGACCACTGCTTTTCTGAATCTGTATCTCGCCCGGTTTACCGCTGGCCAGGACCTGCACCCGCAGCACCACCGTGCCTTCCCAACCGCGACGCTGAGCCAGCGATGGGTATTCCGGCGCCGGGTTCTTCAGGTACGCGGCGTTGGCCGACGCAGGCGTCACCGGGGCCGGAGCAGGCGGCGCCGGCGGTGCCGGTGGAGCGGGCGGCGCGGCGGGCTGCGGCGGTGCGGGTGGTTGCTCGACCGGCTTGGGCACAGGCTTCGGCTCAGGCTTGGGCACCGGTTTCGGCTTGGGCTTGGGCTTGGGGATCGGCTTGGGGGGTGCCGGCTTCGCCGCCAGTTCGTCGACCACCGGTGGCGGTGGCTCCACCACGGGAGGTGGCGGCGGAGGCTGCACCGGCGGTGGCGGTTCGACCACGGGCGGTGCCGGCTGGGAGAACTCTATGGTCATCGGCGGGATTTGCGGCGGTACCACTGGCAGTACCGGGGTCTGCTGCTGGCTCAGCCAGTAGATCACCGCGCCATGCAGCACCAGGGCGAACGCCCCGAGCAACACCGCCTCGCGCCGGCTGAGAATGCCCTTGGGGGCTTTCTGCAGGCGCAGTTGCCCCAGCGGCGCACGGTGCGGCCGGCCGAGATCGACCAACTCGCCACCCGGTGCCTGGCGCCAGAGCACCTCGTGTGCACTGGCAGCGGTCTGGACATTGCCCATTGAATCACTCCTGCGGTCTTCAGCTAAAAATCGTCGCGGCGCACGTGGGGGCCTTGAGGTGTCGATGATCCCCGCAGGCTGCTTAGTCCTTAAAGTAATCTTTGAAGTTATGGATATGCCTAAAGTGAATATGTGTTTTTACCGATCCGCGCAAGGCCGCGTGTTTCAAGGGCTGCAGCCTATCGGTGAAAAACCGATGCTTTTCAGGCATGAAAAATATTCCCGAAAGGCATCGAATCGAGACGCGCAAACCGCCTCGACGAGGGAAATTCCGTCCACGCGAGAACTGGCAGCATCTGGACTTGAATGCTGGGAAAATAGTCAGGAGTGGCAAAAACGAGGGACATCAAGAATTTCGAAAACAACTAGACAAGCAACTTTATCTTATTTCGAAAACAATAATACATACCGCCGAAGTCACGCCCCCGACAGATGGATAGTTCCACTCGCCCAGTTGCTTCTTCGGCAGTATGTCGCGGCACTTTTACTACTGTTTGACGAACTCGCCACCCAGGCCGACCACTTCGCCGTCAAAGGTGGTACGCGATCCGCTGGCTCTCAGTTTCGCGTAGTTGTGGTCTGGCGAGAAGGCCGCGAAGGTGACGTAGCCGTGACCATCGTTGTAGCCGGTGAAGGCAATGATCGTAGGCTGGCCGGTGCTGTTCTGGAAGTGGTAGTGCCCGGTGACGCTGTAGTTCACCCCCGCCTGGGTGATCTGCCCACTGAAGGAACCGTTGGCGTCGTTGCCGTCGGTGACGACCAGCTTGGCATTCGAGTTCGAATTTACATAAGTTCCATTGATGCTCGACATGATGCGTGCTCCTTATGTCATTAATACGTTCTTCCGATGAAAGTGAGCCTCTCCTGAAACTCACGAAATCCAGAATGGTCGGACTTGCGGTTTCTGTCCAATACACCACCACGTTATTTTCCAATCGATTGGCTATATGCACTACTTAAGTTACGAATAACTTATTGCCACGGATCGAACCATGACAACTGACATGCCATGACCAAGAATCAGAAGTCATAACGCCCGGTCACCCCCAGGGTCCGCGGCGTACCGAGCAAGCCTTCATAGCCGCCGTTGCTGGCGGTCCAGAGGGTGGTGTAGTAGGTCTTGTCGAAGGCGTTCTTCAGCCACAGCGAGACATCCCACTGGCCCTGGTTGAAATCGCCGCGCAGGCCGGTGGACAGGTTGACCACGGCGTAGCTGGGGATCTGCCCGTAGCTGGAGTCCTCGACCGTGCCCACTGCCTTGGAGCGGAACGCATAGCTGGCGGTGACGTAGGGTTCCAGGCCGTTCTCCAGGTTCCACTTGTACTCGCCGTTGGCATTGGCGATCCACTTCGAGGCCCCGACCACCTGGTGCCCGGTAAGGTCGCAGGACGCCGGTGCCCCCGGACGCAGGCTGACTTCCGGCGGGCATGGCGCATCCTTATAGGACAAGTACCGCACATCGTTGTAGGAACCGTTGAGGTTGAGCGTCAGGCCACGCACGGGAATCAGTGTGCTCTCGACCTCCACCCCGCGCGAGCGCACCGAGCCGGCGTTGGTCAGGTACTGCACGCGGTTGGCGTCGTCGTAGGCGTTGGTCTGGTAGCCGTTGACCTGGGTCCAGAACAGGTTGGCATTGAGTTGCAGGCGCTTGTCCCACAGTGTGCTCTTGAAGCCCAGCTCGGCGTTGTTCGCCCGCTCGGTGCCGATCAGCAGTGAGTCGGCACCGGCGGTGGGTGCCGAGCCGACCGCGAGGTTCACCCCGCCGGACTTCTCGCCATGGGACAGGGTCGCGTAGCCGAGCAGGTCGTCACTGAAGCGATAGCTCAGGTTGAGCAGGCCGGACGGGCTGGTGCTGTACTGGCTGAGGTTGCCGGAGTCGTAGGCGCCGGCGCGGGCACGCCGGGCGTTGGCGGCGGCACCGGTCACCGCGGCACCGCCGAGCGGGGCATCACGGGTCACCCAGGCGCTTTTTTCCTCGTAGCTGCCACGCAGACCGGCGGTGAAGTCCAGGCGCTCGGTCAGGTGCCAGGTGCCCTGGGCGAACAGCGCGAAGCTGTCGGTTTCGATATGGCCATTGCCAATGCTGGTGACGTTGTTCAGCGCACCGGTGGCGGTGCCGTTCCAGATGTCGGCCTGGGGCCCGTAGTAGTTGAAACTCTTGTTATCGAGCCTGGAGCCGAAGTAGTAGGCCCCCAGAACATAGTCGAAGAAGCCGCCGGTGGGCGAGGCCAGGCGAATTTCCTGGGACCACTGCTTGTCCTCCACCGAGACCCCGGCGTTGTAGTACGCGGTGGTGTTGAGCCCGTCGTCGTTGCGTGGGGTGAAATTCCACCAGCGGTAGGAACTGACCGAAGTCAGGGTGAAGTCGCTGGGCAGGGTCCAGTTGGCCTCCAGGGAACTGCCGCCCTGGAACACCGTGACCCGCTGCTGGCCATTGAGATTGACCTTGCGATCCGCGCCATTGACCAGGGTCGCCCCGGCGGCAGCGGCCCGCGACTGGTAGAGATTGACGCCGTTGATGGTCGGCCCGGTGCTGTACAGCACGCGGGTACCGGCGCTGGAGTCTTCCTCGTTGTAGTCGCCGATCCAGCGCAGGTTGAAGTTCTCGTTGGGCTTGAACAGCAATTGCGCGCGGAAACCGTCGCGCGAGCCGCCGTTGAGGTCGTGACCGTCGTACTCATTCCTGATGTCGCCATCGCTGCGGGTGCGATAGGCCGACAGGCGCCCGGCCAACTGGTCGTTGATCGGCCCGGAAAGGCTGCCCTTGGTCTGGAAGTAGCCGTCCTCGCCCACCGACGTCTCGATGCTGCGCTCCGGGGTGAAACTCGGCGCGCGGGTGTTGATGTTGATAACCCCGGCGGTGGTGTTCTTGCCGAACAGCGTACCCTGGGGGCCGCGCAGCACTTCCAGCTGTTCGATATCCATCAGGTCGAACACCGCCATGCCAGGCCGCCCCAGGTAGACGTTGTCGATGTACAGCCCGACGCTGCCTTCCAGGCCGTCGCTGGCCGGGTTGTTGCCCAGGCCGCGGATCGACACGCTGGACTGGCGCGCATGCATGTAGGCAACGTTCACGCTGGGCACCAGTTGCTGCAGGTCCTGGATGCGATAGACCCGCTGGCTTTCCAGGGCCTGGCCACTGACCACACTGATCGGCGTGGGCACGCTCTGCGAACTCTCCTCACGGCGCCGGGCGGTAACGGTCACGGTGTCCAGGCGCCCGCTGTCGGACTTGGCCTTGCTGGTAGTGGCGGCCGGCGCAGCCTCCTGCGGGGTCTCGCTCTCGGCGGCATGGCCCAGCGACCAGCTGGCGCTCCCCGCCAGCAACAGGGCCAGGGGCAAGCGCTTGAGCCGTCGGGAAGGGTGGTGCACTGCTGGATTGGGCGAAGTCATGGGCGGCTCCCGATCAAAAAATATACAACCTGTATATTCTTTAAAGTTATTTATTTATGTTTTTACAAAGATTTACTGCATAAAAGATTGCCTTTATAAGGAGTCGAGCGGATGCATAGCCAATGCATTTCCCCGATATTTTTTATGTGAAAAATGCATATCGATCTGCGCCAACTTCGCCACTTCATTGCCCTCGCCGAGCACCGCAGCTTCGTCGCCGCCGCGTTGGCGGTGAACCTCTCGCAATCGGCCTTCAGCCGCAGCATCCAGGCCCTGGAGCACAGTGCCGGCTGCCAGTTGGTGGACCGTGGCCGCAAGGACCTGGCGCCGACCAAACAGGGCCAGGTCCTGCTCGAACATGCCCGGCGGCTGGTCAGCGGCGCCCAGCAACTGGCCAACGAGATCAGCCAGTTCAACGGCCTGGAGGCCGGCGAACTGCGCTTCGGTTGCGGCCCGGCGCCGGCTTCGGGGCTGATCCCGCAGGCCATCGGCCATTTCATCGGCCGCTACCCCAGGGCCCGGGTACAGTTCCAGGTGGATGACTGGCAGAGCCTGGGCAAGCGTCTGCTCAATGACGAGTTCGAGTTTTTCGTCGCCGATACCCGTTATTTCGAGGCCAATCCGGACTACCAGACCCAGCGCCTGCGCCCACGCAAATGGTATTTCTGCTGTCGCGCCGGGCACCCGCTGGCGTCCCGCGAAAGCGTGACGGCCGAGCAGTTGCTGAGTTATCCACTGGCCTCGACGATCCGCCCGCCGAACCTGCGCAAGGTGATCGCCGACCTCAGCGGCCGACCGGATTTCACCCCGCAGGTGGAGTGCGAAAGTGCCTTCAGCCTGCTCGGTGTGGTGTTGCGCTCGGATGCCATCGGCATCTGCGGGGAAAACAGCGACGCCTGGGAATATGCCCGAGGCGAGTTGACCCGGTTGAAGGTCGAGGGGTTGGCCGATGACCTGGAGGAGCTGTACACCCGCTACGGTATCGTCAGCCGCGCCGGGTATCGGCTGTCGCCGCTGGCCGAGGCGATGATCGAGCAGATCAAGTGCGAGGATGCGGTGGAGGTGGGTGAGGTGTGCAATCTGGAGCAGGTGGCTGTCTGAGATGACCTATTCGCGGGCAAGCCCGGCTCCCACATACGGTACGTGAACCCTGTAGGAGCCGGGCTTGCCCGCGAATAGGCCCTCATGCCCCACCGCCATGCACCGGATGCATGAAAAACAGTCACCGAATGCACTTGCCGAAACCCGCCCCGGCCCGCGAAATCGCCTACCTGTCCTCCACCGCGGTGAACCCCCATGTCCCACGTGCGCAACGTGCTCTACATCATGTGCGACCAGCTGCGTCGCGATTACCTGTCCTGCTACGGCCACCCTCACCTGCACACGCCGAACATCGACCGCCTGGCCGCCGCCGGCGTGCGTTTCAGCCGCGCCTATACCCAGGGCACCATCTGCGGCCCGTCGCGGATGTCGGCCTATACCGGGCGTTATGTCAGCAGCCACCAGGTGGCCTGGAACGCCGTACCGCTGCCGCTGGAGGAACTGACCCTCGGCGATTACCTGCGGCCCCACGGCATCCGCACCGCACTGGTCGGCAAGACCCACGCCACGCCCAATCTCGACGCCCTGCAACGGTTGGCCATCGACCCCGACAGCCCGCAGGCCGAGCCGCTGAACGAGGTCGGCTTCGAACCCTGGATGCGCCACGACGGCATCTACCCCGACAGCCCGCTGTTCGCCGACAAGCGTGAATCGGCACCCTACACCCATTACCTGCGCGAACTCGGCTACAGCGGCGAGAATCCCTGGCACGACTGGGCCAACGCCGCCGAAGGCAGCGACGGTGAAATCCTCAGCGGCTGGAAGATGCGCAACGCCCACCGGCCGGCGCGGATTCCCCAACAGCACTCGGAAACCGTGTACACCACCGACCGTGCCATCGACTTCATCCGCGAACAGGGCGAGCGGCCCTGGTGCCTGCACCTGTCGTACATCAAGCCGCATTGGCCGTACATCGCCCCGGCGCCGTATCACGCGCTGTACGGGCGCGAGCAGGTGATCGCGCCGGTCCGCCCGGCGCCTGGCGCGGCCAGCGACCACCCGGTGTACAACGCCTTCCGCCAGCATGAGGAAAGCCTGAACTTCTCCCGCGACGAAGTGCGCCTGAACGTGGTGCCGACCTACATGGGCCTGATCAGACAGGTGGACGACCAGCTCGGACGACTGTTCGATGTGCTGCAGCAGAGCGGGCGCTGGGACGACACACTGATCGTCTTCACCAGCGACCACGGCGACTTCCTCGGCGATCACTTCCTCGGCGAGAAGGAGTTCCTGCTCGAACCTGCAGTCGGCGTGCCGCTGATCGTGCGCGACCCACGTGCGACAGCGGACAGTACCCGGGGCACGGTGGATGAGCGGCTGGTGGAAACCATCGACGCGCTGCCGACCTTTCTCGACGCGCTGGGGCTGCCGGGGGCGGAGCATCGGCTGGAGGGGCGTTCGCTGGTGCCGCTGCTGCATGGCGAACAGCCGGACTGGCGCCGCTATGCCATCGCCGAATACGACTATGCCTTCCAGGCGCCGGCGCGGGAGCGACTGGGCCAGCCGATCGACCGTTGCCGGATGACCATGGTGCGCAGCGAGCGCTGGAAATACCTGGCCTACGACGGCTTCCGCCCGCAATTGTTCGACCTGGAAAATGATCCACAGGAGTTGCACGACCTCGGCGCCGACCCGGCGTTCGCGGCGGTGCGCGAGGAACACCTGGGCCATCTGCTCGACTGGCTGCGCGGCCTCAAGCGCCGGACCACCATCAGCCATGAGGAGATCGACCTGCGTGGGCAGCGGTTCCGCTATGGCGAGCCGGAGACGGAGAAGGTGGTGCAGATCGGGGTCTGGTGACTGGCGGGATGAACTGATCGTTCCCACGCTCTGCGTGGGAACGATCGGGGTATGGTCTTCAGCTTGCCCCGCGAAGGGTCTGGCTGCGCTGCCCCTGCACCCCCACCGGCACCTCGCCCTTGAGCGTCACCCGGCGCACGATGCGCGCCTGGGTGCCGTAGTCGTCGACCGCGTAGTGCTGGGTCGCACGGTTGTCCCAGATCGCCACGTCACCGGTCTGCCAGCGCCAGCGCACAGTGTTTTCCAGGCGCGTCACGTGGCTCTGCAGCACGCTGAACAGATGCGCCGAATCCGCCGGCAGGTAGCCCTTGATACGCTTGACGAAGTGCCCCAGCAGCAGGCTGCGCTCGCCGCTGATCGGGTGCACGCGCACCACCGGATGTTCGGTTTCGTACACGGTGGAGGTGAACACCTGGCGATAGCGTTCCTGCGCCTGCGCCGAGACGTTCGGCCGCAGACCGGCGTAGTCGTACTCGTTGCTGTGCACCGCCCAGAGCTTGTCCGCCAGTTCGCGCAGTTCCGCCGGCAGTTCCTCGTAGGCCGCCGCCGCGTTCGCCCACACGGTGTCGCCACCGGCCGCCGGGGCCAGTACCGAGCGCAGGATCGAGGCTTTCGGATAGGCGTCGACGAAGGTCACGTCGGTGTGCCAGGAGTTGGCCCGCTGGCCCTGGGTGCCGTCCAGTTCCATCAGGTAGCGGGTGCCGTCGCGCACCGGCACCGTCGGGTGCGCCACCGGCTCGCCGAGCAGGTGGGCAAAGGCCTCCTGGCTCTGGTCGTCGAGGTGGGTCTGGCCACGGAAGAAGATCACCTTGTACTGCAACAGCGCCTGCTGGATCGCCTCGATGACACGGGCATCCAGGTCACCGGACAACGCGACGCCACGGATCTCGGCACCGATCCGACCGGCCACCGGGTGAATGTCCAGGGCGTGTACAGCGGGTTTTACAGCCAGTGCGGCATTGCTCATGGAAGGTCCCTCGTCGACTGCTTGCGGTTGGAGCCGCCGCGAAGCAATGCTCTATCTATATTCCATTTACATCTAATAGATATTGACATGCTTCGTTGACGGAATAAGAGCTTGCATTTAAAACCTCAAGCCCTGCTCGTCGCAAATACCTTCGAGCTATTTTTCGGATGCCGGGAAAGCATATGGATCTTCGCCAGTTGCGTTACTTCATCGCCCTCAACGAACACCGCAGTTTTGTCCGTGCGGCGGACGCCATGGGCATCACTCAGCCGGCCTTCAGCCGCAGTATCCAGGGGCTGGAGCAGGAGTTCGGCTGCGTGCTGGTGGACCGCGGCAACAAGGACCTGCGCCCCACCCCCGAAGGCCAGGTAGTGCTGCAGCACGCCCTGAGCCTGGTGCAGGGCGCGGCGCTGCTCAGTGCCGAAGTGACGCAGATGACCAAGCTCGATGCCGGCGAGTTGCGCTTCGGTTGTGGCCCGGCACCGGCGGTGAAGCTGGTGCCGGAAGCGGTGGCGCGGTTCCTCAACGCCCACCCGAAGGTGCACACGCGCTTCCGTGTGGATAACTGGGAACGGCTCAGCCGCAGCCTGAGCCGCGAGGAGATCGAGTTCTTCATCGCCGACATCCGTCATTTCGAGGCCGACCCGAATTTCCAGACCCAGGCGCTGCGGCCCCGTGGCGGGGTGTTCTTCTGCCGGCCGGGGCATCCGTTGCTGGCCAAGGAAAGCCTGTCGACCAACGACATGTTCGACTACCCGCTGGCGACCACGCTGATTCCGCCGGGCATTCGCAAGGTGCTGGCGAATCTGAGTGGGCGCACGGACTTTTCGCCGAACATCGAGACCGAGCATTTTCCGGCGCTGGTGAAGATCGTGCGCCGTTCCAACGCCATTGGGCTGGGCAGTCGGGAGGCGTTCGAGGAGGATGTGGAGAAGGATGCGCTGGTACAGCTGCATTGGCGCAACCTGCCGCAAAACATCGAGCACCTGAGCGCGCGCTGCGGCATCGTCAGCCGCACCGGGTTCCGGCTGTCGCCGGCGGCGCGGGCGATGATCGAGACGCTGGTGGCTGTGGATAGCCAGGAGGAACGGGTGGCGGTCTGACTGTCCTGTTCGCGGCGGTTCGCCGCCGCGACAAGCCCTAAAGAGCAACGCTGATCACAGCCCCGCCGCCGCCAGGTTCGGCGCCACCCAGTCCGTCACCTTGAACGGCCGGCGAATCAGCTTCTGCTGCGCCGCCAGGTCCACCGAATCCTGCAACTTGCCGAGGAAGACCGGGTCCAGCTGCGAAGGGAAAATTTCGCTCAGTTTCTCGTCCTTGAGGTCCTGTTGCAGAATCACCTGTGGATAACTCGCCAGTCCGGAAACCAGCTGCACATAGGCGTCCTTGTTGTCCTCCCGGGTCAGCCAGTCCACCGCCTGCTGTTGCGCCTTGAGCAGTTGGGCGACCAGTTCCGGGTGGGCATCGACGAACGCTCCCGAGCCCAGCAGCACACTCTGGATGCTGCCCGCACCGCCCAGTGTCCTGGTGGTCACCGGCAATTCGGCCAGGCCCTTGGCCTGCAACGCCGTCAGGTTCGAACCGCCCCAGGACGCATCGACCTGTTTTGCCGCCAGTGCCGCCACCGCCGCGCTGAAGTCCAGGTTGATGACCTTGAGGTCCTTCTCGCTCAGGCCCTGGCTGGCCAGCGCGGCATCGAAGGACAGTTGCGAGGCGGTGCCACGGAACACCGCCACGCGCTTGCCCTTGAGGTCCTGCAGGGAATTGATCCCGGAACCGGGCACCACGCCCAGGTACTGCTTGACCCCGCGTGCGGTCGCACTCAGCAGCCGCGTATCCAGCCCGTTGGACTTGCCGATGATCGACGCCAGGTCGCCCAGATAGGCAAAGTCCACCTGACCATTGGCGATCGCCTCGTTGATCACCGGGCCGGCGCCCTTGAAGAAATTCCACTGGATCCTGATGCCCTGGTCGGCAAAGGCCTTTTCCAGGATCTGCTGGCTGCGCAGCACATCCACCACGCCCCCGCCGCTGTGCTGCGTGCCGGCGCTCAGGTCGGGCACCGCGATGCGGATCTCCCTGACCTCGGCCGCTGCGCCAGACAGCGACACGCCGCTCAGCACGCCGGCCAGCAAAGGGGTGGCGAACAGCCGGGCAAGACGGCCATTGAACAGGGTTTTCATGGTGGGTGCTCCTTGGTGACAGGCTTCGAGGCGCTGAAGGTAGGCACAGTTCTCACCAACAATAAAATACTAATAATTCACATTTTAGTAACTTTAGGAAATATAAGCCGTCAAACCCCGTCGCTGCGCGGATATGCAGCAAACGCATGGAAAATATTCTCCGAATGCATTGGATGCCTGCTCCACACGAGCCTTAAATGGCCTTTCCTTATCTCTCAATAGAATCGATAAGATTATTTATAGATCGAAGAAGCATATTTACCTTCACGCCGTGCATCGCCCGGAAACCGACAACGGAGGTCCGCCATGGCCCGTGTTTCTCTGCTCAGCCTGCCGCTGACGCTACCGCCCGCCGGGACCTACCGGCGCTGGCCCAACCTGGGTCGGCACCTGTTGCCCTGGCTGCTGCCGCTGGCCCTCGCCGCCTTGTGGTGGACCGCCAGCCGTCAGCACTGGATGAGCCAGCAGATCCTGCCGTCGCCCGCGCTGGTGGCGCAAAGCGCACTGGAGCTGGGCAGCGGCGAGCTGTGGGGCCATTTGTGGATCAGCCTGCAACGGCTGCTGTACGGCCTGCTCGCGGGTGTCGGCCTCGGCGCCTTGCTCGGCGCCAGTCTCGGTTTCAGCCGTCGCGCCGAGCGCCTGGTATTCCCCACCTTCAGTGCCCTGGCGCAGATTCCGACCCTGGCCTGGATTCCGCTGTTCATGGTGTTTTTCGGCATCGGCGAACTGCTCAAGCTGGTGGTGCTGATCAAGGCCATCGTGGTCCCGGTGACCCTGCACACCCTGGTGGGCGTGCGTGATGCCCAACCGCGCCTGCGCGAGGCCGCCGCGGTACTGCGATTGTCGCCCTACCTGCTGGTGCGCCGATTGATCCTGCCCGCCGCGCTGCCGGCGTTCATGGCCGGTTTGCGCCTGGCCCTGGCCGCCGGCTGGACCTCGCTGCTGGCCGTGGAACTGCTGGCCTCCAGCGAGGGCATCGGCTATCTGATGGTCTACGCCCGGCAGTTGTTCATGCTCGATATCGTCTTCGTCTGCATCCTGGTCATCGGTGTGATCGGCGTGCTGATGGATCGCGGCATCGCCCTGCTCGACCGGCGCCTGGTGCACTGGCCGCATCCAGCCACCGCGCAGATTCCCCGGGGCCCGCGTTACCAGGGCTGGCAGCGCCTGCAACCGTGGCTGCTGCCGCTGACGCTGCTGGTGCTCTGGCAACTGGCGAGCGAGCTTGAGTGGATCGACGGCGGCATCCTCGCCAGCCCCCTGGCGGTGCTGCACAGCACCTGGAACGGCCTGCTCGACGGCAGCCTGCCGGGCGGCCTCGGCCTGAGCCTGAAGCGCACCTTCGCCGGCCTGCTGCTCGGCGGTTCGCTGGGCCTGGGCCTGGGCTTGCTGCTGGGCTTGTCGAGGACCTCCGAACGCCTGCTCGGCCCCAGCCTGTCGGCGCTGCGCCAGATCGCGATCTTCGCCTGGGTGCCGCTGATCACCGCCTGGTTCGGCCTGGGCGAAGGGGCCAAGGTGGTGTTCGTCGGCCTCGCCGCGTTCTTCCCACTGTTCATCGCCACCCAACGCAGCGTCGCCAACCTTTCGCCACAACTGACCGAAGCGGCCCGGGTGCTGCGTCTGAACCTCTGGCAGCGGCTGCGCAGGCTGGTGCTGCCCGGCGCCGCGCCGGGGATCTTCGCCGGCCTGCGCCTGAGCCTGGTCTACGCCTGGCTCGGCACCCTCGGCGCCGAATATTTCATGCCGTCCAACGGCGGCATCGGCTCGCTGATGATCGGCGCGCAGCAGTTGCTGCAGATGAACGTGATCATGGCCGGCATGCTCGTGGTCGGCCTCACCGGCGCGCTGATCAACCTGCTCGGCCAACGCCTCGAAACCCGCGCCACCCGCTGGAGACACGCATGAACACAGCACTGGTCAGTTTCAACCAGGTCGGCAAATCCTTCGACGTCGACGGCGCCGAACTGCAGGCTATCGACAATTTCAGCCTGGACATCGGCGAAGGCGAATTCGTCGCCATCGTCGGCTCCAGCGGCTGCGGCAAATCCACCCTGCTGCGCCTGCTGATCGGCCTGGACACCGCCTTTCGCGGCGAAATCCGCGTCGATGGCCGGGTGGTCGACGGCATCGGCAGCGAACGCGGCATCGTCTTCCAGGAGCACCGGCTGTTTCCCTGGCTGACGGTCGAGGAGAACATCGGCCTGGGCCTGGTCAACGAAGCGCTGGACAAGCGCGAACGCCAGCGGCGCATCGAGCAGTTCATCCAACTGGTCGGCCTGGCCGACTTCGCCCGCGCCTATCCGCACCAGCTCTCCGGCGGCATGGCCCAACGCGTGGCGATCGCCCGCGGGCTGGTGGCCAGCCCACGCATTCTGCTGCTGGACGAGCCGTTCGGCGCCCTCGACGCGCTGACCCGCCAGCAGATGCAGGACGAACTGCTGGCGATCCGCGAACGGGCGAAGATCACCACGCTGCTGGTCACCCACGATGTGGAAGAGGCGATTTTCCTCGCCGACCGAGTGGTGGTGATGGAGCCGCGCCCCGGGCGGATCAAACGCGTGGTCGAGATCGCCCTGCCCCATCCGCGCCAGCGCAGCGGCTTCGAGTTCCACCGCCTGCGCGAGGAGCTGCTGCATGAATTGACCAGCGACGACCACTACCAGCCGCCGCAACCCGAACAGATCCGCGACCTGCCCCTGACCTTCATCGCCTGCTGAGAGGAACCCCGACATGGCGCAACGTCCGAACTTCCTGGTGATCCTGGCCGACGACCTCGGCTTTTCCGACCTTGGCGCCTTCGGCGGCGAGATCGCCACGCCGAACCTCGATGCCCTGGCCCATGGCGGCCTGCGCCTGACCGACTTCCACACCGCGCCGACCTGCTCGCCGACCCGCTCGATGCTGCTGACCGGCACTGACCACCATATCGCCGGCATCGGCACCATGGCCGAGGCGCTGACCCCGGAGCTGATCGGCAAGCCGGGATACGAGGGCTACCTCAACGACCGGGTGGTGGCGCTACCCGAGCTGCTGCGCGAATCCGGCTACCAGACCTGGATCAGCGGCAAGTGGCACCTGGGCCTGACCGCCGAACAGGCGCCTCACGCGCGCGGTTTCCAGCGCTCGTTCTCGCTGCTGCCGGGCGCGGCCAACCACTACGGTTTCGAGCCGACCTACGACGAGACCACCCCGGGCCTGCTCAAATCGACCCCGGCGCTGTACATCGAAAACCAGGATTTCGTCGAACGGTTGCCGGCGGATTTCTATTCCTCCGATGCCTTCGCCGACAAGCTGCTGCAGTACCTCAAGGAACGCGACCAGAGCCAGCCGTTCTTCGCCTACCTGCCGTTTTCCGCGCCGCACTGGCCGTTGCAGGCGCCGGCCGAGGTGGTCGCCCGCTACAAGGGGCGCTATGACGCCGGCCCTGAAGTGCTGCGCCTGGAACGCCTGGAAAAGCTGCGGCAACTGGGTCTGGTCGACAGCGCGGTCGAGCCGCATCCGCTGCTCGGCCTGAGCGCCGAGTGGGACTCGCTGAGCGAGGAACAGCGCCAGCGCTCGGCGCGGGCCATGGAGGTGTATGCGGCGATGGTCGAGCGGATGGACTGGAACATCGGCAGGGTCGTGGCTTACCTGCGCAAGCAGGGCCTGCTGGACAACACCTTCATCCTGTTCATGTCCGACAACGGTGCCGAAGGTGCCCTGCTGGAAGCCTTCCCCAAGTTCGGCCCGGAACTGCTCGGCTACCTGGACCGGCATTACGACAACAGCCTGGAGAACATCGGCCGGGCCAACTCCTACGTCTGGTACGGCCCGGCCTGGGCCCAGGCGGCGACGGCGCCGTCGCGGCTGTTCAAGGCCTTCACCACCGAGGGCGGCATCCGTGTGCCGGCGTTGCTGCACTACCCGCCGCTGACCCGGCCAGGGCAGATCAGCCATGGCTTTGCCACGGTGATGGACATCACCCCGACCATTCTCGACCTGGCCGGCGTGCGCCATCCGGGCAAGCGCTGGCACGGCAGGGAAGTGGCGCCGCTGCGGGGCAAGTCGTGGCTGGGCTTCCTGTCCGGCGAGACCGCGCAAGTGCACGACGAACACACGGTGACGGGCTGGGAGCTGTTCGGCCGCCGGGCGATTCGCCAGGGCCACTGGAAGGCGGTGTATATCCCCGGCCCGGTGGGCCCGGCGACCTGGCAGCTATACGACCTGAGTGCCGATCCAGGAGAAATCCACGACCTGGCCGAGGCACAGCCGGAGCGGCTGGCGACGCTGATCGAACATTGGCAGCGCTATGTCGAGGAAACCGGGGTGATTCTCAGCGCGTCGCCGTTTCAGCCGGATTGAGCGTTCCTCGCCCCTGCAAGCTGCACTGATCGTTCACGCTCTGCGTGGCAATTCAGCCTGTAACGCAGAGCATCCAGGGAGGCGTTACCACGCAGCGCGCGGGAACGATCGAAAGCAGCCCGTCAGCCCTGTACGACCCTCGCCGCCTGTACACGGCCACGTTCCTGGCGGACAAACCGGTTCGCCCGGGCAAAGGTGCCGAAATCATTGAAGCGCACGCCCATCTCGGCCATCACCTTGTGGGCCACCGGCGCGGTCATCTGGCGAAGGTAGAAGGGTTCCTTGACCACAAAGTGATGAATGCCGTGGGTGCTGCCGAAGTTGAAGCAGAACGCCTGCAGCGGCCATAGCCACCATGGGTTGAGCACCTGGGTCTGCTGGATCACGTTGCCCGGCTCGACATCGCCGTAGTAGTGCATGTTCGAGCTGATGAAATGCAGGCAGAAGGTACGCAGCACGTTCGGCCCGATGATCACCACCGCCGCGATGTCGATCACCCGCATCGTCGCCAGGGTCCCGGCCGACCAGTCGATCGAGGTCCCCAGCAACGCGGCGACGCCGTTGGCGCCATGGAACCCGAGGAACACATACCAGGCGCCCCAGTGCAGCAGGGCCAGTGGTGCATAGACCAGCACCACGCGCTTGAGAATGGCGCGCCGGTGCGCCCAGCTCTTCGCCCGGCCTGCGCGGATCAGCGCCGACATCACGTTGTCGCCGACCATCAGCAGCCGCGCCAGCCCCCACGGCTCGCCGTTGGTGATCGCACGCTCCTCCATGTCGGCCTCGGTGCCGGAAACCTTGTGGTGGTTGAGGTGCAGGTGACGGCGCACCCAGGGGTTGATGGTGCTCGGCCGCGCCAGCCAGACCAGCGCCAGCATCAGGTTGTGCGGCACGCGCCGCCTGCGGAAATACATGCTGTGGATCAGGTCATGCTCCAGCTCGTGGGTCAGCGAGGCGAGGAAGGCGTTGACCAGCAGGCACGCCCACCAGGCCAGGTAGCCCTCGATATAGAGCGCCGCCGAGCCGATCATGCCGGCCAGGGCGAAGGCCAGGATGCCCGCGCCGATGGCGTCCTGGTGATTGAGCAGCGGGTAGCGCCGACGCAGTTCGACGCCCCGGGCCAGCACCACCTCACGAATGCGCGCGCAGCGCTGCTGATCGTCCAGCGCCTGAACATTCGTGGCCTGGGGACTTGCACAAACACCTTCCATGATTCCATCCTCTGGTCATTGATGTTCGCATCTTGCGCCGTAGCATCTCTGAAGGCCGTAGCCGCGAACGCCAACCCGTTGACCGGACGCGCCAACATGCCTGAACCGACTTCGCTTTCCAGCTGGACCCGCGCCCTGCGCAAGCAGCTCGACGCCCTCGGCCTCGACAGTGCCGCCCTGTGCCGCGAGGCCGGGGTCGACCCGCAACTGATGGACGATCCCAACGCCCGCTACCCGCTGTCGGCCACCACCCGTCTCTGGCAGTTGGCAGTGCAGGCCAGCGGCGATCCGGCGATCGGCCTGCGGGTGTCGCGGTTCGTCAGCCCGACCACCTTCCATGCCCTCGGCTATGCGCTGGTCGCCAGCGGCAGCCTGCGCGAGGTGTTCGAGCGCATCGTGCGCTACCACACGGTGGTCAGCGATGCCCTGGAGCTGGAACTGAGCCGTGAAGGCGAGCGCTACCGCTTCAGCCTGCGGGTGCCCAAGGGCAGCCCGGAGCCGGCCCCGGAAGCCATCGATGCGTTCGCCGCGATCTACGTGCGCACCTGCCGCAACCGCCTGGGCCGCGAATACGCGCCGTTGGCGGTGCACCTGCGGCGGGCCGAGCCGGCGGACCCCAAGCCCTGGCACACGGTGTTTCGCGCGCCGGTGTTCTTTGCGGCCGCGCAGGATTGCCTGGAGTTCGCCTGCAGCGATTTCGACAGCCATCTGGACGACGCCAACCCGGAGCTGGCCGAACACAACGAAGCGGTGCTGAACCGCACCCTGGCGCAACTCAAGCCGCTGACCTGGGAGCGCAAGGTGCGCCAGGCCATCGAGGCGCAGTTGCCGGAGGGCGAGCCTTCGGCCGAACGCATCGCCCAGGCCCTGCACCTGAGCCTGCGCAGCCTGCAACGGCACCTGGCCGACGAGGGCTGCCGCTATGACACGCTGCTCAACGAATGCCGGGAGAACCTGGCACTGCTGCACCTGCGCGATCCGCAGTGTTCACTGAGCGAGATCAGCTACCTGCTCGGGTTTGCCGATACCAGCAGCTTCAGCCGGGCGTTCAAGCGCTGGACCGGGATGACGCCGGGGCAGTTTCGTGACGGTTTGCGCTGAGGCCCTGGAGCCCTTGTCTGGTACGGGAGCCTATTAGCGGCGATGCGGCGTCCCGACAAGCCCGGCTCCTACAACTTCATGGCGTGCTTGATGCTTGTGTACACCGCGCCCCTGTAGGAGCTGGGCTTGCCCGCGAAGAGGCCGGCACAGGCGCCACAAGTCAATTGCTGGCGGCACTGCGCAGGCGGACCAGGTCGGTGATTTCGATCTCGCCGTAGTTCAGGCGCACGATGCCCTCGTCCTGCAACCCCTTGAGGATCTGGTTGGTGGTCTGGCGCGTCAGCGACAACATCGACGCCAACTGGTCCTGGGACAACGGAATCAGTTGCCGCGAATGATTGAGCTCGCCATAGCCTTCGGCAATCTGCAGCAACCGATGCGCCAGTCGCGCACGGGCCGGCAGCAGGCTCAATTGCTCGAGGCCGATGAAGGTCAGGCGCAGCTTCTGGCTCATCAGCAATGCGAAATGCCGCCAGTATTCGGGATGTTCATCCAGCAGTTTCAGCAGCGCGCCCTGGGGCACCTGCAACAGGATGGTGTGGCCCACCGCATAGGCATCGTGGGTCCGCGGCAGACCGTCGAACAGCGAGATCTCGCCGAACCAGTACGGCAGTTCGATCACGCTCAGCAGGGCCTCCTTGCCCTTTTCGCTGACGGAACCGACCCGCACCGAGCCTTCGAGCACCGCGTACAGGCCACAGGGCGGGTCGCCGCGCTTGAACAGCCGCTGGCCGGGCGTCAGGCGCCGGCCCTTGGCTGCCGCCAGCAGGCTATCCTGCAAGTGAGCCGGCAGATTGCTGAACCAGTGACCCGTCAGCAGGCGTGAACGCCAGGCAGATACTTCCATGGGAACTCCGAGACGATTGTCGGGTAGCCGACAGCGCAAAGTTTTCGAGCAGGGCATGATCCCATCACCCTACAGGAGGAATAACAATGAAAAACCTCGTCGAGCATCTCAGTCAATATGCGGCGTACCACCGTGATCCGCGGAACATCGCCAGCCATTTCATCGGAATTCCGCTGATCGTGATCGCCGTCGCGACCCTGCTTTCAAGGCCGGGATGGCCGGTGGCCGGGCTCTGGCTGACCCCCGCAGTGCTTCTGACGGTGGCTTCGGCCTGGTTCTATCTGCGCCTGGAAGTGGCCCTTGGGGTACTGATGACGGTGCTGCTCGGCCTATCCGTTTGGCTAGGCCAGATCATTGCCGCGCAGAGCACCCTGGTCTGGTTGAGCAGTGGGATCGGCCTGTTCGTGCTCGGCTGGGTGATCCAGTTCATCGGGCATTACTACGAAGGGCGCAAGCCGGCGTTCGTCGACGACCTCAGCGGGTTGATCGTCGGGCCGCTGTTTGTGGTGGCCGAGCTGGCGTTTCTGCTCGGGTTGCGCAAGGCGCTCAAGCAGGAGATCGAGGCGCGGGCGGGGGGCGTACGGTTGCGCGAGAAGCGCGCAGCGGCCTGATGGTTTTGTGGTATTTGGCAGGGCCTCTTCGCGGGCAAGCCCGGCGCCTGCGGATTTGAGATGTCCATCGCTCTTGTGTACGACGCGTACCTGGTAGGAGCCGGGCTTGCCCGCGAAGAGGCCAGCAAGCCCTGCAACCTTGAGGGTCAGACGTTCGCCAGCTTCTGCCAGACCTTGGGCTTGAAGAACAGCGTCTCGCCCCGCGCCAGACCGATCAGGCTGTCGTGGTCCTTGACCACCTCGGCCTCGATCAGTTCGCTCTGGCCTTCCACCTTCAGCGTCACCCGGGTCGTCGCGCCCAGCGGACGGATGTCGCGCACTTCAGCGACATGGTGATCCTCCAGCTCATGGCGCGACAGCGACACTTCATGCGGGCGGAACAGCACGTGGTGGTCCTCGCCCAGGTGCAACCGGTTCGAGTCCCCGAGGAAGTGGTAGACGAAGTCGCTGGCCGGGTTCTCGTAGACCTCGCCCGGTGAGCCGATCTGCTCGATCACGCCCTTGTTCATCACCACGATGCGGTCGGCGACTTCCATCGCCTCTTCCTGGTCGTGGGTCACGAACACCGACGTCAGGTTGATGTCTTCGTGCAGCCGCGCCAGCCAGCGGCGCAACTCCTTGCGGACCTTGGCATCCAGCGCGCCGAACGGTTCGTCCAGCAGCAGCACCTTGGGTTCCACCGCCAGGGCACGGGCCAGGGCGATCCGCTGGCGCTGACCACCGGACAATTGTTCCGGGTAGCGGTCGGCCAGCCAGTCCAGCTGCACCATGTTCAGCAGTTCGTGGACCTTGGTGGCAATCTGGCTTTCGTTCGGCCGCTGGCTCTTGGGCTTCATGCGCAGGCCGAAAGCGACGTTGTCGAACACCGTCATGTGGCGGAACAGCGCATAATGCTGGAACACGAAGCCGACGTTGCGATCGCGCACGTCATGGCCGGACACGTCTTCGCCGTGGAACACGATGTTGCCGGCATCCGGGGTTTCCAACCCGGCGATGATCCGCAGCAGGGTGGTCTTGCCGCAGCCGGACGGGCCGAGCAGGGCCACCAGTTCGCCGCTGCTGATATCCAGGTTGATGCTGTTCAGGGCCTTGAAGGCGTTGAAGTTCTTGCTGACGTTACGGACTTCGATCGACATGACTTATTCCTCCGCGGCGCTGGCGCGCAGGCGGTTGATACGGTTTTCGCTCCACTGCTTGAGCAGCAGGATGAAGAGCGCCAGGATCAGCAACAGGCTCGCCACGGCGAACGCGGCCACGTGGTTGTATTCGTTGTAGAGGATCTCGACGTGCAGCGGCAGGGTGTTGGTCACCCCGCGAATGTGCCCGGAAACCACCGACACCGCGCCGAACTCGCCCATCGCCCGCGCCGTGCAGAGCACCACGCCGTAGATCAGGCCCCACTTGATGTTCGGCACGGTCACATGCCAGAACATCTGCCAGCCGTTGGCGCCCAGCAGCCGGGCGGCCTCTTCTTCCTGGGTGCCCTGCTCCTGCATCAGCGGGATCAGTTCACGGGCGACGAAGGGCACGGTGACGAAGATGGTCGCCAGGACAATGCCCGGCAGGGCGAAGACGATCTGGATGTCATGGTCGGCCAGCCACGGACCGAACAGGCCCTGGGCGCCGAACATCAGCACGTAGACCAGGCCGGCGATCACCGGCGACACCGAGAACGGCAGGTCGATCAGGGTCACCAGGATGCTCTTGCCGCGGAAGCTGTACTTGCTCACGCACCAGGCGGCGCTGACGCCGAACACCAGGTTCAGCGGCACCGAGATCAGCACGGCGATTACCGTCAGCTTCAGCGCCGACAGGGCGTCGGGCTCGAAGATCGCGGTGAAGAAAGCCCCCAGGCCGTTCTTCAGGCCCTGGGACACCACGATGAACAGCGGCAACAGCAGGAACAGGGCGAAGATCAGCCAGCCGAGGCCGATCAGGATCCGCCGCGAGGTGGCACTGCCACGCCGGGCGGCATTGGCCGAAGACGCGGCGGCAATGGACGATTGGGACATGTTCGCGCCTCCTTATGGGGTTTCGATACGCCGCTGCAGCAGGTTGATCAGCAGCAACAGGACAAAGGAAACCACCAGCATCAGCACGCCGATGGAGGTCGCGCCGGTGTAGTCGTACTGGTCGAGCTTGACCATGATCAGCAGCGGCAGGATCTCGGTCTTCATCGGCATGTTGCCGGCGATGAAGATCACCGAACCGTACTCGCCGACGCCGCGGGCGAAGGCCAGGGCGAAGCCGGTCAGCCAGGCCGGCAGCAGCGCCGGCAGCAGAACATGGCGGAACACCTGCAGGGGCTTGGCGCCCAGGCAGGCGGCCGCCTCCTCGACTTCACGGGGAATGTCGGCCAGTACCGGCTGTACCGTGCGAACCACGAACGGCAGGGTCACGAAGGTCAGCGCCAGGGTGATGCCCAGCGGGGTGTAGGCGATCTTGAAGCCCAGGTCGGCGGCGAACTGCCCGACCAGCCCGGTGGGGGTGTACAGCGCGGTCAGCGCGATACCGGCGACGGCGGTGGGCAGGGCGAACGGCAGGTCGACCATCGCATCGATGATCTTGCGGCCGGGGAAGGTGTAACGCACCAGCACCCAGGCCAGCAGCGTGCCGATGACACCATTGATGACCGCCGCGTACAGCGCGGTGCCGAAACTCAGCTTCAACGCCGCGATCACCCGCGGTGCCGAGATGATGTTCCAGAACTGATCCCAGGTGAGTTGGGCGGCATGCACGAACATCGCCGCCAGCGGTATGAGCACAATCAGGCTGAGGTACACCAAGGTGTAGCCCAGCGTCAGCCCGAAGCCGGGTATGACGGGGGAGATACGACGCGACATAAAAGTCCTTGGTTTTGACGCACAAAAGCCCCGAACGGAATCCGGGGCCCTGGGCTTGGCTTATTTCAGTTTACCGACCCCGATCACTGGGCCTGGTAGATCTTGTCGAACACGCCACCGTCATTGAAGAATTTCGGTTGGGCAGTTTTCCAGCCGCCGAAGTCCTTGTCGATAGTCACCAGTTGCAGTTTGGGGAACTGCTTCTCGTACTTGGCGGCAACCTTCTCGTCACGCGGACGGTAGAAGTTCTTCGCGGCGATTTCCTGACCGGCCGGGCTGTACAGGTGCTTGAGGTACTCGGTGGCGATCTCGGTGTTGCCCTTCTTCTCGGCGTTCTTGTCGACCACCGCGACCGGTGGCTCGGCGAGGATCGACAGGGACGGCACGACGATGTCGAACTTGTCGGCGCCGCCGTCTTCCTTCAGCGCCAGGAAGGCTTCGTTTTCCCAGGCCAGCAGGACGTCGCCCTGGCCGTTGTTGACGAAGGTGATGGTCGAGCCGCGAGCCCCGGTGTCCAGCACCGGCACGTGCTTGAACAGTTCCTTCACGTATTCCTCGGCCTTGGCTTCGCTGCCACCGGATTTCAGGCCGTAGGCCCAGGCCGCGAGGAAGTTCCAGCGGGCGCCGCCGGAGGTTTTCGGGTTCGGGGTGATGACCGACACGTCTTTCTTGATCAGGTCGCCCCAGTCCTTGATGCCCTTGGGGTTGCCCTTGCGCACCAGGAACACGATGGTCGAGGTGTATGGGGTGCTGGCGTCCGGCAGGCGCTTCTGCCAGTCCTCGGGCAGGGTCTTGCCGAGCTTGGCGACTTCGTCGATGTCACCGGCCAGGGCCAGGGTCACCACGTCGGCGCGAAGACCGTCGATCACCGCACGGGCCTGTTTGCCGGAGCCACCATGGGACTGCTGGATCTTCACGTTGTCGCCGGGGTGGGCCTGCTTCCAGAAGCTGGTGAATTCGGCGTTGTAGTCCTGGTACAGCTCACGGGTCGGGTCATAGGACACATTGAGCAGTTCGTAGTCCTTGGCAACGGCGGAACCGGCAAACACGGCACTGGCGAGCGCGGCCAGGGCATAACGGCGAATCGACGACATGGTGAAGCTCCCGAAAAAATGTGAGGTATCGGCTTTTTTCTTATGGCGCATCAGGCCCGCATCCGGGCCTGAACGCTGCTGTCTTTACGTGGAGGGGGCATGAATGGATGCGCCCTCCGGTTGACCAGTCGGGCCTCTGATGGCTCAGAGGGTGTTGCGATGTTCAGCTTGGCTTGTTGCCGGGATTTTGCAGACGGAATTTTTCCTTGCGTTCGATCTGGACCACCTGGGCGTTGTGCACGGTGATCTCGACCGCGCCGAAACGCAGGTCGCGCAAGGCGCTCTGGATCTCACGCAGAATGGTTGCTTCGTCCTGGCCGTCAACGCTACGCAGAGATGCGCTCATGGTCGTGCTCCTGAAATGAGAGTTGCCGCGGCAGTGGCGGCACTGCTTTTGGGCGTTGAGGCCATCTTAGACAGGCGCATTTATTCTTAAAAATACTATTTAAGAATTTTGATATAACTAAATTTAGATAACGAAAGAGGATGGCCGTTGCATGCCGGCTCAAGGGTTGCGCGCCGTGCAGGAGCGTGGCTTTCCTGCCAATAGGCCTGCATCGGCACCGCCGATCCGGTTGAATGGCAGCCTTGCCTCGGTTCGCGGGCAAGCCCGGCGCCTACAGGGGCCTGCAGAGCTGGTGGGAGCCGGCGGGCTGGCGATGGCGCCCGAACAGGCGCCCCCCCTGCCTCAGACTGTCGCGCAGATCTGCGGGGCATGCTGCCAATCGAGCCGCGGCGCCGGCACCGGCCGGCCGAACCAGTAGCCCTGGCCCAGGTCGCAGCCCTGTTCGAGCAGAAACCGCGCCTGTTCCTGCTGCTCGATGCCCTCGGCATGTACCCGCATGCCCATGCTCTGCGCCAGGGCGATCACCACGCGAACGATCGCCGCGTCGTCCTCGTCCCACGGCAGGCCGGCGACGAAGCCCTGGTCGATCTTGAGCTTCTGCACCGGCAGGCGCTTGAGCCGCAGCAGCGAGGAATAACCGGTACCGAAGTCGTCTATCGCCAGGCTCACCCCCAGTTCACGCAGGCGGTGCAATTGCTCCAGCGCCACTTCGGGATCGTCCATCACCGCGCTTTCGGTCACTTCCAGCTCGAGCAGCGCCGGGTCCAGGCCGGTGTCGTCGAGCACCTTCGCCACCTGCTGGTACAGTTCGCGCCGGGCGAACAGGCGGCTGGAAACGTTCACCGCGATGAACGACAACGCCAGGCCCTCGCGCTGCCACTGGCACATCTGCTGGCAGGCCTGCTCCATGACCCAGGCATCGATTTCGGCGATCAGCCCGGTGCGCTCGGCGATCGGAATGAATTCGCCGGGCGAGACCAGCCCACGCTGCGGATGCTCCCAGCGCACCAGTGCCTCGACCCCGACCAGGCGGCTGCCCTGCAGCTCATGCACCGGCTGGTAGTACACCCGCAACTCGCCCTGCTCCAGCGCTCGGCGCAGCTCGCCGGCCATTTCCACCCGGTGCTGGGCATGGGCGGTCAGTTCCTCGGTGTACAGCGCGTAGCCCTCACGGCCGGCGCTCTTGGCCTTGAACAGCGCCGAATCGGCGTTGCGCAGCAATTGTTCGGCGTTCAGCGCATCGCTGGGGAACAGGCTGATGCCAATACTGGCATTGATGAACAACGAGTGGCCTTCGAGCTGGAACGGCTCCCTGAGGCCTTCGATCACCCGCTGGGCCAGGGCTGCGGCCTGGACCACCTGCGGGCAGTTTTCGGCCAGTACGGCGAATTCGTCGCCGCCCAGGCGCGCCAGGCTGATACCGGTGCCGAACAGGCCCTGCAGGCGCTCGCCCACCGCCTTGAGCAACTGGTCGCCGATGTTGTGGCCGAGGCTGTCGTTGATGATCTTGAAATGGTCCAGGTCGATCAGCAGCAGGGCGCAACCGCGCTTGTGCACCTGCGCCGAGGCCAGGGCCTGGGCGGCACGGTCGGAGAACAGCAGGCGGTTGGGCAGGCCGGTCAGCGGATCGTAGTGCGCCAGCTGGCTCAACTCGTGCTGCGAGTTCTTGATCGCGCTGATATCGGAAAACACCGCGACGTAGTGGCTGAGCTGGCCGTGATCATCGCGGATGGCCCGGATGGTCTGCCACTGTGGGTAGATTTCCCCGCTCTTGCGCCGGTTCCAGATCTCGCCGCTCCACTCGCCGCTGGCCTCCAGGGCCTGGTAGACCTTCTGGTAGAACTCCGCCGGATGGCGCCCGGACTTGAACAGGCTCGGCCGCTTGCCGAGCACCTCGGCCTCCTGATAACCGGTAATGGCGACGAACGCCCGGTTGACGTGGACGATCAACCCCTCGCGGTCGGAGACCAGCACCCCTTCGCGGGTACAGTCGAACACCGCCGCGGCCTGGCGCAGGCGCTCGCGGTCTTCGCCCGCATCCGCCGACTGCTGTTCCCGGGCGGCCTGGACAAACCGCTGGTAGCGCGCATGGATCAGGAAAATCAGCACCGCACTGACACTGACCCACAGGTAGCCGCGAACGATCTGCCACTGCACCAACTGCTCGGGCTCATCGAAAAAACTGCTCAACAGCTGCTGGCTGAGCTGGATCCAGAGGATCGACAGCAACAGGTACAACACCCCCGCCTTCAGAGCATTGCGGTATGAACTTGCCATAAGCGGTGCTAATTCCCTCTAGAAATGCCAAATTGCCCTACAAAACGGCCGGAATTATAGAGTAAGAAACATCCCGGCACTCTTATCTGAAACGGCGACTGGTTTTCTCTGGTGGCTCGGTGATAATGCGACTGCTGTTCTTTACTTTATCGAGGGCCATACAGCCTATGTGGTACAACGGTTTTCTTGACCTGTCAGCCTGGCAACTGGTGGCGGTCACCCTGTTGATGACCCACGTGACGATTGTCGGCGTCACGGTTTACCTGCACCGCTATTCGGCCCACCGCTCCCTGGAACTCAACGGCGGTCTCAAGCACTTCTTCCGTTTCTGGCTGTGGCTGACCACGGCACAGAATACCCGCGAGTGGACCGCGATCCACCGTAAACATCACGCAAAATGTGAAACCGTCGACGATCCCCACAGTCCGGTGATCCTCGGCCTCTCCACCGTGCTGCGCACCGGTGCCGAACTGTACCGGGCCGAGGCGGGCAACGCCGAGACCCTGCGCATCTACGGCAAGAACTGCCCGGACGACTGGATCGAACGCAACCTCTACAGCCGCTACAAGCTGCTGGGCGTAGCCCTGATGGGCCTCATCGACCTGCTGCTGTTCGGCGCCATCGGCATCACCATCTGGGCGATCCAGATGATCTGGATCCCGTTCTGGGCCGCCGGCGTGATCAACGGCCTGGGCCATGCCGTCGGCTATCGCAACTTCGAATGCCGCGACGCCGCCACCAACCTGGTGCCCTGGGGCATCCTGATCGGCGGCGAGGAACTGCACAACAACCACCACACCTACCCCAACTCGGCCAAGCTCTCGGTGAAAAAATGGGAGTTCGACCTGGGCTGGGCCTGGATCAAGGTCTTTTGCCTGCTGCGACTGGCCAAGGTACAGCGTGTCGCGCCGATCGCCCATCGGGTCGAGGGCAAGGGCCACCTGGACATGGACACCGCCATGGCGATCCTCAACAACCGCTTCCAGATCATGGCCCAGTACCGCAAGCTGGTGATCGGCCCGCTGGTGAAACAGGAACTGGCCAAGGTCGATCATTCGGTACGCCAGAAATTCCACCGGGCCAAGCGCCTGCTGTCGCGGGAAACCAGCCTGCTCAGCGACAAGCACCAGTTGCGCATCCAAGGCATGCTGGAGCACAGCCAAGCGCTCAAGGTAATTTACGAGAAACGCCTGGCCCTGCAACAGATCTGGGTCAAGACCAGCTCGAATGGCCACGACATGCTCGCGGCGATCAAGGACTGGGTGCACGAGGCCGAGGCCAGCGGCATCCAGTCGCTGCGCGAATTCGCCAACCAGCTGAAAACCTACTCGCTGCGCCCCAGCGCCGCCTGACACCGCTGATCGGCGCGCCTCGCTTCGAGGCGCGTCGTTCGGAACTTAGCGACCATTCCTCTATCTCAAATGCACTTCGCCAGACAGGCGGATTGTCAGTGTCGTCGTGCCTGAAAGCGGCGCGGCCCACCTTCTGAGATGTGTGCCGATGGTGATAAAAAAACCGCAACCGTCCTTGCTCCAACAGTGGCCGGAGGCCGCTGAAACCCTGCTTGCGCTGGTCCATGCGCAAGGCGAGGTCGCGCGCCTGAGCGAGCGCGAACAGTTGTTCAGCTCCCTGCTGGTCAGCGTCAACGCGGTGCTCTGGGCCTTCGACTGGGAGGCGCGGCAAATGCTCTATGTCAGCCCGGCCTACGAGCGCATCTTCGGCCGTTCGGCCGGGCTGTTGCTGGCCGACTACGACGAATGGCGCAACAGCATCTACCCTGACGACCTCGACCACGCCGAGCGCAGCCTGGCCGAGGTGCTGGAGAAAGGCGCGGTGGAAGACCGCGAATACCGCATCATCCGCGCCGACGGCGAAATCCGCTGGCTCAGCGACAAGTGCTTCATCAGCCGTCACGCCGAACCGGGCCAGCGGGTGATCGTGGTCGGGATCGCCGAGGACATCACCGAGAAGAAGGTCCTGGAAGACGAATTGCAGCGCCTGGCCACCACCGACGTGCTGACCGGCAGCAGCAACCGCCGACACTTCTTCGAATGTGCCCATCGCGAGTTCGAGCAAGCCCGGCTGCAGGGTTCGCCGCTGGCGTTCCTGCTGCTGGATATCGATGATTTCAAGCTGATCAACGACACCTACGGCCACCCGGCGGGCGACCAGGTGTTGCAGCGAATCGCCGAGACCGGCCGTGCGGCGTTGCGCAGCGGCGACCTGTTCGGGCGGATCGGCGGCGAGGAGTTCGCCGCCCTGCTGCCCGGCTGCGCCCCGGACATGGCCATGGCGATCGCCGAGCGCCTGCAGCGGGAGATTCAGCGCCTGGCGTTCAACCACGACGGGGAAAACTTCGGCACCACCGTCAGCCAGGGGCTGACCAACCTGACCGCAGAGGATCAATTGCTCGACAGCCTGTTCGCCCGGGCCGACGGGGCGATGTACCGGGCCAAGCGTCAGGGCAAGAACCAGATCGTGCTGGCCTAGACCCGGCGCCCACAGGTTCGGAGGGCTGCACGAGGGCCGGTCAGTTCTTGCGCAGTCGCGTCAGGTCCGCCAGGCCGATCTTGAGCAGCCTGGCGGCACGGCTCCTGGCCACGTCCTCGATACTCTGGCTGGGCGTCAGGTGCGCCAGCTGGGCCGCCAGGTTCATCGACAGCGCCTCGCGGGAATACACCCCGCCACCGAGCTGGTAGACCGCCGCAATCAGCTCGCGCAGCTCCAGCGGCAGGCGCCAGCGGGTGCGCAGCGCCGAACCGTAGCTGGCGCCCAGCGCGAACAGCGACTCGCCGATCTGCTCGTCATCCAGCTCGCCGCCCGCCTGCCGCCATTCCTGCAGGCAACGCAACAGGGCCAGGTCGCCCAGGCGATGCAGCAGCCCGGCGCAATAACAGCGTTCCTGGTCCAGATCGAACATCCGCGCCAGGGTCCGGCCGTACTCGGCGGTATGCAGCGACAATTGCCAGTAGCGCTCGGCGTAATCGGCCAGCGCGGCATCGCTGAGCTTGGCGCTGCGCTTGAGGCTCAGGCCGAGGATCAGGTTCATGCTTTGCGCCGAACCGAGGCGCTGCAGGGCCTGGGCCAGGGTCTGCACGGCGCTGCCGTGATGCTGCGCCGCGCTGTTGGCGGCGGCGATCAGCACCGCAGTGATCTGCGGGTCGGTGCCGATTTCCTGCTCCAGCTGCTTCAGGTCGAGGCCGTGGGGGTTGAGGCTGCGTTTCACCGCGACCTGCACGTCGGCCATCAGCGGTGCGCCGTCCGATTGCTCGCGGCGGCGTTCGAGGAAGGTCCTCAGGTCCATGCCCGGCGCCAGGGCCGGCACTTCGCAGAAGACGCTCTGCCCGGCATCGAGCAGCAGATCCTGCAGGCGCTGGGTCAGGCCATCGACATTCAGCGGCTTGGTCAGGTAGGCGGTGGGTTGCAGCGGCAGGGCCTCGCGGACGCTGGCAACGTCGCTGCGCGAACTGATCAGAATGAACGGCAACAGGGGAGAACGTTTTTTCTGGCGCATGCTGTACAGCAGGCTCAGGCCATCGACCCCCGGCAACTCGCGGTCGGCAATCACCAGGTCGAAGGCTTGCTCGGTGAGTTGCTGCAGGGCGTCCTGGCCGTTGGCGCAAAGGGCCAGTTGTGCGTCGCAGCGCACGGTCAGCAATACCTGTTTCAACAGATCCCGCGCCCAAGGGTCCGCCTCGGCAATCAACACACGGGGTACAGCGGGTAAATCCAAGGCACTCATCTTGCACTCTCCGAGGGCAGTCCTGACACATTAGTCAAAACTTACCGGCAGGTACAACCGCCAGCCCCCGCAACCGGCCGTCGTGACACAAAAAAACCCGCCGAAGCGGGTCTTTTTGTCCAGCCCATCACCCGGCTCAGAGTTCAGCGAAGCACTCTTCGATGATCGCCAGGCCCTTGTCCAGTTGCTCGTCCGGCGAGGTCAGCGGAACCAGCACGCGCAGGACGTTGCCGTAGGTGCCGCAGGACAGCAGGATCAGGCCCTTGTCACGGGCCTTGGCGACGATCTGCGCCACGGCTGCCGCGTTCGGCTTGTGGGTGTCGCCGTCGTCGAACAGCTCGACCGCGATCATCGCGCCCAGGGCACGCACATCACCGATCACCGGGTACTTGGCCTGGATTTTCTTCAGACCGGCCACCAGGCGCTCGCCGACCGACTTGCTGCGGTCCAGCAGCTGCTCCTCCTCGAACACTTCCATCACGGCCAGGGCAGCGGCGCAGGCGATCGGGCTACCGGCGTAGGTGCCGCCCAGGCCGCCTGGAGCGATGGCGTCCATGTACTCGGCCTTGCCGCACACGCCGGCCAACGGGAAGCCGCCGGCGATGGACTTGGCGAAGGTGGTCAGGTCAGGCGCGACGCCCATCTGCTCCATGGCGAAGAAGGTACCGGTACGACCGGCGCCGGTCTGCACTTCGTCGGCGATCAGCAGGATGCCGTGCTGGTCGCACAGGGCACGCAGGCGCTTCATGAACTCTTTGGGCGCAACGTAGAAACCGCCTTCGCCCTGTACCGGCTCGATGATGATCGCGGCGATGTCACGTGGCTCGGCGTCGTTCTTGAAGATGCGCTCGATGCTGGCGATGGAATCGTCAATGCTCACGCCGTGCAGTTCGTTCGGGTACAGCGCGCGGAAGATGCCGCCTGGCATCAGGCCCATGCCGGCCGAGTAGGGCACGACCTTGCCGGTCAGGCCCAGGGTCATCATGGTACGGCCGTGGTAGGCGCCGGTGAAGGCGATCACGCCAGCGCGGCCAGTGGCGGCACGGGCGATCTTCACGGCGTTCTCGACGGCTTCGGAACCGGTGGTGACCAGCAGGGTTTTCTTGGCGAAGTCGCCTGGAACGCGGGCGTTCACTTTCTCGCACAGTTCCACGTATGGCTCGTAGGCCAGGACCTGGAAGCAGGTGTGGGTCAGCTTGTTCAGTTGCTCGGTCACCGCGGCGATGATTTTCGGGTGCACGTGACCGGTGTTCAGTACGGCGATACCGCCAGCGAAGTCGATGAACTCGCGGCCTTCGACGTCAGTCACCGTGGCGTTCTTCGCCGAGTCGGCGAAGATCGGGTGGATCTGGCCGACGCCGCGTGGAACGGCGGCCTGGCGGCGTTGCATCAGGGATTCGTTGGTCTTGCTCATATTGTCCTCATTCACCGCTCATCGGGCGGCGTGGTTCAAGGATGACGCGGCAGGGAGAGCACTGCACCAGCATACGATGATCGACTGGCACAGGGTTCCGGCCACATTGAAGTGACGTTTGAAACGCGACAGGAGCAGCGCTCTCGTGCCCCTGTCGCCGAAGCATCCGACCGGGTTAGACGCCCAGGCAGAGGTATTTGATTTCCAGGTAGTCTTCGATGCCGTACTTGGAACCTTCGCGGCCCAGGCCAGAGGCCTTGATACCGCCGAACGGCGCGACTTCGTTGGAGATCAGCCCGGTGTTGACGCCGACCATGCCGTACTCCAGGGCCTCGGCCACGCGGAACACACGGCCCAGGTCACGAGCGTAGAAGTAGGAAGCCAGGCCGAACTCGGTGTCGTTGGACATCGCGATGACGTCGGCCTCGTCCTTGAAGCGGAACAGCGGTGCCAGCGGACCGAAGGTTTCTTCCTTGGCCACGGCGGCGTTGTTCGGCACGTTGACCAGCACGGTCGGCTCGAAGAAGTTGCCTTCCATCGCGTTGCCGCCGGTCAGCACGGTAGCACCTTTGCTCAAGGCGTCGGCGATGTGCTCCTTGACCTTGGCCACGGCCTTCTCGTCGATCAGCGGACCGGTGGTGGTGCCTTCTTCCAGGCCGTTGCCGATCTTCAGCTTGGCCACCGCCGCCTTCAGTTTCTCGGCGAAGGCATCGTAGACACCTTCCTGCACGTACAGGCGGTTGGCGCAGACGCAGGTCTGGCCGTTGTTGCGGTACTTGGAGATGATCGCGCCCTCGACCGCCTTGTCCAGGTCGGCGTCGTCGAACACGATGAAGGGGGCGTTGCCGCCCAGCTCCAGGGACACCTTCTTGATGTCCTGGGCACATTCGGCCATCAGTTGGCGACCGATTTCGGTCGAACCGGTGAAGGACAGCTTGCGCACGATCGGGTTGCCGGTCAGTTCGCCGCCGACTTCGCCGGCGCTGCCGGTGACCACGCTGAACACGCCTTGCGGAATGCCGGCGCGCTGGGCCAGCTCAGCCAGGGCCAGGGCCGAGAACGGGGTCTGCGATGCGGGCTTGAGCACCATGGTGCAACCGGCGGCCAGGGCCGGGCCGGCCTTGCGGGTGATCATCGCGGCCGGGAAGTTCCACGGGGTGATCGCGGCGGTGACGCCGATCGGCTGCTTGATCACGATCAGGCGCTTGTCCGGCTGGTGGCCGGGGATCACGTCGCCATAGACGCGCTTGGCTTCTTCGGCGAACCACTCGATGAAGGAGGCGGCGTAGGCGATTTCGCCCTTGGCTTCGGCCAGCGGCTTGCCCTGTTCGAGGGTCATCAGGCGGGCCAGGTCGTCCTGGTTCTCGATCATCAGTTCGAACCAGCGGCGCAGCTTGTTGGAACGCTCCTTGGCGGTCAGGGCACGCCAGGCCGGCAGGGCCTTGTCGGCAGCCTCGATGGCACGGCGGGTTTCGGCGGCGCCCATCTTCGGCACGGTACCCAGGATTTCGCCCGTGGCCGGGTTGTTGACCTTGATCGTCTGACCATTGTCCGCGTCGGCCCATGCCCCGTTGATGAAGGCTTGCTGGCGGAACAACTGGGTATCTTTGAGCTGCATGTAGGCTTTCCTTAACAGCACCGCGCACGCGCGGAGCGAATTATTGATTGTAGAAAGGCGCCTTGGGGGCTGCCGTCAGGAAATTCATTCACCGGGCCGAAGCACATAAATAGCGCACATGCGATCGATGTGCGGTTCAGCACCCAGACAGGAGCGTTTGAAATCTCAAACGAATCCTAGGAGCAATGGGGTCAAAGGACAATAGTCTGTTCGAAAAAAAGAACGAGAATAGACCACCGGCGGGGATTTTTCTGATCAACGTCACCTCGGGCCCGGCGCTGCGCCTGGCAGCACGGGGCCCGCCAGACAATCACTTGGACTGGAAGGACTTCAGCACGGTCAGCAGGCTGGTGAGGTTGTCGGAAACCCCGGCCTGCGCGATTTTCTCGGTGGCACCGGCGGCCGCGGTCGTGTCCAGGCTGTAGATCTGCATCACACCCTGGGTGGCGGCCGCCTGGGCCAGGGTGTTCTGCTGTTGCTGGGTACTCACCGCATTCTCGAACAGGATGCCGGTGGAATGGGCCATGGACTGGTAGAGGCTGCCCAGGGCCATGGCGGGTGCTTCGGCCACGGTCTGGACGTTCGACTGGGTGACGGCATCCGTGATCTGCGGGTTCACTTCGGTCATGATCTGACTCCTTGTGCTGGACGATAGGGCCTGTTGCGAATGTCGTTCACTCGGAAGACGTGCGTTCGGAAAGATGCGCGCTGAAGCGGGCAATGCTCTGATCGATGCGCTCGATCGCCCCGGTCACCGCCTCGGCGTCCAGTACCCCGGTGGCCGCGGCCACTGCGGCGGCGCCACTGACCAACAGGTGAGTGTTGAGCGCGCCCAGGGCGCTTTCGTTGGCCGCATCGAGATCATCCTTGAGAATGCTCTCGGTCATCTGCCTTAGCAATACCCCCTGGGAAGCCAGGGCCAGCTTGGTGACCCCGTCGAAGTAGCTGGCCGCCGACTGCGCGACCAGGCCGCTGGCCTGGCGGGTCAGCAACTCCGGACCCAGTGCCGACAGCGCCGGCACCTGGGCCATCAACTGGGCATTGATCAGGTTCACCGCCTCGACGATCTGCCGGTTCAGGGCCTCGTTGCCGATGCCGGCGGCGGCCTGCTTGAGCAACTGTTCGTTGAGTTCTCCCAACAGCGCCGATGCCGTTGCCGCCGGATCCTGCGCCGAGTGTTGCTGGTCGCCAGCCTGGGCCTCGCTGCTCATGAGCGCCCTCCTACCGCGAGAATCTGCTGCACGGCGGACGCCACCGTGGCATTGCCGATGATGTTCAGCGCCTGCTGCTGGCTGACCGCGTTCTGCAGGGCCAGGCTGACCGCGTGGCTGCTGACCTGGCAGAGCGAAGCGATCGCGGTGGCGGGCGCGCTGCCGACGACCTGGACGTTCGACTGGGTGACCGCGTCGGTGATTTGCGGGTTGACGGTGGACATGCCTCTCTCCTGGAAGTGACGACAACGAGGAAAACGCTCGGCGAACCCGTAGCAGGAGAACGATAGATCAGTTGCGCCAAAGCGCCAGAAAGCGCCCTGCCGGGGAATCCGTGCCACTGGCGTGCAGGAAAATGAGCCGCCGAGACAGGATAAGGTCGACGGCTGAAAACCACCGTGGACGCCCAAGGCCGAGATAGGTATGATGGCGCCCGCACAAGCACTCGTAGCTCAGCTGGATAGAGTACTGCCCTCCGAAGGCAGGGGTCGTGGGTTCGAATCCCGCCGAGTGCGCCATCTTCCGAAAATGCCCTGGATCGTCGATCCGGGGCATTTTTGTTTTCGGGTACCGTCAGCGATCAGCCGTCTAGGCGACCCGAATAAAGAACACCACGATCCGCTGCGAATCCGGCACCCGCTGCAAACCGGCGACCAGCTTCACCAGCCGTCCCTGCTCCAGCGCCGCCCTGGCCGGTTGCAGCCGGTCGCTGTGGCTGATCGAGCGGCTGTCGACCAACCGGCGCAACCAGTCATCCGTCAGTTGTACCGGCGCGCCCCGGGAACGGAACAATTCCAGGGCTTCGGTCCGGGTCCACTTGAGCAGGAGCAGGTAACGGTGCTCGGAACCGGGGTGGGTGCAGTCGAGGTTGACCGAGAGGAAGGAACGGCCCTTGGGTATCTCGTTGACCACGAAACCATGGCGCAGCAGGACGTCTTTCACGGCACGCTCGGTGTGCAGGGACAAGTCCATCACCCGGTGCCGCCCCCCAACCTCGAAAAAGTGCGGATTGATCACGTGGGCGGGCTCGAAATCCAGCCGGGAAAAGCCAGCCTCCCCATCCGGTAGACCGATACGGAAGAACCGCCGGGCAGATCGGCCTTCCAACTCCCGGAACAGCACATGCAGGTCCACCCCCCGCGTCCCCCAAGTCTCCAGCGTACGCTTGAGCGCGACCATGCGGCTGGCGGTGACCGTCGGGTTGCCGCCGGTCTCGGAACGCTCGATCAGCCGATTGAGCGTACGGGCCCGGCTTTCCGTGGTCATGCGCCCGGTAAGGGGGGCGAGCAACTCTCGCCCGGGGGCGTCGAACAAGGGCGCGCGTGGCGTCCAGACCCCGGTTCGTGGGTCGAAACTCACCGGGATCGGCTGCTGGTCCAGGTGGGACCACCAATGTTCGAAGTCGCTCAGCGCCAGGTCGGCCAATGGACCGGGGCGCCTTATGAAAACGATCTCGGGCTCGATATCCGAGCCATCGGCCAGCAGTTCGAAAAAACGATCGTCGAGTTTCAACAGGCGGGCATCGCTGCCCCGCCGTCGGTACAGGTGCTGGCCTGTCGGCAGTTCGACGACTTCGTCCTCGGCCAGTGTCAGGCCCCAGTGCTTCCAGGACGCGGCTGGCGCGGCCGGTCGACGGCTCATCCACTCCGGGCGCAATATCGGGGCAGGTGCGGGCGGCGGCGCGGGCCTCGCTTCCCAGGGCCGATGGAAAGGACCACGGCTGGGGCCCGGTTGCGGCTCGGGGGCGTCGGCACGCAGCAGGTGCTCGCCCGACTCGCGGATGTACAGGATCAACTCGTTCGGCTGGGCGGCCGTCTTCTTCAGGCGCAGGGCCTGCTCACCCTTGGGCCGGTAGACCTCATAGCGATGCACGCCGTCGCTGATGAACTGCACGCCGTTTTTCACCTGGCTGCCGGCGTTGGTCGGGCCGTGCAGGAGCACCCCATCCTCGCCGGGGATGCTCGCCGCATAGCCCGGGAGTACCGGTGCGGGATGGCGGCCCGCATCGAGTCTTTTCAGGGCCGCCGCGCCCTTTTCATACAGCGTGCGCCGACGGCTGATGCTTTTCAGCGCCGCCCGTGCCCAGCTCCCGAGGGCGGCCCGTGCCGGCCGGGCGCCCGCGGCCAGCGGAAAGACCATCGGGGCGACATCGATGAGGGTCATGTGCACCGCCTTGAACAGTTCGAACGCATCGCGCGGATCGCCACTGCGATGGAACTGACGCAAGGCCACCGCACTTTCCCGGATATTGACGGCGATACTGGCGACCGGCACCACCGACAACACCCTCAGCCAGTAGGCCCAACGCTGCTCACGCTCGTGCACCTCGCGCTGCTGCGCCAGTTGCCGGCTGGAGTTCGACACGACCCTGGCCCGCTGTTGCGCCCGTAGCACAATGGCGTGGCCGAGGATCAGCGCCAGGTCCGAGCGTGGGGTCCGCTCCAGGCGCAGCCAGTGCCCGGGGTTCTGTCCGATCTCGTGCCGGACCTCCTGCTTCAGCGCCTCGGGCCCCGGAAAGGGCTGCTCCACCTCGCTGTTCCACCAGCTCTTAATGACCTTGAACAGCCAGCCAGGCCTGACGGTCAACAGCGGCTCGGTCAGCGCAGCCGGCGCGGGCCCCGCTTGCGGGCAGGCCGCTGCCGGCATCGGTTCGGAGGGATACTCCGCGATGACTTGTTCCGCCCAGCCCACCGCCAGCCGCTGCGCGATATCGTCCACACGCTGCAGCGCCTGCCCGCTGTCGACCAACGCCCGCTGGGCCGCCTGCAGATCCGGGTACTCGGTCAGCACCTGGGCATGGGGCGCCCCTGGCAGGTAGACCAGGGTCAGGTTGGAAACCCGGTCGCGGATCGCCACGGCATTGCCGACATGCCGGGCCTTGGCGAAGGCCCGACCGGCGAAGGTGACAAAGTACAGCTCCGGTGTCGCAGTATCGTGGCGCGAGGCGCTGACAGGTCGGTCGCCCAGGGCTCGCTCGAACAGCTGCGCGGCCTGCTCGCCAAGCCCCTGTTGCCGGGCACTGAACAATTCCAACCGGGCCCGTTGGCGAACCAGTCGATCGAGCAGCGCCCGCTCGAAGACCGGCACGGCTTCGTTGCGGGGATCGTCGACACTGTAGAAAGCCCGCTGGATCAATGTGTCGTATTGTCCGCCCAGGTCCAGGGTGGAGATGGTCGAGATCAGGTAGTCAGGTGTCAGGCGCTGCTGCCAGGCAGGGTCCAGTATCCGTCCCTGCTGCAGCCGCAGGCGGGTAGCGGGAGCTTGCGGGTCGAGGTTCTCCAGGGCCAGTTGCAGGAAGCTGTAGCGGCGCCGCTGCTCGCTGACCTGCGTCTTCGGGCCGGCCCCACCGACCGGGTTCTCGGGATGCCCGACCCACACCCGTTCGACGCTGTCGGGCAGGTCGAACAGCGGCTTGTCGATCTCCAGTCCCGGATGAAAGCCGTCCCGCCTGAGCCGCTCGACGATCTTGCCGCGGGCGAAATCGTCCAGGTCCGGCAGACGCTGCTCCAGGCGCTGGGCCAGGGCCTGCGCGCTCAACTGATAGGACCTCAGCAGGCGGGCGTACTGCTGGCGCCTGCCGAACGCCGCCTGCGCCAGCCAGGCGGGCAGCTCACGAGCCTGCGCGGCCGTCAGTTGCAGGGCGGCGACGTTCTCCAGCGCCCGCTCACGGGCGTCGTGTTCCGGCACGCCCAGGCTCTGCTGCAGTTCATGGGCGAGCATCTGCAGGGAGCTGCGGGCATCGCCGATTTCCGAGAACGGCCGCAGGCCGCCTTCGATCGCCCGGCAGATCCGCAGGTGCTCCTGGATCTGCTGTCGCAACCCCTGCCACAAGGCATCCGCCGGGATGGCTCGGTAATGCACAGGCACCGGCTCCCCTGGCGCCAGTTGACGCAACCCGTCGCGCAGGGCGCCGCGCCGGTCCCGGGCAATCAGCGGCCAAAGGGTTTCGCATTCCGGGTCGAGCAGGGTCTGGCCCAGCTGTTGCGACAGGTTTTCGAGGCTGACGAAGACCGCCAGTCCGCCCAGCCGACCGGGCACGAACAGCAATGCCGCAGTGTTCAGTTGCGGATCCGCCAGGGCCTGCTGGGTGCTGATGACACAGGCCCCGGTCAGCGTCCAGGAAGAATCCTCAGCCCCCACGGCGATGCTCGCCACCCGGGTGTCGAGCGCCGCTCGCGACGTGCCCGGCAGCACATCGAGCAGACGCTCCAGCTCCGGCTGTTGGAGCAGCCCGAGTTGCCGCTGCATCCGCGCCTCGTGCAACAGGGCCTGGCAGCGGCCATCGAGCAGCCGGTCGCTCAGCTCGACGCCCTGCTCGTCCCTATCGCTCCAGAAGGACGCCCGGGCATAGCCGTCGCGGTCGCGCAGCAGTTCCCGGACACGGGCCACCTGCTGCTGCCACGGCTCATGATCGTCCAGCAGGACCTTGGGTACCGCCACGGCCGTTGGCTCAAGCAGCTTGAGCAGGCCGCGTTCCTGTTCGCGCACCTTGCCTTGCCGCAGGCGCTGGGGAATGCCGTCGGACAGACTGCCAAAGGTGATCGCCAGCATCCTGTGCCGCTCATCACTGCGCAGCAGGCGCGCGAGCAGCGGCCGAATCGCCGGCAGGCGGGCCAGGGCGCCCCGGCTCTGCTGCACGACCTCCACGGCCTGCAAGGGCGCCAGGCGTACGGCGTCTGTCGACAACTGCGGCAACAGGTAGGCTACATTGAGCGACAACGCGGCAGCCCATTCGCTGGCCAGTTGCGTATCCAGCCGAGCCAAAGCGCTGTGGGCCAGGGCATCGTCGGCCAGTGGCGGACATTCCAGGAAGCCATAAGGCAGGGCCGCACGATCCGTCTGGCCAAAAAGATGATGACGCTCCTGCAGGGGCAGCAACTGCCAGGCCGAATAATTGCCCGGCGCATTGAGGTGCCTGGGCAGTTCGCGCTGCAGTTCGGCCATGCTGGTGAACTCGAAGAACTCCTCGGCCACCCCCGGCACGTAAACCACCCGCCGACCAAGAGTGTCGCTGCCTGAACTCCACAGGTGCAGGGCACCACCGAGCAGTGGTGCGGCCTGACCGACACCCGGCCAGGCCAGCTCCGACACCGCCAGCTTTGCCCAGCGAGCGCCGGCCAGTGCCCGGGCCTGGGCAGACGGTGCATCCAGCAGCCCCATCAGCATCGCGGTTGCCGTGGCGGACAGCACGCCGAGGCCATGGGCCAGCAGCCCCTTGTCGTGAAACAGCCGCTTGTGCAGCTCGACCAGTCGCTCCCGACGGGAAACGCTGCTGCCCTGTGCCGGCTGCTGCCAGTAGTCGTGCAGGCTGGCGGCGATGCTGGAAGCCAGCCCCAAGGTCTTGAGACGTACCAGGGCCTGATCGGGGGTCAGTGCCAGTGGGCTGTCCGGCTCGCCGGCCAGCGTCAGCCGGGTCCCCGCTTCCAGGGACAGGAATGGATTGCGCAACATCGACAGGGCGACCTGCACCAGGCTGCGTTCCGGCTGCTCACTGCCCATGCCGGCAGGAACGCTGAACAGCAGGCGCCGCGGGTCGTGGCCGAAGGCCTCGCGCAGCCGTTGCCCAAGCACCGTGCCAATCTGCGGCGCCCGCTCCAGCAGTCGCCCGAGTTCGTGCTGACTCTCGAGAGCGCGAGTCAGCGCCGCCTGGAGTCGGTTGAGCGACAGGCTGGGATGCCGCGAAGCGGCAAGGTACTTGAATAGTCGCTCTTCGAAACGCTTGAGCAGCACGCTGTCGGGCGCCGGCAACACTGCCGTGCGCGCCGTGCTGGCCGGGTCCTGCTGGAGGCTCTCCATGGGCTGTCCCTCTTTCCATCGAAAAAGGGCAAAGCCTAAGGCGCTACCAACCGGGCCTAGGCACTAGATAATTAGCCCAGCCAGACGACTGAACATACGGATGCTGACTTGAGCCTCACGTCGCAGGTAATTGCCATTCAGCGATAAAACAAGGCTATCAGCCAATGCCTCAAGCTATTGAAAAGCTTCCCATCAGGTCGCACCCTGAACAGGCGCAGCAAGCGTAGGGTAAGCAACGTTCTGAATGATGCCTTGCCCACATGCCCTTCGCTCAGCCTTTTCCACCGAGAAGCGACGCCAGGACAATCGGCAGCGATCCTGAAGTAAATGCGCAATGCATGACTGAGCACGATCGACTTCGCTTCGCCCTCGCAGTTCTGCAGGACATATCTCAAGGCCGTATCCATTGTATCGACGTCGACCTTCAAACCAGGGCTGCGCACTGCGACCACCGACTGGATAGAGGATTTATCCTTACCCCAAGACTCGAACACATACTCCCAGTACCGTTGCTTTATCCCCTGCGACAGGAGCATCTGGCGGTTCGAAGCTGCCGTGGAGATTTGCGCAGGATGAACCCTGTAGAGCAGCAATACCTCCGGGACGTTAGCCATCCGCCATCCCGCAATGGCTGCCCTGACCCAAAGGTCATAATCTTCAGCCTTGTCACAGGTGGTGTCATAACGAAGCTGTCTTGCCAACTCTGCAGACATCATCACGGTCGGGTGGGCGAATGGAGAACCGAATAGCATTTCCATTCTTATCGCCGCCTCCGACTCTGGAAGCCTGACCGTACGTTGATCAGAGGAACCGAAGCGCTTCACCCAGCTACCAACGAGATCAGCCTTGGAATGCGCCAGGTAGTCGAGTTGCCTTTCGAACCTGAAGGGCAACGCAATATCGTCCTGATCCATTCTCGCAATCCATTTGCCTTCTGCGAGTTCCAGTGCTCTATTCAGAGTGCTGGTCAGCCCCTGGTTCTTCTGAGTAAAAACTCTGACCCTGGGGTCTTTCTGTTCATACTTCCTGAGTATTTCCAGAGAACCATCACTGGAGCCATCGTCCATCACAATGAGTTCAAAGTCCGTAACAGACTGAGCCAGAATGGAGTCGACAGCCTCGACAAGAAAAGACTCCCCATTGTAAACAGGAAGTACTACAGAGATCAGAGGCTTCTCCTTGCCACTCAGGGTATCTGCCTGAACGCTAGAATTCATTTCTACTACTCCACAACCAGTCACGTGTGGCAACGAGGCCATCAATAAGGCTTGTCTTTGCCTGCCAACCGGTGTCTTGTGTCAACTTCGAGCTATCAAGCACATTTTTTTTCACATCGAAGACCCGCTCGGCCTGGTGTTCGACATCAACCTCGCAGTTGATTTGCTGCATCAACGGCCGGATGTGATTGACGATATCCATGTTGGTCGAGCCGATGGAGGACCCCAGATTATAACACTCTGAGGCCTTGCCAAGCTCAAGGGCACTGACTATGCCCGAAGCAACATCGGAGATGTACAAGTAATCCCGAATAGAGCCGGTTTCACCAAACACCTTTATCGGCAACCCCTTGATCGCGGAAGCTATTGCAGTAGAAATAAAGCCTTGACCAATGAACGGCCGCTGTCCCACACCATAGGCATTGGCGGGGCGAACGCACACGAACTGCAAACCATGTGTCTTCGCATACAGATAGGCGTAATTCTCCAGTGTCAGCTTTGTCACACCATAGGGCGAAATCGGGTTGGCGGGATGCTCTTCCCCTATCGGCACGGACTGCGCCTCTCCGTATACCGTCCCCCCCGATGAAATCAGCACAAGCTTGATGGAACGCCTTGCAGCTTCGGTAAAAAGTTGCACGGTCGGTGGCAAGTTCTGCAGGAGATCGGCCAGAGGGTTTTCAAAGGAAGTGTTTGGAACCGTTGCGTATGCCAGGTGTATGACTTCCTGATGGGTATCGAGCAGGTCACATATCAGCGTCTGCTGACCAAAATCACCGCACACATAAGTAGCATCCTGCGCAAGCGCAAATCGTGGCTGAGCACGTCTCCCGAGGACAGTGACGCGCCTGCCCGTGGCCAGAAGCTGAGGTACGAGGTAGGCGCCGATATAGCCACCGCCGCCTATTACCAGTGTGCTTTTCCCGGAAGCATTTGAAGTGCTCATAGAACTGTCCACTCGGCGGGGATCAAGTCTGTGGTATTCGTACCGTCAGTAAACCACTGCCTGGGGGCTATCACTATTTTTTGACTGCTCGGGTTGAGCCATGCCCCCCACCAACTGAAAGAGCTATTGGCTATGACATGATGCTTGCAGTAACTCATGAGACGCATGTCATTATAGCTTTCGCCAGCCTTGTTGTGATCGATATAGTAATGCTCACTCTCAAATTCCAGATTGTTCCTCACCCACTCAATATCATCAGAGAAGACAAAAAATACCGGCCTATCCGAATTTTCCAAAACATGCGCAATCGCCGCCCTATAATACTCTAGGGAGCACGCAGCATAGACAGAATTATTTACATAGTCTCCACGCCTAACGTGAATGCTCACAGAATTTGACTGACGAATCTTTTCAGAAAAACATTCGTTTTCTTTTGACATCTTAAAATCAAAAGAAAAATCATCCCGAATGACTGCAGAGTATTTCTTGAAATACCGCTCACTTTGCCAGTAGCCAGACAAGTAGCAATTTTTCGGAAGAGAATCAACGCCCTCCCAATACTGGAAGAACGGTTCAATTGCCAAGCTTTTCTTTCGCAACCAGGATAGCTGTGAGCGTTTCAACGCTCGTTTGAACAAAGGAATTTGCTGCCAACCGAGCACGCTCTTGACATCCTCTATTCTTGCCAAGGAGTTTTTAACTTTGAAGACCCGGCCCAGCTCGAACCCCTGATGCAGAGAATAGGAGTCAAATGACGAAACATCGAGCAACAATTCAGCATCAAGTTCAAGAGACAGGGCTCGAGCCATTGCATATTGAAACATTTGGTTTCCAAGGCCGCCAATGATATTGGAAATAATCATGTTAGCTTTCCTTTGTTTCACATTGAGCATCCTTGAAACCGTCGGTGAAATTTTCAAGGCCGAATTGGGGTGAGCGTAGCATAATACAAGCCTGAACAAGTCAGCCTTGATTGGCCAGCAACAAATCAGGCTTAAACTCTGAGTTAATGACTACCGCCTTGACGGTAGTCTCCAGAAGCCAAAATTACATCGCCAGCACTCTCGATGCTCGATACACTTTCACCACTTCGCGAAGACATAAAATCAGGAAAAAGAATTATTCTTTTTCTTCCAGCTCTCCCAGACAAACTCATAACACCATGTTTCGTCATGGGTTTTTTCCAAATCCTTGCGCAGGGCATCTCTCTTGCTCTCGGCGCCCGCAACAAAATTATGGAATTGAACTTGAACGTTCTCAATTCGACCAATGTCACCAGAGGCAATGAGCGCTGGTAACACATCGTACTCGCCTCCTTCGATATTTATTTTGATGAGATCGATTTTGTCTACTTCCAACGCCTTGATGCACGGAGCGATAGAACGAACTTCAACACGCTCTGTATTACCTTTGGCCAATGGCGAGGAAAAGCTTGATGCATTTTCCGCAAGGGAAATATCAAGCCAACCATCGGACGAAGAAAGCCCATAATGAAAGCATTTCACTTTTGGCGTATCGGCAAAACGCACGACACACTTATCGTAAAATGCCTTGACAGGCTCAAAAATATAAACGCTGCAACCATATTTTTCATAAATTTCGGCCGCAAAATCTCCCTGGTACCCACCCAGATCGAAAACCACGCTATTTTCATCAAGCGGATAATTCAGCCTGAGAGTTTTATCCCCCTCGTCCCTGAACCATCTTTTTGCTTCTAGGAGAAAACCATCCTTCTTGACATGTAACTTATAAAGAAGAATGAGCCTTGCAACTATTTTTTTGAGAAAACTCATTTCTTCCTCGTTATAGATTTTTTGCCAGGATCTCAAAAGCTTCTGGGGTGGCGTAGTGATGGTTACCGACAAAAAGCCCGAACTGATCGATATGCTCAGCGTTCTTCAGAACCCCGTGAACTTCCGAGTCAAAATACTTAACCACTTCATTCTTGGCAAAATTCCCGGCAACGATAGGGCGACATTCGAAGCCAAGCTCTGTCAGTTTTGAAACAAGTACCTTGCGGGTCAGTTTGCTCCCAGGACGAATAACCAGGCTAAAACCAAACCAACTCGATGCACCAACCTCTCGCTGGATAATGATATCCGGATTATTCTGCAGAGAGCGTTGAAAAAGCGCGCCATTCTTACGGCGCTCTTCGACAATACTTGGTAAGCGTTTGACCTGTTCAATACCCAGCGCCCCTTCCAACTCTAGCGGGCGAACGTTATATCCCGGCAGAACGAAGCGGAACGACTCTTCAAAAGGATCATCGCTTTTCTCACTGCAGACCAGGTTTTCCTTAGGCAGATTACGGGTCCAGCCGTGTGCACGCAACGAGAGGAGAATCTGGTAGAGCTCTTCATCGTCAGTGACGATAAGCCCTCCTTCCATGGTGGAGATATGGTGACTGAAGAAGGAGCTGAAGCTGCCCATCACACCAAACGTGCCAGCCTGTTTGCCCTCGTAGGTCGCGCCCATGGACTCGCAGTTGTCCTCGATCAGGACAATGCTGCGCTCGCCAATGATCTGCTGGATACGCCCAAAGTCATTCGGGTTACCCAACAAGTTCACTGCCATGATGGCCCGGGTTTTGTCAGTAACCGCCGACTCCAACGCATCCAGGTCGTAGTTCAGCGTTTCCAGATCGATATCAACGAACTTGATCTTCAAGCCGTATTGATACAGCGGATAGTAGGTAGTGCTCCAGGATACAGCCGGCACGATGACCTCATCACCGCGCTTGAGCTTGAGAGAAGCGTTCTTGGTATAGAACAGCGCAGCGACCATCAGCAGGTTGGCTGAAGACCCGGAGTTCACCATGACACAATGCTTGCTCCCCACATACTGGGCAAAATCACGCTCAAAGGCTTTAACATGCTCGCCCATGGTGAACATGCCCGAGGCAATGACACGTTGCATTGCTTCAAGCTCTTCCTTTTCCCAAGAAGAAGTGGCCAGCGGAAACTTGATGCTCATTGAACGTGCTCCAGATAATAGCGATACGTCTTTTCAACGCCTTCTTGCAAGCTATGGGATGGTCGCCATCCCCACTGCTCCTGACGTTCGATACTCACCAGCTTGCGAGCCATCCCGACAGGTTTGCTGAGGTCGTGTTCAAATTGGCCGTGATAGTCCATGACTGCCGCTACAGCCTGATAGTACTCATTGATGGAGTAATCATGCCCCAGGCCGACGTTCATGTAGGCCGGCAACGATTCGAAGTGCTCGATGGCATGAACAATGGCATCAGCCAGGTCACCGCCATACATGAACTCACGCCGCGCGTTACCATCCCCCCAAATTTCTACCGACTTGTCCCCACTGGATTTTGCAGTGTGGATCTTGTGGATAATCGCCGGCAGAAGGTGTGAGTGCTGCGGATCGAACTTGTCGAAGCGACCGTAGATGTTACAAGGAATCAAGGTCTTGTATTGAAAGGTCGCGTCTTCCTTCATGATGTACTCGCACAAGCGTGCGGTGGCCACCTTGGCAAGCGCATATCCTTCGTTGGTAGGCTCCAGCTCACCCTTGAGCACCATTTCCTCGGCCAGCGGCTCCGAATGGTTGCGCGGATACATGCAGGAACTGCCGAGATTGATCAATCGCTTGATACCCGCCTTACGGGCTGCCCAAACGATGTTCCGTCCCATATCCAGGTTATCCAGAAGGAAGGAAACCGGCTCCCTGATGTTCGCCTGGATCCCACCTACCTTGCCAGCAGCGTGGATAACCATGTCTGGCTTGTGCTTCTCGAGGTACGCCTGTACGGCCTGGAAATCTCGAAGATCCAGCTCGGCACTACGCGGTGCCAGCACCTCAAAGGCAGGAGCCCGGGGGTGGTCGAGCACATTGCGCCCTACCATCCCGCCGCCGCCAGTCAACAATATTCGCATTTTGCTCATGGGTAGCAGGCCATGTCTTATTCGTTATAACTGAACGTGGTGTAACCGTGCTTCTTGATCAGCTCATCACGCTCAGCACTCTTCAGATCTTCGCGCACCATCTCGCTGACAAGCTCGTTGAAGCTGATTTTCGGAGTCCAGCCCAGCTTGTTCTTCGCTTTCGAAGCATCACCCAGCAGCGTTTCGACTTCTGTAGGGCGGAAGTACCGAGGATCGACGGCAACAATGCACTTGCCCTCGTCGTTATAGCCTTTCTCTTCTTCGCCTTTGCCTTTCCAGGTGATGTTGATACCCAGTTCCTGGGCAGCAGCATTCACAAAATCACGAACGCTGTACTGCACGCCAGTCGCGATCACGAAGTCTTCAGGATTCTCCTGCTGGAGCATCAGCCATTGCATCTCGACGTAGTCCTTGGCATGCCCCCAGTCACGCAGCGAGTCCATGTTGCCGAGGTAGAGGCAGTCCTGCAGCCCCAGCTTGATGCGAGCCAGGGCGCGGGTGATTTTCCGGGTCACGAACGTTTCGCCACGAATCGGGCTTTCGTGGTTGAACAGGATCCCGTTGCAAGCGTAGATACCATAGGCTTCACGGTAGTTGACCGTGATCCAGTAGGCATACAGCTTGGCAACCGCGTAAGGGCTGCGCGGATAGAAAGGCGTCGTTTCCTTTTGCGGGATTTCCTGGACCAGACCGTACAGCTCAGAGGTAGAAGCCTGATAGAAACGGGTCTTCTTCTCCAGTCCCAGAATCCTGATGGCCTCCAGGATACGCAATGCGCCCAGGGCATCGGAGTTGGCCGTGTATTCCGGCTCCTCAAACGAGACGGCAACATGGCTCTGTGCCGCCAGATTGTAGATCTCGTCAGGCTGCACCTTCTGGATGATCCGGGTCAGGCTGGAGGAGTCGGTCATGTCGCCATGATGCAGGAAAAACGGCAGGCCCTTTTCATGCACGTCGTGGAACAGGTGATCGATTCGAGCGGTATTGAAGAGCGAACTACGGCGTTTGATACCGTGAACTTCGTAACCTTTGCTCAACAGTAGCTCGGCCAGATAGGCTCCGTCCTGACCGGTGACGCCGGTTATGAGTGCTTTCTTAGTCATTTGCTCTTCCATAGTTGTCTTCAAATCGGACGATATCATCTTCCCCCAAGTAACTGCCTGACTGAACTTCGATAATCTCAAGCTCAACCATGCCGGGATTTTTCAGACGATGCATCTCCCCGATCGGGATGTAAGTAGATTGGTTTTCGCTCAGGAGGAATGTCTCATTCCCTCGACTGACTTCAGCGGTGCCCTTGACCACGATCCAGTGCTCTGCGCGATGATGGTGCTTTTGCAGCGATAACGATGCTCCCGGCTTCACACCAATACGCTTGACCTGGAAACGCTCTCCCCGGTCGATGCCGTCGTACCATCCCCAAGGTCGCAGAACCTTGCGATGGGAAACCGCCTCACTGCATTTTTCCTTCTCCAGCTTGGCAACAACGTCCTTGACCTGCTCCACGTTGTTCCTGTGCGTAATCAGCACCGCATCGGGCGTGTCGATGATCAAGAGGTTATCGGTCCCCAAGGCCACAACCGGGCGATAGGGCGCATGCACAAAGGTGTTGCTCGAATTGTGGACGGTTCCCTTTCCATGCACCCGGTTGCCGGCCTCATCGGCTTCTGTCAGTTCCGCCAGGGAGTTCCAGCTGCCAACGTCACTCCACTGGCTGTTGAATGGAATGACAGCGACATTGTCATGATGCTCCATCACCGCATAATCGATACTCTGTTCCCGACACGCGGAAAATGCATCGACTTGCGGACGAATGAACGTCGTGGAACTGGAGAGGGTTTCACTTGCAGCCGCCTCCAGGCTGGCTCGGCATTGCGCCAGAATATCCGGTGCGTGATCCTCGAGCGCACGAAGCAGCGTGCTGGTCTTGCAAAGAAAGATACCGGCGTTCCACAGCACATTACCGGTAAGCAGCAGATGCTGTGCGATGCTCAAATCCGGTTTTTCGATGAACTTCCCGACACTCCTGGCAGGACCGGACCTGCTGGCTCCCTGCTCGATATAGCCATAGGCGGTCGAGGGAAAACTCGGCACTATTCCAAATGTGACGATGGCGCCGGCCTCAGCCTCGCCGATACCACTGGATACCGTTTGCGCAAAATAGCGGGCGTCGGGAATATGGTGATCAGCAGGGCAGAACAGCAACAGGTTACGTCCCTCACGCTCACACTGAAGCGCCGCCAGGGCCATGGCGGGGGCGGTGTTGCGAGCGCATGGCTCCAGCAGAATGGAACCGCTGGCACTGCCGGACTGCAGTGACTCGGATACGAGGAAACGATGCTCCTCGGCAGTCACCAACATCACATGGTCCGCAAGTCCCGCCACTCGATCGAGCGTCAACTGCAGGAGGCTTTTGCCATCAATCAGTGGGACAAACTGCTTGGGAAAGCTCTTGCGCGACAGGGGCCATAGCCGAGATCCTGAGCCACCGCATAAAACAACGGGCGTAATTGAGTTGAAAGTCATGGGTGGTCTGCTTGAAAACCTTGATAATTCGCCAGGGGGCACACCCCGGGTCAGTTGTCGCAAGACAAAGGAATCATTTTAACAGAATGTCCTTTTATCCGGTCCTTTGAAGGCCGCAAATCACACCGTGTTTGCCAAAAAATGGTCGGCAGCCAAGCCCAGCGCCTCATCAACCGTCAACGGCGGAACCCATCCAAGTATCTGCCGGGTCTTTTGAATATCCACCTGTAGCGACCCACACAAACGCTGCGCCAAGGCGTCACGCCCCAGCATGTGTGCCATGCCGCTCAACCAGCGTTGCGGGACAGGCAGCAGGAGCGGCGATTTACCCAGGGCCCTGGCCATTCGTCGGAGTAGTTGGGTGGTCGACAGATCCTCTCCATCACTGGCCAGAAACACCTGCCCAGCAGCATCGGGATGCTCCAGGCAAGTCACGATCAGATCGACCAATGAGCCCAACGCCACCAGGCTGCGCCGGTTATGGATGGCACCGAGCGGCAGCGGAACGCCCTTGCTCAACCATTTCATCATGTTACGAAAATTGGCCTTCACGCCCGGCCCATAAACCAGTACAGGGCGAATGACCACGACCTCCATCCCGGTTTGAGTTGCTATCGACCACAGTCCCTGCTCGGCTTCCAACTTGGACACACCATAGGGATCAGATGGAGCCGGCAGATCGTCTGCCATATAGGGCTTCCCGGGTTCGGTACCCTCGCCGTTGACCTTGATGGAGCTGAGGAAGACAAAGCGCCTTACTCCAGCCTCAGCCGCCTGGCGGGCGAGATGCAGGGTGCCGTCAACGTTGGCGCGTCGAAACTCCGCCAACGGATCGGCAGCCCGGTCCTGCATGACATGCACGCGGGCAGCACAATGCACGACCGTATCGATGTCAAACAGTGCTTCGCGCCAATCGACCTCCGGCCCTAGATCACCCACCACGCAGGCTTCTGCATCGGGGGCGATCGCTTCAGGCAAACGTCGGTAGGCTCCCCTTGGCCGATGCTTGCCATCAGCCAGTAAACGGGCCAGCAAGGCCTGCCCGACAAAACCGCTGGCACCAGTCAGCAACAGGTTCATGTCAGGACTTACGCCATACGGTGCGATTGATATAGCCGGTGTAACTCAGCACCACGCGAACCACCTGCATCGACACCGGGCCACCCCTATAATCGGGGACCAACGGAATCATCCGCTGCTGACGATCATGCTGACTGGTGATGACCTTCACCGCAGCCAGCATTGATTCCTTGTCCAGCCCACTCATGATCAGAGTGCCTTCATCCATGCCCTCCGGACGCTCATGAGCATTACGCAATGTCACCGCCGGCAGGTTGAGCAACGAAGCCTCTTCGGTGATGGTCCCGCTGTCGGAGAGCACGCAGAACGCTTCCATCTGCAGCTTGATGTAGTCCAGCAGGCCAAAAGGCTTGACGAAGCGAATCAGCGGATGGTCCAGGGATTCCCCCAGGGCTTCCAGGCGCTTGCGCGTTCGCGGATGGGTCGAGACGATCAGTGGATAGCCGTATTCGTCCGCCAAGGCCCGCAAGCTGGCCAGCAGATCACGCAGGTTGTCAGGAGAGTCGACGTTCTCCTCACGATGGGCGCTGACGATAAAGAACTTGCCGGACTCCAGGCCACTACGCTCGAGCACGTCGGACTGGCGAATCTTGGGCATGTAGTAGTCCAGCACTTCCTGCATGTGCGAACCGGTCTTGATGATGGTTTCCGGGCGAATACCTTCGGCGATCAGGTAACGCCGGGCGTGCTCGGTCAACACCATGTTGACGTCCGACAGGTGGTCCAGCACCTTGCGATTGAGTTCCTCGGGCACACGCTGATCGAAGCAGCGGTTGCCTGCTTCCATGTGAAACACCGGAATCTTGCGCCGCTTGGCTGCAATGACCGCCAGACAGGTATTGGTGTCGCCATACAACAGCAGCGCATCCGGCTGCTCCTGCTCGAATACCTCGTCAGCCTTGGCAATCACTTCGGCAATGGTCTGCGCAGGTGTCTCGCCGGCAGCACCAAGGAAATGGTCGGGCTTGCGGATTTCCAGGTCATCAAAAAACACCTGGTTCAGCTCATAGTCGTAGTTCTGCCCCGAATGCACCAGGACGTGATTGACCTGTTTGTCCAGCTCGGCAATCACCCTGCTCATCTTGATCAGTTCGGGACGGGTCCCTACCAGGGTCATGACCTTAAGCATCGAGTTGCTCCTTGATGTAATCGAGCTTGAGCAATAGCTGCTTGATACCCGGAACATCCAAACGTTCGGTATTGTGCGAGGTGTAGTCGTCAAAGCTGGAGATTTTCTCTTCACCTTCGACGAAATACTTCTTGTAGTTCAGGTCACGGTTGTCGGCAGGAATACGATAGTAGCGCCCCATGTCCTCGGCCTTGGCCATCTCTTCACGCGATACCAGCGACTCATAGAGTTTTTCGCCATGACGGGTGCCGATCACCCGGACAGGGTTGTCCCGGCCGAACAACTCCTTGAGCGCCTGAGCCAGCTCGCCTACGGTAGAGGCCGGGGCTTTCTGGACAAAAAGATCGCCCTGCTGACCATGTTCAAAGGCATGCAGCACGAGGTCGACGGAGTCTTCAAGCGACATCAGGAAGCGGGTCATGCTCGGGTCGGTGACCGTCAGCGGCTCGTTGGTCCGGAGTTGGTCGACAAAGAGTGGAATCACGGAGCCGCGAGAGGCCATTACGTTGCCGTAACGAGTGGCGCAGATGACGGTCCCGCCTTCGGGAATCATGCGGGACTTGGCGACCATCAGCTTTTCCGCCATCGCCTTGGAAATACCCATGGCGTTGATCGGGTACACCGCCTTGTCGGTGCTGAGCACCACCACCCGCTTGACCCCGCGGTCGACGGCGGCATTCATGACGTTTTCGGTTCCCTGTACGTTGGTCCGTACTGCCTCCATGGGGTAGAACTCACAGGAAGGTACCTGTTTGAGCGCGGCGGCATGGAAAACATAATCCACACCCACCATGGCCTGCTTCAGGCTATCGTAGTCGCGTACGTCACCGATGTAGAACTTGACCTTGTCATTGGCCAAGGCGATGCGCATATCTTCCTGCTTCTTCTCGTCACGGGAGAAAATACGAATTTCACGCACATCGGTATCGAGAAACCGCCGCAACACCGTATGACCAAATGAGCCGGTGCCACCGGTGATCATCAATACCTTGTCGTTGAACATAGAACCTTCCAAATCGTATACAACCCCGAAGGGTCAGGAAAATATCGACCAAATCCCTTGGCGTTCAACCGCCCGGGCGGCTGGCATGCATGCGCTTGATCAACACAGGCCAGGAATCTGCACTATAACCCGTCGCCTCACGGAAACGCCGATCATCAAGGGAACGGTCGATCACCAGTACATCATCCGGCTGGATCTCGATGTTCCTGCCGTACTCGCTGGCGACCATACGCAACAATTCCAGCTTGTTGACCGGCTCGGCCGCCACATGATACAGCCCGTACAGTTCAGGACGAGGCAGGACGTAGTCCTTCATTACACGTGCCAGCTCCACGGTGGGCAACCCGGAGAAGATCGCTCGGGAGAAACCCTTGACGCTTCCTTCCTGAGAAAGGAACCAGTCGATCAATGCATAGTTGGAGCCCAGCTCATGACCGATGATCGATGTGCGCAAGGTAATCGCATGGGGCAGCTCATGAAGTTCGCCAATGTATTTGGACTTGCCGTACAGGTCCTCGGCATCAGACACATCTGCTTCAAGGTAAGCGCCTTTTCGCCCGGAGAACACACAGTCGGTGCTGACATGAATCAGCCGGGCGCCCATCAGCTCGCAAAAGCGCGCAAGGCGGTGCGGCAACATCGCGTTGATGGGCAGCGCGGTCAAAGGATCCTGCGCATCCGCCAACTGCTTGATCAAGCCGACACAGTTGATGATGACATCCGGACGAACCTTCGATAACGCAGCGAGCAGCGCATCCTGATCCAGTACGTCGACTCCCGTGAGCAGCCGGGCATGGTCGTTTTCGGGAAAGTGCCGAAGCGCGGACGCATTGCGCATCGTTCCCCAGACCTCATGCTGGGCATCACCACCGAACACACGAAACACGGCATGCCCCAGCATGCCTGTAACGCCAAGTACCAGCACTTTCATCTCAGATTGACCTGTCTTTTGATTCATGGCCGAGCAACTGCACCAGGACTTCAACCTGGCGGTTCATATCGAAATGCTCGTCGAAATAAGTACGCCCCGAGCGGCCCATGGCTTCACGCTCGGATGCCTGTAGAGTCTTCATGCGTCGAATATTGGCGACCAGTGGCGCCACCTGCTCGGCATCGGAAGCCAACCCAGCCCCCGCCTCCAGGATCACACGCGCCCCCTCGCCACTGACACTGGCGATGACGGGACGCCCGGCAGCCAGGTAAGCCTGGATTTTACTAGGAACGGTTTGGGCAAAAATAGCCTCATCGGTAAGCGAAACCAGCAGCGCCGACGCCCGCTCGAAAATCTGCGGCATCGAGCTCATGGGGTAACGTCCCGGTAATACCAGATTGTCCAACCCATGGGATGAGCGTTGCGATTCAAGCCACTGAAGCCGGCTCCCACTCCCGATGAGCACCAGACGAATGGACGGGTCGTCACGTAGTTCGATAGCGGCCTGAACCAGGGTATCCAGGCTCTGGGCCGTCCCCAGATTGCCCGCGAATACCACGCAGAAGTGATTATCCAGCAAATCGAGCAAGCCTTGCTCAACCGGAGTATTGCTTTCGATATTCGCGTTGTAGGAGTTGGGGTGATAGACAATCTTGCGCCTGTCGGCGTAGCGCGCTACCGGCTCGAAAAACGCACGGGACTGCACCAGCAGCACATCACAGCAGCGATAGATGGCCTTGACCATCCAGCCCACGGCACCGAGCGCGTATCGATTCTTGACGAACCCTGTTGCAGCAAGGCTTTCTGGCCACAGATCCTGCACCCACAAGGCCAGCTTGGCACCCTTGAGCCACTTGAGCATGATGGCCGGGATGGCCTGAGTGATGGGTGAGGGCGCAAACACCAGGATAGCGTCAAACTTTTGCTTGCGTAGCAGCCAGGGGAAATACAAAAGGCCAGCAAGAAGAAATGACAGGTAATTGAAAATAAGGTTTTTGGTCCCTCCCTGACCACGCGGCCACAGGGGCACACGCACAACCTCAACGACATCGCGATACTTCTCGCGCTGTACTCCCCTGGCGGTATAACCGTCCACAATTTTTCCGTCAGGGTAGTTGGGCTTCCCGGTAGCAACTGTTACCCTGTGCCCCTGCTCCACCAACTTTGAAACTATGTCATTAATAATAAAACTTTCCGGATAGAAGTACTGACTTAGCATTAGTATCCGCATCTTCAAAGCTCTTTACTTTTCAACACAGAAAAAAACAGCTCCTTGTTGGCATCGATTGCCACCTGATCGGTGAGTTTCTCTACTGCCTTCTCATAGACCAACCCGCAGAAATGATTCCGCTCATCACTTCCCATCAGAGCGAGCTGGTCAATCTTATCGGAAAAGGCCTGAGGTTTTTCCAACGGGAGATCCCACCCTAAACTTTCTTCTTCCAGGTTTCGCCAGGGGGTCTGGTCACTGATCAGCACAGGAGTACCTACACTGATGGACTCGGCGATAACATGACCATAGTTTTCACCCTGAGTCGGAAGAATAAATAGATCATACGCGGCAAAGGTACTCTTTACGTCACCAGGAAGGACATTGCCACAGTAGGAAAATTTTATATTCGAGGGTAATCGAGCAATGATGGCTTCACACTCGGCCCAATACTCAGGATCTTCCCTGGGACCATATACGTCAAACACTATATCTGCCTTCACATTCATCAGTGCAGTCAGTGCATAACTCAGGTTTTTTATACGCGCAATACGGGAAAGAAAGACCACCCTCAGAGATCCTGCCTCTGATTCCCTTCCGTCAGCCACGACCGAGGCGCGTGTGGGTTTTCCACCAATCGGGCTTGGTAGGTCTATTGCTATCGAGACATCACCCCGCTTGAGCCAAGATAATTTATTTAAAAAATCTTCTCGCTCATACTCACTTGAAGCTTGAAACTTAAGACCACGATACAGACGCGAAAAAATAAATTTATAAACTTTCTTTTTAAGCTTTTTTATATCCAATGCGCCTTTGGAGAACTCCCCCCTGGGCGCCAACACTACGGGCTTATCCGTCGACCGAAGCAGCAAACGCCCGAGCAGTGGTTTCAGGGTGAAGATCGGATCAAAGAAACTGTTCAAGTATACGAGATCATGTGGCGTAGACGAGACGACCTTGGCCATATCCTTGATAGTACACTTCTCGGGTGTCGTATAATAGACCTGAGCATTACCAACCCTCTGCCATGCATTGGCAAGGATAGACGGATAGCTTTCTGGCTCATCCTGATCACGGTCACGCGTCACGATCCAAAACTCAACCGACTCATGAAGACTGTCGGCCATATTCAGAAGCGTACGCAGTGGGCCCCCGGCCTTATAGCCAGGAAGGTAATATCCAACGAAGGTCAAGACCCGGATTTTCCGACCTGTTTCAGCCCTCACAACACCATCCTCATACGCCATGTCAGTGCAAATGGAAGCACCGCATAAATTTTCAATTTCGCTGAATCATGAGAGTCAATCTTGCCGACCGAGCATAAGAGCTTCACGATTCCCCTTCACGAGGAAAAATTTCAGCAATCCAACCAGAAACAAAATACCATAACCCAACAGAACCGCTATTGATAAAATCTTATTACTTGCAGCCTCAGAAAAAAACATGGCACTGGGGAAAAGTACACTACAGACACCGAGAAATAATAGTCCTTGCGGTTTTAAATAAATCCGCACAAGCTGATTCATCCGAAAGACCATCACCATGAAGGAAAGCCCCCCGACCATCAGCAACACCAAAGGAACAGCAATTCGATAGAACTCTGACTGAGCTGCGAAAAAGACACCGATAAAAACGCCTACCCCCCCTACAGCATAGGGGAAGAATAACGAGCGAGTATCCATTTTCGAATGTGCCGCCATCGATAGCAGATTTGCAGACATCCTAAAGAACTCGACCCATATACCAAAAACTACAAACATCGATGAGCGCGAGTACTCGGACCCAACAAGTATCTCTACCAGATAGACAGCTAAAAAAGAAACAAATACCGCAAGAAAGAAATATACCGGCAACAAAACACTGGCCATTTTTGACAAGACAGTTCCAAAATTCTTCTCATCGCTCATATTTCTATACAGTGCCGGGTACAGCCATTGCATAACAATGCTTTCAAAAGAACTCGATATCGATGTCGCTATAGACATCCCGACACCAAAGAAACCAAGAAACTCAAGACTTATGTAATTCTCAATCAAAAGTCGATAGGACTGTCCCTGCATCCACAAAAAAAGAACGCTCAAGGCAAGCGGAAGAGAAAATAGCGAAATCGTTTTTATGTTTTTTAACCTGAAATCTTCCACGACCGCCTTTAAATCAAATCTGCGCTCTATTTTCTTAAAAAAATAAACCATGCCAACAATAGCAAGCAGACCAATACCTAAAGTCTGGCCAAAAATCCAGAAAACCGCACTTACATGCCCTAGGAGGACCAGAATTGAGGAAAAAATCAGCGCAAAAAAAGATGAAAAAACAGTAAGCACAGAGAAAACCACATGCCTACCCAACAAGTTAATCATTGGTATGACTGTCTGATTCCATGTGTTGAAAAAAACAAACAACGGCACAGCCAAAGCCAAAAGAATATAATTCATTGAACGTGCCACCCCAACAAGCGGCAGCACAAGAACAAGGACAAGAGACAGCAAGGTCGCAAGCAATACATACATAAAATAAACAATTAGCTTATTCAGCACGACGCCTGACGCATACCATTCATGCGTTTTCCTGTTGACATATTGCCCTACCGGATTAATTAGGAAAAGCCCAAAAAAGCCGGTCAACGTCACTATAATATAAAGATTACCAACCTCTGAAGTACTGAGAAATGTTGTTGACATCTTGATGCTTGCAAGCATCACTACAACCTGAAGTACCCGCCCCAATGCGAGAGAAAAAAAATTCCTGTCCAGGCTACCTACCATTTGAAACAATCCTTGACACAGTCCTTGCAAAATTATCACTGCGAAACTGCTCAGCACGCTCAGAAATCAGGAATTTCTCGATATTACCAATATATTCAGAATATTGGTCATCCGGCATATTCACCATGAAATCATATAATTCTTCATAGGAAGAAAACTGAGTTCTATCGATAAAACAGCCTTCAGGAATATGTTCACGCACATTATTCGCCCCCCAATAAACGGGAACGCACCCGGCAAAAAAACAGTCAAATATCTTTTCAGTTATATAGCCAGGTATATCCCGCCCATTTTCATAGCAGATAGCAAATTTATATTTCTCCAAGACATCCTTTTTTCTAACCACCATACCTTTATAAGAACGCAGCCTTGGCGCAAGCCACCTCGTGAGTGGTTTGATTCTATTTAGCGCCCTGAACAATTTCATTCCAGAAAACCGATAGTGATCCCAACCGATTCCATACAAATCGAAATCATCTACATGATTTTTCTCGAACCAATTGATCGCACTCACTCGCTCGCTATACAACTCAAGCGGATGTGAAACCTTTTTATTCCCGGCAATTAACGCACAAAGCTTATTTTTCTCTACTCCCGAGCCACCAATACGCTCTGGAAACTTATGAGAAAAATTCATCTTGAAATACCTTAGCCCATCGACAAATTCATCGTTCCAGGTAAATACCTTACTAAAATATTTATGCCTGTCCAGATCCCAGTTATCCGGCCTGATAATCTCACTTTCAAAAATCAATAAGTAAGATTTACTACGCGCACCCGCACTAGGTAGAGCGGCTGGCATGTCTAGATATATTACAAACTCAGAGTCCTCGATACTATTTATATCCGAAGTTGCCAAATCGTAACCCAGCAGAAACAGCTCTGACTTCAGAGAAAAAAAAGCATGGAGAAAATCATCTCTATTTGCAACAGCGTCATCTAGATCGAAAATACGATTCTGCTGATAAAATCCATCAATAACAAATGACGCCTTTTTCATCCCTTACCCTTAATTCTATTTTCTCGACAAAAACTTAAAAAGCAAAAATAAAAAAACAAAAATGACGATTTCAATAACTCATCGCCAAACCTGAAACGCCTTGCCCCACACCATGGTTCCAGAAGCTATCGGCGAATTGAAACCTCAGGCTCACGGGTAAGAATGGGATGGGGGCTACATTCTATAAATACCGCTCAAAGACAATTCAGTTTCATCTCACCCGCGTTTCTTACAATTCTCTCACGCGGCAGTACTCTTTGAGGATGAAATTGTAACCTGTGGTGCCTTGACCTGCACCCTGCACCCTGCGCCAGGACCAAACGACCGGACAGGTAGCGACCAACTGATCCCGGGAGCAGTATCAAATTCTGGTGAACGAGGTCGAATCCGATTTTTCCGGGGCATGAAGGTATTGATTGATGCGCCTACGAGCTCTCTGCCTGCACATCCCCCACCGAGTAGCCTAGCTCTGCGATTTGTCATCCCCCTCCGACGGCAGGCGGATCACATGCGGATGCGCCGGCGGCGCCAGGGGCGAAGGCTGCTCGCCCGGCTCGACCCGATACAGATGGGTGATCACCTCGCGCACCCCGCCGTCCTCGTCGTTGTGCACGATCATCGAGCCGGACTCGCGCATTCGCGCGAACTTGTCCTCGCTCAACCGGAAGCTGCGGCTCAGCCCGTCGTCGCCGACCACCGGCGGGGCCAGGCGCCGTTGCGCAAAGCCACGGCTCTTGCGCTGCTGATAACGGGCCCAGGCGATCAGCACCAGCGCATTCAGCAAGGCCACCCACAGGTAGATCTGCAGGGTGTCGAGAGCCTTGAAGAACGAAATGTCGATGCGCGGGCCGGCGTGGCCGTCGAACATCGGCCACAGCCCCTCGACCAGCAGATACAGGAGGCCGGCCCAGGCCAACAGGGTGACCAGCGTATCGATGAGCACCATCAGGGGATGCTGGCGGGTCTTGATGATTTTCATGCTCACACCTTCTGCTTGTCGCCATCGAACGGCTTGATGCCCCGGTCCGGGCTGACCCAGCGGGCCCGCCTGCCGGCCTGGCCGAACAGCACCCGGGGAAAGCTGACCAGGGTGGTGAACAGGCTGATGAGCCAGAACACCAGGGGGTACCAGATCACCCAGAACATGATCTTCCACAGGTCCCGTTCATAGCGGCGGTCGATCAGCACACTGACCGCGAACTGCCCCAGGCAGACCACCGCCAGCAGCAACCCGGTAAAGGCCGGGGCAGGATGCGCTGCACGTGGATCGCCTCCGGCAGTTCGATGAACAGGCCCAGGCAGTAGAAGATGATCGACAGCACGAAGGTGAACGCCCAGCCGGTGGACAGGCAGTACTCGAACAGCAGTGGCCACAGGTAGCGATGGCGCCAGTGCCAGATACCGCGCACGTTCTTGAACAGCACTTCCGCCCCGCCCCGGGCCCAGCGCAGCCGCTGCTTCCACAGCCCGCGCAGGGTTTCCGGCATGAGGATCCAGCACAGCGCCCGAGGCTCGTAGAACACGCTCCAGTGATCGAGCTGCAGCTTCCAGCTGATGTCGATGTCCTCGGTGATCATGTCCGGGCTCCAGTAGCCCACCCGGTCGAGCGCCGTGCGGCGGAAGGCGCAGACCACCCCGGAGACCGTGAAGATCCGCCCGAACACCCGTTGCGTGCGCTTGATCAGGCCGATGATCGAGGAGAACTCGCCGACCTGGACCCGCCCGACCAGGGTCGAGCGGGTGCGGATCCGCGGGTTGCCGGTGACCGCGCCCAGCCGCGGGTTCTGCAGCAACGGTGCGACCAGGTAGGCGGCGGTATGCGGCGCCAGCAGCGCGTCGCCATCGATGCACACCAGGTACTCGCTGCGAGCCGCCACCGCGCCCATGCTCAGGGCCACCGCCTTGCCCTGGTTCTGAGCCAGGTGAATGACCCGCAGGCGCGGGTCCTGCAGCGCCAGCTCGTCGAGCATCTGCCCGGTGTTGTCGCTGGAGCCGTCGTTGATGGCGATCACTTCGATGTTCGGGTAATGCTGGGCCAGTGCCGCGTCGATGGTCTCGGCAACATTGTCGCCCTCGTTGAAGCAGGGGATCAGGATCGAGATCAGCGGCTCGCCCGGCAACGGCGGCGGCAGGGTATCGGCCTCCCAGGGCCAGTGCCGCTCCCAGTGCAGCCAGAAGTACAGGCCGCCGGCCATCCACAGGCCCGACATGAACAACGGGTAGAAGAACACGAAGTCCATCAGGAATTGCCCGGTGACCAGGAAAATCACGCCCAGGGGAAAACCGAGGACGAGCGCCAGGACGATCAGTGCCACGATTCGATCCATCATGATCTTAAGGATTCCACTTGTTGGAAAGTGCCGGACGCACCACCTGCACGGCTGGGCGGCCATCGAGGAAGTTGTCCGGGTAGTAGCCGAAGCTGGTGGCGCCCTTGCGCTTGAGCTGGCCCATCCATTGCACCAACTGTTCGCCGTCCAGATCCTGCGCCGGCTGGCTGCGCCAGTCCCGCGCCTGCAGTTCGAACACCGTGCGCTTGAGGGCACCGGGGCGCTGCCCGACCTTTTCGACCACCGCCTGCAGCCAGTCGGCCGCGTGCCGCTCGCTCTGCCCTTCCATCAAGGGCATGGCCATCGGCGCGGTCCAGTCGTAGTTGGCGAGGAAGTCATCGAGATTCTGCGCGAACCAGGCCTCGCTCTGCGGGTTCAGTACCGGTTCGGCGAACAGGTTGCGCGCGGTCTGCACCTGCGGCCCGCGAATGGCCCGGACCTTGGCGGTCAGCTCATGGGTGAAGTCGATCAGGTAGCGGCTCTTGAAACGCGCCCAGCGTTGCAACGTGGCCGGATCGTCGCGCAAGGCACCGATACTGCCCGGCAGACCGGCGGCGGCATAGGTGCGCAGCGCCTGCGGGCTGGCATCCTCGAAGTCGGACAGCACGGCATCGTCGTGATAGAGGATGCCGTCGACCGAGGTCAGCCGGGCCAGGTCCTCGTAGATCTCGCCGACCACCCGGCGTACCTCGGGGTCGAACGGCGACAGGCGCCGATACTGTTGTGGATCGACCGCAACCTGCCCGGTGGCCGGGTCCCAGCGGCTGACCCGCGGCAGCTTTTCATCCAGGGCGAAGCTGAGCACCGGCATCCAGGCGAACACCTGGACATGGGCGCGGGTGCGCAACTGCCAGGCGACCCGGTCGAACAGGTCGGCACGCACCGGCAGGTGCCGGTTGGGGAAGTACAGTGAGCGGGCCAGGCCGTCGCCCGTCGGGTCGGCGAAGGCCTGCAGGAATACGGTGCTGGCGCCCAGGTCGGCGATGCGCTGCACCAGCCGGCCGAGGTTGGCTTCCTGCTGGCCCGGATCCGGGTCGTAGACGTTGTCCAGGTCGACATGCACCACCCGCATCGGCACGTGGTCCTGCATCGCCACGACGCTGCTGGCGAAGTGCACCAGGTCCGGGTCGGAAGACACCAGCAGGCGCGGGCTGCTCAGCAGTTGATCGAGGCTGTCGATACCGTCATCCAGGGTCAGGGCAACCTGGTAGCCCTGGCTTTCGATCACCTTCAGCGCCGTGCCATCGGCGACGCCGTAGGGCCAGACCCAGACCCGTGGCGAGTACCCGGTGGCCGCGCGGATCTTCGCCGAGATCGCCTGCACGTCGGCCCGCAGGCGCGCCTGGAACTCGGCCTCGCTTTCATAGCGGCCGGTCTTGGCGTCGTAGCGGCGGGTCGCCGCCGCCGGTTGCAGGTTGCCCTGGGGGTTGGCGAGCACGCCCTGGTGGCTGGCATTGGTGTGGGCGGCGATTTCCACCAGTCCGGAAGCCGCCACTTCGCGGATCTGGGCCCAGGTCAGGAACTGCGAGCGCGGGCGCAGTTGGCCGGCGAAATCCACCGGTTTGTCCGCCGGGGTGTCGATCCAGACGCCGACCGGCGCCAGCACCGCCGGCCAATGATAGCTGCGCAGCAGCGGCATCACCCGGGTGTAGAAGCTCGAGTAGCCATCGTCGAAGGTCAGCAGCACCGCCTTGGGCGGCAGCTCCGGGCCGCCGTTGCGCGCCGCCAGGATCTGATCCACGCTCACGGGCCGGTAGCCGTTCTCGCGCAACCAGGCCAACTGGTCGACCAGCCGTTCGGTGCGCACCGCGACGACTTCCTGGTCGGGGTCGCGGTCCTGGACATCGTGGTAGGTCAGGCTCAGGAAGTGGTTTTTCGGCCAAGGCGCCTCGTTGGCCGGCACCGGCCGCTGCGCCGGCGCGACGAACTCGGCCGGAGCCTGCGCGCAGGCTCCGGCCAGCAAGGCTCCCAGCAACAGGACGCAACGCGTGATCAGAAGCATCATCCACCTCGGCTAGAAGCGGTAGGTAAGGTCCAGGAGCAGGCGCACGTCGCGCTCGCGTTCACCGTCATAGGGTCTGCTGATCCAGCTGAGGTTGGCCCCGGCCTCCAGCACATCGTTCCAGATCACCCGCTGGCCATAGCCCAGCAGGGCAATCGCACCGGTGGAATGATCGCGCTGGCTGTAGCTGCCGGCGCCGACCTGGAACTGCTGGCTCCACTGGGTTTCGTAACGGTGGTACAGCACATGGTTGATATTCACCGTCGGCAGCACGCTGAAGTCGGACTTGGGATTGAAGTACGGCACGTCCTCGTTCTTGCTGTTGTGGCTGGCGCCGACTTCCAGGCCCAGGTCCACTTGCACGTGGGCGGTGCTGTAGAGGCCCTCGCGCCCGGTGAGCAGGTATTCGGTGCGATGGTTGCCGTCGCTGAAATGCGACGGGGTGATCGCCAGTTTCCATTCGCGGCTTTCATTGGCCCGCCAGCGCAGGAAGGCGCTGGCCGAATTGGCGCTGATGTCGTTCTTCAGGGCGCGCAGCGGTGTCGCCGCCGCCAGGCGTTCGAGGCTGCCGCCGTACTGCCAGTGATCGTCGATGTCGAAGGCGGCCGATAACCGGGCGCCGAGCTTGTTGCCATAGCCATAGGACTGGTTGGAGATCTCGGCCTGCAGGGTCATGTCGCGGGAGCGGTTTTCCACCCCCAGCCGCTGCCAGCGGCGCCGGGCATCACCTTCGGTGAAACGGCCGAAGGCATAGCCGGCGCCGGCGAACAGCCGCCAGTCTTCGTTGATCGGCGGGCTGTAGAGCACGCTCTCGATACCATAGTCGCGGCTGCCGGTGACCGCGCCGGCGCCACTGCTGCCACCCCCGAAACTCCGGCCGGTGTAGCCCTCGACCCGCAGTTCGGCCATGTCGTGGACCTCCCGCTGCCGTGCCAGGCGCTGGACCTGCTGGTTCTCCGGGAAACGCGCGACGACGTCATCGGTCAGCACATCGAGCTGGCGCCACTCCTGCAGCGCCAGGGCGGTATTGGCCTGGGACAGCTCGAGGCCCAAGTTGCGTGGCAGTACGCTTTCGGTCTCCTTGTTGAGGGCCTCGGCACGTCGTGGCCAGCCACGGGCCAGATAGGTGTCGGCCTGGGCAACCCGCACGCTGACGTTGCCCGGGGCCTTGCTCGCCAGGGCCTCCAGACCCTGCTCGCTGGCGGGCAGGTTACCGTTGTGCTGGCCCATCTGCGCCGCCAGTTGCTGGGCGTCGATCCACTCGTCATTGGGTACGCCGATGGGTTGGCCCTTGAGCTCGAGGCGGGCCTGGGTGGTCCTGGCCAGGTTTTCGGCGACCTCAAGGGCCTCTTCCGGCCGATCGCTTTCGATCAGTGCGTAGGCCAGTGCCGAGGTATCGTCCACCCGGTCGGCCGGATCGGCATCGGGTGACGCCAGCTCCTGACGGTACAGTTGCGCCGCGTTCTCCGGCTGCCTAAGCGCCAGGTAGGCCGCCGCCACCCAGCGCTGGGCGTAGGTCGGAAGCGTCACGCCGTCATCGAGCAGCTTTTGCTGCTCGGTCAGCACCTCGGCATTACGCGAACGGGCCTTGAGCGCCCCCAGACGGTCGATGCGCCAGCGCACCAGGTCGTCATGGGCCTGCGGGTCCGCCGACCAGGTGGCAAACAGCCGGTCGTAGTCGGCCAGGGCCCGATCGGCCACCTCAAAACGCTCCCGCTCGGTGCGGCTCGGCCGTTCCGCCAGGCGCACCCGCTCAGCGGCCAGTTCGCCTTCGAGACGACGAGTCGCGGCCGCGTCGAGCAGCCCGGGATGCCGCTCGGCCAAGCGCAGGGCCGGCTCCGGCAGGCGTGCCCGTTGCAGGGCGAATACGTATTCGCGCAATACCTGGGGCTTGTCTGGAGCGCGGGCAAAGGCCTGGTCGTATTCGAACAGGGCATCGCTGTCGGCGCCCGAGCGGGTCAGTGCATAACCCAGCGCCATGTGGCCCGACGGGTCGCCGGGGCGCCGTGCCACCTGCTCGCGGGCGCGGCGTATCGCGTCCTGGGGATTGCCGTCATCGGCCTCGGTCACCGCCAGCCCCAGTTGCAGGTCGACATTGCCCGGTTCGCGCTCCAGTGCCCGGCGATACAGGCGCTCGGCATCGTCCCAGCGTTTCAGGTTGCGATAGGCCCGGGCCACGGCGCCCAGGGCCTGGGAGGGCAGGACGCGCTGCACGCCCTGGGTTTCGTAGACGCTGACCACTTCGGTATCCAGCCCGGCCCAGCTGGCGATCTGCAGATGGTCGCTGACCTGCCCGGCCGATTGCCGGGTCGCCGGCAGTTGCCGCAGGAACGTCAGTGCCGGCGTATAACTGCCGTCACGGGCCTGGCGGATCAGTTGATCGTAGGAGGTATCGGCCTGCGCGGCGAGTGGCCACAGCAGTTGGCTGCACAGCGCCACACCGAGCAACGGGCGCAATCTGCCGCCTGGGCAGAACAGGGTATTACGCGGCATATCGTCCAATTCCCGAAGGCAGCCGGAGTCCAATGCTCCCGCCTGTTCCAGACGGGCAGGACGGGGCCTCATGACAGCAGGCGGAACCCATGGTTCCGCTGTCTTTCAGGAAGGGTAGACGAAAAAAACGGGGGCAGGATCCAGAGTGGAAGGGCATCGGCCAGGACGGCCGATGCCGCGTTCGAAACGTTACTCGGCCGCTTCCGCGCCGCCCAGGCCACCGGCCTTGGACATGATCAGGGCAATGAAGTCTTCCACCGGCATTTTCTGCCCGTTGAAGTCTACCTGGCCTGCGGCATAGTGCAGCTTGGACACGATATCCATGCCCTCGATGGTCGCCATCTCGGTGGACAACGCCATGGTTCCGGCCATCTCACTGGTCATCGACGCCTGCTGGGCGATCAGCTTGGGATCGGTCTGGCCTTCGAGCAGCGCCTGTACGCCGGCCAGGTCGGCGATCATCGGCTTGGACAGCGACAGCTTGGCGTCCAGCTGCGAAACCAGTTGCTTGCCCAGTTCCAGCGGCGGCAGTTGCGTGGACGACGGGTTGTCCAGATTCACCTGCAGGTTGAAGCGGCTTTCACCATTGGCGGTCTTGAACGACAGGTTCTCCACGGCGATCTGCGGCTTGCCGGCCAGCAGTTTCTTGATGTCGGCCTGGGCCTTGATCTGCTGCTCGGCGCTCAGCTCGGGCACCGCCGGGGCGTCTTCACCCTGGGTGGCGGCCTGTTGCATGGCCTTCAGTTCGGCCCGGTACATCTCGGTCAGCGAACGCACCGCCGGGATATCCAGGTTCTTCGCGCTCAGGTTCAGTTTGGCGCTGCCCACCGACTTGCCGTTGTAGCCGATGTCGCCGACGGTGTAGTCCAGACGACCGGACAGCACGTTGCCGTTGGCCTCCAGGTTGTCTTTCTGTTCGAAGTCCTTGACCGTCACCACCACCGGTTGCTCACCATAGGTGACCTTGGCACTGCTCAGTTCCAGGGTGTTGCCGCCCAGGTAGAAGCCGAAGTCGCTGCGGGTCAGGTCGCTGGCCACGGTGAAACCGCCGAGTTCGACCGACACCGGGCCGTCCTCTTCGGACTGGCCGGTAATCTTCACGCTGTCCATGTAGCCGTTGGCCTTGATCTTCGCACCCTTTGCGGTGCCGGCCACGTTCAGGTTGAGCCCGGAAAACTTCACCGTGCTCTTGTCGTCCGGGGCGAAATCCAGCGGGATCAGTTCGATGTTGCCGTCGACCGAACGGTCGTAGCCCAGCGCGACCATACCCTTGAGCGGTGCGGCGCCCTTGGCGGCATCGAACCATTTGGCGGTCAGGTCATTCTTCTCCAGCTCGTAGTTGCTGTTGAACATCACCGGCGCCAGCTTGAACGACTTCAGGCGCGACCACGGCAGCGGACCGTGCTCGATGTGATCGACGAACAGCAGCTCGATGTCCTGGTTCTCTTCGCTCAGTTGCAGGTTCTGCAGCTTGAGCCGGTAGTGCGCGGTGCTGGTGAACAGGTTGCGCTCCAGCGACACCAGTTCGATGCTCGCATTCGCCCCGCCGCTGTTCAGGGCTGTCTTGAGTTGGGCGTTGGCTTCCTGGATGGAGCTGTTCAGCGCTCCTTCCAGCTGATTGCCGGTGTACCAGGCACCGGCGGTGCTCAAGGCACCCACCACGACGACAACCCCCAACAGCAAGCCTGCTGATTTATTCATGAATGACCCGATCAGATATCCGTTGTGTTGAAAAATGCTGGTCTTCCCTGAACCCTTGACCGGGTTCGGCTCGACGGCGCCCCGAAAGCGCGCAGAGTAGCATTTGCACCAGGATGGACGCACCTGCCGACCTCGCCTCGGCATGTGACGCAGAAAGCAAAATGCACGCAAAGATGCCGCTCGCCCGGCGGACACGCCGGGCGACGGTGGATGAACCCCGGGCCCAAGACCCGGTGGCGGACAGGCGAAGACTCAGGAGTATTGCAGTTCCATCTCGTCCAACTGGTGATCGAAGGTTTTCAGCCGGGCGGTCCAAGTATACACCAGCACCTCGAAGTCGCGGTTGATCACCACCCCGTCCGGCGAGTCGTTACGCGGGTCGCAGACGTCCAGCTGATAGCGCTCACGGGCCATGGCACTGGCCACGTCCGCCAGCTCGCGGGCGTTTTTCAGCCAGTGGCGCTCGTCGTGGGCCACTTCCCGGTCGAGTTTCAGGCATTGGCTCTTGAGGGTCTCCAGGCTTTTCTCCAGCGGCGTGCCGGTCAGCTCGCCCATGACCTCCTGGAAAGTCCGCCCGGGCTGCCAGTAACTGCCCCAGAAATAGCGGTCGAACACGGTTTCGACCCGGCGCAGGGCAACCTTGGTGTCCCAGACCAGCACCAGGGTCTTGCTCTGCGACAACTGTCGCTTCCTGATCTGTTGGGTCTGGTAGCTGGCCCAGGCCACTACCACGATGGACATCACGGCGATCAGGGCACAGACGCTGTCGAGGAACACCAGCGCCTTGTCGATCTGGTGGGCGAGCATCACGCCATAGAAGTACGCCGCCGACAGCAGCACCAGGGCGACTACCGCACACCAGAAACCGGGAGCATAAGGGTTTTTCATTATTAGAATCCCCATCAGGCCACGCCGGCCGCGCCAGGGGATTCACCCGAAGCCCCGAACCAGCGGCGGCCAGCCGCTAATTCAGAGCATAGCAATGGACTTGGCGTATCGACGGGCGACCGACGCTCGTTCGTCCGAAGTTCTTCTACCGGGCCGGAAGTGGGTTCATGCACACACGGGGATGAGAACTTTCTGCGTGTTCTCATTGCTCGCGGCGTCTTTCATGACGAACTCCAGCTCATGTTCGTGGCCGGAATCGGCAGGTATCAGCACCTGGCAGTGCATGTACTTGGCAGACGTCCCATCAACCGGAATCACCTTCCCTCCCGACCGGACAAGAACCCCCTGGGGGACCGGGAAGTTGATCCCGTCATCATCGACCCGGAATAGCACTCCAACCGTCTGGCCCGCCTTGATCACGCGCGAATCGAGACGCAGCTCACCCAGCCGGGGGATATCCGATTGCGCGGCAGGTCGCGGTGGAGTCAGGTCCAGCACGTCTTCAGAGGCAAAGAATCCTGGATGGCGCTCCGTCATCAGCAGGTCTTCCACCTGCTCCTTGATGTGATGCCCCAGCCACTCCTGCATTTCGAGCATCCGGGTCTGCATATCCTGCTGATTTCGCAGCAACGCGGTGCGCAAGGCGTTCAACTGCTGGAGCTCCAGTCCCCGCTCGATCCGCTGGCTGTCCAGCGCCGAGATCGTCTCCTTCATTTCCCCATCACGCTTCTGGATGAGATAGACGCACCAGGCGATAACACCGGAGGCGATGATGCTGATGACCGTACAAACTACCGAAAGAGTATCGGAATCCATGTTCTGCTGATTTCCCGAGAGTGGCTGACCCGACAACGATTATACGGGGTCGTCATACCGGATCCCGATTCACTTGCCAGCGGTTGCGGATGTACTTTCCCACCCCCCGCCCAGCGCCAGGAACAGCTCGATCTGACTCATCGCCACCTGGGTGTTGGCAGAGGCCAGTTGCGCGCGCATGTCGGTGTAGGTGCGGGTGGCCTGCAGGTCGGCGAGGAACGACGCGCGGCCGGCGGTGAAGAAGCGGTGCGTCTGCTCCGCGGCCAGCTTGGCCGACTGCTCGGCATCGGCCAGGGCATCGCGGCGGTCGAGTTGCGCGGTGTACTGGGCCAGGCTGGTCTGGGTCTCGCGGATGGCGTTGAGCACCACCCCGTCGAAATGCGCCAGCACACCTTGAGTGGTCGCCTCGGCTTCGCGGATACGGGCCCTGGCACCATTGGTCGGTACCGTCCAACTGATCGCCGGGCCGAACCCCCAGCGGTTGGTCGAGGGTTCGCCAAGGTCCTTGGCGAAGCCGACCGTGCCAAGGGTGGCGCCAATGCTGATGTTCGGATACAGCTCACCCGTGGCGACGCCAATCCCGGCGGTCGCCGCCGCCAGCCGGCGTTCGGCCTGGCGGATGTCCGGACGGCGCTTGAGCAGTTCGGCACCGTCGCCTACCGGCAGCAACTGGGCGATATGCGGCAACTGGGCGCAATCGGCGACACCGGCCGGCAACTGATCGACGGGTTTGGCCAGCAGCATCGACAAGCGGTACAGGCCGGCCTGGCGCGCCGCCGTGTAGCGCGGCAATTCGGCGCGCAGGGACTTGAACTGGGTCTGCGAGCGGGTGACCTGGGTTTCGTCGCCGCGCCCGGCATCGCGCAGGCGCTTGGTCAGCTCGGTGCTCTGGGCCTGCAGATCGAGGGAGTGTTCGGCGATCTCACGCTCCTCGTTGGCCGCGCAGATCTGCGTATAGGAACGCACCACGTCGGCCACCAGGGTGATCCGCGCCACGTCGCCCGCCGCCTGGGTGGCATCGGCATTGGCCTTGGCCGCCTCGATGCCACGCTGCAGGGTGCCCCACAGGTCGAACTGGTAGGAAGCGGACAGCGAGATATCCGCGACGTTCGCCACCGGCACCTTCTCCGCCAACAGGAAGGCCTGCCCGGATTCCTGCAGGCGTTGCGCGCCGGCCTTGATGCCGGCACTGAAACCACCGGCGGCCTCGGCCTCATCCACCTGGGCCCGAGCCCGCGCCAGGCTGGCCGCGGCGACCCGCAGGTCGGTGTTGGAAGCCAGCGCCTGGCGAACCAGCTCGTTCAATCGCGGGTCCTGGTAGAGCCGCCACCAGTCGGCAGGTACCGGCGCCGAAACGACGTTGTCGCTCTCACCGGCGATCGAACCTTGCAAGTCCTTGCGCTGCATCGCCGCGTCAGCCGGCAGGTGATAGTCCGGGCCGACCATCGAGCACGCCGACAGCAACAGGCCCAGGCCCAGGGTCGTTACCTTTGCCAGCGGTTTCATTTCGAGGCCTCTGGCTTGGCCGAGTCCTTCGCGGCGTCGTCGATGATCGATACGGTCGCCGTCCGTCCGGCGATCATGCGGAAGTCCTCCGGTACCTCGTCGAAGGCGATCCGCACCGGGATACGCTGGGCCAGGCGCACCCAACTGAAGGCCGGGTTGACGTTGGGCAGCAGATTCGAGCCACTGGTGCGGTCACGGTCCTCGATGCCGGCGACGATGCTCTCGACATGACCGCGCAGGCGGGCATTGTCGCCGATCACGCGGATATCCACGCTCTGGCCGACATGAATGCCGTCGAGCTTGGTTTCCTCGAAATAGCCGTCGATATGGAACGAGGCGCTGTCGACCACCGACAGCACCGGACGGCCGGCGGTGACGAATTCCTGCTCGCGCGGCGCGCGATCGTTGACGTAACCGTCCACCGGGCTGCGGACCACCGAACGGTCGAGGTTCAGTTGCGCGGCATCCACCGCAACCCGGGCTTCGGCCAGGGCCGACTCGGCCCGCGCCACTCGGGACTGGCTTTCTTCCAGTTGCTCGCCGGGTACCAGGTTGCCCAGGCCACGGTTGCGCTTGTTCTCGCGCTGCGCCTGGGCCAGGGTCTCCTGGCGATCGGCGACAGCCGCCTGGGCCTGGCGCAGGGCCAGCCTGAAGCGGTCCTGGTCGATGCTGAACAGCACCTGGCCACGCTTGACCGGCTGGTTGTCGCGCACCTGGACCTGCTGGATCAGCCCGGAGACATCCGGGGCGATCTGCACGATATCGGCGCGGATATGCCCGTCGCGGGTCCAGGGGGCGAACATGTAGTACATCACCATGCGCCAGATCACGAGACAGGCGAAGGCCACCACGAGCAAGGTCAGGACCACGCGGCCGATGGTCAATATAGGTTTTTTCATGTCATCAGGTATCGACTGAACGAATCCACAACGCCCAGCAACAAAGCGTAGAGACCGACGTTGAACAAGGCCCGGTGCCAGACCAGGCGATAGAAGTGGATGCGCGTCAACAACTCGTGCACCACGAGGTACAAGCCATAGGTGATGCCCATCAGCACCAGTAGCGTGGGCAGGAACACCCCGCTGATATCCACGTCACCGATCATAACGGCACTCCATTGATCCCATAGGGCACGTTGTCCGGCTGATCGCCACTGTCGACGAACTCCACGCCGGGCAGCAGCGCCAGGCGCAGTCCGCTCAGGGCGTGCAGCAGGTGTCGACGGGTTTCGCCGTCGTCCAGCCCCTGGGAACTCAGGGCCCGACGCGTGCGGTCCAGCGTCATCAGCAAGGGCGCGGGCGCCGGCAGGCGCTCGCGAGCCTTGAGGCAGGCGCGGAAATACTCACCGACCTCCTCCACCACCTGCTTGAGCAACACGTTGCCCACACCGAGCACCCGCGGGGTGTAGGCCAGCAGGTCGAGCAGGTTGAGCGCGACCCGCAACTCGCGCAGCGCGGCCCCGGTGTCCTGGCCGGTCAGGGCCAGGCGCGGCAGGTGCTGCATCAGCCGGTCGAGCATCTTCACCCCCATGTGCCGGTGTTCGGCCAGGGTCGCAGGCTCGGTCAGACGGACGATGTCGCGCCAGCTGAAACGGGTCAGGCGCTTGCTCGCCAACTCGGCGCCGAAGGGCCGGACCACCAGGGTCCAGACGAAGGCGAACAGCAGGCCCACCGGCCCCGCCAGGTTGGCGTTGGTGAAGTTCAGGAAGTCCGCGTCATAGGCACCGGAAATGCTGATGAAGGACGAGGTGTTGACGATGGTCAGCAGGGTCCCGAGGTAGAACGCCGGCTGCAGCGTCAGGGTGCCGACGCAGATGAACGGCACGGCGAACGCCAGCACCAGCATCGGGAAATCGTGCAGATTGGGCAGCACCACGAACAGGTAGAGGCTGGCGAAGATCACCGACATCGCGGTCCAGAAGAAGAACCGGTAGATCTGCGGTGCAGGGTCGTCCATCGCGGCGAAGAAACTGCAGGCCACCGCGGCGAGGATCACCGCACTGGCACCGTCGCTCCAACCGGTCAGGATCCACAGCACCGAGGCGACGGCGATCGCCAGTACGGCGGTGCCGGCCGAATAGAGCATCAGGCCACGGTCGATGAACGGCGACAGCCGCGCCAGCCGCCAGTGACGGTAGACCGCACGCCAGTTGTCCTGGCTGTCGCACTGGATGGCCTCCTGCAGGCTGCGCAGGTCCTGCCAGAGGTCGATCCACTCGCCAAGGCGATAGAGGGCGTTGGAGAACAGCAGTTGTCGGCGGTCATCGAGTTCGACAGCGCTCGGCTGCAGGCTGTCGACCTGGGCGCGCAGGGCCTGCCAGTGTTCGTGCGGTGCGCCCCGGGCGGTGCTCTCCAGCCAGGCCTGGGCCGCCGCCAGCAACGGCTGGAACCGTGCGACCAGTTCCGGCGTGCGCCGCTCCAGGGCATACAGTGCATCGTCGAGGGCATCGACCACCGGCAACAGGTGGATCATACGCCCGCGCAGTTCCTTGGCATTGCGCACCATCTGCGGCCGGGCGCCCTCGTGGCGCAACTGGCCGATCATCAGTTCCAGGCTGTTGAAGGTCGCGACCATGGCCGAGCGCAGGGCGCTGACTTCATCGGTCTGCACGTTGCGCGCGAGGAACTTCTGGCTGTAGCTGGAGGCCGAGCCGAAACACTTGCCGGCGGCATCGAGCAGCACCGGCGCCAGCCGACGCGGCCAGAACAGGCTGCCGACCACTGCGGCGACGACGATGCCGAGGAAGATTTCCTCGGTCCGCGACACGGCGATGTCGAACACGTTCAGCGGGTTGTCCACCACCGGCAGGGCGATCATCGGCATGGTATAGCCGGCCAGCATCAGCGCGTAGCTGTTGGCGGTGCGCAGGTGCAGCGAGAGGAACAGCAGGGTGCCGGTCCAGAGCGCGACCACGATGGCCAGCAGGAACGGGGTCTGCACGAACAGCGGCACGAACAGCACCGCCGCCGCCGCGCCGAGGAAGGTCCCGACCGCCCGGTACAGCGCCTTGGAACTGGTGGGGCCGACGAAGGGGCTGGAAACGATGTACACCGTCGCCATCGCCCAATAGGGCCGCGGCAATTCCATCAGCAGCGCGATGTACAGCGCGATCATCGACGCCGCGAAGGTCCGCACACCATAGAACCAGTCGCGGGCCGGCGGCATGCCTGTCCAGAAACCTTTCAAGAGTCTGCCACTCCCGACGCCTGCCCGGCGGCCTCGAAGGCGCGAATCACCCGCAGCGCGGCTTCCAGGTCGGCCAGGGGCAGGTCGCCCAGCACCTCATGGCGCAGGCGGACCAGCTGCTTTTCGATGTCGTGGAACAGGCTTTGGCCGGCCTCGGTCAGGCCGAGGGTCTTGGCCCGCCGGTCGCTGGGGTCCTCGGTACGCTGCACATAGCCGGCACCGCACAGTTGATCGAGCAGGCGCACCAGCGACGGACTCTCCATCCCGGCGATCTGCGCCACGGTGACCTGGCGCACGCCGGGGCCCATGCGGCCGATGATCAGCAGCGGCATGGCGCAGGCCTCGGAGATGCCATAGTTGGCCAACGTGGTCTGGCAGACCCGCCGCCAGTGGCGCGAGGCGAGCACCATGCCGGTGCAGATAGTCTGCTGAAGCTGTTCGAGGGGCTTGGACACAGGAGGATTCGCATAATGTTAGTTTGCTAACTATCAATATCGCGCATCGATCAGGATTTCGTCAAGCTTTGAAACAAATTTGTGATTTCAGCCGCCGCGCCCCTTCCTCAGCAGCACATTCAACTGATCGATCACTTCGGCCCAATCGGCGTCCTTCAGCACTTCGTTGCGCAGGAAGTCGGCCTGGGCCTGGCTCCAGAAAAACGCATCGGCCAAGTGCAGCTCCGGCTTGAGGGGGGAATGGGCGGCGATGAATTGGTCGATGCTCACCGCGTCGCTGGGCAGGCCCAGTTGCTCGAACAGGGCGGTGAGGCTGTGGGTCGGGGAATCCATGGACATCTCCAGTTGTCGGGAGGAAGTATCGGGCACGGCGTTGCGACAGGCCCGCACCCATCAATGGAGGGGACCAGAAACGCAAAGGTTCAGTGGCCTGTCTTGAGCGCCGGGGAACAGGGCGCCATGGCCAGCCATGAATAGAAGTCTAGGCCGTCCGGCGCCGGGTGCATCTGAAACCGGATCGGGGCAGGCGCGCTTGTGTCCTTGAGCGGACTTTCGAGGGGATTCGTACCGCAGATCAGGCCAGGCGCAGCCGCTCCAGGGCCTGGTAGGGCGCATCGGCCCAGAAGGACACGCGTTGCCTGAGCCGCTCGGAAGCCTCCCGGTGCTTGTCCTGGCTGTCGGGCACGAAGGCCTGGTCCGGTTGCTTGGCATGCTGCCCGGTCACGGCAAACACCCGGCGGCGCTCCCGGGCATCGAGTCCGAAGAACTCGCCCAGATACCCCTCCAGCGCCAACGGCAGTTCGCGGTAGTTGACCGGCAGCCCGCCCAGGGCCTGGCAATGCTGCGCCGCCCACTGGAACATCCGCCCCAGGCGCGCGGCGATGTAGTCCTCCCGCGAGTCGTCCTGGCCGGACGTCTCCAGGCAGCTTGCGCCAATCATCCCCGGCACCATGTGCATGCCTGCCCGGCGCCAGTGGGAGACGGCAATTTCCAGGGGGTCGCGGTACACGAACAGCCACGGCGTCTGGGGAAAACACTCGCGCAGCAGCGGCAGTTCGCCGATGTTCCAGGCATCGAGCTTGATCACCAGCGCCCGCTCGTCGCCATGCCGACGCTGCCCATAGGCCGCCAGCAGGCCACGCAGTGCCGCACGACGCTCCTCGGCATCGAGTTGGCCACGCAACAGGCTGTCCAGCGGCGGCGGTTCGCTGACCACGATGTGCTCGTCAAGCTGCGCCAGCATCTGGCAGAGCAGGGTCGAGCCGCAGCGCGAGGCGTGGTAGATGAAGGCCGTCGGCGCGACAGCCGGCATCCGCCATTCGCTGAGCGCCGCCAACGGGGTTTCCCGACGGAATGCCTGGTTGAACGGCAACCGCAACGCCTCGTCCACCGCATCACGAAAGAACGGCTGGGTCAGCCTGCGCTCACCGAACCAGCACCAGTCCACCCGCCAGTCGCCGGCCTGCTGCCAGATTCGGATCGGCAGCCAGTGCTTCAGAAGCTCCATTGTCGACTCCAGGCGTTACGCCCCTGGCGCATCGCCGCGCGCAGGTCCGCGCGGCCGAAACGCAAGCCGCGTTCGGCCGCCAGTGCCAGTGTGCAGGCGATGAAGGCTTCGGTGTCTTCCAGGCCCTGCAAGGCCTCGCACAGCGCCGGCTCGCTCTCCAGCAAGGCCCGGAACCGCGCAAGGTCGCCGGCCGCCCGGCCAATTCCGGCGGCCGGCGTGGTCGCGAGGCCGGCGGCGATCTGCTGATCCAGCCAGGCCTCGGGGCGACAGTCGAGCACCAGGTGAATGCGTTCGCCTTCCCCCCAGTTATCGACGCTGTGGGGCCGGGCCAAGTCGAGGAACCAGCACTCGCCGGCATTCATCGGGATACGTTGCCCGTCGAGCATGAAATCCACGCCGGGCGGACTGAGCAACGGAATATGCAGGCGCCGGTCCGCGTCCGGTGCGCCCAGGTCGTAGTCGCGATGCTCATGGATGCGCCCACCCGGCCCGAGCCGCAGCAAGCGGGCCGAGCGAATCGACAGCGGCAGATCGAGGGCGCAGGCCCAAGTCGCATCCCGCAGCCAGGGTTCGCGCTCGACCGCCACACCGGCTCCGTGGCTCAGTTCGCCCCGCGCGTCAGCCGGGGAAATCAGCGCCACGCCGCTCCAGTCGCCGTCGTAGTAACCGGTATTGAAGTGCGGTTTCCAGGCCGCCTCGGGAATACGCGCAAGCGCCTGCAGCAACGGCGGCAGGGCCAGCGTGACCGGCAGGCGGGAGAAGGCTGGCAGGCTCAGGACATCACCCCGGCGCGATGCCCTTGAAGGCCCTCGCGCAGAAGACGATGGGGGCTCTTCCGTGGCACCAGCAAGTTACTGCTGCACCTTGGCATCGGGCGCTGGCGTGCTGATGTTCCCGGCTGCCCACTGCGACTCGCGGGTGGCCAGGGCACTGGCAATCGCCTGAACCTTGGTCGAGGAGACTTCCGGTGGCAACGGGTCCAGGCCCGCACTGGCGAAGATCTGCCCGTAGGCGTTACGCAGGTCGGCATAGGCCAGGTCGCGGCGCAGGTCGGCCTGCAGGTTGTTCAGTTCGCCCTGGATCAGCTCCAGCTCGCCGATGCCCGCGGCCTGGTGGCGGTTACGCAACTGGCCGACGATCTGCCCGTCGATGCTGGACAGTTTCTGGCTGGTCTTGAACTGGCGCAGCGCCTCGCGGTAGTTGGCGTTGGCCACGTAGAGCTGGGCCAGTACGGCGATGGACATCGCCTGGCGCCGGGCACCGGCGACTTCCTCGCCGGCCTTGGCCACGTCGATGGCGGCTGGGGCGGAGATCACGTTGAACAGGTTCCAGGTGACCTTGACGCCGTAGTCGGCCCACTTGTCGTTGACCAGGAACGAGTTGCTGTCGTAGTGCCCGCCGGCCGAGAACTCCAGCCCCGGCAGCAGGCGCAGCATGGCCTTGCGGGTCTCGTTGGCGCTGATACGGGTCTGGTAATCCTGCTCGCGCAGCTCGGGACGGCTGGCCAGGGCCTCCTGCTCGAGCTTGGCCATGTCGACCTTGAGCTCGGGAATCGCATAGTCGTCGGTGGTCGCCAGGGTCAGGTTGGTGCCCAGCGGCAGGTTGATCAGGGTCGCCAGTTCGGTCTTGGCCAGGGTCAGCGCCTTGCGCTGTTCTTCCAGCTGGCGGGTCGCCTCGATCAGCGCGCGCTGGTAGCCGAGGGCCTGGATCGGGTCGCCGATGCGCTGGTCGCTCATCTGCTGGCTGTTGTTCTGTGCCGCCTCGACCCGCGCCATCAGGCTGTCGATCTGCTTGAGCAGACGCTCGGCCGCCACCGCCCGCCAATAGGCCGAACGCACGTCCTGGACGATGGTGTTGATCACCTTGCGCCGACGTTCCTGGACGATCAGGCGCTGGTCACCCTGCTGCTTGGCATTGATGTAGCTGACGCCGAAGTCGAGCACGTTCCAGACCATGGTCAGGTCGGCGACGCGGCGATCGCGGTCCTGGGAGGTCGACGGTTCCAGGGATTGGCTACCGGTCTCGACACTGCGGCTACTGGAAGCACTGACATTGTTGCGCCCGGCATAACCGGCCGACAGCGCCATGCGCGGCAGCATGTCGAAGCTGGCGAGGTCCAGCTGACGCTTGGCCAGGGCCTCCTCCATGATCTTCAGACGGCCTTCGAGGTTGTACTTCACCGCGCGAGCCATGGCTTCGTGCAGGGTCAGCGGGCCACTGAGCGGCTCCTGATCCTTGTACATGTTCTGCAGATCGCTTTTCGCCCGTTGCTCGCTGACGCTGCGATCGATCGGTTGGCTGGTGACGGCACAACCGCTGACTACCAGCGCCAGCAGGCTGACGCTGAACAACTTCTGACTTCTTCTCATCCCTAGCATCGCCCCTGACTGCCGCTTTTTTCTTTATGGGCGCCGACGCGTGTCGGCGCGGATTGCCAATGATTTTCAGGCCGGTATTGCGCTGACACCGACCTGTTCCAACGCCCAGGCTAGCTCATGCAGTTGTTTCTGCTCGCTGTCCTTGAGTTGCTGCAACTGCTGACCGAGGGTCGGCGCACCGAAAACGCCGCGCAGGCCCTGGGCCGGATCGCCCAGGCTCTTGCTGCCCTGGCGCTCGAAGGCCTTGGCACCACCGTTGTCACCGCCCGACGACTCACGGTTGAACAGACCTGCCACGGTGCTGCTGCCGAACACCCCGCCATCGCCGCCGCCAAAGCCGAGGAAACCGTTGCCCGTGCCATTACCGCCGCTGTCGCTGGAGCTGAAGACCTGGGCGATGAAGCTCGGCGCCAATGCCCCGTTGTTGATGAAGATGCTGCCGGTGGGTGGCAGCCCGGCGCCCATGTCACGCTGCTCGAACAGCGGCGGGAAACCCAGGGGCGAACCGAGGTTGCCGCTGGGTGGTCCGAAGATGGTCGGTTGCAGTGGCTGGTTCGGCTGACTGATGACCGGACCGCTCGGGCCGCTGACACGGAATTGTGGATCGCCGCCCTGGGCCACCGTGTTGATCGCATAGTTGTTCGAGTTGGCGAAACCGACGCCGGCGTTACCGGCCAGGTCGGTCACCAGGCTGGTATCGAGGGTGATGAAGTTGCTCGGGTCGTTCAGGTTCGCCGTCGGCGTCAGGGTCGCGGTCCAGGTCTTGCCGCCATCGCTGCTGGCCAGGTTGGACAGCGTACCGCTGGCCACGCTGAGGTCGTCCAGGCTGAAGCCGGTGACCTTCTCGCTGAAGGTGAAGGTCACGGTGGTGCTCTGGCCGGCAGTCAGGTTCGGGTTGGCGACCACGATGGTCGCGGTCGGCCGGTCGCCGTCGATCACGTAGTTGTTGGAGATGGCGATATCGGCTCCGGCGTTGCCGGCGTTGTCATTGACCAGCGCGGTATCGAGCACGATCAGGTTGCTCGGGTCGGTGATCGCCGCGGTGGGCGTCAGGGTCGCGGTCCAGGTCTTGCCGCCGTCGCTGCTGGCCAGGTTGGACAGTACGCCGTTGGCCACGCTGAGATCGGCCAGGCTGAAACCGCTCACCACTTCGCTGAAGGCGATGGTCACGGTGGTGGTCTGGCCGATGCCCAGGTTGGGATTGGCCACGGTGATGGTCGCTGTTGGCCGTTGGGTGTCGATTGCGTAGTTGTTGGACGTGGTGGTGCCGCTGCCGGCGTTGCCCGACGCGTTCTGCACGCCGCTGTTGTCCAGGGTGATGACGTTGGTGGTGTCGGCGATGTTCACCGAAGGCGTGAAGGTGGCCGTCCAGGTCACGCCACCGTCGCTGCTGCTCACCGCGCTGAGGGTACCCTGCTCCACCGTCAGGTCGGCATTGGTGAAACCACTGACCGCCTCGCTGAAGGTGATGGTCACCTGCGAAGTGGAGCCGGCATTCAAGGTCGGGCTGGACACCACGATAGTCGCCGTCGGGCGCACGGTGTCGATGGTGAAGTTGGCCGAGTTGGTCACACCGACACCGGTGTTGCCGGCCAGGTCGGTATAGCCGGTGTTGTTCAGGGTAAGCACGTTGCTGGTGTCGCGAACATTGGCATTCGGGGTGAAGGTGCCGGTCCAGGTGAGGCCACCATCGCTGCTGGTGAGCGTGCTCAGGGTACCGTTGGGCACGCTCAGGTCGCTATTGTCGAGACCGGTCACCGCCTCGCTGAAGGTGATGGTCACGGTGGTGCTCTCGCCAGCCGACAGCGTTGCGTCGCCTATCACGATGGTCGCCGTCGGCCGCACGCTGTCCACTGCGTAGGCATTCGAGGCGGTGGCGCCTGAGCCTGCGTTACCGGCAACGTCTGTCACGCCGGTGTTATCCAGGCTGACATGGTTGTTGCTCGCGTTCACACCCGCTGCCGGGGTCAGGGTGGCGGTCCAGGTGATGTTGTCGCTGGTGCTCAGGTTGCTCAGGGTGCCGTTGGACGCCGTCAGGTCGGCCAGGGAGAAACCGGTGACCGCCTCGCTGAAGGTGATGGTCACCTGCGAACTGCCGCCAATGCCCAGCTGGTTGTCCGCCACGACGATGGTCGCGGTCGGCCGCTGGGTATCGATCACGTAGTTGTTGGACGTGGTCAGGCCCGTGCCGGCGTTACCCGAGGAGACCGCGTTGACGCCGCTGTTGTCCAGGGTGATGTGGTTGGCCGCGTTGCTGATGTTGCCGGCCGGGGTGAAGGTCGCCGTCCAGGTGATACCGCCGTCGGCGCTGCTCACCGCGCTCAGGGTACCGCCCACCACCGTCAGGTCGGCATTGGTGAAGCCGGACACCGCCTGGCTGAAGGTGATGGTCACCTGCGAGGTGTCGCCGATCTTCAGCGCCGGGTTGGCCACCACGATGGTCGCGGTGGGACGCACGGTGTCGATGGTGTAGTTCACCGAACTGGTAGTGCCGGTGCCGCTGTTGCCGGCGATATCGGTCACTCCGGTATTGGCCAGGGTGATGACGTTGGTCCCGCTGCTGGTATTGGCATTCGGGGTGAAGGTCGCGGTCCAGGTGATGCCGCCGTCGCTGCTGCTGAGGTTGCTCAGGGTACCGTTGCCGGCGTTCAGGTCGCCCAGGGTGAAGCCGGTCACCGCTTCGCTGAAGGTGATGGTCACCTGCGAGGTCTCACCGGCGCTCAGGGTCGGGTCCGACATGACGATGGTGGCGGTCGGGCGCTGGGTGTCGATCGCGTAGTTGTTCGACACGCTGGTGCCGGTTCCGGCGTTGCCGGCCGTATCGGTGTAGCCGGTGTTATCCAGGGTGATGACGTTGCTGGCGTTGGTGATGTTCCCGGTCGGGGTGAAGGTGGCGGTCCAGGTGATGCCGCCATCGCTGCTGCTCACCGCGCTGAGGCTGCCGCCCGACACCGTCAGGTCGCTGTTGGAGAAGTTGGTCACCGCCTCGCTGAAGGTGATGGTCACCTGCGCGGTCTGGCCGATGATCAGCGAGCTCTTGTCGATGGCCACGGTCGCGGTCGGCCGCACGCCATCGATGGCATAGTTGTTGGACGTGGTGGTGCCGCTGCCGGCGTTGCCCGCTCCGTCGACCACGCCGCTGTTGTCCAGGGTCACGTGGTTGCTCGCACTGTCGACACCCGCTGTCGGGGTGAAGGTGGCGGTCCAGGTGACGCCGCCGTCGCTGCTGGTCACCGTACTCAGGGTACCGTTGGTCACGGTCAGGTCATCGTTGGTGAAGCCGCTCACCGCTTCGCTGAAGGTGATGGTCACCTGCGACGTCTGGCCGATGCCGATGTTCGGGTTGGCGAACACGATGGTCGCGGTCGGCCGTTGGGTGTCGACCGAGTAGGTGTTGGAGTTGGTGGTGCCGGTACCGGCGTTGCCCACCAAGTCGGTGACCCCGGAGTTGGTCAGGGTGACCACATCGCCGCTGTGGGTGACACCGTTGGTCGGGGTCAGGGTCGCGGTCCAGGTGATGTTGTCGCTGGAGGTCAGGTTGCTCAGGGTGCCGTTGGACGCCGTCAGGTCGGCCAGGGAGAAACCGCTCACCGCCTCGCTGAAGGTGATGGTCACCAGGCTGCTGCCGCCGATGTTCAACGTATTGTTGCTGACCACGATCGTCGCGGTCGGCCGCTGGGTATCGACCGCGTAGAGGTTGGACAGGGCCACGCCGGCGCCGGTGTTGCCCGAGGCATCGGTATAGAGGCTGTTGTCCAGAAGGACGTAGTTGTTGTTGCTGGTATTGCCAGCGTTCGGCGTCAGGGTCGCGGTCCAGTGGATGTTGTCGCTGGTGCTCAGGTTGCTCAGGGTGCCATTGGTCGCCGTCATGTCGGCCAGGCTGAAACCGCTCACCGCCTCGCTGAAGGTGATGTTCACCGTCGACGTGTTGTTGGTGGTCAGCGTGGCGCTGGCAACCGTGATGGTCGCGGTTGGCCGTACGGTGTCGACCGAGTAGTTGTTGGACGTGGTGGTGCCGCTGCCCGCCGTACCGGTCGAGGCGCTGTTGACGCCGGTGTTGTCCAGTGTGATGACGTTGCTGGCACTGCTGACGCTTGAACTTGGCGTGAAGGTCGCGGTCCAGGTAGTGCCGCCATCACTGGAACTCACGGCGCTCAGGGTACCGTTGGAGACCGTCAGGTCGGCGTTGCTGAAGTTGGTCACCGCCTGGTTGAAGGTGATGGTCACCAGTGAGGTGCTACCGATGTGCTGGGTCGTGTTGCTGACCACGATGGTCGCGGTCGGTGCCGGGTTGTAGGCGGTGTTCAGGAAACCACCGTCGTTGTAGATACCGTCCACCGACGACGGACTGCTCGCCGCAACACCCCCAGGCCCATTGCCCCCGACACCGCTGGCCGCCTTGTTGTTACCGTTGCCCAGTGCGGTGAAGTTGGCTGCGGTGATCAGCAGGGTACCCCGGTTCCAGATCGCCCCGACGCCCTTGCCGCCTGCACCACCCGGATCCGAAGAAGCGCCTGCGCCACTGCCGCCGCCACCACCGCCGCCGCCACCGGCCGCGACGTTGTTGGAGATGACCGAGGTACCGACGATCGTCAGGGTGCCTGTAGTGCCGTTATAAATACCGCCGCTGGCTGCGCCACCGGCACGTCCGGTGCTGTCCCAGCCGGAACCGCCACCGCCGCCACCGATGGAAAGAGTGCCGTTGTTCGCTGTGCCACCACCGCCACCATTGCTGTAGCCGAAGGCGCCCTGGCCGCCGGCACCGCCGAGGTTGCTGCCGCCGCGGCCGCCCATGACGGAAGGATTGTAGCCACCGCCGTTGCCGCCGGTATTGGCCGTACCCGCCTTGCCAGCGTAGTAGCCCTGACCGTTGCCGGCATCACCGCCACGGCCACCGGCCTGCCCGCCAAGGGCACCGCCACCACCGCCGCCGCCGCCCACGGTGCCGCCCCTGACACCGCCACCACCACCACCGCCGGAAGCGGCGTTGGCGGTCACCGTGACGTTGTTGAGGGTCAGGTTGCCGAGGTTGACGATACCGCCGCCCATGGACGCGGAGGCGTCCGAACCGGCGTTGGCCCCCTGGCCGACGGCCAGGCCCTTGGTAATGACCAGCCCGTCGAGGGTCGCGGTGACCCCGGCATTGACCCGCAGCACCTGGGTCTTGTACTGCCCGCTCACGGTCACGTCGGCGGTGCCGTCGTTGTTCAGGTCGCCATCGACGGTGAGGTTCTTGGTGATGACCAGTTGCGAGTTCAGGTTGACCGTCATCGCGCTGTTGAACGTGACGATATCGCCGGCCACCGCATCGCTCAGCGCCTGGCGCAGGGAGCCGGCGCCCGTGTCATTGCTGTTGGTCACGGTGATGGTCGCCAGGCCGTACTGGTAGGCGGCCATGGCATCGGCCGAGAGCACGTTGTGGCTTTCGATGGTGCCGGTGGCGATTTCCAGGGTCCAGTCGCCGCCCAGGCCGGTGCGGTTGGTGGACGCGGCGATATCCCGCCCGGTGTACTGGGCCAGGGAGTCGACGAAACTGATGCCCTTGTCGCCGGCGGCGGTGTTGCAGGCGTAGATCAGGATGTCGCCGCCGACGTTCATGTCGCTGCCGATGCGCGCCAGCACGTCGGCCCGCGCCGCCACGTTGTCGGCCGACAGGTAGGTGTTGCCCAGCCACAGGTCTCCGGAGTTGCCGTGGGCGAGGATTTCCACGGTGCTGATGCCCTGGTGGGTGTCCAGGTAGTCGGCGATCTGCTGCAGGCCGTCCTTGCTGGCGTCGAGCACCACCACCTGGGTGCCGGGGGCGACGCCCTTGAGCAGGCTGTCGAAATCCTTCACCCGCGAATCGACGAACACCACCGACTGGCCGGGCACCGCTGTCGGCGTGGCGGCTGGAGTGGCGTCGGACTGCGCATGGGTGTCGCTGCTGGCCGCCGCGTGATCGCTGGTGGGCGCCTTGGCCGCGTCGGTGCTGGCGGTGGCGTGGTCGGTCGGCTGCGCGGCCTCGGCCACGGTCGCGGCCACGGCGCCGTCGAACAGCATGCGTGGTTCAAGCGGGATGATCATGGGTGAAGCCAGGGTTCTCACGCCTTCAGCCCGCGCTTTCGGTTTGCTCCACCACATGCTTCACCTGCACTTGAGCGTTCATGCGCCCAAAGAATTTTTCTGTTGAGATTAAAAAACCGCGATCAGTTGACCGCGGTGTTGGTTTTCATGCGAATCACATTCGCGGCGCTGGCCGTTCCATCGTTCCAGAACGACAGCTCTGCATATTTCTCGAACAGGTCCGGCGGCAGGATGGTGCGCCGTGACTCCAGCGCCACCTTCGGCTTGACCTTGTGCAGGCCGGCGACACCGAGGGCCTGGTCGAACTCGGGCGCGTCGTACGCCAGGTTGTCGAAATCGTGCTCGAACCAGGGCTCGCCAATGAAGTCGTAGACCAGCCGCAACACCCGCTCCGGCGCCTGGGACAGCAGGTCGTAGTCAACCAGCAGCAGGGAGTCGGCGTGTTCGCCGTAATAGGCTTCCTTCAGCGCGGTCCAGGCGTAGCCCACCAGGCGATTGCGCTGGGCCAGGGTTTCGCAGCGGCTGTAGACCGTGTTGCGCTCGACATCGTCAGTGAACAGCTTGGTGTTCTCGAAGGGGTTAGCGCGGTACAGCCGCTCCAGGCTGTCCATGACCCAGGCCACGTTACGCACGCAGACGATGACCTTGGAACGGGGAAACAGGTCCTGCAGCGCCGGCAGGCGCGCGGACCACTGCCGATTGGTATCGAAGATGACGGACTGGCTGGTCTTGTCGGCGTAGTAGGAGTCGAACAGCCCACGCAACAGGCGGCGGCGGGTGTCAGTGTCGATCACCGCGCCGAATTCGCTGCCGGCGCTGCAGTTTTCCAGCACGCCGTTGAACAACGTGCCAACCGGGCTGCTCATGCCGGCATGAAACCGCGGGTTCTGCAGGAGAATGGCGGACAGCAGGGTCGAGCCTGAGCGCGGCAAACCGGAGATAAAATGGAAACTGCGCAATCCCTTCACCCTAGACGTAAGTCCCTTTGTAGGACAAAGCCTAGCGTAAGGAAGTGTTTCAGACTAGTAGTGTTTTGATATCAATCATCCGTACCTTAAGCCGGAAAAGGCCCATGAACACGGGACTTCACCCGTTTCCACAGCTCTTGAGAATGTTCTGATTGAGCTATATCAAGCCTTTGGCGGTTAGTGTTCACTACATGAAGGATGGCAGGTCTCATATAAAACCGCCTGCGTATCGCCCCCCGCGTGCTGGTCGATTTTCCGCCAGCCGGTCGGAATCGACGGGAACTCATCCGGTGCAACCCGGCTCATCACCAGCCAGACCCGCCCATTGCCCGCCGGCAGATCCTCCAGGTGATCGAGATAAACCCCGGCCTTTTCGTCGATCAGCGTGCCGAATCCGTAGCGATTGGGCCGGGTTGATTCGCCCTTGGCGGTCGGCGGCGTATACAGCCGCGGCGCAGTGGCGCTTCTGTCGTAGTAGCCCCAGGTCAGGTACCAGAACATGTCGCCCAGCACCACCTGATCACCCGCCTGGTTGTGCTGGTTCATGTATTCGACCATGTGGTTGAACTGGTCGCCGGCATCCACTGTGTAGTTGTTCCTCAGCCCCACCCCTTCCGCAGCCAGCACCGCCAACAGCAACAGCCCGGCCAGGGCCTTGCGGCCTCGCGCGAGGCGGTCGATGGCCAGGGCCAGGAGGATCGGCAGGCCCAGCGCCGGCACCGTCAGGTAACGCTCGATGAAGACCGGTGAAATGAACGACACCGCGAACACCAGCAACAGCGGCAGGGCGCTGTAGATGACCAGCAGCGTTTCCAGGTGGAAGCGGCTGCGATCGCCGCAGACAATGAACACCATCACCAGCACCATGGCACTCGGCAAACTGGCGAACAACCACAGCGGCATGCCCACGCCATCGTCCTGGGCCAGCACCTGCCAGATCATCGACGGCAACGAGCCCAGGGTCACCGGGGGTTCCCAGCCGACATCACCGCCGGCCTTCAGCTCGTCCATGTGCAGGACGAGATCGATCAGGCCGGGCAACCAGGGCAGGAACAGCAGCACGATCGCCACGTTGGCCAGCCACCAGTCGCGGCAGGCGATGGGGCGTTGCCCACTCTCGGGATGGCGACGCAGCAACAGCAGCCAGCACCAGTGCGACAGCACGCACAGTGCGGTGAAGTAGTGGGTGTAGAAGCCGGCGGCCATCAACAGCACGTAGGCCACCAGGTAGCGCTTGCGCTGCGGGTTGTGCACCCAGTAGACCAGCGCCAGGGTCGCGCCCAGCAGCCACACGCCCATCAGCGAATACATGCGGATTTCCTGGCTGTAGCGCACCGCCGTGGGCAGCAGCGCCAGTAGCAGACCGGCCAGGATCGTCGCCCGACGACCGGCGGCGACCAGGTGCGCCAGCCAGATGCCCAGGAACACCACCACGACCCCGGGCAAGGCGCTGGCCAGGCGGATCGAGAAAATCGAGTCGCCGAACAGGCTGATCCAACCGCGCAACAGGGCGAAATACAAGGGCGGGTGAACATCACGGGCGGCATGAGTCCACAGCTCGGTCAGCGGGTATTGCGCCAGCAGCAGGCTGGAACCTTCGTCGCCCCAGATCGCCGCAGCTGTCAGCTGATAGAGGCGCAATGCCAGGGCCAGCGCCAGCAGCGGTACCAGCCAGGGTTCGCGAAGCAGTTGCACAAGGGGTTGCAGGGGTATGACAGGCTGATCGTAAAGCCGCTTTATCGTTTCATGACTACCGGGAACGCCCATTACCACCCTCAACAAGTCAACGACTGCCTCCCCGGGAGGCATGACGCGGTGAATTGTAGGCTAGAACGACATCGGCTTGCCCAGCTGTTCCATTCGCGACTTTTGTCCGACAAAAAAAACCTAAACGTCAAAGACAAAGGCTACTCTGTCACCCGGTGCACTACAGACTCGGGATAGCCGGGCGCAGCACCTCACTCAACACAGCTGAAGGAAATGGATCCATGGAAGTTTTTGTCGGTACTATCCAGATGTTCGGATTCAACTACGCCCCTCGGGGCTGGGCACTCTGCGCCGGGCAGTTGATGAACCTTTCGCAGCAACAGGTGCTGTTCGCCCTGATCGGCACCTACTACGGAGGCAACGGCACCACCAACTTTGCCCTCCCCAACCTGCAGAGCCGCCTGCCCGTCGGCCAGGGCACCGGACCCGGCTTGTCCTCGCGCACCATCGGCCAGAGCGCTGGCACCGAGAACGTCACCCTGCTGAGCACCAACGTGCCAGCCCAGCAGATCTCCACCGCCGGGCTGACCGTCACCACCACCATCGGCCTGGCGAGCGCACCCAGCAATGCGGTCACCGCACCAACGGCGACCAACTGCTACATCGGCGCCTCCGCACCGTCGGGCCCACCCTCGGCCGGCATCTTCTCCGACCAGTTGGGAACGGCCGTTCCGCTCAAGGGCGTGGGCAGCACCATCGGCGGCACGTTGAACACCGTCGGTGGCAGCCAACCGGTCAGCCTGCTCAACCCGTACCTGGCGGTGAACTTCAGCATCGCCCTGGAAGGGCTCTACCCTTCGCGCAACTGATAGAGCCCGTGGGAGCCGGCTGCCCGGCTCCCACACAAACGGAGAGCATCAATGCTGCAACATGTTTCAAGCGAACACTTCCAGCCCCTGGTGGATCAGTCCTGCCCGCTCTACCTGCCCGACGGCAGCCCGTTACAAGTCCGGATCGAGTCCATAGCGCTGCGCTCGCAGGCACAGTTGCCGGAAATGACACGTACGCCGTTCATCGTCCAGTTGCACAGCCTGCAACCGACGGATTTCGTCGATGGCCTGTGCAGCCTGGAGTTGCCAGGCCTGGGGCGGCTGGAGGAGGTGTTCGTGTCACGGGAACCGGCGTTGGGCCGTGATCCGGCCCTGGGCTACTTCAACATCGTCTTCAACTGAAACCCGGATACCACACCAGCCGCTCGGCCCCCGGTGTGCTCTCTTCGACCTGGAACCCCAGCGCCAGGTAATGCTGGCGCGCCTGGGGATTGCTCGCCCAGACCGTCGTCGCGACCGGGCAGCGCACCTGGGTGGCGGCCTTCTGCACGTCCTGCAGCACCATCCGACCGAAACCCTTGCCCCGTGCCGCCGGAATGAACGCCAGGTACAGGACGCGGATTTCATTGGGCCCGAAGTCGGCGCTGAGCACGCCGATGGGCGTATCGAGCTTCTCCACCACATAGTGCAGGGCATTGGGGAAATGCTCGCCGATACCCTGTTCCTGAACCTGGAACTGCTGGGCGATCACCTGCTCGATCAACTCCGGCTCGGCATCGATCAACTGCAATTCCGGACGGGCCGACTGGTAGAGACTCTGCAGAAAGGGCGCATCGGTGGGCCGCGCGGGCCGCATGGACAAACCGGCAGCCGACGAACTGTTCAACATCGGAATATTTCCCTGAACCTGGTTAATGGTCAAAAACCGCTTTCACGCACGCCCAGCGCCGCCATCCGGCGCCAGGCGATGCCCAGCAGCGACTCGCTGCGTCCCTGCAACACCGCCACGCCGCGCAGCGGATGACTGGGTGTCGGCACTTCTTCGAGCAGCTTCAGCCGCGCGCCATACTGCGCCTGCACCGGCTCCGGCCGGCGGTTCTCGTCACGGCGCACGGCAATCGGCCCGTGGTGGTCGGACGTCAGCGCCTCCTGGTCGATGACGGATACACCGTTGGCATCGACATCCAGCAGCTCCACCGGCCAGGCCGGGCGCATCGGGTCATCGGCGACGAAACGACCGCTCGCACCGGGCGCGACCCGCCACAGGTCCTCCTCGGCCAGATAGCCGCGCAGGCGCGTGCCGTCCTCGACGATCCGCGCCAGCGGGTCACGGGTCGAAACCCAGCGTCCGGCACGCAATTGCGGCATCAGGTCACGCACCTGGCCGGCCTGGGGCGCCCGCAACAGCAGGCGTTCACGCCGGGCCTGCAGGCCACGGTACTCGGCCACCGATTCGGCCAGCCGCTGTTCGAGAATGCCGACATCCGCCGCGGTTTCGCTGCGACCGGCCTGGCGCCGCAGCTGCAATTGCAGGATATCGATCTCGCGCCGGACGATGATCGAGCGCGATTCGATATCCGGCGACTCCAGTTCCACCAGCACTGCGCCCTGCTCGACCCGCTGGCCATCCTCCACATTGACCTGGCGGACCCGCGCCGCCACCGGCGCATGCAACGCCGTGACCCGCCCGGCCTCGAGCATCGCCGGCACTTCCACGCTGCTGCGCCAGGGCACCGCCACCAGCAACAGCAGGCCCAGCAGGCCCAGGCCGCTGAGCAGCACCCGCGGGGTGTGCGCCTGTTCGCGGCGTGCCCACCATTCGCGGGTCTCCTTGAAGATCGGCAGGAAGATGAACCAGCCCAGCTCCACCAGCATCAGGAAGATACCCAGCAGCTTGAAGAACAGGTGATAGACCGCCAGGGCGATCCCGAAAAACAGCGCCGCCCGCCACAGCCAGGACATGAAGCCCCAGCCCAGCAGCCGCCGGCGCATGCTGGCCGACCAGGGCTCGGGGGCCGGCTCGCCGTAGCCGAACAGCGCCTCGCGCAAGCGCCAGCGACACAGGGCGAAGGCCCGGCCCTGGAGGTTGTCGACCTCCCAGAAATCGCTGAGCAGAAAATAGCCATCGAAGCGCATGAACGGGTTGAGGTTGACCGCCAGGGTCGTCAGCCAGGTGGCACTGGCGAGCATGAACGCCGCCGTGCGCGCCGCGCCGTCCGGCAGCAGCGACCAGGCCAGCAGGGCGATGCAGGCCAGCAGCATTTCCGCCAGCACCCCACCGGCGCCGATCAGCAGCCGTGCCTTGCGGTCGTTGACCCGCCAGGCATCGCTGACGTCGGTATAGAACAGCGGCAGCAGCACCATGAACGCCACGCCCATGCTCTGCACCCGGCAGCCGGCGCGCTTGGCCATGAAGGCATGGCCGAATTCGTGACAGAGCTTGGCGAAGAACAGCGCCACGCCAAAGGCCATCGCCCCGCCCAGGCTGAACAGGTGGGGAAAGGTCGCGAGAAAGCGCTCCCAGTCCCGCGAGACCAGGAACACCCCGAGGCCCAGGGTCAGCGGCAGGCCGTAGCGCAGCAACCGCGGGCCGAACCGCGCCAGCCATGGCCAGGCGCGGTTGAGAAAGGCATCCGGACGCCACAGCGGAATACGGAAGAACAGGTACTGGTGCAGCGCCATCTGCCACAGGCTCTGGCGCGAGGCGGCGGCCTTCCAGGCGTAGCTGGCGCGCTGTTGCGGATCGAGTGCGGCGATCAGGTCGTGGCTGCGCAGGAAGACCAGCATCTGTTCCAGTTCCGGCTCGCCCAACGGCAGACCCGGTTCATCGTTCGCCGCCTGCAGCACCCGCGCCGGGTCACCCAGCGACCAGTGCCGCAGCAGTCGAATGGCCTGGGCGCCCAGCTTGAAATAGCGCCCGCGCACCGGATCGGCCAGGGTCCAGCGTGGCGAGCCGTCGAGGGCCGCCGAGGCGGGTGTGAGTTGCAGGTCCGCGCGCAGGCTGGGCAGGTTCATTACAGGCCGACGCTCTGGCGCAGCCCGGCCAGCGGCCGGCGCAGCAGGTACAGGGCCAGCGGTGCGCGCTGGCCGAAGATTTTCGCGGTGCCGCGCAGGCCGATACGCGGTGGCGGCGAGTCGCTGAAGCCGGCGTCCAGGCGATAGGCCAACTGGCCGGCCGGCGTGGTCTGCGCCTCATAGGCCACCCGCTCGAGCCTGGCCGAATGGCGCTGCAGCGGATCGCTGTCGAGGAACAGCGCCACTTCAGCGTTCGGTTCGAGGGCGATGGCGTCACCCACCGCCAGCTCGATGCGCAGTTCGGCCTGGCTCGGGTCGGCCAGCTCCATCAGGCGCTCACCGGTCTGCACCGGCTTGCCGGTCCAACGCTCGGCATCGGCGAATACCGCGATGCCGTCGCGCTCGGCGCGCACCTCGCTGCGCTTGAGCAGTTCGGCGGCGTAGTCACGCTCGGCGCGCTTCTGCTCGACCCGGGCCGCCAGCAGGTCGAGTTTCGCACTCGATTCGGCATCGGCGAAGGCCCGCTGGGCGTTGGCCTTCAATTCGGCCTCGGCCACCCCGAGTGCCCGCTGGGCCACATCGGCCTGGGCCTTGAGGGTGGTGCTTTCGAAACGGACCAGCAAATCGCCGGTCTTCACCGTCTGGTTGGGCTTGACCAGGAACTCGGCGACCACCCCGTCCAGCGGCGCCGCCACCACCCGCCCGGCCAGCGGCACAACCTCGGCCGGCGCCAGTACCGACTGGCGCACCGGAATCAGCAGGCTCAGCAGCGCCAGGGCCAGCAGCAGCACCTGGCGCTTGCGGGTCAGGCGCAGCCGCCATGGCCGACGCGGCTGCAGGGCCAGCCAGGCATGGCTGTAGGTGTCGCCCAGTTGTGCCAGCAACACCTGTTCGGAAGGACTCCAGGGATTGTCGCGGGCCAGCCAGAGGCCGCCGAACACCTCGCCCTTGTGGTCCAGCAGCGGCAGCCAGAACACCTGCGACGCCGACAGGCTCTGCCAGTCTTCGACCACCGACGCACTGAAAGCCTCCATCGGTACCACGGTGGCGGGCTTGGCCCGTTCCAGCTTGAACAGTTGCGCCACGGCGTGTTCGACGAAGGCTACGAACGGCGCATTCGGCTCCACCGCGCTGACCCCGGTCACCGCGCGCACCTTGCCGGCGATCAGCAGCGCGGCATGGCGAAAGCCGAACAGCGCCTGGCCGTCATTGACCAGGCTGTAGGCCAACTGCTCGGTGGTGCGGGCGGCCCGGGTCAGCCGCTCCAGGTCGAGGAACTGGGCAAAGACCCGCTCCACCGCTCCCGCCACCGGTGCGTTCATTTCAGCTCCGCGAAATGCGCCGTGCCGCTCATGCCCGCCAGCAGGCCTTCGGCCTTGGGCAGGCTGGCCACCAGCAGCAGGGTCTGGCTGCCTTCGTCGATCCGCGCGCCGAGGCGCTTGATGGTGGCGGTCAGCGGCTGGCCGGTTTCATCCGGGACGAAGCTGAAGGTCTGTCCGGGCTTGAGCTTGCCCATCCAGCGCGACGGCACCAGCAGGTGGATTTCCAGGGTACGGTTGTCGACGATCTCCAGCATCGGCGAGCCGACCGAGACACTTTCGTAGCGCTGGACCTTGCGCTGCACGATCTGGCCGTCATAGGGCGCGATCACGCTGCAACGCTTGACCTGAACCTGATAGACCTGGGCCTGGGCCTGGGTTTCGGCGACCTTGGCCTCGGCCCGGGCCACCTCGAAACGACCGACCGAATTGAGCGAGGCGAGCTGGCGGTTGTGGGCCAGTTCCTCGTTGGCACCGCGGCCGGCGGCCTGGGCCGCATTGAGCTGGGCCTGGTAGGCCGAGCAGTCGAAACGCGCCAGGGTATCGCCCTGCTTGAAGGCTTCGCCTTCGCTGAACGGCAGCTCGACGATGCGCCCGGACAACTCGCTGGCGAGCATTGCCTGGTCCCGCGCGCGCAACACGCCACGGGCCTCGCTGGCGGCGGTCGCATGGGCCGCCGGTGCGGCCGTGTCCAACAGCGGGTCGGTCTCGGCAGCCTGGGCCTGAGCCACGTACGCCACACAGGACAACCCGAAAACCACACCCCAAAAACGCTGCATAACAGTGACTCCTTGTCGGACAATCGCGAGTCTACGGTAGCCAGGGTGAGCGTCAAGCAAATTGCCAGTATGGAGCCCCGGTTCACCGATGTGCGGCAGGTCACAGCCTGCGTTGCCTGGCCCCGTACAAGCATAGGTGTACATCCCGGGCTTCGGTATGATGAGCACCCTCCCGGCCTCGGCGCCGCACGTTTACGGATTAAGGACAATTCATGCGTATCGCTCTTCTGACATCCCTGGCGCTGGGCGTCGCCTTCTCGTCCCAGGCCCAGGCGAGCTCCGATGATTTCTGCTATCCACGCTGGTCGATGATGCAGTACGGCCTGGACCGTTGCAGCAACCTGGCCTTCCTCGCCCCCGGTAACGACAGCCGGGTCAACCTGCGCCTGCTGCTGGCGGACCAGGGCAAGCTGCCGCTGGCACCCAACGAACTGAGCGAAGACGACCTCGCCGAAGGCTACGGCCCGGTGCCGTTCGCCAACACCCGGCTGCAATCGAGTGTGCCGGACGCCAGCGGCGAGGTGAGCAACGCCGAAAGCGTCGAGCTGGACGAGACCCTGGAAAAGCTCGGCATCAAGCGCGGCGAAGAGGCACCGGCCGGCGACGCCTTCCTTTCCGGCGAAGGCAGCCGCTGCCGCAGCAACTCGGAGGAAAGCACCAGCGCCTTCATCGAGGCCCTGCTCGGCACTGGCGAGCTGTCCGAAACCGAACGTCAGGCCCTGGCCCGCTCGCGGGTCCAGATGCTCACCGCCTGCAACTGGGACCCGGCACAGCAGGCGGCGTTGCTGCCCACCGATGTGCAGTCCGCGCCAGGCCAGGCGTTCGTCGCCTACCTGCGGGCCGCCAGCGACTTCTACAGCGGCCGGTTCAGCGAGGCCGCCAGCGGTTTCGCCAGCCTGGCGCAGAACAGCCAGCCCTGGCTGAAGGAAACCGCGCACTACATGCAGGCGCGTACCGCCCTGAACATCGCCCAGCAGAACAGCTTCGATGCCGAGGGCATGCCGACCGACAAGGAGGCCGACCCGGCGCAGTTGAAACAGGCCGAGGACGGCTTCAATGCCTACCTCAAGGCTTATCCACAGGGCGTCTACGCCACTTCCGCCCGCGGCCTGTTGCGCCGGGTCTACTGGCTGGCGGGTGACAGCGACAAGCAGGCGGCCGAATACCTCTGGCAATTCAGCCTGCCCGAAGACGCCCCGCGCAACGTTTCCTCGGACAGCCTGGTGCAGGAAATCGACAGCAAGCTGGTGTTCGGCGTCGGCGAAATCAAGGACCCGCTGTTCCAGGCCGTCAACGACCTGATGGCGATGCGCACGACGGGCGACTACGAAACCAGGAAACAGCTGACACTGGAAACCCTGCAGGCCCACAAATCGATCTTCGCGGCCCAGCCGGCGCTGCATGACTACCTGCTGGCGGTGTTCCACCTGTATGTCGAGAAAAACCCGGAAGCGGCGCTCAAGAGTCTGCCCGGCGAGATCCCGTCGAAACTCGACTACTTCGCCTTCAGCCAGCAGGTGCTGCGCGGTCTGGCGCTGGAGGCCAGGCAGGACTGGCCGGCGGCCGAGACCCTCTGGCTGCAATTGCTGGCCCAGGCGAAGCAGCCGTTGCAACGTGAACAACTGGAACTGGCGCTGGCCAACCACTACGAGCGCAGCCAGCAGGTGGCCAAGGTGTTCGCCGCCGACTCGCCGATCAAGACCGCCCAGGTGCGCGCCATCCTGCTGCGCCACGTGGCCGATGCCGAACTGCTGCGCCAGCAGGTCAAGCAGGGCGCGGATGCCAGCGAACGCGACAGCGCGCTGTTCGTGCTGCTGTACAAGGACCTGCGCCTGGGTCACTACCAGGACTTCAGCGAAGACCTGAAGCAACTGCCCGCCGAACCGGCCGACACCAAGCTGGGCAGCAGCCTGGGCTACGTCTACAGCGGTGGCCAGTCGCTGAAGCTGTTCCGCTGGAATGGCGCCAAGGCCGAATCCGGCTACGTTTGCCCGACCATCGCCGAGACCGTTGCCAGCCTGCAGGCCGATGCCAAGGCACCGGCGGCGCTGAACTGCCTGGGCGAATTCATCCTGCGCAACGGCCTGGACGGCATGCCGCTGGACAGCCAGCGCAACAAGGACGAACTGGGCGGCACCCCATCGCTGTTCAAGGGCCCGCTGTACTCGCGCCTCGACGGCTACCAACTGGTCCTGGCCGACGCCAAGGCCTCGCGCACGGACAAGGCCTACGCGCTGTTCCGGGCCATCAACTGCTACGCCCCGGCCGGCTACAACAGCTGCGGCGGCAAGGAGGTCGAGCCGGCACAACGCAAGGCCTGGTTCAAGCAGTTGAAGGGCAGCTACGCCGACACCCAGTGGGGCAAGTCGCTGCAGTACTACTGGTAAGTGTCGATGGGCCGTGGGTGCTGGCTGCTGCTGGCCGCCTGGCTGAGTGCCGGCCAGGCGCTGGCGGCGGTCGATGCGCGTGAGCATGATGCGTTCTGGCTGTGGAGCGGGGTCGCGCCACAGCCGGTGCTGGCCCAGGCGCGCAGCCTGTACGTGCTGCAAGGGCAGATCAGCCGGTCACGCCAACAGGGTGTCCGTTTCATCGCCCAGGGCATCGCGATTCCGCGCCTGACCCGGGGCGAGGTCTGGGTGGTCTATCGCGCCCACACCCTGCGCTGGCCGGAATCGGTCTATCGCCAGTTGCTCGGCCAGGTGAAACGCTGGCAGCAGGCGGGCAACCCGGTGGTGGGCATCCAGATCGACTTCGATGCCCGCACCCGCTACCTCGACGAGTACGCCGACTTCCTGCGCGACCTGCGCAAGCGGCTGCCGACTGACTTGCGCCTGAGCATCACCGGGCTGATGGACTGGAGCAGCAACGCCGACCCGACGGCCATCGGCCAGTTGCGGGGAGTGGTGGATGAAGTGGTGGTACAGACCTACCAGGGCCGCCGCAGCATTCCCGACTATGCCGCATACCTGCCGCGAATGAACCGGCTGGGGTTGCCGTTCAAGGTCGGCCTGATCCAGGGTGGGGAGTGGCAGGAGCCCTCGTATCTCAAGGACAGCGAGTGGTTTCGCGGGTATGTGGTGTTTTTGCAGAACCCTTGAGTCAGGCGGTGCCTGGGCCTATGTCTTCGCGGGCAAGCCCGGCTCCTACAGGGCCGCGTCGAACACAGAGGTTATGTACCACATGATTCTGTAGGAGCCGGGCTTGCCCGCGAAGGTGTCAGATCGAACCACACCGCTTAGCGCTGCATGCCCCAGCGCTTCACCGTCACCCGCTCCAGGCTGTCGAACACCAGGTTCTCCACCAGCAGGCCGATCAGGATCACCACCGCCAACCCGGCGAACACCTTGTCGGTGTACAGCTCGTTGCGGTTCTGGAAGATATACCAGCCCAGCCCGCCCTTGCCGCTGGTGGCACCGAACACCAGTTCCGCCGCGATCAGGGTGCGCCAGGCGAATGCCCAGCCGATCTTCAACCCGGCGAGGATCGACGGCAGCGCCGCCGGGATCAGGATGAACAGCACGAAGCGCAGGCCCCTGAGGCCATAGTTGCGCCCGGCCATGCGCAGGGTCTCCGACACGCCGAGAAAGCCGGCGTAGGTATTGAGCGCCAGCGCCCAGAGCACCGAGTGCACCAGCACGAAGATCAGGCTGTTCTGCCCCAACCCGAACCACAGCAGCGCCAGCGGCAACAGGGCGATGGCCGGCAGCGGGTTGAACATCGAGGTCAGGGTGCCGAGCAGGTCGCGGCCGAAGCGGCTCGACACCGCCAGGGTGGTCAGGCCGAACGCCAGCACCACGCCCAGCACATAGCCCTTGAGCAGCACCTGTAGGGAAATCCATACCTTGCCCAGCAGCTCGCCACTGAGCAGGCCGTCGTACAGGGCACTGGCGGTCTGCAGGAAGGTTGGCAGGAGCAGGTCGTTGTCCTGGTAACGCGCCACCGCCTCCCAGAGTACCGCCAGCAGCACCAGGATCAGGCTCTTGCGCAGCCAGCCCTGTTGCCACAGCCGTTGCGCAAGCGACAGTTCGCGCTCCAGCGGCACTTCGAGCAGCGGCTCCAGGATGACTTCATATTCTTCACGCACGGGGGATGAAAGACTCATCGGCAACTCTCCAGCCGCTCAATAGGCAATGCGGATATCGGCAAAATCCAGTTCGGTTTCGGCCTGCGGGGTTTCGTCGAACAGCAGCCGATGGATGCGCCGCGCCGAGGCCTGGAAGTCCGCACCGCCCAGGCTGTGCAGGTCGTACTGATGGCTGTGGATCTGCGCCCGCACCCGCCCCGGATGGGGCGACAGCAGCAGGATACGGTTACCCACCACCAGCGCCTCTTCGATCGAGTGGGTGACGAACAACAGGGTGAAGCGCACCTCTTCCCAGAGTTGCAGCAGCTCTTCCTGCATCTTGCGCCGGGTCAGGGCGTCGAGGGCGGCGAACGGTTCGTCCATCAGCAGGATTTTCGGCTGCATCGCCAGGGCGCGGGCGATCGACACCCGGGCCTTCATGCCGCCGGACAGGGTGTGCGGATAGGCTTCGGCAAAGGCCGCCAGGCCGACCTTCTCCAGGTAGTGCAGGGCGCGCTCCTCGGCCTCGCGGCGCTTGAGGGTGCCGGAGGCGAGCAGCGGGAACATGACGTTCTGCTTGACCGTCTTCCACGGCGGCAACTGGTCGAACTCCTGGAACACCACGATACGGTCCGGGCCCGGCTCGGTGACCACCTGGCCCTGCAGGCGGATTTCGCCCTCACAGGGCCGGATGAACCCGGCCGCCGCCTTGAGCAGGGTCGACTTGCCGCAGCCCGAGGGCCCGAGCAGGACGAAGCGGTCCTGCTGGTCGACTTCGAAACTGACCCGGTGCGTGGCCCGCACCACCCGCTGCGGGGTGCGGTACTCCAGACTGACCTGGTCGACCGCCAGCAACGCGGGGGTGGTAGCGGTCGGTTTGCTGGCCGTGTGGCCTTGCAAGGGGGCATTCATGACGGTCAGCTCCCCTGCAGCGGCTTGGCGTCCTGGAAGAAGTAGTCCTTCCACGACTCGGGTTTGTGCTTGATGGCGCCCACGCGATAGAGGAATTCGGCCAACGGGTAGGTGTTCTTCGGCGTCACGGTGAATTCGAACTGCGGGTTGTCGATGATCTTGAGCAACGCCGCCCGGTCGATCTTGGCCTTGGTCACCCGCAGGTAGGTGTCCGCTGCCGCGCCCTTGTCCTTCTGGGCGAAATCGGCGGCCTCGGCCAGGGCTTCGACGAAGGCCTTGTAGGTCTTGGGGTTGTCGTTGCGGAACTTCTCGGTGGCGAACAGCACGGTCGGCGAGTTCGGCCCGAACAGGTCATAACTGTTGAGCACCACGTGGACGTTGGGGTTCTCCAGTGCCTGCTCCTGGAACGGCGGGTTGGAGAAGTGCCCGGTCAGTTCGGTGCCGCCGGCCAGCAGGGCCGCGGTGGCGTCCGGGTGCGGGACGGCGACGGTGTACTTGTCCAGCCGGTTGAATTCCTTGTCGCCCCACAGCTTGGCCGCCGCGTACTGCAGGTAGCGCGACTGCACCGAGACGCCCACCGCCGGCAGGGCGATGCGGTCCTGTTCGGTGAAGTCGGCAATGGTCTTGACCTTGGGGTTGTTGCTCACCAGGTAATAGGGGAAGTTGCCCAGCGACGCCACGGCCTTGACGTTCTGTCGGCCGTAGGTGCGGTCCCAGATGGTCAGCAGCGGGCCGACGCCAGCGCCGGCGATGTCCACCGAACCGGAGAGCAGCGCGTCGTTGATCGCCGAGCCGCCGGACAGTTGGGTCCAGTCCACCTTGATGTCGATGCCTTCGGCCTTGCCGTGCTTCTCGATCAGGTGCTGGTCGCGAACCACGTTGAGCAGCAGGTAGACGATGCCGAACTGTTCGGCGATGCGGATCTCGCCTTCGGCGTGAGCGCTGGCCGGTGCCAGCAGGCTACCGGCCAGCAGGCTGAGGCTCAGACCGAGGGTGGTGGTGAGGCGGCCGAGTTTCGGCAGCAGCGCAAAGGGTGCAGGCATGACGATGCTCCTTCAAGCGATCAGGTCAGAATGGGGCATCGCCCTGGATGGTGGTGCGGTAGAGCTTGCGGCGCAGATGGTTCGGGCAGCCGGCAGCCAGATGAATCAGCGAGCGGTTGTCCCAGAACACCAGGTCGTGGGGCTGCCACTGATGGCGGTAGATGTTTTCCGGGAGCACGCTGTGGGCGTAAAGCTCGGCGAGAATCTGCCGGCTCTCGTCGTCCGGCAGGCCGACGATGCGGGTGGTGAAACCTTCGCTGACGAACAGCGCCTTGCGGCCGGTCTCCGGGTGGGTGCGGACGATCGGGTGCACCACCTCGGCGACCTGGGCCAGTTGTTCCGGAGTCAGGGTCGGGCGCCAGTTGCCCTCGAATTTGCTCTCGCTGTAGCGTGCGGTATACGAATGTGCCGCCGAGCGGCCTTCGACCGCCTTGCGCAGCCCTTCGGGCAGGCTGTCCCAGGCCTTGTGCTGGTCGGCGAACAGGGTGTCGCCACCTTCGGCCGGCAACTCCTGGGCATGCAGCATTGAACCGAGGCTCGGCAGTTCCTTGTAGGAAAGATCCGAGTGCCAGAACTTGCCGGCATCGCCCAGACCGATGTTCTGACCGTTCTCGACGATGTTGGAGACAATCAGGATCTCCGGGTGCCCGGCCAGCAGAAATTGCTTGAGTACATGGATCTGCAACACGCCGAAACGACGACTGAAGGCGATCTGCTGCTCGGGGCTGATACGCTGGTCACGAAACACCAGCACATGGTGATCCAGGTGCGCACGGTGGATGCGGGAGAAGTCCTCTTCGTTGACCGGCTGGCGCAGGTCCAGGCCGATGATTTCGGCGCCTGTCGCGCCGACGAAAGGGCGGATCTCGAAGGATTGGGACGCCGCCACCGGCGCCGGGGAAACCGCAGAAACCAAAGACATGTATTCACTCCCACGCAGAGCACGCCCGACAGCGCGCCTCGATCAGAAACTCACGGTGGTCCCGTGTTGGTTCAGTTCGTGCGGCGCACCGATTGGTCGGTGGGTACGCAGTGGGACGACAATATAGTCATAAGAGAAATAATTTAAATATCATTTGGGAATATGCATAGGACACTGGCGGACTTCGATCCGGGGCAACGCCCGACGGTGTGCAAAATGCCTCGCCGCTGCAAAGTAAAACGTACTTACAAAATGACGGAGACCTACACTTATCAGGGAAACGATTGATAGTTCCGCAGGCTTTGCTGGAAGAAAATGGCACCTTGCAATTATCGCTGTGGAAGGACCCCGGCAGCGGTTTGACCAGCGTCCGGGTGACGGCAGGCATTGCGTCGAATTCGATTTCAGCTGCCCATCGAGCAGCAGGTGGTCTGAACGTGGCAAAAAAACCGAACCCTCTGGGCAGCATCCTCGTCAGCGGCCCGATTCCCGCCTACCTCGCCCGGGCGGTGATCGAGGAAACCTTGCGCGGCGCCATTCTCGACGGGCGATTGCCCTGCGGCACGGCCTTGCGCCAACAGGAACTGGCCACGCTGTTCGGCGTCAGTCGCATGCCGGTCCGCGAGGCGTTGCGCCAACTCGAGGCGCAGTCGCTGCTGCATGTCGTACAGTACAAGGGCGCGGTGGTGGCGCCGCTGATCGACGATACCTCGACGGAAAACTACGACCTGCGCATCCTGCTGGAGTCCCAGGCCCTGCGCCTGTCGGTGCCACTGCTCAGCGCAGAAGACCTGGAGCGCAGTGCCGCATATGTCGACGAGCTGGAAGCGCAGACCGACTACACCCACGTGGGGCGGCTCAATCGCCTGTTCCACATGAGCCTCTATTGCAAGGCACCCAACCAAAAGCTGCTGGCGCTGATCGAACAGGGCCTGGTGGAGGAGGAACGCTTCCTGCGCTTCAATCTGTCGGCCATGGGCCTGGGGAAACTCTCCCAGGACGATCACCGGGAACTGCTCCAGGCGGCCCGTGCCGGCCAGGTCGATGCCTGCGTGGCGCATCTGCAACAGCACTTGCGACGAGGCATCGAAGTCATCCAGCGCTACCTTGGCAAGTCCTGATCCGCCCGCCGGCGCACGGGTGCCGGTCAATCGCGGCATCGCCCCGAGCGCTCTCATGAGGCCTGCCCCGCGTCACCCTGGCTGACGCGGGATGACCAGGCCCGGTCGAGGCGTCGGACGTGCTGCGCCTCCTCAGGCGATAGCCGAGCCGCGCATTTGGGCACACCCTTGCCAATCGACGCGGTACGAACCCGCCACGCGATACCCGGATAGGAGACTCACCAGAAGGAGCTTTGCCACAGGCCGCAAGGCACGGAGCAAGCGTGTCCCGGCCCTGCCGACCCAAACCATCGTTCAACCGTTTGAAGAGTGGCCCGAGTGAGGCATTCACTCATTGTTTTAATTCTGCCGGTTATTGGGCGGAAAAGGCACTCTTACGCCCAATAAAACAAAATTGAATTGTTTTATAAGCACCGCTCATTCCTTATAAAAGTGGAAACTTCAATAAACTTAAAAACAACTTGATCGAAACTTGTCTTGTGTACTAGGTTTGAATAACCGGAAACACGCACCCCAGCCCTGCCCTCGCAGCGCTGTGGCGCATGGCTCAGACCGGTCATCCATGCTGCTGCCTCAGGCCTCTCGACTTTCAATTACCGATTGAGGCCTTCGTTCGCCTGTTATTCAGCCCATGGCAGCAATGTATGGAATCGGCTGTTTATCGCCATCCAACTTACCAACCACCAAGGTGGCCAATGAATATTTATGAAAAACGCCTCGAATATGAACAGGCACAATTACTTGAGCATCCTGTTTTCAGTGAAGTCGATTCACTGAAACGACTTATGCGCTTCATGGAAAGCCATGTCTTCGCGGTGTGGGACGCCGTGCTCCTGAAACTGCGGGCCGAGCCCATCGGAGTCGCCTCATGAACGCCGCCGACTACAGCGCCTTCGTCGAGGCCTGGGAAAACCGCGCCAGCATCCGTACCCGTCCGCGGCGCCTGCTGGAGGACGATGACCGGCTGATCTACCCGCTCAGCCGCCAACCCCTGGCCAACAGTGGCACCCTGCTCGCCCACTGCCCCGAGCAGCGCGACTTCGTGCTGACCCAGAGCCTCTACAAGTTCATCAACGATGTGGTGATTTTCGAGACCGAGATCGTCGACCGTACCGCACGGCGCATTGCCAAGGACCGCTTCCCGATCCGCTTCCCGCTGGCCTGCCGCTATGCCGCCATGACGGTGGTGGTGGATGAGGATTACCACGCCCTGGCGGCAATGGACTTCATGCAGCAGACCATCGCCCTCACCGGCATCCAGCCGCTGGCGATGCCCGGCGAGATCGAGCTGAGCCGCGCGATACCGGCAGCCCTGGGCATGGCGCCGGAACACTTGCGCGGCGCCGTCGAGCTGATCTGCGTGGCGATGGCGGAAAACACCGTGACCAACGATGTTGCAGCCTTCGCCCAGGAGGGGTCGGTCAAGGCTTCGGTCAAGGGGCTGATGGCCGACCACCTGCTCGACGAAGGCCGTCATGCCGGGTTCTGGACCCGCCTGGTACAGCTTTACTGGCAGGGTGCGAGCGAGGCGGATCGTGAAGCGCTTGCCGAGATCCTGCCGGTGTTCATCGTCCATTACCTGACCAACGACCTGCAGAAAGCCTTCGACTTCACTGTCATCGAACACCTGCCGGTCGGCGAGCCGATCCGCCAGGCCCTCAGGAGCGAAGCCGCCAGCCTGGCCTACCCGCTCAATCGGCATCACCCGCTGGTGATCAATATCGTGCGCTTCCTGCGCAACAGTTCGCTGCTGGACTCTGCCTGCGTGCAGGAGACGCTGGGTGACTATCTGCTCCAGCCCGGGAGCACATCATGAGACGCCTCGACATCCTCCTGGTCGGGCACAGCCAGGTGCTGGATGACCTGAAGAGGGAGCTGGAGCAGCAGGGTCATGTGATCCGGCACCAGAGCGGCGACGCAAGCCGGCCTTGGGCTGCCGACCTGCTGATCGAGGATGGCAGCCAGCCGCTGCCGGTGGCGGGCGGCAACGCGCCGCGGCTTGGCTTGCGCCTGGAGTACGGCCCGCTGGCGCCCGGCCCGCTGCCGGCGCTGGCCCTGCGCTGCTGGCAGGACGGACGACTGATCCGGCGCCAACCGCTAGCCCGGGACGACAGCGGCAATGGCCAGGTCCTGCGGCTGGCAGCAAGTCGTGAGCTGGTGGAACTGGGTGCGCTGCTGGTCAGCCGTTTCGCCCGTGAGCGTGGCTATTTTCTTGAAGTCCCCTCCATCACCCCACCGCCCGGTGGCGTCGAGCATCCGCTGTCGGCCCTGGAGTCACTGGCCTTCGAACACCGCCTCAACCACACGGCCCGGCCCGAACTGCTGGCCCTGGCAGCCGTGCCGGTGATCCAGCGGATCGAAGACAGTCTGCGGCAGTTCGCCGAACGTCCGGCCCTGAATGTGGCCGGCGCGGTGACCCGTTACCGCCAGTTGCATGCCCACGGCCTGGCGATCCAGGAGCGCCTGCTGGCAGCCCTCGCCCGACTGGACAGCCGTGAAGAGCCCGCCGTGATCGGCCTGTGCCTGGCGAAGACACCGACCTTCTACGCCAGCCTGCTGGCCATTCTCGGCTGTGGCGCGGTCTACCTGCCCCTGGACCCGAATCAGCCACTGCAGCGCCAGCAGTTCATCCTGGCGGACGCCGGGGCCGCCCTGCTGCTGCATGATGGCCGGCACCCGCTGGGTGAGCGCCTGCCCTCGCTGGATGTCTCCACCGTGCGTAGCGACGACGGCTCATTGGGCGCATCCCTGGTACGCCGTGCCCTCACCGCGCAAATGCCGTGTCTGGCGCTCTATACCTCGGGCACCACCGGCCAGCCCAAGGGCATCCTGCTCAGCCAGGCCAACCTCGCCCATTTCTGCGCGTGGTATGCCGATTACGTGGAACTCGAAGCCCGACACCGGGTGCTGCAGTTCTCGACACCGGGCTTCGATGCGTCACTGATCGATATCTTCCCCAGCCTGATCCAGGGCGCCGAACTGGTGGTCGCCAGCGAGGATCAGCGACGCGATCCCGCACAGCTCGCCCGACTGATCCGCGGGCAACGGATCAGCCATGCCTTCCTGCCGCCGATGCTGCTCGGCCTCCTGCCGCTGGAGCCGCCGCTGGGCCTGAGCCATCTGCTGACCGGCGGTGATGTCTGCGAGCCGTGGATCATCGAACGCCTCGCCGGGCAGACGAATTTCCATAACCTCTACGGCCCTGCCGAGGCGACGGTGCTGATCACCGCGCGGCAGTGGCGCACCGACACCGGCCACCGCAGCCTGGGCGGACCGATCGCCAACAGCCAGGTGTTCATTCTCGATGAATGCGGCCAGCCGGTAGTCGAGCAGACGGTCGGCGAATTGCATATCGTCGGGCCGGGTGTCAGCCTGGGGTACCTGAACGCTGCGGACCGGAGCGCCGGGCGCTTCATCGAACTGCGCCCCGGCGGCGGCCCGGCACTGCGGGCGTATCGTACCGGCGACCTGGCCAGGTGGACCGCCGAGGGGATCGAGTTCTGCGGGCGTCGGGACCACCAGGTGAAGATCCGCGGCTTTCGGGTCGAGCCGCAGGAAATCGAGCGCTGCCTGCGCGACAGCCGCTTGTACCGCCAGGTGGCGGTGGTTATCGACAGCCGTCGGCAGGTCCGCGCCTACCTGGCCCAGCCGACCAGTGCCGACCGCCACCGCGAAGCCCTCAGGCAGTATGTCGAGCGCTACCTGCCGGACTACATGCACCCGGCCGCCTATGTCGAACTGGCAGCGTTGCCGATGGCTGCCAATGGCAAGGTCGACCGCCGGGCGCTGCTGGCCTTGCCGGTCCGGCTGGGTGGCAGTCCAGGCCTGCGGCAGCCGGCCAATGCCGACGAGGCCTGGTTGCAGGGGCTTTGGGCCAGTTTGCTGGGATTGCCGGCCGAGGGGATCGCCACCGATGAAAGTTTCTTCAACCTGGGCGGGCATTCGATCCTGCTGTCGAAGATGCTGCTGGGCATTCGCGCCCGTTACGGGCATGGCATCTCCATCAACCGCTTCATTGAGGAGCCGACACTGTGTCGGCTGGCGGTGCTGGTCAGGGGCGAGTCGGCCGCTGGGGCACTGAGCCCGCGGATACGGGTCGATGCCGAACGCGGGCTGGACTGGCAGGCGTTGCCGGCGCAGCGTGCCGGTGACCGCGGCAAGGTGCTGCTGACCGGTGCCAACAGCTTCGTCGGCGTGCACCTCGTCGAGGCCCTGCTGGCTGAGGGCGTCAGCGAGATCGCCTGCCTGGTCCGCGACAGCGCCAGCGAGCCGGCCGCCGCGCGTTTTGCCCGGGCCCTGCGCGACAACCGCCTGGAGCACCTGAACCTGGAGCGTGTGCGGGTCTACCCTGCGGATATCCGCCAGCCGCACCTGGGGCTGGCCGACGATGTGTACGAACGCATCGACCGCGAGTTCGGGGTACTGATCCACAACGCCGCCCACGTCAATCACGTGCTCGACTACGAGGCGCTGGCACCCGACAACGTCGCTCCGCTGTTCGAGTGCCTGCGCCTGTGCGAGGGGCGCAGCAAGAAGATCTTCAACTTCATCTCCAGTCTGTCCGCCTGCAGCCGGGTCAGCGACCAGGGCCGGGTGCTGGAACAACCGCCGGCCGAGACGCCGCCGATCTACATCCGCAATGGCTACAACCTGTCCAAGTGGGTCGGAGAACGGATTGCCCAGCGGGCTCGCGAGCAAGGCGCGTGGGTCAATCTCTTCCGTCCCGGCAACATCGCCTTCAACAGTCGCAACGGCGTCTGCCAGCCGCACCGCAATCGCCTGCTGCTGATGCTCAAGGGCTCACTGCAACTGGGCCAGGTGCCGGCCCTGGCGCTCAATTTCGACCTGATGCCGGTGGACTTCCTCGCCCGCTTCATTGCCGCCCACAGCCGACGCCTGCCGGACAGCACCGGTGTCTTCAACCTGCACAACCCGCAACCGCTGAGCTGGAACGACTACGTCGCGGCGTTCCGCGAGGCCGGGCACGCGTTCCGGCTGGTCAGCGTCGCCGAGTGGCAGCGGCAACTGCAGCGGGTCGAGCGCGATAACGCGCTGTTCGAGGTGCTGGGTTTCTACCTCAACGGTTTCGAAGAAGACATCGGCGACATCTCGACGATCGAGCACAGCCAGGCCGAGGCCGGCGTGCGGCGCATGGGGGCGACCTATCCGGTCAAGAGTGCGGCGCTGCTGCGCAAGGGCTGCGACTACCTCAGGCAGATCCGATTCATCTGATTCACCACAACCACCTGGAGCACATCATGATGCACTCCCTGCAACCCGATACCCTGATCCGCAACCCTCGAGGCGAGGCCGTGACGTCCACGGTCGAGCTCCCCACCAACGCCGCCAGCGCCTGGGCCATGGTCGGCGACTTTGCCGGCTTCGCCGTGTTCGTCACGGCGCTTTCGCATATCGAGATGATTGGCGAAGGCGTGGGCGCGCTGCGCAAGAAGTCGTTCAAGGACGGCCACGTGGTGGTCGAACAGCTCAACAGCCGTGACGAACAGGGAATGCGCATGACCTGGACCACGCTCTACAACACGCTTGGGGTTGGCCAACTGTGGGCGATGATGAGCGTCGAACCGTTGGCGCAGGAGCGCTGCCGGGCGACCTGGACCATCATCGCCGAACCGGCGGCGGCCAGCGCCCAGGGGACGCCGGGGTTTCGGCGTTTCATCCAGGAGTTCGCCGATGAGGCGATGGGGAATGTGCGGACGTTATTGAGCTGAGGACGCTGGTGTTCCTGTTCGCGGGCAAGCCCGCGAACAGCTTTTTACTGACGCCGCCCCTACCCTTTCGCAGGAGCGGACTATCGGCCGGAATCAGATCTTGAAGCTGTCCACCAACTGCTTCAGGCGACCCGCCTGCTGTGCCAGCGCATCGCAGTCCTTCAACGTCTCGTTGAGGTTGGCCACGCCCTGCTGGTTGAGCAGGTTGATCTGGGTGATGTCGAGGTTGAGAGCCTCGACCACCGCCGTCTGCTCTTCGGTCGCGGCCGCCACCGACTGGTTCATGCCATCGATCTCGCCGATCCGCTGGGTCACGCTGATCAGTCGCGCACCGGCCTGGTTGGCGACTTCGACGCTCTCCTCGCTGGAGGCCTGGCTGGCATTCATGGTGGTCACCGCCTCGCGGGAGCCGACCTGCAACGAGGTGATCATCTTGTGGATCTCCTCCGCCGATTCCTGGGTACGGTGCGCCAGGTTGCGCACTTCGTCGGCGACCACGGCAAAACCCCGTCCGGCCTCACCGGCACGGGCCGCTTCAATGGCGGCGTTGAGGGCCAGCAGGTTGGTCTGCTGGGAAATGCCCTTGATCACGTCGAGGATGTGCCCGATGTTGTCGGTGCTGGCGTTCAGGGTCTCGATCTGGGTGCAGGACAGACTGATCTTCTGCGACAGCTCGGTCATCGACTGGATGGTGCGTTCCACCACTTGGCGGCCATCGTCGGCCTGCTCGCTCGCACCGCTGGCGTGCTGCGAGGCATCGGCGGCATTGCGAGCGATTTCCTGCGTGGCCGCACCCAACTGGTTGATGGCGGCGGCGACACTGTTGGTCCGCGCGCTTTGTTCATCGGAGCCGATGATCGAGGCGTTCGAGGAGTTCATCACCCGCTGGGACAGGTCGTGTACGTGGCGCGTGGCCGAGGACACTTCGGCGATCGAGGCATGAATCCGCTCGACGAACTGGTTGAAGGAGCCGGCCAATTCGCCGAACTCGTCCTTGTGAACGATGTGCAGGCGACGGGTCAGATCACCCTCACCCTGGGCGATATCCTGCATGGCCCGGCCCATGGTGGTCAGCGGACGCATCAGCACCTGGATCAGCAGGCTCAGCAATACCGCGATGGCGGCCACCGCGATGAACATCGCGATCAGTGCCGAGGTGCGGAACTTGCTCAGTGGCGCGTAGGCCTTGTCCTTGTCGATGGACAGGCCGATGTACCAGTCAGCCGACGGCAGGCCCACCACCGGGGTGAACGACAGGATGCGCTCCTGGCCGTTCAGGGTGACCTCCTGGATGCCCTTGGCGATACGAGGGGCCGAACCCGGGTAGATGTCCTTGAGGTTCTTCATCACCTGGTCCTTGTCGGGGCTGACGATCACCTGACCGTCACCGCTGACCAGGAAGGCGTGGCCGATCCCGCCGAAATCCACCGAGTTGATGATCTTCACCAGGGTTTCCAGGCTCAGGTCGCCACCGACCACCCCCAGCAGTTGCCCGCTGCCTTTCACCGGCATGGCGATGGTCACCACCAGCCCGCCGACCGAGGCCATGTAAGGCGGGGTGAGCATGGTCTTGTCGGCCGCTACGGCGGCCTTGTACCAGGGACGCTGACGTGGATCGTAGCCATCCGGCATCTTCGCGTCGGGACGCTGGGTGAAGGTGCCGTCGGTCTGGCCGACGTAGGTGAACTGGAAGTTCGAGGTGAAGGCCGGTTGGTCCACCAGGCCTGGGTAATCGGCCTTGCTGCCCTGGTGCGCGATGTTCTGCGCGAGGTTTTCCAGCACCAGGATCCGCCCGCTCAGCCAGTTCTGCACACTGCTGGCGGTAAGGTCGCCCGCTTGCTCGACCGATGATTCGAGGTTCTGCCTGATGGTGCTGCGTTGCAGGTAATCGTTGTAGAGGGTGAACAGCGCAAAGGCCAGAACCACGACACCGGAAGCGGCCAGCAGGATTTTATGGCTGAATTTAAGATTCATTTCACGGAACTTCTCATGCCGAAGATTGGGGGTGCGTACACGATGCGACAGTCCCTTCAGTAGCGCAGATGACCGTCCATGGGTGCTCTACTTTGGTGCACGCACGGCTCTTCCTCTTGTCGGCATCATCGGCAGAAAACTTAATGGCCTTATCGCAAATGTCGCGGTTCGCCGACGAGAGGGCAGATAGCCCGTGCTGATTCGTGCTCCCAGGTCAGGGGGAAAATACGGGGGTGAGACGGACGGTGTCCAGAGAGAGTAGCCGGAAAAAACAAAACCCCTACCTGCCTGCGCAGATAGGGGTTTCGGAATTCAATCTTGACGATGACCTACTCTCACATGGGGAAACCCCACACTACCATCGGCGATGCATCGTTTCACTTCTGAGTTCGGGATGGGATCAGGTGGTTCCAATGCTCTATGATCGTCAAGAAATTCTGTGGCCGGTTCGTTGCTCGTGCAACGCCCCAGCAAAATGAGGAACTTCTACAAAAAGACAAAACCCCTACCTGCCTGCGCAGATAGGGGTTTTGGAATTTAATCTTGACGATGACCTACTCTCACATGGGGAAACCCCACACTACCATCGGCGATGCATCGTTTCACTTCTGAGTTCGGGATGGGATCAGGTGGTTCCAATGCTCTATGGTCGTCAAGAAATTCGGTAGCCAGCTCGTTGCCTGGGCAACGCTCCAGCGAATCGGGTACGTGACAGTCTTTGGTGCTTTGTGCGTGGCAAACTTTCGGTTCACTTCGTCTTCATACACCGCAATCTGCTCATTCGACGCAAATTGCTTGGGTGTTATATGGTCAAGCCTCACGGGCAATTAGTATGGGTTAGCTCAACGCCTCACAGCGCTTACACACCCCACCTATCAACGTCGTAGTCTTCGACGGCCCTTCAGGGAACTCAAGGTTCCAGTGAGATCTCATCTTGAGGCAAGTTTCCCGCTTAGATGCTTTCAGCGGTTATCTTTTCCGAACATAGCTACCCGGCAATGCCACTGGCGTGACAACCGGAACACCAGAGGTTCGTCCACTCCGGTCCTCTCGTACTAGGAGCAGCCCCTCTCAAATCTCAAACGTCCACGGCAGATAGGGACCGAACTGTCTCACGACGTTCTAAACCCAGCTCGCGTACCACTTTAAATGGCGAACAGCCATACCCTTGGGACCGGCTTCAGCCCCAGGATGTGATGAGCCGACATCGAGGTGCCAAACACCGCCGTCGATATGAACTCTTGGGCGGTATCAGCCTGTTATCCCCGGAGTACCTTTTATCCGTTGAGCGATGGCCCTTCCATACAGAACCACCGGATCACTAAGACCTACTTTCGTACCTGCTCGACGTGTCTGTCTCGCAGTCAAGCGCGCTTTTGCCTTTATACTCTGCGACCGATTTCCGACCGGTCTGAGCGCACCTTCGTACTCCTCCGTTACTCTTTAGGAGGAGACCGCCCCAGTCAAACTACCCACCATACACTGTCCTCGATCCGGATAACGGACCTGAGTTAGAACCTCAAAGTTGCCAGGGTGGTATTTCAAGAATG
>NZ_CP183808.1:2445000-3305000 GCF_048568395.1 Pseudomonas sp. COR18
CCTGCGGCACCCGCCCGGCCAACGCATGGGGCAGTTCGACCGCCAGTCCACGCGCCTGCACCTGGGGATCGGCAAACACCTGCGACAGATCATTGATCGGCCCGCAAGGCACACCGACCCGCTCCAACTGCGCCACCCACTCGGCCGTCGTCTTGAACACGGTGGCCTGGCGAATCAATGGAATCAGCACCGCACGGTTGGCCACCCGCGCGGCGTTGCTGGCAAAGCGCGGATCGTCCGCCCACTGCGGCTGACCCGCCACCTCGGCGAACTTGCGGAACTGCCCGTCATTGCCCACCGTCAGGATGAAATCGCCATCGGCCGTCGGGAAGTCCTGGTAAGGCACGATGTTCGGATGAGCGTTACCCAGGCGCTTCGGCGCCACCCCGGAAGTCAGGTAGTTCATCGCCTGATTCGCCAGGCACGCCACCTGTACGTCCAACAGAGCCATGTCGATATGCTGCCCACCGCCATCACGATCACGATGGGCGAGGGCGGCCAGGATCGCCACGGTCGAATACAGTCCGGTGAGGATATCGGTCAGGGCCACACCGACCTTCACCGGCCCGGCCCCTTCATCACCTTCGGGTTTGCCGGTCAGGCTCATCAGGCCACCCAGGCCCTGAATCATGAAGTCGTAGCCGGCACGCTTGGCGTAGGGCCCGAACTGACCGAAGCCGGTGATCGAGCAATAGATCAGGTTCGGGTTCAGCGCCTTGAGCGACTCATAGTCCAGGCCATAGGCCGCCAACCCACCCACCTTGAAGTTCTCGATCAGGATATCGGACTTCATGGCGAGCTCGCGCACCAGACGCTGGCCCTCGGGCCGGGTGAAGTCGATGGTGACCGATTGCTTGTTGCGGTTGGCCGACAGGTAATAGGCCGCCTCGCTGGTGTTCTCGCCGCGGGCGTCCTTGAGGAAGGGCGGGCCCCAGGCGCGCGTGTCATCACCGTTGCCGGGGCGCTCGACCTTGATCACCTCGGCCCCCAGGTCCGCGAGGATCTGGCCGCACCAGGGGCCGGCCAATACCCGCGACAAATCCAATACCCGCAGATGCGAAAGCGCGCCCATGAGGCCAGCTCCTGTCAGTAGAACGCCTGGAGGCCGGTTTGCGCACGCCCGAGGATCAGCGCATGCACGTCGTGGGTACCTTCATAGGTATTGACCACTTCCAGGTTGACCAGGTGACGGGCCACCCCGAACTCGTCGGAGATGCCATTGCCACCGAGCATGTCCCGCGCCATACGGGCGATTTCCAGGGACTTGCCGCAGGAGTTGCGCTTCATGATCGAGGTGATTTCCACCGCTGCGGTGCCTTCGTCCTTCATCCGGCCGAGGCGCAGGCAACCCTGCAGGGCGAGGGTGATCTCGGTCTGCATATCGGCCAGCTTCTTCTGGATCAATTGGTTGGCCGCCAGCGGCCGACCGAACTGCTGACGATCCAGGGTGTATTGGCGAGCGGTGTGCCAGCAGAACTCGGCAGCGCCCAGCGCTCCCCAGGAGATGCCGTAACGGGCGGAGTTGAGGCAGGTGAACGGACCTTTCAGGCCGCGCACTTCCGGGAAGGCGTTTTCTTCGGGCACGAACACGTTGTCCATGACGATTTCGCCGGTAATGGAGGCGCGCAGGCCGACCTTACCGTGAATCGCCGGTGCGCTCAGGCCTTTCCAGCCTTTCTCCAGGACGAAGCCACGGATATCGCCGGCATCATCCTTGGCCCAGACCACGAACACGTCGGCGATCGGGCTGTTGGTGATCCACATCTTGCTGCCGGTCAGGCTGTAGCCACCCTCGACCTTGCGCGCACGGGTGACCATCGCCCCCGGATCGGAACCGTGGTTGGGTTCAGTCAGGCCGAAGCAGCCGATCCACTCGCCAGTGGCCAACTTGGGCAGGTACTTCTGCTTCTGTGCCTGGGTACCGAATTCGTTGATCGGCACCATCACCAGTGAGGACTGCACACTCATCATCGAGCGATAGCCCGAATCGACGCGCTCCACCTCACGGGCGATAAGGCCGTAGCTGACATAGTTCAGGCCACTGCCGCCGTACTCGACCGGAATGGTCGCACCGAGCAGGCCGACTTCGCCCATTTCGCGGAAGATCGCCGGGTCGGTCTGTTCGTGACGGAAGGCTTCGAGCACCCGTGGCGCGAGCTTGTCCTGGGCGAATTGCTGGGCGGTGTCGCGAATCATCCGCTCCTCTTCAGTGAGCTGTTGATCCAGCAGCAGCGGATCGATCCAGTTGAAGCTAGCTTTAGCGCCCATCAGAGACTCCTCGCAAAACAGGTCAAATATCGTGGTTTGATCCTAGGCGCCGCTGGCAGATCCGGCAAACGAGGATTTCGCATGCTGTTGTGCTAATTTCTCACTCCGAAAGCTGCTCAACAGCCATTTACCAGCTCCTTTAGTGAGATTGCCGTACATGCGCAGGAAGATTCCCAGCACCGCCGCCCTGATCAGTTTCGAAGCCGCCGCTCGTCACGAGAGTTTTACCAAGGCCGCTGTCGAACTTTCCCTCACCCAGGGCGCCATCTGCCGACAGATCGCCAGCCTGGAGGAGTTCCTCGGCATCGAACTGTTCCGACGCTCGAGACGCGGCGTAAAACTCACTGAAGCAGGGCTTTCCTACAGTCGCCGGGTCGCCACACAGCTGGACGCGGTCGAACGCGATACCTTGTCCGTCATGGGCCAGCAGGGCGCGAATGTGATCGAACTGGCGGTGGTGCCAACCTTCGGCACGCAGTGGCTGCTGCCGCGGCTCAAGGACTTCCAGCACAAGCACCCGGAGGTCACGGTCAACCTGACCAACCGCACCCGACCTTTCCTCTTCGCCGACACCGATTTCGACGCCGCCATCTACTTCGGCGATGCCGACTGGTCGGGCACCGAGTCCCATCGGCTGATGGGCGAGAACCCGATGCCGGTATGCAGCCCGAGCCTGCTGGGCAACCGCCAGAGCCTGAGCGCCGCCGAGATCGCCGAGCTGCCGCTGTTGCAGCAGACCACGCGCCCCTACGCCTGGCGCCAATGGTTCAACGCCCAGGAGTTGAACATCCCCCGCGACATGACAGGCCCGCGCTATGAACTATTCTCCATGCTGGCCCAGGCAGCCATGCACGAGATGGGCATCGCACTGATCCCACCGTTCCTGATTCAACGGGAATTGGCGGAAAAACGCCTGGTGATCGCCAACCCCAGCGCTCTCACCAGTATCAAGGCCTATTACCTGATGATTCCCGAACGAAAAGTCGAATCGGCCTCCCTGCGAGCTTTTCGCGACTGGCTGGTAAACCAGGCACAGGGCTATAGCCTGCTGAATTAAAGGCTTTTGGCGATATTTGACCCGGTAGTCAAATACCCACAAAACCTACAGACATAATAATATGTCGCCTTTGTGCAAACTATAGCGGCTCCCCTGAAATTCGTACGAAAGTGCCGAAACTAAAGGCTTACAGGCACTTTTGCGACCAATATCGGCCCATTCACGCCACCGATTCGAAATTTCTCCATTTCCAACCAGAATTCTTCCAAGGCCTCTATTTTGCGGTCTTTCAGCCTATCAGTGCGACATTCGGTCACGGGGTGACTTGTAGTTAATTTTGCGTCACCCTTCATAATCTCTTGTAGGGTGGGTTTTTCGCCTGCAAAATGCCGCGCCCCGCCTGGAAAATGGCGGGATCGTGCTGATCGGCCGCTCCAGTCGCACCCTCCGCAGTGCACTGGCCTTCTTATAAAAAAGATCACGCAGGAGATTTGACGTGCACATTGGTGTTCCTCTCGAAACCCAGACAGGTGAGACTCGGGTTGCTGCAACTCCGGAAACCATCAAGAAGCTAGTCGGCCAGGGTCACAAGGTCACTGTTCAAAGCGGCGCCGGCATAGGTGCCAGCGTCATCGACAGTGCCTATGAGGCGGCCGGCGCCCATATCGGCAGCGCAGCCGAGGCCTTCGGCGCCGAACTGATTCTCAAGGTGGTGGCCCCCAGCGACAGCGAACTGGCGCTGATCAAGCCCGGTACCGTGCTGGTTGGCATGCTCAACCCCTTCAACAACGAAACCATCGCCAAGCTGGCCGACCGGGGTATTACTGCCTTCGCCCTGGAAGCCGCACCGCGCACCTCGCGTGCGCAAAGCCTCGATGTGCTCTCGTCCCAGGCCAACATCGCCGGCTACAAGGCAGTGCTGCTGGCCGCTCACTACTACCCACGCTTCATGCCGATGCTGATGACCGCCGCCGGTACCGTGAAGGCCGCCCGGGTGCTGATCCTCGGTGCCGGTGTTGCGGGGCTGCAGGCCATCGCCACCGCCAAGCGCCTGGGTGCGGTGATCGAGGCGTCGGACGTGCGTCCTGCGGTGAAGGAACAGATCGAGTCCCTGGGAGCGAAATTCGTCGACGTACCGTACGAAACCGACGAGGAGCGCGAGTGCGCGGTCGGCGTGGGCGGCTATGCCCGGCCCATGCCGGCCAGCTGGATGCAGCGCCAGGCCGTGGCCGTGCACGAACGGGCGAAACAGGCGGATATCGTCATCACCACCGCGCTGATCCCGGGGCGCAAGGCGCCGGTACTGCTGAGCGCCGAGACCGTGGCGCAGATGAAGCCCGGCTCGGTGGTGGTCGATCTGGCCGCCGCCCAGGGCGGCAACTGCCCGCTGACCGTCGCCGACCAGGTGGTGGTGGCCCACGGCGTGACCATCGTCGGCCCGACCAACCTGCCCGGCGAAGTCGCCGCCGATGCCTCGGCGCTGTACGCCCGCAACCTGCTGGATTTCCTGAAGCTGGTCTTCAACAAGGAAAAACAGTTCGAAGTGAACCTCGAAGACGACATCGTCGCCGCGTGCCTGATGTGCCGCGACGGCCAGGTCATCCGCAAGAACGCCTGAGCAGAGGACCCAGAAGATGGAAGAGCTTATCTCCCCCGGTATCTACAACCTGATCATCTTCGTGCTGGCGATCTATGTCGGTTACCACGTGGTCTGGAACGTGACACCCGCGCTGCACACGCCACTGATGGCGGTGACCAACGCCATCTCGGCGATCGTGATCGTCGGCGCCATGCTCGCCGCCGCCCTGACCGTGACCCCGCTGGGCAAGATCATGGGCACCCTGGCCGTGGCCCTGGCCGCCGTCAACGTGTTCGGCGGCTTCCTGGTGACGCGCCGCATGCTTGAAATGTTCAAGAAGAAAGCCCCGAAAGCCGGAAAAGAAGAGGCGCCCAAGTAATGAGCATGAATCTGGTAACGACGCTCTACCTGATCGCGTCGGTCTGCTTCATCCAGGCCCTCAAGGGCCTCTCGCACCCGACCACGTCGCGGCGCGGCAACCTGTTCGGCATGCTCGGCATGGCCCTGGCCATCGCCACCACCGTGGGCCTGGTGTTCAAGCTGGGGGCCGAGCTGGCAACCGCCGGCATCGGCTACGTGATCGTCGGCCTGCTGATCGGTGGCAGCGCCGGCTCGATCATGGCCAAGCGTGTGGAAATGACCAAGATGCCCGAGCTGGTGGCCTTCATGCACAGCATGATCGGCCTGGCCGCGGTGTTCATCGCCATCGCGGCGGTGGTCGAGCCGCAGTCGCTGGGTATCGTCAAGCACCTGGGCGACTCGATTCCAGCCGGCAACCGCCTGGAACTGTTTCTCGGCGCGGCGATCGGTGCCATTACCTTCTCCGGTTCGGTGATCGCCTTCGGCAAGCTGTCGGGCAAGTACAAGTTCCGCCTGTTCCAGGGCGCACCGGTACAGTTCGGCGGCCAGCACACGTTGAACCTGCTGTTGGGCCTGGCGACCCTCGCCCTGGGCCTGACCTTCATGTTCACCGGCAACCTGGCGGCCTTCGCCCTGATGCTGGCCCTGGCCTTCGTGCTCGGCGTGCTGATCATCATCCCGATCGGCGGCGCCGACATGCCGGTGGTGGTGTCGATGCTCAACAGCTATTCCGGCTGGGCGGCGGCGGGCATCGGCTTCTCGCTGAACAACTCGATGCTGATCATCGCCGGCTCCCTGGTGGGTTCGTCCGGCGCGATCCTCTCGTACATCATGTGCAAGGCGATGAACCGTTCCTTCTTCAACGTACTGCTCGGCGGTTTCGGCAACACGGCGGACGCCGGCGGCCCGGCCGGCTCGAAAGAGGCGCGGCCGGTGAAATCCGGTTCGGCCGACGACGCGACCTTCCTGCTGACCAACGCCGACACCGTGATCATCGTGCCCGGCTACGGCCTGGCGGTGGCCCGCGCCCAGCACGCGCTGAAGGAACTGACGGAAAAGCTGACCCACCATGGCGTGACCGTGAAGTACGCGATCCACCCGGTGGCCGGCCGCATGCCCGGACACATGAACGTACTACTGGCCGAGGCCGAGGTGCCCTACGACCAGGTGTTCGAGATGGAGGACATCAACTCCGAGTTCGGCCAGGCCGACGTGGTGCTGGTGCTGGGCGCGAACGACGTGGTCAACCCGGCGGCGAAAAACGATCCGAAGTCGCCGATTGCCGGCATGCCGATCCTCGAGGCGTTCAAGGCCAAGACCATCATCGTCAACAAGCGCTCCATGGCCAGCGGCTACGCCGGCCTGGATAACGAACTGTTCTACCTCGACAAGACCATGATGGTCTTCGGCGACGCGAAGAAGGTCATCGAGGACATGGTCAAGGCCGTCGAATAAGCCTTGCTCCAGCGCAATACCAAAAACCCCATCCTTTAGTAGGTTGGGGTTTTTCTTTGCCTGCGAAAAACCGACCAAAGGCTCTGAATCAGGGGTCGGCATTCGACCTTGGTCGCGCGGCGAAACTTTTTGAAACCTCTAGACTGCGCATCTTGCTTCCGTTGCCCGAGAAAAAAATCCATGTACCGTGATCGTATTCGCTTGCCTTCTCTTTCCAGTAAGGTGATGAGCGCGGCTGATGCTGCCGCACTGATCCAGGACGGCATGACCGTCGGCATGAGCGGTTTCACCCGCGCCGGCGAAGCCAAGGCCGTGCCCCATGCTCTAGCCGAACGCGCCAGGCAGGAGCCGCTGAAAATCACCCTGATGACCGGCGCCAGCCTGGGCAACGATCTCGACAAGCAACTCACCGAAGCCGGCGTGCTGTCGCGCCGCATGCCGTTCCAGGTCGACAACACCCTGCGCAAGGCGATCAACGCAGGCCAGGTGATGTTCATCGACCAGCACCTGTCGGAAACCGTCGAACAGTTGCGCAACAAGCAACTCAAGCTGCCGGACCTGGCAGTCATCGAGGCGGTGGCGATCACCGAGCAGGGGCATATCGTGCCGACCACCTCGGTGGGCAACTCGGCCAGCTTCGCGATCTTCGCCAAGCAGGTGATCATCGAGATCAACCTGGCGCACAACCCGAACCTGGAAGGCCTGCACGACATCTATATCCCAAGCTATCGGCCGACCCGCACGCCGATTCCGCTGGTGAAAGCCGACGACCGCATCGGCAGCACGGCGATCCCGATCGACCCGGCGAAGATCGTCGCCATCGTCATCACCGAGCAGCCCGACTCGCCGTCCACCGTGACGCCGCCGGACAGCGAAACCCAGGCCATCGCCGACCACCTGATCGCCTTCCTTAAAGAAGAAGTGGCCGACGGCCGCATGACTAACAAGCTCGGCCCGCTGCAGGCGGGGATCGGCAACATTGCCAACGCGGTGATGTGCGGCCTGATCGATTCGCCGTTCGAAGACCTGACCATGTACTCCGAAGTGCTGCAGGACTCGACCTTCGACCTCATCGATGCCGGCAAGCTGTCCTTCGCCTCCGGCAGCTCGATCACCCTGTCGGACCGCCGCAACAGCGACGTGTTCGGCAACCTCGAGCGCTATAAAGAGAAGCTGGTGCTGCGCCCGCAGGAAATCTCCAACCACCCCGAGGTGGTGCGCCGCCTGGGCATCATCGGCATCAACACCGCCCTGGAGTTCGATCTGTACGGCAACGTCAACTCCACCCATGTCTGCGGCACGCGGATGATGAATGGCATCGGCGGCTCCGGCGACTTCGCCCGCAACGCACACCTGGCGATCTTCGTCACCAAGTCGATCGCCAAGGGCGGCGCCATCTCCAGCGTGGTGCCGATGGTCAGCCACGTCGACCACACCGAACATGACGTCGACATCCTCGTCACCGAAATCGGCCTGGCCGACCTGCGTGGACTGGCGCCACGTGAGCGGGCGCGAGTGATCATCGACAACTGCGTACACCCCATGTACCGCGCTGCCCTCAATGACTACTTCGAGCGCGCCTGCGCCCTGGGCGGCCATACCCCACACATCCTGCGCGAAGCACTGAGCTGGCACATCAACCTGGACGAAACCGGGAAAATGCTCGCCGACTGATTGAAACAGTTCCCCGCTGACGCCAACACAGTTTCGTCAGCGGGGCGACCGATCCGTACGAACCAGAAAAAACTGTACTGCTGTACCGGTCTTTTTTTCCTCCAACTCCCCTCTCAACCTCCTCACCTGGGCAAAAACGCACCAATATTGTGCGAATAGGTACAGTTGCCTCAATTCCGAGCAGTACAGCCCCTATAAACAGTTAACTGGTCCCTCACAATACAGGTGAACTGTATCTAGAGAGACTGGGCAAATGAGAGGATCATTGGCATCAGTCGAAGTTAAACCACTCCCTGATCCCGCCAAAAGCGGAAGGATGTCAACCATGGAACGTACACTCAGTTCCGAACTGTTCTACGAAAACACCGCCACTGAAGCCAAAGCCTCTCTGCCTCTGCGCATTCTGGCCAACCTGATGCTGTGGCAGCGCCGTATCGCCAGCCGTCATCAACTGGCTCGTCTGGACGCACGCCTGCTGGCCGACGCCGGCATCAGCGAAGCACAGCGCTACGAAGAGCTGAGCAAGCCGTTCTGGCGCTAAGCAGCGCCCGCTGGCCCTGACCCCCGGGGTTCACCGCCAGCAACCGAATTGAAACGACAGAGCCCGTCGCGGGAAACCGCGACGGGCTCTGTCGTTTTCGGGCAGGCGTTTTTTGGGCAAGGAACCGTGAAAGGGGATTACAGGTACAATTTCAATAAATCAAAAATATGACCAGTACAGTTAATCAAATCCGACGAAAAGGCTCTAGGTCGCCCATCAGGGCGGTGAAACCGGCTTTCCGCCACCCGGGAACTGCGCCTAATATCGCGGTCACAGGTAGCCCGCAGCACGGAATGTGCGTCTGAGGTTCATCGTTCCCGTGTTCGAGCGGCCGTTTCTGTCTTGCTGTTCCTCTTCCACGTCCAGGAGATTCATCATGTCCCGTCTTCGCCTGCTCGGCGCTGCCAGCCTGTTGTGCATGGCCGCCACCGCCCACGCCAGCAGCTTCATCGCCACCACCGATGCCCTGGTCGGTGCGCTCCAGGCCACCACCGACACCACGTCCGACGCGACCTCGTCGCTGCGTGACAACAAGATCGTACGCGCCGCCCGGGACGACGCCGCCAGCTTCGTCGCCAGCGAAGGCCGCATCCGCGGGGTGAAACTGGAAAGCGCCTTCGACACCATCCGCCGCCAGGCGCCACAGCTGCAGGCCAGCGACGCGCAACTGGCGCAGGCGATCCTGGCGATCTGACGAGCACCATCGTCAAAAGGAGCATGGCTTGCCCGCGAAGAGGCCGGCAAGTCTTGCGCACCAGCATGGAATCGCTCACAAAGAGAGGCCATCCCAGGTCCTCGCAAGCGCGGCGCAGACCACCGCGCTGGTCCTGACCGGCTCATTCCGCTAGCCTTGACGCTCGTTCAATCAGCCATCGAGACTCATGCGTTCATTATCCTTATTGCTCATAGCCCTCAGCTGGATCACTCAGGCCCACGCATTCGACATGACTACCCAAGGCGTCGTCGTCAGCGGTTATGTCACCAGCCAGGTGACCACCGCGCCCTTCGACCATAAACTGATACTGGCGGCCCGGGATGATGCCGCCGCCTTTGTCGCCAGCGACGGGCTGGTGCGGGGAGCGCAGCTGGAGTCGGCCTTGACCTGGTTACGCCAGAGCCGGCCAAAACTTCATGCAAGCGACCTTGAACTGGCCGAGGCAATTCTCGTCCAATAGTCACTTCTGTATCCGGAGACACTTCATGCGTACCCCCTGATCGCCGCCGCCCTCGGCTTGTTGTTGCTGGCCGATGCGGCCTCGGCGCATACCCTGGTGGCCACCAGCAACATCATCGTCCGTGCTTCGGGTCGCACCATCGACTTCACCTCGGACACCACCACCTCGATCCGTGATTCGAAAGTGGTCCGCGAAGCCCATGACGACGCCGCCAGCTTCGTCGCCAGCCATGGCGAGATCCGCGGCGCGCAACTGGAAGCCGCCTTCAACGCCCTGCGCACCCAGGTGCCGGAAGCCCGCGACGCCAGCGACCAGACCCTCGCCGAAGCCATTCTCGCCCTGTGAGGCCGTTTGCCGGCTGGCTGCTGGCCTGCGCACTGTTGCTTGGCGGCAACGCGGCCCAGGCCAGCCTGCAATTGCAGCTCAACGGCGACGGCCTGAGCCTGGCCGAACAGCGCGCCAGCCAGGCGCTGCTGGATGAAGCGATCGCCCACCTGCCACCCCGCTTCATCGAGCAGTTGGACCGGCGCATCACTCTGAGCTGGTCGACCCGGATGCCGGACAACGCCTATGGCGAGGCGTCCCTGGTCGCGGAAATCGAGCTCAACCGCAATCTGTTGCCCGGCCTGGTCGACGGCTCGGCGGCGACGAAGAAGACCCACCGTCCCCACGGCACCGTACGCGAGGAAATGCTCGCCACCGTGCTGCACGAGCTGACCCATATCTACGACCGCGCCCGCCTGTGGCCCGACGCCGAACGCCGGCTGATCCAGCGCTGCACTCGCCAGAACGACAACACCGGCCTGGTCGGCCTGCGCGATGAATGCCGCGGCCAGATCGATCGACGCTTCACCCTCAGCGATGACCCGCGCCTGCTGGACCTGGCCGGCTGGCCGCAATCGGTCGGCACCCGCGGCCAGCGCGAGCAGCACAACAAGCAGGTGGCCCGCAGTCCGGACCTCTACGAGACCACCAACCCCAAGGAGTTCGTCGCGGTCAACATGGAGTATTTCCTCCTCGACCCGGCCTACGCCTGCCGTCGTCCGGCGCTGTACCGCTACTACCAGGAACGTTTCGGCTGGGCGCCGCCGGGCAAGGACGACTGCGCCAAGGCCTTCCCGTTCCTCAATGCCGGCAACGACTTCGGCAAGACGCCCCTGGGCCGCATCGACCCGGAACGGGTCTATGAAGTCGACTACCTGCTGGCCGAGGCCAACCAGAACTGGGTCAGCCGCTGGGGCCACAGCATGCTGCGCCTGGTGATCTGCGCCCCCGGCCGGCCACGCGGGCCGGATTGCCGGCTGGACCTGGACCAGCACCTGGTGCTGTCCTACCGTGCCTTCGTCAACGATGTGCAGCTCTCGACCTGGGGCGGCCTGACCGGCGCCTACCCGTCACGCCTGTTCGTGCTGCCGCTGGCCCAGGTCATCGACGAGTACACCAAGACCGAGCTGCGCAGCCTGGCCTCGGTACCGCTGAAACTGTCGCGCCGGGAAATCGAGGAAGTGGTCGAGCATGCCGCCGAGATGCACTGGAGCTACGACGGCAACTACTACTTCGTGACCAACAACTGTGCGGTCGAGACCCTCAAGCTGTTGCGCAGCGGCACCGACAACGCCCAGCTCAAGGGCCTGGACAGCATCATGCCCAACGGCCTGCTGGAAGTGCTCAAGGGCAGGGGGCTGGCCGACACCAGCGTGCTCGACGACCCGCGCGAGGCCCTGCGCCTGGGCTATCGCTTCGACTCCTACCGGGACCGCTACCAGGCAATGTTCGAGGTGCTGAAACAGCATCTGCCGATCAAACAGGAAACCGTCGAGGACTGGTTGACCCTGCGCCCGGCGGAACGCCGCCCCTGGTTCGCCCAGGCCGACCTGCGCACCAGCGCCGCCTTGCTGCTGCTGGAGCAGGCGGGTTACCGGCGGCAGTTGCTGCTGGCCCAAGACGAGGTCAAGCAGAAGTACCTCGGCGGGCGCGAGATCAAGGACGGCGGCATGGACCAGGCCAACCGCACGCTGCAGGCGATCCTCGCCAACAGCGGCTTCCTCAGCCGACCGGCGGAGTTGCTGGGCAGCAGCGGCTATGGTCTGCCGCAGCCGGGCGAATGGCAGCGCCTGGAGGCCGAGAGCGCCCAGCGCCAGCAACAGTTGCAGCGCCTGACCGGCGACCTCGACAAGGAAGTGCGCAAGCTGCTCGACCCCGCGCGCGAAGCCGAGATCGAGGCCAGCGAGGCCAACCTGAAGATGGTCGGCGAACACCTGCGCAGCCTGCACAAGGCGGCGGGGGGGCTGGAGTTGCCCTGAGCCGGACGCTGTAGTGACTGTTGCGGCCCCTTCGCGGATAAATCCTGCTCCCACAGTAAACCGCGCCTGACGCAAAGGCAGTGAACACCACCTGCCCCGAGGGAGCAGGATTTATCCGCGAACGGCGCAATACAATTCCCAAACCAACCTCCCGCCACGAAAGCTGGCTGAAAGCTTCCCCCATTAGCATCGCCTCACCGCCGGCACCAGACCGGTCGGCCGGGACGTGCCCCACAGGCACGCCCACGGCCCAATCAACAACAACAATGGTGATACCGATGTCCGCTACGACCCGCCTGTTCGCTGCAAATCCGCCCGTAACGCTTGCGATAGCCCCGCGCTGATCCCCCAGCCGCTTCGCCTTTCCCTAGCCGCGTTACGTCCGGAGTACTCCCATGCTGACTTTCCTTGGCTTCGCCATGGTCATTACCTTCATGTACCTGATCATGACCAAGCGCCTGTCCGCGCTGATCGCCCTGATCATCGTGCCGATCCTCTTCGCCCTGTTCGGCGGTTTCGGGGGCACCATCGGCAAGATGATGATCGAAGGCATCACCAAACTCGCGCCGACCGGCGTGATGCTGATGTTCGCCATTCTCTATTTCGCCCTGATGATCGACTCCGGCCTGTTCGACCCGGCCGTGCGCAAGATTCTCAAGCTGGTCAAGGGCGACCCGCTGAAAGTTTCGGTCGGCACCGCGGTGCTGGCCCTGGTGGTCTCGCTCGACGGTGACGGCGCCACCACCTACATGATCTGCGTTGCCGCCATGCTGCCGCTGTACAGCCGCATCGGCATGAGCCCGCGGATCATGGCCGGGCTGATCATTCTCGCCGGCGGCGTGATGAACATGACCCCCTGGGGTGGCCCGACCGCCCGTGCCGCCAGTGCGCTGCACGTCGACCCGTCGGATATCTTCGTGCCGATGATCCCGGCGATGTGCGCCGGCGTGCTGGCGATCCTGGTGATCGCCTACTTCTACGGCAAGCGCGAACGGGCCCGCCTGGGCGAGTTGCACATCCTCGGCGATGACATCGACCACAGCGAAATCAGCGTCTCGCAATTCCCCGAGGCGCGCCGGCCGAAACTGATCTGGTTCAACGGCGCCCTGACACTGGGCCTGATGTGCGCACTGATCGCCGGCCTGCTGCCACTGCCGGTGCTGTTCATGGTCGCGTTCAGTATCGCCATGATCGTCAACTACCCTTGCCTGCAGCAGCAGAAGGATCGCATCGCCGCCCACGCCGGCAGCGTCCTGGCGGTGGTCGGGCTGATCTTCGCCGCGGGCATCTTCACCGGCATCCTGTCCGGTACCGGCATGGTCGACGCCATGTCCAAGAGCCTGCTGGCGGTGATCCCACCGGCACTCGGCCCGTACCTGGCGGTGATCACCGCACTGGCGAGCATGCCGTTCACCTTTTTCATGTCCAACGATGCGTTCTATTATGGCGTGCTGCCGGTACTGGCCGAAGCCGCCAGCCATTACGGCATCAGCGCCGTGGAAATGGCACGTGCCTCGATCGTCGGTCAGCCCGTCCACCTGTTGAGCCCACTGGTGCCGTCGACCTACCTGTTGGTGGCACTGGCCGGCATCGAATTCGGCGATCACCAGCGCTTCACCCTGAAATGGGCTGTACTGGTGTGTCTGTGCATACTGGTGGGCGCACTGCTGCTGGGGACATTCCCGCTCTTCGGCAGTCTATAACGACAACGATTCACCGCCAGCCCGGCGAGCGCCGCAGGGCTGGCCCAACACACGAGCAAAGGAACACACATGGATTGGCTGACCAACCCGGAAATCTGGGTGGCCTTCTTCACCCTGACCGCCCTGGAGATCGTCCTGGGCATCGACAACATCATCATGATCTCGATCCTGGTCAGCCGCATGCCCAAGCACATGCAGCAGCGCACCCGGATCTTCGGCCTGGCCCTGGCGATGATCACGCGGATCATGCTGCTGCTGTCGATCACCTGGGTCATGCGCCTGACCGCCGACCTGTTCGTGGTCTTCGGCCAGGGCATCTCCGGACGCGACCTGATCCTGTTCTTCGGCGGCCTGTTCCTGCTGTGGAAAAGCTCCCAGGAGATCTACCACGGCCTGGAAGGTGAGGACGAGACCGCCGACGACGAGCCCAAGGGCAAGGGCGGCAACTTCCTCTACACCATCATCCAGATCGCGATCATCGACATCGTGTTCTCCCTGGACTCGGTGATCACCGCCGTCGGCATGGTTTCCCATGTGCCGGTGATGGTCGCGGCCATCGTGGTGGCGGTGCTGGTGATGATGCTGGCCTCCAAGTCCATCGGCGACTTCATCGACAAGCATCCGTCGCTGAAGATGCTCGCGCTGTCGTTCCTGATCGTGGTCGGTACCGTGCTGATCGCCGAGGCCTTCGAAGTGCACGTACCCAAAGGCTATGTCTACTTCGCCATGGCGTTCTCGCTGGCCGTGGAGGCGATCAACATCAAGATGCGCACCGCGATGGCGAAAAAGAAGGCACAGAAGGATCCGGTGAAACTGCGCAAGGACATTCCGGGTCAATAAACCCGCAGCGCACTGAAGAAACAGGAAAGGGGCCCAGGCGTGGCCCCTTTCTTGCTTTTCATTCATGACAGTTTTGTTTCAGAAATGGCGACAGCCATGCGATGCTGGCGCTTGTCCCGATAGCCGGCTACAGCTTAAGGACAAGACGTAGAAAGGCACGCGATACCTTCAACTTGCCCCTCTGGGGCACCGGCATCCCAGGGGGCCCGACATGCTGACCCTGCTCAATCTGCTTTCCGCCGTGACCCTGCTGATCTGGGGCACGCACATCGTCCGCACCGGCATCCTGCGGGTCTACGGCTCCAACCTGCGCCAGGTGATCGGCCAGAACATGGCCAGACGCCCGCTGGCCTTCGTCGCCGGCATTCTGGTCACCGCCCTGGTGCAGAGCAGCAACGCCACGGCGATGCTGGTGACCTCCTTCGTCGGCCAGGGCCTGATGGCATTGACCCCGGCCCTGGCAACCATGCTCGGTGCCGACGTCGGTACCGCGCTGATGGCCCGGGTGCTGACCTTCGACCTGTCCTGGCTGTCGCCGCTACTGATCTTCCTGGGGGTGATCTTCTTCCTCTCGCGCAAGCAGACCCGCGCCGGTCAGCTCGGCCGTGTCGGCATCGGCCTGGGGCTGATCATCCTCGCCCTGCAACTGATCGTCGAAGCCGCCGCACCGATCACCCACGCCCAGGGCGTGAAGGTGGTGTTCGCCTCACTGACCGGCGATATCCTGCTCGATGCCCTGGTCGGCGCGCTGTTCGCGATGATTTCCTACTCCAGCCTCGCCGCCGTGCTGCTCACCGCGACCCTGGCCGGCGCCGGGGTGATCGGCCTGCCGGTGGCCATCGGCCTGGTGATCGGCGCCAACATCGGCAGCGGCGTGCTGGCCTTCCTCAGTACCAGCATGCAGAACGCCGCCGGCCGCCAGGTCGCGCTCGGCAGCCTGCTGTACAAGCTGATCGGCCTGCTGCTGATCATTCCCGTGCTGACCCCGCTGGTGAACTGGCTCGACGGCCTGGACTTCAGCCCGCAGGAAACGGTGATCGGCTTTCATCTGCTCTACAACACCGTGCGCTGCCTGATCCTGCTGCCCAGCGTCGGACCGATGGCGCGGCTGTGCGCCTGGCTGCTGCCGGAACAACCGGAAACCAACGGCAAGCTCAAGCCCCGCCATCTCGACCTGGCGGCCCTCGCCACCCCCGGCCTGGCGCTGTCCAACGCCGCCCGCGAAACCCTGCGCATCGGCGACCTGATCGACAGCATGCTCGCCGCCATGCTCGACGTGCTGCGCGGCAAGCAGACCGCCGTGGCCATCGAGATGCGCCGCCTGAGCGATGACGTCGAAGTGCTCTACAGTGCGGTCAAGCTCTACCTGGCGCAGATGCCGCGCGAGGACCTGGGCGAACAGGACAGCCGGCGCTGGGCGGAGATCATCGAGCTGGCAATCAACCTGAAACTGGCAGCCGACCTGATCGAACGCATGCTGCGCAAGGTCCAGCAACAGAAGACCGCCAAGCGCCGCTCGTTTTCCGAGGATGGCCTGGAGGAACTGGCCGGCCTGCACAGCCAACTGATCGACAACCTGCGCCTGGGCCTGTCGGTGTTCCTCAGTTCCGACCCGGAAAGCGCCCGGCAACTGCTGCGGGAAAAACGCCGGTTCCGCGCCCAGGAGCGACGCCTGGCCCACGCCCACGTCAGCCGCCTGCAACGAAAGATCGTACAGAGTATCGAGACCAGTTCCCTGCATCTGGAGCTGATTGCCGACATGAAGCGTTTGAATTCGTTATTCTGCAGCAGCGCCTACGTGGTCCTGGAAACCTCCGAGACCGGGGCGCTGGCCTCGGAAGAAACAGCCGATATCACCCACTCGCCCTGAACGTCCACGGTTCGACCGTTGTCTGTGCGTAGGAACCCGTCCGCGGAAATTGGTTATGCGTTGCCTGCTGTTCGTTTGCCTGCTGTTCACGCTGATCCCCGCCCAGGCCCTTGATCGCTTCCAGGTCGAGGGCTACCAGTTGCCCAACGGCCTGCAACTGCTGCTCAAACCGGGCAGCGAGCGTGGGCACGTGTCGATCCGGTTGGTGGTGGGCGTCGGTTTCGACGATTTCGCCTGTGCCGACAAGGAGCTGCCGCACCTGCTCGAACACCTGCTGTTCAGCGGTATCGACGCCAGCGGCGAAGGCGGCCTGGAAGAACGCATGCAGGCCCTGGGCGGCGAATGGAACGCCTATACCAGTGACGCCGACACCACCTTCGTGATCGAGGCGCCGGCCGCCAACCAGCGCAGGATTCTCGACCTGCTGCTCGCCGTGCTGACCAGAACCCGCTTCAGCGATGCCGATATCGCCGCCGCCAAGCAGGTGGTCGAGCGCGAGGACGGCGGGCATTACTCGCACCTGCAACGCTGGCTGGACATTCAGCAGACCGGCCATCGCAGCAGCGAGCAGCTGGCCGTGGAGCTCGGGCTGAAATGCCGCGAGCGGGCAGGGGTCGCGGACCTCACCCGGGAACAGCTGGAGGCGCTGCGCAAGAACTGGTACGCACCGAACAACATGACCCTGATCATGGTCGGCGAGCTCGACCGCCTGCTGCCGGCCTATCTGGATCGGACCTTCGGTGCACTGGAGCCGGTGGAGCCCAACGATCACCTGCCGCTGCCGCAGATCCTGCACCATGCCGCCGCCGAGCGGGACCTGATCCGTGGCTGGGTCGGCAACGGCGCGAAGATCCATTGGCTGTTTCCCGAACCGGCACTGGAGGACCAGCCCGACGCGGCCGTCGACCTGCTCAAGGACTACCTGGACTGGGCGCTGTATCGCCAGTTGCGCCTGGCCCACAGCCTGTCCTACGGGCCCTGGAGCGAGCGCGAAGTGCTCGGTGGCGTCGGTTTCTTCAGCCTCAATGCCGATGTCGAGCGGGACAATCTGGGCCAGGCCAGACAGGTGCTGGCCGACCTGAAGACGCAGTTGCTCAGGGACGGCCTCGACCCGGCCACCTTCGCCCGCCTGCAGCAGGCCGCGATCGCCCGCCAGGCCTGGGCGGTGCAGGGCAACAGTGCGTTGGCCGACTATTACTGGGGGCCCTGGGCGATTACGAGGACGGCCACTTCAGCAACCCGGCCAAGGCCCTGCAGGCGGTGACTCTCAAGCAGGCCAACCAGGCCCTGCGCAAACTGTTCGAACAACCGGGCTACCTGCGGGTCGAGAAGCCGCTGCTCAGCTATGACCAACTGATGTGGCTGGGTGCCAGCCTGCTGGCATTGCTGGTGCTGATTCCCCTGGGATGGCGGGCCTGGCGCCGGCGCTAGCCGCACCCCTGGCAGGAGCGGGCTTGCCCGCGAAAGCGCCCCCGAGGCCGCCAAGGGCTTCGCGGGCAAGTCCGCTCCCACCAAAGGGGCCTCCAGGGGTGCTGTCAGGCAGCGGGATCGCTCCCATCCCTGGCACTAAAACTGTATTGTGTCGGGCCATTTCGCACCCCAGTCCAGTGAACCACCGCATGACCAAGCTGACCCTTCTCATCCAGCGCGTCCTCGAACTGATGAAGCGTTACCCGGGAGCCATCGCCGCCTTCGGCTTCTGCTCGGGGATTGCCAGCTTCATCCTGGTCGACCGCCAGCAGAGCAAGGCCAGCCTGATCGCCATCGTGCTGTTGCTGAGCTGGGTCTGGCTGATGCTGGAAAACACCCTGACCCAACTGTTCAGCCGCCTGTTCAAGCGCGAAATCCCCGAACCGCTGCTGCGCTACGCCACGCAACTGATCCACCAGGAAAGCCTGTTCTTCGTCCTGCCGTTCTTCTTCATCACCACCACCTGGAACAGCGGCCAACTGATCTTCACCAGCCTGCTCGGCGCCGCGGCACTGGTGTCGATCACCGACCCGCTGTATTACAAATGGCTGGCGCCCAAGCGCTGGCTGCTGCTCGGCCTGCACACCCTGACGCTGTTCGCCGCCATGCTCACGGCGCTGCCGATCATCCTTCACCTGACCACCGCCGAAAGCTACAAGCTGGCCTTGGGTACCGCGCTGCTGCTGTCGATTCCGAGCCTGGCGGTGAGCCTGCCGCTGCGCAACCTGCGCGGCTGGCTGATGCTGGTCTGCGTGACCCTGGCCATCGGCGGCGCCGGCTGGCTGCTGCGCTCCTGGGTGCCACCGGCGACCCTGTGGATGACCGAAGTCGCGGTGACCACGCAACTGCAGGACCGCACCCCCGGCGCCAGCCTGGAGCAGGTCGACGCCGCCCAGGTGCGCAGCGCCGGCCTCTATGCCTACACCTCGATCAACGCGCCACGGGGGCTGGATGAGCGGATCTACCATGTCTGGGAGTTCAACGGCCGTGAAGTCGACCGGATCGCCCTGGACATCCACGGCGGGCGCAAGGAGGGCTACCGGGCCTGGACCCACAAGCAGAACTTCCCCGCCGACCCCAGCGGCAGCTGGCTGGTACGGGTGCTGACCGAGGACGGGCAGATGCTCGGCGTGCTGCGTTTCGAGATCACCGGTCCGGCAAAGACCGCACAAGGGTCCTAGTGATGGATCAGGCTATCGTGCTATTACAGTGGTTTGCGTAGACGCCTGTTAAGCCCGGAAGCCCATGATCATCAGCACGACGGCCGGCAACGCCCAGCTGGACACCTCGACGAGCCCCGCACGGCTGCGGATCAGCGGTGACTGGACGCTGGCCCACTACAGCGTCCTGAAACGCCGCAGCGCCGAGCTGCTCGGCCACTATGACGCGAGCACCACCGTCGACCTGGACCAGTTGGGCGCCCTCGACACCGCCGGCGCCTCGCTGCTGGTGGAGTTGCTGGGCGCCCAGCGCCTCGGGCAACTGGCCGAGCACAGCGAACACCTGTCCGCCGCCGACCGCGCGCTGTTGCAGACCGTCTACTGCTCCCTGACTGACTTCTGCGTCCCGGTCAGGGAGCCGGAACAGGCCGCCGGCATGCAACTGCTCGAACGGATCGGCCGGGCCGTCGACCAGGTCTGGCAGGACACCCGGCAACTGCTCGGCTTCATCGGCCTGATCCTCGAAACCCTCGCTCGCGGTCTGCTGCGACCCTCGCGCTGGCGGCTCACGCCGATGGTCGCGCATATCGAGCAGACCGGCCTCGACGCCGCTCCGATCATCGCCCTGCTGACCTTCCTGGTCGGTGCCGTGGTGGCGTTTCTCGGCGCGACGGTGCTGGCCAGTTTCGGCGCCAGCATCTTTACCGTGGACCTGGTGGCGTTCTCCTTCCTGCGTGAATTCGGCGTACTGCTGACCGCCATCCTGATGGCCGGCCGCACCGCCAGCGCCTTTACCGCCCAGATCGGCTCGATGAAAGCCAACGAGGAGATCGACGCCATTCGCACCCTCGGCCTGGACCCCATGGAACTGCTGGTGCTGCCACGGGTGCTGGCACTGCTGATCGCCCTGCCGATGCTGACGTTCCTCGCCATGCTCTGCGGGATCGTCGGCGGAGGCGTGGTCTGCGCGCTGTCGCTGGGGATTTCGCCGGCGATGTTCCTGTCCCTGCTGCAGGCCGACATCGGCCTCCAGCATTTCCTGGTCGGCCTGGTGAAGGCTCCGTTCTTCGCCTTCCTGATCGCCGCGGTGGGTTGCCTGGAGGGCTTCAAGGTCAGCGGCAGCGCCGAATCGGTCGGGGCCCACACCACCTCCAGCGTGGTCCAGTCGATCTTCATCGTGATCGTGCTCGACGCCGTCGCCGCGCTGTTCTTCATGGAGATGGGCTGGTGAGCCGGGTAGCAAGGCCGCCCAGCGAGGCGGTGATCCAGGTTCGCGGGCTGTGCAACCGCTTCGGTGCGCAGAGCGTCCACGAAAATCTCGATCTCGACCTGTACAAGGGCGAGATCATGGCGGTGGTCGGCGGCTCCGGCACCGGCAAGTCGGTGCTGATGCGCAGCATCATCGGCCTGCGCCGGCCCAGCGACGGCCAGGTACGGGTGTTCGGCCAGGACCTGCCGAGCCTGCCGGAACAGGCCCGTTCTCAGGTCGAGCGGCGCTTTGGCGTGCTGTTCCAGCAGGGTGCGCTGTTTTCCTCGCTGACCGTGGTGGAAAACGTCGCCCTGCCACTGATCGAACACGCCGGCCTCAGCCGCGCCGACGCCGAACACCTGGCCTGCGTGAAACTGGCGCTGTCCGGCCTGCCGCTGTCGGCCGCCAACAAGTACCCGGCGTCGCTGTCCGGTGGCATGATCAAGCGTGCCGCCCTGGCTCGCGCACTGGCCCTGGACCCGGACATCCTGTTCCTCGACGAGCCCACCGCCGGTCTCGACCCGATCGGTGCCGCCGCCTTCGACCAGTTGATCCTGACCCTGCGCGACGCCCTCGGCCTGAGCGTGTTCCTCATCACCCATGACCTGGACACCCTCTACACCATCACCGACCGGGTCGCGGTGCTGGCGCAGAAACGCGTGCTGGTGGCCGACGCCATCGACCGGGTCGCCGAAACCGACGACCCCTGGATTCACGAATACTTCCACGGCCCGCGGGGCCGCGCCGCCTTTGACGCGGCCACACCGCTCAAGGAGGGATGAGATGGAAACCCGTGCCCATCATGTGATGATCGGCCTGTTCAGCGTACTGGTGGTGCTCGGCGCGCTGCTCTTCGGCCTGTGGCTGGCCAAATCCAGCGTCGACACCGCGTTCAAGGACTACGAAGTGGTCTTCAACGAGGCGGTCAGCGGCCTGTCCCGCGGCAGCCCGGTGCAGTACAGCGGGATCAAGGTCGGCGACGTGCTGCAACTGAGCCTCGACCCGAAAGATCCGCGGCGGGTACTGGCGCGCATCCGCCTGGTCGGCGACACCCCGATCAAGGAAGACACCCGGGCCAAGCTGGCGTTGACCGGAATCACCGGTACCTCGCTGATCCAGCTCAGCGGCGGCACCCCGCAGAGCCCCGAACTCAAGGGCAAGGACGGCAGGCTGCCGGAGATCATCGCCACACCGTCGCCGATTTCCCGCCTGCTCAGCGACAGCAGCGACCTGATGAGCGGCATCAACGTGCTGCTGCACAATGCCAATGAGCTGTTCTCCCAACAGAACGTCGAGAACGTCAGCAAGACCCTGGACAACCTGCAACAGACCACCGGTGCCATCGCCGGCCAGCGCGACGACATCCGCCAGGTGCTGCAGCAGATGACCCAGGTCGGCAAGCAGGTCAGCGGTACCCTGGAGCAGACCTCGCAACTGATGCGCAACGCCAACAACCTGCTCGACAAGCAGGGCACCCAGGCCCTGGGCAGCGCCGAGCGGGCCATGCAGTCGCTGGAACGCAGCAGCGCGACCCTCGACAAACTGCTCGCCAGCAACCAGGACTCGGTCAACAGCGGCCTGCAAGGGCTCAACGAACTGGCGCCGGCGATCCGCGAGCTGCGTGAAACCCTGAGCAGCCTGCGCACCGTCTCGCAGCGCCTGAACGCCAACCCCAGCGGCTACCTGCTGGGCCGTGACAAGAACAAGGAATTCACTCCATGAGGCTTGCCCGTCGTGCCCTGAGTTACCTGACCCTGATCGCCGGCCTGACCCTGGGCAGCGCCTGCTCGATCCTGCCCGAAGCCGAGCCGGTGGACGTCTATCGGCTGCCGACCGCGCAGGGCAGCCAGGCGGCGTCTGCCGTCCAACCGGTCGAGTGGTCGTTGCGGATCGCCAAGCCGATTGCCGGCGAGGCCCTGAACAGCCCGAATATCGCCGTGGTGCCCCAGGGTGACCTGCTCAGCCACTACAAGGCCTCGCGCTGGAGCGACCCGGCCCCGGTGCTGCTGCGCAACCGCCTGCTCGACGCCTTCCAGCGTGATGGCCGGGTGCGCCTGCTGAGCACCGACGACAGCAACCTGCGCGCGGATTTCGAGCTGGGCGGCGAGTTGCAGGCATTCCAGACCGAGTATCACGGGCAGGACGCCGAGGTGGTGATCCGTTTCGATGCCCGGCTGGTGCGCGACAGCGACCAGCGGATTCTCGCCAGCCGGCGCTTCGAGGTGCGCCAGCCGCTGGGCGACAAGCAGGTACCCGCCGTGGTGGCCGGCTTTGGTCAGGCCGGGGACAAGCTGACGGGGCAGGTGATCGGCTGGGCGGTGCAGCAGGGCGGGATTTCAGCCAGACACTAGAAATTGCTTCGCGGGCTTGCCCGCGAACAGGGCTTCAGCCTCAGCCAAAGAACCAGTAGCAAACCCCGATCGCCGCCACCACCCCGGCCAGCTCCGCCAGCAGGGCACAGCCCACCGCATGACGGGCGCGTTGGATGTTCACCGCGCCGAAGTACACCGCCAGCACATAGAAGGTGGTCTCGGTGCTGCCCTGGATGGTCGCTGCCGCCAGTGCCGGAAAGCTGTCCACGCCCTGGGTCTTCATGGTTTCGATCAGCATCGCCCGGGCGGCACTGCCGGAGAACGGCTTGACCATCGCCGTCGGCAGCGCATCGACGAAACGCGTGTCCCAACCGGCCCACTGCACCAGGTGGCGAATGCCGTCGAGGCCGAAATCCAGCGCACCGGAGGCCCGCAGCACACCGATGGCGCAGAGCATCGCCACCAGGTACGGCAGCAGGTTCTTCGCCACGTCGAAACCTTCCTTCGCGCCCTCGACGAAGGCCTCGTAGACCTTCACCTTGCGCAAGGCGCCGATCACCAGGAACAGCATGATCAGGCCAAACAGCGTCAGGTTGCCAAGGATCGACGACAGGCTCGCCAGCGCCGTGGCCGACAACCCGGCCAGCACCGCCATGAAACCGCCGAGGAGCAACGCCCCCGGCACCAGGTAGGCCAGCACCACCGGGTCCCACAGGCGCAGGCGCTGCACCAGCGCCACCGACAGCAGGCCGACCAGGGTCGAGGCACTGGTCGCCAGCAGGATCGGCAGGAACACCAGGGTCGGGTCCGGTGCGCCCTGCTGGGCGCGGTACATGAAGATGGTCACCGGCAGCAGGGTCAGCGACGAAGCGTTGAGCACCAGGAACAGGATCTGCGCATTGCTCGCCACGGTCTGGCTCGGGTTGAGCTCCTGCAGCGCGCGCATGGCCTTGAGCCCGATGGGCGTGGCGGCGTTGTCCAGGCCCAGGCCGTTGGCGGCGAAGTTGAGGGTGATCAGGCCGATGGCCGGGTGCCCGCGCGGCACTTCCGGCATCAGCCGGCTGAACAGCGGCCCGAGGGCCTTGGCCAGCCAGTCGACGATCCCGGCCTTTTCGGCGATGCGCAGGAAGCCGAGCCAGAGCGTCAGGGTGCCGAACAGCAGGACCATGACCTCCACCGACAGCTTGGCCATGGCGAAGATGCTTTCAACCATGCTGGCGAAGATCGCGTGGTTGCCACCCACCAGCCATTGCGCCAGCGCCGAAACGGTCGCCACCACGAAAAAGCCAAGCCACAGGCCATTGAGCATCGGGAAAACTCCTTGAAGATGCGGCGAATGATAGCGGTCGGGCCAGAAACAACAAACCCCGGAAAGTCCGGGGTTCGTTGTTCGGTGAGGTGTTCCCACGCGGAGCGTGTGAACAATCGGGGGGTCAGGCCTTGCTGCGCCAGTGCGGCAGCGAGTTCCAGTAGCGCTCGCCCTTGGCCTCGTCATACAGACCTTCCCAACGGGCGATGACCAGGGCGGCCAGGGCGTTGCCGATCACGTTCAGGGCGGTACGCGCCATGTCCATGATGCGGTCGACACCGGCGATGAAGGCCAGGCCCTCCAGCGGAATGCCGACGCTGCCCAGGGTCGCCAACAGCACCACGAAGGACACGCCCGGTACGCCGGCGATGCCCTTGGAGGTGACCATCAGGGTCACCACCAGCAACAGTTGCTGGCCGACGGACATGTCGATGCCGTAGAGCTGGGCGATGAAGATCGCCGCGATGCTCTGGTACAGGGTCGAACCGTCGAGGTTGAACGAGTAGCCGGTCGGCACCACGAAGCTGCAGATGGCCTTTGGCGCACCATAGGCTTCCATCTTCTCGATGATCCGCGGCAGGGCGGTTTCCGAGCTGGCGGTGGAATAGGCCAGGATCAGCTCGTCCTTGAAGATGCGCATCAGCCGGATCACCGAGAAACCGAACAGGCGGGCGATCAGGCCGAGCACCACGAAGGCGAACAGGAGGACGGCGACGTAGACCAGCACCACCAGCTTGGCCAGTGGCAGCAGCGAGGCGAAGCCGAAGTTGGCCACGGTCACGGCGATCAGGGCGAACACACCGATCGGCGCGTAGTTCATGATCATGTGGGTGACCTTGAACATGGTTTCCGACACACCCTGGAACATTTTCACCAGCGGGTCGCGCAGCTCGGCCTGCAGGCTCGACAGACCGAGGCCGAAAATCACCGAGAAGAAGATGATCGGCAGCATCTCGCCACGGGCCATGGCCGCGATGATGTTCGACGGGATCAGGTTGAGGATGGTCTCGATGAACGCATGCTCGTGCTGTACTTCGGCGACAGTGGCCTTGTACTTGGAGATGTCCACGGTGCCCAGGGTGCTCATGTCGATGCCGGCGCCCGGGTGGACCACGTTGGCCAGCACCAGGCCGACGAGAATGGCGATGGTGGTGACGACCTCGAAGTAGATGATGGTCTTGAGGCCGATACGCCCCAGCTGCTTGGCGTCACCGACGCCGGCGATGCCGACCACCAGCGAGGAAATGACGATCGGGATCACGATCATCTTGATCAGGCGGATGAAGATATCGCCTGCCGGTTGCAGCACGTTACTGATCCACCAGGCCTTTTCCGCACTGAAATGGTTGAGCAGCGCACCGAGTGCAATCCCCAGTACCAGACCGATGAGGATCTGCCAGGCGAGGCTGAGCTTTGCCTTCTTCATCTTGTTACCCTTACTTCAAGTGGACTCGGGCCAATGCGTCCTGCCCGCACGCCCAGGCATGCGGGAAGTCCCCATCCGCCCCCCATGGAAGGTCACCGCCAGCAGGCCGGGAAGCTCGCTGGCTGGCAAAAAAGGGCGCAACTATTGCGGCGCGGGGATGGCACGTCTAATGCCGTAACCGTCTACCCCATGCCGAATCGGCATAACTTTTGTCCGACAATAGCTCATATCAAGGGGAGGCGAACAGGTCATTTCCGCCGCCATGATGGCCGTAATCCGGCCATCGCAGAGCGATTAGTATCGCTCGGCAAATGAGTAGGACAGCCTGGGAGTTTTCGAAAAACCCTACAGAATCGGGCTTTGACCGGTACGACGGAAAAGGTTTTTCTGGATGTACGGTCGAGACTGGATTGGATCCGATACTAATCCGCACTTCATGTCCAAACGACATAAGACGACAGCAGTGGCAAACCGCAGGGACCGCCCCACGGCTTGCCGACTGCCGCCTTCGCCTGACCCGGCCCTTGCGCAGGTACTCCCTGTACCCGTAGGTCGCTCCGATCCTCAAACAATCAGAGCATCCCGGCCCCCTGGTCATGCATTCGCCGTCCTCGGGCGATGCAGGGGTAGAAGCCCTCGACGGGCTCCTGCTCTTTCACTCCCTCGAACTCAGTACCAGTTCGGGTCCTTCTTCAGTTGCTCCCTCAACAGCCCCTGCATGCCTTCGTCCGGCTTGCCGAGGAAGCGATAGTCGGCATGACGGGTTGGCGACTTGTCGGCCGGCAGGCCCGCAGGCACTTCCACCAGCATCGCGTAGGCGTGCTTCCTGTCGAAGCTGAAGGCGACGATCAGGCGCTTGTTGCGGCAACTGTCTGTGGTCTCGCAGAGCGGGCCGACCAGATACTGGTCGCCATCCTCTTCAACCGCAGTCATCTGTTCGGAACTGCCCGACAGGTTCATCACCCACTCGGGCAGGCGTTCCTCCTTGCGCACGACGTCCTGCCAGGCTTCGCGGTACTCGGGCGACGAACTCAGCAGTTCGTTGACCCGCGCCTGGCCGTCGTTGGCCGCCAGCGCCATGGCGCTGCTGCCCAGCAGCAGGGCAGCGGCCACGGTTTTCAGGGTTGGCTTGAACATGTTCAGCCTCGACCGCGACGACCGAACAGGAACGAAGCGATGAACATCACCAGGAACACGACAAAGAGAATCTTGGCGATACCTGTGGCGGTGCCGGCGATACCACCGAAGCCCAGTACCGCGGCGACAATGGCAATGATCAGGAATGTGATTGCCCAACTCAGCATGATGACTCTCCTTACCTTGGTCCTGCGATGTGTGGCTGTTGCCTTTACTGCGGGTTATCACGCCAGGCCCGATGGCCGGCGCGTCCTGCCTAGAACACCCAACGATCCTGCCGTGGCAGCTCGTCCAGCGGTTCGGCCTGCTCCACCGGCGTCAGGCGGTAGGCGACCGGGTCGCTCGACGCACTGCCGATGGCGCTGAAATGGGTTTGCACGGGAGCCTGGAAAAACACCCGCGGGTGCTCGACAGTCGGCTGGGTCCAGCGCATGAACGCCTGACCGACGACCAACGTGATCAGCAGCGCGAGGACAGCGAACAGCCCTTGCTGCACGTGGAGCGACGAGATACGCGATGGGGCGGCAAGTTGGCGATTCATCCTGAAACTCCTCCGACACTGTCTTTATCTTTATTCCTGGCTGGCGCGGCACGATGCCGGTCCAACCTTGCGCAAGAGGTACATTGCAGAGCGCATGCCAATTTTTTTGTCAGATAAAAACCAATAAAATCAGGTAGTTATAAACAAACACCGACTCACCCGGGCAGCATCCTGCACGATCCCCCGCTTAGGCGTCGTGCACAATGCACGACAGCCCCAGGGGACAGCGCCTAAGATGCAGGGAGAGCGACACGGCAAATCCGCCGGAATTTGCCGGACTGTCGGTTGTCGGAAGCAGAGACGACAAAAATTCCCCAAATCAGCGAGTTAGCAAACAGCGGCGGGGATGGTTACCCTGCACGCGCAGGTCACGGTCAAAACGGACCATGCAAGCTGCCCGAATCGCCCGGGGTCCATCGGCAACACACACATATATAAGGAGCGCGGGTGATGGAATCTGCCCCGGAACACCAAGGCCGTATTCTGCTGGTGGATGACGAGTCGGCCATCCTTCGCACTTTCCGCTATTGCCTGGAGGACGAGGGCTACAGCGTCGCCACGGCCAACAGCGCGGCCCAGGCCGACGCCCTGCTGCAGCGCCAGGTATTCGACCTGTGCTTCCTCGACCTGCGCCTCGGCGAGGACAACGGCCTTGACGTGCTGGCGCAGATGCGTATCCAGGCCCCGTGGATGCGGGTGGTGATCGTCACCGCCCACTCGGCGGTCGATACCGCCGTCGACGCGATCCAGGCCGGCGCCGCGGACTACCTGGTCAAGCCCTGCAGTCCCGACCAGTTGCGCCTGGCCACGGCCAAGCAACTGGAGGTCCGGCAACTGTCGGCGCGCCTCGAAGCCCTCGAGGGCGAGGTGCGCAAGCCCAAGGACGGCCTCGACTCCCACAGCCCGGCGATGATGGTGGTACTGGAAACCGCGCGCCAGGTCGCCAGCACCGACGCCAACATCCTCATCCTCGGCGAGTCCGGTACCGGCAAGGGCGAGCTGGCCCGGGCCATCCACGGCTGGAGCAAGCGCGCGAAGAAGTCCTGCGTCACCATCAACTGCCCGTCGCTGACCGCCGAGCTGATGGAAAGCGAACTGTTCGGCCACAGCCGCGGCGCCTTTACCGGTGCCAGCGAAAGCACGCTGGGGCGGGTCAACCAGGCCGATGGCGGGACCCTGTTCCTCGACGAGATCGGCGACTTCCCGCTGACCCTGCAACCCAAGCTGCTGCGCTTCATCCAGGACAAGGAATACGAGCGGGTCGGCGACCCGGTGACCCGTCGGGCCGACGTGCGCATCCTCGCCGCCACCAACCTCAACCTGGACGACATGGCACGCGAAGGGCGCTTCCGCGAAGACCTGCTCTATCGGCTCAACGTCATCACCCTGCACCTGCCGCCCCTGCGCGAGCGCAGCGAAGACATCCTGACCCTGGCCGACCGCTTCCTCGCGCGCTTCGTCAAGGAATACGCGCGCCCGGCCCGCGGCTTCAGCGAGGAGGCCCGCGAGGCGCTGGTCAACTACCGCTGGCCGGGCAATATCCGCGAGCTGCGCAACGTGATCGAGCGCGCCAGCATCATCTGCCCGCAGGAGCGGGTGGAAGTCAGCCACCTGGGCATGGGCGAGCAGCCGGTCAACAACGCCCCGCGCATCGGTGCGCCGATGAGCCTGGACGAGCTGGAGAAAGCCCATATCGGCGCGGTGCTGGCCACCAGCGACACCCTGGACCAGGCCGCCAAGACCCTGGGCATCGATGCCTCGACGCTGTACCGCAAACGCAAACAGTACAACCTGTGAGCCACACCCGATGAAGCTTGCGATGAAGCTGCGCACCCGTCTGTTCCTGAGCATTTCGGCACTGATGACCGTGGCCTTGCTGGGGTTGCTGCTGGGGCTGGTCAGCGTGATGCAAATGGCCAAGAGCCAGGAGTCACTGATCCGCGACAACTTCATCACCCTCGACCTGGGGCTCAAGATGCGTCAAAGCCTGGGCGACCAGTTGGCCATGATGCTCAGCGAACATCCCGATCAGGCCGCCTTGCAGGCTTCACGCGAGCAATATTGGCAGTTGCTCCACGAAGGTATCAGGCACGAACAGGACAAGGACCTGCGCGGCGGCTTCGCCCAGGCCCGGATCGACTACGAAAACTTCCTGCAGGCCTTCGATTCCTTTGACAGGAAGGCCAGCAACAGCGAACTCGTCGAACGCTTCAACACCCTGCGCAACGGCCTGCTCAGCGCACACAAGGAGGCCCTGAACGATATCAGCGGCGCGGAAAGCTCCGCCCGCAGCAGCGCCATGCTGATCGCCGGGCTGCTCGGCCTGGTCGCCCTGGCGGTGCTGATCATCGGCTTCATCACCGCCCATGGCATCGCCCAGCGCATCGGCGTACCGATCGAGGCGCTGGTCAAGGCCGCCGATCGGATCGGCCAGGGCAACTTCGACGTCACCCTGCCGATTTCCTCGGCCTCCGAGATGAACCTGCTGACCCGGCGCTTCGGCCTCATGGCCGAGGCGCTGCGCCAGCACCAGGCAACCAACATCGACGAACTGCTGGCCGGCCAGCAACGACTGCAATCGGTGCTCGACAGCATCGACGACGGGTTGCTGATGATCGATCGCCAGGGCCATCTGGAGCACCTCAACCCGGTGGCCCAGCGCCAGTTGGGCTGGGACGCCGACCGCCTCGGCCAGGGCCTGGGGGAAGCCCTTGGCCGCCCGGAGCTCGACGAGCAACTGAGCCTGATCCTCCGGGGCGGCAGCCTCGAGCGGGCACCGGACGACCTCGAAGTCGAGGTCGATGGCGAATCCCGCCTGCTGACCTACAGCCTGACACCGGTCAGCCACCCCCAGGGCCACATCCTCGGCGCGGTGATGGTGCTGCACGACGTCACCGAACAGCGCGCCTTCGAACGGGTGCGCAGCGAGTTCGTCCTGCGCGCGTCCCACGAGCTGCGCACGCCGGTGACCGGCATGCACATGGCGTTCGGCCTGCTGCAGGAGCGCGTGCACTTCGATGCCGAATCGCGCGAAGCGGACCTGCTCAGTACGGTCAATGAAGAGATGCAGCGGCTGATGCAACTGATCAACGACCTGCTGAACTTCTCGCGCTACCAGAACGGCCTGCAGAAGCTCGCGCTGGCCCCTTGCGACATCGGCCAACTGCTGGAGAAGGCCCGCGAGCGTTTCACCGGCCAGGCCAACGACCAGGGCATCGAGCTGCTGATCGAGGTCCAGCCGCCATTGCCACGCCTGCATGCGGACCAGGCGCAGCTGGAGCGGGTGCTCGACAACCTGATCGGCAATGCCCTGCGCCACACCGCCAGCGCCGGGCAGATCCGCCTGCAGGCACGCCGGCATGGCGAACGGGTGATCATCAGCGTCGAGGACAATGGCGAAGGCATTGCCTATGGCCAGCAGGGGCGGATCTTCGAACCTTTCGTCCAGGTCGGGCGCAAGAAGGGCGGAGCAGGCCTGGGCCTGGCGCTGTGCAAGGAAATCGTCCAACTGCATGGCGGACGCATGGGCGTCTATTCACGACCGGGGCAGGGCACCCAGTTCTACATGGCGCTGCCGGTCTAGCCGTTCAGGCCTCGTCATCCAGCCGGCGGCTCGCCAGGCGCCGGCCACGGGTGATCATCTCGATGAACTGCACCGCGGTCAGTGCCTGGGCGAACAGCCAGCCCTGGCCGTAATTGACACCTTCGCTGCTGAGCAGCATGGCCTGGGACTCATATTCGATGCCCTCGGCGATCACCCGCAATTGCAGGGCATGGGCCATGCGGATGATATGCGGCGCCACGCCGCTGCTGGCCGCGTCATGGCCGAGGGCGTCGATGAACGCCTTGTCGATCTTCAGGCAGTCCACCGGCAGGGTCTGCAGGTAGGCGAGGCTGCAATAGCCGGTGCCGAAATCGTCGATCAGCACCTGGTGCCCGAGATTGCGCAGGGCCTGCAGGTTGTCCCGCGCCACCACCACGTCGATCAGGCCGCGCTCGGTGACCTCGAAGGCGATCTGCCGCGGCGACACCCGGTAGGCCCGCAAGAGCCGGCCGATGACCTCGGCGATGCGCGGCACCATCACATCGCAGGCCGCCAGGTTGACCGAAATATACAGCTGCGGATTGGCCCGCAGCGTCTGGCCGAGCTGTTCCAGCAGGCGCTGCAGGACAAAATCGGTGATCTGGCGGATCTGTCCGGTATCTTCCGCCAGGGGGATGAACAGGTCGGGGCTGGTCAATGTGCCGTCCGGGCGCCGCCAGCGGACCAGGGCCTCGGCACCGACGCAATGCCGGCTGCCGAGATCGAAGATCGGCTGGTAGAGCACCTGCATCTCTCCGCGGCGCAGCGCGCCCTGCAACTCGCCGTTGAGTGACTGGCGCTGCCGGGCGAGCTGCAGGGTCAAACCGCCGATGCAGGTGGCAATCAGCAGGCTGGCGGACAGCAGCCACCACCACAGCGGGCTGAGGCGCAAGCGCATCGCACTGCGCGGCGCGACCATCACCAACTGATACTCGGGGGTGCTGGTCGGCATGCGATAGATCAGTTCGCGGTCGGTGGTCAGCAACGGATCACGGCCGCGGCTGCTCCAGCCTTGCGGCGGCCAGCTCTGCAGCGGCCCGAGCACCGGGATCGCCCGCCGGCCATGATTGACCACCACCAGCAGGCTCGCACCGGGCGGCAGCTCGACGACATCGCTCAGGTGGCCGCGGGAGGTCGAGACCCGGAAGCTGCCGCGCCCGAGCATCAGCGCCGCCAGGTTGTCGTTGGGCTCGGTCGAGGTGTTGAGCCAGTAGCTGTAGGTCGGGCCACGGATATCCGGCTCACGGTAGGAGATCTGCGAGTCCTGGCGCGGCCAGTTGGAACAGGACTCGATGGAGTCGATGTAGAAGGCCTCGTAGATGAAGCGGTAGCTGAAGCTCAACTGCTGCAGGGTTTCGATCATTCGCCCGTTGCAGCCCCGCAGCGGCTGCCCTTCGAGCACATCGAGGCCCTCGCGCAACTGGCCGAACAACTGCTCCAGGCGCTCGAGGAAACGCCGGCCCTGGGCGTTCATCTGCTCGCTTTCCTGCTGCCGGACCTGGCGCACGACCACACCCAGGCTGCCGCTCAGCAGCAGGACGGCACTGAGCGAGGCAGCCAGCAATGCCTGCGACCAGGGACGATGGAACCAGGCGCGCAACGTCTCACGGGAGGCCGGCATCATGGAATATCCGAAGGATTACCAATGAGTTATAGCAACTGATTGATAACATCGCCCGGACCGTCCGGCGGTGACGTTATTTTGACTGATTGAGCACCTGCAGGATCGCCGCGCTTTGCGCATCAGCCACGCCATCGAAGCGCGCCGGGCGGAAATGCATCTGGAACGCCGCCAGCGCGTGACGCGTGCCCGCATCCCACTCGCCGGTCTGTGGCGTGGTGGTATAGCCCAGGTAGCGCAGCTGCTGCTGGAACCAGCTGGCACTCGGCAGCTGGTACGCGTACACCTGCTGCTGGCGGGCCACCGCCTGCTCGTTCGGCCAGACGCCCAGGCCCTCGGCGGCCAGGCGCTTCCAGGGAAACAGCGGGCCCGGGTCCTGCTTGCGCATCGGGGCGATATCGCTGTGGCCGATCACATGGCGGGGCTCGATGTTGTTGCGCTTGACGATGTCCTTGAGCAGCACGATCAACGCCTGGATCTGCGCTTCGCTGTAGGGGTACCAGACGCGCCCGGTCGGCGTCTCGCGGAACCCCGGGTTGACGATTTCGATACCGATGGAGCTGGAGTTCAGCCAGGTACGACCCTGCCACTCGCTTTCCCCGGCATGCCAGGCACGCTGGCTCTCATCCACCAGCTTGTAGGTGGTGGCCGGGTTGTTGTCGCCGATCAGGTAATGGCTGCTGACCTGGCCGTGGGTCAGCAGGCGCAACGAGTTTTCCATGTTCGCCGAGGTGTAGTGGACGATGACGAACTGCGCGCGGCTGTCGTGATTGACCGAGGGGTGGCTGGTGTCGAGGCGCGGACCGCTGGCGCAGCCCGCGAGCAACAGGGCCGCGCTGAGGAGAGGGAGCAATTTCATGACGGAAACGAAAACCAGGGCAGTAACGCTCTAGCATAACGTACCCCGGCCTCCGGTACCGGCCAAAGCAAGACTCTGTGACAAAACGACAGCTGCGGTTCAGCCGAGCTCCACCCGGTTGCGTCCGCCGTTTTTCGCCCGGTACAGCGCCTCATCGGCTCTTTTGAGCACATGATCGCTCCGTTCACCGGCCTTGAACGCCGACACGCCAAGGGACACGGTAATGGTCACCCGTTCGCCCCTGAAGTGGAAAGGGCAGGCCTCGACGGCCGCGCGCAAGTGCTCGGCCAGCTTGAGGCCGGTCGCCACCGGCGTCGCCGGCATCAGCAGGACGAACTCCTCGCCGCCGAAACGGGCGATGAAATCGCTGCCGCGCAGGTGCTTGCGCAGCACGGTCGCAATGATCTTCAGCACCTTGTCGCCGGCCAGGTGGCCGTAGCCATCGTTGATCCGCTTGAAATGGTCGAGGTCGAGAATGGCGATCAGCAGGGTATTGCCGTGCTGCTGCCACTGCGCGACCTCGTGGTCCAGACGCTCGCTCCAGGCCGCCCGGTTCGGCAGGCCGGTGAGCGGGTCGATCAGGGCCTTCTGCCGTTGTTCCTCGAGGTGGTCGCGATAAACCTGGGCTTCCTGTTCCATATGCGCAACGCGCTCGGCCAGGCTCTGCAGGCGGCTGGCGACTTCCTGCTCGCGCACATTGCGCTCCTGCTGGTGGCGGTCCATGGTGCCCAGCAGGTCTTCGAGGCGGTTTTCCAGCACATGCTTGAGGCTGTCGAGGTCGGCGGCAGCCTGCACGCTGCTCTGCAGCCCATCGACGTGCTCACGCAACTGGCTGTGCAGGTCGTTGGCCGCCGAACGGCCCTCGGCATGGCCTTCACTGGCCGCGCGCAAATTGCTCTGGAAGGATTCCAGGCGCTCGTTGAGCTGCTTGAGGTACACCTCGAACTCATGTTGCCCGCTGTCGTTGATCGCCAGCATCAGCACGGCCAGATCGTCGAGGATCGGCAGCAGTTCGTACCAGTTCAACCCGTGTTCGAGACGATGACGCATGCCTTCGGCGTGGGGCCGGTGGCGCTCGGGCAGCACCAGCCCATCCAGCAGGCCCAGCAGCGTCGACTCGATGTGCTCGGCCACCGAACTGTAGGACGGCTCCGGCGATTCCGGCAGGGCGTAGAGCACGTCCTGGTCGTTATCCTCGGGATGAACCGCCGCCAGGGCTTCGGCCATCACCGGCGGCAGTGGCAGGCTGTCAAGGAAGGGCAGGGCGGGTGCCGGGGTGACCGCTTCGGGCTGCTCGGCGAGTGGGGCCTTGACCTCGGGTTCGGCCGCAGCCTGCGGCTCAACCGCCGCAGCCGTCTGCGCAGCCGACACGACCGGCGACGCTTCTGGCTCGACGGCAGTGGCCACAGGCTCGGCCTCAGGTGTGACCACGGGTGGTTTGTAGGCCGCGACCTCGACGGGTGCGGTCGTTGGCACGGCCTCGGCAACGGGCTCCATGACCGACGCAGCCGGAGCTGGCTGTTCAACCGCCGGCGCAGCCGCGGCAGCAACGACGGGCTGGGCAACGGGAGCCACGGCCTCGACCGCAGGCGCCACAGGCGCGTCCGGTTCATCGTCCTCATCCGCCTCTGCCGAAGCGGGCACAGGTGTCGGCATCCCCGCCGCCGGTGCCACCGCCGGGGCGCTTTCAACGCTCGCCTCGGCCCCTCCTTCGTCCCGAACAGGCGCTGCAGCAGGCCGGGCCGGGCCGGTTCGGCGGGGTGATCGAGTTCCGTCAGGATCTTGCCCTGCAGGTTGCTCAGTTCGCTGAGCAGCAGGGGCATCTCGCGGGCTTGGCTAACCCGGCCATCGAGCTGCTTGGCAAAGTTCTTCAGCGGCCGACGCACATCCCGCGGCAAGGGCAGAGCCTGCAGCTGGGTCACCAGCGCGGTCAGCGCGGTGCCCATCTGTTCGATCCGGGTTTCGCGCCGCTGCTCGGAGTCGAGCACGGCCTTTTCCAGGCGTGGCAGCAGGTTGGCCAGGGCCGCATCCATGTCATCGGTGCGGATCACCTCGCGCATTTCCTTCATGCACTGATCCACCGCCTTGTCGGTGCCTTCGGCCGCCAGGGTGCTGCGCACCAGCCCGCGCCGGAGCAGGTCGAGACGGGCGTCCCAACGCCGTTCGAGCTTTTCCTGTTGTTCGATGCTTTTGAGGTACTTCTCTTTCCAGCGCTCGGCTTCTTCGCTGCTCATTGCAGGGTGTCCGTGAGATTCAACGACTCAAGGCGGGCAACGTATCAGAACCGATGGATCCTGGCAGGCGAATTTCAACGGCAACCGGCAAATGGTCGGAAATCGGCTGCGCCAGTACCTCGACACGTTCCAGCGTCAGGCTCGGACTCAGCAGGATATGGTCGAGGCAGCGCTGTGGACGCCAGCTGGGAAAGGTAGCCTCGACCTGCGGCGCAAGCAGCCCGAGGTCGCGCAAGGGCGAGTGCTGCAGCAGGTCGGCGGCATGGGTGTTCATGTCCCCCATCAGCACCTGGTGCTTGAAGCCATCGATCAGCTCGCGGATATAGGCCAACTGCCGGGTCCGCGTACGCGCGCCCAGCGCCAGGTGCATCATGACCACCACCAGCGACTCCGGGCCCTCGCCGAAACGCACCAGGATCGCCCCGCGACCGGCCGGGCCGGGCAGTGGATGATCCTCGATCGCCCAGGGGCGCAGGCGGCTGAGCACGCCGTTGCTGTGCTGGGCCAGGCGGCCGAGATTGCGATTGAGTTGCTGGTACCAGTAGGGAAAGGCGCCGAGCTGCGCCAGGTGTTCGACCTGGTTGATGTAGCCCGAACGCAGGCTGCCACCATCGACCTCCTGCAGCGCCACCAGGTCGAAATCGCCGAGCAGGCTGCCGATCCTCTGCAGGTTGTCGGCGCGCCCGGTGTGCGGCAGCAGGTGCTGCCAGCCCCGGGTCAGGTAGTGTCGGTACCGCTGGGTGCTGATGCCGACCTGGATGTTGAAGCTGAGCAGCCTCAGGCGGTTGTCCGCCGGCAGGCCGCTGGATTGCAGATGGTGTTCATTGACCTTCGGCTGGTGAAGGCCAACGATGCGTTCCGATCCCCAGCGAGCCATGGCCGGGGCGCCTTACTTGCCGGCGGTCGCGCCGGCCGCCCGCTCCTTGGCGATCAGTTGGTCGGCGACGTTCAGTGCAGCCTCCGGCCCACCGGCGGTGCCGAGGTCGAAGCGATACTTGCCGTTGACGATCATGGTCGGTACACCGCTGATCTCGTACTTCTTGGCCAGTTCGCGCGCGGCAACGATCTTGCCCTTGATGGCGAAGGAGTTGTAGGTGGCCAGGAATTTCTCCTTGTCGACACCTTGGGTAGCGACGAAGTCGGCCATGTCTTCAGGCTCGAGCAGCTTTTTGCCTTCCTTCTGGATCGCGTTGAACACCGCCGAGTGCACCTTGGACTCGACGCCCATGGCGTCCAGGGTCAGGAACAGTTGGCCGTGCTTGTCCCATGGGCCGCCGAACATGGCGGGAATGCGCACGAAGTGCACGTCGGACGGCAGTTTCTCGATCCATGGGTTGATGGTCGGTTCGAAGGCGTAGCAATGCGGGCAGCCGTACCAGAACATCTCGACCACTTCGATCTTGCCAGGCTCCTGCACCGGCACCGGGGTCTTGAGTTCGACATAGGTCTTGCCGGCTTCGAGCGGCACGTCGGCGGCCTGGGCCGTCATGCCGAACAGGCTGGCGGTGACGAGTGCGGCGCTGAGGATCAGATTACGCATGCTTTACTCCTGGGTATTTAGAAGTCGCCTCCGTCGCGACCTGTAGTTTCTGACAGACCGAGCAGGCTCTTGGTTCGATTAGTGTAACGGCAGCGGCCACAAAAAAGGGCGGCCAGGGCCACCCTTTTATCCTTGCAACAAAGGATTAATCGATTATTAACGCGAACGCGCCGCGCCATTCATCGAGCGCACCTCAGTGCAGGCCCTGCACGTAGCTGGACACGGCCTCGATGTCCTTGTTGCTCAGCTTGGCGGCGATGCTCTGCATGATCTTGGTGTCGCCGTCATTGGTCCGCACACCCTCGCGGAAATCGGTGAGCTGCTTGGCGACGTACTGGGCATGCTGGCCACCCAGGTGCGGGAAGCCGGCGGCGGCGTTGCCCGCGCCGTTGGGCGAGTGGCAACCGGTGCAGGACGGCATGCCCTGGTCGAGCTTGCCACCGCGGAACAGTTCTTCACCACGGGCGACGAGCTTCGGATCGGCCGCACCGACGCTGCCCTTCTGGCTGGCGAAGTAGGCGGCGATGTCGGCGAGGTCCTGATCGCTGAGGTTGGTCAGCAGGCCGGTCATTTCCAGGACGGTGCGCTTGCCGGACTTGATGTCGTGCAGTTGCTTGTCCAGGTAACGCTCACCCTGGCCCGCCAGTTTCGGAAAGTTGGGCGCCATGCTGTTGCCATCAGGACCATGGCAGGCACCACAGACAGCAGCCTTGGCCTGGCCGGCGGCGGCATCGCCGGCGGCATGGGCGAGACCGGTGATCCCCAGGGTCAACAGCAGACTCACGATCAATTTGTTCATCAGCTAATCCAATACGGCTAAGGGTTAAGAGTTATGGACCGGGCTTACTCGCTCATCCACTGGATGATGCTTCGGTAATCCTCGGTACTGCAGTCCATGCACAAACCACGCGGCGGCATCGCCTTGAAACCCTGAGTCACGTGTTGCACCAGCACATCCATGCCTTGGGCCATTCTTGGCTTCCACGCGGCCTGATCGCCCTTCTGTGGGGCCATCGGCAGCTGTCCGGCATGACAGGCACTGCAAACACGGTTGTACACGGCTTCCGGATCCTGTGCAGCCTGAGCGCCGTGAAGCGTGATCAGGACACTGGCAGCAAGCAGCCATCTGCTCATGAACCGAAGGTTCCAGTCATGAACTTCAGGGTTGGGAACGTGCCGCGTTCTAATGCGCAGCCTGGGTCAATCGCTCCCGCATGCGTCATCCTACGTCGGGACAAAGCACACACTAAATCTGCGGCATTATATACTGGCGTCCATGAAACGGAAACGACACAGCTTGTCGCGCCTCCCGGCACCGTCCACATTGGAAATCCCATGCAACTGAAAAACCCCATTCTCGGTCTGTGCCAGCAGTCCACCTTCATGCTCAGCGCCGCCAAAGTCGACCAGTGCCCGGACGACGCCGGTTTTGAAGTGGCCTTCGCCGGTCGTTCCAATGCTGGCAAATCCAGCGCGCTGAACACCCTGACCCATGCCAGCCTCGCGCGCACCTCGAAAACCCCGGGCCGCACGCAGCTGTTGAATTTCTTCAAGCTAGACGATGAACGCCGTCTGGTCGACCTGCCGGGCTACGGTTATGCAAAAGTCCCGATCCCGCTCAAGCAGCACTGGCAGCGTCACCTGGAGGCCTACCTGGGCAGCCGCGAGAGCCTCAAGGGCCTGATCCTGATGATGGACGTGCGCCACCCGATGACCGACTTCGACCGGCTGATGCTCGACTGGTCGATCGCCAGCGGCATGCCGATGCACATCCTGCTGACCAAGGCCGACAAGCTGACCTACGGCGCGGCGAAGAACACCCTGCTCAAGGTCCAGTCGGAAATCCGCAAGGGCTGGGGCGACACGGTGACCATTCAGCTGTTCTCGGCGCCCAAGCGCCTGGGCCTGGAAGAGGCCTACACGGTGCTGGCCGGCTGGCTGGGACTGATGGAGAACGGCGGCGAGGAAGAGGCGGAGTAATCCGCCGAGCGCTACCCTCGGTGGATGGCGGCGGTTCGGCCGCGAACGACCCGGATACCGCAGCGTACGCCAAACGGTCTGTGGTGTGTTCGGGCAAGGCAAAAGTGCGGCTCGAAAGCGGAGTTTAGTGGTTTAAATGAGCATTTCGAGCCGCGCTTTTAACGCAGCCCGAGCGCACCACAGGCCGTTTGGGGGATAAAAAAAACCCCGGACTTCGTATGGGGAGGGGAAGTTCGGGGTCCAAGCTCCGGACCGCTAGGGCGGGGTCCAGAATATCTGCCAACACTTAACACAACATAGGAGCATCGAAGGGCTTCACCAGCCATTCAGTAACTCTGAGTAGCCGTATCCCGATTTAGTTCAAAATATCTTCAAAAACTATTTGGCATAGCCACTGAAGGTTTCAGAACCAAACGCCCTTTGTGTTCTCTCGGGCACCTGCACCCCTTTGTGAGGGTGAGCAAGTCTTTCGGGCGCATTCGCGGGCAAGCCCGGCTCCTACAGTACGATGTTATCCACAACGTCGTGTACGACGCCCCCCCTGTAGGAGCCGGGCTTGCCCGCGAACCGCCGCAGGCGGCCATCCCCCTCGAACACCCGGAAAGGCCGCGATCAGTGCGCCTCGTCCCAGTTGTCGCCCACCCCGACCTCAACCAGCAACGGTACATCCAGTTGCGCCGCGCTGCTCATGTGCCCGCGGATCTGCTCGCTGACCTCGGCCACCAGGTCCTCGCGCACCTCCAGCACCAGTTCGTCGTGCACCTGGAGGATGACCTTGGCGTCCAGCCCGGAGCGGGTCAGCCAGTCGTCGACCTTGACCATGGCCTTCTTGATGATATCCGCCGCGGTACCCTGCATCGGCGCGTTGATCGCCGTGCGCTCGGCGGCCGCACGCTCCTGGGGCTTGTTGGAGTGGATGTCCGGCAGGTACAGCCGGCGGCCGAACAGGGTCTCGACATAGCCCTGCTCCGAGGCCTGGCCACGGGTGCGTTCCATGTACTCGCGCACCCCGGGGTAACGGGCGAAATACACGTCGATATAGGCCTTGGCGGTCTTGGTGTCGACGCCGATGTCCTTGCCCAGCTTCTGCGCGCCCATGCCGTAGATCAGGCCGAAGTTGATCGCCTTGGCGCTGCGCCGCTGGTCGGAAGTGACCTCACCCAGCTCGACCTTGAACACCTCGGCCGCAGTGGCCGTGTGCACGTCGAGGTTGTCGCGGAAGGCATTGAGCAGGCCTTCGTCCTTCGACAGATGAGCCATGATCCGCAGTTCGATCTGCGAATAGTCCGCCGCCAGCAACTTGTAGCCCTTGGGCGCGACGAATGCCTGGCGAATGCGTCGGCCTTCGGCGGTACGCACCGGAATATTCTGCAGGTTCGGGTCGCTGGAGGACAGCCGCCCGGTCGCCGCCACCGCCTGGTGGTAGGACGTGTGGATACGCCCGGTGCGCGGGTTGATCTGCTCCGGCAGGCGGTCGGTGTAGGTGCTCTTCAGCTTGCTCATGGAACGGTACTGCATCAGCACCCTGGGCAGCGGATAGTCGTCCTCGGCCAGCTTGGCCAGCACTTCCTCGGCCGTGGACGGCTGACCCTTGCCGGTCTTCTTCAGCACCGGCAAGCCGAGTTTCTCGTAGAGGATCACCCCCAACTGCTTGGGCGAACCGAGGTTGAATTCCTCGCCGGCGATCTCGAACGCCTGGCGCTCCAGTTCGACCATCTTGTTGCCCAGTTCGATGCTCTGCACGCCCAGCAGGTCCTTGTCCACCAGCGCGCCCTGGCGCTCGATGCGCGCCAGCACCGGCACCAGCGGGATCTCGATATCGCTCAGCACGCTGGCCAGGCTCGGAATCGCAGCCAGTTGCGCATGCAGCGCCTGGTGCAGGCGCAGGGTCACATCGGCATCCTCGGCGGCGTAGTGGCCGGCCTGCTCCAGGGGAATCTGGTCGAAGGTCAGCTGCTTGGCGCCCTTGCCGGCGATGTCCTGGAAGCTGACGGTGTCGTAGTCCAGGTACTTCTTCGCCAGGCTGTCCATGTCATGCCGGGTCGCGGTGGAGTTCAGCACATAGGATTCGAGCATGGTGTCGAAGGCGATGCCACGCACGCTGATGCCGCACTCGGGATCGCCGCCGATGGCGCAGTTGGCGAGGATGTTCATGTCGAATTTGGCGTGCTGGCCGACCTTGAGCTTCTGCGGGTCTTCCAGCAGCGGCTTCAGCGCCAGCAGCACGCTGTCGCGGTCCAGTTGCTGCGGCACGCCGATGTAGGAATGGGCCAGCGGGATATAGGCCGCCTCATTGGCCTGCACGGCGAAGGACACGCCGACCAGTTGCGCCTGCTGGGCGTCGATCCCGGTGGTCTCGGTGTCGAAGGCGAACAGCCTGGCCTCCTGCAGCTTCTTCAGCCAGACGTCGAAACGCGCCTGGTCGAGGATGGTTTCGTATTGCGGCTCGGCAGTCACGGGAGCGGTGCTTTCAGCCGCCACTTCCTCGACCGCCGCCGCGGTCGCCGCTGGCGCTGGCGCTGGCGCAGCAGCCTCCTGCAACCCGGCACGCTTGGCCTCGCGGTTCAGCTCATCGAGCCAGCCCTTGAATTCCAGCGAGCTGTACAGCTCGATCAGTTTATCGCGGTCCGGCTCGCCCAGGTGCAGGTCGTCCAGGCCGACCTCCAGCTCCACGTCGACCTTGATGGTCGCCAGCCGGTAGGACAGGAAGGCCATTTCCTGGTGCTCGAGCAGCTTGGCCGGCAGGGTCTTGGCCCCGCGGATCGGCAGGGTCGGCACCAGGTCGAGGTTGGCATACAGCTCCTTCAGGCCGCCGTTGACCCCCACCAGCAGGGCCACGGCGGTCTTCTCACCCACCCCCTTGACCCCGGGGATGTTGTCGGCGGAGTCGCCCATCAGCGCCAGCAGGTCGATGATCTGCTCGGGCGCGACACCGAACTTGGCCTTCACGCCCTCCACGTCCATGGACGTTTCGGACATGGTGTTGACCAGGGTGATATGGCCGTCGACCAGTTGCGCCATGTCCTTGTCGCCGGTGGAAATGATCACCGGGCGATTGGCCGCCGCGCTGCTGCGGGCCAGGGTGCCGATCACGTCGTCGGCCTCCACGCCTTCCACGCACAGCAGCGGGAAGCCCATGGCGCGTACGCTGGCGTGCAGCGGTTCGATCTGCACGCGCATCTCGTCGGGCATGCTCGGCCGGTTGGCCTTGTAGTCGGCGAACATTTCGTCGCGGAAAGTCCCGCCCTTGGCATCGAACACCACGGCGAACGGGCTGTCCGGGTACTGCTTGCGCAGGCTGCGGAGCATGTTCAGGACGCCCTTCACCGCCCCGGTGGGCACACCCTTGGAATTGGTGAGCGGCGGCATCGCGTGAAACGCGCGGTACAGGTATGAAGAACCGTCCACCAGGACGAGGGGAGCTTGGCTCATGAGTATGATCAACCTTTTCGGCGGGTCCGGCGGTAGAATGATGGGACCGTTGACGACAAAGGGACAAGGTTATCATGCGTACGCTCAATCGCCTGTTGTTGGCCGGCCTGTTTGCATTCACTCCGTTGGCGGCGATCGCCGCGGATGATGCACCCGCAGCCGATCCAGAAGTCACCATTCGCACGGAAGGCGACAAAACCATCCAGGAGTACCGGCAAAATGGCTTTCTGTACGCCATCAAGGTCACTCCGAAAGGGGGCAAGCCATACTTTCTGGTGCGCGCCGACGGAACTGATGCAAACTTCATCCGCTCGGATCAGCCCGATATGCTGATTCCGTCATGGAAGATCTTCGAGTGGAAGTAACCCTTTAACCCTCATCGGCGCCGGCTCGATCGCGGCGCCCGGACTGGCAGCTCTTAAACATGTCTGTGTTCACCCCGCTGGCTCGACCCGAGCTGGAAACCTTTCTCGCCCCCTACGGGCTCGGTCGCCTGCTCGATTTTCAGGGAATTGCCGCCGGCAGTGAAAACACCAATTTCTTCATCAGCCTGGAGCAGGGCGAGTACGTCCTGACCCTGGTCGAGCGCGGCCCGGTGCAGGAAATGCCGTTTTTCATCGAACTGCTCGACGTGCTCCATGACGCCGACCTGCCGGTGCCCTACGCCCTGCGTACCACCGACGGCCAGGCCCTGCGCGAACTGGCCGGCAAGCCGGCGCTGCTGCAACCGCGCCTGGCCGGCAAGCACATCAGGCAGGCCAACGCCCAGCATTGCGCCCAGGTTGGCGAACTGCTCGGCCACCTGCACCTGGCGACCCGCGGGCGGATCATCGAACGCAAGACCGACCGCGGCCTGGACTGGATGCTCGAGGAAGGCAACAAGCTGAAATCGCATCTGGGCAGCGAGGCTCACGACCTGCTGGAAACCGCACTGGCGGAGATCGAGCGCTGCAAGGCACAGATCCTCGCCCTGCCACGGGCCAACCTGCATGCCGACCTGTTCCGCGACAACGCGATGTTCGAAGGCACGCACCTGACCGGCCTGATCGACTTCTACAATGCCTGCTCCGGGCCGATGCTCTATGACGTGGCGATCTCGCTGAACGACTGGTGCTCGGACGACAACGGCCTGCTCGACGGCCAGCGCGCCCGGGCCCTGCTGGGTGCGTATGCGGCGTTGCGGCCGTTCACCGCGGGCGAGGCCGAGCTGTGGCCGACGATGCTGCGGGTGGCGTGCGTGCGCTTCTGGCTGTCACGGTTGATCGCAGCCGAGTCCTTTGCCGGGCAGGACGTGCTGATTCACGACCCGATGGAGTTCCAGCTGCGGCTGGCGCAGCGGCAGCAGGTCAGCGTGCCGTTGCCGTTCGCGCTCTGATCGAGGGACCTTCGGCGCCCTTCAGGACCCTTTCGCGGGCAAGCCCGGCTCCTACAGTACGGTGTCGTGCACAGGATGGGGGTACGCCACATTACTGTAAGAGCCGGCGGTGCGGCGATCCGACTTGCCCGCGAAGAGGCCGGCCCTGCCTACAAGGACTCCAGGCAGCCGGCCAAATCGTTACCGAGTTTTTCCAGCAACTGCTCATAGCCATGGGCACTCGCCGGCGTATAACCGCCCAACGCATCCAGTTCCGCCAGCTTCACCGGCAGCCCGGACACCAGCGTCTCGGCCAGCCGCGGCCGCAGCGGCGGCTCGCTGAACACGCAGGTCTTGCCCACCTCCTGCAAGCGCGCGCGCATCGCCGCGACATGCTGGGCCCCCGGCTGCACCTCGGCCGCCACGCTGAACACCCCGGCATGCCTGAGCCCATAGGCACTCTCGAAATAGTCGAACGCCTCGTGGAACACGAAATACGGCTTGTCCGCAACACCCGCCAGGCGCGCCTTGAGCCGCGCATCCAGGGCATCCAGGCGGCCGGCGAAAGCCTCGGCGTTGCGCCGGTAGCGCTCGGCGTTGGCCGGATCGGCCTTGGCCAGGTCCGCGGCCATGCGCGCGGCGATCACCCGCGCGTTGACGGTCGACAGCCACAGGTGCGCATCCAGCGAGCCCGGACGATGATCATGGTCATGCTCGTCGGCTTCTTCGGCATGGGAGTGGTTATCCTCGGCGAACCGGCGCAATTTCATGCCCGGCAGGTCCTGCACCGCCACGGTCGGCAGGCTGCGGCCCTTGAGCACCCGCGGCAGAAAGCTCTCCATGTCCGGACCGATCCAGTACAGCAGGTCCACCGACTGCACCTTGCGCACATCGGACGGCCGCAGCGCGTAGTTGTGCGGCGAGGCGCCCGGTGGCAGCAGCACCTCGGGCGTCTCCACGCCATCCTCGACCGCGGCGGCGATCAATTGCAGGGGCTTGATGCTGGTCAGCAGGCTGACCTGGGCCTGGACCGGTCCGATCACGAACAAACCGGCGCATATAGCGACAAAAAAGGCAAAAAGACGGGGCACGATGGACACTCAAGGCGGCAGGAACGGGTAACATAATAACGTCTCTCACAACAATCGTCGCCGCTCATGCCTAAAACCCCTCTCGCCAGCCGCCCCCACGATCACTCCCACTGCGTGCATAGCGCGCTGTCCGAGGCCGATGCCCTGTGCGCGCGCCAGGGCCTGCGCCTGACCGCCCTGCGGCGGCGGGTGCTGGAGCTGGTCTGGCAGAGCCACAAGCCGCTGGGCGCCTACGACATCCTCGCCGTGCTCAGCGAGCAGGACGGCCGCCGCGCCGCGCCGCCGACGGTGTACCGTGCACTGGACTTCCTGCTGGACAACGGCCTGGTCCACCGCATCGCCTCACTCAACGCCTTCGTCGGCTGCAACAACCCGGAACACGCCCACCAGGGCCAGTTCCTGATCTGCCGCAACTGCCACGCGGCCATCGAGCTGGAGCAGAAGAGCATCAGCGACGCCATCGTCCAGAGCGCCAGGGACGTCGGTTTCGTCGTCGAGGGCCAGACCGTCGAGGTGGTCGGCCTCTGCTCGGGTTGCCAGGGGGCCTGATGAGCACTGCGCTGATTCGCCTCGACCAGGTCGGCGTGACGTTCGCCGGGCAGGACGTGCTGGACAACATCCACCTGAGCGTAGAACCGCGGCAGATCGTCACCCTGATCGGCCCCAACGGTGCCGGCAAGACCACCCTGGTGCGGGCCGTGCTCGGCCTGCTCAAGCCAAGCCGCGGCAGTGTCTGGCGCAAGCCGCGACTGCGGGTCGGCTACATGCCGCAGAAGCTGCACGTCGACCCGACCCTGCCGCTGTCGGTGCTGCGCTTCCTGCGGCTGGTGCCGGGGGTCGACCGCGCCCGGGCACTGGCCGCCCTCAGCGAGGTCGGTGCCGAACAGGTGATCGACAGTCCGGTGCAGAGCATTTCCGGCGGCGAGATGCAGCGCGTGCTGCTGGCCCGGGCGCTGCTGCGCGAACCCGAGTTGCTGGTGCTCGACGAGCCGGTGCAGGGCGTCGACGTCGCCGGGCAAGCCGAGCTCTACAGCCTGATCACCCGCCTGCGCGACCGCCATGGTTGCGGGGTGCTGATGGTTTCCCACGACCTGCACCTGGTGATGAGCACCACCGACCAGGTGGTCTGCCTCAACCGTCACGTCTGCTGCTCCGGCCACCCCGAGCAGGTCAGCGGCGACCCGGCCTTCGTCGAGCTGTTCGGCAGCAACGCACCGAGCCTGGCGATCTACCACCATCATCACGACCACGCCCATGACCTGCATGGCACGGTGGTCAGCGAAGAGGCCGCATCGGCCCATGTCCACGTTCACGGAGATAGCTGCAAGCATGGCTGATTTTCTGCTCTACGCCCTGCTCGCAGGCCTGGCCCTGGCACTGGTGGCAGGGCCGCTGGGATCGTTCGTGGTCTGGCGGCGCATGGCCTATTTCGGCGACACCCTGTCCCACGCCGCCTTGCTCGGCGTGGCCCTGGGCTTCCTGCTGGACATCAGCCCGACGCTCGCGGTGACTGTCGGCTGCCTGTTGCTGGCGATACTGCTGGTGACCCTGCAACAACGCCAGCCGCTGGCCTCCGACACGCTGCTGGGGATTCTCGCGCCGAGCACGCTGTCCCTCGGCCTGGTGGTGCTGAGCTTCATGCACGAGGTGCGGATCGACCTGATGGCCTACCTGTTCGGTGACCTGCTGGCGATCAGCGGCACCGACCTGGCCTGGATCCTCGGCGGCAGCGCGGCGGTGCTGGCGCTGCTGGTCGCCCTGTGGCGGCCGCTGCTGGCGATCACCGTGCACGAGGAACTGGCGACCGTCGAGGGCCTGCCGGTGGCCTCGCTGCGCATGGCGCTGATGCTGCTGATCGCGGTGGTGATCGCCGTGGCGATGAAGATCGTCGGCGTGCTGCTGATCACCTCGCTGCTGATCATCCCCGCCGCCGCGGCCCAGCGGCACGCCCGCTCACCGGAGCAGATGGCCCTCGGCGCCAGCTTCCTGGGGGTCCTCGCGGTGTGCGGCGGGCTGGCGCTTTCGTGGTTCAAGGACACCCCCGCCGGCCCCTCCATCGTGGTGGTGGCGGCCGGGCTGTTTCTGCTGAGTTTTGTCCTGCCACGCAGAGGGGTGTAGACTTGCTCGTTTTTTGCGCAATTAGAGAGTCGCAGGAATGAAGCTTTCCGCCTCCCGTTATCTGCTCCTTGCCGCATTTTCCCTGCTGTTGGGTGCCTGCCAGAGCACTCCGCCGGCCGACACCGCCGTGCCCGATGCCCGGGCCACGGCGATTGCCGCGCTGGAGCAGAGCATCAACAGCAACGAACTGGCCACCGCCGAGGACCAACTGGCCGCCTTGCAGGCACAGTCCGCGGACGACCCGCAACTGGTCCAGTACCAGCGGCAACTGGCCGAAGCCTACCTGCAGCGTAGCCAGATCGTGCTGCAGAAGGGCGACGTCAATGCCGCCGCCACCGCACTGAGCCGCGCCCGCGCCCTGATGCCCAAGGCCCCGGCCTTGACCGGCGGGGTCAACGGCGCCATCGCCCAGGCACGCAAGGCGGAGCTGGACAAGGCCGAGGCCGAGCTCCAGGCAGCCGAGGCCAGGCCAGCGGCCCGGGTGATCGACCCGAGCGCGCAAAGCAGCACCATCGCCCTGAACATCCAGGACATCGCGCTGCTGCGCAAGCAGATGGACGCGCTGGCGGCGGACGTGGTCAATTACCAGTGCACGGTGACCTTCCAGGTGCCCCGGACCCAGGACTACCCGTGGCTGGAGACCCTGCTGAGCAAGCGGGTGAAGAAGCTCGATCCGAACTTCGAGCTGAAGATCGACAGGCAGATCGACCGCAAGGTGCAGGCCCAGGTCGTGCTGAGCCCGCGCAAGCCCTGAGCCCGCTGATCGCCAGCAAGCCCGGCGCCGACGCTATAGGAGCCGGGCGTGCCCGCGAATGGGCCCATCAGGCCGGCACCGCCTTGGCCCGCTCCTCCCGCTCCCACACCCGATGTCGGGCCAGCGCCGCGACGAAGGCCTCCAGCGCCTTGGCATCACTGCCCACCATCAGCCCCGCGTCCACCTGCAGATGCAGCTTCTCCAACAACACCTTCGCGTCCTCGTGCACGGCGATCGGCTTGAGATGCTTGTAGGCCTCCAACAGGTAGTGCAGGGCCACGCCGTTGCCGCCAAGCGCCTTGACCGACTCGGCGCCACCCGGCACATACACCGCATCGAACGCCACTGACGGCAGGCCTTCCATCGAAGCGTCCACCGCCAGGCGCTCGCCCTGGGCGCTGGTGATCGCCGCCGAAGTCGGCCCGAGCAGCCGGGCATGGGCACCTTCCGCCGCCAACAGCTTGCGCAGTGCCGCGATCGCCGCACCCTCGACGCCATTCGCCGCGAGAATCGCCACCTTGCGCGTCCTGATATGCCCCGCCAGCAGATTCGCCTGACTCAGCGCCGGCGACTGCTCCAGCGCAGTCTTGCGCGTTGCCACCGTGCCCGCCTGCGGCGCCGGCAGGCCAAGGTTGGCGGCAACCCGCGCGGCCAGTTCCAGGTCGATATTGGCCAGGATCTCGTTCACCTGCCGCGCACGGATGAACTCGCGTTCCACCTTGCCCAATTCGAAGCTGTAGGCGGCGATGATGTGCTCCTTCTCGTGCGGGCTCATGCTGTTGAAGAGCAGCCGGGCCTGGGAGAAGTGGTCGGAGAAGGATTCGCTGCGCTGACGGATCTTGGCCGCATCGATCCGCTCGGGGTAACTCTCGAAGCCACCGTCCCGAGCCGCCGGAGGGGTTTCACGGGGCCAGCCGCCATCGATCGAGTTGGGCTCGTAGGACGCCCGGCCCTTGTCGATCACCGTACGGTGCTGGGCGTCGCGCTGGCTGCTGTGGAAGGGCGCCAGCGGCCGGTTGATCGGCAACTCGTGAAAGTTCGGCCCACCCAGGCGACTGATCTGGGTATCGGTGTAGGAAAACAGCCGGCCTTGCAGCAGCGGGTCGTTGGAGAAGTCGATCCCCGGCACGATATGCCCGGGGCAGAAGGCGACCTGCTCGGTTTCGGCGAAGAAATTGTCGGGATTGCGATCGAGCACCATCTTGCCCAGCGGGGTGATTGGCACCAACTCCTCGGGAATCAGCTTGGTCGGGTCGAGGATGTCGAAGTCGAAGCTGTGCTCGTCTTCCTCGGCAATCACCTGTACCCCCAGCTCCCACTCGGGATAGTCGCCGCTCTCGATCGATTCCCAGAGATCGCGACGATGGAAGTCGGTGTCCTTGCCCGCCAGCTTCTGCGCTTCGTCCCAGACCAGCGAGCAGGTGCCGACGCTGGGCCGCCAGTGGAACTTGACGAAGCGCGAGCCACCCTCGGCATCCACCAGGCGGAAGGTGTGCACGCCAAAGCCCTGCATGCTGCGCAGGTTGCGCGGAATCGCCCGGTCGGACATGGCCCAGATGACCGCATGGGCCGACTCCGGCACCAGCGAGACGAAGTCCCAGAAGGTGTCATGGGCCGAGCCACCGGTGGGGATTTCATTGTGCGGCTCGGGTTTCACCGCGTGGACGAAATCGGGAAACTTGATCGCGTCCTGGATGAAAAACACCGGCACGTTGTTGCCGACCAGGTCGAAATTGCCTTCCGTGGTGAAGAACTTCACTGCGAAACCGCGGATGTCGCGCACGGTATCCCCGGAACCGCGGGGGCCCTGCACCGTGGAGAAACGCACGAACACCGGGGTCCTGATGGCGGGGTCCTGAAGGAAACCGGCCTTGGTCAACGCCGCATGGTTGCCGTAGCTTTGAAAGTAGCCATGGGCGGCGGTGCCCCGGGCATGCACGATGCGCTCGGGGATCCGCTCATGGTCGAAATGCGTGATCTTTTCACGCATGATGAAATCTTCCAGCAATGAAGGCCCGCGCGCGCCGGCTTTCAGGCTGTTCTGGTTATCGGCGACCTTCACCCCCTGGTTGGTACGCAACGCCTGGCCGCTGGCATCGGAGCGGAACGGCTCCAGGCTCTGCAGCTTGTCGTTGGTGTTGCCGCGATCCAGGGTGTCGGTGCCAGCCAGTTGGCTCTGGTTGGCCTTGGGTTTCTTGGTACTCATCAGACGGTTTCCTCGGTTACAGTCGCCGCAGAGCTGCCGGATGATCGACAGGGTCCCGGCGAACGGGATTCGAAGTGCCTAACGAGTGACTGCCGCGGGTCCGAAGCCGTTCCTTTTTTCTGACCACTGATCGTGTTATTGCCAAATCGCAGGTCGCATGCGAAATAAATGCTAATAGCATCTATACGGACAGGCTAAAATGCGCGCCCGGCTAACCGCTGACCCCTTTCCATTGCGCCCCACAAGGTTCGCTACGTGATCGAGTTTCATAACGTCCATAAAACCTACCGGGTCGCCGGTAAGGAAATTCCCGCCCTGCACTCGACCCACCTGCGTGTCGAGGCAGGCCAGGTGTTCGGGCTGATCGGCCATTCCGGCGCCGGCAAAAGTACCCTGCTGCGCCTGATCAACCGCCTGGAAGCGCCCAGCGGCGGCAAGATCATCGTCGACGGCGAGGAAATCACCGCGCTCGACGCCAATGGCCTGCGGCGTTTCCGCCAGCAAGTCGGGATGATATTCCAGCACTTCAACCTGCTGGCCTCCAAGACCGTTGCCGACAACGTCGCGCTGCCGCTGACCCTGGCCGGTGAACTGTCCCGCCGGGAGATCGACCAGCGCGTCGCCGAGCTGCTGCAGCGCGTCGGCCTGGCCGATCACGCGAAGAAATATCCGTCGCAACTGTCCGGCGGGCAGAAACAGCGCGTCGGCATCGCCCGCGCCCTGGCGACCAAGCCGAAGATCCTGCTGTGCGACGAGGCCACCAGCGCCCTCGACCCGCAGACCACCGCCTCGGTCCTGCAACTGCTGGCCGAGATCAACCGCGAGCTGAAACTGACCATCGTCCTGATCACCCACGAGATGGACGTGATCCGCCGTGTCTGCGATGTGGTCGGCGTGATGGACGCCGGCGTGATCGTCGAGCAGGGCCCGGTGGCCGACGTGTTCCTGCACCCCAAGCACCCGACCACCCGGCGCTTCGTCCAGGAAGACGAACAGATCGACGAGAACGAGCAGCGCAACGACTTCGCCCACGTGCCGGGGCGCATCGTGCGCCTGACCTTCCAGGGCGATGCCACCTACGCGCCACTGCTGGGCACCGTGGCCCGTGAAACCGGAGTCGACTACAGCATCCTCGCCGGCCGTATCGACCGCATCAAGGACACCCCGTACGGGCAACTGACGCTGGCCATCACCGGTGGCGACCTGGACGCCGCCTTCGCCCGCTTCACCGCGGCTGACGTCCATATGGAGGTACTGCGCTGATGGACCTGTTCCTGAGCTTTTTCGCCAACATCGACTGGTCGGACATCTGGGAAGCCACCGGCGACACCATGATGATGCTTGGCGGCTCGCTGCTGTTCACCGTGCTGCTCGGCCTGCCGCTGGGCGTGCTGCTGTTCCTGTGCAGCCCGCGCCAACTGCTCGAGCACAAGCCGACCTACTCGGCGCTGTCGTTCGTGGTCAACGTGGTGCGTTCGCTGCCGTTCATCATCCTGCTGATCGTACTGATTCCCACCACCGTGTTCCTCACCGGTACCTCGCTGGGCGTGGCCGGCGCCATTCCGCCGCTGGTGATCGGCGCCGCGCCGTTCTTCGCCCGGCTGGTGGAAACCGCGCTGCGCGAAGTCGACCGCGGCATCATCGAAGCGACCCAGGCCATGGGCGCGACCACCCGCCAGATCGTCTTCAATGCACTGCTGCCGGAGGCCCGTCCGGGCATCCTCGCGGCCATCACCGTGACGACCATCACCCTGGTAGGCTATACCGCCATGGCCGGTGTGGTCGGGGCCGGCGGCCTCGGCGACCTGGCAATCCGCTATGGTTACCAGCGGTTCCAGAACGATGTGATGCTGGTCACCGTGGTCATGCTGGTGGTGCTGGTGCAGGTCCTGCAGACCATCGGCGACAAGCTCGTGGCGCGGTTCTCCCGCAAGTAACGGGCAACACCCCAACGCTTTCGCAACCTACTGAATCGCCGGCCCCGGGGCCGGCAGATGCCAAGCGGCATCTCACATGGAGTCGTTCGATGAAAAAACTGATCGCTGCCTTCGCCGCCGTCGCGGCGTTTTCCGCCAACGCCGCGCAAACCCTGAGCGTGGCCGCCAGCCCGGTGCCCCACGCGGAAATCCTCGAATTCGTCAAGCCAGTCCTGGCCAAGGAAGGCGTGGACCTGAAGGTCAAGGTCTTCACCGACTACGTGCAGCCGAACGTACAGGTCGCCGAGAAGCGCCTGGACGCCAACTTCTTCCAGCACCAGCCGTACCTGGATGAGTTCAACAAGTCCAAGGGCACCCACCTGGTCAGCATCGCCGGCGTACACGTCGAGCCGCTGGGCGCCTACTCCAGCAAGTACAAGAAGCTGGAAGACCTGCCAGGTGGCGCCACCGTGGTGATCCCGAACGACGCCACCAACGGCGGCCGGGCGCTGCTGGTGCTGGAAAAGGCCGGCCTGATCAAGCTCAAGGACGCGCACAACATCCTGTCGACGCCCAAGGACATTGCCGAGAACCCGAAAGACCTGAAATTCCGTGAACTGGAAGCGGCGACCATCCCGCGCGTGCTGACCCAGGTCGACCTGGCGCTGATCAATACCAACTACGCCCTGGAAGCCAAGCTCGATCCGTCCAAGGACGCACTGTTCATCGAGGGCAAGGACTCGCCTTACGTGAACATCCTGGTGGCCCGTCCGGACGACAAGGATTCGGACGCCCTGAAGAAGCTGGTTGCCGCGCTGCACAGCCCGGAAGTGAAGGCGTTCATCCTCGAGAAGTACAAGGGTTCGATCGTTCCGGCGTTCTGACCCCCAGGCCCATTCGCGGCGGTTCGGCGCCCCGACAAGCCCTGCTCCTACAAACGGCGCTGACCTGTGCCGATCGTTCCCACGCTCCGCGAGGGAACGATCAGCGCGGGCCGTTTCAGGCCTGCAGGCACTCCAGCAGGCAATCCAGCGCCGGCTGGCGCTGGGCGCGGCGCAATACCGCGATCAGCTGACGCTCGAAGGTCAGCTCGCCCAGCTCGATGACCCGCAACTGATCCACGCGCTGCAGCCAAAGCCCGGCCCTGGGCACCAGCGACACTCCCAGCCCGCATTCGACCATCCGCGCAATCGCCTCGATCTCGTCCAGCTCCAGCACATCACGCACCTGGATCCGTTGCTCGCGCAGGAACTGGCTGACCAGCCGCCCACCGAACGAACCCCGGTCATAACGCACGAACGGCTGCTCGGCGAGCAGTTGCCGCGGGTCGTCGCCCTTGACCTGCCGGGGCGCAATCAGCACGAAGGCCTCGCTGGCCAGGGGAATCGCCAGCAACTCCTTGGGCAGCTCGAATGGCGGCCGGATCAGCAACGCCAGGTCCAGCTCACCGGCATCGACCTGGCTCAGCAGGTTGAGCGACACCCCGGGCACCAGCTTCAGGTCGACCCGCGGCGCCGCCTCGCGGAACCTCGGCAGGGCCCGCGGCAGCAGGCCGGTCTGCACCGTGGCGATGGCGCCGATGCGCAGCTCGCCCTGCCATTGCGCAGCGGCCGTGGGTAACGCCATCGCGCGATACAGGCTGAGGATCTGCTCGGCCAGCGGCAACGCATGACGCCCGGCCGCGTTCAGCACCGCCGCCCGGCCGCTGCGGTCGAACAGGCGTACGCCGAGGTTCTGCTCCAGCACGCGCATCTGTGCGCTGACCGCCGACTGGGTCAGCCCCAACTGCTGCCCGGCGGCGACGAAGGTGCCTTCGCGGGCCACACGGATGAAGGTCTTGAGTTCTCGCAACATCAGGCTCGTCCAGGGAGATGAAACAGGCGGTGGAGGGCAGCATACGACAAAATAATTTGATCTCGACCGCAAGAATATGCGCTTTTCAACAAAATAATCGTCTCTAGACTGAAAGCTCCTTTCTCACTGATGGTACCCGCCATGGCGCTTTCTCCCTTTCATCTGGCCATTCCTGTCCATGACCTGGCCGCGGCCCGGCACTTCTATGGCGAAGTATTCGGCTGCCCCGAGGGGCGCAGCAGCGATCATTGGGTGGACTTCGATTTCTTCGGCCACCAGTTGGTGATCCACTACCAGGCCAGGACCGCGGCGCAGGAACAGGCCATGAGCAACCCGGTGGACGGTCATGATGTGCCGGTGCCACATTTCGGCGTTGTGCTGGGCTGGGCCGAGTGGGAGGCGCTGGCCGAACGGCTGCGGGCTCGCGAGACACGGTTCGTGATCGAACCCTACGTGCGCTTCAAGGGCCAGGTCGGCGAGCAGGCGACCCTGTTCCTGCTCGACCCCTGTGGCAATGCGCTGGAATTCAAGGCGTTCAAGGATATCGGGCAGTTATTTGCGAAATAGTCTAGCGGTGGCCTTTGGGGCCTCTTCGCGGCGATGCGGCGTCCCGACAAGCCCGGCTCCTACAGTGGGAGGGGCGGGCACAGAGTCCAGGTACGACACAAACCCTGTAGGAGCCGGGCTTGCCCGCGAAGAGGCCCTCACGGCCACAACACTAGTTGCGCTTGAGCATGTTCGGCAACTGCGCCACCAGCTTCTGGTTGTTCAGCGGCGCCCGAATGAACCCGCGCTGGTTGCCATCCGGCCCGACGATCGCCAGGTTGCCGCTGTGGTCGACGGTGTAGTTCGGCTTGCTGGTATCGGCCGGAATGAACGGAATGCTCACCGCATTCGCCAGCTTCTGCAGGTCCTCGATGGAGCCCGCCGTCAACCCGCGGAACTGCGGGTCGAAATACCCCAGGTACTGCTTGAGCTGCCTGGGGTTGTCCCGGTTGGGGTCGACACTCACCAGGATGATCTGCAGCTTGTCCACCGCGTCCCTGGGCAGTTCGCTCTTGATCTGCCGCAACTGCGCGAGGGTGGTCGGACAGATGTCCGGGCAGAAGGTGTAGCCGAAGAACAGCAGGGTCCACTTGCCCTTGAGCTGGTCGATCGACACCGGCTGGCCGTCCTGGTCGGTCATCTTCACGTCCGGCAGTGTGCGGCTCTGCGGCAGCAGGATGATGCCGGCATCGATCAGCGCGGTGGTATCGCCCTGGCCCTTGCCGTTGAGGACCTTGTTGACCGTCAGCCCCAGGATCAGGGCCACCACGGCGACGAGAATGAAAACGGTTTTCTGAGTTCGAGTCATAGGTTCAACAGTAGGTAGTGGTCGACGAGCAGCGCGATGAACAGCAGGAACAAGTACCAGATAGAGTACTTGAAGGTGCCGATCGCCGCCTGCGGCCGGCTGCCACGGTACAGTACCCAGGCCCATTGCAGGAAGCGCGCGCCCAGGCCCAGGGCGCAGAGCAGGTAGAGCACGCCGCTCATGTGGATCACGAACGGCAGCAGGCTGACCGCCAGCAGGACGCAGGTGTACAGCAGGATATGCACCTTGGTGTAGTGCTCGCCGTGGGTCACCGGCAGCATCGGGATATCGGCCTTGGCGTACTCCTCCTTGCGGTGGATCGCCAGGGCCCAGAAATGCGGCGGGGTCCAGGCGAAGATAATCAGCACCAGCAGCAGCGGCTCGGCGCCCAGGTGCCCGGTAGCCGCGACCCAGCCCAGCAGCGGCGGCGCCGCGCCGGCCAGGCCGCCGATCACGATATTCTGTGGCGTGGCGCGCTTGAGGAAACCGGTGTAGATCACTGCGTAGCCGAGCAGCGAGGCCAGGGTCAGCCAGGCGGTCAGCGGGTTGGTGAAGGCCAGCAGCAACGCCTGGCCGAGCACCGCCAGCAGCAGCGCGAAGGCCAGTGCCGCCGACGGCGAAACGCGGCCCTCGGCGAGCGGGCGCTTGTGGGTCCGGGCCATCACCGCGTCGATCCGCCGGTCCACCACATGGTTGACCGCCGCCGCGCCGGCCGCGCACAGGCCGATACCGAGGTTGCCGAACACCAGCACCGTCCACGGCACCCCGGCGCGCGTGGCGAGAAACATGCCCACCAGCGAGGTGATCAGCATCAATACCACCACCTTGGGCTTGGTCAGCTCCAGATAGTCGCGCCAGATCGCCTGGCGGTGACGCTCGCCGGCTACAGTCGCCATGGCATCTCTCCCTTGATGGTGATAGGCCCGTGCACCGCCCCGCGGGGGCTGAGCCGCCAGCGGGCAGGCGCCTGCCGACGCACCCGCACCAGGGCGGTCCGCGCGTGATAGTTGACCAGCACCAGCGTCAGCAGCAGCAGCGCGCCGCCGGCGTTGTGGGCCACGGCCACCGGCAGGGGCAGGTGGAAATAGACGTTGCTCAGGCCCAGGCCGATCTGTGCCGCCAGGGCGCACAGCAGCAGCCCGGCCAGGCGGGTCATGCCGACCACCCGCAACTGCCAGGCCAGCCCCAGCAGCACCAGGGTCACCAGCAGCGCGCCAATGCGGTGGGTCAGGTGAATCGCCGTGCGGGCCTCGCTGTCGAGCTGGCCGCCCAGGTAGTTCGGGCCGATGTGCTGGGTCAGGTGAAAACCGTTGGCGAAGTCCGCCGCCGGCCACCATTGGCCATGGCAGGTCGGCAGATCGATGCAGGCCACCGCGGCATAGTTGGAACTGACCCAGCCGCCGAGGGCGATCTGCAGGATCACCAGCAACAGCCCGGCCGTTGCCCAGCGTTGCAGGCGCCGGGGCACCGCCAGCGCCGGCAACACGCCGGACAGGCGCAGGGTCAGCAGGAACAGCAGGCTCAAGGTGGCGAAACCGCCGAGCAGATGGCCGGTCACCACCTGCGGCCAAAGCTTGAGGGTCACCGTCCACATGCCGAACGCGGCCTGGGCGAGCACCACCGCCAGCAGGAACAGCGGCAGCTTCAGCGGCTGGCCTTCACGGCGCCGTTCCCTCCAGGAACGGGCCGCCAGGACGATGATCGCCAGGGCCAGGGTACCGGCGAAATAGCGGTGGATCATTTCGTTCCAGCCCTTGTGCGCCTCCACCGGCGAATCGGGGAAATGCAGTTCGGCATGGGCCAGTTGGGCCTCGCTCTTGGGTACGCCGATGAATCCGTAGCAACCCGGCCAGTCCGGGCAGCCGAGGCCGGCATGGGTCAGGCGGGTGTAGGCACCGAGCAGCACGACGATCAGCGCCAGCAGGGTGGCAAACAGCGCGAGGCGGAATCCTGGCTTGGCCATGCCGTTCTCCTTAGCCGATGTTCGACAGTTTCAGCAGTTGGCGCAGGTCGTTGAGCAGGTCCTTGCCCTTGACCCGGGCGTCATAGCGCAGCACCAGGTTGCCGTGGGGGTCGATGATCCACAGTTGTGGCGCGGCGGCGCCCCGGATCTGGCGGGTGTAGGCGGGCAGATCGAGGGCATAGCGTTGCAGTTGCGGATACTCGCGTTGCAGCTTGGCCGCGTAGTCGTCGGCCAGTGGCTGCGCGGTCGCGAGCGCGTGACTGGCCCGCGAAGCATCGCGTCCCAGGCCGATATGGATCTGCCGCGCCAGGTAGACCAATTGCTGGCAGTCCACCGAGCACGCCTGCGGCGCGGTCACCAGCAGTTGCCAGCGGGTCTCTTCGGCCTGTATCCCGAGGTCGGCACGGCCCTGGCCGTTGCCGATCAGTTCGCCGTGGTAGCTGCGGCCTTCCGGCACCCAGAACTGCAGCTTGTACATGCCGGTGGCCAGGAGCATCGGTCCGATGACCATCAGCACGATGAGGATCAGTTGCCAGCGACCACGGGCACGCACGCCCGGCTGTCGTGGCTCAGTGGTGTCGAATGGATTCATGGCCGCTCCCATGCTGTTTCTCCCTTGCGTTATGCCATCCGAGATAGAGATAGAGACCGAACAGGGCCAGGGCCATGGCGAACCACTGCACGGCGTAGCCGAGGTGCTTTTCCGGCCCCATGCCTTCGGCCACTACCGGCCAGCCGGTTTCGTAGCTGCCGGGGCCAGGCTCCTGGCGCAGTTCGTAGGCGAAGCCGTCACGGCCCAGTTCCTTCCACAGCCTGTCCGGTTCGATCGCGGTCACCAGTCGCGGCCAGGCGGCATCGGCCGGGTCGGCGTGCAACTGGAAGGTCGCGCCCGGCGCCACGTAGACCCAGACGTCGAGGTTCAGCACCTGCTCCGGCGTGCTGAACGACGGTGGGGTGCGCCGTTGCGGCCAGGGCAGCCAGCCACGGTTGACCAGCAACCAGAGCCCGCTGGCCTGGTCGTGGAACGGCTGGATCAGTTCGACGCCAACCCGGCCGTTGCGAATGCGGTTGTCCAGCAGGTAGCTGTGTTCGCCATCGAACTGGCCGCGCAGGCGCACCCGGCGAAAGGCCGGATCGGCCTTGTCGTGGAGCTGCCCGACGCTCAGCGGCTCGGCCATGCGCCGCTGGGCATGACTGTCGAGCAACACCCGCTTCTCCTCGCCACGGTGCAGTTGCCAGAAACCCAGCGACACCAGCACCGGCAGCAACAACAGCACCACCAGGGTCGGGGCCACGCCGGGACGAAAGTGCCTCATGCTGGCACCCCATGGACAGGAAGCGGGCTCGCTATACTCAAATACATGCGCATCTCCCCCCGGAGTCTCACCATGCTCAAAGCGGCGATAGTCCTGATGCTGATTGCCACGGTGGTCAGCCTGTTCAGCGGTCTGTTCTTTCTGGTCAGGGACGAGGGTCCGTCCCATCGCCTGCTGACCGCGTTGACCCTTCGTGTCGTCCTCGCCGCAGCCACCCTCACCTTGATCACCTGGGGCTTCTACAGCGGCCAACTGGTCTCCAGCGCCCCCTGGTAGGCGGGCGCCGCGTTCACAGCACGTAGACGAAAACGAACAGGCCGATCCAGACCACGTCGACGAAGTGCCAGTACCAGCTCGCCGCCTCGAAGCCGAACTGGTGCTCGGCGTCGAAGTGCCCGCGCAGGATGCGTACCAGCATCACGAACAGGATCAGCGTGCCAATGGTCACGTGGGCACCGTGGAACCCGGTGAGCATGAAGAACGTCGCACCGTAGATGCCCGAACCGAGGGTCAGGCCCAACTCGTGGTAGGCGTGCAGGTATTCCTTGGCCTGGAAGCCGAGGAACGCCAGCCCGAGCAGCACCGTCAGCGCCAGCCAGGCTTTCAGCGCGCCACGGTGGCCCTTCTTCAGGGCATGGTGGGCAAAGGTCACCGTCACGCTGGAGCTGACCAGCAGTACGGTGTTGAGCAGCGGCAGGCCCCACGGGCTGATGGTGCCCTTGGGTGACGGGAAGAGTTTCGGATCCGGGTTGTCCAGCAGCGGCCAGGCTTTCTGGAATTCCGGCCAGAGCATATGGGCCAGGCCCTTGGCGCCACCTTCACCGGCCAGCCACGGCACCGACATGTGCCGCACGTAGAACAGCGCGCCGAAGAAGGCGATGAAGAACATCACCTCGGAAAAGATGAACCAGCTCATGCCCCAACGGAACGAACGATCCATCTGCGGGCTGTAGAGGCCGGAGCGGCTTTCCCTGATCACCGCGCCGAACCAGCCGAACAGCATGTAGGCCAGCAGCAGGCCGCCGACGAAGAAGATCAGCGGGCCATGGGATTCCGGGCGGGCCGCCTTGAGGTCGTTGAACCAGGTGCCCAGGCCGTAGACCGTGACCAGCAGGCCGAGGGTGGCGATGATCGGCCACTTGCTCTGGGCCGGGACGTAGTAATGCTCGTGGGTTGGAGTCGCCATCTATTGTTCTCCTTGTCGGGCACGCCGACTGGCCTACCCACCCGAGTGGGCCACGGGTGGGTTGTGGGCGGTGATGTCGAACAGCGTGTAGGCCAGCGTCAGGTGCTTCACATCCCTGGGCATGTCACGGTCAACGATGAAACGGACCGGCATCTCGACCCGCTCCCCGGGCTTGAGCGTCTGCTGGGTGAAGCAGAAACATTCGGTCTTGTGGAAATACACCGCCGCATTGCCCGGGGAAATGCTCGGGATGGCCTGGGCCTTCATCACCCGGTCGGTAGGGTTGTAGGCGACGAAGATCATCTCGTTCACGGCACCGGGGTGGACGTCGATCCGGTCGGCCTTGGGGTAGAACTCCCAGACCATGTCCACCGCGTTGGTGGAGAGGAACTGCACGCCGATCTGGCGCGAGGCATCCACCACCTGCTCACCCTCGTACTGGCCGGCGGTCTTGCCATTGATGCCGAACGCCTTGCACATCACGTCGTAGATCGGCACCAGGGCGAAGCCGAAGGCGAACATCGCCACCACCACCAGCAGCAGTCGGCTGACCAGGCGCCTGAGTGAAACCGAGTCGCTCATCGGACGGTCCTCCCGGTCACTTCACTTCCGGCGGCGTGGTGAAGGTGTGGTACGGCGCCGGCGACGGAATGCTCCACTCCAGGCCCTCGGCACCGTCCCACGGCTTGGCCGGCGCTGCCGGGCCGCCACGGATGCACTTGATGACGATGAACAGGAACAGCAACTGCGTGGTGCCGAACATGAAGCCACCGATCGACGAGACCATGTTGAAGTCGGCGAACTGCAGGTTGTAGTCGGGAATCCGCCGCGGCATACCGGCAAGGCCCACGAAGTGCATCGGGAAGAAGGTCAGGTTCATGCCGACGAACGACAGCCAGAAATGCAGCTTGCCCAGGGTTTCGTCGTACATGTGGCCGGTCCACTTCGGCAGCCAGTAGTAGGCCGAGGCGAAGATGCCGAAGATCGCCCCCGGCACCAGCACGTAGTGGAAGTGCGCCACCACGAAGTAGGTGTCCTGATACTGGAAATCCGCCGGCGCGATCGCCAGCATCAGCCCGGAGAAGCCGCCGATGGAGAACAGGATGACGAACGCCACGGCGAACAGCATCGGCGTCTCGAAAGTCAGCGAACCCTGCCACATGGTGCTGACCCAGTTGAACACCTTCACCCCGGTCGGCACCGCGATCAGCATGGTCGCGTACATGAAGAACAGCTCGCCCACCAGCGGGATGCCGACCACGAACATGTGGTGCGCCCAGACGATGAACGACAGGAAGGCGATGCTCGCCGTGGCGTAGACCATCGAGGTGTAGCCAAACAGCGGCTTGCGCGAGAAGGTCGGGATGATCGCGCTGACGGCGCCGAAGGCCGGCAGGATCATGATGTACACCTCGGGATGGCCGAAGAACCAGAACACGTGCTGGAACAGCACCGGGTCACCGCCGCCGGCGGCACTGAAGAAACTGGTGCCGAAGTGGATGTCCATCAGCATCATGGTCACGCAGCCGGCCAGCACCGGCATCACCGCGATCAACAGGAAGGCGGTGATCAGCCAGGTCCAGACGAACAGCGGCATCTTCATCAACGTCATGCCCGGGGCCCGCAGGTTGAGGATGGTCGAGACCACATTGATCGCGCCCATGATCGAACTGATGCCCATCAGGTGGATGGCGAAGATGAAATAGGTGACGCTTTCCGGCGCGTAGGTGGTCGACAGCGGCGCATAGAAGGTCCAGCCGAAGTTCGGTCCGCCACCGGCGCTGAACAGGGTCGAGACCAGCAGGCCGAACGCCGCCGGCAGCAGCCAGAAGCTGAAGTTGTTCATCCGCGGCAGGGCCATGTCCGGCGCGCCGATCATCAGCGGGATCATCCAGTTGGCGAGGCCGACGAAGGCCGGCATCACCGCGCCGAAGACCATCACCAGGCCATGCATGGTGGTCATCTGGTTGAAGAACGCCGGCTGCACGATCTGCAGGCCGGGCTGGAACAGCTCGGCGCGGATCACCATGGCGAACGAGCCGCCGATCAGGAACATGGCGAAACTGAACCACAGGTACAGCGTGCCGATATCCTTGTGGTTGGTAGTCAGCACCCAGCGCATCAGGCCCTTGGCGGGACCGTGGGCGTGGTCACCGGCGTGACCATGGTCATCGATCACAGCACTCATGTCCTGTCTCCTGCAGAGGTTTGAACCGGACGGCCCGGGAACACGATGGGCCCGGTCATTTGCTTTCTGCCTGTTTCAGCGCCAGCACGTCTTTCGGCGTGACCATGTCGCCCTTGTTGTTGCCCCAGGCGTTGCGCTCGTAGGTGACGACCGCGGCGATATCGACTTCCGAAAGCTGCTTGCCGAAAGCCGCCATCGCGGTACCCGGCTTGCCGTGGAAGACCAGGCTCAGGTGGGCTTCCTTGGGCCCAGTGGCGATTTTCGAGCCCTTGAGCGCCGGGAACATCGGCGGCAGGCCCTGGCCTTCGGCCTGGTGACAGGCGACGCAGGTGGTGTGGTAGATCTTGTCGCCACGGGCCACCAGCTCGTCGAGGGTCCATTCCTTGCTGGTCAGTTCCTTGAGCTTGGCCGCCTCGGCCTTGCGCTCGGTCAGCCAGGCGTCGTAGTCGGCAGGGGATTTCACGTCGACGACGATGGGCATGAAACCGTGGTCCTTGCCGCACAGCTCGGCGCACTGGCCACGGTAGATGCCGGGCTTGTCGACCTTGGTCCAGGCCTCGTTGACGAAACCGGGGATGGCGTCGCGCTTGACCGCGAAGGCCGGCACCCACCAGGAGTGGATCACGTCGGCGGCGGTCACCAGGAAACGCACCTTCACCCCCGCCGGCAGCACCAGCGGCTGGTCGACCTCGAGCAGGTAGTGCTCGCCCTTGGCGGCCTGGTTGTGGATCTGGTCCTGGGGCGTGGCCAGGTTGCTGAAGAACTCGACGTCCTGGCCCAGGTACTTGTAGTGCCACTTCCACTGGTAACCGGTGATCTGGATGTCCACGTCCGATTCGCTGGTGTCGTACATCCTGATCAGCGTGGCGGTGGCCGGAATCGCCATGGCCACCAGGATCAGCAGCGGCACGACGGTCCAGAGGATCTCCACCGTGGTGCTTTCGTGGAAGCGGGCGGCCACCTGGCCGGTGGAGCGGCGGTGAATGATCATCGACCAGAACATCGCCCCGAAGACGATGACACCGATCACCACGCAGATCCAGAAGATGGTCATGTGCAGGTCGAAGACCGCGTGACTGACCTCGGTCGCCCCCTGCGTCATATTCGTGGTCCAGGCGGCTTGCGCCTGGCTGAATAACGACCACAACAGCAGGCCCATCCAGACCCGTGGATGTCGCATCATTGCGCGTTCCCCTTATCGTTCTTGTTATCCCGTCGGCTTTCACCTGGGGCAAAGGGGAATGGTCGGACTACGCACGCGGACCATTCGGTCTTGCCGAAACACAAAGCCGGACGTCATCAGCTAACTCCATACAAAACCGAGTATAGACAGCGACCGGGACCACGCAATGCAATACAAAAAATGAACCTGTCAGTTTCCTGAAAGCCACGAATGGCGTGGGCTGTAGCGAAATGATGGCAATTCAATATAACGCACGCATATAACCATGAAATAATTATTACAAATACGTCTTAACAGCTTTTATAACCCAGCTACCTTATGGTCTCCCTTTTTCCCTTTGTATTACCGACTGGAGCATTCATGAACACCGCCGCATTGCGCGAGCAAATACAACGTGCACATCAACACGAAGCCGAAACCGGCCAATTGACGCGACAACTGGAAGTTCAACTGCCGCACCTGCACCCTGCCATTCAATTACCGGAGATCGATGCCACGGGAGTCATGACCCGTTTTGTAACCGCCTACATCGAGCTGGTCCCCGACCTGCTGGATGCCGCCAATTCGGTCGCCCGCGAAGCGGGTATCGAATCGCAGATCAAACCTGTGCTGAAAATTGCCGAGCAGTTCTTCCTGCAACCGCCCAGCATTCTCGAAGGCCATGTCGGCCTCGACGGCCTGCTGGACGAAGCCTATCTGGCACATCGCCTGGTGGAGGAGGTCAACGATCTGTACATCGTGCATTTCGGCCAGTCGCTGATCCCGCTGAACACCACCGTGGCCAACCTGATCGCCCACCAGTTGATCGGCGAAGCGTTCGCCAACCAACTGGATGAAGCGGTGCATCACGCGGTCGATGAAATGCTCGACGAGGAGAGTTTCGCCCTCGAATCGGTGGAAGCCTATCGCGACCGCCTCAACAGCCCGGACACGGAAGCGGCGTGGAAACGCTGGCCTTGCCTGTCCCGCCAACTGGGTGTGGAGCTGGAACTGGAACAGCCCGCCGCCTGACCTTGCCGCTGCGCACCTAGACCGTCGACCCCACACCGGTCGTGGTGCGCAGGCGACCCTCCAGACGCCGTTTCAACCCACGGGATTCGATCACCAGCCGCGAGCCCTTGGCCGCGTTGGCGCGCCCCCATTCCTCGAGCAGTTCCAGGCAGGAATGGTCGATGTAGGTCAGGTTGCTCAGTGGCACATGCAGCGTGGTTCCCGGCGGCACCTTCGACAGCACCTGAGTCAGTACCGGCACCTTGAGAAAGGTCGCCGCCCCGGTCAGGCGCAGTTCCTGCTCGCCTTCACCCGGCAGGTCCACCAGGCTGACCTTCAGCCGCGAGGCCTTCCAGGCCAGCTTCGCCAGGGTCAGGCCGAAACCGATCAGCACGCCGGTCAGCAGGTCGGTGAAGACAATCGCCAGTGCCGTCGCGGCATAGGTGAACATCGGCATCCGCCCGTAGCGGCCCAGGCCGCGGAAGACCTTGAGGTCGACCAGCTTCAACCCGGTGAACACCAGCACGCCGGCCAGGCTCGCCACCGGAATGCTCTGCAGCACGCTCGCCAGCAACAGCACGAAGGCCAGCAGCCAAAGGCCATGGAGCATGGTCGACAGGCGAGTGCGGGCGCCAGCCTGGACGTTGGCCGAACTGCGCACGATCACCCCGGTCATCGGCAATGCCCCAAGCAGGCCGCAGAGCATGTTGCCGACTCCTTGCGCCGACAGCTCGCGGTCGAAGTCGGAGCGCTGGCCGTCATGCATGCGGTCGACCGCCGCCGCCGAGAGCAGGGTTTCGGCACTGGCGATGAAGGCCACGGCAAAGGCCGCGACCAGGATCGCCGGGTCGGCCAGGTTGAGCAGGTCGGCCGGACGCAGCCAGTCGATGGCCTCGGCCAGGTTCTCCGGCACCTCCACGCGGCGTACCGGCAACGCCAGCACCAGGCTCACCAGTGTCGCCAGGCCCACGCCCAGCAGGGCGCCCGGCACGAAGCGCAGGCGCTGTGGCTTGAACTTCTCCCAGAGCCACATCACCAGGATCGTCAGCAGGCCCAGCAAGCCGGCCTGCCAGCCGATGCCGGCACCGACCAGCGGCAGGGCCTTGCCCAGGGCCTGGGGAAAGCCCAGCAGGTTGTCCAGGCCCGAAGGCAAGGGCGATGCGTCGAACATCACATGGATCTGCGACAGCACGATCAGCACGCCAATACCGGCGAGCATCCCGTACACCACGGCCGGAGCGGTAACCCGGAACCAGCAGCCCAGGCGCAGGCGCCCGGCGAGCAGTTGCAGCAGGCCGGCCAGCAGCAGGATCGGCCCGAGCATGGCGAGGCCATGCTGGCGCACCAGTTCGAACACCAGCACCGCCAGGCCCGCGGCCGGACCGCTGACCTGCAACGGCGAACCCGCCAGCCAGCCGACCACCAGGCCACCGACGATGCCGGTGATCAATCCCTTGGCCGGCGGCACGCCGGACGCGATGGCGATTCCCATGCACAGCGGCAGGGCGACCAGGAACACCACCACGGAAGCCAGCAGCTCCCGGGGTAAAACAGCTTTCAGTTGCGCAGCACGCATGACGAATCTCCTGAGGATTTCTTCAGGCATGGCAAAGCCAGACCGCTCTGTGGCAGTCATGGCAGAACCTTATCGATTGAGAAGAGCTTTAGGCAGAAGTGACCTGTCCCGGCAATACCGCTCCCTTCTGACGACGTCGACGGCCGTCAAAAGGGCGAATACCGCCGAGCCCGGCTCTAGAAGCGTGCCTTGGGCGTCGCGCAGGGGATGGGGTGGGTGCCATCCAGAGGCAGGAAATCGCCCCGGTCCGCGTCGTAGGCTTTGATTTCGCTGGTTTCGATGTTGTACACCCAGCCATGAATGAACAGATGCCCGCTGGCGATGCGCGAGGCCACCGAAGGGTGGGTACGCAGGTGCTGCAGTTGGGCGATCACGTTCTCTTCGGTCACCACGTGCATGCTTTCACGTTCGTCGGCGCAATTGCAGTTGTCATGGACCATGGTGCGTGCCACCTCGGCATGCCGCAGCCAGGCCTTTACCGTGGGCATCTTGTCCAGGCTTTCAGGGTTCAGCACCGCGCGCATGGCGCCGCAGTCCGAGTGGCCGCAGATAATGATGTGCTGCACGCCAAGGGCGAGTACGGCGTACTCGATGGCGGTGGACACACCACCGTTCATCTGGCCGTAGGGTGGCACCACGTTGCCGACGTTGCGGGTGACGAACAGGTCGCCGGGGCCGGTCTGGGTGATGAGTTCGGGAACGATGCGCGAGTCGGCGCAAGTGATGAACATGGCCCGGGGAGCCTGGGCCGTGGCGAGTTTCTTGAAAAGTTCTTCCTGCTGCGGAAAGACTTCATGGTGAAAACGCAGAAAACCATCGACGATATGTTGCAGTGCTGCATCGGCGCTTTCGGTCTCGGGGAGCACTGAAGCCGACGCAGCCAACGGCTGTTTATCCTTGTCACTCATGATTCATCCTCTTTACGGGCGGATTTAAGGGGATTTTCCTGATTTGGCTTGCTCAGGGCCAGCGTTCTTCGGGTCAGCGCGCCCGATTCCTTGAACACTACCTGCAAAAACACAGGCCTGGTCACCATAACCCTGGAAACTTAACTCAAACTGAATCAGAGGCTCTAGGACGGGTGTTCCACATCCCTCCCGAGGGACAGTCCCGACGCCGGCCATCACGAAGAGACATTATATGGCATGCCTCATCCAAAGCTTACGTCAGAGCAGTGACATCTGCGCTCCCGGCGGGCAGAAAAGGCTGCAATCGAGGTTGAAACCATCCCGGCGGTCCAGACCCAGGCGCTTGAGGGCCTTGGCGAAGCGCTGGGCGAGCAGGTCGGCGAACGGTCCCTCGCCACGCATCCGCGCACCGAAGCGGCTGTCGTACAGCTCGCCGCCGCGGCTCTGGCGGATCAGGCTGAGGACATGGGCCGCCCGCTGCGGGTAATGCGCGGCCAGCCATTCCTCGAACAGCGGCGCCACCTCCAGCGGCAGCCGCAACATCATGTAGGCCGCGCTCCGGGCACCGGCGGCATGGGCCTCGCCGAGCAGGCTTTCGAGTTCGCTGTCGTTGATCATCGGAATCATCGGCGAGCACAGCACGCCCACCGGAATGCCTGCCTCGCGCATCACCCGGATTGCCCGCAGGCGCGCCCTGGGTGCTGCGGCGCGGGGTTCGAGGATACGCTTGAGTTCGTCGTCCAGGGTGGTCAGGCTGATCATCACCGCCACCAGCCGCTGCCGGGCCAGCTCCGCCAACAGGTCGAGGTCACGCAGGATCAGCGCGCCCTTGGTCACGATCGTCACCGGATGCCGGTAACGCAGCAGCACTTCGAGGGTCTGCCGGGTCAGCCGGTGCTCGCGCTCGATCGGCTGGTAGGGGTCGGTATTGGAACCCAGGTTGATCGGCGCGCAGCGGTAGCCCGGTTTCGACAGCTGCTGTTCGAGCACCGCCGGCGCGTTGCTCTTGGCGATCAGCCGGGTCTCGAAATCCAGGCCCGGCGACATGTCCCAGTAGGCGTGGCTGGGCCGCGCGTAGCAGTAGATGCAGCCGTGCTCGCAACCGCGATAGGGGTTGATGGAGCGGTCGAAGGGCAGGTCCGGCGAGGTATTGCGGGTGATGATGGTCTTCGCCGTCTCGATGCGCACCTCGGTGCCCTGGGTTGGCGGCACCTCCTGGTACCAGCCGTCGTCCTCGACCACCGAGCGGCTCGGCGCGAAGCGGTTGTGCGGGTTGCTCGCGGTGCCACGACCGCGTGGCGGGAGAGGAGTGGACATTGGCGAAGCCCTTGACTGTATTTATATACAGTAATCGAGCAGGCGGGATCTGACCAGCACTCGCCGACCTGCGGGCTTCACCGACGAATCTTTGACATGAGCCTCACAGGCTTTTGATCCCTCGGGGGGCATGCTGCGTGCCAGTCTCCCCTCTCTCCCGGGTCACCCTGTCATGTCCATCACTCGTGCCCTCGCGATCCTGTGCATCACCCTGAGCAGCCTGTTCATGCTGGCCCAGGCCCAAGCCGACAGCACCTTCGTCCGCCCGCCCCAGTGGGCCCAGCCGGTCGGCGACAAATACAACCTGAACCAGATGAGCCCGACGCTCTACCGCAGCGCCCTGCCGGACGCCGATGCCCTGCCGCTGCTGGAACAGCTGAAGATCGGCACGGTGATCAACTTCCTGCCGGAGTCGGACGCCAGCTGGCTGGCGACCCCCAACGTCAAGAAAGTGCAACTGCCCTACCGCACCAACCATGTCGACGACGCCGACGTGCTGGCCGCCCTGCGGGCGATCAGGGACGCCGAAGGCCACGGCCCGGTGCTGATGCATTGCAAGCACGGCTCCGACCGCACCGGCTTGATGGCGGCCATGTACCGGGTGGTCGTCCAGGGCTGGAGCAAGGAGGACGCCCTGGCCGAAATGACTCAGGGTGGCTTTGGCGAAAGTTCCCACCATAAGGACGGCATTCGCTACATGATGAAGGCCGATATCGACAAACTGCGCACGGCCCTGGCCAATGGCGATTGCAGCACCAGCCCATTCGCCACCTGCAATGTGCAGAACTGGTTCAAGTCAGCTTCGGCCAACGCCCACTGAGGGCGATGCCGGGCCGGCACTGACCCGTGGCGCCTTCAACGCCGAGCCGAACATCATCGCCGCCCACGCCGGGACCGAGCGCGGCCGGGCCGGGCCTGCAGGGTCACTTTCGGTACCCTGATCAGCGGTCTCGCCGTTCTGCACCTTGACCAGTTGCTCCATCAGGTCGATGAACTGCGGGTCGCTCGAGTCGCGCATGACGGCTTTCGCCGGTCGCCCGAGAAAGGCCGCGACGGATTCCGTCAACGAACGGATGGGCGCCGGAACAAACAGTTCCTCGCGCAGGCGACGGCCCTCCACAGCATCGAACAGCCCCTTTTCCACGAAACGCGCAAAGACCTCAGTAGCCAGTTCCAGTCCCCACAGATAGGTGAAATAGCGGGCCTCATAGCCCGTGACCAGGTGGGTGAAGGAGTAGATGAAACGGTCGGGCATCGGCTTGGGCCAATGGGCGAGGTTCTCCTGGGTCAGCGCGTGGATATTCGCGGTATCGACCGGCTGCAGCAGGTGCAGGAAAAAGTCCATGCCCGAATACATCAGTTGCATACTGTCATTCAGCCAGGTCTGGCTTTCCAGGAAGATCCGCAGGCGACGGGCCTGCTCGGTGGACAGGCTGGCCCCGGTCTGGTGGTGACGGCTCATGTCGACCAGGAAATCGACGTTGTAGCTCCAGCGTTCCATCAATCTGGAAAAAAACTCCCGCACATCCATCCCCGAATGCTCGCTGCACGACAACTGCCAGGTTTCCGACGTGTCGAGCAGTTGATACAGGCAATGCCCGAACTCGTGGAACAGGGTCCGCACCTGCCCGTGTTTCAGCAGCACGGGCGCACCTGTGCCATTGCCGGGCAGGGCACAGGACAACACCGCCACCGGCAGCTTCACTTCGCGCCCCTCGACCGACAGCAGGCGATGGGCAAGGGAAAACGTGGAACCGGACTTGAACAGTTTCTGCTCGCGGGAAAACAGATCGAGAAACAGATAACCGAGGGTCTGCCCGGCCTCGCGGACCTCGAAGGCGCGCACGCTGGCGTGCCAGGTATCGAGCTGCGGGCGCTCGACGAACTCGATGCCGAACAGGCGCCTGGGCAGGTCGAACATCTTTTCCAGCACCCGTTCGAGTTCGAAATGGCGACGGAACTCGTCCTCATCCAGTGCCCCTTTGTGCAGGCGCCTCTTCTGCCCGTAGTACAGATAGTCCCAGGGTTGCAGGGGGGTGGGTGCCAATGAGGTCAGTTCCTCGCGCTCGGTGATCCAGGCGGGGGCCTTGCTCGCGATCTGCTGGTGGAGGAACCAGAGCACATGGGCCGGCTTGCGCACCGAAAGACGTTGCAGGGCCAGTTCGGCGAAACTGCCAAAGCCCAGCATCCGCGCCTGCTCCAGGCGCAGCCGCAGCAACTGTTCGAGCACCCTGCTGTTGTCGAAAGTCTTGCAGTCCGCCAGGCCCTGGTCGGAGGCCAGGGTGCCGCGTCGCTGGAACACCTGCTGGCGCAAGGCCGATGCCTGGGCGTCGGTCATGATCGTGCGGACCAGCTCCGGATCGCTCATGTCGATCTTCCAGCCCAGCAGTTGCTTGTCCTGATAGAGGGCCATGGCCGCCTTGTCGTGGCTGGACAGCCCGTCCAGCAGCGCCTCGTCCGCCACGTCGATCTGCCAGCTGGAACAGTCGGTGGCCGCGGCCACATTGCTGAGAAAGCGCAGACGCAGTTCATCGGTCGTCTCGCCCAGTTCCCTGAACCGCTGGCGCTCCTCGGCGGGCAGCGCCATGCCATCCAGACGGAAGCGCCGCAGGACCCTGTCGAGCAGGACCCGGCGCGGCCGACTGAACTGGCGGGCCAGCGGGCTGGCGGCCAGCTTCTGGTAAAGGGCGTACAGCTGCTCGTTGCCCCAGAGCAGTTGGTCGAACTGCACCTCAATGCGAAAACAGCGCACGAACGCCTTGTTCCACTTCGCCCCGGAACGCGCGCGGGACAGGGCCAGGAGGGTGCCGACACACCAGGCCATGCGCGCGCCGAGCGCGTCGAGCGGCACGACGAAATCATCCCAGGTGGGCAGCTCGCGCTGACTGACGAGGATCGCCTCGATGGTGCTGCGGGCCTCGTTGCGCACCTGCAGCATCGCCGGTACCAGGTGATGGGCGCGTATGGACGAGTAAGGCGGCAGTTCGCCACAGTGATGCAGCAGCGGGTTGTAGGTACCCATGGGCACTCCTTGAGAGACGCGGCCCCGGGACGGGACCACTCAAGGAGCGAGCCTAGGTGGCGCAAGCCTGGCGCTGGACCTACATAGATAGGCCCGGCAGCGGCGATTACTCGCTCGGCTTTTTCAGCTTGGGATTGGGGAAGAACTGCACGGTTTGCACGGTCTTGTCGGCGACTTTCGCCGTCGGCGTGTTGACCCGCGTGCTCAACTCCCTGGGCACCGACAGCCCCTGTTCGTTGAGCGTGTCGGCATAGCCGCACGCCACGCACTCACGATGCGGAACGTCATCCTCGCTCCACATCATCAGCTTGTCCTGCTCGCTGCACGCCGGGCAGACCGCCCCGGCGATGAAGCGTTTCCTGGTCTTGGTCACGACTACCTCACTCATGCCGCCGCGTCCTCGCTCAGGCCGCTGTGGCGCAACAATGCGTCAATCGAAGGTTCACGGCCACGGAAATCGACGAACAGCACCATCGGTGCCTGGGAGCCACCGCGGGCGAGGATCGCTTCGCGGAACGCGCGACCGGTCCGGGCATTGAGCACGCCTTCTTCCTCGAACCGCGAGAAGGCATCCGCCGACAGCACCTCGGCCCACTTGTAACTGTAGTAGCCGGCCGCGTAGCCACCGGCGAAGATGTGCGCGAAGCTGTTGGGGAAGCGGTTGTAGGCCGGTGGACGCATCACCGAGACCTCGTTGCGCACCGCCTCCAGCACCTGGGCCACGCTGCGGCCGTCGCCGTGGGTAGCATGCAGTTCGAAGTCGAACAGCGAGAACTCCAGCTGGCGCACCATCATCAGGCCGGACTGGAAGTTCTTCGCCGCGAGCATTTTTTCCAGCAGGTCCTGGGGCAGTGGCTCGCCCGTCTCGTAGTGGCCGGAGATCAGCGCCAGGCCTTCCGGCTCCCAGCACCAGTTCTCCATGAACTGGCTCGGCAGTTCCACCGCGTCCCAGGCCACGCCGTTGATACCGGATACGCCGGCATGCTCGACGCGGGTCAGCAGGTGGTGCAGGCCGTGGCCGAATTCGTGGAACAGGGTGGTCACTTCGTCGTGGGTCAGCAGCGCCGGCTTGCCGCTGTCGGCCGGGGCGAAGTTGCACACCAGGTTGGCCACCGGGCTCTGCAGCACGCCATCGGCGGTGCGGCGACGGTCACGGGCACCGTCCATCCAGGCGCCGCCCCGCTTGTTCGCGCGGGCATACAGGTCGAAGAAGAAGCGTCCGACGTGCTGGCCGTTCTCCCTGATTTCGAACAGGCGGACATCCGGGTGCCAGGTATCGAAACCGGTCTGCTCGGCGATCTCGATGCCGTAGAGCTTCTGCACGATGGCGAACAGGCCGCCGAGCACCTTGTCGATCGGGAAGTAGGCACGCAGGGCTTCCTGGGACACGCTGTAGCGCTGCTCACGAAGCTTCTCGCCGTAGAAGCCGCTGTCCCAGCTCTGCAGTTCGGCACAGCCCTGCTCGGCAGCGTAGGCCTTGAGCTGTTGCAGGTCCTGGGCGGCGAACGGCTTGCTGCGCCTGGCCAGGTCGCGCAGGAAGGTCAGCACCTGGTCGCTGGAATCGGCCATCTTGGTCGCCAGGCTCAGTTCGGCGAAGCTGGCAAAGCCCAGCAGCTTGGCCAGTTCCTGGCGCAGGTCGAGAATTTCAGCCATCACCGGGCCATTGTCGAACTGGCCGGCGTTGGGGCCCTGGTCGGAGGCGCGGGTGCAGTAGGCGGCGTAGACCTCTTCGCGCAGGGCGCGGTCTTCGGCGTAGGTCATCACCGCGTAGTAGCTGGGGAATTCCAGGGTGATCAGCCAGCCTTCCAGGCCCTTGGCCTGGGCCGCGGCGGCCATCTGCGCCTTGGCCGAAGCACTCAGCCCGGCGAGGGCGGCCTCGTCGGTGATGTGCTTGGTCCAGGCCTGGGTGGCGTCGAGCAACTGGTTGGAGAAGCGACTGCCCAGCTCCGACAGCTTGCTCTGCACTTCGGCATAACGCTTCTGCTCGGCCTCGGGCAGGTCGATACCCGACAGGCGGAAGTCACGCAGCGAATGTTCGAGAATGGTTTTCTGCGCCACGTCGAAGCCGGCGGCCTCGGGGCTGTTGGCCAGGGCTTCGAAGGCCTGGAACAGCTCGCGGTTCTGGCCCAGCTCGGTGGAGTAGGCACTGAGCGCCGGCAGGCAGGCCTCGTAGGCTTCGCGCAGCTCCTGGCTGTTGCACACCGCGTTGAGGTGGCTGACCGGGCTCCAGGCGGCGCCCAGGCGGTCATTGAGTTCGTCCATGGCCAGCACCAGGCCGGCCCAGCTCGGATTTTTCCCCTGGCTTTGCAGGATACCTTCGATGGCCTTGCGGTTGTCGGCGAGGATCTGCTCGATGGCCGGTTGCACGTGCTCGGCACGGATCGCCGAGAAGGGCGGCAGGTCGTAGGGCTGCAGAAGAGGGTTGTTCGCGCTCACGGTGGACACCTTGGCTGAAAAAACATGTAGGAACAAAGATGGGGCCATCTTAATTACAATCAATGCCCACCGCAGCTATCAGCAACAGAGAGAGTGCCTATCGTGACCCTTCGCACCTACCAGAACCACACGCCGTCCCTGGGTTCCAGGGCTTTTGTCGACCACTCGGCGGTGGTGATCGGCGATGTCGAGATCGGCGACGACAGTTCGATCTGGCCGTTGACCGTGATCCGTGGCGACATGCACCGCATCCGCATTGGCGCCCGCACCAGCGTGCAGGACGGTTGCGTGCTGCACATCACCCACGCCGGGCCTTTCAACCCCGACGGTTTCCCGCTGCTGATCGGCGATGACGTGACCATTGCCCACAAGGTCATGCTGCACGGCTGCAGCATCGGCAGCCGGATCCTGATCGGCATGGGCAGTATCGTCATGGATGGCGCGGTGATCGAGGACGAGGTGATCGTCGGCGCCGGCAGCCTGGTGCCACCGGGCAAGCAACTGGCCAGCGGCTTTCTCTACGTCGGCAGCCCGGTGAAGCAGGTGCGGCCGCTGACGGAGAAGGAGAAGGCCTTTTTCACCTACAGCGCCGCGAACTACGTGAAGCTCAAGGATCAGCACATCGCCGAAGGCTACGACCGCGCCGAGTGAGCGTTTTCTGTACGGATTGGGACATTTCATGCACTACCAGACAATTCTGTTCGACCTCGACGGCACCCTGACCGACCCACGCGAGGGCATCACCCGCTCGATCCAGTTCGCCCTCGCCAAGCTGGGTATCGACGAGCCGGACCTGGGCAAGCTGGAACACTTCATCGGCCCGCCGCTGCTGCAGGCGTTCATGCAGTTCTACGGCTTCGACGAGGCCAAGGCCTGGGAGGCGGTGAATTTCTACCGCGAGCGCTTCAAGGTCACCGGCCTCTATGAAAACCGTGTGTTCGACGGTGTCGTGCCGCTGCTGGAAACCCTCGGCGGGCAAGGGCGCACGCTGTATATCGCCACCTCCAAGCCCTGGGTGTTCGCCCGCGAGATCGCCCGCCATTTCGACTTCGCCCGGCACTTCAAGGTGATCTACGGCAGCGAGCTGGATGGCACGCGGACCGACAAGGTCGAGCTGATCGCCCACCTGGTCGCCGAGGAGGGCCTGGAACCTGGCGATACGCTGATGATCGGCGACCGCAAGCACGACCTGATCGGCGCGCGCCGCAACGGCCTGGCCGCGGCGGCGGTGGGTTACGGGTTCGGCAGCTTCGAGGAGCTGAGTGCCGAGCAGCCGGCGTATCACTTCCAGACACTGGACGAGTTGCATCGGGCGTTTGTGTAGGCGCAAGAGCGAGCCGCGCCGTTCGCGGGCAAGCCACGCGCCGACAGGGTTGTGCCACACGCTGGCGCCAAACTCTCTGTAGGAGCGCGGCTTGCCGCGAAGAGGCCGGTCAGCCCGGCATCAATTTCTGTAACGCCGCCTTTCTCGCCTCGGGCGGCATGGCCCCCAGCCTTTCCACCTCGGTGAAAAACGCCGGCCAATCGCCGTCGACCTGCCTGAACAGCGCCGCAAACGCCGGCACCCACTGGTCATAAAGCCCGAACGGCAACAGCTTGGCGTTGTTCAGCGGCGTATTGATCCAGCCATCGTAGCGCCTGTCGCCGGCCCACTGCGTCGCCTGCAGCAGCCGGTATTCCTGGCGCAGACGCTCGAACTCGGCGGCCTTGCGCGCGCGCATCCGCTCGGCCGGCAACGGCAGCGCGTAGAGCGCCTGCAGGCGCTTGCGGGTGTCCAGCACCAGGGTGATGAACTGATCCTTCTGCTGCGTCTCGTTGCCCAGGGTCGCCGGCAAGCCGCGCGCCGCCCGCCACTGCCGGGTACCTTCCTGCTCGACGAAGTTGGCGTAGGACTCGTTGAACTCGGTGTCGTCCTTCACATAGAAGCGCTGGTGCGCCAGCTCATGGAAGATCAGCGTCGCCAGGCGCTCGTCGCCCCAGTTCATCATCGAGCTGAGGATCGGGTCATCGAACCAGCCCAGGGTCGAGTAGACCTCGACCCCACCGATGTACACATCCAGGCCCTGCTGGCGCTGCAACGCGGCTTCGCCCCGGGCCGCGCCCTGGCTGTAGTAGCCGCGATAGGCGACACAGCCGGCGATGGGGAAACAGTGGCTCTGCGGCGTCAGGGAAAATTCCGGGGTGGCGAAGACGTTCCACACCACGTAGGGCCGCCTGATATCGGCATACAGCCGATAGCTGCGGTTGTCCGGCAGGTGCAGGTGCTGGCTGGCGAAGGCCCGCGCCTCTTGGGAACGGATCAGGTGCTCGCGCAGCGCCTGGGGACGGCTGGGATCGGCGATCACCTGCGCCACCGGTTCACGGGCGCGCAGCAGGCTCAGTTGGCCGCTGGCCAGCTGGCTGTAGTAGTCCAGGCTGCTGCAACCGCCCGCGAGCAGCAGCAGGCCTGCCAGACCGAGGCGTAGAAGGGGAGCGAATGGCCGGTGCGGCATGCGGATCATCCAGTCGGGGTTTGCGCCAAGACTATCGCGCGCGACGAAACATGTTCCATGAAGATTGGCCACATTCAGGCAAAAGCGTCCAGCCAAGACCACTGATCACAGGTATGCTGAACCCCTGTCATCAAGCGAAATCCATCATGCGCAAGCTGCTGACCTTCCTTGCCCTCGCCAGCCTCGGCGGCTGTGCCGGACCGCTGCCGGCGGTCGACCCGAACATGGCCTGGATCGACCTGGGGACCCGCACCGGCACCCTGGTCATGGCCGAAACCCTGGACAGGAAGCGCCTCGACGACGGGCGCTTCTTCCAGGTGACACCCGGGCCCCATGAGCTGACCGTGCGCTTCGACTACGACGTGTACATTGGCGGCATGGCGATGAACACCGACCCGCTGCAGCGAATCTGCTACATCAGCGTGTCCTACCCGAACTTCGAGGCAGGACGGCGTTATCACCTGGAAGGGGTTGCCCTGGGGTTCCAGGCCAATGCCCGACTGTATGACGACAAGGGCGTACAGATCGCCTCGGATGAACGAGTGATCTGCATGCCCTAGGGGCCTCAGGTATCGTTTTTCTGGTAGATGATCGCCTTGGTGCCGTTTTCACAGGTACCGACCACCATCGCCACGTCATGCTTCTCGGCTTCCTCCCGGGAGACGATCTCCAGGGTGTAGGAAGGTACGGCGTTGGCCTGGATCTTCACCTCGATCTCGTTTTTCAACTCCTGGCAGTCCTTCGGGGCCGCCAGGGCCTGAGTCGCCAGCGCGCAACAGAAAATGCCCAGGGCAATGCGTTTCATGATCAGACTCCTTCTGGCGGCAACGCGTCGCAAGGGCGTACGCAATCAGTTGCCGCATACCGATTCGACCACAAACGGGAGAATCAAGTTCTGACTCGCCTCACAACCTGTGATAACGGAGCCACACGTGGGCGCCGGTTCCCTCCATGAAAGCACAACCCTGTGGGGCCAACTTCTTGGGGGCAGTCCGGAGATCGCCAAAAGCTTCGCGGAGGAATCCAGCTGCCACAGGTCATGTTCCGCGAAGTCAGCCCAGCAGGGTCGCATCCAGGCTGATCTTCGCGTTCAGCACCTTGGACACCGGGCAACCCTCCTTGGCCTTCTGGCTCAGCTCATCGAACTGCTGCTGGCTGGCACCCGGGATCTTCGCCTTGAGAATCAGGTGCACCGCGGTAATGGCAAAACCGCCATCCACCTGGTCCAGCGTCACCTCGGCGTGGGTGTCGATGCTGTCGGCCTTGAGCCCGGCCTCGCCGAGAATCATCGAGAAGGCCATGGAAAAGCACCCGGCATGGGCCGCGCCGATCAGTTCCTCGGGGTTGGTGCCCCGGCCACCCTCAAAGCGTGCCTTGAAGCCATAGGGTGCCTCGCGCAAGACACCGGTTTCGGTGGAAATGGAGCCGATACCGGTTTTCAGGTCGCCTTCCCAGTGAGCCGAGGCTTTCTTCGTGATACTCATGGACTGTCTCCTCAAAAGCGACGCGGGGGTTCGCGCCAGACCAAAATTTTGAGAATAGTCGGCCTCTCAAAGTTCATCTTGTAGGAGTCGTCTTTGATTTCTGCAGGTTAAAAACTCAGACTGCTCTTGAAACTCGGGTATATGCCCATATTGCCCAGAACACCGACAGGTCCTTCGCCGCGTATCGCAAGCCTGTCCCTCAAACAGGAGTAACAGGCTTATGAAGCGCTTGTCCGACGTGAAGTTTTCCACCCTCGACCTGGTACCGGTGCGCCAGGACGGCAGCCCGGCGCAGTCGCTGCGCAACTCGCTGGACCTGGCCCGGCATGTGGAAAAGTGGGGCTTCAACCGGTTCTGGGTCGCCGAGCACCACAACATGGACGGCATCGCCAGCTCGGCCACCTCGGTGCTGCTGGCCTATCTCGCCGGCGGCACCTCGAGCATTCGCGTCGGCTCCGGCGGGGTGATGCTGCCCAACCATGCACCGCTGGTGATCGCCGAACAGTTCGGCACCCTGGAAAGCCTCTACCCCGGGCGGATCGACCTGGGCCTGGGCCGGGCACCCGGTTCCGACCAGATGACCGCCCACGCCCTACGCCGCGAGCGCTCGGGCAGTGCCGACGATTTCCCGGAAGACGTGGCCGAACTGATGAAATACCTCGGCCCGCGCACCCCCGACCAGCGTGTGATCGCCGTCCCCGGTACCGGTACCCAGGTGCCGGTCTGGCTGCTCGGTTCGAGTCTGTTCAGCGCGCAACTGGCCGGCGAGCGCGGCCTGCCCTACGCCTTCGCCTCGCATTTCGCCCCGCGCTACATGCATGAGGCGATCCGCGTCTATCGCAACCACTTCAAGCCTTCGCCAGTGCTCGACAAGCCCTACGTGATGCTCGGCGTGCCGCTGGTGGCGGCCGACAGCGACGAGCAGGCCGACTACCTGGCAACCTCGGTCTACCAGCGCATCCTCGCGCTGATGCGCGGCCAGAGCCTGGTGCAGCGGCCTCCGGTGCAGAGCATGGACGGTCTGTGGCTGCCCCATGAGAAAGAGGCCGTGGCCAGTTTCCTCGGCCTGGCGACGGTCGGCAGCCCACAGAAGATCCGCGCCAAGCTGGAGGTGCTGATCGAGCACACCCAGGCCGACGAACTGATCTTCACCTGTGACCTGTACGAACACGCCGATCGCCTGCACTCCTACGAGCTGCTGTCGCAGGTGATGAAGGGCTGAAACCCGATCGACGCCCATGAAAAAGCCGGCGCATTGCGCCGGCCCTGATCCTGCGAACGCTTACTTGCGCTTGTAAGTAATGACCTTGGTACCGGCTTCGCAGGTGGCCACCACCTTGCCGTCGGCGCCTTTCTCGCCGGTGGCGCGATCCAGGATCTGCAGCGAATAGCCATGCACGCCCTTGGACTCCAGCTTGTCCTTGATCTCCCTTTCCAGCTCGTCACATGGCTTGCCTGCCGCAAGGGTCGTTCCCGCGACACTCAACAAACCCAGCGCCAAAATCAGCTTCTTCATCGGTCACATTCCCTGGTCGTATCAAAAAAAGTGCGTCGGCTTTTGGGCGACGCACAGGAGGCTCGATTGGAGCCTTCTGTATAGCAAGCTATATGGCAGTCGGCCAGTGGACTAGTTCACAAGTGCCAGCATTTACTCAACTGTTGGCGATCTTGAAGCCGACCTTGAGGGTCACCTGGAAGTGTGCCGCCTTGTTGTCGCGGATATGCCCGCGGGTCTCGACCACCTCGAACCACTCCAGGTGCTTGAGACTCTTGCCGGCTTCGGCCAGGGCGTTGTTGATCGCTTCCTCGATGCTGTTGGGCGACGAACCGACCAGTTCGATCTTCTTGTAGGTGTGATGATCACTCATGCTGCTCTCCTTGGGCTTGCGGGCTGTCAGGGACAGCCTAGCAGTGATTTTCCAGAGGGCCCGGATGGGGTCGGCACAGCGGATTGCAGATTTTCTGCACTTTCGCCAACCGGTGCAGTCGGACTTCACAGACGCCATCCATCACTGAGAGGAGAGCCGATATGGCCAGTTCATCGTTGCGTAAAGCTGCACTGCAAAGCATGGAAGCGGAGATCGAGAGCCTGCTCAAGTCCCTGGAAAGCCTGAAGGACGACGCCTCGGACGAATCGCGCAAGACCCTCAAGGCCCTCAGGAGCAACGCCGAAAGCGCCCTGCGCCATTCGCGTCACCTGCTCAGCGACGCCTACGAGGAGGTCAAGGTGAAGACCCGCGAGACCGGGATCGCCACCCGTGACTACGCCCAGGAACATCCATGGACCACGGCGGGCGTGGCAGTCGGTGCGTTGGGTCTGCTGGCGGCCTACCTGCTGTGCAAGCGCGGGGATTGAGGCCGGTCAGGCACCTTTTTCCAACTCGGCCTTGAGCCACTGCGCCAACTGCAGGGCGCGGCCATCCACGGCCCGCCCCGGCAACCACAAGGCCAGTCGCCCGGGGGTTTCGTTGAAGCCCCACGGCGCGACCAGCCGACCAGCGCGCAAGTCATCGGCCACCAGCGCCTGCGGCGCGATCGCCACTCCAAGCCCGGCCACCGCCGCTTCCAGCAGGTAGTACAGGTGCTCGAAGCCCTGTCCGTACTTCAACCCGGACGCCTCGATACCATTACTCCTTGCCCAGCTCGGCCAGGCCTGCGGGCGCGAACTGGTATGCAGCAGCGGCTCGCCCACCAGTGCGCGGGCCGGCGCCTGGCGCAGGGCCGCATAACGGGAAAAATGCGGGCTCATCACCGGCCCGATGCGCTCGCAGGCCAGTTCATGCACCAGCATGTCCGCCGGCCACGGTGGCTCGGCGAACAGCAGCAGGGCATCCAGCCCCGGCTTGCGGGGATCCAGGTCGCCCTCGCCGGCGGACAGGTGCAGGCGCAGGTCCGGCAAATCGGCATTCAGCCGCCCGAGCCGCGGGATGAACCAGCGCGCCAGCAGGCTGCCGGAGCAACCGAGGACGAACGGTGCATCGCTCGAATCGCGGGTCAGTTCGGCGCAGACCAAACGCAGCCGCTCGAAAGCCTCGGCGCTGGCATCGCGCAGGCGGAGGCCGGCATCTGTGAGTTTCAGGCCGCGCCCATCCTTGACGAACAGGCTCAGCCCCAGGTGTTCCTCCAGCACCTTCAGTTGCCGGCTGACCGCACCGTGGGTCACGTGCAGCTGTTCGGCAGCTTGGCTGACGCTGTTCAGGCGGGCCGTGGCTTCGAAGGCGCGCAGGGCATTGAGCGGGGGCAGGTCGCGGCTCATGATATCTGTGAGTTTTCCTGACAGGTTACGGCGATCTTATCGGTTTTCATCCACGCCTGTCATGGTTAGAGTGAAGCCATCGATCATTCCATCGCCCACCTGGAGCCTCCCATGACCCAGTCCACCCTGCGCAACGGCCCCGATGCCCATGGCCTGTTCGGCGCATTCGGCGGCCGCTACGTGGCTGAAACCCTGATGCCGCTGATCCTCGACCTGAACCGCGAATACGAGGCGGCCAAGGCCGACCCGGCATTCATCGAGGAACTGGCCTACTTCCAGCGCGACTACGTCGGCCGTCCCAGCCCGCTGTACTTCGCCGAACGCCTGACCGAACATTGCGGCGGCGCGAAGATCTACCTCAAGCGCGAAGAGCTGAACCACACCGGCGCACACAAGATCAACAACTGCATCGGCCAGATCCTGCTGGCACGGCGCATGGGCAAGAAACGCATCATCGCCGAGACCGGCGCCGGCATGCACGGCGTGGCCACCGCCACCGTGGCTGCGCGCTTCGGCCTGCAATGCGTGATCTACATGGGCACCACCGACATCGAGCGCCAGCAGGCCAACGTGTTCCGCATGAAGCTGCTGGGCGCCGAGGTGATCCCGGTGGTCGCCGGCACCGGTACCCTCAAGGACGCCATGAACGAAGCGTTGCGCGACTGGGTGACCAACGTCGACAGCACCTTCTACCTGATCGGCACCGTCGCCGGCCCGCACCCGTATCCGGCCATGGTCCGCGACTTCCAGGCCGTCATCGGCAAGGAAACCCGCGAGCAGTTGCAGGCCCAGGAAGGGCGCCTGCCCGACAGCCTGGTGGCGTGCATCGGCGGCGGTTCCAACGCCATGGGCCTGTTCCACCCGTTCCTCGATGACACCAGCGTCGAGATCATCGGCGTCGAGGCGGCCGGCCACGGCATCGAGACCGGCAAGCACGCCGCCAGCCTGAACGGCGGCGTACCGGGCGTGCTGCACGGCAACCGGACCTTCCTGCTGCAGGACGACGACGGCCAGATCATCGACGCCCACTCGATTTCCGCCGGTCTGGACTACCCCGGCATCGGCCCGGAACACGCCTGGTTGCACGACATCGGCCGCGTCCAGTACACCTCCATCACCGATGACGAAGCCCTGGCCGCGTTCCACCAGTGCTGCCGCCTCGAAGGCATCATTCCGGCCCTGGAGAGCTCCCACGCCCTGGCCGAAGTCTTCAAGCGCGCGCCGAACCTGCCCAAGGATCACCTGATGGTGGTCAACCTGTCCGGTCGCGGTGACAAGGACATGCAAACCGTCATGCACCACATGCAACAGTCCCAGCAGGAGAAACACTGATGAGCCGCCTGCAAGCCCGCTTTGCCGAGCTGAAACAACAGAACCGCGCCGCCCTGGTGACCTTCGTCACCGCCGGCGACCCGGGCTACGACACCTCCCTGGCGATCCTCAAGGGGCTGCCCAAGGCCGGTGCCGACGTGATCGAGCTGGGCATGCCCTTCACCGATCCGATGGCCGACGGCCCGGCGATCCAGTTGGCGAACATCCGCGCCCTGGCTGCCAAGCAGAACCTGGCGAAAACCCTGCAGATGGTTCGCGAGTTCCGAGCCGAGAACAACGACACCCCGTTGGTACTGATGGGTTACTTCAACCCGATCCACTACTACGGCGTGGCACGCTTCATCGAAGAGGCCAAGTCCGCCGGTGTCGACGGCCTGATCGTGGTCGACCTGCCGCCGGAGCATAACGGCGAACTGTGCGACCCGGCCCAGGCCGCTGGCCTGGACTTCATCCGCCTGACCACCCCGACCACCGACGACGGCCGCCTGCCGACCGTCCTCAACGGCAGTTCCGGCTTCGTCTACTACGTCTCGGTCGCGGGCGTGACCGGTGCCGGTTCGGCCACCCTGGAACATGTCGAAGAGGCAGTCAGCCGCCTGCGCCGCCACACCGACCTGCCGATCAGCATCGGCTTCGGCATCCGTACCCCGGAACAGGCCGCCGCCATCGCCCGCCTGGCGGACGGTGTGGTGGTCGGTTCGGCCCTGATCGACCAGATCGCCAAGGCCGAAACCGGCGAACAGGCCGTCGATGGCGTGCTGAGCCTGTGCGCGGCGCTGGCGGAAGGGGTGCGTGGCGCGCGCCACTGATCCAGCGAATAGTCGCTACACCCAAGGGCTTCAGTGCTACGGCGCTGAGGCCCTTTTTCATGGGCGTCAAAATCCTTTCCCTACTCAATGTTCAGAGGGGCTAACCGATTCACCGGCGATGGGCGTTTATTGGCAGAATTCCCTTCTACAAGCGCCAACCATTGAACGCTCGTACCGCCTTTTAAACGGTGGATCGCGCCAGTCCTAACGTGCTGGATCGTCTCGACTTCAAGAATGGGCCATCATGACACGTCCCTTTGCCTCCCTTTCAAGTTCACCAACTATTCCTCCCGGCATGTTGCAAAGCGAGCAGTCGGGGAAAAACTATAAAGCCAACCAGCAATTGCAAGATGGCAAGAACGTTCCCGATGAAGCAGGGCCCAACGCACAGATAAATTTTCTCCACAAGCAACGCGCGGAGATGCTAGGCTCTGTCTGAAAAAAGCCGTCGCATACACCGCAAGACACAAGCCAGCGAGACCATCGCTGCATAACTTTTTGCGAGCTTGTCGAAGCGCGTGACGATTCGGCGGTTCTCTTTCAGCCAGCCAAACATGCGTTCGATGATGTTGCGCTGTCGGTATTTGGGCCGGTCGAACAGTCTGGGTAAGCCAGGCTTGGGCTTGCGCTTCATCGAACGCAGTGGGATGACGGGTTGCATTCGATATTGGTCGCAGTAGCGGCGTAGCGCTTCGGCGTCGTAGCCCTTATCGGCAAGCAGCCATTTACAGCGCTTGCGCGGGCGCCCACGTTGGCTCGATGGAATGCTGACTCCGTCCAACAGTGGTTGTGCGTAGCTGGTGTCACTGGCTTGACCGCCAGAGAGGAGAAAGCGCAACGGTATCCCGTTGGCGTCGCAGAGCATGTGGATTTTGGTTGTCAGGCCGCCACGACTGCGGCCTAGAGCGTGATCGGTAGGCTCGTCAGCCCCCCTTTTTTCCGCGCTCCAGATGAAGCACGGGTTGCTCTAACAGCGGTCGAATCGATCATCCAGGTGCGGGGGTCGATCAAGCCTTTGTCATTAAGTCTGAGGTGCAATCGTCTGAGCATCTGATCGAATGTTCCGCGGTTTCGCCAGACTCGGAAGCGGTGATAGACCGTCGCCCAAGACCCGAAACGCTCGGGCATATCTCGCCAGGCTGCTCCTGAACAAAGTACCCAGAGCACACCATCGAGCATCAAGCGATCACTGCTGCGGGGCCGGCCCCTGACGTGAGCTGCCGTAAAGAGATCGGCGACCACCGCCCACGCTTCATCCGAGAGCTCATAACGCTTTGCCATCACAGAATTCCTTTCCGTAGATGGTCGGCGACTGTACAGAGCCCAGGCTGTTCTGAGGCCACATTTCAGTTTCTTGGGATTTCAGACAGAGCCTAGACCTCAAGGCTAAGGCTGCTTTATTACAGGTAACAAACCAACCCAAGAAAGCTTTTTTGAGCTATTCAAAAAAAGACAGTCAATTTGTCGTCAGCGATAGTCTGAATTTTATAAAAAAACTGGCTATCAAGCTTGGGCTCAGCGACGGTGGATATTCAAATGCCCCCTTCAACCCCAAATCTCACAACATTGCCAACCCTGGTCAAAGAGTCAAAATCGAGGATTTGATCGAACGTTTGGAGAACAGTCAACAGCGCGTCACTTCAGAAATAAAACTTAACGAAATTCTCAACTCAGGGGATAAGTGGGACGATATTGGTGAACCTCCACCAGAGCCACCACCAGCACCCGGCAACCTGAAGTCTGTCAAACAAAAAGGCTCGCCCCCTGAAACATCACCGCCTGCCAAGCCACCACGCAACTTTGAATATAGCGTTCCCGCCCAGGATATTCGAGCCGAACGGCCAACGACAGCTGCTGACCTATCTAATGAAAGCTCCGATACCGAAGACTCCACAGACAGAGAATTTAATGAGCTATATAACTCATACCCAGCGCTTGCTCAAATGTCTGCTGACGCCATAGACAAAGAATTTGACGAAACATTCGGATACAAACAAACAGCGCCTGGTAGCCAGGGCGCGTCATTATCATTAGCCAACCCTGGACACTCTGAAGCCGACAAGAGTGCCGTGCCAATCCGACCACCGCGAAAGAGAGATGCTCTGAACGATCAGAAAAAAAACCAGAGCCCCTCTGAAGATAGGTTAACAGGAATAAATAAAGGTCACGTTGTAAACCTCATCTCTCACTATGAGGAGCTGACCAAGAACAATTCGACTAAATCGCCTGGCACAGGATAATTCATCGGACTTTTCCAAAGCGACAGAAAAGAGATCATTGCCAGCAGCAATCAGCCGCCCTGGTGACCTTCGTCACCGCCGGCGACCCGGGCTACGACACCTCCCTGGCGATCCTCAAGGGGCTGCCCAAGGCCGGTGCCGACGTGATCGAGTTGGGCATGCCCTTCACCGACCCAATGGCCGACGGCCGCCTACCCACCGTCCTCAATGGCAGTTCCGGCTTCGTCTACTACGTGTCGGTCGCGGGCGTGACCGGTGCCGGCTCGGCCACCCTGGAACACGTCGAGGAGGCGGTCACCCGCCTGCGCCGCCACACCGACCTGCCGATCAGCATCGGCTTCGACATCCGTACCCCGGAACAGGCGGCCGCCATTGCCCGCCTAGCGGACGGTGTGGTGGTCGGTTCGGCCCTGATCGACCAGATCGCCAAGGCCGAAACCGGCGAACAGGCCGTCGATGGCGTGCTGAGCCTGTGCGCGGCGCTGGCGGAAGGGGTGCGTGGCGCGCGCCACTGATCCAGCGAATAGTCGCTACACCCAAGGGCTTCAGTGCTACGGCGCTGAGGCCCTTTTTCATGGGCGCCATAAACTTTTCCTACCTGGAATTCAGAAGTGATCGCCGATTCGTTGATAAAGAGCGATTGCTGAAAGCGCCGTTCGATATCGGCGCCCGAGTATTCCAACTGGTAGTTCGCGTCGACTCACAACATGAAAACTCAAACAGGAACAAAGGACCCTATATATGTCTCCCCCAATCAAAATGTCAGGCCCAGGCTTGTTGGCAGTTAGAGAAAACTCTATAAAATCTGCCGAAGCCAGTATTGAATATTATAAAAACCAAAACACCTTCATTGACAAGTTGATCAGCACCGTCAACTGCCAACCTCAAAAAGGCTTTCTTAAATTAGACAAAGAAAATAGCCCTTACCTAAATGAAAAGCTAACCATAGGAATAATAACGGGAAAACACAGGATAGAAAACTCAAGACTACCCGAGAACATCAGAAATCTTGGTATAGATCTGAAGTTCGGAAAAATGACATCCCGAGCAGATATCATCTCAAAACTTGAGAACAGAAAGAGCGAAAACAAACATGGCATTGAAACAAACAATTTAATAATAAAAAACAACAGGGAAAAAATAGCTGAAGCATTGGCAACTCAAAAAGAAAAACCCTCTGAAAAAACTGAAATCCAACAAGAAAAAAACAATATACCCTCAACAGAAAATCCAGCCCAAAATACCTCAAAGCTTTCGACAACATTAGAAGGAGGCGAATCCACCTTTAATGAGAGGAAGCCTGAATTCAGCAATCCGAAAAAACCGATACCATACCCAAGAAATATACATTTCAATAGAGTTTCTCCCACATTGCTTATAGAGAAACCCGCTCAGGGAAAAACAAACAATACCATTCATGGCGGCAATACAGCCAATCCCAGTATAGGTATGGGGCCATCCAACACAAGCGAAGAACAGACTGGAAATTCTCAATTAAAACCACCGAAGGATTTTTTAAATTTCTGGTTGAGGGATAGCGGCAAACCTTTAAATAAAACAGCCAACAAACCCTTCTCCAGAAACCCCAGCACCTGATTAATCAAGTTACAAACACGCAGAAACGGGGACTGACTTATTTCCTCTTAAGCTTAAAGTCCTAGCTGACTAGCCACTGTAAGTAAGGGTGAAGAGGGCCTATCGACAATAGCGCTCTTCACCCTTTCAGCACTTCACAGACAGGACCGATTGGTGAGCTGAATCCAGCGGACCGTCAATTCACTTTATCGTCGCCCTGTTTTCAGGATTCATTCCTCCTCCAAACTCACGCCATTGTTGCTCAACCTGCTGATGCAGTTCATTGAGCTCTTTGGCCTCGCCAAAGCTCCTGTAGATGTTCCGGCCGGACCATGCAAGAGCCGCCACCGATGCCCCGGCGAGCGCAGCAAGACCCAACGGTGGGGATGCGATAAACAATAGTGTCCCCACTACAGCCGCCCCACCCCCGATCAGGATTTTTGTCTTGGTTGGCTTGAAGGAGCGCTTGAGTGCCAATTTCAGGGTATCCTGGGTCGTCATCCGTTTCGGCAGGAGCCTATCTACCTCGCTCTTCAGCGACTCGGCGACCGGAAGTACAACCTGCTCCAAATCATTTTTCTCCAGTTTCAGATGAACGTCATGGGAAAGATTACGTACCTTGTTCAAGTCGGCAATCGCGTTAGCTGAGTACTTAACCAAGTTTTTTGAAAGTTCAAGCTTGCCATCCATTCCCTCTGCAGGCTCTCTCTCATCCAGTTTTTCGTGGTGACGGTTGAGTACACCCCGGTAGTTTTCCAGAACCTTTTTGCGGATGGATTTGGCGAAGTCGAGTTGCAGTGTTTCGAACCCCTCCGATATACCCTCCACCGCCTTTTTACCAAACCTTTTCTCCACCTCGCTGATATCTGACTCGTGGTGGGTTTGCGCGACCTGATACAGGTCACTCAGGTTCCTGTTGATATGGATGATGTTGTCCACCGACCTTTCGAGGCTCTTTCCCTTGAAATAATCGTCGACGGAGAAAGAAGCTACCGCTTCGGTCATATCCGCGACAAATTCGCCTTCATAGGCCAGAACAGTACCTCGGAGCACCTTGTGAAAGTTTTCCTCGGTTTTTGTATCGATCTGGCGGGCACTCTCCGCATTCATGACCTCAGGGTAGATATTTCGCCCCTTCATCTGCTGGGCGTAATCCCCGTGTGCCTGCTTCAAACGTTGATCAAGCATCTGCTTCGTCCGTGATGCCACGGCTTTCGGCGCGTGCTGTTCGTGAATCCGATCCAGATTCCCGAGCATTTTTTTCTGGAACACCTTCCCGGCCTCTGCCACCTCGTTATTGAAGCGGTCCACCCGCTCCCCGGTTTTCACTCGATGGAAAAAACGCCTGACCGCATCGACGAAGCCACGGTCATTGAGCGAAAGGCCGCTTTTCTGTGCCACTGCCAGCGCTGATGAGCGTGCCTGGTCCAGGTCTTTCTCCGTGCGGCCGTAGTGGCTGATCAGATCGTCCACGGCACCCTCCGGCAAGGGCTGGTCGTGGCGCTGCGGATCGCTGAAGTGCTCAAGCACGTCGCTCATGACCTTTCGCTTCATAGCCACTACCTCGCCCTTGCCCGGACGGTGCATTGCCGGCTCGGCCGCCTTGCGGATGATCCGGTCATGGGCCGCATCGTCGAGCAGGCGATAGCCTGCACCAGGGAAGTCGAAGTTTGTCAGCAGCGTATAAAAACTGCCTTTCCCCTTGTGCAACGCCTTGAATGCCTGCAGCAGACTCTGAAATTCCCTCTCATTGGCAGGTGGTTCCTTCCATGTGACGGAGTCCTTTCCCTCTTCGCTCTTCAGGGTCAGGAAGTTTGAGAGCGGCGGGGTGCTAATGTCCTTGGCCAGTTTTTTAAGGTGGTTGCTGTTGGTGCAGTCCCCAATAGAGCCGTTGCCATGGGTCCTCAGGTAGGTAGTGAGCAGTTGGGTGAGCGCAAGGGGGGCACCGAATTCCACGTCAAGCTTGGATGCAGACAGCAACAGCTCCGGCGCACTGGTGGGTGAGTCATCAAGGATCTCGGGGGCACTCTCGAAAGGGTTCAACTCTTGCGGATAGGCCGGCGGGTCCCTGGTAACACGTTTGGGGGAGGGTGATCCCTGCTGCACCTTGACACTGGACTCATCAGCGGTGCCGATTTCGCCCTCAAAGGGGTTCAACTCTTGCGGATAAGTGTCAGCAAAGGGATTGAGCTCATCTGGGTAGTCAGGTGCAGTTCCTTTACTGTGAACATTTGAAATCGAGGAGTCGATAGTTTTCATTTTGTTACTAGTGTTTTCGACTCTATCGATTTTCACTGCGAAACTTGACTGATTTCCAGTTATTGGTAAAAAAGTCTCCACTGATCCTTTTATAACTTTCAATAATGTCGCTCCAGCTTCTCGCTCATAAATAAATCATTCGAGCGCATCACTGCCATGGCGACTACTACAATCCGCGCATCCTTCGAAGGTAAAGTTCCTGATACGCAGGATTTGCGTACACCCAAGAACCTTGTGGGAGCTGGCTGCGGGCGGCGTTCCGACGAAGGCGACCACCCACGGAAATGGCTAGAAAATAGACAGATCCAGCGGCCGTACCGCGCCCATCCAGATGGCATGGTCGCTATGGTCCGCCAGGTCATCGCCCGTCAGAGGGTGGGTGAATATCACCAACCCCTGGCGATTGAGCGCCAACCACGGCACCACTGCGCCAAACTGCTCGGCCTCGAAAGCCAGCTGGCAGCTCCAGTCTGGGTGAGGCCCCACCAGCCGCTCATGCACCCGCCCCATCTTCAGCGGGAATGTCGCCGCCGCCCGCTCGCACAACTCACGGGCCTGGTCGAGGGTCGATGCATCGAAGTAGACATGGGCGTGATAACCCTTGATTACTGGCATACCACTCTCTTTCAAAAACTCTGATCGATCCCCCACGCTACACCGCAATCGACGGCAAGCCCAGCCCCACCAGCGATTGCGCACTGCTGGCCTGCTCGGCCATCAGCCAGTCGAAGAACCGCTGGATCAACACCCCGCGCCGTTTGCGCGGCGGCAGCACCACGTAGTAACCGAAAGTCGACAGTACCGTCTGGCTGATGGGCCGGCACAACAGGCCCTGCTCCAGCAGGTTATCCACAAGGTGCCGCCAGCCGATGGCCACGCCCTGGCCGCCGATCGCCGCCTGGATCAGCAGCGTGTAGTTGTCGAAGCGCAGTTGCCCCGGTGCCGGCGCGCTGGTCAGGCCCAGCTCGCGAAACACCCCGGCCCAGTCGAACCAGTGGCTGCTGTTCTCGCCCTTGAGGTGCAGCAAGGGAAACTCCAGCAACGCCTCGGTCGCCAGCGGCCGCTCGCGGCCCTGGAGCAACTGCGGGCTGCACACCGGGAACACTTCCTCGCTGAACAGCCAGTGGCTTTCGCCCTGCTTGAACCGGCCCTGGCCAAACAGCACGGCCACGTCGATGTCGCTGCGCAACATGTTGTGGCTGCGTTCGCTGGTCACCAGGCTGACATCGACCAGCGGGTTGGCCGCATGGAAGCGGTGCAGCCGCGGCATCAGCCAGTACGCGGCGAAGGCGAAGTCGGTGGCGACCTGCAGCACCTCATGCCGGCTGTGGGCAGTTACCGCACTCAGGCCACTGTCGATGCTCTGCAGGCCCGCCTGGACCTGCTCGAACAGCAGCAGGCCGGCCTCGGTCAGTTCGATACCCCGGTAAATGCGGTCGAACAGCCGTGTCGCCAGCTGTTCCTCCAGGCGCTTGATCTGCTGGCTGATCGCCGGCTGGGTAGTGCCCAGCTCGACCGCCGCGGCGGTGAAACTGCGATGACGGGCCGCCGCTTCGAACACCCGCAGCAGGTCGAGAGACAACTCACCCAGCGCATCAAACATAAGCGGTACTTATCCTAGTCATTGTGTGGCATGGGCTTTACCGTCCGAGGGCAAAGGCCACATGCTCGATCGCAGCACTATCGCATAACAATTGACTATGGAACGCCGCGATACCATGAAGCGCAAGAACATTCTCTTCATCATGGCCGACCAGATGGCCGCGCCGCTGTTGCCCCTCTACGGCCCATCGCCGATCAAGCTGCCGAACCTGAGCCACCTGGCCGCCGAGGCGGTGGTGTTCGATGCCGCCTACTGCAACAGCCCGCTGTGTGCCCCTTCGCGCTTCACCCTGGTCAGCGGCCAGTTGCCAAGCAGGATCGGCGCCTACGACAACGCCGCCGATTTCCCCGCCGACGTTCCGACCTACGCCCACTACCTGCGTCGCCTGGGCTACCGCACCGCGCTGTCGGGCAAGATGCACTTCTGCGGCCCCGACCAGCTCCACGGCTACGAGGAACGCCTGACCAGCGACATCTACCCGGCGGATTACGGCTGGGCGGTGAACTGGGACGAACCGGACGTGCGCCCCAGCTGGTACCACAACATGTCCTCGGTGCTGCAGGCCGGGCCCTGCGTGCGCACCAACCAGCTGGACTTCGATGAAGAGGTGGTGTTCAAGGCCCAGCAGTACCTGTTCGACCATGTGCGCGAAGGCGGCGACCGGCCCTTCTGCCTGACCGTGTCGATGACCCATCCCCACGACCCGTACACCATTCCCAAGGCGTTCTGGGACCTGTACCGCGACGAGGACATCCCGCTGCCGCACACGCCGGCCCAGGCCAGCCTCGACCCGCACTCGCAGCGCCTGCTCAAGGTCTACGACCTGTGGGACAAGCCGCTGCCTGTGGACAAGATCCGCGATGCGCGCCGCGCCTACTTCGGCGCCTGCAGCTACATCGACAGCAATGTCGGCAAACTGCTGCAGACCCTGGAAGACATCGGCCTGGCCGACGACACCCTCATCGTGTTCTCCGGCGACCACGGCGACATGCTGGGCGAGCGCGGGCTCTGGTACAAGATGCACTGGTTCGAGATGTCCGCCCGGGTACCGCTGCTGATCAGCGCACCGGGGCAGTTCGCCGCCCGGCGCGTCAGCGCCGCCGTGTCCACCGCCGACCTGCTGCCGACCCTGGTGGAACTGGCCGGCGGCCGCGTGCAGGCCGACCTGCCGCTGGACGGCCGCTCGCTGCTGCCACACCTGACGGGCGAGGGCGGGCACGACGAGGTGTTCGGCGAATACATGGCCGAAGGCACCGTCAGCCCGCTGATGATGATCCGCCGCGGTGCCTACAAGTTCATCTACAGCGAAGACGATCCCTGCCTGCTCTACGATATCCACAACGATCCACGGGAAGAGGAAGAACTCAGCCAGTCACCGCAACACCAGCCACTGTTCAACGACTTCCTGGCCGAAGCCCGGGCGAAATGGAACATCCCGGCGATCCACCAACAGGTGCTCGCCAGCCAGCGACGCCGGCGCTTCGTCGCCGACGCCCTGACCCTCGGAAAGCTGAAGAGCTGGGACCACCAGCCGATGGTAGACGCCAGTCAGCAATACATGCGCAACCATATCGACCTCGACGATCTGGAGCGCAAGGCCCGTTATCCACAACCCTGCCAAAACCAATAACGAACACAAGGGGAAGCCATGAAGAAGTTATCCACAATCCTCTGCGCCGGGCTGCTGGCCGCGAGCAGCCTGGGCGCCCATGCCGACCCGGCCTGCGACACGGTGAAAATGGCCGATCCGGGCTGGAGCGACATCGCCGCGACCAACGCCATCGCCAGCCTGCTGCTCGAAGGCCTGGGCTACAAGGCCAAGGTCGATACCCTGGCGGTGCCGATCACCTACGGTGGTCTCAAGGATGGCCAGGTGGACGTGTTCCTCGGCAACTGGATGCCGGCGCAGCAGGGCTTCCATGACAAGTTCATCGCCAGCGGCGATGTCACGCAACTGGCGAAGAACCTCGAAGGCACCGAATTCACCCTGGCGGTCCCGGACTACGTGTGGGACGCCGGCGTGCATGACTTCGCCGACCTGCACAAGTTCGCCGACAAGTTCGACAAGAAGCTCTACGGCATCGGCTCCGGCGCACCGGCCAATGCCTCGCTGGCACAGATCATCAAGAACGACGAGTTCGACCTGGGCCAGTGGAAACTGGTGGAATCCAGCGAACAGGCGATGCTGGCCGAGGTCGGCCGGTCGATCAAGAAACAGAAGTTCGTGGTGTTCCTCGGCTGGACGCCGCACCCGATGAACGTGCAGATCAAGATGCATTACCTCAAGGGCGGCGAGAAGTATTTCGGCGACAGCGGCAGCGTCTACACCGTGACCCGCAAGGGTTATGCACAGGCCTGTCCGAACGTCGGCAAGCTGTTTGCCAACCTGGGCTTCACCCTCGACATGGAAAACAGCATCATGGCCGAGGTGGCGAACAGGAAGCTGAGCAATGCCGACGCGGCCAGGGCCTGGATCAAGGCCAACCCGGCGGTGCTGGACAAGTGGCTGGACGGGGTGAAGACCGCGGATGGCCAGGATGGGCTGGCGGCGGTGAAGGCCAGGCTCTGAGCTTCGGGCTGCCTGATTCATCTGTTACCGATCATTCCCACGCTCCGCGTGGGAATGACTCTCTGGACGCTCGGCGTCCGCTCTTGTGACCCACAGCGTCACAGGCCGCATTCCCACAGGGAGCGTGGGAACGACCAACGATCACCAGGCCTTCTGGCACACTGCCCCCGACACGACTCATCCAACCGAGAACCCCATGGGCCGGACCAACCGCCACGCATTCCTGCCATTTCTCAGCTGGCTGCCCCGGCAGACCCGCGCCAGCGTCAGCCGTGACCTGATCGTCGGCCTGAGCGGCGCCATCCTCGCCCTGCCGCAATCGGTGGCCTACGCCCTGATCGCCGGCCTGCCGCCGGAGTACGGCCTGTACGCGGCCATCGTGCCGGTGCTGATCGCCTGCCTCTGGGGCTCGTCCTGGCACCTGATCTGCGGGCCCACCGCGGCGATCTCCATCGTCCTGTTCGCCAGCGTCAGTCCGCTGGCCGTGCCCGGCAGCCAGGACTACATCACCCTGATCCTGCTGCTGACCTTCATCGCCGGGATCTTCCAGTGGCTGCTGGGCCTGCTGCGCTTCGGCGCTCTGGTGAACTTCGTTTCGCATTCGGTGGTGCTCGGCTTCACCCTCGGCGCCGCCGTGGTGATTGCCCTCGGCCAATTGCCCAACCTGTTGGGCATCGATGTTCCCAACCAGGCCACCGCGCTCAATAGCCTGCTGGCGCTCATGCAGCATATCGGCGACATCGACCGACCTTCGCTAACACTGGGGCTCGGCACGCTGGTGGTCGGCCTGCTGCTCAAGTCGCTGCTGCCGCGCTGGCCGACGTTGCTGATCACCCTGGTGCTGGCCAGCCTGCTGGTCTGGCTGTGGCCGGCGATGTTCGGCCACGTGCAACGGGTCGAGGGTTTCGTCGGGCGCCTGCCGCCGTTCAGCCCGTTGCCGCTGGATCTGGAAGCTGTGCTGCGGCTGCTGCCCAGCGCCGTCGCCGTGGGCATGCTCGGGCTGGTGACGAGCCTGTCGATCGCCCGCTCGTTGTCCGCCCGCTCGCAGCAGTTGCTCGATGCCAATCAGGAAGTGCGTGCCCAGGGCCTGTCGAATATCGTCGGCAGCCTGTTTTCCGGCTACCTGTCCGCCGGTTCGTTCACCCGCGCCGCCCTCAGTTACGAGGCCGGAGCCTGCTCACCGCTCGCCGGGGTGTTCTCGGCACTGTGGGTGGCGCTGTTCGCGGTGTGCGGCTCGGCGCTGATCGCCCACATCCCGATTCCGGCCATGGCCGGCAGCATCCTGCTGATCAGTTGGGGGCTGGTGGATCACCGCGGCATCCGCGCACTGTTGCGGGTCAGCCATGCCGAATTCGCGGTGATGTCACTGACCTGCGTGGCGACCCTGCTGCTGGAGCTGCAGACGGCGATCTATGCCGGGGTGCTGGCCTCGCTGTTCTTCTACCTCAAGCGCACCTCGCAACCCCGGGTGCAGCACTGGCGCGACGGTGACGAAGAGGTGCTGCGGGTCGGCGGGTCGATCTTCTTCGGCGCCAGCCATTACCTGCAGGTGCGCCTGCAGCGGTTGAAAGGGCCGCGGGTGGTGATCGAAGCGCAGCAGATCAACTTCATCGACTATTCCGGGGTGGAGATGCTGCACCAGGAAGCGCGCCGGCTGGCGCGGGAGGGGCGCAGCCTGACGTTGAGGAAGGCACGGGCGCAGGTGGTCGAGGAGTTGGTCAAGCTCGAGGGTGTGGATAGGTGCCCGATCCGTTTCGAGGATTGAGCACGCTCTCCTGATGCACCGCCGTTCCCATGTACAACGCTACCCCTTGTAGGAGCCGGGCTTGCCCGCGAACCGCCAAAGGCGGCCATTCATCCCGAAGCAGTGTGGCGCCGGTAAAATCGCCTTCGCGGGCAAGCCCGGCTCCTACAGGGGATGCGGCGATTGATGATCGTTCCCACGCCAAGCGTGGGAACGATCGAAGTTTGACCGGGAACAGAGTATCTACAAGGTTCGCGGTAACTTGTGGAATTCAGGCAGCCAGCAGGCGCCGCAACTCGGCCAGCACCGGCGCCGTGTCCGGGCGCACGCCACGCCACAGCTCGAAGGCAACCGCCGCCTGTTCGGCGAGCATGCCCAGGCCATCCAGGGCCACCGCCGCCGAGTGCGCGCTGGCCCAGCGGCAGAATGCGGTCGGTTCCTTGCCGTACATCATGTCGTAGCAAACGGTCTTGCCGGGTTCGACCAGGCTCGGCGCAATCGGCGGCACATCGCCGGACAGGCTGGCCGAGGTGGCGTTGATGATCAGATCCACCGGCTCGCGCAACCACTCGAAACCGCTGGCGGACACCGGCCCCAGATCGGCGAACAGCTCGGCCAGCAGCTCGGCCTTCTCGACGGTGCGGTTGGCGATCACCACCGACGCCGGCTGCTGCGCCAGCAATGGCTCCAGGGCACCGCGTACCGCGCCGCCGGCCCCCAGCAGCAGGATGCGCTGGCCTTGCAGGCTGAAGCCGGCGTTGACCTCAAGATCGCGCACCAGCCCGGCACCGTCGGTGTTGTCGCCCAGCAGGCTGCCATCGGCCAGTTTGCTCAGGGTATTCACCGCGCCGGCTCGCCGCGCCCGGTCGGTCAGGCTGTCGGCCAGGCGGAAGGCCTCTTCCTTGAACGGCACGGTGACGTTGGCGCCACGACCTTCCTGGAAGAACGCCCGGGCACAGCCGGAAAAATCGTCCAGCGGCGCCAGCAGCGTGCTGTAGTCCAACCGCTGGCCGGTCTGTTCGGCGAACAGGCGGTGGATCAGCGGCGACTTGCTGTGGCCGATGGGATTGCCGAAGACAACGTAACGATCCATCAAACAGGGTCCTGTCGGGGCTGGCGGGCCAGCGGTCAGATCAATAGGGTGGGAATTCGGTCGTTGCAGGCTAAACCGCCAGCCAATCCCGATCCTGCAGGAAGTACTCGGTCAACCGCGCCTCTTCGCTACCCGGCTCGGCCTTCCAGTCGTAACCCCAGCGCACCTGCGGCGGCAGCGACATCAGGATCGACTCGGTACGCCCACCCGATTGCAGGCCGAACAGGGTGCCACGGTCGTACACCAGGTTGAACTCCACATAACGCCCACGGCGGAACTCCTGGAACTGGCGCTGCTGCTCGGTCCAGGCCTGCGCCTTGCGCCGCTGCACGATCGGCAGGTAGGCCTCGATGTAGGCATCGCCGATCGCCCGCATGAAGGCGAAGCAGGTGTCGAAGTCCCACTCGTTCAGGTCGTCGAAGAACAGGCCACCGATGCCCCGCGGTTCGTTGCGGTGCTTGATGTGAAAATAGCTGTCGCACCAGGCCTTGTAGCGCGGGTAGACATCCGCCCCGAACGGCGCGCAGGCCTGTTCGGCGACACGGTGCCAGTGCACGCAGTCTTCCTCGTTGCCGTAGTAGGGCGTCAGGTCGAAACCGCCGCCGAACCACCAGACCGGCTCTTCGCCTTCCTTCTCGGCGATGAAGAAGCGCACGTTGGCGTGGGAGGTCGGCACATACGGGTTGTGCGGGTGGATCACCAGGGACACCCCCAGCGCCTCGAAGCCGCGCCCGGCCAGTTCCGGCCGGTGGGCACTGGCCGAAGGCGGCAGGCCGGCACCGAAGACGTGGGAGAAATTCACGCCACCTTTCTCGATGACCTGGCCGTCGGCGATCACCCGGGTCCGTCCGCCGCCACCGGCAGGGCGGGTCCAGGCGTCTTCGACGAAACGCGCACCGCCATCCTCGGCTTCCAGCGCAGCGCAGATACGGTCTTGCAGGTCGAGCAGGTAGGCTTTAACGGCTTCGGTGCGGGTAGTCATGGCATCACCTGGAATCGGGCAAAGCTACGCGGCAGATCTGACGTGCCGGCGGCAAAAGGCCCGTAGCATAACACCGTGCCCGTGACAGTCGCAGTTGACGAAGGTCAAGCGAAGGAGTCCGATAGGGGATCTTCAGGCTTTGCAAGAAATCATTTCAAGGAGCGTATCGATGGCCAAGCGAATCCAGTTCCGTGCCCATGGCGGCCCCGAAGTCCTCGAGTATGTGGACTACACCCCCGCCGAACCGGGACCACAGCAGGTCAGGGTGCAGAACAAGGCGATCGGCCTGAACTTCATCGACACCTACTGGCGCAGTGGCCTGTACGCACCGCCGAGCCTGCCTTCCGGGCTGGGCGGCGAGGGCGCCGGGATCGTCGACGCGGTGGGCAGCGAAGTGACCCGCTTCAAGGTCGGCGACCGGGTCGCCTATGGCACCGGGCCGCTAGGCGCCTATAGCGAGTTTCACCTGCTGCCGGAGGCGCATCTGGTGAAGCTGCCGGAGCAGATCGACTTCGAGCAGGCCGCCGCGGTGATGCTCAAGGGCCTGACCGTGCAGTACCTGCTGCGCCAGACCCACGAACTCAAGGCCGGTGAAACCGTGCTGTTCCACGCCGCCGCCGGCGGGGTCGGAGCACTGGCCTGCCAGTGGGCCAAGGCCATCGGGGCGAAGCTGATCGGTACCGTGAGCTCGGCGCAGAAGGCCGCCTATGCCAAGTCCCTGGGGGCCTGGGAAACCATCGACTACAGCCATGAGGATGTTGTGAAGCGGGTGCTGGAACTGACCGATGGCAAGAAGGTTCCGGTGGTGTACGACGGGGTCGGCAAGGATACTTGGACGACGTCCCTGGATTGCCTATCACCGCGGGGCCTGCTGGTGAGCTTCGGCAACGCTTCGGGGGCGGTGGAAGGCGTCAACCTGGGGATTCTGTCGGCCAAGGGCTCGCTGTACGTGACCCGGCCGACCCTGGGCACCTACGCCAGTAACCCACAGCAGTTGCAGGCCATGGCCGACGAGTTGTTCGGGCTGGTGATCGGTGGCCAGTTGAAGGTCGAGATCGGCGCGCGCTACGGGTTGGCCGAGGCGGCCAAGGCGCAAACCGAGCTGGCGGGGCGGCGGACGACCGGGTCGACGGTGTTGCTGCCCTGAGGTCGTGGGGGATGGCCGCTGCCTGGCAGCAGCGGTTCGCGGGCAAGCCCTGCTCCTACAGGCATGGCGTCGTGCACTTGTATCGTGTGCACCCAATACCTGTAGGAGCAGGGCTTGCCCGCGAACCGCCGCGAAGGCGGCCTCAGGGACCAGTGAGAACTACGACGGACGCACCACCTTGCCCGTCGCCAGATCGCGGATCAGGCTCGGGTTCTTGCGCCCGCCCAGGCTGCCACCCAGTACCAGGTCCAACTGCCCGCCGAAGTACTGCTGCACCCGCAACCGGGTCCTGGCCGACGGCCGGCCCTGGGGGTTGGCGGAGGTGGAGATCAGCGGCCCGACCAGCGAGCACAGATCCCGCACCAGCGGGTGGTCGCTGACCCGCACGGCCACGGTGTCATGGCGGCCAGTGACCCACTCAGGCAGCAGGTCCTGGTGCGGCACCAGCCAGGTGTTGGGCCCCGGCCAGGTACTGGCCATGCGGTCGACCCACTCCTGCGGGAACTCCTCGAAGAGGAAATCGAACTGGCGGATATTGTCCGCCACCAGAATCAGCCCCTTGTCCACCGAACGATTCTTGAGCGCCAGCAACCGATCCACCGCCTCTTCGTTCCAGGGATCACACCCCAGCCCCCAGACCGCTTCGGTTGGATAGGCAATCACCGCTCCTGCGCGAACTTCTCGTGCGGCTTCTTGCACGCGCCAACTCTTGACCATCGCTTGCTCTCCGGATTCAACGCTGCCGGCAGTTTACCTCAGGTCGGGCTACGCGCTAACCAGCGTCCGCCGTCACTGGCCACCCGGCCTTCCAGTTCCAGCTCGGTCAGGCTCGCCAGGACCCGCGCCAGGCTCCAGCCACAGGCCCGGGCCAAGGCCTCGCTGGTCTGCGGCGCGGCATGCAGCAGGGCCAGCAGCGGGTGCGTGGGCGCCTCGGGCAGTACGCTGGCCGGCATGCGCTGCCAACCCCGCAGGTTCTGCAGGATATCGTCGACCGTTTCCACCAGCACCGCACCGTCGCGAATCAACTGGTGACAGCCACGCGCGGCCGGGTGATGGATGGAGCCGGGAATCGCATAGACCTCGCGCCCCTGTTCCGCCGCCAGCCGGGCGGTGATCAGCGAGCCGCTGCCGACGCTGGCCTCGACCACCAGTACGCCGAGGGACAGGCCGCTGATGATCCGGTTGCGCCGGGGGAAATTGCCGGGTTGGGGGGTGGTGTCCAGGGGAAACTCGGAGACCACGGCGCCGCCCTGGTCGATCATGGCCCGGGCCAGGGCGCGATGCCGCTGTGGATAAAAATTCTCGATGCCGGTGCCGAGCACGCCCACCGTCAACCCGCCAACGTCCAGTGCGGCCTGGTGGGCAGCGCCATCGATGCCCAGGGCCAGGCCGCTGGTGATGACAAAACCGGCGGCGGCCAGGCTGCGGGAAAAGGCCGCGGCGGTATCCATGCCCGGTCGCGAGGCACGTCGGCTACCGACCAGCGCCAGTTGCGGCTTGTCCAGGATCGTCGGCTCGCCGGCGACGAACAACAGCGGCGGGGCATCGTCCAGTTCGGCCAGCAGGGCCGGGTAGGCGGCCTGGTCCCACATCAGCAAATGCTGCTCCGGCCGCTCTAGCCAGGCCAATGCAGCGCTGGCGCCATCGCGCACGGCCGGGCTGCGGCGCGCCTCGGCGCTGCTCGCGGGCAGCCCCAGCGAGCGCCAGGCCGCGGCCGGGGCACTCAGGGCGGAAGAGGCCGAACCAAAGGTTTCGATCAGTTGGCGGAAGCGCCTGGGGCCGATTTCCGGCAGGCGATGCAGCCGCAGGCGGGCTTCCAGCTCCGCCGGCGACAGGGTGTTGCACACAGACTGTGACATCAGCTCATCCTTGATCCGTGGCAGTCGTGATCAAGCAGGACAAGCTGTGGATAACTCTGTGAGTAACCTGTTCAGCAAGCGGTCGCAGATACTGCGACAGCCGTTACGGATTGCGTACCTTGTCCTGCACCGCCAGCGACCGCGTGGCATTGAGTACCAAACCATAGCTGAGCTTTTCGTAGGTGCGGAACACCATCAGCAGGCCGGAACGCTCGTCGGGAATCTTCACCGGCTGCCCGGTGACCCGGTCGCGGACCGTCTCGCCGGTCTTGAACACCGCGAGAACATTGCCTTCGGCCAATCCGTCGCGGCGTCCCTTGTCGATCGTGACCACGTCCATGACGCCGATCTGTGTAACACCTCGTGGCACATCTATGATCACGCCGTTGACCTGGGACTGCGGCGCGCTCGGCATGAAGGTCGAGGTGATCGGCCGTTCCTCGCTGACGAACAGCCGGTCGCCCAGGCGCACTTCCTCGGTGGTACGGCGCAGGGTCAGGGTGCCGACATCGCCTTCGGTGGCCAGCAGTTCGCCGGTGCCGATGTCGTCGGCGTTGATGCCGAGGAACTCCTTGGTCTGCGGGTCGGTGTAGACCTTGCCCTGGCGGAACAGGCCGTACACGTTGTGCGTCGGGTCGAATGCGCCGCGTGCGTAGATCCGGTCGCCCATGCCGCTGAGCACCCGCTCGTTGCTGCCGGCGAGGATGTACGGGGCACGCTTGAACGCCTCGACGCTGTCGACGATGCGGTTGCTCAGCAGGAAGGCGTTGATCTTTTCCAGCGGAATGCTCGGAATCGCCTCGGCCACCGCCGAGCGGCGCACCTGTGGCGACAGCTTGATGGTGCCGCGCGACGCACCGCGCTCGACCACCAGCCGCGGCTGGCCGTCGACGAACTGCAGGGTCAGGGTGTCGCCGGGGTAGATCAGGTCGGGGTTGGCGATCTGCGGGTTGGCGTGCCAGATCTGCGGCCACTGCCAGGGCTCGCGAAGAAACTTTCCGGAAATATCCCACAGCGTATCGCCGCGCACCACGGTGTAGCGCTGTGGATAACCATCCTTGAGTTGCACTTGCGCCTGCGCGACACCGGTAAAGGCCAGCAGCAGGGCGAGTAGTGTTTTCCTCATGCAGTGAATCCCTTTATCATGTGTCTTCGCGTGAAACGCCAGAGCCCCCGCGGCTCGCTCCCAGGGAGAACGTTTTACAACGGTAGCCGATCCCGCCGGGATGTTTCGGCAGCCGTCTCTGACTTTACCTCACATGTGCAGCAAATACGCCTATGGCCATTTTAAACATCCTCGAATTCCCAGATCCGCGCCTGCGCACCATCGCCAAACCCGTGGCCGAGGTGGACGACAAGGTTCGGCAACTGATCGATGACATGTTTGAAACCATGTACGAAGCCCCGGGCATCGGCCTAGCCGCGACCCAGGTCAACGTGCACCAGCGTATCGTGGTCATGGACCTGAGCGAGGATCGCAGCGAGCCACGGGTGTTCATCAACCCCGAGTTCGAGCCGCTGACCGAAGAGAAGGACCAGTACCAGGAAGGCTGCCTGTCGGTACCGGGTTTCTACGAAAACGTCGACCGCCCGACCCGCGTGCGCATCAAGGCACTGGACCGCGACGGCAAGCCGTTCGAACTGGAAGCCGATGGCCTGCTGGCGGTGTGCATCCAGCACGAATGCGACCACCTCAACGGCAAGCTGTTCGTCGATTACCTGTCCACGCTCAAGCGCGACCGGATCAAGAAGAAGCTGGAAAAGCAGCACCGCCAGAACGCCTGATCCCCCCACCGACTCTGTCCTGTAGGAGCCGGGCTTGCCCGCGAAGCTTTTAGCGCTCTCAAGGGCCATTCGCGGGCAAGCCCTGCTCCTACAGAAAGTGGCATTCATAATGTCCTGTCCTCTCTCAAGCGAGCCCTCCCATGACTGAGCCACTGCGCATCGTCTTTGCCGGCACTCCCGAATTCGCCGCCGAACACCTCAAGGCCCTGCTCGACAGCCCCCATGAGATCGTCGCGGTCTACACCCAGCCGGACCGGCCGGCCGGGCGCGGGCAGAAGCTGATGCCCAGCCCGGTCAAGCAGTTGGCGCTGGAGCACGGCATCAGCGTCCTGCAACCGCCGACCCTGCGCAACGCCGACGCCCAGGCCGAACTGGCGGCGCTCAAACCGGACCTGATGGTGGTGGTCGCCTATGGCCTGATCCTGCCGCAGGTGGTGCTGGATATTCCGCGCCTGGGCTGCATCAACAGCCACGCCTCGCTGCTGCCGCGCTGGCGCGGTGCGGCACCGATCCAACGGGCGGTGGAAGCCGGAGACGCGGAAAGTGGCGTCACCGTGATGCGCATGGAAGCCGGCCTGGACACCGGGCCGATGCTGCTCAAGACCGTCACCCCGATCAGCGCCGAGGACACCGGCGGCAGCCTGCATGACCGCCTGGCCGAACTCGGCCCACCCGCGGTCATCCAGGCCATCGCCGAACTGGCTGCCGGCACGCTGGTCGGCGAGGTGCAGGACGACAGCCTGGCGACCTACGCCCACAAACTGAACAAGGACGAGGCGCGCATCGACTGGCAGCGCCCGGCCGTCGAGCTGGAGCGGCTGATCCGCGCGTTCAACCCGTGGCCGATCTGCCACAGCAGCCTCGATGGCGAAGCCCTGAAAGTACTGGCCGCCCGCACCGCCGAGGGGCAGGGCCAGCCGGGCGAAATTCTCGCCGCGAGCAAGGACGGCCTGATCGTCGCCACCGGTAACGGCGCGTTGTGCCTGACCCGCCTGCAACTGCCCGGCGGCAAGGCGCTGAACTTCAGCGACCTGTTCAACAGCCGCCGGGAGAAATTCGCCCTCGGTACGGTACTCGGCCAATGAACCCGCGCCTGGCCGCCGCCAAGGCCCTGGCCGCCGTGCTCAGCGGCAAGGCCTCGCTCAACAGTTCGCTGCCGGCGCAACTGGACAAGGTCGAGGCCCGCGATCGCGGCCTGACCCAGGACCTGGCGTTCGGCGCCGCCCGCTGGCAGCCACGGCTGGCGGCGCTGGCGGCCAGGCTGCTGCAGAAGCCCTTCAAGGCCGCCGATACCGATGTCGAGGCGTTGTTGCTGGTGGGCCTCTACCAGTTGCTCTATACGCGCATCCCGGCCCACGCCGCCATCGGCGAAACCGTCGGTTGCGCCGACAAGCTGAAGAAACCCTGGGCCAAGGGCCTGCTCAACGCCGTGTTGCGCCGCGCCCAGCGCGAAAGCACCGAGCTGCTGGCCGAGCTGGAGCGCGACCCGGTGGTGCGTACCGCCCACCCGCGCTGGCTGCAGAAGTCGCTGAAAGCCTTCTGGCCCGAGCAGTGGGAAGCCATCTGTGCGGCGAACAACGCCCATCCGCCGATGATCCTGCGGGTCAACCGCCGCCATCACAGCCGCGACGCCTACCTCAGGCTGCTGAGTGACGCCGCCGTTGCGGCCCGGCCGTGCGACTACAGCCGCGACGGCATCGTCCTCGACGAAGCCTGCGATGTGCGCAACCTGCCGGGCTTTGCCGAAGGCTGGATCAGCGTCCAGGACGAAGCCGCGCAACTGGCCGCCGACCTGCTGGACCTGGCTCCCGGCCAGCGGGTGCTCGACGCCTGCTGCGCGCCGGGCGGCAAGACCTGCCATATCCTCGAAGCCCAGCCGCAACTGGCCGGGGTGGTCGCTGTCGACCTGGAGGCCAAGCGCCTGCTGCGGGTACGCGAGAACCTCGACCGCCTGGGGCTGGAGGCCGAACTGATCGCCGCCGATGGTCGCGACACCGCCAGTTGGTGGGATGGCAAGCCGTTCCAGCGCATCCTGCTCGACGCGCCCTGCTCGGCCACCGGCGTGATCCGCCGCCATCCGGACATCAAGCTGACCCGCCAGGCAGACGACATCGCCGCGCTGGCCAGCCTGCAGGGTGAGCTGCTGGACGCCATGTGGGCCACTCTGGAAGTCGGCGGCATCCTGCTCTACGCCACCTGCTCGACCCTGCCGACGGAAAACACCGAGGTGATCGAGGCGTTCTTGGCCCGCACCTCCGGTGCCCGCGAGCTGGATATCCCCGGCAGCTTCGGCGTCAGGCAACCCCATGGCCGGCAACTGCTGGCGCAGGAAGGCGGCCATGATGGTTTCTATTACGCCAAACTGATCAAGATCGCGGCCGCGCGCGGCTGACCGGGTCGAAACGGAGCTGCTACCCGATGAAAATCATCATTCTCGGCGCAGGACAGGTCGGCGGGACGCTGGCCGAACACCTGGCCAGCGAAGCCAACGACATCACCGTGGTCGACACCGATGGCGAGCGCCTGCGCGACCTCGGCGACCGCCTGGACATCCGTACCGTGCAGGGCCGCGCCTCGTTTCCGACGATCCTGCGCCAGGCCGGCGCGGACGATGCCGACATGCTGGTGGCGGTGACCAACAGCGACGAGACCAACATGGTCGCCTGCCAGGTGGCCCATACGCTGTTCCACACCCCGACCAAGATCGCCCGGGTACGCGAGTCGGCCTACCTGACCCGCACCGAGCTGTTCGACAACGACGCGATCCCGGTGGACGTGCTGATCAGCCCGGAACAGGTGGTCACCAACTACATCAAGCGCCTGATCGAAACCCCCGGCGCCCTGCAGGTGATCGACTTCGCCGAGGGCAAGGCCCAGCTGGTGGCGATCAGGGCCTACTACGGCGGCCCGCTGGTGGGCCAGCAACTGCGCCAACTGCGCGAGCACATGCCGAATGCCGACACCCGCGTGGCGGCGATCTTCCGCCGCGACCGGCCAATCATGCCTCGCGGCGATACGGTGATCGAGGCCGACGACGAAGTGTTCTTCATCGCCGCCAAGGCGCACATTCGCGCGGTGATGAGCGAGATGCGCCGGCTCGACGAGAGCAACAAGCGCATCGTCATCGCCGGCGGCGGGCAGATCGGCGAGCGCCTGGCCGAGGCGATCGAAAGCCGCTACCAGGTGAAGATCATCGAGATGAGCGCCGCCCGTTGCCGGCAGTTGTCCGACACCCTCGACAGCACCGTGGTGCTGCAGGGCAGCGCCTCGGACCGCGACCTGCTGATGGAAGAGAACATCAACGATGCCGACCTGTTCCTGGCGCTGACCAACGACGACGAGGCCAACATCATGTCCTCGCTGCTGGCCAAGCGGATGGGTGCGAAGAAGGTCATGACCATCATCAACAACCCGGCCTACGTCGACCTGATCCAGGGCGGCGATATCGACATCGCCATCAGCCCGCAACTGGCGACCATCGGCACCCTGCTGGCCCACGTACGCCGTGGCGATATCGTCAGCGTGCACTCGCTGCGCCGGGGTGCGGCGGAGGCCATCGAGGCGATCGCCCATGGCGACATGAAGTCGAGCAAGGTGATCGGCCGGGCCATCGAGGACATCGCACTGCCGCCGGGCACCACTATCGGCGCGATCATCCGCGACGAGGAAGTGCTGATCGCCCACGACGACACGGTGATCCAGGCCGGCGACCATGTCATCCTGTTCCTTGTGGATAAGAAGCACATCCGCGATGTGGAGAAGCTCTTCCATGTCGGCCTGAGCTTTTTCTGAGATATTGCGACAACACGGAAAGGACCTGCCTCATGCTCGAATCACTGGAGAAGATGCTCGCCAAGGGTGTGGATAACCCGCTGCTGCGCTTCGGCCTGGGCAAGGGTTACCTGGATCTCGGCGACCACGCCCGCGCCGCCGAACACCTGCAGCGCTGCGTCGCCCTCGACCCCAAGTACTCGGCCGCCTGGAAGCTGCTGGGCAAGGCCCATCAGGGCACCGGGGACATGGTCGCCGCGAGGCAGGCCTGGGAACACGGCCTGGAAGCCGCCCGTGCCCATGGCGACAAGCAGGCGGAAAAGGAAATGACGGTGTTCCTGAAGAAGCTGGAGAAGGCTGCGCTCAAAGATCGATGAAGCGCAGGCCGATGCCTTCGGCGTCGACCCGGATCACTTCCATGCGAATGCGCGGCGCGGCCACCGGCAGGTCCTGCACCTGGCCGTAGACCACCGCCCCGGTGGGCAGTCGCGACAACCCCGGATGCTGCACGTAGACACCCTGGCTGGACAGATTGCGCGTATGCCCCAGGCATTCGCCTATGCTCGGGTGCTGGATCTTGATGCGCAGATAGTTCTTGTTCTCGGACATCTGATGCGCCCTTGGATAAACCGCTGTGGATAAATCATCGACGATTTTATCCACAGACCCCACCGATAAGTTGTTTCAGTACCAGCGCTGCTCACCCGCCGGACGCTTCTTGAAGCGTTTCATGCTCCACATGTACTGGCTCGGATAGGCCCGCACGTAGCGCTCGACCACCTTGCTCATGGCCGCGGCCGAGACTTCGGCATCGGTGCTGTACATCTCCTCTGGCGCCGCTTCGAGGATCACCTTGAAGCCCGAACCATCGGGCAGGCGCAGCGCGTGCAGGAACACCCCGACCGCCTTGCCGCCGGCGAGCATGTTCGGCACGAACTTGCTGGTCAGGGCCCGGGTACCGAGGAACGGCACGAACACCCCGGCGGACTCGGCCGGCTCCGGGTCGGCGGGGATGCCCACCGAGCCGCCCTTGCGCACTTCCTTGATGACGCTGAGGATGCCTTCCTTGGTCGAGGCCGCCACGCGGTTGCCCAACTGCACCCGCTGCTTGCGCAGCAGTTCGTCGACCGCCTTGAGCTTGGGCGGACGGTAGAAAATGATCGGTTTGCACTGGCTGCAGTAGAAGTGATTGAGCACTTCCCAGTTGCCCAGGTGGCTGGTGATGCCGACCACGCCCTTGCCCGAGGCCAGCGCCTCCTTCAGCACATCGAGGCCTTCGACCTCGCGCACCAGCGCGATCGAGCGCTCGGCCGGCCAGATCCAGGCACAGGCGCTTTCGGTCAGGGACTTGCCGATATCCTTGAGGCTCTGTCCGACCAGTTGTTCGCGAGCGACCGGATCGAGTTCGGGAAAACACTTGGCCAGGTTGATCCGCACCACGTCGCGGGAACGGTTGGGCAGCTTCCACATCACCCAGCCGATGGCCGAGCCGACACGCTGCACGGCACGCCAGGGCAGCATCGCGAACAACCGCAACGCCCCCACCAGCATGGCGCCTTTAAACTTTTCCACAGGTCACTCCCGGTGTGCTTGGCTAATCGTCAGCCGGCTATTGTAGCCGTGGCGCGGCCAGCGCGGCATAGCTATCACAATCGGTGGTGTGGTCCATGACCATGCCCGAGGCCTGCATGAACGCGTAGCAGATGGTCGGGCCGACGAAGCCGAAGCCGAGCTTCTTCAGCGCCTTGCTCATGGCCTCGGCCTCGGGCGTGACGGCCGGTACCTCGCTGCGATCGCGGAAATGGTGGATCTGCGGCACGCCGCCGACGAAGGACCAGAGCAGCGTCACCGGGTCCTCCAGCTGGAGCCAGGCGCGAGCATTGCGCCGCGCCGCCTCGAGCTTCAGGCGGTTGCGCACGATCCCCGGATCGAGCAGCAGGGTTTGCAGGTAGTCATCGCTCATGTCGGCGACTTTCCGCACATCGAAACCGAACAGAACCTTACGGTAGTGCTCGCGTTTTTTCAGGATGGTGATCCACGAAAGCCCGGCCTGGAACCCTTCGAGCAAAAGCAACTCGAACAGTCGCTGCCCATCGCGCAGCGGTACGCCCCACTCCCGATCGTGGTAGTCCATGTACAGGGGATCGTCGTTGCACCAAAAGCAGCGTGGCATAAGGCTCCAGGGAGGCGGAGGCGCGACCTAATCGGGTATACTCCCGCCTTTTGAATCGCAGCCCAAGTAACAGGTGAATTTCGTGAGCCAGCCTACGCCAGCCGTGCGTACCTTCCAAGACTTGATTCTCGCCCTCCAGCAATACTGGGCCGAGCAAGGTTGTGTGGTACTTCAGCCCTACGATATGGAAGTAGGCGCCGGGACTTTCCATACCGCCACGTTCCTGCGCGCCATCGGCCCGGAAACCTGGAACGCCGCCTACGTACAGCCCAGCCGTCGCCCGACTGACGGCCGCTACGGCGAGAACCCGAACCGCCTGCAGCACTACTACCAGTTCCAGGTGGTGCTCAAGCCCAACCCTGACAACTTCCAGGAGCTGTACCTGGGCTCGCTCAAGGCCGTCGGCCTGGACCCGCTGGTGCACGACATCCGCTTCGTCGAGGACAACTGGGAATCGCCGACCCTCGGCGCCTGGGGCCTGGGCTGGGAAGTCTGGCTCAACGGCATGGAAGTCACCCAGTTCACCTACTTCCAGCAGGCCGGCGGCATCGAGTGCTACCCGGTCACCGGCGAAATCACCTACGGCCTCGAGCGCCTGGCGATGTACCTGCAGGGCGTCGATTCGGTCTACGACCTGGTCTGGGCCGACGGTCCGTTCGGCAAGGTGACCTACGGCGACGTGTTCCACCAGAACGAGGTGGAGCAGTCGACCTACAACTTCGAACACGCCAACGTCGAGAAGCTGTTCGAACTGTTCGATTTCTATGAAAGCGAAGCCAAGCGCCTGATCGAGCTGGATGAGCCGCTGCCGTTGCCGAGCTATGAAATGGTCCTCAAGGCCTCGCACACCTTCAACCTGCTGGATGCACGCCGGGCCATCTCGGTGACCGCGCGTCAGCAGTACATCCTGCGTGTGCGCACCCTGGCGCGTTCCGTCGCCCAAGCCTACCTGCTGGCACGTGCCAAGCTGGGCTTCCCGATGGCAACCCCGGACCTGCGTGATGAAGTGTTGGCTAAGTTGGAGGCGGCACAATGAGTGCGCAAGATTTTCTGGTAGAACTGGGCACTGAAGAACTGCCACCCAAGGCCCTCAATACCCTGGCCGAGGCGTTCCTGGCCGGTATCGAGAAAGGCCTGCAGGCCGCCGGCCTGAGCTTCGAAGCCAAGCAGGTCTACGCCGCGCCACGCCGCCTGGCGGTGGTGCTCAAGCAACTGCAGACCCAGCAGCCGGACCGCAGCATCAACCTCGACGGCCCGCCACGCCAGGCCGCCTTCGATGCCGAGGGCAACCCGACCCAGGCCGCCCTGGGCTTCGCCAAGAAGTGCGGCGTCGAGCTGAGCGAGATCGACCAGAGCGGGCCGAAGCTGCGCTACAGCCAGAACATTCCGGGCAAACCGACCGCCAGCCTGCTGCCGACCATCGTCGAGGACTCGCTGAACGACCTGCCGATTCCCAAGCGCATGCGCTGGGCCGCGCGCAAGGAAGAGTTCGTGCGTCCGACCCAGTGGCTGGTGATGCTGCTCGGTGACCAGGTCATCGACTGCACCATCCTCGCCCAGAAGGCCGGTCGCGAGTCCCGTGGCCACCGTTTCCACCACCCGGAAAACGTCCGTATCGGCTCGCCGGCCAGCTACCTCGACGACCTGCGTGCCGCCTACGTGCTGGCCGACGCCAACGAGCGTCGCGAGCTGATCAGCAAGCGCACCACCGAGCTTGCAACGATGCAGGAAGGCACGGCGATCATGCCGCCGGACCTGCTCGACGAAGTGACGGCACTGGTGGAGTGGCCGGTACCGCTGGTGTGCTCGTTCGAGGAACGTTTCCTCGAAGTGCCACAGGAAGCCCTGATCACCACCATGCAGGACAACCAGAAGTACTTCTGCCTGCTGGACGTCGATGGCAAGCTGCTGCCGCGCTTCATCACCGTGGCCAACATCGAGAGCAAGGATCCGAAGCAGATCATCGCCGGTAACGAGAAGGTCGTGCGCCCACGCCTGACCGACGCCGAGTTCTTCTTCAAGCAGGACAAGAAGCAGCCGCTGCAGGATTTCAACCTGCGCCTGCAGAACGTGGTGTTCCAGGAGAAGCTGGGCAGCGTCTACGACAAGGCCGAGCGTGTCTCGAAGCTGGCCGCGTTCATCGCCCCGCGCATCGGCGGCGACGCCCAGCGTGCGGCCCGGGCAGGCCTGTTGTCCAAGTGCGACCTGGCCACCGAGATGGTCGGCGAGTTCCCGGAAATGCAAGGTATCGCCGGTTACTACTACGCCCTCAATGACGGCGAGCCGGAAGACGTTGCCCTGGCCCTGAACGAGCAGTACATGCCACGTGGTGCCGGTGCCGCCGAACTGCCAAGCACCCTGACCGGTGCCGCGGTGGCGATCGCCGACAAGCTCGACACCCTGGTCGGGATCTTCGGTATCGGCATGCTGCCGACCGGCAGCAAGGACCCCTACGCCCTGCGCCGTGCCGCCCTGGGCGTGCTGCGCATCCTGATCGACAAGAAACTCGACCTCGACCTGATCGAGACCGTGGCCTTCGCGGTCAACGCGTACGGAGCCAAGGTCAAGGCCGCGGGCCTCTCCGACCAGGTGCTGGAGTTCATCTTCGACCGCCTGCGTGCCCGTTACGAGGACGAAGGCATCGACGTCGCCACCTACCTGTCGGTGCGTGCCCTGAAGCCGGGCTCGGCCCTGGACTTCGACCAGCGCGTCCAGGCGGTGCAGAAGTTCCGTCAGTTGCCGGAAGCCGCAGCCCTGGCCGCGGTGAACAAGCGTGTATCGAACCTGATCAGCAAGGCCGAACCGACCATTTTCTCGACAGTCGATCCGAAGTACTTCGACAATGCGAAAGAGTTCTCCATGCACTCGGCCATCCAGCAAGCCGACAAGGACGTCCAGCCGCTGATGGAGAAACGCGAGTATGCCGAGGCACTGGCACGCCTGGCCGCCCTGCGCGAATCCGTCGATGCCTTCTTCGAAGCGGTCATGGTCAACGCCGAGAACGAAGACGTGCGCAAGAACCGCTACGCCTTGCTTGCACGTCTGCGCGGGTTGTTCCTCAACATCGCCGACATTTCGCTGCTAGGCTGAGGACGCGACTTGAAGCTGCTGATACTCGATCGCGACGGGGTGATCAACCAGGACTCCGACGCCTACATCAAGTCGGTGGAGGAGTGGATTCCGATCCCCGGGTCGATCGAAGCCATCGCGCAGTTGAGCAGGGCGGGCTGGACGGTCGCCGTGGCGACCAACCAGTCCGGCATCGCCCGCGGCTACTACGACCTCGCGACCCTGGACGCCATGCACGAGCGCCTGCGCTCGCTGGTGGCGCAACAGGGTGGCGAGCTCGGGCTGGTGGTGTATTGCCCTCATGGGCCGGACGAGGGCTGCGATTGCCGCAAGCCCAAGCCGGGCATGCTCAGGACCATCGCCGCGCATTATGGCGTTGAACTGGCTAGGCTATGGTTTGTCGGCGACAGCCTCGGTGACCTGGAGGCCGCCAGCGCCGTCGATTGCCAGCCCGTTCTGGTAAAGACCGGCAAGGGCGAAAAGACCCTGGGGAAAACCCTGCCGGTGGGCACGCTGATCTTTGACGATCTGGCGGCCGTCGCGGCTGAGCTTATCCACAACTAGCGCCTTTCTGACTTCCTGATCAAGGACTGTTCAGGGGTTCACTTATTAACAGGCGGGCAATGCCCGCAACGGTAAATGTCGCTATGTCGATCCTGCAGGCCATCAGAACCTTTTTCTTTTACCTGCTGCTGGGCACCAGTTCGCTGCTGTGGTGCTCCCTGAGCTTTTTCGTCGCGCCGTTCCTGCCGTTCAAGGCGCGCTATCGCTTCATCAACGTGTACTGGTGCCGCTGCGCGCTGTGGCTGACCAAGGTATTCCTGAATATCCGGGTCGAGGTGCAAGGTGCACACAACGTTCCCGAGCGGCCCTGCGTGATTCTGTCGAACCACCAGAGCACCTGGGAAACGTTCTTCCTGTCGGCCTATTTCTCGCCCTTGAGCCAGGTGCTCAAGCGTGAGTTGCTCTACGTGCCGTTCTTCGGCTGGGCCATGGCCATGCTGCGGCCGATCGCCATCGACCGGGACAACCCGAAGGAAGCGCTCAAGCACGTGGCGAAAAAGGGCGATGAGTTGCTCAAGGACCACACCTGGGTGCTGATCTTTCCGGAGGGCACTCGCGTGCCCTACGGTACCATCGGCAAGTTTTCCCGCGGCGGTACGGCGCTGGCGGTGAATGCCGAGCTGCCCGTGCTGCCGGTAGCCCACAATGCCGGCAAATTCTGGCCGAAGACCGGTTGGGCGAAGAAACCGGGCACCATCACCGTGGTGATCGGCGCCCCGATGTACGCCGAAGGCACCGGCCCACGGGCCATTGCCGACCTGAACGAGCGGGTCCAGGCCTGGAACGAGAACGCCCAGCGTGAGATGGGTTCACTGCCGCCGGTAGCGGCTGCCGAAGCACCCAGCGCCGCCTGACCGATCTGTGGATAACTTGTGCACAAGATTTTGATATTTCTTGAAATAGCCACGTAAGTAGATGATTTATATACTTATTTCTCTGTATGACTATTCAATGTAAATCGTGCATAAGTTTTTTCGAGCAATAAAAAAACCGGCTTTCATGCCGGTTTTTTCATGCCTGCGAATCTCTCAGACCTTGTCGATATCCACATCCCGGGTTTCTTTCAGGCAGAACAGCCCGACCACCAGGCTCACGCCGGTGATCAGCACCGGATACCAGAGGCCATAGAAGATATCCCCGGTGTAGACCACCAGGGCGAACGACACGGTCGGCAGGAAGCCACCGAACCAGCCGTTACCGATATGGTAGGGCAGGGACATGGAGGTGTAGCGGATCCGGGTCGGGAACAGTTCGACCATCACCGCCGCCAGCGGACCGTAGGTCATGGTCGCGATCAGGATCAGCAGCACGATCAGCAACACCACCATCGGCTGGTTCACCGTCGCGGCCTCGGCCTTGGCCGGGTAGCCGGCCTGGCCGATCGCCGCGCGCATGGCCGCCTCGTCGAAGCCGTTGATCTTCTGCGCGCCCACGGTGACCGTCACCTCGCTGCCCGCTGCAGCCGACTGGGAACTGTAGGGCAGGCCCTGCTTGACCAGGAAGGTCTTGACCTTGTCGCAGGGGCTGTCGAAACGCGCCTTGCCCACCGGGTCAAACTGGAAGGTGCAGCCGGCCGGGTCGGCCGTCACCACGATCGGTGCCTGCCGGCTGGCGGCATCGATCTGTGGGTTGGCGTAATGGCTGAGGGCCTTGAACAGCGGGAAGTAGCAGACCGTCGCCAGCAGCAGGCCCATCATCAGGATCGGCTTGCGCCCGACCTTGTCCGAAAGCCAGCCGAACAGCACGAAGAACGGCGCACCGATCACCACGCTGATGATCAGCAGGGTGTTGGCCTGGCCCGGGTCCATCTTGAGCATCTGGGTCATGAAGAACAGGACATAGAACTGCGCGGTGTAGAAGGTCACCGCCTGCCCGGCATTGATACTGAAGAGGGCGGTGAGAACGATCTTCAGGTTCTGCCAGGAGCCGAAGGACTCACGGATCGGTGAATGACTGGCCTTGCCCTGGGCCTTCATTTTCACGAAGGCCGGTGACTCGTGCATGCTCATGCGAATCCAGGTGGAAATAGCCAGCAGGACGATCGACAGCAGGAACGGCAGCCGCCAGCCCCAGGTTTCGAACTGGTCACCGCTGATGTAGCGGCTGGCCAGGACCACCAGCAGCGACAGCAACAGGCCGAGGGTGGCCGTGGACTGGATCCAGCCGGTGTGGAAACCGCGTTTCCCAGTGGGCGCGTGTTCGGCCACATAAGTGGCGGCACCCCCGTACTCGCCTCCCAGCGCCAACCCCTGAAGCATGCGCAGCAACACGAGGATGATCGGCGCGGCGATGCCGATACTGGCGTAGGTCGGCAGCAGGCCGACGGCGAAGGTCGACAGCCCCATCAGTACGATGGTCATGAGAAAGGTGTACTTGCGGCCGATCATGTCCCCCAGCCGGCCGAACACCAGCGCACCGAAGGGCCGCACCAGGAAGCCGGCGGCGAAGGCCATCAGGGCGAAGATGAACGCCGTGGTGTCGTTGACCCCGGCGAAGAACTGCTTGCTGATGACGGCGGCCAGGGCACCGTAGAGAAAAAAGTCATACCACTCGAAAACCGTCCCGAGGGATGACGCAAAAATGATCCGGCGCTCTTCCTTGCCGCTGCTGGCAGAGACAGACGCCGACTGTTGCTGGATGTAGTCCGACATGAGTGATGTCCTCGGCCTCGTGGGCCACAGTGATTATTCTTGTTGTTCCACTGTGGACTCCGGCTGACTGCCACCGGAGTCCGTGTCTTGCTCGTTACCGATCTTTCTTTTGACCGCTCCTGTCATCCGCCTGAACAGCGCAATCCGCACCGCCTGCTCCTACAGGATTGTGGATAACTCCGCCGCAGGCGTCCGGACATCTGCCAGGATCATCTGCGCCGCCTTCTCGGCAATCATCACCGTGGGCGAACAGGTATTGCCCGAGGTGATCTGCGGCATGATCGAGGCATCGGCCACTCGCAGGCCCGGTACCCCATGCACCCGCAAGCGGGCATCGACGACGTCCTGCACACCGTGGCCCATGCGACAGGTACCCACCGGGTGAAAGATGGTGGTGCCGATCTTCGCCGCCGCTTCGTGCAGCTGTTCCTCGCTTTGCAAGGCCGGGCCGGGCAGGTACTCCTCGGGGGCAAAGCGGCGCAGGGCAGGGGAGGCGACAATGCGTCGGGTCAGGCGAATCGCCTCGGCGGCGACCTTCAGGTCCTCGGGGTCACTGAGGTAATTGGGGTCGATCAGCGGAGCAGCGCCCGGATCGGCCGAACGGATGTCGATGCGCCCGCGGCTCTGCGGACGCAGATTGCACACCGAAGCAGTGAACGCCGGAAAGCGATGCAGCGGCTCGCCAAAGCGCTCCAGCGACAGCGGCTGCACGTGGTATTGCAGGTTCGCCGACGTCTGCTCCGGGCTCGACTTCACGAACGCGCCCAGTTGACTCGGCGCCATCGCCAACGGACCACTGCGGTCGTAGAGATATCGCAGGCCCATGCCGGCCTTGCCCCACAAGCTATTGGCCATCTGGTTGAGGGTCCGGGCATTGCTGAGCTTGTAGATCAGCCGCAATTGCAGGTGATCCTGCAGGTTGCCGCCGACCCCCGGCAGTTCGTGGCACACGCCGATCCCCAGGCTCTCCAGCAGCGGTCGCGGGCCGATCCCGGAACGTTGCAGAATCCCCGGCGAACCGACCGAACCGGCACACAGGATGATTTCCCGACGGGCCGGGAACAGATGTTCTTCGCCTTGCCAGCGCGCCAGCACCGACGTTGCCCGACCTTTTTCCAAGTTGACCCGGTCGACCTGTACGCCGGTGAGGACGGTCAGGTTGGGGCGCTTGAGTACCGGCCGCAGGAACGCCTTGGCCGAATTCCAGCGTACCCCGGAGCGCTGGTTGACCTGAAAGTATCCACAGCCCTCATTATCCCCCGTATTGAAATCACTGACACTGGCGATACCGTTTTCAGCAGCCGCCTCACGGAACGCATCGAGAATCGGCCAGGAATAACGCTGCTGTTCCACCCGCCACTCACCGGTGTCGCTGTGGAACTCCCCACTACCGCCGAAGTGATTTTCGCTGTGCTTGAACAGCGGCAACAGGTCCTTCCAGGCCCAGCCCGGATTGCCCTGTTCGGCCCAGCGGTCATAGTCGTGGGCCTGGCCACGCATATAGATCATGCCATTGATCGAGGAACAGCCACCGAGCACCTTGCCCCGAGGATAACTCAGGCTGCGGCCCTGCAGGCCGGGTTGCGATTCGGTCTTGAAGCACCAGTCGGTGCGTGGGTTGCCGATGCAGAACAGATAGCCGACGGGGATGTGGATCCACGGGTAGTTGTCCCGGCCACCGGCTTCGAGCAGCAGCACGTTGTTGCTCGGGTCGGCGGACAGCCGATTGGCCAGCACGCAGCCAGCTGGCCCGGCACCGACGATCACGTAGTCATAAGGCAAATGGGCAGATGCCATGAGGACCTCGCCTTTATTGTTCTTGTATCAGCCCATGTTATTGATTAGTTTCGGGATGAAAACCTTCGTTTTTGCGCAAGTGCTGTGCGTTTTCAAGCAGGCAGGTGAACCCCACGATTCACAAGGAAGCTCAATGTTTGACTGGAACGATCTGCGTTTTTTTCTCGAACTGCAGCGCAGCGGCCGCCTGCTGACCGCGGCCAAGCGGTTGAATACCACCCACAGCACCGTGGCCCGGCATATCGAGACCATCGAGCAGAGCCTTGGCACCGCGCTGTTCGTCCAGCATGCCCAGGGCTACGAGCTGACCCCCGCCGGCCAGGCCCTGCTCAAGCATGCCGAAGCCATGGAAAACGTGGCACTGCTGGCCCAGGAAGAGATCACCCAGGCCATCGCGCCGCTGGGCAAGATCCGCCTGGGGGTCACCGAAGGCATCGGCATCATGTTTCTCACTTCGCGCCTGGGGGCGCTGTTCGAGCGCTATCCGGGGCTGGAGGTAGAACTGGTGGCCGTACCGCGCTTCGTCAGCATCCTCAACCGCGAGGCCGAGATCAGCATCCATCTGGACCGCCCCCACGCCGACATGCTGATCACCCGCAAGCTCACCGACTACCGCCTGGCCCTCTACGCCAGCCCGGCCTACCTGGCCCGGGCGCCCCGCCTGGAAACCCGTGACGATCTCTCGGAGCACCAGTGGATCGGCTATGTGGATGACCTGCTGTTCAGCCAGGAGCTGCTGTTCCTCGACGACTTCTGCCGCTCGCCGAACGTGACCCTGCGCAGCACCAGCGTGGTCGCCCAGCAGATCGCCGCCCGGGCCGGACTGGGCATTGCGGTGTTGCCCAACTACATGGCCAAGGATGATCCGGAGCTGGTGCGGGTACTGCCGCAGGAGACGATCCAGCGCAGCTACTGGATCAGTACCCGCCGTGAGTTGCACAAGTCGGTGCGGTTGCGGGTGGTGTGGGATTTTCTGTTGACGCTGTGTGCCCAGGAACAAGCGGTGTTGCTGGCCGAATGAGGCAATAAGAAAGCCCGCTTGCGCGGGCTTTCTTGAGCAGCGAGCCACCGGGAATCAGAAGTCCAGGTTGGCCACCGACAGGGCATTGCTCTCGATGAAGTCGCGGCGTGGTTCGACCGCATCGCCCATCAGGGTGTTGAAGATCTGGTCCGCCGCGATGGCGTCTTCGATCGTCACTTTCAGCATCCGGCGAACGGTCGGATCCATGGTGGTTTCCCACAGCTGATCCGGGTTCATCTCACCCAGCCCCTTGTATCGCTGGATGGTGTGGCGCTTGGTACTTTCAGCCATCAGCCAGTCCAGGGCTTCCTTGAACTCGGTCACGGCTTTCTTGCGTTCGCCACGCTGGATGTAGGCCCCCTCGTCGAGCAGCGAGCTCAGTTGCGCGCCCAGGGTGACCACGGTCTTGTAGTCGTTGCTGCCGAAGAAGTCGCGGTTGAAGGTGACGTAGCTCGACAGGCCATGGGAGATCAGTTCCACCTCCGGCAGCCAGACGTTACGCTCACGGTCTTCGCGCAGGCTGGTCTTGTAGACCAGGCCGGACTTCTCGCTCAGGCGCAGGCGGGCATCGTACTTGGCCAGCCATTCCTGCATCGCCGAATGATCGCCCAGTTGCTCAAGGCTTACCGCCGGCAGGTAGATGAAGTGCTCGGTCAGCTCCTGTGGATAGATACGCGACAGGCGCTTGAGGGTCTTCATCACCATGCGGAAGTCATTGACCAGACGCTCCAGCGCCTCGCCGGAAACACCCGGCGCGTCTTCATTCAGGTGCAGGCTGGCGTCTTCGAGAGCCGACTGCGTCATGTATTCTTCCATGGCGTCGTCGTCCTTGATGTACTGCTCCTGCTTGCCTTTCTTCACCTTGTACAGCGGTGGCTGGGCAATGTAGATGTAACCGCGCTCGATCAGCTCCGGCAACTGACGGAAGAAGAAGGTCAGCAGCAGGGTACGAATGTGCGAACCGTCGACGTCAGCATCGGTCATGATGATGATATTGTGATAACGCAGCTTCTCGATGTTGTACTCTTCGCGACCGATGCCACAACCCAACGCGGTGATCAGCGTGCCCACTTCCTGGGACGAGATCATCTTGTCGAAACGAGCCTTCTCGACGTTGAGGATCTTGCCCTTGAGCGGCAGGATCGCCTGGGTCCGACGGTTGCGACCCTGCTTGGCGGAACCGCCTGCGGAGTCACCCTCCACCAGGTACAGTTCGGAAAGGGCAGGGTCCTTCTCCTGGCAGTCAGCCAGTTTGCCCGGCAGGCCGGCGATATCCAGCGCACCTTTGCGGCGGGTCATCTCACGGGCCTTGCGCGCCGCTTCACGGGCACGAGCGGCATCGATCATCTTGCCGACCACCAGCTTGGCTTCGTTGGGGTTCTCCAGCAGGAAGTCGGAGAAGTACTTGCCCATTTCCTGCTCGACCGCACCCTTGACCTCGGACGACACCAGTTTGTCCTTGGTCTGGGAACTGAACTTCGGATCCGGCACCTTGACCGAGATGATCGCCGTCAGGCCTTCACGCGCATCGTCACCGGTGGTGGCGACCTTGTGCTTCTTCGCCAGACCTTCCTGTTCGATGTAGTTGTTCAGGTTACGGGTCAGTGCGGAGCGGAAGCCCACCAGGTGGGTACCGCCATCACGCTGAGGAATGTTGTTGGTGAAGCACAGCAGGTTTTCGTTGAAGCTGTCGTTCCACTGCAGGGCGATTTCCACGCCGATGCCGTCTTCACGCTGGATGTTGAAGTGGAACACCTGGTTGACCGTGGTCTTGTTGGTGTTCAGGTATTCAACGAAGGCACGCAGGCCACCCTCGTATTTGAACATCTCTTCCTTGCCGGTGCGCTCGTCACGCAGCAGGATGCCGACGCCGGAGTTGAGGAAGGACAGCTCGCGAATCCGCTTGGCCAGGATGTCCCAACTGAAGTGGATGTTCTTGAAGGTTTCGGCGGAAGCCTTGAAGTGGATCTGGGTACCTGTGGTTTCGCTGTCGCCAACGATAGCCATCGGTGCCTGGGGTACGCCGTGGACATAGGTCTGTTCCCAGATCTTGCCGCTACGGCGGACGGTCAGAACCAGCTCTTCGGACAGGGCGTTCACCACCGACACACCCACACCGTGCAGGCCGCCGGATACCTTATAGGAGTTGTCGTCGAACTTACCGCCAGCGTGCAGCACGGTCATGATGACTTCGGCTGCGGAGACGCCTTCCTCCTTGTGTACATCGACCGGGATGCCGCGGCCGTTGTCGCGAACGGAGATCGACTCGTCCGGGTGGATAGTGACGCAGATGTCGTCGCAGTAACCAGCCAGCGCTTCGTCGATGGAGTTGTCGAGCACCTCGAACACCATGTGGTGCAGACCGCTACCATCATCGGTGTCGCCAATGTACATACCGGGACGTTTGCGTACGGCATCCAAACCTTTCAGCACCTTGATGCTGTTCGAGTCGTACGTATTTTCTTCGCTCATGCCTTCACTCCCGATGGTCGTGGGTCTGGGTGATACAGCCCTGTTCCACGTGGAACAGCGCAACTGGCGTTTCCGTCTGCCAGCCTTCCCTCAGTAATTCGTGGTCTACACAGGTGATGAACACCTGGCAGCGTAATTCTTCAAGCAAACGACATAGTGCGCGGCGGTGCTGGTCGTCCAGTTCGGACGGCAAGTCATCCACCAGATAAATACATTGCCCGCGCCGGGCCTGACTCACCAGGTGTCCCTGGGCAATGCGCAACGCGCAGACCACCAGTTTCTGCTGCCCCCGCGACAGAATGTCTGCGGCGTTGTGTGCGCCCAATCGAAGACGCAAGTCAGCTCGCTGTGGTCCAGCCTGGGTATGGCCCATCTGCTGGTCCCGCTGCAGGGAGGAGGCGAGCACGGCGCTCAGCTCTTTTTCCTTGTCCCAGCCACGGTAATAGCTCAGCGTCAGCCCCTCGAGTTCGACTAGTTCGCTCAAGGTCTGCTCAAAGACTGGTTTCAAGGCTTTGATATAGGCGCGGCGGTATTCATCGATTTCGGCACTGGCCAGGCACAGTTCCCGGTCCCAGGCCGCTTGCGAAGCGGCGTCAAGTGTACCATGCCGCAGCCACGAGTTCCGCTGCCGCAGGGCCTTCTGCAGGCGCTGCCAGGTCGACATGAAGCGCGGTTCCACGTGGAACACTCCCCAGTCGAGGAACTGCCGACGAATCTTCGGCGCCCCCTCCAACAGACGAAAGCTGTCGGGGTTGATCAACTGCAGCGGCAGGATTTCCGCCAACTGCGCGGCGCTCCTGGCATTCTGCCCGTCGATGCGGATCTGGAATTCCCCCTGGCGATCGCGGGATATCCCCAAGGCGCTCTGCCCACCCTCGGCCAGTTCGACGTGGCCGAACACCGTACAGGCCAACTGCTCGTACTGGATCACCGGCAGCAGACGGGTGCTGCGGAACGAACGGGCCAGCCCCAGCAGGTGGATGGCTTCCAGCACGCTGGTTTTGCCGCTGCCGTTGGCGCCGTAAAGGATATTGATACGCGGGGAGGGGGAGAAGGTCACCGGGTGCAGGTTGCGCACCGCGGTGACCGAAACACGGCTGAGGGACATCTAGCGTGTGCTGAACATATAAAGGAGGGGCACGGTTACAGGCGCATCGGCATGACGACGTAGGCCGAGTCATCGTTGTCCGATTCCTGCAGCAGCGCACTGCTGTTGGAGTCGGACAGGATCAGGCGCACCTGCTCGGTGGTCATCACGCCCAGCACGTCCAGCAGGTAGCTGACGTTGAAGCCGATTTCCAGGGAGCCGCCGTTGTAATCGACGCCCACTTCTTCTTCCGCCTCTTCCTGCTCGGGGTTGTTGGCCTGGATCTTCAATTGACCACTGGCCAGTTGCAGACGGATGCCGCGATACTTCTCGTTGGACAGGATCGCGGTACGGCTGAAGGCTTCGCGCAGTGCCTGGCGGTCACCCAGTACCAGCTTGTCCCCGCCTTTTGGCAGGACGCGCTCGTAGTCGGGGAACTTGCCGTCGACCAGCTTGGAGGTGAAGGTGAACTCACCGGTGGTGGCGCGGATGTGGTGCTGACCCAGCACGATGCTGACGTTGCCTTCCGGCTCGGTGAGCAGGCGGGCCAGTTCCAGGATACCCTTGCGCGGCACAATCACCTGGTGACGGTCCTGCTGGCCGATGTCGGCCTGCATGGAGCACATCGCCAGGCGGTGGCCGTCGGTGGCCACGGCACGGATCACGCCGGCGGACACTTCCAGCAGCATGCCGTTGAGATAGTAGCGCACGTCCTGCTGGGCCATGGCGAAGCTGGTGCGCTCGATCAGGCGACGCAGCTTGCTTTGCTCCAGGCTGCAGGTCAGCGAACCCGGGCCTTCTTCCACAGTCGGGAAATCGTTGGCAGGCAGGGTCGACAGGGTGAAGCGGCTGCGGCCGGCCTTGACCACCAGTTTCTGCTCGTCGACCTTGATGTCGATCAGGGCATCGTTCGGCAGGCTCTTGCAGATATCCATCAGCTTGCGCGCCGGTACGGTGATCTCACCGGGTTCGGCAGGCTCTTCGAGCTGGACGCGGCCGACCAGTTCGACTTCGAGGTCGGTACCGGTCAGCGACAGTTGCTGGCCTTCGACGACCAGCAGCACATTGGAGAGCACCGGCAAGGTCTGGCGGCGCTCGACGACGCCTGCGACCAGTTGCAGGGGTTTCAACAGGGCTTCGCGTTGAATGGTGAAATGCATGGTCTAGTCCCTTGCCTTAATAAGCTGCGCTGCAATTCTCAAGTGGTCAGTGTACGCAGCAGGTTCTTGTAGTCCTCGCGGATGTCCGCGTCGGATTCCTTTAGTTCGTTGATCTTGCGGCATGCGTGCAAGACAGTGGTGTGGTCGCGCCCACCAAACACATCGCCGATTTCCGGCAGGCTGTGGTTGGTCAGTTCCTTGGACAGGGCCATGGCGACCTGACGCGGACGAGCGACCGAGCGCGAACGGCGCTTGGACAGCAGATCGGAAATCTTGATCTTGTAGTACTCGGCCACGGTCCGCTGGATGTTATCCACAGACACCAGCTTGTCCTGCAGGGCCAGCAGGTCCTTCAGCGATTCGCGGATCAGCTCGATGGTGATCTCTCGCCCCATGAAGTGCGAGTGGGCGATCACCCGCTTCAGTGCGCCTTCGAGTTCGCGTACGTTGGAGCGAATACGCTGGGCAATGAAGAACGCCGCGTCATGGGGCAGTTCGACCTTGGCCTGGTCGGCCTTCTTCATCAGGATCGCCACGCGGGTTTCCAGCTCGGGCGGCTCCACCGCAACGGTCAGGCCCCAGCCGAAACGCGACTTCAGGCGCTCTTCCAGGCCTTCGATTTCCTTGGGATAGCGGTCACTGGTGAGAATCACCTGCTGGCCGCCTTCGAGCAAGGCATTGAAGGTGTGGAAAAACTCTTCCTGGGAACGCTCCTTGCGTGCGAAGAACTGAATGTCGTCGATCAGCAGGGCGTCCACCGAACGGTAGAAGCGCTTGAACTCGTTGATGGCGTTCAACTGCAGCGCCTTGACCATGTCGGCGACGAAACGCTCCGAATGCAGGTAGACCACCTTGGCATTCGGGTTCTTCTTCAATAGATGGTTACCCACAGCATGCATCAAGTGGGTCTTACCGAGACCGACGCCACCATACAGGAACAGCGGGTTGTAGCCGTGCTTGGGGTTGTCCGCCACCTGCCACGCCGCAGCGCGGGCCAACTGGTTGGACTTACCCTCGACGAAGTTCTCGAAGGTGAAGGTACGGTTCAGGTAACTGGTGTGCTTGAGTGCGCCCTCGACCTGGACCGTGCGCTGTTCGGCACGTACCGGAGCCTGCTGCGCGGCGGCGCCGGCCATCGGATCGAAACTGTCGCGGGACGGCTCTTCGCTGGCCTCCGCCACTTCCTTCTGGCTGGCGGCTGGCGGGGTCGGCGTTGCCACCGGTGCAGTCGGTGTAGCCGCCGCGGCGGCAGCCGCACTGGCGGCCAGGGCCTGGGAAGCCGCGGCAGCCAGAGGAGCATTCGGTGCAGCACGCGGCGCCGAACTGCGTTTGCTGCCTATTAATAAGGAAAGGGCAGGCGCCATGCCGTTGCCATGCTCGTTCAGCAGCTCAAGCAAACGTCCCAGGTACTTTTCGTTCACCCAGTCGAGCACAAAACGGTTCGGTGCATAGACACGCAACTCGTCGCCTTCGGCTTCGACCTGTAGTGGACGGATCCAGGTGTTGAATTGCTGGGCAGGCAGCTCATCACGCAGAAGCTCCACGCACTGCTGCCAAAGTTCCACTGACACGGATATCCCCTAAGTTGAAAGCCGGTAAGGCAAAAACAAGCGGCCATTGTACCGGCAGGCCGAGCACTTATCCACACGTCGATTGCAGGCAGAGCCCGGCGAATCAATCTCTTATCTGTGAACAAGGCGACCAGCGGTATGTGAATAAGCCCTGTGGATAACAGCCCTTGAGGGCGTTGCACAAGTGTGATCGAAAGTCTGTGGACAACCCGCCTGTGGATAACCTCTCTTTCCACACACAACTTATTCGCCGGCGCAGCACAGGCAGGGCACCGTTTCCCCACCGTGTTGTCATTCTCTGTACAGTAGGTGTTTCCTGGCCTCAAGCCAGTTATCCACAGGTGCTCGCGAGCTAAGCTTTTATAAGCTTTACAGAAAAACTTTAAATAATTCGCTTCTTTATTTCTATGTCTTGAGCTCGTGTTGATCAAGCCCGGGAACGAGAAATACCTATAGGAAGGAAAAGCTGGTTGGAAATTGACCTGAAGGCTTGCTTTCTCTAGAATCGCCGATCTCTTAAAACGGGGGCCATTCCGGCCCGTTGTGACGAACCAGGTAGCAACGCCATGAAACGTACTTTCCAACCCAGCACTATCAAACGCGCCCGCACCCACGGTTTCCGTGCTCGCATGGCAACCAAGAACGGTCGTGCCGTCCTGTCGCGCCGCCGCGCCAAAGGTCGTGCCCGTCTGTCGGTTTGATATTCCGGCTTTGGTGGTGAGTCAGGACTTCAGTCGGGAAAAGCGTCTGCTTACTCCACGACATTTCAAGGCGGTCTTTGACTCCCCTACCGGCAAGGTTCCGGGGAAAAACCTCCTGCTCCTTGCGCGCAACAACGACCTCGATCATCCCCGGCTGGGGCTGGTTATCGGTAAAAAGAGCGTCAAGCTCTCCGTTGAGCGCAATCGCCTCAAACGTGTGATGCGCGAATCGTTCCGTCTGCACCAGGATTTACTGGCAGGCTGGGACATTGTTATCGTCGCGCGCAAAGGTTTGGGGGACGTAGAAAACCCCGAATTGATTCAGCATTTCGGTAAGCTGTGGAAACGCCTGGTTCGTAATGCACCAGCTGCCGCAGTCAAAACCGAATCTGCAGGGGTAGACAGTCCAGATGCGTAAACTGGCACTCGTTCCGATCCAGTTTTACCGCTATGCCATTAGTCCCCTGATGGCCAGTCACTGTCGTTTCTACCCCAGTTGTTCCTGCTACGCGTACGAAGCCATCGAAACTCATGGACTCCTGCGCGGTGGCTGGCTGACCTTTCGTCGTTTAGGTCGCTGTCATCCGTGGAATGCCGGTGGTTATGACCCGGTTCCACCTATTCCTACCTCCCGTTCTTCTTCGATGGCCGAGTAATCATGGATATCAAACGCACGATCCTGATCGTCGCCCTGGCAATCGTGTCCTACGTCATGGTTCTGAAATGGAACCAGGACTACGGCCAGGCTGCCCTGCCGACTCAGAATGTTGCCAGCACCACCGTTTCCGGTCTGCCGGATACCGCAACCGGCAGCAATGCCGCCGCCAGTGATGACATTCCACGAGCCACCAATGACACCAGCGCTCCTGCCGAAGCACCGCTGGCCGTCAGCAAGGACCTCATCCAGATCAAGACGGATGTGCTGGAACTTGCCATCGATCCGAAAGGTGGTGACGTCGCGCAACTCAAGTTGCCGAAATACCCACGTCGCCAGGATCATCCGGACGTTCCATTCCAGCTGTTTGACAACGGTGGCGAGCGTATCTACCTGGCACAAAGCGGCCTGATCGGTACCAACGGCCCGGACTCGAATGCCGCAGGTCGTCCGCTGTACGCATCCGAGCAGAAAAGTTATCAACTGGCTGACGGTCAGGACCAACTGGTCGTCGACCTGAAGTTCAGCGCGAACGGCGTCAACTACATCAAGCGTTTCACCCTGAAGCGCGGCCTGTATGACGTGACCGTTTCCTACCTGATCGACAACGAAAGCGGCCAGCCATGGTCGGGGGCGATGTTCGCCCAGCTCAAGCGCGACGCCAGCGCCGATCCGTCCTCGAGCACCGCCACCGGTACCGCGACCTACCTGGGCGCCGCCCTGTGGACAAGTTCGGAGCCGTACAAGAAAGTGTCGATGAAAGATATCGACAAGGGCTCGCTGAAGGAAACCGTCCAGGGTGGCTGGGTGGCCTGGCTGCAACACTACTTCGTAACCGCCTGGGTTCCTGCCAAGGGCGACAGCAATGTCGTAAGCACCCGCAAGGACAGCCAGGGCAATTACATCATCGGCTACACCGGTCCTTCGCTGAACGTGGCGCCAGGCCAGAAGGCCGAGGTCAGTGCCGTTCTTTACGCCGGTCCGAAGATCCAGTCCGTACTGAAGCAGTTGTCCCCAGGCCTGGAACTGACCGTCGACTACGGCATCCTGTGGTTCATCGCCCAGCCGATCTTCTGGCTGCTGCAACATATCCACGGCCTGCTGGGTAACTGGGGCTTCTCGATCATCGTGCTGACCATGCTGATCAAGGGCCTGTTCTTCCCGCTGTCGGCTGCCAGCTACAAGTCGATGGCCCGCATGCGTGCCGTTGCCCCGCGACTGGCCCAGCTGAAGGAACAGTTTGGCGACGATCGGCAGAAGATGTCGCAGGCCATGATGGAGCTGTACAAGAAAGAGAAGATCAATCCGCTGGGTGGCTGCCTGCCGATCCTGGTGCAGATGCCGGTTTTCCTTTCGCTGTACTGGGTGCTGCTGGAAAGCGTTGAAATGCGCCAGGCCCCGTTCATCCTGTGGATTACCGACCTGTCGATCAAGGATCCGTTCTTCATCCTGCCGATCATCATGGGCGCCACCATGTTCATCCAGCAGCGTCTGAACCCGACTCCGCCGGACCCGATGCAGGCCAAGGTGATGAAGCTGATGCCGATCATCTTCACCTTCTTCTTCCTGTGGTTCCCTGCAGGTCTGGTGCTGTACTGGGTTGTGAACAACTGCCTGTCGATCGCCCAGCAGTGGTACATCACCAGCCGTATCGAAGCCGCTACCAAAAAGGCCGCTGCCTGACATACGCTGTGGATAACCACTCAAGACGCCCCCTAGTGGGGCGTTTTGCTATCTGCCACTTTCTGTTTTGAGGCTCGCTCCATGAACGTCCCTCGGGAAACCATCGCCGCCGTCGCCACCGCCCAGGGTCGTGGTGGTGTCGGTATCGTCCGTATTTCCGGGCCTCTGGCGCAGACTGCGGCACAGGCCATCAGCGGTCGTGAGCTGAAACCGCGGTTTGCCCACTATGGCCCATTCCACGGTGAGGCCGGTGAAGTGCTGGACGAAGGCCTGGCGCTGTATTTCCCGGGGCCGAATTCGTTCACCGGCGAAGATGTGCTGGAGCTGCAGGGCCACGGTGGCCCGATCGTGCTCGACATGCTGCTGCAGCGTTGCCTGCAACTGGGTTGCCGGTTGGCCCGTCCGGGCGAATTCAGCGAACGCGCGTTCCTCAACGACAAGCTCGACCTGGCCCAGGCCGAAGCGATCGCCGACCTGATCGAGGCGAGTTCCGCCCAGGCGGCGCGCAATGCCCTGCGTTCGTTGCAGGGAGCGTTTTCCCAGCGTGTGCATAACCTCACCGAACAGCTGATCAGCCTGCGGATCTACGTCGAGGCGGCCATCGACTTTCCCGAGGAGGAAATCGACTTCCTTGCCGATGGCCATGTCCTGGCGATGCTCGACGCGGTCCGTGACGAGTTGTCCACAGTGATCCGCGAAGCCGGGCAGGGCGCGTTGTTGCGCGATGGCATGACCGTGGTGATCGCCGGCCGGCCGAATGCCGGCAAGTCGAGCCTGCTCAATGCCCTGGCCGGGCGCGAAGCGGCCATCGTCACCGAGATCGCCGGCACCACCCGGGATATTCTCCGTGAACATATCCACATTGATGGCATGCCGCTGCACGTGGTCGATACCGCCGGCTTGCGCGACACCGACGACCATGTGGAAAAGATTGGAGTGCAACGGGCGCTCAAGGCCATCGGCGAGGCGGATCGCGTGCTGCTGGTGGTGGACGCCACGGCGCCCGAGGCTGCAGATCCCTTCGCCCTGTGGCCGGAGTTTCTTGAACAGCGGCCAGACCCGGCCAAGGTCACCTTGATCCGCAACAAGGCCGACCTGAGCGGCGAGAAGATCGCCCTGGAAGTCAGCGAGGACGGTCATGTCACCATCAGCCTCAGCGCCAAGTCTGCTGGCGAGGGCCTGGAGCTGCTGCGTGATCACCTCAAGGCCTGCATGGGTTATGAACAGACCGCCGAGAGCAGTTTCAGCGCACGTCGCCGGCACCTGGAAGCCCTGCGCTTCGCCAGTGCGGCCCTGGAACACGGCCATGCCCAGTTGACCCTGGCGGGGGCGGGCGAGCTGCTGGCCGAAGACTTGCGCCAGGCCCAGCAGTTCCTCGGCGAAATCACCGGTGCATTCAGCTCCGATGACTTGCTGGGAAGAATTTTCTCGAGTTTTTGTATCGGAAAATGACAGCCAGCAGCAATGTGGTTATCCACAATTCAAGGTAGGCGCCTGCCTTGAGGTGAGCCGGGACGGTAGGGGTCCACCCGGCTCGCGTTTCTTACCTGTTCCTGAAAACGGCCACTTGCGCCATTTCCCTCCAGCCATACCCGTCATCAACCCTTTCCTGCCTGACACTCCAATCTCCACTGATTCATCCTGGCCACGGGAGGATTTTCCGTGTCCGGCCGTCGCCTCCCCGGTCTTTTTCTGTGGATTAAGCCCTGTGAATAACCGCGCTTCAGCTCAGTTGATAACCCGGCCTGAAAACTGAGGATGAACCGATCTGTGGATAACGATCACTTTAATCCACAGGCTTACACCGGTTATCCCAAACCCTCCCGAGCACATGACCACAGAGTTATGAATCGTTGTACACATTGATAAATAAGGGCTGCATAACCTTATCCACAGATAGGTTGGGCCCTAAGAATAAACATAAAAACAAGGTTTTAATACATTTCCTTCTTTTTGATTTCTATTGTGCGTGCTTATCCACAACTGGTTAAATTTTGTGCAAAGGGTTCTTTAGGAAGGGCGAATTCCCTATACTGGGTCATTCAGTCCAAATTTCTCTTATTTACCTACCTGGAAGCAGGCACGAGGTGCGTGGTGGATTTCCCTTCCCGTTTTGAAGTGATCGTCATCGGCGGCGGTCATGCCGGTACCGAGGCAGCACTAGCATCAGCACGCATGGGGGCAAAAACCCTGTTGCTGACGCACAACGTGGAAACCCTCGGTGCCATGAGCTGCAACCCGGCCATTGGTGGTATTGGTAAAAGCCACCTGGTCAAGGAAATCGATGCCCTTGGCGGCGCTATGGCGATTGCCACCGATAAAGGTGGCATCCAGTTCCGCGTTCTCAACAGCCGCAAAGGTCCGGCGGTGCGCGCCACCCGGGCCCAGGCCGACCGCGCCCTGTACAAGGCCGCGGTACGCGAGATCCTGGAAAACCAGCCGAACCTGTGGATATTTCAGCAATCCGCCGATGACCTGATCGTCGAGCAGGACCAGGTCCGCGGCGTCGTCACCCAGATGGGCCTGCGTTTCTTCGCCGACTCCGTGGTATTGACCACCGGTACCTTCCTGGGCGGACTTATCCACATCGGTTTGCAGAACTATTCCGGCGGCCGTGCCGGTGATCCGCCCTCGATCGCCCTGGCCCATCGCCTGCGCGAGCTGCCGCTGCGTGTCGGCCGGCTGAAAACCGGTACGCCGCCACGCATCGACGCGCGGTCTGTGGATTTCTCGGTGATGACCGAGCAACCAGGGGACACGCCGATCCCGGTGATGTCTTTCCTCGGTTCCAAAGAGCAGCATCCACGGCAGGTCAGTTGCTGGATTACCCACACCAACGCCCGCACCCACGAGATCATTGCCGCCAACCTCGATCGTTCGCCGATGTATTCCGGCGTGATCGAGGGCATCGGCCCGCGCTACTGCCCGTCGATCGAGGACAAGATCCACCGTTTCGCCGACAAGGCGAGCCACCAGGTGTTCATCGAGCCGGAAGGTCTGACCACCAACGAGCTGTACCCGAACGGGATATCCACATCCCTGCCGTTCGACGTCCAACTGCAGATCGTCCAGTCGATCCGCGGCATGGAAAACGCCCATATCGTCCGGCCCGGCTACGCCATCGAGTACGACTACTTCGATCCGCGTGACCTCAAGTACAGCCTGGAAACCAAGGTGATCGGCGGTCTGTTCTTCGCCGGCCAGATCAACGGCACCACCGGTTACGAGGAGGCCGGGGCCCAGGGTCTGTTGGCTGGTGCCAACGCCGCACTGCGGGCCAAGGGCAAGGACAGCTGGTGCCCGCGTCGCGACGAGGCGTACATCGGCGTATTGGTCGACGACCTGATCACCCTCGGTACCCAGGAGCCGTACCGGATGTTCACCTCCCGTGCCGAGTACCGCCTGATCCTGCGCGAGGACAACGCCGACCTGCGCCTGACGGAAAAAGGCCGCGAACTCGGGCTTGTGGATGACGTGCGCTGGGCGGCTTTCTGCAAGAAGCGCGAGGGTATCGAGCAGGAAGAGCAGCGTCTGAAAAGCACCTGGGTCCGCCCGGGTACCGAGCAGGGCAACGCCATCGCCGAAAAATTCGGCACCCCCCTGGCCCATGAATACAACCTGCTGAACCTGCTGAGCCGTCCGGAAATCGACTACGCTGGTCTGGTCGAAGTGACCGGGCAGGGTGCGGATGATCCACAGGTCGCCGAACAGGTCGAGATCAAGACCAAGTACGCCGGCTACATCGACCGCCAGCAGGACGAGATCGCCCGCCTGCGGGCCAGTGAAGACATCCGCCTGCCTGTGGATATCGATTACTCGACCATTTCCGGCCTGTCGAAGGAAATCCAGAGCAAGCTCAGCGCCACCCGTCCCGAGACCCTGGGCCAGGCTTCGCGCATTCCCGGGGTGACGCCGGCGGCGATATCCCTGTTGATGATTCATTTGAAAAAACGCGGCGCCGGCCGTCAGTTGGAGCAAAGCGCTTGAGTTCGTTGGTCACCACGCAACACGCCGAAGAGTTATCCACAGGTGCTCGCCAGCTCGGTGTCGACCTGACCGCAACCCAGCACGAACAGCTGCTGGGTTACCTGTCCCTGTTGATCAAGTGGAACAAGGCCTACAACCTGACCGCCGTGCGTGATCCGGACGAAATGGTTTCGCGGCACCTGCTCGACAGCTTGAGCGTGATGTCCTTCATCGAGGACGGGCGCTGGCTCGATGTCGGCAGTGGCGGCGGCATGCCGGGCATCCCCCTGGCGATCCTGTTTCCCGGTTCGGCTGTGACCTGCCTGGACAGCAACGGCAAGAAGACCCGCTTTCTGACCCAGGTCAAACTCGAACTCAAGCTGGATAACCTGCAAGTTATCCACAGTCGTGTCGAAGCCTTCCAGCCTGAACAGCCCTTTACCGGCATCATTTCCCGGGCGTTCAGCAGCATGGAGAACTTCACGAACTGGACCCGTCACCTGGGTGACCGCGATACACGCTGGCTGGCAATGAAGGGCGTCCATCCAGCGGATGAGCTGGTAGCATTGCCGGCAGACTTCCACCTCGATAGCGAACACGCCTTGGCCGTACCCGGTTGCCAAGGCCAACGTCATCTGCTGATACTGCGCCGCACGGCATGATTGGGAACACAAGCAAGAATGGCTAAGGTATTCGCGATAGCGAACCAGAAGGGTGGCGTGGGCAAGACCACCACCTGCATCAACCTCGCAGCATCCCTGGTCGCGACCAAGCGCCGGGTGCTGCTGATCGACCTCGATCCACAGGGCAACGCCACCATGGGTAGCGGTGTGGATAAGCACGGCCTGGAAAACTCCATCTACGATGTGCTGATCGGCGAATGCGATCTGGCCCAGGCCATGCACTTCTCCGAACACGGCGGTTACCAACTGCTGCCGGCCAACCGCGACCTGACGGCGGCCGAAGTGGTGCTGCTGGAAATGCAGATGAAGGAAAGCCGTCTGCGCAGCGCCCTGGCGCCGATCCGCGAAAACTACGACTTCATCCTGATCGACTGCCCGCCATCGCTTTCGATGCTGACCCTCAATGCCCTGGTCGCGGCCGACGGGGTAGTTATCCCCATGCAGTGCGAGTACTACGCCCTCGAAGGCCTGAGCGACCTTGTGGATAACATCAAGCGCATCGCCGAGCTGCTCAACCCCGAGCTGAAAATCGAAGGCCTGCTGCGGACCATGTACGACCCACGTCTGAGTTTGATGAACGACGTTTCCGCACAGCTCAAGGAACATTTCGGTGACCAGCTGTACGACACCGTGATTCCCCGCAACGTCCGACTGGCCGAGGCGCCGAGCTACGGCATGCCGGCCCTGGCCTACGACAAGCAATCCCGCGGCGCGGTGGCCTACCTGGCCCTGGCCGGCGAGATGGTTCGTCGCCAGCGCAAAAATTCACGCGTCACCGCCCCGGCAACCTAAGGAGTCCCCATGGCCGTCAAGAAACGAGGACTCGGACGCGGACTGGACGCTCTGCTGAGTGGTCCGACCGTCAGTGCGCTGGAAGAGCAGGCTGTACTGGCCGACCAGCGCGAGCTGCAGCAGTTGCCACTGGACCTGATCCAGCGCGGCAAGTACCAGCCGCGCCGCGACATGGACCCCCAGGCGCTGGAAGAACTGGCGAATTCAATCAGGGCCCAGGGCGTCATGCAGCCGATCGTGGTCCGTCCGATCGGCGGCGGGCGCTATGAAATCATCGCCGGCGAACGCCGCTGGCGCGCCAGCCAGCAGGCCGGCCAGGAGACCATCCCGGCCATGGTCCGCGATGTGCCGGATGAAACCGCCATCGCCATGGCCCTGATCGAGAACATCCAGCGCGAAGACCTCAACCCGATCGAGGAAGCCCTGGCCCTGCAGCGCCTGCAGCAGGAATTCCAGCTGACCCAGCAACAGGTCGCCGAGGCTGTGGGCAAGTCCCGGGTGACCGTGGCCAACCTGCTGCGCCTGATTGCGTTGCCGGAAGTGATCAAGACCATGCTGTCCCACGGCGACCTCGAAATGGGACACGCCCGTGCCCTGCTCGGATTGCCGGATGACCGGCAGGTCGAAGGGGCGCGACACGTTGTCGCACGCGGCCTCACCGTACGTCAGACCGAAGCCCTGGTCCGCCAGTGGCTGAGCGGCAAACCGGTACCGGTCGAGCCGCCCAAGGCCGATCCGGATATCAGCCGTCTCGAACAGCGCCTGGCCGAGCGCCTGGGCTCTGCGGTGCAGATCCGCCATGGCCAGAAAGGAAAGGGCCAGTTGGTGATCCGCTACAACTCGCTCGACGAGTTGCAAGGTGTCCTTGCGCACATCCGCTGAAACATTTCCTCATGTAGCGCGCAGTCGGAAAAGACTACCTGACAGTTGAATAGGGGCTGAACCGCCCCTATACTCTGCGCGCATTTTGTCGGCACAATTTATGCCAAGTTATTGATTTACGGCGGCCGACCCTTGAGGAGCGCAAGTGATGGAAAACCGCACGCCAAACAGGTTGCCCTTCCATCGCTTGGCGGTATTTCCGGTTTTATTGGCTCAATTGGTCGTATTGCTGGTGGCCGCGCTGGCGCTTTGGCAATGGCGTGGTGTCGTTGCCGGATACTCGGGACTCTGCGGAGGCCTGATAGCATTGCTCCCCAATGCGTATTTTGCTCACAGGGCCTTTCGGTTTTCCGGCGCCCGAGCAGCCCAGTCCATCGTCCGGTCCTTTTACGCCGGCGAGGCGGGCAAGTTGATTTTGACGGCAGTGCTGTTCGCACTGACGTTTGCAGGTGTGAAGCCACTGGCGCCGATCGCGGTATTCGGCGTCTTCGTGCTGACCCAGTCGGTCAGCTGGTTTGCACCCCTGCTAATGAAAACAAGACTTTTGAGACCTTAGGGCGTTTGAGGCAAACATGTCAGCAGAATCCGCTTCGGGCTATATCCAGCACCACTTGCAGAACCTGACCTTCGGTCAGCTACCTAACGGCGGTTGGGGCTTCGCCCATTCCGCAGCAGAAGCCAAGGCCATGGGCTTCTGGGCATTCCACGTGGATACCCTGGGCTGGTCCGTGGCTCTGGGCCTGATCTTCATCCTGCTGTTCCGCATGGCGGCGAAGAAGGCGACCTCCGGTCAGCCGGGCGCCCTGCAGAACTTCGTCGAAGTGCTGGTCGAGTTCGTCGACGGCAGCGTCAAGGACAGCTTCCACGGCCGCAGCCCGCTGATCGCGCCGCTGGCCCTGACCATTTTCGTCTGGGTGTTCCTGATGAACGCCATCGACCTGGTACCTGTCGACTGGATCCCGCAACTGGCTGCGCTGATCTCCGGCAACCACGAGATTCCGTTCCGCGCCGTATCGACCACCGACCCGAACGCCACGCTGGCCATGGCTTTCTCGGTGTTCGCGCTGATCATTTTCTACAGCATCAAGGTCAAGGGCATCGGCGGCTTCATCGGCGAACTGACCCTGCACCCGTTCGGCAGCAAGAACGTCCTGGTCCAGGCGCTGCTGATCCCGGTCAACTTCCTGCTGGAATTCGTGACCCTGATCGCCAAGCCGATCTCTCTGGCACTGCGTCTGTTCGGCAACATGTATGCCGGCGAGCTGGTGTTCATCCTGATCGCCGTGATGTTCGGCACCGGCCTGCTCTGGCTGAGCGGCCTGGGCGTGGCTCTGCAGTGGGCGTGGGCGGTGTTCCACATCCTGATCATCACCCTGCAGGCGTTCATCTTCATGATGCTGACCATCGTCTACCTGTCGATGGCGCACGAAGAAAACCATTAAGACCGGCCTCGGCCAGTCTGATGTCTCTCCCGGTCAAACGGGAGAGGGCCTCAAGCGGGAAACCGCGGCAGGGCCCGCTGAAACGATTTGTTTTACCGCTTTAAATTAAAAAAACCTAAACCATACGACGTAAAAGTCGGGAGGAAAGATGGAAACTGTAGTTGGTCTAACTGCTATCGCTGTTGCACTGCTGATCGGCCTGGGCGCACTGGGTACCGCAATTGGTTTCGGCCTGCTGGGCGGCAAATTCCTGGAAGGCGCTGCTCGCCAGCCAGAAATGGTTCCAATGCTGCAGGTTAAAATGTTCATCGTGGCCGGTCTGCTCGACGCCGTTACCATGATCGGCGTTGGTATCGCTCTGTTCTTCACCTTCGCGAACCCCTTCGTTGGTCAACTCGCTGGCTAATCACTCGAATTTTCGAGTTGATTGATGGACAACGAACGAGCGAGGTGTTGGCGTGAACATTAATGCAACCCTGATTGGCCAGTCCGTTGCGTTCTTCATTTTTGTACTGTTTTGCATGAAGTTCGTGTGGCCTCCGGTCATCGCGGCTTTGCACGAACGTCAGAAGAAGATCGCGGATGGATTGGACGCTGCCACCCGTGCAGCTCGCGACCTGGAGTTGGCCCAAGAGAAAGCGGGCAATCAACTGCGCGAAGCGAAAGCACAGGCAGCCGAGATCATTGAGCAAGCCAAGAAACGCAGCAACCAGATCGTCGAAGAGGCTGTTGAAAAAGCCCGCGTCGAAGCTGAGCGCGTGAAGGCTTCGGCTCAGGCCGAGATCGAACAGGAACTGAACAGCGTCAAAGACGCGCTGCGCGCCCAACTGGGTAGCCTGGCCGTCGGTGGTGCCGAGAAGATCCTGGGCGCCACAATCGATCAAAACGCGCACGCGGAGCTGGTTAACAAACTGGCTGCTGAAATTTAAGCGAGGGCGATCATGGCAGAACTGACCACGTTGGCCCGACCTTACGCTAAGGCGGCCTTCGAGCACGCTCAGGCCCACCAGCAACTGGCCAATTGGTCAGCCATGCTCGGCCTGGCAGCAGCGGTGTCGCAGGACGACACCATGCAGCGCGTGCTCAAGGCCCCGCGACTGACGAGCGCAAACAAGGCCGCCGCGTTTATCGACGTGTGCGGCGACAAGTTCGATGCCAAGGCACAGAATTTCATCCACGTCGTTGCCGAAAACGACCGTCTCCAGCTGTTGCCGGAGATCTCCGCCCTGTTCGACCTGTACAAGGCCGAGCGGGAGAAGTCGGTAGACGTGGAAGTCACCAGTGCTTTTGCATTGAACCAAGAACAGCAAGACAAACTCGCCAAGGTTCTCAGTGCACGACTCGACCGGGAAGTGCGCCTGCAAGTTGCGGAAGATGCATCCCTCATCGGGGGTGTTGTCATTCGCGCCGGCGACCTGGTTATCGATGGCTCAGTTCGCGGCAAACTCGCGAAACTGGCCGAAGCATTGAAATCTTGAGTTTGAAGGGGCAGCAGAGCAATGCAGCAACTCAATCCTTCCGAAATAAGTGAAATTATCAAGGGCCGCATCGAAAAGCTCGATGTGACCTCCCAAGCCCGTAACGAAGGCACCGTCGTCAGCGTGTCTGACGGTATCGTGCGGATTCACGGTCTGGCCGACGCTATGTACGGCGAAATGATCGAGTTCCCGGGCGGCGTCTACGGCATGGCCCTCAACCTGGAGCAGGACTCCGTGGGTGCCGTGGTACTGGGCGCGTACACGACTCTGGCTGAAGGCATGAGCGCCAAGTGCACCGGCCGCATCCTGGAAGTTCCGGTAGGTAAGGAACTGCTGGGTCGCGTGGTCGACGCACTGGGCAACCCTGTCGACGGCAAAGGTCCGCTGAACAACACCGAGACCGACGCGGTCGAGAAAGTTGCTCCAGGCGTGATCTGGCGTAAGTCGGTAGACCAGCCTGTACAGACTGGCTACAAGGCAGTCGATGCCATGATCCCGGTCGGCCGTGGCCAGCGTGAGCTGATCATCGGTGACCGTCAGATCGGTAAGACCGCCATGGCGATCGACGCCATCATCAACCAGAAGAACAGCGGTATCTTCTGCGTATACGTCGCCGTTGGTCAGAAGCAATCGACCATCGCCAACGTGGTTCGCAAGCTGGAAGAAAACGGCGCACTGGCCAACACCATCATCGTTGCCGCCAGCGCTTCCGAATCGGCTGCCCTGCAGTTCCTGGCTCCGTACTCCGGTTGCACCATGGGCGAATACTTCCGCGACCGCGGTGAAGACGCGCTGATCGTTTATGACGATCTGTCCAAGCAGGCTGTGGCTTACCGCCAGATCTCCCTGCTGCTGCGTCGTCCACCAGGACGTGAAGCGTACCCAGGTGACGTGTTCTATCTCCACTCCCGTCTGCTGGAGCGCGCATCCCGCGTTTCGGAAGAGTACGTCGAGAAGTTCACCAACGGCGCAGTGACCGGCAAAACCGGCTCCCTGACCGCTCTGCCGATCATCGAAACCCAGGCTGGCGACGTTTCCGCGTTCGTTCCGACCAACGTGATTTCCATCACCGACGGTCAGATCTTCCTGGAATCGGCCATGTTCAACTCGGGCATCCGCCCAGCAGTGAACGCCGGTGTTTCGGTATCCCGTGTAGGTGGTGCCGCTCAGACCAAGATCATCAAGAAGCTGTCCGGTGGTATCCGTACCGCCCTGGCTCAGTACCGTGAACTGGCGGCATTCGCCCAGTTCGCTTCTGACCTGGACGAAGCGACCCGCAAGCAACTTGAGCATGGTCAGCGCGTTACCGAGCTGATGAAGCAGAAGCAATACGCGCCAATGTCGATCGCCGACATGTCGCTGTCGCTGTATGCCGCTGAGCGTGGGTTCCTGACCGACATTGAAATCGCCAAGATCGGCAGCTTCGAGCAGGCGCTGATTGCTTACTTCAACCGCGATCACGCCGATTTGATGGCCAAGATCAACGTGAAGGGTGACTTCAATGACGAAATCGACGCTGGCCTGAAGGCTGGTATCGAGAAGTTCAAGGCCACCCAAACCTGGTAAGCCGCAGCGGGAGCCGCAAGGCTCCCGCTTGCTAACCTGATAGGTGTTACATGGCAGGCGCAAAAGAGATTCGCAGTAAGATTGCGAGCATCAAAAGCACGCAAAAAATTACCAGCGCCATGGAAAAAGTGGCGGTCAGCAAAATGCGCAAGGCACAAATGCGCATGGCTGCTAGCCGTCCTTATGCGGAGCGTATCCGCCAGGTAATTGGGCATCTGGCCAACGCCAACCCGGAATACCGCCACCCGTTCATGATCGACCGCGACATCAAGCGCGTCGGTTACATCGTGGTGAGCAGTGACCGTGGTCTGTGCGGCGGCTTGAACACCAACCTGTTCAAGGCCCTGGTCAAGGACATGGCGGTAAACCGCGAAAACGGCGTCGAGATCGATCTGTGTGTCGTGGGTAGCAAGGGTGCGGCGTTTTTCCGCAACTTCGGCGGCAACGTCGTTGCAGCTATCAGCCACCTGGGTGAAGAGCCGTCGATCAACGACCTGATCGGCAGCGTGAAGGTGATGCTGGATGCCTACCTGGACGGCCGTATCGACCGCCTGTCCGTGGTATCCAACAAGTTCATCAACACCATGACCCAGCAGCCTACCGTGGAGCAGTTGATTCCACTGGTGGCAACCCCGGATCAGGATCTCAAGCACCACTGGGACTATCTGTACGAACCGGACGCCAAAGAGCTGCTTGACGGCCTGATGGTGCGCTATGTGGAGTCGCAGGTGTACCAGGCGGTGGTCGAGAACAACGCTGCTGAACAAGCGGCGCGGATGATCGCGATGAAGAACGCTACCGACAACGCCGGTGATCTGATCAGCGACTTGCAGCTGATCTACAACAAGGCGCGTCAGGCTGCGATCACCCAAGAGATCTCGGAAATCGTCGGCGGCGCTGCCGCGGTTTAACGGTTCAAATATTCAGAGGATCCAGCTATGAGTAGCGGACGTATCGTTCAAATCATCGGCGCCGTCATCGACGTGGAATTTCCACGCGACAGCGTACCGAGCATCTACGACGCCTTGAAGGTTCAAGGCGCCGAAACCACCCTGGAAGTTCAGCAGCAGCTGGGCGACGGCGTGGTACGTACCATTGCGATGGGTTCCACCGAAGGCCTCAAGCGTGGCCTGGACGTGAACAACACTGGCGCAGCCATCTCCGTACCGGTCGGTAAAGCGACCCTGGGCCGGATCATGGACGTGCTGGGCAACCCGATCGACGAAGCCGGTCCGATCGGCGAGGAAGAGCGCTGGGGTATCCACCGCGCCGCTCCATCCTTCGCTGAACAGGCAGGTGGCAACGAACTGCTGGAAACCGGCATCAAGGTTATCGACCTGGTTTGCCCGTTCGCCAAGGGTGGTAAGGTTGGTCTGTTCGGTGGTGCCGGTGTCGGCAAGACCGTAAACATGATGGAACTGATCCGTAACATCGCCATCGAGCACAGCGGTTACTCCGTGTTCGCCGGTGTGGGTGAGCGTACTCGTGAGGGTAACGACTTCTACCACGAGATGAAGGACTCCAACGTTCTGGACAAAGTGGCACTGGTCTACGGCCAGATGAACGAGCCACCAGGGAACCGTCTGCGCGTTGCCCTGACCGGCCTGACCATGGCCGAGAAGTTCCGTGACGAAGGTAACGACGTTCTGCTGTTCGTCGACAACATCTACCGTTACACCCTGGCCGGTACCGAAGTATCCGCACTGCTGGGCCGTATGCCTTCGGCAGTAGGTTACCAGCCGACCCTGGCTGAAGAGATGGGCGTGCTGCAAGAGCGCATCACTTCGACCAAGCAAGGTTCGATCACCTCGATCCAGGCCGTATACGTACCTGCGGACGACCTGACCGACCCGTCGCCAGCGACCACCTTCGCCCACCTCGACGCCACCGTCGTACTGTCCCGTGACATCGCTTCCCTGGGTATCTACCCAGCGGTAGACCCACTGGACTCGACTTCGCGTCAGCTGGATCCGAACGTGATCGGCAACGACCACTACGAAACCGCTCGTGGCGTTCAGTACGTGCTGCAGCGCTACAAGGAACTGAAGGACATCATCGCGATCCTGGGTATGGACGAGCTGTCGGAATCCGACAAGCAGCTGGTATCCCGCGCTCGTAAGATCCAGCGTTTCCTGTCGCAGCCGTTCTTCGTGGCTGAAGTCTTCACCGGTGCATCGGGTAAATACGTTTCCCTGAAAGACACCATTGCTGGCTTCAAAGGCATCCTCAACGGTGACTACGACCACCTGCCAGAACAAGCGTTCTACATGGTTGGCGGCATCGAAGAAGCGATCGAGAAAGCCAAGAAACTGTAATCCCGGCGCCCGGCAACGGGCGCTAATTTAGGTTGAGGCAATCAGATGGCTATGACAGTCCATTGCGATATCGTCAGTGCGGAAGGAGAAATTTTCTCCGGACTGGTCGAGATGGTGATTGCACACGGTGCACTGGGTGACCTGGGTATTGCCCTGGGCCACGCGCCGCTGATCACCAATCTCAAGCCGGGTCCGATCCGCTTGATCAAGCAGGGCGGGGAAGCCGAGGTGTTCTACATCTCCGGTGGTTTCCTCGAGGTTCAGCCGAACATGGTCAAGGTTCTTGCCGACACCGTGCAACGTGCTGCCGACCTGGACGAAGCCTCCGCTCAGGAAGCCGTTAAGGCTGCCGAGAAGGCCCTGAACGAAAAAGGCGCGGACTTCGACTACGGTTCCGCTGCTGCACGTCTGGCCGAGGCCGCAGCCCAGCTGCGTACCGTCCAGCAGATCCGCAAGAAGTTCGGCGGCTAAGCCACCGCTTGTTGCGCGATTGATTAAAAAGGGTAGCCTCGGCTACCCTTTTTTCTTTTCCGATATTCATCACCTGGTCACAGCCGCTGACCACCCAGGATTGGTAGCCAGTCATGTCTCTCGAAATCGTTATCCTTGCTGCCGGCCAAGGCACCCGCATGCGTTCGGCGTTGCCGAAGGTTCTTCATCCCGTAGCTGGCAATTCGATGCTCGGACATGTTATCCACAGCGCCCGCCAATTGAATCCACAGCGCATTCACGTGGTGATCGGCCACGGTGCGGACCAGGTGCGTGAACGACTGGCCGCCGATGACCTGAACTTCGTCCTGCAGGATAAACAACTGGGGACCGGCCATGCCGTGGCCCAGGCCGTTCCTTTCATTACCGCCGACACCGTGCTGGTGCTCTACGGCGATGTGCCGCTGATCGAAGTGGAAACCCTGCAGCGCCTGCTGCAGCACGCCACGCCTGAACAGGTGGCACTGCTGACCGTCGAACTGGCGGACCCGACCGGCTACGGCCGTATCGTGCGCAACGCCCAGGGCAAGGCCTGTGCGATCGTCGAGCAGAAGGACGCCAACGAGGCGCAGCGCGCCATCACCGAAGGCAACACCGGCATCCTCGCCTTGCCGGCCCGGCGCCTGGGCGACTGGATGAGCCGTCTGTCGAACAATAACGCCCAGGGCGAGTACTACCTCACCGATGTGATCGCCATGGCGGTCGCCGACGGCCTGGTGGTGGAAACCGAGCAACCCCACGATGCCATGGAAGTGCAGGGCGCCAACGATCGTCGGCAACTGGCCGAGCTCGAGCGTCATTACCAGAAGCGTGCGGCCCTGCGTCTGATGGCCCAGGGCGTGACCCTGCGTGACCCGGCCCGGTTCGATGTGCGTGGCGAGGTCACGGTGGGGCGTGATGTGTTGATCGACATCAACGTGATCCTCGAAGGCCGCGTGGTGATCGAGGATGACGTGGTGATCGGCCCGAACTGCGTGATCAAGGACAGCACCCTGCGCAAGGGCGTGGTGCTCAAGGCCAACACCCACCTCGACGGCGCGATCATGGGCGAGGGCAGCGATGCCGGTCCGTTCGCCCGCCTGCGCCCCGGCAGCGTGTTGGGCGAGCGTGCCCATGTGGGTAACTTCGTCGAGTTGAAAAATGCCGTGCTCGGCAACGACACCAAGGCCGGCCATCTGGCCTACCTGGGCGACGCCGTGATCGGTGAACGCACCAACATCGGCGCCGGCACCATCACCTGCAACTACGATGGTGCCAACAAGCACAAGACGGTGCTGGGTGATGACGTCTTCATCGGTACCAACAACTCCCTGGTCGCTCCTGTGGATATCTCCCACGGTGCCACCACGGCGGCGGGGTCGACCATCACCCAGAACGTCGATGATGGTCAACTGGCGGTGGCGCGTGCACGCCAGCGCAATATCGATGGCTGGAAGCGGCCGGTGAAGATCAAGAAGAGCTGAATTATCCACAAGCGCTTTTGAGCGCTGTGGAAAGTGAGGGCCACCGTGGGTGGCCCTCTGCGTTCGTGGATAAATCTTCCCTCTTCCCCGTGCGCAGACTTCCCCCTGCGCAACCGGGCTTGCTGGCGACACCACAACATGTCGTGAATGGCCGCCTGCCAAAGGATTTTTCTGGCGGTGAAGGGAAGGCCTCGACCCGCGAACCGAAAAAGTTACCCACACGCCATTTTTTGAAAACCTTCACTTGACGAAGTTTCGATTACAGGTTTTGATTGCACTTATTATCTTTCGAATCGAAACATAACGTCCCATGTCGAAACGTAATACCCCTCAACGTCGTCATAGCATTCTCGCCTTGCTCAGTGAGCAGGGTGAAGTGAGCGTGGACGAACTGGCCAAACGCTTCGAAACTTCCGAGGTTACGGTTCGCAAGGATCTGGCCGCGCTCGAAAGCAATGGTCTGCTGCTGCGTCGTTATGGCGGCGCGATCAGCATGCCCCAGGAACTGGTCAGCGATCCCGCCCACTCGGTGTCGAAATACAAGCAGGCTATTGCCCGTGCCGCCGTCGGCCGTCTGCGGGAACACGCCCGCATCATCATCGACAGTGGCAGCACCACGGCCTCGATGATCCCGGAACTGGGCCTGCAGCCTGGCCTGGTGGTGATGACCAACTCCCTGCATGTCGCCCGTGCCCTCAGCGAGCTCGAGCACGAGCCCGTGCTGCTGATGACCGGCGGCACCTGGGACCCGCATTCCGAATCGTTCCAGGGCCAGGTCGCCGAACAGGTGCTGCGCTCCTACGACTTCGACCAGTTGTTCATCGGTGCCGACGGCATCGATCTGGAGCGGGGCACCACCACCTTCAATGAATTGCTCGGCTTGAGCCGGGTGATGGCCGAAGTTTCCCGCGAAGTGGTGGTCATGGTCGAGTCCGACAAGATCGGTCGGCGTATTCCCAACCTGGAACTGCCGTGGAGCAGCGTCCATACCCTTATTACCGATGAACGCTTGCCCCAGGAGGCACGCGAACAGATTCAGGCCCGCGGCATACATTTGATTTGCGCGGCCGTCAGCTAGGAGAGAGAAGCATGTGCGGAATTGTCGGTGCAGTTGCTGAACGTAATATCACGGCCATTCTGGTCGAGGGTCTCAAGCGTCTGGAATACCGGGGCTACGACAGCGCCGGTGTCGCCGTCTTCACCCACAACGGTACGCTGGAGCGGACCCGCCGGACCGGTAAGGTCAGTGAGCTGGACCAGGCCCTGGCCGGCCAGCCACTGGCCGGCCGCCTGGGCATCGCCCACACCCGCTGGGCCACCCACGGCGCCCCCTGCGAGCGTAACGCCCACCCGCATTTCTCCGGCGCCGATATCGCCGTGGTGCACAACGGCATCATCGAGAACCACGAAGCCCTGCGCGAACAGCTCAAGGGCCTGGGCTACGTCTTCTCGTCGGACACCGATACCGAAGTGATCGCCCACCTGCTGAGCCACAAGCTCAAGGACCTGGGCGACCTGACCAAGGCCCTCAAGGCCACGGTCAAGGAACTGCACGGCGCCTACGGCCTGGCCGTGATCAATGCGCAGCAGCCTGATCGTCTGCTGGCAGCCCGCAGTGGCAGCCCGCTGGTGATCGGTCTCGGCCTCGGTGAGAACTTCCTCGCCTCCGACCAACTGGCCCTGCGCCAGGTGACCGACCGCTTCATGTACCTGGAGGAGGGCGATATTGCCGAAATCCGCCGTGACAGCGTGCAGATCTGGGACATCGATGGCCAGGTCGTCGAGCGCGAAGCCGTGCAGTATCGCGATGGCGCCGAAGCCGCCGACAAGGGCGAGTTCCGCCACTTCATGCTCAAGGAGATCCACGAGCAACCCTCCGTGGTGCAACGCACCCTGGAAGGTCGCCTGAGCCAGAACCAGGTGCTGGTGCAGGCCTTCGGCCCCCAGGCCGCCGAGCTGTTCGCCAAGGTACGCAATGTACAGATCGTCGCCTGCGGTACCAGCTACCACGCCGGCATGGTCGCGCGTTACTGGCTCGAAGGCCTGGCGGGCATTCCGTGCCAGGTCGAAGTCGCCAGCGAATTCCGCTACCGCAAGGTGGTGGTGCAACCGGACACCCTGTTCGTCTCCGTCTCCCAGTCCGGCGAAACCGCCGACACCCTGGCCGCGTTGCGCAACGCAAAAGAACTGGGCTTCCTCGGCAGCCTGGCGATCTGCAACGTCAGCATCAGCTCGCTGGTGCGCGAGTCGGACCTGACCCTGCTGACCCAGGCCGGTCGCGAAATCGGCGTGGCCTCAACCAAGGCTTTCACCACCCAACTGGTTGGCCTGCTGCTGCTGACCCTGGCCCTGGGCCAGGTCCGTGGCACCCTGGCGGAAGGTGTCGAAGCCGAACTGGTGGAAGAACTGCGTCGCCTGCCGACCCGCCTGGGCGAAACCCTGGCGATGGACGCCAAGGTCGAGAAGATCGCCGAGCTGTTCGCCGACAAGAACCACACCCTGTTCCTCGGTCGTGGCGCGCAGTATCCGGTGGCGATGGAAGGTTCGCTCAAGCTCAAGGAGATCTCCTACATCCACGCCGAAGCCTATCCGGCCGGCGAACTCAAGCACGGCCCACTGGCGCTGGTCGACAATGACATGCCGATCGTCACCGTGGCACCGAACAACGAGCTGCTGGAAAAGCTCAAGTCCAACCTGCAGGAAGTCCGCGCCCGTGGCGGCGAACTGATCGTCTTTGCCGACGAACAGGCCGGCATGAGCAATGGCGAGGGGACCCACGTCATCACCCTGCCGCACATCCACGACACCCTGGCGCCGATCCTCTACACCATCCCGCTGCAGTTGCTGTCGTACTACGTCGCTGTGCTCAAGGGCACCGACGTCGACCAGCCGCGCAACCTGGCGAAGTCGGTGACGGTGGAATAACGCGGTAGACGGTGATGATCTGCGGGTCCGTTGCAAGTCGCCTCGTCTTGTAGCGGACCTGTAAAGCCGGCCCGTCATCGTACGCTGTGCTGGCCAATGTGCTGTTCCCCAGGAGATGTAAAAGGATGTCGCTTCACGATTGGTTCGGTTTTGTCGTCGTCGCCATGCTGGTTACCCTGACCCCAGGTCCCGGGGTGATCATGGCGTTATCCAATTCGGTGGCCTATGGGCCGCGACGGGCGATGCTCGGCTCGCTTGGAAACGCCTTCGGCCTGCTGCTGATCTCGGCCGCCACCAGTGCCGGGCTGGGGGTGTTGCTGCAGGCTTCGGCCACTGCCTTCCTGCTGCTCAAGGTGCTCGGTGCGAGCTACCTGATCTACCTGGGCGTCAAGCAGTGGAAGAGCCGCACCAGCGCGTTCGACAAGCTCGACCAGCCGGCCAGGCGCGCCTCCACCAATAACAGACTGATGTTCAACGGCGTGACCGTCGCGCTGACCAACCCCAAGGCGATTCTGTTCTTCGCCGCGTTCCTGCCGCAATTCATCCGCCCGGGCAGTGATTCGAACATGCAGCTGGGCATTCTCGTGCTGACCTTCGCGGCCTGCTCGATCGTCTCCCATGCCTTTTATGTGACCCTGGCCCAGGTGCTGCGGCGCAAGCTCGCCTCGCCGAACCGGTCGCGGTTGATGAACCGGCTGTTCGGCGCCTCCTTCGTGGCGCTGGGAGCCAGCCTGTTCAGCGTTCAGACCAAGGTTGCCTAGAGTGTCGGGATCGCCTGATGCTGCTGCGCAGGATGGGAGATGAATCACTTGGCTCCCCTGTTGCGCCGCAGCGGGCGTATTTGTCCGGGACGCGCTAATACTTTCGTCGGAAAACCAGGTTTTCTCGAACCACCGAAAATGCAAGTTTTTCCCGATTTTCCCACCTGATTCAGCGGTTTTTCCGAAGTTTTTCCAGGTTCCTCGGGTGGAAAACCGGTCACTTACAAAATGTACTAACCTGTTAATTCAATTGTTGGGGGCATAAACTGCGCGACCTCTCGCTTGCAGGCCATCCGTGGTGATCACGACTGACAGTGCACGTCTGCCGGCGATGAGTTCTTCACCTACCGTCCGAGATACCGCAATGCCCCTCCCAATCAGCCATACCCCGACTATCCTGTTGCTGGCCCTGGCCAGCAGTACCGCCATCGCTGAGGGGGATCTGCTGTCGCGCAGCACCATGACCGGTGACTGGGGCGGCCTGCGCCATCAGCTTGAGGAAGAGGGGGTCCGGTTCACGGGGGACTACAGCGGAGAAACCGCCTACAACGCCGATGGCGGCCTGCATCGCTCGGCGCGCTATTCGCAGAACATCAAGCTCGGCGTGCAGTTCGACCTGTCGAAACTCTACGGCTGGGAAAACGCCGGCAAGGTCCAGTTGACCATCAACGACCGCCGTGGCAACAGCGCTTCGCAAGAGCTGGTGGGCAACCGCCTGCCGATCCAGGAAAACTACGGCGGCCTGTACACCCGCCTCACCGAGCTCAGCTACGAGAACAGCCTGTTCACCCCGGCGCTCAACGTCAAGCTCGGCTACATGGCCATGGGCAACGACCTCGGTGGCCTGGACAGCGGCATCCTCTGCAACTTCATGAACGCCGGTTTTTGTGGCCACCCGTTGAACATGTCCGGTGGCAGCGGCTGGACCAACTACCCCAACGCCCACCTGGGCGCACGCGTGAAGTACGACCTGTCGCGGTCCTGGCAACTGCGCGTGGCGGCGTTCAACGTCGACCCCGAGAGCAACGGCAACTCCAGCCGTGCCTGGCACCTGGGGCCCAAGCACACCACCGGCACCGTGCTGCCTGTGGAACTGGTGTACAAGCCCCAGGGCGAACTGCCGGGTGAGTACAAGCTGGGCTACTACTACGACAGCTCCGATGTGAAACGCATCGGCAGCAGCAAGGAAGTGTCCGGCCGCAGCGGTCACTACCTGCTGGCCGAGCAGGCGGTGTGGAACGATGCCGGCTCGCCGGGGCGCAGCCTGCACGTCTTCGGCCAGTACTCGGCGTCGAGCGAGGCGGCCTCGCCGTTCACCCGGTGGTATGGCGCCGGCGTGGTACTGTACAAGCCGTTCGGAGGACGCCCGCGCGATACCGTGGCCCTGGGCTACGGCCGTGCGGTGCCCAACCCGCGTAGTCGAGATCTGCTGGAAGACGCCGCGTTCAATGCCGGCCAGCCGTTTCCCGACATCGACAACGCCGAGCGTTTGATCGAGCTGAGCTACGGCTACCAGGCCACGCCGTGGCTGACCCTGCGCCCGGATGTGCAGTACATCATCGAGCCGGGCGCTTTCTCCGGAAAGGACATCGACAACGCGCTGGTATTCGGCCTGCAGGTCAAGGCCACGTTCTGAACCGCCGAACTGCCGGGCAGGCATTCATGGCCTGCTCGTCACGTCCATGCCACGGCCGTTCTGGATGAGGACTAGTGGGCCGCGGTCCATTCACCACAGCCGCGGTAGTCCCGGTCGCCGACCTTGAGCAGCACGGTGGCCTCGAACTTCCTGCCGCTCATGTCGTCGGCGCAGCTGCTTCTGTCGATCAGTACCTGGACTTCGGTACCGTCCGCCGCATTGCCGAAGAAACCGTCCGGTGTCGATTCGGTCTTGGCCACTTCGGTTTTCTGCTGGCCATAGTTCATCTCCACGTGCAGCGGTGGGGTTTCTCCCAGACCCACTTCCACGACCCAGCCCGGCTCGTTGCCGGTTGCCCGGAAACCGCCCTTGAGGGTGTTGGCATCGGGGGTTGTCGCAGAAATCCCATTGCTTGAAGTAGCCGATTGTTCACAACCGGCAAGCGACAACAGCAAGGCCGCGCAGAGAAGTCCTGAGTAGTTCATGTAGGAAATTTCGGTGCTTGAAAGCCACGAGGTTAGCTCAGTCGATCCGTTCCGGCCGAAAACGAAGGTTTCAAAGTGTTAATGGATGCCGGATGCCTGTCGACTTATCCACAGCTCGTCGGTCTACCTACTGATTCGGCTGGGTTTTGCCTACAATGCCGTCGGCTTGAGCTGACTTGTTGATCAATCAGCCCTGCCTTTAGGCTCTGGTTCTCGTTGCCAAATCAACGAGCGGGTTTAGCGACCCGAGTGAATCAGAGCGTCTTGACGCCAAGACTTCATCCAGTCCGTTTTCATGTCTGGAAGGATGCTTCATGGCGGCTGTGTACGGGAGACCTTCGGGTCTGCCGGTTCTTTGGTTCCCGGTTCGCTAACCTGTGCACAGCTGCCACCCTCATTCGTTTAGCGACGTCTGGTGGCGGTTCACGAACCAAAGGAGCCGAACTTCATGAAAACCAAGATCGTTCCAGACCCACCCCATACTTCCACTCTGGATGAAAAATGCGCCGTGGTACGTGATGTCATTGGCCGTTGCATCGACTATCTCGCCCCCGACTCCGACCCTGCGCAGCCACCGCGCTTTGGCGTAATCGATAAAACCGCCGCCCCTCCTGCCGATTACCTCAACGCCCACAAGCTCCCGGTTTTCACGGTCCGCGCAGGCATCGACGTGGAAGTGGCCCTGCAGCATGTGTCGTTTTTGCTCAAGGCTGCCGAGTACGTCGCCGATGATCTGGTTCCTTCCACCAACGATCTGGCTCGGGACCAGCTCTGGTCGATCACCCATTCGGTCGAAATGGCCCGGGCGGTGGTGGATGCGTTGCTGAGCGGTGCACATCGATCGCTTGGGTGAATGGCGTCCTTCTCTTGTCGGAAGGCTCGCCGCTTCAGTCGTCGGTCCTGGGTCTGTCCAGCATGGAAAAGGCCCGTCGAGACGGGCCTTGTGAAACACGATGAAACGGAGTGTCAGCGTGAGGTGGCAGATGCCAGCCTGCGCTTGATACCGGCCTTTATCCTGGTCATCCAGCTGGCTGGAGGAGTGACCGCCGGGCTGGGTGGAGCCTCGACGGGGGGCGCGATTGCTGCAGCCTTCGCTGCAGGAGCTTGCGCTGTCGGCCGCTGAAGGCCATCAAGCACCTGCTGCGAGTTCGCCCAGAGGTTGGGTGAGCCTTCAGTGAGCACCATCCGGCTTTGCATTTGCTGGCGCGCAGGAAATTCAGGGGCCAACAGAGCCTCGGCGAACGAGAGCCCCATCACGATATTGTTCTGGTTCTGCTCGAAAAATATGCCGTGGTCGGAAATCTGATTCCTGATACCGGATGCGTATCGCTTTACCTGGTACTCCGACATTTCACTCATCGACAGCGTGTTGATGACCAGGTCGAAATTTTCGGACAGCGTGTCGAACAGGTAATTCGGTAGCAACGACAGGCGCTCGTTACCGGCTCCGCCATGCATTTTCACGTTCTGGGTCGCTATCGACAGGTAGATACCGGAGAAAAGCAGGCTCTCCGGCAAATCGCAGATGACATATTCGCAGTCGGGTACGGCCTCCATCAGTGCCAGCGCCAGAGCGCCATACCCACCGCCGATTTCAAGAATTCTCGCCGGTCGACCCAGCGATCTCAGCTTGTCCAGAACTCCGGACGAATAGAGCAGCGTCATCCGTTCCTGATAGACGCGGGTATCGTAGTTGACGAGGACGCCGTCAACGTACCAGCCGACTTCTCCCAGGATATGAGGTGGTTTTACCCTGGCCCATTCCGGCACATCTTTTACAGAGTCTTGCCAGGATCGAATGACCTCAGTGGGGTCTATCTGGCGCAAGCGGTCGTCGAAGTCGCTCGATATTTCGCCAACACTTCGAACGCCGCGTGCCCCTTTCATTTCCCGGAGGCTGTAGCCAGTAAAGCATTGCGCCATCAGCCTCAGATTGCTGATGTGTGTCCATTCAAGCGTTGCAAGCAGTTTGACGGCGTCACGAAAGTCGTTTGGAGAGTCATCGGCCCAGTTCGCGTCAGGCTTCCCGAACTTCGCATCAAGGCCACGCTTCTCGATGATGTCGTCTCGATTTTCGAGCGAGGCGAGAACTTCGACGGCCATCCGTTTTGCCGCCTCTCGCCGCGCCTCTGATGGCGCCGCTATTCCAGATAATGTCGCAATACTTGAAATTTCCACTGATTTCCCCTGCGTCCTGCGTTCAAGAGTAAAAAGACCAAATGATAGTAGAAGAAACCTGTTCTGCAGGAACTGCCCCTGTGGCTTGAATGAGTGTGCTTGAACCGTCCTGATATCCACAAGCTATCCGTTTTCACTGGCTATGGATTATCAACATTGATGCAGAATCTTTCATTACAAAACCCTGGCTGTTGGCCGGTGAACTCCTGTAGCCAATACGGTCCGATCTCTGCAAGATCCACTCACCGCCTGCCGCTCGGGCATTTGTCGTTTCATCCACACCCAAGGGGGATTCCATGCCAGTTGTGACTATCGATGGTCAGCCGCTCCACTACCTGGACCAGGGGGAGGGCGAGGTGGTCGTCCTCGGCTCCAGCTACCTGTGGGACAGCGCCATGTGGGCGCCGCAGATCGCCGTGTTGTCCCGGCACTATCGGATGATCGTGCCGGAGCTGTGGGGCCATGGTCAGTCGGGACCCTTGCCGGCCAACACCCACAGCCTGGATGACCTGGCCAACCAGGCGCTGGCCTTGCTCGACCGGCTGGATATCCAGCGCTTCAGCCTGGTCGGCCTGTCGGTTGGTGGCATGTGGGGCGCGCGCCTGGCACTGGCTGCGCCGCAACGCATTCGTGGCCTGGTGCTGATGGACACCTATGCCGGTGCCGAACCGGAAGCCACCCGCCAGTATTACTTCTCGATGCTGAAGATGATCGAGGACGCCGGCAGCATTCCGCCGCCGCTGCTCGATGCCATCGTGCCGATCTTCTTCAGGCCCGGCATCGACCCCGAGACGCCGTTCTACCAGACCTTCCGCCATTCCCTGACGGCCTACTCCCGCGAGCAACTGCTCAACAGCATCGTCCCGCTGGGGCGGCTGATCTTCGGCCGTGACGATCGTCTTGCGGCGTTGGCCGCGCTGAATGCCGAGACCACCCTGGTGATGTGCGGCGAGCAGGACAAGCCTAGGCCACCGAGCGAAGCGCGGGAAATGGCCGAACTCATCGGCTGCCCGTATATCGGCATTCCCGAGGCGGGGCACATTTCCAGCATCGAGAACCCGGCCAGCGTGAACCAGGCGCTGCTGGCGTTCCTGGAAAAACTCTCCGGGTAATCCCGCCGGGTTTTCGATACGCTGAAAAGGGCCGCCGATGCGGCTCTTTTCTTTGTGGGTGCGTACAGGGGGCACAGTGGACAGATTCCAGGAAATGCAGGTGTTTCTTGCCGTCGCCCAGGAGCAGGGCTTTTCGGCGGCCGCGCGGCGCCTGAACCTGTCGGCGCCCAGCGTCACCCGGGCGGTGGCGGCCCTGGAGCAACGCATTGGCGCGCAACTGCTGATTCGTACCACGCGCAATGTGCACCTGACCGAACCCGGCCAGCGCTATTTCGAGGATTGCCGGCGGATTCTCGCCGAACTGGAAGAAGCCGAAGCCAGCGCTGCCGACAGCCACGCCCATCCCAGCGGGCAACTGACCATGACCGCGCCGGTGCTGTTTGGCGAGTTGTACGTCACGCCGGTGATGGTGCGTTACCTGGAACAGTATCCGGCCGTAACCATCAATGCGCTGCTGATCGACCGGGTGGTGCGCATGGTCGAGGACGGTATCGACGTGGCGGTGCGCATTGGCGAGTTGGCGGACAGCGGACATCACGCGGTGCGGGTAGGGCAGGTGCGGCGGGTGGTGTGTGCCTCCCCCGGCTACCTGGCGCAGCATGGCCGGCCCGGGCATCCGGATGAGTTGCGCCAGGCGCGGATCATCATGACATCGAGCGCTTCCCAGGTCCGCAGCTGGCAGTTCGCCGACGGCGACAAGCCGCTGAATGTGCGATTGGAACCGCGCATGGCGGTGACCGCGAACCAGGCGGCGATACGGGCGGCGTGCCTGGGCGCGGGATTGACCCGGGTGTTGTCCTACCAGGTGGCGGACAAGCTGGCCTCGGGTGAACTGGAGGTGGTGCTCGAGCACTTCGAGCTGCCGCCGTTGCCGATTCATGTGGTGTACCAGGGCGGGCGCAAGGCCCCGGTACGGGTGCGCAGTTTTGTCGATTTTGTGGTGGCGGCCCTGAGGGAAAATCGGGCCTTGAGAGGATAAACACGGTTGAGTCCTCTGGCGCTTTATTTCATCCACTGAAATAACGGATTGCCATTCCTGGTGATTCTGTTGTTTTCGCCGGAGGCGGAAGATGACTCCACCGCGCGGTCCATCCCGGATCGCATCAGCGCCTCTGGAGTGTCCAATGTCTCAGCCTGCCATCAAACTCTATAACTTCCCTCGCTCCGGTCATGCCCATCGCGTCGAGTTGATGCTGTCCCTGCTCGGCCTGCCGGTGGAACTGATCCATGTCGATCTGCCCGGCGGTGCCCACAAGAAGCCCGAATACCTCGCGCTGAACCCCTTTGGCCAGGTACCGGTGATTGACGACCAGGGTGTGGTCCTCGCCGACTCCAACGCGATCCTGGTGTATCTGGCCCAGAAGTATGGCAACGGCCGCTGGCTGCCGAGCGATCCGCTCGGTGCTGCCCGGGTGCAGCGTTGGCTGTCGGCGGCGGCGGGGCCGATTGCCTTTGGTCCGGCGCGGGCGAGGCTGATCACTGTGTTTGGTGCGAACTTCGATGCCGAGGAGGCGATCAGCCGCTCCCATGCCTTGCTCAAGGTGGTCGAGCAGGAGTTGAGCCACACGCCTTATCTGGTCGGCTCCGAACCGACCATCGCCGATGTCGCCGGCTACAGCTACATCGCCCATGCACCGGAGGGCAACGTCTCGTTGGCGGACTACCCTAACGTGAGGGCCTGGCTGGCGCGTATCGAAGCCTTGCCAGGTTTCGTACCGATGCCACGCACTGTCGTTGGCTTGCAGACGGCCTGAGTCCGCACGGGAGAGATCGCGATGAAACAGTCCGGCGTTTCACCCTGGCATGCGGGCGAACGGCAGATGCAGGCACGAGTCGGCGTCGCCGAGCGGATGGCTGAACTGGGCACCCGGGTGGTCCGGGACTATATGCCGGACCAGCATCGCGATTTCTTCCGGCAACTGCCGTTCATGCTGTTGGGTGCGGTCGATGAAGCGGGGCGGCCTTGGGCCAGCCTGTTCGAAGGCGAACCTGGTTTTGCTTTTTCCCCGGATCCGAAACACCTGTTGGTCGACAGTTTTCCCCAGCCCGAGGACCCGACTTATAAAGCCGTGCGACAAGGGGCGGCGCTGGGCCTGTTGGGCATCGAACTGCACACGCGGCGGCGCAACCGGATCAATGGGCGTATCCACAGCCTGGGAGAACAGGGCCTGGATATCGTCGTGGAACACAGCTTCGGTAACTGCCCGCAGTATATCCAGCTACGCCAGTTCGAGCGGGTGGCGCCAGTCGATCCGGCACAACGGGTCGTCCACCGTGGCACGACCCTGGACCCGCTGGCCACGGCGATGATTCGTCAAGCCGATACCTTTTTCGTCGCCAGCTATGTCGATATCGACGGTGCCCGTTCGGTGGACGTTTCCCATCGCGGCGGCCAGAGCGGTTTCGTCCGGGTGGAGGGTGACTGTCTGACCATCCCGGACTTCTCCGGCAACCTGTTCTTCAACACCCTGGGCAACCTGCTGGTCAATCCACGGGCCGGTTTGTTGTTCATCGACTTCAACAGTGGCGACCTGCTGCAATTGAGCGGTCGCACCGAGATCATTCTCGACGGCCCGTTAGTGAAAGCATTCCAGGGCGCGGAGCGTTTGTGGACGTTCCACGTGGAACATGTTGTTCGCCGCCCGGCTGGTTCGACCTTGCGCTGGAAGTTCGAAGGCTTTTCCCCCAATAGCCTGATGACCGGCAATTGGCAGCAGGCTGCCGCCCGCTTGCAGGCCGAAGCATTGGGCAATAGCTGGCGGCCGCTGCGCATCGAGCGGATCGTCGAGGAAAGCCGCAATATCCGTTCGTTGTACCTGCAGCCAGCCGACGGGGCGGGGAGTCCGTTGTTCCTGGCCGGGCAGCATCTGCCGTTGCGGTTCAACATCGATGGGCAGACTCATATTCGGACCTACAGTCTGTCCGGAGCACCATCTGATCCGTTTCTGCGGATCAGCGTGAAACGCGATGGGCGGGTGTCGTCGCATATCCACGATCACCTGCAAGTAGGCGATCTGCTTGAGGCGAGAGCGCCACAGGGGCACTTCACCGTGGCACCGAGTGCGCCGCGTCCGCTGGTGCTGCTGGCGGCGGGTGTCGGCATCACGCCGTTGCTGTCGATGCTGCGCGAGGTGGTTTACCAGGGGCAGCGCACACGGCGGATGCGGCCGACCGTGCTGTTCCTCAGTGCCCGCTCGCTGGCGGAACTGCCGTTCACCGAGGAGTTGGACGAGCTGATGGCGCGTGCCGGTGAAACGGTGCGGGTGGTGCGTCTGCTGAGCCAGCCGGAGGCGCAGGCGGTGCCGGGCAGGGATTACGATGTGCGTGGGCGCCTGAGTGTCGAGGTCATGCAGCAGTTGTTGCGGATCGACGACTATGACGCGGTGGATTTCGTTCTCTGCGGGCCGGCTGGCTTTACCCAGGATTTATACGATCAATTGCGTGACAGGGATATTCGTGACGAGCAGATCCATGCCGAAACTTTTGGTCCGTCGACGCTGAGTCGGCGGTTGGATCCGGGCGCCAGGCAGATCGAGCAGCCGCCGGCGGCTACCGTAGCGGTGCCGGTGCTGTTCCACCGGTCGGCGAAAGAGGCCCGTTGGCAGCCGGAGGGGGAAAGCCTGCTGGCGTTGGCGGAGAGCCGTGGCTTGCGGCCGGAGTTCAGTTGCCGGGGTGGCTCGTGCGGTACCTGCAGCACGCGCCTGATCAGTGGACGGGTGCATTACCCGCGGCCGCCGGCGGAACTGCCGGGGGACGGGCAAGTGTTGATCTGCTGTGCGGTCCCGGCCCAGGGGAGGAGCCATTGGTGCTCGATCTCTGAACCATGCGGCTGTGATGGGGCGTTCCCACGCGGAGCGTGGGAACACTCAAGCAGGTGTAGCGTCTGTATCGGTCAGCGGCGCAGGCGGGTATCGACCTGAGTCATCCGGCTGCGCAGGGTGAACACCCCGTCACCCGAGAGAATCGCGCCACGGGCGAACAGCCGACCGTTCTCCCAGTTCGAAAGACCCAGCTCCGGCTTGTTCAACGCATACTGTCCATCGACCCAACGGGTGAAACCATCACCCACGAAGGGCGCATTGATGCTGTTGTAGAAGTAGTCATGGGCCTGGCGATCGGTGCTGAGCAGCGACACGGTGAACTGCGGGCTGTAGCGATTGAACAGGGCGATGGCCTGGTCCAGGTCGTCGACGATTTTCAGGCTGACTTCCGGCGTGTCCTCCCATTCCCATTCTCGACCCAGTTGCGCCTCGGGGAGGATTTCCGTCTGTGCCTCTTCCTGGTCGCCCTCGGCCCGGCGAACCTGAACCCGCGCCTGCAGCCACTGTTCGGGCAGCACGCCTTCGTCGCCACTGACCACATGCAGCTTGCAGCTCTGACCACGAGCCCGGCCGGCCTCGGTCAGGGCCTCGAGGAATACCGGAACCAGTTCCGCCGCCCGCTGACGATGGATCACACAGACGTTCAGTGTGTTGCATACCTTGCGATCGAGGGAGTTGCGCACCACGTCGGCGAAACGGGCGGCATCGGCATCCTGGTGGGCGACCAGCCAAGCACCGCCGGTGCCGTGCAGGCTGACGACGGTACCGGCCTGCTGGGCGATGCCGCCGAGCTGTTTCACTGCGTGGCCCGAGCCACGGGCCACGGCCAGGGACAGGCGGCGGTCGGCGAACATCGCCCAGCCCGCTGCGCGGTCGAGGCTTTCCACCAGCGATACCGCACCCTCTGGCAAACCGGCTTCACGCAGGGCCGGCGCCAGGGCGTGCCTGACGATCGCCTGGGCGGTGCCGAGGGCATCGCTGCCAATGCGCAGCACGGCGGTATTGCCGGTGCGCAGAACCCCGGCCGCATCGGCGAAGACGTTGGGCCGGCCCTCGAAAACGAACGCCACCACACCCAGCGGTGCGACCACCTGCTCGACTTTCCAGCCTGCATGTTCCACGGACTCGCGTACGCGGCCACGGATCAGCGGCGCATCGCGCCAGGCGCGCAGCCCGGCGATCATGTCGCGGCGCATGGCCTGGCTGGTGGCCAGGCGCGTGGTGGAGCGCCCCAGGGCTTGGGCGCGGGCCAGGTCGGCCTGGTTGGCGGCCTCGATCAAGGCCCAGGATGGCTCGGCCTCCAGGTGCCCGGCGAACAGGTCGAAGAAGCGGCTGATGGCTTCGTCCGAAACCTGTGCCAGGGCACTGAAGGCGTTTTGCGCGGCATCGATGGCAGCCGCGGCGAGCTGCTGCACCGACTGTGGGATCAGCAGCAGTTCACCGCTGCTCTGGTCGACCAGCAGATGATCGCCCGGCTGGAAACGCTCGGCCAATTCCGGCGGTACCGGGGAAACCCGATTACCCGCGTAGAGAATGGGAGTGCCGGCGATAAGACGATCGAGCGTGCTGGTCATGGTGACTGGACTGCCTGAATAAATGAGGAATGAAATGTATAAGAAAAACGCCGTCGGCTCACCTGCTAACGGCGTTTGTCATGCATGAAGGTTCAGGCTTGCTGGATAAAGGCCAGGCGCGCGGCAAAGCCGATCAGCAGGCCGCCGAACAGCCATTGCTGCAGACGCTGGGCCCGCGGGTTGCTGTCCAGCCAGCGGCCGATCCAGGCGCCGGTCAGGGCATAGGCGCTGTCGAACAGCAGGCCCACGCCTACCAGCGTTGCACCGAGCCCGAGGAATTGGGCGCCGACGGCCCCGGCCTGGGCATCGATGAACTGTGGCAGCAGCACCGAACAGAACAGCAGTGCCTTGGGGTTGAGCAGATTGGTCAGCAGCCCCTGGCGAAAGGCGCCGCGCCAACCGAGTCGAAGAGGGTGCGCGGCCCGGGCGTCGCCCCCAAGGCTGGCCAGCGTGCCGGGGCGCAGCATGCGGATACCGATCCACAGCAGGTAGGTGGCGCCTGCCAGGCGCACCAGGTCGAAGGTCCACGGGGCCGCCCTGAACAGTGCCGCCAGGCCCAGGGCGGCGAGGACGACATGGCAGGCACGGGCCACGGCCAGCCCCAGTGCGGTGGTGAGAGCCAGGGCGCGGCCATGGCGGGCGCCGGTTTGCAGCAGCAGGATCATGTCGGGACCGGGGAGCAGATAGACCATCGCCAGCGCGAGCAGGTAGAGGAGCATCGTTGCCGTTCTCTCGATTGAGTGGGGGAACAGGCAAAAGTCTATGCCGGAAGGCCGGGGCAGGTGCTTGCGTATTCGACCCCGCACGGGCTTAGACTTGGCACAAAATGCCAACAGGAACCACTCGGGTAGCTGGATATGCCAAAAATCAAACTCGATGCCTATGACCGCAAGATTCTCGCCGCGCTGCAACGCGATGGCCGCCTGAGCAACGTCGAACTGGCCGACGAGATCGGCCTGTCGGCCTCGCCGTGTTTGCGCCGGGTGCGCATGCTGGAAGAGGCCGGGGTGATTCGCGGTTACCAGGTGAATCTGGATCGGGACGAGGTCGGGCTGGGGCTGACGGTGTTCGTCGGGGTCAAGGTCGAGCGGCACCATGAGGCCGACGCCGAGGCGTTCCGGTTGGCGGTCACGGCCCTGCCGCAGGTGATCTCGGCGTTCCTGGTGTCCGGCGAGTCGGATTTCCTGCTGCAGGTGGTGGTCCCCGACCTGCGTGCCTACGAACGCTTCCTCACCGGCGAACTGTTGCGCCTGCCGGGAGTGCGCGATATCCGCAGCAACTTTGCGATCCAGGCGGTGAAGGCGCCCGGACCGCTGCCGCTCGATCATCTTCCTGTCTAGTGTCCTGTACGGTCAATTCGAAGACTCGAAGTTGAGCAAGCGAATCAGCCACACAGGACACTAGGCTCTGTCTGAAATCCCAAGAAACTGAAATGTGGCCTCAGAACAGCCTGGGCTCTGTACAGTCGCCGACCATCTACGGAAAGGAATTCTGTGATGGCAAAGCGTTATGAGCTCTCGGATGAAGCGTGGGCGGTGGTCGCCGATCTCTTTACGGCAGCTCACGTCAGGGGCCGGCCCCGCAGCAGTGATCGCTTGATGCTCGATGGTGTGCTCTGGGTACTTTGTTCAGGAGCAGCCTGGCGAGATATGCCCGAGCGTTTCGGGTCTTGGGCGACGGTCTATCACCGCTTCCGAGTCTGGCGAAACCGCGGAACATTCGATCAGATGCTCAGACGATTGCACCTCAGACTTAATGACAAAGGCTTGATCGACCCCCGCACCTGGATGATCGATTCGACCGCTGTTAGAGCAACCCGTGCTTCATCTGGAGCGCGGAAAAAAGGGGGGCTGACGAGCCTACCGATCACGCTCTAGGCCGCAGTCGTGGCGGCCTGACAACCAAAATCCACATGCTCTGCGACGCCAACGGGATACCGTTGCGCTTTCTCCTCTCTGGCGGTCAAGCCAGTGACACCAGCTACGCACAACCACTGTTGGACGGAGTCAGCATTCCATCGAGCCAACGTGGGCGCCCGCGCAAGCGCTGTAAATGGCTGCTTGCCGATAAGGGCTACGACGCCGAAGCGCTACGCCGCTACTGCGACCAATATCGAATGCAACCCGTCATCCCACTGCGTTCGATGAAGCGCAAGCCCAAGCCTGGCTTACCCAGACTGTTCGACCGGCCCAAATACCGACAGCGCAACATCATCGAACGCATGTTTGGCTGGCTGAAAGAGAACCGCCGAATCGTCACGCGCTTCGACAAGCTCGCAAAAAGTTATGCAGCGATGGTCTCGCTGGCTTGTGTCTTGCGGTGTATGCGACGGCTTTTTTCAGACAGAGCCTAGATCTGTGTCGCCAGGCCTTCCACGTTCATCGCCGCCTGGCGCAAGGCCTCGGAGCGGGTCGGGTGTGGGTGGCAGGTCAGGGCGATGTCTTCGGCCGAGGCCGAGAACTCCATGGCCACGCAATATTCGCCGATCATCTCGCTGACGCTCGGGCCGACCAGGTGCACGCCGAGGATCTCGTCGGTCTGCGCATCGGCCAGGACCTTGGCGAACCCTTCGGTCTCGTGGTTGATCTTGGAGCGGCTGTTGGCGCTGAAGGGAAACTTGCCGACCTTGTAGGCGCGGCCTTCGGCCTTGAGCTGCTCTTCGGTCTTGCCGACACTCGCCAGTTCCGGGCGGGTGTAGATCACGCTGGGAATCAGGGCGTAGTTGACCTCGGCGGCCTTGCCGGCGATCCGTTCGATGCAGGCCATGGCTTCGTCCTCGGCCTTGTGGGCGAGCATCGGTCCCGAGGTGACATCGCCAATCACCCAGATGCCCGGCACTTCGCTGCGATGACCGTGCTGTGCGAGCAGGCCGCGCGGGTCGGTGACGAGGCCGACGTTTTCCAGGCCGAGGCCGCGGGTGAACGGGCGGCGGCCGATCGCCACCAGCACGTAATCGGCTTCGATCAGTTCGCTCTCGCCGCCGGCGGCCGGCTCGACCCGCAGTTGTACGCCGGTGGCCGAAGGAGTGGCGCGGGTCACCTTGGTACCGAGCCTGAAGCCGATGCCCTGTTTGCCGAGGGCGCGCTGCAGGGTCTTGCCAGCCTCGAGGTCGGTGCCGGGGCAGATGCGGTCGAGGTATTCGACCACCGTGACCTGACTGCCCAGCCGTCGCCACACCGAGCCCAGTTCCAGGCCGATCACCCCGGCGCCGATCACCACCAGGTGGCGCGGCACTTCCGGCAACGAGAGGGCGCCGGTGGAGTCGAGGATGCGCTGGTTGTCGATTTCCACGCCGGGCAGTGGCGTCGGTTCGGAACCGGTGGCGATCACGATGTCCTGGGCCTGCAGTTGGCTCTTGCGGCCATCGGCGGCCGTCACCTCGACCTGACCGGGCCCGGTGAGGCGGCCCCAGCCCTTGATCCAGTCGACCTTGTTCTTGCGAAACAGGTACTCGATACCCTTGGTCAGCCCGGCAACGCTGTCGTCCTTCTGCTTCATCATCTGCGCCAGGTCGAGGCGCGGCGTCACCTCGATACCGAGGTTGGCCAGCTCGCCGCTGGTGGCCGCCTCATACAGTTCGGAGGCGTGCAGCAGCGCCTTGGAGGGCATGCAGCCGACGTTCAGGCAGGTGCCGCCGAGGGTGTCGCGGCCCTCCACACAGGCGGCTTTCAGGCCCAACTGACCGGCGCGGATCGCCGCGTTATAGCCGCCAGGTCCACCGCCGATGATGATCACGTCGTAATTGCTCATGGTTGTTCTCCTGCCAGTCGGGTCACCAAGGGAAACAAAATATTATGATCATAATATGAGCGCATAGCAGGATGCCGGTCAAGTGCCTGTCTTGCCAGCGGTGAGCGTTCCCACGGTCCCCGTGGGAACGTCTCCCAGGACGCGTCCGCACGGGTGACGCAGAGCGTCAGGGGCTGCATTCCCACGCGGGGCGTGGGAACAATCGGATCAGGTGAGCGGACCGGTCAGGTCCACCAGTAGCGCACCAGGTGGAAGAAGATCGGCGCGGCGAAGCACACCGAGTCCAGCCGGTCGAGCATGCCGCCGTGGCCCTCGATCATGTGGCCCCAGTCCTTGACCCCGCGGTCGCGCTTGATCGCCGACATGACGATACCGCCGGCAAAGCCCAGCAGGTTGATCAGCAGGGCGATCAGCAATGCCTGCCAGGGCTTGAACGGGGTGATCCAGAACAGCGCGCCGCCGATCAGCGAAGCCAGGGTGATGCCGCCGACGAAGCCTTCGACGGTTTTCGACGGCGACAGGTTGGGCGCGATCTTGCGTTTGCCGAACAGCTTGCCGCAGACGTACTGCAGCACGTCCGACAGTTGCACCACGATCACCAGGTAGGCGATCAGCAGCAGGTTGCGCCCTTCGTAGCCGGCGATGTCGAGGGTCAGCAGGGCCGGCACGAACGACACGCAGAACACCGCGATCATCAAGCCCCACTGGACCTTCGAGGCCCGTTCCAGGAAATGCGTGCTGTCGCCGCCGAGGGAGGCGAGGATCGGCAGCAGCAGGAACACGTACACCGGGATGAAGATCGAGAACAGCCCGTACCAGTCGGAATAGATCAGCAGGTACTGCAGCGGCAGCGCCAGGTAGAACGCCGCCACCAGCGCCGGATAGTCGCTGCGCCGGGTCGGCGTCAGGGTCAGGAACTCGCGCAGGGCATAGAACGACACCGCGTAGAACAGCAGGATCACCGCTCCGGTACCGAGCCAGAAGGCGGTACCGATCACCAGCACCATCACCCACCAGGCGTTGATCCGTGCGTTGAGGTTGTCGATCACCGCGTTCGGTGCATCGCCGGCGCGTCGCTTGAGGATGAAGCCGATCAGCGAAGCCAGGACCAGGATCATGCCGATCCCGGCGAACAACATCAGGGTCTGCCTATCCATCTCAATGTTGCTCCGGTGCCAGGGCCAGCAGCGCATCGCGGCTGCGTTGCAGGAAATGTTCTTTGCTTTCGTCTTCTTCGAGTTGCAGCGGTGCGCCGAAGGCGGTGGTGCACAACAGCGGCAGAGGCAGCACCCGGCCCTTGGGCATGACCCGGTTGAGGTTGGCGATCCACACCGGAATCAGTTGCGCCTGTGGATAAGCCCGCGCCAGGTGGAAAATCCCGCTCTTGAACGGCAGCAGGCCTTCTTCCTGGTTGCGGGTGCCCTCGGGAAAGATGATCAGCGAGTGGCCCTGTTCCAGAGCGTCGAGCATCGGTTGCAGCGGATTATCCCCAGGCTCCTTGCGTTCGCGGTCGATCAGTACGCCGTTGAACACCCGCCGAATGATGTAGCGGCGCAGCGCGCTGCGGTTCCAGTAGTCGGCGCCGGCGACTGGCCGGGTGAGTGTCCGCAGCGCTGGCGGCAGCGAGGCCCAGAGCAGCACGAAGTCGCCATGGCTGCTGTGGTTGGCGAAGTAGATGCGTTGCACCGGGTCGGGCGCGCAACCTATCCACAGGCTGCGCGCGCCGGTGATCAGGCGCGCGGCGGAGGTGATCAGGGTGGCTACCACGGGTTCGAGCATGACGATTCCTTATCCGGCGAAAGGCAGCCAGGGGCTGGCCAGGATGACGATCAGGGGCGGCAGGATCTGCAACGCCAGCCACAGGGCCTGGCGCTTGAGCAGGCGCAGCGCACCGCGGCTACGTTCGCTCCAGGGACGGCTGAGCGACTGTCGCGGTTGCAGGCCCAGGTCCTGCAGCGCGGTGTCGAGGGCTTCGGTGCGGTCGCCCAGGGCACTCGGGTTGCCGGCCATCAGTTGGAACAGGTCGGCGTCGAAGGCGACCCTGAACGCCCAGTATTTCTGCAACAGCCCCGACACGGCCAACCACAGGCCGAGCCCCAGGCACCACGGGCTGAGCGTACCGATCAGCAGCGGCGCCAGGCCCAGCAGCACACCGAGCAGCGTCAGCCCTGTGGATAACTGATCCAGCGAGCGTCCTCGGCGCAACAGGCTGGCGACGACTTGCAGGGGAATGTCAGTGGGCATCGGCGATCCTCAGGTGGGCGGGGGCCGCACCGGGCTACAGGTGGATCATGGCTTCCAGCGCCTGGCGGTGGGCCGGGTGCAGGACCACGCCGGGGCGCGCCGCACGGATCAGGGCCAGGGCCTCGTCGATTTCCTGCACCCGGCCGCTGTGCAACAGCCAGGCGGCGACGGCCGTGGCACTGCGCGAGTAACCCAGGGCGCAGCAGACCAGCAGCGGTCCGTGCTGACGCAGTTGTTCGATGGCCTGCGCGGCCTCCCGGCACTGTTCGGCGGAGGGGGCGATCAGGTCCAGCACCGGGATGTTCCGATAGGCTCGCCCTTCTGGCGCCAGCGGCAGTTCGGCGCACAGGTCGACGATGGCCTTGAACGGGCCGGCTCGCAGTTCGTCGCGGCCGGGCAGGCGGCCGAGCCAGAGGTTATCCACAAGCGGATCGGGCTGTGGATGGGATCTTGTCCACAGCCGTGAATTGATCCAGGCACCTGCCCGGTAGGGCGCGAACAGCCAGCGCGCGGCCGGGCTGAGGCTGCCGTCGGCGCGCTTCTGGAAGCCCTGGGCGCCGAACAGCGCGTAGTTGAGCGCCACCAGCGCCAGGGCCAGCGCCGGCCAGAACAGCCACAGCGCGCTGCCGGCGAAATAGCCGGCGGCAACGGCCAGCAGCAGGGCGGCCAGCCCGTAGCGGGCCGCCAGGCGCAGACGCTGCCCGTCGCGGGCCGGCCGCGCCACCGCCAGCGGGCTGGAGCGATCGTCCGGCCACAGCCAGACGCACAGCCAGCCGGCCAGGGCGCCGGTGGGCACGTCGATGAAGTGATGTTGATAGGTGGTCAGCACCGAGAGGCCGATCAAGGCGAACCAGCCGTGCACCAGCCAGCGTCCGGCCCCGTTGAAATGTCGGCGGTACATGACCCAGAGGATCACCAGCAGGGCGATGTGCAGCGACGGCGCCTGGTTGAACGGCTTGTCGAAGCCGGCCAGCACCGCGAACAGCCAGCCGAACACGCCGTCCAGCGGTGGCCGGGTGAAGGTGAAGGTCAGCGGCCAGAGCAGGAAGCACGACACCGCGATGGCCTGCGCCGTCAGCAGGCGCAGGGCGTGCCGGTCCAGCTCGCGTCTGCTGCGTGGCAACAGCAGGGACAGGCCGTACAGCAGGTCGATGGACCAGTAGGGCACGATGGTCCAGGCCCAGAACGGTATCTGGCTCTCCCAGCCGAACACGAAGCTGCCGACATCGCTGCGCTGGCTGGTGTACCAGGTGGCGAAGCCATAGCTGCCGAAGAACAACGGTGCCAGAAGCAGCAGCCAGAGCACGGCGCGCTTGAGCAGGCCGGCTTCGCGCGCGGTGGCGTCCATCATTGCACCCGTTGTGCCAGGGAGACGCTGAAGATCCCCCATTCATCGACCCGCTGGGTGATCTTGCGGAACCCGGCGGCTTCCACCAACTGGTCCATTTCCGCCTGGCTGCGTCGGCGCATCACCCAGGCCTGGCCCTGGCGATGGCTGGTCAGGGCGCGGGCGATCAGTTCCAGCTGCGGGTGCCACGGTTGTCCGGTATAGACCAGGTAGGCGCCCGGCTCGCAGGCTTCGGCCAGCCCGGCCAGGGAGTTGCCGACCATGCCGTTGTCGGCGAACAGTTCATACAGCCCCGACACCACCGCCAGGCTGGGCTTGGGGTCCAGCGCGGCGAGGTCGGCGCGGTCGAAGGCATCGCCCTTGACGAAGCGGGCGATCTCGCCGAGGCCCTTCTCGGCGATCAGCACGCCGCCGTCGCGGACGTTGATATCACTGTAGTCGCGCAGCAGAATCGATTCCGGCAGCGGCGTGACCCCTTGCAGGGCTTCGAGGATGTAGCGCCCGTGGCCGGCAGCGATATCGACGATGCGCACCTCGCGACCCTGCTCGCGCAACCGGGCCATGGCCAGGCGCAGCAGTTCCTCGACGTGCAGCTTGCGTTGGCGGATGCCGCGCCAGCCGATGGAGTTCAGGTAGTTCTGGTCGATCAGCCGGCCCAGCGCAGTGTGCCCGGTGGGCTGGTTGCGATAGACGTAGTCCAGGGTGCTGCCGGAGTCGAAACCGGTGTCGAAGCCGAGCTTGACCCCGGCCGACAGCTTGCCGCCCACGGCCATGCCGGCGCGGGTCAGGCGCCAGTACAGGTCGCGCGGCGAGTTGTGTGGCAGTGGCGCGGCCAGCGCTTCGGACTCGGCGCAGGTCTCGCCGATGCGGTCGGCGTCCAGCAGGCCCGGGCGACTCACCGGGCTGAGGAAGCCCTGCTCGATGAAGCGTCTGGCGCGGCTGACCGCCAGGTGCCGGTCGCGCTCGCCGAGGGTGTCGTGGAAGAACCCCGGCAGTACGTGCAGCTCCTTTTTCAGGCTGCCCAGGCGCTGGAAGAATTGCTCCTGGGGTTTGCGGTGGACCACGAAATCGGCACCGGAAATCAGCACCTGGGTCGGTACCTGAATCGCATTGGCATCGGCGACCACCCGCTCGGCGGCTTCGTACAGGCCCAGTAGCACGTTCACCGAGATCGCCTTGGTGATCAGCGGGTCGCTGTCATAAGAGGCGATGCGTTGCGGGTCGTGGCTGAGGAACTTGGCCTTGACGTAGCTGTTGACGAAAAAGTTGCCGCGAAAGCGTCGCAGCAGGGCCAGGCCCGTACGGGCGAATGGTACGTACAGTTTGACCTTGAAGGCCGGCGAGGCGAGCACCAGCGCGCGGATCTTCGGCGCGTAGTCGTGCACCCAGGTGGCGACGATCACCGCGCCGACGCTCTGGGCGACCACCGCGAGGTTTTCCTCGGCGATGCCGAAGGTCGTGCCCAGGTGGTCGCAGAAGGTCTGCACGTCGCGCACGCTGGTGGCGAAGCTCGGGCTGTCGCCGCGTTCGCCCGGCGATTGGCCGTGGCCGCGGGCGTCCCAGGCGAAGAAGTCGAATTGCGGCAGGTCCAGCTCGTCCACCAGGTGGGCGATGCGTCCGGAGTGTTCATGGCCGCGGTGGAACAGCAGGATGGCCTTGCGCGGCTCGCCGGCCACCGGTGCGGTGGCCGGCCAGTGGCGATAGAACAGTTCGACGCCATCGTGGGTACTGAAGGTCTGGGTTTGCTCGTCGCGCATCGGATTATCCTTGTGCCGTATCGCAGATCAGTGGAGAGCCCGCAGGGGCCTGCCTTTCATTGCCTGTGGTTTTCCATGGGAGCCAGCGCTTCCTGCTATCAGGGTTCTTGACCGGCCTCTTTCAGGCCCTGGCGGACGCGGTTGATCAGCGTGACCACCAGCAGCGCGGCGATCAGCAGGAACAGGCCGTTTATCCACAGGGACTGGAGCAGGCCGAAAGCGACACCGGTGGCGATCACGCCGAGGGCGAAAGCCCGATCGCTCTTGCCCATCGGCCCGTCGTAGCGCCGCGAGACGCCGACCAGCGGCCCCATCACCCCGGCGTATTCGCTGAACAGCGCCAGCAGGGTCACCAGCAGCACCGCCGGCAGGCTGACCCCGGGCAGCAGGGCAAACGGCAGGATCAAGGCGCTGTCGGCAATGATGTCGCAGAGCTCGTTCAGGTAGGCGCCGAGCTTCGATTGCTGGCCGAACTCCCGGGCCAGCATGCCGTCGATGGCGTTCAGAGCCATGCGCAGGATCATCCACAGCGGGATGAGCAGGAAGACCCAGGCGTGGCTGGCGAAGGTGGCTACCACCGCGCCCACCAGCAGGGAAATCAATGCCGCGCTGAGGGTGACCTGGTTGGCCGTGGTGCCATTGTCGAACAGGCGCTGGACCACCGGTCGCAACAGATTCTGGAAGCGGGGTTTGAGTTGGTAGATCGAAGGCATGGAAGCGACGGTCCTTGTCTGAGAGGGCTTGGGTCCAGACGGTGGTGATCGGGGATAACCGTTTATCGGCAAAGTGAACGAATTATTGCCATAAACAACAGAGGCTGACATTAGCTTCCGGCTAAAAATCCGTGCGGCCCTGCACATTCAAGAAATAAACCCGCAAGGGTCCTGGGCCTGGCGCTGAATCCAGGCGACGGACACCTGGATTCAGGGGGGAAGGGTTCAGATTGATAGCTTATTGCTACTATTGCTGAGAGCAGGATCTTCCAGATAAGTGACCTGTGGATAACGTGAGTCGCTGTGGAAGCTGATACGCGGCCCACGAACCGTAATCAGGTTGGCATCGACTTTTATGCAGAGTGTCTGGCCACTCCTGAAGGTGAGTCGATGGACTTTCTCATTATCTTCCTGGCGTATTTCATGACTGATCAAATCCAGCAGGTTGTTCAGCGCCAGGCGCGAGCCCGGTTGATTGATGGTCAGGCAACTGACTCCACCGGAAGCACCAAAGGGCATGGAAGAGGGTTGGAAGAAACAATACTGGTTCAGATCACGACTCATGGCGGCTCCGTCGTTGGGGTGCGCGCTGAGTGTTGGCGATATTATGGGTCACCAGCACGCACGATGGGGTGTCAAGTGTGTTTGCCGTCTGGCATATAGTTATTAATTTTTGCAAAACATCAGTCTTAACTTTTGGCTCTCCAGCAGGAGTCCTCGGCATGGCGAGCCGGCAGGTAAAGCGCTTACAGTCTTTTAGTGCAAGGTTCCCGGAGTTTTCCGATGTTCGGCTTTTAATTGGAATATTTTAAGTTAATGAAAAACATTGTTCGGCTGCTCGGATGTTAGTCACTGGCGATTCGCCAATCAAGTCACTCTCTTGTTGGATTTTGTTACATTGCTCTCGCTATTGATTTATAGGGTCGGTTTTATCTGTAGGACTTATATATTGTTCATGTGAGTAACTTCCCTTTGCTTTTGAGTTTTGGAGTAGTCCGGGTTTTCAGCCTGGTGTTCATCGGGTTCGATAGCGCTTTTGGGTTGGCGGTGTTCGGCAGGTCCGGGTTTGCAGCATCACAACCGGGCCTGCCGGCTGCGCACAAAAAGCGCTCCTGCGAACGAAAAATTCACCCTTTCTGTTATAAGGTAACCAAATATTTCAAGGGGCTCGCGGGTGCGCCGACCTGAGGTCTGCGCCAGGGCTCCGGCTATCCTGATGTGAATGACCTCGGTGATCGAACCGGGTCTGGAGTGGACATGCGAGTGGATCTTGAAGCGTCGCAGGCCGACCTCGAAAGCCTGCCGCGCTTCCAGCGGGCGGGCTTGCAGGCCCGTCAGTTGCAACGCCTGGGCCTCGGCCTGGCGGTGCTGGCGCTCAGTGGCCTGGTGCTGGGCTTCTTCGTCGGGCTGTTTGCGCCGGCGTCGATCTGGCCGAGCCTGCTGAACAACAACGCCGCGGCCTTGCTGGTGCTGGTCGCGGCGTTGCAGTCGGCTGCCGGTGTGGCGCGTTGGCGCGAGCAGGCGAGGGCGCCTGCCGTGGTCGAGCCCGGCGTGGCGTCCGCGCTGCAGGCGGCAGAAGCACTGGGCGCCTACGAGCGTCTGCTCGCCCGCCTGGACAGCCTGTGGCGCAACGCCCTGGCGCAGATCGGTGCGGCGACGCTATGGCTGGGCGGTTGGGCCTTGCTGGCGCTGGTGAGCGTCGAGCAGACCTGGAACCTGACGCTGGCCGGCGCGAGCCTGGGGCTGAGCGGCTCCGTGGCGGCGAGCCTGGGCCTGTTGCTGGCATTTGCCCTCTTGGTGCTGGAGCGCCAGTTGGCCCAGGCCCATGCCGCCGAATGGCCGGAAGCCGAGGCCCTGGCGCAGTTCGTTCGGGTGGCGATCGGCGTGCAGGTCATCAGTGCCCTGTGCCTGTTGTTCAGCGGGCCGCAGAACCTCTGGCCGGCGCGCCTGCTCAGCCTGCTCGGCCTGTTGCCGGCACTGGTGGCGGCGGAATTGTTGCTGCGGGCGCTGTTGTCGTTGTTCAGCCCGCGGCGCGACAGCCTGGAGCCGCGCCTGGTGGCGACCAGCTTCATCGCCGGCCTGCTGCGCTGGCCGCCGCAGCCGTTGCTGGCGCTGCAGGATGAACTGCACAACCGCTTCGGCATCGACCTGCGCCAGATCTGGGCCTTTAGCTACATGCGCCGGGCATTCGCACCGGTCCTGCTGGTGGTGCTGGCGGTCGGCTGGCTGTTGAGCGGGGTCAGCGAAGTTCCGCTGCAGGGGCGTGGTATCTACGAACGTTTCGGCAAACCGGTGGACGTCTTCGGCCCCGGCCTGCATGTCGGCCTGCCCTGGCCGCTGGGCCGGGTGCTGGCGGTGGAGAATGGCGTGGTCCACGAGTTGGCCACCAGCGTCGAGGCGGCGGCCTCTGCCGTACCCGACCCCGCCGAGGGTGAGGCGCCGGCCAGCGCCAACCGGCTGTGGGACGCCAGCCACGTGAACGAGAAGTCCCAGGTGATCGCCAGCAGCAGCGGCGACCGGCAGGGCTTCCAGGTGGTCAACATGGACGTGCGTTTCGTCTACCGCATTGGCTTGAGCGACCAGGCCGCGCTGGCCGCCACCTACAACAGCGCCGATGTGCCGAGCTTGATCCGCAGCACCGCCAGCCGGGTGCTGGTCCATGATTTCGCCGCGCGGACTCTCGATGGTCTGCTGGGCGAACAGCGCACGGCGCTGGCCGAGGATATCGGCCGTGCGGTACAGGCCGACCTGCAACGCCTGGACAGTGGCGTGGAAATCCTCGCCACGGTGGTCGAGGCGATTCATCCGCCAGCGGGTGCGGCGAACGCCTATCACGCGGTGCAGGCGGCACAGATCAGCGCCCAGGCGCTGATTTCCCGCGAGCGTGGCGCCGCCAGCGAACAGGCCAACCAGGCGCAGTTGCAGGCCAGCATCGTCGAGGACCAGGCCAGGGCCAGCGCCCACGAAGTACAGGCCGGCGCCCGCGCGGCAGACCTGCGTTTCAGCGCCGAGCGCCAGGCCTATGCCCAGGCCGGCCAGGCTTTCGTGCTGGAGCAGTACCTGGCGCAACTGAGCCAGGGGCTGGGCAAGGCGAAGCTATGGCTGCTCGACCACCGCCTGGGCGGCAACAGCGCCCCCACCATCGATCTGCGTTCATTCACGCTGCCGGCCGACCCCATGCCTGCGCGTAAAGCCGTCCAGCCAGGAGTCACCCCTTGAGCCTGTCCCACTCCCATTGTGCCGATCATCACGATCACGGCGGCCACGAGCACGCCGGTCATCATCACGGGCATCACCCTCATCACGGGCACCATCACCACCACGGCGATGCGGGCAGCGGCGGGCCATTTCCGTGGCGGCGCATGGGCTGGGCGCTGCTGCTGATCCTGTTCGCGGTCGCGGCGGCGAGCCTGGTGCAGGTGCGCTCCGGCGAGGCCACGGTAATCACCCGTTTCGGCAACCCGGCGCGGGTGCTGCTCGAACCGGGCCTCGGCTGGCGCTGGCCGGCGCCGTTCGAGGCGGCGATTCCGGTCGACCTGCGCCTGCGTACCACCTCCAGCGGCCTGCAGGATGTCGGCACTCGTGATGGCCTGCGCATCATCATCCAGGCCTATGTGGCCTGGCAGGTCCAGGGCGATCCGCAGAACGTCGAGCGCTTCATGCGCGCCGTGCAGAACCAGCCGGACGAAGCCGCGCGGCAGATCCGCACCTTCGTCGGATCGGCGCTGGAAACCACCGCCGCCAGCTTCGACCTGTCGAGCCTGGTCAACACCGATGCCAGGCAGGTACGAATCGCCGATTTCGAGGCGCAACTGCGTCAGCAGATCGACCAGCAATTGCTCTCGACTTACGGCGTGCGCGTCCTGCAGGTCGGCATCGAGCGCCTGACGCTGCCTTCGGTGACGCTCTCGGCCACCGTCGACCGCATGCGCGCCGAGCGGGAAACCATCGCCACCGAACGTACCGCGATCGGCAAGCGCGAGGCCGCGCAGATCCGCTCCGCCGCCGAACGCGATGCACGCATCCTGCAGGCCGATGCCACGGTCAAGGCCGCCGACATCGAGGCACAGTCGCGGGTCGAGGCGGCGCAGATCTATGGCCGGGCCTACGCCGGCTCGCCGCAGTTGTACAACCTGCTGCGCTCGCTGGACACCCTCGGCACTATCGTCACCCCGGGAACCAGGCTGATCTTGCGCACCGATGCGGCGCCGTTCCGGGTGCTGGTCGACGGGCCGCCGGCCGCCGTCGACAAGCATGATGGCAAGGCCGGGGCGCAGCCATGAGTGAATACCCGGAACCCTCACGGGGCCTGGACAGCCCGTGGATCCAGGCCGGTCGCCTGGCGTTTCTCGGCCTCTATGCGGTGACGCTGCTGGCGGCGCTGGCCTGGGCCTTTTCCAACGTGCGGCAGATCGACCCGCAGGAGCGCGCGGTGGTCCTGCGCCTGGGGGCCCTGGAGCGTATCCATAATGCCGGCTTGCTGCTGGCCTGGCCGCGGCCCTTCGAGCAGGTGGTGATCCTGCCGGCGGCGGACCGGGTGATCGAGCGGCGCGTCGAAGGGCTGCTGCGCTCCGATGCGGCGCTGCAGGCCGACCGCCAGGCTACCCTGGCGACGCCGATCAATGACGCGCTGGCCGGCTCCGGCTACCTGCTGACCGGCGATGCCGGTGTGGTGCAGCTGGATGTACGGGTGTTCTACAAGGTCACCGATCCCTATGCCTTCGTGCTCCAGGCCGAGCACGTGCTGCCGGCCCTCGACCGGATCGTCACCCGCAGCGCCGTGGCCCTGACCGCGGCGCGGGACCTGGACACCATCCTGGTCGCGCGCCCCGAGCTGATCGGCAGCGACAGTCAGGCCGCCGAACGCCGCGAGCGCCTGCGCGGCGACTTGCTGCAAGGGGTCAACCGGCGCCTGGCCGAACTGGCGGCGAGCGGGCAGGGGATTGGCGTCGAGGTGGCGCGGGTCGACGTCCAGTCGAGCCTGCCGGGCCCGGCGGTGAATGCCTTCAATGCGGTACTGACCGCCAGCCAGCAGGCCGACAAGGCCGTCGCCAATGCCCGTAACGAAGCGGCCAAGCTCGGCCAGTCGGCGACCCAGGAGGCCGATCGTCTGGTGCAGGTCGCCAAGGCCCAGGCCAGCGAACGCCTGGCCAGGGCCCAGGCCGATACGGCCACGGTGGCGAGCCTGGGCAAGGCGCAGCAGGACGGCAGCGACCCGGGCCTGTTGTTGCGCCTGTACCGCGAGCGTATGCCGAAGATTCTCCAGCAGGCCGGGTCGGTGACCACGGTCGACCCCCGGGACGATTCCCGCCTGATCATCCAGGGAGCAGAGCAATGAGTGCATCGACCACGGCCCATCCGCCGTCCAGCCTGCTGAGCCGCGCCGAACAGCGCAGCGCGGCCCGCCAACTGCTGCTGGCGATGCTCGCCCTCGGCCTGCTCGGGCTGGGCCTGCTGTGGCGCTGGCTGGCGCCGGGGCAGGTCGGGGTGAGCGAGTTGCTGCTCGGTTTTGCCTCGATCCTGGTGGCGGTGCCGGTGATGCGCTCGGCCTGGTACAGCCTGCGCTATCCGAGTCTGCACGGCATCACCGACCAGTTGATCGCCCTGGCGATGCTCGGCGCCTGGGCCACCGGCGACCTGCTGACCGCCGCCCTGCTGCCGATCATCATGATCTTCGGCCACGTGCTCGAAGAGCGCAGCGTCATCGGCTCCCAGGAGGCCATCGGCGCCCTCGGCCGGCTGACCCGCAGCCACGCGCGGCAGGTACAGGCCGATGGCAGTGTGCTTGAGGTGGACAACGCCAGCCTCAAGGCCGGCGACCAGGTGGAGGTCCGCGCCGGCGACCGGGTACCGGCCGACGGCGTGGTGCTGTTCGGCCAGGCGAGCCTCGATACCGCGCCGATCACCGGCGAGTCGGTGCCGCTGGAGGCGAGTGCCGGGGTGCAGGTGTTCGGCGGGGCGATCAACCTCGATGGGCTGCTGCGCATCGAGGTGACCCGCACCGGCCATGAGTCGACCCTGGGCAAGGTGATCGCGCTGATGCAGAGCGCCGAGCGGGCCAAGCCGCCGATCACCCGCCTGCTGGAGCGCTATGCCGGCAGCTATCTGGTGCTGGTGCTGATGATCGCCGCGGTCACCTGGTTCATCACCAACGACGCCCAGGCGATGCTCGCCGTGCTGGTGGCAGCCTGCCCCTGCGCGCTGGTGCTGTCGGCACCGGCCACGGCGATTGCCGGCATCGCCGTGGCGGCGCGGCACGGCATCCTGATCCGCAGCTCGGCGTTTCTCGAGGAACTGGCCGACCTGACCTCGCTGGTGGTGGACAAGACCGGCACCCTGACCTACGGCAGCCTGCGCCTGCAGTCGCTGCAGACCGCAGTGACGGACCGCGAGCCGTTGCTGCGCCTGGCGGCGAGCCTTGGTTCGGCCAGCAGCCACCCGGTCAGCCGGGCACTGGCGGGGCTGGCGCAGCCGGCCGAGCATGTGGCCTTGAGTGACGTGCACGAGCGCCAGGGGTTGGGTATCGTCGCCAGCACCGCCCACGGCCAGGCGGCGCTGGGCCGGCCGGAGCTGTTCAGCCAGTTGGCGATCGCCACCACGCCGGTACCCGAGCACGACGGGCCGATTGCCGGCCTGGCCCTGGAGGGTGAATTTCTCGCCTGGCTGTTGCTGGCCGACAGCACCAAGCCCGAGGCCCGACACGCTCTGGGCGAGCTGCGTGAGCTGGGTCTGGGCCGGCAATTGCTGCTGACCGGTGACCGCCAGAGCGTGGCCGACTGCCTGGCGCGGGAGGTCGGCATCAGCGATGTCGCCGCCCAGGCGCTGCCCGAGGACAAGCTCCAGCGGGTGCTCGGCGAGATCGACAGCGGCTTCCGACCGATGGTGGTGGGCGACGGCATCAACGACTCGCTGGCGCTCAAGGCCGGGGTGGTCGGGGTGGCGATGGGCGCGGGCGGCGCGGACATCGCCCTGGCCTCGGCGGACGTGGTGCTGATCGGCAGCGACCTGCGCCGCCTGGGCACCTGCGTACGCCTGAGCCGGCAGTGCCGCCGGACCCTGCAGGTCAACGTGGTGATCGGCCTGGGCTGGACCCTGGCGATCGTCGCGGCGGCGGCTTTCGGCTGGCTGGGCGTGGCGGGAGCGATGATCGCGGCGCTGTTGCACAACCTCAGCACCCTGCTGGTGCTGGGCAATGCCGGGCGGCTGCTGCGCTTCCAGGAGCCGTTGCTCAAGCTTCCCGAGTAAATGGGGATAAAGCGGTGCCCATGCGGGCTATTCGCGGGCAAGCCCAAGCGCCCTCCCACTGCGGTGACAGCAGGCGAACATCATGAATCGGGTCTATCATCCCGATAGCCTGACAGTTCCCGGTAATGCGCTACCCTTTAATCAGACTTCTGAAACAAGGGGGGGACCACTCATGCTCGCGCAACTTCCACCGGCCTTACAGAATCTTCAGCTACCGCTGCGTCTGAAACTCTGGGACGGCCATCAATTCGATCTCGGGCCGCATCCCAGCATCACCATCACCGTGAAGGACCCGCAACTGGTCGCGCAATTCAGCCATCCGACGCTGGACCTGCTCGGCAGTGCGTTCGTCGAGGGCAAGCTGGAACTCGAAGGTCCGGTCAGCGAAGTGGTGCGGGTCTGCGACGAACTGAGCCAGGCGCTGCTGGAGGACGAAGGGGACGGTCCGGCACAGCGCCACTCCCACGACAAGGAAACCGACGCGGCTTCGATTTCCTACCACTACGACCTCTCCAATGCGTTCTATCAGCTCTGGCTGGATCGCGACATGGTCTATTCCTGCGCCTATTTCGAGCGCGACGATGCCAGCCTGGAGGAAGCCCAGCAGGCCAAGTTCCGTCACCTGTGCCGCAAGCTGCGCCTGCAACCGGGCGAGTACCTGCTGGATGTCGGCTGTGGCTGGGGCGGCCTGGCGCGCTTCGCCGCCCGGGAGTTCGGGGTCAAGGTGTTCGGCATCACCCTGAGCAAGGAACAGTTGGCGCTGGCCCGGGAGCGGGTGATCGCCGAGGGCCTGCAGGACAAGGTCGACCTGCAATTGCTCGACTATCGCGACCTGCCGCAGGACGGTCGGTTCGACAAGGTGGTCAGTGTCGGCATGTTCGAACATGTCGGCCATGCCAACCTGCAGCAGTACAGCAATATCCTGTTCGGCGCGGTGCGCGAGGGCGGCCTGGTGATGAACCATGGCATCACTGCCCGCCATGTAGACGGCCGCCCGGTCGGGCGCGGTGCTGGCGATTTCATCGACCGCTACGTATTTCCCAATGGCGAGCTGCCGCACCTGTCGATGATCTCGGCGTTCGTCAGCGAGGCCGGGCTGGAAGTGGTCGACGTGGAGAGCCTGCGCCTGCACTACGCCAAAACCCTGAACATTTGGAGCCAGCGCCTGGAGGGCAACCTGGAGGCGGCTGGCAAGCTGGTGCCGGACAAGGCCCTGCGGATCTGGCGGCTGTACCTGGCCGGCTGCGCCTACGCCTTCGAGAAGGGCTGGATCAACCTGCACCAGATCCTCGCGGTGAAACCGTTGGCCGACGGCGGCCACGACCTGCCCTGGACCCGTGGCGACCTCTATCGCTGACTGGCCGTCTTACCACTTGAGCGGGCGCGGGTCGGCTACCGGGTTGCTCTCCAACCGGTAGCGGCCATGTTGGCGGGGAATATCCTGGTCCGAGGGCAGCAGGGCCTGTTGCTCGAAGGTGCCGGTTTCCCGGTCGAAACTCAGGTCATGCTGGGCGACGTTGCCGTACCAGTCGCTGGAGGGTAGCGAGATATAGCTGATGGCGTAGCGCAGGTCGTCGAAGCTGCCCCTCACCACATAGACGCCGTAGTGTTCTTCGCCCGGCGAGACGATCTTGTAGAGGCCGTTGTCGTAGTAGTACAGGGCGGCCTCCTCGAAGGGTTTGTCCTTGTAGAGCACCTGGTAGTGCAGGTGATGGACATGGCTGGGCTTGCCGAATTCGACGGTGATCGACGGTGGGGTGCTGGAACTGCCAGATGTGAACTTCATCGTGGGGCCTGCGGAGGATTGCTCGGCGAAACCCCCAGCTTAAAAGACCCTCGGTGTCGATCGCAGGGCCGGGCCGGCCTTTCGGAACGGTCCTACGTTTATCTGAAAATAGTCCTTCCTGCTACAGAATCGGCGAAATCAGCCGGGCGATGCGCATGCCCAGTTGCTGCAGGCGGTGGGTTTCCCGGCTGTCCTCGTGGGTGACTTCGCGGGCCAGGTCGAAGTCCTTCAGCAGCATGTTTTCCACCTCGCCGGCGAAGGCCGGGTCGACGGTCAGCAGCATCAGTTCGAAATTCAGCCGGAACGAGCGGTTGTCCAGGTTGGCGCTGCCGATGGCGCTGATCTCGTTGTCCACCAGTACCACCTTCTGGTGCAGGAACCCCGGGCCATAGCGGAATACCCGGACCCCGGCGCGCACGGCTTCGAAGGCATAGAGGCTGGAGGCGGCGTAGACGATCCGATGGTCGGGCCGCGAGGGCAGCAGCAGGCGCACGTCGACGCCGCGCAGGGCCGCCAGGCGCAGTGCGGCGAACACCACTTCATCGGGGATGAAGTACGGGCTGGTGATCCATACCCGCTCGCGGGCGGCGTGGATCGCCTCGACGAAAAACAGCGAGCAGGTCTCGAACGGGTCGGCCGGACCGCTGGCGAGCAACTGGCAGAGGACGCCGTCGTCGGGGTAGGTGTCCGGCAGGATCAGCGGCGGCAGCTGGCGCGCGGCCCAGAACCAGTCTTCGGCGAACGACTCCTGCAGGCAGGCCACCACCGGGCCGCTGACCTGCACATGGGTGTCGCGCCAGGGCGACAGCGGCGGCCTGGCCCCCAGGTATTCATCGCCGACGTTGTGCCCGCCGACGAAACCGACCAGACCGTCGACCACCACCACTTTGCGGTGGTTGCGAAAGTTCACCTGGAAGCGGTTGAGCCAGCCGCTGCGGGTGGCGAAGGCTTTCACCCGCACGCCGCCGTCGCGCAGGCTGTCGGCATAGCCGTGGGGCAGGGCGTGGCTGCCGATGCCGTCATAGAGCAGGTAGACCTCGACGCCCTCGGCAGCCTTTTTTTGCAGCAGGCTGTGCAGGCGTCGGCCGAGCCGATCGTCGTGGATGATGAAGAACTGCACCAGCACGGCATGCCGGGCCTGCTCGATGGCCTGGAAGATCGCCTCGAAGGTGGCCTCGCCGTTGACCAGCAAGCGCACCTGGTTGTTGGCCAGGCACGGCATGCGGCCGAGCTTGGGCATCGCCCGCAGTGCCGCGTAGGCCTGGGAGTTGCGGGCGGCCAGGGCCTCCTCGACCCAGGGCCGCCAGTTCAGGTCGGCGATGGCCTTGCGCATTTCCACGTTGGCCTGGCGCCGGGCCTTGATGTAGGCATCGAAGGTGCTGCGGCCGAAGACCAGGTAGGGAATCAGCGTGAGGTAGGGAATGAATACCAGCGACAGCGCCCAGGCGATCGAGCCCTGGGCGGTGCGTACGGTCAGCACGGCGTGAATGGCCGCGATACTGCCAAGCGTGTGAATCAGCGCTATCAGATAGCCGAAGACATGAGGGCCAAAAAAATCCATGAGGTCCTGATCCTGAATCCGTACCGTCTAACAGACCATGTTCCGGCGCGATTGTCGCTATTTAATTCATCACGCAACCCAAGCATGATTCTGGCGTCTAAGCAGGACCTTTCTTCAGGAGCTATACGATGAACCTTCGTCTGCCGGGGCTGGCCCTCGCCTGTGCCTTCGTGATTCCCGTGGCCCAGGCGCAAGTGCTGCAGCCCGGTCTGTGGGAACTGACCTCCAGCAATGTGCAGGTCGAGAACCAGTCGCTGGATGTGAACATGCTGCTGGGCGTGCTCAAGCAGAACACCACGCCGGAGCAACGCGCCGCCCTGGAAAAGCAGGGCATCAACCTGGGCGGACAGGGCGTGCGGGTGTGCCTGACGCCACAGCAGGTGGCTTCCGAGGCGATTCCGCTGACCGATCCGCAGTCCGGCTGCCAGCAGCAGGTCACCGAACGCAAGGGGCCGGACTGGAAGTTCCGTTTCAGCTGTCCGAAGGCCCAGGGCGCGGGCACGGCGCATTTTGTCAGTGATCGCGAGTTCACCACCAAGGTCAGCGGCACGTTCAATGCCACCGGTATCCAGCAGAATGGCAGCATGGACACCAAGGCGGTCTGGTTGGGGCAGGATTGCGGGGCGGTGAAGCCGCGGTCCTGATGAAAGAGCGGCCTGCGGTGGGTTGTAGGAACGGGGCTTGCCCGCGAAGCTTTTGGCGACCTTGAGGACGCATTCGCGGGCAAGCCTCGCTCCTACAGGTAGAGGGGTGTCCTCAGGTGTCGAGGCGTTGCAGCAACGCCTCGACCGTCATCGTCCCCAGGTCCTCTCCCGCCCGGCTGCGTACGCTGACCAGCCCCGCGGCCTTTTCCTTCTCGCCGACCACCAGCAGGTAGGGCACCTTCTGCAGGCTGTGTTCGCGAATCTTGTAGCCGATCTTCTCGTTGCGCAGGTCAGCCACCGCTCGCCAGCCATGGGCCTTGAGCCGCTGGACGGCCTCCCGGGCATAGTCGGCCTGGCCCTCGCTGATGTTCAGCACCACCACCTGACAGGGCGAAAGCCACAGTGGCAGGGCACCGCTGTAGTGCTCGATAAGGATGCCGATGAAGCGCTCCAGCGAACCGAACAGCGCCCGGTGCAGCATCACCGGCCGCTGGCGCTCGCCGTTCTCGTCGATGTAGCCGATATCGAAACGCTCCGGCAGGTTGAGGTCGACCTGCAGGGTCCCGCACTGCCAGTCGCGGCCGATGGCATCGCGTAGCACGAACTCCAGCTTCGGCCCGTAGAAGGCGCCTTCGCCGGGGTTGATCCGGTAGTCGATGCCCATCCGGCCCAGGGCGCCGAGCAGCGCGCCTTCCAGCCGGTCCCAGGTCTCGTCGCTGCCGATGCGGTTGAGCGGGCGGGTGGAGAGTTTCACCAGCACGTCGCTGAAGCCGAACTCGCGGTAGATATCGAACACCAGGGCGATCGCCGTTTCGCACTCATCCTGCATCTGCTCCGGGGTGCAGAAAATGTGCGCATCGTCCTGGGTGAAGTGGCGCACCCGCAACAGCCCGTGCAGGGCGCCGGACGGCTCGTAGCGATGGACCTTGCCGAACTCGGCGATGCGCAATGGCAGGTCGCGATAGCTCTTGAGGCCATGGCCGAAGATCGACACCGCGCCCGGGCAGTTCATCGGTTTGAGGGCGAACACCCGCTCGTCCTCGGTGCTGGTGGTGAACATGTGATCGCGGTAGTTCTGCCAGTGCCCGGAGGTTTCCCACAGGCCGCGGTCCATCACGTCCGGGGTGTTCACCTCGACGTAGCCGGCCTGCTCCTGGCGCTGGCGCATGTAGCCGATCAGTTGCTGGAACAGCGTCCAGCCCTTGGCATGCCAGAACACCGAACCCGGTGCGCAGTCGTCGAAGTGGAACAGATCCAACTGCGTACCGAGCTTGCGGTGATCGCGCCTGCCGGCCTCCTCCAGGCGGGTGAGGTAGGCCTTGAGGTCCCGGGCGTTGGCCCAGCAGGTGCCGTAGATCCGCTGCAGCGGGGCGTTGTTGGCGTCGCCGCGCCAGTAGGCCCCGGCCACCTTGGTCAGTTTGAACGCCTGCAGGATGCCGGTCGACGGCACGTGCGGCCCGCGGCACAGGTCCTCGAAATCGCCCTGGCGGTACAGCGACAAGGTTTCGTCTTCGGGGAGGGTACGGATCAGTTCGGCCTTGTAGTGCTCGCCCAGGTTCTCGAAATATTCGATGGCTTCGTCACGCGGCAGGGTACGACGACGTACCGAATGATTGGTCGCGGCCAGGGCCTGCATCCGCTCCTCGATCAGTTCCAGGTCCTGGGGCGTGAAGGGGCGTTCGTAGGCGAAGTCGTAGAAGAAGCCGTTCTCGATCACCGGGCCGATGGTGACCTGGGCCGAGGGGTAGAGCTGCTTGACCGCCATGGCCAGCAGGTGCGCGCAGGAATGACGGAGGATCTGCAGGCCTTCGTCGTCGCGCGGGGTGACGATGCTCACTGCCGCGTCCTGCTCGATGAGGGTGTCGCAGTCGACCAGCACGCCGTCGATCCGCCCGGCCACCGCTGCCCGGGCCAGGCCGACGCCGATGCTGGCGGCCACTTCGAAGACCGACAGCGGCTGGTCGTACTCGCGTTGCGAGCCATCGGGGAGGGTGATGCGGATCATTGCTGGGGGCCTCGGTCGATCTGGAAGGGTATTAGCGGAGAAACTGCAGGGGCAGGCCCTGACAGCCGTCATGAAGTCGGCCGGCATGCCAGGCGACCTGCCCGGAAACCACGGTGGTGTGCACGTGGTGGCGGAAGCTGTGCTCGATGAAGGGGGTCCAGCCACATTCGTAGAGGATCGGTTCACCGGCGACCGGCCGCGGCTGCGGCTGGCGATTGAGCAGGACCAGGTCGGCCCAGTAGCCCTCGCGCAGGTAGCCGCGTTCGGCGATGGCGAACAGGTCGGCGACCCGGTGGCTGGTTTTGTCCACCAGGGTGGTCAGTGGCAGCACCTTGTCCGCCACCAGTTCCATCAGCGCCGGCAGAGCGTGCTGCACCAGCGGCAGGCCGGAGGGCGCTTCCTCGTAGGGCCGCTGCTTTTCTTCCCAGGTGTGCGGCGCGTGATCGCTGCCGATCACGTCCAGGCGGTTGCTCAACAGCGCCTTGCGCAAGGCATCGCGGTCCGACTGCTGCTTGATCGCCGGGTTGCACTTGATCCGGTTACCCAGGCGCGGGTAGTCGCGATCGTCGAACAGCAGGTGATGCAGGCAGACTTCGGCGGTGATGAGTTTTTCGCCCAGCGGCTTGTTCTCGAACAGCTCCAGTTCGCGCTCGGTGGTCAGGTGCAGCACGTGCAGGCGGGTGCCGTGTTTCCTGGCCAGTTCCACCGCCAGCGACGAGGAGCGGTAGCAGGCGTCGGCATTGCGGATCAGCGGGTGGGCGGCCGGCGGGATCATGCCGCCCAGCAGTTCCTTGAGGTTCTTCAGGCGCGTGTCGACGGTCGGCGTGTGTTCGCAATGGGCCAGCAGAAGGGTCGGTACCTCGGCGAACAGCCGTTCGAGGATGTGCGGGTCATCCACCAGCAGGTTGCCGGTGGACGCGCCCATGAACACCTTGACCCCGGCGACCTGGCGCGGGTCGAGGGCCGCCACGGTGTCGAGGTTGTCGTGGCTGACGCCGAAGTGGAAGCCGTAGTTGGCCACCGAGGCGTTCGCCGCCCGGCGCTGCTTGTCGGCGAGGGCGTCGAGGGTCAGGGTCGCCGGGCGGGTGTTGGGCATGTCCATGTAGCTGGTGATGCCGCCGGCCACCGCCGCCCGCGATTCGCTGTAAATGGTGCCCTTGGCCGGTGCTCCCGGGTCTCGGAAGTGCACCTGGTCGTCGATCATCCCCGGCAGAAGCCAGTCACCATTCGCGTCGATTTCCACGTCGGCGCTGGCGTTGCCGATCTCGGCGGCGATGGAGTCGATGCGGCCGTTGATCACCCGGACATCGGCGTCGAACTGACGGCCCTCGTTGACCACGCGGGCATTGCGGATCAGCAGGCTGCTCATGCTCAGAACTCGTTCTGCAGGGCCTTGTAGCCCCGGACCAGGTCGACGTTGGTGCGCGCCACGTCCTCGGAGAACTCCGAGGCGCTGACGCTGACCGGTGGGAACTGCGACAGGTCGGTATGGGGGCCGATGCGGGTGGTGGAGGGCACGTAGAAGCCGGGTGGCAGGTCGCGGCCGTCGACCACCGAGTTGTGTCGGACCACGCTGCCGTCGCCGACCGCGCAGTTGAACAGCACGCTGTTGAACCCGATGAATACCCGGTTGCCGACCGTGCAGGGACCGTGGACGATCGAGCGGTGGGCGATGGAACTGAACTCGCCGATGGTCACCGCCGCGCCGGACTTGGAGTGGATCACCACGCCGTCCTGGATGTTGGAGTTGGCGCCGATGATGATCGGGTCCATCTCGCCGTGTTCGTTGACTTCATCGGCGCGGATCACCGCGTAGGGGCCGACGAAGACGTTGTCACCGATCACCACCTTGCCGCAGATGATCGCGGTCTTGTCCACGTAGGCGGATTCGGCGATCACCGGCAGGTCGCCGGAAGGGTTCTTGCGGATCATGGGGAGGTCTCCTGAGGGGCGCTGATGATCTCTACCGCGCCGTCGCGGATGGCGTTGTAGAAACAGTTGGGACGGCCGGTATGGCAGGCTGGGCCCTGTTGCTCGACCCGCAGCAGGACCGCATCGCCGTCGCAGTCGAGGCGGGCCTCGACCAGGCGCTGGCGGTGCCCGGAGCTTTCGCCCTTGCGCCACAGCTGCTGGCGCGAGCGCGACCAGTAGCAGACCTGGCCGCGTTCGAGGGTTTCGGCCAGGGCCTGGCGGTTCATCCAGGCCAGCATCAGTACTTCGCCCGTGTCGTGTTGCTGGGCGATGGCGGCGATCAAACCGTCGGCGTTCCACGGCAGGGCGTCGAGCACGGCCGTGAGGGGCCAGCGGCTGCCCGCAGCGGCGCGCTCCAGATCGAGCATCGACAGGGGCGGCCGGGCAGTCACTTGCTCAGTGCCGCGTGCAGGGTGTTCATGTTGTATTCGAACAGGCCAATGAAGGTGCTGGCCGGGCCTTCGGCGGCGAGGGCGTCGGAGTACAGGGTGCCGCCGATCTTCGCGCCGCTTTCGTCGGCGATCTGCTTGAGCAGGCGGGCGTCCTTGATGTTCTCCATGAATACCGCGGTGACCTTGTCCTTGCGGATCTGCCGGATCAGTTCGGCGACTTCGGCGGCCGACGGCTCACGCTCGGTGGACAGGCCCTGGGGCGCCATGAACTGGATGCCATAGGCCTGGCCGAGGTAGCCGAAGGCGTCATGGGAGGTGACGATGCGTCGGTTGCCGGCCGGCAGGTTGCCGAGCTTGACCTTGGCCTCGGCCAGCAGGCGGTAGATCTGCTTCAGGTAGTCCTGGCTGTTGCGGGTGTAGTCGTCCTTGTGCGCCGGGTCGACCTGGATCAGCGCCTTGGTGATGTTGTTCACGTACAGCTCGACGTTCGCCAGGTTGTGCCAGGCGTGCGGGTCGGGCACGGTCTGGCCGTCCTCTTCCATGGTGTGCGAGAGCACGCCCTTGCTGGCGGTGACCACCGGGGCCTTGGTCTCGGTGCTGGTCACCAGGCGGTCGAGCCAGGGTTCGAACTCCAGGCCGTTCTTGACGATCAGTTTGGCCTTGAGCAGCGCCTGGGCATCATCCGGGGTCGGCTCGTAGGTGTGGGCGTCGGCGTCCGGGCCGACCATCGCGGAAACCTGGATATGGTCGCCGCCGATCTGCTGGGTGATGTCCCGCAGGATACTGAAGCTGGCGACCACCGGCAGCTTCTCCGCCGCCTGGGCGCTGGACAACTGCAACGACAGGGCCAGCACGGAGCTGAACAGAACGAGTAACGCACGCATCGGGTGACACCTCATTGGGATGGCAGGGGTGGGCGGCGCAGCAGACCGTGCACCGGACCGAAGACCACGGAGAACAGGTACAGGCAGCCGGCGACCAGCACGATGGCCGGGCCGCTGGGTTGCGAGCAGTAGAACGACAGCAGCAGGCCGGCGGCGACCGAGACGCAGCCGAGCAGCGCGGCGATCAGCATCAGCACCGGCAGGCGACGGCTCCAGAAGCGCGAGGCGATCGCCGGCAGCATCATCAGGCCGACCACCATCAGGGCGCCGATGGCCTGGAAACCGATCACCAGGTTGAGCACCACCAGGGTCAGGAACACACCGTGGGCCAGCGGGCCGAGGCGGCTGACGGTCTGCAGGAACAGCGGGTCGAGGGTGTCGAGCATCAGCGGCCGGTAGATCGCCGCCAGCAGCACCAGGCTCATGCCGCAGACCCAGAGCATGCCGGTGAGGGTCGGCCCGTCCACCGCCAGTGCCGAGCCGAACAGCAGGTGCAAGAGGTCCAGGCGCTTGCCGGCGATGCCGAGCAGCAGCACGCCACTGGCCAGCGAGATCGGATAGATCGCCGCCAGGCTGGCGTCTTCGCGCAGGCCGGTGCGCCGGGTGATCCAGGCCGACAGGCCGGCCATGCCCATGCCCGCACCGAGGCCGCCGAGGGTCAGTGCCGGCAGGCTCAGGCCGGCGATCCAGAAGCCGACGGCGGCGCCGGGCAGGATGCCGTGGGCCACCGCGTCACCGATCAGGCTCATGCGTCGCAGGATCAGGAACACCCCCAGCGGCGCGGTGCTGCAGGCCAGGACCAGGCCGCCGAGCAGGGCCCGGCGCATGAACACGAAATCGTGGAACGGCTGCCACAGGTGCTGGGCGAACATCAGCATCAGGCCACCTGTGTGATCGGTTGTTGCACGATCAGCTCGCGGCTCGGTGCCAGTACGCAGCCGCTGTGCTTGATGCGCAAGGCGTCGGGGATGTGCTGGCGTACGGCGGCGAGGTCATGGCAGACCACTACCAGCGTACGCCCCGCCGCGTGCCAGGCGTGGATGTGTTTCCACAGCAGTGCCTGGCCTTCCTCGTCGAGGGCGGCGTGGGGTTCGTCGAGCAACAGCAGCGGCGCTTCGGCCAGGCTCAGGCGGGCCAGCAGAGCGCGTTGCAACTGGCCGCCGGACAAGGCCATCAGCGGCCGCTGTTCCAGGCCTTCGAGGTCCCAGTCGGCGATCACCGCCTGCAGGCGTTCGTTGCGTTGCTGCGGGCTCAGCTTGATGCCCCACAGGCCGGCGACCACCAGTTCCTGCAGGTTGATCGGGAACTGCCGGTCGAGGTGCTGCTGTTGCGGCAGGAACGACAGGCCACCGCGGCGTGGAACATCCAACTGCACCTTGCCGGCCAGGGGCTTCTGCAAACCGGCGAAGACTTTCAGCAGGCTGCTCTTGCCGGTGCCGTTGGCACCGATGACCGCGGTGAGGCTACCGGCGGCCAGTTCGAAATCCACCGCGGGGGTCAGTGGCTGGCCGGGTGGGCCCCAGCGCAGGCCTTGGCAGCGGATCATGCCGGCCTCCAGTTCCACCCGCTCTCGGCCACGGCGTCGTGGGCGTGCAGGCTTTCAGCGTGAACCACCCGCAGGTGGAAACCCTGCACCGCGTCTGCACGCTTGAGCGCCAGGTTCAGGCGGCGTGCCGCGTCTTCGCAGAACATCAGGTTCTGACCGTTGGCGAGGGCGAAGGCCTGCTCGTCGGCGCGCTTCACCGCAGTCTGCACGGCGGTGCCCAGTGAGGCCTCGGCATCATTGATCAGGGCTTCGAAGGGAAACCGATACGTTTTTTCATCAAGTCGGATTTGCAGGTGTGCAATGCTGCGCTGGCTATGGGGTGTGGCGACGATGCCTTGGGTACTGCCGAGCCAGTTGAGGACCTTGCCGTGTTCCAGCGGCTGGTTGGCGAAGTCCTGGTTGAACTGTTGCTGGATCAGTTGTCGGGCGAGGGCGGCCGAGCAGGGGCAGGTGGAGGAGTAGGCCACGTCAATTTTCAGTTCCACGTGGAACACTCCGCTTTTCAGCTCGGCTAACACACTGACGGGATAGGCTTTCCAGCCGGCCAGCGGGCTGACCAGCGCCGGGCGCTTGAGCAGCAGATTGGTGTGGATGCGCAGGTAGGCGTTACTGGACAGCCCGTCATGGCTGTCGAGGAATTGCTGCAGCACCGCGTGGACCCGTGCCGGTGTCAGTTCTTCCTGTTGCAGGCGCTCCAGGGCCAGGTACAGCCGGGACATGTGAATACCCCGCGCTTCGCCGTCATCGAGGCTGACGCCGGCGTCGGCGCTGGCGCTGAGGCGTTGGCCGTCGAGGGTGATGGGCAGAGCAATGCCGCACATGCCCACCCACTCAAGGGGCAGGGCTTGCCGGGATGACTGCGCGGCGATATCCGGCAGCGTCAACGCATTCATGAGCAGGTCCATCGTTGGAAATAAAATGTCATGTTATATTATAACAATTGATTCGACGATGCCTTTTTTCGCCAGGGCTCTACACAGCCATATCGAGCAGGGACGCTCCCTCAATTTGTGGTTATCGGTTCATGCATAGACGTCAATTGCTCAACTTCCTGCTGGCCAGTGCGGCCTTCATCCCGCTTGGCGTGTCGGCGGCGCAGATCCGCAACGCCCGGCTCTGGCGCTCCGGCGACAAGCTGCGACTGGTGCTCGATCTCAGTGGCCCGGTGCAGTACAAGACGTTTTCCCTGACCGCGCCCGAGCGGCTGATCATCGACCTGAGCGGGGCAAAGCTGACGGGCGACTTCAGCCAACTGGCCCTGAAGAACACGGTGATCCGCTCGATCCGCTCGGGACATTTCGGCCAGGGCGACACGCGGATCGTCCTCGACCTGGCCAACCCGGTGCAGTTGAACAGCTTCCTGCTGCCGCCCGGGGAGGGGCAGGGCCACCGGCTGGTGCTCGACCTGGCCAGCAACGCCAGCGCCGCCGCACCGCCCCAGGCTCTGGCCGCGGCAGCTGTCGCGCCCCAGGCCAGGCATGAACCGGCGCCGGGCAAGGTTCACCCCAAGCGCGACATCATGGTGGTGGTCGACCCCGGGCACGGCGGCAAGGACCCGGGCGCGGTGGGCTCCAAGGGGCAGCGCGAGAAGGACGTGGTGCTGTCCATCGCCCAGCTTCTGGCCAAGCGGCTCAAGCGTGAAAAGGGCTTCGATGTACGCCTGGTACGCAACGACGATTTCTTCGTGCCGTTGCGCAAGCGCGTGGAGTTCTCCCGCAAGCACAACGCCGACATGTTCATCTCGGTGCACGCCGATGCGGCGCCGCGGATCACCGCGTCGGGGGCGTCGGTGTACTGCCTGTCCGAAGGCGGCGCGACCTCGACCACCGCGCGCTTCATGGCCCAGCGCGAGAACGGTGCCGACCTGATCGGTGCGCAGAGCCTGCTCAACCTCAAGGACAAGGACCCGATGCTGGCCGGGGTGATCCTCGACATGTCGATGAACGCGACCATCGCCGCCAGCCTGCAACTGGGGCATACCGTGCTCGGCAGCCTGGAGAACATCACCACCCTGCACCAGAAGCGCGTGGAACAGGCCGGCTTCGCGGTGCTCAAGTCACCGGACGTGCCGTCGATCCTGGTCGAGACCGGCTTCATTTCCAACGTCCGCGACAGCCAGCGGCTGGTCACCACGCGGCACCAGCAGGCGATTGCCGACGGGCTGTTCCAGGGCCTGAAAACCTACTTCGAGAAGAACCCGCCGCAGGACAGCTACATCGCCTGGCGCCAGCAGCAGGCAAACGAAGTGCTGGCCTAGCAGCCCACCAACCGATCACAGGTGAACTTCTTGCTCAGCCCTCCGGAGCTGGAGAAGCGGTTCACCGTGGTCCACCCCACCCGCCGGCTGTAGCCGACCCAGGCCTCGCCATCCGAGGCAATGCCGGTGAAGAAGGTCAGTTGTCCGTAGCGGCTGCTGGTCTGCGCCCAGTAGCGCTTGCCGGTCACTTCGAACCCCTGCAGGTAGATCGTCTTGCCCACCGTGGCGACGCCATAGGCGTTGCCGGCGGCGTCCTTGCACGCCAGCAGGGTGGCGCTGCGGGTGCAGTTGGCCAGTGGGCCGGGCACCTGGGCCCCGGCGCCGGTGGCGCAGAGCAGCAGGCTCAGCAACGGGTATTTCAGGGCGGCGCGCATCGGCATTCTCAAGAGAGGGTTGGCTCCAGCATCAACCCCTTCGTCGCCAGCGGCAAGTGGGGATTGGCTAAAATGCACTGTTATAATATAACATTAAACAAATCCCCCGACGGCGACCTCTCCATGACCGAAGACGAACTGCTCGCCCAGCCCGAGGCGGACTACATGAACGATGCACAGCAGGCGTTCTTCCGTGAGTTGCTGCTCCAGCAACGGCGTGAACTGCAGGAGCGCATCAGCGGCGAGTTCGTCGTGCTGCGCGAGCACGAGCCCAGCAGCGATCCGGCGGACATCGGCAGTGCCGAGGAACAGCGCCAATGGCAACTGCGCCTGCTGGAGCGGGAGAAGAAGCTGCTCGACAAGATCGACCAGGCCCTCGAGGCCCTGGCCCGTGGCGAATACGGCTGGTGCCGCGAGACCGGTGAACCGATCGGCCTCAAGCGTCTGCTGCTGCGGCCCACCGCCACCCTGTGCATCGAAGCCAAGGAACGTGAAGAGCTGCGCGAGCGCCACAAGCGGGCGCTCTGAGCCGGCCAACCTGATGAGGAACCAACCATGACCCAACGTCTTCCCGTGACCGTGCTGTCGGGCTTTCTCGGCGCCGGCAAGAGCACCCTGCTCAACCATGTGCTGCGCAACCGCGAAAACCTGCGGGTAGCGGTGATCGTCAACGACATGAGCGAAATCAATATCGACGGCAGCGAGGTTCAGCGTGACGTCAGCCTCAATCGCGCCGAGGAAAAACTGGTGGAGATGAGCAACGGCTGCATCTGCTGCACCTTGCGCGAGGACCTGCTGGAGGAGGTCGGCCGGCTCGCTCGCGACGGGCGCTTCGACTACCTGCTGATCGAGTCCACCGGTATCTCCGAACCGTTGCCGGTGGCCGAAACTTTCACCTTCCGCGACGAGACCGGACAGAGCCTGGCCGACATCGCCCGCCTCGACACCATGGTCACGGTGGTCGACGGCATGAACTTCCTGCTCGACTACCAGGCGGCGGAAAGCCTGGCCTCCCGCGGCGAAACCCTTGGCGAGGACGACGAGCGCTCGATCACCGACCTGCTGATCGAGCAGGTCGAGTTCGCCGACGTGATTCTGATCAGCAAGATCGATCTGATCTCCAGCCAGGAGCGCGAAGAACTGATGGCGATCCTCGCGCGCCTGAATGCCCAGGCCGAGATCATCCCGATGGTGATGGGCGAAGTGCCCCTGGCGAAGATCCTCAACACCGGCCGCTTCGACTTCGAGCGTGCCTCCCAGGCTCCGGGCTGGCTGCAGGAACTGCGTGGCGAGCATGTGCCGGAAACCGAGGAATACGGCATCGCCTCGACCGCCTACCGGGCGCGGCGGCCGTTCCACCCCGAGCGCTTCTTCGACTTCATCAACCGGCCCTGGGTGAACGGCAGGCTGCTGCGTTCCAAGGGTTTCTTCTGGCTGGCGAGCAAGTACCAGGAAGCCGGCAGCTGGTCCCAGGCCGGTGGCCTGATGCGCCATGGTTTCGCCGGGCGCTGGTGGCGCTTCGTACCGAAACAGCACTGGCCGCAGGACGAGGATAGCATCGCGGCGATCATGCAGAACTGGGCGGCGGCCACCGGCGATTGCCGCCAGGAACTGGTGTTCATCGGCCAGGGTATCGATTTTGCGCAACTGACGGCCGACCTGGACGGCTGCCTGCTCAGCGACGACGAAATGGCCCTGGGGGTCGAGGGTTGGCGGCTGCTGCACGACCCGTTCGGACCGTGGCACGACGAAGAGGCGGCTGCCTGATGCTGGCGCCGCGCTTGCAGGCGCAACCGTCGATCCGCCAGGTCGAGGGCGAGGCCCCGACCGTGCTTGGCGAGATTCTTCAGGATGGGGTCAACCTGGCACTCTGGCAGCGCCGCCTACCCAGCCATATCGCCGATTTTGCGCACTTGCTGCTGTCGTTGGGCGAGCCGTTGGCGCAGGCGCTGAGCCTGGAGATGCCGGACGACGAGTCCAGGCCGAACCTGCACGGGCTGGCCTCGGGGTTCAGTGACCTGGAGGGTTACGAGGGCTTCATCAGCGACGTGTCCTGGCTGGTCGGCGCCTATGCCTGCCTGCTCGGCGCGCGGCGGATCGGCCTGCGCCTGCGGGTGCTGGACAAGGCGATGTGCCCGCGGTTTCACGTCGACCATGTGCCGGTGAGGTTGATCACCACCTACGCCGGTTTGGGCAGCCAGTGGCTGGCGGAAGGGGCGATGGATCGGCGGCAGTTGGGCAGTCCGGTGGCGGAGCCGATGGAGGCCGGGTCGATTCGGCAGATGGACAGCGGCGCGGTGGCCTTGTTGAAGGGCGAGCGCTGGCATGGCAATGAAGGGTTCGGGCTGGTGCATCGTTCGCCGCAGGTGGGGGCGGGGGAGCGCCGGTTGATCCTGACGCTGGACTGGCTGGCTTGAGTTCAGGCGCCGCAAAGCTTCAGGTGTGCTCAGGGCACCTGCCACTGCCCGGCACTCTGGCCCTCGCAGAACGGCTTGAGGTACGCCGCGTCCGTCGCCACACCGTAATAGTGAATATTCTGCCGGTAGGGCATATTGGCAACCTGGGCGTTGCGGCAGATACCGAATGAGCCGCCCGGGCACTGCTCCACGTATTCGACCTCGACCTTTTGGCCCGCCAGGCTCGGCTGGCAGAAACCGTCGTTGAACAGCTTGGCCGGGATATTCACGTTCTCCTGGCAGACCTTCACGTCGAGCCGTTCGCCCTGGCTGTGGACCACACAGGCTTGCGCCAGGACCTGACTCGACCCCAGCGCCGCCAGCAGCGTCAGGCCAATCGACCGCATCATTCACCCACCCCTTCAGGCATATCGGCCCGCTTATGTTGCAGAACATTCCCACGCATGTCATCGCCGGTCCCCTCGGTGCCGGCAAGACCAGCCTGATTCGTCAGTTGCTGGCGCAAAAACCGCCCGGCGAGCGCTGGGCCGTGCTGATCAACGAGTTCGGCCAGATCGGCCTGGATGCCGCGCTGCTGACCCGGGCCGACGATGGTATCGCACTGGGCGAGGTGGCTGGCGGCTGCGTGTGCTGCGTCAACGGCGCACCGTTCCAGATCGGCCTCGGCCGGCTGCTGCGCAAGGCGCGCCCCGACCGCCTGTTCATCGAGCCTTCCGGTCTCGGTCATCCGGCGCAGATTCTGCGGCAACTGGGCGCGGCGCCGTGGCGCGGGGTACTGGCCTTGCAGCCGTGCGTGATGGTGCTGGACGCACCGGCCCTGGCGGCGGGCCAACCGTTGCCGGCGTCGCAGCAGGAGGCCTTGGCGTGGGCCGGGCTGCTGCTGTTGAACAAGTCGCAAGGGCTGGATGAGGCCGCGCGCGGGCAAGTGCTGGCGCGTTTGCCGGAGCGTCCGCTGCGCTGGACCGAGCAGGGTGTATTGGCGCTGGACGAGTTGCTGGCCCTGGAGTCGCCAGGCCTGGATGAATCGGCAACGCCGGGCGTGCTGCCCACGGCACCGGCGAGCGTGACGCTGCCGGCGATCTGGACCGACCCGAGCCAACCGATCTGCCAGGAGCATGCCGGGGAGGGCAACTGGAGCATCGGCTGGCGCTGGCACCCGAGCCAGCAACTGGACCCGGAACGCATTCGTGAGTGGTTGGCCACTCTGGACTGGCGGCGGGCCAAGCTGGTTATCCACAGCCCGGCTGGCTGGGTGTCGGGCAATGCTGTGGATAACTCGTCGCTGGCCTGGCAGCCCAGCGCGTGGCGCAAGGACTCGCGGCTTGAGCTGATCTTCAGTCAGCCCCAGGACATCGAGCCGCTGAAAGCCGGCATGCAGGCCTGCCGGCTGAGCTAGCCTGTTCGACTTCGGCCCGGGGCTTCGCCGGGCTGCGCTGCCATTCCTGGCAGGCCCCTGAACTGGAATGCAGGCATGCGCATCGGCCGTACAGGCCCCCAGCCGCTCAGTGACGCGACTGGCTGTGGTCCTTGGGATGATCCTGGCGCCATTGGCTCAGTTCGATGATCTCGGCCGTCGGCTGTTCGGCCCTGGCTTCGAACGGGTAGGGCGGCAGATCGATCTGCGCGCTGTGGGCGCCGAACTGGGTGATGGTGCCGACGTGGCGCTGCTCGCCGGTGACGGTGAACTCGAAGTGGTAGATCCGCGCCAGGCGCCGTCGGCCGTTGGCATCACGGACGATACCGATACGCTTGAGGGCCACGGCACCGTCGAGCAGTTCCAGGTCAAGCCGGGCACAATGCTGCTTGACCCGCTCCAGCGCCCGTTCGCGCAGGCCATGGTTGTGCCAGAGCCAGGCAGCGCCGGTGGCCAGCAACATCAGCACGAACATATTTCCCAGGGTCAGCATGAATGCCACTCCATCAAGTTGAGAGCAGCTTAACTGGCTCGCCGGTCTGTCGTACAGGCTCTGTTTAGTCGCATACTGCGTGGCTCGAATCTTTTTGTCTTGCTGGAATTCGGAATGAAACGCACTCCTCATCTGCTTGCCATTCAGTCCCACGTGGTTTTCGGTCATGCCGGCAATGGTGCGGCGGTTTTCCCCATGCAGCGGGTCGGGGTGAATGTCTGGCCGTTGAACACCGTACAGTTCTCCAACCACACCCAGTACGGCCAGTGGGCCGGCGAAGTGTTGGCGCCGCAGCGGATCCCGGAACTGGTGGAAGGTATTGCCGCCATCGGCGAGCTGGGCAATTGCGACGCGGTGCTGTCCGGCTACCTGGGCAGCGCGGCGCAGGGGCGGGCGATCCTCAGCGGCGTGGCGCGGATCAAGGCGGCCAACCCCAAGGCGCTGTACCTGTGCGATCCGGTGATGGGCCATCCGGAGAAGGGCTGCAGCGTGCCGGTGGAGGTCAGCGACTTCCTGCTGCAGGAGGCGGTGGCGCAGGCCGATATCCTCTGCCCCAACCAGTTGGAGCTGGACAGCTTCTGCGGCCGCTCGCCCCAGTCGCTGTTCGATTGCCTGGCGATGGCCCGTAGCCTGCTGACGCGGGGGCCGCAGGTGGTGCTGGTCAAGCACCTGGCCTATCCGGGCAAGCCCGAGGACAGCTTCGAGATGTTGCTGGTGACCGCCGAAGGCAGCTGGCACCTGCGCCGTCCGCTGCTGGCGTTCCCGCGCCAGCCGGTGGGCGTCGGCGACCTGACTTCAGGGCTGTTCCTGGCCCGGGTGCTGCTGGGCGACAGCCTGCTGGCGGCCTTCGAGTTCACCGCGTCGGCGGTGCACGAAGTGCTGCTGGAAACCCAGGCCTGCGCCAGCTACGAGCTGGAACTGGTGCGGGCCCAGGATCGCATCGCCCATCCGCGGGTGCGCTTCGAGGCGTTGCCGATCAGCCTGTGATCTCCGGGCCCACTCCATGTACCCGTGTGGGAGCGGGCTTGCCCGCGAATAGGCCCTCAAGTCTCGCGCCGCTTGAACGGACGCCTTCGCGGGTAAGCCCGCTCCTACAAGAGCTTAAGGCGCGTCGGCCTTGATCTCCTGGTAACGCTTTTCCAGCTCCTGGCGGATCTGCCGGCGCTGTTGGGCCTGGGCGTAGCGGCGCTTGCCCTCGCTGGTCTCCGGCTGCAGTGGCGGCACCGGTGCCGGCTTGCGCTGGTCGTCGACCGCGACCATGGTGAAGAAGCAACTGTTGGTGTGGCGCACCGAGCGCTCGCGGATGTTCTCTGTCACCACCTTGATGCCGACCTCCATCGAGGTGTTGCCGGTGTAGTTCACCGAAGCCAGGAAGGTCACCAGTTCGCCGACATGCACCGGCTCGCGGAAAATCACCTGGTCCACCGACAGGGTCACCACGTAGCGGCCGGCATAACGGGCGGCGCAGGCATAGGCCACTTCATCCAGGTATTTGAGCAGGGTGCCGCCGTGGACATTGCCAGAAAAGTTGGCCATATCCGGGGTCATCAAAACGGTCATCGACAGCTGGGCGTTTCCAGGTTCCATAGCACGCTCACGGGTAGGTAGGGACAGGTTCAGGCACCTCTGCGGGCGCTTTGGGCATTTTTCAGACACCTCGATTACGGGACGCCAGCCATGGTTGCATCGTCACGCGCCAAGCGATCTGTTTCTACATATTGCACCGGCTTTCTGTCGGAAGTCGCGGTGTTAACCTTCGAAAAGCCATGCCATAGAAAATTCTTACACCCGGAACGTTGACCGCCGACGACTCAATGGGCGCGGTGGGCGGTCTGGCCAACATCCGCCGACACAAGGAGCGTCACGCCATGCATGCCATCAGCTTTATTCAGGACCTGGCCGTGATCATGCTGGTGGCGGGTGTGGTGACCATCCTGTTCCACCGCTTCAAGCAGCCGGTGGTGCTCGGCTATATCGTCGCCGGTTTCATCATCGGCCCGCACACCCCGCCGTTCGGCCTGATCCATGACGAGGACACCATCAAGACCCTGGCCGAGCTCGGGGTGATTTTCCTGATGTTCTGCCTGGGGCTGGAGTTCAGCCTGGGCAAGCTGTTCAAGGTCGGCGCGACGGCGTTCATCGCCGCGTTCCTGGAAATCGTGCTGATGATCTGGATCGGCTACGAGATCGGCCGCTGGTTCGACTGGAACACCATGGACTCGCTGTTCCTCGGCGCGATCCTGGCGATTTCCTCGACCACCATCATCGTCAAGGCGCTCAATGACCTGAAGATGAAAAACCAGCGCTTTGCGCAACTGATCTTCGGCGTGCTGATCGTCGAGGACATTCTCGGCATCGGCATCATCGCCCTGCTGTCGAGCATTGCCGTCAGTGGCACGGTGAGTTCCGGCGAAGTGTTCTCCACCGTCGGCAAGCTGTCGCTGTTCATGATCGTCGCCCTGGTCATCGGCATCCTGCTGGTGCCACGTCTGCTGGCCTATGTCGCCCGTTTCGAAAGCAACGAGATGCTGCTGATCACCGTGCTGGGCCTGTGTTTCGGCTTCTGCCTGCTGGTGGTGAAGCTCGAGTACAGCATGGTGCTGGGGGCGTTCCTGATCGGTGCGATCATGGCCGAGTCGCGCCAGTTGCTGAAGATCGAGCGCCTGATCGAGCCGGTTCGCGACCTGTTCAGCGCGATCTTCTTCGTCGCCATCGGCCTGATGCTCGATCCGGCGGTACTGCTCGAATACGCCTGGCCGATCGCGGTGATCACCGTCGCGGTGGTGCTGGGCAAGATGGTCTCCTGCGGACTGGGCGCGTTCATCGCCGGCAACGATGGCCGCACCTCGCTGCGGGTGGGCATGGGGCTGTCACAGATCGGCGAGTTCTCCTTCATCATCGCCGCGCTGGGGATGACCCTGCAGGTCACCAGTCACTTCCTCTACCCGGTGGCCGTGGCGGTCTCGGTGATCACCACCCTGCTCACACCGTACCTGATCCGCGCGGCCGACCCGCTGTCGCTGAAGCTCGCCGCCGTGGTACCGCGCCGCATGGGCCGGGTGTTCGGCCTGTATGGCGAATGGCTGCGCAGCATCCAGCCCCAGGGCGAAGGCGCGCTGCTGGCCTCGCTGATCCGCAAGATCCTGCTGCAGGTGGGGGTGAACCTGGCGCTGGTGGTGGCGATCTTCTTTGCCGGCGGCTTTTTCGCCCAGCCGATCGCCACCTATCTGCAAGGCTGGGTCAGTGAGCCGAGCTGGAACAAGGCATTGATCTGGGGTGGCGCGCTGCTGCTGTCGCTGCCCTTTCTGATTGCCGCCTACCGCAAGCTCAAGGCGCTGTCGATGCTGCTGGCGGAGATGGGGGTGAAGCCGGACGTGGCCGGGCGGCATACCCAGCGCGTGCGCCGGGTGATCGCCGAGGTGATTCCGCTGCTGTCGCTGCTGGTGATCTTCCTGCTGTTGTCGGCGCTGTCGGCGAGCATTCTGCCCACCAGCGAACTGCTGATGCTGATCGCGGTGGTCGCCGCGGCGGTGGCGGCGCTGCTCTGGCGCTGGTTCGTCCGCGTGCATACGCGGATGCAGGTGGCCCTGCTGGAGACGCTGGAGAACAACAGGGACTCGGCGGGGCACTGAGGCCTCAGGGTGCCCCGCCGATTCCGGCGGGGTGTCAGCTTTCCAGCCAGACGTCCCGCGCCCAGTGCCAGACCGACTCCCAGGACTCTTCGGTGATCAGTTCCTCTTCGCCGGACCACAGCACCACAGTGCCGTCCTCCTCGACGCAGTAGTAGTCGTCACCGTCCTGGCAGATCGGGATCAGGTCCCGCGGCACGCCGCTGTCCCAGGCGTTGGCCGCCACTTCCGGCAGGTAGGTGTGGGATTGCGGGTCGGTGACGGTCACCGGCTCCAGGCTGCCGTAGACCACGTCGCTGACGGTCAGCAGGAATTCCTTGAAGACGAAGGGGATGTTGATGAACAGCTCCTCTTCGATCTCGACCAACTGATCCTCGTCGGGCAACTCCAGTGGCACCGGTACGGGTTCGTTGGCTTCACGCAATTGTTCGATAACTTCTTCCACGGCCTCGATCCTCTTGCTGCATGGCGCGGTTGGGTATGACGCGTTTTATACAGTAGCTCGTTACAAGTGCAATCGTGAAATGCAAAACCCCGGACAAGTCCGGGGTTCTGATGTATCAGACAACGCGCGTGGATCAAACGTTCTGGCGGATACCGGCGACCAGCCAAGGCTGGTTGTCGCCTGGCAGGCGCTCCATGTTCCAGCTTTCACTGAACACTTCGCCCTGGTCGAAACGCGAGGTTTTCGACACGCCGCTGAAGGTCAGGGTGGCGATGGTCTTGTCGGCACGGTCATCCACGCCGTCCAGTTGCACCTGCAGGTTGTCGATGTAGGTGGACTGGAAGCCGTCGCCCAGGCTGGCGCGTTCCTGCCTGAGGAACTGCAGCATTTGCGGGGTCACGAACTCGGCGATCTTGTCCATTTCGTTGGCGTCCCAGTGCTGCTGCAGCGCCTGGAAGTGGCTGCGGGCGGCTTCCAGGAAGCGCTCCTCGTTGAACCAGGCCGGGGCGTTGATCACGCGGCGCGGCGCGGCGGAACCACCGAAGATCGGGTTCTGGGCAGGAGCCGGTTGCTCGAACACTTCACGCTGGTACGGCGCGCCGGCTGGAGCCATTTGCTCCTGCTGCTTGCGGCGACGGGAGGCAATGAAGCGGAAGATCACGAAGGCGATGACCGCCATGATCAGGATGTCGAAGAACTGCATGCCCTGGAAACCGCCGCCCATGAACATGGACGCCAGCAGGCCGCCAGCGGCGATACCGGCCAATGGGCCCAGCCAGCGCGAGGCGCCGCCGGCCTTGGCTGCCGCACCTGCGGCACCCGCTGCGCCAGCCGTGGCGGCTGCACCGCCGGCAGCGCCAGTGGCAGGGGCCATCTGGCTGGTTTGGTGGGTCGGTGCCGACCCCGCGCTTTTACCGCCGCCAAAGCGCTTGGCGTTGGCGTCGAGGCTCATCGTCAGGCCGATGCAGAGCGCCAGGGCGATGCTAAGAAAACGTTGCATAAAGGGTATTCCCGTTTGTGGAGTGCACGCGAGTCATACTGCACAGGTGAATTGTTACTGGCTAGTGAGAGAGTGTTTCCGGCTTTTGCCTGAATCCTCTCACCTCAATGCTGAATATTTCATGAAAGCCAGTAGGTCCAATGTTCATTGGGTTGTTGGCTTGTCTTTAGATATTGTATGAAATTTCCAATTCGCCACCCCTCCTGTAGGAGCCGGGCTTGCCCGCGAAGCTTTTAGCGATCTCAAGGGCCCCTTCGCGGGCAAGCCCGGCTTCTACAGGGGCGCGGCGGCGCCCAAGAGGTTTCAGTGCCGCAGGAGCAGCGGTGCCCAAGGCGTTTCAACACCACAAGGCTGTGTGCCCCGGAAGCGTCAGCGCCGCAGCGCCAGCAGGACCACGCCGCCGGTGATCAGGCCGATACCGGCCCATTGCCGCAGGTCGAGCCTTTCGCCCAGCAGCAGGACGCCGATGATCGCCACCAGCACCACGCTGAGCTTGTCCACCGGCGCCACCAGCGACGCCGGGCCGGCTTTCAGCGCACGGAAGTAGCAGAGCCAGGAAGCACCGGTGGCCAGGCCCGACAGCAGCAGGAACAGGTAGCTCTTGCCGGAGATCGACCTCAGGGACTGATATTGGCCCGTGGCGTACAAAATCAAGGCCAGGCTGATCAGCACCACCACCGTGCGCAGCAGGGTGGCGAAATCCGAGTTGACGTTATCGATGCCGATCTTCGCGAAGATCGCGGTCAATGCGGCGAAGGTCGCCGACAGCAGCGCCCAGAATGTCCACGAGGAAAAGAAGCCAGGGCCCATGGTGTCGCACTCCCGCAGAGTGAATTCGATTCGATCGTTCCCACGCATCGCGTGGGCCTGCATCCGGTGTCGCCCCGCGTGACAGGGAATGGACGCCGAGCGTCCCGGGCGGCGCTCCCACGCGGAACGTGGGAGCGATCCTGGTTTCTTCCTTTCCGTTTAGATGGCTTCGAGCTTGGCGTAGCCGAGCATCAGCCACTTGCTGCCTTCGCTGAAGTTGACCTGGACCCGTGCCTGGGCGCCGGAGCCCTCGAAGTTGAGGATCACGCCGTCACCAAAGATGCTGTGGCGTACCGCCTGGCCGAGGCTGAAGCCGGTCTGCGGAATCTCGCTGCCGCTGAACAGGCTGCTGGCCTGCTGCTGGCTGCCACCGAACGGCCGGCTGACGCTGTTGGACAGGCGCACTTCCTGCACCAGGCCCTTCGGTACTTCACGTACGAAGCGCGACACCTTGTTGTAGGTCTCGCTGCCATACAGCCGACGGGTTTCCGCGTAGGTCATGACCAGGTTCTGCATCGCCCGGGTGATGCCGACATACGCCAGCCGACGCTCTTCCTCCAGGCGGCCGGGCTCTTCCAGGCTCATCTTGTGGGGGAACAGGCCTTCTTCCATGCCCACCAGGAACACGTAGGGGAATTCCAGGCCCTTGGCGCTGTGCAGGGTCATCAGCTGGATGCTGTCTTCGTGCTCGTCGGCCTGGGCATCGCCGGCTTCCAGCGAGGCATGGCCGAGGAACGCCGCCAGCGGCGACAGGTCTTCCTCGCCCTCGGCGGCTTCGAAGTTGCGCGCCGCACTGACCAGTTCCTCGAGGTTTTCCACCCGGGCCTGGCCTTTCTCGCCTTTTTCCGCCTCGTGATAGGCGATCAGGCCGGACTGCTCGATGACGATCTGGGTCATCAGGTGCAGCGGGCTGTCCTGGGTCCTGGCGGCCAGGTTCTCGATCAGCTCGATGAAGGCCCCGAGCGCGCTGGCGGCCCGGCCGGTCACGCCCTTGTTGGCGATCAGCTGGGCCATGGCCTCCCACATCGACACATTGCTGTGGCGGGCGTGTTCGCGGATGGCCTCGACGGTCTTCTCGCCGATGCCGCGGGCCGGGACGTTGATCACCCGCTCCAGCGCCGCATCGTTGCCCCGGCCTTCGAGCAGGCGCAGGTAGGCCATGGCGTTCTTGATCTCGGCCCGTTCGAAGAAGCGCTGGCCACCGTAGATCCGGTAGGGGATGCGCTCGCGCAGCAGGGCTTCTTCCAGCACCCGTGACTGGGCGTTGGAGCGGTAGAGAATGGCGATGTCGCTGCGCGCCAGGCCGGTCTTCAGCGCGCTTTCGATGGTTTCCACCACGTAGCGCGCCTCGTCGTGTTCGTTGAAGGCGGCGTAGAGGTTGATCGCCTCGCCGTCGCCGCCGTCGGTCCACAGCTCCTTGCCCAGGCGCCCGGTATTGTTGGCGATCAGGGCGTTGGCGGCCTTGAGGATACCGGCGGTGGAGCGGTAGTTCTGCTCCAGGCGGATGGTCTCGGCGTCCGGGAAATCGTCGGAGTACTGGTAGATGTTCTCGATCTTCGCGCCGCGCCAGCCGTAGATCGACTGGTCGTCGTCACCGACCACCATCAGGCTGTCGCCGCCCTTGGCGAGCATGCGCAACCAGGCGTACTGCACGGCGTTGGTGTCTTGGAACTCGTCCACCAGGATGTGCCGGAAACGCTTCTGGTAGTGCTCGAGCAGGCCCGGGTGGTCGCGCCACAGGTCCAGGGCGCGCAGCAGCAGCTCGGAGAAGTCGATCACGTTGGCCCGGGCGCAGGCGGCCTCGTAGGCCTCGTAGATGCTGCGCATGGTCGCCAGGAACAGGTCGCCGCTGGCCTGGATATGCTGCGGGCGCAGGCCCTCGTCCTTCTGCCCGTTGATGAACCACTGGGCCTGGCGGGCCGGCCAGCGCTGCTCGTCCAGGCCCAGGTCGCGGATCACCCGCTTGACCAGCCGCTGCTGGTCGTCGCTGTCGAGGATCTGGAAGGTCTGGCTCAGCCCGGCTTCCTGCCAGTGCGCCCGCAACAGGCGGTGCGCCAGGCCGTGGAAGGTGCCGACCCACATGCCGGCCGGGCTGATGCCCATCAGTTGCTCGATGCGATGGCGCATCTCGGCAGCGGCCTTGTTGGTGAAGGTCACCGACAGGATCGAGTAGGGCGAGGCGTTCTCGACCTGGATCAGCCAGGCGATACGGTGCACCAGCACCCGGGTCTTACCGGAGCCGGCGCCAGCCAGGACCAACTGACGACCAACGGGGGCGGCTACGGCCTGGCGTTGGGCGTCGTTGAGGGAGTTCAGCAGGAGGGAGAGGTCATCGTTGCGCATCGGCGCATTCTAGGGTGCTGGCTACGGGTGGGCAAACCCTAATGCAGGGCGGTCGAGGCCGTGGTCGACGAAAAAACCGGTGCGATGACGACCGGCGGGTCATTGCCCGCAGGCGGCGCAGTACCTGACTTTGTCCGGTGTGGAAGGGTCTATCGCGGGAAAATCCATTACATTTTATGACTTGGAGCAGTTTGGTCCGGCCGGAGGCTTGTGTATGCTCCTGCGACATTTATGGCTCAACCATTATAAGAACAATGCCCATATGACACACAGCTCCGACACGCTGAGCCCCTCCGTGGAGGCCGGGCGGGTGATCCGCAAGCAGTTCGCCACCGAGTTGGCGGTCGAGCGCACACGCCTGCTGTACCAGGGCTCGTTGCTGCCCACCCTGTTCATGCTGATCAACGGTCTGGTCTGCGCCTGGCTGCTCTGGAGCCCGCAGCGTTACCTGCTGGTCAGCATCTGGATGGTCTGGCTGATGGCGCTGGTGGCCTTGCGCGTGATCCAGGTCGCGGCGTTCGATTCGGCCATTCCCAGCCGGCAGGCCCAGCCGATCTGGCGCCGGATGTTCCTGCTCGGCTCCGCCGTCAGTGGCCTGACCCTGGCCTGCGCCGGCATCGCCCTGGTGCCTACCGACAGTTTTCTCCAGCAGGCCTGGGTATTCGGCCTGATCGGCGCGGCCACCCTGTCTGCCAGCATCGCCTATGCCGTGAGCTTTCCGGCGTTCCTCACCTTCACCTTGTCCTGCCTGCTGCCTGCCATCGGCTACCTGTTCTGGGAGGGTGATGGCGCCCGCCAGGGCTGGGGCTGGCTCGGACTGATCCTGCTGGCCTCCCTCAGCGTGGTGGCATTGCAGGTCAACCGGCTGATCGAGCGCGGCCTGCTGCGGCGCTTCCAGAACCAGGCGCTGATCGAGAACCTGCAGCAGGCCCAGGCCCGCAGCGAGCAGCTCAACCAGGAGCTGGCCCGCGAGGTCGAGCAACGCCGCCGGGCCGAACTGGAACTGCGCGAGGCCCAGGCCGAGCTGGAAAACCGTGTCGCCCAGCGCAGCCGGGAGCTGGACCTGGCGAACCAGGCCCTGACCAAGAGCGAAACGCGCCTGGCGCTCGCCCTGCAGGCCAGCGAACTCGGCCTGTGGGACTGGAACCTGCAGACCGACGAGGTGCACCACACCCAGCTCAAGGAGCTGTTCGGCCTCGACCCCGAATACGTCACGGCCATGCTCAGCCACCTCAAGCCGCGCCTGCACCCCGAGGACCTGCCGGCGCTCAAGCGCGCCCTGGTGGAGCACCTCAAGGGCCGCAGCGAGGACTATGTCATCGAATACCGCATACGCCATGGCGACGGCCACTGGGTCTGGATCGAGGACCGCGGCCGGGCGGTGGAACGTAGTGCCAGCGGTCGCGTACTACGAATGGTCGGTACCCGGCGCGATATCAGCTCGCACAAGGAGCTGGAGGCGCAGCGGCAACTGGCCGCGACGGTGTTCGAGGCCGCCAGTGAAGGCATCGTGATCTTCGACCCGAACTACGCGCTGCTGGCGGTCAACCAGGCGTTCAGCCGGGTCACCGGCTACCAGATCGAGGACATGCTGGGGCGCAACGTCGTCGAACTGCCTTGCAGCCGCGACGCCCGTCGGCATTACTCGATGATCCACCAATCCCTGGAGCAGTACGGCAGTTGGCAGGGCGAACTGGTGGAGGCGCGCAAGAACGGCGAGCTGTATCCGCAGTGGCTGCAACTGAATACCGTGCGTGACAAGCGGGGAAAAGTCAGCCATATCGTGGGCTTCTTCGCCGATCTGTCGGCGCGGCGCGAATCCGAAGAGCGCATGCGCTACCTGACTCATTACGACGAGCTGACCGGCCTGGCCAACCGCTCGCTGTTCAAGGAGCGTCTGCGCGAGGCCAATCAGCGGGCCCGCCAGGAAGGGCGCAGCCTGGCGCTGCTGCATATCAACCTGGATCGCTTCAAGCTGCTCAACGACAGCCTCGGCCATGAAGTCGCCGACCAGTTGTTGCAGAAGATGGCCCGGCGCCTGGTGAACGCGCTGCCGGAGGCGAACACCATCGCCCGCCTGTCCGGTGACGAGTTCGCGGTGCTGTTCGATGCCTACGGCACGCTGTCCAGCCTGGCCAGGATGGCGACGCGGCTGCTCGGCAAGCTGCGCCTGCCGGTGACGGTGGAAGGGCATGAGCTGGTGGTCAGCGCTTCCATGGGTATCAGCCTGTTGCCGGACAGCGCCCGGGAAATCCCGGCGCTGGTCAGCCAGTCGAACATCGCCATGCAACATGCCAAGCACCTGGGCGGCAACAACTTCCAGTTCTATACCGAAAGCCTGCAGGCCAGCACCCTGGAGCGCCTGCAACTGGAGAACCAGTTGCGCAAGGCCATCGAGGAACAGCAACTGAGCGTCTTCTACCAACCCAAGCTGTGCCTCGCCACCGGTCGCCTGAACGCCGCCGAGGCGCTGGTGCGCTGGGAGCATCCGACCATGGGCCGGGTGCCGCCCGGGGACTTCATCGGGCTGGCCGAGGAAACCGGGCTGATCGGTCCGATCGGCGAGTTCGTGTTGCGCCGGGCCTGCTGGCAGGCGTGTGAGTGGCAGCGCCAGGGCCTGCCGGCGATGCGGGTGTCGGTGAACCTGTCGGTGCACCAGTTGCGCCAGGGCAAGCTGGTCAGCCTGGTGCGCCAGGTCCTCGAGGAAAGCGGGCTGGCGCCGCACCTGCTGGAACTGGAACTGACGGAAAGCCAGTTGCTCGACAGCGTCGAGCACATCATCGCGACCTTCCAGCAACTGCGCGACCTGGGCGTGAAGCTGGCCATCGACGATTTCGGCACCGGCTATTCGTCCCTGAGTTACCTCAAGCGCTTCCCGGTGGACTACGTGAAGATCGATCAGGCCTTCATCCGCGGCCTGGACGAAGGCAGTGAAGACGCCGCGATCACCCGGGCAATCATCGCCATGGCCCACAGCCTGGGCCTGAAAGTGGTGGCCGAGGGCGTGGAAAACCCGCAGCAACTGGAGTTCCTCAAGCTGCACGGCTGCGACGAGGTGCAGGGCTACCTGATCAGCCGGCCGGTGGAGGCCGCGGAGTTGGTACGGCTGCTACGCAACGACCGGCACGCCGGTTGATTCGTGCACTGACTTCATGATCACCGCTTCATCTTGTAGGAGCCGGGCTCGCCCGCGAACCGCCAAAGGCGGCCATTCCCCGGCGAAACCGGCTCCTGAAAACGCATTCTCCAACGCAATGGCACAGGCGAGCACCGATTTCATGTAGTATAACTACAAGAATGCTACATCCCAGGCGTTCGCCCATAACAATCGAGTCCAGCCCTTGAACCTGTTGCAACACATCGCCCAGTCCCGCACCCTGCTTCGCAAATCGGAGCTCAAGGTTGCCGATCATGTCCTGCTCGACCCGGCGGCGGTGATGCACAGCTCCATGGCCGACCTGGCCCACAGCGTGGGCATCAGCGAGCCGACCATCGTGCGATTCTGCCGGGCCATCGGCTGCTCGGGCTTCCAGGACCTTAAGCTCAAGCTGGCCCAGAGCCTGGCGGCGGGTGCCAGTTTCGGCCAGTTCGCGATCCATGAAGACGACTCTGTCGCCGACTACAGCCTGAAGATCTTCGACACCACCCTGCACACCCTGATGGAGGTGCGCGAGAAGCTCGACCCGGCGGCCCTGCAGCGGGCGGTGACGGCCATGTCGGCCGCCCAGCGTGTTGAGTTCTACGGCTTCGGTGCGTCCGGTGCGGTGGCGGCGGATGCCCAGCACAAGTTCTTCCGCCTGCTGCTGACCGCGGCGGCATACTCCGACCCGCACATGCAGGCGATGTCGGCGGTGACCCTCAAACCCAGCGACGTGGCGATCTGCATTTCCCAGTCGGGGCGGTCCAAGGACCTGCTGATCACCGCCAACATGGTCCGTGAAAGCGGCGCGACGCTGATCACCCTGTGCCCGAGCCAGACACCGCTGGCCGAGCTGTCGACGATCAACCTGGCGATCGACGTGCACGAGGACACCGAGATCTACACGCCGCTGACCTCGCGTATCGCCCACCTGGTGGTGATCGACGTGCTGGCGATGGGCGTGGCGATGGCCCGCGGGCCGAGCCTGGTGAACCACCTCAAGAGCGTCAAGCGCAGCCTGCGCAGCTTGCGGCTGTCGCCCAAGTCGCTGAAGAACCTCGAAGACTGATTTCATCTCCCTGTCATCCGGCTGCCGCCAAATCGTAACGCCCTGAAGCCATCTTGGAGTCTCCAACCCAACCTGGGAGACTCGAAATGGCCCGGCACCACGAAGAGCAAAGCAGCGTAAAGACCCGTCGGCAGCAGGAAGACCAGCGCCGCATGGAATTCCGTCGCGCAATCGAAGACCGCAACGAACTGCGTCAGCTGCAACAGGAAATCGCCGCCCTCAATTACTGGCAGATGGACTCGGCAGCCGACCGTCGAAGCGCTCAGCGAGCCCACTGATCTGCAGCCTTTCACTTCGGATGAACCCCAGGAACGCATGCGCGACCGGTGACAGGCGTTTATCCCTGGCCTGAACCACGCACCAGCTGCGATAGAGCGGCAGTTCTTCCACCGGCAGTTCCCGGAGCACGCCGGTCGCCAGTTCCAGGCTCAGGGCGTGGCGCGTCAACAGCGCCAGGCCCAGCCCCGCCACCACGCTTTCGCACTGCGCCTCGCCAGAGGTCACTTCGAGTGTCTGCGAGAAGTGCACGCGCTTTTCCTTGAAGTACTCCTCGCAGGCCATCCGGGTGCCCGACCCCGGTTCGCGGATCAGCAACGGATAGGGTTCCAGGTCCTGCAGGCGCAGCGGGCCCCTGTGGCACAACGGATGATCGGGTGGGGCCACGGCGACGATCGGGTTGTTCAGGAACGGCAGGAATTCCAGGCCCATGTCCTGGGGCACCATGGACATGATCAGCAGGTCGTCGCGGTTGTCCGACAGCCGCCGCAGGGCCTGGGCGCGATTGACCACCGTGAGGTGCAGGCTGACCTCGGGATACTGGCGCTTGAAGGCGGCGAACAGGTGCGGCACGAAGTACTTCGCGCTGGATTCCACCGCCAGTTTCAATTGCCCCTGCAGCGATCCCTGCATGTCGGAGAGCTGCATGTCGAGGTTTTCCAGCCGGCCGAAGATGTCCCGGCTGGCGCGCTGTAACGCTTCAGCCGCTTCGGTCATGTAGAGCTTTTTGCCGACATATTCGAACAACGGCTGGCCAATCAGCTCTTCCAGCTGACGAATTTGCAGGCTGACGGCTGGCTGCGTAAGCGACATTTCCTCGGCCGCGCGGCTGTAGGAACGCAAATCGCAGACCTCATTGAAGATCTTCAACTGGCGTAATGTCATACGCATCAAGGACTTACGCATTTCTTGCAAGCACTCTCGGGCGGCTGGTCAGGCAACTATAAGTCATTGCTTATAAGCGACCCAATAATTATTGATTTTAGTTTATCGCTGACCGGGACTAGTGTGGTGATGCGACTGGCTTGAAACATTTAGTCACTCGTCGACCCGTGCTGTGGGACAGATATCGGGTCGTGGACATAGGGCTGGCCCGCGAGGCTTCTGGTGTTTTGACGGACACCATCGCGGGCGGGCCCAGGTCCTTTCTGGTTCCAGCAGGTTGTTTTGTTCCAGCGGCTTAGGAATTTCCAAGTGATAAAAAAGATCCTGATCGCCAACCGTGGTGAGATTGCCGTACGTATCGTGCGGGCCTGTGCCGAAATGGGCATTCGCTCCGTGGCGATCTTCTCCGACGCTGACCGGCACGCCCTGCACGTCAAGCGCGCGGACGAGGCCTACAGCATTGGCGCCGAGCCCCTGGCCGGCTACCTCAACCCGCGCAAGCTGGTGAACCTGGCGGTGGAAACCGGCTGCGATGCCTTGCATCCCGGCTATGGCTTTCTCTCGGAAAATGCCGAACTGGCAGAAATTTGCGCTGAACGTGGGGTGAAGTTCATTGGCCCGGCGGCGGAAGTGATCCGTCGCATGGGTGACAAGACCGAAGCCCGGCGCAGCATGATCAAGGCCGGCGTGCCGGTCACTCCAGGCACCGAAGGCAACGTCTCCGGCATCGAGGAAGCCCTGCGCGAGGGTGACCGTATCGGTTATCCGGTAATGCTCAAGGCCACCTCCGGTGGTGGCGGTCGCGGCATCCGGCGCTGCAACAGCCGCGAGGAGTTGGAACAGGCATTCCCGCGGGTGATTTCCGAAGCGACCAAGGCCTTCGGCTCGGCGGAAGTCTTCCTGGAAAAATGCATCGTCAACCCCAAGCACATCGAGGCGCAGATTCTCGGCGACAGCTTCGGCAACGTGGTGCACCTGTTCGAGCGCGACTGCTCGATCCAGCGCCGCAACCAGAAACTGATCGAAATCGCCCCGAGCCCCCAGCTGACCCCTGAACAGCGCGCCTACATCGGCGACCTGTCGGTGCGTGCGGCCAAGGCGGTGGGCTACGAGAACGCCGGCACCGTGGAGTTCCTGCTCGCCGATGGCGAGGTGTACTTCATGGAAATGAACACCCGGGTGCAGGTGGAACACACCATCACCGAGGAAATCACCGGGATCGATATTGTCCGCGAGCAGATCCGCATCGCCTCCGGCCTGCCGCTGTCGGTCAAGCAGGAAGACATCATCCATCGCGGTTTTGCCCTGCAGTTCCGGATCAACGCCGAGGACCCGAAGAACAACTTCCTGCCCAGCTTCGGCAAGATCACCCGCTACTACGCGCCCGGCGGTCCCGGCGTGCGGACCGACACGGCGATCTACACCGGCTACACCATTCCACCGTTCTACGACTCCATGTGCCTGAAACTGGTGGTCTGGGCGTTGACCTGGGAAGAGGCGATGGACCGTGGCCTGCGGGCCCTGGACGACATGCGCCTGCAAGGCGTGAAGACCACCGCCGCCTATTACCAGGAAATCCTGCGTAACCCGGAATTCCGTAGTGGCCAGTTCAATACCAGCTTCGTGGAAAGCCATCCGGAACTGACCAACTACTCGATCAAGCGCAAACCCGAAGAGCTGGCCCTGGCCATCGCCGCCGCCATCGCCGCCCACGCAGGCCTGTGAGGACTATTACAATGACCAAAAAGATTCACGTTACCGACACGATCCTGCGCGACGCCCACCAATCGCTGCTCGCCACCCGCATGCGCACCGAAGACATGCTGCCGATCTGCGACAAGCTCGACAAGGTCGGCTACTGGTCGCTGGAAGTCTGGGGCGGCGCGACCTTCGACGCCTGTGTGCGCTTCCTCAAGGAAGACCCGTGGGAGCGCCTGCGCAAGCTGCGCGCGGCCCTGCCCAACACCCGCCTGCAGATGCTCCTGCGCGGCCAGAACCTGCTCGGCTACCGCCACTACAGCGACGACGTGGTCAAGGCCTTCGTCGCCAAGGCGGCGGTCAACGGCATCGACGTATTCCGTATCTTCGACGCCATGAACGATGTGCGTAACCTGCGCGTCGCCATCGAGGCGGTGAAGGCCGCCGGCAAGCACGCCCAGGGCACCATCGCCTACACCACCAGCCCGGTGCACACCATCGAGGCCTTCGTGGCCCAGGCCAAGCAGATGGAAGCCATGGGTTGCGACTCGGTGGCGATCAAGGACATGGCCGGCCTGCTGACTCCGTTCGCCACCGGCGAGCTGGTCAAGGCACTGAAGGCCGAGCAGTCGCTGCCGGTGTTCATCCACTCCCACGACACCGCAGGCCTGGCCGCGATGTGCCAGCTCAAGGCGGTGGAAAACGGTGCCGACCATATCGACACCGCCATCTCCAGCTTCGCCTGGGGCACCAGCCATCCTGGCACCGAGTCGATGGTCGCCGCCCTCAAGGGCAGCGAGTTCGATACCGGCCTGGACCTGGAACTGCTGCAGGAAATCGGCCTGTACTTCTACGCCGTGCGCAAGAAGTACCACCAGTTCGAAAGCGAATTCACCGCGGTCGACACCCGGGTGCAGGTCAACCAGGTGCCGGGCGGGATGATTTCCAACCTGGCCAACCAGCTCAAGGAGCAGGGCGCCCTCAACCGCATGAACGAAGTGCTGGCGGAAATTCCGCGGGTGCGCGAAGACCTCGGCTTCCCGCCGCTGGTGACCCCGACTTCGCAGATCGTCGGCACCCAGGCCTTCTTCAACGTCCTGGCCGGCGAGCGCTACAAGACCATCACCAACGAAGTGAAGCTGTACCTGCAGGGCGGTTACGGCAAGGCGCCGGGCACCGTCAACGAGCAGCTGCGCCGCCAGGCCATCGGCAGCGAGGACGTGATCGACGTGCGGCCGGCCGACCTGCTCAAGCCGGAAATGGCCAAGTTGCGCAACGACATCGGCACCCTGGCCAAGTCGGAAGAAGACGTGCTGACCTTCGCCATGTTCCCGGACATCGGGCGCAAATTCCTCGAAGAGCGCGAGGCCGGCACCCTGGTGCCTGAAGTGCTGCTGCCGATCCCCGAGGCCGGCGGTGTGCGTGCGCCGGGCGGCGAGGGCGTACCGACCGAGTTCGTCATCGACGTGCACGGCGAAACCTACCGCGTGGACATCACCGGGGTCGGCGTGAAGGCCGAAGGCAAGCGGCACTTCTACCTGTCCATCGACGGCATGCCGGAAGAAGTGGTGTTCGAACCGCTCAACGAATTCGTCGGCGGTGGCAGCAGCAAGCGCAAGCAGGCCAGTGCGCCAGGCCACGTCAGCACCACCATGCCGGGCAACATCGTCGATGTGCTGGTCAAGGAAGGCGACAGCGTGAAGGCCGGTCAGGCCGTGCTGATCACCGAAGCCATGAAGATGGAGACCGAAGTGCAGGCCGCGGTATCGGGCAAGGTCGTCGCCATCCACGTGGCCAAGGGCGACCGGGTCAACCCGGGCGAGATCCTGATCGAGATCGAAGGCTGATCGACAGCCTTCATCTATCAATGTTTATCCTCGGGGAGGCGTATGCCTCCCTTTTTTTGTTCATTCTTTGAGCATGTTGTGTGGGGTGTTATGGTCTGCTGCTCTAGAACGATATGCATTTTATTGCGTATATTTGCGCCGTATAGCAAGGCTGATGCATTATATTGCAGTTATTGGGCGATGCTGGCAGGCGAATCTGTACTATATTGCAGTTTTGGCGGCAGTCTCTGCCTATAAAGTGCATTAAGTTGCAGGTTGAATCATGTACGCACTCACACTTCAGGCCTACACCGACGGAATCTGGCAGGACGCCATGACCCTGATTTTCGAGTCGCCGGAAAAAGGTTTCGAGGGGCGTTGCAGGTTTGCCTACAAGCAGAGCTATCTGCTCGATCATATCGAGGATATGGGCAGCCCATTCGCCTGTGCGGTCAGTGCGAACCTCCCGCTGGACTGGGACAGCATGGATGACCGGCAGGCTCCGGCCTTCCTGCAGGATATTGCTCCTGCCGGTGCTGCCAGGCGCTTCCTCATCGCCAGGGTGGGGCGGGAAAAGCCTGATGATGTCAATGCCGACCTTTTTTTGCTGGGTAAAAGCACCCCGGCTCCCGTTGGCCATCTGCGGGTCAAGGAGTCCGTGGACGTGCAGGACGGTCGTGAGCCCATGGGATTTACCCGAGCGGACGTGGTGGCGCGCGATAACCGATTTCTCGAGTACGCCTACGAGCAGGGCGCGGCGATTGGCGGAGCTACGGGAGCTGGAGGCGAAGCACCTGGAGGTGATCACTCGTCTGGTTGCACTTTGGCGCCAGGCCGGCCAGGGGGAGCAGGTGGAAGATCTGGTGGCGGATTATCTGCGCCGTGATTTGCTCAACAAGATCCTGGGCAACTCCGACAACCATGGGCGCAACACATCGATCATCCGCGATCAGCGGGGGGTTCGCCTGGCACCTATTTACGACCTGGCGCCCATGGTCATGGATGATGAAGGTGTGACACGCAGCACCAAGTGGGCAAGAGATATCGAAAGGGGCGGGGAGGTGGATTGGCGCAAGGCGTGCGACGCGCTGGCGGGGCTGGTCGAGCCCCAGGCGGCCTTTGAGCGGCTTCGGGCGGATGCCAGGCATCTGTTGGCCTTGCCCGATATTCTGACGGATAGTGGCTTGCCCGCCGTCACCATGAACCATCCGTTGATTGCCTTGAAAAGGCTTGGTCAGCGTCTGCGAGACTGGGGGTTGGCATGACGCTCAGCCTGGAAGTCCGTGCCCTGCTGATCCAGGCCATTCAGGATGATCTGGCCCAGGGCATGATCAGCATCGGTGTTGCGGTCAGGCGCTTGCGGACGGAGGTAACGGGGTTGCAGCAGACCCAGTTTGCCCGGATGTGCCGGATTTCGGTCCGTACCCTGGTGCATATCGAGCATGACGAAGGCAATCCGACCCTCAAGTCGTTGAACTCTGTATTCAGGCCCTTCGGGTTGCAGATGGGCGTGGTGCGACTGCGCAAGACATCAGGCTGAGGGGCTCAGCGGTCAGGCACCTGTTCATGAGCCTGACCGGTTGATGGAAAGCTGTCAGAAAGCCAGCGCCCACTGCCCCATGATGCCGTGGTTGCTGTTCTTCGCGCCGAGTTCGCCGCTGTAGCCCAGGCCCAGGCGATGGCGGGAGGACAGGTTCAGTTCGAGTCCGGCTTCGATCGCCAGGCTGTCGCGGTCCTGGGCGATGCCGCGGGTCGTGAAGGTCAGGGCGGTGGTCCGGTTCGTCTGGCGGGTGATGCTGTCGAGTTCGCCATACAGGTGCTTCCAGCCGGCACTCAGGTGCGGGGTCAGGCTCATGCCGTGGCCGAAGCGCCAGTTGCCGGCGGCCCGCAGGCCCAGTGTGGTGCTGAAGTTGTCCAGGGCCTGGCCGCTGTTCTTCAGCACCGCCTCGCCGCCTTTTTCCGTGTGTCCCTGGCGTGAGTAGCGCTGGTAGCCCAGGTCGGCAAAGGGTTCGGCACTCAGTTGGTTGTTGCCCAGGCTGTAGCCGAATTCGGCGAAGGCCTGCTGGCTGGTGGCCGTGTAGTTGCCGGAGAGTCGATCCTGATAGCCGCTGAACGCGACGTGGCGTTGAGTGCTGCCAGCGTGGCTGCTATGGATCGCGCCGAAGCGCAAGGCTGCGGGGCCGTCCTGGCGCAGGGCGTAGGCGCCGGCATGCCAGCTGTCCAGTTCGCCCCTGGAGTGGCTGCCCTTGTGCTCGGAACGGGATTTTCCGCCGAGCAGGCCCAGGCGCCATTCATTGCCCAGCGACCAGTCGGCCCCCAGCACCAGGCCCCGGGTCGTCTGCTGGAAGTCCTTGCCGCCCTGTGCCGGCTCGAATCGGCCCACGTTACTCAGGCTCTGTAGCCACAGGCGACTCCTGCCGTTGTCGGGCTGGAGCATGGCCGACAGCGCGCTGGCGCCCACCTGTCGGGTAGCGCCGAGAGTGGCCTGGGCCAGGTTGGCATTATCGGCACCGGCCAGTTGGGTCAGGGCGGCTTCTCTTTCGGCCGGACCGAGCCGGTTCAGGGCTCCGAGTAGTGGGGATGCCGGAATCGTCGGCAGAATGTTGCCACCCTGGCCGCCTTTGGCGGGCTCATGGGCGGGTGGCGGGGAGGTGGTCGGCAGGCTGCCCCCGGGTTCCGGTGGCTGTTTGAGCAGCCAGTCCCAGTCGTAGACGCTGGATGAACCGCGGTAGGCATTTGGCGGTGGCTGCTGGGCCTGTGCCTGCTGGGCCAGCAGTCCGTTGAGCACCAGGGCCAGGGAGATGGCGAGACGGGTCTTGGGGAGCATTCCATTTCATCCTCAGAATAGGTCGAGGAGGAAATGTATCGAGCTGTCCAAGCGGTAAATGTCGGGGTTTTTACCTGGGCTTCGCGGGAGATGTCAGCAGCTTTCCGTTTATTTCGGCTGTGTCCTGGTGTGCGGTGGCCGGAAAGTCGGCCACCGCGTGTCAGGCCTTCAGGCTTCGCGACATTCGGTCAGGGTCCGCACCTGCCCCGTTGCGCCCAGGTTGTCCTCCGACAGCCAGCGCTCGAAGCCGGCATTCACGGCGGGCCACTCCGAGTCGATGATGCTGAACCAGGCGGTGTCGCGGTTCCTGCCCTTGACCACCATGTGCTGGCGGAACACGCCCTCGAATTGGAAACCCAGGCGCTCGGCGGCGGCGCGGGAGCGGGCGTTGTCGTTGTTGCACTTCCACTCCAGGCGCCGGTAGCCGAGGGCGAAGGCCTCCCTGGCCAGCAGGTAGACCGCCTCGGTGCTCTTGGGCGAGCGCTGCATCGGTGCGCCGAAGGTGACGTGGCCGATCTCGATGCGGCCCTGGGCCGGCACGATCGACATCAGGCTGAGGACGCCCTGGACTTCGCCGCTGGCCTTGTCGACGACGGCAAAGAAGTAGGGATCGCTGCTCGCCGCGTGGCCGGCAAGCCAGTCGTCGAAGGCGCCTTCACGCTGCGGGAACGGGCCGTAGGGCAGGTAGTCCCACAGTTTCGGATCGGCGCCGGGGCCTTCCAGGGCGCGATACAGCTCGTCGCCATGGCGGGCGGCGTCGAGTTTTTCCAGGATGATGAAGCGTCCTTCGAGGCGTCGGGTGGACGGCGCCGGGGCGCCATTCCAGTTGGCTACGGGTGTCGACATGGTGTTGTTCTCGGGCTCAGAGGCCGTGGCGGAATTGAATGAAGCCCGGGCGCTCGGCAATCCGCTCGTACAGCTGGATGGCCGTGGCGTTGGTTTCGTGGGTCAGCCAGTGCACCTTGCTGCAGCCGTCCCGGGCCGCCGTGGCGTACACATGCTCGATCAGCTTGCGACCCAGGCCGGTACCGCGCACCTCGGGGGCGACGAACAGGTCCTGCAGGTAGCAGGAATTCTGGATGCTCCAGTTCGAGCGGTGGTAGATGAAGTGCACCAGGCCCACGGCCTTGCCGTCCTGCCAGGCCAGGGCGGCGTGGGTGGTCTCGGCCGGGTCGAGGAAGCGCTGCCAGGTCGACTGGTAGATGCTGTCCGGCAATTCGGTTTCGTAGAACTTCAGGTAGGCCTGCCACAGCGGGCGCCAGACGGCCTGGTCGGCGGCGGTCACCGGACGGATTTCGATCGAACTCATGCTGACACTCCTTGATGCATCAATTGGGCGAGGGCTTGGTCCTGGCTGTCGGCACTGGCCGCCAGCCCTTGTTGTACGCCGGCGATATCGACGGCACTGCGGTTCTGGCTGAGCTTGCGCTTGCCTTCCAGGCGCTGGATCGGCAGGGCGATGCCGACGATGGCCTTGAGCATGGTGGCGATGTACGGCTCGGGCGCATCGTCGACTGTCCAGGGGGTGGCCCGGCCGGCTTCATGGCGGTCGGTGAGGGCACCGACCAGTTGGCGCAGGCGCCCGGCCTCGTCGAACACCTCGGCCTGGCCGTAGGCGTGCACGGCCGTGTAGTTCCAGGTTGGCACGACCTTGCCGTGTTCGGCCTTGCTGGCATAGAAGGACGGGCTGACATAGGCATCGGCCCCCGGAAAGATCACCAGCGCCTCGGCGCCTTCGGCCAGCTCCTGCCACTGCGGATTGGCCCGTGCCAGGTGCCCGAGCAGGGTGCCATGGGCGCCCTGGCCCGGGTCGAGCAGCAGCGGCAGGTGGCTGGCCTGCAGGCCCAGTTTGCCGTGGGTGACCAGGATCGCCAGGCGCGTGGCCTGGATGTGCCGGTGCAGGGTGGGCAGGTCGTGTTCGGCGAAGGCGCTGGGTGTGTACATGGAAATTTTCCTTGGCGAATACCGGCATCCTAGGCAGGCTATTGGTTGGTTGTAAGAGCCATTGTTGGTGATTTTCATAGGTCCAATGCCATGCCCAGCCCATCGCTGCCCCTGTCGTTCGACCCTGCCGGGATCCAGCTGGATCCGGCCAAGGGCCTCAGCCGCCAGCTCTACCAGGCCCTGCGCCTGCGGGTGCTGGACGGACGCCTGGCCAGTGGCAGCCGCCTGCCGGCCAGCCGCGACCTGGCCAGCGCCCTGGGGATCTCCCGCAACAGCGTGGTTCGGGCCTATGACCAGCTGTATGCCGAGGGCTTCATCGAGGGGCGGATTGGCGATGGCACCTACGTTGCGCAATTGCCAGACAAGGCGCTGCCGATCAGAAAGTTGTCCACAAAAATATCCACAGAGTTTTCAACAGGCTTATCAACAGAGTTATCCACAAAATCGGTGAAAGATACTGGGATTTCATCCAGTAAAGTTATCCACAATCAGGCACTGGAGCGCATCGAGCGCAACGCGATGTACGAGCCACCGGAGGGTCCGCCACGGGCCTTTCGGGTGGGAGTGCCGGCTTTCGACCTGTTCCCGTTCGGCGTCTGGGCCAAGCTGCAGGCGGCTTTCTGGAGAAAACCGGACCTGGCGCAGCTGTGCTACGGCGAGCCGGCGGGGGAGAGGCAGTTGCGCAGCCTGATCGCTGCGTACCTGCGCAGTTCCCGTGGTTTGTCCTGCTCGCCTGAACAAATTGTGATCACCAGCGGTGCACAACAGGGCATCAGCCTTTGTGCACAGTTGCTGGTGGACCCCGGCGACGGCGTGGCGGTGGAAAACCCCGGCTACCGGGCGGCGCGGCTGGCGTTCGCGGTAGCCGGGGCGACGGTGCATGGCGTGGCGGTGGATGACGAGGGCCTGGACTGTGCCGAACTCGGGCGGTTGCCGGACTGCCGGCTGGCCTATGTCACGCCGGCTCATCAATACCCCACCGGGGTGATCATGAGCCTGGCGCGGCGCCTGGAGCTGCTGGCCTGGGCCGAACGCACCGGCGGCTGGATCGTCGAGGACGACTACGACGGCGAGTACCGCTACAGTGGCGCGCCCTTGGCACCGTTGGCGGCCCTGGACCGGCAGGGGCGGGTGCTCTACGTCGGCACGTTCGGCAAGATCGCCTTTCCGGCGCTGCGCCTGGGTTACCTGGTGTTGCCGCCGACGCTGGTGGACGCCTTTTCCCAGCGGCGCGCACTGGACATGCGCCACTCGGAAGTCAGCACCCAGGCGGTGATGGCCGAGTTCATGGCCGCCGGGCATTTCCAGCGGCATATCCGCCGCATGCGCCGGGCCGCCCTGAGCCGACGCAACACCCTGCTGGCCCATTGGCCGACCGATATCCGCGGCTGCGGCAGCCTGCCGGAAGCGGTCGCCGGCCTGCACCTGACGGTACCGGTCGAGAGCCTGGAGCGGGAGCAGGAACTGATCGCCCGGGCGGTGGCTGTCGGCGTCGAGATCAGCTCCTTGAGCAGCTTCTGGATCACCCCGCCGCAGCCGCCGGCGGAGCGCCACGCAGGGCTGGTCCTGGGGTTTGCGGCGGTGCCGGAAGCGGATATCGAGGCGGCCCTGGGACGTTTGCGCGAGGCCTGGCGGGACTGACCAGGCGGCAACGCCGGACTACTTAGTTACCGCTTCCCGTGAGCGGCGCATGACTATGGTCGAGGGCCAGATTCTTCAGCCCCGAGACCCTTTGTCATGTCCAATGCTTCAAGTCCCCTCTCTTGCGTTCTGGCTCCGGTGAGCGAGAGCGACCAGGCCTCCCACGTCTTCAGCCTCGCTGATTGCCTGGCCGCTCGTCCCAGCCTCGAGCGTGCCACGGCCGAGCTGGTGCAGGCGATGCTGGAAGACCATTTCCCGGCCCAGGGAAAACAGCTGCGCAATGCGGCTTTCATCAATCTCACGGTGGGCGCCGGCAGTGATGCACCGGCGACCCGGCAGATCGTCCCGCTGACCCATCGGCTGATTGACTGTTGGCTGGGAAAGGCCGCGCCGACTCATCCCCTGGGCAGCTACCTGACGCTTGATCCGGGCGCCGAGACGCCACAACTGCTGCGTCTGCCGGTGGGCACGGTGGAAGGACTGATAGGCGAATGGGCGCCGTCATTGCTCGATGCCTACCAGCAGAGCCTGGTGGATTTCTGGAGTTCGCCTGCTTCGTCGTGGCAGGGCTTGGCGGATTTCTGGAACCCGTCACAAGGGGCTTCGCCCTGGCAGCAACTATCGGATTTCATCGCGGCCCAGTTGCGCCAGGCCAGTGCTGTGCTCACGGGCGAGGAGTTGGACACGGTACAGGCCGTCCTCGATTTTCCGGATTTTCAGGGCCGTTCCCAGGCGCTGGGAGAGAGTTGCGCGAGGGCGCGCATCACGCTGGTCGGCACCCGTGCCCAGGGCTCCGAGACGCTGTACCGGCAGGCACTGCTGCTGACGCGTCAGGTCGGCCAGCGACAGATCGTGTTGTTGTACACGCTGCTGGGAGGCATTGAGGCGTTCGACTCCATCGAGGCGCTGGAGATGACCTTGAGTGAGGATGAGCCGGGCCCGGCCGACTATTCGGCGGACTATCATGTCTTCGATGCCCTGACGGCCACCCTGCTGACCCGCCAGTTGCAGCACATCGCCACGCTCGAACCGGGCGACTACAGCGACCGCGCCAGGCTCGACCAGCACCTGCAAGAGCTGACCGGGGCACAGGGGCTGCTGGGAGCCTTTCACTCCGACCATGAAGCGAAGCTGCGGCAGTTGCACGAGCTGCTGCCCGACTGGCTGCAGCAGGCCTCGACTGCGGACCGTAGCACCTACGCCCGCTATGTCAGCAGGCTGGCGCAAGTCCAACGGTCCCTGGGCGGCAAGGCGTTTCTCGATGGCATTCCCGGCATTCTCGAATTTGCCGAACAGGAGCTGGCCAAGAGCCTGGTCAGGCTCGACCCCAGGGCCGAGGGGGTATCGGTTGGCCATATCCGCGTGACGCTCACCCAGAGTGACAACAGTTCGTGGGAAGCCGCCGACCGGGGTTTCAACCCTGGCCTGGACCAGCGCACCCGCTCGTCCACCGAGGATTACACGGACATGGCGCTGCAGAACATCGAGGCCTTTCCACTCTCCGCCGTCGCGCAGATTCACTACGGCAAGCCTGAGACGCCGGTACCGGCCTGGATGACCTTTGAGCGGCTGCGTGCAGCCGTGAGCGAGGCCAACATCGGTGCCACCTATCCCGCCTTGCTCAAGCGCAAGCTCAAGTGCAATCCGGCCGAGCGCTATCGGCAGTCTTCGCTGTTCAGCCAGTACCTGCAGGCGCTGTTGCCGATGTTGGCATTGGAGCTGCGGTTGACGCAGCGGCTGACGGAGCCTGCGCAGCTTTACGTCGAGGCCGTGATGAGCCTGGGCACCCAGGCTCTGGTGGTGTCGGGACAGTCCATCGTGGTCCGGCCCCTGGCCTTGCTGGCGCACCCTGGCGCTACGGCGGACCAGGTACTCAATCATTTCGTGGTCGGTCCGCGGAGCGTCGACCGGGGGCCGCAGGTGCTCTTGCGACCGGCTGCGGCAGAGCCTTTGCTCGAGTTCGCCTCGCTCGCGCACCTGCTGGCAGCCATCCAGGTCGAGGGGGGATTGCAACAATCGGTGCTGGCGGGCCTCGATGACTACAGTCGCAGGGTCTATGACCGGGGTGGCTTCATTGAGCCGCATCTGTCGCAGCTCATCATCGACGACTGGACACTGCCCGCGATTCCCGAGCCGCCCACACTGGATACCGCGGTGTTGTCCGGCCGGGTCACCGACGCTCTGTTTGATGCCAGCATCGAAGCGCTGATCAGACACGCCGAGGCGGTCACGGTGTCCAATGCCGAAGCACGCCGGCAGCGCCTCACCAACCTCGGCTGGGCGTTGTTCAACCTGCTGCTGCCATGGGCGCCAGGTCCCCTGGCGGGCGTGGGGCTGATCGTGCAACTGCTGCCCAGCCTCAAGGCGCTGGCCGAGCCGAATAACCGCAGCCCCTGGGCGGCGTTCGCCGATGTGCTGTTGAACCTGGCGGCCGTGCTGGTCTATCACCGCCGGCTGGCACTCGGCCCATCGCCCGTCGTCGGTGTCGGTGGCTCGGTCCTCAGCCCATGGAGTGGTGGCGGCAGGAAGCTGCCGGCCTTCATCTGGACCCGCCGAGGACGTGAGCTGACAGCATCCGAGCTGGAGCGGCTGAAACCGTTCCACCTGGCGACCGAGGTGCCTGGCGGCATGTCGGCAGCCGTGGGTGAATGGCAGGGCCTGTATCAGCGCGACGGCTTGTTCTATGCCCATGTCGATGGCGAATGGTTTCGGGTTTCGCGCACCCTCGAAGGGGTGAGGATCGTCAATGACAACCACCCGGCGTTACAGGGGCCCTGGTTGACCCGCACGGCTTCGGGAAGCTGGCAACTGGACCGCGGTCCCCTGTTGCTGGGCGGTGCCGGCGAGCTGAGTGTGCGGGCCAGGAAGAAACTCAACACCCTGAAGTACCAGGCCCGCCAATTGCTCGACTCCTTGCCTGGCCGGCTGCACAGGGGCGAGAAGAACCTGCGTATCGCGCATGGTCCGGCCGATATCGAGACCCTGTTGGCCAATGAGGCCGGGTTGTTCAGCGAGCTGTCGGTCAAGCTGCAGGCGCTGACCCAGGGGCTGGAGGAGTATCCCGCAGAGCTGGTGGACAAGCTCGACGCCGGCGCGAAACTCCTGCGCGCCCAGGGCGTACGCCTGCGTATCGAAAGAGTGAAGCTCGACCCGCCCTCGGTCATTGGCGTGGCGTACCTCAAGAGCCGGCAGCAGATCAGGATTCGGCGCCTCGGGCCGCGCAAGGACATGTCCGGCGGCAAGGGCCGGGACTTTCTGCAGGAGTACGAGATCGCCGATCTGCAGCGTACCCCGCTGTGGTACGCGCACTTTCACTATGCGAGCCTGGAGGCGGCGGATGCCCGTTTTACCGCGGCCCATCTCAAGACGCCGCAGCAGCGTTTCCTGGGGAGGAGCTTCCAGAAGGCCCAGCAGCATTCGGGGCAGAGCATCGATGACATCCAGCGTTACACGATCGACCCGACCTCGGCCGCCGAACTGTTCCTGTCGCCGGACCGCCAGGTGTAGGCCCTGTCGCCACGGGGGCGGCGACAGGGCTGCGCCTCAGGTGCCCGACTTGATCCGGGTCCAGGCCCGGGTCCGTGCCCGTTCGGCCTTCTGGTCCAGCGGCTGCAGGGTGTAGAGGGTCTTCATCGCCGCCTCGGTGGGGTACAGGTTGGCGTTGTGGCGGATCGTCGGATCAACCATTTCGGTCGCATCCTTGTTCGGGTTCGGATAGCCGACGAAGTCGCTGATCGGGGCGATCACCTGCGGTTGCAGCAGGTAGTTGATGAAGGTGTAGGCGTCCTCCGGGTCCTTGGCGCCCTTGGGGATCGCCAGCATGTCGAACCAGATCGGCGCGCCTTCCTTGGGCAGGCGCATGTCCACCACCACGCCGTTCTTGGCGTCCTTGGCGCGGTTGGCGGCCTGGGAGAAGCTGCCGGAGTAGCCGACGGCGACGCAGATGTCGCCGTTGGCGATATCGGCCATGTATTTGGACGAGTGGAAATAAGTGATGTAGGGGCGAATCTTCAGCATCAACGCCTCGGCCTTTTCGTAGTCCTTGGGGTTCTTGCTGTTGGGGTTCAGGCCCAGGTGCTGCAGGGTCAGCGGCAGGATCTCCGACGGCGAGTCGAGCAGGGCGACGCCGCACTGCTTGAGCTTGCTGATGTTCTCTTCCTTGAAGATCAGGTCCCAGCTGTCCACCGGCGCGTTGTCGCCCAGGGCCGCCTTGACCTTGGCCGGGTTGAAGCCGATCAGGATGGTGCCGTACATGTAGGGCACGGCGAACTGGTTGCCCGGGTCGTTGGCCTCCAGCAGCTTCATCAGCTTGGGATCGAGGTGGTTCCAGTTCGGCAACTTGCTGCGGTCCAGCGGCTGGAATACTCCGGCCTCGATCTGCTTGGCGAGGAACACGTTGGACGGCACCACCACGTCATAGCCGGAATTGCCGGTGAGCAGCTTGGCCTCCAGCGCCTCGTTGGTGTCGAAGATGTCGTAGACCAGCTTGACCTGGCTGTTCTGCGCCTTGAAGTCGTCCAGGGCCTTGGGCGTGATGTAGTCGAACCAGTTGTATACCCGCAGGGTACGGTCTTCGGCGTGCGCCGCGCCGCTGAGCACGGCGGCGCACAGGGCCGGGGCGATGAGACGCTTGAGTCTGTTCATTCTTCTAGTTCCTCATTGGGCGTTCTGGAAACCTTCGAGTACGTTCACGGCATTGATGCCGATTTCTTCCACCGCATAACCGCCTTCCATCACGAACAGCGTCGGCTTGCCCAGGCGGGCGATGCGTTCGCCCATGCGCAGGTAGTCGGGGCTGTCGAGCTTGAATTGGGAAATCGGATCGTCCTTGAAAGTGTCCACGCCGAGAGAAACCACCAGCACGTCGGCGTCGTAGCGCTCGATCTCGCCGCAGGCCTGCTCCAGCGCCGTGCTCCAGCGCTCCCAGCCGCTGCCGGCGGCCAGCGGGTAGTTGAAGTTGAAACCCTCGCCGGCGCCTTCGCCCAGTTCGTCGGCATAGCCGAGGAAGAACGGGAATTCGGCTTGCGGGTCACCGTGGATCGAGGCGAAGAGCACGTCACTGCGCTCGTAGAAAATCGACTGGGTGCCGTTGCCGTGGTGGTAGTCGACGTCGAGGATCGCCACCTTGGCGCGGCCCTGGTCGAGGAACGCCTGGGCGGCGATGGCCGCGTTGTTCAGGTAGCAGTAGCCGCCCATCAGGTCGCTGGCGGCGTGGTGCCCCGGTGGCCGGCAGAGGGCGAAGGCGCTGTGGGCGCCGCGCTGGATCTCGGCCTGGGCGGTGAGGGCGACCTGCGCTGCGCTGTAGGCGGCCTGCCAGGTACCGGCGGTGATCGGTGCGCCACCGTCGAAGCTGTAGTAGCCGAGCTGGCCATGCAGGCTCTTGGGCAGGACCTGACGCAGGGTGCGCGCCGGCCAGGTGAACGGCAGCAGGTCGCCGTCCTGGCCCAGTTCGGCCCAGCGGTCCCAGGCGCCCTTGAAGAAGTCCAGGTAGGCGGCGTCGTGGATGCGGCGGATCGGTTCGAGGCCGAAGTCCTCGGGCTCACGCACCGGCCCCAGGGCCTGGTGGCGGACACGGGCGAGCACGTGATCGGCGCGCGAAGGCATCTCGAAGCAGGGCATCAGTTGCCCGTCGATCAGCTCGCAGCGGCCGTGGTGCAGGTGGTGATCGTCTGAGTAGATCGTCAGCATTTATTGTTCTCCGTTGGCGTGGACGTGGGCTCATTCTTGATGCCCGGCGCGGATCGGAGAACGGCAGGAGCGGCCAAAAGGGGATCGATATGGCCAAAACCTCTGTCCTGATTTCGCCCCTGAATGAGGCAGCGCCGCACCGTTGGGTGGCACGCTCGGTCAGGGCCGGAACTGGCTCGGGCTGACGCCACTCCAGCGCACGAAGGCATGGCGGAAGCTGGCGGTTTCGCTGAAGCCCAGTTCGTCGGCGATCCGGTGGATCGGCAACTGGTCGTCGGCCAGCAGTTGCTTGGCCCGCTCGAAGCGTAGCTCGTCGAGCAATTCCTGGTAGCTGCAGCCGAGGTCGCGCAGGTGCCGGCGCAGTGTTCGCGCCGAGCAGTTCATCTGTTCGGCCAGGCCTTCCAGGCCGGGCGCGGTGTGCAACTGGGCGGCGAGCAACTGGCGGATGCGTCCGAGCCAGGCCTGGCGCCCGGTGAACTCCAGATTCTGCTTGCGGCAGCGTTCGGCCATGGCCTGGTGGGTGATCGGGTCGGCCAGCGGCAGCGGCTGGTCCAGCCAGGTGCGGTCGAAGGCGAAGGCGTTGCGGGTGGCGCAGAATTGCAGCGGGCAGTCGAAGCTGGTGGTGTAGTCGGCCTGGTAGTCCGGCGCGTCGTGTTCGAAGCGTGCGGCGAGCAGGGGCAGGGGACGGCCGAGCAGGTCGTCGCAGATGACTTTCAGCGAGACCAGGCAGAACTCGACGTTGAAGGTCGCCAGTTGCGGGCTTTCGCGGTAGTCCGCGGCGGTGAACCAGATGCGCTCGCCGTCTTCCTCCAGGCTCAGTTCGAAGAGTGTTCCCAATAGCGCCGGATAACGCAGGGCCAGGCGCAAGGCGTCACCGAAGGTGGCACTGGTGAGCAGGGCGTAACCGAGCATGCCGTAGGACGAGACGTGCATGCGCCGCCCCAGTTCCAGGCCGATTTCCCGACGCAGGGCCACGGCGTTGGCGCACACCTGCATCTCCTGGTTGGTGGTGATGCGGGTGTCGGCGCGGCTCAGGTCCGCGGCGCTGATGCCGCTGCCGGCCAGCAGCGTGTCGTCGGGCAGGCCCTGTTCGCGGAAGGTCTTGAGCACCAGGGAAACGGCGTTGAGGGTGGTCAGGTGGGAGTGGAGCATGCTCGATTCCGGCCTTGGGAGGTGCTGGAGTCGAGCAAGTTGCGTGCCGCCGAAGTCTTTCCTGAGGTCGACACGCTCTTGCAGGATGCAGAGTTTCTCGCGAAGTTTCTAGCAATCAGAGCGTTCCACACCATGTAGTTGTTCCAGTTCCTCCAGTGTTATGGCGTTACTTCGGCCTGACTGAATATCCGAGAGGCGTTGCTGGGCCAGAGAGGCATCCTTGAAATTGTCCATGTGTTCAAGAATGGCCCTTCGGAAATGGATAGCTGCATTGATTGACTGGGTCAGGCGTCTCCCAATCATCTTTGCTCACCCTCGTTCTCCTACCGGTTGTGATCCGTCCAGCAACGCATCCACCAGCGCCCGGGCCATTTCCACCGAATGCACCATCGACCAGATCAGGCCGCGTTCGATGCCGCTGCCCTGTTCGGTGATTTCATCGGAGACTTCTTCGGCGCAGCGCAGCAGCAGGGAGACGTGGTTGAGGGTGGTTTCGGCGTCGATACCGGCCTTGACGTCGAACAGCGAGCGATGGCGGCCGTCGCGCAGGTCGCCGGGGCGGGCGGCGGTTTCCTTCAGGGCTTGCAGCAGAGGCGGTTCGTGGGGTTGGTCGTTGAGCACTTGCAGCAGGTCGGCGTTGGCCTGTTGCAGGATCGCCGTGATGCGGCGGCGGGTGGCTTGGCTGGGCGGATCGGGGACCGGCTTGTGCATGGTGTCACTCCTATTGCGGCATGGGAGCTGGCACCTGTCGCTGCTAAACGAGAGGGTGGCAGCTGTACGCGGGTTAGCAGACCGGCCAATAGGAAACCGGCGCACCCGAAGGTGCCCCACGCACAGCCGCCATGAGACTGGGGGCGTGAAAAAACGCCGGCCATGAGCCATGGGGGCGCTGTGCGCCTATTGAGCGTGGGCTGCTAAACCCGATCACCGCGAAAGAGCGGTGACGCAACGACGATAGTCACGCGGCTGGACAGGCGCAATACGTTGGAATTTTCTAGGAAATATCCCTCAAGTGAAAGGGATTTGTCTTGAAACGCAATGTTTCATGCATCGCGATTTGTCGTCGGTTGAGAGGGGGAGAGAGGCTGTCGTGGCGAGCGGGCTTGTCGGAACGCCGCACCGCCGCTCTCGGCTGCGAAGCAGTCGTAAAACCTACCGACTCGATCATCCTGACATATCGAGTGCACGGGTTTCAGGGCCGCCTCGCGCCCCAGCGCGGGCAAGCCCGCTCGCCACGAGATTGAGGGGGCCGGGATTCCGGCTCAGCAGTCTGGGAGCCGGTTGCCCATCACGTCTCCGGCATCGCCGAGGAGTGGTGGGTCGAGATTCTCCAGCCGTTGGCGCTGCTCCAGGCATAGGTGAAGGTGTAGCGGGCGGACACGCTCGGCTTGTCCTTGAAGGCGAAGGTGTAGGTACCGATGTCGATCGCTTCGTTGCAGCCGGTGCGGATGGTGCGGCTGTCGATCCTGCCGCTCGGCTTGTTGGCCAGGAAGTGCTCGAAGTAGTCGATGCGCTCGGCGTCGGTCAAGCGTGGTTTGTTCGATACGGTGGGCAGCAGCACGGCATCGTAGAGATACTCTTGCGCGACCTTTTTCGCATCACCGGTCTGCAACGCCGCGTTCCATTCATCGAACAGGACTTCGATCTGGGCGGCTGTCACCGGTGTACACATCAGGGGCTTGTCGGCCAAGGCCGGTACGGAAACAAGGCTGCACAGCGCGGCCGGTACGACTTGTTTTTTCATGGTTTTCCCAAGGCTGCTCCGGCAACTGTTCGAATAAGAAAGAGCCAATACTTCCGTGACCGGCACACTTCATCCGTTCGGGGCAGAATGCCCGTCCCGATTGGCTCGTGAGGTAATGGGCCGATGCGACGCATAAGGCTGTCGGCGTCTGTTTGCAGGCGTGACAAGGCGTCGGTGTCTGACCCGAAGTTGTTACTTGAACGTAAAAAGTTGCTCTTTTGTGCGATTGGCCTGGCGTGTTTCTTATTGTTGGAAGACAGTGCGTTCAAACAATCGACGAGAACTTTCCTGTCTATGCACGGCAACTTGGAACAATCCTACCCGAGGCGTTATGGCGGGGTGTAGTGCTCGGACGGTCTATAGGAATTGCCCTACAGATATATCGGGAGGATGTTGCTGGAGTCTGTAGGAAGGGGCTGTAACCCCAGTGAGTGCTGGCTCACTGGGGCGCATCGGACGGCAGGGCGCCGCCCGCAGGTTACATCAGCGTTGTGTCACCGGTACGCCTTGGGCGGCGCTTTCAACCTGTGGGTTGGCCGGCCAGGCGGCACGGTCCAGGTCCAGGTCGTTGAACTTGCTGGAATCGAACACCGGCTGCTTGATGCCGGCACGACGCTGTTCGTCGTAGTCGCGCATCACCCGCAGGCCGACCTTGAACAGCAGGGCCAGGGCGACCAGGTTGACGAACGCCAGGCAGGTCATGGTGATGTCGGCGAAGGCGAACACGGTCGACAGGTCCTGCATCGAACCCCAGACCACCAGCGCCAGCACCAGGCCGCGGAAGGCCATCAGTACGACACGGTTGCGGCTGAGGAACTGCAGGCTGTTCTCGCCCAGGTAGTAGTTGTAGAGAATGCAGGTGAAGACGAACAGCGACAGCGCAACGCTGACGAAGATCCGGCCCCAGTCACCGACCACGGCGGCCAGGGAGTTCTGGGTCAGGACGATACCGTCCCCTTCGAAGCCCGGGGTGTAGAAGCCCGACAGCAGGATCAGCAGCGCGGTGCAGGTGCAAATCACGAAGGTGTCGAGGAACACGCTGAACGCCTGGACCACGCCCTGGGCGCCCGGGTGTTTCACGGCCGCCACGGCGGCCACGTTCGGGGCACTGCCCAGGCCGGCTTCGTTGGCGAACACGCCACGCTTCACGCCCATGACGATGGCGCTGCCGAGCAGGCCGCCGAAGGCTGGGTCGAGGCCGAAGGCGCTCTTGAAGATGGTTTCCAGCATGGCTGGCACGTGTTCGATCTGGGTGCCGATCACGTACAGGGTCACGCCGATGTAGGCCAGGGTCTTGATCGGTACCAGCAGGTCCGACACGGCGGCGATACGCTTGATACCACCGATGAAGGTGATGGCCAGCAGCACGGCCAGGACGATGCCGGTGTGCTTCGGATCGAAGGCGAAGGCGTTCTGCAGCGAGTGGGTCACGGTGTAGGACTGCAGGCCGATGAAGGCAAAGCCGTAGGTGACCAGCAGCAGGATCGAGAACACGATGGCCATGCTTTTCAGCTTGAGGCCGTGCTGGATGTAGTAGGCCGGACCGCCACGGTACAGGCCATCGCCATCGGCGCGCTTGTAGACCTGGGCCAGGGTACATTCGAAGAAGCTGCTGGACATGCCGACCAGTGCGGTGACCCACATCCAGAACACGGCGCCCGGACCACCGAGGGTCACGGCGATACCGACGCCGGCGATGTTACCGGCGCCGACGCGGCCGGCCAGGCTCAGCATCAGGGCCTGGAACGAGCTCAGTTGGCCTGCCTGGCCGCGCAGGGATTCCTTGAAAACCCCGAACATGTGGCCGAAGTGGCGGAACTGGACGAACCGTGAACGAAGTGTGAAGTAGCTGCCGAGCCCGACGATGAGCACGATCAGTACTTTCCCTGAGAGGAAGTCGTTGATGACTTCAAGCATGGATGGATCCTCGCTTTTTTTGCAAAGGCGGCTCGATCGGCCGGTCGCGTCAACACCCGGTGTTGCGGGCAGTGTGGGCTGGCGACAGGTCTTCCCGAGCTTGCGCGGGTTGTTTTTAGTGTTGTTTCGCGTGTTTCAGTGCCGCTGTGCCGCGGATCGCTTACGCGAAGAGGGGCGGCACTATACCGATCAGGACTGCCAGCGTCTGCACAGCCTGTCATTTTTCATGAATAACCCTGTAAGCGTTGTCCCTGACACCTCGCCAGTCGGATGACGAGTACCGCTGTCTGGTAGACGATCGGCAGGGCGTTTTCACTATGAAAAATCCAGTCAAAAAAAAGGGCTTGAAGGATGGACCTTCAAGCCCTCAAAAGGTGAGAGGTGTCTAGTCCCTCGACCTGGTGAGCGTGTTGCGATCAGGTGGCTGAAGGTCAGGCCTTCAGGGGCACCAGACGTGGAGCGATCATGTTCTCCGGGCGCAGGATGTCGGCGAGCATCGCTTCGTCGAGCAGGCCTTCCTCGCGCACCAGTTCCAGTACGCCGCGGCCGCTTTCGAGGGCGACACGGGCGATACGGGTGGCGTTTTCATAGCCGATGTACGGGTTCAGCGCGGTGACCAGGCCGATGGAGTGTTCCACCAGCTCGCGGCAGCGGGTCTCGTTGGCGGTGATGCCGACGATGCAGTGTTCGCGCAGCATGTCCATGGCGCGTTGCAGCAGGCGGATCGAGTCGAAGATCTTGAAGGCGATCAGCGGTTCCATCACGTTCAGTTGCAGTTGGCCGCCTTCGGCCGCGATGGTCAGGGCCAGGTCGTTGCCGATGATCTGGAACGCCACCTGGTTGACCGCTTCCGGGATCACCGGGTTGACCTTGCCGGGCATGATCGAGCTGCCTGGCTGACGCGCTGGCAGGTTGATTTCGTTGATGCCGGTGCGTGGGCCGCTGGATAGCAGACGCAGGTCGTTACAGATTTTCGACAGCTTGACTGCGGTACGCTTGAGCATGCCGGAGAACAGGACGAAGGCGCCCATGTCGGAGGTGGCTTCGATCAGGTCGGCAGCCGGTACCAGCGGCTGGCCGCTGATGGTCGCCAGGCGCTCTACCGCCAGGTTCTGGTAGCGTGGGTCGGCGTTGATGCCGGTGCCGATCGCGGTACCGCCCAGGTTGACTTCGGTGAGTACTTCCGGTGCCAGGGTCTTCAGGCGTGCCAGGTCTTCGCCGAGGGTGGTGGCGAAGGCGTGGAATTCCTGGCCGAGGGTCATCGGTACGGCGTCCTGCAGCTGGGTGCGGCCCATTTTCAGGACGTGGGCGAATTCTTCACCCTTGGCGCCGAAGGCCTGGATGAGGCTCTCCAGGCTGGCGAGCAGAGCGTCGTGGCCCAACAGCAGACCCAGGCGGATGGCCGTCGGGTAGGCGTCGTTGGTCGACTGCGCCATGTTCACGTCGTTGTTCGGGTGCAGGTACTGGTATTCGCCCTTGCTGTGGCCCATGGCCTCCAGCGCGATGTTGGCGATGACTTCGTTGGCATTCATGTTGGTCGAGGTGCCAGCGCCGCCTTGAATCATGTCCACCACGAACTGCTCGTGGAAGTCGCCGCGGATCAGGCGGGCACAGGCCTCGCTGATGGCGGCGTGCTTGGCTTCGCTCAGGTGGCCCAGTTCGCGGTTGGCGTCGGCGGCGGCCTGCTTGACCATGGCCAGGGCCACGACGAATTTCGGGTAGTGCGAGATCGGAACGCCCGAGAGGCGGAAGTTGTTCACCGCTCGCAGGGTCTGGATGCCGTAGTACGCGTCGCCGGGTACTTCAAGTACGCCAAGGAGGTCTTTTTCTGTGCGGAAGGATGCAGCGGAGGACATGATAGAAATCATCTCGATATGAACCCGGTCGATGCCGGAACGTCGCCAATGCTAGGCCTGTGCGGTTTTTTGGGCCAATGCTGTTGCACACTGCCCCATGCATAAACGGCATAATGCAGGTGTGACGCGGCGTGCGTGACGATCGTGTGAACCAAAATGGTGCGCGTGACGGAGAAGTTGATGAATCTCGAAAGCAAATGGTTGGAAGATTTCAGTGCCCTGGCGGCCACCCGCAGCTTTTCCCAGGCTGCCGAGCGCCGCTTCGTCACGCAGCCGGCCTTCAGCCGGCGGATCCGCAGTCTGGAGGCGGCGCTGGGGTTGACCCTGGTGAACCGCTCGCGCACCCCCATCGAGCTGACGGCGGCGGGGCAGTTGTTCCTGGTGACGGCGCGTACGGTGGTCGAGCAGTTGGGCGAGGTGGTGCGCCACCTGCATCACCTGGAAAGTGGGCAGGGCGAGGTGATGCAGGTGGCCGCCGCGCACTCCCTGGCGCTGGGGTTCTTCCCGCGCTGGGTCGCGCAGTTGCGCAACGAGGGCCTGAACATCGCCACGCGGCTGGTGGCGACCAACGTCGGGGACGCGGTGCATGCGTTGCGCGAGGGCGGTTGCGATCTGATGCTGGCCTTCTATGACCCGGATGCGGCGTTGCAGATGGATGCGGAGATCTTCCCGTCGCTGCACCTGGGGCAGACCGAGATGTTGCCGGTGTGCGCGGTGGGGCCGGATGGCAAGCCGCTGTTCGACCTGGAGGGCGAGGGTAGCGTGCCATTGCTGGCCTATAGCGCCGGGGCCTTTCTCGGGCGCTCGGTGAACCTGTTGCTGCGCCAGCGCAACCTGCGGTTTACCACGGTGTACGAGACGGCCATGGCCGACAGCCTCAAGGGCATGGCGCTGGAGGGCCTGGGAATCGCCTGGGTGCCGCAACTGAGCGTGCGGGCCGAGTTGGCGCGGGGAGAGCTGGTGGTGTGCGGCGGCCCGCAATGGCATGTGCCGCTGGAGATCCGCCTGTATCGCTGTGCACTGGTACGCAAGGCCAACGTGCGGCTGCTGTGGCGCAAGCTGGAGAGCGGTACGGCGCAGGCAGTGGTGACGAACTGAAACAAACCGTCTGGGTGCAGGCTTGGCCCCTGTAGGAGCCGGCGGTCCGGCGTCCCGGTTTATCCGCGAAGAACGATGACGCGTAGTCCGGAAAAACCGCGCCGCTCCATTCGCGGAAAAATCCTGCTCCCACAGCGTTCGGCTTCCACAGGGACAGCGTTCGAGCTGGGTTCGGATTGACCTGAAAGTCAGGTAAACCGGCCTTCAGCGGCTAAAATCGACCCAGCGACAAAGGTGCGTCAAACGCGCTTTTTTCGGTATACTGCGCGGCCTTCGGTCGGTTTGCCCGGCCATTATTCGCATGACAAGCCACGCCGGTCCTCCCGCGTGGCTTGTTGTTTTTTGACGCGCCCGCGGGCGCCCAAGAGAAGAGGCACGACGATGAGCGCACTGGTTGGCGTGATCATGGGCTCCAAGTCCGATTGGTCCACCCTTAGCCACACCGCCGATATGCTGGAAAAGCTCGGTATTCCCTACGAGGTGAAAGTGGTATCGGCCCACCGCACCCCGGACCTGCTGTTCCAGTATGCCGAAGAGGCCGAGGGCCGCGGTATCGAGGTGATCATCGCCGGCGCGGGTGGCGCGGCCCACCTGCCTGGCATGTGTGCGGCCAAGACCCACCTGCCGGTCCTGGGCGTGCCGGTGCAGTCGTCGATGCTCTCGGGTGTGGACTCGCTGCTGTCGATCGTGCAGATGCCGGCCGGCATTCCGGTCGCCACCCTGGCCATCGGCAAGGCTGGCGCGATCAACGCCGCACTGCTGTCGGCGAGCATCCTGGGCGCCAAGCACCCGCAGTTCCACGCCGTGCTGAAAAAATTCCGTACTGAGCAGACAGACAGCGTTCTGGACAATCCAGACCCACGCATCGCCTGAGGTTTTTGACGATGAAGATCGGTGTAATCGGTGGCGGCCAACTGGGCCGCATGTTGGCCCTGGCAGGCACTCCGCTGGGGATGAACTTCGCTTTCCTCGACCCGGCGCCGGATGCCTGCGCGGCCGCCCTGGGCGAACATCTGCGAGCCGATTACGGCGATCAGGACCACCTGCGCCAATTGGCCGAGGAAGTCGACCTGGTGACCTTCGAGTTCGAAAGCGTGCCGGCGGAAACCGTGGCCTTCCTGTCGCAGTTCGTCCCGGTCTACCCGAGCGCCGAAGCCCTGCGCGTCGCCCGTGACCGCTGGTTCGAGAAGAGCATGTTCAAGGACCTGGGGATTCCGACCCCGGCCTTCGCCGACATCCAGTCCCAGGCCGACCTCGACGCGGCAGTGGCCAGCATCGGCCTGCCGGCCGTGCTCAAGACCCGCACCCTGGGCTACGACGGCAAGGGCCAGAAGGTCCTGCGCAGCGCGGCCGACGTGGTCGGCACCTTCGCCGAACTGGGCAGCGTGCCCTGCCTGCTGGAAGGTTTCGTACCGTTCACCGGCGAAGTCTCGCTGATCGCCGTGCGTGCCCGCGATGGCGAAACCCGTTTCTACCCGCTGGTGCACAACACCCACGAGAACGGCATTCTCAAGCTCTCGGTGGCGAGTACCGACCACCCGTTGCAGGCCCTGGCCGAAGACTACTCCAGCCGGGTGCTCAAGCAACTGGACTACGTCGGCGTGATGGCGTTCGAGTTCTTCGAGGTCGACGGAGGCCTGAAGGCCAACGAGATCGCCCCGCGCGTGCACAACTCCGGGCACTGGACCACCGACGGCGCCGAGTGCAGCCAGTTCGAGAACCACCTGCGGGCGGTCGCCGGCCTGCCATTGGGCTCGACCGCCAAGGTCGGCGAGAGCGCCATGCTCAACTTCATCGGCAGCGTGCCGCCGGTGGAGCGCGTGGTGGCGATCGCCGATTGCCATCTGCACCACTACGGCAAGGCATTCAAGGCCGGGCGCAAGGTCGGTCACGCCAACCTGCGCTGTGCCGACCGGGCTACGCTGCAGCAGCAGATCCTGCGGGTCGAAGCGCTGATCGCCGAGTAAAAGTTATCCAGGCGGGCGGGAACCATCGGTCCCCGCCGTCCTCTGATGGCAAGATGCTGGGGCCCAACTAGGCTTCAGTTGGGGGCAATTATTCAGAGGAAACGTCATGGGTATCATCGGAACCATTTTCATCGGCTTGATCGTTGGCCTCGTGGCGCGTTTTCTCAAGCCGGGCGATGACAGCATGGGTTGGATCATGACCATTCTGCTGGGTATCGGCGGTTCGATCGCCGCGACCTACGGTGGTCAGGCACTGGGCATCTACCACGCCGGGCAGGGTGCCGGTTTCATTGGCGCGGTGGTCGGCGCCATCGTCCTGCTGGTGATCTACGGGCTGATCAAAAAGAACTGAGCGACCTGCGCAACCCCCTCTGTGCAACCCGCGCAGAGGGGCTAGAATGCGCGACTTGATTCCCTCCTGCCGAGTTCCTCATGCGTCGTCTCTTGTTGACACTTCTCCTGCTGGGCAGCGGCCTGGCCCATGCGGCCGAGCTGCCGGAAACCGACTGGCTGGAACTGATGCCAAAATCGGATCAGAAAGCCCTTGAGCAAATGCCGGAAATCAGCCACAACTCCCCGGAAGCCAACGGTACCTTTACCGCCAAGGGTGGGCTGAAGCAGGCCAAGGGCTTGCCGGCGGTGATGTATTCGACCAAGACCGTGGCCGCCATGAACGGCAAGGACATCCGCATCGGTGGTTATCCGGTGCCGCTGGAAACCGACGCCAAGGGTCGCAGCACGCTGTTCTTCCTGGTTCCCTATCCGGGCGCCTGCATTCACGTACCGCCGCCACCGCCGAACCAGTTGGTGCTGGTGCGTTACCCCAAGGGCCTGAAGCTGGACGATATCTACACGCCGTTGTGGGTGACCGGCACGCTGAAGATCGAGAAGGTCAGCAATGACCTGGCCGATGCGGCCTATGCGCTGGATGCGGCGAAGGTGCGTGTGGTGAAGGAGTCGGACTTGTAAGGTGTTGGTCGGTCAGGTCGCTGTTCGCGGCGGCGGACCGCCGCGAAACAGGCGCCCGGTCTTAACCCAGGCGGCGGCTGCCGATGGTTACGCCCAGCGCATGACTGGCGCCCGGCGCCAGCGTCACCACGTCATTCATCACGTTCGCCGTCTCGATGCACAGCATCTTCGGCCAGCCATCGTCAGCTAGGTCGGCCAGTTGGCTGGCCCGGTCGATCCACGGGTTCCAGATCACCGCCGAACGCGAGTTCTCGGCCGTCAGCTCGATACGCCGCTCCCAGGTCGGGTCGACGATGCTCAATTGCGCCGGGGTATCCAGGTAGATGCGGTCGGTTTCGCCGGTGAAATGCAGCTCACCCTGCTGCCGGACCTGTTTCCAGTCATCCGTCGTGTCGATGTAGGTCAGGCCATCGAGGCCGTCGACGTGCACGTTGCGCACATCGCTGACCGCGAAGTAGGTGTGCAGCGCCTGGCTCAGGGTGACCGGATGATCGTCGAGGTTCTCGCTGGTGAGGCTGATGTGCAGCTTCTCGCCCAGATGCACCGCCAGTTTCAGTCCGACCTTGTGCGGCCAGCCCGCAAAGCCGCCTTCGGGCAGCGGCAGGGTGAATTCGGCCAGTACGCCGTCGTTATCGGCCTGGATGCCCTGCAGGTTCCATTCCCGGGTCCGGACGAAACCGTGGGCGGTCGGCGCCTCGCTGGCCTGGCGCATCGCCTGGACGCTGTCGGGGTTGCGCTGGAACACGCCGAACCAGGGCCAGCATACCGGCACGCCGGCGCGGATACTCTTGTCGTGCTTGAACTGGGCCTGGTCGTTGAGCCAGATCACCGGCGGTTCGCCGGCCAGCTGATAGCTGAGGATATGCGCGCCCTGCTGGGCGATCAGCAATTCGGCCTGGTCATGGCGGATCCGCCAGCAATTGAGTTCATCCAGCTTGACCGTTTCAACGTGTGGCGTGCTCATGGTGTTCTCGCTCGGCAACAGGGACTGCAATGGACCGCAAAAAACGCCGCGGGTTTAGGTGCGCCGTGGCACGGAGCGGGTGCGGCCGCTGCCGTCGATGGCGACGAAGACGAACACCGCTTCGGTGACCTTGCGCCATTCGCTGGACAGCGGGTCGTCGCTCCACACTTCGACCATCATCCGGATCGAGCTGCGGCCGATTTCCAGGGCCTGGGTATAAAAGGACAGCTGGGCCCCGACCGCCACCGGCACGAGGAACGCCATGCGGTCGATGGCCACCGTGGCCACCCGGCCACCGGCGATCTTGCTGGACATGGCGGTGCCGGCCAGGTCCATCTGGTTGACCAGCCAGCCGCCGTAGATATCGCCGAAACCGTTGGTTTCGCGGGGCAAGGCGGTGATTTGCAGGGCGAGATCGCCTTGCGGGATGGGGTCTTCTTGTTCGAGTTCGATCATATTCAGGGCCTCTGACCCATGACGCTACGTGGGTATTGCAGGTGAATGGACGTCTTCAGGAAAAACGATTCAGCCCGAACATGCTACGTTCGTCACGTTTCTCTAAGGCGTACTCAAGGGAAACTCTGCAAAACCGGCTGGAGGGAGCTTCCAGCGACGTTTTTGCACAGCACCCTTGCAGGGTGGCAGCCACCAGTATATCGAGCGACCCGCTTGACTTCGACCGTCAGAAAGCCCTTTCGATCGCTCTATATCGGGACATTACTTACTTTCTGAAACATTTTATTATCTTTTCCCGGCCATCCGCGCTTGTGCATGGGCAGGGTGAACGGGTGGGGCCGCGGGAGATTTTCCTGCCCGCCTGCTGCCTCGAGTGCCATCGGCCTGGCGAGCGTCAGGCTGCCGACGATATGTTTTACCGGTTTATCGTTTTACTACAACCGTGCTTGTGCGATCTTTGCCGGATCGACACCGGTGACGTTGCGGCCGGGCCACCTACAGACCTATCAGTAAATATAAGAGAAGCCTTGCATGAGTACTGTGTCTCCCAGCCTTGCGCCGCCCGCGCGCCCGCTGACCCGTAATGACTACAAGACGCTGTCGCTGTCGGCCCTGGGAGGCGCGCTGGAGTTCTACGACTTCATCATCTTCGTGTTTTTCGCGGCGGTGGTCGGCAAGCTGTTCTTCCCGGCCGAGATGCCGGAATGGCTGCGCCTGATGCAGACCTTCGGGATCTTCGCCGCCGGTTACCTGGCGCGGCCGCTGGGCGGTATCGTCATGGCGCACTTCGGCGACCTGCTGGGCCGCAAGAAGATGTTCACCCTGAGCATCTTCATGATGGCCGTGCCGACCCTGATCATGGGCCTGCTGCCGACCTACGCGCAGATCGGCATCTGGGCGCCGATCCTGCTGCTGTTGATGCGGGTGATCCAGGGTGCCGCCATCGGTGGCGAGGTTCCGGGCGCCTGGGTGTTCGTCGCCGAGCACGTGCCGGAGCGGCAGATCGGCTTCGCCTGCGGCACCCTGACGTCGGGCCTGACCGCCGGCATCCTGCTGGGCTCGCTGGTCGCGACCCTGATCAACAGCCTCTACAGCCCGCTGGAAGTGAGCGATTACGCCTGGCGTATCCCGTTCCTTTTGGGCGGCGTGTTCGGCCTGTTCTCGGTGTACTTGCGCCGCTGGCTGCACGAGACCCCGGTATTCGCCGAGCTGCAGCAGCGCAAGGCATTGTCCGACGGCATTCCCCTCGGCGCGGTGCTGCGTGACCACCGTGGCGCGATCATCATCTCGATGCTGCTGACCTGGCTGCTCTCGGCTGGCGTGGTGGTGGTGATCCTGATGACCCCGACCGTACTGCAGACCGTCTTTCACTTCACTCCGACGGTGTCGCTGCAGGCCAACAGCCTGGCGATCGTGTGCCTGACCCTGGGCTGCATCGCTTCCGGCGCCCTGGCCGACCGCTTCGGTGCGGGGCGGGTGTTCGTCATCGGCAGCCTGGCGCTGATGGCCACTTTCTGGACCTTCTACAGCACCGTGGCGGCCCATCCCGAGTGGCTGTTCCCGCTGTACGCCCTGAGCGGCCTGTTCGTCGGCACCATCGGTGCGGTGCCTTACGTGATGGTCAAGGCGTTCCCGGCGGTGGTGCGTTTCAGCGGCCTGTCGTTCTCCTACAACCTGGCGTACGCGATCTTCGGCGGCCTGACGCCGATGGTGGTGACCCTGCTGCTCAAGGACAGCCCGATGGGGCCTGCGTATTATGTTGCAATCATTTGCAGCGTCGGCGTGCTGGTGGGCGGCTACCTCTGGTCCAAGTCCCGCTGACCCCGAGGGGTGAGGACGGGTCGACCTCCTCGCCACGCACTGATTCGGCTATGGCACTCGCGCTCGGGCAGTCGTGCCCCGCGAGCTGTCATGGTTTCCAGTGAGTTGGCTGCTTGTGCAGGAGGGATGATGGCATGTTCCACCATCAGATCCAGAAGCCAGAGCGCGCCGTGCACCTTTAATCCGTCACGTAGCGCCTGGCGTCTGAGCCGGCCATCCCCGGTAAGGAGTGGGCGTCCTGTTTCCTGTGCCAGCAAGTAACATGAAACGTCGGCCAGAGAGCTGTTGTTGTGCTCGATCTTGAGCGTGAAAAGCCGCTTTACCCCGTCACCGTCGAAGGACTCCACCTTAAGCCCTTGAGACAGCAGTGCCTCACAGGGAAAGTCCCTCAGTTCTTCCAGCACGAAATCGGTGCAGCACAAGGAGAACGGCAGCCTGAACAGTTGCTCCAGCAGTCCGGCATTTCTGAAGTCGATCCAGATATTCGTATCGCTGATGTAGATCAGGTTCATGCACTCTCCAGTGCCCCCAGGAAATCTGGATCCAGGGCCGTTACCGGTCTGCGCAGAAACTCGGCGGCTCGGGACTGGGTGATCAATCCTTCCGCATACCCCCGGAATACCAGGGACTCAAAGCGATGTGGCGCCTTGCAGAGAAGGGGTTCTGGCTCCGACTTGCGCCAGCCATTGGTGCTGAATCGAATGGTGAGGGATTTGTAGCCACTTTCGCTGAGCAGATTCAGATCCTTGAGCCGGCGCAGGACTGCTTGCATCGAGAGTCCATATTGACGCTTGGCGATCAGCAACTCACGGGGGTGCACTTTCGACCTGGGGTGATGGCCGAAATCGCCAGTCACGCATTTGGCTGGGTAAAGGAAGGCCCCGGCGAAACGATGACAGCAGTTTTCCCGGTCCCGTTCGGACATTTCTTCGGGCAGCCGCATGGTCCAGTGCCCGAGTTCATGGGCGGCGGTGAACCTGATGCGCTCACCGGGGCGTTCTGCGTTCAGAGCAATCAGCACATGGTGCCCATCGCGAGTGGCGGCACAGGCTCCGTCGAAATCATTCGGTCCCTCAAGCATTACCACCTTGATGCCGTGTTCCTCCAGTTGCTCACTCAGGTGGAAAATCGGGTCGCTACCAATGCCCCATAGCTCGCGCAGTTTCTCTGCGGCCCGTTCGGCGTCGTCCGCGCCGCTCACTTCAATTATCTGGGCGGGAGTAGTGGTGGTGAGAATATCCAGTGGGTCGAAACACATTTCCAGGGAAATGTAGCGCTCAAGGTATTCGCGCATCCGTTCTTCAACCTGGAGCTGGCGATACCTGGGCATCTTCGCCAGCTTGCGAAACTCCAGGGGCGCCAGCACGACCGCTTCTTCGCGGAAGAAATATTCGGGACTCACATCCAGGGCTCTGGCGAGTTGCAGCAGCCGCGCAGAGCCTGGGATCACCGTTCCTTTTTCATACTTACTGAGGGCCTGTTTCGTGATATCGCCCATCTGAAGAGCCAAAGCCTCAAGGGTGATGCCTTTCAGTTGGCGGGCCCGGCGGATTCGGTCGTTGATCATGAAACCCCCTTTCAGTTGACAAAATTGTATTTTATCTGTGTTTTGTCAACTGGGTGAAAAGTTTCAAAATGTAGCGTGCTATCAGGAGCGTGCCTGGGCCGGGCGGCAAATTTGAGAGAGTGTTTCTAAATGATGCGGCCGATGATATGGACATCAGGGTAGGTGAGGCAGACCGTGGCTTTGCGCTTGTGCAGGAGGGTGCCGATCGCTTCGCTCCATGCTGGCCTTTCATCTAATTGTCACATACCAGTCATAGAGTGTTCATGCGGCCTGCCGATACTTGGCCCCGACTTAACATAACCTCTCTGCTAGGAGTAAGGCATGAAACTGAAACGTTTGATGGCGGCAATGACCTTTGTCGCTGCTGGCGTCGCGACTGCCCACGCGGTGGCCGCTGGTGTAGATCCGTCCATTCCCGCCTATACCAAAGTCCAAGGCGTGTCGGGCAACCTGTCCAGCGTCGGTTCCGATACCCTGGCAAACCTCATGACCCTGTGGGCTGAGGGCTACAAGAAAGAATATCCGAACGTGAACATTCAGATTCAGGCCGCCGGTTCCGCCACCGCACCGCCCGCACTGACTGAAGGTACCTCGAACCTCGGCCCCATGAGCCGCAAGATGAAGGACACCGAACTGGCAGCCTTCGAGCAGAAGTACGGCTACAAGCCGACCGCCATCCCGGTCGCTGTCGATGCCCTGGCGGTATTCGTGCACAAGGACAACCCGATCCAGCACCTGACCATGGAACAGGTTGACGCGATCTTCTCCTCGACCCGTCTGTGCGGCGCCAAGGCCGACGTCAAGACCTGGGGTGACCTGGGCGTGACCGGCGACCTAGCCAACAAGCCGGTCCAACTGTTCGGCCGCAACTCGGTATCCGGCACCTACGGCTACTTCAAGGAAGAAGCCCTGTGCAAGGGCGACTACAAGCCTAACGTGAACGAGCAGCCGGGTTCGGCTTCCGTGGTGCAGTCCATCAGCTCCTCGCTGAACGGCATCGGCTACTCGGGTATCGGCTACAAGACCGCCAGCGTGAAGACCGTGGCCCTGGCCAAGAAAGGCAGCACCGACTTCATCGAAGACAGCGAAGAAAACGCCCTGAACGGCAAATACCCGCTGTCGCGCTTCCTGTACGTCTACGTCAACAAGGCTCCGAACAAGCCTCTGGCCCCGCTGGAAGCCGAGTTCGTGAAGCTGGTTCTGTCCAAGCAGGGCCAGGAAGTCGTAGTCAAGGACGGTTACATCCCGCTGCCAGCCAAGGTTGCCGCCAAGGCGCTGGCTGACCTGGGCCTGAGCGAAGGCGCCAAGAAGTAAGCACCGGGCCGGCGTCTGGTGGCCTGTGTGGCTGATCGCACACCCAACTCCAAGTCCCTGAACCTGGATTTGAGTATCCGAATCAACCGTACAGGCCACTGGCCCCGGTATGTGGGAGCGGGCTTGCCCGCGAAAGCGATCCTGGAAGGACGCTTCGCAGGCAACCGGCAACCCGCGCACTAAATTTCCGAATCCGCTGCCAGCCATGCTGGGCGGCGGCTTCCGTGCGTCACTGCACTGTCATCTTTCTGTCATACAGGATCGCTAGGGTGTGCGCATGAACGATCTGGCCAATTCCACCATGACTACGACTTCTCCCCCCAAGCGCATTGACTTCAATACGCCTGAACTCAAGCGCAAGCGCCAAATTCGTGCGCTCAAGGACCGCCTGACCCGCTGGTATGTATTCGTTGGCGGCCTGGCCGTCCTGGCGGCGATCACGCTGATCTTCTTCTTCCTCGGCTATGTGGTCATGCCGTTGTTCCAGGGCGCCTCGCTGACGGCGGAAAAAGCCATCAGTCCGGCCTGGATGCGCGATGCCGGCAACCCGCTGATGATCTCCCTGGAAGAACAGAACCAGGTCGGCATGCGGGTTTCCGACCAGGGGCAGGTGCTGTTCTTCGCTGTCGAAGGCGCTGCCGAGCTGTCGCGGGTGAACCTGCCGATTCCGGCCGGTACCAAAGTCACCGCCATCAGCAAGGACCAGCCGGGCGTCCCGCTGGTTATCGTCGGCCTGTCCAACGGCCAGGCGCTGGTGTTCCGCCACAGCTACAAGGTGACCTACCCGGATGGCAAGAAGACCATCACCCCGACGATCGAATACCCGTACGGGGAGACGCCGATCACCCTGGATGAGCAAGGGCATGCCCTCGAGCATGTGAACCTCAACGCCAGCGACTCGACGCTGATTGCCGTGGGTTCCAATGGTGCGCAACTGCACGTGCTGGCGCTGACCAAGGAAGAAAACATGATGACCGGCGAGGTCACCAGCGAGCAGAAGAGCATCGATCTGCCGCAGATGACCGAGCCGGTGAAGGCGATCTACATCGATCCACGCCAGCAGTGGCTGTATGTGATCAACGGGCGTGCCCAGGCCGACGTGTTCAGCCTGCGCGACAAGAGCCTGAATGGCCGCTACAAGCTGCTTGAGGACGCCAACGCCGAAGTGACCGCCACTGCACAGCTGGTCGGTGGCATCTCGCTGATCATCGGTGACTCCAAGGGCGGCCTTGGCCAGTGGTTCATGGCCCGTGACACCGATGGCGAACTGCGCCTGAAGCCGATCCGCAGCTTCCAGATGGGCAGTGCGCCGATCGTCGAGATCAGCGCCGAAGAGCGTCGCAAGGGCTTCGTCGTCCTGGATGCCGCCGGCAAGCTCGGCGTGTTCCACAGTACTGCGCACCGTACCCTGCTGGTCGAGCAGGTGGTCGACGGTCCGGGCCTGTTCGGCCTGTCGCCGCGGGCCAACCGGGTGATCGTCGAACAGGGTGGCAAGATCCAGCCGCTGCTGCTCGACAACCCGCATCCGGAAGTGTCCTGGAGCGCGCTGTGGAGCAAGGTCTGGTACGAGAACTACGACGCACCCAAGTACGTCTGGCAATCGACCGCCGCCAACACCGACTTCGAGCCCAAGCTGAGCCTGTCGCCGCTGACCTTCGGTACCCTGAAGGCCGCGTTCTACGCCATGCTGCTGGCGGCGCCGCTGGCCGTCGCCGCAGCGATCTACACCGCCTACTTCATGGCCCCGGGCATGCGCCGCAAGGTCAAGCCGGTGATCGAGCTGATGGAGGCGCTGCCAACGGTGATTCTCGGCTTCTTCGCCGGCCTGTTCCTGGCGCCGTATGTCGAAGGCCACCTGCCGGGGATCTTCAGCCTGCTGCTGTTGTTGCCGATCGGCATCCTGGTGGCCGGCTTCGCCTGGAGCCGACTGCCCGAATCGCTGCGCCTGCGGGTGCCGGACGGCTGGGAAAGCGCGATCCTGATCCCGGTGATCCTGTTCGTCGGCTGGCTCTCGCTGTTCATGAGCCCGCACCTGGAGTCGTGGTTCTTCGGCGGCGACATGCGCCTGTGGATCTCCCACGACCTGGGCATCACCTACGACCAGCGCAACGCCCTGGTGGTCGGCCTGGCCATGGGCTTCGCGGTGATTCCGAACATCTACTCGATCGCCGAAGACGCCGTGTTCAGCGTGCCGCGCAGCCTGACCCTGGGCTCCCTGGCCCTGGGCGCCACGCCCTGGCAGACCATGACGCGGGTGGTGATCCTCACCGCCAGCCCGGGCATCTTCTCGGCGCTGATGATCGGCCTGGGCCGCGCCGTCGGCGAGACCATGATCGTGCTGATGGCCACCGGCAACACCCCGGTCATGGAGATGAACCTGTTCGAGGGCCTGCGCACCCTGGCGGCGAACGTCGCGGTGGAGATGCCGGAGTCGGAGGTGGGTGGTAGCCATTACCGCGTGCTGTTCCTCTCGGCACTGGTGCTGCTGCTGTTCACGTTCATCATGAACACCCTCGCGGAACTGATTCGTCAGCGTCTGCGCAAGAAATACTCGTCGCTTTAATAAAGGTAGAAGTCTGTGAAACAGAACTCCCTGAATGGCTGGTTCAAGAGCGGCGCCCCTGGCGTCTGGATCAGCGGTGGTGCGGTGTCCATCGCGGTCATCATGACCATCGGCTTGCTGGCGGTGATCGCGGTACGTGGGCTGGGGCATTTCTGGCCGGCGGATGTGATCCACGCCGAGTACAGCATTCCCGGCCAGGCCCCGCAGGTCGTGGTCGGCGAGGTGGTGCAGAAGGAAGAAGTGCCGCGGGCGCGCCTGAAGACGGCGGGCCTGCCGGTGCCGGACAACGGCCCCGAGTTCATGACCCGCGAGCTGGTCAAGGTCGGTAACCGCGACCTGAACGGCAACGATTTCACTTGGGTCGTCGGTGAGTGGCTGACCCACCTGAGTACGCCGGCCGAGCTGATGGCCATCGAGCGTCGCGAGTGGGGCAACTTCTACGGCACCCTGGTCAACGTCAAGGAAAACGGCAAGGTCGTCGCCGAAGGCGAGGCCGCCTGGCCTGAGCTGCAGGCGCGGATCGACCGTGTGAACGGTCTGGCCAGGCAGCTCAAGACCCTGGAAAAGAGCGACATCGGCGCGATCAACGCAGGTCTGGAGCGTATTCGCCTGCATGGCCGCAAGCTGGAACTCGAAGGCAAGCTGGACGCTGCCGCCCAGGCCGACATGGAAGCCGAAAAGGCCGAGCTGCATGCCCGCTACCAGGCGATCGAAGCGCGCCTGAGCGAGCTGCACACCGAGTTCAATCGCGACAGCCTCACGGCCCGCGATGGCAACGGCAAGGAACTGGAAATCGGCATCAGCAAGGTGGTCCACGCCTACCAGCCGAACGCCATGGGCACCTTCACCAAGCTGGGTTTCTACTTCAGCAAGGTCTGGGAGTTCCTCAGCGACGACCCGCGGGAAGCCAACACCGAGGGCGGGATTTTCCCGGCGATCTTCGGCACCGTGATGATGACCCTGATCATGGCGATGATCGTCACTCCGTTCGGCGTGCTGGCGGCGGTCTACCTGCGTGAGTATGCCAAGCAGAACACCCTGACCCGGGTGATCCGCATCGCGGTGAACAACCTGGCCGGTGTCCCGGCGATCGTCTACGGTGTGTTCGGCCTGGGCTTCTTCGTCTATGTGCTGGGCGGCTCGCTCGACCGGCTGTTCTTCCCCGAGGCCCTGCCGGCGCCGACCTTCGGCACCCCGGGCCTGCTCTGGGCCTCGCTGACCCTGGCGCTGCTGGCGGTGCCGGTGGTGATCGTGGCCACCGAGGAAGGCCTGGCGCGTATTCCGCGCACCGTCCGCGAAGGTTCGCTGGCACTGGGGGCGACCAAGGCCGAGACGCTGTGGAAGATCGTCCTGCCGATGGCCAGCCCGGCGATGATGACCGGCATGATCCTCGCCGTGGCCCGTGCCGCCGGTGAAGTGGCGCCGCTGATGCTGGTGGGCGTGGTGAAGCTGGCGCCGTCGCTGCCGGTGGATGGCAACTACCCGTACCTGCACCTGGACCAGAAGATCATGCACCTGGGCTTCCACATCTACGACGTCGGCTTCCAGAGCCCCAACGTCGAGGCGGCGCGGCCACTGGTGTACGCCACCGCGTTGCTGCTGGTGCTGGTGATCGCCACGCTGAACCTCTCGGCCGTGTGGATCCGTAACCATCTGCGCGAGAAGTACAAGGCGCTGGATAGCTGATGACGCATTACCTGTAGGAGCAAGGCTTGCCCGCGAAGCTTTTGGCGGCCTCCGAGGCCCTTCGCAGGCAGGCCTTGCTCCTGCAAGGTCCCTTATTGCACACGCCGCCCAGCGGCGTACCGAAACGAATTTGTTAGCGCAGGGAGTTTACCCATGCAGCATGAAACCCAACCCCACGGCATCAACATGTCCGCCCTGGGTCGCAGCAAGCAGAGCCTGGACCTGGCCAGCGAGACCGTAGCCATCGAAGTGCCGAAACTGAGCCTGTTCTACGGCGAGAAGCAGGCACTGTTCGACGTCAGCATGAACATTCCCAAGCAACGCGTGACCGCCTTCATCGGCCCGTCCGGTTGCGGCAAGTCGACCCTGCTGCGCACATTCAACCGGATGAACGATCTGGTCGACGGCTGCCGCGTACAGGGCGAGATCAACCTCTACGGCAACAACATCTACCGCAAGGGCGAGGACGTGGCCGAGCTGCGTCGCAAGGTCGGCATGGTGTTCCAGAAGCCGAACCCGTTCCCCAAGACCATCTACGAGAACGTCGTCTACGGCCTGCGCATCCAGGGCATCAACAAGAAGCGCGTGCTCGACGAGGCCGTGGAATGGGCCCTCAAGGGCGCCGCCCTGTGGGATGAAGTGAAGGACCGCCTGCACGACTCCGCACTCGGCCTCTCCGGCGGCCAGCAGCAGCGTCTGGTGATCGCCCGTACCATCGCCGTGGAGCCGGAAGTGCTGTTGCTCGACGAGCCGTGCTCGGCACTCGACCCGATCTCGACCCTCAAGGTCGAGGAACTGATCTATGAACTGAAATCCAAGTTCACCATCGTGATCGTGACCCACAACATGCAGCAGGCGGCCCGGGTTTCCGACTACACCGCGTTCATGTACATGGGCAAGTTGGTTGAATTCGGCGATACCGATACCCTGTTCACCAATCCCGCGAAGAAGCAGACCGAGGACTACATCACCGGTCGTTATGGCTAGGAGCGGCTGTGTGCCGCAGGCCGGAGGCGGCAAGGCAGATGCTGTGCGAACCCCGGATCACCCTATCACTGCTTGAAACGCGCGGCTTGAAGCCTGCAAGTTTCGCGGAGCTAAACCAATGATTGATAAAGAAGGTCTTACCCATCACATCTCCGCGCAGTTCAACGCGGAACTGGAAGAAGTTCGCAGCCACCTGCTGGCCATGGGCGGGCTGGTGGAGAAGCAGGTCAACGACGCGGTGACCGCACTGATCGAGGCCGATTCCGGCCTGGCCCAGCAGGTGCGCGAGATCGATGAACAGATCAACCAGATGGAGCGCAACATCGACGAGGAGTGCCTGCGCATCCTCGCCCGTCGCCAGCCGGCGGCCTCCGACCTGCGGTTGATCATCAGCATCTCCAAGTCGGTGATCGATCTCGAGCGTATCGGCGATGAAGCCACCAAGATCGCCCGTCGTGCCATTCAGCTGTGTGAAGAAGGCGAAGCGCCGCGCGGTTATGTCGAAGTTCGTCACATCGGCGACCAGGTGCGCAACATGGTCCGCGACGCACTGGATGCCTTCGCCCGTTTCGACGCGGAGCTGGCGTTGTCCGTGGCGCAGTACGACAAGATCATCGATCGCGAGTACAAGACCGCCTTGCGCGAGCTGGCCACCTACATGATGGAAGATCCACGCTCTATCTCGCGGGTGTTGAGCATCATCTGGGTGTTGCGTTCGCTGGAGCGGATCGGCGACCACGCACGCAATATCTCCGAGCTGGTAATCTACCTGGTACGTGGAACCGACGTACGGCACATGGGCCTCAAGCGCATGCGTCAGGAAGTTGAGGGAGTGGCCCCCGAAACTGCTAATGTTCCGGACAAAGCTGACGATAACTAAGATTGCCCGAGAGAAACGCCCGGCCAATGGTCGGGCGTTTTTGTTTGTGGCGTACGAATTTTATGCGCCTTGCGAGCGATAAAATCCCGGCGTGACTGATCAGTTTTGCAAATGGCCATTAGCCAGTATGCTGGCCGGGATTTTTAGAGGAATGGTCAATGAGCAAAGTCAGTGTGTTGGTGGTGGATGACGCATCGTTCATCCGCGACCTGGTGAAAAAGTGCCTGCGCAACTACTTCCCGGGTGTGCGGACCGAAGACGCCGTCAACGGACGCAAGGCCCAGGCGATCCTGGCGCGCGAGGCGTTCGACCTGGTGCTGTGCGACTGGGAAATGCCTGAGATGTCCGGCCTGGAGCTGCTGACGTGGTGCCGTTCGCAGGAGGCTCTCAAGACCATGCCGTTCGTGATGGTCACCAGCCGCGGCGACAAGGAGAACGTTGTGCAGGCGATCCAGGCCGGGGTTTCCGGCTACGTCAGCAAGCCGTTCACCAACGAACAACTGCTGACCAAGGTCAAGCAGGCACTGCACAAGGTCGGCAAGCTCGACGCGCTGATGAGCAGCGCTCCGAAGTCGAACGCGGGGTTTGGCAACGACTCGCTGAGCGCGCTGACCGGCGGCAAGCCGGCGGTGGTGTCGCCTGCGGCTCCAGCAGCCCCCGCAGCGGCGCCCGCTGCGTCCAAGGGCATCCTCAACAGCCCGCCGGTACGTCCGGCGGCTGCGGCTGCGGCCGCGAGCCCGGCGACCGGCGGTCGTGGCCAGGGCCAACTGCGCCTGGCCAGCGGCACCCAGCAATGTGTGATCAAGGCCCTGAGCATCAAGGAGGCCCTGCTGGTGGTGCGTCGCGGCGAGGCCCTGCCACAGATCCTGGAAAGCGCCGTGCTCGACCTGGAGCAGGGTGACAATGCCGAGGTCGCCCGCCTGAACGGCTACCTGCACGCGATCGTCGCCCATGAGCCCAAGCCGGACAGCGACTGGCTGCAACTGACCTTCCGGTTCATCGACCAGGATGCGCAGAAGCTCGACTACATCTCCCGCCTGATCGCCCGCGGCACCGCCCAGAAGCACTTCGTTCCTGGCGCCTGATGCCCGTCTGACAACCCGGTGCGGCTGGCGCCGGGTTGTTTCTCTTCGTTCCTACGTTACGTATCGAAAGACCTTTCGTCCGAATATCCGCTCGTCCGATTTCTTTATATCTGTTTTGATATAGATTGATCAGCAAGGCATGGCTGCCGGCCAAGTCTTGCAACAACCTCGTGCCACGAACGCTTCGCCCGTTGCTTACGCTTTTCCTGGCAAGCACGGGAGGTATCGCGATGGCAAGGCACAAGGACGTGGTATTCGTAGGGAGTTCGCTCAGGGATTTGCGAGCCTTCCCGCTGGAGGCGCGAAGAGTGGCGGGTTTTCAGCTGGATCTCCTGCAGCAGGGTGAAGCACCCTGTGACTGGAAGCCCATGATGACGGTGGGCAGGGGGGTCTACGAAATTCGGATCAATGATGAGAGCGGGGCATTCCGGGTGTTTTATGTGGCCAACAGGGTTGATGCCTTGTATGTGCTTCACGCCTTCAGGAAGACGACGCAGAGGACCCAGGCCCGGGATATCGAGCTGGCCAGGGCGAGATATCAGGAGATAGGAGCAAAACCATGAGCGATCATGTCCATATCGAACGTTTTTCCTCCGTCTGGGATGCCCTGGAGGAGACTCCCCGGGAGGCGGCCAACATGCGTCTGCGCTCCCGGCTCATGCTGGAACTGATCCGTAGGATCAGCGCCTGGGAGTTGTCCCAGAAGGCCGCGGCCAAGCGCCTGGGGATCAGCCAGCCCAGGCTCAACGACCTGCTCAATGGCAAGATCGACAAGTTCTCCCTGGACGCGCTGGTGAACCTCTCGGAGCCGGCGCAACTGGACGTCGACCTGTGCTTCGGCCAGGGTGCGACTCAGCTCGCCTGAGTCACACAAACATCTCGGCGGCCTGCTAATCTGCTCGCCACGTTTGGTTTGGCGGCTTGCCCTATGTTGTTCCTGCGCCTGTTGTTTTCCTGTGGCCTGCTGATGGTTGCCACCTCGGCTGCGGCCATGACGGTCTACAAGTACGTGGACGCCAATGGCGTGGTCACCTACAGCGACCGCCCGGCGCCGGGGGCCGAGGTGTTCGTGTTTCGCGATCGGATGGTCGAGCACCTGGAGCGCCAGGTGCGCCTGGACATTCGCAGGCAGAAGGGTGGCGACGAGGTGTTCGTGCGTAACGACCTGTATGCGCCGGTGGAAATCGAGTTGAGTTTCGCCGCGCTGAAGAACGTCAGCGGAGCGCCCGTGCAGCCGATTCGCAAGGTGTTGCCGGCGCGCAGTCACCAGCGTCTGGCGCTGCTCAGCGCGAGCCAGGCCGGGCAACCGTTCCTGTATACCCCCAAATTCCGCTATTCCCTTGGTGACCCTTCAGGCCAGGCTCAGGGCTATCGTTATCCGTTTCCCTGGCGCGGCGGGCCCTTTCGCCTGACCCAGGGGCCGAACGGCGAATACAGCCATCATGGCGCCAAGAGCCGCTATGCGATGGATATCGCCATGCCGGTCGGTACGCCGATCATCGCCGCGCGGGGTGGGGTCGTGGTCAAGACCGAGAACGACCAGTCCGGGCGTGGCAAGAACCCTGCGGGCAACTTCGTGCGGATCCTGCATGACGACGGCACCATGGGTGTCTACCTGCATCTCAAGCAGGGCTCGGTGAGCGTGCGCGAGGGGCAGCGGGTGGCGGTGGGGAGCCCGCTGGGGCTGTCGGGCAACACCGGCAACAGCACCGGGCCGCACCTGCATTTCGTGGTGCAGCGCAATACCGGGCTGGGCCTGGTGTCGATTCCGTATCAGTTCAGCCAGCCGATGGAGGCGTTGCCGAACTTCGCCGTGGGCGGGCAGTGAGACCACGGGTTGGACGCTGACCTGTAGGAGCGTGCCTTGTCGGAACGCCGCACCGCCGCGAACAGGCCGGCAAGCCTGGAGCCTCCCACAGGCCTGGCATCCGTTCGCCCGGGGCGTCAGTCGAGCTTGAGGACCTTGGCCAGGATGATCTTCGGCCCCTTCATCTTCTTGATGATGATGCGCAGGCCTTCGACTTCCATCACCTCTTCCTCCTCGGGCACCCGCTTCAGGCTCTCGTAGACCAGGCCGGCGAGAGTTTCGGCCTCGATATGGTCCAGGTCGATACCCAGCAGGCGCTCGACCTTGAACAGCGGCGTGTCACCGCGCACCAGCAACTTGCCCGGCTGGTAGGCGAGGATGCCGCGTTCGGCCTTGCGGTGTTCGTCCTGGATGTCGCCGACCAGCACTTCGAGCACGTCTTCCATGGTCAGGTAGCCGATCACCTTGCTGTCGGCTTCCTCGACCAGGGCGAAGTGCGAGCCGCCCTGGCGGAACTGCTCGAGCAGGCGCGACAGCGGCATGTGCTTGGACACGCGCTCCAGCGGGCGGGTCAGTTCGGCCAGGTTGAACGACTCGGGGATGTGGTCCAGGGCCGCCAGTTCCAGCAACAGGTCCTTGATGTGCAGCAGGCCGACGAACACATTGCGCTCGGCGTCGTACACCGGGTAGCGGCTGAACTTGTGGCGACGGAACAGCGCCAGGATTTCCTTGAGCGGGGCGTTGCAGTCCAGGGTCACCAGGTCTTCGCGGGAGTTGGCCCAGTCGACCACCTCCAACTCGCCCATTTCCACGGCCGAGGCCAGTACGCGCATGCCCTGGTCGCTGGGGTCCTGGCCGCGGCTGGAGTGCAGGATCAGCTTGAGCTCTTCACGGCTGTAGTGGTGTTCGTGATGCGGGCCGGGCTCGCCCTGGCCGGCGATACGCAGGATGGCGTTGGCGCTGGCGTTGAGCAGGTAGATGGCCGGGTACATCAGCCAGTAGAACAGGTACAGCGGCACCGCTGTCCACAGCGACAGCAGCTCCGGCTTGCGGATGGCCCAGGACTTGGGTGCCAGCTCGCCGACCACGATGTGCAGGTAGGAAATGATGAAGAAGGCGGTGAAGAACGACACGCCCTTGATCACTTCGGGAGAGCTTACGCCGATGGCGCCGAGCACCGGTTCCAGCAGGTGGGCGAAGGCCGGTTCACCGACCCAGCCCAGGCCCAGCGAGGCCAGGGTGATACCCAGCTGGCAGGCGGACAGGTAGGCGTCCAGCTGGCTGTGCACGGTGCGCAGGATCTGCCCGCGCCAGCCGTTCTGCTGGGCGATGGTTTCGACGCGGGTCGAGCGCAGCTTGACCATGGCGAACTCGGCCGCAACGAAGAAACCGTTGAGCAATACCAGCAGCAGAGCAAAGAGAATCATGCCGAAATCGGCGAATATCGAGAAGAGGGTCAAGCTACTAGGGGAAGGGTCCATGATGGGGTTTTACGGGTTCCATATTTCAATTTGAAGTGGTGTTTCACGGCCTGAAAGGCAGGCCCAAGCCTTCCAATGTAACGGCACACGGGCCCCTTGCCTAGTGGCCCGTGTGGCTAATTCGCATGCTCCACTCCGAGCCCATGGCTTCGCCAGACAGCGTTGCCATTCCTCGCCGTAGCCCTGCTACGACTCGTCATGGCGCCTTGCCTGGCAAACCCCTGGGCCCGAATTTGAGTATTCGAATTAACCGTACGGGCCACTAGTGGCCCGTGTGCCTGATCCCGATGGGACCGCGTATTCAGACGGAGAGTTCGTTCTTTTGCGAACGCACGACCTGGGCCGGCGCGAAATGGCAGGTGAAGGTGCTGCCGTGGCCCGGCACGCTGCTGATCTCCAGGCGCGCCCGATGGCGCAGGAGCACGTGCTTGACGATGGCCAGGCCCAGGCCGGTGCCGCCGGTGTTGGAGTTGCGGCTGGAGTCGACGCGGTAGAAGCGCTCGGTCAGGCGCGGCAGGTGCTTGTTGTCGATGCCGATCCCCGAGTCCTGGACGCTGAGGTGCGCGCCCTGTTCGTCGCCCCACCAGCGTACGCGAATGGTGCCCTCGGCCGGAGTGTACTTGACGGCGTTGAACACCAGGTTGGAGAAGGCACTGCGCAGTTCACCCTCGCTGCCCTTGAGACGGATGCCCGGATCGGCTTCGACGGTGATGGTCTGGTTGAGTTGCCCGGACAGCGCCTGGGCATCGTTGCGGATCGTCTGCAGCAGGCTATCGACCTGCACCGGATGGTTGTCCGATGGGTAGTCGGTGGCCTCCAGCTTGGCCAGCAACAGCAGGTCGTTGAGCAGCGTCTGCATGCGACCGCCTTGCTGCTGCATCTGCTGCAGGGCGCGCAACCAGCGCGGGTTCACGTCCTCGACGTTGTCCAGCAGGGTCTCCAGGTAGCCGCAGATCACCGTCAGCGGGGTGCGCAACTCGTGGGAGACGTTGGCGATGAAGTCCTTGCGCATCTGTTCCAACTGGTGGATGCGGGTGACATCACGGACCAGCATCAGATGCTCGTTGTTGCCGTAGCGGGTGATGTGCAGCTGGATGCGCAGGCGGTCGTTGGTGGGCGAGGGGATTTCCAGCGGTTCGGCGTAGTTGTCCTGCTCGAAGTATTCCTTGAAGCGCGGGTGGCGTACCAGGTTGGTTACCGGCTGGCCGCTGTCCTGCGGGGTCTTGAGGCCGAGCAGGGTTTCGGCGGCGCGGTTCCACCATTCCAGGTTGCCGTCGCTGTCGAGCATGACCACCGCGTCCTTGAGCGCCGCGGTGGACTCCTGGACCCGGTCGATCACCGCCTGCAGGCGGCCGCGCACGCGTTGGTCGCGGCGTTGCAGGTGGTAGATGCTGTCGAACACGTCGCCCCACAGGCCGTAGCCATCGGGCGGTGCCTCGTCGGGTTTGTGCAGACGCAGCCACTCATGCAGGCGCAGCAGTTGCTTGAGGGTCCAGACGAGGTAAATCCCCAGGCCCACGGCCAGGGCCCAGCTGTAATAGCCGCTGATCAGGCCGACCAGCAGGCAGCCGGTCACGAGCAACAACAGATGGCGGATCAGGGTGCCATGCCAGTTCTGATTCACTTCAACATGCGTCCTTGTCAGCGGTCAGTGCGCGTAAGGCGGCTCAGCCCTTGGTGGAAAACCGGTAGCCGGTGCCGCGCACGGTTTGTACCAGATTTTCGTAGGCATCGCCGAGGGCCTTGCGCAGGCGGCGGATATGCACATCGACGGTACGCTCTTCGACATAGACGTTGCCGCCCCAGACCTGGTCCAGCAACTGCCCGCGGGTGTAGGCGCGTTCCTGATGGGTCATGAAGAACTGCAACAGGCGATATTCGGTGGGACCCATCTCGGCCGGCTTGCCGTCGATGGTCACGCGGTGGCTGATGGGGTCGAGCAGCAGGCCACCGACTTCGATCGGCGCTTCGCCGTCGGTCGGGCCGGCGCGACGGAGCACGGCCTTCAGGCGGGCCACCAGTTCCCGGGGGGAAAACGGTTTGGTGATGTAGTCGTCGGCACCGACTTCCAGCCCCTGGATCTTGTTGTCTTCCTCGCCCTTGGCGGTGAGCATGATGATCGGGATGTCGCCGGTCAGCTCGTCGCGCTTGAGGCGGCGGGCCAGTTCGATGCCCGAGGTGCCGGGCAGCATCCAGTCGAGCAGGATCAGGTCAGGCTTGCGGTCGACGATGATCGCATGGGCCTGCTGGGAGTTTTCCGCTTCCATGCAGTCATAGCCGGCCATTTCCAGGGCGACAGCGATCATCTCCCGAATCGGGGCTTCGTCATCGACGATCAGAATGCTCCTGCCAACCATGTCCCTTAATCCTCTTGTCATTGAACTGTCTTGCGCCGCATTAGATAACGAAATTATTGCAGTCATGTGACAGCTTTTCCGCGTTGCCGACGATAGCCAGTTTCATGAACTAAGCTGGGGGTTCGAATCTACAACCACAAAAGGAAGGTTCTGATGACTAACTCTTCGTTTTCGCTCAAGGCCCTGATGGTTACCGCCGTGCTGGCCCTGCCGGCGCTGGCCTCTGCCGCCGAACCTGCCATGGCCAAGGGTGGAATGCTGGTCGACCATCATGGCATGACGCTCTATACCTTCGACAAGGACGCCGCGGGCAAGTCGATGTGCAACGGCGACCCCTGCGAGACCAACTGGCCGCCGCTGGCCGCCACCGCCACGGACAAGGCCTCGGGCAAGTGGAGCGTGATCAAGCGCGATGACGGCAAGCTGCAGTGGGCCTATGACGGCAAGCCGCTGTACACCTTCAAGGCCGACAAGAAGGACGGCGACATGACCGGCGACGGCAAGGGTGGCGTCTGGCACGTGGCCAAGCCCTGAGGACCCGTGAACCAGGGTTTTCGCGCCCCTTGTAGGAGCCGGGCTTGCCCGCGAAGCCTTTAGCCAATTCGAGGGCCCATTCGCGGGCAAGCCCTGCTCCTACAGTCTGCGGTGTATTGGGTTGCTGTGGATTGGGAATAGGCTCAACGCAGCGCGTAATCCAGCACCACGCCGATGAAGATCGCCAGCCCCGCCCAATGGTTGTGCAGGAACATCCTGAAGCAGCGCTGCGGATCGCGATCGCGGGTCATCCAGAATTCCCAGGCGAAACACGCCGCCGCCATCAGCAACCCGACATGGAACCAGGCGCCCAGTTCGAAGCGCGAGCCGGCCAGCAGCAGGCAGCCGAGCATCAGTCCCTGCAGGGTGAGGATGATCACCCGGTCGGCATCGCCGAACAGGATCGCGGTGGATTTCACTCCGATCTTCAGGTCGTCCTCGCGGTCGGTCATTGCGTAGTAGGTGTCGAAGGCCACCGTCCACATCAGGTTGGCGATGTACAACAGCCACGCCGTCGCCGGCAGGTTGCCGTCCTGGGCGGTGAAGGCCATCGGAATGCCCCATGAGTAGGCGGCACCCAGCACTACCTGCGGGTAGTAGGTGTAGCGTTTCATGAAGGGATAGCAGGCTGCCAGGGCCAGGGCACCGAAGGACAACCACACGGTGGTGGCGTTGGTGCACAGCACCAGCACGAAACTGATGCCCATCAGCAGGGCGAACACCGCCACCGCCTCCTTGCCACTGATCCTGCCCGCTGCCAACGGCCGTTGTTCGGTGCGCTTGACGTGGCCGTCGACCCTGCGGTCGGCGAAATCGTTGATCGCGCAGCCGCCGGCGCGGGTCAACACCACGCCGAGGCCGAAGATCAGCAGATGGCTCAGCGAGGGCACGCCCTTGGCGGCGATCCACAGTGCGCTCAGGGTCGGCCACATCAGCAGGTAGATGCCGATCGGCTTGTCCATCCGCGTCAGTTGCAGGAAGTCCCAGGCCCGTGGATGCAGGCGGTTCAGGGATTTGAGCAGGTTGAGGTACATCAGCAGGTCTCCTCGGTGGCATCGACGGCCTGCCACAGACTCGGCAGGAAGATCTCCGCCACCAGCAGGCTCAACGGCCCGCGGTTGAAACGCGAGCGGCGGCCCCAGAGGTTGTCGGTACGGTGTTCGGCCGGCAACCATTGTGCCGGGTAATGGCAGACCTCGATTGCCTGGCGTTCGAAGGCCTGGTCGCAGAACAGCAGTTCGCCCAGCGAGCGGCTGCCCAGTTCATCCAGGTTCAGCCCGCCCTGTTGCAGCACGCTCTGCGCCGCCACGCTGCGGGCGAACACCCAGGGCTGGCCATGACCGCGCAGATAGACCTCGCGCACCCAGCCGAGGCTCCCCGGCGGCAGCTCGAGGGCGGTGCACTCGTCGTCGCGCAACGCTTGCCAGCCCTCTAACAGCGGCGTGACGCTGAAGGCATTGTCGCAAAGCCTGGTCAGGCGTCGGGTCAGCGAACCTTCGTCGAACAGCCAGTCGAGGGTCCGAGTGCTGGGTTGGGGCGCCAGTCGACTCTGCGTGAGCCAGGCGGGAGAGGCCGGAATAGGGGCGTTGTGCGACACGATGGGCAGTTGATCGGCAGCCAGTGAGGCCGCGAGCTTACCACAGGGTATCCGGCCAATTAGAGCGCCTGGGCGGTCATGGCTGGCGATCGTGCTTGCATCTGCCGGCTTCGGTCAGTACAAAACGCCCTGAGCCGGACGACAACGCCGTACCCATCGATCGTCCGTGCCGAACATGCCTGGGAATCGAGGAAGTAACGCATGAAGAAGTGGCAGTGTGTGGTCTGTGGCCTGATCTACAACGAAGCCGAGGGCTGGCCGGATGACGGCATCGCCCCGGGTACCCGCTGGGAAGATGTACCTGAGGATTGGCTGTGCCCGGACTGCGGCGTCGGCAAGTTGGATTTCGAGATGTTCGAAATCGCCTGATCGAGCAAATTTCAAACAATCATGGATGTGGAGAAGGGAATGAACGCACCTGTCGTGATCGTCGGTACCGGGTTGGCCGGTTACAACCTGGCCCGGGAGTTTCGCAAGCTCGACGGCGAAACTCCGCTGTTGCTGATTACCGCCGATGACGGGCGTTCCTACTCCAAGCCCATGTTGTCCACCGGCTTTGCCAAGAACAAGGACGCCGACGGCCTGAGCATGGCCGAGCCCGGTGCCATGGCCGAACAGCTCAAGGCCGAAGTGCGCACCCATACCCGCATCAGCGGCATCGACCCGGGCCACAAGCGCCTGTGGATCGGCGAGGAAGCGGTGCCCTATCGCGACCTGATCCTGGCCTGGGGCGCGGAAACCGTGCGGGTACCGGTTGAGGGCGATGCGCCCGAGGCGATCTTCCCGATCAACGATCTGGAGGACTACGCCCGTTTCCGCGCTGCTGTCGCCGGCAAGCAGCGCGTACTGCTGCTGGGCGCGGGGCTGATCGGCTGCGAGTTCGCCAACGACCTGATCCTGGGCGGCTACGAGGTCGACCTGGTGGCGCCTTGCGAGCAGGTCATGCCGACCCTGCTGCATCCGGCCGCCGCCGCCGCGGTACAGGCCGGCCTGGAGGGCCTGGGCGCGCGTTTCCACCTGGGGCCGGTGCTGACCCGTCTGCAACGGGTCGGCGATCACCTGCAGGCGCACCTGTCCGACGGCAAGACCCTGGACTGTGACGTCGTGGTCTCGGCCATCGGCTTGCGCCCGCGCATCGACCTGGCCGCGGCGGCGGGCCTGCAGGTCAACCGCGGGGTGGTGGTCGACCGCCATCTGCGCACGTCCCACGCCAATATCTACGCCCTGGGCGATTGCGCCGAGGTCGATGGCCTGAACCTGCTCTACGTCATGCCGTTGATGAACTGTGCCCGTGCCCTGGCCCAGACCCTGGCCGGCAACGCCACGGCGGTGAGCTATGGCGCCATGCCGGTGACGGTGAAGACGCCGGTCTGCCCGCTGGTGGTATCGCCGCCGCCACGGGGCCTGGAGGGCGCCTGGACGGTCGAGGGGCAGGGTGCCGACATCAAGGCGCTGTGCCGTGATGCCAGTGGTCGCCTGCTCGGTTATGCCCTGACCGGCGGCGCGGTCGCGGAAAAACTGGCCTTGAACAAGGAACTGCCGGCGCTGCTGGCGTAAATAACGCTCCTTCTGTCGTAAACACCCTGCTTTTGCCTCTACAAAGGTCGCAGGCAGACTGGCGCGGGGCTCGACGCCGTGCCATTCTCCTCCCGTCTGTCGCAGCGTAGAGCCTGCGGCGCTTTGGGCGCTGTTCCGGAAGAACAGCACGGACATAACAACAAAAAACCGTCAAAGAGGCTTCACTATGCGTAAACCAGAACTCGCCGCTGCAATCGCTGAAAAAGCGGATCTCACCAAAGAACAAGCCAACCGTGTACTCAACGCGGTTCTCGAAGAAATCACCGGCGCGCTGCACCGCAAAGACAGCGTGACACTGGTGGGCTTCGGCACCTTCCTGCAGCGTCATCGTGGCGCCCGTACCGGCAAGAACCCGCAAACCGGCGAGCCAGTGAAAATCAAGGCCAGCAACACCGTGGCGTTCAAGCCGGGCAAGTCGCTCAAAGACAGCGTCAACCCGTAAGCCTCATGGCAGTACTCCCGGAGCAAGGGGAGTGTTGGGGAAGAATGGGCACGCCGATCGGATCGGGTGCCCATTTTCATTGCCGGCCCGGTTGGGCGGCGGACAAAAATGAGAGGGGCGTCATGGCTCGGTGAATGGTTGCGCCGGGCGCCTTGATTGTTACCAGTTATTGCCTGAAGATTCGCGGCTCATCGAGTCATCCACCTGCATGGAAAGCGTCTTCGACCATGACTGCATACCGCCTTCAGGAAGCCGAGCTGGACATTCCTGAGACCTGGCAGGACCAGAGCCTCAACATCTTCAAGCTGCCCGCCGTCGGTGGTGCGCGCGAAGCCAGTTTCGTCATCAGCCGCGACCCGAGCCGCGCTGACACGCCGTTTGCCGACTACGTCGAGGCCCAGCTGAAAAGCGCCGGGCAGCAGTTGCCTGGCTTCAACCTGATCAAGCGCTGGGACTTCGTGCTGAGCGAGCACGCCGCCGTGCTGCTCGACTACAGCTGGCAGCGCGAAGGGCGCGAGCTGATGCTGCGCCAGGTGTTCATCGATCGCCAGCCGGTGGGCCTGATCGCCACCCTGACCACCACGCCGAACGACCTCGTGCACCACGAGCCGGCCTGGAAGGCGGCTCTGCAGACGCTCAAGCTGCAGCCCCGGACCTGATCGGCGGCAATCGTCAATATGGACATGTTGGCCGCCGCCCGCCTCGGCGATGAGATAGCCCACGGTTTCGGCGTGGCCGCGATGGTCGCCGGTGCCGTGGCCGGTGCCCTGATCGGCGCTGCGGTGGTGGCCGCCACCGTAGCCACCGGCGGCGCGGCGCTGGCGATCATGGCCGGTTCGATCGCTGCTGGCGGGCTGTCGATGTTCCAGATCGTCAAGGGCCTGAACACCATTTTCGATTTACCGGAGCCGACGACCGGAACCTTGATACTCGGCAGCCAGAATGTCTTCATCAACAGTCGCAACGCCATGCGCGCCGGCGTCGATGCGGCGGACTCCTGCTCGGGCCTGCCGCTGAACCATCCGTACTGGCCGTTCAACGTCGAGATCGCCGAAGGCAGCGCCACGGTCTATATCAACGGCCAGCCGGCGGCGCGCCTGAAGAGCAAGATGAGCTGCGGCGCGCACATCAAGACCGGCAGCCCGAATACCTTCATCGGCGGGCCGACGGTGGCCGTGGCGTTCGTCCTGGATATCGAGGGCTGGATGCACACCGGCCTGGAAGCACTGGGCCTGGCGGCGCTGGGTGGTGCGGCGATACTGGCGGCCATGACCGGGCTGGCCGCCCTGGGTGGCTTCGTCGTGATCGGCGGGGCGATGATGGGGGGTATGGAGCTGCTGGGCCAACTGGGCGATCGCCTGGGGCCGGGCTACCGCGACCTGCTACAGGGCGTTGCCGGCATGGCCCTGCTGGGCATGGGGCCGAAGATGGCGCGCCTCGCCGAGACGCCGACGCCGCGCGCGGCAGCCTACAAGGCCGGGATGACCGAAGCCGATATCATGGCGATTCCCAAGGGCAGTCGGCCACCGCCGAGCGACTACCTCGAGGGCTCGTATATCGACAGGCACCTGCAGACCTTCAAGGACGAGGGCGGCGGCTTCCTGTTCACCGCCGACGACATTTCCAACCCCAAGTACGGCTCGTTCAACCCGAACAAGTTCGTCATGGCAAAGTCCGACCTGCAAGGCGTGGTGGCCGAGTACCAGAAGGCCGGCGATGTCTCGGTGCTGGAGTCGGCCCTGGGCTACGATCCCGGCTCGCTGGTGGGCAAGGACATCTACATGGTGAGCCTGGACAACCCCAAGGTGCTGATGCCCACCGGCAACGAAGGGGGCGTCAACTCGCTCTGGCGCCCGGGCGGCCTGACCTATCCGGGCGGCATGCGCGAGGCAGTGCTGGACAATGTGCCGATTTCCCACGGTAATGACGTCAATGTGCTGATGTCGACCCACGATGTAGTGAAAATCCAATGAGCAACCCGTTCGACAATGTGCTGCAACTGGCCCTGGCCAACGATGAGCTGGACAAGTTCCTGGTGGGCGAGCCGTTCTACTTCCTCGAAGCCAAGGTCGACAACGACGAGCCGCAGAACGTGGTGGCGGCCTTCGACCAACTGATCGTGCCGTACTGGCGTCTAACCCACGATGCGAGCTTCCCGACGCGTTTCGTCGCGGCCCTGCTGACCCTCCTGGCGACCTATCCGGATCGCAACCGGGCGATCTACATCGCCCATGACTGGGTCTGGTACTACCGCTTCTGCCAGGACAAACAACGCAAGCAGCCGCAGGGCCCCTACGGCGACCTGTTCGACGTCGACCTGGGCAGTGTGGCCGTGGCACTCAAGCGCCAGCTGGAAAGCCGCAAGGCCGACCTGCAGGCCGACACCCGCTGGGCGGGCGCGGCCTGGAACAGCCCGGATGGCATGTGGACGCCACTGATGCGTTCGGCGCTGATGGTGCGTGACAAGCTCGGCGGGCCGGACTTCGTTCCGGCCAATGCCTGAGCTGGCGTCAGGCGGTCATTGCCTGTGCGGGGTGGCCGGCGTCCTTGAGCAGGGCGTCGACCTTCTTCAAGTGATTGAGCAGGGCGCCGACGTTGCCGGCATTGATCAGCGTGCCCTGGGCGAAGGCCCTGTTCAACGGGATCATGGCACTGGACACCGCGTGGTTGGCCTGGGCTTCCTGCAGATTCTCCTGAAGTTGCCTGAGCATGTCCCTGAGCAGGGGATCATCCAGGGATAGCGGGGCGCCCAGGTCATGCTTCTTCAGCGTACTGACCAGCAACCCCAGCGCCACGCTGGCCCGCATCAACGCTCTTTCTCGTGCATCCATACGCCATCTCCCATGTTGACGATCCTGGTGACGACTCAAGAATAGACCACGATTGTGACCAACCCGCAAACAGAACATCGGGACGTGAAGTCGCACCCGTCTATCGACGTCAGCGACCCACGACGGGGTAGTGCCTGATGCGGCACGGATGGCTGTTGCCATCGCCCTTGCACATGCCATCCAGATAGCGATAGTCGACCCGTACCGTCTGTCCCTTGCCGGGCCAGCGCTTGCGTGGAAGGGTGCTCTGGTAGTCGGGCGTTTCCGGGGTGAAGGTGAGGCTCGTGCCTGCCTCCGGACACTCGACCGCCGCCGATTGCGGACTGGCCTCCAGGACCTGGGCCTGCAACTGCGGATAGGGTTGTTTCACGACCTCGGTGACGCGCAGGTCCAGGCGGCAGATCTGCCAGGTTGCGGCGTGTGCGGGGACGCACACGGTCGATAACGCCAGGGCCAGTAGCGTAGAAAGCGTGGTCTGTTTTTTCATGATCGCGCAGTGCCTGTGTGAGAGGTTCCCCGGCTGTCTCAGCCAGGTTGTTGCAGCAGCGAAATGAGCTGATCGGCGAACTCCTGTCCTTCGACCTCCACCAGGTTTTTCAGATTGAAGATGCCGCCACGCTGCATGGCCAGGTTCTTGAGTCGGCGCTTGAGCAGGTTGTTCTGCGGGCTCTCGGGTTGGCTCGTGACCTGGGCCAGGGCCTTCCTGGCGCGTTCGGCCAGATCCCGGACGTAGAGGTGGCGGCTGTCCGTCGGTGGAGAAATCTGTTCCAGGTTGCAGTTCTTGAAGGTTACGTAGTCCAGGATGCAAGCGCTGAAATCTGCCCGGAGCATGGTGTTCGGTTGCTCTGCAACGAAGTTCACTTCCTGGAGCTTGCCGGAAAAACTGCAGTTTTCCAGCTTTCCGGCGTCGAAGGTGTTGTCGATGATCTTGCAGGTGTCGAACAGGCAATCGACCAGGACGCAGTCATTGAAGGGGCTTTGGCGAAAGTCGCATTTGATGAACGTGCACTGGCGGAACACGCTGTCATTGAGGCCCGCAGCGCGGAAGTCGATGTTCCTGAAGGTGCATCGTACCAGCTCGGTGGCGCTGAAGAAGCGCGCGTTGGAGAAGTCACTCTTCTCGAATGTGCAGTCTTGCAGCAGGCTCTGGTCGAAGATCGGGTAGGCGAGGTTGGTGTTCTTCAGCTCGCATCCCTTGATCAGGGCCTGCTCGAAGCGGGTTTTCTCGGGCAGTGCCCAGTCTTCGCGCTTGACGCCCGAGAGCAGTTGCGATTCGGTTCGGTTGTTCACCACGTTACTCCTTCGTAGCCGTTTCCCCAGTCGCCGTAACGTCGCTGGTGGGTGCCTCTGGCCCAGTCAGCTTTGGTTGTCAGGTCCCACCAGGATTTATTCTTCGAATCATACACGTCGGGTAGTCGTTGACCCGACTTGGATACATTGAGGTGGGCCAACGATGGGTCCGCCTGTACGCGACGCTTGAACTCGGCATCGATCCGCTGGCCTACATACCGTCTATAGCGCGACCTGGCCTGGCCAAGGTCACCCCTGTCATAAGCTCGTTTTATCGCTGCCCGCTGTTTAACGGTAAGTGATCGTTGCGGGTTCTTGTAGACCGCCTTGCGTGCAGCGTTTGCGTGCGCCTGCAACTTTTTCGTCGTAGCGCTGCAAGGCGCCCATCCCCACGGGTCGATCCACTCGAACGGGTTGGGGGCATACTGATAGAGGTTGAAGCCACCCAGTAGCCCAATCGGATCCGGTGTGGTGAAGCGTCCGATATCGGGGTCGTAGAACCGGAACGTGTTGTAGTGCAGGCCGGTCTCACGATCCAGGTACTGGCCCTGGAATCGCAGGTTCTGCTCTTCGATGTAATAGGGCTCACGGACTTCCTCCAGGGTGTTGCCCCAGACCCTGTAGCGTGCCTGCCACAGCGTATGTCCGTCGCTTTCCGTCAGTTGCTCGGGCAGGCCGTTGAGGTCGTTGTGGTAGTAGCGCACCTTTTGCAGTGCGCCCAGCCCGTCGACACGCGCCAGCGGCTCATAACTTCCATCGTCATACAGGTACAGGCTTGTCTGGCCGTGCCGATGCTCCTGCAGCAACCGCAGCCCATCCCAGGTGAAGCGTGTCTCGCCCAGCGGATAGCCATTGCTGTCATGCTCGGTCTTCTCGATACGCCGCCCCAGCGGGTCGTAGCGCATGCGCACCACGGTCTGCTTCGCGCCCTCCTGGTTATGCACCTCGATCAGCCGATGTTCGGCGTCGTAGGCAAAGCGTTGCACCCGCCGGCTACCGCTGCGCTTTTCGATCATCCGGCCAAAGGCGTCGTAGCGGTAGCGCTTGTCCTGGTAGGTCAGCAGCTTGTTGTGCACCACCAGGCCGGCGCCAGCCGCCGGGCCGTCGAGCAGGTTGGCGGCGGCGTCGTAGGCGAAGGTTTCGCTCTGGCCCTGTACGTTGTCCTGGCTGGCGAGGATCCGTCCGGTGGCGTCGTAGTGCAGCAGTTGGCGCCGGTCACCAGGGGGTTGCTGGTCCAGGCGGCCGATCAGGTTGTCGGCCGGGTCGTAGTCGAAGTGCTTCTGTACCGGTGCCGGCAAGGCCGAGGGTGGGCCGGCGGGGCGGCGCAGGCGTGAGCGCAGTCGGCCGCTGCGGTCGTAGTCGCTGCGGGTGCTGAGCTGGCCTTGGGTGCGCAGAACCTCGCGGTGCAGGCGGTCGCGCTCGAAGTCGCTGATCACCTGGCCGTCAAGGTTGAGCTGGTGCAGGTGGCCGCTGCCGTAGTACAGGCGGTTGATCCGGCGACCGTCCGGTAACTGCGTCTGCTGCAGGTTGCCCAGTTCATCGTAGTGGTGCTGAAGGCTGCCCGCCGCGCTCTGTTCTTCCAGCAACTGGCCAAGGGCATCGTAGGCGAAGCCCAGGCTCTGGGTCTGTCCGGCGTTGTCGGTGAAGGTCACGGCGGTCAGTTGGTCGACCGAGTCATAGCTGTATTCGGTGCGGCCATCGTCGGTGACCTTGGCCACCAGGCGACCGACGGCATCGCGTTCCAACTGGTGGACGATGGGTTTGACCGGCTCGCTCGGCACGGCGGCCAGCCCAGTGCCGAAGGGGGCCGGTACATACTCCAGGCGGGTGACGTCATCCAGCCCGTCGTAGGCATAACGCCGGGCGCTGCCGTCGAGGTCCTGCTGTTCCACTAGGCGGTCGCCGGCGTCCCACAGGAAGCGGTAGCTTTCACCATTTTCGTTGGTCAGCGCCATCAGGCGGCCGTAGGCGTCGTAGCTGAACTGTACCTGGCGTCCGACGGCATCGATGCGCTGGCGCACCTGGCCGCGGCGGTCGTACTGGTAGGCGGTGGCGTGGCCGGCCGGATCGACATGGCCGGTCAACTGGCCGCTGCTGTCGCGCAGGTACCGTTCGACGCGGCCGTCGGCCAACGTGGTCTGCAGCAGGTTGCCCTGGGCGTCGTGCTGGTAGGTGGTGCGTTCGCCGAGGGCGTCGGTGACCACCTGCAGGTAGCCACGGCGGTCGTAGCCGAAGCGCGTCGGGTAGCCGGAGCAGTCGATGTGCTCGGTCAGTTGCCCGAGGTCGTTCCAGTGCAGCGTCTTGCTCTTGCCGCTGGCGTCGATGATCTGCACCACCTGGCCACGGGCGTCGTAGCGGTATTGGGTGACCTGGCCCAGCGGGTCGGTCTCGTGGGTGCAATTGCCACGCGGGTCGTAGCGGTACTGCCAGTTGTGGCCGGCGCTATCGGTCTCCACCAGCGGCAGGGCCCAGTGCTCCAGCCACACGGTCGACTCGCTGCGTCCCAGCGGATCGAGGCTGTCGCTGAGGTTGCCGGCTTCGTCGTAGCTGTAGCGGTACTGTCCGCCCTGGGGATCGATGGCGCCGAGCAACTGGCGCTCGTCGTTCCATTCGAACTGCCAGGTCTGGCCGAGGTTGTCGGTGTATTCGGTGATCTGGTGCTGCGGGTTCCAGCGTCGGATGCTCACGCGCTTCAAACCGTCGGTGATCCGCGTGGTGCCGCTGTCCAGGTCGTAGTCGAAGCGGTACTCGTCGCCGTCATCGGTCCAGTGGCGAATCACTCGCCATTCGCGATTGCCGACCTCGGCCCACTGGTAGAAGCAGCGCAGGCCGGTGGGCAACTGATGCTCGACCATCCGCCTGTGCTCGTCATAGGCGAAACGCCGCTGGACCTGGCCGAGGGCATCGCGGACTTCGGCCAGGTCGCCGCCGTTGTCGTAGGCGTAGCTGACCAGCACCTCGCGCTGGTGATCGGGATACAGGCGCTCGATCTGCACGATCCGCTGTGGCCATTGTGGGCTGTAGACCAGTTCCACCTGCACCTGATCGAAGGTGTCGCGCAGGCGGGTCAGCTTTCCGGATTCGTCGTAGTCGAGATAGAGGCGATTGTCGTTGCGATCGCCCAACTGGCTCAGGCGCAGATGGGCGGGGTTGGCCGGGGTCGGCTCGAACAGGCGGTACAGGCCGTCATCGCTCTCGATCAGCAACTGGCCGTTGCCATTACGGCGCACGGCCAGGCCTTCGCCGGCGCTGAACACCGCACCGCCGAGGGGGATCGTGCCCATGTCGATGCGCCGCGCCTGTTCGTCGGTGTAGATCAGCCGTTCGCCACCCTCGGGATGCCGCTCGACTTGCACGCAGACTTCATAGGGCACGCTCCAGCCGCTGCCGAGCAGGCTGCCCTGGCGTTCGTCGCGGCTGTTGTAGAAGCGCTGCCAGTCGATGGGCAGGATGCCGGGCAGGACGAAATCCAGCTCATCCGCGTCGCCCAGCACCTTGGCGCCGGTGGCGGCATGCACCGGGTTGGGCGAGCCGGCGATGGCCCGGGTCAGGGCGCCGGTGGCCTGGCTGACGACGAACGAGTTGACCCCCGACAGCAGCATGCACGGCAGGTTGCTCAGGAACTTGCCCTTGCCGCCCTTGAGCATCATCAGCACGGTCACCGCCAGGCCGATGCCCGGCGTCTTGCCGCTGCGGATCTCGCGGACCACCACCGAGTTGCCGCCGATGGTCACGTTCGGCGAGATGGTGCCGGAGGACACGACCTTGCCGTCGCAGGTGCTGCGGTCGCCGCTGCGCACGGCGGGTTGGCCGTTGATGCTGACCTTTTCCGAGCCTTCGGCGAGATACTGCTGTGGCATCGGCGAGTGCTTGGTGCAGGTCACCAGGTCCAGCGGCTTGGGTTGTGTGCCGGGTGCCGGGCTGGCGACCGTGGGCCGCCACATCTGCGAGAAGAAACCCTTGGCCATGTCGAGGAAGCCGGGGCTTTCCTCCTCTGCCGCGGCTTCCTCGGGAACGTTGGCGGCCTCGCTGCCGGGCACTGCGCCAGCCGGTGCCGGCGGTGGTGCGGTACCGGCGGCGCGTGCGGCGGGAATCGAGTTGGTCAGGGTATTTTTGGAGCCGGTCTGGATGGTCGCCTGCACCGTGGGCGGAAACAGCGCGTTGCCGATCCCCTCGCACATGTCGCTCAGACCCTTGTCGGCGCCGGTCTTGCTCATCACCACGCCGACGATCACCCCGACCACCGCGCCCAGCAGGCAGGCGCCGAGACCGCCGGTGGCCACCGTGATGCCGGTGGCGGCCACCACCGCCGCTGTCGCCAGTGCGCCGATGGCGACGTTGGCCGCCACCTCCAGCACGCCGCCGACGATGTCGGCCATCACCGAGGTGTGTTCCAGCCCGTCTCCCAGGCGGGCGGCCCAGAGTGCGTCGGACATGGCTCAGGCCAGTGCCAGGCTGTGCTTGATCGTGGCCCAGTGGGCGGCTTCGGCATCGCCCAGCGGCTGTGCCTTGACGTAGCTGAGCGCAGTCATCTTGCGCGTGCCGGGCAGGACGAAGGCCAGCTGGAACTGGTAGACGTTGTCCGCGCCCTTGCTGTACTGGCTGCGCGACTCGATGGCATCGAGGGATTGGTCCGCACCCAGGCGCACGTCCTGGCGCGGCTGGTAGCGCAGTGCCTGGACCTGCTGTTCGAGGCGCTTGAGCTGGCTGTCGAAGTTGCTGCGCAGGTCCTCGCCGTCGGCCAGCAGGCTGCGGCTGACGATCAGCGACGTGCCCAGTTCCGGAAACTTGAGGATGTTGATCGAGGCATCGAGCAACTCGCTGTCGGGTAGCTGGAACTGGAATTCGTTGAGGCGATAGGTCATGGCGTGAAGTCCTTTTTACTTGGCCTTGGGAAAGGCCGATGCCACCTTGGCGTCGATCGTGCCTTTCACGCCGTCGCCTTCCGGGGCGGCGTCGGGGCCCTTGCCGTTGTTGAGGTGCAGGACGCCGCCGGTGTTGAACTGCGCGTCACCGCTGGCGTGGAAGCTGATCTGCACGCCGCACAGGTTGATCTGGCCGCTGGCGTTGAGCTCCAGCACGCTGGCGCCGCAGACCAGCCGCAGGTTCTCGCCGACCTCGATCAGGTAGCTCTGGCTGACGCTGTCGGTCTTGCTCTGGCCGACGGTGAGCACGTCCTGCTGCTTGACGATGCGCACCCGGTTGTTGCCGATCAGCACGGTCTCGTCGTGGCCGATGCTCTTGTTGCGGTCATTGCCCACCGAGTGGCTTTCATTGACCTCGACCACGATGTCCTGGTTGCGCTCGGCATGGATGTACAACTGCTCGGCCCCCTTCTTGTCCTCCATGCGGATTTCGTTGAAGTTGGCCGGGCTGCCGCCCTTGCTCGAACGGCTCTTCATGCCGCTCTGGGTGGCGTTGGCGGGCAGGTCGTAGGGCACTGTCTGTTCGGCGTTGTAGACTCTGCCTGTGATGATCGGCCGGTCGGGGTCGCCTTCGAGGAAACTGACGATGACTTCCTGGCCGATTCGCGGGATCTGCATCGAGCCCCAGTTCTTGCCGGCCCAGGCCTGCGACACGCGAATCCAGCAGGAGCTGTTTTCGTTGGACTGGTCGTGGCGGTCCCAGTGGAAGTGCACCTTGACCCGGCCGAACTGGTCGGTCCAGATCTCTTCGCCGGCCGGGCCGACCACCACGGCGGTCTGCGGGCCGCGGACGATGGGCCGGGTGGTGTTGGGCAATGGGCGGAAGCTCTGCTGGGCATCGATGCAGGTCAGGCTGCTTTCGAACTGCGAGCCCGCCGTGCCGGTACCCGACTCCAGGCTCTCCTGGGCGAGGTAGTAGCGCGCGGCGACGATCAGGTATTCGCGGTTCTGGTCCTGGCGGCCGAAGCCGGTCAGGCTGAACAGGTTGCCGGCACCGATGCCGCGGGCATTGCCGTTGAGCTGCACGCGCTCGTGCAGGCTCTGGATCGCTTCGATGCGGGTGCGCGCGTAGTGCTCGCCGTCCTGGCTCTGCACGTAGCTGCCGGGGTAGTCGTACAGCGGATAGTCACCGGCGGTGTGCGGGCGCGGCATGGTCGAGCGCACGTCGATCCGCGCGCTGGGGCGCTGGAAATCATAGTCGTTGAGTTCCAGGGAGCCGGGCTGGACTTCCTGGGCCAACTGCCAGCCGTTGAGATGGTCGCGCTCGCGGTGCTGGCCATCCGGCGGGTAGTAGGGGATCGACTCGTAGCCGGGAGCCGGGTGGTGGGCACCGTAGGCGTCGGCCAGCACCAGTACGTGGCGGTCCTTCTCATGGCGGAAGTAGTAATAGATGCCTTCCTGCTCCATCAGCCGGCTGACGAAGTCGAAGCTGCTCTCGCGGTACTGCACGCAGTATTCCCACTCGCGGTAGGGCTGGCTGAGCACGTCTTCGAAGTCGGAGAAACCGAGGTCGCGGAACACCTGCTTGATGATCTGCGGGATGGTCATGTGCTGGAAGATGCGGCAGTCGGAGGTGCGGGTCAGCAGCCAGAGCCAGGGTCGCAGGGTCACCTGGTAGCTGGCGAACTGGCCGCTGTCGACGTTCTGGCTGCAGCGCGCGACGATGCCGTGGAAGTAGCGGCTGGCCCCGCCCTGCAATTGCAGGGAGAGGCTCATGGGTTTGCCCAGCAACTGGTTCAGGTCGATGGCGCCGTCGTTGGAGGTCAGGTGCAATTCGTATTCGAACGGCCGCCCCAACTCCTCGCCGCCGCCCATGTCCTTGAGCAGCAGCACATCCGGCCCGAGGGGGCTGTGGACCTGGGCCAGGCGGGTGGCTTGTGTGAATAGCATCGGTTATCTCTGGGTCTTGTGGTGACCGGGAGGGCGCTTTCGCGGGCAAGCCACGCTCCTACACGTGTTGCGTCGTACACGTGCTCTGTGTGCGACGCTGACCTGTAGGAGCAGGGCTTGCCCGCGAAGAGGCCGGCTCAGGCTTCCACGTCGCTGAACTGGTAGTGCAATTCGTTATCCCGCACGCTGATCCTCACACCCGCCAGCGGCTTGCCTTCGAGCATGCGCGTGAGGAACTCGCGGCTCATGTCCGGCAGCAGGCTGTTGGTCAGGATCGCATCGATCATCCGTCCGCCGCTCTCGGTCTCGGTGCAGCGCGAGACGATCAGGTCGACCACCTCGTCGTCGAAGTCGAAGGCGACCTTGTGGGTGCTCTCCACGCGCTTCTTGATGCGCCCCAGCTGCAGGCGGGTGATCGCCTTGAGCATGGTGTCGCTGAGCGGGTAGTACGGAATGGTCACCAGGCGGCCGAGCAGCGCCGGCGGGAAAATCTCCAGCAGCGGCTGGCGCAGGGCCTTGGCGATGTCCTCGGGGTCGGGGACGTTGCCGGCGTCCTTGCACAGGTGCGCGATCAGCTCGGTACCGGCGTTGGTGGTGAGCAGGATCAGGGTGTTCTTGAAGTCGATCAGCCGGCCTTCGCCGTCTTCCATCACGCCCTTGTCGAACACCTGGAAAAAGATCTCGTGCACGTCCGGGTGGGCCTTCTCCACCTCGTCCAGCAGCACCACGCTGTAGGGCTTGCGCCGTACCGCTTCGGTCAGCACGCCGCCTTCGCCGTAGCCGACGTAGCCGGGAGGGGCGCCCTTGAGGGTGGAGACGGTGTGGGCTTCCTGGAACTCGCTCATGTTGATGGTGATGACGTTCTGCTCGCCACCGTACATGGCCTCGGCCAGGGCCAGGGCGGTTTCGGTCTTGCCCACGCCGGAGGTGCCGGCGAGCATGAACACGCCGATCGGCTTGCTCGGGTTGTCGAGGCCGGCGCGGGAGGTCTGGATGCGCTTGGCGATCATGCTCAGGGCATGGTCCTGGCCGATGATGCGCTTGCTCAGGTGCTGGTCGAGGTTGAGCACGGTTTCCAGCTCGTTGCGGGCCATGCGGCCCACCGGGATACCGGTCCAGTCGGCGACCACCGAGGCCACCGCCTGGTAGTCCACGGTCGGCAGGATCAGCGGGCTCTCGCCCTGCAGGTCACTGAGGCGCCGTTGCAGGTCGATCAGTTTCTCGCGCAGGGCATGGCCCTGTTCGCCGCCGACATCGCTGTCCACCACGCCGGTGCTTTCACGCAGCTCGGCCCGGGTGGCGAGCAGTTCGTCGACCAGGCTCTTCTCCTCGGCCCAGCGGCTTTCCAGTTCGGCCAGGCGCTCGCGCTCGCTGGCGAGCCGTTCTTCGCTGGCGTTCCGGCGGCTGGCGGTGTCGATGCCGATGGCATGTTCGCGGGCGATGATCTGCAGCTCGGTCTCCAGCGCCTCGATACGCCGCCGGCTGTCGTCGACCTCGGCCGGTACCGCGTGCAGGCTGATGGCGACCCGCGCGCAGGCGGTGTCGAGCAGGCTGACCGACTTGTCCGGCAGTTGCCGCGCCGGGATGTAGCGATGGGACAGCTTGACCGAGGCCTCTAGGGCTTCGTCGAGGATCTGCACCTGGTGATGTTTTTCCATGGTCGAGGCGACGCCGCGCATCATCAGCAGCGCCTTGTCTTCCGACGGTTCCGGTACCTGCACCACCTGGAAGCGGCGGGTCAGGGCCGGGTCTTTCTCGATGTGTTTCTTGTACTCGGCCCAGGTGGTCGCGGCCACGGTGCGCAGGCTGCCGCGGGCCAGCGCCGGCTTGAGCAGGTTGGCCGCGTCACCGGTACCGGCGGCGCCACCGGCACCGACCAGGGTGTGGGCTTCGTCGATGAACAGGATGATCGGCTTGGGCGAGGCCTGGACGTCCTCGATGACCTGGCGCAGGCGCTGTTCGAACTCGCCCTTCATGCTCGCGCCGGCCTGCAGCAGGCCGACGTCGAGGCTGCGCAGTTCGACGTCCTTGAGCGACGGCGGTACGTCGCCGGCGACGATACGCAGGGCGAAACCCTCGACCACCGCGGTCTTGCCGACCCCGGCTTCGCCGGTGAGGATCGGGTTGTTCTGGCGGCGTCGCATGAGGATGTCCACCAACTGGCGGATCTCCTCGTCACGGCCGACGATCGGGTCGAGCTTGCCGCTGCGGGCCTGTTCGGTCAGGTCGACGGTGAAGCGCTTGAGCGCCTCCTGCTTGCCCATGGCGCTCGGCGCGATGGCACCGCTGGCTTCGCCCGGCGTGGCGCCGGCATTGAAGCCGTCGCTGGCGCCCAGGTTGTTCTCCGGCGAATCGCCGACGTACTCGTCGAAACGCTCGCTCAGGGCCTCGGCCTTGATCTTGTCGAACTCCGACGACAGCCCCAGCAGCGCGTGGCGCAGGCTCGGGGTCTTGAGGATGCCGAGCACCAGGTAGCCGGTGCGCACCTGGCTTTCGCCGAACATCAGGCTGCCGTAGACCCAGCCGCGTTCCACCGCTTCCTCGACATGGGAGGACAGGTCGGTGATCGAGGTCGAGCCGCGCGGCAGGCGGTCCAGCGCCTCGGTCAGGTCACGGGCCAGGCGTGCCGGCTCGATGTTGAACTGGCGCACCAGGCGGTGCAGGTCCGAGTCCTGCAACTGCAGCAACTGGTGGAACCAGTGGGCGAGTTCCACATAGGGGTTGCCCCGCAGCTTGCAGAACACCGTGGCGGCTTCGATGGCCTTGTAGGCAACGCTGTTGAGTTTGCCGAACAGCGCGGCGCGACTGATTTCACCCATGCTCTGTGCTCCTTGAGTGGTGGGCTGGTGTGGCGTGTTCGGCGTAATGCCGGGCCAGGATCAGGTCCCTGGCGTCCTCTTCGGGTTGGCCGACCCAGGTGTTGAAACCCAGGCGGAATTGGCCGTTGAGTTGCAGCCGGGGGACTTCGGGCTGTTCCAGGACCAGGTTGAGGTCCCAGTCCAGCTCGTGTCCCAGGTATTCGGCGACCCACGCCACCAGGTGGTGGAAGGATTCGCCATCGGGCAGCAGGCTCATGTATTCGTCGAGCTTCAGCGGGCCGAAGCGGATGCGGAACTTGTGCTGGCGGTCCCACACGTGGCGGCCGAGGCAGAAGTCCACGCCGAGCTGGTTGGCGGTAACGCCGAGACGGCTGCGTTCCGGCAACTCCAGCCACTGGCCAACGTATTCCTCGATCTCCACCGGCAGGCCGAAGTACTCGCCGAGAATGGCTTTCAGGCCGTCCGGGTAGCGGGTCTGGGCGGCGAGGTGGCCGCTGAAGTGCAGCTTGGCGGTCGGTGGAACCAGGCCCTGGTCGAGCAGGCCGGGCATGCCCCGGCCGCTGAGGGCGGCCAGGCGCCCGGACCAGTAGTCGTCGTCCGGGCGGTCATGGCTGACGGTCGGCCGCGCTTCGGCCCAGGCCCGATAGAACAGGCTCAGCAGGCGGTGGTGGAACACGTCGAGGAAGCGCTTGCTGGTGCTGTCGGCGTTGTTGCGCTGGCGTTCGCGCACGTATTCGGTGAGGTGCAGCGGCAACGGGCCGTTGGGGCCGCCGAGGCCGAAGAAGAACTGCTCCAGACGGGCCGGCGCGTTGTCGCTGGCGGGCGTCATCGAGGCCAGGGTCGCCGGGGCGAAGGCGCAGTCCAGCTGTTGACCCAGGCGCAACGGATCATCCGCCAGGCGCAGCGAATGGCCGAAGCGTGGCAGGTGCGGCGATTCGCACTCGATACGCCGCAGCGCCTGGAAGAAGTCGTATTCCCAGGGCTCGGCTTGCATCGCCGTGAGCGTGCTCACAGGGTCGGACGGCGTCCGGGCTTGGCTTTCCATCGCATGATCTCGCCGCGTTCGGTGGTTCGGATCACCGTCTCGGTAAAACTGTTGATCGACACGTAGCGTGCCAGGAAGCGTTCGAACACTGCGCCGAGGAGGAACACCCCGGTGCCGCGGAACGCGTTCTCGTCGAATTCCAGGGTGATCTCCAGGCCGCGCCCGAAGACGATCGGCCCGGGCATCGGCAGCCGCCGGGTACAGGCCTTGCTGCTGACTTCGCGCAGGCCCTCGATCTGCAGTTGCAGGGCGGCATCGTTGCTCTCGCCGTACAGCCGCAGCAGCTCGCGCAGGGCCGCGGCGCCCTGGCCCTGTTCGCTCAGCGACAGGTAGTTCAGCGAGAGCTGGCTGATCAGGCGCCAGGCCTTGTTGTCGTGGGCATGGCTGGCCCGTGGCCGGCTCGGCCCGGCCAGGCAGCGCACGGCCGATACCGGGGCGCTGTCGGCCAGGGTGAAGTCGCTCTTGCCGCTGCCCACGCTCATGAACAGCGGCAGGTCGCGGTTGGTGCACAGCGCGCTGACGCCGAGCTGGCGCAGGTCATGGCGGTAGGGCGCCTGCTGGCTGTCGACCAGGCTGACGAAGGTTTCGCTGCCGATGTAGGTCGAGCGGGTACCCTTGCGCCGCTGCTCGCTGGACAGTACCCGCGGCTCTCGGCGCAGGATGTAGTAGGCCTGGTCGCGGCCGTAGCGCGACGGATCGCGCACGGCGTAGAAGGGCAGGAATGGCTGGTCGGGCCCGGTGCCGTGGCCGGTGACGCCGGTCAGCGAGTGGATCTCGAAATCCATCGGCCGGGTGCGGTCGGCGATCACATGGTGTTCGTTGACCCGTTCGGACAGATGGATGCGGTCCAGGCGGCGCGGGAACAGGTTGATCGCCGGGGTGCAGAAAGGCACGAACTGGGCGGTGTCGACACTGCTTTCCAGGCTCGGGTCGAAGCGCTCGAACAGCACGATCAGTTCCAGCTCCTGGCCGCTGCAGCGCTTGACCGCCCGGCCCAGCCCGCTGAAGTCGACGAACAGGTAGCGCTGGGGCAGGGCGAAGTATTCCTGCAGCAGGCGATAGCCCTGGAAGGCCTGGGCCACCACCGGCATCGCCGCTTCGCGGTCGTCGAAGCCGCAGGAACGCAGGGCGTCCTGGGGCAGGCGCTCGACCCAGTCGCCGCCCGGAGCACGGGCGAAGACCGCGCAGGCGTTGCCCAGCAGTTGTTCGTAGAGGCGGAACGGTTGCTCGTCGGCACCATTGAGGTACAGCGGCAGGTTGTCCAGGTCGAGCTGGTTGAAGGGCAGCTCGGCGCCGGTGCGCAGGGTCAGGCGCAGGCCGGCCTTGGCCTTGGGCTCGCTGGCGGCCAGACGGCCGAGCACGGTTGCCGGGTTGCCGAAGTACTCGGCCTGGCTGACCTGCAGCGGCCACAGCGTCACCGCATGGGCGGTGCGGTACTCGCAGGAGGTCTGGGTGTCCTTGCCGAGGGTCGCGCGCAGCACGCTGTCCCGTGGCAGGGTGAAACCGCTGGCCAGCGAACCCTCGTCGGGGTCGGTCTGCAACTGCACCACGGTCATCGACGGCGTCGGTGCCAGGTAGTGCGGATAGGCGATTTCCAGCAGGTTGTGGGTGAAGGTCGGGTACTCGGCGTCGAGCTTGAGCTGCACACGCGCGGTGAGGTAGGCGAAACCTTCCAGCAGGCGCTCGACATAGGGGTCGGCGCAGTCGATCCCGGACAGCGTCAGGCGCCCGGCGATCTTCGGGTATTCCTTGGCGAACTCGGCGGCACTTTCGCGGACGTGCTGCAGCTCCTGGTTGTAGAGGTCGAGCAGGCGCGGGTTCATGAACGTCTCCGTTGCTCGGCCGGGACCACGCGGACATGGCCGGATTCCAGGTCGAGGTCGGTGCGCAGCAGCAGCGGCAGGGGCGCCGGCAAGGCCCACAGGTCACCCTCGATCTCGAAGCTCAGGGCATTGTGGTTCATCTCGCCGTAGGCAACCTGGGCGCGGACCCGCAGGGTGCTGGCCAGGATGCGTGGCTCGAACGTGGCGATGGCCTTGTGGATCAGGCTTTCCAGCGCCGGGATATCGATGCTCGAGGCACTGTAGCCGGCCAGTGCCGGCAGGCCGTAGTTGACCACCGAGGTGCCGGCCGGGGTATGCAGGGTGGCGTCGGCGTCGAGCAGCGAGGTGGTATTGAGCAGCCAGGTCAGGTCACGCAGCACCGAGGCCTTGAGTTGGCTCAAGGACAGCACGCGCTTGTCCGTGCCCTCCTGCGGGTGGCCGGGGTCGTCGTCGGTCAACCGGTCGAGCAGCGACGGCTGCAGCCGCTCGCGCAGGGCGAAGTCGCTGGGCACGCTGCTCATCGTGCGACGTCACAGGAACTGGACGCTGCGGGGCGGCAGCTCCACGGATCGGGAAGCGCAGGCTTGGCCATGCTTGGACACCGGCAATGAATCGAATTCGGGGGTGTTGCACCAGGTGCCCCCGACGCCGGGCGTCGGGGGCACGAGGATCACATCTTGGTGTTCGAGCGGATGTTCCAGCCGAACTTGACCGGGCCGCCCTGCTTGGAACCGTCGGCCTTCTGCTCCTGGTACTCGACCTGGACCTGGGCGAAGTTCAGGGTGACGTTTTCGGTCAGGCGATCATCGCTGCCCGAGCCGCCGGTGCTCAGCGAGGTGATCAGCACTTCGCTCAGGTCGATCTTCATGTACTCAACCTGGCTTTCGCCGCCGGCCTTGCGCACCACCAGGGTGACCTTGTCGACGTGCTTGCCGCTGGCGCAGTGCATCATCAGATTGGGCGAGGACTTGTCGACGTACTTGGTCAGCGACAGGTCCTGGATGTTGACCTTGCCGGCGCCACCGCCACCGCCCATGTGCATGTTGCCGGACTGGGACATGCCCCAGCTCCAGTTCAGGACGTCGATTTCGTCCTTGTGGGCCTTGTCCATGGACTCGCCCTTGATGTCACCGATCTTGATGAAGATATCAACAGCCATGTTTTCTCCAGTGTGGTCTGCACCACGAGGTTGTTAGCCAGGACCTGCCGTCGGTGGCGAGGTCGCCGTTATTACGGGTGACGCCTTCCCCGTATGGGAGCCTGCTCCCATCGGGGAAAACAGCGCCTGTGGGGTTACGCCCCCTTCGCCGATGGCAGCTTCGACACCAGGCGCAGCGACACGGTCAGGCCTTCGAGCTGGTAATGCGGACGCAGGAAGAACTTGGAGGTGTAGTAGCCCGGGTTGCCTTCGACGTCCTCGACCACCACTTCCGCCGCCGCCAGCGGATGCTGGGCCTTGGTGGTTTCGGTGGAGTGGGCCGGGTCGCCGTCGACGTAGTTGAGGATCCAGTCCTGCAACCAGCGCTGCATTTCGTCCTTTTCCTTGAACGAACCGATCTTGTCGCGAACGATGCACTTCAGGTAATGGGCGAAGCGGCAGGTGGCGAACAGGTACGGCAGGCGCGCGGCCAGGTTGGCGTTGGCGGTGGCGTCCGGATCGTCGTACTCGGCCGGTTTCTGCAGCGACTGGGCACCGATGAACGCGGCGAAATCGGTGTTCTTCTTGTGCAGCAGCGGCATGAAACCGTTCTTCGCCAGTTCCGCTTCACGACGGTCAGAGATGGCGATCTCGGTCGGGCATTTCATGTCCACGCCGCCATCGTCGGTCGGGAAGGTGTGCGCCGGCAGGCCTTCGACCTCGCCGCCGGACTCGACGCCGCGAATCCGCGAGCACCAGCCGTAGTGCTTGAACGAGCGGTTGATGTTCACCGCCATGGCGTAGGCCGCGTTGGCCCAGGTGTACTTGTTGCTGTCGGCGCCGTCGGTGTCTTCCTCGAAGGCGAAGGCCTCCACCGGGTCGGTTTTGGCGCCATAGGGCAGGCGGGCCAGGAACCGCGGCATGGTCAGGCCGATGTAGCGCGAGTCTTCCGATTCACGCAGGGAGCGCCAGCCGGCGTATTCCGGCGTGGTGAAGATCTTGGTCAGGTCGCGCGGGTTCGACAGTTCCTGCCACGAACCCATGCCCATCACGGTCGGCGAGGCGGCGGAAATGAACGGCGCGTGCATCGCCGCGCAGACCTTGGACAGCTCGCCCAGCAGCTCGACATCCGGTGGCGACTGGTCGAAGTAGTAGTCGCCGACCAGGCAGCCGTAGGGCTCGCCGCCGAACTGGCCGTATTCCTCTTCGTACATCTTCTTGAAGATCGGGCTCTGGTCCCAGGCCGTGCCCTTGAATTTCTTCAGGGTCTTGTGCAGCTCCGGCTTGGAGATGTTCAGCACGCGAATCTTCAGCTGTTCATCGCTTTCGGTGTTGTTGACCAGGTAGTGCAGGCCACGCCAGGCGCTTTCCAACTGCTGGAACTCGGGGTGGTGGATCACCTGGTTGACCTGGGCGGTGAGCTTGGCGTCGATGGCGGCGATGATCGACTCGATCGACTTGATGGCGTCGTTGGACACCAGGTCGGTCTGCGCCAGGGCCTGTTCAGCCAGGGTGCGCACGGCGCCCTCGACGGCCTCGCGGGCACGCTCGGTCTTGGGTTTGAACTCCTGCATCAGCAGGCTGGCGAATTCGCTGGGTTCGGTGGTGCCGCTTTGCAGAGGCTGATTGTCTTGCTGCAACTGGGTCATGATCGTTCGTCCTGATTAAGCGCTGGGCTCGGAGTCCTGGGGCTTTGGCGCACTGGCCAGGGCCTGGAGCAGCGCCGGATCCTTGATGGCCTTCATGATGATTTCCTCGGCACCGGTCTTGCCGTCCATGTAGGTCAGCAGGTTGGCCAGCTGGGTGCGCGCCTCGAGCAGCTTGTTCAGCGAGTCGACCTTGCGCGCCACGGCGGCGGGGCTGAAGTCGTCCATGCTTTCGAAGGTGATGTCCAGGCTCAGGTTGCCTTCACCGGTCAGCTCGTTCGGCACGTTGAACGCGACCCGCGGTTTCATGGCCTTGAGACGCGAGTCGAAGTTGTCGACGTCGATCTCCAGGAACTTGCGGTCGGCGACGGCGGCCAGCGGCTCGGCGGGTTTGCCGGCCAGGTCGGCCAGCACGCCCATCACGAAAGGCAACTGGACCTTTTTCTCGGCGCCGTAGAGTTCCACGTCGTACTCGATCTGGACCCGTGGCGCGCGATTGCGCGCGATGAATTTCTGAGAACTTTGCTTCGCCACGTTGCTGCTCCTGGTCGCTGTTGCGACGGTGTAGGCGTCATCGGTATAGGCCGTTAACGTAACTGCGCGGAGGGTTCAGGCTTATTCGCCTTCCGGACCACGCAGGTTTTCAAACTGGGACATGCCGTCGGGGATCAGGTTGCGCACGATCGCCTCGAAGTCGGCGTGGACCAGATGCTTCGCCCGGTTCAACAGCACCGGCAGCGGGCTCGAAGGCTCGTGGCGGGTGTAGTAGGCGAGGATCCGGTCGAGGCTGCGCAACACGTCGTCGCGGTTGCCGATCTCGCCGATGGCACGTGGCGCCGCGACCGCGGGAGCGTCCGCCGACGGGTATTCGCTGCTGTCGCCGGTGCCGTCGGTAGCCTCCGGGGCCGGGGCGGCACCGCCCGGGGCGTATTCGGCGAGCACCTGCAACGCCAGCTTGAGCGGTTGGCGCAGGGCGCTGAGGTCGACCCCCTGGGCCGAGCCGACCTGTTCGGAAACGAAGCGCTCGATGGCTTCCAGCGTGCTGCGGGCCTCGGTGATGGCGTTGCGCACGGCCTCCAGTTCATCCGGGTCGGTATCGCGCAGGGCGCCGCTCAGTTCGTCGGGGCTCAGGCTCTCGTCGGCGAAGCTCAACAGGCCGCTGGCGTTCAGTGCGGCGCGCAGGGTTACGGTGCCGAAGGCCCGCGAGCGGGTCAGCACGCTTTCGCGCAACAACCGCACGTTGGTGTCGCAGGCCAGGCCGGACAAGGCGTTGACCCGCACCGTGGGGTCATTGTCGTCGTCGGCGTCGAGCAAGGGATAGAGTTCGCCCCAGTATTGCTGGAGCAACTGGTGAATCAGTTCGAGGGCGTCGCGCAGGCCGGCGAAGCCTTCGAGGGCCAGGCTGCTTTGCGCCAGGAAATGGGTGATGCGCAGGTCTTTGCTGCGTTGCAGCAGGGCCGTGCTCGATTGCTCGATGACACGCCAGGCGGGCGGTTCTGCCGGTTGCACGGAGTCGCCCATGATGCGCTCGGGTTTACCCTGGGCATCACGTTCCAATTGCAGGAATTGCGCGTCATATTCCAGGTCCTCGCCGCAGGGCGAGTTCGCGGAAACAGCAGCAAGCAACAACGGCAGGTCCAGCAAGTTCGATCTCCTTATCGCCTGGCAAAGTGCCAGCTATTTCCCGAGAAAGTTCCCTCGGGGAAATTCTCATAATTCTCGTGGATATAGGGACTTTGATATCACACGGCCATCATGTATAAACAGGAAGTTGTGCATTTTTGGTGTAGTACTTGGGGCTTGTCAAGGTAAGCTACTCACCCTTTGTTACAGTTGTGACGGGCTCGGCAAGGCCGTCGACTGCCGGGTCATGACCTGTACGATTGTGGGAAAATTGTGGGTAGAATCTTCCAGTTTCGCCGAAATGGCTGAAAATAATGGGGTTTTACCCCGGGGCCGGAAGGCCCGGACCGCGCTTGCTGCAGGAACACCGCAGCGGGCCGGCTGTGCGTGGAAGTACTGCAAGGAGGCGCAATGTCGCTGTGCTTGACTATTACTAGTTATCACAAGATCACCCCTGGCCAATGTCCCGAAAAGACCATGGACAAGGGCGTGATGGCAATTGGCCGCAGTTCTGAGAATGACTGGGTGCTGCCCGATCCGGAGCGGCTGGTTTCTTCACGACATTGTGTTATCCAATACAGGGAGGGTCGTTACTATCTGACGGATAACAGTACCAATGGCGTGGAACTGGTCAATTCCGGTATCCGCCTACGCCGGGGCAACAGCGAGCTGTTGCAGGATGGCGAAATCATCCGGATCGGCGAGTATGAAATCCGTGTACGGATCGACTTCAACCTGCAACTGGCCGATTCGCCCCTGTCCGGGGTGGACACCTCCAACAGTTTCGAGGCCCTGATGGGGCGTGCCGCGGCCGCTCCCACGCCGACGCCCCAGCCGGCGAGCATCCCGGCGCATTTCCAGGGCGGCTCGGCGATGGACACCTTCCCCGATCTGTTCGACTTCCTGACGCCCGCGAGCGTGCCGCCGGCGACCGTACCGGATCATGTGCCGGCGCAACAGCATGATTTTCGCCCGCCGACGCCAGTGGCTCCGCCTGCTCCGGTGATTGCGCCGACCCCGCCGATTCCCTCGGCCCCGGTCGCCAGCCCCGGTATGAACATGATTCCGGAAGACTGGGACCTGTTCGGTGATACACCCAAGGCCCCGGTCGGCCAACCGGCGCCGATCCCGGTGGTGATGCCCGATGTCGTTGCTCCGGCACCCCTGGCGGTGGAGCCTGTCCCGGCTCCGGCTCCGGCTCCGGCTCCGGCTCCGGCTCCAGTCGCCGCGCCCGAGCCTGCGTCCATCCCCACACCGCAGCCCGTATCGCAGCCTGCTCCGGTGGCCGCCCCAGTGCCACCGGGAAGCCCGCAGGCCGACCTGCTGCAGGCCTTCCTGCGGGGCGCCGGGCTCGACCAGCTACGCATCGACGGTGCCCAGGTGGAAGCGCAGATGGAGGCGGTCGGCCGCAGCTACCGGCTGATGGTCGAGGGCCTGATCGACGTCCTGCGTGCCCGCAGCAGCCTCAAGGGCGAGTTCCGCATGCAGCAGACGATGATCCGGCCGGTGGAGAACAACCCGCTGAAGTTCGCGCCGAATGCCGATGAGGCACTGCTGCTTCTGCTGCGCCACGGCAATCAGGCATTCGTGGCGCCGGACCAGGCGGTCCGCGACAGCTTCGACGACCTGCGGGCGCACCAGCTGGCGGTCATGGCCGGGGTGGAAGCGGCGATCAAGCATTTGCTCAAGCGTTTCGAGCCGGCCGAACTGGAGGCGCGCATGAGCCGCCCGGGCGGCCTGTCGAACCTGTTCGGCGGTTCGCGCCAGGCGCAGTACTGGCAGCAGTTCACCGAGCTGTATTCGCGGATTTCCCGCGAGGCCGAGGACGACTTCCAGGACCTGTTCGGACGCGAGTTCAGTCGGGCGTATGAGGAACACAGCGCGCGGCTGGGCAGGGGATAGGTTGAGGCGGGTGACGGCCTTGAGGGCGCTTTCGCGGGCGAGCCCGCTCCCTCAAGGGCCAGTCCCCCGGCAGGTTCTGCAGGCTGAAGGCAACAAACGGATTCAACGGAAAGCCAGACCGTCACTGAGGACGCAGGATGATTCACCGAGTTTTACTGGCAGCGGCCATGACGCTGCTGCTCAACGCGTGCAGCAAGGACGCGGCCGCACCAGCGCCTGCCGATGAGCCGGCGGCCGACAGCGCCACCGCTGTCCTGAACTTTCATGCCATCAGCGGTCTCAACCCCGGCGCCAACGGGGCCCCGGCTCCGGTGCGGGTGCGCATTTTCGAGCTGAAGAACACCGCCAACTTCAATCGAGCCGACTATTTCGCCCTGGCCGAACGGGCCCAGGCGACCCTCGGCGCCGACCTGATCGACCAGGACGAAGTGCTGGTGCAGCCCGGCGAACAGTTGAGCGTCGAGCGGCCGCTCAACCCCGCGACCCGCCATGTCGGGCTGGTGGTGGGTTATCGCGAGATCGACCAGGCGTTGTGGCGCAGCGTACTCAGCGTCCAGCCCCGGCAGGTCACCGACTATCAGATCAGCCTCGATGTGCGTGCCGTGCGCAGCGTCGTCGAAGGCTCCGCCCCTTAGGCAAACGGAGAAGCCATGTCCTGGAACAATCGAGTGGTCTGGTCGGAAGGCATGTTCATCGGAACGCAGCACTTCCAGCAGCATGACCGTTACCTGGAAAACCTGATCGACGCCCGCAGCCGTCCGCTGTCCGCCGGTGCCTGGGGGTTCTCCGAACTGTTGATCGACCAGGGCCTGCTGGCCCAGGGCAAGCTGGCCATCGTTTCCGCCAAGGGCCTGCTGCCGGACGGCACGCCGTTCAACATTCCCCACGATGACCTGGCGCCGAGCCCGCTGAGTATCGAGGACAGCCTGCGTGACGGGGTGATCTACCTGGCGCTGCCGCTCAAGCGCGCCGGTGCCCGCGATACCGTGGACGAGGGCGAGGAGCTGGGCGGGGCGCGTTACCTGAGCCAGGTGCGCGAGGTGCGTGACGACAACGCGCCGTTCGAGAACCGGGCGCCGGTGGCCGTCGGTTCCCGGGCCCTGCGCCTGCTGACCGGGGGCGATGGCCTGAGCGACTACGCCGCCATCGGCCTGGTGCGGATCAAGGAAAAACGCGCCGACCGCGCCCTGGTGCTGGACGAAAGCTATATCCCGCCGGTGCTCGACGTGGCCGCGAGCAAGCCGCTGGCGGCGTTCCGCAGCGAGCTGCTGGGCCTGCTGCACCAGCGCGGTGAAGCGCTGGCCGGGCGCGTGGTCGCCTCGGGCGCCGGCGGCGCCTCGGAGATCGCCGATTTCATGCTGCTGCAACTGGTCAACCGCGCCGAGCCGCTGATCAGCCACCTGAGCCAGTTGAGCCCGCTGCACCCGGAACGCTTCTACAGCGAACTGGTGAGCCTGGCCGGCGAGTTCTCCACCTTTTCCCAGAGCGGCCGGCGCCCGGCCGAGTATCCGCAGTACCAGCACGACGCCCTGGCGCTGAGCTTCGCCCCGGTCATGCAGGCGCTGCGCGAGGCGCTGTCGATGCTGATCGACAGTAAGGCGACGCCGATCCCGATCGTGGAAAAGGCCTACGGCATCCATGTGGCGATGCTGGCCGACAGGACGCTGATCGACAACGCAAGCTTCATCCTGGTCGTACGTGCCGACATCCCCAGCGAAACCCTGCGCGGGCGTTTCGTCCAGCAGAGCAAGATCGGTTCGGTGGAGCACATCCGCGACCTGGTCAACCTGCAACTGCCGGGCATCGGCCTGCTGCCGTTGCCGGTGGCGCCGCGGCAGATCCCGTTCCACGCCGGCTCCACCTACTACGAGCTCGATCGTGGCAGCGAGCACTGGAAGCAACTGATGCACTCCGGCGGCTTCGCGTTCCATGTCGCCGGGGAGTTTCCGGGGTTGAACCTGGCTTTCTGGGCCATCCGAGGATAAGCGGCGATGCACTCCAATGAAGATCCGCTGGGCCAGCCAGCCCCGGTACCCAACGACCGTACCCAGTTCATGCCGCGGCCCGGTGGCCGCGAGCCCCAGGCCGCGCCACGGGCCGAGCCGAGCGCCCCGCTGTCGATGCCGGCCGCGCCGCTGCCGATTGGCCAGTCCCAGGGCCTGAACCCGCTGGAAAGCGCCGCCGGCCCGTTGCTGGCGCTGCTCACCCGGCTGCGCAACACCATCGCCCATCCGGCCCCGGCCAGCCTGCGGGCGCAGTTGCTGGGTTACCTGCGGCAGTTCGAGGAGCGTGCCGAGGCCGCCGGCGTGGCGCGCAACGAGGTGCTGCTGGCGCGTTATGCGTTGTGCACCGCCCTCGACGAAGCGGTGCTCAGTACCCCATGGGGCAGTACCAGCGAGTGGGGCAAGCAGAGCCTGCTGATCACCGTGCACAACGAGGCCTGGGGTGGCGAGAAGGTGTTCCAGCTGCTCGAACACTGCCTGCAGAGCCCGCGCGAGCGCCTGTACCTGCTGGAGCTCTTGTACCTGTGCATGTGCCTGGGCTTCGAAGGTCGCTACCGGGTCATGAACGACGGCCGCAGCCAGCTGGAGGCGTTGCGTGAGCGCACCGCCGCGACCATTCGCAGTGCCCGTGGCGAATACGAGCGTGAACTGTCGCCGCGCTGGCGCGGCCTGACCGTGGCCCGCGACCGCCTCAGCCAGTTCATGCCGCCCTGGGTCGGCGTGGCGATCGGCCTGGCGCTGCTGCTGGCCCTGCTGTTCGGCCTGCGGATGAAGCTGGCCGCCGACGCCGAGCCGGTGTTCAAGAACATCCATGCCCTGGGCGAGATCCCGGTGCAGACCATCGACCGGCCGGTGGTGCAGCCCAAGGTGGTCGAGCGGCCGCGCCTGGCCGGTTTCCTCGCCGAGGAAATCAGGGCCGGCAAGGTCGCGGTGGAGGACAAGGTCGACCGTTCGGTGGTGACCATCCGCGGCGACGAACTGTTCGCCTCGGGCAGCGCCAGCATCGTCGATGACTTCCAGCCGCTGATGCTGCGCATCGCCGACGCGATCCGCAAGGTCAAGGGCCAGGTGCGGGTCACCGGCCACAGCGACAACCGTCCGATCGCCACCCTGCGCTTCCCGTCGAACTGGGCGTTGTCCCAGGCGCGGGCCGAGCAGGTGCTGCAGATTCTCGCGGCGAAGACCGGCCAGCCCGAGCGCTTCAGTGCCGAAGGGCGCAGCGACACCGAGCCGCTGGCGTCGAACGCCACGGCCGAAGGCCGGGCGAAGAATCGCCGGGTGGAAATCACAGTCTTTGCGGAGGGAGTCGAGTGAAGGCTTTTTTCGGTTTTGTCATTCGCTGGGTGATCCCGGTGCTCGGGCTGATCGCCCTGAGCCTGATCATCTGGTTCGTCGGCCCGCTGCTCGAACTGCTGGTGCCGCAAGGGCGGCGCTGGGCACTGATCATCCTGATCTTCGCGATCTGGATCGCCTACCGCGTGTTCCGCCTGATCCAGGCCCGCCGCCAGGCGGCGAAGGTCATGCAGAGCCTGGCCGCGGATACGCCGCCGGATGCGGCCAGCGTCGCCACCGCCGAAGAGCTGGCGACCCTGCGCCAACGCATGGACGAGGCCCTGGCCCTGCTAAAAAAGGCCCGGCTCGGTGGCGATGAGCGCCGTAACCTGTACGAGCTGCCGTGGTACGTGATCATCGGCCCGCCCGGTTCGGGCAAGACCACCGCGCTGGTCAACTCCGGCCTGCATTTCCCCCTGGCCGCGCAACTGGGCGCCGGGGCGATCCGCGGTGTCGGCGGTACCCGCAACTGCGACTGGTGGTTCACCGACGAGGCCGTGCTGCTCGATACCGCCGGCCGCTACACCACCCAGGACAGCCATGCCCAGGTGGACAAGGCGGCCTGGCTGGGTTTCCTCGACCTGCTCAAGACCCAGCGTTCGCGCCGGCCGATCGATGGTGCGTTCATCGCCATCAGCCTGTCCGACCTGCTGCTCGGCACCGACGCCGAACGGGCCGCCCATGCCGCGGCGATCCGCGCCCGGATCCAGGAGTTGTACACCCAGCTCGGCGTGCGCTTCCCGATCTACCTGATGCTGACCAAGCTCGATCTGGTGCCGGGTTTCATGGAGTTCTTCGACTCCCTGAGCAAGGAAGAGCGGGCACAGGTGTGGGGCACGACCTTCACCCTGGACGACGGCAAGAACGCCGAAAGCCCGCTGGTGCACTTCAAGGGCGAATTCGCGGCTCTGGAGCAGCGGCTCAACGAGCGCCTGGTGGAGCGTCTGCAGCAGGAGCGCGACCCGGCCCGGCGTGACCTGATCTATGGTTTCCCGCAACAGTTCGGCGCGCTGCGCGAGTGCCTGCAGAGCTTCCTCGACGGTGTGTTCAAGCCCAACGCCTATGAAGACCGCGCGCTGCTGCGCGGGGTGTACTTTACCAGCGGCACCCAGGAAGGCAGCCCGATCGACCGTCTGATCGGTGCCATGGCCCAGAGCATGAGCCTGGACCGCCAGCACCTGGCCCGCCAGAGCGGCACCGGGCGCAGTTACTTCATCGAGAAGCTGTTCACCGCAGTGGCCTTCGCCGAGCGCGGCCTGGTCGGGGTCAACCCCAAGGTCGAGCGGCGGCGCAAGTGGCTGGCCCGTGGCGTACTGGCGGCGACGGTGGCGGTGGTGCTGCTGGTCAGCACCCTGTGGCTGATCAGCTACAAGGCCAACCAGGCCTATATCGCCCAGGTCGACCAGAAGGTCGCACCGCTGGGCCAGAGCGTGCAGAACCTCAGCCCGGCGCAACGCGACGTGCTGGCGGTGCTGCCGCTGCTCAATGCGGTCCGGCACCTGGCCGGCGATGCGCCGGGCTGGTCCGAGGGGCTGGGGCTGTACCAGGGCGACATGCTCGAGGCCGAGTCCGCCAGCGTCTATCGCAAGCTGCTGATCGCGGTGTTCGCGCCACGTCTGGTGACCCGTGTCGAGGAACAGTTGCGCAGTGGCGGCAGCTCGGACTTCCTCTACGAGGGCCTGAAGGCCTATCTGATGTTGGCCGATAACGAGCACTACGACCCGGAGTTCATCAAGGCCTGGATCGCCCTCGACTGGGACCGCAATCTGCCGCGCGACTTGCCGCCGGATCAGCGTCTGGCCCTGGGCGAGCACCTCAAGGCGCTGTTCGACCGGCATCCGCCGAATGCGCGACTGGACGAGCGGCTGATCGATGACCTGCGGCGGCAGTTGCAACAACTGCCGGTGGCGCAACGGGTCTATGACCGGGTCAAGCGCCAGAAGCTGCCGGCCGGAGTCAGTGACTTCCGCATCAGCGACGCCGCCGGCCGCGATGCCGCGCTGGTGTTGAGCCGCAAGAGCGGCAAGCCGCTGAGCGAACCCCTGAGCGGGTTCTTCACCGCCAAGGGCTACCGCGAAGCGTTTCTGCTGGCCAGCCTGAACCAGGCCGGGACCCTGGCGGAAGAGCAGTGGGTGTTGGGCCGCGACCAGGGGGAGCAGCAGAACGTCGCCAGCCTGGCCGCGGATGTGCGCCGGCTGTACTTCCAGGATTACCTGCGGCAGTGGGATGCGCTGTTGGCCGATATCGACTTCGTGCCGATCACCAGCGTGGCCCAGGCGGCCGACGTGCTGCGGGTGATTTCCGGGCCGACCTCGCCATTGAAGAAGCTGCTGGTGGCGGTGGCCAAGGAAACCGACTTGCAGCAGGAAGAGCGCCTGCTGGCGGCCCAGGGCAAGAAGGTCGACAGCGGCGTCGACCAGATCAAGCAGCGCCTGGGCTCGATGCTCGGCCAGGAACAACCGGCCAGCGACGCGCCGGCGGCACCGGCCGAAGACCCGGTCAGCGCGCATTTCGCCGAACTCAATGCGCTGGTCAGCAAGGGCGAGGGCGAGCCGGCGGCCATCGATGGCCTGCTGGCGGACATGAACGCGCTGTATGTGCAGGTCAGCGCCATGGTCGGGGCCAGTGGCGATGCCCTGCTCGGCGAGGCCAAGAACCAGGCCGCGGGTGCCGCCGCCCGGGTCAGCCTGAATGCCGAGCGGCAGCCACCGCTGGTGCAGGGACTGGTCAAGTCGGTGGTCAGCTCGACCACCAACAGCATGATGGGCGGGGTGCGCAACCAATTGAACGCGGCCTGGGTCAGCGAGGTGGTGAACGTCTACCGGCAGTCTCTCAGCGGGCGTTATCCGTTGTCCCCCGGCAGTTCCCGGGATGCGACCCTCGACGACTTCGGGCAGTTCTTCGGCGTCGGCGGGGTGATGGACAACTACTTCCGCAAATACCTGCAACCCTATGTCGACACCTCGACGGCGACCTGGCGCTGGCAGCCGGGGGCGGCGCAGAAGCTGGGGATTTCTCCGGGCGTGCTGCAGACCTTCCAGCGCGCCGCGGCGATTCGCGATGCGTTCTTCCGCTCCGGTGGCACCCAGCCGATCGTGCGCTTCGAGCTCAAGCCGGTGGCGATGGATGCTTCGATCACCCAGTTCCTGCTCGACCTCGACGGCCAGCAGATCAGCTACGACCACGGCCCGAGCCGCCCGGTGGCGATGCAGTGGCCGAATCCGGGCAGCATCGGCGTGGTGCGCCTGTCGATCTCGCCTCCTTCGGCCACCGGCCGTTCCGGCGTGACCCTGGACGGTCCGTGGGCCTGGTTCCGCCTGCTGGAGCAGTCGGACCTGGTGGCCGGCAACTCGCCGGACCGCTTCAACCTGCGCCTGCGGGTCGATGGTGCGAGCATCTCCTACGAGCTGCGCGCCAACAGTGCCTTCAACCCGTTCAAGAGCCGCGTGCTCAGTGGCTTCAGCCTGCCGGAGCGCCTATGACGACAGTCGGTTACTACGGCAAGCTGGCCAGCCGCGGCGATTTCGTCAGCCGTGGACTGCCTCAGGATTTCGTGCAGCCGTGGGACGCCTGGCTGGCGTCCGGGCTGCATGCCAGCCAGCAGCAGTTGGGCAGCGAATGGTTGAACGTGTACCTGGTCAGCCCGCTCTGGCGCTTCGTGCTGGCAGCGGGGGTCTGCGGCCCGGAGGCGGTGGCCGGTGTGCTGATGCCGAGCATCGATCGGGTCGGACGCTACTTTCCGTTGACCATCGCCCAGCCGCTGGATGATGGGCATGCCCTGGCGACGGTGGTCGGCGGTGCCGATGACTGGTTCGAGCGGGCCGAAGCGCTGTTGCTGGCGACCCTGGAGGAGGGCGCCAGTTTCGAGGCGTTCGAACACGGTGTGCAGAACCTCGGCCGGCTGGTGTACGCCAACAAGACGCCGGGCAGCGAGTTCGCCGGTCTGCAGCGCTTTGCCGCGCTCGATGCCCAGAGCCGCGCCCAGGCCCTGGCCGAACAGGCCTGTGTCGGTTCGAGCCTGTGGTGGGGGCGGGGGTCACAGCGGATCGACGCGGGCCTGATGCGTTGCCAGGGGCTGCCGGCCACCGCCGATTTCGGCAGTTTCCTGCTGGGCAAGGGAGCGGCGAGCTAAATGGCCAATACCCCTGAAATCACCTACAAGTCGGCCAGCTACAGCCATGTCGGCATGGTGCGCCAGATCAACGAGGACGCCTGCCTCGACCTGCCCGATGCCGGGCTGTGGGCCGTGGCCGACGGCATGGGCGGGCATGCGGCGGGCGACTATGTCGCCAGCCTGATCGTCGACACCCTGCGGCGTATTCCGCCGTCGGACTCGCTGGCGATCTACAGCAATGCCCTGCGCACGCGCCTGGCCGAGGTCAACGCGGCGGTTCGCGAAGAGGCCGGCAACCGCGGGGTGTCGATGATGGGCAGCACCGTGGTGCTGCTGGCGGTGCGCGGTGACGCCGCGATCTGCCTGTGGGCCGGTGACAGCCGCCTGTATCGCCTGCGCGATGGCCAGCTGGAGAGCATTTCCCGCGATCACAGCTACGTCCAGGACCTGCAGGACAGCGGCCTGCTCAGTGAAGCCGAGGCACGGGTGCACCCGCGGGCCAATATCGTCACCCGGGCGATTGGCGTCGAGGCGCAACTGGAACTGTCGACGAGCAACTTCCAGGTGCTCCCCGGCGACAGCTTTCTGCTGTGCAGCGACGGCCTGAACAAGACCGCCGAGGACGCCGAGATCCGCGACGTGCTCGGCCATCCGGAACCCTATGCCGTGGTGCGCAGCCTGGTCCACCTGGGCCTGACCCGGGGCGCCCCCGACAACATTACGGCGATCGTCGTCAAAGCCACCTGAAGACACTTCCCCACATGGACATACTGATTCCCGGATTCGACATAGACGGCGAGATTGGCGAAGGCGCCATGGCCACCGTCTATCTGGCGACCCAACGGTCGCTGGAGCGCAAGGTGGCGCTGAAAGTCATGGCGGCCGCGCTGGCTGCCGACCCGACCTTCTGCGAGCGCTTCCTGCGCGAAGGTCGGACCCTGGCGCGGCTGTCGCACCCGCATACCGTGACCATCCACGATATCGGCAATGTCGGCGAGCTGTACTACATGGCCATGGAGTACCTGCCCAACGGCACGCTCAAGGAGCGCATCGCCGCCGGCCTGAGCCCGGAGCAGGGCGTGCAGTACATCCGCCAGATCGCCTCGGCACTGGGCTATGCCCATGCCCAGGGGCTGGTGCACCGCGACGTGAAGCCGGCCAACATCCTGTTCCGCGCCGACGGCACCGCGGTGCTCTCGGACTTCGGCATCGCCAAGTCGCTGGACGACCGCACCCAGTTCACCCAGGCCGGCTTCGCCGTCGGTACGCCGAGCTACATGAGCCCGGAACAGGCGCGCGGCCAGGAGATCGACGGCCGTGCCGACCTCTATGCCTTGGGCGTGGTGCTCTACGAAATCCTCGTCGGCAAGCTGCCCTACACCGGTACCGACGCGCTGTCGACGGCGCTGGCGCACCTCACCGAACCGCTGCCGGAACTGCCGATCCAGCACGGTCGCTACCAGCACATCCTGCAGCGGCTGCTGGCCAAGGATCCGGCGGAGCGCTTCGCCGACGCCGCGGCCTTGCAGGCGGCGCTGGACAATCTGCCGGCCGAGGAGGCGCTGGAGTCGACCCTGATCCAGCCCCTGGCCCTGCCCAAGGTGCCCGAGAAACCGGCGACCCCCGACCTGGGCGGGCTGACGCCGGTCTCGATCGAAATTCCCAACCCGCCGCCGGCGCAACCGGCCTCGCGGCCGACGCCCCAGCCCGCGCCACCACCGAGTCCGCAGCCGGTGCTGCGCGACGCTGGCGACTCGCAGCAGCGCCGTGGTCCGGTACTGGCCCTGCTGGCCGTCGCGGTGGCGGCGGCCATCGGCGTCGCCGGTGCCGGCTACTGGTGGCTGGGCAGTGACAAACCGCTGAAGGCGCCAGCGACCACCAGCACCACGCCGCCGGCGTCCGGCACGCCGGTGGCGGGGACTCCTGCCCTGTCGAGCACGCCGCCCGCCTCGGACAGGCCGGCAGACCCGGTGAGCACGACGCCGGTTGCCCAGGCTTCGCCGGGCGAGGCGGACGGTGGCAACCGCCCGTTGCTCATGGTCGGCAAGAAAACCCTGTTCCAGCGCGTGTTGAGCCAGCCCGGAGCGCAGTTGTACAACTCGCCCGGTGGCCAGGCCGACAAGGCGCTGCCGGCGTTCTCGGTGCTGTACGTCTACCAGCGCAAGACCGTCGACGGTGCGCCCTGGCTGCGCGTCGGTGCCGCCAGCGACGGGCGCAGTGAAGGTTGGCTGCCGGGCGCCAAGGTCAGCGAGTGGAAGCAGAGCCTGGTGCTCAAGTTCACCGAGCGCTCCGGGCGTGAGCCGGTGATGTTCCTGCGCGATGCCGCCGATATCGACAAGCTGCTGGCCAATCCGGCCTCGGCGAAGAACCTGTTGCTGAACGCGCAGAAGAATCCGGCCGACAACCAGCGGGTGCTGGCCCTGGAGCCGGCGGCCAGCGCGGTGCCGCAGAACCAGTTCTACCTGCTGCCGATCTTCGGTTCGCGGGAAAGCTTCGACGAAAACGGCCAGCCGGTGCAGTTGCTCAATGTCGCCTCGATCGACCCCGGCAGCACCCCGCAGAAAACCGCCAATGGCGCGGCACCGGTCGCGGCGGCGACGGACAAGTTCCGCACCGCGATCGTGCTGGTGGTCGACACGACGGTGTCGATGCAGCCCTACATCGACCAGGTCCGCGACGTGGTCCATGAACTGCAGAGCAAGATCGCCGAGCGCGGCGAGCTGGACAGCGTCAGCTTCGGCATGGTGGGCTTTCGCAACAGCATCCAGAAAACCCCTGGCCTTGAGTACCTGAGCAAGACCCTGATCACCCTCGACCAGGGCCGCGATCCCGAGCGTTTCCTGGAGTTGGCGCGGCAGGTCAAGGCCTCCACGGTGTCGAGCCATTCGTTCAACGAGGACTCGTTCGCCGGGATCATGCAGGCGGTCGACGGCATGGACTGGTCCGGCTACGGCGGGCGCCTGATCCTGCTGGTCAGCGACGCCGGTTCGCTGCGCAAGAACGACCCCTACAGCAGCACCCGGATGAACGAGGCGGAGATCCGCCAGGCGGCGCTGAGCAAGCAGATCAAGATTTATGCGCTGCACCTTCGCAGCGAGGCCGGCAAGAAGAACCACGCCTTCGCCGAGCAGCAGTACCGCACCCTGACCGCCGACGCCAACCCGAAGATCGGCGACCTTTACATCCCGGTCCAGGGCGGCGATGCGCACAAGCTCGGCGAGCGGGTCGAGGAGATCGGTTCGGTGTTCGCCAACCTGGTGCACCAGGTGCGCAGCAACCAGGCCCAGGCGGCGCCGTTGCTGGCTTCGGCACCGAGCCTGGCGGACAAGTCGGCGGCCATCGGTTATGCCATGCACATGGACTTCCTCGGTCGCAAGGGTGCCAGCCAGGCACCGCAACTGGTCAGCGCCTGGACCGCCGACCGCGACCTGACCAACCCGGCGCTGCCGGCGTTCCAGGTCTGCGTGATGCTGACCAAGCTGCAGCTCAACGACCTGCAGCAGTCGCTGAAGCTGATCGTCGATGCCGCCCGCAAGACCCAGAGCTCGCCGAAGGATTTCTTCCAGGAAATTGCCAGCGCCAGTGCCTACATGAGCCGCGACCCCTCGGCCCTGCGCAAGGGCGGCAACCTGGCCGATGGCGGAGTGCTCGGCGAATACCTCGAAGGCCTGCCGTACCGCAGCAAGTCGTTGAGCATGACCCAGGATCTGTGGCTGTCGCTCAGCGTGGCCGAACAGGAGGATTTCATCGACGAACTGGAGTCGAAAATCCGCCTCTACGAGACGTTCCACAACGATGTGGCCAACTGGGTCCGGTTCGGCGATGCCGAGCCGGGTGACGCGCTGTACCGCGTGCCATTGTCGACGCTGCCGTGATGATCAGCCTGCGCGACGTACGCAAGACGCGGGGTGAGGGTGCCCAGCGCTACAGCCTGGTGATCCCGCGCCTGAGTCTGGCGCCTGGGCAGCAGTGGGCGGTGGTCGGCCCCAGCGGCTGCGGCAAGAGTACCTTGCTCGACCTGCTGGCGCTGGTCTCGGCCCCTGACCGCGCCGGGTTGTTCGCCTTCGAGGGGCCCGCCGGCGCGCAGGATATTGCCGCGCTCTGGCGCGAAGGACGGCAGGACGTGCTGGCGCAACTGCGCAGCCGCTATCTCGGCTATGTGCTGCAGAGCGGCGGGCTGCTGGGCTTTCTCGACGTGCGCGGGAATATCGAGCTGTCGCGCAAGTTGCTGGGCATGGCCGACGACGGCAGCGTGCGGCGGCTGGCCGAGCAGTTGGAAATCGCCGATCAGTTGGACAAGAAACCCCAGGCCCTGTCGGTCGGCCAGCGTCAGCGGGTCGGCTGTGCCCGGGCCCTGGCCCATGCGCCGCGGCTGTTGCTGGCCGACGAGCCGACGGCCGCACTCGACCCGCTGAATGCCGGGCGGGTCATGCAATTGCTGCTCGGGCAGGTGGCGGAGCAGGGCGCCTGCTGCGTGATCGCCAGCCACGACGAAGCGCTGGTGCGCGACCTGGGCATGAACGTGCTGCGCATTGCCTGCCAGCGCGACGCCGATGGCGGCGTGACCGCGACCCTGGGAGGCCAGCCGTGATGCGCGCTTCGCTGGTGGCGGCCCTGGCCTGGCAGGACTACCGCGCCGATGCGCGGCTGTCGGCCTGCTCGGTGTTGGCCCTGGTGGCGGTGATCGCACCCCTGCTGGTGCTGTTCGGGCTCAAGTTCGGCCTGGTCAGCAGCCTGACCGAGCGCCTGGAGCGTGATCCGCTGGTGCGCGAGATCATTCCCCTGGGTGGCGGGCGCTTCGGCGCGGCCTACATCGCCGAGTTGGGGCGCCGCGACGACGTGGCGTTCGCCCTGCCGCGCACCCGGCAGATCGCCGCGACCGCCGACCTGTCGATCAGTCGCCAGGGCCCGGCGTTGAACGTCGAGATGCTGCCGACCGCCGAAGGCGACCCGTTGCTCGGCGGCCTGCCGGCGCCGACCGGGCTGGCGGCGATGCTGTTGAGCCATACCGCGGCGGAAAAGCTCGGGGTCAAGGCCGGTGACTGGCTCGAAGTGTCCTTCGGGCGTCAGGTGGCCGGCCGGGTGGAAAGCCAGCACACGCAGATCCAGGTGCAGGCGGTGCTGCCGCTGGAGGCCTTCGGTCGCGATGCGCTGTTCGCCCCGCTGGCGCTGCTGGAGGCTGCCGAGGATTATCGCGATGGCCGTGGTGTGCCGATGCTCGGCTGGAGCGGCGAGCCGGCCGGTTCCGCCGCGCAGCGGGTGTATCCGGCCTTCCGGCTGTACGCCCGCGAACTTGACGACGTCGAGCCGCTGCGCCGCTATTTCGCCGAACGTGGCCTGCTGGTCTCGACACAGGCCCAGACCATCGCCCAGGTGCAGTCGCTGAGTCGCAACCTGTCCATCGTATTCTGGATCATCGCCACCCTGGCCCTGGCCGGGGCCTTCGCGGCGATCTTCGCCGGCGCGCTGGCGGCGGTCGAGCGCAAGCGCCGCGAGCTGTCGGTGCTGCGCCTGCTCGGCCTGGGCACCGGCGCCCTGTTGCTGTTCGTGGTGCTGCAGGCGCTCTACAGCGGGTTGTTCGCCGCCGGCTTGAGTGTGCTGTTGTACGTCGTCGCGGAGCAGGGCCTGAATCATCTGTTCGTGCAGGTGGCCGGCGAATACGCCAGCCAGTTGCTAGGGCGCCATTACATGCTGGCACTTTTTTCGGTGTTGGCGGTCTGTGCTCTGGCTGCGGCCCTCGGTGGCTGGCGAGTGGCACAGATAGAAGCTTCGGAAGGAATCAGAGATGTTTAAGCTGCGCAGCGCGGCCTTCATGGTGTTGATCGGCTCCCTGGGCCTTGCTTCTCTGGGGGCAGGCGGCCTGGCGTGGGCCGACGACGACACCAACAAACTGGACAACCCCAAGCCGCTGAGCGGCGATATCAGCCTGCCGCTGCCGTGCGATGGCGAGATGGTGTTCCGCTACGTCTACATTCTCGCCCAAGGCACCCTGGACGACCGCGAGATCAGCCTCGGCTACCCGTTCAGCGAAGACGAACCGGGCTACAAGCAGTCGTTCATTTCCGGTTACCGCCGGGACTTCATCAATGGCCAGTTCACCCTCAAGGACCTGCCTGCCGATTGGCAGAAGGCGATCTCGCCGGCCCTGCCCAAGACCGATGCCGACTCGCCGTTGAAACCGATGTTCTATTTCATGGGCAAGTACCCGGTGACGGCGCGCCAGTACGCACTGGTCATGTCCCAGGCGCCCTCGCTGGCCAGTGGCGAACCGGCCCCGGCCTGCGAAGCGCCCGAGGGGATTGCCGGGCGCCTGCCCAAGGTCAAGGTGTCGCGCTTCGATGCCGAGCGTTTCTCCGCGGTCTACAGTGCCTGGCTGATGAAGTACCACCGTGACCGGCTGCCGGTCAGCGGTCGTGGCCGCTCGGCCGAGGACGGTGGCGCCGGTTTCGTTCGCCTGCCGACCGAGGTCGAGTGGGAGTACGCCGCCCGCGGTGCCCAGGCGGTCAGCCGCCAGGAACTGGAAGGCCGGTTGTTCCCGCGCCGGCAGCCGGGCAGTGACACGGACGGCCCGCTGTCCGACTATGCGGTGTTCAACCAGGTCGCCGGCGGCACCGGCCAGGCGCCACGGCTGATGCCGGTGGGCACCAAGCTGCCGAACCCGATCGGCCTGTTCGACGTGATCGGCAACGCTGCGCAGATGGTCCAGGAGTCGTTCCAGCTGGTTCATGCCGGGCGCCGCCAGGGCGCCTACGGCGGCTTCGTGGTCAAGGGTGGCAACTACCTGGAAGGCGAGGGCACGCTGTTCACCGGCATGCGCCGCGAGTACCCGCTGTTCGCCGCCGATGGTACCGAGCAGAGCAACGAGACCACCGGTTTCCGGGTCGCCATCGGCGCGCTGTCGGCGCCGCGCTCGCGCTACAAGGAGCTGTTCGAGCAGTGGCAGAAGGAGGGCCGCCTGGCTGCCCTGACCGATGCCATCGACGACGTCCAGGATCCGACCAAGCGCCTGGACAGCATCATTTCCGGCACCACCGACCCGCGGCTGCAGGCCGAACTGGGGCTGGTGAACGAAGAGCTCAAGCGCAACGTCTCGCTGATCGCCCGCCAGCGCGAGGAAGCGGCCGGCAACCTGATCCAGTCGGCGGCGCTGGTGGCCGAAACCGTCAACAACTACAACATCCGCCTGACCAACCTGAAGAAGAGCCGCCAGCAGGCCGTCGACGCCAAGGACGAGGCCAGCGCCGCGCTGTTCGCCACCGCCATCGACAACGGCACCAGCGCGCTGGACGGCGCGGTGGCGATCTACATCGACAACCTGGCAACGGCCACGCGGTACACCGATGCGGTGATCCAGGCGCAGTTCCAGCGGGTCAAGGAAGAACTCAGTCGCAAACCCGTGCTCGGCAACAGCCTGGTGGCACGGGCGACCCTGTTCGTTCGTCATGTCGGCGATTATCGCAAGCAGCAGCGGGCCGACCCGGCGACGATCTTGAAAGCGTTACTCGCATCCAACGCCCAGAAGCCCTGAGTGTTGGGAATCCGGCGAGTGTAGAGGGGATCCGGGCGGTAGGTGCCGCATCGGCCAAGTCAAACCAAGAAAGGAAACATGAACATGATTTTCTCCAGCAAACCCCTTGTTTCAACCTCGCGGTGCCGCGCCGCGCTGTGGGTTGCCGCCGGATTCAGCACCGTGCTGATGGGCGGTTGCGCCACCTCGCCAACCTCCAAGGTCGGCGCCAGCACCAAGGTCGAGTACTACCCGACCTGCTACGAGCCGGTGCAGCACCTGCGTGCCACCGATTCGGACATGACCCGCTCCATCGCCACCGGTGCGGTGCTCGGTGCCCTGGGCGGCGCCGCGCTCGGCGCGCTGACCGGCGACGATTCGAGCAAGCGCGGCCGTAACGCCGCCATTGGCGCCGCGGGCGGCGCGCTGGCCGGTGGTGCGGCGGGCTACTACACCGAGAAGCAGAAGCAGATCGCCGACGACAAGCAGCGCATCAGCTCCTATGCCGGCGACATCAGCAAGAGCGCGGCCGAGATGGATCGCAACACGGCTTATGCCCGTGCTTCGCAGAGCTGCTACCAGCGTGAGTTCGCCAACCTGGTCTCGGCCCGCAAGGCCAAGACCATCGGCGATGCCGAAGGTCGCAAGCGCCTGGCGGAAATCGTCGCCGGCCTGAAGGAGTCCAATGACCTGATCGTCGCGGTCAACGGTCGCAACGCCGAAGACCTGAACAACTACACCCAGGCCTACGAGCAGGACCTTCGCCAGGTGGGTGTGCAGCGCACCGACGTGGTCACCGTGGCGACCGCGGATACCGATCCGGTGGTCGCACCGACCACCGCCAAGACCAAGGGCAAGAAGCCGCCCGTGAAGGTCGCCAAGAAGCAGCTGCCGACGGTGCCGAGCGAAGCGGTCGCCACCGAGAAGACCCTGCAGGACGCCAATGCCAAGAAAGCGGCGAGCCAGGAAGTCGCCACCGCCGGCCAGTCGCAGGTCAACAGCATGTGCAAGAACCCGGACCTGGGCGACTGGGCTCCGGTCCCTTGCCCGAACGTCTGAGTGACTGCCTGGTCACGAACGTGCTGATATAAGTGGCAAACGCCAGCCGATCTTCTTGCAAACAAGGAGATCGGTGGCGTTCTTCGAACAAACCGCTACACTGCGCCGGCCCTTTCATTTTTCTGCCGAGGCGTTGTGCATGAAATTCCGTTTTCTTCTCTGGGCGATGGGCCTGCTGATGGCCCGGGCCAGTCGCAATAACCCCGCGTTCCAGCAGCAACTGGCCGACAAGGCGCTGGTGTTCCAGCTGCAGACCCTGGACGGCAGGATCGCCCGTCACTTCATCGTCAGGGACCTGCGTATCAGCAGCAAGTCCGGAACCCATCCGGAGCCGGCGTTCGCCATCGGCTTCAAGGATGCCGCGTACGGCTTCGCCACGTTGCAGGCGAAGAACAAGCAACTGGCGTTCATGACGGGGATTCAGGACAAGTCGATCCAGATCAAGGGCAATCCGGCCCTGGTGATCTGGTTCCAGGGGCTGACCAAGTACCTCAAGCCGAAGAAAAAGAAGGCCTGAAGCGTCACCTCTCTTGATCGTTCCCACGCTCCGCGTGGGAATACAGCCCGTGACGCTGTGCGTCACAAGAGCGGACGCCGAGCGTGGGAACGATCGGTGTCCGGGTCTGCAGTCGTCGGGGGATTCAGTGCTGGCTGAACTGCGAAGCCAGTTCGCGCAGCAGTACTTCGGCTTCGAGCACCTTGTTCACCACGTCCTCGGCCTTGTCGCGGCTCAGGCCCAGGCGATCGAGCAGGGCGTCGGGGATTTCTTCGTCCGGCCCGGAACCGATGTTGCGGCTGCGCAGCAGGCGCACCGCCAGGCACACCAGGTTCGGATACTCGGCATACACGCCATCGTAGTGCGGGTCGTGCTGGAAGCGCAGGGCGGTGGCCAGTTCGTCCGGCATGTCCCAGTAGCGCATCAGCCAGGCGCCGATCTGCTCGCGGCTGATACCCAGCAGATGCTGCTCGACATAGCTGTGGCACAGGTGCGGGTTGACCTCCAGGTGCCGGCAGATCAGCGAGAAATGCGGCGGGAACACGTGGGCCAGCAGCAGGTAGCCGAAGTTGTGCAGCAGGCCGGCCAGGTAGGTCAGGCCGGCTTCCGGGCGCTGGGTGCGCGGCATGGCGCGGGTCAGGCCCTCGATCACCGCGGCGGTGTAGATCGATTGCTGCCAGTACGGCGTGCTGTGCTGTGGCTGGTCCTTGGGCAGGCTCAGGGTCTTGCCCAGGGCCAGGCCGAGCGCCAGGTTGATCACCAGGTCGAAACCCAGCACCCGTACGATCGCGTCTTCCACCGAGCGGATCTTGCCCGGCGAGGCGTAGTACGGTGACGCTGCCCAGCTCACCACCTGGGCGGCCAGGGCCGGGTCGGTCTCGACCACGCCGGTGATGTCGTCGATGGTTGCGTCAGGGTCGACCCGCAGCTTGATGATCTTCTGCGCAGTCTCCGCCAGCGGTGGAATCTCGATGGTCGCTTCCAGGCGCTGCTGGATGCGCCGGGCGGTAAATACCTGGACCGCCTGGGTGATTTCCTTGCGATCGTCGTCCGGACGGTCGAGGTTCGGACGAATGTTGCCCAGGGCTTCGCCGAAGCTGGCGGCGCTGGCCTTGGTAAGCATGCTCCTGAAGTCGTCGGTGGCGATTTCCAGCAGCAGGCCGGTTTCGCCGGAGTTGATCAGCAGGCTCGGCTCGCGCAGCAGCTGTTCTTCGTACAGGCAGGGCGAACTGGTCAGCGCCGGCAGGCCGGGCAACAGGTGCAGGCTGTGCTTGCCGAGCATGCGCTCCAGGCGTTCGGTCGACACCGCCGTCAGGCGCCGACCGGTGAGTTCGGCCAGGCGGTTGAGGTCGAGCAGTTGGTTCTGCGGGAACAGCACCATGAGCGCACCGACTGCGTCATCGAGCAGCACCGCCTGAACCTTGCGCGCCGCCGGCAGACTCGGGGAGTCGGTGACTTCACGGTAGTTGATGGCGAGCTTGTCGAGCAGCATTCGAACCACAGACGGGGTGTGCGGGGTTGCATCGATGAGGGCAACTTCAGTCATGGTCTGTATCCGGCTTCCTACAATTTCAGCAGTATAACCAGCTTGTCCCGGTCATTGGTCCACGAAATGTGAGGTCTATCACACTTGGCCGTATTGTTGGCCGTGGCGCAGCCAGCGTTCCAGCAGCGGGCTGACGTGCTGCGGCCAGCGTGCCAGCAGGGCTTGAGCCGCATCGCGCACGGCCGGAAGCAGGTCGGCGTCGCGCATCAGGTCGGCGACCTTGAACTGCAGCAGCCCGGTCTGGCGAGTGCCGAGCATTTCCCCGGGACCGCGCAGCTCCAGGTCCTTTTCGGCGATGACGAAGCCATCGTTGGTCTCGCGCATGATCCCCAGGCGCTGGCGGCCGATCTGCGACAGTGGCGGGTGGTAGAGCATCACGCAGTGGCTGACGGCGCTGCCGCGACCGACCCGACCGCGCAACTGGTGCAACTGCGCCAGGCCCAGGCGTTCGGGGTTCTCGATGATCATCAGGCTGGCGTTGGGCACGTCGACACCGACTTCGATCACCGTGGTGGCGACCAGCAGTTGCAGGTTGCCGACCTTGAATTCGGCCATCACCGCGGCTTTCTCCGCGGCTTTCATGCGCCCGTGGATCAGCCCGACCCGCAGTTCGCCGAGGGCGGCGGTCAGCTCTTCGAAGGTGGTCTCGGCGGCCTGGCAGGTCAGTTCCTCGGACTCCTCGATCAGCGTGCAGACCCAGTAGGCCTGCCGCCCTTCGGCGCAGGCGGCGCGGACCCGCTCCACCACCTCGAAGCGCCGGCTGTCGGCGACCAGCACGGTGTTCACCGGCGTCCGGCCGGGTGGCAGTTCGTCGAGGATCGAGGTGTCGAGATCGGCGTAGGCGCTCATCGCCAGCGTGCGCGGGATCGGTGTGGCGGTCATGATCAGCTGGTGCGGGCACATCTGCCCGCCAACGCCTTTCTGGCGCAACGCCAGGCGCTGCTGGACGCCGAAGCGGTGCTGCTCGTCGATGATCACCAGGGCCAGGTTCCTGAACTGCACTTCGTCCTGGAACAGGGCGTGGGTGCCGACCACCATCGGTGTACCGTTGGCGATCTGTTCGAGGGCGTTGGCGCGGGCCTTGCCCTTGAGCTTGCCGGCCAGCCAGGCGGTTTCGATGCCCAGCGGTGCCAGCCAGCGCTGGAAATTGATGAAATGCTGCTCGGCAAGAATCTCGGTCGGCGCCATCAGCGCCACCTGGTAGCCGGCTTCCAGCGCCTGCAGGGCGGCCAGGGCGGCGACTACGGTCTTGCCCGCGCCGACATCGCCCTGGATCAGTCGCAACATCGGCTCGGGCTGGCTGAGGTCATAGGCGACCTCGTTGCCCACCCGCTGCTGGGCGCCGGTCGGCGGGAAACCGAGGTTGGCGAGAAACTGTGCGGGCAGCCTGCGCGCTTTCGGTAGCGCCGGGGCACGCAGGGCCCGCAGGCTTTCGCGCAGGCGCTGCTGGGACAGTTGGTGAGTGAGCAATTCTTCGAAGGCCAGCCGATGCTGGGCCCAGTGGTGACCGAGGGCGAGTTCCTCGACGTCGGCATCGGCCGGCGGCTGGTGCAGGTAACGGATCGCATCGTCCAGCGGTGCCAGCTGGTAGTCGCTGGCCAACTCCCGCGGCAGCCAGTCCGGCAGGCTGCGCGGGCCGAGCATGGCCAGGCTCTGCTGGCTCAGCAGGCGCAGGCGTTGCTGGGTCAGGCCCTCGGTCAGCGGGTAGATCGGCGTCAGGGTCTGGTCCACCGGCGGTGGCTCGTCGCCGGTCAGCGCGCGGTATTCCGGGTGGTAGATTTCCAGCCCCGAAGCGCCGGGGCGGGCCTCACCGTAGCAGCGCACATGGGTGCCGCGCTTGAGGCCTTCCTTCTGGGCGTTGCTGAAGTGGTAGAAGCGCAGGCTCAGGCTGCCGGTGCCGTCATTGAGGCGCACCAGCAGGCTGCGGCGCTTGCCCATGACCACATCGGCGCCGCTGACCACGCCCTCGATCACCGCGTCCTGGCCGGGGCGCAGGGCGCCGATGGGAACCACGCGGGTGCGGTCCTGGTAGCGCAGGGGCAGGTGGAACAGTACATCCTGGATGGTTTCCAGGCCGACCCTGGCCAGTTTCTCGGCCATGGCTTCGCCGACACCCTTGAGTGCCGTGACTGAGACCTGCGACAGCTCGGTCACGGCATTCAGCTCGCAACGGGCGGCTTGGCCACCGAGCACAGGCGGATCGAATCGGCGAGGATCTCGATCGCCTTGGGTCGCGGGAAGCTGGCGCGCCAGGCGATGGCCACGGTGCGGAACGGTGTCGGCGGCGTCAGCGGACGCACCTCGATGACGCCGGGCGCATAGTGATGGCTGTCCACGGCCGACAGCGGCAGTACCGATACGCCCAGGCCCGAGGCCACCATGTGGCGGATGGTTTCCAGCGAACTGGACTCGACCGTGGTGTGCTTGGACGCTTCGGTGCCCTTGCCCAGGGTCGGGCAGGCTTCGAGGACCTGGTCGCGGAAGCAGTGGCCTTCGCCGAGCAGCAGCAGGCTCTTGTCGTTGAGCAGGGTACTGTCGATGGTTTCCTTGCGGGTCCAGGGGTGCGTGGCCGGCATCAGCACGTAGAACGGCTCGTCGTACAGCGGCAGGGTCAGCACATCGGCCTCGTTGAACGGCAGGGCGATGATCACCGCGTCCAGTTCGCCGTTGCGCAGCTTGTCGCGCAGCACGTGGGTGAAGTTTTCCTCGATGTACAACGGCATCTGCGGGGCGACCCGGTGCAGTTGCGGGATCAGGTGCGGGAACAGGTACGGGCCGACGGTGTAGATCGCGCCGACCTTCAGCGGCGCGGTCAGCTGGTTCTTCCCGGCCTGGGCCAGCTCACGGATGCCCTGGGCCTGTTCCAGGACCTTCTGGGCCTGGGCCACGATGCTTTCGCCAACCGGCGTCAGGCGCACGGCACTCTTGCTGCGCTCGAAAATCAGTACGCCCAGCTCGTCTTCCAGCTTCTTCACGCCCACTGACAGCGTCGGCTGGCTGACATGGCAGCGCTCGGCCGCGTGGCCGAAGTGCTGCTCTTGGGCGAGGGTAACGATGTAGCGTAATTCTGTCAGGGTCATAGTGGGCGTCCATGAAGTTGCCAACCAAGCATAACGGCTGCAATCGATAGACGCACGTTATCAGGTGAAGGTTTGGTGAAGATTGTCGTCAATGTCGATCGGAGGGGGCGGCAGGGAGGCACTGTGGAAGCCCGCTCCCACAAGGGGCGAGCCAAAGCCGCTGTCAGTTTCTATATGAAAAAAGGAAGAATCCCACGGGTTGCGTGGGATTCGGGAAGGGCTAGCGGTTGCGCTTGTCGATCGAGTAGACGAAGGGCGCAACGATCTCGATGCTGCCGTTGGTCAGCATGTCGGCCGGCGGCTTGGGCAGCGGCTGGGCACGACGGATCATTTCCAGGGTGGCCCGGTCCAGGTCGGCGTTGCCCGAACGGCCCACCAGTTCGTACGAGAGCACCTTGCCTTCGGCGTCGACGACGAAGCGCAGACGGTTCAGGCCTTCCTTGCCGCGCGACTGGGCGGCAGGCGGGTACTTCTTGTACTTGCCCAGGTGCGCCAGCAGGGTGCCTTCCCAGCTGGCCTTGGCAGCGAGCTGCTGGGGCGATGGGCCCGGTGCCGGCGCCGCGGATTTCTCCGGCGGGCGGGTGGTCGGCGGCTCCTCGGAAGGTTTCTCCTCTTCCTTGGGCTTTTCCTTCTCCGGTTCCTTCTTCACTTCCGGCTTGGGCGGCTGTGGCTTGGGTTTGGGCTTGACCGGCTTGGGGACCGAGATCGTCGGTTTCGGTGCCTCGGCCAGCTTCGGCAGCGGCAGCTCTTCCTCCGGCTCCGGCGGCTTCGGCGGGGTCACCACCTTGGGCGGGGCCGGTGGGGGCGGCGCGGGCGGCAGCGGGGCCAGCTCGACCATCATCGCCTGCGGCGGCAGTTCGATCGGCTTGGACACCGACCAGTTCAGGGCGGCGAGGATCGCCACCGCGTGAACGCCCAGCACCAGGGCCAGGCTACCGCCGTAACGCGTCAGTTTTTGGCGCGTCGTGATCATTTCTTGGCTGCCGTCTCAAGTCCGACCAGGCCGACCTTCAGGTAACCGGCCGCGCGCAGCGCGTCCATGACGTGCATCAGGTCGCCGTAGTCCACACCCTTGTCGGCCTGGAAGAAGATGGTGGTGTCCTTCTTGCCATGGGTCTTGGCGTCCAGGGCCGGGCCCAGGGACTCGGCCTTGACCTCTTCCTCGCCGAGGAACAGCTTCTGGTCGGCCTTGACGCTGAGGAACACCGGTTTCTCGGGCCGTGGCGACGGCTTGGCGGTCGAGGCCGGCAGGTCAACCTTGATGTCCACGGTGGCGAGGGGCGCCGCCACCATGAAGATGATCAGCAGTACCAGCATCACGTCGATGAACGGCGTGACGTTGATTTCGTGGTTCTCGGACAGCTCGTCGTCCGCGCCTTCCTTCAAATGCAGACCCATGGCGGATTAACCTACCTTGACCATGTGCGGCTGGCTGGCGCGCTCGGACGGCAGGTGGTCCAGGTCACGGCTGACCAGCAGCAGAACCTGGGCCGAAGCGTCGGAAACCTGGGCCTTGTAGCCGGCGATGGAGCGGGCGAAGACGTTGTAGATGACCACCGCCGGAATGGCGGCGACCAGGCCGAGGGCAGTCGCCAGCAGGGCTTCGGCGATACCCGGGGCAACCACGGCGAGGTTGGTGGTCTGGGTCTTGGCGATGCCGATGAAGCTGTTCATGATGCCCCATACGGTACCGAACAGACCGACGAACGGTGCGGTGGAGCCGATGGTGGCCAGTACGCCGGTGCCGCTGCTCATGTTGCGGCCGCAGGCGGCCACCAGTCGCTCCAGGCGGAAGCTGACGCGTTCCTTGATACCTTCCTTCTCGCGGCTGTTGGCCGACAGACGCATTTCCTCGAGGGCATCGTGCACCAGCAGGTTGGCCAGGGTACCTTCCTTGGCGGCGGTGGCGCTGGCGTCCTTGAGAGTGACAGCTTTCTTCAGGCTGGCGATTTCACCGCGCAGGCGACGCTTGGCGCCCAGCAGTTCGAAGCCCTTGGCGATCCAGATGGTCCAGGTGATGATCGAGGCGATGGCCAGGCCGATCATGACCAGCTTCACGATGATGTCGGCGTTCTGGTACATGCCCCACGGAGACAGGTCGTGGGACATGCCCAGGCTGTTGCCTTCGGCTGGCAGTGCGTCGGCATCGGAGGCCTCGGCCGGGGCGGCGTTCTCCACGGGGGCCTGGTCGGCCGCGATCGGCGCGGTCGCGGCCGGTGCTGCTGCGGTGGCGGCCGGTGCGGCGTGGTTGGTCGGCTCATCGGCGAATGCGGCGGTCGGGGCCAGCAACAGGCTGAACAGCACCGCTGCCACCGAGCGCCAGACGCGCGACGGGCTGTGGAACTGGGTTGGCGAGGCGGAGGAGTGAATGCGTGTCATGCTGGCCGGACCTGAGCGAAGTAAAAGTGGGTCTTGTCCTTCCAGGCCTCGTTGGGCCGAGAACAAATGGGTGGTCATTATTGCAAGTAATTCTTGTTAACAGAAGTAATAGAGTATCTTTTTTTCTTCGATTGCTGGCCGTTCGTCCATTCCTGACGCTAGGCTGTGGCCCTTTGCGTGGAGGTTTCCGATGTCCGCTCCTTCTGTTCTGATTGCCGGCTGCGGGGATGTCGGTTCTCGCCTGGCCAGCCAACTGCTGGGCCGGGGCTGGCAGGTCTACGGTCTGCGCCGCTCGATTTCCCGTCTGCCGGAGGGCGTGCAGGGGGTGGCGGGCGATCTGTTCAGTGCGCAGCGCCCTGCGGGCTGGCCGACCGGTTCACTGGACTATGTGGTGTATTGCGCGGCGGCGACCGAGCACGACGAGGCCGGCTATCGGGCGGCCTATGTCGACGGTCTGCGGCATGTCCTGGGCTGGCTCGGGGAGTCCGGGCAGCGGCCGCGGCGGCTGTTGTTCGTCTCCAGCAGCAGCGTCTACGTGCAGCAGCAGGGCGAGTGGGTGGATGAAACGTCGGCGACCGAAGCCGAGGGTTACTCCGGGCGATTGATGCTCGAGGCCGAGCAACTGGCACTCGACAGTGGCATTGCGGCGAGCCGGGTGCGCCTGACCGGGATCTACGGGCCGGGCCGCGAGTGGCTGCTGACTCAGGTGCGCCGGGGTTATCGGGTGGCTGTCGAGCCACCGCTCTACGGCAATCGCATTCATGCCGACGACGCGGCCGGGTTGCTGGCATTCCTGCTGGAGGCCGATCGGGCGGGCCGGGTGCTGGAGGATTGCTACATCGGTGTCGATGATGCGCCAGCTCCGTTGGCCGAGGTGGTGGCCTGGTTGCGCGAATACCTGGGGGTCACCGAATGGGATGCCGAGGCCAGCGTGCGTCGTACTGGCAGCAAGCGTTGCAGCAACGCCCGGGCACGGGCGCTGGGCTGGGTTCCGCGTTATCCCAGTTATCGCGAGGGGTATGCGGCGATTCTCGAAGGGCGCTGAAAGCTTCGTCGGCAAGCCCGCTCCCACAGGAGCCTGGCTTGCCAGGCCTTGAGTGCGTCTTCGTCGGCAAGTCGGGCTCCTACAGGAACGGTGTTGTCACTTTTCCAGTAGCCACTGGCGATTGCCGGGATAGAGCTGTGGCTTCTCGTCGGCGGCCGCCGAGTTCAGCGCCTGGAAGATCTCCAGTTGCTTGCCCTTGCGGACGAAGATCCAGGCATTGCCGCGGTCGCCCTGCTGCAGCCAGATGCTGTCGTTGTCGCCGCTCATCGAGGCGCAGTCGCCCGCCAGGCACAAGGCGTAGCGGTCGGCGCCCGGCAAACCTTCGAGGCGTCCGTCCGGAAGGAATTTCACCTCGCTGCCTTCACCCGGGCCACTGGCGATTTTCCAGTCGCCGCCCATGAACGCCGAATACAGCGCCTGCTCGAAGCTGGCACCGACCGGGGCGTTGGCCGGCAGTTCGGTCGGGGCGCGGACGAACGGCTGCTCGGGCTCGTAATCGCTGGCGCCCTGGATCAGCTCCTTGCCGTCGCGGGCCAGCGAGGTGCCGGCGCTGCCATAGAAGTCGACATGCCACTGCTTGCCATCGGCACGCACTTGCCCTTCAGGGCGCTCGAAACCGTTGCTGTATTTGGCCTGGCCGGTGCGGGTGTCGACACTCCACTCCAGGTTCGGCCCATAAGTGGCCAGGGCTTCGCGCAGGCTGCCCTTTTTCACGGCCGCGTCGATGGCGGCCTGGTTGATCCAGGTGCCGCTGACGTCATATTTGGCGGGATCGCTGGCGCAACCGCCAAGCAGGAGGGCGAACAGCGGGAGGGCTAGCGCTTTGCGCATGGTGAAATCCTTGCAGGCGAGGCTGGCGCGCTGTCGGGGGTCGCGCCAGGCAGTGCGGTGTGGTTCCGGGGGCTTATTCGATGACCAGGACGGCGTCCATCTCGACTTGCGCGCCGCGTGGCAGCGAGGCAACGCCGATGGCGGCTCGCGCCGGGTACGGCTGTTCGAAGTACTTGCCCATGATCTCGTTGACCTTGGCGAAGTGGCTCAGGTCGGTGAGAAAGATGTTCAGCTTGACGATGTCCCGGAACGAGCCGCCGGCGGCTTCGGCCACGGCCTTGAGGTTCTCGAACACCTGCACGGTCTGGGCCTCGAAGCCTTCCACCAGTTCCATGGTCCTGGGGTCCAGGGGAATCTGGCCGGACATGTACACGGTGTTGCCGGCCTTGATCGCCTGGGAGTAGGTGCCGATGGCGGCAGGGGCCTTGTCGGTGCTGATAACGCTCTTGGTCATGAATGACTCCTTGTAATGTCCGGCCGCGGGAGGCTACGCACGCATGCGGGTGATGCGGATCACTCCGGCCAGGGCGCGCAGTTTCTTGATCACCCGGGCCAGGTGCACGCGGTCGTGCACGCTGACCACCAGTTGGACCACGCTGATGCGACCATCGCGTTCGTCCATGCTGATCTTCTCGATATTGCCGTCGGCCGCGTTGACGCTGCTGGCCAGCAGGGCGATCAGGCCGCGCTGGTGTTCCAGTTCGACGCGCAGCTCGACGTTGAATTCGCCGGTGACATCCTTGGCCCAGGAGAGCTGGATGCATTTTTCCGGGTTGTGGCGGATTTCGCTGATATTGCGACAGTTTTCCAGGTGCACGACCATGCCCTTGCCCGCCGACAGGTGGCCGACGATCGGGTCGCCCGGAATCGGCGTGCAGCACTTGGCATAGCTGAGCACCAGGCCTTCGGTGCCGCGAATCGCCAGCGGGCCCTCGGGGCTCGGCAGCTGTTCGCCCTCGCCCAGCATGCGTCGGGCCACCACGTAGGCCATGCGGTTGCCCAGGCCGATGTCCTCGAGCAGGTCCTCGATCAACTCCAGGCGGTACTCGTGGAGGATCGATTGCACGCGCTCGGCCGGAATCCTGTCCAGGGCACTGTCGAAACCGTTGAGCACCTTGTTCAGCAGGCGCTCGCCGAGGGCGATGGATTCCGAGCGGCGTTGCAGCTTCAGGGCGTGGCGGATATGGGTACGGGCCTTGCCGGTGACCACGAAGTTGAGCCATGCCGGGTTCGGCCGGGCGCCGGGGGCGCTGACGATCTCGACCGTGGAGCCACTTTGCAGCGGTTCGGACAGCGGGGCGAGACGGCGATTGATCCGACAGGCAATACAGCTGTTGCCCACGTCGGTGTGCACCGCGTAGGCGAAGTCGACCGCCGTGGAGCCCTTGGGCAGCTCCATGATCCGGCCCTTGGGCGTGAACACGTAGACCTCGTCCGGGAACAGGTCGATCTTCACGCTCTCGATGAATTCCAGGGAGTTGCCCGCGCGTTGCTGCATCTCCAGCACGCCCTTGACCCACTGGCGGGCGCGGGCATGGGTGCCCTTGGGCTGCTCGTCGCCGCTGGACTTGTACAGCCAGTGGGCGGCGATGCCGTTGTTGGCCATCTCTTCCATTTCGCGGGTGCGGATCTGGATCTCGATCGGTACGCCGTGCATGCCGAACAGCGTGGTATGCAGCGACTGGTAGCCGTTGGCCTTGGGAATCGCGATGTAGTCCTTGAAACGGCCGGGCAGCGGCTTGTACAGGTTGTGCACGGCGCCGAGCACGCGATAGCAGGTGTCGACCTTGTCGACGATGACCCGGAACGCATAGACGTCCATGATCTCGTTGAAGGCCCTGCGCTTGCCGCGCATCTTCTTGTAGATGCCGTAGAGGTGTTTCTGCCGGCCGCTGACTTCGCCCTGGATACCGTCCACCGCCAGGCAGTGGCTCAAGGATTCCTCGATCTTGTTGACGATTTCCTTGCGGTTGCCGCGGGCGCGCTTGACCGCCTGGTAGATGCGCGCCGAGCGCATCGGGTGCATGGCCTTGAAGCCCAGGTCCTCGAACTCGATACGCACCGCGTGCATGCCCAGGCGGTTGGCGATGGGCGCGTAGATCTCGAGGGTTTCCTTGGCGATGCGCCGGCGTTTTTCCCCGGACAGCACTTCCAGTGTGCGCATGTTGTGCAGGCGGTCGGCGAGCTTGACCAGGATCACGCGGATATCGCGGGCCATGGCCATGGCCATCTTCTGGAAGTTTTCCGCCTGGGCTTCGGCCTTGGTCTCGAAGTTCATCTGGGTCAGCTTGCTGACCCCGTCGACCAGTTCGGCCACGGTCTCGCCGAACTGCGCCTGCAGCGCTTCCTTGGCGATCCCGGTGTCTTCGATCACGTCATGCAGCATCGCGGCCATCAGGCTCTGATGGTCCATGTGCATGTCGGCAAGAATGCTAGCCACCGCCAGCGGGTGCGTGACGTAGGCTTCGCCGCTGCGACGGCGCTGGCCGTCGTGGGCTTGTTCGGCGTAGAAGTACGCCCGGCGGACCAGGTTGACCTGGTCGGCACCGAGGTAGGTCGATAAGCGATCGGCGAGGACGTCTATGCTCGGCATGAGGTTTCCCCCGGCCGAAGCCTTGTACCCTGCGCCGTGCTACGTCGACCAGGCATAGGCTTAGACGGCCTCGTTGGACTCGTCCTCGAAAGCCGCGAACAGAGGTTCGTCTTCGACGATCTCCTCGTTGGCGATCATTTCGTAGTTCACCAGGCCTTCGGCGATTTCACGCAGGGCAACGACGGTAGGCTTGTCGTTTTCCCATGCCACTTTCGGCTCTTTGCCGCCGGTCGCCAGTTGACGAGCACGCTTGGTGGAGAGCATGACCAGCTCGAAACGGTTATCCACGTGTTCTAGGCAGTCTTCAACGGTTACGCGGGCCATGGTGTTCCTCGTAGCAAATGCGGTAGGCGGGCTGCCCGGATGGGCGAGCGGACTCAACAGTTTAAAAAATCACCAGCGATTAGGGAAGCGCTGTTTTTTTCAGCAGAGATTCCGTTGCGCCACAAGGTGCAATGTAAAGCCCTTGCGACGCTTTTGGAAAGTCTTTGTTTCAGGCCAGCAACTCGCTCAACAGGGCGGCATGCTGCTGTTGCTGCGGCTGCTGTTGCAGCCGGTTGGCGCGGAAGATCGCCTTGAGATCGTCCAGGGCGTGGGCGAAATCGTCGTTGATGATCAGGAAATCGTACTCGACGTAGTGGCTCATTTCGCTGACCGCTTCGCGCATCCGGCCTTCGATGATTTCGTCGCTGTCCTGGCCGCGGTTGTTCAGGCGCTGGCGCAGGGCCTGCTGGCTCGGCGGCAGGATGAAGATCGAGCGGGCCTGGGGCATCTGCCGGCGGACCTGCTGGGCGCCTTGCCAGTCGATCTCCAGGATCAGGTCGTGGCCGGCGTCGAGGGTCTGCTGCAGGCTGCTCTGGGAGGTGCCGTAGAGGTTGCCGAAGACTTCGGCCTGTTCGAGGAAGTCGCCCTGTTCGGTCAGGCGCACGAACTCGGCGCGGTCGACGAAGTGGTAGTTCACTCCGTTGGTCTCGCCCGGGCGCATGGCGCGGGTGGTGTGCGAGACCGACACGCGGATCTGCGGCTGGGCGTCGATCAGGGCCTTGACCAGGCTGGTCTTGCCTGCGCCCGACGGTGCGGAAATGATGTAGAGGGTGCCAGTGCTTTGGGTCATGTCGGGGTAGCCTTACTCGATATTCTGTACTTGTTCGCGCATCTGTTCGATCAACACCTTGAGGTTGACCGCGGCGGCGGTGCTGCGCGGGTCGAAGGCCTTGGAGCCCAGGGTGTTGGCTTCGCGGTTGAGCTCCTGCATCAGGAAGTCCAGGCGCCTTCCGGCGGCACCGCCGGACTTGAGCACCCGGCGTACTTCGATGATGTGGGTGCTCAGGCGGTCGAGCTCTTCGGCGACGTCGCTCTTCTGCGCCAGCAGGACCATTTCCTGTTCCAGGCGCAGCGGGTCCAGTTCGGCCTGCATGTCGGCGAAGCGGTCGAGAATCTTCTGGCGCTGGGTAGCGAGCATCTGCGGCACCTGCTCGCGCAGGGTGGCGACATCTTCCTCGATCGCGGCCAGGCGCTCGTTGATCAGGCGGGCCAGTTCCGCACCTTCGCGCTCGCGACCTTTCCTGAGTTCTTTCAAACCGTCGGCGAACAGGGCCAGGGCCTGGTTGTTCAGGGCCTGCGGGTCGCTGGCGTCGGCCACCAGCACGCCGGGCCAGGCCAGGACTTCCAGCGGGTTCAGGGCAGCCGGCTGCTTGATCAGGCTGGCGACGGTCTCGGCGGCGGCGATCAGTTGCGTGGCGCGCTCGCGGTCGATCTGCAGCGGCTGGCCGCCGGTTTCCTCGGTGTAGCGCAGGGTGCATTCCAGCTTGCCGCGGGACAGGCCCTGGCGCAGGGCTTCGCGCACGGCGCCCTCGAGGTCGCGGAACGATTCCGGCAGGCGCAGGTGCGGTTCCAGGTAGCGGCTGTTGACCGAGCGCAGCTCCCAGCTCAGGGTGCCCCGGGTTCCGGCACTTTCGACACGGGCGAAGGCGGTCATGCTATGGACCATGGAAGTACCTCGCTGTTCGGGCCTGCCGACGTTGTCGGGCGGGCCTGATGGGTAGATTGAAGCCGACTGGCAGCAAAGGCGCAGGATTGTAGCGCAGTGTGGCGGGCAGGACGAAGGTCTCCTGCCCTGTGGTTGGGTTGTAGAAGCCGGAAGTATGCTGTTGGATTTTTAGAAGTGCCCAGCGCCGGCCATGACCTCTATAATGCCGGGTAGATTTCCGTCCCTGTACAGGTATTCCCAGATGAAACGTCCAAGTGGTCGCGCCGCCGATCAGCTTCGCTCGATCCGCATCACCCGCAACTACACCAAACACGCCGAGGGATCTGTACTGGTCGAGTTCGGCGACACCAAAGTGATCTGCACGGTCAGCGTCGAGAATGGGGTGCCGCGCTTCCTCAAGGGGCAGGGCCAGGGTTGGCTGACCGCCGAGTACGGCATGTTGCCGCGGGCGACCGGTGAGCGCACCCAGCGCGAAGCCAGCCGTGGCAAGCAAGGTGGCCGGACCCTGGAGATCCAGCGTCTGATCGGGCGTTCGCTGCGCGCAGCGCTGGACATGTCCAAGCTCGGCGACATCACCCTGTATGTCGACTGCGATGTGATCCAGGCCGATGGCGGCACCCGCACGGCGTCGATCACCGGCTCCATGGTGGCGCTGGCCGACGCGCTGAAGGTGATCAAGAAGCGCGGTGGCCTCAAGGCCGGTAACCCGCTCAAGCAGATGATCGCCGCCGTGTCGGTGGGCATGTACCAGGGCGAGCCGGTGCTGGACCTGGACTACCTGGAAGACTCCGCTGCCGAAACCGACCTGAACGTGGTGATGACCAGCACGGGCGGTTTCATCGAAGTGCAGGGCACCGCCGAAGGTGCGCCGTTCCAGCCTGAAGAGCTGAATGCGATGCTGGAGCTGGCGAAGAAGGGCATGGGCGAGATTTTCGAATTGCAGAACGCCGCCCTGGCTGACTGAACGGTACGAGCAGATGCAAAAAAGCCGACAGGATGTCGGCTTTTTTGTGGGCGCTGTCCAGGTTCCCGCCGGGACCCTGTCTCACTGGCTCAGATGGTCAGCGTCCAGTCGTAGTCCACGATCAGCGGCGCGTGCTGCGAGAAGCGCGGCTGGCGTGGCAGGCGGGCGCTGCGCACGGAGCGACGCAGACCCGGCGTCAGGATCTGGTAGTCGAAACGCCAGCCGAGGTTGAGCATCTCGGCTTGTTCGTTATCCGGCCACCAGCTGTACTGGTCACCTTCACGGCTGACTTCGCGCAGGGCGTCGACATAGCCCATGTTGCCGAGAATTTCGTCCATCCAGGCCCGTTCCGGAGCCAGGAAGCCCGGAGACTGCTGGCTGTCGCGCCAGTTCTTGATGTCGAGCTTCTGTTGCGCCACGTACAGCGAGCCGCAATAGATGTATTCACGACGTTTGCGCCGCTGCTTGTCCAGATAGCGGGCGAAGTCGTCCATGAGCTTGAACTTCTGGTTCAAGTCTTCATCGCCGTTCTGCCCTGATGGAAGCAGCAAGGTCGCGATGCTGACCTTGTCGAAATCGGCTTGCAGGTAGCGCCCGTAGCGGTCCGCCGTCTCGAAACCGAGACCGCTGATGACGGCCTTCGGTTGCAACCGCGAGTACAGAGCCACGCCACCCTGGGCGGGGACTTCGGCATCGCAGGCATAAAGGAAGTAGCCATCCAGTTGGAAGGCTGGATCATCCAGTTCAAAGGCGGAGGCGCGGGTGTCCTGCAGGCAGATGACGTCGGCATTCTGGGCTTGCAGCCAACTGAGCAAACCGCGCTCGACTGCAGCCTGAATACCATTGACGTTCACACTGATGATCCGCATAAATGGCCCCAAAAATCACGTGCGTGTATGATACCCGAGGTCTACCTAATTAGCTAAATTCGTGGTATTTGGGGTTTTTTCATGCAGGCGTATCAGCGCGATTTCATCCGTTTTGCCATCGATCGCGGGGTTTTGCGCTTCGGTGAGTTCACCCTGAAGTCGGGGCGTACCAGCCCGTACTTCTTCAATGCCGGCCTGTTCAACTCAGGTTCCGCGCTGGCCCAGCTGGGGCGTTTCTATGCCGCGGCGATCGTCGACAGCGGCATTCCCTTCGACGTACTGTTCGGCCCGGCCTACAAGGGTATCCCGCTGGCGGCCGCGACCGCCGTGGCCCTGGCCGAGCATCACCAGCGCGACCTGCCCTGGTGCTTCAACCGCAAGGAAGCCAAGGCCCATGGCGAAGGCGGCAACCTGGTGGGCGCGCCACTGACCGGCAATGTGCTGATCATCGACGACGTGATCACCGCCGGCACCGCGATCCGTGAGGTGATGCAGATCATCGAGTCCCAGGACGGCGCGAAGGCCGCGGGCGTGCTGATCGCACTGAATCGCCAGGAGCGTGGCAACGGCGAGTTGTCGGCGATCCAGGAAGTCGAGCGCGATTTCGGTATCCCGGTGGTGAGCATCGTCTCGCTGAACCAGGTACTGGAATTCCTCGCCGGTGACGAGCAGCTCAAGCAGCACCTGCCCGCGGTGGAGGCCTACCGCGCGCAGTACGGGATCTGATTCCCCTTGCGCCCGGTCTGCCTGTTTCTGGCCCTGGCGCTTGGCGCCCCGTTCGCCGTACAGGCGGACGAGGTGCTGTTCTATCGGTATGTCGATGACAAGGGCGTCACCGTGCTGGACCGCCAGGGTGTGCCGCCGGAGTACGTCGGCAAGGGCTACCAGGTGCTGAACCAGCAGGGCCGGGTGGTGCAGACCGTGGCTCCGGCGCTCACGCCCGAACAGCAGCAGCGCAAGCAGGCCGAGAAGGCCCAGGCGGATGCCAATGCCCAGTTGCTGCAGCGCTATTCCAGTGTCGAGGACGTCGACAAGGCCCAGGCCCGCAGGCTGGCCGAGCTGGATGCGCTGATTGCCAACGTGCAGAACAACCTCCAGGCGCTGCTGGCCCAGCAGGCGGGCCTGCAGGGCCAGGCGGCGGAGCAGGAGCGTGCCGGCAAGGAGGTTGCTCCCGAGTTGCTGGCGCAGCTCGGCGGCCTGCGCGACGAGCAGGTGCGGATGAAGGCCGATATCGCCAGGTATCAGGCGGCGCGGGTCCGGGTTCAGCAGGACTTCGCTGCGGATCGGGCGCGGGTCGAGCAGTTGTTGCGCTGAGATCTCGGCCATGAAAAAGCCCCGCCCGGTTTCCCGGAGCGGGGCTTTTTCATTAGGGGTGTCCGGATCAGTGACGCTTGCGGTTGCTGATCAGGGTGCCCATGCCGGTGTCGGTGAAGATCTCCAGCAGCACCGCATTCGGTACCCGGCCGTCGATGATCAGCGAGCTGCCCACGCCGCCCTGGACCGCTTCCAGTGCACACTGGATCTTCGGCAGCATGCCACCGTAGATGGTGCCGTCGGCGATCAGCGCGTTGACCTGGTCGGTGCTCAGGCCGGTCAGCACCTTGCCTTCCTTGTCCAGCAGGCCGGCGATGTTGGTCAGCAGCATCAGCTTCTCGGCCTTCAGCGCCTCGGCGATCTTGCCGGCCACCAGGTCGGCGTTGATGTTGTAGGACTCACCGTTGGCGCCGACGCCGATCGGCGCGATCACCGGAATGAAATCGCCCTTGACCAGCAGGTTCAGCAGGTCGGTGTTGATCCCGACCACTTCACCCACCTGGCCGTAGTCGATGATTTCCGGTGCGGTCATCTCCGGGGTCTGGCGGGTGACGGTGAGTTTCTTCGCCCGGATCAGTTCCGCGTCCTTGCCGGTCAGGCCGATGGCGCTGCCGCCGTGGCGGTTGATCAGGTTGACGATGCTCTTGTTCACCTGGCCGCCGAGGACCATTTCCACCACGTCCATGGTCTGCGCATCGGTGACGCGCATGCCGTCGACGAAATGGCTTTCGATGGACAGGCGCTTGAGCAGGTCGCCGATCTGCGGGCCGCCGCCGTGCACGACCACCGGGTTGATGCCCACGGCCTTCATCAGCACGATATCGCGGGCGAAACCGGTCTTGAGCTCTTCGCTTTCCATAGCGTTGCCGCCGTACTTGATCACCAGCGTCTTGCCGACGTATCGGCGGATGTAGGGCAATGCTTCGGAAAGAACCTTGGCGGTGTTGGCAGCGGCTTCGCGTTCGAGGGTCATTCAGGGCTCCGGTGAAACAAGTGGTCAGGCGGTGTTCTACACCGCCCGGATGTCAGAACGGTAATTGGAGATCGGGTGCAACACGTTTGAGCTGGGCGTGGAACACGTCCTTGATACGCTGCAGCTCGTCCTCGGTATCGGCCTCGAAGCGCAGTACCAGCACCGGTGTGGTGTTGGACGCGCGAACCAGGCCCCAGCCTTTGGGGTAGTCGACCCGGACCCCGTCGATGGTGGTCAGGTTGGCATCGCCCCATTGTGCGTCGTGCAGGGCTTCAATGATGCTGAATTTGCCCTCGTCGGTCACATTAATGTTGATCTCCGGCGTGGAAATATCGTTCGGGAAGGTCGCGAACAGCTCCTCGGCGCTGGATTTCTCCTGGCTGAGGATCTCCAGCAGGCGTGCCGCGCTGTAGATGCCGTCGTCGAAACCGAACCAGCGTTCCTTGAAGAAGATATGGCCGCTCATCTCGCCGGCGAGCAGGGCACCGCTCTGCTTCATTTTCTTCTTGATCAACGAATGACCGGTTTTCCACATGACCGGGCGACCGCCATATTCCTGGATCAGCGGTGTCAGGCGGCGGGTGCATTTGACGTCGAAGATGATATCCGCGCCAGGGTTGCGTGACACCACGTCCTTGGCGAACAGCATCAGCAGGCGGTCGGGAAACACGATGCTGCCGGTGTTGGTCACCACGCCCACGCGGTCGCCGTCGCCATCGAAGGCCAGGCCCACGTCGGCGTTGGTTTCCTTGACCTTGGCGATCAGGTCCTCGAGGTTTTCCGGCTTGCCCGGGTCCGGGTGGTGGTTCGGGAAGTTGCCGTCGACTTCGCAGAACAGCGGGATCACCTCGCAGCCCAGCGCTTCAATCAACCGGGGCGCGATCACGCCGGCGGCGCCGTTGCCGCAGTCGACCACCACCTTGAGTTTTTTCGCCAGGACGATGTCCTCGCGGATCTGGCTGAAATAGCGGTCGAGGATCTCGACCTTCTCGATGCTGCCCTTGCCGCTGCTCAGGTCGTTGGTCTTGAGGCGGGTGTGCAGGGCCTGGATCTGTTCGTTGGCCAGGGTGTCGCCGGCGATGATGATCTTGAAGCCGTTGTAGTTCGACGGGTTGTGGCTGCCGGTCAGCATCACCCCGGACTTGCCCGCCAGCACGTTGGCCGCGTAGTACAGGGCCGGGGTCGGCACCAGGCCGACGTCGCTGACGTGGCAGCCGCTGTCATGCAGGCCCTGGATCAGTTGCTGGACCAGTTCCGGGCCGGACAGGCGGCCGTCGCGGCCGACCGAGACATTCGGTTCGCCCTGGGCCAGGCTCTGGGAGCCGATGGCGCGGCCGATCCAGTAGGCGGTCTCGCCGTTCAGGGTTTCCGGGACGGTGCCGCGGATGTCGTAGGCGCGGAAGATGCTGTCTGGAAAGGTCGGTACGGTGCTGTTCATGGGTTGAGGGTGCTCCGTTCTCAGGAAGTCCTGGTTTTCGTCGAGAATGTCGATATCAAGGATGTCGACACCTTGGAATAGCGGATCGGTCCAGTTGGCACCGTGGGTGACGGGCTGGATCGGCTCCGGGGCACTGCTGGTCGTCTGGCCCGGGTCAATGCCGGTGTGGTCCGTGGTGGCGACAGGCTGGGCGTTGCGCTGGGAGAAGCGCGCCAGTTCCTGCGCCAGTCCATTCAGGGCCGGCAGGCTCAAACTGAAGGCTTTGACGGCTTTTCCGCTGGAGAGTTCGTGAAGCAGTTGTTCCAGCTGTCGGGCATCGTCGTCGAGACGCTGTTGCAGGCGCCGGTGGGTCAGCCGGATCGCCAGTGCGGCGCTGCCGAGCGCCAGCGCGATGGCCAGCAGCAGGAAGCCGTAGATCTGGAGCGGATAGCCGAACTGGAAGGCCGTTCCCGGGACGAACTTCAGTGTCCAGTTGCCGTTGCCGGTGCCGAGTGGGTAGCTTTCGGTCGAGGCGCCGATGCCGCGCTGATCGAGCACCTGCTCCGGGCTGCCGAGAATGCTCTGGGTCAGGTGTAGCGAGCCGATGTTCTCTTGCCAATAGCTCAGGGGTTGCAGCAGCCGTTGCAGGTCGAAGACCAGCAGCAGGGTGCCAGCCACTGGCGCGTCCGTTGTCTCGTGCAGTGCCGCGACGCTGTAGACCAGCCAGCGCTGGCCGACCTTGTAGGCTTCCGGTGGGGGTTTGACGCCACGCTCGGCGCGCCGGATCAGGTCCAGTGCCGAGAAATTGAGCGGTGCCGCACGATCGGTGAGAGGCTGGGCGGCGTCGCGCAGGTTCAATTGCGCATCCACCAGGCCGGGCAGGTAGCGCAGGCTGTTTTCCGCCGCCTTCACGGCATTGCCGTCCGGGTTTTGCAGGGCCTTGAGCAGGGCAGGGTTGAGCGCGGCGGCGTCGGTCTCGGCGATCAGGTCGTTGGTGGCCTGGCTCAGCCTGGACGCTGCCGTGCCACCGGCCGATTGCGCCATTTGCGAGCGAAAGAACTGGTGCGTGGGGGTCAGTACGCCGAACCAGAGCAGTGCGGCCGCCAGAAGCACGCCGCCGAGCGCGATTTTCAGGCCTGGCAGCAGTGGATGGGCGGCCTCTTTCGAAGACGGCTGGTCATGATGTCCGGGTCCGTTGCCGGCCTTTGCACTGCGCTTGAAGCCTTTCAAATACCGCCTCCGCGAAACTCATCCTGAAATGCCGCGCGAATCATCCTGGCCGGTTTCTCGGCACCGGCCAGGATCAGCGTAGGTCAATGGCTGCCCGAATGCCCGAAACCGCCAGCACCGCGCTGGGTTTCGTCGAACTCCTGGACCAGTTCGAAGTGCGCCTGGACCACCGGTACCAGTACCAGTTGGGCGATGCGTTCGCCGACGGCGATGGTGAAGGCGCTTTGGCCGCGGTTCCAGCAGGAGACCATCAGTTCGCCCTGGTAGTCCGAATCGATCAGGCCCACCAGGTTGCCGAGGACGATACCGTGCTTGTGGCCCAGGCCCGAGCGCGGCAGGATCAGTGCGGCCAGGCCCGGGTCACCGATGTAGACCGACAGGCCGGTGGGAATCAGCAAGGTCTGGCCCGGTTCCAGTACGGTGTCCTGCTGCAGCATGGCGCGCAGGTCGAGGCCGGCGGAGCCGGGCGTGGCGTACTGCGGCAGGGGGAATTCGCTGCCGATGCGCGGGTCGAGGATCTTGGCTTGCAAAGCGTGCATGGGGATTAAACCTGGTTCAGTCGTGAAGCGATGAAAGAGATCAGCTGGCGGGCGATCTTGCCCTTGCTGGTCTGGGTGAAAACGGTGGCCTGCAGGTCGCGGTCGATCACGCTGCAGGCGTTCTCCTCGCTGTTGAAGCCGATGCTGGGGTTGGCCACGTCATTGGCGACGATCAGGTCGAGGTTCTTGTCCTTGAGCTTGCGCGCGGCGTAGTCGAGCAGGTGCTCGGTCTCGGCGGCGAAACCGACGCTGAAGGGGCGGTCGGGGCGGCCGGCGATGGTTGCCAGGATGTCCGGGTTGCGCACCATCTGCAGCAGCAGGCCGTCGCCGGTCGTAGGGTCTTTCTTGAGTTTTTGCGGGGCAACGACTTCCGGGCGGTAGTCCGCTACCGCGGCGGAGGCGATGAACAGGTCGCAGGGAATTGCGGCCTCGCAGGCGGCGAGCATGTCGCGGGCACTGACCACATCGATACGGCTGACCCGGTCCGGTGTCGGCAGGTGCACCGGGCCGGTGATCAATGTCACCCGGGCGCCGGCTTCGACCGCGGCCTCGGCCAGGGCGAAGCCCATTTTTCCGGAGCTGTGGTTGGTGATGTAGCGAACCGGGTCGATGTTTTCCTGGGTCGGGCCGGCGGTGATCAGCACATGCCGGCCGGTCAGGGCCAGGTGCTGGAAGCAGTCGGCGGCGCGCTGGGCCAGGTCGGTGGCCTCGAGCATGCGGCCCAGGCCGACGTCGCCACAGGCCTGGCTGCCGGCGGCCGGACCGAAGACCTTGAAGCCGCGGCTTTGCAGCAGCTGGGTGTTGGCCTGGGTCGCCGGGTCGCGCCACATGGCCTGGTTCATGGCCGGTGCGATGGCGACGGTGGCATCGGTGGCGAGCACCAGGGTGGTCAGCAGGTCATCGGCGATACCCTGGGCCAGGCGGGCGATCAGGTCGGCGGTGGCCGGTGCGATCAGCACCAGGTCGGCCCATTTCGCCAGTTCGATGTGGCCCATGGCGGCTTCGGCCGCCGGATCGAGCAGGTCCAGGTGCACCGGGTGCCCGGACAGCGCCTGCATGGTCAGCGGGGTGATGAATTCGCTGCCGCCACGGGTCATGACCACGCGTACTTCGGCGCCCTGGTCGAGAAGTCGGCGAACCAGCTCGGCGCTTTTGTAGGCGGCAATGCCGCCGCCGACGCCGAGAACGATGCGTTTCCGATACAGCCGCTGCATAGGCCTGCCTTTTAGTGTCCAGTGATTACTTCCCCCGAGGACGCCTCCCCAGGCCGGTTCGGGGGTGAAAAAGATGGACTACGATAACACAGCGCCCGTCATGGAACAGCGGGCCCCAGGGGCACAGGGAGGTGTGATGAGTATTCGTGATTGGCCGGCGGCGGAGCGGCCGCGGGAGAAATTGCTGGAGTTGGGAGCGGCCAGTCTGTCCGATGCCGAGTTGCTGGCGATCTTCCTGCGCACCGGTGTGTGCGGCAAGAGCGCGGTGGATCTGGCGCGGCATCTGTTAGGGCAATTCGGTAGTTTGCGTAGTCTGTTGGAGGCAGGCCAGCGGGAATTCAGCCTGGAGCTGGGCCTGGGGCCGGCGAAGTTCGCCCAGTTGCAGGCGGTGCTGGAAATGGCCCGCCGGCATCTGGCCGAGCGTCTGCGGCGCGAGTCGGTACTGGAGAGTCCGCGGGCGGTACGCGATTACCTGAAGGCGATGTTGCGCCATGAGGCCCACGAAGTGTTCGGCTGCCTGTTCCTGGATGCCAAGCACCGGGTGTTGGCCTTCGAGGCGCTGTTTCGCGGCACCATCGACAATGCCAGCGTGTATCCACGGCAGGTGGTCAAGCGGGCGCTGGCGCACAATGCGGCGGCCTTGATCCTCTGTCACAACCACCCGTCGGGGGTGGCCGAGCCCAGTCACTCCGATCGGCTGCTGACCGGCCGCCTGCGCGATGCACTGGAACTGGTGGACGTGCGGGGGCTCGATCATTTCGTGATCGGCGATGGCGAGCCGTTCTCGATGATGGAGCATGGGATGATGTAGCGCACGGCCCCGTTTCCGGGGCCGCTAGTGGCCTGTGTGGCTAATTCGCACAGGCCACTAGGCGAGTCAGGGCTTGACGCTGACCTTGGAGAAGTCCTGGCGCCCGAACGGGCTTACCTGGTAGCCGTGGACGTCCTTGCGCACCAGGGCGAAGGCGGTCGGATGGGCCAGCGGCAGCCAGAGTGCCTGCTGCTGGATCTGGGCCTGCGCCTGCTGGTAGAGCTTGCTGCGCACGCCCTGCTCGCTGGTGGTTTTCCCGGCGCTGATCAGCTTGTCCAGGTTGGCGTCGCAGTAGCGGGCGAAGTTGGTCCCGGACTTCACGGCGGCGCAGGAGAATTGCGGGGTCAGGAAGTTGTCCGGGTCGCCGTTGTCGCCGGCCCAGCCCATGAACAGCAGGTCATGTTCGCCAGCCTTGGCGCGACGGATCAGTTCGCCCCACTCGATCACGCGGATTTCCGCCTGGATGCCCACTTCGGCGAGGTCGGCCTGCAGCAGTTGCGCACCGAGGCTCGGGTTCGGGTTGAGCAGGCTGCCGGATGGCCGGGTCCAGAGGGTGGTCTGGAAGCCGTTCTTCAGCCCGGCCTTGGCCAGCAGCGCCTTGGCCTTCTCCGGGTCGTGGGCGTAGCCGGGCAGGTCCCTGGCGTAGCTCCAGGTGTTGGGCGGATACGGGCCGTTGGCGGCTTCGGCGGTATCTTCGAAGACGGCCTTGAGGTAGCTGGTCTTGTCGAAGGCCAGGTTGATCGCCTGGCGCACCTCAGGCTTGTCCAATGGCGGGTGCTGGCTGTTGATGGCGACGAACGCGGTCATGAAGGCAGCGGTCTTCTCCACCTTGAGTGCCGGGTCCTTGCTCGCCGAGCCGACATCCAGGGGCTTGGGCGAGAGGGCGATCTGGCATTCGTTGCGCTTGAGTTTCTGCAGGCGCACGTTGGCGTCCGGGGTGATCGCGAACACCAGGGTGTCGACCGCCGGCTTGCCGGCGAAGTAGTCCGGGTTGGCGCTGTAGCGGATCGAGGCGTCCTTCTGGAAGCGGCCGAACACGAACGGGCCGGTGCCGATCGGCTGGCTGTTGAGTTTTTCCGGGGTGTTGGCGGCCATCAGCTTGTCGGCGTACTCCGCCGAGTAGATGGAGGCGAAGCCCATGCTCAGGGCGGCGAGGAAGGTCGAGTCCGGGTGATCGAGGGTGAAGCGCACGGTCAGCGGATCGGTGGCCTCGACACGCTTGATCAGCGCCGGCAGTTGCAGTGACTGGGCGTGGGGGAAGCCGCTCTGGGCAATCTTGTGCCAGGGGTTGGCCGGGTCGAGCATGCGCTCGAAGCTGAAGCGCACGTCGGCCGCGCTCAGGTCGCGGGTCGGCTTGAAGTAGTCGGTGTGATGGAACTTCACGCCCGGATGCAGCTTGAAATCGTAGGTCAGGCCGTCATCGGAGACGGTCCAGCTGTCGGCCAGGCTCGGAACCAGCTTGCCGCTGGCGGCATCGAAGTCCACCAGGCGGTTCATCAGCACGTCCGCCGAGGCGTTGGTGGTGGTCAGCGAGTTGTACTGCACGACGTCGAAGCCTTCGGGGCTGGCCTCGGTGCAGACGCTCAACGAGGTCGCGGCATGGGCCAGCGGGCCGAAAAACGGGACGAGCAATAGCGGCAGGGCAGCGAAGCGCATGTTCAGTTTCCTTTGCAGGTCGTTGTCCCATCTGCGAGTGCAGTCTGGAAAAACCTCTACCCTAGTACCCCGGACGGCAATTGACTATCCCATTTTTACTCGGCCGGCCTGGGTTGCTGTAGAATCCGGCGCTCTTGTCCGTAAGAGATTTGCGGACTCCTGCCGTGTGTGGCGAATTTTGTGCGACGAGCGGCATTTTTCGTCCCGAGCCCCGGCATTGGGGTCTCGTACCCAGGTTTTCGGGCACTCGACACGGTTTTAATCGCACTTGATGTTGTTGCACCGTAGTCTTTCTGGTATAAAGCAGCGCTCTTTTCTAGGGGCCCGGTTCCTTCGCTTGTAGGTGTAGCCGGTAAGACCCTTAAAGAAACGCGGCGCCTGGCGCCAAATGACTGAGAGATTAAGCGGCCAACCCATGCCGGGTTGGGCATGTGGTTTTAGAGGGCTGAGGCATGTCTAGAGTCTGTCAAGTTACCGGTAAGGGTCCGGTGACTGGGAATAACATTTCCCACGCAAACAACAAAACCCGTCGTCGTTTCCTGCCGAACCTGCAGCATCACCGCTTCTGGGTCGAGTCGGAGAAGCGTTTCGTGCGCCTGCGCGTTTCCGCCAAGGGCATGCGTATCATCGACAAGCGCGGCATCGACGCCGTGCTGGCCGAACTGCGCCGTGATGGCAAGGTATAAGGAGCTAAATCATGCGTGAATTGATTCGTCTGATCTCGAGCGCCGGTACTGGTCATTTCTACACGACTGACAAGAACAAGCGCACTACTCCGGACAAGATCGAGATCAAGAAATATGATCCGGTTGTTCGCAAGCACGTGATCTACAAGGAAGGCAAAATCAAGTAATTGATTTTGTTTTTCGAAAAAAACCCCGACTGGTTCGGGGTTTTTTTCGCCTTTTTTCCGGCCTTTTCCTGCGCAGCGCTCCGCCATTTCCTGCGTTTTTTCCGTTTTGCCTTTCCTAGACTGCCTGGGCAACCAGAAAACGCAGTCAGGGAGGACGTTCATGGTTATCGCAAGGATGTTTTTATTGTTGCTGCTGGTGTTCCTGGCGGCAGCCAGTGTCGCGGTCTCGGCGGCCCCCCTGGCCGCTGTCGAAATCACCACCGAAGCCTATGTGCAACGGCTGATCCGGGCGACGCGGACGGCCTGGCCGGCGCTGGCCGGGCTCAACCACGCTACCCGGATATTCGCCGACATCCGGTTGGTGGTCAGCGACGGGCGGCGGGCCTTTGTGATGGGGATGCGCGAAGGGCAGGAGGTGGAAATGGCGAAGGTCAGGGCGCTGGGTGTCAGCCATGAGTACCAGCGCTATCGGCGGATTGCCTGGGAAGGGCGCCCGGCGATCTTCGTCGGCCTGGGTGAGACGGTACCGGAGCATGAGCGACAACGGCTGCAGGACCCGAAGGCGTTGCCCGAGCTGTTCGCTCTGGCGACCCACGAGGCCTTTCACTTCCATGTCGAAGCCGCCTGGCTACGCCTGCCGGGGGCGCAGCGCAGCATCGCCTATCCCGCCAGCGCCGAGCCAAGGCTGCTGCGCAATCGGATCATTCGCCAGTTGCTGGCGGCGGCCCGGGGGCAGTCCGAGGGGCTGGCTCGGGCCAGCTACTGGTATCGCCGCTGGCTGGACGAACATGCCGAGGAGGCGGTGCGTCTTCGCCAGGTCGACCGCTCCGAGGGCAGTGCGCGCCACGTGGAGACGGTTGCCGGCCTGCTGGCCCGGGGAGTGCGCCTCGGCTCGGCCGAGTGGTCGGAGTCGATGCTGGAGGCATTGACCCGCCAGGCACAGGAGGACTACCTGGCTCCTGACCTGGAGAGCTATGTGCTGGGGGATCTCGCTGGCTACCTGCTCGAACGCCAGGGCGTGGACTGGTTGCCCCGTGTGGCTCGGGGCGAAACACCGCTGGCGATCCTGCTGGAACCGGTGGCGCCGGTTGTCGCGCCCGCCGATGAACGCATGGAGCGGCGCATCCGCAAGGCTGTCGCCGCTGCCAACCACCAGGCGGCGCAAGCCCTGGAGCCTTTCGTGCAGCGTTTCCACGACCCGGCGGGCGGGCGCCTGCTGGTGCCGAACCGGGCCCTGCCGGACAGTTTCGAGATGGGCGATTCCTACCACCTGGCCATGCAGCCGGGGACCATTGAGGTCGGGGTGCGGGCCGGCTTCGTCCTGGGCGACGGCCGAATCGATCTCCACGCGGCCACGGTTGCCACCCAGCTGACATCCGCCTGCGGCCGCGAGGATCTCTACTGGATCCTCGCGCTGGCCCCGACCGAGCTGGAAAAAACCGCCGATGGCCGGCTGCGTGTCGAGCGCGCCGACCTCAGCCTCGACATCCCCTATCCGCAGCGCGCCGCCGGGGAGTTGCGTAGCTGGTGCGTGGCCGCCTGATCAGGCTTTCTGTTCGAACACCACATAGATCTTGCGGCAGTGCTCCAGCACCTCCCAGGTACCCTTGAAGCCGGCCGGGATCACGAAGCGGTCGCCAGCGCGCAAGGTTTTGGTGTTGCCATCGTTGTCGCGCAATACCGACACACCCTGGACGATTTCGCAGTATTCGTGTTCGGTGTAGTTCACGGTCCACTGGCCGACCGCGCCTTCCCAGACGCCGGCATTCATCTGCCCGCAGGGGCTGTCGTAGTGATTGAAGATCGTCTGCTCCGGATCGCCCTTGAGCACCTTCTCCGGCGCCGGGCGGAAGCGTTCGGGGGCGGTGGTGGCTTCGCTGAAATCGACGATGTCCTGGATGTTCATGCTGCTTTTCCTCGGCAGTGACAGGGCGGGTACTCGAATGTCTGGAGTCTATGTTTATTAAAATGAACATGGCAACGGCGTTTGCCCAGCTGCTGTCAAATATATTGAAAGTTCAGGGGCCGCTGGTTTAGGGTGGTGGGTGTCGTGGGCCGAAAAAATGGGCCATCGAACAGGATTCTCGACGGTGCTTGCGCGCGAGCGCGTGGCGCTTCTATTTCAATAAGAGGAGGACACTCGCATGACCACCCTGACTCGTGCCGACTGGGAACAACGCGCCCGTGAGCTGAAGATTGAAGGCCGCGCCTACATCAATGGCCAATACACCGCCGCCGTTTCGAACGAAACCTTCGAGTGCATCAGCCCGGTCGATGGCCGGCTGCTGGCCCAGGTTGCCAGTTGCGACAGCGCCGACGCCCAGCGTGCGGTGGAAAATGCCCGTGCCACCTTCGATTCCGGGATCTGGTCGCGCCTGGCCCCGGCCAAGCGCAAGGCGACCATGATCCGTTTCGCCGCGTTGCTGAAAACCAATGCCGAAGAGCTGGCCCTGCTCGAAACCCTCGACATGGGCAAGCCGATCACCGACTCGCTGTTCATCGACGTACCCGGCGCCGCCCAGGCACTGAGCTGGAGCGGCGAGGCCATCGACAAGCTCTACGATGAAGTCGCCGCGACGCCCCATGACCAGCTGGGCCTGGTGACTCGCGAGCCGGTCGGCGTGGTGGGCGCCATCGTGCCGTGGAACTTCCCGCTGCTGATGGCCTGCTGGAAGCTCGGCCCGGCCCTGGCCACCGGTAACTCGGTGATCCTCAAGCCTTCGGAAAAATCCCCGCTGACCGCCATCCGCATCGCCGCCCTGGCCGTCGAGGCCGGTATCCCGGCCGGTGTGCTGAACGTGCTGCCCGGCTACGGTCACACCGTCGGCAAGGCCCTGGCCCTGCACATGGATGTCGACACCCTGGTGTTCACGGGTTCGACCAGGATCGCCAAGCAACTGCTGGTCTACTCCGGCGAGTCGAACATGAAGCGCGTCTGGCTCGAGGCCGGCGGCAAGAGCCCGAACATCGTCTTTGCCGATGCCCCGGACCTGCAGGCCGCCGCCGAGGCCGCGGCCAGTGCGATCGCCTTCAACCAGGGCGAGGTGTGCACCGCCGGTTCGCGCCTGCTGGTCGAGCGTTCGATCAAGGACACGTTCCTGCCGCTGGTGGTCGAGGCCCTCAAGGCCTGGAAGCCGGGCAACCCGCTGGACCCGCAGACCAACGTCGGGGCGCTGGTGGACACCCAGCAGATGAATACTGTGCTGTCCTACATCGACGCCGGGCATGCCGACGGCGCCAAGCTGGTGGTCGGTGGCAAGCGTACCCTGCAGGAAACCGGCGGGACCTACGTCGAACCGACGATTTTCGACGGCGTGACCAACGCGATGAAGATCGCCCAGGAAGAGATCTTCGGCCCGGTGCTGTCGGTGCTCACCTTCGATACCGTCGAGCAGGCCATCCAGATCGCCAACGACACGCCGTATGGCCTGGCCGCTGCCGTCTGGACCGCGAACATCTCCAAGGCGCACCTGACCGCCAAGGCCCTGCGGGCCGGCAGCGTATGGGTCAACCAGTACGATGGCGGCGACATGACCGCGCCGTTCGGTGGCTTCAAGCAGTCGGGCAATGGCCGCGACAAGTCGCTGCATGCGTTCGACAAGTACACCGAACTGAAGGCGACCTGGATCAAGCTGTAACCTCTTCAGGGCGCCTTGGCCTGTAGGAGCCGGCCTGCCGGCGATTGCCATCTGTCTCCTACCGATCGTTCCCACGCTCGGCGTGGGAATGCCTCCCCGGACGCTCGGCGTCCGCTCTTGGGACGCGTCGTGTCACGGGCTGCTTTCCCACACGGAGCGTGGGAGCGATCCAAGGATGTGGTGCGTCCATGATGCAGCCGGGCTTTGCGCGAGGAGGTCCGGCTGCGTCGTCTTTGACAAGAACTTGTCCACAGGAGCGTGGAAATGCGTTGGGCGACTTATTTCGCCGTCCTGGCCTCGGTGCTCAGCGTCGGCCTGGCGCTGGGGGTGAGCATGCCGCTGGTGTCGTTGCGCCTGGAAAGCTGGGGTTATGGCGCGTTCGCCATCGGCGTCATGGCGGCGATGCCGGCCATCGGCGTGCTGGTCGGTGCCAGCCTGTCCAGTCGGCTGGCGGCGCGGCTGGGCACTGCCCGGCTGATGGCCTCGTGTCTGTGGGCCGGGGCCTTTTCCATCGGGCTGCTGGCGCTGTTGCCCAGCTATCCGGTATGGCTGGTGCTGCGCCTGATGATCGGGGTGATTCTGACCATCGTGTTCATTCTCGGCGAAAGCTGGATCAACCAGCTGGTGGTCGAGCAATGGCGCGGACGCCTGGTGGCGCTCTACGGCAGCAGCTATGCCTTGAGCCAACTGGCCGGGCCGCTGCTGCTGGCGGCGGTGGGCACCGAGCGTGACTATGGCTTCTGGGTCGGCGTGGCGCTGCTGGTGACCTCGCCGTTCCTGTTGCTGGGGCGTACCGGAGCGCCGAGCGCGGAGTCCGGGCGCGTGACCCTGGCCGACCTGCTGGGTTTCTGTCGCGGCCTGCCGGCGATCGCCTGGGCCATTTCGCTGTTCGCCGCCTTCGAGGCGATGATCCTGACGCTGCTGCCGGTTTACTGCCTGCGCCAGGGTTTCACGGCGGACATCGCCCTGGCGATGGTCAGCACTGTGGTGGTCGGCGATGCGCTGCTGCAGTTGCCCATCGGGGCCTTGGCCGACCGTATTTCGCGGCGGGCGATGTTCGTCGGTTGCGCGGTGGTGCTGATGCTGTCGAGCCTGGCGGTGCCCCTGCTGATCGACACCCTGCTGATCTGGCCGTTGTGGGTGCTGTTCGGGGCGAGCGCGGGAGGCTTGTTCACGCTGTCGCTGATTCTGATCGGCGAACGTTATCGTGATGACGCGCTGGTTCGTGCCAACGCCCACGTGGCCCAGTTGTGGGGTATCGGTTGCCTGCTCGGGCCGCTGGCGGCAGGGGCGGGCAGCCAGTGGATCAGCGGGCATGCCTTGCCGCTGTTCATGGCGGCAGGGGCGCTTGGCCTGGTGATGCTGGTGTTGCGCCAGGGGGCATTCGGTCGGGTCGAGCCCGTGTCGGTCTAGAGCATGCGCTCCAGGCCGACGCGGTTGGTCAGCCAGGCGTTGATCCGGCGCCACCAACTGCCAGGTTCGCGGTGCAGGACATGGATCTGGCCGTTGTCTTCGGTGACCCACACCAGTTGCCCGGCCTCCAGGCGCGGCTCGTAGCTCAGCGCCGGGGCCATGCCCTGCAGGGCCAGGGTGCGCACGTGCTCGGCCAGTTGCGGGCTGTCCACCAGCACCCCGACCTCGGTGTTCCACAGCACTGAGCGCGGGTCGAAATTGAACGAGCCGATAAAGGCCTTCTGCCGGTCGAAGATCATCGCCTTGCTGTGCAGGCTGGAGTCCGAGCCCTTGGACGAACCGCTGTGGAACAGGCGCGGACCGCTGCCGCCAGGGGCGCCGGGCTGGCGTCGCAGTTCGAAGAGTTTCACCCCGTGTTCCAGCAACGCCTTGCGATAGGGTGCGTAGCCGCCGTGCACGGCCGGCACGTCGGTGGCCTCCAGTGAGTTGGTCAGCAGGCTCACCGAAACCCCGGCGTCGGCCCGCCCCGTCAGGTACACCAGCCCCGGCTGGCCGGGGACGAAGTAGGCGGAAATCATCATCAGCTCGCTGTGCACGCTGCTCAGCACGGGTGACAGCTGGGTGGTCAGCAGCAGGCGCGGGTCGGGTTCGTCCTGCGCCAGTACCTTGCTCGGCGCATCCCACAGCGCCTGGTTCCAGGCCCAGATCAGCTCGCGGCGCCAGGTGTCCAGCCGGGGGTGGTACTGGTAGTCGGCCAGGCGCTGGTACAGCGCGGCATTGCGCTGGCGCCAGTCGGCCAGGGAACGCTGCAGGCGCTCGCGGGTGTCGACCAGGTCACTGGCGGTGGGCTGGCGCGAGAGGAACTCGCCGATGGGTTTGCTCAGGGCGCTGTTCCAGTACTGGTCGAAGCTGTGGCCGAGCTGCTCGGTCACCGGCCCGATGCTGAGCATGTCGATGTCGGTGAAGTTCAGGTCCTGTTGTGCGCCGAAGTACTCGTCGCCCAGGTTGCGCCCGCCGACGATGGCCGCGCTGTTGTCGGCCAGCCACAGCTTGTTGTGCATGCGCCGGTGCTGCAGGTTGAGGTTGAACAGCCGGCCGAGGGTGCGCGTGGCCAGGGTGCTGCGGCCCAGGTCCAGCGGGTTGAACAGGCGGATCTGGATATGCGGGTGGGCGGCCAGGGTGGCGATGAGGTCGTCGAGGCCGTCGCTGGTGGTGTCGTCCAGCAGGATACGCACCCGTACGCCGCGGTCGGCGGCCTTGAGCAGTTCGTCCACCAGCAGCCGGGTGCTCAGGCCGTCATGGACGATGTAGTACTGCAGATCGAGGCTGCTCTGGGCGTTGCGGATCAGCTCGGCGCGGGCCCTGAAGGCCTCGCCGCCGTTGGGCAGCAGACGGAAGCCCGAGCGCCCCTGGTAGGGCGCAGCCTGGGCCTGGAGGTCGCGACCGAAGGCCGAGTCCGCGGCCGGCAGTGCCTGGCTGGGAACCCGGGGCGCGTTCAACGAGGCGCATCCGCCCAGCAGCAGGGCGAGCAACAGAAAGCAGGATTTCAAGCGCGGTCGCCCCAGGTCGAGTCTGGCCAGTGTCGGGATATGGACGCTGGCCGGCGGATAAAGGTCAATCGTCGCTGCACGAATCTTCGTTCAACAGGCGGATCGCTGTCGCGCCAACCTTGCGGACCGCCTCCTCGATCTGCGCCGTTGGCTTGGCAGCGTAGTTCATCCGCAGGCAATTGCGGTATTTGCCCGAGGCCGAGAAGATGCTGCCCACCGCGACCTGGACCCCCTGGTCGGCCAGGGCGCGATTGAGCCGCAGAGTGTCGAAGCCCTCCGGCAGCTCGACCCACAGCATGAAGCTGCCCTGGGGCCGGCTGGCACGGGTACCGGCGGGGAAGTAGCGGCTGACCCAATCGAGCATCAGGTCGCGATTGCGCTGGTATTGCGTGCGCATCCGCCGCAGATGGGGCTCGAAATGGCCGTTGCGCAGGAAGTCGGCGACCGCCAGTTGCGGTTGCGGGGCGCTGGCGCCGGTACTGATGTACTTCATGTGCAGCACGCGTTCCAGGTAGCGGCCGGGCGCGACCCAGCCGACCCGCAGGCCCGGGGCCAGGGTCTTGGAGAACGAACTGCAGAGCAGCACCCGGCCATCGTCGTCGAACGACTTGATGGTCCGCGGTCGCGGGTAGGTGTAGGACAGTTCGCCATACACATCGTCCTCGATGATCGCGACGTCGAAGCGCTGCGCCAACTGCAGCAGTGCCCGCTTGCGCGACTCCGGCATGATGTAGCCCAGCGGGTTGTTGCAGTTGGGGGTCAACTGTATGGCCTTGATCGGCCACTGTTCCAGGGCCAGTTCGAGGGCGTCGAGGCTGATGCCGGTGAGCGGGTCGGTGGGAATCTCCAGGGCTTTCATGCCCAGGCCCTTGAGGGTCTGCATGGCGCCATGGAAGCTGGGCGAGTCCACCGCGACGATGTCGCCATGGTTGCAGGTGGCACGGATACTGGCCGACAGCGCCTCGTGGCAGCCGGTGGTGACCACCAGGTCCTGGGCGCCTAGGTGGCAGCCGGAATCGAGCAGCAGCCGGGCGATCTGCTCGCGCAGGCCGAGGTTGCCGTAAATGTTGTCGTAGGCCAGCCCTGGCAGGTCCTGGCGACGGCTGATCTGCGCCAGGCTGCGCAGCAGCGGCTTCATGGTCGGGCTGCCGATGTCGGGGATGCCGCGGCCCAACTGTACGGTGTCCTTGCGTGGCACCGCGCGGATCAGGTCCAGCACCTGGTCCCACTGGGAGATTTCCACCGGCCGCTGTGCCGGGCGACCGGCGACCGGCAACGCTGGCAATTCCCGGCTGGCCGGCACGAAATAACCGGACTTGGGCTTGGGCAGGGCCAGTCCGTTGTCTTCCAGCAGCCGATAGGCCTGCTGCACCGTACTCAGGCTGACACCATGCTCCACGCTCAACGCCCGTACAGACGGCAGGCGGTCGCCCGGACGGTAGAAGCCTTGTTCTATGCGGGTTCCCAGCAATTCGGCGAGGTTGACGTAGAGGCTCATGGCGGCTGCTCGATCAGGATGCGAACGGGATACCGGTACAGATTGCCAGAAAATACAGGATTCAGTCACGATTTCGCCAAATCTGTATGGAAATAATACAGGTTGTTTGAATCTGTAATGGTTTTGCGCCAAAGGCCATCCTTGCTACTCAGGGCAACCGAGTAACGAAGGAGCAATGGCAATGAACGGCTTGAGCGATGTGCGTCTGGTTTTGCGTGACCAGGAACTGATGACCGGGCAGGAGCGGGCGGGGGCGGTTTCCTGCGTTGCCCCGCGCGCTCCCGAGTTGAGTCGGATGGGCCTGTTCTGGCATCGCCTGCGTACCCGCAAGGTGCTGCTCGAACTCACGGCCGACCAGTTGCGCGATATCGGCCTGACCCGCAGCGAGGCCCTGGCCGAAGGGCTGAAACCTTTCTGGCGTGACTAGTGGCCGATTAGCGCAATTCCTTGAGGCGATGCCAGAGCATCCCCAGCGCCAGCAGCGGCGAACGCAGGTATCTGCCGCCCGGGAAGGTGATATGCGGGACCCGGGCGAACAGGTCGAAATCATCGTGTTGCTGGCCGCTGATGGCCTCGGCCAGCAAGCGGCCGGCCAGGTGGGTGGCGTTGAGGCCATGTCCGGCATAGGCCTGGGCGTAATAGACGTTGGGCTGCGCCTGCAAGCGGCCGATCTGCGGCAGGCGGTTGGCACCGATGCCGATCATCCCGCCCCAGTGGTAGTCGATCTTCACCCCGGCCAGTTGCGGGAATACCTTGAGCATCTTGGGCCGCATGTAGCCGGCGATATCCTGCGGGTCGCGACCGGAGTAGTGACAGGCGCCGCCGAACAGCAGGCGGCGGTCGGCCGATAGCCGGTAGTAGTCCAGCGCGACCCGCTGGTCGCAGACCGCCATGTTCTGCGGCAACACCGAGCGGGCCTGCTCCTCGCTCAACGGCTCGGTGGCGATGATGTAGCTGCCGGCGGGCAGCACCTTGCCGCCCAGTTCGTCGTTGAGCCCGTTGATGTAGGCGTTGCAGGCCAGCACCAGGGTCGTGGCGCGCACCGCTCCCTGTGCCGTATGGACCCGCACCTGCGGGCCGTAGTCGATGCGGGTGACGGCGGACTGTTCGAACAGCTTCACGCCCAGTTGTTCGGCCGCCGCCGCTTCGCCGAGGGCCAGGTTCAGCGGGTGCAGGTGCCCCGAGCCCATGTCGACCAGGCCACCGACGTAGCGGTCGGAGCCGACCACGCTGTGCATTTCGTGGGCCTGCAGCAGGCGGGTTTCGTGGCGGTAGCCCAGTTGCCGGAGTTCTTCGGCGTCCTCGGCGAAACCTTCCAGTTCACGGGGCTTGTTCGCCAGGTCGCAGTAGCCCCAGGTCAGGTCGCAGTCGATCCGGAACCGCTCGATGCGCTGGCGGACGATTTCCACCGCTTCCAGTCCCAGCAGTTTCAGGCGGTGCACACCGTCCTGGCCGATGACCGGGGCGAACTGCTCCAGGCCATGGCCGACGCCGCGGATCAGTTGCCCGCCGTTGCGCCCGCTGGCGCCCCAGCCGATCCTGCGGGCTTCCAGCAGGACCACGGCGAGGCCGCGTTCGGCCAGTTCGATGGCGGTATTGAGCCCGGAGAAACCGCCGCCCACCACGCAGACGTCGGCCTGCACCTCGCCCTGCAACGGAGGATATTCCGGTTGCGGGTGGCTGCTGGCGGCGTAGTAGGAAGCGGTATGCCGGGCAGGGGCGTTCATGTGCGTGGTCCTGATGATCGTGTTTGGAAAATTTGACGGAGGATAAGCCGCAGCCCCTCGCACGGGCAACTTGATGGCCTGCATGGCTAGAGGAGGTGCTGTCTGGGATGGGCCTTTTCAGGCAGAATCCAGGTCTTTCCCGGTATTTGGTAAGGCCTCGATGAGCTGCAACAGCCAGAAAATCCGCTTTCTGCGGCAGCAGATCCCGTCCTTCGAATGTGTGCCGGGCTGTCATGACTGCTGTGGGCCGGTGACCACCTCCTCGGAGGAAATGGCCCGCCTGCCCCGCAAGACCGCTGCCGAGCAGGAAGCGGCACTGAACGAACTCAATTGCGTGCACCTGGGGCCGAATGGCTGCACGGTGTATGACGAGCGGCCGTTGATCTGCCGGCTGTTCGGCACCACGCCGAGCCTGCCATGCCCCAATGGCCGCCGACCGGTGGAGATGATTCATCCACGGATCGAGAAGCAGGTTCACGACTACATCGCCAGCACCCGGCAGGTGCTGGTCTAGTCTCGCCAGGCGATCGGTGTGTCGCCAGATTCAGTCCGGGATCGGCAGGTTCAGGCTCTCCTTCACTTCCTCCATCACGATATAGCTCTTCGATTCGCGTACGTGGGGCAGCTTGAGCAGGATGTCGCCCAGCAGCTTGCGGTAGGACGCCATCTCGGAAATCCGCGCCTTGACCAGGTAATCGAAGTCGCCCGACACCAGGTGGCATTCCAGCACATGCGGCAGCTTGAGCACCGCACGGCGGAACTCCTCGAAGGTATCGCCGGACTTGTAGTCGAGGCTGATCTCGACGAACACCAGCAGGCTGCCCTTCAGGTGCTGCGGATTGAGCCGGGCGTTGTAGCTCATGATGATCCCTTCGCGCTCCAGCCGGCGTACCCGCTCCGTGCAGGGGGTGGTCGACAGGCCGACCTTCTCGCCCAGTTCGGTGAATGAAATACGTGCGTCTGTCTGAAGGATCCGCAGGATGTTGCGGTCGATCTTGTCCAGCTCGCGTTTGCTCTGGTGATTGGTCCGCATAGGGGATGCGCCTCCGTAAAAAGCCATATTGCCGAGAATTCTCGCCAAATATAGGCACTTATATAGTGAAAAGCACTGGCTGTTGTTTTTTACACTGCGCGCATCTCTGCTTTGAACAATAAACATCGGCGGCTGGCCGCCATTGAGGGGCATAAACATGCGAGTTCTGGTCTTGGGTAGTGGCGTCATCGGAACCGCCAGCGCTTATTATCTGGCCCGGGCCGGCTTCGAGGTGGTGGTGGTCGACCGCCAGCCGGCCGTCGCGATGGAGACCAGTTTCGCCAACGCCGGCCAGGTCTCGCCCGGTTATGCCTCGCCGTGGGCTGCCCCGGGCGTGCCGTTGAAAGCCATCAAGTGGCTGCTGCAGCGTCACGCGCCGCTGGCGATCAAGGCCACTGCCGATATCGACCAGTACCTGTGGATGGCACAGATGCTGCGCAACTGCACCGCCAGCCGCTATGCGGTGAACAAGGAGCGCATGGTTCGCCTGTCCGAGTACAGCCGCGACTGCCTCGACGAACTGCGCGCCGAAACCGGCATCGCCTACGAAGGCCGCAGCCTGGGGACTACCCAACTGTTCCGCACCCAGGCGCAACTGGATGGCGCGGCGAAGGACATCGCCGTGCTCAAGGAGTCCGGCGTGCCGTTCGAACTGCTCGACCGTGCCGGCATTGCCCGGGTCGAGCCGGCCCTGGCGAGTGTCACCGATATCCTCGCCGGTGCCCTGCGCCTGCCGAACGACCAGACCGGTGACTGCCAGATGTTCACTACCCGCCTGGCCGAAATGGCCGTCAAGCTGGGGGTGGAATTCCGCTTCGGCCAGGACATCCAGCGCCTGGACCACGCCGGCGACCGCGTCAACGGCGTGTGGATCGATGGCAAGCTGGAAACCGCCGACCGCTACGTGCTGGCCCTGGGCAGCTACTCGCCGCAACTGCTCAAGCCACTGGGGATCAAGGCGCCGGTCTACCCGCTCAAGGGTTACTCGCTGACCGTGCCGATCACCAACCCGGCGATGGCGCCGACCTCGACCATTCTCGACGAGACCTACAAGGTCGCGATCACCCGTTTCGACAACCGCATCCGCGTCGGCGGCATGGCGGAAATCGCCGGTTTCGACCTGTCGCTGAACCCGCGTCGGCGCGAAACACTGGAGATGATCGTCAACGATCTTTATCCTCAGGGCGGTGACCTGCAGGCGGCCAGTTTCTGGACCGGCCTGCGTCCGACCACCCCCGACGGCACCCCGATCGTGGGCGCCACGCCGCTGCGCAACCTGTTCCTGAACACTGGCCACGGTACGCTCGGCTGGACCATGGCCTGCGGTTCAGGTCGCCTGCTGGCTGACCTGATGGCGAAGAAGAAGCCGCAGATCAGTGCCGAAGGCCTCGATATTTCCCGTTATGGCAATCACCAGGAGACTGCAAGACATGGCAATCCAGCGCCAGCTCACCAATGAGCGCATGAGCCAGATCGTCGTTCACGGCGGTACGGTGTATCTGGCCGGGCAGGTTGGTGACGACCTGAGTGGCGACATCGAAAAACAGACCCGCGAGACCCTCGCCAACATCGAGCGTCTGCTGGATCTGGCCGGTACCGACAAGACCCGTCTGCTGTCGGTGACCATTTACCTGAAGGACATCGATGCCGACTTCGCCGGCATGAACGCGGTCTGGGACAAGTGGCTGCCCAAGGGCGTCGCCCCGGCCCGCGCCACGGTCGAGGCCAAGCTCTGCGAACCGGAAATCCTCGTGGAGCTGTCGGTCGTCGCCGCCCTGCCTTAAGCAAGATCCCTCTCCCGGCATGACCTGTGGCCCTCCATTTGTCATGCCGGTTTTTTATTACCCACCGACTGCCTAGAAGTTTGCCACCATGCGTCCTGCCCGTGCCCTGATCGACCTCCAAGCCCTGCGCCACAACTACCGGCTGGCCCGCGAAGTAGCGGGGGCCCGTGCCCTCGCGGTGATCAAGGCCGACGCCTATGGGCATGGCGCGGTAGAGTGCGCCCAGGCCCTGGAAGCCGAGGCCGACGGTTTTGCCGTGGCCTGCATCGAAGAAGCGCTGGAACTGCGGGCCGCAGGCATCCGCGGGCCGATCCTGTTGCTCGAAGGCTTCTTCGAGGCCGACGAACTGGCGTTGATCGTCGCGCACGATCTCTGGTGCGTGGTGCATTCGCTGTGGCAGTTGGAAGCGATCGAGCAGGCGGCCATCGCCGCGCCGATCACCGTCTGGCTGAAGCTGGACACCGGGATGCACCGGGTCGGCCTGCACCCGGACGACTACCAGCCGGCCTACCGGCGCCTGCTGGCCACCGGCAAGGTGGCGAAGATCGTGCTGATGAGCCACTTCGCCCGGGCCGACGAGCTGGACAGCCAGCGCAGCGAGGAGCAGGTCGCGGTGTTCGAGGCGGCACGCCAGGGCCTGGCCGCCGAAGTCAGCCTGCGCAACTCGCCGGCGGTGCTCGGCTGGCCGCGGATTCCCAGCGACTGGGTGCGCCCCGGCATCCTGCTGTACGGTGCCAGCCCGTTCGACGCCGAGCACCCGGTCGCCTCGCGGATGCAGCCGGTCATGACCCTCGAGTCGAAAATCATCAGCGTGCGCGAACTGCCGGCCGGCGAGCCGGTGGGCTATGGCGGCCGGTTCGTCACGCCCGGGCCGATGCGTCTCGGGGTGGTCGCCATGGGCTATGCCGACGGTTATCCACGCCATGCCCCGACCGGTACGCCGGTGCTGGTGGCTGGTCAGCGCAGCCAGTTGCTCGGTCGGGTGTCAATGGACATGCTCTGCGTCGACCTCACGGATATCCCCCAGGCCGGCCTGGGTTCGACCGTCGAGCTGTGGGGCAGGAACATCCTGGCCAGCGAGGTGGCGGCCCGAGCCGAAACCATTCCGTACCAGATCTTCTGCAACCTGCGCCGGGTCCCGAGGCTCTACACCGGGCAATAGCGGTAAGCCGGCACGACCGTTGGGGCGTTTGCCCAGGCGGATTCGGGTCCAAGTGTTGTAAATACTGAACGCTATGCCATGATATCGCTCAATTACAACATCGCCTGAATGCCTGGGGGGCTGCCGCATTGGACGTCGGTGAACGACTGCAATCCATCCGCAAAATGAAAGGTCTGTCTCAGCGTGAACTCGCCAAGCGTGCGGGCGTCACCAATAGCACCATTTCGATGATCGAGAAGAACAGCGTCAGTCCCTCGATCAGTTCGTTGCGCAAGGTGCTTGGCGGCATTCCCATGTCGATGGTCGAGTTCTTTTCCGAAGAGATCCTCCAGGAAACGCCGACGCAGATCGTCTACAAGGCCCATGAGCTGATCGATATCTCCGACGGCGCCGTGACCATGAAGCTGGTCGGCCGCGCCCATCCGAGTCGCGCCATCGCCTTTCTCAACGAAATCTACCCGCCCGGCGCCGACACCGGCGAGGAAATGTTGACCCACGAAGGCGAAGAGACCGGCATCCTGCTCGAAGGTCGGCTGGAACTGGTGGTCGGTCTGGAAACATTCGTCCTCGAAGCGGGCGACAGCTACTATTTTGAAAGTACCAAGCCGCATCGCTTCCGTAACCCGTTCGACACCCCGGCGCGACTAATCAGCGCAGCGACACCGGCCAACTTCTGACGGCCCGGGGCGCCAGCTCAGGGATTCAGGGCGCCCGGCAGTACGGACCCGCGTTGTGGGCAATACCCTTGCAACTACAGGGGTTGTTTCGCAGCAGCGGTCTTACCGCTATACTCACGCCCGCCCGCGAAACCGTGGTCGCGGCGTGATTAGCCACCATTGAGGGTGAACGCGTGAACCTAATTATGAAAATGCTGGCTGCACCAGCAACCGTATTGGCCCTATGGGCTGTCAGCGCTCAAGCTACGACGAACGACGAGATCGCCAAGCGCCTGGAGCCGGTCGGCCAGGTCTGTGTTCAAGGTCAGGAATGCAAGGGGATGGAGGTCGCGGCATCGGCGGGCGGTGGTGGCGGCGCCAAGACCCCTGACGAAGTGATTGCCAAGCATTGCAACGCTTGCCACGGCTCCGGCCTGCTGGGCGCGCCGAAAATCGGCGACACCGCAGCCTGGAAGGAACGTGCCGATCACCAGGGCGGCCTCGACGGCATCCTCGCCAAGGCCATCACCGGCATCAACTCGATGCCGCCAAAAGGCACCTGTGCCGATTGCTCGGACGACGAACTCAAGGGTGCGATCAAGAAGATGTCCGGCCTGTAAGCCAATGGATCTTCCTGGGAAAGCCGCTTTCGAGCGGCTTTTTCGTACCTGCCTTTCAGAATTTTCGATTGGCCTGTGCAGCAAAGCCCCGGCAAGCCCGGTCCAACCTCCATCCAGGTACAAGCGAGGAAGGTCGGATGACGCTGACGTGTTCCATCGAGCGGGCGGTCGACGAAGTGCTGGCACGGTTGCCCACGCATATCCACATGGGCCTGCCGCTGGGGCTGGGCAAACCCAATCGTTTCGTCAATGCGTTGTACCGGCGGGTCAGCCGGTTGCCGCAGCGGCAACTGACGATCTACACCGCGCTGAGCCTGGGCCGGCCACCCCTCGGTGAGGGTTTGCAGCGGCGTTTTCTCGAACCCTTCGTCGAGCGGGTCTTCGGCGACTACCCGGAACTGGATTTTCTCGACGACCTACGGCGTGACCGCCTGCCGGCCAATATCCGCATCGAACAGTTCTTCCTCCAGCCCGGCAGCCTGCTCCACAGCACCGCCGCCCAGCAGGACTACGTCAGCAGCAACTACAGCCATGCCGCCCGGGACATCAACGCCGCCGGCCTCAACCTGGTGGCCCAACTGGTCGCCGCTGACGAGCAGCAGCCGGGCCGCCTGAGCCTCAGTTGCAACCCGGACATCACCCTCGACCTGCTGCCGATGATCGCCAGGCGCCGCGCCGCCGGCGAGACCATCCTGTTGCTGGGCCAGGTACATGCCCAATTGCCCTACATGCCGGGCGACTCGGAGATCGACCGTGCGGCTTTCGACCTGCTGATCGACGAGCCTGAGCGCAGCACGCTGTTTTCCACGCCGAACATGCCGGTCGGCTGCCAGGACCACTTCATCGGCCTGCATGCCAGCACCCTGGTGCGCGATGGCGGAACCCTGCAGATCGGTATCGGCTCGATGGGCGATGCGCTGACCGCCGCGTTGTTGTCCCGGCATGCCGACAACGCAGGCTATCGTGCCCTGTTGGACGACCTCGACATACGGCCGTGGCAGGCGCTGATCGACCGTGAAGGGGGTATCGAACCCTTTGCCAGCGGCCTATACGGTTGCAGCGAGATGTTCGTCAATGGCCTGCTGGTGCTGGCCGATGCGGGTATCGTGCGGCGTCGCGTCCATGCCGATATCGACGCGCAGCGCCGGGCCATCGCCGGGCAGCCCGACGCCACGGCAGGCGTGGTGGTGCACGGTGGCTTCTTCCTCGGGCCACACAGTTTCTACCAGCGGCTGCGGGCGTTGCCGCGGGAACGGCTCGCCGAGTTCAACATGACCGCCATCAGCTACATCAACGAGCTGTATGGCAATGAGCAACTCAAGCGTCTGCAACGCCGGGAGGCGCGGTTCATCAACAGTGCCTTCACCATGACCCTGCTCGGTGCCGGGGTGGCCGACCAGCTCGAGGACGGGCGGGTGCTCAGCGGCGTGGGCGGGCAGTACAACTTCGTCGCCCAGGGGCATGCGCTGCAGGGTGCGCGTTCGGTGCTGATCCTGCGCAGCTGGCGCGAGGCCGGTGGCGAGGCCAGTTCCAATATTGTCTGGGAGTATGGCCACTGCACCATTCCCCGGCACCTGCGCGATATCGTGGTGACCGAGTACGGGATCGCCGACCTGCGCGGCAAGAGCGATGCCGTGGTGATCGAGGCGCTGCTCAACATCAGCGATTCACGATTTCAGGCCGGGCTGATCGAGCAGGCGCAGAAGGCCGGCAAGCTGCCGCGGGATTTTCATCTCGACCCGCGCTTTGCCGACAACACGCCACAGCGCCTGGAAGCGCTGCGTGAGCGCCATCCGCAACTGTTCGTGGAGTATCCGCTGGGCAGTGATTTCACCGCCGAGGAGCGCGACCTGTTGCGGGCGCTGAACTGGCTCAAGCGCCACTTCAAGCTCAGCGAAGTGCTGGAGCTGGGCAAGGCGACCCTGGAGGCCCCCGAGCCGTCGGCGTTCCCCGCGCACCTGCAACGCATGGGCCTGGACCAGCCCCAGGGGCTGCGCGAAGAGTTGTATCAGCGTCTGCTGTTGGCGGGCTTGCAGGCGACCGCCCGGCACCTTCAGTTGTAGGTGATTTCCACGGTGGCCTGGCTGACCAGTGTGCCTTCGCGCACGCTGCCGGTCTTCCAGTAGGCCGCGCCCAGCGGCAGCACCGCCTGGCCGCCGCTGGGCGACAGGGTGCGGGCGCTGTCGCCGCCGTCGGCGCGGATGGTCCGTTGCACGCCGCCCAGCCGCGAGTACAGCCACAGCCCGACGCCTTGGGCATCGCCGGTATTGGCGAAGCGGGCGCCGTCTGTCGGCACCTGGGTGCCGGCGAAGGTGAAGGTCACGCTGGTGATATCCGAATCGCAGAGGGCACTGATTTCGAAGTCGCGGTGGCCCGTCGATTCGCTGCCGCTGAAGTCGCCGACCTTGGCCGGTGGCAGGACCACCGGTCGATCGTATTCCCCGGGGACCAGGTTGCAGGTCCCGCCCTCGACCAGGCCCTCGATCTGCAGATTGCCCGGATTGAGGGTTTCCGCCGAGGCGTTCTCGAGGGTGGCGGCAACCATCAGCACCAGGGGTAACAGGTAGGTTTTCATGAGATGTTGTCCGTTCTGGCGGGGTGCTGGCTACCGCTATCGCGGCGCAGCGGGGCCGGTGTTTCAGTTATAGGTGATGCTCACCGTCGCCGTGGTCAGCAGGGTGCCCTTGGAGACGGTGCCGGTTTTTATGTAGTGCGCCGCCATGGGCAGCGTGGCCTTGCCGGCGCTGGTCGCGACGGTGCGCTGGCGTTGGGCGGCGGTACCGTTGGCCGGGATGTTGTAGTTCGCCCCGTCGCGGGCCTGGAGCACGGTGGAGATACCACCGGCCGTGCCGGTATTGGCCCAGCGGGTGGGGTCGGCGGAAGCCGGGGTGCCGGAGAAGGTGAAGATGACGTTCCTGATGTCCGAGTCGCAGGTGGCGCCCAGGCTGAACTCCTTGAGCCCGGTCCAGATGCTGGAGTCGAAGTCGCTGACCTTGACGGTCGGCAGTGTCGGATTGCTGATGGTGTCGAGGTTGCAGGTACCGCCGTCGATCTGGCCGCGCACGGTCAGGGTACCGGTGGTGGCGGCCTGGGCGGCGGTGAGGCTGCCGGCGATCAAAAGGGCGAGTGCCAGGAGAGGGGTTTTCATTCCGGTGGTCCTTCTGGTGGGGTTAGTTGTAGGTGATGTTGACGGTCACGGCGCTGACGAGGGTGCCTTTGCCCGGTGTGCCGATCTTCCAGTAGGCGGCGCCCAGCGGCAGGACCGCCCGGTTGGCGCTGACACTCACGGTGCGGGTGTTTTCGGTGCCGTTGGCGCGGATGGTGGACTCGACACCGCCGATGCGTGAGTACAGCCATGTGCCAACGCCGGGGGCGGTACCGGTGTTGGCGAAGCGATAGCTGTCACCGTTGGCCGGGGTGCCGGTGAAGCGGAAGGTCACGCTGGAGGCATTGTTGCAATTGGCGCTGATCTCGAAGTTGTATTTGCCGGCCGAGTTGCCGGTGAAGTTCGAGAGCTGGATCTTGTCCAGGTTGATCGTGCGGTTGACGTCGCCGACCGCCAGGTCGCAGGTCGGGGATTGAACGACGAACTGCACCGAGTTGTTGAGCGCTATGGTCTTGATCAGCCGGCCGCTCCAGTACTGTTGCCGCAGGTTCCCGGCGGGGACCGTGCCTGTCGAGATGTTGCCGATCTTGTAGAAATGCGCCTCCATGTCCGCCATGGTGTGCACGATGATCCAGGGTAACCCGGGCTCTGTGCCTGAAGAGCTGTGGAGCTCGACCGATCTGAACAAGGTGGCGTCAGGGCTCCTGTTACGGATCAGCACAGCGACTCCCGGCACGTTGGTGCGATAGCCCATGAGCCTTGGCCCACCGAGGTCGACCTGGTCGGAAGCGGCATAGCGCCCGACGATTTGGTAGGGGAACGCGGGCGAGCAGCGGCTTTCGCCGCTGGGGAACGGTCGGCTGAGCGATACCTGGGCGATCAGCCGGCCCACCGGCAGGTCGGCCGGTACGGTGATGGTGCTCGGAAAGGTCGCGCCGTTGCGGATGTTGGGATAGTAGTCACAGCCGGCCTGGGCCAGTGTGGACAGGGTCAGGCTGGCGGCCAATACGGCCAGTGAGCGGATCGGAGCTTTCATTGTGGATCTCGCGAAGTCGGGGTTTGCGGGCTGTCGATGGCCTGGCAGAGGCCGTCGATCTGGCGCAGGTTCTGGGAGCTGCCGCTGCTGTCCTGCGGGCCGAGGTCGTAGTCGATCCGGCACTGGCTGGCACTGCTGGCGCCCCACTTGACGATGAGTTGGCCGCGATCGCGGGCGACCCGAACGAAGACCTTGCCACCCTGGCCGACCACGCCGACATGGGCGTGGTCCTCATCGAATACATCGGCACCGAACGGCAGCGCGGAGTGGTCGTCTCTGGCGGCATCGATCATCACGGCGCGGCCGCTGCTGGTTTCGTACTTCATCACCACCACCGAGCCGGCACGGGGCGCGATGTTGTGGGAGGCGGCCTTGAGTTCGACGTCGTGGGACATGTCGCGCGGGTCGAGTTCCACCACGTTCTGGCGATAGGGGGTCAGGTGCGGCACCACGGCGTAGCCCTTCCCATCGACCTGGGTGTTGCCGCCGACCCAGGCGCCCTGCGCGCCGGGAGCGTTGACCAGGCCGATGGTGTCGCCCAGTTCCGGGGTCAGGGTCACGCCGTCGGCATGGGCCACCAGGCCGCCGGACAGGCTCAGCGACTGCGCGTGGTAGTCCTTGCCCTGGCTGTGGCTGGTGGAGGCCAGGGCGTAGCGGCTGCGGTATTGCAGGTCGGCGTTGAAGCTGTTGCCGACACCGTTGTCGGCATGGCTGAGCGAGGCACCGTAGTTGTACTCGTTGCGCTCGCCCAGGGTGCCGCTCAGACCCGCTCGCGCGCTGTTCTGGCGATCGCCGTGGATCAGCGTGCTCGACAGGTTGGGCGCGCGGTCGGAATGGCCCAGGGGCAGGTGGAAGGTGAGGTCTATCTGGTTGCTGCTGCGGTTGCTCAGCAGGTCGCGGCTGCGCTGGGCGCTGACGGTGTAGTTCACGCGCTGCCAGTTGCCGTTGTAGCCGGCGGTGAAGCTCAGCTCGCCGCCCTTGCGGTTCCAGTAGTGCTGCGACGAGCCGGTGAGGAACAGCGAGCCGCGCTCCAGGTTCTGGTTGAGGCTGATGTCCAGGCGCTCGCGCAGGCGACCGACGCGCTCCAGGTCGCCGCCGGTGCGTGCCAGCTCGCGCAGTTGCGCGGTGTCGCGGGCGGTGAGGAAGCCGTCGGTGGAGTAACGGAAGGCACCCAGGGCGAAGTCGGTACCGGTGCTGGCGAAGATCTTGTTGTAGCGCGCCTGCAGGCTTTGCCCGCGGCGCCGGCCCAGGCCGGGGATCTCGGCCTGGGAAGTGGTCAGGTCGAAGGAGATCGCCCCCACCGGCGTATTCAGTGCCGAACCGAACACCTGAGCGTTGTAGCCCTCGGAGGCCAGCGCGCCGGTGTAGCCGGTGAGCAGGTTGTTCAGGCCGTACTGGAACGTGCCCTGGGCCAGCCAGGGCTTGCTGTCGATGCCCAGTTCGTCCATCTCGCCCAGGCTCAGGGAGTAGCGGCTGTAGCCGGGGCGCAGCAGGTTGATGTTGGAGGCGAACGGCACGATGAACTGGCGTTGCCGGCCATCGGCTTCGGTGACGGTGACCTCCAGGTCGCCGCCGTAGCCGGTGGGGAACAGGTCGTTGAGTACGAACGGCCCGGGTGCCACGCTGACTTCGTCGAGCAGGATGCCGCGCTGGCGGACGCTGACCCGTGCGTTGGTCTCGGCCACCCCGCGGACGATCGGCGCGTAGCCGGTCAGCGAGTCGGGCAGCATGCGGTCGTCGGTGGACAGGGTGGCGCCGCGCATGCGCAGGCTGTCGAACAGTTCGCCGGTGGTGTAGATCTCGCCGGCCATCAGTTGCGATTGCAGCCCGGGCAACTCCCGTTGCAGGTAGGTGGCGCTGCTCTGGTACTGGCTGCCGGCTTCGTTGCTGCTGTAGGCGCCGTTGTGGCGCAGGTGCCAGCCTTCCAGATTGAGGCCGGTGTGCAGCCCCAGGTAGCTGGAGAACGATGAGCGGCCCTGGTTGCTGTTGCGGAAACCGTTGGCATTGTAGCGGGCGAAGGCGGCATTGACGCCCGAATCCCAGTACTCCGGGCTGACGTAGCCGCGGACCGAGCGTGACAGGTAGATTTGCGGCACCAGCAGGTCGAGCCGGCTCTCGCCGGCATCGAAGCTGACGCTGGCACCCGGTACGTAGGTGCCGAGGCTGCCGCAGTAGACAGCCGTCGGCAGCGCGGGCGGGACCGGCTCGCCGGCTTCGGCAGCCTTGGCCGGCACACGGTCGATGTCGATGCCCAGGCGCAGCAGCAACGGGCGCTCCAGGCACAGTTGGGCATTGCTCTGGCCTTCGACGCTGGCGAAGGTCAGGTCCTGGCGTCCGATCCAGTCGCCGTTCACCGTGACGTCGGCCCGGTACTGGCCCGGCAGGACCACGTTGCCTTCGTTGAAGCGCGAGATGTCGATCTGTCCGCCGCCGGGAAAGAATGCCGGGTTGAACTCCACCCGTTCGACCTCGTCCGCGGCCAGGGCGCTGCCGCTGCCCAGCAGCAACAGGCCATGAAGGACGCGGGCCAGGCGGCATGGCCGGGTACGTGGCCCGATGGACTCGGGCGAGCTTTGGGATCTCATGGTCAAGGTTCCAAACGGTTTGTGTTGCCAAATTCGGGCAAGCCGGGCCCGGCCAGCGCGCGTCAGGGATCGCGGAGGGGGCGGGCGTCTCGTGTTCGGGTGTCCTGGCGCTGCCAGGTGGGGATTCAGTGGCTCATGGACTGAGCCGGACCTTGTGCAGGTGCCGGGCTCCGTAGTCATCGATGGTCTGGAACTCGACCTGCGCATCGCCAGCCGGCACGGCGCTCAGGCCGGGCAGGGGAAAGCGGTTGCTGGCGTGCGGGTTGACCATGTTTTCGGCCGCATCCTGGCCGGTCGGCTTGGCGTGGCGCTGGCCGGCGGCGAGCAGTTCGACCGAATCGAAGCTCAGGTGGTAAGGGGTCGGGTTGGTCACTTCCAGGGCCTGGCCCTGCTCGTCCCGGACCAGGCGCCAGCGCAGCTTGTCGACGGCCTGGGTGGCTTCCAGGGGCAGGTCCGCCGGGCGGAAGAACACCTTGATGCGGGTGCGAAAGGCCAACTGCAACTGGTTTTCCTGTTCGCTGGCCTGGACCTTGGGCGGCACTTCCAGCATGTTCAGCCAGAACAGGGTCTCCTGATTCGTCGGCAGGGGGTCGCCGGTATAGGACAGGCGCAACACCTGCTGCCGGCCCGGTTCCATGCGGAAGATCGGCGGCGTGGCGACAAAGGGCACGCGGGCCTGTTCCGGAGTCACTTCTTCATCGCCGTTGTCGAGCCAGACCTGCACCAGGGCCGGTTTCGGGTTCTTGTTCTCGAAGCGGATCGTCACTTCCTTCTGGGCCGCCGGGTACACCACCCGGGTGCCGGTGATGACCACGCTGGCTTGGGCCGCGAGGCTGCCGGCGAGCATCAGGATGAGCAGGCCTAGCTGGAGTCTGAGGGTATTCATGAACGGTTCCTGGCTCCGCTTCAGGAGGTGATGTCGGCGCTGTGGCTGATGCGTGCGCCGTGGTCGCTGACGGCCGTGAACTCGACCTTCAGGGCGCCGGCGGGCCGTGTGCGCAGGGTCGGCAGGACGAAGCGCTTGATGTCGCCGGAGGGCAGCAGCAGGCTGTCGTCGACCTGCTGGTTCGGCGCCTTCGGATAACGCCCGCCCTGGCCGACCAGTTCGACCGAGCCCAAAGACACGTGATAGGGCGTGGGGTTGAGCACTTCCAGGGCATGCCCGCCAGCGTGGCGTACCAGCTTCCAGCTCAGCTTCGGCGCCGCGGCCCCCTTCGGATAGGGCAGCCCCTGCGGCCGGAAGAACACCCGCAGGCGTGAACGGAACGACAGCTCCAGCAGGTTCCTGTCGCCGGTATCGACGGTGTTCGGCTGCACTTCCAGCACGTTCAGCCAGAACAGGCTTTCACGGTCCCGGGGCAGGGGTTCGCCGGTGTAGCGCAGGCGCGGTGCCTGTTGCCGGCCGGGTTCGATGCGCATCACCGGAGGCAGTGCGGTGAACGGCGCCTGGGCGGTGGCCGGGGTGGCGTACTTGTCGCCATTGTCGAGCCAGAGCTGGACCAGCGAAGGTCGGTCGCCCTTGTTCTCCAGGCGCACGACCACTTCCTGCTGGTCGGCGGGGTAGATCACGCGGGCACCGTGGATGACCACGGCGGCCTGTGCGGTAACGGCGGTCAGCGCTGTCATCAGCAAGGCACAGAGGAACCTGCCCGGATGAGCCATGTTGTTCATTGAAGGAAAACTCTCTGGAGGTGGAGCGGACCCGCCTGGTGGCTGCGGGTCCCCTGGGACACGTCAGTCGGCGTACTCGACCATGAAGCCGACGCGGGTCGCGACCAGACCCTCGCCGGCCGTGCCGGTGGCGTAGTACTGGGCGGCCAGTGGAATGACCGCCTGGTTGTCGGCGATCACCACGCCCTCGGACTTTTCGTTGTAGACGTGGATCGGCGTGCCGTCGCGCTGGGTCACCTCGACCTGCACATTGCTGGCGGCGTCGGCACCGTCATCGATGTTCAGGCGGCCGGTGGCGATGTCGATGGCCGGGCTGGTCGGGTCGAATGCGACCATTGCCGTGCGGCCGTTGGTGCAGGTCGTCTCGCCCGGGGCGCCGACGCGGATGGTGAAGCCGGTGAGGTTGGCGCGGTCGCCGGCGTTGGTCAGGCGGGCTGCGGAGACACCGCCCAGGTCGACGTTCTTGACCACGGTGCCACCCCCTGGCGCCTCGCCTTCGATGGTGCAGGTGATGTCCCGCACCAGGCCGTTGAAGTTGATGATGCCGTCATTGGCCGCCGAGGCCGGCAAGGCGATCAGGGCGGCGAGGGCCAGGGAGACGGCGGCGGAGACTTGAGAGATTTTCATGGCGTTACCTTGAATGGTTTCAGTTGTTTTCCCGCTTGCAGGCCGCAAGGGAAGGCGTTTGGCCTGCCGGATGCGGGACGCCACTGTCGCGCAAGCCCCAACCGTGGAACATAGAGATAACTCGAAACAGAGCAGTTTCGAGATTTCTCGAAACGCGCTTCTGATATCGAGTGCTATAAGCCTGAAAGTTCTGTAGGCATTCACCATGGCTCAGGCTTTGGCTGCGGTTTCTCTTTCAGGAGGTCGATAAAAGATGACAAGTGCACTCCTTGGTCCCTACACCGTCATGCTGCTGGACGATCACGAACTGATCCGGGTCGGTACGGTCCTGTGGTTGTCCAAAGAGCCCGATCTGCAGGTGATCGGTTCCTATTCCACGAGCAGGGAACTGCTGGCGGCGCTGGCCGTTCGCCAGCCCGACATCCTGGTCATCGATTTCATGCTCGGGCCCAGGGAGATCGACGGCATCAACCTGATCCGTACGCTGCGGCTGCGTCATCCCGAATGCCGGCCGCTGGTGCTGTCGGCCCACTACACACCGGCCACCGTCTCGCTGGCGCTACGGGCGGGCAGTTGGGGGTTCTTCGGCAAGAGCGAGCGTCTGGAAGGGCTGGCGTCGGCGATCCGCACGGTGGCTCGCGGCAGGATCTACCTGCACCCGGTGATGGCGGCGGAGGTGGCGGCGGTTTCGGAAACCGAGGTGCATCGGGTGGCGAGCGTGGCCGAGCCGGTCTGCGCGGGCGCGCATGGCGAGGTGCTGTCGCCGAGGGAGCGCGAGGTGTTGCGCTGCTTTCTCGACGGCATGTCGGTCAATGGTATCGCCGCCAAGTTCTCGCGCAGCGCCAATACCATCAGCACGCAGAAACAGTCGGCCTATCGCAAGCTGGGGATCAAGAACGACAGCGAACTGTTCAAGTTGTCCAGTTCGCTGCACGGTTCGCGGGCGATGGGCTTCTGAGGCCGGGTGGCCTACTCGATGAAGGTCACGACGCCGCCGGCCAGCGACTTGACCCGGGCCAGGGACTCGACCCGGTAGCCCTGGGCGTCCAGTTCGGCACGGCCGCCCTGGAAGGATTTCTCGATCACGATACCCAGGCCCGCCACGGTGGCGCCGGCCTGCTTGATGATCGAGATCAGTGCCTGGGACGCCTTGCCGTTGGCCAGGAAGTCGTCGATGACCAGAACCCGGTCGCTGCTGGTCAGGTGACGCGGCGAGATCGCCACGGTGTTCTCCACCTGCTTGGTGAAGGAGTACACGGTGGCCGACAGCAGGTTTTCGGTCAGGGTCAGGGACTGGTGCTTGCGCGCGAAGATCACCGGTACGCCCAGGTTCAGGCCGGTCATCACCGCCGGGGCGATGCCCGAGGCCTCGATGGTGACGATCTTGGTGATGCCCGAGTCGGCGAACCGCCGGGCAAATTCGTCGCCGATCTGCTTCATCAGTTGCGGATCGATCTGGTGGTTGAGGAAGGCGTCGACCTTCAGGACCTGATCGGAAAGCACGATGCCTTCTTCACGAATTTTCTTATGCAGTGCTTCCACGTAACGTCCTCGAATAGCGCGTTCTGGCGCTGGAAAATAATAGGGGTTGTCCCATCACCCGATCCACCTGTAGGAGCGTGGCTTGCCCGCGAAAGGGCCCTTGAGGAGAAAAGCTTCGCGGGCAAGCCCTGCTCCTACAGGAAGGGTGGCGCGGGGGTAAAAGGGTCAATTCTAGCGCTTTAGCATCGCCCGTATATCCGCCAGCGCCGAGTTGCCGCGCACGGCCTTCACTTCGGTCGGCGTGTCGTCGTTGCCTTCCCAGGCCAGGTCGTCCGGCGGCAGCTCGTCGAGGAAACGACTCGGCGCACACTCGACCACCTCGCCGTATTGCTTGCGCTTGGCGGCGAAGGTGAAGGCCAGGGTCTGGCGCGCGCGGGTGATCCCGACGTAGGCCAGACGCCGCTCTTCCTCGATGGTGTCGGCCTCGATGCTGGAGCGGTGGGGGAGAATCTCTTCCTCCATGCCCATGATGAACACGTAGGGGAATTCCAGCCCCTTGGACGCGTGCAGGGTCATCATCTGCACGCCCTCGGCACCTTCCTCCTCTTCCTGCTGGCGTTCGAGCATGTCGCGCAGCACCAGCTTGCCGATGGCGTCCTCGACGGTCATCTCGCCGTCTTCGTCCTTCTCCAGGGTGTTTTTCAACGCCTCGATCAGGAACCAGACGTTGCTCATCCGGTAGTCGGCGGCCTTGTCGCTGGAGCTGTTGGTGCGCAGCCAGTTCTCGTAGTCGATGTCCATGACCATGCTGCGCAGCGCGGAGATCGGGTCTTCGCCGGCGCACTGCTCGCGCACCCGGTCCATGAAGCGCTTGAAGCGCGACAGGCGCTCGGTGAAGCGGCTGTCCAGGTGCTCGCCCAGACCGATCTCGTCGGTGGCGGCGTACATCGAGATCTTGCGCTCGGTGGCGTAGTTGCCGAGTTTTTCCAGGGTGGTCGAGCCGATTTCCCGGCGCGGCACGTTGATCACCCGCAGGAAGGCGTTGTCGTCGTCGGGGTTCACGATCAGGCGGAAGTAGGCCATCAGGTCCTTCACTTCCTGGCGACCGAAGAAGCTGTTGCCGCCCGACAGCCGATAGGGAACCTGGTGGTGCTGCAGCTTCAGCTCGATCAGCTTGGCCTGGTAGTTGCCCCGGTAGAGGATGGCGAAGTCGCTGTAGGGGCGGTTGGTGCGCAGGTGCAGGGTGAGGATTTCCATGGCCACCCGCTCGGCCTCGGCGTCCTCGTTGCGGCAGCGGATCACACGGATCTCGTCGCCGTGGCCCATCTCACTCCACAGCTGTTTCTCGAACTCGTGGGGGTTGTTCGAGATCAGCACGTTGGCGCAGCGCAGGATGCGGCTGGTGGAGCGGTAGTTCTGCTCCAGCATGACCACCTTCAGGGACGGGTAGTCTTCCTTGAGCAGCATCAGGTTTTCCGGGCGCGCGCCGCGCCAGGCGTAGATCGACTGGTCGTCGTCGCCGACCACGGTGAACTGGTTGCGCTTGCCGATCAGCATCTTCACCAGCAGGTACTGGCTGGCGTTGGTGTCCTGGTATTCGTCCACCAGCAGGTAGCGCACGCGGTTCTGCCACTTCTCCAGGATGTCGGCGTTGTCCTCGAACAGCTTCACCGGCAGCAGGATCAGGTCGTCGAAGTCCACCGCGTTGAACGCCTTGAGCGTGCGCTGGTAGTGGGTGTAGACGATGGCGGCGGTCTGTTCCTTGGGGTTGCGTGCGTTTTCCAGGGCCTGGGCCGGCAGGATCAGGTCGTTCTTCCAGCCGCCGATCATGTTCTTGATCTCGTCGACGCCGTCGTCGCCCGAGTATTCCTTCTGCATGATGTCGGTCATCAGGGCCTTGACGTCGGTCTCGTCGAAAATCGAGAAGCCCGGCTTGTAGCCCAGCCGCACATGCTCCTTGCGGATGATGTTCAGGCCCAGGTTGTGGAACGTCGAAACCGTCAGGCCACGGCCCTCGCCCGGACGCAACAGGGTGCCGACCCGCTCCTTCATCTCGCGCGCGGCCTTGTTGGTGAAGGTCATGGCGACGATGTACTGGGCCCGGATGCCGCAATTCTGGATCAGGTGCGCGATCTTGCGGGTGATCACGCTGGTCTTGCCGGAGCCGGCACCGGCGAGCACCAAAAGCGGGCCGCCGACGTAGTTCACGGCTTCTTGCTGCCGGGGATTGAGTCGGGACATGAGGGAGTAAGAAGTCTGTTACGAAAAAAGGGCGGGCATTTTAACAGGCTGGACGGATTCTGCCGCGACTCTCCGACATTGTGACGCAATAGGCGATCTAAATTTGCCGGTTTTGTTACTTTCCCGCAGGATGCGCAAAGAATTTAAGGCTATTGTTCAACCTTACCCGGTATAAGGTAGCGGTTGAGAAGTATTCGCATTGTAATCGCTCGATGGCGAGTCATAATGCTTTTCGCCAATGTTTTTTGCAGAGTCTAGGGAGCTAGCTTGTCTACGCCTGTCGAACCCTTGCGTTTGCTGCTGCTGGCCGATGATCCGGCCTGGGCGGCGTTGTTGCGCGAGTGTCTCGCTCCGTTGGGGGGCACGGCCATGCTGGTCAGTGCCACTTCGTGGGAGTTGGTCCGCGGCCTCTTCGATAACGAGCGCGCGGCGGTCCTGCTGAGCGTGCCGCAATTGCAGCCTGCGCCCGGGCGCTGCAGCCTGCCGACCGTGCTGCTGCTCGACGAGGAGCCCGAGGTCGCGCCGCTGGGCGTCAGCGACTGGCTGGTGCGCGATACCCTGGATACCGCGACTCTGCGCCGTTGCCTGCGCCATGTGCATGAGCGCGGGGTGCTGGAAAACACCCTGCAACGCCTGGCCGAGCAGGACCCGCTGACCGGCATCGCCAACCGCCAGGGCTTCCAGACCCTGCTGACCGCGCGCCTGGCCGAGAACGAGGGGCGCGGCCTGGCCCTCGGGCATCTCGACCTGGACAACTTCCGCCATGCCAACGACGCATTGGGCCACCAGGCCGGCGACCGGCTGATCCTGCAGGTGGTCGCTCGGCTCAAGAGCCAGCTGGAAGCCGGCGACCAGCTGGCGCGCCTGGGCAGCGACGAATTCGCCCTGCTGATCGACACCCGCCGTGCGCCGCAACGCGCCGAGTGGATGGCCGAGCGGATCGTCGAGGTCATGGCCGAACCCTACTGGGTCGACGGTGAAAGCCTGCTGATCGGCTGCAGCCTGGGCATCGCCCATGCCCGTGCCAAGGCCGGTGCCGACCCGCTGATGTGGCATGCGCACATCGCCATGCAGCAGGCCAAGAGCACCCAGGGCTGCACCTTCAACATCTTCAACGAACGCATCAACCGCAATGCCCGCAGCCTCGCCGACCTGGAAAGCGAACTGCGTCGGGCGTTGCGCCGCGACGAGCTGGAACTGCACTACCAGCCGCGCCTGGACTTGGGCAGCGGGCAGATCGTCGGCCTCGAAGCACTGGTGCGCTGGCGCCATGGCGAGCGCGGCCTGCTGCCACCGAGCGAATTCGTGCCGCTGGCCGAGCAGAGCGGGTTGATCGTGCCGCTGGGCTACTGGGTGATTTCCCGAGCCCTGCGCGATATGCAGGACCTGCTTGGGCGCGGGCTGGGGCCGCTGCACATGGCGGTCAACCTGTCGTTCCGGCAGTTCCAGGACAGCCAGTTGCTGTCGACCCTGAGCCGGCTGATTGTCGAGCGTGGAGTCGAGGCGCAATGGCTGGAGTTCGAACTGACCGAAACGGCGGTGATGCGTCGCAGCGACCTGGTCAAGCAGACCATGGACGCCCTCGGGCGTCTGGGCGTGCGTTTTTCCCTGGACGACTTCGGTACCGGCTTCTCCTCGTTCGTGCACCTCAACAGCCTGCCGATCGCCCTGCTCAAGGTGGACAAGAGCTTCGTCGGCGGCATGGAGCAGCGCGAAGAGAACCGCAAGCTGGTTCACGCCATGATCAACCTGGCCCACAACCTCAACCTGGAAGTGGTGGCCGAGGGCGTCGAGACGCCGGAGCAACTGGCCCTGCTGCACGGTTTCGGCTGCGATCAGGTGCAGGGCTACCTGATCAGCAAGCCGTTGCCGCTGGAGGAACTGGCGCAGTACCTGACGTCCTGTGCCAATCGGCCGGCGATCGAGGCTGTCTGCTGATCCGGCGTTCACCACGATCGCTGTAGGCGTCGGATTGATTCGCGAAGCGTTTGACGGTCTCGAGGGCCTGTTCGCGGATCAATCCGGCGCCCACAGGCGGTTAAAGTCTTCCCCTTACGGGGCGCAGTTCATGGCCGCTCGAGCCGATGCCTTCTGTTCGCTTTTGCCCAGCATCCGCTTCATCCGCCATTCGAACGCCAGGGTCAGCCCGGTCGCCGCGCACGCCAGCCCCAACGCCAGCCCCCACCAGACCCCGGTCGGTCCCCAGCCGAGGTTGAACGCCAGCAGCCAGGCCGACGGCGCGCCAATCAGCCAGTAGCAACCAAGCCCGACCAGGAAGGTGGTCTTGGCGTCCTTGAGCCCGCGGATCGCGCCCATGGCGATGGTCTGGGTGCCATCGAACAGCTCGAACCACGCGGCCACCGCCAGCAGGCTGACCGCCAGTTCGATCACCGGGCGGAACGCCGGGTCATTATGGTCCAGGAACAGCCCGATCAACTGATTCGGTGCCAGCCAGAACAGCATGGCGAAGGCCAGCATGGTCGCCGCGCCAAAGGCGATCCCGACCCGCCCCGCCCGCCGTGCGTCCAGCAGTTGCCCGGCCCCGTAGTGCTGGCCGATACGCAGGGTGATGGCGTAGGAAATCCCCGCGGGAATCATGAACGCTACCGAGACGATCTGCAGGGCGATCTGGTGCGCCGCCAACTGCGTGCTGCCCATGGTGCCCATGCACAGGGCGGCGAAGGCGAACAGCCCGACTTCCACCGCATAGGTGCCACCGATGGGCAGGCCCAGCCGCCACAGCTCGCGCAGGTACTGTCCGTTCGGCCGCGACAGGCCCCGCCGCAGCGGGTAGTCGCGATACGCCGCATGCCGGCGGATATGCCAGGCCAGGGCCAGCGCCATACAGTTGGCGACGATGGCCGTGACCAGGCCGATCCCGGTCAGGCCCAGGTGCGGCAGGCCGAACATGCCGGTGATCAGCGCGTAGTTGAGCAAAAAGTTGGCCACGGTCCCGCCCAGGCTGATCACCATCACCGGCGTGGCCCGCCCCAGCGCACTGGTGAAGCCGCGCAGGGCCATGAAACTCAGGTAGCCGGGCAGGGCGAACGGCAGTACCAGCAGGAACTGGCCGGCGGCCTGCACGTTGCTCGGCGTCTGGCCGAACAGCAGCAGAAGCGGCTTGAGGTTCCACAGCAGCAGGCCGGCGACCAGCGCCATGGCCCAGGCCAGCCAGAGCCCGGCCTGGGCCAGGCGGGTGACGCCTTGCGTGTCGCCGGCGCCGTGCCGGATGGCCACCAGGGTGCCGACCGCGGCAATCACCCCGAGGCAGAAGATCGACACGAACGAATAGCTCGCCGCGCCCAGGCCGCCACCGGCCAGGGCCTCGGGACTGAGCCGGGCCATCATCAGGGTGTCGGTCAGCACCATCAGCATGTGCGCCAACTGCGAGGCGATCAACGGCCCGGACAGCCGCAGGATGGCCAGGAGCTCGGTACGTGCTGGATGCTGCATGATCATCGGACTCGCAGAGTGACAGAAGGGTTAAAGGATTGATTCTCGGCGCTTGCACGGCTTTGCACAAAGGGATAAAAACGATTGCTCGCATGATAAAAACTCATGCAGCCATTTCTGCCAGGTGCTGTTCCATCCCGTTCCCGGAAAGTCACTCATGTCCCGTCGCCTGCCCCCGCTCTATGCCCTGCGCGCCTTCGAGGCGGCGGCGCGCTACAGCTCGTTCACCCGGGCGGCCGAAGAACTGTCGATCACCCAGAGCGCGGTCAGCCGGCATATCCGCACCCTGGAGGAACACTTCGCCTGCCGGCTGTTCCAGCGTAACGGTCGCAACCTGCAACTGACGGAGGCCGCGCGGTTGCTGCTGCCGGGCATTCGCGAGGGTTTCGGTGCGCTGGAGCGGGCCTGCGACACCCTGCGCGCCGAAGATGACATCCTGCGCATGAAGGCGCCGTCGACCCTGACCATGCGCTGGCTGCTGGCCCGTATCAGCCGCTTCCGGCATCTGCAGAAAGGCAACGAGGTGCAATTGACCAGCGCCTGGATGGACGTCGACAACGTCGATTTCAACCAGGAACCGTTCGATTGCGCGGTATTGCTCGGCGCCGGGCATTTCCCGCCGGACTGGGAGTCCAGCTACCTGTTCTCCGAATGGCTGATCCCGGTGGGCGCACCGACCCTGCTCAACGACCAGCCCTGGGACGTCGAGCGCCTGGCCGCCACCGAGCTGCTGCACCCGACGCCGGACCGTCGTGACTGGCGCAACTGGCTGGAGCGCATGGGGCTTTCCGAGCGTATTTCCCTCAAGGGCGGCCAGGTGTTCGACACCCTGGAACTGGGGATGATTGCCGCAGCCCGTGGTTACGGCGTGTCCATGGGCGACCTGCTGATGGTGGCCGAGGACGTGGCCCAGGGACGCCTGAGCCTGCCCTGGCCGACGGCAGTGGCCAGTGGCGAAAACTATTACCTGGTATGGCCCAAGACCCGCCCCGGCGGCGAGCGTCTGCGCCGCCTGAGCGACTTCCTGCAAGGCGAAGTCGCCGCCATGGAACTGCCCCAGGTCGAGCGCCTGGGCTGAGCACACGGCCCATCAATCAGATTTCTGGCAGATACCCCTGCAAATTGCTCAAGTATTTCCTTGAGCAGCCGACTGTAGCGACATGGAACCTTCGTTCAGAAAGGCCCCTCACGACTCAACATACAGAAAAGCCGGGTAGCGCCAGGGACAGGGATGACCCGGCCACTCGGTCAGGAGCTGTTCATGCCTCAACCCCGTGCCCGAATCGCCACGCAACTCGGCCTTGCGCTCTCCGTCATCCTGGCAGTGGTGATCAGCGGCAGCACCGTATTCGCCCTGCGTTCGCTGGATTCGGCCAACCTCGACACCCGCGAAGAGCACCTGGCCAGCGAAGCACGTCTGCTCGCCGACCAGTTGAACACCTTCCACGGGACCCTGCGCGAAAACACCCAGCGCCTCAGCGGGCTGTTCGAGAAGCGCTTCAGCAACGGCCTGAGTGCGCGCACCGATGAGCCGGTCAGCGTGGCCGGCACCCAGGCTCCGGGCCTGTACCTGCGCGACAAGCTGCTCAACAACGATTTCACCGAAGTCGACGATTTCAAGCAGATGACCGCCGGGGTTGCGACCCTGTTCGTGCGCAGTGGCGACGACTTCATCCGCGTCAGCACCTCCCTGACCAAGCAGGACGGCAGCCGTGCCATCGGCACCCTGCTCGACCACCAGCACCCGGCCTACGCCAAGCTGATGGCGGGGCAGGGCTATGTCGGCCGGGCCCTGCTGTTCGACCGCTACTACATGACCCAGTACACCCCGGTGCGCGACAGCAGCGGCAAGGTGTTCGCGGTGCTGTTCGTCGGTTTCGACTACACCGATGCGCAGAAGGCGCAGTTCGATAACCTCAAGCGGTTCCGCATCGGCACCACCGGTTCCCTGGCGTTGCTCGACGAACAGAAACGCTGGCTGGTACCGCCAGCCGAGGTGAACGACCCCGAGCAGGCGGCCAAGGTGATCGCCGACCTGGCGAAACAGCCCGGCCAGGGGCGCTTCTGGAGCGACAGGAACGACGACATCTACAGCGTCGCGGTGCCTTTCGCGGATGGCCCGTGGTCAGTGGTGGCGAGCATGCCCAAGGCTGAAATCAGCGCAGTGACCTGGAGTGTCGGTATTCGCCTGGTGCTTGGCAGCCTGCTGGCGATGCTGCTGGCGGTGGGGGCGGCGGTCTGGCTGCTGCGCAGCAAGTTGCGTCCGTTGGGTGACCTGGTGCGCCAGGCCCAGGCCCTGGGCGCTGGCGACCTGAGCGTACGGCTCAATGTGTCGAGCCAGGACGAGATCGGCCAGCTGGCCGGCAGTTTCAACCAGATGGGCCAGGCGCTGTCGACCATGGTCGAGCACATCCGCAAGGCGGCCCAGGAGGTCAACGGCCGTGCCCAGGCCCTGTCCGGCCTGTCGAGCGGTGCCTACGAAGGCATGGAACAGCAGTCCGGCGAAATCACCAGCATGGCCGGCGCGGTCGAAGAGTTCAGCGCCACCTCGCTGAACATCGCCGACAACATGAGCAATACCGAGCGCCTGGCCCAGGAAAATGCCCAGCAGACCCGTATCGGCCGCAGTTCCATGGAAGAGGCTTCGTCGTCCCTGGAACAGATCGCCGCGGCGCTGAACAGCACGGCGACGGTGATCAACACCCTGGGCCAGCGTTCCCAGGAAATCGGCGGCATCGTCGGCGTGATCACCTCGATCGCCGAGCAGACCAACCTGCTGGCGCTCAATGCCGCCATCGAAGCCGCCCGGGCCGGTGAACAGGGCCGCGGTTTTGCCGTGGTCGCCGATGAGGTACGCAGCCTGGCGGGGCGTACCCGCGAGGCGACGGACGAGATCTCCAGCATGATCCACAGCATCCAGCAGGAAACCGGTCATGCCATCCAGACCATGGAGCAGGGCAACTCGCTGATGCAGGAAGGCCTGTCGCGCAACGCCAACGTCGCCTCGGCGCTGGCGCGTATCGACGAACAGAGCCGCTCGGCCGGCCAGCAATTCGCTGCCATCACCACCGCCACCCAGGAGCAGAGCAGCACCGCGACCCTGCTCAGCAGCAACCTGCAGAGCATCGCCCTGGCCAACAGCGAACAGCGCGAAGTGGTCTCCAACCTGGCGCAGACCGCGCGTGAACTGGAGATGCTGGCGGCCGAACTGCGGCAGGAGGTTGATCGGTTCCGGTGAGGTGGCGCCGGTCTTTAGATCCATTCGCGGGCAAGCCACGCTCCTACAGTGCCGAGTCGTACATGGACCCTGTATACGACTCGGCACTGTAGGAGCGTGGCTTGCCCGCGAATAGGCCCTCAACCTCACCGCAGTACCAGCCACTATCCCGGCCATATCAGGCACTACTGGGCCGGTACTGCAACGCCTCGGCCAGATGCTCACGGCTGATTCCCTCTACCTGCTCCAGATCCGCCAACGTCCTTGCCACCTTCAGCAACCGATGCGCTGCCCGCAGCGACAGGGTCAGGCGTTCGCAGGCTGTCTCCAGCCACGTTTCATCGGCTGTGGATAACTTGCAGTGCCGGCGCAATCCCTGCAGATCGAGAAAGGCGTTGGCGCACCCTTGGCGTTGCTGCTGGCGCCGGCGAGCTTGCGCCACCCGCTCGGCCGCCTTGGCCGTGGTGTTTCCCGGCTCCTTGACCGGGCTCAGTGCCGTGGCCTCACGGGCCACGGTCAAGTGCAGGTCGATACGGTCCAGCAACGGGCCGGACAGCTTGTTGCGATAACGCTGGATCTGCTCCGGGGTACAGCGGCAGCGGTTGGTCGGGTCGCCAAGATATCCACAGGGGCACGGATTCATTGCCGCCACCAACTGGAATCGAGCGGGAAAACGTACCCGGTCGCGGGCGCGGGAGATCACGATATGGCCCGACTCCAGCGGTTCGCGCAGCACTTCCAGTACCTTGCGGTCGAACTCCGGCAGTTCATCGAGAAACAGCACGCCATGGTGGGCGAGGGTGATCTCGCCTGGACGCGGTCTCGATCCACTGTAGGATTCCTAATTTGCTGCGACACCACCATACTAGAGGCCTCGATATATCGGAGCAGCGTTCAGAAATAGCTGCGACGAAAAACCTAAATAGCTGCGACGGTCCTATAAATGCTCGGAAATAGCCGCGACAAAACTAAATCGGGTTCGGTTCGTGCCATCAGGCCCACAAAACGAAGCGTCTCCGGAGTATTCCCATTCCGCGGCGAAGGTGGCATCCCGTATGAGTCCACACTCGAGCGAGATTTCATCATTCGAACTGAATTCTCGAAGGATGTCCGCAGCATCACTTCGCAGCCGGTCAGCATTCCCTTCAGCAGCAACGGTCGCCCTTACAAATACACCCCAGATTTTCTCGTCCACTTTGATCTCGGAGATCGGAATCTCGACAACTGGCCCAAGCCGTTGTTGGTTGAGGTGAAGCCAGAGGTCGACTGGCGCAGGAACTGGCGAGTCTGGCTTCCCAAGTGGAAGGCTGCTTGGCGATATGCAAGTGAGCAGGGCTGGATCTTCCACATATATGACGAGTCGAGAATTCGTGATACCGCGCTGCAGAACATCAAGTTTCTGGAGCGTTATGCTCGGATGACTTTTGCACCAGAAGACAGCAACTGGATCATCGACACGGTAAGAGAGATGGGTGTGGCTCCTGTTCACTACCTACTGGCACTGCATTCCTGCGATCGGTATCGAGGTGAGGGGATCAGTCATCTATGGCATCTTATTGCGACGCGAAGACTGGCTTGTGACATCCGTCTTCCGCTAAACAATTTCCTTGACGTTTGGGTGGCATGATGACGGACGATGATTCGTTGGATGCCCAAGTGACTCCGTACGAGCCTGACCGCCTTCAAGTAATAATTGAGGTCGGGGCGCTCGTCGCTCACGGCGATTCTGCTTACCGGATCTCCCAGATCCTGGATTTTCGAACTGTGGTCGGGATTGAAGTGGAGTCGGGTAGAGCCGCTGCGTTGCCAATCGAAGGCTTGCGGACGATCAAGCGCGAGACAGTCGAGGGGCTCTACGCCAATTACGATCTCGCACTGATCGGCAGTGAAGATTGGGCCGAGGCACAGAAGCGTTTTGCCGCCATTGAGCCGCTTCTAGGGAGCGTAGTTATTGGTCGGAGAGACGTTGAAGCGAGAAGCGCTGTGGTTGGCGTTGACGTCGCGACATTGTATCGCTGGATCAAACGTTACAAGGACTGGGGAGAAAAGCTCGCTCTTATTCCACGCAGGAGGGGATGGAAGGGGGGTAACTCACGCCTTTCAGATGAAGCCAACAAGATCATCGAGGATGTGATTCGTAATTTCTTCCTTAAAACTCATCGCCCAACGGTGTTGGCGACTATCAACAAAATAGTCGAAGCCTGTGAAGCTGCGCAGATCCCCCCACCTGGAGTGACTGCAATTCGCGCACGAATCAAAGGTATACCCGACAAGGCTTACCTCCGTGGTCGAGGCTATGCGGAATTGGCTCGTAACAAGTACACTCCGACGCCTGGCTCGTTTCCGGGTGCGGACTATCCCCTTGCCGTTGTGCAAATCGACCACACTCCGATGGATATCATCTTGGTTGATGATATTCATAGGCGTCCTATCGGTAGGGTGTGGATTACCTTCGCGATTGACGTCTATTCCCGAATGATCACGGGCTACTACCTATCACTGGATGCTCCTGCCGGAATATCGGTGGCAATGTGCGTTGCTCATTCCATTCTGCCTAAGGAAAACTGGCTGATTGCTCATGGGGTCGACGGGGAATGGCCGGTTTGGGGGATACCCAAGATTTTGCATGCCGATAACGGTCCCGATTTTCAGAGCGAAGACGTCAAACGATCGTGCTCCAACATCGGCATCGAAAATCAGTTTCGCCCTGTGAAGCGTCCCCGCTACGGAGCCCATATTGAGCGCCTGATGGGAACGTTCGCGCAAACCTTGAAAGACATGCCTGGAAGGACCTATAGCAATCAAGCCGATCGCGCGGGCTACGACTCCGAGAAGCATTCTGCGTTAACCTTTGACGAGTTCGAAACGTGGCTGATTAGAGAGATTCTGATCTACAACGAGGAATATCATTCGAAAATCTACATGAGCCCTAGCCGGAAGTGGCACATTGGGATTTTTGGCAACTCAGACCATGATCCTCTGGTTGGTATCCCGCCGAGGCCAACTGATCCTTTCACACTGCAAAGGGACTTTCTGCCCTCCTTTGATCGCACCGTTCAGCATTACGGTGTCCAGATCGACCTAATGTACTACTCCGAAGCTTTGCGGCCATGGATCAATGCGAAGGATAAGGACACAGGTAAAGCGCGGACATTCGTCTTCCGTCGAGATCCTCGAGATATCAGTTACATCTGGTTTTTCGACCCACTGCTCAAACAATACTTTAAGGTCCCAGCGTCGAACCAGGCCTTTCCTGCCGCCAGTATTTTCGAGTTCAAAGCCGCGAAGAAGCGTGCGGTCGACGAAGGGCATGCCGCTATAAACGAGCCGCTGCTCAAACGCTACATCTTGGAGAACCGGGAACTCGTTGCGAACGCTGAGGCCCATACGGCTAAGACTAGACGTCAGGCCCAGCGCAATCGAAACCATGCTAAGGGCAAGACTCCGGCTGAGCCAAGTCCGCAGAAGACCAAGATCGCTCCTGGCCCAATGAGCGGCTTCGAGAACATGGTGATCGATGGTGATCTAGAAGGGTTCGGGGATATTTCATGACTCAGTACAATCATATCCATCCGGAATTCCGGCCCGTCATGCTTAAGCCCACTCAGGGGCGCATCGATTTTCTCTACGAGCAGCGCTGGATTGGCTATCCCTCTGCTCAGAAGTTGATCGACCTCATGCACCATCTGATGACAGTCCCCAAGCGTCCCAGGATGCCGAACCTGTTAGTTGTCGGTAGTTCCAACAATGGCAAGACAACCGTTATCGATCGTTTTGTAAAGCTGCACGGTACAGGTTATTTGGACACTGACGGCGAGTCAGTTAAACCTGTCATCTCGATCGAGGCACCTCCTTCTGCTGATGAGCGCTCACTTTACTGCGCCATCCTAGAGGAATTCTGGACACCCTATAGACCGACGGATGTGGTCCCGAAACTTCGCTTCCAAGTGATTCACCAAATGCGTGAAAACCATGTGAGGTTGCTCATCATTGACGAGTTTCATTCCATGCTGGCAGGTACGGCGATTAAGCAGCGAGAGATCATGAACGTCATCAAGTTGCTCTGTAATGAACTCATGATTCCTGTGGTCGGTGTTGGCACCGAAGATGCTGTTAGGGTTCTTCACACGGATCCCCAGCATGCCAGCAGGTTCGACGTTTTCACTCTGCGCAATTGGGCGTTGAACGTTGAGTTTCAACGCTTTCTGAAAGGGTTTGAATCCGTGTTGCCGCTGCAACAGCCTTCAGGTCTGGCTCATCCCGATTTGGCCAATCGGCTGCACGCGATCTCGGAGGGGAATACCGGTAACCTGCATAGGCTACTGATTGAGTGCGCTACGGAAGCAATTCACTCGGGCAAGGAAAAAATCGACGTAGATATCATCCAGAGCAAGTCATGGGTACAGCCTACTCGTGGCATCCGCGAATTGCTGTAGTCAATCCACGGTGGCCTAAAGCGCAGAGTCTGCTGGCGGATGAGCTGCTATCTTCCTGGCTCATCCGCAACGCGTTTGCGCACGGTTGCTCACCCATGTCACTCACCGGAAGTATCTGGCCCGGCTGGAGATGTTGGACCCTTGATCTGGACCGTGGGGTCCCAGACAGAAAGCTTTTGCCTCTATCAAAAATGACAGGGATAGCTGTTTCGGACATCTATTCGTCAACACTCCGTCCCATCGCTCAGGTACTAAACCCGGCGCTTGATCACCACAAAGGCATGTGGCCATGGATTCTTGGGCTCGGAACCCGCAACCGTCGCCACTCCGGCGGATTGCAGTGCTGTCCTCTTTGCTTAGCTGAAGGTGTTCCTTACTACCGGCTATCCTCGCGACTGGTTTGGCACACGTGCTGTGAAAAGCATCAGATGAGGCTTATCGACAGATGTCCTGAGTGCGGGGCGCCGTTAGAGCCGCACCTGTTGGAGCAGGTAGATTCAGATTGCGGACATTGCCATCGCTGTCGCACGCCCTTCAGTGCTCATTCTGATTTTCTGGGATTTGCCGCCGGAGCTCTCGCCTTTCAGCGTGCAGCTGATGGGGCGATGCATGGTCTGGCATCTGGAGAAGATACCAACTGTGATCCTGGCGAGTGGTTTTATCGGGCGCGCTTTATCATCAGCATACTGAGGGTTGCAGCTGTGAACGGCTCAAAACCGTTTGCGGCTTTTTTGGAGGCCTTTCATCTCGGTGTTGTTGAACGACCAGATTCTGGCCTCCCTATTGAGTTGCTCTCCGTTGGGGACAGAATGGATCTGCTGTCGGCGACTTGGAAGGTCATGGATATGGGGGAACATCAGCTGAACGACGCTATCGCGGCTTGCTTACTACATCAGCATTCCGTACCGATACCGGCCGGTGAGATTCCAGCATCTCTGCAAGCGACGCTGGAGGCGCTTCCGGTAGGTAAACCCAGGAAAAGAGCAGCAATCGAGTTTCGCTCCCCTGCTTCACAACACACCGTTGCCAAGCTGTGGGCAAGGTTAAAAAGAAAGGTCCAGCGGGATGATTGAAAGTCAAAAGCAAGGGGGCAGCTGTTGTTCGGCCTGCCACAAGCCGATGCAAAGAGCTCATCGGGTGTACTTGTTCCAACGCTATTGCAACAACTGCTATGCCAGGCTATTCAAGACTAAGCTTTGCCCAGGCTGTGGAAATAGAGCGCGCTTGCCGACTTTTCATCCCGATGCAGTCTGTCATTCCTGTGTCACCTCTGTTCCATGCATGCGGTGTGAACGCGTAGGTCGGCCCGTGGGTAGGATCACACCTGAGGGAATAGCTTGTAACTCCTGCGCTCATTACTTTACTGAGCCCCATCACTGTGAGGTGTGCAATGAGCTCTCAACCAGACTCAGCAAAAAGGTCATCGACAATCAGGAAATGCGTTGCTGCCCAAAATGTGCGAGCAACGCTGAGACGTGTCCAAGCTGTAGGCGATATAGGGTTCTGATTGATGGGCGTGATGGCGTCAGGGAGTGTCACCGTTGTGCGCATTTGGGGGAGATCGAGTGCCGAAGCTGTGGCGAACTGTCACCTGCAGGTTACGGGGCTGAATGTGAAAAGTGTCGAGACCGTAGAACCTTCTACAAGCGCTTGCAGATGAATGTGCAGGCACTGAGTCGTGATGTCTTCCAGGAAGCTTATTCGGAGTATGGGGAGTGGCTGATCGACAAGATCGGGCCGAAGAGGGCCGCTCTGCTGATCAATCGCCATTTGAAGAGCTTTGTGGAGATGAATGCACAGTGGCTTGTCCTGCCGACCTATCAGCAATTGCTTGAGGTAAAGGGTGCGCTGTGGATCCGACGCGCTCAACTCCCCATGCAGTGGATGATTGAAGAGCGCGGGATGCATGTTGATGAGGCGCTAAAGGAGGAGGTTACGGAAACGCACAAAATTGAAGCCATTGTGGCCTCCATGTCGTCAGAAGATGGGAAAAAATTGCTTCGGAGATATCGTGTGTACCTCGAATCGAAGCCCAATAAAAGAGCTAACTCGTTGAGGTCTGTCCGCATGGGTATGCGCAGCGCCGCAAACCTCGTGCTGGTGAGCGAAGCTGCCGGTCGCCCAATGCCGTCTTCTGAGTCATTGCGATCACTGCTGGCTGAAACGCCTGGAGTGGCAGCCTCGTTGGCAAGCTTCATCAGCTTTCTGAACGCGTCGTATCAGCTGTCGATCGTGTTTCCCAAAGACAATCGGGATGCCATCAAACTCAGGCGCAAGCGCTCTGAGCAGGTGCTCAAATCGCTGATGGGCGAGGTAGCCAGTGGAGTAGATGTGCTTGATCGCTGGCCGGCAGCTGCATTGGGTTATTTCCATGGCGTGACCAAGGTCAGCAAGAAAGGTATAGCCCTGACCAATGACCCCGAAAGAAACGGTCTGGTGGTCACGCTGAAAGGCAAGGAATACTGGATTCCGCTGCCGTCAACCGCTCAGGTCGAGTGAAATCATAAGCCCTTATGCAGGACCAATCAGGCCGCGCAAATTGTTCAATATCACTTTTTTAAAGGGCTCCGGTCCGTCGTCGCGCGGGCGGTGAACGAAGGTCACATGTGGATAGTTGGACATCGTCTTACGTTTGATTCGACCATCATGCCCGAGGATGTTCTTAAATATCACACCTAACTCAAGATCGACATCGAGCTTCCGGGTGGGAAGCATAACCATCAGACCTCTGTAACCATCTTCATAGTGTTTGATTGCTCCATTATCGGTGGTGGAGCTTCGTGGTTTGCGGAAGATCTCCAGGATATAGACGTGCTTCCCGGCAACAGTCATCCGGATAACGAAAATGCGTTTTGGCGCCCGTTTGAAGACTCCATTTTTTTCAGGCGGTACGGCCGAGATGTATTCATAGGCTGGCACGCCCTCGGTTTGAAACCCCGCATGCCTCGTATACCAGCCTATCTCACTGATATACCCGTCAAGGCTTACTGACAGGCTGACGCAGGTTTGCCACATTTGTGCGAGACTGCCTTCAGGAACTGCTTCTGGGGAAACAAATTCGGATTTGCCGCCGCCTCGGCCGTTCCCACGACCATCCCCTGGGGCGAGGGTATCGCGATCATTGCCGGGTATGGCGTCGCCTCGTTGCCCGGACACCACCTCTTTTCTGTGGATGATTTTTCGTCCCGTGCCAAGCGTCCTGAACGGAGGGTTATGCACTATCCGAGGGGTATCGCTGTCAGGCGCTTCATTGTCAATGAGCGACACGACGACATTTGATGACCCTGGTGGAGGGGTTTGTGTGTAGGGGCGCCCGCCATCTTCTGTTTCAGTCCCGCCCTCTGCATCATAATCTTGACGTTCGACGATGATGGGGTGGCCGTCTGGTTGACTCATCCCTTCAACGTTGAGTAGAAGAAAGGTATTGCTGTTTAACCAGTAGCCGCGGCCTTCAATGGTTGGAAAACCCGCAAACCAAGGCTCGACTCTAATGAATGCTTTTTTACCGGGCTTGAACTCCGCTTGTAGTCTTTTATGCAGGCGTTCGCACACGCCATTAGTGTATTCATCGAATATGGCGTGCGCCAGAAACGGAGCTTCACGGGACGAAACTCTACGTTTGAGTTTGAGTACCCATGCTTCGGGGTCTGGATCGACTCCATACAGATATCGCTTTTGAATTTCCTCAAGCCCATACGTTGCGAGTAGCCAGTTCGTTTCTGAGCTGTGTCCGTAGCAACGAGTGAGAAATTCCAAGCAGGGTACCAAGATGGTTTTCCCGCCTTCTGCTCTCATCCGGATGAGCCAGCTTCCGCCCGGCCGTACTGAAAGAGAGCTCAGATAAGACTGAAACAACCCCGCCGACTCAGCCGTTACCCAGTCCCACGTTCCAGGATTGAGGTTTACTATTGTCGGTTCCAGAGTCTCCATCCTGATCTCTCCGACCAGTCTGCCATTTTTCCACACGCTTCCCGGCCTGAGACTTCCCAAGTGAGAAATTGCGGCATCTATTTTCCTTGTAGACCCTAATACCCCGTCTGGGTGAATTGTCTTCAGAATCACCTCTGCCAGGGGAACGGTATTGGGGGTGTGATTTTTGGCCAATCCTCCGTGCCAACACACCACTAGTGTGCCGCCCGCTTTTGCAAGCGGGTCACCAAAATGAAGGTTGCTTGACCCGATGCTGGGCTTGCTGATTTTTCGAGGGTCTAGCATGAATACGCTCGGGCCAGAGATAGACAAGGATGTTTTGCGGTGCTCGGCAGATGGTTGGTTTGCACGAAGCATCGTTCGTTGTATCGGCGAGTGTCGGGCATCTTGAGGGTCAAGATCAGACAGGCATATTCAATCATGCTTGCGCTTGCTGCTCGTGTTCATAGTCGGGAGGCCTGTCGAGGCTCCTGACTGATTCCGTCGCCGGGTGGAGCTGTAGATAGTGCTCAACTTCAGCAGGTAGCTTGCTGTCGCGAAGGATGTTGTAGATTTCGACCCCGCGCAACTCGTTAATGGTAGTTTTTAGGAAGTCTGTCAGTCCTGTTTGCAATTTGCTCATAGGTGCTGATACTCATCCAGCCACTCTGAACTTCAAGAGGCAGAATGACGAATTGTTCGGTTCTATTGAAATGATCGAAACTTTCGCTTGATGGAATGAAGTCTTTGCGTCCATGCAGCCTTCGGCTGTTCAGTTAAACAAAGTTCGACCATCAGATGCGTGAGATTATTTTGCTGTCATCGTGAAGGATCCAATATAGATGATTCAAGCGCGAAATCTTGCGTTCACACGAAGAGCATCTGACTCAAAGAAGATGTCTATAAGTTCAGTTCTCCAGTGTCAGGCTGGTCAGCAGTAGACACCGAACTCGATACGAGCGAGGTAATCGAGTACCTGCTGTAGGCCTTGATCATCGGTGACGACGTTGCAGGGGGAACGGTAATTAAGGCCTCGGGAAGGCTTGTTGAACCATTGAGTCGAAATATCGCGACTGCCAAGGGTTTCCGTCGCTTTAGCCAATATCATTTCTCGTCGTTCTAGGTAGGCAAAGTAGTGGCCTTTCAGGCATATGGTGCTGCTGAGAATCGTTGGTCCGATCGACCAGTAGCCAGTCTTGGGTTGGGCGCTTGAGTCCGTGATTACCTCCGATGGGTCACGGTGCTCCCCTGATTCAGCATACCGTGCACTGAGAAGTCGGTGCAGTGCTTTCTCGCCAAGTGGCGATGGCAATTTTGGCGGCCTTCTACCGGAAGCCAGCTTGTGAGATTGTAAGCGGTAAGCTATTCGAGCCGATCGCAAGGGGCTGACGATCGCTTCGCTGACGTTCTGCTGCCCCCCGCAAGCACTCCGACAGGCTCTTCGTGATCAGTGCGAGCTGCGTTAGTCAAAAAACGTCCGCCTGCTCGGGAAGCCAGCGCCGCCCGTGCCTGCTCTATAAATCTTTCCCTGATCAGCCATTTATCAGTCTTTTGCTTGCGACGTCCCTTCATTTCTCACCTCGTACGGGTTCATTAAGTGTAGCTACCAAGCCTGAGCACAAAATCTTAGAAATGGTCGAACTGTGCAATGAGGCAGCGTCCTTGATTGTAGATACAGTGCAGTGTCTGCCCATTGATGGAATTAGTTTAGTAGCTTGTTATTATTCTTAATCTCCGCAAAATCTGAGCGCGGTTTGCTGATTGTGAAAAAGAAAATTGCGGTACTTCTCATCTAGTGAGTGTGCTTCCGCCCATGAATATATTTCGTCATATTTTGCTTTCGCTGTGTTGTATTTTTTGATAGCTTCTGCATCTCCACATGGTTTGGAACTAAGACTAACGCCCAGAGCAGCGAACTCTGACATCAGAGATTGCAGTTTAATTTCTGCCGCTTGTCTCTCTGCTGACGCACCTAATTTTTGTTGTTCGCTATTCAGCCTGCCAACTAGTTCGAGATACGTGGCCTCCCGGCGCTTGAGGTCCTCTTCCGCAGCCGAATTTCTTTTTGCAAGCTGGTCGGCGATCAACTCTCGCTTTTGTAACGCCGACTCTCGGCTGAAACGCGCCTGAAGCTCTTCGGATCTATATTTTTCGAACTGAATTTTATCTTCACTCAGTTTCAGCTGTGCCTGATTGATCTCACTCAGTTGTATTTGAATACCTCTATATTGATCCCAAAGATACACCACTGCACTAGCGTAACTCATAGACAAAAACAGCAGTACGGCGAAATGGCGCTTGGAGGCTAAATAAATGGTTTTCAGATTCAATCCATTGCCCTTCTCTTGGTTGTCTAATATTAATAGCTAGCGCTGATGTATAGGGGGTAAGAAGCTTGCTCGATATTATTTGCGGCGAATACTGTCGAGAAAACTCTGGAGTTTAGAATGGTTTTCTGAGAGATTTTTTCGTTAAAATCTGCTTCCATTATGGGTGAGCTCCTCGAAAGATGCATTGTTCCATGTCGAAATGTCTAGGGGAATTAGGCCGCTACACTGTTTGGGTCGCAAGAGAAACGTGAAGCTTACCTGCGTTCTTTTAGCTGGCGCTGTCTATCCCCATGACCTTCCAAGATCAACCGCGCTCCATTTGGACGAAGCTCGGTTCTTGACGCTGAATGCGTACGCTTCTGGGCCCAAGACTGTGCATGTCTTTTTCAGGTTTTCTTTCTGGGGGCCCCGTTCTTTCCAGTAGATCCAGGTATCGAAAAACGGACGATCTCGTTCCTCCAGGTCATGACGAAGGTTCAGGATCTGCGATGCTGTAGGTACGTGGTCTTTAGTGGCCTTAGGCGGCACCGCCGCGTCCAGGGCTTGAAAGAAGCGGGAGGTACTGAACCCTTGGGTCGACATCTCATGAGTTTTCAGTACGCTCATGAGATTAGCAAAGTGGTCGCCGTTCAAATAGGTTGAAAGTTGAAAATCATCGGAGACGGAGAAGAGAAAAAACTTGGGGTTTTCACCCCGAGAGGTGAGTGAAAGCTCATAGCCTCCCCTCATGGAGAACAGGCAATCAAAGCTTGCTGCTCCATCTGTGAAAAGAAATTGCTGCATATCGATATCCTGAGCGCTCATGCTGTGAGCCAGTCGTGCCAATCCATTCATGCGCATAAAATTTACCTCTCGTTGTGTAGGAGCCAGCTGCTGTTGAGGGTGTAGCTACTGATCAGCACCAATGAATTCGGCCGTTCTTGAGCCAGAAGTGGGAGCGGCAACCGTTGTTAAGCCATACTGACGGGTGAAGCGATGGGTAACCGTCAGCATTGAGGCTGTAGTCCCACCTCGGCTTTGCTTCATCAATCACTAGAAGCTCAATCGTTCGGCCGCACCCGCATGGGCACTGGAGTCCAATACACCAATCCTCGTGTGCATCTTTCGCGAGAACGATCGCGCGTATTGGCATCTTGGAGGGGAGCGAGTCGCCCTCGACGACAATAATCCTCCGAGGAGGGAGCAGGTGCTCAAACCTGAAAATGAGCTTGCGGAATAGCTTTTTGAACCCGCTCATTACACGCCCCCCAGGGGCGGGAGTCCCAACAATGGCTCCCGCGCTCCTTGAGCCAGCACAGGGTTCACACTTTTTGGCTGGACCGTTTCCGATTCGTATTCTTCGTAGCAGCCGGAAAGGGAAAACTTGCTACGCGCGTAGTTCTGGTTGGGGTCTTCACGGAACGGAAAGGCGCGAGCGATGAATTCATTCACGCACGCGCTGGCTGCTCGCATATTCAAGGTAATAACGGAGGGGGCTTCTTCTGGAAGGCCTGAGATATAGCCCTGTTTCACCTGTTCATTGTGAGCTTTGGGATCTGTGTTTCTCAGCTCTTCAGCTCCTAGCGACTCTGCGGTGTAAACCTTGCGGTCAGAAAGCGTTGGTCCGCCTGGCCGAACATAGTCGATCCGCCCTTGTACATCATGGATCTGGCGAACGCCTTTACTGGATAGGCGTGTTGGGATGGTTACACCGACGTCGAACAATGGGATCAGGAAGCTTGATGCCATCAGGTCGCATATCAGCCTTCCCTGATGAGAGTCGACACAGCAGAAGATGACATCGGCATCAGCCACGGCCACTACTGCCTCCCTGCTGAACACAGTCTTGTTGATTGCGTGGGCGATTTTCGAGCCGCGAATCTTTTCTATGGCTTCAGCGAAGACGTCGACTTTGGCGCGCGATTCCTGCGCATCCTTTAGCGTGGAGTTGAGGATACGGTTGAGGTTTTTGAGTTCTACCTGATCATGATCGATCAGAATCAGGTTGCCGAATCCTAGGCGAGTAAGCTGCTCCGCAACAATCGATCCGGTTCCTGAGACGCCAATCACGGCTGCGGTGAGTCGGCTTAGGGTGGCAGTCATGTCAGAGGTGAAGGCCAGAGCTTTTTGCTGCTCATGGGAGTGGGGGAGCCAGTAATGGATGTCATGGCCTGGCACAGTCACCATGGTGATGTCCTCAGGAACTCTGCCTTTCTGGTAGAACCGAGCTCGCATTGCACCATTGGGTGTCATGATGGCCGAGCCGTGTACTGCCTCCACTCCTTGAAACAGGGAGACCATGGTGTCCGAGTCGCTGTCATCATCGACACGAGAGAACTGGAACAATCCCCCAGGGTGAGAATGCACGAGAATGATCGAGTGCGATTGGGGAAGCGCTTCATCAATCGCTTTTTCGAGGTAGGCTCCTGGCCAGGTGATGGCGTGTGGTTGCCTGATCGCGCACTCCTCATAAGGCACCAAGATCAGTTCCTTCGATAGGAGCTTGAGAACAGAGCCAGGTGTGCGGGTACAGATAAGAATAGCTGCGGCCTCTTTACCGTCCCCCGGGAACAGGTGTTCCCGGAGGGAGGTATAGATCTCGGCCGTCAGTACGAGGCGAGATCCGTTTTTCACAGGCCAACCTCCTTGTGAAGGCAACCATCGGCCATGGCCAGCTGGGTCATTACGTTATCGGTCGTTGGGTTCCAGGAGCGATGGCGAGACCAGCGTTGGAATGGGACCCCGTCGACTTCCACCGTAGCCTCCGTCTGTGGAATCACTGCGCCGCCGACCAACTGGACAGCCGGGTATAGATAGAACATGTCCATGGCGCTGTTGGGATAGGCCAATGGGATGTTCAGCGCCAGTTGAACAACCTGCTCGGAGTAGCCAGGCGGTAGTTGGTAGTTGTGGATCAACAACCACCGGCCTCCGCTGGTCAGCCGGGTTTCCCAGTGATGACCGATGGCATCCAGATGCTGTTCGTCGCGCTCGAGCAGTTTGAACTCGCGGCGAATTGGCAGGGTTGCCTCACCATTGCTCACATCTTTTTGCGTCAGACGCAGTTTTTCGATCCCATCTGGGCGCAGATCGATTTCATCGTTGATGGTCAGCTCACGCTTGGGGTGATCACGGACAATCAGGAAAATCTGCCAGTCCCGGTTGGGGTCCAGGCTAGCGGCCGAGATGGCCTCACGTACCGAAACGATGGGCTTCGGAAATTCGTACACTTCCCCTTGAATATTGAGCTTCCAGACGGCCTTGCGGGTGATGAAACGCTCAATCCCGGCAGCATCCAGGTTGATGAATGTGGTGTCTTCGACTTCCAGATCTGCCTCGTCCTCCCGCTCCAGTAGCAGGCGCTGGCCAGGGCCAACTTCGGCGAGCTTACGGACGGTATGGCCAGAGATCTGCTTACACGGCCACTCCAGGCGAAGGCCGTCAACGGTCAGTAGGTACTTGCGATCAGACTCGATCACGATGAAGCGGTTTACTCCATCATGCAGCGCAACCGATTCCTCTGGCCGGATATCTTCTTGAGCGCCAGAATCCAGAAGCTGCAGCACGATCGGCAACTGATCAGGCTTGAAATGAGCTGCAGCCGCAATTTGGGCCCCAGTTGGTGTGCGGTCATCAAGGCGGATCTGGCGGAACTCCAGATCATCTCCTGCCACTTCTACGGTGAAGTTGAGTGGCTGGCACGATTGTTCAGTATGCATTGGTAAATCTCCAAGTATTTTCCGCACACAGGCGGCTATTAGCTTCCTGGATGGAAGCCAGACTTAGCCGTAGGGGAGGAGAGTCCCAATCAGTTCTTGACTGGTGCGGAACACGCGGAGATACTCTTGCTTCGTCTAGAGGCATCTCGACTCAAACTTCGCGCAATTGGCGTTGCGTTAGGTTTCTCGCCTACGTTGTATGGTCCTTCTCTAAGGGCACTATCTGTTTCTTCATTACCTCCTTGCTGCTGTCTTTGATTTGAGCAGATGACGCGTATCGCTTCACAGTGCTGATGATTTTTTCCCTTTCCTCAGCAGAAGCGCATCCCAGCCCCTGACTGATGGCCCTATTGTTCGAAGCCCTCAGGTGAAATGTGAAGCCTGTGGAGTCGTCCGATCTGCTGTAGAATCTGTCGTAAGGCGAGTGCTCTCGGCATGACTCGACGCCTTTGATGCAGCTAGCGAAGGTCTTATGGGCTTCGCTTTGCAATATCACCAGATTCTGTGCTGTCACAAACTGGTAGAACCAATTTTCTCCCTCTGATCTGTGAACCTCGAACCTCGCTTTCATCTCTGAACTCCTCGTGTCCGTGATCTCGTTCAATGATTCTGTTTATCGCGAGCCAAAAAAAATGGAGGCATGCGCAAAGCATACCCCCATTTCTCGATAAAGCAAGCCCTTTAAGCAGAAGTGCCGATGACCTTGTAAACGAACTCCTTGCCACCACTCTCGGCAGACATCTCTACGCGAGTGATGAAGCCTTCTTCAGATAGTCGTTTGAGGCGTGTACTGGCGTTCTGAACGCTCATTTCAAGCGCTTGAGCAACCTGTGTTGTGGTTACGGAATGATTAGATAGAACTACGTTGAGGAGTGGAATGCTTGAGGGTGAGGGTTCGGGGCCCACGAAGCGGCATTTGCCATTCACCCAGCAGGTAACTCGAAAATCTCCAGAGATCGCTGCACCTTCCAGATTGGCGATGATATCTTCGTCAAGTAAGTCAAGGATATAGAAAGAGATTTTCTTTGCGTAGAGTTTAAAAGTGAAAATGAGTGACTCGCGGAGAAAAGAAACATCGGCTCCATCAATATTCTTGAGGGATATGCCAATTGTTTTAGTGCCAGTCAACTTGGCAATATGTTCCAACAATTGGGCATGAGCCTTTCTACCCCTGATCGTACCATAGGGGTTGCTGCTTCCATCCGTGAAGTCGCGAAGGGCGATTATGTAAGTTTTCTCGTTCATGGCTTTAGTTTAACCAGAATCTATTTATCTGTCAAGTTGAATTCAAATACGATGTGTGTGCCTAAAAGTTTAGGCAAGCCTAAGCTCCAGCTATGTTTGTATAAGTCTTGATTCTGATAGGTCAGAGTAACTGAAAAGTCTTCTTGTCTAATGCTAACTGTAGCGTCGAGGCTTTCAGCTTGCCCTGAACTTCTATTTAATCCAGCACCACCTGCACCTTTGCCGCGTTTGCTCAATCCACCTTTGCGCATGGCATGTATAATTAGCTTTGCGTTGGATGCCTCAAGGGTTTCTGGAAATTGTGCTGCGACATCTGGGTAGTGCTCGGTTAGCGCAGGTCTAAGTGTCGAGCAGATTCCTCTTCCGGAGTCAGAAACCACAGCGACAATATATGTTGAGCCTTTTCGGTTGTAGCTCTGAAGCCCAGCAAATCCGGGGACAATGGTCTCGGAATGCTCCTCCACATTGCCAATTAGCTCGCCAAGTACCGTATGCAACTTATTGGCGTGAAGGTCGCCAAAAGCCTCAGCAAAGCTGAGCTTGAAGCGTTCAGGTACGTTTTCTACGCCTCCTGCAACAATAGGAAGAAGTTCAACGAGCTTCTTGTTGTTTGCTGTCAGCTCAACAGCCTTGAGGCTAGCGGGGCGGCGCGGTAATACTTTGATACTTTTATCGAGCCGTTCAAAGAAATACGCCCGTTTCAAATAAGAAAGTGTTTCAGGGTTTTCGCTAAAGTCGAGCTCAACTATCTTTTTTGCTTTGGCTAGCTGATTGGCCAATGCAAGAATTCTAGCCGCAGCACAAAAAAGAACTTTCCGCTCTTTCGGGATCTTTAGAATAATATGACCGTAGCCACAATCTAGAGGTGAGCCGTGCTTGGCAAGGGAGCGCTCAAAATGATCTTGTGTAATCCAGGTACTGCTTGCGGAAAATTCAATTTGAAAGAAAACATTTTTTTTCAGTAACCACGCAGAATGTTCATTCTGTACGAACTCCTCAAGGTTGTCGTAAAGAAATCTTGTGACATCCCTGCGTTCGATATCTAAAAGCTTTGCGATCTCCCTGGCCTTAAGCGCTCGGTTATCACTCAACAACTGGACAATCCTTTTCCGCATGGGTGTTCGCTTAGCTCAGTGGTAGTCGATGTTTTCGAAGAAGCCAATACCATTTGGTCCTTCCTGCACCTGGGACGTTGCCAGGTGGGGGCGAAATTATACAGGCAGACTGGTGAGATCGAAACGCCATCAGTCGCTTTAGCCATATCTGATTCCTGATGCGGGCCTAGGGCGGAGGCTGCATCAGGCGTTCGGCACTGGGCAGCAGTTCGGGTTTCACGACTCTGCTAAGAGGTAAATTTTTAAAGAGCGTAGAGGCAGGAGCCTCAGCCTGCACAGGTAGTGACGGTGCAGGCGCTTAACAAGTTCAATTCTTGATACTGTATGGATGTACAGTACACGAGGAGGGCTAGGAGTCGCAAGCTCTTTCCTACCCACGAAGAAAAGCAATGCCGACACGGCCAAACACACAGGTTCTATTAGGGCGGGGCTCATTGCAGCCTTGCTGAGAGCTGCATCCGCTATGGTCCGCCTGCTGAAAAGGACAGCGTTTTGCGGTATGAAAATCAGTCGGAGAGGCTCAGTAAAGGGTGTGTGCGCCTTTGCTCTCTAGGGCGGTCATCCATGGGAAATTTCTTCGACTTCATGCTGAGCGGCAGCTAAGACTCTCCTGGCATCCGTTTGAAGTACATCCTGAGGGCGCTGTTTACAGAGGCGAACCAGAGCGCCATCTCCCAGTTATTTTTCTGTGTGCTCAGCACATGGATGATTTCTGCCAGCTCAAGAGTCGATTGCAAGCAGTGAGCTGATATGAGCAGGTAGCGTGGTAGGTAATCGATCCCTTCGTGTTGAATTGCAAAGATCCAGCCTTGGTGCAAATGGCGCTGCAAGTCGATCTTTGATCGTTGCTCGGTAGCTGGCAATAGCTCCTCTATCTCGGCAGCAGACAACCAGTCACCACTATCCAAGACGATTTGTCTGGCGCGGGCGGCCATCTGTGCTTGTTTTCCAGCGGCAGCTTGCATCGCTTTTCTATTCATCGCTCGTTGCTGCGCGAGGCCTTTAGGTAGTGTTACCTCGGTCATCATGCCAGCGCATGGGGGAGAGTCTTTGACTAGGCGACGAAAGGTGGCTGATTAGAAGAGCCTCGCCATTGTTGACGAATGCTCGGTAGGAGAGTGGCGTAGCAGTGAGTGCGAATCACACCAGCATCAATCGCGGTATGCATGGCGCTCTTCAGTCGCTTGGCATGTTCGATTGCTTCCTGGCCCATTTCGGGCTCCAGAGGACTCTACCCCAGCTATCGAGCTGTCCTGGATTGGTTGAACCACACAGCTGTGGTCCACGCTGAATCAAAAAAAACCGCGTCTAGCGCGGTTTTTTATCAGCAGTTCGTGAAAGCAAGGAGCGTTTCACGGGGGCTTGGCTTTCTGTCCAGTTGACGAATCATTAAATCATAACGGCTAGCATCAGCGACTTGGCGGGCTGGGCGAATCTGTTGGTTCTCAACGCGCAGCGCTTCCTTTGCGGTAACCGATGCGGATGGTTCCAAAGGGTGTGGGGCTGAGAAGCTCATATCGGACTCCATCATTCTGCTCTTTTGAAAAACCGGGGGTTTAGCTCAGGCTTGAAGTAATGCTTTCTATCGATCCATACGAACCCATCATGCTTGCTAATGACAGCTACGTCGATGGGACCCGAAACGGACTCACTGGGCCGTGTTACGCGTTCCTTGAGTGACTCTAGCTCAATCAAGCTTCTTGCCAAGCCCGCCATGTCTGGAAGGGGAAGCGAATTTATAATATTTGAGAGCGGAAATACATGCTGGTTTCGGATCTGTTCATACCATCGGTCGGCGTGGGACTCGCGCGTTTCCTCCATGATTGTCATAAGCTCCTGCTCAGAAAGAGGATTTTGAGCTCCGCATGCGTTCATCACTTTCTGCCCCATTTCTTTGAGAGCCGTGCTTGAAGATGCGTAGACGGCTTCGAACACATCTGGAGATACACCCATGCGAAAGGTGTCAATCATGTGGGTCGTAGCAAACGGCTGGATGACTGCTGGAGTCGAGGCATCCATGGTCTTGGAGTCGTTATCGTTTTTCCTGACGATCAGTCGCTCGCCGAGAAAACCATAGCAGTCATACACTTCTAGGGCGGGAAAATACTCCTCCTTCCCATACCCAGCGACCACTACACCAGTCAGCGAGGCGTAGTCAAGGAACTGCTTGACCGCTAGTTTGATAAGCGCGCTAACGAAACTAGATACAAGGTGCGTCCGCTCGGCATTTTGGGCAAAGATTTGAATGCTTTGTGGTGCTACTTCTTCAAGGTCCGCTGCAGCTTCAGAAGCCGCGCTTGCAATATCTGCATCCGTGACCAGGTCTGGAAGCGGCATATTCTCGATGTCGGCCTCGGCACGCTGCAGAGCCTCTTCGATGTCCTGTAGTGGGGACTGTGCCAATTCCTCAATTGCTCTCAGCTCTAAATAGCTCGCTATCATGAGCTGCAGCCGATGTGAGGCGCCTCCCAGCAGCCTGAGCAACGCCTCCTTCTTGCTTGCTTTCGAAAACAGCTTGTCGTTGTGTTGGACGAACTCAAAGAATTTTTCCGAATAGGTCTGCAGCTTATCGAATTGTTCGATGCCTAGATCCTCGCGAAAAGACTTGATGTAGAGCTCCCACGGGACGGTGTTGAGTCCTGCTGAGCCGAAAATCATAAGCCCGACAGGTGCCTGCCTTGATAGCTCATACAACTTGTTGGCGCCTTTGAAGTAGCGCTTCTCGAGCTCTCCATTCTTCCAACTGGTCACTGTCGTGGCGCTGTCGGCTGCGAGCACCACAGCGGTTCGACTCATGATTGCGATCTCTGCCGTCATCTCAACTCCTTTTGCAAGAACTGCGGCTGCGATATAGCAATATGCCATTCTCTAGTAATGATAGCTATCTCTCGCATTCGGCCTAGCCACTGATTCTGGAGATGCTTGGAAAACAAGAAGGGTACTGACCACTCGACCTATGCTCGAGTTAGGTAGCAAGTCATGAAAACTCGCTAGACTGGGTCGGTCATTTAGGGGGGCACCCATGAAGCTTACCTTGTGCTCTGGCACTCCTCTGGGGGATATTCGACACGGTATTGCCGAAGAGCGGCAGTCCTCTAGTTTGCTTCCTTACGAGAACGACTAAATGAGTACGATCCACTGGTTCTCTGTTTCTAACCCTGACGGCAGGCGCTTTCCAGAATGGCGGCGATCTTTTGGTTTGGGTTACGACGGGACTGTCTTTGTGCCGGCAGCAATGGCAGGAGATGAGACTGAGTTGAATGTCATGTTCTGTGCCTGTGGCGACGGGCAGAGCACAGCTGCACATCTAGATCATCACTTTGTGCCTAGTGATTGGCTCAAGCGTGAATTCCCCAAGCACGCTGAGCTGATCGAAATGATTGAGTTACGTGCTCAAACTGTTTTGAGTGAACTCAACCATCAGGAGCTAGACCTTACGTAGGATTAGCCTCCCGGACCCGAGTCAGCACGATTACGCCATCAATGACTTCGATGCTAAGCTGGTCGCCAACATCGAGATCGAACTGCTTCAGGATCTCGGGAGGTAGGTCGACGATGAGGTCACCCGTACCATCTCTAGGATCCTGGCATTTAACTGTCATAGGCATTGACTGGCTTATGAGGGGTGGCTCCGTCCCGGCTACGATGACTCTCATCTTACTCTGTAAATTCGTCTCGCCCCACGCTGTCAGGGTACCGCTCGGCCCTAGTAAGTAAGACGTATGGGAGCAAGGTATCCGCTGCCTGCCAGAGCTGAAATCCATTGATTGGCGCGTTCCAATCGATGAGTCATTAATTTTCGACTACCTTAGGTATGCTACTTAACTCATCGGAATCCAGTATGCCCATCAAAAGTGATCTTTCAGGTTTGAAGCGGCTTTCAGAAAACGCCAAAGCGTTGGATGGAACTACCCAGGTGCCGTTTCTCGAAATCATGAGTCCAGAATTCATTTCATCTGTCAGCCGTTTTGACAGTTTTGAGAGCTTTGCCAAGGGAGCAGGATATACAGTGGTGACCGTTGAGGATCTGAAAGCCATCCCCGATGAGCCTTGGGATGAGTTCATCCGCAGCGAAACGAGCTTTGACAACTGGACGGATATGCAAAAAGCTGGCGGCGCTGAGTACATGAGGCTTAAACTTTTCGCGGGTATCGGCAGGTAGCGCTAACCGTAGATGCCAACCTTGTTGGACGGGTGCTTAGTGACCAGGGCTTGAGCAGAGGCCCTGTGGTAGTGATGGCGACTATCATGTTGATGATCTTCATCCCGAGACTAGATGCTTTGGAGTTGGTGCAAATCTGCGCTGCTTTCTGGCTCGTAGCCAGGTCCGGAGACGTCTTACGTAATAGCTTTCGGTACCAGACTACAAGGCGTTGCATTGAGCACCCTCGCCGTGGGTGACGCACGTGATAGCTCCGATCAGGTAATGGGTAACGGCGTCTCTGATGCCGACCAGCGCCTTGTACGCCTCGAGTATCCAGGCGACATCTTCCTCAGTCTGGCAGTCTGGCGAATTCCGTTTCCATGGTTTGCACCGCGTTGTGTGACGAACCCTGGAGTTTGGTGATCAATTCATGAGTCTGGCTGGTGGATTGCGAGATCCGCTGTGCCAGTTGCCGGACCTCATTGGCCACCACCGCGAAGCCGCGGCCCATTTCACCGGCGCGTGCGGCCTCGATGGCGGCGTTCAGGGTCAGTTGCTCGGATTGTCCCGCCAACTCGCTGACTTGCTCGGCGCGATGTCCAGCAGGCGTGTGAGGCAGGTCTTCAGGCGCGAATTTTGGCCGACCAACGTAGTTTCCAGGCGTCCTTGGTTCCCCGCGCATCGCTGTACATCTTTGTCAGCAGGACGCCGCTGGTCGAGGCTTCGATCCTCCGAGGCGGAAGAAAGGTATCAGAAGGGGATTAATTCTTTTGGCCGGACGTAGGAGGAGGGGCTAAATCAGTTCCGCAATCAGGGCGTAATGGCTTGATTTTGAAGGCCTACAGGCCTGCTGAAAATGTTTGGTTGCAGAATTGGTTATGTCGTAAGTGAATGAAAAATTAGGAAATTTTTTAGATTGCTTCACCTTATCATCCGTGGAGAGAACTCGATCTGCCTGCGCAATTGTTGACGCTGAGATACACCGACCAGTCCAGCGCCTCCACTTAGATGCTGGAAGACCGCATGAGCCCCATACCGAGAGCTCAGGCACCGCTACCTCTTTCATCCTATCTAGCTGAAGAACAATCTACATGTGGGCCTCTGCCCTCAGCACCGCAAGGTTCGTCTGCTGATAGCTGCGTCATGTGTCCCCTTTCTATTCTGCAGGCGGTTAGATAGCAAAAAAACTAAGTCGCCTGCCAGATATTGGTAGGCATAAACAACGGATTAGGATCGATTGCTTTCGAAGTATATATCTGCTTTAACAAAATTTTCTGTATTGGTCCTGTTTATTGAGATTAATGCTTCCTTGATGTGTTGAGTATAAAAGTTCCATTTATCTCTATTGTATTTCCTTATCGAATCTAAAATAAAATATTCTGTCATGTGAAACATGGTTAGCGTATTTTTTGGGGTGAATTTTTTTAGTTCTTCGTAATAGTGGTGATAATCATCTAGGATTATTGATTTGGAGAACTCAATAAGTTCTAGAAGGCTTTCGAGTTGACGGTCTTCATAAGCATTTGACGGGTTGTTTATTTTAATGATTTCTTCTTTTTTTATTTCTTCAAACCATCTTTTGTGATTATATTCAGGGAGCCCTTTTTTTACGCCATGGTCAAGGTATTCCAGTCTGAACGATAGCATCAATCGATTCAGATTTTCCTTGGCAGCTTTTAGCTCATCCCCAAAGTAGTTTCCTTTTAGAAGTCTGCTGAGTCTTTTTCCTTTTTCGAGCTCAGAAATATCCCCGTCATCTATGGCCAAGATAGAAAATTGCGGTACATTGGTGTGCTCCAGCTGTTTAGAGTACATCAGAAAACCGAATAGGCAAGCAGCTTGATTACCCCAAACTCCGGAAAAAATATACTTTCTAGGAAGGTTTGGGCAATCGCAAGCGATTGTTTCGATAACTTTTTCTGCTAAAGCATCTTCCACAAGCAAAAAGAAAGACCCTATGCGTTTTGCTGCAAGACTGCCAGTTCGAGTATCGATGACATCTCCATTTTTACGCCGCTCAACACTTCTCGTACCCATGATTCCAATTCCTGGAGATCCAATTTTTATTGGTTTTTTATCTGTCATTATGCCATTTTCCCTGAAGCGTAATTGAATTACTTGGTGAGGTGTTCTTGTTGTGGATCGACTAGTCGTCGCAGGAATCATTTCCATAGATGACTGAAGATTTTACAAAGATCTCTGCGCTCGCGGCACTGAAATTCGGCTTCTCTGAGTTTCAGGCAGAACCTAGCACTATCATCCGAATGAAGACTGCTCCGCCGATAGCGAGTCCGAGTACTGCCGCTCCGATCACTGCCTGTCTCCTGAAACGAGCTTGTTGCACGATGAGCATTGAGATCCGCTGTTCGAGAGTGGAAACCTGTGCACTCAGGCTGGCTAGCATCTCAGTCTGGCTGTTCATTTCCGCAATAAGGGACCGAATCATCGGCGTGGGATCAGATATCATCGCGGGTTTTGGTGACAGTGGTGTGACGGCAGCTTGCTCCATATCAATTGGGATGACCTTCGATCTTCGATCCCCCTCTACAGCAATGAGACTGCCGCCAGCGCCAGCGCAGGCTAGGTTTATGAACAAAATGAAGGAGTCGAACAGCTTCCCGGCCTGGGTGAGGAACTCAACCTGGGTTAAGTTTAGCTTCTTCAAAAGCCACTCGCCGATCGTCCCGGTAGAAAAGAACTCATGGCTGGCTACAAACTGTCCTGTGCTCGATACAATGACGTGGTTCTCAACCTTGAGCAGGGCAAACATCGGACCCACTGTGGTCGAGTATAAAGCAGCCGATAAGACTGCCAGGCCGATAAGGAATAAGCCCTTGGTCAGCCGCTCAAGCGGTGCTAGGAGCGCGAGAGGTAGGAGAATGCTGCATGCCGCTAGACATAAGCCCGCAGCGACAGGTTGCATTTCGTATGTCAACCAAATTACGGGGATCCCACAGAGGACCACAGCGTATACGGCGAGTCCCACACGACAAACCCAATCAGCAAATCTACTCATTGAAACAGTCCTTTATAAAATCTCACAGTGACACTTGCTGGAGCTTGTCGGTATCCGTCGTGCGGCCCCATAGGGGATGAACGACTTCCAACAGCCCACTGGGGCGCCAATTTCCATCCCGCCGATGATACCTAAGCTGCAGGTCCACACTACGTTCTCCGGACAAACTTGCAAGTCCTCTCCAAGGCATGATGCCAATAGTTGCAATCGAATTAAGAACGAGGGATAAGGCGATATCAACCGCAGAAGCCGTGTCGTGAGTCCTATGGTGCGCACTGATAGAAGACTTAGAATAGTCCTCAGCATTAGTGTGGTGTTTCAGACGTGCCGCTAAAAATCGCGTTTCCAGCGCTCGTGCTGCGCGAGCAAGGAAGCTGAGGATTGAAGCTCAGTTGCGAAAACCTTCAAGCGGCTCATCCGGAACTGTAGGCTATGTGATTGCTCATCAAAAGTGACTTTGTGCCGGCTGTAGAGGGCCTCACTGCGCTCCGAACCTTGGTGCTCATGGGGCTGTTAGCTCAGTCTTAGCGGTGGCTTTCAGTCGCATTTATTTCGAAAAAATCGCATTTATTTCGAAAACCGACATCCACCACCGACCAGCGCCGGCCCGGACGCCGAGTGGTGGGGCTGGCGAAACGGCCGCTGCGGCCAACTGCTCAAGGGCACATGACTGGCGACCGACTGGATCGCTGCCACCTCCAGCGCCTCATGCTCGTCCAGCGGCGGCAACAGCCCGGGCAGCCGGCTGGCCAACAGCGTCTTGCCTGTACCCGGCGGGCCGCTGAACAGCAGGTTGTGCGCACCGGCAGCGGCGATCAGCAAGGCGCGCTTGGCGGCGAGTTGGCCCTGTACTTCGCTCAGGTCCGGGTAGGGCTTGGCCTGGTGCAACAGGCCGTTGGATTCGAACGGCTTGATTGGCGCGTGGCCGTTGAGGTGGGCGACCAGTTGCAGCAGATGATCGACGGCAATCACCGTCAGCCCACTGGCTAGCGAGGCCTCTTCGGCATTGGCCAGCGGCACCACCAGCGTACGCCCGGCCGCACGGGCCGCCAGCGCTGCCGGCAACACCCCTTGTACCGGGCGAATGGCACCGGAGAGCGCCAGCTCGCCCAGGCACTCCATGTTGTCCAGTGTCAGCGCCGGAACCTGGATGCTGGCCGCGAGAATGCCCAGGGCGATGGCGAGATCGAAGCGCCCGCCGTCCTTGGGCAGGTCCGCCGGAGCCAGGTTCAGGGTGATGCGCCGGGCGGGAAAGTCGAGGGCCGAATTGAGAATCGCACTGCGCACCCGGTCCTTGCTCTCCTTCACGGCGGTTTCCGGCAGGCCGACCAGGGTCAGGCTCGGCAGGCCATTGGCGAGGTGGGCTTCGACGGTGACGGCAGGGGCTTCCACCCCGACCTGGGCGCGGCTGTGGACGATGGCCAGGGACATGTTTCTTCCTTGAACGTGGCGCGGGTTTGCTACGGTCCTGGAAGGCTAGACGAGTGAGGGACGGAGCTGGGGGGCTTTGTGTGTCGAGACGATTCGTCTTTACACGATAAGCGTATGCGGGTAGGCATGCATCGCACTGTCATGCGTCATCAGGCTCATCCCTTCGGCAATTGCCTGAGCCACCATGATCCGATCAAACGGATCGCGATGGTGGTTCGCCAGCGTGCCGACGATAAGCCCGTGCTCTGCGGTAATGGGAAGTTCAAGGTAACCGGCATCCAGCAGGGCTCTGCGCAGCACGGCTGGATTGATGCTCACCTCTTGCTCAGAGCGTAAACCGCCCTATCGTGACATTGAGTTCGCCGGCCAGTTGCGCCAGCGTCTGGCTGGCCCCGGTGGTCTGGCTGGCGCGCACGGCGGACTGGGCGGAAAGGTCGCGAATGCGCACCAGGTTCTGGTCGACTTCCCGGGCCACCTGGGCCTGTTCCTCCGAGGCGCTGGCAATCACCAGGTTGCGTTCGTCGATCTCCGCCACCGATTTGACGATGCTCGACAGGGCCTGGTTGGCGGAGGTCGCCTGGCTATGAGTGTGCTCGGCTTGCGAGGTGCTCAGTTCGAGCGCCTTGACCGTGTTGTGCGTGCCGACATGCACCTGCTCGATCATGCTTTCGATCTCTCGCGTGGACTCACCCGTGCGGTGCGCCAGGCCGCGAACCTCGTCGGCGACCACGGCGAAGCCTCTGCCGGCTTCGCCTGCCCGTGCCGCTTCGATCGCTGCGTTCAATGCCAGCAGGTTGGTCTGTTCGGACACGGCGCGAATGACTTCCAGGACCTTGCTGATCGCCTGCGTATGAGCCGAAAGCAACTGGGCTTGCGCGGAGGCGTCACCTACATTGCCCACGAGATGGGTGATCGAGGCCAGCGTCACGTTGAGTTCCTCCTGGCCTGAGCGGGCGGCGCTGTTGGAGGAGCGGGAGGCTTCGGAGGTCGAGGCGGCGTTTCGAGCGACCTCTTCCACGGCCTGGGTCATTTCCGTGACGGCGGTGACCGCCATTTCGATCTCAATATTCTGTGAGTTCAGGTCTGCATGGCTGTCGCGCATCAGCGCATTCAGCTCCTCGGCGGCGGAGCCCAGTTGATTGGCGGCGGCGCCAATCTGGTTCAGCATCGTGTGCAGATTGCCACGCATACGCTCCATCGACTGGAGCAGCAAGGCGGCCTCGTCGACACCGTCGATGTCCGCGGCGAATTTTCGCAGGTCGCCGGAGGCGATTTTTTCCGAACTGCCCAGGGCCTGGCCAATGGGGCCTGCCAGGCTGACGATCAGGCGCCACGCGAGCATCAGCGTATACAGGAGCGACATGACCAGGACGCTGCCGATCACCCACCGGGCACTGCTGTAGGCGGCTTCAGCCGCAGCGGACGCTTGCGCCTTGGAGTCGTCGTTTATCTTTTCAAGTTTCTTAAGCTGTGCCTTGATCTGCTCGGCGGTCGCCACCATTTTGCCTATGATGACTTCCTGGGCCTCTTCGTGCCTGCCGTCCTTCAACAGCTTATAGCCCACTTCCGTGTCTGCGTTGTACGTGGCAAATAGCGCAACAATGCTGTCGACCGCTGATTTTTCCTCTCCGGTACTGATGAGCGGGCGGTACAGGTCGACTGCCGTATTGAACAGTTTCTGCTTTTCCAGCACTTTGGCATAAGCTTCGGGCAGTTTTGCCTGGCCTACCGACAACAAGCGGACCACGTCGGTCCTGGTGTTCGAGAAGGCCAGTGCTATGTCGTCACCCAGTGCGATACCGGGCAGGGAGTCGTTCTCGATTTTCTGCCCTTCTTCCCTCACCTTGGCGATCTGCATCAGGCCGAAAATACCCAGGATCAGGACAATCAGGACAATCGAGCAGAAGCACAGAAGGACCCGATTGGCGATTTTCATTTTTCGCAGCAACATGTATTACCTCGATTCAATGGTCAAAAATCGGATAGTGACGAGATCATCAGGATGTCCTGCCGGGCGTTACATCAATTCGGATAATCTTCGATGACACACTCTCTGGGTATTCCAGGCAAAAAGCGCTGGGGCCTGCCGACGAGAAATCCCTGCATCCACGTCGCAGCGCAGTTCACCAGGCGCTCGGTATCACGATCGAATTCCACACCTTCGGCAATCACATGGGGCGCCAATGTCTTGCACAGTCCCACCAAATGCCTGAATGCATCACCCGCTACTTCGCAAGTTCGGGCGCGCTGCAAGTAACCCTTGTCGATCTTGATAATGTCCGGCGATGCCGTGCGGATGAATTCAAGAGTGCTGAAGCCGGAACCAAAGTCGTCCACTGCCAGCAGGCAGCCCAAACTTCGCATGCGAATGACAAACTCGGCTGCAGCGTCGTGATTTGACGAAGCGCTTTCCGTTATTTCAATAACGAGTCTTTCAGCAAGTCCGGGCTCGGCCTTGAGTTGCAAGATGATGCTGCGCCACTTTTCGTCCAGCGCCGCACTTTGCGCAGATATATTGCAGCCCAGGCGTATGTCTGGATAACTACGCAACATGTCGAGCACACTCGACACCACACAATGATCGAGGGCCCTTATGCACTTCCTTTCTTCCAGGACTGGAAACGGGTCGAGCTTCAGGGGGCCAGCGCAGTGCCTCAGCAACCCTTCGTAGTACAGATTGGTATTCGACTCGACCGACATGATCGGTTGGAACGCGAGGAAAAAACGGCCCTGGGCGAGTTCGTCGTAGAACCAGTGAACAAAGTCCGGCGTTTCTTCGGACGAGACGCTACAGAACTCCAGGTCGGAATTCATGTCTGTGTGAGAGACCACTGGCATTACCTCCGCCGGTAACAGACATCTGTGTACTTGATGGGCACGACACCGCTGGGAATGGCGGGAGATGGCTATAAGCTATCATTTGGGCAATGATCACACCGGTGCATTACCTTGCCTAGTGTCTTGAGATCCTTTTATTATGTCCGCTCGCGCAAGTCACCCTCGATAGTTTGGGCTCAGGCGGTACGTGGTCGATAAAAGATCCCCAGGGTGAGCAATGTCTGAAATTGCAGCGAGTGAATCTACTGAAATTACCCAGGCGACCTCGAAGAGAACTCCCAGGATAAAAGAGTTTTCTGATTTATATAAATCAAGACTTTCCGAGTTGCTCGAGCAGAACAAAATGGATTTTTCCCAGGTCTATCGTTTCCTTGACGAGGCCTACGAGTGCACAGGGGACATCGATATCGGTCTTGTCGCCTATCAATACGCCAAGCCGTATTTCCTTGGCGTTCCAGGTTACTCGGTGATGTCCAGCCCCACGATTGGCGTCGCGCTGGAGCGTCTGGTGAAATACTATCCGCTGATCACGGATGCATCATTCATCAGCCTGGATGAACGATTCGAAAAGCTTGCCATTACCGCGCGTCCCAAGGGTTCGTCCGGTTCCCAGGTTCCCCGGTACATCATCGATGCCGCCGCCTCTGGTATTCTCGGGCTGGTTCATTGGCTCGCTCATCCACTTGAAGTCCAGCCGAGTCTGGTGGAGTTGCCTTATCCAAGACCTGTCGATACGACAAGTCTTGAGCGCCTGTTTGGTGACTGCCTGCATTTCGAGGCCGCGCATCTTGGCTTGTCGTTCAGTCAGGATATAAAGAAGGCTCCGGTGTTTACCGGGAACCCTGTCTTTGAAGATATTCATTGCCGATATGCGGATGCGTTGCTGGAAGAGCAGATCAACGGTTCGTTGGTCGAGAAGGTTCGTTCAGTGTTTTCCGCAGGGGTTGCCGAGGGAAGACTGCCCTCGCTTCAGGCGGTGGCGCTCGGCCTGCGCGTGAGTGCACGAACGCTGCAAAAGTCCCTGGAGCGCGAAGGGGTGACCTTCTCCGAGTTACAGGAAAATCTGAGAAAGGAAATTGCCGGTAATCTGTTGTCCATCTCCACATTGAGCCTGAAGGAAATCTCCTCGATACTCGGATTTTGCCAGCCGAGCAGCCTGCACAAGGCCTGTCGGCGTTGGTTCGGCTCATCTCCCGGCCAGCTCAGGGCAACAAACTCCAGGAACCTGCAGGCTGACTGAATTATCCATGCCGACAATCGCCCCCACCTGCGCCCAAGTGGTACTGAGACTGAAGGAGCTGGCGCACTCCAGCTCTCATCGGGTCGACGACCTGCATGCTTCTCTGAGCGAGAGGGCAGCAGCTGGGCATCGGGTACGGATAGAAGATATTTCGAACTTCGTGGATATTCTTCAGCGCGACTCGAATAGCCCCGATATCGGTCTGGGCTGCCATGAGCTGTTCCATCCAGGCCAGCTCCAGTCTCAGCTCTACCCGGTGATGTGCAGTGCCACATTGGGCGAAGCCCTGACGAGTCTCTCGCAGTATTCGTCATTGTTATCGGATGGAGTGCCGCTGCTTATCCTGGAGGAATCCGGGTCCTATAGCGTCGTTTTCCTGAGGTTGGAGTTGCTGGGGCTCTGCAGGTCCTACATCGATTGCTATCTGGCCACCATCCTGGGCATCGTCCACTGGCTGCTCCCCTTGCAAAGGGTCGTGCCGGTCGCGACAGCCGTGAGTTATGACGCGCCGTCCGACCGCCATGAGCTGGAGGCTCTTTTCGGCAGGAATCTGCGGTTTTCCAATCTGGTCAACAAGATCACCTTCTCCGCCAGGGACTGGCACCAGAGGTTGCCGACTGCCTCCCTCGAGCTGAAACTGCATTATGAGCGCCTGCTCAACGCCGAGCTTCAGAACACGCCGGTGAAGATGTCGTCGGTGGTGAAGAACCATATCGTCGTGGGCTTGGCAAAGGGCATTGTCGTTTCTCTGGAGAGTATCGCGAGTGCCCTGAACCTGACCCCACGAATGCTGCGCAACCGGCTGGATGATGAGTTGACCGGCTTTCGCCAGCTTCTGGACGAGTGCCGCTTCCAACTGGCCAGCCACTTGATCGGCGCGACGGGTCAGGGCCCGGCGACGATTGCGCAGAGTTTGGGATTCACTGAGATCAGCAGCTTCTATCGCGCCTGCAATCGGTGGTTCGGCTGCTCTCCCGGCGTCTATCGCCTGAAAGCAGCCCGGGCACGTTCGCCCCGGGCTGAAACGGTCAGTTCCCTTTGATCTGCTCTGCCTCATCCGTATCGCTGGCAAACAAGCGCGCCAGTTCCACCCGCGCTTCCTGGGCGGTCTGCATGACCTTCGAGCGGTCGCCACGTACCAGGTGCTGGGCCGCCAGGGTCTCTTCGTCGTGGGTCATGAACTGCCGGATGCGGCGTTCCGCCTGAGCTGAGCCAAGGCCCAGGCCTTCCAGGGCACGGCGGGTCATTTCCAGGCTGGAGTAGTAGGTTTCGCGTACCGGCTCGGCACCGGCATCGAGCAGTTGATGCACGTGCTGGCGGTTGCGCGCGCGGGCCAGGACCTTGACCTGCGGATACAGGCGCTGCACGGTTTCTGCGGCCTTCACCGCCTTCTCCGGGTCGTCCAGCGCGACGATGAAATACTCGGCTTCACCGACCTTGGCGGCGCTGAGGATTTCCGGGCGCAGCGGGTCGCCGTAGAACACCGGCACGTGCTCGAAGTTGCGGGTCATCTCGATGGTATCGACCGAGGTGTCCAGGCCAATGAACGGGATGCCCTGGGCATGCAGGATGCGTGCGACGACCTGGCCGACGCGGCCCATGCCGGCGATGACCACCCGCGGGCCGTCGCTCTTGATCTTGCGCAGTTCTTCCGGCACTTCCCGGGCCTGCTGTGGCGGGGCCTTGATGAAGCGGGCGCAGGCCATCAGCAGCAGGGGAGTGACGGCCATCGACAGGGTGATGGTCATGATCAGGGTGTCGTAGGTACGGGTGTCGAACAGGCCGAGGTTCTGGCCGAGCTTGAACACCACGAAGGCGAACTCGCCGCCCGCGGCCAGCACCATGCCCAGGCGCAGGGCGGCGATGCGCGACAGGCCACCGGCCATGCGTCCGACGAACATCAGCAGCGGCAGCTTGATGACGATCAGCAGCAACGTCAGGCCGACGATCAGGCCAGGGTTTTCGAACAGCAGCGGCAGGTTCGCGCCCATGCCCACGCTCATGAAGAACAGGCCCAGCAGCAGGCCCTTGAACGGCTCGATCTGCGATTCCAGTTCGTGGCGGTATTCCGAGTCGGCCAGCAGCAGGCCGGCGAGGAACGCCCCGAGGGCCATCGACACGCCGGCCAGTTCCATCAGCCAGGCGGTGCCGATCACCACCAGCAGTGCGGTGGCGGTGGCGACTTCCGGCAGGCCGGTGCGGGCCACGGCGCGGAACAGCGGACGCAGCAGGTAGCGGCCACCGACCACCACCACGGCGATGCTGCCGAGGACCTTGAGGCCATGGACCAGGCCGCTTTCGCCGGTTTCCTGCACGCCGGTGACCGCCAGCAGCGGCACCAGGGCGATCAGCGGGATGGCGGCGATGTCCTGGAACAGCAGGATGGCGAAGGCGAGTCGGCCGTGGGGGCTGTTCAACTGGCGGCTCTCGGCCAGGCTTTGCAGGCCCAGCGCGGTCGACGACAGGGCCAGGCCCAGGCCGAGCACGACCGCCGCCTGCAGGCTCTGGCCGAAGGCGGCCATGGCCACGGTGCCGATCACCAGGCCGGTCAGCAGCACCTGGGCCAGGCCGACGCCGAACACCGCCTTGCGCATCAGCCAGAGACGCTTGGGCGACAGTTCCAGGCCGATGATGAACAGCAGGAACACCACGCCCATCTCGGAGAAATGCGCGACGTGTTCAGCATTGCCCATCAGCTTCAGCACTTGCGGGCCGATCAGCACGCCGGCCAGCAGGTAGCCGAGCACTGCACCGAGCTGGAGGCGCTTGGCCAGGGGGACGATGATGACGGCGGCCATCAGGAAAATGACCGAGGCCTGCAACAGGCTGCCTTCATGGGGCATGGGAGAATTCCCTTTCTTCAGTGAGACGGTGGAAGCCCGCCAGCAGTGCAGCCTGGCGGGCCTGTGTTCGCAGGGATCAGCCCAGGGTGCGTTGTGGGGCCTTGTGCACCATGGTGTAGGCGTAGTCGACGCCCATGCCGTAGGCGCCGCTGTGCTCGCGCACCAGGTCCATCACGGCATTGTAAGTGTCCTTGTGGGCCCAGTCGCGTTGGTATTCGAGCAGCACCTGCTGCCAGGTCACCGGAATCGCGCCGGCCTGAATCATCCGCTGCACGGCCATGTCATGGGCTTCCTGGGTGGTGCCGCCGGAAGCGTCGGTGACGATGTACACCTCGTAGCCTTCGGCCATGGCTTCCAGGGCCGGGAATGTCAGGCAGACCTCGGTCCACAGGGCGGCCATGATCAGTTTCTTGCGACCGGTGGCTTTCACTGCTTCCACCAGCTTCCTGTCTTCCCAGGAGTTCATCGAGCTGCGCTCGATCGGCTGGGCGCCCGGGTTCACGCCCAGCAGCTCCGGCCAGATGTAGCCGCTGAAGCTTTCGGTTTCCACCGAGGTGTAGATCGTCGGCACGTTGAAGATCTTCGCCGCCTTGGCCAGGCCTACGGTGTTGTTCTTCAGCGTTTGACGGTCGATCGATTGCACGCCGAAGGCCATTTGTGGCTGGTGGTCGATCAGGATCAGGGCGGAGTTGGTTGGGTTCAGCAGTTCGCGGTTGGACATGATTGAGTTCCTTTTTGAGTCGATAAAGTGGGTGAAGCGAATTCGGCACCGGCCTGGCGTTTGCTCAGTGGCTGCGGTATGGGTGTACTTTAGGGGTGATCCATGATCGAGACAATTAGGCAGAAATGAGAATGATTGATTCTAAAATGGGGACAATATTTTCAAGGCTCGAATGACTGCTGAACCAGCCTGGCTGGGCCTTTGCGAGAGGGGAGTCGGGAGAGGGAGGACGTGACAGGCCAGGGCGGCCTGTCACGTCGGCTGCTGCGGGATCCGGCGTTACGCCTGGAAGTCCTTGAGCAGTTGATCGGCAATACGGATGCTCAATGCGGCGCCGGTCAGCGTGGGGTTCACGCAGGACGACGACGGCATCACGCTGGTGCCGGCGATGAACAGGTTGGCGTGGTCATGGGCGCGACAGTCACGGTCGACCACCGAGTTCTTCGGATCGTCGCCCATGATGGTGGTGCCCATGATGTGCTGGCGGTTCTGGAAGCCCACGTCGGTGCTGAGGATGTCGGCGTCGAGCAGCTTGGCGAACTGCTTGAAGTCCTCCAGGGCCTTTTCCTTGCCGGCGTGCCAGTAGTCCGGGACGCTGTAGTAGATCTCCGGCACCGGCAGGCCGATGGCGTCGAACTTGGTCTTGCTCGGCGTCACGCGGTTTTCCGGCAGCGGCAGGGTCTCGAAGTCCACCGCCCAGTTCAGCGAGCGCGCCGATTGCAGGCGGATCTGCTCGTCGAGTTTCGAGCCGAGCACGCCCTTGGCGATCAGGTTGCTGGTGATCTGCGAGGTGGGCACCGTGTTGCGCACCTTGATCTTGTAGCTCGGGTAATCCTTGCGGAACCCGCCGTCGCGGCTGTTGAGGTACACCAGCAACTGGGTCGGGCCTTCGCCGGGCCACATGTCTTCCTTGGTCATCACGTTCATGCTGATGCCGGTGTGGTCCATCAGGTTGCGACCGACCTGATCGGACGAGTTGGCGATGCCGTTCGGGTACTTCTCCGAGGTGGACATCAGCAGCAGCTTCGGCGATTCGATGCCGTAGGCCGCCAGCACGAAGTAGCGGGCGGTCAGGCGGTGCTGGGTTTTGTCCGGGCGCATGTACCAGATCGCGCTGATCTTGCCGTCGTCGCCAGCCTCGATCTTGTACACCACTGAGTTGTCCAGCAGCTTGGCGCCATGGCGCTCGGCTTCGTCGATGTGCATGGAACCATCGTACTTGGCGGCAATCGGGCAGACCGGGTTGCAGTTGTTGTTGCCGGCGCATGGCGGCCGCTTGCCGTAGGGGCGGGTAGCACGGCCGTTGGGTTCGAGGATCGGGTTGTAGCCGCCCTTGCTCAGCATCGTCGACAGGCGCTTGAACATGTAGCTCGGCTTCAGGCCTGCCATCGGGTAGGGGATGGAGCGTGGCGGGAAGGCCGCGCCGCCCTGGCCGCTTTCGTCCTGGCCGTCGACGCCGGACACGCCCAGCTCGGTTTCGGCGCGGGCGTAGAAGGGTTCCAGTTCGTCGTAGCTGATCGGCCAGTCACGCCCGCGCCCGTACAGGCTGTTGAGGCGGAAATCGTTGGGCAGCATGCGCCACAGCGATGAGCCGAAGTGCCAGGTGGTACCGCCGACCACGCGCAGGTACGAGGTGTTGTATTTTACCGGGCCGACCTGCTGCAGGTAGTCGCCATAGGTGGAGGGCGCGTGCGGCAGGCTCGGGTACGGCGAGCCGGCGCCTTGCAGCTTGGCGTTGGCCAGCGACAGCTTGACCGGGGCGTTGCGGAAGGTTTCGACGATGTCGCGGCGGTTCACCCGAGGGCCGGCCTCGAGGACGATCACGGACTTGTTGGCCTTGGCCATCTCGGCGGCGATCAGGCCGCCCATCACGCCGGAGCCGATGACGATCACGTCGGCGTCGTACGCAGCACTGCTCATAGTTGGGTTTCCTGTCTATCGGTTGGCTTGTTGCCCCAGGAGTCGGGGCCACCGCCGTAGGTGGGAATGGCGAGGATGCCGTGGGTCGGGGCGTACATCAGCGCCTCGGAGTAGCTGACCAGTTCGGCGTCGGCCAGCTCGCCGACGATGCCCAGGTACCAGGCGGAGATGATGCTGGTGGCGGTCGCCTTCAGCGACGCATCCGGGTTGGGCTGGGCCAGGTATTCATCCACGTGCTTGAAGCCTTGCGTGGCGATCAGTTGGCGCAGGGCGCCGACGTTGCCGGCGAAGTTCGGCGCACGCTTGCTCAGCGCGCGGTAGTAACGCGCCGCCAGCACCGGGTTGACCGGGCGGCTGACGAGGAACTGCGACAGGGCGATGAAGTCCTGATCGTCCGCCGCCAGTACCGATTGCCACGGCGCGAGGCTGCCGACCAGGGCGGCCAGGCCCAGGGTCACCGAACCGCGCAGCAGGCTGCGGCGGGAGAGGGTGTGCTTGTCAGTCATCGAAGTTTCCATGGTTCAGGCCTCCAGGCGCCGACGACGAGCCTTGAACCTGAACAACGCCAGGATGACCAGCAGGCCGAGAATGATCAGGCCCGGCACGCTGTACTGCGCCAGGACGGCGAGTGGCGCCTTGGGGCCGCCTTCGCGCACGCGCGCCACGTCGGCGGCGGTCACGGTTTTTTCCGGGTTGCCGTAGTGGGTCAGCACGTAGTTGCTGACATCGGCGATTTCCTGGTCGCTGAGGCGGTCGGTGTAGAACGCATTGGGACCGAAGCCCGGCATGTCGATGGCGACGCCGTCGACCTTGCGGTGCACGCCATGGACGATGGTCGCGATCAGGTTGTCGGCACGGCTGGTGGCGGTGTTGTGGAACAGTGACGGGTACTCGCGGTTGCCCTGGCCGTTGGCCTGGTGGCAGTTGGCGCAGGTGCCGCTGAAGATGTGCCAGCCCGGGTTGTCCTGCGGTTTGCCGCCGCGCAGGGTCAACTCATCGCTGGAAGCCTGGCCGAAGGTGTGGCGGGCCTGGCGCTCGCCGCCGTCGACCGGAGTGGTCTGAAGCAGGTAGGCGGCGATGGCCTTGAGGTCGTCATCGCCCAGGTATTGCAGGCTGTGTTCGACCGCCTCGGCCATCGGCCCGGCGGCCTGGGCCTTGCCCTCGACGTGGCCGGTGCGCAGGTAGGCGACGATTTCGTCGCTCGACCAGGCGCCGATGCCGCTGGTCTTGTCCGAGGTGATGTTCGGCGCGAACCAGGCGCCCAGCGAGCCGCCGGACAGCGCCTTGTCGTTGTTGGCGGCCATCAGCACGTTGCGCGGGGTGTGGCAGGTGTCGCAGTGGGCCAGGGCGTTGACCAGGTAGTCGCCGCGGTTGACCTGGGCCAACTTGGCCGGATCCGGGGTGAAGCGTTTGTCACTGTGGAACAGGGCGTTCCAGCCGATCATCGAGGTGCGGATGTTGAACGGGAAGTCCAGCTGGGTCTTGGGGCTTGGGGCATCCACCGGTTTCACTTCATGCATGAAGTACTGGTAGAGCGCGGCGACGTCGCTGTCGGTCATCTTCGCGTAGGAGGTGTACGGCATCGCCGGGTACAGGTGGGTACCGTCCGGCGTCACGCCGTCGCGTACGGCGCGGGCGAAGTCCGCCTCGCTGTAGTTGCCGATCCCGGCGCTTTTGGACGGGGTGATATTGGTCGAGTAGATCACGCCCATGGGCGAGTTCAGCGGATAGCCGCCAGCGAACGCCTTGCCACCGGCACTGGTGTGGCAGGCCACGCAGTCGGCGGCCACAGCCAGGCGCTTGCCCGCCGATGCGTTGGTATCGAGCGCCTCGGCGTGGGCCCCCAGGCTGACGGCCATCAGGGCCAGCCACCCGGCCAGGGTATTGCTTATGGGTCTTGCCTTCTGAACGCCAGGCAACAGCCGACCCATCCTTTGCGGATGCATGTGTAACTCCTCACGGTTTGACTTGCGCGCGTGACGCCCGGTTCGTGTCATTTTCGTGACCGAACAACTGGTGTCGTACGACATCGTATGTTTGCGATTAATATTTCACATGCTGTAACATTTAACAACGATAATGGCAAAAAGCCATCACGTATTTGTTTCAGTAAATGGCTCTGGAATGCATGTTTCAGAAGGTAGGTGGCCTGCCGTGTCGTGCGCGCGACGCGGGGGGCGAGAAGGAAGTGATCCCATCAAGCTTGCGGGAAAAACAGGTGTTCGGCTTGTGCGTTTGTGCTGTGGTACGACGTCGTTGGCTGAATGACCTTGCCATGCGCCAGGCGTGTCCGTGTTGTTGTCGGGCGGACTCGAGCAGCGAAGGCATCCCCACACAGGCCCGTCACCCGGTTGTACGCGGGGGCAGGGAAATGCACACATGAACAGGGACGCTCTACCGGCGCCCACAAGGATCCACCGATGAACTGGCTCAACGATGCAAAGCTTTCGACCAAACTGATCTCCTCCTTTTTCCTGTGCGCGCTGATCACGCTCGCCGTGGGCATGCTTGGCATCAGTGGCGTTTCCGCACTGTCGGCGCGCCTGCAGGCGGTGTTCAGCAACAACCTGGTTTCGGTCGCCAACACCTCGCAGACCAAGACCAAGGCGGTCGGCCAGACCCGTGACATGTACCGGCTGTATGTCGCCACCGCGGGCAATGCCCCGCAGAGCGTCAAGGATGAGTTCCTGGCCTCGATGAAAGCCAATCAGTTGGCCAGCGAGCAGGCGTTCGCCGCCTACCGCAAGGGGCCGCTGGCCGAGGACGAGCGCATTGCCGGTGACCAGATGGCGCGCGACTGGCCGATCTACCAGGCGCTGGTGCAGCGCTATGTGGCGATGATGGCGGCGGGCGACCTGGAGAACGGCCGCGTCTTGCTGCTGGGTGACCTGCAGAAGGCCTACCGCAAGGTCATGGACCAGTTGACCATCATGATCGACTCCAACGATCGCCAGATCAGCGAGGACGCCAAGGCGGCGGCAGCCCAGGAGGCGACGGCCAGGGCGGTGCTGTACAGCGGTATCGGCATCGCCTTCATCGCGGCCGTGCTGCTGGGCTTTTTCATCAGCCGCCTGATCAGCCGGCCGATCGCCACTGCGGTCGACTGTGCCCAGCGCATCGCGGAGGGCGACCTGACCCAGCGCATCAGCAGCCACGGCCGCGACGAGGCCGGCCAGTTGCTCAAGGCCCTGGGCGACATGCAGGACAGCCTGAAGAACACCATCCAGCAGATCGCCAGCGCCGCCGACCAACTGGCGTCCGCCGCCGAGGAACTGACGGCGGTCACCGATGACGGCAGCCGGGCGCTGACCCGCCAGAATGACGAAATCCAACAGGCCGCCACCGCCGTCACGGAAATGACCTCGGCGGTCGAGGAAGTGGCGCGTAATGCCGTGTCGACTTCACAGGCTTCGCAGTCGACCAGTTCGCAGGCCAGCAGCGGGCGCGACCAGGCCCGCAGCGCGGTGCAGGCGATCAACAACGCGACCCGGGAAATCACCTCGTCCACCGGCCTGGTGAAGGACCTGGCGGTGCAGGTGCGCGATATAGGCCAGGTGCTGGACGTGATTCGTGGTATCGCCGAGCAGACCAACCTGCTGGCGCTCAACGCGGCCATCGAGGCGGCCCGCGCCGGTGAGCAGGGCCGCGGCTTTGCCGTGGTCGCCGATGAGGTGCGGGCCCTGGCAGCGCGGACCCAGGCGTCCACCGGCGAGATCGAGGCCATGATTCATGCGGTACAGGACCGGGCCGACAGCGCGGTCGAGGCCATGGGCAAGAGCCAGGCGCTGGTCACCGAGACCCAGGATCTGGCGCGGGCCACCGGTGAGGCGCTGGAACAGATTGCCGACGGCATCGCGCAGATCAACGGCCGCAACCTGGTGATCGCCACCGCGTCCGAGGAGCAGGCCCATGTGGCTCGCGAGGTGGATCGCAACCTGGTGAACATCCAGGATCTTTCGACCCAGACTGCCGCCGGGGCGAATCAGACCAACGCGTCGAGCCAGGAACTGTCGAACCTGGCGCTGTCCTTCAACTCGCTGGTCAGCCGTTTCCGGCTCTGATTCCACTGGGCCGTCCGGCCCGGTTTGTCGCCTGGCGCCATAACGGCGCCGGGTGCTTCATTCCTGGGTGGGCGCCAGCCGTGCTTCCAGTTCGGCGACCTTCGCCTCCAGGCTCTCCAGGCGCGCACGGGTGCGGGCCAGGACCACCATCTGGCTATCGAATTCTTCCCGGCTGACCAGGTCCAGCTTGCTGAAACCGCTCTGCAGCAGGGCCTTGAACTGGCTTTCGATTTCGTTGCGCGGCAGCGGGCTTTCGCCATTGAACAGGCGGGAGGCTTGACCGCTCAGGGCGTCGAGGAAGTCTTTGGGCGCGAGCATGATGTGGATTTCCGGATACAGGGTCGGCCCAGTGTACCACGCAGTGTCTATAGTGATTTTCGTGGGCGGCGGTGCACGCTTTTTGCGCAGGCCGCCGGGCGCCCGCGCACCGTTGTTGTGCGTGCCATTGGGGCGTGGCGCGGCTTTTCCCTGGCCATGAGGGGCAAGAGCTTGAAAATCATGGGTTTTGCAGAGATGGCAAGGTTTCTGCTTAGACACTCATGACCCATGCACTGATGCAGTCGCTGTGACCAGGCAGTGCGGCGGGCTCGGCCAATCGGCAACGGTTGGCTGACGTCGACGGGCTGATCAGGGCTGACGGCGCGTTACAAAGCCAGGCACTGCGCTTAGACTTGAGTCGGGTTTGTTTTCCTGGGGCAAGTCCACCAATTCGGGAGAGAGTTTCATGAAGCTAGTCACTGCCATCATCAAGCCGTTCAAATTGGACGATGTGCGCGAGTCGTTGTCCGAGATCGGCGTGCAGGGCATTACCGTCACTGAGGTCAAGGGCTTCGGTCGGCAGAAAGGCCACACCGAGCTGTATCGCGGCGCGGAATACGTGGTCGACTTCCTGCCCAAGGTGAAGATCGACGTCGCCATCGACGACAAGGATCTCGATCGGGTTATCGAGGCGATAACCAAGGCCGCCAACACCGGCAAGATCGGTGACGGCAAGATCTTCGTGGTCAATCTGGAACAGGCTATTCGCATCCGTACCGGCGAAACCGATACCGACGCCATTTAAGCCGCCCAAACCCCAACGCCCCAGGAGAAAACAATATGACTCTGCGTAAATTCGCAGGGCTAGGAGCCCTGTTGTCCCTAATAATGCCAGCCATGGCCATGGCGGCGGATCCTGCTCCCGCGCCCGTGCTCAATGCCGGTGACACCAGCTGGATGCTGACCTCCACAGCCCTCGTGCTGTTCATGACCATTCCGGGCCTGGCGCTGTTCTATGGCGGCATGGTGCGTTCGAAAAACATTCTTTCGGTGATGATGCAGTGCTTCGCCATCACCGGCCTGATCACCATCCTGTGGTTCATCTACGGCTACAGTCTGGCGTTCGACAGCACCGGGATGGAAGCCGGCGTGGTCAATTTCAATTCCTTCTTCGGCGGCATGAGCAAGGCGTTCCTGGCCGGTATCACGCCTGCCAGCATCACCGGTCCGGCGGCGTTGTTCCCCGAGGCCGTGTTCGTCACCTTCCAGATGACCTTCGCCATCATCACTCCGGCGCTGATCGTCGGTGCCTTCGCCGAGCGCATGAAATTCTCCGCGATGCTGATCTTCATGGGCGTCTGGTTCACTCTGGTCTATGCACCGATTGCGCACATGGTCTGGGGCGGCGCCGGTTCGCTGCTGGGCGACTGGGGCGTGCTGGACTTCGCTGGTGGCACCGTGGTGCACATCAACGCCGGTATCGCCGGTCTCGTGGCCTGCCTGGTGCTGGGCAAGCGCAAGGGCTACCCAACCACTCCGATGGCCCCGCATAACCTGGGCTACACCCTGATCGGCGCGGCCATGCTGTGGGTCGGCTGGTTCGGCTTCAACGCCGGTTCCGCTGCCGCGGCCAACGGTACCGCCGGCATGGCGATGCTGGTGACCCAGATCGCCACCGCCGCTGCCGCGCTGGGCTGGATGTTTGCCGAGTGGCTGACCCACGGCAAACCAAGCGCACTGGGTATCGCCTCGGGCGTGGTTGCCGGCCTGGTTGCCATTACGCCGGCTGCCGGCACCGTTGGCCCGATGGGGGCACTGATCATCGGCCTGGCCGCTGGCGTGGTGTGCTTCTTCTGCGCCACTTCGCTCAAGCGCAAGCTCGGTTACGACGATTCCCTGGACGCCTTCGGCGTGCACGGCATCGGCGGTATCCTCGGCGCGATCCTGACCGGTGTGTTCGCCGCTCCGTCGATGGGTGGCTTCAACGCCGCGACCACCGACGTGGCCGCTCAGGTCTGGGTACAGTGCAAGGGTGTCGGCTTCACCGTCATCTACACCGCGATCGTCACTTACGTGATCCTGAAAGTGCTGGATGTGGTGATGGGCCTGCGGGTGACCGACGAGGAAGAATCGGTCGGTCTCGACCTGGCACAACACAACGAGCGCGGCTATAACCTCTAAGCGCCTCAGAAAAAAAATGCCCGGCTTGCCGGGCATTTTTTTGTCCGGATTTTGTCCATGCGAAAAGGCCTGAAAGGATTTATCCAGAGGCATTGCGGACAAAACACCGGGCCCTGTTCCCATGGGGCAATGGCTTACAGCATGGCAGGCGTATTAGGCGCTTTGCTTTTTTCCTGAGCGCGCTAGAATGCGCGCCGATGGGCGGAGAACTGTATGTGGCAACAGACACTGATCACCTTGCGGGCCAAGCCCCGGGGTTTTCATTTGGTGACCGATGAGTTGCTCGCGGGCCTGCCTGAACTCAAGGCATGTCGGGTCGGTCTGTTGCACTTGTGGCTGCAGCATACCTCGGCCTCGTTGACCATCAACGAGAATGCCGATCCGGCGGTTCGTCGCGACTTCGAGCGTTTTTTCAATCGACTGGTCCCGCAAGGCGACCTCGACTATGAACACAACGACGAAGGTGCGGACGATTTGCCGGCGCACTTCAAGGCCAGTTTGCTAGGCTGTCAGCTGACTTTGCCGGTAACGGCGGGGCGGCTGGCGCTGGGTACCTGGCAAGGCGTCTATCTTGGCGAGCACCGCGATCATGGCGGTGCCCGTAAAGTCCTTGCCACCCTTCAGGGTGATGGGGCATAAGCCGCTGGACACCAGTGGATGTTGATTTTTTTCCGGCAGCCTTCGACAGTCGGCATAGCTGGGCTATAACTAATCTGCTTTTCGCAAGTCATGAGGTAGAACATGAGCGACGATGATCTGGAAAACGATGACCTCGAAGTAGGTGACGAAGACGAGAACGAAGAAGGCCTGGAAGCGTCTGCAGAAGACGTGGACGTTGCCGACGACGATGGCGGCGACGTTCCTGCTCCGACCTCCAAGGGCAAGGCCAAGGCTGCGGTATCGGTCGATGAGCTGCCCAGCGTCGAGACCAAGAACAAGGAGCGCGATGCTCTGGCGCGGGCCATGGAAGAATTCCTGGCGCGCGGCGGCAAGGTGCAGGAAGTGGAGGCCAATGTGGTCGCCGATCCGCCCAAGAAGCCGGATAACAAGTACGGCAGCCGCCCTATCTGAGTGGCGCTATCTGCTTGTCGAAAAGCCCGCCGTCGCTGCGGGCTTTTTCATGCCTGGGATTCGGGCCTGGCGCCTCTGCGTGGGCCTATCGGGTCGTGGTGTTCCAGGCGGTCAGCAGGGCGGGCAGTTCGGTGAGGCTGCGAATCTCGGCATCCGGGCGGCGCTCGGCTTCCCAGGCCTTGCCCGCGGGGTTGTACCAGACCGCCCGCAGGCCCGCCTGCTGGGCCCCGGCGATGTCGTCGCCGGGATGGTCACCGATATGCACCGCGGCGCTGGCGGCAATGTTGCCGCCGCGCGCCAGGGCCTCGTGGAACAGCCGTGCATCCGGCTTGGCGATACCGATGTCCTCGGCGCACAGGGCAAAGCGGAAGTAGTCGGCCAGGCCCAGGCGACGCACGTCGGCGTTGCCATTGGTGACCACGCCGAGGGCGAAGCTGCTGCCCAGGGCTTGCAGGGTCGGCTCGACCTCGGGGAACACGTCGATCTGGTGCCGCGCGTGGATGAACACCTCGAACGCCTCGTCGGCCAGTACCGTCGCCTGCGCCTGGGGGTAACCGGCTTCCTCCAGGGCATGGAACAACACTCGGCGGCGCAGGGCGCTGATACGGTGCTTGAGTGTCGGCTCCCGGAGCAGCACGCGTTCGCGGATGGCCCACAGGTGCTCGATCGGGATGCCGCCGAGGTCCGGCGCATGGCTGGCCAGCCACTCGCGCAGCACGTTTTCCGCACTGTGGATCACCGGGGCGGTATCCCACAGGGTGTCGTCGAGGTCGAAGGTGACCAGCTCAATCGTCATTGCGAGGAATCCTTGCTGCGTTTGGCCCGGGGGTGGGCGCTGTCATAGACGGTGGCCAGGTGCTGGAAGTCCAGGTGGGTGTAGATCTGCGTGGTCTTGATGTCCGAGTGGCCAAGCAGTTCCTGCACGCCGCGCAGGTCCTGGGACGATTCCAGCAGGTGGCTGGCAAAGGAATGGCGCAGCATGTGCGGGTGCAGGTTCTGCCCCAGTTCGCGTTCGCCCGCGGCCTTGACCCGCAACTGGATGGCCCGTGGGCCGAGGCGCCGGCCCTGCTGGCTGACGAACACCGCATCGTCCGCCGGATTGCTCAGGGCGCGCAGCGGCAGCCACGCCTGCAGGGCTTCGCGGGCCTTGCGGCCGACCGGCAGCACGCGGGTCTTGCTGCCCTTGCCGTGGACCTGCACCAGGCCATCGGCGAGGTCCAGCTGGTCGAGATTGAGCCCGGTCAGTTCCGACAGGCGCAGACCCGAGGAGTAGAACAGTTCGAGGATGGCCTGGTCGCGATGGGCGAGGAAGTCGTCTTCCACGGCGCCATCGAGCAACTGCTGGGCGCGATCGGTGTCGAGGGTCTTGGGCAGCCGGTGTTCGCTCTTGGGCGGTGCCAGGCCGGTGGCCGGGTCGTGATCGCAGAGGCCTTCGCGATTGAGGTACTGGTACAGACCGCGTACCGCCGACAGCAGCCGCGCCAGGCTGCGCGAGGACTGCCCCTGCTGATGCAGGCGGGCGACCAGCCGGCGCAGTCGCTGGATATCCAGGGCGGACCAGCTGCCGAGCTGTTCCTTCTCGCAGAAGGCCAGGACCTTGTTCAGGTCGCGGCGATAGGCCTCGAGGGTGTGCGGCGACACCTGACGCTCACTGCGCAGGTGCTCGCAGTAGGCGTCCAGCTGTCGTTCCATGGCTAGCGCACCGAGCGCAGGGAGTGGGTGAAGCGCGGGACGACGCGGCCCAGGACTTCGGCGATATAGCTGAGGAACAGGGTGCCGACCGAACTCTTGTAGTGCTGCGGGTCGCGGCTGGCGATGGCGAGCACGCCATGCAGGCCCAGGTGACTGATGGCGACCACGGCGGTGGAGCCGATCTGCTTGCGCTGTTCCTCACCGAACAGGAAGTCCAGCTCATGTTCGCGCAGGCTGCCGCTGACGCTCTTGCCTTCCGAGAGCAGCCCGCCGATCGCCTGCTGGGCTTCGGCGCCGCTGACCCAGCGGCCCACCGGCATGGCGTTGTCACTGAACAGGATCAGGCTGACGAAGGGCACCTGGAAGTCCTGGCGCAGGCTGTCCTCGACGGCCATCACCAGGTCGTCGAGGCTGCCGGCGTCCATCAGGGCGAGGATCAGCCGGCGGGTCTTGTCGAACAGCCGGTCGTTGTCACGGGCGACGTCCATCAGTTGCGACAGCCGGTGGCGCATCTCGATGTTGCGTTCGCGCAGGATCTTCATCTGCCGCTCGACCAGCGACACCGTGTCGCCACGCTGATGCGGGATGCGCAGCGCCGGCAGCAGTTCCTCGTGGGTGACGAAGAAGTCCGGGTGAGCCTCCAGGTAGGCGGCGACGGCGGCCGCCTCAAGGCTCTGTTCTGGCAGTTCGTGGGGCTGTTCGGCTGGAACCTTGGGCTGGTCGGTCATGACGTTCGCTCGCTTATAGACGCACTTGTCCTTCATACACCCGCACGGCCGGTCCGGTCATCATCACCGGCTGGCCGACGCCCGCCCACTCGATGGACAGGCGTCCGCCGGGCAGGTCGATGGTCACCGGCGAATCCATCCAGCCCTGGCTGATGGCGGCCACTGCGGCGGCACAGGCGCCGGTACCGCAGGCCTGGGTTTCCCCGGCGCCGCGCTCCCAGACGCGCAGTTGCGCGCGATGGCGGTCGATCACCTGGAGGAAGCCGACGTTGACCCGTGCCGGGAAGCGCGGATGGTGTTCGATCTTCGGACCCAGCTCGTGGACGGGCGCCGCATTGATGTCGTTGACGCGCAGCACCGCATGGGGGTTGCCCATGGACACGGCGGCCAGCTCGACGGTGCGGCCATCGACCTCGAGCGGGTAGCTCAGGGCCTGGGCCGGTGCCTGGAACGGGATGTCCGCCGGCACCAGGCGCGGGGCGCCCATGTCGACGCTGATCTGGCCGTCCTGGCGGACGTCCAGTTCGATGATGCCGCTCTTGGTCTCGACGCGGATCCGGCGCTTGGCGGTCAGGCGCTTGTCCAGCACGAAACGGGCGAAGCAGCGCGCGCCGTTGCCGCACTGCTCCACTTCCGAGCCGTCGGCGTTGAAGATCCGGTAGCGGAAGTCCACGTCGGGGTTGCTCGGCGCCTCGACGATCAGCAACTGGTCGAAGCCGATGCCGGTGTGGCGGTCGCCCCACTGTTTGGCGTGCTTGGGCAGGATGTGCGCGTGCTGGCTGACCAGGTCGAGGACCATGAAGTCGTTGCCCAAGCCGTGCATCTTGGTAAAACGCAGCAGCATGGGGTTACTCCGGCAGCAGGCTTTCGCCAGCGTACAGTTCGGCCAGGGTTTCGCGGCGGCGGATCTCGATCACCTGCTCGCCATCGACCAGCACTTCGGCGGCGCGGCCGCGGGTGTTGTAGTTGGAACTCATGACGAAACCATAGGCACCGGCCGAATGCACGGCCAGCAGGTCGCCTTCCTCCAGCGCCAGCTGACGGTCCTTGGCCAGGAAGTCGCCGGTTTCACAGATCGGGCCGACCACGTCGTAGGTGCGCGGCTGGGCATCCCGTGGGCGCACGGCGGTGACGTTCATCCAGGCCTGGTACAGCGACGGGCGGATCAGGTCGTTCATCGCCGCGTCGACGATGGCGAAATCCTTGTGTTCGGTGTGCTTAAGGTATTCGACCCGCGTCAGCAACACGCCGGCATTGGCGACGATGAAGCGGCCCGGTTCGAACATCAGCGCCAGGTCGCGGCCGGCGGTGCGCTCGCGCACGGCCTTGATGTAGTCGGCCACCTGCGGTGGCTCCTCATCACGATAACGCACTCCGACGCCGCCACCGAGGTCGATGTGCTGCAGGTAGATGCCGCACTCGCCAAGACGGTCGATCAGCGCCAGCAGGCGGTCGAGGGCATCGAGGAACGGGTCCAGGCTGGTCAGTTGCGAACCGATGTGGCAATCGACGCCGAGCACTTCCAGGTTCGGCGACTGCGCGGCGCGAACGTAGGCCTCCTCGGCGTCGGCAATGGCGATGCCGAACTTGTTTTCCTTGAGACCGGTGGAGATGTACGGGTGGGTACCGGCATCCACGTCCGGGTTGACCCGCAGCGAGACCGGCGCACGTACGCCCATCTCGGCGGCCACCTGTTGCAGGCGCTCCAGTTCTTCGGCGGATTCGACGTTGAAGCAGTGGACGCCGACTTCCAGGGCGCGACGCATGTCCTCGCGGGTCTTGCCGACGCCGGAGAAAACGATGCGGTCGGCGCGGCCGCCTGCGGCCAGTACACGCTCCAGCTCACCACGGGACACGATGTCGAAACCGGCTCCCAGGCGGGCCAGCAGGTTCAGCACGCCGAGGTTGGAGTTGGCCTTGACCGCGAAGCAGACCAGGTGCGGTACGCCTTCGAGGGCGTCGGCATAGGCGTGGTACTGCGCCTCGATATGCGCGCGGGAGTAGACATAGGTGGGCGTGCCAAAGCGCTCGGCAATGGCGGACAAAGCCGCACCTTCCGCGAACAGCTCACCGTCGCGGTAGTTGAAAGCGTCCATGGTGATCCCTTACTCGTAGGTGTCGTGCTTGTGCGCCTTGCTCTGCGAGGACTTGGCCTGGTCGTTGGGGTTCTGGCCGTCATCGGGTAGGTACAACGGACCCTTTTGACCACAGGCGGAGACCAGGCAAGCGATCGCGAGGAGCGCAGCAAGGGAAGAGATCAGGCGCTTCATGGCGAAATCCTTTGTAAAAGCATTGATTGCGCCCGAGTATACCGGCCACCCGGCGGCTTGCCTATGCGAGCCGCCAGCCGGACGGTGGCAGGCCGATTCTTGGTGTCTCGTCGCCCCGGGCTGGTTATGCTTTGCAAACATCCGGCGGCGCGCTTATCTTCGCCCGCCTGGAGTGACACGCATTTTTCGAGGTTTGTGCAATGAGTTTGACTGAAGCCCGCTTTCACGACCTGGTCGATAGCCTCCAGCAGAATCTGGAGGATGTGTTCGACGAGAGTGACCTGGATCTGGACCTGGAAAACTCCGCCGGAGTGTTGACCGTCAAGTTCGACGGCGGCAGCCAACTGATCTTCAGCCGCCAGGAGCCCTTGCGCCAGCTGTGGGTAGCGGCGCGCTCGGGCGGCTATCACTTCGACTATGACGAAGAGAACAGCCAGTGGGTCTGCGACAAGAGCGAGGAGCTGCTCAGCGAGATCCTCGCCCGGGCGACCTGGGAGCAGGCCGGCGTCAAGCTGGACTTCGACGAGATCTGATGGTGACGCAGCCCGCCGCTTCCGTCCGGCCCGCCAAGCCGTTGTACAGCAATGTCAGCCCGGCGGTGCCTTCGCCCTGCGTGAGCCTTTGCCGGCTCGATGAGCAGAAAATTTGTATCGGATGTTTTCGGCATGTCGAGGACATCCGCGAATGGCGCTCGGCGGACGATGAGCGTCGGCGGGTGATCTGCGCGCAGGCCAGGACGCGCAAGGCTCAGGCCTGAGCCGCTCTCTGTAGGAGCGGCTGGCCGACGCTCGGTTGCCCGCGAAGCTTTTGGCGGCCTCAAGGTCCTCTTCGCGAGCAAATCCGCTCCTGCAGGGGTGGCTGCCCGGTAGCGCAGGTACGCTGGTGGGTGGCTTGTGTATTTACGCTGCTGTGGTAGTGTCCGGCTATACCCCGCACTGAAGCGGGAAGTGAGAACCCCGCCTTTCGTGGCGGGGTTTTGCTTTTATCGTGCAGAAAAAAGGAGTCTGCCTGGATCATGAGCACCGCACCTTCCATCATTCTTACCCGCCTCGACGTGCAGCGTCTGGAGCGCCTGATCGACAGCCTCGACGACTCGCTGCCGGGCGTCATCGCGCTGCAGGCCGAACTGGACCGCGCTGAAAGCGTCGTGGGCCACGAAGAAGTGCCAGCCGGTGTCGTGACCATGAACTCCCGGGTGCATTGCCGCGAGGAAGGCAGTGGCAAGGACTACCGGCTGACCCTGGTCTACCCCCAGGACGCGAATGCCGACGAAGGCAGGATTTCGATCCTGGCGCCGGTCGGCAGTGCCTTGCTTGGCCTGCAGGTCGGCCAGCACATCAATTGGCCGGCCCCGGGCGGCAAGACCCTGAAGCTGGCCTTGCTCGATGTCGAATACCAGCCGGAAGCCGCTGGCGACTACCACCTCTGAACCGGCTTCAGACCAGATCCAGCGCGATGTTCAGCGAGTTCTCCAGCTCGGCCTTGTAGCGCAGGTGCAGGTTGGTCGAACCCGCTCCCTCGCCGACCAGGCCGCTGAGGTCCAGGTCGGTGATGTAGCAGCGGTAACGCTCGATCTCGCGGCGTTGGCCAACGATTTCCTGGGCCACCGCGATGTACAGCTGGTTGCCGTATTCCAGCTCGGAAAACTCCCGCTGATTGCAGTACAGGGTGACCTGCACCTCGTCCTGGCCGGTCTTGCCGACGATCGCCTGGACGTCGTAGAACGGCTTGTTGACCGGCGTCCGCGGCGCCGGTCGGGCCTCGACCCGGCGCGCCCGGCCCGGCGCTGAAGGCAGCAACTGGTAGTACAGCACTTCCAGCGTGCGGCTGGATGCCGAGTCCATCGGCATCAAGGCTTCGCGACGGTAGAGGATCGACTGCAGGAAGCGTTGCAGCGGCACCAGCAGGCTCTGTTCGTCGTGGAACGGCAGGCGCTGCTGCCATAGAGCATTGAACTCATCCAGCACATACAGCTCGGCCAGGTCTTCGTTGATCCGGTAGAACACCTGCACGCAGTCGGGCTGGCCCATCGGCAGCACCAGGGCCAGGTCGTGTTCTTCCATGGCGCGCAGGTCCAGGTGCAGCGGGCTGTAGGCCGACAGGTCGCTGCTCAGGTAGTCGAGCAGCAGCGAAATGCTGTCCAGGGCGATGTGCTTGACGTGGCCGGGCACCAGCTCCAGCACGTGGTAATGCTGCTGGACCTGCACCAGATAACGGTGGTTGAGATTGCCCAGCAGCAGTTCCTGGGCGGTGTTGAGCACTTCCTCGACCCGCTGGGCGATGAACTGCGCACGGTTGTGGCAGAAACAGCGCACCTGCAGCCGCGGCATGTCGCGGCCCAGGGGCAGGTTGTTGAGGTAGTCGCGTACGCAGTCGAGCAGCGCATGCGGCCCGTCGTAGCGGTTGATCAGCACCTCGTTCCAGCTGTTGAGGGTGACCTGGTCGAGGGTCAGCACCAGGTTTTCCCGGACTCCGGCATAACTCAGGGAGTCGGTGCGCTCGGTGGTCATCAGGATATTCAGGTCGCGGTGGTGCTTGAGCGGGTCGACCCCGACGTTGACCAGGATCAGCACCTCGCCGGGGATGCTGGGGCACAGCAACTGTTCTTCGTCGACACTGCTCAGTGGCAGGGCGATCAACTGCTGCAGGCTGCCGAGCAGGTTGAACAGCTCGAACTCGGTCAGGTCGCTGCTGCCGGGGTGCAGGGCCAGGCGGGTGCTGCTGTCGATCACGCCGTTGCGATGGCACCAGGTGAGCAGTTCGAGCAGCTCGCGGCTGCGCTTGATCGGCGCGAAATGCTCCCATTCCTGGGCGCCCAGGCTGCCGTTGTACAGGCCCCAGTGGGTCTGCCCCGGCTCCTTGCGGTTGGGCGACTGCACCAGGGTGAGGGTGTCCTCGGCCATGTCCGGGGCGATTCCGGGGTTGATGAATTCGATCTTGCCGGCCTTGCGCTCGAAGGCCGCGTAGAGCCGGCGGCCGAGCACGTTGAGGTCGCGCTTGTTGATCAGGCTGACCGCCTGCTCGCTGCGGGCGAACTGGGTCAGGAAGCGATAGCTGTAGTTCAGCTCGTTGACCAGCGCCCGGCGTTCGGCGCTGACCTGGCGGACCTTCCACTGACTGCGGCTGTCGAGCAGCGTCAGTTGCCGGCGGTCCCAGCCCCACTCGCCGGCCAGGCGGATCAGCAGCAGACGCTGCCAGCTGCTGTTGCGCGTGTTGCCGCCGGTGAGCTTGCGGTTGACCTTGAGATACAGGCTGCGCCGCACCAGCTCCAGCCGCTCCGGTTCGTTGCGGGCCTTGAGGTATTCCTCGATCCTCCGGTAGACCACGACATAGGGGTCCAGCTCGTCCAGGTCCAGCCGATTGGCGAACACCGCCTGCTTGAAGCGCAGGCTCAGGCATTCGACCTGTGGGTGTTCGCTGGCATAGACCTCCGTCAGCAGCAGCTTGAGCACCGACTTGTAAGGCGACTCGATGCCCTTGAACAGTTGCCAGAGCCCGGCACCGATGAACTCTCCCGGCGGAATGTGCGCCAGGTGACCGAGGTCCAGGCACTCGTCGGCGCGGATGAAACGCTTGGACAGCAGGGTGTGGGTGTACTGGTCGTAGCGCGATTCCTCGTACACCGGCACCAGCCACCACAGCGGCGTGCGTCCGGCGAGCCAGATGGCGGTGCGGTAGAACTCGTCCAGCAGCAGGTAATGCTGGGTGGTGCCGCAGTCCTCCGAGCTCAGTTGCGCGTCGCGCTCGCCACGGACGAAACGGGCCGGATCGATCAGGAAGAAGTGCGCCTCGGCGCCCTGGCTGGCCGCCCAGGCTTCGAGCAACTGGCATTTCTTGCGCAGTTCGGCCAGTTCGCCCTGGCTCAGGTCGCTGGCATGGCAGACCCAGAAGTCCATGTCGCTCTGGTCGGCCTGGGCCAGGGTGCCCAGGCTGCCCATCAGGAACAGCCCGTGGATCGGCCGTGGCAGGCTGGCGGGGCGGCTCTTGTAGGAGAACGAGCGGGTCAGGCGCTGGGCCTCGACCAGGGCCGCATCGTTCGGTTCGTAGTTCGACAGACCGGCGGGCGTGCTGCCCGAGACGTAGCCGGGCAGCAGCGGATGATTGACGTGGAAGAACAGCGGCAGCACGTTCAGCACCACCTGCTGGCGCGGCGACAGGCCTTCCAGGGCGCGCTCCAGTCGCCCCTGATTGAGTTTCAGGAAGCGCGAGCGCAGTTGACTGAGCACCTGGCGGTCAATGCCCTCGTCCAGGTTAGGGCGTATTTCGTGGGTGCGCGTCATCGGCTTGCGGCGCTCGGCATTAGGAAATATCTGAAAGACTCAGTTTACAGGCTAAGCGGGCCCCGCTTTAAGCTGAATTTGTCGATGGGTGTCAGATGGTCGGCTCACTGATCACGGGGAGCCCGCGCAGTCCGGGCAGAGGCGGGACCGCGTGGGCAATCTGCGCAATCAGGCAGCTTCTCTGACGCTCAGGATGGTCAGCAGACCCTGGGCATGCTCGGCGGCATCGCGGCCCAGGCTGGTCAGGTAGCCACCATCGACCTGGGTGATCAGTTCCTTGTCGAACAGGCGTTTGGCGGCAGCGATGGCTGAAGGGGCGGCGGTCTGATGAATTTTCAGGCCCTCCTGGGAGCTTCCCAGGTTGAACAGTGCAAGGATTTCCAGTTCGGCAACCAGCTCAGGGGTATACGACATAAGGACTCCAGACTTTCAGGAATTATTATCGGGCGACGCACCACTAAGGTGATCCCACTTGCCCGGGCTGTCCAGTGCCGGGGCGTTTTCAGTGTAGACGGAGCGGGGATGGGTGTTGTTTTATCGGCCCTGTTCGCGGGCAAGCCACGCTCCTACAGGACGGAGCCAAACACAAATCTTGTGCTCGGCACGGACCTGTAGGAGCGTGGCTTGCCCGCGAATGGTCTCTGACGTCGCCGAAATCCCCTGAGGTTCATTCCTTTTCGGGCGGCAGCTCTGGCAAGGCGCGCAGGGCTGTTTCGTACCACTCGCTGTCGAACGGGCGATCATCGTCGAGCATGGCGTCGATCTCCACCGCCAGTACATGGGCCATCAGGTTGAGGATCTCGTCGCGCTCGTAGCCGACCAGGGTCAGCTTGTTGAAGGTGGCCTTGGCGGCCGGCGGGTTGCCGCTTTCGATCTGGTTTTCGATGGCCTGGGTCAGGGTGGTCTCGGCGAACGCTTCGTCGTCGTTGTCGATATCGCTTGGCTCGCTCATGGCAGGCTCCTGTGGGTGAGGGCGCCAGTTTACCCGTATTGGGCGCCACGGTGCTGCTGGTCAATTTTTATCCAGTGCACTATAACTGCCTGCGCCCACCCCGCACGGCCTGGAGGCTCTGTGATGCTCAAGCTTTATGGATTTTCGGTCAGCAATTACTACAACATGGTCAAGCTGGCCCTGCTCGAAAAAGGACTGCCTTTCGAGGAGGTCGCTTTCTACCCCGGACAAAGCCCGGAAGCCCTGATGATCAGCCCGCGCGGCAAAGTACCGGTGCTTGGCGTTGAACAGGGCTACATCAACGAAACCACGGTGATTCTCGAGTACCTGGAAGACACCCAGGGCGGCCAGCCGCTGCTGCCGCGCGAGCCGTTCCAGCGGGCCCAGGTCATGGCGCTGGCCAAGGAGATCGAGCTGTACATCGAGCTGCCGGCGCGGGCCTGCTTTACCGAGGCGTTCTTCGGTATGCCGGTGCCGGAAGCGATCAAGGAAAAGACCCGTGGTGAATTGCTGCTCGGATTTGCCGCGCTCAAGCGCCATGGCAAGTTCGCCCCCTATGTGGCGGGCAGCGAGTTCACTGTGGCGGACCTGTATTTCCTCTACAGCGTCGACCTGGCCTGTGCGGTGGGTGGCAAGCTGTTCGGTATCGACCTGCTGGCCGACATGCCGCAGGCGAAGGCGTTGCTGGAGCGGTTGCAGCAGACCGAGCATGCCAGGCGGATCGCGGCGGACAAAGAGGCGGCGATGCCGGCGTTTCTGGCGATGATTGCGGCGAAGAAGTAGCTCTCCGACCTGTGGGGGCCGGCTTGCTGGCGGTCCGCCGAGGGCGGCCAGCCAGCACTCGTGTGGCGCCAGCTATCGCCAGCAAGCGTCCCGCCCCACCGGCTCCCACAAGGGTTGGACGGGTGTCCGGCTTCCTGGGGGCCGTCCAAACCGTGGGAGCGGGCTTGCCCGCGAATAGGCCCCACAAGTTCCGTGGGAGTCGACCGGGCTGGCGATCCGTTCCTAGCGGCTGGCGAGCAGGGCCTGGCCGCGGGCGACCGCTGCCTTGACCTGGGCCGGGGCGGTGCCGCCGATATGGTCGCGGGCATTGACCGAACCTTCCAGGGTCAGTACGGCGAACACGTCCTGTTCGATCTGGTCGCTGAACTGGCGCAGTTCCTCCAGGCTCATTTCCGCCAGGTCCTTGCCGGTCTCCACGCCGTATTTCACCGCATGGCCAACGATTTCGTGGCAATCACGGAACGGCAGGCCACGGCGCACCAGGTAGTCCGCCAGGTCGGTAGCGGTGGAGAAACCGCGCAGCGCCGCTTCGCGCATCACCGCGTGGCGCGGCTTGATCGCCGGGATCATGTCGGCGAACGCGCGCAGCGAGTCGCGCAGGGTGTCGGCGGCGTCGAACAGCGGCTCCTTGTCTTCCTGGTTGTCCTTGTTGTAGGCCAGCGGCTGGCCTTTCATCAGGGTCAGCAGGCCGGTCAGCGAGCCGAACACTCGGCCGGTCTTGCCGCGTACCAGTTCCGGCACGTCGGGGTTCTTCTTCTGGGGCATGATCGAGCTGCCGGTGCAGAAGCGGTCCGGCAGGTCGATGAACTGGAACTGCGCGCTGGTCCACAGCACCAGCTCCTCGGAGAAACGCGACAGGTGCATCATCGCGATGCTGGCCGCCGAGCAGAATTCGATGGCGAAGTCGCGGTCGGAAACGTTGTCCAGCGAGTTGCCGCCCACGGCCTCGAAGCCCAGCAGCTGCGCGGTGTACTCGCGGTCGATCGGGTAGGTGGTGCCGGCCAGTGCGGCGCTGCCCAGGGGCATGCGGTTGGTGCGCTTGCGGCAGTCGACCAGGCGCTCGTAGTCGCGGCTGAGCATCTCGAACCAGGCCAGCAGATGGTGGCCGAAGGTCACCGGCTGGGCGGTCTGCAGGTGGGTGAAGCCGGGCATGATGCTCCCTGCCTCGCGCTCGGCCTGTTCCAGCAGGCCTTTCTGCAGGCGGGTGATTTGCGCCAGGATCAGGTCGATCTCGTCACGCAGCCACAGGCGGATGTCGGTGGCGACCTGGTCGTTGCGGCTGCGCCCGGTGTGCAGCTTCTTGCCGGTGATGCCGATGCGGTCGGTCAGACGCGCCTCGATGTTCATGTGCACGTCTTCCAGGTCCACGCGCCAGTCGAAGTGGCCGGCCTCGATTTCGCCCTGGATGGTGGTCAGTCCGTCGATGATGCTGTCGCGCTCGGCATCGGTCAGCACGCCGACCTTGGCCAGCATCGTCGCGTGGGCGATCGAACCCATGATGTCGTGGCGGTAGAGGCGCTGGTCGAACGTGACGGAGGCGGTGAAGCGGGCGACGAAGGCGTCGACCGGTTCGCTGAAACGGCCGCCCCAGGACTGATTGGTCTTGTCGGTGCTCATGGATTCGCTCGTGATCTGCTGAAGATGGATTGCCGGAAAAATTGTTGCCGATCATAGCAGGGTTGCTCCGGCTGGGGCTGACACCGGTCGTGCGGTTTTTATTTCGACCGAATCGGTCGCATGGCTTGTCGTCGACAGCACAGACGTCGACACTGGGGGTATGCCAACCTCACGAACGAACACCGGGCGTGATGCGCCCGCGACACCGGAATTCTTCCTGCCGGAGCTCTGCCTGCCCGAGGCGCTGCTGGTGCTGGTGGTATTGGCCGAGCTGCTGGTGATGGTGCTGGTGCTCAGCGAACCGATGCCCGCCGGCTTCGATTGGGTGCGCCTGGCCCTGACGTCGCTGTATGTGCAGTGGATCGTGCTGCTCTCGGCGGCCGTGCTGTGCGCCGCCCGGGCCTGGCTGGCGCGCCTGCGCCCCGGCGTGGCCGGGGTATTGTGCTGTCTCCTGGTGGTCGGGCTGACACTGGCCTGCACCGCGCTCACCGAATACTTTTCCCTCGTCGCCACCCAGGCCGACAGCGGCAGCCCCGGCCGTTATCTGCGCCATGCGCTGATCAGTCTCATCATGTCGGCGCTGATGCTGCGCTACTTTTACCTGCAGAGTCAGTGGCGGCGCCAGCAGCAGGCGGAGTTGCAGGCCCGGCTGGAGGCCTTGCAGGCACGGATCCGCCCGCACTTCCTGTTCAACAGCCTGAACAGCATTGCCAGCCTGGTGGCGAGCGACCCGCGCCAGGCCGAGCAGGCGGTGCTGGACCTGTCCGATCTGTTCCGGGCCAGTCTCGCCAAGCCGGGAAACCTGGTGACCTGGCGCGAAGAACTGGAATTGGCGCAACGATATTTGTCGATCGAACGCTATCGTCTCGGCAACCGTCTACAGTTGGACTGGAGGGTCGGCACAATTCCGGAGGATTTGCCGATCCCGCAACTGACCTTGCAGCCTTTACTGGAAAACGCTCTGATCTACGGCATCGCTCCGCGTGTCGAAGGCGGGGTGGTCAGGGTCGAAGCCGACTATAGAGAGGGGGAGTTCGTATTGTGTATCAGCAATCCCTATGACGCCGCCGTGCAGCAGGCGTCCAACGGTACTCACCTGGCACTGGTGAACATTGGTGCACGACTTGCGGCACTTTTTGGGCCTCGCGCTAGTCTTAGCGTGGATCGCCGTGACGGCCGTCACTTCACCTGTCTACGCTATCCTTGTGCGAGACTCACTCAGGAATCCAGCGCAATATGAATGTCCTGATCGTTGATGACGAACCCCTGGCCCGCGAACGCCTGACCCGTCTGGTCGGCGAACTCGAGGGTTACAGTGTATTGGAGCCCAGCGCCACCAATGGCGAAGAGGCATTGGCCCTGATCGACAGCCTCAAGCCGGATATCGTCCTGCTCGACATCCGCATGCCCGGCCTCGATGGCCTGCAGGTGGCTGCGCGCCTGTGCGAACGCGAAACACCCCCAGCGGTGGTGTTCTGCACCGCCCATGACGAGTTCGCCCTGGAAGCCTTCCAGGTCAGCGCGGTGGGCTATCTGGTCAAGCCGGTACGCCCCGAGCATCTGCTCGAAGCCCTGAAGAAGGCCGAGCGGCCCAACCGTGTGCAACTGGCCGCGTTGACCCGGCCGGCGGCGGAAAGCGGCAACGGGCCGCGGACCCATATCAGCGCGCGGACCCGCAAGGGCATCGAGCTGATCCCCATCGGCCAGGTGATCTACTTCATCGCCGACCACAAGTACGTGACCCTGCGCCATGAAGGCGGCGAGGTGCTGCTCGACGAGCCGCTCAAGGCCCTGGAAGACGAGTTCGGCGAACGCTTCGTGCGCATCCACCGCAACGCACTGGTGGCCCGCGACCGTATCGAACGCCTGCAGCGCACGCCCCTGGGACACTTCCAGCTGTTCCTCAAGGGCCTCAACGGTGATGCACTGATCGTCAGCCGGCGGCATGTCGCCGGTGTGCGCAAGATGATGCAGCAGCTTTAACCCGGGACTTGCAACAGGCCCCGGGGTTCATCCGTCCGCTGTTCCAGGCCAGGGAGGCTGCGGACTTCCTGATACAAGTCAAAGCTGGCCGGGCTGAACTGTTATTATCTGCCGTATCTATTCAGTACGGACCGTTCCATGTCTTCTCGCGAAATCCGCATCGCTACCCGTAAGAGCGCGCTCGCCCTGTGGCAGGCCGAATACGTCAAGGCCCGCCTGGAACAGGCTCACCCGGGGTTGCTGGTGACTCTGGTGCCGATGGTCAGCCGCGGCGACAAGCTGCTCGACTCGCCCCTGTCGAAAATCGGTGGCAAGGGCTTGTTCGTCAAGGAGCTGGAAACCGCCCTGCTCGAGAACGAAGCGGACATCGCCGTGCACTCCATGAAAGACGTGCCGATGGATTTTCCCGAGGGGCTGGGCCTGTTCTGCATCTGCGAGCGTGAAGATCCCCGCGACGCCTTCGTCTCCAATACCTACGCCAGCCTGGACGCCCTGCCGGCCGGGGCGGTGGTCGGCACATCGAGCCTGCGCCGCCAGGCTCAGTTGCTGACCCGCCGGCCCGACCTGCAGATCCGTTTCCTGCGGGGCAACGTCAATACCCGCCTGGCCAAGCTCGACGCGGGGGAATACGACGCGATCATCCTGGCGGCGGCGGGGCTGATTCGCCTCGGCTTCGAAAACCGGATCAGCTCGGCCATCAGCGTCGAGGACAGCCTGCCGGCGGGTGGCCAGGGAGCCGTGGGCATCGAATGCCGCAGTGCCGACCACGAGATCCATGCGTTGCTCGCACCCCTGCACCACGCGGACACTTCCGTGCGGGTCACGGCCGAGCGGGCGCTGAACAAGCATCTCAACGGCGGGTGTCAGGTGCCGATCGCCTGCTACGCGGTGCTGGAAGGCGGGCAGGTCTGGCTGCGCGGCCTGGTTGGCCAGCCGGCCGGCGGCCTGCTGCTGACCGCCGAGGCCCGCGCCCCGCAGGCAGACGCCGAGGCCCTGGGCGTGCGGGTTGCCGAGGACCTGCTGGGGCAGGGCGCCGATGCCATTCTCAAGGCGGTCTACGGCGAGGCCGACGGCCAATGAGTGGCTGGCGCCTGCTGCTGACACGGCCGGCGGACGAGTCGGCCGCGCTCTCGGCGACTCTGGCCGAAGCCGGAATCTTCAGCAGTGCCCTGCCATTGCTGGCGATCCAGCCGCTGGCCATCGAAGGCGCCGAACTGAGCAAGATTCTCGAACTGCCTTTCTATGCGGCGGCGATCGTCGTCAGCAAGCCGGCTGCGCGCCTGGGCCTCGACCTGGTCGACCGCTACTGGCCGCAGCCGCCGATGCTGGACTGGTTTACCGTGGGCGCCGCGACGGCGGGCCTGCTGGACGACTATGGCCTGCGCGTGCACTACCCGGCCGAAGGGGACGACAGCGAAGCCCTGCTGGCGTTGCCAGCCTTGCAGGAGGCGTTGGCCCAGCCCGAACCTCGGGTGCTGATCCTGCGTGGAGAGGGTGGACGTGAACTGCTGGCCGAGCGTTTACGCGCCCAAGGTGCTAGTGTCGACTATCTGGAATTGTACCGCCGCCTCCTGCCCGAATACGCCGACGGCACCCTGACCCGGCAGATTCAAGCGGAACGCCTGAACGGGCTGGTGGTCAGCAGTGGACAGGGTTTTGAACACCTGCGACAGGTGGCGGGAGCGGATTGGCCTGAAGTGGCCCGGTTGCCGTTGTTCGTTCCAAGCCCGCGGGTGGCGCAGATGGCCCGTGCCGCCGGGGCGGAACATGTTGTGGATTGTCGTGGTGCCAGCGCCACGGCCTTGCTGGCGGCGTTGCAGGAGTACCCTGTGCCCGCTTTCTGAATGCAAAGGATGGACACGTGAGCGATACAGCCTTGCCAAAAGAACAAGCTCAACCGGCGCCCGAGACGCCGGCCAAACCGCCGGCGGCGCCTGTCGAGCGCCGTGGCAACGGTCTGGCGATCCTTGCCCTGCTGCTGGGGGCCGCCGGGGTGGCCGCCGGTGGCTGGGGGATCTGGCAGGTGCGCAACCTGCAGGCCAATCACCAGCAGCAGAGCGGGCAACTGCAGGACCTGGGCAACCAGGCGCAGTCGCTCAAACTCAGTGAACAGCAACTGTCCGCGCGCCTGGACCAGTTGCCGGCTGCCTCCGAACTGGAGGACCGGCGCCGCCTGGTGGCGCAGTTGCAGGGCGACCAGCAGCGACTGAGCCAGCGCCTGGAAAGCGTGCTGGGGGCCAGCCGCAAGGACTGGCGCCTGGCCGAGGCGGAGCATCTGCTGCGCCTGGCCACACTGCGCCTGTCCGCCTTGCAGGACGTGACCAGTGCCCTGGCGCTGGTACAGGGGGCCGACGACATCCTGCGTGAGCAGAACGACCCGGGTTCGTTCGCCGCCCGTGAACAACTGGCCAAGAGCCTGGCGGCGCTGCGCAGCACCGAGCAGCCGGACCGCACCGGGTTGTTCCTGCAACTGGGCGCACTGCGCGACCAGGTTGCCCAGCTCAACGAACTGGCGCCGGAATACAAGGATCGTGGCGACTCTTTGCTGGGCCTGACTTCCGATGGCGATGGCGCCAGCCGCTGGGCCCAGTGGTGGGACGAGATCTCGCGCTACATCCGCATCGACTTCAACGCCAACAAGAACATCCGGCCGCTGCTGGCCGGGCAGAGCCTGACCCAGGTCCGCCTGGCCCTGAGCCTGGCCCTGGAGCAGGCGCAGTGGGCGGCCCTGAACGGCCAGGCGCAGGTGTACACCCAGGCCCTGACCGAGGCCCGTGACGTGTTGACCGGCAGCTTCAACCCGGACAATCCGCAGAGCAAGGTCATGGTCGAGCAGCTCGCCGAACTGAGCCGCAAGCCGGTGACGGTGCTGACACCTGATCTCGCCGCGACCCTGGGCGCCGTCCAGGCCTACCTCGAGCGGCGGCACGTGGAAACCGAGACGCCGGTACGCGGCGAGGCGAAACCGGCGCAGGAGACCAGCCCATGAAGCGATTCATCGCCATTGCCCTGCTGGTCATCGCCGTTGTCGGCCTGGTGGGGTACGCGATTTACCGGCATGCCGGCTACGTGCTGATCGCCTATGACAGCTTCCGTTACGAATCCAGCCTGTGGGCGTTCCTCGCCGTGCTGCTGGTGTTGTGGCTGGTCTATCGACTGCTGAAATTGCTGGTCGGTCTGGTCACGGCATCCAGCTCGGCGGCCAATCCCTGGTCCCGGCGCAACCGCAGCCGACGCGTCCAGCTGGCCATCGAACACGGCCAGATGGACCTCGCCGAAGGCCGCTGGGCCAGTGCCCAGAAGCATCTGCAGCGCGCCGCCGAGGCTGAGCGCCAGCCGTTGCTTTATTACCTTGGCGCGGCGCGCGCGGCCAACGAGCAGGGCAAGTATGAGGAATGCGACAGCCTGCTGGAGCGGGCCCTGACACGCCAGCCGCAGGCCGAACTGGCGATTGCCCTGAGTCACGCGCAGTTGCAGGTCGACCGTGGCGATACCGATGGGGCCTTGGCTACCCTGCAGGCGATGCACGATCTGCATCCCCACAGTGTCCAGGTGCTGCGGCAGTTGCAGCGTTTGCACCAGCAGCGTGGCGACTGGTCGGCGGTGGTCCGGCTGCTGCCGGAGTTGCGCAAGGACAAGGCCCTGCCGCCCGCCGAACTGGCGGAACTGGAGCGACGTGCCTGGGGGGAAAATCTGAGCCTGGCGGTGCGCCGTGAGCAGGATGGTGAAGCCGGGCTGAAATCCCTGGAGCGCGCCTGGCAGCAGTTGTCCGCGGCCCAGCGCCAGGAGCCGCAACTGGTGCTGGCCTATGCCGAGCAACTGCGTCAGCTGGGGGCGGACGGCGAGGCCGAGGAGGCTTTGCGTACGGCGCTCAAGCGCCAGTACGACAGCCATCTGGCTCGGCTCTACGGCCTGTTGCGCGGGCGTGACCCGGTGCGCCAGTTGCAGACCGCCGAGGGCTGGCTCAAGGAGCATCCGGGCGATGCCAGCCTGCTGCTGACCCTGGGCCGCCTGTGCCTGCAGAACAGCCTGTGGGGCAAGGCGCGGGATTACCTGGAAGCCAGCCTGCGGGTGCAGCGCAATCCGGAGGCCTGCGCCGAGCTCGCCCGGTTGCTGGCCCAGTTGGGCGATACCGAGCGCAGCAACCAGCTGTTCCAGGAAGGTCTCGGCCTGCTGGATGAGCGCCTGCTCGCGCGGCCGCTGCCGGTTCCGGTCAGCGCCTGACGGCGGCAAGGGACGGGGCGCCTGTGGTGGGCGTTCCGTCCCGGACACGCGGCCTATTTCCCTGTAATGCCTTGATACCGAAATCCTACTTGCCACGTAATGGTTTCATCGGACGCCTATCGGTAATTCCTTACAGGCTTGAGGAATTATCTGCGCTGGCTTGCCTTGAAAGGGCCGCGGCCTTTCCTCTACCGTAACTGCCTGTCTCTCCTGTTACGGAATAGCCATGTTCCTGGCCCGCTCACGTTCTCTGTTCTCCCTGGCCTTCCTGGCAGCGGCGCCGGTCATGGCGGCTTCGTTGTACCTGGAGTATGGGGTGGGACTGGAGCCTTGCTCGTTGTGCCTGGTCCAGCGGCTGTTCCTCGCCGGCTTCTGCCTGGTCAGCCTGTTGGGCGCATTGCACGGGCCGGCGCGAGTCGGCTGTCGGGTGTATGGCGCGCTGGGCCTGCTGTTCGCCCTGGCCGGCGCGGCGACCGCGGCCCGTCAGGTCCTGCTGCAGCAGGTACCGCCGGAGGAGTTGATGATCTGCCAGCCCGGCCTGCATTGCCTGATGGAGCAGGTATCGCCGTTGCAGGCGCTGCAACTGATGTTCCGGGCCACCGCCGAGTGCGCGCAGATCCATTGGACGCTGTTCGACCTGAGCATTCCCGAGTGGAGCCTGCTGGCCTTTGTCGGCATGAGCCTGGTGGCGATCTACCAGATGATCGGCCCGGTTCTCGGTGGTTGGCGCGGTGCCTCGCGCGACCGATAGTCGCCCCCGCGGATTAAACGCTTGTATGAACTTTCTCGTCTGCGTACCTTGAAGCAGGTGTCGTGCGGGCATAATCTGGCCCGCACGCATCCAACGCAAACAAGGTTGCCCTGTTTGGCCAAGTCAGGATCCTCGGTGGGTACGAGGTGTCGGGCGGCATGACCCTGAAGGGAAGAAATCACCATGCTCGAAAGTTGTCAGAATGCCCAGGAACGCTGGGGCGGAGTCCATCTGCTGATCGATCGCTGGTTGCAGCATCGCCATGAACTCGTGCGGGCCTATGATGCGCTCGGCGCCGAGCCCGGGGCCCTGGCGGACAGTCGCCAGCCGTTGCAGGAGTTCTGTGGGGTCCTGGTGGACTATGTGTCGGCCGGACACTTCGAAATCTATGAACAGCTCACCAGCGAGGCCAAGGCCTTTGGCGACCAGCGCGGGCTGAAACTGGCCGATACCCTCTACCCCCGTATCGATGTGATCACCGAAAAACTGCTGGCCTTCAACGATCTGTGCGACGCCGGCAAGTGCGTGGCGGAGAAGTTCAAGGAACTCGGTGGCCTGTTGCATGAGCGCTTCGAGCTTGAGGACTGCCTGATCGAAGTGCTGCACAACGCCCACAAGGAAGAGGCCGTCGCCCAGGCTTGAGCGGTAATGGGCAGTCCCTGAAGACGGTGCGCATGGCGCACCGTTTTTCGTTTCAGGCCAGGTTCAACTGGCGACGCCGAGCAGTTCGATATCGAAGACCAGCGGGGTGTAGGGCGCGATCAGGTCGCCGGCACCGTCCGCACCATAAGCCTGTGCCGACGGCAACACCAGGCGCCATTTGGCCCCGACCTGCATCTGCGGCAGGGCGCTGCGCCAGCCATTGATCACACTGTCCAGGCGAAACCACTGCGGCTGGTCGTTCTGGTCGAAGACCGTGCCATTGGGCAGGTGCCCGACATAGCGCACCTGGACCCGTCCGTTGGCGGCAACCTTTTCGCCGGTGCCCGGTGTCAGCTCGGTCACCAGGATACCGTCGGCCAGTTCGCGGACACCTGGCTTGGCTTTCTCTTCGGCGAGGAATTTCTTCTCGGCCTCGAGTGCGACTTCGCTTTGCGGCTTGGTCGAATCGTCGGCGGCCTGCGCTTCGTGGGCGGCGAGGATCTGTTCGATCCGTTCGTTCGCGAGTGCCAGCGGCTTGCCCTGATAGGCCTGTTGCAGACCCTCCACCAGCGCCTTGAGTTGCAGGTCCGGCACCTCCTGGCGCAAGCGTTCGCCCAGGCTGGCGCCGAGGCTGTAGGCGAGGTCATGGGCGTCGTCGGCTTTTCCCTCCGTTGCACCGTGGGCCAGCGGCAGAACAAGACACAGCGACAGCATTAGGTAACGCGACATGGCAACTCTCCGACCTGAGACCCGACGGATTATGCCAGTGCCGCACGCCGGTTGTGGGGCTGCGCGAATGATCCCCGAGAACATTTTTTGCCGCATGCAACGTCGGCCCTCCAATACTGTCAACATGCCCTAGCGGCGGTAGTCACAGAAGGTCTAGTATGAGCCGCACTCACGTCAGCCAGGAGGTAAACCATGTCGGCCACCAAGAAGCCTGTAAATACTCCGTTGCACTTGCTCCAACAACTGTCGGGCAGCCTGCTCGAGCATTTGGAAAACGCTTGCTCGCAAGCCTTGGCTGATGCTGAAAAACTGCTCGCCAAACTGGAAAAACAACGCGGCAAGGCTCAGGAAAAACTGCACAAGTCGCGCACCAAATTGCAGGACGCCGCCACTGCCGGCAAAGCCAAGGCGCAAGCCAAGGCCAAGGCCGCTATCGGTGAGCTGGAAGAGCTGCTCGACAAGCTGAAAACCAGCCAATCGGAAACCCGCGCCTACATCCTGCAACTCAAGCGTGATGCACAGGAAAGCCTGAAGCTGGCGCAAGGCGTTGGTCGTGTGAAAGAAGCCGTGACCAAGGCGCTTTCGACCCGTGAAACCAAACCGGCTGCACCGGCCAAGGTCGCTGCCAAGCCAGCCGCGAAACCTGTCGCTGCTAAAACTGCCGCCGTCAAACCTGCCGCTGCCAAGCCTGCTGCCGCCAAGCCAGCTGCTGCTAAAACGGCTGCTGCCAAACCCGCTGCGAAACCTGCCGCTGCCAAGCCTGCTGCCGCCAAACCTGCTGCGAAACCAGCTACTGCCAAGACGGCTGCCGCCAAACCCGCTGCGAAACCGGCTACTGCCAAGACGGCTGCCGCCAAGCCCGCCGCGAAACCGGCTACTGCCAAGCCAGCTGCCGCCAAGCCCGCCGCGAAACCGGCTACTGCCAAGCCAGCTGCCGCCAAGCCCGCCGCGAAACCGGCTACTGCCAAGCCAACTGCCGCCAAGCCCGCCGCGAAACCGGCTACTGCCAAGCCAGCTGCCGCCAAGCCCGCTGCGAAACCGGCTGCTGCCAAGCCAACTGCCGCCAAGCCCGCTGCGAAACCGGCTGCTGCCAAGCCAACTGCCGCCAAGCCCGCGGCGAAACCTGCTGCTGCCCCTGCCGCAGCCAAGCCGGCCACTCCGGCAGCCGCTCCTGCGGCTTCGGCTCCAGCGACTGCCACTGCTCCTGCTTCGGCCCCTGCCGCGCCAGCGACCACACCGGCCGCCAGCAGCACCCCTACCAGCGCTTCCTAAGCCTGGCTCACCACGACGCGCAGCTGGTGCAGCGCGTCGTGGTTCAGGTGCGCCGCTTCACCGGCCGCACTTTCCAGCCACACCGCCAGATCATCGGCCGCTTCCCGTGGCCAATCCCCGCTCAAGGCCTCCAGGCGCGACAGCAACTGCTGCTCGGCCTCCAGTTCGAGCGCCTTGATCCGATCGCGCAGCCTCTTCAGTTCGCTGTCCTGCAGGGCCATGGCCCGCCATTGCCCGCGCAGTTGCCGCAGGGGCTGCACCACCTGTTCGTGCCAGGGGTGCGCGACCCGCCGCAAGCCCTCCAGCCGCCCAGGCGCGTACTTCACGCCGCGTACTCCGAGCCAGGCCGCGCAGAGCAGCAGGCAGACATTCGCCCCATGCCCCTGCAGCGCCAGGCAGGTTCCTTCCACGCCAGGCTTGGCGTAAATATCCAGGGAAAACGTCCACAGGTCAGCATGCATGGTGAGATCCGCGCCAGTTGCGAGGGAAGCTGGTAGACTCCGCCGCCATTATGATTCGACTTCAGAACCTGACTTTACAGCGTGGCCCGCAGCGTCTGCTAGAAGACGCCGAGCTGACCCTGCACGCCGGCCAGAAAGCCGGCCTGATCGGTGCCAACGGCGCCGGCAAATCGAGCCTGTTCGCCCTGCTGCGGGGCGAGCTGCACCCGGACTCGGGTGACTGCTTCCTGCCGGCCGATTGGCGTATCGCCCACATGCGCCAGGAGGTCGATACCCTCGAACGCCTGGCGGTCGACTATGTGCTCGACGGCGACGTGCGCCTGCGTCAGGTGCAACGCGACCTGGCTGCCGCCGAGGCGGCTCAGGACGGTTCGGCGCTGGCCCGCCTGCACTCGGAACTCGACAGCGCCGACGGCTATACCGCCGATGCCCGTGCCCGCAAGTTGCTGGCCGGCCTGGGTTTCACCAACGAGCAGATGGATCGTCAGGTCGGCGACTTTTCCGGTGGCTGGCGGATGCGCCTGAACCTGGCGCAGGCACTGATGTGCCCGTCGGATCTGCTGCTGCTCGACGAACCGACCAACCACCTCGATCTCGATGCGATCATCTGGCTGGAGGAGTGGCTCAAGAGCTACCCCGGTACCCTGCTGCTGATCTCCCATGACCGTGACTTCCTCGATGAAGTGGTCGATCACGTGGCCCATGTCGACCAGCGCAAGCTGGTGCTCTACCGCGGCGGCTATACCGCGTTCGAGCGGGCCCGTGCCGAGCGCCTGGCGCAGCAGCAACAGGCCTACGAGAAGCAGCAGGCACAGCGTGCGCACATGGAAAGCTACATCGCCCGCTTCAAGGCCCAGGCCACCAAGGCCCGCCAGGCGCAGAGCCGGATCAAGGCCCTGGAGCGGATGGAGGAGCTGTCGGCGGCCCATGTCGATTCGCCGTTCGACTTCACCTTCCGCGAGTCGCACAAGATCTCCAGCCCGTTGCTGGACCTCTCCGATGCGCGCCTGGGCTATGGCGAGAAGACCATCCTGGAGAAGGTCAAGCTGCAGCTGACTCCGGGGGCGCGGATCGGTCTGCTAGGCCCCAACGGCGCGGGCAAGTCGACGCTGATCAAGAACCTCGCCGGCGACCTGTCGCCCCTGTCGGGTCGCCTGACCCGTGGCGAGAACACCGTGGTCGGCTACTTCGCCCAGCACCAGCTCGACTCCCTGGATTCCAAGGCCAGCCCGTTGCTGCACCTGCAACGCCTGGCGCCGACCGAACGCGAGCAGACCCTGCGCGACTTCCTCGGCGGTTTCGATTTCCGTGGCGCGCGCATCGACGAGCCGGTACTGAATTTCTCCGGTGGCGAGAAAGCCCGGCTGGCCCTGGCGTTGATCGCCTGGGAGCGGCCGAACCTGTTGCTGCTCGACGAACCGACCAACCACCTGGACCTGGAAATGCGCCTGGCGCTGACCATGGCCCTGCAGGAGTTCAGCGGTGCGGTGCTGGTGGTTTCCCACGACCGCCATCTGCTCAAGAGCACCACCGACAACTTCTTCCTGGTCGCCGACGGCAAGGTCGAGGAGTTCGATGGCGACCTGGATGACTATGCCCGTTGGCTGGTGGAGTATCGCCAGCGCAGCGCACCGGTCAGCAGTGCGCCGGTCAACCCCGACAAGACCGACAAGAAGGCCCAGCGTCAGGCCGCCGCAGCCCTGCGTCAGCAACTGGCACCGCACAAGCGTGAAGCGGACAAGCTCGAAGCCGAGCTGGGCAAGCTGCACGAGCGCCTGGCGACGGTCGAGGCGAGCCTCGGCGACAGCGCCCTCTACGAAGCCGCCCGCAAGGACGAGTTGCGTGACCTGCTGGCCGAGCAGGCCAAGCTCAAGGGCCGTGAGTCCGAGCTGGAGGAGGCCTGGATGGCGGCCCTGGAACTGCTGGAAAGCATGCAGGCGGAACTGGAGGCGTTGTCCTGACGGACGCGCCCTCGCTGCTTCAAGAAAACGGTGGTCAAGTTCACGCCTTCGGATTAGCTTAGAGGTTTGTTACAACTCTTATCCGAGGTGCGTGATGCTGCTTGAGACATGGCTGGCCTTTTTCGCTGCATGCTGGGTGATCAGCCTGTCTCCAGGGGCGGGCGCCATCGCCTCGATGTCCAGTGGCCTGCAATACGGCTTCCTGCGTGGCTACTGGAACGCCCTCGGCCTGCAACTGGGACTGGCGGCACAGATCGCGGTCATCGCTGCCGGTGTCGGGGCGATCCTGGCGGCATCCTCTACCGCCTTCTACGCCATCAAGTGGTTCGGTGTGGTCTACCTGGTCTACCTCGCGGTCAAGCAATGGCGTGCGCTGCCCAGCGACATGACCGAAGAGGCGACGATCCGTCCGGTCGGCAAGCCGCTGACCCTGATGTTCCGCGGTTTCCTGGTCAACGTCAGCAACCCCAAGGCCCTGGTGTTCATGCTCGCGGTACTGCCGCAGTTCATCGACCCCCATGCGCCGCTGGTACATCAGTACCTGATTCTCGGGGTCACCATGATCGCTGTCGACATGATCGTCATGGCCGGCTACACGGGCCTGGCGGCCAAGGTCCTGCGCCTGCTGCGCACGCCACGGCAGCAGCGGCGGATGAACCGGACCTTTGCCGGGTTGTTCGTGGGTGCGGCGGGCTTCCTGGCGACCCTCCACAAGGCCACCACCTGAAACGGGGGCGAGGCAAAGAAAAAGGCGACCTTGATGGTCGCCTTTTTTGTCGCGTCTGGAACTACTGAAGAACCCTGGCCGGTTCATCCGGTGGCAGGTTGTTGCGTTGCAGTGGCGGGCGCGAGTCCGGAGACATGTCCGGACCACCCAACTGCAGGCTCAGTTGCCGTGCGACATCTTCGCCCAGGGATTTCGACACATCGCGTACCACCCGCGGGCGGTTCAGCGACACGCGGATATCCCGGCTGTTGACCAGCTTGGTGTCCTGGCCTTCGCCCATGGCGGTGAACGCCGAGGTGATCTGGTAGGTACGGGTGTTGATCAGGCTGAAGTCGCCCACCAGGGTCAGGCCCAGCACCGCCGAGTAGCTGTTGGTGTTGGCCAGTTCATTGATGTCCTGGGTGAAGTCGATGTCCGATACGGTGCCGAACAGCACGTAGTCGGCCCCCTTGAAGTTGCCGCCCTTGATCCGCTTGATGACGTCGTAGACGTCACCCTTGGAGTTGGACGTATAGGGCGTGCCCTGGACCAGCTGGAACATGCCGCTGCGCAGGATCTCACCCTTGATGTCGCCGGTGAACTTGCGCAGTTCGCCCTGCTCGATGTAGCTGCTGCGGCTCTCGTACTCGTCGTAGCTCGCCGAGCCGGACGAACCGTAATAGCCCTGCTGGAAATTGCCGCGTGCCGAGACGCTGCGGATGTACTGCTCCACCTTCGCCTGATACGCGAGGTCCGCCACTGCGACTTTCGGCGCGGCCTGCACGCCAAAGGCCCAGGCCAGGCCGATAATGCCAATCCATGCTCGCATAGCTTAACGCTCCGTGGTTTTGCGGATCTCTTTCTCGTCCATCCATTCGGCCAGGCCGCTTTCGACGTCGATCAGTTGCAGGCTGAACTTGTAGAACACGTCCTTGTAGTCGCTGCTGCGCTTGACGATCGAGCTGATCGAGCCTTCCAGTCGGTACTTGGCGGCGATCATGTTGCCGGTCTTGCTGATGGTGCTCTTCTTGTACAGGCCGCTCTGGTTCTGCAGCTTGAGCTGGTCGACCTGGCTCTGCATCTCGGTGTTGTCGCTGGCGAAGCGGGCAGTACCGGATTTCATCAGCTGGGTCTTGATCGAGGTGGTGATCTCGCGGGTGTCGATGTATTCGCTGGTCTTGTTCTTCACGTCATACACCTGGACCACCGGGCGGCCTTGCAGCACGCCGGACTGGGCCAGGGAGCGGGTCATGGATTCGGCGATCATCTGCAGGTCGGTGGAGCCGAACTCGTTGGTGACCAGCTCGACAGCCTTGGTATCCCCGTAGCTGATGTTCTTGCCGCCGAGGACCGGCGAAGTGTTCTGGGCGCAACCGCTGGCCAGCAGGGCAACGACGGCGAGGAGCGAAAGGCGTGCAAACATGGAGAGGTTCTCTTCAAAGGGGCGCAAGGGGTGGCTTCGTGTCAAGGCGTCTTGACTTCGAGGCGGAAGTCGACGGCCTTCGGCGTCGGCGCGATGGCGGGCAGGAAGGTGCTCTGGGCGCCATACAGGCTCAGGGTCTTCCAGGCTTCCTCGTCGGCGATCGGGAAGCCGTCGTTGCCCAGCCAGGCAAAGCGGTAGTACATCATCTTGTTCTTGGTGCGCGTGTTGCTCAGTTGCACCTTCACGGTCAGGAAGCCGTTTTCCCGGGCAACGCGGATGGCGCCGACCTGGATGTCTTTCATTTCGCCCATGACGACGATCTTGCTCGCGGCGCTGCCCGGCTCCGGTGGTGGCGCAGGGGTTGCACAGCCGGCCAGCAGGGCCAGGGCAACGACAGCGGTCAGTTTGAAACGCATGGAAAAAGACTCCGTTCTCAAGGTTGTTTGATACTGGCCACGGCGGTCGTGTTGGCGCTCGGGATCCGCTGCGCCGCCAGGCCGCTGGTGAATACCTGGCTGCCGATGGCCCGCAGGCTGATCACCTGGTAGTGCCGATCGACGTTGATCCTGACCAGCGAACCGCCAGCGGCGCTGGGCAGCGAGACCTGGTGCTCGCCCTTCTTCAGGCGCAGGCGGACCACCTGGGTGGTGTCCGGCAGGGTGCGCCAGGTGCGGGTATCGGCGCCCTCGAGCACGGCGGAAGTGATGCCCACGGCCAGGCCCGCGATCGGGTTGACCTTGTTCAGGTTCTTCTGGGCGATGCCGCGGCTGATGGCCCGTACGCTGGTACGCAGGATGATGCCCGGCATGTCGTCGCGCAGGGCGCGGCTGGACATGGCGGTGGTGCTGTTGAGGGCGGTCAGGTTGACCTGCTGGCCATCGATGCCGATCTGGCCGAAGCCGGGGGTCGAGGTGTCGGCCTTGATGATCGGGAACGACAGCGGGGTGATCACCACGTTGTCGGAGATCAGCAGCGGCAGCGGGATGCGGATCGAGTCGCGGGCCGGCGCCAGGCCGCTCTGCACGACGATCAGGATATCGCTGTCATCGTCCTTGCCGGCCGGCTTGTCGAGATTGACCAGGGCCTGTTCGAGCAGCGGGGTGTTGGGGCGCAGTTCGGCCGCCTGGCGATAGCCCGGCGCGGCCAGGTCCTTCTCGCCCAGCGCTTCATAGATGTAGCCGGCGAGGTAGTGGCTGAAGGCGCTCTGGTAGCTGTTTTTCAGGCTGACCACTTCGGGCGCGTCCAGGCTGGCCACCGGGTAGCCCTTGAGGTCCTTGTACTGGGTCTTGATGCCTTGCTTGTCGGCTTCCTCTTCGCGCTTGAGGTATTCCTTGTCGCGTAATTCGGCGATCACCGCTTCGCGTTCGTGGGTCTTCTTGATCGCGGTGCGGGCGCTCTCGAAGTCGTTGGTGGCGAGGAAGTTCAGCGCCATCTGGGTGGTCAGCATGACCTTTTCGTAGTCGTAGCCTTCGTAGCGGCGGACCTTGTCGTTGACCAGGAAGCTGCCGAACTGGGCGGCATACCTGGCGTAGTCGACCTTGACCGCATCCTCCCACTGGCCAACGACCTGGTCGGCGCTGTTCCAGGCCTGCTGGCTGCCGGTGATGTCGCCCTTGGCCCGCAGCAGTTCGCCTTTCTCGAAGTAGTACAGCAGGTCACGGTCTTCGCCGGTGTTGTTCTTCTCCAGCAGCGACAGCGCCGCGTCGACATTGCCGGAGGCCAGTTGCTGGTTGGTCTGCGCCAGCTCACCGTCGTAGTTGCGGAACACCGAACAGCCGGACAGCAGGGTCACGGCCCCAAGGGCGATAAGAAGGCGGGTGCTGGGTGTCATGAGCGACATCATCCCTGATGGTGAAAGCAGCCGGAGGGCGGGTCTGGCTGGATGAACCCATTGGCAGGGCAGGCTACCCTAACAATTCCTCATTAAAAGAGGAGCTTTTATTGCGTTTGCCCATAACGCCGGCGCGGCATTATAGGCGGCGAGTGCTGGCTATGTAATGGCTTTTTTGCTCCAAAATGATGGCTCATTACCGCGTCGAGCGATGACGGCGCCTGACCACGTTAAAGGGGGGCGGGTTGTGGCGTCGACGTGTCGGGGGAGGAAGATCGCGTAGGAGTCCGCGTCTGTCTGCGCAGGTCGGATCCGGGAGTTGTAGGGTGATTGCGCAACTGTCGTGGCCCGCGCCTGGGTGTCCTACCCACGCGCAGGAAACTTCAGGGTTTCGCCGGGGACGAGTGAATCGTTTAGCCGCTGGCGAATACCCGCGGCAGATCGAGCAACTGCCCATCAGGCGGCAGAGCGGCAAGGGAGTGAGCAGGCGCCAGGCCGTGGTTTTGACTGTCTTCCTGGCGGGCGTTCGGAGCGGCTATTTGTCTGTTTGCACCGCGTAATGCTTGAGTGAGGCGCGGTGAGAGGGAACAATATGTTACTTCGCATTTCCATTTAGGTCGTTTCAATGATTGTTCCCACGCGTTTCCTGGCCTGGCTGATGCTGCCGATGTTCGCCCTATGCAGCTCCAGCCTGCTGGCGAATACGGTGGAAGGCGCCCCCCAGGCCCTGCACCTGATCGATTACATCGGCGCGGACTACCCGGCCACGGTGGCGGATGGCAAGGTCATCGACGAAACCGAATACCACGAGCAACTGGAGTTCCTCGGCGCGTTGCAGAAGCTGGTCGTCGCGTTGCCGGCCCGTGCCGAACGGGCGGAGCTGGAGCAGGGCGTTGCCGACCTGCGCAAGGCCATCAGCGAACGCCAGGAGGGCTCGCTGGTGGCGCGTCAGGCCCGCCAACTGGGCGCCAGGCTGGCCGTGACCTATGAGGTCAGCCAGGCTCCGGCCATTACCCCGGACCCGGCCCGCGGTGCGCCGCTCTATGCCCAGCAATGTTCGGTCTGTCATGGCGAAAGCGGGGCCGGCGACGGCCCGGCGGGCAGCGGCATGACGCCGCCGCCGGCCAACCTGCGTGACGCCTCGCGACTCGATCGCCTGAGCCTGTACGGCATCTACAACACCCTGACCCTGGGGGTCGAAGGGACGGACATGCCGTCGTTCGCCGATCAGCTCGACGAACGCCAGCGCTGGGACCTGGCGACCTACATCGCCAGCTTCAGTGCCGCACCGGTGGCGCAGACCGACAAGACCTACAATATCGCCGACCTGGCACGCCAGACGCCCAGCGAGATCCAGGCCGCCGAAGGCGACGAGGCCGCGGCGCTGTTCCGCGCCCAGCGGGCCCAGCCGCCGCAGGTCAAGCGGGGGCCATCGCAACTGCTCGACTACACCGCGACGACCCTGGACAAGAGCCTGGCCGCTTACCGCGCCGGCGACCGCGAGCAGGCCTACGACCTGTCCGTGGCGGCCTACCTGGAAGGCTTCGAACTGGTCGAAAGCTCCCTGGACAACGTCGATGCCAACGTGCGCAAGGACACCGAGAAGTCGCTGATGGCCTATCGGCAGTCCCTGCAGGACGGCCTGCCGGTGGAGCAGGTCGAACAACGCCTGGCGTTCGCCAAGGACAAGCTCAAGACGTCTGCCGGTCTGCTCGGCAACGATGGCCTGAGCCAGTCGCTGAGCTTCATCTCCGGCCTGCTGATCCTGTTGCGCGAAGGCCTTGAGGCGATCCTGGTGCTGGCGGCGATCCTGGCGTTCCTGCGCAACACCGGCCAGCAATCGGCGGTGCGCAGCGTCAACATCGGCTGGGGCCTGGCCCTGCTGGCGGGGGCTGGCACCTGGGCACTGGCGGCCTACGTGATCGACGTCAGCGGCTCCCAGCGCGAACTGCTCGAAGGCTGCACCGCGCTGTTCGCCAGTGTGATGGTGCTCTGGCTCGGTGTGTGGATGCACGATCGCCGGCATGCCGCGGCGTGGCAGGACTACATCAAGAGCAGCCTGGTCGGTGGCGGCGGTCGTTTCGGTTTCGCCGTGCTGGCGTTCTTCTCGGTGTATCGTGAACTGTTCGAAGTGATCCTCTTCTACGAAACCCTCTGGCTGCAGGCCGGCCCTGCCGGGCACAGCGCGGTGCTGGCCGGCGGGGCGACGGCGCTGGTGCTGCTGGTGGGCCTGGCCTGGGTGATCCTGCGCGGTTCGGCGAAATTGCCGCTGGCGCTGTTCTTCGGCATCAATGCCGGGTTGCTCTGCGCCCTGTCGGTGGTGTTCGCCGGCCATGGCGTCAAGGCACTGCAGGAGGCCGGGATCTTCGGTACGCGGCCGGTGGCATTCTTCGACTTCGAGTGGCTGGGCATTCACGCCGACGCCTACTCGTTGGGTGCCCAGGTCGTCGCGTTGCTGGCGATCATCGTGCTCTACGGCCGTAGCCGGCTGGCGGAGAAGCGCCAGTTGCAGGCGTCCTGAGCATGCGCGTGTGGATCGATGCCGACGCTTGCCCACGGATCGCCCGTGACCTGGTGGTGAAGTTCGCCCTCAAGCGGCAGTTCGAGGTGGTGCTGGTGGCGGGGCAACCGCAGCCCCGGCCACCCTTCGCCCGCGTGCGGCTGATCGTGGTGCCCAGCGGGCCGGATGCCGCCGATGACTATCTGGTGGAGCATGCGGTGGAGGGGGAACTGGTGATCTGCAGCGATGTACCGCTGGCCGATCGCCTGGTGAAAAAGGGCGTGGCGGCACTTGATCCCCGGGGCAAGCCGTTCGACGAGCAGAACATGGGCGAGCGGCTGGCGGTGCGCAACCTGTTCACCGATCTGCGCGAGCAGGGGCAGGTCGGCGGTGGCCAGGCGCCCTATGGCGAGCGTGAGAAGCAGGCGTTCGCCAATTCGCTGGATCGGATCCTGACCCGGCTCGCTCGCGCCACCTAACCTTCCTGGGCCAGTTCCAGCACCCGGTCCACCAGCTTGTTGATCCCCGCCGCCGCTTCGCCAATCGACCGGGCGAGCATGTAGGCGGGGGTCGTGACCAGCTTGCGGGCCTTGTCCTCGACAATTTCATCCACCGCGCACTCCTGGTGGTTGGCGCCCATGCGGCCCAGGGCCGCGGCGGTGTCGGCGTCGTTGCCGATGGTGCAGGTCACGCCCGGGCCGTAGATCTTCGCCGCCAGCGCCGGGGTGATGCAGATCAGCCCCACCGGCTTGCCGGCCTCGGCGAAGGCTTCGGCCAGCGCCAGGACTTCGGTCTGCACGCTGCAGCCGGCGCCTTCGATGGCAAAATTGGAGAGGTTCTTCGCCGCGCCGAAGCCACCCGGCACGATCAGCCCGTCGAATTCCCGCACATCGGCCTCGCGCAGGTCGCGGACCTGGCCGCGGGCGATGCGTGCCGACTCCACCAGCACATTGCGTGACTCGGGCATTTCCTCGCCGGTCAGGTGGTTTATCACCTGCATCTGTGCGATGTTCGGGGCGAAGCACTGCACCTGGGCGCCACGCTGGTCCAGGCGCAGCAGGGTCAGCACGCTTTCGTGGATCTCGGCGCCGTCGTAGACGCCACAGCCGGATAGGATTACCGCGATTTTCCTGGTCATGTTGGATCTCCCGAAGTCTGGCGTTAAATGTCTACCAATCTGGCATTCATTGTCAGCGGAATTTGCAGCGACTACACCTAATCTCGGGCCAATCGTTCCTCTTGGGTAGCGCCATGGACCTCATTCCCTATGCGATTCCGTTTTTCGTCGTACTGATCATCGTCGAGCTGCTGACCGACTATCGCCGCGGTACCCGCAACTATCGGGTGGCCGACGCGATCAACAGCCTCAGCACCGGCGTGCTGTCGACCACCACCGGCCTGCTGACCAAGGGCGTCGGCCTGGTGACCTACGCCGTGGCCCTCGACCACCTGGCGCTGTTCGATCTGCCGGCCGACAGCCCGTGGGTCTGGGTCATGGCCTTCGTGGTCTACGACTTCTGCTACTACTGGCTGCATCGCATGGGCCATGAGCGCAATATTCTCTGGGCCGCGCATTCGGTGCATCACCAGAGCGAGGACTACAACCTGTCCACCGCCCTGCGCCAGACCAGCACGGGCTTCCTGCTGAGCTGGATCTTCTACCTGCCGCTGGCGGTGCTCGGTGTGCCACTGTCGGTGTTCATCACCGTGGCGGCGCTGAACCTGCTCTACCAGTTCTGGGTGCACACCCGGCACATTCCCAAGCTCGGCTGGTACGAGTGGTTCTTCGTCACGCCGTCCAACCACCGCGCGCATCATGCGCAGAACCCTCTCTATATGGATCGCAACTACGGCGGCGTGTTCATTCTCTGGGACCGGTTGTTCGGCACCTTCCAGGAGGAGGACGACGCCGAGCCGGTGGTGTTCGGGGTGACCACGCCGCTGGCCAGCTGGAACCCGCTGTGGGCCAACCTGCAGTTCTACGCGCAACTGGCCGCTGACGCGCGGCGTGCCGAGCGCTACCGGGACAAGCTGCGTATCTGGTTCATGCCCACCGGCTGGCGCCCGGCGGACGTCGCGGCGAAGTACCCGATGGCGAAGCATGACCTGGCGCACTTTCGCAAGTTCGAGGTGTCGCTGGAGCCACGTCAGCAGGTCTATATCGCCTTGCAGTTCGCGGTGTACGTGGCGCTGGGCAGCTACCTGATGAACTTCGCCGAGAAACTGCCCCAGGCGGCGCTGGTGCTCGGCTGGGTGGCGATGCTGCTGGGGCTGTTCGTACTCGGGGCGGGCCTGGAGAACCGGCCATGGGCGTTGAAGCTGGAGGTGACGCGGCTGCTGCTGAATGTGCCGTTGGCCTGGCTGGCGCCGCTGGTCGGGCTGTGGCCGGCCAGCCCGTTGGGCTGGATCGGCCTGCTCAGCTACAGCCTGCTGAGCGTGATCGGGCTCTACTGCAGCAGGGGGCGGGTCATTCGGCTGGCGGGTTCGTAGGGCCGGCCAGGGACTGTTCGGCCTCGGCCTTGCGGGCCAGGCGGGCGCTCTTGAAGCGCCGCCAGCTCCAGAGGACCAGGCCGACCAGCAGCAGGCCGCCGAGCACCCACAGCTCGTACTTCTTCACGCTGCCGAGCATGCCTTCGAGGATCGCCCCGAAGTGATAGGCCGCCGCCGCCAGGGCCGCGGCCCAGATGGCCGCGCCGATGCCGTTGAGCAGCAGGTAGCGCCCCGGTGGATAACCTGACAGGCCGATCGCCACCGGCATCACCGTGCGCAGGCCGTAGACGAAACGGAAGCTCAATACCCAGATGTCCGGATGGCGGCGGATATGTTCCAGGGCCCGGTCACCCATCGACTGCCAGCGCGGCTTGCGCGCCAGCAACTTGCGGCCATGCTTGCGCCCCAGGAAGTACCACAGCTGGTCGCCGGCATAGCTGCCGAAGAACGCCACGATAACCACCAGGTTGATGTCCATGTATCCGCGAAACGCCAGGAAGCCTGCGAGTACCAGAATGGTCTCGCCTTCGAAGAACGTTCCGAGAAACAGGGCGAAGTAGCCGAAATCCTGCAGAAATTGTTGGAGCATTGTCTGGATGCTGGCGAAATGAACGCGCAGCCTAACCCTTCGACGACAGAGAGGAAAGTGTCCAAATGTGTCTCGACGTTAACATTTCCTACAAAAGTCGCGACTGCGGCGCCCGGTCGCAGGAGTAAGCACAACTGTCATTCCTTCGTCATAATGGCCGCTTATAACTGCCATGCTCGCCCGCCCGCGCGGGCTCAGGAGTCTGCCGTGAGCTTTACCCCCGCCAATCGCCTGTTTCCCGCCACCCGCCTGCGCCGCAATCGTCGCGACGACTTTTCCCGACGCCTGGTGCGCGAGAATGTTCTGACAGTCGACGACCTGATCCTGCCGGTATTCGTGCTTGATGGCGAGAACCGTCGCGAGGCGGTGGCGTCGATGCCGGGGGTCGAGCGCCTGACCATCGATCTGCTGCTCGAAGAGGCGGCGAAGTGGGTCGAACTGGGGATTCCCGCCCTGGCACTGTTCCCGGTGACGCCGGCCGGGCTCAAGTCGCTGGATGCCAGCGAGGCCTGGAACCCGCAAGGCATCGCCCAGCGCGCCACCCGCGCGTTGCGGGAGCGCTTCCCCGAACTGGGGGTGATCACCGATGTGGCCCTTGACCCGTTCACGACCCACGGCCAGGACGGTATCCTCGACGAGGAAGGCTACGTTCAGAACGACATCACCGTCGACGCCCTGGTGCGCCAGGCGCTGTCCCACGCCGAGGCCGGTGCCCAGGTGGTGGCACCCTCGGACATGATGGACGGTCGGGTCCAGGCGATTCGCGAGGCGCTGGAGCTGGCCGGTCACGTCAACGTGCGGATCATGGCCTACTCGGCGAAATACGCCAGCGCCTACTATGGCCCGTTCCGCGATGCGGTCGGTTCGGCCTCGAACCTGGGCAAGGCGAACAAGGCTTCGTACCAGATGGACCCGGCCAACGGCGACGAAGCCCTGCATGAAGTGGCTGCGGACCTCGCCGAAGGCGCCGACATGGTCATGGTCAAGCCGGGCATGCCGTACCTGGACATCCTTTACCGGGTAAAGAATGAATTCAAGGTGCCGACCTTTGTCTATCAGGTCAGCGGTGAATACGCCATGCACATGGCGGCGATCCAGAATGGCTGGTTGAGTGAAGGGGTCATTCTCGAATCCCTGACCGCCTTTAAACGTGCCGGTGCCGATGGCATCCTGACTTACTTTGCCGTTCGTGCCGCTCAATTGCTACGAGAGCAAAAATAGCCCTCACAGGAACACTCGATGAATACCGAAGGACTCAGCGAAGTTGAAGTAAAAGAAGCTCAACCGGTGGTCGAGCAGATCGTCGAAACCCCGCCGGAACTGGAACCGGCGCCGGTGGTGGCCGAGGCGCCGCATGTGGCGGTGCCGTCGGTGGTGGCGATCCCGAACCTGGATGACAGCAGTCTCTACATCCACCGCGAGCTGTCGCAGCTGCAGTTCAACATCCGCGTGCTGGAGCAGGCGCTGGACGAGTCCTATCCGTTGCTGGAGCGGCTCAAGTTCCTGCTGATCTTCTCCAGCAACCTCGATGAGTTCTTCGAGATCCGTGTCGCCGGGCTGAAGAAGCAGATCACCTTCGCCCGCGAACAGGCCGGCGCCGACGGCCTGCAGCCGCACCAGGCGCTGGCACGCATCAGTGAGCTGGTCCACGGCCAGGTCGATCGCCAGTACGCGATCCTCAACGACATCCTGTTGCCGGAGCTGGAGAAGCACCAGGTCCGCTTCATCCGTCGGCGCTACTGGACCGCCAAGCTCAAGACCTGGGTCCGCCGCTATTTCCGCGACGAGATCGCGCCGATCATCACCCCGATCGGCCTCGACCCGACGCACCCCTTCCCGTTGCTGGTGAACAAGAGCCTGAACTTCATCGTCGAGCTCGAAGGTATCGATGCCTTTGGCCGCGACTCCGGTCTGGCGATCATTCCGGCACCGCGCCTGCTGCCGCGGATCATCAAGGTCCCGGAAGACGTCGGTGGCCCTGGCGACAACTATGTATTCCTGTCGTCGATGATCCACGCGCACGCCGATGACCTGTTCCAGGGCATGAAGGTCAAGGGCTGCTACCAGTTCCGCCTGACCCGCAACGCCGACCTGGCGCTGGACTCCGAGGATGTCGAGGACCTGGCCCGCGCCCTGCGCGGCGAACTGTTCTCCCGTCGTTACGGCGATGCCGTACGCCTGGAAGTGGCCGACACCTGCCCGAAACACCTGTCGGACTACCTGCTCAAGCAGTTCAACCTGTCCGAGACCGAGCTGTACCAGGTCAACGGTCCGGTGAACCTGACGCGCCTGTTCAGTATCACCGGCCTGGACAGCCATCCGGAACTGCAATACACGCCGTTCACCCCGCAGATTCCGAAACTGCTGCAGAACAGCGAGAACATTTTCAGCGTGATCAGCAAGCAGGACATCCTGCTGCTGCATCCGTTCGAGTCTTTCACCCCGGTGGTCGACCTGCTGCGTCAGGCCGCCAAGGACCCGCATGTCCTGGCCGTGCGCCAGACCCTGTACCGCAGCGGCGCCAACTCGGAGATAGTCGACGCCCTGGTGGACGCGGCGCGCAACGGCAAGGAGGTCACCGCGGTGATCGAGTTGCGGGCGCGTTTCGATGAAGAGTCCAACCTGCAACTGGCCAGCCGTCTGCAGGCGGCCGGTGCGGTGGTGATCTACGGTGTGGTCGGCTTCAAGACCCACGCCAAGATGATGCTGATCCTGCGCCGCGAGGCTGGCGAGATCGTTCGTTACGCCCACCTGGGCACCGGTAACTACCACGCCGGCAACGCCCGCCTGTATACCGACTACAGCCTGCTGACTTCCGACGACGCACTGTGCGAAGACGTTGGCAAACTGTTCAGCCAACTGATCGGCATGGGCAAGACGCTACGCATGAAGAAGCTGCTGCATGCGCCGTTCACCCTGAAGAAGGGCATGCTCGACATGATTGCCCGGGAGACCCAGTTCGCCATCGATGGCAAGCCGGCGCACATCATTGCCAAGTTCAACTCGCTGACCGATCCGAAGATCATCCGTGCGTTGTACAAGGCCAGCCAGTGCGGCGTGCGCATCGACCTGGTGGTGCGGGGCATGTGCTGCCTGCGTCCGGGTATCGCCGGGGTTTCGCACAATATCCATGTGCGTTCGATCATCGGTCGCTTCCTGGAGCACACCCGGGTGTTCTACTTCCTCAATGGCGGCGAGGAGCAGCTGTTCCTGTCCAGTGCCGACTGGATGGAGCGTAACCTCGACAAGCGGGTCGAGACCTGCTTCCCGGTCGAGGGCAAGAAGCTGATCCTGCGGGTCAAGAAAGAGCTGGAAAGCTATCTCACCGATAACACCCACAGCTGGAGCCTGCAGTCGGACGGTCGCTACATCCGTAACACGCCAACCGGCAACCAGAACCCGCGCAGTGCCCAGACGACCCTGCTCGATCGTCTGAGCAGCCCGGTCCTCAGCGTACGTTGAGGGTGATGCTGACTCGGGTCAGCCACTCCGCCTCCAGGGCGAAGTCGGCCTGAGTCAGCTGGTTCTGCTCCAGCCAGCCCTTGGGGAACACCACATCCAGGGTATCGCCGTCGGCGCGCAAGGCGACCTGCGGCATTTCCTGGGTGCCGCGGATGTGATGGAACAGGATCGCGAAGCGCAGCAGCACGCACAGGCGAATCAGCTTGATGCCGTCGTCGCCGAACTCGGCGAACTTGTCCTTGGGAATGTTGCGACGATGCCCGCGAACCAGTAGCGCGAGCATCTGCTGGTCTTCCCGGGAGAAACCGGCCAGGTCGGAGTGCTCGATCAGGTAGGCGCCGTGCTTGTGGTACTGGTAGTGGGCGATGTCCAGGCCGACTTCGTGGACCTTGGCTGCCCAACTGAGCAGCTCGCGCCAGACGCCGTCTTCCAGCTCCCAGTCCTTGGCCACCTGGTCGAAGGCATGCAGTGCCTTGCGCTCGACGCGCACCACCTGCTCCTGGTCGACATGGTAACGCTCCATCAGCGAGGTGAGGGTGCGTTCGCGCACGTCTTCATGGTGGTGGCGGCCCAGCAGGTCATAGAGCACGCCTTCGCGCAGGGCGCCGTCGCAGTGGTCCATGCGCTGCAGGTCGAGGGAGTCGAAGATCGCTTCGAGAATCGCCAGGCCGGCAGGGAAGATGGCGCGGCGGTCCGGCTTGATCCCTTCGAAATCGATCTTCTCGATTTCGCCGAGCTTGAACAGCTTGCGCTTGAGCCAGGCCAGGCCTTCGGCATTCACCTCGCCGTTGCCCTGGCCACCGGCCTTGAGGGCCAGGCCGATGGCGCGGATGGTCCCGGACGAACCGATCGCCTCGTCCCAGGTCAGGCGGTGCAGGGCGTGTTCGATGCTCATGATCTCCAGGCGCGCCGCGGTGTAGGCCTGGGCGTAGCGGGCCGGGGTGATCTTGCCGTCGCGGAAGTAGCGCTGGGTGTAGCTGACGCAACCCATCTGCAGGCTTTCGCGCAGCAGCGGTTCGAAGCGTTGGCCAATGATGAATTCGGTACTGCCGCCGCCGATGTCGGCGACCAGGCGCTTGCCCGGGGTGTCGGCGAGGGTGTGGGAGACGCCGAGGTAGATCAGGCGGGCCTCTTCGCGACCGGAGATGACCTCCACCGGGTGGCCGAGAATCTTTTCGGCGCGGTGGATGAATTCGGCGCGGTTGCGTGCCTCGCGCAGGGCGTTGGTGCCGACGATCCGTACGGCGCCCAGGGGCATGCCGTTGATCAGTTGGGCGAAGCGCTTCAGGCAGTCGAGCCCGCGTTGCATCGATTCTTCGCTGAGTTTGCGCTCTTCATCGATGCCGGCGGCCAGCTGAACCTTTTCGCCGAGCCGCTCCATGATCCGGATTTCACCGTTCTGGGCCTTGGCCACGACCATGTGGAAGCTGTTCGAGCCCAGGTCGATAGCGGCGATCAGGGAAAGATTCTTGGCTTGGGAATGGGGCATGGTTGAAGGATCTCGGTCGATAACCCCTCCATCGTGCCACGATCAGGCTCTGACGCCAACGTAGGGCGCCCGGGAGCAGCCGGTCAGGGTCGGTTGCGGGGTGGGTGGAACATCATTGCGTCAATTTTCCTACATGAATATGTCACATTCATTACTTGTTTGGCGTGGTCAAGGTGACGCCGGTATCCAAGGCGTCCGATTCCGCCTGTTCTTTATTCAACTAACCGATTGCGAACGCTCCGGTTTTTCTGGCGTGGATCAATAGGGAAACTAGCGCCCGGCAATCTTGCCTTGGTGTCAGTTATTTGATTTTTGCTGGCTGTAGAGACTGAAGTGTCCTGGGTGCAGTGGGGTTTCGGTTAAAACGGGCGGCCTTGAATAACTCATGCCCGCTAAAAACAGAATGACATGGAGGGGGAAAATGAAGTTGTTATCCAAGTTGACGCTCGGCGCCCTGCTGGTTGCCGTCGGAGGTTATGCAAGTGCCGCTGACCTGCTGGTGAAAGGCACGATCATCCCGCCGGCTTGCGAGTTGACCCTGCAGAATGGCGGTATTGTCGACTACAAGAAGATTGATGGCGACTCCCTGAAACCGGACAAATATACGCGCCTGGAGGCCAAGAGCGTGCCGTTCCTGGTCAAGTGCAAGGGTGGCACCCGGGTGGGCGTGAAGACCATCGACAACCGCGCTGGCAGCAAGGTCCCGGGTATCGTGCAGGCGTCCATCAATCCGGGCTACGGCGACATCTACAACTATGGCCTGGGCACGACGTCGGGTGGCCAGCGGATCGGCGGCTATGCGTTGATCATCAAGAAGTCCTTGGCCAACTTCCCGTTGGTCAACACCATAGTGTCGGGTAACAACGGGCTGAACTGGAAGCGTGGCGACGGTGCCCTGGGCCAGTATCAGAACATCATGTCCTGGAGTGGTTTCATGGCCACTCATCCCGCTTCGGTGGAACGTGTCAGTGGCGTGCTGGAAGTTCAGGCGGTCATCAACAAGACTTCCGAGCTTGATATAAAAGAAGCAGTAAGCCTGGACGGTTCGGCAACCCTGGAACTGCGCTATCTCTGAATAACTTGGATTCAAATGGCAACTAACCAGTAGAGAAGAAGCCGGCACGCAAGTGTGTGCCGGCCATCTCGTCATGTCTGTATCAAGCGGATCTTAATATATGTTCGCCAGGGAGCGTGTCACTTGGAGACCATGCCTCGTATGCCCTATTTTGCCGGTGCGTTGTTCTTTCTTCTGGGTGTGTTATGGGGGAACGCCCGGGCCGATGGTGTGCAACCGGAAACCACGGTGGTCATTCTCCATGAGGAGGAGGGGCAGGCCAGTATCCATGTGCGCAATACCGAGAGCGGCACGGTCCTGCTGAATTCGGCTATCGAGTCCATTCCCGAGGACCTTGAGGCGCTGGTGGTGGTGGCGCAGCCGGTCTCCCGGCTCGACGGCGGCGAGACGCAGGTGGTGACCTTTCTTGCCATCAACGACCAACCGCTCAAGACCCAGCGCCTGAAGCGGGTCACCTTCGAGGGCATACCGCAGCGCAAGTCCGCGGACGGCGCCACGGTAGGTATCAACCTGCGCCAGAACCTGCCGCTGATCCTGCATCCCAGAGGCTTGGCACGTAATGGCGAGCCCTGGAAGGCGTTGACGTGGCACCAGCGCGGATCCAGGCTGCTGGTACGTAATGACAGCCCTTATGTCGTGCGCCTGGCGCCGGAGCTCCAGCTCAACCCGCACAGGACCAGCGTGATGCTGGGCCGCAGTTACGTGCTGCCGGGGGAGGTGCTTGAGATCGAAATGGACCCGGCGCTGCCGAGGAGTACGTCGGTCACTCTGCAGCCGGCAACGGTCTACGGATTTGCGGTAGCCAGCTACGAAGCACCGATTCTTGCCGAAGCACTGTGATGCTTGCATGAGAGCGCCTGAGCGACGAGCCGGGGAGGGCCACGGCCGATGCCTGCCGATTTCCAGGTCGGCCCAGTGGCTGATCAGGGGGCTGGGGCTGGTCTTGCTGGGGTTTGGCGAGCCTGTCTCGGCCCAGAAGAAGGAGGAGGCCGCCGAGGTGGAGTTCGACTTGTCGGTGCTCTCCGGACGCGGCATCGATCCCGCAGTTGCTGATTATTTCCGCTTGGCACCGCGCTTTCGCGAAGGGCAGCAGGTGGTGAATCTGGAGCTCAACGGCGATTCGCTGGGCCTTGCCAAGCTCCATTTCGACCAGGAGGGTCAGTTGTGTTTCACCACGGCGTTGCTGGACAAGGCCGGCTTGAAGCCGACCGCCATCACTGCCGGCAGGGTGCTTGACCAGGACTGCCATGACTTCTTGCAGGCATATCCGCAGGCCCGGGTTTCCCTGCGACCCCATCGCGAGGAGGTGGCCCTGCTGGTGCCGACCCAGGCCCTGCGCGGGCAGCGGCTCGACGAGGGTGCCTACAGCCGTGGCGGTACGGCGGCCTTGCTCAATTACGAGGTGTTGGCGGTCGACACCCGTTCGCAGCAGCGGACCGAACGTTTTCTTTCGGCGGCGACCGAGGCGGGGTTCAACGCAGGCGACTGGGTCGTGCGCAGTCGCCAGTTGCATGTCGCCCACGATGGGAAACGGCAAACGGAGCATCTGTATGCCTACGCGCAACGGGACCTGAACGCCTGGCAGACAACGTTCCAGGCCGGCCAGATCAGCAGTGCAGGGCCGATATTCGCTGGTGTCCCACTCTCCGGTGTGCAGTTCATGCCCGGCGGTTCGTTGGTGGGTCGGGCCGGGCATGGCGTGGTGGTCCGGGGCGTGGCGTTCGATTCCTCGCGCGTGGAGGTTCGCCAGTCCGGCGTATTGATCCATACCACCCTGGTCCCCCAGGGACCCTTCAGCCTGGCCGGTCTGCCGTTGCTCGGCGACAGCGTCGACCTGGAGGTCCGGGTCATCGGCGAGACGGGCGGCGAACAGCGTTTTGTCGTACCTGCGGCATCCTTCCCGGGGGCCGCGTCGGTCCCGCCGGGTTACCACCTGGCCCTGGGGCGGCTGCGCGAGGGCGATGGCGACGGTGCGGATGAGCCATTGCTGGCGACCGGTAGCGGCACCTGGGGGCTAGGCCGATTCGGCTCGTTGAGCAGCGGGCTGTTGGCCAGCGACGACTATCGTGCCACCGGTTGGGCGTTCGACAGCCGAGTCTGGGAGCGGGTCGGCCTGGGTTTGCGCAGCACCCTGTCCCAGACGACCCGGCACTCCCTGACAGGGCGGCAGGACAGCCTCTCGCTGAACAGCCCATTCGTGGCGGATATCGACCTGAGCCTGAGTGCTACCCTGCGCACTGCCGGTTATCGCGATCTGTTCGAGGTGCAAAGTGCAGATCGTAACGATCATTCCAGCCTGCGCCTCAGGCGACAGTACACCACTGCACTCGGTTGGTCGGATGCGCAACTGGGCGGTTTCAGCCTGGGCTACTCGCGCAACCTGATGTTCGACGGGCGTTCGTCCCAGCGCCTGCATGGGCTCTGGAGCAGGGACTACCGGTATGCCAGCGTCAACCTGAGCGTCGACTCCAGTGTCGGGCCACGCGAGGGGCGTCATGCATCGGACTCGGGGCTGGGGATGCGCCTGGGCGTCAGCATCCCGTTGGGTGGGGATCGGCGGATTGGTTCCTACGTCAGTCGTCGCGGCGACCGGCTCAATGTCGGTGGCGATTACCGTGAGCGGGTCAGCGACACCCTGAGCTACGACCTGGGACTGGAGCGCGATCTCGGCAACCGGCAGCAACTCACCAGGGCCAACCTCAGTCTGCTGCCGCGCTACACCCAGGTAGGGCTGGGCGCGACGCGCAACCCTTCCGGCACCCGTTACAGCGGGCAGTTGTCCGGAGGCGTCGCCCTGCATGGGGGAGGGCTGACGTTCTCGCCCTACGCCATCCAGGAAACCTTCGGGGTGGCCTCGGTGGGTGAGCTGTCCGGCATCCGCCTGGCCACGCCGCAAGGCCCGGTCTGGACCGATTTCAGCGGGCAGGCGGTGCTGCCCGGCCTGTCGGCCTATCGGGAGAGCCAGGTGGAAGTCGACAGCCGCTCGTTGCCGCGGCGTGTCGACCTGATCAATGGGGTGAAGCGTCTGGAGGCCGGGCGCGGGTCGTTCAACCGGGTTGATTTCTCGGTGGTCAGTGCCCGCCGGCTGCTGCTCAAGGTCACCGACGAAAATGCCGAACCGCTGCGTCAGGGAGCATTGGTGTCCAGCGTCGAGGGCGGGCTGCTCACCACGGTCGTCGGCGAAGGCATGGTTTTCCTGAATGATGCCGAGGCTGGGCAGCGACTGAGTATCCGCCTGGCCGAGCATACCCACTGCGTCCTGACTGTCGAACTGGCCGAAGCCGTCGACAACGACAGGCCCTACGAAACGGCCACGGCGGTTTGCCGGGCGATCTGATCCAGAGGACACCGTCATGACTTCTTGCGCCAGCAGCATCCTGCGCCGTTGTTGCCTTGCTCTTGCCTTGTGTTCGTTACCCGTTGCCGCCCATGACTGCACGTTGTCCCTGAGCCAGGCGCAGATTGATCTCGGCCCGCTGCGCCTGGGGAGTCTGCCAATCCGGCCCGGGCAGTCCGAGTTGTCGCTGGGCCCTCGCCGACTGAGCCTGACGATCGTCTGTCCCCGGCCCACGGCCATGCTGTTGCGTTTCGACGGGGCCGCGGCGGGGCCGCAGGCCTACCGTCTGGCTCGGGGCTACTTCACTGTTGGCCTGGGCAACGCCCGGCTGGATGGCGAGCCCGTCAGCCTGGCGGTGGAGGGCCGCCCGGAAGAGCACGGGGCCGATTGGCTGATGGCCCCAGGCCGGACTGTGCGGGTGCTGGCGCAAGGGCTGCCGGCCAAGGGGCGGTTTTTCTCGGCGCAGGTCGAGGTCGAACCGCGCCTGCCCCTGGCCATGAGCCGAGTCGGCGACGAGACTGAAATCCAAGGCCGCGGGCGTTTCGAACTGGTGCCGAGCGAATGAGCGGTCTCAGGCGGGTGCTTCCACGCTGCCGATGAAGTTCGCCAGTTCCGCGGTCTGCGGGTTGGCGAACAGCACCTTGGGGTCTCCGACCTCATGAACCTTGCCCTGGTGCATGAACACCAGTTTGTCGCCGACTTCCCGGGCGAAGCGCATTTCATGGGTGACCATGATCAGGGTCATGCCGTCCCTCGCCAATTGGCGCACCACGCTGAGCACTTCATTGACCAGCTCCGGGTCCAGGGCCGAGGTGATCTCGTCGCACAGCAGCACTTTCGGCGACATCGCCAGGGCCCGGGCAATCGCCACCCGCTGTTGCTGGCCGCCGGAGAGACGATCCGGGAAGGCATCGAACTTGTCGCCCAGGCCGACCCGTTCGAGCATCTGCCGGGCGAGCTCGGCCGCCTTGGCTTTGGGAACCTTCTGTACCACCTGCGGGGCGAGCATGACGTTTTCGCCCACACTCAGGTGCGGGAACAGGTTGAACTGCTGGAACACCATGCCGACCTTCTGCCGTAGGCTGCGCAGGTCGGCACGGGCCGCATCGAGGTATTCGCCGTCGACCTCGATCACGCCGTCGTTGATCGATTCCAGGCCGTTGAGGGTGCGCAGCAGGGTGCTCTTGCCCGAGCCGCTGCGGCCGATAATCGCCACCACCTGGCCTTGCTCGACACTCAGGTCGATGCCCTTGAGCACATGATGGTCGCCGTAGTACTTGTGCAGGGCGGAAATTCTAAGAAGCGACATGCAGTCTCCTTTCCAGGTAGCGCGCACTGAGGGACAAGGGGTAGCAGAGGAGGAAATAGCCGACGGCCACCAGGCCGTAGACCATGAAGGGTTCGAAGGTGGCGTTGGCGAGCATGCCGCCGGTCTTGGTCAGTTCGGTGAAGCCGATGATCGAGGTCACCGCGGTGCCCTTGATCACCTGCACCGAAAAGCCCACGGTCGGTGCGATGGCGATGCGCAGGGCCTGCGGCAGGATCACGTGGCGCAGTTGTTCGTAGCGGTTGAGCGCCAGGCTGGCCGAGGCCTCCCACTGGCCGCGGGCGATGGACTCGACGCAGCCGCGCCAGATCTCCGCCAGATAGGCGCCGGTGAACAGGGTCAGGGCGATGGCGGCCGCCAGCCAGGGCGAGATGTCCACTCCGAGCAGGGCCACGCCGAAAAACACCATGAACAGCTGCATCAGCAGCGGCGTGCCCTGGAACAGTTCGATATAGGCGCGGGCCAGGCCGCGCAGCAGGGGCTTTTCGGCAATGCGCAGCACCATCACCAGCAGGCCGAGCAGGCTGCCGCCGAGGAAGGCCACCAGCGACAGCGCCAGGGTCCACTGCAATCCGCTCAGCAGGTTGTTGAGGATGTCCCAGAACGTGAAATCCATCAGCGACTCCTCGCCAGGTAGCGCCGTCCCAGCCAGTTGAGCAACTGGCGGATCAGCAAGGCCATGCCCAGGTAGATCAGGGTGGTCAGGGCATAGGTTTCAAAGGCGCGGAAGTTGCGCGACTGGATGAAGTTGGCGGCGAAGCTCAATTCCTCGGTGGCGATCTGCGAGCACACCGCCGAGCCGAGCATGACGATGATGATCTGGCTGCTCAGGGCCGGCCAGACCTTGCCCAGCGCCGGGCGCAAGACCACATGGCGGAAGGCCTCGAAGCGGCTCATGGCCAGGGCGGCGGCGGCTTCCAGCTGCCCGCGGGGAATCGCCTCGATGCCGGCGCGGATGATCTCGGTGCTGTAGGCGCCGAGGTTGATCACCATCGCCAGCACCGCCGCCTGCCACTCGGAAATCTGCAGCCCCAGGGACGGCAGGCCGAAGAAGATGAAGAACAGTTGCACCAGGAACGGCGTGTTGCGGATCAGTTCCACATACACCCCGAACAGGGCCGAGAACGGCTGGATCTTCCAGGCGCGCACGGCTGCGCCGAGAATGCCGAGGCCGACTCCCAGCAGGGTGCCGATGGCGGTCAGCTCCAGCGTGAACAGGGCGCCGCGCAGCAGCAGGTCGGCGTTGTGCAACACCGGCAGAAAGTCGAACTGATAAGCCATGGAGCGGGCCTCGGGAAAACCGGATCAGAGATCGGCGGGCAACGGTTGCTTGAGCCATTGCTGGGCGTTCCTGTCCAGGCTGCCATCGGCCTTGGCGGCGCTCAGGATCTGGTTCACCTTGTCCAGCAGGGCCGGCTCGTTCTTGTTCACGCCGACATAGACCGGGGAGTCCTTGAGCTTCACTTTCATCGCCGGCACTCGTTTCGGGTTGCGTTCGGAAATGGCCACCATCACCACGTTGCCGCTGGCGATCAGGTCGACCTGGCCGGCGAGGTAGGCGGCGATGGTCGAGTTGTTGTCCTCGAAGCGCTTGATCGTCACGCCCTGGGGCGCCACGGCGGTCAGTTCGATATCCTCGATGGCGCCACGGGTGACGCTGATGGTCTTGCCCTTGAGGTCATCCAGGCCGTTGATCGCGGCTTCGGGCGGGCCGAACACCGCGAGGTAGAAGGGCGCGTAGGCACGGGAGAAGTCGATGACCTTTTCCCGCTCGGCGTTCTTGCCGAGGCTGGAGATCACCAGGTCGACCTTGCCGGTGGTGAGGAACGGGATGCGGTTGGTGCTGTTGACCGGGGTCAGTTCCAGCTTGACCTTGAGCTGGTCGGCCAGCAGTTTCGCGGTGTCGATGTCCAGGCCGCGGGGTTTCATGTCCGGCCCGACCGAGCCGAAGGGTGGGAAGTCCTGGGGCACGGCGACCTTGAGTGTGCCGCGGGCGACGACATCGTCCAGGCCATTGGCATGGGCGACTGCCTGGCCCAGCATCAGGCTGGCGAAGAGGGCGGCGAGCAGGGCGTTGAAGCCTTTGGTCATGGCGGATCTCCGAATGCGAAAAGGGGAGGGTTACGGTTCGATATGCATTGCACAGCCCATGCCATACCGTGCGAAAAGCCCTGTATTACGGGGCTCATCAGGGTCTTTATGGTCTTACTGGTCTGAACAGTTGCTATTCTTTTCGCACCGTTATCGCGCATGGGCCACGGGGCGCGAACCAGTGCTGGGCGCGACTTGCCGCCCGCCTGTAATAGCTTTACAACTAGCGCTTTATCGGACCTTCCAGCCTGGGCACCATGAATTCGATTTCCCGCGCCGTACCTGAAGTGGCGCTGCAAGCCATTCGTAAACTGATCAGCGAGGAGGGCTACGGCCCGGGCGACGCGCTGCCCTCGCAGCGTGACCTGGCGCAGCGCCTGGGGGTCAGCCGGGCGTCGCTACGCGAGGCACTGTCGTCCCTGAGTGCGCTGGGGGTGATCAGCGTGCAGCCGGGCAAGGGGGTGTTCGTCCAGGCGCAGGGACAGGCGCCGTCCGGCAGCGGGTTGGCCTGGCCGTTCGCGGCCCAGGCTTCGGCCGAGGACATCTTCCAGTTGCGCTATGCCCTCGAAGGGTTTGCCGCCGGGCTGGCGGCGGTCACGCTGACGGCGGATGAGCTGGATATCCTGCAGGACAATGTCGACGCCATGCGTGCCGAGCTGCTCGCCGGGGACTTCGAGGCTGCCGCCCGGCTGGATTTCGACTTTCACCGGCGGATCCTGCTGGCCAGCGGCAACCAGGCCATGGTCGGCATTCTCAGTGCCACGGCCGAATTGTTCCTGGAGAGCCAGAAGCTGCCGTTCATCCGGGCCGAACGGGCCATGGAAACCTGGCAGGAGCACCGCAAGATCCTCCGGGCTTTGGCCCGGCATGCGGCGGGGCCGGCGCAGAAGGCCATGCAGGAGCATGTGCGCAATGCGGCGCTGCGCACCGGGATCGCTTTCGTCACGCCGGCCTGATTCTGCGTTGCAGGGAGCGGGGCATCGGCCCCACAGTGTGCACACAGGATTTTTGTAGTCACCCGTACCTTGTGAGAGCAGGATCCATCGGCGAAAGCGCCGGTACAATCACCGCCACCCCTGGGCTTTCTTGACCGCTTGTCGGCTGTGAGTCCAGGACAGTTGGCTCCCACGGATTGGGTGATACTCAAACTCATGGAGTACCATAGTTAGACTCAATCATCTGCGGCTTCCTGTACGTAGGAAGGGCGGCTATGATGGGCAACGTTTTTTTGGGTTTACCACTGCGGAGAATTCCATGAGCAGCCATCATCACCACCACCTTATCAAGCACGTCACCGACGCGTCCTTCGAAGCAGACGTCCTGAAGGCCGAAGGCCCTGTGCTGGTTGACTACTGGGCTGAGTGGTGCGGTCCTTGCAAAATGATCGCTCCGGTCCTGGACGATATCGCCGCTCACTTTGAGGGCAAGCTGACCGTCGCCAAGCTGAACATCGACGAAAACCAGGATACTCCGGGCAAGCACGGTGTGCGTGGTATCCCGACCCTGATGCTGTTCAAGAACGGCCAGGTCGAGGCGACCAAGGTCGGCGCCCTGTCGAAGTCGCAGTTGCAAGCTTTCCTCGACGCGCACCTCTGATCGTCGTTAAAAGGCCCCGCAAATAGCGGGGCTTTTTCGTTGTTTGGGGCTAGACTCTGTGAAATGCAGGTGTTACATTCGGCCCCGCACTGGTTTCGCCATTGCCCCCTGCTAGCCGTCGCCGACGCTCTCCTTTTCGAACAAGTACGCGATCCTGTCGCCTTCTCTGCGGCGCGGCCTCATTAAGCCAAAAGCTTAATTTCCCCCCTCCATAAATGATTACGTCATTCCTATATGAATCTGACTGAACTCAAGCAAAAGCCGATTACCGAACTGCTCGAATTGGCCGAACAGATGGGCATAGAGAACATGGCCCGTTCGCGCAAGCAGGATGTGATTTTCTCCCTGCTGAAAAAGCACGCGAAAAGCGGTGAGGAAATCTCCGGTGATGGCGTGCTGGAGATCCTCCAGGACGGCTTCGGCTTCCTTCGTTCTTCCGACGCGTCCTACCTGGCCGGCCCTGACGACATCTACGTGTCGCCGAGCCAGATCCGTCGTTTCAACTTGCGCACCGGTGACACCATCGTTGGCAAGATCCGCCCTCCAAAGGAAGGCGAGCGTTATTTCGCCCTGCTCAAGGTCGACACGATCAACTACGATCGTCCGGAAAACGCCAAGAACAAGATCCTGTTCGAAAACCTGACGCCGCTGTTCCCCAACGAGCGCCTGAAGATGGAAGCCGGCAACGGTTCCACCGAAGACCTCACCGGCCGCGTCATCGACCTCTGCGCCCCGATCGGCAAGGGCCAGCGTGGCCTGATCGTCGCCCCGCCGAAAGCGGGCAAGACCATCATGCTGCAGAACATCGCGGCCAACATCACCCGTAACAACCCCGAGTGCCACCTGATCGTCCTGCTGATCGACGAGCGTCCGGAAGAAGTGACCGAGATGCAGCGCACCGTACGGGGTGAAGTGGTTGCCTCGACCTTCGACGAACCACCGACCCGTCACGTGCAGGTTGCCGAGATGGTCATCGAGAAGGCCAAGCGCCTGGTCGAGCACAAGAAGGACGTGGTGATCCTGCTGGACTCCATCACCCGTCTGGCCCGCGCCTACAACACCGTGATCCCGAGCTCCGGCAAGGTCCTGACCGGTGGTGTCGATGCCCACGCCCTGGAAAAGCCGAAGCGTTTCTTCGGTGCCGCGCGTAACATCGAGGAAGGCGGTTCGCTGACCATCATCGCCACCGCGCTGGTCGAAACCGGCTCGAAGATGGACGAAGTGATCTACGAAGAGTTCAAGGGTACCGGTAACATGGAACTGCCCCTGGACCGCAAGATCGCCGAAAAACGCGTGTTCCCGGCCATCAACATCAACCGCTCCGGTACCCGCCGCGAAGAGTTGCTGACGGCCGACGACGAGCTGCAGCGCATGTGGATCCTGCGCAAGCTGCTGCATCCGATGGATGAAGTGGCGGCCATCGAGTTCCTGGTCGACAAGCTGAAAACGACCAAGACCAACGATGAGTTCTTCCTGTCGATGAAGCGCAAGTAAGTCGAACAGAGCAGAAAAGCCGGGGAAACCCGGCTTTTTGCTGTCTGGACGCGGCGCGGACCGTGCCAGGGCAAGTGTTCGCTTGCACGATATCGGGGCGAACCGGGTACACTGCCCACCCCGAACGCCACGGACCCTACGAGGCTCACGCATGCAGTATCGCGACTTGCGCGACTTTATCAGCGGCCTGGAACAGCGCGGTGAACTCAAGCGCATCCAGGTTCCGGTGTCCCCCATTCTGGAAATGACCGAGGTCTGCGACCGCACCCTGCGGGCCAAGGGCCCGGCGCTGCTGTTCGAAAAACCCAGCGGTTTCGATATCCCGGTGCTCGGCAACCTGTTCGGCACCCCGGAGCGGGTCGCCCTGGGCATGGGGGCCGACGATGTCGGCGAACTGCGGGAAATCGGCAAGCTGCTGGCCTTCCTCAAGGAGCCGGAGCCGCCCAAGGGGCTCAAGGACGCCTGGTCCAAACTGCCGATCTTCCGCAAGATCATTGCCATGGCGCCCAAGGTGGTCAAGGACGCGCCCTGCCAGGAGATCGTCCTCGAGGGTGACGACGTCGACCTCGGCAAGCTGCCGGTGCAGCACTGCTGGCCAGGCGACGTGGCGCCGCTGATCACCTGGGGCCTGACGGTCACCAAGGGGCCGAACAAGGATCGCCAGAACCTCGGCATCTACCGCCAGCAGGTGATCGCCCGCAACAAGGTGATCATGCGCTGGCTCAGCCACCGTGGCGGGGCGCTGGATTATCGCGAATGGTGCGAGAAGCATCCGGGCCAGCCGTTCCCGGTCTCGGTGGCACTCGGGGCGGACCCGGCGACCATTCTCGGCGCGGTCACGCCGGTGCCCGACAGCCTGTCCGAGTACGCCTTCGCCGGCCTGCTGCGGGGCAACCGCACCGAACTGGTGAAGTGCCGGGGCAATGATCTGCAGGTCCCGGCCACCGCGGAAATCGTTCTCGAAGGCGTGATCCACCCGGGCGAAATGGCCCCGGAAGGCCCGTATGGCGATCACACCGGCTACTACAACGAGGTCGACGACTTCCCGGTGTTCACCGTCGAGCGCATCACCCACCGGATCAAGCCGATCTACCACAGCACCTACACCGGGCGACCACCGGATGAGCCGGCGATCCTCGGAGTGGCACTGAACGAAGTGTTCGTGCCGATCCTGCAGAAGCAGTTCCCGGAAATCACCGACTTCTACCTGCCGCCCGAGGGCTGCTCGTACCGCATGGCGGTAGTGACCATGAAGAAGTCCTACCCTGGCCATGCCAAGCGCGTGATGCTGGGTGTCTGGTCGTTTTTGCGACAGTTCATGTACACCAAGTTCGTTATCGTCACCGACGACGATATCAATGCCCGGGACTGGAACGATGTGATCTGGGCCATCACCACGCGCATGGACCCCAAGCGCGACACGGTGATGATCGACAACACTCCGATCGACTACCTCGACTTCGCCTCGCCGGTTTCCGGCCTGGGTTCGAAGATGGGGCTGGATGCCACCCACAAGTGGCCCGGCGAAACCACGCGCGAGTGGGGCCGGGTGATCGTCAAGGATGAAGCCGTGACCCGGCGGATCGATGCCATCTGGAATCAGTTAGGAATAGATTGATGCGTGTGACCTTGCAGCCCTCCGGAGCCGTGCTGGAGATACGACCCGGCGAGCGGATTCTCGATGGTGCCCGGCGGCTGGGCTATGACTGCCCGCAGAGTTGCCGCAATGGCAATTGTCACGTCTGCGCGGCGTTGCTGGTGGAAGGCCGGGTCGCGCAGGCGGGCGCTGTCCGTGACCATGGCGAGTTCTACACTTGTATCGCCGAGCCCCTGGAAGATTGCGTGGTGCTTTGGGATGGTGTCCTGGCCTTGGGAGAGTTGCCGGTGCGTAGCCTGGCGTGTCAGTTGACCGAATGCGTCGAGATCGGCGGCGATGTCTGGCGGGTTCGCCTGCGGGCGCCGGCGGGCAAACCGCCGCGTTATCACGCCGGGCAGTACCTGATGATCGAGCGTGACAACGGCGAGAAATCGGCGTTTTCCCTGGCCTCGGCGCCACACTCCGGGCGTGACCTGGAACTGCATGTGCTGGTGCGCGAAGCCAGTGCGCGCCGGTTGATCGGGCAGTTGCAGCGCAACGGCATGGCGCGGGTCGAACTGCCGTTCGGCGATACCCACCTGGCCGAACTGCCGGATGCGCCGCTGGTGCTGATCGCCGCCGGGACCGGCATGGCGCAGATGCACAGCCTGATCGAGCACTGCCGTTCACGCGGGTTCGAACACCCGGTGCACCTGTACTGGGGGGTGCGGCGGCCCGAGGACTTCTATGAGCTGGAACACTGGGACGAGTGGCAGAAGCTGCCGAACCTGTTCCTGCACAAGGTGGTCAGTGACCTGTGCGGCTGGGAAGGGCGCTGCGGCATGCTGCACGAGGCGGTCTGCGAGGACATTGCCGACCTGTCGAGCGTGCGGGTCTATGCCAGCGGCTCGCCGGCGATGATCTACGCAACGCTGGATGCGCTGGTCGAGGCGGGGATGGATGCGCACCAGATGCGGGCGGATGTCTTCGCCTACGCGCCGAGGTCCTGATTGGCGATGGCCTGTTCGCGGATAAATCCGGCTTCCACAAGCGCTCGCGCCATGCATGAATCCTGCGAACGACGCTGACACTGTGAGAGCCGGATTCATCCGCGAACAGAGTCAGCACTCTCCACCCATGATCAGAACCTGACCCCCGTGGTGATCATCGCCGCATTGAACCCCAGCAGCACCAGTTCGGCCGCCACCGGCCCGTAGCAGGTGCCCACCGACGGAATCAGCACCGGCGCCACGCCCAGGCGGTTCAGCGGAATCTTGTCGCGGTACTCGCCGCGATAGCCCTGCAGCAACCCACCCGTCACCTTCGCGTACAACGGATAACGCGCACTGTCGAAGCGCTGCCCGACATAGCCGTAGTACGAGCGCTGGCTGAACGAGTTGCGAAAAGTCGCCGCGCCGTACAGCCATCCCGACCCGTCATGACGTTCCAGGCCAAGCAGGTCCTGATGATTGTTGTGTGCGGGAGCGGGTGAATAGTGCCGGGAGTACAGACTGGTCTGGGCATACCAGAAGCCCTTCTCTGCGGCGGACTCCTGGGCGGCGAGCACGGCGCTGGCCGGCCCCAGCGAGAGGACAAGCACTGCGGCGAACATCGGTCGATTCATGGAGCTGACCTCTCTGGGACGCGGTTATTCGAGAAGTTGGCCGTTATACGGAGCCTGACCCCGGCTCGTCAGCTCTTGCTATCTGAAAGGTCTGTAGGGTTTTTTTACTAATGCAGTGTTTAGCTTATCCATATTCGATTCTGATATTTAATTTATTTATTACATATCATTAGGCTATATGTCATCGGACTACCGGCCTGTATCAGCCAATCATCAACACAATGACCGACACCGTTCGCCACACGGACCGATCGTGCGAACTCGGGGCATGAAGCCCCGACTTTGGATTCCAAGGGGAGCGGTATGGGGAGCAACACGCAACACCGGCTGTACTCGGCGATTTTGTCCGCTCATTTGCTGACCGCCGCAGGCGCGATGACTTTCACCCAGGCGGCCGCCGCCGATTCGAATGACACCACGGCCGATGCGCCGAAACTCGATACCGTCATTGTCACCGGTACCCGCGCCCAGGAGCGCACGGCCAGCGGTTCGCTGTCGCCGATCGACGTGATCAGCGGCGACAGCCTGCGCAGCAGCGGTTCGGATGAGCTGGGCACGGTGCTGGCGCGGCTGATTCCCTCCATCAACTTCCCGCGCCCGTCGCTGGTGGATGGCGCCGAGCTGGTGCGCCCGGCGCAACTGCGCGGGCTGTCGCCGGACCAGGTACTGGTGCTGGTCAACGGCAAGCGTCGGCACACCAGTGCCTTCGTCAATCTCGGCGGTGCGGTGGGGCGTGGCTCGGCACCGGCCGACCTGAATGCGATTCCGATTTCGGCGGTCGACCATATCGAGGTGCTGCGTGACGGCGCCTCGGCCCGCTACGGCTCCGATGCGATTGCCGGGGTGATCAACGTGATCCTCAAGAGCGCCGACCACGGCGGTTCTCTTTCCAGCAAGTTCGGCGAGTACAAGAAGGGCGACGGCATTCACCGTCAGCTCGACGGCAACAGCGGCTTCACCCTGGGCGACAACGGCTTCTTCAACCTTTCCGGTGAGGGTTCCGACAACGACTACACCAACCGTGCCGGCAAGGACTACCGCCCGGCCAGCGTCGGTTCGACGACCTATGGCCAGCAGGTGTTCCGCCAGGGCGAGCCGGCCACCAACGAGGGCAAGGTGCAGTTCAACTCCGCCTACAGCTTCAACGAGGCCGCCGAGTTCTACAGCTTTGGCGGCTACAGCAAGCGTCGGGGCGAAACCGCGGCGTTCTACCGGGCGAGCAACGCCTCGAACAACATTCCGGCGATCTTCCCCAACGGCTACCTGCCGCTGATCCATGGCAATCTCGAGGACACCTCGCTGGTGCTCGGCCTGCGCGGCCTGCTGGCGGACGACTGGCACTACGACCTGTCGGCCAACTACGGCAAGAACGAGTACGAACTGCGCACGGAAACCATCAACACCTCGCTGGGCCTGAACACGCCGCGCAAGTTCGACAACGGCACCCTGAGCAACGACCAGCGCCAGCTGAACTTCGACCTGTCGCGAGAGTTCAACCTCGGCTGGCTGCCCTATCCGGTGTCGCTGGCGCTGGGCGCCGAATACCTGCGCCAGGGCTACCAGATCAGCGCCGGCCAGCCCGAGTCCTACTACCAGAGCGGCAGTTCCGGCCTGGGTGGTTTCCGCGCCGCGGATGCCGGCAGTTACTCGCGGCACAACTTCGCCCAGTACCTGGACCTGGAGACCCACTTCACCGAGAAGCTCAGCGCCTCGGCGGCGGTGCGCCATGAGGACTACAGCGATTTCGGCTCGAACGTCAGTGGCTCGCTGTCGGCGCGCTACGATTTCACCCCGCAGGTGGCGGTCCGCGGCAGCATTTCCAACGGCTTCCGGGCGCCGTCCCTGGCCCAGCAGAACTTCACCTACACCTCGTCGCAGCTGATCGGGTCGACCGTCCAGGAAGCCGGTACCTTCGCCGCCAACAGCCAGGTGGCGCGCCTGCTCGGGGCCGAGGACCTGAAGGCGGAGAAATCTCGCAACTACAGCCTCGGCCTGGTACTGGAGCCGGCGGACAACCTGACGGTGACGGCCGACTTCTACCGGATCGACATCCGTGACCGCATCAGCCTCTCGTCCAACCTGGTGCTGAACAACGCCGCGATCAACTACCTGCAGGCCAACGGTGTCGGCAACATCAACTACACCAGCGCGCGTTACTTCACCAACGCCACCAATACCAGCACCAACGGCATCGACCTGGTGGCCAACTATCGTTACCTGCTGGATAACGGTGCGCGCTGGAACAGCACCCTGGGCTACAACTACAACCGGACCAAGGTCACCGATGTGAAGGACAACCCGGCGATCCTCAATCAGTTGGGGGTCAACCTGGTGCGGGTGGATCGTCGCGAACGGCTCGGCCTGCTCGGCGACACCACGCCACGGCACAAGCTGACCTTCGGCAACGACCTGAGCTTCGGCAACTGGGTGCTGCACAGCAATCTGACTCGCTATGGCTCGTTCACCAGCTACCAGGCCGACGCGATCAACGACCAGACCTTCAAGGCGGCCTGGCTGCTGGACCTGGCGGCGGACTACAAGCTCAAGCAGTGGACCTTCACCCTGGGCGGTGACAACGTCACCGACAAGTACCCGGAAAGGCTCAGTGCCTTCGCCAACAGTGGCGGCAACCTGGCCTATAGCACTTATTCGCCGTACGGTTACAGCGGCGCGTTTTATTACGGTAAAGTGACTTACAACTGGTAACTATCGAGGAGCCCCACGCGATTCGTCATGGCTGCTACAGATCCTGTTTTGCCGGGTTTGGCTTATCCGCCGCGCCTTGAGCTGGGGGCGCAACTGACCCACGAACAATTGCTCAGCTCGATGCAGGCCACCATGGCCCGGCACAAGGGCGGGCCGGTCTGGTTGTTCGCCTACGGCTCGCTGATCTGGCGGCCGGAGTGTTCGGCGGTGGAGCGGGTGCGCGGGCGGGTCCACGGTTATCACCGTGGCCTGTACCTGTGGTCCCATGAACATCGTGGTACGCCGGAACTGCCGGGGCTGGTGTTCGGCCTGGATCGCGGGGGTTCCTGCAGCGGCTTTGCCTATCGGTTGCCGGAGGACCAGCTGGAGGCGTCGCTCTACGCCCTGTGGCAGCGGGAGATGCCGGTGCCGTCCTATCGACCGCACTGGCTCAACTGTCGCCTGGAAACCGGGCAGACGGTGCAGGCGCTGGGGTTCGTCCTGGAGCGGCACCTGCCCAGCTATGCCGGCAACCTGCCCGACAGCATCCTGACCCAGGTGTTGCAGAGTGCCTGCGGGCGTTACGGTACCACCCGTGACTATGTCGAGCAGACCGCCAGCGCCTTGCGCAGCCACGCGATGCCGGATCGTAACCTGGAGGCGAGGCTCAAGCGCTGCCGTTCAGGCTCACACTGAGTTCCAGGAGTACGCAAGTGAGGTGTCTTGCGCTGGACCCTTGTGGGGAGCCAGCCTGCTGGCGATAGCGGTGCTGCTATCGCCGCAGGCCGTGTCGAATGGCGGCCCTTGGCGGATCGCCAGCAAGCCGGCTCCCACAGGGTGAGGTGGGTCAGGCGATCGCGCTACGGCTCGTGCTGGCCGCCCGGGTGTGCCACAGGGTCGGTGCCAGGAACGCCATGGACAGCAGGCAGGCCACCACCAGCAGGACGAAACCGCCATCCCAGCCGAAGTGGTCGACGGTGTAGCCCATCGCCGCGCTCGCTGCGACCGAACCGCCCAGGTAACCGAACAGGCCGGTGAAGCCGGCAGCGGTACCTGCGGCTTTCTTCGGTGCCAGTTCCAGCGCCTGCAGGCCGATCAGCATCACCGGGCCGTAGATCAGGAAGCCGATGGAAAACAGCGCGATCATGTCGATGGTCGGGTTGCCGGCCGGATTGAGCCAGTACACCAGCGTCGCCACGGTCACCAGGCCCATGAACACCATGCCGGTCAGGCCCCGGTTGCCACGGAAGATCTTGTCCGACATCCAGCCGCACAGCAGTGTGCCCGGAATCCCTGCCCACTCGTAGAAGAAGTAGGCCCAGGAGGTCTTGTCGACGTCGAAGTGCTTGGCTTCCTTGAGGTAGGTCGGTGCCCAGTCCAGCACGCCGTAGCGCAGCAGGTAGACGAAGACGTTGGCCATGGCGATGTACCAGAGCATCTTGTTGCGCAGCACGTACTTGACGAAGATTTCCTTGGCGCTGAACTCGCTTTCGTGGCTGGCGTTGTAGCCTTCGGGGTAGTCGTCCTTGTACTGCTCGATCGGCGGCAGGCCGACCGACTGCGGGGTGTCGCGCATGGTGATGAAGGCAAAGGCCGCAACGGCCAGGGCCACGCTCGCCGGGACGTAGAACGCCGCATGCCAGTCGTTGAACCAGCCCATGCCGAGCAGGAACAGCGGGCCGATCAGGCCACCGCCGACGTTGTGCGCCACGTTCCACACCGAGACCACGCCGCCGCGCTCCTTCTGCGACCACCAGTGCACCATGGTCCGTCCGCTGGGCGGCCAGCCCATGCCCTGGGCCCAGCCATTGATGAACAGCAGGATGAACATCATGGTCACGCTGGAGGTTGCCCAGGGCGCGAAACCGAAAATGAACATGATCGCGGCCGAGATCAACAGGCCGAAGGTCAGGAAGTAGCGAGGGTTGGAGCGGTCGGACACCAGCCCCATGAGGAACTTCGACAGGCCGTAGGCGATGGCGATCGCCGACATCGCCACGCCCAGGTCACCCCGGCTGTAGCCCTCGTCGATCAGGTACGGCATGGCCAGGGAGAAGTTCTTGCGCAGCAGGTAGTAGCCGGCATAACCGAAGAAGATCCCGGCAAAGATCTGCCAGCGCAGGCGTCGGTAGGTGCTGTCGATTTTTTCCTCGGGCAGCGGTGCCCGGTGTGCGGCAGGTCGAAAGAAGGCAAACATTCAAGAGCTCCAGGTTTCTTGTTTTGACTGCGGATGCGAATGTTACATTTTCGTTACCGAAAATAGCAGGCTTTCTCATCCGCAAATGTAGGAAATGGAGTGTTCTTGATGTTGTTTTATGAACATGTCGCGAAGGAATAAATGAAGGACGCTTTCAGGGCGTGCCACCATCGCCTGGCAGCAGGTGCTCCTGGATCTTCTCGCTGCGGGACTGGATCAACTGCCCATGGTCGTCGAAGCGCAGCACGAGCAGCCAGTCATAGACATCCTCCGGCCAATGTTTCTGGCCGATGATCTTTTTCACATCCGCGCCGAAGGCCCCGATCAGGTTGTCGATCTGGCCGTGATGCCAGGCAATCAGCAGCACCGCTGCCCGGTTGGTCTTGCCCAGCGACTTGACCAGCTTGTCCACGTCCTTGTCGGCGTAGGGCTGTTCGATTGGCAGTTGCAGGCGTTGCGACAGTGGGGTGAGGGTCAGGCGCGGGCGGTCGCTTTGCTTGCTGTCGCTGGTGGCGATCAGCCGTTGGGGCACGAGGCCCTGGCCTTCGAGTTGCAAGGGGGCGAAGTAGTGGGCGTAGGCCTGGGCGCGTTGTTCGCCTCTGGGGCTGAGGCCACGGCCCTGGTCGGGCTTCTCCGCGTGCCGGACGATCAGCACCGTGGCATTGCTCAGGCCCGGCGTTGTCTTGTCGTCCTGGTGGGCCTGGGCGGTGAAGGGCAGCACCAGGGCCGATAGCAGCAGGGCGCCGGGCAGCAGCTTTTGCAGCAGGGGAATCATCGAATTGCCTCCATGGGGTAGAAAAAGCGCCCGTGATGGGCGCTTCCTGTCCGTGGGGCTGAATATAGCCCTGTTCGCTGCCGGCGCCTCGTGAAACCCGCTTCAGCGTACCTGCACCACCACCTTGCCCACCGCCTTGCGCTGGCCCAGGTCGTCGATGGCTCTGGCCGCTTCAGCCAGCGGATAGGTCTGCGACACCAGCGGCTTGAGCTTGCCCTCGGCGAACCAGGCGAACAATTGCTGGAAGTTTGCCGCGTTGTCCTGGGGCTGGCGCTGGGCGAATGAGCCCCAGAACACCCCGACCACCGCGGCGCCCTTGAGCAGCGCCAGGTTCACCGGCAGTTCGGGGATGCGCCCGCTGGCGAAGCCTACCACCAGCAGCCGGCCATTCCAGGCAATGGCGCGTACGGCCTGGTCGAACAGATCGCCGCCCACCGGGTCGTAGATCACGTCGGCACCGTTGCCATCGGTCAGGCGCTTGATCTCGTCCTTGAGGCTGGTTTCGCTGTAGTTGATCAGTTCATCGGCACCGGCGGCCTGGGCCACCGCGAGTTTTTCGGCGCTGCTGGCCGCGGCGATCACCCGTGCACCCATGGCCTTGCCGATCTCCACTGCCGCCAGGCCGACACCGCCGGAGGCGCCGAGCACCAGCAGGGTCTCCCCCGGTTGCAACCGGGCGCGCTGCTTGAGCGCGTGCATCGAGGTGCCGTAGGTCATGCTGAAGGCTGCTGCGCTGGTGAAATCCATCGTGGCCGGAATCGGCAGCACGTTGTAGCCCGGTACCGCCACTTCCTCGGCAAAGCTGCCCCAGCCGGTCAGGGCCATGACCCGGTCACCGACCTTGAGGTGGCTGATCTTTTCTCCCACGGCCGTGACCACCCCGGCCGCTTCGCCACCGGGCGAGAACGGGAAGGGCGGCTTGAACTGGTACTTGCCCTCGATGATCAGCGTATCCGGGAAGTTCACCCCGGCAGCATGCACCTGCAGCAGGATTTCGTTCTTTTTCGGCGTCGGACTCGCGATTTCCTCCAGCACCAGCGTTTCGGCAGTGCCGAAGGCTTTGCACAGTACGGCTTTCATCGGGCTATTCCTTTGGGAGTGGTGGCCGATAAGTGTAGGAGCGTGAGTCGAAGGGTCAACGAGCATGCCCTGGCCTGATAGTCGCCTATAAGCTTTGTGCTTGGGCTCGACGGCAGGGCTCGCTATGCTAGACCGCAACCAGGATTGAGGAGCGAATCGTGAAAGCGTGGATCATGTTGATGGTGGCCTTGTCGCTGCCGATGGCGGCAATGGCGGAAGAGGCCAAGGAAGGCGAGGGCGCGGCGCCCAAGGTCAGCTATATCAGCCTGACCCCGCCGTTCGTGGGCAACTATGGCCTGGACGGCAGCCCCAAGCTCAAGGTCTACAAGGCCGACGTGGCGGTGCGTGTGACCGGTGACGCGGCGGCCCAGGCGGTCAAGGCCAACGAGCCGTTGATCCGCAACCAGTTGGTGGCGCTGTTCGCCCAGCAGACCGTGGACTCGATGAGCAACGTCGAAGCCAAGGAAAAGATGCGTCAGGAAGCCCTCAAGCAGGTCCAGCAGGTGCTGACCGACGAGACCGGCAAGCCGCAGGTGGAAGACCTGCTCTTCAACAACCTGATCGTACAGTGAGCCGGCATTTGTCGTATCGGCCCGGGTGTTTTCGCGGGCAAGCCGCGCTTCTACCGTCTTGAGTCGTATTGGTAGGCGCGCGGCTTGCCCGCGCATGGGCCGCCGCCGTCAACGCAAGGCCAGAACCGCTGCCCACTGCTCTGCCGTCACCGGCATCACCGACAGGCGGCTGCCTTTGTGCACCAGTGGCATTTGCGCCAGTGCGGCCTGCTGTTTCAGGTAGCCGAGCCCGAGCACCTTGGCGAAGGTCTCGACATGCCCGACCTGCAGGGCGCTCCAGGGATTCTTCTCGGGCGTGGCCTTGGGGTCGTGGTAGTGGCTTTGCGGGTCCAGCGCCGTCGGGTCCGGGTAGGCCGCCGCGACGATCCTGCCGATTCCGGCAATCCCCGGCTCCGGGCAACTGGAGTGATAGAAGAAGAACTCGTCGCCAACCGCCATGGCCCGCAGGAAGTTGCGCGCCTGGTAGTTGCGGACACCGTCCCAGCGGGTTTCGCCCAGCTTGGCCAGGCCTTCGATCGAGAGCTCGTCCGGCTCGGATTTCATCAGCCAGTAGGCCATGGTGGTGCTCCTTGGGCAGTTTGTCGGGCAATTTCATACAAACCGACGGTCGGTTGACGCCAGCGTTTGCGTAGTGGTTCACGTTATCGCAAAATGCCGGAATTTTAAGCTTGACGCTGCTGCACGGCCTAATCATCAAACCGCTGCTGTCATCGTATGTGATTTGCCTAGGGGGGCAATCGATGAAACGCAAACCGGATTTACTATGGACTTTGGTTATTTTGTTCGGTTTGGGTGTGGTGACAACGGGTTATGCCCAGGGCCTGTGGTCCGGCAAGAAGGACGCTCCCGTCGAGATCGCCCAGCAGCAGCCCCAGCAGTCGACCCTGTTCAAGCGTTGATCCCGCCAGAAAGGCGTCGCCATTCGCGTTGACGCCCTTGTTCCACTCGCTTCAGCCTGCGATATACCACGCACTGCCTGTGACCGTTCCGCGCAGCGGCACATCCCAACTGGCCTGATCCAGTCTCGCCACTTTCTGGCATTCATGGGCCAGCCCCAGCAGCGTCGGCTTGCGCCAGCTCTTGCGGCGCGACTGATAGGCCAGGCTGCGATCGTAGAAGCCGCCGCCCATGCCCAGGCGTCCGCCGAGCGGGTCGAAACCGACCAGCGGCAGCAGCACCAGGTCGAGCGCCCAGACCTTGCGCTGGGCGGCCGGGTTGATTCGTGGTTCGAGAATGCGGAAGCGGTTGGGCCGCAGCTTTTCCCCGGGGCGAATCCGCTGGAACACCATCTTGGTCCGCGGCCAGGCGCTCAGCACCGGCAGATAGGTGTGCTTGCCACGACGCTGGGCCTCGCGCAGCAGCAGGCGCGGATCGATTTCGCCGTCGTTCGGCAGGTACAGGGAAACATGGCGGGCACGGCGGAACAGTGGGTGTTGCGCCAGTTGCCGATACAGGCCGCGTGCGGCCTGGCGTTGCTCGCCGGGCGTAAGGGCGCGGCGCGCCTTGCGCAGCAGTCGTCGAAGTTGCGGGCGGGAAAGCGGCGCAGGTTCGGTCATGGATTCGTGCTGCAGGCAGTGGAGCGGCCAGGACGGCGGCCCGTGAAGACCCCTGTCGGCATTCACCGACATGGGCCTGGAAATCAGGCTCCCCGGATGAACCGCTGTCGACTTAGCCCTTGAACCCGAGAGTTCAAGGTGGAAGGTGCAGTAGGCGTTAAGGCTTTCCGTCTAGCGGACATGCACACCGGCCCAACGTGCAAATTCCAGGGTAGTGCAAATCGGCTCAGGGACATCGTCAACTGGCAAGCACCCCAGGGAGTGATGCCAGTATAACCGAAAGGGCTGTGGGAATCAGCCTTTGCTGGTGTCCGAATCGGAAGACAGCACCAGGTCGACCCGCTCAAGCAGGTCACGCACCTGTTCGCGTGTCGAACTGCTGGCCTGCACATCCGGGCGCTCCTGTTTGTGCAGCAGGTCGTGGGTGATGTTCAGCGCGGCCATCACGGCGATGCGGTCGGCACCGATCACCTTGCCGCTGCTGCGGATCTCGCGCATCTTGCCATCCAGGTAGCGCGCGGCGCTGATCAGGTTGCTGCGTTCCTCCTGGGGACAGATGATCGAATACTCTTTATCGAGTATCTGCACGGTAACGTTATTGCTTGAACTCATGAGTCTTGCTCCAGGGCCTTGAGGCGCGTAATCATCGATTCAACCTTGCGCCGGGCGATTTCGTTCTTTTCAATAAGGTGTGCGCGCTCCTCGCGCCAGGTCTTTTCCTGAGCTAATAGGAGTCTGTTTTGGCTTTTTAGTTGCTCGACCCGGGTAATCAACAGTTCGAGTCTGGCCATCAGCGCGTGCAGGTCGTTGTCTTCCATTCATTATCTACTTTGATGTCGACTGAATATGACTGATGAGCGGTCGTGACTGGAGCGTTTGGGCTCTGTCCGAAATGTATCGGCGCTCGCCCAGGCCGCGCTGAAAACATTTCGTCCAGACCCTGGCAAACGAGTTGTCCGCCTCGATGGTCTTGGCGGGCCCTCGAATGCTAGGATACAAGGCCTTCATTCTAGACATTGCGCCGTTCGGCGCCTAGCCGCCCATGCCTATTCAGAATTCCCCCTATAACGCCTTTGCCACCCTGCTGAGCAGCAACGGCCATCCGGTCTCGCCGGCCGAACTGCACGGCCTGTTGCTCGGTCGCAGCTGCGCCGGTGCCGGCTTCGAGGCCGACAGCTGGCTGGTGGATGCCGCCGAACTGCTCGAAGGCGAGCCGCAGGACAACGTGCGCAACGCCCTGATCGGCCTGCAGGAGATGGTCAAGGGCGAACTGACCAGCGACGACATGACCGTGGTCCTGCTGCTGCCGAGCGACGACGCGCCGCTGACCGAACGTGCCGCCGCGCTGGGCCAGTGGTGCCAGGGCTTTCTCGCCGGTTTCGGCCTGACCTACCGTGCCAATGCCCTGAGCATCGAGGCCACCGAGGTGCTGCAGGACCTGGCCGCCATCGCCCAGGTCCAGGACGCCCTGGAAGAGTCCGACGACGGCGAGAACGACTACATGGAGGTCATGGAATACCTGCGTGTTGCGCCGCTGCTGCTGTTCACCGAGGTCAACAAGCCGGCCGAGCCGGCTGCCAAGCCTTCGCTGCACTGAGTTCGAAAGGGAGTTCCGTCTGCCCATGATCCATATCCCGAAAGCGGAATACGCCCGGCGGCGCAGGGCGCTGATGGCGCAGATGGAACCCAACAGCATCGCGATCCTGCCGGCGGCTGCGGTGATGATCCGCAACCGCGATGTCGAGCATGTCTATCGCCAGGACAGCGACTTCCAGTACCTCAGCGGTTTCCCCGAGCCCCAGGCGGTGATCGTGCTGATCCCCGGCCGGGCCCACGGCGAATACGTGCTGTTCTGTCGCGAACGCAACGCCGAGCGCGAACTCTGGGACGGTCTGCGTGCCGGCCAGGAGGGCGCGATCCGTGACTACGGGGCGGACGACGCATTTCCCATCAATGATATCGACGACATCCTGCCGGGCCTGATCGAAGGGCGCGACCGGGTGTATTCGGCGATGGGCAGTAACCCGGAATTCGATCGGCACGTGATGGACTGGATCAACGTGATCCGTTCCAAGGCCCACCTCGGCGCGCAGCCGCCGAACGAATTCGTTGCCCTGGATCATCTGCTGCACGACATGCGCCTGTATAAATCGGCGGCAGAAGTGAAGGTCATGCGCGAGGCCGCGGCGATTTCCGCTCGCGCCCATGTGCGGGCCATGCAGGCGGCGCGGGCCGGCCTGCATGAGTTCAGCCTGGAAGCCGAGCTGGACTACGAGTTCCGCAAGGGTGGGGCGAAGATGCCGGCCTACGGTTCGATCGTTGCCGCCGGACGCAACAGTTGCATCCTGCACTACCAGCAGAATGACGCGGTGCTCAAGGAGGGTGACCTGGTGCTGATCGATGCTGGCTGCGAAATCGACTGCTATGCCAGTGATATCACCCGTACCTGGCCGGTCAGCGGCAAGTTTTCGCCCGAGCAGAAGGCGATCTACGAACTGGTGCTGGCTGCCCAGGAAGCGGCGTTCGCCGAGATCGCCCCGGACAAGCACTGGAACCAGGCGCACGAGGCGACGGTGCGGGTGATCACCCGCGGCCTGGTGGAGCTGGGGCTGCTGGAAGGCGACGTTGACGAACTGATCGAAACCGAGGCCTATCGGGCCTTCTACATGCATCGCGCCGGCCACTGGCTGGGGATGGATGTGCATGATGTCGGCGACTACAAGGTCGGCGACCAATGGCGCGTGCTGGAGGTCGGCATGGCGCTGACAGTGGAGCCGGGGATCTACATTTCCCCCGACAACCAGAACGTGGCGAAGAAATGGCGCGGCATTGGCGTGCGCATCGAGGACGACGTGGTGGTGACCAGGCAAGGTTGTGAAATTCTGACCGGCGGTGTGCCCAAGACCGTGGCCGAGATCGAGGCCCTGATGGCCGCTGCGCGGGTGTCTGCAGCATGAGCCGGGCCAATCTGGCGATCATCGGCGGTGGCCTGGTCGGCGCCAGCCTGGCCCTGGCGTTGCAGGCCGGGGCCAAGGCACGTGGCTGGAAGATCGTGCTGATCGAACCCTTCGCCCCCGGCGACAGCTACCAGCCGAGCTATGACGCGCGTTCGTCGGCGCTCTCCTTCGGCTCCCGGCAGATCTACGAACGTCTGGGGCTGTGGCAGCCGATTGCCCAGCGCGCCGAGCCGATCAGGCAGATTCATGTGTCCGACCGCGGCCGTTTTTCCACGGCACGGCTGTCGGCCATGGAAGAGGGCGTGCCTGCCCTGGGCTATGTGGTGGAGAACGCCTGGCTCGGCCAATGCCTCTGGCAGGGGCTGGACCAGGAGGTGGTCAGTTGGCGCTGCCCGGCCGAGGTGACCCGCCTGCAGCCACTGGAAGGCGGCTATCGCCTGAGCCTCAACGATGACACCGTGCTCGACTGCGAGCTGGCCGTGCTGGCCGACGGTGGCCGTTCCGGCCTGCGCGAGCAACTGGGGATCGGCGTGCGCAAGCGGCCGTACAACCAGAGCGCGCTGATCGCCAATATTTCACCGGGCGAAGCCCATCACGGCATGGCCTTCGAGCGGTTCACCGACGAAGGGCCGATGGCCCTGCTGCCGTTGCCGGACAACCGTTGTGCACTGGTCTGGACCCGGCTCGGGATGGACGCTCAACGGCTCGCGCAACTGGACGAGCGCAGCTTCCTCAGCGAGTTGCAGGGCGTGTTCGGTTATCGCCTCGGCACCCTGAAGCAGGTCGGCGCGCGACACCTGTACCCGTTGACCCTGGTGGAGGCCGAGGAACAGGTCCGCCCGCACCTGGCGGTGCTGGGCAACGCGGCCCATAGCCTGCATCCGATTGCCGGACAGGGCTTCAACCTGTCCCTGCGCGATGCCCAGGCCCTGGCTGAAGCCTTGCTGGCCAGCGAGGCGCCACTGGGCGACTTTGCGACCCTGCGCGGCTACCAGGAACGCCAGCGCCTGGACCAGACACTGACCGTCGGTTTCTCCGACCGGGTCACCCGGCTGTTCGGCAGCGGCCAGCCGCTGGTCGCCCTGGGGCGCAACCTTGGCCTGCTGGGCCTGGACCTGCTGCCGCCGGCCAAGCGCTGGTTCGCCCGCCAGGCCATGGGGCTGGGTACGCGTGCCGATGTCTAGAGTCTTGTGGTGTCTCTGGCCACCACGAATCCTGTAGGAGCCGGGCTTGCCCGCGAAGGGGCCATCAAGGCCGCCAAAAAGCTTCGCGGGCAAGCCCGGCTCCTACATCACTTGCTAAGGTTTGAAGCATGGAAATGCGCGCAGATGTGCTGATTGTCGGGGCCGGGATGGTGGGCAGTGCCCTGGCCCTGGCGTTGAAAGACAGTGGCCTGCAGGTGCTGCTGCTCGACGGCGGGCCGATGAGCGTCAAACCGTTCGACCCGCAGGCGCCGTTCGAAGCTCGGGTGAGTGCCCTGTCGGCCGCCAGCCAGCGCATTCTCGAGCGCCTGGGTGTATGGCCTGGCATTGCCGGGCGGCGCGCCAGTCCCTACCGCGACATGCAGGTCTGGGACGGCAGCGGTACCGGGCAGATTCACTTCTCGGCGGCCAGTGTGCACGCCGAGGTGCTCGGGCATATCGTCGAGAACCGGGTGGTCCAGGACGCCTTGCTCGATCGCCTGCACGACTGCGACATGGGCCTTCTGGCCAATGCGCGGCTGGAGCAGATGCGCCGCTCCGGCGATGACTGGCTGCTGACCCTGGCCGACGGTCGCAAGCTGCGTGCGCCGCTGGTGGTGGCCGCCGACGGCGCCAATTCGGCGGTGCGGCGCCTGGCCGGTTGTGCAACGCGGGAATGGGATTACATGCATCATGCCATCGTGACCAGCGTGCGCAGCAGCCAGCCGCACCGGATGACCGCCTGGCAGCGTTTTACCGACGACGGTCCGCTGGCGTTCCTGCCGCTGGAGCGTGACGGCCAACAGGACTGGTGTTCGATCGTCTGGTCGACCACCCCGGGTGAGGCGGAGCGCCTGATGGCACTGGATGAAGCCAGCTTCCGCCATGAGCTGGAGCGCGCCTTCGAAGGGCGCCTCGGCGAGGTGCTTGCCGTTGACCTGCGTGTCTGCGTGCCCCTGCGCCAGCGTCACGCCAAGCGTTATGTCGCCGAGGGGCTGGCGCTGATCGGTGACGCGGCGCATACCATCCACCCGCTGGCGGGGCAGGGCGTGAACCTGGGTTTCCTCGATGCCGCGGTGCTGGCCGAAGTGCTGCTGCGGGCGGTCGAGCGTGGCGAGCGGCTGGCCAGTGTGAAGGTGCTCAGCCGTTTCGAGCGTCGGCGCATGCCGCACAACCTGGGGTTGATGGCGGCGATGGAGGGTTTCGAGCGGCTGTTCCAGGCCGACCCGCTGCCGTTGCGCTGGCTGCGCAATACCGGCTTGAGGGTGGTCGACCAGATGCCCGAGGCCAAGGCGCTGTTCGTGCGCCAGGCACTGGGCCTGACGGGGGATCTGCCGGAGCTGGCCAGGGCCTTGTAGGTGCCGGTGTCCGGTGTGTCCGCGAAAGTGTTCTGGAGAGCGCTGAAGGCTTCGCGGGCAAGCCCGGCTCCTACAGAAGCATGAGTCCTGAGGCGCCTTGATAGGGCAGATGGGAAACCCGTGGTGAATCTGTGCAACATCTGGTAACGCCTCCGTGCCGACTTCGGTTGAGGGCGCAAATGTGAGTCACTATCATTTCGCGCTTACTTCCGCACTTGAGGGAACGCTCCCATGCCGGCACCGAAGCGTCTACTGACAGCCCTGGCCCTGACCCTGATGGCGGGCGCCGCCCACGCTGCCGATGAGGTGGTGGTCTACTCCTCGCGAATCGACGAACTGATCAAGCCGGTGTTCGATGCCTATACCCGGAAGACCGGGGTCAAGGTGAAATTCATTACCGACAAGGAAGCGCCGCTGATGCAGCGGATCAAGGCCGAAGGCGAGAATGCCACCGCCGACCTGCTGCTGACCGTCGATGCCGGCAACCTCTGGCAGGCCGAACAGATGGGTATCCTGCAGCCCTTCACCTCGAAGACGATCGACAGCAACATTCCGCTGCAGTACCGCTCCTCGGCCCATCAGTGGACCGGCTTGAGCCTGCGCGCGCGAACCCTGGCGTATTCCACCGAGCGGGTGAAACCGGCGGACCTGACCACCTACGAGGCACTGGCCGACAAGCAGTGGGAAGGCCGCCTGTGCCTGCGTACGGCGAAAAAGGTCTACAACCAGTCGCTGACCGCCACCCTGATCGAGGTGCATGGCGCCGAGAAGACCGAGCAGATTCTCAAGGGCTGGGTAAACAACCTGTCCACCGACGTGTTCTCCGATGACATCGCGGTGCTCGAGGCGATCAACGCCGGGCAGTGCGACGTCGGTATCGTCAACACCTACTACTACGGGCGCCTGCACAAGCAGAACCCGAACCTGGCGGTGAAACTGTTCTGGCCGAACCAGGGTGATCGTGGCGTGCACGTGAACCTGTCGGGGATCGGCCTGACCAAACATGCCCCGCACCCGGAAGCGGCCAAGGCGCTGGTGGAGTGGATGACCACGCCCGAGGCCCAGCGGATCTTCGCCGATGTGAACCAGGAGTTCCCGGCCAACCCGGCGGTGCCGCCGTCGGCGGAAGTGGCGAGCTGGGGCAAGTTCGTCCCCGACGCCCTGCCGGTGGAAATTGCCGGCAAGCGCCAGGCCGAGGCGATCCGCCTGATGGACCGCGCCGGCTGGAACTGACAACACCATCCTATCTCTTGTAGGAGCGCGGCTTGCCCGCGAATGAGGCGATGCGGTGTTCCAGTGGCACTGCGTCATCGTTCTTCGCGGGCAAGCCACGCTCCTACAAGGGCGCTCACACACAACCCCAACCGAGAAGTTTCTTGGCCCACCCCATCCAACGCCGCTGGTACCCCCTGGTCTTCGCCGTCGCGGCCCTGGTGCTGTTGCCGCTGAGCGTATTGTTGCTGTCCTGGCAGTCGATCGACGCGCAGATCTGGACCCACCTCTGGGATACCCAACTGCCACGCCTGCTGGGCAACACCCTGACCCTGGTGGCTGGCGTCGGGGTCGGTGTGACCCTGCTGGGTGTCAGCCTGGCCTGGCTCACCAGCCTCTGCCAATTCCCCGGCCGGCGCTGGCTCGACTGGGCGTTGATGCTGCCCTTCGCCATTCCGGCCTATGTGCTGGCCTTCGTTTTTGTCGGCCTGCTGGATTTCTCCGGCCCGGTGCAGACCCTGCTGCGCGAAGTCTTTGGCAGCGGCCTGCGGCTGCCGCGGGTGCGCTCCACCGGTGGGGTGATCCTGGTGCTGGTGCTGGTGTTCTACCCCTATGTCTATCTGCTGGCGCGCAGCGCGTTCCTGGCCCAGGGCAAAGGCCTGATGGAAGCGGCGCGGGTGCTCGGCCAGTCGCCCTGGCAGGCGTTCTGGCGGGTGGCCCTGCCGATGGCGCGGCCGGCCATCGGTGCCGGGGTCGCGCTGGCGCTGATGGAGACCCTGGCGGATTTCGGCGCGGTGTCGGTGTTCAACTTCGACACCTTCACCACCGCGATCTACAAGACCTGGTACGGCTTCTTCAGCCTGTCCAGTGCCGCCCAGCTGGCCAGCCTGCTGCTGCTCGCGGTGATGCTGGTGCTCTATGGCGAGCGGCGGGCCCGCGGTGCCAGCCGGGCCGGCAACGAGCGGCCCCGGGGCAGTGCGCTGTACCGCCTGAATGGCCTCAAGGCCTGGGCGGCCAGCGGCTGGTGCCTGCTGGTGTTCGCCTGCGCTTTCGTCGTGCCATTGCTGCAACTGCTGGCCTGGTTCTGGCGGCGCGGGCGCCTCGACCTGGATGAGCGCTATACCGGGTTGATCCTGCATACCCTGTACCTGGGCGGCATGGCCGCACTGCTGACCGTGGCGGTGGCGATGCTGCTGGCCTTCGCCCGTCGCCAGGCGCCGACCCGGGCGATCCGCAGTGGCGTCAGCCTGGCCAACCTCGGTTATGCGTTGCCCGGCTCGGTGCTGGCGGTGTCGATAATGCTCGCCTTCAGTTACCTGGACCGCGAACTAGTGATCCCGCTGTCGAGCTGGTTCGGCGGGGCCGGCAAGCCCCTGCTGCTGGGCAGTCTCTCGGCCCTGCTGCTGGCGTACCTGGTGCGTTTCATCGCGGTGGCCTACGGGCCGTTGGAAAACAGCCTGGAGCGCATTCGGCCGTCGTTGCCGGAGGCCGCTCGCAGCCTGGGGGTGGGCGGGCCGCGACTGTTTTTCAAAGTGTATCTGCCGCTGCTGTTGCCCGGTACCCTGAGTGCGGCATTGCTGGTGTTCGTCGATGTGCTCAAGGAAATGCCGGCGACCCTGCTGATGCGCCCGTTCGGCTGGGACACGCTGGCGGTGCGGGTCTTCGAGATGACCAGCGAGGGCGAATGGGCGCGGGCCTCGTTGCCGGCCCTGACCCTGGTGCTGGTCGGCCTGTTGCCGGTGATCGGTCTGATCCGGCGTTCGGCAAGGCAAATCGGTTAGGTGCCAGGTCGGTTCCTTGCGGCTACAATGCGCGGCATTCGGTGTGGTCCGTCTGACAGACCGGGTTCCGGAATACGGCTCAAGGCCCCATTCATAAAGGGCTGAAGCCAGTCCGGCGCCTGTCCGCACCTTCGCCACGCCCGGAAGGAGAAACCCATGGGACAGCGCACGCCTCTGTATGACCTGCACCTCGCCCTCGGCGCGAAGATGGTCGATTTTGGCGGTTGGGATATGCCTCTGCACTACGGCTCGCAAGTCGAGGAGCACCACCAGGTGCGTCGCGACTGCGGGGTTTTCGATGTCTCGCACATGACGGTGATCGACGTTGCCGGCAGCCAGGCCAAGGCCTGGTTGCAGCACCTGCTGGCCAATGATGTCGAGCGACTCGACAGCCCGGGCCGCGCGCTCTACAGCGCCATGCTCACCGAGCAGGGCGGGGTGGTCGATGACATGATCGTCTACCGCACGGATGCCGGTTACCGGCTGGTGGTCAACGCGGCCACCCGCGACCAGGACCTGGCGTGGATGAACGCCAGGCTCACCGGCTTCGATGTCCAATTGCTGGAGCGTCCCGAGCTGGCGATGCTGGCGATCCAGGGCCCGCAGGCCCGGCACCGGATCAGCGAACTGGTGAGCCAGTCCCGCAGCCAACTGATCCAGCAGCTCAAGCCCTTCGAAGGCCGCAGTGACGGCGACTGGTTCATTGCCCGCACCGGCTACACCGGCGAGGATGGCCTGGAAATCGTGCTGCCGGCGCAACAGGCCCCGGCGTTCTTCAACGACCTGGTCGGGGCCGGTATCTCGCCGATCGGCCTCGGTGCCCGCGATACCCTGCGCCTTGAGGCCGGGATGAACCTTTACGGCCAGGACATCGACCTGAATGTTTCGCCGTTGGCCTCCAACATGGCCTGGACCATCGCCTGGGAACCGGCGGGGCGCGACTTCATCGGCCGCGCTGCCCTCGAGGCCGAAAAGGCGGCCGGGCCAAGCCTCAAACTGGTCGGTCTGGTGCTGGAGGAGCGCGGTGTCTTGCGTGCGCACCAGGTGGTTCGTATCGCCGACGTTGGCGAAGGAGAGATCACCAGTGGTAGTTTCTCTCCTACGCTTAGCAAGTCGATTGCTCTGGCGCGTGTTCCCGCGGCTACGGCCGACCGCGCTGAAGTTGAAATTCGCGGCAAATGGTACCCGGTTCGCGTGGTAAAGCCGACGTTCGTGCGTCATGGCAAAACCCTGGTCTGATCTTATCCGGCGAGCCTGTGCCGCAGGCCGCTGACACTTTTTCTCGAGGACTCTTGAATATGAGCGTTATCCCTAGCGATCTGCGTTATGCCCAAAGCCACGAATGGGCCCGCCTGGAAGCCGATGGTACGGTGACCGTCGGTATCAGCGACCACGCTCAGGAGGCGTTGGGGGATGTGGTGTTCGTCGAGTTGACCGAAGTCGGCAAGACCTTCGCGGCAGGTGATGCGGCGGGTGTGGTGGAGTCGGTGAAGGCCGCTTCCGATATCTATGCACCGGTGTCCGGTGAAGTGATCGCGGTGAACGAGGAACTGGCCGATTCGCCGGAGCTGCTCAACGAAGAACCCTACGAGTCGTGGATCTTCAAGCTCAAGCCGAGCGACAAGTCCGAGCTGGACAAGCTGCTGGATGCCGCTGGCTACAAGGCCTCCATCGGCGAGTAAATCGGGCGCAAGGCCCTGGGGCCCTATTCGCGGGCAAGCCACGCTCCTACAGTTTTGAGTCGTCCGTAACTTTGTGTACGACCGACAACCTGTAGGAGCGTGGCTTGCCCGCGAATAGGGCAGGCGCCTCGGTCTCAGCGCGACAGGGCGGCCTTGACCGCCGCCACCGAGCGCTCGACATCGGCCTGGGTGATCACGTTGAACATCGGCAACGAAACGATCAGGCGCCCGACCCGCTCGGCGATCGGGAACATGCCTTCCTTGAAGCCGCGGGCGCGGTACAGGCTCAGCAGGTGGATCGCCGGGTAGTGGTAGCCGATGCCGATGCCCTGCTGCTTCATGTCCTCCATGAAGGTATCCCGTGCCGGACGACCGTCCTGGCGCTCAGGCAGCACCAGCTGGAACATGTGCCAGTTGCTGTGGGTGAAGTCCTTCACCGGCAGTTGTGCGCCGTACTTCTCCTCGAAATCGCTGCCGAAGCACTCGAAGTAGTACTCGGCCATCGCCCGGCGATGGGCGGTGATGGCGTCGACCTGGGCGAACTGCCCCAGACCGATGGCCGCGGCGACGTCGGTCATGTTGAACTTGCCACCGAGCACGTCCACGTCCAGCCCGTCATGACCGCTGCGGGTCACGCCCTGCAGGCGATATTTCTCCGCCAGGCGTGCTTCCTCGGCATTGTTCAGCACCAGGCAGCCGCCCTCGGAGGAGGTGATGTTCTTGTTCGCCTGGAAGCTGAACGAGACGAAGTCGCCGAGGGCGCCGATCTTCTGGCCTTTCCACTCCGAACCCAGGGCCTGGGCGGCGTCTTCGACGATGCGCAGGTTGTGCTTCTTCGCGATGGCGTAGAGGCGGTCCATGTCCACCGGCAGGCCGGACAGGTACACCGGAATGATCGCCCGGGTGCGTGGGGTGATGGCGGCCTCTAGCTTGTCCAGGTCGATGTTGCGGGTCACCGGGTCGATGTCGGCGAACACCGGGGTGGCGCCGACTTCGATGATCACGTTGGCGGTGGCGACCCAGGAAATCGGCGTGGTGATGACTTCGTCACCCGGGCCGATGCCGGCGATCCGCAGGGCGATTTCCATGGTGCAGGTGCCGGAGTTGAAGGTCCGCACCGGACGCCCGCCGAAGTATTCCGACAACTGGGCTTCGAAGGCCGCCACCTTGGGACCGCTGGTGATCCAGCCGGAACGCAGGACGTCGGCGACCGAGGCAATGGTCGCTTCGTCGATGGTGGGTTTGGCGAAAGGCAGGAAAGGAAGTTGGCTCATGGGGTCGTGACGTCCGATGTTTAGAGGCCGGGAAATGTTCCACAGGCGGTAAAGAGTAGACAGCAATGCCGCGATGCCATCGATCATACTGATTTGATGTGAAATTTCGGTGCTTTTTGCTGTCCTGACGCTGAACGGATGCTTCGCGGCGGTCGGGGTGACGGGCTGCTATGCTGCTTGCACAGTGTTCGAAACGCGGTGCTCGCCCGTGTTGCCCAGCGCGCGCCGCCAGGAGAGAGCCCTAATGTCCGAGTTGCCGTCCCTGCGCCAGTTGCGAGACTCCCAGGCCTTTTTGCGCCGTCACCTGGGGCCCGATGCCAGCGAGCAGCAGGCGATGCTCGCCGCCCTCGGAGTGGCGAGCCGTGTCGAGCTGATCGAGCAGACGGTACCGCCGGCGATCCGCCTGAACCGCGAGCTGGAGCTGCCGGCGGCCCTCGACGAGCAGGCGGCGTTGAGCCGGCTGCGTGGCTACGCCGAGCAGAACCAGCTCTGGACCAGCCTGATCGGCATGGGCTACCACGGCACCCTGGCGCCGACGGTGATCCTGCGCAACGTGCTGGAAAATCCCGGCTGGTACACCGCCTACACCCCCTATCAACCGGAAATCGCCCAAGGGCGGCTGGAAGCCCTGCTCAACTTCCAGCAGATGACCATCGACCTGACCGGCCTGGAGTTGGCCAACGCCTCGCTGCTCGACGAGGCCACTGCGGCAGCCGAGGCCATGGCCCTGGCACGGCGGGTGGCGAAGTCGAAAAGCAACCTGTTCTTCGTCGACGAGCACTGTCATCCACAGACCCTTTCCGTGGTGCGCACCCGCGCCGAGGGCTTCGGTTTCGAATTGCTCGTCGGCCCTGTGGATAAATTGAGCCAACACAAGGTGTTCGGCGCATTGCTGCAGTACCCCGATACCCATGGCGAGGTTCGCGACCTGCGGCCGTTGATCGAGCAGTTGCACGCCCAGCAGGCGCTGGCCTGCGTGGCCGCCGACCTGTTGAGCCTGCTGCTGCTGACGCCCCCCGGCGAACTGGGTGCCGACGTGGTGTTCGGCTCGTCCCAGCGCTTCGGTGTGCCGATGGGCTATGGCGGGCCGCATGCGGCGTATTTCGCCACCCGCGACGAATACAAGCGGGCGATTCCCGGGCGCATCATCGGCGTCTCCCGGGATGCCCGCGGCAACCTGGCTCTGCGCATGGCGCTGCAAACCCGCGAGCAGCATATCCGCCGGGAGAAGGCCAATTCGAACATCTGCACGGCCCAGGTGCTGCTGGCCAACATCGCCGGTTTCTACGCGGTCTACCATGGCCCCGAGGGCTTGCGGCGCATCGCCCAGCGGGTTCATCGACTGACCTGCATCCTCGCCAGCGGCCTTGAGCGCAAGGGCATTGCTCGGCTCAACCGGCACTTCTTCGACACCCTGACCCTCGATGTCGGCGGCAGCCAGACGGCGATTCTCGAAAGCGCCCGGGCGGCGCGGATCAACCTGCGGATTCTCGGGCGCGGCCAACTGGGCCTGAGTCTCGACGAAACCTCTGACGAAACCACGGTGGCTCGGCTGCTGGATATCTTCCTCGGGGTCGATCACGGACTGGACGTCGCCGAACTGGACGCCGAGAGCCTCGATGCCGGTATCCCGGCGGAACTGCAGCGGACTTCCACGTACCTGACGCACCCGGTGTTCAACAGCCATCACAGCGAAACCGAGATGCTGCGCTACCTCAAGCAGCTGGAGAACAAGGACCTGGCCCTCAACCAGTCGATGATCCCGCTGGGCTCCTGCACCATGAAGCTCAATGCCAGCAGCGAGATGATCCCCATCACCTGGCCGGAATTCGCCAACCTGCACCCGTTCGTCCCCCGTGAACAGGCGGCGGGCTATACCGCGATGATCGCCGAGCTGGAGCGTTGGCTTTGCGCGATCACCGGCTTCGATGCGATCTGCATGCAGCCCAATTCCGGGGCCCAGGGCGAATACGCCGGGCTGCTGGCGATCCGCAAATACCATGAAAGCCGCAAGCAGGGCGCGCGCAACATCTGCCTGATTCCGGCCTCGGCCCACGGCACCAACCCGGCCTCGGCGCAGATGGCCGGCATGCAGGTGGTGATCGTCGAATGCGACGATGCGGGCAACGTCGAGCTGGAAGACCTCAAGGCCAAGGCCCGGGAAGCCGGCGACAGGCTGTCATGCCTGATGGCGACCTATCCCTCGACCCATGGCGTCTACGAGGAGGGTATCCGCGATATCTGTGAAGTTATCCACAACCATGGCGGCCAAGTGTACATGGACGGCGCCAACCTCAATGCCCAGGTCGGCCTGGCGCGTCCGGCGGATATCGGCGCCGACGTGTCGCACATGAACCTGCACAAGACCTTCTGCATCCCCCACGGCGGCGGTGGCCCGGGCATGGGGCCGATCGGCGTGCGTGCGCACCTGGCGCCGTTCGTCGCCAACCATCCGGTGGTGCCCATCGACGGCCCGCTGCCGCAGAACGGCGCGGTCAGCGCCGCGCCCTGGGGCAGTGCGAGCATCCTGCCGATCAGCTGGATGTACATCGCGATGATGGGGCCACAACTGGCCGACGCCAGCGAGGTGGCGATCCTGGCCGCGAACTACCTGGCGCAACAGCTCGGCGGGGCGTTCCCGGTGCTCTACAGCGGGCGCAATGGCCGGGTCGCCCATGAGTGCATCCTCGATCTGCGTCCCCTCAAGGCACAGACCGGCATCAGCGAGGAGGACGTGGCCAAGCGGTTGATGGACTACGGCTTCCACGCGCCGACCATGTCGTTCCCGGTGCCGGGGACGCTGATGGTCGAGCCGACCGAGAGCGAGTCGAAAGCCGAGCTGGACCGCTTCGTCGAAGCCATGCTGAGCATTCGCGCGGAAATTGCCGAGGTGCAGAGCGGCAACTGGTCCGCCGAGGACAACCCGCTCAAGCGGGCGCCGCACACTCTGGCGGATATCACCGAGGGCTGGGAACGTCCCTACAGCATCGCCCAGGCGGTCGTGCCGACGGCGCACACCCGGGCCCACAAGTACTGGCCGACGGTGAACCGGGTGGACAACGTCTACGGCGACCGCAACCTGTTCTGCGCCTGCGTACCGCTGGACGACTATCGCTGAGTGCATCGCATGATGAAAAACGCCGACTGATCGTCGGCGTTTTTCATCGATTCAAGCTGCAAACCTGGCGATCACTCTTCGGCCAGGGCGTTCTTGGCCAGGATCGCATTGGCCAGCTCCATGTCGCTGGCCTTCAGGTCCGGGTTGTCGGCCCGCACTTTCTGCATGGCGGCTTCCAGGTAGGGGCCACGGATCGCGCCATCGCTGGCGACGAAGCTGCCGGCGTCATCCTGGGCGGCGACGATCAGCTTGTGGTCCTTGAAGGTCAGGTAGGTTGAACCGGTGGTTGCGCCGGACGAAATGACGTTGCGCCAGAAGCCGTCGGCCATGGCCGAACCAATCGGGAGGGACAGCAGCGCCAGGGTGGCGACAGCATATTTGAGACGCATGATGGTGACTCCGCTTGGGTGATATGCAGCATTGGATTGTGCTCACCGAGACGGAGTTCCATTGCCCTCATTCAACTGTTTCGACCTGCAGGACGGTGCCGTGCTGCGCGATCACCCGGACCCGTGCGCCCACCTCGGCATCCGGGCCGGTGACCAGCCACACACCGTCGCCGACCTTGATCTTGCCGCGCCCGCCGCTGATCGGCGAATGCACCACGAAGACCCGGCCGATCAGCTCATGGCCGCGTTCGTTGAGCCCCGGCTGGTCGCTGACGATGTTGGCGGCGCGCTGGCGCTTCCACCAGAACACCGCCGTCAACACCGACAGCAGGCCGAACAGCAGGAACTGCAGGGTCCATGGCAGGCCGGGTATGACGAAGGTCAGCACACCGACCACTGCGGCGGCGATGCCGACCCACAGCAGGTAGCCGCCGGTGCCGAACACCTCGAGGATCAGCAGCAGGGTGCCGAGGGCCAGCCAGTCCCAGAAGGACAGATGTTGCAGGAATTCCCACATGGCCGTTGCCTCAGGTCTTCTTGCCGTCGAAGGTGGCCTTGACGATTTCGCCGATGCCGCCGACCGCGCCGATGACCTGGCTGGCCTCCAGTGGCATGAGGATCACCTTGCTGTTGTTGGCCGAGGCCAGCCGGCCCAGGGTTTCGACGTACTTTTGCGCGACGAAGTAGTTCACCGCCTGGACGTTGCCGTTGGCGATCGCCTCGGACACCACCTGGGTGGCGCGGGCTTCCGCCTCGGCCTGCCGCTCGCGGGCCTCGGATTCGAGGAAGGCGGCCTGGCGGTTACCCTCGGCCTCGAGGATCTGCGCCTGCTTCTTGCCCTCGGCGGTGAGGATCGCCGAGGCGCGCAGGCCTTCGGCTTCGAGGATCTGCGCACGCTTGACCCGCTCGGCCTTCATCTGCCCGGACATCGCCGCCATCAGGTCGGCGGGCGGGCTGATGTCCTTGATCTCGATCCGGGTGATCTTGATGCCCCACGGCGCGGTGGCTTCATCGACGGTGCGCAGCAGGCGCTCGTTGATGGTGTCGCGCTGGCCGAGCATGGCATCGAGCTCCATGGAGCCGAGCACGGTGCGGATGTTGGTCTGCAACAGGTTGCGGATGGCATGTTCGAGGTTGTTCACCTCATACGCGGCCTGGGCGGTGTTGACCACCTGGAAGAAGCACACGGCGTCGATCTGCACCGTGGCGTTGTCGGAGGTGATGACTTCCTGCGGCGGGATGTCTAGCACGCTTTCCATCACGTTGATCTTGCGCCCGATGCGGTCCATGACCGGGACGATGATGTTCAGGCCCGGCTTGAGGGTGGTGGTGTAGCGGCCGAAGCGCTCCACCGTCCATTGGTAGCCCTGGGGTACGACCTTGAAGCCCATGAAGACGATGGCGATGGCCAGGCCGACGAAGAGCAGAAGTACGCTGCCGATTTGCATGACGATTCCCTGTTCAAGTGATTACCGAGATACCGATAATGAGCTGATTGTAGCGACTCTGGCCCAGGAATAAGTGTGTCATTTGTGTTCAGCCCCGCAGGACACGCGCCATGTTAAGGTGCGGGCCATCGACCCCGCCGCGAGTAGCCGATTGCGATGATCTTCGGTCCCGATCCGTCCGCCATCCTGTTCATTTTCCTGCTGGCCGCGCTGGCCGTGGTCAGCACGATCGGACTGCTGTGGGTGCTGGTGGCCCTGCTGTTTGCGCGTACGCGCCGTCACCTGCGGCGCAATCCCTGGCGCTACGGCTGCCTGATCGTGCCGGGCCTGATCTTCGCCGGGCTGGGCGGGGCGATGTTGCGGGAGTTCCAGCGCCTGGACGCGGCGTCCGAGGCCGAGCGCCAGGCGCTGAATCCGCGGTTGCAGGCCGAGCTGCGCCTGGGCGAGCTGAGCTTCCCGGCGGGCAGCCAGGCGCATCTGGGCACCCTCGACCCCGAGGACTGGCAGGGGAAACCCCAGGCGCACGGTCTGGACAGCCTGAAGTCGATCGAACTGGCAGCGCCCATCGAGATCCTGGGGATGCCGGTGTCGGCGATCGACTTCTCGCCGGGCTACAGCGATTCCAGCGTGCGCCTGGAACATGACCAGGTCATACAGGATTGGCCCTGTGCCGCAGGCACCTGGGCGAGTTTCCGGCGCGAGGCGCAGGACACGTACCGGCCGAGCCGCTGGCGTTTCAGGGAGTGCACCCTGGTCCCCGGCGTGGGCGTGGCCGGCGTGACCTGGCCAGCGGGCACTGTGCTGCATGGCGACCGGGAGGGCTGGATGCTGCGCGCCGAAGACGCCGACAACCTCGACATCGCCCTCGATGGCCTGCACCTGTCCTCGCTGCGCATGTACCTCGACAGTCAACGGCGCACCGAGAGGTGGGACGGGCAACTGGCCCGTTCCACCACCCTGGGCGAGTGGCTTTATCCACAGGGCACGCGGGTGCGCGGTGACGAACGCGGCGCCTGGCTGTTCAGCCCGACCGGCGAGCAGGACGCGATCAACCGGCGCACCGGCGAGCAGATCGCCGAAGGGCATTCGATTCTCCAGCGGCGCGGCGATGCCGCCCCGGTGAGCATCAAGCCCAACAGCGAGGTCGGGGTGATCGACTGGTTCGTCCTCACCCCGTCGAAATGATGTGTTGCCCGCTCAACGCTGCTCGCTCTGGGGCGTGACCCGCAGCACCTCCTCGATGGTGGTCAGCCCCGCCGCGACCTTCTGTGCGCCGGACAGGCGCAGGCTGCGCATGCCTTCCTTGAACGCCTGGCGGCGCACCGCCAGCAGGTCGGTGTCGGCATGGATCAGCGCCTTGACGCTGTCGCTGAGCAGCATGATCTCGTAGACCCCGGCGCGGCCGCGGTAGCCGGTGTCGCGACATTCCAGGCAGCCGACCGCCTGTTGCGCGCCGCTGGGCAGGGGCGCCTGCCAGGGGCGGGTGAGGGTCTGCCAATCCTCCTCCGACAGCTCGTGCGGCGCCTTGCAGTGCGGACACAGGGTGCGTACCAGGCGCTGGGCCATGACCCCGAGCACGGTAGCCTTGATCAGGTAGTGCGGTACGCCCAGTTCGAGCAGGCGACTGATGGCGCTCGGCGCATCGTTGGTGTGCAGGGTCGACAGCACCAGGTGGCCGGTCAGGGCGGCCTGGATCGCCATCTCGGCGGTTTCCAGGTCGCGGATCTCGCCGATCATGATGATGTCCGGGTCCTGGCGCATCAGCGCGCGCACGCCGCTGGCGAAGGTCAGGTCGATATTGTGCTGGACCTGCATCTGGTTGAAGGCCGGCTCGACCATCTCGATCGGGTCCTCGATGGTGCAGAGGTTGACCTCCGAGGTCGCCAGTTTCTTCAGGGTGGTGTACAGCGTGGTGGTCTTGCCCGAGCCGGTGGGGCCGGTGACCAGGATGATGCCGTTGGGCTGGCGGGTCATGTCCTGCCAGCGGCGCAGGTCATCGGCGCAGAAGCCGAGCTGGTCGAAGTCCTTGAGCAATACCTCCGGGTCGAAGATCCGCATCACCATCTTCTCGCCGAACGCGGTCGGCAGGGTCGACAGGCGCAGCTCGACCTCGCCGCCGTCGGGGGTCTTGGTCTTGACCCGGCCGTCCTGGGGCTTGCGCTTTTCCGCGACGTTCATCCGGCCCAGGCTCTTGAGCCGGCTGACGATCGCCATGGTCACCTGGGGCGGGAACTGGTAGACGTTGTGCAGCACGCCGTCGATGCGAAAGCGCACGGTGCCCTGCTCGCGGCGCGGCTCGATGTGGATATCGCTGGCGCGCTGCTGGAAGGCGTACTGGAACAGCCAGTCGACGATGTTGACGATGTGCGCGTCGTTGGCGTCCGGCTCCTGGTCGCTGGCGCCGAGGTTCAGCAGCTGTTCGAAGTTGCCCAGGTTGTGGCCTTTCTGGTCGACCGTGCTGGCGCCGCTGACCGACTTGGCCAGGCGGAAGAACTCCACGGTATAGCGCTGGATATCCACCGGGTTGGCCACCACCCGCCGGATCGGCAGCTTGAGCACATGGCTCAGGTCGGCTTCCCAGCTGCGCACATGGGGCTGGGCGCTGGCCACGGTCACGCCGTCGTGATCGACCGCCACGGCCAGGATCTTATGGCGCTGGGCGAACGCATAGGACATCAGCGGCATGATCGCGGCGACGTCGATCTTCAGCGGGTCGATGCGCAGGTAGGGTTGGCCGGCCTGTTGGGCCAGCCACAGGGTCAGGTTTTCCAGGTCCAGCGGCTTGCCGGGGCGGCTCAGGTCGGGCAGGTGCTGGCTGGCGATGAACTCCAGGGGATGCAACTGGCTGTTCTGCGAGTTGCGCCGGGTGGTCATGGCGTGTTCGGCCGAGTCCTGGCTGATGAATCCCTGGCTGACCAGGACGCGTAGCAGTTCGTTGAGGTCCAGCCAGTGATCCTGGTTGAGAGAGGCGACGGGCATGCGGGCTCCTGTTCGGGCGGTCAGTAGTCCCTGTCTGACCGTGAGAAAGCAAGAATAGTCGCGAGGTTGCCCGAAGTCTGTGCCGAGACCGGAACGAGGCGTGCGATTTTTTCTCCGGCGGCTCAGCCCGCCGCCTGCAGCCGCGTTGGCTGGGCCTGTGCCGCCGGCTGCAGGTGCACGGCAAACACGCTGATGAGGTTGCGCATCTTTTCGCCGATCACTTCGGCACGGTGCCAGCTCAGGCCATTCAGCTCCAGCTCGATCAGAAACACGCCATCGTCCTGGCGGGCCTGCACCTGCAGGGGCGTGAGCAACTGCAGGGCGAACAGGTTGAGCAGGCGGCAGAGCAGGTCCGGTTCGGCCTCGGCCCGGACCTGGTACTGCACCCGGCAGTGCTCGTTGTGCGGGGACCAGTTATCGGGGCGTGAAGGCGTCAGGGGGTCGCGGCTGTACATGGTCTATCTCCTCGATCGGCTGGAGAAATTTTTACATGTCGATCCGGGTATTTCTTATCTATGATGGGCGAATTTCGCGTCATTGCGACTTGTGTTATTCACTGAAAAGGCGATTAGAGGTTTTTCTATGCAGAGTGAGCTTGATGCATACGATCGGCGGATCCTGGCGTTGCTGCAGGAGGATGCCTCGTTGTCCAGCGCGCAGATCGCCGAGCAGGTGGGCTTGTCCCAGTCGCCCTGCTGGCGGCGGATCCAGCGGCTCAAGGATGAAGGGGTGATCCGCAGCCAGGTGACCCTGCTCGATCGGAAAAAGATCGGCCTCAACACGCAGATTTTCGCCGAGGTGAAACTCAATGCCCACGGTCGCTCCAACTTCGCCGAATTCACCGAGGCGATCCGCGGTTTTCCCGAAGTGCTTGAGTGCTACGTGCTGATGGGCGCGGTGGACTTCCTGCTGCGCATCGTCACGGCCGATATCGAGGCCTACGAGCGGTTCTTCTTCGAGAAGCTGTCGCTGGTCCCGGGTATCCAGGAGGTCAACTCCATCGTCGCGCTCTCCGAGATCAAGTCCACCACCAGCCTGCCGGTGTTGCGTCCCTGAGGGCTCACCGGCCCGCGGGCCGCGGCATCTGCAACAACGCCTTGACGATGGCATCGCTCCAGGCCCGGTAGCCGGTGAGGGTCAGGTGCTGGCCGTCGATGGTCGCCCATTGGCCCTTGCCGGAGAACTGCAGCGAGTCGATGTAGCGGCAGGGCGCCACGCTCTTGCCGAGGAAATCCGACATCGTCCGTACCCGTTCGTAGGTCTTGCCGTATTTGCCGCCCTCGCTGCCCCAGCTCGGTCCGACCCAGACACAGGGGCTGTGGTGGTCGGCCAGGGCTTTCACCAGGCTGTTGGTCTGTTGCCAGATCCAGGCCTTGGGAAAGCTCGGCTTGTCGTAGCTGGCCATGGTGTCGCCCATGACGATTACGGTGATATCGGGTTTGTCGCTGTCGAGCAGCTGGCCGATCGGCCGGGTCGTCGCATTGTCCAGCACCGTGGCCTCGGCGCTGCCCCGGCGTTCGGCGCCGCCGCAGGGGCTGGGGGTCGCCTTGAGCCAGTCGCCGGCGCTGGCACCGCAGATGCCGATGGAGTGGACCTGGGCACCCTGGCGGCTGAGGGCCTCGTGCAGCGGGTTGAGCAGGAAATCGGGGGTCGCCAGGTGGCTGTCGCCGATGATCAGGACGGTCAGGCCCGCCAGGACCGATGAAGTGGCCATGTTGCACGCTCCCGCAGTTCAATTGGAGTAGGGCGAACGGTACGGGCTGACCGGCAGGGCCATCGGCCCGCTGATCTTCTCGAACAGGTAGCGCAGGTACAGCCCGGCGGTGACCTGGCGGTAATCCTGGGCGTTGTCCACACCCAGCTCGCCGCCCAGCAGCAGGTTCGAACCGAGCCGATATTCGCCCGCCGCGTTCAGGTTGTAGCCGACCCCGGTACTGCTCTTGCCGGGGTACTTGAGGTCGTTGGCAGCCTGTTCGGCGCGGTGTCCGGGAAAGTAGTCGGCGCCTTTCTGGTTGATGTACTGCACCCCCAGCGCGCCGTTGAGCCGATAGCTGAAGCGCTCGGAGCGCTGCGACCAATTGACCGGCACCGCCACGGAGAAGAACGTCTGCGGGCTGAAGTAGCCGCCGTGGCCGTAGGTGAAGAAGCCCTGGTTGTTTTCATAGGACAGCACCATGGTGCTCAGGCCCACGGTCAGCTTCTCGTCGGGCTGGTTCTCCAGGTACCAGTAGAGGCCGCCGCCCAGTTCGGCGCGGGTGTTGTCCTCGACGTTGTGGCCGACCAGCTTGTGCAGGGCGCCATAGCCATACAGGCCGACTTCCTGATCGTCGTAGCCGAGCAGCGCGCGCCCGCCGTTGGCCGTCACGCCACCCCAGCTGATGCCGGTGCGGCGGTCCTTCGCGCCGGCGAAGGAGGTCAGGCTGTCGGTGACCGGCCGCCGCGAAAGGGCGATGCTGTAGTGCATGTTCGGGCTGGAGACCAACGGCTGTTCCAGGCTGATGCCGCCGATCACGGTGTTGTAGGTGAAGCCCACGGGACTGACGCCGATGTCCGCCTTGATCCCGTGGGGCGGGCTGTCCACGGCGACCGCCAGCCCGACGCCATTGGCCTGCTGCGAGCCGGGGGAGCCGCTGGGCAGGCCGCTGCCGAAGCGGCTGAGGCTGTAGTCGTGGGCGCTGCCGGCGTGCAGCGAGACCGGGGTCACCCGCAACGCGACCCGATTGTCACCGGCCGGCAGGTTGGCTTCGAACGGTGCCTCGACATCGGTCAGCTTGCTCAGGCCCGACTCGTTATTGTTGCTGCGCACGCTCAGGCCCTGGGCGACATAGGCGCTGCGTTCCTGGAGAATTTCGTTCAGCGCCAGCTGCGCCGGACTCAGATCCTGCTGCGCGGCTTCGCCTGCACGGCGGCCGGCGGCGAAGGGATTGCCGGCCGGTGCCGGATCGTCGTCCAGAAGACTATCGGCGCTTTCATAGCGTGAGGGTGCCAGGGACGGATCGGGCGGCATGCTCTCGGCCGACTCATTGCCGGAACGCAACGGGTCCTCACTGCGGACCGCGGCCCGGCGGGGTTGTCCCGGCAGGTCGAGGAAGGGGTTGTCGCCGTCGCTGTCCGCCCTGTCGAGCGCCGGGTTGGCGCGCCGCTGGCTGCCCTCGATGGCCACGGCCTGGCGCAGCAGGTCGGCGGCCTCGGAACTCTTGCCCATGGCGCGATAGGTGTCGGCGGCGCTGGTCAGCACCTTGGGCACGCCCGGCTTGAGGACCAGGGCGCTTTTGAGGGCCTTTTCCGCCCGCGCGTTGTCGTGGGCCTGGGCGGCCAGGCTGGCGACGCTCAGTTGCAGGTCGGCATTGCGCGGATCGTTTTCCAGCAGCGGCTGGTACAGCGCCATGGCCTTGGCGTTGTTGCCGCTGGCGCTGTACAGCCGCGCCAGGGCCGCGTTCGCCTGGGGATCGCGCGGTGATTGGCGCAGGATCGGCTTGAGCAAGTCGTAGGCGGCCACCAGGTTGCCTTTCTCGCGCAACTGGTCGGCCTGCCGGATGCGGTACAGCTTCACCAGGGAGGCGTAATGTCGGCGATCGCTGTCGCTCAGGCGTGTCTCCTGCAGGTTGCGCAGGATGTCGGCGGCGTCGTTGTCCTGGTCGGCCTTGAACAGGATGTCGGCGTAGAGCAATTGCAGCTTGCTGGCGGGGTTGGGTGAGCGCTCCACCAGGTCGCGCATCAGCGCCACGCCCTGTTGTGGCTGGCCGGCATCGAGGTAGGCCGCAGCCAGGATCGCCACGCGCTCGGGCCTGCCCTCGGTCAGGGCCTGGCTGCGGGCGAGCAGGGCCTGGGCCTCGTGCTGCTGGCCACGCCGGAGGTTGGCGACGGCGGCGTCGGTCTGCACGTGCAGGGCGATTTCCTTGCCCAGCTCGTCCATTTCGCGGCTGCGCCGCGCCGCAGGGATACGCGCGAGGCTGGCCTGGGCGTCCTGCCACTCGCCCAGTTGCGCCGCCAGCAGGCTGCGGGTGTAGAGCGCGTCGGGCTGATCGGGGTGGCGCTTGAGCAGGTCATTGATCTGCTCCCGGGCAGCCTGGGTGCGGCCCTGGCCGAGGTAGATCCGCGCCAGGGCGAAGCGTGTCCAGGCATTGCCGGGGTCATCCGCGAGTGCCTGCCGGTAGGCCTGTTCGGCGGCCCTCAGGTCGCCGCGTTGTTCGGCTACCCGGGCCACCTGGGTGGCGCGCAGCGAACGGACCGACACCTCGGCGTTCAGTCGGGCCTGGGCCGTCGCTGACAGCGAGTCGATCAGCTTGAGCGCCTCATCGGCCTTGCCCTGCTGCGCCAATACCGCGATCAGGCCGTTGAGGGCCTGGGGGTCGTCGCGGTGGCTGGCGAGGATTCGCCGGTAGGCGGCCTCGGCCTTCGCCAGTTGGCCGTCCTGCGCCTGCAGGTTGGCCAGCGCCACCTGGCTGGACGATTGCCCGGGGTTCTGGCGGGCGGCCTGCTCGATCATCTGGCGCGCCTGGTCCTGGCGCCCGGCTTTCTGGGCCGCGCTCGCGCCGGCCATCAGCCGCCAGTAGCGCACGTTGTCCAGCGCCTGTCGCCAGGGCTGTCCGCCGGGCTGGCGGGTGGCCCGGACCAGCAGGTCCTCGGCTTCGTCCAGGCGCTCCTGTTTCTGCCGCACGATGCCCAGGCCGCCGAGTGCGTCGGGGTCGTCGGGTTTTTCCTGGAGGCGCGCCTGAAACGCCTGCTCGGCGGCGGCCAGGTCGCCGGCCTCGAGGGCCTGCAGGCCGCGGGCGTCCTGTGGGTCGCGGCGCCAGGCCGCAGCTTTCGCGGTGCTGGTGTTGCTGCGGGTGAGGGTCTTGCCCTTGTTCATCAACTCGCGGATTTCCCGGTCGTCCGGGTGGGTGGCGAGGAACTGCTCGAACAGCGGCACCTGCGCCGGTGCCGGCGGGCCGATCCAGGTCAGGGCGAAGCGCCAGGTCTCATTGGCGTCGCTACCGACATCCTTGTCCCTGGCCAGTACGGCCAGGCGACGGATGCCTTCGGCGCGGGTGTCGAGGTTGCGCACCATGTGCTTGGCCAGGAACAGTGCCGCGGCACGGTCGTCGGGGTGTTCGCGCAGCAGCCGTTCGAGCCCGTTGCGGGCTTCCTGTTCGCCGCCACGGGTGTAGCCCAGCAGGAAGTAGAACTCGCGGGCCAGGTCGCCCTGCGGCTGGCGTCCATTGAACAGTTGCCGGTAGACCTTCACCGCGTCGTCGTACTGGTTGCCGTCGACCAGTTTTCGCGCGCGGGCCAGCAACTGCGCCTGTTCGTCGTTGCCCAGGGCGATGTCCTGCTCCAGTTGTTGCGCCTGGCGTGGCGGCGGTACCAGCGCCTGCAGGCGGGCGAGGTACTGGCGGGCCTCGTCCGGACGCTTGAGCTGCACGTTGCCCAGGCCCAGGCCATAGAGGGCCTCGGGCTGGTCCGGGGCGAGCAGCAGCAGTTTGTTCCAGGCATCCATGGCCCGGTCGGGATTGTGCTGGGCCTGCCAGTAGCGGCCCTGCTCGATCAGTTGGACCTGTGGGTCATCGGCGGCTCGTGCCGCCGTGCCGGCCAGGGCGAGCAGCAGCGCCAGCGGCAGGCTGCGGCGCAGGTGCGTGCGCCTCGCCAGCCGGCTCATGACAACCGCCGCTTGGCCTGGGCACGCAGGCCGAGGAAGATCAGCGCGCAGAGCAGGACAAAGCCGAGCAGGACGCTGAACAGCAGCCAGCCGACATGCCGCGACAACAGCAGCTGCAGATGCCGGAACCAGCCCAGGTGGCCGACGTAGTACGGCTGGTCGGCGGTCAGGCTGGTGACCTGTTTGTCCTGGACCACCGCCAGGCGGCCCTGGATCTGATCCTTGTAGTCGTCGCCGCCGATCATCGCCGCTGTCACCTCTTGCAGCCGGGCCGGCTCGCTGCTGGCGATCACCACCACGCTGCGCCCGCCCTTGAGTGGCGATTCGAAACCGGCCATGTAGGGCGTGCCGCTGCCCGACCAGGCCAGGGCGGTGCGGGTCCTGCGGATCGCCGCCTCGCTGTCGGGGCTGAACCAGTCGTGGATGCGCAGGGCCAGGTCACTCAGGTCGAAGAAGTGATGGCTGCTTTCGCTGCGCGCCGGCAGTGCCTCGGCCCAGCGTTTGAGCAGCGGCTGGTCACCGCCGGCGGCCAGGACCAGCATGTCCTTGTCGCTGACCGTGTCGATGTCGCGGGCCTGGATCACCTGGACGCCGGTGGTCGGGTAGCCGGTGGAGTCGCCGAAGCGGCCGAACACCGTGAGGTAGGCGCTCAGTACTTCCGGGCCCGGGTTGTCGGGCATGACCACGGCGGTTTCCGCGAGATCGGCGAGGCGGGTGAAGGGGAAGCCGCTGTCGCGGAACTTGGCCAGGTCGGGCATCGGCGTGTAGTGATCCAGGCCGCTGAGGTCGAGGGTCGAGTCCGGCTCGATCTGGCCGCGCATGTCCTCGACGATGACGTCGCGGCATTCGCCCTGCTTGACGTAGTCGTACATGTAGCGCAGTTGCAGCTGGGCCTTGAAGGTGGAGATGTCCAGCGGCAGGAACATGCTCGCTTCGCGGGGCAGGCTGTCGTCGGTCTTCAGCCATTCCAGCCACTGGGGTTCGCCGTTCAGGTTGGCGATCGACGGCAGCTGCATGGAGCGGATCAGGTGGTCGTTGAGGTGCACCAGCAGCGCCGAATTGGTCGAGAACTGCTGCGGGGTGTAGCGATACTTGAGCTGCAGCGGCACGCCGCGGTTACGCCACTCGAACAGGTCCGGCGGCAGGCGCAGCGGCACGATGATTTCCCGCGGGTTGTAGCCGGAGACATGCAACTGCTGAGCGTCCACCAGCTCGCCGAGCTTCACCGGCCGGTCGGCCGGCAGCCAGTTGGGCGCATCGTAGGGCAGCCGGGCCGGTACCGGGTCCAGGCGATCGATCAGCGCGGTCGCGCCGGACAGGGCCTTGCTGCCCAGGGCGACGGCGAGGGCGGCGGTCTTCAGTTCGGCGTCGTTGCGGCCGCTGATCACCAGCAGCTTGCCGTAGGGGTCGTTGGGGTTGGTCATCATGGTGACGCTGGGGCCGGTGGCCGGGTTGCCCGACAGTTCGCCCAGGGGCAGCGCCTCGCGACGGGTCGCCAGCACGATGGCACTGCCTTTGGCCGGCAATTGGCCGACGCTGGCGGGGAAGGTCGCGGTGCGGTAGCTGGCCAGCGCGCCGAACTTCGATGACAGCGCGGCGGCCGCTTCCAGTTTGGCGAGGCCCGGGGCCGTGTCGAAGACGAACGGCAGCGTCAGCGGCCGGGCATCGTGGCGATCGAAGAACGGCGCCGGCAGCAGGGCCAGGTCGTTCTTCAGGGCGATCGGCGAGTACTGGATGTTCAGTTGGCTGTCATTGCTGACCCTGGCCCACAGGCTCGAATGCAGCGGGTCTTCGCACTGCATGGTGTAGTGGCCGATCAGTTGCAGGTCGATCCGGTTGAAGTCGGTGATCAGCCGTGCCGGAATCTCGACCACCTTTTCCAGGTCCTTGCCGGCCTCTTCCCTGGGCAGCGGCAGGCTGGCGGCGACCTTGTCGTTGACCAGCACGTTGAGCTGCGACAGGTCGGGCAGCATGGAGGGCGAATAGCTGAAGCGCAGCACCAGTTGCACGCCGGTGACGACCTGGTCGGCGCGGATGCCGAAGTCGGCGCTGTCAGTGGACTCGACCCCCTTGAGGTACATCGGGTCGCGACGTCCCAGCTGCTTGAACGTCAGGCTGTAGCTGTTGCCCGGGTTCGTCTGGGGCTGAGCGGCCGCCGTGTTGCCATGGACCTCGGCTTGCGAGAGCGCCCTGCCGGTGTCGGGGAGCAGGCTGCAACAGGCCAGCAGAGCCAGGGCATAACGGGTGCAGCGTCCCGCGCTGCCAACGGAGGAGGTCGTGGTCATGGCGTGTCCAGGGCGGCGGTGGAGGAGGAGTGGCGGCGGGCGATGGGCAGCGTGGGCAACAGGCGTACGCTGGCCTTGAGCAGTTCGGCAATGCCGTGCAGGCCGATGGTGCTGACTTCTCGCAGGGCCGCGAGGGGCGAGTCCGGTTTGCCGCTGCCCCAGTTCATGGCCCAGGTGTCGGCACGGGCGAAGGTCAGGTGGACCAGGTCGCTTTGCTGACGCAGGGTCATGGGGTCGAACTGGATACCGATGGTGCTGCCCTGGCTGGAAACCACGGTGCCGTCGAAGTCGTAGTGTTGGGCATGGCGGAACAGCGAGACCCGCAGGCGTTCGCCGCGCGGGATCGATTGTCCCTGCGCGAGCCGGAGCCCCAGGCCATGTTGCGAGAAATCCTCGGTGGTGCTCTGCCACTGCCTGCCGTCGGCCAGTTGCAGGCTGACCGGCAGTTGCGCCTCGACCCGCGGCTCGCTGCGGATCTGCCGGCTCTCGCTGGCGACCGCCAGGGCTGCGCTGGTCACCATGACGTTGTACAGCGCCCAGACCTGGTTGAGCAGGACGGTGATGTCGGTGGTGTCGTCGGCACCGATGTAGTCGTAGAGGCCGAACAGCACCCCGGCGATGTTCAGGAGCAGCAGTACGATGTAGGGGCGGGCCATCTTCCAGTCGAAAAACTCGGGATGCAGGTCGCCGCCCTTGTCGGTGACGTTGAAGTGCCCGGAGCGTGGCCGGATCATCGCCATCAGCACCGGTGGCAGGATGTACCAGGCCAGCACCGTCTCGTAGACCTCGTTCCAGTACGAATGGCGGAACCGGCCCTGGATGCGCGAGTTGGTCAGGTTGGCCAGCAGCAGGTGCGGGAACGCGTAGGCGGCGACCATCAGCGGTGCGGCGTGGAAGATCTGCGCGCCGAAAATCAGATAGGCCAGGGGCGCGGTGAGGAACACCATGCGCGGGAAGCCGTAGAAGAAGTGCAGCATGGCGTTGGTGTAGCAGACGCGCTGGCCGAGGGTCAGCCCGCGGCCGAGCATGGGGTTGTCGGTGCGGAAGATCTGGGTCATGCCGCGGGCCCAGCGGATGCGCTGGTTGATATGTCGCGACAGGTTCTCGGTGGCCATGCCGGCCGCCTGTGGCAGGGCCAGGTAGGCGGTGTTGTAGCCGGCACGGTTGAGCTTGAGCGAGGTGTGGGCGTCTTCGGTCAGGGTGGTTTCGTCCATGCCACCGACGGCCTCCAGCGGTGCCCGCCGCATCAGCGCACAGGAGCCGCAGAACATCGCCGCGTTCCACAGGTCGTTGCCGTCCTGCACCAGGCCGTAGAACAGCTCGCCCTCGTTGGGCACCGAGTGCCAGGTATCGAGATTTTTCTCGAACGGGTCGGGCGAGAAGAAACAGTGCGGGGTCTGCAGCATCGCCAGCCGGGGATCCTTGAGGAACCAGCCCATGGCGATCTGCAGGAAGGAGCGCGACGGCACGTGGTCGGCGTCGAAGGCGGCGATGTACTCGCCGTGGGTCACCCGCAGCGCGGCGTTGAAGTTGCCGGCCTTGGCATGCAGGTTGTTGTCGCGGGTCAGGTAGTGGGCACCGACGCTTTCGCAGAACTCGCGAAACTCCTCGCGGTGGCCGTCGTCCAGCACATGGACCCTGAGCTTGTCCTCGGGCCAGTCCAGCCCCTGGGCGGCGAACACCGTGACCTTGACGATCTCCAGCGACTCGTTGACCGTGGTGATGAACACGTCGACGCTGGGCCATTGCTCGGGGGCCTGGTCGAGCAGGATCGGCCGGCGCCGCAGCGGCCAGGCGGTCTGCACGTAGCCGAACACCAGCACCACCAGGGCGTAGAGTTCGGCCACCACCAGGGTGTAGCCGAACAGGGTGTCGTGGAAGTTTTCCAGCTGCAGGGTTTCGCTCAGGCGCCAGTACATGTAGCGCAGCGAGGCGATCAGCGACAGGCTGATCATCGCGATGATCGGCAGGCGCCCCTCGAAGCGCCGCAGCAGCAGCGCCGCAATCACCAGCAGCAGGCCGAGCAGGGCCTGCCGGGACAGGCTGGCCGGCGCGCTGATGACCCCGGCAAGCACCACCGCGCAGAGCAGCACAGCGATCCACAGGAGTACCCGGCGCAGGCGCTCCGGCCATTGCCGGGCGCGCCTGAAGCTGGTGCCGAGCAGACGTTCGACGCGGCGTTCGAGGGTCATGGCAGGCGTGGCTCCAGTTGGTCGTAGAGTTTGTCGGCGATGGCCAGGATGTCCTGGCAGCCGCGGGCGTCGGCGCTCTGTTCGAACGGATTGCATTCGTAGGCCAGGGCCTCAGAGATGGCGTCGTCCCAGGCGACGGTGCCGAGCAGCTGGGGCTTGAGCTGGTTTTCGAGGATCTGCGCGATGTCCACGGACAGCGCATGGGAGCTGTCCACGCCGTTGATCACGAACCGGCAGCTGGCGGGCCGCTCGCCGCCCAGGTGCGGGGCGAGGGTGTTGACCAGGTGTTCCAGTGCGGCATGGGAGGCGGCATCGGGTCGGACCACGGCGACGATCAGGTCGGCCATGTGCAGGGCCTGTTCCTGGAACACGCTGCTGCCGGCCGGGGTATCGATGATCAGCGTGTCGTGCCGGCCCAGGTGCAGGGGCGCCAGGTGCCGGGCGAGCCAGAGCGGGTCGTCCTCGAGTTGGCGTTCGAGGCCATGCAATTGCTGCGGTTCGCTTTCGCCGAAGGGCAGCAGCCGGGTGCTGGCGTAGCCGGTCTGGGCCAGCTCCTGCCAACTGCGCTGCTCCAGGCTGGCGCGGCAGATCCCGGCGGCCTGGGGAAGGATGCCCAGGTGCCGATGCTGGGCGTTCTGCGGGTCGAGTTCGAGGACCACGGCCTGGCGGTCGGCGCTGTTGAGCAGGATCGCCAGCAGGCTGGCCAGGGTGCTGCGGCCCACGCCGCCACGAGTCGAGACCACCGCGACAATCCGTGCCGCGACGTGGGGCATGACCGGCGTCTGCCGGTGTTGCTCGGCCTGGGCCTGGCGCTGCCGGGCGAGATCGGTGAGCAGCGTGCGCAGGGAGGGCGACGAGGCCGGGTCGGCGACTGCGGGAGGCACCGCCAGGCTTGGCGTTTCGGCGGGTGTTGGCGCTGGAGGCGGTGGGCTGGGTGCGGGGAGAGGCTTTTCGGTGAAAGCCCGGGCCACCTCGATTTCCCGATAGCGGTCGGTGCTGGCCCCGAACTTGCGCATCAGGTTTCTGACATCATCGTCGTCTGAAGGCTGCATGACAGTATCCGTACCATTCCAGAAGAACTTGAAAGGGGACAGATACGGCTAATCACACAATGCCGTCGTACTGCGTGCCGTTTGGCAAACGATGGTGTTCTTAAAGGTGTCGCCTGTGTGGCTTGTCGATAGAACCCGAGGGACTTGGCAATGTTCCTGAAGGTTTTATCGCGCTGGTCAGGTTCAAATGTAGACCAGATTTTCCGCTGCAAGGAATTTTTGCTGGAAAGCGCAGGTGCCGAGTCTGCTCGCGAGATATAGGCGACCTTGATGGCCTCTTCGCGGGCAAGCCCTGCTCCTGCACGATGGCGCTGCTGTTACAGGCGCGACAGGGCTTTCCAGGCACGGCCCTGGGACACGGTCAGCGCCTGCTGGACCCGTGCTTCCAGTACTTCATCGCTGATATCCAGCTCCGCCAGTTGCGCCAGCTTGTTCAGCTCGCCGAACAGGCGATCCAGCTCCGGCAGTTCCAACACGCCACGGGCCAGGTGCAGCCAGGCCTGGATACGCTCGATGCGTGGCAGTTGCTCGGCCAGGTCTTCCGGCTGTTGCTGGTAGCGGCCCAATTGCAGCGCCACGGCTTCGTCGGCCAGCAGGCGGGGCAACCAGCTCTGCAACTGCGCGGCGCCCTGGCGGTTGCCGCGGTTGGGGCGTTCGACCGTCCAGCTGCGGGCCAGCAGCCAGCGCGAGGTGTTCAGGGAGAACTGGCCCCAGCGCACATCCTCCAGCTCTTCGAGGAACTGCTCCGGTGCGGCCTTGCGCACGTCCTCGTCTTCGATACCGGCATTGACCAGCGGGCGCCAGTCTTCCAGCAACGCGTCCAGGGCCTTGCGCAGTTCGCTGGTCGATTGCCGTGGTGCCACCTGACCGAGGCTGCCGACCAGCGCCCGCAGTTCGATCAACTGTTGCAGCCAGTCCTGCAGCAGGCGCCAGTGGCCGTTGAAACGGTACTGCTCGGCCAGCCGTTGGCTGCTGCCGAGCAGGTGCCAGGCCAGCGCGGTGAAGGCGTCGTCCACCGAGGTCTCGGCGGTCAGTTGCGGCGTCGGCAGGCTCAGCGAGTAGCTGTTGGCGTCGAACAGCCGGTAGCCGCGTTCGGCCTTGCTGATATCGCAGGGCATCAGCGCCAGCTTCTCGGCCAGTTCGGCGGCCAGTTCCAGCAGCGCCTCGGGCTCGCCTTCGCGCAGTTCCAGTTCCAGCTCGCAGATTTCCTCCTTCTGCTTGCCGGCGATGACGGAACCGAGGTCCAGCGCCGCCTCGATCACCACTTTCGATTTGCCACGACCCCAGGCGATCTCGGCGCGCTCGCGAACGAAATCGGTGGTGAAGATCGGCTTGAGGGTTTTCTTGTCCAGCTCGGCCAGTTGCGCCGGCCAGCATTCGCCATCGAGCTTTTTCAGGTCCAGCCTGGCCTTGGCCAGGTGCCAGTCGTACTCGTTGCGCTCGGACAGGCCGGCGATGCTCTGGCCGCGGGTCTTGAGGGTCTGGATCACGTCGTCGCCGTCACGGCGCAGGCGCAGGGCGACCTTGGCCTTGGCCAGGTCGCGTTCGGGGGTGTCGAAATACTGGTTCATCAGTTCACGACGTTCCCAGCCGCTCTTGTTGCGCTTCTTCAACAGCGGGTGCTCGCGCAGGGCGGCGAGGGTTTCGCGGCTGACGCGGAGTTTGATTTCGGTTTCTTTCTGCATGGCCGGAAAATCCAGGATCGGGAGTGCGGCCGGGGAGAAGAGTGGCCGCCTTGGGGGATGCAGTGTACAGGACAAGCGGGTCGCACGCGTCGTGGCGGTTTATTCCGGCCGCCGGATGGCTCTATGATGGGCTTCGCCTTGGAGTCCGGGAGTCAGCGCAATGCCTTTGCCGTCGATGAAAGATCAGTTCGCTGCGCTGATTGCAGTTCCTTCCGTCAGTTGTACCCAGCCGGCGCTGGACCTGAGCAACCGCCCGGTGATCGACCTGCTGGCCGGCTGGTTGAGCGACCTGGGCTTCAACTGCGATATCCAGCCGGTCAGCCCCGGCAAGTTCAACCTGCTCGCCAGCTTCGGCAGTGGTCCCGGCGGCCTGGTGCTGGCCGGGCACAGCGACACCGTGCCGTTCGACGAAGCGCTGTGGCAGACCGACCCGCTCAAGCTCAGCGAGATCGACGGCCGTTGGGTCGGCCTGGGCAGTTGCGACATGAAGGGATTCTTCGCCCTGATCATCGAGGCGGTGCGGCCGCTGCTCGAGCAGCCGTTCAAGCAGCCGCTGCTGATCCTGGCGACCTGCGACGAGGAAAGCTCGATGTCCGGCGCCCGTGCCCTGGCCGAGGCCGGGCGGCCGCTGGGCCGTGCGGCGGTGATCGGCGAGCCGACCGGGCTCAAGCCCATTCGCCTGCACAAGGGCGTGATGATGGAGCGCATCGACATCCTCGGCCGCAGCGGCCACTCGTCGGACCCGAGCCTGGGCCACAGCGCCCTCGAAGCCATGCACGATGTGATCGGCGAGCTGCGTGGCCTGCGCGGGCAGTGGCAGCGCGAGTACAACAACCCGCAATTCACCGTGCCACAGCCGACCCTGAACCTGGGCTGCATTCACGGTGGCGACAACCCCAACCGCATCTGCGGCCAGTGTGCCCTGGAATTCGACCTGCGACCGCTGCCGGGCATGGACCCGGGCGTACTGCGCGCGGCGATCCGCGGCAAGCTTGAGCCGCTGGCTGCGCGGCACCAGGTGAAGATCGACTATGCGCCGCTGTTCCCCGAGGTGCCGCCCTTCGAGCAGGTGGCCGATGCCGAACTGGTACGCATCGCCGAAAAACTCACCGGTCACCGCGCGCAAGCGGTGGCGTTCGGTACCGAAGCGCCTTATCTTCAGCGCCTTGGCTGCGAGACCCTGATATTGGGCCCCGGCGATATCGATTGTGCGCACCAGCCGGGAGAATTCCTCGAAATGTCACGTTTGCAGCCTACCGTACAGCTGTTGCGCGAACTGATTGAACATTATTGCTTGAGCCCGGCCCCGAGCTTGCGTTAAATGCCAGGCCAAACCATTCATTACCGAGTAAGGAGAGCCCGCGTGTCGCCAAGCCTGTTCCGACGATAACCAACAGCCCGTTGTGCGTTTTCACGTTGCACCCCTTTTTCATTGGCTGTTTTTTATACAGGTTCAGGTCATGCCCGAATACGTTAACTGGCTTCGCCACGCCTCTCCCTATATCAATGCCCACCGCGATTGCACCTTTGTCGTCATGCTGCCCGGCGACGGTGTCGAGCACCCCAACTTCGGCAATATCGTCCACGACCTGGTGCTGCTGCACAGCCTCGGGGTGCGCCTGGTGCTGGTCCACGGCTCGCGCCCGCAGATCGAAAGCCGCCTGGCCGCACGCGGCCTGACCCCGCACTACCATCGCGGCCTGCGTATCACCGACGCGGCCACCCTGGAGTGCGTGATCGACGCGGTTGGCCAGTTGCGTATCGCTATCGAGGCGCGTCTGTCCATGGACATGGCGGCCTCGCCGATGCAGGGCTCGCGGTTGCGTGTGGCCAGCGGCAACCTGGTGACGGCGCGACCGATCGGCGTGCTGGAAGGTGTCGACTATCACCACACCGGCGAAGTGCGCCGGGTCGACCGCAAGGGCATCAACCGCCTGCTCGACGAGCGCTCCATCGTGCTGCTGTCGCCGCTGGGCTACTCGCCCACCGGGGAAATCTTCAACCTGGCCTGCGAAGACGTCGCGACCCGCGCGGCGATTGACCTGGGGGCGGAAAAGCTGCTGTTGTTCGGTGCCGATCATGGCCTGATCGATGAAGATGGCCACCTGGTCCGCGAATTGCGCCCGCAACAGGTTCCGGCGCATCTGCAACGCCTGGGCAGTGATTACCAGGCCGAATTGCTCGATGCGGCGGCCGAGGCCTGCCGTGGCGGCGTGGCCCGCAGCCATATCGTCAGCTACGCCGAAGATGGCGCGCTGCTGACCGAACTGTTCACCCGTGACGGCGGCGGTACGCTGGTGGCCCAGGAGCAGTTCGAGCGGGTTCGCGAAGCGGCGATCGAGGATGTTGGCGGTTTGCTCGACCTGATCAGCCCGCTGGAAGAGCAGGGCATCCTGGTGCGGCGCTCGCGCGAGGTGCTGGAGCGCGAGATCGAGCAGTTCAGTGTGGTCGAGCGTGAAGGGATGATCATCGCCTGTGCGGCGTTGTACCCGATTGCCGATTCGGAGGCGGGTGAGCTGGCGTGCCTGGCGGTGAATCCGGAGTACCGCCATGGCGGGCGTGGCGACGAGCTGCTCGAGCGTATCGAGACCCGGGCGCGGGCGCTGGGGCTCAAGACCCTGTTCGTCCTCACCACCCGGACGGCGCACTGGTTCCGCGAGCGCGGGTTCGCCCCGAGCAGCGTCGAGCGCCTGCCGAGCGCGCGGGCGTCGTTGTACAACTATCAGCGTAACTCGAAGATCTTCGAGAAGGCGCTCTGACCCTCCGAGCCCTTGGGTAGCGCTTGAGGGCCTATTCGCGGGGCTTGCCCGCGAAAGCGTCAGGCCTGTCGGCGCCGGCTCAGTTGCTGATCGCCAGGATGCTCGCCTGGTAGGAGCCGACGAACACATCGAAATCGCCGACCTCGTTCTGCTCCAGCTCCAGCTGCTGTACCAGCGACTGGCGGGCGCTTTCCTCGAACGCGGTCTGCTCCTGCTTGGTCAACGGCTGGCTGCGGAAGGACTCGGCATGGGCCAGGCTCTGGCGCATGGCGAACTGGGCGAAGCTTTCCTTGTGTTCGGTCATGCTCGCCAGTACCCGGGCCGATGGGGTCAGGGACGAATCCCTGATCTTCGCCCGCTGCTCGTCCAGCGCCTTGGCGTGATCATCGCCGCCCTGGCTCTGGTCCAGCAACGCCGCCAGCGGCGCGATCCGCTCCAGCAGCTCGGCGGCCCATTCCTTCATGTCCACCGCCTGGCCATCACGTTGCAGTTGCAGGCCCGGACGGCGGCCTTCCTTGACCACGGCGAGGAAATTCGCGGTGGCATTGCCGCACTCGCCGTTTTCGAGCTGCGGGCTGTCGTTCAGTGCGCAGTACAGCAGGAACGCGTTGAGGAAGCGCGCCTCGTTCAGATCGATGCCGGTCGGCAGGAACGGGTTGATATCCAGGCAGCGCACCTCGACGTACTGTACGCCACGGGCCATCAGCGCCTGGATCGGCCGCTCGCCGGTGTAGGTCACGCGTTTGGGGCGGATGTTGGAGTAGTACTCGTTTTCGATCTGCAGGATGTTGGTGTTGAGCTGGACCCACTCGCCATCCTTGTGGGTACCGATTTCGACATAGGGAGCGTAGGGTGTCGCCACCGCCTTGCGCAGGCTGTCGGTGTAGCTGTTGAGATCGTTGTAGCACGGCGTCAGGCCGGCCTGGGCGTTGCTCTGGTAACCCAGGTCGCTCATGCGCAGGCTGGTGGCGTAGGGCAGGTACAGCGTTTCGGCGTCGAACTGTTCCAGCGAATGCGCGCGGCCGCGCAGGAAGCCGGCATCCAGCGCTGGCGAGGCACCGAACAGGTACATCAGCAGCCAGCTGTAGCGACGGAAATTGCGGATCAGCGCGATATAGGCCAGCGACTGGTAGTCACGGTCCGAGCCGGTGAAACCTTCGGCCTGCTTGAGCAGGGGCCAGAGCTTTTCCGGCAGCGAGAAATTGTAGTGAATCCCGGCGATGCACTGCATCGTCTTGCCGTAGCGCAGGGCCAGGCCCTGGCGGTACACGTACTTGAGCCTGCCGATATTCGAGGTGCCGTAATAGGCGATCGGAATGTCTTCCTCGGCCGGCAGCGGGCAAGGCATCGACGGACTCCACAGGTACTCGTTGCCCAGCTTGCTGTAGGCGAAGCGATGAATCCTGTCCAGGCTGCCCAGGGTGTCGGCCGGGTCGGTCAGGGCCGGAGTGATGAACTCCAGCAGCGACTCGGAATAGTCCGTGGTGATCTGCTCGTTGGTCAGCGCCGAGCCGAGTTCTTCCGGGTGCGGTGTCTGCGCCAGTCGACCTTCGGGGGTGACGCGCAGGCATTCGCGCTCGATGCCGTGCAGGCACTGCTCGAGCAGGGAGAGGTGGTCGCGCTCGCCGAGCAGAGCCAGGCGGCGGTTGAGAAGTTCGCTCAAGTTGGATTCCTTCACGCGTCGGTCGCCCCAATATGGGGGTGGGCAAGACGGTCTACAAGGGTGAAGTTGAGAACTGGCGTTGTCGCCTGGTAAATGTCAGAAAACGCCGATACTTCGTCCCTGAGTCGGGCGCGGCGCCGGAGGAAAATTCCGACACTGCGCTTGCAGTGCCGAAATTAACCCAAATCGAGACGTAACAGCTAGAGAACAGCGAACGTGCCTTGTGCTTTCGCGACAAGTTTGTCGCCCTGGTGCACCTCGGCCTCGACCACCAGGGTACGGCGGCCGGGGTGGATGACCCGGGCGGTGCACAACACGTCGCCTTCGGCCACCGCCCGCATGTAGTTGATCTTGCACTCGATGGTCGCGCTGCGCTGGTCGAAGCCATGGGTGGCCGAGCAGGCCAGGCCCATGGTGATGTCCACCAGGCTGAACAGCGCGCCGCCATGCAGCACGTTGCCGCGGTTGCGCAGTTGCGGCGTCAGCGACAGGGCCACCTCGGCAACGCCGGTGTCCAGGCGTTGCAGGCGGCAGCCGAGCAGTTCGCTGAAGGCGCTCTGGGTCAGGCCGTCAGGGATTTCCATCAGCGCTTCTTCAACTGCTTGGCGTTGGCGAACAGCGAGGCCATGGCATTGTTGGCCGGGGCTGCGGTTTCCTTGCGCGGGGCGTTGTTCTGCGACGGCCGTGGGGCCGAGCCCGGGCGCGAACCACGGGCGCCGTCGATCTTCTCGCCGGGGGTGTCGCTCATGCGCATCGACAGGCCGACGCGCTTGCGCGGGATGTCGACTTCCATGACCTTCACCTTGACCACGTCGCCGGCCTTCACCGCTTCACGCGGGTCCTTGACGAACTTCTCGGACAGCGCCGAGATGTGCACCAGGCCGTCCTGGTGGACGCCGATGTCGACGAAGGCGCCGAAGTTGGTCACGTTGGTCACCACGCCTTCGAGGATCATCCCCAGTTCGAGGTCCTTGAGGTCCTCGACCCCTTCCTGGAACGCCGCGGTCTTGAACTCGGGGCGTGGGTCGCGGCCCGGCTTGTCGAGTTCCTGGAGGATGTCGGTGACGGTCGGCAGGCCGAAGGTCTCGTCGGTGAACTTCTTCGGGTCCAGGCGCTTGAGAAACGCGCTGTCGCCGATCAGCGAGCGGATGTCGCGGTCGGTTTCGGCGGCGATGCGCTGTACCAGCGGGTAGGCTTCCGGGTGCACCGCGGAGGCGTCCAGCGGGTTGTCACCGTTCATCACGCGCAGGAAGCCGGCGGCCTGTTCGAAGGTCTTTTCGCCCAGGCGCGGGACTTTCTTCAGCGCGGCGCGGGTCTTGAACGCACCGTTCTCGTCGCGGTGGCTGACGATGTTCTGCGCCAGGGTGGTGTTGAGGCCGGAGATCCGCGCCAGCAGGGCCACCGAGGCGGTATTCACGTCGACGCCCACGGCGTTCACGCAGTCCTCGACCACCGCGTCGAGGCCGCGGGCCAGTTTCAGTTGCGAGACGTCGTGCTGGTACTGGCCGACACCGATGGATTTCGGGTCGATTTTCACCAGCTCGGCCAGCGGGTCCTGCAGGCGGCGGGCGATGGAGACCGCGCCACGGATCGATACGTCGAGGTCCGGGAATTCCCGGGCGGCCAGTTCCGAGGCCGAGTAGACCGAAGCGCCGGCTTCGGAAACCATGACCTTGGTCAGGCGCATGGCCGGGTACTTCTTGATCAGGTCGGCGGCCAGCTTGTCGGTCTCGCGGCTGGCGGTGCCGTTGCCGATGGCGATCAGGTCCACCGAGTGCTTGGCGCACAGCGCGGCGAGGATGGCCAGGGTCTGGTCCCACTTGTTGTGCGGCACGTGCGGGTAGACGGTGGTGTGGTCCAGCAGCTTGCCGGTGGCGTCCACCACGGCCACCTTGCAGCCGGTGCGCAGGCCGGGGTCCAGGCCGAGGGTCGCGCGCGGGCCGGCCGGCGCGGCCAGCAGCAGGTCGTGCAGGTTGTGGGCGAAGACGTTGATCGCCTCGGTTTCCGCGCTATCGCGCAGCTCGCCGAGCAGGTCGGTTTCCAGGTGAGTATAGAGCTTGACCTTCCAGGTCCAGCGCACCACTTCGCCCAGCCACTTGTCGGCGGGGCGGTTCTGGTTCTGGATGCCGACATGCTGGCCGATCATGCCTTCGCATGGGTGCAGGGTGCCCGGCAACTCGTCGCCGACTTTCAGCGAGGCCGCGAGAATGCCTTCGTTGCGGCCACGGAAGATCGCCAGGGCGCGGTGCGACGGCATGCTCTTGAGCGGCTCGTCGTGTTCGAAATAGTCGCGGAACTTGGCGCCTTCCTCTTCCTTGCCGGCCACCACGCGGGCACTGATGATCGCTTCCTGCTTGAGGAAGTTGCGCAGCTTGTCCAGCAGGCTGGCGTCTTCGGCGAAGCGCTCCATCAGGATGTACTTGGCGCCTTCGAGGGCGGCCTTGGTGTCGGCGAAGCCCTTTTCGGCATCGACAAAGCGCGCGGCTTCGGTTTCCGGGGTCAGCGACGGGTCGTTGAACAGGCTGTCGGCCAGCTCGCCGAGGCCGGCTTCCAGGGCGATCTGGCCCTTGGTGCGGCGCTTCTGCTTGTACGGCAGGTACAGGTCTTCGAGGCGGGTCTTGGTGTCGGCGAGCTGGATGTCACGCGCCAGGGCTGGGGTGAGCTTGCCTTGTTCCTCGATGCTGGCGAGGATGCTGGCGCGCCGCTCGTCGAGTTCCCGCAGGTAGCGCAGGCGTTCTTCCAGATGCCGCAGTTGGGTGTCATCCAGGCTGCCGGTGACTTCTTTCCGGTAGCGGGCGATGAAAGGCACGGTAGAGCCTTCATCCAATAGGGCGACGGCCGCTTCGACCTGTTGTGGGCGTACGCCGAGTTCTTCGGCGATGCGGCTGTTGATGCTGTCCATAAAACCACCTGACAAAGTGTGAAATCAGGCGCGCCGGGCCTTTGGGCCTGTCGGGCGAGCCTGGTTTGGGATCAAAAAGGCGCACCTTGTGACCCGGGAAATCAGCACATTGCTGTGAGCCGTTGCAAAAAAGATGGCTTCGAACAGCAATGATCAGACGTTGCCTGACGCAGAAAGCGGGGCATTATAACCAGCGTTCCGGGCTTGGGGGGATTGTGCGCGTGTAGGCATAAAGCGCTGTTTGCTGGTAGTCGAGGAAAAATCTGCTAACAATGCACAGGATACGCATGGGGGCCGCTGGCCCCATAATGCGCGCCGAGATCAAAGGAGCAACCCATGAGCAGCACTGCACAAACTGCTGAAGGCGAAAAAATCCTCATCGTGGACGACGATCCGGGGCTGAGCAGCCTGCTGGAGCGTTTTTTCACCAGCAAGGGCTATCGCGCCCGCGCGGTGGCCAACACCGAGCAAATGGATCGTCTGCTGGCCCGTGAAGTGTTCAATCTGGTGGTCCTCGACCTGATGCTGCCGGGTGAAGACGGCCTGACGGCCTGCCGTCGCCTGCGTGCGGCGAACAACCAGGTGCCGATCATCATGCTCACCGCCAAGGGCGACGAACTGAGCCGGATCAAGGGCCTGGAACTGGGGGCCGACGACTACCTGGCCAAGCCGTTCAACCCCGATGAACTGATGGCGCGGGTCAAGGCCGTGCTGCGCCGCCAGGCCGCGCCGGTTCCGGGCGCCCCGGGCAGCGAGGACGAAAGCGTCACCTTCGGCGACTACGAGCTGTCCCTCGCCACCCGCGAACTCAAGCGCGGTGACGAGGTGCACATGCTCACCACCGGCGAATTCGCGGTGCTCAAGGCACTGGTGATGCATGCCCGCGAACCGCTGACCCGCGACAAGCTGATGAACCTGGCCCGTGGCCGCGAGTGGGATGCACTGGAGCGTTCCATCGACGTACAGATTTCCCGCCTGCGTCGCATGATCGAGCCGGATCCGTCCAAACCGCGCTATATCCAGACCGTCTGGGGTGTGGGCTACGTGTTCGTGCCGGACGGCACCGCGACCAAGTGACCGGTGATTTGTAGGAGCGAAGTGCCCGGGCGTGCGCAAGCCGTCCGGGCAAGTCGCGATCCGCAATTGTGCGAGCCCGCCTGCTCGCTCCTGCAAAGTATGTAGCGGCTGTATTTATGAAGACCCCTCTCTGGTTCCCCCAAAGCTTCTTCTCGCGCACCCTCTGGCTGGTGCTCATCGTGGTGCTGTTTTCCAAGGCGCTGACCCTGGTCTACCTGCTGATGAACGAGGACGTGCTGGTCGATCGCCAATACAGCCACGGCGTGGCGTTGACCCTACGTGCCTACTGGGCGGCCGACGAGGACGATCGCGACAAGATCGCCGATGCGGCGGGGCTGATCCGCGTGGTCAGCGGTGGGGTGCCGGAGGGCGAGCAGCACTGGCCGTACAGCGAGATCTACCAGCGCCAGATGCAGGCCGAGCTGGGGGCCGACACCGAGGTTCGCCTGCGCATGCATGCGCCGCCGGCCTTGTGGGTACGGGCGCCGAGCCTGGGCGCGGGTTGGCTGAAAGTGCCGCTGTATCCGCATCCGTTGCGCGGGCAGAAGATCTGGAGCGTGCTGGGCTGGTTCCTGGCCATCGGGCTGTTGTCGACGGCGTCGGCCTGGATCTTCGTCAGCCAGCTCAACCAGCCGCTGAAGCGCCTGGTTTTCGCCGCACGGCAACTGGGCCAGGGACGCAGCGTACGCCTGCCGATCAGCGACACACCCAGCGAAATGACCGAGGTCTACAGCGCCTTCAACCAGATGGCCGAGGATGTCGAGCAGGCCGGTCGCGAGCGTGAACTGATGCTGGCGGGAGTTTCCCATGACCTGCGCACGCCGTTGACCCGCTTGCGCCTGTCCCTGGAACTGATGGACGACCACAGTGAACTCAGCGAGGACATGGTGCGGGATATCGAGGACATGGACGCGATTCTCGACCAGTTCCTCGCCTTCATCCGTGACGGCCGCGACGAGTCGGTGGAGGAGGTGGATCTCAGTGACCTGGTGCGCGAGGTGGTGGCGCCCTACAACCAGAACGAACAGCGGGTGCAGATGCGCCTGCAGCCGATCCGGCCGTTTCCCTTGCGGCGGGTGTCGATGAAACGCCTGTTGAACAACCTGATCGGCAACGCCCTCAACCATGCCGGGGAAGCGGTGGAAGTCGCTGCCTACGTGTCTGGCGATACCAACGCACCCTATGTGGTGCTGAGCGTGATGGACCGGGGTGCGGGTATCGACCCGGCGGAGCTGGAGGGCATCTTCAACCCGTTCACCCGCGGCGACAAGGCCCGGGGCGGCAAGGGCACCGGGCTGGGCCTGGCGATCGTCAAGCGGATCGCCTCGATGCACGGCGGCAATGTCGAATTGCGCAACCGGTCCGGTGGCGGTCTCGAGGCGCGGGTTCGGTTGCCGTTGGGGCTGATGCTTCCGCGCGACGCAGTTTAGCCCGCGTCGGTTTGCCGGGCGGGTTTCAGCCCTTGCCCTTGGTTCGGGTCATGTTCGGCCCGCCGTTCTTCTCGATATGCTGGATGATCATGCCCGCCACGTCCTTGCCGGTGGTGGTCTCGATCCCTTCCAGGCCCGGCGACGAGTTGACCTCCATCACCAGCGGTCCGTGATTGGAGCGCAGGATATCCACGCCGGCCACGCTGAGGCCCATCACCTTGGCTGCGCTGAGTGCGGTCATGCGTTCTTCCGGGGTGATCTTGATCAGGCTGGCACTGCCGCCGCGATGCAGGTTGGAGCGGAATTCGCCAGGGCGGGCCTGGCGCTTCATGGCCGCGATCACCTTGTCGCCGACTACGAAGCAGCGGATATCGGCACCGCCGGCTTCCTTGATGTATTCCTGGACCATGATGTCCTGCTTGAGGCCCATGAAGGCCTCGATCACCGATTCCGCCGCGGTCGCCGTCTCGCACAGCACCACGCCGATGCCCTGGGTGCCTTCGAGGACCTTGATCACCAGCGGGGCGCCGTTGACCATCTCGATCAGGTCGGGGATATCGTCCGGCGAGTGGGCGAAGCCGGTGACCGGCAGGCCGATCCCGCGGCGCGACAGCAGTTGCAGCGAGCGCAGCTTGTCCCGGGAGCGGGCGATCGCCACCGATTCGTTGAGCGGAAAGACGCCCATCATCTCGAATTGGCGCAATACCGCGCAGCCATAGAAAGTCACCGAAGCGCCGATTCGCGGAATGACCGCGTCGAAGCCTTCCAGCGGTTTGCCGCGGTAGTGGATCTGCGGCTTGTGGCTGGCGATGTTCATATAGGCGCGCAGGGTGTCGACCACTACCATTTCATGGCCACGCTGGACGCCGGCCTCGACCAGGCGACGAGTGGAATACAGACGCGGATTACGCGACAGCACAGCGATTTTCATGCAACACCTGTGGCAGAGGTAGTAGTAACCGGGAACACCGGCTTTTCCTGAACGTATTTGCTGCCTGGATTGACCACCAGTTGGCCGTCGACCAGGGCCTTGGAACCGAGCAGCAGGCGATAGCGCATGGACTTGCGGCAGGCGAGGGTGAACTGCACCTGCCAGACCCGGTCGCCCAGGGCCAGGGTGGTGGCGATCACATAACGGGCCTGGGCATGGCCGTTGGAACTCTTGATGGTCTTCATCGCCAGCAACGGCGCTTCGCAGCGCCGATGGCGCAACTGCACCACGGTGCCCAGGTGGGCGGTGAAACGTACCCACTTCGCCCCGTCGCGCTCGAACGGCTCGATATCGGTGGCGTGCAGGCTGGAGGTACTGGCGCCGGTGTCGATCTTCGCCCGCAGGCCCGCGACTCCCAGATCCGGGAGCGCGACCCACTCGCGCAGACCCACAACGGTCAAATGGTCAAATGTCTTCAAAGTGCTCAACCGGTGAGAAACCTGCTCGGGCCGCCAGGCAGCGGTCATGGCGGTATTCACGCAGAATAATGGGTAAATGGCGATAGATATCTGTGCGACTTTTTAAAGGTCGTGAACATATCCCTGGCTCATCCGGCATTCTAGACCGGGAGGGGAAATTCAGCTTCGACGGCAACGGTAGTACAGTTGAGCAATATTTCAGTTTGAGGAATCCCCGTGGCACAGAAATCGGAAGAGGACGACAAGGTTCGCCTCGACAAATGGTTGTGGGCAGCCCGCTTCTACAAGACCCGCGCCCTGGCCAAGGCGGCGATCGAGAGCGGCAAGGTGCATTGCCGTGGCGAGCGCTGCAAGCCTTCGAAAGAGCCGCGGGTCGGCGACGAACTGCTGATTCGTACCGGCTTCGATGAGCGTACCGTGGTGGTCCAGGCGCTGTCGGTGGTGCGTCGTGGCGCCCCTGAGGCGCAGGCGCTGTATGCCGAGACCGCCGCCAGTGTCGCCAGGCGCGAGGCCGAGGCGGCCCAGCGCAAGGCCGGTGCCCTGGGGTTGACCACTGACGGCAAACCGACCAAGAAGCAGCGCCGCGACCTGTTCAAGTTCCGTGGGGCGGGTGGCGAATAATCCCGTTGATCCTTGACTGACAGGCATTCGCCCCCATGTTGCGTGGTCAGAACCCCGATTTGTTCATAAAATGCTCAGAATCTCTGAGTCGAACACCTTCATTCCTACTTCCAGAATCGAAACCTATGTCAGATCTACCAGACACCGATTACACCCAACGCTTCATCTTCGATGACAGCGACACGCGTGGCGAACTGGTGTCGCTGGAACGCAGCTACGCTGAAGTCCTGGCCAAGCACCCCTATCCGCAGCCGGTGGCCCAACTGCTCGGCGAACTGATGGCCGCCGCCGCGCTGCTGGTCGGCACCTTGAAGTTCGACGGCCTGCTGATTCTTCAGGCACGCTCCGAAGGCGCGGTGCCGTTGCTGATGGTCGAGTGTTCCAGCGAGCGCGAGATTCGCGGGCTGGCCCGCTACGAGGCGGATCGGATCGCGCCGGGTGCAAGCCTGGCCGACCTGATGCCCAACGGTGTCCTGGCGCTGACCGTCGACCCGGTCAAGGGTCAGCGTTACCAGGGCATCGTCGACCTTGACGGCGCGACCCTGTCGGACTGCTTCACCAACTACTTCGTCATGTCCCAGCAGGTCGGTACCCGCTTCTGGCTCAATGCCGATGGCCAACGTGCTCGCGGCCTGCTGCTGCAGCAACTGCCTGCCGACCGGATCAAGGATGAAGAGGAGCGTGCCGCCAGCTGGCAGCACATCACCGCCCTGGCCAGCACCCTGACCGCCGAGGAACTGCTCGGCCTGGACAACGAAACCGTGCTGCATCGCCTCTATCATGAGGAAGCGGTGCGCCTGTTCGACAACCAGCCGCTACGCTTCCATTGCAGCTGCTCGCGCGAGCGCTCGGGTAACGCCCTGGTCAGCCTGGGCCTGGAAGATGCCCAGCAACTGGTGGCCGAGCGGGGCGGTGCAATCGAGATCGATTGCCAATTCTGCAACCAGCGTTACCTGTTCGATGCGGCTGATATTGCGCAGTTGTTTGCCGGCGCAGGGGTCGAGACCCCGTCAGATACTCGTCACTAAAACGCTTCAGCGCAGGTAAATCTCCTGTCAAACGCCGGAAAATAGGCGTTCTGACAGGAGGGCCCTACTTTTTTTGGGCGTTTCTGGCATAATCCGGCGCACTTTTTTCACGGTAGTAGTGCGCGACTTTCTACTACAAAACGTTTGGAGCACTCGGCCAGCGGCCGACGGGGAATTTCATGACGCAAGCAAACAATGCCGTGTACACCGATCTGAGTGTCGATGATCTGGTCAAGGAAGCCCTGGCTCGTGGTGAAGGTGAGCTCGCCGATACCGGCGCGCTGGTGGTGCGTACCGGCCATCGTACCGGTCGTTCGCCGGTAGACCGTTTCATCGTCGAAGAGCCTTCCACCCAGGACGAAATCGCCTGGGGCCCGATCAACCGCAAGTTCCCGGCCGACAAGTTCGACGCCCTGTGGAACCGCGTCGAAGCCTTCGTCGGCGAGCGCGAGCGTTTTGTTTCCCACGTGCATGTAGGTTCCGACCCTGCACACTACCTGCCGGTCAAGATGACCACCGGCACTGCCTGGCACAACCTGTTCGGCCGTTGCCTGTTCATCAACCCGGAAGCCGGCCAGTACAACGCCGGTGGCAAGGCCGAGTGGCAGATCCTGAACGTGCCGGACTTCGAGTGCGTGCCCGAGCGCGATGGCACCAACTCCGATGGCACCGTGATCATCAACTTCGCGGCCAGGAAAGTCCTGATCGCCGGCATGCGCTACGCCGGTGAAATGAAGAAAGCCATGTTCTCGGTGCAGAACTTCCTGCTGCCGGCGGTCGACGTGCTGCCGATGCACTGCGCGGCCAACATGGGCGAAGCGGGCGACGTGACCCTGTTCTTCGGCCTGTCGGGCACCGGCAAGACCACCCTGTCGGCTGACGAAAGCCGCTACCTGATCGGTGACGACGAGCACGGTTGGGGCGAGGGCGTGGTGTTCAACATCGAAGGCGGTTGCTATGCCAAGTGCATCGACCTGTCCGAGAAGAACGAGCCGGTCATCTGGAAAGCCATCCAGCACGGCGCCGTGCTGGAAAACGTCGTGCTCGATGCCAACAAGAAGGCCGACTACGCCGACAGCAGCCTGACCCAGAACAGCCGTGCGGCCTACCCGCGTGAACTGATCGAAAAACGCGCACCGAAGAACCTCGGTGGCGAGCCGAACGCTGTCATCTTCCTGACCTGCGACCTGACTGGCGTACTGCCTCCAGTGTCGATCCTCAGCGAAGAGCAGGCGGCCTACCACTTCCTGTCCGGTTACACCGCGCTGGTCGGTTCGACCGAAATGGGTTCGGGCGGCGGCATCAAGTCGACCTTCTCCACCTGTTTCGGCGCGCCGTTCTTCCCGCGTCCGGCTGGCGTATACGCGGAGCTGCTGATCAAGCGCATCCGTGGTTTCGGCTCCAAGGTCTACCTGGTCAACACCGGTTGGACCGGCGGTGGCTACGGCGTGGGCAAGCGCTTCAACATCCCGACCACCCGTGGCGTGATCGCGGCGATCCAGAGCGGCGCTCTGGTCGGTGCCGAGACCGAGCACCTGGACACCATCAACCTGGACGTGCCACTGGCCGTCCCAGGCGTCGAAACCGGCCTGCTCAACCCACGCAACACCTGGGCTGACAAAGCTGCCTATGACGAAGCGGCGAAAGCCCTGGCTGGCCTGTTCATCGAGAACTTCAAGAAGTTCGACGTGAGCGACGCGATCAAGGCGGCGGGTCCGCAGTTGTAATCGGCCCTGCCATCGGCTTGAGAAAAACCGCCCTTCGGGGCGGTTTTTTATTGCCTGGTTTACTGGCTCAAAAGTGAAGCCGTTGAATGGGTGATTTTTCGTTATCTAGCGTGAGATGAAATGCTCAAAAATGATTAGCAAATCGTTGCGACATTCCACTATTAGTGGAATACTATGTCTGTAACTGCGGAACGACTGACCGGATGAGATTGAGCGTTCCCTAGCCCGAAAGGGTGTTCGCGCAAGGCGAACCGAGGCGAAAGCCGAAGTAGTGTCCGGATCTGCTTTACCGAATACGAAGAGGGCGCTTATGGCGCCTTTTTTCGTTTCTGCTGTTAGCGCTTCGTTGCCGTTGGCTGACCCATGTATATTTTGCCACACAGTAACATAAAGGCCATGCTGCCCTTGAGGCTGGGTCCACTTTCCTCGTCTTGGTGGTAGGCGCTTTCCACCACCAACTGCAAATCCTGCCATTGCCGGCGATCCTTACCTGCACGCCGTATTTCAAAAAACACATGATAAAGGCCTGAAGGGTCCTCAATTACGATCGAGTAGCACCAGTTCCGCTCGGTCGCGGTTTCCCAAACCTTTGTCTTTGGCGATTCTGCCAAGCCACAGATTAATGCTGGAAGGCTATGCGATAACCGATAGCGAGTGGGGCAGTATGTCCGTTGTCGTTCACTACCTGCGTCGATGATTGGTTCGCTCGCTGGATGGCTCGCTGCGTCATAGCTTTTGGAGAAGCAATGATTCGAGAAGGTTACGTGCACGCGTAGCCTTTTCTTGGCCAGTTGGCTGTCGAGTTCAAAGGTGAACGGTTCCAAGTGTGATAGGTCGACAGACGCGCCATTGATAACCAAGGGGGGGAAGTACGAATCGGTCACACGGCGCTCCTTTTTTATGCGCCTAGTGTACAGGGTCGTGGCCGACGTCACCTTACCGCCGAGCCAGTTGGTAGGGCATCTGAGTCATGCACAGGTCGCAGCCCACTCAGGTCGGCACAGTTTGATTCAATTTTTCAGCGCAAGGTGTGGACACACTCAAGTGGCCCGATTCTGAGTTTTAGAGGGCGCACGCTCAATGCCGTCACCTAAGAGTTACGTTATGGCTTTGCATCTTTGATCAGCCCCCATCTGTTGTAGCTTCAGGCAGGACCGAGGGCTCGGCAGCCACGGGGGGCGGTTCGGATGCCGGCGGGCTCTGCGGTGGGCGATAGCTGCTGCGGTTGTAAGCCATGTAACCGAGCATGCCGACCAGGAGCAGCAACAGTATCCGCAGGCTGTGGGATTTCCTGCGCAGCCTGCGTGGTGCCTTCTGCTTGCTCGGGTGCGATCCCAGCACCACGTCGATCTGTTCCGGATGCAAGCGTTTGAAACGAATAACGCCATCGTCTTCAGGGTTTTCTTGCATGATCAGCCGCTACCTTCCTTGGCGAGTCTGCGACTTGTCGGCGCTTTCCCATGGGCTTTGAGTGGGGTTGCGGATCAGATTGGCAAGGTGGCCTTTTGCCTCCAGTGACTGGTCCACAAAAGCAAAATTTTCCACCTGAACATTAGACGTTTCGTACAAAAAGTCGGTATGTTCCGCTGCAAATTTTCCGGGGGTCATTCGACACCCGCGTCTTGAGCTTAAAGGGAGTTGAGTATGCATTTGCTTCGCATGGTTTCGGTATTTTCGTTGTGTGCCCTGGCCTGGTCGGTCGAGGCCGAGTCGCTGCCGGTCGAAGTGCTCAGCGCCGTGGTCAAGGACCAGAAGATCGCCGACGCCGACGTGCTGTTGCAGCGCAACGGCGAGCAGAATGTGGTCGGCAAGACCAACGCCCAGGGCCAGGTTACCCTCCAGAGCGGTTTCGCCGACGATGCCGGCAGCCTGCTGATCATCAAGAAGGCCGGTTACTCCAACCTGGTGGTCAAGTGCCCGTGCAAGGACATGACCTATGCCATCAGCCCGGTGATGCAGAACCTCGATGGCCTGCGCGTGGTGCTGACCTGGGGCAAGACCCCGGCGGACCTCGACTCGCACATGATCTTCCCCGGCAACAACATCTACTTCGAACAGAAGCAGGGCGACGACGCCGACCTGGACGTGGATGACACCGACAGCTATGGCCCGGAAACCATCACCCTGCAGAAGAAGCACTACGGCGAGAGCTACGTCTATGCCGTACATGACTTCACCAACAGCGAAAATCCAGGCTCGCGCCAGCTGTCCAACAGCCAGGCCAAAGTGTTCGTCTACATGGGCCAGTCCCTGGTTCGCACCTACTACGTGCCGACCAACCGCAGCGGCAACCTGTGGACCGTGTTCCGCATGACCGGCAACGGCGACTTCCAGGACATCAACACCTTCAGCGGTGTGAAGGTGGAGCCGGCAAATGTGCTGAACGAAGTCTCGCCGCTGCTCGACGACAAGGTGGCGATTGCCGAAGTGGCGGTAAGCTCCACGGCACAGGCCGATGCGCGAGCATTGAACGTGAAGGGCGAGGCGGCCTACAAGGCCGGTGACCTGGAACAGTCGATCGCGCTGTTCCGCCAGGCTATCGACCTGAACAACAGCTTCGGCCAAGCCTACAGCAACCTCGGCCTGGCGTACCAGAAGGCCGGGAATACCGCCGAAGCCATCTGGGCCAACCGCAAGGCGGTCGCGCTGGCATCCGGCAACTCGGCCAACACCGTTCGCGCCAGTTCCTACTACAACATTGCCCGCATCTATGAAAACGCCGGGCAGTTCTCCGACGCGCTGCGTCACTACGAACTGGCCAAGGAACAGAAGGCCAATCCGGTGTATGACACGGCGATCGAGCGGGTGAAAAATCGCTGAGTCTTCAGCCGGTCCAGTCTCGACAACGCGCCATCTCCGGCGCGTTGTTCGTTTCCGGTTGCCGAATGCAACGAATGGGCTTGGAGCATCTGGCGTGCTTTGGGAGTGTCAGCGTGAGCTGTCGCTGAGCACTGCGTACTCATCACCGTCCAGCGTGAAGCCGGCGACTTCGTGCATGCCCAGGCGCGCATGGGCGCGTCGTGAGGCTTCGTTGTCCCGCCGAATGAAGAGAATCGCCTCGCGCCCCCGGTAATGGCGTTGGAGTTGCGCATAGAGCTGCGCCAGCAGGCCCTGGCCGCGTTCCGTGGCGGCGATGCAGGCCGGGCCATAGACGTAGGCGTCGGGGCTGCCGCGCCAGGCCGCCAGCATGGCCTGGATCGAGGGTGGCGCCGGTTGGGTGTCTTTTGCCGCGCTGAACAGTACGCCAACGACCTGGTCGTCGCGGCAGGCGACCACTACCGGAGCGTTGCCGAGGGCCATTTGCCTGACTTTTTCGAGCGGAAACTCTCCGGTCAGTGATCCACCCCGGGAAGGTGAATTGGCCTGGAGCAGTTGGGTGATGCCTTCGATATCGGCGGCGGTAGCGAGGTTGATCCTGTACATGAGTAGTCTCCTGAAGGGAGGCGAACCTACTGCATGGATGGCGCCAGGGCTTTCAGGTTACGCCCTGTGGTCGATTTTCGTACAGGCCAGCGGGGTCGATCTTCAGTTCCCTGGCTGTGCCGGCGCCAGATCCTGCCCCACCGCCAGGCTGGCGCGGATCGCTGCCAGGGCGGCCTTGTAGTAGGTCCGGCCCTCGGGCGACTCGGCAAAGTTCGAGAACTCTTCCAGTTCCGGATCGGACAGGTCGCGATAGACGTAGAGCAGGGTGTTTTCCAGGTCGTTGCCGATCTGCTGCATCAGGCGCTCGCGTTGGCCGTTGAGCAGGCCCTGGGCGGTACCGGCACCGAGCAGACCGGGGATCATCGAACTGAGGCTGTCGGCGGCGACACCGGCGATGGCCAGGCTGACCTCGGCACCGGCTTCGCGGGCCGGCAGGGCGTTGGCCAGGTGGTTGATCAGCAGTCGGCGCGTCGCGCTGGCTTCGATATGCGGCAGGCCCTGGGCGTTCTTCGCCAGTTGGTCGCGGCGGGTGGCGAGCAGTTCGGCGGCGACGATCTTGCGCCCCAGCGGCGACTGGAAGAACTTCAGCGCCGGGGCCGGGTTGGCCAGGTTCTGGCGCAATTGGGCTTCGGCCCGCTGGTCCATGGCCTGGGGGGCGAAGCGCTGGTTGCTGTTATTGACCAGGGCCTGGTAGACCGCCGGTGGCAGGCTGTTGCGGTATTTCTGCTGGGCGGCGCCCAGGGCATCGCTGAAATGCGCGCGCTGTTCTGGCCAACCGGCGACCTTGTACAACTGGTCGTGGCTGTCTGCCCAGGCGGGCACGGTGCAGAACATCAATAGCGAAAAAAGCAAACGGCGCATAGGGACTCCTGTCTACAGCCGACTATTCTCCCGGCGAGCGCCGGACTTGTCGAGAATTCGTATTGTCATGTCCGGCGGCTCTGTCGGATTCCTGGACGTACGGATACTATGCGCGCCATGCAAATACCTTCTGATCATCCGTTGCTGTTATCCATTGTCGACGACCTGGCCGAGCGCGGCTGGTCGCAACAGGAACTGTTCCTGCCTGCCGATCTGACTCGCGAGCTGGCTACCGAGTGCCGTAAACGTGCGGCAGACGGGGAACTGGCGCCGGCGGGTGTGGGGCGGGGTGCGGCGCAGCAGGTGCGCGAGGGCATCCGTGGCGATCACATCCAGTGGCTCGAACCGGGCCAGGCCGAGTCCTGCGACCGCTACCTGGGACTGATGAACAGCCTGCGCGAGGCGCTGAACCGTGGCTTGTACCTCGGGCTCGAGGATTTCGAGTGCCATTTCGCGTTGTACCCGGCCGGGGCCTTCTACCGCCGGCACCTGGACCGTTTTCGTGACGATGACCGGCGTTCGGTGTCGGCGATTCTCTACCTGAACGACACGTGGCAGCCGGAAGAGGGCGGCCAGTTGCGCATGTACCTGGCCGATGAGGTGGAGCGTGACGTACTGCCGACCGCTGGTTGCCTGATCGTGTTCCTCTCCGGCGATGTCCCCCACGAAGTGCTGCCGGCGACCCGCGAGCGCCTGTCGCTGACCGGCTGGTTCCGCCGACGCGGCGACGAGCCGTTCTGATGCCGCACAAGATCCTGGTCAGTCGCTGCCTGCTCGGGCATCGGGTGCGTTATGACGGCGGTGCTAGCGGCCCCTACGCGCAACTGGCCGCCTGGCAGGACGAAGGCCGGGTGGTTGCGCTGTGCCCGGAAGTGGCCGGCGGCCTGCCGACCCCACGGGCAGCGGCGGAGATTCCCGGCGGCCAGGGTGGGCAAGTGCTGGAGGGGATTGTCCGGGTCGTGACCCATGATGGCGCGGATGTCAGCCAGGCGTTCATCGACGGGGCCCGACAGGCGCTTGAACTGGTGCGGCGCCACGCCATACGGATTGCCGTGCTCAAGGCCAACAGCCCGTCCTGCGGCAATCTGCAGACCTACGACGGCACCTTCAGCGGTGTGAAGGTCGCCGGCGAGGGTGTGACTGCGGCCTTGCTCAGGCAGGCCGGCGTCCAGGTGTTCAGCGAACTGGAACTTCCCGAAGCCGCTGCCGCCCTGGCGCTGCTGGACGCCTGCTGAGCCTGGCCCTCAAGGCTTGGGCGGCTCGCTCGCATCCATGCCGAACCATTTCTCCGACAACGCCATCAGCCTTCCGTCGGCCTTGATCCGTTGCAGGGCCAGGTTCAGGCTCGCCTGAAACGCCGGGTTGCCCTTCTGGAACGGGATGGCCAGGGTCACGGTCGGCCCCACGGGCGCGCCTTCCTTGACCGGCAAATGGCTGTCACGAATGGCGAAGGGGATCAGCAGACGATCGCTGATGGCGGCGTCGATCTGCTTGTCGGCCACATCCTTGAGCGGCTGCTGGGCATTCGGATAACTGCGCAGGTCGACGCCTTCGACCGTGCGCGCCTGGTCGACGAACTGGCTACCTTGAGCTACACCCAAAGCACCCCCTCTGAGCGCTTCCAGCGTACTGAGCGGTCGTTGCTCCTCCTTGCGTACGATCAACTGGGCGCTGGTGTAGCTGTAGGGTTCGCTGAAGTCGAAACGTTCCTTGAGTTCCGGGGTCAGTGCTATGTGATTGATGGCAATGTCGTACTTGCCGCTTTCCACGCCCTGCAGCAGATCGGCGGAGTCGGTGGTGATGAAGGACGGATTGACCTCGAGTTCCCGGGCCAGCAGCTCGCCCAGTTCGACTTCGAAGCCGGTCAGGTGCCCGTCATCCTTGAAGCCGAAGGGGCGCATGTCGCCCTCCAGGGCAATGCGCAGTTCGCCCCGGTCATTGACGTCGTCGATCAGTTCGGCCTGGGCGAAGGGGCTTGCGAGGGGCAGTAACAGCAACAGGCCAGGCAGCAAACGCATGGTCACTCCTAAGATGAAATCGAGCGGGCGATGCGCAACCGCCACCCGCTTTGCTTTATGTTTGTGGGCAAGTTTGGACAACGATTTGTCGTGAAGTTGTCATCACCCGCCACATTTTGTGGAAAAACCGGAGAAGTTAATGAAAACCTTAGTGTCTCGTGTAGCTTTAGCCACTGCCTTGCTGGGTTCCAGCTTCCTCGCCGTCGCCGCGGATGGCATTCCGCGCACGCCAGCGCCCAAGGGCGCCGAGGTCGAGATCGTCTCGCCGAAGGACGGCGCCACGGTCGACAAGACCTTCACCGTCAAGTTTGGCATGAAGGGCCTGGAGCTCAAGCCGGCCGGTGATGCCACCCCGAACTCCGGCCACCATCACCTGCTGGTCGACCAGAAGGAACTGCCTGACCCGAGCCTGCCGATTCCGGCGACCGAGCAGGTGATCCACTACGGCAAGGCCCAGACCGAAACCCAGCTGACCCTGGCCCCGGGCAAGCACACCCTGCAACTGGTGGCGGGCGACAAGATCCACATGCAGTTCGAGCCGACGGTGGCCTCGAAGGTCATCACCGTCAATGTGAAGTAAGCGGTCGCGCAAATGAAAAAGGGAGGCCTGCGAAGGCCTCCCTTTTTCGTTCAGCGCCGGGAGCTTAGAACAGTACGCGGGAACGGATGGTGCCGTTGACGTGCTGCAGCTTCTCTTGCGCCAGGTCCGAGTACTCGGCGTCGACGTCGATCACCACGTAGCCGACCTTCTCGTTGGTCTGCAGGAACTGACCGGAAATGTTGATGCCGTTTTCGGCGAAGACCTTGTTGATCTCGCTCATCACGCCCGGAATGTTCTGGTGGATGTGCAGCAGGCGGTGCTTGCCCGGGTGAGCCGGCAGGGCCACTTCCGGGAAGTTGACCGACGATACCGAGGTACCGTTGTCGCTGTACTTGACCAGCTTCTCCGCCACTTCCAGGCCGATGTTGGCCTGGGCTTCGGCGGTGGAGCCACCGATGTGCGGGGTCAGGATCACGTTGTCCAGGCCACGCAGCGGGCTTTCGAAGATGTCGTCGTTGGAGCGTGGCTCCACCGGGAACACGTCGATGGCCGCGCCGATCAGGTGCTGGTCCTTGATCGCGTCCGCCAGGGCGTCCAGCTCGACCACGGTACCGCGGGCGGCGTTGATCAGGATGCCGCCCTTCTTGATCGCACGGATTTCCTTCTCGCCGATCATCCACTGGGTCTCGGCGGTTTCCGGAACGTGCAGGGTGACGATGTCGGACATGCCCAGCAGTTCGTGCAGGCTGGACACCTGGGTCGCATTGCCCAGCGGCAGCTTGGTCAGGGTGTCGTAGAAGAACACCTGCATGCCCAGGCCTTCGGCCAGGACCGACAACTGCGTACCGATCGAGCCGTAGCCGATGATCCCCAGTTTCTTGCCGCGGATCTCGAAGGAGTTGGCCGCGCTCTTGATCCAGCCACCCCGGTGGCAGGAAGCGTTCTTCTCGGGAATACCGCGCAGCAGCAGGATCGCTTCGGCCAGCACCAGCTCGGCAACGGAGCGGGTGTTGGAGTACGGGGCGTTGAACACGGCGATGCCGCGCTCGCGAGCCGCGTCGAGGTCGACCTGGTTGGTACCGATACAGAAGCAGCCCACGGCGACGAGTTTCTTCGCGTGATCGAAGATTTCCTCAGTCAGTTGGGTGCGCGAGCGGATGCCGATGAAGTGGGCATCGGCGATCTTTTCCTTCAGTTCGGCGTCCGGCAGGGATTTGGTGTGGTACTCGATGTTGACGTACCCGGCGGCCTTGAGGACGTCGACTGCGGATTGGTGGACGCCTTCGAGAAGAAGGAACTTGATCTTGCTCTTATCGAGAGAAGTCTTGCTCATCTGCGTAAACCTGTGTCCCGGAGAAAAATGGCAGGAAAATGGACAGCTGGAGCTGACCTCACGGCGTATTCGCCGGCTCCGCAGGTCGGCCTCATAGCACGCTTCTGCGGGGGGCGTATGCTAGCATATGCGACCCGCAAACACTCATTCTGCGACGTGAAGCGTTCTCAGGGTGACCATGAAATGTTTGAGAGTTCTGTCGATGACCGATGCCGTCCTGATTGATGAACTGAAAACCCTGGTTGAACCCGGCAAGGTCCTGACCGACGCCGACTCCCTGAATGCCTACGGGAAGGACTGGACCAAACATTTCGCCCCTGCGCCCAGCGCTGTCGTGTTTCCCAGGACCATCGAGCAGGTCCAGGCCATCGTGCGCTGGGCCAACCGCCACCAGGTCGCGCTGGTGCCATCCGGTGGCCGTACCGGCCTGTCCGCCGCCGCCGTCGCGGCCAATGGCGAGGTGGTGGTGTCGTTCGACTACATGAACCGGATTCTCGACATCAACCTCACCGACCGCACCGCCGTGTGCGAGCCGGGGGTGGTCACCGAGCAGTTGCAGAGCCGCGCCGAGGAACATGGGTTGTACTACCCGGTGGATTTCGCCTCGGCGGGTTCCAGCCAGATTGGCGGCAATATCGGCACCAATGCCGGCGGAATCAAGGTGATTCGCTACGGCATGACCCGCAACTGGGTAGCCGGCCTGAAGGTCGTCACCGGCAAGGGCGACCTGCTGGAGCTGAACAAGGATCTGATCAAGAACGCCACCGGCTATGACCTGCGCCAACTGTTCATCGGTGCCGAGGGCACCCTGGGCTTCGTGGTCGAGGCCACCATGCGCCTGGACCGTGCGCCGAAGAACCTGACCTGCATGGTGCTCGGCACACCCGATTTCGACTCGATCATGCCGGTATTGCACGCGTTCCAGGGCAAACTGGACCTGACCGCCTTCGAATTCTTCTCCGACAAGGCGTTGGCCAGGATCCTTGGCCGTGGCGACGTGCCGGCGCCGTTCGAAACCCAGTGTCCGTTCTACGCGCTGCTGGAGTTCGAGGCGACCACCGAAGAGGTGGCCAACCTCGCCCTGGAGACCTTCGAGCATTGCGTCGGGCAGGGCTGGGTGCTCGATGGTGTGATGAGCCAGAGCGAAACCCAGTTGCAGAACCTGTGGAAGCTGCGCGAATACATCTCCGAGACCATTTCCCACTGGACGCCGTACAAGAACGACATTTCGGTCACGGTGTCGAAAGTTCCGGCGTTCCTCCAGGAAATCGACACGATCGTCCGTGAACACTACCCGGATTTCGAAGTCGTCTGGTACGGCCACATCGGCGATGGCAACCTGCACCTGAACATCCTCAAGCCGGACAGCCTGAGCAAGGACGAGTTCTTCGCCAAATGCGCCACGGTCAACAAGTGGGTGTTCGAGATCGTCGAGAAGTACAACGGCTCGATTTCCGCCGAACACGGCGTGGGCATGACCAAGCGCGACTATCTCGCCTACAGCCGCTCCCCGGCCGAAATCGAATACATGAAGGCGATCAAGGCGGTGTTCGACCCGAACGGGATCATGAACCCGGGCAAGATCTTCGCGGTTTGAACCCCGCATCACGATGACAAGCAGACCAGGAGACGCTCAATGAGCTATCAGCACCAGTATGTCGACGGTACCCCCATTCACTTCCCGCTGGGCAAGGTGGTCTGCATCGGCCGCAACTACGCCGAACACGCCAAGGAACTGGATAACCCGGTGCCTACCGAACCTTTGCTGTTCATCAAGCCGGGCAGTTGCGTGGTGTCGATCGAGAACGGTTTCAAGATTCCGGTCGACCGGGGTTCGGTGCATTACGAAGCGGAAATCGCCGTATTGATCGGCAAGCCGTTGTCGACCAAGCCGAGCCGGGAAGAGGTGCTCGATGCGATTTCCGGCTTCGCCCCGGCGCTGGACCTGACCCTGCGCGACAAGCAGGCGGAACTCAAAGCCAAGGGCCTGCCCTGGGAAATCGCCAAGTCGTTCGACGGCGCGGCGGTGCTCGCTCCATTCGTGGTCGGCAGCACTTTCCCCGACCTGACCCGTATCGGCATTCGCCTGACCATCAATGGCGAGGTCCGCCAGGACGGGATCAGCAGCGACATGCTCAACCCCATCGTGCCGATGATCCAGCACATGGCCGCGTGCTTCTCGCTGCAGGCCGGCGACGTGATCCTGACCGGTACGCCGGTAGGCGTGGGGCCGCTGAACGTCGGTGACGAACTGGTGCTGGAATTGCCGGGCGTCAGCCGGTTCGAAAGCTGCGTTCGCTGAGACCTGGCCGTAGCCCTCTTCGCGTCAGGTTGCTGCGAAGAGGGCATCTTCCCTCTGTTTCCATCTGCGTGACTTCCCGGCTTTTGCCGTTTTTTTCACATTCTGTCTGGATAATTTCCCGATCTGGCGCTGGGCCTTGCCTACAGTGTTTGTCTGAATGCCATAAAGATCAGGAAAGTGCCTTCGCATGAGTGGTCAAACCTTTTCCTCTCCGTCTACCGCTGTTCGCTCCCGTTTCGCCCGACGCTGGTATTACTGGCTGCTGCTGGCGGCGCTGGTGATCGGGGTAGGGTTGTCCAGGTTCATGCACTGGGACGATCGCGGCCTGCTGTGGATCAAGGAGCGTTTCGAAACCCCTGCCGAGCGCCAGCAGAGCGTCTGGCTGCCCGGCTACCGGGCGGTGATCGACGCCAAGCCCCTGGCGGGCATGGAGAAGGACGAGGCCTCTGACGTCAGCTACAGCCCGCGGACCAAAACCCTGTTCGCGGTGATGGGCAAGAACCCGTTCCTCGCCGAGCTGACTCTGCAGGGCGACGTGTTGCGCAAGATTCCCCTGGTCGGCTGGAACAATCCCGAGGCCGTCACGGTGCTGGAAGGCGACAGGATGGCGATCGTCGATGAGCGCATGCATCTCCTGACCATCGTCACTGTGGATGCGAATACCCGTGAGCTGAATATCAAGGACTTTCCGCAGTACGACCTCGGTCCCTCGAAGGATCAGAACAAGGCGTTCGAGGCGGTGGTCTGGGATGCCCGCAACCAGCAGATCCTGCTCGGCGAAGAGCGCCCACCGGCGCTGTTCGGCCTGCAAAGCGACGGTACCCGGTTCCTGGGCGAGAAGCGCAGATTGGCTGGCGACCAGCTGGATGTGCGCAATCTTTCAGCGTTGGCGATCGACCCGCGCACCCAGCATACGCTGGTGTTGTCGGCGGAGTCGCATCTGTTGCTGGAGTTGGATGAGAAGGGCAACCAGGTCAGTTTCATGACCCTGCTCGGTGGTTTCAACGGTTTGAAACACACCATTCCGCGTGCCGAGGGCGTGACCATTGACGAGGAAGGGGTCGTGTACGTGGTCAGCGAGCCGAACCTGTTCTACCGTTTCGAGAAGCAGTAGGTCTCAGCGCAGCAAGCGCCTTGGGGCGAGCGTGGTGTCGCAGGATTAAGCTTGAATTCATGCCGTCGTGGTTAATTCGTCACCGGTCCTGTCTTCGAGCTTGCACACATGTATCAGACTTTGCGCCTGAACTCCCTGATCCCGTGGGTTGGTCTCTGTGCTCTGCTATTGATGGGATTCGTCGGCCAGCATTATCGGCTGTTCGAACGGGCCTGGTTCAACTGGCATGCCTGGTGGCAACCGAGCGAGGCAAGCATTGGCCTGGCGGATTACCGTGTGGTCATCGAGGCGCAGGCGATCGACGGGTTGGAGGATGATGTTTCTGCCCTGACCTTCGACCCCGTCAGAAAAAGCCTGTTCACCGTGACCAACAAGAATGCCGAATTGATCGAGCTGTCGCTCGATGGGCGTATCCTGCGGCGTATTCCGTTGCGTGGCTTCGGTGATCCCGAGGCCATCGAATTCATCAGCGCCGATACCTACGTCATCACCGATGAGCGCGGCCAGCGGCTGATCAAGGTTCGCCTGGGTGACGGCACGCGGTTTCTCGATGCGGCCGACGCCGAGCAACTGACCCTCGGTGTGAATCTGCCGGGGAACAAGGGCTTCGAGGGTCTGGCCTACGACTCGGTCGGCAGGCGACTGTTCGTGGCCAAGGAACGCGATCCCCTGCTGATCTACGAGATCCATGGTTTTCCCTACCCTGAGCCTGCGCAATCCTCCGCCGTGCATGTGGCCAGCAATCCTCGCCGCGACGCCCGACTTTTCGTGCGTGATCTTTCCAGCCTGCAGTTCGACGAGCGCAGCGGGCATCTGCTGGCGCTCTCCGATGAGTCGCGGCTGGTATTGGAGCTCGATGTCGATGGGCGTCCAGTCGGCAGCCTGTCGTTGCTCAAGGGCCAGCAGGGGCTCGGCGCCAGCGTGCCCCAGGCCGAAGGCATTGCCATGGATGATGAGGGGACGCTGTACCTGATCAGCGAGCCGAATCTGTTCTACGTCTTCAAGCGCACTACAGAGTAAACCCCGGGCTTGCTGGCGATGAACGATGACGCGCAGCCCGGGCTGCGCGTCTGCTCCGGCCAACTCAGGCCTTGAGCGTCTTCACGCCTTCATGGGTGCCCAGCAGCAGCAGGTCCGCCGGGCGCGCCGCGAACAGGCCGTTGGTGACCACGCCGACGATCGCGTTGATCTGCGTTTCCAGCTCCACCGGGTTGGTGATCTGCAGGTTGTGCACATCGAGGATGATGTTGCCGTTATCGGTCACCACACCTTCGCGATACACCGGGTCGCCGCCGAGTTTCACCAACTGGCGCGCCACATGGCTGCGGGCCATCGGGATCACTTCCACCGGCAGCGGGAACGCGCCGAGCACCGGCACCAGCTTGCTGCCGTCGGCGATGCAGATGAAGGTCTTGGCCACGGCCGCGACGATTTTCTCGCGGGTCAGGGCCGCGCCGCCGCCCTTGATCAGGTTCAGGTGCGCGTCGCTTTCATCGGCGCCGTCGATGTAGAACTCCAGGTCGCTGACGGTGTTGAGCTCGTACACCGGAATGCCATGGCCCTTGAGTCGTGCCGCAGTGGCCTCGGAGCTGGCGACCGCGCCATCGAAGGCGCTCTTGTGCCTGGCCAGGGCGTCGATGAAGCAGTTGGCGGTGGAGCCGGTGCCCACGCCGACGATGCTTTTCTCATCGAGCTTGGGAAGGATGAAGTCGACAGCGGCCTGGGCCACCGCCTGTTTGAGTTGATCCTGGGTCATGCGGGCTCCGGAAGCGGGCAAGGTGTGAGCGAAAGGCCGGCATTATAAGCGTCGGGCCGGCAAAAGGGGCGATCAAAACCTCAGGAACCCTGTGGTCGTTGCCGCGAGCGCTGGGTTAGACTCCTCGGTCCCTGCCCAACCCGCCAGTGATGCTTTCCGATGCTCGAACAGTACGTCAAGAAGATCCTCACCTCGCGCGTCTACGACGTCGCCGTGGAAACCCCGTTGCAGAGCGCCCGCCAGCTTTCCGAGCGGCTGGGCAACCAGGTCCTGCTCAAGCGCGAGGACCTGCAGCCGGTGTTTTCCTTCAAGATTCGCGGCGCCTACAACAAGCTGACCCAGCTCAGCGATGCCGAGCGCGCCCGTGGCGTGGTCACCGCGTCAGCGGGCAACCATGCCCAGGGTCTGGCCCTGGCGGCCAAGGTGCTGGGGGTCAAGGCGACGATCGTGATGCCCAAGACCACGCCGGAAATCAAGGTCGAGGGCGTGCGTTCCCGTGGCGGCAAGGTGGTGTTGCATGGCGACTCCTTCCCGGAAGCACTGGCCTACTCGTTGAAACTGGTCGAGGAAAAGGGCTACGTCTACATTCACCCCTACGACGATCCGCACACCATTGCCGGGCAGGGCACCGTGGCAATGGAGATCCTGCGCCAGCACCCCGGGCAGTTGGACGCGATCTTCGTGCCGGTCGGTGGTGGCGGGCTGATTGCCGGGATCGCGGCCTACGTGAAGTACCTGCGCCCGGAGATCAAGGTGATCGGTGTCGAACCGGACGACTCCAACTGCCTGCAACAGGCCATGGCCGCCGGTGAACGGGTGGTGCTGCCTTCGGTGGGGATCTTCGCCGACGGCGTCGCCGTGGCCCAGATCGGCCAGCACACCTTCGATATCTGCAAGGACCATGTCGATGAGGTGATCACCGTCAGCACCGACGAGATCTGTGCGGCGATCAAGGACATCTACGACGATACCCGTTCGATCACCGAGCCGGCCGGTGCGCTGGGCGCCGCCGGGATCAAGAAGTACGTCGAGCAGCGCAAGGTCAGCGGGCAGACCCTGGTGGCCATCGACTCCGGCGCCAACGTCAACTTCGACCGCCTGCGCCATGTCGCCGAGCGCGCCGAGCTGGGTGAAGGCCGCGAGGCGATCATCGCCGTGACCATTCCCGAGCAGCCGGGCAGCTTCAAGGCGTTCTGCGAGGCCATCGGCAAGCGCCAGATCACCGAATTCAACTATCGCTACCACACCGGCAGCGAAGCGCACATCTTCGTCGGCGTGCAGACCCATCCCGACAGCGACCCGCGCAATGTGCTGATCGAAAGCCTGACCAGCCAGGGTTTCCCGGTGCTGGACATGACCGACAACGAACTGGCCAAGCTGCATATCCGCCACATGGTGGGCGGCCATGCGGCACGGGTCAGCGACGAAATGGTGTTGCGCTTCGAGTTCCCGGAGCGTCCGGGGGCGCTGTTCAACTTCCTCAACAAGCTCGGCGGGCGCTGGAACATCTCGATGTTCCACTATCGCAACCATGGCGCTGCCGATGGACGGGTGGTTGCCGGCCTGCAGGTGCCGAGCGAGGAGCGGCACCTGGTTCCCGCCGCGTTGGCGGAAATCGGCTACCCGTACTGGGATGAAAGCGACAACCCGGCCTATCGCCTGTTTCTGGGCTGAAACGGGGCGGATGACTGCTACGCTGATGGGCAACCACCAAGGAAAAAGAGCGAGATGGAAACCTTCACCGCCCTGAAAGTGCTGCACAGCACGGTTACGGTGCTGCTTCTGGGCAGCATGCTGGCCGTGGCCCTCTGGTTCTGGCGCGGGCGCCGGGCCGGCGACCTGGCAATCCCGGGGCGGGTCCTGAAGATGCCCTGGGTACTGGCCTGGTGGCTGATGGCCCTGTGCCTGGTGGTGCAGCCGGTCAGCGGCTGGTGGCTGGTGCACCTGGGTGGTTTCCCGCTGGGCCAGACCTGGCTGCTCGGCTCCAGCGTGCTCTACACTTTCGGTTGCCTGGCCTGGGCCTGGCTCGTGGTGCGGCTCAATCGCCTGCGCCGGGGCGAGGCGGGCGGCCGTTGGAAATTCACGCTGACGCTGGCGATCTTCAGTACGCTGTGTTTCGTCGGGATCGCTGCCCTGATGGGCGCCAAACCGGTTTAGTCCGCCAGGGATCGTCATGAAAGTTCTTCTGGTGGGGGCCACGGGTTTCGTGGGTCGCCACCTGCTTGCCGCGCTGACCGCCAACGGTCATGAGGTGATCGCTACCAGCCGGCGTCGCCATTCCCGGGATTTGTCCGAAGTCGAGTGGCAGGTTCTCGATCTGGATCTGCTGGCCAGCGATCCCCAGCACTTCGTGATCCCCCCGGGTGTCGATCTGCTGATCAACGCGGCGGGCCTGATGAGTGTCGATCGCCAGGCCTTGCAGCGCACCCAGGATCGCGGCACGCGGGCGCTGTTCGACCTGGCGGCGGCGCGGGGGCTGCGGGTCCTGCATATTTCCGCGTTGGGCGCCGGCGAGCAGCCGGACGTGCCTTTCCTGGCCAGCAAGGCGGCAGCCGATGCCTATCTGATGGAACTGGGCGTATCCGCTGTGGTGTTGCGGCCGTCGTTGCTGGTGGGCGCGGGCGGGACCAGCAGTGGCTGGTTGACGCGCCTGTCGCCCTGGCCGCTGATTCCCCTGCTCGATCTTGAGGCCCGCTTGCAGCCGGTGCATATCGATGACTTGTCCGGTGCGGTGCTGGCGTTGTTGCGGCACTGGCCGTCTTCCTCGCGGGTGCTGCCGTTGGTCGGGCCGCAAGCCTTGACCCTGGCGCAACTGCTCGATCACCTGCGCGCGGCCCAGGGCTGGGCGCCGGCACGTTACCTGAGGATCCCCTCATGGCTGGCGACGGCAGGTGCCTGGTGTGGCGAGCGCCTGGGTTGGCTGGCGTGGAATCGCCAGTGCCTGCGCATGGCCCGGCGCGACAATGTCGCCGATCCCGAATTGCTGGGGGCGCTGTGCGGCTACCGGGCGGCGCCGTTGGCGACCCATCTGGTCGACTGGCCGAACGCCGCGCAAAGCGTCCAGGCGGCCTTGCGCCCGCTGATGCTGGCGGTGATGCTGCTGATCTGGTTCGGCACGGCCGCGGTCTGTCTGGGGCCGGGTTACGACTGGAGCCTGCGGATCATGGCCGAATCCGGCGTGACGGGCGAGGCTGCGCGTTTCGCCGTGTGGCTCGGTTCGTTGTGCGATGCCCTGCTCGGGTTGGGCATGCTGCTGCGGCGCTGGCGCCGCCGGGCGTTGCAGGCCCAGTTGCTGCTGATGGCCGGCTACACCCTGATCATCACCCTGGTGCTGCCGCACTACTGGTTTGACCCCTACGCTGCCGTCGCCAAGAACCTGGTGCTGATGGTCGCGACTCTCTGGCTGTTATGGACTGAACCGCGTCGATGAGCGCCTACCTGATACTCAAGACCCTGCATATCCTGTCTTCCACCATTCTCTTCGGCCTCGGCGCCGGCTCCGCCTATTACGCCTTGCGTGCCTGGCGTACCGGCAGGGTCGAGGTGATCGCCGTAACGTTCCGCCATCTGGTGTTCGCCGATTGGGCCTTCACCACCACCACGGCGGTGTTCCAGCCGTTGAGCGGCCTGGGACTGGCGTACCTGGCGGGCTGGCCGCTGACCCAGGGCTGGCTGCTGTGGAGCATGGGCTTGTTCGTGCTGGCGGGGATCTGCTGGTTGCCGGTGGTGTGGCTGCAGATCCGCGTGCACAGGATGGCCGATCAGGCGTTGCGTGAAGGCTCGCCGATGCCGCTGAAGGCGCAAACGTATATGCGTTGGTGGTTTGCGCTGGGTTGGCCGGCGTTCCTGGCGTTCATGGCGATCTTCTACCTGATGGTGGCCAAGCCGGCCTGAGCGCCTTGTGGTGGTCTTGCGGGCCTCTTCGCGGGCAAGCCCTGCTCCTACAGATTCGAGGCGTACTGGGCTCTTGTGTACGACACGGTCTTGTAGGAGCAGGGCTTGCCCGCGAAGAGGCCGCCAGGTCTTGCCTGGCTCCAGGGGGTCAGCCGCGCAGGCTGATCACTGGCCAGCCACGCCGCTCGGCCTCGGCCCGCAGGTTCGGGTCCGGGTCCACCGCGACCGGATTGCTCACCTGCTCCAGCAGTGGCAGGTCGTTCATCGAATCGCTGTAGAAGTAGCTGTCCTGCAGGCTGTGCCCGGTCTCTTCCAGCCAGCGGTTCAGGCGCGTCACCTTGCCTTCGCGAAAGCACGGCACGTCGGTGCTGCGCCCGGTGTAGCGGCCGTCGACCATTTCACACTCGGTGGCGATCAGGGTCTCGACGCCCAGGCGTGCGGCAATCGGTCCGGTCACGAAACGGTTGGTCGCGGTGATGATGACCAGCTTGTCGCCGGCATCGCGATGCCGGGCCAGCAGTTCCAGGGCCTTGGGCAGGACGATCGGCTCGATGCAGTCGCGCATGTAGTCGCGGTGCCATTCATCCAGTTGCGCCCTCTCGGTGCGACCGAGAATTTCCAGGCAGAAGTTCAGGTACTCGGCGTTGTCCAGCTTGCCGGCCAGGTAGTCCTGATAGAACTCGTCGTTGCGGGTTTTGTAGGCCACCGGGTCGAGAATGCCCCGTTCGCACAGGTAATCGCCCCAGGCGTGGTCGCTGTCGCCGCCCAAAAGTGTGTTGTCCAAGTCGAATAAAGCCAGACGCATTGCAGTTACTCGCTGAAAAGCCTGTAAAAAGGCGATCAGAATACGGTCTTTTCACAAGAGTGCACATAAGGTATGGCGGTGCGTTGCTGCTTTCACAACCTTTGTGGAACAATGCGATGACATGCGTTTACGAGGTGGTTGCCGTGATCGACCCCGATGGTTTCCGTCCTAATGTCGGGATAATTCTGACGAATGATGCTGGTCAGGTCTTATGGGCCCGGCGCATCAATCAAGATGCATGGCAGTTTCCGCAAGGTGGGATCAATCCTGACGAGACGCCTGAAGAGGCCTTGTACCGCGAATTGAACGAAGAAGTCGGCCTGGAACGAGAGGATGTGCAAATTCTGGCCTGTACCCGGGGCTGGTTGCGCTATCGTTTGCCGCAACGTCTGGTGCGTACCCACAGCCAACCGCTGTGCATCGGCCAGAAACAGAAATGGTTTCTCCTGCGCCTGCTGTCCAACGAGCAGCGGGTGCGGATGGATCTGACCGGTAAACCGGAGTTCGATGGCTGGCGCTGGGTCAGCTATTGGTACCCGTTGGGCCAGGTGGTGACATTCAAGCGCGAGGTTTATCGTCGCGCGCTCAAAGAGCTTGCCCCGCGCCTTTTAACGCGCGACTGACACGGAGTTCGACCCCGAGCCATGCTCAATACGCTGCGCAAGATCGTCCAGGAAGTTAACTCCGCCAAGGATCTCAAGACGGCGTTGGGGATTATTGTCTTGCGCGTCAAAGAGGCCATGGGCAGCCAGGTCTGCTCGGTCTACTTGCTCGACCCCGAGACCAATCGCTTCGTACTGATGGCCACCGAAGGCCTGAACAAACGCTCCATCGGCAAGGTCAGCATGGCGCCGAACGAGGGCCTGGTCGGCCTGGTCGGCACGCGCGAAGAACCGCTGAACCTCGAAAATGCCGCCGATCACCCACGCTATCGCTACTTCGCCGAGACCGGCGAGGAGCGTTACGCGTCATTCCTCGGCGCGCCCATCATCCACCACCGTCGCGTCGTCGGCGTGTTGGTCATCCAGCAGAAGGAACGTCGCCAGTTCGACGAGGGCGAAGAAGCCTTCCTGGTGACCATGAGCGCCCAGTTGGCCGGGGTTATCGCCCATGCCGAGGCGACCGGCTCCATCCGTGGCCTGGGCCGTGAAGGCAAGGGCATCCAGGAAACCAAGTTCGTCGGCGTACCGGGTTCGCCAGGTGCGGCGGTCGGTACCGCGGTGGTCATGTTGCCGCCAGCGGACCTGGATGTGGTGCCGGACAAGGCCATCACCGATATCGACGCCGAGCTGGCGCTGTTCAAGACGGCCATCGAGGGCGTGCGCAACGACATGCGCACCCTGTCGGCCAAGCTGGCCACCCAGTTGCGGCCGGAAGAACGGGCGTTGTTCGACGTCTACCTGATGATGCTCGACGATGCCTCGCTGGGCAGCGAAGTCACCAACGTCATCAAGACCGGTCAGTGGGCCCAGGGCGCCTTGCGCCAGGTGGTCACCGATCACGTCAACCGCTTCGAACTGATGGATGACGACTACCTGCGCGAGCGCGCCTCGGACGTCAAGGACCTGGGTCGCCGCCTGCTGGCCTACCTGCAGTCCGAGCGCCAGCAGAACATGGTCTACCCGAAGAACACCATCCTGGTCAGTGAGGAACTGACCGCGACCATGCTCGGCGAGGTGCCGGAGGGCAACCTGGTCGGTCTGGTGTCGGTACTCGGTTCGGGTAACTCCCACGTTGCGATCCTGGCCCGGGCCATGGGCATCCCGACGGTGATGGGCCTGGTCGACCTGCCGTATTCCAAGGTCGATGGCATCGAGCTGATCGTCGATGGCGCCCGCGGCGAAGTCTTCACCAACCCCGGCGAGTTGCTGCGCAAGCAGTACGTCAGCGTGGTGGAGGAGGAGCGCCAGCTGTCCCAGGGCCTCGATGCCCTGCGCGAACTGCCTTGCGTGACCACCGATGGCCACCGCATGCCGCTGTGGGTCAACACCGGCCTGCTCGCCGACGTCGCCCGCGCGCAACAGCGTGGCGCGGAAGGCGTGGGCCTGTACCGCACCGAAGTGCCGTTCATGATCAACCAGCGCTTCCCGAGCGAGAAGGAACAGCTGGCGATCTACCGCGAACAGCTTTCGGCGTTCCATCCGCAGCCGGTGACCATGCGCAGCCTGGACGTCGGTGGTGACAAGTCGCTGTCGTACTTCCCGATCGTCGAGGACAACCCGTTCCTCGGCTGGCGCGGCATTCGCGTGACCCTCGACCACCCGGAAATCTTCCTGGTGCAGACCCGGGCCATGCTCAAGGCCAGTGAAGGCCTGAACAACCTGCGTATCCTGCTGCCGATGATCTCCGGCACCCACGAGGTGGAAGAAGCACTGCATCTTATCCACAGGGCCTGGGGCGAAGTGCGCGACGAAGGCACTGATGTGCCGATGCCGCCGGTGGGGGTGATGGTCGAGATTCCGGCGGCGGTGTACCAGACCCGCGAACTGGCGCGTCAGGTGGATTTCCTCTCGGTCGGCTCCAACGACCTGACCCAGTACCTGCTGGCCGTCGACCGCAACAACCCACGGGTCGCCGACCTGTACGATTACCTGCACCCGGCGGTGCTGCAGGCCCTGCAGAACGTGGTGCGCGATGCCCATGCCGAAGGCAAGCCGGTGAGCATCTGCGGCGAGATGGCGGGCGATCCGGCGGCGGCGGTGCTGTTGATGGCGATGGGCTTCGACAGCCTGTCGATGAACGCCACCAACCTGCCGAAAGTGAAATGGATGCTGCGCCAGATCAGCCTGAGCAAGTCGCAGGAATTGCTGGCCCAGGTGATGACCATCGACAACCCGCAAGTTATCCACAGCACCTTGCAATTGGCCCTGAAGAACCTCGGGCTGGGGCGGATGGCCAATCCGGTGGTCAAGCACTGATCATCGGTAGGTGTGACGCGGAGCGTCACTGGCGGCATTCCCACACGGAGCGTGGGAACGATCAGTCTTCGCAACCTGTCTCGATCATCCCCGCACTCCGCGACCCGCTCCGATCCTGCCCACGCTCCGCGTGGGAAGGCATTCCGGGACGCTCCGCGTCCACTCAGACCGTCAACTCCACCTCGCCCAGATGCCCGCCATGGGGGCCGAAGCTGCGTTCGACCAGATGCCGCGTGCCATCAGCCCCGACGATCAGCGCCGTGCTCGCCCGCGTGCCGTAGCTGGGGCTGGCGATGAAAATGCTCGACAACAGGCTCTCGGTCGCCAGGCCCACGCCGGTATCCGGCAGTTCGACGAATGGCGCGATGGTCGGATCGGCCAGCAGGGCCAGCAGATTTTCCGGCGAGGGCCGTTCCAGTGCCTGCGCCAGTGCCGCCCTGGCCTTCAGCAGTTTCGGCCATGGCGTGTCGAGTCCGGCATTCGACAAGCCGTAGATCCCCTCCGGCAGTCGACGTGGCTGCCCTTCATGGGAATTGAAGTGCCAGAGTTCCTCGGCATCGCCCAGCAGCAGGTTGAAACCGGCGTACTCCGGTGATCGTGCGACGATATCCTGGAGATAATCGGCAATCGGGGTGTTTGCGCCGAGAAATCGCGCCACCAGCTCGCCCCGTGAGCGGCGTGCCGGCGGCTGATGCGGATTACGGATATTGGTCAGCGCGGCGAAGCGCCGCCGAGCGCCGACGCCCAGCCAGGTCCCGCCGGCTTCCAGGTCGCGTCCGGCGTAGACTTGCGGGTTTTCCGGCCACTGCCCCAGCGGCAGGCTCGGCCGGGCGTAGAACTCGTCGCGGTTGGCCGCAACGATCAGCGGCTGGGCATGGCCCGGGCGCCAGGCGAAGACAATCAGGCACATCAGGTGATCCCTCTGTGGTTTCCCCCACTTTACGCAGGGTGCCGTTCGTCATCCAGTAGAGACGAGCGGCATGCATCCGTTACCATGCCGGACTTGTTTCGGGGGTTGCATGGAATTTCTGCTCTATTTGCTGCTGGGTGCCTGTGCGGGCGTACTGGCCGGGCTGTTCGGCGTCGGTGGCGGGATCATCATCGTCCCGGTGCTGGTGTTCAGCTTCACCCTGCAGGGGTTCGACAGTTCGATCCTGACGCACCTGGCGGTCGGCACTTCCCTGGCCACCATCATTTTCACGTCGATCAACACCATTCGCGGTCATCATCGGCGGGGCGCGGTACGCTGGCCGATCTTCGCCTGGATGGCCGTGGGTATCCTGCTCGGCTCGGGACTCGGCGCACTGACGGCCAAGGCGATTGCCGGGCCGAACCTGCAGAAGATCATCGGCGTTTTCGCCCTGATCGTCTCCGTGCAGATGGCGCTGGACCTCAAGCCCAAAAGTCGTCGGGAGATTCCCGGCAAGGCCGGCCTGGGCCTGGCGGGTGTGGTGATCGGCTGGGCTTCGGCGATTTTCGGCATCGGTGGCGGTTCGCTGACCGTGCCGTTCCTGACCTGGCGCAGCCTGCCGATGCAGCAGGCGGTGGCGACCTCGTCGGCCTGTGGCCTGCCGATCGCCGTGGCCAGCGCCATCAGCTTCATGCTGCTGGGCTGGCATGACCCGTTGCTGCCGGAGCACAGCCTGGGCTTCATCTATCTGCCGGCCTTGCTCGGCATTGCCCTGACCAGTATGTTTTTTGCCCGCTTCGGCGTGCAACTGGCGCACAGGCTTTCGCCGTTGCTGCTCAAGCGGCTGTTTGCCGGACTATTGTTCTGTGTCGGGATGAAGTTCCTGATCTGAACCTCAGGCCCGGTTCAGCGGACCGGGCGCAATATTGGCTTAATCGCGGGTCTTCATCATGACCCGCTGGCCCGCTTGCCGCCTGGGTTAACGGGCCCCGAATTTTCTACTCTACCAAGGAGTCGCAATGCTGCCTTACCCGCAGATCGACCCGGTGGCCGTCGCCATCGGCCCGCTGAAAATCCACTGGTACGGCCTGATGTACCTGGTCGGCATTGGCGGTGCGTGGCTGCTGGCCTCCCGGCGCCTGAACCGTTTCGACCCGACCTGGACCAAGGAGAAACTCTCCGACATGGTGTTCTGGCTGGCCATGGGGGTGATCGTCGGCGGGCGCCTGGGTTACGTGCTGTTCTACGATCTGCCAGCCTACATTGCCAATCCGATGCTGATCTTCGAGGTCTGGAAGGGCGGCATGGCCTTCCATGGCGGCTTCATCGGCGTGATGCTGGCGGCCTGGTGGTTCGGCCGGCGTAACGGCAAGTCGTTCTTCGAACTGATGGACTTCGTCGCACCGATGGTCCCGATCGGCCTGGGCGCCGGGCGGATCGGCAACTTCATCAACGCCGAACTGTGGGGCAAGCCGAGCGACGTGCCGTGGGCGATGGTGTTCCCGCCGTTCAGCGACCCGGCGCAGTTGCCACGCCATCCGTCGCAGTTGTACCAGTTCGCCCTCGAGGGTGTGGCACTGTTCATCATCCTCTGGCTGTTCTCGCGCAAGCCGCGGCCGACCATGGCGGTTTCCGGCATGTTCGCGTTGTTCTACGGGATCTTCCGTTTTATCGTCGAGTTCGTCCGGGTGCCGGATGCGCAGCTTGGCTATCTGGCATTCGGCTGGGTGACCATGGGGCAGATTCTCAGCCTGCCGATGATCATCGGTGGCCTGGCGCTGTTGTGGTTCGCCTATCGCCGCAACCCGACCACTCCGGCAACGAAAGACGCCGCGCTTTAAATTCGAATCGGGGCCCGCGGGCCCCGTATTCAAGGATGCAGGTAACTCATGAAGCAATATCTCGATCTGGTCGCCCATGTCATCAAGAACGGCACCAAGCAGGCCAACCGTACCGGTGTGAACACCATCAGCTTTCCCGGCGCGATGCTACGTTACGACCTCAAGGAAGGTTTCCCGGCGATCACCACCCGCAAGCTGGCCTTCAAGTCCGCCATCGGCGAGATGTGCGGCTTTCTGCGCGGGGTGAACAACGCCGCCGAGTTCCGTGCGTTGGGTTGCAAGGTCTGGGACCAGAACGCCAACGAGAACGCCCAGTGGCTGGCCAACCCGTTCCGCCAGGGCGATGACGACCTCGGTGAGATCTACGGCGTGCAGTGGCGCAAGTGGCCGGCCTACAAGCAGATTCCGGCGAGCAATCGCGCGGCCATCGAGCAGACCCTGGCCCAGGGCTACCGGCAGATCGCCCAGGGCGAGGAGGACGGCCAGGCCTATGTGGTGCTGTACAAGGCGATCGACCAGGTACGCCAGTGCGTCGACACCATCATCAAGGACCCGGGCAGCCGGCGCATCCTGTTCCACGGCTGGAACTGCGCGCAACTGGATGAAATGGCCCTGCCGCCGTGCCACCTGCTGTACCAGTTCCACCCGAATGTCGAGACGAAGGAAATCTCCCTGACCCTCTATATCCGCTCCAATGACCTGGGGCTGGGCACGCCGTTCAACCTGACCGAGGGCGCGGCCCTGCTGAGCCTGATCGGTCGCCTGACCGGCTACACGCCGCGCTGGTTCACCTATTTCATCGGCGATGCCCATGTGTATGAAAACCACCTGGACATGCTCAACGAACAGCTCGCCCGCGAGCCGTTCCCGATGCCGAAGCTGGTGATTGCCGAGCGGGTGCCGGAGTTCGCCAGGACCGGCAAGTACGAGCCGGAATGGCTGGAGAAGGTCGAACCGAGCGACTTCAGCCTGGAAGGCTATCAGCACCATGCGCCCCTGACGGCGCCGATGGCGGTCTAAGCAGCGCCTGGCTTTGCGGCTGGCGCTCCCTGTTGTTCCTACGATGATCGTGCTTCAGGCAGATCCTGGGTGCGCCACGACACTGTGGGAACAGGATGTATCCGCGAAAGCGCCGGTGTGGGTGGTCAGTGCCCGTGACTCCTGCCCACATGTGAGTGCTCCACTTCGGTCGGCACCACGCTGCCGCTGACCTCCAGCCGCTGCAGGATCGCGCACTGCTCCGCCTCCGGCCCGCCGCCACAGCGCTGGCGCAGGTCCAGCAACTGGGCCTGCAACGCCAGCAGTCCGTCGATCCGCGCCTTGACGTGGTGGATGTGCTCGTCGACCAGCGCGTTCACGCTCTCGCACTGGTCCTGGGGACTGTCGCGCAGGCTCAGCAGGCTGCGGATCTCCTCCAGGGTCATGTCCAGGCTGCGGCAGTTGCGGATGAAGGTCAGGCGCTCGACATGAGCCTGGGTGTACAGGCGGTAGTTGCCTTCGCTGCGCGCCGGTTCCGGTAGCAGGTTTTCCTTCTCGTAGTAACGGATGGTTTCCACCTGGCAGTCGGTGAGTTTCGCCAGTTCGCCAATCTTCATCGCCGGATCTCCCAAAAGGGGGCTTGACCCTATAGTGGCTACAGGGTGTTCACTTGGCAACAGGCACCTTTCAGGGACGTATCCCATGAGCGACTCCATCCACACCCCGCGCCAGCCTGGCAACGACCACCCGCACACGCACGAGCACGGCGGCTCCTGCTGTTCGAGCACCTTCGAGCCCACCTTCGGCACTGGCCATCAGCATGCTGATCATGATCACGATCATGCCGATAAACCGGCTCAGGGCACCTGCAAGCCGCTGCAGCCAGTGAAAGCCGGCCATGCCCACGATCACGGCAGGCATTCCCACAGCTGCTGCTCGTCCGCCGAAGCCCCGGCCCTGGTCAAGCTCGGCAATGGCCCCCGTGTCGATGGCCGCCTGAGCCGCTTCCGCATCGAAGCCATGGATTGCCCGACCGAACAGACGCTGATCCAGAACAAGCTGGGCAAGCTGGCGGGCATCCAGCAGCTGGAGTTCAACCTGATCAACCGGATTCTCGGCGTGACCCATGACCTGCCGTCGACCACCCCGATCGTCGAGGCGATCAAATCTTTGGGCATGCAGGCCGAGCCGCTGGAAGAGGGTGCGAGCGAGCAGGCCGCCAGCCAGCCTCCGGCAAGGAAACCCTGGTGGCCGCTGGTGGTTTCCGGAGTGGGCGCCCTCGCTGCCGAAGTCATCCACTTCACCAACGCCGCGCCCACCTGGGTGGTGGCCATCGTCGCACTGCTCTCGATCTTCAGCGGCGGTCTGGGCACTTACAAGAAGGGCTGGATCGCTCTGAAGAACCGCAACCTGAACATCAACGCGCTGATGAGCATCGCCGTGACCGGCGCCGTACTGATCGGACAGTGGCCGGAAGCGGCGATGGTGATGTTCCTCTTCACCATTGCCGAGCTGATCGAGGCGCGTTCGCTGGACCGTGCGCGCAACGCCATCGGCGGCCTGATGCAGATGGCCCCGGAAACGGCCACAGTGCGCCAGGCGGAGGGCAACTGGGTCGAGGTCGAGGTCAAGCGCGTCGAGCCCGGGGCTCTGGTGCGGGTCCGGCCCGGTGAGCGCATCGGCCTGGACGGTGAGGTGGTCTATGGGACTTCCAGTGTCGATCAGGCGCCGATCACCGGCGAAAGCCTGCCGGTCGAGAAGAATCCTGGCGACAAGGTGTTCGCCGGCACCATCAACCAGGCCGGTTCCCTGGACTATCGGGTAACGGCGGCAGCGGGCAATTCGACCCTGGCGCGGATCATCCATGCGGTGGAGCAGGCCCAGGGCGCGCGGGCACCGACCCAGCGTTTCGTCGACAGCTTCTCGAAGGTCTACACCCCGGCGGTATTCGCCCTGGCCCTGGCCGTGGCGGTGATTCCACCGCTGTTCATGGCGGGTGCCTGGTTCGACTGGATCTACCGGGCCTTGGTCCTGCTGGTGGTGGCCTGTCCTTGCGCCCTGGTGATCTCGACGCCGGTGAGCATCGTCAGCGGCCTCGCAGCGGCAGCGCGCAAGGGCATCCTGGTCAAGGGCGGAGTCTATCTGGAAAGCGGCCATCAACTCGACTATCTGGCGCTGGACAAGACCGGCACCATCACCCACGGCAAGCCGGTACTGACCGACGTCCTGCCGCTGCAAGCGCTGCACCGCGAGACGGCCCCGGCGATCGCCGCCAGCCTGGCGGCGCGCTCCGACCACCCGGTGTCCCTGGCGATCGCCCGCGATGCCCGGGACCGGCAGCTCGAACTGCGTGAGGTCGAGGCCTTCGAAGCCCTGGCCGGGCGTGGCGTCCGTGGCGACATTGGCGGCCAGCGCTATCACCTGGGCAACCATCGGCTGGTGGAAGAGCTGGGCCTGTGCTCACCGGCACTGGAGGAGAAACTCTTTGCCCTGGAAGAGCAAGGCAAGACTGTCGTGCTGTTGCTCGACCGCTCCGGCCCGCTGGCGTTGTTCGCCGTGGCCGACACGGTCAAGGACAGCAGCCGCGAAGCCATTCGTCAGTTGCACGAGCTGGGTATCAAGACCCTCATGCTCACGGGTGACAACCCGCACACGGCCAAGGCGATCGCCGCCCAAGTGGGCATCGACGAGGCCCGCGGCGACCTGTTGCCGACCGACAAGCTGCAGGCCATCGAGGCCTTGTACGCCAAGGGGCATCGGGTCGGCATGGTCGGTGACGGCATCAACGACGCGCCGGCGCTGGCCCGCGCCGAGATCGGTTTCGCCATGGCGGCGGCCGGCACCGATACCGCCATCGAAACCGCCGATGTCGCCCTGATGGACGACGATCTGCGCAAGATTCCTGCCTTCATTCGCCTCTCACGGCAGACTGCGGGTATCCTCAAGCAGAACATCGCCCTGGCGCTGGTCATCAAGGCGGTCTTTCTTGCGGTAACCTTCTTCGGTATGGCGACCATGTGGATGGCGGTGTTCGCCGACATGGGCGTCAGCCTGTTGGTGGTATTCAATGGCTTGCGCCTGTTGCGCAAATAGATGGTGAGAGAGTGATGTGCTGAGTGCGGAGCTGAAGGCGTTTTACATGGTCGCCCGCCTGGGCAGCATCACCCTGGCGGCGAAGAAACTCGGCCTCAGCCAGCCCACGGTCACCACTCAGATCCGTCACCTGGAGAGCCAGTACTCGGTCGAGCTGTTCTATCGCGGCGGCCGCCGACTGAGTGTCAGCGAGGACGGCGCGCGGCTGCTGCCGATGGTCAAGGCGCTGCTGCAGCAGGAGGCCGATATCGAATTCTTCCTGCGTAACAGCGGCCAGGTGCAGGGTGCCTTGCGTATTGCCGCGACCGCGCCGTACTACATCCTCGATCTGGTGAAGGCGTTCCGCGAGCGCCTGCCCCAGGTCGAGGTGTCGATGGAGATCGGCAATTCCCAGCAGGTCCTGGAGGCGCTGGAGGAATACCGGGTCGATGTCGCCGCCTCGTCGCAACTGCTCGAGGACCCGCGGCTGATCCGCCGGGTGTTGGGCAGCGACCCGCTGGTGCTGGCGGTGCATCGCAATCATCCGCTGGCGATTCATGACCATGTGCCTTTGAGCGCGCTGGCCGGGTACTGCCTGCTGATGCGCGAGGCGGGTTCGACCACCCGGCAACTGACCGAAGAGCTGTTGCGCGAGGCACGGGTCAGTCATGGGCCGCTGCTGGAAATCGGCAGTCGCGAGTCGATCCGCGAGGCGGTGTTGCGCAACATCGGCATCAGCATCATTGCCCGCCAGGAGGTGCCCCATGACCCGCAGTTGCGGGTGCTGACCATCGAGAACGCGCCGCAGATCCCGGAGTACCTGTATTGCCTCAAGGAGCGCAAGTCGGCGCGCCTGCCGGCGGCCTTCCTGGGCCTGGCGCAGGAGATGGCGCCGCTCTGACTGATGGGCGCCGGAAACTGAGGGAGCCGGATTTATCCGCGAAAGGGCCAGCCCAGACACCCCCTCACTATCCCATCGTTCCCTCGGTCCCCGTGGGCACACCTGCGAGGACGCTCGGCGTCCGCTCTTGTGACGCGGAGCGCCACGGGTTGCATACCCACGCAGAGCGTGGGAACGATCAAGATCTGCGTAGTTCTTATCCTACCCAAATCCACCAATACCACTATCGGCAGCTTTTGCCTTATTGCCACACGACGTACGCATTGTCTGCCTAGCATGACCTTCATCTGCTTGATGAGGTCTGTCCATGAACCACCCGATTGCCCACGCCCCGGTCAACCCCGGCGCCGCGCTGAAAGTCCGTGGGGTGCAGAAGCGCTTCGGCGCCTTTGCCGCACTGGAGAACGTCTCCCTCGACGTCGCCGCCGGCGAGCTGGTATGCCTGCTCGGGCCGTCGGGTTGCGGCAAGACCACTCTGCTGCGCTGCATCGCCGGCCTCGAGCGCCAGGACGATGGCGAGTTGTTCCTCGGCGAGCGCAATGTTTCCGAACTGCCACCCCAGGCCCGTGACTACGGCATCCTGTTCCAGTCCTACGCGCTGTTCCCCAACCTGACCGTGGAGGCCAACATCGCCTACGGCCTGAGCGGCAGTAGCCGTGACCACGTGCGTCAGCGTGTTGCGCAGATGCTCGAACTGGTCGGCCTGGCCGGCAGCGAGAAGAAGTATCCCGGCCAGCTCTCCGGCGGTCAGCAGCAGCGTGTGGCGCTGGCCCGCGCCCTGGCGCCGGCACCGTCGCTGCTGTTGCTCGACGAGCCGATGTCGGCCCTCGACGCCCGGGTGCGCGAGCACCTATGCAGCGAGTTGCGCCAGCTGCAGCGCAGCCTCGGCGTGACCACGCTGATGGTCACCCACAATCAGGATGAGGCCATGCTGATGGCCGACCGCATCGCCGTGATGAACAACGGCAAGGTCGAGCAGTACGCCACGCCCCAGGACATCTACGACAGGCCGGCCACTCCGTTCGTCGCCGGGTTCGTCGGCCAGGGCAACTGGCTGCCGTTCCAGCAGCGCAGCACCCGGCATGCCCAGGTCGGCACCCTGCAATTGCGCCTGGCCGACGGGGCCCCGCGGGCCGGCTCCGGTCGGCTGTTCTGCCGCCCCGAGTCGATCAGCGTCAACCCGCAGGTGCATGAGGAAAACCTGTTCGCCGCGCGGGTGCGGGAAATCACCTTTCTCGGCAATCGCTGCCGCATGAGCTTCGAGCTCAACGAACTGCCCGGCCATCCGCTGCTGGCCGAAGTCGGTCCGCAGGACATGCCGCGCCTGGGCTCGCCGGATATCTGGGTCGCGCTGCCCCCGCGCAGCCTCCAGGTGTTCGCCTGAGATGGCCGCACAAATCGGCCTGGCGCTGCCGCGCCAATCGACCCCGGCGGCCAGGCGCGGCGACCTCGGGGATCGACTGTTCGTGGTCGGCGGCAAACTGCTCTGGCTCGGCCTGCTGGCTGTCTCGGTGCTGTTGCCGCTGCTGGCGATCTTCTGGCGCGGCTTCAGCAACGAGGCCGGGCAGGGCGGTGGCTGGCTCGCCGCGCGGGAGCTGCTGGGCAGCGACAACTTCCATTGGCTGCTGGGCAACAGCCTCAAGGTTTCCTTCAGCGTCGCGGCGATCGTCGTACCGCTGGCCTACCTGTTCGCCTACGCCCTGCAACGCACGCTGATTCCCGGCAAGACCCTCTGGCGCGGCCTGTCGCTGCTGCCGCTGATGGCGCCCTCGATGCTGCCGGGGATCGCCCTGGTCTACCTGTTCGGCAACCAGGGGCTGTTGCGCGGCCTGTTGGCGGACAACATCTACGGCTTCTGGGGCATCGTCCTCGGTGAAGTCATCTACACCTTTCCCCATGCGCTGATGATCCTGCTGTCGGCGCTGTCCCTGGCCGATGCGCGGCTGTTCGACGCCGCTTCGAGCATGGGCGCCAGCCCGTGGAAGGCCTACCGCAGCATCACCTGGCCGGCGACCCGGCAGGCGGTGTTCGCCGCCCTGTGCCTGGTCTTCACCCTGACCATCACCGACTTTGGCGTGCCGGTGGTGGTGGGCGGCGATTACCAAGTGCTGGCGCTGGAAGCCTACAAGGCGGTGGTCGGCCAGCAGCAGTTCGGGCGTGGCTCGCTCATCGGCATGATCCTGCTGCTACCGGCGCTGCTGAGCTTTGCCGTCGATACCTGGCTGCGACGGCGCCAGGGCGATGCCATGAGCGGTCGGGCCCAGGTGTTCCAGCCGCTGCGCAACCCGGCGCGGGATTCGTGTTACCTGGTGATCGTGCTGTTGCTCTGCGCCGCGTTGCTGCTGGTGTTCGGCATGGCGGTGTATTCGTCGCTGGTGAAATTCTGGCCGTACAACCTGTCGTTGTCCCTGAGCCACTACCGCTTTGACGAGACGGCGGGCGGCGGCTGGCTGGCCTATCGCAACAGCCTGACCCTGGCCCTGTGCACCGCGCTGATCGGCAGCGCGCTGATCTTCAGCGGTGCCTACCTGATGGAAAAGACCCGCGGCCAGCGCGGCCTGAACCTGGCCCTGCGCCTGCTCAGCTTCGTGCCGATGGCGGTGCCGGGCCTGGTCCTGGGGTTGGGCTACGTGTTCTTCTTCAACCTCGTCGGCAACCCGCTGCACGTGTTCTACGGGACCATGACCCTGCTGGTGGTGTGCACCATCGCCCACTACCTGACCACCGCGCAGATGACCGCGACCACCGCCCTGCGCCAGCTCGACGGCGAGTTCGAGGCCGCCGCGCTGTCGCTCGGGACGCCGCTGTACCGGCACTACCTGCGGGTCACGCTGCCGATCTGCCTGCCGGCCGTGCTGGACATCATCCGCTACCTGTTCGTCTCGGCGATGACCACGGTGTCGGCGGCGATCTTCCTCTACAGCCCCGACACCATCCTCGCCGCGGTCGCCGTGCTGAACATGGACGACGCCGGCAACGTCGGCGGCGCGGCGGCCATGTCGACCCTGATCCTGTTCACCTCGGCGGGCGTGTCCCTGCTGCTGGCCTGGGCCTCGCGCGGTTTGCTGCGCCGTACCCAGGCCTGGCGGCAGAGCGTGCCCGGCCATTGATTCGTCCACCAGCACAGCCCTAGACCTCAAGGAACCGCATCATGTTCAAGCCGTTGACCCTTGCCGCCGCCGTCCTCTCGCTGTTCAGCCTCAACGCCTTCGCGGCGAAGACCGAACTGACCGTCTATACCGCCCTTGAAGCCGAGCAGCTCAAGAGCTACAAGGACGCGTTCGAGAAGGCCAACCCGGATATCGGCATCAAGTGGGTGCGTGATTCCACCGGCATCATCACCGCCAAGCTGCTGGCCGAGAAGGCCCGGCCACAGGCCGATGCGGTGTGGGGCCTGGCCGCGTCGAGCCTGGCGATCCTCGACCAGCAGGGCATGCTGCAGAGCTATGCACCGAAGGACCTGGGCAAGATCGGCGACCACTACCGCGATCCGGCCAACCCGCCGGCCTGGGTCGGCATGGACGTCTGGGCCGCGACTATCTGCTTCAACACCGTCGAGGCGCAGAAGCAGCACCTGAACAAGCCGGTGAGCTGGCAGGACCTGACCAAACCCGAGTACAAGGGCAAGATCGTCATGCCCAACCCGGCCTCGTCCGGCACCGGTTTTCTCGATGTCAGCGCCTGGTTGCAGACCTTCGGCGAGAAGCAGGGCTGGCAGTACATGGATGACCTGCACCAGAACATCGGCCAGTACGTCCACTCCGGTTCCAAGCCCTGCAAACTGGCGGCGGCGGGTGAGTTCCCGATCGGCATTTCCTTCGAATACCCGGCCATTCAACTCAAGCGCCAGGGGGCGCCGCTGGACATCGTCCTGCCGAAGGAAGGCCTGGGTTGGGAGATCGAAGCGACGGCGGTGATCAAGGGCACTCCCCATGAAGAGGCCGCGAAGAAACTGGCCGACTTCTCCGCCAGCCCGGCGGCCATGGCGCTGTACAAGGAAAACTTCGCCGTGCTGGCCCAGCCGGGGATCGCCAGGCCACAGACCGAGTTGCCGGCCGACTACGAGCAGCGCCTGATCAGGAACGACTTCGCCTGGGCCTCGAAGCACCGCGACGAGATCCTGGCCGAATGGCGCAAGCGCTATGACGGCAAGTCGGAGAAGGTTGCCCAGTAAGTCCCTGGCCGAGCCCGAACCTTCGATCGTTCCCGCGCTCCGCGTGGGAACGCCTCTCTGGACGCTCGGCGTCCGCTCTTGTGACGCACAGCGTCACGGGCTGCATTCCCACGCGGAGCGTGGGAGCGATCAACCTGGCCATTGCTTCAGGACCCTTCATGACCTATCACAGCGACATCCTCATCGTCGGCGCCGGTATCCTCGGCCTGTCCCACGCCTATGCCGCCGCCCGCCGCGGCCTCAAGGTGCGGGTCTTCGAGCGCAGCGCCACGCCCCTGGGCGCGTCGATCCGCAATTTCGGCCAGGCGTTGGTCACCGGCCAGCCGCCAGGCGTCATGCTCGACCTGGCCCGCGCCAGCCGCGAGATCTGGGGCCACTGGTCGCAGCACGCCGGTTTCGAACTCAAGCGCAACGGCAGCTACCTGTTCGCCCGCAGCGAAGCCGAGGAACACCTGCTGGAAGCCTTCTGCGCCGGCCGGGCCCGCGAGCACGGCTACCGGGTGAAACTGTTGCAGGGGCGGGCCCTGGCCGACCTGCACGGCGGCCAGTTCAGCCATCATCGCGCCGCCCTGCACGGCCTGGATGACCAGCAACTGTATTCCCGCGAGGCGATCCCGACGCTGATCGACTACCTGCATCGCGAGCTGGGCGTCGAATTCCACTTCTCGACCCTGGTCCGCGAGGTCGAGTCCGGCCAGTTGCACAGCACCGCGGGGACCTTCCGCGGCACGCAGATCGTGGTCTGTTCGGGCCACGACTACCAGACCCTGCTGGCCGAGTCGCTGGCGACCCTGCAGCCGAGCATCTGCCGCCTGCAGATGCTCCGCGCCCGCCCGTTGCCCAGCGGGCTGGACCTGCAACACGCCGTGCTGACCGGTCTCAGTTGCGTGCACTACGGCGCCTTCGCCGATCTGCCGGAAGCAGCGGCGATCCGGGCGCAGATCCAGCGCGAAAGCCCGCACCTGCAGGAGCACGGTATCCACCTGCTGATCAGCCCGACACCCCATGGCGAGTTGATCATCGGTGATTCCCATCACTACGGCAGCGATCCGTCGCCGTTCAATGCCGAACAGGTGGATAACTGGATGCTGGAACTGGCCGAGCACACCCTCGGTTGCAAGGTCCAGGTGCTCGAGCGCTGGCAGGGCGTCTACGGTGCCAAGGGACCGGGCCCGTTCTCGTTCCTGCAGGCCGCGCCCGGCGTGCACGCGGCGCTGATGCACACCGGTGTCGGCATGAGCGTCGGCCCGGCCATGGCCGAGGCCAATATCGCCACGTTGCTGGGGGAGAGCCGATGAGCCGGGTCGAACAGGTGCTGGACGAGGTCTTCGGCCTCTACCGGCAGTTCGGCAGCGCCGACTACATCGGCGAGTCGGTTTCGCAACTGGAGCACATGTCCCAGGCCGCACAACGGGCGATGGCCGAAGGCTGCGACGACGAAGTGGTGCTGGCGGCGTTCTTCCACGACATCGGGCATATCTGCCCACGGCCGACGGCGGCGGACCGGAACATGGGCGGCTATGGCATCGCCAGCCACGAACGCCTGGGCGCGGACTATCTGCGCCGTGCCGGGTTCAGCGAACGGCTTGCGCGGTTGGTGGAGTATCACGTACAGGCCAAGCGTTATCTGACCTTGGTCGAGCCGGGGTACTACGAGCGTCTGAGCGAGGCCAGTCGGCGAACGCTGGAGTACCAGGGCGGGATGATGACCCTGCAAGAGGCCACCGACTTCGCGCAGGACCCCCTGTGCGACTTGAGCCTGCGCATGCGTCAGTGGGATGAACAGGCCAAGCTCGAAGGCGTGCCTGTGCTGGATCTGCAAATCCTGCGGGCCAAGGCGGCCAGTCTGCTGGGACTGTAGGGCTTTGCCTTGCTTCCTACTTGGCTGGAAGATGTGTCTGTAGGTATGTGTAGGTCTTTGCTCTGTTAGATGGTTGAACCTTCGGATATCCCGCCGCAGTCGCCTCGCTGAAAATGTGCCCATGGCCTGCCAAGGTTCCAGACCCGCGGGCCTTGCGGTATTCGGGCAGGCAGGAGGCCTTTTCTGTCGCCCCATGCCGCCTCATTCTCAAACAAGTCGAGGTTACTCATGAGCAATACTCAAACTGAAGATGTCACCGTGCAGGAAATGACCCTTGAGCAGACGGAGGAGGTTCGTGGTTCGGGTCTTCTCGCGGAGCTCGGCTTGTTGATCGATGTGGCCTATGAGTCGTTCAAGGGAGTCACGGAGAAATACAGCAACTGAGCAAGCCTTTCTTGGGCATCGCCGAATGATCGAGGCTTGGCTCCTGAACGGGGCGGATGAAGATTGACTGGCCGTTCGTTCGCCAGCGATCCCTACCGCTCCTTGTGCCACCCCCTACGTCACGGCACCACGGCTTTTGGCAGTGGACCAGGCCCGGTTCTGTACTGGGCCTTGCCGTTCTTTCTGACGCGGCCGCATGCGCCGCGATCCGCACGGGTCCTGTCATGCTTGAGTTGGGAAAGGTGGCGCCCCGGGGAGCCTTCGCGCCACTGCTGTTCGCCTGGTTGGTCGCGGTGTTCTTCATGGCCGCCATCACGTTGCTGCTGCTGGGCAACTATGCGCGCAAGGAGGATGTGCCGGGGAGGGTGCAGACCCGCGATGTGGTGCGTATCACCAGCGAACGACCGGCCCATATCCGCGAGGTGCTGGTGCAGGCCGGCGAGTCGGTGAGCAAGGATCAGCCGCTGGTGCGCATCCGCGCCCTAGAGCCGGAAAACCTCGATGAAGACGGCGCCCGGCCCATGTCCCGGCAGAGTGCGCAGCGCCTGGACAACCTGCTGCGGGACGTCGCCCGCGACGAGACCCGGGCGCGCGAATCCCACCAGACCGGCCAGAGCTCGTTGCAGTTGCAGATCGCGCAACTGCACAAGGATCTGCAACTGACGGCGACCATCAAGCGCTCGATCCAGCGGCGCGTGCGCATCGCCCTGGACAACCAGCAGCGCCACGAGCGCCTGAGTGCCGAGGGTGCGGTGTCCGCGGCGGCACTGAACGAGGCGATCGTGCGGCACGAGGCGGCGATCCAGGACCTGGCCAACAACGACCTCGCCCAGGCCAGCGCCCGTCAGCGCATACTGGAACTGGAGCAGCGTGTCCAGGAGGCCGAGCACGAGCTGACACGCCGGCTCAGCGAACTGGCCCGCCAGCGCCATGAATTCAGCGAACGCCTGGAAGCCTTGGGCAAGAGCCAGGAGTACGTACTGTTGTCACCGGTCGACGGCGTGGTCGATGCCGTCTCGGTGTTCCCCGGCGCGCGCGCCCAGGGCGGTCAGCCGATGATGCTGCTGCGCATCGCCGGTGGGGCGCAGGAGGCCCCCCGGGTGCTGTTGTCGGTGAGCCCGGCGGCGATCGGTTTCGCTACCGCCGGCACCGAGGTCATCGTCAGGGTCGATGCCTTTCCTTATGCCCGCTATGGTGTGATCCGCGGGCATATCGTTCACAGCAGTGCCAGTACCTATCTGGAGCCCGCACCCGGTGCCGGTGGCGAGGATCGTGACCCGGGGCCGGCCTACCTGGCCGAGGTGCAACTGGACTTCAGCGACCCGCGTACCCGTATCCATCGCGAGTGGCTCAAGGACGGCATGACCCTCAGCGGCTCGTTGCGCCTGGAACGGCTCAGCCTGATGCAGTGGCTGTTCCTGTCGGTGCTGCGCGGGTTTGAAGGCAACCCGGATTACCTGCGTCAAGCGGACAAGGCGGCATGAGCCGCTTCACCCAGGTGCTGCGTGATGCCCTGGCCCGTGCGCGGCATGGCTGGCGTGGGCGGGTCCCGGTGATTTTCCAGGATGAAATATCCGAATGCGGCCTGGCCTCCATCGCCATGGTCGCCGGTTATCACGGCAAGGCCCTGAGCCTGAGGCAACTGCGTCGGGACTATCGGGTCGCCCGGGATGGCATGTCGCTGTTCCAGATGATCAGGGTCGGCGAGGCGCTGGGCTTCGCCTGTCGCCCCCTCAGGCTCCCGCTCAAGGGGCTCCGGCAGTTGCGCACGCCCTCGATACTGTTCTGGCACAACATGCACTTCGTGGTGCTGCAGTCGGCTGGCGCCAAGGGCGTACACATCGTCGACCCGGCGGTGGGGCGGCGTTTCTACCGCTGGGAGGAGGCGTTGTCGATGTTCAGTGGCGTCGCCCTGGAGATGGTCCCCGGCCTGGCCTTCACCACGCGGATCGAGGCCCGTCCGCCGGCGGTGTTCGGTGTCGCCGGGGTGTTGTCCCGCAACCCCTGGCTGTGGCGCTACCTGCTGCCCATGGGACTGTTGTCGGTGCTCGGCTATCTGGGAGCGATCGCCGCGCCGAAGTTGTTCTCGCTGACGGTGGACGAGGTGGTCACGAAGAACGACCAGGACCTGCTGTTCCTGATCCTCTACGTGTTCGGCGGGATATTCCTGTTCAAGACGGTCGCCGCCTGGTTGCGGGCAGTGCTCGACACCCGCCTGCGCATCGCCCTGAGCCAGGACCTCTCCACCGGGGTGATCGCCTGGCTGCTGCGGCTGCCGGCCAGTTACTTCGAGCGCCGTGCGGCGGGCGATATCCTGCGGCGTACCCAGGCGACCGACAAGGTTTTCCTGACCTTCACCGCCGGCTGGATGGACATTGCCATCGACCTGGCGTTCGGCCTGGCCTTCCTGCTGCTGATGGGGCTGGTCAATGTGCAACTGGCGTTGCTGTCGCTGTTGTTGTGCCTGCTGTTCTTCATGGTACGCGGCCTGACCCTGCCGATGATGGAGCGCGACCACCAGCGTTCCATCGAAGCCGAGACGGCGCGCAACGTGACCCTGCTGGGGACCCTCGACTGCATCGAGTCGGTCAAGCTCTACAACCAGGAAGCGGTACGCCTGGCGAACTGGAGCAACCAGCACACCGACACCGAGATCGCCCGGGCCAGCGTCCAGCGCCTGCAGGCGATGAACCAGGTGGTGCACGAGGGTCTTTCCCATGGGCACTCGCTGCTGGTCAGCGCCCTGGGCGCACTGGCGGTGCTCAACGGCGAGAACAGCGTCGGCGACCTGTTCGCCTTCGTGCTCTACAAGGACATGTTCATGGGCTGCGCGCTGAAGGTGGTCGACCGCTACATGGGGCTGCGCCTGGTGACGGTGGAGCTGCGGCGGATCGACGATATCGTCGAAGAGGCGGTCGAACCGACCGAGTCCAGCGTCTACAGCGCAGGCCCCCTGGAGTCGGGTCAGGCCCTGCGCAGGGTTCGTCTGGACGACGCGTGCTTTCGCTACAGCTCGTTCGACCGGCCGACCTTCGAGCACCTGCATTTTCAACTGGCGGGGGCTGCCCGGCGGATCGCCATCTTCGGCCCTTCGGGGTGCGGCAAGAGCACCCTGCTCAAGGTACTGGCCGGGTTCTATCCGCTGGATGCCGGGCAACTGCGCATCAATGGCCTGAGCCTGCGCCAGTTCGGCCTGCGGCGCTATCGTCAATGTGTGGCCTATGTCACGGCCCATGACGAGATCATTGCCGGCTCGGTACTGGAGAACATCGTCATGGACAGCGACGGCAGCGACGCCGCGCACCTGAAGGCTTGCGTCGAACAGGCCGGGCTGCTCGACAGCATCCTTGGCCTGAGCAATGGCTTCAACACCCTGGTCGGGAGCATGGGGGTGCAATTGTCGTCCGGGCAGAAACAGCGCCTGCTGATTGCCCGGGCACTCTATCGGCGGCCGGAGCTGTTGCTGCTCGACGAACCCACCTCGCATCTGGACCCCGGCGCCCGGGATGTGATCATCGAGACCATCCGCCGTTTGCCGATGTTGTGCGTGATCGTGACCCATGACCGTGCGGTGGCCCTGGCCTGCGACCAGATCTGGCTGATGCGCCAGGGCAGCCTGCGGCGCCTGGGCAGGCGTCGGACATGACGCAATGGCGGTCGCGTTGGTCGATGCGCGGTTGGTTGCTGTGGCTGGGCCTGCGCAGGCGCTTGCGCGAAGCGTTGCTCAGGGGGGCCGCCCGTTGCCTGGGACGATGGGGCGTGCGCATGGGCTTGCCGGTCGTTCCGGCACTGCTGGCGCGGCTGCCGGTGGCCTGGCGGGGGCCCGCCTACCCGCGCAGCCTGCAGAACCTGGCCCTGTTCGGGCTGGAGCCGGACGAATGCCGGGAGCGGGCCTGTCGCCACAGTGCGATCAGGCTGCAATGTGCGCTGGTGGAGCACCTGTACCCGCGCCATCGGCCGGTTCGGTTGCGGGCGTGGATTCGTTCGATCGCCTGGGTCGATCCCCATGGGCTCTGGGCGCGCTCGGCTCCGTTGCTAGTGCTGGCCCATACCGGCGAGTACTGGATGGCGGTTGCCTGCCTGGTGGAGCGTCACGCCGAGGCGACGCGGTTCGTCATCCCCATCTGGAATTTCAACGACGAACTCACCCGCTCATCGCTCAAGAGCCTGGAGGCCTTCGGGCACCAAGTGGATATTCTCGACAGCCGGGCCCCGGGCACGGCGCTGGCCCGGGCGATCCGCCGCGGCGACCGGGTGATCATCTTCGCCGACCTGCCGGTGAGCATGGGAGGCCTGCGCAGCGGCGAGCCGACCGGGGGCCACCTGTTCGGGCGCGCGGCGCAGTTCGTCAAGGGGCCGATGTTCCTCGCCGCGAAGCTGGGGTGCGATGTGCTGTTGGCGGGGCATCGGGTGCAGTTGGGCGGACCGGGGCAGTTGCACCTGATCGAATGGGTTGCCAGTGCGCCGGCGGCACAGATGCAGGTGTCGTGGGCCAGGGCGATCGAGCGCTTTCTGCTGGAGTCACCGCAAGACTGGTTCTACCTGTCACGCATGGAGGCATTTTTCCAGCGGCAGCAGGGTCCGGCGCAAAGGCTGGCGAGCCTGCCCGCCGAACTGCTTCGGTGTGGCTCCCGGTGAATGTCGGCAGAGCGCTGCTGGCGGCCTGGGTCGTGGGGCTGGCTGGCTGCTCGCTGGTCCACGAGCAGGAGCCGCCCGTATTGCCGGTGGCCGAGCGCTGGCGGGAGTCTACGGATGACGAGGCGCAGTTGCCGCCGTGGCGGGTGATGTTCGCCGATGTCGAGTTGCAGGGGCTGATCGAGCAGGCCCTGGAGCATAACCGCGAGGTGCTTCTGGCGGTGTTGCGTATCGATGAGGTGCGGGCGCTGCACGGTGTGGCCTGGGCCGATCAGTGGCCTGCACTGGGCATCAATGCGGGGACGCAGAGGCGTGGTGTTTCGGCGCTCGATTCGCCCAGCGGTCAGTCGCTGGTGCGCGAGCAGGGGCATTTCCGGCTTGGGCTCACGGCCTTCGAGCTGGATCTGTGGGGGCGGGTCCGGGCCCTGCGCGAGGCGGCCGGCCAGCGTCTGGCGGCGAGCCGGGAAGATGTCCTGAGTGCCCAGCTCGGCCTGGTGGGCGAGGTGGCGGCGACGTTTTACGAATACCTGGCCAACGTCGAGTTGGGCGGACAGAGCCAGGCGTCCCTGGAGCAGGCCCGGGCCGCAGCGCGTCTGATCGGTCGTCGCCAGGCGCTGGGCCTGGCGAACGAACTGGAGCTGCGCCAGGCCGATGCGTTGGTGCTGAGCCTGGAGGCCGAGCTGGCCCAGACCCAACGGGAGCTGAGCCTGTCGCTGAACAGGCTGGAGCTTTTGGTGGGTGCGGCCGTCGATGGCGACCGGCTGGCGGGCCGGGCGGGCGATACGTCATCGATGCTGAGTGAAGTCGCGCCGGGGCTGCCCTCGGATCTGTTGCTGCGGCGCCCCGATATTCGTGCCGCCGAGGCCCGCCTGCGGGCGTTCAATGCGCATATCGGCGCGGCCCGCGCGGCCTTTCTGCCGAGTATCAGCCTGACCGGGCTGTTCGGCCTGAGCAGTCCACAACTGGGCCAGCTGTTTTCCGGTCAGGCCCGGGAGTGGTCGTTCAGTCCGCAGCTGGATCTGCCGCTTTTCGACATGGGGCGACGCTTTTCCCAGCTTGATCTTTCCCGGGCCCAGCGCGAGATTGCCCTCGTCGAGTATCAGCGGGTGATCCAGCAGGCGTTTCGCGAGGTCGCCGATGCTCTGGGTTCGAATCGCCCGCTGGCGGCCCGGCTCGCTGCGCAGCAACGTCTGGTGGACAACGAGGCGCGGCGGGCCGAGCTGGCGCAACGGCTCTACGAAGGCGGGTTGAGCAGTTATCTCGAAGTACTGGACGCCCGGCGCGGCTTGAACAGCGCGCGGCAGACGCTGGTCCGCGTGCGCCTGTCGCAGACCACCAACCGCATCGCCCTGTACAAGAGCCTGGGGGGTGGCTGGCCGTCGGTGGCGCCCGAGTGAGCCGCCGTTAAAGGTCTTGCTGCAGCGCCTCGATCTGCTCCTGGCGTTCGGCCTGGCTCAGTTTCGGTTGCGGGTTCAGCGATGACCACTGCGGGTGAGCCCGGGCCTTGCCCAGCGCTTGCGGCAGCTTGCCTTCGCGCCAGGTCGTGTCGGCGGGCGCTGCCAGTTGGATGCGCTCCAGCGCCGCATGCCCCCGGGCCTCCAGTGCCAGCAACAATTGCCGCTGACGTAGCGCGAGCAGGCGCAGCACGCTGTCGTCGAGCGTCAGCTCGCGCTGGCCCTTGAGCTTGCCGAGCAGGCGGTTGCCGTAGCCGCGGGCGGTCTGCAGGGCACCGCCGGCGATGGCGCCGGCCAGGGCGGCGGCCCCGAGTGTCAGGCCGCCGACCAGCAGGTCGACGCCGGCTCCCGCTGCGGCGCCGGCGGCGATCCCGCCGCCGACCTTCACGCCCAGTTGCTTGAGGGTTTCCGGGTTGAACAGGTCGTCGCCCCAGCGCCCGTCGAGCAGCGGCAGGTCGCTGGCGGTCGCGTCGTCGCTGCGAAAGGCGTAGAGCTTGAGCAGCGCCTCGACGCAACGTTGCTCGCGCTGACGCACCGCCTGGCGCAGTTCGGCGATGGCGGTGCTTTCGGCCGTGGCATCGCCGGCCACCTGGCGCCGGCAGGCGGCGCAGTCAATCAGCAACTCGGCGATCAGCCGGTTGGCGCCTTGCCGGCGTGCCTGGCGTTGCGCTTGCAGGTCACGGATCAGGCGTTCCAGCTGCGGCCGGGAACCTTCCAGCAACAGCGCGAGGCTTTCGTAGAGGCGGCGCTCGCCGTCCTCCGGCGGTGCGACGCTGTCGAAGCGGACCAGGGCGTGCAACCCCAGGCGGGCCAGGGCCTGGCGCCAGTCGTTCTCACGCTGGGTGGCACTGCTGACGAAGTTGAGCACCGGCAGCAGCGGTTTGCCGCAACTGGTCAGCACCGACAGTTCGTCGCGGTACTTGGCCAGTACCGGCTCGCGGGCATCGATCACGTACAGTCCGGCATCCGAGGCCAGCAACTGGCGCAGCACCTTGGCTTCCTGTTCGAAACGCTGCCGGGCCTCGCTGCCGTCGAGAAAACGGTTGACGCGGGCCGGGCCGTCCAGGCGCTCGCCAGGCCGGTCAAGACGTTCGAGGTAGTCGAGCAGGGCGATGGCGTCTTCCAGGCCGGGGGTGTCGTACAGCTCCAGCAGCGGTTCGCCGTCCACCGACAGCCGCGCACCCTCGACGTGGCGGGTGGTGCTGGGGCGATGGGAGACTTCGCCGAAGCCGACGTCCCGGGTCAGGGTACGCAGCAGGGAGGTCTTGCCGACATTGGTGTGGCCGACCACGGCCAGTTTCAGCGGCTTAGTCATGGCCGGTCTCCAGCCACATGAGCGGAGCGCTGTCGGCGAACGGCAGCTCGAGCTGTTGCAGGGCGTTGTGCCAGTCGCCGAGGCGGTCGGCGTCCAGCGCCTGGCCGGGCGGTGCCTGCAACAGCCAGACGCGGGTGGCGGCGGCACTGCGGGCCAGTTCGGCGATCAGCGCGAGGCTGCCGCGATCCGGCGAGCGCCGTGGGTCGCAGGCGATCGCCAGGCGGGCCGGCGGGAAACGGGTCAATTGTTCGAGCAGTTTCTGCCGGGATTCGCGGCTGTCGAGAATTCCGGCGTCGCGGACATCCTTCGGCAGGGCGGGCGGCCAGGGGCGCTGGTCGTCCAGTTCGACGGCCACCAGCAAGGCGCCGGCGCTGTCCTGGTCGGTCACTCCGGCCTCGGCATTGGGCAACTGTGCGGGCGCGGCATCGTGGATGCCCAGGCGTTCGCTGCTGGGCATCAGGCGTTCGCGCAGGTGGGCATAGCCGGGCAGGTTCGGGTCCAATGCCAGTGCGCGCACACCGCTGCGCCAGCGCCATAGACACAGCAGCGCCAGCAGCAGGCGGGGCAGCAGGCCATAGACCAGCAGCCCCCCGACCAGCCAGCCGGCCCAGGCCTGGCGGGCGTTTTCCAGGTCGAGGGCGGCATTGCCGCTGGCGCGGATCGTGGCCTCGCCGGGTACGCTGAAACCCAGCAGCGCGGGCAGGGCGCCGAGGCCCTGGGTCAGGCCGACGAAGGTGTCGCCGCCGAGAATGGTGGTTTCCCAGACGAAGCCGTAGCGCCGGGTGGCAAGCAGCGTCAGCAGCACCACCAGCGCACAGGCCAGGGCCAGCAGCCACAGGCCGTGGACGACCACGCCGATGGCCCAGCGGTTCAGGCGTCGGCGTTGCAGCAGGAGCACCAGTGCCGGCACCAGTTGTACCGTTTGGGCATCGCGGGCGAGTTTTTCGCTGAGCCACAGCCACAGTCGGCCCAGGCTGGCGCTGTGACCACCGGCGAAGAACAGGCCCAGGGCCCAGCTCGCCAACAGCAGCAGGTTCAGCCCGAGCAGGATGCCCAGGGCCCAGAACACGTTGACCGGCAACTGGCCGTTGCCCAGGGCGGCGAAGGCCAGCCCGGCGCCGCTGAGGGTCACCAGTACGGCGAGCAGCAGCAGGGCCAGGCGCGCACACTGCAACCAGTGGTGCAGGGCGGCGAGCTGGCCGTCGCGCTCGGCGAGCCAGAGCGCGCGGTGCTGGATGCGGGTCGCCAGGTCGCCACCGGCTGCGCGGGCGCGACGATTGGCTTCGAGGTCTTCCAGTGGCCCGGCCTGTTCTTCGCGCAGGCGCACGGTTTCGGTCAGCCAGAGGCGTTGCAGGGGAGTCGGTTCAGTCACGCGCCATCCTGTTGCGGGGGAGTGCCAGAAGCATAACCGCTGCGGCTAGTGCCTGCACCCGCGTGTCGGGTATCCTCTTCGGCATGAAAACCAAACTTCCCCTCAGCCTGATCGCGGCCCTCGCGGAAAACCGCGTGATCGGCGTCGACAACAGCATGCCCTGGCATTTGCCGGCGGATTTCAAGTATTTCAAGGCCACCACCCTGGGCAAGCCGATCATCATGGGGCGCAAGACCTGGGACTCCCTCGGTCGGCCGTTGCCGGGGCGGTTGAACCTGGTGGTCAGCCGCCAGGCCGGACTGCAGTTGGAAGGTGCCGAGGTGTTCCCGTCGCTGGAGGCCGCGCTGGTGCGGGCCGAGGCGTGGGCGCTGGAGCAGGGTGTCAGTGAACTGATGCTGATCGGTGGGGCGCAACTGTATGCCCAGGGGCTGGAGCAGGCCGATCGCCTGTACCTGACCCGGGTCGGCCTGAGCCCGGCGGGCGATGCCTGGTTCCCGGAATTCGACCTGAACCTGTGGCAGCGGGTTTCCGACGAGCCGCATCCGGCGGAGGGCGACAAGCCGGCCTTCAGTTTCGAGGTGTGGGAGCGGGCCTGAGGGATTGTGCCGAGCGTCACCACCCGGCAGGTTTCCCACGCGGAGCGTGGGAACGACCCTCTGCACTGCGATGCCTGGCGATCGCCTCTGCTAAGACGATGCAGGGCTCAGGCCTGTGCCAGCTCCGCATGCTCATCGGCATCCAGCAGGCGTTTGTCGGTCTGCTTCATCATCTGGCTGGTGAGGGTGCCGGCGGTCATCGAGCCGCTCACGTTCAGCGCGGTACGGCCCATGTCGATCAACGGTTCCACCGAGATCAGCAGCGCCACCAGCGACACCGGCAGGCCCATCGCCGGCAGCACGATCAGTGCTGCGAAGGTCGCGCCACCACCGACGCCGGCCACGCCCGCCGAACTCAGGGTGACGATGGCCACCAGGGTGGCGATCCACAGTGGGTCCAGCGGGTTGATGCCGACAGTCGGTGCCACCATCACCGCCAGCATTGCCGGGTACAGGCCGGCGCAGCCGTTCTGACCGATCGTCGCACCGAACGAGGCGGCAAAGCTGGCGATCGACTGTGGAACTCCCAGGCGACGGGTCTGCGCCTCGATGCTCAGCGGGATGCTCGCGGCACTGGAGCGGCTGGTGAAGGCGAAGGTCAGCACGGGCCAGACCTTGCGGAAGAAGCGCAGCGGGTTGACCCCGGCCAGTGACAGCAGCAGGCCATGGACCACGAACATCAGCCCCAGGCCGAGGTAGGAGACCACCACGAAACTGCCGAGCTTGATGATGTCCTGCAGGTTGGAGCCGGCCACCACCTTGGCCATCAGGGCCAGCACGCCGTAGGGGGTGAGCTTCATCACCACCCTTACCAGGCGCATTACCCAGGCCTGCAGGGTGTCGATGGCGTCGATCACCTTCTGGCCCTTTTGCACGTCATCCTTGAGCAGTTGCAGGGCGGCGATGCCGAGGAAGGCGGCGAAGATCACCACGCTGATGATCGAGGTCGGCTTGGCCCGGGCCAGGTCGGCGAAGGGGTTCTGTGGAATGAACGACAGCAGCAGTTGCGGCACGTTGAGGTCGGCGACCTTGCCGGCGTAGTCGCTCTGGATGGTCTGCAGGCGGGCCATCTCCTGGGTACCGGCCACCAGGCCTTCGGCGCTCAGGCCGAACAGGTTGGTCAGCAGGATGCCGATCAGCGCGGCGATGGCGGTGGTGAACAGCAGCGTGCCGATGGTCAGGAAGCTGATCCGGCCCAGTGCCGAGGCATTGTGCAGGCGGGCCACGGCGCTGAGGATCGAGGCGAACACCAGCGGGATCACGATCATCTGCAGCAACTGCACGTAGCCGTTGCCCACCAGGTCGAACCAGGCGATGGAGGCCTTGAGCACCGGGTTGCCGTCGCCGTAGACGGTATGCAGGCCAATGCCGAACGCCACGCCCAGGGCCAGGGCGAACAACACCTTGCGGGCCAGGCTCCAGGAGGTATGGCGGGTTTGTGCCAGGCCCAGCAACAGGGCGAGGAACACCAGCAGATTGAGAATCAGCGGCAGGTTCATGAAGACTCCGGAAACAATGAGTGCCAATCACTCTGGGGCGGTGATTGTGAACCGTTCAGCCTAACAGCTTGATATATATAGATTTAATATCTAAATGGAATGTCGACTGTCGCTTTTGGAATAAGCTGATGACGCTGGGGCGTATGCCGGTGGCGGGATCAGGACGCGGGCGGTCGTCCTCGGATGAGAACTGTCACACGGATTTGTTAGCGTCACAGACTTTCATCCAGGAAGATCCCGCCCATGAAATTCGCCCCCAAACTCCTCGCCGCCGCACTCTGCCTGGGCCTTGCCGGCCAGGCCTATGCCACCGAGCTCAAGCACTGGCCGCAGGATCAGGCCAAGAAACTGGAGGCGATGATCGCCGCTAACGCCAACAAGGGTAATTTCGCGGTGTTCGACATGGACAACACCAGTTACCGCTATGACCTGGAAGAGTCGCTGCTGCCGTACATGGAGAACAAGGGGCTGATCACCCGCGATACCCTGGACCCGTCGTTGAAGCTGATCCCGTTCAAGGACACCGCCGACCACAAGGAAAGCCTGTTCAGCTACTACTACCGCCTCTGCGAAATCGACGACATGGTCTGCTACCCGTGGGTGGCCCAGGTGTTCTCCGGTTTCACCCTCAAGGAGCTCAAGGGCTACGTCGACGAACTGATGGCGTCGGGCAAGCCGGTGCCGAGCACCTATTACGATGGCGATGTGGTGAAGAACATCGAGGTGCAGCCGCCGAAGGTCTTCGCCGGCCAGGTCGAGCTGTACAACAAACTGATGGAGAACGGTATCGAGGTCTACGTGATGACCGCCGCCTCCGAGGAACTGGTGCGCATGGTCGCGGCCGATCCCAAGTATGGCTATAACGTCAAGCCGCAGAACGTGATCGGTGTGACCACCCTGCTCAAGGACCGCAAGACCGGCGAGCTGACCACCGCGCGCAAGCAGATCAGCGCTGGCAAGTATGACGAGAAGGCCAACCTCGGCCTGGAACTGACTCCGTACCTGTGGACCCCGGCGACCTGGATGGCCGGCAAGCAGGCGGCCATCCTGACCTATATCGACCAGTGGAAAAAACCGGTACTGGTCGGTGGCGACACCCCGTCGAGCGATGGCTACATGCTGTTCCACAGCGTCGACGTGGCCAAGGGTGGCGTACACCTGTGGGTCAACCGCAAGGACAAGTACATGAACCAGCTTAACGGCATGATCAAGAGCAATGCCGAAGCCCAGGAAAAGGAAGGTCTGACGGTAACGGCGGACAAGAACTGGGTGATCGTCAAGCCGGAAGAGATCCAGTAAGACCGGGTTGCTCCGAGCAGGCAGTAAAAAGCCCGGCAGAAGTGCCGGGCTTTTTACTTCTGAGCTGATCATTCCCACGCTCCGCGTGGGAATGCAGCCTGTGTCGCTCTGCGGCACAAGAGCGGACGCGGAGCTTACGGCACCAGTTTGTCCAGCATCGCCTTGTCGCGCACCGCGCCCTTGTCGGCGCTGGTGGCGAGCAGGGCGTAGGCCTTCAGCGCGCTGGTGACCTTGCGTGGACGCTGTTCGGCCGGTTTCCAGCCTTTCTTGTCCTGCTCGGCACGGCGGGCCGCCAGTTCCTCGTCGCTGACCAGCAGGTTGATCGAGCGGTTCGGAATATCGATCAGTACCTTGTCGCCATCCTGCACCAGACCGATCGCGCCGCCGGCAGCGGCTTCCGGGGAAGCGTGGCCGATGGACAGGCCCGAGGTGCCGCCGGAGAAGCGGCCGTCGGTCAGCAAGGCGCAGGCCTTGCCCAGGCCCTTGGACTTCAGATACGAGGTCGGGTAGAGCATTTCCTGCATGCCCGGGCCGCCTTTCGGGCCTTCGTAGCGGATGATCACGATGTCGCCGGCCTTCACTTCGTCGGCCAGGATGCCGCGCACGGCGCTGTCCTGGCTTTCGAAGATCTTCGCGTTGCCTTCGAACACCAGGATCGACTCGTCGACACCGGCGGTCTTCACCACGCAACCGTCGAGGGCGATGTTGCCGTACAGCACGGCGAGGCCGCCTTCCTTCGAGTAGGCGTGCTCGACGCTGCGGATGCAGCCGTTCTCGCGGTCGTCGTCGAGGGTTTCCCAACGGGTCGCCTGGCTGAACGCGGTCTGGGTCGGGATACCGGCCGGGCCGGCCTTGAAGAAGGTGTGCACCGCTTCATCGTCGGTCTGGGTGATGTCCCACTGGGCGATGGCCTCGGCCAAGCTCCTGCTGTGGACGGTCGGCAGGTCGGTGTGCAGCAGGCCGCCACGGGCCAGCTCGCCGAGAATGCTGATGATGCCGCCGGCACGGTGCACGTCTTCCATATGGTACTTCTGGATGTTCGGCGCGACCTTGCACAGCTGCGGCACCTTGCGTGACAGGCGGTCGATGTCGCGCAGATCGAAGGCGACTTCGGCTTCCTGGGCAGCGGCCAGCAGGTGCAGGATGGTGTTGGTGGAACCGCCCATGGCGATGTCCAGGGTCATGGCGTTTTCGAACGCCTTGAAGTTGGCGATGCTGCGCGGCAGTACCGAGTCGTCGTTCTCGCCGTAGTAGCGCTGGCACAGCGCGACGATGTCGCGACCGGCGCGCAGGAACAGTTGTTCGCGGTCGGCGTGGGTGGCCAGGGTCGAGCCGTTGCCCGGCAGGGCCAGGCCCAGGGCTTCGGTCAGGCAGTTCATCGAGTTGGCGGTGAACATGCCGGAGCACGAACCACAGGTCGGGCAGGCGCTGCGCTCGTACTCGGCAACCTTCTCGTCAGAAGCGTTGGAGTCGGCGGCGATGACCATCGCGTCCACCAGGTCCAGGCCGTGGGAGGCCAGTTTGGTCTTGCCGGCTTCCATCGGGCCGCCGGAGACGAAGATCACCGGGATGTTCAGGCGCAGGGCGGCCATCAGCATGCCGGGAGTGATCTTGTCGCAGTTGGAGATGCAGACGATGGCGTCGGCGCAGTGGGCGTTGACCATGTACTCGACGGAGTCGGCGATGATCTCGCGGCTCGGCAGCGAATAGAGCATGCCGTCGTGGCCCATGGCGATGCCGTCATCCACGGCGATGGTGTTGAATTCCTTGGCGACGCCACCGGCGCGTTCGATTTCGCGGGCGACCAGTTGGCCCATGTCCTTGAGGTGGACGTGACCGGGGACGAACTGGGTGAAGGAGTTGGCGACGGCGATGATCGGTTTCTTGAAGTCGGCGTCTTTCATCCCCGTGGCGCGCCACAGGGCGCGGGCACCGGCCATGTTGCGGCCGTGGGTGGATGTTTTCGAGCGGTAATCAGGCATGGAGCACTCCGGGCGGCTAATCAGGTAACAAGTGGGGAGTGAGCTTCTGTTGACCCTCGGGAACACCTGGAAAATGGCCGTGTGTCCGAAAGCTGCCGACAACGGCACGGGATCGCCGTGCGTCTCAGCCTGAGCTCATAAACCCGCCGGGGGATGACTGGCGATGAATAGGACGATTCTACACCGCTGGCGGCTGGAAGGAATGGGGTGGACGCGACGGCGGCGTTCAGCGCCCGAGCCTGGCGCTGCTCAGCAGGCCGAGCAGGCTGCAGATGACGAAGCCCATGCCGAGGGTCGGCAGCAGCAGGACGTCGCTCCTGGCCAGCAATGCGCTGCTGGCGGCGGCTGCCAGAAACATGAGGGTGTTGCCCGCCGACGCCGCGGTGCCGGCGTTCGCCGGGAACAGCAGCATCGCTGCGGAGGTCGCCGTCGGGCGGGTGATGCTGACCGCTGCGGCGCTCAGGCACATCGGCAGCAGCAGGCTGGCGGTGGAGACCAGCCCCAGTTGCAGGGTCAGCAGCAGTGCCAGGCCGGCGGCACCCAGCAGGAGCAGGCCGATATCGATCTGCGCACGCACGCCCAGGCGCTTCTGCAACCGGGTGGCCAGCACGCCACCCAGCAGGTAGGCAGCACCATAGATCAGCAGCACGATGGCGTATTGGTATTCGGAGAGGCGCAAGCCGTCCATGAAGATCAACGGCGAGACGCTGGTCAGGGCGAAGTAGGGGCAGAACACCAGCGCCGCGATCTGCCAGTAACGACGGAAGTCGCCATGGCCGAGGATCTTGCGCATCGACTGGCGCGGCGCCGGACCTTGCGTGGTCCCGGTTGCGGAGCGCCGAGGCAGCGCCCGCAAGGCCAGCAGGAAGAGGCCGGCAGCGACCAGGGTAAAGGCATGGAAGCTGCTCCTCCAGCCGAAGCTGTCCAGCAGCCAGGAGCCGAGCAGGGGTGAGAGGGCGACGAACAGGCCGCTGAAGCTCATGTAGAAAATGCGAACAGGGATGCGCTCCTGCGGCTCGAACAGGTCTTCGACCAGCGCCAGGCCGAGGACGAAGAAGCCGCAACCCAGTGCCTGGACGCTGCGAAAGAACAGGAAGGCGACGAAGTCCGTGGCCAGGGTGCAGCCGATGGCACCGATGCAGGAGAGGGTAAGGCAGGCCAGTAGCACCTGCTTGCGTCCGAACCGATCGGAGAGTGGCCCCATCACCAACTGCGAGACGACAAAGACCAGGGTGAACAGGCTGACCGTCAGGGCGATGTCGGCGGTCGAGGTGGCGAATTGCTCCGCCAGGGCTGGAAACGCCGGCAACAGGACATTGAGCGGGAAAAAGCTGATCAGTGATATGCCGGTGACCAGCAGCAGTTGGGGGCGGCTCGATTGCCGGATGCTTGTGTCGGTCGACGCCATCATTGGCTTCCCGATGGGGTCTTGAGCAGTTCCTGAAGTTCGTCGCAGATCGATTCGCCGTGGCTGTAGCCGGCACCGACGAACAGCAGTGGCTGCTCGCTCAGGTCCTCCAAGCGCAGCGCCTGCTCGATCTTCTGTTCGCACAGGGCGGCGGTTACCCAGGTCTTCAGGCCCAGGGCGGTGGCGGTGAGCTGGAAGGTTTGCGATATATGCCCGGCTTCCAGCAGGGCGACGCGATAACCCTGGGAATGCGGATACTTCCACCACATCTTGTCGAATCGGCAAGTAATGAATATGCCGAATGGCAAGTTTTCGATAAAGTGCTGGCCTTGCACTAAAGTGGCCAGTGGCACGCCGAGGCCTCTTATAAGCGTCAGTGCATGTTTGTCAGGGTGATAATAATAAAAACCCGGTCCTATGCCGTCGACGTTGCGAATATAAAGATAACCTTCGCTACAATTAAGGCCGCCCCCTGATGGACTGCTGCGACGTGCACGAAAGTCTTCCGGTATGCAAGGGTCAGTATCCAGTTCGCGTTCCCTCAGATAACCCAGGGAAAGATAAAGAACCGTGCTGAGGTGTTCGAGGGAAATACGCCAGTCGAAAAACTTGCGGCAGGTCTTGCGTTGCAGGAGCACGCTGGTGAAGTCGACGCTGTTGCTCTCGCCATGACCCGGCAATGGCGGCGGAAGGTGGATCATGTCCTGGTGCAGAACGGTGGCATGGCGGTGGGGCGGTGGCTGCTGGCGCTGCATGACTTCCCGGCAGTGGGCAAGGTAGTCCCGTGCCCATTGGACACTGTTGTCCGGGGTGTTCGCCTGCGGCAGGTCGCGGGTGCCGATATGGAAGATCCTCGACAGGTCGTCCCAGCCCCAGTGGTCGTTGGGAAAGGGGTTTGCGCTGAGGATGCCGGTGCTCACGAAGGTCGAGTCGACAGGGTGGTGCGGGTCGAAGCGGGAGGGCTTTTCGAGCAGTTCGGTCAGCCGGTCGGCATGGTGTTTATCCATCGAGTACTGTTCATGGGACTTGTAGTTCCAGATGACAAGTGCAGGTGGCTTTATCAGGATGAACAGGTCGGGATTGATATGCATGAGTCTGTGCCCGCTTTTCGGTTTTCAGGCTGGATCGAAGATGGGGGAATCGACCCAGCCTGTCTCGGGTTTATTTCGACGTTCCGAGCATCGCGTGATGGCCTGCGGATACTTTATGCTCAAGTTTTATCTTTTCCATGCTTGTGCCTCCTTTCTGTTTATATCGCCTCGATAGTGGGCGATTAATCAGATAATAGGCTCATGAAGAAAGTTGGCAATGAGCAGTTATGTAGGCTATGTCCGAGTTATATGTCGGTCATATCCAGTTAATTGCGGTGGGCGAGCACTTTCGGGAGGGCGAGTGCCGCAGGAGTTTCAACTTGGGCGGAAAGTGACCGGCGAGGCGCCACCCGCCCTGGATACAGGGCGGGGCGCCAGCCACTCAGCTGTTGGGCAGCAGGCGGCAGGTGATGCTCTTGATGTAGCGGGTTTCCGGGATCGCCGGATGCACCGGGTGGTCCGGGCCCTGGCCGCCGCGTTCCAGCAGCTGGATATTGCGGTCCAGGTGGCGGGCGCTGGTCAGCAGGATGTTCTGCAGGTCGTCTTCCGGCAGGTGCATCGAGCATGAGGCGCTGACCAGGATGCCGTCCTTGCTCAGCAGGCGCATGGCCTGTTCGTTCAGGCGACGGTAGGCGCCCTCACCGTTCTTCAGGTCCTTCTTGCGCTTGATGAACGCTGGCGGGTCGGCCACGATCACGTCGAAACGCTCTTCGGCGGACTTCAGCTCCTTGAGGGCTTCGAATACGTCGCCTTCGATGCAGGTCAGCTTCTCGGCGAAACCGTTCAGTGCGGCGTTGCGCTCCACGCCGTCGAGAGCGAAGCCCGAGGCGTCGACGCAGAACACTTCGCTGGCGCCGAAGGCCGCGGCCTGCACGCCCCAGCCACCGATGTAGCTGAACAGGTCGAGCACCCGCTTGCCCTTCACGTACGGCGCCAGGCGCGCGCGGTTCATGCGGTGGTCGTAGAACCAGCCGGTTTTCTGGCCTTCCATCACCGGCGCCTCGAACTTCACGCCGTTCTCTTCCAGGGCAACCCACTCCGGCACCAGGCCGAACACGGTCTCGACATAGCGCTCGAGGCCCTCGGCATCACGCGCCGCCGAGTCGTTCTTGAACAGGATGCCGCTGGGCTTGAGTACCTGGACCAGCGCGGCGATCACGTCGGCCTTGTGCTGTTCCATGGTCGCCGAGGCGAGCTGGACCACCAGGATATCGCCGAAACGGTCGACCACCAGGCCCGGCAGCAGGTCGGAATCGCCGTACACCAGGCGATAGAACGGCTTGTCGAACAGCCGTTCGCGCAGCGACAGGGCGACGTTGAGGCGGTGCACCAGCAGCGACTTGTCCAGTGGCAGGCGGGCATCGCGCGACAGCAGGCGGGCGCAGATCAGGTTGTTCGGGCTCATGGCGACGATGCCGAGGGCCTTGCCGCCGGCGGCCTCGAGAATGGCCTGGTCACCGGCCTTGAAGCCGTGCAGCGGGGTTGCGGCCACGTCGATCTCGTTGCTGTAGACCCACAGGTGGCCGGCGCGCAGGCGGCGGTCGGCATTGGCTTTGAGGCGCAGGCTGGGCAGGGACATGGCGTCGCTCCGGGAAAAAAGAGCGGAATTATAACGGGAGTTGGCGTTCACCGGTTCGTCAAGTTTCATGTGATTGAGTTCACATATCACCCATCCTGAACCACTTTTCCGCTAGAATCGGCGACTCGCCCGGAGTGTGTACCAATGTCCCAAGAACTTTCAGCCGAACAGATCCAGCAGGCCTTGCAAGGCATCAGCGTGCCGCCTCAACCGCAGATCATGGTGGATCTGCAGATGGAGCAGTACATGCCTGATCCGGATCTGGATGTGATCGCCCGGCTGATCAGTCAGGACCCCGGGCTCTCCGGTGCGCTGCTCAAGATCGTCAATTCGCCCTACTACGGGCTGACCAACAAGATCGCCTCGATCCAGCGGGCGGTGACGCTGCTGGGCAGCCGTTCGATCATCAACCTGATCAACGCGCAGTCGATCAAGGGCGAGATGGCCGATGAAACCATCGTGACCCTCAACCGCTTCTGGGACACCGCCCAGGACGTGGCGATGACCAGCCTGACGCTGGCCAAGCGCACCGGCTCCCAGGCCATCGACGAGGCCTATGCCCTGGGGCTGTTTCACGATTGCGGGATCCCGCTGATGCTCAAGCGCTTCCCCGACTACATGACGGTGCTGGAGCGGGCCTACGCCGATGCCGGTCCCGAGAAGCGGGTGGTGGACACCGAGAACGACGCGTTCAACACCAACCATGCGGTGGTCGGCTACTACACGGCCAAGTCCTGGCGCCTGCCGGAGCACGTGACCAACGCCATCGCCAACCACCACAACGCGTTGGCGATCTTCAGCGACGAATCGACCCGCAACAGCCAGTTGAAGAACCTGCTGGCGATCCTGAAAATGGCCGAGCATATCTGTGAGTCCCATCGGGTACTGGGCAACCAGACCGAGGACCGCGAATGGAATGCCATCGGCCACCTGGTGCTCGACTACGTCGGCCTGTCCGACTACGACTTCGAGACACTCAGGGAAAACATCCGCGAACTGGGTGCGCACTGATCGGGCGCACGCCATTTCCTGAACGGGAATCTTCATGCCTGAACTACCCGAAGTCGAAACCACCCGGCGCGGTATCGCGCCTCATCTGGAAGGGCAGCGGGTCAGTCGCGTGATCGTCCGCGACCGGCGCCTGCGCTGGCCGATCCCGGAAGATCTGGATGTGCGGCTGTCCGGGCAGCGGATCGTCCAGGTCGAGCGGCGGGCCAAGTACCTGCTGATCAATGCCGAGGTCGGCACGCTGATCAGCCACCTGGGAATGTCGGGCAACCTGCGCCTGGTCGAGGTCGGCCTGCCGGCGGCCAGGCATGAGCATGTGGATATCGAGCTGGAGTCGGGCCTGGCCCTGCGTTATACCGACCCGCGCCGTTTCGGGGCCATGCTCTGGAGTCTCGACCCGCTCAAGCACGAATTGCTGGCGCGGCTGGGGCCGGAACCGCTGACCGACCTGTTCGACGGCGAGCGGCTGTTCCAGCTGTCCCGTGGGCGCTCGATGGCGGTCAAGCCGTTCATCATGGACAACGCGGTGGTGGTCGGCGTGGGCAACATCTATGCGACCGAAGCGCTGTTCGCCGCCGGGATCGATCCGCGGCGCGAGGCCGGCGGTATTTCCCGGGCGCGCTACCTGAAGCTGGCGACCGAGATCAAGCGGGTGCTGGCCCATGCCATCGAGCGTGGGGGCACCACCTTGCGCGACTTCATCGGCGGTGACGGCCAGCCCGGCTATTTCCAGCAGGAGCTGTTCGTCTATGGTCGTGGCGCCGAGCAGTGCAAGGTCTGCGGCAGCGGCTTGCGCGAGATTCGCCTGGGGCAGCGTGCCAGCGTGTATTGCCCGCGTTGTCAGAGCTGACCCGAGTTGCCGGCAGGCGCTATAGTGAGTCTTTGCCCCCATTGCTTAGCCCAAGGATAGCGCCATGACACCGTTTCGTACCCTGGCCTTGTTGCTGGCCCTGACCTTTGGCCTGCAGTCACTGCCGGCCCTGGCCGAAGACGGGACCAGCGGCGACCCGACCTACAAGATCCAGAATCCGCCGGCTTACGCGATGATCGGTGATCTGCTGGTTGCACGGCCGCTGCTGGTGGGCGCAACCCTGGTCGGCACGGCGGTCTTCGTGGTTTCGTTGCCGTTTACCGTGTTTGGTGGCTTCAAGGGCGTGGGCAAGGCCGGCAAGGCGCTGGTGGTCGACCCGGGCAAGGCGGCCTTCGCCCGGTGCCTGGGATGCACGGCGGAAGGTTTCGACGGCGATCAGTGATCTGCAGGGGGCTTTCGCGGCGACCTGTTCGCGGATAAGTCCAGCTCCCACAGCGTCAGCGTCGTTCGCAGGATTCATGCACGGCGCGAGCACTTATGGGGGCCGGATTTATTCGCGAAGAGGCCCGCACAGCTTGCCAACAACCATGGAATCCTCCACGGGGCGCTGGATATCAGGCCTTGCCCGTAATCTTGCGATACTTGGCCATCAGCTCTTCCTGGGTTTCCGGATGAGCTTCGTCCAGCGGGATGCAATCCACCGGGCAGACCTGCTGGCATTGGGGCTCGTCGTAGTGGCCGACACACTGGGTGCACAGGTTCGGGTCGATCACGTAGATCTCTTCGCCCTGGGAAATGGCGGCGTTCGGACACTCGGGTTCGCAGACGTCGCAGTTGATGCAATCGTCGGTAATGATCAGGGACATGGGCACTCCGGCCCGGGCGGCAGGCCCGGGCAACGTGAAAACTGGATGTGCCAATTGTGCCGCATTGACGCGCGCAGTGCACGCGGGTACGTCAGGGCTGGCGTCAGCTGCGCCGTCCGTGGCAGCTCCCGGGAGCTGCCAGGCGGGGTTACTTCCTGAAGCGCAGGGTCAGGGCGTCGGCCACCGCCGGGTGGACGAACTTGCTGATATCTCCGCCCAATGCGGCGATTTCTCGAACCAGCGTCGAGGAAATGAACGAGTAGCGCTCGGACGGCGTGAGGAACAGACTCTCCACCTCCGGTGCCAGTTGACGGTTCATGTTCGCCAGCTGGAATTCGTACTCGAAGTCCGACACGGCACGCAGGCCACGCAGGAACACGTTGGCGTTCTGCTCCTTGGCAAACTGCGCCAGCAGCGTGGAAAAACCCATCACTTCGACATTGGGCAGGTGCTTGGTGACCTCGCGGGCCAACTCCACACGCTGTTCCAGCGGGAAAAGCGGGTTTTTCTTCGGGCTGGCGGCCACGGCAATGATCACGTGGTCGAACAGGCGCGCGGCGCGTTCGACCAGATCGCCATGGCCCTTGGTAATCGGGTCGAAGGTACCTGGGTACAACACTCGGTTCATCGCGTCGTCCTGGTGGGAGTCCGTTGGGGAATCGGATGGTATCGCAGCCTTTCCTGTCGGCCAAGTCAGGACGCATGGAAGAAAGCCGTATGGACGTCGTGAACACTCCTCTTATGCGGTTTTCAGGCGCTCTGCCAGGGCCGACGCCAACTGGGCGGTCAGCCCGTAGACGGAAAGCTGCGGGTTGGCGCCGATGCTGGTGGGGAACAGCGAGCCGTCATGGATCGACAGGTTGCGCAGTTGATGGTGGCGGCCGAGGCTGTCGGCGACCGCGGTTTTCGGGTCTTCGCCCATGGCGCAGCCGCCCATCACGTGGGCGCTGCCCAGCCGGGTGCGGTAGGTTTCCAGGCGCAGACCATCGATCAGGGTTTTGGCCTGGGCGAGCGAGTTCACGTAGTTGGCATCGGCATGCAGCGGCAACACCGACTTGGCGCCGGCGGCGAACTGGATCTCGGCCATGCTGTGGAACGCCCGGCGCAGGCCGTCCCAGGCGTAGGGCGACACCTGGTAGTCGAGCACAGGGCTGCCATCGCCGCGCAGTTCCACCTCACCGCCCGGGCTGTCGGGGTGAAAACCGTCGCGCAGCAGGGCCAGCATCACGTGGGTGTGCGGCAACTGTTCCATGCGCAGGGCACTCTGCGGGCCGAAGCCGCCGAGCAGGGTGCTGGCCAGTGCCGGTTGCAGCGGTGGCACTTCCAGTTTGTAGGACATGTGCCCGGTGGTGCCGTCCAGCCATTGGAAATGGTCGGAATAGATGGATTGCGGGGCGCCGTAATAGGGGTTGATCACCTCGGAAAACTGCCCGGCGGAGAAATTCACCAGGTGCAGGAAGGTCCGTTTGCCCAGGCGATCGTGCGGGTCGGGCGCCTGGGAACGCAGCAGCAGCCCGGGGCTGTTGATACCGCCGCCAGCCAGCACGTAGTGGCGGGCCTTGACGGTGATCTTGCGGCCATTGGGGGCGACGCAGCGCGGGTCCATCCCTGAGCATTGCAGGCCGCTGACCTTGTCGCCCTCGATCAGCAGCCGCTCGGCGCGTGCCAGGTAGAGCAGTTCGCCGCCCTTTTCCAGGGTGGCGGGGATTGTGGTGACCATCATCGACTGCTTGGCGTTGGTCGGGCAGCCCATGCCGCAGTAGCCCAGGTTCCAGCAGCCGCGCACGTTGCGCGGGATGACCTTCCAGCTGTAGTTGAGCTTTTCGCAGCCGTTGCGCAGTACGTCGTTGTTGGCATTGGGTGGCATCACCCAGGGCGCGACGCCGAGCCGCTGCTCCATTTTCTCGAACCACGGCGCCATCTCGGCGACGCTGTGGCCCTTGACGTTGTGTTCCCTGGCCCAGTGTTCGAGGGTCGGCTCGGGCGTGCGGAAGCTGGAGGTCCAGTTGATCAGCGTGGTACCGCCGACCGCGCGGCCCTGGAGAATGGTGATGGCGCCATCCTTGCTCATGCGGCCGATCCCTTCCTGGTAGAGGCTGGTGTAGGCCTCGTCTTCGAGCATCTTGAAGTCGTCACTGGTCTTCAGCGGCCCTTCCTCGATCAGCAAGACCTTATAGCCGGCGGTACTGAGGATTTCGGCGGTGGTTCCGCCGCCGGCACCGCTGCCGATGATCGCGACATCGGCCTCCAGGGTCAGGTCCTGTTGCAGTTGCGAGCCGTTGTAGGTTTTCCAGCCGCGGGCCAGGCCTTCGCGGAACAGATCGGGTACCGGCATGTGACGCCTCTTTTATTGTTGTTTTGACAGGTGTGCCTAGTTGAGGGCGGCGGCGAAGCTAGACCTTGGGCGGCCCCGGATAGCCACAGTGGGCCCAGGCCTCGGGGCGGTTGTACCAGGCCATCATCACCAGTTGCAGCAGTGAGGCGTGGCCCATGCGCAGCAGGCTCAGCAGGCTGTTTTCCCAGCGTTCGAGAAAGGCCTGGATCTGCTCGGTACTGGCATTTTCCCAACTACCCCAGATGCCCGTCAGTGGGCCGCGGGTAATGCCCATGCCGAGCACGTCGAACAACTGACGGGTGAGCTTGAGCATCTCCGGCGAGAGGTGGGCGAGGCTCTTGTCGAGGCTGGCCAGGGTCTGGTCAACGGCGGCGGGCATCTTGTCGGGACTCACCGCTCCCTGCAGCATCACCGGGATCAGCGCCCGCAGAAACGGCAGGTCAGCCGCCTGCAGGACGACGAAGCCGTTGGCCGGCCCGGCCGCCGAACAGCCGGTCAGGCTGGCGGCCAGTCCAGCAGTGGTGAGGAAGGCACTGGCGCACAGGCCGAGTTTCAGCAGGCCGCGCCGTGACAGCTCGGGGGATTCGGACAGGCTTGAAGTCATTATTGTTATACCTGGGCAAGGTCAGCGAACGAACAGCTTCTGGATCAGTTTCTGGATCGATTTTCCATAGGGCGGGTAAATCAGTCGTGCGGCGTTGAAGCGCTGCTTGGTCAATACGCCCTTGGTCTTGCTGAAGGTCAGGAAGCCTTCATGTCCATGGTAATGGCCCATCCCCGAGGGGCCGATGCCGCCGAACGGCAGGTCTTCCTGGGGAACGTGCAGCAGGGTGTCGTTGAGGCAGACCCCGCCGGAATGGGTTTCGTGGAGCACCCGCTGCTGCTCGCGCCTGTTGTAGCCGAAGTAGTAGAGCGCCAGTGGGCGGGGTCGCTGATTGATGTAGGCGAAAGCCTCATCGAGGCCCTTATAGGGAACGATCGGCAGCAGCGGACCGAAAATCTCGTCCTGCATGACGGTCATTTCGTCACTGACATTCAGCAGCAGGCTGTGGCCCATGCGGCGTTGCTGGCCCTGGTCGAAAAGCGGAATCAGCAGCGCCCCCTTGCTGGTGGCATCGCTGATGTAGCCGTTGAGCCGTGCCAGCTGTCGTTCGTTGATGATGCTGGTGTAGTCCGGGTTGTCCGCCAGGGTCGGATAGAAGCCGCGTACCGCCTGGCGATAGGCTTCGACGAAGGCACCGACCCGTTCCTCCGGCACCAGCACGTAGTCCGGGGCCACGCAGGTCTGGCCGGCGTTCAGGGTCTTGCCGAAGGCGATGCGCTCGGCGGCGTCCTTGAGTGGTACGTCGCCGGAGACGATCGCTGGCGACTTGCCTCCCAACTCCAGGGTCACCGGCGTCAGGTGCTCGGCGGCGGCGCGCATCACGTGCTTGCCGATGCTGGTGGCGCCGGTGAACAGCAGGTGATCGAACGGCAGCTTGGAAAAGGCCATGCCGATGTCCACGTCACCGAGTACCACGCACACCAGATCTTCCGGGAATACCCGGCCCAACAGTTCCTTGAGCAGCAGGCCGGTGGCCGGGGTCGATTCGCTGAGCTTGAGCATCACCCGATTGCCCGCGGCCAGGGCGCCGACCAGCGGGCCGATGGCGAGAAACAGCGGGTAGTTCCACGGCACGATCACGCCCACCACGCCCAGCGGCTGGTAGACCACCTTGGCCGAGGCCGGCTGGAAGGCCAGGCCGACCTGGCGCCGGGCCGGCTTCATCCAGCGCTTGAGGTGCTTGCGGGCGTAATGGATGCCGTGGAGGCTGGGCATCAGTTCGGCCAGCAGGGTCTCGTCGGCGCTGCGGTTGCCGAAGTCGGCGTTGATGGCTTCGATAATTGCCCGCCGTTCGTCGCTGAGTAGATGGCGCAGGCTCTCCAGCCACTGCCGACGTTGCTCGGCCGGTGGCATCGGATGCGCGGCATAGGCCCGGCGCTGGGCCTGGAACAGGCGCTGGAGCTCGCTCTGTTGCTGCTGTGATTCCTGCAGGTAGGCGATTTCGGCAGACATGGCGCACTCCAGAAAGTGTGTTTTTATTTTTAAACAAATGTTTAGAGCTAAAGCTCGAAAATGTCAACAGCCGTGGGCGCCACGAACCGTTTATCCCTCGCGTGATAGGCCGTAAGATGCGAAACACCGCACTCTTGAAGTAAAGCTGAGTCATGGCCCGACGAATAAAAACCAGTGAGCGCATCGTTCAGAACAGCCTCGACCTGTTCAACCAGCAGGGCGAGCGCAGCGTCAGCACCAATCACATCGCGGCGCACATGGAGATTTCGCCGGGCAACCTCTACTACCACTTCCCCAACAAGCAGGCGATCATCGCCGTGCTGTTCGCCGAATACGAAGAACTGGTGGACAGTTTCCTGCGCCCGCCCCAGGGCCGCGCCGCGACCATCGAGGATAAGCGCTTCTATCTCAAGGCGCTGCTGGCAGCGATGTGGCGCTATCGTTTCCTGCATCGCGACCTTGAACACCTGCTCGAAAGCGATGCCGAACTGGCGGCGCGTTATCGGCGGTTCTCCCAGCGCTGCCTGATCCAGGGGCAGTTGATCTACAAGGGTTTCGTCGATGCCGGGATTCTCGCGATGGACGCGGTGCAGATCGAGTCGCTGACCCTCAACGCCTGGATCGTTCTGACCTCCTGGGTGCGCTTTCTCAGCACCACCCGGGAAAGCGCCAACCACCTGAGCGAGGAGTCGATCAAGCGTGGGGTGTACCAGGTGCTGGTGCTCGAGTCGGGCTTCGTCACGCCCCAGGCCCGGGAGGCGGTCGACAGGTTGCTGAATGAATTCTATGTCCCTCTGGCCAAGGCTCTGGAAGAGGCCTAGGGCGGCGGGTTGTTTTATCCCTTTACGAGGAATGAGTCATGCCCCTTGCGCAATTGATCAGCCCGCAGCAACTGGCCGAGCGCCAGGCCCGGCCCGGGTTGGTGATCCTGGATTGCCGTTTTGCCCTGGAAGACCCCGACTATGGCCAGCGCAGCTATGCCGAGGGGCATATCGAGGGCGCGCACTTCGCCGATCTGGAGCGCGATCTCAGCGGCCCGGTGACCCGGGGCGTGACCGGGCGTCACCCGCTGCCCGAGCCGGCGGTGCTGGTGGAGCGTCTGCAGGCCTGGGGGATCAGCGCCGACAGTGACATCGCGCTGTATGACGATGGCCCCGGCATGTACGCGGCCCGGGCCTGGTGGTTGCTGGCGTGGCTGGGCAAGCGCGATGGCGTGTTCCTGCTCGATGGCGGCCTGAAGGCCTGGCACGCGGCCGGGTTGCCGTTGAGTCTGAATCCACCGCCGAGTGGCCGTGGCACTTTCAGCGACAGTGCGGACCCTTCATTGCTGATCACTGCCGAACAGTTGCAACAGCGCCTCGGCCAGCCATCCATGACGCTGCTCGATGCCCGCGCGTTGCCGCGTTTTCGGGGTGAGGTGGAGCCTATCGATCCGGTCGCCGGGCATATCCCGGGGGCGCAGTGCGCGGCGTTCAACGACAACCTCGGTGCCGACGGACGGTTCCTGCCGGCCGATCAGCTCAAGCAGCGTTTTGCCGCCCAGTTGGGTGATCGCCCGGTGCAGGAGCTGGTGGCCTATTGCGGCTCCGGGGTGACGGCGTGCCACAACCTGTTTGCGCTGAGCCTGGCGGGTTATCCGCTGGCAACCTTGTATCCGGGCTCGTGGAGCGAGTGGATCACCGATCCGCAGCGGGCGATCGCTATCGGCGATTGAGTGGCTGGTCTGTTCGCGGGCAAGCCCTGCTCCTACAGGCTGAGCGTCGTTCGCCAGTCTTGCGCACCACACCGCCCTCGTGTAGGAGCAGGGCTTGCCCGCGAATGGGGCCATAAGTCATGCCCCGTATCGTGAAACGGCCCGCACCAGGCATCAGTCGGTGACAGGGCTCAGCGGCCGGCCAGCCACTGCGGAATCCGTCGCTCCAGGTAGTAGCCGGGCTTGCCCAGGCTGCCGTCGACGAAGCCGACATGACCGCCCTTGTCCTGCAACTCGAACTCGGTATCCGCCGCCAGCTCGGCCGGCTCCGGCAGGCTGTGGCGGAACACGAAGGGGTCGTCCGCCGCCTGGATGATCAGGGTCGGTGTGCGGATCGCGCCGAGAAAGTACCGGCTCGATGCCCGGCGGTAATAATCCTGGGCATCCCGGTAGCCATGCAGCGGCGCGGTCACCCGGCCGTCGAAATCCCAGAAGGTGCGCATGCCCGTCAGCGGGCCGAGATCGCTGAGGGTCGCCAGGCCTTCGAGTCTGCCGTCATGCTGGAACTGGCGCTGCTTGTCCTTGATGTAGGCGAGCATCTCGCGCATGAAATGCGCCTGGTAGACCTTGGAAAAACCCTGGCCGATGCGGTCTGCGCACTGATCCAGGCGAAACGGCACCGAGACCGCGACGCCAGCCTGCAAGCCGCTGTCGCTGGCACTTTCCCCCAGATGCTTGAGCAGCACGTTGCCGCCCAGCGAATACCCTACGGCGTAGAGTGCCGCCAGGGGCCGCTTGCGCCGAAGGTGGGCGATGGTCGCGGCGAGGTCCTCGCTGGCCCCGGAATGATAGCTGCGGGCCAACAGGTTCGGCTCGCCGGAGCAGCCCCGCCAGTTCAGCGCGACGCTGGCCCAGCCGCGATTGGCCAGGGCCTGTTGCATGCCGACGATATAGGGCGAATTCGAGGATCCGGTGAGCCCGTGCAGGAGCAGTACCAGGGGTGTCGAGGCCGCGTGGGGGCCGAACCAGTCGAGGTCGAGAAAGTCGCCGTCGTCCAGCCAGAGCCGTTCGCGCTGGCGGTCGAGTACGGTCTTCTTGCGCCAGAGCGGACCCCAGAGGGTCTGCAGATGGGGGTTGCCCAGGCCGGGAGCGGGGCTGAAACGGTTGGACATGGGGGGCGGTCTGTCTCGTCGTGGGTGCGCCAGGCGGCGCACCCGGTCGATCGGTCAGCCGGCGGCCGGGGCGCTGCGTTGCCATAGCGCATAGTACACCTGCCCGGACTTCTGCTCGCGGTGCAGGCGCCAGTTGCCTGGCAGGCCGAGGGTCGAGGGTGCGGTTTCGCTTTCGGTGTAGACCCAGGCATCGTCGGCCAGCCACTGGCGCTCTTCCAGCAGCGCGCAGACACCCGGCAGCAGGTTCTGGTTGAACGGCGGGTCGAGGAACACCAGGTCGAACGCGCTGGCCGGCTGGGTCTCCAGGTAGCGCAGAGCATCGGCGGTCTGCACCTGGCCGACGGTGCAGCGCAGGGTGCCCAGGTGCTCGCGCAGGCTGGACACGGCGACATGGCTGGCATCCAGCGCCTGGCCCATGGCCGCGCCACGGGACAGCGCCTCGAGGAACAGCGCGCCGCTGCCGGCGAACGGGTCGAGTACCCTGGCGCCGGCGACGTAGGGTGCCAGCCAGTTGAACAGCGTTTCGCGCACCCGGTCCGGGGTTGGGCGCAGCCCCTGGACATCGGGGAAGGTCAGGCGGCGGCTGCGCCATTCGCCGCCGATGATGCGCAGTTTGTTCACGCCGTTGTGCGACGGTGCGGGTTTCTTGCTGGGACGCGATGGGCTGGCCATTAGTGCTCCGGAACCCCGAGCGGCTGCTCGGCGGGTTTGTCTGTCGGCGGCGGCAACGGCTTTTGCGGTACCGTCGGGCCTGCGGTGACGACGATCATCTTGTCGACGCTCAGGTGTTTGTCCATGGCGGCCTTGACCTGTTCGACGGTCAGCGCCTGGGTCTGCTGCATGAAGTCTTCAAGATAGTTCAGCGGCAGGTTGTAGAAACCCATGGCACCCAACTGGCCAACGATATCGCTGTTGCTGGCGGTGGACAGCGGAAAGCTGCCGGCCATCTCGCGCTTGGCGTCGTCGAGTTCCTTCTGGGTCGGGCCGGACTTGAGGTACTCGGCCAGCACGTCCTCGACCAGTTTCTGCGTGCCTTCGCTCATTTCGGCGCGGGTCTGCAGGTTGATCATGAACGGGCCGCGCGCCTGCATCGGGCTGAAACCGGAGTAGATACCGTAGGTCAGGCCGCGTTTTTCCCGCACCTCGCTCATCAGCCGGGTACCGAAACCGCCACCGCCAAGGATCTGGTTGCCCAGGGACAGCGCGGCATAGTCGGGATCGGCCCGGTCGATGCCCATCTGGGCCAGCAGGATGGTGGTCTGCTTGGACGGGAACTCGATATGCCCGCTGCTCGGTTGCGGGTCCTTGGCCAGGGCGATTTTCGGCAGTGCCGGCCCTTTTGGCAGGGCGGCCGAGACCTGGGCGGTCAGGGCTTCGGCTTCGCTGCGCGAGAGGTCGCCGACCAGCGCGATCACCACGTTGCCGGCGGCGTAGGCCTTGGTGTGGAAGGCGCGCAGTTGGGCGACGGTGATTGGCGGGATGCTCTTGGCCGTGCCTTCGCTGGGGTGACCGTAGGGGTGATCGCCGTACAGGCGCTGGGACAGGTCCAGGCTCGCCAGCTTGCCGGGGTTCTGCTTCTGGAACTCGAAGCCGGCCAGCAGCTGGTTCTTGATCCGGGCCAGGGAATCGGCCGGGAAGGTCGGCTTTCCGACCACCTGGGCGAACAGCTTCAGGGCCGGCTCGCGTTTGTCGGCGGCACTGAGGCTGCGCAGCGAGGCGATCGCCATGTCCTTGTAGGAACCGTTGCCGAAATCCGCGCCAAGGCCTTCGAAGCCCTGGGCGATGGCGCCGACGTCCTTGCCGGCCACGCCTTCGTTGAGCATGGCGTTGGTCAGGGTGGCCAGGCCCGGGGTCTTGCCGTCCTGGCTGCTGCCGGCGGCGAAGGTCAGGCGCAGGTCGAACATCGGCAGTTCATGGGCCTCGACGAACAGCACCCGGGCGCCTTCGGCGGTGTTCCAGGTCTGTACGTTCAGGCTGCGCCGGGCCGGCGCCTTGTCGTCCAGTTCGGCCAGCGACTGCAGCTTGTGGCTCGACTTGGCCTCTTCCAGGGCCTGGCCGGCCTGGGCACTTGTCAGACCCAGCAGGGGCAGGCCGAAACTGCCGGCGGCGACGATCAGGGCCAGGCCGGGCAGGGTGAAGCGCGAACCCTTGCTCATGGGCGGGTCTCCTCGGGCAGTACATGGGCGACGCTGAGACGTTCGCGGGTGAAGTAGGTGCGGGCGGCCTTCTGGATGTCCTCCGGGGTCACGCTCTGCAGGTCGGCCAGTTCGCTGTCCATCAGCTTCCAGGACAGGCCGACGGTTTCCAGCTGGCCGATGGCGGTGGCCTGGCTGGTGATCGAGTCACGCTCGTAGACCAGCCCGGCGATGACCTGGGCACGCACGCGTTCAAGCTCCTCGGCGGTCGGCGGCTTGGTCTTGAGCTGGTCCAGCAGGCGCCACAGACCGGCCTCGGCGTTGGCCAGGGTTTTCTTCTTCTGTACGTTCGGCATTGCCGACAAGGTGAACAGGCTGTCGCCACGGGTGTAGGCGTTGTAGCTGGCCGAACCGCCGGAGATCAGTTCCTCGCCACGCTCCAGCTGTGAGGAAAGGCGGGCGCTGTAGCCACCGTCGAGCAGCGCGGCAATCAGGCGCAGGGCATTGACCGAACGCGGGTCCTGGGCGGTGGCGATGCTCGGCACGTTGAACCCGAGCATCAGGCTCGGCAACTGGGTCTTCACGTGCAGGGTGATTTGCCGCTCGCCGGGTTCGTCCAGCTCGCGCGGAATCTTCGCCGGTGGCGTGTCGCGCCGGGGGATTGCGCCGAAGTAGCGCTGCGCCAGGTTCTTCACCTCGTCCGGGGTGACATCGCCGACCACCACCAGGGTGGCGTTGTTCGGCACGTACCAGGACTGGTACCAGTGGCGCAGTTCCTCGACCTTCATGCGGTCCAGGTCGGCCATCCAGCCGATGGTCGGCGTGTGGTAGCCGCTGGCCGGGTAGGCCATCGCCTTGAAGCGCTCGAAGGCCTTGCCCATCGGCTTGTCCTCGGTACGCAGGCGGCGCTCTTCCTTGATCACCTCGATCTCGCGGCTGAACTCGTCGGCCGGCAGGCGCAGGCTGGCCATGCGGTCGGCTTCCAGTTCGAAGGCCACGCCCAGGCGGTCGCGGGCCAGGACCTGGTAGTAGGCGGTGTAGTCGTCGCTGGTGAAGGCGTTTTCCTCGGCGCCCAGGTCGCGCAGGATCAGCGAGGCCTCGCCTGGGCCGACCTTCTCGCTGCCCTTGAACATCATGTGCTCCAGGGCATGGGAGAGGCCGGTCTGGCCCGGGGTTTCATAGCTCGAACCGACCTTGTACCAGACCTGCGAAACCACCACGGGGGCGCGGTGGTCTTCGCGGACCACGACCTTCAGGCCGTTGTCGAGGGTGAATTCGTGGGTCGGTTGCGGGTCGGCGGCGAAGGCCGCGAGCGGCAGACAAAGCGTGCTGAGCAACAGGCCGGCGGCGCGGCGGGCTAGAGCATTCATTCGTTCTTAAACCTGTAGGACTGCCCGCTTGGTTTAGCGTCGGCGGGCGAGGAGGTGCTAGGATACTGATCCGTTTTACTGGCGGCCACGTCTATCCGGTCCCTGTGCTGCGCGCCAGGCCCGGAAAGGCTGTATGGGTCACCGGCCGAAACCTGCGCTCTGCCACTGCAGATCGTGGTGTTTTCGCCGATTTTGCCGTTCCAGATCTTCGTTTGGCGTCTGACTTCAGAGAAGTTTGATCTTCTCGACAAAATGTTGCGCGTGAACAAGCGGGTTAAATCGCAGTCTGTTCTGCATCGAATATTATTTGCCGGCGTGCCCATGGCGCGTCGCTACCTTGAGATAGCCGTCCTCCATGTTTGGTTCCAACGACGACAAGAAGACTCCAGCTGCGGCTGGCGAGAAAAAAGGCCTGTTCGGATGGCTGCGCAAAAAGCCGCAGGAAACCGTCGTCGAACAGCCGCAGGTTCAGCCCGAAGTCGTGCCGACGCCCGTCGTCGAGCCGGCCCCGGTGGCTGTCGAGGCACCCGTGAGCGCCGAGCCGGTGCGTGAGCAGCCGGTTGCCGAGGCACCCGCGCCATCGACGCCCTGGCCGCCGCTGCCCGTGGCTGAAGAACCGGTGGCGCTGGTCGAGGATGTCCAGGCCGAACCGGTCGTCCCGCCGATTCCGCCGGTGGCTGAACCTGTCGCGCCCGCGCCTCGGATCGCCGAGGCTGCACCTGCACCTGCACCTGCACCTGCACCGGTCGTAGTCGAGGCGCCTGCGCCGGTCGCTCCCGTTGTGCAGGAGCCCGCTCCGGCCGCTGTTGTCGAGCCGGCTGTGGCGGAGCCCGCCAAGCCGGCAGCTCCAGAGGCCAAGACCGGCTTCTTCGCCCGCCTCAAGCAGGGCCTGTCCAAGACCAGCGCCAGCATCGGCGAAGGCATGGCCAGCCTGTTCCTCGGCAAGAAGGCCATCGACGATGACCTGCTCGAAGAGTTGGAAACCCGCCTGCTGACCGCCGACGTTGGCGTCGAGGCCACCGGCGTGATCATCCGCAGCCTGACCCAGAAGGTCGCGCGCAAGCAGTTGACCGACAGCGACGCGCTGTACAAATCCCTGCAGGAAGAGCTGGCGGCGATGCTCAAGCCGGTCGAGCAGCCGCTGCGGATCGACTCGCAGCACAAGCCGTACGTCATCCTGGTGGTTGGCGTCAACGGTGCCGGCAAGACCACCACCATCGGCAAGCTGGCCAAGAAGCTGCAGCTCGAAGGCAAGAAGGTCATGCTGGCCGCCGGCGATACCTTCCGGGCCGCGGCGGTGGAGCAGTTGCAGGTCTGGGGCGAGCGCAACCATATCCCGGTGATTGCCCAGCACACCGGTGCCGACTCGGCTTCGGTGATCTTCGACGCGGTGCAGGCGGCCAAGGCCCGTGGCATCGACGTGCTGATCGCCGATACCGCCGGTCGCCTGCACACCAAGGACAACCTGATGGAAGAGCTGAAGAAGGTCCGTCGGGTGATCGGCAAGCTCGATGAGCAGGCGCCGCACGAGGTGTTGCTGGTGCTGGATGCCGGCACCGGGCAGAACGCGATCAATCAGGCCAAGCAATTCAACCAGACGGTCCAACTGACCGGTCTGGCGCTGACCAAGCTCGATGGCACCGCCAAGGGTGGGGTGATCTTCGCCCTGGCCAAGCAGTTCGGCGTGCCGATCCGTTATATCGGGGTGGGCGAAGGCATCGACGATCTGCGCACCTTCGAGGCCGAACCCTTTGTCCAGGCACTTTTTGCCGAGCGGGAGCGTTCATGATTCGTTTCGAACAGGTCGGTAAGCGCTATCCGAACGGACACGTCGGCTTGCATGAGCTGAGCTTTCGCGTCCGTCGTGGCGAGTTCCTGTTTGTCACCGGCCACTCCGGTGCCGGTAAAAGCACCCTGTTGCGCCTGTTGCTGGCGATGGAGCGGCCGACCTCCGGCAAGCTGCTGCTGGCCGGCCAGGACCTGGGGCAGATCAGCAACGCGCAGATTCCGTTCCTGCGCCGGCAGATCGGCGTGGTGTTCCAGAACCACCAGTTGCTGTTCGATCGTACGGTGTTCAACAACGTCGCCCTGCCGCTGCAGATTCTCGGCCTGTCCAAGGTCGAGATCGCCAAGCGCGTGGACTCCGCGCTGGAGCGTGTGGCCCTGTCGGACAAGGCCGAGCTGTACCCCGGCGACCTGTCCACCGGTCAGCAGCAGCGTGTCGGTATCGCCCGGGCCATCGTTCACCGCCCGGCGTTGCTGCTGGCGGACGAACCGACCGGTAACCTCGACCCGCGCCTGGCGGCGGAGATCATGGGGGTGTTCGAGGACATCAACCGCCTCGGCACCAGCGTCCTGATCGCCAGCCACGACCTGGCCCTGATCGCCCGCATGCGCCATCGCATGCTGACCTTGCAACGCGGCCGATTGATCGGCGATGGGGAGGCTGGCGCATGAGTGCGACCCGTAGTCCGAAAGTGGCTGAGCGCGTGGCTCCAAAGGCCTCCGAAGCACCACCACCGAAGAAAAGGCGCGACGAGGACGATGGTCCGGACTTCGGCACCCTGCTGCGCGCCTGGATCGAAAGCCACCGGGCCAGCCTGGCGGACAGTCTGCGCCGGTTGGGCAAGCATCCGATCGGCAGTTTCTTCACCTGCATGGTGATGGCGGTGGCCTTGAGCCTGCCGATGGGCCTGTCGCTGCTGCTGAACAACATCGAGCGCCTGGGCGGCTCCTGGCAGCGGGCGGCGCAGATCTCGCTGTACCTGCAACTGGACGCCAGCCCGAGCGAAGGCGAGAGCCTGAGCGAGCAGGTCAAGGCCATGCCGGGCGTGGCCGATGCCGAATTCATCAGCAAGGAAAAGGCCCTGGACGAGTTCCAGCAGCAGTCCGGGCTGGGCGAGGCGCTCAAGGAGCTGCCGCAGAACCCGCTGCCGGGCGTGGTGCTGGTGACGCCGAACGAAGTCGACAAGCCGACCCTGGAAGCCTTGCGTCAGCGCCTGGCCGAGTTGCCCAAGGTGCAGCAGGCACAGTTGGACCTGGTCTGGGTCGAGCGCCTGGCGGCGATCCTCAAGCTCGGCGACCGGTTCGTCTTCGGCCTGACGGTGCTGCTGGTTTCCGCATTACTTTTGGTGATAGGCAATACCATTCGTCTTCATATTGAAAACCGCCGCACCGAGATAGAAGTGATTAAACTGGTGGGCGGCACCGATAGCTACGTGCGTAGGCCGTTTCTGTACATGGGCGCGCTTTATGGCTTTGGCGCCGGGATTCTGTCCTGGGGCGTGCTGGCGTTCGGGCTGAACTGGCTCAACGAGGCGGTGGTCGGGCTCGCGGGGCTCTACGGCAGCGATTTCGCCCTGGCCGGTGTCCCGGTTGCCGATGGTCTGTCGCTCTTGCTTGGCGCGGTGCTGTTGGGGTATATCGGTGCGTGGATTGCGGTGGCGCGGCACCTGCGGGAGCTGGCACCGAAGTAATTAATGTCAAATTAATGTGTTTTTGTTGGTATTGACCGTAGTGGCGATTAAAGGAACTTGTTCAGCGGTTCCCGGTCAATTTTCGCAGTGCTTCACTGCACGAGTCTGTGAGTCGGAGGTTTTTTCGTATGACCACTTCTTTGCAACCTGCCTATGCGCTGGTCCCGGGTGCGAACCTGGAGGCCTACGTCAATACGGTGAACAGCATTCCGCTGTTGTCGCCGGAGCAGGAGCGTGAACTGGCCGAGAGTCTCTACTATCAGCAGGATCTTGAGGCCGCTCGGCAAATGGTGCTGGCCCACCTGCGTTTTGTCGTCCATATCGCCCGTAGCTATTCCGGCTACGGCCTGGCCCAGGCTGACTTGATCCAGGAAGGCAACGTCGGCCTGATGAAGGCCGTGAAGCGTTTCAACCCGGAAATGGGTGTGCGCCTGGTGTCGTTCGCCGTGCACTGGATCAAGGCGGAAATCCACGAGTTCATCCTGCGCAACTGGCGGATCGTCAAGGTCGCGACCACCAAGGCCCAGCGCAAGCTGTTCTTCAACCTGCGCAGCCAGAAGAAGCGTCTGGCCTGGCTGAACAACGAGGAAGTCCACCGTGTGGCGGAAAGCCTTGGCGTCGAGCCACGTGAAGTGCGCGAGATGGAAAGCCGGCTGACCGGCCAGGACATGGCGTTCGACCCGGCGGCGGAAGCCGACGACGACAGCGCATTCCAGTCTCCGGCCAACTACCTGGAAGACCACCGCTACGACCCGGCGCGCCAGCTGGAGGATGCCGACTGGAGTGAAAACTCCAACAGCAACCTGCACGAGGCCCTGGAAGTGCTGGATGAGCGCAGCCGTGACATCCTCTACCAGCGCTGGCTGGCGGAAGAGAAGGCCACGCTGCACGACCTGGCGCAGAAGTACAACGTTTCGGCCGAGCGTATCCGCCAGCTGGAAAAGAGTGCGATGAACAAGCTGAAGCTGTCGATTGCCGCCTAAGCGTTCGCTGCAATGAAAAACGCCCCGAGTTGATCGGGGCGTTTTCGTTTGGGCCAGAGGTTGGGCCAAGTGGTGCGTTTGAAGGCCTATTCGCGGGCTTGCCCGCGAAGGGACCTGACCCGCCACCCCGGTAACCAGGCTACAGCGCCCAGGGCGACCGGCGCGAATCGTTCAGCCCCGCCAGATACCCGGTTCCACCCAACTGACTCATCTGCTGGCGAATCCACCCCGCCCGCCGCGCCACATAGGTGCTCGGGTGGCTGGCACTCCATTCCCGCGGGTTGGGCAGCACCGCTGCCAGCAGACTTGCCTGCTGACGCGACAAGGCCGCCGCGCTGACCCCGAAATGATGTCGCGCCGCCGCTTCCGCGCCGAACACGCCTTCATCCCACTCGACGCTGTTCAGGTACACCTCGAGAATCCGCTGCTTGGGCCACAGCGTCTCGATCAGCACGGTGAACCAGGCCTCCAGCCCCTTGCGCAGATAACTGCGGCCGGACCAGAGGAACAGGTTCTTCGACACCTGTTGGCTGAGGGTGCTGGCACCGCGGATCGAGCCGCCGCGCTCGTTGTGCAGGAAGGCCGCCTGGATCGCGTCGAAGTCGAAACCCCAGTGTTCGGGAAACTTCTGGTCCTCGCCGGCCATGACCGCTACCTTGAGTTCGTCGCTGATCTGGTCCCAGGGCTTCCAGGTCCGTTGCAGGTCGATCGGCTGGCCGTCGGTCCACGACTCGATCTTGCGCTCGACCATCAGTGCCGTGCCCGGTGGCGGTACCCAACGGAACAACAGCACCAGCAGCACGCTGGCGATGGCGAACCACTTCAGGGCGGTGAGAAGGCGGCGGAACAAAGGCTGCAACATAGAGATGGCTTGGCCGGGGCGTAGGAGCGGGCCATTATACAGACCCTGTGTCCCCTGAATGGAGTGCGTCATGTTGCGTGTGTTCCTGCTGCTCGCCGCGTTTTTCGGTTTCACCGGTGTCGGCCTTGGCGCCTTCGCCGCCCATGGCCTGAAAAACCGCCTGAGCGCCGACTACCTGGCGATCTTCCATACCGGCGTCACCTATCAGTTGGTCCATGCCCTGGCGCTGTTCGGCGTGGCGCTGCTGGCCGCCCATGTTCCGGGCCGCCTGGTGACCTGGGCCGGTTCGGCGTTCACCGTCGGCATCCTGCTGTTCTCCGGCAGCCTGTACCTGCTGACCCTCAGCGGCGTCAGCAAACTGGGCATCATCACCCCGTTCGGCGGCCTGGCCTTTCTCGCCGGCTGGTTCTGCCTGGGGCTGGCCGCCTGGCGCCTGAGCTGACCGCGCAGCCCGCTTCAAGACGAATGGCTTGGGTCGCCCGGACTGATCGGGCTAGAATATTGGCCCCTAAAAATGATGGCAGCCCGGCGCATGCGCATTCAATTGAACGGCGAATCCTATGAACTGCCCGACGGCGAAACCGTCGCGGCGTTGCTGGCCCGGCTTGACCTGGTCGGGCGGCGGGTGGCGGTGGAACTGAACCTGGATATCGTCCCGCGCAGTCAGCACGCCGAAACCGCCCTGCGTGAAGGCGATCAGGTCGAAGTGGTACACGCCATCGGCGGCGGCTAGTCCGCTCCCGCGCCCTGATCCACCCCAGCAAGCCCTGAACCTTTCAAGAGGATGTGTGCATGAGCACTGTTCGCAGCGACAAGCCTTTCGTGCTGGCCGGCCGTACCTACCAGTCCCGCCTGCTGGTCGGCACCGGCAAATACCGCGACATGGAAGAAACCCGCCTGGCCATCGAGGCCTCGGGGGCCGAGATCGTCACCGTCGCGGTGCGTCGCACCAACCTGGGCCAGAACCCGGGTGAGCCGAACCTGCTGGACGTGCTGCCGCCGGATCGCTACACCATCCTGCCGAACACCGCCGGTTGCTATGACGCGATCGAGGCCGTGCGCACCTGCCGTCTGGCCCGCGAGCTGCTCGACGGGCACAACCTGGTCAAGCTGGAAGTGCTGGCCGACCAGAAGACCCTGTTCCCCAATGTGATCGAAACCCTCAAGGCCGCCGAAGTGCTGGTCAAGGAAGGTTTCGACGTGATGGTCTACACCAGCGACGACCCGATCATCGCCCGCCAGCTGGCGGAAATCGGCTGCATCGCGGTCATGCCGCTGGCCGGCCTGATCGGCACCGGCCTGGGTATCTGCAACCCGTACAACCTGCAGATCATCCTCGAGGAGGCGAAGATCCCGGTGCTGGTGGATGCCGGCGTGGGTACCGCGTCCGACGCCACCATCGCCATGGAACTGGGCTGCGAGGCCGTGCTGATGAACTCGGCCATCGCCCATGCCCAGCAACCGATCCTGATGGCCGAGGCGATGAAGCACGCCATCGTCGCCGGTCGCCTGGCCTACCTCGCCGGGCGCATGCCGAAAAAACTCTATGCCAGCGCGTCCTCGCCGCTGGATGGTCTGATCAAGTAAGAGCCTTTGATGACTGAATCGAACGAAACGCCAATCCACACGGAAGCAGGCGAAGAGCGCCAACACCGCCGCATCAAGAGTTTCGTGATGCGTGCCGGGCGCATGACCGAAGGCCAGCAGAAGGGCCTGGAGCAGGGTGGGCCGCTGTTCATCCTGCCGTTGGCCGACGCGCCGGTGGATTTCGACCAGGTGTTCGGCCGCAGTGCGCCGCGCTCGCTGGAAATCGGCTTCGGCATGGGCCATTCCCTGCTGGAGATGGCGGCTGCGGCGCCGGAGCAGGATTTCATCGGTGTCGAAGTGCACCGTCCGGGTGTCGGTGCGCTGCTCAACGGCGTGCTGACCCAGGGCCTGAAGAACATCCGCGTCTATGATTGCGACGCGATCGAAGTGCTGAACCGTTGCGTGGCGGACAACAGCCTGGACCGGCTGATGCTGTTCTTCCCCGATCCGTGGCACAAGAGCCGGCACCACAAGCGCCGTATCGTCCAGGCGTCCTTCGCCGAACTGGTGCGCAGCAAGCTGAAGGTCGGCGGTGTCCTGCACATGGCTACCGACTGGGAACCGTATGCCGAGTACATGCTGGAAGTGATGAATGTCGCGCCGGGTTATCGCAACCTGGCCGAAGACGGCAAATGCGTACCGCGCCCGGCCGAGCGGCCGATCACCAAGTTCGAGCGCCGCGGTGAGCGCCTGGGGCATGGTGTGTGGGACCTGAAGTTCGAAAAGCTGGCCTGATCGCCAAAAGCTTCGTTGACACCCCCAGCATCCTACAGATGCCAGGGTATCAACGGAATCGGGAGACGACGCCCCCTGTAGGAGCAGGGCTTGCCCGCGAAGACGTCCGCAAGGCCGCCAAAGGCTTCGCTGGCAGGCCCTGCATCCTGCAGATGCGAGGTGTCAGCGGAATCGAGTACGACGCCTTTCTGTAGGAGCGGGGCTTGCCCGCGAAGATGTCCGCAAGGCCGCCAAAGGCTTCGCTGGCAGGCCCTGCATCCTACAGATGCGAGGTGTCAGCGGAATCGAGTACGACACCTTTCTGTAGGAGCGGGGCTTGCCCGCGAAGGCGTCCGCAAGACCGCCAAAGGCTTCGCTGGCAAGCCAAGCTCCTACAGGTTTCGGTGCTTTCTCGTCAACGCCGGTCCGCCACCACCCCGATCAGGATCAACACCACCAGCAGCACCGGCGCCAGGCTGTAGTTGTTGAACTGGCTCAGCCCCCGTACCACCCAGGGCGTGGCGTAGATCAGCGCCAGGCCGCTGCCGATCATGCACAACAGGGCCATCAGCGGTACGCGCAGCGCGCCGGCAATACTGCCCAGGCGCTGGTCGACCCAGGCCTTGAGATCTGCCCCGAACAACACCAGCAGGCATCCCACCAGCGCCAGGGAAATTTCCGAGAGGTTGCTGCGGCTCCAGCGCGATACCGTGGCAAGCAGGCCGAGTATCAGGTCCATGGGGTTTCCTTAGGTCAAAAAGTGTTGCAGCAGGTCATTGAGAAACAGCTGTCCGCGCGCGGTCGCCACCAGACGTGTCGGTTCGACCTGCAACAGGCCGCTTTGTTCGGCTTCGGCCCGCCCTTCGTTCAAGCTGTCGAGAGCAAGCCCGGTGCGTTGCGCGAACAAGGCCGCGTCGACACCCTCGGTCAGCCGCAGGGCGTTCATCAGGAACTCGAACGGCAGCTCGTCGTTCTCCAGTGCCTTCTCCCCGGCCTGGAAGTTCTTGGCAGGGTTCAGGTAATCCTTCGGCAGGCGGGTCTTCCAGGTGCGCACGATACGTCCGTCCGGATGGCTGAGCTTGCCGTGGGCGCCGGCGCCGATACCGATGAAGTCACCGAAGCTCCAGTAGTTCAGGTTGTGCCGCGCGGCCCGGCCGGGCTGGGCGTAGGCCGACACCTCGTACTGGGCGTAGCCGTGCTCGGCCAGCAGGGCCTGGCCGGCTTCCTGGATGTCCCACAGGGTGTCGTCTTCCGGCAGCGTCGGCGGCTGATTCCAGAACACCGTGTTCGGTTCCAGGGTCAGTTGGTACCAGGACAGGTGCGTCGGTTTCAGCGCGATGGCCTGGCGCAGGTCGCCCAAGGCGTCCTCCAGGGACTGGTCGGGCAGGCCGTGCATCAGGTCCAGGTTGAAGTTGTCGAAGCCGGCCTGGCGTGCCATGTCCGCCGCCCGCACGGCTTCACCGCCGGTGTGGATGCGGCCCAAGGCCTTGAGCTTGTCTTCCTGGAAGCTCTGGATGCCGATCGACAGGCGATTGATGCCCAACTGCCGGTAGGCGGTGAACTTCTCCTGCTCGAAGGTGCCGGGGTTGGCCTCCAGGGTGATCTCGATGTCGCTGGCGAACGGGATGCGCGCCTCGACGCCCCTGAGCAACCGCCCCAGCGCCTGGGGGCTGAACAGGCTGGGCGTGCCGCCGCCGAAGAAAATCGAACTCAGCTCGCGGCCATAGGCGGCCGGCAGGTCCTGTTCGAGGTCGGCCAGCAACGCGTCGACATACTCTTCTTCCGGCAGCACGGGGCTGGCGGCATGGGAGTTGAAGTCGCAGTAGGGGCACTTGCGCACGCACCAGGGGATATGGATGTACAGCGCCAGGGGCGGCAACTGCGGCAAGGCCGCCCGAGGAGGTTGCGCACCGCCGTGGATCAGCGGCAGCGCGGGAGCGGTCCGGGTCATTGCAGGCCCAGGCGTTGCCGTAGCAGGACCATGGCGCGGGCGCGATGGCTGAGCTGGTTCTTTTCCACAGGGCTCAGTTCGGCGCTGGAGCAGTCGCGCTCCGGTACCCAGAACAGCGGGTCGTAGCCGAAACCGTGTTCGCCGCTGGCGGCGGTGAGGATGCGACCATGCCAGAGGCCTTCGCAAAGGATCGGCAGCGGGTCGTCGGCATGCCGGACCAGCGCCAGTACGCAGACGAACTGCGCACCGCGCTCCGCCTCGGGAACGTCCTTGAGCGCTTCGAGCAGCTTGGCGTTGTTCGCCGCATCGCCCTTGCCATCGGCGTAGCGGGCCGAATAGATGCCCGGCGCGCCGCCGAGGAAATCCACCGCCAGGCCCGAGTCGTCGGCCAGTGCCGGCAGGCCGGAGATGCGTGCGGCGTTGCGGGCCTTGAGGATGGCGTTCTCGACGAACGACAGGCCGGTTTCCTCCGGCTCGACGCTGCTGAACTCGCCGATCGAGCGCAGGTGCACCGACTCGCCGAGCATCGCCTGCAGTTCCTTGAGTTTGCCAGCGTTATGGCTGGCCAGTACCAACTGGGTGAAATTCATCATTCGCCTGGGAAAAGCTCTTGGTTGAAGCTGAAGGTATTGGTTTGCCCGCCGCTGGTGACCGCGATCTCGAAAGTACGGTTTTCCTGCTGGGGTACCGGAAACTGGGCGATGTAGTAGATCGCGCCCTGCTCGGTGATCTGCTTGAAGGTCAGTGGCAGGCTCTTGTTGGTCAGGTCCTTGACGGCACCGCTGACCTGCGCCACCACCGGCTTGCCGGCCTTGAGCACCGCGACGTTGATCACGCCCTGGTTCTTGCTGCGCACCAGTTCGGTCGCCTTGGCGATGTCCGGTTGCAGGTAGGTGGAATTGAACGTGTTGTAGTGCACGGTGATGTCACCGAACACTTCCTGGCGCTCGCCCTTGATGGCGTCGGCGGCCATCGCCGACACCCCCAGGCAGGCACTCAACAGGAAAACCGCCAGACGTCCCATGATCATCCTCCTCGCACTCAGGTGATTTATACCGCGATCCGATGTTCCTGCAGGCCGGGGCTGCTGACGCGGTAGATGCCGATCTCTCCCAACAGATTAGGCCATAGCTTACTGGCCCACCCGTGGCGGTGCTGTTGATCCACGGCAAGTCGATCAATGACCTTGGCCTGGCGCTCGCGGCACAGTTCCTCGAAGTCCTCGAAGGTGCAGAAGTGGATGTTGGGGGTGTTGTACCAGGTGTACGGCAGGAATTCCGAGACCGGCATGCGGCCCTTGCTCGCCAGGTACCAGCGGCAGCGCCAGTGACCGAAGTTGGGGAAGGTGATGATGCACTGGCGGCCGACCCGGAGCATTTCGTCGAGGATCTTGTCCGGGTAGTGCACGGCCTGCAGGGCCTGGGTCATGACCACGATATCGAAGCTGTTGCTGGCGAAGTTGCCCAGGCCCTTGTCCAGGTCCTGCTCGATGACGTTGATACCCTTGGCCACGCAGGCGGCGATGTTGTCGGCGTCGTTTTCCAGGCCGTAGCCGGTGACCTGCTTGTTGTCGCGCAGCCAGCTCAGCAGCTCACCGTCGCCGCAACCGAGGTCGAGCACGCGGCTGCCGGCGGGGATCCAGTCTTGGATGATTTCCAGGTCGGCTCTCATGGCGTCCTCACAGCGTAATCCGGTTCATGTAATGGCCGAACGCCTGCAAGTAACGCGGGATCGGGATCAGGAAGGCGTCGTGGCCTTGGGGGGCGTCGATTTCCAGGTAGCAGACGTCCTTGCGCGCGGCCATCAGCGCATCCACCACTTCCCGCGAGCGGGCCGGGGAGAAGCGCCAGTCGGTGGTGAAGGACATCACGCAGAAGCTGGCCTTGGCACCGGCGAAGGTCTTCGCCAGGTCGTTGTCGAAGTTCGCCGCCGGGTCGAAGTAGTCCAGGGCCTTGGTCATCACCAGGTAGGTGTTGGCGTCGAAGCGTCCGGAGAATTCCTCGCCCTGGTAGCGCAGGTAGCTTTCGACCTGGAACTCGACGCTGTGGAAATCGTAGTTGAGCTTGTCGCTCTTGAGTCCGCGGCCGAATTTCTCGCCCATGGAGTCGTCGGACAGGTAGGTGATATGCCCGACCATCCGCGCCAGCATCAGCCCACGCTTGGGAATCACGTTATGTTCCTGGAACGAGCCACCGTGGAATTCGGGGTCGGTGAGGATCGCCTGGCGCGCCACTTCGTTGAAGGCGATGTTCTGCGCCGACAGCTTGGGCGCCGAAGCGATCGCCACGCAGTGGCGCACGCGATCCGGGTAGGTGATGGTCCACTGCATGGCCTGCATGCCGCCGAGGCTGCCGCCGACCACCGCTGCCCACTGGCCGATGCCCAGGCGATCGGCGAGGCGGGCCTGGCTGTGCACCCAGTCTTCCACGGTCAGCACCGGAAAGTCGGCGCCGAAGGGCTTGCCGGTCTCCGGGTTGATGCTGCTCGGGCCGGTGGAGCCGTTGCAGCCGCCGAGGTTGTTCAGGCTGACCACGAAGAACTTGTGGGTGTCGATCGGTTTGCCGGGGCCGATGCAGCTGTCCCACCAGCCGGGCTTGCGGTCGTCCGGGCTGTGATAGCCCGCCGCGTGATGGTGGCCGGACAGGGCGTGGCAGATCAGCACCGCGTTGCTCGCCGTGGCGTTGAGGGTGCCGTAGGTTTCGTAGATCAGATCGTAGGCCGGCAGGGAGCGACCACAGGCCAGGGCCAGGGGCTCGCTGAAGTGTGCCGTTTGCGGCACGACCAGCCCGACGGAATCGTGGGGAAAGACTGTGGACATCGACCCTGCTCACGCTTGAATGAGGCGTAAGTCTAATGAGCGGGGGGATCAGCGGCAAGCAAAGGCCCGACCAGGTGGCGATTTGCGCAAAAACAGAAGCCTGGAGTGGACTGCTCCCAGGAAGCTGGATCCCCATCCAACCCTTGGGGCAGTCCAGACTGTGGGAGCGGGCTTGCCCGCGGATGGGCCCTTGAGGCCGCTGAAAGCTTCGCGGGCCAGCCCGCTCCCACAGGGGTTGCGTCAGATCAGGCGGAACAGCACTTCAGGCATGCCGCTCATCACCGCCAGCGGCGGGATCACATAGCTCTGCAGCAGCTGGATCACCAGGAATGCCAGGATCGGCGAGATATCCAGCCCGCCCAGGTTCGGCACGATCTTGCGGAACGGCGCCAGCACCGGCTCGCTGATCTGGTACACCAGCTCGGCCGCCGGGCTATGGCTGCTCGGGGCGACCCAGGAGAGAATCACGCTGATGATCATGGCGAAGAAGAACACCTTGAGGAACAGCGAGGTGACGCCGATGATCGCCCAGATCAGCAGGTAGGCGATATTGCCGGCCACGCCGTAGCTGAGCAGCAGGATCACCGCCATCAGCAGCATCTGCACGATGATCGCCAGCACCAGCGACGACATGTCCAGGCCGAACAGGCTCGGAATCACCCGGCGCATCGGCTTGAGCAGCGGTTGAGTGGCCTTGACGGTGAACTGGCAGAGCGGGTTGTAGAAGTTGGCCCGTACCAGTTGCAGGATGAAACGCAACAGAACCACCAGCAGATAAAGGCTGCCCAGGGTCTGGATGACGAAGATGGCAGCGCTATTGAGTGCAAACATCAGTATTCCCCCGAAAGTTACTGACCGAGCTGCTCGGCCATTTCGGCCGAACGCTGGGCGGCGGCGGCGAGCGCCTTGTCTACCAGGGCTTCGAAGCCGCCGGCCTGGAAGGTCTTGATCGCCGCTTCGGTGGTGCCGGCCGGGGAAGTCACCCGACGGCGCAGTTCGGCGGCATCCACGTCGCTGGCGACGGCCATGTGGGCGGCGCCCAGGGCGGTCTGCTGGCTCAGTTGGGTGGCGATTTCACGTGGCAGGCCGAGTTTCTCGCCGGCGGCGGTCATGGCCTCGATGAGCAGAAAGAAATAGGCCGGGCCGCTGCCGGATACTGCGGTGACCGCGTCCAGCTGCTGTTCTTCATCCAGCCACAGGGCCGAGCCGACGGCCGACAGCAGGGTCTGTGCCTGCTGGCGCTGTTCGTCCGACACCTGGTGGGTGGCGTACAGGCCGCTGACGCCTTTGCGCAGCAGCGACGGGGTGTTGGGCATGCAGCGCACCACCGGTTGTTCGCCGAGCCAGTTGTTCAGGCTGGCACAGGTGATGCCGGCGGCAATCGACACCACAAGCTGGTTGGGCCTGAGGCTGGGGCGCAAGGCCTCGCACACGGCCTTCATGGCCTGTGGCTTGACCGCCAGCACCACCACGTCCGCGCCCTGGACGGCCTCGGCGTTGTCGGCGAACACGTCGATGCCGTGTTCGGCCGCCACCCGCGCACGGGTCTCGGCGCCCGGATCGCTGGCGCGAATCAGGGCGGCGTCCAGGCCTTCGGCACGCAGACCGCCGATCAGGCTGGCTGCCATGTTGCCGGCGCCGATGAAGGTGATTCGATTCTTGCTCATGAAGGATCCTTGGAAAGAGTGTGTGGGGCCCTTTCAGGCCTGGCCGTAGTCGCGGGCGCCAAACAGGGCGGTACCGATCCGCACCCAGGTGGCGCCTTGGGCAATGGCCGACTCGAGGTCGTGGCTCATGCCCATGGAAAGTGTGTCGAGCGGCAGGTCGAGGCTGTTCTGCAAGGTTCGCACGGTGGCGAACGCGGCGTCTTGTGCGGCACGCTCTTCGGTGGGTTCGGGGATCGCCATCAGGCCGCGCAGCACCAGGTTCGGCAGTTGGCCGATGGCGGCGGCGAGGGCCGGCAGGTCGGCCGGAGTGCATCCGGATTTGCTGGCCTCGCCGCTGACGTTGACCTGAATGCAGATATTCAGTGGTGGCAGGCCGGCCGGACGTTGTTCGGACAGGCGTTGTGCGATTTTCAGGCGATCCACGGAATGCACCCAGTCGAAATGCTCGGCAATGGCTCGAGTCTTGTTCGATTGAATGGGGCCGATAAAGTGCCAACTCAAGGGCAGGTCGGTCAATTCGGCCTGTTTGCCGAGGGCTTCCTGCAGGTAGTTCTCGCCGAAGTCCCTGACGCCTGCGGCATGGGCTTCGCGAATGGCGGCGGCGGGCTTGGTCTTGCTCACGGCGAGCAGGTGGACGTCGTCGGCATCGCGGCCTGCGGCCAGGGCGGCGGCGCGGATACGGGCTGCAACGGAGGCAATGTTGTCTGCTATCGTGGTCATTCAATCTCGCCCGCAGTTCAAAAGTCTGCGGCATTCTACCTGTATTGGGGAGTCTCATGGATATCACCGAGCTGCTGGCCTTTAGCGCCAAACAGGGCGCGTCGGACTTGCATCTCTCGGCCGGGTTGCCACCGATGATCCGGGTCGATGGCGACGTGCGCCGGATCAACCTGCCGGCGCTGGACCACAAGCAGGTCCATGATCTGATCTATGACATCATGAATGACCGCCAGCGCAAGGACTACGAGGAGTTCCTGGAAACCGACTTCTCCTTCGAAGTGCCGGGGGTGGCGCGCTTCCGGGTCAATGCCTTCAACCAGAACCGTGGCGCAGGTGCGGTATTCCGTACCATTCCGTCGAAAGTCCTGACCATGGACGACCTGGGCATGGGCGAGGTGTTCCGCAAGATCACCGAGGTGCCCCGTGGCCTGGTGCTGGTGACCGGGCCGACCGGCTCGGGCAAGTCGACCACCCTGGCGGCGATGATCGATCACCTGAACAACAACCGGCACCACCATATCCTCACCATCGAGGACCCGATCGAGTTCGTCCACGAATCGAAGAAATGCCTGGTCAACCAGCGTGAGGTGCACCGCGATACCCAGAGCTTCTCCGCGGCCCTGCGCTCGGCCCTGCGTGAAGACCCGGACGTGATCCTGGTGGGCGAGATGCGCGACCTGGAAACCATCCGCCTGGCGCTGACCGCCGCGGAAACCGGGCACCTGGTGTTCGGCACCCTGCACACCACCTCGGCGGCGAAGACCATCGACCGGGTGGTCGACGTGTTCCCGGCGGAGGAGAAATCCATGGTCCGCTCGATGCTCTCCGAGTCGTTGCAGGCGGTGATTTCCCAGAGCCTGCTGAAAAAGATCGGCGGCGGCCGGGTGGCGGCCCACGAAATCATGCTGGGCACCCCGGCGATTCGCAACCTGATCCGCGAGGACAAGGTGGCGCAGATGTACTCGTCGATCCAGACCGGCGGCTCCCTGGGCATGCAGACGCTGGACATGTGCCTCAAGGATCTGCTGGCCAAGGGCCTGATCGCCCGCGACAGTGCCCGCGAGAAGGCGAAGATTCCCGACAACTTCTAGAGCAGCGTTGTCTGATCGGTCATGCCCTGGCTGGCGCGCAGGGCTTCAGGCTCAGCGCTGGACGACCCGCATATGACCGGTCTGTTCCTTCGCGATCACCCGCTTGGCGACTGCGTAGTGGCTGGCCCAGTAGGGCTTCTTCAGGGTGTCGATGGTCACCGACTTGCCGCGACGCGGGGCATGGATGAAGCGGTCGTTGCCCAGGTAGATGGCAACGTGGTTGACCTTGCGGCTCTTGATGTTGAAGAACAGCAGGTCACCCGGCTTCAGGTCCTTGCGATCGACCTTCTGGCCGTGACCGGAGGCCATGGCGTTGGAGGTGCGGGGCAGGTCGCTGGCGGCGACACCGTTATAGGCGTACTTGACCAGCCCGCTGCAGTCGAAGCCCTTGCTCGGGCTGCTGCCACCCCAGCGATAGGGAGTGCCCAGCACATTCACCGCGCGGCTCAGGGCGGCGCTGCTCTGCTTGCTGTTCGGTGCACCGGCAACGGCTGCGGTGAGTTCGGCCTGTTTCACTTTACCGTGGCTGTTATGCCTGCCAGGGTGTTTGCTGCCAGGAGCACTGATCTCGGAAATTTTGGCGACAGCTGCAGGTGACTTTGCAGTGTGGCCGTCGATATTGGGAAGACGTTGCTCACGATTGGTGGCGTGGGCGGCCAGTGGCATCAAAAGGCAAATGGTCAGCCATGTCTTGAAAAATGGTCGCATTAGGCAAGGCTCATATGGATTTAGCGCGCAACTTTATAACAGCTTGCAGGTCTTTCCGAGGCCGTTTGTCGACTCTATACAGGAGGCAAAAGCGCTCTGCGCCGCCGAAAAGAGACCCATGGGTCACGCGCAAGCCAGGTGCGGCAAGGCTTTCAGCGATTTTCAGCAAGACTCTGTTACATGTTTTGAGACAGTAAAAAAGTCACGAAAAAAAGACGAAAAATTTATCTATCGCGCTCGGAGAGGACATTCATGAACAGCTATCGGCACGATGGCACCCTGGCCAATACCCACAACGTTTTTCTCGGGTATTTGCTGTGGATCTTCGGTTTCACCGGTTCCCATCGCTTCTATTACGGCAAGCCGGTGACCGGGACGATCTGGTTTTGTACGTTTGGCCTGCTGGGGATCGGCTGGCTGATCGACGTGTTCCTGATTCCGGGCATGGATCGCGAGGCCGATCTGCGTTTTACCCCGGGGCCGCTGGACTATACCGTCGCCTGGTTGCTGCTGACCTTTCTCGGCATCTTCGGTGTGCACCGCATGTACCAGGGCAAGTGGATCACCGGGCTGTTGTATCTGGTGACCGGCGGGCTGCTGGGGCTCGGGGTGCTGTATGACTTCTGGACGTTGAATGACCAGATTTCGCTGAGGAACAGCGGACGGGGGTGAGACCCCTGCTGGGGGGTGCGGTGTTCCCTTCGCGGGCAAGCCGCGCTCCTACAGGACGGTGTTGTACACAAGAGCTGCGTACACGCGCAATTGTAGGCGCGCGACTTGCCCGCGAAGGGGCGCCACGGTCTTTACGCCTGGTGGGTAATCCGCCCATCCATCAGCGTATAACGCACCGTCCCTGGCAGCGCATGCCCGATGAACGGGCAGTTCTCGCCGCGTGACAGCCACTGTTCGCCGGCCACGGTGGAGGTGCCAGGATCGAACAGCACCAGGTCCGCCGCGGCCCCCACCGCCAGTTTGCCCGCCGGCAGGCGCAGGGCATCGGCCGGTCCGGCGCTCAGTCGGGCGAGCAGGGTTGGCAGGTCGAGCAGGCCGTCTTCCACCAGGGTCAGGGCCAGCGGCAGCAGCAGTTCGACGCTGCTGATGCCCGGCTCGGTCGCGCCGAACGGTGCCAGCTTGGCGTCACGCTCGTGAGGCTGGTGGTGACTGGAGATGGCGCCGATCACCCCGGACTTCACCGCCTCGCGCAGGCCATCGCGGTCGGCGCGGGTGCGCAGCGGGGGTTGCACGTGGTACAGGCTGGAGAAGTCGATCAGCGCTTCGTCGGTGAGGATCAACTGGTACAGCGCCACGTCGGCGGTAACCCGCAGGCCCTTGGCCTGGGCCTGGGCGATCAGGGCCGCGCCGCGGGCGCTGGTCAGCTGGCTGAAGTGCGCGCGTACGCCGGTCTGCTCGACCAGCAGCAGGTCACGGGCCAGGGCCACGGTCTCGGCGGTTTCCGGGATGCCCGGCAGGCCGAGGAAGCTGGCGGTCGCGCCTTCGTGGGCCAGGCCGCCTTCGGCCAGATCGTGGTCCTGGGAGTGGAACACCACCGTCAGGTCGAACGTGGCCGCGTATTCCAGGGCCCGGCACAGGGTGCGGGTGTTGCGGAAGCTGTTCAGGCCGTTGCCGAACGCCACGCAGCCGGCATCACGCAGGGCCACCAGTTCCGCCAGTTGCTCGCCTTCCAGGCCCTTGCTCAGGGCACCGATCGGGAACACCTTGGTATTGCCGGCCTCACGGGCACGGTCGAGGATCAGTTCGGCGACTGCCGAAGTATCGAGTACCGGCTTGGTCCGTGGCGGGCAGCACAGGCTGGTGACACCGCCGGCGGCGGCGGCGCGGGTTTCGCTGGCGATGCTGCCCTTGCGGCTGTAGCCCGGCTCGCGCAGGGCGACGTTCAGGTCGACCAGCCCGGGGGCGGCGACCAGGCCCTTGGCGTCAAGGCTTTCGCTTGGCTCGAAACCGGCCGGTGCGGTGCCGATGGCGACGATCCGGCCGGCTTCCAGGTGCAGGTCGCTGACCTGGTCCAGGCCGCTGCTCGGGTCAATGACGCGGGCGCCGATAATGCTGAGCTTCACTGGGCGTTCTCCTGCTCGAATTGGCGCTGGGCAGTCTGCCCGCTCATGGCCATGGACAATACGGCCATGCGTACGGCGATGCCGTAGGTAACCTGGTTGAGGATGACCGAGCGCGGACCGTCGGCCACCGCCGATTCGATCTCCACGCCGCGGTTGATCGGGCCCGGATGCATGACGATGGCATCCGGCTTGGCGCCGGCCAGGCGCGTGGTGGTCAGGCCGAACAGGCGGTAGAACTCGCCCTCGCTGGGCAGCAGGCCGCCGGTCATGCGCTCGCGCTGCAGGCGCAGCATGATCACCACGTCGACATCCTTGAGACCTTCGGTCATGTCGGTGTAGACCTTCACGCCGTACTGCTCGATACCGATCGGCACCAGCGTCTTGGGTGCGATCACGCGGATATCCGGGCAGCCCAGGGTCTTGAGCGCGAGCATGTTCGAGCGGGCGACCCGCGAGTGCAGGATGTCGCCGACGATCGCCACCGAGAGGTTCTCGAAGCCGCCCTTGTGCCGACGGATGGTCAGCATGTCGAGCATGCCCTGGGTCGGGTGGGCGTGGCGGCCGTCGCCGCCGTTGATGATCGCCACCTGCGGGCAGACGTGTTCGGCGATGAAGTGCGCGGCACCGGAGTCGGAATGGCGCACCACGAACATGTCGGCGGCCATGGCTTCGAGATTGCGCAGGGTATCGAGCAGGGTTTCGCCCTTGCTCGCGGACGAGGTCGACACGTTCAGCGAGATCACGTCGGCCGACAGCCGCTGTGCCGCCAGTTCGAAGGTGGTGCGGGTGCGGGTGGAGTTCTCGAAGAACACGTTGCACACGGTCTTGCCACGCAGCAGCGGGACTTTCTTCACCGCCCGGGCACCGACCTCGAGGAACGAGTCGGCGGTGTCGAGGATTTCGGTCAGCAGCTCGCGGGGCAGGCCGTCGAGTGACAGGAAGTGGCGCAGCTGGCCCTGATCATTGAGCTGCAGGGGGCGCTTGGCGTCTGGAGGCGTCATCGCAGAGGACTCTTTTTAAGGTGCTTGAAGGGCCAGATCTTGAAGTTCGAGCTGGAGCGGCGCGGGGCCGGACAATTTTACCCGTTCCGTGGGGGCCAGGGACAGGGTTGCCCCCACCACATTCGGCCGGATCGGCAACTCGGCGGCGTCCAGGTCCAGCAGGCAGACCAGGGTCACGCTGGCCGGGCGGCCATAGTCGAACAGTTCATTGAGGGCGGCGCGAATGGTCCGGCCGCTCATCAGCACGTCGTCGATCAGCACCAGGTGCTGGCCTTCGATCTCGAACGGCAGCTCCGACGGACGTACCTGCGGATGCAGGCCGTTCTGGCTGAAGTCGTCGCGGTAGAAGGAAACGTCCAGGGTGCCCAGTGGCGAATCGCTGTCCAGGGCCTTGAGCAGCGCCTGGGCGACCCACACGCCGCCGGTGCGGATGCCGATGTAGCGTGGGCTGTCGATGGCTCGCTGCTGCAGATGGGCCTTGAGGCGGACGGCCATCTGGTCGATCAGTTCGGCGGGATTGGGCAGGCTCATGATGGCTCCTTCAAGGGCCCGCCCGACAGGCGCGGCGAGGGCTGAGACGGTACGACGCGCGGCGCCGTCAGGATTCGGGGGATACGGGGTTTTCTTCGATCCAGCTTTGCAGCAGCAGTTTGGCGGCGATGGCGTCCACCGGGTTGTCGCGGTAGCTGCCTTTGTGCCCACCCTTGGCCATGCGTTCGCCCTTGGCCTCGAAGGTGGTCAGGCGTTCGTCCTGGGTGAAGAACGGCACGTTGTAGCGGCCGTTGAGGCGGCGGGCGAATTTTTCCGCGCGGGCGCACATCTCGCTGGGCGTGCCGTCCATGTTCAGGGGCAGGCCGACCACCACCGCATCGGGTTTCCACTCCTTGATCAGGGCTTCGACCTGGTTCCAGTCGGGCACGCCGTTCTGCGCTTTGAGGGTGCACAGTTCGCGGGCCTGGCCGGTGACCATCTGGCCGACGGCAACGCCGATCTGCCGGGTGCCGTAGTCGAAACCCAGCAACAGACGGATATTGGCCATCAGGCGTGGCCCGCCTGGCTGGTCAGCAGGTTGAGGTTGACGCCCAGGTGCGCGGCAGCGGCGGCCAGGCGGTCTTCGCTATCGGTGTTGAAGAGGATTTCCGGGGAGAACGGGCAGGTCAGCCAGGCGTTATCGGCCAGCTCGGCCTCCAGTTGTCCGGCTTCCCAGCCGGCGTAGCCAAGGGTGATCAGGCTGCGCTCGGGGCCGACGCCATCGGCGATGGCGAACAGCACGTCCTGGGAAGTCGACAGCGCCAGGCCCTCGAGTTCGACGGTGGCTTGGTAGGTCTTGCCGATCGGGTGCAGGACGAAGCCGCGATCGGTCTGCACCGGGCCGCCGGAATAGATCGGAATATGCTGGCACAGCGCTGGCGGGTCGATATCAGGGCGCAACTGTTCGAGGATATCGGCCAGGTTCAGCGATTGCGGCCGGTTGATCACCAGTCCCATGGCGCCGTTTGCGCTGTGCTCGACGATATAGGTCACCGTCTGCGCAAAGTTCGGGTCGGCCATATGCGGCATGGCGATCAGGAAGTGATGCTTGAGGTACGTCGGGGTGAGGTTTTTCATGAACCCTAGTGTGGCGTTGGGCAGCCGAACTGACAAGCACGATGGCGCTCAATTGCTGGACAGCCGGTCCCCCCGGGCGAAACGCCAGGTACGGATGATTTCCAGGCGGTCAATGTCCGACAGGTCGCCGGTGAACGGCGCGAACGGCGCCGCCAGGCGGACGATGCGCTGCGCCGCCTGGTCCAGCAGCGGCTGGCCGGACGATTCGAGCACCAGCACCTCATACAGCGAACCATCGCGGTTGATCGACACCATCAGCCGCAGGCTGCCGTAGATCTGTTGGCGACGGGCTTCCTCGGGGTAGTTGAGGTTGCCGATCCGTTCGACCTTCTTGCGCCACTCGTCCTTGTACCAGGCGCCCTTGTCGCGCATGGTCGAGGCCGCGCTCAGGCGATGGATGCGGGGCCGTTTGGCATAGAGCTGGCGTTCCTTGGCCAGTTCCGCCTCCAGGCTGGCAATGTCGCTGGACAACTGCGAGCTGTCGAAGGTCGGCGTCTCGGCCTTGGGCGTGGCTTCGGGCTTGGGTTCTTCGTGGCGGGTGACGGTTTTCTTCGGTTTCGGCGCGACGGTGGCGACCGCCGCCTTGGGCGTCGCTTCGCTGACCTGCGGCTTGGCCGGCGGTGGCGTGGCCACCTTGTTGACGGTGTTGTCCTGGAACGGCGCGACCTCGGTGGTGGTCGGGATCGCCTTTTTATCCAGGGTACCGCTGCCTTGCTGGTTTTCCTGGGCGAGGAAGTCGGCCTTGGCCGGCCTGGTCTCGCTCTTGAAGGTGGCCAGGGTGATTTCCAGGGTTCTGCTGACCTGTTTGGGCTCGACGAAACTGAACCCCACCCCGAGCAGCAGCGCCAGGTGGATCAGCGCGGCGAGAAACAGGGTAAAGCCGAGCCTGTCGGCCGGGCGCACGCCGGTGCGGTAGAGTTCGGGAGGCAGATCGGCGGGGAGAGTCATGACCAGAAAACCAACATCACGCGTTTCGGAGGCGGTGCATCATAGCGCAATGTTGGTTCCATCTCGGCTGTTCTACATCAACGGCTCTTGAGCTTCTGCTCAATGGCATCCATCAGCAGGCTGCCGATCCGGGTGCCGAAGGCATTGTCGATCTCGCGGATGCAGGTCGGGCTGGTGACGTTGATTTCCGTCAGGTGCTCGCCGATGACATCCAGGCCTACGAACAGCAGGCCCTTTTCCCGCAGGGTCGGTCCGACCTGGGCGGCGATCCAGCGGTCGCGTTCGGACAGCGGGCGGGCTTCGCCGCGACCGCCGGCGGCCAGGTTGCCGCGGGTTTCGCCGCTGGCCGGGATGCGTGCCAGGCAATAGGGTACCGGCTCGCCATCGACCATCAGGATGCGCTTGTCGCCGTCCTTGATCGCCGGCAGGTAGGCCTGGGCCATGATCTGCTGGCTGCCCAGGGCGGTGAGGGTTTCGAGGATCACCGACAGGTTCGGGTCGCCTACCCGGTGACGGAAGATCGAGGTGCCGCCCATGCCGTCCAGCGGCTTGAGGATCACATCGCCGTGCCTGGCGGCGAATTCACGCAGCACGTCGGCGCGGCGGCTGACCACGGTGGGCGGCGTGCACTGGGGGAACTGGGTGGCGAACAGTTTCTCGTTGCAGTCGCGCAGGCTCTGGGGCTTGTTCACCACCAGCACGCCGGCCCGTTCGGCCTGCTCCAGCAGGTAGGTGGAGTAGACGAACTCCATGTCGAACGGCGGGTCCTTGCGCATCAGGATCACGTCCAGCTCGCTCAGGGCCGCGTCGGTTTCCGCTTCCAGCTCGAACCAGTGCTCGGGGTTGGCGAACACCTTCAACGGTTTCATCCGCGCGCGGGCTACCCCGGCGTCCTGGTAAAGATCCTGCTGCTCCATGTAGAACAGCGTCCAGCCGCGCTCCTGGGCGGCCAGCAACATGGCCAGCGAGCTGTCCTTCTTGTAGGAAATGCTCGCGATGGGGTCCATGACAATCCCGAGACGAACGCTCATGGGCTATATCCTCTGTAGGCCGTGAAGGCCGCAATGACTTGATAAAGTGGCGTCAGAGTGGCGCTGTGGAGGTTCGCGGTCAAGGAAAAAGCTGGGGCGGGGGCCGCGCATGGATTGCGTAGGGAGACTGTGCTAAAAAGGTTCGCATCCTGTACGAAATCCTTCCGCATCAAGGGTTTCGCGCCCGGAAACCGGGCATCCCTGGAAAATGCGTCGCTGTGGCGATGGTAGAGCAGATATGGAACAGCATTCCACAGCCTTGAAAGTCATGGTCATCGATGACTCCAAGACGATTCGCCGTACCGCCGAAACGCTGTTGAAGCATGTCGGTTGCGAAGTCATCACCGCTGTCGACGGCTTCGAGGCGTTGGCCAAGATCGCTGATCACCACCCGGGCATCATCTTCGTCGACATCATGATGCCGCGCCTGGATGGCTACCAGACCTGCGCCCTGATCAAGAACAACAGTGCGTTCAAGTCGACGCCGGTGATCATGCTGTCCTCCAAGGACAGCCTGTTCGACAAGGCCAAGGGACGTATCGTCGGTTCTGATCAGTTCTTGACCAAACCCTTCAGCAAGGAAGAACTGCTGGAGGCGATCAAGGCGCATGTCCCGGGATTTGCGGCAGTAGAACAAGCACTTTGACGGGGGGCCGCCGGGCCGCCTGCTTTATAAGAAATGGGGAGCACCATGGCACGCATCCTGATCGTCGATGATTCGCCGACTGAAATGTACAAACTGACCGGCATGCTGGAAAGGCACGGTCATGAAGTCCTCAAGGCCGAGAACGGCGCCGACGGCGTGGCCCTGGCCCGTCAGGAAAAGCCCGATGCGGTGCTGATGGATATCGTCATGCCCGGCCTCAACGGCTTCCAGGCGACCCGGCAACTGACCAAGGATCCGGAAACCTCGGCGATCCCGGTGATCATCATCACCACCAAGGACCAGGAGACCGACAAGGTCTGGGGCACGCGCCAGGGCGCCAGGGACTACCTGACCAAGCCGGTCGAAGAGGAAACCCTGCTCAAGACCCTGAACAACGTCCTGGCCGGTTGACGGCCGGCAGCCATGGCCGAATCGCAGACCGCCTTTGCGCTCCTGCTGGAGATCGACCAGCGCTGTCGGGCGCTGGCGGCGGACCTGCCGTCCCAGGAAGCCCGCCAGGATACCTGGAGCGGCATCGGTTTCCGGCTCGGCGAGCAGTGGTACGTGGCGCCCATGGGCGAGGTGGCCGAAGTGCTGCATGAGCCGCGCTACACCCTGCTGCCGGGGGTGAAGCCCTGGGTCAGGGGCGTTGCCAACCTGCGCGGGCGGCTGTTGCCGCTGATGGACCTGTGCGGGTTCTTCGGTCATGAGTTGTCGACCGTGCGCAAGCAGCGTCGGGTACTGGTGCTGGAGTACAAGGACGTGTTCGCCGGCCTGCTGGTGGACGAGGTGGCGGGCATGCAGCACTTTCCCCGGGACAGCCGGCAGTTGCATTCGGTCGAGCGCCCGGAACAGGTCGTCGCGCCCTTCGTGCAGGGCTGTTTCGAACGTGGGCGCAACTGGTGGGTCTTCAGCCCGTTCAGCCTGGCGCAGGCTCCGGGGTTTCTTGATGTTGCAGTCTAATCGTGTGTCCGGCTTGCGCGGGGCCCGCTTCCATGGCAGTACAGGCAGAGGCCTGAGATGATCAAAGGCAAAACCGGCAATCCCGAGCAGGCCTCGCGCAGTCGTTCACAGATCATCGTGCTGTTCATCGCACTGATCGTGTTCATCATGTTGCTGTTCGCCAACTTCGCCTACCTGAACACCCAGGCCTCCTACGACAAGCAGTACATCAGCCACGCCGGCGAATTGCGCGTGCTGTCCCAGCGTATCGCCAAGAACGCCACCGAGGCGGCTTCCGGCAAGGCCGCGGCGTTCAAGCTGCTCAGCGATGCGCGCAACGACTTCGCCCAGCGCTGGGGCTACCTGAAGAAGGGCGACCCGTCCACCGGCCTGCCCGCCGCGCCGCCGACCGTGCGCAATGAAATGCACGCGGTGCAGCAGGACTGGGAAAGCCTGCTGAAAAACACCGATGCGATCCTCGCCAGTGAACAGACCGTGCTGTCCCTGCACCAGGTGGCGGCGACCCTGGCCGAAACCGTGCCGCAGTTGCAGGTCGAGTACGAGAAGGTCGTGGAAATCCTCCTGCAGCGGGGAGCACCGGCGGCCCAGGTGGCCATGGCTCAGCGCCAGTCGTTGCTCGCCGAGCGTATTCTCGGTGCGGTGAACACCGTGCTGGCCGGCGACGAAACCTCGTCCCAGGCGGCCGATGCCTTCGGTCGTGATGCGGCGCGCTTCGGCCAGGTGCTCAATGGCATGTTGCAGGGCAATGCCGCGCTGAAGATTTCCCAGGTCGAGGACAAGGATGCCCGGGCCCGGCTCGGCGAGATTGCCGAACTGTTCGAATTCGTCTCCGGCTCGGTCGACGAGATTCTCGAAACCTCGCCGGAGCTGTTCCAGGTCCGTGAGTCCGCCAGCAGCATCTTCAGCCTGTCGCAGACCCTGCTGGACGAGGCCTCGCACCTGGCCAACGGTTTCGAGAACCTGGCGGGCGGGCGTTCCCTCGACACCATCGGCGGTTATGTCCTCGGCCTGCTGGCGCTGGCCTCGATCATCCTGATCGGCCTGGTGATGGTTCGCGAGACCAACCGCCAGTTGCGCGAGACCGCGGAAAAGAACGAGCGCAACCAGCACGCGATCATGCGCCTGCTGGATGAAATCGAGGACCTGGCCGACGGCGACCTGACCGTGACCGCCTCGGTGACCGAGGACTTCACCGGGACCATTGCCGACTCGATCAACTATTCGGTGGACCAGTTGCGCGACCTGGTCGCGACCATCAACCTCACCGCCGGCAAGGTCGCCGCCGCCGTGCAGGAAACCCAGGCCACCGCGATGCAACTGGCCGAGGCCTCGGAGCACCAGGCCCAGCAGATCAGCGAGGCGTCCGCGGCGATCAGCGACATGGCCCAGTCTATCGACCAGGTGTCGGCCAACGCCGCCGAATCCTCGGCGGTGGCCGAGCGCTCGGTGGAAATCGCCAACAAGGGCAACGAGGTGGTGCACAACACCATCCACGGCATGGACAACATCCGCGAGCAGATCCAGGACACCGCCAAGCGCATCAAGCGCCTGGGCGAGTCTTCCCAGGAGATCGGCGATATCGTCAGCCTGATCGACGACATTGCCGAGCAGACCAACATCCTCGCGCTCAATGCGGCGATCCAGGCCTCCATGGCCGGCGACGCCGGGCGCGGTTTCGCGGTGGTCGCCGACGAGGTCCAGCGCCTGGCGGAGCGCTCGTCCGCCGCGACCCGGCAGATCGAGACCCTGGTGCGGGCGATCCAGGCCGACACCAACGAGGCGGTGATCTCCATGGAGCAGACCACCACCGAAGTGGTCAGGGGGCGCGTCTGGCGCAGGATGCCGGGGTGGCGCTGGAGGAAATCGAGGGGGTATCGAAAACCCTGGCCGCGCTGATCCAGAGCATCTTCAACGCCGCCCAGCAGCAAACTTCGTCGGCGGGGCAGATTTCGCTGACCATGAACGTGATCCAGCAGATCACCACCCAGACCTCATCCGGTTCGACCGCTACCGCCGAGAGCATTGGCAACCTGGCGAAAATGGCCAGCCAACTGCGGCGCTCGGTCTCCGGCTTTACCTTGCCCCAAGCGCAAGATGCGCGTGAAACCCGGTAGTACGAGCATGAGCGAGCAGCAGCATGACTACGTGGCCCTGGAGTGGGTCAAGGGCGAGATCGCCGACACCCTGAAGCAGGCCCGGCAGGCCCTGGACGGCCTCGACGGGCCGGAGCATGGGGCCGAGGAAATCGCCGAGTGCCTGGCCTGTATCCACCAGGTGCACGGCAGTCTGCAGATGGTCGAGTTCTATGGGGCGGCGCTGTTGGCCGAGGAAATGGAACAACTGGTGCTGGCCCTGCAGCAGGGCCGGGTCAGCGAACCTGGCGAGGCCGTCAGCCTGCTGCACCAGGCGTTTACTCAGTTGCCGCTGTACCTGGACCGCGTGCACAGCGCCCGGCGCGATCTGCCGCTGGTGGTGCTGCCGCTGCTCAACGACCTGCGCAGCGCCCGTGGCGAAAGCCTGCTTTCTGAAACCAGCCTGTTCAGCCCGCTGCTGCCGGACCTGCCGCCGCTCGACGCCGAGGCCCTGGCCCGGCTGGCCCCGCCGGATCTGCCCGGGTTGCTGCGCAAGTGGCGACAGATGTTGCAGACCGCCCTGGTCGGGCTGCTGCGCGAGCAGGACGACGCCACCAACCTGGGCTACATGGCCAAGGTGTTCGGTCGCCTCGAAAGCCTCTGCCAGGGCGCACCGCTGGCGCCGCTGTGGGAGGTCGGTTCGGCGCTGGTCGAAGGCATGCTCGCCGGTGCGATCGGCAACAGCCCGGCACTGCGCAGCCTGCTCAAGGATGCCGACCGGGAACTCAAGCGTCTGCTGGAACAGGGTATCGAGGGCATCAACCAGGCGGCGCCGGACGAACTGCTCAAGAGCCTGCTGTTCTACCTGGCCAAGGCCGAGCAGCCTACCGCGCAGATGCGCGTGCTCAAGGAACGCTACGGCCTCGACGAGGCGTTACCGGATACCCGCGTAGTCGACGAGGAGCGCGCGCGCCTGGCCGGCCCCGACCGCGACGCCATGCGCTCGGTGGTCTCGGCCCTCTGTGAGGAACTGGTGCGGGTCAAGGAGCGGCTGGACCTGTTCGTGCGCAGCGATCGCCAGCACGCCGACGACCTGGCCGGTCTGCTGGCGCCGTTGCGGCAGATCGCCGATACCCTGGCGGTGCTCGGTTTCGGCCAGCCGCGCAAGGTGATCATCGACCAGTTGGCGGTGGTCCAGGGCCTGGCCCAGGGCCAGCGCGAACCGAATGACGCGGTGCTGATGGATGTCGCCGGGGCCCTGCTCTATGTCGAGGCCACGCTGGCCGGAATGGTTGGCACGGTCGAGCCGCAAGGGCGTGAAGAGAGCGGCCTGCCGACCACCGACCTGACCCTGATCCACCAGATCGTGATCCGCGAGGCGCTGCTCTGCCTGCAGCAGGCCAAGGACCTGATCGTCGACTACATCGATGCCAACTGGGACCGCGAGCGCCTGGCGCCACTGCCCGACCTGCTGACCCAGGTGCGGGGTGCGCTGTCGATGATTCCCCTGGGCCGCGCGGCGAGCCTGCTGGAAACCTGCAACCACTACATCCGCGAGCACCTGATCGACGAGCCGGCCTCGCCGCCCTGGCAGCAGCTCGATCGTCTCGCCGATGCCCTGAGCGGCATCGAGTACTACCTCGAACGCCTGGCGGAAGACCACGAGGCCCTGGGCGAGCAGGTGCTGGACAAGGTCGAGCAGAGCCTGGACGCCCTGGGCTATGCGCCGGTGGAGCTGGAGGTGCCGCTGCTCGAAGAGGCGCTGAGCCCTACCGAAGCCCTGGTGATGCAGGATCTGCAGGAACTGGACGACCCCCATGTGGTGCAGTCCCTGGCCGATATGCTGGCCACTCCGGTCTCGGAACTCAATCCGCCGGCTCGACAGGTGCCCCGCAGCCTGCTGCCGCCGCCGTCCGACGAGCCGCCGGTGGATGACGAATTGCGTGAGGTGTTTCTCGAGGAAGCCGCTGAGGTCCTCGATGCCCTGCGTGACTACCTGCCACGCTGGGTCGCCGATCTCGACGGCCAGTCGGCCCTGGGCGAATTGCGCCGGGCCTTCCACACCCTCAAGGGCAGCGGCCGGATGGTCCGCGCGCTGGTGCTGGCCGAGCTGGCCTGGGCCATGGAGAACCTGCTCAACCGGGTACTGGAGCGCAGCCTGGAGCCCGCGCCCGAGGTGCCGCAACTGATCGACGAAGTACTGCACCTGCTGCCGGAACTGGTCGATGAGTTCGCCGCCGGCGCCCAGCGCCAGCGTGACGATGTCGACCAGTTGGCAGCCCGCGCCCATGCCCTGGCGAGCACCGATGATGGGGCTGACGCCGGGGCTGCGGATGACGTGGAGGCGCTTGACCGGCAGTTGCTGGAAATCTTCCGCGCCGAGGCCGAGGCCCACCTCGACAGTCTCAACCACTTTCTCGAACAGGCTGCCGAGCACCTGCCGTTGCAGGTCAGCGACGAACTGCAACGGGCCTTGCATACCCTCAAGGGCAGCGCCTACATGGCCGGCGTCCTGCCGATGGCCGAGCTGGCCGCGCCGCTCTACTACCTGGTGCGCGAGTTCAAGGCCCATCTGCTGGCGCTGGACCTGGACGAAGTCGAGCTGCTGTTCGAAGCCGAAGGCCTGTTTCGCCAGGGCCTGCAGCAACTGGCGGACGATCCGCTGGTCGCCATCGACGGTGCGCCGCAACTGATCCGCCGGGCCGAGGCATTACTGGCGGCGCGGCTTGAAGCCCTGCTCAGCGTACCCAGCAGCGCCCAGCGCACCCGCCGCGACCCGCAACTGATCAACAGCTTCCTGGCCCAGGGCATGGATATCCTGCTGGATGCCGAAAGCCTGCTGCAGCGGTGGCAGCAGCACCCTGGCGAACGCCAGGAGCTCAACGACCTGCTGGACGAACTGACCACCCTCGGCCAGGGCGCGCATCTGGCCGACCTGGAGCCGGTGGACGAGCTGTGCGAAGCCCTGCTGGATATCTACGGGGCTGTCGAGGAAAGCAGCCTGGCGGTCAGCGAGCGGTTTTTCCATGAGGCGCAGCAGGCTCACGAAGCGCTGATCAACATGCTCGACGAACTGGCCGCCGGCCAGGCGATCAACCCGCAGCCGGTGCGGATCCGCGCCTTGCGCGAGCTGCTCGACGAGGCACTCGACCCGTCCGCCACCGGGCTGATCAGGAACGACGGTGGCGCTGCTCCACGCATCAGCGAACTGGGCGCGGCCACCGCTGCGGCACAGCTCGAGGAGCGTGTGGACCTGGACGACGAGATCGTGGCGATCTTCCTCGAAGAGGCGGCGGATATCCTCGACAGTGCCGGGCTGGCGTTGCAGCGCTGGCTCGACGAGCCGGACAACGGCGCCTCGCTGCTGGCCCTGCAGCGTGACCTGCACACTCTCAAGGGGGGGCGCGGATGGCCGAGGTCGGTCCGGTCGGCGACCTGGCCCATGAGCTGGAGAACCTCTACGAGGGGCTGCTGGACCGGCGCTTCAGCCATTCGCCGCCACTGGCGTTGCTGTTGCAGAAGAGCCATGACCAACTGGCCGTCATGCTCGAGCAGTTGCAGGAGCAGCAGCCGCTGAGCGATCCGGCGCGGTTGATCGACAGCCTCCAGGCGTTCCGCCAGCAGGGTGCCGAGCCGCTGGCGCCGGTACCGGTCGAGCCGCCCGCGGCCGGTGGAGATCCGGAACTGCTCGAGGTTTTTCTCGAGGAAGGTTTCGACATCATCGAGAGCTCCGGTGCGGCGTTGCAACGCTGGCGCGCCGAGCCGTCGAGCCGCCAGGAAGTGGAAAACCTGCTGCGCGACCTGCACACCCTCAAGGGCGGTGCGCGAATGGTCGAGATCGCCCCCATTGGCGACCTGGTCCACGAGCTGGAGTTTCTCTACGAAGGCGTGTCGACCCTGCTGCTGCAGCCTGGTGACAGGCTGTTCGACCTGTTGCAGAGCGCTCATGACCGTCTGGCACAGATGCTCGATGCGGTGCGGGCCGAGCAGCCGGTGTCACCGGCCGATGCCCTGATCGCCGAGATCCAGGCGTTTGGCCGGCAGCCGCCGCTCGAACCGCCAGCGGTGGCGGAGCCGCCGGCGCCGCTCAAGAGCGAGCCGGAGGCTGAGCGCCCGCCCCAGGACATGGTCAAGGTGTCCGCCGATCTGCTGGAGGATTTGGTCAACCTGGCGGGCGAGACGTCGATTTTCCGTGGGCGCATCGAGCAGCAGGTGAATGACGCCAAGATCGCGCTCAACGAAATGGAAACCACCATCGAGCGGATGCGCGACCAGTTGCGTCGGCTCGACACCGAGACCCAGGGGCGGATTCTCAGCCGCCAGCAGGTGGAGGCCGAGCGCCTGGGTTACGAGGAATTCGACCCGCTGGAGATGGACCGCCACTCGCAGTTGCAGCAGCTGTCCCGCGCCCTGTTCGAATCGGCGTCCGACTTGCTGGATCTCAAGGAGACCCTGGCCGGTCGCAACCAGGACGCCGAGAACCTGCTGTTGCAGCAGGCCCGGGTCAACACCCAATTGCAGGAAGGCCTGATGCGCACGCGCATGGTGCCGTTCGAGCGCATGGTGCCGCGGCTGAAGCGGGTGGTACGGCAGGTCGCGGCGGAACTGGGCAAGGACGTCGATTTCATCGTCGGCAATGCCGAGGGCGAGGTCGACCGCAATGTGCTCGAACGCATGGTCGCGCCGCTGGAACACATGCTGCGCAACGCCGTCGACCACGGCCTGGAAAGCACCGAAGTACGGCGTGCGGCCGGCAAGCCGGAGCAGGGGCGGATCACCCTCGACCTGTCCCATGAAGGCGGTGACATCGTTTTCGACATCCATGACGACGGCGCCGGGGTCCCGCTCGACGCGGTGCGGCGCAAGGCGATCAAGCGCGGAATGATCGAGGAGGACACGCCGATCAGCGACCGCGACGTGTTGCAGTTCATCCTTCAGCCGGGCTTTTCCACCGCCGAACGCATCACCCAGATTTCCGGGCGTGGTGTCGGCATGGACGTGGTCCATGAGGAAGTGCGGCAGTTGGGCGGGACCATGACCATCGACTCGATCAAGGGCCAGGGCGTGCACTTCCAGATTCGCCTGCCGTTCAGCGTCTCGGTGAACCGGGCGCTGATGGTGCAGTGTGGTGATGAGCAGTACGCGGTGCCGTTGAACACCGTCGAGGGCTTGGTGCGGGTGCTCCCCAGCGAACTGGAAGGCTATTACCAGCTCAATCCGCCGCGCTACGAGTACGCCGGGCAGACCTACGAATTGCGTTACCTGGGCGAACTGCTGAAAACCGTCAGCAAGCCCAGGCTGTTGGGGCTGAGCCAACCGCTGCCGCTGCTGCTGGTGCATTGCAACGAGCAGCGGGTGGCGTTGCAGGTCGACAGCCTGGCCGGCACCCGCGAGATCGTGGTGAAAAGCCTGGGGCCGCAGTTCGCCGCGGTGTCGGGGCTCTCGGGGGCGACCATTCTCGGTGATGGCCGGGTGGTGCTGATTCTCGACCTGCTGGCCCATGTCCGCACGTCCCAGGCCTGGGTGCCGGTACCGCGGGCGCTGAGCGACCTGGCGGGCGACTTCACACCGCTGCGGCCACGGCTGGTGCTGGTGGTGGACGACTCGGTCACCGTGCGCAAGGTCACCAGCCGTCTGCTGGAGCGCAACGGCATGAACGTGCTGACCGCGAAGGACGGTGTCGACGCAATGGCCCTGTTGCAGGAGCACACCCCGGACCTGATGCTGCTGGACATCGAGATGCCGCGCATGGACGGCTTCGAGGTCGCGACCCGGGTGCGCAACGACCCACGCCTGAAGGACCTGCCGATCATCATGATCACTTCCCGTACCGGCCAGAAACACCGCGACCGGGCCATGGCCATCGGCGTCAACGACTACCTGGGCAAGCCGTACCAGGAATCGGTGCTGCTGGAGAGCATCGCCCATTGGAGCCATGCCCATGCATGAACACCGTGCCAGCAGCCTGACCGGGTTGATGCTGCCCCTGGCCGATCGCTACCTGTTGTTGCCGAACGTGGCGGTGGCCGAACTGATCGACTTCCAGCGCGGCGAGCCGGCCAGCGATGCGCCGCCGTGGTACCTGCGCCAGGTGACCTGGCGCGACCGCCAGTTGCCGCTGATCAGCTTCGAGGCGGCTTGTGGCGGCGCGATCGCCGTGGGCGAGCGTGCCCGGATCGTGGTCCTCAACACCCTCGGCGGGCGCCCGGAGCTGCGTTTCATCGCCCTGGTGATCCAGGGCATCCCGCGTTCGTACAAGCTCGACAGCCAATTGAGTTTCGTCGACGTGCCACTGTGCCGCCTGGAGAAGGCCGCGGTACAGGTCGGCGAGCTGGTGGCGAAGATCCCGGACCTGCCGGGGCTGGAACGCCTGGTACTGGAGTCGGGGCTGGCCTGAGAGCGTTTCGTGCGGCTGATGGCACCTTCGCGGGCCAGCCACGCGCCTACAGGAGGGTGGCTGGCATCGGTATCCCGAAGACGCTCGGTAGGAGCCGGGCTTGCCCGCGAAAGCGTCGGATCTGCTACTCCAGTAACACTCGCCCATTCACCACGACGATACTGCCACCCACCCCCGCGTCAAATCATTAACCTTGGCGTAACAATCAGTCGCCGGGCTTGATTGATGTCCTGTCCGATCGCTCCTACTGTCTAGCCACGACAGCGAACCCCTGGAGTGAGCATGACAGCCCCCGATTCCCCCGACTCGCGCTGGACGCGGCGCCGCGCCGAGAAGCAGCGTCGTCTCGAACAGGTGCGGGCCCTCGCCGATGGCGTGGTGTTGCCGACCGAGCAGATCGTCGCCGCCCTGCAAGCCCTGATCATGCCCGGCGACCGGGTGGTGCTGGAGGGCAACAACCAGAAGCAGGCGGATTTTCTCTCGCGTTCCCTGGCCAAGGCCGATCCGGCCCGGCTTCACGACTTGCACATGATCATGCCCAGCGTCGGCCGTGCCGAGCACCTGGACCTGTTTGAGCGCGGTATCGCCCGCAAGCTGGATTTCTCCTTCGCCGGCACCCAGAGCCTGCGTATCAGCCAGTTGCTGGAGGACGGCCTGCTGGAAATCGGTGCGATCCACACCTACATCGAACTCTACGCGCGGCTGGTGGTGGACCTGATTCCCAACGTGGTGCTCAGCGCCGGCTTCATGGCCGACCGCGCCGGCAACATCTACACCGGCCCCAGCACCGAAGACACCCCGGCGCTGATCGAGCCGGCGGCGTTCAGCGACGGCATCGTGATCGTCCAGGTCAACCAGCTGGTCGACGATGTCAGCGAGTTGCCGCGGGTGGACATTCCCGCGTCCTGGGTCGATTTCGTGGTGGTGGCCGACCGGCCGTTCTATATCGAACCGCTGTTCACCCGCGATCCGCGGCATATCAAGCCGGTGCATGTGCTGATGGCGATGATGGCGATCCGCGGTATCTACGAAAAACACAACGTGCAGTCGCTCAACCACGGGATCGGCTTCAACACCGCCGCCATCGAACTGATCCTGCCGACCTACGGCGAGTCCCTGGGCCTGAAGGGCAAGATCTGCCGCAACTGGACGCTCAACCCGCACCCGACGCTGATTCCGGCGATCGAAAGCGGCTGGGTCGACAGCGTGCATTGCTTCGGTACCGAACTGGGCATGGAGAACTACATCGCCGCCCGGCCGGACGTGTTCTTCACCGGGCGCGACGGCTCGTTGCGCTCGAACCGGATGGTCTGCCAACTGGCCGGGCAGTACGCGGTGGATCTGTTCATCGGCGCGACCCTGCAGGTCGACGGCGACGGTCATTCCTCCACCGTCACCCGCGGGCGCCTGGCCGGTTTCGGCGGGGCACCGAACATGGGCCACGATCCGCGCGGTCGGCGGCATGGCACCCCGGCCTGGCTCGATATGCGCCTGGACCGCGGCGATGCGCCCCAGGCGCTGCTCGAACGCGGCAGGAAACTGGTGGTGCAGATGGTCGAGACCTTCCAGGAGGGCGGCAAGCCGACGTTCGTCGAAACCCTCGATGCCGTCGAGGTGGCGAGGAAAAGCGGCATGCCGCTGGCACCGATCATGATTTACGGCGACGACGTCACCCACCTGCTGACCGAGGAGGGGATCGCCTACCTGTACAAGGCCCGCTCCCTGGAGGAGCGCCAGGCGATGATCGCCGCCGTGGCGGGTGTCACTGCCATCGGCCTGCGGCACAAGCCGCAGGATACGGCACGGCTGCGGCGCGAAGGGCTGATCGCCTTGCCCGAGGACCTGGGCATCCGCCGCACCGACGCCAGCCGTGAACTGCTCGCGGCCAAAAGTGTGGCCGACCTGGTGGAGTGGTCCGGTGGCCTCTACAACCCGCCCGCACGCTTCAGGAGCTGGTAAATGCACGCCTTCAATCTGCAGCCCCAACCCCTGTCACTGGCCGAGCGCCTGGCGGATTTCGCCGTCGAAGCGCTGATCGACGAAGCCGACCTGTCGCCCAAGCCCGCCCTGGTGGACCGGCGTGGCAGCGGTGCACACAACGACCTGCACCTGGGCCTGATGCATGCCTCGGCGCTGGCGTTGTGGCCGATGTTCAAGGAGATGGCCGATGCCGCCATTGCCAACCATTCCCCGGCATTCAGCGGCCTGGTATTGCGTGAAGCCCTGGGTCGTATCGGCCGCGAGGGAGAACAGGCGATGCTCAGGACCACCGGCGGAGTGAATACCCACCGTGGCGCGATCTGGGCCCTGGGCCTGCTGGTGGCTGCGGCGGCACAGGAGTCCGGCAACGTTTCTGCCCAAGCGCTGACCCTGCGGGCCGCGCGCCTGGCACTGCTGGAAGACCGCCATGCACCCGGCGGCAACAGCCACGGCCAGCAGGTGGCCCGCCGTTACGGGGCCCGCGGTGCCCGGGAGCAGGCGCAACTCGGCTTCCCGGCCGTCACCCGGCTCGGCCTGCCTCAACTGCGGCGCAGTCGCCTGGCGGGTCACGGCGAACAGAATGCCCGGCTGGATGCGCTGCTGGCGATCATGACCGACCTGGCCGATACCTGCGTGCTCTACCGCGCCGGCCTGCCGGGCCTGCAGGCGATGCAGCAGGGCGCCCGCGCGGTGCTGGAGGCCGGCGGCAGCGCCAGCCTGGCCGGCCGGCGCTGCCTGCATGAATTGGATCAACAGCTTTTGGCGATGAACGCTTCACCCGGCGGCGCGGCGGACCTGCTCGCCGCCTGCCTGCTGATCGACCGTCTCGAACAGGAAGCCTTGTGATGGAAAAACTGTCCTTCGAATTCCCCGCCGGACAACCGCCCCGGGGCCGTGCCCTGGTGGGCTGTGTCGGTTCCGGCGACCTGGAAGTGCTGCTCGAACCCGGTCAACCCGGCACCCTGTCGATCCAGGTGACCACCTCGGTCAATGGCAGCTCGGCGCGTTGGCAGCATCTGTTCGAGCGCTTGTTCGACGGGCGTCTGCCGCCGGCGCTGGCGATCGATATCCACGATTTCGGCGCCACGCCCGGGGTGGTCCGGTTGCGTCTGGAACAAGGTTTCGAGGAGATCGGCCATGACTGACAGCGAGGCTCTGTTGCACAAGCACAGTTTTGTCGAACTCGGCGCCCGGCAGCGGGCCAGGGCTTTGCTCGACAGCGGCAGTTTCCGCGAACTGCTCGATCCCTTCGCCCGGGTCATGTCGCCCTGGCTCGAACGCCAGGGCGTGGTACCCCAGGCCGATGACGGGGTGGTGATCGCCAAGGGCAGCATCGACGGCCTGCCGGTGGTCATCGCCGCCATCGAGGGCGCTTTCCAGGGTGGCAGCCTCGGCGAGGTGGGCGGCGCGAAGATCGCCGGTGCCCTGGAACTGGCTGCCGAAGACAACCGCCAGGGCATCCCGACCCGCGCCGTGTTGCTGCTGGAAACCGGTGGCGTGCGCCTGCAGGAGGCCAACCTGGGCCTGGCGGCCATCGCCGATATCCACGCGGCGATTGTCGATCTGCGGCGCTATCAGCCGGTGATCGGTGTGGTGGCCGGCAGTGTCGGCTGTTTTGGCGGCATGTCCATCGCCGCCGCGCTGTGCAGTTACCTGGTGGTGACCCGCGAGGCCCGCCTGGGCCTGAATGGGCCGCAGGTGATCGAACAGGAGGCGGGGCTGGAGGAATACGATTCCCGTGACCGGCCCTTCATCTGGAGCCTGACCGGCGGCGAGCAGCGTTTCGCCAGTGGCCTGGTGGATCGTTATGCAAGCGATGACGTGGCCGCGGTCCGGCAGCAGGTCGCGCACTTGCTGGAGGCTGGCCTGCCCGAGACACAGCGCAGTCGGCAGGCGGGCTGGTACCTGCAGCGGCTGGCTGAGCTGGATGCCGCGCCACAGATCGACCCGGCCACGGTACGCCGGCTTTTCCAAGGAGATCGCCCATGAGCACCCGTTCCCTGCGCGGTTTGCACTGGTTCCAGAGCCTGGCTGGCGATGCCGTCGAGGCGACCGGCTTGCCGGCTTCGCTGAAGGTCGCCGATACCCGGCTGGGCGACCAGCCGGTACGCCTGCTGGCGGTGGTACCCGATGCGGACAACCGGTTTGTCCGCGCCCGTCATGGCGAAGTCGGCCTGTTGGAAGGCTGGAGTCTGGCGAGGGCGGTGGACGAGGTGATCGAGGCCGACAGCGCGAGTGGGCACAAGCGCGCGCTGATCGCCATTGTCGATGTGCCGAGCCAGGCCTACGGGCGTCGTGAGGAAGCCCTGGGGATCCATCTGGCCCTGGCCGCGGCCGCCGACAGTTACGCCCGTGCCCGCCTGGCGGGGCATGCGGTGATTGCCCTGCTGGTGGGCAAGGCGATGTCCGGGGCGTTCCTCGCCCACGGCTACCAGGCCAACCACCTGATCGCCCTGCGTGATCCGGGGGTGATGGTCCATGCCATGGGCAAGGCCTCGGCGGCGCGCGTGACCCTGCGCAGTGTCGAGGACCTGGAGGCCCTGGCCGCCAGCGTGCCACCCATGGCCTATGACATCGACAGTTATGCCAGCCTGGGGCTGCTGTGGAAGGTGCTCGACGTGCAGCGGATCGAGCAGCCCACGGCGCAGGATCTGGCCTGTGTGCAGGATTGCCTCGGCGCCGCGATCGTCGATGCGATGCAACGTGGCACCGATCTGGGCGGACGGCTGGGGGCGCCCAATCGGGCTGCGTCGAGCCGGGTCCGGCAACTGTTGCGTGAACAGTGGTGAGTCGCGATGTGTAGCGACGGCCACTATCTCCCTCACGACCTGCTCTGGGGGCTGACCCCGGCGCAGTTGCCGCCGGATGCGCCGGCCTGGGTGGCTGAGGCGCTGGGCCTGGGGCAGCCGGTGGTGGTGCGGCGCGCACTGGTCGCAGCGGATCAATTGCCGGTGGGCGTGCGCGGGTTGTCGCGCGAGCAGCGTTTCGCCACGCTGATGCCGCGGCGGCTGGTCGAACGTCGGGTGCGCCCGGAGGCGCTGGTCGACAGCCGACTGGCCAGGCGGGACTGGCTGGCCTTGCAGGCTTTGCGGCATGTACGCCCGGCGCTCGATGCCCGGGGCCTGGCCTGGGGCGTCAGCGGCAGCGCCGGTTTTGAACTGGCCACCGGCTTGCCGACCCTGCACCCGGAGAGCGACCTGGACCTGATCCTGCGTGCACCGCAGGCGTTGTCGCGAGCCCGGGCCGCCGAGCTGTTGCGGCAACTCGACAATCCGTTCTGCCGTGTCGACCTGCAGTTGCAGACCCCGCTGGGCGCGGTGGCGCTGGCGGAGTGGGCGGGCCCGGCGCAACGGGTGCTGCTCAAGAGCGACGCGGGTGCACGGTTGGTGGCCGATCCGTGGAGTGCCGGGGAGTTGGCGGCGTGAGCAGCCTGCTGGCGTTTCCCGGCCAGGGTGCGCAGCAGCCCGGCATGTTGCGGCGCCTGCCCGATGCGGCGGTGGTTCGCCAGTGCCTGGGTGAAGCCGCAGAGGTGCTTGGCGAGGATCTGGCGTTGCTGGACAGCGCGCAGGCGCTGGCCTCGACCCGCGCGGTCCAGCTCTGCCTGCTGATTGCCGGGGTGGCCGGGGCCCGGCTGTTGCTGGACAACAGTCCACCGCCGGCCTACGTGGCCGGCCTGTCGATCGGCGCCTATCCGGCGGCGGTGATGGCCGGGGTGCTGGATTTCAGCGATGCCCTGCGCCTGGTCAGCCTGCGCGGGCAACTCATGCAACAGGCTTATCCACAGGGCTATGGCATGACCGCATTGATCGGCCTGGAACGGGCGGCTGTGGATAAGTTGCTGGCCCAGGTCCATGGCCCGCGCACGCCGGTTTACCTGGCGAACATCAATGCCGACAACCAGTGCGTGATCGCTGGCAGCGATGAGGCCATGGCCGCGGTCGCTGCCGCGCTGAAGCAGGGCGGAGTGGCCCGGCGCCTGGCGGTCAGCGTGCCGTCCCACTGCCCGTTGCTGGAGGCGCCGGCGCAGAGCTTGGCGGCCGCATTCGCCAAGGTACCGATGCGGGCGCCGTGCCTGGGTTATCTCAGCGGCAGCAGTGCCCGGTTGCTGCGCACTGCCGAACAGATTCGCGATGACCTGGCCTTCAACATGTGCCGGCTCATCGATTGGCGCGGTACTGTGCAAAGCGCCTACGAGCGCGGCGTGCGGCTGCAGATCGAACTGCCACCGGGGGCGGTGTTGACCGGCCTGGCGCGGCGGGTATTCGAACAGGGCAGCGTGGTCGCCTTCGACGGTGCCCGGCTGGACAGTCTCAAGGCACTGCTGGAAGAGGAGGGATGCCGCCACCGATAGAGACCGGCTGTTGCTTCGAAGGACAAAAACAACAACTTCGACACTGCGATGCGAGGATAACAACAATGATTATTTACGGTGTGGCACTGCTGGCGGCCTGTACCTTGGCCGGTGTGGTTCTGGGAGACATGCTCGGCGTGTTGCTGGGGGTCAAGTCCAATGTCGGCGGGGTCGGGATCGCCATGATCCTGCTGATCTGCGCCCGCCTGTGGATGCACAGGCACGGCGGCATGAGCAAGGAGTGCGAGATGGGCGTCGGCTTCTGGGGCGCCCTGTATATCCCGGTGGTGGTCGCCATGGCCGCCAACCAGAACGTGGTCACCGCCTTGCATGGCGGTCCGGTGGCGTTGCTGGCGGCCGTCGGTTCGGTGCTGCTGTGCGGTTGCACCATCGCTCTGATCAGCCGGACCAACAAGGGCGAGCCGTTGCCGGCCGAGCCTGCGGCGGCGTTGCCGGATGCCCATGTCGCGGGAGGTCGCTGACATGTGGGCTATCGTCGAGAAAGCATTGGAGCACAATGGGCTGATCACCGCGTTCGCGCTGGTCGGAGTGGTGATGTGGCTGTCGGTGCTGCTCTCCAGGCACCTGACCCTGGGTCGCATCCACGGTTCGGCGATCGCCATCGTGATCGGCCTGGTCCTGGCCTGGATCGGTGGCACGTTGACCGGTGGGCAGAAGGGCCTGGCCGACATGGCGCTGTTCTCCGGCATCGGCCTGATGGGCGGCGCCATGTTGCGCGACTTCGCGATCGTCGCCACCGCCTTCGAGGTGCAGGCCACCGAGGCGAGGAAGGCCGGCCTGATCGGCGCGGTGTCGCTGTTGCTGGGCACCGTGCTGCCGTTCATGGTCGGCGCGAGCATGGCCTGGGCCTTCGGTTATCGCGATGCGGTGAGCATGACCACCATCGGTGCCGGGGCGGTGACCTATATCGTCGGGCCGGTGACCGGTGCGGCGATCGGTGCCAGTTCCGATGTGATCGCCCTGTCGATCGCCACGGGCCTGATCAAGGCGATCATCGTGATGGTCGGCACGCCAGTGGCGGCGCGCTGGATGGGCCTGGACAATCCGCGTTCGGCGATGGTGTTCGGCGGCCTGGCCGGGACGGTCAGTGGCGTGACGGCCGGGCTCGCGGCGACGGATCGGCGGCTGGTGCCCTATGGCGCGCTGACAGCGACCTTCCATACCGGGCTGGGCTGCCTGCTCGGGCCGTCGGTGCTGTTTTTCATCGTGCGAGGCCTGGTGGGCTGATTCAGGCGCGATGGTTGGCATACATCCGGCACTCCGCCAGGAGTGCCAGCAGGTTGGGGTCGCGCTCCTTGGCCTTGAGGAATACCACGCCGATATGCTGCTGCAGGTGGTAGCGCGGCTGCAGCGGAATCAGTTTCACCCGGTTTTCGTACACCGCGGCGATCCGCCCGGGCAGCAGCGCATAGCCGACGCCGGAGCTGACCATGCTCAGCAGGGTGAAGATATCGTTGACCTGCATCGCCACCTTGGGCTCGAAGCCCGCCTGTTCGAACACCCGATTGCCGTCGCGGTGGGTGGCGAAGCCCTGGGTCAGGGTGATGAAGGTCATGTCGCGCAGGTCCGCCAGGTCGACCTGGGCCTGTTGGGCGAAAGGCGAGTCGGCGGGCGTGGCGAGAAAGATATCGTCGGAGAACAGCGGCAGGTGTTCGCAGTCCGGATCTTGGGTGGTTTCGTCCAGCGACACCAGGATCGCGTCCACTTCCATGTTCCTGAGCTGGTACAGCAGGTCGATGTTCGAGCCGAGGATGAGGTCGATGTTCAGCTCGCTGCGACGGATCTTCAGGCCCATGATCAACTGCGGCACGGTCTTCACCGTCAGTGAGTAGAGCGAGCCGAGCTTGAAGCGTTCGGCGCAGAAGCCGGCGGCCTCACGGGTCAGGCGCACGCTTTCGACCACGTCCTGGATCAGTTTCTGCGCCCGCTCTTCCAGCACATAGGCGCTTTCCAGCGGTGTCAGGTTGCGCCCCTCGTGCTTGAACAGCGGGCAACGCAGGGCATTTTCCAGGGAATGGATGGCGCGGTGCACGCTGACGTTGCTGGTCTGCAGTTCGGCCGCCGCCCGGGCCAGGTTGCCGGTGCGCATGAAGGCCAGGAACACTTCGAGCTTTTTCAGGGTCAGTTCTTCATCGATCAACATGGGACGGACTCTTTTTCGAATGCTCCGATTGTGCCCAAGTCCCGGAGAGTTGGCTGAGGCTTTTTCAGTGGCCCCGTTCAACCGATCAGGCCGTTGCTGGTCGCCAGTCGCTGTTGGAAGGCCCGCAGCGTCTCATCGACCGGACAACCCTGATAGCCGCCGCGCAAGGCCTGGGCCCTGACGTTGCCATAGGCCGGCAGGAAGCTCTCGGGCAGTGGACGACTGCAGGCGGTGGCATGCCACTGGCGCAGCAGGTGGCGCTGGCGGCCGGGCTGCGCGCTGTCGGTAAAGCTGGTGCGGGCATGGCAGACCAGGTGGTTGTTGAGAAACTGCAGATCGCCGGGCAACAGCTCCAGTTCCAGGCACATGTCCGGCAGGCAGGCGGTGTCATGCACCGCGTTCAGTGCGGCGCGGGCGATGTTGCCCAGGCGCGGTGCCCCCGGCAGGCGCTCGCAGTCGAGGTTGCGCTGACGATAGAAGCGGCTGGCGAAGACGCCGTGTTCCAGGGCGAATACCGGGCAGAGAAAAAAGCGCCTGTCGCTGGCGCTGTCGCGTGTCGGGTCGTAGAACGCCAGGGGTTGATAGAGCGCCTGGCACAACGCCGGATTCTCGCGCATCAGCCGGTCGTGCACGGCCCGCAGGCTGGCCAGGCGGAACAGCCCGCCGCGGGCCGCCTGGCGCAGGCAGAGCAGGGTGGTCAGGTCGCAGGCATCGGTGTGGAACTCCATGGAGCGGCTGGTGATGTGGCTGCGATGGGTCGGGTGATGGGGTTGTTGGCGGTCACGGACATCAACCAGTAACTCGCCTGCGTGATTCTGTACCAGCGGCACGCCCAGGTGCAGGCCGATACCCCAGGCGAGCAGGCGTGCCTGCTCGGGCGTCTTGTCGGCCACGGGAAATCCGGTGATCAGGAACACCCCGAGGCCCCGTTCGGTTTCCAGGACGGCCCGCTGCAGCAATTCATGTACCGTGGGCAGCGGGAAGTCCCGCGGGGTCATGTTCAGCGGCGATCTGCCCCGGCGTCTTGCATACTCCAGGGCACAATCGACTTCGATGACCTGGGAGCGATCGAGGCGGTGTATCCAGGACAGCGAATGCTCGATCAGCTTTTCGCGGTTCCAGGCCTGGAGTGTTCGGGTCATGGCGGGCTCCCGTGGGGTGATGATTCGGGGCCTTCCATTTTCTGTATCGGCCGGCGATTTTTTTTTAATCTATGGAGCGAAATCCGGAAGCTTGTTTCCTCTTTGAAGGTAGGAAGCGGCTGTACAGGGCATCGGGCGACTGGGCCAGGCATGGCGTAGCGGGCCTGATGAAGTGTCCTGAGCAATGGAGGTGGGCGGTACATGTATCACGGGGAACGACTCAACGCCTGGACCCATCTGGTGGGGGCGATACTGGCGAGCATCGGCGCGATCTGGCTGCTGGTGATGGCAAGCCTGGATGGCAGCCCGTGGAAGATCGTCAGCGTGGCGATCTACGGGGTCACGCTGATGGCACTCTATAGCGTCTCGACCGTGTACCACAGCGTCCGCGGGCGGGCGAAGGTGATCATGCAGAAGGTCGATCACCTGTCGATCTACCTGCTGATCGCCGGCAGCTACACGCCGTTCTGCCTGGTCACTCTGCGCGGACCATGGGGCTGGACGTTGTTCGGCATCGTCTGGGGGCTGGCGGTGATCGGTATGTTGCAGGAGATCAAGCCGCGCTCGGAGGCGCGGATCCTGTCGATCGTGATCTATGCGGTGATGGGCTGGATCGTGCTGGTGGCGATCAAGCCGCTGCTGGCGGCCCTGGGCATGGCCGGGTTCATCTGGCTGGCCACGGGCGGGGCGCTATACACCCTGGGCATCATCTTCTTCGCCCTGGATCACCGGCTACGGCATTCCCACGGGATCTGGCACCTGTTCGTGATAGCCGGCAGCGCCCTGCATTTCGTGGCGATCTTCTGGTACGTGATCTGATGCGTCAGAAATCGCCCCACAGCTGCTGGGCCACCGCCAGGGCCACCACCGGTGCGGTCTCGGTGCGCAGCACCCGCGGACCGAGGCGTGCGGGCAGGTAGCCGGCCTTGGCCGCCTGCTCGACTTCGGCGTCGGACAAACCGCCTTCAGGGCCGATCAGAAAGGCCAGGCTGGCCGGCCTGGGATGGCTGGTCAGCGGTTCGGCCACCGGGTGCAGCACCAGTTTCAGTTCGGCCTGGGCCTGTTTCAGCCATTCACCCAGCGGCAGCGGCGGGTGGATCACCGGCAGGGTGGAGCGGCCGCACTGTTCACAGGCACTGATCGCGATCTGCCGCCAGTGGGCCAGGCGCTTGTCGGCGCGCTCGTCCTTGAGGCGGACTTCACAGCGCTCGCTGACGATCGGGGTGATTTCGCTGACGCCCAGCTCGGTGGCTTTCTGGATCGCCCAATCCATCCGTTCGCCCCGGGACAGGCCCTGGCCGAGGTGGATGTGCAGCGGCGAGTCCGGTTGGCCGGCGAAGCTTTCGGTCAGTTGCACACGCACGTGCTTCTTGCCGACTTCCAGCAGGGTACCGAGGAATTCGTGGCCGGAGCCGTCGAATACCTGCAGCGCGTCCCCTTCGGCCATGCGCAGTACGCGGCCGATGTAGTGGGCCTGGGCCTCAGGCAGTTCGTGTTCGCCGAGGCTCAGAGGGGCGTCGATAAAGAAGCGGGACAGTCTCATGGTGTATCTCTGGATATCGGAATGATGGGTTGCCGGGGCGCCGCACTGCCGCGCCCGCCCGGCTTCTGTGGATCTAGCCCGGATCACGGAAGTCCGGATGGAAGTTTTCCGGCACCGCCACGCTGATCGCGCTGCGGGTGGCAATGTCGATCCCCTCGCTGGCCACTTCGGCGAGAAAGTCGATCTGTTCCGGCGTGATCACGTAGGGTGGCAGGAAGTACACCACGTTGCCCAGCGGCCGCAGCAGGGCGCCGCGCTCCAGGGCATGCTGGAACACCTTGAGGCCACGGCGCTCCTGCCAAGGGTAGGCGGCCTTGCTGGCCTTGTCCTGGACCATCTCGATCGCCAGGGCCATGCCGGTCTGGCGCACTTCGGCAACGTGCGGGTGATCCGCCAGGTGCGCGGTGGAACTGGCCATCCGTTGGGCCAGGGTCCGGTTGTTCTCGATGACGTTGTCCTGCTCGAAGATATCCAGGGTCGCCAGCGCCGCCGCACAGGCCAGCGGGTTGCCGGTGTAGCTGTGGGAGTGGAGGAACGCGCGCAGGGTCGGATAGTCGTCGTAGAAGGCGCCGTAGACGTCCTCGGTGGTCAGGCACGCCGCCAGGGGCAGGTAGCCGCCGGTGAGCGCCTTGGACAGGCAGAGGAAGTCCGGACGGATACCGGCCTGTTCGCAGGCGAACATCGTGCCGGTGCGGCCGAAGCCCACGGCGATTTCATCGTGGATCAGGTGTACGCCGTAGCGGTCGCAGGCCTCGCGCAGCAGCTTGAGGTACACCGGATGGTACATGCGCATGCCGCCGGCACCCTGGATCAGCGGTTCGACGATCACCGCGGCGACGCTCTGGTGGTTCTCCGCCAGGGTCTGTTCCATGACCTGGAACAGGTTGCGCGAATGCTCTTCCCAGCTCATGCCCTGCGCGCGCATATAGCAGTCCGGGCTCGGCACCTTGATGGTGTCCAGCAGCAGGGCCTTGTAGGTCTCGGTGAACAGCGGCACGTCGCCCACCGACATCGCCGCCACGGTTTCGCCGTGGTAGCTGTTGGTCAGGGTGATGTAGCGTTTCTTCTGCGGCTGGCCGCGGTTGAGCCAGTAATGAAAGCTCATCTTCAGCGCGACTTCGATGCAGGACGAACCGTTATCGGCATAGAAGCAGCGGGTCAGGCCTTCGGGGGTCATCTTCACCAGGCGCTCGGACAGCTCGATCACCGGCTGGTGGCTGAAACCGGCGAGGATCACGTGCTCCAGTTGGTCGACCTGGTCCTTGATGCGCTGGTTGATGCGCGGGTTGCAGTGGCCGAACACGTTGACCCACCAGGAGCTGACGGCATCGAGGTAGCGCTTGCCGTCGAAATCCTCCAGCCACACGCCTTCGCCGCGCTTGATGGGGATCATCGGCAGTTGCTCGTGATCTTTCATCTGGGTGCAGGGATGCCACAGCACCGCGAGATCGCGTTGCATCCACTGGTTGTTCAGGCTCATTTCCACTCTCCCACGGGCACCTTGCGACAGGCGCGGGCCAACAATCGCGCAAGCCTATGCAATGCCGGGCGACGGGACAACCCGTGCCGGTCATTCAACGGCCTCGCCACCGGCGAAGTGTCCGGGCGACGAGGCCTGCAGCGGTTGCAACGATTATCCTCCGGCGCCTCGAATAAAGTCGCCCGCCGGGGTGTTCCGGATAGGCGGCGACCTTAATATTTTCTTAACCCGCTCGTTCCAGACTTATGATCGTATTTCTCGATATTTCAAAGCAAAATTTTTCGCTTTAATTCGATAGGTAAACCATTAGTCTTGGGCGCAGTACTTACAGGATCTCTCGGCCATGCAGCTAAGTAATTCATCTTCCCGCTACGGCGCAGTCAGCATGCTCCTGCATTGGGGCGTGGCTCTGGTGGTCTTCGGCCTTTTCGCGCTGGGCTTGTGGATGGTCGGTCTCGACTACTACAGCGAGTACCGCAAGGCCGCTCCGGACCTGCATAAAAGTATCGGCTTGACCCTGTTCGCGGTGATGGTCGTACGGCTGGCCTGGCGTTTCATCAGCCCGCCGCCGCCGGCACCGTCCAATCATGGCCGCCTGACCCGCCTGGGCGCCAAGTTCGGCCATGCGTTCCTCTATCTGGGCCTTTTCGCCCTGATGTTCTCCGGGTACCTGATTTCCACCGCAGAAGGTGTCGGGATTCCGGTGTTCAATCTGTTCGACGTGCCGGCCTGGATTTCCAGCATCCCCGACCAGGCGGATGTCGCTGGCACGGTGCACCTGTACCTGGCCTGGACCGTGGTGATCTTTGCCGTTCTCCATGGCCTGGCTGCGCTGAAACACCACTTTATCGATCGTGATGCGACGCTGACCCGCATGCTGGGTCGCAAAGCCTGATGTTCAACCTCGACTCAAAAGGAATAGAAGCATGTTGAAAAAGACTCTCGCCGCCCTGGCAATCGGTACCGCACTGTTCACTGCCGGTCAGGCGATGGCCGCTGACTACGTGATCGACAAGGAAGGCCAGCACGCCTTCATCGACTGGAAGATCAGCCACCTGGGCTACAGCTTCGTACACGGCACCTTCAAGGACTGGAACGGCAAGTTCAGCTTCGACGCCAAGGCGCCTGAAGCGAGCAAGATCGAGGTCGAGCTGAAGACCGCCAGCCTGTTCTCCAACCACGCCGAGCGTGACAAGCACATCGCCAGCAAGGACTTCCTGGACGTTGCCAAGTATCCGGAAGCGAAGTTCGTCTCCACCAGCGTCAAATCCACTGGCGAGAAAACCGCTGACGTGACCGGTGACCTGACCCTGCACGGCGTGACCAAGCCGGTGACCTTCAAGGCCACCTTCAACGGTGAAGGCAAGGACCCATGGGGCGGCTACCGTGCCGGCTTCAACGGTACCACCACCCTCAACCTGAACGATTTCGGCATCAAGGGCCCAGGCCCATCCTCCCAGACTCTGGACCTGGACATCTCGTTCGAAGGCGTAAAGGCCAAGTAATACTTTTCCTGTAGGAGCAGCGCTTGTTCGCGAAGGGGCCCGATGGGCATGGCTTGGCGGGCAAACCCTACTCCTGCAGGGGAAGCTGGCCACAATGAAAAACGCCCCCGGTTCTCACGAACCGGGGGCGTTTTTCATTGCCGAGGGAATACTCAGCGATTGCGGGTCAGCAACGCCGGTTTCTCACCGCGTGGGCGGTTCGGCAACTGGTCCAGTTGCTCAGGCGTCAGGGAGCGATCGATCTTCGACTCCTTGTGCATGATCTTCGGCTGGTTCTCACGAGGGCTTTTCACCGCCGGCTCCTGGCGGAACGACTGGTCGTCCCGGGCCGGACGACGGTTGCGCGAGTCGTCGCGACGTGGCTGGCCATCCCGCGCTGCGCCATTACGGCCAGTACGCTTCTGGGCGCCCGCGCCCGCGCCTGCACCGGTGCCGTTGCTGCCGCGCTGGCCATTCTGCCGACCCTGGCCCTGGGCTGCACCGCCACGGGCTGCGCCTTGTCCGGCACCGCCGGGACGGCGACCACGACCCTGGGGCTTGGCGGCCTGTGGCACGTAGTCGACACGGTTGCCGAAGTTGTCCACGTCGTCATCGAGAAACTCTTCCGGGTCGCGGTCCGGTGCCGGACGCGGGATCTGGCGCTGTTGCTGCTGCTCGCGAGGCTTCTGCTCACGGGCCGGACGCTCGCCGCGACCGCTGTTCGCCGGCTTCTCCTTGCCGCCCTTGTCCTTGCCCTTGTCCTTGCGACCGCTACCGCTGCCACCGCCGTTGGCGCCGTCGCCACGGGGAGCACGCGCGTTGCGCGGGTTGCGGCCTTCCGGACGCTCGCGTACTTCCGGTTTTTCCGCTTCCACGGCGCTGGCGTCGAAGCCCATCAGGTCGCCGTCGGCGATTTTCTGCCGAGTCATGCGCTCGATGCTTTTCAGCAGTTTCTCTTCGTCCGGGGCGACCAGGGAAATCGCCTCGCCCGAGCGACCGGCACGGCCGGTACGACCGATGCGGTGGACGTAGTCTTCATCGACGTTCGGCAGCTCGAAGTTGACCACGTGCGGCAACTGGTCGATATCCAGGCCGCGGGCGGCGATATCGGTGGCGACCAGGATGCGGATCTCGCCCGCCTTGAAGTCGGCCAGGGCCTTGGTGCGGGCGTTCTGGCTCTTGTTGCCGTGGATCGCCGCGGCGGTCAGGCCGTGCTTGTCCAGGTACTCGGCCAGGCGGTTGGCACCGTGCTTGGTACGGGTGAACACCAGCACCTGTTCCCAGGCGCCGGTGGTGATCAGGTGGGCCAGCAGGGCGCGCTTGTGGCTGGCGGCCAGGCGGAACACACGCTGCTCGATACGCTCGACCGTGGTGTTCGGTGGCGTCACCTCGATGCGCTCCGGGTTGTGCAGCAGCTTGCTCGCCAGGTCGGTGATGTCCTTGGAGAAGGTCGCCGAGAACAGCAGGTTCTGCCGCTTGGCCGGCAGCCGTGCGAGAACCTTCTTCACGTCATGGACGAAGCCCATGTCGAGCATGCGGTCGGCTTCGTCCAGCACGAGGATTTCCACGTGGGACAGGTCGACGCTGCCTTGCCCGGCCAGGTCCAGCAGGCGCCCCGGGCAAGCGACGAGCACGTCGACGCCACGGGCCATGGCCTGGATCTGCGGGTTCATGCCGACACCGCCGAAAATGCAGGCGCTGACGAATTTCAGGTCGCGGGCATAGAGCTTGAAGCTGTCGTGCACCTGGGCGGCCAGTTCGCGGGTCGGGGTCAGGACCAGTACGCGCGGTTGGCGCGGGCCGTGACGCTGGGATTTGTCCGGGTGACCGTTGGGGAACAACCGCTCCAGAATCGGGAGGGCGAAACCGCCGGTTTTACCAGTACCTGTCTGTGCCGCGACCATCAGGTCGCGACCTTGCAACACGGCGGGAATGGCCCGCTGTTGCACCGGAGTAGGCTCGGTATAGCCGGCGGCCTCGATGGCGCCGACCAAAGCCTCGGAGAGACCGAGGGAAGCAAAGGACATGAGTAATCCTGTTCAGTTAGGGCAAAGCCCGATGGGAATCTTGCCTGGCGCGAATGGCATCTGGGAGCTGAACAAAAGCGGCCGGCAGCGTGTGCGGCGTTTTCCTGTCCGGTCCTGGAGGACGCAATCCCGTCCGGTAATGCTGGATCTTGAGGCTCTACGCACGGCGCGCGCTGGCTCTTTGGCGGCGCAGGTCACTGTGTCTGAATACCTGATGCAAGGTCGAGCGTCCGGGCGTAAGCCTGGCGGGAACGCCGGAGTATAACAGAGCAATCGGCCTGTGCCGCGTTCCTGCTGCTCAACGGTTCACTGCTTTTTCCCGGCGCCGGGCGCGCCGGCATAGCGGGCGTTGAGTTCGGCATAGGCCGGTTCGCGCTTGAACCGCTTGAGTTCGGCGTTGAAGCGCTGCATCAGCAGGTCCATGCCGGCGTTGCGACGCAGGGCCAGGTATTGCCGATTGCGGCTGATCACGCTCGGGTACTGGGCGATCTGCTCCTGCAGGTTCAATTCGTCGAGCACATGCTGACCGACGCGGCGGTCGGTGATCACCAGGTCGATGCGCCCCAGGGCCAGCTTGCCGAAGTTGGACTCATGGCTGGGGGCCGGTTCGTGTCGGAACAGGCGCGATTCGTTGAATTGCGGACTGTACTGATAGCCCGGCGAGACGCCTACGGTCAGCCCGCGCAGATCATCCAGGCTGCTGAACGGATGGGGATGGGCCTTGGCGTAGAAGAGCACGAACTCCACTTCGGAAAGTGCCTCGTCGGGATACAGCAGTTTGTCGTCGCGCTGGCTGCTGTGAAAGATATCCAGGGCGCCGTCGGCCTGGCCCTGTTCGAGCATCGCCAGGCAGCGTTTCCAGGGCAGGAACTGCCACTCCACCTCGATCCCCAGGCGCTGGAAGACAATCGCCGTGGTCTCGTAGTCCAGGCCCTTGGCCTGGCCATTCTCCTCGTAGACATAGGGGGCCCAGGGTTCGGTGACAATGCGCAGTCGCTCGCCCCGGGCCGTCAGGCTCAGGCAAGTCAGGACAATGGCTGTCAGCAGTTGGGCAATGACGGGCATTGCCAGAGAGTACGATGGGCGCGCAGTAAATAGCCAGAGCCGCGTGAGGGCTCTGTCCCGGGCTATTCCCGTTGCAATAAAAAAGGCCCTGGCTTGCGCGAGGACCTTTTGTTCACGGCCTTTGCTGTCGGATCAGCGCGGCAGCTTGAGATTGTTCCATACCGCCAGGCTCGGTTCGGCCAGGTTCAGGGTATAGAAATGCAGACCCGGCGCGCCGCCTTGCAGCAGGCGTTCGCACATCTGGGTGACCACCTGCTCGCCGAAGGCCTGGATGCTCTGGCTGTCATCGCCGTAGGCTTCCAGCTGCTTGCGGACCCAGCGTGGGATTTCCGCACCGCAGGCGTCGGAGAAGCGTGCCAGCTTGCTGTAGTTGGTGATCGGCATGATGCCCGGCACGATCGGGATGTTCACCCCCAGTGCCCGTACGCGGTCGACGAAGTAGAAGTAGCTGTCGGCGTTGAAGAAGTACTGGGTGATCGCACTGTCGGCACCGGCGTTGGCCTTGCGCACGAAATGCTGGATGTCGTCTTCGAAATTGCGCGCCTGCGGGTGCATTTCCGGGTAGGCGGCGACTTCGATGTGGAAATGGCTGCCGGTCTCTTCACGGATGAAGCTGACCAGGTCGTTGGCGTGGCGCAGTTCGCCGCTGGCCATGCCCATGCCGGAGGGCAGGTCGCCGCGCAGGGCGACGATGCGCTTGATGCCGGCGTCCTTGTACTGGGTCAGCAGGCCGCGCAGGTCGTTCTTGCTGTCGCCCACGCAGGACAGGTGCGGAGCGGAAGGAATCTTTACTTCGCTCTCGAGCTGCAGCACGGTGTTGAGTGTGCGGTCGCGGGTCGAGCCGCCGGCACCGTAGGTGCAGGAGAAGAAGTCGGGATTGTGGCTGGCCAGCTGGCGGGCAGTGGCGAGCAGCTTTTCATGCCCAGCATCGGTCTTGGTCGGGAAGAACTCGAAGCTGTAGCGACGATCTTGGGACATGGTAATACCTGTGGAAGCTCAGAATACCAGTGTGGGAGCTGCCTGCCCGCAATGCAGTGGCCTCGATTCTGCAACAGTACCGAGGCGCTGCCATCGCCGGCAAGCCAGCTCCCACAACAGCCTGCTCTCGCCGGGAGAGCAGGCAACCAGGCCGATCAGTAGCGGTAGGCGTGCGGCTTGAACGGACCTTCGACGCTCACGCCGATGTAGTCGGCCTGGGTCTTGGTCAGTTGGGTGACCACGCCGCCGAAGCCGCGGACCATTTCCAGGGCCACTTCCTCGTCGAGTTTCTTCGGCAGTACTTCAACGGTCAGGCGCTCGGCTTTCTGGGCAGGCGACAGGTCGGCGTACTTCTGGCCGAACAGGAAGATCTGCGCCAGTACCTGGTTGGCGAACGAACCGTCCATGATGCGGCTTGGGTGACCGGTGGCATTGCCCAGGTTCACCAGGCGGCCTTCGGCCAGCAGGATCAGGTAGTCGTCGTTCTGCGGGTCGAAATCGCCGTGGCCGGTGCGGTGGATCTTGTGCACCTGCGGCTTCACCTCTTCCCATGCCCAGTTCTTGCGCATGAAGGCGGTGTCGATTTCGTTGTCGAAGTGACCGATGTTGCAGACCACGGCGCGCTTCTTCAGGGCCTTGAGCATGTTCGCATCGCAGACGTTGACGTTACCGGTGGTGGTGACGATCAGGTCGATCTTGCCCAGCAGGGCCTTGTCGATGCTGGCTTCGGTGCCATTGTTGATCCCGTCGATGAACGGCGAAACCACTTCGAAACCGTCCATGCAGGCCTGCATGGCGCAGATCGGGTCGACTTCGGTGACCTTGACGATCATGCCTTCCTGACGCAGGGATTGGGCCGAGCCCTTGCCCACGTCGCCGTAGCCGATCACCAGGGCCTGCTTGCCGGACAGCAGGTGGTCGGTACCGCGCTTGATGGCATCGTTCAGGCTGTGACGGCAGCCGTACTTGTTGTCGTTCTTGCTCTTGGTGACCGAGTCGTTGACGTTGATCGCCGGGATCTTCAGCTCGCCCTTGGCCAGCATGTCCAGCAGGCGGTGGACGCCGGTGGTGGTTTCCTCGGTGACGCCGTGGACCTTGTCCAGGACCTGCGGGTACTTCTTGTGCAGCAGTTCGGTCAGGTCGCCGCCGTCGTCGAGGACCATGTTGGTGTCCCAAGGCGCGCCATCCTTGAGAATGGTCTGCTCCAGGCACCACTCGTATTCCTGCTCGGTTTCACCTTTCCAGGCGAAGACCGGGATGCCGGCAGCGGCGATGGCGGCAGCGGCCTGGTCCTGGGTCGAGAAGATGTTGCAGGACGACCAGCGAACCTCGGCACCCAGGGCAACCAGGGTTTCGATCAGCACGGCGGTCTGGATGGTCATGTGGATGCAGCCCAGGATCTTGGCACCCTTGAGCGGTTGCTCGGCCAGATACTTGCGGCGCAGACCCATCAGGGCAGGCATTTCCGATTCGGCGATGATGATTTCGCGACGGCCCCAGGCAGCCAGGGACAGGTCGGCGACTTTGTAATCGGTAAAATCTGCAGGCGTGTTGACAGCGCTCATAGAGAGCCTCCATTCGTAGTGTGCGAATGGGCGCCGTTGTGCGTTTAGTATCCGGGCGCATCATCACGACCGGAGAACGCCCCATCCGAGCCTGACAGGTCGAGCCTGCTGCAGCGCCCCTCGGACAGGTGGCGGGTAAACGGTATCAGGGGAAGATGACCGTTTTGATCGGCGCTGAGTATAGCGGCCTGTCGAGGACTTCCCAAGGGTTTCTGTCGGTTCGATGAAGAATGCTCATGGCGACCATAGTCGAGTGTTCATAGAGCTTGACCGTACGGTCTGCCATGATAGCTGGCATCAATGGCAAGACGGTCAGGTACGCGCATGAATTTCCACACCCGCAAATGGGTCAAACCCGAAGACCTCAACCCCAACGGCACCCTGTTCGGCGGTAGCCTGTTGCGCTGGATCGACGAAGAGGCGGCGATCTATGCCATCGTCCAGCTGGGCAACCAGCGGGTGGTGACCAAGTACATCTCCGAGATCAACTTCGTCAGTGCCTCGCGCCAGGGGGACATCATCGAACTGGGTATCACGGCCACCGAGTTCGGGCGTACTTCGATCACCCTGACCTGTGAAGTGCGCAACAAGATCACCCGCAAGAGCATCCTGACCGTAGAGAAGATGGTCTTCGTCAACCTGGGCGAAGACGGCCTGCCGGCGCCTCATGGTCGGACCGAGATCAAGTACGTGAAGGACCAGTTCAAGGAGGACGGGATCAGTCCGATCTGATCGCGCCAGTCACTGAACAGCCGCGAACCTGTGGTGTCCCACTTTTCAGGCACACCTTGGGTTCAGGCACTCGATGGATACGCAAAAAGACGGCAAGACCCCGGACCTGTCGCCCGAAGAGCGGCAGGACGTCACACGCAACCAGCCGCCAAGGGCGGCGGTGCTGCATGAAATCATCCGCCTGCAGGGCGACCAGGAACTGGAGCGCAGTGTTGCCGCGCTCGGCTGGTCGGCGCTGGCGGCCGGCCTGACCATGGGCCTGTCGCTGATGGCGATGGGACTGCTCAACTCCCGGTTGCCGGAGGGCGAGGCGTTCAAGGTGATCGCCAGCTTCGGCTACTGCGCGGGCTTTCTCGCGGTGATCCTCGCGCGCCAGCAACTGTTCACCGAAAACACCCTGACGGCGGTGCTGCCGCTGATGAGCCAGCCGACCCTGGGCAACCTCGGTCGCCTGCTGCGCTTATGGGGCGTGGTGCTGGTGGGCAATCTTTGCGGCACGCTGCTGGTGGCCTACGTGATGCTGCATCTGCCGATCTTCGACAACAAGACCGACCTGGCCTTTCTCGAAATCGGTCGCAAGGTCATGGAGCACGAGCCACAACAGATGTTTGCCAAGGGCATCGTGTCCGGCTGGATGATCGCCACCATGGTCTGGATGATCCCGTCCATGGAGAGCGCGAAGATGTGGATCATCATCCTGATCACCTACCTCATGGCGCTGGGCGATTTCACGCATATTGTGGCCGGTTCGGCCGAGGTCTCTTACCTGGTATTCGCCGGGGAACTGTCATGGCGTGAGTTCTGGCTGCACTTCGCCGGCCCTACGCTGGCCGGCAACATCATTGGCGGCAGTTGCATCTTCGCCCTGATCAGTCATGCGCAGATCCGCAGTGAAAGCGGGGCGCCGAGGGATTCGCATGATGCTTGAAAGGTGACCGAGCGGTTCTGGTGAGTACCCAACGCATTCGTATGGCGGCAGGCTTGTCAAAGTGTGAACGTATTTGCCCCGCGGGCCATCAGATGCGCTAGTGTTGTGTGCGCCTTTGCCGACTAGACCGGCTTGCGCGAAACCGGCGTGCCTGCATGCTGGTCGACATGTTCATCCAACTCCAAGAACAAGGACTTTGTCATGACTCCAGCACTCTGGTGTGTATTGATCGCGATCTTCCTGCCCTACTTGTGCACCGGTATCGCCAAGTTCAGTGGTGGCCAGTTCGGGCCGCGGCAGAACCATGACCCGCGGGCGTTCCTGGAAACCCTCGAAGGTTTCGCCAGGCGCGCGCATGCGGCGCAGTTGAACAGTTTCGAGGTGACCCCGGCCTTTGCCGCGGCAGTGATCATCGCGCATCTGGTCGGTCATGCCTCGCTGGTGACGATCAACGTGCTGGCGGTGCTGTTCATCACTAGCCGTCTGCTGTACATCATCTGCTACCTGGCTGACTGGGCAGTACTGCGCTCGGTGGTATGGGCAGTGGGGATGGCCTTGATCGCGAGTTTCTTCTTCGTGTCCATCTGAGGCCTGGCGAAGGCTTCTTCGCGGGCAAGCCCGGCTCCTGCAGTGCGGTGTCGGAAACAGGTTTTCCGACTACGACACCAGCCTGTAGGAGCCGGGCTTGCCCGCGAATAGGCCCCTACGGCCTGCACCGCAATCAGCTACCGATATCCGGCACCTGGGGCAACGCCATGCCCTTGGGCCACAGCATCCAGATATTGCCCTTCTGCTTCATGTCTCCCGCCAGTTGCCCGGCGGCGTCGCCGGTGCCCCAGAACAGGTCGGCGCGGACCTCGCCGGCGATCGCTCCACCGGTGTCCTGCGCAGCCACCGGCCGTACCAGCGGCGTGCCGTCCGGGCGGGTGGTCGACAGCCACAGCAGGCTGCCCAGCGGAATGACCTTGCGATCCACTGCGACGCTGTAGCCGGCGGTCAGCGGTACGTTCAGCGAGCCACGCGGGCCTTCGTTGCTGTCCGGGTTGCGGGCAAAGAACACATAGCTCGGGTTGCTGGCCAGCAGCTCCGGGATGCGCGTCGGATGGGCCTTGGCCCAGGCGCTGATGGTGCCCATGGTCACGTCTTCCTTTTTCAGCTCGCCCTGTTCCACCAGCCAGCGGCCGATGGCCCGGTACGGATGGCCGTTCTGGTCGGCGTAGCCGATCCGCAGTTGCCGGCCGTCATCCAGGCGAATTCGGCCCGAGCCCTGGATCTGCAGAAACTGCAGGTCCATCGGGTCGGTCAGCCAGGCCAGCACCGGAGCCTTGACGCCCTGGGTGGCGATCAGTGCGGCGTCGTCATAGGGTTTGACCACCCGGCCTTCCAGTCGTCCACGCAGGCGCTTGCCCTTGAGTTCCGGATAGAGGCTGTCCAACTGGACGATGATCAGGTCGTCCGGTACTCCATAGACCGGCACCGTGGCCTTGTCCGTGCGGGTCAGGCTGCCGGGGTAGACGGGTTCGTAGTAACCGGTGATCAGCCCGTCGGCACTGTTTTGCGCCGAGCGCAGTCCGTAGACCTCGAGGTTCTGCTGAAGAAAGCTGCGAATGGCCACGGGGTTGGCGGGCACATCGCTCGCGGCGGCACAGGTGGCCGCCCAGGTGGCGTCGTTCTTCAGCCGGGTGCAGGCGCTGCGCCACGAGGCGAAGCCGGCCTGCAGGTCGGCGTCGGAAACGTTCGGCAGGGCTTTCCAGTCGGCCTTGACGTAAGTGGTGACCGGCACGGGTGGCTGGTTGTCCTTGCCATTGCAGCCGGCGAGCAGGGCCAGGGCGAACAGGCTCCAGCCCAGGCGTTTGTAAGTGGTGTTCATGAAGCGGTGTATTCCTTGAGTGATCACCTGTTCAGTCGTTGTTCAGGTAATCCATTCATTGAGTGAGGGTATTGGCGGCCTGGCCTATTGGTGTTTGATCTTCAGGCGAGGATACTGGCCGCCGTCTCCCGTGACCTGATGCCATCATGACTATCAAGAAATTTTTCGTTGTATTGCTGGCCGGCCTGAGCCTCGCCGCCTGTGGCGGTATCGACCCGAACTCGCCGCTGGGCCAGCGCAAGGCCATTTTCAAGCAGATGCTCAAGACCAGCGAAGACCTGGGCGGCATGCTCCGAGGTCGGATCCCTTTCGACGGCCCGGCGTTTGCCGAGGGAGCGATCAAGCTGGATAGCCTGTCCCATGAGCCGTGGAAACATTTCCCGCAGGTCAAGGAAACGGAGCATACCAGCGCCAAGGCCGATGTCTGGCAAAAGCAGGCGCGTTTTCAGGAACTGGCCCGCTCGCTGGAGAGCGCCACCGGCGAGCTGGTGGTGGCGAGCAAGGTCCAGCCCTACCAGGCCAGCCTGCTCAGGCCGGCGGTGGAAAGGGTCGAGGATGCCTGCGATGCCTGCCACAAGGAGTTTCGCGATCACTGAGTGAACGGGGGCGTGCCGGGCTACTTGTCCAGCTCGTCCAGGGCGTCCTGCAGCTCCTTGCGGGACTCGGCGAGTTTGTCCTTGCGCTTGTTGATCTTCTCCGGGTCACCCTTTTTCATCGCCTTGTCGAGGTCGGCCTGACGGCGGCTGACCTCGTGCCGGGCATCGAGCACCTTGTTCTCCCGCTCCTTTTTCAGCGAGGTGTCGGTGCAGTGGGTGGTGACTTCGTCCAGGGCCTTCTCCAGGCCGGCCTGTTGTTCGCTGTTGCCCTGGGCCCTGGCGGCCTCGAGCTGGTTGCTGATGGCCTGGCGCTTGGCCGCGCAACCGGTCAGTTCGGGTTGTTCCTCGGCGGCCAGGAGCGGGGCGGCCATGACCGTGCACAGGGTGAAAAGCACCAGTGAAGAGGGAAGTTTCATGAAAGGCTCCGTGCTGAAAAATACTGAAAAGTGACAATGAACAAATAAAAGCCGACTCGGTTGTATGAGTGTTCCGATTCGGTTTGCAGCTTTTTCCTCAGAACCCATCGACCCCGGCGACACGTAATGATTCAGCCAGGGCCATTACCTGTGGGTCCCGAAAGAAGGCACCCAGGCGCGCGGCCCGTTCGGGGCCGATCCCGGGTTCGGCCTGCCAGGCCCCGACGGTTCGGCTGGCCAGTGCCTGCCAGTTGCCGTCCAGCCTGATACCGGCACCGGCGGGTACGCCCAGGGCCCTCAGCCAGCGCTCGAACGGCCGTTGTCGGGCCAACCGGGCGTTATCGAGCAACTGCCGGCTGCCGACCGGGCCCAGGCCGGCAATGTTAGCAAGCTCGTGGGCATCGAGTGTCAGCCAATCGAGCAGTTGTGCAAGGCGGCCCGCGCGAACCAGCTTTTCCCAGGTTCCGGGGCCCAGTCCTGGCAGCTCCAGCCCCTGCTTGCCGCTCAGCCAGGCCAGTCGGGCGAGAAACTGGCTTTCGCAACCCGGGCCGTAGCGCCAGCAACTCGACTCATGGAAATCGTCCGGGTTGGGGACGTCGAGCGGTTCGCGTTCGACACTGCGCCAGACCACCGCGTCCAGGCGCGGAATGGTCAGGCCGGCGAGGCTGATGGCCACCTGATCGCCGGGACGAATGTCCAGCTCCCGCCAGCGTTGCAGCGAGCCGGTACTGACCCGCCTGATCTGACGGTCATCCAGGCGTACCGGGATCAGCTCGAGCATCGGCGTGATCCGGCCGGTGCGACCGATCTTGAAGCTGACCTGGCGTACATGGGCCAGGGCTTGGCTGTAGGGGTATTTCCAGGCGACGCTCCAGTAGGGTGCCCGGGCCTGCCAGAGGTGCGCGGCGGGCCGCTGACCCTGACGCAGAACCACGCCATCGCTGACGAAGGGCAACGGCTCTCGGAACCAGCGCTCGCGCCAGTGCCGGGCTTCGGCAAATCCCCTGATCGGCCGGCTGTAGGTCGCGCTGTCGGGGAAGCCCTGGGCGCTCAGGCCTTGCAGGCGCTCAGGCTGGGTCGCCGGGCCATCGGGCCAGTCCCAGACGAACAGGCCAATGCCTTCGCCCTCGTCGGGTTGCAAGCGGTGCCGGGCCATCAGGCCGGCGACCTTGCTGCGGGCGTTCAGCCCGCCGTGTTCGGCCTGCACATGGCCGCTCTGGCGCCAGTACAGCTCGCCTTGCAGCACCAGGTCGAGGGGTTGCGGCAATTGGCCAGGAATGGCCGCGATCCGGCGGGCCTGGTCGGTCCAGTTCTGGCCCTTGAGGCCGTCGCCACGGCTGATCACCTGCTGCAAGCGACCTTGCCGGTAGCTGAGGGTCACGGCCACGCCATCGACCTTGGGCTGGATCCACAGGTCCTGGCGGGTGCTGATCCAGTCCCGGGCCGCCTGTTCGTCCGGCAGCTTGTCCAGCCCGGTATGGGCAATCGGATGGGGAGTCGGCCCGCGCGCCTTGAGCAGCGGGTTGTCCGGCGGGTTCCCGCCGGCTGCAAAGCAGTCGCGCCAGCCCTGCAGGGTCTGGCGGGACTGGTCGTAGAGCTCGTCGGCGACCGGCGAAATGCCCTGGCGGTGGTAACGCTCGTCCCACTGGGCGATTTGTTGCTCCAGGGCCTCGATTTCGCGCAGGGCGCGCTCCTGCGGCCACTGCGGGCACGGCGCGGCCTGGGCTGCGAAACAGCAGATGAAAAAGGCGATACCCAGGACGAAGCCCATGCCGCAGCCTCCTTGCTCGACCGAAAGGCAAAGCCTAGGGCATTAAAAAGCCCCGCGGGGGCGGGGCTTTCTTACCGCATATGTCGGCTTACTTGAACAGGCCGCCCAGTGCCTTGATGCCGGCATCGATCGCCTGCGCCTTGGGATCCTGGGGCGCCGCGGTGTTGTTGATGGGCTGCTGGGAGCTGGCCACGCCGCTGCAACTGGCGGTGATATGGTCCACGGCCATTTGCAGGCCGTTGGCCTTGACGGTGTCACCCTTGACCTTGGCGGCATAGATCTGTTTCTGCAGATCCTGCACCTGTTTGGGGTTGCAGCTGCCGGCGTCGGCGGTACTGCCGGTCGTCTGTGTCGTCGAGCCACCGCCCAGCTGTGTCGCCAGGTTGGTGAGTGCGCTCAGGTCGGCGGCCTGGGCTGGAAGGGTGAACAGGCCGAGCAGGATCGCGGCGGGGGCGAAAGCGGAAGTACGCATGGCAAACCTCAATGTTCGATTGCCGACGCATCAGGAAGGTTCTCGAACAGGCGCCGTGCAATATCCAGGGGAGAAACAGGGTCCGAGATGGCGAAATATAGGGAAACAGGTTTGTACAGGGAATGACCGGCTGTCATGAAAAAGCCCTTCATGGCGAACCATGAAGGGCTTTTGTGACGCAACCGACAAATTACAGGCCGGCAGCGGCTCGCAGGGCGTCGATGCGGTCGGTCTTTTCCCAGGTGAAGGTGGTGAAGGTGTCGTCGCCGACGGTCTTCAGCTCCGGGGTACGACCGAAATGGCCATAGGCCGCGGTGTCCTGGTACATCGGGTGCAGCAGGTCGAGCATGGTGGTGATGGCGTACGGGCGCAGGTCGAAGATCTCGCGAACCAGCTTGATGATCTTGTCGTCGCTGATCTTGCCGGTGCCGAAGGTGTTCAGCGAGATCGAGGTCGGCTGGGCTACGCCGATGGCGTAGGAAACCTGGATTTCGCAGCGGTCGGCCAGGCCGGCGGCGACGATGTTCTTGGCCACGTAGCGACCGGCGTAGGCGGCGGAACGGTCAACCTTGGACGGGTCCTTGCCGGAGAAGGCGCCGCCGCCGTGACGGGCCATGCCGCCGTAGCTGTCGACGATGATCTTGCGGCCGGTCAGGCCGCAGTCGCCCACCGGGCCGCCGATAATGAAGTTGCCGGTCGGGTTGATGTGGAACTGGGTGTCCTTGGTCAGCAGGTTAGCCGGGATGACGTGCTTGACGATCAGTTCCATCACGCCTTCGCGCAGGTCGCTGTAGGACACGTCAGGGTTGTGCTGGGTCGACAGGACGATGGCGTCGATACCGACCACCTTGCCGCCTTCGTAGCGGCAGGTCACCTGCGATTTGGCGTCCGGGCGCAGCCATGGCAGCAGGCCGGACTTGCGGGCTTCGGCCTGGCGCTGGACCAGTTGGTGCGAGTAGGCGATCGGGGCGGGCATCAGCTCCGGGGTTTCGTTGCTGGCGTAGCCGAACATCAGGCCCTGGTCGCCGGCGCCCTGGTCTTCCGGCTTGCTGCGGTCAACGCCCTGGGCGATGTCCACCGACTGCTTGCCGATGATGTTCATCACACCGCAGGTGGCGCCATCGAAACCGACGTCGGAACTGTTGTAGCCGATGTCGAGGATCACGTTGCGGACGATGTCTTCCAGATCGACCCAGGCCGAAGTGGTGACTTCGCCAGCGATGATCGCCACGCCGGTTTTCACCAGGGTTTCGCACGCGACGCGGGCAAATTTGTCCTGGGCAATGATGGCGTCCAGCACCGCATCGGAAATCTGGTCGGCAATTTTGTCCGGATGCCCTTCAGACACGGACTCGGAGGTGAAAACGGAATATTCGCTCATATCGATGGTTTTCCTGAGTTTACCGATGTTGAGTGGCGCCAGTCGGTCCCTGAAAGTGGCGAACCTGAATCTGGAAACCATTACGTAAGCCTACATAGAGGCTGTCCCCGGGGACGAGCCCCGCAGCGATGGCCCAACGGGCCAGGTCTTCCTGTTCGAACCCCAGCCAGAGATCACCGCAGGCCTCCCTGGCCCAGCTCTGGTTGTGGCTGCATAACTCGGTTATCAGCAGACTGCCGCCGGGTCGCAGTAACCCGGTCATCTGCTTCAAGGCTTCGGCCGGCGCGGCGAAATGGTGCAGGACCATGTTCAGGACCACACAGTCGGCCTGGATGCTGTTGTTCTGCAATGCATCGGCCAGTTGCAGGCTGACATTAGTCAACGCCTCGCGGTCGCACAGTTGGCGGGCCAATTCGAGCATGGCCGGGCTGTTGTCCAGCGCCGTGACCTGCTGGAAACGCCGCGCCAGCTCGGGCAGGAAGCCACCGTCGCCGGGGCCGATTTCCAGGGCCGTGGCGGTCGGCGCGAAGTTGAGCTTGTCGAGCAGCGCCAGGACGCTTTCGCGGTATTGCGCCAGGCCGGCGATCAGGTCCTGCTGGGCGCGGAACTTTTCCGCGACCTTGGCGAAGAAATCCTGGCTGGCGGCGGCCCGTTGCCTGTGTACCTGGGTAATACGGGCCTGCACCTCGACCGGCAGTTGCAGGGCGTCGACCTCGTCGAGCAGGGCGGCGTGCAGCCGGCCGCCCGGCAATTCGGTGTGGGGCAGGGCGCGACGATAGAAGATCGCGTTGCCTTCCCGGCGGGTCGCTACCAGGTTGGCCTGGGCCAGTACCTTGAGGTGGTGGCTCATGCCCGACTGACCGATGGCGAAGATCTGCGCCAGCTCCAGCACGCCGAACGAGTCGTTGGCCAGCGCCCGCAATACGTTCAGCCGCAACGGATCGCCGCCGGCCTTGCACAGGGCGGACAGCTCGTCGCAGCGATCGTGAAGCAGGGCGGGCGCAGGTAGATTCATAAGGCCAGCAGTCTAGTCAGCGTCGCGATGCCCTGCAAGGGCAATATCAAAAACTTTTGATATTGCAGGATAAATGGCACTTTCCCCTTTTCCCGTGGCTCTACAGACCAAGAGCGGAAAGGATTCATCAGCACGATGCGCAACTATCGGCGGGAAAAACGCGGTGGAACGACTATCTGTCATTGCCCCGAGGGCTCTCCCTGAGGGAAAATGCACCCCTTTTTTCCGTTTCGTTTCAACTCAAAACCCAGGAGATCAGCGATGCCCAGCCGTCGTGAGCGTGCCAACGCCATTCGTGCCCTCAGCATGGATGCCGTGCAAAAAGCCAACAGCGGCCATCCCGGTGCCCCCATGGGTATGGCGGATATTGCCGAAGTACTGTGGCGTGACTACCTGAAACACAACCCGAGCAACCCGTCCTTCGCCGACCGCGACCGTTTCGTCCTGTCCAACGGCCATGGCTCGATGCTGATCTACTCGTTGCTGCACCTGACCGGCTACGACCTGTCGATCGACGACCTGAAGAATTTCCGTCAACTGCACAGCCGTACCCCGGGTCACCCCGAATTCGGTTACACCCCGGGCGTGGAAACCACCACCGGTCCACTCGGCCAGGGCCTGGCGAACGCCGTCGGTTTCGCCCTGGCGGAAAAGGTCCTGGGGGCGCAGTTCAACCGTCCCGGCCACAACATCGTCGACCACCACACCTATGTGTTCCTGGGTGACGGCTGCATGATGGAAGGCATTTCCCATGAAGTCGCGTCCCTGGCCGGCACCCTGGGCCTGGGCAAGCTGATTGCCTTCTACGACGACAACGGCATCTCCATCGATGGCGAAGTCGAAGGCTGGTTCACCGACGACACGCCGAAGCGTTTCGAATCCTACAACTGGCAGGTGATCCGCAATGTCGACGGTCACGATCCGGAAGAGATCAAGACCGCCATCGAGACCGCCCGCAAGAGCGAGCAGCCGACCCTGATCTGCTGCAAGACCACCATCGGTTTCGGTTCGCCGAACAAGCAGGGCAAGGAAGATTGCCACGGTGCCCCGCTGGGTGACGCGGAAATCGCCCTGACCCGCGCCGCGCTGAAGTGGAACCACGGTCCGTTCGAAATCCCGGCCGACATCTACGCCGAATGGGACGCCAAGGAAGCCGGCCGTGCCGTCGAGGCCGAGTGGGACCAGCGTTTCGCCGCCTACTCCGCGGCCTTCCCGACCGAAGCCAACGAGCTGGTGCGTCGCCTGAGCGGCGAACTGCCGGCCGACTTCTCGGAAAAGGCCTCGGCCTACATCGCCGAAGTCGCGGCCAAGGGTGAAACCATCGCCAGCCGCAAGGCCAGCCAGAACGCCCTGAACGCCTTCGGTCCGCTGCTGCCCGAGTTCCTCGGCGGCTCGGCTGACCTGGCCGGCTCCAACCTGACCCTGTGGAAAGGTTGCAAGGGCGTCAGCGCCGAGGATGCCAGCGGCAACTACATGTACTACGGCGTGCGCGAGTTCGGCATGACCGCGATCATGAACGGCGTGGCACTGCACGGCGGCCTGGTGCCTTACGGCGCGACCTTCCTGATGTTCATGGAATACGCCCGCAACGCGGTGCGCATGTCGGCCCTGATGAAGCAGCGCGTGATCCATGTCTACACCCACGACTCCATCGGTCTGGGCGAAGACGGCCCGACCCACCAGCCGATCGAGCAACTGGCGAGCCTGCGCACCACGCCGAACCTCGATACCTGGCGTCCAGCCGACGCGGTGGAATCCGCCGTGGCCTGGAAGCATGCGATCGAGCGCAAGGCCGGTCCTTCGGCGCTGATCTTCTCCCGGCAGAACCTGCAGCACCAGGTGCGTGATGCCGCGCAGATCGACAACATCAGCCGCGGTGGCTACGTGCTCAAGGATTGCGCGGGCGAGCCCGAGCTGATCCTGATCGCCACCGGTTCCGAAGTCGGCCTGGCGGTACAGGCCTTCGACAAGCTGACCGAGCAGGGCCGCAAGGTCCGCGTGGTGTCCATGCCTTGCACCAGCCTGTTCGATGCCCAGGATGCCAGCTACAAGCAGGCGGTCCTGCCGCTGGAAGTCGGTGCACGGATCGCCATCGAGGCGGCGCACGCCGACTACTGGTACAAGTACGTGGGCCTGGAAGGCCGCGTCATCGGCATGACCACCTACGGTGAGTCGGCGCCGGCGGCAGCCCTGTTCGAAGAGTTCGGCTTCACCCTGGAGAATATCCTGGGTCAGGCCGAGGAACTGCTGGAAGACTGAGTCCGGTGACAGGCCGGTTGTCCGGGCCGGCCTCTTCGCGGGCAAGCCCTGCTCCTACAAGGTGTGTGTCGTACGCAACATTTGTGCACGGCACCCTCCTGTAGGAGCAGGGCTTGCCCGCGAAGACGGTAGCCCGTACACCGCCTGCTTCCCTGGCTCACAGACAGTCCCGTTTTCACAGAACCCATGCCCCGGCATGGGTTCTTGATGTTCAAGCTCCGGCGAGATCCCCATGCCTCAACCGCGTCCCTACAGAGTTGCCCTCAACGGCTACGGCCGTATCGGTCGTTGTGTCCTGCGTGCGCTGTTCGAGCGGGGAGACCGGGCCGGGCTGGAAATCGTTGCCCTCAACGATCTGGCCGACATGGCCAGCCTTGAATACCTGACTCGCTTCGACTCCACCCACGGCCGCTTTCCTGGCGAAGTACGGGTCGAGGACGATTGCCTGCACATCAATGGCCGCTGCGTGAAGGTCCTGCGCAGCGCCAACCCCGAAGACATCGACTGGGCCGGCCTGGGCGTCGACCTGGTGCTCGAATGCTCCGGCGCCTACCACACCCGCGAAGACGGCCAGCGCTTCCTGGCGGCCGGTGCGCCACGGGTGCTGTTCTCCCAGCCGATGGCCAGCGAGGCGGCGGTCGACGCAACCATCGTTTATGGGGTCAACCAGGATTGCCTGACCGGCGACGAACTGCTGGTGTCCAACGCTTCCTGCACCACCAACTGCAGCGTGCCGCTGTTGCGCCTGCTGGATCAGGCGATCGGTCTGGAGCATGTGTCGATCACCACCATTCACTCGGCGATGAACGACCAGCCGGTGATCGACGCCTACCACGCCGAGGACCTGCGCCGCACGCGCTCGGCCTTCCAGTCGATCATCCCGGTGTCCACCGGCCTGGCCCGCGGTATCGAACGGCTGCTGCCGGAACTTGCCGGCCGAATCCAGGCCAAAGCGGTACGGGTGCCGACGGTGAACGTGTCCTGCCTCGACATCACGATGCAGACCGTCAGCGACACCGATGCCGTGGAGGTCAACCGGATCCTGCGCGAAGCCGCTACCAGCGGCCCGCTCAAGGGTTTGCTGGCGTATACCGAGTTGCCCCACGCCAGCTGTGATTTCAACCATGACCCCCATTCGGCGATTGTCGATGCGAGTCAGACCCGCGTTTCCGGCCCGAGGCTGGTCAACGTGCTGGCCTGGTTCGACAACGAATGGGGTTTTGCCAACCGAATGATCGACGTTGCAGGGCACTACCTGAACGTTGTCCACCCAAAACCGTAAACCAGAGATTGCGACCCATGACCGTGTTGAAGATGACCGACCTCGATCTGCAAGGTAAGCGCGTACTGATCCGCGAAGACCTCAACGTCCCCGTCAAGGACGGTGTTGTCACCAGCGATGCGCGTATCCTGGCTTCGCTGCCGACCATCAAGCTGGCCCTGGAAAAAGGCGCGGCAGTCATGATCTGCTCGCACCTGGGCCGTCCGACCGAGGGCGAGTTCTCGGCCGAGAACAGCCTCGCGCCCGTGGCCGACTACCTGAGCCGCGCCCTGGGTCGCGAAGTGCCGCTGGTGGCCGACTACCTGGATGGCGTCGAGGTCAAGGCCGGCGACATCGTGCTGTTCGAGAACGTGCGTTTCAACAAGGGTGAGAAGAAAAACGCCGACGAGCTGGCCCGCAAATACGCCGCCCTGTGCGACGTGTTCGTGATGGACGCCTTCGGTACCGCCCACCGCGCCGAGGGTTCGACCCATGGCGTGGCCAAGTTCGCCAAGGTCGCTGCCGCCGGTCCTCTGCTGGCCGCCGAACTGGAAGCGCTGGGCAAGGCCCTGGGCGCTCCGGCCAAGCCGATGGCGGCGATCGTCGCCGGCTCCAAGGTGTCGACCAAGCTCGACGTGCTCAACAGCCTGAGCCAGATCTGCGACCAGCTGATCGTCGGCGGCGGCATCGCCAACACCTTCCTGGCCGCTGCTGGCCACCCGGTGGGCAAGTCGTTGTACGAGCCTGACCTGCTGGACACCGCCCGTGCCATCGCCGCCAAGGTCAGCGTACCGCTGCCCGTGGACGTGGTGGTGGCCAAGGAGTTCGCCGAAAGTGCTGCCGCCACCGTCAAGCTGATCGCCGACGTGGCCGCCGACGACATGATCCTCGACATCGGCCCGCAGACCGCCGCCCGGTTCGCCGAGCTGCTGAAGTCGTCGCAGACCATCCTCTGGAACGGCCCGGTCGGCGTGTTCGAGTTCGATCAGTTCGGCAATGGCACCAAGGTGCTGGCCCAGGCTATCGCCGAAAGCGCCGCATTCTCCATCGCCGGTGGTGGTGACACCCTGGCCGCCATCGACAAGTACGGCGTGGCTGCGGATATCTCCTACATTTCTACCGGTGGTGGTGCTTTCCTCGAGTTCGTCGAAGGCAAGGTACTGCCAGCCGTGGAAGTGCTGGAAAGCCGCGCCAAGGCCTGAGCCGGCACCGACCGTTGAAAGAGCGTGTTCATAGGGCCAAGCCGCTTGCGCTGTGGCTCGCCGTCGCCACGCTGGCCGGATGTGCCGGCCAGGCCGCCGTCGATCCGTCGCGGCCAGCGCCCGATCCGGCCGGCAAGGGCTGCTACCAGGCCGACTGGCAGGCGGAAACCGCGCCGTTGTTGAACAAGCGCCTGGGCCCGGATGGCCTGGAGAAATACGACACCCCGTCGCCGGCTCGGGAACAGGGTTGCCCCTGACGGGTCTGATTTATCACATGCAGTACTGGCGGCCTGGGTCGCCAGTCGAGGAACCGGCATGAAAGGCTTTATCGCCCTCGCTTCACTGGCACTGCTCGGCGGTTGCGCCGCCTTCAACCTGCCGTCGTCGAAACCGGCGGACAACTGGACCCGCTGGGTTTGCGACAGTCAGGCCGAAGTGCTCTGGCGTTACGCCGACAGCAGCCAGCAGGCGGTCGATGTACGCCTCGGTGGCGGCGACCAGGTCTATCGCCTCAAGCCGGAAGTCGGCGCCGTCGACAGCGGCGTGCTGTACAGCGACAACATGTTGGCGTTTCACAAAAAAGGTGAGGAAGGCCTGGTCTACTGGGTTGCCACCAACGATTTGATCGGTCGGGCCTGCAAGGCGCCCTGACCGGTAGTAGCTTGATCTAACTTGAATAGCAGCCGCCGCTACGGCAGGCTTGCACGATTAACGACCCTCGTCCGGGAGAGAGATACACAATGGCACTTATCAGCATGCGCCAGATGCTGGACCACGCAGCCGAATACGGCTACGGCGTTCCGGCTTTCAACGTCAACAACCTTGAGCAGATGCGCGCCATCATGGAAGCCGCTGACAAGACTGACTCCCCGGTGATCGTCCAGGCTTCGGCCGGTGCCCGCAAATACGCCGGCGCGCCGTTCCTGCGCCACCTGATCCTGGCTGCCATCGAAGAGTTCCCGCATATCCCGGTGTGCATGCACCAGGACCACGGCACCAGCCCTGACGTCTGCCAACGCTCGATCCAACTGGGCTTCAGCTCGGTGATGATGGACGGCTCCCTCGGCGAAGACGGCAAGACCCCGACCGACTACGAGTACAACGTCCGCGTGACCCAGCAGACCGTGGCCATGGCCCACGCCTGCGGCGTTTCCGTGGAAGGCGAGCTGGGCTGCCTGGGTTCGCTGGAAACCGGCATGGCCGGTGAAGAAGACGGTATCGGCGCCGAAGGCGTGCTGGATCACAGCCAGATGCTGACCGATCCGGAAGAAGCCGCCGACTTCGTCAAGAAGACCCAGGTCGACGCCCTGGCCATCGCCATCGGCACCAGTCACGGCGCCTACAAGTTCACCAAGCCGCCTACCGGCGACGTGCTGGCGATCGACCGCATCAAGGAAATCCACAAGCGCATCCCCAACACCCACCTGGTGATGCACGGTTCCTCCTCGGTGCCGCAGGAGTGGCTGGCGATCATCAACCAGTACGGTGGCGACATCAAGGAAACCTACGGCGTACCGGTCGAGGAAATCGTCGAGGGCATCAAGCACGGCGTACGCAAGGTCAACATCGACACCGACCTGCGCCTGGCGTCCACCGGTGCGATGCGTCGCCTGATGGCCACCAACCCGAGCGAGTTCGACCCACGCAAGTTCCTCGGTGCCACCGTGGTTGCGATGCGTGACGTGTGCATCGCCCGTTATGAAGCCTTCGGCACCGCCGGCAATGCCTCGAAGATCAAGCCGATCTCCCTGGAAGGCATGTTCCAGCGCTACCTGAAGGGTGAGCTGAACGCCAAGGTCAACTAAGACCCTGTGCGCTGAAGAAACCCGTCGCAAGGCGGGTTTTTTCATGGTCGTCGATCGCTAGACGCGAATGCGCTTGAGGCTATGAGGAAACGATATAGCGGACTGTCAATTATGACAGTGGTGTGCCAGGGCGCCGATACGCCACGCTGATGGTTCATTCAGCCAGTGAGGCCAATGACCATGAGCGAAGAGGAAGAAAGCGATCCAAACCGTCTGAAGTATTTCAAGACCCGTCAGAAGATCACCGTGACCCGGCGTATCCCGGGCGTGCCACCGGCCTGTGAGCGCGGCGAACTGTGCAGTATCGACTGGAGTGCGCGGCTACTCGTCTACTGTGCCGAAAGCGGTCTGTACCGAACCGTGAAGTTCGATGAGATCGAGCAGATCGATCCCATCGCCAGCTACCGCAAGTCGTCCCTGTTTCACCCCTGATCGAGCGGTATCTCTCCAGCCCCGCCCTGTATTCGGGGCCGTCAGCCTTGCTCGTGATCGATATCGAGCTTGTAGAAGGTCACCATCCCGCCCTCGCTGGTATACCCGGTGTTGTCCTGCACATAGACCCCTGCCTTGAAGTACAGCGGCTTGTCGCGCCAACTGCTGCTGACCTGGGTGTACCACGCCGCGTCGGCGGCGCGCACGCTCAGGTAGCCGCCCCGGCTGAGGTGGATCACGTAGGTGAAGCTCTTGTCCAGCGGCACGTCGTCGGCGATCTGGATGACCCGGCTCTCCTTGTCGTCCGGGTGGTTGCGGACCTTCACCACGATGATCCCGGTCTTGCGGCTGTCCTTGTACTGGTACTCGACCTTGAGCATCGGCTGGGTGCTGTTGAAGGCATGGATCTGGCCGATGACGATCTTGCCCGAGGACGGTACCTGGTTCACCGCCAGGGTTGCACGCAGGTAATTGTTGGCCTCGCTGTACAGCCAGTTGCGCAGGCGACCGTCGGGGTAGGTTTCGCGCAGTTCACTGCGCGGGTAGATGGCATTCTCGGTCTTGGAGCCGGTCACCGGTGACCAGAAGAACAGGGTGCCGGTATCGGAATGAAAATACTGGTCCTTGAAGCCTTGTACCAGTTTGGGGGTATCGATGGTTGCCGGCGGGGTGCCGACAGGGACGCTGAGGTTCCAGGTCGTCAGGTCGATCATGATCATCTGTTCCGTGAAAAACATGGGACTCGCGCAGCCGCAGGCCTGCCCGGAAATTTCGGACAAACCGCTTTGGCCCGCGCTTTTGCGCGCTCTTTATAAGGCTTGAAAGATAGTTTGTTAACGCCGAAGCGGCGAACGGTTGACGTCAAATCGCCGACGAAATGCGCGAGCCCCGATTGGCGGCGGCTTGGCCGAACGACCGCTAGTCGGATTGGCAGGGTGCTACCACGAAAGATGGCCTATTGCTTCTATCAACCGTTAGTCGGGAGAGACGGGCCCGGGTTAAATGATGGCGTAGTGATTACTACGCTTTGCGCAAACTCGGACTAGAGTTGTTTCTGTAATTACGTCCGGTTCCGTCTGACATGGGTGGAGTCCCCTGAACTATAGAGATGCAGCATGGATTGCGCTCAACTTAAGGCTGGTGATAGCAGTTCTGTCCTTTTGGTGGTCGACGACTATCCTGAAAACCTGATCAGCATGCGAGCCCTGCTGGAACGGCAGGACTGGCAGGTGGTCACGGCGGCGTCCGGTATCGAAGCGCTGACACTACTGCTCGAACACGAAATCGACCTGGTACTGCTGGATGTGCAGATGCCCGGCATGGACGGCTTCGAAGTCGCCCGACTGATGCGTGGCAGCCAGCGTACCCGGCTGACCCCGATCATTTTCCTGACGGCCAACGAACAGTCCCAGGATGCCGTGATCAAGGGCTATGCCAGCGGCGCGGTGGACTATCTGTTCAAACCGTTCAACCCGGACATCCTCAAGCCCAAGATCCAGGCGTTGCTCGAGCAGCAACGCAATCGGCGCACCTTGCAGCGCCTGACCCGCGATCTGGAGGCGGCCCGGGCCTTCAATGCCTCGGTGCTGGACAACGCTGCGGAGGGCATCCTGGTGGTCAACGACGACGGCAGCATCCGCTTCGCCAACCCGGCGATTTCGCGCCTGCTGGCGGCGCCGCTGGAAATGCTGATCGGCATGCCGTTCCTGCACTTCATGCACACGCCGCACTTTGCCCAATGGCTGACGTCGCCTTTCTACGAAGGTTACTGCAAGGGCGAGACCTATCGCCTGCATGATGCGCTGCTGTGCACCAGCACCGGCGATTCGCTGCCGGTGGCGATGTCCTTTGCGCCATTGCCCAGCGACCAGAAGGCCATGGTGGTGACCGTGCTCGACATGTCGGTGGTGCGCCACCTGCATCAGCAGCTGGAGTTCCAGGCGGTGACCGACCCGCTGACCGGCCTGCTCAACCGTCGGGGCTTCTACCAGACCGCGGAAAACACCCTGCTGCGCAGCGATCCCGGTCACAAGTCGATGGTGCTGATGTACCTGGACCTCGACGGCTTCAAGCGGGTCAACGACTCCCTTGGGCACGATGCCGGCGACCGGGTGCTGCGCTGGGTCTCCGAGCAGTTGAAGGCCTGCCTGAAACCCTTCGATATCCTGGCGCGCATGGGCGGCGACGAGTTCACCGCCCTGCTGGAACTGGAGCGCCCGGAGCAGGCGGCGAAAGTCGCGGAGAAGCTGATCGAGCGCGTGTCGATCCGCCAGCAGATCGATGGCATGGACATGACCCTGGGGGTCAGCATCGGTATCGCCATCTACCCCGATTGCGGTGCCGACCTGGAAGGCCTGTTGCGGGCGGCGGACATTGCCATGTACGAGGCCAAGCGCGCCGGACGCCAGCAGTACCGCTACTACGACCACGAAATGAACGGCCGCGCCCGCTCGCGGCTGATGCTCGAGGAAAGCGTCCGTTCGGCCATCGAGAGTCGTGAGTTCAAGATGGTCTATCAGCCCCAGGTGTCCCTGGACGACGGCCATCTGCGCGGTTTCGAGGCGCTGTTGCGCTGGCATCATCCCAGCGTCGGCGATGTCCCGCCGGGGCTGTTCCTGCCGCTGCTGGAAGAAGTGCGGCTGATCAGTCGCCTGGGCAGCTGGATCTATCGCCAGGCGGCCAGCCAGCGTCATGACTGGAATGGCGTATTCGCCGATGAGCTGGTGCTGAGCGTGAGCCTCAGCGCCACGCAGTTCTGTATGCCGAACCTGATCGACGAGTTGCAGGAAGTGATCGAGCGGTATGACCTGCGCCCCAGCCAGCTGGAGGTCGAAGTCACCGAGTCGGCGCTGATGCAGGATTTCGAGTCTTCACGCAAGCAACTGCGGCGGATCCGCGGGCAGGGTGTGCGTGTGGCCCTGGATGATTTCGGTTCCGGCCACTGCTCGCTGAATCACCTGCGCGATCTCGAACTGGACACCCTCAAGCTGGACCGCCATCTGATCGCCCGGATTCTCGATTCGCCCCGGGATGCCGCCCTGGCGCGCAGCGTGATCGAGTTGTGCCAGCAGTTCGGCCTGCTGGTGATTGCCGAAGGCGTCGAGACCCTGGAACAGGCCCACTGGCTGCGGACCAATGGCTGCCCTTTCGTGCAGGGTTTCCTGGTCGCCCGTCCGCTGATCGCCAGGGATGCCACCGGTTTTGCCACGACCTTCGACTGGAGCGCACTGTCGAGCTGATTTCGCTAAACTGGCTGCCTTTCCCGATGCAGGCGATGGCCTCCCATGACTGTGCTGAAATACCTCCAGGCCTATCCGGCGTCCCTGCAGGAGCAGGTGCGTCAGATGATCGCCCAGGATCGGCTGGGCGCCTACCTGAGCCAGCGTTATCCCGGTCGGCATGCGGTGCAGAGCGACAAGGCGCTGTATGGCTATGTCCTGGACCTGAAACAGGAACACCTGCGCACCGCCCCGGCCATCGACAAGGTGCTGTTCGATAACCGCCTGGACCTGACCCACCGCGCCCTCGGCCTGCACACCGCGATTTCGCGGGTCCAGGGGGGCAAGCTCAAGGCCAAGAAGGAGATCCGCATCGCTTCACTGTTTCGGGAGGCGGCGCCGGAATTTCTCCGTATGATCGTGGTGCATGAACTGGCGCATCTCAAGGAAAGCGAGCACAACAAGGCGTTCTACCAGTTGTGCGAGTATATGCAGCCGGGCTATCACCAACTGGAGTTCGACCTGCGGGTCTACCTGACCTGGCGGGATCTGCAAGGCAAGGCCGCCGTGGCCGACTGATCGATCGACAAGGACTTTCCGATGGACATCAGCAAGACCAAGAGCAGTTTCTATCGCCGCCTGTACGTGGCCTGGCTGATCGACAGCGGAGCGGCCAACAGCGTCCCGGCGCTGACCGAAGTGACCGGCATGCCGCGGCGCACGGCCCAGGACACCATCGTCGCGTTGGCCGACCTGGATATTCATTGCGCATTCGAACAGCAGGAAGGCGCCCGCAATCATGCCGGCAGCTACCGGATTCATGACTGGGGCGCGATCGACAAGCGCTGGATCGAGGGCAACCTGGCGTCGATCAAGCAGGTGCTGGGTTATCCCTGAACCGTCTCAGGCCTTGCGCATGCCGACGTGCGGGATGCCGTCCTCCAGGTAGGTGTTGCCCACGGCGACGAAACCATAGCGGCCATAGTAGTCCTGCAGGTGCGCCTGGGCCGACAGGTAGATCTCCAGCCCCGACCACATCTTCTCGGTCTGCCTCAGGGCTTCTTGCATCAGCTCATGGCCCAGCCCGGTTCCGCGGGCTTCGGGGGCGACGACCACCCGCCCGATCGCCACGTTGCCGCCCTGGGACAGAGGGTCGAGCAGGCGCAGATAGGCCACCAGCCGGTCATCGCGCCAGCCCATCAGGTGATGGGTGTCGTCCCGCAGGTCGCGGCCATCGACTTCCTGATAGGGGCATTTCTGCTCGACCACGAAAACTTCGGTGCGCAGTCGCAGAATGGCGTACAGCTGTTCCTTGCCCAGGTCGCTGTGGTGCTTGCAGATCCAGTCGATGCTCATTTCATTCACTCTGATTCGATATCCGCTGTCGATACTAAGCGGCCTGGCCCATGCCGCCAACCGGGTGAACACTGTTGCGGCCCCGGGCGCGTTGCCCGTTTTCGGCATCTTTGTGTAATCTGCCCGGCAGGGCGTCTGCCCTGATGCTAATGAGCTACTGTTAGGAACAGGGAGCGCTCAATTGCTTTCTTCCGGCCCCTCTGCTTCGCCTCATTCTGCTGGGCCGTCCAGCCCGCTAAGGATCTTTGGCATGTCGCGACTGCATCGAGCTTTTGCCTTGCTTGGATTGTTGTTGCTCGCACAGGGTGCGGTTGCGCAAAAGCTGCGTCTGGTCGCCGATGCCTGGCCGCCATTCACCGATGTGGGCCTGGTCAATGGCGGTCTGGCTACCGATATCGTCAGTACGGCCCTGGCCCGTGCCGGTTATGCCAGTCAATTCGAACAGGTGCCCTGGGCGCGGGCACTCAAGGGCGTCGGCGAAGGTCGTTACGATGTCCTGATCAACGCCTGGTACAGCAAGGACAGGACCCTGCTGGGGCAATTCTCGAGCGAGTACCTGATGAACCGGGTGATGTTCCTCCGGCACAAGGGCTCATCGATCAGCTACGACAACCTGCAGCAGTTGCACGACTACCCGATCGCGGTGGTGCGTGACTATGCCTATTCCAGCGAGTTCGAAGCCGATACCCGCTTACAGAAGGTGCCGGTGCACAACTTCGCCCTGGCCGTACGCATGTTGGCGGCGGAACGGGTGAAGCTGACGCTGGAGGATGAGTATGTGGCGCGTTACTACCTTGGCCAGGAGTCGCCCGAGGTGCGCGATGCGGTGGAGTTCCTGCCCAAGCCACTGACGGAGAATGGGTTGCATATCCTGGTCAGCCTGCAGAATCCGCAGCATGAGCAGATTGTCGCCGGCTTCGACCGTGAGATCGCCGCGATGAAGGCGGATGGAAGTTATCAGCGCCTGCTCGAATTGCACGGCATGTGATTGTCGGATCGAAAGCTTCGCGGGCAAGCCCCGCGAAGCGGTTGGCGGCTTTACACCGGCGCCTGTTCTTCCGCCCCCTTGATCAGGTGCGCCGCCAGCGTGCGCAATGGCCCCAACTGCCGGCAAATCAGCGCCAGCTGGGTCTGGACCAGACGCTGGATTTCGTCGATTTCTTCCGGCATCTGTTCCAGTTCGTTGGCCAGGGCTTCTTCAGCGTCGCTCTGGACTTCGATGGGCGTCTTGTTCGCCAGGCCGATGGCGATCTGCTCGATGCTGTTGGCCAGCGTGGCGCCGGCGCCATTGATCAGGTGTTCGCGGGCCTCCGCCGGCAACGGGTTCTCGCGGTGCGCGCCGAGCCCCGAGAGGTAGCTGAGCAGGGTGTGCGACAGCACCAGGAAGCGGAAGCCGACGTCGGCCTCCTTGCGGAAGTGCCCCGGCTCCATCAGCATGTTCGCCAGCGTGGTCGACAGCGCCGCATCGGCGTTGTGGGCGTTGCGACGGGCCAGGCGGTAGGCCAGGTCATCGCTCTTGCCCTGGCCGTACTGCTGCATCACCTGGCGCAGGTACAGGCTGTTGCAGGTCAGGGTATTGGCCAGCACCTTGTTCAGGCGCCGCCCCTGCCAGTCCGGCAGGAACAGGAACACCGCCAGGCCGGCGATCAGGCTGCCCAGCAGGGTATCGAACAGGCGTGGCAGGAACAGCCCGTAGCCGTCACCCACCTGGTTGAAGCAGAACAGCACCATCAGGGTCATGGCGGCCGTCGCCAGGGTGTAGCGGGTGGTGCGGTTGATGAAGAACACCAGGCCGGCGGCGATGGTGAAGAACGCCTGGATCAGCGGGCTGGGGAACAGGTCGAACAGGGCCCAGGCCGCGGTCAGGCCGAAGGCGGTACCGATGATCCGCTGGCCGAGCTTGCGCCGCGTGGCGCCGTAGTTCGGCTGGCAGACGAACAGGGTGGTGAGAATGATCCAGTAGCCCTGGGACGGGTGCACCAGGTGCACCATGCCGTAGCCGACGCTCAAGGCCAGCGGCAGGCGCAAGGCATGGCGGAACAGCAGCGAGGTCGGCGTCAGTTGGGTACGCAGGCGCGTCAGCACGTCCTTGAAGTTGCGGGGCGAGCGGTCCAGCAGGCTGCTGTCGCTGGCGTCGGCCAGACTGTCGGGATTGCTCGCGGCGCTGAGCAGGCGGTCGAGGGTGCTGAGGTTGGCGGCCAGTGCCCGCAGCGAGCGCAGCAGGCCGCGCCAGGCCGGGTTGCTCTGGATGCGCAGATGCTCCATCGAGGCATGCAGGTCCGCCAGGGCCTCGGCGAAGCTGGCGTCATAGACGAACGGCTGGCGCAACTGGATCGAGGCCGCCAGTTCCCGGCAGGCCTTGCCCTGCTGGCGCAGCAGGCGCTGGCAGCGGAACAGCACGTCGCTGTGGAAAAAGGCTTCGGCCAGGGCGTTGTACGGGTAGTGCGAGGAGCTGGCGCGTTCGTGGATATCCTGGGCGAGGAAATACAGCTTCAGGTAGCGGCTGACCTTCGAGCCCGGCCGGCCGTTGCCGACCCGGTGCAGGATGATTTCCTTGGCGGTGTTCAGCGCCGCGACCACCCGGCCGTTCTGCTGGGCCAGTTCCAGGCGCCGGGCTTCCACGTCCAGCTGGCGGATCGGTTCGAACAGCGACGACTTGAGCTTGAGGTAGTAACCCAGCTCGCGAAACAGCTTGGCCAGGCTCTGCTGTACCGGCTGGTTGGAGAACATCGCCTGCCACAGCACCGAGAGCACGCCGTACCAGGCGGCGCCGGCCACCAGCAGCAGAGGCTCGTGCCAGAGGTTGGTGACTTCACCGCCGCGCTGGTCCACGCCGATCATGGTGTAGACCGAGAGAATCAGGGTGGCCGAAGCGATCGCGCCATAACGTTCACCCAGCGCCCCGAGCATGGTCAGGGCAAAGGCCGCCAGGGCCATGGCCACCACGAATACCCAGGGGTAGGGGAACAGCAGCTCGACCGAGAAGGCCGCCACGCTGAAACAGACCAGGGTCACCGCCAGGGCATTGAGGCGCCCCTGCCAGCTGTCATCGGTCTCGGCCAGGGCGCAGGCGATGACCCCGAGGAACAGTGGGATCAGCAGCTTCATTTCGTTCTGGAACCAGCACAGCGCCATGATGCCGCTCAGCGCGATGAATACCCGAACGCTATAACTGAATTTGTCCAGCGCCCAGAGGCGGCGCAGGGACTGGTTGAACGAGGTCGATGCCATGAAGGTGTGAGAGCCTGCCAAGCGGTTGATCTGTATTAGCTCATAGACGGGTGGCGGTGCAATGGCGCCACATGCAAACAAAGCAAAATCTGTTCCGGTGGGCGGCGCTCCGCTGGCTGGCGATCGGTGTCAGCGCCATCTGCCGCAACGCCTCAGACGAACTGTGCCGCTGCATACCCCGAAGCCCACGCCCACTGGAAGTTGAACCCACCCAGGTGGCCGCTGACGTCCAGTACCTCACCGACGAAATACAGCCCCGGGCTCTTCAGCGATTCCATGGTCTTGGACGACACCTCGCGGGTGTCGACCCCGCCCAGGGTGACCTCGGCCGTACGATAACCCTCGGTTCCCGCCGGAATCACCTGCCAGTCGCCGAGCTTGCCGGCCACCTCGGCCAGCTCGGCCGGGGTGTACTGCTTCATCGGCCTGGACACGAACCAGTGTTCGGCCAGCAGGTTGGCCATTTTCCTGGTGAAGATTTCGCCCAGCAGAGTCTTGAGTTCACTGTTGGGCCGCTCGGCCTGCTGCTGTTGCAGCCACTGCAGGGCATTGTGGTCCGGCAGCAGGTTGATATGCACCGTGTCGCCTGGCTGCCAGAACGAGGACACCTGCAGGATCGCCGGGCCGCTGAGGCCGCGGTGGGTGAACAGGATGTTTTCCCGGAAACCCTGGTCGTTGCAGCTCACCAGGCAATCGACCGAGGTCCCCGACAGTTCCGTGCACAGCGCCTTGAGTTGATCGGTAATGGTGAACGGCACCAGCCCTGCGCGGGTCGGTAACACCTGGTGGCCGAACTGCCGGGCGATCTGGTAGCCGAAACCGGTGGCGCCGAGGGTCGGGATCGACAGCCCGCCGGTGGCGATCACCAGCGACTGGCAGGTGACCGGGCCAAGGGTGGTCTGCAGCAGGTAACCGCTGTCCAGCTTTTCGATGTGTTCGATGGAAGTGTCCAGGTGCAGTTCGACGCCGGCCTGGTCGCATTCGTCCAGCAGCATGCCGAGGATGTCGCTGGACTTGTTGTCGCAGAACAGTTGGCCGAGCTTCTTCTCGTGGTAGGGAACGCCGTGCTTGGCGACCATCGCGATGAAGTCCCACTGGGTGTAGCGGGCCAGCGCCGACTTGCAGAAATGCGGGTTCTGCGAAAGGAAGTTGCCCGGTTCGGTGTACAGGTTGGTGAAGTTGCAGCGCCCGCCACCGGACATCAGGATCTTCTTCCCGGCCTTGTTGGCATGGTCGAGCAGCAGCACCTGGCGCCCACGGGCGGCGGCGGTAAAGGCACACATCAGGCCGGCGGCACCGGCGCCGATGATCACAACTTCAGTAGAGCGCACAGCGCTGTCCTCACTCGGTTTCTGTTGGGGTGGAGCCGGTCCCTGGCCTTAGTGGGCGCGGGCTTGCCCGCGAATGGGCCAGTCAGCCTGGCCGGGGTCGTCGGCCCCCACAGATGGACCTGGCGGCTATCAGAGAATCCGCACGCGCAGCGAACGGCCCTTGATCTTGCCGCTGTTCAGGCGCTGCAGGGCCTGCTTGGCGATACCGCGTTCCACCGCCACATAGGCCTGGAAATCGAAAATCGCGATCTTGCCGACCTGGGCCCCGGGAATCCCGGCGTCGCCGGTCAGGGCGCCGAGGATGTCGCCCGGACGTACCTTGTCCTTGCGCCCGGCGGCGATGCACAGGGTGCTCATGGCCGGCAGCAGCGGGCCGCCGCCCTTGGCCTTGAGACTGTCGAGCTGTTCCCAGAGCAGCGGGGCCTTCTGCAATTCCTCGATCGCCCGCGCCCGATGGGCATCGGCCGGGGCCACCAGGCTCACCGCGATGCCCTTCTCGCCGGCACGGCCGGTGCGGCCGACGCGGTGGATGTGAATCTCCGGGTCACGGGCCAGCTCGACGTTGATCACCATGTCCAGGGCATCGATATCCAGGCCGCGGGCAGCGACGTCGGTGGCCACCAGCACCGAGGTACTGCGGTTGGCGAACATCGCCAGGACCTGGTCTCGGTCGCGCTGCTCCAGGTCGCCGTGCAGGCCGACGGCGCAGATGCCCTTGGCACTGAGCAGGTCGACGGTTTCCTGCACCTGTTGCTTGGTGAAGCAGAACGCTACGCACGATTGCGGACGATAGTGGTGGAGCACCTTCACCACCGCCTCCAGGCGTTCCTGCGGCGCCACTTCGAAGAAGCGCTGCTCGATCTGGCTGTCGGTGTGGAGGGTCTCGACCTTGACCTGCTGCGGGTCGCGCATGAACTTGGCTGCCAACTGCTTGATGCCGGCCGGGTAGGTGGCCGAGAACAGCAGGGTCTGCCGGCGCTCCGGGGTCTGGGCGATGATCGCCTCGATGGCGTCGTGAAAGCCCATGTCGAGCATGCGGTCGGCTTCGTCGAGCACCAGGGTGTTGAGCCCGCGCAGGACCAGCGTGCCCTTGTCCAGGTGCTGCTGGATGCGCCCCGGAGTGCCGACGATGATGTGCGCGCCGTGCTCCAGCGAGGCGATCTGCGGGCCGAAAGGCACGCCGCCGCACAGGGTCAGCACCTTGATGTTGTCTTCGGCACGGGCCAGGCGGCGGATTTCCTTGGCGACCTGGTCGGCCAGCTCGCGGGTCGGGCAGATCACCAGCGCCTGGCAGCCGAAGAACCGCGGGTTGATCGGGTTCAGCAGGCCGATGCCGAAGGCGGCGGTCTTGCCGCTGCCGGTCTTGGCCTGGGCGATCAGGTCCATGCCCTTGAGCATCACCGGCAGGCTCTGTGCCTGGATCGGCGTCATCTGGGCATAACCGAGGGATTCCAGGTTAGCCAGCATGGCGGCGGACAGGGGCAGCGAGTTGAAAGCAGTGGCGATGGTGGTCACGGGACGGGCCTGCAAGAAAAAATGCCGCGTAGTGTATCAGTCTCGCCCCGGCAATCCGTAATTTCTGGACGAAAAGTAGTCAGATATCCTCACCCTTATCTGTGGACCTGCACCATATCGGTGGGATGCAAGTCGTGGGCGTCGGATTCACCCGCGAACAGGTCCTCAAGATCGCCCCCTGGACCGCCCTGGGGAGGTGTGCGCTCCCCTAGGCAGCGAGCTCCTGGCTCAGTGCTCGATATGCTGCTCCTGCACCACCCGCGCCCGGCGTCCGTCCTGGGGCGAGAGTTGCAGGAAGATCGCCGCCGCCAGCATCGCCATGATGCCCACGGTGAGGAAGGTCAGCTGGAAGGCGCCGAGCACCGTTTCCACGCCATCGTTGCCGATCGCCGCGGTAAAACCGCCGAGCAGCGCACCGGCGCAGGCCACGCCGAGGCTCAGCGACAGTTGCGCCACCACCGACAGCAGGCTGTTGCCGCTGCTGGCCGCCTTGTCGTCAAGATCGATCAGGGTCACGGTGTTCATCGCGGTGAACTGCAGCGAGTTGATCGCCCCGGCCACCGCCAGCATGCCCAGCAGCAGTGGATAGGGCGTGTGTTCGGTGACCAGCCCCAGGGCGGCGAGCATGATGCCCAGGGCCAGGGTGTTGCCGGTGAGGACGATGCGATAACCCAGGCGCTCGATCAGCGGACGGGCGATCGACTTGGCGAACATCGCCGCCGCGGCCAGCGGCAGCATGCTCATCCCGGCCTGGGACGGCGAGTAGCCCAGCGCCACCTGCAGCAGCAACGGCACCAGGAACGGCAGGGCGCCGCTGCCCAGGCGGGCGAACAGGTTGCCGAGGATGCCCACGGCGAAGGTCCGGGTCTTGAACAGCGACGGCGCGAACAACGGATTGTCGACATGCCCGGCGCGCAGCCAGTAGGCCGCCAGGCAGGCCAGGCCGGCGAACAGCAGCAACATCACCCGCAGATGCGGCAGTTGCAGTTCGCCCAGGCCTTCCATGGCGATGGTGATCAGCAGCATCGCCGCGCCGAACAGCAGGAAACCGAGGCTGTCGAAACGGGTGCGTTCGCTGCCGCGCAGGTCGGGAATGAACTTCCACACCGCATAGCAGCCGATCAGCCCCACCGGCAGGTTGATCAGGAAGATCCAGTGCCAGGTCAGGAACTGCACCATCCAGCCGCCCATGGTCGGGCCGATCAACGGGCCGAGCAGACCGGGAATGGTGATGAAACCCATGATCCGCACCAGCTCCGAGCGCGGATAGGCGCGCAGCACCACCAGCCGGCCCACCGGCAGCATCAGCGAGCCGCCCAGGCCCTGGATCACCCGGGCGCCGACCAGCATGTTCAGCGAACTCGACAGCGCGCACAGCAGCGAACCGATGCTGAACAGCAGAATGGCGCTGAAGAACACCCGCCGGGTGCCGAAGCGATCGGAAATCCAGCCCGAGGCCGGGATCAGCAACGCCACGGTGAGCATGTAGGCGATCACCACGCCCTGCATTCGCAGCGGGTTCTCCGCCAGGTCGCGGGCCATGGCGGGCAGGGCGGTGTTGAGGATCGTCCCGTCGAGGGACTGCATGAAGAAGGCAATGGCTACCACCCAGGGCAGCCAGCGAGCGGTCGTTGCGTCCAGCGGGGCACGGTCGGGCATGGAACGGCTCTTCGTTGGCAGGCTATGGACCGGATTATGCCTGATCGGTTTGCACTTGAGCGCTGTGCCGAAGCCCTATTTGCTCCTTATTCAACAGGAAACCGAGCAGTGCCCGGTGCACGTTGTCGGCGGCCACCCGTGACTCCAGGTCGAGCAGGTGGCCGGTGTCCTCGGCCACCGAAAAACTGCAATGGGGAATATGCCGCTGGAACTGTCGGGCGCCTTCGGCAGGGGTGTAGATGTCCTTGGCACCGTTGAGAAAGTGCACCGGCGTGCGGATATCGGAGAGCGTCTTCAGGTAGTTGCCGTCACCCAGTTGCAGCACCTGGTCGATATGGAAGCGCGCCTGGCGGTATTCGGTGCTGGCCATGCTGGCGAGGTGCTGGTGGTTGGTGGTCTTGAGGCGAGGCGGGAGGAAGTGGCCGACGGTGTCGTTGAGCAGGTGGCCGATGGCGGACTTGTCGTCGACCTGGATCAGCTCGTGCACTCGCTGCACATAGGCCAGCATCGGCGGGTTGAGGTCGGGGGCCAGGGCCATGATCACCGAGCTCTCGATGGTCGGCGGATTCCTGGCCAGGGCCAGCAGGCTGGAGATCCCGCCCCAGGACGCCGACACCAGGTGGTTGACCGCGAAGCGCTCGATCAGCGCCAGGAGTATCTGCACCTCGTCGTCCTTGGTCACCAGGCCAGGGTCGGGGTTGTGGGCCTGCGAGCGGCCGGCGAAGGGCAGATCGAACAGCAGCACGTTGAAATGTTCGGCCAGGCACTTGCTGGTGCGGGTGAAGGAGGAGGTGGTGGACAGGGCGCCGTTGACCATCAGCACGGTGTTGCGGCACGGGTCATCGCCGATGCGTTCGACGTGGATGTTGAAATGTCTGAACAGGTTGTTGATGACGAAGCTTCCGTGATTCATATCAAACTCCAGCAAAACACTTTCGAGAGAGGAAAGAGGCGTGGCATTGAGTAACGAAATCGGGGGTGAAGCCTGATGGATCCATGATCGGGAGACGAACGAGGTGCTGGCTTTTTAATGCCTTGTCGGATGAAGGGGTATGTATAGCGCGCCCGTGCTGGCGGGACAACAGTCTGAATGGATAGGTGTGCGGGTGTTTCCGCCAGGGATGCCAGGGGGCTTGCGGGGGCATTGTGGGAGCGGGCTTGCCCGCGAAGCTTTTTGCAGCTTGCGGGCACCCCGCTCCCATGGCTTCTTAGAGTGTGAGGGTCAGCTTGCCGATCAGTGCACCGGGCAGCAGGTTGGAAGAGGTCTGCCGCTGTTCGTAGGTGCTGGCCGACAGCAGCAGTTCGCGCTCGGTGGTCAGGGCCAGCAGCTCGCTGCCCAGCAGGCTGTAGACACTGTCATCGAAACGCATGGTGCTGACCGGTGCCTGGATCTCGCCGTTCTCCACCCAGAAGGTGGCGAAGCGGGTCATGCCGGTCATGCGTGCCGCCGACTGGTCCGAATAGTTCAGGTACCACAGGTTGCCGATATACAGGCCGGTGCCCAGCGCCTTGAGAATATCCGCCTGCGCCAGTTGGCCGCCGCGCATCTCCAGCGCGCTGGGGTACTCGCCGCCGCCCGCGCCGTTGGCGGTCAGGCCATACTCGGCGGCGCTGCGCGAACTGACCATGCGCTCGTTGGCCGAACCACTGGCCACCAGCGACAGGTCGCTGCGTGGATAACCTTCGCTGGAGAAGGCCGGGCTCAGCGAGCCGCTGACCTGCTCGTCCAGCCAGACCTGTGGATGGAACGACGCCTCGCCGGCATACAGCTTCTGCAACGGACTGTACTTGCTGGCGATGGCCTGGGCCGAGAAGCCGCCCCAGCAGAGCATGCCCATGATCTCTTCCAGCGCCGCCGGTGCCAGGTAGGCGCGGTACTGGCCGGGAGCGAGGGTGCGTAGCGGTCGGCCGAGGAACGCCAGTTGTTCGCGGGCCTGCTGGAAGCGCCGGGCGAAGCTTTCGCTGTCCCAGCGTTCGCCGGCATAGCTGGCCTTCACCGCCTGGCCGTTGTCGTGGAACAGGCTCCAGTCGAAGTTGAAGCTGTTGGCCTGGTGCCAGCCGAACGCTCCGTCCGAACTGGCGAAGCCACGGCTGATCGGGCCGGCGGCATAGAAACCGACCAGGTCCAGGCCGGCCGCGGCGGTGCTGATCTCTTCCAGTACCTGCGCACTGTCGGGCAACGGCTGCTGCTGCACGCTGCGGCTTTGCCAGGCGGTGTGATTGAGCAGCAGATAGGGATCGGCTGGCAGCAACGGCAGGGTCTCGCGCAATTGCTGCAGGCCGTCGGCGAGACGCTGGCGATCCTGTTGTGCCTCGCCGCAGAGGGTGATCTGCAGGTCCGCGTGGCGCCCCCCGTCGATCAGCTTGAGGCTCAGACTGGCCTGCTGGACCTGGCCGGCCTGGCGCACCCGGCCGTGGTTGAAGCGAATGAACTCGGACGACTCGGCGGCATAGCCGAGGGTGAACTGTTCCGTGGCCCGCAGGTTCGCCTGCAACCCGTCCAGCAGCGCCTGGAAATGAGTGGAGTCCATCATCAGGCATCTCCTCCGAAGACATCGACTTGGCTGAATACACAGGCCGGCGAGGCGTGGCCGACGCGGATCACCTGGTTGGGCTCGCCCTTGCCGCAGTTCGGCGTACCGAGGACCTTGAAGGTGCCGGCATCGCCGACCGCGCTGAGGTTGCGCCAGAACTGGGCGGAAATCCCCCGGTAGTTGGGGTTCTTGACCACTCCCTTGAGTTCACCGTTCTCGATCAACTGGCCCCATTCGCAGCCGAACTGGAATTTGTTGCGGGCATCGTCGATGGACCACGAACGGTTGGTCGACATCAGGATGCCGTGCTCGATACCGCCGACCAGTTGCTCGAACGAGCGGTCGCCCGGCTCGATGTTGAGGTTCGCCATGCGATCGATCGGTGGCCGGTTCCAGCTGCAGGCGCGGCTGTTGGCGACGCCATCGAGGTTGGCGCGGAACTGCGACAGTGCGCCACCCAGCGGCCGCAGCAGCAGGCCTTCGCGGATCAGGAACTGCTTGCGGGCGGCGCTGCCGTCGTCGTCATGGGCATAGCTGGCCAACTGCTCGGGAATCTCCGGGTCGAAGGTCACGTTGAGCAGGCTGGAACCGTATTGCAGGTGGCCGAAGTCGCTGGCCCGGACGAAGCTGGTGCCGGCGTAGTTGCGCTCGTCGCCGAGGATGCGGTCCAGTTCCAGCGGGTGGCCGATGGACTCGTGGATCTGCAGGATCATCTGGTCCGGGGTCAGCAGCAGGTCACGCGAGCCGGATGGCGTGTTGGGGGCCAGCAGCAGTTGCAGGGCCTGGTCGGCGACCCGTGCGCCGGCACCGATCAGCCCCGAACGGCCGAGCACCTCGGCGCCACCCTGCTGGCCGAAGTTCTCGCGGCCGAGGGTGCGGGTCTGGCTGTCCATGCCGTCGAAGGCGGTGACGCTCAGACCCGGAAAGACGAAACGCTGGGCCTGGCGCAGTTCGGCGCCGGCGCTGTTGAGGTAGATCTGCTCGACGTGGTTCACGCCGAGGCTGACTTCCCAGTTCACCAGGCGCTCGTCCCGGGGCACGGCCGCGGACTCGGCGGCGAGCAGGTCGTAGCAGTCGCTCAGCGACGGGAACGCCTGGTCGAGCTGCGGCGAACGGTAGTCGCCACGCTCGCTGGATACGGCCTGCTGGCGCAGGTCGAGCAGGGCACGGGCGCCGATCAGCCGCGCCTGTTCCTCGGCCCGTTGCAGCGCGGCCTGCAGGCCCTGGCGGGAGAGATCGTTGGTGGCGGCATAGGCTTCGACACCATTGACCCGTACGGTCAGCATCGCGCCTTCGTCACGGCTCAGGCTGGGGGGCTCCGGAACGTTCTTGCGCACCGACAGGTATTGGCCGGTCTGGCGCACGTAGCGCAGCGAAAAGAATTCGGCCCCGGTGCGCAAGGCGGCGAAGTGCTGCTTGAGCTGGGGGTGGAAATCGAACATGAGGACACCTCCCTGGAAATGTCGGTGAGGGGCGCTTGGCGCCAGTACCGTCATAGTGCGGCGTCAGGCTCGCGCAATCCAGTCGGAGAAACAAAATGTCGGGGAGAGATCTGATGGCAGAGGGCATGATGGTTCCCTCGCTCTGGCGTGGGAACCCAGCCCGTGACGCTCTGCGTCACAAGAGCGGATGCCGGGCGTCCAGGGAGGCATTCCCACGCAGAGCGTGGGAATGATCAAGGCGCCACTTACTTCGCGGGATGGCTCACTTCACGCAGCGGCTTGCCACGCACCGGTGCCTCGCCCGCGACGTAATAGGGAGCCGTGCTGCGCGGCAGTGGCTGGCGGCCACGGATCTTGTCGGCGATTTTTTCGGCAATCATGATCGTCGGCGCGTTCAGGTTGCCGGTGGTGATGATCGGCATGATCGACGCGTCGACCACCCGCAGGCCCTGCATGCCATGCACGCGGCCCTGGCCGTCGACCACCGCCATTTCGTCGGTGCCCATCTTGCACGAGCAGGACGGGTGGAACGCGGTCTCGGCGTGTTCGCGGATGAACTTGTCGAGTTCCTCGTCGGTCTGCACCTCGATCCCCGGGCTCAGCTCGCGGCCACGGTAGGCGTCCAGTGCCGGCTGCGCCATGATCTCGCGCGTCAGGCGGATGCCGTCGCGGAATTCCTGCCAGTCCTGCTCGGTGGCCATGTAGTTGAACAGGATGCTCGGGTGCTGGCGCGGGTCCTTGGACTTGAGCTGCACGCGGCCACGGCTCGGCGAACGCATCGAGCCCATGTGCGCCTGGAAGCCGTGTTCCTTCACGCCGTTGCTGCCGTTGTAGTTGATGGCGACCGGCAGGAAGTGGTACTGGATGTTCGGCCATTCGAATTCCGGACGAGTGCGAATGAAACCGCCGGCCTCGAACTGGTTGCTGGCGCCGATGCCGGTGCCATTGAACAGCCACTCGGCACCGATGGCCGGCTGGTTCCACCACAGCAGCGAGGGGTACAGCGACACCGGCTGCGTGCAGGCGTACTGCAGGTACAGCTCGAGGTGGTCCTGCAGGTTCTCGCCGACGCCCGGCAGGTCATGCACCACCGGGATGTCCAGGCTTTCCAGCAGCTTGCGCGGGCCGACGCCGGAACGCTGCAGCAGTTGGGGCGAGGCGATCGCGCCGCTGCAGACAATGACTTCCTTGCGCGCACGGGCTTCGACGCGCTCTTCGGCCGAACCCACCAGGTAACGTACACCGATGGCACGCTTGCCTTCGAACAGCACCTTGTCGGTCAGGGCGTGGGTGACGATGGTCAGAGTCGAACGCTTCTTGGCGATATCCAGGTAGCCGCGGGCGGTGCTGGAGCGACGGCCGTTCGGCGTCACGGTACGGTCCATCGGACCGAAGCCTTCCTGCTGGTAGCCGTTGAGGTCTTCGGTGCGCGGGTAGCCGGCCTGAACGCCAGCCTCGACCATGGCGTGGAACAGCGGATTGTTGCCGGCCTTGGGCGTGGTCACCCGCACCGGGCCTTCGCCGCCGTGGTAGTCGTTGGGGCCGATGTCACGGGTTTCCGCCTTGCGGAAGTACGGCAGGCAGTCCAGGTAGCTCCAGTCTTCCAGGCCTGGCAGCTTGGCCCAGCCGTCGTAGTCCATGGCGTTGCCGCGGATGTAGCACATGCCGTTGATCAGCGAGGAACCGCCCAGGCCCTTGCCGCGGCCACATTCCATGCGGCGGCCGTCCATGTACGGCTCCGGGTCGGTCTCGTAGGCCCAGTTGTAGCGCCGGCCCTGCAGCGGGAAGGCCAGGGCGGCGGGCATCTGGGTGCGGAAGTCGAAGCGGTAGTCGGGGCCGCCGGCTTCGAGCAGCAGGACGGTGACGCCTGCGTCTTCGGTCAGGCGGGTAGCCAGGGTGTTACCGGCCGAGCCGGCACCGACGATGATGTAATCGTATTCTTGGGACATGAAATGCACTCCCTCTCTTGAAGTGGGTCGGGGCAGGCCATGGCGAGTGCGTTGCACTCGTTCGCGGGCGAGCCACGCTCCTGCAGGGGGGGGGCGTACACATGACAGGAGTACGCCGCGACCCTGTAGGAGCAGGGCTTGCCCGCGAAAACGGCCTCGCGGGCAATACAGGGCTCGGGGTCAGAACACCGAGACGTAGTCGCCCAGCTCGACCTGTACCGATTTGATGCGAGTGAAGTTGTTCAGCGAGCTGATACCGTTCTCACGGCCGACACCCGACTGCTTGTAGCCGCCGACCGGCATCTTCGCGTCGGACTCGCCCCAGGCGTTGATCCAGCAGATGCCGGCTTCGAGCTGGTGGATCACGCGGTGGGCGCGGTTCAGGTCACGGGTCACCAGGCCGGCGGCCAGGCCGAAGTCGGTGTCGTTGGCGCGACGGATCACTTCTTCCTCGGTCTCGTAGGTGAGGATGCTCATCACCGGGCCGAAGATTTCCTCACGGACGATGGTCATGTCGTCGGTGCAGTCGGTGAACACGGTCGGTGCGACATAGGCGCCGTTGGCGAATTCGCCACCCAGGCGCTCGCCGCCGCACAGCAGGCGGGCACCTTCTTCCTTGCCCTTGGCGATGTAGCCCAGCACGCTTTCCATGTGGGCGAAGCTGACCAGCGGACCGAAGTTGGTGTTCTCGTCTTCCGGGTTGCCGACGCGGATGCGCGCCACGCGCTCGACGATCTTGGCTTCGAAGGCGGCTTTCAGGTGGCTCGGCACGAATACGCGGGTGCCGTTGGTGCAGACCTGGCCGGAACTGTAGAAGTTGGCCATCATCGCGGTGTCGGCGGCGCGATCCAGGTCGGCGTCGTCGAAGATGATCAGTGGCGACTTGCCGCCCAGTTCCATGGTCACGTCCTTGAGCGACGAGCTCGAGGCGCTGGCCATGACCTTCTTGCCGGTGTCGGTGCCGCCGGTGAAGGAGACCTTCTCGATGCGCGGGTGTTCGGTCAGCCAGGTGCCGACTTCACGGCCGCTGCCGGTCAGGACGTTGAACACGCCAGCCGGCAGGCCGGCCTCGGTGTAGATCTCGGCCAGCTTCAGGGTGGTCAGCGAAGTGACTTCGCTCGGCTTGAAGATCATCGCGTTGCCGGCGGCCAGGGCCGGGGCGGATTTCCACAGGGCGATCTGGATCGGGTAGTTCCACGCGCCGATACCGGCGACCACGCCCAGCGGCTCGCGGCGGGTGTAGACGAACGAGGTGGTGCGCAGCGGAATCTGCTCGCCTTCGATCGCCGGCACCAGGCCTGCATAGTATTCGAGCACGTCGGCACCGGTGACGATGTCGACATAGCGGGTTTCGGAGTAGGCCTTGCCGGTGTCGAGGGTTTCCAGCACGGCCAGTTCGTCGTTGCGCTCACGGAGGATTTCCACGGCGCGACGCAGGATGCGCGAACGCTCCATGGCGGTCATGGCGGCCCAGATCTTCTGGCCCTTCTCGGCGCTGACCACGGCGCGTTCGACGTCGTCCTTGGTCGCACGCTGCACTTTGGCGAGAACTTCACCGTTAGCCGGGTTGATGGCATCGAACGTGGCATCGCTGCCCGCGTCGGTGTAGCCGCCGTCAATGTAGAGTTTTTGCAGTTCGAAACGGGCCATAGTGTCCTCGCAAGTGCATGAGTGGTTGACGTTGACCGTCGTGCGCGCCACAAGATCGTGACAACGCCGGGCGACAGCCGTTCAGGGGCCGAGCGGTTCTCTGTGCTCTAGCGCTCCTGCTTCGCCAGTTGCAAATCCATGTATTCGTAAGCGATCCGTTGCGCCTGCGCGGTGTCGAAAGCGTCTCCCGACAACGCGCCGCGCAACCACAAACCGTCGATCAACGCTGCCAGCCCCCTTGCCGCGCTGCGTGCCGTGGCAACCGGCAGGACGCGGCGGAACTGGTAACACAGGTTGGAGTACAGGCGCAGATCGTTGATCCGCTGCAACCTGTGCAACGACGGGTGGTGCATGCTGGCGGCCCAGAAGGCCAGCCAGGTTTTCATTGCAGGGCCATTGACCTGGCTGGCGTCGAAGTTGCCTTCGATGATCACCTGCAGATGCGCCCGCGGGCTGCCATCTGCCAGCGCCTGGCGGCGCGTGGCGACACTCTCGCTCAGGACATTCATCAGGTACTGCATCGTGGCAGCGATCAGGCCGTTCTTGTCCTGAAAGTAATGACTGATGATGCCATTCGAGACACCGGCCAGACGGGCAATCAGCGCAATGCTGGCGTCCCCCATTCCGACCTGATCGACCGCCAGCAGGGTGGCTTCGATCAATTGCTGGCGGCGTATGGGTTGCATACCGACCTTGGGCATCGTGCAGCTCTCCTTAGGCCCTCCGGCAGACGTGTCACGGCTACCGGCATGGGGCCAGTCTATTTTGTTTTGATTGAACGTTCAATCAACAAAGAATAAGATCTGCGACAAATCGTCGCTGCCTACAGGTCTTTCCTACGTGCGGTTGACGGAAAAACGACCTCCGAAAAAACGCCGAACCTGCGGGGCAGACACTCTGCGCAGGCCAGGACGGACATTGCGAACAGGCACGAAAGGCACCCGGCAGCACGGTAACGTCTTGCATAAGGTCCTGGCGCACCGGTTCAGGCGCAATCCACGCAAGTTCGAATTTTTTCGGGGTGTCTTTATATCACCCGCCGGTCGGCTGCCACCAAACCGATTGGCCGGGTGCCGTGTTGCCTTGTGTCTTTCTCTCGCACTGCCTGGAGCATCTGTGCAATGAGTTCTGCCTCTCTTATAAAAACTCCCGCCGAAAAGGTGCGGGTCAACGGTTGGGTGTTCTACACCTCGACCGCGTTGATACTGCTGCTGACCGCCATCCTGATCATCGCCCCGCAAGAGGCCGGCAAAATGCTCGGCGTCGCCCAGGCCTGGCTGTCGCGCAGCTTCGGCTGGTACTACATGCTGGTGATCGCCGCCTACCTGGTGTTCGTCATCGGGCTGGCGTTCTCCTCCTACGGCAAGCTGAAACTGGGCTCCAGACAGGACACCCCGGACTTCAGCTACGGCGCCTGGGCAGGCATGCTGTTCTCCTCGGGGATCGGTATCTCGCTGCTGTACTTCGGTGCTTCCGAGCCGCTGGACCACTTCTTCAACCCGCCCGAGGGCACGCCCGGCAGCAACGAGGTGGCACGCCAGGCGCTGCAACTGACGTTCCTGCACTGGGGCCTGCACGGCTGGGCGATCTATGCCCTGGTCGGCCTGGCGGTGGCGTACTTCGCCTACCGGCACAACCAGCCGCTGGCCCTGCGTTCGGCGCTGTACCCGCTGGCGGGCGAGCGCTGGGTCAAGGGCGCGGCCGGGCACGCGGTGGACGGCTTCGGCATGTTCGTCACCCTGCTGGGGCTGGTGACCAACCTGGGCATCGGCGCGATGCAGGTGTCTTCCGGCCTGGAAAACCTGTTCGGCATGCAGCACAGCAACACCAACCTGCTGATCGTGATCATCGTCATGAGCACCGTGGCGACCATCGCCGCCGTGTCGGGTGTGGAAAACGGCATTCGCCGCCTGTCCAACCTGAACATCGTGCTGTTCAGCGGCCTGCTGATCTTCGTGCTGCTGTTCGGCCCGACCCTGCATCTGCTCAACGGCTTCGTGCAGAACATCGGCGACTACCTCAACGGCGTGGTGCTCAAGACCTTCGACCTCTACGTCTACGAAAACAACGCCGAGAAGTCCGACCGCTGGCTGGGCCTGTGGACCCTGTTCTACTGGGCCTGGTGGATCTCCTGGGCACCCTTCGTCGGCATGTTCATCGCGCGTATTTCCCGTGGTCGTACCGTGCGTGAACTGGTGGCGGGCGTGCTGCTGATCCCGCTGGGCTTCACCCTGGCCTGGCTGTCGATCTTCGGCAATTCGGCGCTGGATCTGGTGATGAACCACGGCGCTGCGGAACTGGGCAAGACCGCCCTGGAACAGCCATCGATGGCGATCTACCAGTTGCTGGACTTCTACCCGGCGGCCAAGGTGGTGATCGGTGTGTCGATCTTCGTCGGTTTCGTGCTGTTCCTGACCCCGGCGGACTCCGGTGCGGTGATGATGGCCAACCTGTCGTGCAAGGGCGGCCAGGTCGACGAGGACGCGCCGCACTGGCTGCGTATCTTCTGGTCGGTGGTGATCACCCTGGTGACCGTCGGTCTGTTGTTCGCCGGCAACTTCGAAGCCATGCAGACCATGGTGGTGCTGGCCGGCCTGCCGTTCTCGGTGGTGCTGGTGTTCTTCATGTTCGGTCTGCACAAGGCGATGCGCCAGGACGTGCAGATCGAGGACGAACAGGCCGAGTTGGCCGCCCGCGGCCGTCGCGGTTTCAGCGAGCGCCTGAGCCAGCTGGACCTGCAGCCGACCCAGGCGATCGTCCAACGCTACATGGACAAGCAGGTTACACCGGCCCTGGAAGAGGCGGCGGCGCAACTGCGTAACCTGGGCCTGACGGTGCAGACGCAACTGGGCAAGTCCAAGAGTCTGATCGGCCTGCGAGTGGAAATGGAGGAGGGCAATCCCTTCGTCTATGAAGTGAGCCTGGACGGCTACCTGGCGGCACCGAGCGAATCGGCCCAGGCCGAGGGCGGTGAGAGCGAAGTGCGGACCCGTTACTACCGCGCCGAGGTGTACCTGCACAACGGCAGCCAGGAATACGACCTGATGGGCTTCACCCAGGAGCAGATCACCCGTGATGTGCTCGATCAGTTCGAAAGCCATCGGCAGCTCCTGGGCCGGGTTTACAGCTGAAGGTTGGTTGGGCGGTACAGTCGTTGCACCGCCCAACACCGCTCATCATCGGCAGATCACGGCCCTCAGGCCTGATGCCAACGCGCCCCACGGCCTGGCGCCCAGCATCTCTGGGCCTGGTGCCAGCCCCCTCCCTGCCTGACACCAGCCCCCTCTGCCTGGTATCACGTACTGTAGGAGCCGGGCTTGCCCGCGAATGGGCCCTTGAGTCCTGCGTTGCCCTGAAGGTCGCTTTCGCGGGCAAGCCCGGCTCCTACAGTACGTGGCAGGTTCTCTTTGGGGGGATTACAGCAGTACGGTGTGGGATCATTTGGGTGCTTCACAAACAGGAACGCCGCGAGAGTCTCGCGGCGTTTCTGCATCTGGCTTAGCCCAGGTTCTTGCCCAGCAACGCGTGATACAGCTCGCTGTCGCCAAGAATCCCCACCACCCTGTTGTTGTCGTGCAGCACCAGCTTGTTGCCGGTCTGGTAACGGATCTGCAGGGCATCGCGCATGCCGATGTTGGAGTCCACCAGGGTCGGGCTGCGACCCAGGGTTTCCACCGCCTGGCCCTGGACCCAGCTCTGCAGGTTCAGGCTGGAGCCGTTCTGGCGGGCGCCCTTGACCGTGTTGCCTTCGGCCAGGTCGATCCACGAGTCGCCGCCCGGATCGATGCACACCGAGCCGTTGACGCGCTTGCAGTTGTCCAGGCTGCGCATGAGGCTTCGGCCGCAGAGTACGTTGAGCGGGTTGGTATGGGCGACGAAGGTGCGCACATAGTCGTCCGCCGGGTTGAGCACGATGTCCTCGGGCTTGCTGTACTGGATGATCCGGCCGTCCTTCATGATCGCGATACGGCTACCGAGCTTCAGCGCTTCGTCGAGGTCGTGGCTGACGAACACGATGGTTTTCGCCAGCTTGTTCTGCAGGGTCAGCAGTTCGTCCTGCAGGCCCTGGCGAATCAGCGGGTCGAGGGCCGAGAACGGTTCGTCCATCAACAGGATATCGGCGTCCATCGCCAGCGCGCGGGCCAGGCCGACCCGCTGCTGCATGCCGCCGGAGAGTTCGTCGGGCTTCTTGTTGCGCCATTGCGCCAGGCCCACCAGTTCGAGCTTCTCGTCCACCAGCTTGCGTCGTTCCTTTTCCGGACGACCCTGCATCTCCAGGCCGAAGCTGATGTTTTCGCGCACCGTCAGCCAGGGCATCAGGGCGAATTTCTGGAACACCATGGCGATGCGCTTGGTGCGCATCATCTTCAGTTCGGCGGGCGTGCAGGAGGCGATATCGATCTGCCGACCTTCATGCTCGACGAACAGTTGGCCGCGGCTGACGGTATTCAGACCGTTGATGCAGCGCAGCAGGCTGGATTTGCCGGAACCGGAGAGGCCCATCAGCACACAGATCTCGCCCTTCTCGATTTCCAGGCTGGCATTCTCGACGCCGACGATCTGACCGGTCTTCTTGAGGATTTCTTCCCGCTTGAGGCCCTTGTCCAGCAACGCGAGCGCCTCGCGCGGGTTCTTGGAGAAGATAACGTCTACCTTGTCGAAGCGAATGATGCTCATGCGTCCCCCTTGACCTGTGCGTCGGGTTGTTTGCAGATACGGTCGAGCATGATTGCCAGCAATACGATCGCCAGGCCGGCTTCGAAGCCCAGGGCGATATCAGCGGTGTTCAGTGCGTTGACCACGGGTTTGCCCAGACCATCGGCACCTACCAGCGCGGCGATCACCACCATCGACAGCGACAGCATGATGCACTGGGTGATGCCGGCGGCGATGCTCGGCATGGCATGGGGCAGTTCAATTCGGGCGAGCAACTGGCGGCGCGAGCAGCCGAAGGCCTTGCCGGCGTCCATCAGTTCCTGCGGTACGTCCTGGATGCCCAGGTAGGTGAGGCGGATCGGCGCGGCGATCGCGAACACCACGGTGGAAATCAGCCCGGGAACCACGCCCAGGCCGAACAGGGTCAGGGTAGGGATCAGGTACACGAAGGTCGGTACCGTCTGCATCAGATCGAGGACCGGACGCATCAAAGTATAGAACACCGGCTTGTGTGCGGCGACGATGCCCAGCGGCACACCGATGACCACGCAGACCAGGGTGGCGAACATCACCTGGGCGAGGGTTTCCATGGTTTCCTGCCAGTACCCCAGGTTGAGGATCAGCAGAAAGGAAGCAACGACGAAGGCGGTCAGGCCCCATTTGCGCTGGATCAGGTGGGCGATCAGCGCGATCAGCGCGATCAGTGCCAGTGGGTTGAACCAGGCCAGCGCGAACGTGACGCCATGGATCATCGTTTCCAGTGTCGAAGCGATCGCATCGAAATAGTTGGCACCGTGTTTGGTCAACCATTCCACGAAGGCGGCGATGTACTGGCCCAGGGGGATTTTCTGTTCAGTCAGCATGGTATCGAACGTCCACATGCAGGGAAATAAATGCCGGTCCGGGCGGGCGACCCCGCCCGGTGTCGGCGGTTATTGCGCGAGCTTGGCTTTCACGGCTTCCAGGCCGGGTTTTCCGTCAATGGTGGTCACGCCAGCCAGCCAGGTATCGAGTACCTGTGGGTTCTTCTGCAGCCAGGCCTTGGCCGCAGCTTCGGGTTTCATCTTGTCGTCGAGGATGTTGCCCATCAGCGAGCTTTCCATGTCGACGGTGAACTCCAGGTTCTTCAGCAACTGGCCGACGTTGCTGCATTCCTGTACGTAGCCCTTGCGGGTGTTGGTCAGGACGGTGGCGGCACCGAAGTCCGGGCCGAAATAGTCGTCGCCGCCAGTCAGGTACTGGATCTTGAAGCGCTTGTTCATCGGATGCGGCGCCCAGCCGAGGAAGACCACGGCGGTGTCGCGCTTCTGCGCGCGATCGACCTGCGAGAGCATGCCGGCCTCGCTGGATTCGACCACCTTGAAGCCGGCGTCCTTCAGGCCGAAGGCGTTCTTGTCGATCATGCTCTGGATCAGGCGGTTGCCGTCGTTGCCCGGCTCGATGCCGTAGATCTTGCCGTCCAGTTCCTTCTTGAACTTGGCGATGTCGGCGAAGTCGTGCAGGCCCTTGTCATACAGGGCCTGGGGCACGGCGAGGGTGTACTTGGCGCCCTTGAGGTTGGTGCGCACGGTGTCGACGGTGCCGGCGTCGCGGTAGGCCTTGATGTCGTTTTCCATGGTCGGCATCCAGTTGCCGAGGAACACGTCCATGTTCTTGCCGTCGGCCAGGGACTTGTAGGTCACCGGCACGGAGATCATGGTGGTCTTGGTCTTGTAGCCGAGGGCTTCGAGCACGACGCTGGTGGTGGCGGTGGTGGCGGTGATGTCGGTCCAACCGACATCCGAGAAGTTCACGGTGCTGCATTGTGCCGGTTCTGCGGCCTGGGCCAGCAGGGGGAGACTCAGCATGGCGGCCAACAACAACGAGGGGGAACCTTTCATCGGGGTAGACTCCTATCAGTTTTTTTCTTGGCAGTGTCCAAAGGGACGATTGCGCTTAATTGTTCTGTTGCGGTTGGAGGCGTCGAGGACAGCTCTACCCCCGGTGCCTTGCAATCGAGTCGGGATTGATCATGTACCAGCCTGAAAATGTCGCCTACGGGGTGCGTCGTATCCAGTACAGGGGGGGTCGCATCCAGTGTCGATGAGGTCGCTTACAGACTTTTCGTCGAATTTTTCCGTCTCCTGGACGCAAAAAAACCGCGAAAAAAGCCTGTCGGCGGCGTCTGGCGTTGATGGACAAGATTGCGTCGGTACGAGACGACGAGCACCGATCCAAAAGGCTGATGATGTTTTCATCCCGGCGGATCGCGACTTCAGCGTAGCAGCCCCGCCACCGGGCGCCTGGCCGCCCGGCTCCCGTATCCAGAGGACTTCGCAGTCATGGCAATCAGTGTGTTTGACCTGTTCAAGATCGGCATCGGGCCTTCCAGTTCCCACACCGTGGGGCCCATGCGGGCGGCGGCGTTGTTCGTGCAGGCATTGCGCGGGCGCGACCTGCTGGAGCAGGTCCGGCGGGTCGAGGTGCAGCTCTATGGTTCGCTGTCGGCCACCGGTATCGGTCACGGCAGCGACACCGCGGTGATCATGGGGCTGATGGGCGAATGGCCGGACGCGATCGATCCGTCGCAGATCGGCTTGCGCATCGCCACCTTGCGTGAAACCGACACGCTGCTGCTCGACAATCGCCTGCCGGTGCCTTTTATCTGGTCGCGGGACATGCGCCTGCTCGACGAGAACCTGCCGTTCCACCCCAACGCCATGACCCTGGTGGTGTTCGGCGAGGATGGCGAGCTGCACCGCGACACCTACTATTCGGTCGGCGGCGGTTTCGTCGTCGACGAGGCGCAGGCCTCCAGCGGCGTGGCGGACATGGACAGCACCGTGCTGCCCTATGACTTCTCCAGTGCGGTGGAACTGCTCGAACTGTGCCGCAAGCACAATCTGCGCGTGGCCGAACTGATGATGGCCAACGAGCGGGTCTGGCGCTCGGAAGACGAGATCCGCAGCGGCCTGATGAAACTCTGGCGGGCGATGCAGGAGTGCGTCGAGCACGGCCTGCAGCACGAGGGCATCCTGCCGGGCGGGCTGAACGTGCGGCGGCGGGCGGCCAAGCTGCACCGCAGCCTGCAGGAGTTGAACAAGCCGAACGTGATCGGCTCGACCCTGAGTGCGATGGAGTGGGTCAACCTGTTCGCCCTGGCCGTCAACGAAGAGAACGCCGCCGGCGGGCGCATGGTCACGGCGCCGACCAACGGCGCGGCGGGGATCATCCCGGCGGTGTTGCACTACTTCATGAAATTCAGCGAGGCGGTGACCGACGCCAATGTCGTCGACTTCTTCCTGGGGGCGGCGGCGGTCGGCATCCTGTGCAAGAAGAATGCTTCGATCTCCGGTGCCGAAGTCGGCTGCCAGGGCGAGGTCGGTTCGGCCTGCGCGATGGCGGCGGCGGGTCTGGCCGAGGTGCTCGGCGCGACCCCGGAGCAATTGTGCAACGCCGCGGAAATCGGCTTGGAGCACAACCTCGGGCTGACGTGCGATCCGGTCGGCGGCCTGGTGCAGGTGCCCTGTATCGAGCGCAACGCGATTGCCGCGGTGAAGGCGATCAACGCCGCGCAGATGGCCCTGCGTGGCGACGGCCAGCATTTCATTTCCCTAGACCGGGTGATCCGCACCATGCGCGATACCGGGGCCGACATGCATGACAAGTACAAGGAGACTTCGCGCGGCGGGTTGGCGGTCAGTGCGGTGGAGTGCTGATCCTTTAGCGCTGTGCCGGTTCGCGGATGAATCCTGCTCCCACAGGTTTGTGGCGTTCATAATGTCTGTGCTCGCCGCCCTCTTGTGGGAGCCGGATTCATCCGCGAAAGCGCCAGTCGACTCTCCAAAGACTGAAACTGTGCACTAATCGCCCACTCCTCACCGCCCGCGCCACCTTTTGGCGCGTCGCAAACAGATAACTGGGCCGTTGCCGCCCGCCTTGTCGGCAACGCTTCTCAGATACCCTCCAGCGTGCTTGCGGTGACACTCGCGCGCAGCGCTCACTTCGCCCGAAACACAAGTGCTACCGATCTGCTCAAATCCCCGGGGCACGCCGTCTACGCCAGTTTCCAAGGCCATAACCCGTACGTGCGGCAAGGGCTCTACAGACAGGCCGCCATGTCGTTTTCAGGAGTTATTGAATACGCATTCAAGTTTCGGCATGGCAATTGCTCTGTCATCACAAAGCGCCTTTTCCCACAGGGAACAAGAGCCATACAACAAGAGCCTCCGCCTGAGGCCATAACCCGCTTTGTGTGAGGAGATATCGCGATGACGTCGTTCAACTCCGGGGCTCAGCCTCAGAACCGTGCGCCTCAGTCCATCGGCTTCCTGCTGCTGGATAATTTCACGCTCATTTCCCTGGCCTCCGCGGTCGAGCCGCTACGCATGGCCAACCAGTTGTCCGGTCGCGAGCTGTATCGCTGGACTACCCTGAGCGTCGACGGTGGGCAGGTCTGGGCCAGCGACGGCTTGCAGATCACGCCTGACGCGGCCATGCACAAAGCCCCGGCGATGGACACCGTGATCGTCTGCGGCGGCATCGGCATCCAGCGCACGGTGACCCGCGAACACGTCTCCTGGCTGCAGGGCCAGGCGCGCCAGTCACGCCGCCTGGGTGCGGTGTGCACCGGCAGCTGGGCGCTGGCCTGTGCCGGCCTGCTCGACGGCTTCGATTGCAGCGTGCACTGGGAATGTCTGGCGGCGATGCAGGAGGCCTTCCCGCGGGTGGCCATGAGCACCCGTCTGTTCACCCTCGACCGCAATCGCTTCACCAGCTCCGGTGGCACCGCGCCACTGGACATGATGCTGCACCTGATCAGCCGTGATCACGGTCGCGAACTGTCGGCGGCGATCTCCGAGATGTTCGTCTACGAGCGCATCCGCAACGAGCAGGACCACCAGCGCGTGCCACTCAAGCACATGCTCGGCACCAACCAGCCGAAGCTGCAGGAAATCGTCGCGCTGATGGAAGCCAACCTGGAGGAGCCGATCGACCTCGACGAGCTGGCGGTCTACGTCTCCGTGTCGCGTCGACAACTGGAGCGGCTGTTCCAGAAATACCTGCACTGCTCACCGTCGCGCTACTACCTCAAGCTGCGGCTGATCCGTGCGCGGCAGTTGCTCAAGCAGACGCCGATGTCGATCATCGAGGTGGCTTCGGTCTGCGGCTTCGTTTCCACGCCGCACTTCTCCAAGTGCTACCGCGAGTACTTCGGCATTCCGCCACGCGATGAGCGCGTCGGCTCCAACACCGCCCAGCAGGTGGCGATGATGCCGATCCCGCAGGCCATGGTCCTGGCGCCGCTGTCCGGGCCGATGTCGGCCCTGAGCCAGGCGCGCAACGAGTCGACCTTCGCCAGTGTGCGTCTCTAGTTGCCTGTGTGGCTAATTCGCACACTCAACTCCAGGGCCAGGGGTTTGAGTATTCGAATTAACCGTACAGGCCACTAGGCGCGTGATAAGGGACGCTTGCTGAAAGACACCACGCCCCCGGTTTTCCCGAAACCGGGGGCGTTGTCGTCTGGGGCCGCCGTTCCTGCCTGCGCCCACCGATGGTGGGCGGCCATTGCTCTGGGCAATGGCTGGGGATCAGGCGCGTTTTTGCTGCTGGTATTCGGCCAGCGCCGGCAGCAACTGCTTGTCGATGGCCTGGCGCACGGCCGGCAGGATCGTCGCGCTGCTGGTGTACATTTCCTTGACCATCTTGCGCAGCGCGTAGGCGCGGGCATCGTCCAGGCCGCGTACCGCATGTTCGCATGCCTGCTCGGCGGTGGCGCCGGTGGGTACTTGCAGGCCGAGGGACTTGAGCTGGCCCAACAGGTCTTCCTGGTCAATCAGATCTGCGTACATCATGGCGCTTTTCCTATTCAGGTCGGGTCGTGTCTCGATTCTGGTAGCCCACCGGTGTGTCGGCAAGAACAGATTGTCGCGATGTCAGAGATGCCTATGAACATGTCGTTTTCGGCAAAGTCGGGGCCCGGGTGAAGGCGCAAACTGATTTCCAGCAAGGCCAGTCGACGGTTTGGTCACCTTCTCGACGCCACTGCTGAAGACACTCTCTCACCCCGATCCTGTCACGGCTTGATCGGGGTTTTTTTTGCCTGTCCTGTCATTACGCCGCGTTATCGTTCTTCGCGGGCAAGCCCAGCTCCTACAAGGCCTGTGTCGTACATGAATGCTGTGCACGACACCGCCCCGTAGGAGCCGGGCTTGCCCGCGAATGCGCCAGGCCGGTCAGCGCTGCAGCACCAGGATGCGCGACAGCAGTTCATCACGGTCGATGTAGCAGCCCTGGAAATGCCGCGCCCCGCTGGCCGGGTCGAAGGCATGGCGTGCGTGCAGCGTGCGGCGGTTGTCGAAGCACCACAGCTCGCCCGGGTTGAGCCGGCGCTGTACCTGGAAGCGTGCTTCGCGGGTCATGGCGATAAAGCGCCGATAGGCCCGGTACAACACCGGCATTTGCGCCATCGGCGCATCGAACGGCCCGCGCAGGAAGTTCGCCATGCGCACCTCGCTGACCTGGCCGAGACCGTCCAGCGCGATCACCGGTGCCAGGCAGCGATAGTCGCTGTGACGGTCCTTGTTGCGAAACTCCACGGGTATCTCGCTCAGTGCCTGGAACGCCGCCGGATCTTCGCGGCGCAACGCTTCGGCAATGGCGAAACCGTCGACGAAGAGGCTCTCGCCGCCCTTGGCCTCGTTGACCAGGCAATGCAGGAACTGCAGCCCCGGTTGCAGCTCGCGGGTCGGCAGGTCGGTGTGCAGCGGCAGGTTGAAGGCGGTGTAGGCGTTGCTGTCGGCATCGGCCTTGGACTGCACGTTGAACAGCACGCCGAAGTTGGTCTGGCGGATGAACGCGATCAGTTTCGCCACCTCCGCCAGCGAGCCGGGTTCGGTGGGCACGCCACGGACCTGGGTCAGGCCGATGTCGCGCAGCGCCAGCAGCCATTGCAGCAGTGCCTGCGGGTCGGCCTTGAGCTCGGCGTAGTCGAATACCGGCAGTTCCAGGCTGCTGTCCCACAGGCGGCTTTTCGGCTTGCCGGCCTGGCGCTCGGCACGTGAGGCGTCATCGTAGGCGTGGGCCCGCAGCCAGCCCGGATCGAAGCGGCTGGCATGGCCGTCCTGCCAGTCGATACACAGGCAGCCGGTGTCGTCGATGCGCGCTGCGGCGGGGGCCAGATCCTCAGGCACGTCGACGATCTCCAGCACCTGCTCGCGGGTCACCGTGTACACGCACTGCGGGCACGGGCAGTTGTCCCGCAGCCATGGGTGATGGAAGGGGCTGACCCGGCCATCGGCCCAGCTCACCCGGACCTGGTCCGCCAGCGTTTGCACGGCGGTCAGGGCACTGATCAGCGGATAACGACGGTAGTCGGCAAAAGCGGCGGCGGTGTTCACGGCGAGCTCCTTTTCGTTGTGTGGTTATCTCTTGCCTGGCAGTGCGATCACCCGGCCGATGTACTCGGGCAGTGGCAGCTCGCTCTGTTCGTCGAGCAGGGCTTGCAGGCGTTCCAGCACGGCTTCGCTGAACGGCGCCGAGCGCGGGCCGGCGAGGTCGACGTGGAGCAGCATCTGCTCGTTGCCGGCCAGCTCCTTGTCGCCGCCCACCAGGTGCAGGCTGTGGTAGAGGTGCAGGCGCTTGGCGTCGTGGGCGATGATCCGGGTGTGCACCTCGACCTGGGCGCCGAGTTTCACCTCGTGCAGGTAGTTCAGGTGCAGTTCCAGGGTGAACAGCGAACTGCCAGTGGCTTCGCGGTTGTCGCTGTCCAGGCCCAGGCGGTCCATCAGGGCATCGGTGGCGTAGCTGAAGATCAGCAGGTAGAAGGCGTCACGCAGGTGGCCGTTGTAGTCGACCCAGTCGGGAATGACGGTGGTGGTATAGGTGGTGAGGTGGGGCATGTGCAGGCTCCCGAATGTGAATGGATCGCAGTGGGTGTCGTCAGGGCGGGCGCTTTCGCGGGCTCGCCCGCGAAAGCGCCCCCGGCCCCGCTGAACTTACTCGCTGAAGCTCATGCCATGTTTGGCCTTGGTGCTCTTTACCGCATCCAGCACCGCCAGCAGGCAGTCATCGCGATAGCGCTCCAGCGCCGAAATGCTGTGGCGGCCCAACTGCTCGCTGGTGCCCTCGACCACGTCGTCGATCAGCTTGTCGGTCAGTTCCGGCGCCGGCAGGTAGGTCCACGGCAGTTGCAGGGCAGGGCCGAACTGGGCCATGAAGTGGCGCATGCCGGCATCGCCACCGGCCAGGGTGTAGGTCAGGAAGGTGCCCATGAACGACCAGCGCAGCCCGGCGCCGAAGCGGATCGCGTCGTCGATTTCGCCGGTGCTGGCAACGCCGTCGTTGACCAGGTGCAGCGCCTCGCGCCACAGCGCTTCGAGCAGGCGGTCGGCGATGAACCCTGGGACTTCCTTGCGCACGTGCAGCGGGCGCATGCCGAGGGATTCATAGACCTTGATCGCCGCCTGCACGGCTTGCGGCACGGTCTGCCTGCCGCCGACCACTTCCACCAGCGGCAGCAGGTACACCGGGTTGAACGGGTGGCCGACCACGCAGCGTTCCGGGTGGGTGGCGCCTTCGTAGAACTCGCTGGGCAGCAGACCCGAGGTGCTGGAGCCGATCAGCGCGTTGGGCTTGGCCGCGGCGCTGATCTTGGCGTGCAGCTCGAGTTTCAATTCCAGGCGTTCCGGGGCGCTTTCCTGGATGAAGTCGGCGTCTTTCACGCATTCCTCGATGGTGGCGACGAAGCGCAGGCGGTCCTGGGAGGCACCGGGCGCCAGGCCCTGCTTCTCCAGGGCGCCCCAGGCGTTGGCGATGCGCTTGCGCAGGGCCGCCTCGGCGCCGGGTGCCGGGTCCCAGGCGATCACGTCGAGGCCGTGGGCGAGGGCGCGGGCGACCCAGCCGCTGCCGATGACGCCGCTGCCGAGGGCAGCGAAGGTTTTGATCTCAGTGATAAAGCTCATGACGAATTCCTGCGCAATTGGAGGTATGGCAATAAGGTTCCTTGTAGGAGTGGCCGGCCGACGCTCCTACAGGTTTTGCGGTGTTCTGTCGGAACAGGCGTGTATCAGCGGCTCAGCCGCGCTTGGCCAACCCCATCTTCGCCCGGCCCTCGGCCGGGGTCAGGACGCGGGCGCCCAGGCGGCTGAGGATTTCCGTGGCCCGCTCGACCAGTTGGCCGTTGGTCGCCAGCACGCCCTTGTCCAGCCAGAGGTTGTCTTCCAGGCCGACCCGCACGTTGCCGCCCAGCAGCACTGCCTGCGCGGCCATCGGCATCTGCATGCGGCCGATGCCGAAGCCGGCCCAGACCACGTCCGGCGGCAGGTTGTCGACCATGGCCTTCATGGTGGTGGTGTCGGCCGGTGCGCCCCATGGGATGCCCAGGCACAGCTGGAACAGCGGGTTGTCCAGCAGGCCTTCCTTCATCATCTGCTTGGCGAACCACAGGTGGCCGGTATCGAAGATCTCCAGCTCGGCCTTCACCCCCAGTTCCTGGATACGCTTGGCGCCGGCGCGCAGTTGCGCCGGGGTGGAGACGTAGATGGTGTCGCCGTCGCCGAAGTTGAGGGTGCCGCAGTCCAGGGTGCAGATTTCCGGCAGCAGGGCCTCGACATGCGCCAGGCGGGTCAGCGGACCGACCAGGTCGGTATTCGGGCCGAACGCCATGGGGTTCTCGCCGGCGCCGATTTCCAGGTCGCCGCCCATGCCGGCGGTGAGGTTGACGATGATGTCGACGTCCGCCTCACGGATGCGCTCCATCACTTCGCGGTACAGCGCCACGTCGCGGCTGAACTTGCCGGTTTCGGGGTTGCGGACGTGGCAGTGCACCACCGTGGCGCCGGCCTTGGCCGCCTCGACGGCCGCCGCGGCGATCTGCTTGGGCGTGACCGGCACGTGTGGGCTCTTGGCGGTGGTGTCGCCAGCACCGGTGAGAGCGCAGGTGATGATGACGTCGTGGTTCATGGTGCGGGTTCCTTACAGGCGTGGTGGTTCACACCGCAGCCGACAGGGCTGCGGGGGATGATGGGTATCGGGTTACTGGCTGGTCAGCTGCAGGTTCCCGGCGGCCGGGCGGCCATCGAAAGTGGTCACCCCCTGCAGCCAGCGGGCCTGGTCCTGCGGGTGGTCCTTGAGCCACTGGCGGGCCGATTCGAGCGCGTCCTTGTGGTCGAGCAGCGGTTGCATCATCCGGCTCTCGTCCTCGGCGCTGAAGGTCAGGTTGGTCAGCAGGCGGTTGATGTTCGGGCACTGCTCGGCGTAGGTCGGCGAGGTCACGGTCCACACCGTCGCCATGCCTTCGTTCGGGCCCAGGGCATCCTCGCTGCCGGTGAGGTAGGTCATCTGCACGTTGACGTTCATCGGGTGCGGCGCCCAGCCGAAGAACACCACGGCCTCCTTGCGCCGCACGGCGCGGTCGACGGCGGCGAGCATGCCGGCCTCGCTGGACTCCACCAACTGGAACTTGCCGAGGCCGAACTGGTTCTTGGCGATCATCGCCTTGATCTGGGTATTGGCGCCCGAACCCGGCTCGATGCCGTAGATCTTGCCGCCCAGCTCCTTCTCGAATTTGGCGATGTCGGCGAAGGTCTTCAGGCCCTTGTCGGCCAGGTAGGTGGGCACCGCCAGGGTCGCGCGGGCGTCCTTGAGGCTCGGTTCGGCCAGCACCTTGACCTGCCTGGCGTCGACGAACGGGGTGATGGTCTGGGTCATCAGCGGGTTCCAGTAGCCGAGGAACAGGTCCAGGCGCTGGTCGCGGATGCCGGCGAAGATGATCTGCTGGGAGGCGCTGGTCTGCTTGACCTGGTAGCCGAGGCCTTCGAGCAGCACCTGGCTCATGGCGCTGGTGGCGATCACGTCGGTCCAGTTGACCACGCCGAGGCGGACGTTCTGACAGGAGGCCTGGTCGGCGGCCATCACGCTGGCGTTCAGGAGCGCGGCGCCGGTGAGTGCGAGTGCACAGCGGCTGATCAGTCGTTTCATGCGGGTATCCTCGGCAGGTCGTTATTGTCGGTTCCGGCGTCTGATGCGCCGGTGATGCTCAAGTTACGCAGCCTGGGTGATCTGAAAACGCCCTACGGCGACCGACTCTTGCACTGCGGCGACCAGCGCTATTGCTCCTGCCTGCGAACTGGCGTATCACAGCGACAACGCTACCCGTCTTGCGAGTGCGCTCCATGTCCCAGGATCTCTATTTCTTGTTGATGCCAGGTTTTTCGGCGATGGGCTTCATCTCGGCGATCGAACCGCTGCGCGTGGCCAATCGCTTTCGCGGCGAGCTGTATCGCTGGCACGTGCTGAGCGCGGATGGCGGCGCGGTGCTGGCGAGCAACGGCATGTCGGTCAACGCCGACGCGGCATTGGAACCCCTGAAGAAAGGTGCGACCCTGCTGGTGGTCGCCGGCTTCGAGCCGCTGAAATTCGTCACCCCGGCCCTGGAGCACTGGTTGCGCCGCCTGGACGGCGAGGGTGTCACCCTCGGCGGCATCGACACCGGAAGCGTGGTGCTGGCCGAGGCCGGCCTGCTTGAGGGCCATCGGGTGACGTTGCACTGGGAGGCACTGGAGGCGTTCAAGGAGTCCTATCCACAGTTGGAAGTGACCCAGGAACTGTTCGAGATCGACCGTCGGCGGATCACCTGTGCCGGCGGTACGGCGTCGATCGACATGATGCTCGACCTGATCGGCCAGGCCCATGGCCCGGAACTGGCGATCCAGGTGTCGGAGCAGTTCGTGCTCGGGCGCATTCGCCCGCGCAAGGACCACCAGCGCATGCAGATCGCCACGCGTTACGGCATCAGCAACAAGAAGCTGGTGCAGGTGGTCGGCGAGATGGAGCAGCACATGGAACCGCCCCTGAGCACGCTGGAGCTGGCGCAGTCGATCAAGGTGACACGACGCCAGCTGGAGCGGCTGTTCCGCCTCCACCTCAAGGACACCCCGAGCAACTTCTACCTGGGCCTGCGCCTGGAAAAGGCCCGGCAGTTGTTGCGCCAGACCGACATGAGCGTGCTGGAGGTGAGCATTGCCAGTGGCTTCGAGTCGCCGTCGTACTTCACCCGCAGCTACCGGGCCCGGTTTGCCCAGTGCCCGCGCGAGGACCGGCGGGCGCTCAAGGTCTAGCGGCGTGCTGTGGAGCCGGCGGTGCGCCGGTGCCCGGCGCTACTTCTTCAGCAGCGCCGCACAGGCCGCCTTGTAGGCTTCGTGCTGGTACTTGTTCAGCGTGCCCGGCAGATCGAAACCGTGCTTCTTGTGCTGGGCATTGAGGGTCTGCGGCGACAGCAGCGTCACTTCGCAGTGGTCCAGCAGTTGCACGATGCCCTCGATCTTGAAGGTGGTCGGCCCGCCGGCGAACTCGCCTTTCTTACTGCGTTTCCTGATGGCGATGCGAGTGATGCCATTGGCCTCGACGAACGCCCGCAACTGGCTGGCGAAGGCCCTGACGTTGGCAGCTTCGTCATCATCGTCCAGGGCGATCTTCCTGACGCGGGTTGCAACATGTTCGGGGCTCGTACCCTGCAGGGTGGCGAGGGCGAAGATGGCTTCGCTGCCCTTGATTTCGATACCGCAGATAGTCATTTGAATCCTTAGTAGCCCGTTTGGGGCCTTCCAGGGGGAGGTCAATGCATGCTTCTACGCAAATCCAGCATGATCTTGTCGAAGTAGTCGACCCGGATGATACCCAACCGCGGGAACTCGAAGTCGAGAATCACGTAGAGCACGCAGACCATCACCAGCGCATAACCGAAGATGTGCAACCAGTTGTGCCGGGCGCTGCCGGCCATGCCGTAGCCGATGAACAGGGCGCTGACCTGGGTCAGCGCGATCAGCATCAGGTAGATGATCAGTGGCGGGTGGGTTTCCAGGGCCACGCTGCGGGTGGTGGTGATGTCGATCATCGCGTTGAGCGCCTGCAACAGGCTGACGCCCAGGGTCGGCGTCGGCATCTGTTGCAGGCCGGCGATCGCCTGCTTCCAGATCTCCTGTTGCAAGGCACTGGCCCGGGCATTCTCGCGGCTGGCCAGGTCGATATCGGTGAGGTCGCGATAGTAGGCGATGCGCGCATCCACATAGTCGCGAAAGGCCTGGCGCAGGGCCGGTTGGCTGGCCGGCGGCAGCAGGTCCAGGCGCAGCCAGGCGGTGCCCATGGCGTTGGTTTCCTCGACGATCAGCGTGCGCCGGGTGTCCATGCGCGTGGCCGCGCCGGAGAAGGTGAAGGCGATCAGCAATGCCAGCAGGCCGAACACCGCGCCCTCGATGGCACCGATGCCGGTGCGCGCGCCGTCGGGGTCGGCGGCCAGGTGTCGGGCGCCGACCCGCCGGCCGACCTCGATGAACAGCACGATGGCAACGAAAATGAGCAGGGCATACAGCGGAATGGCTGAGAGTGAGCGCATACGAAAATCCTCTGATTATCGTGGTCGACTCGCCTGTACAGCCGGTTCAGGGCTTGAGTGGTTGCCTATCAGTTAAGTTTCGTCGTGGGGCTTGTCAAGGCGCCGGCCGCAAACGGCCAGCCCGGGCCGGGCACCGACCTGTCGATGCCCATGCGCGTCATTCCTGCAGCAGCGATTCGAGAAACTCCGAGCGTTCGTCGCTCTTGCTCGCCAGGCAGTCGTTCAGGTCGATGTTGTACTGCTTGCTGCCGACCTTGGCCGGCAGCGGCGCAATGGCGCAGTCGGCGTCGCGCGACTGGGTCCAGAGCTGCTGGGCCTTTTGCAGCCTGGCGGTGATGTCGGTCTGCTCGGCCTTCTTGCTGGCGTATTGCGACGTCACCCGATCCAGCAGCGCCTGGAAGTTGTCCTTGAGCAACTGATCGGCGGTGTTCTTGTTGTAGGTGGCGCATTCCAGGGTCTGCTGGTCGTCCGCAACCGCATCGCACGGCGAGTTGTCGGTGTCTTCAGCCGCATGCACACCCACGCTGACAAGGGCCAAGGCCAGGAAAATCGATTTCATTACGGCGTCCTGAAGCTGATGGGAGAACGGTAAACGGCAATTCTGTCTCATGCCGAATGCAAAGAATAGTCGTACAACGATAAGTGCTGGAGCCTACTGTCTTGACGCCCTTTGTCGCGGATTGACGCTTTCGGCAATTCCCCTGTCGTTTTTGCACCCGGCTCCGACAGGCCCTGGGCATATGCTGGGTCCAAAGCGCCGGCAGACGATTCGGCGCATGAATTGCCAATAAAGGGGACAGCCTGATGAGCCCAGCCGAGTTACACGCCGACAGCATCGTTATCGACGGGCTGATCATTGCCAAATGGAACCGCGAACTGTTCGAGGACATGCGCAAGGGCGGGCTGACCGCCGCCAACTGCACCGTGTCGGTCTGGGAGGGCTTCCAGGCTACCGTCAACAGCATCGCCGCCAGCCAGAAGCTGATCCGCGAGAACAGCGACCTGGTGATGCCGGTACGGACCACCGCCGACATCCGCAAGGCCAAGGAACTGGGCAAGACCGGCATCCTCTTCGGCTTCCAGAACGCCCATGCGTTCGAAGACCAGATCGGCTACGTGGAGATCTTCAAGCAACTGGGCGTGGGCATCGTGCAGATGTGCTACAACACCCAGAACCTGGTCGGCACCGGCTGCTACGAGCGTGACGGCGGCCTGTCGGGCTTCGGTCGCGAGATCGTCGCCGAGATGAACCGTGTCGGCATCATGTGTGACCTGTCCCACGTCGGTTCCAAGACCAGCGAGGAAGTCATCCTCGAATCGAAGAAGCCGGTGACCTACTCCCACTGCCTGCCTTCGGGCCTGAAAGAGCACCCGCGCAACAAGTCCGATGCGGAACTGAAGTTCATCGCCGACCACGGCGGCTTCGTCGGTGTGACCATGTTCGCGCCGTTCCTGGCCAAGGGCATCGACTCGACCATCGACGACTACGCCGAAGCGATCGAGTACGTGATGAACATCGTCGGCGAAGACGCCATCGGCATCGGTACCGACTTCACCCAGGGCCATGGCCAGGACTTCTTCGAATACCTGACCCACGACAAGGGCTACGCCCGCCGCCTGACCAGCTTCGGCAAGATCATCAACCCGCTGGGCATCCGTACCGTGGGCGAGTTCCCCAACCTCACCGAGACCCTGCTCAAGCGCGGTCACAGCGAGCGCGTGGTGCGCAAGATCATGGGCGAGAACTGGGTCAACGTCCTCAAGGAGGTCTGGGGCGAATAACCCCCGACGACGTCCTTTTTTTGCTGATTTCCCCTGCGCGCCGGTCGCGCAGGGCGTACGCGGCCAGCCGCAAACAATGAATTCTGGAGTGTTTCCCATGGCTAAAATCGCCCCGCAACTGCCCATTGAAGTCGACAGCGAGACCGGTGTCTGGACCTCTGACGCATTGCCGATGCTCTACGTGCCACGCCATTTCTTCGTCAACAACCACATGGGTATCGAAGAAGTGCTGGGCGCCGAAGCCTATGCCGAAATTCTCTACAAGGCCGGCTACAAGTCCGCCTGGCACTGGTGCGAAAAGGAAGCCGAATGCCACGGCCTGGAAGGCGTCGCGGTATTCGAACACTACATGAAGCGCCTGTCGCAGCGCGGCTGGGGCCTGTTCAAGATCCAGGACATCGACCTCGACAAGGGCACCGCCAGCGTCAAGCTCGAGCACTCGGCGTTCGTCTACGTCTACGGCAAGGTCGGGCGCAAGGTCGACTACATGTTCACCGGCTGGTTCGCCGGCGCCATGGACCAGATCCTGGCCGCCCGTGGCAGCAAGATCCGCACCGTGGCCGAGCAGGTCTATGGCGGTTCCGAAGAGGGCCACGATGATGGCCTGTTCACCGTCAAGCCGCTGTAAGTCGAGGATCGCATCATGGCTTTCGAAGCAATGTTCCAGCCGATCCAGATCGGCAAGCTGACCATCCGCAACCGCGTGCTCAGTACCGCCCACGCCGAGGTGTATGCCACCGACGGCGGGATGACCACCGACCGCTATGTGAAGTACTACGAGGAAAAGGCCAAGGGCGGCATCGGCCTGGCGATCTGCGGCGGATCGTCGGTGGTCGCCATCGACAGCCCGCAGCAGTGGTGGAGCTCGGTGAACCTGTCCACCGACCGCATCATCCCGCACTTCCAGAACCTGGCCGACGCCATGCACAAGCATGGCGCCAAGATCATGATCCAGATTACCCACATGGGTCGTCGCTCGCGTTGGGACGGCTACCACTGGCCGACCCTGATGTCGCCCTCGGGCGTACGGGAGCCGGTGCACCGCGCCACCTGCAAGACCATCGAGCCGGAAGAGATCTGGCGGGTGATCGGCAACTATGCGCAGGCGGCCCGCCGTGCGAAGGAAGGCGGCCTGGACGGCGTCGAACTGTCCGCCGTGCACCAGCACATGATCGACCAGTTCTGGAGCCCGCGGGTCAACAAGCGGACCGACGAATGGGGCGGCAGCTTCGAGGGCCGGATGAAGTTCGGCCTGGAAGTGCTCAAGGCCGTGCGCAAGGAAGTCGGTGACGATTTCTGCGTCGGCATGCGTATCTGCGGTGACGAGTTCCACCCGGACGGCCTGTCCCACGAGGACATGAAGCAGATCGCCAAGTACTACGACGACACCGGCATGCTCGATTTCATCGGCGTGGTCGGCTCGGGTTGCGACACCCACAACACCCTGGCCAACGTCATCCCGAACATGAGCTTCCCGCCGGAGCCGTTCCTGCACCTGGCTGCCGGTATCAAGGAAGTGGTCAAGGTTCCGGTGCTGCACGCGCAGAACATCAAGGACCCGAACCAGGCCACCCGTATCCTCGAAGGCGGCTACGTGGACATGGTCGGCATGACCCGCGCGCACATCGCCGACCCGCACCTGATCGCCAAGATCAAGATGGGCCAGGTCGACCAGATCAAGCAGTGCGTCGGTGCCAACTATTGCATCGACCGCCAGTACCAGGGCCTGGATGTCCTGTGCATCCAGAACGCCGCCACCTCCCGTGAATACATGGGCGTGCCGCACATCATCGAGAAATCCACCGGGCCCAAGCGCAAGGTGGTGATCGTCGGTGCCGGCCCGGCCGGCATGGAAGCCGCCCGCGTGGCGGCCGAACGGGGCCACGACGTGACCCTGTTCGAGAAGAAGGACAGCATCGGTGGCCAGATCACCACGGCGGCCAAGGCGCCGCAGCGTGACCAGATCGCCGGTATCACCCGCTGGTTCCAGCTGGAACTGGCCCGGCTGAAGGTCGACCTGCGCCTGGGTACCGCCGCCGACATCGCGACCATCCTCGACCTGCGTCCGGACATCGTCGTGCTGGCCGTCGGCGGGCATCCGAACCTGGAGCAGAACGAACACTGGGGTGCCGCCGAAGGGCTGGTGGTCAGCAGTTGGGACGTGCTCGACGGCAAGGTCGCGCCGGGCAAGAACGTGCTGGTCTACGACACCATCTGCGAATTCACCGGCATGTCGGTGGCCGACTTCCTCGCCGACAAGGGCAGCCAGGTCGAGATCGTCACCGATGACATCAAGCCGGGCGTGGCGATCGGCGGTACGTCGTTCCCGACCTACTACCGCAGCATGTACCCCAAGGAAGTGATCATGACCGGCGACATGATGCTGGAAAAGGTCTACCGCGAGGGCGACAAGCTGGTGGCGGTGCTGGAGAACGAATACACCGGTGCCAAGGAGGAACGGGTGGTCGACCAGGTGGTGGTGGAGAACGGCGTCCGTCCGGACGAAGCGCTCTACTACGGGCTCAAGGACGGTTCGCGCAACAAGGGCCAGATCGACGTCGAGGCGCTCTTCGCGATCCAGCCGCAGCCTTGCCTGAGCCAGTCCGGCGACGGCTACCTGCTGTTCCGTATCGGCGACTGCGTGGCCCAGCGCAACACGCATGCGGCGATCTATGACGCGCTGCGTCTGTGCAAGGATTTTTGACGGCATCACACCATCACCTGTGGTGCGGGGCGGGCTTGATACCGAAAACGCCGCGTAACCTGTAGGAGCAGGGCTTGCCCGCGAATGCGTCCTTGAGGTCGCCAAAAGCTTCGCGGGCAAGCCCTGCTCCTACAGGGATGGTGTTCGGTCCTGACTGAATGGCACCGGGCCCTCCTCGCCACCAGTAGGTGCATGGCTTCACTGGCATGCAATTAACCCTTGCAAGGCCTTAGGTCTTTGGGAGCTTCACCATGTTGAACACCCTTCTTCCCATCCTGTTGTTCGCCGCCCTGGGCCTCGCCGTCCTCGGCGCGCTGCGGCGGGTCGCCATGTGGCGCCGCGGCCGACCGTCGAAGGTCGATCTGATCGGCGGCCTGTTCGCCATGCCCAAGCGCTACATGGTCGATCTGCACCATGTGGTAGCGCGGGACAAATACATCGCCAATACCCACGTCGCCACCGCCGGTGGCGCGGTGGCGTCGATCGTCCTGGCGCTGCTGGTGCACGGTTTCGGCCTGCACAACCGCATTCTCGGCTACGCCTTGCTGCTGATGTCGGCGGTGATGTTCGTCGGGGCGATCTTCGTCTACCGGCGCCGGCGCAACCCGCCGTCGCGGCTGTCGAAAGGCACGTGGATGCGCCTGCCGAAAAGCCTGCTGGCGTTTTCGGGCTCGTTCTTCCTGGTCACCCTGCCGGTGGCCGGCATCCTGCCGGAAGACTTCGGCGGCTGGGTGCTGGCGCTGATCCTCGGTGTCGGTGTGCTGTGGGGCGTGTCGGAGCTGTTCTTCGGCATGACCTGGGGCGGGCCGATGAAGCACGCTTTCGCCGGTGCCCTGCACCTGGCCTGGCACCGCCGCGCCGAACGCTTCGGCGGCGGCCGCTCCACCGGCCTCAAGCCGCTGGACCTGAATGATCCACAGGCGCCCCTGGGTGTGGAAAAGCCCAAGGACTTCACCTGGAACCAACTGCTGGGCTTCGATGCCTGCGTGCAGTGCGGTAAATGTGAGGCCGCCTGCCCGGCGTTCGCCGCCGGCCAGCCGCTGAACCCGAAAAAACTGATTCAGGACATGGTGGTCGGCCTCGCCGGCGGCACCGATGCCCAGTTCGCCGGCAGCCCGTATCCGGGCAAGCCGATCGGTGAACATGCGGGCAACCCGCACCAGCCGATCGTCAACGGCCTGGTGGATGCCGAGACCCTGTGGTCCTGCACCACCTGCCGTGCCTGTGTCGAGGAGTGCCCGATGATGATCGAGCACGTCGATGCCATCGTCGACATGCGCCGGCACCTGACCCTGGAAAAGGGCGCGACGCCGAACAAGGGCGCCGAGGTCCTGGAAAACCTGATCGCCACCGACAACCCTGGCGGTTTCGCCCCCGGCGGTCGCCTGAATTGGGCGGCCGACCTGAACCTCGCCGTGCTCGGCGAGAAGAAGAGCACCGACGTGCTGTTCTGGGTCGGCGACGGTGCCTTCGACATGCGCAACCAGCGCACCCTGCGTGCCTTCGTCAAGGTGCTGAAGGCGGCCAAGGTCGACTTCGCGGTCCTCGGCCTGGAAGAGCGCGACAGCGGCGACGTGGCCCGTCGCCTGGGCGACGAGGCGACCTTCCAGCTGCTCGCCAAGCGCAATATCCAGACCCTGGCCCAGTACAGCTTCAAGCGCATCGTCACCTGCGACCCGCACAGCTTCCACGTGCTGAAGAACGAGTACGGTGCCTTTGGCGGCAACTACCTGGTGCAGCACCACAGCACCTACATGGCCGAGCTGATCGGGGCCGGTGCCCTGAACATCGGCCAGCACAAGGGCAACAGCGTGACCTATCACGACCCGTGCTATCTGGGCCGCTACAACGGCGAATACGAGGCGCCGCGTGAGGTGCTGCGGGCCCTCGGGATCGAGGTCAGGGAGATGCAGCGTTCCGGTTTCCGTTCCCGCTGCTGCGGCGGCGGTGGCGGTGCGCCGATCACCGACATTCCGGGCAAGCAGCGGATTCCCGACATGCGCATGGAAGATATCCGCGAGACTGGCGCCGAGCTGGTGGCCGTGGGGTGCCCACAATGCACGGCGATGCTCGAAGGGGTGGTCGAACCGCGCCCGATGATCAAGGACCTGGCCGAGCTGGTGGCCGATGCCCTGCTCGAAGAGGCACAGCCGAGCAAGCCGGCGCCCAAGCGTGAACCTGCGGAGGTGCACTGATGAGCGATATTATCCGTCGCGACCCGCGCGCCGAGCGCATCGCCCGCAACCGCCTGCATCCGCTGCATGCGGCGATGCAGCCGGTGCAACACAGCTGGATGGGCCCCAACGGGGTCATCCGCAAGAACCCCCATGGCGTCGGTTTCATCGGCCCCAACGGCATCAAGCGCATCGACCGCAGTGGCGCCCAGCAGGGCGGCACCACCAAGCGTTCGGCCAGCGTCGAGGTGCAACTGCCGCTGCACCAGGTGGCCCAGCCGGCGTTCCACATCTGCGTGGTGCCGGACATGGTCGGCGGCCGCCTGAGCAGCCACGACCGCGACCTGCTCGGCCTGGCCCATCAGTTGGCCGGCAAGGACGGCGCGGTGTTGGCCGTGGTCTTCGGCGAACACAAGGAAAGCACCTTCGCGACCGCCGGTGTCGATCGCCTGCTGGTGCTCGAGGGTGACGAGTTCAACGGTTATTCACCGGAGCAACGGGTCCAGGGCCTGCGGGCTGTGGATAACCAGTTCGATCCTCGCCACTGGCTGCTGCCGGACAGCCGCAGCGGTGGTGGCGAACTGGGCCGGCGTTTCGCCGCCAGTCTGGGCGAACGCCCGGCCACACGGGTCTGGCAGGTCAAGGACGGCGAGTGCATCGGCCGCGCCGGTGCCGGCCTGCAGGACCTGGCACGACCGCTGGCCCGGGTGATCCTGGCCGCGGCCGAGTGTGCCGAACCGGTCAGCGAAACCCGTCACGAAGCCTTGCCCGTGGAGTTGTCCACAGGCATCGCCCGCAGCCTGTCGCGCATCGAGGATCTCGGCGCAGTGGCCGTGGACCCGGCGGCGATTCCCATGGCCGAGGCCGAGTTCATTTTCTCCGGCGGCAACGGCGTCCAGGACTGGCCGCTGTTCCACGAGACGGCGGCGGCGCTGGGCGCCACCGAAGGCGCTTCGCGGGTGGCGGTGGACGATGGTTTCATGACCCGCGATCGGCAGGTCGGGGCCAGTGGTACCTGGGTGACCGCGCGGGTCTATGTCGCCGTGGGCATTTCCGGGGCGATCCAGCACCTGCAGGGTATCGGTGCCTGCGACAAGGTGGTGGCGATCAACCTCGATCCGGGCTGCGACATGATCAAGCGCGCCGACCTGTCGGTGATCGGCGACAGCAACGAGATCTGCCGCGCGCTGATCGCCGCGGTGACGGCATATCGCAATGGCGCCAAGCGCGATGCGGCCTAAGGTGGGGGTAAGTTCATGAACACGAATGTCATCAGCCTGGTATCGATTGGCGCCCACCCGACCTCCGGCCGCGCCCGTCGCGCCGAGCAGGATGCCCGGGCGGTGGAGTTGGGCCTGCAACTGGCTGGGGATAACTTGCAGGTGGTGCATGCCGGCGATGTCGCCGAGCCGGCCCTGCGTGCCTACCTGGGCATGGGCCTGTCGGAGATGCGGGTGCTCGAGCAGCCGGCCGGCGCCGATGCGCTGCCGGTACTGACCGATTACTTGCGCGACGTCGGTGCCCAGCTGGTGCTCACCGGCAGCCAGGCGGAAACCGGCGAGGGCTCGGGGATGTTGCCGTTCCTGCTGGCGGAAAACCTCGGTTGGCCGCTGGTAGTGGGTTTGGCCGAGGTCGAGTCGATCACGGCTGGCGTGGCCCAGGTACTGCAGGCCTTGCCCCGCGGTCAGCGGCGGCGGCTGAAGGTGCGTTTGCCGTTTCTCGCCACGGTGGATAACGCCGCGCCCAAGCCACGGCAGAGCGCCTATGGCCCGGCGCAGCGCGGGGTGCTGCAGGCCGAGGAAGTGGAGGTGCTGGAGGACGAGTTGTTCACCAGTGCCCAGCTGCAGCCGGCCAAGCCACGGCCCAAGCGGTTGAAGGTGATCAAGGCGAAGAGCGGTGCCGACCGGATGAAGGCGGCCACGGCCAAGGCCAGTGGCGGCGGCGGGCAGGTGCTCAAGGGCGTCAGTGCCGAAGCGGGAGCCGAGGCGATCCTCAAGTTGCTGATCGAGGAAGGCGTAGTGCGCTGACCGCACTCGAGGTTGGCCGCCTGCAGCCGCAGGTGGCGCAACTGGCCATGGCTGAGGACCCGCGCATCGGACTGTCTCATGGCCGGGTTCCGCTGCGCAGGGCGCCGGCCCGACGCCGCTCCAGCAGCTTGGCGTAGTACGCCCACACCTGTTGCGCATACCGTTCGCGGCGGGCATCGCGTTCGCTGGCGGTGCCGGCGTTGTAGGCGCCCACCGCCTGCCAGCCGTAGCCCAGTCGCTGGACGAAGCGGGCGAGAATCCAGGCTCCGGCCATCACGCTGGTACAGGGCTCTTCCTGCAGGTTGCGCTCGGCGATGCCGAAGGCGGCGAGGGCCGGCAGGTGGCGGCTGTTGATCTGCATCAGGCCGATGTCCCGGCTGCCATCACGGTTGTCGTGGCGCGCCCGGGGATTTAGCCCCGACTCGACCTGGGCGATGGCGTAGAGCAGCAGCGGATCGATGCGATAGCGCTCACCGGCGTCCTGGAAGCAGTTGGCCAGGCCACTGCTCACGTTGAACAGGGCCGCCAGGGCCAGCAGAGCGGCGAGTGGCGGGTGCATGCTCAGGCCCTGCGCACGGGTTCGGACGCCATACACGACGTCCCCACCGGCCCTGCGATCGCGGCCCAGCGCAGAGGTCACCGTCGCCAGGGTTGCCAGCAGCTCGATCAGGGTCAAACCGGCGCCGGGCAGGCGACAGGGCGCTACGGAAAATAGCGCAAGCGGCCACATGGGGATCGCACCATGCCGGATATCCTCGAGTCAATGCATCAGGCCAAGACACCTTTACTGCAAGAACAAGGCGCGCTGTGCCAAGGAGTGTAGCTCAAGGTCCGGTAGCGCCATTCAGACCTCCTTGCAGGAATATTTGCGCAAGTGTCCACAGAGGCTGTTGGCCGATCTGTGGATAACGTGTTCGCGCATCGCTGCAGCCAGCTGAAATCAACGTCTGCAGCCGGTCGTACGAAAAATTACCAGCATAACCAGCGGTTTTCCTTGGCTTTTTCATGTGGATAAGGGGCGCTGGGCATTGGCGTGAACCTTGGTTTTTTCAACAAAGTCTGTTGGCGCTTTTGTGGATAAGTTGTTCGCTATCTGATGTATCCCTTGTTTTACAAGGCGTTCAAGGATTTGTTCAAAAAATGATCGATATGGCGATTTTCTTCGGCCCAGGCCGCTGGACGCTTTGTTTTTCGTGGTTTTCAGCGGTTTTCCACAATCGCTTGACGCTCTTCGAGAGTTGCGCACAAAGTCTGTTGGCCTTTCTGTGGATAAGATGTTTGCGATCGGCTACAGCCACCGGAATATGAGGCTTACAGGGGTTTGGTCAAAAAACGATCAATGCTCCGTGAAGTCGCCCTTTCCGGATAAGTCACGGATTTCATTCACATTCACCCGCGAGCGGGGCGATGGAAATCGGCAGTTTCCCACATTTGCTGTGGGTCGCTCTGTGGATAAGTTGTTCGCCAAGCGCCGCAGGCCCCGGTTTTCATAGCATTCAACGCTATAGATCAAATTTCATACAGTTCTAAGGGGGTTCGTTGACACCCCTCCGGTGAAAGTCTTCACTAATGGCACAAGGACACAGCCTTACTCGTATCCATTCCAGGTTCAGGGAGAACGCTCGATGGGTCGCCAATCTCACTCCCGCCCGTCGCCGCTCTCCGCCAGCAGCGCCGCGGCCCGCACCAGCGCCCTGATTCCCCGACGTATCCATCGCCACGCGATCAATCAGCGCGCGCGCCTATAGCGTCGCCCCGGCCTGCCGTCATCAGCCGTTCACACGCCGAGCCCGTGTGCGCGTTTGTTCGTTGCATCACCGTCTGTCCCGGTTGCGACCACCGCAGAGTGGCCCGGCCAGGACCCTGAGAGGAAACGACCATGACCCGGATTTCCACACCCATCAGTGCCATCAAGGAGCGTTACGACGTCATTGTGATCGGCTCCGGCTACGGCGGCGGCATCGCCGCGTCGCGCCTGTCCCGCGCCGGCCAGCGCGTGTGCCTGCTTGAGCGGGGGCGGGAAATCCGCCCGGGCGAGTACCCCAACACCATGATCGCGGCGACCGAGGAATTGCAGGTGCATGACCCGGACGGGCATATCGGTTCGCGCACCGGCCTCTACGACCTGCACGTCAACGCTCAGCAGAACGTGGTGGTCGGTTGTGGCCTGGGCGGCACGTCGCTGATCAACGCCAACGTGTCCCTGGAACCGGAGCCGGGGGTCTTCGAGGATCCGCGCTGGCCCCAGGCGGTGCGCGAGCACCGCGACACGCTGCTCGCCAAAGGCTATGAACTGGCGCGCGAGATGCTCAAGCCCAACCCCTATCCGGCCTCCGCCCCGTCCCTGGACAAGCTGGAAGCCAATCGCAAGTCGGCGGACTACCTGCAGGAGAAAACGCATTTCTATACGCCGCCGATCAACGTGACCTTCGACCCGTTGCCCGGCAACCTCAACCACGTCGGTGTCGAGCAACTGCCGTGCAACCACTGTGGCGACTGCGTCTCGGGCTGTAACAACAAGGCCAAGAACACCACCCTGATGAACTACCTGCCGGACGCCTGGAACCATGGCGCGGAGATTTTCTGCCAGGCCGAGGTACGTCATCTGGAGCGCGACGGCGATGGCTGGATCGTGCACTTCCAGTACCTGGACAGCGGTCGCGAGAAATTCTCTGCACCGACCCTGTTCGTCAAGGCCGATATCGTCGTGCTGTCCGCCGGCACCCTGGGCTCCACGGAGATCCTGCTGCGTTCGCGCAACAAGGGCCTGTCGTTGTCCAACCAGCTCGGCGAGAACATGAGCGGCAACGGCGACATCCTCGGGTTCGGCCACAACTGCGGGCAGACCATCAACGGCATCGGCTTCGGCAGCCATTCGGCCAAGGACCTGCAGCCGGTCGGCCCCTGCATCACCTCGATCATCGACATGCGCAACGAGGGCGACTGGCGCAGCCACATGGTGATCGAGGAAGGCTCGATCCCGGGGGCGCTGGGGCGGCCGATGGTGCCGGCGATGGCCGGTTTCGCCGAACTGATCGGCGAGGCGACCGAGAAGGGTGTCAGCGCCGAACTGCACTACAAGGCCCGCGAGGCCGAGAGTTTCCTGCGTGGCCCGTACCATGGCGCGCTGCACAACATGCAGACCTACCTGATCATGAGCCATGACGACGGCAAGGGGCGCATGGTGCTCGATGACAAGGACCAGTTGCGCATCGACTGGCCGGGTGTCGGCGAGCAGGAGAACTTCAAGCTGGGCAACGAACGCCTGCACCAGTCGACCAAGGCCCTGGGCGGGGTCTGGGTGCCGAACCCGATCTGGACCAAGCTGCTGCGGCACAGCATCGTCTCGGTGCACCCGCTGGGCGGTTGCGTGATGGGCGAGGATGCCGGGCAGGGGGTGGTCAACCACAAGGGCCAGGTGTTCAGCGGCGTCAGTGGCAGCGAGGTGTACCCGGGGTTGTACGTGGCCGACGGCGCGGTGATCCCGACCTCCCTGGCGGTCAATCCGCTGTTGACCATTTCCGCGGTCAGCGAACGCAACATGAGCCTGCTGGCGGCCGACCGCGGCTGGGTCATCGACTACAGCCTGCCCTCGGCTCCGCGCAAGCCGGTGGCGCCTTCGACCCTCGGCGTGCACTTCACCGAGACCATGAAGGGCTACTTCTCCAGGGATTTCACCCAGCCCCAGGGCACCGACCTGAAGGTCTACGAGGCGGCGGCGAAACGCGGCGAGGCGCAGAACTCGCCCATCGAGTTCACCCTGACCATCACCGCGAACGACCTCGACCGGATGATCAGGGAGCCCCAGCACGCCGCCACCCTGGTCGGTACCCTCGATGCCCCGGCGCTGTCACCGTACCCGCTGACCGCCAGCAACGGTGTATTCAACCTGTTCGAGCAATATGAGCAGCAGGTCGGCGTACGGCACATGAACTACGACATGAAGCTGACCGCCGAGGACGGCCGCGACTACTACTTCAGTGCCTTCAAGACCGTCCCCGAGGACCATGGCCTGCTCAATATCTGGCCGGACACCAGCACCCTCTATGTCACCCTCTACCAAGGCCCGGACAAGACCGGCGCGGTGATCGGTTCCGGGGTCATGCACATCAAGCCGGCTGACTTCGCCAAGCAGATGACCACCATGAAGGTGCTCAACGCGCGTAACGAGCGCGAACGCATCGAGGCCCTGGCGCGCTTCGGCAAGTTCTTCGCCGGGATTCTCTGGGAAAGCTACGGCGGGGTCTTCGCCGGCGATATCTACTTCAACCCGGATGCGCCACCGCGGCACAAGCGGCCGCTGGATGCGCCGGTGCCCACGGTGCATTTCTTCGAGACCGAGGATCGGGTGCAACTGCGCCTGACCCGCTACCAGGCCGGCAGCAAGGGCCCGGTGATGCTGGTGCACGGCCTCGGCGTGGGTTCGAACATCTTCTCCACCGACACCATCCAGACCAACCTGCTGGAGTACCTGTGCAAGCACGACTATGACGTCTGGCTGCTGGACTTTCGCGTCAGCATCCTGCTGCCGGCGAGCAAGCAGGAATGCAACGGCGACCAGATCGCCCAGTACGACTTCAAGGCCGCCATCGCGCAGATCCGCCAGGCCACCGGCGCGGCGGACGTGCAGTGCGTGGTGCACTGCTACGGCGCCACGACGTTCTTCATGGCGCTGCTGGCGGGGCTGGAACATGTACGTTCGGTGGTCTGCTCGCAGATCGCCGCCGACACGGTGGTGGCCACGGCCACCGGGATCAAGGCCGGCCTGCATCTGCCGGGGGTACTGGATACGGTGGGCATCAAGTCGCTGACCGCCTATGCCGACAGCAAGGAAAGCTGGTTCAACAAGCTCTACGACAAGGCCCTCAACGTCTATGCGAGGATCGAGGCCCAGGGCTACTGCACCAACCCGGTCTGTCACCGGATCACCTTCATGTATGCCTCGCTGTACCGGCACGACACCCTCAACGAGACCCTGCACGACAACCTGCATGAGCTGTTCGGCGAGTCGAACATCGAGACCTTCGAACACCTGGCGCTGATCTGTCGCAAGGGCCACCTGGTGGACTTCAAGGGCCACGACGTCTACATGCCGCATTTCGACCGCCTGGATCTGCCGATCTGCTTCATCAGCGGTGCGGACAACCAGTGCTACCTGCCGCAAAGCACCGAGAAGACCTACGAGCGGCTGGTGCAGATGCATGGTCCGGAGCTGTACAGCCGGCATGTGGTGCCCGGTTACGGCCATATCGACTGCATCTTCGGCAAGAACGCGGTGGTCGATGTGTATCCGCTGATCCTGGCGCACCTGGAGAAGACCGCGCTGGGATGATGAGCCCGTTCTGAATATGCCATCGAACCTGTAGGAGCAGGGCTTGCCCGCGAAATGGCCCTTGAGATCGTTAAAAGCTTCGCGGGCAAGCCCGGCTCCTACAGGGGGGCAGCGGTGGCCCGATAGGCATGGATTTGCAGATAGAGGGTGACATGGATAACTACATCCGCTGGTATCAACGCTTCATCTGGCTCGGCATCGTGATGAACATGGTGTTCGCACTGCCGGCCCTTTTCGCTCCGGCGCTGCTGACCTCGGTGGTCGGCCTGCCACCGGTGCTGTCGGACCCCTGGCTGGAAAACGCCGGCATGCTGCTGGTGGGCATCAGCCTGTTCTACATGCCTTCGGGTTTCAACGCCCGGCGCTTTCCGATCAACTCCTGGCTCTGCGTACTGAGCCGGCTGATCGCCGTGGCGTTCTGGATCTACCTGATCCAGACCAGCACCACGCCGTCGGTGTTCGTGCCGATGCTTTATGGCGACCTGAGCATGTTCCTGCTGCTGGGCATCACCCTTTACCTGGGCAGCCCGCCGGCAACCCGGCCCTGGGCCCTGCTGGTCGATGGCTGGCATGCCTGGTGCCACGGCTGGGCGGTGCGCTGGCAACGCCACAGCTTCCGGGTCGGCCTGCTGGTCACCCTGCTGGTGCTGGGCTTCATTGGCTACCAGACCTGGTACAACATGCTGCGGGTGGTGCCCGAGGAGAAGTTCGCCGCCGACGAGGACCATTTCAAGTACGCCGCTATTGGCCTGGGGATCGAGGCACGGATTCCCTACTACCTGTTCTCCGTGCTGCCACAGATGTGCCCGGAGAAAATGCCCAGGCCGGGTGGGGGTTGGGAGTCGTTCGGCTTTCTCTACGAGAACGGCCGCGACCTGCCGATCGGCATGGCCAAGCGGCAGATCGGCTACCCGACCGTGGAGCCCAACTGCGCCCTGTGCCACACCGGTTCCTATCGCGCCGCGGCCGACGACGTCGCCCGGCCACTGGCCACGGCACCGGCCAATACCCTGCAACTGCAGGCCTTCCAGTGGTTCGCCTACGACTGCGCCAGCGATCCGAAATTCACCGCCGACGCGGTGATGGCGGCGATCAACGCCAAGTTCCAGTTGGGCTTCTTCGAGAAGCTGTACAACCGCTATCTGATCATCCCGATGGCCAAGAGCGCGCTGCTCAAGCAGAAGCAGGGCTATGCCTGGCAGAAACTGCGGCCGGCCCAGGGGCCTGGGCGTACCGACACGTTCAACCCGACCAAGATGGTGGTGTTCGGCTTCCCGGACGACTCGACCATCGGCACCGTCGACCTGCCGCAGATCTGGAACCAGAAACCGCGCGAGTCGCTGTACCTGCATTGGGACGGTAATAACAACAATATCCACGAGCGCAACTACGCGGCGGCCATGGCCGTGGGCGCGACGCCGCAGTCGGTGCTGCCGGAGAGTTTCAACCGGGTCACCAACTGGCTGCTCGGCACCCGGCCGCCGGCCTGGCCGTTCGCCCTGGATCAGGCGCGGGTCGCCCAGGGCAAGCCGCTGTGGGCCAGCAACTGTGCCGGTTGCCATGAGTTCGGCAAGGCCGACACCGGCCAGGTCACCGTTCCCATCGACACCCTGGGCACCGACCCGCATCGCCTGAACTCCTTCACTACCGGCCTGGTGCAGGCGTTCCACGGCTTCAAGAAGCCGCCGTTCGACTTCGGCGCCTACCGCAAGACCCAGAGCTACAGCAACACCCCCACCGATGGCATCTGGATGCGTGCGCCGTACCTGCACAACGGCTCGGTACCGAGCCTGTGGGACCTGCTGCAGACCCCGGACAAGCGTCCGGTGACCTTCAGCACCGGCTCGGATGTGTACGACCCGGTCAAGGTCGGCTTCGTCACCAGCGGGCCGCAGGTACAGGCACCGACCTACTTCAAGTACGACACCCGCCTGGAAGGCAACCACAACGGTGGTCACCTGTATGGCACCCAACTGACCGACGCCGAGAAATGGGCGCTGATCGAATTCATGAAAACCTTGTAGGGAGAGCGCCATGAACCTGCACCATCTGGAACATGAGCTGGCGAAGATCCAGATCCGGCTCAGCGGTTTGAAGGCCCGGCTGGAGTTGTCGTGGAAGAAACTGATCAGCGATATCGAGCCGGAGGAATTCCAGGCGATCCAGCAACTGCTGCAACGCGGGCATGACCAGGCCCATTACGTGCTGGCGCACGGCGACCTGCCGAGCGACGAGCCGGCGGTACCCTGGGAACTGGCCCATGGCCTGTCGATCTTGCACCTGGGCCATGCCCAGGCGCTGCCGACCTCGGAGGCGGAGTTGCCGACCCGGGTACTCAAGGACGGCACGCTGCTCGGTTGTCGCAAGTGGGAACTGCTGGACCTGCTGTGGAGCGAGGCGCTGATCAAGTGGATCGAGAACCTGCGCCATCACGCCACGTTCGCCACCACGCCGATGGTGATGATGATCGACAACGAGGTCAGCCTGGCGATTGCCGGCGACTGGGGCACGGGGCCGTTCGACAGCCATGCGCCGGCGGTCAGCGTGGCCAACCAGATGAGTCGGGTCCAGGCCGATTTCACCATTCACCTGGGCGACGTCTACTACGCCGGTACCGGCTCCGAGGAGGATGTCGACATGGCCGGCTGGCCGATGGGCAAGCACGGCGCCTTCACGCTCAACTCCAACCACGAAATGTACAGCGGTGCCCACGGCTATTTCGCCGAGCTCAATGCGCGCTTCCCGGTGCAGCAGGGCACCAGCTATTTCGCCCTGTACAACGATGACTGGCTGATCGTCGGGCTGGATTCGGCCTATGCCTCCAAGCCGCTGAACCTGTACATGGACGGCACCCTGAACCCGCAGCAGATCGACTGGATGAAGACCTTGCCCAAGCGCGACCGGTTGCTGGTGCTCAGTCACCACCAGGGCTTCGATATCACCGGGCACAACCCGAACGGCCTGTACAAACAGGTTTGCGATGCCCTGGGGCGGGTGCCGGACTACTGGTATTGGGGCCACCTGCACAACGGCATCGTCTATGCCGAATTGAACGGGTTGAAGGCGCGTTGCGCCGGGCACGGGGCCATCCCCTATGGCGTGACCAGCGAGCTGGATGGCAACAAGCGGGTGTTGTTCTCCGAGACGCGCAATGCCGGTGACCCGGATTATCCGGAGCGGGTGCTCAATGGGTTTGCGCGGGTGCGGCTGAGTGGCGCGAACATCATCGAGGAGTTCATCGGCGAGGATGGTTCGGTGCGCTGGACGTCGAACGGGTAGGGTTTGGCAGGAGCGGGGGTTATTGATCGTTCCCACGCTCTGCGTGGGAGCGCCGCCCGTGACGCTCTGCGTCACAAGAGCGGACGCCGAGCGTCGAGAGAGGCATTCCCACGCAGAGCGTGGGAACAATCATCACTAGGGCCAGCAAGTCCTGTGGTGTTGTCGTGGGCGGGGTAGGCCGGTCTGGCGCTTTCGCGGGCAAGCCCGGCTCCTACAGTCTGGTGTCGTACACCAATGAGGTGAACGATGGGGTACTGTAGGAGCCGGGCTTGCCCGCGAAGCTTTTGCCCTTAGCCGTTAACCGGCACGCCCTTGAGGTATGGTGCAGGCTCTGCCCCCAGGTTGCTCAGCATGCGCTCGCTGTACCAGTCGATGAAGTTGACCACGCCGAACTCGTAGGTCTTCGAGTACGGGCCGGGCTGGTAGGCCACGGAGTTGATGCCGCGCTGGTTTTCCTCGGCCAGGCGACGGTCCTGGTCGTTGGTGGCATCCCAGACCTGACGCATGCGCGCCACGTCATAGTCGACACCCTCGACCGCGTCCTTGTGCACCAGCCACTTGGTGGTGACCATGGTTTCCTGGGCGCTGATCGGCCACACGGTGAACACGATGATGTGGTCGCCCATGCAGTGGTTCCACGAGTGCGGCAGGTGCAGGATGCGCATCGAGCCCAGGTCCGGGTTCTTGATCCGGCCCATCAGTTTCTTGCAGCCCTGCTGGCCGTCCATGGTCATCGATACGGTGCCCTTGAGCAGCGGCATGCGCACGATACGGTTGCGCAGGCCGAAGCTGGCGTGGGCATAGGGGATCTTCTCGGCTTCCCAGGCGGCGGCGGAGGCGGCCACGTGGTCCTTGAACGCCTGGTCGGCACGCGGGTCGGTGACGTCGTCCCATTCCAGCAGGGTTTTCAGCAGTTCCGGGTGGGAGCCGTTGCAGTGGTAGCACTCACGGTTGTTTTCGATCACCAGCTTCCAGTTGGCCTTTTCCATCAAGGTGGTCTGCACCGCCACCTTGGTGTTCTCCATGTCGTAGGGTTCCATGTAGTGGCTCAGGGTGCTGAGGAACTCGTCGATCGGTGGCGGGTTCTCGGCCAGGCTGATGAAGATATAGCCGCCGGCGGTTTTCACGTTGACCGGCTTGAGGCCGTACTGCTTCATGTCGAAGTCGGCACCCATCTCGGTGCCGGCGAACAGCAGGCGGCCATCGAGTTCGTAGGTCCACTGGTGGTAGGGGCAGACCAGCTTGGCGACCTTGCCCTTTTCGCCGGTGCACAGGCGCGAGCCGCGGTGCCGGCAGACGTTGTGGAAGGCGTGGACCACGCCGTCGGCGCCGCGGATGACGATGATCGGGTTCTTGCCGATCTGCAGCGTCAGGTAGTTGCCCTTGGTCGGGATCTCGCTGGTCATGCCGGCGATCAGCCATTCCTTGTGGAAGATCTCCTGCATGTCGATTTCGAACAGGCGGTCATCCGAATAGAACGGTTGTGGCAGGGAGAAGGTCCGCTCACGTTCCTGCAGCATCTGTGCGGTGGCCTTGCGTGCGGGCTCCAGTGGGTCGCCCAGGCTCAGGGTGGTGGTGTTGTCCATCGTTCAGGTCCTCATGGCCATGCGGTGTGGCCGACGAATATTGGCTAAGTGGTCGATGCAGCAGGTTCGGACCACACGGTTGCGACGCAAGACAGAAATACAGCGGATCATTTGCGACGGAGTGTGGGGCTGGCAGCGACCAGGACCTTATCCATGGGCGACACGGCCGAATCCGTTCCCGACGCGCAAGCACCCGTCGTTAGGGGCTGGTCGCGATAAGCATGCCAATGTCGCGAATAGGTAAACGGGGCGCTTGGGCCTTGCGCAGAATCGCCACCATAAGAGCTGACAGTCAGCGGTGGAGAACAACATGTCGAACAACTTCCTGAATCCGGTAACGACCCAGACCTGGGCCAATGGTCGGCATATCGTGCGCTGTGTGAAGGTCATCCAGGAAACCTGGGATGTGCGCACCTTCTGCTTCATGGCCGATCAGCCGATCATGTTCTTTTTCAAGCCGGGGCAGTTCGTCACCCTGGAGCTGGAAATCGAAGGACAGCAGATCATGCGCTCCTACACCATTTCCAGCTCGCCGTCGGTGCCCTACAGCTTCTCGGTGACCATCAAGCGGGTGCCGGGCGGCAAGGTGTCCAACTGGTTGCACGACACCCTGCACGAGGGCCAGGAACTGGCGGTGCACGGTCCGGTGGGCCTGTTCAACGCCATCGACTTCCCCAGCCCCAAGGTGCTGTACCTCAGCGGTGGCGTCGGCATCACGCCGGTGATGTCCATGGCCCGCTGGTTCTACGATACCAACGGCAACGTCGACATGGTGTTCATCCATAGCGCCCGGTCGCCCAAGGACATCATCTATCACCGCGAGCTGGAACACATGGCGTCGCGGATCGACAACTTCAGCCTGCACCTGATCTGTGAAAAACACGGCCTGGGCGAGCCGTGGGCTGGCTATCGCGGCTACCTGAACCACAAGATGCTGGAACTGATGGCGCCGGACTTCCTCGAGCGCGAAGTGTTCTGCTGCGGCCCGACACCGTACATGAACGCGGTGAAGCGTCTGCTGGAGGCGGCGGGCTTCGACATGAGCCGCTACCACGAGGAATCCTTTGGCGCGACGCCGCCGGAAGCCCGGGCCGATGCGGTGGAGCAGGCCGAACAGGCCGCCGACGCACCTCCGGTGGATGCGGCCGACCTGCACCAGGTGGAGTTCACCGCCACCGGCAAGAGCATTCGCGTGGCACCGGGCGAAACCGTGCACGCGGCGGCGGCCAAGCTGGGCCTGATGATTCCCAAGGCCTGCGGCATGGGCATCTGCGGGACCTGCAAGGTGCTCAAGCTGGGCGGCGAGGTGGACATGGAGCACAACGGCGGGATCACCGACGAGGACGTGGCCGAGGGCTACATCCTGTCGTGCTGCAGCGTGCCGAAGGGCGATGTGCGGATCGAGTACTGATTGAGGGCGGTGTGAGTCTCTTCGCGGGCAAGCCACGCTCCTACAGGGTTGCGTCGTTCATTGCATTTTTGAACGACTCGATCCTGTAGGAGCGTGGCTTGCCCGCGAAGGGCGCGCCGCGGTTTACAGGCTGAACCGCGCCACCAACCCGTTGAGATCCACCGCCAGGCGCGCCAGCTCGTTGCTCGCCGCGCTGGTCTGGCCGGCACCGGTGGCCGACTGTACCGACAGGTCGCGGATGTTCACCAGGTTGTGATCCACCTCGCGGGCCACCTGGGCCTGCTCCTCGGCCGCGCTGGCGATCACCAGGTTGCGTTCGTTGATCTCGACGATCGCGCTGTTGATGGTGTCCAGCGCCAGGCCTGCGCCCTTGGCAATGTTCAGGGTCGATTCGGCGCGCTCGGTGCTGTTGCGCATCGAGTCCACCGCCTGTTCGGTACCGCCCTGGATGCTGCCGATCATCCGTTCGATCTCGCTGGTCGACTGCTGGGTGCGGTGGGCCAGTGCGCGTACTTCATCGGCGACCACGGCAAAACCACGCCCGGCTTCCCCGGCCCGGGCCGCCTCGATCGCCGCATTCAGCGCGAGCAGGTTGGTCTGGTCGGCCAGGCCGCGGATCACGTCCAGCACCTTGCCGATATCCCGGGACTCGTCGGCGAGGTTGCCGATCAGCGTCGCGGTGCTCTGCACGTCGCTGCTCATGCGTTCGATGGCGCTGACGGTTTCCTGTACCAGGTCGCGACCGTCGCCGGCCGAGGCGGTGGCGTTTTTCGAGGCTTCGGAAGTGCTCACGGCATTGCGCGCGACTTCTTCCACCGCGCTGGTCATCTCGTTGACCGCGGTGGCCGCCTGTTCGATTTCATTGTTCTGCTGCTGCAGCCCGCGGGCGCTTTCCTCGGTGACGCTGTTCAGCTCCTCGGCGGCGGAGGCCAGCTGGGTCGCCGAGCCGGAGATGCGCTGCAGGGTGTCGCGCAGTTTCTGCTGCATCTTGAGCATGGCCTGCAGCAGGCGGCCGGCCTCGTCGGTGCCGTCGACCACGATCGGATGGGTCAGGTCGCCCTCGGCGATATGCTCGGCGGCGTTCAGGGCCTGGGCGATCGGCTGGGTGATGCTGCGGGTCAGCAGCCAGGCGAACAGGCAGGTCAGGGTGGTGGCGAGCAGCAGCAGGATCACCACCAGGTTGAAGGCCGCGTCGTATTGTTCGCGCGCCTGCTGGTTGTTGTCGTTGGTCTGCTGGTTGAGGATCTCCAGCAGGCGGTTGAGTACGGCGTTGATCTGCTCGGAGTTGGTGAGCAATTCGCTGTTGAGCAGGGCGGTCAGCTCGGCCATCTGATTGTTGCGCGACAGGTTCTTCATGCGCTCTTCGATCTGCCGGTACTGCCCGAGCAGTTGCCCGTACTGCTCGTAGGCCGCCCGCTCTTCGGGGCTGACGATCAGTTTTTCGTAAACCGCACGGGCACTGTCGATCTGCTGGTTGCGCTGGGCGAACAGTTCCAGGGTCTTGGCCTGGATATCCGGCTCGCGATTGGTCAGCAGGCGATAGGAGAGCACCCGCAGGCGCAGGGTCAGTTGGGTGAACTCGTCCAGGGTCTTGATACTGGGCACGCTGTTGCTGGTGAGTTGCTCGGCGGCTGCACGGATCTTGCTCATCTGGATCAGCGAACACACGCCCAGAATCAGCATGAGTGTGCCAATGATGGCAAAACCGAGGAACGCTCTCGGAGCGATGTTCATTGTGCGTAGGGACATGATGTTTCCTGAGAGAAGCGCGTTCCGTGCGGCCTTTTGGATGAAGCTCTACCTGACTTATCGGTCCTACGACTAAAGTCTAAAGGGCGCTGCGCGGATTTGTCGCAGTCGCGGCTTTGCGACGGAAGGTTCGGAACATGTTTCGCCAATCGCAGTCCCTATGGGGCGAAGAGAAGTCCCGTGCCAGTAAAATCAAGGCTTTGCGAGCGTTTTTCCCTGGCAAACCGGGGGGCTTTTCTTTATCGTACGCGCCCTTTGAAACTGCCCGAGAGATCAAGAAAATGCTGGAGACTTCCCTCAACCAACTGGAGCAACTGGTCAGCGAACTGGTGCAGCAGAAGCAGGAGCTGTTGGCCGCCAATGCTCAACTCAATACCGAACTGGCCCGGGCCAAGGATGAAAACGAAAGCCTGCAGTTGAGCCTGATGGAGCAGGAAGAGAAACAGGGCGCTACCGCCGCCCGTATCCAGGCGCTGGTCGAGCGTGTCAGCGCAGGTCCCGTGAGCGCATGAGAGCCAGCAACGACGGCGTGACCGTCATCTCGATCCTCGGCGAGGACTACTCGATCAAGGCCCCCGCGGGGCATGAGCAGACGCTGCTGGAGGCGACCCAGATGCTCAAGACCGCCCTGGTCGATACCAAGAAGAAGTTTCCCACGTTGATCGGTGAGCAACTGCTGGTGCTCACCGCGCTGAATCTGTGCTCCCAGCGAATCGAGGAACAGCGTGAACACCGTGAGGTGCTCGATCGTTGCCAGGAGCAGGTCAGTGCCACGGTGGACGTGATTTCCAGGACGATCGGGCAGAACTGAGTCACTGTGTGGCTCGCTGCGCAGCGGCGGGTCGCGCGCGGCAGCGTCCGTTGCGCTATTGGCGCTCCCGTCTTGCACGGGAGCGCCACGTTCAAGCGGTTGTTCAGGCGGACATGACCTCGCGGATATCCGCCGCCAGCTCCCTTACCCGCGCTTCCTCGGTGTCCCACGAGCACATGAAGCGCGCGCCGCCCTTGCCGATGAAGGTGTAGAAGCGCCAGCCCCGGGCGGTCAGTGCGACGATCGCCGGTTCCGACAGTTGCAGGAACACGCCGTTGGCCTCCACCGGGAACATCAGTTCCACGCCGGGAATGTCCTTGACCAGGCTGCTCAGCAATTGCGCGCAATGGTTGGCGTGGCGGGCGTGCTTGAGCCAGGCGTCGTTTTCCAGCAGGCCGACCCAGGGCGCGGAGAGGAAGCGCATCTTCGACGCCAGTTGCCCGGCCTGCTTGCAGCGGTAGTCGAAGTCCTCCGCCAGGTCGTGGTTGAAGAACAGGATCGCCTCACCCACGGCCATGCCGTTTTTCGTCCCGCCGAAGCACAGCACGTCGACGCCAGCCTTCCAGGTCAGCTCGGCCGGCGTGCAGCCGAGGAAGGCGCAGGCGTTGGAGAAGCGTGCGCCGTCCATGTGCAGGTGCAGGCCCAGTTCCTTGCAGGTGGCGCTGATGGCGCGGACTTCGTCCGGGGTGTAGACGCTGCCGACCTCGGTGGCCTGGGTCAGGGTCACCACCCGGGGTTTGGGGTAGTGGATGTCCTGGCGCTTGAGGGCGATTTCGCGGATGGAATCGGGGGTCAGCTTGCCGCTTTCGGTGCGCGCGATGAGCAGCTTGGAACCGTTGGAGAAGAACTCCGGTGCGCCGCATTCGTCGGTCTCGACGTGGGCGGTCTCCGAGCAGATCACGCTATGGTAACTCTGGCACAGCGACGACAGGGCGAGGGAGTTGGCGGCGGTGCCGTTGAAGGCGAAGAACACCTCGCAGTCGGTGTCGAACAACTTGCGGAAACCGTCGGCGGCACGCTGGGTCCACTCGTCGTCGCCATAGGCGCGCTGGTGGCCATGGTTGGCCTGTTCCATGGCGGTCCAGGCTTCGGGGCAGATACCGGAATAGTTGTCGCTGGCGAATTGTTGGCTCTTGTCGGTCATGGCCCGGTCCTTATGGTCGTTTACGACCTGCACTGTAACCAGAATCGACGTCAGCGCACAGGCACAGTTTCCGTAGGAAAAAACCATTCAATCAAAAGCCTGGAGCGGCCATTGTGGAAGCCGCCCTGTCCCTGTGGAAGTCGGATTTATCCGCGAAGCGTTTAGCGATCTCCAGGACCGGTTCGCGGATAAATCCGGCCCCTGCGGGGGTTGAGGTTTCCCACAGGGGTATAGGTTCCTGCAGGGACCGAGTGGCACCCGTGGTTTGCGGGGGGCCGGCCCTCCTTTATTCGATCGCGCCACGACCATGTCGTAAACGCACCCTTGCAAGGCGTGCGTAGGCATTTGACGCGTCTGCGCCGGTCATACCATCGCTATCAAAGGGCACCACCGAATAGCTGTGCCCCACCAAAAAGAAATGGCGCACTGCCGCTGGGAGAGACGCGATGTTCAGCAAGCAAGACCAGATCCAGGGTTACGATGACGCACTGTTGGCCGCCATGAATGCCGAAGAGCAGCGCCAGGAAGATCACATCGAACTGATCGCGTCGGAAAACTACACCAGCAAGCGTGTGATGCAGGCCCAGGGCAGTGGCCTCACCAACAAGTACGCCGAAGGCTACCCGGGCAAGCGCTACTACGGTGGCTGCGAGCACGTGGACAAGGTCGAGGCCCTGGCCATCGAACGCGCCAAGCAGTTGTTCGGTGCCGACTACGCCAACGTCCAGCCGCACTCCGGCTCCTCCGCCAACAGTGCCGTGTACCTGGCGCTGCTGCAGGCCGGCGATACCATCCTGGGCATGAGCCTGGCCCACGGCGGTCACCTGACCCATGGCGCCAAGGTGTCGTCCTCGGGCAAGCTCTACAACGCCGTTCAGTACGGAATCGACACCAATACCGGCCTGATCGACTACGATGAAGTCGAGCGCCTGGCGGTCGAGCACAAGCCGAAGATGATCGTCGCCGGTTTCTCCGCCTACTCGAAAACCCTCGACTTCCCACGTTTCCGCGCCATTGCCGACAAGGTCGGTGCGCTGCTGTTCGTCGACATGGCCCACGTCGCCGGCCTGGTCGCCGCCGGCCTGTACCCCAACCCGATCCCCTTCGCCGACGTGGTCACCACCACCACCCACAAGACCCTGCGTGGTCCGCGTGGCGGCCTGATCCTGGCCAAGGCCAACGAAGAGATCGAGAAAAAACTCAACGCCGCGGTATTCCCTGGCGCCCAGGGCGGCCCGCTGATGCACGTGATCGCCGCCAAGGCCGTGTGCTTCAAGGAAGCGCTGGAGCCTGGCTTCAAGGCCTACCAGCAGCAGGTGATCGACAACGCCCAGGCCATGGCCGGCGTGTTTGTAAAACGTGGCTACGATGTAGTGTCCGGCGGCACCGATAACCACCTGTTCCTGGTCAGCCTGATTCGCCAGGGCCTGACCGGCAAGGACGCCGATGCCGCCCTGGGCCGTGCCCACATCACCGTGAACAAGAACGCCGTGCCGAACGACCCGCAGTCGCCGTTCGTCACCTCCGGCCTGCGTATCGGCACCCCGGCGGTCACCACCCGTGGTTTCAAGGTGGCCCAGTGCGTCGAGCTGGCTGGCTGGATCTGCGACATCCTCGACAACCTCGGCGATGCCGACGTCGAGGCGAATGTCGCCAAGCACGTGGCGGCCCTGTGCGCGGACTTCCCGGTTTATCGCTGAGAGCGGTTTTGGAGTAAATGACTATGCAACGCTATTCGGGCTTCGGCCTCTTCAAGCATTCTCTCAGCCACCATGAGAACTGGCAGCGCATGTGGCGCACGCCAACCCCGAAAAAGGTCTACGACGTGGTCATCGTCGGCGGTGGCGGCCACGGCCTGGCCACGGCCTACTACCTGGCCAAGGAACACGGCATCACCAACGTCGCGGTGGTCGAGAAAGGTTGGCTGGGCGGCGGCAACACCGCCCGCAACACCACCATCGTGCGTTCCAACTACCTGTGGGACGAGTCGGCGCACCTGTACGAACACGCGATGAAACTGTGGGAAGGCCTGTCCCAGGACCTGAACTACAACGTGATGTTCTCCCAGCGTGGCGTCTACAACCTCTGCCACACCCTGCAGGACATCCGTGACTCCGAGCGTCGGGTCAGCGCCAACCGCCTCAACGGCGTCGATGGCGAGCTGCTCAACGCCCAGCAGGTGGCGGACGAGATTCCGTACCTGGACTGCTCGAAGAACACCCGCTACCCGATCATGGGCGCCACGGTCCAGCGTCGCGGCGGCGTGGCCCGTCACGATGCCGTGGCCTGGGGCTTCGCCCGCGGTGCCGACGCCCTGGGCGTCGACCTGATCCAGCAGACCGAAGTGATCGGCTTCCGCAAGGAAAACGGCGTGTGCATCGGCGTGGAAACCAACAAGGGCTTCATCGGCGCCAAGCGCGTCGGCGTGGTCACCGCCGGTAACTCCGGGCACATGGCGAAACTGGCCGGCTTCCGCCTGCCGCTCGAGTCCCATCCGCTGCAGGCGCTGGTGTCCGAGCCGATCAAGCCGATCATCGACAGCGTGATCATGTCCAACGCCGTGCACGGCTACATCAGCCAGTCCGACAAGGGCGACCTGGTGATCGGTGCCGGTATCGACGGCTACAACGGCTACGGCCAGCGTGGTTCGTACCCGGTGATCGAGCACACCATCCAGGCCATCGTCGAGATGTTCCCGATCCTGTCGCGGGTGCGCATGAACCGCCAGTGGGGCGGCATCGTCGACACCACCCCGGACGCCTGCCCGATCATCTCGAAGACGCCGGTACCGAACATGTTCTTCAACTGCGGCTGGGGCACCGGTGGCTTCAAGGCCACCCCGGGTTCGGGCAACGTCTTCGCCGCGAGCCTGGCCAAGGGTGAAATGCACCCGCTGGCCGCACCTTTCTCCATCGACCGTTTCCACAACGGTGCGTTGATCGACGAACACGGCGCTGCAGCGGTCGCCCACTAACAGGAGAAACTCCCATGTTGCATATCTTCTGTCCTCATTGCGGCGAACTGCGCTCCGAAGAGGAATTCCACGCTTCCGGTCAGGCGCACATCCCGCGTCCGCTGGACCCCAACAACTGCACCGACGAGCAGTGGGGCGACTACATGTTCTTCCGCGACAACCCGCGCGGCCTGCACCACGAACTCTGGGACCACGTCGCCGGTTGCCGCCAGTATTTCAACGTGACCCGTGACACGGTCACCTACGAAATCCTGGAAACCTACAAGATCGGCGAGAAGCCCCAATTCACCGCTGCCAAGGCGGAAAGTTCGAAAGCGCCCGGCGTGGCTGTGGGAGAAAAGGTATGAGCCAGGTCAATCGCCTGTCCAACGGTGGTCGTATCGACCGCAACAAAGTCTTGAGCTTCACCTTCAATGGCGAGACCTACAAGGGCTATGAAGGTGACACCCTGGCCGCCGCGCTGCTGGCCAACGGCGTCGACATCGTCGGCCGCAGCTTCAAGTACTCCCGGCCGCGGGGCATCTTCGCCGCCGGTGCCGAAGAGCCGAACGCGGTGCTGCAGATCGGCGCCACCGAGGCCACCCAGATCCCCAACGTGCGGGCCACGCAGCAGGCGCTGTACCAGGGCCTGGTCGCCACCAGCACCAACGGCTGGCCGAGCGTCAACAACGACGTGATGGGCATTCTTGGCAAGGTCGGCGGCAAGCTGATGCCGCCAGGTTTCTACTACAAAACCTTCATGTACCCGCAGTCGTTCTGGATGACCTACGAGAAGTACATCCGCAAGGCGGCCGGCCTGGGCCGTTCGCCGACCGAGAACGACCCTGACACCTACGACAACATGAACCAGCACTGCGACGTGCTGATCGTCGGTGCCGGGCCTGCGGGCCTGGCCGCCGCGCTGGCCGCTGCCCGCAGCGGTGCGCGGGTGATCCTCGCCGACGAACAGGAAGAGTTCGGCGGCAGCCTGCTCGACTCCCGCGAAAGCCTCGATGGCAAGCCGGCGGCCGAGTGGGTCGCCAGCGTCATCGCCGAGCTGAAGGCGCTGCCGGACGTATTGCTGCTGCCACGGGCGACCGTCAACGGCTATCACGACCACAACTTCCTGACCATCCACGAACGCCTCACCGACCATCTCGGTGACCGCGCGCCGATCGGCCAGGTTCGCCAGCGTATCCACCGGGTCCGTGCCAAGCGCGTGGTCCTGGCCACCGGCGCTCACGAGCGTCCGCTGGTCTACGGCAACAACGACGTGCCGGGCAACATGCTCGCCGGCGCCGTTTCGGTGTACGTCCGCCGCTACGGTGTGGCACCGGGCAAGAAACTGGTGCTGAGCACCAACAACGACCACGCCTACCGCGTCGCGCTGGACTGGCTCGATGCCAGCCTGCAGGTGGTGGCGATCGCCGACGCCCGCAGCAACCCACGTGGTGCGCTGGTGGAAGAGGCGCGTGCCAAGGGCATTCGCATCCTGACCGGCAGCGCCGTGATCGAGGCCCGTGGCAGCAAGCGCGTCACCGCGGCTCGCGTCGCCGCGATCGACGTGCGTGCCCACAAGGTGACCAGCCCCGGCGAATGGCTGGACTGCGACCTGATCGCCAGCTCCGGCGGCTACAGCCCGGTGGTGCACCTGGCTTCGCACCTGGGCGGCAAGCCGGTCTGGCGCGAAGACATCCTCGGCTTCGTCGCCGGTGAAGCACCGCAGAAACGCGTGTGCGTCGGTGGCCTGAACGGCGTCTACAGCCTGGCCGATACCCTCGCCGACGGTTTCGAAGGTGGCGTGCGCGCCGCCAGTGAAGCCGGCTTCAAGGCGGTCGAAGGCGTACTGCCCAAAGCCCTGTCCCGTCAGGAAGAACCGACTCTGGCGCTGTTCCAGGTGCCTCATGAAAAAGGCACCGCACGGGCACCGAAGCAGTTCGTCGACCTGCAGAACGACGTCACCGCCGCCGCCATCGAGCTGGCGACCCGCGAGGGCTTCGAGTCGGTCGAACACGTCAAGCGCTACACCGCGCTGGGCTTCGGTACCGACCAGGGCAAGCTGGGCAACGTCAACGGCCTGGCGATCGCCGCCCGTTCGCTGAACGTGACCATCCCGCAGATGGGCACCACCATGTTCCGCCCGAACTACACGCCGATCACCTTCGGTGCGGTGGCCGGTCGTCACTGCGGGCATATCTTCGAGCCGGTGCGCTACACCGCCTTGCACGCCTGGCACGTGAAACAGGGCGCCAAGTTCGAGGACGTCGGCCAGTGGAAGCGTCCCTGGTACTTCCCGCGCGCCGGCGAAGACATGCACGCCGCGATCAAGCGTGAGTGCAAGGCCGTGCGCGACAGCGTCGGCCTGCTCGACGCCTCGACCCTGGGCAAGATCGACATCCAGGGCCCGGATGCCCGTGAGTTCCTCAACCGCGTGTACACCAACGCCTGGACCAAGCTCGACGTGGGCAAGGCCCGTTATGGCCTGATGTGCAAGGAAGACGGCATGGTCTTCGACGACGGCGTGACCGCCTGCCTGGCCGACAACCACTTCCTGATGACCACCACCACCGGCGGCGCGGCGCGCGTCCTGCAGTGGCTGGAGCTGTACCACCAGACCGAATGGCCGGACATGAAGGTGTACTTCACCTCCGTGACCGACCACTGGGCGACCCTGACCCTGTCCGGCCCCAACAGCCGCAAGCTGCTCAGCGAAGTCACCGACATCGACCTGGACAAGGATGCGTTCCCGTTCATGACCTGGAAGGAAGGCCTGGTCGGTGGCGTACCGGCGCGGGTATTCCGGATTTCGTTTACCGGTGAGCTGTCCTACGAGGTCAACATCCAGGCCGACTACGCCATGGGCGTGCTGGAGCAGATCGTCGAGGCGGGCAAGCAGTACAACCTGACCCCGTACGGCACCGAAACCATGCACGTGCTGCGCGCCGAGAAGGGCTTCATCATCGTCGGCCAGGACACCGACGCCTCTATGACCCCGGACGACCTCAACATGGGCTGGTGCGTCGGCCGTACCAAGCCGTTCTCCTGGATCGGCTGGCGCGGGATGAACCGCGAGGACTGCGTGCGTGAAGACCGCAAGCAACTGGTCGGCCTCAAGCCGATCGATCCGACCCAGTGGCTGCCGGAAGGTGCGCAACTGGTGTTCGATCCGAAGCAGTCGATCCCGATGAAGATGGTCGGTCACGTGACCTCCAGCTATGCCCACAACTCCCTTGGCTATTCGTTCGCCATGGCGGTGGTGAAGGGCGGTCTCAAGCGCATGGGTGAGCGGGTGTTCGCACCGCTGGCAGATGGCACCGTGATCGAGGCGGAGATCGTGTCGTCGGTGTTCTTCGATCCGAAGGGCGATCGCCAGAACATCTAAGTCGATGGTTCCCACGTTCCGCGTGGGAACCATCAGAGACAGAATTCAATACAGGTGTTTCACATGAGCACAGCCAACGTTTACCAGCAACGCCCGACTTCCGGGGCCAAGGCCGAGTCGTCGTTGCACCATGCCGATCTCGCCAGCCTGGTGGGCAAGGGCCGCAAGAACGCCGGCGTGACCGTGCGGGAAAAGAAACTGCTCGGCCACCTGACCCTCCGTGGCGACGGCCATGACCCGGCGTTCGCCGCCGGCGTGAAGAAGGCCCTGGGGCTGGACCTGCCCGTGGCCCTGACCGTCGTCGCCAAGGGCGAGACCAGCCTGCAATGGCTCGGCCCGGACGAGTGGCTGCTGGTGGTTCCCACCGGTGAGGAATACGCCACCGAGAAGGCCCTGCGCGAGGCGCTGGGCGACCTGCATATCGCCATCGTCAACGTCAGTGGCGGCCAGCAACTGCTGGAGCTGAGCGGCCCGAACGTGCGCCAGGTGCTGATGAAGTCCACCAGCTACGACGTGCACCCGAACAACTTCCCGGTAGGCAAGGCCGTCGGCACGGTGTTCGCCAAGTCGCAGCTGATCATCCGCCATACCGCCGAAGACACCTGGGAACTGGTGATCCGTCGCAGCTTCTCGGACTACTGGTGGCTGTGGCTGCAGGATGCGGCGGCCGAGTATGGCCTGAACGTCCAGGCCTGATCCTGCTCGCGATGGCATCACCGCGGTGTACCTGGTGCACCGCGTTGCCTGGATCCCTGTAGGAGCGTGGCTTATCGGGGCGCCGAACCGCCGCGAATGCGTCCTCAAGGGCGCTAAAAGCTTCGCGGGCAAGCCTCGCTCCTACAGGATTTGGTGTGTACACAAGGGCGAGGATTGCCCGCAGGCCGATCATGATACGGCTGATCGATCACCTGGCGCTTGCCCCACAAAAACAGGAGTCACCCAATGAGCCGCGCCCCCGATACATGGATTCTGACTGCCGACTGCCCCAGCGTGCTCGGCACGGTGGATGCGGTGACCCGCTTCCTGTTCGAGCAGGGCTGTTACGTGACCGAACACCATTCGTTCGATGACCGCCTCTCGGGGCGTTTCTTCATCCGGGTGGAGTTCCGCCAGTCCGAAGGTTTCGACGAGCAGGCGTTCCGCGCCGGCCTGGCGGAGCGTGGCAAGGCCTTCGGCATGACCTTCGAACTGACTGCGCCGAACTACCGGCCGAAAGTGGTGATCATGGTCTCCAAGGCCGATCACTGCCTCAATGACCTGCTCTACCGCCAGCGCATCGGCCAACTGTCGATGGACGTGGTCGCGGTGGTGTCCAACCATCCCGACCTCAAGCCCCTGGCCGACTGGCACCAGATTCCCTACTACCATTTCCCCCTCGACCCCAACGACAAACCGGCCCAGGAGCGGCAGGTGTGGCAGGTGATCGAGGAGTCCGGCGCCGAGCTGGTGATTCTCGCCCGCTACATGCAGGTGCTGTCGCCGGAGCTGTGCCGCAAGCTCGATGGTCGCGCCATCAACATCCACCACTCGTTGCTGCCCGGCTTCAAGGGTGCCAAGCCCTATCACCAGGCCTACAACAAGGGCGTCAAGCTGGTGGGGGCGACCGCGCACTACATCAACAACGACCTGGACGAAGGCCCGATCATCGCCCAGGGCGTGGAGGTGGTGGATCACAGCCACTATCCCGAGGATCTGATCGCCAAGGGCCGGGATATCGAGGGCCTGACCCTGGCGCGGGCGGTGGGCTATCACATCGAGCGGCGGGTGTTCCTCAATGCCAACCGGACGGTGGTCCTCTGAGTTCCCAGGGCGCTTTCGAGCGCCCGCTCGCGGATTCATCCGCGAAAGCGATCCAAATAACAACGCAGTAGAAAAAGACACACGCACAACCCCGAGCAATCAACGCTTTGCCGCGTGGCAACGCGTCAGCTACATAAAAACAACAGCGAGGTGAAAGCATGTCTGGCAATCGTGGAGTGGTATACCTTGGCGCTGGCAAGGTAGAAGTACAGAAGATCGACTATCCGAAAATGCAGGACCCCCGTGGCAAGAAGATCGAGCACGGCGTGATCCTGCGTGTGGTGTCCACCAACATCTGCGGCTCCGACCAGCACATGGTCCGCGGCCGTACCACCGCCCAGGTCGGCCTGGTGCTGGGCCACGAGATCACCGGTGAAGTGGTCGAGAAGGGCAGCGACGTCGAGAACCTGAAGATCGGCGACCTGGTCTCCGTGCCGTTCAACGTCGCCTGCGGTCGCTGCCGTTCCTGCAAGGAAATGCACACCGGCGTCTGCCTGACCGTCAACCCGGCGCGTGCCGGCGGTGCCTACGGCTACGTCGACATGGGCGACTGGACCGGCGGCCAGGCCGAGTACGTGCTGGTGCCATACGCCGATTTCAACCTGTTGAAACTGCCGGATCGCGACAAGGCCATGGAGAAGATCCGTGACCTGACCTGCCTGTCCGATATCCTGCCAACCGGTTTCCACGGCGCTGTCACCGCGGGCGTCGGCCCGGGCAGCACCGTGTATGTCGCCGGTGCCGGCCCGGTCGGCCTGGCGGCTGCCGCCTCGGCGCGCCTGCTGGGGGCTGCCGTGGTCATCGTCGGTGACCTGAACCCGGCCCGCCTGGCACACGCCAAGGCCCAGGGCTTCGAGATCGCCGACCTGTCCCTGGACACTCCGCTGCACGAGCAGATCGCCGCGCTGCTGGGCGAGCCGGAAGTGGACTGCGCCGTCGACGCGGTGGGCTTCGAAGCCCGTGGCCACGGCCATGAAGGGGCCAAGCACGAGGCGCCGGCCACCGTGCTCAACTCGCTGATGCAGGTCACCCGCGTGGCCGGCAAGATCGGTATCCCCGGCCTGTACGTGACCGAAGACCCGGGTGCGGTGGACGCCGCCGCCAAGATCGGTGCGCTGAGCATCCGCTTCGGCCTGGGTTGGGCCAAGTCCCACAGCTTCCACACCGGCCAGACCCCGGTGATGAAGTACAACCGCCAACTGATGCAGGCGATCATGTGGGACCGCATCAACATCGCCGAAGTGGTGGGTGTGCAGGTGATCAGCCTGGACGACGCGCCGAAGGGTTATGGCGAGTTCGATGCGGGCGTGCCGAAGAAATTCGTGATCGATCCGCACAAGCTGTTCAGTGCGGCGTAAGGTGCAATCACGATAGAAAAAGGGCGACCCCGGTCGCCCTTTTTTGTGTTTCGCCGTTCACTGCGTGGTGATCAGCGCGCTGTATGAGAATCCACAACGGCTGGTTTCCCCGCTTTTGCAGAAGCCATCCTTCCAGTCGGTGTCCTGGGAGGGTTTCCAGTCCTGGACGGCCTTGAGCATCAGGCGGATTCCCGCGTCACCGTCCCCTTCGTAGTCACAGATCACCGCCTGGGTGCTGGCCTTGTAGCTGGCGCTGACGAACACGACCTTGTACTCAATCCCGGTTTCCGGGTTTTCACCGGTCCATTGACTGCCCCCCGGGCCCTTGGCGTCGTAGGTGTAGCCTTCGCTGCCCGGGTGCTGGTTGATGTCGCCTGCCCGTGGGCAGGTTGCGGTCAGCACCGGGGTTTCGGCCCAGGCCTGGCCTGCCAGTGCCAGGGTGAGTACTGCCAGACTGGTTGCAAGTCGGTTTTGCATGAGTCGGTACTCCCTTCCGTTGTCTTGGGCCTTCATGTTGAGTGGCCGGGGAGGGGAGCGGCTACTGTCAGAAATGACAGTTCTCAAGGTCGTTTCGAAATAACCGGGAAGGTGGATCGACGGCGGGGCTATTAGCGGGCGTCAGGCTGGGTGAATGGCGTGTCAGGGGTGTTGGGCCATTCGCGGGCAAGCCCGGCTCCTACAGGGAGCGGGCGTTCGCACAGCACCGGCACACCGACAAACCGTAGGAGCCGGGCTTGCCCGCGAAAGGGCCAGTGGTCTCACCCGTCATCTTCCGGAGGTGACCGCAGACTCAAGCTTCCCTTCAGCGTTGGACTGACTTCACCGCACTCACCCGCTGACAGAACTCCGGATAGAAACCCCATCCACTTGGATCGCGGCAATAGTCGCTGGCCTGGGCCAGCGCCTCGGTGCCGAACTTCAGTTCCCGGGGCATGCTGGCGAAGTTGATGTAGCCGCCCTGTTGGGTCTTGATCGCGTCGAAGCCGTCCATCTGGTAGACCAGCTCGACGTCATCGGCGGCGACGATCCGCGCCTTGATCGTCACCTGGGCATACTGCTTGCCACCCGGCGCATTGTTCACCGCCGCCAGGCCCTGGCCGACCGTGCGCAGCAGGCGCGGAACCCAGGCTTCTTCGCTGTCGGCGACCTTCTCGGGCTGATAGCGGATAGTCAGCGTCTGCTGCTCGTGGCTGACGTCGGTCAGTGCGGGGTCGATGCGCCTGATGCGGTGTTCGAGGGTCAGCCAGGCGGTCTGCTCGTCGCCGAGGTTGTCGGGCAGTTCGGGGTTGAGCGGGCCGCGCTGACACTCGTGCACGCCGAAAGCGATGGCCAGGCCGGCCAGGATGATTGCCAGGGCGGTTCCGCCGATTTTCACGTCCATACGCGCACACTCCCTCAGGGACTCCCATTTTACGCCAAGTGCCCAGCCGCCCGCACAGGCCGCGATCATCGATTCCCAGTCCCTGCCCGCGGTTTTCCATCGGGGCCGGTCGTGTTTTCCGCTGCCGGCTGTCGCCGCCGGGCAATGGTCGCCACGTCGCTCGCCTCCCAACATGAGCCCCCCATTACATCACTCGATAACGAGGTGCCTTCATGGCCAAAAAGGAAATCCGACTCTCCCTGGAAGACATCGACAACAATGGCAGCCCGGAGGTGCTGGTAGAGTTCTACGAAGGTAATGAGCTCGTCTTTGCTTCGGCCGTTTCCTCGTCTGGCGAGGACAAGACCTACGACACCGTCAACGTCCGGGTGGACATGGATGAAGATGGCGACCTGGATGCCGACGACGAGCGTCATCTGCTCTCCCTGTGCCAGGCTTTCGCCGGATTCGCCCGCTAACCCTTCGGATGGCCGCCTGCCTTCGCCACGTCGCGGGTAGGCGGCTTGCCTCTGGCCCTCACGCCCCTGGCGGGAAGGGTCAGGGCTTTTACAGGTCAATAGGGCAAAAATGGCCAAAATGGCCGGCGGTTGTTATAGTGCAGGGGACTTCCCTGTCTGCGAGCACACGTCATGATTGCCCTGCCTGACCTCCTCGATCTGCCGCGCCAGAATGCCTCCCAGGTGAAGAACAAGTGGGCCGATGTGGTCCGCCTGGTCCATCAGTCCGGCAGTGTCGCGGTCACCAACCATTCCACCGTGGAAATGGTCCTGCTGGACGCCGAGACCTACCAGCAACTGACCGCCCAGGTGCAGGCCTACCAGGATCGCGAACAGTCGGCCCTGGATGAGTTGACCCGGCGTTTCGACGCGCGTCTGCAGAGCCTGCAGGAACCCCGGGCGGCCCAGGGTGTGCGCTCGCTGCTGGCGTCCAGGGGCAAGCTGGGCAAGCGGCCTGAAGCCGGCTCCACGTTCTGATGAGTGCGCCGCCGGCGAGCGAGCGCCCGTTCATTTTCGTGCTGGCCGGGGTCAACGGCGCTGGCAAGAGTTCGGTGGGGGGTGCGCTGCTCGCCGAGAACGGCCTGGACTGGTTCAACCCCGACAGCTTTGCCCGCGAACTGACCGCCAGCCTCGGCATCGACCCGCAGCGGGCCAACGGCCTGGCCTGGGAGCATGGTCGCCAGCAGCTGGAAAACGCCCTGCGCGAAGGGCGCAACCACGCTTTCGAAACCACCCTGGGCGGCAACACCATCGCCTTGATGCTCGCCCAGGCGGCGCGGACCCACGATGTGGTGATGCTGTTCTGCGGCCTGTCCTCGCCGGAACAGCACCTGAGCCGGGTGCGCCTGCGGGTGGCGCGTGGCGGTCACGATATTCCACAAGCGAAGATCCGCGAGCGCTGGGTCAAGTCACGGCTCAACCTGGTCGCCCTCATGCCGTATCTGGCACACCTGCAGGTGTTCGACAACAGCACCGACGTCGAGCCGGGCGAGGAGATTCCCGATCCGTTGCTGGTGCTGGAAATGGCCGACGGCCATCTGCTCAGCCCTGATCCGCAGGACGCCCAGGCCCTGCAAGCCACGCCCGAGTGGGCGCGGCCACTGGTCCAGGCGGCGATCGAACGGCTGCCCGGCTGACGAAAAGGTCACCCCCGCCAGGCGGAACAAGCCCGGCTTTTTCCACTCCAATGGCCAGCGCCGACCGCTGGCCAGCGGCGGCCTTCGATGACTTGTGAGGTAGCTGCAATGAAAATTCCACGCGGTGTCGTACTGGCTTCGCTCCTGACCTTCGCCGCTACGCCGGTGTTCGCGGCGTTCAGCCTGAATGACGCGGCCAATGCGTTGTCGGCTTTGCAGGGTGGTCAGAACGGCAATGCCACGGCGCCGGAGGGTGGCCTGCTCAGCGCCCTGGGATCGCAACTGAACGTCACCCCGGAACAGGCCATCGGCGGCGCCGCCGCCATGCTCGGCCTGGCGAAGAACCAGCTCAGCGGCAACGACTATTCGCAGTTGAGCCAGAGCGTACCGGGCCTCGACCAGTTGTCCGGCGCGGGTGCCCTGGCCGGGCTCGGCGGCCTGCTCGGCCAGTCGGTCGGCGACTCGGCGGTGGGCAACGCCTTGGGGAATGTGAAGAACACCCACGACCTGAACAACGCCTTCGACGCCCTGGGCATGGACAGCGGCATGGTCGGCCAGTTTGCGCCGATCCTCCTCAGCTACCTGGGCGAACAGGGTGTCGGCGGCTCGCTGTTGCAGAGCCTCGGCGGTATCTGGGGCGCGGGTGGCTGAACCCCGCTACGGTTGACGACGCACCGGACTCCGCGAGGAACCGGTGCGTTTTTGTTTGTGCGGCCACGACGCGGGTTCAGTTATCGCGTGCGGTGTGCTATTTGTCGCCGCCTGTTCATGGAGAGAGTGGCACAAGCATGTTGGTCGATGCGGTGAAGATGTCGTTGCACCTGGATGCGGTGATGGGATTCGTCCTGTACCTGCTGGTGGCACTGCTGGTTTTCGGGCTGTATGCCTGCCTCTATACCCGGATGACGCCGCACAGGGAGTGGACGCTGATCCGCGAGTGCAATATTGCCGCCGCGATCGCGCTGGGCGGCGCGTTGATCGGTTTCGCGATTCCGGCGGCCAGTGCCATCGCCCATTCGGTATCGCTGGTGGATTTCCTGATCTGGGCGCTGATCGCCCTGGTCGCCCAGTTGCTGGCGTTCGGTCTGGTCAGTCTGTCGATTCGTGGCCTGTCGGTACGGATCGCCAGGGGTGAGTCGGCGGCGGCGATTCTCTCGGCGGCGATTTCCATCAGTGTCGGTCTGCTCAATGCGGCCTGCATGACCCCTCCGGTCTGAGGGGGCTGGCGATGAAACGTAGTCAACGTGTTGGCCTGGTCCTGCTGGGCAGCGTGCCCTTCGTGCTGGTGGCCTGTGACGGTGAACAGGTGCGTACGCGGGACGTCATCAAAACCACGTCGTACACCAGCGAGCCGGCTTGTGTCGCGGCCGGCGTGGCGGCCGATGTCTGTGCCGACGCGGCGGCCGAGGCTCGGGAACAGCATCTGGAAATCGTTCCGGAATATGCCAGCCAGGATGCCTGCGCCAGTGATTTCGCCCGCAGCGATTGCGTGGCTGACCTGGGCAACAGCCGTTTCCACCCGCTGATGTCCGGCTTCAACCTGACCACCGTGCAGGCGGTGCCGGCACCTCTTGAGCAGGAGCAGGAACAGGAGGCCCAGGCTGCCGTCCAGAGCGCCCCGCCTGTTTCATCCTCGGGCGGCGGCAGCTATGGCGGTTCGTTCGGCGGTTCCGGTTACTCCAGCCATTCCAACGATTGGGGCAGCCGCTTCTGGCGCTGGATCGGCCTGGGCAGCGACCCCTATGCGCCGCGCTACTTCAGCGAGCCGCTGTACAACGAGCGCGACGGCCGTGGCGGTTATCAGGCCAGCAGCCTCAACCAGCAGGCCCGGGCCGGCAAGACCTTCGCCCAGTCGACCAACGCGCGCTTTCGCCTGAACAGCCCGGGGCAGTTCACCCCGGCCTCCTACCGTGGCTCGGCACCGCGGATGGTCAGCCGTGGCGGTTTCGGCTCGTCCCACGGCAGCAGCAGGGGCGGCTGATGAAACGCATCTCCAGCGTACCCCGCCCGGACTGGCAGGCCACCGCCGAACGGCTGGGCTTCCACTTCCACACCTTCGATGGCGAACCCTATTGGGACGAGTCGGCGTACTACCAGTTCAGCCTGCGCCAGATCGAGGACGACCTCGAAGAGCCGACCCGCCAGTTGCATGAGCTGTGCATGGACCTGGTCGAGCGGGTGGTGGACAGCGAGCACCTGCTCGACCGCCTGGCGATTCCCGAGGACTATCGCGACCTGATCCGCCATTCCTGGCGCCAGGGCCACCCGCACCTCTACGGGCGGATGGACCTGTGCTACGACGGCCGCGGCCCGGCCAAGCTGCTGGAGACCAACTACGACACGCCGACTTCGTTGTACGAGGCGAGTTTCTTCCAGTACGTCTGGCTCGAGGAGCAGATGCGCCGCGGGCAACTGCCGGCCCGTGCCGACCAGTTCAACAGCATCGAGGACAAGCTGCTGCAGGCCTTCGTCGAGATCGGCTTCCCGTCGCCATTGCACTTCGCCTCGGTCCGCGACTCGCTGGAGGATCGCGGCACGGTCGAGTACCTGAGCGACATCGCCCGCCAGGCCGGGCTGACGACGCAACTGCTCGACATCGAGGCGATCGGCCTGGATCGGGCCGGGCGTTTCGTCGATGAGCAGGACCTGCCGATCAGCACCCTGTTCAAGCTCTATCCGTGGGAAAACCTGTTCAGCGAAGCCTTCGGCCCGGCCATCGCCCACAGCCAGACGCTGTTCGTCGAGCCGCCGTGGAAGGCGATCCTGTCGAACAAGGGCGCCCTGGCGCTGCTCTGGGAAATGCATGAGGGCCACCCGAACCTGCTGCCGACCTTCATCGACCCGCGGCCGAACGGCCGCCCGGAACGAGGCTGGGTGCGCAAGCCGTTCTTTTCGCGGGAGGGCGCCAATGTCGAGATTCACTCGCCGACCGGCGAACGGGTCAGCGAGCCGGGCCCCTATGACCAGGGGCCGTTCGTGCTGCAGCAGTTCCAGCCGCTGCCTTCATTTGCCGGCAGCCACACGGTGCTCGGCAGCTGGATGATCGGTGATCAGCCGGCCGGCATCGGCATTCGCGAGGACAACTCGCTGATCACCAAGGACACCAGCCGCTTCCTGCCGCACATCATCCTCGACTGAGGTTCAGTCGCGCTCGCTGCGCAGGGCGGCGATGCGCTGGTCCTTCTCGCTCCAGAGCTGGTTGACCCAGTCCTGGACCCGCTTGCGCAGCACCGGGTCGTTCTCGTAGTCGCCCTGCCACAGGCTCGGGTCCATGGCGCGGGTGTGGAAGTCGATGATCACCTTGGGCACGTTGCCGCTGATCAGGTCCCAGAAACCGGGGATCTTCTCCTGTGGATAAACCACCGTGACATCGAGCACCGCGTCCAGCTGTTCGCCCATCGCGGCGAGGACGAAGGCCACGCCGCCGGCCTTGGGCTTGAGCAGATGCTGGAACGGCGAGGCCTGCTGCTGGCGCTTGGCCTCGCTGAAGCGGGTGCCTTCGAGGTAGTTGACCACGGTCACCGGCTGGCGCTTGAACAGCTCGCAGGCGGCCTTGGTGATTTCCAGGTCCTGGCCCTTGAGTTCCGGGTGCCTGTCGAGGAAGGCCTTGGAGTAGCGCTTCATGAACGGGTAGTCCAGCGCCCACCAGGCCAGGCCCAGGAATGGCACCCAGATCAGTTCCTTCTTGAGGAAGAACTTGAAGAACGGCGTGCGCCGGTTGAGCGACTGGATCAGCGCCGGAATGTCGACCCACGACTGGTGGTTGCACACCACCAGGTACGAAGTGTCGCGGCGCAGGCCATCGGCACCGCGAATGTCCCAGCGGGTGGGGATGCACAGGGAGAAGATCAGCTTGTCGATCTCGGCCCAGGTCTCGGCGATCCACATCACTGCCCAACTGGCGTAGTCGCGCAAACGGCCGGGCAGCACCAGCTTGAGCAGGGCGAACACCATCAGCGGGCCGAACAGCACCAGGGTGTTGAGCAGGAGCAGCAGCGTAACGAGGCTGCCGGTGAGCAGGCGGCGCATAAGGGAACTCTTTCAAGGGCGTGAGGGCGCGCCATCATAAAGCGGGGGCGGACAGACGCCAAATCCGCTGATCGACGAATGTTTCACGCACGATGTGCCAGGATGGCTGTCATTTAGCCGATTGTTCATGAACCAATGACGACGGTGCGGTCTAAACTGCTCGCCTCTGCGCGTCCACACAAAGGTACAGCCCAAGTGAAATCCGTTCTTGCCCTGTTGTCCCTCCTGGCCCTGCCGGTCATGGCCGCCGAGCCGACCCTCTACGGGCGCTACGAATACATCCGTCTGCCGGAGATCGGCCAGACCTTCAAGGCCAAGATGGACACCGGCGCGCTCACCGCGTCGCTGTCGGCCAAGGACATCGAGCTGTTCAAGCGTGACGGTGAGGACTGGGTGCGCTTCCGCCTCGGCACCGCTGACGCCGACAACAAGGTCTACGAGCACAAGGTCTCGCGCATCAGCAAGATCAAGACCCGTGCCGAGGAAGACGAGGACGGTGAAGCCGCCGACCCGAGCAAGCGCCCGGTGGTCGACCTGGAAATGTGCCTGGGCAACGTCAGGCGCACGGTGGAGGTCAACCTGACCAACCGCAGCAGCTTCAACTACCCGCTGTTGATCGGCGCCAAGGCCCTGCGCGAGTTCGGCGCGGCGGTGAATCCGGCGCGGCGGTATACGGCGGACAAGCCGGATTGTTGAGCCTGGTTCGAGTCAGCCAGCCGATCCAGCGGGTCGTAGTGATAGCGACACAGGAGGGTTTCGCGAGCAGAGGTCGGCATGGCGTAGTCTCCGTTCAGGGGCGAAATACTCTGCCGAGTGTTGGCTGTTTTCAGGCTCTTGCCTACTAGCAGAACCATCAGGTTCGTGGTGCAGTGAGTACGCAGATCTATAGATACGCCAGCACGACATCTTTTCGGCGATGCATCTGGCCGTGCCGAATAATTTCCAGTTTTCTGCTGACTCGCTGAAAGAGTTCTTGATCGTAGTCAGGATCGGTCGGACGGAGCGGGGTTGTGTCTGTTGCTTCTCTATAGGTGGGCGGCGCTATCTGAGTGCTGGATCGTGTCCTGCCGTGGTCGTAGTTTGAATGGGATTGATTGGGCCTGGTCGAGGAAGATGCCTGATTCCTTTGGGAAAATTGACTGTCGAGCATAGGCGCTGATTGTCCTGATGGGTGGGAACGCCGCTGTTCTGCGCTTATGCTGTAAATCGCGAAACGTTCAGAGTCGATGGGAACGGTCAAAGTATCGGGACCGGTTTGACGTGCTCCCAGAGGCCGGTCCAGGTTCACTGGCACGGGCGTGAATGCTTCTGCTGTCCCAACTGGTTGTGAAACTTGAGCTGTACCCGGCCGAGTCGTAAGGTGAGATCTTGAACGCCGTAGTCTTGATAGAAACTCGACGAATCCTGGAACATGCCCGGTCGGATCCTGCCTGTTGACCGGATCTCCCAAGCAGTACGCATAGGCATTCAACCCACCTTCCCCAAACGGACTCAAGTTGTCCGGACTGTTGAAACGCATCAACACCGGGTTGAATGCCCGGTAGCCATTGCCCAGCAGATAGTGCCCGGTCAGCGGATCTGGCCGTTCGCCGTTAAATCCGAGCAAGCTGAGCAATCCATTCTGCGGTGTGCGCTGCCCGTAGGCGGAATAGGCGCTGGGCTGCCGCTGCTGGGGGCTGAGGCAATGCAGGACCGAACCCTGGGTATCGGTGGCGAGCAGATGGCTTTCGCTGGCGTTTGCGTCCTGCCGGTGTTGTGCCAGCAGATGGTCGTCGTACTGGAACACACTGGTGCGAACCGTGCCCTGGATCTCGCTGGCCAGGCGGCTCTTGCAGTAGAAGCGCTGGACGCTGGCCTGGTCAACCGGTGAGCAGTCGGCCAGCCGGTCCAGTGGGTCGTAGTGATAGCGGCACAGAAGCGTGTTTCGGGGGATGGTTGACATCGGTCAGGCTCCTCCCAATGTTCAGCAGAGTGCGTCAATTTTCATTTTATGGCCATTATTCTAGTATTTGGGGATCTTGCGAATTAAATCCATCGAAGTATTTTTTATTAAAAGTTTTGAAACCTGGCAACTCGAGTTTTGGTGGAGACGGGGCTCGGAGTAAGTTAACGTTGGCGTGCAAGGCGACGTACCTGGAAAGTAATATATTCGCGCGATAAGCGTTTCCTGTGCTGCGCCTCTTTTTGCCGCTGGTTGAGAACCTTCCGTAGTAATCTTTTGTGGTTTGAAAGTGCTGTGCGTCAAGTCTTCCATCAGGGAGGTGGATGGCTTTTTGAATGCTTGGGTATTGGTCGAACCCATGTATTTCCTGTAAGGATTTGAATGCTGTCTTAAGGTCATCATTGCTGATGATTTCTGTGGTTGGCTCAAAATTAATTCGGTCTGTGAAAAATTTCTTGTTGCTGTCAATTGCTTGTGACTCCTTGAATACTTGTAGGCTTCTCTCGCTCCTGCGTGCTTTATATGCGGCTCTAAGGGCTGCCTCTTGATCACTTGTTTTTGGTGCTAAGGGGGGCTTCTTCCGAGGCTTGGGCGCCTTATAGGATGGGGGCGAACCCACATGCCCGCCAGGATCCACCAGATTCACTGGGTCTCCCTGGCAATAGGCATAGCTATTGAGCCCTCCCTCCCCGAATGGACTCAAACTGTCCGGACTGTTGAAACGCATCAACACCGGGTTGAATGCCCGGTAGCCATTGCCCAGCAGATAGTGCCCGGTCAGCGGATCTGGCCGTTCGCCGTTAAATCCGAGCAAGCTGAGCAATCCATTCTGCGGTGTGCGCTGTCCGTAGGCGGAATAGGCGCTGGGTTGCCGCTGCTGGGGGCTGAGGCAATGCAGGACCGAACCCTGGGTATCGGTGGCGAGCAGATGGCTTTCGCTGGCGTTTGCGTCCTGCCGGTGTTGTGCCAGCAGATGGTCGTCGTACTGGAACACACCGGTGCGAACCGTGCCCTGGATCTCGCTGGCCAGGCGGCTCTTGCAGTAGAAGCGCTGGACGCTGGCCTGGTCGACCGGTGAGCAGTCGGCCAGCCGATCCAGTGGGTCGTAGTGATAGCGGCACAGGAGGGTTTCGCGAGCAGAGGTCGGCATGGTGTGGACTCCGTCCAAGGGCGAAAATACTCTGTCGAGTGTTGGCTGTTTCCGGGCTCTTGCCTACTAGCAGAACTATCAGGCTCGCGCCCCTGCTCACAAAGCCAGCCCCTGCCGATTGACGGCGCGACACGCCTGCGGCACCGTTGCGCGATCACTCCCAGCGCTCGGACGCCATGCCCCATATCCTTATTGTCGAAGACGAAGCGGCGATTGCCGATACCCTGGTCTATGCCCTGCAGGGCGAGGGGTTCACCACCACCTGGCTGAACCTCGGCGCCGCCGCAGTGGAGTACCAGCGCACCACGCCGGCCGACCTGCTGATTCTCGATATCGGCCTGCCGGACATCAGCGGCTTCGAAGTCTGCAAGCAACTGCGGCGCTTCACCGAAGTGCCGGTGATCTTCCTCAGCGCCCGTGACGGCGAGATCGACCGGGTGGTGGGCCTGGAGATCGGCGCCGACGACTACGTGGTCAAGCCCTTCAGCCCGCGGGAAGTGGCAGCGCGGGTGCGGGCGATACTCAAGCGTGTGGTGCCCCAGGCGCCGGCGGCGGTGGTCGACGAGCGTTTCGTGGTCGATCACGAACGGGTGCAGATCAGTTACCGCGGCCAGGTCCTGAGCCTGACCCGCCATGAATTCCGCCTGCTCGCCTGCCTGCTGGAACAGCCCGAGCGGGTGTTCAGTCGCGAGCAACTGCTCGATGCCGTCGGGGTCGCGGCGGATGCCGGCTACGAGCGCAGCATCGACAGTCACATCAAGAGCCTGCGGGCCAAGCTGCGGCTGGTGGCCAGCGCGGCCGAACCGATCCAGACCCACCGCGGCCTGGGCTACAGCTACAGCCCGAGTCACAGCTGATGCCGCTGGGGCTGCGGATCTTCCTCGTCTACTTCCTGTTCGTCGGCCTGACCGGCTATTTCGTGCTGAGCACGGTGATGAAGGAAATCCGCCCCGGGGTGCGCCAGTCCACCGAGGAGACCCTGGTGGACACCGCCAACCTGCTGGCGGAAATCCTCCATGACGACGTCAAGTCCGGCACCCTCGGCCAGAGCCGCCTGCCCGAGGTGCTCAAGGCCTACGGCCAGCGCAAGCCGGCGGCGAACATCTGGGGCCTGCCGAAGAACCAGGTCAACCACCGCATCTATGTGACCGATGCCAAGGGCATCGTCCTGCTCGACTCTGCCGGGTTGGCCCTCGGCCAGGATTATTCGCGCTGGAACGACGTGTACCTGACCCTGCGTGGCGAGTACGGTGCGCGCTCGACCCGCTCCGATCCCGACGACCCGACTTCGTCGGTGATGCATGTCGGCGCGCCAATCACCGATCATGGGCAGATCATCGGCGTGGTCACTGTGGCCAAGCCCAATAGCTCGCTGCAGCCCTATGTCGATCGCACCGAGCATCGGCTGATTCTGTGGGGCGCCGGGTTGATCGCCCTGGGCCTGCTGTTCGGTGCACTGCTGTCCTGGTGGCTGAGCGCGGCCCTGCGCCGCCTGACCGCCTATGCCCAGGCGGTCAGCGAAGGCCGACGTGCCGAGCTGCCGCATTATCGCGGCGGAGAAATGGAGCAGTTGGCCAATGCCGTGGAACACATGCGCACACAACTGGAAGGCAAGGCCTACGTCGAGCGCTATGTGCATACCCTGACCCACGAACTGAAAAGCCCGCTGGCGGCGATCCGTGGGGCTGCGGAGCTTTTGCACGGCGAGATGCCGGACGCCCAGCGCGAGCGTTTCGTCGGCAATATCGAGAACGAAAGTGCGCGGATGCAGCAGTTGATCGAACGGCTGCTGAACCTGGCGCTGGTGGAGCAGCGCCAGGTGTTGGAAGAGCAGGTCGAGGTGCCGCTGGCGGCATTGGTCGACGACGTGCTGCAGGCCCAGGCCGCCCGTATCGAGCGGGCCGGCTTGCAGATCGAACGCCGGATCGCTGCGCACGTCAGCGTGTTCGGCGAGCGTTTCCTGCTGCGCCAGGCCATCGGCAACCTGCTGGAGAACGCCCTGGACTTCACCCCGGCTGGCGGGACGATCCGCTTCGCCGCTGAGCGCGAGGGACAGCTGTTGCGGTTCAGCCTGTTCAACCAGGCCGAGGCGATTCCCGACTACGCCCTGCCACGCCTGAGCGAACGTTTCTACTCGCTGCCGCGCCCGCAGAGCGGCCGCAAGAGCACCGGGCTGGGGCTGAACTTCGTCGAGGAAGTGGTGAAGCTGCACGGTGGCGAACTGCGGATCGGTAATGTCGAGGGTGGGGTCGAGGTGACGTTGCGCCTGCCCTGAATCTCCACACAGTCTCCACATGGGCTCCATCAACGCCCCATAAGGAGGCTCCAGACTCTCTCCCATTCCAATCAGGGAGAGAGACCCATGAACCGCAGTCTGGCAATAAAATTCGGGGCGATTGCCCTGCTGATGCTGTTGTTGCTGATCCCGTTGATGATGATCGACGGCTTGATCAGCGAGCGGCAGTACCTGCGTGACGGTGTCCTGGAAGATATCGCCCGCAGTTCCAGCAACAGCCAGTTGATCAGCGGTCCGGTGCTGGTGGTGCCCTATCGCCAGACGGTGCGCGAGTGGAAGACCGACGCCAAGGGCAAGCGTACCCAGGAGAGCAAGGAAGTCAGCGGGCGGCTGTACCTGCTGCCGGAGCGTTTCGCCCTCGATGGCAAGGTCCAGACCGAGCGCCGTGCGCGCGGGATCTATGAGGCGCGGCTGTTTCACGCCAATAACCATATCAGCGGCACCTTCGTCGTGCCGCCACAGTTGGGCATCGACGAGGGTTTCGCCGATTACCGCTTCGACGAGCCCTATCTCGCGGTCGGTATCAGCGATATCCGGGGTATCGAGAACGCCCTGACGCTGCAGTTGGGCGACCGGCAACTGGAGTTCATGCCGGGAACCCAGGTGAGCTGGCTGGGCGATGGTGTGCATGTGAACCTGCCGCGGGTCGACGGTCGGCTGCAGCAGCGCCTGGACTTCGAGTTCGACCTGGCGCTGCAGGGCACCGGCCAGTTGCAGGTGATTCCGGTGGGCAAGACCAGCAACGTGCACCTGGCCGCCGACTGGCCGCACCCGAGCTTCATCGGCAACTACCTGCCGACCCAGCGTGAAGTGGGCGAACAGGGCTTCACGGCCAACTGGCAGACCTCGTTCTTCTCCACCAACCTGCATGAAACGATGGGCAATTGTGTGGACACCAACGATTGCGAGGCTTTCAAGTCCCGCAGTTTCGGGGTGAGCCTGATCGATCCGGTGGATCAGTACCTGAAGTCCGATCGGGCGATCAAATATGCATTGCTGTTTATCGCCCTGACGTTCGCCGGTTTCTTCCTGTTCGAAGTGCTCAAGCGTTTGGCGGTGCACCCGATCCAGTACGCCCTGGTGGGCGTGGCGCTGGCACTGTTCTACCTGCTGTTGCTGTCGTTGTCGGAGCACCTGGGGTTCGGCCTGGCGTATCTGGTGTCGGCGGGGGCCTGTGTCGGTCTGATCGGTTTCTATGCCTGCCACGTGTTGCGCAGCCTGGGGCATGGGCTGGGTTTTGCGCTGGCGCTGGCCGCGCTCTACGGCCTGCTGTACGGATTGTTGAGCGCCGAGGACTATGCATTGCTGATGGGCTCGCTGCTGCTGTTCGGCCTGCTCGGCGTGTTCATGGTGCTGACCCGCAAGCTGGACTGGTACGGGGTTGGTTTGGCGAAGGGGGGCGATGACCTGCCGGTCGCCGGCGAGGTGGCCCATGAGTAGGTCACTGGGGTTGCGCGAGGACCAGCAGTGGGGGATGGAGCTGGCACGGCTTATCCGCGAAGGCGCCCTTGAAATGGCCAAGAGCTTCGCGGCGGTTCGGCGCCCCGAACCGCCGCGAACAGGCCCTTGAGCCTCACATGAGGGCTACGCCGTGGCGGGAGTGCCGCTCAGCGTCGGTTCATTCGGCGCCGGCTTGAGCGGCCGGGCCACGTTCCACACCAGCAGCGCGGCGACGATGTCGAAGATCGCCAGCACCACGAACAGTGGGCTGTAGCCGACCTTGGTGACCATGATGCCCAGCAGCATGGTGAACAGGGCCGCGCCGAAGTAGCCGAACATGCCGCCGACCCCGGTGGCGGTGGCCACTTCGTTCTTGCCGAAGGAGTCGGAGGTGATCGCGTACAACGCGCCCGACAGGGTCTGATGGGCAAAGCCGCCGACACAGAGCAGGGCGATGGCGGTGTAGGGGCTCTCCACCAGGCCGATGCAGGCCGGGCCGATCATGCAGCTGCAGCCGAGGAACATCACCATCTTGCGCGAGGTGAACAGGCTGACCTTCAGGTGCTTGTGGAAGAACGGGCTCAGGTAGCCGCCGAGGATACAGCCGAGGTCGGCAGCGAGGAACGGCAACCAGGCGAACATCGCGATTTCCTTGATGTTCATGTGCCGTTCGGTCATCAGGTACAGCGGAATCCAGGCGTTGAAGGTCTGCCAGGCCGGTTCGGAGAGAAAACGCGCGCTGGCGATGGCGAAGAAGTTGCGGCTGATGACGACTTTCTTCCAACTGCCCTTTTTCGGGGTGGCGTCCTTGAAGTGCTCTTCCTGGCCACTGAGGATGTAGTCGCGCTCGGTGTCGCTCAGGCGCTTCTGGTCCCGCGGGTGCTTGTACAGCCACAGCCAGGTCAGGCTCCAGACGATGCCCAGGGCGCCAACGATGATGAACGCCAGTTGCCAGCCGCTTTGCAGGATCGCCCAGACCACCAGCGGCGGTGCCAGCAGTGCACCGAAGGACGAGCCGATGTTGAACCAGCCGATGGCGACGGAGCGCTCCTTGGCCGGGAACCACTCGGTGGTGGTCTTGACCGCCGCCGGCAGGCCGGCGGCCTCGGTAACGCCGAGCAGGCCGCGCACGAACGCCAGGCCCTGCCAGCCGCTGGCCAGGGCCGCCGCCGCGCAGGCCAGGGACCAGGCGATAGCGAAAATCGCGAAGCCCAGCTTGGTACCGATGGCGTCGACGATGTAGCCGGCGATCGGCTGCATCAGCGCATAGCCGATCTGCCAGGCGACGACGATATGCGAGTACTGCTCGGTGGAAACGCTCATCTCGCTCATCAGCGTCGGTGCGGCCACCGACAGCGTGTTGCGAGCCAGGTAGTTGACCATCAGGCCACAGGTGACCAGGCCGATCATCCACCAGCGGATGCCTTTGATTTTCATCACTTCACCCTTGTTGTTTTTGGAGTCGAGGGAGTGCGCAGCGCCCCGCGTTCGAACGGCAAGCCGGTTCACGAGGGGCATCAGGAGGGCGGCGAATGGGCCGGGTGTGCAAGGCGCAGGGGCCTGCCGAGGAAGCAATGAGTCCGATCATTTGCGTTGACACTCTTTGAATTATTTTTATTGGAGCGAATTTGTTTCGTTGTATGTCGTCGTATGACTTGTGCCTTTATAAGGAGTGTCGAGAGTGGATGTCAATTGGGATTTCAATAAAAAAGCGCCTCTTGGGGTTTTTGACCCGTGGGCGCTTCTGATGTTGTCGTATGACTCGGCGGTCAGCGGCGTCGCAGCAGAGCCTGGATGCCGATGAGGGTTGGCACGCCCAGGCCCAGCCAGCTCAGCGTGTCCCACAGGCCGTCGCCGAGCAGGGCGGTGAACAGGCCGGCGGCCGTGAGCACGGCGATCAGCAGCGGGATGGCGAAGACCTTCCAGAAACTCGACACTCGCGGTTTCATCGGCTGGTCTCCGTCGTCACGGTGGCCCTGGCGTGGCGGCGGACCCACCACAGGTACAGGCCGCTGCCGAGCACGATGATGGTCAGCACGTCGAGCAGGGCCCAGAGGATCTTCATCGGCAGGCCGCCGTAGTCGCCGAAGTGCAGCGGCTGCGACATGCCCATCGCGTCCATGTACCAGGGCCTTTCGGCCACTGCGGTGACCTGCAGGTTGCTGGCGTCGATCAGCACTGGCGTCAGCAGGTGCGAGGTCAGGTGGCTGGCGCCCTTCATGAACACCGCGTAGTGGTGTTCGCTGGAGAAGCGTGTGCCGGGGAAGGCGATGAAGTCCGGTTGCATGCCGGGCGCGGTCTGTTCGGCGATCTTCAGCAGCTCGCTGGCCGGTGCGCGGAGGGTCAGTGGCGGGGCGTTGCGGTAGGGCTCGACCATGGCGGCGAGGCTTTCGTTGCGCCAGGCATCGATGATCAGGTCGGCGCAGGCGCTGATCACACCGGTGATGCCGACCACCAGGCACCAGGTCAGCGTGACGATGCCGATCAGGTTGTGCAGGTCGAGCCAGCGCAGGCGCGTGGACTTGTCCAGGCGCACGCTGGCGAACTTCAGGCGGCGCATGAACGGCAGGTACAGCACCGTGCCGGAGATCAGTGCCAGTACGAACAGCACGCCCATGAACGCCAGCAGCAGCTTGCCGGGCAGGCCGGCGAACATGTCGACGTGCAGGCGCAGCAGGAACAGCGTCAGCCCGCCGTTCGCCGCCGGTGTTTCCAGCGCCTCGCCGGTGCGGGCGTCGAGCAGGAAGGAATGGGACGAGTTGGGTTCGGTGCCGGCGGTGGCGGCCATGATCGCGATCACCCCGTTCGGGTCATCGTCGTCCCAGGCCAGGTACTGCATGGCTTCGCCAGGGCGATGGGCCTGGGCGGCCTGGACCAGTTGCTCCAGGTTCAGCCGTGGAGTGTCGGCGGGCATCTGCCGCAGCTCGGGTTCGTTGCCCAGCAGATGATCGATTTCATGGTGGAAGACCAGCGGCAGCCCGGTCAGTGCCAGCATCAGCAGGAACAGGGTGCAGATCAGGCTGGTCCAGGTGTGGATGAAGGACCAGCGGCGGATGGTTTGGCTTTTCATGGCTTTCCCAAATGCGAAAGGGTCACGGTTGCCCGTGACCCTTGTTTCAACGCCTGGCGGTTTACCACTTGTAATTCACGCTGGCGACCACACTGCGCTGGTCGCCGTAGTAGCAGTAGTAGCTGTCGCAGGTGGACAGGTATTCCTTGTCGAACAGGTTGGTGGCCTTGACCGCCACGGTGGCGCCCTTGAGGGCGTTGTCCACGCGGCCCAGGTCGTAATGGACCGAGGCGTCGAACACCGTGTAGGCGTCGGCCTTGCCCAGCCAGGTGTTGGCCTGGTCGCCATAGGTGTTGCCGGTGTAGCGGGCGCCGGCGCCAATGCCGAAGCCGTCGAGCAGGCCGCTGTGCCAGGTGTAGTCGGTCCACAGCGAGGCCTGCTGCTCGGGCATCCGTTGCAGGCGGTTGCCCTTGTAGAGGCCTTTCTGTACTTCGGACTTGGACAGGGTGTAGCTGGCGATCAGCTTGAGGTTCTCGGTCACGTCGGAGGTCGCTTCCAGTTCCAGACCCTTGACCTTCACTTCGCCGGTCTGGCTGGTGACCGAGACATTCCCGACCATGTCGGTGACCTGGACGTTTTTCTGGGTCAGGTCGTAGACCGCGGCGGTGAGCAGGGTGTTGCTGCCTGGCGGCTGGTATTTCACGCCCAGTTCCCATTGCCTGCCTTCGGTCGGCTTGAAGGTTTCGGTGGGCGAAGCGCTGGCGTTGCTGGCCGGTTGGAACGACTCGGCGTACGACAGGTAGGGCACCACGCCCGAGTCGAACACGTAGCTGATTGCCGCGTTGCCGGTGAACGCCTTGTCACGCTGGGTGTTGGTGACGTCGTTCTTGTTGAAGTAGGTGGTGCCGCTGTGGACCCAGTCCTCACGACCGCCGAGGGTCAGGCGCCATTGGTCCAGGGCCATCTGGTCCTGGATGTACAGGCCGGTCTGGTTGGTTTTCTGGTTGTAGTCGTAGTAGGCGGTGGAACGTGCCGGACGGGTGATCGCCAACCCGTAGGTCGGGTTGTTCACGTTGATACCGGGCGCGCTGCCGAAGATCGAGGTGTAGGTGGTATCGCTGCGCTGGTGGTCCAGGCCGAGCAGCAGGGTGTGGGCGATGTCGCCGGTGTTGAAATTGCCCTGCAGGTTGTTGTCGACGGCGATCTGGCCGATGTTCTCGTCGGTGCTGGTGGTGGTGCGCGAAGACAGGTTGCCCTGGTCATCCACCAGCCCATAGGGATAGGAAGTGGGTGTGATGGCCTGGAAGTGCAGCTCGGACTTGGTATAACGCAGGTTCTGGCGGAACTGCCAGGTGTCGTTGAAGCGGTGCTCGAAGGCGTAGCCCAGCGAGTAGTACGTGCGGTCGTAGTATTCCCAGTTCGGGTCGCCGAGGTTCTTGTCGCGGGAGATGTTGCCAAATGGCATCTTGATCTTGGTGCCCTGGATCGGCCGGAACTGGCTGGTCATCCCGGTATCGTCGCGGGTGAACTGCGACAGCAGGGTCAGCCGGGTGTCGGGATCGATGTTCCAGGTCAGGCTGGGGGCGATGTTGTAGCGCTTGTCGTCGATCTTTTCGATCTGGGTACCGCCGTCGCGCACCACGCCGCTGAGGTTATAGAGGAACTGGCCGTCGTCATCGATCTTGCCGGTGCTGGCGAAGTTGATCTGGCGATGGTTATCGGTGCCGTACTGCACTTCGATTTCATGGCTGGCTTCGGCGCTGGGGCGACGGCTGACCATGTCGATCAGGCCGCCTGGCGGGGTCTGGCCGTAGACCGAGGAGGCCGGGCCGCGCAGCAGGGCGACGCGATCGAGGTTCCAGGTTTCCATCTTCGGGTTGGCATACACGCCCTTGGGCAGGGGCAGACCATCGAGGAACTGGGTCGGTTCGAAACCGCGCACCAGCAGCCAGTCGGCGCGGCTGTCGCTGCCGAAGCTGCTGGCGACGATGCCCGGCATGTAGCGTACGGCGTCGTCGAGGTTCTGCACGTTGCGCTGTTTCATCTGCTCGCGGGTCGCCACGGAGATCGAGCGTGGCGCCTCGACCAGCGCGGTGTCGGTCTTGGTGCCGGCTGCGGTGCGGGTGGCCACGTAGCCTTCGACCGGGCCCCAGGCGCTTTCTCCAGTGCCCTGGCCGGTGATATTGGTTTCCGGCAGGGCCAGCGCGCCAGTGGTGACAGGGACCAGGGTATAGGTCCCGGCACCGCTCTGCACCAGTTGCAGGCCGGTGCCGTTCAATGCGGCATGCAGGGCGCCGAGTGTGTCGAACTGGCCCTGGACCGGTGCCGAGGTCTTGCCGGCGGCCAGGGCCGGGTCAAGGCTCAACACCACGCCCGCCTGGCTGGCGATCTGGCTCAGCACGGCGCCCAATGGGCCGGCCGGCAGGTTGTAGGCGCGCACGCTGGAGGCCTGTTCGGCGGCGATCAGCATCGGGCTGAGCAGCGGCGTGCCGAGAGCGATGGCGGCGGCCAGGAGACTGGGGCGGAGCAGGGTATCGAGCGTGCGGGACATGGGCGGATTCCTGAATGGAAATGTTTCTCACTGCCTATGGGCCGGACGAGATTCGAAAAGTGATAGGGCTGATTGAAAATAATTTAGATTCACGTCGGCACTCAGGATGAACACTGTCCTCCCGTGGGGACAGGTGCGGGGCATTCCGTGGCCGGTGAGGGGGATGATCGTTCCCGGATGGGAACGATCAGGTGTCTGCATTCAGGGCTTGGTATCGGCCTTGGCCTGCACCGTCACCCACCACTGCGTGTGTCGCTCGATCTGCACCGGCAGGGTCGGCAGCAGCGCGGTCAGCGCCAGGTCGGTGTCGTGCAGCGGGAAGCTGCCGGTGATCCGCAGGTCGGCGACTTTCGGGTCGACGCCGAGGTGGCCGCGGCGGTAGCGGCCCAGTTCGTCGAGCATGTCCGCCAGGCGCACGTTGTCCACCACCAGCATGCCGCGGGTCCAGGCGTCGGCGCCGGGGGCCAGGGTTTGCAGCGGGCCCAGGCGGTCGTGCTGCATCAGCACCTGCTGGCCTTCACGGAGGATCTGCTCGTCAGGCTGCGACTCGGGACGGGCGGCCACTGCCGATTGCAGGACGCTCAGGCGCGTGCCCCGGTCTTCGCGCTTGACCAGGAAGCGCGTGCCCAGAGCGCGCATGCGCCCGTCGCCGGTCTCGACGATAAACGGACGGGCATCGCCATGGCCGGTCTCGATGAGGATTTCGCCGTCACGCAACACGACCCGGCGGGTCTTCTCGTCGAAACGCACATCCAGCGCACTGTGGGTGTTGAGCTGGATGACAGTGCCATCGGCCAGGTGCAGGGTACGCTGCTCGCCGGTGGCGGTGCGCTGGTCGGCCAGCCAGTAGTCGATCGGCAGGAAGCGGTTGCCCAGCAGCAGGGCCAGGCCGCAGGCCAGCGCCACGCTTGCCAGGCCGCTGCCGAGCTTGCGCATCCGCCGGTGCGCACCGTCACGGGATTTCAGCAGGGCGCTGCGGGCCGGCGCGCTGGTGCCGCTGAAACGCTGGTCGAGCATGCCCAACTGGCTCCAGGCCCGGGCGTGTTCCTCGTCGGCCGCGTGCCATTTCTCGAACTCGGCCTGTTCCACGGCACTGTGGCCGCTGCCCTCCAGGCACAGTTGCCAGGCAATGGCGGCATCGAGGACGCGGGCCGATACCGGTTTGTGACTGAACGGGTTCATGTCGGCTCGCCATACAGTGCGATGTAGCACTGACGAATGCCCTGGGCCAGGTACTGGCGTACGCGGGGCACCGAGACGCCGAGTTTTTCTGCAATTTCGGCGTGGCCCAGGCCGTCGAGGCGGTTGTAGAGGAAGGCTGCGCGGGCCTTGCTCGACAGCTTGCCGAGCATCTGGTCGATGGCCTTGAGGTCCTCGAGGATCGACTGCTGTTCTTCCAGGGACGGCTGTTCGTGCTCCGGCAGCAGCATCAGTTCGTTGAGGTAGGCCTGTTCCAGGGCCGCCCGGCGGAAATGGTCGAACAGCAGGCCCTTGGCAATCGCCACCAGGAACGCCTTGGGTTCGCGGGGAGCCCTGAGTTCGTCCCGTCCGAGCAGGCGCACGAAAGTGTCCTGGCTCAGGTCCTCGGCGCGTTGCGGGCAGGCAATGTTGCGCCGCAGCCATGCCAGCAGCCAGCTGCGATGGTCGCGATACAAGGCGCCAACAAGCTCATGGTGCGGGCTTCGGACTGACGACACGGGATTACCGACAGGAAGTTTAAATTAACGAGAATTATTCGCGATTGTGTCAGGGTGCCGGGAAAGGTGCAATGGCTGCTGGTCGGATTGCCATCATGCGGGTGTGGTCGTCAGAGCCGGCCTCTTCGCCGATGGAGCCGGCTCCCACAGTGCCACCGTCGCTCGCAGGATTAATGCACGGCGTGAGAAGAAGAATACGCCGCGTCGCGTCAGAAGGACGGTACCTGCTGCCGTCGCTTCCACTGGCCCAGCCGCTGTTGCAGGGCCAGCGGACTGTCCAGTTGCTGCCGCCGTGCCCGGCTGAACAGGATCAGCGCCAGCTCGGCGGTGGCCAGGGCATCGGCGCTGGCGTGGTGGCGCTCCTCGACCTGCAACTGGAAGTGGCCGATCCAGTCGTCCAGCCCGGCCTCCCGAAAATGCGCCTGGGGGCACAGCAGCGGGGCCAGGTCGGCGATATCGAGAAACGGGTGCTGCAGGCGATAGCCCAGGCTTTCCTTCAGTGCGCGGCAAAGCATGTGCTGGTCGAAGGGGGCATGGAACGCCAGCAGCGGACTGTCACCCACGAACGCCATGAAATCCAGCAGTGCCTCGACCGGGTCGCTGCCGGCCGCCAGTGCGCTGGGTCCCAAGCCGTGGATCAGCACACTGGGGCTGACGGTCCGCTCGGTGCGTTGCAAGGTCCGTTCGAACGACTGGCCCAGGTCGATGGCGCCATCCTCGATCGCCACCGCGCCAATCGAGATTACCTGGTCGCGGTTCAGGTTGAGCCCGGTGGTTTCCAGGTCGACCACGACCCAGCGTTGTTCACGCAGCGAGCATTCGCCCAGCGGTGCCGCTGCCGAGAGCCGTTGCAGGCGCTCCTGTTGCCCGGCATCGAGCTGTGGCGCGTTGGCCCTGAACCAGGAGAACAGGCTCATAGCTGATACCGCAGGGTCAGGCTGGCTTGCAGGCGCTGGGCCTGGCGCAGCGATTCGCGCAGGATGCGCCGGTCCAGGTGATTGAGGCTCTCCGGATCGACCCGGTTGGAGTAGGGCAGGTTGCTGCGGGTCTGCAATTGATGCTGCTGCATGCGTGTCTGCTGGATGAAGTGATAGGCCTCTTCATAGGCGGCACCGTCGAGCGGGTCGATCACTTCGCGGGCCACCAGCTGTTGCAGGCGTTCCAGGGTATTGTTGGCCTCGATGCCGTTGGCCAGCGCCAGCAGGCGGGCGCCGTCGACGAAAGGCGTCAGGCCCTGGATCTTCAGGTCGAGGGTGGCCTTGTCGTTGCCCTTGCGGCTGAGCACGAACTCGCGGAAACGCCCCACCGGTGGGCGGTTGCGCAAGGCGTTCTCGGCCATCATGCGCTGGAACAGGCGATTGTCGGCGACCTGGGCCAGAATGCCCTGGCGCAGTTGCTGGCAGGCCTGCTCTGCGCCCCAGACCACCCGCAGGTCGAAGTAGATGCTCGAACCCAGCAGGTTTTCCGGGGTGGCCTCGCGAATGAAGGCGGCGAAGCGCCGGGCCCATTCGGCGCGGGAAAGGCACAGCTCGGGGTTGCCGGCCATGATGTTGCCCTTGCACAGGCTGAAGCCGCACAGCGCCAGGCTCTGGTTGATCTGCTGGGCCAGCGGCAGCAGCTTGCCGCGGATCTCGGCGGCATGCGCGGCGTCGCGGGCCTCGAAGAGGATGCCGTTGTCCTGGTCGGTGTGCAGGGTCTGTTCGCGGCGGCCCTCGCTGCCGAAGCACAGCCAACTGAACGGTACGCCCGGGTCGCCGCGCTCGGCCAGGGTCAGTTCGATCACCCGGCACACCGTGTGGTCGTTGAGCAGGGTGATGATGTGGGTGATCTGGGTCGAGGAGGCGCCGTGGGCGAGCATGCGTTCGACCAGTTGGCCGATCTCGCCGCGTATCGCCACCAGGTTTTCCACCCGGGCGGCCGTGCGGATGGTACGGGCCAGGTGCACCAGGTCGACCCGTTGCAGGGAAAACAGGTCGCGCTCGGACACCACGCCGCACAGCCGCTGGTCCTTCACCAGGCAGACATGGGCGATATGCCGCTGGGTCATGGCGATCGCCGCGTCGAAGGCGCTGTGCTCCGGGCTCAGGGCGAAGGGGGCCTGGGTCATGTGCCGCTCGATGACCTGGTTGAAGTCGCTGACGCCATCGGCGACCACCTGGCGCAGGTCGCGCAGGGTGAAGATACCCAGCGGAGTCTTGTTCTCATCGACCACCACGATGCTGCCGACCTGCTGCTCGTGCATCAGGCTGACCGCTTCGCGCAATGGCGTGAGCGGGCCGCAGGTGACCGGATGGCGCATGGCCAACTCGCCCAGCCGGCTATTGAGCGAGTACTGGGTGCCGAGGGTTTCCACGGCCTTCTGCTGCACCTGCTGGTTGACCTGGTCGAGCAGGCTGCTGACGCAGCGCAGGGCGAAGTTGCGGAAACAGTCGGAGAGCGAGAACAGCTTGATGAACGCCGGCTTGTTCAGTTGCAGGCAGAAGGTGTCTTCGCCCGCCAGGTGCTCGGTGCGGGTCGCGCGTTCGCCCAGCAGCGCGGCGAGGGGGAAGCATTCGCCGGTTGCGATTTCGAAGACGGTCTGGGTGCCACCCTTGGCCGTGTGCGGGCGTTCGCCGACGATGCGCCCCTGCTTGACGATATAGAAGTGCTCCACCGGGCCGTCGGCGGGTTTGATGATGCTCTCGCCCTGGCTGTAGAAGCGCAGCTGGCACTGCTCGACCAGGTAGGCCAGGTGGGCGTGTTCCATCTGGTTGAAGGGGGGGAAACGTTGCAGGAACTGCATGGTGCCGTGGATGTTTTGCAACACCGCGGTCTTCCCTGCCTGGGTGAAGGCATCCGCTTTGCTCATAACCGCTATCGCTGTTGTCCGTTGTTGTTATCGGTTTCTGTCGCGAGCTGTCGCTGTGTTCACCCATGGTCGGACGCTTGTTGGCGGGTGCCCATTGGACGTAAGTCTAGGGTCCGAAGGAAATATTCCTGATCTCCGCAGGGCCAGCACCAGGGTGGCCCCGTCAGTTTGGGAAATAACCTACAGTTAACTCGTCACGTTCTTGATGCTGAACCTCTTGGAAAACTTTCCGACGAAGTGCACATTGAGCAGCCGTAGAGCGATGTCTGAGCACAGTGCCAGGGTATTTGGATGGCCAAGGGAAGCCAGAGAAGCGTATGACCGACCACGATATTTTGAGCGATGACGAGCGTGAGGCGTTACTTGAGGTGATGCATGCTCCCCAGTTGCCAGCGCAACGTGTGCTGATCGTCGATGACGACCAGGACGCCCGCGAGCTGTTGTCGGAGATTTTTGCCATCAATGGGATCAATTGCCTGACCGCCGCCAGTGGCAGCGCGGCGTTCGACTTGCTGCAGGGCAACCGTTCCATCGGCCTGATGATCACCGACCTGCGCATGGCCGATGATGGCCTGGACCTGATCCGCAAGGTGCGCAGCTCGGAGCGCGCGGCGCTGCCGATCATCATCGTGTCCGGCAATGCCCAGGTGCGCGATGCCATCGATGCCATGCACCTGAGCGTGGTGGATTTCCTGCTCAAGCCGATCAATGCCGACCATCTGCTGAAGCTGGCCCGGCGCGAGCTGGGCATGGTGGCCTGATCGGCACTGGGGCCGCCCGCGAATGGGCCGGTGACCGGGGTAGGCTGGCGAGCCCGGAAATGAAAAAGCCCTGACCGTTCCGGCCAGGGCTTTTTCGTTGCGCTAGCGCGTGATTACAGGCCGTTGCGGGCCTTGAACTCGCGGCGGCGGCGGTGCAGCACCGGCTCGGTGTAGCCGTTCGGTTGCTTGGTCCCTTCGATCACCAGCTCGACTGCCGCCTGGAAGGCGATGTTGCTGTCGAAGTCCGGTGCCAGCGGACGGTACAGTGCGTCGCCGGCGTTCTGCCGGTCAACCACCGGTGCCATGCGCTTGAGGCTTTCCAGCACCTGGGCTTCGCTGACGATGCCGTGGCGTAGCCAGTTGGCGATGTGCTGGCTGGAGATGCGCAGGGTTGCGCGGTCTTCCATCAGCCCGACGTCGTTGATGTCCGGCACTTTCGAGCAGCCGACGCCCTGGTCGATCCAGCGCACCACGTAGCCGAGGATGCCCTGGGCGTTGTTGTCCAGCTCGTTGCGGATCTCCTCGGCCGACCAGTGGGTGTCGCTCGCCAGCGGGATGCTCAGGATGTCGTCCACCGACGCGCGCGCGCGTTTGGCCAGTTCGGCCTGGCGGGCGAACACGTCGACCTTGTGGTAGTGCAGCGCATGCAGCGCGGCCGCGGTCGGCGACGGAACCCAGGCGGTGTTGGCACCGGCCAGTGGGTGGGCGATCTTCTGTTCGAGCATCGCCGCCATCAGGTCGGGCATGGCCCACATGCCCTTGCCGATCTGCGCGCGGCCTTGCAGACCGGTGCTCAGGCCGATGTCGACGTTCCAGTTCTCGTAGGCGCCGATCCACTTCTCGGCCTTCATGGCAGCCTTGCGCACCATCGCGCCGGCTTCCATGGAGGTGTGGATTTCGTCGCCGGTACGGTCGAGGAAGCCGGTGTTGATGAACACCACGCGCTCGCTGGCGGCCTTGATGCAGGCCTTGAGGTTGACCGTGGTGCGGCGCTCCTCGTCCATGATGCCGACCTTGAGGGTGTTGCGCGGCAGATTCAGCACTTCCTCGATGCGCCCGAACAGCTCGTTGGTGAACGCCACTTCCTCGGGGCCGTGCATTTTCGGCTTGACGATGTAGATCGAGCCGGTGCGGCTGTTGCGGCGCACGGTGTTGCCGTTGAGGTTGTGGATCGCCGCGAGGCTGGTGACCAGGCCGTCGAGGATGCCTTCGGGCACTTCGTTGCCCTGGCTGTCGAGGATCGCGTCGATGGTCATCAGGTGACCGACGTTGCGCACGAACAGCAGCGAGCGGCCGTGCAGGCTCAGTTCGCTGCCGTCGACCGCGGTGTAGCGGCGATCGGCGTTCATGGTACGGGTGAAGGTGGTGCCGCCCTTGGCGACTTCTTCCGCCAGGTCGCCCTTCATCAGGCCGAGCCAGTTGCGGTAGATCACCACCTTGTCATCGGCATCGACGGCGGCAACCGAGTCTTCGCAGTCCATGATGGTGGTCAGCGCGGCCTCCATCAGCACGTCCTTCACGCCGGCGGCGTCGGTCTGGCCGATGGGGCTGGTGGCGTCGATCTGGATTTCGAAGTGCAGGCCGTTGTTCTTCAGCAGGATTGCGCTCGGCTTCTCGGCAGCGCCCTGGAAGCCGATCAACTGGGCATCGTTGCGCAGGCCGCTGTTGCTGCCGCCCTTGAGGGCGACCACCAGCTTGCCGGCGACGATGCTGTAGCCGGTGGCATCGACATGGGAACCTGCGGCCAGGGGGCGGCTTCATCGAGGAAGGCGCGGGCGAAGGCGATGACCTTGTCGCCGCGGACCTTGTTGTAGCCCTTGCCCTTTTCCGCGCCACCGGCTTCGCTGATGGCGTCGGTGCCGTAGAGGGCGTCATACAGCGAACCCCAGCGGGCGTTCGAGGCGTTGAGGGCGAAACGGGCGTTCATCACCGGGACGACCAGCTGCGGGCCGGCGGTACGGGCGATCTCGTCGTCGACATTCTGGGTGGTGGCCTGGAAATCCGCCGCTTCTGGCAGCAGGTAGCCAATGTCTTGCAGGAAGGCTTTGTAAGCCACGGCGTCGTGGGCCTGGCCGGCTCTCGACTGGTGCCAGGCGTCGATGCGGGCCTGGAAATCATCGCGTTTGGCGAGTAGGGCTTTGTTCTTCGGTGCCAGGTCGTGGATGACCTTGTCGGCACCGGCCCAGAACTGGTCCGCAGTCAGACCGGTGCCGGGAATGGCTTCGTTGTTCACGAAGTCGAACAGGACTCTGGCGACCCGAAGGCCACCGACTTGAACGTGTTCAGTCATTGCTTGCCTCACTCTGCTCAGCTATTCAGCTCTTCTATTTAAAGCCTTGCGTGCTTCTCTAAACACAGTACCAGAACATGCCCTCGCGGACGGCTGGGCTGGCCCCGCCAACCTTGGCCGGTGGGGCTTTCCGTGATTTCACAGGCACTCGGGCGAACATCCATCCAAGGTTATGTAGTGCGCGCTGGGGCATACTACATGATGCATTGCGGTTGTGAAAATCAGACTAAATACGTCGTTCTGCGACCAATCGGTTCTGTCTGGTCACGCAGCAGGTCTAGATGTTCTCAAGAAATGCATGGGTTGTTCCATAAAAATCTGAAAATGGTACACAATTTGTTGTCTGCGATTGGATATGCACGGTGGAGCGCTTCCTGAATGTGAAAGCGCCAGCCCGGTCATCGCCTGGCTCATTGCCTATACTGGATCGATGAACCGCCAGAGGGCTGCCCCGTGGACCATCTCGTACTGACTGTATTCGCCCCGGACAAGGCCGGCCAGGTCGAACGGATCGCCCAATGCATCGCCGCCCACGGCGGCAACTGGCTGGAAAGCCGCCTGTCGCGACTGGCCGGGCAGTTCGCCGGGATCCTGCGCATCGGCGTGCCGGCCGAAGCCCACGATGAACTGATCGAAGCCCTGCAGGCACTCTCCAGCCAGGGTATCCGCGTGCTGATCGCCGAAAGCGGCATCGAGCAGTCCTGCACCTGGAAACCCATCGCCATGGAACTGGTGGGCAACGACCGCCCCGGCATCGTCCGTGATATCACCCGCCTGCTCAGCGAGCAGGGCGTCAATCTCGAACGGTTGGTGACCGATGTCCGCCCGGCGCCGATGAGCAGTGAGCCGCTGTTTCACGCCGAAGCGATTCTGGCGGTGCCGTTGACCCTGTCCCTGGAGGGCCTGCAGGCGAGCCTGGAAGCCCTGGCCGACGACCTGATGGTGGAGCTGGTACTGCGCAGTGAAGGCTGAACCGGTTTATCCAAGTTAACCGGGGACGGGCCTGTGGATAAGCTGGGGAGACACGGCGCCCGGCCAGGTGGGCCGTGGCTTACCGAGAGTTGAGCAAAAAACGAGCAGTTTCAAGGGCTTGTGCACAAACGACGTGGACCGGCTTGTGGATAACCTTGGGATGGAAGCCTGCAGCCCTTGCGGATCGGGGCTTGCAGGCGTCTGTACGTTTTCTGATCAGCCGCGTTTGCGCAGGCTGAGCCAGATATCCACGCTGTAGACCACCAGGCCCGCCCAGATGAACATGAAGGCGGTCAGGGTGCTGGATGACAGGTGCTCGTCGAACAGCAGCACGGCCTCCATCAATACCAGCGTTGGCGCCAGGTATTGCAGGAAGCCCAGGGTGGTGTAGGGCAGGTGGCGGGCGGCGGCGTTGAAGCTGACCAGCGGCACCAGCGTGACCGGGCCGGCGGCCACCAGCCACCAGGACTGGGGGCTGCTCCAGAACTCCAGATGGACACTGCTCGCTTGCGGATGCAACAGCAGCCAGCCCACGGCCAGCGGCACCAGCATCCAGGTTTCCACCACCAGGCCGGGTAGCGCCTGGACCGGTGCCTGCTTGCGGATCAGGCCGTAGAAGCCGAAGGTCAGCGCCAGTGCCAGCGAGACCCAGGGCAGGCTGCCGACCTGCCACACCTGCTGGGCCACGCCGATGGCCGCCAGGCCCACTGCGATCCACTGCAGGCGGCGCAGGCGCTCACCCAGCAGCAACATTCCCAGCAGCACGTTGACCAGCGGGTTGATGTAGTAGCCGAGGCTGGCTTCGAGCATGCGCCCGTTGTTCACCGACCAGACGTAGGTCAGCCAGTTGGCCGCGATCAGCGTGCCGCTCAGCGCCAGGATCGCCAGGCGGCGCGGATTCTCGCGCAGTTCGCGCCACCAGCCCGGATGTTTCCAGGCGGCCAGCAGCAGGCTGCCGAACAGGGCCGACCAGAGCACGCGGTGGATGATGATCTCCACCGCAGGCACGGCGGCGATGATCTTGAAGTAGATCGGGAACAGGCCCCAGATGATGTAGGCGGTGAGGCCGAGGATGTACCCGCGGCGCGGGTTGGCGGCTTGCATGCAAAGTCCTTGCTTGGGCTGCTGACAGAGGAGCGATTGTAAGGAGATTTATGGCGTTGTGGTGCTGGCACCACGGATCCGTTGTGGGAGCGGGCTGGCTCGCGATTGCGTCGTGGCATTGAGCGATGGTGCCGGCTGATGCGCCGCTTTCGCGAGCAGGCCCGCTGCCACACGGGTCGCGGGTTGCTTGTCGGTATGTCGATCAGAAGAGCTTCAGCGGTTCTTCATTCAACGCCGCCAATTGCTCGCGCAACGCCAGGACCTGGTCGCCCCAGTAGCGTTCGCTGCCGAACCACGGAAAGCTGCGTGGAAACGCCGGGTCGTCCCAGCGCCGTGCCAGCCAGGCGCTGTAGTGCATCAGGCGCAGGGCACGCAGCGGTTCGATCAGCGCCAGTTCGCGGGGATCGAAGTCGTGGAACTCGCTGTAGCCCTCGACCAGTTCCGACAGTTGGCCGAGACATTCCTGGCGGTCGCCGGCGAGCATCATCCACAGGTCCTGGACCGCCGGGCCCATGCGGCAGTCGTCGAGGTCGACGATGTGGAACACCTCGTCGCGACACATCATGTTGCCGGGGTGGCAGTCGCCATGCAGGCGGATGTTGCGGTGCGGGGTTTCGCGGCAGAGCTGTTCCACCCGTTTGAGCAGGTCACGGGCCACCGACTCGTAGGCCGGCAACAGGCTGCCGGGGATGAAGCCGCCTTCGAGCAGGGTGGTCAGCGCGTCATGACCGAAGTTCTGCACGCCGAGGGCTTCGCGGTGCTCGAACGGGCGGGTGGCGCCGACCGCGTGCAGGCGGCCCAGCAGTTGGCCGAGGCGGTAGAGCTGGTCGAGATTGCCCGGCTCCGGGGCCCGCCCGCCGCGCCGTGGGAACAGGGCGAAGCGGAAGCCCTGGTGTTCGAACAGGCTTTCGCCGTTGTGTTGCAGCGGCGCGACCACCGGCACTTCGCAGTCGGCCAGTTCGAAGGTGAAACGGTGTTCCTCGAGGATCGCGGCGTCGGTCCAGCGCTGTGGACGATAGAACTTGGCGATCAGCGGTTCGCTGTCTTCGATGCCGACCTGATAGACGCGGTTTTCATAGCTGTTGAGCGCCAGTACCCGGGCATCGCTGAGAAAGCTGAGGCTTTCCACGGCGTCGAGTACCAGGTCGGGGGTGAGGGTATCAAACGGATGGGACATGTTGGCTCCTGCGCGCAGCAGGTTGCCGCGTCCGGCCAGGCATCTTAGCGCACTGGGGAGCGCAATGGTGTGGGCGGTCAGGGCATCTTCGCGGGCAAGCCCGCTTCCACAGGTGCAACTGCGCTTGACGCCGTCGCTGTGGGAGCGCGCTTGCCCGCGAAAGCCGGGTGTCAGGCGCCGATGATCCCGCCATCCTCCCGCCGAATCGCCATCACCGACGACCGTGGCTTGCCATTGGGCAGGTGCTCGGGAAAGGTCGAGCCGCCGTTCTCGCCCGGATGCTGGATGCCGACGAACAGGGTCTTCTGGTCTGGCGCGAAGCTGATGCCGGTCACCTCGCAGCCGACCGGGCCGACCATGAAACGGCGGATCTCGCCACTCGCCGGGTCGGCACAGAGCATCTGGTTGTTGCCCATGCCGGCGAAGTCACCGGCGTTGCTGTAGTCGCCATCGGTGAGGATCCACAACCGCCCGGCCTTGTCGAAGCCCAGGCCATCGGGGCTGTTGAACATGTTCTGCGGGGTGATGTTCGACGAGCCACCCTTGGGCGTCCCGGCATGCACGCCGGGGTTGCCGGCGACCACGAACAGGTCCCATTCGAAGGTTGGGGCGCCGTGATCGTTGCCGGCGGCGTGCCAGCGCAGGATCTGGCCGTAGACGTTCTTCTCCCGCGGGTTCGGCCCACCCACCGGCTGGCCGTCCTCGCCGCGCCTGGCGTTGTTGGTCAGGGTGCAATACACCTGGCCATCGATGGGACTGACGACGATCCACTCCGGGCGGTCCATGCGGGTGGCCTTGACCACGCTGGCGGCGAGGCGGGCATGGATCAGCACCTCGGCCTGGCTGGCAAAGCCGCTGTCGGCATCGATGCCGTTCCTGCCGAAGCTCAGTTCGACCCACTCACCCTTGCCCCTGGGCCGATCCGGGTTGCCGTCGCCGTTGTCGAAGCGCGCCACGTACAGGGTGCCGTGGTCGAGCAGGTCGCGGTTGGCCTTGGGGTTCTTGTGGTTGATGCGGTCGCGGCTGATGAACTTGTAGATGAACTCGCCGCGCTCATCGTCGCCCATGTAGACCACCGCACGACCGTCGCGGGTTTCGGCGAGAGCGGCGTTCTCGTGCTTGAAGCGGCCGAGGGCGGTGCGCTTGACCGGCGTGGACTGCGGATCGAACGGGTCGATCTCCACCACCCAGCCATGACGGTTCAACTCGTTGGGGTTCAGGGCCAGGTCGAAGCGCGGGTCGTGGACGTGCCAGCCGATCTCCTTGCTCGCGGCCACCACACCGTAGCGTTTCTGCGCGGCATCGAACTTCTGCTCGGCATTGCTGCTGCCGAAGCAGTCGGTGAAGTTTTCCTCGCAGGTCAGGTAGGTGCCCCACGGCGTCTTGCCGTTGGCGCAGTTCTGGAAGGTGCCGAGCACCTTGCGCCCCTGCTTGTCGGCGCGGGTCTGCAGCCAGGGATGACCGGCCGCCGGGCCGCCGATGCGGATCGGCGTGTTGCCGTGGATGCGCCGGTTGTAGGGCGAGCCCTGGACGAAGTGCCACTGGTCGTCCTTGCGCTGAATCTCGATCACCGACACGCCTTCGCTGGCCTGGGCCTTGTGCACGTCTTCCAGCGACTGCGGCTGGCCACCGTGAGCGTAGAGGTGGCGGTAGTTGGTGTATTCGTTGTTGATCGCCATCAGCGCGCGATGGTCGTCGCCGGGGAAGGGGAACAGGCTCATGCCGTCGTTGTTGTCGCCGAACTGGACTTCCTGGGCCTTGGCGGTGCCGTTGCCGCTCGGGTCGAAGGCCGGACCGTTCTTCTCCAGTGGCTGGCCCCAACTGATCAGTACCGAACTGGTGTAGCCGGGCGGCAGGCTCAGTTGGTCGCCGGTGGCGGCGGCAATGCTGTCGAAACCCAGCAGCTTGCCGGTGGCGGCGCTGACGCTGGCAGCCATCACGCTGCGGGTCAGCAGGTTGCCGCCGAGGAACAGTGCCGCGCCGCACAGGGCACCGGCACTGATGAAGCCACGGCGGCTGAGGCCGACCATCTGCTCGAGGTCGGTGGATTGGTTGTCTTCTAATAGGCTCATCGTCAGGCTCCCTGCGGTTAGGCAGTCACCTTAATCAGCGCGGATGACGGATTTGTTGCAGGAAAAAGTCGGAATGTTTCGCCCACCCACCGCCGGCTGCAGAATGCCGTCCGTACCTTGTAGGAGCATGGCTTGCCCGCGAAAGCGTCAAAGTGGCGTACCCAGCAACACGAAGGCGGGCGCAAACTGCGCCCGCACCGCGCTCCCGCCGGTCAAACCCAGGGCCGCGAGCTTTTGCGCGGTGGTCAGGGCGCACAGCGTCTGTCCGTTAGGCAAGGTGATTCTGACCTCGGCAGAACCGTTTTCGTCTTCCAGAATGTCCTCGACGATACCGTCCAGACAATTGTTTCCAGGTGTTGCCGAGGCCTGCGGGGCGAGCAGTTCCAGCCAGCCGGCCTTGATCAGGGCGACCACCTGGGTGCCGGTTTCCAGTTCCAGCCGCAGGGTGCTGTCGTGGGTGATCTGCGCCTGCAGGGTCAGGCCCGCGGCCAGTTCCAGTCGTACCAGGTCGTTGCGTCCATGGCTGTCGATGCCGACCACGGTGCCGTGCAACTGGTTGCGGGCGCTGGTGCGCAACATCAGGCGTCCGAGCAGGTCGAGGTCGCTGGCGTCCTCGGCGGCTTCCAGCACCTGCGCCTGGATCGTCTGCAGGCGTTGATAGAGACGCAACACCCGCTCGCCCTCAGTCGACAGTTTCGCCCCGCCGCCGCCCTTGCCGCCGACACTGCGTTCCACCAACGGCTTGTGCGCCAGGTTGTTCAGCTCGTCGATGGCATCCCAGGCGGCCTTGTAGCTCAGGCCCGCGCTTTTCGCCGCGCGGGTGATCGAGCCCTGCTCGGCGATGTGTTGCAACAGGGCGATGCGCTGTGGGCGACGGGCGATGTATTGGGTCAGCAGGACGGGCAGGGACATGGGCGGTGGTGGCAGTGTTTTCAAGGAGGTGCCTTCGAAAGTGCCCGCTGGCGTGGCGGGCGTCAAGCCGGTGCTCCCGGCTTGGGCGTGCGGGCCAGGCAGTAGACATCGACCCGTCGGGCGCCGGCCCGCAGCAGCAGGCGCGCCAGGCTTTCGGCGGTGGCGCCGGTGGTCAGCACGTCGTCGACCAGCGCCAGGTGCAGGCCTGCGACCGAAACGCCGGGGGCCAGGGCGAAGGCGTTCAGCAGGTTGCGCCGGCGCGCCCTGGCGTCCAGTTCCTGCTGGGCGACGGTGTCCTGAATACGCAGTAAACGGTGCTCATCTGTCGGAATCTCCAGGCTTCTGCCAAGCCAGTTCATCAACATCGCGGCCTGGTTGTAGCCGCGCTGGCGTTGCCGTTTCACGGCCATGGGCACCGGCAGCAGCAGGTCCGGTCGCGGCAGGCCGTGGTCGAAGCGTTCGCGCAGGGCCAGGGCCAGTAGTTCGGCCAGCAGGCGTCCCAGCGGCCACTGGCTCTGGTGCTTGAAGCGGGTGATCAGGCTGTCGACCGGGAACTGGTAGGTCCAGGGGGCGATGACCTGCTCGAAGCTGGGCGGCTGTTTCAGGCAATGGCCGCAGGTCAGGCCGGCCATCGGCAAGGGCAGGGCGCAGGTCTGGCAGTATTCCAGCAGCCAGGGCAGTTCGCTTTCGCAGGGGCTGCACAATGGATGGAGGTTGTCGCTGGGCTCGTCGCAGAGCAGACAGTTCTGGTTGTTTTTTAGCCAGATGTAAACCTGTCGTTTGTGATGTGGTTGACAGTCCATGTCGCTTCCTTAAATATGCCGGCATCCGTGTCGTGGTCGTGGCTGTCGCCCCGGCCGCTTGCCCAGCATAAAACAAGGAACTCCAGCGATGAGTGCCAGCACTACCGCCACTTTGCGTCACGATTGGTCCCTGGCCGAGGTCAAGGCACTGTTCGAGCAGCCGTTCAACGACCTGCTGTTCCAGGCCCAGACCGTGCACCGCGCGCACTTCGACGCCAACCGCGTGCAAGTGTCGACCCTGCTGTCGATCAAGACCGGCGCCTGCCCGGAAGACTGCAAGTACTGCCCGCAGTCCGGTCATTACAACACCGGGCTGGAAAAGGAAAAGCTGCTGGAAGTGCAGAAGGTCCTGGAGGAGGCTGCCCGGGCCAAGGCCATCGGTTCGACCCGCTTCTGCATGGGCGCGGCGTGGAAGCACCCGTCGGCCAAGGACATGCCGTACGTGCTGGAGATGGTCAAGGGCGTGAAGGCCATGGGCCTGGAAACCTGCATGACGCTGGGGCGGCTGGATCAGGAGCAGACCGCCGCGCTGGCCGAAGCCGGCCTGGACTACTACAACCACAACCTCGACACCTCGCCGGAGTTCTACGGCAGCATCATCACCACCCGCACCTACAGCGAGCGTCTGCAGACCCTGGCCTACGTGCGCGATGCCGGGATGAAGATCTGTTCCGGCGGCATCCTCGGCATGGGCGAGTCCCTCGACGACCGGGCCGGCCTGCTGATCCAGCTGGCCAACCTGCCGGAGCACCCGGAGTCGGTGCCGATCAACATGCTGGTGAAGGTCGCCGGTACGCCACTGGAGAATGCCGAGGATGTCGATCCGTTCGACTTCATCCGCATGCTGGCGGTGGCGCGGATTCTCATGCCCAAGTCCCACGTGCGCCTGTCGGCGGGCCGCGAGGCGATGAACGAACAGATGCAGGCCCTGGCGTTCTTCGCCGGCGCCAACTCGATCTTCTATGGCGAGAAGCTGCTGACCACCGCCAACCCGCAGGCCGACAAGGACATGCGCCTGTTCGCCCGACTGGGTATCCAGCCCGAAGCCCGCGAGGAACATGCCGACGAAGTGCACCAGGCGGCTATCGAGCAGGCGCTGGTGGAGCAGAAGAGCAGCGAGCAGTTCTACAACGCCGCAGTCTGATCCACACCGCTTTTCCAACGGAACACCGCCCGGCCCTTGGCTGCGCCGATCTCTGTAGGAGCCGGGCTTGCCCGCGAATGCGTCCTCTCGATCGCTAAAAGCTTCGCGGGCAAGCCCGGCTCCTACAGGGGCGGCGCAGCCGGGACCAGGCGGTGTTCTTCAGATTGCATCTGCGAGGCGCCCATGTCCTTCGATCTGTCCGCACGCCTGGCCGCCCGTCGTGCGCAAAACCTCTATCGCCAGCGTCCGCTGCTCGAAAGCCCGCAGGGCCCGGAAGTGGTGGTCGATGGCCAGCCCCTGTTGGCTTTCTGCAATAACGATTACCTGGGCCTGGCCAATCACCCGCAAGTCATCGAGGCCTGGCAGGCCGGTGCCGCGCGCTGGGGCGTGGGCGGCGGTGCGTCGCATCTGGTGATCGGCCACAGCGGCCCGCACCATGCCATGGAGGAGGCTCTGGCCGAGTTCACCGGGCGGCCCCGGGTGCTGCTGTTCAGTACCGGCTACATGGCCAACCTCGGCGCGGTCACGGCGCTGGTCGGGCAGGGCGATACGGTGCTGGAAGATCGTCTCAATCACGCATCATTGCTGGATGCCGGGCTGCTCTCGGGTGCACGGTTCAATCGCTACCTGCACAACGATCCGGCCAGCCTCGCCAAGCGCCTGGAAAAAGCCACCGGCAATACGCTGGTGGTCACCGACGGGGTGTTCAGCATGGATGGCGATATCGCCGACCTGCCGGCCCTGGCCCGTGAAACCCGTGCCCGCGGCGCCTGGCTGATGGTCGACGACGCCCACGGTTTCGGCCCTCTGGGCGCCCAGGGCGGCGGTATCGTCGAGCACTTCGGCCTGAGCCAGGAAGACGTACCGGTGCTGGTCGGCACCCTGGGCAAGGCATTCGGCACGGCGGGTGCGTTCGTCGCCGGCAGCGAAGAACTGATCGAAAGCCTGGTGCAGTTCGCCCGGCCCTACATTTACACCACCAGCCAGCCGCCGGCGCTGGCCTGCGCCACGCTGAAAAGCCTGGAACTGCTGCGCAGCGAACATTGGCGTCGGCAGCATCTGGACGCGCTGATCCGCCAGTTCCGCGAGGGGGCGCAGCAGATCGGCCTGGAGTTGATGGACAGTTTCACGCCGATCCAGCCGATCCTGATCGGTGATGCCGGCCGGGCGCTGCGCTTCTCGCAACTGCTGCGCGAACGCGGGCTGATGGTTACGGCGATTCGGCCGCCGACCGTACCGGCCGGCAGTGCGCGCCTGCGGGTCACGCTGACCGCCGCCCACAGCGAGGCGCAGGTGCGGCTATTGTTAGAAGCATTGGCAGAGTGTTCCAGATTGCTGGGGCCCCATGAGCCGTTGGAGCCACCTCATGCGTGATCGTCTGATTCTGTTGCCCGGCTGGGGCCTTGGCATTTCGCCGCTGGAACCCTTGGCGGCGGCCTTGCGCGGTCTGGACGAGCACCTGCGGGTGGAGATCGAGCCGCTGCCGGCGCTTGCCGGCGGCGAACTGACGGAGTGGATCGAGGTGCTCGATGCCAGCCTGCCGGAGAACACCTGGCTGGGCGGCTGGTCGCTCGGCGGCATGCTGGCTGCGGAACTGGCGGCCCGCCGTGGCGATCGTTGCTGCGGCCTGCTGACGCTGGCGAGCAATCCGCGTTTCGTGGCCGGTGACGGCTGGTCCGGCGCCATGGCCGGGGACACCTTCGAGCAGTTCCTGGGCGGCTGTCGCGCGCAGCCCCAGGCCACCCTCAAGCGCTTCAGCCTGCTGTGCGCCCAGGGCTCGTCGGACCCGCGCGGGCAATCGCGGGTGCTCCTGGGCGGGGCACCGCACAGCAGCCCCGAGGTTCTGCTCAGTGGGCTTGAAGTGTTGGCACAGCTGGACACCCGCGAGGCCCTGCAAACCTATGGCGGCCCGCAGTTGCACCTGTTTGCCGGGCTCGACGGCCTGGTGCCGGCCGAGGCGGCGGGCGAGTTGCTGGCGTTGTTGCCGGATGTCGAAGTCGGCCTGATCGAACAGGCCGGCCATGCGTTTCTTCTGGAAGACCCCCATGGAGTGGCCGGGGCTATCCAGGCCTTTTTGCACGAGTGCGCCGATGACTGATCTTTCTCGTCCGCCGTTGCCGGGCGGCCTGCCCGACAAGCGCCAGGTCGCCGCCTCGTTTTCCCGTGCGGCCGCCAGTTACGACAGCGTGGCCCAGTTGCAGCGCGATGTCGGTGACGAGTTGTTGCGGCGCCTGCCGGAGCAGTTCAGCCCTTCGCGCTGGCTCGATGTCGGCTGCGGTACCGGCTACTTCACCCGGGCCCTGGGCGGCCGTTTTGGTGAAGAGCAGGGCCTGGCCCTGGATATCGCCGAGGGCATGCTCGAACACGCCCGGCCCCTGGGCGGCGCGCGACATTTCATCGCCGGTGATGCCGAGCGGCTGCCGCTGCAGGCGCAGTGTTGCGACCTGGTGTTCTCCAGCCTGGCCGTACAGTGGTGTGCCGACTTTGCCGCCGTGCTCGACGAGGCGCGGCGAGTGTTGCGCCCGGGCGGCGTGATGGCGTTCGCCAGTCTGTGTGTCGGCACCCTGCATGAGCTGCGTGAGAGCTGGCGGGCCGTGGATGGTCTGGTTCACGTCAATCGCTTTCGCGAGTTCGCCGAGTACCAGCGCCTGTGCGCGGCCAGCGGCTTGCGCGTGGTGAGCCTGGAAAGCCGGCCGCAGGTGCTGTTCTACCCGGACGTGCGCAGCCTGACCCACGAGCTCAAGGCGCTCGGTGCGCACAACCTCAACCCCGGACGGCCGGGCGGGCTGACCGGACGCGCGCGGGTGCTCGGCCTGATCGACGCCTATGAACAATTTCGCCAGGCGCAGGGGCTGCCGGCGACTTACCAGGTGGTCTACGCCGTGTTGGAGAAGCCGCTATGAGCGCAGCCTATTTCATTGCCGGGACCGATACCGATGTCGGCAAGACCACCATCGCCGCCGGCCTGCTGCATGCGGCCCGGGCGGCCGGCCTGAGCACCGCGGCGGGCAAGCCGGTGGCGTCCGGTTGCGAGGTGACCCCCTGGGCCTGCGTAACGCCGATGCCCTGGCGTTGCTGGCCGAGTGCTCGTTGCCGTTGTCCTACGCGCAGGTCAACCCGGTGGCGCTCGAGCCGGCCATCGCCCCGCACCTGGCGGCGCGCGAAGCCGGCGTGGCGCTGACGGTGCAATCACTGCTGGAGCCGATGCGCGAGATTCTCGCGCTGCAGGCCGATTTCACCCTGATCGAAGGGGCCGGCGGTTGGCGGGTACCCCTGGCCGACCAGGCCAATCTGTCGGACTTGGCCTGTGGCCTGGGGTTGCCGGTGATCCTGGTGGTGGGCGTACGCCTGGGGTGCATCAGTCACGCCCTGCTGACCGCCGAAGCGATTGCCCGCGATGGCCTGCAGTTGGCCGGTTGGGTGGCCAACATCATCGATCCGAAGACCTCTCGTCTGGAAGAAAACCTCGCGACGCTGGCCGAGCGCCTGCCGGCGCCGTGCCTGGGACGCGTGCCGCGCCTCAAGGCAGCGACCGCACAGGCCGTGGCAGAGCACTTGCAGCTGGATCTGCTGGACTGATGCCCGATACCAGGCGCTAGCTTTTGCCTATTGCCAGGCATTGTGCCATTAGTGTTTTTGACGGGCGTTTTTGCCCGGGTTCTGCTTCAATGCAGCCTGTAATGGTTTCGTACAGTCGAGTTCGCCCATGGAAATCTCAGGTAGCACCGCTTTTTATGCCGGTCTGAGCACTATTCAGTCCGGGCAGAACCGTGTCGACCAGGCCGCCGGCCAGATCGCCAACACCACTGTCGAGCGTTCGCTGAAGAGCCAGTCCTCCGACTCCCAGGTCGAACGGCTGCTGTCGCTGGACCGTAGCCAGCAGGACCTGTCGAACAGTCTGGTCGACCTGTCCCAGGGCAAGCTCCAGGTCGAACTGGGGACCAAGGTCGAGAAGGCCGCGGACAAGGCCCTCGGCACGCTGATCGACACCTACGCCTGATCGCTCCGGCGTAATCCCCATCCGGGCGCGACAGCGCCCGTTTTGTCATGCGCATACCCCTTGTTTTGCCTCGATACCCGGCGTCAGTGGCGCTTGGCGTTCGATGCGTCCGCTCGCCAGATCATCCTCTCGACTATTCTTTCCCTGTTGCCAGCCGCTGCCTGCGGGGCTGCCGGCGATTTCCCGCGCCTATTGTCGGCCTGTATGACCAATGGCTCATGAACGACGCTTGACAAGGCTTTGGCGCAAACGTATGTTTCAAACAACTGTTTGACCGGCGTGGCAAATCGACGCGGTCGCTTATTCCAGGTTTCATCAGCAGAGGTTTATCGCTATGCCTGACTACAAGGCCCCCTTGCGTGATATTCGCTTCGTTCGTGACGAACTGCTTGGCTACGAAGCGCACTATCAGAGCCTGCCGGCTTGCCAGGACGCTACTCCGGATATGGTCAACGCCATCCTCGAGGAAGGCGCCAAGTTCTGCGAACAGGTCCTGGCTCCGCTGAACCGTGTTGGTGATACCGAAGGCTGCACCTGGAGCGAATCGGGCGTGAAGACCCCGAGCGGCTTCAAGGAAGCCTACAAGCAGTTCGTCGAAGGTGGCTGGCCGAGCCTGGCTCACGACGTCGAGCACGGCGGCCAGGGTCTGCCGGAGTCTCTGGGCCTGGCGATCAGCGAGATGGTCGGTGAGGCCAACTGGTCGTGGGGCATGTACCCGGGCCTGTCCCATGGTGCGATGAACACCATTTCCGAACACGGTACCCCTGAACAGCAGGAGGCCTACCTGACCAAGCTGGTGTCCGGCGAGTGGACCGGCACCATGTGCCTGACCGAACCGCACTGCGGCACCGACCTGGGCATGCTGCGCACCAAGGCCGAGCCCCAGGCCGACGGTTCCTACAAGGTCAGCGGGACCAAGATCTTCATCTCGGCCGGTGAGCACGACATGGCGGACAACATCGTCCATATCGTCCTGGCCCGCCTGCCGGACGCACCGGCCGGCACCAAGGGCATTTCGCTGTTCATCGTGCCCAAGTTCCTGCCCAACGCCGACGGTTCGGTCGGCCAGCGCAACGCCGTGTCCTGCGGTTCCATCGAACACAAGATGGGCATCCACGGCAACGCCACCTGCGTGATGAACTTCGACGGCGCCACCGGCTTCCTGATCGGCCCGCCGAACAAGGGCCTGAACTGCATGTTCACCTTCATGAACACCGCTCGCCTGGGTACCGCGCTGCAAGGCCTGGCTCACGCCGAAATCGGTTTCCAGGGTGGCCTGAAGTACGCACGCGAACGCCTGCAGATGCGCTCTCTGACCGGTCCGAAAGCGCCGGACAAGGCCGCTGACCCGATCATCGTGCACCCTGACGTGCGTCGCATGCTGCTGACCACGAAGGCCTTCGCCGAGGGTAACCGGGCGATGGTGTACTTCACCGCCAAGCAGGTGGATATCGTCAAGTACAGCCAGGACGAGGAAGAGAAGAAGAAAGCCGACGCGCTACTGGCGTTCATGACGCCGATCGCCAAGGCGTTCATGACCGAAGTCGGGTTCGAAGCCGCCAACCATGGCCTGCAGATCTACGGTGGCCACGGCTTCATCGCCGAGTGGGGCATGGAGCAGAACGTTCGCGACAGCCGTATCTCTATGCTGTACGAAGGCACCACCGGCATCCAGGCCCTCGACCTGCTGGGTCGCAAGGTGCTGATGACCCAGGGCGAGGCCCTCAAGGGTTTCACCAAGATCGTCCATAAGTTCTGCCAGGCCAACGAAGGCAACGAGGCGGTCAGCGAGTTCGTTGCGCCACTGGCCGCGTTGAACAAGGAGTGGGGCGAGCTGACCATGAAAGTGGGCATGGCCGCGATGAAGGACCGCGAGGAAGTCGGTGCCGCTTCGGTGGATTACCTGATGTACTCCGGCTACGCCTGCCTGGCCTACTTCTGGGCCGACATGGCCCGCCTGGCCGCGGAGAAACTGGCCGCGGGTACCAGCGACGAGGCGTTCTACACCGCCAAGTTGCAGACCGCGCGCTTCTACTTCCAGCGCATCCTGCCGCGCACCCGTACCCACGTGGCCACCATGCTGTCGGGCGCCAACAACCTGATGGACATGCAGGAAGAGCACTTCAGCCTGGGCTACTGAGCCCTGCCGGAGTGACCTCGAAAAGCCGCTTCTCCTTCGGGGGAAGCGGCTTTTTTGTGGGCGCTTTTCGGCATTGCCGATTTATTGGCGTCAATAGCGAAAATTCCTGACTAAAACGCTAAGAAGAAGCCGAGACCTGCCGTTAAAGAGAGAGGATTCGTGATCTCTGTCACATTCTTTGTGCTTTACTCGCGCAAATAAAGGCACAATGCCATCTATTGAATCTGCCGGTCGGAGCTTTACCCTTGCCGCGTTCTCCTGCTGTACATGCCAGTCATTTTCTACCCTCCGTCATGTTGTTGCTTGCGGGGCTCGCGGCGGCCTACGTCAAGGATCTCAACGTCTTCTTCACTTCGCTGTTCAACGTTCTGCCGACCCTGGTGCTGTTGCTCGGCGGTTCCTATTGCGCGGTCTATCGGCGCCAGCGCGAACTGTTCCTGATGATCACGGTGTACATCGCCTACTTCCTGCTTTCCACCCAGGCCGATTACTACCGCGACCATGGCAGGGTCCGACAGGATGCCGCAGTGGTTTTCCACCTGGTCTGCCTGCTGTTGCCACTGCTGTTCGGCGTGTTCGCCGCCTGGCAGGAGCGCACGCACCTGTTCCAGGACATGATCGCGCGGTTTGCCGTGCTGCTGGCGGTGGGCAGCGTGGCCCTGGGCCTGGAGCAGAGTTACCCGGAAGCCCTGCTCGGCTGGCTGGCGGAAATCCGCTGGCCCGCATTGCATGGGGCGTGGATGAGCCTGATCCAGTTGTCCTACCCGGTGTTCCTCGCGGCGTTCCTGCTGCTGACCGTGCAGTACTGGCGCAACCCGCGGCCGCTGCATGCGGCCCAACTGATCGGCCTGCTGGGCCTGTTCTGGATGCTGCCGATGACCTTCATCCTGCCGTTCACCCTGAACATCATGTGCAGCCAGGTGATGCTGATGATCGCCGCGGCGGTGGCCCACGAGGCCTATCAGATGGCGTTCCGCGATGAACTGACCGGGCTGCCCGGCCGTCGCGCGCTCAACGAGCGGATGCAGCGCCTGGGGCGCAACTACGTGTTGGCGATGACCGACGTCGACCACTTCAAGAAATTCAACGACACCCATGGCCACGACGTCGGTGACCAGGTCTTGCGGCTGGTCGCGAGCAAGCTGGCGAAGGTCAGCGGCGGCGGCCGGGCCTACCGCTACGGTGGCGAGGAATTCGCGGTGGTGTTCGCCGGCAAGAGCCTTGAAGAATGCCTGCCGCACCTGGAGGTGATCCGTGAGGTGATCGCCAACTACAGCATTCAACTGCGCAACCCGGACAGCCGCCCGCAGGACGACCAGCAAGGCCGCCAGCGCCGTTCGGGCGGTGGTGCGTCGAGTGTGTCGGTGACGATCAGTATCGGCGTCGCCGAGCGCCAGCTGGATCAGCGCACCCCGGACGAAGTGCTCAAGTCCGCCGACCAGGCGCTCTATGCCGCCAAGGGGGCCGGGCGCAACTGCGTCATGGCCGCCGGGCAGACCGCCAAGCGCGGCGCGGTGCGGACCAAGGAAGCCGTGGGCTGAGTGATGGTGGAGCATTCAGCGGCTGGACTGTGATTGCCCGGGGGCGGGCGCCGACAGTAGGTTGAATCATCTGCTGCCGGAGAAACGACCATGCCTGACTACAAAGCCCCGCTACGCGACATGCGCTTTCTGCTCGACCATGTTTTCGATTTCCACGCCCATTACGAACGCCTCGGCGCCAGCGATGCCAGCCCGGACATGGTCGGGGCGATCCTGGAGGAAGGTGCGAAATTCTGTGAACAGGTGCTGGCACCGCTGAACCGCTCCGGCGATGAAGAGGGCTGCCATTTCGACAATGGCGTGGTGACCACGCCCAAGGGTTTCAAGCAGGCCTTTGCCCAGTACGTCGAGGCCGGCTGGCATGGCCTGGCGGCCGATCCGCAGTATGGCGGGCAGGGCCTGCCGCAGTCGCTGGGGCTGGTGATCAGCGAAATGATTGGTTCCAGCAACACTTCCTGGGGCATGTACCCGGGGCTGACCCACGGCGCCATGTCGGCGATTCATGCCCACGGTACCGAGCAACAGAAACAGACCTACCTGAGCAGGCTGACCGCCGGCGAATGGACCGGCACCATGTGCCTGACCGAAGCCCACTGCGGCACCGACCTGGGGCTGATCAAGACCCGCGCCGTGCCCCAGGCCGATGGCAGCTATGCGGTGTCCGGGAGCAAGATCTTCATTTCCGCCGGCGAGCACGACATGAGCCGCAACATCGTGCACCTGGTGCTGGCCAAGTTGCCGGACGCGCCGGCCGGTACCAAGGGTATCTCGCTGTTCATCGTGCCCAAGTTCCTGCCCGATGCGGCCGGCGAGGCGGGCGAGCGCAACGGGGTGAGCTGCGGCTCCATCGAGCACAAGATGGGCATCAAGGCCTCGGCCACCTGCGTGCTGAACTTCGATGCTGCCAGGGGCTTTCTGATCGGTGAGGCGAACAAGGGCCTCAACTGCATGTTCACCATGATGAACCATGCCCGCCTCGGTACCGGCATGCAGGGCCTGTGCCTGGGCGAAACCAGCTTCCAGGGCGCGGTCCGCTACGCCAGCGAGCGTTTGCAGATGCGTTCGCTGACCGGCCCCAAGGCGCCGGACAAGGCCGCCGACCCGATCATCGTGCACCCGGACGTACGGCGCATGCTGCTGACCATGAAGGCGTTCAACGAAGGTAACCGGGCACTGACCTATTTCACCGCACAGTGGCTGGATATCGCCCATCGCGCCGCCCAGCCCGAGCAGCGCCAGGAGGCCGAGGACCTGCTGGCATTCCTGACCCCGATCTGCAAGGCGTTCATGACCGAGACCGGGCTGGAGGTGACCAACCACGGCATGCAGGTGTTCGGCGGTCACGGCTTCATCCGTGAGTGGGGCATGGAACAACTGGTGCGCGATTGCCGCATCGCGCCGATCTACGAAGGCACCAATGGCATCCAGGCCCTGGACCTGCTGGGGCGCAAGGTGCTCGGCAGCCAGGGCAAGCTGCTGCGCGGCTTTACCCGGATCGTGCACAAGTTCTGCGAGGCCAATGCCGGGCACGGGCAGCTTGGCGCTCATGTGACGCGGCTCGATCAGTTGAACCGGGAGTGGGGCGAGCTGACGCTGCTGGTCGGCAAGGCGGCCATGCAGAATCCGGATGAGGTCGGCGCGGCGGCGGTGGATTACCTGATGTACAGCGGTTACATCGTCCTGGCCTACCTGTGGCTGCGCATGGCGCTGGTGGCCCAGGCGCAGTTGGAAGAGGGCAGTGGCGACGCGGATTATTGCCGGGGCAAGCTGGCGACGTGCGAGTTCTACTTCAAGCGATTGCTGCCGCGCACCGCCGCTCATCGGGCGGCGGTGGAAGCGGGGAGCGAGAGCCTGATGCGGTTGCCGGCGGATCTGTTTGCCCTGTAATCGATGGATGAGGCTTGAAGGACCTTCGCGGGCAAGTCGGGTCGCCGCACCGCCTTGCCCGCGAAGAGGTCAGAACATTCACTCCAAAACTCCTGCATAGCGTTGTGACTAAAAATAACCAAAACGTCACGTGATGACCCTATGTGTCTGAAAAGTTGTTAAGGTACACTCAAGCCTTCGGAAATCGGCCCCGCGCGGGCCCTATCGTTCTAGATCTTGCGAGGTTTGCCATGGCTGACTACAAAGCGCCCCTGCGCGATATGCGCTTCGTCCTCAATGAAGTCTTCGAGGTCGGCAATCTCTGGGCCCAACTGCCTGCCCTGGCCGAGACCGTCGATGAGGAAACCGTCGAGGCGATTCTCGAGGAAGCCGGCAAGGTCACCGCCAAGAGCATCGCGCCCCTGAGCCGTGGCGGCGACGAGGAAGGCTGCCGCTGGGACAATGGCGTGGTCCGTACGCCCAGCGGTTTCCCACAGGCCTATCAGACCTACGCCGAAGGCGGCTGGGTCGGTGTCGGCGGTGATCCGCAGTTTGGCGGCATGGGCATGCCCAAGGCCGTTTCGGCGCAGGTCGAGGAAATGATCAACTCGTCCAGCCTCGCCTTCGGCCTGTACCCGATGCTGACCTCCGGCGCCTGCGTGTCGATCAACACCCATGCCAGCGAAGAGCTCAAGGCCACCTACCTGCCGAACATGTACGCCGGTCTATGGGCCGGTTCCATGTGCCTGACCGAACCCCACGCCGGCACCGACCTGGGGATCATCCGCACCAAGGCCGAGCCGCAGGCGGACGGCTCGTACAAGATCAGCGGGACCAAGATCTTCATCACCGGTGGCGAGCATGACCTGACCGAAAACATCATCCACCTGGTACTGGCCAAGCTGCCCGACGCGCCGGCCGGTCCGAAAGGCATCTCGCTGTTCCTGGTGCCGAAGTTCCTGGTCAACGCCGATGGCAGCCTGGGCGCGCGCAACCCGGCGACCTGCGGTTCGATCGAACACAAGATGGGGATCCAGGCTTCGGCGACCTGCGTGATGAACTTCGACGAGGCCACCGGTTACCTTGTGGGCGAGCCGAACAAGGGCTTGGCGGCGATGTTCACCATGATGAACTACGAGCGCCTGGGTGTCGGCATCCAGGGCCTGGCTTCCGGCGAGCGCTCCTACCAGAACGCGATCGAATACGCCCGCGACCGCCTGCAGAGCCGTTCGCCGACCGGGCCGAAGGCCAAGGACAAGGCGGCCGACCCGATCATCGTGCATCCGGACGTGCGCCGCATGCTGTTGACCATGAAGGCGGCGAACGAGGGCGGCCGTGCCTTCTCCACCTACGTGGCGATGCAATTGGACACTGCCAAGTTCAGCGAGGACGCGGCGGCCCGCAAGCGTGCCGATGAACTGGTGGCCTTGCTGACGCCGGTGGCCAAGGCATTCCTGACCGACCTGGGGCTGGAGGTCACGGTGCACGGCCAGCAGGTTTTCGGTGGTCATGGTTACGTGCGCGAGTGGGGCCAGGAGCAACTGGTGCGTGACGTGCGCATCACCCAGATCTACGAGGGCACCAACGGCATCCAGGCGCTGGACCTGGTAGGCCGCAAGATCGTCGGCAGCGGCGGTGCCTACTACCGCCTGTTCGCCGAGGAAGTGCGGCACTTCATCGATACCGCGAGCGCCAATCTGGCCGAGTTCACCAAGCCCCTGGCGGCGGCGCTGGACAACCTCGACGAGCTGACCGACTGGGTGCTCGACCGTTCCGGAACCAACCCGAACGAGATCGGTGCGGCATCGGTCGAATACCTGCACACCTTCGGCTATACCGCCTATGCCTACATGTGGGCCCTGATGGCCCGGGCCGCCCTGGGCAAGGACAGGGAAGGTGCGTTCTACGCGAGCAAGCTGGGCACCGCGCGGTTCTATTTCGCCCGCCTGCTGCCGCGCATCCACTCGCTGACGGCGTCGGTGAAGGCGGGTAGCGAATCGCTGTTCCTGCTCGATGCCGAGCAGTTCTGAGGCGGGGTTGGCATGTAAGCCTTTGCTTACATAACGCGCTGCTGTTTGCCCATATCGCCATATTGGATCCAGCGGTAATCTACTTATGAAGGACGTCGAGCAGGAAGCTCAAAGCAAAACACGGACACGTAGGATTCCGCCAGGATGGTGGAGCGAAATGGATGTCAGGGAAACAGTCTGCAAAGCCCCGCTTCGGCGGGGTTTTCTTTTGTCCGCGAAAAAGTTTTTCAGCCCAGGCCTTCAAGCCCCGTCGCACCGTGCAGGTGCTTGACCGGGCTGTTCATCACGTCCTCCAGCAGCACCCGCAGCAGCTCCAGCGAAGCCTGCTGGCGTTGCATGTCGCGACACACCAGGCCGACCCGCAGCGAGACCCGCGGTTCGGTCAGCGGTTTCCACAGCAGATCATGGTCATCGTGTTCGTCCCGTGAGCGACCCGGCAGTACGGTGGCCAGGCGGGTATGCGGCAGGCTGTCGAGAATCCCCGCCATGTTGTTCAATTCGGCCTGGACCTGCGGGCGTCGCCCCAGGTTGGCCAGTTGCGCCTGCCAGATCTGCCGGATCTGGAATTCTTCGCCGAGCAGCAGCATCGGCAGCTCCGCGGCCTGGCCGACCGAGACCTTCTTGAATTCACGCAGCGGGTGCTCGGCGGGGATCACCAGTTGCAGCTCGTCTTCGTACAGCGGCAGGCCGTGCAAGCCCGGCTGGCGGGGTGGCAGATAACTGATGCCGATATCCAGCGAGCCGTTGAGCAGGCGCCGTTCGATCTCCATGCCGGTCAATTCGTAGATCTGCACCACCAGGTGCGGATGTGCCTTGCGCACCCGTTCGAGCAACTGCGGCACCAGGCTGGTGTGCACGGTCTGCAGCACGCCGATGGCGAGGGTGCGCAACGCCTGCCCCTGGAAGTTGCGCAGGGCTTCGCGGGCCCGTTGCAGGCCATCGAGCAGCGGCAGGGCATGGTTGTACAGGGTGTGGGCGGCCAGGGTTGGCAGCAGGCGCTTGCTGCTGCGTTCGAACAGGCTGACGTCGAGGTGGTGTTCCAGGTGGCGTATCTGTTGCGACAGGGCCGGCTGGGAGATCGACAGCCGTTCGGCGGCGCGGCCGACATGGCCTTCTTCATACACCGCGACGAAATAACGCAGTTGCTTGAAATCCATAAGCAGTACTTATCGAAAATGCTCGAAAAACGAAATGGCCGTGAACGCCTCGCAAGCCTAGTCTAACCGCAATTAAAAGGGCTTACAGGGCCAGAGCGTGCGATGAATACCGTTTGCGTTGATGGTGTTTACATAGGCAAGGCAAAAAATCTCGGACAGGGTCTGATCAGCGATACGGATAAACACCGGGTTGCCAGTCGGCTCTGGTTATGGCCACAGGGCCTGGGCAGTGACGAGCAGGGCGATCCGCGTTTCCACAGCGGACCGGAGCGGGCGCTGCATCATTACCCCGCCGAGCACTATGACTACTGGCGCAAACGGCATCCGCAACTCGACTGGTCGGCACCGGCCTTTGGCGAAAATCTCTCGACCCGTGGTCTGACCGAAGAGCAGGTCTGCCTGGGCGACCTGTTCCGCTGGGGCGGTGCGCTGCTGCAGGTCAGCCAGCCACGTTCGCCATGCTATCGCCTGAGCCATCGCTGGGGCTTGTCCGAGCTGCCGCAGCAGGCCCAGGACACGGGGCGCTGCGGCTGGTTCTATCGGGTGCTCAAGCCCGGTTTCGTCAGCGCCGACCAGCCCTTCGAATTGCTGCAGCGCAGTTATCCCGGCCTCAGCGTGGCCTGGGCCCTGCACGCGTTCTACGCCGAACCGCTGGAGCATGCCGGCCTGAAGAAACTGGTGGACTGCCCGGCGCTGTCCTCGCGCTGGCGCGACATCGCCATTCGTCGCCTGCGCAGCGGCCGGGTCGAGGAATGGTCGGCCCGGCTGCTCGGGCTGCCGCTGGAAGGGCTGCGCGCATGAATCTGTTCAAGCTGCGCCGGCCGCAACCGAGCCTCGATGACCTGACCGCCGACTTCCAGCCCCGCGCCCGCCACGAGCACGCGGCCAGCGAGTACCTGATGCCCGCCGCCGAGCGCCCCAGCCCGGTGTTCGTCCGTGGCCAGGGCTCCTGGCTGTGGGACAGCGAGGAACGGGCCTATCTGGATTTCAGCCAGGGCGGTGGCAGCAACAGCCTCGGTCATAGCCCCGGTGTGCTGGCCCATGCCCTGGCGGACCAGGCCCATGGCCTGATCAATGTCGGCGCGGGTTTTCATAACCCGGTCCAATCGCAACTGGCGGACCGCCTGTGTCGTGCCACCGACAGCGACCAGGTGTATTTTCTCAACAGTGGTTCGGAAGCCTGCGAGGCGGCGATCAAATTGGCGCGCAAGTGGGGCCAGCTGCATCGTGGCGGCGCCTACCGGATCATCAGCGCAAGCAACGCCTGCCATGGGCGCAGTTTCGGTGCCATGTCGGCGTCCGGCCAGGATTGCTTCGGCAACCGCTTCGAGCCGCAATTGCCCGGCTTCAGCCAGGTGCCGTTCAACGATCTGGAGGCCTTGCATGCCGCGGTGGATGCCAAGACCGTGGCCATCATGCTCGAACCGATCCAGCGTGCGGCGGGCGTTACCCCGGCGACCCGGGAATACCTCCAGGGCGTCGAGCGGTTGTGCCGGGCGCTGGGCATCCTGCTGATCTTCGACGAGGTGCAGACCGGTGTCGGCCGCTGCGGCAGCCTGCTGGCCGAGCAACAGTACGCGGTGCGTGCCGACATCATCGCCCTCGGCAAGGGCCTGGGTGGTGGCGCGCCGTTGTCGGCGCTGCTGGCGCGGGGCACGGCCTGCTGTTTCGAGCCCGGCGAAATCGGTGGCAGCCACCACGGTAACGCCTTGATGAGTGCGGCCGGCCTGGCGGTGCTCGATACGCTGCTCAAGCATGGCTTCCTCGACGAGGTGGCTGAGCGCGGGCACTACCTGCAACAGGGCCTGGATCGGCTGGTACGGCGTTATGAGCACGGCCAACTGCGCGGCGCCGGGCTGCTCTGGGGCCTGACCCTGAGCGACGCCTCGGCGGATGCGGTGGTCAAGGCCGCGTTGCAGGAAGGCCTGCTGCTCGATGCGCCGACCGCCGACAGTCTGCGCTTTACCCCGGCCCTGACCGTCAGCCAGAGCACCATCGACGAAATGCTGCTGCGCCTGGCCCGGGCCTTCTCCCGAGTCCGTACCGCCCAGGTGCAATGCCGCAGGGGAATCGCTGTCTGACCTGGCGCGTCGTTTTTTCCCAAATCTGATTCCGAACCGTCTTGCGGTATAACGCGTCGCCCTGTGCCTGACTCTTTTGGCACGGGGTGTTTTTTTGTGGGCGGTATTTCGGCTCGGATTGAGGTGCGGGGCGAGCGTTGTTGCCATCGGGCGGAAAGAACCTCAATGGATTTGAATTTATATACCACCTGGTGGTACGTTTTATGGAGAAGGATTTCCATGCGATACAGGGTTTTCAAGACCAGGGGATTCGCCGCCAGCGCCAGGAAGGCACGGATCGACGACGCCGAACTGGTGTTGGCAATGGGGCGGTGATCAGGGGGCAGGCCGACAATCTGGGGGGTGGCGTGTGGAAAAAGCGCCTGAACGAAAACCGTCATCGTTCCATCGTCCTGGCCCGGGGCGGCTGTTATTGGGTCTTCCAGTTCCTGTTCGCCAAGAGTGACCAGGGCAATATCAGCCAGCAGGAGCTCAAGGCTTTCAGGGTGCTGGCGAAGGCCTATGAGAACCTGAGCAGCCGCCAGATTGGGCAGTTGCTGGAGATGAGAGAGTTTGTGGAGATAGCTTATGAGCAAGCGGTATAAATCCGAGGCGTTGGAATCGGTCCATGAATCGGCCAGCGCCCTGCATGCAATCGGTGCGATCGGCAAGGCGACCATGCGCGAGTTCGACGCCTCGTGCCTGGCGCCGGTACCGGACGAGATCGCCCCCGAGCAGATCAAGTCGCTGCGCGAGCGCAACCAGGTCAGCCAGCCGGTGTTCGCCCGTTACCTGAACACCAGCGTATCGACCGTCAAGCAATGGGAGGCCGGCGACAAGCAGCCCAGCGGCATGGCACTCAAGCTGCTGAGCATCGTGCAGAAGCATGGCTTGCAGATACTCGCCTGAATGACGTGACGTGGCACTCGGCGCTGGGCTCAGCCCTTGGCGATCAGGCGCGAGTTGCGCTCGTTGCGAAACACCAGCTGTTCGATGGTCGGCCCCTCCAGGCTGGCTTCTTCGCGGGCCTGCAGGATCACATCATGGTGGTGGGACTTGGCGCAGACCGGGTCGGCGTTGCTGGCGTCGCCGGTGAGCATGAAGGCCTGGCAACGGCAACCGCCGAAGTCCTTTTCCTTCTCGTCACAGGAACGGCACGGTTCGGGCATCCACTCGTAACCGCGAAAGCGGTTGAAACCGAACGAGTCGTACCAGATATGTTGCAGGCTGTGGTCGCGCACATTGGGGAACTGTACCGGCAACTGCCGGGCGCCATGGCAGGGTAACGCGGTGCCATCCGGAGTGACGGTGAGGAACAGGCTGCCCCAGCCGTTCATGCAGGCTTTCGGGCGCTCCTCGTAGTAGTCCGGTGTAACGAAGATCAGCTTGCACGGGTTGCCCTCGGCCTGCAGCCGGGCGCGGTACTCATTGGTGATGCGTTCGGCGCGCTGCAGTTGCTCGCGGGTAGGCAGCAGGCCCTGGCGATTGAGCTGCGCCCAGCCATAGAACTGGCAGGTGGCGAGCTCGACGAAGTCCGCCTCCAGGGCCAGGCACAGCTCGATGATGCGGTCGATGCGGTCGATGTTGTGCCGATGGGTGACGAAGTTCAGCACCATCGGATAACCGTGGGCCTTCACCGCCCGGGCCATTTCCAGTTTCTGCGCGAAGGCCTTCTTCGAGCCGGCCAGCAGGTTGTTCACCTGTTCGTCGCTGGCCTGGAAGCTGATCTGGATATGGTCGAGGCCGGCCTGCCTGAAGTCGCTGATCTTCTGTTCGGTCAGGCCGATGCCGGAGGTGATCAGGTTGGTGTAGAAGCCCAGCCGGCGAGCCTCGGCGATCAGTTCGACAAGGTCCTGGCGCACCAGCGGTTCACCGCCGGAAAAGCCCAACTGGGCGGCACCCATTTCCCGAGCCTCGCGCAGGACCTTGAACCATTGTTCGGTGCTCAGTTCCTGGCCCTGCCCGGCGAAGTCCAGCGGATTCGAGCAGTATGGGCACTGCAGCGGGCAGCGGTAGGTCAGCTCGGCCAGTAGCCACAGCGGCAGGCCGACCTGCGGCGTGGGTGGCAGGCCGGGGTCAGGCAAGTTCGATCCAGTGCTCTGCACGGGCGACCTCCATGAACTGCTCGATATCCTCGCCGAGCTCGGCTACGTCGGGGAACTGTTTCTGCAGCTCGGCGATGATCGCCGCGACATCGCGCTGGCCATCGATCAGGCCACCGATCAGTGCGGCACTCTCGTTGAGCTTGATCATCCCTTCCGGGTACAGCAGTACGTGGCCCTTCTGCGCCGGTTCGTACTGGAAACGGTAGCCGGGGCGCCATTTCGGGGTCAGGCCGCGATCGAAACTCATAGGGGGATTCCTCGGTGCCAGACCCGCTGGTCGGTCACGCTGTGGTAGGGCGGGCGATTCAGTTCATAGGCCATGCTCATGGCATCGAGCATGCTCCAGAGAATATCCAGTTTGAACTGGAGAATCTCCAGCATACGCTGCTGGCCTTCGTACGTGGTGTAGTGCAGCAGGGTGATCTCCAGCCCGTGCTCGACATCGCGCCGGGCCTGGCCGAGGCGGGTGCGGAAGTATTCGTAGCCGGCGGGATCGATCCAGGGGTAGTGCTGTGGCCAGCTGTCGAGCCGCGACTGGTGGATCTGCGGCGCGAACAGTTCGGTCAGCGAGCTGCTGGCGGCTTCCTGCCAACTGGCCCGGCGGGCGAAGTTGACGTAGGCGTCCACGGCGAACCGCACGCCGGGCAGCACCAGTTCCTGGGAGCGCAACTGATCGGGGTCCAGGCCGACCGCCTGGCCCAGGCGCAGCCAGGCTTCGATGCCGCCATCCTCGCCGGGTGCCCCGTCGTGGTCGAGCAGGCGCTGGATCCACTCGCGGCGGATTTCCCGGTCCGGGCAATTGGCGAGGATCGCCGCATCCTTGAGGGGAATGTTGACCTGGTAATAGAACCGGTTGGCGACCCAGCCCTGGATCTGTTCGCGGGTTGCGCGACCTTCATACATCGCCACGTGGTAGGGGTGATGGATGTGGTAGTAGGCGCCCTTGGCACGCAGCGCCTGCTCGAACTCGGCGCGGGACAGCGGGGTTTGGCTCATTCGGTGGTGCTCCTACAGCTCGATGCTCATGCCGTCGTATGCGACTTCGACATTGCGTCGCTGCAGTTCGGCACGTTGCGGCGAGTCTTCGTCGAGGATGGGGTTGGTGTTGTTGATGTGGATAAGGACCTTGCGCTGTGCCGGTAGTTGCTCCAGCACCTCGAGCATGCCGCCGGGGCCGCTTTGCGCCAGGTGGCCCATTTCCCGGCCGGTGCGGGTACCGACGCCGCGACGCTGCATTTCATCGTCGTCCCACAGGGTGCCGTCCACCAGCAGGCAGTCGCTTTCGGCCATGATCCGCAGCAACGGCTCGTCGACCTTGCCCAGGCCCGGGGCATAGAACAGCTTGCCGCCGGTGCCCAGGTCCTCGACGATCAGGCCGATGTTGTCGCCCGGATGCGGGTCGAAGCGGTGCGGCGAGTAGGGCGGGGCGGCGCTGCGCAGCGGCAGTGGGGTGAAGCGCAGGTTGGGGCAGGCGGCGATGGTGAAGCGGCCTTCGAGCTCGATGCGCTGCCAGTCGAGGCCACCATTCCAATGGGTGAGCATCTTGAACAGTGGGAAGCCGGTGCTCAGGTCCTCCTTGACCATGTCGGTGCACCAGACCTGGTGCGGGCAACCCTCGCGCAGGCTGAGCAGGCCGGTGGTGTGGTCGATCTGGCTGTCCATCAGGATGATCGCGCTGATGCCGGTATCGCGTAGGGCCCGGCCCGGCTGCATGGGGGCGAAGCTCTGGAGCTGGGCGCGGATGTCCGGCGAGGCATTGCACAGGATCCAGTTCACGCCGTCATCGGAAAGGGCGATGGAGGATTGGGTGCGTGCCGTGGCCCGCAGGCTGCCGGCGCGGAACCCCGCGCAGTTGGCGCAGTTGCAGTTCCATTGGGGAAAGCCGCCGCCGGCGGCGGAGCCGAGAATCTGGACGTACATGAACCTGTCACTCACTCAGGGACTGAAAACGAAAACGCCCCGGCGAACCGAGGCGTTGCACTGCAGGTCGACCGATCAACGGTTGGCGAAGTACATGGTGACTTCGAAGCCGATGCGCAGGTCGGTGTAGGCGGGTTTGGTCCAGGCCATGAATGACTCCTTCGGTTGGGTGGATGGGTGTCTATACATATAGTCCACCTCCGGCGGGAGATGTTCAAATGCTTAGCAAGCTAATGTTACTGAATCTTACCGGCTAAGTAGACCGTTTTCTTGGAGAAAGCTCATTGCAGCTCGAGTAATGATCCCGTTGGGGGCTGCCAGGCCGACTCCGGTTCGGCGCCGTTGGCCAGGCACAGCCAGCCTCCTGCTGCCTGGGCGAGTTGTCTGGCGGCCGCTTGCAGGGGCGTGCGTTCCAGGCCGCGAATGGCGGTGGCCAGTTGTGCCAGGTAATCCGACGAGTGGTCGGCCAGATGCCCCTGCCAGAGCAGTTCGGCGGCCTGGGCCAAGGGCAGGTCCGCCAGGTTGAACTGTGCGGCCAGAGCCTCGCGCTGGGCATGCCAGGTGCTGTCGTCCAGGCTGGCGATCCGTTCGGGCAGGCTCGCCAGGAAGCTTTCGAAGTGCCCCAGCAACGCCGCGAGCGATGCGCCGGGAGATTGTACGCCGAGCAGCAGACCGCTGCGGCCATGGATCTGGCGGACGCTGCTGAACACCGCATAGCCCAGTTGCAACTCGACCCGCAGGCGCTGGTAGAAGGGGGCCTGGATCAGTTGGCCGAGTGCCCGCCAGCAGGCCTCGTCGACGATGCTGGCGCTGGCGGCCGGGCAGAACAGCAGCAGAGCCTGCTCGCCGGTGTCGCAGGGCACGCTTTGCCAACGCCTCTGACCGTGTACCACGGGCAGGCGGGGCGGTTGTCGTGTCGGGCTGCCAGGCGTGCGGTTCAACGCGTTGTTGAGGGCCGGTTGTGTGGCGGCTGGAAAACCCAGGGCCAGACCTTGCCATTTGGCCTCGGCCCAGAGCTTGCCCAGTTGCTCGGTATCCCAGGCCGCTGAGGGTTCATCGGCAGGCTGCGTCTGTTCGGACAACTGGCGGAGCAGTTCGCGAATGGGGATCAGTGGCTTGGGCTGTTCGGTGGGCGCTTGCCAGAATCCATCGGCCGGACTCGTCAGGCAGCGCAGGGCCTGTTCGAGAATCGCCGGGATCGGTTCACGCCAGCCGATGAGCTGGAGTTGCCAGGCACCGGCCTGAACCGTGAAGGACAGTTCCACACCGGCCTGCCGCGCCTGGGCTCGCAGGTTGTGCAGGCTGTGGCTCAGTCGCGCATGCAGGACAGAGGTGCCGTGCGGGTTGTCCAGTTGCCAGCGCACATAGACGGCGGCTTCACCGCTGTCATCCGCCGGCAGCTCGATATGGGTGATGGCGGATGAGTCGCGGCGTTTGTGCAGGCGGTCCTGGGCAAAAGTGCGCAGGCCGCGGTGGGCACTGGTCTGCCCACGGATCAGCCCAGGGTGCTCGGCAGGTGCGGTGGAGCGCAGGAACGGGTTGGCCGGTGGCAGCCGCCAGGACGCCGCCTGGTTATCCACAGGCGCGGCGTGGGTCCGGTGCAGCAGGGCCTTGAGGGCCGACAGGGCGGCCTCCGAGAGTTCTGCCGGGGTATCGGCGGCATCCCGGCGCGCTTGTTCCAGGGCGGTGCCGCTACGGATCCTGCGGTTCTGCAGCAGTCGGTATTCCCGGCGCAGCCCTGGCCAGTCGGCGTGGCTGGCGAAGAAGGCCAGCCAGTCCTCGAGCAGTGTCTGGATCGCGGCGCCTTGGCCGACGCCTTGGGGCGTCAGTGCGAATTCGAGTCGCACCAGCGCTTGTCCGGCGAACTGATAGAGTACGGTGGCGGTCAGCGAATTTATCCACAGGCGCTCGCGCAACGCGGCCGAGAATCCGCCGGGCTGGCTGTCGTTGAGCCAGGTGCAGAGGAAATCCACCGCCTGCCGGGCTCCATCGGGCAGATCGTCCCAGGCCAGCAGCAGGTCGAGCTGCTGAGCATCAGCCTGTTGATAACCTTGCCTGCCGTGAGCGAACAAGGCCGGTGGCGACTTCTGTTCGACCGCCTGGCCCGGACGCAGGTCGGCAGTCAGGGTCTGTGCCAGTGACCTCAACTCGTCCAGCGGCTGTGGGCCGACCAGGCTCAGGGCCATCTGCCCGGTCTGGTAGAAGCCCTGGTAAAAATCCCGTAGCGCCTGTTGGAAGGCCGGCGCCTCGACTTGCAGGCTGGCGCGATTGCCGGCATGTACGCTGCGCAACGGGTGGTGTTCGGCCAACCCGGCGTAAAGCCGGAACTGCCGTTGCGCCACGGCATCCCGCGACCAGGCGATGAATTCCGCCTCCAGCACCTCGCGTTCGCGCAATTGTTCGTCGGGGTCCAGACGGGCCCGGCCGAGCATGTCGCACAGGCGTTCGAGGCCGCCGGCAAAGGCTTGGGGTGGTAGTTCGAAGAAGAATTCGGTACTGCGTTCGGCGGTACGGGCATTCACCTGGCCACCGTGGCGTTGGACGTAGGCCATCAGCCCGTCGGTGGTGGCAAAGCGCTCGGTTCCGAGAAACAGCAGGTGTTCCAGGAAGTGTGCCAGCCCTGGCCAGGCCGCGGGCGCATCATGACTGCCTGCCGCTACCCGCAAGGCCGCCGCGCAACGCTTCAGTTGTGGCGCATGGCGCAGCGAGACCCGCAGGCCGTTGGCCAGGGTCAGGTATTCGGGGGCGTGGGCGATGGGCGCAGGCATGGGCACTTCCGTTTCAGAGAAGTGCCCATGCTAGCGGATAACGTCGGGTCAGTCCCGGCTGAGCTGGCTGTAGAGCGCGGGGCGCCGGTCCAGCAGATAGCGGTTGCTGGCCCGGGATAGCTGCATCGCTGCCCGATCCAGCGTGCCGATGATCAGTGCCTCGTCCAGGCCGGCATGGGCGATACGGCTACCGTCCGGCGCGGCGATGCTGCTCTGGCCGCAGTACTGGATGTCCTCCTCGTGGCCGCAATAGTTGGCGTAGGCCACGTAGCACTGGTTCTCGAAGGCGCGGGCGCGGATGGTCACGTCGGCGACGAAGTCGAACGGCACCATGTTGGCGGTGGGCACCAGGATCAATTCGGCGCCGGCGAGGGCCAGGCGCCGGGTGTTTTCCGGGAATTCCACGTCGTAGCAGATCAGCAGGCCGACTTTCCAGCCATTGAGTTCGACCACCGGGAACTCGTCCGGCCCGGCACTGAACATCGCGTGATCGAGGTCGCCGAACAGGTGGGTCTTGCGATAGTTGCACAGGCTGTTGCCCCGGGCATCGATCAACTGCACGGCGTTGTAGAGGTTGCCGTCCTCGGCACGCTCCGGATAGCCGTAGGCGATGGCGATGTTCGCCGCCCGGGCCAGCGCGGCGATGTGTTGCGCCGCCGCGCCGTCGCGCGCTTGCGCCAGTGCCGCGACCGCCTCGGCGCCGATGTTGTAGCCGGTCAGGAACATCTCCGGCAACACCAGGACATCGGCGCCATGGGCTTCGGTCACCAGTTGCTGCAGTCGCTGCAGGTTGCCCGCCACGTCCAGTGGCAGGGGCGGGCATTGGTAAAGCGCTACGCGCATGGGTTCGACTCCGTTCAGTCGGCCAGGGCGATCGGACCGATCTCGGCGAACACATCGCCCGGGCCCGGGTTCTCGGCATGGGTGCGGCCACCGAAGTGGTTCATGATGCCCCACACGGCGTTGAGCGAGGTCTGTACCGCGCCCTCGACCCAGGCCGGCGTCCACGACACGTCGTCACCGGCGATGAAGATGCCGCGTTGTTCGGCGGGCATGTCGGCCTGCATGAAGTGCGCGTACATCCGCTGGTTGTAGCGGTAATGGCCGGGCAGCGCACCCTTGAAGGCGCCGAGGAAATGCGGGTCGGCCTCCCAGGACACGGTGATCGGGTCGCCGATGATGCGTGCGGCGATGTCCACTTTCGGGTAGATCTTCTTGAGGGCGTCCAGGGCCAGCTTGACCCGCTTGTCGATGGGCTGCGGCAGCATCTTCAGCGCGTCGCTCATCCACGAGTAGGACAGGCAGATCACCCCCGGCTTGTCGTCGCCGTTGTCGAACAGGTAGGTGCCGCGGGTCAGGCGGTCGGTGAGGGTCATGCTCATCAGGTCGCGGCCGGTTTCCGGGTCCTTGTCCTTCCAGAACGGCCGGTCGACCATGACGAAGGTCTTCGACGACTGCATGTAGCGCGTGCGGTCCAGGGCCATCCACATCTTCTGCGAGAACAGCGATTCCTCACACTCGATCTGGGTGGTCAGCAGCCAGCTCTGGCAGGTGGTGAGCACGGCGGCGTAATGGCGGGTGTCGCCCCAGTTGTCGGTCACCGCGAAGCGGCCATCGGCGGCACGGGCAATGCGTTTCACCCCGGTGCGTGGCGCGCCGTGGTGCAGGGAGCTCAAGCTGGTGCCGGCCGGCCAGTGCGCGCAGCGCTCCGGAACATGGCGCCAGATGCCCAGCGGCACCTGCTCGACGCCGCCGACCACCAGGTGCTGGTGGTCATCGCAGTTGGTCATGACCACGCGGAAGATTTCCAGCATCGAGTTGGGGAAGTCCGAGTCCCAGCCGCCGGTGCCGAAACCGACCTGGCCGAACACCTCGCGGTGGTGGAAAGACAGCTTGGCGAAGGCTTTCGAGGTGGCGACGAAGTCATAGAACGTGCGGTCGTCCCACAGGGGCACCAGGGTGTTCCACAGCTCCTTCAGGCGTGGCACATCGCGGTCGCGGATGGCCTGCTGGATATCGCCGAAGCGCGCACCGTCCTCCAGGGCATCGGCCCAGGCGTCGGCGACTTCCTGGAACAGCGCCGGCAGGTCGGCGAGTTTTTCCGCGTAGTGGGTCTGCCCTTCGAGGTCGATCACCGTGCTGCCGGAGGCCGGGGTCAGCGGGTTGGGGAAGGGTTTGGTTTCCAGGCCGAGCTTGTCGACATAGTGATAGAACGCGGTGGACGATACCGGGAAACGCATGCCGCCCAACTCGGCGATGATGCCCTTGGCGCCTTCGAACTCCTGGGAGCGCAGGCGGCCGCCCATCTTCGAGGCTTCGTACACCACCGGCTTGAGGCCGAGCTTCATCAGTTCATAGGCGGCCACCAGGCCGGCGATACCGGCACCGACGATGGCCACTTCGGCGCCATGGTTCTCCACCGGAATCGTACCCAGCCCGGCCGGATGCTCGATCCAGTCATCGAAGGCGAAAGGAAAGTCCGGGCCGAAAATGGTGACCGGTTTTTTACCGTCGGCTGGGTGGCGATTCTTCTTGTTCATGGCGGACCTTGCTGGCGACTCCTGCCGGAAACGTTACCCGGTAGAAGTGTAGTTAGGAAAAGACTGGCGCCATTGTAGGGAGCGGGGAGTACGTAAATAAGACGCAGAGTGTCGTCGTTTTGTTGATAGGTGATGCTTTATGACGAAGGTGGTGGGCATTTTGCAGCAATGCGTTGATCTTTTCGCGGGCAAGCCCGCTCCTACGGGTTTGGCGGCGTACTCAAGGCTTTGGTCCTTTGTGGGAAGGGGCTTGCCCGCGAAAGCGCTCTTGTGGAAACGCCTGGTCAGACCGGCTGTCCCCGATCCACCTTGCTGCTGAGGATGATCGAAGTCGTGGTTTTCTCCACACCCTCGACGCTGCCGATCTGGTCGAGCAACTGGTCCAGTTGCTCTGGCGAATCACTGCGCAGCCAGGCCACGTAGTCGAACTCCCCACTCACCGCACAGAGTTGCTGGATCTGCGCCATGGCACTGAGCCTGCGCACCACATCCTTGCCGGAACGCGGCTGTACCGTGATCCCGACATAGGCCTGCAGCCCGCCATCCACTACCCGCTGACCGAGACGCACACCATAACCGGTGATCACCTTGGCCTTCTCCAGGCGCGCCAGCCTCGAGGTCACGGTTGTGCGGGCGATGCCCAATTGCCGGGCGAGCATGGCCACGCTTTCGCGCGCGTTGATCTGCAAGGCGGCGATCAGTTGGCGATCGATTTCGTCGAGGGGGATGCGGCTGTCAGGCAAGGTGCTACTCCGTCGGAGAGGTGTGCTCACATTATTGATCCACTTGATCCACCCAATGCAGGCCGGGGATCTGATAGCGGGTACTGCGGCCACCGCCCGGAAGGCGGATCAGGCAGCCTTTTTCCAGCAAGTCGGCCAGATGCCGAGTCGCCGTGGCCTTACTGACCTTGGCGACCGCCTGATATTGCGCAGCGCTGATTCCGTGCACGAACCCTTTCTCGCCGCCATCGAGCAAGCGATTCAGCACCTTCAACTGTTCGGTCGAGAGCTGATACTGACGATGCTGTTGCCAATACCTGGCCTTGATCAGTACCCGATCGATCCGCTGCTGGGCGTGTTCCAGACTACGCAGCAAGGTTTGTAGAAACCACTGCAACCAGGCGGTGATATCCAGCAAGCCTTTCTGGCTGCTTTCAAGTATCTGGTAATAACCCTTGCGATCTTCGAGGATGCTGGCGGACATCGCATAAAAACGGATAGCTTGCTGCTCAGCCTGCGCCAGGGCCAGGTCGGTGAGGCTACGGGTCAAGCGACCGTTGCCATCATCGAACGGATGCAGTGTTACAAACCAGAAGTGGGCGATGGCGGCACGCAGGAGTGGATGCAGTGTGTTATCCGTTTGGCTGGTATTGAACCAGTGGATAAAGGTTGCCAACTCCTGATCGAGTCCGCTACGGGGGGGCGCCTCGAAGTGCACGACTGGCCGATCAAGGCGTCCGGAGACAACCTGCATGGGCTCGTCACCTCGCAACTTTCCCACACTGATACGTGCTGCCAGAGGGCCTTCGTCAACAGGAAAAAGCAAGGTATGCCAATGCAGCAGGCGCTCCAGGCTCAATGGCTGTGTGTGATGCTGGGTCGCATCCAGAAGCAACTCGGCCAGACCTTCGCTGCGCGGGCTGACCTGATGATCAGCAGCCAACCCCAGGCGCCTTGCCAGCGAGGAGCGCACCGAGCCGACATTCAATTGCTCACCTTCGATGGCCGAGGAGGTGATGATGTTTTGCAGCAGGGCATCCAGTTCGTTCTGTGCGTTGCTGTCTGCGTCGATAGCGCGAGCCATGCCGAGCAGGCGTCCTTGGGCCTCACTGCATCTCAGCAGGCAGGGAGCCAGAGTGTCGGCCTGCCAAGTGAAGTTGGGCCAGTCTGGCTGCTGCCAGATCCAGTAGGGAAGGTCGGTCATTGGCGCCTCGGCAAACGCGTGAGCCGAATAAGAGGGCTATTCGGCTCATTTCGTGAGCCGATTGTGCGAGGTATTCGGCTCAGCGTCCAGTTCTGCAAGAGGGCCTGTCTCTACTGAACTACCAGCACAGACGGACTGGTCATGGCCGTTTCGAGATAGGGATATTAGCCGACAACATAAAGGCCAGAAACGCAAAAGCCGCGCAACGCGCGGCTTTGAAGGTGGTGGGCCCACACGGACTCGAACCGTGGACCAAAGGATTATGAGCCCGTAAAAATACCCCGTCCCTGTTGGGTAAATCGATCAATACGCTGATTTTATTGGATATTTACGGGCATTGGGGACGGGTTTTGAATTTCGATGTGGACACATTGTGGTCACATTTGGCCCGGTAAGGCTGCACAGATCTTCACTTCCTTTCACTCTGTGCAATCACTGCCCCCAGTGCGGGGCCCAGGCCGGGCCTGCCCTGGGCGGTGATTGACCTATCAGGCAAGTTTGCAAAAAAAAATCACGCAAGGTGCGTCGGCGGGAGGGGGATAAGTGTTTTTTTCAGACGTTTTTTTTTGCGGATGGCGATTTTTCGTACACATCCCCTGCAAATCCGGCGATATGCTGTCCGCGTCGTCAATCTCAGGGAGTAAGGAAGAGCTATGGTGAAGGAAGATATAGTCAATGCATTGATCAAGGTGTTGCACGATGTAGGGGAGTATGAGGCTGTACGAATTGCTGCAGCAGATGGTCTGGGCTATTCGGGCTTTAGCGTCAGCGCCCGGACGGCTCTGCTAAGGACTGCTGAAGATAAAGGCGAGTCTCAACAGATACGAGCCTCAGCTATCCGCGCCCTTGGCCATACGGTGCACACGACCAAGCCCTGACAACAGGAATGGAAAAGAAGAACCGCCCAACGGGCGGTTTTTTGCTGGCTTCGGAAACAACGTTCGAGCATGCGAACGAAGCCGGATCGATTTGATGCAATCCGATCTGCCAGTTGAAGTGGCCCTACTGCTCGATGAGGCTTGGCTGGGGGAGCTACCGTCGTGTCGCTTGACGGACGTCACCTTTGACGTGCACCCGCCCATGGTTTAGCCTCGACTCAATATTTGAAAAATTGAGCTGAAAATGTCACATATCAAGAAACCCAAGCCTTATGCACAGATCTTCAGTGAGCAGGGGGCTGCTTTTATTAGCCTTCTCTCAAAATTTTCGGCTGTTGATTCGAAAGGTAGATATTTGCATTGGCACGATTTTCGCCATCGGGTACCGAAAGGAATTGATGCTGAAGCAGCATGGGGAGCAGTTAAACTATCGAGAAGCTTGATTCTCAAACCAATCGATCTGACAGCGGAAACCGGCGAGTCGTTCAAATATTGTTTGCCTGATTATGCTCAAACCGTGATACATGCTATTGAGCATATTAATTCAAAGCTTGGCTTAGGAGTTTCAAATACTTCAACAAACAATGAGAGCAACGTGTTTCTGGTTGAGTCATTGATGATGGAGGAGGCTATCTCTAGCGCTCAACTTGAAGGTGCCGCGACCACAAGAAAGGTTGCGAAAGAGATGTTGGAAAAGGAAAGGGAGCCCATAAACGATGACGAACGGATGATTTTCAATAACTTCATGCTCATGAAGTTAGCAAAGCACAGCAAGGATATGGGGCTGTCCATTGAGTTGATAAGGCGTTTTCATACAGAGGCAACTCGAAACATTCAGGAAGATTATGCCTGCCCAGGTGAGGTTAGAAGGGAAAATGATATTTATGTGAAAGGTCGCGATGATGAGGTTGCACATCAGCCACCTGATGCCGCTCTTCTCCTGGATAGGCTTGAAAGGCTTTGTGAATTCGCTAACGAGAACCACGACGGCCATGATGGTAGGACGTTTATCCATCCGGCAGTAAAAGCAATAATTCTCCATTTTATGATTGGGTATGAGCATCCCTTTAATGATGGAAACGGAAGGACTGCTAGGTGCATATTCTATTGGTACATGCTAAAAAGTGGTTATTGGGCGTTTGAGTACATATCCATAAGCGCCCTTTTAAAGCAGGCGCCAGTTCAATATGGTGAGTCGTATCTTTTTACCGAGACCGATGATTTTGATTTAACGTATTTCATATGCTATCAACTGAAAATCATAGAAAGAGCCATGGATGACTTCCTTGGCTATATAGAAAAAAAGAGAAAGGAGTTCTATGATGTAATGGAGCTTCTTGTGGAATCCGGATTTAATAAGGATCTCAATTTTAGACAGGTCCATCTTCTCAAGAAGGTGCTTCGCAGCCCCGGCAGGTTGTTCATAGCCAAGGAGGTCAAAAATGACTTTGATGTTTCGGAAGGAACTGCGCGAGCTGATCTTGAGAAATTAGTTAAATTGAAGTTGTTGGCTAAAACCAAGGAAGGGAAAACACATTGTTATGTTGCACGTGGTGACGCTGTAAATCAGATCCGTAAGAAGTGATCTTGCCATTGCCCGATATTCGCCGCTCCTAGAGCAAAGCCGCCCGATTGGGCGGCTTTTTGATGGTCGCTTAGATCGCAATTGATTTAAGCCTGCCGCTCATCCCCTGAGTTGCTAGCGACGGATGCGGTTGCGCCCAGTCATGATGGTGTCGCTTCGCATAGATGTGAGAGACCTAGGCCTGCCTAAAGTATACAAAGAATATTTATGCATGTAACGCTTACACATAAAATTTCTATAGATTACATCTGCGCCCATTGCGCGATTCAGATTTTATCCGTCAGAATAGTTGCGCACACCTATTGCGCTAATGGTAGCCAAATATGAACTTAGAAAAGATCTGGAAGAGAGAACTTCGAAAAAGACAAGCTAACGAATTCCGAAGGGATCGAACCATTTTGAACTGGCCCATACATGCTCAACGAGTGGTTGACGTATTTCAGGCTTTTGAGCAGCAAGCTCGTAAGGATGGTGTTCACATGAGGGTCGTGGAGCCAGAGTTTTCTCCTAAGCCAGAGGAAGTCGGTACCTTCATCACTGGGGCCAGCTCAGTACACCTTGGCTTCGGGATCGAGTATACGGGCGAAGGGATTTTGGATCGTGACGTTGAGGGATACGCGCAGCACGCTTTAGAAATTGAAACAGGATCAGAATTGGTAGTTCACTTCTCATCCGCTTCTGGACTGATACAGGTTTTTTTTCGACATCCGAAAACAGATCGAAACAAAAAATCAAAAGAGCCAATTCTTTACAAGTACACTTACAACACCGATACACTGACGCACGATTGGATCGCCTCTCTAATTCCACCGTTCCTGGCGTTTAACAGATGCAGTAGTGTGTTGCAAAGGCCCGGCCTCATTGACGTATGGCGGATGCGGTGGTGGCAGTTTTATGACATCAGAAATCGACGCGGATATTTAAAGAAATTTAAACATATATTCACCGCCTGGGAGCTTCTTGTCATTGGAGCGGTAATCAGTGCCATTGTTGGCTTTCCACTTGCAGCAGTCATTAAATGGCTATCGTAAAAATCAACCAACTAATGTGCATTTCGAAAAGAGGCCAAGTCAAAGTGTGATTGGTCTGAGCTTACTACTCATGCCCCGGGCTGCTGTAGCGGCAGACGAGAAGGCTGCGGCGTTCCCAGGCACCGGCGTTGGGCCGTGCGTGTGGCTGGCCAGCTGCGTGTTCATCTGCTCCACCAGGTCGAGCAGGTCGCAGAGCACCTGCAGCACGTTGACCCCTTCCGACCCGAGCCAGGTCCTGGGCGCCTGCAGGCGCTGACTGATCGCTGCAACGCTCTTGCGCGTGCCCTGGATCTTCTCCTGCATGTCACCGCCGATCGTCGCGTTGTGCTTCTGGCAGACGACCAGGTTCAGATCCCGGCCAGTGGCCTGGTGCAGATCGTCGACGGCGGCCAGGCTCGCGGACCCACCCGACAGCAGCTTCATGGCGCCCAGCGCCTCAATCTTCTTGATCCCGCCGACCGATTCGGTCGAGTGGTCGTCGACCGTCCTGGTGTGGCTCTGGAACTGCTCGCGGTTGGTCAGCGACTCGACCTCGCGGTCGATCGCCTTGTCCTTGATCTTGCCGTCCGTCTGGCGCAGCCAGTTGCCGTCAGCGTCGACACGCTGCTGGCTGCCCTCGCTGTGCTGCCACACCAGGTCGCCTTTCGGCACCTGAGGCAGTGCCAGGCCGTGCGGCAGGATCTGCGTGATGAACGGCTTGTGCGGAAGCCCGTACGCGAACGACACGACCACCATCGTGCCCTCGTCGGGGAAGCCATACATGCCGCGTTCAGCGCCGCCCATCGGCGCCGGCAGCGGCAGGCTGGTCAGTGTTGGCAGATCGGGATCGGGCTCGCCGTCCGGTAGTAGTACCTGGACGTCGACGCCGTAGCGCGGGCGGAAGTCGTCGCACAGCCCGGGCGCCGCCGGCGCATCCGGTACCGCGACCACGCGCCCGAAGCGTGGCAGGTGGTAACCCCCGGTCAGTTCGGGGAATTGGCGCTCTACAGCGCGGCGGATTGCGTCTTCCATTTCAGTGCCATCTGAGTTCCGGAGAGCGTGACGTGGGTCACCCGCTCGCCCTGGTTGATCAATGCACCAGGTCGCAGCCCGGGAAGGGCGGCAATCATGGCGCTCTGGTTGCCCTGGTAGCCGTCGAACAGCTCGGTGGGCAGTTGCAGCGCGGGGCGCACGCCAAAGTAGCTGTCGGCCCAGCTCCCCACGAAGACATCGCCGTCGCCCTGCTGCTGCCACATGAAGTCGGGGATGTTGAACACCTGGGCCAAGCTCTCCATGGCCTGGAAGCCAGCGGCCAGGCTGTAGAAGAACGGCGCCCGGGTTGTCGCGTAGGGTTGGTCCGGCACGCGAAAACGCAGGCCGGTCTGCGAGCTGATGTGTTCCAGGACGCCGCGCAAGTCGACATGCCGCAGGTTCATCGGCAGGGCCTTGGCCAGGATGCCGGTCAGCTCACGGCAGAACAGGACCTGCTGCTTCGCATTGGCTGCGGTGCTTCGCTCGACGTAGCCGATGAAGTGCCGCTGCAGCGTGCGGTCGTTGTAGCCGAGGTCGAACGTGACCAGCCCCTTCAACGGCGCGCCGGCGGCGACGGTGAAGGTCGCCCGACCCGGATTGCGCAGCTCCAGCCGAATGTCGGCCTTCACCAGGTCGTACTGGGTGCCCTTGATGGCGATGATCTGGTGCAGCTTCATTTCGGCCCCCCGATCCAGTCGTCAATTTTCTTCAGCGTGGCCTCGAAGCCGGTCAGCCCCTGCTGGCCTTCGCTCTCCCCGGAACCGTCGACCGACGAGCCGGTCCCAGACTGAGCACTGACGGCGCCCTTGTCGGCGCGCTTCTCCACTTTCTCCGGGTTGGACTTCTTCTCGGTCAGGCCGAACTGGACTTTCCAGCAGGCCAGGAAGTCGTCTTCCCGGGCGCTGACCCCATCGGCGAAAGTGACTTGCCGCATGCCGAAGGCCGCCGCCGTGTCGTTGACCACCCGGTAGGTCTTGAGCTGGCCACCACCCTCCGTCGCCTCGGCCAGGCGCATGAGGGTACGCAGCCAGTCGCTGTTCACGAAAGGAATCGTCAGGGTGACGGTCAGCACCTTCGGCTTGAACCCCTTGTGGGCCTTCTCCGTGTTGCTGGTCTGGCCCGACATGTCCTCGGCCTCGATCCGCAGGTTTGCGGTGACCTTCAGGGTCTTGCCCTGGATTGCCTCGCCGTCCAGGAGCAGTGTCATAGGCCCACCATTTCGCGGACGAAGCTCAAGCCCTTCTCAGACCCAACCAGGAGCAGGCCGGCGCTCATGACCCACTCATGACCTGGTGCTTCACCCTCCAGGATCTTGCGGCGCAGTTCTGCCGAGCTGCCCGGGCCGACCAGGCGCGCCTGGACCATACTGTCAGCCTGGCCGCCGGCGAGCAGTTGCTGGAGGTCGGCCAGCTTCTGGTCGCGCTGCCGCTGTTGGTCGACCTTGCGCTGTGCCAGGGCGGCCAGGTCGGCCATGGGTGAGCTGTCCGCCGCGTAACCCTCCAGGACCGATATCTGACCGGCGATCGATTGCTGGGCAGTCTTCAGCACCGTGCAGCGCTCCAGGGGCAGCGTCTCCCAACGCGGCAGTGCGCCGGCCTGGGGGATCTTCCACTTTTCAGTCTCCAACTGGGCCAGGTGCTCGGCGCGGCGCTGTGTGCGCACCAGCTCGGGGACCGGCATCAAGGCATTGAAGCCGGCCAGGCCGGCGGCGAGCTGGTCGAAGCGGGTGGCCAGGAACAGTATGCAGAGTGCGTGCAGGTTGCCCTGGGGGCTGCCAGCGTCGGTCGAGTCGGTCAGCTTGTCCGCCAGCTCCTGCAGGAGGTTCGGCGCTGACAGGAAGCGCTGATAGCCGCGCCCCTGGCCGATCCCGCTTTGGAACGGTGTCACCACCAGGCAGGCCGGTGCCTCGCCCAGTTGGTCGGCCAGGGCCTGGCGCCCGGCCTCGATCGCGTCCTGGGCGGAGGCTCCGACCGGCCCGGGGCTTGTGGTGGCCAGTCCCTGCAGGCCGGCCAGCCGCTGACCGGTGCTGGCCAGCTCGCTGCCGGCCAGGGCCTTGGATGCGTCGAGCTGGTCCATCCAGCGGGTGGCCTCGGTCGGCCAGCGCATTGCCACGGGCGCCCAGGTCATGCCGGCACCGCCCATTTGATGGCGCGCAGCGCCTTCACTTTCTTGTCCTGGAGCGCTGCCGCCGCGTCGCGCTTGAGCTGATCAGCCTGGCGCAGGGCGGCCTGTTTGAACTGCACCAGGTCCTTGTTCACCTGCAGCAGTTGGTCGCGGGTGTGCTCTTGGTACTGCCGCACGCCATCGGCGCCGGCGCTGGGATAGGCGCCATCCAGGCCGCTGAAAACAAGGCTGGTCAGGTTCACCTGGTCCTCCAGGGAACCACCGTAACGGTGGGGCTCGCCCAGGGCGTTGGAGCTGTAGCCGGCCTCGATGTACTGCGCACAGCCTGCGCTGATCTCGGCCAGCTTGTCCTGGTAGAGCCTGGCCAGGATCGCGGCGGTGTCGTCGACCCACTCGCCGTTCTTCCAGATCTGCCCCGGGCTGGGTTGTTTCACGGTGTAGCCCGCTGGGATCGGATCGAGGCCGGTAAGTGTTTTCGGCTCCCCGCTGGCGATGCTGTAGACGATCAGCCCCTGGAAGAAGTCCACCAGTTGCCAGGCCTGGCCATTCCAGTACGCCGCCTTCTGATCCGGTACCGCCGGCGGCGCGACTTCAACGCAACCGCCCGGCACAAGCCATACGTCCGGTTCCAGGGGGCTGGGGTCCGCCACGACGGTGCCGACGTACAGGCCCTGGGCGTTGGTCTGATAAACGATTTTGCTTTGCATGGTGGGCCTCAGTACTTGATGCAGGCCAGCAACGCGACGTTGCGTGGACGGGTTTCACTGCCGCCGGACGCGTCCACAACGATGTTGTGCGCGTGCGCCGCTGCCGCCTGAATGTTGATGGTGTGGTTATGCGCGCCGGCGGGGTTTGTCACATGCAAGGCCCCGCCGCCGTTCGCTGTGGTGACGTAGCCGCCGGGGGTGTTGTTCGACCCGGCGGACTTGGTGAAGGTGTGGGTGTGCTCGCCTGCAACATCGCTGCTCGCGTCGTGGGTGTGTTCGCCCGCTGCGCTGCTGCTCGCGGTGTGGGTGTGCGATGCGTTCTGGAATCCCTGGCTACTGCCGAGGGCACGCCCCGCGTCCACGTCCCGCCCATCGGACCAGCCACGAATGAATTCGCCTCGCAGATCCGGCAGGGTGAAGGTGCTCACGCCGTCGCCAGCGCCGAACTGGGTGCCGATCACTGCGAACAGCGCCGCGTATGTGGTGCGCGATACCGTTGCACCGTTGGCTTTCAGGAAGCCCGCCGGTGCTGTAGTGGTTGGGAAGGACATCACGGCGCCGGCGGGCACGATGGTCGCGGGATTCAGGTTGGCCTGGTTGTAGAACTCGACGAACCCCTGCCATTGCCCGCCGACTTGCGCTCTGGTCAACAGCCGAGTGCTCTGGTGGGAGTGCCAGACCTGCTTACAGTTTCCATCACTGCGCCAAAGGAGGTCGATGAACCACCAGCTCGCGTCGGGGGCGTTCTGCAGGTCGGAACCCATGTAGAGGCCGCTTTTCACGATTTTGGTCGGGTCCTGGCCCGAAATGTCCACCGCCGGGCCACCCAGGCCAAAAGCTCCAACCTTCATGACGTTGCCAGCATCTGTGCCAGCATTGAGTTTGGCTGCCGTTCCGAGGCTTAGTGCCAGTTCAGCCAGTTTTTGGGCCGCAATTTGCACCGCCGAGTTGACTGCAATCGAAGTTGCCAGGATGTTCGGTTCTTGCACATGTGGGCTGTCGCTGATGGCGTTCGGCAGGTTGCCCAGCCCAACATCCTCTTTCGTAGTGCCACGGGCCCGCAGTTTCGGATAGTCGCCGTTCCGGGCCGCAAACAGGCTCACCAGGGCGCCATCGATCGGCTCCACTGGCCGGGCGTCGACCAGTGTGCCGTCGCTGCCGACCGTTGCGACCTTGACGCAGTAGTGACGGGCGCCGGCACTGTCGGTGTAGTCCTGCTTATCTGCGCCGGCGGTGAAGCTCCAGCGGGCAACGACATCACTCAGGTGGCGCTGCAACGACACGTCGATCCAGATCCCGGCTCCGGCGGCCACGTCCAGTTGCACCTCTTCCAGGAGATTAACCCGGATACCCTCGACGTAGGCTGTACCTGGTGCAATCTTGACCTTTGTACCGGTGCCGGTGCGGCTGGCGATCAGCGACGAGCCGAAGAAGCAGGCCCGACCGAAGGTCACCCGGGATGTCTCGCGCTCGCGTTCGTCGATGCCGGCCAGGCGGACGGTGAAGTCGTGCTGCCAGGTGCTGGCATCGATCGACACGCCGGTCAGCGCCTTGGCCCCGTCGAATACCAGGAGAAAGTTCCGGGTGACGTTGTTGCCGATCTGCGCCGGCAAGATGTTCTTGCGCTTCTGCTGCAGCGGTACGTAGGCCACCGACAACAGCACGTTCTCGGCTGTCTCCAGGCCGATATAGTTCCAGTCGAAGTCGCCGACATCGCTGCCGAGCATGACGCTGTACACGACCTGGTTCGTGTTCACGTAGCCGGCGCGGGTGACATTGAACGTCCCCACGATCTGGCTGGCCGGTGGCTTGCCGGCAGTCCGATCGACAGCGGCGGTCGGATCGAGCCCGGGCACGTTGGCCAGGATGAAGCGGGAAACAATCAGGGGTTGCTGTAAGCCGGCTTTCTGAGCGATCAGGTTTTCCCCGGCAATGGTGATGGTGGCCCCCATGGGGATCTCCTACAGAGAGGCGACCAGGGTGGCCTGGTCGTCATTGAAGTCAGCGATAGCGACCTGGACGGTCACCGCAGTCATGTTTTCGAAGTCGTACCGCCTGCAGGTGCGCCCGTACTGCTGCACCAGGACGCGCAGCAGATCGGCGTTGATCGACAGTTGGCTGTCGGATAGGCGCAGCAGCACCACATCCCAGTCCCGTCCCTGCTGCCGTTCCTCGATCTCGATGTAGCCGACGCCGAGGCGCTGCAGGATGCGCTGCATGCCGGCAGTGCTGCCGGCGTCGACCGCGTTGACGAAGGCGTACTTGACCCGCAGGCGGAACAGGGCTTCGGGTTCGCCGTTGAAGCGCGTCACGTCACGCTGCCAGGCCCACAGCTCCAGGATGTTCAGATGGCAGGTGTCGGGGTCGAGCTGGGAGTACGGCCACATGAGCCAGCCGCTGACGGTTTCCCACCAGCGTTGTGCAGCCGTGCGCAGCTTCGAAAGCTCGGTGCCGCCGAGCCAGAACGGCAGTTTGAGGTTGATCATTGCGGCACCACTGCGAAGGTTTTCAGGCGGGGGATGCTCATGCCGCTAATGATGTCGCCGACCGGGACAACCCTCATGGAGTCGATATCGGGGAACTCCTGGTGCAGTTCCTCCATCAGCCGGCTCATGCTGAACCGGGACTGGGGGTAGGTCAGCGTCGGCTTGTAGTCCTTGGAGGTGCTTTCCCGGAACGCGGCCCGCACGAACAGCTCAATCTCGGCTTTCAGCTCTTTCAGGCGCGCCGCGCTGGTGTTGGCCTTCGGCCACAGGTACACGGAAAAGCCGACGTCCGTGGTCGGCATGACCATGGCCACCAGGTCATCGCCGTGGCCATGGTTCCCATCGTCACGAATGTGCGCGTTGATCTGCTCCAGGTACGAGTCCGCCGGCACGCCGGCTTCGAACAGCACGTAGGCATTGGCACTGCCTGGCCCGCGCGGTGCGCCGTGCTCGAAGTAGATCCCGTCAGGGCGAACGCCCGGGAATGCCGCGATCATGGCGCGATACACCGCGTCCGTGTGCCACTGGTTGACCGCGCTGAACTGGTTACGCACGCGCAGGCGCAGTTCGTCGTCAGCCTCCGGATCTGCACCTGGTGAGGTCAGCCAGTCCTCGGTGTTGACCACCTGGACGATCCCGGGCACAGGTTCCGACAGGATCGCGTAGTAACCGGGCGCCAGGTTGTAGCCGCTGCCGACCTGGCGCGCTTCGACTTTGACGGACACCTGCAGGCGCCCGTCCGGGAACACGCCGTCTTCAATGGTCACCAGTTGGTACACGTTGCCATTGATGGTGGTCGAGTTCACGACCACGCCGGCGGCCATGCGCAGCTCGCCGGCGGAGTTCTCCCGGGTGAACAGCAGCACGCCCTGGGCCTTGGTGGCACCCTTGCGGGTGACGTTCACGGCCCAGGCCAGCGAGTCGAGCCAGGCGCCGCCGGCGGTTTTCACAAAGAAGTTCGGCAGCACCGTGTCACTGATGAAGCCGATCAGCCACAGCACCGGCTTGGTCACCAGGGCGGTGACTACCCGCCAGAACGGCGAATAGTTGCTGGTGTTGCTCAGCTTGCTGCCCTGGGCGGCCACTTCGGCCTCCCAGGCCTTGCGCAGGGCCGCATCAGTGGTCGGCACGCCGGCGTCGCTCAGGGCCTGGCGAAAGTCTACGTCGCTCACAGGTACACCTCGATATCTCCGAATTTCAGGGTTTTGGCGGTAACCAGGTACACGCCCGGGCGGTCCTGGGTGATTCGGGCCGTACCCGGAACAAGCCGTTCGTCATCCTCGACCAGCAGCTCCATCTGCAGGATGCAGTCGGCCTGGCGCAGCTTGCTGCGCTCGGCCACCAGGGTGACCAGGAGCCCGCTCTCCCTGATCATGTGGCCGATGTCCTGGGCGATGCTGGCCCGGTCCTCGATCAGCAGTGGCTGGCGGGACGGGTCCAACACCAGGTCGTTGTTCTCAATCAGCAGATCGATGTATTCGCCCATCAGCCCACCGCCATTCCGATCATGTTTTCCAGCTCCAAGGGGTTCATGGCTTGGCTGGTGTGGATCTCCACGGTGTCCACCTGGATACGGCGGTCCTGGCTCTGCGTGGTGTTCTGGATGCGGCTCAGCAGCCCGCCCGGGGGCACGCTCGCGGGGCTTGCGGGGGAAACGCTCGGGGCGGCCTGGGCCAGGCTGGCGCGGCTACGCTCGGTCTGCTCGATCGGCACCATGGCCGGGATCGAGGGCTGGACCTGCATCAGCGCCTTGGCGCCTGGCAGCGGCAGCAGCGGGTCGGCGATCGGGGTGATGCCGATCGGCGCGGAGATCTGCGGGATCTCCGGTTGTGCCGGCAACTCGCCGAAGCGGGTTTCGATGTTCACGCCCGGTATCTTGTTCAGCATCTCGATCAGGCTGTTGATGGCCTTGTTAAAGATCGCGACGATGCCGTCCCACGCGGCTTTCGCCAGGCCCGACCAGCCGCCCATCGAGTCGAACCAGGCGCCCAGCTTCTCCAGCTGTGCCATGACCCACTTGAACGCGGCGGTGTCCATGAGCGCGGCTTTCAGGTCGTCCCAGTAGTAAATGACCAGGCCGACGATCGCGACCAGGGCGACAATGCCGGCGATCACCAGGCCGATCGGGTTGGCGTACATGGCCGCGTTCACCAGCCAGATCGCGCCCTGCCACAGCAGCATCCCGGCGCGGGCGACAGCCATCCAGGTGTACATGAGCACCAGACCGGCAATGAACGCGGTCACCATGACGGCGTGGTAGAGGAACATCGCGATGCTTCGCCAGCCGGTCCAGGTCAGGGCGACCCAGATCAGGCGCAGGCTCATCAGCGACGTTTTACTGAGCCCGACCACCAGGGTCAGCGCGCTCATGGCTGCAGCACAGGCAAGCATCGTCAGGCTGGCGATGCCGATCACGCGGGTGATGTTCGGGAACAGCTTCGTCCAGCGCACCAGGACCTTGCCCATTTCGACCAGGCGAGTCATGACCGGCTGCAGGACTGGGATCAGTACCTGGCCGAACGAGATCCGCAACGCGGTCACCGCCGCGCTGAACTGCTGCCACGGGTCGACCATGGCCTGGGCCATCTTCTCGGCCTGTTCCAGGCCCCGGACCTTGCCGAGCTTGTCGATACCGTCCCTCAGCCGATCGGTGTCTCCGGCCAGGGCGCCGATCACCTGGGCGCCCTCGTTGCTGAAGGCTTCCTGGATCTTTGCGTTTGCCGCCGCTCCCTTGAGATCGCCGAACTTGCCCTGCAGCTTGGCCAGGATGTCGAGCATCGGTAGGACCTTGCCGTTCGTGTCGGTGAACTTCATGCCGAGCTTGGTCGACGCGTTCTCGATGTTCTCGAAAAACGCCTTGTACTTGCCGCCGGCATCGCCGCTTTCCATGGTCGACGACAGGCTGCCGAGTACCGCCATCTGCTCGGCCAGGTCAATGCCGGACGCCGTGGCGATCGCCCCGGCCTCCTTGAACCCGTCTTTCATCTGTTCGCCGCTGGTGCGGAACAGCTGGACCGCCAGGGCGGTCTGCCCGGCCAGCTTCTCGACCCATTGGCTTTTGCCCATGGCGTCAGCGGCCTGTTTCTGCAGGTTGTAGAGGGTGCCCACGTAGTCGCCCATGGTCGACTTGTCGGACTTGGTGGCCTTGGCCAGGACCGCGCTGCTGTTCGTGAAGGCGGCCAACTGGGTGCCGGCCAGGCCCTTGACCGCGCCCTGGATCGAGTACGCCGAGGAAATGAATTCCTCGGCGCTCGCACCGTAGGCGATCGAGAATTCCAGCGCCTTGTTGTTGAGGCTGTCCAGGGCGTCCTCGGCCACGCCCAGGGAGCGCACATCGCCCAGTGCCCGGTTCACATCCAGCGCCGGTGACAAAGATCCTTCCATGGCGGTGACGGCGCCGTACAGGCCCGCGAACCCCGTACCGATCTGGCGGATATTGGCTTCGCCCTTCTCGGCCAAGTCGTTGAAGCCCCTGGTCACCTTGGCCAGCGGCGCACTCACCTTGTCCGTGAGGTTCAGAATGAAGTCCAGGCGACTGGATGCGTTGGTGCTCATGTCAGCTTCCGTTGAATGCTCGTGCTATGCCGTTGGCGATCGCGATCTCCATTCGCCGCCAATGCTCGTCCTCCAGCCACTTGGCCGTTCCCATCGTCTCGGCGGTGGGCTCGGCACCAGGTAGCCAGCGGTCGACCAGGGTCAGCAGCTGACCCAGGCCGTCCTCACTCAGGCGCTCAGCGTGGCCGAGCGCTTTTTTACGGTGATCTCAACGGTGGGGGCGTAGTCCTCAATCAGCGCGCCGGCGATGGAAAGGACGGTCATCGGGTTGGCCAGCAGCGGTTTCAGCAGTTCCTTGTGAGCGGGCACCACGGCGTTGACCAGCAGGTTGTTGGCCGGGGCGACCTTGTTCGAAGGCGTCAGGGCATTGATGTATTTGGTCATCAGGGCCGGATCGATCACGAAGTCCAGGGCCTGGTCGCCGATTTCCAGGGTCAGCTCGGTGCGTTCGGTCATGGTGTTGTTTCTCCAGTAGTGGGTTGGGTGATGCAAAAGGTGCGTACGTAGTCCTGCAGGCCGAGGATCATTTGCCTGCTGACAGCGAGCTGGTCGCGGAGGGTGAAATAAGCCTGTCGAGCGTCTGCAGTGAGTTCGGGGGAGCCTGCATCAGCCACGCCGCCGGCGCCGGTGTCGGCACGCTCACCGGTGGCGGAGCAGGTGGCGTTAACGCGCAGCCACTGATTGCGGCGATCGACAGCAAGCTGCAGATCCTGGTTGGTCTTGAGCGCATTACTCAGCTCCTGGGTGTGTTTGAGATCGATCGCCGCCGCCTGGGCCAGGCGCTCGCCGGCGAGCCGCGCCGCCTCGCGCAGGCCTGCGACTTCGTACTGGGCCACGTCGCGCTCCGATCGAGCGCTATCGCGCTGCTGCAGCACCTGGTCGAACGAGAACCAGGCGCCGCCGGCGGCGATCAGCACGACCAGGAGCAAAGGGAGTGGGGAAAAGGTCATCGGGCGCACAGCTCCGCTTCAGCCACACGCCGGCGGTGGAGCCCGGGCACGAACACCTTGTTGCCCTTAGCGTCGGTGACGTAGGCCCACACCGGGCGCCCGTCCGGCGACCAGGCCAGCGCCCGGCAACCCTCGGCGATCCTGCCGGCGTTGATCAGCGCGACCGCACGACTGGCGCACGTCGACGACGTGCCGACGTTGTGGCCGTGACTGCTCAGCGCGTCGAACGTGTCCTGGGTGATGTTCGGGTTGGTCAGGCAATCGGCCAGGGCCAACTGGCCTTTCTCGACCACCAGATGCTCCACCTCGGCGCAGCGCGCCGGCGACCAGTAGTCACCGACCACGACCGGATACGGGCTGCTGTGACGGGTGATGCCCTTGCACACGGTCGGCAGGCCTCCGGCCAGCTTGTCCGGGTAGACGGTGTTCTGGCCGTTGCCTTCCCAGGTGCCCAGGAACAGCACCAGGCCGGAGCTGCAGAGCGTGATTGCGCCGGCGGCGATCCTTCCGCGCAGGCTCATGGGAACAGCATCCGGAACAGGGTCGGACCGAGCGCCTGGGCGACCACGCCCAGGACCGTCAGGGCGGCCAGCATGCGGGTTACCTTGGTGCCGATGTCCGACACGGTGGCCGTCAGCTCCCGCTGCCCTTCGTTGAGCGCCGTCAACTGGGTGGCCATGTGTTCAAACTCGCCTTCCAGGCGGGTGACACGGCCAGGCACGGACTCATGGTGGGTCACCAGGTCAGCCAGGCGCTGCTCCAGGAGGGCCACGCGGATCTCCATCTTCGGTTTCTGCTGCAGGCGAGTGGTCATCGGGCACGCTCGAAAAGGGATTGGCACGGGACGCAGCGCGTCATACCGCCCAGGGCGCGGCGCGCCTCGGGGATCTCGTCGTCGCAATCGGTGCAATGGGTCAGGCTTGGCCCGCTCGGGCGGGTGCTGGCCAGGGCGGCGGCAATGGCCTGGTCACGCTGCCGCTGCTCCAGGGCCTGTGCGCGATCGAACGGGCAAACCATCAGCTCAGGCCCTCGATCTCGCTCGACGCCAGGTAGGGCACGCCGTTGATGTGGATAAAGTCCGGGCTCGACACGTCGAAATGCACCTTGTGCTTGTGCTTCTCGCCGCCCTTGGCGTCGATGTTCAGAAGGCTGGACACCTTGACCTTGCAGCCGAAGGCCTCGACGCGCAGCTCATCGGTCGGGGTCTTGGCGTAGAACAGCGCGTCGAACGGCTCCAACTCGCGGAAGCTGCCCGCCTTGCCGGCAGCCTCGATCAGCAGGTTGAAGTTGGTGGTGTCCAGCTCCATCTCGCCGGCGGCCGCGACGTCGCCGGCGACCCAGCCGTCAGGAACGCCCCGCGTCAGCGCGACGGCGCTGTTGTCGGTGATGTCGAGGGTTGCGGTTTCGACGTGGACTTTCAGGTCACCCACGTTGATATCGAAGTTCATGCCGCCGATCTTGGCCATGGGTTACTCCTGATTGTCCTGGGAAAGGTCCAGCGCGATGTTCGCGGTGATGTCTTTGGGGCAGTTGTGCGGGCGGATCTTCAGGAACACCTGGACCTGAGTGCGGCTGTTCCAGGAGATCACCAGGTCGCCGTCCTTCGGCGACTGGATCTCGCCCGGGAACACCTCGCCGGCAAACTTGATGGCCTTGGCCATGGCCCGAAGGGGCGCCATCAGGGCGCTGGTGTTGGCTGCCATGCTCGCGGCGCTGCTGTTGAGGCGCCGATCGCCGATCCGGCGGATCAGCAGCGGGCGGACCTGGCGCGCGGCCTTGTCGACCAGGCGCAGGTACTCCAGGACCTGGTAGTCGCTCGCGGGGGTGTCGAGCATGTTGGCGTCGCCCCAATACACGCCCTCGTAATCGGCATAGGTCTGCGACACGGAGAAGCGCGCCTTGTCCAGCTCGCTGCGGATCGCGGACGGCAGGGGGATGCCTTCCTTGTCCGCCGGCACTGCGCCGAGGCCGAGCACGGCGCCGCTGGCCACGCGCATCGGGCTGTCGGCAATGCTCCAGGCCGCGTTGGCCAGGCGTCCGGCAAGTACGCCCAGGTCGTTGCCATGCAACTGGGGCACGACCAGGACACGGGGCGCAGCGACGTCGGCGGTGATGGCCTTCTGTGCGACCAGGTATTCATCCCAGGTCGCGGTCGGCAGGATGCCGGCGGACGCGGCCATGACGAATACCCGGCGGCCATACTTGGCGCTCAGCTGCTCGGCGGCGGTGTGCATGGCGACCAGTTCGGCACCGGTGGCTACTGGCCGGGTGATAACGACACCCTCGACCGAGTAGCCCTGTTGCTGGGAATACTCCAGGGCGGTGGCCCAATCGCCTTCGGCGCCGATCGGCGCGGCCACGCAGGCCCAGCGATCGCCGCCGTTGGCCCGGGCTGCGGTGACCTGGGTTTTCAGGTCGCTGTCTGCAGCGCCCAGGGCGTTGGCCATGTCAGTGTCGGTGTTGAGGGGCAGCAGCTTGCCGGCGTTCTTGCCGGCGGGGCCGATGAAAAGGAAATAGCGCTCGATCTCGGTCACTGCGCCTTGGCCCAGGTTGAGATTGTTCACGCTGACTTTGCCGAGAGCCATAAGCGGTCGTGCTCCGTTAACGGGGTGAGTTGAGGATTTGCAGCAGCACCTGGTTGACCAGGAGGCTGGTTTCCTGGGCGTTCGCCCCCAGGAACTGGCGTTTCGGGAGCTTGATCTCCCAGCTGTCGGCGCCGGTGGTCTCGCCGCGTTCCTCGTCCAGGATCCGAATCAGCAGGCCGGCCTGCATGAAGCTGACGTGTTCAAGTATCCAGGCCACAGACGGGCGGGTGAGGCTCTTTTTGCCCGCCATCCGCACGCGAAAGCCCAGGCGGCGCAGGCGCTTGGCTTGCTTATGAGTGGATGCGTCCCCGGCGGAAACGCGGTTCCAGCGGCGCATCTGCTGGGCTGTACGGCGCTCCGAGGTGCCGTTGTGCTGCTGCGCGGCGACCCAACTGGTGAGGCCGTTGCGCCAGCCGAGGACGGCCTGGTCCTCGGTCAGACTGGTGACCATCATCAGCTTGCCCAGGCCGGCCTCCATCTTCCGCTTGCCGGCCTCCGTGTTCTTGCGCGGGGCGAAGGGCGACCCATCCAGGTTCTGTTGGCTACGGATACGCTGGCGGCTCATGGTCCGTACACGCTTGGAGACGTTGTTGAGCAGTCGCCGGCGTAACTGCGGCTTGAGCTGCAGCAGCGCCAGTTGCTCGCGCACGCCGAGCAGGCCCCGCGCATCGATGTCGAAAACGCGGCTAGCCATGGCTGACATCGCCGTGTTCAGCAACCCACAGATCGAACGGCACGAACGACCAGGTGCGACCGAAGGCCAGCACCTCGCCGGCGGGATCTTCAGCCAGGTACTGTGGTTCGACGAATTCCAGGACCAGCTCGACGTCGAACAGGTCGTTGGCCAGGTCCAGCGGCTCGACCGAGAACTCAGGCGCGGCCAGGTCGAATCGGTGCCGATCGGGGTCGTTGGTTTCCAGCCAGCTGCCGACCAGCGCCATCAGGCGTCCAGGGTGGTCGTTGAAGCGCTCCAGGCTGATCACCGCCCGATAGCGCATGTTGCCCATCTGCAGGCCTTGTTCGGTGTCGGCCCAGGTCAACTGCAGGCCGACCTGCTCGGTCCAGGAGTCGAGCTGCTCCTGGGGGACCAGTTGGCGGTCGACCAGGTACGCAGTCAGTGCCTTGAGCCTGATCATGCGAGGGCCACCGTGATGCGGCCGCGGCCCTGCAGGGCGCGGATGGCGGACTGGCTGAATGCCAGGAAGGTTTCGGCCCGCTCCGGGGCTTCCTTGCCGGTGTTCTCGGCTACCTCGCGGCGGGAGACGGTGGCAAAGTCGGTCAGGGCGGTGGACTTCGCCCGGCAGTACACGGCGCGCTTGTACAGCTCGACCTTGAATTTGCGCTCGGGTAGCAGCAACGGATCGGCGGTCGCTACGGACTGCATGCCCAAGCCCTGCCAACGGCCCTGCAGGACACGCAGGTCCTCGTTCACTTCGGCCATGGCAATGGTCAGTTGAGTGACCAGCGTTTCGCCCAGGTACTCGCCGGGCAGGCGGTAAGCCTTCTGGTACTCAGCCAGGGAGAGATCCGGCCAAAAGCCGTTGTTCTCGATGGTCTGGTCCACCACGGTGGAGGTTCTGCCTGAAAAGCTCATCGCTGATCACTCGAAAAGGGCGGGAAGCACCGTTTCAACGGGGTAGGCCAATGAATTGGCTATCTCGTTTCACGGGTTCCCGCTGGGGGGGTAGTCGGTTATTGGGTGCCGGCGGCTTCCTGCTTGCGCAGGACCTTGCGGCAGTTATCGATTCGGACGTCCACACCAACCTTGGAATAGAGCTGTTGCGCTCGTTCCAGGTGCTTCAGTGCGGTCGCCCATTCCTTGTTTTCCTGGGCACGAATGCCAATCAGCTTGTGGAACTTCGCGGGGATCTGCTCCGGCAGGTCCCATTCGCCATCAACGCGCGGCAGCAGGTCAGATAGATACGGCTCCGGGCTACGGTTGGCCTTGTATTCGTCATAAGCCCATGCGCAGACCGAATCGGCGACAAAGGTCTGGATGTCGCGGCGCTTGAAGCGCTCCGGCATCACCTGCCCCTGGGCTATGGCGATGTCGGCCAGCTCCAGGGCATCGACGAACTGCGCGGTGTCGAACAGCCAGACCATGACCTGGACCAGGACGCGGTTCGGAAAGACCAGACCGGACTCGATGTAACGCTGGATGTACTCCTGGTACTTGGGCAGCAGCTCACTACGCTTGAGGTCCTGGCGGGTGGCCATGCCCTGAATCGAGCTCAGGCGGGCCAGGTCCTCGTCCAGTGCGGCTTCCATCAAGGCCAGGTGCTTGCGTGCATTCGCCGGGCTGCCCAGTGCCTCGCCTGGCGAGTACGGCAGCGCAGCAGCGGCGACCGCGCTGGCCACCGCCGACACGCCCTGGGCGAGTACGCGGCGCTTGTGCTCCAGGGCCAGGCTCACTTGACCGTCTCCACGGAATCGGATTCCAGGTAGGCGAACTTGCCCAGTTGCTCGATCACATAGCCTTCGTTGCGACCGTTGTAGTCCTCGACGCGGGAACGCTTCGGGTTCTCCAGGAGATGGCGGCGCCAACTGGTGCCCTGGAAATAGATCGAGAGGTTCTTCCAACTGGTGACCAGGATGCCTTTCGCCGGGAAGAACGGGATCAGGAAGGACTGCAGACCGCCATAGGTAGCGATAACCTGCTGGTCCTCGATCCGCTCTTTTTCCGTGGGGGTCTGGCCCTGGGCGGCATACAGCTTGCCCTTGTCGTAGGCCAGCAGGTCGGAGCCGACAATGGCGATCAGGTCGCCCTCATCACGGAAAACCGGGTCGATCATCTGCTTGACGTCATGCACCGCGGCATCGAGGTTGGCGTAGTCGCCGCCCTTGCCTAGCATGATTTTCTCAGCCGGTGCGGCGGTCCTCAGGACTTGCTCCGGAATCTGCTCGCGGGCGATCTGCAGCCAGCCTTTGTTCACGTCCTGAAGCATCGGGTACTGGTCGCGATCCGTCTGGGTTGCGACAGACTTGCCGTGGAAGCCGACCATGATGCGGTCGAGCGCGATCCGGTGCTGGACTGCGGCCAGGTAGCGCTCGGCAAAGTCGGGGAACTGCGACCAGGCGTCGATCGTCGCGAATTTCAGGGCGACATCGGTTTCAGTGCTGAACAGCTCGTACTCGTTGTTCTTGAGATCGAGCAGGGAGCGCGGCTCGCGGTCATTCTTGTCTGTGTCAGTACGACCGGTGGCTGGACCGTTCAGGCCCATCAGTACCTTCTCGCCCTTCAGATCGCGGACAGGTACGACGTTGATCCGCTGCAGGAAGTCGGAACGCTCGGTGATCTGTTCGTTCAGCTCCTGGGCATGGGCTGGCTCGACCGCGAAGGTACGAGCCGCGTCACCGACGTTATAAGCCTCGGCCAGCTCGCGCTGGAGCAGCAGGTACTGTTCTTCAGCGTGTTGAGAGAGGGAAGCCATTAGCGCAGACCCTTGCGTTTTTGGCCTTGGGCGCCGGTGGTGCGCTGCACCTGGCGGCGATTGGCCGGGGTGTTGAACATCTTGGTCATGGACTCTTGCAACTCGTCGATACGAGCGCTTAGTTCCTTGACACCTTTGTCGCCTTTACCGCCCTTGCCGTTGCGACTGTAGTCGCGGTCCTCGTTGGCCTGGTCAACCACGTCCTGTACGGCGGAGCCAACGGCGTCGACCTGCTCCTGGTTGTCTGCCGGGTCGACATCTTCCACGACCGGCTCCAGGACGGCCTGGAGGCCGGCCAGCAGGATTACGAATTGATCACACAGCGCCTGCAGCGCCTTGGCTGTTGCTTCATCCATCGGTTTCTTCTCTCGGGGTGAGGGGGTGTCAGGGGTGCCGCTGATTTCGGCGAAGCTTTTGAACAAGCCGGTCAGTGCGGAAAACAGGCGGCGCATTTCGCCTTTTGGCTGACCGCCCTCGCGCAGGGAGCCCAGGGCAACGGCGTTGCAGTAATAGGAGGTCCGGGCATAGCGATGGCCTCTGCGGGCGCCCCGGGAGAAATACAGCTCCTGAGTGCCCAGGCTTGCCGGCGAGTCGGTGACGGCCAGGCCAGTCAGGTAGAACCGTCCCGACTTGGCAAAGTCGGGGGTGATCTCGACGCTGGTGAATAGCTTTTCGCCTTCGTCGTTCAGTTGCAGCAGCTTGTTGTTGGGCTTGAGCTGCGCCTCCAGGGCCACCTGGCCAGGCTCCAGTTCCGGGTCGTCCTCTACGAGACGCACGGCAAAGACGGTGCCGTGGGAGCCTGGCCAGCGTTCGTGTTCGCTCCAGATCACCGCCGTGTACACGGACAGCTTGTAGGTCTCGGCGCAGTCGCGTAGCTCCTGGACGGTAATCTCCCGGTTGTCTGCAGTCGGGCCGCTGACAGCTACGCGCTTCCAGTAGGAGACAAGGGATCTGGGCATCAGTGAAACGCTCGGTAGTGGTCGATGAGCGCCACGATAGGGAGCCGATCGGCCCCTGCAAAACGGTTTGCTTGAGCGGAATTCCTATTTTCACGATCTAGGAAAATCGCTCACTTTTAGCCCGCGTTTATGGGGATTTCGCCGCATAGACTGCGGCCCCATGAACTACTCAATCGAAGTCAAGGAAGCCGCAAAGCGCCTCTACCTTCGCCGCGCCTCGGTCAAAGAGATCCAGGCTCAGCTGAAGCTGCCAAACGTCCGGATCATCTACTACTGGATCAGGCAGGGATCGTGGGATGAGATGCTGACGGATGAAGAACCGGTGACGGCTGTCAGCCGGCGGATCACGCTCATCCTGGAGAAACAGGAGACGCTGACAAAGGGCGACCTGGACGAGTTGGAGCGCCTGACATCCATCAGGGAAAAGCTGATCAAACAGTCTGCCCGGCCTGCAGCACCGGCGGCGAATGACACGCCGGCCAGGGACAACGAGCGCCCACGCAGGGAGCGCCAGGACCAGGGAAGCCGTGGCGGCAAGAAGCGGGAAAAGGAGCTGAAGAACGATATCAGCAAGCTGACCGAGTTGGATTTCCTGGAGAAATTCACCTCCAGGATGTTCGGCTACCAGCTGGAACTGTTCCAGGCCAAACAGAACCCGCTGACCGCACGTATCCGTAACGTCCTCAAGTCACGTCAGATCGGCCTGACCTACTACTTTGCTGCCGAAGCCTTCATGGATGCGGTGCTGACTGGGGACAACCAAATGTTCCTGTCGGCCAGCCGCGCGCAGGCCGAGATCTTCCGTAGCTACATCGTCACCTTCGCGGCGGAATGGTTCGACATCCAGTTGACCGGCAACCCCATCAAGCTCTCCAAGGACGGCAAGCCCTGGGCCGAGCTGCGTTTCCTGTCGACCAACAGCAGCACCGCCCAGGGGCACCACGGGCACGTCTACATCGACGAATACTTCTGGATTCGCGATTTCCTAAAGCTCGACGGCCTGGCCGGGGCGATGGCCTCCCATGCCAAGTGGCGCAAGACGTACTTCTCAACGCCGAGCGCCGTGACGCACCAGGCGTATCCGTTCTGGACTGGCGAAGAGTTCAAGAACAGCAAGCGGGGCAAGAAGCTGGCGAGGGACTGGCCGAGCGACCAACAGATCCACGCCGGGGCGCTCTGTCCGGACGGCCAATGGCGCAAGGTCATTACCGTGCTCGATGCCGAGGCCGGGGGCTGCAACCTGTTCGATATCGATCGGCTGCGGCTGGAGAACGACGAAGACCGCTTCGATCAGCTGTACATGTGCAAATTCATCGACAGCACACAGAGCGCGTTCGGGCTCAAGGACCTGGAGCGCTGCTACTCCGACCTCAGCTTGTGGGACGACTATCAGCCAGAGGCCGATCGACCGTTCGGCGATGCTCCGGTGTGGCTCGGTTACGACCCAAGCCGCACCAGGGACGATGCTACGTGCGTCGTGGTGGCACCGCCCGCCGAGCCCGGGGGCAAGTTCCGGATCTTGGAGAAACACAGCTGGCGGGGGCAGTCGTTCACATACCAGGCGGCCCAGGTCAAAAAGCTTACAGAGCGGTTCAACGTGCAGCACATCGGCATCGACACGACGGGCGTCGGGATCGGTGTTTACGACCTGGTGCACGACTTCTACCCACGGGCCAGGCAGATCCACTACAGCCTGGAGACGAAAACGACACTGGTCCTCAAGGCCCAGGACGTCATCCAGGCTGCCCGGATCGAGTGGGACGCCGGGTGGACCGACATCGCCCAGGCCTTCCTCACCATCAAGCGCGGCACCACCGGTGGCGGCCAGATCACGTTCAGCGCCTCCAGGACCGAGGCCACGGGGCACGCGGACATCGCGTGGGCCGTCATGCATGCCCTGCACAACGAACCTTTGAACACCAACAGGCGGCGCAGTAGCCGCTACCTCCTGAGTGGAACCCATGCCAAGAGCGAACAGAAAGCAACGACACAACCGGCAGCCCGAGCGACAGCAAACACGGGTGTTCACATTCGGGGAGCCGGAACAGGTCCTGACCAGCAATATCGGCGAGTACTTGGGCGTGTTCGCCAGCGACGACGGGCGGCTGTACAAGCCACCGGTATCCCGCGCCGGCCTGGCCAAGCTGCTGCGTGCCAATGCGCACCACGGCGCCATTCCGAAGTTCAAGCGCAACTTGCTGTTGCGTGAGTTCATTCCGTCTGCAGGCTGCAGCATCCACACAATGGGTTGTGCCGCCCTGGACTACATGGTGTTTGGAGAGGCTTATTTCCTGGTGCACTTCAACTTTGCAGACCAGGGCCTGGAGTTGGAGCACCTGCCGGCGATCAACATGCGGGTAAAAGTTGGCGGTGGATTCGTCATGTTGCTGCCCAATGGCCAAGAAGAAGAGTTCGACCAGGACGAGATTATTCAGGTCAAAGACTATGATGTGGAACAGAACATCTATGGTGTTCCTGACTACCTGGGCGGCCTGCAGGCATTGCTGTTGAATGAGGCAGCTACCTTGTTCCGTCGTCGGTATTACAGCAACGGCGCGCATGCTGGTTACATCTTTTATACCAATGATCCGAATTTGTCCGAGAAGGACGAAGACGAGCTTAGAGCGCAGATCAGTGCGAGTAAGGGCGTTGGTAACTTTCGCTCGATGTTTGTGAATATTCCAGGCGGCCAAGAGAACGCTATCAAGATCATCCCGGTCGGTGACTTTCAAGCCCGGGATGAGCTGGAGAAAGTTAAGAACATTACACGGAATGACATTATTGCAGCGTGGCGGATGAATCCGGCGCTAGCGGGGATTATTCCCGAGAATACCGGCGGCTTTGGTGACATCGAAAAGATCGATCGGGTGTACACGAACAACGAGATTCGACCCATCTGCCAGTTGTTCAGTCAGGTCAACGAAGTGTTGCGCGAAGATAGGCGCATCAGCTGGAAAAAGAACGAGAAATAGCAACAGTCTGACTAAAATTAATAGGTTCAGTGGGCACTGCTTTATGGCAAAATAGTACCCAATCAGGAACCTAAGGGAGGGGGTGTATGCGAGTCTACTGCAAGGAGTGTAATGGGAAGGGCAGGATATCTTCTAGGAACGATATTTCTATGGAGTTTTCGTCTCTCTACTGCACCTGTTTAGACTGTGGCCATCGTTGGGTGGCCCATCTAACTTTTTCGCATACCCTAACCCCTTCAGAGCAGATGCTTGATCGTCTTGTTTTTGATCAGCTCCGAAAATTACCCAAGTCTCGACAGAAGGAGATCTTTCAACAGCTTGGCGCTATAGATGCGCGGTAGCTGTTGAAAGTTCTCTCTATGTTTTCGAAGTCCTTCATCAGGCCCGTAGAGAACTGTATTAAACCAACGCGCCCGCGCTCGGATAGTTCGGTGGTAGGAAGTTCAGTTAAAAGGGCAAGCAGGTTTCCGTGGTTCTCCAGGTCATCGGCAAGTTTGTTAAGGCAGAGGGTTGGTTGTGACATGCGTAACTCCGTTTTTCATAATGGCACATAGCCAATATATTGTCGTCGAACGGTCTGCGCGTCAAGAAAATAAAGCGGTTGAAATTGCAGTGCAAATTATGCAATTAGTTTCTTGATGTGATGGTCTGATCTGGTGTGAGTTTGGGTATGTGTGTGGTAATAAGAAATGGGCGCTTATGCGCCCATTCTGTAATCAATGTGTATTGAGTTAATACTATTTCAATACTCTTTGAGTTTGTGTTTTAGGGAGTTGATTCTCACTACCCCAAATTTTCGCTCTCCAGTTTCTCCCTCAAGTGCAACCACGAACATGTCAGCGGGTAGCGGGATCAGCACCAGACCGTCGCCTGGATCATGGTAGAGGTGTTGGGTCGCTTGCGTCAGATTGAAGTCATTTCCAAGGCCCAACTGACGGCGTGCTTCTTCCGTCTCGATCTTGGTCACTTCAATTAGGTTTCCGTCAATAAGCATCACGCCGCTCCCTTCAAGTTCAGTTGAGCTTCCAGTTCCTCAACTCGCGAAGTTAGAATTCGTGTGAGCCTCCGCAGCTCTGTGGAGTCCAGGTCGCCAGTTATAGAACCCTTGAGCCGACTGATAATTTCTGAGTTCATGCTTCGGCCATTACTTGCTGCAACTTCGGCAATAAGATCGCGCAGCCCATCAGGCAAGCGAACTACGAACTTGTCAGCAGTGCGGGAGTCAGTCTTCTTGTGGGTCATGGTTATTCTCTCCTTCAAAGGGATGATGTGTGTGGAGCGGTGGCCAGCAACTGGCGAACCAGAGCAACGTCCTGGACGGACAGATCGCCGCGACAACAGGCTGCGTCGGTGACCTTCTCCAGTCGTGAATAGGCCTCTGGGGTCTTCATGACCAGGAAGCCGATCAGGGCTCCCCCCACGATCGCTGTGGCCTGCAGGCGGCTCGGTGTTGTGGTAGCCTTCGAACCGCTGCCGCTTGGGGTTGGTACTCGCATGTTCTTCTCCTTGTTTCGGTGGTTGGTGCCAGGGAGCTGCAACTCCTTGGCACCGTCTCTATCAGCCCCGGTTAACGGCCTTGGCCGTGTACACCGGGCGCGTCACGCACTGAACTTCAAATACTCCCAGCTCCACGCCATCGACCTGCTTCAGGTGCACTTCGCAGGTCCCGGGCGGACTCTGGTGGTATCGCCAGAAGTCACTGGCCACCAGTTCAGCCAGATCCTCGGCCTTGGCGTACAGCAGGTACGTTGCTGGCATCAGCATCGCGCCGGCCTGGCCGTCCACGGTGTAGAACACATTCATTCCAGTGTCTCCGGTGCCCATTGCTCGATCAGGCGCTGCCAGATCGCGCTGCCGCCTTGGATGCGTTCGTGCACCTCCAAGTCGGGGGTGAAGTCCATCATCAGGACCTTCAGGCAGTCTTCGAACAGGTCGATGTCCAGGCTGCGCAGGGTGCTGAGTTCAAAGGGGAAGTCCTCGCCGTTGTAGATCCCCAGCAGGAAGCGCCCCAGGACGCGGCTCTGGCCGTGGTCGCGCAAGGCGATCGGGACCAACCGATTGAGTGCCTGAGTTCCAGCAACACGGATAGCCGGTAGCTGCTGCTGGTGGGCTTGGACTTTGGCCAGTGCGGTGGCCATGGTTCTTGCTCCGTTGCTCATTGGTGCTTCTCCTTGTGGTGCCTGGCGGCACATATGGGCGGATTTCCACCCGGTTGTTGAATGTGTTGCGTGTACCCCCCGAGCATCTGGAATAACTGGAAGGAACCCATGTAGGTAGGTCTGTAACCCTTGTGTTTGTTGGTCTGCAGCTTCTGGGGCTCCTTCCAGCTGGGGTGGAAGGTGGTGGAAGGCCAAATCGCCACCATTCGGCTGCAGGCCGCGCAGTGCCTGGGCTACAGCCGTTTCACGGAGAAACCTCCAAAGTGGAAGGTTGGTGGAAGATGGTGGAAGGAAATTCCTTCCGCTGCCTTCCACTGGTACGCCGATTGCTGGATGGCTGTAACTGCCTGTATTCATTGACCTATTCCTATTCCTTCCAGATATTCCAGATGATTTAGGGGACTACTCAGAAAACGCAGATCCCTCCAGCCAGGTGCCGCTCCCGATCGCTCACCCCTGCGTTGGCGGGCTTATCCGTTCTTCTTGAAGATCCAGCAGTTCAACGATCGCTGCTCGATTCGGGAGTGGCACTTGCGTGTTTCCAGGAAGGTGTGGGTCTTGCTCGTTTTCAGCGCTTTCTGCAGAAGGATGGTCGGCAGCGCTTCAAGACCTGCAGCACGACTGGCGGTCTGGAAATGCTGGATGTTGATCGCGATCAGGCCTTTGTCCGAGCTGTGGTTGAGGGTCTCCCGGGTTTCCTGGCGTGGGCCGGAACCGTCGTCGATCGTCACCACCTGTTCGTTGAGGTAGTGATAGGCCTGCCAGAACAGAGCAGCGGTCTTGCTCTCGGCAGAGAGCGTCTGCTGTCGATCGAGCGCGCGTGCTTCCAGGTGCTTGGCCAGGCTCTCGATATCTCGGTCAGACCATTCCGGGAACAGTGACTGGGTGGCCATGGCTGCAGCCAGGATCTGTGCATGCACCTGGACGATACGGGCATGGCTGACGCCGCCGACGGCCAGGAACCGGCGTTCGCACTCGCGGTACACATCGAAGTAGCGCTGTAGCCAGGCGCTTTCCTGGCTCAACACTGCTGCCAGGTAGCCGGACAGTTGTTCGACGGACATAGCCTTGAGGCGATCAGCAACCTCCTTCAGCTCTGCCGTGTGGTGGTCGCATGTCATGTGGAAGTACCCAATGCGAGTCAGGATCGCTTCCGATCCCTCCACCATGGTGTTCTGTGAAATGCAGATCGACCCGCGAAAGATCAGCGCGTCAGTGTCGCTATTGCCCGTTTTCACACCGGTAACACGCAGCTTGGCATTGATGTCGAACAGGGACTTAATCTCGTCCCAGTTGTACTGGATGATCACCGTTCGCCCCATGGCGTCTGTGGTTTCCTTATCGGATTCCATCAGGACTACCGGCAAGTTGCTTACTGCAGAGAGCGAGCGCAGCAGGCCGATTGCTGATGCTCCAGATCCGCTGGGTTTGATCCCTTCTTCATTCTTTCGGCCAACCAAACGCCACAGAAAGCGAATCAGTGTCGACTTGCCCGCGCCGGCGGCGCCGGTCAGTTCCAGGAATGCCCATCCTTGTTGTACGGCGCGGATCTGCTCTGCGAACAGGGAGCCCGTCCACCACGCCAGGCTGGCCAGGCCGTTGAGGCCAAACACGGACTTGAAGTCATTGAACCAGGACGGATCGAATGATTGGCCGCGGTGCATTGGGTAGCTGCGGGCAGAGGTCTTCAGACCTTGCCCCTTGATGTCGAGGAAGCCGTGGTCGTTCACTTGCATGGCCTTGCCTTTGTAGAAGCCAAAGCCGGGGTAGCAGTAGGCACCGGTCACCTCGTCGTACCCGACAAAGGGCAGTGTGCGAACTACGTTGGGGTCACGCAGCCATTCGCTCTTGAGCATTCCCAGGACTTTCTCCCCGCCTTCGAACATGCCGCCGGGTGTCCTCTCCAAGAGGGCCTTGGCGAAGCCTCGGGGTTCAGTGATAGCGCTCGGTGGCAGCGGCTCCCTGCAGTTCAAGCGGCGATTCGGAAAGTCGAACTTGAAGAAGTAACGCTGCTCCCCACTGATCGCATCGCGCTCCAGGTACTCGAAACGGGGCACGCAGTTGGCCACCTGGCTGATGGTTGTGTGCTTCGTGAATTCGGTGCGGTATCCGGTGGGTTCTTCCCCTGCTTTACGTGGCATGTCATCCAGGTCCTTCTGCAGCTCGGACGTGTTCACCCGGGCCGAAAAAAGGCATTGGCCAAACTCCACCAGGAAGAAGGGGCGCGGGCGGCGGGTATACAGCAAGTAGGCTTTATGGATGGCCGAACGGGCGCAAAACAGCTGGCCCTGGTACAGCGCGTCCTGGATGAACACGTCATCCAGTTGGCCATCGCGGTAGACGTCATCCCAATCGCGGCTGCCGGAGAGTGCCACCTGGCAGCTTTCCTTCATCGTCGTCAACCGATCCCGGTACTTCGGGATCACGTCATGGCCGGCGCGATCGTCATCGAGGGCAATAACCCAACGGACGCCTTTACCCTGTTCGGCCTCGATGATCTGCCAGGGGAAGTTGTTGCAGCTGATCGCGGCGATCGCCTTGTAGCCGGCGAGCCAGAGTGCAATCGCGTGGAAGATCCCTTCGACAACGAACACCAGGTCGTCTTTCTGGTAGGTCTGGCCCTTGGGCTCCCAGCCGTGGCCCTTGTATTTCATGCCTTTGCGGATGCCGGCCTTGTCACCGTCGTTTGCGGCCACGGCAGTTGCATCAATGATTCGTTCCCAATAGCCGTCACACAGCGGGAAGCGCACGGTTGCCGCGTAGGAGCCATCAGCCATCTGTCGACGGGCCTGGTCGTACCAGCCGGCGATTCGTCTGATTTCGAACCCACGGGTGCGCTGCAGATATGCATCGGCTGTCGCGTTGGGGTTCTCCACGGTCGGCGGGAAGCGGTCACTCAGGTTTTCGAACAGGTAGCGATACCGCTCCCGAGTCTTTTCCTCATAGCCACACTGGTTGAGGCGGTTGCACTTGATCTGGAACGGTTTGAGCTTGCTGACGTAGATCGTCCGCTCACCGCAACCAGGACAAATCCCTTTGTTGAAATACTCCTGAGACTCGTCCTTGGATTGGAACCCCAGTTCCTTGTCGTGCTGCAGCTCGGGAACCACGTCATCTAGATAGATGCGGTCGTACTGCTCCGGGGTGAATCGTGCGTTCATGCGAGCCCCTTACCGCTTTCCGGCTGCCCGAACGCGCTCTGCTTGTTCGGCTGCTTCCATGGCCAGGTGTACCAAGTTGATGAGGACTGCTGACTTAGAACCCTCGGCCTTTGGACGGATGATGTAGCGGCCCGTCTCGATCTCGCGGCGAATTGCCGAATCTGACTGTCCGGAGCGCTTGGCGTACTCGCCTACCGTGACGTAGGGCGTGTCGATAGTGATCTGCATTCTGTTAACCTCTCGCGAATATTGGGGATCAAAGTTCCATATCTGGAACCATGATGGTTCCAAGTTTGGAACCTGTCAAGAGAGGAGAAGCACATGGATATGCCGGCGAAGATGAAAGCGATCCGTTCTAAGGAAGGGCTGACACAGGGGGAGTTCTGCCAGTTGCTGGGTTTCAGCCTGAGCACCTGGAAGAAATACGAGGCGGGAATTACTGAGATGGCCTTGGCCCCGTTCCTGGCAGTAGCAAACCATGCTCGGTTCACGAAGTACGCGCTCTGGCTCACAACTGGCGAGACGTCGGCGGCGTGTGGCCAGATCAGCCCGGTGTGAACCATGGCTATCACGAAGCTGCCGTCAGGTGTCTGGCTGGTCGACTGCAGGCCAGAGGGGAGAGACGGTCCCCGTTTCCGCAGGCGCGTGAAGTCGAAGAACGAAGCCATGCACCTGGAGCGCCGGGTTATGGGGGATGGATCTCGCGGAGAGTTTGAAGCGCCGGCCAAACGGGATGATCGAACCTTGGTCGATTTGGTTCGGCTATGGCACAAGCTCCATGGCCAGAATCTGAAAACTGGCGATGAGCGACTGGCCTTGCTGGTTGCTATGTCCGAGCGGATGGGAAACCCGAAGGCACAGGCCTTCACTTCATCCCACTTTGCCGTCTATCGGGCGGAGCGGGCGGAGGGAAAACACACCAGGTCAACACCAGGTCGCGGTTTCAGTAAAGCCGAAGGGCAGAGTAAGCCGATCAGTGCAAATATGCTGAATCATGAACTGGCTTACCTAAGGGCAGTGTTCAACGAGCTGGCCAGGCTGGGGGAATGGGTAGGTGAAAACCCGCTGGCCATGGTTCGCAAGCTGAAGTTTGATGAAGCGGAGATGGCCTATCTGGAGGTCGACGACATTCGTCCGCTCTTGGAGGCTCTGGCCGCCGAAGGTTCTGACGCCGGTCTGATCGCAGAGGTTTGTCTGGCCACTGGTGCCCGCTGGGGCGAAGCAGAAGGTCTTCAGCCGCGACAGGTTCGCAATGGGCTAATCCACTACCTTCGAACGAAATCCAGCAAGAGTCGGACTGTCCCTATCTCTAGTGATTTGGAAAGGCGCCTGCAGGCAGCTCTACCATTCCGGCCTGGGTACAACATCTTCAGGAAGGTGGTAGAGAACCTTGCACTGGATCTCCCTGATGGTCAGCTGACGCATGTGCTGCGACACACGTTCGCCAGTCATTACATGCGCAACGGCGGTGACATCCTCACGCTGCAGCGGGTACTCGGCCATGCGTCCCTGGCTATGACCCAGAGGTACGCCCATTTCAGCCCTGGGCACCTGGCTGATGTGGTCAATCTCAACCCCCTCGCGATTCGGCGTGGACACATTGTGGACACTTTTCATGGTTTTGAAGGGCACGCGGGCACATGCTCCCCAACCCCCAGAAACGGCAAAGCCGCGTATTACGCGGCTTTGGAGTTGGTGGGCCCACACGGACTCGAACCGTGGACCAAAGGATTATGAGTCCTCTGCTCTAACCGACTGAGCTATAGGCCCTCAGTTGGCCGCGAATTATAACGACGGTTTCTCTCCTGTGCCATCCGAAAACTCCGAAAGCGTCATGTGAAGAAAGGTCGCGGCAAATTCGTCGGCGGACAGCGGTAGGCTGACGATGTAGCCCTGGATCTGTTCGCACCCTTCGGCCGTGAGGAATGCCTGCTGCGCCAGGTTTTCCACGCCCTCGGCGATGATCGTGAACTGCATGCTGCGGCCCAGGGCGATGATGGCACGGACGATCGCGGCGTCGTGGGGGTCGTCCGGCAGGCCGCGGACGAATGACTGGTCGATCTTGAGGATGTCCAGCGGCAGGCGCTTGAGGTAGCTCAGCGAGGAGTAGCCGGTGCCGAAGTCGTCGATGGCCAGTTGCACGCCCAGGCGCTTGAGCTGGTGCAGGACATCCAGGGCCTCTTCGGTCTGGCTCATGATGAAGTTTTCGGTGATTTCCAGTTGCAGGCAGCCGGGGCGCAGATGGTGGCTCTTGAGCAGTTGTTCGATGCGTGCCAGCAGGTTCGGCTGGCGCAATTGTGCGCCGGCGAGGTTGACCGACAGTGGGCCGAATTCGCCGTAGCGCAAGGTCCAGCGTTGCATCTGGCGGCAGGCGCGTTCCAGGACCCAGTCACCGATCTGCAGAATCATGCCGTTGTCTTCCGCCAGCGGAATGAAGTGCTCCGGAGGCACGTCGCCGTAGGTCGGGTTGTGCCAGCGGATCAGCGCTTCGGCACCGACCAGTGCACCATCGTCGAGGCTGATCTTGGGCTGGTAGTAGAGCACCAGTTCCTGGCGTTCGATGGCGCGGCGCAACTCGTGTTCCAGCGCGACCCGTTCGCTGGCCTGGGCGGTGAGGTCGCGGGTGTAGCTTTCGACCCGGTTGCGGCCCTTGGCCTTGGAGCGGTACATCGCCGCGTCGGCGTTCTTGATCAGGGTGGCGACATCGGTGCCGTCGCCGGGATAGAGGCTGGTGCCGATACTGGCGCTGATGAAGAACTCGTGTTCGCCGGCCTGGAACGGCGCGCTGAAGCAGTCCAGCAGCTTGTTGGCCAGGTGCTCGGCGTCGCTGGGCTGGTGCAGGCCGGGCAGCAGGATGATGAACTCGTCACCACCCAGGCGGGCCACGGTGTCGATATCCCGCAGTTGCTCCTTCAGGCGCTGGGCGATGCCCTTGAGCAGCAGGTCGCCGACCGGGTGGCCGAGGCTGTCGTTGATATGCTTGAAACGATCCAGGTCGAGGAACAGCACCGCGCCCTGGCCGCCATTTTCCTGCTGGCTGTTCAGCGCCGCCTGCAAGCGGCTTTCGAACAGGGTGCGGTTGGGCAGGCCGGTCAGCGGGTCGTGGTGGGCCTGGTAGTCGAGCCGCGCCTGGGCGTGCTTGAGGCTGGAGATGTCGGCGAACACGGCGACGAAGTGGGTGATGACCTGGTCGCGGTTGCGCACGGCGCTGATGGTCAGCCAGCTGGGATAGAGTTCGCCATTCTTGCGCCGGTTGTAGATCTCGCCCTGCCAGTGGCCGTCGGCGCTCAACTGGTGCCACATGGCGGCGTAGAAGGCGCTGTCGTGCTGGCCCGAGGCGAGCAGGCGCGGGGTGTTGCCCAGGGCCTCGGTTTCGCTGTAGCCGGTGATTTCGCTGAAGGCGCGATTGACCGCGCTGATGTGCTGCCGGGTGTCGGTGATCAGGACGCCTTCGGCGGTGCTTTCGAAGACCGTGGCGGCCTGTTGCAGCTTCTCCTGCATCAGGTGGCGTTCGGTGATGTCCCGGGCGATGGTCAGCATGCAGTCTTCGCCGCCGATCGGCAGGGGGCGGCTGGAGACTTCGCAGAGGCGGATCTGCCCGTCGCTGCGGCGGATATGGCAATTGAAGTCGCGGACGAAGCCATCGCGTTGCAGCAGTTCGAGCATGTGCTTGCGCTCGTTGAGGTTGACCCACAGACCCAGATCCATGGCCGAGTGGTCCAGCGAGCTGGCGCTGTTGTAGCCGGTGAGGCGGGTGAAGCCTTCGTTTATTTCCAGCAGCATGCCGTCGCGCTGGCGGCTCAGCAGCATGCCGTCCGGAGAGGCGTGGAAGGCCTTGGCGAATTTTTCCTCGGAGGTCTGCAGTTGCTCCCGGGTTTCCTTGAGCTGGCTGATGTCGCGCACCACGACCACCAGCGCGGGGGTGGTGTCGAGTTCGAAAACCTCGGCGGAAATCAGCCCGGTGAACAGCTGGCCGTTGCTGCGGCGAAAGGGCATTTCCAGGTTGCGGAGGCTGCCACCCTGCAGGCGCTGGAGGAGGCCGGGACCGACCCCCTCGATGCCCCAGATGTTGAGTTCGGTGGCGCTCCGCCCCAGGACCTGCGCGGCGCGCAGGCCAATCTGTTCCTCGAAGGCTTCGTTGACCTCCAGCAGGCAGCCGTCCGATAGCCGGGCGATCACCAGAATGTCGGGGCACTGCTGGAATACCGAGGCGAATTTCTGCTCCGACAGGCGCAGCGCCTCCTCGGTGTGCTTGGTTTCGCTGATGTCGATCATCAAGCCACGGATGACCAGATCATCACCCTCTCCGATCAGGCTGACGATGTCGCGCACCCACAGGGTCCGGCCGTCGGCGGTGATCACCCGATAATCGAGGCTGTGGTCGAGGCCGGCCAGGACCTGGTGATCGAAGAAGGCGTGGGCGCGGGTGAGGTCGGCAGGGTGGGTGATGCTGCGCCAGAAGCCCGGTACCAGCCAGTGGGCCAGCGGGTAGCCGAGCAGGGCTTCGGCGTGCGGCGAGACATAGGTATAGGTGTAATCCTCCATCCGTGCTTCCCAGGCAATCGCCGACAGGCTCTCCACCAGGCCGCGGTAGTGGTACTCGCTGCTGCGCAGTTCCTGTTCGAGGGCCACCCGCCGGGAGATCTCCGAGCTCAGGCGCCGGTTGACGCGGATCACCACGGCGAGCACGGTGACCAGCAGTAGGACGCCCGGCAAGCCGTAGCTGAGGATATCGACCCAGTACGAGGGGCCGCTCATGACGTTGCCGACCCAGTGTTTCTGGATGGCGTCGACTTCGGCGGGGCTCATGTCGGCCATGACCTTGTCGAGAATGCCCACCAGGATCTTCTGCTCCTGCGGCACACCCATGGCCAGTTGGTAGCGGTAGGGCGTTTCGCCGCTGACATACAGGCCGTCGAGCTTGAGTTGGCGCAGGCTCCAGACGGTGGAGGCGAGATCGCCGACCACGGCATCGACCTCGTCGGTGGCCAGGGCCTGGAGGGTCGAGCTGACGTTCGGCAGGGCGACCAGGTTCAGGTCCGGATGATGGGTGCGCAACAGCTCGTGGGGGGCGTAGCTTTCGACCACGGCGATCTTCAGTCCATACAGTTCCTGCAGGTTGCGCGGCTTGGCACCGCCCTCATGGGCGAGGATGACGATCGGAAAGTCCAGGTACGGGCGGGTGAAGGCCAGGTAGGCCCGACGTTCCGGCGTGGACATCACGCCGGGCAGCAGGTCGAGCTTGCCATCGCGTGCCTGTTGCAGCACCGCTGCCCAACTCATCGGCTCGGCGGGTGTGAGCCTGATGCCCAGGCGTTTTTCCACCAGTGCCATGTAGTCGGCGGACAGTCCCTGGTGGCGTCCGTCTTCATCGCGAAACTCAAATGGCGGCCAGGCGCTATCGATGCCCAGGCGAAGCTCCGGATGGGCCGCGAGCCAGCTACGTTCCTCATCGGTGAGACTCAACGCGCCAGCCGTTGCGGTCCAGGCGAGCAGCGACAGCAGTAGCAGGGCTGGCAGTCTGGGCATAACGGTCTCGTTATGGCACGGGGATTGTTTCGAGTGTAGACGGGCTGTGGGGGAGGAGAGGCTTTTGTACCCTGCTGAAAAGCAAAACCCCCGGCGGGCCGGGGGTTTTGTCCATCACTCGTCGAGGAAGGAGCGCAGATGCTCGCTTCGCGTCGGGTGACGCAGCTTGCGCAGCGCCTTGGCTTCGATCTGACGAATCCGCTCGCGGGTCACGTCGAACTGCTTACCGACTTCCTCGAGGGTGTGGTCGGTATTCATGTCGATGCCGAAACGCATCCGCAATACCTTGGCTTCACGGGCGGTAAGGCCGGACAGCACTTCGCGGGTGGCTTCCTTGAGGCTTTCAACGGTGGCGACATCGATTGGCGACTGCATGGTCGAGTCTTCGATGAAGTCACCCAGATGAGAGTCTTCATCATCACCGATCGGGGTTTCCATGGAGATCGGTTCCTTGGCGATCTTCAATACCTTGCGGATCTTGTCCTCAGGCATTTCCATGCGTTCGCCCAGCTCTTCCGGCGTCGGCTCGCGACCCATTTCCTGCAGCATCTGCCGGGAAATACGGTTGAGCTTGTTGATCGTCTCGATCATGTGCACCGGAATACGGATGGTGCGGGCCTGGTCGGCGATCGAACGAGTGATCGCCTGACGGATCCACCAGGTGGCATAGGTCGAGAACTTGTAGCCACGACGGTATTCGAACTTGTCCACCGCCTTCATCAGGCCGATGTTGCCTTCCTGGATCAGGTCGAGGAATTGCAGGCCGCGGTTGGTGTACTTCTTGGCGATGGAGATCACCAGACGCAGGTTGGCTTCAACCATCTCTTTCTTCGCGCGGCGGGCCTTGGCCTCACCGATCGACATGCGACGGTTGATTTCCTTGATCTCGGCGATCGTCAGGCCGGTTTCGGCCTCGAGTGCGGTCAGCTTCTGCTGGCAACGGATGATGTCCGGCTGCAGGCGGCCGATGGCTTCGGCGTACTTGGCCTTGCCCTTGGCCAGGGCATCGCTCCAGCTCTCGTCGATTTCGTTGCCAGGGAACTGGCGCAGGAAATCGGCGCGCGGCATGCGGGCATCACGCACGCACAGCTGCATGATGGCGCGTTCCTGCTGACGCAGGCGATCCAGGGCGCTGCGAACGCGCTCGACCAGGATCTCGAACTGCTTGGGCACCAGCTTGATCGGCATGAACAGGTCGGCCAGGATCAACAGTTCGGCGATGGCCGCCTTGTTGTGGCGGCCGTGCTTCTTCAGCGCCTTGCGGGTGATTTCCATCTGCTCGGCGACGGCGCCGAAACGCTGTGCCGCAACGACCGGGTCCGGACCGCTTTCGGCCTCTTCCTCGTCGTCACCGCTTTCGGATTCTTCGTCTTCGTCGTCGTCGCCGTCGTCCTTGCCGGACTTGGCATCGACCGGTGGCGGAACTTCGGCGGCAGGCGGCGCGGTGCCGTCGTCCGGGTCGATGTAGCCGCTGAGAACGTCGGACAGGCGGCCACCTTCGCTGGTGACGCGATTGTACTCGTCGAGGATGTATTCAACCGTGCCAGGGAAGTGCGCGATGGCACTCATGACTTCACGGATGCCCTCTTCGATACGCTTGGCGATTTCGATTTCGCCTTCACGTGTGAGCAGCTCCACCGTGCCCATTTCGCGCATGTACATGCGCACCGGGTCGGTAGTGCGACCGATGTCGGTTTCCACAGCCGCGAGCGCCGCAGCTGCTTCTTCGGCAGCGGCTTCGTCGGTATCGGCTTCGGCCAACAAAAGGGCATCCGCATCCGGAGCACTCTCGAATACGTTGATCCCCATGTCGTTGATCATGCGGATGATGTCTTCCACCTGTTCCGGATCTGAAATATCCTCCGGCAGGTGGTCGTTGACCTCCGCGTAAGTCAGGTAACCCTGCTCACGACCACGGCTGATCAACTCTTTGAGGCGAGACTGCTGTTGCGCTTTTCCGGACATAACACCCTATCCACTGAAGGTCTTGGCGGGCAAAAAACAAGCCGAGGATTATACCTGAGCTATGACCTCACGCGCCAGTTGAGGTCGGGTTTGATGCAGGAACATCGCGTTTGAGCAATTCGAGCAGCAGGGATTTCTCCTCGGCGCTCAACTCGCTCTGTCGCGATTTCCTGAGAAGTTGTTCCAGCTTTCGCTCGCGCTGGCGGGCTGACAAGCTAGTTATGGTGTCGAAAAACTGTTGTTCAAGGTTTTCTCCGTCGATCAGCCACTCCTTTTCCGCCAGACGGGTCAGCAATCGGCCCTGTTCGGTGCCGTGCCAGCGCGAAAGCATCTGAATGGAGCTTAGCTGAGGATTCTTCTGCAAGGCCTCGAGCAGGGCCACCAGCAACTGGGTCGTGCTGTTGTCTTCATCGGCGAAGTGACCGGCGGTCTCGACCTTGCCGGCCAGTTGCGGGTAGTGAATGAGCGTGCGCACCGCGGCCTGGATCGGCGGCTCCACCGGCGCCGGGACCCTGGGTGGGTGTGGCTGGTCGCGATCGCCGCCACGCTTGCCGTTCTTGTCCCAGGGTTTCTTTTCCCACTTCTTGCCGCCGCCAGCGGATTTCTTCGGCGTCCACTCCTGCTGCTGGGGCACGTAGGCCTCCTGCGGCTGGTGGTAATCCGAATAGTCCGGGTGGTCCGAGTAGTCCGGAGTGAAGCCGTAGTCGATGCCCGGGTCGTAGGCACCCGGCATCTGTGCTGGCGCGCTTTGCGCCAGTTGGCTGACCGTTTCGCTGCTCAGGCCGGTGATTTCCGTCAGCCGCTGGCGCATCAGGATGCGCAGGTTGGCGCCTGGCACCTTGTCGATCAGCGGGGCGGCGAGGGTGGCCATGTGGGCCTTGCCCTCCAGCGAGCGCGGGTCTGCCTCTTCCGTCAATTGCTGGAAGAAGTAGTCGGCCAGGGGTTGCGCATGCTGGTTGATCCGGGCACGGAAGGCGTCGGTGCCTTCGGCGCGGATCAGGGTATCCGGGTCTTCGCCTTCCGGCAGGAACAGAAAGCGCGCGCGCCGGCCGTCCTGCAGGCTGCTCAGGGTGGCCTCGAGCGCGCGCCAGGCGGCATTGCGGCCGGCCTGGTCGCCGTCGAAGCAGAACAGCACGCTGGGCACCACCCGGAACAGGCGTTTCATGTGCTCTTCGCTGGTCGCGGTGCCCAGGGTGGCCACGGCGTTGCGCAGGCCCTGCTGGGCCAGGGCGATGACGTCCATGTAGCCCTCGACGACGATGATCTCGTCGAGGTTGCGGTTGTTCTTGCGCGCTTCGTACAGGCCGTAGAGTTCCTGGCCCTTGTGGAACACCGGGGTTTCCGGTGAGTTCAGGTACTTGGGCTTGTCGTCGCCGAGCACCCGGCCGCCGAAGGCGATGATGCGGCCGCGGGTGTCGCGGATAGGGAACATCACGCGGTCGCGGAAGCGGTCGTAGCGCTTGCCGGTTTCGGCGTTCTCGATCAGCAGGCCGGCGTCGATCATGGCCTTCTGCTGCAGCGTGTCGCTGGACAGGTGCTTGAACAGGTTGTCCCAGCCCGGCGGGGCGAAACCCAGGCCGAAGTCGCGGGCAATTTCGCCGGTCAGGCCGCGGCCCTTGAGGTAATCGACGGCAGCCTTGCGCGCCGGATGGCTCTTGAGCGCCTGGCGGTAGAATTCGGCGGCCGCGGTCAGCAGCGGATAGAGCGGCGAGTCGGTCGGCTGGCGTGGCTTGCGCCCGCGGCCGTTGTCCCTTTCCTCGCGGGGGACTTCCATGCCGGCAGCTTTCGCCAGCTCCTCGACAGCCTGGGGGAAGTCCAGGTTGTCGTGGTCCATGATGAAGCCGAGGGCATTGCCCCCTGCGCCGCAGCCGAAGCAATAGTAGAACTGCTTGTCCGGGCTGACGCTGAAGGACGGGGTCTTTTCCTTGTGGAAAGGACAGCAGGCGGTGTAGTTCTTGCCGGCCTTTTTCAGTTGCACGCGCGAGCTGACCACATCGACGATGTCGGTACGGTTCAGAAGGTCGTCAATGAAGCTCTGGGGTATCAGCCCGGCCATGGCGTTCTCGTTGTCACTGCGCTGCTGGGAGATCCCGAAAGGGCCTGTCGACGTGAGGCATGCAGGCCTGTTGGCTGCGCGACCGTTCGTCGTCTGCTCAAGCATCGTCGGGAAATGTATCTGTCGAAACCGGCTGACCTTGAATCGGGCGGCCTGTCGAATTTCGATTTGTACAATGTCGCTGTCGGGCCCGCTGGAGGTCAAGGTGACCACGGATTTGCCGCAAGCTGGAAAGGGTGTGCTCGCCGGTAGCCTTGTTAGGCTCGTCAGTAAAGACGTGCACCGCTGGCTATAAGCCAGTTCTGACGTGGTGAAGCGGGTTCGTCTGGGCCGCATCGGCGGCTTTGACGGTGAAGCTCAAGCGATATCCGCAAATGCCATTAGCCCGGCTGAGGGCCGGGCTTGGCAGAAGCTTGCAGCGAACGTCTGTGTATTAGTACAGACGAACGGCGCGGCGCTGTTCGCGCTGAACTTTCTTGGCGTGACGCTTGACAGCAGCAGCTGCCTTGCGCTTACGCTCGGAAGTTGGCTTCTCGTAAAATTCGCGGCTACGAACTTCAGCCAGAACACCGGCTTTTTCGCAGGAGCGCTTGAAACGACGCAGAGCTACGTCGAAGGGTTCGTTCTCTTTAACTTTGACGGCTGGCATCCAGAGCTACCTTCATTCATTACCGGGGTCGACGTCCTCAGGCAAAAGCGCACTGGAGATCATCGGTTTTTAAGGGTTGCGGATGTTAACCCCTCGGGACGCGGAATGCAAAGCCTCTGATCGAAAACCGCTGGTCGGAGCTGGGGGGGACGACTATCATGCGCGCCTTCGAATTCAGCCTCAGGGCGCAAACCCATGCTAGTACTGGGATTAGAAACCTCCTGCGACGAGACCGGCGTCGCGCTGTACGACAGTGAGCGCGGCCTCCTGGCCGACGCGCTGTTCAGCCAGATCGACCTGCACCGGGCCTATGGTGGCGTGGTGCCGGAACTGGCTTCCCGCGATCACGTCAAGCGCATGCTGCCGCTGATCCGCCAGGTGCTGGCCGAGGCCGACTGTGCACCGACCGAGATCGATGCGATCGCCTATACCGCCGGCCCAGGGTTGGTCGGCGCCTTGCTGGTCGGCGCCTCGTGCGCCCAGGCCCTGGCTTTCGCCTGGGATATCCCGGCGTTGGGCGTGCACCATATGGAAGGTCATCTGCTGGCGCCCATGCTCGAGGAGCAGCCACCGGAGTTTCCTTTCGTCGCCCTGCTGGTCTCCGGCGGGCACACGCAGTTGGTGCAGGTCGAGGGTATCGGTCAGTACAGCGTGCTGGGCGAAAGCCTGGACGATGCCGCCGGCGAAGCCTTCGACAAGACCGCCAAGCTGATCGGCCTGAATTATCCGGGCGGCCCGGAAATCGCCCGGCTGGCTGAACAGGGTGTGCCCGGGCGCTTCGTGTTCCCGCGGCCGATGTGCGACCGTCCGGGCCTGGAGTTCAGCTTCAGCGGCCTGAAGACCTTTGCCCTCAATACCTGGCAGCAGTGCGTCAGCGCTGGAGACGACGGTGAGCAAACCCGTTGCGACATCTCGCTGGCCTTCCAGCAGGCAGTGGTGGAGACTCTGACCTTCAAGTGCAAGCGGGCGTTGAAGCAGACCGGCATGAAGCGTCTGGTGATCGCCGGTGGCGTCAGTGCCAACAAGGCCTTGCGCGAGTCCCTGGAAAAAATGCTCGGCGACCTGAAGGGCGAGGTGTTCTATGCACGCCCGAGGTTCTGCACCGATAACGGCGCGATGATTGCCTTTGCCGGCTGCCAGCGCCTGCAGGCCGGGCAGCATGAAAGCCTGGCGATCAGCGTACAGGCGCGTTGGCCGATGGAGCAGTTGCCGCCACTTTGAGGCGCTGTGGCTCGGCTTTCACGGGCAATATCTAGAAATGCCGTTCGCGGCCTGCGAAAAGGTCGCGTAGATTGCCACGGTGGCGCCATACGATCAGCCCGGTCAGTACGCTCATCGGCAACAGCGCCGCCGGCTCCTGCCAGGCCAGCAGCGGCAGGGTCAGCGGTGTGGCGATCAAGGCGGCCAGCGAGCTGGTGCGGGTGAGGTAGAAGGTCAGGATCCAGGTGGCGATGGCCAGCAGGGCCGCTGGAGGGTAGAGCCCCAGCAGCATGCCGGCCGCTGTCGCCACCCCCTTGCCGCCGCGAAAGCGGAAATAGAGGGGAAACAGGTGGCCAAGAACGGCGCAGACGCCGATCCAGGCCTGTTGTTGCAGCGTCATGCCGGCAAGCCCGGCGATCAGTACCGGCAGCAGGCCTTTGAGCAGGTCGCCGAGTAGCGTCAGGATCGCCAGTTTCTTGCCGGCCAGGCGCAGCATGTTGGTGGCGCCGGCATTGCCCGAGCCACTCATTCGCGGATCGGGCGTGCCGGTCAGGCGGCTGAGCAAAATGGCGAAGGACAGAGAGCCGAGCAGGTAGGCGAGGATCGCCAGTAACCAAAACATGCTAACTATTCCGGGCGAGGACGCCCTGATTCTAACGGCGCATTGCGCCCTTGTCGTGCTGCGGAGAAGAGTGCTTGGACAGAGTGTTTATCGAGGGCCTGGAAGTCGACACGGTGATCGGGGCCTACGACTGGGAGCGCGGCATCAGGCAATGCCTGCGTCTTGACCTCAGTTTCGCCTGGGACAACCGCCCGGCCGCGGCAGGGGATGACCTGACCCTGGCGCTCGACTACGCCAGCGTGTCGACGCGGATCCAGGCTTTTGCCGAGCAGTCGCAGTTCCAGTTGGTGGAAACCTTTGCCGAGCGCCTGGCCGAAGTGCTCATGAGCGAGTTCCAGATTCCCTGGCTGCACCTCAAGTTGACCAAGCCGGGGGCGGTTGCGGCCGCCAGGGGCGTGGGCGTGGAGATCGAGCGCGGATGTCGCTAACTCAGGTTTATCTCGGGCTCGGCAGCAACATCGAGCGCGAAACCCATTTGTGCGCCGGTCTGGATGCCCTTGCCGGGTTTCTGCAGGATATCCGCTGCTCGGCGGTGTTCGAGAGCCAGCCGGTAGGGATCAGGAGCGGACCGTTCTTCAACCTGGTGGTGTCGGCCCTGACCGATCTGCCGTTGATGGAGCTGGATCGTCGACTGAAGTTCATCGAGGCCGACAACGGCCGTTATGCGCCGGATCGCAAAGGCTTGCCGCTGGATATCGATGTCCTGCTGTATGGTGAGCAGGTAGGGAATTTCGACGGGCTGATCCTGCCGCGTGCCGAAATCCTGAAAAATGCATTCGTATTGTGGCCATTGTCGCTGATTGCGCCGCAAAAGCTGCATCCCGAAGCCGGGAAGAGTTTTGCGACGTTGTGGCGCGAGGCGCGGATCGATCAGGTGCTGGCTCCCGTTGCGTTCGAATGGCGCGGCGAGCAACTGACACCCGCCGCGTTGCTGGCGGCATCGGCCTGAGCCCAAGCCTCATCAGCCTGTGGGAGCTGGCTTGCCAGTGCGGCGTCCTTGATATAGCGCAGAGCTTTGCGGGCAAGCCCGCTCCCACATCGGACCGTGCTCTTCAAGGGGCGGTCGTGTTTTTCTCCTTGTAGGCCTTGAGGGCGGTCAGGCGTTCGCGGCGCAGCGCCTCGCCCAGTGCCGGTCCCTTGTAGCCCTTTTCGATCAGCGGCTGAACCGCGACGGCCTTGGCCGCCTGCGCCGCGCCGCGCAGGTAGGCGGCCTGCGGATAATCCCGCTGTTCCAGCCCCTGGCGCCCGCGGGCATCCATCTCACAGGCGGCGATGAATTCCTCGAAACGTTGCGGCCGACGATAGACATCGAAACTCTGCAGTAGCTCCAGCAGGGTCGAGGCTTTCAGTTCGAGAGCACGATGGCCGTGGGTGTGATACTCACCGACCAGCAGGGCCAGTTCCTGGCAATCGCGGGGCACCTTGTAGCGCTCGTTGACGGCCTTGATCAGAGCAAGCCCCCTGGCTTCGTGGGCAATGTGCCTCGGCCATTCCTCCTCGGGGGTGAGACCCTTGCCCAGGTCATGCAGCAGGCAGGCCCAGCGTACGGTCAGGGGTTGCTGGTGGCGGGCGGCCTGTTCCAGCACGCTCAGGGTGTGCCGACCCGTATCGATCTCCGGATGGTGGGCGGCTGGCTGCGGGACACCAAAGAGGGCATCTATCTCGGGAAACAGCACTGCCAGGGCGCCACATTCGCGCAGTACCTGAATGAATACCTGAGGCTGTTCCTCCATCAGGGCCCTGGAGATTTCCTTCCAGCTGCGCTCCGGTGTCAGCACCTCCAGTTCGCCCGACTCCGCCAACTGACGCATCAGTGCGAGCGTCTGTGGCGCCACCGTGAACCCGAGGCCGGCATAACGGGCGGCGAAGCGGGCAACGCGCAATACACGCAGGGGATCTTCGGCGAATGCCGGGGAAACGTGCCGCAATACGCGATTTTCGAGATCCTGCTGGCCGTGGTAGGGGTCGGTCAGGTTGCCGTGGTCGTCTTCGGCCATGGCGTTGATCGTCAGGTCGCGACGGATCAGGTCCTCTTCGAGGGTGACCTCGGGACTGGCATGGAAGGTGAAACCGCCGTAGCCGCGCCCGCTCTTGCGCTCGGTGCGGGCCAGGGCGTATTCCTCGCCGCTTTTGGGGTGGAGAAACACCGGGAAGTCCGCTCCGACCGGGCGAAAGCCCCTGGCGAGCATCTCTTCACTGGTGGCACCGACCACGACCCAGTCGATATCGGTGACCGCGCGGCCCAGCAGGCGATCACGTACCGCACCGCCGACTTTATAGATCTGCATGAAAAACCTCCGTTGGCCGGACAGGATAACCTGTGTTGTCCGCCAACGGAGGTGTCTGCAACTCAGAGGTGAATCACGGCCAGGTCGAGTCGACCGTACTCGCTTTCGCCGTGTTCGCCTTTGGGGGGACGTGATGGGTCTTCATGATCTGGTCGCCCTGCAGGGTTTCCAGATGGATGTCGAAGCCCCACAGGCGATGCAGATGCTTGAGTACCTCCTCGGTCGAGTCGCCCAGGGGTTTGCGGTTGTGTTGCTGGTGGCGCAGGGTGAGCGAACGGTCGCCGCGGCGATCGATGCTCCAGATCTGCACGTTGGGCTCGCGGTTGCCCAGGTTGTACTGGGCGGCCAGGGTTTCGCGGATGGTCCTGTAGCCGCTTTCGTCGTGGATGGCCGGTACCAGCAGGTCGTCGCGTTGATCGTCGTCGAGAATGCTGAACAGCTTCAGGTCGCGGATCACCTTGGGCGACAGGTACTGCAGGATGAAACTCTCGTCCTTGAAGCTGCTCATGGCGAACTTGATGCTCGACAACCAGTCGCTGCCCGCCAGCTCGGGGAACCAGCGGCGGTCTTCTTCGGTGGGTTCCTCGCACATCCGGCGGATGTCGCGGTACATCGCGAAGCCCAGGGCATAAGGGTTGATCCCGCTGTAGTAGGGACTGTCGAAGCCGGGCTGGAACACCACGCTGGTATGGGAGGCGAGGAATTCCATCATGAAGCCGTCGGTGACCAGGCCTTCGTCGTAGAGATCGTTCATCAGGGTGTAGTGCCAGAACGTCGCCCAGCCTTCGTTCATCACCTGGGTCTGGCGCTGCGGATAGAAGTACTGGGCGATCTTGCGCACGATCCGCACGATTTCCCGCTGCCAGGGTTCCAGCAGCGGCGCGTGTTTCTCGATGAAATAGAGAATGTTCTCCTGGGGTTCGGAGGGGAAGCGGGCGTTGTCCTTCTCGCTGAGCTTGTCCGCGCCCTTGGGAATGGTTCGCCACAGGTCGTTGATCTGTTTCTGCAGGTGTTCTTCACGCTCCTTCTGCCGACGCCGTTCCTCCTCCGCGGAGATCGGGTAGGGGCGCTTGTAGCGGTCGACGCCGTAGTTCATCAGGGCGTGGCAGGAGTCGAGCAGGTCCTCGACGGCGTCGATACCGTGGCGTTCCTCGCACTGGGTGATGTACTGCTTGGCGAAAACCAGATAGTCGATGATCGAGCTGGCATCGGTCCAGGTACGGAACAGGTAGTTGCCCTTGAAGAAGCTGTTGTGGCCGTAGCAGGCGTGCGCGACCACCAGTGCCTGCATGCAGATGGTGTTTTCCTCCATCAGGTAGGCGATGCAGGGGTCGGAATTGATCACGATCTCGTAGGCCAGGCCCATCTGGCCGCGGCTGTAGGACTTCTCGGTGCTGAGGAAGTGCTTGCCGTAGGACCAGTGGTGATAGCCCAGGGGCATCCCCACCGAGGCATAGGCATCCATCATCTGCTCGGCGGTGATCACCTCGATCTGGTTGGGGTAGGTGTCCAGGGCGTAGCGCTCGGCGATACGGCTGATTTCGCGGTCGTAGGCCTGGATCAGTTCGAAGGTCCATTCCGAGCCGGTGGAAATGGGTTGGCGCTTGGGCTGTTTCTGCTCTCTGGAGGTCATGTCACTAACCTGCGCTGGAAGAGTTCACGGAAGACCGGATAGATATCGGCGGCCGATACCAGCTGCTGCTGGGCAAACGTATCGCTGAACGCTTCGCTGATGCGTTCGTACTCGTACCACAGGGCCTGGTGTTCGCGCGGGGTGATCTCTACATAAGTGTAGTACTGCACGAACGGCATGATCTGGTTGATCAGGATGTCGCGGCAGATCGGCGAATCATCGTTCCAGTTGTCGCCGTCGGAGGCCTGGGCGGCATAGATGTTCCATTCGTTGGTTGGATAGCGTTCGGCCATGATCTCCTGCATCAGCTTCAGGGCGCTGGAGACGATGGTGCCGCCGGTTTCCCGCGAGTAGAAGAACTCCTCCTCGTCGACCTCCCGGGCGCTGGTGTGATGGCGGATGAACACCACTTCGATCTTGTCGTAGTTACGCTTGAGGAACAGGTACAGCAGGATGAAGAAGCGCTTGGCGATATCCTTGGTCGCCTGGGTCATCGAGCCGGACACGTCCATCAGGCAGAACATCACGGCCTTGGAGCTGGGGTTGGGTTGCTTGACCAGCAGGTTGTACTTGAGGTCGAACGTATCGAGGAACGGCACACGGTGAATACGCGCGCTGAGTCGTTCGATTTCCGCCTCGATTTCCTGGATATCGCCGAAGTTGTCCGGTTCTTCGCGTTTCAGTCGCTCCAGTTCGGCCTTGGCCTCCTTGAGTTTCGCCCGGCTGCTGCCGGACAGGGCGATGCGTCGGGCATGGGCCGAGCGCAGGGTGCGGATGATGTTGATGCGCGAGGGGTTGCCCTCGTTGCTGATCCCGGCGCGGACGGTCTTGTAGGTGTCGGTGCCGGTGAGGTTGCGCTTGACCAGGTTCGGCAGTTCCAGGTCCTCGAACATGAATTCGAGGAATTCCTCCTGAGTGATCTGGAAGACGAACTCATCCATCCCTTCGCCGGAGTTGCCGGCCTTGCCGGGACCGCGTCCGCCGCCGCCGCCCTGTGGCCTGGGAATGTGTTCGCCGGTGGTGAATTCCTTGTTGCCGGGATGGACCACGGTCTGCTTGCCGCCGCGCCCATGGTGAAGCACCGGTTCGTCGATGTCGCGACCGGGAATGCTGATCTGTTCGCCGTGTTCCATGTCGGTGATGGAACGGCGGCTCACGGCCTCCTCGACCGCTTTCTTGATGTGATCACGGTAACGCCGCAGGAAGCGCTGGCGGTTCACCGTGCTCTTGTTCTTGCCATTGAGGCGTCGGTCGATCACATAGCTCATGGTGGAGCCCTCCGGGCAGCTTCAAGTTACAGGCTTCCAGCACCGGGCTGGAAACTCGGGGACAAGCGGTTGGCTGCGCGGACCGCGGACACGCCGGGGGACGTGTCGACGACCTGCAGCCTGGCGCTTGCAGCTGCCGTTACTGCGACTTGCGAACCCGCAGGTACCACTCGGAGAGCAGGCGTACCTGTTTGTCGGTGTAGCCGCGTTCGACCATGCGTGTGACGAAGTCGTTGTGTTTCTGTTGATCCTCCTTGCTGGCCTTGGCGTTGAAGCTGATGACCGGCAGCAGATCCTCGGTGTTGGAGAACATTTTCTTCTCGATCACCACCCGCAGCTTCTCGTAGCTGAGCCAGGTCGGATTCTTGCCGTTGTTGTTGGCCCGGGCGCGCAGTACGAAGTTGACGATTTCGTTGCGGAAATCCTTCGGATTGCTGATGCCGGCCGGTTTCTCGATCTTTTCCAGTTCCTCGTTGAGGGCGACGCGGTTGAGGATCTCGCCGGTTTCCGGATCGCGGTACTCCTGGTCCTGGATCCAGAAGTCGGCGTACAGCACGTAGCGATCGAAAATGTTCTGGCCGTATTCGCTGTAGGATTCCAGGTAGGCAGTCTGGATTTCCTTGCCGATGAACTCGATGTAGCGCGGCGCCAGGTATTCCTTGAGGTAGCGCAGGTAGCGTTCGCGGGTTTCGGCCTGGAACTGTTCCTGTTCGATCTGCTGTTCGAGCACATACAGCAGGTGTACCGGGTTGGCGGCGATCTCATGGGGGTCGAAGTTGAAGACCTTGGACAGGATCTTGAACGCGAAGCGGGTCGACAGGCCGTTCATGCCTTCATCGACGCCAGCCGCGTCGCGGTATTCCTGGATCGACTTGGCCTTGGGATCGGTGTCCTTGAGGTTTTCCCCGTCGTAGACGCGCATTTTCGAGTAGATGTTCGAGTTTTCCGGCTCCTTGAGGCGCGAGAGCACGGTGAACTGGGCGAGCATCCGCAGGGTGTCGGGCGCGCAGTGCGCCTTGGACAGCGAACTGTTGTGCAGCAGCTTGTCGTAGATCTTCACTTCGTCGCTGACCCGCAGGCAGTACGGGACCTTGACGATGTAGATCCGGTCGATGAACGCCTCGTTGTTCTTGTTGTTGCGGAAGGTGTGCCATTCCGATTCGTTGGAGTGGGCCAGCAGTACGCCGGTGAAGGGAATCGCCCCCAGGCCTTCGGTGCTGTTGTAGTTGCCTTCCTGGGTGGCGGTCAGCAATGGGTGCAGCACCTTGATCGGTGCCTTGAACATCTCGACGAACTCCATCAGGCCCTGGTTGGCCCGGCACAGGGCGCCTGAGTAGCTGTAGGCGTCGGCGTCGTTCTGCGGGAATTCCTCCAGCTTGCGGATATCGACCTTGCCCACCAGCGCGGAAATGTCCTGGTTGTTCTCGTCACCGGGCTCGGTCTTGGCCACGGCGATCTGGTTGAGGATCGAAGGGTAGAGCTTGACCACGCGGAACTGGCTGATGTCGCCGCCGAACTCGGCCAGGCGCTTGGTCGCCCAGGGCGACATGATGGTGTTCAGGTAGCGCCGCGGAATGCCGAAGTCTTCCTCGAGGATCGCGCCGTCCTCCGTGGCGTTGAACAGGCCCAGTGGCGACTCGAACACCGGCGAGCCCTTGATGGCGTAGAAGGGCACCTTCTCGATCAGTTGTTTCAGCTTTTCCGCCAGTGAGGATTTCCCACCCCCCACCGGACCGAGCAGATAGAGGATCTGTTTCTTCTCTTCCAGGCCCTGGGCGGCGTGGCGGAAATACGAAACGATCTGGTCGATGCATTCCTCCATCCCATGGAAGTCTTCAAAGGCCGGATAGCGACGGATCACCTTGTTGGAGAAGATGCGCGACAACCGTGAGTTGGTGGACGTATCCAGCAGTTCGGGTTCGCCGATTGCCAGTAGCATCCTCTCGGCTGCCGAGGCGTAGGCGCTGCGATCCTTTTTGCACAGCTCAAGATACTCCTGCAGCGTGAGTTCTTCCTGCCGTGTGGATTCGAAGCGTTGTTGGAAATGGCTGAATATGCTCATGACGTCACCTCGCTCGATACTTGGAGCCGGTGCCGGATCAGTCAGTCAAGTGCTGGCATGCAACGGTGAAGCCGTTGCCGTTTACCCCCCAGAACACCTTCAAGGCGGCGGTGGCCTTGAAAATTACTACCGATGACCCGTACGCCGGTGTACCGGCTCTCCCCTGATTTGGATGGCCTCGCGCTTAAGGATAGTTCGGAATCGGGGAGGTCAAGGCGGGATGCGCAATTAGTTGCGCTTTACCGTTCGTCAGGAAATGCTCTAGCCCGCGGTTCGTGCGGGCTTGAGCGGAAGAAAAAAATTATTCGGAAATATCTTGAGCGATTTCCGAAGGATAGGTCGTACGCCACAGTTCGAAGCCGCCATCCAGGCTGTAGACCTCGGAGAAACCCTGGCCCGCCAGGTAGGCTGCCGCACTCTGGCTGGAATTGCCGTGGTAGCAGCACACCACCAGCGGCTTATCCAGATCGGCGTTGGTGATGAAGTCGTGCAGTGAGTGATTGTCCAGGTGTTTCGCGCCCGCGATGTGCTGCAGGGCGAATGCCTGCGGATCGCGGATGTCGACGACCACGGCACCTTGCTCGCGCAGGGCCTGGGCTTGTTCGGGGGGGATGCGTTTGAATTCGCTCATGGTTGGCTCCGGTCGGGGGCTTGTAGGTCGTAAAGTCAGCGATAGAGCCAGGCGCGGAATCGCTCGGCCAGGGTCGGCGGTGGTGCGACGCCGCCCTGGCTGTCGCACTTGCAGCTCAGGCGCTCGCCGGTGTCGACGTTCATCAGGGTCATGGCACTGCCCCAGACACAACCGGTGTCGAGGGCGAAGATGTCCGGCACGTCGCATTGGCCTTCGAGTGCGGCCCAATGACCGAAGATGATCTTCAGCCCCTGGGTCCTGCGCTCCCTGAAGCTGAACCAGGGCGCGTAGCCGGCCGGCGCGGTGTCGGCGCCTTCCTTGCCCTTGAGGTCGAGTTTGCCTTCGGCGGTGCAGAAGCGCATGCGGGTGAAATAGTTGGTGATCACCCGCAGGCGGGTGATGCCTTCCAGGTCGCCGTCCCACTTGTTCGGTTCGTTGCCGTACATGCCAGCCAGGAAGGGCCTGAACTGCTGGTCGTCACGCAGGGCCGCTTCGACTTCTGCGGCGAGTTTGAGCGCCTTTTTCAGCGACCACTGTGGCGGAATACCGGCATGGACCAGTGCCACGTTGCGTTCCGGGTCATGATGCAGCAGCTTCTGCTGGCGCAACCAGCCGAGCAGTTCCGGTGCATCCGGGGCTTCGAGTACTTCGCGCAGGGTGTCGCTTTTCTTCAGGCGTTCAACGTTCTGCGCGGCAGCCAGCAGGTGCAGGTCATGATTACCGAGCACGCAGACCAGCGAGTCGCGCATGCGATAGAGGTAGCGCAGGGTCTCCAGGGACTGCGGGCCGCGGTTGACCAGGTCGCCGACCAGCCACAGGCGATCGCAGGCAGGGTCGAAGCGCACCCGTTCGAGCAGGCACTTGAGCGGTTCCAGGCAGCCTTGCAGGTCGCCGACGGCGTACACCGCCATCAGTGCAGGGCTCCGGGTACGGCAAGACGGAACGGCGCGATGATGGCGTCGAAGTGCTGACCATCCTCGGCCAGCATCTGGTAGCTGCCGTGCATGTTGCCGACCTGGGTGGTCATGACCGTGCCACTGCTGTAGGTGTGGCTTTCTCCGACTTCGATCAGCGGCTGCTGGCCGACCACGCCGGCCCCGCGAACCTCCTCCACGTGGCCGTCACCGTCGGTGATCACCCAGTGTCGGGACAGCAGGCGCGCAGGCAACTGCCCGTTGTTCTGCACGGTAATGGTGTAGGCAAAGGCGAAGCGGTTCTGTTCGGGCTGGGATTGTTCAGCGAGGAACCGGGTGACGACGCTGACGTCGACCTGATAGCGAGGATCGGACATGCAAGAGGCCTTGGAAGCAAAAGCGAAAGATGCGACTGATGGCACTCAGTCTAGGCCAAGTGCCGGGTAGTAGGCCAGATATGCTGTCTGGCGCCGTACCCGGTCACGGTGGGGTGTACTGTCAGTCGGTGACTGGCGACTTGTCGGACTGTTCGCTGAGCTTGTCGGCCAGGCGGACGAAGGCGGCCAGGTCCAGTTGCTCCGGGCGCAGGCTGCCATCGACGCCGGCGGCCTCGATGTCGGCGCTGCTGAGCAGGGCCTTGAGCGTGTTGCGCAGGGTCTTGCGGCGCTGGTTGAAGGCTTCGCGAACGATGCGTTCCAGCAGGCGGTGATCCTTGGCCGGGTGCGGTAGCACCTGGTGAGGTACCAGGCGGACGATCGCCGAGTCGACCTTGGGTGGCGGATTGAAAGCGCCAGGGCCGACGTTGAACAGGTGTTCGACGCGGCAATGATACTGGACCATGATCGACAGGCGACCCCAGTCGCCACCACCGGGGCCGGCGGCCAGACGCTCGACGACTTCCTTCTGCAGCATGAAGTGCATGTCGCGGATCAGGCTGGCATTGTCCAGCAGGTGGAAAATCAGTGGTGTCGAGATGTTGTAGGGCAGGTTGCCGACGACTCGCAGGCTGTTGGGGGCGGCGTTCAGCGTGGTGAAGTCGAACTTCAGTGCATCGCCCTGATGCAGTTGGAAGTTCGGCTTGCCGGCGAACTGCTGGTTGAGGATCGGGACCAGGTCCTTGTCCAGTTCAACCACGTCCAGTTGTGCGCCGCTGCTCAGCAGGCCTTCGGTCAGGGCGCCCTGGCCCGGGCCGATTTCCAGCATGCGGTCTTCGGCCTTGGCTCGGATGGCCCGCAGGATGCGATCGATCACGCCGGCATCATGCAGGAAGTTCTGGCCGAAGCGCTTGCGCGCCCGGTGTTGGTATTGCTCGCTCATAAACGGGTCTCGGCCATCTGGTAGGCGGTTTCCAGGGCGACTTGCAGGCTGCCGGTGTCGATTTTGCCGCTGCCGGCCAGGTCCAGGGCAGTGCCGTGGTCGACCGAGGTGCGGATGATCGGCAAGCCGAGGGTCACGTTGACTGCCGCGCCGAAACCTTTGTATTTCAGCACGGGCAGGCCCTGATCATGGTACATCGCCAGCACCGCGTCGCAGTGCTCCAGATATTTGGGGGTAAACAGAGTGTCGGCGGGCAGCGGGCCGCGCAAGTCCATGCCCTCACTGCGCAGACGCTCCAGGGTCGGTTCGATGACGTCGATCTCTTCGTGGCCCAGGTGACCACCTTCACCGGCATGGGGGTTGAGCCCGCATACCAGGATTCGTGGCTGGGCGATGCCGAACTTTTCCTTGAGATCGGTGTGCAGGATGCGCGTGACGCGCTCCAGGCGCTCGTCGGTAATCGCGTCGGCCACCTGGCGCAGCGGCAGGTGCGTGGTGACCAGCGCCACGCGCAGTCCGCGGGTGGCGAGCATCATCACCACCTGGCGGGTATGGGTCAGGTCGGCGAGGAACTCCGTGTGCCCGGAAAAGGCGATCCCGGAGTCGTTGATCACGCCCTTGTGCACCGGAGCGGTGATCATGCCGGCGAAATCGCCGTTGAGGCAGCCTTCGCCGGCGCGAGTCAGGGTTTCCAGGACGAAGGCCGCGTTGGCCTGGTCCAGTTGCCCGGGCACGACCGGGGCGGCCAGTGGCGTATCCCAGACGTAGAGGCTGCCAGCGGGGGCCGGCTGCTCTGGCCAGTGGTCCGGCCCTACCGCCAGCAGGTCGACGGCCACCGCCAGTTGCGTGGCCCGCTCGGCGAGCAGGTCACGACTGGTAATGGCAATCAGGGGGTAGGGCTGGGGCTGCGAGGCCAGCAGCAGGCAAAGGTCTGGACCGATGCCTGCCGGCTCGCCGGGGGTCAGCGCAAAACGCCTGGGTTTCACTTGGCTGCCTGGTCTGCGCCAGGGAGCTTGATTTCAACGTAGGCCTCGTCGCGGATCTGGCGCAGCCAGGTCTGCAGTTCTTCGTCGTACTTGCGGTTACGCAGTACGGTCATGGCCTGTTGCTCGCGAGCCTGATTGGTGCTGTCGGTGGCGCGACGGCCGAGGACTTCCAGCACGTGCCAGCCGTATTGGGTCTTGAACGGCTTGGACAGCACGCCTTGCGGGGTCTTGGCCATCACTTCCTGGAACTCGGGAACCAGTACCTTCGGGTCGATCCAGTTCAGGTCGCCACCGTTGAGAGCCGAACCCGGGTCTTCCGAAAAGCTCTTGGCCAGGGTGGCGAAGTCTTCACCATTCTGGATGCGCTCGTAGAGTTTCTGGGCCAGTGCCTGGGTCTCGGCTTCGCTGCGGATGGCGTTCGGCTTGATCAGGATGTGACGAACATGCACTTCGTCGCGCATCTGGGTCTCGCCACCACGCTTGTCCAGCACCTTGAGGATGATGAAACCACCGGGTGCACGGGCTGGCTCGGTGATCCCGCCTACCGGCAGGTTGCTCAACATCTGGTCGAACGGTGGTGGCAGTTGTGCCGGCTTGCGCCAGCCCATGTCGCCGCCTTCAAGGGCGTTGTCGCTGCCGGACTTGGCAATCGCCAACTGGGCGAAGTCGGCACCCTGCTTCAGCTGCCGGTAGATGTCCTGGGCCTGGGCCGCCGCGGCCTGGATGGCTTGCGAACTGGCGCTGTCCGGGGTGGCGATCAGGATGTTGGCCAGGTGCAGTTCTTCAGAAAGCTGCATCTTGCCCAGGTCCGAGGCGAGGAAGTTCTTCACTTCCTGTTCGGACACCTGCACCCGCTCGGCAACCCGGCGCTGGCGCACGCGGCTGATGATCATTTCACGGCGAACCTGGTCGCGGGCGTCCTCGTAGGAGAGGCCGTCGTGGGCCAGGGCGGCCTTGAACTGGTCGATCGACATGTTGTTGCGCTGGGCGATGCTGCCGATGGCCTGGTTCAGTTCCTCATCGGAAATGCGAATGCCGGAGCGTTCGCCGATCTGCAGCTGCAGGTTCTCGACGATCAGGCGGTCGAGGACCTGCTGGTCCAGGACGCTGGTCGGTGGTACGCCGCCGCCACGCTTGGCAATGCTCTGCTGGACTTCGTGGACGCGCTGGTCCAGTTGGCTCTGCATGATCACGTCGTTGTCGACGATCGCCACGACGTTGTCCAGGGGTTGTACCGCGGCGTGAACCGCGGCACTCAGGGCCAGTGCGCCCAGCATCAGCGGGCGCAGACAATCAGAAAGCTTGATCTTCACGTTCACGATAACCTTGGATGCCTTTGTCGAGGAAGGTTTCTACTTTCTGGCCGAGAACGCCGCCCAGACCCTTCAGGACAATTTGGAGGAAGATGCCGTGGTCGCCTTTCTCGTTCTGTGGGGCTTCCTGACTGAATTCGTCATACTTGACCCAGTAACGGTTGATCAGGCGCAGTTTCCAGCAGCAGTTGTCATACTCGAAACCACCAAAGGCTTCCAGCGTGCGGTTGCGGTTGTAGTCGTACTGCCAGCGGCTGATGACGTTCCACTGCGGCACCATCGGCCAGATGACCGAGAAATCGTGCTGCTGGATCTTGTAGTAGTCCTTCACGTAGCCAGGCGTGCCTGGAGTGCCGTAGTCACCACCGAACTGCCACTGACCGGTGTTCTGGTTGTAGATAACCTGGTCGTTGCGATAGCGATAGCCGGCGTTGAAGACCTTGTTCGGGTTGTCTTCAGGCTGGTAGTGGAACATCGCACTGCCCGAGCGTGGGCTGTGGCTGTCCGGGTCCCAGTTGTAGTCGGCGGTCGCGCGCCAGTCGCGGTTGAAACGGTAGGCGTATTCCAGGGCGTAGGGCGAAACGTTGGCCTTGGCGTCGGCGCGGGTACGGTAGTCGACACCCGGCAACTGCACGGTGCGGTCCTTGAAGTACAGGGCCTGGCCGACGCTGATGCGCTGGCGCTCGAAGCCGTTGTCCTCGATCCAGCGGCTGGTCACGCCCAGGGACAGCTTGTTCTCGTCGCCGACACGGTCCGAACCGGAGAAACGGTTCTCGCGGAACAGCGAGGCGTAGTTGAAGCTGTACTCACCCGTATCGAAAACCGGAATGTCCTTCTGGTCCTTCTCTGGAACGTAGAGATAGAACAGGCGTGGTTCCAGGGTCTGGCGATAGTTGGTGCCGAACATGCTGGTATTGCGGTCGAAGTACAGGCCGCTGTCGATGCTGGCGATAGGCACGCCACGGCTTTGCGAGCTGCTGTAGCTCTCACCCAAGGCAGAAGCGTTGCCACGGTTGGTGAGCAGATCCTCTCTGCCCTGGGCGCCAAGGTCCAGATCGTACTTGGTGTACTGGTACTTGAGCGATGGCTTTACGTAGCCATAGGTCCAGTTAAGTGGCAGGCTGACACCTGGCTTGAGATTCAGGCGGTCACCGTTGGCGCGGGCCAGACCGGCGACGTTGGTGTCCAGGCGTGGTGTGCCCACGGTACCGTCCGCGTTGAACGGCCCGCCATCCTTGTCAAGAAAGTTGCCGGTCTCCAGGCTACGCTCAAAACGCACCGCTTCAGTCTCGTAGGTGAAATCGAGACCTTCGGGATGGTAAGGCAGTTCACCGTTGAAGGTGATCTGCGGCAGGCGGTTGTAAGGCGTGATGTTGGACACGCTGGCCATCTGGTACGCCTGCAGGTTCAGCCTGGCGGTGTAGCTGTCGCCGCGGTAGCTGACAGCAGCCTGCTGGTTGACGTAGACACCGGCATCCTTGACGCCGATCTGGTCGCTGGTCAGGTCCTGGAAGTAGTAGGGGTCGCTGATCTTGGTGTAGTCGACTTCGGTCAGGACACGCGAGTCCAGGCCGCCCTTGTGCTGCCAGTTGAGCATGTAGCGGGTTTTTTCGGAGTCGGTCTGCTTCGAGCGATCATTGCTGTCGTCGTTCAGGTACGCGCCGCCGAACTGGCCTTCGCTGGACTTGGTCAGGTAGCGGAATTCGCCTTCCATCAGCAAGCCGCGCTTGGTCATGTAGCGTGGGTACAACGTGGCATCGTAGTTCGGTGCCAGGTTGAAGTAGTACGGTGTGACCAGGGTGAAGCCGTTGTCGCTATCCGAACTGAAGCTCGGCGGCAGGAAGCCGGACTGGCGACGGTTGTCGATCGGGAAGTAGATATACGGTGTGTACAGGACCGGAATGTCCTTGACCCGCAGTGTCACGTTGGTCGCGGTACCGAAGCCGGTCGCCGGGTTCAGGGTGATGTTGTTGCCCTTGAGTTGCCAGGCGTTGCTGCTCGGTTCGCAGGTGGTGTACGTACCGTCCTTGAGACGGATGATCGCGTTCTCGGCCCGCTTGGCGTAGAGCGCGCTGCCCCGCACGCGCGACTTGTGCAGCACGTATTCGGCGTTGTCGACCTTGGCTTCGCCGGTGTCCAGCTGGACGTCCGCGTGATCGCCGACCATCAGGGCGCCGTTGTCGCGAACACGCACGTTGCCGCTCAGCTCGCCACGGTTTTCCGCCTGGTACAGGTTCGCCTCGTCGGCCTCGACCTGCATGCTGCCCTGGCGCATGACCACGTCACCGGCCAGGCTGGCGACCTGTTGCTCCTGCTCGTAACGCGAAGCCTTGGCACCGATGAAGGTCGGCGCATCACTTTTATTCGTCTTGTCATTCATGCCAGGACGAATCGGTTCGATATAGGCACCAGAGCAGTATGGTCCGGTCTCGGCCAACTGGGCCGGCGTCAGCTTCTCGCGGGGAACCCAGTCGAGGTGGCTGTAGTCGGCGCTGCGGGATTTCAGACCACGGCCCTTGGCTTCGGTGACCAGCTTGGTCGCCGGCGCGCTGTCGCTGCCGGAGCTGCTGTCCGCGGTGGCCTGGGAGTTGCCGCCGACCGAGCCGGCGTCGTGCACGGGACGCGGTGGCAACTGGGCGGTGGTCGCTTTCGGCGCACAACTCCAGGCGCCCGAAGCCGAGGCCGAGCAGTCATACTGTTCAGCAGCAACAACGAACGAAGTGGCCAGAGGTTGCAGGGCCAGCAAACCGCCGGTGACCAGCAACGGAAACTTTCTACGAAACGCGGGGGATTTCAATGCCATCTTATTAGTCCGGGCTTCCTGCGTGCCATCTGCCCGCGGTAAGGGCCGCACGCCTATCGATGGTCTGAAAAAGATGCTGGATAATAAAGCATGACCCGCTTGACGGCTAGCGCCGTCGGAGACCCTTAGTAATGCCCGACCAAGATCTACGCTTGCAACACCTGAAAGTTTGGCTGGATGAGCAACTGGCATCCCTGTTCCTGGCCAGGGGCTGGGGTGCCGTACCGGACGCCACATTAACCGCAGCCAGCAGTGACGCGAGTTTCCGCCGGTATTTCCGCTGGCAGGGCGAGGGCCGCAGCTTCATCGTGATGGATGCTCCGCCGCCGCGCGAGAACTGCAAACCCTTCGTGGATATTGCCCATTTGCTGGCGAAATCCGGCATCAACGTGCCGGAAATTTATGCTCAGGATCTGGAAAACGGCTTTCTGCTGCTCAACGACCTGGGCAACCGGACCTATCTGGATGTGATCGACGACGAGAACGCCGATGCCCTGTTCGCCGATGCCATCGATGCCTTGCTGGCTTTCCAGCAACTGCCGCTGGAGGCCGACCTGCCGAGCTATGACGTCGCCCTGCTGCGGCGCGAGCTGGAGCTGTTCCCCGAATGGTATGTGGGGCGCGAGTTGGGCGCCGTCTTCAGCCCACGGCAACTGGAGCTGTGGCAGCGGGTCAGTACGTTGTTGATCGACAGTGCCCTGGCACAGCCGAAGGTGCTGGTGCACCGCGACTACATGCCGCGCAATCTGATGGCGAGCGAGCCCAACCCGGGGGTGCTGGACTTTCAGGATGCGGTCTACGGTCCGGTGACCTACGACATTACCTGCCTGTTCAAGGATGCGTTTCTCAGTTGGCCCGAGGCCCGGGTCGTCGATTGGCTGCATGGTTACTGGGAGCGGGCTCGTCGGCAGGGCATTGCGGTCCAGGCGGATTTCGAGGCGTTCCACCGGGCCAGCGACCTGATGGGGGTGCAGCGCCACCTGAAGGTGATCGGTATTTTTGCCCGTATCTGCCATCGCGATGGCAAGCCGCGCTACCTGGCGGACGTGCCGCGCTTCTTCGCCTATATCGAAGCGGTGCTGGCACGCCGGCCGGAGTTGGCCGAGCTGGGTGAACTGCTTGACAGCCTGCGCCTGCCGTCCGGTGCCGCGCTATGAGGGCGATGATCCTGGCGGCGGGGAAGGGCGAGCGCATGCGCCCGCTGACCCTGCATACACCCAAGCCGCTGATCCGGGCCAACGGCGTGCCGCTGATCGACTATCACCTGCGGGCCCTGGCGGCGGCCGGCTTCAGGGAGATCGTCATCAATCATGCCTGGCTCGGCCAGCAGATCGAGGATTACCTCGGCGACGGTTCGCGTCATGGCCTGAGCATCGCCTATTCGCCCGAAGGCGAGCCGCTGGAGACCGGTGGCGGGATCTTCCGGGCGCTGCCGTTGCTGGGCGACGAGCCCTTCCTGGTGGTCAATGGCGATATCTGGACCGATTATGATTTTTCGGCATTGCGCCGTCCGCTGGATGGCCTGGCTCACCTGGTGATGGTCGACAACCCGCCGCATCATCCGTCCGGGGGCGACTTTGCGCTGCTTGACGGTCGGCTGTTCGATGATCGTCCGGATCTGCCCAGGCTGACCTTCAGCGGCATCTCGGTGCTGCATCCGCGACTGTTTGCCGGTTGCCATGCCGGGGCGTTCAAGCTGGCCCCACTGTTGCGCGAGGCCATGGCCCGAGGGCAGGTGAGCGGCGAGCACCTTCAGGGACAGTGGGTGGATGTCGGCACCGTGGAGCGCCTGGCCCAAGTCGAGCAACTGCTGCAAGAGAGGCACTGATATGTTGTGGCCAGGGACTCTGATTGGAGCCGGGGCGGGCTTTGCCATCGCCAGCATTCCGGGGGCCATGTTGGGCGGGTTGTTGGGGCAGGCGCTGGATCGGCGCCTGCAGTTGCACAGTTGGGCACACCTGCGCGAACGCCTGGGCGGCAAACCGGCACTGCGCAACGACGAACTGCTGTTCGTCCTGCTCGGGCGCCTGGCCAAGAGCGATGGACGGGTGGTCGACGGGCACATCCAGCAGGCGCGTCAGGAAATGCGCCAATTGGACATGGGCGAACCGGCGCAGCGGCGGGCGATTGCCGCGTTCAACCGGGGCAAGTCGGGAGAGGATCGCCTGCGTGGCTACCTGCGTCACCTCAAGGCCCAGCCCCACGCCGCCGAGGGTGTGCTGCGGGCCTGCTGGCGAATGGTCTGGGCCGACGGTCGGGCCGGGCGTGAGGAGCGCGAGCTGATTCTGCTCTGGGGCAAGTGGCTGGGCTGGACGACGCAGCAGGTCCAGGCCCTGGCCAGTGACTACGAGCCCAGCCGCAAGCCGCTGATGAGCAGCGCCGGCAGCTATCAGGATGCCTTGCGGGTACTCGGGGTGACCGCGACCAGCGAGCCGGCACAGATCAAGCGGGCTTATCGGCGCCTGCTCAGTCGTCACCACCCGGACAAGGTGGCCGGGATGGGCGCGACCCCGGCCCAGGTGCAGGAAGCCACCGAGAAAACCCGGGAGTTGCATCAGGCCTATGCGCTGATCCGCGAGCGCCGGGACTTCCGCTGAGGTGCAGGCGGGTTACTGGCTGTCCTGATCCTGCGGGTTCAGGTAGCCACGAACCCGCCGGACCAACTGTTGCTGGCCCGGGTTGCCCGGTATCGCCTTCAGTCCCACCTGGGTGTAGCTGGAAGTCTTCTGGCGTTTGCTGGCTTGCAGGCGCAGCAGGGCGGCTTTGCGATCCAGCGCCTTGTCCTGATAGAAGAAGTCGGCGGTCGCCACTTTCAGGCCGGGCGCCAGTTGCGCCAGGTCTGCCTTGGCGCTGGCCGGCGTCTGCGCGGCCACCAGCACCAGCTTCTGCACTTGTGGCGAGGCTTTCTCGATCAGATAGCGGGTTGCCCAGTAGGCGCCGGTGCCATGCCCCAGCAACACGATGCTGCGGGCATTCTGCTGTTGAGCGTAGGCAATGGCGGCATCGAAACGGGCAAAGATCCGCTCGGCATCGCCCTTGAGCGGGTCCTCGGCGGTGGCGGCGGGGGCCTGGTCGGGGATGTCGGCTTCGGCGCTGGCCGCCTGTTCGATCGGCTTGCTGGTGGTACTGGCGTCCTTGCTGTTGCTCGCTGCCGGCTCCGCCGGTTTTGGCGCTTCGACCACCCGTGGCAGGGAGGCGTCGCTTTGCAGGTCCGGGAGTGTCAGACTCAGGCTGCTCCACTGGGCGTCCGGCAATTGGTTGCGCAAGGGCGCGACGGCTTGAGGCCAGTCAGCGGTTTCACCGGCCCCGGGGATTATGATCACCGCACCGCTGGGCGTCGGGGTGTTGGCCGGTTTCCACAGGGCCAGGAAGGTGTCACCGGCCGCCTGCAGCTGTTGTTGCTCCTGTAGCGGCAGTTGCCGCTCCAGGGCGGTGGCGTCTTCCTGGCTGCGTTCGGGCAAGGACTGGCGTTCAACCGGTTTCTCGGCGGGCGTGTCTTTCGCCGGTGCGGGTGCCGGATCTGCCGCCAGGACCGGCGCGGCAAGCGGTAGGATCATCGACAGGCACAGCGCAGGCAGTGCCGAGCGGTAGACAGGGGGCATCGGATTTTCCAGGCCAGAGGTAATCCTGGCAGCCTAATGGGTTGGTCAGTATTTGTCAGTGTGGATGAGTCGAATCATGCGTTTTTGCTGTCTTTGGGTTATCGGCTGGCTGTGTCTTCCCTTGATCGCCTGGGCTGCGCCGGCCCCTGCGGGCAATGGCCTGCCCTTGTCCGCCGAGCAGCGCCGCTGGCTCGACGAGCATCGTGAACTGCGGGTCGGGCTGGTACTGCAGGCGCCTTACGCGCAGTACGACCGACGTCTGCAGCGCCTGTCGGGGGCCAATGTCGAGTTGATGCAGTGGCTGGCCAAGGCGATGAATGTCGAGCTGACCTGGCGTAACTTTCCCGACCAGGCCCAGTTGGAAAAGGCTCTGGAGGAGGGCGAGGTCGATCTCGCCCCGGGCCTGACCCAGACGCCGGCCGGCCTGCGCCTCTGGCTGTTCTCCGATCCGTACATGCGGGTGCCGCAGTTGGTCGTTGGCGAGCGCAACGGCGCCGGGGCCGTGGAGCTGGAAAAGCTCGACAGCCAGACCCGGGTCGCCGTGCGCATGCCCAGTGCGATTGCCGATTACCTGCGCGGTACCTACAGCAATCTCAACCTGCAGGGCGTTCCGGCGGAGCGCCAGGCCCTGCAACTGCTGTTGAGCCAGCAGGCCCGTTATGCCGTGGTCGATGAGGCGCAACTCAGTCGCCTGTCCGGCGAGGAAGAGTTCGCCGGGCTGGCGGTGGTCGGCGATATCGGTCTGCCGCAACTGTTGCGGGTGGCCAGCCGACGTGACTGGCCGGAACTGGCGGGCATCGTCGAGAAGGCGTTGCATGCGATACCGGCTCGGGACCTCGATCAACTCCACCTGCGCTGGTTGCAACCCAAGTACCCGCGCCTGTCGGCATCGCCGGGCTTCTGGCAGAACCTTTGCCTGCTGTTGGCGGTGATGTTCATGGCGGGCCTGGCGATCGTGTTCTGGTTGCGCCGCCAGCAACGCAGCCTCGAGCAGGCCCTGCTCGCCGCCCGCGAGGACCTGGCCCGACGCGAGGCCAGCGAGGAGGCCTTGCGCCTGACCCAGTTTTCCATCGACCAGAGCACCGTGGGCATTCTCTGGGTCAACTGGGACAGCCACGTGCGTTATGCCAACCGGGCGGCCGAGGAGATGCTCGGCTACCCCCCGGGCGCGTTGTTCGATCGGCCGCTGATCGACTTTGAGCCGAACCTGCACATGGACCGCTGGCTGAACCTGTGGAAGCGCGCCCGGGCCAGCGACGAGGCGCCACAAAGCTTCGAGACCCAATGCCTGCGGGCCGACGGCAGCATCCTGCCGGCCGACGTGTCCCTCAGCTTCCTGCGCTTTCGCGATGGCGAATACCTGGTGGTCTATCTCAACGATGTCACCGAGCGCCGCCGTGCCCTGGCCGCGCTGCAGGAGAGCGAGGCCCGGCTCAAGGGGATCGCGGCCAACGTTCCGGGCCTGGTATTTCGCCTGGAGCGGGTGCCGCAGACCGGCGAGCTGTACTTCCCGTATATCAGCGAGGGCAGCGAGAGCCTGGTGGGCCATGCGCCCGCCACCCTGCGTCGGCAGGAGGTCGGCCTGCGCAGCGTGGTCCATCCGGACGACCGCGCCGACTATCATCGTGTCCAGGACCTGGCGATCGATTCCGGCAGCGACTGGTCCTGGCAGGGCCGGATCATGACCCGCGAAGGCCGGCAGCGCTGGGCCGAGATCAAGGCCATCACCCGCCGTCTGGCGGATGGCACGATGGTCTGGGACGGTATCGTCTGGGACATCAGTGAAAGCAAGCGGATCGAGTTGGAACTGGCCAGTTCGCGCGAGCAACTGCGCGAGCTGTCGGCGCACCTGGAGAGTGTCCGGGAGGAAGAGAAGGCCCGTATCGCCCGGGAGGTTCACGATGAGCTGGGGCAGATGCTGACGGTGCTCAAGCTGGAAACCTCCATGTGCGAGTTGGCCTATGCCGAGCTGGACCCCGGGTTGAACGAGCGCCTGAACAGCATGAAGAAGCTGATCGCGCAATTGTTCCAACTGGTGCGCGATGTCGCGACCGCCTTGCGCCCGCCGATTCTCGATGCCGGCATCGCCTCGGCGATCGAATGGCAGGCGCGGCGTTTCGAGGCGCGGACGCAGATCCCGTGCCTGGTGCAGGTTCCGGAAAACCTGCCGGCGCTCAGCGATGCCAAGGCCACCGGGCTGTTCCGGATTCTCCAGGAGGCGCTGACCAATGTCATGCGCCATGCCCAGGCGCATACTGTGGAACTGACGCTGGCGATCGACGGGCGGGACCTGTGCCTGAGCATCAGCGATGACGGTGTCGGGTTTGTCGCCCCGAGTGGCCGGCCGACTTCGTTCGGCGTGGTCGGCATGCGCGAGCGCGTACTGATGCTGGGCGGCAGCCTGTCGCTGGAAAGCGCTGTCGGCGAAGGCACGACCCTGAGCGTTCGTGTACCGTTGGACCCGCCGCAGGCCATGCAAGCCCTTTGACCGAGCAGGAGTAAGACGTGATCCGCGTACTGGTAGCCGAAGACCACACCATCGTCCGCGAGGGCATCAAGCAGTTGATCGGCCTGGCCAAGGACCTGCAGGTGGCGGGGGAGGCGAGCAATGGCGAGCAACTGATGGAAGCCTTGCGGCATACGCCCTGCGAGGTGGTACTGCTGGATATCTCGATGCCCGGGGTCAACGGCCTGGAGGCCATTCCGCGGATTCGCGCGCTGAGCGATCCGCCGGCGATCCTGGTGCTGTCGATGCATGACGAGGCGCAGATGGCCGCCCGGGCGCTGAAGATCGGCGCCGCCGGCTATGCCACCAAGGACAGCGATCCGTCGCTGTTGCTGACCGCCATTCGCAAGGTGGCGGCGGGCGGGCGCTACATCGACCCCGAGCTGGCCGACCGGATGGTCTTCGAGGTCGGCCTGACCGATTCCCGGCCACTGCACGCGTTGCTGTCGGAGCGGGAATTTTCGGTATTCGAACGCCTGGCCCAGGGCGCCAACGTGAATGACATCGCCCAGCAACTGGCGTTGAGCAGCAAGACCATCAGTACCCATAAGGCCAGGCTGATGCAGAAACTCAACGTCACCTCCCTGGCTGAACTGGTGAAATACGCCATGGAGCACAAGTTGCTCTGACGCTTGCGCCGATGGAAAAAAGAGTGGGCGTATCCATTTGCGACAATTGTCGGCCGGGGCTGGATGATGTCATAAGGCCTGCCGTGGCGATCCGTTTGTCGGCTTATCCAATAGCGCCATCCCTGTAGGGCAATCCCTACAACAACTCTTCCAGACTGCTGAGGACAATCTCTCCCGGCCCCCGATTTGCGCTGTGTGCAGCCTTCACTAGGCTTAGACCACGGCAGTCAAAACAAAAAGGTGTGGGTATGAGCGAGGTTGATTCAAGCGCTGGGGCCAAGGACATCCTGGTCAGCTTTCGTGGCGTGCAGAAGAGCTACGATGGGGAAAACCTGATCGTCAAGGACCTCAACCTGGACATTCGCAAGGGCGAATTCCTTACCTTGCTCGGGCCCTCCGGTTCCGGCAAGACCACCAGCCTGATGATGCTGGCCGGGTTCGAAACCCCGACCGCCGGCGAGATCCAACTGGCCGGGCGCTCCATCAACAACGTGCCGCCGCACAAGCGCGATATCGGCATGGTGTTCCAGAACTATGCGCTGTTCCCGCACATGACCGTGGCCGAGAACCTGGCGTTCCCGCTGACCGTGCGCGGCCTGAGCAAGACCGACATCAGCGAGCGGGTCAAGCGTGTGCTGGGCATGGTTCAGCTCGACAAGTTCGCCCAGCGTTACCCGGCGCAGTTGTCCGGCGGCCAGCAGCAGCGGGTGGCGTTGGCCCGGGCACTGGTGTTCGAGCCGCAACTGGTGCTGATGGACGAGCCGCTCGGCGCGCTGGACAAGCAACTGCGCGAACACATGCAGATGGAAATCAAGCACCTGCACCAGCGTCTCGGCGTGACCGTGGTCTACGTGACCCACGACCAGGGCGAAGCCCTGACCATGTCCGATCGGGTGGCGGTGTTCCATCAGGGCGAGATCCAGCAGATCGCGCCACCGCGCACGCTTTATGAAGAGCCGCGCAACACTTTCGTCGCCAACTTCATCGGCGAGAACAACCGCCTCAGCGGGCGCCTGCACAGCCACAACGGCGATCGCTGCGTGGTCGAGCTGGGGCGCGGCGAGAAGGTCGAGGCCCTGGCGGTGAATGTCGGCAAGGCCGGCGAGCCGGTGACCCTGTCGATCCGCCCCGAGCGCATCAGCCTCAACGGTTCCAGCGAATCCTGCGTCAACCGCTTCTCCGGGCGTGTGGCCGAATTCATCTATCTGGGCGACCACGTTCGCGTGCGTCTGGAAGTCTGCGGCAAAACCGACTTCTTCGTGAAACAGCCCATCGCCGAGCTCGACCCGGCGCTGGCGGTCGGTGATGTCGTACCCCTTGGCTGGCAGGTCGAGCACGTTCGCGCGCTGGACCCGGTGCTCGACGCCAGCTGAAGCGCTGTACCCCAAGAGGCGAATCCATCGCCCCGTGCTTCACCAACCTGCACTCGTGGAGAGAAGAATAAATGCTCAAATCCCTGAAATTCAGTGCCCTCGCAGTAGGGCTGATGTGCGCGGCAAATGCCATGGCGGCGACCGACCTGACCGTGGTGTCCTTTGGTGGCGCGAACAAGGCGGCCCAGGTCAAGGCGTTCTATGCCCCTTGGGAGGCTCAGGCGGGCAACGGCAAGATCGTCGCCGGCGAGTACAACGGCGAGATGGCCAAGGTCAAGGCCATGGTCGACACCAAGAGCGTGTCCTGGGACCTGGTCGAAGTCGAGTCGCCGGAACTGTCCCGCGGCTGTGACGAAGACATGTTCGAGCAACTGGACCCGGCGCTGTTCGGCAAGACCGAAGACTACGTCAAGGGTGCCATCCAGCCATGCGGCGTAGGCTTCTTCGTCTGGTCGACCGTACTGGCCTACAACGCCGACAAGCTCGCTTCCGCGCCAACCAGCTGGGCCGATTTCTGGGACACCAAGAAATTCCCGGGCAAGCGCGGCCTGCGCAAGGGTGCCAAGTACACCCTGGAATTCGCCCTGATGGCTGACGGCGTTGCACCGAAAGACGTCTACAAGGTGCTGGCCGGCAAGGATGGCCAGGATCGCGCCTTCAAGAAGCTCGATGAACTCAAGCCCTACATCCAGTGGTGGGAAGCCGGTGCCCAGCCACCGCAGTACCTCGCTTCGGGCGACGTGGTGATGAGCTCGGCCTACAACGGCCGGATCGCCGCGGTGCAGAAGGAAAGCAACCTGAAGGTGGTGTGGAACGGCGGTATCTACGACTTCGATGCCTGGGCCATTCCGAAGGGCCTGGACAAGGCACGTGCCGACGTGGCGAAGAAGTTCATCGCCTTCTCGGTGATGCCGCAGCAGCAGAAGACCTACTCGGAGAACATCGCCTACGGCCCGGCCAACACCCAGGCGGTACCGTTGCTGGCCAAGGACATCCTCAAGGATATGCCGACCACGCCGGAAAACATCGCCAACCAGGTGCAGATCGACGTCAGCTTCTGGGCTGACAACGGCGAGCAACTGGAGCAGCGCTTCAACGCCTGGGCGGCCAAGTAATACACCACAGCCCTTTGTGGGAGCCGGCTTGCTGGCGGCGGCGTCCGTTCAAGCGCCGCCAATGCTGCTGGCCTTGACCTGTAGGAGCGTGGCTTGCCCGCGAAGCTTTTAGCGGCCTCAAGGGCCTATTCGCGGGCAAGCCGCGCTCCTACAGACGCCACATCGGGTGTCGGTATGCGTCAGTAACAATAAAAATTTTCCGGAGTTCGTCATGGCCATCACCGTTCCTCTGAACGAGGGGACCAGTCCCACCCTGAAGCAGCGCCTGGCACGCGCCGAGCGGGTCAACCGCTGGAAGGCCCAGGCCTTGATCGCGCCGCTGGTGCTGTTCCTGCTGCTGGTGTTCCTGGTGCCTATCGTCGCGCTGCTCTACAAGAGCGTCGGCAACCCCGAGGTGATCAGCGCCCTGCCGCGTACCGTGGCAGCCGTGTCGGCCTGGGATGGCAAGGGCCTGCCTGGAGAGGCAGCCTACAAGGCCCTTGGCGAAGAGCTGGGTGAGGCCCGCAAGAATCAGAACCTGGGCGACTTGTCCAAGCGCCTGAACATGGAGCTGGCCGGCTACCGCAGCCTGCTGACCAAGACTGCCCGCTCCCTGCCGTTCAAGACTGAACCGGCCTCCTACAAGGAAGCCCTGGAAGCCCTCGATGAACGTTGGGGCGATCCGGCTTACTGGCAGGCGATCCGGCGCAATACCAGTAGTGTCACCCCCTATTACCTGCTGGCGGCCGTCGATCATCGCATCGACGACCTCGGCGAACTGGCCCCGGCCACCCCTGACCAGGCCATCTATCTCGATATCTTTGCCCGCACGTTCTGGATGGGCCTGGTGATCACCGCGGTCTGTCTGGTCCTGGCCTATCCGCTGGCCTACCTGCTGGCGAACCTGCCGGCACGCAAGAGCAACCTGCTGATGATTCTCGTGCTGCTGCCGTTCTGGACCTCGATCCTGGTGCGGGTGGCGGCGTGGATCGTGCTGCTGCAGTCGGGCGGCCTGATCAACAGCGCACTGATGGCCATGGGGGTGATCGACAAGCCGCTGGAACTGGTGTTCAACCGTACCGGGGTCTACATCTCCATGGTGCACATCCTGCTGCCGTTCATGATTCTGCCGATCTACAGCGTAATGAAAGGTATCTCGCCGACCTACATGCGGGCGGCGATCTCCCTGGGCTGCCACCCGTTCGCCAGCTTCTGGCGGGTGTACTTCCCGCAGACCTATGCCGGTGTCGGCGCCGGTTGCCTGCTGGTGTTCATCCTGGCGATCGGCTACTACATCACCCCCGCGCTGCTGGGCAGCCCGAACGATCAGATGGTCAGCTATTTCGTCGCCTTCTACACCAACACCAGCATCAACTGGGGCATGGCGACGGCGTTGGGCGGCCTGCTGCTGCTGGCGACCGTGCTGCTGTACCTGATCTACAGCCGGCTGGTGGGCGCCAGCCGCCTGAGCCTGGGTTAAGGAGAGAATCGAAATGCTCAGTCCATACATGTCGCCCGTCGAGCGGGTCTGGTTCTATAGCTTGCGCATCCTGTGCGGGTTGATCCTGTTGTTCCTGGTCCTGCCGGTACTGGTGATCGTTCCGCTGTCGTTCAATGCCGGCAGTTTCCTGGTGTATCCGCTGCAAGGTTTCTCGCTGCACTGGTACCAGGACTTCTTCGCCTCCGCCGAGTGGATGCGCGCCCTGAAGAACAGCATCATCGTCGCCCCGGCGGCGACGGTGCTGGCGATGGTCTTCGGTACCCTGGCGGCCATCGGCCTGACCCGTGGCAACTTCCCCGGCAAGCCGCTGGTGATGGCCCTGGTGATTTCGCCGATGGTGGTGCCGGTGGTGATCATCGGCGTCGCCAGCTACCTGTTCTTTGCGCCACTGGGGCTGGGCAACAGCTTTTCCTCGCTGATCGTGGTGCATGCGGTGCTGGGTGTGCCGTTCGTGATCATCACCGTCTCGGCGACCCTGCAGGGCTTCAACCACAATCTGGTACGTGCTGCGGCCAGCCTGGGGGCATCGCCGCTGACGACGTTCCGCCGGGTGACCCTGCCGCTGATTGCACCGGGGGTGATTTCCGGGGCGCTGTTCGCCTTTGCCACCTCCTTCGACGAGGTGGTGGTGACGCTGTTCCTCGCCGGCCCCGAACAGGCGACGCTACCACGGCAGATGTTCAGCGGTATCCGCGAAAACCTCAGCCCGACCATCGCCGCCGCCGCGACCTTGCTGATCGCCTTCTCGGTGATCCTGCTGCTGACCCTGGAATGGCTGCGCGGGCGCAGCGAGAAGCTACGTACCACCCAGGCCTGAGCCTTGCCGGGCGGGGCATCCACCCCCGTGGATGCGCCCCTGGGGTGCGACTAAAGTCGTAGGAAAAGAGCCTGCTGCATGTGCGGCCAATTATCGCGGTCACGGTGCGTTTGGCGAAACATGAGGTATACAATGCGCGCCACCGTGATTCCGCTCAAAAAGGTGCGTCATGCAGCCCTTCGCAATTGCTCCGTCGATTCTTTCCGCCGACTTCGCCCGTCTGGGTGAGGAAGTGGACAACGTTCTCGCCGCCGGCGCCGACATCGTGCACTTCGATGTCATGGACAACCACTACGTCCCCAACCTGACCATCGGCCCGATGGTCTGCGCGGCGCTGCGCAAGTACGGCATTACCGCGCCGATCGACGCGCACCTGATGGTCAGCCCGGTGGATCGCATCATCGGCGACTTCATCGAGGCCGGTGCGACCTATATCACCTTCCATCCCGAAGCCACCCTGCATGTCGACCGCTCCCTGCAACTGATCCGCGATGGTGGTTGCAAGGCTGGCCTGGTGTTCAACCCGGCCACGCCGCTGGATGTGCTCAAGTACGTGATGGACAAGGTCGACATGGTCCTGCTGATGAGCGTCAACCCGGGCTTCGGTGGGCAGAAGTTCATTCCCGGGACCCTCGACAAGCTGCGCGAGGCACGGGCGCTGATCGATGCCTGCGGCCGTGATATCCGCCTGGAGATCGACGGTGGGGTGAACGTGAACAACATCCGCGAAATCGCCGAGGCCGGAGCTGACACCTTCGTCGCCGGCTCGGCGATCTTCAACGCTCCGGATTACCGCGACGTCATCCAGAAGATGCGCGCCGAGCTGGCGCTGGCCCGATCATGAGTGCCTTCGAGCAGCTCTTTGCGGGTGGGCTGCCCAAGCTGGTGATGTTCGATCTGGATGGTACGCTGATCGATTCGGTACCGGACCTGGCGGCCGCCGTCGACAAGATGCTGCTCGCCCTGGGCCGGCCCGCTGCCGGCCTGGAAGCGGTGCGCGAATGGGTCGGCAACGGCGCCCCGGTGCTGGTGCGTCGGGCCCTGGCCGGTGGCCTCGATCACTCGGCGGTGAGCGAAAGCGACGCCGAGCAGGGCCTGGAGCTGTTCATGGCGGCCTATGATGGCGGCCATGACCGGACCACGGTCTACCCCGGCGTCCGGGAAACCCTGCGCTGGATGCAGAAGCAGGGTGTGGAAATGGCCCTGATCACCAACAAGCCCGAACGTTTCGTCGCGCCCCTGCTCGACGAGATGCAGTTGGGGCGCTTCTTCCGCTGGATCATTGGCGGCGACACCCTGCCACAGCGCAAGCCCGATCCGGCGGCGCTCTTCCATGTCATGAAAATGGCCGGCATCCCGGCATCGCAGAGCCTGTTCGTCGGCGATTCGCGCAGCGATGTGCAGGCCGCCAGGGCCGCCGGAGTCGCCTGCGTGGCCCTCAGCTATGGCTACAACCATGGCCGGCCGATCGCCGAAGAGCAGCCGGCGCTGGTCATCGATGATCTGCGCGCACTGATTCCCGGTTGCCTGGAGGGCGGCGCTGAGCTAATGTCGGCGGACTGTAATCAATCCCCTCCTGGAAACGCCATCGTGGTGGTCACTCGCAAACTCTGGATGAAAGTCATCAAGGCCTTGGCCCGTTGGCGTTGGCGCGCCTGACATTTATCTGGCCGCTCCGTGCGGCGCGTTTGCATACCTGACCGTTTGAACCTCAAGCCACGAGGCACATGATGACCCGCGAAGAATTCCTGCGTTTGGCCGCTGCCGGCTACAACCGCATCCCGCTTGCCTGCGAAACCCTGGCCGACTTCGATACGCCGTTGTCGATCTACCTGAAACTGGCCGACCAGCCCAACTCCTACCTGCTCGAATCGGTGCAGGGCGGCGAGAAGTGGGGCCGCTACTCGATCATCGGCCTGCCATGCCGCACCGTGCTGCGGGTGCATGATCACCAGATCCGCGTGACCCACGACGGCGTCGAGATCGAAGCCTGCGAGGCCGATGATCCGCTGGCCTTCGTCGAGGCGTTCAAGGCGCGCTACAACGTTCCGACCATCCCTGGACTGCCGCGTTTCAACGGCGGCCTGGTGGGCTACTTCGGCTATGACTGCGTACGCTACGTGGAGAAGCGCCTGGGCCAGTGCCCGAACCCCGATCCATTGGGTGTGCCGGACATCCTGCTGATGGTCTCCGATGCGGTGGTGGTGTTCGACAACCTGGCTGGCAAGATGCACGCCATCGTCCTCGCCGACCCGGCGCAGGACAACGCCTACGAGCAGGGCCAGGCGCGCCTGCAGCAGTTGCTCGAGCAACTGCGCCAGCCGATCACGCCGCGGCGCGGGCTGGCACTCGATCGTCCACCGGCGGCCGATCCGCTGTTCCGCTCCAGTTTTACCCAGGGCGACTACGAGCGTGCGGTCGATACCATCAAGGAATACATCCTGGCCGGCGACTGCATGCAGGTGGTGCCGTCGCAGCGCATGTCGATCGACTTCAAGGCTGCGCCCATCGACCTGTACCGGGCGCTGCGCTGCTTCAACCCGACGCCGTACATGTACTTCTTCAACTTCGGCGATTTCCATGTGGTCGGCAGTTCGCCGGAAGTGCTGGTGCGGGTCGAGGACAACCTGATCACCGTGCGGCCGATCGCCGGCACCCGCCCGCGCGGTGCCACCGAGGACGCCGACCGGGCACTGGAAGACGACCTGCTGTCGGATGAAAAGGAGATCGCCGAGCACCTGATGCTGATCGACCTGGGGCGCAACGATACCGGCCGGGTTTCCGAGATCGGTTCGGTGAAACTCACCGAGAAGATGGTGATCGAGCGTTACTCCAACGTGATGCACATCGTTTCCAACGTCACCGGCCAGCTCAAGAGCGGCCTGACGTCCATGGACGCGCTGCGGGCGATCCTGCCGGCAGGGACCTTGTCCGGCGCACCGAAGATCCGCGCCATGGAAATCATCGACGAACTGGAGCCGGTCAAGCGCGGCGTGTATGGCGGCGCGGTCGGCTACTACGCCTGGAACGGCAACATGGACACCGCGATTGCCATTCGTACCGCGGTGATCAAGGACGGCGAACTGCATGTGCAGGCCGGTGGCGGCATCGTCGCCGACTCGGTGCCGGCGCTGGAATGGGAAGAAACGCTGAACAAGCGTCGCGCGATGTTCCGCGCGGTCGCCCTTGCTGAACAAACCCCCGCGTCCGACGCCTGAGGAACCCTTTGTCATGTTGCTGATGATCGATAACTACGACTCGTTTACCTACAACGTCGTGCAATACCTCGGTGAGCTGGGCGCGGACGTCAAGGTCGTACGTAACGACGAACTGACCGTGGCTGAAATCGAAGCCCTCAAGCCCGAGCGCATCGTGGTCTCGCCTGGCCCTTGCACGCCGACCGAGGCGGGCATTTCCCTGGAGGCCATCCGGCATTTCGCCGGCAAACTGCCGATTCTCGGCGTCTGCCTCGGCCACCAGTCCATCGGCCAGGCCTTTGGCGGTGATGTGGTGCGTGCCCGTCAGGTGATGCACGGCAAGACCAGCCCGCTGTACCACGAAGGCAAGGGGGTATTCGAGGGCCTGAACCTGCCGTTGACCGTTACCCGCTACCACTCGTTGATCGTCAAGCGCGAGACCCTGCCCGAGTGCCTGGAGCTGACCGCCTGGACCCGGCTGGAAGACGGCTCGGTCGACGAGATCATGGGCCTGCGTCACAAGACGCTGAACATCGAGGGGGTACAGTTCCACCCCGAGTCGATTCTCTCCGAGCAGGGACACCAGCTGTTCGCCAACTTCCTCAAACAGACCGGCGGCGTGCGCTAAGGAGTTTTCATGGATATCAAGACAGCCCTGAGCCGTATCGTCGGCCACCTGGACCTGAGCACCGAAGAAATGCGCGATGTCATGCGTGAGATCATGACCGGGCAGTGCACCGAGGCGCAGATTGGCGCCTTCATGATGGCCATGCGCATGAAGAGCGAAAGCATCGACGAGATCGTCGGTGCGGTTTCGGTCATGCGCGAGCTGGCGGACAAGGTCGAACTGCAGAGCCTCGACGGTGTGGTCGACGTGGTCGGTACCGGCGGTGATGGTGCCAACATCTTCAACGTTTCCACCGCGTCGGCCTTCGTCGTCGCAGCGGCTGGCGGTACTGTCGCCAAGCATGGCAACCGGGCGGTGTCGGGCAAGAGCGGCAGTGCCGACCTGCTGGAGTCGGCCGGTGTCTATCTGAACCTGACGCCGGTCCAGGTGGCGCGTTGCATCGATAACGTCGGTATCGGTTTCATGTTCGCCCAGACCCACCACAGTGCGATGAAGTACGCCGCAGGCCCGCGTCGCGACCTGGGCCTGCGCACCCTGTTCAACATGCTTGGCCCGCTTACGAATCCGGCTGGCGTGAAGCACCAGGTGGTGGGCGTGTTCACCCAGGCACTCTGCCGGCCACTGGCGGAAGTCCTGCATCGGCTGGGCAGCAAGCACGTGCTGGTGGTGCATTCCCAGGACGGCCTGGATGAATTCAGCCTGGCGGCACCGACCTACGTTGCCGAACTGAAAAATGGTGCAATAACCGAGTATTGGGTTCAGCCCGAAGACTTGGGTATAAAGAGTCAGAGTCTGTTTGGCCTGGTGGTGGACAGCCCGGCGGCGTCGTTGGCGTTGATCCGCGATGCACTGGGGCGCCGCAAGACCGAGAACGGCCAGAAAGCTGCGGAAATGATCGTGCTCAACGCCGGTGCCGCGCTGTATGCCGCCGATCTGGCCAGCAGCCTCAAGGAAGGCGTTGCCCTGGCCCATGATGCGCTGCATACCGGCCTTGCCCGGGAAAAACTCGAGGAGCTGGGCGCGTTCACCGCGGTATTCAAGCAGGAGAATGAAGCATGAGTGTGCCAACCGTTCTGGAGAAGATCCTCGCCCGCAAGGCCGAGGAGGTTGCCGAGCGCAGTGCGCGCCTGAGTCTGGCTGAGCTTGAGAACCTGGCTCGCGCCGCCGATGCTCCTCGCGGTTTTGCCCAGGCGCTGCTCGACCAGGCCAAGCGCAAGCAGCCGGCGGTCATTGCCGAAATCAAGAAGGCTTCGCCGAGCAAGGGAGTGATTCGCGAGCATTTCATCCCGGCGGAAATAGCCAGCAGCTACGAGAAGGGTGGGGCGACCTGCCTGTCGGTGCTGACCGACGTGGATTATTTCCAGGGCTCGGACCTGTACCTGCAACAGGCCCGTGCGGCCTGCAAGCTGCCGGTGATCCGCAAGGACTTCATGGTCGATCCGTACCAGATCGTCGAGGCCCGGGCCATGGGCGCCGATTGCATCCTGCTGATCGTCGCCGCACTGGAAGACGGGCAGATGGCCGAGCTGGCCTCGGTGGCCAAGGCTGTCGGGCTCGACGTGCTGGTGGAGTCCCATGACGCCGCCGAGCTGGAGCGGGCACTGAAGCATCTGGACACACCGCTGATCGGTATCAACAACCGCAACCTGCACACCTTTGACGTCAGCCTGGAAACCACCCTCGACCTGTTGCCGATGGTGCCGCGCGACCGCCTGGTGGTCACCGAGAGTGGCATCCTCAACCGGGCCGATGTCGAGCTGATGGAAATCAGCCAGGTGTACTCGTTCCTGGTCGGCGAAGCGTTCATGCGTGCGCAGAACCCGGGTGATGAACTGCAGCGGCTGTTCTTCCCGGAGCGCGGGACGCCGGTGATCACCGGTTCCACCCTCGATTGAAACCTGTTGTTCGAACAAGCCGGCATTGCCGGCTTTTTCATGGCCTGACTGAACGGATCTTTTTGCCATGACCCTGCCTGTAGCCTTTACCGTCGAAGCCGGCCTGCGTGCCGAACAGGATCTGCTGGCCGAAGTCTGTGCCGGCGAGCGGGACTGGGGGCTGTTGTTGTGGCAGCCCAGTGATCGTGCCCTGGTCATGCCGCGGCGGCTGAATCGGTTGCCGGGTTTTGAAGCGGCCTGTGAGGCGCTGGCGGCCAGCGGTTGGCCGGTCCTGTTGCGAGAGACCGGTGGTGAACCGGTGCCGCAGTCCTCGTCGACGGTGAACATTGCCCTGGTCTATGCGCCACCGCGCAGCGAGAGTGACCAGAACCGCATCGAAACCGGTTACCTGCGCCTGTGTCAGCCCATTTGCGAGGCGCTGGACGAACTGGGGGGTGTCGCTTCCTTGGGGGAGATCGAGGGGGCGTTCTGCGATGGTCGGTACAACGTCAACCTCAATGGGCGCAAGCTGGTCGGCACTGCTCAGCGTTGGCGGCAGAGCCGGGGCGGAACGCGTCCGGTGGGGTTGGTGCATGGTGCGATGCTGATCGACGACGAACGTGAGTCGATGGTGGCGGCGGTCAATCTGTTCTATCAGGCGTGCAGCCTGGAGCAGCGGGTGCGCGCTGCGAGCCATGTCGCCCTGCATGAGGTCTATCCGGCCCCGCTGTTCCTTGAGCGGCTGGCCGGTTCGTACCAGCAACTGCTGGCAGGTCTGCTCGACGCCTAGCGGGTACCGAAGACCACCATGGTCTTGCCCTTGACGTGTACGAGGTTCTGCTCTTCGAGATCCTTGAGCACTCGGCCGACCATTTCCCGCGAGCAGCCGACGATCCGGCCGATTTCCTGGCGGGTGATCTTGATCTGCATGCCGTCCGGGTGGGTCATGGCATCCGGCTGCTTGCACAGGTCCAGCAGGCAGCGGGCGACGCGCCCGGTCACGTCGAAAAAGGCCAGGTCGCCGACCTTGCGGGTGGTGTTGCGCAGGCGCTGTGCCATCTGTCCGCTGAGGGCGTAGAGGATGTCCGGGTCCTGCTGGGCCAGTTCGCGGAACTTGGCATAGCTGATTTCCGCCACCTCGCACTCGACCTTGGCGCGTACCCAGGCGCTGCGCTCCTGTTCGACCCCCGCCTGCTCGAACAGCCCCAACTCACCGAAAAAATCCCCGGCATTGAGATAGGCGATGATCATTTCCCGGCCGTCATCGTCTTCAATGAGGATGGTGACTGAGCCCTTGACGATGAAGAACAGGGTCTGCGAACGATCGCCGGCGCAGATGATATTACTCTTGGCCTGGTAGCGACGACGCTGGCAGTGCATCAGCAGTTTGTCGAGGTTCTTGATCTTGGAGGGGGAAGCGGAAGCCAGAGCAACCATGTTTGTATCCTGGAAAAGACTGCACGGTTTGGTTTGGTTTTTTTTAGGCGTAGCCAAAAAGCTGGCATAACGCCAGCGATTTGGCGTCAGCTTAACAGACACGCGGTGTCGAGATGGTGGAATTTAATGGACCGACCAACCGGTCGTCGCCTGAGCCCACAGGGTGCTGTGCTAAGCTGGCGACCTTTTTAATCAGTGGAGTCTTGGCGATGAAGGCACGCATCCAATGGGCTGGCGAAGCCATGTTCCTCGGAGAGTCGGGTAGCGGACACGTGGTGGTGATGGATGGCCCGCCGGAAAGTGGTGGCCGCAACCTGGGTGTACGTCCCATGGAAATGGTGCTGCTGGGCCTGGGTGGCTGCAGCAACTTCGACGTGGTCAGCATCCTGAAGAAGGCGCGCCAGCCGGTCGAGAGCTGCGAAGCGTTCCTTGAAGCCGAGCGTGCGACCGAAGATCCGAAGGTGTTCACCAGGATCCACCTGCATTTCGTGGTCAAGGGGCGGGGCCTGAAGGAATCGCAGGTCAAGCGGGCGATCGAGCTGTCGGCCGAGAAGTACTGCTCGGCTTCGATCATGCTCGGTGCCGCAGGTGTGGCCATCAGCCATGACTACGAGATCGTCGAACTCGGCTGATGCCCTGGGCAGGCTTGCGCTGTTTGTAGGAGCGGATCCGTTCTGATAAGCGGTCGCAGCCTCGCCTATGACCCGCCGGTTCAGATGCGGTAGGTGCTCTTGGTCATGACCTTGGCCAGCAGGCTCATGCCGAACTTCACCGGCGCCGGGAAGCGGAAACCGCCGGCATCGAGCGCCGACTCGGCATGGTGTTCCTCGTCGATGCGCATCTGTTCGAGAATCGCCCGGGATTTTTCGTCTTCGGCGGGCAGTTGTTCCAGATGTTCGTTCAGGTGCTTGCAGACCTGGTCTTCGGTCGCCGCGACGAACCCGAGGCTGACCTTGTCGCTGATCAGCCCGGCCACCGCGCCAATTCCGAAGGACAGGCCATAGAACAACGGATTCAGCACGCTCGGGCTGCTGCCCAACTGGCGGATACGTTGCTCGCACCAGGCCAGGTGGTCGATTTCTTCCTCGGCCGCGTGCTCCATGGCTTCGCGTACGTGGGGCAGCTTGGCGGTCAGGGCCTGGCCCTGGTACAGCGCCTGGGCACAGACTTCACCGGTGTGGTTGATCCGCATCAGTCCGGCGACATGGCGGGTATCCTCCTCGCTCATCTGCGCTTCGGGCTGGACGATGGCCGGCGATGGGCGATACGGCTGGCCGCTGAACGGGAGCAGGGTGCGCATGGCGGCATCGGCCTGCAGCAGCAGGCGGTCAATCGGCGAGTAGTGACGTTGGGTAGTCATGCTGACCTCCGGAGGAATCTCGGTCTGCAGTTTACCGCAATCCGGGGCGGAAGGTTTGAGCTGGGTCATCGGCTGGATGGCCGGGCAGCGGGAGGTTTGTGTTGGCCTGGCAGTCCCTGTCGCCAGCAAGCCGGCTCCCGCCATGATCGAGCCGCTCACGCGTTCCCTGTAGGAGCAGGGCTTGCCCGCGAACAGGGCGGCAAGCCTTGTACCGATCTTGCGATCATCTTTGCCGGCAAACCTGCTCCAACAAGGAGGCCTATCAGCCCGGAGGCCAGTTCATCTGGCGCTGACCCAGCACATGCATGTGGATGTGGTAGACCGTCTGGCCACCTTTCTCGTTGCAGTTCATCACCACGCGGAAGCCTTCCTCGCAGCCCAGCTCCAGCGCCAGACGCTGGGCGGTGAACAGGATATGCCCGGCCAGTGCCTTGTCGTCCTCGGTCAGGTCATTGAGGGTGCGAATCGGCTTCTTCGGGATCACCAGGAAATGCACCGGTGCCTGCGGGGCAATATCGTGGAACGCCAGGACCTGGTCGTCTTCGTAGATGATCTTCGCGGGTATCTCCCGGTTGATGATCTTGGTGAACAGAGTATCCACAACTGTTTCTCCATTTGCGTAGGGATGGGCCGGAGTCTGTCTGCTGCGGCCCGCGAGTTCAAGTGTCAGCGTGGGCAGTATGCCCGGGTAATCAGGCCGGCCAGTTTGCGCACCATCCAGCGGCTGCCCAGGCGTGGCAGGCGGGTGAGCCAGCGATTGCGCCAGCCGGGGATGATGATCGCGCGATTCTTGTCCAGGGCGCGTACCGTGTAGAGTGCGACTTCCTCGGGGCTCATCATCAGCCTGCTCTGCTTGAGCTTGTCGGCTTGCAACTGGGCGGTATCGAAGAAGGCGGTGCGGGTCAGGCCGGGGCAGAGCACCGAGACCTTGATCCCGGTTTTTTTCAACTCTTCGCGCAGGCCTTCGCTGAAGTGCAGGACGTAAGCCTTGCTGGCGTAGTAGCTGCTCATCCATGGCGCCGGGTGGAAGGCGGCGATCGAGGCGACGTTGAGGATCTGCCCGCCGCCCTGGATCGCCATCAGGTTGCCGAGGGAGTGGCACAGGCGGGTGAGGGCGAGGATGTTCACTTCGATCAGGTCCTGCTCGGTACCCCAGTCCTGGGCCAGGAACGGGCCGCTGGTGCCGATACCGGCGCAATTGACCAGCAGGTCGATCTGGTGCGCGCCTTCCTCCAGCTCCAGCAGGAAGCCGGACAGGCGCAGCGGTTCGCCCAGGTCGCAGGCGCGGAACAGCACCTCGACGCCGAAGCGTTGGGTCAGTTCGATGGCAATGCTTTCCAGCCGATCACGTTGACGGGCAACCAGGATCAGGTTGCGACCGCGGCGCGCCAGGGCTTCGGCCAGGGCCAGGCCGATACCGCTGGAAGCGCCGGTGATCAGGGCGTAACGGGTCATGCAATTCTCCATGGCAACGGCAACGGCAACGGCAACGGCGCCGGGCCTCGGGACAGGGAGGTCGCAAGGTCAGCGCTGTTTATTTTGCCGATAGTCTACAGGGGCCACGGTTGCTTGGCGCTGCTCTTGGCCTGGCTGGCCTAGATGTTCCTGATGCTGGCGGCTCCCAGTACGAGGGTCAGGCTGATCAGGAAGACGAAGATACTTGCCAGAATCGAGAGCACCTTGACCGATGTGCTGTTGGGCGGCGGCGGAGCGCCGTACCGGTTGGCCGAGGCGTTGCCTGGGCAGAACAGCAGGATGAAGGGAAACACGTAGCCGATGAGGGGCACCAGCATGAGCAGCCAGAGCCAGCCGGACCAGCCGATATCGTGCAGGCGTTGTACGGCGATCTGGATGGTCAGGAGGAGGTAAAAAGCGGCGGCAACCACCACGACCAGGCCTCCAACGATCGCCGAGCCTCTGAGGATGGTGGTCAGCAGCATCAGCAGAACGAAGGTCACGAGTGCCGCCGTCATGCTCCACGCCAGATACCGCAATCGTCCGATCCGGCCATTGAGGCTGAACACCTTCAGCGGCCCGAAGGTGGGCAGCGTATCTCCAACCTGGGCGACAGGTGGCGCGTAGGGTGAGTGCGACGGGTTGTTCTCTGGAGGTGGAACGTACCGTGACTGCGGTTCGCCGGCTGCGGGAGGCGGCACGCTGGCGGGCAGCTCGTTGACATCCGCCAGGCTCAGTTCGACGCTCGGTGTTTCCTCGACGATCCGTGCGTCGATCCCGGTGTTGCGCAGGGCTTGGAGATAGCTTTGCGCCTCGGTGGCCGAAAGGTCGCGCTTGAGCGCAATGGGGTGACCGTTGAAGAGCTTTTCCACGGAAGTCATGTCGCTCTTGAACAGTTCGGCAAGGTTGAATTGGGCGGTGGTCTGTTCCACGCCGGGCAGCAAGGTGCCATCGAATACGATCTTGAAGCGGGTGTTGCTCATTGGGCGTCCCTGTCTCGATACTGATGGATGGCGCCTAGTGTAGGCCCGCAAGATACTTGCAGGCCACAGCGGGCTCACGGGCGGGGCCAGTGTCCTGACAGTTGCGCCGCCCGGGATTGCGCCTGGCGGTACTCGTCGTCGAGTCGTGCGATCAGTTGGTCGATGCTCGGCAGGTCGCTGATCTCGCCAACGCCCTGACCGGCGGACCAGACGGTTTTCCAGGCCTTGGCTTCGTCATTGAGCGGCTTGAGCTTGCTGCCGAAGTCGACTTCGCCCTTGCCCTGCAGGGCGGCAAGGTCGAAACCGGCGTTTTCCAGGCTCTGGCGCATGAAACTGGCCGGGACGCCCGAAACAGCGGCGGTGTGCACGATGTCGGCGGCATGCGACTTCAGCAGCATCTGCTTGTAGGCCTCGGGCGCATGGCTTTCCGTGGTGCCGATGAAGCGGGTGCCGAGATAGGCCAGGTCCGCGCCCAGCAACTGCGCGGCGAGAATCTCGTGGCCATGGTTCAGGCAGCCGGACAGCAGCAGGGTCTTGTCGAAGAACTGGCGGATTTCGGCGATCAGCGCGAACGGGCTCCAGGTGCCGGCATGCCCGCCGGCGCCGGCGGCGACTGCAATCAGGCCGTCGACACCGGCCTCGGCAGCCTTCTCGGCGTGACGACGGGTCGTCACGTCGTGGAAAACCAGGCCACCGTAGCTGTGCACCGCGTCGACCACTTCCTTGACCGCACCCAGGCTGGTGATGACGATCGGCACCTGGTGTTCGATGCAGATCTGCAGGTCGGCCTGCAGGCGCGGGTTGCTGTGGTGCACGATCAGGTTGACGGCGTAGGGCGCCGGATTGTCCAGTTCCGCCAGGCCGCTTTCGATTTCCTCCAGCCAGGCCTTGAAACCGCTGCTTTCACGCTGGTTGAGGGCCGGGAAGCTGCCCACCACGCCGTTGCGGCAGCAGGCCAGGACCAGTTGCGGGTTGGAAATCAGGAACATCGGCGCCGCCACGACGGGCAGGCGCAGGCGTTGTTCGAGCAGGACGGGCAGCGACATGGGCGGTACTCCGGGAGTGACGGCTTATTGGCTTAGAACGGTCTGACCACGACCAGAATTACGATAGCCAGCAATATCACAACCGGTACTTCATTGAACCAGCGATAAAAGACATGACTGCGGGTGTTCTCGCCACGGGCAAAGCGCTTCACCTGGGCGCCGCACATGTGGTGATAACCGATCAGCAGCACCACCAGCGTCAGCTTGGCGTGCATCCAGCCTCCCTGGGTGAAGTAGGCAGCGGGGTTGAGGCTGATCAGCGCGCCGCCGAAGATCAGCGTGGCGATCATCGCCGGGCCCATGATGCCGCGGTACAGCTTGCGCTCCATGACGCTGAAGCGTTCCTTGCTGATACTGTCCTCGCTCTGGGCGTGGTAGACGAACAGGCGCGGGAGGTAGAACAGGCCGGCAAACCAGCAGACGACGCTGACGATGTGCAAGGCTTTGAGCCAGAGATAGAGCATTTTCTTGATTTCCAGGTTCACGGTGGAACAAATAGTAGAGTCTCGAGCCTCCGCACGTCACCTTGACGGTTGTCGCAGGCCTGCGCGGGCCCTATTATCGTGGGCTTTCCAGTGGGTTCGTTGAGGGGCAGGTCATGGTGAAGGTCGGTATCGTCGGCGGCACGGGTTACACCGGTGTCGAATTGCTGCGTCTGTTGGCACAGCATCCGCAGGCAGAGGTGGTGGTCATCACTTCCCGATCCGAGGCCGGAGTGGCCGTGGCCGACATGTATCCGAACCTGCGCGGTCACTACGATGGCCTCAAGTTCAGCGTGCCGGACGTCAAGACCCTGGGCGCCTGCGATGTGGTGTTCTTCGCCACGCCTCACGGCGTTGCCCATGCCCTGGCCGGCGAACTGCTGTCCGCCGGGACCAGGGTCATCGACCTGTCCGCCGACTTCCGTCTGCAGGACGCCGATGAATGGGCCAAGTGGTATGGCCAACCGCACGGTGCGCCGGCGCTGCTGGACGAGGCGGTCTATGGCCTGCCGGAAGTGAACCGCGAGAAGATCCGCCAGGCTCGGCTGATCGCTGTACCGGGTTGCTACCCCACCGCCACGCAACTGGGCTTCCTGCCATTGCTGGAAGCCGGCCTGGCCGACGCTTCGCGGCTGATCGCCGACTGCAAGTCCGGTGTCAGCGGTGCCGGTCGTGGTGCCAGCGTCGGTTCGCTGTATTCCGAAACCTCGGAAAGCCTCAAGGCCTACGCGGTCAAGGGGCACCGCCACCTGCCGGAAATCCGTCAGGGCCTGCGTCGTGCCGCCGGCAAGGACGTCGGCCTGACCTTCGTGCCGCACCTGACACCGATGATTCGCGGCATTCACTCCACTCTGTACGCGACTGTGGCGGACCGCTCCGTCGACCTGCAGGCGCTGTTCGAGAAGCGTTATGCCAACGAGCCGTTCGTTGACGTGATGCCGGCTGGCAGCCATCCGGAAACCCGTAGCGTGCGTGGTGCGAATGTGTGCCGGATTGCCGTGCACCGTCCGCAGGACGGCGACCTGGTGGTCGTGCTGTCGGTGATCGACAACCTGGTCAAGGGCGCTTCGGGCCAGGCGGTACAAAACCTGAACATCCTGTTCGGCCTGGATGAGCGCCTGGGCCTGTCCCATGCCGGCATGCTGCCATAACCGCATCTTGCGATTCACCGAAAAGGCCCGCCATGCGGGCCTTTTTGCATGGTGCCTCGTGTAACGGGTTTATTGATATACCATAACAATAGTTGACCGCTTTTCTAGGAGAAGCGGATAATGCACGTCATCACGCATTATGGCGGCGTAACGCCGGGAGATAGTCAACATGAGCGTCGAATCCTTCACCCCCACGGCTTTGCTATTCACCCAGGGTGCCGCGCACAAGGTGAAGAGCCTGGTCGATGAAGAGGGTAATGATCGCTTGAAGCTGCGCGTATTCGTGACGGGCGGCGGTTGTTCAGGGTTTCAGTACGGCTTCACCTTCGACGAGGATGTGGCCGAGGACGACACCATCGTCGAGCGCGAAGGCGTCAGCCTGGTGGTCGATCCGATGAGCTTCCAGTACCTGGCCGGTGCGGAAGTGGATTACCAGGAGGGTCTGGAAGGTTCGCGGTTCGTGATCAAGAACCCGAACGCCACCACCACCTGTGGTTGCGGTTCGTCGTTCTCGATCTGACGGGTCTTCAAGCGCCTGATCTCAACGCCGCGAATCTTCGCGGCGTTTTGCCTTGTGGGGCTCAGGCCGGGTAGATCGCGCCCAGCACCCGCAAGCCGCGCGCGCCGGTCACACTGGGGCGGTTGGTCGGGATGCCCTCCAGGCAGCAGTGGGCGAGCCAGGCGAAGGCCATGGCCTCGACCCAGTCGGGATCTACGCCGTGGGTTGCGGTGCTGGCGACTTTGGCTTCGGGCAGCAGTTCGCCCAGCCGTGCCATCAGTGCCGCGTTATGGGCGCCGCCGCCACAGACCAGCAACTGCTCGGTGCCTGTCTGGGCATGGGTCAGCGACTCGATGATGCTTTGTGCGGTGAGTTCGAGCAGTGTGGCTTGCACGTTCTCGGCGTTGTAGGTCGGCAGGCGCCCCAGGTGTTGCTTCAGCCAGTTCAGATTGAAGACTTCCCGTCCGGTGCTCTTGGGGCCGGTGGTCTGGAAGAAGGGGTCGCCCAGCAGCGCCTGCAGCAACTGCGGTTCGACCTGGCCGCTGGCGGCCCACTGGCCGTTGCGATCGTAGGTCTCGCCGCGCTGGTCTTGAATCCAGGCATCCAGCAGCACGTTCCCAGGGCCGCAGTCGAAGCCTGACACCGGCTTGTTCGGTTCGATCAGGCTCAGGTTGCTGAAGCCGCCAATATTCAGTACCGCGCAATTTGCACTGCGCTCCTCGAACAGAGCCTCATGGAAGGCGGGTACCAGCGGTGCGCCCTGGCCGCCGGCTGCCACGTCACGCCGGCGGAAATCACTGACGACGCTGATCCCGGTCAGTTCGGCCAGCAGCGCCGGGTTGCCGATCTGTACCGTGAAGCCGCGGGCCGGTTCATGGCGGATGGTTTGGCCATGGCTGCCGATGGCACGAATCGATTCGGGGGTGAGCGACTGGTGGGCGAGGAGGGCGTTGACGCTCCGGGCGGCGAGGGTCGCCCACTCATGTTCGGCTATCGCGGCCCGGGCGATTTCATCCGGGCCGCTGGCGCACAGGCCGAGCAGTTCGGCTCGCAGTGCGTCAGGCATGGGAGTGTAGTGGGTGGCCAGCAATTGGATGCCGCTGCCCAGCTCGATCAGCGCGATATCCAGCCCATCCAGGCTGGTGCCGGACATCACGCCGATATAGAGCGCCATGGTTCAGCGCTTGGCCGAAGCGAGCTTGGTGGCCTTTTCCTGGTCCATGCGCGCCATCAGCGGCTGGCTCTGTTGCAGGAAGCGGGCGCGCTCGGATTTGGCGATCGGGTCGGCCATCGGCAGTTTCTGGCTCAGCGGGTCGACGTGCACACCGTTGACCTGGAACTCGTAGTGCAGATGCGGTCCGGTCGACAGACCGGTGGTGCCGATATAACCGATCACCTGGCCCTGCTTGACGTTGCTGCCGGTCTGGACGCCCTTGGCAAAGCCCTGCATGTGGCCATAGAGGGTACGGTAGCTATTGCCGTGCTGGATGATCACGGTGTTGCCGTAGCCGCCGCGACGCCCCGCCAGGATCACCTTGCCGTCGCCCGCTGCCTTGATTGGCGTACCACGTGGGGCGGCGTAGTCGACGCCCTTGTGGGCGCGGATCTTGTTCAGGATCGGGTGCTTGCGGCCCATGGAGAAGCGCGAGCTGATGCGGGCGAAGTCCACCGGAGTACGGATGAAAGCCTTGCGCATGCTGTTGCCGTCAGCGGTGTAGTAGCTGCTGTTGCCCTGCTTGTTGGTGTAACGCACGGCGGTGTAGGTCTTGCCACGGTTGGTGAAGCGGGCGGACAGAATGTTGCCGGTGCCGACGGTCTTGCCGTTGACCACTTTCTGTTCGTAGATCACCTCGAACTCGTCGCCTGGGCGAATATCCTGGGCGAAGTCGATGTCGTAGCCGAAGACGCTGGCCATCTCGCGGGTCAGGCTGTGGGGCATGCCGGCGCGTTGGGCCGAGAGGGACAGGGAGCTGTTGATCACGCCATGTACATAGGCCGACTGGACGGTTGGCTTGGTGACCACGCGATTGAAGGTGAAGCCTTTCGGGCCCTTGGTCAGGGTGATGGTTTCCAGGTCGCTGACCTTGCTGTGCAGGTTGTTCAACTGGCCGTCGGGGCTCAGTTCGAACTCCAGTTTCTGGCCGTGCTTGAGCTGGGAAAACTGCTTGGCCTGCTTGTCGCTGGCCAGCACTTCATGCACGGCTGCAGCAGGCAGGCCGACCTTTTCGAACAGGGTGGAGAGCGTGTCGCCACGGGCAACGGTCACTTCGCGGTGACCAGGTGCCTTCTTCTCCTCCACGGCAGGTGCAGGCTCGCTTTTGGCGGTGTTCTTGCTGTCATCGTCGCTGTTTTCGATCTGGGCGAAAGGCGATTCATTGCCTTCATTTGTGGCCTGGTCGAGTTCTACAGCGTCTTTGTCTTGTGTCAGTTGAGCAGCGGGACTTTCCAGTTCAAGGCTCAGGGTCGTTTTCTTGGCTTCGACATCACTGGATGGAAACACCAGCAGTGCCAGGCTGAGGAGGGCGGCGATACCACTTGCGGCCAGCAGGTGGGTCTTCGGATAAAGCGGCGGCGCTTTAGGCGGTTCTGTGCTCATGAGTGATTTGACTTTGAAAAAGATGAATTGGAAAAGATGAATGACATGATGAAGATGAAATAACTGTATAAAATATAACCAAAACATCTCTGAAGCAAGTCTGTCATGTGCAGGCAGGCCCTGGCTTGGTCGTACGCCGGGCAAAACTTGTAATTGGGCTGCGATCTTGTATGGTTGGTTCCCTTTGAATCTGAGCCTTGCAGGTTGGTTATGAAGTCGGTTGAAGAGCAGCTAGCGCTGATCAAGCGTGGTGCGGAAGAGTTGTTGGTCGAGTCGGAACTGGTCGAGAAGCTCAAGCGCGGCCAGCCGCTGCGTATCAAGGCTGGCTTTGATCCGACGGCGCCGGATCTGCATCTGGGTCATACGGTGCTTATCAACAAGCTGCGCCAGTTCCAGGATCTGGGTCACCAGGTCATTTTCCTGATCGGCGATTTCACCGGCATGATCGGTGACCCGAGTGGCAAGAGTGCTACGCGTCCGCCGCTGACTCGCGAGCAGGTGCTCGAGAACGCCGAGACCTATAAGTCCCAGGTATTCAAGATTCTCGACCCGGCCAAGACCGAGGTGGCGTTCAACTCCACCTGGATGGACAAGATGGGGCCGGCGGACTTCATTCGCCTGACTTCGCAGTACACCGTGGCGCGTATGCTCGAGCGTGACGATTTCGACAAGCGCTACAGCTCCAAGCAGCCGATCGCGATCCATGAGTTCCTCTACCCGCTGGTGCAGGGCTATGACTCGGTGGCGTTGCGGGCCGATGTCGAGTTGGGCGGTACCGACCAGAAATTCAACCTGCTGATGGGGCGTGAATTGCAGCGCTCCTATGGGCAGGAGGCGCAATGCATCCTCACCATGCCGCTGCTCGAAGGTCTGGACGGTGTGAAGAAGATGTCCAAGTCCCTGGGTAACTATGTGGGTATCCAGGAAGCGCCGGGTGTGATGTACGGCAAGCTGGTATCGATCCCTGATGCGCTGATGTGGCGCTACTTCGAACTGTTGAGTTTCCGTTCGATGGATGAGATCAATCAGTTGCGCAAGGATGTCGAGGGCGGTGCCAACCCGCGGGATATCAAGATCTTGCTGGCCGAAGAGATCGTTGCCCGTTTCCATGGCGAGGAGGCGGCGGCCAATGCCCATCGTGGTGCGGGCAATCGTATGAAGGATGGCGAACTGCCGGACGACCTGCCGGAGATCGAGTTGGCAGCGGCCGAAGATATGCCGATCGCTGCGATCCTCAACAAGGCGGGCCTGGTCAAGAACTCGGCAGTCGCTCGTGATCTGTTGGGTTCCGGTGGTGTGCGGGTGGATGGCGAAGTGGTCGATCGTGCGTTCGTCTTCAAGCTGGGGGCTACCCATGTCTGCCAGGCCGGCAAGAAGGCATTTGCCCGGATCACCCTGAAGGCCGAGTAATTCGCGTTTCCGTGTCAGGCTCAAAGAAGGCCGGCCCCTTGGGGCCGGCCTTCTGCTTTTTGCTTTTATAGGAGCCAGACAGCAGTTCAGGTTCCTGCTCCGGTATCTGTGTGCGTTTTGACCTTTATGACAGAAATCTGAAAATAACGGTTGACGCTCATTCCCAGGGGCCTATAATGCGCCCCACTTCCGGCGCAGTCCGAACGGAAAACTCCTTGAGATTCAACGAGTTATCTTGTTTCAGGCGGCGCAGCTTCAAATCATCGAAGCACGGAAGAAGCTGTAAAAGAGGTGTTGACAGCAGCGTGTAACGCTGTAGAATTCGCCTCCCGCTAACGAGAGATCGGAAGCGCAAGTGGTTGAAGTTGAAGAAGAAATTCTGAAAGCTTCTGAAAATAATCACTTGACAGCAAATGAGGCTGCTGTAGAATGCGCGCCTCGGTTGAGCGAACAGCTCGCCAAACGCTCTTTAACAACTGAATCAAGCAATTCGTGTGGGTGCTTGTGGTGTCAGACTGAATAGTCACTAGATTATCAGCAACACAAGTGACCATGCGAGAAATCAAATGAGTCATTTGAGTATGCTGAGCCAAGTTTAGGGTTTTCTCAAAACCCAAGCAGTATTGAACTGAAGAGTTTGATCATGGCTCAGATTGAACGCTGGCGGCAGGCCTAACACATGCAAGTCGAGCGGATGAGAGGAGCTTGCTCTTCGATTCAGCGGCGGACGGGTGAGTAATGCCTAGGAATCTGCCTGGTAGTGGGGGACAACGTTTCGAAAGGAACGCTAATACCGCATACGTCCTACGGGAGAAAGCAGGGGACCTTCGGGCCTTGCGCTATCAGATGAGCCTAGGTCGGATTAGCTAGTTGGTGAGGTAATGGCTCACCAAGGCGACGATCCGTAACTGGTCTGAGAGGATGATCAGTCACACTGGAACTGAGACACGGTCCAGACTCCTACGGGAGGCAGCAGTGGGGAATATTGGACAATGGGCGAAAGCCTGATCCAGCCATGCCGCGTGTGTGAAGAAGGTCTTCGGATTGTAAAGCACTTTAAGTTGGGAGGAAGGGTTGTAGGTTAATACCCTGCAATTTTGACGTTACCGACAGAATAAGCACCGG
>NZ_CP183808.1:3307500-3547500 GCF_048568395.1 Pseudomonas sp. COR18
GGAAACAACCCAGACCGTCAGCTAAGGTCCCAAAGTCATGGTTAAGTGGGAAACGATGTGGGAAGGCTTAGACAGCTAGGAGGTTGGCTTAGAAGCAGCCATCCTTTAAAGAAAGCGTAATAGCTCACTAGTCGAGTCGGCCTGCGCGGAAGATGTAACGGGGCTCAAACCATGCACCGAAGCTACGGGTGTCACGCAAGTGACGCGGTAGAGGAGCGTTCTGTAAGCCTGTGAAGGTGAGTTGAGAAGCTTGCTGGAGGTATCAGAAGTGCGAATGCTGACATGAGTAACGACAATGGGTGTGAAAAACACCCACGCCGAAAGACCAAGGTTTCCTGCGCAACGTTAATCGACGCAGGGTTAGTCGGTCCCTAAGGCGAGGCTGAAAAGCGTAGTCGATGGAAAACAGGTTAATATTCCTGTACTTCTGGTTATTGCGATGGAGGGACGGAGAAGGCTAGGCCAGCTTGGCGTTGGTTGTCCAAGTTTAAGGTGGTAGGCTGAGATCTTAGGTAAATCCGGGATCTTAAGGCCGAGAGCTGATGACGAGTGTCCTTTAGGACGCGAAGTGGTTGATGCCATGCTTCCAAGAAAAGCTTCTAAGCTTCAGATAACCAGGAACCGTACCCCAAACCGACACAGGTGGTTAGGTAGAGAATACCAAGGCGCTTGAGAGAACTCGGGTGAAGGAACTAGGCAAAATGGCACCGTAACTTCGGGAGAAGGTGCGCCGGTGAGGGTGAAGGACTTGCTCCGTAAGCCCATGCCGGTCGAAGATACCAGGCCGCTGCGACTGTTTATTAAAAACACAGCACTCTGCAAACACGAAAGTGGACGTATAGGGTGTGACGCCTGCCCGGTGCCGGAAGGTTAATTGATGGGGTTAGCGAAAGCGAAGCTCTTGATCGAAGCCCCGGTAAACGGCGGCCGTAACTATAACGGTCCTAAGGTAGCGAAATTCCTTGTCGGGTAAGTTCCGACCTGCACGAATGGCGTAACGATGGCGGCGCTGTCTCCACCCGAGACTCAGTGAAATTGAAATCGCTGTGAAGATGCAGTGTATCCGCGGCTAGACGGAAAGACCCCGTGAACCTTTACTATAGCTTTGCACTGGACTTTGAATTTGCTTGTGTAGGATAGGTGGGAGGCTTTGAAGCGTGAACGCCAGTTTGCGTGGAGCCATTCTTGAAATACCACCCTGGCAACTTTGAGGTTCTAACTCAGGTCCGTTATCCGGATCGAGGACAGTGTATGGTGGGTAGTTTGACTGGGGCGGTCTCCTCCTAAAGAGTAACGGAGGAGTACGAAGGTGCGCTCAGACCGGTCGGAAATCGGTCGCAGAGTATAAAGGCAAAAGCGCGCTTGACTGCGAGACAGACACGTCGAGCAGGTACGAAAGTAGGTCTTAGTGATCCGGTGGTTCTGTATGGAAGGGCCATCGCTCAACGGATAAAAGGTACTCCGGGGATAACAGGCTGATACCGCCCAAGAGTTCATATCGACGGCGGTGTTTGGCACCTCGATGTCGGCTCATCACATCCTGGGGCTGAAGCCGGTCCCAAGGGTATGGCTGTTCGCCATTTAAAGTGGTACGCGAGCTGGGTTTAGAACGTCGTGAGACAGTTCGGTCCCTATCTGCCGTGGACGTTTGAGATTTGAGAGGGGCTGCTCCTAGTACGAGAGGACCGGAGTGGACGAACCTCTGGTGTTCCGGTTGTCACGCCAGTGGCATTGCCGGGTAGCTATGTTCGGAAAAGATAACCGCTGAAAGCATCTAAGCGGGAAACTTGCCTCAAGATGAGATCTCACTGGAACCTTGAGTTCCCTGAAGGGCCGTCGAAGACTACGACGTTGATAGGTGGGGTGTGTAAGCGCTGTGAGGCGTTGAGCTAACCCATACTAATTGCCCGTGAGGCTTGACCATATAACACCCAAGCAATTTGCGTCGAATGAGCAGATTGCGGTGTATGAAGACGAAGTGAACCGAAAGTTTGCCACGCACAAAGCACCAAAGACTGTCACGTACCCGATTCGCTGGAGCGTTGCCCAGGCAACGAGCTGGCTACCGAATTTCTTGACGACCATAGAGCATTGGAACCACCTGATCCCATCCCGAACTCAGAAGTGAAACGATGCATCGCCGATGGTAGTGTGGGGTTTCCCCATGTGAGAGTAGGTCATCGTCAAGATTAAATTCCGAAACCCCTATCTGCGCAGGCAGGTAGGGGTTTTGTCTTTTCTGCGCCCTGAATCGCTTCGCCAGCCTGTCCCTATTTTCCTCTTTCTCTTGTTGTCGTATCTGTCCTGATGCCCATGTTTTCTATGCAATGAACCAGCTCATGGCTATCATGCGTGCCTCATTGTGAGGCGAGATCTGCATGCTGACCTTGTTAAAACTCCTGAAAGACGGCCGGTTTCATTCCGGGGAGGCACTTGGGGCCGCGTTGGGCGTCAGTCGCAGCGCCGTCTGGAAGCAGCTTCAGCAACTGGAGGCCGAGCTCGGGCTGTCGATCCACAAGGTTCGTGGCCGCGGCTACCAGTTGGCTTCTCCCCTGATCCTGCTTGATGAGCAGGTGATCGTCGCCGCCGGATCTTCTTCCCTCTGGCCTGTACGCCTCTACGATTCCATTGATTCGACCAATGCCGAGGCGCTACGGCTGGTCGAGCAGGGTGTTCCTGCGCCGTTCATCGTTGTCGCCGAGCGGCAGACCTCCGGTCGTGGTCGCCGCGGGCGCCAATGGGTCAGTCCATTCGCGGAGAACATCTATTACAGCCTGCTGCTCCGGATCGATGGCGGCATGCGCCAGCTGGAAGGCCTGAGTCTTGTGGTGGGGCTGGCAGTCCTGCACGCCCTGCGTGAGCACGGGCTTGCGGAAGTAGGGCTGAAGTGGCCAAACGACGTCCTGGTTGGGCGCAAGAAGATTGCCGGTATCCTGTTGGAGTTGGTCGGTGATCCGGCGGATGTCTGCCACGTGGTGCTGGGTATCGGTATCAACGTCAATATGCAGGTCGCCGAGTCGATCGATCAGCCATGGACGTCCGTGCGTGCTGAGATGGGGCGCACGTTGGATCGCAATCAACTGGTGTCTTCCCTGAGTAAAAAGCTCCAGGAATACCTGGAGCTGCATCGTGAGGCGGGTTTTGCCGCCATACAGGCGGAGTGGGAGCGCAATCACCTCTGGCAGGGGCGGGAGGTCTCCCTGGTCGCCGGCGTCAACAGCATCAATGGCATCGTGCTGGGGATTGACCAGCAGGGTGCGCTACGCCTGAGGGTTGACGGGGTCGAGAAGGTCTTCAGTGGTGGCGAGCTCAGCCTGAGGTTGCGTGATGATTCTTGAGCTCGATTGCGGTAACAGCTTCATCAAGTGGCGCATTATCCGGACGAGTTGCCGGGACGTAGTGGCCGGCGGTGTTGTCGACTCCGACCTGGCGTTGCTGCAGCGCCTGCGCGAAGAGCCCGGGTTGACCCTGGCCTGGTGTCGCCTGGTCAGCGTGCGTACCGAAGAGGAGACCTGGCGCCTGGTTGCGGCGCTTGCCGATGCCTTCGATGTCGAAGTGGCGTGTGCACGACCTGCCGAAGAGATGGCGGGGGTGCGCAATGGTTACAGAGAGCACGAGCGGCTGGGTCTCGATCGCTGGCTGGCGATGCTGGGTGCCTTCCGGCTGGCCGGCGGGCCGTGCCTGGTGCTGGATCTCGGTACTGCGGTCACGGCCGATTTCATTGCCGCGGATGGTTCGCATCTCGGAGGCTTCATTTGTCCCGGAATGCAGTTGATGCGCAACCAGCTGCGTACTCATACTCGACGGATTCGCTACGACGATGTGGCGGCCGAACGTGCGCTGACCAGTCTGGTTCCCGGGCGGGAGACCGTCGAGGCGGTCGAGCGTGGCTGTCTGCTGATGTTGCGCGGATTTATCCTGACTCAGTTGCAGCAGGCTCGGGAGTATTGGGGGGAGGAATTCAAGGTGTTCCTCACGGGCGGTGACGCGGCCCTGATTCGCGAGATGGTGCCTGGCGCCCGTTGGGTTCCGGACCTGGTATTTGTCGGCCTGGCGATAGCCTGCCCGTTGAGTTGAGGTCTCTATGCGTTGGTTGTTTCTGCTGTTGTTGGTGCTCAATGGTGTCTATTACGTCTGGCACCAGCAGGAGGCTCCCCTGAAGGCGAAAGAGGTAGCCCCTCTGTCGCTCTACCGCAGTGCTCACCAGGATATCCAGCTGCTGAGCGAGTCGGATAACGCGGGCGCTCGTAAAACAGCGGCAAGGGATCAGGAAAACGAGTCCGAATGTCTGTACCTGGGTGGCGTGCAGCGCCAGGAGGTCGCCCAGTCGATTCTGCAGCGTCTGCAAGGCATGGATATCAAGGCACGGGTGCAGCGCGTGAATGTTCCCGATTCCTCTGGATACTGGGTCCGTGTCGCGCCCGAGAGCCGGCGTTTGCTGGATGATGCGCAGCTGCAGAATCTTGCTAAGGAATTCAATGAGTTAAAACATAAAATAATGTTGTGCGAGGGTATTGCAGGTGTCGAATAGTTTGCATAGAATGGCGCCCGCTCCGCAGCGAAGACCTCTTGAGGAATTAGCCACGAAGCAGCGTCAATGCAACTAACCTCATAATTTTAAATGAGAAATTGCTTGACAGAGGTTCAGCATGATGTAGAATGCGCCTCACATTGGAGGGGTTCCCGAGCGGCCAAAGGGATCAGACTGTAAATCTGACGTCTCAGACTTCGAAGGTTCGAATCCTTCTCCCTCCACCATAATTTCAGCGGAAGCAGCAGGCTCCGCGGGTATAGTTTAGTGGTAGAACCTCAGCCTTCCAAGCTGATGATGCGGGTTCGATTCCCGCTACCCGCTCCAAGTTTTGCTGGTTGTGCAAAGTGTTTCGCTCTTGTAGCTCAGTTGGTAGAGCACACCCTTGGTAAGGGTGAGGTCAGCGGTTCAAATCCGCTCAAGAGCTCCATACAGACAAGGCGGATATGCAAATATCCGCCTTTGTTTTAAGTGGTTGTAGTTGTTGCAATGTCTCTGTCTGGTCGGCATAATGGTCGGCCTGATTCAAGTTTTAGGTCAGTAGCTCAATTGGCAGAGCGACGGTCTCCAAAACCGTAGGTTGGGGGTTCGATTCCCTCCTGACCTGCCAGATTCACTCGATGTGTCTGGCTTTCTTTTCACAGGATCCTGTAGATGACCTCCAACACTGAAGCCCAAGGCTCTCGCTTAGATCTTCTCAAGTGGCTCGTCGTAGTCGCTCTGGTGGTGGTTGGGGTTGTCGGCAATCAGTACTATGCTGGTTCGCCGGTCCTGTACCGTGTACTCGCTCTGCTTGTCATTGCTGCTGTTGCTGCCTATGTGGGCCTGCAGACCGCCAAGGGCAAGTCGTTCTTCGTACTGGTCAAGGAAGCCCGCACCGAGATCCGTAAAGTCGTATGGCCGACTCGCCAGGAAACCACTCAGACCACTCTGATTGTAGTGGCTGTTGTTCTGGTTATGGCGCTGTTGCTGTGGGGTCTCGACTCCCTGCTCGGCTGGATTGTTTCCTTGATTGTTGGCTAAGGGTGTCCCGTGGCTAAGCGTTGGTACGTTGTGCATGCTTACTCCGGTTACGAGAAGCATGTCATGCGCTCGTTGATCGAGCGAGTAAAGCTGGCAGGCATGGAAGATGGCTTCGGCGAAATTCTGGTCCCTACTGAAGAAGTAGTGGAAATGCGTAATGGCCAGAAGCGCAAGAGCGAGCGCAAGTTCTTCCCTGGCTACGTCCTGGTACAGATGGACATGAACGAGGGTACTTGGCACTTGGTCAAGGATACTCCTCGGGTAATGGGTTTCATCGGCGGTACTGCCGACAAGCCTGCGCCGATCACCGACAAAGAGGCCGAGGCCATTCTGCGTCGTGTCGCTGACGGCAGCGACAAGCCGAAACCGAAGACTCTGTTCGAGCCGGGCGAAGTGGTACGTGTTACCGACGGTCCGTTCGCAGATTTCAACGGTACGGTCGAAGAGGTCAACTACGAAAAGAGCCGGATCCAGGTCGCAGTGCTCATTTTCGGTCGCTCTACTCCGGTGGAGCTGGAGTTCAGCCAGGTCGAGAAGGTCTAGCTGGGCAAGCATCCCAACCCCACAGTCTTAGGCTGTGGGGTTTTGTCGTCACTGGGATAAAACGCAAGTCATCCGGGGAGCCAACTGGCGTTCGTACCCGATTTTGGAGTAGCTCATGGCTAAGAAGATTCAGGCTTACATCAAGCTGCAAGTTAAGGCCGGCCAGGCCAACCCAAGCCCACCCGTTGGTCCAGCACTGGGTCAACACGGTGTGAACATCATGGAATTCTGCAAGGCTTTCAACGCCCGTACCCAGGGTCAGGAAGCGGGTCTGCCGACTCCAGTGATCATCACTGTCTACAGTGACCGCAGCTTCACTTTCGAAACCAAGTCCACCCCGGCTTCGGTTCTGCTGAAAAAGGCCGCCGGCCTGACCAGCGGTTCCGCTCGTCCGAACACCGTTAAGGTTGGAACCGTTACCCGTGCTCAGCTGGAAGAGATCGCGAAAACCAAAAACGCTGATCTGACTGCAGCTGACCTGGATGCAGCCGTGCGTACCATCGCCGGTTCTGCTCGTAGCATGGGCCTTAACGTGGAGGGTGTGTAATGGCTAAGCTGACCAAGCGCCAAAAGGCTATTGCCGGCAAAATCGAAGCAGGCAAGGCCTACAGCTTTGTAGACGCCGCTGCTCTGCTGACCGAGCTGTCGACTGTCAAGTTCAGCGAGTCCTTTGACGTTGCTGTAAACCTGGGCGTTGACCCACGTAAATCCGACCAGGTCGTACGTAGCGCTACCGTGCTACCACACGGCACTGGCAAAACCGTTCGCGTTGCCGTGTTCACCCAGGGCCCAGCTGCTGAAGCTGCTCTGGCTGCCGGCGCCGACCGCGTTGGTATGGACGACCTGGCTGCCGAAATGAAAGGCGGCGACCTGAACTACGACGTAGTCATTGCTTCCCCGGATGCAATGCGCGTTGTAGGTCAACTGGGTCAGGTTCTGGGTCCACGTGGCCTGATGCCTAACCCGAAAGTCGGTACCGTAACTCCTGACGTCGCTTCCGCCGTCAAGAACGCCAAGGCCGGTCAGGTTCGCTACCGCACCGACAAGAACGGTATCATTCACACTTCCGTTGGCAAGATCGGCTTCGACGCCGTCAAGCTGAAGGAAAACGTTGAAGCCCTGATCGCTGACCTGAAGCGTATCAAGCCGGCTTCCGCGAAAGGTATCTACGTCAAGCGCGTTACCCTGAGCACCACCATGGGCCCAGGTCTGGTCATCGACCAGAGCTCGCTGGACGCGTAAGACACGCGTGGGTGCAAGCGATTGCACCCATTGAAAAATTGGGGTCCCTGCCTGGCGGGGGCTATCCAAGACCGTAGGCGGCGCAAGCCTTAAACCTCAAGCCTACGCAGATGGTGCTCCCGGTTCCTTACCGAATCAGACACCAAAACGACATCAGGCTCTGGCCTGGTGAAACGGTAACAAGCAGGAGTTAAACCCGTGGCAATTAATCTCGAAGACAAGAAGGCCATCGTCGCTGAAGTCAACGAGGCTGCCAAAGTCGCTCTGTCCGCTGTCGTGGCTGATGCCCGTGGCGTAACAGTAGGCGCAATGACCGGACTCCGTAAAGAGGCTCGTGAAGCTGGCGTATACGTACGTGTCGTACGTAACACCCTGCTCAAGCGCGCCGTTGCCGACACTCAATACAGTGTCCTCAACGACGTGTTCACCGGCCCGACCCTGATCGCGTTCTCCAACGAACATCCGGGCGCTGCTGCCCGTATCTTCAAAGAGTTCGCCAAGGGTCAGGACAAGTTCGAGATCAAGGCAGCTGCGTTCGAGGGCAAGTTCCTCGCAGCCAATCAGATCGACGTACTGGCAACTCTGCCGACCCGCGACGAAGCAATCGCACAGCTGATGAGCGTGATCCAAGGCGCTACCAGCAAGCTGGCTCGTACTCTGGCGGCAATTCGCGACCAGAAGGAAGCTGCTGCAGCCTGAGGCTGAGCGTTTCATCTCTCGCGTATTTTTGTTTATTTCGATGGCCTTGCAGGCTGTCCCCCAATTCAGGAATTGAGTCATGTCTCTGACTAACGAACAAATCATCGAAGCGATCGGCCAGAAATCCGTAGTGGAAATCGTTGAGCTGATCAAAGCGATGGAAGAAACCTTCGGCGTTACCGCTGCTGCCGCTGTTGCCGCTGGCCCAGCTGTTGCTGCCGCTGCTGCTGAAGAGCAAACCGAGTTCAACGTTGTCCTGGTTGAAGCTGGCGACAAGAAAGTCAACGTCATCAAGGCTGTTCGTGAACTGACCGGTCTGGGCCTGAAAGAAGCCAAAGAGAAAGTTGACGGCGCTCCTCAGGTCGTTGCTGAAGGCGTTTCGAAAGAAGCTGCTGAAGACGCCAAGAAGAAGCTGGAAGAAGCAGGCGCCAAAGTCGAGCTCAAGTAAGCTCAGACCTTGCGTCTCCGGCCCAAGCGTTAAGCGAAAGGCTGATGGCTGGTGGCTTTTGCCACCGGCCTTTTTCCGTTATTGGCGGCCGGCTCGGCCGGCGCCTCTAACGTGCTTCACCCACCCGAGGCGGTGGCGCAGACCAAGGGGTCTGCAAGATTTTCTGGCTGCTCCCGTCGGGAGAGGCCAAACAAGCAGGTGACCAAGCTGGGGAACGCTGATGGCTTACTCATATACTGAGAAAAAACGTATCCGCAAGGACTTTAGCAAGTTGCCGGACGTCATGGACGTACCGTACCTCCTGGCTATCCAGCTGGATTCGTATCGCGAATTCTTGCAGGCGGGCGCGACCAAGGACCAGTTCCGTGACGTCGGTCTGCATGCGGCCTTCAAATCCGTTTTCCCGATCATCAGCTACTCCGGCAACGCTGCTCTGGAGTACGTTGGCTATCGTTTGGGCGAACCGGCCTTTGACGTCAAGGAATGCGTATTGCGCGGTGTGACCTACGCGGTTCCGCTGCGGGTGAAAGTGCGCCTGATCATTTTCGACAAAGAATCGTCGAACAAAGCGATCAAGGACATCAAAGAGCAAGAAGTCTACATGGGTGAAATCCCCCTGATGACTGAGAACGGTACCTTCGTTATCAACGGTACCGAGCGCGTAATCGTTTCCCAGCTGCACCGTTCCCCGGGCGTGTTCTTCGACCACGACCGCGGCAAGACGCACAGCTCCGGCAAACTGCTGTACTCGGCTCGTATCATTCCTTACCGCGGTTCGTGGCTGGACTTCGAGTTCGACCCGAAAGACTGCGTGTTCGTCCGTATCGACCGTCGTCGCAAGCTGCCAGCTTCCGTGCTGCTGCGCGCGCTGGGCTACAGCACCGAAGAAGTCCTCGACGCCTTCTACACCACCAACGTATTCCACGTTAAGGGCGAGAGCCTGAGCCTGGAACTGGTGCCTCAGCGCCTGCGTGGTGAGATCGCTGTCCTCGACATCCAGGATGGCAACGGCAAGGTTATTGTCGAGCAGGGCCGTCGTATCACCGCTCGTCACATCAACCAGCTGGAAAAAGCCGGTGTCAAAGAGCTGGAAGTACCGCTGGACTACGTCATCGGCCGTACTACCGCCAAGGCTATCGTGCACCCGGCCACCGGTGAAATCCTGGCTGAATGCAACACCGAGCTGAGCACCGAGCTGCTGGCCAAGATGGCCAAGGCCCAGGTCGTTCGCATCGAAACGTTGTACACCAACGATATCGACTGCGGCCCGTTCATCTCCGATACCCTGAAGATCGACTCCACCAGCAACCAACTGGAAGCGCTGGTCGAGATCTATCGCATGATGCGTCCTGGCGAGCCGCCAACCAAGGATGCCGCCGAGACCCTGTTCAACAACCTGTTCTTCAGCGCCGAGCGTTACGACCTGTCCGCCGTCGGCCGCATGAAGTTCAACCGTCGTATCGGTCGTACCGAGATCGAAGGTTCGGGCGTGCTGTGCAAGGAAGATATCGTCGAGGTTCTCAAGACCCTGGTCGACATCCGTAACGGCAAGGGCATCGTCGACGACATCGACCACCTGGGTAACCGTCGCGTCCGCTGCGTCGGCGAGATGGCCGAGAACCAGTTCCGCGTTGGCCTGGTGCGTGTAGAGCGCGCGGTCAAGGAACGCCTGTCGATGGCCGAAAGCGAAGGCCTGATGCCGCAGGACCTGATCAACGCCAAGCCAGTGGCTGCGGCGGTGAAGGAGTTCTTCGGTTCCAGCCAGCTGTCGCAGTTCATGGACCAGAACAACCCGCTCTCCGAGATCACCCACAAGCGCCGTGTTTCCGCACTCGGCCCAGGTGGTCTGACCCGTGAGCGCGCGGGCTTCGAAGTTCGTGACGTACACCCGACCCACTACGGTCGCGTATGCCCGATCGAAACCCCTGAAGGTCCGAACATCGGTCTGATCAACTCCCTGGCGGCCTATGCCCGCACCAACCAGTACGGCTTCCTGGAGAGCCCGTACCGCGTGGTGAAAGAGGGTGTGGTCACCGACGACATCGTGTTCCTGTCCGCCATCGAGGAAGCCGATCACGTGATCGCGCAGGCTTCGGCGACCATGAACGAGCAGAAAGTGCTGGTCGATGAGCTGGTAGCCGTTCGTCACCTGAACGAATTCACCGTCAAGGCGCCGGAAGACGTCACCCTGATGGACGTTTCGCCGAAGCAGGTCGTTTCGGTCGCTGCGTCGCTGATTCCGTTCCTCGAGCACGACGACGCCAACCGTGCGTTGATGGGTTCGAACATGCAGCGTCAGGCCGTACCTACCCTGCGTGCCGACAAGCCGCTGGTCGGTACCGGCATGGAGCGCAACGTGGCCCGTGACTCCGGCGTGTGCGTCGTGGCTCGTCGTGGCGGCGTGATCGACTCCGTCGATGCCAGCCGTATCGTGGTTCGTGTTGCCGATGACGAAGTTGAACCAGGCGAAGCCGGTGTCGACATCTACAACCTGACCAAATACACCCGCTCGAACCAGAACACCTGCATCAACCAGCGTCCGCTGGTGAGCAAGGGTGATCGCGTTCAGCGCAGCGACATCATGGCCGACGGTCCGTCCACCGACATGGGTGAACTGGCCCTGGGCCAGAACATGCGCATCGCCTTCATGGCGTGGAACGGCTTCAACTTCGAAGACTCCATCTGCCTGTCGGAACGCGTTGTTCAGGAAGACCGCTTCACCACGATCCACATCCAGGAACTGACCTGTGTGGCCCGTGACACCAAGCTCGGCCCAGAAGAAATCACCGCGGACATCCCGAACGTGGGTGAGGCTGCGCTGAACAAGCTGGACGAAGCCGGTATCGTCTACGTCGGCGCCGAAGTCGGCCCGGGCGACATCCTGGTGGGCAAGGTCACTCCGAAAGGCGAGACCCAGCTGACTCCGGAAGAAAAACTGCTGCGCGCGATCTTCGGTGAGAAGGCCAGCGACGTTAAGGACACCTCCCTGCGCGTGCCGACCGGCACCAAGGGTACCGTCATCGACGTACAGGTCTTCACCCGTGATGGCGTCGAGCGTGACAGCCGTGCCCTGTCCATCGAGAAGAGCCAGCTCGACGAGATCCGCAAAGACCTCAACGAGGAGTTCCGTATCGTTGAAGGCGCGACCTTCGAACGTCTGCGTTCCGCTCTGGTCGGTCACACCGTCGAAGGCGGCGCTGGCCTGAAGAAAGGCCAGGAGATCACCAACGAGGTTCTCGACGGTCTCGAGCACGGCCAGTGGTTCAAGCTGCGCATGACCGAAGACGCTCTGAACGAGCAGCTCGAAAAGGCTCAGGCCTACATCGTCGATCGCCGCCGTCTGCTGGACGACAAGTTCGAAGACAAGAAGCGCAAGCTGCAGCAGGGCGATGACCTGGCTCCGGGTGTACTGAAGATCGTCAAGGTCTACCTGGCAATCCGTCGTCGCATCCAGCCGGGCGACAAGATGGCCGGTCGTCACGGTAACAAGGGTGTGGTCTCCGTGATCATGCCGGTCGAAGACATGCCGCACGACGCCAACGGTACTCCGGTCGACGTGGTTCTCAACCCGCTGGGCGTACCTTCGCGTATGAACGTCGGTCAGATCCTCGAAACCCACCTGGGCCTCGCGGCCAAGGGCCTGGGCGAGAAGATCAACCGCATGCTCGAGGAGCAGCGCAAGGTCGCTGACCTGCGCAAGTTCCTGCACGAGATCTACAACGAGATCGGCGGTCGCAACGAAGAGCTGGACAGCTTCTCCGACCAGGAAATCCTGGACCTGGCGAAGAACCTCAAGGGCGGCGTACCTATGGCCACCCCAGTGTTCGACGGTGCCAAGGAAGTTGAAATCAAGGCCATGCTGAAACTGGCTGACCTGCCAGAGAGCGGCCAGATGCAGCTGTTCGACGGCCGTACCGGCAACAAGTTCGAGCGTCCGGTCACCGTTGGCTACATGTACATGCTCAAACTGAACCACTTGGTAGACGACAAGATGCACGCTCGTTCTACCGGTTCGTACAGCCTGGTTACCCAGCAGCCGCTGGGTGGTAAGGCGCAGTTCGGTGGTCAGCGTTTCGGGGAGATGGAGGTCTGGGCACTGGAAGCATACGGTGCTGCCTACACTCTGCAGGAAATGCTCACAGTGAAGTCGGACGATGTGAACGGTCGGACCAAGATGTACAAGAACATCGTGGACGGCGATCACCGTATGGAGCCGGGCATGCCCGAGTCCTTCAACGTGTTGATCAAGGAAATTCGTTCCCTCGGCATCGATATCGATCTGGAAACCGAATAACACGTGACGCGATCGAGAGCGGGGCTGTATCAGCCCGCTCTCTGCTCCGCCAGGAGGAAAGGCCTTGAAAGACCTACTGAATTTGCTGAAAAACCAGGGTCAAGTCGAAGAGTTCGACGCCATCCGTATCGGATTGGCCTCGCCTGAGATGATCCGTTCGTGGTCGTTCGGTGAAGTTAAAAAGCCGGAAACCATCAACTACCGTACGTTCAAACCTGAGCGTGACGGCCTGTTCTGCGCCAAGATCTTTGGCCCGGTCAAGGATTACGAGTGCCTGTGCGGTAAGTACAAGCGCTTGAAACATCGTGGCGTGATCTGCGAGAAGTGCGGCGTGGAAGTCGCCCTGGCCAAGGTTCGTCGTGAGCGCATGGCGCACATCGAACTGGCTTCGCCGGTTGCCCACATCTGGTTCCTGAAGTCCCTGCCGTCCCGTATCGGCCTGCTGATGGATATGACCCTGCGTGATATCGAGCGCGTTCTCTACTTCGAGAGCTATGTCGTTATCGACCCGGGCATGACCACCCTGGAAAAAGGCCAACTGCTGAACGACGAGCAGTACTTCGAAGCCCTCGAAGAGTTCGGTGACGACTTCGACGCCCGCATGGGTGCCGAGGCTGTCCGCGAGCTGCTGCACGCGATCGACCTGGAGCACGAGATTGGCCGTCTGCGCGAAGAGATTCCGCAAACCAACTCGGAAACCAAGATCAAGAAGCTGTCCAAGCGTCTGAAGTTGATGGAGGCCTTCCAGGGCTCCGGCAACCTGCCAGAGTGGATGGTGTTGACCGTTCTGCCGGTTCTGCCGCCAGACCTGCGTCCACTGGTGCCACTGGATGGCGGTCGCTTCGCGACTTCCGACCTCAACGATCTGTATCGTCGGGTGATCAACCGTAACAACCGTCTCAAGCGCCTGCTGGATCTGTCCGCGCCTGACATCATCGTGCGCAACGAAAAGCGCATGCTGCAGGAAGCCGTTGACGCCCTGCTGGACAACGGTCGTCGCGGTCGCGCCATCACCGGTTCGAACAAGCGTCCTCTGAAATCCCTGGCCGACATGATCAAGGGTAAACAGGGTCGTTTCCGTCAGAACCTGCTCGGCAAGCGCGTTGACTACTCCGGCCGTTCGGTAATTACCGTAGGTCCGACCCTGCGTCTGCATCAGTGCGGTCTGCCGAAGAAGATGGCCCTCGAACTGTTCAAGCCGTTCATTTTCGGCAAGCTGGAAATGCGTGGTCTGGCGACCACCATCAAGGCTGCCAAGAAGATGGTCGAGCGCGAACTGCCAGAGGTCTGGGACGTTCTCGCCGAAGTGATTCGCGAACACCCCGTACTGCTCAACCGTGCACCGACCCTTCACCGTCTGGGTATCCAGGCCTTTGAACCGGTACTGATCGAAGGTAAGGCTATCCAGCTGCACCCTCTGGTCTGTGCTGCGTACAACGCCGACTTCGACGGTGACCAGATGGCCGTGCACGTGCCGCTGACGCTGGAAGCCCAGCTGGAAGCGCGCGCGCTGATGATGTCGACCAACAACATTCTGTCGCCAGCCAACGGTGAGCCGATCATCGTTCCGTCGCAGGACGTGGTACTGGGTCTGTACTACATGACCCGTGAAGCGATCAACGCCAAGGGCGAAGGTCGCGTGTTCGCCGACCTGCAGGAAGTCGACCGCGTATTCCGCGCCGGCGAAGCCGCGCTGCACGCCAAGATCAAGGTCCGTATCACCGAAACCGTGAACGACCGTGACGGCAACAGCGTCCAGAACACCCGTATCGTCGACACCACTGTCGGCCGTGCGCTGCTGTTCCAGGTGGTTCCGAAAGGCCTGTCGTTCGACGTCGTCAACCTGCCGATGAAGAAAAAGGCGATCTCCAAGCTGATCAACCAGTGCTATCGCGTGGTGGGTCTGAAAGAGACGGTGATCTTCGCTGACCAGCTGATGTACACCGGTTTTGCCTACTCGACCATCTCTGGTGTTTCCATCGGTGTTAACGACTTCGTTATCCCGGATGAGAAAGCCCGCATCATCGGTGCTGCCACCGACGAAGTGAAGGAGATCGAGAGCCAGTACGCCTCCGGCCTGGTAACCCAGGGCGAGAAGTACAACAAGGTCATCGACTTGTGGTCCAAGGCGAACGACGAAGTTTCCAAGGCGATGATGGCCAACCTCTCGAAAGAAAAGGTTGTCGACCGTCACGGTGAAACCGTTGACCAGGAATCCTTCAACTCGATGTACATGATGGCTGACTCGGGTGCGCGGGGTTCCGCAGCACAGATCCGTCAGCTGGCCGGTATGCGTGGCCTGATGGCCAAGCCGGACGGTTCCATCATCGAAACGCCGATCACGGCGAACTTCCGTGAAGGTCTGAGCGTACTCCAGTACTTCATCTCGACTCACGGTGCTCGTAAGGGTCTGGCGGATACCGCGTTGAAAACCGCGAACTCCGGTTACCTGACTCGTCGTCTGGTTGACGTGGCACAGGACCTGGTCGTGACCGAGGTTGACTGTGGCACCGAGCAGGGCCTGGTCATGACGCCGCACATTGAAGGCGGTGACGTGGTCGAGCCGTTGGGTGAACGCGTTCTGGGTCGAGTGATCGCCCGTGACGTATTCAAGCCGGGCACCGAGGACGTCATCGTCCCAGCTGGCACCCTGGTTGACGAGAAGTGGGTCGAGTTCATCGAGCTGAACAGCATCGACGAAGTGGTTGTGCGGTCGCCGATCAGCTGCGAAACCCGCTACGGCATCTGCGCCAAGTGCTACGGTCGCGACCTGGCTCGTGGGCACCTGGTGAACATCGGTGAAGCGGTCGGCGTTATCGCTGCCCAGTCCATCGGTGAGCCGGGTACCCAGCTGACCATGCGTACGTTCCACATCGGTGGTGCGGCGAGCCGGACCTCGGCTGCCGACAGCGTCCAGGTGAAGAACGGCGGTACCGTTCGTCTGCACAACCTGAAGCACGTGGAGCGTGTCGACGGTCACCTGGTGGCGGTATCCCGTTCCGGTGAGCTGGCGATTGCCGACGACTTCGGTCGTGAGCGCGAGCGCTACAAGCTGCCGTACGGTGCGGTGATTTCGGTGAAGGAAGGCGACAAGGTCGACGCTGGTGCCATCGTGGCCAAGTGGGACCCGCACACTCACCCGATCGTTACCGAAATGAAAGGTACCGTGACCTACGTGGGCATGGAAGAAGGCATCACGATCAAGCGTCAGACCGACGAATTGACCGGTATGACCAACATTGAAGTACTCGACGTCAAGGATCGTCCTGCAGCCGGTAAGGACATGCGTCCTGCGGTGAAGATGGTCGACGACAACGGCAAGGACCTGTTGCTGCCAGGCACTGACGTTATCGCTCAGTACTTCCTGCCAGCCAACGCCCTGGTCGGTGTGGCGGACGGTGCGCGGATCGCGATCGGTGACGTTATCGCTCGTATTCCGCAGGAAACTTCGAAGACCCGTGACATCACCGGTGGTCTGCCGCGTGTTGCCGACCTGTTCGAAGCCCGTCGTCCGAAAGAGGCGTCGATCCTGGCTGAAGTCAGCGGCACCATCGCGTTCGGTAAAGAGACCAAGGGCAAGCGTCGTCTGGTCATCACTCCGAACGACGGTAGCGATCCGTACGAAGAGCTGATTCCGAAGTGGCGTCACCTGAACGTCTTCGAAGGTGAACAGGTCAACCGCGGCGAAGTTATCTCCGACGGTCCGAGCGATCCGCACGACATCCTGCGTCTGCTGGGTGTGAGCGCGCTGGCCAAGTACATCGTCAACGAGATCCAGGACGTTTACCGCCTGCAAGGCGTGAAGATCAACGACAAACACATCGAGACGATTCTGCGTCAGATGCTGCGCAAGGTTGAGATCACCGAATCGGGCGACTCCAGCTTCATCAAGGGCGACCAGATGGAACTGACCCAGGTACTCGTGGAAAACGAGCGCCTGGCCACGGAAGACAAGTTCATTTCCAAGTTCACCCGTGTGTTGCTGGGTATCACCAAGGCGTCGTTGTCGACCGAGTCGTTCATCTCCGCGGCCTCCTTCCAGGAGACTACCCGCGTACTGACCGAAGCGGCCGTTACCGGCAAGCGCGACTACCTGCGCGGCCTGAAGGAAAACGTGGTCGTGGGTCGTCTGATCCCGGCCGGTACCGGTCTGGCCTACCACAGCGAGCGCAAGCGTCGCCGTGATCTGGACAAACCGCTGCGCGTAAGCGCCAGTGAAGTGGAAGCTGCACTGACCGAAGCGCTGAACTCGAGCGGTAACTGAGTTCTGCGGTAGTAACAGAGTGAGGCCCTGGTAGCCTCTTCCCGCCTGGCGTGACGTTTTTCGTCACGATGAGCGGGGAGGGGAGGCCGGGGCCTCGTCTTGACTGGGGACAAGATCCTCTTTAGACTCTTGTACCCCTAAATTTGGCGGGGATCCGTTCCTGTCATTTTGCTTTCTTGTCGACAATAGCGTCGCAAGACAACAGTGGAGCTAGTAGATGGCAACTATCAACCAGCTGGTACGTCAGCCGCGTAAGCGTATCGTCGAGAAATCCGACGTTCCTGCGCTGCAGAACTGCCCGCAACGTCGTGGCGTGTGCACCCGTGTGTACACCACTACGCCGAAAAAACCTAACTCGGCACTGCGTAAAGTATGCCGTGTGCGTCTGACCAACGGTTTCGAGGTTTCCTCGTACATCGGTGGTGAAGGCCACAACCTGCAAGAGCACAGCGTGGTTCTGATCCGTGGCGGTCGTGTAAAAGACTTGCCAGGTGTTCGTTACCACACCGTTCGCGGCTCTCTGGATACCTCCGGCGTTAAAGGCCGTAACCAGGGTCGTTCGAAGTACGGTACCAAGCGTCCGAAGTAATTGGTCGTTTGCAGTTTCTAATTTTATTGAGTCGATAAGAGTAAGGTCGGGCATGAGCACCTTTGGGTGTGTTGTCCCGAGCTAACCTGAAGACCGTTTGAGGGCTTATCATGCCAAGACGTCGCGTAGCAGCCAAACGTGAGATTCTCGACGATCCTAAGTACGGATCGCAGATTCTCGCCAAGTTCATGAACCACGTAATGGAAAGCGGCAAGAAGGCCGTTGCCGAGCGTATCGTTTACGGTGCTCTGGATACCGTGAAGGCACGCAAGGCCGGTACCGATCCCCTGGAACTCTTCGAAAAAGCACTCGACGCCATCGCTCCGCTGGTCGAAGTGAAGTCGCGCCGCGTTGGTGGTGCTACTTACCAGGTTCCGGTAGAAGTTCGTCCTTCGCGCCGTAATGCTCTGGCAATGCGTTGGTTGGTAGACTTCGCCCGCAAGCGCGGCGAGAAGTCCATGGCTCTGCGTTTGGCTGGCGAACTGCTGGATGCTGCCGAAGGTAAAGGTGCTGCAGTTAAGAAGCGTGAAGACGTGCACCGTATGGCTGAAGCCAACAAGGCTTTCTCGCACTACCGCTTCTAATTTTAGCGTCACTAATTTTGCGAGGGCTTTATGGCTCGTACTACTGCAATCAACCGCTACCGTAACATTGGTATCTGTGCCCACGTTGACGCGGGCAAGACCACCACTACCGAGCGGATCCTGTTCTACACAGGCCTCAGCCACAAGATGGGTGAGGTTCATGACGGCGCTGCGACCACCGACTGGATGGTGCAGGAGCAGGAGCGGGGTATTACCATTACCTCCGCTGCCGTAACCACTTTCTGGAAAGGCTCGCGCGGTCAGTACGATAACTATCGTGTGAACGTGATCGACACCCCCGGCCACGTAGACTTCACCATCGAAGTAGAGCGTTCGCTGCGCGTACTCGACGGCGCTGTCGTTGTGTTCTGCGGTACTTCCGGTGTTGAGCCTCAGTCCGAAACCGTATGGCGTCAGGCCAACAAGTACGGTGTTCCACGTGTTGTCTACGTGAACAAGATGGACCGTGCCGGTGCCAACTTCCTGCGCGTTGTCGGCCAGATCAAGAACCGCCTGGGTCACACCCCGGTTCCTGTTCAGCTGGCGATCGGTTCTGAAGAGAACTTCCAGGGTCAGGTCGACCTGATCAAGATGAAAGCCATCTACTGGAACGACGATGACAAGGGCACCACCTATCGCGAGGAAGAGATTCCTGCCGATATGGTCGAGCTGGCCAACGAGTGGCGCAACAACATGGTCGAGGCAGCTGCCGAGGCCAACGAAGAGCTGATGAACAAGTACCTTGAAGAAGGTGACTTGACCGTCGAAGAGATCAAGGCTGGTCTGCGCGCCCGTACCCTGGCGAGCGAGATCGTTCCTGCGGTCTGCGGTTCCTCGTTCAAGAACAAGGGCGTTCCGCTGGTTCTCGACGCCGTTATCGACTACCTGCCGGCTCCGACCGAGATCCCTGCGATCAAGGGCGTTCATCCGGACAGCACTGACGACAACGAAATCGTCGACGAGCGTCATGCGGACGACAACGAGCCGTTCTCGGCTCTGGCGTTCAAGATCGCTACCGACCCATTCGTGGGTACTCTGACCTTCGTTCGCGTCTACTCCGGCTTCCTGAGCTCCGGTGACTCCGTCATCAACTCGGTAAAAGGCAAGAAAGAACGCGTTGGTCGTATGGTGCAGATGCACGCCAACCAGCGTGACGAAATCAAGGAAGTACGTGCGGGCGACATCGCTGCTCTGATCGGTATGAAGGACGTCACCACCGGTGACACCCTGTGCGATATCGACAAGCCGATCATCCTCGAGCGTATGGACTTCCCTGAGCCGGTAATTTCGGTTGCTGTAGAGCCGAAAACCAAGGCTGACCAGGAGAAGATGGGTATCGCACTGGGCAAGCTGGCCCAGGAAGACCCGTCGTTCCGCGTCAAGACCGACGAAGAAACCGGCCAGACCATTATCTCCGGTATGGGTGAGCTGCACCTGGACATCCTCGTTGACCGCATGAAGCGCGAGTTCAACGTCGAGGCCAACATCGGCAAGCCGCAGGTTTCGTACCGCGAGAAGATCACCGTTGGCTGCGAGATCGAAGGCAAGTTCGTTCGTCAGTCCGGTGGCCGTGGCCAGTTCGGCCATTGCTGGATTCGCTTCGCTCCGGCTGAAGTGGATGAAAAAGGCAATATCACTGAAGGTCTGGTGTTTGCCAACGAGGTCGTCGGTGGTGTGGTTCCTAAGGAATACATCCCGGCTATCCAGAAGGGTATCGAAGAGCAGATGAAGAACGGCGTTGTTGCCGGCTATCCGCTGATCGGCCTGAAGGCTACCGTGTTCGATGGTTCCTACCATGACGTCGACTCTAACGAGATGGCGTTCAAGGTGGCTGCCTCCATGGCGACCAAGCAGCTGCGTGAGAAGGGCAAGGGCGTCGTGCTTGAGCCGATCATGAAGGTTGAAGTAGTAACCCCTGAGGACTACATGGGTGACGTGATGGGTGACCTGAACCGTCGTCGTGGTCTGATCCAGGGTATGGAAGACTCGGTCTCCGGCAAGGTCATCCGCGCTGAAGTGCCGCTGGGTGAAATGTTCGGTTATGCGACCGATGTTCGCTCCATGTCCCAGGGTCGCGCGAGCTACTCCATGGAGTTTTCCAAGTACGCCGAAGCTCCGTCGAACATCGTCGAAGCTCTCGTTAAAAAACAAGGCTAATCCAGCCCTTTAGGCAAGGAGTTAATTGTCGTGGCTAAAGAAAAATTTGATCGTTCCCTACCTCACGTCAACGTTGGCACCATCGGTCACGTTGACCACGGTAAAACCACTCTGACCGCTGCTCTGACTCGCGTTTGCTCCGAAGTTTTCGGTTCCGCAGTCGTTGAATTCGACAAGATCGACAGCGCTCCAGAAGAGAAAGCTCGCGGTATCACCATCAACACCGCGCACGTTGAGTACAACTCGAACATTCGTCACTACGCTCACGTTGACTGCCCAGGTCACGCTGACTACGTGAAGAACATGATCACCGGTGCTGCCCAAATGGACGGCGCGATCCTGGTTTGCTCGGCTGCCGATGGTCCGATGCCGCAAACTCGTGAGCACATCCTGCTGTCCCGTCAGGTAGGCGTTCCGTACATCGTGGTCTTCCTGAACAAGGCTGACCTGGTTGACGACGCTGAGCTGCTGGAACTGGTCGAGATGGAAGTTCGCGACCTGCTGAGCACCTACGACTTCCCAGGTGATGACACTCCGATCATCATCGGTTCGGCTCGTATGGCGCTGGAAGGCAAAGACGACAACGAAATGGGTACTACCGCTGTCAAGAAGCTGGTAGAAACTCTGGATGCCTACATCCCTGAGCCAGTTCGTGCTATCGACCAGCCATTCCTGATGCCAATCGAAGACGTGTTCTCGATCTCCGGTCGCGGTACCGTAGTTACCGGTCGTATCGAGCGTGGTATCGTCAAGGTCCAGGACCCACTGGAAATCGTTGGTCTGCGTGACACCACCACCACCACCTGCACCGGTGTTGAAATGTTCCGCAAACTGCTCGACGAAGGTCGTGCTGGCGAGAACTGCGGCGTTCTGCTGCGTGGTACCAAGCGTGACGACGTTGAGCGTGGCCAGGTTCTGGTCAAGCCAGGTTCGGTCAAGCCGCACACCAAGTTCACCGCAGAAGTTTACGTTCTGAGCAAGGAAGAAGGCGGTCGTCACACTCCGTTCTTCAAAGGCTACCGTCCACAGTTCTACTTCCGTACTACTGACGTGACCGGTAACTGCGAACTGCCAGAAGGCGTTGAAATGGTAATGCCAGGTGACAACATCCAGATGACTGTCACTCTGATCAAAACCATCGCAATGGAAGACGGTCTGCGTTTCGCAATCCGCGAAGGCGGCCGTACCGTTGGTGCTGGCGTTGTAGCCAAAATCATCGAGTAAGCTTCTCTTTTGAGATAGCTTCGATGCTTTGAAAAAGCCCCCGCTCAGCGGGGGCTTTTTTATTGGGTTGACACCTTATGGGGGCGTCTATAGAATTGCGCCTCCTTTTAACGGGCGTATTGCGCCCGGTGGGAATAGCAGCCGGAGTCTGAAATCCAATGCAAAATCAGCAAATCCGTATCAGGTTGAAGGCTTTTGACCATCGCCTGATCGACCAATCCACCCAGGAAATCGTGGAAACCGCGAAACGTACTGGTGCTCAAGTGCGTGGTCCAATTCCACTGCCTACTCGTAAAGAGCGGTTCACCGTTCTGGTCTCCCCGCACGTCAACAAAGACGCGCGTGACCAGTACGAGATCCGTACTCACAAGCGCGTCCTGGACATCGTCCAGCCAACGGATAAAACCGTTGACGCTCTTATGAAGCTCGATCTTGCGGCAGGCGTGGAAGTGCAGATCAGCCTCGGCTAAGACTCAGGTCTTGGTCGTGTAACGCTCTGAAATGGGCGGCCATAGCGGGTGAAAGCCCCGTACACTCATGAGGTTTACAACATGACTATTGGTGTAGTCGGTCGTAAATGCGGTATGACCCGTATTTTCACCGAAGAAGGTGTCTCCATTCCGGTCACGGTCATCGAGATCGAGCCGAATCGCGTCACCCAGTTCAAAACTGAAGAAACCGATGGCTACCGTGCAGTGCAAGTCACTGTCGGCGAGCGTCGCGCTTCGCGTGTTACAGCAGCTCAAGCGGGTCACTTCGCCAAGGCGAACGTTGCCGCTGGTCGCACCGTCCTGGAATTCCGTCTTGAAGAAGGCGAATACAAGGCTGGCGATCTGATCAATGCTGAAATCTTCGCCGCTGGCCAACTGGTTGATGTAACCGGTCAGTCCAAGGGTAAAGGCTTCGCCGGTACGATCAAGCGTTGGAATTTCCGCGGGCAAGATAACACCCACGGTAACTCCGTATCCCACCGCGTTCCAGGCTCTATCGGCCAGTGCCAGACTCCTGGTCGTGTATTCAAGGGCAAGAAAATGTCCGGTCACATGGGCGCTGAGCGCGTGACCGTGCAGTCCCTGGAAGTAGTGCGCGTGGACGCTGAACGCAATCTGTTGTTGGTCAAGGGCGCTGTTCCTGGCGCTACTGGCGGCAACGTGGTTGTACGTCCAGCAGCCAAGGCTCGCGGTTAAGGGGAAGCTGACATGCAATTAAATGTAAATGGCGCTCAAGCGATCGAAGTTTCCGAACTGACATTTGGCGGCGAATTCAACGAGACGCTGGTTCACCAAGCAGTCGTGGCCTACATGGCTGGCGGCCGTCAAGGTAGCAAGCAGCAGAAGACCCGTTCCGACGTTTCCGGTGGCGGCAAGCGCCCATGGCGTCAGAAAGGTACTGGCCGTGCTCGTGCCGGTACTATCCGTAGCCCAATCTGGCGTGGCGGTGGTACCACTTTCGCAGCTCGTCCTCAGGATCACTCCCAGAAGCTGAACAAGAAGATGTACCGCGCAGCCCTGCGCTCCATCCTTGCTGAGCTGGTGCGTACTGATCGTCTGGTCGTTGTTCAGGATTTCGCTGTTGAAACCCCGAAAACCAAAGACCTGTTGAGCAAACTGACTGGCCTGAGCCTGACCGACGTTCTGATCGTGTCTGACGCTGTTGACCAGAACCTGTACCTGGCTGCTCGCAACCTGCCACACGTCGACGTTCGTGACGTGCAGGGTTCCGATCCGGTCAGTCTGATCGCATACGACAAGGTGTTGATCACCGTGTCGGCCGTGAAGAAATTCGAGGAGCTGCTGGGATGAACCAGGAACGCGTATTTAAAGTTCTGCTTGGCCCGCACGTTTCCGAGAAGGCTACGGTTCTGGCAGACAAAAAAGGCCAGTTCGTTTTCAAGGTTGCGACCGACGCAACCAAGCTGGAAATCAAGAAGGCCGTCGAAAGCCTGTTCAGCGTGAAAGTAGAGCGCGTGACTACCCTGAACGTTCTGGGTAAGAGCAAGCGTACCGCTCGCGGTCTGGGCAAGCGTAATGACTGGAAGAAGGCAGTTATCTCCCTTCAGCCAGGCCAAGATCTCGATTTCAGCAGCAGTGCTGAGTAAGGAAGGGGTGCATCATGGCAATCGTTAAATGCAAACCGACTTCCCCTGGCCGCCGTTTTGTGGTCAAGGTGGTCAACCAGGAGCTGCACAAAGGCGCTCCTCACGCACCGCTGCTCGAGAAAAAATCGAAGTCTGGTGGTCGTAACAACAATGGCCGCATCACTACTCGTCACGTAGGTGGTGGTCATAAGCAGCATTACCGTCTGGTCGACTTCCGTCGCAACGACAAAGATGGCATCGCTGCCACTGTCGAGCGTATCGAATACGATCCAAACCGTACTGCTCACATCGCTCTGCTGCTGTACGCAGACGGCGAGCGTCGCTACATCATCGCCCCTAAAGGCGTGAGTGCTGGCGACCAGCTGATCGCAGGCGCTCTGGCTCCAATCAAGCCAGGCAACACCCTGCAGCTGCGCAACATCCCAGTGGGTTCGACCGTACACGGTATCGAACTGAAACCAGGCAAGGGTGCACAGATCGCTCGTTCCGCTGGTGCTTCGGCTCAGCTGATCGCTCGTGAAGGCGTGTACGTTACCCTGCGTCTGCGTTCCGGCGAAATGCGTAAAGTGCTGTCGGAATGCCGTGCAACGCTGGGCGAAGTCTCGAACTCCGAGCACAGCCTGCGTTCCCTGGGTAAAGCCGGTGCCAAACGCTGGCGTGGCGTTCGCCCAACCGTTCGTGGTGTTGCCATGAACCCGGTTGACCACCCACATGGTGGTGGTGAAGGTCGTACCTCCGGTGGTCGTCATCCGGTATCGCCATGGGGCTTCCCGACTAAGGGCGCGAAGACTCGTGGTAATAAGCGTACCGACAACATGATCGTCCGTCGTCGCAAGTAAATAGAGGGATACGACAGTGCCACGTTCTCTGAAAAAAGGTCCTTTTATCGATCTTCACCTACTGAAGAAGATCGAAGTGGCGGCGGAGAAGAACGATCGCAAACCAGTTAAGACCTGGTCGCGCCGTTCCATGATCCTGCCACAAATGGTCGGTCTGACCATCGCTGTGCATAACGGTCGTCAGCATGTCCCAGTTCTGGTGAACGAAGACATGGTCGGTCACAAACTGGGCGAATTTGCCGGCACCCGTACCTATCGTGGTCACGTGGCCGACAAGAAAGCCAAGCGTTAAGGGGTTAGGAAATGGAAGTAGCCGCTAAGTTGTCGGGCGCTCGAATCTCCGCCCAGAAAGCCCGCTTGGTCGCCGACCAGATCCGCGGGAAGAAGGTGGGCGATGCGCTCAACCTGCTGGCTTTCAGCAGTAAGAAAGCCGCCGAGATCATGAAAAAAGTGCTGGAGTCGGCCGTAGCCAACGCCGAGCATAACGAAGGCGCTGACGTTGATGACCTGAAGGTCAGCACCGTTTTCGTCAACGAAGGGCGTTCGCTGAAGCGCATCATGCCACGTGCCAAGGGCCGTGCTGATCGCATCGTCAAGCGGTCTTGCCATATCACTGTCAAGGTTGCTGACAAGTAACGGAGTCGAAGAGATGGGTCAGAAAGTACATCCCATTGGCATTCGCCTGGGAATCGTCAAGGAGCACACCTCCGTCTGGTACGCAGACGGTCGCACTTACGCGGACTATCTGCTTGCAGATCTGAACGTGCGTGAGTACCTCCAGGACAAACTAAAAAGCGCGTCCGTAAGCCGTATCGATATCCATCGTCCGGCCCAAACCGCACGCATCACCATCCACACCGCTCGTCCAGGTATCGTTATCGGGAAGAAAGGTGAAGATGTTGAAAAACTGCGTCAGGACCTGACCAAGCAAATGGGTGTGCCTGTGCACATCAATATCGAAGAGATCCGCAAGCCGGAGCTCGACGGTATGCTGGTTGCGCAGAGCGTAGCTCAGCAGCTGGAGCGTCGCGTCATGTTCCGTCGCGCCATGAAGCGCGCCGTACAGAACGCCATGCGCATTGGTGCCAAGGGCATCAAGATCCAGGTGAGCGGTCGTCTCGGCGGTGCTGAGATCGCACGTACTGAATGGTATCGCGAAGGTCGTGTGCCACTGCACACCCTGCGTGCCGATATCGACTATGCCACCTACGAAGCTCACACCACCTACGGTGTGATCGGTGTCAAGGTTTGGATCTTCAAGGGCGAAGTAATTGGTGGTCGCCAGGAAGAGCTGAAGCCGCAAGCACCAGCGCCTCGTAAAAAAGCTGCCAAGTAAGGGGTACGCCAAATGTTGCAACCAAAGCGTACGAAGTTCCGCAAGCAGATGACCGGCCACAACCGTGGTCTGGCACTGCGCGGTAGCAAAGTCAGCTTCGGCGAGTTCGCGCTGAAGTCTGTTGCTCGCGGTCGTCTCACCGCCCGTCAGATCGAGTCGGCACGTCGTGCCCTGACCCGTCACGTAAAACGTGGCGGCAAGATCTGGATCCGTGTATTCCCGGACAAGCCTATCTCCAAGAAGCCCCTCGAAGTTCGTATGGGTAAAGGTAAGGGTAACGTCGAGTACTGGGTTGCCCAGATTCAGCCAGGCAAGGTCCTGTATGAAATCGAGGGTGTTTCTGAAGAGCTGGCGCGTGAGGCTTTCGCCCTGGCTGCTGCAAAGCTGCCTCTCGCCACCTCCTTTGTTAAACGGACGGTGATGTGATGAAAGCGAATGAACTTCGTGAAAAATCCGCACAGCAGCTGAACGAGCAACTGCTCGGCCTGCTGCGCGACCAGTTCAATCTGCGCATGCAGAAAGCAACTGGCCAGTTGGGGCAGTCTCACCTGCTCTCGCAAGTTAAGCGCGATATCGCTCGTGTGAAAACTGTGCTCAACCAGCAGGCAGGTAAGTGATCATGGCTGAAGCCGAAAAGACCGTCCGTACGCTGACTGGCCGTGTTGTCAGCGACAAAATGGACAAGACCATCACCGTTCTGATCGAGCGTCGCGTCAAGCACCCGATCTACGGTAAATACGTTAAGCGTTCGACTAAGCTGCACGCGCACGACGAAACCAACCAGTGCCACATCGGCGACAAGGTCTCCATCCGTGAGACCCGTCCGCTGGCCAAGACCAAGTCTTGGGCGCTGGTCGAGGTTATCGAACGCGCTGTGGAAGTCTAAGGGCTAGGGGTCGGAGAAATTATATGATTCAGACTCAATCCATGCTCGATGTGGCCGATAACAGCGGCGCTCGTCGCGTTATGTGCATCAAGGTGCTTGGTGGCTCCCATCGTCGTTACGCAGCTATCGGTGACATCATCAAAGTTACCGTGAAGGAAGCAATTCCTCGCGGTAAGGTGAAAAAAGGCCAGGTGATGACTGCTGTTGTAGTCCGCACCCGTCACGGCGTTCGCCGTGCTGACGGCTCGATTATCCGCTTTGATGGCAACGCTGCTGTTCTGCTGAACAACAAGCAAGAGCCGATCGGCACCCGTATCTTTGGGCCAGTGACCCGTGAACTTCGCTCTGAGAAGTTCATGAAGATCGTCTCGCTCGCCCCAGAAGTGCTGTAAGGAGATCCGACATGCAAAAGATTCGTCGTGACGACGAGATCATCGTGATCGCCGGCAAAGACAAAGGCAAGCGCGGTAAGGTGCTTAAGGTTCTGGCTGACGACCGTCTGGTCGTCGGTGGCCTGAACCTGGTCAAGCGTCATACCAAGCCTAACCCGATGTCGGGCGTACAGGGCGGTATCGTCGAGAAAGAAGCGCCACTGCACGCTTCCAACGTCGCCATTTTCAACAGCGAAACCAACAAGGCTGACCGCGTTGGTTTCAAAGTAGAAGACGGCAAAAAAATTCGTGTCTTCAAGTCGACCCAAAAAGCGGTTGATGCTTGAACACTGCTAGGTAGAAGACCATGGCACGACTGAAAGAGATTTACCGGAACGAAATCGCTCCCAAGCTTAAGGAAGAACTTAAGCTGGTGAACGTGATGGAAGTCCCGCGCATTACCAAAATCACCCTGAACATGGGTCTGGGCGAAGCGATCGGCGACAAGAAAGTCATCGAGCACGCTGTTGCTGACCTGGAAAAGATCACCGGCCAGAAGGTCGTTGTGACTCACGCTCGCAAATCCATCGCAGGCTTCAAAGTCCGCGAAGGTTGGCCGATCGGTGTCAAGGTGACCCTGCGTCGCGATCGTATGTATGAGTTCCTGGATCGTCTGCTGTCGATCTCCCTGCCTCGGGTTCGCGACTTCCGCGGCCTGAATGCCAAGTCCTTCGACGGTCGTGGCAACTACAGCATGGGCGTGAAAGAGCAGATCATCTTCCCGGAAATCGACTACGACAAGATCGATGCTCTCCGCGGTCTGGACATTACCCTGACCACCACTGCCAAGACGGATGAAGAAGGTCGCGCCCTGCTGCGTGCTTTCAAATTCCCGTTCCGCAACTGATTGGAGTAGGAAAATGGCCAAGAAGAGCATGAAAAACCGTGAGCTGAAGCGTCAGCTCACCGTTGCCAAGTACGCCACCAAGCGTGCAGCGCTCAAAGCTATCATCGTCGACCTGAACGCAAGTCCAGAAGCACGTTGGGAAGCTTCGATCGCCCTGCAGAAGCAGCCACGTGACGCCAGCGCCTCGCGCCTGCGTAACCGCTGCCGCCTGACTGGTCGTCCGCACGGCGTTTACCGCAAGTTCGGCCTGGGCCGTAACAAGCTGCGTGAAGCCGCCATGCGTGGTGACGTACCAGGTCTGGTCAAAGCCAGCTGGTAAGCCGCACTTCCTCAGTCGCCCTGGTCGGGCTCGCAAGATCCTGACCGGTGGTGACCTGGAGTCTGAATCAAGCCCCTTTTGGGGCTTGATTCATTTCTGGCGTATGTCTAGAATGACCGGCTCGCCTGAGCCTGCACTTTTTACGTGTGGAACAGCTCGGCGACAGTTGCAGCCGCAAGGCTCATTTTTTTTGTATCAGGAGCATCTAGCCCATGAGTATGCAGGACCCGTTAGCGGACATGCTAACTCGAATCCGTAATGCCCAGATGGCTGAAAAGTCCGTCGTAAGCATGCCGTCTTCCACGCTGAAGGTGGCTGTAGCAAAAGTCCTGAAGGACGAAGGTTACATTGCGGGTTTTCAGGTAACCACCGACGCCAAGCCGTCGCTGTCCATCGAGCTGAAGTACTTCGAAGGCCGTCCGGTCATCGAGGAAGTGAAGCGCGTTAGCCGTCCAGGCCTGCGTCAGTACAAGTCCGTCGAAGAACTGCCGAAAGTACGTGGCGGTCTGGGCGTGTCTATCGTCTCCACCAACAAGGGTGTGATGACTGATCGTGCTGCGCGCGCTGCCGGTGTCGGCGGCGAAGTTCTTTGCACAGTGTTCTAAGGGGGATAAGCATGTCTCGCGTCGCTAAGAACCCCGTTAAGCTGCCAGCTGGTGTCGAAGTCAAATTCGCCGGCCAACAGCTTTCGGTGAAGGGTGCCAAGGGCACTCTCGAACTGAATGTCCATTCGTCCGTCGAGATCGTCCAGGAAGCTGGTGAGCTGCGTTTCGCCGCTCGCAACGGCGACCAGCAGACTCGCGCAATGGCTGGTACCACGCGTGCGTTGGTCAACAACATGGTCCAGGGCGTTAGCCAAGGCTTCGAGCGCAAGCTCCAGCTGGTCGGTGTTGGTTACAAGGCACAAGCAAAAGGTTCGGTCCTGAACCTGGCCCTTGGCTTCTCGCACCCAGTGGATTACGAACTGCCGGAAGGCATCACCGCTGAAACGCCTAGCCAGACCGACATCCTGATCAAGGGTATCGACAAGCAGCTGGTAGGTCAGGTGGCCGCCGAGATCCGCGACTTCCGTCCACCAGAGCCTTACAAAGGTAAAGGTGTGCGCTACGCGGACGAAGTCGTCCGTCGTAAAGAAGCCAAGAAGAAGTAGGGCATAGCAAATGACCGACAAAAAAGTTACTCGACTGCGTCGCGCTCGCAAAGCACGCCTGAAAATGCACGAACTCGAAGTCGTGCGTCTCTGCGTGTTCCGCTCTTCGCAGCACATCTACGCCCAGGTCATTTCGGCCGACGGCAACAAGGTCCTGGCCAGCGCCTCGACTTTGGATAAAGAACTGCGTGATGGTGCCACCGGCAACATCGACGCGGCCACTAAGGTTGGCCAGCTGGTCGCTTCGCGTGCTAAAGCCGCAGGCGTCTCGCAGGTGGCTTTCGACCGCTCTGGCTTCAAGTACCACGGCCGCGTCAAGGCGCTGGCTGAGGCTGCTCGTGAAGCTGGGCTGGAGTTCTAAGTTATGTCCAATAACGACCAAAAGCGCGACGAAGGCTACATCGAGAAGCTGGTTCAAGTTAACCGCGTAGCCAAAACCGTAAAAGGTGGCCGTATCTTCACTTTCACCGCGTTGACCGTGGTAGGTGATGGTAAGGGCCGTGTAGGCTTCGGCCGTGGCAAGTCCCGTGAAGTGCCTGCTGCGATCCAGAAGGCCATGGAAGCGGCTCGCCGCAACATGATCCAGGTGGACCTGAACGGTACCACTCTGCAGTACGCCACGAAGTCCGCCCACGGCGCTTCGAAGGTCTACATGCAGCCTGCATCTGAAGGTACCGGTATCATCGCTGGCGGCGCTATGCGTGCTGTCCTCGAAGTTGCTGGCGTTCAGAACGTTCTGGCCAAGTGCTACGGCTCGACCAACCCGGTAAACGTGGTTCACGCCACTTTCAAAGGTCTGAAAGCCATGCAGTCCCCTGAGTCCATTGCTGCCAAGCGCGGCAAAACTGCAGCGGAGATCCTGTGATCATGGCAACCGTAAAAGTAACGCTGATCAAAAGCACCAACGGCCGCATCCCTAGCCACAAACTGTGCGTGAAGGGTCTGGGTCTGCGTCGCATCGGTCACACTGTAGAAGTCCAGGATACTCCCGAGAACCGCGGGATGATCAACAAGGCTTACTACATGCTGCGTGTCGAGGGTTAATCGATGAAACTCAATGATCTGAGTCCAGCGCCGGGTTCCCGTCGCGAAAAGCATCGTCCGGGCCGTGGTATCGGTAGCGGTTTGGGTAAGACTGGTGGCCGTGGTCACAAAGGTCAGACCTCCCGTTCCGGTGGCACCATCGCTCCAGGCTTTGAAGGCGGTCAACAGCCGCTGCATCGTCGCCTGCCGAAGTTCGGTTTCGTTTCCCTGAAAGCCATGGACCGCGCAGAAGTGCGTCTGTCCGAGCTGGCCAAGGTGGAAGGCGACGTCGTAACCGTGCAGTCCCTGAAAGATGCCAACGTGATCAACCAGAACGTTCAGCGTGTGAAAATCATGCTGTCGGGCGAAGTGACTCGCGCTGTAACTATCAAGGGCATCGCCGCCACCAAGGGTGCGCGTGCGGCTATCGAAGCAGCTGGCGGCAAGTTCGAGGAATAAATGGCTAAGCAAGGTGCTCTCTCAGCGCTCAGCAAAGGCGGGTTATCCGAGCTCTGGGCTCGTCTGCGTTTCCTGTTCCTGGCGATTATCGTCTACCGGATAGGTGCGCACATCCCAGTTCCAGGTATCAACCCGGACCGGCTGGCGGACCTGTTTCGACAGAATGAGGGGACCATTCTTAGCTTGTTCAACATGTTTTCCGGCGGCGCGCTGGAGCGGATGAGTATCTTTGCACTGGGGATCATGCCGTACATTTCGGCCTCGATCATCATGCAACTGATGACCGCTATCAGCCCGCAGCTGGAGCAGTTGAAGAAGGAAGGTGAGGCTGGTCGTCGCAAGATCAGCCAGTACACCCGCTATGGCACCGTCGTCCTGGCCCTTGTTCAAGCCATTGGCATGTCCATTGGCCTGGCTGGTCAGGGCGTAGCTTTTTCTGCTGATTTCGGCTTCCATTTCGTCGCGGTGTCCACGTTCGTGGCCGGCGCGATGTTCATGATGTGGCTGGGTGAGCAGATTACGGAGCGCGGTGTTGGCAACGGTATCTCGATGCTGATTTTTTCGGGTATCGTCGCCGGTCTTCCGAGAGCGATCGGGCAGTCTTTCGAGTCTGCGCGTCAGGGTGATATCAACATTTTCGCCCTGGTTGCCATCGGTTTGCTGGCAGTAGCGATTATCGGTTTCGTGGTGTTCATTGAGCGTGGCCAGCGTCGTATTGCTGTTCACTACGCCAAGCGTCAGCAGGGCCGCAAGGTCTTCGCTGCGCAGACCAGCCACTTGCCGCTGAAAGTGAATATGGCCGGTGTGATTCCAGCTATCTTCGCGAGCAGCATCTTGCTGTTTCCGGCTTCGTTGGGTGCCTGGTTCGGTCAGTCTGAAGGTATGGGCTGGTTGCAGGACATCTCGCAGTCGATCGCTCCTGGTCAGCCGTTGAATATTCTGCTGTTTAGTGCAGGGATTATTTTCTTCTGCTTCTTCTATACGGCGTTGATGTTCAATCCGAAAGACGTAGCGGAAAACCTGAAGAAGTCCGGTGCCTTTATTCCGGGTATCCGTCCAGGCGAGCAGTCGGCACGCTACATTGATGGCGTTCTGACCCGTTTGACCATGTTCGGTGCTCTATATATGACGGCCGTGTGCCTGTTGCCCCAGTTCCTGGTGGTTGCAGCAAACGTTCCGTTCTACCTTGGCGGGACCTCGTTGCTGATCGTGGTCGTGGTTGTGATGGACTTCATGTCCCAAGTGCAATCTCACCTCGTTTCGCACCAGTACGAATCCCTGATGAAGAAAGCCAACCTGAAGGGCTACGGCAGCGGCATGCTGCGCTGAAGCACCCATAAGGTTCGAGGAGTTGGTGATGAAAGTTCGTGCATCGGTGAAAAAGCTGTGCCGTAACTGCAAGATTATTCGCCGCGAAGGTGTGGTTCGAGTAATTTGCAGCGCGGAACCGCGTCACAAACAGCGCCAAGGCTGAGTGTGATCTGCTTGAAGCCCAGCAGCTAGTGCGCTGCTGGGTTGATTATTTGTTATTACAGCGATATTATCTCGCGCCCTATTTCTTGGCTTCCGGGGCGTAGGTAGCTGTCAATTGGAGTCCCACTGAATGGCCCGTATTGCAGGCGTTAACATTCCAGATAACAAGCACACTGTTATCTCGCTGACCTACATCTATGGTGTTGGTCGCACTACTGCACAGCAGATCTGTGCAGTGACTGGGGTCAACCCAGCCGCGAAGATCAAGGATCTGAGCGACGAGCAGATTGAACAGCTGCGTGGCGAAGTGGCGAAGTTCACCACTGAAGGTGACCTGCGTCGCGAAATCAACATGAAAATCAAGCGCTTGATGGACCTGGGCTGCTACCGCGGTCTGCGTCATCGTAAAGGTCTGCCAGTGCGCGGTCAGCGTACCAAGACCAACGCGCGTACTCGCAAAGGTCCGCGTAAGCCGATCCGCAAGTAATCGCACCAGCGAATCGACAGGAATTTAGTCATGGCAAAACCTGCTGCTCGTCCTCGTAAGAAAATTAAAAAGACAGTGGTTGATGGCATCGCCCACATCCACGCGTCTTTCAACAACACCATCGTGACCATCACCGATCGTCAAGGTAACGCTCTGTCCTGGGCTACCTCCGGCGGTTCGGGTTTCCGCGGTTCCCGTAAGTCCACCCCGTTCGCTGCCCAGGTTGCCGCTGAACGTGCTGGCCAAGCTGCGCTGGAATATGGCCTGAAGAACCTCGACGTCAACGTCAAGGGCCCAGGTCCAGGTCGTGAGTCCGCTGTCCGTGCTCTGAACGGCTGTGGCTATAAGATCGCCAGCATCACCGACGTGACGCCAATCCCGCACAACGGGTGCCGTCCGCCGAAGAAGCGCCGCGTGTAATCCAGGAGATTGTAAAGAATGGCTCGTTACATTGGTCCAAAATGCAAATTGGCTCGTCGCGAAGGCACCGACCTCTTCCTGAAGAGCGGCGTGCGCGCTATCGAATCCAAGTGCAACATCGAAGCAGCTCCTGGTATCCACGGCCAGCGTCGCGGTCGTCAGTCCGACTACGGCACCCAGCTGCGTGAGAAGCAAAAAGTTCGTCGTATCTACGGCGTCCTCGAGCGTCAGTTCAGCGGCTACTATAAGCAAGCTGCTGGCAAGAAAGGTGCAACCGGTGAAAACCTGCTGCAACTGCTCGAGTGCCGTCTGGACAACGTCGTATACCGCATGGGCTTCGGCTCGACTCGTGCCGAATCGCGTCAGCTGGTATCGCACAAGTCCATCAGCGTTAACGGCAAGACCGTAAACGTTCCGTCCTACCAGGTTCGTGCTGGTGACGTGGTTGCTGTTCGCGAAAAGGCGAAGAACCAGCTGCGTATCGTCCAGGCCCTGGAACTGTGTGCTCAGCGTGGCCGCGTAGAATGGGTAGATGTGGACACTGACAAGAAGTCGGGCGTTTTCAAAAGCGTTCCTGCTCGCAGTGACCTCTCCGCCGACATCAACGAAAGCCTGATTGTCGAGCTCTACTCCAAGTAAGGGCTAGAAAATAGGTGCATCCATGCAGATTTCGGTAAATGAGTTCCTGACACCCCGTCACATCGACGTGCAGGTTGTCAGTCCAACCCGCGCTAAGATCACTCTCGAGCCTCTCGAGCGTGGTTTTGGCCACACCCTGGGCAACGCGCTGCGCCGCATCCTGTTGTCCTCAATGCCAGGCTGTGCAGTAGTCGAGGCCGAGATTGACGGTGTGCTCCACGAGTACAGCGCCATCGAAGGTGTACAGGAAGATGTCATTGAAATCCTGTTGAACCTTAAAGGTCTGGCTATCAAGCTGCACGGCCGTGACGAAGTTACGCTGACCTTGTCGAAGAAGGGTTCGGGGGTGGTTACCGCTGCCGATATTCAGCTGGATCATGATGTCGAGATCGTTAACCCCGATCACGTAATCGCCAACCTGGCGTCCAATGGCGCCTTGAACATGAAGCTCACCGTAGCTCGTGGCCGTGGCTATGAACCAGCAGACTCGCGTCAGAGCGATGAAGACGAAAGCCGCAGCATCGGTCGCTTGCAGCTCGACTCTTCGTTCAGCCCGGTTCGCCGTATCGCCTACGTGGTGGAAAACGCCCGTGTCGAACAGCGTACCAACCTGGATAAACTGGTTATTGATCTGGAAACCAACGGTACCCTGGATCCTGAAGAGGCTATCCGTCGTGCTGCAACCATCCTGCAACAGCAGTTGGCTGCGTTCGTCGACCTCAAGGGTGACAGTGAGCCAGTGGTTGTCGAGCAGGAAGACGAGATCGATCCGATCCTGCTTCGCCCGGTTGACGATCTGGAACTGACTGTACGTTCGGCTAACTGCCTTAAGGCGGAAAACATCTACTACATCGGCGACCTGATTCAGCGTACCGAAGTAGAGCTGTTGAAGACTCCGAACCTGGGCAAGAAATCCTTGACCGAAATCAAGGATGTTCTGGCCTCCCGCGGTCTGTCCCTCGGCATGCGCCTCGATAACTGGCCGCCTGCAAGTCTTAAGAAGGACGACAAGGCGACTGCCTGATCGTCGTAATCACCGAACGTAGTGTTTGGTAAGGAATGAACCATGCGTCATCGTAAAAGTGGACGTCACCTGAGCCGCACCAGCTCGCACCGCAAAGCCATGTTCCAAAACATGGCTGTGTCGCTGTTCGAGCACGAGCTGATCAAAACCACTCTGCCAAAAGCCAAGGAACTGCGCCGCGTTGCCGAGCCGCTGATCACCCTGGCTAAAGTAGACAGCGTTGCTAACCGCCGTCTGGCTTTCGACCGTACTCGTTCGAAAGCTATCGTTGGTAAGCTCTTCAACGACCTGGGCAAGCGTTACGCTACCCGTCAGGGTGGCTACCTGCGCATCCTGAAGTGCGGTTTCCGCGCTGGCGACAACGCTCCTATGGCGTACGTCGAGTTGGTTGATCGTGCTACTGCTGGCGATGCTGTATCTGCCGAGTAAGACGTCAGTCTGAAACAGAAAACCGGGCCCAATGCCCGGTTTTTTGTGCCTGCTATAAAGGCACAGGTTGTTAATAGTTGTTAACTATTGCCTTTGATGGATTAATGCATTTGTTCCTGTAACCTTCATGGTCAATACTTCCCCTCAGCCGATTAGCCGGCAGCACCAAGACCCAGAGAGGAAGGATGAGTATGAGCCAGAACAAAACGCTGACGACCGCCAGCGGCGCTCCCGTCGCAGATAACCAGAATTCCCGTTCCGCCGGCCCGCGTGGCCCGCTGCTGCTCGACGACTTTCACCTGATCGAGAAGCTTGCCCACTTCAACCGTGAGAACATCCCTGAGCGTCGCGTACACGCCAAGGGTTCGGGTGCCTACGGTACCTTCACCGTTACCAGGGACATCACCCAGTACACCAGCGCCAAGCTGTTCGAGGCGATCGGCAAGAAGACCGAGACCTTCCTGCGTTTCTCCACCGTCGGTGGTGAGCGTGGCTCGGCCGATACCGAGCGCGATCCACGGGGTTTCGCCCTGAAGTTCTACACCGAGGAAGGCAACTGGGACATCGTCGGCAACAACACGCCGGTGTTCTTCATTCGCGACCCGCTGAAGTTTCCAGATTTCATCCACACCCAGAAACGCCTGCCGCAAAGCAACCTGAAAAGCGCGCAGATGATGTGGGACTTCTGGTCGCACTCGCCTGAGGCATTGCACCAGATCACCATCCTGTTCTCCGATCGCGGGATTCCGGATGGCTACCGCCACATGCACGGTTTTGGCAGCCACACCTACAGCCTGATCAACGCCAAGGGCGAGCGTCACTGGGTGAAATGGCACTACAAGACCAAGCAGGGCATCAAGAACCTGGCGCCGGCCGAGGCGGCACGCCTGGCAGGTACCGATCCGGATTATGCCCAGCGTGACCTGTTCAATGCCATCGAGCGTGGCGATTTCCCGAAATGGCGCGTGTGCATCCAGGTCATGACCGAGGCCCAGGCGGCGGCACACTACGAGAACCCGTTCGACGTGACCAAGACCTGGTCGCAGCAGGAGTTCCCGTTGATCGAAGTCGGTGAGCTGGAACTGAACCGCAACCCGCAGAACTACTTCGCTGAAGTCGAGCAGGCAGCCTTCGGTCCAAGCAATATGGTCCCAGGTGTCGGCCTGTCGCCAGACCGCATGCTGCAAGGTCGCGTATTCGCCTACGCCGATGCCCACCGCTATCGCGTCGGCACCAACCACCAGCAACTGCCGGTGAACGCGCCACGTAGCCAGGTCAACAGCTACCAGCGCGACGGTGCCATGGCCTTTGGCAGCAACGGCGGTGCCGCGCCGAACTACGAGCCCAACAGCTACGCCGATGCGCCGAAACAGGCTCCTCGCTACGCTGAGCCGGCACTGGCCCTGAGTGGTGCCGCAGATCGCTACGATCATCGCGAAGATACCGACTACTTCAGCCATGCCGGTGCGCTGTTCCGGTTGATGAACGACGAACAGAAGGCGCTGTTGATCAGCAACATCGCCGGTGCGATGGCCGGTGTGTCCGATGACGTGGTGCAGCGCCAACTGCAGTATTTCTTCAAGGCCGACCCGGCTTATGGTGAAGGTGTCGCGAAAGCGTTGGGAGTAGTGCTGAAGTAAGTCTAAACGAGAAGCAGAACCGCCCTCAATTGGGCGGTTTTTCGCTTCAAATCGATGGTTTTTCTCTGCTATTTCTCACTTTTCTGCTGTTTTTGCCGTGACCTTCCGGTCAGCTTGGTTCAAAATACAGACTTTCAGGCAGGGAGATGTAGGGCGATGCAAGGTCACCCGGACGTAATCGATTACCTCAACACGTTGCTGACCGGCGAACTGGCAGCCCGTGACCAATATCTGATCCATTCGCGGATGTATGAGGACTGGGGCTTCAGCAAGCTCTACGAGCGCATGAATCACGAAAGTGAGGAAGAGGCTCAGCACGCCGATGCACTGATCCGCCGGATCCTGATGCTCGAAGGCACACCGCGCATGCGGCCGGATGATCTCGACATTGGTACCACTGTGCCCGAGATGTTCGAGGCCGACCTGCGCCTGGAGTACAAGGTGCGTGCCGCGCTGTGCAAGGGCATCGAGCTCTGCGAGCAGCACAAGGACTACGTCTCCCGCGATATCCTGCGTCAGCAACTGGCCGATACCGAGGAAGATCACACCTACTGGCTGGAGAAACAGCTGGGGTTGATCAAGTCCATTGGCCTGGAGAATTACCTGCAGTCGCAGTGCTGAGGTGAATGGCCGGTGCCATGCACCGGTTCGCCGGCCAGCCAGGCTCCTACAGGATTGTGTCGTACCCCGACACCGGACACACCGCCCCCCCTGTAGGAGCCAGGCTTGCCGGCGAAAGCGTCCTCAACGCTCACCAAAAAGCCCCTGCCATCACACGATGACAGGGGCTTTTCATTCCCGTTGATTACGCCCGGTCGCGAATCAGCAACGGCTTCAGGTAATGCCCGGTATGCGACTGCGGCATCTCGGCTACCTGCTCCGGCGTACCCACCGCGATGATCTGGCCGCCCTTGGAGCCGCCCTCGGGTCCCAGGTCCACCAGCCAGTCGGCGGTCTTGATCACATCCAGGTTGTGCTCGATCACCACCACGGTGTTGCCGTGGTCGCGCAGGCGGTGCAGCACGTCCAGCAACTGCTGGATATCCGCGAAGTGCAGACCGGTGGTTGGCTCGTCGAGGATATACAGGGTCTTGCCGGTATCGCGCTTGGACAGCTCGCGGGACAACTTGACCCGTTGCGCCTCGCCACCGGACAGGGTGGTCGCCGACTGCCCCAGCTTGATATAGGAAAGCCCCACGTCCATCAGTGTCTGCAGCTTGCGCGCCAGTGCCGGTACGGCATCGAAGAACTCCCGCGCTTCCTCGATGGTCATCTCCAGCACTTCGTGGATGCTCTTGCCCTTGTACTTGATCTCCAGGGTTTCGCGGTTGTAGCGCTTGCTCTTGCACACGTCGCACGGTACGTAGATGTCCGGCAGGAAGTGCATCTCCACCTTGATCAGGCCATCGCCCTGGCAGGCTTCGCAACGGCCGCCCTTGACGTTGAACGAGAAGCGCCCCGGACCATAGCCCCGGGAACGGGCCTCCGGCACACCGGAGAACAGTTCACGGATCGGCGTGAACAGGCCGGTATAGGTCGCCGGGTTCGAACGCGGGGTACGGCCGATCGGGCTCTGGTCGATATCCACCACCTTGTCCAGGTGCTGCAGGCCGTTGATGCTGTCGTGGGCCGCCGCTTCCAGGGTCGTGGCGCCGTTGAGCGCGGTCGCACTGAGGGGGAACAGGGTGTTGTTGATCAGGGTCGACTTGCCCGAGCCGGACACACCGGTCACGCAGGTCAGCAGGCCGATCGGGATTTCCAGGTCGACATTGCGCAGGTTGTTGCCGCGGGCGCCCTTGAGGGTCAGCGACAGCTTCTTGTTGCGCGGGGTGCGCTTGGCCGGCACCTCGATCTTCACCCGGCCCGACAGGTACTTGCCGGTCAGTGAATCCGGGTGCGCCATGACTTCGGCCGCGGTGCCCTGGGCGACGATGCTGCCGCCATGCACGCCGGCGCCGGGGCCGATATCCACCACATAGTCGGCCAGGCGGATCGCGTCCTCGTCGTGCTCGACCACGATCACCGTGTTACCGATGTCCCGCAGGTGTTTCAGGGTGCCGAGCAGGCGGTCGTTGTCGCGCTGGTGCAGGCCGATGGACGGTTCGTCGAGGATGTACATCACGCCCACCAGGCCGGCGCCGATCTGGCTGGCCAGGCGAATGCGCTGGGCTTCACCGCCGGACAGGGTGTCGGCGCTGCGGTCCAGGGTCAGGTAGTCGAGGCCGACGTTGACCAGGAACTGCAGGCGCTCGCAGATCTCCTTGAGTATCTTGTCGGCGATCTCGCCGCGGCGCCCGGTCAGCTTCAGCCCCGAGAAGTAACCGGCGGCATCGCCGATCGGCAGGTTGGTGACCGCCGGCAGGGTTTTCTCGCCGACCCACACATGCCGGGCCTCGCGACGCAGGCGTGTTCCGCGGCAATCCGGGCAGGGCTGGGTACTGAGGAACTTGGCCAGCTCCTCGCGCACGGTGGCCGACTCGGTCTCGCGGTAGCGCCGCTCCAGGTTGGGCACGATGCCTTCGAACGGGTGCGAGCGCTTGACGATATCGCCGCGGTCGTTGAGGTACCTGAAGTCGACGTTCTGGTTGCCGCTGCCGTTGAGGATGACCTTCTGCTGGTCCGCCGGCAGGCTGTTGAACGGCACTTCCAGGCTGAAACCATAGTGCGCGGCCAGCGAGCCGAGCATCTGGAAGTAGTAGACGTTGCGCCGGTCCCAGCCGCGTATCGCACCCTCGGCCAAGGTCAGTTCGCCATTGACCAGGCGCTTGACGTCGAAGAACTGCTTCACCCCCAGGCCGTCACAGGTCGGGCAGGCACCGGCCGGGTTGTTGAAGGAGAACAGCTTGGGTTCCAGTTCGCTGATGGCGTGGCCGCAGACCGGGCAGGCGAAACGCGCGGAGAAGATCATTTCCTCGCCCGGCTCGTCGTCCATCGGTGCGACCAGGGCAATGCCGTCGGCCAGCTTCAAGGCGGTCTCGAAGGATTCGGCCAGGCGCTGCTGCAGGTCGGCGCGGACCTTGAAGCGGTCGACCACCACATCGATCGTGTGTTTCTTCTGCTTGTCGAGTTTGGGCACTTCGTCCAGCTCGTACAGCTTGCCGTCGACCCGCGCGCGGACGAAGCCTTGAGCCCGCAGTTCCTCGAACACCGACAGGTGCTCGCCCTTGCGCTCGCGGATCACCGGCGCCAGCAGCATCAGCTTGGCGCCTTCGGGCTGGGCCAGCACCAGGTCGACCATCTGGCTGACGGTCTGCGCTTCCAGCGGGATGTCGTGGTCCGGGCAGCGCGGCGTCCCCACGCGGGCATACAGCAGGCGCAGGTAGTCGTAGATCTCGGTAATGGTGCCGACCGTCGAGCGCGGGTTGTGCGAGGTCGATTTCTGTTCGATGGAGATCGCCGGCGACAGGCCTTCGATGGTGTCGACATCGGGCTTTTCCATCATCGACAGGAACTGCCGGGCGTAGGCCGACAGCGACTCGACATAGCGGCGCTGGCCTTCGGCATACAGCGTGTCGAACGCCAGGGACGACTTGCCGGACCCGGACAGGCCGGTGATGACGATCAGCTTGTCCCGGGGCAGGGTCAGGTCGATGTTCTTCAGGTTGTGGGTTCGAGCCCCACGAATCAGGATCTTGTCCAAAGTGGCCTCGCACGGCGGGCGGTAAAGGCAGGAGTATAAGGCTAAATACTGGATGGATGCACACTATCGCGACACAGCATTGCAGCCTTGCATGACAGGATGCTGAACGAGTGAGCGACAAAGCGTCACCCTATACCCGCTCAAACGATGGGACTGATAGAATCGCCGCCGGTTCACACGAGGTTTTTCCATGCACGATCCCCACAGCGAACGCATGAGTGGCGGCGAGACCCGCGCGGCAAGCGGCCTGGCCCTGGTGTTCGCGTTCCGTATGCTTGGTATGTTCATGGTGTTGCCGGTCCTGGCGACCTACGGGATGGATCTGGCGGGCGCGACACCGGCGCTGATCGGCCTGGCCATCGGTGCCTACGGCCTGACCCAGGCTCTGTTCCAGATCCCCTTCGGGATCATTTCCGACCGTATCGGCCGCCGCCCGGTGATCTACCTGGGCCTGGTGGTCTTCGCCCTCGGCAGCCTGCTGGCGGCCAACGCCGACTCGATCTGGGGCGTGATCGCCGGGCGCATCCTGCAGGGCGCCGGGGCGATTTCCGCGGCGGTCATGGCGCTGCTCTCGGACCTGACCCGCGAACAGCACCGTACCAAGGCCATGGCCATGATCGGCATGACCATCGGCCTGTCGTTCGCCGTGGCGATGGTGGTCGGGCCGCTGCTGACCCGGGCCTTCGGCCTGTCCGGGCTGTTCCTGGCGACGGGCGGCATGGCGCTGGTCGGCATCCTGATCATCGCCCTGATGGTGCCCAGGGCCACCAGCCCGCTGCAGCACCGCGAGTCCGGCGTGGCGCGCCAGGCCCTGTTGCCGACGCTCAGGCACCCGGACCTGCTGCGCCTGGACCTGGGCATCTTCGTGTTGCACGCGATGCTGATGTCGAGCTTCGTCGCCCTGCCGCTGGCCTTCGTGGAAAAGGCCCACCTGCCCAAGGAGCAGCACTGGTGGGTGTACCTGACCGCCTTGCTGATCTCCTTCTTCGCCATGATCCCGTTCATCATCTACGGCGAGAAGAAACGCAAAATGAAACGAGTTTTGCTCGGCGCGGTGACGACGTTGATGCTCACTGAGCTATTCTTCTGGGAGTTCGGTGATGGTTTGCGGGCCCTGGTGATCGGTACGGTGGTGTTCTTCACCGCCTTCAACCTGCTGGAGGCCTCGCTGCCGTCGCTGATCAGCAAGGTTTCACCGGCCGGAGGCAAGGGCACGGCGATGGGGGTGTATTCCACCAGTCAGTTCCTCGGCTCGGCTCTCGGCGGTATTCTGGGCGGCTGGATGTTTCAGCATGGCGGTCTGTCGGCAGTCTTCCTCGGATGCGCCGCACTGGCTGCCCTCTGGCTGGCCTTTGCTGTTACCATGCGTGAACCTCCCTATGTGACGAGCCTGCGCTTGCCGTTATCGCCCGAGGCGATCCGCGAAGCGGGTCTGGTCGAGCGCCTGAAAGCCGTCGTAGGGGTAACCGATGCAGTCGTCGTCGCCGAAGAGGCCGCCATCTACATCAAACTGGACACCGAATTGTTGGATCGCACCACCCTTGAGCGCCTGGTCAATGAACCGGCCTCGCAAGCGTGCGAAGCCTAGGAGAACGTTATGGCCCGTGGGGTTAACAAAGTCATATTGGTCGGTACTTGCGGCCAGGATCCCGAAGTTCGCTACCTGCCCAACGGCAACGCCGTGACCAACCTGAGTCTGGCGACCAGCGAGCAGTGGACCGACAAGCAGACCGGCCAGAAGGTCGAGAAGACCGAGTGGCACCGTGTGGCGATGTTCGGCAAGGTCGCCGAGATCGCCGGCGAATACCTGCGCAAGGGTTCGCAGGTCTACATCGAGGGCAAGCTGCAGACCCGCGAGTGGGAAAAGGACGGGATCAAGCGCTACACCACCGAGATCATCGTCGACATGCAGGGCACCATGCAGTTGCTGGGCGGCCGTCCACAACAGGGCGACCAGGGCGGCTACGATCAGTCCGCGCCACGCCAGCAGGCCCCTCGCCAGCAGGCACCGCGTCCACAGCAGGCACCCCAGCGTCCAGCCCCTCAGCAGGCCGCTCCGCAGCCGGCTCCGGACTTCGACAGCTTTGATGACGATATTCCGTTCTAAGCCGCTGCTTATCCAGCACTGAGAACCTGAAAAGCGAAGCCAGCAACCTGGCTTCGCTTTTTTATTGCCGGCTGCAAAGCCATTGATCGGCCCACATGCCCGTCCTGAACTTTCCCACAGGCCCAGGCCCGGGCTTGCAGGACGTCTACAGCAGCGATTCGTGGCGCGTCGGCGTCTTCTCTTCGTGGTAGTGCGGGCGGCCCGTATCGGAATCCATCAGTGCCGGGGTGGCGAGGATGGTTTCGGTCGGCAGGCAATCCTCGTTGCCCTGGAACCAGCAGGCCAAGGCCGAGTTGCGGTTGCCGTGCATGTCGACGACGCTCAGGTACGTGTTCGTCCCGGGCGGCGGTGGGGCAGGAAACGTCTTGGGCGGCAGCACCAGCGCGTCGCCCGGCTTGACCCACAGGTCGGCCAGTTCGATCTGGTTCACGTAGGGCCGCCAGCGCGCCACGCTGATGACCAGCGGCAGCCGGGTATAGCGGGCCAGGAACACGTGGGCGAAGTTGTGGTACTCGAGGTCGGTCGGGTTGTAGTTGAGCAACTCGCGCTGGCGCTCCGGCCCGAGATAGGGCGATTGATGACCTGCCCACTTGCCGTAGGTGTACTGCGCGATCATCAGTTGCTCGTATTCGAAACGGATGCATTCGCCACTGCGCAGTAGGGTCATGCCAAAGGCCTGGGCCGTTTCCTCCGTGGCCCACAGCGGTTTGTAGCAGACCTCCCTGGCATGGAAGTCGAACTCGGTGATTTCATAGGAACCGCAGGCCGTAGGCACCCGGCGTGGCTTGCTGCCGATGCCTGTGTATTTATGGCCAAGCTCCAGCTCGGGTCTGGTCGGCGCCAGCTCGATCAGGTGACCACGAGGTTCGCTGCAGGGAACTGCCAGGCCCTGATCGTTGTACAGGAACGGGAACTTGTTGGTATCGAGCGGCTGCTGGGCGCCGTCCTCGATGAAGGAAATGCTGTTGAAGAACTGCATCATGACAGGGACCATCCAGGTCGGGGGCTGGGAACAGGCCGGTTGATCGAGGGACCGATCCGGCGGTCGTGCCGGATCGGTGAGCTTACCTCTTTAACGTTGCGGCTGTTGCTGCACGCGGAACCAGTCCATGCCATGGGGTTCGCGCCAGCGGCGAACGGCTGCGCGTTTTTCAACCTGGGTCAGGCACAGGCCGGCCCCATGGTGGTAGACCATCAGCAGGTGGAAGATGTCGTCGCCACGCCGGTCCCAGATCACGTCGTCCTCCTGGCGCCCCGGTTTTATCGGGTGCAGGCGGCAATCGCTCTGGTCCTGCATGCCTTGCAGGAGGCTGCCGGTCTCGTAGTTGATCAGCAGGATCGGATGGTTGATCTCCGGGTAGGGCTTCTCCAGTTCCCTCATGTACCAGAGCTGCCCTGGATTGCTGGCATCCGTTTTCTGCATGGCGATCCGGCTCTTGTTCTGCGGGTCGGCGACCAGTACCGGATGGTCACCGGTGTTGTTGTGCAACCGGTAGAGGACGGTTTGCGTGTCTTCGAGCACCTTGGCGGTCTGTACCAGTTTCACCCGGCCGAAGGAATCGTGGGACAGCCGTGCGCTGATCTTCACTCGTGGCCTGAGGTCTTTTCCCGCGTCGCCGAAGCCGGCAATCACGCCGTCCACACCGGCATCTTCCAGGTTGTTGCCGGCCAGCGCGTAGGTCAGGCCAGCCAGGAAGTTGGGCTGCATGCTCCTGACCAGGATCTCCCAGCGCGTCAGGGTGGCTTGCGTGGCGCCGTGGACCAGCAGTGCTTCACGCATGGCGGCGTTCGGGTAGTAGCGGCTGTCGCGCGGCCAGCGTTCGGTGGTCAGCAGCAATTTGTGCTCGGATTTCCCGCTCAGCAGCAGTGCCATGGCGTCCCAGAACTTCTCGAAGGCTTGTGGCGCGGCATCGGCCGCCGGTGGGTAGTGCACGGCTTCGCTGGTCTGCTTGCTCTTGTTGTCGATGAACACCGCACGCAATGCCGGGCCGTTGGCAGCCGCATTGGGCGAACTGCGACGACTGTCGCGGCCGATGACAATCACCGACTCGGACCAGGTCGCATCGATCTCGGCCTTGTAGCTGGTATACCACTGGTAGGCATCTTCCAGGGCCGTGCGGCGTGGGCCATCCTTGACGAAGAGATAGATCGGGGAGAGCTTGAGCTCCACCACCCGTGGACTATCGATCAGGGAATGGCGCCACTTGATGAATTCCGGCTGATAGTTCTGGGGGTTGATCGAACTGAAGTCGATGGAGTGTGTGCCCCCACAGGTGGTCAGCCGGCTTTGACGGTTGGCGATGCGGCTTTTGACCTCCTCGGTGGTTGCGGTCGAGGCTGTGGCGCTGACAAACGCCCCGTATTCGGCTTCGAGCATCGCCTTGAGGCTGGTCTTGTTGCTCAGGTATTTCTTGGAGGCGGTCATGGCGTAGTTCAGCGACCCGCCGACCACGACTTCCTTGACGATGTCGACGCCGAAGTCGACGAAGAAATTGAAGAATTTCCGGGCGTCAGCCGGATCGAAGACCTCGGGCAGTTCCGTGACCCGGCTCTTGAACACCTCGGTGGCATTGTCGGGGTTGACCGCCAGGCTCAGCCTCCACAAACGTACCGTGTGGCTGTAGAGCGCAGCCTCGTGTTCCTGGAGTTGTGAAATATCGCTGCCGAAGGTGGCCTTGAAGCCGGCCGAGAAGGCGCCATAGCTGCCCTTGGCCTCGACGCTCGATTGACTGTGCCGCTCATATTCCTCATGGGAGGAAAAGCTCTCGGTGAAATAGTCTTCCTGGGTCACCAGGTCGAGGGTGACGTGCTTGCCGATGCTGTAGGTGCGCTCCAGGCATTTGATCGGGTGCTTGCCGAACTCGGTATCGCCAACCTTCTGGCATTCCTTGCTGTCGCCGGCCCAGTCCAGTTTGTTCAGGCCCAGTCCCAACAACTGCGAACCACTGATGTCTGTCAACTCGCTGCTCATTGCAGGCTCCTTTCGTCCAGGTTGTATCAATTGGGGCCAATTGATGGGGCCCAGTATCGGGAGAGGGGCCAATGCCAGACAGTCCAGAGCGGTCTCAGTGCAGTATCAGTTTGGTATCAGCGAGCTGGCCAAACTGCCGCACCAGTGGGTTAACGTGGTCGCGGTGCTGGAGTACACTCCCGCGACAGCCGGCTGATAGCAACTTGGTATTGCCCTACACCGATATCCCCGGCGCTTTCATTGGCGAGCCCGCCCAGGGTGAGGGGGCGCTCGGGGCTATCGACATGGACTCCAGAGATCTTCCGCTTTCCGTCTTGCCGCGGGTCGAGCCGATGCTTTCCGATGGTCGGGTCCTGCTCGACAGCGGCCTGCTCAAGGCCCTGCGCAAGCAGCATGGCCTGAGCCAGGAAACCCTCGCCGAAGCCTGCCTCAATCGTCATCTGTGCGTGTCCATCGCCTCCATCAAGCGGGCCGAAACCGGCAAGCCGGTGCTGTATCGAACGGCCCGCCACCTGGCGACAGCCTTCGATGTCGACGTCAGCACCCTGCTGGGGCAATCGGCCACCGAGGCCTTGGCCGAAGTCGAAAGCACCATGGCCGAACTGCACGAGCGTCTGTTCCAGGCACCGGAATACGCGATGACGCGCTACGTCCTGGAGTTGTGCTTTGTCACCGATGAAGGCGCGCGTTCGGCGCCGTTGACCGAAGGCATCGAGCGGTTGATCCAGCAGTTTGGTGGCGTCTGCATCGGCAATGCCCAGGGCCTGGTCATTGCCCGGTTCGGTTCGCCCCAGGCCTACCGCAGTGACAGCGAACGGGGCCTGCTGTGTGCCCTGGCGTTGAGCCGCGAGCAGTTTGTCCGGGTCGGGCACGGGATCGTGCTGCGGCTGGTGCGCGAGCACGAGGCGATGCCGCTCGAGGTCCTGGCCCAGGTCCACCATGTGTTTCCCTCCCTGTATGGCAACGCGCCGGTGCATGTCGCGCAGGACCTGATCGAACAACTGGCCCTGCGCTTCGAATTCGCCGCGGCCGACCCGGTGTTGCCCAGCTATCGCAAATGCCTGCGCCTGCGAAGCCTCGACGACAATGCGCCGCGGCCGTTGGTGGGCCGGGCGATCGAGCTGTTGCAGTTCAAGGGCGTGATCGAGGCCGCCGAGGAATGCCAGGACGGTCATGTGGTTTACCTGCGTGGCATGGCCGGTATCGGCAAGACCCGGCTGGTCAGCGAGTTCTGCGAAATGGCCCGGCAGGGCGGGTTCGTCTGTCATCGTGGCGATGTGCTGGATTTCGGCATGGACCATGGCCTCTGGCCCCTCGGCCAACTGGTCCTCAGCCTGCTGGGCCTGGGGACTGCGGAGCCGGTTCAGGCACAGGCCCTGGAGGTGGCGGTGAGCCGGTTGAAACTGGCCGAGCCGTCGCTGATGTTTCTGCAGATGCTCACGGGTGTGCAGGGCGTCGATCGCGCGTTCAAGGCACAGCAGGCGCTGTACGCGGCGATGGGCGGCGAGGCGCGCTCGCAGGGATTGTTCAACGCGCTGTTGCAACTGCTGTTGCGTGTCGCCGTGCAGCAGCCTTTGCTGATCATCGTCGAAGACCTGCATTGGGGCGACAGCGGCCTGTTGGCGATGCTCGGTCGGCTGCTCGATGCCAGCCGCGAAGCGCCGATCGTCTGGCTGCTCACCTCGCGCCCCGAAGGCGACCCGCTGGAAAGCGAACTGCGCCCGCGTTGCGCCAGCCCCATGAGCCTGCTGGAACTCGCGCCGATCCGCCCGCGTGAGGCGACGGTACTGGCCGAGCAGTTCGTCGACGTCGACCCGGCCTATCGCGCCGACTGCGTGGTGCGGGCCCAGGGCAACCCGCTGTACCTGACGCAGTTGTTGTCGAGCCAGGAGCGGATTGTTCCCGACAGCCTGCGGCACCTGATCCAGACGCGGGTGGAACGTTTCACGCCGTCGCAGCGCCGGGCCCTGCATTACGCCGCGGTGTTCGGCAACCGTTTCGAGCTGGCGCTGTGGCGCGAGGCACTGGCCCAGCCCGACTACGTGCCCGAGGTGCAATGGCGCCAGAGCCTGCTGCGGGAGGTCGAGCCGGGCAGCTACAGGTTCGTCCACGATCTGGTCATGCACTGCCTCTACGATGCGATGCCGCAGGTATTGCGCGACCAATTGCACCGCGAGGTGGCCTCGCTCTACCGCCAGCGCGACCAGGCGCTGTGTGCCCAGCATCTGCTGCGGGCCAACGCACCGGAGGCGTTCGACGCGCTGCTGCTGGCCATGGCGGAAAAACTGCAGAACTGCCAGTACGAGTCGGTCCTCGCCCTCGGCCAGCAGGCGGTGGGCCTGGGCAAGCGCGGCGAGGCCAGCTTCGACCTGGCGCACCGTTGCGCCCAGGCGTGTTCGGGGCTGGGGCGGACGTTGCAGGCCCGCACGCACTTTCAACAGGCGCTGATGCTGGCGGCCCGGGGGAGGAGCGCATCGAGGCGGCACTGGGGCTGGCCTCGGTATTGAATACCCTCGACTGCCTGGAGGAAGAAGAGCGCCTGATCGAACAGATCCTGCCGGTGGCGCACAGCCTGCGGGCGCACACGGCGCTCGCCCGGCTGTATCACCTGCGCGGCAATATCTATTTCCCCCGTGGCGACTATGCCGAGTGTCGGCGCCTGCACGAAGAGTCGCTGTCCTTTGCGCGGATCGGCAAGCACCTGGAAACCCAGGCCAAGGCCCTCAGCGGCATTGGCGATTCCTACTATGCCCAGGGCAGCATGCAGACGGCCTGCGAAGTGTTCGACCAATGCGTGCGCCTGTGCGAGCGCCATGAGCTGGTGCAGGTGGAAGCGGCCAATCGCAGTGCCCGTGGTTCGGCGCGTTTTTATCTAGGACAGCCGGAGCTGGCCCTGCAGGACGCCATGCAGGCTGTCGCCGGCAGCCGCCGGATCGGCAACCACCGCGCCGAAGTGTTCTCCCGGCTGACGGCGGCCTGGGTCCTGCTGGCGTCGGGTGAGGAGGTGAGGGCGCAGCAGGAACTGTCCGAAGCCCTGGAGTTGGCGCGCAACCTGGGCGCCAGCCGTTTCGAGGTGCTTGTGCTGGAGGGGCTGGCGCGGGTGGCGCTGTGCCAGGGTGAGCGCGAACAGGCCCAGGCACTGATCCTGGCAGCGGTGGAGCGGGTCGAGCGCTTCGACCTGCAGCGCTACATCGGCCCCTGGGTCTATGGCAGCCAGGCCCTGATGCTGGATGATGCAGCCCTCAAGCGCCAGGCCCTGCAGCGGGGAGAGGCGTTACTGGACCAGGCGTGCCTGGCCCATAACACCCTGCGCTTTCGGGTGAGCGCGGCCGAGGTCTGCCTGCTCGCGGGCGATTTCGAGCAGGCCGTCGGGCACGGGCAGCAGATGGCGCTGCTGCCCGAGTCCGCGTCCTGTGCCTGGGTGCGTCACCATGTGCGGCTGATCGGTGCGGCGGCACAGTGGCTGCAACACACCGATCAGGTCAGTGCCCAGGCGTTGCGGGCAATCCACCGCGACGCCGCAGCATTCGGTTTCGTGGCGACCATGCCGGAGTTGATGCAGGTTTTGCAATAACCGCTTCGTACCGGCCAGGTGGGGCTCATCCGCTCCAGCCGGCGCGCTGCTCCAGCAGAAAGTCGACGAACGCCCTGAGCCGCAGCGGCACGTGCCGGCCATGGGGATAGAGCAGGGTGAAAGGGCGCGAGCGGCCGGCGAAAGGCTGCAGCACCTCCACCAGCGAACCCTCGGCCAGTTCCTTCTCGACGATGAAGCGGTAGGTCTGGAACAGGCCGGCACCATGTCGGGCCAGCGTCACACCGCCCAGCACGTCTTCCGAACAGCAGTAGCCGCTGTCGGCCAGTACCTCGCGGTCCTTGCCATCTTCCCTGAACAGCCAGGTGATGCGCCGCCCGTTGCTGGGCAGTTCGAACTGGATGCACTCATGGTCCTGCAAGTCCTCCAGCTGTCGCGGCGTCCCGGCCCGGCGCAGATAGTCGGGGCTGGCGACCACCACCAGCGCCGCGTCCTCCAGATGCCGGGCGATCAGCCCGGAGTCGGGCAGCACCCGCACCCGGATCGCCAGGTCGTAGCCTTCCTCGACGAAATCGATGTTGCGGTTGCTGATATGCGTCTCGACCTGTACTGCCGGGTAGCGCGCGCGAAAGGCCGGCAGCAGGGGCAGCAGGCGATGGTGGGCGTAGGTGGTGGGAATGCTGATGCGCAGGGTGCCGGCCGGCTCCTGCTGTTTGCCCATGACCTCGCGCTGGGCCTCGGACAGTTGCGTCAGCGCCTGTCGACACTGCTCGAAGTAGGCCCGACCGCCTTCGGTCAGGCGAATGCTGCGGGTGGTGCGGGTAAACAGGCGCACGCCCAGGCGCTGCTCCATGCGCGAGATCGACCGGCTCACGGCCGCCGGCGTGACGCCGGCCACCGCGGCCGCACCGGTGAAACTGCCGGCTTCGGCGGCCAGGCAGAACAGCTCGATACTGCCGAGCAGGATGTCGTCGAATTGTCTTCGCATGCTGGATGGCGCCCGGGACCCAAGGGGGAATGGCTAGTGAAATACCGCGACTGGCCCGCTAGCGCAATCTTTCGTCTCCCACAGGGGCCGCGCCGAATGTAAAACGAGGGTATACCCCTACCTGTAGGCGCGTGGCTTGCCCGCGAACACGCCCTCAAGCCTTGCGCAAAACCATGGAGTCCGCGCAGGTGGAACGCTCGGGTGAACCCCAAGCGAACTTTGCCGGCCTTGCGGGACTCAGTTCCTTACAGTGACCGCCGAAGAGGAATTGCGCCGTGCCCGGATTCAAGCTGGCCATCGTCTTGTCGACCTTCCTGCTAGCCGTCAGTTGCGGGGTTGGCGCCGCTCCCGCCGCCACGCCCCAGGCTCCGCCCGAGCCGCTGGTGCAGGGTGGCCTGCTGGGCGCCCTCAGTTCCAGTATCGAGGAGGTCCAGGACAAGCTCGACCTCAACGACAACCTGCTGGACGCCTGGCGCCTGCGAGCCGACCGGGCGGCTGATGAAATGGATCGGCTGGTCAGCCAGACCGTCGAGCGTTCGCCCTGGAGCGTGGCCGCCGACTTCCTGCTGCTGTCGCTGGTGTGGATCGGCAGTTTCGCCGGGCTGAGTCTGCCCGGCCGGTTCGCCGCCCGCCGGCTCAACCGCCAGCCACTGTTGCTCAATCGCGAACGCGGCCGCTCGCTGGTGGGCTACCTCCTGCCCTACATGTTGCCAGCCCTGGCCAGCCTGCCGCTGACCCTCTATGCCAGTCATCTGCTGCCGGTCTCGGTGGGCCGCGCCCTGGCGCTGTGCCTGGCCTATGCCACCAGCAGCGGGGTGTTCTCCACCGGGCTGCTGCTGTGCCTGAGCGTGCTGTTCGATCTTGGCCACAAGCGCCAGGCGGTGCGGGTCATCCGCAGCTACAGCCCGCGCCCGCTGTTCCTGATCGGTTTCCTGGCGGCCCTCAGCGATGCGCTCACCAGCCCGCAGATCGCCCGGCAACTGGGCGGCAATATCACCAGCAGCGTCGCCGTGTTCACCGGGCTGTTCGCCTCGCTGTGTTTCGGTGTGCTGGTGTTCCGCCTGCGTCGCCCGGTGGCCCACCTGATCCGCAATCGGCCCCTGGCCCAGCGCCTGCGCCAGCCGGCACTGCAGGAGTCGCTGCGGATCTTCTCCGGCCTGTGGTACTGGCCGATCCTGCTGATGGTGCTGGTCTCGGTGGTGAACCTGATCGGTGCCGGCGAAGACAGCCAGAAGGCCTTGCGCTGTGCCTTGCTGACCACCGTACTGCTGATCGGCACGGTGTTTCTCAGCACCATCATCCAGCACCTGTTCAAGGGCCGCAGCGCCGAGGCGATCCAGCGCAGCAGCGTGTACAAGGAGCGTCTGCTGAGCCTGTTGCATGCGCTGCTGCGGATTGCCCTGGCGGTGACCTTCATCGAATTGCTCGGGCGGATCTGGGGGCTGTCGCTCTACGAGTTCGCCGCCCAGAACTCCGTGGGGCGGGCGATCAGCGATGCTCTGAGTCGCATCGGCCTGATCCTGCTGGCCACCTGGTTGCTGTGGGTGGTGCTCGACACGGCGATCCAGGAAGCGCTGAAGCCGCCGATCAACCCGCGCTCCTCGCGCCAGCCGAGCATGCGGGTGAAAACCATCCTGCCGTTGCTGCGCAATGCGGTGAAGATCATCCTCGTGGTGATCTGCACCATCACCACCATGGCCAACCTGGGGATCAACGTTGCGCCACTGCTGGCGGGGGCCGGGGTGGTCGGGCTGGCGATCGGCTTCGGTTCCCAGCAACTGGTGCAGGATGTGATCACCGGCCTGTTCATCATCATCGAGGACACCCTGTCGATCGGCGACTGGGTGGTGCTCGACTCCGGCCACGCCGGCACGGTGGAGGGGTTGACCATCCGCACCCTGCGCCTGCGTGACGGCAAGGGTTTCGTCCATTCGGTGCCGTTCGGCCAGATCAAGGCGGTCACCAACCAGTCGCGGCAATTCGCCTTTGCCTTCTTCTCGGTGCAGTTCACCTACGACACCGATGTCGACAAGGCCACCGCGCTGATTCGCGAGGCCGGGCGGATGATCAGCGAGGACAGCTTCCTCAAGTTCAACCTGCAGGGGCCGCTGGAGGTATTCGGGGTGGACCGGATGGATTTGAATGGCGTGGTGCTGACGGCACAGTTCCGCACGGTGTCCGGTGGGCAGTACGCGGTGAGCCGGGCATTCAACGAGCGCTTGAAGAAGCTGGTGGATCAGAGCCCCTGGGTGCACTTCGCGCAGACTTATCCCCAGACGTTGATGTTGCCGAACCGCACACCGCCGCAGGAAGAGGTGGCGCCGAAACCGGAAGGCGGGGCGGTGCTGCTGCCTGGGGAACGGGTGCAGACTCAGTGATTCGGGGTGTCTGTCCTGGCCCTTTGGCAGATGAATCCGGCCCCATAAGTGCTCGCTCGTGCATGAATCCTGCGAACCACGCTGACACTGTGGGAGCCGGATTCATCCGCGCAGAGGTCCTCGGCAACACCACAACTCTCCAGTCTTTCCTAATGCCGGATCAGCTTTTGTTTGACCTCATCCGCTGCCGGCTGCTCGAGTTCCAGCCAGAACAACTGTTTGCCGGCGATTTCGGCGGCTGCGGGTATCCCATCGCGATACACCAGCCGATTACCTGCCAACGCCGGCACCTTGCTGCCCGGCAACAAGGTGCCGGCCAGGTTCAGCGGGTCGGCGCCACATACCGCGACCAGGCTGCCATCCAGGGGGCGACGACGAACCTCGCGCAACAAGGGGATGGCCTCGGGCAAGGCGAACTGTTCCCCGGCCAGGCCACTGACGAAGCGCCCGCCCCGAATCTCGCCACGGGCCTCCAGGCGATGGAGGGTGCGCAGCAGCTCGCGCCAGCTCGGCAGCCATTCCGCTTCCCGTTCCAGCAGCCGCCAGAACACCACGCCATAGCGGCGCAGCAGGGTCCTGGCGATATGCTCGAGGGTTTCTTCCGGCAAGCGATCAGTTGCCTCGGCCGGGGAGCGGCGCAACAAGGCCCAGCGTCCGGCGTCCTCCATCCCGCCGACCAGCGGACCACGCCCGCGCCGCGCGCCCCGAGCCTGGCGTTTGCTGGCCGGTGTGATCAGCGCCCGCAGCCCGGCGAAGCTGTCGGCGTTCACCAGCCCGGCGCCGACCAGTTCCTGCAGCGCGGCCTCCAGTTCGGTCGGCAGCAGATGGGCCTCGTGCAGCAGTTCGTCGAAGAACAACGCGCCGTGCTGGCTCAGTGCGGCATGAACCTTGAGGGTGCGCGGTGACAGCTCCTCGATCGCGGTCTGTTGCGCCAGGCTGCTCCACCGCGCCACCTGGGGCCGCGGCAGCAACACGACCGGGGTGCTGCGCAGCGTCATCGCCGCACCCTTGCCGCGGGCGTTGAGCCGCATCCACACCAGCTTGCCCGAGCGGCACAACTCATCCAGCCAGCTCGACGAATAATCCTTCAGGCGGGCATTGAGCAGTTCGCTGTCCCAGGCGCCGGCGGCTGCGGCATAACCTTCGAGCTGGCTGACGATCGCTGGCAGGGCGGCATTGCCGCGGGCCTGGCTGGCGCTGGAGAGGTGCTGCCAGTCGAACAGGAAACGCATGAAGTCCTGCAGGCTGACCGGTTCGATTTCCCGCCGCAGGCGCTTGACCGTATAGCGATGAATGCGCGCCAGCAGATGCCGTTCGCACCACTGTTCGGTGCTGGCGCCAGGGCTGAAACGGCCGCGCAACACATAACCCTCGCCCTCCAGTCTCGCCAGGGCCTGGGCCACCGTGGTGTTGTCCAGGGCCAGCGGCCGGGCGATCTGCGCCAGCGACAACGGGCCAAAGCCACTGAGGCGGGCGCGGACCACCTCGACGGCGGCCTCGTCGCGGTCGCGGTTGCGCTCGAATTCCGCCAGCGGTTGCAACGCCGGTTGCAGTGCGGCCTGTGGATAAAGGGCCCGCAGGCAGCCCAGGCGCTCCAGGGCCACCCAGCCGCCCTGGCCGTCGAGTAGTTGCAGGCGGGTGGCGCGCCCACTGTCAGCCAGGGCCTGGAGCCAGTCCGCCCAGTGCGTGTTGTCCGCCACCTCGGCATCGCTGACCAGCGCCAGGCTCATCAGCGCTTCGTGCATTTCGTCGACACTGGCCGGTTGCGGCCAGGCTTCTGCCCGCACCGCGTTGATCGCGTCGCCGTCCAGTGCGCCGAGATCGTCGGTACTCTGCGGGTCACTCCAGCGGCGGTTGAGCACGGCCTGGGTCCGGCGCTCCTCCAGTGGCGCGTCGTCGAGAAAGGTGTAGGGCTTGGCGTTGAGGATCTCCGCCGCCAGGGGCGAGGGCGCCGGCAGGTCGCGGGCGATCAGGCGGATGTCACCGGCCTCCATGCGCCGTAGCAGGGCCAGCCAACCCTCGCTGTCCATGGCTTCGTGCAGGCAGTCGTCGAGGGTTTGCCGCACCAGCGGGTGATCGGGAATCTCCCGTTCGCCGGCGAGGTTTTCCAGGCAGGCGATCTGGTCGGGGAAGACGCAGGCGGTCAGGTCCTCGCCTTTCATCCGCTGGATCTGCGGCGGCACCTTGCGCCCGCCGACGAAGCGCGGCAAGGCCAGCGCGACCCCGGCATTCCAGCGCCAGCGCACGCCGAACAGCGGTGCGTCGAGCAGCGCCTGGACGAGGATCTGCTCGGCGCTCTGGCTACGCAGGTAACGCCAGACTTCCTCCAGGGCGAAGCTGTGGCTGGTGGACAGCGACAGCACGATGGCGTCCTCGCTGGCCGCCGCCTGCAATTCGAAGTTGAACGTGCGGCAGAAACGCTTGCGCAGGGCCAGGCCCCAGGCGCGGTTGACCCGGCTGCCGAAGGGGCTGTGGATAACCAGTTGGGTACCGCCGGATTCGTCGAAGAACCGCTCCATCAGCAGGGTATCCTGCGACGGCAGCGCGCCGAGGGCTTGGCGGGCGCGGGCCAGGTATTCGACGATCTGCTCGGCGCTGGCCAGGTCCAGGCCGATCTCATGGCACAACCAGTCCAGGCTCGGTCGCAGATTACCCGGCGTGGCCCCCAGCAACTCGTCCAGCTGGCTGCGCAGGCGCGCCACGGCAAACGACAGTTCGTTGCTGCGTCCGGGCGCTTCGCCGAGCCAGAACGGAATGCTCGGCGGCTGGCCTTGGGCATCCTCGACCCGTACCCGGCCGGTCTCCACCCGTAAAATCCGATAGGAATGGTTGCCCAACTGGAAGACATCGCCGGCGATGCTCTCCACGGCGAAATCCTCATTGACGGTGCCGATGTTCAGCCCCTGGGGTTCGAGCAGCACGGCGTAGTCGGCGTTGTCCGGAATGGTCCCGCCGCTGGTCAGCGCCGTCAGCTGGGCGCCGCGCCTTCCGCGCAGGGTGCGGGCCACGCTATCGCGGTACAGGTAGGCGCTGCGCAGACCCTGGCGACTGTTGAAGCCCTCGGCGAGCATCTGCAGCAGTGCCTGGTAGGTCTGTTCGTCGAGTTCGGCGTAGGGGCTGGCGCGGCGGATCATCGCCAGCAGCGCCGCTTCCTGCCATTGCTGGCAACTGACTTCGGCGACGATCTGCTGTGCCAGCACATCCAGCGGCGCGCGGGGAATCAGCAGGACATCGAGCTCGCCGCGGCGTACGCAGTCGAGCAGGGCGGCACATTCGAGCAGGTCGTCGCGGCTGGTCGGGAACAGCCGGCCCTTGGGCGTGCCGCCGACCTGATGGCCGGAGCGGCCGACCCGTTGCACAAACGCCGAGATCGAGCCCGGCGAGCCGATCTGGCAGACCAGCTCGACTTCGCCGATGTCGATGCCCAGTTCCAGCGAAGCGGTGGCGACCAGCACTTGCAACTCGCCGCGCTTGAGACGCTGCTCGGCCTCCAGCCGGTGCTCCTTGGCCAGGCTGCCGTGGTGGGCGGCGACGGCCTGCTGGCCCAGGCGCTCGCTCAGGTGGCGGGTCAGGCGTTCGGCCAGGCGCCGGGTATTGACGAACACCAGGGTGGTGCGATGTTCGCGGGCCAGTTCGGCGAGCCGGTCGTAGACCTGTTCCCAGACGTCGTTGGCCATCACCGCGCTCAACGGCACCCTGGTTACTTCGAGGGCCAGGTCGCGCGGGCGGGCGTGGCCGATATCGATGATTTCGCAGGGACGCCGGTTGCCGACCAGGAAGCGTGACACCGCGTCGATCGGCTTCTGCGTGGCGGACAGGCCGATCCGCAGCAGCGGTTCGCCGCACAATGCCTGCAGGCGCTCCAGGCTCAGGGCCAGGTGGCTGCCGCGCTTGCTGGCGGCGATGGCATGGATTTCGTCGACGATCACCGTGCGGGTGCTGGCGAGCATGCGTCGCCCGGACTCGGAGCCGAGCAGCACATACAGCGATTCCGGAGTGGTGACCAGGATGTGCGGCGCGCTCTTGCGCATCTGCACACGCTCCCGGTCCGGGGTATCGCCGGTGCGCACCGCGGTATCGATCCGCAAGGGCGGCAGGCCCTGGCGCTCGAGTTCGGCGGTGATCCCGGCCAGCGGCTCCTGCAGGTTGATGCGGATGTCGTTGGACAGTGCCTTGAGCGGCGAGACGTAGACCACCCGGGTGTCTGCTGGCAGCTTGCCACCCTGGGCGAGGCCCTGGCGCACCAGCTCGTCGATCACCGCGAGAAAGGCCGTGAGGGTCTTGCCGGAGCCGGTGGGCGCGGCGATCAGGGTCGACCGGCGCTGACCGATGAGCGGCCAGGCACGGGCCTGGGCGGCGGTGACGTCCGGGAAGGTGTGGCGAAACCAGGCGCTGACGGCCGGGTGAAAACCCGCCAGGGCGCCGGGGACCGATTCGGGAAGGTTCATACTGTCCTTTATGCGGCCGCCGGCTGCAGGTTGCAAGCGGGACCGGCCGACCGTGCCTCCCGGCACTTTCTCCGTGACGATTGCCTCCAAAACCCGCAAAATGCAACGATTGTGGTTATCGCCAGTGGGAAACCCCCGGTTTTCCGTACACCTTCATCGTTCTGAACTGATTCTGGGCCAGCTGACTCTATGCGAATGCGCCTTATGTTATTGGGCGGCGGGAATGCCCTCGGGCAGGCGCTGATTCGCCTGGGGGCGGAGGAAGACATCAGTTTCCTCGCCCCCCGCCCGCCGCAGGACGGCTGGGACGCCGCGAGCCTGACGCAACTGCTGGACGACACCCGTCCGGATGCGTTGATCAACCTCGCCTACTATTTCGACTGGTTCCAGGCCGAAACGGTCAGCGAAACCCGCCTGGCCGGCCAGGAGAGTGCGGTCGAGCGTCTGGCCGAACTTTGCCAGCATCACAACATCATCCTCGTCCAACCCTCCAGCTATCGGGTCTTCGACGGCTCGCGGGCGACCGCCTACAGCGAAAAGGACGAGCCGGTCCCCCTCGGCCTGCGTGGCCAGGCCCTGTGGCGCATCGAGCAGAGCGTGCGGGCGACCTGTCCGCAGCACGTGCTGTTGCGTTTCGGCTGGCTGCTGGATGACAGCACCGACGGTTCCCTGGGGCGCTTCCTGGCCCGGGCCGAGCAGCCCGAGGAACTGCTGCTCGCCGACGACCGGCGTGGCAACCCGACGCCGGTGGACGATGCCGCGCGGGTGATCATCTCGGTGCTCAAGCAACTCGATTGCGCCGCGCCGCTGTGGGGCACCTATCACTACGCCGGCCATGAGGCGACCACGCCGCTGGCGCTGGGCCAGGCGATCCTCGGCGAGGCGCGCAGCTACCGTTCGCTGGCGATCGAGGCACCGACGGCCCAGGCCCACGCGGCTCGTCCGGACGCCGCCGAAGAGCCGCAGCACGCGGTGCTGGCCTGCAAGAAAATCCTTCACACCTTCGGTATCAAGCCCCGCGCCTGGCGCGCCGGGCTGCCGGCTTTACTGGACAGGTTCTATCGTCATGGCTGATGCCCCCATTCTGATCACCGGTGGCGCCGGTTTCATTGGTTCCAACCTGGCCGAGCGGCTGCTGGCCAAGGGTTATTCGATTCGCGTGCTGGACGACCTGTCGACCGGCAAGCGCAGCAACCTGGCCCTGGACGATCCGCGGGTCGAACTGATCGTGGGCGACGTGGCCGATGCCGCGCTCGTCGCCCGGACCATGGTCGGCTGCCAGGCGGTGGTGCACCTGGCGGCGGTGGCTTCGGTGCAGGCCTCGGTGGACGATCCGGTGCGCACTCATCAGAGCAACTTCATCGGCACGTTGAATGTCTGCGAGGCCATGCGCCAGGCGGGCGTCAAGCGGGTGCTGTTCGCGTCGAGCGCGGCGGTGTACGGCAACAACGGCGAAGGCGAGTCGATCGTCGAGGACACGGCCAAGGCGCCGCTGACGCCCTACGCGTCGGACAAGCTGGCCAGCGAATACTACTTCGATTTCTACCGTCGCCAGCATGGCCTGGAACCGGTGATCTTCCGCTTCTTCAACGTTTTCGGACCACGCCAGGACCCGTCCTCGCCGTACTCCGGGGTGATCAGCATTTTCAGCGAACGGGCGGAGAAGGGCCTGCCGATCACCGTGTTCGGCGATGGCGAGCAGACCCGCGATTTCATCTACGTCGGCGACCTGGTGGATGTGCTGGTGCAGGCGCTCGAAGCGCCACGGGTGGAAGAAGGCGCGATCAATGTCGGCCTGAACCGCTCCACCACCCTCAACCAGATGCTGCAGGCGCTGGCCGAAGTGGTCGGGCCGCTGCCACCGGTGAGCTACGCGCCGGCCCGTTCCGGCGATATCCGCCATTCGCGGGCGAACAACCAGCGTCTGCTGGAGCGTTTCGCGTTCCCCGAGCCGACACCGATGAGCGTCGGGCTGGCCCGCCTGCTGGGCCGCTGAGGTCAGTCGGCAGAAACGAAAAAGGCGCCTTTCGAGGCGCCTTTTTCGTTGGGCTGGATCAGAACTTGTAGCCCAGGCCGACCATGTAGACCATCGGGTCGACATCGACGTTGACCTTGGCACGGGTGCCGCCGGCCACGGCGTTGTTGTCGACGTAGGCGGTGGTATCGATATCGATGTAGCGGACCTGGGCGTTGATCATCAGCTTGTCGGTGAGCATGTAGTCGGCACCGACCTGCCAGGCCACGCCCCAGGAGTTCTTCGCACGGAAGTTGTCGAAGCCGGCGGCGTTCGCCTCGCTGCCGACGTGCTCGTCGTAGATCCAGGTGTAGTTGATACCCGCGCCCAGGTAAGGCTGGAAGGCCGACTTGGCGTCGAGTGGGTAGTACACCAGGCTCAGGGTCGGCGGCAGGTGCTTGAGGGTACCGAGCTTGCCGTTGGCAGCGCCCAGGGCGGTGTTCTTGATCTTCACGTCATGCTCGAACGGGGTCGCCGCCAGCAGTTCGATACCGAGGTGATCGGTGACCATGTAGGCGAAGTTCAGACCCAACTGGGTGTCGCTGCTCATGGTCGCCTTGCCGCCCAGGTCGGCGCCGGCCAGCGGGCCGCGATCGACCTTGACGCTGGAACTGTCGGCTTTCGGGTTGACCGTGATCGCACCGGCGCGAACGATGATGTCGCCGGCGTCGTGGGCATGGGCAAGTGGAGAGGCGAGGGCGAGCGCAACGAGAGAGGCGCTGAGCAGGGACTTGTGCATGGGGGCTCCAGAGGACGTTTCGAATTCACTGGGGCCAATGGTAAGGAGCGGACCGAACGGGTCCTTGACTCAGCTCAATGAAAGGCCAATCGAGCCTAGGCGGAAGTCGGATGTTGTCGATCCGGGCGCTTTCGCGGGCAAGCCCGGCTCCTACAGGTCTGTAGCCGAGCACTAAACTGTAGGAGCCGGGCTTGCCCGCGAATACGTCCCCCCGGCCCCAACCAACCGTCTGCCTCAATTCGGCAGCTCGTACACGTAGATCTTCTGCGCCTCCATGCTGTACCCGGCATCCGCCAGCTCACTGGTGCTCGGTTTCACCTGCAACACCCCCTCGATCCAATACGGCTGGTACAGCTCATCGAGCTTGACCCCCAGTTCGCTGGTCACGTGCACGATCTGGTTCGATGGCGGTGGTGGCACATGGATGCAGGCGCCGAAATACGGCACCAGCAGGAACTCGGTGGTGCGTCCTTCCTCGCTCACTTCCAACGGCACGATGTAACCCGGCAGGCGCACGTGCTGGCCATCGAGGGCCTTGACCACCGGCGCATTGGGCAGGGCCTGCCTGGCCGCCGGCGCGGCCTCGGGGTCCATGTTGCCCAGTTGCGACAGGTCGTGCAGCGGGCGCATGTCGGGTTTTTCCTCGGGCGCATCCGGCGGGATCATCTCCTGCCAGACCAGCTCGCGGATGGCGTCCTTGGCCCAGGTGGGCAGAGCCACCAGCAACAGCAGCGCCAGCAGGGCGCGGGGCAATACGGCTTTCTTCATTGCACAGGGGCTCACAAACGAATGGACAGGCCATCGGCCAGGGACTGTCGATAGGCGCGCCAGGCCGGCACGCTGCCCATCAACAGGGCGGCGACGAGGATACCGCCGAGCAGCGTCCATTCATATTCGCTTGGCCAGGACAGCGGCAGGTAAAGCCCATAGTTGGACTGCACGTAACCCTGGGCCAGGGCGATGCCCAGGTACAACAGACCAAGCCCGGCCGTCACCCCGGCCAGCGCCAGGGCGAAGGCTTCCAGTACCAGCAGGCTGGCGATATGCCAGGGCCGCGCGCCCACCGAGCGCAGGATCGCCATTTCCCGCCGGCGTTCGTTGAGGCTGGTGAGGATCGCCGTGAGCATGCCGATCAGGCCGGTCAGCACCACGAACAGCGAGACCACGAACAGGGCCTTTTCCGCCGTGCCCATCAGGCTCCAGAGCTCCTGCAGGGCCACGCCCGGCAGGATCGCCAGCATCGGCTCGCCACGGAACTCGTTGATCTCCCGTTGCAGGGCGAAGGTCGCGATTTTGCTCTTGAGGCCGAGCATGAAGGCGGTGATCGCCTGGGGCGTGAGGTCCATGTTGCGCGCCTGGTCGGCGCTGATCCGCCCGGCGCCGTGGGCCGGGACACCGTTGTGCCAGTCGATGTGGATCGCCTCCATGCCGCCGAGGCTGATGTGCAGCGTGCGGTCCACCGGCGTGCCGGTGCGCTTGAGGATGCCGACCACGGTGAACGGCTTGTCATCGTGCTTGACCAGGCTGATCGCGGCGACCCCATGGGCCAGCACCAGCTTGTCGCCGAGCTTGTAGTGCAGGGCCTCGGCGACTTCGGCACCGAGCACCACCTCGAACGGATCGGTGGCGAAGGCGCGGCCGCTGGCCAGTTCGAGGTTCTGCTGGTGGCCGTACTGGTAGTGCTCGAAGTACGCCTCGCTGGTGCCCAGCACCCGGTAGCCGCGGTGCGAGTCGCCGAGGGACATCGGGATCGCCCACTTCACCCGCGGGTCGTTGGCGAAGTGCTCGAAGCTGTCCCAGCGGATGTTGTTGGTGGCGTTGCCGATGCGGAACACCGAGTACAGCAGCAGGTTCACCGAGCCGGAGCGGGCACCGACGATCAGGTCGGTGCCGCTGATGGTGCTGGCGAAGCTGGCGCGGGCTTCGGTGCGCACCCGTTCCACCGCCAGCAGCAGGCAGACCGAGAGAGCGATGGCGAAGGCCGTGAGCAGGGCGGTGAAACGGCGGTTGGCCAGGCTGGCCAGGGCCAGTCGTAACAGGTACATCTCAAACCTCCGCGGGCGCGGCCGCGCGATTGAGTTCGGCCAGGGACAGGTGGCGGTCGAACAGCGCTGCCAGGCTCTGGTCATGGCTGACGAACAGCAGGCTGGAGCCGGCCTCGCGGCATTCGGCGAACAGCAGTTGGAGGAAGGCTTCGCGGGCATCGTAGTCGAGGGCCGAGGTCGGCTCGTCGGCGATCACCAGTTCCGGTTGGCCGATCAGTGCGCGGGCGGCGGCGACCCGTTGCTGCTGGCCGATCGACAGCGAGTCGGCACGGCGTTCCAGCAGCGCCGGATCCTTGAGGCCCAGGTGGGCGAGCAGGGCCGCGGCGGCCTGGTCGACACTGCCGTGGCGCTGCGCGGCGCGGCTGGCGCGCAACCTGGAGAAGTGACAGGGCAGCTCGACGTTCTCGCGCACCGAGAGAAACGGCAGCAGGTTGAACTGCTGGAAGATGTAGCCGGTGTGATCGACGCGAAAACGGTCGCGGGCACCGGCGCCCAGTTCGGTCAGTTCCTGGCCGAGCAGGCGGATGCTGCCGCGGCTGGGTTTCTGCACACCGCCGAGCAGGCCGAGCAGGGTGGTCTTGCCACTGCCGCTGGGGCCCTTGAGAAACAGGGTTTCGCCGCGTTCCAGGCGGAACGTCGGGATATCCAGCAACTGCGGATGCCCGGGCCAGTTGAAGCCCAGGTCGGACAGTTCGATAAGTGCTTGGGTCATGGAAACCGCTTCACAGGTGATAGGCCTTGTAGGAGCCGGCGTGCTGCCGGCGGCTTTCCGACGATCCACCCCAGGCGGCCATCCGAGAGTGAGTCGGTGGCGCCAGTGGCATCGCTATGGCCAGCAAGCCGGCTCCTACCGTGGGCATTGGATCAGAATTTCAGGGTAGCGGCCTTCGGCGTCGCATCGACACCCTGCTGGCCGCTTGGCGAGATCAGTTGTACCTGGATTTTCTGGGTGGCGGGGAAGGTCTTGAAGACCTGGCTCAGGTCGAGCTGCTTGAGCGCCGTCGGCGTGCTGCAGGTGAACTGGTAGTGCGCGTGGATTTCGCTGTGGTCGTGATGGTGCTCGTGCTCGCCGCCCGCCTGGGCGTGGTCGTCATCATCGTCGTCGTGGTCGGCATCTTCCGGCGCCGGGTCACCGAACAGCGGGCTCTCCAGCTCCTGGTTGGCGACCACGCAACCGGCGCCCTTGGGCAGGTTGAACAGTTCCAGCGGCTTGTCCAGCAGCGCACGCACGGCCGCGACCTTGGCCTTGTCGGCATCGCTGGTGGCGGCATGTTCGAAGCCCACCAGGTTCATCGCCGGGCTTTGCAGTTCCAGTTCCAGGGTCTGCGCATCCAGCACCGCATTCAGGCGGCCCACACCGTGTTCATGGGCACCGAGGCTGCCATGTTCTTTTTCATGGGCCTGGGCGGCGACCAGGGGCAACAGGGCGAAAGGCAGGGCGAGGAGCAGGCGGCGCATGGCGTTTCTCCGGAAACGGCGAAGGGGATTATGTTATGTGATCTTATAACGTTTCTGGCTGTTTCAGCCACCCGCTTGGCTATCCTGCTGACGCATGGGAGCATGCAGCCCTGCCTGTGGCACAAAGATGAACGAGGACTGATGCATGGTGAGGATTCGTGGGACCGTCGGCCAGTGGCCGGTGGACTTGACGCTGGAGCTGGACGACAACGAGTGGGCCCGTCTGGGCGCGCAGTTGCAGGGCGTGACGCCGCAGCAGGCGACCGCCGCCGCAGTGGTGAGCAAACCGGCGAGCCAGGACGACACCCAATGGCAACTGGCCCGGGAGCTGTTGCGCCAGGCCGGGCAACTGAGCGGGCCGGAACTGCTGGAGCAGTTGGAGGCGCTGACCGGCAGCACGGCAGCGGGCAAGCGCCTGCTGGTGCGGTTGCGCCATAGCAGCGAGGTCCGGGTCGAGAGTGGCGCGGATTCGCCGCTCTTCAGTTGGATCGGTGGTTGATTGCCAACGTCCGGCTGCCGGACACGCGACTTCGGCAAATCTTCCTCATTACCCCGCGTCAACTGTCGGCGTCTTGACCCATGTCATCGCACGTTCAGGAATCTTGGCTAGAGTTACCTATTGGCAGGCAGTATTTGCCTCCACCGTGATTGCCAAGAGGCGCCGGCCATGTCCCGTGCGCCCCCACCTGATCAGGAGTGCACGATGGACCTCAACCGTCGGCAGTTCTTCAAGGTCGCCGCTGTCGGCCTTGGAGGCTCGAGCCTTGCAGCGTTGGGCATGGCCCCGACGCCGGCGTTCGCCGAGCAGGTGCGCCATTTCAAGCTGGCGCATACCAAGGAAACCCGCAACACCTGTCCCTACTGCTCGGTCGGCTGCGGCCTGATCCTGTACAGCCAGGGCGACGCGGGCAAGAACGTCAAGCAGAACATCATCCATATCGAGGGCGATGCGGACCATCCGGTCAATCGCGGCACCCTCTGCCCGAAAGGCGCCGGCCTGCTGGACTTCATCCACAGCCCGAGCCGGCTGCTGTACCCCGAGGTACGCAAGCCCGGCAGCAAGGAGTGGACCCGCATCAGTTGGGACGAGGCGCTCGATCGCGTCGCCGAACTGATGAAGCAGGACCGCGACGCCAACTTCATCGAAAAGAATGCCCAGGGCCAGACGGTCAACCGCTGGCTCACCACGGGGTTCCTTGCCGCGTCCGCCGCTTCCAGCGAAGCCGGCTACCTGACGCACAAGGTGATCCGTTCGCTCGGCATGCTGGGGTTCGATAACCAGGCGCGTGTCTGACACGGTCCGACGGTGGCAAGTCTTGCCCCGACGTACGGCCGTGGCGCCATGACCAATCACTGGTCTGACATCGCCAACGCGAACCTGGTCCTGGTGATGGGCGGCAACGCCGCTGAAGCGCATCCGTGCGGCTTCAAGTGGGTGACCGAAGCCAAAGCGCACAACCAGGCGCGGCTGATCGTGGTCGACCCGCGGTTCACCCGTACCGCCTCGGTGGCGGACTACTATGCGCCGATCCGCACCGGTAGCGACATCGCCTTCATGGGCGGGCTGATCAACTATCTGCTGAGCAACGACAGGATCCAGCACGAATACGTGCGCAACTACACCGACGTGTCGTTCATCGTCAAGGCCGGCTATGGCTTCGAGGATGGCCTGTTCAGCGGCTATGACGCGGCCAAGCGCACCTATGTCGACAAGTCCGGCTGGGGCTACGAGCTCGGCGAGGACGGTTTCGCCAAGGTCGACCCGACCCTGCAGCACCCGCGTTGCGTCTACCAGTTGATGAAGCAGCACTACAGCCGCTACACGCCGGAAGTGGCGAGCATGACCTGTGGCATGCCCCAGGACCGGATGATGACGATCTGGGAAGAGATCGCCACCTGCTCGGCACCGGGCAAAACCATGACCATCCTCTATGCCCTGGGCTGGACCCAGCACTCGATCGGCGCGCAGATCATCCGCAGCGCGGCGATGGTGCAACTGCTGCTGGGCAACGTCGGCATGCCGGGTGGCGGGGTCAACGCCCTGCGCGGTCACTCCAACATCCAGGGCCTGACCGACCTGGGCCTTTTGTCCAACTCGCTGCCGGGCTACCTGACCCTGGCCGGCGATGCCGAGCAGGACTACGCCGCCTTCATCGACAAGCGTGCGCCCAAGCCGCTGCGGCCGGGGCAGTTGTCCTACTGGCAGAACTACGGCAAGTTCCACGTCAGCCTGATGAAGGCCTGGTATGGCGCCAACGCCACCGCAGCCAACAACTGGGGCTACGACTGGTTGCCCAAGCTCGATGTGCCGGCCTACGACGTGCTGCGCATGTTCGAGATGATGGGCCAGGGCAAGGTCAACGGCTACATGTGCCAGGGCTTCAACCCGATCGCCGCGCTGCCGGACAAGAACCGCGTCACCGCCGCGCTCGGCAAGCTCAAGTGGCTGGTGATCATGGACCCGCTGGCCACCGAGACCTCGGAGTTCTGGCGCAACGCCGGGCCGTTCAACGACGTCGACACGGCCAACATCCAGACCGAGGTGATCCGCCTGCCCACCACCTGCTTCGCCGAGGAGGATGGCTCGCTGGTCAACAGCAGCCGCTGGCTGCAGTGGCACTGGAAGGGCGCCGACGGCCCGGGCGAAACCCGTACCGACGTGCAGATCATGAGCGAGCTGTTCCTGCGCCTGCGCCATCGCTACCAGGCCGAGGGCGGTGCCTACCCGGCCCCGATGCTCAATATCAGTTGGCCGTACAAGATCCCCGAGGAGCCTTCGCCCGAAGAGCTGGCCAAGGAGATGAACGGCTGGGCGGTCAGCGACCTGAGCGACCCGAGCGGAGTCACGCTCAAGGCCGGCCAGCAGCTCTCGGCCTTCGCCCAGTTGAAGGACGACGGCAGCACCGCGTCCGGCTGCTGGATCTTCGCCGGTTGCTGGACCGAACAGGGCAACCAGATGGCCCGGCGCGACAACAGCGACCCGTACGGTATGCACCAGGTGCAGAACTGGGCCTGGGCCTGGCCGGCCAACCGCCGCATCCTCTACAACCGCGCCTCCAGCGACCCGCAGGGCAAGCCCTGGGATCCAGAGAAGAAACGCCTGGTGTGGTGGAACGGCAAGGCCTGGGGCGGTACCGACGTGCCGGACTTCAAGGCCGACTCGCCGCCGGAAGCGGGGATGAATCCGTTCATCATGAACCCCGAAGGCGTGGCGCGCTTCTTTGCCGTCGACAAGATGGCCGAGGGGCCGTTCCCCGAGCACTACGAGCCGTTCGAGACACCGATCGGCATCAACCCGCTGCACCCGCAGAACAAGAAGGCCATCAGTAACCCGGCCGGGCGGATCTTCGATTCGGTGTGGGACACCCTCGGCAAGCACGAGGAGTATCCCTACGCGGCGACCACCTACCGGCTGACCGAGCACTTCCACTTCTGGAGCAAGCATTGCCGCCTCAACGCGATTGCCCAGCCCGAGCAGTTCGTCGAGATCGGCGAGGTGCTGGCCAACGAGAAGGGCATCAAGGCCGGCGATCGGGTGCGGGTGTCGAGCAAGCGCGGACACATCGACGCGGTGGCGGTGGTGACCAAGCGGATCCGTCCGCTGCAGGTCAACAACCAGACCGTGCACCAGATCGGCATCCCGTTGCACTGGGGCTTCACCGGTACCACCCGGCATGGCTACCTGACCAACACCCTGGTGCCGTTCCTCGGTGATGGCAACACCCAGACGCCGGAGTCCAAGTCGTTCCTCGTCAAAGTGGAGAAACTCTGATGGCCAGCCAAGACATCATCGCCCGCTCGGCCACGACCACCGTGCCGCCTTCGGTACGCCAGCAGCAGGAAGTCGCCAAGCTGATCGACACCACCAAGTGCATCGGCTGCAAGGCCTGCCAGGTGGCGTGCTCGGAGTGGAACGAACTGCGTGACGAGGTCGGCCATAACCACGGCACCTACGACAACCCCCAGGACCTCTCCGCCGAGACCTGGACCCTGATGCGCTTCACCGAGCACGAGCGCGACGACGGCAACCTGGAGTGGCTGATCCGCAAGGACGGCTGCATGCACTGCGCCGAGCCCGGTTGCCTGAAGGCCTGCCCGAGCCCGGGAGCGATCATCAAGCACGCCAACGGCATTGTCGACTTCAACCAGGACCACTGCATCGGTTGCGGCTACTGCATCACCGGCTGCCCGTTCAATATCCCGCGGATCTCGCAGAAGGACCACAAGGCCTACAAGTGCACCCTGTGCTCCGACCGCGTGACCGTCGGCCTGGAGCCGGCCTGCGTGAAGACCTGCCCGACCGGGGCGATCGTCTTCGGCAGCAAGGACGAGATGAAGGAGCATGCCGCCGAGCGCATCGTCGACCTCAAGTCCCGCGGCTACGACAAGGCCGGGCTGTACGACCCGGATGGCGTTGGCGGCACCCACGTGATGTACGTGCTGCACCATGCCGACACGCCGAAGCTGTACGCCGGCTTGCCGGAGCAGCCGGTGATCAGCCCGCTGGTGGGGTTGTGGAAGGGCGTGACCAAGCCGCTGGCGCTGCTGGCGATGGGCGCGGCGGTGCTGGCCGGGTTCTTCCACTATGTGCGGGTCGGGCCGCAGCGGGTCGAGGAAGAGGAGCATCCGACGCCACCCGACGGCAGCGTTCATCAGGTGGACCCTTCGGTGCATGTCTATGATCCGAACCGTCCCGGTGGGCAAGGGGAGCAGCGGCCATGAAGGACAACAAGCCTATCCTGCGCTACAACGCCAACGAGCGCAGCAATCACTGGATCGTTGCGATCTTGTTCGTGCTGGCCGGGTTGTCGGGGCTGGCGCTGTTCCATCCGGCGCTGTTCTGGCTGAGCAACCTGTTCGGTGGCGGCCCGTGGACGCGGATCCTGCACCCGTTCATCGGCGTGGCGATGTTCGTGTTCTTCCTCAGCCTGGTGCTGCGTTTCTGGCGCGCCAACTTCATCACCGCCAACGACCGCCTGTGGTTGCGCCGGGTCGACCGGGTGATGCGCAACCAGGAAGAGGGCGTACCGCCGATCGGCAAGTACAACGCCGGGCAGAAGCTGTTGTTCTGGACCCTGCTGGCGTGCATGCTGGTGCTGCTGGTCAGCGGCGTGGTGATCTGGCGGGCGTACTTCAGTCACTACTTCGACATCGGCGCGATCCGCTTGAGCGCCTTGCTCCATGCCCTGGCGGCGTTCGTGCTGATCCTCAGCATCATCGTGCACATCTACGCCGGCATCTGGATCAAGGGCTCCATCGGCGCCATGCTGCATGGCTGGGTCAGCCGGGCCTGGGCACGCAAGCACCATGAACTGTGGTACCGCGAGGTGACCGGCGACAAGAACCCTCACGACCACGGCGGAAAACAAGGATGAACGTTTGAGCACCCTTCTCGAACCCGGGCAGATCGAAGCGTCGGCGGTGGCGCCGCCGTTCCTGCATCTGCCGCCGGCCAACCTATTTGAACTGCGTGCCGCGCGCCTGGAACAACTCGCCGAGGGGCATGCCCTGGGTGACTACCTGCACCTGGTCGCCCAGTTGTGCCGGGTCCAGCAGCAACTGATCGACAATCCACCTGGCGGTTTGCCAGTGGCCGAGGAACGCCAGCGGCTGTGCATCAGCCATGGTCTCCCCCCTCTGGCGGCGGACAGTCTGGTGCGTGAAGGCCCCTGGCTGGCCTGGTTGCAGGCGTTGCTCGATGGCCTCGATGCACCGGTGACAGGGGCCTTGGCCGAGGCATTGGACAGTTTGCGTGGCAGTGACGACAACCAGCGCAAGGGCTGGGGCATCGCCCTGCTCGGCGGTCAGTACGACGCGGTGCCGGCGGCCCTGGTGCCATTCCTCGGCGCCGCGTTGCAGGCGGCCTGGGCCAGTTGGTTGCTGGTCTTGCCCAGCCAGGAACTCAAGCCCGCCGGCAGCCTGGCCCAGTGCCCGGCCTGCGGTTCGCCGGCCATGGCCGGGGTGGTGCGCAACCGTGGCAAGCACAATGGCCTGCGTTACCTGGCCTGCTCGCTGTGCGCCTGCGAATGGCATGTGGTGCGGGTCAAGTGCGTGTACTGCGAGTCGAGCAAGGACCTGCGCTACACCAACCTCGAAGACGATCGGCATGCGCCTGGCAAGGCGCCGTTGCGGGCGGAATGTTGTCCGGGCTGTCAAAGCTATCTCAAGCAGAACTACCTGGAGAACGACGCCGCCGCCGAGCCGCTGGCGGATGACCTGGCAAGCCTGGCCCTGGACATTCGGCTGGACGAGGAGGGTTTCCACCGATTGGCCCCGAACCTGATGCTGGCGCCTGGAGGAGGGTGAGTGGCTACACTGGAAAATCGAGTCGTCTTCATTCGCGGGCAAGCCGCGCTCCTACAGAAGCCTGCACTGCGCCGAATATGTGAACGACTCAACCCTTGTAGGAGCGCGGCTTGCCCGCGAATGGTCCCGCCCCGACACCGAATGAACTGAAGGTTGCCCGAATGCCCGCGAGCCTCGCCAACGAAACCCCACGCCTGCCTTCTATCGACACCCTGTTGCGCCACCCCGCCTGCCAGCCGCTGCTCGACCGTCATGGTCGCGACGCGGTCCTGGCCACCCTGCGCCAATTGCTCGACGATCTGCGCGAGCCGACCCGCCAGGGCCAGTTGAGTGCAGCGGAACTGGCCGCCGAAGTCCTGCTCGGCCGCGCCGGCGAGCGCCTGGCGATCCAGCAGCGCAGCCAGGTCCGCCGGGTGTTCAACCTCACCGGCACGGTGCTGCACACCAACCTCGGCCGGGCGCTGCTGCCCGAAGAAGCCGTCGAGGCCATGCAGACCGCCGCCCGCTACCCGCTCAACCTCGAGTTCGACCTGAGTACCGGCAAGCGTGGCGACCGCGACGACCTGATCGAAGGGCTGATCCGCGAGCTGACCGGCGCCGAGGCGGTCACCGTGGTCAACAATAACGCCGCCGCAGTACTGCTGGCGCTCAACAGCCTGGGGGCGCGCAAGGAAGGGATCATTTCCCGCGGCGAACTGATCGAGATCGGTGGTGCGTTCCGCATCCCCGACATCATGGCCCGCGCCGGCGTACGCCTGCACGAGATCGGCACCACCAACCGTACCCACGCCCGCGACTACGAAGGCGCGATCAACCCGCGCACCGGCCTGTTGATGCGTGTGCATTGCAGCAACTACAGCATCCAGGGGTTCACCACCCAGGTGCCCACCGCCGAGCTGGCCCGCATCGCCCATCAGCATGAGTTGCCGTTGCTCGAGGACCTCGGCAGCGGCAGCCTGCTCGACCTGACCCGTTGGGGGCTGCCCGCCGAGCCGACCGTGCGCCAGGCGTTGGCCGACGGCGCCGATATTGTCACCTTCAGTGGCGACAAGCTGCTCGGCGGCCCCCAGGCCGGTATCATCGTCGGCCGCAAGGACTTGATCGCGAAGATCAAGAAGAACCCGCTCAAGCGCGCCCTGCGGGTGGACAAGATCACCCTGGCGGCGCTGGAGGCGGTGCTGGCGCTGTACCGTAATCCCGACCGTCTGGCCGAGCGCCTGCCCAGCCTGCGCCTGCTGACCCGGCCTCAGGCCGAGATCGCCGCCCAGGCCGGGCGGCTGGCGCCGGAACTGGCGGCCCGTCTTGGCGCGCAGTGGACGGTCAGCGTCGAAGCCGCCCTGGGCATGATCGGCAGTGGCAGCCAACCGGTGGCACGCCTGCCCAGTGCCGCACTGTGCCTGCGTCCGCAGGTGTCGAAGAAGTTGCGCGGGCGCAGCCTGCATGTGCTGGAGCGGGCCCTGCGCGACCTGCCGGTTCCGGTGCTCGGTCGTATCGATGACGACGCGCTGTGGCTCGACCTGCGCCAACTGGACGATGAAGCCCAGTGGCTGGCGCAACTGCCGGCGCTGCAACTGGGGCCGGTGCAGTGATCGTCGGCACCGCCGGGCATATCGATCACGGCAAGACCGCGTTGCTCCAGGCCCTGACCGGCCAGGCCGGCGACCAGCGCCAGGAAGAGCGTGCCCGTGGCATGACCATCGACCTCGGCTACCGCTACGCCACCCTCGCTGAGGGGGAAGGGCTGACCGGTTTTATCGACGTGCCGGGGCACGAACGGTTTATCCACAACATGCTCGCCGGCGCCCACGGTATCGACCTGGTGTTGCTGGTGGTGGCCGCCGACGATGGGGTCATGCCGCAGACCCGCGAGCACCTGGCGATCATCGAGTTGCTGGGCATTCCCCAGGCGCTGGTGGCGATCAGCAAGTGCGACCGGGTCGAGCCGGCGCGGTTGGCTGAAGTCGACACGCAAGTGGCCGAGCTGCTGGCGCCGGGGCCTTATGCCGGGGCGTTGCGCTTTGCGCTGTCGAGTGTCACCGGCGAAGGTATCGAGGCGTTGCGCCTGGCCTTGCGCGAAGCCCAGTCGCGTGTGCGCCGGCGCAGTGTCGCGGGCGGTTTTCGCCTGGCGGTCGACCGGGCGTTCTCGGTGTCTGGCGCCGGTATCGTCGTGACCGGCACGGCCTTGTCCGGGCAGGTCACTGTCGCAGACAACCTGCTGTTGGGCGCGGCCGGCAAGGCGGTGCGGGTGCGCGGCCTGCACGCGCAGAACCAGGCGGCGCCGCGGGCCGTGGCCGGGCAACGGGTGGCGCTGAACATCAGTGCCGAGCGCCTGGCGGTGGAGCAGGTGCATCGCGGCGACTGGCTGCTGCCGGCCTGGCTGCATGCGCCGAGTTCGCGAGTCGACATCGAGCTGCAGCTGTTGCCCGGTGAAACCCGTACTTTCGAACACTTCAGTGCCGTGCACGTGCACCTCGGGACCCAGGATGTCACCGCCCGGGTGGCCTTGCTCGAAGGCGAGAAGCTGCTGGGCGGCCAGCGCATGTTCGCCCAGTTGCTGCTCAACGCGCCGTTGCAGGCGGTGCATGGCGATCGTCTGGTCGTGCGCGACCAGCGTGCCCAGCGCACGCTGGGAGGTGGCCGGGTGCTCGATCCTTTTGCGCCGAGCCGGCAGCGTCGCAGCGAGGTGCGTCTGCGCCAGTTGCAGGTGCTGCGCGATGCCGGCGATCTGGAGCAGGCCCTGCCCGCGTTGCTCGAAACCGCTCCGGGCGGGCTCGACCCGCAGCGGCTGGAGCGGCAGTTCAATCGCCTGCGCGAGACCTGGCAACTGCCGGAGGGGGTACAGGTGATCGCCACTCGCCAGGGCCCGTTGCTGTTTGCCCGAACGCAGTGGCAGGCACTCCGGGAGCAGTTGCTGGAGCGGCTGACAGCCTTCCATCAACAGGAGCCCGACCAGTTGGGGCCGGACCGCGATCGACTGCGCCGTTTCAGCGCCTTGCCCCTGGAGCGGCCGGCGTTTGTCAGCCTGCTGGAGGAACTGCTGGGCGAGGGCGGCATCAGCAGCAGTGGTCCGTGGTTGCACAGGCCGGATCACACGGTGCAGTTGAGCGAGGCCGATGAGCTGCTGTGGCAGCGCCTGCAACCGCGCCTGCTGGCGGGCGAGTTCGATCCGCCCTGGGTCAGGACCCTGGCCGGCGAAGAGCAACGGGAGGAAGGCGAAGTGCGCCTGCTGCTGCGCAAGCTGGCGCGGCTGGGGATGTTGCACCAGGTGGTGCGGGACCTGTTCTATCCACAGGCGACGTTGCAACGCATGGCCGAGCTGCTGTTGCGGCAGGCTGCGGCATCGCCGATAGTGCAGGTGGCGGCGTTTCGCGATATGTTGGGCATCGGTCGCAAACGCAGTGTGCAGATACTGGAATACTTCGACCGTATCGGCCTGACCCGCAGGGTCGCCGACCAGCGTCATATCCGTGTTGACAGTGCCCTGGCCCGGCAGCAGGCCAGGGACTGAAGCTTCAGGGAAGGCAATCGCGCCCGGTGGCGCGGCCGGGCTTCAAACCCGGTTGGGGACGGCAACCGTTCCCGGGCAGGTTCGACTCCCGCTGCCTTCCGCCAATTTCACCAGAGCCTTGTGCAGGGCTTACCGGTTGGTTGCCCGCGAATAGGCCCGCAAGAGCGGCGCTTACGCGCGCTCCCCGCACAGGTCCAGAGCAAACCACTGCTGCGCCGCCTGCACATCCAGCCCCGCACCGAGCAATGCGAACAACTTGCCCAGCGCGGCTTCGCGGGTCATGCCGCCGCCGCTGACCAGGCCGGTATCGCGCAGGCGGCTGCCAGCGGCGTAGGTGTCGAACACCACCGAACCTTCCGGGCATTGGCTGATGGCAACGATCATCACGCCACGCTGGCGGGCCTCATGCAGCACGTCGAGCAGTGCCTGGTCATCGGACGGGCCGGTACCGCTGCCGTAGCATTCCAGCACCAGGCCCTGGATGCCGCTGTCGAACAGACCGCGCAGATGGGCGGCCTGCAGGCCGGGGTACACCGGCAGCACGGCCAGGTTGACCGGGACTCGTGGCTGGCGGTAGTCCAGCCGATCCGGGACTGCCGCCGCCCGCTCGCCTTCGCGATGACGGGATGGCGCGGTGAAAGCGTCGAACGCCTCGCTGCGCAGTTTCGAGGCACGGCAGCCGTGCAGCAACTGGCCGTGGAAGAACAGTTGCACACCGTTTGCCAGGCCGTGCTCGAAGTGCTTCAGGGCATTGAGCAGGTTGTCCCAGGCATCGCTGTCCGGCGCACCGGCCGGCAGCATGGAGCCGGTCAGCACTACCGGTGCCGGCAGGCCGAGCAGCAGGAACGACAGGGCCGCGGCGCTGTAGGCCAGGGTGTCGGTGCCGTGCAGCACCAGCACGCCGTCATGGCCACGCTGTTCGACGGCGTCGACGATGGCATCGCGCATCGCCAGCCAGTTGGCCTGTTGCATGTTGGCGCTGTCGATCAGCGGGTTGAGCTCATGCAGCGACCAGTGCACCTGCGGCGCGTCGGCGCAGCCGGCGAGGTATTCGCGCATGCGCGCCTCGAAGCCGCCAGCCGGAGCCAGGCCTTCGGCGGTCTGCAGCATGCCGATGGTGCCCCCGGTATAGAGGACGAGGAGATTCTTGACTGCACCCATGGGAGCATTCCGTAGAGATTTGGCGAGAGAAAGACACAGCCGCCCACGAACGGGGCGGCTGAGGCAAGGAGAATATCAGCGTTGCGGCTGCGCTTGGGCGGCTGCTTTGTCAGTGGCTGTTTCTACTTGCGGGTTGGCTGGCCAGGCGGCGCGGTCCAGGTCCAGGTCGTTGAACTTGCTGGAATCGAACACGGGCTGGTCGACGCCGGCACGACGTTGCTCGTCGTAGTCGCGCATCACCCGCAGACCGACCTTGAACAGCAGGGCCAGGGCGATCAGGTTGACGAAGGCCAGGCAGGTCATGGTGATGTCGGCGAAGGCGAACACGGTCGACAGGTTCTGCATCGAGCCCCAGACGATCAGGGCCAGTACCAGGGCGCGGTAGGTCATCAGCACGGCGCGGTTGCGGCTGAGGAACTGCAGGCTGTTCTCGCCCAGGTAGTAGTTGTAGAGGATGCAGGTGAAGACGAACAGCGACAGCGCGACGCTGACGAAGATCCGGCCCCAGTCACCGACCACGGCGGCCAGGGAGTTCTGGGTCAGGACGATGCCGTCCCCTTCGAAGCCCGGGGTGTAGAAGCCCGACAGCAGGATCAGCAGCGCGGTGCAGGTGCAGATCACGAAGGTGTCGAGGAACACGCTGAACGCCTGGACCACGCCCTGGGCGCCCGGGTGTTTCACGGCCGCCACCGCGGCCACGTTCGGGGCACTGCCCAGGCCGGCTTCGTTGGCGAACACGCCACGCTTCACGCCCATGACGATGGCGCTGCCGAGCAGGCCGGCGAAGGCCGGGTCGAGGCCGAAGGCGCTCTTGAAGATGGTTTCCAGCATGGCCGGCACGTGTTCGATCTGGGTGCCGATCACGTACAGGGTCACGCCGATGTAGGCCAGGGTCTTGACCGGCACCAGCAGGTCGGAAACCGCGGCGATACGCTTGATGCCACCGAGGAACACGATCGCCAGCAGGACGGCGAGGACGATACCGGTGTGGTTGGGCGAGAAGCCGAAGGCGTTCTGCAGCGAATGGGTCACGGTGTACGACTGCAGGCCGTTGAAGGCGAAGCCGTAGGTGACCAGCAGCAGTACGGAGAACACCACCGCCATGCCTTTCAGCTTCAGGCCGTGCTGGATGTAGTAGGCCGGACCGCCACGGTACAGGCCATCGCCATCGGCGCGCTTGTAGACCTGGGCCAGGGTACATTCGAAGAAGCTGCTGGACATGCCGACCAGTGCGGTGACCCACATCCAGAACACGGCGCCCGGACCACCGAGGGTCACGGCGATACCGACACCGGCGATGTTACCGGCACCGACGCGGCCGGCCAGGCTCAGCATCAGGGCCTGGAACGAGCTCAGTTGGCCTGCCTGGCCGCGGAGGGACTCCTTGAAAACACCGAACATGTGGCCGAAGTGGCGGAATTGGACGAACCGCGAGCGGATCGTGAAGTAGCTGCCGAGTCCGACGATCAGCACGATGAGCAGTTTCCCCGAGAGGAAATCATTGAGTGCTTCTAGCATTGGAGAATGACCTCGATTCTTATTCTTTGCGTGAAAAGAGCAACAGGCGGCAGGCGCGCTGCTATCCGTTGGGGCGCATGGTTGGTCATGACAGGGGTGGTGACAATTTCGCGGGTTGCTCTGCTTTGGTGCGAGTTGATGCTAGAATGGCGCCACTCGCACCATCCGGGTTCATCGTCATGAGCGACAATTTCGCCGTCAATCTCAAGCTGGCCTGCAGCCATTACCGCTCTATTTCAGAGGTTTGCCGCCAGCTGTCGATCAATCGTGCACAGTTCAACAAGTACTTGAGCGGGCAAAGCCATCCGACGAACTACAACCTCAAGCGCATCGGTGACTTCTTCGGGGTGGAGGATTACGAGCTGGGCCTGCCGCCGGAGCAATTCGCCCGTCTGATCGGTGCGCGCAATCCGGCGCAGCGCACCGAGCAGCGCAACGATCCGATCAGCGAGCTGTTCAAGCCGTTGCATCAGGAGGCGGGCAACCTGTCGCGTTATTGCGGTTACTACTTCGAGTATTCCAACTGCATGTCGGTTCCCGGCTCGATCCTGGTGTCGCTGGTGCACCTGCGCGAGGAACGAGGGCATTTCCTCTTCGAGCGCCAGGAGCGCCAGGAGCGCAGCACCGCCAACGACGGGCATGCCGAGGTGCGTTGCCGTTATCTCGGTGCGGCCTTCCAGTTGCAGGATCGGCTGTTTCTGATCGATTACGAATCGCTGACCCTCAACGAGATGAGCCAGACGATCCTCATCCCCAGTTTCAAGAGCCGCATTACCCGGCTCAATGGCCTGAAGACCGGGGTTTCCAGCGGCGACCGGCGTAACCCGGCGTGCACCCGCGTGGTCTGGGAGTTCCTGGGGGAAGAAATCAACCGCATCAACGCCTACCGCCAGGTCAAGCTGTACCGCCCGGATGACCCGCGGATCGATGATGACGTGCGCGAACGGCTGAGTGCCGGCTCGGTCGGCAACGGCCTGTTCGAGATCGAGTGATGCGTTGCAATGCCTGTGAGCCACTCAATCCTGTAGGAGCAGGGCTTGCCCGCGAAGAGGCCAGCAAACCCTGTCCAACGCCTCAGTAGAGCGCCGCGAACAGCTTGCGCCGGTAGGTGGTCACCAGCGGATGGTCGTTGCCCAGCAGGTCGAACACCTGCAGCAGGGTCTTGTGTGGCAACCCCTCGCTGTAGCCGCGATTGCGGGTGAACAGCTTGAGCAAGGCATCCAGTGCGGCTTCGTACTGCTGGCGGGCCAGTTGCTGGATCGCCAGTTGGAAGGTCGCCTCGTCATCCTGCGGGTTCTGGGCCAGGCGGGCCTTCAGGTCGGCAGCATCGGGCAGGTCGGCGGCCTGGCGCAGGAAGGTCAGTTGCGCCTTGGCGCCGGCCAGCGCCGCCTTGTGCTCGTCGCCCTTGACCGCATCGAGTACGGTCTGGGCCTCACCCAGCTCACCGCGTTCGGCGAGGCAGCGGGCGTACAGGATCAACGCCTTGGCATTGCTGTTGTCTTCATTCAGCAGGGCGACGAGGGTGGCCTCGGCTTCGGCGACGCGGCCTTCGTCGAACAGCGCCTGAGCCTGTTCGAGCGGGTCGGCGGCGGCCGGCGGCGGCATCTGCACATGGGGTTCGAGCATGGCCCGTACCGCCGATTCCGGCTGGGCACCGGCGAAACCGTCGACCGGCTGGCCGTCCTTGAACAGCACCACGGTCGGCAGGCTGCGGATACCGAAACGGGCGACGATGTCCTGCTCGGCATCGCAGTCGACCTTGGCCAGCAGCAGCTCGCCCTGATAGCTCTCGGCGATCTGTTGCAGCATCGGCATCAGCGCCTTGCAGGGCGCACACCACTCCGCCCAGAAGTCCACCAGCACCGGCTTGTGGAAAGAGTTCTGGATCACCGACTGGTCGAAGTTCAGGGCGGTGGCGTCGAAGATGTAGGGCGTGTCCTGGGTCATCGGGAGTCTCGAAGAACGGGGTATCGCGCAACTATAAGGCCTGGGCCGGTTGGCCGAAAGCGGGTGTTCACAGGAGTTTGCCAATCAGGCCACTGTGGGAGCGGGCTTGCCCGCGAATGGACCTGCATGTCCACGGCAAGAGCGTGTCAGGCCAGATGCCCTCGTGGCCGGCTGGCGTGATAGAGGCTGACCTGGCGAAATTCCTCCGGTTCCATCAGGTCCGGCAGGGTCAGGGCCTGGAGGATCTCCAGGCGCCGGTACAACGGATGACGGAAATCCCGCACCCGCGAGTCGGCCACCAGCGCCTCCCGGCCGCGGCTGAGGAACTGGTCCAGCAGCGGCAGGTTTTCCCGGTCGTACAGCACATCGGCGACCAGAATCAGGTCGAAGCGATCGCTCTCGGCGAAGAAATCTTCGCTGTAGTGGAGCGTCACCTTATTGAGTGCGGCATTCGCCCGGCAGGCGGCCAGTGCCAGTGGGTCGAGGTCGCAGGCCACCACTTCCCGCGCCCCGGCGCGGGCCGCGGCAATGGCCGCGATGCCGGAGCCGGCGCCGAAATCCAGCACGCGCTTGCCGGCCACCCACTCCGGCCGTTCGGCCAGGTAGCGGGCCATGGCCAGGCCGCTGGCCCAGCAGAAGCACCAGTAGGGTGGTTCGTGCAGGATGCGCCGGGTCTCTTGCGGGGTGAACTCGCGATCCATGTTCCCGGCGTCGATCAGCCACAGTTTGAGGTCGGTCCCAGGCAGCGCGCTGGCGGTCAGCCGCGCATCGCCGAGCAGCGCGGCCAGCGCCCGCTGCAGGTCGAGCGGGGCGTTCATGGGGCGCTGACGAATTGCAACGGGCCCATGGCCTGAGTGGTCGGCTGGGTCACGGCCACGGAGGGCAGGTGCAGGATCAACTGCCCGGATTGGCTGGCCCGCCCGCGCAGTTCGACGCGCGCACCGACCGGGAACACGTCCGGGTTGAAGCGCAGACGGAACGGCAGTACCTGGCCGGTGCCATTGATCCTGCTGCTGGCGAGCAGTTGCTGCGGCCGGCCGCGCTCGTCGATCACCAGCAGCGCCAGTTCGACCTCGGCATTGGCCGGCACCCCCAGCAGGGTGCCGCTCAACTCGCGCTGGTACGCGGGCAACGGGCCGAGTGCTTCATATTCATTCACCGGCTTCTTCACCTGCTGCTGGGGCGGTGGCGTCGGCACGGGCTTGGGTGCACTGCTGCAGGCGAGCAGCAGGCCGGTGAGGCTGAGCAAAACAAGCGGTCGTACTGACATCTACAGCTCCAACTGAGGCGAAAATCGACGGTTCTGATGGGATAACGTTAGCCCGCCGACTGTATACCGCAAACCCTATGGCTTGTCTTGCCACGGAGATGCGCTACCATGGCCCTCCCATTTTTTGTTGCCTGCCACCATGCACTGTCCCTTCTGCGGTGCCAACGACACCAAAGTCATCGACTCGCGTCTGGTCGCCGAGGGCGAACAGGTGCGCCGCCGGCGCGAATGCGTGGCCTGCGGTGAGCGTTTCACCACCTTCGAAACCGCCGAACTGGTTCTGCCACGCCTGATCAAGCAGGACGGCAGCCGCCAGCCCTTCGACGAAGAAAAACTGCGTGCCGGCATGCAGCGGGCCCTGGAAAAGCGCCCGGTGAGTGTCGAGCGCCTGGAAGCCGCACTGGCCCATATCAAGCACAAGCTGCGCGCCACCGGCGAGCGCGAGGTCAAGTCGCTGGTCGTCGGCGAAATGGTGATGACCGAGCTGCAGAAACTCGATGAGGTCGCCTACATCCGTTTCGCCTCGGTCTATCGCCGCTTCCAGGACCTCGACGAGTTCCGCGAGGAAATCGATCGTCTTGCCCGGGAGCCCGCCAAGGAATGAGCCTTGCAGCCGAACAGGCGGTTCTCGACGCCCACTACATGGCCCGTGCCCTGGAGTTGGCGCGCAAGGGGCGCTATTCCACCCATCCGAACCCTCGGGTCGGCTGCGTCATCGTGCGTGATGGCGTGGTGGTCGGCGAAGGTTGGCACGTGCGCGCCGGCGAGCCCCATGCCGAGGTCCATGCCTTGCGCGAGGCGGGCGAGTTGGCCCGTGGCGCGACCGCCTACGTGACCCTGGAGCCGTGCAGTCACTTCGGGCGTACGCCGCCCTGTGCCGAAGCGCTGGTCAAGGCCGGCGTGGGGCGGGTGGTCGCGGCCATGCAGGACCCCAATCCGCAGGTTGCCGGCAATGGCCTCAAGCGTCTGGCCGATGCCGGGATCGCCGTACACAGCGGCGTGCTCGAAGGCGAGGCGCGGGCGATCAACCGCGGCTTCCTCAAACGCATGGAGCACGGCCTGCCGTTCGTGCGAGTCAAGTTGGCGATGAGTCTCGACGGGCGCACCGCGATGGCCAGCGGCGAGAGCCAGTGGATCACCGGTCCTGCCGCGCGTTCCGCCGTGCAGCGTCTGCGCGCCGAGTCCAGCGTGGTGCTTACCGGCGCCGATACGGTGCTGGCCGACAGCGCCCGGCTGACCGTGCGCCCTGCCGAGCTGGGCCTGGACCCCGAGCTGACGGCCCTGGCCGAGAGCCGGCCGCCGCTGCGGGTGCTGATCGACGGGCGCCTGCGGGTGCCCCTGGAGGCGGCATTCTTCCAGGCCGGCCCGGCACTGGTGGTGACCTGCGCGACCGCGGTTGGCGCCGCCTACCAGGCCGCCGGCCACGAAGTCCTGAGCCTGCCCGGCCATGACGGCCAGGTCGACCTGGCGAAATTGCTCGGGCAACTGGCTGCCCGTGGCGTCAACGATCTGCTGGTCGAGGCCGGTCCGCGCCTGGCCGGCGCCTTTGCCCGCCAGGGACTGGTGGACGAGTACCAGATCTTCGTCGCCGGCAGGTTTCTCGGCTCCAGCGCACGGCCCCTGCTGGACTGGCCGCTGGAACGGATGAGCGAGGCGCCACGGCTGAAAATCACTGAAATGCGTGCGGTCGGCGATGACTGGCGAGTCACCGCAATACCTGACCCGGCACCCGGCGTATAATTCGCGGCCAGCGCCAGGCGCTGGCTCGTTTTCGAGGAGTACTTCATGTTTACCGGCATCATCGAATCCATCGGCAGCATCCGCGCGCTGAGCCCGAAAGGCGGCGACGTGCGTGTCTATGTAGAAACCGGCAAGCTCGACCTGGGTGACGTCAAGCTCGGCGACAGCATTGCGGTCAACGGCGTCTGCCTGACCGCCGTCGAGCTCCCGGGCGACGGGTTCTGGGCCGACGTCAGCCGCGAAACCCTGGACTGCACCGCCTTCAACGACCTCAAGGCCGGCAGCCGGGTCAACCTGGAAAAGGCCCTGACGCCGACCACCCGCCTGGGCGGTCACCTGGTCAGCGGCCACGTCGACGGCGTCGGCGAGATCGTCGCCCGCGAGGAAAACGCCCGGGCCATCCAGTTCCGCGTGCGTGCACCCAAGGAGCTGGCCAAGTACATCGCCCACAAGGGCTCGATCACCGTCGACGGCACCAGCCTGACGGTCAACGCGGTGCACGGCGCCGAGTTCGAACTGACCATCGTCCCGCATACCCTGGTCGAGACCATCATGGCCGACTACCGCCCCGGTCGTCGGGTCAACCTCGAGGTCGACCTGCTGGCCCGCTACCTGGAGCGCCTGCTGTTGGGCGAGAAGGCCGCGGAGCCGACCAGCGGCGGCATCACCGAAAGTTTCCTGGCCGCCAACGGCTACCTCAAATCCTGACGCAAGGGGGTGCCGCGTGGCGCTCAACACGATTGAAGAACTGGTCGAAGACATTCGCCAGGGCAAGATGGTCATCCTCATGGATGACGAAGACCGCGAGAACGAAGGCGACCTGATCATGGCCGCCGAGTGCTGCAAGGCCGAGCACATCAACTTCATGGCCAAGTACGCCCGTGGCCTGATCTGCATGCCGATGAGCCGCGAGCGCTGCGAACTGCTCAAGCTGCCGCTGATGGCGCCGCGCAACGGTTCCGGTTTCGGCACCAAGTTCACCGTGTCCATCGAGGCCACTGAAGGGGTGACCACCGGCATCTCCGCCGCCGACCGAGCGCGCACCGTGCAGGCGGCAGCGGCCAGGGACGCCAAGGCCGAAGACATCGTCAGCCCCGGTCACATCTTCCCGCTGATGGCCCAGCCCGGCGGTACCCTGGCCCGCGCCGGCCACACCGAGGCCGCCTGTGACCTGGCGCGCATGGCCGGTTTCGAGCCGAGCGGGGTGATCTGCGAGGTGATGAACGATGACGGCACCATGTCCCGGCGCGCCGAGCTGGAAGCCTTCGCCGCCGAGCACAACATCAAGATCGGCACCATCGCCGACCTGATCCACTACCGGATGATCCACGAGAGTACCGTTCAGCGGATTGCCGAGCAGCCGCTGGACAGCGAGCTGGGCCAGTTCACCCTGGTGACCTATCGTGATTCGGTGGAAGGCGACGTGCACATGGCCCTGACCCTGGGCAAGGTCTGCGCCGAAGAGCCGACCCTGGTGCGGGTGCACAACATGGACCCGCTGCGCGACCTGCTGATGGTCAAGCAACCCGGTCGCTGGAGCCTGCGCGCGGCGATGGCGGCGGTGGCCGAGGCCGGTAGCGGCGTGGTGCTGCTGCTCGGCCATCCGCTGGATGGCGACGTGCTGCTGGCGCATATCCGCGAGACGGTCGAACATACGCCAGTGAAAAAGCCGACCACCTACAGCATCGTCGGTGCCGGTTCGCAGATCCTGCGCGACCTGGGCGTACGCAAGATGCGCCTGATGAGTGCGCCGATGAAGTTCAACGCGATATCCGGTTTCGACCTGGAAGTAGTAGAATACGTGCCCTCCGAATAAAAGGCCGGCTGGTTTCGACCTTGATTCGCGGTACACATATCCCTGAGGGGCGCGTATCAGACGCGTCCCGGCTCTTTAAGAGAATTGTCGAATGACCCTGAAGACCATCGAAGGTACCTTCATCGCCCCCAAAGGCCGCTATGCCCTGGTGGTCGGCCGTTTCAACAGCTTCGTCGTCGAAAGCCTGGTCAGCGGCGCGGTTGACGCCCTGGTTCGTCACGGCGTGAGCGAAAGCGATATCACCATCATCCGTGCACCTGGCGCGTTCGAGATCCCGCTGGTGGTGCAGAAAGTCGCCCAGCGTAGCGAGTACGCGGCGATCATCGCCCTGGGCGCGGTCATTCGTGGCGGTACTCCGCACTTCGAATACGTGGCGGGTGAGTGCACCAAGGGCCTGGCCCAGGTGTCCATGGAGTTCGGCGTACCGGTCGCCTTTGGCGTGCTGACCGTCGATTCCATCGAACAGGCCATCGAGCGTTCCGGCACCAAGGCCGGCAACAAAGGTGCCGAAGCCGCCCTGTCCGCCCTGGAAATGGTCAGCCTGCTGGCGCAGTTGGAGGCCAAGTGATTAACGACGACAGCGATCGTTTCAACCCGCGCGAGCCTCGCCCCGAAGGCGCCGGCAAGCCGTCCAAGAGCGCCAAGCGTCGCGAAGCCCGTCAGCTCGCGACCCAGGCCCTCTATCAATGGCACATGGCCAAGCAATCGCTGAATGAAATCGAAGCGCAGTTCCGTGTCGACAACGATTTCAGCGATGTCGACGGTGCGTACTTCCGTGAAATCCTTCACGGGGTTCCGCAGTTCAAGAACGAGATCGACAACGCGCTCAAGCCCTGCCTGGATATCGAGATCGAAGAGCTCGACCCGGTCGAGCTGTCGGTGCTGCGCCTGTCCACCTGGGAACTGCTCAAGCGTGTCGACGTGCCGTACCGCGTGGTGATCAACGAAGGCATCGAACTGGCGAAGATCTACGGTTCCACCGACGGTCACAAGTTCGTCAACGGTGTGCTCGACAAGCTGGCACCGAATCTGCGCGAAGCCGAAGTGAAGGCGTTCAAGCGCTGACCGGCGCTTGCTTCTCCCATGGGTGAGTTCGAGCTGATCCGCAATTTCTTTGCCGCCGCGCCCTGTGCGCAGGCCGGCGAAGGTGTTGCGCTGGGCATCGGCGACGACTGCGCCCTGCTCGATGTCCCTGTCGGGGAGCAATGGGCGATTTCCACCGACACCCTGGTGGCCGGTGTGCACTTCGCCGATCCCTGCGATGCTTTCCTGCTCGGGCAGCGTGCCCTGGCCGTGGCCGCCAGCGACCTGGCCGCCATGGGCGCGACGCCGGTGGCCTTCACCCTGGCCCTGACCCTGCCGCACAACGATGTCGACTGGCTGCAGGCGTTCGCCCGCGGGCTGGACCGGATGGCCCGCCAGTGCGGGTTGCGCCTGGTCGGCGGCGATACCACCCGTGGTCCCCTGAGCCTGACGCTGACGGTGTTCGGCCGGGTGCCCGTCGGCCAGGCGCTGACCCGTAGCGGCGCGCAGGTCGGCGACCTGCTCTGCGTGGGGGGCGACCTGGGCAATGCTGCCGGCGCCTTGCCGCTGGTGCTAGGCCAGCGGAGTGCCGAGCCGGCGTTGGCCGAGCCATTGCTGGCCCACTACTGGTCGCCCCGGCCGCAGTTCGAACTGGGGCTGGCCTTGCGCGGCAAGGCCAGCGCGGCGTTGGATATTTCCGACGGCCTTTTGGCCGATTGCGGACATATCGCGGCGGCATCCGGCGTGCGTTTGCTGGTCGAACGTGAAAAGCTGCCGTTGTCCCCGTCACTGCTGGGCTTTCTCGGCCAGGCGGCGGCCTGGGAGGCGGCGCTCAGTGGCGGTGACGACTATGTCCTGGCATTCACCCTGCCTCCCGCCGAGCTGCCCGCGCTGTTGCTCGGCCATGACTCGGTCCGGGTGGTCGGGCGCGTGGTCGCCGGGCAGGGCGTTGCCCTGCTGGCGGCCGATGGCCAGGACATCACCCCGCGAGTCCGCGGTTATCAACATTTTCCGGAGACGCCGTGACAGATCATCCCAAACAGGTTCCCGCCGAGTTCGTGCCACCGTCGGTGTGGCGCAACCCCTGGCATTTCCTGGCGTTCGGCTTCGGCTCCGGAACCTTGCCCAAGGCCCCGGGTACCTGGGGTTCGCTGGTTGCGCTACCCTTTATACCGTTGTGGCAGATGCTGCCGGACTGGGGCTACTGGCTGATGCTCGGCATCACCATGCTGTTCGGCTTCTGGCTGTGCGGCAAGGTCGCCGACGACCTGCGGGTGCATGACCACGAAGGCATCGTCTGGGACGAGATGGTCGGCATGTGGATCACCCTGTGGCTGGTGCCGCAGGGCTGGTACTGGTTGCTGGCGGGCTTCCTGATGTTCCGCTTCTTCGACATCCTCAAGCCCTGGCCGATCCGCTGGATCGACCGGCATGTGCACGGTGGGGTCGGGATCATGCTCGATGACGTTCTGGCCGGGGTGTTCGCCTGGCTGGCCATGCAGGGACTGGTGCATCTCTTCACCTGAGGAATTGACTATGTCCGGCTTGCGTTTGTGGGGCCTGCTTGCGCTGGTGCTGCTCAGCCCGTTGCTCAGGGCGCAGGAGGTCGCTGGCTTGCCGGCGCAGGTCCGCCTGGTCAGCGAGGAGTGGGCCGACTACACCAATGCCGATGGCAGCGGGCTGGCCTGGGACGTGCTGCGCGAGGTGTTCGAGCCGCAAGGGATCAAGGTCGAGATTCGCAGTGAGCCGTACGTGCGTTCGGTGGGGCTGGTGGAGCGCGGCGAGGCGGATGCCTGGGTGGGCTCCTACAGCCAGGAAATCAGTGGAGCCCTGTACCCGCGCTGGAACTACGATACCGATCACATCTATGCCGTGGGCCTGGCCAGCAAGCCGGTGCCCACCCTGGAGAACCTCGGCAGCTATCGCCTGGCCTGGGTGCGTGGCTACAAGTACCAGAAGTACCTGCCCAACGTGCGCGACTTCAACGAGATCCAGCGGCGTGACGGGATCCTGTCGATGCTGCAGCACGATCGGGTCGATTTCTATATCGATGCGTTGACCGAGGTCGAAGATGTCCTCGAGCAGGCAGAGGACCCCAAACTGTTCCGTAATACCCACCTGGCGGAACTGCCGCTCTACCTCGGCTTCGCCGACAACGAGCGGGGGCGGGCGCTGCTGGCATTGTATGATCAGCGCATGACCGAGCTGGTCAAGGCGGGTGGCCTGCGCAGGATATTCGAGCACTGGAAGCAACCCTACCCGTTCGAAAGCGGAAAGTTTCCGGCTGTGACCGATCAAACTTATTGATAGTTATCATGGACAAATCGGCCTAAGCGTCTGTAGGAACCTCCTGTTACAATGTCGCAACCGCGAATTTCCAGCCTTCATACTGATCAGGAGCACAGGGTGCCTGTCGTTTTTGTCGCTGCCTCCAAACTGCCTACCCCCTTCGCGACTTTCACCATGAACGGTTTTCTCGAGGAAGCCACCGGTCGTGAACATGTCGTGCTGACGCTCGGGGATGTGGCCGATGGCGCACCGGTGCTTGGCCGCGTGCATTCCGAATGCCTGACCGGCGATGCCTTGTTCAGCCAGCGTTGCGACTGTGGTTCGCAACTGGAAGCCGCCCTGCAGGCGATTGCCCGTGAAGGCCGTGGCGTGTTGCTCTACCTGCGCCAGGAAGGTCGGGGTATCGGCCTGATGAACAAGATCCGCGCCTACGAGTTGCAGGACGGTGGCGCCGACACGGTCGAGGCCAACGAGCGCCTGGGTTTTGCCGCTGACCAGCGTGACTATGCGATCTGCCGGCCGATGCTCGAACACCTGGGCATCCAGTCTCTGCGGCTGATGACCAACAACCCGCGCAAGGTCAAGGCGTTGACCGACATGGGCATCACCGTGGCCGAGCGGGTGCCGCTGCACACCGGGCACAACCCGCACAACCGGCTCTACCTGGCCACCAAGGCCGGCAAGCTCGGCCACATGATGGGCAACGAGCACCAGAGCGAGGCCGACCCGGCGTGACTCGCGGGCAGGTGAAGCGGCGGCTCGCCTTCGGCTGGTACAAGCAACTGCTGCTGACGGTCCTGCCGCTGTTCGTCGCCAACTGGGCCTTTGGCCAGACGGAACCGGTACTGCCGGTGCTGGCGATGCCGTTGTTCATTGCCGGTATCGCTTCGATGTTCATCAGCCTGCGGTTTTTCGGCGGCTACAAGCATGCGTTGATCGCCACCGAGAAGGCGCTGGATACCCCTGAGGAACCGGCGGCCTGGATCACGCTGGCCAACGTCCGGCGCAAGGCACTGGTGATCGCGGCCCTGCCGACCTGGATCGGCACCCTGGCGGTGTTCGTCGGCCTGGAGGCGGTGCCGCTGATTCTGCTGGTGCTGTCCACCGTGCTGCTGTTCTACCTCTACCGCATTCCGCGCCAACTAGGCTGATGGGACGCTGGCTGGCGGTGTTGCTGGCCGTGGCGCTGCGCCGCAGGTCAGCGTTGAGGCGGTCTTGCAGCGTGATCCGCAGGTGATCCTGGCGGGCAACCGGGCTCAGCTCGATGCCTGGAAGGCTTGGCCGCAGTTGGCGGCGGTGCGGTAAGGGCGGTTGGTGCAGGTGCCGGACAAGGGGCTGGAGCGGCCCAGTGGGCGGATGGTCGAGGCGGTGGCTCGCTTGTGTGCGGTGATGGTACCGGGGCGGTAGCGCGCGGTGGCTGCATTCGCGGGCAAGCCCACTCCCGCAAGGGCGGGGCTTTCGATGGCGTGAGGGCTTTTCCGTGGGAGCGGGCTTGCCCGCGAAGGGGCCGCCCACCATTCCACTTGGCTTACAGGCCGAGCAGCTTCATCCGCTCGGTGACCGAAGCCTCGATCCCCGCCACATCCAGCCCGCACTCGGCCAGCATCTGCGCCGGCTTCGCATGCTCGACGTAGGCGTCCGGCAAGCCCAGGTGCAGGATCGGCTTGAGCAGGTTGTCCTGTGCCAGGAACTCGCTGACCGCCGCACCGGCGCCACCCATGATGGCGTTTTCCTCGATGGTCACCAGCAACTCGTGGCTGCTGGCGACCTCGCGGACCAGCGCCTCGTCCAGCGGTTTGACGAAACGCATGTCGACCACGGTCGCATCCAGCTTCTCGGCCACCACCAGCGCTTGCGCCAGTTGCACGCCGAACACCAGCAGGGCGACCTTGCTGCCGCGGCGGCGCACCACGCCCTTGCCGATCTCGATCGGTTCGAGGTTCTTCTCGATGGTCGCGTTCGGACCGCTGCCACGCGGGTAGCGCACGGCCGCCGGGCCGTTGTACAGGTGGCCGGTGCTGAGCATCTTGCGCAGTTCGTTCTCGTCGCTCGGCGTCATCACCAGCATGCCGGGGATGCAGCGCAGGTACGACAGGTCGAAACTGCCGGCGTGGGTCGGCCCGTCTTCGCCGACCAGGCCGGCGCGGTCGATGGCGAACAGCACGTCGAGGTTCTGCACCGCCACGTCATGCACCAGTTGGTCATAACCGCGCTGCAGGAAGGTCGAATAGATCGCCACCACCGGCTTGGCGCCTTCGCAGGCCATGCCGGCGGCGAAGGTCACCGCATGCTGTTCGGCGATCGCCACGTCGAAGTAGCGCAGCGGGAAACGTTCGCTGAAGGCCACCAGGTCGGAGCCTTCCTTCATCGCCGGCGTAATGCCGACCAGGCGGGGGTCGGCGGCGGCCATGTCGCACAGCCATTCGCCGAACACCGCGGAGTACTTCGGCCCGCTGGGCTTCTTCGGCGCGGCGGCGGGGGCGTCGAGCGGCTCGAGCTTGGTGATCGCGTGGTAGCCGATCGGGTCGATTTCGGCCGGGGCGAAGCCCTTGCCCTTCTTGGTCACCACGTGCAGGAACTGCGGGCCCTTGAGGTCGCGCATGTTGCGCAGGGTGGCGATCAGGGTCGGCAGGTCGTGGCCGTCGATCGGGCCGATGTAGTTCCAGCCCAGCTCTTCGAACAGGGTGCCGGGTACCAGCATGCCCTTGGCGTATTCTTCGGTGCGGCGGGCGATTTCCCAGGCGCCGGGCAGGCGCGACAGCACTTTCTTGCTGCCTTCGCGCATGCTGGCGTAGGTGCGGCTGGAGAGAATCTTGGCCAGGTAGTTCGACAGCCCGCCGACGTTGCGCGAGATCGACATGTCGTTGTCGTTGAGGATCACCAGCATGTTGGCGTCGACTTCCGGCGCGTGGTTCAACGCCTCGAAGGCCATGCCCGCGGTCAACGCACCGTCGCCGATCACCGCGATGGCCTTGCGCTCGCTGTTCTGCAGGCGGGCGGCGATGGCCATGCCCAGCGCGGCGCTGATGGAGGTGCTGGAGTGGCCGACGCCGAAGGTGTCGTACTCGCTCTCCGAGCGGCGCGGGAAGGCGGCCAGGCCGTCCTTCTGGCGCAGGGTGTGCATCTGCGCGCGGCGACCGGTGAGGATCTTGTGGGGATACGCCTGGTGACCCACGTCCCATACCAGCCGGTCGTCCGGGGTATCGAAGACGTAGTGCAACGCGATGGTCAGCTCGATGACGCCAAGCCCGGCACCGAAGTGCCCGCCGGTCTGGCCGACCGAATAGAGCAGCTCCTGGCGCAGTTCATCGGCCAGGGTTTCCAGCTCGGCTTCACCTAACCGGCGCAGGCCGGCCGGCGTGTCGGCACGGTCCAGCAGGGGCGTGGTCGGGCGCTGGCGGGGAATCTCATGGAACGTCGTGGGCATCAGGCGAATCGTTATAGGTATGAAGACGCGGCAGTTTACCTTATGGAGCGCACGCTGCCCACGCGATGTCGCATCAGCGGGTCGGATGCTGGCGTTTCGATTGTGCGAAAGGCCAGCATGACCGTCCGGTCAGCTGCGCCGTTCGACGATGTAGCGGGCCAGCTCGCGCAGTGGCTCGGCGGCCGCGTCAAACGGTCGCAGGGCGTGCAGCGCCTGGTCGCGCAGCTCCAGGGCGTAGGCCTTGGCCGCCTCCAGTCCGAGCAGGGCCGGATAGGTCGGCTTGTCGCGGGCGATGTCGGCACCCTGGCGTTTGCCGAGGGTGGCGGTATCGCTTTCGACGTCGAGGATGTCGTCCTGCACCTGGAAGGCCAGGCCGATGGCCTGGGCGTAGGTCTGCAGCGACTTGAGTTCGTCCTTCTGCACGTTGACGCTGGCCAGGGCGCCGAGGGTGACGCTGGCCTCGATCAGCGCACCGGTCTTGTGCCGGTGCATGGTTTCCAGGGCCTTCTGGTCGAGCTTGAGGCCCACCGAGCCGAGGTCGATGGCCTGGCCGCCGACCATCCCGGCCGGGCCTGCGGCGTGGGCCAGGGTGTTGACCATCGACAGACGGATCTCGGCGTTCAGGTCGCTCAGGCGCGGGTCGAGCAGGGCGCTGAAGGCCAGGCTCTGCAGGCCGTCGCCGGCGAGGATCGCACAGGCCTCGTCGAAGGCCTTGTGGGTGGTCGGCTGGCCGCGACGCAGATCGTCGTCGTCCATGGCCGGCAGGTCGTCGTGGACCAGCGAATAGGCGTGGATCAGTTCAACGGCGCAGGCGGCGCCGTTGGCCTGTTCCGGCTTGCCGCCGAGGGCTTCGCAGGCGGCATAGACCAGCAGCGGGCGTACCCGCTTGCCGCCGTTCATCACGCTGTAGCGCATGGCCTCGTAGAGACGGGCGAGCCCGGCGCCGGGCGGCACGAACAGGGTTTCCAGGGCGGCGTTGACCCGTTCCTGGCAGGCGGCCTGATAGCTTTTGATCATTCTGGCTGTTCCGCATCGAAGGGCTCTTCGGCCAGTTCGCCGTCGCGCTCCAGCAGGATCTGTACCTTCTGCTCGGCCTGGGCCAGGGCATTCTGGCAGTCACGGGTCAGGCGGATGCCCTGTTCGAAAGCGGTCAACGAATCTTCCAACGACAGCTCGCCGTTCTCCAGGCGCTCGACCAGTGTCTGCAGATCGGCGAGGGATTGTTCGAAATCCAGGGAAACTTTTTTGCGGGCCATGGCGGCGATCTCGGTAGGCGTTCAACGGGCGCGACACTAGCAGACAGCGGGTTGCGGGGCAAATGCGAGGGGTTGCCAATCATGAGGGCATCAGGCGTGTCCGCAGCCTTTTGGCGGGCACCATTATACATCCTGAATCATGGGGTGATTTTGGGCGCGCATGACAGTCTGCGATAGTGGCCTTTTGCCTTGTTCTGCGGGGCTTCCAGGCCACTGAGTGTGCACGATCTCTCATTTGCCGATTGCCCCTGTAAATACCGGTTTACCGCCATTGTGTAACAAGATCTGAATCGCTAACCTCTGCGACTTCCCGACCTGCCTCGCCAGGTTCTTTCTGATTTTTCGTGTTTCAGGGGTGCGCCGGTCTGGATCGGGCGCAGGGTTTCGTGATGCATGGCAAGGAGGCTGTTGATGCGCCGGTTATTTCCAATGCTGATAGCTCTCTGGGCCGCGACCGCCTGGGCCGAGCCCTCGGCCGAGCTGCAGGAGCCGACCGGCGGCTGGCGTTACTCGGGCCTGCTCGATCGCAGCGATGCGCCGCAGGTGGCCTATCCGACACCGCCCATCGACCGTGGCATCCAGCGCAGTCGCACGCCGATCGAAGGGCGGATCAACCCGCCCTCCGGCCCGCGTGAACCGCATACCCTGGCGGTCAACGGCAACCCCCTGAATCTCTACACCGATGAAAACGGCCGGTTCGTTCGCCCCTATGCCTTCGGTTCCGGCTCCAACAGCGTCGAGGTGCGCAGCGCCCAGGGCAAGTCCCTCAAGCGCGTGCAGTTCTACGAAGCCAACCAGCAGATCACCCCGGCGCGCATCCGCGTGGTGCTCGGCTGGGATGACCCCAAGGCCGAGCTGGACCTGCACATCATCACCCCCGACGGCCAGCACGCCTTCTACGCCAACCCGCGCCTGACCAACGGCGGCGGCCTCGACCCCGACGGCGTCGACGGCCCCGGCCCGGAGATGTTCACCATGACCGCGCCGATGCACGGCACCTACCTGGTCTACGTGAACTACTGGGGCAACTACAGCGCCAGCGACGGCTATAACTTTACCGAGCGAGCCAACCAGAACGAGGTCATCACCTCGCAGATCAACCTGGTGCTCAACGAGAACACCGTCGATGAAAAGCGCGAGAGCTTCACCGTACCGCTGCGCGCCATCGGCGACCTGCTGCTGGTCAAGACCTTCAACTATTGAACATCCCGCTCCACGGATGAATGGGCTTTGCGAACATGAGCGATAACACTGCTTCCCCGGCCGCCGCCGCGCCGGCCACTCCTCCAACTGCCGGTTCGCGCCGCTGGCTGGGCCTGGTGCTCGGGCTGTGCGTGACCGGTGCGGTGGTCGGCGGCCTGGGCTGGTTTTTCCAGCACAAGTCGGTTGCCCCGGTGCCGGAACTGGCCCTGGAAAAACTCGGCGTCAGCCGCCCGGACGCGCTGCTGGAAACCGCGTCGCTGAGCCAGTTGCCCAAGGACCTGCTCAGCGTGCCGTTCCTGCGCGACACCCTCACCGAGGACTTCGTCTTCTACTACGAGAGCCATGGCGATCGCCTGGGCCTGATCGGCAGCCTGCGGCGGATCATCTACGAGCACGACCTCAAGCTGCAGGACAACCTGATCGAGCAACTGTTCGACCAGCCGGCCGACATCGCCCTTTGGCGTGGCGCCGATGGCCGTCTCAAGGACTTCCTGCTGGTGATGGACCGTGGTGGCCTGGCCAAGCTGCTCGAACCGCTGGCCCATGTCGCCCTCGACGACACCCAGTTGAGCAAGGTCGGCGAGTTGAAGGTCGCCGGCGACAACGTGGCGCTCTACCGCCTGGCCTACAACGCCAGCAAGGCGCTGCTGTTCGCCTCCCGTGGCGACAAGCTGGTGGTGCTGTCCAACCCGGATCGCCTCTACGAGCAGACCAGCGATGACAGCGAAGTGGCGCCCGGCGAGGTGTCGAGCCAGGCCCTGGCCGCGCTGCTGGGGGGCGACAAGCTGTTCCCCGAGGCGTTCGGCCTCAAACCCCGTGAAGCGACCGTCAAGCAGCGTATCTCGGTGGCCTCCAGCGTCCTGGCCATGGGTTATCAGCGCTTTATCCCCAGCTTCGCCGGCCTGCGCCTGGACATGGACGACAAGGGCTGGCACAGCTTCCTCGCGCTCGACGAACAGGACAAGTCCGCCGACTTCGACTTCAAACCGATCTGGCAGGCCATGCCGGTCGGTGCCAGCGCCTGCGTCGCCCTGCCGCTGGCGGCCGAGCAGCAACAGCCGCTGCTGGTCAAGCTCGGCGCCGACGCGGCCACCGCGCAGAAACTCACCGAACACATGAGCGGTGCCGCCGGCCTGTGCTGGTATGCCGATTCACGCCTGTACACGCCGCTGCTGGTGGCGAACCTGAACAAGGACAACGACAGCCTCGATGCCGACCTCGGCAAGCTGTTCGGCTCCATGGTCGGCACCCGGGAAAGCAACGTCGAAGGGGGACTGTTCCCGGTCGACGAACAGAACAAGGACCGCCTGCACCAGTGGAAGCGCGTGGTCAGCTCGACCTTTGGCCAGTACGCCGCCCAGGAAGCCGAGAACCCCGACGCCATCACCGGCCGCGCCTTCTTCCGCGTGAGCCTGGCACGGCACGGCTCGACCCTGTTGTTCTCCCTGGACGACAAGCTGGTGGACAAGGCCCTCGGCACCCTCGACAAGCACTTCCCGCCATTGGCGGACGTGGTGCCCAAGGATGCGCTGACGCCGGTCTACCTGGGCCCGGACTCCCTGGCGCAACTGATGAAGCAGGAGACCCTCGACAGCCTGCCCCAGGACATGGAACCGGTATTTCGCAACGCCGCGCAGACTCACCTGCTGCCCAAGCTGCAGAAGCTCGCCGGCTTCGGCAAATACGCCCTGACCCTGCCCGAAGGCACCGAGCCTGACGGTCACTGGCAGTGGCTGCCGCTGCAATGGCGGGCGATGTGATTCGTCTGTCCAAGGCCCTGGGCGTGCTGGCGCTGCTGAACCTGGTGTTCGGCACGTCGGCGTTCGCCGTCGAAACGCCGGCCCTGGATGTCGAGCAGTCCCAGGTGTTCCGCGCCTGGTTCGTGCGCATCGCCCAGGAGCAACTGACCCAGGGGCCGAGCCCGCGCTGGTACCAGCAGGACTGCGCCGGCCTGGTGCGCTTCGCCGCCAACGAAGCGTTGAAGAAACACGATGACAAGTGGCTGCGGGCCAATGGCCTGTCCAACCGCTACCTGCCGCCCGAGCTGAGCCTCAGTGACAGCCAGCGCAAGCTGGCCCAGCAGTGGCAGCAGGGCGGCGGCAAGGTCGGTCCGTACGTCAATGCGATCAAGCTGATCCAGTTCAACAGCCAGCTGGTCAGCCGCGACCTCAACCAGGCGCGGCCCGGCGACCTGCTGTTCTTCGACCAGGGCGACGATCAGCATCTGATGATCTGGATGGGCCGCAACATCGCCTATCACACCGGCACCACCACCCCACCGACAACGGCATGCGCTCCGCCAGCGTGCAGCAACTCATGACATGGAAGGACACCCGATGGATACCCGATGCAACGAACCCCAACTTCATCGGCGTCTACCGGCTGAACTTCCTCTCTCGATGAACGGGTCTTCCATGATGCGTCTGTTATCCCGAATGGTTTTCGCCCTGGCCGTGCTGTTGCCGGTCACCGCTGGTGCCGCCGATGACTCGGTGCCGCCGAGCAACTACACGCCGATTGCCGGCGAAAGCTTCTTCCTGCTCGCCGACAGCAGCTTCGCCAGCGACGAGCAGGCGCTGGTCCGCCTGGAAGCACCGGGCCGCGACTACCGGCGTTTCCGCATGGAACCGTACGGTGGAGCGGACATCCGCGTGTACCGCATCGACCAGCCGCTGGAGTTTCTCAAGCGCCAGAAAAACCTGCACCGGGTGGTCAGCGATGGCCAGTTCAAGGGCGAGGGGTTGTCCAATACCCTGGCCTACCTGTGGGACAACTGGTACCGCAAGTCCCGTCGGGTGATGCAGCGGGCGTTCTCCTACGAGTCGCGCAAGCAGGTGACCGAGGAGGTGCCGGAGCTGAAGATGGGCGACGTCATCAACCGGCCGACCCAATATGACAACCCGCCGCAATACGCGCCGTTGCCGGGCCTGCCACTGGTCAGCCAGTTCCGCTACCCGCTGTGGGACGCCAAGCCGATCCAGCCACCCAAGGGCGTCGACCTGGCCGGGTCCTCCAGCCAGTTCATCAGCGTCGCACCGGGTAACGTCTATATCCCGCTGGGCAAGCTCAAGCCGGGCCTGTACCTGGTCGAGGCGCTGGTCGGCAAATACCGCGCGACCACCGTGGTGTTCGTCTCCAACACCGTGGCGGTGAGCAAGATCGCCGGCGACGAACTGCTGGTGTGGGCCGCACGCAAGCACGAAGGCAGCTCGGTGCCCAAGGTCAAGGTGCTGTGGACCGATGGCCTGGGCGTGATGAGCAGCGGCGAGACCGATGCCGAGGGCCTGTTGCGCCTCAAGCACGTCAGCCCCGAGCGCTCGTTCATGATCGGCGAGGATGACGAGGGCGGGGTGTTCGTCTCCGAGAACTTCTACTACGACAGCGAAATCTACGACACCAAGCTCTACGCCTTCACTGACCGGCCGCTGTACCGGCCGGGGGACTGGGTGTCGCTGAAGATCGTCGGTCGCGAATTCAAGAACGCCCGCGACTCGGTCAACCCGACCGGTGCGCCGGTGCGGGTCAGCGTGCTCGACGCCACCGGCACCACGCTGCAGACCCTGGACCTGACCCTGGACGGCAAGGCCGGCACCCAGGGCCGCTTCCAACTGCCCGACAACGCCGTGGCCGGCGGCTACGAGCTGCGTTTCACCTATCGTGACCAGACCTACAGCAGCGCCTTCCGCGTTGCCGAGTACATCAAGCCGCACTTCGAAATCTCCCTGGACCTGGCCAAGCAGGACTTCCGCACCGGCGAGCCGGTCAAGGGCAAGCTGCAACTGCTCTACCCGGACGGCAAGCCGGTGGCCGATGCCCGTGTGCAACTGACCCTGCGCGCCCAGCAACTGTCGATGGTCGACAACGAGCTGCAATACCTCGGGCAATTCCCGGTGGAACTGACCAGCGCCGAGCTGACCACTGACGACAAGGGCCAGGCCGTGCTCGACCTGCCGGCGGCGGAGAAGCCCAGCCGCTACATGCTCACCGTGTTCGCCAGCGATGGCGCGGCGTATCGGGTCAAGACCACCAAGGAAATCCTCATCGAGCGTGGCGCGTCGCGCTACAGCCTGTCGGCCCCGCAGCGCTTCAGTGCCAGCGGCGAGAAGGTCGCGTTCAGCTACGCCAACGAGTCCGCCGTGGAGCCGGCCAACGCCAGCAAGCCGAGCAGCTACAGCTGGGTACGCCTGGAAGACCAGTCCACCGGTGGCGGCAAGCTCGCGGCCGGCGACAAGGGTTTCAGCCTCACGTTCGACCGTCCCGGCACCTACAACCTGTCGCTCAAGGACGAACACGAACGCATCCTCGGTGCCACCGGCCACTCGGTGACCGGCGATGGCGTCAAGGCCGTGCCCGGCACCGTGGAGATCCTGCTCGACAAGCCCGAGTACCAGGCCGGTGACGAAGCCCTGGCGCTGATCACCTTCCCGGAGCCGGTCAACGACGCGCTGCTGTCTCTTGAGCGCGACAAGGTCGAGGCCACCGCGCTGCTGTCCAAGGGGGCCGACTGGCTGCGCCTGGAGAAGATCAGCGCCAACCAGTACCGCGCGCGGATTCCGGTGAAGGACAACTTCGCCCCCAACCTGACCTTCTCGGTGCTCTACACCAAGGGCGGCGAGTACAGCTTCCAGAACGCCGGCCTCAAGGTCGCCACGCCGCAGATCGACGTGGCCATCGCCACCGACAAGGACAGCTACCAGCCGGGCGACACCGTCTCGGTGGACCTGACCACCCAGTTCGCCGGCAAGCCGATCCCGGCGCACCTGACCGTCAGCGTGGTGGATGAAATGATCTATGCCCTGCAGCCGGAAGTGGCGCCGAGCATCGACCAGTTCTTCTACCACCCACGGCGTAACAACGTGCGCACCAGCGCCAGCCTGTCGTTCATCAGCTACGACGTGGCCCTGCCGGGCAGCCCCGGTGCGCCGGGCAAGGCCAACCGCAGCGAACGCGGCGTGAAGGTGCTGGAGCGGCCGCGTCGTGAAGACGTCGACACCGCCGCCTGGCAGCCGGAACTGGTCACCGACGCCAACGGCAAGGTGCGCTTCACCTTCCGCATGCCGGACTCCCTGACCCGCTGGCGCATCACCGCCCGGGCCATTTCCGATGCCGGGCAGGTAGGCCAGCGCAACCAGTTCATCCGTTCCGACAAGCCGCTGTACCTGAAATGGAGCGGTCCGACCCACTTCCGCAACGGCGACCAGCCCAAGCTCGGCCTGTTCGCCTTCAGCCAGGACGACAAGCCGGCCAAAGCCGAACTGCTGATCCGCTACGCCGGCCAGGAACAACGCCTGCCGCTGTCGCTGAACAAGGGCATCAACTACATCCCGCTGCCGGCGATTGCCCTGAGCAGTGGCGACTGGACCGCCGAACTGCAACAGAACGGCAAGGCCCAGGACACCCTGGCCGTACGTCTCACCGCGGTCGCCGACGGCTGGCAGGTGACCCAGAGCCAGAGCCTCAGCGTGGCCAGCGGCGACACCCCGCTGAGCCTGCCGGCCGATGCCAGCGACATTCGCCTGCGCCTCGACGACAGCCCGCAGGCGCTGTTCCGCGCCAGCCTCGACGACCTGCTCAGCTACCCCTACGGTGGTGTCGAGCAGACCGCCAGCCAGTTGCTGCCGCTGAGCATCGCCTACCCGGCGCTATCGGGTAACGCGCAGATCCGCGATCGCCTGCGCCTGATCCTGCAGAACAGCCGCCTGCGCCTGGTCTCGATGGCCGGTCCCGATGCCTGGTTCACCTGGTGGGGCGAGGACGTCACGCCGGATGCCTTCCTCACCGGCTACGCCTATTACGCCGACTGGTACGCCAGCAAGGCCCTGGGCGTGAGCCTGCCGCCGGAGCATTGGCAGCGGGTGCTGGACGTCTACGGCAAGCAGGCTTCCGCTACGCCGTTGCTGCAACGGGCGCTGGTGCTGTCGTTTGCCAGGGACATGCAACTGCCGGTCAACACCCTGCTCAGCGGCCTGATGGACGAACTGGCGAAAGCCGGCGAGGGCGCCGACGCCAACCTGTTGGATGATGGTGAAGACAGCGTGGTGATGGGCGCACCGGACTCGGCCCTGGGCCTGGCCAGCGCGCGGGTACTGACCGCGGCACTGGCGCGCCAGAGCAAGGTCGCCTTGCCGGACGCGTTCAGCCGGCAACTGCCGGCCGCCGAACAGCGCCTGGGCGCCAGCGCACAGCCGTTCGCCACCGCGCTGAACCTGTCGCTCAAGCCGTTCAATGCCGAGCAGGCCCAGGATCTGCTGCAGCGTCTGCTGCCGCAGCAATCCACCCTGGAGCGTGCGCTGGCCCTGACCTGGCTGCAACGCAGCGTCGAGCAGACCCCGAAAATGGTCAGCCTGACTCCGGGCGAAGGCTGGCAGGTCCGCCAGGGCAGCACCGGCGAGGCCTACTGGCAGTGGCAAGGCCAGGGCGTGCCGAGCGTGCTGACCCTGAGCGGTGCCCAGGAGCGTCCGTTGCGCGCCAGCCTGAGCTACCTCAGCCAGGGCAAGGCCGCTGCCGACCTGCCGGTGCAGATCAGGCGCCGCCTGCTGGAACTGGTGCCGGACGATGAGCCCAATACCTTCAGCCTCAAGGCCGTGGGCGACAAGCCGCTGTCCAGCGACAGCCTGTACCTGGACGAAGTGATCCTCACCAGCAAGGCGGCCAAGCCGTTGCGTTACGGCATGCTCGAACTGCCGCTGCCACCGGGGGCGGATGTCGAGCGCACCACCTGGGGCGTCAATCTGGCCGGGCTGGCCGGCGAGGAAGCCACGCCGCTGGAGAAGGCGCATTTCGAACCGGGGCAGATGGCCTACGGGGTGCCGGTCAACAGCCTCAACGGCGAGGTGCGCGTGCGTCATCTGCTGCGCTTCTCGCAGAAGGGCCAGTTCAAGCTGCCACCGGCGCGCTTCAGTCAGATCTATGCACCGGAGCACCAGGCCCAGGAGCAGAAGGCGGCCCTCGGACAAGTCACGGTTCAATGACATGAGCCGTCCGCTGACCTGGCTGGTGCTGTGCTTTCTTCCTCTGCTGGCGACGGCAGAGGAGGCGCCGTTGCGCCTGGCCTGGCAAACCGCTGGCGGTTATGAGCTGGTGCAGTTGAACACCACGCAGGTGCTCAGCCGCGAACCGTTGCCGGCGGACCTGCAAACCCCGCTGGGCAGCCTGTGGAAGCTGTTCGTATACGCCTGGCTGGTCGACACCGACCAGCAGGAGCCGGCCTACGATTGCCACGGCCAGGATCACGAGGAAGTCTATTGCTGCACGCCGGGCGGCAACATCGCCCGCGATGCGGCGCTGCTCCGTTCCTGTGGGCTGTACTTCGACCCCAGGCGGCTGAACCTCGATGCCGGCCGGTGGCGCGACTACTGGCAGGCCCGCCAGGCTCCCGCCTGGCTGCAGAGCCTCGACCACCTGCAGCCGCAGACCCGCGTCCCCGTGGCACAACTGCTGGAGGCGCTGCGTACGCTGCCGGCCCAGGACGCGGCGCGTCGGCTGCTGCTCGACGTGGTGCTCAACGCCGCCGACGGCCAGGCCGTGGCGGTGTTGGGTGGACGGCTGCGGGTCAAGACCTGGAGCTGGCTCGGCGACCAGGACCCGCAGTCGCGTCAGGGCGGTTTCGCCGGCTGGCTGGCGGACGGCACGCCGCTCTGGGCCGGTGGCCGCGGCACCAGCCAGATGGTGTTGCGACACTACTCGGACGTGCTCGGCGGTTTCCTGCCGGCACCGCAGGCGGAAGACGCCGGGCGTTGCGTGCAGGTCGAGCTGTTCTCGCGCTACCCGCTCAAGGGCGTCAGCCGTGTGGATGGGCAGGCGGCCGCGGAGGGGGCCTGCAAGGCCGCTACCGGGTCGACTTCGCCAACGGCAACCAGCTGGACATCGAAAGCACGGGCGAACTGTTCCTGTTGAAGAACGCCGGCCAGCCACAACTGGTGGCCCGGCTCGATCGTGAGGAGTACGTCGCCCGGGTGTTGCAGCGCGAGGCCAGGAGCGAACCGGCCGAGGCGGCCAAGGCCCTGGCCGTGGCGATCCGCAGTTACCTGTTGCAGAACGCCGGGCGCAGCGGCGACTGCCTGAGCATCGACGACAGCAGCAGCCGCCAGCGCGTGGCGCCGCGACCGGCCACGGCCGAAACACGTGCCATCGCCGCCTGGACCAGCGACCTGGTGCTGGCCGGCAGCCCGGTGACCTACCACTCCGACCAACCCGGCCCGGACAAGCTGTCCTGGCAGCAGGCGGTGGAGCAGGCCAACAACGGCGCGCGCTACGACCAGATCCTCCAGCACGCCTATCCACGGGCGAGCCTGAGCCGCTGGGACAACCCGGTGGCGTCCTGCGACCCCTTGCCGGCGGCCCAGGAGTGGCTGCTCAAGCAGCGTCGCGTCTGGCGCCAGCGGCTGGACCGGGAGGTCGGCTATAACGAACTGAGCCGCTTCGCCGTCTGCCGCGTGGCGTTCGGCCGGCCCTATGTCGATCGCGAGCGCCAGCGCATCTACGTGCGCGGCGTGCTGACCCAACAGGACCGCCTCGACCTGACCCATGAATACCTGCACCTGGCGTTCGAGGCCCACCCGAACGGCCAGGACGAAGACTACATCGAAGGGCTTGCCCGCCACCTGTTACTGGAATAGGCCATGACATTGCGTATCCCCACCCTAGCCCTGTTCCTCGCCACTTTGGCGGTGCTGGGCACGGCCCATGCCGATATCAAGCTCGACACCCCGCGGGGTGGCTGGCGCCAGGGTTCGTCGGACGGCGAAAACTACAGCCAGACCGTCAACTACCCGGCCTCGTCGGTCAACACGCCACTGGGCCAGGCCGACACGGCGCGAATCATGGGCCAGATCAAGGGCACGCCGAAGAATGCCCGCGAGCCGGGCAACCTGATCGTCAATGGCGTGAGCATGCCGCTCAAGCTCGATGCCTCGGGCAACTTCGACCGGCCGTTCGCGTTCCCCAACGGCACCAACAGCGTTGAAGTGCGCAGCCCTGACGGCCAGCAGCGCAAGCGCGTGCAGTTTCTCAACGCCGGTGGCGCGACCAAGGCCAAGCTGCGCATCCTGCTGTCCTGGGACAGCGACCACACCGACCTCGACCTGCACGTGGTCACGCCAGACGGCGCGCACATCTGGTACGGCGACCGCACGGCGCCCAACGGCGGCTCGCTGGACGTCGACGTCACCACCGGCTACGGCCCGGAAATCTTCTCCATGCCGGCGCCGATCAAGGGCCAGTACCTGATCTACGTGAACTACTACGGCGGCGGCTATCGCAGCGATGACGACGGGGACGGTGGCCAGGAAAACGCCGTACAGGCCCTGACCACGGCGAAGATCACGCTGATCACGGAAGAGGGTACGGTGAACGAGAAGATGGAGTCGTTCATCGTCCCGATGCGTGCGCCGGGCGAGCTGACGCTGGTGCGCAAGTTCAGCTATCCCTGAGAGCGTGGCGTTTCCAGGCTGGCGAACAAGTCTTGAGGGCCCATTCGCGGGCAAGTCGGATCGCCGCACCGCCGGCTCCTACAGAGACCGCGCCAGACACCTGTCCGATGTGCGCTCCGGGGGCGCAGCATTTATCCGCGAAAGAGCCCGAGAGGGCAGACCAGAACTGATCCGTTATCAGCTAACTCGCGTCATTCCCTGCCAGCTCACGCTCGATCTGTTCGATACTGGGTAGGCTGGTTTGCAGCTCGGCGGGCAAGGACTCCACCAACTGATACTCGGCCACTCCGATGGGAGGGCACTATCTCGCAGAGCGTATTCAGCCACGACCTTATTCTTGCTTTTGCATAACAGTAGGCCGATGGTTGGTGCGTCCTGGGGATGTTTGAGTTGGGCATCTACTGCTGTCAGGTAAAAGCTCAATTGACCCAAATGCTCAGGTTTGAATTTGCCAGCCTTGAGCTCGATCACCACGTAGCAACGCAGCTTCAGGTGATAGAACAGCAGATCAATGAAGAACTCGTCTCCGCCGACATCCAGCAACACTTGTTTGCCGACGAAGGCGAATCCCGCACCCAGTTCCAGCAGGAATTCGGTGACGTGTTTGATGAGGGCACTTTCAATCTCGCGCTCTTGGGCATCGGCGGTCAGGCCGAGGAAGTCGAAGCGGTAAGGATCTTTCAGCGATTCGCGGGCCAGATCGGAGTGGGGCTTGGGTCGATGGTTTTCGAAATTGCTGGCAGCGTTGCCGCTACGCTCCAGCAGGCGGGATTCGATCTGCATCACCAGAATGTTGCGCGACCAGTTGTGCTCGATGGCTTTGGCTGCGTACCAGCGACGAGTCTCTGGGCCGGGCAACTTGTCCAGCAGCGCTAACTGGTGATACCAGGGTAATTGTGCAAGCACCTCTTGCACAAATTCCGTGTCCGGCCACGCTTCGGCAAATGCGCGCATGTATTTGAGGTTGCGGGGTGAAAAACCCTTCATGTCGGGAAAGGCAGTGCGCAGATCCTGCGCCAGGCGCTCTATGACCTTGGCCCCCCAACCCTCCTGGACCTGCCGGGTCAGGATCTCGTGGCCGATCTGCCAGTAGAGCAGCACCAGCTCTTGATTGACCGCCAGCGTGGCGCGCTGTTGAGCGGTATGGATGCGACCTTTGAGATCAGCCAGCCAGTCGCCATATCCTTCGGGAGGTGAGCTCAGACCAGCAGGTTGGTTGCTCATGCCTTTTCCTCGTGACGTTCCTTGTGCTGCATTTGCGGGTATCCGGGAGCGCAGGTCAAACGGTTTCCTGAACGATCAGATTTCGAAATCTTACGCAGGCCGTTGGCCTTGGGGTTCAGGAGGATGTGTTTGAAGAGGGGAGCACCTTGCTCACCCGAAGTCGAAATCGAAGATAGTTACCCGAATGGTCAGGCACAAGCGCACTGGAATTTCTAGAAAACTTCAGGCGAAGGAAAGGGAGTCGTCCTGCCAGCGTCGGCAAATCATGCTCAAAAACGCTCAATCCGGTCACTGAACCGATCAGTCTGCGGCGCTGCTCATGGCGACTTCCACGCGGTTACGCCCCTTGCCCTTGGCGCCATACAGCGCCTCGTCCGCCAGCGACAGCAACCGTGACAGTTCGTAGCCGTTTTCCCGTGTCGTCACCACCCCGATGCTCACGCTGAGCAGGCCCGGCTCCAGCAAGGTCAACGCGGCAAACTCGCGACGGATGCGTTCCGCCACGTCGACGGCCGCCGCCTCGTCGCTTTCCAGCAGACAGGCGAATTCTTCCCCGCCAATGCGTCCGAACACGTCCTTCTCATGCAACGCGCGGCCCATGACCCGGCTGAAGGCGATCAGCGCCTGGTCTCCCACGGCATGGCCGAAGGTGTCGTTCAGTCGCTTGAAATGGTCGAGGTCGCAAAGCAGCAGCGCCATTACCGTACCGCGCCGCTGGCAGGCCTCCAGCCGGCGTGCTCCACGGTCCATGAACGCCCGGCGGTTGCCGACACCGGTCAGGGCATCACTGTAGGCGGCCGCCTTGAAGCGCAGTTCGGCGCGTTCCTTGACCATCGCCAGGGTCATGTAGGCGATGCCGATCACGTAGACCATGGCCTCGAACAGCAGGAACGAGAAAAACGAGGTGCCCTTGCCGACACCGGTCAGCGCCTGTTCGAGCCCCATGCCGGTGTCGTAGAAGGCCCGGATGTAATAGAACACCGTGTGCAGCAGGGTCAGGAAAAAGGCTGGCAGGTAGGAGACTTCGAGACTTTTCTGGCTGCGCCAGAACTCCAGCACCGTAACCGATCCGTAGACGGCGGTCAGCAGCGAGTAGGCGGTGACCCGCATGCTCAGCGACTCCATGAAGGCGGGCACCAGGCACAGGGCCAGCCAGGCCCCCGCACCGGCCAGCATGCCTGGCAGCGACGGCGCCCGTCCGGCCAGTATCCGCATCGCCGTCCAGTTCATCGCGGCGCTCAGCAACAGCACGACATTGCCCAGCACCAGGGGCACGAAGTCGATGCCCATGCCCCGCAGGCTCACCAGCACCATGCCCAGCGACGCCAGCAGCATCGTGCCGGCCAGGTAGGCGAGCGGTCGTTCGCGGGTTTCACGGCTCCAGGCGTGCAGGGTCAACAGGCCCATCACGCAGAAAATGAGCACCGACACGATGAGCAGGGTCGGGATGTGAAGCGTCATGCGCTGAAGCTCCTTTACCTGGCGCGCAGAGGGTCTCACGGCAGGCGCAAGGGTATGGCTGAAGGACGGCAACTGTACCTCAGTTGCTGCGTGGTTGACCGCACTCCCTTGCGGCACCTGCTGGAGACTGGCGCAGCTTCAGATGCCAGGTCCGATGACGCGTGCCGGCAACCTGGCCAGACGATCCCAGCCGTCGGCATCGATCCCGGAGCAGTTCTGCAACGACAATTCTTGCAGCGGCAATTGCTCCAGCGCAGGTATCACGGCCGAGGTGATCCGCGATTCCCCCGGGCTCGCCGTGAGCGTCAGGCTGAGTAACGGCAGGTGGGCAAGATGGGCGACACCGGCATCCGTGAGCCAGGGGCTGTCATACAGGCCGAGGTGCTTCAGGGGCAGGTCGCGCAGGCAGGCGAGGTCGGCGTCGCGCAGGTCCAGACCGCCGATCTCCAGTGCTTCCAGCGGCAGGCCCAGTTCGGCCAGCGTCCGCAGCGCCTTGCCGTCCACGCCATTGCAGAAGTTGAGCTTCAGCCTTTTCAGCGGCAGGCCCGCCAGTTGTTTCAGTTCCTTGTGGGTGACTTCGTTCAGGGAAAGGTCCAGCGACTCCAACGCCAGGCCACGCAAGTCGCCCAGGGCGTCCGCACCGATGCCCTGCACATCGCAGAGCCCCAGCCGCTTGAGCGGGAAGGCGTGCAGTGTGTCCAGCCGCTCGATCATCACTTGGGACGCCTTCAGATCCAGATCGGCGAGCGGCATGCCTTCCAGTTCGGCCAGGTCCTCATCGCTGATATAAGCGCACTGCAGTGACAGCCGCTCGATCGGCAGATCGCGAATCGCCTGCAGGGTGGCCTCGTTCGCATAGCAGTAGTCGAGGCTCAACGAGCGCAAGGCCGTCAGGCTGCGCAGCCAACTGGCGTCCTCGAGTATGGCGAGACGGCCCCAGCCGAGGGACAGATGTTCGAGTGGGTGTCTGGACAGATGGGCCATGCCGCGGGAAGTGAGTTGTTCGATGCGCTCCAGTTCCAGGGAGCGCAACGGCAAGCGCGATAGCGCGAGCAGACCGTCGTCGGTGATCTCATCGCAACGGTTCAGCGACAGTTCCTGCAGCGCACTGTCGCCGAGTTGCCGCAGGAACGCGTCGTCGAAGTCATCACCGTAGGTTTGCAGTTTCAGCCGGCGCAACCGCTCGACTGACGGTAGGCAGGTCTCGTTGTCCGAACGGGAAAAGCCGCTGATCTCCAGCGTCTCCAGGGCCAGGGCGGGCAGGCGGCGCCAGAGCTCCTGGTCGCAGTTGAAGTTCGGGCCGTCGAGCACCAGCGTGCGCAGTGGCAGTCCGGCCAGTGCATCCAGCCAGTCCGGTTCGGCATCGCTCAGTTCCAGGCGGTCGACCGGCAGCCCGCGCAGCTGCGACAGCCAGGCCCTGGGCCGGTTGGCATGTGGTTTGGCGTGCAACCCGGCAATCACCGTCAGGGCGGCCGGATCGCCCAGGCCGGCGGCGAGCCGCAAGCCATCCAGGGCCACATCGGCGGTGTCGAGCAGGTCGCGATAGAGCGCGGCGCGTACCGCAACATCGTCGGGGGCGGCGGCAAGCCGGTCGATCAGGGCCCTGCGGTCGGGATTCAGCACTGTGCACGTTCCGTCGTATTTTCCTGGTCGAGCCAGGCCTCGACCGATGCCGGCGACATCGGTCTGGAATAGTAGTAACCCTGTACCAGCGAGCAGCCCAGGCTGGCCAGGGCATCCAGTTCAGGCTGGGTTTCCACGCCTTCGACAATGCAATCGAGCTGCATGTCCAGGCTCAGCGCCACCAGCGATTTGACGATCTTGTAGCTGGCCGGCTTTTCATGCAAGCCGGTGACGAAGCTGCGATCGATCTTGATCTTGGTAAAGGCCAGCGAGTGCAACTGGCTGAGGCTGGAGTAGCCGGTGCCGAAGTCGTCGAGGGAAATGCCGCAACCCAGCCGGCGGAAGCCGTCGATGGTGCGCTGCACCTGGACGATGTCCTGCATGGTCGCCGTCTCGGTGATTTCCAGGTCCAGTCGCCGGGGATCGAAACCGCTCGCCACGATCACTTCGACGATCTGCTGCGCCACTTCGTCCGACGCGCAGTCGTGGGTCGAGAGGTTGAACGACAGGCGGATGTCGGCCGGCCAGCCGTTGGCGGTTGCCAGCGCCTTGCGCAGCAGGGGCGGGGTCAGGCGGTTGATCAGGCCGATCCGCTCGGCCACCGGGATGAACCGGTAGGGCGAGACATCGCCCAGCTTGGGGTTCTGCCAGCGCGCCAGGGCCTCGAAGGACACGGTGCGTTGAGTGCGCAGGTCGATCACCGGCTGGAACACCAGGTGGAATTCCTGCTCGATGTCCGCCCGGCGCAGGGCCTGCTCCGTCACGCCTTCGTGCAGCAGTTGCTGGTGGTGGCAGGCGGTAAACATCGACAGCGCACCGCGGTTGGTGCGTTTGCTGTGATAGAGCGCATAGTCGGCGTACTCGAACGCCTCGATGGCATTGGTCGCCATGTCCGGGAAAGTCGCCATGCCCAGGGAGCCGCCGATCTGCACCGGCAGGTCGGTGAGCAGGAACGGCGTGGCCAGGGCCTCGCAGACCCGCTGGCCGAAGGCGGCCAGGGCCTGGTCATTGGCGTCGTTGGCCAGGATCAGCGCGAACTCGTCACCGCCCAGGCGCGCCAGGTGCATGCCGTCTTCCAGCAGGCCGTTCAGGCGCTGGCCGACCTGGGCCAGCAGGCGGTCGCCGACGCTGTGGCCGAACTGGTCGTTGACCGGCTTGAAGCCGTCGAGGTCGATGATACCCACCGCCAGCCGTGAACCATTGGCCTCGGCGTTGGCCATCTCACGGTCCAGGGTGCTGAAGAACTGCCGGCGGTTGGGCAGCCCGGTCAGGCTGTCCTCGTTCGCCAGCTTGAGGTTTTCGTCACTCAACTGCTCGGCCTTGGCCTGGGCGTCGACCAGCCGGGTGAAGGCGCGGTAGTGGTTGTTGAGGATCACCAGCATGGTCATGGACACCAGCAGCACGTTCAGCGCGGTGGCCGTGAAGGCGGTGTTGCCCATGCTGGAGAAGAACACCACGAACACCACGTTGACGATCAGCGCCGTGCTCTGTGCGGCCGGGCGCAGGTGCATCATGCTGAAGATCACGCCGATGACGGTGATCGCCATGTAGAAGGCGACGTGGGATTGCGCATAGATATCGCCATAGGGGAACAGGGCCAGTGACCAGAAGGTAAAGGCCGTGGCAATCGGTGGCGCCAGCAGGTTGGTCCGTACCAGCGCGCGGGCGATCAGCTCCGGTGCCGGCGGATGATGGCGCATGCGCCACCAGCTGGCGCCGCGGATGCCGCAGATCAGGGTCATGGCCACCGGGATGTAGAAGGCCAGCCAGTCTGGCGCATTGTCCAGGTGGGTCATGACCAGCGCCCAGGTGTTCACGATCAGGATGAAATACATCAGCGGCAACTGACGAGCCAGCGCGATGTACTGGGCCTTGAGCAGCCTTGGGTTATCCAGGGGTGGTGTGACGAGTTTTCGAAGCTTCTTGAATAGGCCAGTCATTATCACGAGAGCCTCTGTGGCCGTGGTCGATACAGCTCCCTCTGCTTGAAGGCGGCCTCGCGCATGCATTATCGCGAGGTTCAGGCGCCCGCAGGCCGATCTTTGCCGGCTGTAGCCTTTATTTCGGCTGGGTGGGCGAGTTCTGGAGGGGGCGGCGGGGCTTTTGGCTGGTTTAGCGAATGAGAGGCGATCAACGGCGCAGCCGGGCCTCGCACGTCGAGTATGGCGGATAAATGCCGGGCATTAAAAAGCCGGCTTGTGGTTATTTTTTAATCAATCTATGTTTTTGAAAAACAACAAGTTAGGGTTTTTAAAGATAGTCGGATCCCCATTTGTTCCCCCACTTTTTGGTGGTTTTTGCACGGCATTTGACCGGCTTTTTTTGGTTCAGCCTACGGTTTTTTCGTGAGGCTGAACTCCGAATAATGACCTACGGTCTGCTGGGCCGTCAGTCGTTACTGTACTCGGCAAGCCTGCTAGGGAATCTCCGAACAAGTCTCCAAGTGTGTCTAGTCCTGAAATAGGTTTACACCTGTTCAGGTAGGCCCACAGGCCTCAAAACGCCCTATGCACCGCATCGGGCGTTTTGTTTTTCAGGGCCATGTGAGGCCGTTCTGTGTTGTAGATCTGCACTGCCTCATCGACCATCTTCCTCGCCTGCTCCAGATTTTCTGGGTTGCTCAACAGCAACTCTGTTTTGAGGATTCCGTTGATGCGCTCAGCAAGTGCGTTTTGGTAGCAGTCATATCCGTCAGTCATCGAGCACTGAACTCCGTGCCGTTGATGAAGTGACTGGTACAGCGCCGAGCAGTACTGGATGCCTCGGTCAGAGTGATGAACTAAGGGCTGACGACGACGCCGCTTGCGTAGGGCCTGTCTAAAGGCCTGGGCAACAGACTCCGCATGCAAACCTTCATGCACATGGTGCCCGACAATCTTTCTGGAATACGCATCCGTCACCAGACTTAGGTACAGTGGACCGCTACTGGCGGGCAGGTAAGTAATGTCCGCCACCCAGACGTGCTCCGGCCCTCCAGGGACCACCTGATTCGGGCCTGGCTTGAGTAGATTGGGATGCCGGTAGAAGCGGTGAAAGCTTTGCGTTGTCTTGTGGTACGCCCGCTTGGGCAACACCAGCAAGCGGTGCTCTCCCAAGACCTGAAATAGTCGGTCTCGGCCAATTCGGACCCGCCTATCCGGCTGGCAATGCAGCAGATAGTGCAGCTTCCTTGTACCCAGTCGTGGCTGACGCATCCGGACCTTTTGAACAAACTCAACGATCCGATCTGCCTGGTGTGCTTTGCTGTCAGCCGCTCGATTTCGCTTGTAGTAAGCCTGCCGGCTAATCCCCAGAAACCGACAAGTCCTGGCAATGCTCAGTCCTGCGACCTGACCTTGCGAGAGGACTTGCCGGATCGCTTTTTTACGACCGACACACCGTAGTCATTCTTCAGGACATCAACGACTTTCTCAAAGAACTGAGCCTTCTGGCTCATCAGCTCAAGCTGCTGCTCAAGCTCTTTGATCCGCTGCTCTGGAGTAAGCGTCTTGGGATCGGACATCACGCAGCTCCTCTCGGCTCGGATTGAGGCCCCCTGGCTCCAATCCTGCCGACCATGCTTACGCAACCATACCAGAACCGTCGACCGCCCCTGGATGCCATACCGCGCTTGGGCCTGCTTGTAGGTCAGCTCGCCTTTTTCGATCTGATCGACAACCGCCAATTTAAAAGACAGCGAGTAATCTCGCTGTGTGCGCTTTACACCTTGCTCCATCTGATTCTCCGGGATTTCGGGATGGAAGGTGTAAACCTTATTCAGGACGGGACAGTGTGATGAAATACGCCTGACCACCTGACCCGAGCCCACCAGGAGCCAGGCGAGCTTTTCCGATTTCGAATATGCCGGCAAGCGCAAGCAGACACGCCGCGAACGCTTCCTTGCCGAGATGGATCAGGTCGTGCCCTGGATAGGTCTGCTGGGCCTGATCGAGCCGTTCTACCCCAAGGCCGGCGGTGGCAGAAAACCTTATCCTCTGGAAACCATGCTGCAAAACTGGTTCTCCCTGAGCGATCCGGCCATTGAAGAAGCGCTTTAGGAAATCACGCCCATGCGCCAGTTCGCACGCCTGACCTTGAGTGCCCCATACCTGTTGGGGGAAGATGGCTCTGCAGCTTGATAATTTCCTGTGGTATAGGTTTTCTGGGTTTTTTATATGTGCCAGGATCTATAAAAGTGTTTTCTGGCGTGGAGAGCATCCATAGATCTCGGAAACTTGTGCAATAAATATGTTCTGCCCGCCATAGCTTGGGTGTCTTACGCACAATACTGGTATGGTGTTTGTAATTCGGCTTGCAGAAGAGGCGGCATCGTTTCCTATAGCTACAATGCGTGACGGGTTCAGGAGGCGAATTAGCTCTTTTAGTAACTCCTCACCGATTTTTCTTTCTAGAGTATTGTGCTGCCGATTTGTAAACTGTTTGCCCGCTGCGTGCGGATGAAGAGGAAAAACATTCCAGAGGAATATTTGTGCATCTAATTGGTCTAACATGTTCCAAATAACTGCAGCTGTCCGTTCCGTGACAGCGTTCCCAATGGTAGGTCTTTCGGCGAATAGATTGAACCGTTTGGCATGGTTTTCAATATGCGCGTCATCAGTCAATGCTAGACCTGTACGGCGGCCGCCGCGATAACCAAGATCCCGTCCGATCCATATGGCGTCGATAGGGCGGCTTGTTGCGCTGTATATTATGTTGGATAGCATTTGGGCACGAAGGCTGGGTGCTTCTATACTGTCATGTATCTCGCAGCGATCTGAATACGGGTTGAAGCAATTTTCTAGGTGCAATTTAACAATTGTTTCAACAAAAGGGTGTAGCTTCATATGTTCTGCTCTAGTGGTTCATATCGTATGGTACGCAGTGAGCGATCACCAATGATCCAGCCTCCTTGAGCCGCTTTAACTTGGCGGAAGACACTGTATCCTTCTAATATCGCCTTTTCCCAAAGTTTTAAAGGGCAGCGTTCTACTTCGTAACCGCTTACAAATTCCCCAATGATTTTCAATGTTCCAAGTGAGATTTTATCTTGGTTTTCAAAAAAGTTTAGTTCTTTGGCTCTTGAAAATATCCAGGCAGTCAAACCTTCTTCAACAACGATTGCTCGTCCGCTATCTTGCTCTTCGTCGTACTCAGGGTTGCTTTTTCGCTTGTGTTTTATCAATGAACGGACTACTGGCGACCAATGGAGAATGGCTGCGTATGCAAGATGAAATACATCATGAAAGCGGTATCCATCGTGGTCGGATATATTGTCTGTCAAAGGATCTCCGATGAAAACTCCATTCCATTGGAGATAGCTTCTGCTGTTTTTACGTTGATTAATACGGATTTTAAAGTCGCGCGGAAGTTGCTCGTCAAACGAAAAGTTTGAATCGAAGTCGATTAAATCTGCAGGATTTGGATCTAGAAATGCTCCGCGAGCTTTGCGTAGGTTTGCCCTAGCAACCTCTGAAAATACTAACTTGGCAGCGTGAAGGGCATTAAGATAGTCTTTTGCGAAATTTACAACATTCTCTCGCGAGGGCACACTTCCCAATAGTAATGCCGCAGAGCGACCCAGGCGGACCAGTGAAGCATCTGCAGAATCTCTTGAAGCAATTGGCATTGCTACATACGCGAAAGCACCATCAATAACATCACTTGCTATGCCCACGGTTTGAAAGTTTTCAGACTTGACTGCGTCGGAAAATATATCACTAAGTGGAAGCTCCAAGCGTTTGCAAAGCGCTGCTAAATACCAAAGCGTATCTCCAAATTCTTCTTCTGCTACTTTTTTAAAGCCGGGGTAGGCGGACTGCTCTCGAATGTGTTTTTTTGCAGTGGACATGATTCCACCGACTTCACCATATAGGCCTTGTAGTATTGGGTTGACATCTTTTGGGTCGAGCACGTCAGTAAGGGCGATTTCCGTAGCATATTCGGAAAGTAAGAGAGAACCTTCTTTTTGCATGAGGCGTCACTTCCTAAGTGAGATCCATTCAAAAGGTGCCCCTTGATACCCTGTTAAATCAAGGCTGCGCACCCATGTTTCCAAGCTTTCGAAAAGTTGTGGGTCATTGAACGTAGTCGATCCAATCCCACTTTTGCACAAATGGCGTCCTCGTCGATCCACAAGGTGTTCGGGGAACTCCGGTCCCTCTCCTCCAAAATAAATAAAATCGCTGCTAATTAGTACGCGATTTGTACCAGTGTCCCGTTTAACATGTTCAGGTTTAAGTGCGCCATCTTCTTTTGAGTGGAAAGAGTCTCGTTGATTCCAGTCCGATTCAGGGGTATCTCGAAAGTAAATATTATCGCCGCAACTCTGCTTTCTGCTTCCATTACGGAATGGCTTTTTATTTTCAAAGCGGAGGTCTGTCGCGTATTCATCGAAAGAAAGCGCTTCAGTGATTTTCATGGCGTAAACCAGATGTCCACCTCTTCTGACTTTTCTGTCGTTACTCCCACTACCAATAATCCAGTCGCCAATGTGTGCACTTTTACGAATGGTTGGCTTGCAGGTAGCTAAAGTGCAAAATCCATAGTAGGGATTGGGCGCAAATCCGCTATCATAACGAACAACATATGAGTGGATACGTGCCATTAGCAGGGGTGCCTATTAAGCTCAACTGGCTCGCAGTCACCACCGTCTGGTTTTTCCCACGTATCCTTTCCGTTAATGGCATCTATTATTGAGTCGCCGTTCCAACCTACTAACGCATCGGCGTATTCTTTGAGAGCTGAGGGAAGATCGCACTCTTTTTCTCCGTGTTTCCACACGCCAATAACTCTTTTCCCTTGTTTGGCAGCATATTCAATTTCCCAGTTTACCCAGTCACTATCTTTTGTTTGTGGGGAAACATAACAAATAAATATACCTGCCCAATTTATTGCAGGGGCAAGTATTTGGGTTTTGATGTAATGCGGATCGGTCGCATTGTTGAATTTTCCGGTATGAATAGATGAGTCCCGGATGTCTAGACCTTTTGGAGCCAAAAGATCCTTCAGTTTCTGCAATCCATGATCATCTTTGTGTACGTGACTGATGAATACGTTTTTTTGTTTGGCCATGCCTCTACTCCCTGATGCAGTGCGGTCATTTTGCCAGCATAGACCGTTTTCAGATCAGTGAGTAGGTCCGACGTAGCACCAGGTAGCTATGTCGCTATTGTTCAATTCCCCGTCTCTTCGGGATCAAGCCGACCCTGTGTGCTCGATAGGATCCGTTTTCATGCTCATGTAGGCTCCAGCAGTAGCTGTGGTCACGTACTGATGCCCATTCCTCACGTCGTCCCGCCAAAAATGTTGAGTATTATCAAGGATCAAGGCCCCTGCGACCTGTGAGGGTTGTCCATTAACGCGGGACTTACGACCGGGAGCTTGGGTATCTCATGATCTGACCTCCTGAACACTTCCGAAGACGTGGGCGGGTGGAGGCTGCGCTGGTTGACGAGACCAGCGCCGCGAGATCCGAGTTAGGTGAAGGCAGTGAAGCGATGACCGGGGCATGCCTGACTGTCAGTCAGGTGCAGTACATTCCGTGGGCTGCGGCACCATCATCGGCATCGCTGTTGCTGGTGACTTCGGTGTTTGTCACGCCAATTGTCACGAGGGGAAATGCTGCAAAGCCTTGTACGAGTTGGGCTGCAGCATCGGTAGGAGCGCCCGTCTCTTTCCGGAAGAAAGAGACGGGCGCAGGTTGGCGCAAGGAAATGGCCAAGCGGATAGGTTGCTGCAGGGCAGTTATGAAAGGGGATAAGTTGCCGCAGTGGGCGCACTGGTAAAAGTAGGCATCCATCACATCGCTGTGACCGTGCGAGCTACCGGACGCTAATAGCACTTTAGGAGAACCACCACGGTGTTGCGTAGCCTTAAAGGTTCTGGCTACTTGGGAGCTGCTAACGGCAGCGCTTTGAGGCTTCTTTCTATCGCCCGCGTATGGCTGGGTCAACCGAATTGCGCGCAGTCCATTGCACCAATCAGCGGTGCTGGAAGGCGTTGGTCGTTAGTGATCCTGGGTGGACATTTAGCCGTTTGTCGTCTTTTTAATGTGAACCCCTGCGCGTGGGAATGTAAAGTCATCCCATGCGCAGGGGCTCGGTCGGAAAACCTAGTGTGGTGTTTCAGAAATACCACTAAAAATTTGAGCTAGACTCTATAGATTCTCACTCATCACGAGTTGTGTATCGACATGGGCCGACCAGCAACTGTTATTACCCTTTCTGAGGCTGAAAAAGCGGAGCTGTTACGCCGGGTCAAGCTCCGGAAGGGTGCCCAAGATGCCCGCTTGCGCGCCGAGATAATTCTTGCCTGTGCGGCTGGCGAGTCAGGCAACGACATTGCGCAGCGCTTGGGCACCAGCAAGGATGTCGTGTCACGCTGGCGCCAACGCTTCTCAAAGTTGGGATTGCTGGGTTTGAACGATGAGCCGCGCTCTGGCCGGCCTCGTACCATTTCGGATGAGTTAGTCCAGCAAGTGGTGAATCAGGTATTGCAGGGTAAGCCTGACGATTCCAGCCACTGGAGTACGCGGCGCATGAGCCGTGAGACAGGCCTATCGCCTGCCAGCATCATGCGTATCTGGCATGCCTTTGGGATCAAGCCGCATCTAGAAAAAACCTTCAAGCTCTCCACTGATCCACTGTTTGTCGACAAGGTTCACGACATCGTTGGCTTGTACCTGAACCCACCCGAGAGAGCGCTTGTGCTATGTGTTGACGAGAAAAGTCAGATCCAGGCTTTGAACCGCACACAGCCTGGATTACCCCTGTCACCAGGCAATCCCGCAACCCGCACGCATGATTACAAGCGGCATGGAACGACCTCGCTATTCGCTGCCCTGGATGTGGCAACCGGTGAAGTCATCGGTCGGCTGAAACGCCAGCATCGAAGCACTGAATTCCTTGCGTTCCTGAGGGAAATCGACGCTTCAGTCCCCGCTGAGATGCCGATTCATCTGATCATGGATAACTACGCAACACACAAAACCGACAAGGTCAGGGCATGGCTTGCGGCGCGGCCGCGCTACAACATCCACTTCACGCCGACTTCGGCGTCATGGCTGAATCTGGTTGAGCGTTTTTTTTCAACGTTGAGCGAGAAGTGGATCAAGCGTCAGGCACATGTCAGCGTCAAGGATCTGGAAGCGTCGATCGAGCACTACCTGGAAACCTACAACCAAAACCCGAAGCCATTTCGCTGGCATAAAAAGGCCGAGGACATCCTTGCCTCGGTCGCCCGCGCGGCACGAGCACTGGGCAGTTAATTTTCAGTGGTACTTCTGAAACACAACACTAGAGCGAGGCTGATAATGGTCCGAAGAAGCGTGAGTGTCATGCTACAGCGTGGGGGGCCAAGCATGTCGAGACAAGGGGGGAGAGGGTTATCAATAGCTGTTCCACGTGGGTACGCCACGGGCAAAGCTACCGAGATGGCTCCACTTATTGCCGCGGTCTTCGACGTAGTGGTTCGTGACTTGGTTCTTTAAGTACTTGGTGACCACCGGATAAAGCCCCAGATATTCTTGTCCCTGGAAACTCTGGTTTTCAGAGTCCAACAGCGGAAGTATGGCGACCCGGCCAGGCTTGTGGCCATCGAAGAACCCTAGCTCCCAGGGCATCCATTTCGAGTTGGAAGAGTTTTCAGTGGCGATATAAATCATGGAGCTTGAGTACTTCATGCGGTCTCGGAGGATGGCAGCTGTCTCCTTGTCCACCGAGCTGCGGTCAAGTTGCCGGTCGACAACCCAGTCCACATAGACGCGCATTCCCTGCTTTTGCAGGAGGATCATCACCCCCAGAACAAGGTCCGAATCGTCGGTGGAGTGTGACAGGAAGACGTCGAACTTCTCGTATGATTTGTAGTTTTCCATTGTTGCGGTCAGAACAGCTTTTGCAGTGCGATATCCACGAGCGCCGGCCGCAGCGGCACGCGCCTCGCTTTTGGTAAAAAAAGCCATATTAAGTACTTCTGGTATGGGTTACTGATTGATGGCGTTTTCGATCCAGGTCGCCAAGTTGTCCTTAATATCGCCATAGGCATCGCTATAGTTGGGCTCATACACAAGGGGCTTAACGATCTGGCCGCTTTTGTTCTTGAAGCTGAACTGATTAAAAGGGTTGGTCCCCATTGTCCCGAAGCCATTGCGGGGGCAATTCAGGCGGTGGATATGAACGCCCACCACTGCCTTGCCCAGCTCCCAGGCTCGCTTGATTTCGTACTGGACCCATGGACGGTTGGCGGTCTGGCTGCCGATCAGCACCACTAAGCAAGATTTTCCGTCCAGGTTCTGGTCGATCCAGTTTTTCACGCCTTGCTCAGTGCGTTTGATCTGTTCCCACGTGTTAGGGCTGACGGGCTCATCGCCTTCCAGCGCACCCATTCGGCGGATCTGCTGCACTCGCATCACATCGTTGTCGAAGTGAAAGCTATAGAAAACCTTGCGTTTCATCCCTAACCCCCAAGTCTCTTAATGATGGACAGAATTTGCCATTCGATTTTGGCCAGGTTAGCTGCGGGGTCCGCGAGTTGCGCCACCTCCGCTTCAAGCCAGGGATAATCGGAGAAGTGGTTAGCTGGATCCGCAAGCATTTCGTCTGCCAGAGACTTCGCCATGTAACCGGTAGTTCCAATGGGCAGTGCTACGACGCCTTTCTCCTGAGCAATTTCGAATTCCTTATGTACGCCGTCGGCGTTAACGACGCTGCCGTCCTTAACCTTGTTGCCAAAAATGAAGAGGGCTATGCCGGAAAGCCCAATCATGCGGTGCCTGTATTCATGCCACAGATCGGGCAGGTCTTTGCCATTCGAGGCCACCTGCGGGAACGGTCGCATGATGAGTTGATCCTCCGAGTACTTTTCCGGTTTGGAATAAATGGCATCGAGAGCGCCGTTGATGACCGCGCTCCCGATTCCCCAGCCAAATCCATTGACGACTCTGTAACCCCCTTTCACCAAGGATGCAGAAAGGGAGTGCACGAAATTCAGGGCATCCTGCTTGTCCCAGGCACCGTACTCTTCGGCGCTACCGGAAATGAAGATGGTCTTCTTGAGGAAGCGGCTCTCGATCTCCTTCAAAATCACCGGTATTTCATTGTAATCGTCGATCAGAAGTGCCTGAATGCCAAACCGCAGCAGGTCGCGAACATGGTGCTCCTGTCGGCGCCGCCGATACTTCGCGGACTCTTCGTCTTCCTTCCCTTGCAGCTCAGCAGGCTCCTTGCGAAGGAAGCAGTAGTGGGTTCGCCGATAATCGTCCGGCACGTGCAGTCTACTGAGCACGTAATCCAGGTTGGGGTCCGTGAAACTGAAGCCTATGAACAGGAATGTCTTAGAAATCAGATCCCCACTCAGGGTTGTTACAAAGGCTTCGTGACTCTTGTGGTATTTCTCGTATTGAGACTTATAGAGAATGGCTGCACCAGGCGACGACACGTCACCGTGCATTTTGTAAACGACGGCGTCACGCTTGGGGCGAGTGGTAACTAGGTCGTCTGTTTTGCGTTTGATATCCGCGACGCGGTAGTTCTGCTTGAGGCTATCTTCTATTAGAGTGTCGTAGTTGGTCGTCCAATACGTTCTGATCGGAAGTCGGGAGATAATGTCGTGAGCTTCGGAGGGTTCTGCCTGCTCCGAGAATTCTTCAAGGATTTTTCGGGCCAGGCCATTCGAGCTGTTTTTCTGGTTGACATGGTATTGCGCAACCGAAATCAGGTCGTGCTCCAGCTCAACCTTAAGACCCAGTTCTTCGGCGATTTCACTGAGCAGCTCGCTCCAGTTGACGAAACCGCAGCTTTTAGAAAGGCCTGCGCCGGCAAACACAGCGGCCCCCCCATTCTCAATGTCCTTCACATACGTTCTGATGAACGCTTCAATTTCGGCTGAAAACTTACCGGTCATACCCGGATACTTCCCTGTAATTGGCCAGTAGCCATCATACGGGGAGAGGGGGGAGTGTCAATGCAGCCAGGGGGTTATTAGGCTCTGTCTGAAAAAAGCCGTCGCATACACCGCAAGACACAAGCCAGCGAGACCATCGCTGCATAACTTTTTGCGAGCTTGTCGAAGCGCGTGACGATTCGGCGGTTCTCTTTCAGCCAGCCAAACATGCGTTCGATGATGTTGCGCTGTCGGTATTTGGGCCGGTCGAACAGTCTGGGTAAGCCAGGCTTGGGCTTGCGCTTCATCGAACGCAGTGGGATGACGGGTTGCATTCGATATTGGTCGCAGTAGCGGCGTAGCGCTTCGGCGTCGTAGCCCTTATCGGCAAGCAGCCATTTACAGCGCTTGCGCGGGCGCCCACGTTGGCTCGATGGAATGCTGACTCCGTCCAACAGTGGTTGTGCGTAGCTGGTGTCACTGGCTTGACCGCCAGAGAGGAGAAAGCGCAACGGTATCCCGTTGGCGTCGCAGAGCATGTGGATTTTGGTTGTCAGGCCGCCACGACTGCGGCCTAGAGCGTGATCGGTAGGCTCGTCAGCCCCCCTTTTTTCCGCGCTCCAGATGAAGCACGGGTTGCTCTAACAGCGGTCGAATCGATCATCCAGGTGCGGGGGTCGATCAAGCCTTTGTCATTAAGTCTGAGGTGCAATCGTCTGAGCATCTGATCGAATGTTCCGCGGTTTCGCCAGACTCGGAAGCGGTGATAGACCGTCGCCCAAGACCCGAAACGCTCGGGCATATCTCGCCAGGCTGCTCCTGAACAAAGTACCCAGAGCACACCATCGAGCATCAAGCGATCACTGCTGCGGGGCCGGCCCCTGACGTGAGCTGCCGTAAAGAGATCGGCGACCACCGCCCACGCTTCATCCGAGAGCTCATAACGCTTTGCCATCACAGAATTCCTTTCCGTAGATGGTCGGCGACTGTACAGAGCCCAGGCTGTTCTGAGGCCACATTTCAGTTTCTTGGGATTTCAGACAGAGCCTAAGCGTCCACCGATCTGGCAAGTAGCTATGCGAGTTTCCGGGCGCTAATCTCACTTGGGTGAATCACACACGGTGTGGCGTAGCCTTAAAGGTTCTGGTTACCTGGGTTGCTGTCAACGACAGCGCTTTGCCCGATCTTTTTTACGTCGGTGAATAACTTGGGTCAAGGCCCGAATTTTCGGTAGTTCTGCGGTTGTGGATGTAATTATCCACCGGTGGAAATCAGTGGCTTTTTCACAGACAGATGCATGGGGTTTAGATTTTTTAAGTGAGGTCCCTTTAAGCAGGGAGGCATAGCCTCCCTGCTTAAAGGGACCCGGCTTTAAAATCGGTAACCAGAGGTCTCGTGGTCCTACATCGATCTTGGTTGCGCCGCGCTTGCGGGATTGTAGCGTTGATGCATCCGCTTCAAGGTCCGAGGCATTCAGCGGTCGCCGTCTCATCATTCTCCTGATGTTTCGCGTTGGACCTCATCCGCGTGTTCAGGTGTGGATGTGGCATAGATGGCCCATGCGTGCATGAGCTCCCGTCGCTTACCAAAAAAGTCTGATCGAGAGTATGCGCTTTCCGTTTCCCCGCGTTCGTCATGGGCCAGCGCGAGCTCGCAGATATCTCCTGGGAAAGGAGTCTTTTCACCTGCCCAATCCCGGAAGGTTGAGCGAAAACCATGACGAGTAATGTGCTCATAACCCAATGCATGAAGCAAATTGCGAATGCCATTAGCGTGCATCACGCCGCTTCGGCCGTGGTCGGGGAAAACGTAGGGACTTTTGGGGTTGACTTTCGGAAGGCCCCTTCAGAAGTGAAACCACCTCTGGGACGAGGGGGATCGCGAACGCTTGCCGGGTTTTCATGCGCTCATCAGGCAGAGACCATCGACCCGATTTCAAGTCAAACTCATCCTAGCGTGCGAATCGGACCATGTGCTAGCGAGCGCCGGTTAGAATCAGTAACTGAGCCGCAACAGAAGCGTGGCAGGGATACTTGCGTAAGGCTTCCATGAGCTTCGGCAGATCCTGCCATTTCAGCGCAGGATGATGCTGGCGTTTACGAGCTTTCTTCTTCTCATGCCGGCTCAGCAGGTTTTCCAGATGGCCGCGCCAGCGTGCCGGATTCTCTCCAGTCCTGAGACCTCGGGCTCTGGCGGCATCCAGGATTTGTTCGATTTGCCCACGTACTTCGTCAGCCGTCCGCGTTTTGGTCACCCGAAGTGGTTGCAGTGCCTTGATCAGGTGTTTGGTCTCGACCTTGTCGGCTGATAACTTCCCTATCGTAGGGAAAGCATAGAGTTCTAGTTTCCTCAGCCAGCCCTTGCGCCATTTCTCCGAGCAGCTCGAACCGTGGGTATCTCGATAGTCGGTGGCCAATTTCTCAAAGGTAATCAGCTGTGCCAGTTCACGGCGTTCAGCTTCCCGTTGAGCGGCTTGTTCAGCCTGTCGTTTTGCGAGTGGATCAGTGCCTTTCAAAATCTGGACTTTGTTTTCATAGGCGGTCGCGCGGACCTTTTTTAGATCGAGTTGGGGGTAGCCACCCAATCCTATCTCTCGTCGTTTGCCGTGTAGCTGAAACCGCAACACCCAGTTTTTTCGCCCCGTAGCTTTGACGATAAGGCGTAGCCCTTCACCGTCTTCGTAGGTGCCTGTCAACGCCAACCCAAAACTGACCCCTCTACCTCATTTTTCGCCAACTGAAATTTGACCCCCTTGGCCTGTTTCTAAACGGTTTTCTCTGCCCTGGTCGGGCTGGTACCCGCCTTGCGTTTGTCCTTGAGGCGATAGCTGTCGCCCGAGATCTGCACGATGTGTGCGTGGTGTAGCAACCGATCCAGCATCGCGGCCGTCAGCGTCTGGTCATCCGCAAAGGTGCCAGCCCACTGGGTAAACGGCAGGTTGCTGGTCAGAATCATGCTGCCGCGCTCGTAGCGCCTGGCGACCACGTTGAAGAACAGGTTGGCTTCGTCGCGACCGAAAGGCAGGTAGCCAATTTCGTCGATGACCAACAACCGAGGCCCCATCACCGCACGGTTGAAATACTCTTTCAGGCGATCCTGTCGATGGGCCGCTGCCAGTTGCAGCATCAGGTCAGCGGCGGTGATGAAACGGGTTTTGATACCCGCCTGGGTCGCGCGATAGGCCAGGGCGCAAGCCAGGTGCGTTTTGCCTACGCCACTGGGGCCGAGCAGGACGATGTTCTCGGCACGTTCGACGAAGCTCAGCCCGGCCAACTCCTGCAGTTGCGCTCGCGGCGCACCGCTGGCAAACGCGAAATCGTACTGCTCCAACGTCTTGAGCGCAGGCAGTGTCGCCATCTTCAGCAATGTCTGGCGCGAGCGCTCAAGGCGTGCCTCAGCTTCAGCGCGCAGCAACTGCTCCAGGAAATCGGCGAAGCTCTGTTCCTGAGTCGCGGCTTGTTGTGCCAGGCCCGCCCAGTCCACCGCCATCCGTTCAAGCTTGAGCTGTTGGCACAGTTCGATGATGCGGGCATGCTGCAGGTTCATCGGCTCAACTCCAGTAACTCATCATAGACCGAAAGCGGGTGCTGCAAGCTCTCATGCGGTAGAACCCGTCCCAGGCGCAACGAGGTGATCGTCGGTGCGCTCGTCACCCGGCAGGCTGGTAGGGGCAGCAAGACATCACGTTCTTCAGCCAGGCGAGTTGCCGGTTTTACACCGGTGGTGCCATGTATCCGCTGGTGCGCGATTTCGTCGAGCCAACGACCAATATGCGCATTGGCGGTGGCCACATCCAACGGTAATCCCGCGCTCTTGAGCGTGGCCGCCAATGGTGTAATGAAACTGCCCTTGAGGTAGCCGTTGAAGCGCTCGACCTTGCCTTTGGTCTTGGCCCGATAGGGCCTACAAACACGAGGACGAAAGCCATATTCGTCGGCCAGCGCCAATAACCGGGGATGCCAGCGATGCAGACCTTTGCCATAGGCATCGCGCTCCAGGATGGTCGCTCCGGCGTTGTCGAACAGCGCCTCCTCGGGTACCCCGCCGAAATAAACAAAAGCCTCACGCAAGCCGTCCAGCCATGCATCACTGTCTTCGCGGGCACCGAAGCGGACGAAAGTGACGCGGCTGTAGCCCAGCGTGGCGACGAATGCCTTGAGCGGGTTACTGCCCCTGCGGATGGTGGTGAAATCGACTTGCACCTGCTGACCGGGCGCCGTCTCGAAGCGCACCACAGGGTCATGACGCGGACATTTGAACGGTGCCAGGTAGGATTTGAGCCGGCTGATGCCGCCTGTGTAGCCTTGTGCCTGGACTTCACGCAATAGCACCGTCGCAGGAATCCAATGTGGCCGGGCCGCTTCCACGCGTTCTTGCAGATAAGCCTTGAACGGGTCGAGCTTCTCTGGACGCGCTGCTCGGCCTGTATAGCGCGGCGACTCGGCTTCGCCACGTAGGTACTTGCGCACGGTGTTGCGCGACAAGCCCAGCGTGCGCGCGATGGTTTTGATGCCCATGCCCTGACGGGCCAATACCCTGATTTCCACTGACTGCTCCTGGGTCAACATCTCGGCAGCTCAAAGCCGCCATGATGGCCCAGGGGGTCAAATTTGCGTTGGCGTTAGGGGGTCAGTTTTACATTGGCGGTGACAGGTGCCTGGCTCGGTCACATTTTCGACATACTTTGCGGTCAGCTTGCCCATCTTTTCGGCCCTCTGGTCCCCCACTTGGCTGTGGAAGAGGATGGATGAAAACGGAAGTCACAGGAACAAAAGTAGGCTGAAAGCCTTGATCTAGTAAGGCTCTCGCGGTTTTCAGGAGATGAGAGTGGCTTTCAAAAAGGCATTAAAAAGCCGGCTTGTGGCCGGCTTCTCGGGGACGGGTTTGGCTTATTTTTGGTAAGCCTCGCCCGCCTTCAAAAGGTACATGCGCAAAGGCAATGTCTGGTCGGGAGACCCTGCGCGGTAGTCTCGCACAGGGTAGGTGGCAGGCTGACCCGCTTTCGGGGGACGCTGCCAGAATGTGCGGCGCAGGATACCCACATTTGCGACATATGCCCAGCGAAAACCGCCATGCAGAGCGATCGTTTTCAGATAAATCCACAGTTCGACGCTATTTGCTGGGTACTGGCGGGCGGCGCTTGTTCAAGGTCGACCACCAGAACACCCAACCGAGGATCCGAATGCCCTGGCGCTCGATCTCTTCGGCGCTGAAGATCTCGTCGGGATATTCGTCGCTGTTGTGGCTGCGCAGCCGCAACGCGCCTGCCGGCAGGCGGTAGACGTATTTCACCCGGAGCATGCCGTCGTGTTCCAGGGCATAGATTTCGCCGTCCACCACCTGGGTCAGGCTGCGGTCGATGGCGATGGTGGAGCCGTCCTCGATCTTCTCGGCCATGGCATTACCGATCATCGGTGCGCAGATGGCCTTGTCCGGGTCGACGCCCATGGCCTGCAGGATCCGGTACGGCAGGCGTACCTTGCGCCCGGGGATGGCGCTGACCTGAGTCTGCTTGGAGCCGGGGGCCGTAGGCGTTTCCTTGTAGAGCGGAACCTGTACGTCGTTGCGCTCGCTGGCGGCCAGGTCGTCACGGGCCGAGTAGGGCTCCTGTTCGCCGGCCCGTGGCCGCAGGGCGTCGGCCTCTGCCTCGGCGGCAGAAGCACCCGGATGCTTCGGACCCTCGCCCGTTCGTAGCCAACGGCTGTTGACGCACAACAACTCCGCTATCTCATCCATGCGGGCCATGGGGATGCCACGCTTGAACCAGTTATTGACGTGCTGCGGCGTCACCTGCCGGTTGGCAGCGAAGTCCGAAGCGGAAAGATGGCACTCCCGCAGGAGCGCTCTTAAGCGATCGCCTGATGTATTCATGAACACAGAGTTTACTGGCGTGCTACACCCGTTTAAATAAACGAGATGTTCAAAAATAGCCGGCAAAAGCACACAACGTGATTGATTTCGTTGACTATTCCTACTCTTGCGTGTGGACGCCCGTTTCGCGCTGTTTATTCATTAAACGCCTTGTTTGTCCCGGGGTAAACGGGCATAAAAAAACCCCGGCGGGCCGGGGTTCTTCATCAGCGTGCGCTGTCGGTGCGAATCAGCCCTTGTAGGCGGCAACCGACTTGCTGATTTCGGCGCGGGCGGCGTCAGCGTTGCCCCAGCCTTCGATCTTGACCCACTTGCCTTTCTCGAGATCCTTGTAGTTCTCGAAGAAGTGCTTGATCTGCTCCAGCAGCAGGGCTGGCAGGTCGGTGTATTCCTTCACGTCGACGTACAGCTGGGACAGCTTGTCGTGAGGAACCGCGATCACCTTGGCATCGCCACCGCCGTCGTCGGTCATGTGCAGGATGCCGACCGGACGGGCACGGATCACCGAGCCTGGAGCGACCGGGTAAGGGGTCACGACCAGCACGTCGAGCGGATCACCGTCGTCGGCCAGGGTGTTGGGGATGAAACCGTAGTTGGCCGGGTAGAACATCGGGGTGGCCATGAAACGGTCAACGAACAGGCAGTCGCTGTCTTTGTCGATTTCGTATTTGATCGGCGCGTGGTTGGCCGGGATTTCGATCGCGACGTAGATGTCGTTCGGCAGGTCTTTGCCAGCCGGGATCTTGCTGTAGCTCATTGGGCGATGCCCCCGTTAGTTGACCAGAAACCTGGTTGGATTGACCAAAAAGTGGCGGCGATTATAGGCACATTCCGGGGTGGATGCCACGTGTTGCAGGACGTGTGGACGCAGCCGGTGCATGAGTTGTCCGGGACTTCTGGGGCTGTTGGCGAACCCCATCGCCCCCGGATCAGGGGGCAGGCTGGTAGCGCGGGTCGTGCGCCTGCAGGTGCCGCAGCCGCGCCAGCGGGTCCTGGCGGTAGAACGCGCGCAGTTGCTCGTAGACCCGTGGGTAGGCCGCGTCCAGCAGATCCGGAGCGCTGAAGAAGTATTCGCTGGTCACCGCGAAGAATTCCGCCGGGTTCTCGGCGGCATAGGGGTCGATGGCGGTCTCGGCGTCGGGGTCGCGGTCCAGCTGGCGGTTGAGGTCGTCGTAGGCGTGTTGCATGGCCTGGGCCCAGTCGCCGACCCGCATGTCGCTGTGCAACGGCGGCAGGCCGTTGGCATCGCCGTTGAGCATGTCGAGCTTGTGCGCCAGTTCGTGGATCACCAGGTTGTAGCCTTCCCAGGCGCCACTGGCGAGCACGCCGGGCCAGGCCAGGATGACCGGGCCACGGTGCCAGGCCTCGCCGCTGTGTTCGGCATCCCATTCATGTTCGACCCCGCTCGCATCGCGATGACGTTGCGGGCTCAGGAAATCGTCCGGGTACAACACGATTTCATGGAAACCCGAATACCACGCCAGATCGCCCAGATGCAGCAGCGGCAACTGGGCCTGGGCCGCCAGCAGCAGCCGACTGTACTGATCCAGCTCGACCCCCGGCAGGGCGCTCAGGTGCTTGTCGGCGAGGAACAGCACGCTGTGCTCCAGCAGCCAGCGGTCCTCGGCTTCGCTCAGACCGTCGAGAAAACTCAGGTGCTCACGGACCCGCTGCCAGGTTTCACTGGCAACGGGATGACGGGCGAGGGTTCGGCGGCGGCGCCAGGCACTCAGCGACCACACGGTTTCAGTGGGTCTCGGCCTTGGAAGCACCGCCAAAACGGCTGCGCAGCACGCCGATGATCATCGGCACCAGCGACAGCAGGATGATGAAGACCACCAGCAGCGACAGGTTCTTCTTGATGAACGGCACGTTGCCGAAGAAGTAGCCGAGGGTCACCAGGCCGCCGACCCAGAGCACGGTGCCCAGCACGCTGAAGGCGAAGAACCGCGCATAGGGCATCTTGCCAACGCCGGCGACGAAGGGGGCGAAGGTCCGCAGGATCGGCAGGAAGCGCGCCAGGGTCACGGTCTTGCCGCCATGGCGATCGTAGAAGTCGTGGGTCTTGTGCAGGTAGTCGCGGCGGAAGATCTTCGAGTTCGGGTTGCTGAAAAGCTTTTCGCCCGCCGTGCGGCCGATGATGTAGTTGGTACTGTCACCGAGGATCGCCGCCAGCATCAGCAGCCCGGCCAGCAACACCGGGTCCATGCCGCCGCCGGCCGCGACGGCGCCGGCGATGAACAGCAGCGAGTCGCCCGGCAGGAAGGGCATCACCACCAGGCCGGTTTCGCAGAAGATCACCAGAAACAGGATGGCGTAGATCCATGGCCCGTAATTGTTCACCAGCATGTCGAGATACACATCGAGATGCAGGATTAGGTCCAGCGGGTTGAAATCCATGGGTGGCACCTGTGTTGACGGTCTGAATCGGCAGACCTGCGCAAAAAATGGACACGTAGTTAACTACATCGAATGTAGTTTTTTCGTACATTGATTTGAAATCGGGATTATAAGAGTTGGAGAGGATTCTGCTTGCAGAGTTTGTAGCGAGGGATGTCTTGCGCCGGCCCTGCGAATGAGCCGGTGCTGGGCTTGGTGCCCTCTTCGCGGATAAACCGGGACGCCGGCGTTCCGGTTTATCCGCGAAGAGGGCGCCGCAGGATTTTGAGAGGACGGCCGGTCAGTCGTCGCTGATCGGCAGCACGTAGTTCTTGAACTCGGTGTCTTCGCGAAAACCGATGGACTCGTAGGTCTTCTGCGCCACCTTGTTGTCGCTGCTGGTGGACACCCGCAACCGCACGGCATGGGTCTCGCGGGCCATCTTCTTCGCCGTGCGCATCAGGTTGTCGGCCACCAGCTGGCGCCGGGCGTCCTCGGCCACGTAAATGTCGTTGAGAATCCACACGCGCTTGAGCGACAGCGAGGAAAAGCTCGGGTAGAGCTGGCAGAAACCCAGCAGCTTCTTGTCGTCATCATCCGCCAACGCCAGGTAGATCACCGACTCCTTGCGGCGCAGGCGCTTTTCCAGAAAGCTGCGCGATGAATCGGGAAGGGGCAGTGAACCGTAGAATTCACGGTATTTGACGAACAGGGGCGTCAACAGGTCCAGATGTTCCAGGGTCGCTTGAGTAATCCGCATAGATCAGGCCTCAACTTCGTGGATATGACGGCAAACGGTTCACTCTCTCGGGCAGCCGCTAAGCCGATGCTGCCCAAAGCCTGGGAAAAGAGCAATCCGGATGACCTTCAATCCCGGGGGGAGCCCAGTAGGAAGTTGCCGCTTGAGTGGACATCCGATTCGCTTTCCAGTGTTTGCACTTGGGCCTCGTCCTTGAGATTGACCCCCGACAGCTGTCGGCGGCAGGCTTCTTTCATCAGGTACAGCAGTTTATGGGCGGCCAGGCCGTAACTCATGCCCTCCAGCCGGACATTGGAGATGCAGTTGCGGTAGGCGTCAGTCAGGCCGACCTTTGGATTATAGGTGAAATACAGCCCCAGGCTGTCCGGAGAGCTCAAGCCCGGGCGTTCGCCGATCAGGATCACCACCATTTTCGCGCCCAGCAGCTCGCCGATCTCGTCGGCGACGGCGACGCGGCCCTGTTCCACCAGGATCACCGGTGACTGCGACCAGCCTTCGGCTGCCAGCTGTTCTTCCAGGCGGGTGAGGAACGGCACGGTATGCCGATGCACGGCCAGCGCCGACAGCCCGTCGGCGACGACGATCGCCAGGTCGACCCCGCCCGGATGGGCCTGGGCATAGTCGCGCAACTGCCGGGCCGAGGCGTCGTTGAGCCTGCGGCCCAGGTCCGGGCGTTGCAGGTAGCTGTGGCGGTCATCGGCGGCGCTGTGCAGCAGCAGGGTTTCCCGCCCGCGCTCGGCCAGTTGGCTGGCGAGCCCGGCGTGGTCGAAGGGCAGGTGCACGGCATCGCGGGCCTGCGCGTGGGCGAACTGAAAGTCCAGTTGCGCGCGGGTCGGCAGGCTGGTGCCGGTGCGGCCCAGGGCGATCCGCGCCGGGGTCAGGCGGCGCAGTTGCAGCCAGGGGTTGTCGCTGTCGATCTCGTTGCCCATGTCGTTCATCCTAGCTGCTCCAGGGCCTGGCGGAAGGCCGGGGGCAGGTTGCTGCCGAAGCGTACCTTGCCGTCGGCCTGGGTGAAGATACCCATCTTCGCCAGCCACTGCTCGAACTCTGGCGCCGGCTTGAGGCCCAGGGTCTGCCGGGCGTAGAGGGCGTCGTGGAACGAGGTGGTCTGGTAGTTGAGCATGATGTCGTCGGAGCCGGGAATGCCCATGATGAAGTTGATCCCGGCCACGCCGAGCAGGGTCAGCAGGGTGTCCATGTCGTCCTGGTCGGCTTCGGCATGGTTGGTGTAGCAGATATCGCAGCCCATCGGTACGCCCAGCAGCTTGCCGCAGAAGTGGTCCTCGAGGCCGGCGCGGATGATCTGCTTGCCGTTGTACAGGTATTCCGGGCCGATGAAGCCGACCACGGTGTTGACCAGAAACGGCTTGAAGTGCCGGGCCACGGCGTAGGCGCGGGTCTCGCAGGTCTGCTGGTCGACGCCGAAGTGGGCGTTGGCCGACAGCGCGCTGCCCTGGCCGGTCTCGAAATACATCAGGTTCTGCCCGAGGGTGCCGCGATTGAGGCTCAGCCCGGCGTCGTAGCCTTCCTGGAGGATTTTCAGGCTGATGCCGAAGCTGGCGTTGGCCGCCTCGGTGCCGGCGATGGACTGGAACACCAGGTCCAGCGGCACACCACGGTTGATCGCCTCGATGGAGGTGGTGACGTGGGTCAGCACGCAGGCCTGGGTGGGGATTTCGTAGCGTTTGATCACCGCGTCGAGCATGTTCAGCAGGTCGCAGATCGAACTCAGGCTGTCGGTGGCCGGGTTGATGCCGATCATGGCGTCGCCGTTGCCGTAGAGCAGGCCGTCGAGCACGCTGGCGGCGATGCCGGCCGGGTCGTCGGTGGGGTGGTTGGGCTGCAGGCGGGTCGACAGTCGGCCGCGCAGGCCCAGGGTGCCGCGGAATTTCGTCACCACGCGGATCTTCTGGGCCACCAGCACCAGATCCTGCACGCGCATGATCTTCGAGACCGCGGCGGCCATTTCCGGGGTCAGCCCCGGAGCCAGGGCGCGCAGGCTCTGTTCGTCGGCGGCATCGCTGAGCAGCCAGTCGCGCAGGCCGCCGACGGTCAGGTGGCTGACGGCGGCGAAGGCCTGCTTGTCATGGGTGTCGACGATCAGCCGGGTGACTTCGTCGGACTCATAGGGGATCAGCATTTCCTCAAGGAAATGCTTGAGGGGAATGTTGGCCAGAGCCATCTGGGCCGCGACGCGTTCGCCGTCGTTCTGCGCGGCGACACCGGCGAGAAAGTCCCCGGAACGGGCGGGACTGGCCTTGGCCATGACCTCCCTGAGGCTGTCGAAGCGATAGGTCTGGGCGCCGACGGAATGGGCGAATGTGGCCATGGGGCGGTGTCCTCCTGAACCCTGGTTATCGATGACTCTACCCTGTCTTGCACAAAACTGGCGTACGACAGAGGCTCCTGCGGGGCGTGGTGTTTTTTGTTCCGTGGCGGGGCTTGTCATGCCCCGCCCTGGTGCAACTCAGTTACCGGTGAGCATAGCGTCCGTTGGCGCTTGCGAGCGCTGGCTGGCGGTCAACTGGAAGTAGATGAACCCCGCCACCATGAAGCCCAGGAAAATCAGGCCGATCAGGGTGTTGAACCAGGCCATCGCCACCAGGCAGACCAGGGCCAATGCAAGGGCGATGCCGGGGACCAGCGGGTAGCCCGGCGCGCGGAAGGTCCGTTCCAGGTTCGGTTCGCTGCGGCGCAGCTTGAACAGGCTGAGCATACTGATGATGTACATGACGATGGCGCCGAATACCGACATGGTGATCATCGCCGCCGTCAGGCTCAGGCCCTGCAGGTTGACCAGCCCGTCGCTGTAGATCGCCGCGATGCCGACCACCCCGCCGGCGAGGATCGCCCGGTGGGGCGTCTGGAAGCGCGACAGCTTGGCCAGCGACTGCGGCAGGTAGCCGGCCCGGGCCAGGGCGAAGAACTGGCGCGAGTAGCCGAGGATGATCCCGTGGAAGCTCGCCACCAGGCCGAACAGGCCGATCCACACCAGCATGTGCATCCAGGTCGAGTTGTTGCCGACCACCGCTTTCATTGCCTGGGGCAGCGGGTCGTTGATGTTCGACAGCTGGCGCCAGTCGCCGACGCCGCCGGCCATCACCATCACGCCGATGGCCAGGAACACCAGGGTCAGGATGCCGCTGACATAGGCTTTGGGAATGGTCCGTTTCGGGTCCTTGGCTTCCTCGGCGGCCATGGCCGCGCCCTCGATGGCGAGGAAGAACCAGATGGCGAAGGGGATCGCCGCGAAGATACCGGGAACCGCGTCAAGGCTGAAGGTGCTCGACCCCGACCAGCCATTGAGGACGAAGTTGCTGAAGCTGAAGCCCGGCGCGACCACGCCCATGAACACCAGCAGTTCGGCCACGGCCAGCACGGTGACCACCAGTTCGAAGGTGGCGGCGATGCTGACGCCGAGGATGTTCAGGGTCATGAAGACGAGATAGGCGCCCACGGCGGCGATCTTCGGATCGAGGCCGGGATACTGCACGTTGAGGTAGGCTCCGATGGCCATGGCGATCGCCGGTGGAGCGAAGACGAATTCGATCAGGGTGGCGATGCCGGCGATCAGCCCGCCTTTTTCGCCGAAAGCCCGGCGGCTGTAGGCAAAGGGGCCGCCGGCGTGGGGAATGGCGGTGGTGAGTTCGGTGAAACTGAAGATGAAGCAGGTGTACATGGTCGCCACCAGCAGGGCGGTGACGAGGAAACCCAGGGTCCCGGCGGTACCCCAGCCATAACTCCAGCCGAAGTATTCACCGGAAATCACCAGGCCGACCGCGATACCCCACAGGTGCAGGGTGCCGAGGGTCGGTTTGAGTTCGGTTTGGGTTGTCATAAGTCCTCGCTTGTCTTTCTTATTGTTTGGTTGTTGGACTTTCGGGTGTCGATTTGCTGTACAGCGCGCACGCAGGGCCCGTAGCGGGGCAGCCAGAGGTTATGGGGTGTCAGGGGGCCTGTTCGCGGGCAAGCCCGGCTCCTACAGTGGGGTGTCGTCCCCGGGATGGTGTTTCACATGAACCTGTAGGAGCGTGGCTTGCCCGCGAAGGCGGTTTCAGGGTTTAGAAGAACCCGAGCGGATTGATGTCATAGCTCACCAGCAGGTTCTTGGTCTGCTGGTAGTGGTCGAGCATCATCTTGTGGGTTTCACGGCCGACGCCGGACTTCTTGTAGCCACCGAAGGCGGCGTGCGCCGGGTACAGGTGGTAGCAGTTGGTCCACACGCGACCGGCCTTGATCCCGCGGCCGACGCGGTAGGCGCGGTTGATGTCGCGGGTCCACAGGCCGGCACCGAGGCCGAACTCGGTGTCGTTGGCGATCGCCAGGGCTTCGGCCTCGTCCTTGAAGGTGGTGATGCTCACCACCGGGCCGAAGATTTCCTCCTGGAACACACGCATCTTGTTGTTGCCCTTGAGCAGCGTCGGCTGGATGTAGTAGCCGCTGGCCAGGTCGCCGTCGAGTTTCTGCACCTGGCCGCCGGTCAGCAACTGGGCGCCTTCCTTCTTGGCGATTTCCAGGTACGAGAGGATCTTGTCGAACTGCTGCTCGGAGGCCTGGGCGCCGACCATGGTGTCGGTGTCCAGCGGGTCGCCGCGCTTGATCTGCTCGACCTTCTTCATCACCGCCTGCATGAATTCGTCGTAGATCGACTCCTGCACCAGCGCCCGGGATGGGCAGGTGCACACTTCACCCTGGTTGAAGAATGCCAGTACCAGGCCTTCGGCGGCTTTCTCGATGAAGCTCGGTTCGGCCTGCATGATGTCTTCGAAGAAGATGTTCGGCGACTTGCCGCCCAGCTCCACGGTGGACGGAATGATGTTCTCGGCGGCGCACTTCATGATGTGCGAGCCGACCGGGGTCGAGCCGGTGAAGGCGATCTTGGCGATGCGCTTGCTGGTGGCCAGGGCTTCGCCGGCCTCCTTGCCGAAACCGTGCACCACGTTCAGTACGCCGGGAGGCAGCAGGTCGCCGATCAGTTCCAGCAGCACGCAGATGCCCAGCGGGGTCTGCTCGGCGGGCTTGAGCACCACGCAGTTGCCGGCGGCCAGGGCCGGGGCGAGTTTCCAGGCGGCCATCAGCAGCGGGAAGTTCCACGGGATGATCTGGCCGACCACGCCCAGTGGCTCATGGATGTGATAGGCCACGGTGTTGCCGTCGATCTCGGCGGCGCTGCCTTCCTGGGCACGCAGGCAGCCGGCGAAGTAGCGGAAGTGGTCGGCGGCCAGCGGGATGTCGGCGTTGAGGGTTTCGCGCACGGCCTTGCCGTTGTCCCAAGTTTCGGTGATCGCCAGGGTTTCCAGGTTCTGTTCGATGCGGTCGGCGATCTTCAGCAGGATCAGCGAACGGGCCTGCACCGAGGTGCTGCCCCAGGCATCGGCGGCGGCATGGGCGGCGTCGAGGGCCTTGTCGATATCCTTGGCGTTGGAGCGGGGGAACTCGGCGATGGGCTTGCCGTTCACCGGCGAGGTGTTGGTGAAGTACTGGCCGTCGACGGGCGCGACGAATTCGCCATTGATGTAGTTGCCATACTTGGCCTTGAACGAAACGATGGCGCCGGCAGTACCAGGGTGGGCATAACGCATGGTGAGTGTCTCCTTGGCTTTTGTGCTTATTAGGGAGTACGCGGTTTAGCGTCTGACAAGCGTAGAGCAAAGGTCGGGCCAGTGCGTTGAAAGCGCTCTGTGTCGGGGCCTGGTCTGGTTGGACTGACACGTGGGCCGCCGGGTTGTGACACGGCTGGTACAGTCGGGGGTGACACTTTGTAACGCCTGTGGCACAGCCCATGACTCATCGGTCGCGGGGCGATTGCAATGCTCGCCGTGCAGGAGGATGCTGGGCGTTGAGGTGAAGTCGAACGTGCTGCAGGGCCTGGCGCCCTGGGCCACGCTTGATGGCCTATTCGCGGGCAAGCCCGCTCCCGCACAATCCGGCTCCCGGAGTGGTTGTGGGGGAGAGGCCATCCCTGGACGGGGGGAGAACAATAAGAAATGCAGAACAACCATCTGAGTCGTCACGCCCGGCAGGTGCTCACCGTGACCCAGGGCAAGGCCCTGAGCGGCGGCCCGGGCAGTGATCCGTCGATCGCCCGTTCCTGGCTGCGTTGCCTGGAGGATTACCACCTCGACCCCTCGTTGAGCATCGCCCCCACCGTGCTCGAACACGGTCGCCTGCTGGAAAGCCGCGAGCGCCTGCGCCAGGTACTGCAGATTGCCGGCAACGAGATGACCAGCCTGCACCAGCAGTTGTCCGGTGCCGGTCACGCGGTGCTGCTGACCGATGCCCGCGGGGTGATCCTCAACTGTGTCACAGCGCCGTCCGAGCGCAAGATCTTCGAGCGCGCCGGGCTCTGGCTCGGCGCCGACTGGAGCGAAGCCTGCGAAGGCACCAACGGCATCGGCACCTGCGTGGTGGAGCGCCAGGCGCTGACCATTCACCAGGACGAACACTTTCGCGGCCGTCATACCGGGCTGACCTGCTCGGCCAGCCCGGTGTTCGATCCCCAGGGCGAGCTGCTGGCGGTGCTGGATGTTTCCTCGGCCCGCCCGGATGTGTCCCGGCAGAGCCAGTTCCATACCATGGCGCTGGTGAACCTGTCGGCAAAGATGATCGAGAGCTGCTATTTCCTGCGGCATTACGACCAGCACTGGTTGCTGCGTTTTCATCTGCAGGCCGAATCCGTCGGCCTGTTCAGCGAGGGGCTGCTGGCGTTCGACGGTGAAGGGCGGATCTGCGCGGTCAACCAGAGTGCGCTGAACCTGCTCGGGTTTGGCCGCGGCGGTTTGCTCGGGCAGCCGGTTGAGGCGTTTTTCGATTGTTCGCTGGATGAGCTGCTCGGCCGCGCCAGTACCCAGGCCAGCGCCAGTTGGCCCTTGCGGACCCGCGATGGCCGCAGCCTGTTCGCGGTGCTGCGTGGCCAGCCGCGCAGTGTGCCCAGGCCGTTGGTGCCGGCGGCGGTGGCGGTCGGGCGGGTCGCTGCGGCGGACATCTGCCTGGACGACGAGACCCTGCAGAGCGATTTTCGCAAGGCCTTGCGGGTATTCGAGCGTGATGTGCCGCTGTTGATCAACGGCGAAACCGGCTCGGGCAAGGAGGCGTTCGCCAAGGCGGTGCACCAGTCCAGCCAGCGCGCGGACAAGCCGTTTGTCGCGCTCAACTGCGCGGCGATTCCGGAAAGCCTGATCGAGAGCGAACTGTTCGGCTATCGCGGCGGCAGCTTTACCGGCGCGCGCAAGGAAGGCATGCGTGGCAAGTTGCAACAGGCCGATGGCGGTACGCTGTTCCTCGACGAGATCGGCGACATGCCGCTGGCATTGCAGACCCGCCTGCTGAGGGTGCTGGAGGACCGGCAGGTGGTGCCGATCGGCGGTGAGCCGGAGGCGGTCAACGTGCGGATCATCAGCGCGACCCATCGCCATCTGCTGGAGCGGGTACAGGACGGTGGTTTCCGCGAGGACCTGTATTACCGGCTCAACGGCCTGGAGATCGCTCTGCCGGCCTTGCGCGAGCGCAGCGACAAGTCCCGGTTGCTGGACTTCCTGCTGGCGCAGGAGGCGGCGGGGCAGGGGGTGTCGATCGATGCGGCGGCGCGTCAGGCCCTGCTGGGCTTTGCCTGGCCGGGGAACGTTCGGCAGTTGCGCACGGTACTGCGTACCCTGGTGGCGCTGTGCGAGGACGGTCGGATCGGCGTGGCGGATCTGCCGGCGATGATTCGCCAGGCCCGGCCGCTGGTCGAGGATGTGCCGGCTGAACCGGCTGGCGCGTATCCGCTGGAAGACGCCGAGCGGTTGGCGCTGCTCCATGCGCTGGAGCAGCAGCGTTGGCATATGACCAACACGGCCGGGCAGCTCGGAGTCAGTCGCAACACCCTGTACAGAAAGCTGCGCAAGCATGGGATCGCCCGCTAGGAGCGGAGCCTGTGAGCAACCCCTCTCACCGTCTTGAGAGGGATTTCAGGGGTGGGCAAGGCTGACAGGCCTTTTCGCGGGCCTGGCCCAGAACCCGGGTGTCACCCACAGGCCTGGTCCAGGTACCGTTCCGATCCGCTCAGACCCGGAAGTGGCTGACCATCGTCTGCAACTGGCTGCCCAGGCGTGCCAGCTCGACGCTGGAGGCGGCCGTCTCGTCGCTTGCGGCCGCCGTCTGCTCGCAGACATCGCGAACGTTGATGATGCTGCGGCTGATCTCTTCGGCCACCGCGCTCTGCTCTTCGGCCGCCGCGGCGATCTGCTGGTTCATCGACTGGATGTTCGACACCGTGCGGGTGATGTTTTCCAGCGAAACCCCGGCCTTGCGGGTCAGCTCGACGCTGCTGTCGGTCAGCGAGCGGCTGTTGTTCATCACGGTTGCCACCTGCTGCGTGCCGCTCTGCAGGGCCGCCACCAGGCCTTCGATTTCCTCGGTGGACTTCTGGGTGCGCTGGGCCAGGCCGCGAACCTCGTCGGCGACCACGGCAAAACCACGACCGGCTTCACCGGCACGGGCGGCTTCGATGGCAGCGTTGAGCGCCAGCAGGTTGGTCTGTTCGGCCACGGCCTTGATCACGTCCATCACGCTGCCGATCTTGTCGCTTTCCTGCTGCAGCACGGTCATGGCTTCGGTCGAGCGCACCACTTCAGTCGCCAGGCGTTCGATCTGGGCGATGGCTTCGCCGACCACCCGGTCACCGGCACGGGCTTCGCCGTCAGCGGCGGAGGCTGCCGTCGAAGCCTGTTCGGCGTTACGCGCCACTTCCTGCACGGTGGCGGTCATTTCGTGCATGGCGGTGGCCACCTGGTCGGTCTCGACCTTCTGGCTATTGGCCCCGGCGCTGGTCTGGCTGGTGACTGCCGACAATTGTTCGGCGGCGCTGGCGATCTGGGTCACGCCATCGCGAATGCCGCTGATCAGGTCACGCAGGGTCGCCCCCATGCGCTGGATGCCCTGTTGCAGCACGCCCAGTTCGTCCCGGCGGGTGACCACCAGGTTGTGGGTCAGGTCGCCGGAGGCGATGCGTTCCACCACGCCCAGGGTTTGCTGGATCGGGCGGGTGATCTGGCGAGTGATGACCACGGCGGCGAGGATGCCGAACAGCAGCGCGAGCAGGGTGCTGCCCAATTGCAGGCTGCGGGCCTGGGCGCTTTCGCTGTCACGGCGGTCCAGTTGGATCTGGTACAACTGCTCGCTGAGGGCGACGATGCTGTTGCCCTGGTCGGTCATTTCCTTGCGGGCCTGCACGACATCGTTGTTGGCCTGCTTGTACGCCAGCACGGCCGTACGGTAGTTGGCCAGGCCGGTTTCCAGCTGTTGCAGTTCGTTCTGCTGGCTGCTGCTGAAATGCTCGGCCAGTTGTTTGAGGCCGGCAATCGTTTCGTTCAGCTGATTGGCAGCCTTCTGTTCGGTTTCCGGGTTACTGTTGCCGGTGTAGCCACGCACTTCGTAGCGGGTCAGCAGGAATTGTTCCTTGGCGCGGATGATGGCCTGGAAGCGCTCGAAGCGGTTGTCCTCGCCTGGAGCCATCTGCAGCACGTTGTCGTGGATCGTGGCGATCAGTTTCTGCACGACTTCGGCCGTCTCGCTCATGCTCTGGCGGGCGCCGTTACCGGTGCGGTAGGCCTCGCGCATCTTGTTCAGCGACTGTTGGTAGGCGGTGATGGTCGCCGCCTGCTCCTTGAGCAGCTTGACGTTTTCCGGGCTCTTGAAGCTGTTGAGCAGTTTCTGCTGCTGGACGATGAACGCGTCGAGGTTGACCTGCACGTTCTGCGCGGCGGTTTCGTCGCCGTTGGTCAGCATGTATTGCAGGCGGGCCACACGCAGTTTGGTCAGCGAGGCGTTGAGCTGGGTGATGTCGCTCATCCAGTTGCTGCGGTCGATCAGACCGCCCAGGCTGGTCCAGCCGGTCAGCGCCAGGATCGTGGTCAGTGCCAGGACCAGGCCGAAGCCCAGGCCCAGTTTCAGATTGACGCTGATATTGCCAAACCAGCTATTCATTGAATTCCTCCAGTAACTTGGTGTTGCTTGCTCATTGGGTGGCTGGAAGGTGTTGTTATTGGTGCCAGCTGAATTTGTTCGTAAGGGCTGTATCGGCGGGAAAGCCGATAGCTGAAAGGTTTTTCTCGGGGAAGGTGTTTCACGAATTGTAACTTCTTGCAGGAGATTCGGGTGTTTCGAGGGTGTTTACGTTTCGTCAGGGGCGTTCAGCCAGGCCGGATCGAGGTCGGCGATTGAGGAATTTTTCACATTCCTTTCACCGCGACGCGACCTTCACGAACCTAGGCTCTGTGTTCGAATGAGTTTGCAGCAGGCAGGGAAGCGGTTTCTCCAGCGGCAGTCAAGCCCGAGGCTCAGTTGTCATTTTTGTGCTGTAGCGTCGCCGACATTGCCTACTCAACCGGCCTTTTTCGCAGAGGCAGCCGAACGTGGAATCAAGACTGCCGTATAGCTGGTTGAAGCGCTCGTTCGAACTGAACCGCCTCGTCCGGTACCGGAACGCCCTGCTGGTATCGCTGGCAGCGCTGCTCGTCATTCCGCTGACGCTGGTGATGTTGCGGCCCGCTGCCGTGGCCGATCTGGCCCAGGCTGGCAATGATAGCGCGATGGCGCTGACTGCGGGGTGGGCCAGGGGCGAAATGGTGGTGCTGGTGCGCCATGTCGAGCGTTGCGACCGCTCCAGGGCGCCCTGCCTGGCGGAGCCGGACGGCATCACCGATCGCGCCCGCGACGTGGCGGTGGCGTTGGGCGCGCGCTTCGAAAGGCTCGGCCTGTCCCGAACGGATATCTACAACAGCCCGTTGACCCGTGCCGTGCAGACCTCCGCCTACATGTTCAACCACGCCAGCAGCACCCAGGACTGGCTGTTCAATTGCCGCAAGACCCTGCTGCGCGACATTCGCCGCTACAAGGTGCCGGGGCGCAACCTGGTGCTGGTCACCCACAGCGAATGCATGGGGGCACTGGAAGACGCCATGAATTTCTCCATGCCGTCGCCAGGCTACGGGCTGGCGCTGTTTCTCACCGAGCATTCGGCCAGCCAGGCGCCGAAGGTGATGGGTTATATCGAAGCCCCGGACTGGCCACAGGTGTTCAAGCCGTAGGGTCAGGCCGGGAATCGCCAGGCCCAGGCCACATGGCACTCGATGAAGCATTTGAGTTTGCCGCTATCCCCTTTACAGTACGCGTCCCCGGGAAATGACTCCCGGGGTTTTTCCCATGGAGTTATCCCTTGAAATACGCGAGCAAAATCGCCGCTTCCCTGCTGGTTACCCTGGCGCTGGGCGGTTGCACCGGCACGGCGATGAAAACCCGGCAGTTGGACAGCAACCAGTACACCGTGGTCGGTCACAGCGAAGCGACCGCTACCGGCATGCTGCTGTTCGGATTCATCCCGATCCGCCAGAACGACCGTTTCGTCCGTGCCCAGACTGCTGCCATCCAGGCCAAGGGCGGTGACGCACTGATCAACACCCAGGTCCAGGAAAACTGGTTCTGGGCCTGGGTCCTGACCGGCTACACCACCAAGGTTTCCGGCGACGTGGTCAAGCTGAAGAACGTTCAGTAAGTACCCGACCCATGAAAAACGGCGCTCCAGGAGCGCCGTTTTTTTATGCCCACGAGTGTTCAGCGGGTGTAGAAGTAGTAAGTGCGCTTGCCGCCGATGGTGACGGTGGCCAGTACCTTGTGCGAGGCATCGGGTTGCTGGTTCTGGGCCACGGCGACATTGTCCGGCGAGGCCTGCAGGAACGCGTCCAACTGCTCCTGGGTTTGTACCACCGCTTGTTGGCGCTGGGTGTAGAACACGGTCGAGGCCAGGCGTTCGTCCGGCTGGTACAGCGCGACCTGCTTGCCGCTGGCCTGCAGGGCGATGACCTGGTCGGTCACCGGCTTGAACGAGGTGTTGCGGTCGGCCAGCGGCGCCCGCCAGGCGGCCACCAGATAACCGCAGACGACCACGGCCAGCAGCGCCGCAGCCAGCGGGCGGCGCTTGTCGACCAGTTGGCGGCTGAGCGTGGAGGTGGCGGAGCGCCGACGCAGCCAGGCGAGAACCACCGCGCTGTATTCGGCGGCGATGATAGCGGCGGCGGGCGCCATGGACACCATGTACACCATGCGCTTGCTCGAGGCCAGGGTCAGCAGGGTGAACTGGGCCAGGAACCAGACGCTGGCGAACAGCAGGTGGCGTTTGCGCATCAGCTCCTTGCGCAGGTGCCAGAGCCCCAGGTACACCAGCAGATTCCAGGGCAGGAACGCCTCCGGCAACTTGGTGAAGTAATAGTAAAAGGGCTCGTAGTGGCCGGCCGCGGTGAACGAGCCGCTGAAGCGGCCGACACTGTTGGCCCAGAGCACTTCACGGACAGCATCCGCGCCGCCCTGCCCGTACAGCAGCTTCAGCCAGATCAGCAGCGGGATCAGCCCCACCAGGGTGAACAGTGCCGGGCGAAGCCAGTTGCCGAGGGTCAAGCGCCGCTCGAGCAGGCTCTCGCTGACCAGGTAGAAAAAAATCACCACACCCGGCAGGGCCAGCCCCAGTACGCCCTTGGTCAGGGTCGCGATGGCGATGCCGAGCATGAACACCAGCCAGCTCCCCAGGGTGGCGGCCTGGCGCTTGCGCTGCTCATTGGCCTGGAAGAAAGCGAACAGCGCCAGCGACACGCCGAGGCTGAGAATGGCGTCCTCACCGACCTGGCGGGCATTGCCCAGGTAGCTGGCCATGGTCATCAGCATTGCGGCGGCGGCCCAGGCCAACAGGGTGGGGCGGCCGATCCTGCGCATGAAACCGTAGAGCGCCAGCACCGTGAACAGCCCGGCGAACGCCGAGGCCAGGCGTACCGCCAGGGGCGTGCCGCCCAGCAGCTTGATCGCTGTGGCATCGAGCCAGAGGCTCAGCGGGGGTTTTTCCAGGAACGGCTCGCCCAGCAGGCGCGGGGTGATCCAGTCGTTGTTCAGGTGCATTTCCATGGCGATCCCGGCTACCCGGGATTCGGTGGAACCCTGCAACTCATGGTTGCCCAGGGCAAAGAAGAACAGCAGGCAGCCAAGCAGGAACAGCAGGATAACGGGACGTGTCGTGCGCATGGGGATACCGGGGAAAGGAAAGTCGGCCCTGAGGCCTCCAGATGACCGGCACTATACGGAGGAATATCTTAATAAATTGTGAATGACTGTGTAGCAGGCCCGGCAACGGTGGCGAGCGAGCCCGCCACCGTCCTTGCACGTCAGTCGCCCAGCGCCTCGCCTTCGCGCCGCGGGTCGGCGCCACCGGCCCAGGACGTGCGGCCCTGGGCATCACGCACGCGCATGATCGCCTGGGTGCCGCTGGTCATTTCCAGTTCGTTGACCTCATGCCCCTGCTGCTTCAGCGTGTCGATCAGTTGTGGCGAGAACAGGCCGGGCTCCAGCTCGGTCGGGCCGTTGCGGCTGCCGAAGTTGGGCAGGTTGATCGCGGCCTGCGGGTCGAGCTGCCAGTCCAGCAGGCCGACCAGGGTCTTGGCCACGTACTCGATGATCTGCGAGCCGCCCGGCGAGCCGACGGTACCGAGGAATTCGCCATTCTGGCGATCAAACACCAGGGTCGGTGCCATCGACGAGCGCGGGCGCTTGCCCGGCTCGACACGGTTGGCCACCGGCTTGCCGTTTTCACGGGGGATGAAGGAGAAGTCGGTCAACTGGTTGTTGAGGATGAAGCCCTCGACCATCAGGTGCGAACCGAACGAGCTTTCCACCGTGGTGGTCATGGACACCGCGCTGCCCTGGTCATCCACGGCGACGATCTGCGAGGTGGAGATGCGCAGGGGCGAGCGGTCGGGGGCCAGGGCCACCTGCACGCCGGTCGGTACGCCGGGTTCGGCCTTGCCCAGGCTGCGTTCGCTGATCAGCCGGGCGCGCTGGGCCTGGTACGCCGGGTCGATCAGGCCGGCCACCGGTACCGGGACGAAATCGCTGTCGGCCACGTACAGGCCGCGGTCGGCATAGGCCAGCCGTTCGGCCTCGGCGATCAGGTGCACGGCCTCCGGGCGGGGTTCCAGGCCGGCGGCGGTCGACGTTTTCAGGGGCGGCAGTGCCGGCAGCGCCCAGCGCTTGTCGCGGGCCTCCAACGCCTGCAGCGTGCCGAAGATCTGCGCCATGGCGATCGCCCCGGAGGAGGGCGGTGGCATGCCGCAGAGTTTCCATTGCTTGTAGTCGGAGCAGATCGGCGTGCGTTCCTTGGCCTGGTAGCCCTGCAGGTCGGCCAGCGACAGGCTGCCGGGGTTGGCGCTGCCATTGACCGCGGCGACGATCTCCTCGGCGATGCGGCCTTTGTACAGCGCGTCGCTGCCTTCGTTGGCGATACGCTTGAGCACCGCGGCCAACGCCGGGTTCTTCAGTACCGTGCCGACCGCTTTCGGGCGGCCATCCGCGTCCAGGAAGTAGGCGGCCATGATCGGCGATTTCGGCAGGAACGGGCTGGCGGCGATCTGCTTGTGCAGGCGTGGCGAAATCGGGAAACCCTGCTCGGCCAGGCGGATCGCCGGTTCGAACAGCTTGGCCCAGGGCAGCCGACCGTTGCTGCGGTGGGCCAGTTCCAGGGCACGCATCACGCCGGGTGTGCCGACCGATCGGCCGCCGATCTGTGCCTGGGTGAAGGCCATCGGGGTGCCGTCGGCGTTGAGGAACAGTTTTTCGTTGGCCCCGGCCGGAGCGGTTTCGCGGCCGTCGTAGGCGTGCACCTGCCGGCCGTCCCAGACCATGATGAAGGCGCCGCCACCGATCCCGGTAGCCTGCGGTTCGACCAGAGTCAGCACGGCCTGCATCGCGATCGCCGCGTCCACGGCGGAGCCGCCCTGGCGCAGGATCTCGCGCCCGGCTTCGGCGGCCAGCGGGTTGGCGGCGGCGGCCATGTGCCTGCTCGCCTGCCGGGTGAGCAGGCCGCTGCGATAGCCGGTGCCAATCTCCGGGGCGTCGGGCAGGGCCTTGGCCTGGCTCGGGGCGCTGAACAGGGCCAGCGAAAGGGCGAAAGTCAGGGTACGAAGGGACTGATGGCGGAGAGTGATTCTGGAGTGCACTGCGTAGGCTCCTACCTTGGACTGACTGGGGACTATAGAGGGTGCCAGGGGCCGGGGGTAGCACCACCTGCCGAGAAGGATTCCCAGTCACGCGGGTTCTGGCCTTCGTTCAGGCAGCATTCAGTGCCCCGCACGGCACCATTAGGGTTTGCCCGTCCACCCTGTCGTTGCGGATGAGTCGTATGCCGATGGCCCACGAAAAACGCCTTAGCCTCGAATCGTTGTCGATCTTCCTGGTCGCCCTGCTGCTCTTCACCCTTGGCATCTGGGACCAGGCGGCCCAGGGTTTCGACGGCCGCTGGTGGCTGTTCCTCGAGGAAATGTTCCGTCATGGTCCGGGCTTTTTCGCCACGACCTATGGCGAGCCCTATCCCGATTACCCGGGCACCGCGACTTTCCTGAGCTACCTGTTCGCCCGGCTGTTCGGCGCGCCGAACCACCTTGCCAACGTCATGCCGACGGCGCTGGCCTCGGCGGGCGTGCTGGCGATGATCTACCGGCTGCTGGCGCCATCGGGGCGCACATGGGCGCTGCTGACGGTGCTGCTGACCGCGCTGACGACGCAACTGCTGGAGAAGTCCCGCTCGGTGTGCCTGGACCAGATGACCTCGCTGTTGTGCCTGGCCTGCTTCTACCTGCTGCACACCGGCGAACGCCTCGGTTCGCGGCTGCGACAATACGCGGTGTTCCCGCTGTTCGTGCTGGGCTTTGTCATTCGCGGGCCGCTGGGGCTGATCGAGGTCTGTGGCGTGGCCTGTGTCTACTGGGCCATGGGCGTTTGCCGGTCGCGGGTCGAGACGCTGCTGGTCGTGCGCAGGGTGTTGGGCTACGGCGTGGTCGGCCTGCTGTTGCTGGCGGCCTGCTGGTGGGCGCTGATGAGCCTGGCCCGGCTGAGCGGTGGCGAGGACTTCGCCAGGCAGGTCTACACCATGCAGATCGGCGGGCGCCTGGGGGACAGTGGCGAGCCGTTCTTCTTCTACTTCCAGCTCAGCCTCTACCGCTACTTCCCGGTGGTACCGCTGGCGCTGGCAACGCTGATCGCGCTGCGCCACACATGGACGCAGCGTGACCGCGACGATGAGGTGCAACTGGCCCTGCGGCTGGGAGCCTGTGGCCTGATGATCCTGCTGGGCTTGTCGGTGCCGCACTTCAAGCGGGCCTATTACATCCTGCCGATGGTGCCGATGTTCGCGGCGCTGGCGGCCTATGGGTTGCTGAACGCGCACGGTTGGCTGGCGGGTGTGCGGCGTTTTTATACCGGGTTGGTGGCGTTGCTGCCGGGGCTGGGGATTGTCGTGGTGTTCGTCCTGCGCCATTCCTGGCTCAAGCATGGGTTCTGGCCGCAGGTGTCGGTGCCATTGCTGGTGGGCGTGCTGGTGGTGCTGCAGGTGCTCGCCGCCAGGCTCTGGCTGAAGCCATCCGCCGAACCGGGGCGGCGCCTGGTGCTGCTCAGCCTGATCGCCCTGGCGGCCCAGTGGCTGCTGCTGGTGAAGGTGGTCGAGCCGGCCAAGGACCTGGAATTCGACACCCGGGGCTTCGTTGGCCCGGTGGAGCACCTGCGTGCGGCGAATCCGGGGCCGCTGGTGTTCCTCAATCTGGGCCAGGACACCTGGGCGGTGCGCTACATGATGAACCTGGACCACGACGAGAAGCCGCTGTTCATCGCGGCCAGGAATGCGCCCAGCCTGGATTCGCTGCCGCGCCCGGCCTGGGTGATCCTGTCGCGCAAGGAGCAGAACCTGCTGGCGGGCACCTCGCTGGAGAAGGCGGAGCCGGCGTTCGAAGGGCGCTTCAACGGCAATCCCTGCCTGGTGTTCGAGCTGAAGTAAGGGACAGCCTTCGTTCAAATAGTGCTCGCCAAGGCCGGGACATGGGGCTTTAATCGGGTCCGATTCCATTCAACCCGATTCGAGGTGACGAGCCATGTCCCAAGCAAACAACCCGGTCAGCTTCAAACGCCCGGACGGCCGCGAAGTCAGTGGCTACCTGGCCCGCCCGGCCAAGCTGGAAGGTGCCCCGGCCATCGTGGTCATCCAGGAGTGGTGGGGCCTGAACGACCAGATCCGCGGTGTCGCCGATCGCCTGGCGGCCAGCGGTTACCTGGCGCTGGTGCCGGACCTGTACCGTGGCGAGTCCACGGTGGAAGAGGAAGAAGCTCACCACCTGATGAGCAAGCTCGACTTCGCCGAAGCGGTGAGCCAGGACATCCGTGGCGCGGTGCAGTACCTGGGCGGCTACACGAAGAACATCGGCGTGACCGGCTTCTGCATGGGGGGCGCGCTGACCCTGCTGTCGCTGAATGCGATCCCCGAGCTGACCGCTGGCGTGGTCTGGTACGGCTTCCCGCCGTTGGAATACCTCGACGCCTCGGCAATCAAGGCACCGCTGCTTGGCCACTGGGCGACCCAGGACCTGTTCTTCGCGATCGAGACCGTCGATGCCCTGGAAGCCAAGCTGCATGAGGCCGGCGTCGATGCCACCTTCCACCGCTACCTGGCCCACCATGCCTTCGCCAACGAAACCGCCGTGGGCCCTGGTCGTATCGCCGGCACCCAGTTCGACCCGGTGTGGTCGCAACTGGCCTGGGACCGCACCCTGACGTTCTTCGGCAAGACCCTTTGGCAGAATTGATCCCTTGGCACTGATCGTTCCCACGCTCCGCGTGGGAACGATCGGAGCTCCGTGTGGGGAGGCGCTCGGGGTTTGTCAGTACGCCCGCACCCACCGCACCCGAGTCGTTGCCTGGGTCGAGCTGCCGCCGCTGCCCGTGCTCGGCGTCGACGGGTTGGTGATGGTCTGGTCGCTGGTCACCGAGGAGACGTCGATGGCGATACCGCCCTGGGAAATGGTGGTCGGGCTGGGGCTGTTGTTGCCGGTGGTGAGCGAGCCCTTGATGTTGGTGGTGGCGCCCGAGGTGCTGACCAGGCCACCGAGAATCACGTTGCCGTAGAGCGTCCAGCCACTGGTGGACAGCCCGCCGTTGGCCTCGATCGCGATGTTGCCGATGGGCAGGCCGCTGTGGGTGACGTTGGCGGAGTCGGTCCAGGTGGCCAGGCCCGGTGGCGAGGCACTCTTGTTGCACAGGTTGGTCGGGTAGAACGAGCCGGTGCACAGGTTCGAATAGCCGGAGAAGTTCGGCGAGTACAGCGGCACCATGCCGCTGCTGGTCAGGGTCACGTCACCGGTGGTCAGCACGGTGTTGGTCAGGCGGCTCATGTTCTGCACGCCGTTGAAGGTGACGTTGCCGTCGAACCACAGCACACCCGGCGGGAACGCGGTGATGCCGGTCAGGTTCCAGCCGTTGCCCGGGGTGGCACCGTTGCCGCAGGTGCTGTTGCCGTAGTTGCAGATCATGAAGTTGTTGCCCAGCAGGGTGCGCAGGTCGGTGGTCGCCAGGTTATAGGGCCCGGCGGAAACCGTGGTGCCGGCTGCGGTCTTGACGTTCTGGATGGTCAGCATCGGCGTGTTCCCGGAGAACGAGAACACGTAGTTGGCCTGGCTTTTCAGCGGCGTGACATCCACCGGCGTGGCGGTGATGTTGCAGTAAGGCACGCCGGGCAGGCCGGGCGAGGCGCCGGCGACGTTCGCGGTCAGGTTGGCGATGGTGTTGCCGGTGTAGGGCGTGCCGTTCTGGTTGAGGATCTGCCCGGCGATCTGGCTGGCGGTGCTGAAGGTCGGCGTGTTCCATTGCGTCACGCTGAGGTTGCCGCCGCCCTGGAACTTGCCGACGTTGGCGGTGAGGATCGACACGTCGCTGTTGGCCTTGAGCGTGTTGTAGGTGGCGCTGTAGCCGGTCAGCGCCAGGGTGTTGCCCCAGAACGTGCCGACGGTGCCGGTGAGGAAGTTGACGTCGCCGCCATAGACCGCGTTGTAGGTCAGCGAGATGCTGGCGGGCAGGGTACCGGTGCCGGAGATCAGTTGCGCGTTGCTGGTGCTGATGGCCCCGGCCGATTGCGTGGCCTTGCTCAGGTCCAGGGTGTAGACCGCCCCGGAACTCAGGGTGATCAGCGCGGTGCCGCTGCTGGCGGCAGTGATTGAGTTGTCGCTGTTGCGGGTACCGCCGACCAGCGCGGTACCGACGGTCGAGCCGCCCGACAGCACGTTGGCGCGGAACGCGCCGGCCTGGATCGCCACGTAGCTGCCGCCGGACTGGGTGATATTGATCGACTTGGCACCCACCGTCAGGTTGACCGGCGCGCTGCTGGAACTCATGGAGAAGGTGCCCTCGGTGTTGAGCGTCGCGTTGTCCGCGATGCCGCCGCCACTGAGGTTGATGCCGCCCTTGGCGCAACCGGAGACATAGGCCTTGGCGCCGTTGGAGATGCTCAGTACGCCGTTGACGACGATGTTCGCCAAAGTCGTGCCGTTGGTGATCGACAGGCTGCCGCCGGTGTAGTTGAAGTTGCCGTTGAACTGCAGAGCCGGCGGCAGGCTGGCACCGGCCGGCGTTGCAGGCGTGCTGCTGGCCGGGGTCAGCACATACACCACCTGGAGTGTATTGGTGGCCAGGTTGTTGGTGGCGGTGATGGTGGCCGTGACCAGGGTGCTGCTGCCGCTGGCGACCTTGGAGACGATCTGCGCACTGAGCCCGGTGGCGCTGATCGGCAGGTTGCCGACGGTAACGTTGGCCAGGGTACTGTCCTGGGTCAGTTGGCCCTGCAGGTACAGGCGCACCCATTCCACGCCGCTCCACACCCGCGACTCCGCCGGCGACGTGGCATGGGCCGCCATCTGCTGCTGTTGGGCACCGCCGATGCCGTACATCATGCTCAGCGCGGTGACGCTCAGGGCCATGCCGACGAACAGGATCATCAGGGTGGCGGCCATGCCGCGCTGGGAAGCGCGCGTCGATCGGAAAAACGCGGGTGCAGGCATCGGGCGCTCGGTCAGGAAGTGGGTTTTTCGAAATTGATCAGACAGGCCGTCGCCTTGCTTTTGACGTAGGCGGGCTGGGGATCGGTGCTATTGGGATCGAGCGTGCTGTTGTTGGCACTCAGGCTGACCTGCAGCCGATAGGCGCTATTGGTGGTGTCGGTGGTTCGGCCATAGGGCCAGCAGGTGGCGAAACCGACCGACAGCGAGGCGGTGCCCTGACCGCTTTCGATCAGCGGGGTACTGGTCCAGGTGGTGCTGCTCCACTGCGTCGACGCCTGGGTGCAACTCGCCGCGGCCTTCAGGCTGAGCAGCGCGCCGTTGCTGATCAGCAACCCGGCGCAACTGGCGGTGGCGGTGGCACTGGTCTGGTAGGACCAGACGATCGCATTGCCGCTGATGCCGTTCGGCGCCGTGCTGGTCAGGGTCGGGAAGCTGGTCTGGGCGGTGGCGGTCCCGCTCAGGGTGCCGTTGCTCAGCAGGGCGCCGGACAGCAGGATGAAGTTGTTGTCGATGTCGGAGGTGGCCCGCGCCGTGGCACTGCCGCTCCAGAAGCCGGCATTCATCAGTTCGCGCTGGGCGGTGATCAGCGCCGAGGCCACCTGGCCGTCCTGGCGCGAACTCTGTGATGAAGCCAGGGCGTTGTAGACCACGTTCTTGTACAGCGCGAGCATGGCCAGGATGCTGATCAGGGAAATGGTCGTGCCGATCAGCAGGCTGATCAGCGTGAAGCCACGCTGCGCGCGGTTCAAGACTCGTCTCCGACCCGGATGATGCCACCGAACAGGCTGCTGTCCTGGGCGCGGGTGGTGAGCACCACCGAGCTTTGCGGCGTGCCGCCGGTGATCGTGCTGGTGCCGACGGTGACGCTCGGTGCGTTGGTGCAGGTCGCGGTGATCGGCACGGTGTCGGTCTGGCTGGGAATGGACACCACCAGCAGCGAGGCCTTGCTCGAGCACAGCAGCGCGCCGTTCTGTTCCAGCAGGCTGCGCATCTGGTTGACCACGATGTTCTGCAGCTTCATGTCGCGCTGGCTGATGGCCGCCCGTGATGAGGCATAGGTGATGCCCAGGCCGATGGTCGCCATCAACAGGATGCCGATCAGCGATTCGAGCAGGACATCGCCGCGCTGGTGCCGGCGCAGCTTAAATGAGCGGGACATCGACCGAACTCTCGCTGCCTGCCGTAACCTGCAGTGTGGCGGTGGTGCAGGTGTTGCCGCTGACCGCCAGGCCACGGTTGCTGAAGGCGACGCAGGCCATGTCGACTCCGGCGACCTTGATTCCCGCCGCGGCCGGGATCGTGCTGCTCCAGACCGGTTGGCTGGTGGCGTTGCAATCGATCGACTGCCCGGCGTTGAGCCGGAACAGCTTGAGATTCTGCCCGGAGCGGCACAGCACGGCGGCGGGTGCGCTGTCCTGCACGGCGCCCTGGTTGCGCAGTGCGGTCGCCTTGGCGCGGCTGATGCCCTGCTTGAGCAGGCCGGCGGCATCGCGCTGGTAGCTGCTGTTGGTCCAGGACTGGGTGAGTGGTACGCCCACCATCAGGATAAGGCCGAGCAGGGCGACGGTGATCATCAGTTCGACCAGGGTGAAGCCGCGGCAGCGCATTACAGCCAGCTACCGTTGTACGAACTGCACGAGCTGATGCTGCGGCTGTTGCTCTGGTCCAGGGTGATGGTGCACCCGTTGAGCGCACCGCCGTTGCCGGTCGCGGTCACGGTGTAGGTGGTCGAGGTGGAATTGATCGAATAGTTGAACTTGCCCGACTGGCTCGGCTGCCAGCCCGACGACGGGCTGGTGCAGGGCGACGGGTTACCGATCAGCGCGCACTGGATCTGGGTGACACCGCTGGCGGTGGAGGTCGGATACACCAGCTGTTTCTGGTAGCTGTTTTCCAGGTTCAGGCTCAGGGCAACCAGGTCGGCCTGGGCGGCCTTGATCGTGCTCTTGTTGACGTAGCTGCTGTAGGCCGGAACGGCGATGGCGGCCAGGATGGCGACCACGACGACGCTGACCATCAGTTCCACCAGGGTGAAACCCGACTGTGCTGGATTGTGCTTCATGGATGTTTGACCGATGTGTTCCGGAGAGCCCGTGGGCGGGTCGCATTATGCCACTATTGCGTAACGTTTCGGTGACTGTCCCCACTACCGTTGGGTAATCTTTCTTGCTCCGGCTGTCCGCTGGATTTCGCTGTTGGATTTCGCGTCCTCCGCGGTTTTGTACTTCACTGCTTGGCATCCTCAGGCAAGGCCTGCCCCCGCCAGGACGGCACACAAGTACAAGATCGAGGGGACACCATGACTTCACCCAGCTACACCCGCGGCCGGCAGGACAAGCCGCTACTGGCCATGACCATCGGCGCCGCATTCGACCAGACCGTGGCGCGCTTTGCCGAGCGCGAGGCATTGGTGGTGCGCCACCAGCAGGTGCGCTACAGCTGGGCGCAACTGGCCGAACAGGTCGACTGCTGCGCCCGCGCGCTGCTGGCGATCGGCATGCAACCGGGCGAGCGCCTCGGCATCTGGGCGCCGAACTGCGCCGAGTGGTGCATCGCCCAGTTCGCCAGCGCCAAGGTCGGCGTGATCCTGGTCAACATCAACCCGGCCTACCGCGTCAGCGAACTGGAATACGCGCTCAGGCACTCCGGTTGCCGCTGGCTGATCTGCGCCGACGCCTTCAAGACCAGCGACTACCACGCCATGCTCGGCGAACTGCTGCCGGAACTGGCCGGCAGCGCCCTGGGCGCCGTGCACAGCCGCCTGCTCCCGGAACTGCGCGGCGTGATCAGCCTGGGCCGCCGCCCGGCCGCCGGCATGCTCGGCTGGGCGGCGCTGCAGGAGCGCGCCGAGTGTGTCGCCACCGAAGACCTGCGCGCCTGCAGCGCGCAATTGCAGTTCGATGAACCGATCAACATCCAGTACACCTCCGGCACCACCGGCTTCCCCAAGGGCGCGACCCTCAGCCACTACAACATCCTCAACAACGGCTACCTGGTCGGCGAAAGCCTGGGCCTGACCGAGCACGATCGCCTGGTCATCCCGGTGCCGCTGTACCACTGCTTCGGCATGGTCATGGGCAACCTCGGCTGCCTGACCCACGGCAGCACCCTGATCTACCCGGGCGACGCCTTCGACCCGCTGACCGCCCTGCAGGCGGTGGCCGAGGAGCGCGCTACGGTGCTGTACGGCGTACCGACCATGTTCATCGCCGAACTGGACCACCCGCGCCGGGCCGAATTCGACCTGTCCAGCCTGCGCAGCGGCATCATGGCCGGCGCCACCTGCCCGATCGAAGTGATGAAACGGGTGATCGGCGAAATGCACATGGTCGAAGTGCAGATTGCCTACGGCATGACCGAAACCGGCCCGGTGTCGACCCAGACCGCAGCCGATGACGACCTGGAGCGCCGCGTCGCCAGCGTCGGCCGCACCCAGCCGCACCTGGAGAGCAAGATCATCGACGAAGCCGGGCGCATCGTGCCGCGCGGGCAGATCGGCGAACTGTGCACCCGCGGCTACAGCGTGATGCTCGGCTACTGGAACGACGCCGAGGCCACCGCCCAGGCCATCGACGGCGCGCGCTGGATGCACACCGGCGATTTGGCGGTGATGGACGAGGCGGGGTACGTGAGCATCGTCGGGCGCAACAAGGACATGATTATTCGCGGGGGCGAGAACGTGTACCCGCGGGAGATCGAGGAGTTTCTGTTCAAGCATCCGGCGGTGGCGGATGTGCAGGTGATCGGGATACCGGATGAGCGGTATGGGGAGGAGATTGTGGCTTGGGTGAAGTGTCATCCGGGACATAGTGCGGGTGATGAAGAGTTGAAGGCCTTCTGCAAGGGGAAGATTGCGCATTTCAAGGTGCCGAGGTATTTCCTATTCGTGGAGGCGTTTCCGATGACGGTGACGGGGAAGGTGCAGAAGTTTCGGATGCGGGAGATGAGTTTGGAGAGGTTGGTGGGGGAGAGGGTGGGGTGAGGGCTGTCTCCGATTTTTACCCCGGCTGATGTCGGCGTTTTCGAGCGGGTAGGTGAGAGGTTTTCCCTTCTCACCTACCCGCTCGATGGCGTCTCGCAATGAGTAGAAATAGCTTTCAAAATGAACTTACTTTTCCTACGTGATTTAGGCGTGGGAGAATATTGTGTGCGCCAATGACCGTGCCTACATTTCCGGTGTCGCTGCAAATTCAGCGATATGGGTTTCGCAGCCCGTTTAGTTAGGCGCACAGCGCCGCGCAAGCGGCTTTTTCATGTCTGCGTTATGGCGGGCTGTGCGCAGGAGGCTTATGCCTGCCGGGATCCTAACTAACCGGTCTGCGAACCTGCGTACAGTTCGCCACCCTTGTGTCGCAGCAAGCGTGGCGGTCTCTCCCTCGGTATGAGTGTTAGGAGATTTGCCATGGTTAAGAAGATCACCCCTGATCCACCGCCCGTTTCCGATGATCCTGTGAAGTCCGCGCGGCCAGATGTTGCCCGATTGCTTGATACTCTCGCTTTGACCCTCTCCAAAACCGTCAATCACGCTGATCCGCTTTGTCCCTCGATTTTTGCTATTCAGCCGGGTGTCACGGCTCACGATGCGTTGAGCTATGTGTCGAAATTGCTGGAGGTTGCCGAGCTGAACGGTGATGAAATCAGCCTGCATGAGAATCCGGTGGAGCGGACGTTGTTTTGGGGGATGTTGCATTCGGTGGAGGTGGCGAAGGCTGTGGTGGATGCTTTGCTTGAAGGATCGCCGCCGTCGCTGGATGTTTGATTGATCAACACAAGCATGAAGCCGCCTCAGTAGGGCGGCGGCTTCGTTGCAACTGTCATAGAGAGGATGTCAGTGACCTCTAACTTTCGCTGTGATATTTGTGAGCATAAACTGTTGCAGTGCCGGATCGACCGCGTACAGCACAACTCCTCGACGAGCCCTAGTTAGAAGTACGTAATAGATGTTTCGAATGACTTGTTTGCGTACGGCAGGATCTGTTCGCATATTACTCAGTCTCTTGTCCGCGTTGCAACTGGGCTCAATTTCGATTCGACCATTTCTCAGAACGATATCTGGTCCAAGAATGACCCCTACATAGTCATACTCAAATCCTTGTACCGTATAAATGGCACCGACTTCCTCATGGTATCCGACGAGTTGATTCCACTCCTTGAATGCCATTTTCTGGTTCCAGCGAGCCTGCCATGGCCCAATATGAATGTCTGTGCCTACTCCGGGCGTGCGCTCCGTCTGCCAGTGCCAGCAGTAACCCGCCACGATTCGGCCTGATGCATTGCCTTGAGCCTGCTCTCTCAGTTGGTCCTCCATGGCTTGGGGGGATTCAGCTACTTGCACTGAGAATTTCGGGGCCGATGAGTACGCCTGGGTTGCTGCTCCGAACACCAGGTCGTAGACCCAATCCACATAGCTGTTGGCTCCACGACATCTCAACTGCTCGTCCAGTACATGGGTTATCACGTGGTAACCACGTGCATGGGCCATTTGCTGGATGTCATCGCTGCGGCAGTTCTCCTCTGGACTGATCCATTGAGAATCATCGATGAAAAAGACAATGAGGTGCTTGTTGTCCATCAAACCTGCTGCCGTTGCTTTTGTCAGGCGATGGGCTTCATCGACTACCAGATAAGGAGTGACCGCCCTGCCATTCACCGCGAAGTCCAGGCCTTTTATGCATTGGCCAATAGCAGCTGACTTGACGTAGTACTTGGGATTCTTGCCCAGCTTCATGAGGTGCTGCACAAGCTTCATGGCAAGAACGGTTTTTCCGGTGCCGACCAATCCGTGGATGATTACGCAAGTGTTCGTCTGAGCCTGTTGCACCAGTGGCGCAATTCTTTTGAAAGCATGCGTTTGCTGAGCAGTTGCCTTGAAGAGGTCACTGCAATTGAGTTTTTCGCTGAAGTTCAGGATAAAGGCGTCCGAGTACTTTCTCTGTGGCGAGGTCAGGTGCGCAAGCGCCTTTGTAGGGCGCTTAAGCCGGGATAGCAGCATTGCGGCATCCTGTTCTCCATGGTTTAGAGAGCGAAGCAAGGAACTGCTGACATGTGAGCTGAACTCATTGGCACGCAACACTTCATCTTTCGGTTTTTCCTGGTAGTTATGAAGAAAAACCAGTGTGTTGATGATGGGCTTGAAGTCTCCGAAGTTGAGCGCATGCTCCAGCGCCGATCGGTAGATATTCACTTGTTCACAGGGGTGTTTGCTTGTGTAAGGATCGGTGGCGGCAACCTCCAGCCAGGTGATGCCGTGTTTGCCGTGCAATGTGACGGAACCTTGTGTCCATTGCTTCAACTCGATGACGATGATTTCCGGACCCGCTTCGCTCTCGCCTACCAGGATGCAATCGGCACGTTCAGAGCCAATCGGCATCGGGTACTCGATCAGGATATGCCCCTGGAGTGGCGGTTGCTGTTGCTGGAGCAACTTGGCGAGCTCAGGGAGGGAGTTCCTCCAGGAGCGGATTTCGGATTTTGATAGTTCCGAATCGGGAAACGTCAGGGCGAAGTCCTTGCACAGTTTTTTGATGAACTCCGGATTGGCTGCGTTCGAGCAGAAGTCTTCGATCTTGAGGGTCGCAAGAGCCGCCATTGTCACCACCCAATGCCGAATTCATGACTCAGCGCCAATGCGTCAGGTGCACGAAATTGAAGCCAGCCCAGGCTGCTGGTTAATTGCTCAAGGGCTAGGCGGATGGTTTCTGGGAGCTGGGAGCTGGCAGCAATGGTCACGAAGATTCCTGTGGTGTTGAGCAGGCGAAGCTGTGATGGCCACTATTTCGCCTTTGTTTCGGATGCTCGACACCTTACTTCCTACAGACATGATGAGGAAGTGCGTACGACATTTCTATGTTAATTGAAAGGGGATTCATTGGGCCCCCGATGGGCCCAAATGAGAGCCATTGCACTAGGCCAAGAGTGCTTTGGAACGACCGGAAGTATCCGGCTTGCGTACGAGCAACCGTTCGCGAAAGTACTGGGCCGTTTCTTCATCTGTGCAGTACAGGTAACAACCCTTCATCCCGCGGGTCATCAGGGTCCTGTAGGTGTTCTTGATGATCAGGTCGAGTAGCTGCCGCATCTTTTCTGGCTCGGCTTTCATGAGCTTTTTGTAGCCGAAGACCGAGCGATCGTTCTTGTCTCGCTGCTCCGGCACCGTCACCACATTGCCTCCCCGGACGATCAGGTCTGGGCCGATGATCACGCCGATGTAGTCCACCTCCAGGCCCTGACAGGTGTGGATGCAACCCACCTGTTCGACAGAGTTCTGCGCAATGATCCAGCGCTTCTCGTCTTCCTCCAGATTCCACTGGCGGCGGTAGTGCTCACCAATGACGATATCGTCGTCGCTTGCCCGCTTCTTGCTGTTCCAAGGCCAGCAGTAGCCGGCGACAACGCGGGCCTTGTTGTTGCCGTTCTTGCTCTGGATCGCGGCATGCATGGCTTGCGGTGTATCGAATACCTTGAACTCGTATTCCTCGGTGTCGAGATGCCGGTTTGCTGTTTCCCGCACTTGGAGTGCATTGTCGAGCCAAGCCAGATAGCCATCCGAGCCGCTGCAACGGAATTGCGAGGTGAGAACGTATTCCTCGACCTCGGCACCGCGTGCCTTGGCAAAAGCGCGGATCGCTTCGCGATTGCCGATATCTTTCAGCGTGACGCGTTGGTCTTCGTCGATGAAGAAGATCGTGCAGTTCGCGGCATTGATCAGTTCCTTGATCTGGTTATCGCCTTTCTGGCCGTAGAGATCGCTTTTCTCGGTCAGGCGATGGGCTTCGTCCACTACCAGGAAATCGAATGCGCTGGTGGGTGACTCCATGAACGAGCCGGAGCCGGTAAACAACTGCGAAAAATGGCTACGGGGCAGGGCGCCGGTCAGCTTGCTTTCGTACACCTGCCGAGGGGCGGAGTTTTTCGACACGTACTTTCCCACCAGCCCGCGACTGGTGAGGTTGACCAGCAGGTTGAGTGCCACCACGGATTTACCGGTACCCGGCCCGCCCTCGATGATCACGACTTTTGGGCGCTCCGTCGAAGCGCCTGTCGCAGCGGACATGCAGTTCTCATGGATTTCTTTCTGGTCGTCGATAAGAACGAACTCGGCCTGCTTTTTCAGCAGTTTCACCAGCGAGTCGGCTAGAGCCTTCGACGGGCGAATGGGGCTCGCCATCAGTTCATGCAGCACGCGCTTTTCATCGCCCTTGGCGATGTACTGCTTGATGAACGCCCGCATACGGGCCAGTTCATCCTTGCCTTTCATGAACAGCGGGGCCTTGTTGATGTAGGCCTGGTAGTGAGGCCCGTCAATGACGTTATCTGGCATGTAGTTGTGCAGATAGGCGCAGGCATGCACTTGGATACCGCCGGAATACACAGCCTCGTTGAACCCTTCCAGCAGCGAGGCATACGACCAGGCCTGATAGGACGGGTGCACGGTTTCCCGGATCTTGCGGCCTAGGAGGGTTTTGACAATGGCGTCCTTGGATGTTGCGCTGGCTTCAGCCCATTGTTTCAGCTCAACCAGCACCACGTTTTGCTTGCCGCTGGCATCCATGCCGGTCAGGGTGATGTCGATACGCTTGGAGGTCTGTGGGATATGCAGCTCAATGGCCACGCCGATGTCATTGGGGATTTCTCCGTCGCGCAACACCCGTGACATGGCTCCGAGAGAGTTCTTCCAGGCGTTCATTTCTGCGGCTGCGACGATCCGGCCGGTGGCTGACTCGAAACTACGGAGGATCACGTCCTCGATATCGTCGTTATCGTTGTCTGCCAGGAACTGCTGTTTGGTCGCTTCGTAAACGATCAAGATCCTTCTTCCTTACTGGAGCCGGGCAATCAGAGTTGGTCGTATTTCTTTGCGCTGTTTCGGGCCTTCTCGACCGGGTACTTCTCGCCGTTGAGTTGCAGCTTGCGTTGGGCCGCAGCGTTCAGATCGACGCCAAGCACCGAGGCCAGGCGTACCAGGTACATGAGCACGTCAGCCAGCTCTTCTTCGACTGCCTGGGCGGTTTCGGGCGTGCGGGCGGCGGCCTTGGACGCGTCTTCGGTGAGCCACTGGAAAATTTCGGTCAATTCCCCGACCTCGCCGCTCAGGGCCATGACCAAGTTCTTGGGGGAGTGGAACTGGGCCCAGTTACGGTCGCTGGCGAATTTTTCTAGGGCTTTAGCGAGTCGGGTGGTGTCGACGAGCTGGGTAGAGGTGTGGCTGGGTGTGGTCACGGAGGTGTCCTGTGGTGTCGAGCAGGCAAGGCGGGAGGGCCAGTGTTTTGCCTTTAGTGCGGATGCTCGACACCATACTTCCTACAGTCAATATGAGGAAGTACGTACGACATTTCTGTGTGGTATGAGGGAAATTGTTGGGTTTGTTTCAGCATGAACTGCCTGAGCAAGGCTGGAAATGGAGAAATAAATTCGTCCCCATTTCCCCCCATTTCCCCCTCCCCATTTCCCCCGCATTTCCCCCAAGACCGATATCGACGGCTGTGAAGTGCAGGCGCAAAAACACTATGAGGAGTCCCTGGCGAGCAGCAAGAAACTGGCGCAGCTCTGTGGTCAGAGCATCAAGCCAGAGGTGTTGCTGGAGATGAAGCGTAGGGGAAACGGGGACGGGAAACGGGGACGGATCTATTTAGACGATTGCGGTAGATGCAGCAGAAGATAGCGGTTGCAGCAGTCGGCCTCTTCGCGGGCAAGCCCTGCTCCTACAGGCGTAGCCGTGACGTGGTGTGAAGAGGGGCGACGTTAGTACCCCTCAATGCCCATGCGCCGCTTTCCAAGCGGCGAACTCAGACGGCCGCAAGCCATAACGCGCCAACATCCCCTCATGCAGCCGCCGCAGTTCCTCAATCAGCAAAGCCCTGACGTCGGCTTGTTCGGGTTCTGGAACGCTATCGCTCACAACTTGCTGGATCACGCTGAGCGGATCAAGTTCGGGCTGTTGAATGACATCCCGGATAGCCTGCTTGATGAGATCACGCCAAGCCAATCGCAAAGGATCCGGCTCGACCAAATCCTGCTTGATAGCCAGGTACTCCTGCGTCGAGCGCTCATAGGCCCAGACATACAGGTCTCGCAGTAACTCCACTCGGGCCATCTCATACACGCCAAGTGTGGCCCGGCTGTAGGCCTGCTCCGGTACATCCAGAAAGGTCAGCGGGCACAGGTTGGCGCGGAACAGCGGCAGGTTCGCGGCCAGGCGGGAAGTGCGTTTGTTGATGTCGGCGAAGGGCTGCAGGTAGGGCAGGTGCACCATGATGAAAAAGGATTGTTCGAACGGGTCGCGAATCTGGTTGGCCTTGCCCAGCAGTATGTCCAGGGTGTCTTCGAGTTGCTGGGGGGTAGACAGCGGGCGGTAGACGCTTTGGCCGATGTCGACGGCATGTTGTCGAACCCGTCCCTCGTCCGAAGGGTTGGGCAGCAGGTTTTCCGCCAGGGCGCTGTGCAGGTTCATCACGATGTAGCGGTTGAACTCGGCACTGTCGATATTGGCGACCAGCAGTTCGATGGCCGTCTTGTGGTTGAGGATCATCTGGGTTTCGATGGCCGCTTTGCCCTGCGCGGTTTTGCCATGCTCGATGAGTTCACGGGTATCGAGGCGTGAGTAGGTGTTGCCCTCCAGGTGGCTCGAGGCCCATGACAAGTCGATCAGCAGCCGATTCAGAATGGCGCGGCTGTAGGTGCCGGCCGGCTCGTTGAGTTCGGTGGTTTTGCCCATCTTGTGCAATTGGCGGCGCAGCGGCTCGGACAAGTACCAGGTCGCGTTGGGTTGGTAGTCGTCGAGAAATTCACGCTGGTAGCCCACGGGCTTGCGCGCTTGTGGGGGCAGGTTGATGTAGGCGAGCACTTCCTGGCTGTCGGCCGAGAGAGGGATCGCGCTAGGGAAAACATCGCCTGGGGTATGCAGCGGCTCCGTCGTGGCGGCTGGGGCCCCCGCGCTGAAATAGCGGCGCGCTCGGCCTTCACCTTGTGCAGTGATTTGGCCGCTCTCGATCAGCTTCGCGATCAGGCGCTGTGCCGTGCGCCGGGCAATGCCGTCGTGCTGCGCCAGTAGTTCGGCCAAGGTCAAGCCGTGGCTAGAGGCCTTGATGCTGCTCAGTAATTCGGTGCTGGATGACATGGCAGTGTTGGCGCAGTTCGAGAGGGGGATGGCGCGATTTTGGCGCAGTTTTTAGAACTGCGCCAGTTAGGTTGGCGCAGTTGGCGCGGTTTCCAGAATGACAGCAACTTGCTTCGGGTTGGATTGGCTGGGTTGTTACAGCGGGAAGGGGACGTTGTTGCTGCGGGCGTATTCGCGGGCAAGCCCGGCTCCTACAGGGGCCTGAGGTAGGCTGAGAAAGTGCGTGGAGCAGATGGAGTGGGCATGGCAGACCAATCGGCCGAGATATGGATGTGTGACGCAGTTTGAAAAATGTGAGGCGCGTTTTTGGCGCAGTTGGCGCGGTTTTCGAAAACACGGACTGAGGCCAGGAAGGGCAAGCAAGCGCAATCGAGATGAAGTGACCGAACAGGCCATTCAGCGGGATGCTTCCTGATACGTATCAAGGCCCAGCTCAAGAAAGCCTCTTCACAGCCGACCTGTTGATTCGGTTATCACCGTTCTGTGCCAATGGAAAATTTTCAAAGGAGAAATCATGCCACGCTATTTTTCGCTGAGCTGTCTGGCCGTTGTTTTGACCACAAGCCTGGCCGGCTGCGCCACCTCGAGCACCACCGGCTCTGCGAACATCGATTATTCGCAGCAGCGTTATGAGAGTACCCGTTTCGAGAAGCCGGGAATTGCTCCTGCCGTGCAGCTCCGCAGCTTCAAGGCCGATATCGACGGCTGTGAAGTGCAGGCGCAAAAACACTATGAGGAGTCCCTGGCGAGCAGCAAGAAACTGGCGCAGCTCTATGGTCAGAGCATCAAGCCAGAGGTGTTGCTGGAGATGAAGCGTAAGCAGGTGGTGAGCTGCATGACCGGGGCTGGTCAGGACGGCAAGGGCTGGACGCTAGTCAAGTAATTGCCCGGTTCGGCCCTCTTTTTTGAAAGATGAAGGTCGGCGCAGCAGGAAGATCAGGTTGCGGCGGCTGGCGTATTCGCGGGCAAGCCCGGCTCCTACAGGGGAGCGGGGTATGGGCGAAAGGCCGAGGGGGGGGCGAGAGGCAAACGCCAGAAACGACAAAGCCCGCACAAGGCGGGCTTTGTTTGCTTTGTTTGGTGGAGCCGGGGGGATTTGAACCCCCGTCCGCCAGTACTCCGCTGTCGGTCCTACATGCTTAGCCGTGTCTATTGAGTTAACCCTCAGCGACCCGACGGGCAGGGTGCTTTGGGCGAGTTGTGTAAGTTTTAGCCACTTCGTCCACAACGTACTACGCGGCGATTCTGTTCTGTATGACAATCATTTCGGGTTTACAGACATCCCCTGATGATTGCTGGGCCCGAAGGCACCAGAAGTGCATGTCAGCTGCAATTAAGCAGCGAGAGCAGCACCGTATTGGTCGTCGTTGGCAACTATAGAAGTTGCAACAGTGGATTAACGAGTTCTGTTACCAACTCGGCATGCACCTAGAGTTTCGCAACCAGCGTCGAATCCAAAACGGCCCCGAACCGGCTTACTTCTCAGTAGGCAGGATCAGTGTACGCCACTGTGGCTCGAAAGGCCATCCCAAAGCGTGGCGTGCGGTTTCGACTAGCCGCCTTTCTGGCTGTTCTGGATCTGCTGGATCGCGCGCTGGGTGATGGCGATGCAGTCCTTGGTGCCTTCGGCGGTGTTTTTCGCCTGGGCGGCCTGGGCCTGCTGCACGCTGTTGGCGATTTCGCCCTGCAGGTCGGCGGCGATGATGGTGGTCTTGGCGTTGTTGATGGTTTGCAGGTTGGTGGTGCACAGGTCTTTCTCGCCATCGGCGAAGGCCGGGGCGGCAAGGAGTGCGGTGACAACGAACAGGCCGGGCAGTACGGAACGTTTCATGTAAATCTCCTTGAACCTGGGGTTCAGGCTGCGAGGTTGCCGAAGTGGCAGGGGGCCCCGATTGGTGGCGGCTTGCTCGGTAGACTGCGCGGGGTGTTCAAGGTTCTGTTTTTGTTGAGCGCGGGGGGCCTGCAGGAGCGTGGCTTGTCGGGGCCCGACCCGCTGCGCAGCTTTTTAGCGGTTTCGAGGGCGCATTCGCGGGCAAGCCACGCTCCTACAGTTGTATGGTCGCGTTTAGTCGATGGTGGTGGTCAGTGGGGGGAGGGTTTTCAGGGGCTGGGTGACGCGGTCGACCAGGTAGACCAGGCCGTGGTAGTCGATGCCGCCGTGCTGGCTCAGGCCAATTTCGCAGGTGCGGCTGGTGGAAATGCCTTCTTCGCAGTACTGCACCGCATCCTTGAGGGTGCGCAGCGAGTGGGCGTTGAGTTCCGGGGTGGTGAAGCCCTTGTCGCCGGCGAATCCGCAGCAGTGGATGCCTTCGGGGATCACCACGTTGTGGCTGCAGCGCCGCGCCAGGTCGATCAGCGCCTGGCTTTCCCCCAGGTGCTGGGTGCTGCAGGTCACGTGGACGGCAATCGGCGCGTCCTGCGGGGTGAAGGTCAACTTATCCACAAGGTGCGTGCGAATGAAGCGCACCGGGTCGTAGAGGTCGAGGCGGCTGTCGCCCAGGTCCTGGACCAGGCGCAGGGTGCACGGGCTGGTGTCGCAGTAGATCGGGTCGAGGCCGCCGCGGCTGGCGTGCAGCAGGGCGCCGATCAGTTCCTGGCGCTTGTGTTCGGCCTGTTCGACGTAGCCCTTGGAGGCGAACGGCTGGCCGCAGCACAACTGGTCGGTGTTGTCCGGGAACACCACCTGGTAGCCGGCCTTTTCCAGTAGCGAGCGGGTTTTGTCGAGCAGCGAGACCTGTTCCTTGTCGCCCGCCGCCGGGCCCATCACCCGTGAGACGCAGGCGGCCAGGTAGACCACCCGTGGGCGTTCATCGTTGACCGCCGGGCTGAAGCGCACCGCGCGCTCGGGTTGCGGCATGGCGTTGCTCCACAGAGGCACGCGCCCCTTGGACAGGCGGGTCAGCCCGGCCGACAGCCTCGCCAGGCGCGGGGCGCCGAGCAGCATGCGGGCGCCGTTGGCGACGTGCAGGGTGAAGCGCGCGCCTTGCAGCGTGGTGGCGAAGTTCGTCGCCAGCCAGTCGGCGCGCTTCACGTGGGTAGCTTCGCGGCCACGCAGCTTCTTCACCAGCTCGCCGGTGTTGATGCCCACCGGGCAGCGCTGGGCGCACAGGCCGGTGGCGGCGCAGGTGTCGATGCCCTGGTAGTGGTAGGCGGCTTCCAGTTCGGTGGTGTCGACGCCGGCACGCTTCTTCGCCTGGATGTCGCGCCAGATGACGATGCGCTGGCGCGGGCTGAGGGTCAGGCCCTTGGAGGGGCAGACCGGTTCGCAGAAGCCGCACTCGATGCACTTATCCACAATCTCGTCGGCGGCCGGCAGCGGCTTGAGATTTTTCAGGTGGATCTGCGGGTCGTCGCTGAGCACCACGTCCGGGTTGAGGATGCCCTGGGGGTCGAGTAGGCGCTTGATCGCCCACATCAGTTGGTAGGCGTCGCTGCCCCATTCCTGTTCGACGAAGGGCGCCATGTTGCGCCCGGTGCCGTGCTCGGCCTTGAGCGAACCGCCGAACTCCACGGCCACCAGTTGCGCCACGTCGTCCATGAACGCCTGGTAGCGGGCGACTTCCGCGGCGCTGTTGAAGCCCTGGGTGAAGACGAAGTGCAGGTTGCCTTCCAGTGCGTGGCCGAACAGGATCGCCTCGTCGTAGTGGTGCTTGTCGAACAGCTCGATCAGGCGGTTGACGCCGATGGCCAGTTGTTCGACCGGGAAGGTCACGTCTTCGATGATCACCGTGGTGCCGGTCTGGCGTACGGCGCCGACGGCCGGGAAGGTGTCCTTGCGGATCGCCCAGAGCCTGGCGTTTTCCGCCGGGTCTTCGCTGAAGTCGACCTGTTTCTCGACCGGGAAGCTCGCCAGCGAGGCCATGATCTGCGCCAGTTGTTCGTGCAGCAGCGATGAGCTGGCGGCGCGGGATTCGATCAGCAGGGCGCAGGCGTTGTTCGACAGCTCGCGCACGAACGCCGGCATGCCGGGCTTGTCCTGCACCGAGCGCAGGCTGCGGCGGTCGAGCAGTTCGACGGCGGACACCGGCTGGCGCTTGAGCACGGTGACGGCGGTGCAGCAGGTTTCCACGTCGGGGAAGGCGATCAGCGCCGAGGCCTTGTGCGGGTGGTCGATCACGGTGTCGTAGGTCACCGCGCTGATGAAGCCGAGGGTGCCTTCGGAGCCGACCAGCAGGTGGCTGAGGATGTCCAGCGGCTCGTCGAAATCCACCAGGGCGTTGAGGGACAGGCCGGTGGTGTTCTTCAGGCGGTACTTGTGGCGGATCTTCGTGGCCAGTTCGGTGTTGGCACGGGTTTCGCGGGCCAGGGTCGCCAATTGGTCGAGCAAGGCACCGTGGCTCTGGCGGAAGGCCGCGACGCTGGCCGGGTCCTCGGTGTCCAGGCGGCTGCCGTCGGCCAGTACCAGGCGCAGGCCGGCCAGGGTGTGGTAGGTGTTCTGCGCGGTGCCGCAGCACATGCCGCTGGCGTTGTTGGCGACGATGCCGCCGATCTTGCAGGCATTGATCGAGGCCGGGTCCGGGCCGATCTTGCGCCCGAACGGTGCCAGCCAGGCGTTGGCCTGGGCGCCGATCACCCCGGGTTGCAGGCGGATCTGCTGGCCCTCTTGGCGAATCTCGCGGCCGTTCCAGTTATCACCGAGGACGATCAGCACCGAGTCGCTGATGGCCTGGCCGGACAGGCTGGTGCCAGCGGCGCGGAAGGTCACCGGTACCTGGTCGCGGGCGGCCAGCTTGAGCAGGGCGACCACTTCGTCTTCGGATTCGACGCGGATCACCAGTTGCGGAATCAGCCGGTAGAAGCTGGCATCGGTGCCGAAGGCCAGGGTCGAGAGCGCGTCGTCGAAGCGGCGCTCGCGGGGAATCAGCTGTTCTACCGAGCGGAGGAACGGGGTGGGCAGGCTCATGCAAACTCCTAACGAGGCCGTTGGCATCGGCGTGCCCTGGCCGGCCCCGTTCAATCAGGCGGTAATTCGTGCGGGCGAGACGGTTCAGGCGCCCAGTTCACGGACCAGCGAATCACGGGTGATCTCGCTGATCGACTTGGCACCGGTAAGCACCATGGCAACGCGCATTTCCTTCTCGAACAGCTCCAGCAGGTTTTTCACGCCCGCTTCGCCGGCGGTGGCGAGGGCGTAGAGGAAGGCGCGGCCGATCAGCACGGTGTCGGCGCCGAGGGCGATCATGCGCACCACGTCCAGGCCGCTGCGGATGCCGGAGTCGGCGAGGATCTTCAACTCGCCTTTCACCGCATCGGCGATGGCCGGCAGCGCGCGGGCACTGGACAGCACGCCGTCGAGCTGGCGCCCGCCATGGTTGGAGACGACGATGCCGTCGGCGCCGAATTTCACCGCGTCCCTGGCATCCTGCGGGTCGAGGATGCCCTTGATGACCATCGGGCCGTCCCAGAATTCGCGGATCCACTCCAGGTCCTTCCAGGAGATCGACGGGTCGAAGTTGGCGCCGAGCCAGCCGATGTAGTCGGCCAGGCCGGTCGGATTGCCGCGATAGCGCGAGATGTTGCCCAGGTCATGGGGCTTGCCCAGCAGGCCGACATCGAGGGCCCAGCGCGGGTGGGTCATGGCCTGCCAGACGCGGCGCAGCGGCGCGTTCGGGCCGCTCATGCCGGAGTGGGCGTCGCGGTAGCGGGCGCCGGGGACCGGCATGTCGACGGTGAACACCAGGGTGGTCACGCCGGCGGCCTTGGCCCGTTCCAGGGCGTTGCGCATGAAGCCGCGGTCTTTCAGCACGTAGAGCTGGAACCACATCGGCCGGTCGATAGCCGGGGCGACTTCCTCGATGGGGCACACCGAGACCGTCGACATCGTGAAAGGGATGCCGTGGGCGGCGGCCGCGCGGGCGGCCTGCACTTCGCCACGGCGGGCGTACATGCCGGTCAGGCCGACCGGGGCCAGGGCCACCGGCATGCTCAGGGTTTCGTTGAACAGCCGGGTTTCCAGGCTCAGTTCGGACATGTTCTTCAGCACGCGCTGGCGCAGGGCGATGCCGGCCAGGTCCTCGACGTTGTGGCGCAGGGTGTGCTCGGCGTAGGCGCCGCCGTCGGCATAGTGGAACAGGAACGGTGGCAGCTTGCGTTGGGCGGCTGCGCGATAGTCGGTAGAGGCGGAAATGATCATGGGAACTCGCAGCGTGGGTTGACGGGTAACGGCTGCCGGGACCGTCGACGGGCCCCGGCACCTATCACGTTAGTGCACCAGCATGCCGGTGAACACGTAGGCCTGGGCCAGGGTGATCAGGCCGACGAGGGTGGCGAAGAACAGACTGTGCTTGAGCGTGAAGCGGAACAGGTCGGATTCCTTGCCCACCAGGCCGGTGGCGGCGCAGGCCACGGCGATCGACTGCGGCGAGATCATCTTGCCGGTGACGCCACCGCTGGTGTTGGCCGCGACCAGCAGGGTGTCGTTGACGCCGATCTGGTGTGCGGTGGTGGCCTGCAGCGAGCTGAACAGCGCGTTCGACGAGGTGTCCGACCCGGTCAGGAACACGCCCAGCCAGCCGAGGAACGGCGAGAAGAACGGGAACGCCGCGCCGGTCGCCGCCAGTACCAGGGCCAGGGTCGAGGACATGCCCGAGTAGTTGGTGACGAAGGCGAAGGCCAGCACCATGCCGATGGACAGGATCGGCCAGCGCAGCTCGTAGAAGGTTTCCTTGAAAGTGGTCAGACCAGTTTTGAAATCGATCTTGAGCACCAGCATCGACACCAGGGCGGAGAAGAAAATCGCCGTGCCGGTGGCGGAGATCGGGTCGAGCTTGAACACCGCCGGAATCGGCGTCGGGTTGGCGACGATCGGTGCGGTCTTGATCACCAGCTGGTCCAGGTGCGGTACGGCGAAGCTGAAGACGCTGCTGTACATCGCGCCGCCGGTGGCGAACATCGCCTTGAACGACTTCAGGGTCCAGATCGTCACCAGCACGGTGAGGATCAGGAACGGCGACCAGGCCTTGAAGATCTGGCCCAGGCTGTAGGGCGAGGCCAGGGTGCTGCGTGGCTGGCCGAAGCCGCCGGCGCTGGCCGTGACGGCGGCGCCCGCGGTGGCGCCGGCGATCTGTGCGCCGGCGGTGCGGCGTGGCTGCCAGACTTTCAGGAACAGGGTCAGGCTGATCAGGCTGGCCAGGGCCGAGGTGATGTCCGGCAGTTCCGGGCCGATGAAGTTCGAGGTGAAGTACTGGGTGATGGCGAAGCTCAGGCCGGCGACCAGCGCGGCCGGCCAGGTTTCCCGCACGCCGCGCAGGCCGTCCATCATGAACACCAGCCAGAACGGCACGAACAGCGACAGCAGCGGCAGTTGGCGGCCGGTCATGGCGCCGATCTTGAACGCATCGATGCCGGTGACCTGGCCGGCGACGATGATCGGGATGCCCAGGGCGCCGAAGGCCACTGGCGCGGTGTTGGCGATCAGGCACAGGCCGGCGGCGTACAGCGGGTTGAAACCGAGGCCCACCAGCAGGGCGGCGGTGATGGCTACCGGGGCGCCGAAACCGGCCGCACCTTCGAGGAAGGCGCCGAAGCAGAAGCCGATCAGCAGCACCTGCAGGCGTTGGTCGTCGGTGATCGACAGTACCGAGCTGCGGATGATTTCGAACTGACCGCTCTTGACCGTCAGTTTGTAGAGGAACACCGCGGCGACGATGATCCAGGCAATTGGCCAGAGGCCGTAGGCGAATCCATAGCCGGCAGCGGCCAGGGCCATGTCCACCGGCATCTTGAAGGCGAAGATCGCCACCAGGATCGCCAGCGCCAGGGTGATGCTGCCCGCCACGTGCCCCTTGAGGCGGAACACCGCCAGGGCGAGGAAGAAGAACACGATGGGAATGACGGCCGCGAGAGCGGACAGGCCGAGGCTGCCGAGCGGGCTGTAGAGCTGTTGCCAGGTTTGCATATGGGGTGGCCCCTAATTGTTGTTGGTAGGCGCAGATAAGTCGATTTGGATAATTGGTAATACCAATTTACAATCGCTGAGCGCTAGGTTAAAAGCCTTGCAGGGCATGTGTCAATTTGCCGCCCTGAAACTTTCGTCGCACAGCGGTCGGGAAAAGCAACTGATCGGGTGATTCAGGCGCTCTCTGGTGGGTGCTGGCGCGGCGCCAATAGGCCAGAATAGGCGGCCCCGGCAAGGGCTCGGGAGCGTGAGGAGTGAGTGATGGGGTTTGATCAGATTCGTCAGCGCCGTTTGTCTGACGATATTGTCGAGCGGCTCGAGGGGATGATTCTCGAGGGGACGCTCAAGCCCGGTGAGCGCCTGCCGGCCGAACGGGCGTTGGCCGAGCAGTTCGGCGTGTCGCGGCCGTCGTTGCGCGAGGCGATCCAGAAGCTGGTGGCCAAGGGGTTGCTGGCCAGTCGACAGGGCGGCGGCAATTACGTGGTGGAGACGCTCGGCTCGACGTTCAGCGATCCGCTGCTGCACCTGCTGGAAAACAATCCCGAGGCCCAGCGTGACCTGCTCGAGTTTCGTCATACGCTGGAGGCGTCCTGCGCCTATTACGCCGCACTGCGTGCCACCGAGGTGGACCGGGAGCGGCTGAGGGTGGCGTTCGAGCGATTGCAGAGCTGTTATTCGCGGGCGGACGAGGTGAGCCGCGCGGAAGAGGGCGAGGCCGATGCGAGCTTTCACCTGGCGATTGCCGAGGCCAGTCATAACGCGGTGTTGCTGCACACCATTCGTGGGTTGTTCGATCTGCTCAAGCGTAATGTGGTGACCAACATCGGTGGGATGTACAAGCAGCGCACAGAGACGCGCGACATGCTGATCGCGCAGCATCGGGAGTTGTACCTGGCGATCATCGAGGGGCGGGCGGAGCAGGCGCGGGAGGTGTCGAGCCGGCATATCCTGTATGTGCAGGAGGTGCTGGAGGAGGTCAGGCAGGAGGCACAGCGGGTGGCGCGGGCGGAGCGGCGCAAGGGGATTTGAGCGGGCGGTTGCGTTTGTTCGGGCGGGGGCGGTTGCCTTTGGATCGCAATCGCCAGCAGGCCGGCTTCCGCAGTGGACGGGTCGCACTCGGAATTGGTGTGCGGTACGGACCTGTAGGAGCAGGGCTTGCCCGCGAAGAAGGCCTCGAGGCCGCCAAAAACTTCGCGGGCAAGCCCGGCTCCTACATACAGGGCGGTTGCCCGGGGCGTCAGTCTTCCTTGCCCTTGTTGCGCACCGCACGCTGCAGCTCGCGACCGGCGTCGCGTTCGCGTTCGGTATCGCGCTTGTCGTATTCCTTCTTGCCCTTGCCCAGGGCAATCTCGCACTTGACCAGGTGCTTGCTCCAGTACAGCGAGAGGCAGACGCAGGTGTAGCCCTTCTGCTGCACGCCGGCGAAGATCTTCTCCAGCTCGCGCTGGTTGAGCAGCAGCTTGCGCGTGCGCGTCGGGTCGGCGATGACGTGGGTGCTGGCGGTGGTCAACGGCGTGAAGTGGCTGCCGAACAGCCAGGCTTCGCCATCCTTGAGCAGCACGTAACTGTCGACCAGTTGTGCCTTGCCCGCCCGCAAGCTCTTTACTTCCCAACCGGCCAGGACCAGGCCAGCCTCGAACCGTTGTTCGACGAAGTAATCGTGGCGCGCCTTTTTGTTTTGCGCGATGGTCCCTGTAGGGTGTTTCTTCTGTTTAGCCATAGGGGCGGCATTATAGGGGGTTGCGCGTCCGTCGGCTACGGTGAAGCTGCGTGCTTGAGCGCGTAGGATGAATCCCGGACAATGCGCCCTCTTTTGTATGCTGCCCAGCCGTGGAATTGACGCTGACATGACGACCCATATTCAACGTTCGGCCTTGCTGCCCTATCCGGCGCAGGCGCTTTATGACCTGGTGAACGACGTCGCACGTTATCCGGAATTCCTGCCGTGGTGCTCGGCCTCCCAGGTGCTGGAAAGCTCGGACGTGCACATGCGCGCCACGCTGTCGGTAGCCAAGGGTGGCCTGAGCCAGCAGTTCGTGACGCGCAATACCCTGGTGCCGGGGCAGTCGATCGAGATGAATCTCGAAGAGGGGCCGTTCACTCAACTGCATGGTGTGTGGGTGTTCAAGGCACTGGGCGAGAAGGCCTGCAAGATCAGCCTCGACCTGACCTTCGATTACGCCGGGCCCATCGTGCGTGCGACGCTGGGGCCGTTGTTCAACCAGGCGGCGAATACCTTGGTGGATGCGTTCTGCCAGCGGGCGAAGCAACTTAATGGCTGAGTCGTTGGTGGCCATCGAGGTGGTGTACGCCGAGGTCGGGCGCCAGTGCCTGCTGGAGGTGTCGGTGCCGGCGGGGACGACGGTGCGGGCGGCGGTTGGCTTGTCGGGGATGGTTCAGCAGTTTCCCGGGGTCGATCTGTCGGGTTGCCCGTTGGGAATCTTCGGCAAGGTGGTGAGTGACCCCGAGGCCAGGGTAGTGGCTGAAGGGGATCGCATCGAGATTTATCGGCCATTGCTGGCGGACCCGAAAGAGGTTCGGCGGTTGCGGGCGGAAAAGGCGGCCAGGGCGCGGGCGCAGAATTTGTAGAAGGATTGATTGTTCCCGCGCTCCTGCGTGGGAACGATCAACAAGGAGTCTTGCGCCGATTGGCAGGCAATAAAAAGCCCGGACATGCCGGGCTTTTTTGCGTCGCATGTCCCGTCCTGAATAAGGTTTACACCTTCCATCCCGAAATCCCGGAGAATCAGATGGAGCAAGGTGTAAAGCGCACACAGCGAGATTACTCGCTGTCTTTTAAATTGGCGGTTGTCGATCAGATCGAAAAAGGCGAGCTGACCTACAAGCAGGCCCAAGCGCGGTATGGCATCCAGGGGCGGTCGACGGTTCTGGTATGGTTGCGTAAGCATGGTCGGCAGGATTGGAGCCAGGGGGCCTCAATCCGAGCCGAGAGGAGCTGCGTGATGTCCGATCCCAAGACGCTTACTCCAGAGCAGCGGATCAAAGAGCTTGAGCAGCAGCTTGAGCTGATGAGCCAGAAGGCTCAGTTCTTTGAGAAAGTCGTTGATGTCCTGAAGAATGACTACGGTGTGTCGGTCGTAAAAAAGCGATCCGGCAAGTCCTCTCGCAAGGTCAGGTCGCAGGACTGAGCATTGCCAGGACTTGTCGGTTTCTGGGGATTAGCCGGCAGGCTTACTACAAGCGAAATCGAGCGGCTGACAGCAAAGCACACCAGGCAGATCGGATCGTTGAGTTTGTTCAAAAGGTCCGGATGCGTCAGCCACGACTGGGTACAAGGAAGCTGCACTATCTGCTGCATTGCCAGCCGGATAGGCGGGTCCGAATTGGCCGAGACCGACTATTTCAGGTCTTGGGAGAGCACCGCTTGCTGGTGTTGCCCAAGCGGGCGTACCACAAGACAACGCAAAGCTTTCACCGCTTCTACCGGCATCCCAATCTACTCAAGCCAGGCCCGAATCAGGTGGTCCCTGGAGGGCCGGAGCACGTCTGGGTGGCGGACATTACTTACCTGCCCGCCAGTAGCGGTCCACTGTACCTAAGTCTGGTGACGGATGCGTATTCCAGAAAGATTGTCGGGCACCATGTGCATGAAGGTTTGCATGCGGAGTCTGTTGCCCAGGCCTTTAGACAGGCCCTACGCAAGCGGCGTCGTCGTCAGCCCTTAGTTCATCACTCTGACCGAGGCATCCAGTACTGCTCGGCGCTGTACCAGTCACTTCATCAACGGCACGGAGTTCAGTGCTCGATGACTGACGGATATGACTGCTACCAAAACGCACTTGCTGAGCGCATCAACGGAATCCTCAAAACAGAGTTGCTGTTGAGCAACCCAGAAAATCTGGAGCAGGCGAGGAAGATGGTCGATGAGGCAGTGCAGATCTACAACACAGAACGGCCTCACATGGCCCTGAAAAACAAAACGCCCGATGCGGTGCATAGGGCGTTTTGAGGCCTGTGGGCCTACCTGAACAGGTGTAAACCTATTTCAGGACTAGACAGCAATATTACTGCGGCGAGGTATCCAGCGGTTCCGGGGTCGGAACCGGCACGGTCTTCACGCCATCGACGTCTTTCTGGATCTGGTCGAGCAGCGAGCCTGGCTTGGCCGGCTTTTCCTTCTTCTTCGGCGTTTCGGTGTTCTGCGCCGGGGCTTCGACCGTGGTGCCGCTGTCCTTGCCGAGAATGGCTTCGTCACGGCTCACGCCGGGCATGAAGTCACCCGCGAGGTTCACCAGCTTGTCGTCGTCACTGAAGATCAGGCTGACGCGCTCCTGCTGGCGCTCACCGCCACCTGGTTGCAGGCTGTACAGATAATCCCAGCGATTGGCGTGGAATGTGTCGGTCAGCAAGGGGTTGCCCATGATAAACCGTACTTGCCGCCGGGTCATTCCGGGGCGCAACTGGTCTATCATGTCCTGCGTGACGACATTGCCCTGTTGGATGTCGATTTTGTAAACCCCGGGGAATGAACAACCGGCGAGTGCGAGCAGTCCCACTAAGGTGAAACTGGTTAGCAAGAGCTTGGTGTTTTGCATCGGTGGGCGACTTCCACTATCTTGGCTGGGACAACGTAAACCCCGATCATACCCGTATTAAGAGAAGCTGCGAAGCAGCATCGGCGAGAAAGCTGACCATGGTTGAAAATAGCGAACTACGCAAAGCTGGCTTAAAAGTGACTCTGCCACGGGTCAAGATTCTACAGATGCTCGATTCCACCGAGCAGCGTCACATGAGTGCCGAGGATGTCTACAAGGCGCTGATGGAAGCTGGCGAGGACGTCGGCCTGGCGACGGTCTACCGTGTACTGACCCAATTCGAAGCGGCCGGGCTGGTGGTCCGCCACAACTTCGATGGCGGCCATGCGGTGTTCGAGCTGGCGGACGGCGGCCACCACGACCACATGGTCAACGTGGATTCCGGCGAGGTCATCGAGTTCATCAACCCGGAAATCGAGAAGCTCCAGCACGCCATTGCCGAGCAGCATGGCTACGAGCTGGTGGATCACAACCTGGTGCTGTACGTACGCAAGAAGAAGTAATCCTGCCGTGCGGATTCAGCTCCGGTGAAACGAACGAAGGCGACCCCAGGGTCGCCTTCGTATTTTTTGTTACCTGAAGTGTTGTGGCTCAGCTCTTGGCGGTGACCACCATCTTTTTCGCGTGGGCGATGGACTCCTTGGTGAGGTCGATGCCGCCGAGCATGCGCGCGACTTCCTCGACCCGTTCGGTCTTGCCCAGCTTGGACACGGCCGTGTGGGTCGCATCGTTGCCGCGCACCTTGTGCACGAATAGATGATGGTGACCCTGGGCGGCCACCTGCGGCAGGTGGGTGACGGTCAGGACCTGGCCGCGGTCGCCGAGGCGGCGCAGCAATTGGCCGACGATTTCCGCAGTCGGCCCGCCGATGCCCACGTCCACTTCGTCGAAGACCAGGGTCGGGATGCGTGAGGTCTGCGCGGTAATCACCTGGATCGCCAGGCTGATACGCGACAGCTCGCCACCCGAGGCGACCTTGGCCAGGGCCTTGAGGGGCTGGCCGGGGTTGGCGCTGACCAGCAGCTCGACCTGTTCCAGGCCATAGGGCAGCGGTTCGTCGCTGGTATTGGCGTGCAGCTCGATGCTGAAGCGCCCGCCGGGCATGCCCAGGCGCTGGATTTCCTGCTCGACCGCGCTGGCCAGGCCGGTGGCAGCCTCGCGACGCAGTTCGCTGAGTTCGCGGGCGCGCTCCTGGTAGTGCCGGGCGTAGGCGGCCAGTTCTTCGCCGAGGCGTTCGATGGCCTCGTCGTTGGCGTTCATGGTTTCGATTTCGTCCAGCAGCTTCTGCTGCAGGGTCGCCACCTCGGTGGGCTGGATGCGGTGCTTGCGTGCCAGGGTGTAGATGGCGTCCAGGCGCTCTTCGAGATACTGCAGGCGGCCCGGGTCGGCGTCGAAGTGGTCGACGAAGCGGTTCAGCTCGCCGACGGCTTCCTCCACCTGGATCTGTGCGCTGGCCAGCAGGTTGGCGGCTTCGCCCAGGGCGCCGGAGCCGTTGCTGACGCTGGTCAGGCGGTTCAGGCAGGTGGTGAGGGCGTGGAGCACGTTGCCCGAGTCGCTTTCGCTGCACTGCTCGACCACCTGCCGGCAGACGCCGAGCAGGGTCTCGGCGTTGGTCAGGTTCTTGTGTTCCTGCTCCAGTTCATCCAGCTCGTTTTCGCCGAGTGCGAGGTTTTCCAGCTCTTCGAGCTGATAGCTGAGCAACTGGTGGCGCGCCCGCTGCTCGTCGCCGGAGTTGGACAGGCGCTCCAGCTCCTGGCGGGTCTGGCGCCAGCGCTGGGCCGCGAGCTGCACCTGGCGGGCGAGGTCGGTGGCGCCGGCGTACTCGTCGAGCAGGCGGCGGTGGGTGTCGGTCTTGAGCAGGGACTGGTGTTCGTGCTGGCTGTGGATGTCGATCAGCAGTTCGCCCAGGGCCTTGAGATCGCCGAGGGGGCAGGTCGAGCCGTTGATGTAGCCGCGGGAGCGCCCTTCGGCGGTGATGACCCGGCGCAGGATGCACGGCCCGTCGCTGTCCAGGTCGCGTTCGGCGAGCCAGTGGCGCGCCTCCGGGATGTCCTGCAGGTCGAAGGTGGCGAGAATGTCGGCCTTGTCCGCGCCAGGTCGCACCACGCCGCTGTCGGCGCGATCGCCGAGGGTCAGGCCGAGGGCGTCGAGCATGATCGACTTGCCGGCACCGGTTTCGCCGGTGATGACGCTCATCCCGCGGTCGAGTTCCAGGTCGAGATGCTCGACGATTGCGTAGTTGTGTACGGACAGGTGCACCAGCATGAAGGCCGCTCCCAGGTTCAGGTCTGGTTATTTATACAGTGTTTTGATTTTGCCTGACAATGCCTGCCTTTAGTTCGATTCGCTTGAGTGGCCGGATTTTTTAGCGCGATCGGCGATGCATGACCTCCATCGATCGGGTGAAGAGCATGTTTTGGGCACTTGAACCTGGAAAATGCGGCCCCATATACGGGGGCAGAAGCGCGGGCCGAGCCCGCGGACGATATTGAAAGGAGGTTTTTATGGCTGACGAACAGAATCTGGATGCGCAAAATCAGGAAGCCAATCAGGCTGCCGAGGCTTCGAGCGATGACCTGGCAACCCGCGTGCAGGTGCTCGAAGAGCAACTGGCCGCTGCACAGGACCAGGGGTTGCGCGTAGCCGCCGACCTGCAGAACGTTCGCCGCCGTGCCGAGCAGGATGTCGAGAAGGCGCACAAGTTCGCCCTGGAAAAATTCGCCGGTGACCTGCTGCCGATCCTCGACAGCCTGGAGCGCGGCCTGGAGTTGTCCAATCCCGATGACGAAAGCATTCGCCCGATGCGCGAAGGTATCGAGCTGACCCTGAAGATGTTCCAGGACACCTTCAAGCGTCACCAGCTGGAAGCCATCGATCCCCATGGCGAACCCTTCAATGCTTCGCTGCACCAGGCCATGGCCATGCAGGAGAGCGCCGACGTTGAGCCGAACAGCGTCTTGAAGGTGTTCCAGAAGGGCTACCAGCTCAACGGTCGCCTGCTGCGTCCGGCCATGGTGGTGGTGAGCAAGGCGGTTGCACCGGTTTCGCCGACTATCGACGAGCAGGCTTGAAATCGGTCGTAGCGACCCCATCTATAAGTCAAGCGTTTAAGTGCTACCGCAGTTGGCAATAACCGCTGCGGCAAAAAATCCAAGTTTCGGGAGAGTGAAATGGGCAAAATTATCGGTATCGACCTGGGGACTACCAACTCCTGCGTCTCCATTCTGGAAAACGGCAACGTCAAGGTGATCGAGAACGCCGAAGGCGCTCGCACCACGCCGTCGATCATTGCATACGCCAACGATGGCGAAACCCTGGTTGGCCAGTCGGCCAAGCGTCAGGCTGTAACCAACCCGCACAACACCCTGTACGCGGTGAAGCGTCTGATCGGTCGCAAGTTCGACGAAGAAGTCGTACAGAAAGACATCAAGATGGTTCCGTACAAGATCGCCAAGGCCGACAACGGTGACGCCTGGGTTGAAGTGAACGGCCAGAAGATGGCTCCGCCACAGATTTCGGCTGAAATCCTGAAGAAGATGAAGAAGACCGCCGAAGACTACCTCGGCGAGGCCGTGACCGAAGCGGTGATCACCGTTCCGGCCTACTTCAACGACAGCCAGCGTCAGGCTACCAAAGACGCCGGCCGTATCGCCGGTCTGGACGTCAAGCGCATCATCAACGAACCTACCGCGGCCGCACTGGCCTACGGCATGGACAAGGCCAAGGGCGACCACACCGTCATCGTTTATGACCTGGGTGGTGGTACCTTCGACGTTTCCGTGATCGAAATCGCCGAAGTCGATGGCGAGCACCAGTTCGAAGTACTGGCCACCAACGGTGACACCTTCCTCGGTGGTGAAGACTTCGACATCCGTCTGATCGACTACCTCGTCGACGAATTCAAGAAAGAAAGCGGCATGAACCTCAAGGGTGACCCGCTGGCGATGCAGCGCCTGAAGGAAGCTGCAGAAAAGGCCAAGATCGAGCTGTCGTCCTCGCAGTCGACCGACGTCAACCTGCCGTACATCACGGCTGACGCCACCGGTCCGAAGCACCTGAACGTGAAGATCTCCCGCGCCAAGCTGGAAGCGCTGGTGGAAGACCTGGTTCAGCGCACCATCGAGCCTTGCCGCATCGCTCTGAAAGACGCCGGTATCGACGTCGGTTCGATCAACGACGTGATCCTGGTCGGCGGTCAGACCCGTATGCCGCTGGTGCAGAAGGCCGTGACCGATTTCTTCGGCAAGGAACCACGCAAGGACGTCAACCCTGACGAAGCCGTTGCCATGGGTGCTGCGATCCAGGGCGCCGTACTGGCCGGTGACGTGAAGGACGTGCTGCTGCTGGACGTCAGCCCGCTGACCCTGGGTATCGAAACCATGGGTGGCGTGATGACCGCGCTGATCGAGAAGAACACCACTATTCCGACCAAGAAGTCGCAAGTGTTCTCGACTGCCGACGACAACCAGAGCGCCGTGACCATCCACGTGCTGCAGGGTGAGCGCAAGCAGGCCGCGCAGAACAAGTCGCTGGGCAAGTTCGACCTGTCCGAGATCCCGCCAGCGCCACGTGGCGTGCCGCAGATCGAAGTGACCTTCGACATCGACGCCAACGGTATCCTGCACGTCGGCGCGAAGGACAAGGCTACCGGCAAGGAGCAGAAGATCACCATCAAGGCCAACTCCGGCCTGTCGGATGAAGAAATCCAGCAAATGGTGCGCGACGCCGAGCTGAACGCCGAGGAAGACCGCAAGTTCGAAGAGCTGGCCGCTGCCCGTAACCAGGGTGATGCGCTGGTTCACTCGACTCGCAAGATGGTCGCTGACGCCGGTGACAAGGTGACCGCGGAAGAGAAGACCGCGATCGAAGCCGCCGTGGTTGCCCTGGAAGCCGCCGTGAAGGGCGACGACAAGGCTGCCATCGACGCCAAGGTCGAGGAGCTGTCCAAGGTCTCCGCACCTGTGGCGCAGAAGATGTACGCCGAGCAGGGCGCCAAGCCTGAAGCCGGTGCGCAGCCTGCCCAGGAAGAAGCGCACAAGGACGACGTCGTCGACGCCGAGTTCGAAGAAGTCAAAGACCACAAGTAATTCTGCTTGTTGGTCGGCCGGTTGACTGCGTTTGCGCGGTGACTGGTAGGATGTCGCCGCGCGGGAGCTTGCTCCCGCGTTGGCGTGTCTGGAGTACGCAAATTTTTACAGCATGCGACTACGCTCGGGTGCTGGCCTCAGGGGCAATTTATGGCAAAGCGTGACTATTACGAGGTATTGGGGGTCGAGCGTGGCTCCAGCGAGGCGGAGCTGAAAAAGGCTTATCGTCGTCTTGCGATGAAATATCACCCGGACCGCAACCCGGATGACAAGGCCGCGGAAGAGAAATTCAAGGAGGCCAACGAGGCCTACGAGGTTCTGTCCGATTCCAGCAAGCGCGCCGCTTACGATCAGTACGGCCATGCCGGCGTCGACCCGAGCATGGGTGGCGGCGGTGCCGGTTTCGGTGGGCAGAACTTCTCCGACATCTTCGGCGATGTGTTCAGCGATTTCTTTGGTGGCGGTCGCGGCGGTTCCCGTGGTGGCGCCCAGCGCGGCAGTGACCTGCGCTACACCCTGGAACTGAACCTGGAAGAAGCGGTGCGCGGGACCACCGTGAATATCCGTGTGCCGACACTGGTCAACTGTAAGCCGTGCGACGGTTCCGGCGCGAAGAAGGGTTCTTCGCCGGTGACCTGTCCGACCTGTGGCGGTATCGGCCAGGTGCGCATGCAGCAGGGCTTCTTCTCGGTGCAGCAGACCTGCCCGCGCTGCCATGGCCAGGGCAAGATCATTTCCGATCCGTGCGACTCCTGCCATGGCCAGGGCCGTGTCGAAGAGTACAAGACGCTGTCGGTCAAGGTGCCGTCGGGCGTCGATACCGGCGATCGTATTCGCCTGTCCGGCGAGGGCGAGGCGGGCACCCAGGGTGGTCCGACCGGCGACCTGTATGTGGTGATCAACGTGCGTGAGCACGATATCTTCCAGCGCGACGGCAAGCATCTGTACTGCGAGGTGCCGATCAGCTTCGTCGATGCGGCCCTGGGGGGCGAGCTGGAAGTGCCGACCCTCGATGGCCGGGTCAAGCTGAAGATTCCGGAGGGCACCCAGACCGGCAAGCAGTTCCGTCTGCGCGGCAAGGGTGTGGCGCCGGTGCGTGGCGGTGGGGCGGGCGACCTGATGTGCCGCGTGGCCGTCGAGACGCCCGTGAACCTGAGCCGTCGTCAGCGCGAGCTGCTGGAAGAATTCCGCGCTTCGCTGGATGTCGACAGCTCCCATTCGCCCAAGGCCAGCGGTTGGTTCGAGGGCATGAAGCGCTTCTTCGGCGACCTGTAAGGAGCGTTTATGCGACGTATAGCTGTGATGGGTGCCGCCGGGCGCATGGGCAAGATCCTGGTCGAGGCGGTACAGCAGCAGGTGCCGGTTGCCGGCCTGACGGCGGCCGTGGTGCGTCCGGGCAGTTCGCTGGTTGGCGCCGATGCCGGTGAGCTGGCTTCCCTGGGGCGTATCGGCGTGCCGTTGTCCGATGCCCTGGAGAAGGTGGCGCAAGAGTTCGATGTATTGATCGACTTCACCCTGCCGGAAGTGATGCTGAAGAACCTGGCGTTCTGCCGCAAGGCCGGCAAGGCCATGGTCATCGGTACCACCGGCCTGACGGCCGAGCAGAAACAGTTGCTGGTGGAGGCGGGCAAGGACATTCCGATCGTCTTCGCCGCCAACTTCAGCGTGGGCGTCAACCTGTCGCTGAAACTGCTGGAACTGACCGCCCGCGTGCTGGGCGAGGATGCGGACATCGAGATCATCGAGACTCATCACCGGCACAAGGTCGACTCGCCTTCGGGGACGGCCATGCGCATGGGCGAGGTGATTGCCGATACGCTGGAGCGTGACCTGCAAAAGGTCGCGGTCTATGGGCGTGAAGGTCATGTCGGCGCGCGGGCGCGTGACACCATCGGCTTTGCCACCGTGCGCGGTGGTGACGTGGTGGGCGATCACACCGTCTTGTTTGCGACCGAGGGTGAGCGCCTGGAAATCACCCACAAGGCCTCGAGCCGCATGACGTTCGCCAAGGGAGCCGTGCGTGCGGCGCTGTGGCTGGATGGCAAGGCGGCCGGGCTGTACGACATGCAGGATGTGCTCGACCTGCATTGATGTCAGGGCGGACACCTGTTTCTGGTGCGCCTCGTTCTTGTAGGAGCAGGGCTTGCCCGCGAAGCTTTTAGCGGCCTCGGGGTCGCTTTCGCGGGCAAGTCGCGCTCCGGCAGGGGTGTGACAGGAGCGGGCGCATGCCTCTCAAACCGCTTGGCGACGTCCTGTCGCATTTCCTGGCCTTCAAGGCTCATTAGCGGTGGATTAAAAAAGCATTTTTCTGTAAGCTACAGCTTTAGTGTGTCCACTAAAAGCGCGCAGAATAATTCAGTGAAAGAAGCGGGGTGACGTGTCCATACGTCACTCCGCTTTTTTACAACCTGCGATCGCCCTTTCAGGCTTTATTTACGGGAGGTCTTCTTGACTAAGCCAGCCATACTTGCCCTTGCTGATGGCAGCATTTTTCGCGGCGAAGCCATTGGAGCCGACGGCCAGACCGTTGGTGAGGTGGTGTTCAACACCGCAATGACCGGCTATCAGGAAATCCTTACCGATCCTTCCTACGCCCAACAGATCGTTACCCTGACCTACCCGCACATCGGCAACACCGGCACCACGCCGGAAGACGCCGAGTCCAACCGTGTATGGTCGGCCGGCCTGGTCATCCGCGACTTGCCGCTGGTGGCGAGCAACTGGCGTAACACCCTGTCCCTGTCTGACTACCTGAAGGCCAACAATGTCGTGGCCATCGCCGGTATCGACACCCGTCGCCTGACCCGCATCCTGCGTGAAAAAGGCTCGCAGAACGGCTGCATCCTGGCCGGTGACAACATCACCGAGGAAGCGGCCATCGCCGCAGCGCGCGGCTTCCCGGGCCTGAAGGGCATGGACCTGGCGAAAGTCGTCAGCACCAGGGAAGCCTACGAGTGGCGTTCGACCGTCTGGGAACTGAAGACCGACAGTCACGCGACCATCGATGCCGCCGACCTGCCTTACCACGTCGTGGCCTACGACTACGGCATCAAGTCGAACATCCTGCGCATGCTGGTCGAGCGCGGCTGCCGCGTCACCGTGCTGCCAGCCCAGGCGCCTGCGAGCCAAGCCCTGGCCCTCAACCCGGATGGCGTGTTCCTGTCCAACGGCCCTGGCGATCCGGAGCCTTGCGACTATGCGATCCAGGCCATCAAGGAAATCCTGGAAACCGACATTCCGGTGTTCGGCATCTGCCTGGGTCACCAATTGCTGGCCCTGGCCTCCGGTGCCAAGACCATCAAGATGGGGCACGGCCACCACGGTGCCAACCACCCGGTACAGGACCTGGACACCGGTGTCGTCATGATCACCAGCCAGAACCACGGTTTCGCCGTGGACGAAGCGACCCTGCCAGGCAATGTCCGGGCTATCCACAAGTCGCTGTTCGACGGCTCGCTGCAAGGCATCGAGCGCACCGACAAGAGCGCGTTCAGCTTCCAGGGCCACCCTGAAGCCAGCCCGGGCCCGAACGACGTGGCACCGCTGTTCGATCGCTTCATCAATGAGATGGCCAAGCGTCGTTGATTGCCTGAACGCCCAGGGCGGCCCCGCCACGCGGAGGCCCCCTCGGCAACTTCAAGGATTGTTCAACGGCTTGCCGACTGACCCGCGGATTTGAGTGACAAACCCATGCCAAAACGTACAGACATTAAAAGCATCCTGATTCTCGGTGCCGGCCCGATCGTCATCGGCCAGGCCTGCGAATTCGACTACTCCGGCGCCCAGGCCTGTAAAGCCCTGCGCGAAGAGGGCTACCGCGTCATCCTGGTGAACTCCAACCCGGCGACCATCATGACCGACCCGGCCATGGCGGATGCGACCTACATCGAGCCGATCAAGTGGCGCACCGTGGCCAAGATCATCGAGAAGGAGCGTCCGGACGCCCTGCTGCCAACCATGGGTGGCCAGACCGCCCTGAACTGCGCCCTGGACCTGGAGCGCGAAGGCGTGCTGGAGAAGTTCGGCGTGGAGATGATCGGCGCCAACGCCGACACCATCGACAAGGCCGAAGACCGTTCGCGTTTCGACAAGGCGATGAAGTCCATCGGCCTGGAATGCCCGCGTTCCGGTATCGCCCACAGCATGGAAGAGGCCAATGCGGTCCTCGAGAAGCTCGGCTTCCCGTGCATCATCCGTCCGTCCTTCACCATGGGCGGCACCGGTGGCGGCATCGCCTACAACCGTGAAGAGTTCGAAGAAATCTGTGCCCGTGGCCTGGACCTGTCGCCGACCAAGGAACTGCTGATCGACGAATCGCTGATCGGCTGGAAAGAATACGAAATGGAAGTTGTCCGCGACAAAAAGGACAACTGCATCATCGTCTGCTCCATCGAGAACTTCGACCCGATGGGCGTGCACACCGGTGACTCGATCACCGTGGCGCCGGCCCAGACCCTGACCGACAAGGAATACCAGATCCTGCGTAACGCCTCCCTGGCGGTACTGCGCGAGATCGGCGTGGAAACCGGTGGTTCCAACGTCCAGTTCGGTATCTGCCCGAACACCGGCCGCATGGTCGTCATCGAGATGAACCCGCGGGTATCGCGTTCCTCGGCGCTGGCTTCGAAGGCCACCGGCTTCCCGATCGCCAAGGTCGCCGCCAAGCTGGCTGTGGGCTACACCCTGGACGAACTGTCGAACGACATCACCGGCGGCAAGACCCCGGCGTCCTTCGAGCCGTCGATCGACTACGTCGTCACCAAGCTGCCACGCTTCGCCTTCGAAAAATTCGGCCAGGCCGATGCGCGCCTGACCACCCAGATGAAGTCGGTGGGTGAAGTCATGGCCATCGGCCGGACCTTCCAGGAGTCCCTGCAGAAAGCCCTGCGCGGCCTGGAAGTGGGCGTCTGCGGCCTGGACGAGAAAGTCGACCTGAGCAATCCGGAAAGCATGAGCGTGCTCAAGCGCGAACTGACCGTGCCGGGCGCCGAGCGTATCTGGTACGTGGCGGACGCCTTCCGCGCCGGTCTGAGCGTCGAAGAAATCTTCGGCATGAACATGATCGACCCCTGGTTCCTGGTGCAGATCGAGGACCTGGTCAAGGAAGAAGAGCGCGTCAAGACCCTGGGTATGGCCGCCATCGACCGTGACCTGATGTTCCGCCTCAAGCGCAAGGGCTTCTCCGACCAGCGTCTGGCCAAGCTGCTGGGCGTGACCGAGAAGAACCTGCGTACCCACCGCCAGAAGCTGGAAGTGTTCCCGGTCTACAAGCGCGTCGACACCTGCGCGGCCGAGTTCGCCACCGACACCGCCTACCTGTACTCGACCTATGAGGAAGAGTGCGAGGCCAACCCATCGACCCGCGACAAGATCATCATCCTGGGTGGCGGCCCGAACCGTATCGGTCAGGGCATCGAGTTCGACTACTGCTGCGTACACGCGGCACTGGCGCTGCGCGATGACGGCTACGAGACCATCATGGTCAACTGCAACCCGGAAACCGTTTCCACCGACTACGACACCTCCGATCGCCTGTACTTCGAGCCGGTGACCCTGGAAGACGTGCTGGAAATCGTCCGCGTCGAGAAGCCCAAAGGCGTGATCGTCCAGTACGGCGGCCAGACTCCGCTGAAACTGGCGCGTGCCCTGGAAGCGGCCGGCGTACCGATCATCGGCACCAGCCCCGACGCCATCGACCGTGCCGAAGACCGTGAGCGCTTCCAGCAGATGGTCGAGCGCCTGAACCTGCGTCAGCCGCCGAATGCCACCGTGCGCAGCGAAGACGAAGCCGTGCGTGCGGCCAGCAGGATCGGCTATCCGCTGGTGGTGCGTCCGTCCTACGTTCTGGGCGGCCGGGCGATGGAAATCGTCTACAAAGAGGAAGAGCTCAAGCGCTACCTGCGTGAAGCGGTCCAGGTGTCGAACGACAGCCCGGTCCTGCTCGATCACTTCCTCAACTGCGCCATCGAGATGGATGTGGACGCGGTCAGCGACGGCACCGACGTGGTGATCGGCGCGATCATGCAGCACATCGAGCAGGCCGGCGTTCACTCCGGTGACTCCGCGTGCTCGCTGCCACCGTACTCGCTGCCGGCGCACATCCAGGACGAGATGCGCGAACAGGTCAAGAAAATGGCCCTGGAGCTGGGCGTGGTCGGCCTGATGAACGTGCAACTGGCCCTGCAGGGCGAAGACATCTACGTCATCGAAGTGAACCCGCGTGCCTCGCGTACCGTGCCGTTCGTGTCGAAGTGCATCGGTGTGTCCCTGGCCATGATCGCCGCCCGCGTGATGGCCGGTAAGACCCTGAAGGAACTGGGCTTCACCAAGGAAATCATCCCGAACTTCTACAGTGTGAAAGAGGCGGTGTTCCCATTCGCCAAATTCCCAGGCGTCGACCCGATCCTCGGCCCTGAGATGAAGTCCACCGGTGAGGTGATGGGGGTTGGCGATACCTTCGGCGAAGCTTTCGCCAAGGCGCAGATGGGGGCCAGCGAAGTGCTGCCGACCGGCGGTACCGCGTTCATCAGCGTGCGTGACGACGACAAGCCACTGGTTGCAGGCGTGGCCCGTGATCTGATCAACTTGGGCTTCGAAGTGGTGGCGACCGCCGGTACTGCCAAGGTGATCGAGGCGGCAGGCCTGAAAGTGCGCCGGGTCAACAAGGTGACCGAAGGCCGTCCGCACGTCGTGGACATGATCAAGAATGACGAAGTCACCCTGATCATCAACACGACCGAAGGTCGCCAGTCGATTGCCGACTCGTACTCCATTCGTCGTAACGCGCTGCAGCACAAGATCTACTGCACAACCACCATTGCTGCTGGCGAAGCCATCTGCGAAGCGCTCAAGTTCGGTCCCGAGAAGACCGTGCGTCGCTTGCAGGATCTACACGCAGGATTGAAGGCATGAGCATAACCAAGTACCCCATGACTGTTCAGGGTGCCAAAGCCCTGGAAGATGAGCACGCTCACCTGACCAAGGTCGTCCGTCCCAAGCTGAGCCAGGACATCGGCACGGCCCGCGAGTTGGGTGACCTGAAGGAAAACGCCGAATACCATGCTGCCCGCGAGCAGCAGGGTATGGTCGAGGCGCGGATCCGCGATATCGAAGGTCGTCTGCAGAACGCGGTGATCATCGATGTCACGACTATTCCGCACACCGGCAAGGTGATTTTCGGCACCACGGTGGAGATCGCCAACGTCGAGACCGACGAGAGCGTGACCTATCACATCGTGGGTGAGGATGAAGCTGACATCAAACAGGGCAAGATCTCGGTGGTTTCCCCCATCGCCCGTGCCCTAATCGCCAAGGAAGAAGGCGATGTCGTGACCGTCAAGACGCCGGGTGGCGTGATCGAGTACGAGATTGTCGCAGTCCGTCACATCTGAGCGCAGACGCCCGCTACGCGCGGGCGCCATGCTCTGGCAGCTGGCCCAGATGCTCTGGGTCGGCGGCTTGTGGTTATTGCATGTGGGGCTGTTGCCGGTCCTTGCGCAAATCGGCCTGGCTCCGTTGCTGATCGAGGAGATCGGTGCTCAGTTGGGCGTCCTGTTGGTGGGATTTGCAGTGGTCTGCGTGACCGTGCAGGTCCTGGTGCTGGTTTTTGCCGAAGGTCGGTCGAGCCTGTGGCGCGATACCCGTGGGCAATTGCTGTTGATGGGCTGGTATGCGTGCGCGATGTATTTCGCGGTGCGTTACTGGCAGCCGCAAGCCTTGCGCTGGCAGTTGTTCAGTTACCTGGTGCTCGGCCTGTCCGGCCTGGTGCTGGTGCTGCAGCCCGTGCCGGGCGAGGGTGGCAGGGCACGCGAAGCGTACCCTTGACCCTGCCGGGTATCACTTGTAGCGGTGAACGTTCGACAGTTGCTTGTTGACGTCGAAGTTGCGGCGATAAATCAGTGCCATCTTGCCGATGACCTGAACCAGGTCCGCCTTGCCGACCTTGCACAGTTCCGCGATGTGCGCCTGGCGTTGCTCGCGATCTAGGATGTTGAGCTTGACCTTGATCAGCTCGTGGTCGTTCAGGGCGCGCTCGAGTTCGGCTAGCACACCTTCAGTCAAACCGTTGTCAGCCACAGTCAATACTGGTTTCAGATGGTGGCCAATGGATTTGTACTGTTTCTTCTGCTCTTGAGTGAGCGGCATAATCTGACCCCTGCGTCTGATCTGGTAAAAAAATGGCGGCTAGTTTACCCGAGCGAGTCCGGGACCGCCCAGTTAATCTATTTTTCGAGGTGGCCCGTGGCCCGTTCCAAGACCAGCCATAACTGGCTGAAAGAGCATTTCAACGACCCATTCGTCAAAATGGCGCAAAAGGACGGCTATCGTTCCCGTGCCAGCTACAAGCTGCTGGAGATCCAGGAGAAGGACCGGCTGATCCGTCCGGGCATGAGCGTGATCGACCTTGGCGCGGCGCCGGGTGGCTGGTCGCAGGTGACCAGTCGTCTGATTGGTGGCCAGGGTCGCCTGATCGCCTCCGATATCCTGGATATGGACGCCATTCCCGACGTGACCTTCATCAAGGGCGACTTCACCGAGGACGCCGTGCTGGCGCAAATCCTCGAGGCGGTCGGAAATTCCGAGGTGGACCTTGTGATTTCCGATATGGCCCCCAATATGAGTGGTACGCCCGCTGTGGATATGCCGCGCTCGATGTTCCTTTGCGAGCTGGCGCTGGACCTGGCGGGGCGTGTGTTGCGCCCTGGTGGTGATTTTCTGATCAAGATCTTCCAGGGCGAAGGCTTCGACGAGTACCACAAGAACGTGCGCAAGATGTTCGAGAAGGTGCAGATGCGCAAGCCGAGTTCGTCCCGCGATCGTTCCCGCGAGCAGTACCTGCTGGGGCGTGGTTTCCGCGGACGCGATACCGAGTAATAGGTTTTTTGGGCTGGGCAATAGGAAATTCGCATTTCGCCTCGTGAACATAAGCGAATATTGTGTAGTCAATGTTTCACAAAGGGTTACAGACGGCTCCTGCGCAGCTGTAGGTAATGTAGTAAGTTACGCCGGTGAATTTCATGCGAAGCGCGCGCCACAAGCGGAGCTGGCTTCAGAGGGCACTTAATTGAACGATATGGCAAAGAATCTGATCCTGTGGTTGATCATCGCGGCCGTCCTGGTGACGGTGATGAACAACTTCTCCAGCCCTAACGAGCCACAGACCCTCAACTATTCCGACTTCATCCAGCAGGTCAAGGACGGCAAGGTCGAGCGCGTCGCCGTGGATGGCTATGTGATTACCGGCAAGCGCAACGATGGCGACAGCTTCAAGACCATTCGTCCGGCGATCCAGGACAACGGCCTGATCGGCGACCTGGTCGACAACCACGTCGTGATCGAAGGCAAGCAGCCTGAGCAGCAGAGCATCTGGACCCAGTTGCTGGTGGCCAGTTTCCCGATTCTGGTGATCATCGCGGTGTTCATGTTCTTCATGCGCCAGATGCAGGGCGGTGCGGGCGGCAAGGGCGGGCCGATGAGCTTCGGCAAGAGCAAGGCGCGCCTGCTGTCCGAAGACCAGGTGAAAACCACCCTGGCCGACGTCGCCGGTTGCGACGAGGCCAAGGAAGAGGTTGGCGAGCTGGTCGAGTTCCTGCGTGATCCGGGCAAGTTCCAGCGTCTGGGCGGTCGTATTCCCCGCGGCGTGCTGATGGTCGGCCCTCCGGGTACCGGTAAGACCCTGCTGGCCAAGGCCATCGCCGGTGAGGCGAAAGTGCCGTTCTTCACCATTTCCGGTTCCGACTTCGTCGAAATGTTCGTCGGCGTGGGTGCCAGCCGCGTGCGCGACATGTTCGAGCAGGCAAAGAAACACGCACCGTGCATCATTTTCATCGACGAGATCGACGCCGTGGGTCGCCATCGTGGCGCCGGCATGGGTGGCGGTCACGACGAGCGCGAGCAGACCCTCAACCAGTTGCTGGTGGAGATGGATGGTTTCGAAATGAATGACGGCATCATCGTCATCGCCGCGACCAACCGTCCCGACGTGCTCGACCCGGCGCTGCTGCGTCCCGGCCGTTTCGACCGCCAGGTGGTGGTCGGCCTGCCGGATATCCGCGGTCGCGAGCAGATTCTCAAGGTGCATATCCGCAAGGTGCCGGTCGGTGACGACGTCGCGCCTGCCGTGATTGCCCGTGGTACCCCGGGTTTCTCCGGTGCCGACCTGGCCAACCTGGTCAACGAGGCCTCCCTGTTCGCCGCCCGCGCCAGCAAGCGCATCGTCGAAATGAAGGAGTTCGAGCTGGCCAAGGACAAGATCATGATGGGCGCCGAGCGCAAGACCATGGTCATGTCCGAGAAGGAAAAGCAGAACACCGCGTATCACGAGGCCGGTCACGCCATCGTCGGCCGTCTGGTTCCCGAGCATGACCCGGTGTACAAGGTTTCGATCATTCCGCGCGGTCGCGCGCTGGGTGTGACCATGTTCCTGCCGGAAGAGGATCGCTACAGCCTGTCCAAGCGCGCGCTGATCAGCCAGATCTGCTCGCTGTACGGCGGTCGTATCGCCGAGGAGATGACCCTGGGCTTCGACGGTGTGACCACCGGTGCCTCCAACGACATCATGCGCGCCAGCCAGATTGCCCGGAACATGGTCACCAAGTGGGGCCTGTCCGAGAAGCTTGGTCCGCTGATGTATGCCGAGGAAGATCAGGAAGTGTTCCTGGGTCGTGGCGGTGGTGGCCAGAACGCCAGCTTCTCCGGCGAGACGGCCAAGCTGATCGACTCCGAGGTGCGCAGCATCATTGACCAGTGCTACGGCACGGCCAAGCAGATCCTCACCGACAACCGCGACAAGCTCGACGCCATGGCCGATGCGCTGATGAAGTACGAGACCATCGATGCCGACCAGATCGACGACATCATGGCCGGTCGTACTCCACGCGAGCCGCGTGACTGGGGTGGTTCGGGCTCTTCGGGCACCACGCCTCCGGTGGTGAAGAACGAGCGTCCTGAAGCTCCGATTGGCGGCCCTGCGGCTGATCACTAAGGTTTGAAATGACTTCTGTTCAGTCCTCGACCCGGTTGCCTTGCGGCAACCGGGTTCTTGATTTGGCCCGGACGCATGTCATGGGCATTCTCAACGTTACCCCCGATTCCTTTTCCGATGGCGGGCGCTTCAGCCAGGTGGACGCGGCGTTACGGCATGCCGAAGGCATGGTCCAGGCCGGTGCTACGCTGATCGATGTCGGTGGTGAATCGACCCGGCCGGGTGCGCGGGTCGTTTCGCCGCTGGAAGAACTGGAGCGGGTGGCGCCGATCGTCGAGCGCATCCACCGTGAGCTGGATGTGATCATCTCGGTCGACACCTCGACGCCGGCGGTGATGCGTGAAACCGCGCGTCTCGGTGCCGGCCTGATCAACGACGTACGCTCGCTGCAGCGCGACGGTGCCCTGGACGCGGCAGCGGCTACCGGTTTGCCGGTGTGCCTGATGCACATGCTCGGCGAACCTGGCGACATGCAGGACAACCCGCACTACGACAACGTCACGCAGCAAGTGCAGGCGTTTCTCGTCGAGCGTATGCGTGAGTGTGAAGCCGCGGGAATTCCTGCCGAGCGGATTGTCCTGGACCCGGGATTCGGCTTTGCGAAAACCCTGGAGCACAACCTGAGCCTGTTCAAGCATATGGAGCAGTTGCACGTGCTGGGTCGGCCGCTGTTGGTGGGTGTTTCGCGAAAGAGCATGATAGGCCTGACACTGGGGCGACCGGTGGGTGAGCGCCTGTATGGCAGCCTGGCCCTGGCGGCGTTGGCGATGAGCAAGGGCGCGCGGATCCTGCGCGTCCACGATGTGGCCGAAACGGCCGACGTGGTCAAGATGCTCGCTGCGGTTGAAGCTGCCGAATAAGAACGATGGAGCACGTATGAAGAAGAAATATTTCGGCACCGACGGTATTCGGGGCCGCGTCGGACAGTATCCGATCACCCCTGATTTCATGCTCAAGCTGGGCTGGGCCGCCGGTATGGCGTTCCGCAAGCAGGGCACCTGTCGCGTCCTGGTTGGCAAGGACACCCGGATCTCCGGCTACATGTTCGAATCCGCCCTGGAGGCCGGTCTCTCCGCAGCGGGCGCCGACGTGATGCTGCTGGGGCCGATGCCGACCCCGGCCATCGCCTACCTGACCCGTACGTTCCACGCCGAGGCGGGGATCGTCATCAGTGCTTCGCACAACCCCCATGACGACAACGGCATCAAGTTCTTCTCCGGCGAAGGCACCAAGCTGCCGGATGAAGTCGAGCTGATGATCGAGGAACTGCTCGATGCGCCGATGACCGTGGTCGAATCGGAAAGGCTCGGCAAGGTTTCGCGGATCAACGACGCGGCCGGTCGCTACATCGAATTCTGCAAGGGCAGCGTGCCGACCGGCACCAAGCTGTCCAACCTGAAGATTGTGCTCGATTGCGCCCACGGTGCGACCTACAAGGTGGCGCCCAGCGTTTTCCGCGAGCTGGGCGCGCAGGTCACCGCGCTGTCGGTGCAGCCCAACGGGCTGAACATCAACGACAACTGCGGCTCGACCCACATCAAGCCGTTGCAGGCCGCGGTGCTGGCCGAGCAGGCTGACCTCGGCATCGCCTTCGACGGTGATGGCGACCGGGTGCTGATGGTCGATCACACCGGTACGGTGGTCGATGGCGATGAACTGGTGTTCATCATTGCCCGTGACCTGGCCGAGCGCGGCAAGCTCAACGGTGGCGTGGTCGGCACGCTGATGAGCAACCTCGGAATGGAACTGGCGCTGAAGGAGCTGGATATTCCGTTCGTGCGCGCCAATGTCGGCGACCGTTATGTGATCGCCGAACTGCTCGAGCGCGACTGGCTGGTCGGTGGCGAGAACTCGGGGCATATCCTGTGCCTGAATCACAACACCACGGGTGACGCGATCATTGCGGCGCTGCAGGTGCTGCTGGCGTTGCGTCGTCGTGGCGAGACCCTGGCCGAGGCGCGCCAGGTTGTGCGCAAATGCCCACAGGTGCTGGTCAACGTGCGTTTTGGCGGTGGTGTCGACCCGGTCAAGCACCCGCAGGTGGTGGCCGAATGCGAGCGCGTCACCGAGGCCATGAACGGTCGTGGTCGGGTACTGTTGCGCAAGTCGGGGACCGAGCCGCTGGTGCGTGTGATGGTCGAAGGCGAGGACGAAGCGTCCGTTCGTGGGCATGCCGAAGGGCTGGCAAAACTGGTTGCTGAAGTTTGTGCCTGAATTTGGCTTGCCAGTGATGATCTGGTTGGGTAATATCTGCGCCCACTTTAACCCGCGAGGTAGAGCATGCGTCGCCCCCTGGTAGCTGGTAACTGGAAAATGCACGGTACCCGCGCCAGCGTCGCTGAGCTGATCAAGGGGCTGCGGAATCTGGCCCTGCCGAGCGGTGTTGATGTTGCGGTATTCCCGCCTTGCTTGCATATCACCCAAGTGGTCGATGGTTTGAAGGGCAAGTCGATTTCGGTCGGCGCGCAGAACTCTGCAGTGGAATCCATGCAAGGCGCCTTGACAGGTGAGATCGCACCGAGCCAGTTGGTCGATGCAGGTTGTTCCCTGGTGCTGGTTGGGCACTCTGAACGTCGCCAGATAATGGGCGAGACCGATCGGATGCTCAATCGCAAGTTTGCGGCAGCGCAGGCTTGCGGGCTGATTCCGGTGTTGTGTGTAGGGGAAACCCAGGCGCAGCGTGAAGCCGGCAAGACGCTGGAAGTGGTTTCGCGTCAGTTGGGCAGCATCATCGAAGAGTTGGGTGTCGGTGCTTTTGCCAAGGCTGTCATCGCTTACGAGCCGGTCTGGGCCATTGGTACCGGGCTGACAGCTTCGCCGCAACAGGCGCAGGATGTGCATGCAGCCATTCGCGCGCAGTTGGCGGCAGAGAATTCCGAAGTCGCTCAAGGTGTGCGGCTTCTGTACGGCGGCAGCGTGAAGGCGGCCAATGCGGTCGAACTGTTCGGCATGCCGGATATCGATGGGGGGCTCATTGGTGGGGCTTCCCTGAATGCAGATGAATTCGGTGCGATTTGTCGCGCTGCGGGAAACTGAGAAATGCTGGAAACGATCGTAGTCGTTCTTCATCTGTTGGCTGCACTGGGAGTTGTTGCTCTCGTACTGCTGCAACAGGGTAAAGGTGCGGAAGCTGGTGCATCTTTCGGCGCAGGTGCTTCAAATACTGTGTTCGGAAGCCAAGGTTCCTCTACCTTTCTTAGTAAGTTTACTGCTATACTTGCCGCAGGTTTCTTCATAACCAGCTTAGGGTTAGGATACTTTGCTAAAGAGAAAGCTCACCAGCTGACTCAAGCAGGTCTGCCAAGCCCGGCAGTGTTGGAAGCACCAAAGCAAAAGCCGGCATCTGATGATGTACCGGTGCTCCAGGAGCAGAAGTCGGCCACTCCGGCAGGCGATGTACCTCAAGCTCCAGAGCAGAAGTAAAACGGGTTTCATGCTGTAAACGTTGTATTGCCGAGGTGGTGGAATTGGTAGACACGCAACCTTGAGGTGGTTGTGCCCATAGGGTGTAGGGGTTCGAGTCCCCTTCTCGGTACCAATTATCAGGAGAGCCCGCTGTTGCGGGCTTTCTTGTAGGTGGAAGGTTACATTGACCCAAAAAGGGATCAGTCGTATACTTTTGCCCCAGCTTTGTCGCGGGGTGGAGCAGCCTGGTAGCTCGTCGGGCTCATAACCCGAAGGTCGTCGGTTCAAATCCGGCCCCCGCAACCAGTTTTAGCGGAGCCCCTTTTCAGGGGCTTTTTGTTAGCTGGACACAATCGATGCCGCATTTCGACGGCATTTCAGGGATGGGCGATTCGCCCATTTTTTGTTTTCTTAAATCGCATGCACATCATGCACGAGGGGTTCAGGTGTCGAGCAAGCTAGAACAGTTGCAGGCCTTGCTGGCCCCGGTGGTCGTGGCCCTGGGCTATGAATGCTGGGGTATCGAGTTTTCCGCTCAAGGCCGCCATTCCGTGTTGCGCGTTTATATCGATAAAGAGGGTGGTGTTCTGGTGGATGACTGCGCCATCGTCAGTCGCCAGATCAGTGGCGTGCTGGATGTCGAAGATCCGATTTCCACTGAATACACCCTTGAAGTTTCCTCTCCTGGCATGGAACGCCCGCTGTTCACCCTTGAACAGTTTGCCTCGCATGCCGGCGAACAAGTGAAAATAAGGCTGCGCTCGCCTTTCGAGGGACGACGCAACTTTCAGGGCCTTCTGCGTGGAGTGGAAGAGCAGGACGTCGTGGTGCAGGTAGATGACCACGAGTTCCTGTTGCCGATCGATTTGATCGACAAGGCCAACATTATTCCCAGTTTTGACTGAGACGCGGATCCCGCGGATCCAATGGCTTGCGAAAGGCGAGGCGTACGATGAGCAAAGAAGTATTGCTGGTTGTTGAGTCGGTATCCAATGAAAAGGGTGTACCGGCAGGCGTGATTTTTGAGGCGCTGGAGATTGCTCTGGCGACTGCTACCAAGAAACGCTTTGAAGACGAAGTTGACCTGCGTGTGGAAATCAACCGCCACACCGGTTCCTATGAGACTTTCCGTCGTTGGACTGTGGTCGAGGAAGCCGATCTTGACGATCCGGCGATCGAGACCTGGCCAAGCAAGGTGGCTCTGACCCATCCGGGTGCCAAGGTTGGCGATGTCGTCGAGGAGAAGATCGAGTCCATCGAGTTCGGTCGCATCGCTGCCCAGACCGCCAAGCAAGTCATTGTGCAGAAGGTTCGCGAAGCCGAGCGTGCGCAGGTGGTCGATGCCTACCGCGAGCGCCTGGGCGAAATCATCTCCGGTACCGTGAAGAAGGTCACCCGCGACAACGTCATCGTTGACCTGGGCAACAACGCCGAGGCGCTGCTGGCGCGTGAAGACATCATTTCCCGCGAGACTTTCCGCGTCGGTGTACGGGTTCGTGCACTGCTCAAGGAAATCCGCACCGAGAACCGCGGTCCTCAGCTGATCCTGTCGCGTACCGCGCCGGAAATGCTGATCGAGCTGTTCCGTATCGAAGTGCCCGAGATCGCCGAAGGGCTGATCGAGGTGATGGCGGCGTCCCGTGACCCGGGCTCGCGTGCCAAGATCGCTGTCCGCTCCAAGGACAAGCGTATCGACCCGCAGGGCGCGTGCATCGGCATGCGTGGTTCGCGCGTCCAGGCCGTCTCCGGCGAGCTGGGTGGCGAGCGTGTGGATATCGTGCTGTGGGACGACAACCCGGCGCAGTTCGTCATCAACGCCATGTCGCCGGCTGAAGTCGCGGCGATCATCGTTGACGAAGACGCCCATGCGATGGACATCGCCGTGGGTGCCGACAACCTGGCCCAGGCCATTGGCCGCGGCGGTCAGAACGTGCGTCTGGCCAGCCAGCTGACCGGCTGGACCCTGAACGTGATGACCGAGTCGGACATCCAGGCTAAACAACAGGCAGAAACCGGTGACATCCTGCGCAACTTCATCGACGAGCTGGAAGTCGACGAAGAGCTGGCACAGGTGCTGGTCGATGAAGGTTTCACCAGCCTGGAAGAAATTGCCTACGTACCGTTGGAAGAGATGCTCAACATCGACGGCTTTGACGAGGAAATCGTCAACGAGCTTCGCGCTCGTGCCAAGGATCGCCTGTTGACCAAAGCCATCGCTACAGAGGAAAAGCTGGCAGACGCCCATCCGGCCGAAGACCTGCTCTCGCTTGAGGGTATGGACAAGGATTTGGCGATGGAACTGGCGGTGCGCGGCGTCATTACCCGCGAAGACCTGGCCGAGCAGTCGATTGACGACCTGCTCGACATCGACGGCATCGACGATGATCGTGCCGGCAAGTTGATCATGGCCGCCCGAGCCCACTGGTTCGAGTAATTAGGCGCGGCCTGAGGAGAGAAGTGCATGACGCAAGTCACGGTGAAACAACTGGCCGATGAGGTCAAAACACCGGTAGAGCGCCTGTTGCAGCAGATGCGTGAGGCAGGTCTGCCGCACACCGCCGCCGAGGAACATGTGAGCGACAGCGAGAAGCAGTCGCTGCTGACTCACCTGAAGAGCAGCCACAAGGCGAAAGTGGAAGAACCGCGCAAGATCACCTTGCAGCGCAAAACCACCAGTACCCTGCGTGTTGCCGGCAGCAAGAGCATCAGTGTTGAAGTACGCAAGAAGAAAGTCTTCGTACAGCGCAGCCCGGAAGAAATCGAAGCCGAGCGCAAGCGCGAGCAGGAAGAACGTCGCGCCGTAGAAAATGCGGCCCGTCAGAAGGCGGAAGAAGAAGCCAAGCGTCGCGCCGAAGAAGAAGCGCGTCGCCAGCCTGCGCCTGCCCCTGTGGTCGAGCCTGTGGTCGAAGCGGTTGCCGCTCCGGTCGAGATCGACGAGCCTGTGCGTGAAGCGCCGGTTGCCGCGCCTGCGCCGGCTGCCGAGCGCAAGCGCGAAGAGCCGCGTCGCTCCGACAAGTCCCGTGGCGACGAGAATCGTCGTGGCGACGGCGAGCGCAAGAACGCTCCGCACCGCGCTTCGGTCAAGGAAAAGGCTCCGGCCGTTCGTGTTGCCCCACGTACCACCGACGAGGAAAGCGATGGCTTCCGTCGTGGCGGTCGCGGCGGTGGCAAGGCCAAGCCGAAGAAACGCAACGTTCACGGTTTCCAGAACCCTACCGGTCCTGTGGTCCGTGACGTGAAGATCGGCGAGACCATCACTGTGGCCGACCTGGCCCAGCAGATGTCGGTCAAGGCTGCCGAAATCATCAAGTTCATGTTCAAGCTGGGTACTCCGGCGACGATCAACCAGGTTCTGGACCAGGAAACTGCCCAACTGGTTGCCGAGGAACTGGGCCACAAGGTGACCCTGGTCAGCGACACCGCCCTGGAAGATTCCCTGGCCGAGTCGCTGAAGTTCGAAGGTGAGGAATTCTCCCGCGCGCCAGTCGTGACCGTCATGGGTCACGTTGACCACGGCAAGACCTCGCTGCTCGACTACATCCGTCGTGCCAAGGTGGCCGCTGGCGAAGCCGGTGGTATTACCCAGCACATCGGTGCGTACCACGTGGAAACCGACCGCGGCATGGTCACCTTCCTCGACACCCCGGGCCACGCCGCGTTTACCGCGATGCGTGCCCGTGGTGCCAAGGCGACCGACATCGTGATCCTGGTGGTCGCGGCCGACGACGGCGTGATGCCACAGACCATCGAAGCGGTCCAGCACGCCCAGGCCGCCGGCGTACCGCTGGTGGTGGCGGTGAACAAGATCGACAAGCCGGGTGCCGACCTCGATCGCATCCGCAGCGAGCTGGCGACCCACGGCGTGACCCCGGAAGACTGGGGTGGCGATACGCCGTTCGTTCCGGTGTCGGCGAAAGTCGGTACTGGCGTCGACGAACTGCTCGAAGCGGTGCTGCTGCAGGCCGAGGTTCTGGAACTCAAGGCGACCCCTTCGGCTCCTGGCCGTGGCGTGGTGGTCGAGTCGCGTCTGGACAAGGGCCGTGGTCCGGTGGCGACCGTTCTGGTTCAGGACGGTACCCTGCGTCAGGGTGACATGGTCCTGGTCGGTTCGAACTATGGCCGCGTGCGTGCCATGCTCGACGAGAACGGCAAGCCGATCAAGGAAGCCGGCCCGGCGATTCCGGTCGAGATCCTCGGCCTGGACGGTACCCCGGATGCGGGCGACGAGATGAGCGTGGTGGCTGACGAGAAGAAAGCCCGTGAAGTCGCGCTGTTCCGCCAAGGCAAGTTCCGTGAAGTCAAACTGGCTCGCGCTCATGCCGGCAAGCTGGAAAACATCTTCGAAAGCATGGGCCAGGAAGAGAAGAAGACGCTTAACATCGTCCTCAAGTCCGACGTCCGTGGTTCGCTGGAGGCGCTGCAAGGCGCGCTCAACGGTTTGGGTAACGATGAGGTGCAAGTGCGCGTCGTCGGTGGCGGTGTCGGTGGTATCACCGAGTCCGACGCCAACCTGGCACTGGCCTCCAACGCCGTGCTGTTCGGCTTCAACGTGCGTGCCGATGCCGGCGCACGGAAGATCGTCGAGCAGGAAGGTCTGGATATGCGTTACTACAACGTGATCTACGACATCATCGAAGACGTGAAGAAAGCCCTGACCGGTATGCTGGGCAGCGACGTACGGGAGAACATCCTGGGCGTGGCCGAAGTCCGCGACGTGTTCCGTTCGCCCAAGTTCGGCGCAATCGCCGGCTGCATGGTGATCGAGGGTAGCGTGCACCGTAACCGTCCGATCCGCGTACTGCGTGAAGACATCGTGATCTTCGAAGGCGAGCTGGAGTCCCTGCGCCGCTTCAAGGATGACGCGTCCGAAGTGCGTGCCGGCATGGAATGCGGTATCGGCGTGAAGAGCTACAACGACGTCAAGGTCGGCGACAAGATCGAAGTCTTCGAGAAGGTCCAGGTTGCTCGCAGCCTCTGACTCGCATGCTTCAAGAGCCGCGATGGCCTGCCGCAGCCGTGCTGCGCAGGCCGCGAGCGGACTCTAAACGCAACGCCCGGTCCGGCTTCTGCCAGGCCGGGCGTTTGCCGCTTTCAGACCTCGAGGGTTTCGCCCCGGGGCAGTAACAGGTAACAAGACATGGCAAAAGAATACAGCCGTACCCAACGTATCGGCGATCAGATGCAGCGCGAGCTGGCACAGTTGATCCGTCGTGAAGTCAAGGATCCGCGCGTCGGCCTGGTCACCATCACCGCGGTCGACGTCAGCCGTGACGTCGGCCACGCGAAGGTCTATATCACCGTGATGGGCCAGGACAACCTGGAAGAGATCGCCCAGAGCATCAAGGTGCTCAACTCGGCGGCCGGTTTCCTGCGTATGCAACTGGCCCGTGAAATGAAGCTGCGCAGCGTGCCGCAGTTGCACTTCCACTACGATGAGAGCGTCGCCCGCGGTGCCCATCTGTCGGCCCTGATCGAGCGCGCCGTGGCCGAAGACAGCCTGCATGGCGAGGGCAGCGACCCTCAGGCCGCCCAACCAGAAGACGGTCGGGAGTAAGCGGTGGCTCAGGTCAAACGTATCCGCCGCAACGTCAGCGGTATCATCCTGCTGGACAAGCCGCTGGGGTTCACCTCCAATGCGGCGCTGCAGAAGGTTCGCTGGCTGCTCAACGCCGAGAAGGCCGGCCACACTGGCAGCCTCGATCCGCTGGCGACCGGCGTGCTGCCGCTGTGCTTCGGCGAGGCCACCAAGTTCTCGCAATACCTGCTCGATTCCGACAAGGGTTATGAGACCCTGATGCAACTGGGCAAGACCACCAGCACCGCGGACGCCGAAGGCGAGGTTCTGCAGACCCGCCCGGTGACCGTTGGTCGTGCCGATATCGAAGCGGTCCTACCGGATTTTCGGGGCGAAATCAGTCAGATACCGCCCATGTACTCGGCGCTCAAGCGTGATGGACAGCCTTTGTACAAGTTGGCTCGTGCAGGGGAAGTAGTGGAGCGCGAACCGCGTTCTGTTACTATTGCGCGCTTGGAATTGCTCGCCTGCGAAGGCGATACTGCCCGACTGGCGGTGGAGTGCAGCAAGGGCACCTATATTCGTACCCTGGTGGAGGATATCGGTGAGCGGCTCGGTTGCGGTGCTTATGTCGCCGAACTGCGCCGGACCCAGGCCGGACCGTTCAGCCTGGCCCAGACGGTGACGCTCGAAGAGCTGGAAGCCGTTCATGCCGAAGGTGGCAACGAGGCGGTCGACCGCTTCCTGATGCCCTCGGACAGCGGCCTGCAGGATTGGCCTTTGCTCAAGTTCTCCGAGCACAGTGCGTTCTACTGGCTCAACGGCCAGCCAGTACGTGCCCCGGACGCGCCGAAGTACGGCATGGTTCGGGTACAGGATCATAACGGCCGCTTCATCGGTATCGGTGAAGTGAGCGAAGACGGGCGCATCGCGCCGCGTCGACTGATTCGGTCAGAATGACCGGACGAGGGTGGCTGTCAACAGGCACGGTCACTACTCTTTTATAAATGCGGGGATTTGTCTCCGGCCTGTTGAAACCGTCCCTGGATGGTTTCCTGATAGAAGGATTGCCACATGGCACTCAGCGTTGAAGAAAAAGCTCAAATCGTTGCCGACTACCAGCAAGCCGTTGGTGACACTGGTTCGCCAGAAGTGCAAGTTGCACTGCTGACCGCCAACATCAACAAGCTGCAAGGTCACTTCAAGGCCAACGGCAAGGACCACCACTCCCGTCGTGGTCTGATCCGCATGGTAAACCAGCGTCGCAAGCTGCTGGACTACCTGAAAGGCAAGGACGTGACTCGCTACAGCACCCTGATCGGTCGTCTGGGCCTGCGTCGCTGATCCAGCGATCGTGCTAGAGGTTGGTTGTCTGTCCTGTGTCAGTGGGTTTCCCACGGGCATGGGGCAGGCTCCCAGCCTCAAGTTTTATCTGGAGTGCCGGATCATTACGAAAGCTGCCCCGCAGGCGGTTTTCGTAATGATCCAGAACCGGGCCGATGCCCGGTGCTGACCAAGGATTTCGCAAGAAGCCAGTTCCCCCAAGAGCCACAAAGAAGGTAGGACACCGTGAACCCGGTAATCAAAAAATTCCAGTTCGGTCAGTCGACCGTTACCCTCGAGACTGGTCGCATCGCTCGCCAGGCCTCCGGCGCAGTGCTGGTCACCGTTGACGACGACGTCAGCGTGCTGGTGACCGTTGTTGGCGCCAAGCAAGCCGATCCGGGCAAGGGCTTCTTCCCTCTGTCCGTGCACTACCAGGAAAAGACCTACGCTGCCGGCAAGATCCCTGGCGGCTTCTTCAAGCGTGAAGGCCGTCCTTCCGAGAAAGAGACCCTGACCTCGCGCCTGATCGACCGTCCGATCCGCCCGCTGTTCCCTGAAGGTTTCATGAACGAAGTGCAGGTCGTCTGCACCGTCGTCTCCACCAGCAAGAAGACCGATCCGGACATCGCGGCGATGATCGGTACCTCGGCTGCCCTGGCCATCTCCGGTATTCCGTTCGACGGCCCGATCGGCGCCGCTCGCGTGGCTTTCCACGAAAGCACCGGTTACCTGCTGAACCCGACCTACGAACAACTGAAAGCCTCGAGCCTGGACATGGTCGTGGCCGGTACCGCCGAAGCGGTACTGATGGTTGAGTCGGAAGCCAAGGAACTGACCGAAGACCAGATGCTGGGCGCGGTTCTGTTCGCCCATGACGAATTCCAGGCCGTGATCCAGGCCGTCAAGGAGCTGGCTGCCGAAGCCGCCAAGCCGGCCTGGAGCTGGGCTCCGCAAGCCGAAGCCAGCGACCTGCTGGGCGCTATCCGCGCCGAGTTCGGCGAAGCGATCTCCCAGGCCTACACCATCACCGTCAAGGCCGAGCGTTATGCACGCCTGGACGAGCTGCGCGAGCAGGTCGTGGCCAAGCTGTCGGGCGAGGAAGGCCAGCCTTCGGCCGGTGAAGTCAAGGCCGCTTTCGGCGAGATCGAATACCGCACCGTTCGCGAAAACATCGTCAACGGCAAGCCACGTATCGACGGTCGCGACAACCGCACCGTACGTCCGCTGAACATCGAAGTCGGCGTTCTGTCCAAGACCCACGGTTCGGCCCTGTTCACCCGTGGCGAAACCCAGGCCCTGGTCGTGGCCACGCTGGGTACCGCCCGTGACGCGCAACTGCTGGACACCCTGGAAGGCGAAAAGAAAGACGCCTTCATGCTGCACTACAACTTCCCACCGTTCTCGGTCGGTGAATGTGGTCGCATGGGCGGCGCTGGCCGTCGTGAAATCGGCCACGGCCGTCTGGCCCGTCGTTCGGTACAGGCCATGCTGCCAAGCGACAGCGACTTCCCGTACACCATCCGCGTGGTATCGGAAATCACCGAGTCCAACGGTTCCAGTTCGATGGCTTCGGTCTGCGGTGCTTCCCTGGCCCTGATGGACGCCGGTGTACCGATGAAGGCACCCGTGGCCGGTATCGCCATGGGTCTGGTGAAGGAAGGTGACAAGTTCGCCGTCCTGACCGACATCCTGGGTGACGAAGACCACCTGGGCGACATGGACTTCAAGGTAGCCGGTACCGCCAAGGGCGTCACCGCGCTGCAGATGGACATCAAGATCAAGGGCATCACCGAAGAAATCATGGAAATCGCCCTGGGCCAGGCCCTGGAAGCGCGCCTGAACATCCTCGGCCAGATGAACCAGGTGATCGGCCAGTCCCGTAGCGAACTGTCCGCCAACGCTCCGACCATGATCTCGATGAAGATCGACACCGACAAGATCCGTGATGTGATCGGTAAAGGTGGTGCGACCATCCGTGCGATCTGTGAAGAAACCAAGGCTTCGATCGATATCGAAGACGATGGCTCGATCAAGATCTTCGGTGAAACCAAGGAAGCGGCCGAGGCTGCTCGCCAGCGCGTCCTGAGCATCACTGCGGAAGCCGAGATCGGCAAGATCTACCTGGGCAAGGTAGAGCGTATCGTCGACTTCGGCGCGTTCGTCAACATCCTGCCGGGCAAGGACGGTCTGGTGCATATCTCGATGCTGAGCGACGCTCGCGTGGAGAAGGTCACCGACATCCTGAAGGAAGGCCAGGAAGTTGAAGTGCTGGTACTGGATGTGGACAACCGCGGCCGTATCAAGCTGTCCATCAAGGACGTCGCCGCAGCCAAGGCATCGGGCGTCTGATCGACCCCGCCATCTTGTGCTGAAAAAAGGACCCCTCGGGGTCCTTTTTTCATGGGCGAGGAAAAAGGTGGCCGGGTGACGGGCTGCTGGCAGAAAGAAGCTGCAACTTGCATGCATTCACGCGGGCCGGTCATGCAATCTGCACGATCGCTGTTTTAAGCGTTTATTTTAGCTATTTGATTTTGAAGGATTTTATTTTTATTCGCGGTTGGCACAGCGCCTGCAATATCCCTGTTAACCCTGCTGCCAGGACACGGCGCAGACTTTCCAGAAGAACAGGAGTGACTCATATGAAAAAGTTCGCTATCGCTACCGCAGCTGCCACCGCTCTGACTCTGACCCTGGCCAACGCTGCCTTCGCGGCTGAACAGACTCAGGCCTCCAAGCCGATGATGCTCGCCGCCGGTGAAGTCACCAAGGCCAAGGAAGAGACCTCCGACACCTGGATCACCACCAAGGTCAAAGCCGACCTGCTGACCGAAAAAGGTATTCCAGGCAGCGACATCAAGGTTGAAACCGAGAAGGGCGTCGTTTCGCTGTCCTCGGAAACCAAGGTGACCGCCGCCCAGAAGGAAACCGCGGTGCACATCGCCAAGAACATCAAGGGCGTTAAAGGCGTTACCGCTGAAGCCCTGAAAACCGAGTAAGTACCCAGGGTTTCGCCAGAACCGGCAGTAGGGCGAAACGGATGAGTCTGTGGTCCATCCGTTGAGCCTTGAGGTTCATGCGACAGGCAACAGGGACGTAGCCATTACAGGCCCCGGCGTATTGCGTCGGGGCCTGTTCTATCTGGATTTTCAAAAGCTCCGCGGGCAAGCCCCGCTCCTGCAAGGTAGGCGTCGCACAGCATTGCGGGCATACCACAAACCTGTAGGAGCGGGCTTGCCCGCGAATGGGCCCTGAAGCTCAGCCCCGGCTCAAGGGCTGCGGCTGCTGCGGATATCCACCAATTGGCCACCCTCGAAGCGCAACGACTGTTTCATGCCGCCACTGGGCGTGTAGATCCATTCCTCGACCTTGACCCCGTCCCGGCGGTTGCCATGGCGTATTTCGATGTAGCCCTTGTCGATCACCGCCACTGGCGTGCCGCACTTGGTGGTGACGTCGTAGGTGCTGTCGCCGTAGCTGATCAGGCCCTTCTCGCAGCGCAGGGTGGTGGCCTGGGCCTGGCCGGCCATCGACAGGATGAGCGCCAGGCTGAAGATGAGGGGTTTTCCCATGGTCATTCGCTATCCAGGTGCATGGGGGTGACGACGCGCCCATCGCTCTCGGCCTGGCCGATGGCGGCGTCGATGAAGTACACACGATCGTCTGCCAGTTGCCCCTTGTCCACCAGGAAGTCCTTGATGCTGCTGGCCCGATCCTGGCCGAGCTTGCGCAACAGCACGGTGTTGCCGCTCCAGTTCTTGAGCACGCCGTCGCGCAGCTTGGCGGTACGCTCGTCGCGGCTCAGTTGCGCCCATTCGGCCGGTGGCTGCTGCTTGATCAGGTTGCGGTAGATGCCCTCCAGCATCGGCGCCTTCTCGTCTTCGGGCACCTGCAGTTGCGCCGCCTGGGCCGGCACCTTGTCACCGCGGCGCTGGAGCATCTTGTAGTAGGTCGCCTGGTATTCGCGCTCCAGGCGCTGTTGGGCGATCAGCATGCCGTCGCTGCTCTGGGCGCTGGTGCCTTCGATTTCCAGGCGCAGGTTGGGGCGTTCTTTCAGTGCCTCGGCCAGTTTGGTCAGCGACGACTCGGCGTCCTTGCTCAGGTCGCTGGAGCCCGGCTCGAACGACACGTTGCTCAGGTCCTGGGCATCGCCACCGGCAATCAGCCCACCGATGAACTTGAAGGGCGCCGTCGCCGCGCGCAGGATCAGGTTGCGCAGGGTCTGCCAGACGATTGGCATCACGCTGAACTGCGGGTTGTTCAGGTCGCCGGAAACCGGCAGCTCGATGGAGATCTTGCCGTCGGTGTCCTTGAGCAGGGCGATGGCCAGCTTGATCGGCAGGTCGACGGCATCCGGGCTGTCGACCTTCTCACCCAATTGCAACTGTTCGACCACCAGCTTGTTCTCGGCCTTGAGCTGACCCTTGGTGATCAGGTAGTGCAGGTCGAGGTTGAGCCGCCCCTTGCGGATGCGATAGCCGGCGAATTTGCCGGAGTAGGGGGTCAGCGTGGTCAGCTCGACACGCTTGAAGCTGGTGGCGATATCCAGGCTGGCCATCGGGTCGAAGGGGTTCAGCGCGCCCTTGATGGTCACCGGTGCGTAACGGTCGACCTTGCCCTTGACGTCGACATCCGCCGGTTTCGCCTGGCGGCTGTCGATGGTGCCGATCTGGCCGTTGAGCTGCTGGATGGCGGTGGCGAAGTTAGGCGTCAGGCTGAAGTCGGCGAAGTTGGCCGAGCCGTCATTGATGGCAATGCCGCCGATATGGATACCCAGCGGCTTGCTGTTCGACGGGGCGGCTTTGCTCGCCGATTTCTTGTCGCCGCCAGCGGGCTGAGGAATCAGCAGGTCATCGACGTTGGTGGTGCGGTCGTCGTTGATCATGAAGCGTGCGTAGGGCTGGTACAGGCTGACCTTGTCGATCGACAGGCTGTCACCGTGCTGGTAGTTCAGGCCATCGACCTGCAGTTTCTGCCATTTGACGAAGTCGCGGCTCTTGAGGGTATCGAGCGTATGCATCTGGTCGACCTGGGCCCGGCCGGTGACGCTGAAGGCCAGCGGTTCGACGCTTTTCAGGTTGACGTCGAGGTCGCTGCCGAGCATCCCGCTGCGCACCTCCAGGCGGATGAACGGCTCGACGTAGGCCTGTGCCACCCGCAGGTCGATGTCTTTGGTGTTGACCTTCAATTTTGCCCTGATGGGGCTCAGGTTGACCTCGCCGCTGGCCAGGACCTTGCCCTGCTTGCCCAGACCGCTGTCGAGCTTGAGGGTGAAGGGCGACTGGTTGAGGCTGTCGAAGTTCTGCAGGTCAAGGTTCAGCGGGCCGACCTCGAGCGCGACCGGGGTCTTGTTGGCGCGGTCGGCCAGGTGCACCCGGTAGTCGCGCAGTTGCACGTCCTTGAGCAGCACCTGCCAGGGCTTGCTCGGCGCGGCCGGCGCCGGCGGTGGCGCATCGGCGGTGGCCGGCGGCGGTTTCTTCGCCTCGGGCTTGGCCGGCTGGCTGGCGAACAGTTTCTGCCAGTCGAGCTGGCCATCGGCTTCGCGGGCGGCCCAGGTTTCCAGCTTGTTGCTGTGGATCTTGCCGACCACCACCTGCTGCTTGGCCAGGTCGACGCTGGTTTCGCTCACGTCCAGGCGTTCCAGGCGTGCCAGCGGGCGGCCGTCGGGGGCCTTGATGGCGAAGGGGGCGACGCTGACCGAGGCGTTGCTCAGCAGCATCTCGGTTTCCTTGGCGAGGCTGAGCTTGTAGTCGGTGCTGAGATTCAGCAGGCCATCTTCCAGCACCAGCGGCAGGGCGTCGCGAACATAGGGCCACCAGAGTTTCATCTTGCCATCGGTGACTTTCAGCGAGCCTTCGGAGGTAATCGGCGTCAGGCTGAAGTTGCCTTTCCAGTCGATCCGCCCGCCCTCGGGGCCGGCGGCCACCAGCACCATGTCGGCGCTGTCGTCGGGCAGGGTGCTGAGGTTTTTCAGTTGCAGGTCGAGCTTGTCGTAGACGAACTCGATGGGCTCGCTGGGGCGCAGGTCCTGGAAGTGCAGGTAACCGTCATCCAGGGCGATCTTGTCGATGCGCACCGGGAACGGCTTGGCATTCGGGTCGGTTGGCGTCGGTTCGCTGGCCGGCAACTTGAACAGTTGGGCCAGGTTCAGCGTGCCGTCCTTGTTGAAGGCCACTTCGGTGTGGGGCTTGTCGAGCCGGAGCTCCGCCAGGTGCAGGGCGTGGGTCCAGAGGCTGTCGATCTGCAGGTTGACGTACAGGCGCTCGAACGCCACCTGTTCCTTGCCCGGCTCACCGATGTTCAGCCCCCACAGCGTGACTTCCAGGCTGAACGGGTTGAGTTCCAGGCGTTGGAGCTTGGCAGGCACCGTGGCGTAGTTTGCCAGTTGCTGGTTGGCGATGCGCAGCACCACGCCCGGCAGGATGAAAAAGCCCAGCACGGTGTACAGCGCGAGGACGGTCAGCAAGGCGCCCAGGGCGCGTTTCAATCCTTTGGACATGTGATGCGTCGTCTTTCTCAGTCGGAGGTGCCTTGGAGTATGGCACGCGTTTATGGTTGCGAAGCAATCCCCTTTTTTCTTCGCAACCCCCGGTTTTCTGGCGTCATTTCTAGAGCTGCAGGACCAGTGTCTTCAGCGGTGGCTGGCCGTCCATGGAAGGAAAGTCCTCGGCGGGCTTGAGCACCTGCCAGTCGCGGACCGGGCGGCCGGCCTTTTGCGCACAACGCAGCACCTGTTCGCGCCAGTCGTGCAGGCCGACCTTCGCCAGATTGTTGCAGCAGATCAGCACGCCATCGTCGGCGGTGGCCAGCAGTGCGGGCTTGAGCAGGCTCTGGTAGTCGCGCAGCAGATCGACGGTGCCGAAGGCACTCTTGGCCCAGGCGGGTGGGTCGAGCAGCACCAGGTCGTACTGGCGTTGTTCCAGACGCGGATAGCTGGGCAACTTCTGACCCCGGCGCTGGGCAATCGGCAGCCCGGCCAATTGGCGGATGGCCGGGAAATAGTCGGATTGCACGAACTGCATGGCCGGCAGTTCGGGATTGAGCTGGCCGTTCTCGCGGCCCACCGCCAGGTTGCCCTCGGCGAAATCGAGGTTGCAGATTTCCCGCGCCCCACCGGCCGCCGCACTCAGGCCGACGCCACAGGTGTAGGCGAACAGGTTGAGCACGCTTTTGCCGCGGCTGTGCCGCTTGACCCAGCCCCGGGCATTGCGCAGGTCGAGGAACAGCAGCGGGTCTTGCCCGGCGTGGCGGCCACGGACCCGGTAGTTGAGGCCCCACTCGTGGCCGACCAGGTCGGCCAGGGCACTGTCCTCGGCGCGGTAGACCGGGTCTTCCCGGTCGATCCGCGAATGGCCACGGGAGCGGTCGTTGTAGACCAGCAGGGTCTCCAGTCCCAGGGCCCGGTTGACGGCCTCGTGCGCCGCCAGCAGCGACTCGCGGTCCAGCGTCTGGTGGAAACTCTGCACCATCAGTTGCGGGCCGTAACGGTCGATGGTCAGGCCGCCGGCGCCTTCCTGGCTGCCATGGAACAGCCGGTAGCAGTCGGTGCCCTGGGCATGCAGTTCGGCCAGCAGGTCCTGGCGTTGGTCGAGGGCGGCGCGCAGCGCCTGGTTCAAGGAAGACATGGAGCGCGCCTTGGGTCGGAATTGGCGGGCGATTCTACCAGCCTTTTGCTGGACGATCCTTCCCGTCGCCCCCGTCATACGGGGGCTGGGAGTGGTTCTTGTTACGAGGCTCAGCGGTTCAGGCTTTGAGCGGTCAGGTTCTCGACCACACTCGGATCGGCCAGGGTCGAGGTATCGCCCAGGCTGTCCAGTTCGTTGCCGGCGATCTTGCGCAGAATGCGCCGCATGATCTTGCCCGAGCGGGTCTTCGGTAACGCTGGCGCCCACTGGATCAGGTCCGGCTTGGCAAAGCTGCCGATTTCCTGGCTGACATGGGCCAGCAGGGCCTTCTTCAGGGCGTCGTCCGCCTCGACACCCTTCATGGGAGTGACGAAGGCATAGATGCCCTGACCCTTGAGGTCATGGGGATAACCGACCACGGCGGCCTCGGCGATGCTTTCATGCAGGACCAGGGCGCTCTCCACCTCGGCGGTGCCGATGCGGTGCCCGGAGACGTTGATTACGTCGTCGATCCGCCCGGTGATCCAGTAATGACCGTCCTCGTCGCGGCGCGCGCCGTCGCCGGTGAAGTAGTAGCCGGGGTAGGGCTGGAAGTAGGTGTCGACCATGCGCTGCGGATCGCCGTAGACGCTGCGGATCTGCCCGGGCCAACTGGACTTGATGGCCAGCACGCCGCTGCCGGCACCGCTGATCTCCTGACCCTGTTCATCCAGCAGCACCGGCTGCACGCCGAACATCGGCTGGGTGGCGCAGCCGGGCTTGAGCTGCCGGGAGCCGATCAGCGGGGTGAGCATGATGCCGCCGGTCTCGGTCTGCCACCAGGTATCGACGATGGGGCAGCGTTGCTCGCCCACCACATTGAAGTACCACTCCCAGGCCTCGGGGTTGATCGGTTCGCCGACGCTGCCGAGCAGCCGCAGGCTGGCCCGCGAGGTCCGTTTCAGCGGCTCGGCGCCCTCGCGCATCAGCGCCCGGATGGCGGTCGGGGCGGTATAGAAGATGTTCACCTGGTGCTTGTCGACCACCTGCCAGAAGCGTGAGCTGTCGGGGTAGTTCGGCACGCCTTCGTAGATCAGGCTGGTGGCGCCGTTCGCCAGCGGGCCATAGACGATGTAGCTATGGCCGGTGACCCAGCCGACATCGGCGGTGCACCAGAAAACCTCGCCCTGGCGGTAGTCGAAGACATGCTTGAAAGTCATCGCCGCCTGCAGCAGGTAGCCGCCGGTGGTGTGCAGCACGCCCTTGGGTTTGCCGGTGCTGCCGGAGGTGTAGAGGATGAACAGCGGGTCTTCGGCGTCCATCGGCTCGGGCGGGCAGTCGTCGCTGGCCCCGTGCACGGCGTCGTGGTACCAGAGGTCGCGGCCTTCGAGCCAGGGCACGGGGCTCTGGGTGCGCTGCACCACCAGCACGCTGCCGACTTCGGGACAACTGCGCAACGCCTTGTCGACGTTCTCCTTGAGCGGGATGTACTTGCCGCCGCGCACGCCTTCGTCGGCGGTGATCACGGTCTGGCAGCCGGCATCGAGGATGCGGTCACGCAGGGCGTCGGGCGAGAAGCCGCCGAACACCACCGAATGGATTGCGCCGATCCGCGTGCAGGCGAGCATCGCATAGACCGCCTCGGGAATCATCGGCATGTAGATGCACACCCGATCGCCTTTCTTCACGCCGCGCTGTTTCAGCACGTTGGCCAGCCGGCAGACGTGATGATGCAGCTTGCGATAGGTGATCTGTGCCGACTCGGCCGGATTGTCGCCTTCCCAGAGCAGCGCGGTGCTGTCGCCGTGCACGGCGAGGTGGCGATCGATGCAGTTGTAGCTGACGTTCAGTTGGGCGCCACCGAACCACTGCGCCTGGCCGGTGTGCAGGTCGTATTGGCGGACCGTGTCCCAGGGTCTGGACCAGTCGAGAAAGCGCCTGGCCTGCTCGGCCCAGAAGGTGTCGGGGTAGTCGATGGATTGCCGGTAGAGCCGCTGGTAGTCGTCCTGGCTCAGTTGTGCGGCCTGGCGGGTGGCTTCGGCCTGGGGGTATGTGCTGATATCGAACATGGCGATTCCTTGTTCTTGTCTGCGACAAGCCTAAGGGTGCGCCCAGTTGGCAAAAAAAGACAGGCCCGCAGTGGGCCTGTCTTCTGTATGGACCTGTCCCGGCCCCCTGTAGGAGCCGGGCTTGCCCGCGAATGGGCCAGCAAACCCTGCTCCAAACCTGAAACCTCCACGAGCAGGGGAGAATGCCCGGAATCAACCGCGATGACGACCGCGGAAGTAGTTGATCAACCCCTGGGTCGAGGCGTCTTCGGCAGCGGACTCCTCGGTGCCGGTCAGGCGGTTGTAGACGCCCTTGCCCAGTTCCTTGCCCAGTTCCACGCCCCACTGGTCGAAGGCGTTGATACCCCAGATCACGCTCTGCACGAAAACCTTGTGCTCGTACATCGCGACCAGGGCGCCCAGGCGGCGCGGGCTGATGCGTTCGACCACCAGGGTGTTGCTCGGACGGTTGCCCGGAATCACCTTGTGCGGCGCCAGTTTCTGCACGTCGGCCTCGCTCAGGCCTTTCTCACGCAGCTCGGCTTCGGCCTCGGCGCGGGTCTTGCCGAGCATCAGCGCCTGGCTCTGCGACAGGCAGTTGGCGTACAGCCACTGGTGGTGGTCGGCGACCGGGTTGAAGCTGACGATCGGCACGATGAAGTCGGCCGGGATCAGTTGGGTGCCCTGGTGCAGCAACTGGTGGTAGGCGTGCTGGCCGTTGCAGCCGACGCCGCCCCAGATCACCGGGCCGGTGTCGGTCGAAACCGGCGTACCGTCCTGGCGTACGCTCTTGCCGTTGGATTCCATGTCCAACTGCTGCAGGTGTTTGGTGATGTTGCGCAGGTAGTGGTCGTACGGCAGGATCGCATGGCTCTGCGCACCCCAGAAGTTGCCATACCAGACGCCCAGCAGGGCCAGCAGCACCGGCATGTTCTGTTCGAACGGCGCGTTCTGGAAGTGCTGGTCCATGGTGTAGGCACCGGACAGCAGTTCCTTGAAGTTCGACATGCCGATGGCCAGGGCGATCGGCAGACCGATGGCCGACCACAGTGAGTAGCGGCCGCCGACCCAGTCCCACATCGGGAAGATGTTCTCTTCGCGGATACCGAAGGCCACGGCGGCGGCATTGTTGCTCGACACCGCGATGAAGTGCTTGTACAGCTCGGCCTCGGAACCGCCCTGGGCCAGGTACCAGGAACGGGCGGCCTGGGCGTTCTTCAGGGTTTCGAGGGTGTTGAAGGATTTCGACGAGACGATGAACAGGGTGGTCTCGGCGCGAATCTTCGCCGACAGTTCGTGGAACTCGCTGCCGTCGATGTTCGCCAGGTAGTGGCAGCGCACGCCCTTGTGGGTGTAGGACAGCAGGGCTTCGGAAACCAGTTCCGGGCCGAGGAACGAGCCACCGATACCGATGTTCACCACGTCGGTGATCGGCTTCTCGCTGTAACCGCGCCACAGGCCGTCGTGAATGCGCCCGACCAGTTCGGTGATCTGGTTCAGCACCTTGTGCACGTCGGGCATCACGTTGACGCCGTTGACCAGCAGCTTGTCGCCGACCGGCCGGCGCAGGGCAGTGTGCAGTGCCGGGCGGGCCTCGGAGGAGTTGACCGGCTCGCCGGCGAACAGTGCCTTGATCGCGCCTTGCAGGTCGACTTCGTTGGCCAGGCCGACCAGCAGGTTGCGGGTCTCGCTGGTGATCAGGTTCTTGGAGTAGTCGAGAAACAACCCGCAGCTGCTGAGCGTGAATTGGTTGAAGCGCTGCGGATCGGCATTAAAGGCTTCGCGCATGCTGAAGTTGTGCATGTTTTCGCGGTGTTGATTCAGCGCCTGCCAGGCGGGCAGAGCGGTCACGTCGTGAGGAGTGCGGTAGTACGCCATCGCTGCGGATTTCCTTTTACGAGAACTGCCTTTTGGACATGTGGCTTTTTTGGACACCAGAAACGCCGGAACGTCCTGCTTTTATCGGTGGCAGTGTCCGGCAACCTGCGTCGGCACGGTTGGGGAGACGCAGCGCGATTACAGTAAACCTCGCGCTGGCGTCTGTCTTGGCTTTGTCTGACCTTTTCCCGGTACTATTTCGCACTCCCGGGTTTTCCGGTGGGTGGGCGAACAGTTCCGAGGTCGTATGGAAGTCCAGGTGCGGCGGCAGTTTGCCCGAAGCCTGGGGCTCGGGCAATCGCTGCTCAGGCCGGGGTGTCGAGGTTCAGGTGCAGGTTGTCGATCAGGCGGGTAGTACCGAGGAACGCCGCGACCAGAATCACCAGGTCGCGATCCTGTGCGGTGGCGGTGCGCAGGTTCAGGGCGTGGCGGATTTCCAGGTAGTCCACCCGAAAACCGGCGGCCTCGATCAGCCGGGTCTGCTCGGCGAGCAGCTTCGGATAATCGCGCTCGCCCTGCTCGATGGCCGTGGCGATCTGGCTCAGGCTGCGATACAGGGCCGGGGCGGTGGCACGCTCCGTTTCACTGAGGAAACCGTTGCGCGAGGACAGCGCCAGGCCATCGGCGGCACGCACCGTCGGCTCGCCGATGATCTGGATCGGCATGTTCAGGTCGTGGACCAGCGCGCGAATCACCGCCAGTTGCTGGAAGTCCTTCTGGCCGAACACGGCCAGGTCCGGCTGGACCATGTTGAACAGCTTGCTGACCACGGTCGCCACGCCTTCGAAGTGCCCGGGGCGGCTGGCGCCGCACAGGCCTTGGGACAATTGCGGGACGCTGACCCGGGTCTGGCCGGCCATGCCGTCGGGGTACATCTCTTCCACCGTTGGCGCGAACAGCAGGTGGCAGCCGGCTTCCAGCAGTTTTTCCTGGTCGGCGGCGAGGGTGCGCGGGTACTTGTCGAGGTCTTCGTTGGCGCCGAACTGCAGCGGGTTGACGAAGATGCTCGCCACCACGAAGTCCACCCGTTGTGCGGCCTTGGTCACCAGCGCGGCGTGGCCGGCGTGCAGGTTGCCCATGGTCGGCACGAAGCCGATGCGTTTGCCTTCGCTGCGGGCGCGCGCGACGGCGGCCCGCAGTTCACGGACGGTCTTTACTGTGTTCATGCCGAAAACCCGTGTTCGGTTCCAGGGAAGGTGACTGCCTTGACTTCGCTGACGTAGGCGCCGATGGCGGCCTGGATGCTGGCCTGGCCGGCCATGAAGTTCTTGACGAACTTGGGCACGCGGCCGCTGATGGAAAGGCCGAGCATATCGTGCAGCACCAGCACCTGGCCGTCGGTCGCACTGCCGGCACCGATGCCGATGACCGGTACCTTGACCGCCTGGGTGATTTCCGCGGCGAGGTCGCTCGGTACGCATTCGAGCAGGATCATCGCGGCGCCGGCCTGTTCCAGGGCAATGGCGTCGGCGCGCATCTGTCGCGCCTGGGCTTCGCCGCGGCCCTGGACTTTGTAGCCGCCGAAGATGTTCACCGACTGCGGGGTCAGCCCCATGTGCGCACACACCGGCACACCGCGCTCGGCGAGCAGGCGAATGGACTCGGCCAGCCAGGCGGCGCCTTCGACCTTGACCATGTTGGCACCGGCCTGCATCAGTTGGGCACTGTTGTGCAGGGTCTGTTCGACGGTGGCGTAGGCCATGAACGGCAGGTCGGCGACGATGAAGGCGCCCTGGTTGCCGCGCTTGACGCTGGCGGTGTGGTAGGCGACTTCGGCCACCGTCACTGGCAGTGTGCTGTCATGCCCTTGGGAAACCATGCCCAGCGAATCGCCAATCAGCAGCACCTCGACACCGGCTTCACAGCTGGCATGGGCGAAGGTGGCGTCATAGCAGGTCAGCATGGTGATTTTCTCACCTTTCTGCTTGAGGCCTTGCAAGGTGGTCAGGGTAATGTCTGGCATGAAAAAGTCCTCTTCAGGCGCCGTGCAAATTACTGCGAGTAACGCGCGTGATTCGTCATTTATACAGGCGCACGTTCTTCTGTCGTGCTTATAAAGCCTGGATTGCGCCCTTTAACGCCGCAGGGGCGGCAATGGGACGCCTATAGTCGTGAGGAGGACTGGGGAAGTCAATCGTGTGTGTTACCGCGATGTTACGGCACAAGTGTTACCGCTCTGACTGATGCGATTCAGCAGTGTTGCCGAAAAACAAACGCAACCCTGTGTTGATGAAATTCGTGGTGCTGGTTGAAACGCGGCCTGTAGGAGCCGGGCTTGCCCGCGAACCGCCAAGGGCGGCCATCCACCGAGATGTTCGCAGCCTGCCCAGGCATGGGCGGCGCCAGCGAGGGGCCTTCGCGGGCAAGCCCGGCTCCTACAGGGAGGGGGATTACTGGGCCAGGCGCTCCAGGCCGACGAACGGGCATTCGGCGAGCAAGTTCTGCAGGCTGCGGCCATCGGCCAGTTGCAGGTCGGCCGGAGCCAGTTCCGCCAACGGATACAGCACGAACGGGCGCGCCTGCATGTGGTAGTGCGGGACTTTCAGCCGCGGTTCGTCGATCAGGCGGTCACCGAACAGCAGGATGTCCAGGTCCAGCGTGCGCGGGCCCCAGCGCTCGTGGCGCTCGCGGCCCTGGTCGAGTTCGATGCGCTGCAGGGCGTCGAGCAGTTCCAGGGGCGCCAGGCGGCTGTCGAGGGCCGCGACCGCGTTGGTGTAGCGCGGTTGACCGGGAAGCAGCGAGTCGCTCTGGTAGAACGCGGAAACGCCGGCCAGTTCGCTGTCCGGCAGTTGGGCCAGGGCCTGTACCGCGTTGCGCAATTGCTCCGCCGGGTCCGCCAGGTTGCTGCCCAGGCCGATGTAGATGCGTTCCATCACGTCACTCTTCCGAACCGGCGGTGCGCTTGCGTTTGCCGGCGCTGCTGCGCCGACGCTTGCGGGGCGCACCGCTGCTCTCTTCCTTGCCGCTGAGGTCGCGGATCATGTCGCGGCGGCCGGCATCGGTGGCGTCCTGATAGTCGGTCCACCAGTCGCCCAGGCCATCGGTCTGCTCGCCGGCGGTTTCGCGCAGCAGCAGGAAGTCGTAGCCGGCGCGGAAGCGCGGGTTGTCCAGCAACTGGTCGGCGCGTTTGCCGCTGCGACGTGGCAGGCGTTCCTGCATGTCCCAGATCTCGCGGATCGGCAGGGTGAACCGCTTGGGGATCGCAATGCGCTGGCACTGTTCGCTGATCAGTTCGTGGGCGGCTTCCTGCATCGCCGGAATCGGCGGCATGCCGCGTGATTGCAGGCGCAGCACCCGCGCCGGCAGGGCCGGCCACAGCAGCGCGGCGAACAGGAACGCCGGGGTCACCGGCTTGTTCTGCTTGATGCGCAGGTCGGTGTTGATCAGCGCCTGGCTGATCAGTGTGTGGGTGTAGGTCGGATTGTTTTCCAGCGCCTCGAAACTGGCCGGGAACAGGGGTTCGAACAGGTTCAGGTCGACCAGCATCTCGAAGGTGTCGGCGGCATGGCCGGAGAGGAACAGCTTGAGTACCTCCTCGAACAGCCGCGCCGACGGGATCTCGCGCAGCAGCGGCGCCAGGTCGCGGATCGGGGCGACGGTATGGCGTTCGATGCCGAAGTCGAGCTTGGCGGCGAAACGTACGGCCCGCAGCATCCGTACCGGGTCTTCCTGGTAGCGGCGGATCGGGTCGCCGATCAGGCGGATCAGTCGGTTGCGGATATCGTGCACGCCATTGGCGTAGTCGAGGATGCGCTCGCTGACCGGGTCGTAGTACAGGGCATTGATCGTGAAGTCACGGCGCTGGGCGTCGTCTTCGAGGGTGCCGTAGACGTTGTCGCGCAGGATGCGCCCGCTTTCGTTGCGGGAGGACTGGTTGCTGTCTTCCTCGTCTTCATCCTGCGGATGGTTGGCGCGGAAGGTCGCGACCTCGATGATTTCCCGGCCGAAATGAATGTGCACCAGTTTGAACCGGCGACCGATGATACGGGCGTTGCGGAACTCGGCACGGATCTGTTCCGGCGTGGCGCTGGTGGCGACGTCGAAGTCCTTGGGCGTGATACCCAGCAGCATGTCGCGCACGCATCCGCCGACCAGGTAGGCCTGGTAGCCGGCGTTCTGCAGGCGTTCGACGATATTCACCGCATACCGGCTGAATTGGGCCTTTTGCAGCGAATGCTGGCTGCTGTTGAGCACTTCAGGGGTACTGCGCTTGTGTTGCGTTCGACGCAAGGGAGAACGGAATGACTGGAACAGCTTCTTCAGCATGGGATGCACTGTTTGAAGGAATATTCGGCGAGCACGGATAATGGCCGCATGATGGGCGGGGATTCTAGCATTTAGTCGAGGGATGGTGTAGGACGCTGCGGGACGAGAGCCCAAGGTGGCTTGAGGCCTTGTGGCGCGGGGCTGAAACAGGGGCGGGAAGGATGTTGCGGAAACTACAAGGGGAGCTCGAAGCTCCCCCAGAAGTAGTTGTGTGCTCTTTTTATTATGGTCGCGGGCTTCTTGTTTTTGTGATTGCCCTGTGTCGCAGGTCTTCTTGCCTGTGACATCTCCCAATCGGGAGATAAGAGCAAACGGATTGTTTTGGTCGCTGTGTTGTGGTGATCCGTGGATCCAACCAGTTCAGGCTCTGCGTCAAGTGCAGTTTTTGTTGTTCTCGGCCTGGTCGTGGGGCAAGCCCCAAATACAACGCCTCTCCAAAAGAATCAGTTAGCTGCGCCTCCGCCGTGTTGTTTTTGTTATGCGTGAGTCGATTCGTCTTATTTTTATTGTCTTGTACGTTGCTTGTTATTGTTCTTGTGCCAGACATATAGCAGGTGCCGTGCCAACTTTTGCAAAGCCCAGCAAAACCGGGGGGTTCGAGGGTTTTCCAGTTTTTCATGGCCGAAAAAAAGCCGGGCTTTCGTTACCGATAGACCCGGCTTTTGTTACGTGAAAAATCTGAGGTAACAGTTTTTTCACAGGGGAGGGTGTTACCTGTGGGGCTGGCTCCCCACTCAGCTTTCGCTGGTCGCTCCGGTTTTGCGCCGTGGAATGCCCAGGCGCTGGCGGCGCTCCCACAGGCACTTGCGGCTGACCCCGAGCTTGCGCGCCAGCTCGGTCTCGGTCATGTGGTCCTGGTGCTCGAGGACGAAGTGCTGGAAGTAGTCTTCCAGCGACAGGTCCTCGGTCGGCTCATGACTGGTATTGGCCGGGTTGCTCGGCGCCGGTGTGAGACCGATGAATTCCTCTTCCTCCAGGTCGCCCAGCTCGATGTCGATGCCCAGCAGGTCGGCGGAGATTTCCGGGTTCTCGCAGAGGATCACCGCGCGCTCGACCGCGTTCTCCAGTTCCCGGACGTTACCCGGCCAGGAATAGTGGCGGATGGCTTGTTCGGCGTCCGCGGCGAACTTGAGGTCGTTGCGGCCGATCCGCGCGCTCTGGCGGGCGAGGAAGGCGTTGGCGATCTCGTTGACGTCTGCACCGCGTTCGCGCAGGGCCGGCAACTTCAGTGCAATCACGTGCAGGCGGTAATACAGGTCTTCGCGGAACTGGCCGATCTTGGCCAGGCTCTTGAGGTCGCGGTGGGTCGCGGCGATCAGGCGCACATCGACCTTCTGCGACTGCACCGAACCGACCCGACGGATCTCGCCTTCCTGCAGTACGCGCAACAGGCGGGCCTGGGCCTCCAGTGGCAATTCGCCGATCTCGTCGAGGAACAGCGTGCCGCCGTCGGCAGCCTCCACCAGGCCGGCGCGACCGGCGCTGGCACCGGTGAATGCGCCTTTCTCGTGGCCGAACAGCTCGGACTCGATCAGGGTTTCCGGAATGGCCGCGCAGTTGACCGAGATCATCGGCGCCTTGGCCCGCTTGGACAGGTTGTGCAGGGCGCGGGCCACCAGCTCCTTGCCGGTGCCCGACTCGCCCTGGATCAGCACGTTGGAGTCGGTGGGCGCGACCTTGCGGATCTTGCCGTAGAGGTCCTGCATCGGCGGGCAGGAGCCGATGATGCCGATCTCGCCGTTGCTGTTGCCGCCCAGGGATTTCTCCGCCGCGCCGCCGCTCTTGGGCGCACTGCGCTCGGCGGGGGCGGCCTGGCCGTTCTGGCGATCACGCAGGATGCGCGCGACGGCCTGCAGCATTTCGTCGTGGTCGAACGGCTTGGCGATGTAGTCCACCGCGCCCATCTTCATCGAGTCGACGGCCGAGCGCAGGCTGGCGTAGCTGGTCATGATCAGCACCGGGGTGCCCTGGCCGAGCTTGATCAGTTCGGTGCCCGGTGCGCCGGGCAGGCGCAGGTCGCTGACGATCAGGTCGAACGAGGGGATGCTGAAGCGCTCCTGGGCTTCCTGTACCGAGCCGGCCTCGCTGACCTGGTACTGATTGCGCTCCAGCAGGCGGCGCAGCGCGGAGCGGATGATGGTTTCGTCTTCGACGATCAAAATGTGCGGCATTGATTCGGTTCTCTCGACGGTCTCAGTTCACAGCGGACGTCGCTTCGACATGACGCGGCAGGGTTATCCGGATACGGGTGCCACGTTGGCCTTCGGTGTCAGCCGGGCTGTCGATGGTGATTTGTCCATAATGCTCTTCAACGATGGAATAGACCAGTGCAAGGCCCAGTCCGGTACCTTCGCCAGGATCCTTGGTGGTGAAGAAGGGTTCGAACAATCGGTCCATGATGTTCTTCGGAATACCACTGCCTTCATCTTCGACGATCAGATCGACGGTATGTTCGAAGGCCTCGCTCTTGACCCGTACCGCGCTGCCGGCGGGCGACGCGTCACGGGCGTTGGACAGCAGGTTGATCAGCACCTGCGCCAGGCGCTGCGGGTCGCCCTCGACATAATGGTCCGGGTCGCAGAGGTTGAAGAACTGTACTTCGAAATTGCGCCGGTTCAGGGCCAGCAGACCAATGGCATCCTGCGCGACCTCGGCCAGGCACACCGCTTCGTCGTTGTGCTGGTGGCTGCCGGCATGGGCGAAGCTCATCAGCGACTGGACGATGCGCGATACGCGCTTGGTCTGTTCGAGGATCTGCCCGCTGATTTCGGTGATCTCGCCATCTTCCTCGCGCTCCTCGCGCAGGTTCTGCGCCAGGCAGGCGATACCGGTGATCGGGTTGCCGATTTCATGGGCGACCCCGGCCGCCAGGCGGCCGATGCTCGCCAGGCGCTCGGAGTGCACCAGCTTGTCCTCGAGCATCTGCGTTTCGGTCAGGTCCTCGACCAGCAGCACCAGCCCGCTGTTGCCGGGGGCCAGCGGCTCGTCGATCGCCGCCTTGTGCAGGTTCAGCCAGCGGGTCTGGCCGTCAAGGGCCAGGCGCTGCTTGTGCAGGTGTTCGTCCGGCAGGTCGATAAAACCTTGTAACAATTCTCGCCAGGGCTCCCCCAGGGTCGGCAGACGCGAGCCGACCACCCGTTGTGCGGCGACGCCGGTCAGTTCTTCCATGGCCCTGTTCCACATGAGGATTTCCTGGTCCTTGGCCAGCGAGCAGACGCCCATCGGCAGTTCCTGCAGGGTCTGGCGGTGGTAGCGGCGCAAGGCATCGAGTTCGGCAGCGAGGCCGGTCAGGCGCGAATGGTAATCCTCGAGGCGGCTCTCGATGAAGTGGATATCCTCGGTCACGTAGCTTTCGCCGCCGGCCTTGTAGGGCAGGAAGGTCTCGACCATGTCCTGGGCCACGCTCGGCCCCATCAGGCCGGAGAGGTTGGCCTCGATGCGGTCGCGCAGGCGGCGCAGGGCGTAGGGGCGGCGTTCGTCGAAGGGCAGGTAGAGATCACGCAGGGCCTGCTCGACTTCCTTCTGCGCAGCCTTGGCCCCCAGCGGCTTGGCCAGTTGCGTGGCGAATTCCTGGGGCGAGGCGGCATGCAGTTCGCGGCGTTGCGGGCGGCGGACGTTGTCGACCGCGCAGGCCTCGGCGGCACTGGCTTCCTCGGCGCTGGCATTGCTGAACAGGGAGACCAGGGTGAACATCAGCACGTTGGCCGCCAGCGAGGCAATGGCCGCCATATGCCAACTGGTGTCGTCCAGCACGTAGATCATGTTCAGCAGTGGAATATAGAAACCCTGCAGGTTGCCGATCAACGGCAACATCATGGTCACCACCCACACCAGCACCCCGGCCAGCAGGCCGGCGATGAAGCCCCGGCGATTGGCGGTCGGCCAGTACAGCACCGAGAGCACGCCCGGCAGGAACTGCAGGGTGGCGACGAAGGCGACGATGCCCAGGTTGGCCAGGTCCTGCTCGGCGCCCAGCAGCAGGTAGAAGCCGTAGCCGGCCATGATGATCGCGACGATCAGGGCACGGCGGGTCCACTTCAGCCAACGGTAGATATTGCCTTCGGCCGGTGGCTGGTAGAGCGGCAGCACCAGGTGGTTGAGGGCCATGCCGGAGAGGGCCAGGGTGGTGACGATGATCAGCCCGGTGGCCGCCGAGAGGCCGCCGACATAGGCCAGCAGGGCCAGGGCCGGGTTGTTGGCGGCGATGCCGATGCCGAGGGTGAAGTATTCCGGGTTGGTGGTGGCGCCGAGCTTCAGGCCGGCCCAGAGAATCAGCGGCACCGCCAGGCTCATCAGCAGCAGGAACAGCGGCAGGCCCCAACTGGCGCTGACCAGTGAGCGCGGGTTGAGGTTCTCGGTGAAGGCCATGTGATACATGTGCGGCATGACGATGGCTGAGGCGAAGAACACCAGCAGCAGCGTGCGCCAGGGGCCTTCCTGCAGCGGCGTGTGCAGGGCGGCGAGGGCGGTCTGGTTCTGCAGCAGCCACAGCTCCAGTTGCTGCGGGCCGTCGAATACGCCATAGAGGGCGTAGAGGCCGACCCCGCCGATGGCCACCAGCTTGATCACCGACTCGAAGGCGATCGCGAACACCAGGCCCTGGTGTTTTTCCCGGGTGGCGATGTGCCGCGAGCCGAAGAAGATGGTGAACAGCGTGACCAGTGCGCAGAAGCTCAGGGCCACGCGGTGCTGCACCGGCTCGCGGGTGAGGATGCCGATGGAGTCGGCCACCGCCTGGATCTGCAGGGCCAGTAGCGGCAAGACGCCGACCAGCATGAACACTGTGGTCAGCGCCCCGGCCCAGGTGCTGCGAAAGCGAAAGGCGAACAGGTCGGCCAGCGAGGACAACTGGTAGGTTCGGGTAATCTTCAGGATCGGGTAGAGCAGCACCGGCGCCAGCAGGAACGCGCCGGAGACGCCGAGGTAGCTGGAGAGGAAGCCATAGCCGTACTGGTAGGCCAGGCCCACCGTGCCATAGAACGCCCAGGCGCTGGCATAGACGCCCAGCGACAGGGTGTAGGTCAGCGGGTGGCGAATGATCGAGCGCGGGATCACGCCCCGTTCACTGATCCAGGCCACGCCGAACAGCGCCAGCAGGTACGCGGCGCTGACCAGCAACATCTGGGTCAGGCTAAAGCTCATCGGCATCTTTTTGGCTCTGCAGGATGAAGGTCACGACGATCAGGATCAGCCAGAGCAGGTAAGGCCGATACCAGGCGCCTGTCGCGTCGATCCACCAATCCATGATCGCTGGCGAGAACAGGTAGATCCCGACGACCAGGAGCAGGACCAAACGATAGATGTACATCCTGGCCTCTCTTTTTTGTGACGTGCCCGAAAACGTGCGGCGATGGTAACGGATGGGCGCCAACCTGCAAGGGGCGTCAGTGCAATTGCGCCTCGGCCAGGGTCGCGACCCTGGGAATCAGTGTGGCATCCCAATGGCCAATTCCCCAGTCGAGCACTTCCCGCGGGCTGGCCTGTTGCAGTTCGGCCGGTGGTTGCTGGCCCAGGGTGCGCAGGGCACGCAGCAGCAAGGGGGTGGCCTGGTCGCCGGTCAGCGGCGGTGAACGGTAGGACTTGCCGAGCTTGTTGCCATTGGGCTGGATGATCAGCGGCACATGCAGGTAGCGCGGTTGCGGCAAGCCGAGCAGTTCCTGCAGGTAGAGCTGGCGCGGCGTCGAGTCGAGCAGGTCGGCCCCGCGCACGATATCGGTGACACCCTGCCAGGCGTCGTCGAGGACCACCGCCAGTTGGTAGGCGTAGAGGCCGTCGCGGCGGCGGATGACGAAGTCGCCGGCCTCGCGGCCCAGGTGCTGGCGGAACTCGCCCTGGACCCGGTCCTGGAAGCTGTAGCCGAGTTCCGGGACCCGCAGGCGGATGGCGGCGTTCTCGCGGGCATGGCCGAGGTTGCGGCACAGGCCCGGGTAGATGCCGTGGTAGGCCTCCAGTTCCTTGCGCGAGCAGGTGCAGGCGTAGGCCAGGCCCTGGCTGAACAGGCGTTCGAGCACCTGGGCGTAGGCGTCATGGCGCTCGCTCTGGCGGATCAGTTCGCCGTCCCACTCGAAACCGTAGCGCTCCAGGGCGTCGAGAATCGCCGCCTGGGCACCGGGCTCTTCCCGCGGAGGGTCGAGGTCTTCCATGCGCAGCAGCCAGCGGCCGCCGACCGCGCGGGCGTCCAGGTAGGAGGCCAGCGCCGCGACCAGCGAGCCGAAGTGCAGGTGCCCACTGGGCGTCGGGGCGAAGCGCCCGATGTAGGCGGGAGAAGCGGTAAGGGCAGTCATGACGGGCAGGGTACTGGAGAGTCCGCGGGTGGTGCCAGTAGACGCAGAAACGAAAACGGAGCGTTCGCACGCTCCGTTCGTTCAGTCCGGCGACGTTTACTTGCCGACCTGTTTTTCCTTGATTTCTGCAAGGGTCTTGCAGTCGACGCACATGTCGGCGGTCGGACGGGCTTCCAGACGGCGGATACCGATCTCGACGCCACAGGATTCGCACCAGCCGTACTCTTCGTCCTCGATGAGCTGCAGGGTCTTGTCGATCTTCTTGATCAGTTTGCGTTCGCGGTCGCGGGCGCGCAGTTCGAGGCTGAATTCCTCTTCCTGGCTGGCTCGGTCGGCGGGATCAGGAAAGTTGGCTGCTTCATCTTTCATGTGATCAACGGTGCGGTCGACTTCCTGCATCAGGTCCTGCTTCCACTTCTGCAGGATCTTGGTGAAGTGCTTGCGCATGGGCTCACCCATGTACTCCTCGCCCTGGCTTTCAACGTAGGGTTCGAAGCCGCTGATCGACTGGATGTTTTGCTGCTTTGCTTGGGTGGGCATGTAATGGACCGCCTCTACTCTTCTAATCCATTGCGCAGGATTGAAACGTTACCGACACCTGCCGGCCCTGCGGCTGCAAGCGGGCGAACTTACCAGATCAAATCGGGGCGCGCTACTCCCGGTTGTCGAGCCTGGCGGGAAGGGATCATTGATAATTCATTTTAGTCAATCCTGGCCATGATGTCGGAATGCTTCGTTACCGGTATTCATGGACTTCGGCGATCTTTTAAAGGTTCCCGGCGGGCTGCGCTCGGGTAAGATCAGGCTTTGCCCAAAGCGATTTTGCCCACCCGAATGCAAGGAAGGCCAATGGCTCAGCTCTACAGTGCGCGCAGTCGCGCGATCGAACCGTTCCACGTGATGGCCCTGCTGGCGCGCGCCAACGAGCTGCAGGCCGCCGGGCACGACGTGATCCACCTGGAAATCGGTGAGCCGGATTTCACCACCGCCGAGCCGATCATCCGGGCCGGCCAGGCGGCCCTGGCGGCGGGCAAGACCAGCTACACCGCCGCCCGCGGCCTGCCGCAACTGCGCGAGGCGATCGCCGGGTTCTACCGGCAGCGCTACGGCCTGGACATCGATCCGCAGCGCATCCTGGTCACTCCCGGCGGCTCCGGGGCGCTGCTGCTGGCCAGCAGCCTGCTGGTCGACCCGGGCAAGCACTGGCTGCTGGCCGATCCGGGTTACCCGTGCAATCGCCACTTCCTGCGCCTGGTGGAAGGTGCCGCCCAGTTGGTGCCGGTGGGGCCGGATGTCCGTTACCAGCTGACCGCCGAACTGGTGGACCGGCACTGGAACCCTGACAGCGTCGGCGCCCTGGTCGCTTCCCCGGCGAACCCGACCGGAACCCTGCTGAGCCGTGACGAGTTGGCGGGGCTGTCGAAAGCGGTCACGGCCCATGGCGGTCACCTGGTGGTCGACGAGATCTACCATGGGCTGACCTATGGCTGCGACGCCGCCAGCGTGCTGGAAGTCGACGACGGTGCCTTTGTCCTGAATAGCTTTTCCAAATATTTCGGCATGACCGGTTGGCGCCTGGGTTGGCTGGTGGCGCCACCGCAGGCCGTGGCCGAGTTGGAGAAACTGGCCCAGAACCTCTACATCAGCGCTCCGAGCATGGCCCAGCATGCTGCCCTGGCGTGTTTCGAACCGCAGACCCTGAGCATTCTCGAGGAGCGTCGGGCCGAGTTCGCCCGTCGCCGGGACTTCCTCCTGCCGGCGTTGCGCGAGTTGGGTTTCGGCATCGCGGTGGAGCCTGAAGGGGCGTTCTACCTCTACGCGGATGTCAGCGCGTTCGGCGGTGATGCCTTCGCGTTCTGCAAACATTTCCTGGAGACCGAGCACGTGGCGTTCACCCCGGGCCTGGATTTCGGTCATCACCTGGCCAGCCGGCATGTGCGGTTCGCCTACACCCAAAGCCTGCCGCGCCTGCAGGAAGCGGTGGAGCGGATTGCCCGTGGCCTGCGGAGCTGGCAAGGCTGATGCGTTTTTCTCCTGCACTCGAAGAGGGGCGGCTGATCAGGCGCTACAAGCGCTTCCTGGCGGACATCGAGACCGTCAGCGGTGAATTGATGACCATCCACTGCCCGAACACCGGCTCGATGCTCAATTGTATGGTCGAAGGTGGGCTGGTCTGGTTCAGCCGTTCCAACGATCCGAGGCGCAAGCTGCCCGGCACCTGGGAAATCGGCGAGACGCCCCAGGGCCGGCTGGCGTGCATCAACACCGCGCGGGCCAATCCGTTGATCGAGGAGGCCCTGCGTGCCGGGCTGATCAGCGAGCTTGCCGGCTTCACCGGGTTGAAGCGCGAGGTCGCCTACGGCCAGGAAAACAGCCGGATCGATTTTCGCCTGGACTATCCGGCGGGGCCGGCGTTCGTCGAGGTGAAAAGCGTCACCCTCGGGTTTGACGACAGCGCGGTGGCGGCGTTTCCGGATGCGGTGACCCAGCGCGGGGCCAAGCACCTGCGTGAATTGGCCACCCTGGCGCGCGAGGGCGTGCGGGCGGTGCAACTGTACTGCGTGAACCTGACGGGGATCGAGGCGGTGCGTCCGGCCCGGGAAATCGACCCGGCCTACGCCCAGGCACTGCGGGAGGCGGTGGCGGCGGGCGTCGAGGTGCTTGCCTATGGGGTCAGCCTCAGTGCCGAGGAAATCCGCGTGGATCGGCGCCTGCCGGTGCTGTTCTAGGCGCGGACCCAGACGCCCTCGGCGTCTTCCCGGCAGTCCAGCGCCGTCAGCGATTGCCCGGTGCAGGGCCCGGCCACGCATTCGCCGCTTTCGATCAGGAACAGGGCGCCGTGGGTGGCGCACTGGATCAGGCTGGCGCTGGCATCCAGAAACTGGTCGGGCTGCCACTCCAGGGCAATGCCGCGATGCGGGCAGCGATTGCGATAGACATACACCCGACCGTCACGACGCACGGCCAGCAATGCGCTGCCGTCCAGCTCGAAGCCGCGGCTGCTATTGTTGGCGAGGGTGTCTGAAGCGCAGAGAAATTTCATCCCGATCCTTTCATCGATCTTTTGCAAGCCGGTCTTGCCTTCATGGGAGAAGGATAAGGCAATCGGTGGTATGGGGAGAAACCTGTGACAAGAGATGTTCCGGGTTGACGGTCAAATGCAAATAATTATCAAATAGATATTTGCCTGAGGGGCGTCTGCTGCCTTTCTTCCTTTGGGCCTGTCGCTCGATCACCTTTCCAAGGATGTCTGTCCATGCGCCTGAGTTCACGTCTGATTGCACTGGGAGCCGCGCTATCGCTCAGCCATGCGGCGCTGGCGGATGAGGTGCCGCAACGCTGGGTCAGCGCCGGCGGCGCGTTGTCGGAGTGGGTCAGTGCGCTGGGCGGGCAGGCGCGGCTGGTTGGCGTCGACACCACCAGCCAGCACCCCGAAACCCTCAAGGCGTTGCCGAGCATCGGTTATCAGCGGCAGTTGTCGGCCGAAGGCATCCTGAGCCTGCGCCCGCAGATTCTGATCGGCACCGAGGAGATGGGGCCGCCACCCGTGCTGGCGCAGGTCCGCGGAGCCGGGGTACAGGTGGAACTGTTCTCTGCCGAGCCGGACTTGCCGACCCTGCAAGGCAATCTGCAACACCTGGGCCGGTTGCTGGGCGATGAGGAGCGGGCCGCAGAGCTGTTTCAGGGCTTCCGACAACAGCTCGACCGGCAGCAGGCCCGGCTCAGGGAGGTCCAGGCCCGGCAGCCGGCGCCAGGAGTGTTGCTGCTGATCGGCAACGCCGGTGGCAAGCCGCTGGTCGCCGGCAAGGGCACCGCCGCCGAGTGGCTGTTGACCCAGGCGGGTGGGCATAACCTGGCGAGCCACACTGGCTACAAGCCGTTTTCGGTCGAAGCCCTGGCCGGATTGAATCCCGAGGTGCTGGTATTCGCCGATCGCAGCCTGACCGGTGAGGCTGCCCGCCAGGCGCTGCTGAAGGAAAACCCGATTCTGGCCTCGACCCGGGCGGCCAGGTCCGGCCGGCTCTTTGAGCTCGACCCGACCCTGCTGGTGGGTGGTCTCGGTCCGCGGTTGCCCGAGTCGCTGAAAAAACTGACCACTGAGCTCTACGCAAAGGCCCCGGCCACGCCATGACCGCGCCGGTCAAACCCCGCGCCCTGTTCATCGGCCTGGGCCTGCTGTGTCTGCTGGCAACCTGGTTGTCGCTGGCATTGGGGCCGGTCAGTCTGCCGCTGGCCGATATCCTGCGTGCGGCATTGCGCCTGCTGGGCCTGCCGTTGCCGGCCGAGGGGCTGGAGCAGGCGGAACTGATCCTCGGGCAGATCCGCCTGCCGCGGACCTTGCTGGGGCTGGCAGTGGGCGGGGTGCTGGCGCTGTCCGGTGTCGCCATGCAGGGCTTGTTCCGCAACCCGTTGGCTGACCCGGGGCTGGTGGGCGTTTCCAGCGGTGCGGCGCTCGGTGCGGCGATTGCGATTGTCGGCGGTGCGGCATTCGGTGGGGTGCCGGAGGTGATGGGGCCCTATCTGTTGTCGCTCTGCGCTTTCCTCGGCGGGCTCGCGGTGACGGCGCTGGTCTATCGGCTGGGACGGCGCAACGGCCAGACCAGCGTGGCGATCATGTTGCTGGCGGGGATTGCCCTGACCGCCCTGGCCAGCTCGGCGGTCGGGCTCTTTACCTACCTGGCCGACGATGCGACCTTGCGTACCCTGACCTTCTGGAACCTGGGCAGCCTCAATGGCGCCAGCTACGCACGCTTGTGGCCGCTGCTGCTGGTCACCGCAGGCGTGGCGCTGTGGTTGCCGCGTCGGGCCAGGGCGCTGAATGCGCTGCTGCTCGGCGAGTCGGAGGCCGGCCACCTGGGCATCGATGTCGAAGGGCTCAAGCGCGAATTGGTACTGTGCACGGCCCTGGGCGTTGGGGCGGCGGTGGCGGCTGCCGGCATGATCGGCTTCATCGGCCTGGTGGTGCCGCACCTGGTCCGGCTGCTGGCGGGCCCGGATCACCGGGTGCTGTTGCCGGCATCGGTGCTGGCGGGAGGCTGCCTGCTGTTGTTCGCCGATCTGGTGGCACGTCTGGCGCTGGCGCCGGCGGAACTGCCGATCGGCATCGTCACGGCATTCCTGGGCGCGCCATTTTTTCTGTATCTGCTGTTGCGGGGGCGGGCCTGATGCTGCGCGCGCAGAAGCTGACGGTCTGTCGCGGCGTGAAGACCGTGCTGACCGACATCGATCTTGAGCTCAAGCCCGGTGAGCTGCTGGGCGTGCTCGGCCCGAACGGCGCCGGCAAGAGCACCTTGCTCGGCGCCCTCTGCGGCGAACTGGCACCGAGCCAGGGGCGTGTCTGGCTTGGTGGGCAGCCCCTGGCCCACTGGCAGGGCACGCAGCGGGCACAGCGCCTGGCGGTGCTGCCGCAGACCTCGACCCTCGATTTCGCCTTTCGCGTCGAAGAGGTGGTCGGCATGGGGCGCCTGCCACACCAGACCGGGCAGGTGCGCGATCGGGAAATCGTCAGCGAGGCCCTGCAAGCCGCCGACGCCACTCACCTGGCCGGGCGCAGCTACCTGGCGTTGTCCGGTGGCGAACGTCAGCGGATACACCTGGCCCGTGTGCTGGCGCAACTCTGGCCGGGGCATAGCGGCCAGACGCTGCTGCTTGACGAGCCCACCTCGATGCTCGATCCACTGCACCAGCACACCACCCTGCAGGCGATTCGCGAGTTCGCCGACCGCGGTGCCGCAGTGCTGATCATCCTGCACGATCTCAACCTGGCGGCACGCTACTGCGATCGCCTGCTATTGCTGGAACACGGCTGCCCCCGCGCCTTGGCAAGCCCGGCAGAGGTGCTGCAGGCCGACATGCTCAAGACGGTGTTCGGACTGGAGGTGCTGGTGTTGCCTCATCCCGAGCGCGGGCACCCATTGATCGTCGCCCGTTGAGCGGCGCGCATCGCCGCGTCAGTCAATCCGCCCATTGGCTGTAGGTCGCTTCGCAAATGCTGTCGTCATGAGTCGACAGGCTTATTTTTGTGGGACCGACACCTGGGTGGGCAAAGATGTTTCCTGTTCTTGTGTAGTCAGGGTCCTTGTCTTTGGCTCTCCATGATTTCCGCCGAATGAGTCCTTTATTGTGTCCGGGAGGTGTGATCGGATGTGGGAGCAAACATGAAGCAGATTAATCAGACGGATCGGCAGTTGGCGCACCAGGCCCTGGGTCTGCTCGACCTGACCTCGTTGAGCAATGACGACGATGCCGAGCGAATCGTTTCGCTGTGTCAGCGGGCCATGACGCCGTTCGGACCAGTGGCCGCGGTGTGTGTCTTTCCACGCTTCGTCGCCCTGGCGCGCAAGACGCTCGATGGTCTGGGCGCACCGGGAATTCGGGTGGCCACGGTGGTCAATTTCCCCTATGGCGGGCCGAACGTGGCCTCGGCCGTCTCGGAGACGGAAGCGGTGCTCAGGGCCGGCGCGAACGAGGTGGACCTGGTCTATCCCTATCGTTCGCTGCTGATGGGCGACACGCAGACGGGGCTGACCATGGTGTCGGCCTGCCGTGACCTGTGCACTGGCCGGGCCAGGCTCAAGGTGATCCTGGAAACCGGTGAGTTGCGCGACCCGCAGATGATTCGTCAGGCCAGCCAGGATGCGATTGCCGCCGGTGCCGATTTTCTCAAGACCAGTACCGGCAAGGTGCTGGTCAACGCGACCGAACAGGCGGTGCGGATCATGCTCGAGGCGATTGCCGAGCGTGGTGGGCTGGTGGGCCTGAAAGCGGCGGGCGGTATTCGCACGCTGGCCGATGCCCGTACCTACATCGAACTGGCCAGGAGTCGCTTCGGCGCGGGCTGGGTCGACGCCGATCATCTGCGTCTGGGGGCTTCGGGGCTGCTGGACGAACTGCTGGCGCACCTGGAGTGGTCGGCGGAGCCTTCGGGCAGTGACTGAGCAGGGGCTTGTTCCAGACAAAAAAAGACCCGGCAAAAAGCCGGGTCAATAACCGTGATTAGCCTGATGAGGAGATAATCTGAAGAGTCCGAACCAAGGGCCTTTCAGAAAATCCAACCGATCTCGCGATCAGTTGTGATAATCATAACGATTCTCATTTCTAAGTCAACAGCTTTTTTTCGACCGCCCGTCGCCGTGCCCTGGGCGGGCTCAACCGGACAGCCTGGCCGTGTTCAGGCGGGTGACTTCCCGGTTCAGCAGGTCGATGCGGCGCGCCATGCTCTGGATCAGGCTGTGGGCGATGCGCGGGTTGCTCTGGGTCAGGCTGAGGAACTGGTCCTTGGGAATCAGCATGACCGAGCAGGCCTGGCTGGCGATCACCGTGGCGCTGCGTTTCTCGCCGGTGAACACCGCCATGGCGCCGAAAATCTCATCCTTGGGCACATCGCCGACCTTGTGGCCGTCGACAAAGGCCTCGGCGTGCCCCTCGATAATAATGAAGACGTGATCGGCATCATCGCCTTGGCGGATCAGCACCTCGCCGGCCGCTACCTGCTGGAAGCCGTTGCTGCTGCGAAACTCCGGCTGCTTGAGGCGGGTGATGGCATCCGACAGCAGGGCGGTGTGCCCCACCAGGTAGCGCAGCAGCATTTCGCTGCGGGTTTCGTCGGCATGGATATGCTGGAACACCTCGCGCCGCCGGTAGGGCAGCAGGCGCAGCGGACCATCGCTGCTCAGCAGGCAGCGTGGCCAGTCGATGCCCTGGCGCAAGCCCACCAGGTCGCCTTCATGCAGGTAGAACAAGGGGCGTTCGTCGACCCTGGCATGCACCAGGCCGCTTTCGATCAGGTAGAGCCGGTCGTCGGCCAACTGCGCGGAGAGGTCGGCAGTCTCCTCCAGTTCGACGGCCTCGTCACAGGGAGACAAGCCCTCCAGTAGCCGAGCGGGAATGCTCTGCAGCCGATTGATCAATTCATCGGCGTACGCCGGTTGCTCCCCGAGTAGATACATGACAAACCTGCACAATCAATTTTTATGGCGTGACGATATCGCTTCCAGTTGTTTATTCAAGGCCTCTTTACGTTCCAGCGGGATGTCGTTCCAGTGAATGTCCATCAAGGCGCCCTCGATGGCGTACAACAGCACTTTCGAGGCTCTGAATCCCCGGGTTCTGACTGCGCGATAGGCGTCCACTGCCCCTAGCCGCCGCAAGTCCGATGCGCTGTGGATGCCCACCGCGTGCAGCCATTGCGCCGACGTCTTGCCCAGGTTTTTCAGATGTTGCAGTTCATCGTTCATCAAGCCTCCTTGCGATGGCCGAACGCTGCGTTGACGAGAGTAGGCAAGCCTGAAAAGAGTGTAGCGGTCAGTAGGAAAAGCGTGGTTCGTTGGTCGGTTTGGGCGCAAAAGCTTCTAAGGGCCAGTGCGAAACCGCCCTGGTCAGGCGGGGGCCGGGAAGGGATAAGCGATACCTGCCGCTGTCCGGGGCATCGACTGGCGCCGGACTCGACGAGTGTGATGTTGCCGGACGGATTATTCCGGTTCGTAGCGCATCCGCGTGCCGAACTGGACCGACATCAGGATCTCCGCAGCCTTCAGTTGGGGAGGGAAGTAGGCGCCGGAGATCTGTGCGTGGGCCACGCTGGCACCTTCGAGCCGGGAGTTCTGGAAGTCCACCCCGCGCAGGTCGGCAGAACGGAAGTAGGCGTTGGTGAAGTCGATCCCGTCGGCATTCAGTTCGCGCAGGTCGAGACCGCGGAAATCACCACCGCGCATGTCGATCGGGCCGTCCTTGGGACGGGCCTTGTTGAAGCCGGCAATATCATCTTTGTGCAGCAGGGCATACAAGGCAGAGTCGAGAAGCTTGGGCTGGCTCATGGGGCGTCTCCCGTTGGATTTATGACGCCAGTATAATGCCACTATGTTTCAGCCGTGAAGCGAATGCGGCTTCACGGCTGAATATAGTTTCTACAGATTAGGCAAACGCAGGCGAATTTGCGCGATCAGGGTGTCGAGACTGCCACTTTCATTGGTCTGGACACGCTTGGTGTGGAGAATTTCATCGGCACCCAGTGCTTCTCGGGAAGCCTGTTGCACGGCGATGACTTCCAGGGTCGCATCGGATGGGTCGACGGCGTCGGCCTGGCGTTGTGCCAGCCAGCTTTCGATGACGGCCTGGGGGGCGTCGCAATCGATGATCAGGCACGGCGCCCCGGTGGCCTCGGCCACCTTGGCGGCGGCGTCGCGCTGGTTGCGCTTGAGGTAGGTGGCGTCGATCACCACCGGGAAGCCGGCACGCAGGATGATGTCGGCGATCTCGTGCAGGCGCTGGTAGGTCTGCGCGCTGGCGTCCTGGCTGTAAATGCCGGCGCCGACGTCCTGGCTGCCCTGCTGCAGGCCGAATAGGCGCTTGCGTTCGACGTCCGAGCGCAGGCGTACCGCGCCCAACGCCTCGACCAGGCGCATGGCGACGTGGCTCTTGCCGACTGCCGAGACGCCGTGGGTGATCGCCAGGAAACGCGATGGAATGGTGCTGTAGCTTTCCGCCAGGTTGGCGTAGTTGCGGTACTGGCGCAGGGTGGTCGCGCGCTGCACGGCGGTGGCTTCGGGCGACAGGCTGAACAGCGCGACCTTGGCCCGCACCAGGGCCCGATAGGCCTTGTAGAAGTTCAGCACTTCCAGGCCCTGGTAATCGCCGGTCAGTTCCAGGTACTGGCTGATGAAGCGTCGGGCCAGACTCTTGAGGCCGCGGTCTTCCAGGTCCATGGCCAGGAACGCGGTGTCGGCATAGACGTCGGTGAAGCGGAACGGTTCGTTGAACTCGATGCAGTCGAAGATCACCACCTTGCCGTCGATCACGGTGGCGTTGCCCAGGTGGATATCGCCGTGGCACTCGCGGATGAAGCCTTCGGCCTTGCGCTGGGTGAACAGCGGCTTGAGGCGCTCGAAGCTGGATTCAGCCCAGGCTTGCAGCGCATCGAGCTGCTGCAGGTCGGCCTTGTCCTGGAGGAAGGGGCGAATCTGCTCGAAGTTCTGGCGGACAGGGTCCATGACCGCTTCCGGCGTGCCCTGGTAGTGCTCCTGGGGAACGTGCGGGGCGTTCAGGTGGAACTGCGCGATCTGCTGGGCCATCTCGTCGATATGCCGGGTGGTCAGCTCACCGTTGGCCTGCAGGGTGCTGAGCAACTGGCTCTGGGGGAACTGACGCATTTTCAGCACGTATTCGATAGCCGGGCCGTCACCGCCCAGTTGTGGTGCCTCGGCGCTGCCGGTGATCGACAGGACTTCCAGGTACAGGTCGTCGGTCAGGCGCTGGTTCAGGCGCAGTTCTTCATTGCAGAAGTGGCCGCGGGCGGACAGTTCGGTGAAGTCGAGGAAGCCGAAGTTCATTGGCTTCTTGATCTTGTAGGCGTAGGACCCGGTGAGCAGCACCCAGGAAATATGGGTTTCGATGAGCTGAAACCCTTCTACCGGATGCGGGTAGAGGGCCGGGTTTTGCAGGGCGGCGATCAGGGACTGGCTCACGAGCGATCCTTCAGAGGTCAGAAATTCAAGGGCGTCATTATGGCCGCTAAGGTGGGGAGTGCAAACCGCCGGGTGTACATGTTGATCATGAATAAAGTGCGTATAATCCGCGCCCATGACTCGTACCCGATCCCCTCGTTCCAAACCCAAACCTCCGTCCGGTGGCCTTCGTCCCTGGCTCGGCTGGGCGCTCAAGCTCAGCCTGGTCGGTCTCGTGGTGCTGGCCGGCTTTGCCGTCTACCTCGATGCCGTGGTGCAGGAGAAGTTCTCCGGCAAGCGCTGGACCATTCCGGCCAAGGTCTATGCCCGGCCGCTGGAGCTGTTCGTCGGCCAGAAGCTGAGCAAGGAAGACTTCCTGACCGAGCTCGATGCCCTGGGCTACCGCCGTGAGTCGGTGGTCAATGGTCCCGGCGCGGCGTCCGTCAATGGCAACACGGTCGACCTCAATACCCGTGGCTTCCAGTTCTACGAAGGAATGGAGGCCGCCCAGCCGGTACGGGTGCGCTTCTCCGGCGACTATGTGGCGGAGCTGGCCGGGCTCAATGGCGCGAAACTCTCCGTGGTGCGCCTGGAGCCGCTGCTGATCGGCGGCCTGTACCCGAAAAACCTCGAAGACCGGATTCTGATCAAGCTCGACCAGGTGCCGCCCTACCTGCTCGATACGCTGGTCACCGTGGAAGACCGCGATTTCTATCACCACTTCGGGGTTTCGCCGAAGTCGATCGCCCGGGCGGTCTGGGTCAACACTTCCTCCGGGCAGATGCGCCAGGGCGGCAGTACCCTGACCCAGCAGTTGGTGAAGAACTTCTTCCTGACCAACGAACGCAGCCTGAGCCGCAAGCTCACCGAAGCCATGATGTCCCTGCTGCTGGAGATGCACTACAGCAAGCAGGAAATTCTCGAGGCCTACCTCAACGAGGTCTTCATCGGCCAGGACGGCCAGCGCGCGGTGCACGGTTTCGGCCTGGCCAGCCAGTTCTTCTTCAGCCAGCCGCTGGCCGAGCTGAAACTGCACCAGGTGGCATTGCTGGTGGGGATGGTCAAGGGCCCTTCCTATTACAACCCGCGGCGTTATCCGGACCGGGCACTGGAGCGGCGTAACCTGGTGCTCGACCTGCTGGCCCAGCAGGGCGTGGTGACCACCGAGCAGGCCGAGGCGGCGAAGAAGATGCCGCTGGGTGTGACCAAGCGCGGCAGCCTGGCCGACAGCTCGTTCCCCGGCTTCCTTGACCTGGTCAAGCGCCAGTTGCGCGAAGACTACCGTGACGAAGACTTGACCGAGGAAGGGCTGCGGATCTTCACCAGCTTCGACCCGATCCTGCAGATGAAGGCCGAGGCGTCGGTCAATGACACCTTCAAGCGCCTGGGGGCCCGCAAGGGCGCCGAGGATGTGGAAGCGGCCATGGTGGTGACCAACCCGGAAACCGGTGAGGTCCAGGCCATGATCGGCAGCCGCCAGCCTGGTTTCGCCGGTTTCAACCGTGCCCTGGATGCCGTGCGCAACATCGGCTCGCTGATCAAGCCGGCGGTCTACCTGACGGCGCTGGAGAAACCGAGCCAGTACACCCTGACCAGTTGGCTGTCGGACGAGGCGTTCTCGGTGAAAGGCGCGGACGGGCAGGTCTGGAAACCGCAGAACTTCGATCGCCGCTCCCATGGCACGATTTTCCTGTACCAGGGGCTGGCGCACTCCTACAACCTGTCGACGGCGCGCCTCGGCCTGGAAGTCGGGGTGCCGAACGTGCTCAAGACGGTTGCCCGACTCGGCATTACCCGCGAATTCCCGGCCTATCCGTCGATTCTGCTGGGGGCCGGCGGCATGACGCCGATGGAAGTGGCGACCATGTACCAGACCCTCGCCAACGGCGGTTTCAATACGCCGATGCGCGGTATCCGCAGCGTCCTGACGGCTGAGGGCGAACCGCTCAAGCGTTATCCGTTCCAGGTCCAGCAGCGTTTCGACCCGGGCTCGATCTACCTGATCCAGGCGGCGATGCAGCGGGTGATGCGCGAGGGGACCGGGGCCAGTGCCTATAACGTCCTGCCCCGGACCCTAACCCTGGCGGGCAAGTCCGGTACCAGTAACGACTCCCGGGACAGCTGGTTCGCCGGGTTCAGCCAGGACCTGCTGGCCGTGGTCTGGCTGGGGCGCGACGACAACGGCAAGACGCCGTTCACCGGTGCCACCGGCGCGCTGCAGGTGTGGACCAGTTTCATGAAGAAATCCGATCCGCTGCCGCTGGACATGCCGCAACCGGATAACATTGTTCAGGCCTGGATCGATCCACATACCGGGCAGGGCTCCGATGCCAATTGCCCCGGTGCGGTACAGATGCCGTATATTCGCGGCAGCGAGCCGGCACCCGGTGCGGCTTGCGGTGGCTCGGCGCCCGCGCCGGCCAGCGAAGTGATGGATTGGGTCAAGGGCTGGTTGAATTAAGCGAAGAGGGTTTGCAGTGAACAAATGGTGGTTTCCAGCTTTTACAGCTCTGGCTTTGCTTGGCGGTTGCTCGAGCGTGCCCCATGGTTCGATCCCGGTCGTCGACTCCGGGACAGCCGTCTCCAACAATGACCGGATTTCGGCCAACGGCGGCTTCCGCCAGACCACCATCCGTCGTGCCGCGCCGAACCAGGCCCAGGCCGTTCCGCAGGACTCCGGCGTGGTGGTGATGGTGCCCGGTGGTGGGGCGACGACGTCCGCGCCGATCAGCAGTGAGCCGTGGACGCCCGGTCCTTCCACCACCGGTCCGATCACGCCGGGCCCGGTGGACAGCACGCCGATCCAGACGTCGTCGATCAACCAGGGCGGCTACGGCCTGTCGCAACCGACCGGCATTCCATCCGGCAACAGCGGTGGCCTGTCGGCGGACGAACAACTGGATGGTCCGGTGCTGGCACTGCTGACCACGGCCCAACAGCAGCAGTCCGGCGGCGACCTGAACGGTGCGTCGTCGAGCCTGGAGCGCGCCCAGCGTGTGGCGCCGCGTGAGCCGCAAGTGCTGTATCGCCTGGCCCAGGTGCGCATGGCCCAGGGCGATGCGCCGCAGGCCGAGCAACTGGCACGGCGTGGCCTGGGGTTTGCCAACGGTCGTCCGGACCTGCAGGCCAGCCTCTGGGAACTGATCGCCCAGGCCCGGGAAAAGCAGGGTGACGCCGCCGGTGCCGCCCAGGCTCGCCAGAAGGCCAGGGTCAATCTCTGATGGATAGCCGCTTTCCGTTGATCGCCGACCAGTTGCTGCTGATCGAGCGTGAGCTGCGTGCCCAGGGGTGGTGGGACGAGGAGGCGCCGAGCGAGGAGGCGTTGTCCAGTGTCGAGCCGTTCAGTGTCGATACGCTGGAGTTCGAGCAGTGGCTGCAATGGATCTTCCTGCCGAGGATGAAGATCATCCTCGAAGAGGATCTGCCGCTGCCCAGCGCTTCGGGCATCCTGGCCATGGCCGAGATGGTCTACGGCCAGCGTCCGGGAGAGGGCGTGGAGTTGCAGGCATTGCTGGCGCAGTTCGATCGATTGATCGGCGAGTCCAGCTAGTTCGACCAGCGAGCACCTTCACGGATGAATCCGGCTACCACAGGTGCTCGCGCCATGCATGAGTCCTGCGAACGGCGCTGACACCGCGGGAGCAGGATCTGTCCGCGAAGAGGGCGCCACGAACCTTCAGGAGCAGTGATCCTCGATCACCTTGCGCGTCTCGATCAGGCGTGTCTGCCGTTCCTCATCGGTCAGCCGATGCAATTCCCCGTTCACTTCCTCCCGAACCCGCGGGTCGTTCAGTAGTTGCGCCAGGTTGGTCCTGGCCTTTTCGCAGAACACCTTGCGCGCCGCTTCCTGCTCGGCCACCTGCTTCCTGACCTTGGCATCCACGGCATTCTGGTCGCCCACCGGCTTGCTGGCCGGGACGTCGCCTCTGGTCGGCGAGGTCGGGTTGGGGCTGATCGCCGGGGTCACCACGGTCGCGGACTGCCCGGGAGGAGGGGTTGCGTCGAAATGGGTTACGCCCTGGGCGTCCACCCATTTGTAGATCGGAGCGGCCAGGCACAGCGGGCTCAGGGCAAACAGCAGGCTGGCCGTAAGAATGCTCGTACGCATCGGGTTTCCTTGTCAGGCAGTTCAATCAGCAAGCTAGCATATACCTTGTGTCAGGGTTTTCTGCTGCATTCTCATGCACTTGGTTCGAAGAAAGCGCATAGATGACTTGACTTGAGCGAGGCGAATCAGAACAATCCAAAGTCCGCTGTAGAGGGACTGCCAGAAGCAGACCCACTCGGCAGATCATGAGGCGCACATCCGCGCCGACCTGTTACACCCGCAACGCGTTACCTCGCGCTGGGTGGGAAACCCCCGCAACACTTGGGGCACTCCCAATACTTGCTCAGTCAGTGCTGACGTAGTCGGCGACCACCGTCGCTCATGCTCTGTCGAGAAGTAAACCTATTAAGACCCGTCTCCAGTGTCTGTGGACGGTATTCTGGCGTTTTAGAGGTGAGCAACGTGGAGCTTTTATCTGGCGGTGAGATGCTCGTCCGCTTCTTGCGTGACGAAGGCGTCAAATATATCTACGGGTACCCGGGTGGTGCTCTTCTTCATGTCTACGATGCCCTGTTCAAGGAACCGGAAGTAACCCACATCCTGGTTCGTCACGAGCAGGCCGCAACCCATATGGCTGACGGCTACGCCCGTGCCACCGGCAAGGCCGGCGTGGTACTGGTGACTTCCGGTCCTGGCGCGACCAACGCCATCACCGGTATCGCCACGGCCTACATGGACTCCATTCCGATGGTGATCATCTCCGGTCAGGTGCCGAGCACCCTGGTCGGTACCGACGCGTTCCAGGAAACCGACATGATCGGTATCTCCCGGCCGATCGTGAAGCACAGTTTCATGGTCAAGCACGCTTCGGAAATCCCGGAGGTCATGAAGAAGGCGTTCTACCTGGCGCAATCCGGCCGTCCTGGTCCTGTCGTTGTCGATGTCCCGAAAGACATGACCAACCCGGCCGAGAAGTTCGAATACGTTTTTCCGAAGAAAGCCAAGCTGCGTTCCTACAGCCCGGCGGTCCGTGGCCATTCCGGCCAGATCCGCAAGGCTGCCGAAATGCTCCTGGCCGCCAAGCGTCCGGTGCTCTACTCCGGCGGTGGCGTGATCCTCGGCGGCGGTTCCGCACCGCTGACCGAACTGGCAAAGATGCTCAACCTGCCGGTGACCAACACGCTGATGGGCCTGGGTGGCTACCCTGGCACCGACCGTCAGTTCGTCGGCATGCTCGGCATGCACGGCAGCTACACCGCCAACCTGACCATGCACCACGCCGACGTGATCCTGGCCGTCGGTGCGCGTTTCGATGACCGTGTCATCAACGGCGCGCCGAAGTTCTGCCCGAACGCCAAGATCATCCACGTCGATATCGACCCGGCATCGATCTCCAAGACCATCAAGGCAGACGTGCCTATCGTGGGTCCTGTGGAGAGCGTGCTGACCGAAATGGTTGCAGCCCTCAAGGAAATCGGCGAGACCCCGAACAAGGAGTCGGTTGCCAGCTGGTGGAAGCAGATCGACGAGTGGCGCGGCGATCGCGGCCTGTTCCCTTACGACAAGGGCGACGGCAGCATCATCAAGCCTCAGACCGTGATCGAGACCCTGTGCGAAGTGACCAAGGGCGATGCCTTCGTCACCTCCGACGTGGGCCAGCACCAGATGTTCGCGGCGCAGTACTACAAGTTCAACAAGCCCAACCGCTGGATCAACTCCGGTGGCCTGGGCACCATGGGCTTCGGCTTCCCGGCGGCCATGGGCGTCAAGTTGAACTTCCCGGATTCTGACGTCGCCTGTGTCACCGGCGAGGGCAGTATCCAGATGAACATCCAGGAACTGTCCACCTGCATGCAGTACGGCCTGCCGGTGAAGATCGTCAACCTGAACAACGGTGTGCTCGGCATGGTCCGCCAGTGGCAGGACATGAGCTACGGCAGCCGCCACTCGCACTCGTACATGGAATCGCTGCCTGACTTCGTCAAGCTGGTCGAGGCCTACGGTCACGTCGGTATCCGTATCACGGATCTGAAAGACCTGAAGCCGAAGATGGAAGAAGCGTTCGCCATGAAGGATCGCCTGGTGTTCCTCGACATCCAGGTCGATACCAGCGAGCACGTCTACCCGATGCAGATCAAAGACGGCTCCATGCGCGATATGTGGCTGAGCAAGACGGAGCGTACCTAACATGCGGCACATCATTTCCCTGCTTCTGGAAAACGAACCGGGTGCTCTGTCCCGTGTAGTCGGCCTGTTCTCGCAGCGCAACTACAACATCGAAAGCCTGACCGTGGCACCGACCGAAGACCCGACCCTGTCGCGTCTGACGCTGACCACCGTCGGGCATGACGAGATCATCGAGCAGATCACCAAGAACCTGAACAAGCTGGTCGAAGTGGTCAAACTGGTCGATCTGTCGGAAAGTGCTCATATCGAGCGCGAGCTGATGCTGGTCAAGGTCAAGGCCACCGGCGCCCAGCGCGCCGAGATCAAGCGCACCACCGATATCTATCGCGGGCAGATCGTCGATGTCAGCGCCAGCGTCTATACCGTGCAACTGACCGGTACGAGCGACAAGCTGGACAGCTTCATCCAGGCGATCGGGACGGCCTCGATTCTGGAAACCGTACGCAGTGGCGTTACCGGGATTGCCCGTGGCGACAAAGTACTGAGCATCTGATTTCAATCAATTTAGCGAATGGCCTGATGGCCTGGATATATAGGGGTATTTCATGAAAGTTTTCTACGATAAAGACTGCGACCTGTCGATCATCCAGGGCAAGAAAGTCGCCATCATCGGTTACGGTTCCCAGGGCCACGCGCAAGCCTGCAACCTGAAAGACTCCGGCGTCGACGTGACCGTCGGCCTGCGTAAAGGTTCGGCCACCGTTGCCAAGGCCGAGGCCCATGGCCTGAAAGTGGCTGACGTTGCCACCGCCGTTGCCGCTGCCGACCTGGTCATGATCCTGACCCCGGACGAGTTCCAGGGCCAGCTGTACAAGAACGAGATCGAGCCGAACATCAAGAAGGGCGCTACCCTGGCCTTCTCCCACGGCTTCTCGATCCACTACAACCAGGTCGTTCCACGTGCCGACCTGGACGTGATCATGATCGCGCCGAAGGCTCCAGGCCACACCGTACGTTCCGAGTTCGTCAAGGGCGGCGGTATCCCTGACCTGATCGCTATCTACCAGGACGCCTCGGGCAACGCCAAGAACGTCGCGCTGTCCTACGCTGCTGGCGTCGGTGGCGGCCGTACCGGCATCATCGAAACCACCTTCAAGGACGAGACCGAAACCGACCTGTTCGGTGAGCAGGCCGTTCTGTGCGGCGGTACCGTCGAGCTGGTCAAGGCCGGTTTCGAAACCCTGGTTGAAGCGGGCTACGCGCCGGAAATGGCCTACTTCGAGTGTCTGCACGAACTGAAGCTGATCGTTGACCTCATGTACGAAGGCGGTATCGCCAACATGAACTACTCGATCTCCAACAACGCCGAGTACGGCGAGTACGTGACCGGTCCGGAAGTCATCAACGCCGAATCCCGTCAGGCCATGCGCAACGCTCTGAAGCGCATCCAGGACGGCGAATACGCGAAGATGTTCATTTCCGAAGGTGCCACCGGCTACCCATCGATGACCGCCAAGCGTCGTAACAACGCCGCTCACGGCATCGAGATCATCGGCGAGCAACTGCGTTCGATGATGCCTTGGATCAGCGCCAACAAGATCGTCGACAAGACCAAGAACTAAGTTCGAGTCTGTCTGGAAAAACGCGGCCTAGGCCGCGTTTTTTCGTTTAGGGGGGCGGCTTCTGGTATAAAGCTGCATCGTTTTGCCGCCGAACGCCGGTTGCGAACCCCTGTCGAATCACTTTTCACCGTTGCAAGGTACTGTCCATGAGCGAACGTCCCGAAGAGCCGAACCAGGCTCCTGACGCCGAAAGCCTGCTGCCGATCGATGAACATGTCGAAGAAGGGCATGACGCCGAAGGCCGTAAGGTCCGGCATCGTGGTATCTATCTGCTGCCTAACCTCTTTACCACCGCGAACCTGTTCGCCGGTTTCTACGCCATCATCAGTGCGATGAGTGCGCAAAGCGCCGCCAGTGCCGGCGATCCGGCCGGAGCGAGCAAGTATTTCGCGTTTTCCGCCATCGCGATCTTCGTTGCCATGGTGCTCGATGGCCTGGACGGGCGTGTGGCCCGGATGACCAATACCCAGAGCGCCTTCGGTGCCGAATATGACTCGCTGTCCGACATGGTCGCCTTTGGCGTCGCCCCGGCCCTGCTGGCCTTCGGCTGGGCGCTGGGGGACATGGGCAAGGTCGGCTGGATGGTAGCCTTCATTTATGTGGCGGGCGCGGCGTTGCGTCTGGCGCGCTTCAACACCCAGGTCGGCACGGCCGACAAGCGTTACTTCATCGGCCTGGCCAGCCCGGCGGCAGCCGGTGTGGTGGCCGGCACGGTCTGGGCGTTCAGCGACTACGGTATCCAGGGGTCGAAGATGTCGTTCCTGGTGGCGTTGCTGGTGGCGGCGGCTGGAATGCTGATGGTCAGCAACATCAAGTACAACAGTTTCAAGGAGCTGGATCTCAAGGGCCGCGTACCGTTCGTGGCGATCCTGGCCGTGGTGCTGGTGTTTGCCGTGGTCTTCAGCGACCCGCCACGCATCCTGTTGCTGATTTTCCTCGCCTATGCGGCGTCGGGGCCGATCCAGTACCTGCTGCATTTGCGTCGGAACAACAACGGCAAGTGATGTAATTTCCTCCAGACTCCGTAGTCTATTGATGCATCTGTCATCCAATACTGCGGAGTCGCCATGCTGATCAAGCTTTCCAGAACCTCCGACTCCAGGGAGTCGGAGGTCACGCCTGAAGCACTCTATCTTTCCCGTCGCAGCCTGTTGGGTGGCTCCGTGGCTGCCTTGGCGCTCGCTGGCGTGCCGGGTTGGGCCGGCGCCGAGCAGATGGCGCGCTATGCCGATGTCGAGGCAGGCCATGCGCCGTCCTGGTTTGCCGGCAAGCTGCCGGATACCCGCTGGGGTGCGGTAACGGTCAAGGACGAAGCTATCACGCCGTACAAGGACGCGACGCACTACAACAACTTCTACGAGTTCGGCACCGACAAGGGCGACCCCGCGCAGAATGCCGGTTCGCTGAAGACCGAGCCCTGGTTGGTGGTGATCGATGGCGAGGTTGGCAAGCCTGGCCGCTATGCCCTCGAAGACTTCATGAAGCCCTATCAGTTGGAGGAGCGGATCTATCGGCTGCGCTGTGTCGAGGCCTGGTCGATGGTAATCCCGTGGATCGGTTTCCCGATCTCGGCCTTGCTCAGGCAGGTCGAGCCGACTTCGAAGGCCAAATACATCCGTTTTGAGACTCTGCAGGATCCGAAGAGCATGCCGGGGCAGCGCTCCGGGTTTGCCCTGATCGACTGGCCCTATGTGGAGGGGCTGCGCCTGGATGAGGCGATGAATCCGCTGGCGATCCTCGCGGTGGGCATGTATGGACGGGAACTGCCGAATCAGAACGGTGCGCCGTTGCGTCTGGTGGTGCCATGGAAATATGGCTTCAAGAGCGTCAAGTCCATCGTGCGCATCAGTCTGGTGGAGGAACAGCCGAAGACCACCTGGCAGAGTATCGCGGCGAATGAGTACGGCTTCTATGCCAACGTCAATCCGACGGTTGACCATCCGCGCTGGACTCAGGCCCGGGAGCGGCGCCTGCCCAGCGGACTGTTCAGCCCGAATGTGCGGGAGACGCAGATGTTCAATGGTTACTCGGAGGAGGTCGCCTCCTTGTATGCCGGCATGGATCTGCGGAAGAACTACTGATGCGATATCCGTTCTGGCGTTTGAGTGTGTTTGTCGCGGCAATGGTCTGGCCGTTGCTCTGGTTGTATCAGGCCTGGATCTTTGCCCTGGGGCCGGACCCGGGCAAGGTGCTGGTGGACCGGTTGGGATTGGGGGCATTGATTCTGCTGCTGGTGACCCTGGGGATGACGCCATTGCAGAAGTTGAGTGGCTGGCCGGGTTGGATAGCGGTGCGGCGGCAGTTGGGGTTGTGGTGTTTTGCCTATGGGGTGTTGCACCTGGCTGCCTACCTGGTTTTTGTGCTGGGGCTTGACTGGTCGCAATTGGGTGTGGAGTTGAGCAAGCGGCCCTACATCATTGTCGGGGCCCTGGGTTTTCTGGGGCTGCTGGTGCTTGCCGTTACGTCGAACCGCTATAGCCAGCGTCGGCTGGGCAAGGCGTGGAAGAAGTTGCACCGCCTGGCCTATGTGATCCTCGGGCTGGGGTTGTTGCACATGTTGTGGATCGTCAGGGCGGATCTGAAGGAGTGGACGGTGTATGCCGTCATAGGTGCCTTGCTCCTGCTTTTGCGTATCCCGATGGTTGCACGGCGGATGCCGCGCCTCACCCCAAAAAACGCCGCCTCCCTCTAGGGCGCATACCCTCCAATCTGTAGGAGCCGGGCTTGCCCGCGAAATAGGGTTGTCCTGGCGACGCAAGGCTTGAGGGCCTATTCGCGGGCAAGCCCGGCTCCTACAGGGATGGTGGGTGGTGCGGGTTGGGTGTTTTGGCCTTTATGACCGAAATCCGAAAATAACGGTTGACGCTCATTCCCAGGGGCCTATAATGCGCCCCACTTCCGGCGCAGTTCGAACGAAAAACTCCTTGAGATTCAACGAGTTATCTTGTTTCAGGCGGCGCAGCTTCAAATCATCGAAGCACGGAAGAAGCTGTAAAAGAGGTGTTGACAGCAGCGTGTAACGCTGTAGAATTCGCCTCCCGCTAACGAGAGATCGGAAGCGCAAGTGGTTGAAGTTGAAGAAGAAATTCTGAAAGCTTCTGAAAATAATCACTTGACAGCAAATGAGGCTGCTGTAGAATGCGCGCCTCGGTTGAGCGAACAGCTCGCCAAACGCTCTTTAACAACTGAATCAAGCAATTCGTGTGGGTGCTTGTGGTGTCAGACTGAATAGTCACTAGATTATCAGCAACACAAGTGGCCATGCGAGAAATCAAATGAGTCATTTGAGTATGCTGAGCCAAGTTTAGGGTTTTCTCAAAACCCAAGCAGTATTGAACTGAAGAGTTTGATCATGGCTCAGATTGAACGCTGGCGGCAGGCCTAACACATGCAAGTCGAGCGGATGAGAGGGGCTTGCTCTT
>NZ_CP183808.1:3550000-4102500 GCF_048568395.1 Pseudomonas sp. COR18
CTTTTGTATAATGGGTCAGCGACTTATATTCAGTGGCGAGCTTAACCGAATAGGGGAGGCGTAGCGAAAGCGAGTCTTAATAGGGCGTTTAGTCGCTGGGTATAGACCCGAAACCGGGCGATCTATCCATGGGCAGGTTGAAGGTTAGGTAACACTGACTGGAGGACCGAACCGACTACCGTTGAAAAGTTAGCGGATGACCTGTGGATCGGAGTGAAAGGCTAATCAAGCTCGGAGATAGCTGGTTCTCCTCGAAAGCTATTTAGGTAGCGCCTCACGTATCACTCCAGGGGGTAGAGCACTGTTTCGGCTAGGGGGTCATCCCGACTTACCAAACCGATGCAAACTCCGAATACCTGGAAGTGCCGAGCGTGGGAGACACACGGCGGGTGCTAACGTCCGTCGTGAAAAGGGAAACAACCCAGACCGTCAGCTAAGGTCCCAAAGTCATGGTTAAGTGGGAAACGATGTGGGAAGGCTTAGACAGCTAGGAGGTTGGCTTAGAAGCAGCCATCCTTTAAAGAAAGCGTAATAGCTCACTAGTCGAGTCGGCCTGCGCGGAAGATGTAACGGGGCTCAAACCATGCACCGAAGCTACGGGTGTCACGCAAGTGACGCGGTAGAGGAGCGTTCTGTAAGCCTGTGAAGGTGAGTTGAGAAGCTTGCTGGAGGTATCAGAAGTGCGAATGCTGACATGAGTAACGACAATGGGTGTGAAAAACACCCACGCCGAAAGACCAAGGTTTCCTGCGCAACGTTAATCGACGCAGGGTTAGTCGGTCCCTAAGGCGAGGCTGAAAAGCGTAGTCGATGGAAAACAGGTTAATATTCCTGTACTTCTGGTTATTGCGATGGAGGGACGGAGAAGGCTAGGCCAGCTTGGCGTTGGTTGTCCAAGTTTAAGGTGGTAGGCTGAGATCTTAGGTAAATCCGGGATCTTAAGGCCGAGAGCTGATGACGAGTGTCCTTTAGGACGCGAAGTGGTTGATGCCATGCTTCCAAGAAAAGCTTCTAAGCTTCAGATAACCAGGAACCGTACCCCAAACCGACACAGGTGGTTAGGTAGAGAATACCAAGGCGCTTGAGAGAACTCGGGTGAAGGAACTAGGCAAAATGGCACCGTAACTTCGGGAGAAGGTGCGCCGGTGAGGGTGAAGGACTTGCTCCGTAAGCCCATGCCGGTCGAAGATACCAGGCCGCTGCGACTGTTTATTAAAAACACAGCACTCTGCAAACACGAAAGTGGACGTATAGGGTGTGACGCCTGCCCGGTGCCGGAAGGTTAATTGATGGGGTTAGCGAAAGCGAAGCTCTTGATCGAAGCCCCGGTAAACGGCGGCCGTAACTATAACGGTCCTAAGGTAGCGAAATTCCTTGTCGGGTAAGTTCCGACCTGCACGAATGGCGTAACGATGGCGGCGCTGTCTCCACCCGAGACTCAGTGAAATTGAAATCGCTGTGAAGATGCAGTGTATCCGCGGCTAGACGGAAAGACCCCGTGAACCTTTACTATAGCTTTGCACTGGACTTTGAATTTGCTTGTGTAGGATAGGTGGGAGGCTTTGAAGCGTGAACGCCAGTTTGCGTGGAGCCATTCTTGAAATACCACCCTGGCAACTTTGAGGTTCTAACTCAGGTCCGTTATCCGGATCGAGGACAGTGTATGGTGGGTAGTTTGACTGGGGCGGTCTCCTCCTAAAGAGTAACGGAGGAGTACGAAGGTGCGCTCAGACCGGTCGGAAATCGGTCGCAGAGTATAAAGGCAAAAGCGCGCTTGACTGCGAGACAGACACGTCGAGCAGGTACGAAAGTAGGTCTTAGTGATCCGGTGGTTCTGTATGGAAGGGCCATCGCTCAACGGATAAAAGGTACTCCGGGGATAACAGGCTGATACCGCCCAAGAGTTCATATCGACGGCGGTGTTTGGCACCTCGATGTCGGCTCATCACATCCTGGGGCTGAAGCCGGTCCCAAGGGTATGGCTGTTCGCCATTTAAAGTGGTACGCGAGCTGGGTTTAGAACGTCGTGAGACAGTTCGGTCCCTATCTGCCGTGGACGTTTGAGATTTGAGAGGGGCTGCTCCTAGTACGAGAGGACCGGAGTGGACGAACCTCTGGTGTTCCGGTTGTCACGCCAGTGGCATTGCCGGGTAGCTATGTTCGGAAAAGATAACCGCTGAAAGCATCTAAGCGGGAAACTTGCCTCAAGATGAGATCTCACTGGAACCTTGAGTTCCCTGAAGGGCCGTCGAAGACTACGACGTTGATAGGTGGGGTGTGTAAGCGCTGTGAGGCGTTGAGCTAACCCATACTAATTGCCCGTGAGGCTTGACCATATAACACCCAAGCAATTTGCGTCGAATGAGCAGATTGCGGTGTATGAAGACGAAGTGAACCGAAAGTTTGCCACGCACAAAGCACCAAAGACTGTCACGTACCCGATTCGCTGGAGCGTTGCCCAGGCAACGAGCTGGCTACCGAATTTCTTGACGACCATAGAGCATTGGAACCACCTGATCCCATCCCGAACTCAGAAGTGAAACGATGCATCGCCGATGGTAGTGTGGGGTTTCCCCATGTGAGAGTAGGTCATCGTCAAGATTAAATTCCAAAACCCCTATCTGCGCAGGCAGGTAGGGGTTTTGTCTTTTCTGGGCTCCGACGCGGCGCACCCCGACAAATTTGCACAGTTATTTTCGAGCCAGCCCACTAGAATAGGCTCAATTTCCTACAGAGTCAGAGCCTCTATCTATGCCGGATCCGGTTGACACCCCTCAGGTGTCGGAACTGCCCCTGGACGAGCTGGTGGCTTGCCACGAGTGCGATCTGCTGATGCGCAAGCCCCAGCTCGGCCTGGGTGAAAAGGCCCAGTGTCCACGCTGTGGCTACGAACTCTATGCCCACCGCCACAATGTCGTCGAACGCAGCCTGGCGCTGGTGATCGCGGCCCTGCTGCTGTACGTCCCGGCGAACTTTTTGCCCATCATGCAACTCAATCTTCTGGGGCGTACTTCCGACGACACGGTGTGGAGCGGCGTCCTGGGCCTGCACCACACCGGCATGACCGGCATCGCCGTCGTGGTGTTCCTGTGCAGCATGGGCATCCCCCTGCTCAAGCTGTTGTGCCAGCTGGCGGTGCTGCTGAGCATCCGCTGGGATATCGGCCGCAGCTATGGCCTGCTGCTCTATCGCATTTACCATCACCTGCGTGATTGGGGCATGCTCGAGGTCTACCTGATGGGCGTGCTGGTCGCCATCGTCAAGTTGGCGGACCTCGCGGAGTTGAGCCTGGGTCTTGGCCTGGCCTGTTTTGTCGGTCTGTTGTTGCTGCAGATCCTGTTGGAGGTGGTGATGTCTCCCCATCAGATCTGGCAGGCGTTGTCGGGAGAGGATGAACATGCGGGCGATTGATGCAGGTATCCTGATCTGCACGGAATGCCATGAGCTGAACCGGCACGAGCCGGATACCGACGGGCAGCTTTGCACCCGCTGCGGTGCCCAGGTGCATCCGCGCCGTCCCAACAGCCTGATGCGCACCTGGGCCCTGCTGCTGACCTCGGCGATTCTCTATATCCCGGCCAACATGCTGCCGATCATGACCGTCAGCTCCCTGGGCAAGGGCGACCCGGACACCATCATGTCCGGCGTCATCACCCTGGTGCAACATGGCATGTTTCCGATTGCCGCCGTGGTTTTTGTCGCCAGTATTCTGGTACCCACGTTCAAACTGGTGGGCATCGGCCTGCTACTGTTCTCGGTACAGCGTCACCAGCCGCTGTCGGCCCGGCAGCGAATCATCATGTACCGTTTCATCGAATTCATTGGCCGCTGGTCAATGTTGGATATTTTCGTGATCGCCATCCTGGTGGCGATCGTCAACTTCGGCAGAATCGCCAGCGTCGAGGCCAACCTCGGCGCGGTGGCCTTCGCCAGTGTGGTGATATTGACGATGCTTGCTGCAATAACCTTTGACCCCCGACTGATTTGGGACAACACGGAGTCGGACGACGACAATGAGTGATCTGCCAAAAGCCAAAACCCGCCCGGCATCGAACTGGTCGGCCATCTGGGTTCTGCCACTGATCGCCCTGATCATCGGCGGCTGGCTCGGCTGGCGGGCCTACAACCAGACCGGTATCGAGATCCAGGTACGTTTCGAGAGCGGCCAGGGCATCCAGGCCAACAAGACCGAAGTCGTCTACAAGGGCATGCCGATCGGCAAGGTCAAGGCCTTGACCCTGGACACCGAAGGCTCTACCAAGGGGGTGAACGTCACCATCGAGATGAACAAGGACGTCGAGTCGTCCCTGCGCACCAACACCCGCTTCTGGCTGGTCAAGCCGAATGTCTCCCTGGCTGGTATCACCGGCCTGGAAACCCTGGTCTCGGGCAACTACATTGCCGTCAGCCCGGGCGATGGCGAACCGGCGCGCAAGTTCAAGGCACTGTCCGAGGAGCCGCCGCTCTCGGACCTCAAGCCCGGCCTGCATATCACCATCAAGGCTGACCGACTGGGTTCGCTCAATCGCGGCAGCCCGGTGTTCTACAAGCAGATCCAGGTCGGCCAGATCAAGAGCTATGCACTGTCGCCGGACCAGAACATGGTTGAGCTGAAGGTTTTCATCGAGCCGGCCTATGCCAGCCTGGTGCGCAAGCACACGCGTTTCTGGAACGCCAGCGGCATCAGTATCGACGCCAACCTGTCGGGGGTGAAGTTGCGCAGCGAGTCCCTGGCCAGCATCGTCGCCGGTGGCATCGCCTTCGCCACGCCGGAAAACCGCAAGGACAGCCCGCCCACCGACCCGAGCCTGCCGTTCCGCCTCTACGAGGACTTCGATGCGGCCCAGGCGGGGATCCGGGTGAAGGTGAAGCTCAGCGATTTCGAAGGCTTGCAGGCCGGCCGTACGCCGGTGATGTACAAGGGTATCCAGGTCGGCAGCCTGAAGACCCTGAAGATCGATCCCGACCTGACCAGCGCCAATGCCGAACTGACCCTCGACCCCCTCGCCGAGGATTACCTGGTGGAGGGCACGCAGTTCTGGGTGGTCAAGCCGTCGATTTCCCTGGCCGGGATCACCGGCCTGGAAGCGCTGGTCAAGGGTAACTACATCGCTGTGCGGCCTGGCGACAAGGGCGGCCGTCCCCAGCGCGAGTTCGAGGCACGGGCCAAGGCGCCACCGCTCGACCTGCGTTCACCCGGCCTGCACCTGGTGCTGTTCACCGACAACCTCGGTTCGCTGGAAGTCGGCAGCCCGATTCTCTACAAGCAGGTCAAGGTCGGTTCGGTGCAGAGCTACCAGTTCTCCCGCGACCGCAAGCAGGTGGTGATCGGCGTCCATATCGAGAAAGAGTACGAGGGCCTGGTCAACGCCTCGACCCGCTTCTGGAACGTCAGCGGCATCACCCTGACCGGCGGCCTCACCGGCGGCATCCAGGTCAAGAGCGAGTCGTTGCAGACCCTGATCGCCGGCGGTATCGCCTTCGAGACCCTGCGCGAGAAGGCTCCGCTGAAACGGCGTATTCCACGTTTCCGTCTGTTCCCCAACCACGAGGCGGCCGAGCAGCAGGGTACCCTGATCACCATCCGGGTCGACCGTGCCGACGGCTTGCGCCCTGGTACGCCGATCCGTTTCAAGGGACTGGATGTCGGCAAGATCGAAAGCGCCGACCTCAGCGATGACCTGCAGTCGGTACTGCTGTCGGCACGCATTACCGAGGTGCCGGAGAAGATCGCCCGGGTCGGCAGCCAGTTCTGGGTGGTCAAGCCGGAGCTGGGCCTGATCAAGACCGCCAACCTGGAAACCCTGGTCACCGGCCAGTACATCGAGGTGCAGCCGGCGACGAAGAAGCAGGGTGCACAGACGAGCTTCGTCGCACTCAAGCAGCCGCCGGATGTACAGGTGGCCGAGGCCGGCCTGAGCCTGACCCTGAGTGCCCCGCGCCGTGGTTCGCTGAAGGAGGGTGTTCCGGTGACCTATCGCGAGGTGGCGGTGGGCAAGGTCACCGGCTACGAACTGGGCGCGACTGGCGACCGGGTACTGATCCATATCCTGATCGAGCCGCGTTATGCGCCGCTGGTGCGCACTGGCAGCCGCTTCTGGAACAGCAGCGGGTTCGGTTTCGATGTCAGCCTGTTCAAGGGCGCGACGGTGCGTACCGAGTCGCTGGAGACCCTGATCCAGGGCGGTATCGCCTTCGCCACGCCGGATGGCGAACGGATGGGCGCGGCGGCACGGCCGCAGCAGACCTTCGCGTTGTTCGACAAGTCAGAGGATGAATGGCTGACCTGGGCGCCGAAGATCCCGCTGGGCAAGTAGCCACGAATCCGGGACAAACAAGAACGCCGCGATCCAATGATCGCGGCGTTCTTGTTTACAGCCCGTGGAATCAGGCCTCGTCCAGCTCCGGCTCCGCAGCCTCGCTGTTGAGCGTGGCCCGAACCTGGTCCAGGCGACGAATGTACTTCCAGTCCGCTTCGTCGATATAGATCCCGTTCGGGCCGCTGCCGCCTTCCAGGTCGATGGCCACATGGGCCGAGACCTGCGGCTTCACGCTCGCCAGGATCGGCACGAAGCCCAGTTGCAGGCTGGTCTCCAGCAGCGCCGCCTGGTTGCGCTCGTCGATGTCCGCCGCCTCGTCGAGGTAGTACGGCAGGCGCACGCGACCGGCCAGGTCACGGTCCATCAGGTGCAGCAACAGGTACATATTGGTCAGCGCCTTGATGGTCATGGTGGTGCCGTTGGACGCCGCGCCATCGATGTCGGTGTGGATCACCGGCTGGCCATGGACCTTGGTGATTTCGAACGCCAGTTCGAACAGGTCCTTCAGGCCCAGCTGGTTGTGGTTGGCCGCCACCAGCCGCGCCAGGTATTCCTTGGCCTCTTCGTTCTTGTTGTCCTGCTCGGCGCTCTGGGTCAGGTCGAACACCGACAGCGTCTCGCCTTCCTCGTACTGGCCGGCGCTGTGGATGATCTGGTCGATGTGCTTGAGCGCTTCCTTGTTCGGCGCCAGAACGATGCGGAAACTCTGCAGGTTGGACACCTGGCGCTTGTTGATCTCGCGGTTGAACAGCGCCAGTTGGTGCTCGAGGCTGTCGTAGTCGCTGCGGATGTTGCGCAGGGTCCGGGCGATGTCGGTGACCGCGGCGCGACGGGCCTTGCCCAGGGTCAGGGCTTCGTCGGTGCGATGGTCATAGGCGTTGATCAGCAGTTGCAGGCGGCGCTCGACGTCGTCTTCGCTGTCGAACTTGGCCACGCCCTTGAGGCGGACCTGGGCATACAGCGCCTCGATCTGCCCATCGACCCGCTGCAGGCCCTGCCAGCTGTCCTGGTAGTCGTTGAGCAACGGCAGCAGGTTGTCCATGGAGTCATCGACCGGCTCCATGAACGGCGTACCGAACGGCAGGTCCGCCGGCAGCAACTGCCGACGACGCAGGGCATCGTCGAGGGTGCGTTGCTTGGCTTCCATGTCGCCGATCTGCCGGCCGACCAGTTGCAGCTTGGCCGACAGTTGCTGGACGCGTTCGGTGAAGGCATCGCTGGAACGCTTGAGTTCGTCCTGGGCGGCTTCCATCTGCGCCAGTTGTTCCAGCTTCTCGGGCTCTTCGGCGGACAATGTCTCGGCCCGGCGGAAGTCTTCCAGCGCCTTCTGCGCATCCAGCACCTGCTGGTACAGCGCTTCGGTCTGCGACTTGCTCGCTGCCCGGTCGGCGGCCACGGCCTGCTGGGTCTTGAGCTGCTTGAGTTCCTTTTCCAGGCGCTCCTTCTGGTCACGCAGGGCCGCGCGGTCGGCCAGGGCCTGCAAGGCCGGCGGTTCGATGTGCGACAGGTCGATGGCAAGGCCGGGAGCGACGAAGCGTTCACCCTTGAAGCCGTCGAGGATCAGTTCCAGCGACTTGACCCACTCGCCCTCGTCATCCAGGGCGATGCCATGTTCACCCAGCGGCAGGCTGAACAGCGAACTGTTGAACAGGCGCATCAGGCGCTCGACGTCCTGCTGCGAGAACTCTTCGCGCAGGCGGGCATAGCTGTTGTTGTCGGCGTGATCGAGTTGCTGCTTGACCGACTTGAGGCGTTTTTCCAGATCGCGCAGGCGCTCTTCCAGATCCTCGGCACTGAACTGCCGGGACTGGGCCAGGGCGCCGGCGAGTTCGTCGTGGGCATCCTTGGCGGCCAGCAGTTGCTGTTCCAGTACCTTGACGTCGTCGACCAGGGCGAAGCGATGCTTGAGCACCGACAACTCGCCGAGCCAGCGCTGGATACCGCTGATCTCCCGCTCCAGGCGCATCAGTTCCTGGGTACTGCCGCGCTGGTCGTTCTGCAGGGCGTCCTGTTCCCGGCGGTAGTGCTCGGACTGGATCACCAGTTCTTCCTTGCGCGCTGTGGCGTAGTCCGACCAGGTGCCCAGCAGCGAGTCCAGCAGCGGCGAGATGCGGTGCAGCTTGCCGCGCAGCACGTCGCGCTGGCGTACCCCGGCGGCCAGCGCCTCCACCAGCGGACCGGCGGCGACCAGCGAGTTGTAGTCCTGCTCCATGCGCCGCACATCGCGGAACGCTTCCTCGCAGGCGGCGATATAGTCGACGCTGCCGGAACGCAGGCTGTGCTCGAAGGCATCGAGGAACAGTTGCTTGAGCTTGGCCGCGGTGATCTCGCGCATGTGCAGCAGGTTGATGAACAGCGCGCGGAAGGTCTTCAGGCTCTGCTCGCTGGTGGAGCGCAGCGGGATCAGGGTCAGGTCCAGCGGGATCGAGGTGTGCCCGCCGACCAGCAGCCGCCGCAGCTCATCGGGCTTGAGCTCATAGGCCTTCAGGCCGTTGCGCTCAAGGTTGTTGAACAGCTCCTTCTGGCGCAGGCAGGTGTCGTCCTTCTGGTAGTGCGCCAGGTCCAGTTGTCCGGCATAGGCGAAGAACTGGTGGCCGAAACCGCCGCCCGGGCCGCGCCCGACCACGCCGATCACATGCGGGCCGTGGGGCAGCGAAACTTCCACGAGGATGTAGCTGGTGTCGCTGGCGAAGTAGAAGCGGCGCGACTGCTCCAGGCTGTACTTGCCGAAACTCATGTCCGACATGCGCGCCAGGATCGGGAACTGCAGGGCGTTGATCGACGCCGACTTGCCGAGGTTGTTCGCCCCGTACACCGACAGCGGGTTTTCCAGCGGGAACAGCCCGAGGCTGTAGCCGGCGGTGTTCAACAGGGCGAAGCGGCGAATGCCGTAGCGTTCCTGGCTCATGCATCCATCTCCTGCTGCTCGTCGGCGATGGCCCGGGCCAGCGCGTCTTCTTCACTTTCTTCCTGGCCTTCGTCGAATTCGCTGAGGTCCAGCGGGTCGTCGGTCTCCAGGAGTTTTTCGTCGCTGTCCTCGTCGACGATCACCGGCGTCGGCAACGGCAGCACGCTGTGCAGGCTGGCCGCCATGTCGCGGTCCTGCTGGACCGACAGGCAGACATCGAGGAAGCGGTGCATCGGCGGCAGGAAGCGGAACAGGCCAGGTTCCTCCAGGGCAAAGCCGAGTTGCGTCATGCGGCGCATGATCTTCTCTTCCAGCTCGTCCTGGCTGGTGACTTCAGCCTGGACGAACAGGTCGCGGTACTTCTCCAGCAGCGACGGCAGTTCATCGCGGCCGAGGCTGCCGCCGTCGAGCACGGCGATCGGGTCGCGGCCCTGGTCGGCCAGGTGCTCGACCAGGATGAAGGTGAACAGCGCCAGGCGCTGGGCGGTCTTGTTCACCTGCGCCGTGGCATTGTCCGGGACGAAGTAGTAGAAGCCGCGGGTATCGCAGACCAGTTCGAAGCCGAGCGCCTTGAACAGCGTGCGGTACTGGTCCTGGCAGTTCGACAGTTGGGCGTACAGCTCCGGATCGCGGCGGCTGATGTGATAACCCTTGAACAGCTCGCGAAAGATCGGCGCCAGCTGGGACAGTTCGGAAAGATCAAGATGCATGAGGTGTGCTCGCGGAATTCTCGGCGCTGTCTTCGACACGCGAGAGCAGGGCGAAGGAGCGCAGGCTGACCAGGTGCTCCTGTGTGTAGTAGTCGCGGCGTTCGAGACGCTCGCGCTGGAAACGTTTCTCCCGCGACAGGCGCGAGAACCAGTAGAGCAATTCGTCGGTGGCGCCGTCCGGCTCCTGTTCCAGCAGCCAGCTCATCAGGTCCGGCATCGGCAGGGCGTCGGTGCAGCGTTCGAGCATTTCCTTGACCGTGCGCGGGGCTCGTGGCGAATCGCCGCCGCGGGTTGCCTTGTGCGCCTTGGGGAAGCGCGACGGCTTGGCCTCGAAGCGGGCCAGCGCATAGACATAGGCTTCGACCTGGCCGGAACTGCCGAGGAAGGTGCTCTGCGGTCGGGTGAACATCGGCATCGCCGCCTGCGGCACGGCGTCGAGGCCCTTGCGGCGGATCACCGACAGTGCCAGCGCCGCGCCACGGGTCACGGCGTTGTGCCGGCGGGCTTCTTCACGCAGTGGCAGCAGCAGTTCGCGGGCATGACGCAGGGTCAGCTGGGCGCTGGTCTGCATTTCCAGGATGCGCGCGTGGGTGCGCAGCAGCATGTCGTCATCGACCAGGTGACCCAGGCGCTGCTGCTCGCCGAGCATGCGCAGCAGGACGTTCTCGACCTTGCGCACGCCCTGTTCGAAGGCACCGTCGGCGTTCACCAGCTGGATCATCGGCTCGACGTATTCGTCCCAGGTCGCCAGGACCTCGGCATAGCGCTGGCGCAGCGGGATCTGCCGGTCGCTGGTCTTGGCCCGTTCGGCCACGGCGACCAGGGCCTGTTCGTCGTTGGCGAGTTTTTTCAGCACGTCGCGCACGCGCATGTCGAGCAGGCGCAACTGGCGCGCCAGGTCGTTGCCATCGCGGATCTCGAAGGCATCCTGGATGTAGCCGGCCAGGCGTTCGAGGTGACGCAGGTAGGCTTCGATCTCCAGGCACAGGCCCAGGCGATGCTCGCGGCGCAGGTAGGCCAGGAAATCATGGATCTGCGCGTTCAGCTCGAAGCGGTTCGGGCTTTTCGCCACCGGCACCAGGATGTCGAGGCGGATCCACACGTCCAGCAGGCTGGTGATGTCCTGGGGCGTGCTTTCCAGTTGCTGGGCGGCCAACTGCTGACGCAGCTCGCCAAGGCTCATGGTGCCTTGGTCGAAGTGTTCGCACAGAGGCTCCAGGAGTGCCCAGTGTTCGGCGAGGGCGCGCAGGACGCGCTTGGGTTCGATCATGGGAATGGCCGACTGATTGGCAAATTAAAAGGGGAGATTGTACTGCATGAAACGGCTTGTTGACCCGCGGGCGATCAGAGGTACGCGGTTATTGCGATCAACTGCGGGCGATCTTGGCCGAAGGGCGGTAGAATCAGCGCCCTGAACTTATCCACAGATGGCCGCCCCTTGTTGATCGAGTCCCGCCGCCGCGCCTATCTGACCGCCATGCAGGTGGTCCACTGGCTGCCCCGCACCGAACTGCCGTTCGCCGCGCCGTCGCGCCCGGAACTGTTTGTCGAGCCCGAACCGCTGGTCGAGATACCGGCCGAAATCACCGCGCCGGCCCCTGAAGTGCGCAAGGTCGCGGAACCGTCGGCCAGGCCCGCCGAGCGGCCGAAAATCGAAGTGCCGCGGCCGTCCGCGAGTGCCCGTGCCGAAAGCAAGCCAAAGGTCGAGACAGAGGAAACTCCCGCACCGGTCAAGGCGCCCGTGGTGCCGCCGCCGCGTTTCTCCCTGCAATTGCTGCGGGCCGGGCGTTGCCTGCTGCTGGTCGAGCTGGTGACCGGCCAGCCGTTCCAGAGCCGCGATCCGTCCTACCTGCTGCTCAAGGACATGTTGCGTGCCGCCGGCCTGCCGGATGCGCCGCAGATCATCGGCGAGCCGGTACGTTGGCCGCTGCTGGCCCGCGGCAACCTGGACCAGGGCCCGGACGCGGCCCGCGAGTTCGTCCAGGGCTTTGTCCAGGCACGGCTGGAAGAGGCCGAGTGCGCCTGTCTGTGGCTGATCGGCCTGCCGGCGGTGCGTTTCGCCGGTGAGGTCGATGCCCAATCCTACAACCGCGAGCTGCAGGTCGAAGGCCTGGGCTCGGCCTGGGCGCTGCCTGGCCTGGAATTACTGATGGACGAGCCGCAGCGCAAGGCGGATGTCTGGCAAGCCATGCGTCGGCTGATGGCGCGTTGGAAACACAACGATGAGTGATGCGGTAAGTTTTCGCCTGGCCACCGAGGCGGACCTGGATGCAATCCTGAAGATCGAATACGCGGCGTTCAGCCATCCCTGGACCCGCGGCATCTTCACCGATGCCCTGAAGTCCTACCAGGTGTGGCTGATGTTCGAGGGCAACCAGCAGGTGGGACATGGGGTGATCCAGGTGATCATCGATGAGGCGCACCTGTTGAACATCACCGTCAAGCCGGAAAACCAAGGACGTGGCCTTGGCCTGCGGCTGCTCGAAGAGCTGATGAAACGGGCCTACGACCTCGGCGCCCGCGAGTGTTTCCTGGAGGTTCGCGACAGCAACCAGACCGCGTACCGGCTGTACGAGCGCTATGGTTTCAACGAGGTCGGCCGTCGTCGTGACTACTACCCGGCGGTCGGTGGGCGCGAGGATGCGCTGGTGATGGCCGCGACGCTGGTCGACTGATCCGGCCCGATTCGAGAGCGCTGCAAACGACGGCGTGACCCCGAGCGCGGGTCGGTTGTCAGAGAACAGTGCATCAATCTCGAGGCTTTACAGCATGAACGAACTACAAGACCTGATTGATAACAACGAGCGCTGGGCCGCTGCGATCAAGGAAGAGGACCCGGAGTTCTTCGCCAAGCTGGCACGCCAACAGACGCCGGAGTTCCTCTGGATCGGCTGTTCCGACGCCCGTGTACCGGCCAACGAGATCGTCGGCATGTTGCCGGGTGATCTGTTCGTCCACCGCAACGTGGCCAACGTGGTGCTGCACACCGACCTCAACTGCCTGTCGGTGATCCAGTACGCGGTGGACGTGCTCAAGGTCAAGCATATCCTGGTCACCGGCCACTACGGTTGCGGCGGCGTGCGTGCGTCGATGCAGGACCGCCAGTTCGGCCTGATCGATGGCTGGCTGCGCTCCATTCGCGATCTCTACTACGAGAACCGCGAAGCGCTGGCGAAGCTGCCGACCGAGGAAGAACAGGTCGACCGCCTGTGCGAGTTGAACGTGATCCAGCAGGTGGCCAACGTCGCCCACACCAGCATCGTCCAGAACGCCTGGCATCGCGGGCAGAGCCTGTCGGTGCATGGCTGCATCTACGGGATCAAGGATGGTCGCTGGAAGAGCCTGGACACTACCATCAGCGGCTTCGAGCAACTGCCACCGCAGTATCGCCTGCGGCCGGTCGGCGCGCCCTGAGTCAAGGCTGCCGGGTTCCGGCAGGAGAGAAAGACGGGGGAGCCGGCAAGCTGGCTCCCCCCGTCTGCTTTTCAGGGTCAGATATGGGGTGCTTCGGTGGTCGGTTTCGGCGCCGGCTCACGCAGTTGCTTGAGCTGGGTCTTGACTGAAGTCGTGGTGCATTTCTTCTGCGCATCGGCCTTGCTCAGGTTGCGCACCGAGACATAGAACAGCTCACAGGTCTGTTCCTTGTTGGTCACCTGCCAGTTCTGCGTGCAACTGGTGAGCAGGGTCTTCGGATCGCTACCCGGCTTCTGCCCCATGCCCGCCTGCCAGCAGGCCGCGCTCAGGTCCTGGCCCATCACTTTCAGGCCGGCCGCATCGGCCTTGGCCTGGTCGCCGTTGTAGTTCGACGGATCGGCCGCATACCAGATATAGCTCGGATGGTTGGAGCCCAGCACCGGTACCTTTACCCCAGTCGTCGGGCTGATCTCGGCCAGGCCGAGCACCGCCACCGTGGCGCCATACTGCTGCTTGATCCAGTTACGCACCGGCGCCCCGAACGCCACCATCGGCAGGGCCGTGCCCTTGGCGGTCACGCTGACTTGCTTGACCATGGTGGTCTGGTAATCGGTGAAGTAGCCGTACACGCCTTCCAGGGTGCTGCCGGCGCTGGCGGGTGCGGCGATCGGGGCGATGTCGATGATGGTCTGGTAACCCGGCGTCTGCTCCTTGGGAATGCCGTTGTCAGTCAGCAGTTCGGCCCAGCGGTCGGTGGTTTTCGACTCCAGGTAGTCCTGGGCCTGGGTCAGCGAGTAATCCGGCGGGAAGTGCAGCAGTTCGACGCTCTTGCGGTTGTCCAGGGCCATGCCCAGCGGCAGGAACAGGTACCAGCTGTATTCCCACTTGCCGTCGGCATTGAGTTTCGACGCCCCCTTGTAGGCCAGGTCGCCAGCGTCCAGCAGGGCCGCCAGCGGCTTTTCGTAGCCATCCGGAACACCGCTGAAGTGGGCGTAGAGCTGGCCGTTGTCGGTTTTCACCGTCACCTTGGCACTGCTGTAGCCGTCGCGTTGCACGCTCTGGTTCAGGTAGTGCTCGGCGGTCTGTTCCAGTGTCCAGTTGCGGTAGCAGATCACGTTGCAGTTGTTGGGGTAGGCGAACAGTTGGGTGACCCGTTCGGTGCTGCCCAGTTTCAGGTCGGCGTCGGCGTGGGCAGTGGCCATGCCCAGGGTCATGGCGGCGAGGGTGAACGTCAGTCCTGCGAGTTTCGACATGCTCATATCCTTTTCAGCGTAGGGCCCCCGTGTGGGGGAAGTACATAAAGGTACAGCCGGAACAGCGTGGAGCGGTTTTTCAGAAATCTTTTCTGATAATTTGCGGTGGCCAGGGACTAGTGCGACTTGGAGCTGGTCAACGGAAAACCGGGAAAGAAGTGCACGCAAAGGCTGCTGACGACCAGCATCAGTGCGGCGAAACACCACTGCCGCGTGCTCCACTGGGTCCAGTAGCAGACTGTCTGCCAGGGGCTGCGCCAGAACGAGCCCGCAGGCTCGATGGGCTTGCGCTGGCTGTCGGTCAGGCCGACCAGGCCAATGCCCAGCACCGAGACCATTCCCAGCAGCCCCAGGGCCGCCCAGAACACGCCGGTGATGATCAGTTGCAGCACACCGTGGCGGATCAGCAGGACACGACCGTTGGCAGAAAGACGCTTGGGCAGCAGGTGTTCAGTCAGCCAGACGTCGAGGGGGGAGAGGTTCCAGGCCAGCACCACCCACCAACTGGCCACGGTCCGCCCCAGCAGCGCCAGTGCGCCGGCGATGATCAGCGAGCCGAACACGGCACCCTCCATGGTTTGGCCCTTGCCCAGATGCCCGGCCATGCCCGGAACCAGTGCCAGCAGGTAGGCCAGCGTCAGCAGCAGCCCGAACAGAATCCAGCCATGGTCCGGCACGTTGCGGGGCAGGTACTTGTGCCAGAAGAATACATCCGGTTCGGGCAGGCGCTCGATCAATCGCGGGTGGCGGTGGGTCAGTTGTTCGCTCAGTTGCTGGCAGGCCTGCCAGTCGGCACCGGAGAACTTGCGGATCTTGCGGAATTTCTGCCAGCGACTGCCCGAACCGAGCAGCAGGTGCGCTGCCATGTGTTCCGACGACGGTGAAGGTTGCACCTGGGCGCGGGCCAGCAGGTTCTGATAGAAGCCTTCTTCATGGCAGCGGCCCAGCAGCGCCTGCCACAGCCACTCGGGCTCCGGCGTCACCCCGGTGCGCTCGTCCCAGCCGAACAACTGGCAGACCCGCTCGAACAACGGCAGGCTCCACTGGTTTTCGTGAAGCATCTGCAGCAGCAGGTGTTGCCATTGCAGGCGACGGTCGAAGATTCTCAGCCAGGGCTGCCCGCTGTAGTGCTGCAACTGGTTGATGAACTCGCGTTCCTGGCCGGCCTCCAGCTGTGCCTGGAGTTCCTGCCGGTACCCTTGCAGCAGGTCGGCGGACAAGGTCTGCTCCTGCTCCGGCGCCATCCGTACGGTCTGCCAGGGCGTCAGCCATTCCCGTTGCTGCACGGCCCAACCGAGAATGGCGCCGCGCAGGCCCGGCTGCTCGAAGCACAGGCGCAGCAACGCCTGCTCGAAGGCGCTGGCGCAGTCCTGCTGGACAGCCTGTTCCCAGCGTTCGGGCAGATGTTCGGGGCTCAGGCCGGACATCAGCGCCTGGGCCCGGTCCTCGGCCTGCTGCGCTGCGGATGGCCCGTTCGGCGGCTGCAGTGGCGGCAGCCTTGACCCGTCCGGCTGTTCGGGCGCCTCGACGACCACTGCGGGCTCGGGAGGACGTCTTTCGACCACGACCTCGTCGTCATCGCGCCAGCGGGCAATGTCCAGAGCCTCTTCATAGGCTTCGCGCAGGCGCTGGAAGGCCTCGGCATCCTCGTCCGGGCGGGTGACCTTCAGCAGTCGCGCATAGCTGCGCTTGATACTGCGCTCATCGGCGTCTTCGGTCAGTTGCAGGATCGACCAACAGTCCATGTCGCAACTCCCTTAGTGCCAGATGCCGTTGTCGAGCCTGCTCAACTGTTCGGTCAGTTCACTGCGTGCCTCGCGAATCCGCCGTTCGTCCTGGCTGTCCAGCACCTGCTGGAACTGGCCGGCCAGGTAGCCGATGCGCTCGCGCAGCTCGCCCAGGCTTTCCTGGTAGAGACGCTCCAGGCGGGCGGTCAGCACGGTATTGACCTGCTGGTCGCGTGGGTGGATCTTGAGCTGGCTCAAGGCCTGCAGGCGTTGCCGGATTTCCTCTGGAGTGAGCACGCCAGGGTTGTTCTCGATCACCAGCGAGTGCTGTTCACCGGTCAGCGGCACGGTGACCTGGGCTTCGAGCAGGCCGTTGTTGTCGTAGGTGAAGCGCACATCCAGCTCGACCTCGCCGGCCTTGCGCTTGGGCACCGGCATTTCCAGTTCGCCGAGGAAGACGTTGTCGCGCACCAGGCGGCTTTCGCCCTGGTAGATCTTCAGTTTCACCACTTCCTGGTTGTCGTGCAGGGTGTACACGTTCTTGACCCGGCTGACCGGGACAATGCTGTTGCGCTCGATGATCGGCAGGTAGTGCCCGCTTTCGATCTGCTGGCCGTACTGCTGGGAGGTCTCGATACCCAGGGTGTAGGAGCAGACATCGGTCAGCACCACTTCCTCGAGGGCCGCCGAGCGGGCCTTGAGCGCGGCCTGGACGGCCGCACCGTGGGCCACCACCTCATCGGGGTTGAGGCTGATGGACGGGAAGCGGCCGAACAGCCCGGCCGCCAGCTTGCGCACCAGCGGCATGCGGGTGGTGCCGCCGACCAGGAGGATCTCGTCGAGATCGCTGACGCGAATCCGCGCATCGCGCAGGGCGCGTTCGATCGGGCCGCGCAGGCGTTCCAGCAGCGGCGCGTAGAGATCGGCCAACTGCTGCTGGGTGAAGGTCTGGTTCCACTGGCGGCCATCGACCCGCAGGGTGAATTCGGCGCTCGGTTCCTGGCCGAGGGCCTTGCGTACCCGCTCGGCCTCACGGCGCAGGGGCTGGATCACGCTGGCCTGGTCCGGGAAGTCCGGTGCGTTGCGCTGGCTGTCGACAAAGCATTCGAGCAGCGCGGCATCGAAATCCTCGCCGCCGAGGAAGTTGTCGCCGGCGCTGGCGCGAACTTCCATCACGCCATCGAACAGTTCGAGGATCGACACGTCGAAGGTGCCGCCGCCGAGGTCGAAGACCAGGAACGAGGTTTCCTTGTCGCGCTGGTGCAGCCCGTAGGCGAGGGCCGCCGCAGTGGGCTCGTTGATCAGTTTGTCGACCTTGAGCCCGGCCAGTTCACCGGCGATTCGCGTGGCCTTGCGCTGGGCATCGCTGAAGTAGGCCGGGACGCTGATCACCGCTTCGTGCACGGTTTCGCCGTAGGCGCGTTCGACGTCTTCCTTGAGGCTCTTGAGCACCAGTGCGGAAAGCTCTTCGGGGCGGAACAGGCGATCGCCCAGGCGCACTTCCTGGGCACTGCCCATGTGGCGCTTGAACAGCGCGGTGGTGCTGCGCGGGTGGGTGTGCAGACGCTCCTTGGCGGCTTGGCCAACGAGGATCCGGCCTTCGTCGTCGAGTCCGACCACGCTCGGCGTGAGGAACTGGCCGAGTGCATTGGGCACCAACTCGCTGGCCTCACCGCGCCAGACGGCGACAAGACTGTTGGTGGTTCCCAGGTCGATCCCTACGATCATTGCGCTGAACTCCCTTTGCGATCTGCAAAAAACTGAAACAGAAATAATCCGCTCAGGATATTACCTGAGGATGGAGGGGGTAAAGAGGGTGGTAGCACTTGGCTATTATTGGTTTGGGGAGGGGGAAGTCCTGGTGGGCTTTGAGGGTCCTGTTCGCGGATGAACCGGGGCGCCGGCGGTCCGGCGCTCCGGTTTATGCGCGAACGGGGCCCCGAATCAGGCGGTAAAGCGCAGGGCGTTGGTCAGGTCGCCCATCGGCTTCTGCCCGCGGGCGGTCATCGCTTCATCGCGCTCCCTGATGCCGTCGAGTTTCTCCAGCTGGAACACGCGAGTGATCAGGCGCAGGATCGACGCGGTGTCGTACACCGTGTGGTCCACCGTGCCCTTGCGCGCGAAGGGCGAGACCACCAACGCCGGAATCCGCGTGCCCGGGCCCCAGCGGTCGCCCTTGGGCGGTGCCACGTGGTCCCACCAGCCGCCGTTCTCGTCGACCGTGACCACCACCACCATGTTCTGCCACTGCGGGCTTTCGCGCAGTACCTTCAGGGCCCGCACGATATGCCGGTCGCCGGCGGCCACGTCGGCGTAGCCGGCGTGCATGTTGAGGTTGCCCTGGGGCTTGTAGAAGGTCACAGCCGGCAGTTTGCCGGCTGCGGCGTCGGCGAGGAACCTGTTGGTGGCGGTCTCGTCGCCCAGCCCGCCATCACGCAGGCGCTTGGCTCGTTCTGCAGGATTTTCCGGGCCCTGGCGGGTGAAGTAGTTGAACGGCTGGTGGTGATACTGGAAGTTCGGGATCTTCGGAATGCCGCCCGAGTCCTTGAACTGCTCCAGGGTCACCTGCCAGGCACCGGCATACCAGGCCCAGTCGATGTTCTTCTTCGACAGCTTGTCGCCGATGTGCTCGTGGGTCTGCGGCACCAGCACGGTCGGCAGGTCCGGCTTGGCGTAGTCCGGACGCTCGGGGTCGCGGATCCAGGTCGGCCAGTACGGCGGCGCCATGGTGTTCACCGCGTAGCCGTCGGGGGTCAGCGCGCTCGGGCCGAACTGCGGCGGGCCGCTCATGGCGCTGGCCGGGGATTTCTCCAGCGGCATCAGGCGCGGGTCGGTCGGATCATCGCTTTGCACCTTGGCGATCTGCGACTTGGCCACCGAGTTGGCGGCATCCGGGTAGAACGGCACCTTGGCGCTGATCAGGTACTGGTGGTTGAGGAATGAGCCGCCGAAGGCGCCCTGGAAGAAGTTGTCGCAGAGCACGAACTCCTTCGCCACGTCCCACAGACGCAGGGAGTAGCGGGTCTGGGCGTAGTAGCCCATGGTCAGGCCGCCAGAGTCGGCCCAGGCGACGAAACGGTCGTTCTTGCCGCCGTTGATCTGCATCTGGTTCTGGTAGAACACGTGCCACAGGTCGCGGGTGACCAGGCCCAGGGGCAGGTCTTCGCCGTTCGGGCCCTTGAGGGCGTAGGGGGCGTTGGGCAGGTTTTCCTGGAACTGGGTGTCCACCGGGTAAGTCACGCCGTCGAGGCTTTGCGGGCCGACCTGGAGCACGCCGCCCCAGGTCGGAGGCAGGGTCTGCAGCAGGCTGCCATCGCGGTCGTATTGCTGGTAGTCGGCCGGCTTGAGCGAAGACAGCGGTTTCTCCACGCCCGGGAAGTCGCCGAACAGGTTGTTGAAGCTGCGGTTCTCGGCGTAGATCACCACCACGGTCTTGACCTGTTCCTGCAACGCCTTGTCCAGCGCGGCACCGGACAGCTCCTTGACCTCGGGCTGCTTGCCCGGCTCGCCTGGCGAGCCACAGGCACTCAGGGTCGCGCCAGCCCCCAGCACGGCGACACCACCGAGAAAACGGCGGCGGCTGGTATTGGTCGGGGTGTCGGCATCGGCGGCCGGCGACTGCTCGGGGGCTTTCTCGTCACTCATCCTGGGTTCCTGCTGGCTGGGTTAGACGTAACAAAATATTTCGCATCGCACGCTAGCAACGCAATATGACAGAACGGCGACGACCGCTCTGCGTCGGGCCATGCAGTATGCCTGTTGGGGACGGGGAGGAAAGTGCTGGCGTTAGGCCGACGAACGCTGGCCTGGCTGGCGCGTGTCTTGGCCAGCCAGGCTGAATGCCCCGCTACGGCATCACCGGCCCGCTATAGGCCAGGGTCGTCCCCAGCGCCCACAGCAGCACCAGCACCAGCGGCGCATGCACCAGCAACTGCACGAAGGAGAAACCGATCAGGTCGCGCGCCTTCAGGCCCAGCACGCCGAGCAGCGGCAGCATGTAGAACGGGTTGATCAGGTTCGGCAGGGCCTCGGCCGCGTTGTAGATCTGTACCGCCCAGCCCAGGTGGTACTTGAGTTCGTTGGCGACCTGCATCACGTACGGCGCCTCGATGATCCACTTGCCGCCACCGGACGGAATGAAGAAGCCCAGCACCGCCGAGTACACGCCCATCAGCAGCGCATAGGTGTCATGGGAGGCGATCCGGGTGAAGAAGGTCGAGATGTGATGCGCCAGGGTCTGGGCATCGCTGCCCTTGACCGTGGTCATCAGCGCCGCGATCGAGCCGTACAGCGGGAACTGGATCAGCACCCCGGTGGTGGTCGGTACGGCCCGCGATACCGCGTCGAGGAAACTGCGCGGGCGCCAGTGCAGCAGGGCGCCCACCATCAGGAACAGGAAGTTGTAGGTGTTCAGCCCGGAGATGGCGCTGATCGCCGGCTTGCTCGAGAACTCGTGGAACAGCCAACCGGCGGCCAGCAGGGCCAACAGCAGGGTCAGCAGCGGGCTGTGTTCCAGCCATTCGCCAGGCCGGGTGCGCGGGCTCAGCGGTGGCAGGTTGAAGCTCGGGTCGACGCCGCAGGCCCTGGCATCGCGAGCCGTGTTGGGTCCGGGCGCGGTGGCGTAGGCCACCACCAGCGAGACCACGATCAGCGCCAGCAGCAGTGCCCCGGATTGCCAGAGGAAAATGGTCTGGGTGAAGGGAATGACCCCGGTGATCGACAGGATCGACGGCGGCAGGCTGGCCGGATTGGCCTGCAACTGTGCGGCGGACGACGACAGGCCCAGTGCCCACACCGCGCCAAGACCGAGGTAGGCGGCGGCCCCGGCGGCGCGGTAGTCCATGTGCAGGTCGGTACGTCGGGCCAGGGCCCGCACCAGCAGGCCTCCGAACACCAGCGACAGGCCCCAGTTGAGCAGTGACGCGACCATCGAAATCAGCGCCACCCAGGCCACGGCCGAGCGGCCGTTGCCGGGAATGCGTGCCAGGCGGTCGATCAGCTTCACTGCGGGCGGTGAGCTGGCGACCACATAACCGCCAATGACCACGAAGGCCATCTGCATGGTGAAGGGAATCAGGCTCCAGAAGCCATCGCCGAACGCCATGGCGGCATCGGTCGGTTTGGCGCCCATGGCCAGGGTACCCAGGGCGACGACGATCACCGCCAGTGCGGCGAACACCCAGGAGTCGGGAAACCAGCGCTCGGCCCAGTTCGAGCAGCGCAGGGCAAAGCGGGCATAGCGGCTTTCATCAATGTCGGCAGCCACGGAAGTACCTCGGTTTTCTTATGATTGTAGGGAGGACAGCCGCCCCGATGGAGGCGACCGGAACCGCTCAAGAATGCGGTATTCACCGCTCGCTGCAAAGGGCTGGCGAATGAGTACGGACGGGTACTGATTGTCGAAAAATGGAACCGGCTACGCATATTTCTGCTAAAAAGTGACCCGATGACAGGTTTGAGGTTGTGGTCGCCGCCGAGTGCACTAACCTTTGCCCCTTGCCGGCCGAGTGCTGATTCGGCTCACTTGTCTGTTTCCGTTACAGGTTGGCCCGCCCCTGCGGCTGTCCCCGAATACGCTATTCCGAGTTCTTTATGACCGTTGATGCCTATCCACGAAACCGCCGTTTCTCCCGGTCCGACTACAAGACCCTGGGCCTCGCTGCATTGGGCGGTGCGCTGGAAATCTACGATTTCATCATCTTCGTGTTTTTTGCCCTGACTCTCAGCCAGTTGTTCTTCCCGCCGGAAATGCCCGAATGGCTGCGGCTGCTGCAGAGCTTCGGGATTTTCGTCACCGGTTACCTGGCGCGGCCGCTGGGCGGCATCCTGATGGCGCATTTCGCCGATCGGCTGGGGCGCAAGCGGGTGTTCAGCCTGAGCATCCTGATGATGGCCTTGCCCTGCCTGCTGATCGGGGTGATGCCGACCTACGCCCAGATCGGCTACTGGGCGCCGCTGCTGCTGTTGCTGCTGCGGGTGCTGCAGGGCGCGGCAGTGGGGGCGAGGTGCCCAGTGCCTGGGTGTTCGTGGCCGAGCATGCACCGCCCGCGCATCGGGGGTATGCCCTGGGTGTGCTGCAGGCCGGGTTGACCTTTGGGTACCTGCTGGGCGCGCTGACGGCGACCTTGCTGGCGCGGGTCTACAGCCCGGCGGAGATTCTCGATTTCGCCTGGCGCTTGCCGTTCCTGCTCGGTGGGGTGTTCGGCGTAATCGGGGTCTGGCTGCGCCGCTGGCTCAGTGAAACCCCGGTGTTCATGGCCTTGCAGGCCCAGCGCGAAGCGGGCGGCGAGTTGCCGCTGCGCACGGTGCTGCGCGAGCACCGGCGCTCGATCGTGCCGGCGATGCTGCTGACCTGCGTGCTGACTTCAGCGGTGGTGGTGCTGGTGGTGATCACCCCGACCGTCATGCAGAAGACTTTCGGCATGAGTGCCAGTCATACCTTTGCCCTGAGCAGCCTGGGTATCGTGTTCCTGAATATCGGCTGTGTACTGGCCGGCCTGCTCGCCGACCGCATCGGCGCCTGGCGCGCCGTGTCGTTCTACAGTCTGTTGCTGCCGGTGGGTATCGGCCTGCTGTATGCCTGTCTGATCCAGGGGGAGCCTGGATCAACCTGGCCTATGCCGTGGCCGGGCTGGCCTGTGGCGTGGTCGGCGCGGTGCCGTCGGTGATGGTCGGGCTGTTCCCCAGTCGCATCCGCGTGTCCGGTATCTCGTTCACCTACAATATTGCCTACGCTCTCTGGGCCAGTACCACGCCGCTGCTGCTGATCGGCCTGATGCCCTGGAGCCCGTGGGTCTGCGTGGGCTACTGCCTGGTCATGGGGGCGGTCGGGTTGCTCACGGCCTTGTATTTCGGCGGTCGGATCGCAATGAGTGTCGATTCGCGGCCTTGTATCGGGCACTGACCGGCAATGGAGGGGCATCCGCCGGAAAGCGGCTTTTCGAGGAGATAAAGGTTCTGACATTCTGAACAGGACAATGCACGGAGTGGCGGCGTCGGTTCAGGCATTTTCCCGCAAGAGGCATTTCGAAATGGATTTTCGTGTACTTCTGGCCGTGGGCATCACCTTCGGCATTTCCCTGGCAGCCCCGCTGGCGGGATCCGCCGACGGGCCGTTGCCCCGCAACGCGTCGTCCGGGGCCAGCGCCTCACCTGTCCCGGCCTGGCCGGCTTGTCCGCAAACGCCAGTGCCGCATGGCGTCGGTTACCCTGTCCGAACGGACTTCATCCAGCATTCCTCGTCCCTGACGAGAGCGGTGTTTCGTTCGGCTCTCCATCGGCGGCAGGCCGAAGGCGCGCGATTGAGCGGCCATCTCGATGAGCTGCCACTCAAGGAGCATTTGCCGGTGTGGGTGTTCTGAGCCGACTCAGCGGGTCTGCGTGACTTTTTTCAGGAAGCGCGGTTGATCCGGATTGCGCCCGCGCAACTCGGCCAGTTTCGCCGCCATCAGGTAGAAACCCTGGATCATGGTGAATGGCTCCAGCAGCGGATGGGCAGTGGCAACGCTGGGCAACTCTGCGCCGGGTGTGCCGTTGGGTGCGACCACCATGACCTGGGCCCCACGCAGGCGCATATCGTCGGCGAAGGCCAGGGTGCCGGCCTGCTCCGGTCCGGAGGGTGCGAATATCAGCACCGGATAACCGGCCTCGATGATTTCCATCGGTCCGTGGCGCACTTCGGCGCTGGAAAAGGCTTCGGCCTGGATACCCGAGGTTTCCTTGAGTTTCAGCGCGGCCTCCTGGGCGATCGGCAGCGCCGGGCCGCGGCCGATGACGATCATCTTATCGGCATGCCGCAGCACCTTCAGGGCCAGTGTCCATTCCTCGTTTGCCGCCTCGGCCAGGGCCCCGGGCAGGCTTTGCAGGGCTTCTTGCAACGCGCTGTCGTGGCCTCGCCGGGCGCCCAGGGCCGCGACGGTCTGCACGCCGGCCATCAGCATCGCCACGTAGCTCTTGGTCGCCGCCACGCTCTGCTCCAGCCCGGCCGGCAACAGCACCTCGGCATCACTGGCGGCGGCCAGCGGCGAGTCGGCGGTGTTGACGAAGGCCGCGACGCTGGCGCCCAGGCGCTTGAGATAGTCGACGCTGGCGATCAGGTCCGGGCTCCTGCCCGATTGGGACAGCGCCGCCACCCAGCATTTCTTCAGGCGCAGCGGTGGTTGTTGCAGGCCGACCAGCGACAGCGGGATCGACAGCCAGGGAATTCCCAACTGGCTCATCATGGCGTAGCCGAAGAAGGCGGCGGCGTGATCGGAGCTGCCGCGGGCGACACTGATGACCAGCTCCGGCAGGTCGCTGGCCAGTTGCTCCGCCAGTGAATGGATCGCGCGGTTCTCATCGAGCATGTGTTGCACGACGGCGGGGATCGACAGGGTTTCCTGGTGCATCAGCGACATGACAGTGTTACCTGGGTGCTTCAGCCACGGGGGCTGTCGGGTAGGGAGAGAAGGTCGCCGGGAATGAAACTCAACCCGGCGGCGTCCATGGCCATGCTCAGCGCGCCCCACAGCGGCGCGTCATGGGTGAAATGGGCGGCGACGATCTCTGGCGGAAACGGCACCACCTGGCGGATCAGTTGTTCGAGCACCGGGGCCAGGGTCGACGCCTGGTGGAACAGGCCGCCGCCAATCGCGATGCGGCTGACATCCAGCGCCACCGCAAGGTTGGCAACCTGCACCGCCATACCGGCGATCCGTTGTTCCAGGGCCTGGCGTACGGCGCGGTCGTCACTGTCGAACAGGTCCAGGGCACGGTGGCCTTGGCCGAGCATCTCGTTTGCCAACTGGGTGAGGGCGGTGCCCGAGAAGAACTCCTCCAGCGGCGCCGCGCCTTTTTCGTGGGTTCGCCACAGATCCGTGCGCGACGGGTCGAGAAAGGGTTCCAGCATATAGCCGATCTCCATGGCCGCGCCGTTACGACCACGAATCAGGCGGCCGTTGGCGATGGCCGCGGCGGCGAGGCCGGTGCCGAGGTTGAGGTAGATCGCATCCTCGATCCCCACCAGCGACCCCCAGCGTGCTTCCGCCAGGGCCCCGGCCTTGACATCGTTGTCGAGCATCACGGCGGCGGTGCCCAGGCCGCCGCCGAGCAGCGCCGGCAGGTCGAGTGCCTCGAACCCAGGCGTATTCGGTGCCATCAGCAGGCGGCTGCCGCGCACCACGCCGGGAAACACCGCCGCCACGCTGGCTACCGGCACCTCCCCAAAGTCGGCAATACAGCCACGGGCGGCCTGGAGGATACGCTCCAGCGCGGGCTCGCCCCGCAGGCCATCGGCATGGGTCGCCAGCCTGCGGGTACTCAGGTGCCGGCTCGACGGGTCATAACAGGCGACCTGGGTCTTGGTGCCGCCGACATCAATCGCCAGCAGCACGCCTTGGCTGGGCATCTGGGGGGCCGGGGTATTCAACGGCTCGAACATCGTCGCGATCACTTCTTGTCGAAAGGCCAGAGCCGGTGTGCCCGTGCCCAGAGCAGATAAGCCACGCAGCCTGCGGCGACCCACACCAGCGACCATTGGATCGGGTAGGCGCCGGGGGCGTTGTGGTTGGAGGCGAAGTAGATATAGACCCAGCCTACCAGCGCGACGAGCGCCGGGATCGGGTACAGCCACATCTTGTAGGGGCGCTCCAGGTGCGGCTTGGTCTGGCGCAGCACGAACAGCGAAATGATCTGGGCCACCGACTGCACCAGAATCATCACCGTGGTCAGCAGCTGGATCAGCGTGGTCAGGTCGGTGAGGCGGCCGATCATGAACCCGACCGAGGTCAGCACGCCCATGCTCAGGATGCCGTAGACGGGGAAATCATGCCTGGCGTGAGTGACGCTGAAGGCATTGAAGAACACCTTGTCCTTCGCCGCCTCGAACGGCACCCGCGAACCGCCCAGCAAGCCAGCGAATACCGAAGCGACGGCGGTGATCAGGATCAGCACGGTGACCACGCCCGCGGCGGTGCTGCCCCAGGTTTCGCTCAACACCACCGAGGCCACGGACTTGTAGGCTGCGGAGTCCGGGTCGAGCATGCGGTGCCAGTCCACCACACCCAGCACGCCGACCTGCATCAACAGGTAGACCGCGAGGATGCCGAGGATCGACAGCACGATCGACCTGGGAATCACCCGGCCCGGCTGTTCCACTTCACCGGCCAGATAGGCCGAGGTGTTGTAGCCCAGGTAATCGTAGATGCCGATGGTCAGGCCGCCGGCCACGCCTAGCCAGAAACTGCTATCGCCGAGGTTGAACGCGCCTTCCGGGAAGCTGAAGGCCAGGTCGGCATGGAAGTGGCTGAGGGCGGCGACAATCAGCGCGCCGATGCTGATCAGCATGATCACCCAGAGCCCGATGCTCAAGCGGGCGATCGACTCGATCCTGCGCCAGAGCAGGAAGATGATGCCCCAGATCAGGACCAGGCCGATCAGGTTGCCGGCGGTCTGGCTCATGTCCGGCCAGAACCAGGTCAGGTATTGCACGAAGCCGATGATACCGGTGGACATGATCAGCGGGATGAACAGCATCGCGGTCCACACGAACAGGAAGGGCAACAGCTGGCCCGTACGTCTGCCGAAGGCTTCGCGCAGGTAGACGTAGGTCCCGCCGGCGCCGGGCAGGCACGCCCCGAGTTCGGCCCAGACCAGGCCGTCGCACAGCGCCAGCAAGGCACCGAGGATCCAGCCGAGGTAAGCCTGCGGACCGCCCATGATGACGATCATGGTGGGAATGGTAATGAAGGGACCCACGCCGCACATCTGGCTCATGTTCAGGGCCGTGGCGGGAAACAGACCGATCTTGCGCTTGATGCCGGACGAACCCTGCCCGGTGGGAGTGGTTGTGCTCATGCGTGACGACCTCTTGTGCGAGCGACGGAAGGTGGAGGGCAGGTGGCAAGGGTGTTGCGCGCCGGCGGCGGCTTCCATCGACTCGGTATCATTATTGTTATGGGGTGCGCTGGCCCCTGAAGCGGCTGCGACCGATGCGTAGAGAAACACGCCAATAAAATTAATTCAACTTGATTTAATTAATTGACGGCAACGATCATCCGCCCATGAAAAATCCACAGCACACCCGTACGGTCACCACCGGCACCAACGCCGAACACGCCCGCCTGCACAACCGCCGGGTGATTCTCGAAGCGATTCGCCTGGGCGGACGCCTGACCCGCGCCGACCTCACGCGCCTGACGTCGCTGACGGCGCAGACGGTTTCGAACATCGTCACCGAACTGCAGGAAGAGGGCGTGCTGCTGGTGCATGCGGCCGAGAAGATCGGTCGCGGCCAGCCGCCGGTGCCGTTGTCGATCAACCCGCAGGGTGGGTATTCCATCGGCTTTCATGTCGAGCAGCACTCGATCATCGGTGTGCTGCTCGACCTGCTTGGCGACGCTCAGGCCCAGGTCACCCACGCGGTCAGCTATCCGAGTTTCGACGACGCGCTGCCGCTGCTGCTCGATACCGTGGGGCAATTCCGGGCGCTACGTCCTGATGGGCGTTTTCTCGGAGTAGGGGTGGCGTTGCCTGGGCCCTTCAGCGTCGAAGGCATGACCTCGGTGGGGCCGACGGCGATGTCCGGTTGGGATGATCCGCAGATTCCGACACGCCTGCACCAGGCCGTCGGCTTGCCGGTACTGATCGAGAACGATGCCACGGCCGCGAGCATGGGTGAACGGCTGTACGGGATTGCCAGCGACCTGCACCACTTCGTCCACCTGTTTATCGGCAGCGGCCTTGGGGCCGGCTTGTACCTGGGCAATCGCCTGTATTCCGGGCACTGGCACAACGCCGGGGAAATCGGTCACATGACGGTGGTACCCGGCGGCAAGGCCTGTCATTGCGGCAACCAGGGTTGTCTGGAGCGCTATATCTCGATTGCCGCGCTGCTGGAACATCTGGGGCAATCCGGCGACCAGGACCTGGCGGCCTGGAATTTCGACGATCCACGTTTCAAGGCCGGTGTCGACTCCTGGCTGGACGAGGCCGCGCCGGCGCTGCGCCAGGCGATCAACATCCTTGAATCGTTGCTCGATCCACAGACCATCCTGATCAGCGGTTTCCTTCCGCAGGCGATCCTCGCCCGGCTGGTGGCCCGGCTGGAACCCTTGCATCGCTCCATCAGCTGCCGCCCGGATCGTGAATACCCGCGCATCCAGCTGGGCACCGCCGGGCACGATGCGGTGGCGTTGGGGGCGGCGGCGTTGATGATCCTCGCGGAGATCAGCCCGGACTATGAAGCCTTGCTCAAACCGGAGTGAGCCGGCTTATAGTGACTTCATTCAAGAGATGATGCCGCGAAGTCTCCACTGATTTCGGCGTTGTGGCACTGGCACAGGAACGGGTCATGGCTCGGTTTGCTCACTATTCCCTCAACACCCGTGGCCGGGATTTCGCCGTGGGCGACATTCATGGTCATTTCAGCCGCTTGCAGGCCGCGCTGGACCAGATCGGGTTCAACCCCGAATGTGATCGGCTGTTCAGCGTCGGCGATCTGGTCGACCGCGGGCCCCAGAGCGAGTTGGCCCTGCAATGGCTGGAGCGCCCCTGGTTCGCCGCGGTCCAGGGCAACCACGAGGCGCTGGCGATCCAGCATGCCCAGGGCCTTTCGCTGGACCAGGCGATGTACCGTGCCAGCGGTGGCGGCTGGTTTATCGACAGCAGCGCGCAAAGCCAGCGCCGGTTCGCCGCCGGTTTCGCCCGGCTGCCGATTGCACTGGAGGTCGAGACCCGACTCGGGCCGGTGGGGATCGTGCACGCCGACTGCCCCTTTGCGAGCTGGGGTGAACTGCGGGACTACCTGTCGGGTGATACTCAGGCGCAGATCGCGGTAGAGGAGGTCTGCCAGTGGTCGCGCAGCCGTGTGAGGAACCATGACACCAGTGGTATCCGGGAGGTCAGGGCCGTGCTGGTCGGGCACACCACGCAGCGCCAGCCCACCGTGCTGGGCAATGTCTATCACATCGACACGGGCGGCTGGAGCAACGGGTGTTTCACGCTGGTGGAACTCGACGGGCTGGGCTTCGTCAGGCCTGACGCCAACTGACCGCTTCGATGCCGAACTTCTCGGCCACCGGCTTGCTGGTCTTTTTCACCCGTTCTCGGCCGAACCTGCCGATTCGGCCGACGCCGGCGTCGCAGCTGGCCCAGTGCCAGGCCTCGGCGTTGTCCATGCGTTCGCAGCGGATGATGAAGGACTTGGGGGTACCGTGAAGGGTGTAATCGATAACGTACAGCTTTGCCGTGCTCATGGATGTGGAACTCCTCCCTGTTGTCTTGGGAGTGATCCCCCTGTACCGGAAAAATTCCGTCGATCAGCCCGGCGGTCCGTTGTGGCAAATAACTCGGAACAGTCCTTCAGAAAAAATCCCGATAGCCGATGGCAAGGACAGATAGCCGTATTTCCCTTTTGCCATCGGTGCGCACCATGTTCAACAAACGCTTGAAGCAGGAGCTGTCGGCTCTTCGCGAGGAATTGTCCAGTCTCCATCAGGTCAGGGAAAGTCTTGAACAGGAAATGCTCGTGCTCACACTGGACGCCGATGGCCGCATCCAGTCCGTCAACAGCAACTTCATCACGGAAATGCTCTACCAGAGCAGCGCCCTGGTCGGTCGTCATATTGAGGACTTCGTGCCGGCGTACCTGAAAAGCTCGGATTTTCACCAGCGCTTCAAAAACGCGCTGACCCGCGCCGAACATTTCAGCGGGGCAATACGCCTGCTGCGCGGCAATGGCCAGGAAGCCTGGCTGCGCTCGATCATGCAGCCGATCCGTGGCTCCGATGGCCGAGTGCGGAGTTTCTCGATCTTTTCCAACGACCTGACCCGCACCATCGAAGGTTCTCGTGAGCACGAGAACCTGATCGGCGCCTTGCTGCGTTCCACGGCGGTGATCGAATTCAACCTGGCCGGTGAGGTCCTGACCGCCAATGATCGGTTCCTCAATGGCATGGGCTATAGCCTGGCGCAGATCAAGGGCAAGCATCATGGCATCTTCTGCGAACCGGGGGAGGTCAACAGCCCCGAGTACCAGGCGTTCTGGCAGCGCCTGAATGCCGGTGAGTTCATCGCTGGCCGTTTCAAGCGCGTGGACAGCCATGGCCGGGTGGTCTGGCTGGAGGCGTCCTACAACCCGGTGCTCGACTCCAACGAGCGGCTGTACAAGGTGGTGAAGTTCGCCACCATCATCACTGACCAGGTGAACCAGGAGCAGGCGGTGGCCGAGGCGGCGAATATCGCCTACAGCACTTCGTTGCAGACCGACGCCAGTGCCCAGCGCGGCACCACCGTGGTGACCCAGGCGGTCGACGTGATGCGTGATCTGGCCCAGCACATGCAACATGCCGGCGAGGGGATCGAGGCGCTCAACGCCCAGTCCCAGGTGATCGGCACCATCGTCAAGACCATCAGCGGCATTGCCGAACAGACCAACCTGCTGGCGCTGAACGCCGCCATCGAGGCCGCGCGGGCGGGTGAACAGGGGCGCGGGTTCGCGGTGGTGGCCGATGAGGTTCGCCAGTTGGCTTCGCGAACCAGCCAGGCGACCGACGAGATCGTCACCGTGGTGCGCCAGAACCAGGACATGGCCCGTGATGCGGTGTCGCTGATGAACAGCGGCAAGACCCAGGCCGAGGAGGGCCTGGCGTTGGCGGCCGAGGCCGGCACGGTGATCGTCGAGATCCAGGACGGCGCCCAGCGGGTGGTCAGCGCGGTCGGGCAGTTCGCCAACCAGCTGGGCACCTGATGCGGGCCCCGGTCAACGGCGATGGGCGGACGGTCGACTCCCGTCCGCCGGCTGCGACTTCTAGGGCTTGAGTGCCACGACCATATCGATCTCGACCGAGGCATTCTTCGGCAACTGGAACACCCCGACCGAGGTCCGGGTGTGCACGCCAGCTTCGCCGAAGACGGTATAGAGCACTTCCGAAGCGCCGTCGGCGACTTCGCTCTGCTGGGTGAAGTCCTCGGCGCTCTGGACGAAGACGCTGATCCGCAGTATCTTGCGGATCCGTTCCAGGTCGCCGTCGAGCATCTGCCGCAGAATCGCCAGGGCCCGCATGGTGCTGATCCGGGCACCGTGCCGGGCCTGCTCCAGGGTGGTCTGCGCGCCGACACGACCGGTCACCATCACCGTGTTGTCGACCCGCGGAATCTGCCCGCTGACATAAATCTCGAGATCGTTCTGCACCGCCGGCACGTAATTGCCGCCAATCTTCATTTCACCTTCGAAGCTGTAGCCGAGCTGATCGGCGACCTGGGCGAAGCGTTCGTTTCTGGATTGCGGCATCGTTATCTTCCTGATGATGGTGAGTGTCGTGGGGGTTGCCCAGCCTGGCTCGGCCGGGTCCGACATGCAGCAGATCATACGGCTCTCAGGCGCAACAATCACGATCAAGTCAGCGCTTGCACGCAAGCGCGGCCGCCGCAACACAGGTAAACTTGCGCCTTTCACAAAGGAGTTCCCATGAGCCACTACCAGCCCGGCATCCTCGCCAAGCCTGTACCCCCGCAGGCACGCCATCTGTTTTTCGCCCTGGAGTCCGCCGAGGCCTTGCCGGCTGCCCTCGACAACCTGGCCCGGCTGGTGGATGGGAAAAACGCCGTGGTCGGTTTTGGCGAGTCGCTGGTGCAGGTGCTGGGGGCTCGGATCGAGGGGTTGCGCACGTTCCCGGTGATCAGTGGCCCGGGTGTGGACAACCCTTCGACCCAGCAGGCGCTGTGGTGCTGGCTGCATGGCGAGGACCGCGGCGAACTGTTGCACCGCAGCCGCGAGCTGGAGCTGGCACTGGCGCCGGCATTGAAGCAGGTACAGATGACCGAGGCCTTTCGCCACAAGACCGGCCACGACCTGACCGGCTATGAGGACGGTACCGAGAACCCGGTGGACGAAGCCGCCGTCGAGGCGGGGATCGCCGCGGGCGATGTGCCCGGCCTGCACGGTGGCAGTTTTGTCGCGATCCAGCAGTGGCAGCATGACCTGGAGCGGTTTGCCGCCATGCCGTCCCATGAGCAGGACAACATCATGGGCCGCCGCAAGAGCGACAACGAGGAGTTGGAGGACGCGCCGGAGTCGGCTCACGTCAAGCGAACCGCCCAGGAAAGCTTCGCCCCCGAGGCGTTCGTCGTGCGCCGCTCCATGCCCTGGGCGAACGAGCAGGGCGCCGGTCTGATGTTCGTCGCCTTCGGGCGTACCCTGGATGCCTTCGAGGCTCAACTGCGGCGCATGAGCGGGCTGGATGACGGGATCACCGACGGCCTCTACCGCTTCAGCCGGCCGATCACGGGCGGCTACTACTGGTGCCCGCCGCTGAAGGATGGCCACCTCGACCTGAGCGTACTGCTGGCCGGTTAAGCCGAGTCGTTCGCATTTGTGTAAAAAAACGCCGGGTGCCGCGCACCTGGCGTTTTTTTTCGGCCTGGGAACTAGACTTGCAGTGTAGCTTGCTCGCAGTTGAGCCCGGTCGGCGATGCCTTCGCACTCTTGGCCCGCCCGCCGGCTGCGAGCCTGGCCCCTGGCGGAGGCGGCGGTGTTTGCTGGCGTCATCCGCCAGCGTGCAAGGGTGCGACTCAGGCCCTGTCAGGGCTGGGAGTTTTTCTCATGTTACCCGTACGTTCCCCCTTGTTCGTGGCGCTGGCCGTTGGGCTGCTGACCACGGGCGTCCTCCGGGTGCAGGCTGCACCTGCCGACAGTGAACCGATCAACATGGCAGTGGTGCAACTGGCGCCACAGCAGCAGAATGGCGTGGAGTACCTCAGCGGCGGTATCGGCGAGGATGAGCTGAAGGCACTGGCCCAGACCCGCGGCTACAACCTGCACGTCGTTTCTTCCTCGGGGCCGCAGGACAAGTACCTGGCCGATGTGAACATCTCGATCAACAAGGCCGGTGGCGAGTCGGTGCTGAGCCTGATCCAGGTCGGTCCGCTGGTCTACGTGAAGCTACCGGTGGGGCACTATCAGGTCGTCGCCAGCCACGACGGGCATCAAAGCCGCCAGGATGTCGTCATCGATGGCAAGGGCACCCAGACGCTGAACGTGCACTGGAAGGACGCCTATTGAGTGGGCGCCGCTTGCCGGCCGACTCAGGTTCGACTGATCCAGGCGTGCTGGAAGGTTTTCCTCGGGTCGGCTGTTCGTCGCAGGAAAACTCCGCTGACGAGCAATAGCCCGGAACATACCCGGATTGTCGATTTTGGGGATGCACAATCGACGTCTTGCGCATAGGCTGCGTACACCGGGGCCAGGGGTCCCGCAACCTATTCTGGAAACGAGGCGGGATGATGGGCAAGTTGCGAGTCGGGATCATTTTCGGTGGGCTGGGCGCGGAGCACGAGGTGTCGTTGCAATCGGCCAAAAACGTGGTCGATGCGTTGGACCGCGAGCGCTTCGAGCCGGTGCTGATCGGTATCGACAAGCAGGGACGCTGGCACCTCAATGACAGCTCCAACTTCCTGCTCAACGCCGAGAACCCGGCACTGATCGCGCTGAACCAGTCCAATCGCGAACTGGCCGTGGTGCCGGGCAAGGTCGGCCGGCAACTGGTCGAGGCCGGCAGCCAGGCCCTGCTGGACCAGGTCGACGTGATTTTCCCGATCGTCCACGGCACCCTCGGCGAAGACGGCTGCCTGCAGGGGTTGCTGCGCATGGCCGACCTGCCGTTCGTCGGCTCCGATGTGCTCGGCTCGGCGGTGTGCATGGACAAGGACATCAGCAAGCGCCTGCTGCGCGATGCCGGCCTGGCCGTGACCCCGTTCATCACCGTCAACCGCGCCACGGCTGCGCGGCTGGACTTCGATCAGGCCCGGGCCAAGCTCGGCCTGCCGCTGTTCATCAAGCCGGCGAACCAGGGCTCGTCGGTGGGGGTGAGCAAGGTCGAGGACGCCGGGCAATTCCAGGCGGCCATGGCGCTGGCCCTGGGGTTCGACGAGAAGGTACTGGTGGAGTCGGCGGTCAGCGGCCGGGAAATCGAATGCGCGATCCTCGGCAACGACCAGCCGATTGCCAGTGGCTGTGGAGAGATCGTCGTGCGCAGCGGTTTCTATTCCTACGACAGCAAGTACATCGATGCCCAGGCCGCCGAGGTGGTGGTACCGGCGGCCATCAGCGAGCAGGCCAGCGAGCGCATCCGCAGCGTGGCGCTCGAAGCGTTCCAGGTGCTCGGTTGCTCGGGGCTTGCCCGTGTCGATGTGTTCCTGACCGACAGCGGTGAAGTGCTGATCAACGAGATCAATTCGCTGCCGGGCTTCACCCGCATCAGCATGTACCCCAAGCTGTGGCAGGCGGCGGGGATGACCTACAGCGAGCTGGTCAGTCGCCTGATCGAACTGGCGCTGGAGCGGCACGAAGCACGGCGTGGATTGAAGAACAGCCGTTGAGGTCGGGGCACGACGTTACCTGGGTACGGGGTGCCGCTAGCGTACGGGGGCAACCCGGTTGCCATAGCCATTGTCAGGAGGACAGCATGTCGTTGAGTCACCGTCCGGTCGAGGCGCGGGATCTGCCCGTGATCTGTGGTTTTGCCCAAGGCGAGGAGGAACTGTTCTTCTTCTTTCCCAAGGCCCGTTACCCGCTGACCGTCGAGCAACTGCAGGGCTCGGTCGACCAGCGTTCGGACTCGACCGTGGTCGAGCTGGACGGCGAGGTGGTGGGCTTCGCCAACTTCTATCAGTGGGAGCAGGGCGGCACCTGCTCCATCGGCAACGTGGTCATTGCCCCGCATGTCCGTGGGCGTGGGGTGGGCGAGTACCTGGTCCGGCTGATGATCCGGATTGCCCGGGAACGTCACCAGGCCAGCGAAGTGCGCCTGTCCTGCTTCAACCGGAACCTGGCGGGCTTGTTGTTCTATCCGAAGCTGGGCTTCGTGCCCTATGGCATCGAGGAACGACAGGACTTCAAGGGGCGGAGGGTGGCGCTGATCCAGTTACGTTGGGCTGGTGAGCAATCAGCTCGCGCCATTCAGGCCAGGTGAAGCAGGTAATCTCGCCATTCCCGGCTGTTCGAGCATTTCTGTGCAGTTTTTCAGGCAGGTGTGGGTATCTTGGCAATCGCCTGTCTTCGCCTTGGGATAGCATGGGGTCTATCGAATGGGCCTGGAAGGCATGGGCGAGAGGCGAGGCATGCAGACCCTGATCAGCGATTACCAGCACGGTGAGGTGGTGGGCAGCCACTGTCACAACGAGGCGCAACTGGTCTATGCGACCCGGGGCGTGATGTATGTGTGCACCGAGCAGGGCAGTTGGGCCATTCCCACCGGTCATGCGCTGTGGGTGCCGGGCGGCGTTGCCCATGAGATTCGCATGAGTGGCGAGGTGCGCATGCGCACCTTGTTGATCGACCCGGCGCTGCACCCGGTGGCGGTGCTCCAGTGCCAGGTGATCCAGGTGTCGCACCTGCTGCGTGAATTGATCCTCGCTTCGGCGCAGGGCGGCAGCGAGGAACGACGCTATCATCTCGGGGCACTGATCCTGCTGGAGCTGCAGGCTGCCCGACAGGTCGACCTGTACATTCCGGCGCCCCGCGATGCCCGTCTGCGTACCTTGTGTACCCGCTTCATCGACCAGCCCGCGCAGGAGTGGACGCTGGAGCAGTGCGGTGCACAGTTGAACATGAGCTCGCGAACCTTCGCCCGGCTGTTCCAGCGCGAACTGGCGATGTCCTTCGGCGAGTGGCGCACCCGTGCGCGGCTGGTGCTCAGCCAGCAGAGCCTGGCCCAGGGCACGTCGATCCTCGACGTGGCGCTCGAGTACGGTTATCAGAGCGCCAGCGCCTTTGCCGCGGTTTTCAAGCGCGAACTGGGACACACGCCGCGGCAGTACCGCATGAACGAGCCGACAGGTTGTCCCGTTTGATGCTGCGGTTGTCCCGATCACGGGAGAACCGCCCCTAGGCCGCCACCTACTCTGGGATTCACGATCCTGACTGTGAATTCCGTCGATGCACTCACTCCCTTCCCTGCGCGCCAGGCCCATCGCCCTGGGCGCCTTGCTCGCCTTGTTGACCGCCTGCGGCGGTACCTCGGCACCCTCACCACTGGCTCAGCCGATTGCCAGCCAGGACAGCAATCCGCTGGCGACACTGCCGGCCGGTGCCAGCGATCAGCCACTGCCCGAGCGCTGGTGGCAGTTGTATCAGGACCCGGTTCTCGACCAGTTGGTACAACAGGCGCTGCGCCACAACCAGGACCTGGCCCGGGCTGATGCCAACGTCCAGGCGATGCTGGCGGGGATTGGCGAGCTGGATGCACAGCGCTGGCCTTCGACGCAAACCCGTTTTGCGGCGCAGTATGGCAAGACCGCCAACGACCAGACCCTGGCCCAGGCCACGGACAGTCATGCGCCGGCGCAGTGGACCTTCGAACCGGGCATCGAGCTGGCCTACCAGGTGGACATCTGGGGTCAGGTGCGTCGTGCCATCGAGCGTGCGCGGGTGCAGGCGGGCGCGGCGAGCGATGCCCGTGAGCTGCTGCGGATCAACGTGGCGGCACAGACCAGCCGGGCCTATCTGGATCACTGCACTTACGGCGCGCAGTTGGGCGTGACGAACCATTCGTTGCAGACCGTCGAGCACAGCCTTGAACTGACCGAGACCCAGCGCAGGGCCGGGATCGCCACCGAGCTGGATACCCTGCGGCTGCGTAGCCTGCGTGATCGCCTGCGGGCCGAATTGCCGCTGCTCGACGCCCGTCGGCGGGTGGCCGTGTATGAGCTGAACATGCTCACCGGCCAGGCTTCCGGCAGTGACCCGCAGTGTGCGGTCATCCCCAGGTTGACGGTGGCGTTGCCTGTCGGCGATGGCTGGCATCTGCTGGAGCGTCGTCCGGACATCCGCCAGGCCCGGCGCAACCTCGAAGCGGCCGTATTGGCCAGCGATATCGCCAGGGCGGATCTCTATCCCAAGGTGAGCTTCGGCGCGTCGCTGACTTCATCGGCCCAGTCACTGCACGAACTGGGCGACAGCCGCTCGGTGATGTTCGGCATCGGTCCGCTGATCAGTTGGGAGTTCCCCAATATCAAGGCCAACCGCATGCGAATCGACAAGGCCCGGGCACTGGAGCAGGCACAACTGGCCGGCTTCCGCAGTGCGGTCCTCGCGGCTCTTGCCGATGTGCGCCAGACCCTCGCCCTGTTCGATGGCCAGCGCCAGCGTGCGGCGGCGCTCCAGGCAACCCTGCAGGACAGTGAACGCAGCTATGCCCTGGCGCAAACCCACTACCGCGCCGGTACGGTCGACGCCCTGCAACTGCTCGACAGCGAGCGCGAGCTGATGAATGTGCGCAGCCGTGAAGTCCAGGCGCGAGGCGAGCTGGCGCGCAGCGAGATCAATCTTTTCCGGGCCCTGGGCGGCGGCTGGCAGCCGCTCGCCGTCGGTCACGCCAACACGCAATCAACGAGTCCCGAAGCTGGAGTAGAACCATGAACGTTGCCGTCGATGAACAGACCCTCGCCCAGGGCGAGCAATTGCGCAAGAAGGCCCGGCGGCGGCGCCTGATGCTGCTCGGCGGCGCAATCGCGGTGCTCGGGGCGCTGGGGTTCGGCAGTTGGTGGGCGACGACCGGGCGCTACCTGGAAAGCACCGATGATGCCTACGTGCGCGCCGATTGGGTGGCGCTCAGTGCGCGGGTGCCGGGTTACGTCGCCGAGGTGCTGGTGCAGGACGACCAGCCGGTAAAGGCCGGTGACGTGGTGGTGCGCCTACAGGACCGTGATTACCAGGCCCGGCTGGCCCAGGCCCAGGCTGCAGTCGCCGAGGCGCAGGCGGCGCTGGTTGCCGGGCGGGCGAGCCGCCAGGTTGCCGCCGAGCGCGTCGGCTTGCAGCAGCAGGCTATCGCCGTGGCCCAGGCGCAGGTGCGCAGTGCGGCTGCGGAGAACCAGCGGGCTGAGCTGGATCGACGGCGTTACCAGGGGCTGGCGCGGGACGATGCCGCGACCGTGCAGCGCCTGGAAAGCGCCAATGCCAGCGCGCAGCAGGCCATGGCGGCGTTGCAGGGCGCCCAGGCCGGCCTGCGCCGGCAGCAGGCCCAATTGGGGGAGTCCCGGGCTCGCCTGCAACTGGCCGAAGCCGAGATCCAGCAGCAGATCGCCGCGCACGCCAGTACCGTGGCTCGTGCCAGGCTGGCCGAACAGGACGCCGAGGACACCCTGATCCGTGCACCGATCGATGGCGTGGTCGGCCAGCGGCGGGTCAGGGCCGGGCAGTACCTGGTGGCCGGCCAGCCGATGCTGGCGGTGGTGCCGGTACGCCAGGCCTACGTGGTGGCCAACTACAAGGAAACCCAATTGGCGGACATGCGTCCCGGCCAGCCGGTGGAGATCCATGTCGACAGCTTCTTCCATCGGCCGCTGCACGGCCGGGTGGTCAGCTTCTCGCCGGGATCGGGCAATGTGTTCGCCTTGCTGCCTTCGGACAATGCGACGGGCAACTTCACCAAGATCGTTCAGCGTTTCCCGGTGCGGATCCAGCTCGACCCCGATAATGAGGTGCTGCCGATACTGCCCGGCATGTCGGTCACCACCGTCGTCGACACCCATCGTCAGGAGACGCGCAATGAGCGTTGAGGCACCGGTTTCGCCGCGCGCCTGGGTGGCGGTGATGGGCGGGTTGCTCGGCTGTTTCATGGCCGGCATGAACGTCCATGTCACCAGCGCCGCGCTACCGGAAATCGAAGGCGCGCTGGGGGCGACTTTCGAGGAGGGCTCATGGATTTCCACCGCGTATCTGGTGGCGGAAATCATCATGATCCCGCTGACCGCCTGGCTGGTCGAAGTGTTCTCTCTGAGACGGGTGATGTGGACCGGCTCGCTGATCTTCCTGCTGGCTTCGATCGCCTGTTCCTGGGCGCCGAACCTGCCGGTGATGATTGCCATACGTGTGGTTCAGGGCGCGGCGGGGGCGGTGCTGATTCCGCTGTCGTTCCAACTGATCATCACCGAGTTGCCGGCCAGCCGGATGGCCATGGGCATGGCGCTGTTCAGCCTGGCCAACAGTGTCGCCCAGGCGGCCGGGCCGTCGATCGGTGGCTGGCTGACCGACGCCTACTCGTGGCGCTGGATCTTCTACCTGCAACTGTTTCCCGGCATCGCGCTGCTGCTGGCGGTGGCCTGGGCGATCGAGGCCAGGCCGATGAACCTGGCGCTGTTGCGCCGGGGCGACTGGCTGGGCATCGGCGCCATGGTGGTGGGGCTGGGCGGGCTGCAGATCGTCCTGGAGGAGGGCGGGCGCAAGGACTGGTTCGGCTCCGGCGAGATTCGCTGGCTGTCGCTGGCGGCAGGCGTGGCCTTGCTGGTATTCGTGCTGTCGCAACTGTTTGGCCGGCGCGCGTTCATCAACCTGCGTTTACTGGGACACTACAACTTCGGCGTGGCCAGCGTGGCGATGTTCATCTTCGGTGGCGCGACATTCGGGCTGGTGTTCCTGGTGCCCAACTACCTTTCCCAGGTGCAGGGCTACAACGCCCATGAGATCGGTGTCAGCCTGATTGCCTACGGCGTGGTGCAATTGGTGCTGGCGCCGCTGATGCCGCGGCTGATGGGCTGGTCGAGTCCGAAGACCATGGTGGCGACCGGGTTCCTGATCATGGCCCTGGGCTGCTGGCTCGGGGCGTTTCTCGACGCCGATAGTGCGGCGAACGTGATCATTCCTTCCACCGTGGTCCGCGGTATCGGCCAGCCCTTCATCATGGTGGCCTTGTCGGTGCTGGCGGTGGCCGGGCTGGACAAGCGCCAGGCGGGTTCGGCCTCGGCGCTGTTCTCGATGTTGCGCAACCTCGGCGGGGCGGTGGGCACCGCGGCGCTCACGCAAATCGTGGCAATGCGCGAACGCTTTCATTCCGAGCGCATTGGCGAGGGAGTGAATGTCTTTGTCCCTGCCGTCCAGGAGCGCCTGGGACCGACGGTGGGCGACTGGCTGCCGGACCAGCAGCAGGCATTGGCGATGCTGGGCAAGACGGTGCAGCATCAGTCCTGGCTGATGGCTTATGGCGATGCGTTTTTTGTCGCCTGTGTGGCGCTGCTCGGTTGTGCCTGTGCGGCGCTGTTGATGCGGCGTCAGGGCGGTGGCTGATGCGTTGAGGCTCGCGGATAAATCCCCCACAAGTGCTCGCGCCGTGCATGAATCCTGCGAACGACGCTGTCACTGTGGGGCCAGGCGGTCCGGCGTCCCGGTTTATCCGCGAAGGGGGCGCAGGCCTCACCACCTGACTCTCAGGTGGCCAGCATTCCGGTGGGTGCTGGCAGCAGGCTTCAGGAGGGAGCCAGCACTTTTTCGGCGGGCATAAAAAAACGGCTTACCTTGCGGTAAGCCGTTTTTAGTACTTGGTGGCTACACAGGGACTTGAACCCCGGACCCCAGCATTATGAATGCTATGCTCTAACCAACTGAGCTATGTAGCCAAGTGGCGCGCATTATTCGCTCTGAACGATGATGTGTCAAGCAAATATCTGAAAATTTTCTCTACGCTATCAAAAACTTAACGCCCAACGGCGAAATCCGTGGGCGTTGCCCGTCTCAATTCAGGCGGAAGCGCCCGGTATTGTCACTCAGGGCCTTGCTGCCTTCGCTCAGGGTGTCCGCCGCGCGGTTCACCGCCCGCGCCCCTTCGAGCAGCCGGACCGCCGCCTGATCGACCTGCTGGATATTGCCGCTGACCTCGTCCGCGGTGCTGGCCTGTTCGTCCACCGCCGTGGCGATCTGGGCGAGGGTGTCGGTCACGCTCTGCACGGCGCTGGCGATTTCCACCAGGCGCTGGCCCAACCCGGTGACCGATTCGGCATCGGTCTGCGCCTGGACGCAAGCCGCTTCCATCAGGGCCACGGCCTGGCTCACGGTGGCTCGCAGGCTGTCGACGGTGCTGGCGATCTGTGCGGTGGAACTCTGGGTGCGTTGCGACAGGCTGCGCACTTCGTCCGCGACTACGGCGAAGCCACGGCCCTGTTCACCGGCCCGGGCCGCCTCGATGGCGGCGTTGAGGGCGAGCAGGTTGGTCTGTTCGGCCACGCCGCGGATGGTGTCGACCACCAGTTGGATCTGCTGGCCCTGTTCGCTGACCCGGCCCAGCGCCGTGGCGGTTTCGTTCAGGCGCTGGTTGAGCTGCTGGATGCTGGCGGTGGTGCGCTGGCTGTCGCGGCTGCTGTCCGAGGCGATGCGCCGGGTATTCTGGGCGCTGCCGGAGGCCTGCTCGCAGCTCTGGGCGACGCCCTGGGAGGTGGCCGCCAACTGCGTGGCCGCCGCGGCGATCTGGCTGATCTGTTGCTGCTGCGCCTCGACCTCGTTGAGCGCACCGCTGGAATGGCTGTTGAGGGTACGCACGGCGTCGCTCAGTTGCAGGGTTTCATGGTCGACGCCCTGCAGGCTGGTACGCAGTTGCACCACCGCCACGTTCAGCGCGGTGCTGATGGCCGCCAGTTCGTCACGGCCTTCGACCGGCACTTGCAGGCACAGGTTGCCGTCACGCAGGGATTCGGCCAGCAGGGTGATACCGCTGGCGCTGCGGCGGATCGAGGCCTGCAGGCAGATGAACAGGTACAGCGCAGCCAGCAGCAGGCAGCCGAAGATCGCCGCCACCAGGCTGAACTGGCCGGTGGCCGAGTCGTGGTAGTGGTCCAGGCGGCTGTCGAGGGTGTTCAGCGAGTCCTGGCGCAGGTCGGCCAACTGGCCGAGCAGGGTGTCGAGGGTTTTCTCGAAACCCTCGGGCTTGAGGGTGATGCTACCGCCGAACATGCCGTCATCCAGCGCCTTGAGGCCTTCGTCCAGGTGCTTGAGGTTTTCCTGGTAGCGTTCGGCCCAGTCCTGCAGGGCCGGCGGCAGGCGGGTTTGCAGCTGGGTGCCGGTCTTGGCCAACTGGTCGCGGGCGTCACCGATACGGCTGCGCAGGTCCTTGAGTTGCAGGCGGCTCTGCAGGCTGAACTGGCCGGAGACCACCGAGGCCTGGCCGACGCTGGCCAGGCGGCCGACCCGCTCGATCAGGTCGGGCGCGTATTGGGTGGAAATCTGGGTCAGCAGGTAGGTTTCCATCCAGGAGGCGAGGATCAGCCGGCTGTCCATGGCGATCTGTTCGCGCAGGCCTTGCAGGGCGCTCAGGGCGGAGGTGAAACGGTCATAACCGTCCGGCCACCAGCCGACCTTGCTCAGGCTGGCCGAGTCGAGGCCGGAGACGGTGGCTTGCAGCACCTGGTAACGCTTGAGGGTGTCGGCATCGGCGCCTTCGCGCTGCAGCGCCTGGCCCAGTTGTTCAAGGGCCTGGTTGATCTCGGGCTGGGCCTTGTCCAGCAGGGCCATGGCGGCGAGGGTGGCAGGCGTCGGCTGGCGATTGGTCTCCGTGGCCTTCCAGCGAGCCGCACGGTCGCGCTGGGCGGTGAGCAGGTTGTCCAGGCTGTCCAGCGCCAGCAACTGGCGGACGCCGGCACGTTCTTCGCCGATCAGTGCCAGTTTGCTGCGGTAATCCTGGCCGATCATGTAAAGGCTGCCCATCAGCGGGACGATGAACAGCAGGAACAGCACCTGAAATTTGCGGGCAAAACCGAATCGTCCGAGCAGTCGCATTCCCGGTGATAAAAAAGCGTGCATTGCCGACCACTCCTCAAGGCATCCGCACCGTTCGAGTGCGCTCATGACGGGTTGGTCATGACGGATGCCGTCGTTAAAGACCTTGGAAGTTTCGCCAGTGAGGGCGTTATCGGCCGGCCGCTGTAGCGAATCTTCCCATTCTCGTGGCCCTTTGTAAGGAACCGCGCTGTAGGAATCAGGGCAGGCAAGATTCAGACCAGTAGCAAAGAGCTATCAATGGTTTTTCGTCGGATTAAATTGATCGTTAGCTCAACAAGTATCTGGTCTTGATGCACTAAAAAATGGCACATTGACGCACCTGCACCTGTGCATCCATCCGCGTCACGGACTACCTCATGGCTCTCACTGAAACCTCTTCCGGCCCGATGCCGACGTCGGCGCCCGCGCAATCCAGCCCGCTGGTGATGCGCATCATCGGCGCCGTGGCGCTGGCCCACCTGATCAACGACCTAATCCAGTCGGTTCTGCCGTCGATCTATCCGATGCTCAAGGACAGCTACGGGCTGACCTTCACCCAGGTCGGGCTGATCACCCTGACCTTCCAGGTGACCGCATCGCTGCTGCAACCCTGGGTCGGCTTTTATACCGATCGGCATCCGAAGCCGTTGCTGTTACCGGCGGGAATGATCTGTACGCTGATCGGGATTCTGATGCTGTCCCAGGTCGGCAGTTTCCCACTGATTCTGTTGGCTTCGGCACTGATCGGCGTGGGCTCCTCGACCTTTCACCCGGAAGCCTCGCGTGTGGCGCGCCTGGCTTCGGGAGGGCGCTACGGGCTGGCGCAGTCGACCTTCCAGGTTGGCGGTAACGCCGGTTCGGCCTTCGGCCCGCTGCTGGCCGCGGCGATCATCATTCCGTTCGGTCAGGGCCATGTCGCCTGGTTCGGGCTGTTCGCCCTGTTTGCCCTCGGCGTGCTCTACGGCATCAGTCGCTGGTATCGCGCGCACCTGAACCTGTTCAGGCTCAAGCAGGGCCAGAAGGCCACCCACGGCCTATCGAAAGGGCGGGTGCTGGGGGCGCTGGTGGTGCTCGGCCTGCTGGTGTTTTCCAAGTACTTCTACATGGCCAGTTTCACCAGCTACTTCACCTTCTACCTGATCGAGAAATTCCAGCTGTCGGTCGCCAGTTCGCAACTGCACCTGTTCCTGTTCCTTGGCGCGGTGGCGGCGGGGACCTTTGCCGGCGGCCCCATCGGCGACAGGATCGGACGCAAGGCGGTGATCTGGTTCTCGATCCTCGGTGTCGCGCCGTTCACCCTGGCATTGCCGTATGTCGACCTGTTCTGGACCACCGTGCTCAGCGTGGTGATCGGTTTCATCCTGGCCTCGGCGTTCTCGGCGATCGTGGTGTTCGCCCAGGAACTGGTGCCGGGTAACGTCGGCATGATCGCCGGGGTGTTCTTCGGCCTGATGTTCGGCTTCGGCGGGATCGGCGCGGCGCTGCTGGGGCATCTGGCGGATATCCACGGCATCGAGTACGTCTACACGATGTGTTCGTTCCTGCCATTGTTCGGAGTGTTGGCAGTGTTGCTGCCAAGGACGAAAAAGGCCTGAGCCGGGCAGCGGGCCGGCTTGCCCCGGTCAAGGGCAGCCGGTTTGAACCTGCGGAAACGGACCGGGCGATCAGCTATCCGGGACAATTTATGATGTTTTTGTGCACGATAGCGCGATAAAGATTTTGATTCGCCAGCCGAAACAGGCTTAATAGCAAAGGGCCATAAACCTGTCTGGTCCGGCTGTTTGCCTCTCACTTCCCCGGATGGTGGTCGTCGCAATGAAAATAAAAAACAAACTCGTCCTGGCCTTTGTGCTGGTCGCCTTCATCCCCGTGAGCCTGGTGGCGGTCATCTCGGTGGTGAATATCCGGACTGAGGCGGTCGATCAGTTCATTGATGGCAGCACCCGGGAAATACGCCAGATCGACGGCAATATCCGGCAATTCTTCGACGGCACGCAGCAGAACGTCGATCAGATGGCGACCGATCCTGTATACACCTCCGTTGACAGCCTCAAGCACTACGAGACCGCCGATGCGGCCAGCCGGCCCCTGCCTCCGGCGGCCAGGCAGGTCATCGATGCGTTTGCCCGTTATGGCGCGACGCACCCGGCGGCCGCGATTCTTTCCATTGGCCTGGAGGACGGCACCTACGCCAAATGGCCGGACGATCCGCAGTTGGCCAACTACGATCCGCGCGTACGTCCCTGGTACAAGGCGGCCATGGCCAGCCCCGGAAAGACCGTTCGTACCCCCGCCTATTACTATGACAAGGACGCCGTGGCACTGGTGGGCAGCGCCCGGGCGATGCTCGATGCTTCCGGCAAGCCCAAGGGGGTATTCGTCGTCAGTGTTTCGCTGAAGAACCTCACCGAACTGGTCAAGAGCATCAAGCTCGGCCAGAGCGGCTACGTGATGCTGATCGAGGACGGCACCGTACTGGTCGACCCGCGCGATGCTGCCCACGGCTTCAAGAAGCTCAAGGACCTCGGCGAGCCTTACGCCAAGCTGGCGGCTACCGGAGAGGGCTCCACCGAAGTGCAGATCGATGGGGTCAACTATATGGCCAACATCTGGACTTCGCCGGGCCTCGGCTGGCGCTATGTCGGCCTGATCCAATACGACGAAGTGATGGCGGGGGCGACCCGCATGACCTATGTCACGGCGCTGATCGTGGTGGTACTGGCAGTGATTTTCGCCTTGCTGGCCGCAGCGTTCTCCAAGGTAATCGTCAAGCCGATCGGCCAGGTCAGTACCGGCTTGCAGTCGATTGCCGAGGGCGAGGGCGACCTGCGTCGTGATCTCGATGTTCAGGGCAAGGACGAAACCGCGGAGTTGGCCGGCTGGTTCAACAAGTTCCTGGCCGCCATTCGCCAGTTGATCCAGCGCATCGGCGCGGCCTCGACCAATCTGCAGGATGCCTCGCGGGTCAACAGTGAGGTGGCCAGCAACATGAACGAGGCTGCCGGTCGCCAGCGTGAGGCGGTGGAACTGGTGTCCACGGCCTTCAACGAGATGGTCGCCACCGCCAACGAAGTGGCCCGCTCGTGCAGCACCGCGGCCACCTCCGCCGAGAGCGGACATCAGCGTGTGGCGGAAGGCAAGCAGCAGATCGAGCAGACCACCGAGAACGTCAATCGCCTGGGGCGCCGCCTGACCGAGTCGTCCCAGGCCATGGTCGAACTGGAGGAGGGCAGCCGCAGCATCAACCAGATTCTGGGCACCATCCGCGCGATTGCCGAGCAGACCAACCTGCTGGCGCTGAACGCGGCGATCGAGGCTGCGCGGGCCGGTGACCAGGGGCGGGGTTTTGCGGTGGTGGCCGATGAAGTGCGGGCGCTGGCCAAGCGTACGTCGGATTCCACCGGCGAAATCGACCAGTTGCTCAACGCCCTGGGCAGCAAGACCCAGGAGGTTTCGCAGAAGATGGAAAGCTGCCTGGACCTGTCGCGAGCCAGCGTCTCCTCCATCGAGAGCGCGCGGGGCAGCTTCGAGGGTATCGAGCTGTCGGTCAACGAAATCCGCGACCAGAACCTGCAGATCTCGGCGGCGGCGGAGGAGCAGCATAGTGTCGCCGAGGAGATCAACCGGCATATCCAGCAGATCTACGATGAGGCACGTCTGGTCGAAAGCCTGGCCAATTCGGCGCAGGAAGACTCCGGTCGGCTGTCGCATCTGTCGGAGGAGTTGAATGGGTTGGTCGGGCGGTTCAAGTCGTAGAGGACATCGCCGGGGAGGGGGCAGCCTGATTCCCTCCCGGGTTCTGAACTTGAGGTAAGTCCAATCCCTGGTGTGACGCTATCCCGGATATACGGTTGTGAGCGTCGATGCTTTAAGGGGTGATGGTCTTCAGGCGAAAAGTCTTAGGCTATGTACGAAATCGCTTGAAACTTGGTTATGCGGCGTTAAAAACCGGCTCGGAATGCTCATTGACAACCAGTCAAGTCGGGCGCGACCCCGGGCGTTCCTCGCCGTTTTTTGCCTTGCCTAACCTGCGTTTCAAACAATTTCGTACACAGCCTAAGGCAGTATCGCTCTCGTGGAATTTTGTCGAGAGGAATCATGTGGTTACGGTTGTTGTAAGCAATCTTTCCACACTCCTCGCGTTTATTTTGTAATCGCTCTTCTAAACAATAGTGAATGACCTGTCATCTGTTTGAGAGTTTCAGTCTGAAGCTGTATGGCAACTATCAGGGATAACAACTAACCTGTCTCTTTGGCTCTCCCCTGAATCCCGGGGCGCTACGCCAATTGTCGCACAGCAATTGCGTAATATAGGGGAGCTGCTTTTGCACTCTCTTGGGGCGGGATGCCGCATTTTGAGCCATGGTGACTTGAATCGATCAGTGATGCGAAGGGAGCGGCCTTCTTGTGTCCCTGGTTGGTTGTCCAAGGCAATGCGGGAAGATAGCGGGGGTTATTCGTGGCGAGGCTGCGAAGCGTCTCTGTGCAGCCATTTCCTACTTTTTGTATCAGCTTTAGACACATTCGGGCATCTTTCGTTAGTGTCTGAGTGCCAGTATTTATGCGGTGCAGGAGTAGTAAATTTTTTCCAGTGCTATTGCAGGGTATTTCAATAACCTTATCCTGGTCAAGGACTTAATAGTGTAAGAAAAGGGCGTTAGACTTCTTCGGAAATTGTGCTTTAATCGAGTGCTTTCATGCCGCTGGCATATGAGTCTCCCTGTGTTGCAATACTTGTGGGCGTCAGTTTGTTTTTCATGGCTTGGAGCCTTGGGCAGCAAGAAACGGAAGAAAAGCACCTATGGATGCACTATTTGTAACACCTGATTCTTCGGCAAAGGCCTATCAGGGGCTGGCAAGCGTATATTCCGCGATAGAGCCGCCGACGTGGTCGTTGCTGCTGGCCGAGTCCTGTCGCAGCAAGGGCTTCGAGGTCGGTATCCTGGACTGCGATGCCGAGAAGCTGACACTTGAACAGGCCGTTCTGCGTGTCGAGTCCCACCGGCCGAGGCTGGTGGTGTTCGTCGTCTACGGACAGAACCCCAACTCCGGCACGACCAGCATGATTGGCGCCCTCGAACTGGCCGCCGCGCTCAAGGAACAGTCGCCCCTGTTCAAGATCTGCTTCGTCGGCTCGCACATCAGCGCCTTGCCCAGAGAGGTTCTGGCACATTCCTGTGTCGATCTGGTACTGCTCAACGAAGGCGTCTATGCCCTGCATTCGCTATTGGCGAGCAATCTGGGCGATGACCTGTCTTCGATCCGGGGAATCGGTTACAAGCAACGTGGTCCGGCGAACTTCCCCATGCCAGTGCTCAATCCGCCCGAGCGATTGGTTCCCCAGGAGCGCATGGACATCGACATGCCAGGGTATGCCTGGGACCTGTTGCCCTACAAGGAACGTCCCCTGGACCTCTACCGGGCGCATTTCTGGCACGCCGGTTTCGACCATGCCCAGCGTACGCCTTTCGCGGCGATCTATACGTCGCTGGGCTGCAACTTCGGTTGCAACTTCTGCATGATCAACATCGTCAACCGGACGGACAACTCGGAGTCCGCCGATGCCGCCAGCTTCCGTGGCATGCGCTTCTGGAGCCCGGCCTGGGTGATGCGCGAGATGGAAAAGCTGGCCAGGCTTGGCGTGCACACGTTGCGTATCAGCGACGAGATGTTCTTCCTCAACCGCAAATTCTACGAGCCGGTCCTGCGCCAGGTGATCGAACGCGAGTTCGATTTCAACATGTGGACCTACTCGCGCGTGGACACGGTACGTCGTGACGCCCTGGAGCTGTTCAAGCAGGCAGGGGTCAACTGGTTGGCGCTGGGGGTCGAGGCGGGCAACCAGATGGTTCGCCAGGAGGTGTCCAAGGGCTCCTTCAAGGAAGTCAACATTCGTGACGTCTGCGACGTGATCCGGCAGACCGACATCAATGTGATCAGCAATTTCATTTTCGGCTTTCCGGACGATACGTTGGAGACGATGCAGGAAACCCTGGATCTGGCCATCGAGTTGAACTGCGAAATGGCCAACATGTATCCCTGCCAGGCATTGCCGGGCAGCCCGATGAACCGGATCGCACGAGAGGAAGGCTGGAAGCTGCCCTCGAGTTATGAAGGGTATGCGTTTCTGTCCTATGAATGCGAGCCCTTGCCCACCAAGCACCTGTCGGCGGCACAGGTACTGAAGTTCAGGGATGAGGCCTGGCAGCGTTATTTCACCAATCCGACCTACCTGAATCTTGTCGAGCAGAAATTCGGGCCCACGCAGCGCCTGAATATCGAAGACATGACTCGTATCAAGTTGCGGCGGAAACTGCTGGGGGACTAGCCTGTGATCATAACGCGTACACCCTATCGTATTTCGTTCTTCGGCGGTGGCACCGATTATCCAGGCTGGTTTCGTGAGCAAGGGGGCTCGGTCATCTCCACCTCCATCGACAAGTATTGCTACATCAGCTGTCGTCACCTGCCACCGTTCTTCGACCACAAGTACCGGATCGTCTACTCGACGATCGAAAACGTGATGGAGCCGGAAGAAATCAAGCACCCCGCAGTGCGTGCCGTATTGCGGCACATGGAGTGCGACCGTGGCCTGGAGATACACCATGATGGCGACCTGCCGGCGCGTTCCGGGCTAGGTTCAAGCTCATCGTTCACCGTGGGCCTGCTGCATGCGTTGAAGGCGCTCGATGGGAAACAGGTGTGCCAGGACTCCCTGGCGAAACTGGCCATTCATGTCGAGCAGGATGTCATCAAGGAAAGTGTCGGCTCGCAGGATCAGATCGCAGCAGCCTATGGTGGTTTCAATCGCATCGATTTTCTGCGTGATGGCAACTTCAAGGTATCTCCTGTCATCCTGCCCGAGTCGCGGCTGCGCCACCTGCAAAATCACCTCATGCTGTTCTTCACCGGATTTTCCCGGATTGCTGCGGAAATCGCACAATCGAAAATCCAGAACATATCCGTACGTCATAGCGAACTGACGCAAATCATGCAGATGGTCGACGAGTCCTTGTCGATCCTTCAGTCCAACAGTTCGCTGGACGAGTTCGGTGAGCTGCTGCATGAGGGCTGGAAGCTGAAGAAGGGCCTGTCTGACCGGGTCAGCAACCCCGACCTGGATGCGATCTATGAAGCCGCCCGATCAGCCGGCGCGACCGGTGGGAAGTTGCTGGGTGCGGGTGGGGGCGGTTTCATGCTGTTTTTTGTCAAGCCAGAGCTGCAGTGGCGGGTTCGCGAACGCTTGAAGGCTCTGATTCATGTGCCTTTCCAGTTCGAGAGTTCCGGTAGCCGGGTCGTTCTTTATCAGCCTAACGGACTTTAAGCATGTCACAGCGTCTCTCAAGGCACTCGCGAATCTACATCGCGGGGCACCGTGGAATGATTGGCTCGGCATTTGTCCGGCATTTCACCGCAGCCGGTTTCACCGATCTGCTCCTGCGTGGGCACGACCAGTTGGAACTCACCGACAAGTCGGCAGTCGATGCGTTTTTCGCCGAGCAGCGTCCCGAGATCGTCATTCTCGCGGCGGGCAAGGTGGGAGGTATTGTCGATAACGTCAATTATCCGGCCGACTTCATTACCCGTAACCTGGAAATCCAGGCCAATGTCATCCAGAGCGCCCACCGCCATGGTGTGCGGCGACTCGTGTTCTTCGGCTCGTCCTGCATGTACCCGCGTGAGTGTCCGCAGCCCATGGCTGAGGACGCGCTGTTGAGTGGAAAGCCGGAGATGACCAGCATCGCCTATGCGATGGCCAAGCTGGCCGGGGTTCATATGTGCCTGGCGTACAACCGGCAGTATGGCGAGCAGCGTTTCATTCCCGTGATTCCGAACAGCGTATACGGCGAGAACGACAACTTCGATCCCCAGTCCGGGCATGTGCTTTCGGCGTTGATCAGCCGCTTTCATGCCGCTCACAAGGCGCAGCAACCGCTGACCACGTTGTGGGGTACCGGCACGCCGCGGCGCGAATTCCTGTGTGCCGATGACCTGGCCGCCGCCTGTCATGTGTTGCTGGAAGCGGATCTTTCGACCGTCGAGCTGCCGATCAATATCGGCTCGGGGCATGACCTGTCCATCCGGGAGTTGGCCCAGCTGATCGCGACTGTCGTCGGCTACCGCGGCGAGATCGCCTGGGACACCCAGCGACCGGATGGCACTCTGCGCAAGTTGCTGGACAGCTCGCGCATCCTTGAACTGGGTTGGCAGCCGTCGATCTCCCTGGAGGCGGGCATCCGCCGAACCTATGCATCTTTTCTGGAGAGCAGCCATGCATGAACCTGAACCCGTGCTCGCCACTTACCTGGAGGAGAAGGCGCATTGGGTCTGGCGGGAGACCTTGAAGATCCACCGGCATACGCCGGAGACCCGGGTCGCCTCGTCGTTATCGCCCATCGAGATTTTCGTGGTGCTCTACTACGGTGGCTTCCTGCGGCAGAATCCGGCCGATCCCCTCTGGCCAGGACGTGACCGCTGCATCATCAGCAAGGGCCATGGTTCGTTGTGCATGTACCCGATTCTTGCCGACCTCGGCTATTTCCCCGCCGATGAGCTGGAGCGTGTGTGCCAGGAGGGCAGTTTCCTCGGCGGAATACCCGACCCGGTGATTCCCGGCTATGAAACGGTCAATGGTTCTCTGGGGCACGGCGTCGGTGTCGGTGCCGGCATGGCCCTGGGCCTGAAACGGCGTGGCCGTGACCAGCAGGTCCATGTGGTCACCGGCGATGGTGAATTGCATGAGGGCTCGAACTGGGAGGCCTTCATGTTTGCTGCGCAGCATCAGCTGGATAACCTCACGGTGATTGTCGACAACAACCAGATCAGCATGCTCGGCCCCACCGACAGCATCGTTTCCCATCGTGACCTGCATGCCAAGTTCACCGCATTCGGCTGGCAGGTTCAGGTCGTGGAGGATGGCCATTCTCCGCAGGCCATTGCCGCTGCGCTGAGCGCCAGCCGGGCCTCCGGCGAGCCGCAACCCCGGGCGATCATCGTCAATACCCGCAAGGGGCATCGGGTGCCGGGCCTGGAAAACGCGCCGTTGTCGCACATCACCCCGATTGCGCCGCAGTTGATTGATGAGTTGCTGGGAGTCGAATCATGAGTGACACGCTGCAGTCGATAAAGCCACGGGCGATGCGTGACACGCTGCTGGCGTCCATCGTCGAGGCCATGGAAGCCGATGACGACATTTTCTTTGCCACCGCCGACTTCGGTTCGCCGGTGCTCGACCAGATCCGCGAGCGTTATCCACAACGGTTCGTCAATGTCGGGATCGCCGAGCAGAACCTGATCAATGTCTCGGCGGGGCTGGCTCTCGAAGGGTTCAAGGTGTTCGCGTATGCGATTGCCCCCTTCATCACCATGCGCTGCTTCGAGCAGATTCGCGTGAACCTGGCGCTGCTTTCCACCGTGCGGCCCATGAACGTGAACCTGATCGGGGTGGGGGCCGGCTACAGCTATGTGGTCTCCGGTCCGACTCATCAGTGTTACGAGGACCTCACACTGATGCGCAGTCTGCCGAACATGCAGGTGCTTTCGCCGGCCGACCAGGTGACGTCGGCCGCACTGGCCTCCCGCTGCCTGGAGCGTCCGGGGATCAAGTACCTGCGTCTGGATGCCCAGGTCCTGCCGGTGGTCTACACACAGGGCGCGCCGGATCTTGCACGTGGTTTCCAGGTTCATGGTGACGGTGACGCGCTTTGCCTGGTCTCCACCGGATACATGACACAGACCGCTCTCAAGGCCGCCGAACGCCTGGCAAGCGATGGGCTGCGCGTCACCGTGGTCGACCTGTTCGACCTCAGCGGTTTTGATGAGCAGGCGCTGATTACCCTGTTCGCCAGGTTTCGTGGTGTCGTTTCACTGGAAGAGGGGTTCGAGGGGCGTGGTGGCCTGGACGCCCTGCTCTTCAATCTGCTGGCTCGGCGCCTGCCCGAAACTCGCCTGTTCAACGTGGGCGTGGCTCCCCAGTACCGGTTCGAGCTGGGTGAGCGGACCGCGCTGCACGAGCAGGTCGGTATCGGGGTCGATGCAGTGACCCACAAGGTCCGCGATTTTCACGCTTCACTCTCTCTTTGATTCCATGCCCAGTAGCAAGACGGAGCAATCTTCGATCATGAAATACCCCTTGATGCGCAACAACATCCTGCGTGAAGACCTGGACGCGGTCATCGAACATCTGCGCCAGGATGATCCCAAGCTCACCCATGGCGAGCATGTGAAAGCCTTCGAGGCGGAGTGGTCGCAGTGGCTTGGGGTCAAGTACAGCGTTTTCGTCAACTCGGGGGCCTCGTCGAACCTGTTGACCATGGCCTTGCTGAAATTGCGCTATCCACAGGGCGGCGAGGTGATCGTGCCATCCCTGACCTGGGTATCGGATATCGCCAGCGTCCTGCAGAACGGTTTTACCCCGGTTTTCACCGATATTGATCCGCGTACCCTGTCCATGGACCCCAGGCAGATCCTCGACAAGCTGAGCGAGCATACCCGGGCGGTGTTCCTGACCCATGTCCAGGGCTTCGATGGCATCGATGACGAGGTGCTGGCGGAACTGGATCGCCGGGGTATTCCGCTGATCGAGGACGTGTGCGAGTCGCACGGTGCCGAACACGCCGGACGGCGCTTGGGCAGCATCGGCTGGGTGTCGAACTTCTCTTTCTACTATGCCCACCACATGAGCACTATCGAGGGCGGGATGATCTGCACCAATGACCCGCTCGTCTATCAGCAGGCCCGCATGCTGCGTTCCCATGGCATGGTGCGCGAGGCCAATGATCCGCAGACCCAGGCCGAATACCGGGCAGCCAACCCTGAGCTCAATCCCGACTTCATCTTCGCGTTTCCCGCCTTCAACACCCGTAACACCGAGATCGGCGGAATTCTCGGGCGCAAGCAACTCAAGCGCCTGTCGGCCAACGTCGAGCGCCGCACGCAGAATCTGCATCGCTTCCTCAGCCAGATCGATCCGCGCAAGTACCGTACCGATTTCAAGTTGGAAGGTTCGAGCAACTACGCCTTCAACCTGGTCCTGCGCGAGCCCGATGACGAGTTGGTCGAGCGGCTCATGGTCCACATGCGCGAGGGCGGTATCGAGTTTCGCCGTGGCAGTGCCGGTGGCGGTAACCAGCTGCGCCAGCCATACCTGAAAGGGATCGTGCCGGACGGCTACTATCGCGAGTTCCCCGAGACCGAACACATCCATTTCTACGGCTTCTACATCGGCAACTTCCCGGATCTGCGTGATGAGGAAATCGATGAGTTGTGCCGCTATCTCAATGATGTCTAAGCCATGACGGTCCGTACCGCGATTATCCTCGCCGGGGGACTGGGTACCCGGCTGCGCAGCGTCGTCTCCAGCGTTCCCAAACCGATGGCACCGATCAATGGCCGGCCGTTTCTGGAGTACCTGCTCGATTACTGGATCGAGCAGGGCATCTCGCGCTTCATTCTGTCGGTGGGGTACCAGTGCACGGTCATCACCGAGCACTTTGGCGGGCGCTATCGTTCTGCCGAAGTAGAGTATGCGATCGAGCACGAGCGCCTGGGGACCGGCGGTGGCCTGTTGTTGGCGGCGGCGATGCTCAAGGATGAAGACGCGTTCGTGCTGCTCAACGGCGATACGTTCTTTGCCGTCGAGCTCGCGGCACTCGACCGTTTTGCCCGCAAGGCCGGTTCGGACTGGGCGCTGTCGCTGTTCCGGGCCGAGGAGGCGAACCGCTACATGGGCCTGGAACTGACCGATGAGCAGCGGATTCTCTCGCTGGCATCGCAGCGCGGGTTGCCGGGTTGTCTCGCCAACGGTGGCGTCTACTGGGTACGCCGGGACAGCCTGGCCAGTTCGCCGTTCGTGGCCGGCAACAGCGTGTCGCTGGAGGATGAGCTCTTGCCGACATTGTTGGCGCGCGGGGCCTGCCTGTCCGGGTTCGCCGCCGAGGGTTCGTTCATCGATATCGGCATTCCCCATGATTACCAGCGTGCCGGGCAGGTGCTGAACACGTCGGAGCTGCGCGGTTGATGCTCCCGGGGGTGATGGCCGCCCAGGGTTGCCACGGCATTTACATTTCTTACTCACTCGAAAAAGGAAGCAGACGATGAGTCTCAATATTCTCGTGACCGGCGGAGCCGGCTATCTGGGGTCCACGCTGGTCCCCGCGCTGTTGGCTGCTGGGCACAAGGTCACGGTACTGGATAACTTTCTGTTCAAGCAGGCCAGCCTGAACCATGTATGCCACGACCCCAACTTCACGGTGGTGAGGGGCGATATTCGACTGGAGAGCGTCATGGCCCCCCTGTTGAGCAAGGCCGATGTGGTCATCCCCCTGGCCGCTCTGGTGGGGGCGCCGATCTGCAATGCGGACCCGGTGGGAGCCTCGAGTATCAACCACGACGCGATCAAGTTGATGCTGCGCCTGATGTCGCCGCAACAGCTCGTGCTCATGCCGACCACCAACAGCGCGTATGGCACCGGCGATGCCGACAACTTCTGCAACGAGGACTCCCCGTTGCGGCCGATTTCCCAGTACGCCAAGGAAAAGGTCGAGGTCGAAAAGCACCTGATGCAACGTGAGAACGCCATCAGCTTCCGCCTGGCAACCGTCTTCGGCATGTCGCCACGCATGCGCACGGACCTTCTGGTCAACGACTTCACCTATCGTGCGGTGTATGACCGATTCGTCGTGTTGTTCGAGAGTTCGTTCAAGCGTAACTACATCCATGTGCGGGATGTCGCGCGAGTCTTTCTGCATGGCCTGGAGAACTTCTCGTCGATGAAGGGCGAGGTCTATAACGTCGGCCTGTCGGACGCGAATATCTCCAAGCGCGAGCTGTGCGAGCGGATTCAGGCACATATTCCTGATTTCGTGTTTCTCGAAGCGCCCGTCGGCAAGGATCAGGATCAGCGCAACTACGTGGTTTCCAATGCCAAGGTGGAGGCAACCGGCTTTTGTCCCATCATGTCGCTGGATGACGGCATCCGGGACCTGATCAAGGGCTTCACCATGATCAAGAACTCTGTCTACGGTAACGTCTGACCCTGTCGCTCTCCCTGGTTGAATGAAAGGATCGTCATTTGCTCAAGAACCCTTCGCGGCAACACCTGGTACGCAATGTGATTCGCCATCGTTCCATGATCCAGGCGCTGGCGGTCCGCGATCTGCAGAACCGTTATGCGGGAACCCTGGGCGGGATGGTGTGGACCTTCATGCATCCGCTCGCTGTCGTGGTGGTGTTCTATTTCGTCTTCGCGGTGGGCTTTCGTGCCCAGGGGCCGGTAGGGACCCCCTTCGTCCTCTGGTTCGTCTGTGGCCTGGTGCCGTGGTTCTTCTTCAGTGAAGCGCTGCAGGCCATTACCCACTCGATCACCCGTAACGATCACCTGGTGAAGAAGACCGTCTTTCCGACGGAGGTCCTGCCGGTGGTCCACCTGGTGTCCGGGCTGGTCCCCCATGGGGTGTTCCTGCTGGTGTTGGCGGGCATGATGCTGTTCTATGACGTGACGTTCCTTTGGCAGCGCCTGCTGTTCGTCTACTTCCTGCTCTGCATGAGTGTCCTGCTGTTGGGGCTGGGCTGGTTGCTGGCGGCCTTGCAGGTGTTCTATCGGGATATCGGCCAGGCGCTGACGATCCTGCTCAATCTGTGGTTCTGGAGTACCCCGATCGTCTGGTCGCTGGAGATCATGCCTCCCGCCATCCGCGAGTGGGCGGTCTATAACCCGATCTACTACATCATCCAGGGCTATCGTGGGCTGTTGATCTTTCCAACGGTATCCTGGCCGCCGATGAGCCAGACACTGGTTTTCTGGGGTGTGAGCCTCAGCCTGTTTTTCCTTGGCTCAGCCATTTTTCGCCGGCTTAAGCCGGAATTCGCGGATGTTCTCTAAACGCCATGCCGAACGATATCGCCCTCTCCGTGACGGATGTCTCGAAGAAATTCAGGTTGTTCGCTTCACCCCGCGAGCGTCTTGTCGAGGCGCTGCATCCGTTGCGCAAGCAGTATCATCGGGAGTTCTGGGCACTGCGCGGGGTTTCCTTCGACGTGATGAAGGGGGAGATCATCGGCGTGCTCGGGCGCAACGGCTCGGGCAAGTCGACGCTGTTGCAGATCATTTGCGAGGTGATGCAGGCGACCACCGGCAGTGTCCAGGTCAATGGCAAGATCTCTGCCCTGCTGGAGCTGGGGGCGGGGTTCAACCCGGAGTTCAGTGGACGCGAGAACGTGATTCTCAATGGCGCCATCATGGGGTTTTCCCGGAGCGAGATGATCGCAAGGATGCCCGCCATCGAGGCTTTCGCCGAGATTGGCGAACACTTCGACCAGCCGGTGAAAACCTACTCGTCCGGGATGTTCGTCAGGGTCGCCTTTGCGGCGGCGATTCATGTCGAGCCGGAGATTCTGGTGGTTGACGAGGCCCTGAGTGTCGGCGATGCGAAGTTTCAGCATCGCTGTTTCCAGCGCATTCGCGAGTTTGTCGAGCAGGGCAAGACCATTCTGTTCGTGTCCCACAGTGTCGACACGATGCTGCGCTTGTGCAGGCGCGGGCTGGTGATCGACCACGGGAACCTGTGTTACGACGGTCCGATTGCAAGTGCGGTGAACGTGTACCAGAACCTGTTGTTCGGGACACAGGCAGTAGAACCGCCGACTGCCGGTGAGCTGGAATCGTCCCATGCCGAGCAGGCCCGGCTGCTGGGCAGCGGGCGTGCGGATGTCGTCGCTGGCCGGCCTTTCTACAACGACCATGAGACGCGTCTGGGCAGTGGCCAGGTGCAGGTCATCGATATCGAGATTCTCGCCGATGGGCGTTGCGATCCGCCCCGGATTCCGGCGAATCAGCCTGTGCAATTGCTGGTCAAGTTGCTGTTCCATGAAGCGCTGGAAGGGGTTTCGGTCGGCTTTGGCATCGTTTCGCTCGACGGTACCTATGTTTTTGGAACCAACCTGCACATGCAGGGCGCGCCGTTGCTGTCGGCGGGTGCCGGTGAGTGCCTGGTGATCAGGTTCGATTGGCAGGCCCGCCTGGTCGGCGGCGAGTATTTCCTGAATGTCGGCTGCTCGCAGATCACCGCCGAGTCCGACCGTTTCCTGGACGTGCGGCGTTCGGTGAGCCGGCTCACCTTTGCCGACACACCGGGCATTACCGGTTTTGTCGATTTGCAGGTCAAGCACGAAGTCTTGTCGTCGTCCGGCATGGAGGAGGCCCGCTCATGAGTTTGAAGCGACCTCTTGTTCTCGGTTATCCGAGAAGCGGTTTCACATTGTTGCTCAGTGTCATCGCGGAAATACGCCGCGTGACCGGGCTCAGCGATCCCGCACCGGGTGGCGCGTTCCTCCAGGCATTCTGTCAAACGGTGGGGGAGCAGGTCGCGCTGCGCATACAGGACGTTTTCGAGCGGCGGGGATTGGCCCGGGCGCTGATCTACAACAACAACTTCAGGTACCTGCCAGGAGGGCCGAAGTGGGTGAAGGGCGATGCCCCGCGGACCGCCTGTTTTCGCAAGTACATCGGCGTCAGGGGGCGGGGGATTTCACCCTGATCACTTCGCACCCGGTGGAGATCCTGTCCGTCTATGGAACGGCCCACTCCCATGTGGGGCCGGATATCTGGCCGACCCACCCGGCCTTCAGCGAGCACCAGCGCTTTGCATCCATGCGGCACCCTGCCGGAACTGTGTCGTCGGCCTGCTTTTCGTTCAATGCCCTGGCCAGCGAGTACATTCAGCGCTTCATTCCCCCTGAACAGGATAACGACGAGCTGCGCCAGCGCATCGCCCTGTACAAACTCTCCGACCTGAATTTCTTCGAAGCCCTGGCTGGCCCGCTGCAAGCCTATCTGCGGGTTTTCGAGGACTACGCCAGCGCGTATCACATCATGCGCTGGGAGGATCTCATCCAGGCGCCGGTGCCGACCATCCTGGGGCTGGCCGAAGCTCAAGGGGTTTTCCTGGATGCGCAGCAGGCGGCCGAGATCTGGCAACGTATCGACCATGTCAACCTGACCGGTGCGCATCGGCACAACCTGCGGCGAGGGCAGGGAATCGTCGGTGGTTGGCGGAACTGGCTGACCAATACCCACCTGGATATCCTGCGTGACCACGGTCTGGAGCGCATGGGGCAACGTTACGGTTACGGCGTTTTCGAGGCGCTCGACGAGAGCGCCTACACACCGTTCCAGCGCGAGCTGGCAGGGTTGCTGGAGCGGCGCGAGATCTTTCGTGACTATGGCGACGAGGACCTGTTCGGCTTTGCGTTCAACAAGTCGAACCTGGATCTCGAGCGTTTTGCATTCAAGCGTTATGCGTGGAAAAGACATACCCAGATCGAGCGCTCGACCTGTTCGGACGATGAGCTGGTGGCGCAGGTCTCCGCTTGTGCCGAGGAGACTTGCGAGGTCATTAACGCCGCGCTGGCCTGCTGGCTCGACAACGGCCTGCCGCAGGCCGGTGTCAGCGAGCGGGTGGAACGGGTGATCCGTGCGCTCGAGCCGCTGCATCTCGAGACGCAGGTGCTCGATGGCTATCGTGAGCAACTGTTGGCGGCGGGAGACGCTCAGTGCGCGGCCGGGCCCTCGGCCGCCGCGGGCACGCCGGTGTTGCTCGAAAGTTTCGGAACCACAAACATCGTCGCCTATGCCGGTCGCTACTACGGTGTACCGCAGGCATTGGGCGCACTGGATTTCAGCAGCGATATCGGGCATTTGCCGGGTATCCAGGTCGACGAGCGACTGGCGGACCTGCTTGTACGGATTAGACATTCATGAACAACCTGCAATTTTGCGCGCCGCGGCTTGATGCGTTCCTGGAGCTGCTGGAACCGTCATGGTCGAACCAGGACCTGGTCGTCCGGCTGATCGGAGACAATACCCTGGCCCGGGACCTGGCAGAGGCCGCGCAGGCCCGAGGGGTCGGGCTGTTGCGCGAGTTGCCCCGGGAGGATGAGGTATCCGCTGGTGCGCAGTGGATCATCTTCACGGAAGAGGACGGTGCGCGCCTGGCAGACCAACTGCTGGCCTGTGTCGGTTTGAACGACGTTTCACTACTGGCCCCGATCACCGATCATCATTTCAGCCGCCGGCCGCTGTTCCTGGTTTCCATTCCCAAGTCGGGGACTCACCTGCTCTATGAGCTGGCACGGGCCCTGGGTTATCAGGAAGGCGTGGTGCTGCCGGAGTTTCCCAAGCCGCAAACCTGGTACTGCGTCGAATACAGCAACTCGCATACGGTAGCGGCCGATTTCTTTGTCGACAGCGTGCGGCGTTCCAGTTTCGGAAATCGCCATCATGCGTTCCTGTCTTCACCGGCATTGTTCATGTACCGCCACCCGCTGGATATCCTGGTGTCCGAGGCCAACTACTATGAGCGTGAAGGCAAGACCACCTTTGCGGGCTGGCTGAGTGGTCTCGATGTGGCTGGGCGGATCAGCCGCCTGCTGAACGACAACTGGCTGCTGGGTTCCTTGCGGCAGCGCATTGGCGGTTTCCTGCCCTGGCTGGACTTTCCCAATGTCGCTTCGCTGTCCTTCGAGGAACTGATTGGTGCGGCCGGTGGCGGGCGGGAGGCGGATCAACTGCGCCTGATCTGGTCCATCCTGCTCAAGCTCCAGGCTCCGGGCTCGCCGGTGGCCATTGCCGCGAAGCTGTTCAACCGTGACTCCGCCACATTCCGTTCGGGGCAGATCGGTGGCTTCCGGCAGGCAATGGCCGCGGCGGATATCGCCCGTTTCGTCGAGCATAACCAGGACTTGCTGAGCACCCTGGGATACCCCCTCGACGGCAGCATCGATTTGCCGGCCAACCGGCGCGTGCGCCAGGCTTCGCCACTGCGTTATGCGACCGAGACATTCGATGAGACACCCATCCTGCTGGAGGGCGATTTTTTCAGCTGCAATCTGGTGCGTTTCAGGAGGCGCCTGTACGCACTGCCTCTGCAGGTCGGGGCTGTTGACCTGCGTGCCTGCTCCGAAGCGCAACTGGCAGCCTTGCCTTCGGCATCGTCGATCGGCGAACTCAAGGCCCTGCTGCTGCTGGGGAGGAGTGCGGTCGAGGAGCGCCAGGTCGTCCTCCAGGAGGTATCCCGTCTCCTGGTTGGGCGCTCTGCCGAACCGGAGGAGGGGCCTTCGCTGGTGACGACATATAACGGCTTCAATGTGTTCAGGATCCAGCAACGTTTCATAGGGCTACGCCAGGCGGCCGGTCCCATGGATCTTTCCGGCAGCTTGCAAACCCTGCTCAAGCGTTATCCGACCAGCGACCTGCTGATTGCGAGAACACTGGATGAGCTGGCCGAGCATATCGATGGCTTGTCCATGGTGATGCGTGGGTATGACACCCGGAATGAGGACGAATCTGACCTGGACGGACAATTACAGGATGCCAATCGCGAACTGGCGTACCAGTTGGAGCGGGCCAACGCACGTATAGACAGCATGGAACAGATGTTGCACCACTTGAGCCAGTCCTGGTGGCAGCGCCTGTGGAGTCGGATCACCAGCAAGCCAGGAGGGCAATCATGAATCAATTGGCAGTGGCCGTTCCCTGGAATCAGAGCCACTACATTCCCTGGCGTGGGTGCCACCCGTTGTATCGGGCGCTGTTCGAGTCGATGCCTGAGGGAGTGAGCATCAACGCCTGGGATAACGTTGCCTTGCGGCATCTGCTGGAGCGATCCGAGCCTTTGCGTCAGCGGCTGCTGGCGGCGCTGGCGAGTCAGTCCGGCAATCAGTGGCCGGAGCCCTGCTCGAGTTGTTTCGGACCTGAAAACCGCCTGCTGACGCAGGCGTTGCCGGGCGCTATCGAATTCTTTCACTCCATTGCGTTTCCCAGCCTGAGCCGGCCCTTTGTGCTGCATTGCGAGTCCTTGCGTGGCCTGTTTGCACCGTGGACAACAGCGCAAGCCAGCATCGGCGAGCAGTTGCCGCGCATTCGCGAGCATTACCGTGCATTGCTGGGAGGCCCCTGGTGTCTGGGGGTTTTCTCGGCACAGGCGGATACTCTCGTGGCGCTGAACGATTTCCTTGGGTTGCCGCAGTTGCAGTCCCGGTTGTTCACGTCCCGCCTCGGTTTACCGGTATCCGCGGTTCAGGCTCGTGGGCGGCTTCCTGATAAGCCGTCGCTTGCCCATCCACGGTTCCTGTTCGTATCGGTCCCTGACCATGAGAGCGACTTTTTCAGCTGTGGTGGGCATCGTGTCCTGCGCTTCTGGAAGGCATTCTGCGCCGCTGGCCACAATGGCCTGCTCAGCATGGCCTGTGAGCGCCCTGACGCCCAGGCCCTGGTCGCCGCGGGCGTGGACCTGGCCTTTGTCGAGCAGCAGACCGGTCGCAGCATTCTGTGGGCCAGCCCTGCCCAGGCCGATGTCGAAGCCTTGATGGCGGGGTCGCATGTGCTGCTGCAACCGGCCGATGTATTGTGTCCGTTCGAGATTCTCCAGGCCATGAGCCTGGGCTGCGTGCCCGTGGTTTCGGCGCTTCGCGGGGTTGGCACGTACTTGCAGGATGGCCAGGGCGGTCTGATCGTCGGTACCGAGCCCGAGATAACCGATCCCTGGCTGCTTCCGGTGCGCCAGGAGCATGAGCAAGTCTTGCTTGTCGATGAATTGCTGGCGCGTATTCCTGGCTTGCTGCAGCCGCAGACTTACCTGGCGTTGCAGGAGCAGGGCCATCGGAGAGCGGTGACGGAGTTCTCCGGGCAGGCGTTTGCCGGGACGTTCTGGGCACAGGTCCGTCAGCTTCACGTGGACAGTTCCACGCCTGCTCCCTCAGCGAACGGCCCGGGTGTGCCGCTCGTGGACGGGGGACTGCTGGACATGACCGGTTTACGGCGGGCGTTCAGCCAGGATGCCCGCCCGCGGATGCGGATCAATACCGGAGAGCGCAGTGTCTGGTCCGTGGGTGGCTGTTTCATGCTCGTGGAGGGCAACTCTTCCCTGCATGCCCACGATTGCTCGGTATTGGCTCAATACACCCGCACTCAGGCGCGGCCCGCGATATGGGCCAACAGCCTGCTCGAACTGGCGGGAGCCTATCTGCCGCAGGAAGGAAGGGTGGATCAGCCCGAACCGTCGGCGCTGGTGAAACTGTTGTCGAGATGGCTGATGCCTTTTCCCTGGCTGCACAGCCAATGCTCGCAATGGCTGCGTCGCTATCGTCGTGCGCGGCAGCCGCAAGCGAGCCGCACCCCGAGCCCGCCAGTGGGGGCGGCAGAGCAGCCACACCTGGTCGTGGAAGGTTTCCATGGCTACAACATCATCCGCTATGGAAAGCGTTTTTACGCCATCCTGCAAAGCGATGGGGCATTCGAGCCCAAGCATCTGGAGACTTCGCACTCCGGCCGCTACCACAGTGGCGTGGATTTGCAGGCTGTCGAGCAACTGGTCATTGCGAGCCTGGCGGGCGGCGTGGACAACGACACGCTTGCGAATCAATCGTCCGTGGCGCACAGGAGGTGAACATGACGCTATCTCATGCAAGGCCAGCGGTTCATCTCTGGGTCTATAACCATTCGTTCTACGGTATCAGCGACCAGGTCGATTTCCTGGTGATGGCGCTGCAGCAGCAGGGTTACCCGGTCAGTGTGGGCAAGCGTCCGAGTGACAGTCGCTTGAATATCGTCATCGAAAACTTCTCCGAGAGCACCCGGGACACGCTCATCGATTTCTGCGAGTCCCGTGGCAAGCGGGTGGCGGTCATCATGACCGAGCACCTCGACTTCGTGGACGACCAGATACTGATCCACGGCGACCCGCTCTGGAACAACAACGACTACATGCACCCGGCGGTGCAGGTGGCACGCATCCAGCACCTGTTCGAGTGCCTGCCTCATATCTGCGCGTTCCTGATGCTGGGAGACTTGCCGGAATTGATCAACATGGACAAGTTGCTGCCCGGCGTCCCCGTGCGGGCCATCGGTTTCCCCTCGCTGCCGAAAGTCGCTCCCGATCCCGGCGACTCTGCGCAAAGCGATCTGTTGTTCACGGGGGCCGTCACCGAATACCGCGGGCGCATGCTCGACAGATTGCGTGGTGAGGGTTTCTCGATCGCGTGCCCGGAGCGTTTCGTTTCCCGTGGGCAACGCGATGCCTTGAACCGTTCGGCACGGCTGGTGCTCAATATCCCCCAGCGCCTGGATTGGCGCTGGTTGTCGCTGATGCGCATCATTGCCGCCCTCCGGGTGGGGAAGGTGACCGTTTCGCTGGGCACGGCCGACACCTCGCAGATCGCCGCCTGCTGCCCTCAGATCAACCTGGAACACACCGATTGGCTCGACGTATTGCGCGGCCATGTCGAAGGCAAGGATGCCCTGTATGTGCGCATGCATGCGGAGTATGAAGCCATGGCGGCAAGGTTCATGCTGAAACACCCTTTTCCGCATGATCTTTTCGATTACTGGCAAATGATCGATCGCGTGCCTTATTCCGGAAATGGAGGTGAAAGATGGACGCAGAGCTATCCACAATGAGGCGTACCGTCATGCCTGCCAGCGCTAGGTCCTGCGTACCCGACACACAGGAGCAGGAGCCGCTGATTTCCCTGCTGCTGCCGACTCGTGGACGCCCGGAACTGGTCGAACGTTTTTTCGCCAGCGTGGTTGCCACGGCAGAATGCCTGTCCGCCGTGGAGGTGATCCTGTATGTGGACGACGATGACCCCGGTAGCCACGACCTGCATTGCGACGCGGTGCATACCGTGCGGCTCATCGGGCCCAACCAGTCCATGGGGGCCTATAACACCGCCTGCCTGCACGCCTCGCGGGGGCAGATCATCGTGTTGGTCAACGATGACATGGTCATGCGTACGCCCGGTTGGGACCGCGAGCTCAGGGCCCTGGATCGGCGTTTCGCCGACCGGGTGTATCTCGGCTACTGCAACGACCTGCTGAAGAAGGGCGGCCTGGCCACGTTCCCCATCCTGTCACGCAGCACCTGCGAATTGCTGGTCGACCCTTACCCGGCCGCCTATGCCGGCGCGTTCATCGATTTCCATCTGTTCGACATCTTCAAGCGTATCCAGCATGAGGGGTTCGATCGCATCATCTATCTGGACGACGTGGTCTTCGAGCATCTGCATTATCGGACGGGCAAGGCTGACTTCGACGAAACCTACAGCAAGCGTGGGCGTTTCAAGGATGACCCCATTTTCATCACCCTGGGTGACAATCGTCGTGATGCCGCCAGGCGCGTCGTCCGGGCGTTGCGCGGCGAGTCCGTGGGCGAGGCGGTACTCAGTGGCGCCTCGGGTGATGGGCCGGCGAAGGAGCGGGGTGCCTTGTTCTTTTACTTCAGGCGGATCTTTCTTGACCGGCAGCTACCCTTGCGTTGGCGCACCTACCTGTGGATCTGGTTCACCCTGCGCCACTCGGCAGCCCATGGCCTGTTGAAACCCTTTGTCAAAGGGTGAGTCTTTGGAATCCGCCACGAACAGGTGCTGTGTACACCTGTCGTTTTCAACGCTGGAGAAGCAACTGATGAGCAGTGATGAAACCAGGCACCTGCCCGAGCCGGTGGAGCGCGATCTGCACTGGCAGTCGATCGAGATCGACAAGAGCGCACATGCCGCCCTCATGGGGCAGAAACCCGTTGTCCTGTGGTTTACCGGGCTGTCGGCCGCCGGCAAGACCACCGTCGCCAATCTGGTGGAAAAGCGTCTTCACGCGTTGGGGCGCCACAGTTATCTGCTCGATGGCGACAACGTACGGCAGGGGCTGAATGCCGACCTGGGGTTCAGTGATGAGGACCGTGCGGAGAATATCCGCCGTGTTGCGCATGTCGCGAAGCTGATGGTGGATGCCGGGTTGATCACCCTGGTGTCGTTCATCTCGCCTTTTCGGGCCGAGCGGGCGATGGCACGGGGCTTGTTCGAGGAGCACGAGTTCTACGAGATATTCATCGACACACCGTTGGCGGTCGCCGAAGAGCGCGATCCCAAGGGGCTGTACAAGAAGGCGCGCAGTGGCCAGCTCAAGAACTTCACCGGCATCGACTCGGTCTACGAGGTCCCGCAAGCCCCGGACATTCATATTGAAACGGTGCGCATGAGCGCCCAGCAAGCCGCTACTCATGTGGTGGATCATCTGATTCGCCAGGGATGCCTTGCTTCCAGCCACGCTGTTGCCTAGCTGTTGTTTCATACGCCGAATACGAAAACGCCGCGATCAACGCGGCGTTTTCGTTCTGCATGACGTATGGCGGGTCCCACGTATCGGAGAAGGTCTGATATCAGCTCAAATCGATTGATTCAGGCTGTATTTAGATTTTCCCAATATATGGGATGTAAATTTATATATTGAGATTATTGGCGTCTCGGGTTTATAGTCGCCTCCATCAGCTCCACGCACTCACTGTCCAAAAACAACTTTCAGGTGAAGCGATGCAGGCGCAATTGATCGCGCTCGATTGGGGGACGACCTCACTTCGGGCCTACAAACTCGCCGCGGGTGGCCAGGTGCTCGAACAGCGTTCGCTGTCGTCGGGCATCATGCAGTTGCCCAGTGTGCCGCGGATGATCGCCGGCCAACGGTGCGCCGATGGTTTTGAACTGGCTTTCGACGAGGCCTGTGGCGACTGGCTCGATGCCCAACCCGGGCTGGCGGTGATCGCCTGCGGCATGGTCGGCAGCGCCCAGGGCTGGTCCGAGGCCACCTATCGCGACACCCCGGCGAATGTCGCCAGCCTGGGCACCGCTCTCAACACCGTGCGCAGCCTGCGTGGCGTCGATGTGCATATCGTGCCCGGCGTGATCGAGCGTTCCCGCCTGCCGAACGTGATGCGCGGCGAAGAGACACAGGTCCTCGGCGCGCTGCAAGGCCTGCCGGCGGATGCTGGCGGCCCTCTGCTGATCGGCTTGCCGGGCAGCCATTCGAAATGGGTCGAGGTGGCTGACGGCTGCATCGTCCATTTCGACACCTTCATGACCGGCGAGCTGTTCGCCGTACTCAGTGAACACAGCATCCTGGGGCGTACCCAGCAGCGCGGTGCGCCCTTCGACAGCGAGGCGTTCGATCGCGGCGTCCGGGTGGCGCTCTCCTGCGAGGGTGAAAACGGCCCTCTCTCGACCTTGTTCAGCGCACGCACGCTGGGGCTGACGGGCGAACTGAGCCCGGCCGGACAGACCGACTACCTGTCGGGCCTGTTGATTGGCCATGAGCTTGCCGCCCTTGCCAATGCCCAGCGCCGTCGACGCGACAGCGCCGACCTGCCGTCGATCATGCTGATCGGCAATGCCCAACTTTGTGCCCGCTACAGCCGGGCGCTCGAGCGTTGCGGTTTTGCCCGGGCAATCCTGGCCGAACACGCCACCGAGCGTGGTCTGTGGCACCTGGCCGAAGCCGCCGGGCTGCTGGGCCGGACGCCTGCGTTCAATTAGACAAGAGGTCTGACATGCTCAAGCAAGCACTGGCGAAAAACGGCCTGATCGCAATTCTTCGCGGTCTGCGTCCGCAAGAGGCGGCGGCCATCGGCGAGGTGTTGTACCAGGCCGGTTTCCGTGTCATCGAGGTGCCGCTCAACTCTCCCGAACCGTACGAAAGTATCCGCATTCTGCGCAGCCTGTTGCCCGCCGATTGCCTGATCGGTGCCGGCACGGTGCTGACCCCGGAACAGGTCGGGCAGGTGAAGGCCGCAGGGGGGCAGGTGATCGTCATGCCCCACAGTGATCCCCGGGTCCTGCGGGCGGCCAGGACGGCAGGGCTGTACCTGTCGCCAGGTGTCGCCACGCCGACCGAGGCCTTTGCCGCGCTGGCCGAAGGCGCCGATGTGCTGAAGATGTTCCCCGCCGAGCAGATGGGCCCGGCAGTGGTCAAGGCCTGGCTGGCGGTGCTGCCGGCGGGAACGTTGCTGATCCCGGTCGGCGGAATCACTCCGGACAACATGCCAGCGTTCGTCGAGGCGGGCGTCAGTGGTTTCGGCCTGGGCTCCGGGCTGTTCAAGCCGGGGCTGAGTGCCGACGAAACGGCGCTGCGGGCCAAGGCTTACGTGCAGGCCTGGAACGCATTGCGTTAAGACTTCCCGGCGCCGTGTGCGCTGCATCCCGACAAGAGAGACGACACGATGAAAATCACCAAGCTGACGACCTTTATCGTTCCGCCACGCTGGCTGTTCCTCAAGGTCGAAACCGATGAAGGCGTGACCGGTTGGGGCGAGCCGGTGGTCGAGGGCCGGGCCCACACGGTCGCGGCGGCGGTCGATGAGTTGTCGGATTACCTGGTCGGCAAGGACCCGCGCAATATCGAGGACATCTGGACCGTGCTCTATCGCGGCGGCTTCTATCGTGGCGGCGCCGTGCACATGAGCGCCCTGGCCGGGATCGACCAGGCGCTGTGGGACATCAAGGGCAAGGCCCTGGGGGTGTCGGTCAGCGATCTGCTGGGTGGTCAGGTGCGCGAGCGTATCCGCGTGTACTCGTGGATCGGCGGCGACCGTCCGGCCGACACCGCCCGGGCTGCCAGGGAAGCCGTCGGCCGGGGGTTCACCGCGGTGAAGATGAATGGCACCGAAGAGCTGCAATTCGTCGACAGTTTCGAAAAGGTCGACCTGGCCCTGGCCAACGTCGCCGCCGTGCGCGACGCGGTGGGGCCGAACGTCGGCATCGGCGTGGACTTCCATGGCCGGGTGCACAAGCCCATGGCCAAGGTGTTGATGAAGGAACTCGACGCCTACAAGCTGATGTTCATCGAGGAGCCGGTGCTCAGCGAAAACTACGAGGCCCTGAAGGAGCTGGCACCGCTGACCAGCACGCCGATCGCGCTGGGGGAGCGTCTGTTTTCGCGCTGGGATTTCAAGCGGGTGCTCAGCGAAGGTTACGTCGACATCATCCAGCCGGATGCCTCCCATGCCGGCGGAATCACCGAAACCCGCAAGATCGCCAACATGGCCGAAGCCTATGACGTGGCGCTGGCGTTGCATTGTCCGTTGGGCCCGATTGCCCTGGCGGCCTGCCTGCAACTGGATGCGGCTTGCTACAACGCCTTCATCCAGGAGCAGAGCCTGGGCATCCATTACAACGAAAGCAATGACCTGCTGGATTACGTCAGGGACCCTCGGGTGTTCGACTATGACCAGGGGTTCGTGAAGATCCCGAATGGCCCGGGGCTGGGCATCGAGATCAACGAGGCCTACGTGACGGAACGCGCCGCCATCGGTCATCGCTGGCGCAACCCGATCTGGCGCCATGCCGACGGCAGTTTTGCCGAGTGGTGATGGCGGGCTTATCCATCAGGGAGGGGCCGTGAGCGGACCCCGACATCGTTGTGAATGAACGCCCTCAATAACCATAAGAAGAGGCACACCCATGCAACCGGAAGTCCTGACCGGGCAGGCGTCTTTGCTGACGCCGAGCCGCAAGCGCTTTTTCATCATGGTCCTGCTGTTCATCACCGTGGTGATCAACTACCTGGACCGCAGCAACCTGTCGATCGCCGCCCCCGCGTTGACCAGTGAACTGGGGATCGACCCGATTCATGTCGGGCTGATTTTCTCGGCGTTCGGCTGGACCTACGCGGCGATGCAGATCCCCGGTGGCTGGCTGGTGGACCGGGTGCCACCACGCCTGCTCTACAGTCTGGCGCTGTTGTTGTGGTCGGCGGCCACGCTGCTGCTCGGTTTCGCTGCCAGCTTCATCGCGCTGTTCGTCCTGCGCATGGCCGTGGGGGCGCTGGAAGCTCCCGCCTATCCGATCAACAGCCGTGTGGTGACCACCTGGTTTCCCGAGCGCGAGCGCGCGACCGCCATCGGTTTCTACACCTCCGGGCAGTTCGTCGGGCTGGCCTTTCTGACGCCGCTGCTGGCTTGGCTGCAGCATCGATACGGTTGGCACATGGTGTTCATCAGCACTGGGGTGGTGGGCATTCTCTGGGCGTTCGTCTGGTACGCGGTGTATCGCGAGCCGCGGGAGTTCAAGGGGGTCAACCCGGCGGAAATCGACCTGATCCGCGAGGGCGGCGGGCTGGTGGATATCCAGGCCGAGACCGCCCGGCGCAAGGCGCCGTTCAGCTGGACCGACCTGGGTATCGTGTTGAGCCAGCGCAAGTTGTGGGGCATCTACCTCGGGCAGTTCTGCCTCAATTCGACGTTGTGGTTTTTCCTGACCTGGTTTCCGACCTATCTGGTGAAATACCGCGGCATGGATTTCATCAAGTCCGGCCTGCTGGCCTCGGTGCCGTTTCTCGCGGCTTTCGTCGGCGTGCTGTGCTCGGGGCTGTTCTCCGACTGGCTGATCCGCCGTGGCGCGACGCTCGGTCTGGCCCGCAAGTTGCCGATCATCGGCGGCCTGCTGATTTCCACCGTGATCATCGGGGCAAACTTCGTCGAATCGACACCCTGGGTGATCGCCTGCCTGGCGCTGGCGTTTTTCGGCAACGGGATGGCCTCGATCAGTTGGTCGCTGGTCTCGACCCTGGCGCCGGCGCGCCTGTTGGGGCTGACGGGCGGAGTATTCAACTGCATCGGCAACCTGGCGGCGATCGCCACGCCGATCGTGATCGGCTTTCTCGTCAGCGGCGACTCCTTCGCCCCCGGGATCACCTACATCGCCGCGCTGGCATTGATCGGCGCGCTGTCCTATGTGGTGCTGGTGGGCAAGGTGGCGCGGATCGAACTCTAGGCAAGGGCAAGAGCGGGCGACCATAATGCCGCCCGTTCTCTCGCTCATTGTTGAAGGCCGGATATGCAGGAAGACGCCGCGAAAAACGCCAAGGACGCCGCACCGACGGGGACTCAGACGCTGCTGCGCGGTCTGGCGGTGGTCCAGGCCGTTGCCAGCGGGGCCCGAGACCTCAAGGAAATTGCCCGGCTGATCGGCACCACCCGCAGCACCACCCATCGCCTGGCCAGTTGCCTGGTGGAGGAGCGCTATCTGCGGGTCGTGCCGCAAATCGGTTACCTGCTCGGCCCCAGGCTGATAGAGCTGGGTTTCCAGGCGCGCGAGGCCGTACCGCTGGTGACCCTGGCCGGGCCGTATCTGGATGAGTTGTCGGCGTTGACCGGCGATACCATCCACCTGGCGATCCGTGAAGACGATGACGTGCTGTACCTGCACAAGAATCCCGGCCGTAATGGCCCGGAAATGCGTTCGCGGGTCGGGCACCGCATGCCGTTGGCGCGCACCGGGATCGGCAAGGCGTTGCTGCTCGATGACTCGCCAGAAGAGTGGCAGCGCCTGTATCGGATCAGTTTGCCGGTGGGCGGCAGGACCCCGTCATGGCCGTTGCAGCCGGTGTCATCCTGGGAGCAGTTCGAGCAGCGCATGCTGGAATACGTGGCGGGGGGCTACGCCTTCGATCTGGAAGACAACGAGCCGTCGATCCGCTGTGTCGCGGCGCCGATACGCGATGCCAGCCAGCAGATCGTCGCCGGGATCAGCATCGCCAGTACCGTGCCCTATATGCCGTTGGAGAAAATGGCCGAGCTGGTGCCGTTGATCAAACAGGTCGCCGCTCGGCTCTCCGCGGAGTTGGGGGCGAGGGTCTGAGTGCTATAGCGGGGTGAGGATGTTCATCACGGTATCCAGGGCGACCCGGGTATCGTCGAGCTGCACCAGCGAGGCATGTCGCGCACCGAGGGCGTCGCGATTCTGGATGGCGGTGAGGATCGCCTTGTGCCGGGGCAGGCTGAGGCCTTGAATATCGGGGCGGCGGTTGGTGATGCTGATGGATTCGCGCAGGGGCAACGACAACATGTTGCACATGTAGGCGAGCAGATCGTTGCGGGTGGCGTCGGCGATCGCCCGGTGGAAATCCAGGTCCGCCTGCAGCAGCTGCTCGTGGGTCTGCGCCTTCTCCATGGCCAGGTAGGCTTTTTCGATCACCGCGATGTCTTCGTCGGTGGCCGTGGTGGCGGCCATCGCGGCGATTTCCGGTTCCAGGATCCGGCGCACGCCGGCCAGGGTGTTGAAAAACTCGCTGTGGGGCGTCGACTGCATCAGCCAGGTCAGAACGTCGGGATCGAGCAGGTGCCACTTCGGGCGCGGGCGCACCACTGCACCGACCCGCGGCTTGGAGTACACCAGGCCCTTGGCGCTGAGCACCCGGGTGGCTTCGCGCAGCACCGAGCGACTGACCTGGTACTCCTCGCACAGCGTCGACTCCATGGGCAGGCGCTCTTCCGGCTTGAAGCGTCCGGAGACAATCTGCATGCCCAGTTCCTGAACGATCCGGTTATGCATGCTCTTGCGCGGAGTGTTCTTGCGTGGCTTGGAGGGCTGCTGATCCATAGACGGGACGGTGCTCTGGTGAAAAGGGTTGCATCATAACATCGCTCCCGGCTTCATCAGGTGCTCTCGCGTGCCTGAGCCGCCGGGTGACGACGCCATGGCCTGCCGGTCAGTGGGAATGCTGCGGGATCTCGGCGCCACGGCAACCTACCAGGAAGTCGAAGTCGCAGCCCTGGTCGGCTTGCAGCACATGGTCGATGTACAACTGGCGATAGCCGCCCGCGATCGGTGGCTTCGGTGCCTGCAGGTCGGCCATGCGCGCTGCCAGTTCGGCGTCCGGAATGTCCAGGTGCAGGCGGCCATTGGCACAGTCGAGTTCGATCCAGTCGCCCTCCTGCACACAGGCCAGCGGGCCGCCGGCCGCCGCTTCCGGCGCGACGTGCAGCACCACCGTGCCGTAGGCCGTGCCGCTCATGCGTGCGTCGGAGATCCGCACCATGTCGGTGACACCCTGGGCCAGCAGCTTGGCCGGCAGCCCCATGTTGCCCACTTCCGCCATGCCGGGATAACCCTTGGGCCCACAGTTTTTCATCACCAGCACCGAGCTGGCGTCGACCTCCAGTTCCGGGTCGTTGATCCGCGCCTTGTACTGGTCGAAGTTCTCGAACACCACCGCCCGACCGCGATGCTGCATCAGTTCGGGGGTCGCGGCCGAGGGCTTGAGCACGGCCCCCAGAGGAGCCAGGTTGCCACGCAGGACGCAGATGCCGCCGTCCGCCCGCAACGGGTTGGAGAGCGGCCGAATCACTTCGTCCTTACCGTAGATCGGTGCGTCCCGGGTGTTCTCGCCGATCGACCTGCCATTCACGGTGAGGGCGTCGGGGTGGGGAATCAGGTTGGCTTCGCCGAGGCGGCGCAATACCGCCGGCAGGCCACCGGCATAGTAGAACTCTTCCATCAGGAAGCGCCCGGACGGTTGCAGGTCGACGATGGTCGGCATGCCGCGGCCGATGCGGGTCCAGTCGTCCAGATCGAGTTCGACGCCGATGCGCCCGGCGATCGCCTTCAGGTGAATCACCGCATTGGTCGAGCCGCCGATGGCGGCGTTGACGCGGATGGCGTTTTCGAAAGCCTGCCGGGTGAGGATCTTCGACAGTTTCAAGCCTTCCCGGACCATCTCCACCGCCCGCATGCCGGACATGTGCGCCAGCACGTAGCGCCGCGCGTCGACCGCCGGAATCGCCGCGTTGTGGGGCAGGGAGGTGCCCAGCGCCTCGGCCATGCAGGCCATCGTCGAGGCGGTGCCCATGGTGTTGCAGGTGCCGGCCGAACGCGACATGCCGCCCTCGGCCGCGAGGAAGTCGTCGAGGCTGATGGTGCCCGCCTTGACCTGTTCGCTGAGCTGCCAGACCACCGTGCCCGAGCCGATGTCCTGGCCCTTGTGCTTGCCGTTGAGCATCGGCCCGCCAGTGACGACGATGGCCGGCACGTCGCAACTGGCGGCGCCCATCAGCAGCGCCGGGGTGGTCTTGTCGCAACCGGTGAGCAGCACCACGCCGTCGATCGGGTTGCCGCGAATGGCTTCCTCGACGTCCATGCTGGCCAGGTTGCGGGTGAGCATGGCGGTCGGGCGCAGGTTCGATTCACCGTTGGAGAACACCGGGAACTCCACGGGAAAGCCGCCGGCCTCGATCACCCCGCGTTTGACATGCTCGGCGATCTGGCGGAAGTGCGCGTTGCACGGGGTCAGCTCCGACCAGGTGTTGCAGATGCCGATGATGGGCTTGCCATGGAACTGATGGTCGGCGATGCCCTGGTTCTTCATCCAGCTGCGGTACATGAAGCCGTTCTTGTCGGCGGTACCGAACCAGTGGGCGGAACGCAGGTCGAGTTTTTTATCAGACATGGTCAGCTCTCTTATCGTAAGACTATATTGTGCTTCCTGCGGGCTAAAATAAGCTCAAAATCTCATGTTTGGAAGTGTTGTTGAGTAAATAGTAATACTATATAGTCGGTTTCAACTGAGGTAGGGCGTTGCGCTCTGGCGCCGTTGCCCGCGTTACCACTCGTGCTTGGCAGGCAATCAGGAGAAGCTTCATGCGTTTGGTCCAGTTCGAATTGAGCAACGGCGAGCGTCGGGTGGGAGTGGTCGAGGAGGGCCAGGTACGCGAGGTGCGTCTGGCGCGCACGGTGCGCGAGCTGGCACTGGCCGCCATCGAGGCGGGCGTCGATCTGCGGCGTCAGGTGGAGAGCCTAGGCCTGGGTGCCGGCCACGACTACGCCACGTTGCTGGCCGAGCTGAGAGTGCTGCCGCCGCTGGATCACCCGGACCCGGCCCACATGCTGGTCAGCGGCACCGGCCTGACCCATCTGGGCAGTGCGGCGGCGCGGGACAAGATGCACCAGCAGGCCGGTGACGACAGCGCGATGACCGACAGCCTGCGGATCTTCAAATGGGGTGTGGAGGGCGGCAAACCCGCCTCCGGTCAGGCCGGCGTGCAACCTGAGTGGTTCTACAAGGGCGACGGCAGCATCGTCGTGCGCCCGGGCCAGCCCTTTGCATTGCCACCCTTTGCCGAAGACGCCGGCGAAGAGCCGGAAATCGGCGGCCTGTATGTCATCGGCCACGATGGCAAGCCTTATCGCCTGGGCTTCGCCGTGGGCAACGAATTCTCCGACCATGTGATGGAGCGCAAGAACTACCTGTACCTGGCCCACTCCAAGTTGCGCAATTGCAGCTATGGTCCAGAGCTGCGGGTGGGCGAGCTGCCCCGGCACCTGGTGGGCAGCAGCCGCATTTTGCGCAATGGCGAGGTCGTGTGGCAGAGCGAGTTCCTCAGTGGCGAAGCCAACATGTGCCACAGCCTGGAAAATCTCGAGTACCACCACTTCAAGTACAGCCAGTTCCTGCGTCCGGGTGACGTGCACATTCACTTCTTCGGCACCGCGACCCTGTCGTTCGCCGACGGTGTGCGTACGCAGCCGGGAGATGTGTTCGAGATCAGCCAGGCGGAGTTCGGTGCGCCGTTGATCAATGGTGTGGGCGTCGTCGACGCGGTGCTGGTGCCCGGAGCCATAGGGATGCTTTAGGGAAAGCGATACAAGCCCGGCTCCTACAGGGATCGTGTTGCGCCAATGCCCTTGTGCCAGGGCCCACAACCTCATCGGCGTCTGAAAACAAAAGCAAGCCAGGAGGCCTCATGTCGTGGACCGCTGTGACTGAACACCGTGCGCAACTGGGCGAAGGCCCGTTCTGGGACGCGCCCGGTCAGGCCCTGTATTGGGTCGATATCGCCGGCCGGCAGGCGCTGCGCCTGAGCGGCGCCGGCCTGCAGGCCTGGCAGTTGCCGGAGCCGGTGTCGGCCTTCATTCCCTGTGAGAGCGGCGATGCTCTGGTGACCCTGAGCAGTGGCGTGTATCGATTGGATCTCGCCAGTGCGCCACAGGCGCCGCGCCTGACGCTGCTGTGTATCGCCGATCCGCAACCGGGCAACCGGGCCAATGAGGCCCGCTGCGATGCCCAGGGTCGACTCTGGCTGGGCACCATGCAGAACAATATCGGCGAGCGGGGCGAGGATCTTCCTGTACGGCATCGCCGCGGTGGTCTGTTCCGGATCGATGCCGATGCGCGTGCGACGCCTCTGTTACGCGGACTGGGCATCCCCAATACCCTGCTTTGGAGCGAGGACGGCACCCAGCTGTATTTTGGCGACAGCCTGGACGGCACGTTGTATCGCTATCCGGTTGCCAGCAACGGCCAGCTCGGGCCGGCGCAGGAGTGGTTCGGGCCACATCCGCGTGGCGTACCGGACGGCTCGGCGATGGACGCCGAAGGCTATCTATGGAACGCCCGTTGGGACGGCGGTTGCCTGCTCAGGCTGGCGCCCAATGGCGAAGTCGACCGGTTGATCGAATTGCCCGTCAGCCGGCCCACCAGCTGCGTATTCGGTGGCCCGGACCTGCGCACCTTGTACATCACCAGCGCCGCCAGCCCGTTCGAGCACCCCCTGGATGGTGCGGTGCTGGCCATCGAGCTGGACATCCCGGGGACACGCTGTCATCGATTCGCTGGATAGTTTTACCCGCATCAGGTTGCACCGCTTCACAACTCGTTCTCATGAAAGACACAACAAAAACAAGGAGTCACCTCATGAATCGTCATCGCGGTATCCGTTCCCTGTGCTGTGCCGCCCTGGCGGTATCGGCGTTCGGCCTGGGCAGTCTGTTGCAGGCTGCCGAACCGGTGAAGATCGGCTTTCTGGTCAAGCAGGCGGAGGAGCCCTGGTTCCAGACCGAATGGGCTTTCGCCGAAAAGGCCAGCAAGGACAAGGGCTTTACCCTGATCAAGATCGCCGTGCCGGACGGCGAGAAAACCCTCTCGGCCATCGACAGCCTCGCCGCCAACGGTGCCAAGGGCTTCGTGATCTGCCCGCCGGACGTGTCCCTGGGCCCGGCGATCGTGGCGAAGGCCAAGGCCAACGACCTGAAAGTGATCGCCGTGGATGACCGCTTCGTCGACGCCAGCGGCAAGTTCATGGAGGACGTCCCCTACCTGGGCATGGCCGCGTACGAAGTGGGCCAGAAACAGGGCGCCGCGATGGCCGCCGAAGCGAAGAAGCGCGGTTGGGACTGGAAGGACACCTACGCGGTGATCAATACCTACAACGAGCTCGACACCGGCAAGAAGCGCACCGACGGTTCGGTCAAATCCCTCGAGGCCGCCGGCCTGCCGAAAGACCACATCCTGTTTACGCCGCTCAAGACCCTCGACGTGCCGGGCAGCATGGACTCCACCAGCTCGGCACTGGTGAAACTGCCGGCTTCGGCGAAGAACCTGATCATCGGCGGCATGAACGACAACACCGTGCTGGGTGGCGTGCGTGCCACCGAGAGCGCCGGTTTTGCCGCCGCCAATGTCATTGGTGTCGGGATCAATGGCACCGACGCCATCGGCGAACTGAAGAAACCCAGCAGCGGCTTTTTCGGCTCGATGCTGCCCAGCCCGCACCTGGAGGGCTACAACACCGCGAGCATGATGTTCGAATGGGTCACCACCGGCAAGGAACCACCGAAGTACACCGCGATGGATGAGGTGACGCTGATCACGCGCGACAACTTCAAGCAGGAACTGGAAAAGATCGGCCTGTGGAAGTGACGGTCGGTTTTGCTCGGCGGCCCTGGCGACGGGGCCGCCTGGTCGGGGTGACGAGGTGGTTATGCATGCGCAATTGAACAGACAGCAGCACAGTGTTGGCGCCAGTTTGTGTTTCAACGGGATCGGCAAGACCTTCCCCGGGGTCAAGGCGCTGGACGGTATCAGTTTCACTGCCCACCCGGGGCAGGTCCATGCCCTGATGGGGGAGAACGGCGCCGGCAAGTCGACCTTGCTCAAGGTTCTCGGCGGTGCCTACAGCCCCAGCAGCGGCCATCTGCAGATCGGCGGGCAGACGATGGCCTTCAAGTGCGCCGCCGACAGCATCGCCTGCGGCGTGGCCGTCATCCACCAGGAGTTGCACCTGGTGCCGGAAATGACCGTGGCGGAGAACCTGTTCCTCGGGCATTTGCCGAGCCGTTTCGGGGTGATCAACCGCAGCGCGTTGCGCCAGCATGCGCTGGACTGTCTCAAGGGCCTGGCCGACGAGATCGACCCGCAGCAGAAGCTGGGCCGCCTGTCCCTGGGCCAGCGGCAGTTGGTGGAAATCGCCAAGGCCCTGTCCCGTGGCGCCCATGTGATTGCCTTCGACGAACCCACCAGCAGCCTGTCGGCCCGGGAGATCGAACGCCTGATGGCGATCATCGGACGCCTGCGGGACGAGGGCAAGGTGGTGCTCTACGTGTCCCATCGCATGGAGGAAGTGTTCCGTATCTGCGATGCGGTGACCGTATTCAAGGACGGACGCTACGTGCGTACCTTCGAGGACATGAGCACGCTGACCCAAGATCAGCTGGTCACCTGCATGGTCGGTCGCGACATTCAGGACATCTACGATTACCGCCCTCGTCCACGCGGCGCGGTGGCGCTCAAGGTCGATGGCCTGCTGGGGCCGGGGTTGCGCGAGCCGGTGAGTTTCGAGGCGCACAAGGGCGAGATTCTTGGCCTGTTCGGCCTGGTCGGGGCGGGCCGTACCGAGCTGTTGCGCCTGCTGGGTGGCCTTGAGCGGATGACCGCCGGCAGCCTGCAACTGTGCGATGAGGCTCTGCAGTTGCGCTCGCCGCGCGACGCCATTGCCGCCGGTGTCCTGCTGTGCCCCGAGGACCGCAAGAAGGAGGGCATCATGCCGCTCTCCAGTGTGGCCGAGAACATCAACATCAGCGCCCGCCGCGCCCATTCCACCTTTGGCTGGCTGTTGCGTGACGGTTGGGAGAAGGGCAACGCCGACAAGCAGATCAAGGCGCTGAAAGTGAAAACGCCCAATCCGGCGCAGAAAATCCTGTATCTGTCCGGGGGCAATCAGCAGAAGGCCATTCTGGGGCGCTGGCTGTCGATGCCGATGAAAGTCCTGCTGCTCGACGAGCCGACGCGCGGCATCGATGTCGGCGCGAAGGCCGAGATCTACCAGATCATCCATGACCTGGCGGCCAGCGGGATTGCGGTCATCGTCGTGTCCAGCGACCTGATGGAAGTGATGGGCATTTCCGACCGCATCCTGGTGCTGTGCGAAGGCGCGATGCGGGGCGAAAAGAGCCGTGAACAGGCCAATGAATCCAACCTGCTGCAACTGGCCTTGCCGCGCCAACGCGCCGATGGCCTGGAGAACTGAGAGGTGACCATGACAAGCCAAAACAATACATTGCCAGTCGCGCGCAAACCCCTGGACCTGCGCAGCCTGCTGGACAATTGGGCGATGCTGCTGGCCGCGCTGGGGATCTTCGTCCTCTGCACCCTGCTGATCGACAACTTCCTGTCGCCGCTGAACATGCGGGGCCTGGGCCTGGCGATTTCCACCACCGGCATTGCCGCGTGCACCATGTTGTATTGCCTGGCGTCCGGGCATTTCGACCTGTCGGTGGGCTCGGTGATCGCCTGTGCCGGGGTGGTGGCCGCGGTGGTGATGCGCGACACCGACAGCGTGTTTCTCGGTATCGCCGCGGCGCTGCTGATGGGGCTGCTGGTCGGGCTGATCAATGGGATCGTGATTGCCAAGCTGCGGGTCAACGCCCTGATCACCACGCTGGCGACCATGCAGATCGTGCGGGGCCTGGCCTATATCTTTGCCAACGGCAAGGCGGTGGGCGTGTCCCAGGACTCGTTTTTCGTCTACGGCAATGGCCAGTTGTTCGGTGTGCCGGTGCCGATCCTGATCACCATCGCCTGCTTCCTGTTCTTTGGCTGGTTGCTCAACTACACCACCTACGGGCGCAATACCATGGCCATTGGTGGTAACCAGGAGGCGGCGTTGCTGGCCGGGGTCAATGTCGATCGGACCAAGATCGTCATCTTTGCCGTGCACGGAGTCGTGGGTGCCCTGGCCGGGGTGATCCTGGCATCGCGCATGACCTCGGGTCAGCCGATGATCGGCCAGGGCTTCGAGCTGACGGTGATTTCCGCCTGCGTGCTGGGCGGGGTGTCGTTGAGCGGTGGGGTGGGCATGATTCGGCACGTGATTGCCGGGGTGCTGATTCTGGCGATCATCGAGAACGCGATGAACCTGAAGAACATCGACACGTTCTACCAGTACGTGATTCGCGGTTCCATCCTGCTGCTGGCGGTGGTGATCGATCGCCTGAAGCAGCGCTGATCCTTCGGCGCAAGCTATCGCCGTCCCTCCAACCTGCTGGAGCTGCAGAGCCTCGACAAGGCCCGGCAGCTCCAGCAGGTTTTCAGTTGGCCGAGAACTTCAGGATGGTGTTCTGGGTATAGGTCTGGCCCGGATCCAGCCGCGTGGTCGGGAAGCCCGGCTGGTTCGGCGAGTCGGGGTAGTGCTGGGTTTCCAGGGTGAACGCTCCCCAATGTGCATAGACCTTGCCCGCCTTGCCCTTGACCGAGCCGTCGAGGAAGTTGCTGGTGTAGAACTGTACCCCGGGCTCGCTGGTGTAGAGCTGCAGGCGGCGACCGGATTGCGGGTCGTGCACCTCGGCGGCCAGTCGGCTGACGTCGCCCTTGGCATCCAGGACCCAGTTGAAGTCGAAGCCACCCTGCTTCGGCTCGGCGAACTTGAGCTGTGGATGATTATCCCTGATGTGCTGGCCGATGGCGGTCGGCTGACGAAAATCCATCGGCGTACCGGCCACCGGAGCCAGTTCACCGGTGGGAATCAGGCTGCGGGTGACGGGGGTGTAATGGCTGGCGTACAAGGTGGCGAGTTGCCTGAGCACATCACCGTTGCCGGCTCCGGCGAGATTGAAGTAGCTGTGGTTGGTGAGGTTCAATACCGTTGGCTGGTCCGTGGTTGCCTTGTAGTCGATGCGCAGCTCGTTATGGTCGTTGAGGCTGTAGGTGACCTCGACATTCAGGTTGCCGGGAAACCCCATTTCCCCCGCCTTCGACAGGTAGCTCAACTTCACCCCGACCGAGTCCTTGCCGCTGACCGGCTGCGCTTTCCAGACCCGCTTGTCAAAACCCTGTGGGCCGCCGTGCAGCGCGTTGGGGCCATCGTTGAGCGGTACCTGATAACGCTTGCCGTCCAGCTCGAACGCACCGTTGGCCAGGCGATTGCCGTAGCGGCCGATGGTGGCGCCGAAGAACGCGGTACCGCTCTGGTAGCCCTGGACATCGTCGAAGCCCAGTACCACGTCGTCGACCTTGCCGTTCTTATCCGGCACCTTCAATGACTGCAGGATGCCGCCGTAGGTGATGACCGTGGCCTGCAGGCCATGGCTGTTGCGCAACACATACTGCTCGATCGCGGCTCCATCATGGGTCTTGCCAAAGGCCTTGTGTTCGCTGGACAGGCCACTGGCCTGGAGGCCCTGGCTGGCAATCATCAGGGACAAGCCAAGGCCGCAAAGCGGGTGTCGGGAGTGCAACATGGTCGAACCTCCATTTATTGTTTTAAGTTGAATAGTTCTACTAATTTGCGATATTTTGTCGTTAAGGCAGTAGATTTATAGTCTGATCTGTCGATTTTTCAATATAAAATAAGACTAATTGAGTTGGCAGGTGAAAGTGGGGACTCCAGCACGCCCGGGGTCCAGCGGCCTGCATTCAAGTGCCTACCGTGGAGTAACCGTCATATGAGTCATGAAGCAGGCGCCGTGTACACGGATCTGAAAGGCAAGACCGTGCTGATTTCCGGGGGGGCTTCCGGGATCGGCGAGGCCATGGTCTGCGCTTTTGCGCGGCAGGGGGCCAAGGTCGCCTTCGTGGATATGGCCAAGACCCAGGGTGAGCGGCTGGTGGCCCGACTGTCGGCCGAAGGTCACAGGGTCGAGTTCGCTCACTGCGATATCACCGACGAGATCGCCTATAAGGTGGCGATCGAAGGCTTTGCGCAAACCCTGGGGCCAGTGACTGTCCTGGTGAACAATGCCGCCAACGATGTCCGTCACACCCTGGATGAAGTGGACTCGGAGACTTTCGAGAAGCTGATCTCGGTCAACTTGAAGCATGCCTTTTTCGCCAGCCGGGCGGTGGTGCCGATGATGAAGGCCGCCGGGGAGGGCGCGATCATCAATCTGGGCTCCATCGGCTGGATGATGGCCTCCAGCGGGTACCCGGTTTACGCCGCCAGCAAGGCGGCGACCCATGGCATGACCCGGGCCCTGGCACGGGAGCTGGGGCCATGGCGTATCAGGGTCAACACCCTGGTGCCAGGTTGGGTGATGACTGAAAAGCAGCTGGCGCTGTGGGTGGACGATGCCGCCAGGGAACTGATCAGCCGCAGCCAGTGCCTGCCGGGGAGCGTCGAGCCTGTCCATATCGCGAACATGGCGCTGTTCCTCGCTTCCGAGGTGTCGTCCATGTGCTCGGCGCAGAACTTTATTGTCGATGGTGGTTGGGTGTAGGGCTGGTCCCGTTGAAGGCAACGATTGTGGCCTGTGTCACCCTGGAATAAAAAATCCCCGTGTCAGCGAGTGAACACGGGGATTTTTTTGACTATCGAGGTCCGTGTAGACCCACGGTCACACTTACACGTTGAAGCGGAAGTGCATCACGTCACCGTCCTTGACGATGTAGTCCTTGCCTTCCAGGCGCCATTTGCCGGCTTCCTTGGTGCCCGCTTCGCCCTTGTACTGGATGAAGTCGTTGTAGGCGATCACTTCGGCGCGGATGAAGCCTTTTTCGAAGTCGGTGTGGATCACGCCGGCAGCCTGGGGGGCGGTGGCGCCGACACGCACGGTCCAGGCGCGGACTTCCTCGACACCGGCGGTGAAGTAGGTCTGCAGGTTGAGCATTTCGTAACCGGCGCGGATCACGCGGTTCAGGCCAGGCTCTTCGAGGCCCAGGGCTTCGAGGAACATGTCCTTCTCTTCACCGTCTTCCAGTTCGGCGATTTCCGCCTCGATCTTGTTGCACACCGGCACCACCACTGCGCCTTCCTCGTCGGCGATGGCCTTGACCACGTCCAGCAGCGGGTTGTTCTCGAAGCCGTCTTCGGCGACGTTGGCGATGTACATCACCGGCTTGGTGGTCAGCAGGTGGAAGCCGCGGATCACCGCCTTTTCTTCCGCGCTCATGTTCTTCATCAGGCTGCGTGCCGGCTTGCCTTCGGTGAAGTGGGCGATCAGTTGTTCCAGCAGGCCTTTCTGGACCACGGCATCCTTGTCACCGCCCTTGGCGTTGCGCGCGACCTTCTGCAGTTGCTTCTCGCAGCTTTCGAGGTCGGCGAAGATCAGTTCCAGGTCGATGATTTCGATATCGCGTTTCGGGTCGACGCTGTTGGCGACGTGAATCACGTTGTCGTCTTCGAAGCAGCGGACCACGTGGGCGATGGCGTCGGTTTCACGGATGTTGGCCAGGAACTTGTTGCCCAGGCCTTCGCCTTTCGACGCACCGGCCACCAGGCCTGCGATGTCGACGAATTCCATGGTGGTCGGCAGGATACGCTTGGGATTGACGATCTCGGCCAGGGCCGCCAGGCGCGAATCGGGCATCGGTACGATGCCGCTGTTCGGCTCGATGGTGCAGAAGGGGAAGTTCTCTGCCGCGATACCGGATTTGGTCAGGGCGTTGAACAGGGTGGATTTGCCGACGTTGGGCAAGCCGACGATGCCGCAGTTGAATCCCATGGTGTTTCCCCTCGGGTAAAGAGTCAGGCCTTCTGGGTGTGCAGGTTTTTCATCGCACGGTTCCATTCACCGGCGAGAATATCCGGCAGCACGCCGAGGGCAAAATCGATGCTGGCATCGAGTTTTTCCTGTTCGGCGCGTGGCGCACGACCCAGGACAAAGTTTGAAACCATGCTTGCAACGCCGGGGTGGCCAATGCCGAGCCGCAGGCGATGAAAGGTGTTCTGGTTGCCGAGCTGCGCGATGATGTCGCGCAGGCCGTTGTGACCGCCATGCCCGCCGCCCTGCTTGAGCTTGGCAACGCCGGGTGGCAGGTCGAGTTCGTCATGCGCCACGAGGATTTCTTCGGGCTTGATGCGGAAGAATCCAGCCAATGCCGAAACGGCCTGGCCGCTACGGTTCATGTAGGTGGTGGGAATCAGCAGACGAACATCCTGACCTTGGTGACTGAAGCGCCCGGTCAGGCCGAAATACTTGCGATCGGCCACGAGGCTGATGCCTTGTGCCGAGGCGATGCGCTCAACAAAAAGGGCCCCCGCGTTATGCCGGGTCTGTTCGTATTCGGTGCCTGGATTACCCAGGCCAACGATCAGTTTGATGGCAGTCACGACAGGGGCCCTTCTATGGAGTGGTGGATAACAACGCCGTTGGAGACGGCGGCGAAAGTGGACGAAAAGTGCTCATTTACCATGATGTAAACTCCGCATTCTCGCCCGCTTTCTCGCTACGTTCCAGTCCGCGATGTTTCCAATCACTCCGGCGTCAGAGTGAGATTACTCTGCAGCGCCTTCTGCTTCTGGAGCAACACGTGGAGCGTGAACGTTGGCTACTGCCTTGTCGTCGCCGTGTGCCAGAGCTACGAACTCAACGCCTTTTGGCGCCTTCAGGTCGGACAGGTGAATGATCGAACCGACTTCGGCGTTGGCCAGGTCGACTTCGATGAATTCAGGCAGGTCCTTGGCTTCGCAGGAAACTTCGATCTCGTTCACGACGTGGGAGATCTCGCCGCCTTTCTTCACTGGAGCAGCTTCGTTGATGAAGTGCACAGGAACGGTAGCGGTCAGTTTCTTGCCAGCGACAACGCGAACGAAGTCGGCGTGCAGGATGAACTGCTTGGCTGGGTGACGCTGCAGGGCCTTAACGATCACGTTCTGCTTGGTGCCACCCACGTTCAGCTCGATCACGTGGCTGAAGGCAGCCTCGTCTTCGAACAGCTTGGCAATTTCTTTTGCCAGGATGGTGATGGACTCAGGAGCCTTGTCGCCACCGTAGACAACGGCAGGAACCTGGCTGGCGAGACGACGCAGGCGGCGGCTCGCACCTTTCCCCAGGTCGTTACGCGCTTCGGCGTTCAGGATGAAATCAGTCATTTTGTATCTCCAAAATAGCCATCTTCCGAGCACGTCTGCGACCGACGTGAGCGGTATGGGCAAAAAAGCCCCGCCCCAACAGGGGTGTTGGGGCGGGGCGCTTTACGTCAACGGGTGGTCTGCCAGGGCCGGGCCCTTAGCGGAACATCGCGCTGATCGATTCTTCGTTGCTGATGCGGCGAACCGCTTCGGCGACTACCGGTGCGATATCCAGTTGACGGATACGTGCACAGGCTTGTGCTGCGGCGGACAGCGGGATGGTGTTGGTCACCACCAGCTCGTCCAGCACGGAATTTTCAATGTTCTCGATCGCCCGGCCCGACAGCACAGGGTGTGTGCAGTAGGCAAAGACCTTGGCAGCGCCATGTTCCTTGAGGGCTTTCGCCGCGTGGCACAGGGTGCCGGCGGTGTCGACCATGTCGTCGACGAGAATGCAGGTGCGGCCTTCGACGTCACCGATGATGTGCATCACTTCGGAGTGGTTGGCCTTCTCACGACGTTTGTCGATGATGCCCAGATCCACGCCCAGCGACTTGGCAACGGCACGTGCACGCACGACGCCGCCAATGTCCGGAGACACGATCATCAGGTTTTCGAAACGCTGGTCTTCGATGTCGTCCACCAGAACGGGGGAGCCGTAGATGTTATCTACCGGGATATCGAAGAAGCCCTGGATCTGGTCAGCGTGCAGGTCAACCGTGAGGACACGGTCGATGCCTACCACGGTGAGCATGTCAGCCACGACTTTCGCGCTGATAGCCACACGTGCGGAGCGCGGACGGCGATCCTGACGGGCGTAACCAAAGTAGGGGATCACCGCAGTGATTCGGGTGGCTGAGGAACGGCGGAAGGCATCAGCCATCACGACGAGTTCCATCAGGTTATCGTTGGTCGGAGCGCAAGTCGGCTGAATGATGAAGACGTCTTTACCGCGGACGTTTTCATTGATCTCAGCGGTAATTTCGCCGTCGGAGAATTTTCCGACAGAGATGTCACCGAGAGGGATATGCAGCTGACGTACGACACGCCGAGCCAGATCGGGGTTGGCATTCCCCGTAAAGACCATCATCTTGGACACGCGCAGTACCTGAAGGCTGAGGGTAACCTGGATGAGTATTAGAAAATGGCAGGGGCGGCTGGATTCGAACCAACGCATGGCAGGATCAAAACCTGCTGCCTTACCGCTTGGCGACGCCCCTGTATCTGTTGCTACGAGTAGCTGCTACTCGCATTCCTGGAGCAGACTTTGCAACTTTCGGTGCAACATCGAGATGTTGCTGCCTTTGGCTACAAACCCTGTATGGGTCTCTGCAAGAAGGGCCGAGACTTTATCAGCTTCAGCTTTGTTTGGGAAGGCCCCAAACACACAACTTCCAGTTCCGGTCAGTTTCGCTTCGGTAAATTTACCCAGCGAACTCAAGGCATTACGTACTTCCGGATAACGCCTTGAAACAACCGGCAAGCAGTCATTTCGACTGTTTCCCTCGGGAACGGGGCGCACTTTAATGGGCGCGGAGTCACGTGTCAACAGCGGATCCGAAAAAATTTCTGCTGTACTTACAGAGACTTGCGGGACAAGCACGACATACCACGGTTCCTCGGGGTCCACCGGGGTGAGCTTTTCCCCGACACCTTCGGCGAAAGCCGCATGGCCGCGGACGAAAACCGGTACGTCGGCACCCAGGCTCAGGCCCAGGGCCGCCAGGCGGTCCTCGTCCCAGTTCAGTTGCCACAGATGGTTCAGGCCGAGCAGTGTGGTCGCGGCATTCGAGCTGCCGCCGCCGATGCCGCCACCCATGGGCAGGATCTTGTCGATCCAGATGTCCGCGCCGAGCGTCGATCCGGATTGTTCCTGGAGTCTTTTCGCTGCGCGCACGATCAGGTTGCTGTCGTGGGGTACGCCGTCGAACTCGGTGTGCAGGTGGATTACCCCGTCGTCACGCAGGGCAAAGCGCAGCTCGTCACCGTGGTCGAGGAACTGGAACAGCGTCTGCAGCTCGTGATAACCATCGGCCCGGCGGCCGATGATGTGCAGCATCAGGTTCAGCTTGGCCGGCGAGGGCAGGATCAGTTGGCGGGTGCTCATGTCATTGCCCCAGCCGGCGTGGCTGCCAGTCCTTTACGACGAGCGTGACGTCGAGATCCTGGCCGTGCAGCTTCAGGCGCTCGGGCAGCCAGTAGCCGTTCTGTTCGGCATAGCTCTGGTATTCGACCTGCCAGCCGTCCTGCTCCAGGGTGGCGAGCCGGCTGTCGTTGTCCAGGCTCAGGCGGCTCTTGCTGTCGGGTGCGGGCAGGCCGCGGACCCACCAGACCAGATGGGAAACCGGCAGTTTCCAGCCCAGTTGCTCCTCCAGCAGGGCTTCGGGGCTTTGCGCCTCGTAGCGGCCCTGGTTGGCCACTTCCAGCGACACCTGGCCGGGACGCCCGGTCAGGCGCGCGGCACCGCGGCCCAGCGGACCGGACAGGCGAATGTCGTAGTAGTCCTGGCGCTGCAGCCAAAACAGTGTGCCGCTGCCGGAGTCCTTCGGCGCGCGGATGCCGACCTTGCCGTTGATCTGCCAGCCATCGAGGCTGCTCAACTGCTGCTTGTGGCTGGCCCAGCGGGCCGGGTCGCCGTGGCCCTCGACGGACTCACGGGCGCCGAAGCCCGCACAACCGGCGAGCAGGGCGATCAGGCTGAAGACAACGAGGTGGCGCAGGAACATAAGCTTAAAGAGTCTCGGAACCGGTCAGGCGTTTGATGGTGCCACGCAGGATGGGGCTGTCGGGCTGGTCCTTGAGGAACCTGCCCCAGATTTTTCTGGCTTCGCCCTGCTTGCCATTGGCCCACAGGACTTCGCCCAGGTGCGCCGCGACCTCCTGGTCGGGGAAGCGCTCCAGAGCCTGACGCAGCAGGCGCTCGGCCTCGTCAAGGTTGCCCAGGCGGAAATTGACCCAGCCGAGGCTGTCGAGCACGGCGGGATCTTCCGGGTTCAACTGGTGCGCCTTTTCGATCAGTTCCTTGGCTTCGGCATAGCGGGTGGTGCGATCGGACAGGGTGTAGCCGAGGGCATTGAGGGCCATGGCGTTGTCCGGTTCGCGCTTGAGAATCGCCCGCAGGTCCTTTTCCATCTGGGCCAGATCGTTGCGTTTCTCCGCCTGCATGGCGCGGGTGTAGAGCAGGTTGAGGTCGTCCGGATACTGCAGCAGCGCCTGTTGCAGGACTTTCCAGGCCTGCTCGCCCTGATTGTTGGCGGAGAAGATCTCGGCTTCGATCAGGTACAGCTGGATCGCGTAGTCCGGCTGCTCGTCACGGGCCGCGGCGAGCCGCTTCGAGGCCTCGGCGCCACGGCCGCTGGTGACCAGGATGTCGGCCTGGCGCAGTTGGGCCGGCAGGTAGTCGTTGCCCGCACCGACCTGCTCGTATTCTTCCAGGGCGCCCTGCGGGTCGTTTTTCTCCTCGGCGATGCGGCCGAGGTTCAAATGGGCGGAGTCGACGTGGCTGTCACGGGCGATCAGTTCCTCGAGATAGCCCTTGGCCTCGTCCCAGGCCTTGGCTTCCAGGCAGACCAGTGCCAGGGAGAAGCGCAGTTCGTCGTCTTCCGGATACTGCTGGACCAGGTTGGAGAACTGCACCTTGGCGTCGGCCATGCGGTCCTGTTCGACCAGCATGCGCGCATAGGTCAGGCGCAGGCGCTTGTCTTCCGGGTACTTCCTGATGCTTTTTTCCAGCAGCGGAATCGCTTCCTTGCCGCGATTGAGGTTCTGCAGCAGGCGCGCGCGCAACAGCAGCGGCGCGATCTCGCCATCTTCCGGCGGGTTGTTCTCCAGCAGCGTCAGGGCGCCCTGGTTGTCGCCGTCCTGTTGCAGCAGCAGGGCCTTGCCGAAAATCAGCTGGCCGTTCTTCGGATGCCTGACCAGCAGGCGGTCGAAGCTCTTCATCAGGCCGTTGCGGGTGTCCTGGTCGGTGTCGGCGGCCGACAGGGCGAGGAAGTCGAAGTGGGTATCGCCCTTGCCCTGCAGGACCTTCTCCATATAGACCATGGAATCGTCATAACGCCCGCCGCGGGCCAGCTGGATGGCGGCCGCACGCTGTGCTTCGAGATCGTCCGGGGCGTTTTTCGCCCAGATCAGCGAGGTGTCGAGGGCGGCCTGGTCGGCACCCAGGTACTCGGCGATGCGGAAGGCGCGCTCGGAGATGCCCGGGTCCTGGGTGTTGATCGCCTGGGTGACGTAGTTGTCCAGGGCAATATCGAAACGATTTCGCTGTCCGGCCAGTTCCGCGCTCAGCAGGCTGAAGACCGTGTCTTCACTGAAGGAGCCGTAGACCTTGGGCTTTTCCGGGGCCGCCGTGGTTTCCTCGGCCGGCGGTGTATGGACCGGCGACACGGGTGCCAGGGCCTGACAGCCGCTGAGGAAGGCAAAAGCGAGAAGCAACGCGGACGATCTATTCATATAGGAGAAGGGCAACTAACCTGCGGTCGGGCCATCATGACACAAGCGGTGGGCAGAACCATACCCGAGACCGCTCACCGGGGGCATTAATAGCAACGTTCGATTATGACAATAGTCGGCGGTGGTTGTTCTGAACCGGGTGAAGTAGGACAATTGTCGGCTTCTCGACATCATCAGCGACCTTGAATGGCCTTCCTCGCACTCGGCATCAACCACAAGACGGCCTCCGTAGACGTGCGCGAGCGCGTGGCGTTCACTCCCGAGCAGTTGGTGGAGGCGCTGCAGCAGCTCTGCCGTCTGACCGACAGCCGGGAAGCCGCTATCCTCTCCACCTGCAATCGCAGCGAACTGTATGTGGAACAGGATCACCTGGCGGCGGAGACGGTACTGCGCTGGCTGGCCGATTATCACCACCTGAGCCTGGAAGAGCTGCGTGCCAGCGCCTATGTGCACGAGGACGATGCGGCCGTTCGTCACATGATGCGTGTCGCCTCCGGGCTGGATTCGCTGGTGCTCGGCGAGCCGCAGATTCTCGGCCAGATGAAGTCGGCCTATGCCGTGGCACGCGAAGCCGGAACCGTCGGCCCGCTGCTCGGGCGGCTGTTCCAGGCCACCTTCAGCGCCGCCAAGCAGGTGCGCACCGATACCGCCATCGGCGAGAACCCGGTGTCGGTGGCGTTTGCCGCCGTCAGCCTGGCGAAACAGATTTTCAGCGACCTGCAGCGCAGCACCGCGCTGCTGATCGGTGCCGGCGAGACCATCACCCTGGTCGCCCGCCACCTGCACGAGCAGGGCGTCAAGCGTATCGTGGTGGCCAACCGGACCCTGGAGCGGGCCAAGACCCTTGCCGAGGAGTTCGGTGCCCATGCGGTGCTGCTGGCCGACATTCCCCAGGAGCTGGTGCACAGCGACATCGTCATCAGTTCCACCGCCAGCCAGTTGCCGATTCTCGGCAAGGGCGCGGTGGAAAGCGCACTGAAGCTGCGCAAGCACAAGCCGATCTTCATGGTGGACATCGCCGTCCCCCGGGATATCGAGCCGGAAGTCGGCGAGTTGGACGACGTTTACCTCTATACCGTCGACGATCTCCACGAAGTGGTCGCCGAGAACCTCAAGAGCCGCCAGGGCGCCGCGCAGGCGGCCGAGGAACTGGTGAGCAACGGCGTCGACGACTTCATGGCGCGCCTGCGCGAGCTGGCCGCGGTGGATGTGCTGCGTGCCTACCGCCAGCAGAGCGAGCGCCTGCGTGACGAAGAATTGCAAAAGGCCCAGCGTCTGCTGGCCAATGGCAACAGCGCCGAGGACGTGCTGATGCAACTGGCCCGCGGCCTGACCAACAAGTTGATGCATGCGCCCAGTGTGCAACTGAAGAAGTTGTCCGCCGAAGGCCGTCTCGATGCGCTGGCCATGGCGCAGGAACTCTTTGCCCTCCGTGAGGGCTCATCGGATAGCTTTTCGGATAAGAAACCGCAATGAAAGCGTCACTGCTCAAAAAGTTGGACGTCCTCCAGGACCGTTTCGAGGAACTGACCGCCTTGCTTGGCGATGGCGAGGTCATTTCCGACCAGGCCAGGTTCCGCACCTACTCCAAGGAGTACGCCGAGGTCGAGCCGATCGTCGCCGCCTACCAGCAGGTGCTGAAGGTGCAGGCGGACCTCGAGGGCGCCCAGGCGCTGCTCAAGGACAGCGACCCGGACCTGCGCGAAATGGCGGTCGAGGAAGTCCGCGAGGCCAAGGAGCAACTGGTCGAGCTGGAATCCACCCTGCAACGCATGCTGCTGCCCAAGGACCCCAACGACGGTCGCAACGTGTTCCTCGAGATTCGTGCCGGTACCGGCGGTGACGAGGCGGCGATCTTCTCGGGCGATCTGTTCCGCATGTACTCGCGTTACGCCGAAAAACGCGGCTGGCGGGTGGAGATTCTCTCGGAAAGCGAGGGCGAGCATGGCGGCTATAAAGAGGTCATCGCCCGGGTCGAGGGCGAGAATGTCTATGGCAAGCTGAAATTCGAATCGGGTGCCCATCGTGTGCAGCGCGTACCGGCCACCGAGTCCCAGGGGCGTATCCATACCTCGGCCTGCACCGTGGCCGTGTTGCCCGAGCCGGACGAACAGGAAGCCATCGAGATCAATCCGGCCGACCTGCGCATCGACACCTACCGCTCCTCGGGGGCGGGCGGCCAGCACGTGAACAAGACCGATTCGGCGATCCGCATCACCCACATTCCGTCCGGGATCGTGGTCGAGTGCCAGGAAGAGCGTTCCCAGCACAAGAACCGGGCACGGGCCATGGCCTGGCTGTCGGCCAAGCTCAATGACCAGCAGGCCAGCGCCGCCGCCAACGCGATTGCCAGCGAGCGCAAGTTGCTGGTGGGCTCCGGCGACCGCTCCGAGCGTATCCGTACCTACAACTTCCCCCAGGGCCGGGTCACCGATCACCGTGTCAACCTGACCCTGTACTCCCTGGACGAGATCATGGCCGGTGGGGTCGAGGCGGTGATCGAACCGCTGCTGGCCGAATACCAGGCCGACCAACTGGCGGCGCTGGGTGACTGAATGACTATTATTGCCAGCCTGCTGCGCGCCGCTGAACTGCCCGACTCGCCAACCGCGCGCCTGGACGCCGAGTTGCTGCTGGCGGCGGCCCTGGGCAAATCCCGCAGTTACCTGCACACCTGGCCGGAAAAGATCGTCAGCAGCGAGGACGCGCAGACCTTCGGCGATTTCCTCCAGCGCCGCCGCGAAGGTGAGCCGGTGGCCTACATCCTGGGCCAGCAGGGCTTCTGGAAGCTCGACCTGGAGGTCGCGCCGCACACCCTGATTCCGCGCCCGGATACCGAGTTGCTGGTGGAAGCCGCCCTGGAACTGCTGCCGGCCACCCCGGCCAGGGTGCTCGACCTCGGCACCGGCACCGGCGCGATTGCCCTGGCCCTGGCCAGCGAGCGCCCGGCCTGGCAGGTCACGGCGGTGGACCGCGTGCCGGAAGCGGTGGCCCTGGCCGAGCGCAATCGCCAGCGTCTGGGCCTGGATAACGCCACGGTGCTGCACAGTCACTGGTTCAGTGCCCTGCAAGGCCCGCGTTTTCAACTGATCATCAGCAACCCCCCCTACATCGCCGCGGCCGATCCGCACCTGGCCGAGGGTGACGTGCGCTTCGAGCCTGCCAGTGCCCTGGTGGCCGGTGCCGATGGCCTGGATGACCTGCGCACGATCATCGCCCAGGCACCCGCGTACCTGGAGGCCGGTGGCTGGTTGCTGCTCGAGCACGGTTACGACCAGGCCGACGCTGTGCGCGGGCTGCTGGCGGCGCAAGGTTTCAGCGAGGTGCACAGCCGCACCGACCTGGGCGGTCATCAGCGCATCAGCCTGGGACGGCTGCCGTGCTGAACGATCAGGAGCTGTTGCGCTATAGCCGGCAGATCCTGTTGCGACAGGTCGATATCGACGGCCAGTTGCGTCTGAAACACAGCCGGGTGCTGATCGTCGGTCTCGGTGGCCTCGGTGCGCCGGTGGCCCTGTACCTGGCTGCCGCCGGCGTGGGCGAGTTGCACCTGGCGGATTTCGACAGCGTCGACCTGACCAACTTGCAACGCCAGATCATCCACGACACCGACAGCGTCGGTTCGAGCAAGGTCGACTCGGCCGTGCGCCGGCTGACCGCGCTCAACCCCGAGGTGCGCCTGGTCGCCCATCGCCAGGCCCTGGGTGAAGACAGTCTGGGCGTGGCCATCGCCGCTGTCGACCTGGTGCTCGACTGCTGCGACAACTTTGCCACCCGCGAGGCGGTCAACGCCGCGTGCGTGGCGGCAGGCAAGCCGCTGGTCAGCGGGGCGGCTATCCGTCTCGAAGGCCAGTTGTCGGTGTTCGACCCGCGTCGCGCCGACAGCCCGTGCTACCACTGCCTGTACGGCCACGGCAGCGAGGCCGAGTTGACCTGCAGCGAGGCCGGAGTGGTTGGCCCGCTGGTGGGATTGATCGGCAGCCTGCAAGCCCTGGAGGCGCTGAAGCTGCTCGCCGACTTTGGCGACCCGCTGGTTGGCCGGTTGTTGCTGGTCGATGCCTTGAGTACGAAGTTCCGTGAGCTACGGGTCAAGCGCGACCCGCAGTGCAGCGTCTGCGGTAGCCGCCATGCGTGAGGCGCCGATCGGGGTGTTCGACTCGGGTGTCGGCGGCCTGTCGGTACTCAATGAAATCCACCGCCTGCTGCCCAACGAATCGCTGCTGTATATCGCCGACTGTGGGCACATTCCCTACGGTGAAAAAAGTCCGGAGTACATTCGCCAGCGTTGCGAGGTGATTGCCGGCTTCCTGCGCGAGCAGGGGGCCAAGGCACTGGTGATCGCCTGCAATACCGCCACTGTCGCCGGGGTCGCCGACCTGCGCCAGCGTTACTCGGACTGGCCGCTGGTGGGCATGGAGCCGGCGGTCAAGCCGGCCGCTGCTGCCACCCGCAGTGGCGTGGTTGGGGTGCTGGCGACCACCGGTACCTTGCAGAGCGCCAAGTTCGCCGCCTTGCTCGACCGCTTCGCCAACGATGTGCGGGTGGTCACCCAGCCCTGTCCCGGGCTGGTCGAGATGATCGAGGGCGGCGACCTGCACAGCCAGGCCCTGCGCCAGCTGTTGTCCAGCTATGTCGAGCCATTGCTGGCGGCCGGTTGCGACACCATCATTCTCGGCTGCACCCACTATCCGTTCCTCAAGCCGCTGCTGCTGGAGATGGTTCCCGCCTCCATCAGCCTGATCGACACCGGCGCCGCAGTGGCCCGGCAGCTCCAGCGCCTGTTGCAGGCCCGCGACCTGTTGTCCACGGGGCCAGCCCGCGAGGCGCGGTTCTGGACCAGTGCTGATCCGCATCACCTCGGAAAGATCCTGCCCATGCTATGGAATAAGCCAGGCAGCGTGGAAAGCTTCGAACGTTAGGAAAATTCTTGAAAAAGCCCTGGAATTTGCTGAACTTCTGCCTCGCGCCACGCTTCTATTGAAGGTCTTCCTCGCTGTAAAACATCCCTTTGAAATAGGATATTTCTGATGAAGAGATTGTTCTGTCTGGCTGCGTTGACGGCCGCAACCCTGATGTATGGCGTGACGGCACAAGCGGCCGGTGTCGAGTTTTCCCTTGGCCAGACCAGCGATTCGACCCAGACCTACCGCTTGGGCCTGCAATGGGATTGGGATAAAAGCTGGTTGCAAAGCGATGTCGGTCGCCTGACCGGCTACTGGAACGGCGCCTACACCTACTGGGACGGCGATAAGGTCTCCAGCAACCACAGCCTGTCGTTCTCGCCGGTGTTCGTGTACGAGTTTTCCGGGGCTTCGGTCAAACCCTATATCGAGGCGGGGATCGGCGTGGCGCTTTTCGCCCACACGGAAATCGAGGACAACAAGCTCGGCTCGGCCTTCCAGTTCGAGGACCGTCTCGGTTTCGGCCTGCGCTTTGCCGGTGGGCATGAAGTGGGGATTCGCGCCACCCACTATTCCAATGCCGGTATCCGCACGCCGAACGACGGTATCGAAAGCTACGCCCTGCACTACACGATGCCGCTGTAGCGTCCCGTCGTTCAGTCCTCGAAGCGCCCGAGCAACGGCTGCGGCCGTGCCGCCGGTTTGGCCAGCAGCAGTTGCGCGGTGCCCAGGGCGCGTTCGAGGAAACCGCCTTCGCAGTAACACAGGTAGAACTCCCACAGGCGCAGGAAATACACGTCGTAGCCCAGCTCGGCCAGGCGCGGATGGGCCTGCTGGAAATTCTCGTGCCACAGGCGCAGGGTGCGCGCGTAGTGCAGGCCGAAGTCCTCCATGTGCAGCAGGTTCATGTCGGTGTGTTGACCGGCCACCTCAAGCAGCTTCTGCACACTGGGCAGCGCCCCGCCAGGGAAGATGTAGCGCTGGATGAAGTCGACGCTGTTCTTCGCCTGTTCATAACGTTGCTCGCGGATGGTGATGCTCTGCAGCAGCATCAGGCCGTCGCTCTTGAGCAGGCGGGCGCACTGGCGGAAGTAGTCGGGCAGGAAACGATGGCCGACGGCTTCGATCATTTCGATGGAGACCAGCTTGTCGTATTGGCCGGTGAGGTCCCGGTAGTCTTCCAGCAGCAGGGTGATCCGGTCCTGCAGGCCCAGGGCCTCGACGCGTTGGCGGGCATAGGCCAGCTGTTCGCGGGACAGCGTGGTGGTGGTGACCTTGCAGCCGTAGTGCTGGGCGGCGTGGATCGCCATGCTGCCCCAGCCGGTACCGATTTCCAGCAGGTGATCGCCCGGCTTCAGTTCCAGCTTCTGGCAGATGCGTTCCAGCTTGTTCAACTGGGCCTGCTCCAGGCTGTCTTCGGGGCTGAGGAACTGCGCCGCCGAGTACATCATGGTCGGGTCGAGGAACTGCTCGAACAGGTCGTTGCCCAGGTCGTAGTGAGCCGCGATGTTCTTGCGCGAGCCCTGGCGGGTGTTGCGATTGAGCCAGTGCAATCCCTGGATGAAGGGCCTTCCCAGTCGGGCCAGGCCGCCTTCCATGGCATCGAGCACGTCGAGGTTGCTGACGAACACGCGGATCACCGCGGTCAGGTCCGGGCTGGTCCAGTAGCCATGGATGAAGGCCTCGCCGGCGCCGATCGAGCCGTTGCCGGCGACCAGGCCCCAGGCCGCCGGGTCCTGGACATGGATCTCGCCCAGCAGGCCGCTGCCGGGCTGGCCGAACACCTGGCGCTCGCCGTCCTCGACCACCAGCAACTGGCCGTGACGCAGCGCTCTCAACTGGCGCAGCACGCCACGGCGCAGCAGACCGGTGCTGAAGCGGTTGGCGCTCCACAGGTTGTTCCTGGTCACCAGGCTAGGACTTTTCATGACGTTGTTCCTCGGGGTGCGCGGTTGCAATGCTGAAGGCGCCATCGGCGGCCTGGTGGGAGAAGAGGGGTGTCCGTTTGAGCAGCAGGCGCAATGCCTGCCAGTAGATCGACAGGCAGGTCTTGGCGCTCATCCAGGGAAAGCGCCACAGGTGGCGATGCAGGCTGGCCCGGTCCAGGTCCTGGCGTTGCAGGTCGAGGGTGGCATCGAACAGCTTCAGTTCACCCTGCCAGTCGGCCATGTGCACGCCGAGGCGTTCATCGGGCTGGCTGAAACTCATGCGGTATTGCAGGTCGCGGGGCAGGAACGGCGAGACATGGAACGACTTCGCCGCTGTGACATGCTGATGGCCCTCGCCGTTGGCGGCGAGCACGTAGTGGTAGCGCTCGCCCCAGGGCGTGTTGGTCACCTCGCAGAGAATCGCCGCCAGGCGCTCGTCGCTATCGAAGCAGTAGAAGAAACTCACCGGGTTGAACGACAATCCCCAACTGCGTGGTTGCGTCAGCAGGCGCACCGCGCCTTGCGGCGCCTGGCCGAGGGCCATGGCAACCTGCTGGCGTACCGCGTCGATCAACGGCATGCCCTGGCGGGTGAAGGCGCACAGGTGGTCGGTCTCGCGCCAGGCAAAGGGCGCGAAGCGGTGGCGGCCGGCCAGGGGGGAGAGGCCGAGGACGTTGTCCTGCTCGGCGAGGTCCAGGTACAGCAGGCCGATCCGGTAGCGGAAGGCGTGGCGCCGGGGCGCAAAGCGTCGGTGGCTGATCCAGCCGCTGTACAGGGCGCTGTTCACAGCTGCTCCCCGAAGGCACCGGCCACCCGCAGGGCGCTGGTCACGCCGTCTTCGTGGAAACCGTTGGCCCAGTAGGCGCCACAGTAGTAGGTATGGCGATCACCATACAATTCCTCCCAGCGCTGCTGAGCGGCGATGGCGGCCAGGTTGTATTGCGGGTGGGCGTAGGTGTAGCGGGCCAGAACCTTGCGCGGGTCTATGTCGGCTGTCTGGTTGAGGCTGACGCAGAAGGTGGTGTCGCTGACGAGGCCCTGCAGGATGTTCATGTTGTAGGTCACAGCCGCCTGGCGCTGGCCGCCGAGGCGATAGTTCCAGCTGGCCCAGGCCAGTGGACGCTGCGGCAGTAGTCGGGTGTCGGTGTGCAGCACCACCTCGTTGTCGGCGTAGGGCAGGGCGCCGAGGATCTGCCGCTCGGCCTCGCTCGGTTCGGCCAGCAACCGGAGGGCCTGGTCGCTATGACAGGCGAACACCACCTTGTCGAAGCGTTCGCTGCCGGCGGCGCTGTGGATAACCACGCCCTGTTCGTCGCGTTCGACCCGGGTCACCGGGCAGTTGAGGCGGATGTTCTGGCGAAAACCGGCGGTCAAGGGTGCCACGTAGCTGCTTGAACCGCCCTCGATGACCCGCCACTGCGGACGGTCGTTGACCGACAGCAGGCCATGGTTGCTGAAGAAGCGGACGAAGAACTGCAAGGGGAAACCGAGCATGTCCGCCAGTGACATCGACCAGATCGCCGCACCCATCGGCACGATGTAGTGCTGGATGAAGCGTTCGCCGTAGCGGCCATCGCGCAGATAGGCGCCGAGGGTGGTGTCGGCGGCGATGCGCTGCTGTTCGAGGTCGGCGAGGGCCTGGCGGTTGAAGCGCAGGATGTCGCGCAACATGCCCCAGAAGCCGGGCGACAACAGGTTGCTGCGCTGGGCGAACAGGCTGTTGAGGTTGTTGCCGTTGTACTCCAGGCCGCTGGCCGGGTCATGCACCGAAAAACTCATTTCGGTAGGCTTGTGGCCGACCCCGAGCTGGCCGAGCAGGCGGATGAAGTTCGGGTAGGTCCAGTCGTTGAAGACAATGAAGCCGGTGTCGATGGCATGGCGTTGGCCGTTGACCGTGACCTCGACCGTATGGGTGTGGCCGCCGATCCATTCGGCGGCTTCGAACAGCGTGATCGAGTGCTGCCGGTTGAGCAGGTAGGCGCAGGTCAGGCCGGAGATACCGCTGCCGATCAGGGCGATCTTCATGAGCGGTCCTCGGTCTGTTGGCCGTTGCGCGCCATGCGCTTGCCGATCGCCAGTTGCAGGCGCCTGGGCAGGCGTGACAGCGGCCAGAGCCCGGCCATGAACAGGGCCGGAAAGGCGATTTCCAGCGGCCGTCGGGGCAACCTCTCGCAGATGTGCTCGGCGGCCTTGTCGGCAGGCCAGCTCAGCGGCATCGGGAAGTCGTTCTTGCGGGTCAGCGGCGTGTCGACGAAGCCGGGGCTGACGATGGTGACGTCGATTCCCTCGTAGGCCAGGTCGATGCGCAGCGATTCGAACAGGTAGCGCATGCCGGCTTTCGAAGCGCCATAGGCCTCGGCGCGCGGCAGCGGCAGGAAGGTCACGGCGCTGGCGATGCCGACCAGGTGCGGTGTGGTTCCGGCCCGCAGCAGCGGCAGGGCGGTCTCGATGCAATAGCTGCTGGCGAGCAGGTTGGTGCGTACCACCCGTTCGATGACCGAGGCATCGAACTCCCGGGCATCCACATATTCACAGGTGCCGGCATTGAGAATCACCGTGTCGAGGGCGCCCCAGGCCTGGCTGATGCGTTCACCGATCTCGCGCACCTGCTGGCTGTCGGTCAGGTCGCCGGGAACCACCAGCACCTGGCCCGGATAACGCTCGCCGAGCTCCTCCAGGGCCTGTTCATTGCGTGCGCTGACCGCCAGTCGGGCGCCACTCTTGAGCAGCACTTCGGCCACGGCGGCACCGATGCCACTGCTGGCGCCGGTCAGCCAGATGCGGCGTGGGGGTTTGGGACTCATGCCATTCTCCTTTTCAGCCATGCGGTGGCCCAGCCGAGCAACGGCAGATGGTCGTAGAGCAGGGCGCCGGCATCGAAGTAATCGCGATGGCGATAGACCTTTTCGTGCCAGAGCAGATGGGAACAGCCCTCGACATGGATCGGCTTGCCCCCGGCCAGCCTGGGGTGGCGGTAGCTCATGTGCCAGCGCAGGTAGCCTTCGCCGTCGCGAACCGGGTCGAAGCCGTGGAAGTCGAACGCCAGTTCGCTGACGTTGCTGTACAGGTCGGCGAAATAACGGCGCACCGCCGGCAGGCCGTGAACCTCGTGCAGCGGGTCGGTGAAGTGCACGTCCTCGCTGTACAGTTCGTCGAGCAACCCCAGGTTGTGCCTGTCCACGGCGCAAAAGCGCCGGGCGAAGTCGCGCAGGAACTCACTCATGCAGGCCCCCGCCATCCTGGCGCGGCGCCAGGCTCTTGAACGCGGCAAGGGCCCGGTCGCGACTGCTGGCCAGGTCGACGATCGGCTGGGGATAACCGGGCACGCCGAACAGCCCGCCGAGGGCGGCCGGGTTGTGCACGTCCTTTTTGTTCAGCGCCGCCAGTTCCGGCAGCCAGTGCTTGATGAACAGGCCTTCGCTGTCGAATTTCTGCGACTGGCTGATCGGGTTGAAGATGCGGAAGTACGGCGCCGCATCGGTGCCGGTGGAGGAACTCCACTGCCAGCCGCCGTTGTTGGCCGCCAGGTCGCCGTCGATCAGGTGGCGCATGAAGAAGCGCTCGCCCTCGCGCCAGTCGATCAGCAGGTTCTTGGTCAGGAACATCGCCACCACCATGCGCAGGCGGTTGTGCATCCAGCCGGTGTCGAGCAACTGGCGCATGGCGGCGTCGATGATCGGCAGGCCGGTGCGGCCCTGCTGCCAGGCCTCCAGGTCCCGGGGCGCATGGCGCCAGGCCACGGCTTCGGTCTCCGGGCGGAACGCGCGATGCCGCGAGACCCGCGGATAACCGACCAGGATATGTTTGTAGAACTCGCGCCAGAGCAGTTCGTTGATCCAGGTGATGGCGCCGGCGTTGCCGCTGTCGAACTCGCCTTGGTTGCTTTGCAGGGCTGCGTGCAGGCATTGGCGCGGGGACACCACCCCAGCGGCCAGGTAGGCGGAGAGTTGGCTGGTGCCGGGCTTGGCCGGGAAGTCGCGTTCGCTCCGGTAGGCGTCGATCTGCTGGTCGGCGAAGTGCTCCAGACGTCGCCGGGCTTCGCTTTCACCGGCGGGCCAGAGGTCGCGCAAGGCCTGGGAGGGGCTGTCGAAACCGTCGATCGCGGCTGGAACCGGGTCGCTCCCGATCGGCAGGGGCGCCTGGGTCGCAGGGGCCGGGACCAACGCCGGTAAGGCGCCATGCAGGCGGCTGTAGCAGACCTTGCGGAACTGGCTGAAGACCTGGAAGTAGCCGCCGGTACGGGTCAGGACACTGCCCGGGCGGAAGAACAGTTGGTCGAGATGGCTGTGGAAGGCGATGCCGTGGGCCTCGACGGTCTTGCTCACGGCGCGGTCGCGGCGGGTTTCGTGTACGCCATATTCCTCGTTGACGTGCACGGCATCGATGCCCAGCGACTGGCACAGTTCGAGCAGGACGGCGGAGGCCTGGTCCCAGGTATCCGCGTGGCGGATCAGCAGCGGGATGTTCAGCCCGGCCAGCGCCTGGCCCAGTTCGCGCAGGTTACGCAGCCAGAAGTCGACCTTGCACGGTGCATCGTCATGGGCCCGCCATTGCCCGGGAGTGAGCAGGTACACCGCCACCGTTGGGCCGCTGCGGGCCGCGGCGCTGAGTGCGGTGTTGTCATGCAGGCGCAGGTCGGTGCGCAGCCAGAACAATTGCATAGTCATTCCTTGGGGCCGGGGAGCATCAGAGCAGGCCGAGCCGGGTGAGGCTCTGGCAGGCCGCCAACGGATCCTGGGCGAGGCTCAGTCCGGGGTGGTCGTCGGTACAGACGGACAGTTCGGTGGCGTGGATGCACACCGAGGCGCCAGCGATCAGTACGGGTTGTTCGATCCCGCCGATCAGCCTGGGCAGCGCCGCCAGATTCAGGGTCTTGCTGGAATACAGCAGCAACGCGCGGGCCTTGAGCTGTTCGACGGCCAGCGCCAGTTCGCCGGGGGGCACCGGCCAGTCGAAGACTTCCACCGGGCAGTCGGCGCTGCTCGCCAGCCAGGCGGTCAGCCACAGGTGGGGTTCGAGCGGCAGGTCCGACTGGTTGACCAGCAGCAGCGGCTGGCCCCTGAGCTGGCGGTTGTTGTGGTAGATCCGTGCGCCCAGCTTGCTGCGCAGCCAGGAATGGAAGAACACCCGCTCCATCTGTCCGCCGAACTGGCCCTGCCAGCGCTGTTCGAGTTCGGCCAGCAGCGGGATCAGCAACTGTTCGCAGACGGTGCGCGGCGGGTACAGCGACATCGCCTGGTTGAAGCGGTCGTCGACCTGGCGTTCGTCCAGGCGGCCGATGGCCTGGACCAGGTCCTGGTGCAACCGGTGCCAGTCGTTTTCCGGCGCCTCGGCGGGCGGTTGCGGGGCGTCGAGCAGCTGCTTGACCTGGCGCACCGCCACGCCGCGATTCAGCCAGGTCAGGATCGCCTGGATGCGTTGCACGTGGTCGGCGGAGAACAACCGATGACCCTTGGCCGTGCGATGGGGCACGATCAGGCCATAGCGACGTTCCCAGGCACGCAGGGTGACGGCATTGACCCCGGTCTGCCGGGCGACTTCGCGAATCGGCAGCCAGCCGGCGGCCAGGGCGCTGACATAGTCGGGATGGGACTCATCGTCTTCGGGGAGAGGCTTGGACATGATCAGATCGAGTTTCGCAGGCTGAGGTTTTCCGGGTGGGGTTGCAGATAGACCTGCAGGCCCACGTAGGGATCGGGGTATTGGCGGAAGTGGTGCTTGAGCAGGGTCAGCGGCACCACCAGCGGGACGATGCCGAGGCGGTACTGGCCGATGACCTGCTGCATTTCCTGCTTGTCCTCGGCGCTGATGGAATGCTTCAGGTAGCCGCTCAGGTGCTGCAGGACGTTGGTGTGGGTGCGGCGGGTGGCGCATTTCTTCAGGGCGCTCATCAACTGGCTGAAGTAGTGCGGGCCGATCTCGTTCGGGTCGGCCCTGCCCATGCTGCCCAGCAGGTTGCCCAGTACCTTGTACTGCTCCGGGTTGTGGGCCATCAGCAGGTATTTGTGGCGCGAGTGAAATTCGGTCAGGGCGCGTCGGCTCAGGCCAGCGGCGAGCAGTTGCTGCCAGTCGGCGTAGGCGAACACCCGGGTCAGGAAGTTCTCGCGCAGCACCGGGTCGTTCAGGCGGCCCTCTTCCTCCACTGGCAGGTCGGGATGCAGGGCGCAGAAGGCGGCGGCGAACAGGCCACGACCGGCGTGCTCGGCGGGCCGTCCGCGATCCTGGTAGACCTTGACCCGCGCCAGTCCGCAGGACGGGGATTTCTGCATGAAGATGTAGCCGCAGATATCCGTCAGTTCATTCGCCATGCGCGTGCCGTAGTCGGTCAGCGCCCGGCTGACGTCCCGCTCCTCATGGACCGTGCCCACGGCCCTGGGCTGCTGCGGGTCACCGACCAGACGGATCGGCTCGCGCGGAGTGCCCAGGCCGATCGCCACTTCCGGGCAGACCGGGAGGAAATCGAAATGCTCACTGAGGCTCTGGCTGCACAGCCGCGATTCCTTGTGCCCGCCGTTGTAGCGCACTTCGGCGCCCATCAGGCAGGCGCTGATGGCGATCTTCGGTTTGGTGCGGGAGACGCTGGGCGTGAGCATTGCAGAACCTCGACGATTTACTTGTACAAGCGTTAATTCTTGTACAACTAAGTTTCATCATAGGTTCTATCTTGTACAAGTCAAATTCTTTGTACAGGATTGCCCTGGTCCGCTTATCGCCAGCCCATGCGCCAGCGTTCGGCGTTCTGCAACTGTTGCCAGGGGATGCGCTGGTTGCGGCGGGTCAGTACCGCCTGCAGTTCCAGCTCCAGCAATAGCGTGCCGGTTTCATCGTGGAACAGCTCGGTGACCAGGAAATGTCTTTCCCGGTTCTCCGGCCGGGCTGCTGTCCACTTCGACAGCAGCAGTTTGCGTGGGTTGATGCGATTCATGCCTGGTGTTCCAGCAGCCGGCGGGCGGCTTCCTGGCCGCTGAGCCAGGCGCCTTCGACCCGGCCGGACATGCACCAGTCGCCGCACACGTACAGGCCCAGGTCGGCGTCGGCCAGCGCCCCCCATTCGCGGGCACCGGCCGGCCGTGCATAGAGCCAGCGGTGGGCAAGGGTGAAGGCCGGGGCGGGCATGGTGATGTGCAGCAGTTCGGCGAAAGCGCCGTGCAGGTGCTCGATCACCGCTTCCCTGGACAGGTCCAGGTGCTGCTTGCTCCAACTGCTGGTGGCATGCAGGACCCAGGTGTCGAGACGGTTGTCGCGCCCCGGCTTGCTGCGGTTGCGGGCCAGCCAGTCGAGCGGGCTGTCCTGCACGAAGCAGCCTTCCATGGGCGTCTCCAGCGCGCTCTCGAAGGCCAGGGCGACCGCCCAGGTCGGCTCCATCTGGACCCCCGCGGCGGCACCGGCAAGCTTCGGCGCGGCAGCGAGCAGCGCGGTGGCCTGGGGCGCCGGTGTGGCGATGACGACGTGACTGAACGGGCCGTGGGTGACCCCTTCGGCATCCTGCAGGTGCCAGTGCTGTTCACCCCGGAAGACTTCGGTGATCCGACAGCTGAAGTGGCTGTGCAGATCGCCGAGCAGGCCGCGGGTGATGGCGCTCATGCGCGGGGTGCCGACCCAGCGGGTCTGTTCGTCCGGCGATAGATTGAGCTGGCCGTTCTGCCAGGTGTAGAGCTTGGGCGCCCATTCGGCGACCCAGCCCTGGCCTTGCCAGCGCTGCACTTCGTTGACGAAGCGGCGGTCGCGGGCCGTGAAATATTGGGCGCCCATGTCCAGCGACCCGGCGTCGCTGCGTTTGCTCGACATGCGCCCGCCGCTGCCGCGGCTTTTGTCGAACAGCTCGATGGCGTGCCCGGCATCGTGTAACGCGCGAGCGGCTGACAGTCCGGCGATACCGGCACCGATTATTGCGATAGGTACAGTCATAGGGACCTCGTTACCTGTTTGCACAGACTACGCCGTCGGTAAAACCTGTACAATCTTATTTTTAGGTATAAGTCGCGACCATCCTGTCGTCTGAAGCTGTCCTATTGTTAAAACAGTCGAAAAGAAAAGAGCCTTGCCTATAAAAGTAGACTAACGCTCTTGGCAAAACGTTACGCGAGGACGCTCTCATGCACATATTGCTGACAGGCGGTACTGGTTTGATCGGGCGTCGGTTGTGCGAGCACTGGTTGGCGCAAGGTCATCACCTGACGGTGTGGAGTCGCCGGCCCGAGGAGGTTGCCCGCCTGTGCGGAGCGCAGGTGCGTGGCGTGCGGCATCTGGAGGAGTTGGCCGGCGAGCCGCTGGATGCGGTGGTCAATCTGGCCGGAGCGCCGATCGCCGAGCGTCCCTGGACCCATCGGCGCAAGGCGCTGCTGTGGAGCAGTCGGATCCAGCTGACCGAAACCCTGCTGACCTGGCTCGAAGGCCTGGAGCAACGCCCGGCGGTGTTGCTTTCCGGCTCGGCGGTCGGTTGGTATGGCGATGGTGGCGAGCGTGAGCTGAGCGAGGATTCACCACCGGTCAGCGAGGATTTCGCCAGCCAGTTGTGCATTGCCTGGGAGGAGACCGCGCAACGTGCGCAGGTCCTCGGCATGCGCGTGGTGCTGGTGCGAACCGGCCTGGTGCTGGCGGCCGAGGGCGGCTTTTTGTCGCGCCTGCTGTCGCCGTTCAAATGGTGCCTGGGCGGCCCGATCGGCAATGGCCGGCAGTGGATGCCGTGGATTCACCTGCGGGATCAAATCGCCCTGATTGATTTTCTTCTGCACCGCAGCGATGCCAGCGGTCCTTATAATGCCTGCGCGCCCAGGCCGGTGCGCAATCGCGACTTCGCCAGGGCGCTGGGGCGGGTGTTGCACCGTCCGGCGCTGATCCCGCTGCCGGCTCCGCTGCTGCGGGTCGGCCTCGGCGAGTTGTCGCAGTTGTTGCTGGGCGGCCAGCGTGCCGTGCCCAAGCGCCTGCTGGCGGCAGGGTTCGAGTTTCAGTTCACCGATCTGCCCGCGGCCCTCGACGATCTGTCGGGTCGCCTCTGATATAGGACATTGCATGACCGATCACGCGTTGCTACTGGTCAACCTGGGCTCGCCGGCCTCTACTTCGGTGGCGGACGTGCGCAGCTACCTCAATCAGTTTCTGATGGATCCGTACGTGATCGATCTGCCCTGGCCGATCCGGCGCCTGCTGGTGTCGCTGATCCTGATCAAGCGGCCCGAGCAGTCGGCCCATGCCTATGCCTCGATCTGGTGGGAGGAAGGGTCGCCGCTGGTGGTGCTGAGCCGACGTCTGCAGCAGCGCATGACCGAGCAATGGCAGCATGGGCCGGTGGAACTGGCGATGCGTTATGGCGAACCGTCGATCGAGTCGACGCTGACCCGGTTGGCGGCACAGGGCATCCGCCAGGTGACGCTGGCGCCGTTGTATCCGCAGTTTGCCGACAGCACGGTGACCACGGTGATCGAAGAGGCGCGGCGGGTGGTCAGGGAGCGGAGGCTGGATGTGCAGTTTTCCATCCTGCAGCCGTTCTACGACCAGCCGGAATACATCGAGGCGCTGGTCGCCAGCACCCGGCCGCACCTGGAACAGGGCTTCGATCATTTGCTGCTCAGCTTCCACGGTTTGCCGGAGCGCCACCTGACCAAGCTCGATCCCACCGGCAGCCATTGCCTCAAGGATGCGGACTGCTGCCGGAATGCCTCGCCAGCGGTGCTTGCCACCTGTTACCGCGCCCAATGCCTGCGCACGGCGGCGGCGTTTGCCGAGCGCATGGGCTTGGCGGACGGGCAGTGGTCGGTCTCGTTCCAGTCCCGGCTGGGGCGGGCGAAGTGGATCGAGCCCTACACCGAGGCACGCCTGGATGAACTGGCCAAGGCCGGAGTGAAGAAGCTTCTGGTGATGTGCCCGGCGTTCGTCGCCGACTGCATCGAGACCCTGGAGGAGATCGGGGACCGTGGGCGCGAGCAGTTCATCGAGGCGGGTGGCGAGGAGTTGGTGCTGGTACCGTGCCTGAACGATGACCCGCAGTGGGCGATGGCGCTGAACACGCTCTGTGAGCGGGCTCCGCGTTCCCTGTAGGAGCCGGGCTTGCCCTTCCGCCAAGCGCTTCGCGGGCAAGCCCGGCTCCTACAGGGGGCGTGGTGAGGTTATGCCAGCGGCTCGTCGGCCCTGTTCTTCTTCCAGCCGTCATTGCCCGGCAGGATCAGGTTCAGCGCGATCGCGACGACGGCGCACAGGGCGATGCCCTTCAGGCCGAAATCGTCGGGGCCGGTACCACTGCCGACCAGCACACCACCAATGCCGAACACCAGTGTGACCGAGACGATCACCAGGTTGCGCGCTTCGCCCAGGTCGATCCTGTGGCGGATCAGGGTGTTCATGCCCACCGCCGCGATCGAGCCGAACAGCAGGCAGAGGATCCCGCCCATCACCGGTACCGGGATGCTCTGCAGCAGCGCGCCGAACTTGCCGATGAACGCCAGGGCGATGGCGAAGAGCGCCGCCCAGGTCATGATCTTCGGGTTGTAGTTCTTGGTCAGCATCACCGCGCCGGTCACTTCGGCATAGGTGGTGTTGGGCGGGCCACCGAACAGGCCGGCCGCGGTGGTGGCCAGACCGTCACCCAGCAGGGTGCGATGCAGGCCCGGCTTCTTCAGGTAGTCGCGACCGGTCACGCTGCCGACCGCGATCACCCCGCCGATATGCTCGATGGCCGGGGCCAGGGCCACCGGTACGATGAACAGGATCGCCTGCCAGTTGAATTCCGGTGCCGTGAAGTTCGGCAGCGCCAGCCAGGGCGCCGCGGCGATCTTCGCGGTGTCGACCACGCCGAAGTAGAACGACAGGGCGAAGCCCACCAGCACGCCGGAGATGATCGGCACCAGGCGGAAAATCCCCTTGCCGAACACCGCGACGATCAGGGTGGTCAGCAGCGCCGGCATGGAGATCAGCATCGCCGTGCGGTAGGGGATCAGCTCGCTGCCATCGCCGGCCTTGCCCATCGCCATGTTGGCGGCGATCGGCGCCATGGCCAGGCCGATGGAAATCACCACCGGGCCGATCACCACCGGCGGCAGCAGCCGGTCGATGAAGCCGGTGCCCTTGATCTTCACCGCCAGGCCCAGGAAGGTGTAGACGAAGCCCGCCGCCATCACGCCGCCCATGGTCGCAGCGAGGCCGAACTGGCCCTTGGCGAGAATGATCGGGGTGATGAAGGCGAAGCTCGACGCCAGGAACACCGGCACCTGACGGCCGGTGACCAGCTGGAACAGCAGAGTCCCCAGGCCCGCCGTGAACAGCGCGACGTTCGGGTCCAGGCCGGTGATCAGCGGCATCAGCACCAGTGCGCCGAACGCTACGAAGAGCATCTGCGCACCGGACAGCACCGTGCGCCAGAGCGGGTCGTTGAACTCATCCCGCATGTTCAGGCGTCCTTCTGCTTGGTGCCGAAAATCTTGTCGCCGGCATCGCCCAGGCCTGGAATGATGTAGCCGTGTTCGTTGAGTTTCTGGTCGACGGATGCGGTGTAGAGGGTCACGTCGGGGTGGGCCTTCTCGACCGCGGCGATACCTTCCGGCGCGGCGACCAGCACCATGGCGCAGATCTCCTTGCAGCCGGCCTTCTTCAGCAGGTCGATGGTGGCGACCATCGAGCCGCCGGTGGCGAGCATCGGGTCGATGATCATCGCCAGGCGCTCGTCGATTTCCGGCACCAGTTTTTCCAGGTAGGTATGGGCTTCGAGGGTTTCCTCGTTGCGGGCCACGCCCACGGCGCTGACCTTGGCGCCCGGGATCAGGCTGAGTACGCCTTCGAGCATGCCGATACCGGCACGCAGGATCGGTACCACGGTAATTTTCTTACCGGCGATTTTCTCGACTTGTACGGTGCCGCACCAGCCTTCGATGTCATAGGTTTCGAGGGGCAGGTCCTTGGTCGCCTCATAGGTCAGCAACGCTCCGACTTCCTGGGCAAGCTCACGGAAGTTCTTCGTGCTAATGTCTGCGCGGCGCATGAGGCCGAGCTTGTGACGGATCAGCGGGTGGCGGATCTCACGGATGGGCATAGGGAAAGGCTCCGAGGGCGGGCAAAAAAACCGGCCTAGATTAATCTATCCGGGGTTTATGTCCTATAGACCCGTAGTACGTTAGTCCAGAAACGCTTGATCTGACCTGCGCGGGTGCGTACCTTTGCCCGCTTTTCTTGCGCAGCCCCCTGTGCAAGTCCCCTTTGAGCACCCTTTGGAGAGCGCCATGTCCGCTGATCTCGAGCATATCCGTCAAGTCATGCGCGAAGCCGACTGCCTGTACACCAACGCTGAAGTCGAGGCGGCCATCGCCCGTGTCGGCGCCCAGATCAACGCCGACCTGGCCGAGCGCAACCCGGTGGTATTCTGCGTGATGAACGGCGGCCTGATCTTCTCCGGCAAATTGCTGCCCCACCTGGATTTCCCGCTGGAAGCGTCCTACCTGCACGCCACCCGCTACCGTAACGAAACCAGCGGCGGCGAGCTGTTCTGGAAGGCCAAGCCGGAAGTCTCGTTCATCGATCGTGACGTACTGATCATCGACGACATTCTCGACGAGGGTCATACCCTCGGCGCGATCATCGATTTCTGCAAGCACGCCGGTGCCCGCCAGGTGCACACCGCCGTCCTGATCGACAAGGAACACGACCGCAAGGCCCGGCCGGACCTCAAGGCCGACTACGTCGGGCTGCCGTGCATCGACCGCTACATTTTCGGTTATGGCATGGACTACAAGGGCTACTGGCGTAACGCTGCCGGCATCTTTGCCGTCAAGGGCCTGTAACCCATGGCCGGCCCCAGCTTTCTCGACGCTGCGCTGTTCGCCGACCTGGCCGCGAAGGCGGCGGCCAGTCCCCGTGGGCGCACGCACCACAACTTCCATGAGATGGACGAGCCGTGCCACCGCATGGCGGTCGGCCTGCAGCCGGGCACTTATGTGCCGCCCCATCGGCACCTGAGCGCGGACAAGGCGGAAACCCTGCTGGTGCTGCGTGGCAGCCTGGGCCTGCTGGTGTTCGACGAGGACGGTCAGGTCGTTACCCGGCGCGTCCTGCAGGCCGGTGGCGAATGCCCGGCGGTGGACTTGCCGGCCGGCGTGTTCCACGGCCTGGTGGTGCTTGAGCCCGATACCGTGATGTTCGAGTGCAAGGCGGGCCCGTATCGTCCGGTGGGCGAGGGCGAGATGGCCGCCTGGGCCCCGCGTGAGGGCGAGGCCGGAGTCGCTCAGTACCAGGCCTGGATGCGCGCGCAGTTCAACTGAGCCGCTCGGGCAGGATGGCCCGCTTTGCCGTATCATTAGCCTCCTAACGACGGGCAACGGATTCTCAGGGCAATGCTGGCCATCTTTCTCGATACACTGACCATCACCGCTCCGGTCTTCGCCATGTTGTTCCTCGGCGTGGCGCTCAAGCGCGTGGGCTGGATCAACGACAACTTCATCCACACCGCCTCGGCACTGGTATTCAACGTCAACATGCCGGCGCTGCTGTTCCTCGGCATCCTTCACGCCGACCTGCATTCGGCCCTCAAGCCCGGTGTGCTGGGCTACTTCGTCGTCGCCACCCTGGTGACCTTCGCCGGGGCCTGGGGCTGGGCGATCTGGCGTTGCCCCCGGGAAGACCGCGGGATCTACACCCAGGGCGCCTTTCGTGGCAACAACGGGGTGATTGGCCTGGCACTGGCGGCCAGCCTGTATGGCGACTACGGCATTTCCCTCGGGGCGATCCTCGCCGCGTTGGTGATCCTGTTCTACAACACCCTGTCGACCATCGTCCTGGCGGTCTACAGCCCGGTGATCAAGTCCGACCCGTGGAGCATCGGCAAGAGTGTGCTGAGCAACCCGCTGATCATCAGCGTGATCGCGGCGGCGCCCTTTGCCTACTTCCAGATCGGCCTGCCCGGTTGGCTGGAAACGTCCGGCAACTACCTGGCGCAGATGACCCTGCCGCTGGCGCTGATCTGCATCGGCGGCACCCTGTCGCTGGCGGCGTTGCGCAAGAGTGGCGACATGGCGTTGAGCGCCAGCCTGGTGAAGATGGTCGGCATGCCGCTGTTCTCGACTTTGGGTGCCTGGCTCTGCGGCTTCCGTGGGGCGGAACTGGGCATCCTGTTTCTCTACTTCGGCAGCCCGACCGCGGCGGCCAGTTTTGTCATGGCCCGTGCCGCCAATGGCAACCACGAACTGGCGGCCGCGATCATCGTGATCACCACGCTGATGGCGGCGGTCACGACGAACATCGGCATTTTCGTCCTGCAGTGGGGGGGCTGGATCTGAGTCGGCCCTGTCGCGCTCAGTCGGCTTTCTGGTAGGCGTCGATCACTTCCTGCGCGGCGCGGAACGCATCGATCGCCGCCGGTACGCCGGCGTACACCGCGCAGTGCAGCAGTGCCTCGCGAATCTCTTCCACCGTGCAGCCGTTGTTCAGGGCGCCGCGCACGTGGCCCTTGAGCTCCTGCGGGCACTTGAGCGCGGTCAGCGCGGCGAGGGTGATCAGGCTGCGGGTCTTGAGCGGCAGGCCGTCACGGTTCCAGACGCCGCCCCAGGCGTGTTCGTTGACGAAGTCCTGCAGGGGCTGGCTGAACTCGGTGGCATTACCCAGGGCGCGGTCGACGAAGGCATCGCCCATGACCTGACGACGCATTTCGACACCGGTTTTTTTCTGATCGCTCATTGCAGTGGCTCCTAGGGATGTTGGCGACGCCAGGCTCGCAGCGTACTGAACAGCAGATACACCAGCAGCGCCGGCAGGATGAAGAACAGCATCAGGTGTTCCAGCCGCACCGCCATCGGCATGCCGGTGGTGAACCACACCACGTGCAGCCCGTAGGCCAGGTACAGGCCGAGAAACAGCAGGCCCTCGGCACGGGTGATGCGATAGCCGGAGTAGAATACCGGCCAGCACAAGGCCGCGACGGCGAGCATTACCGGCAGGTCGAACGACAACGCGTTGGGCGAGACCGACAGCGGTTGCGGGGCGATCAGCGCGGTCACGCCGAGCACGCCCAGCAGATTGAACAGGTTGCCGCCGATCACGTTGCCGACGGCGATATCGCGCTGGCCGCGGATGGCGGCGATCAGCGACGTGGCCAATTGCGGCAGGGAGGTGCCGACCGCGACCACGGTCAGGCCGATGATCCTTTCCGACAGGCCCAGTTCCGTGGCCACTTCGACGGCGGCATCGAGCAGCAGGTGGCCGGCGAGGGTCAGCAGGGCCAGGCCGAGCAGCATCCAGAACGCACTGCTGAGCCAGGGCGCAGGCCGGCGCTGTGTTTGCAGCACGGGGGCAGGGTGCGGCAGGCCGTGTTGCGAGGTGCGCAGCAGCAACCCCAGGTACAGTGCAAACACCAGCAGCATCAGCACACCGTCGAAGCGGCTCAGCTCTTCGTTGAGGGCCAGGCCGAAGACCATGAGGCTGGCGACGATCATCAGCGGTATGTCCAGGCGCACCAGTTGGCGCGAGACCCGCAGCGGGATGATCAGCGCCGAGAGACCGAGGGTCACCAGGGTGTTGAAGATATTCCCGCCGATCACGCTGCCGACCGCGATGTCGGCGTTTTCCTGGAGGGCGGCCTGCAGGCTGACGGCCATCTGCGGGGCGCTGCTGCCGAAGGCGACGACGGTCAGGCCGATCAGCAGCGGCCGCACCCGCAGGCGGGCGGCCAGGCGCACGGCTGCGCGCACCAGCAGTTCGGCGCCGATGACCAGCAGGAACAGGCCGCCGAGCAGCTGGATCAGGCTCAGGATCGGCAGGTGGGTCAATCCGAAAATGGCGGGGCTCCCCGGGGTCAGTCGCTGAGGCTCTGGACGCGCACGCGCGCGGTACCGCTTTGTAGCATGCCCAGCTCTTCGGCGGCTTGTCGGGAAACATCGATCAGGCGTCCGCGGGTATGCGGGCCGCGATCATTGATACGGACCACGACGCTGCGGTCGTTGGCAAGATTGGTGACTTTTACCCGCGTACCGAACGGCAGTTGGCGATGGGCAGCGGTCAGGCCGTTCTGGTTGAAGGGTTCGCCGCTGGCGGTGCGCTTGCCGTGGTGCTGGCGACCGTAATAGGAGGCCGTGCCGGTTTCGTCGTAGCCGCGCGGGTCGATATCGTGAGTGGCACAACCGGCCAGCAGGCTGAGGAAGGCAAGGGCGGCGAACAGGCGTTTCATCTGGGGGCGCTCCCTACAGAGATCGCATGGGGCGATCGATAGGTGGGAGCGGGCTGGCCCGCGAATGCAATGTGTCGGATACATCGTCTTCGCGGGCCAGCCCGCTCCCACAGTGGGCGGGTGTCAGGGCCTGTTTGGCCCGACTCAGCCTTCGAGCTTGCTTTTCAGCAGTTCGTTCACCTGTTGCGGGTTGGCCTTGCCCTTGGAGGCCTTCATCGCCTGGCCGACGAAGAAGCCGAACATCTTGCCGCGCTTGGCTTCGTCCGCCGCACGGTACTGCTCGACCTGCTCGGCGTTGGCCGCCAGCACTTCGTCCAGCACCTTCTCGATCGCACCGCTGTCGGTGACCTGTTTCAGGCCGCGGGCCTCGATCACCTGGTCGGCATTGCCTTCGCCGTTGGCCATGGCTTCGAACACGGTCTTGGCGATCTTGCCCGAGATAGTGTTGTCCTTGATCCGCAGCAGCATGCCGCCCAGTTGTTCGGCAGTGACCGGCGCCTGGTCGATTTCCACGCCCAGCTTGTTCAGCAGGCTGCCCAGCTCGACCATGACCCAGTTGGCCGCCAGCTTGGCGTCGGCGCTTATGGCGACCACCTGTTCGAAGTACTCCGCCTGCTCGCGGCTCGAAGCCAGGACGCTGGCATCGTACAGCGACAGGCCGTACTGCGACTGGAAGCGCTCGCGTTTCTGCGGTGGCAGTTCCGGCAGCTTGGCGCGCACTTCATCCAGGAACGAGTCCTCGATGATCACCGGCAGCAGGTCCGGGTCGGGGAAGTAACGGTAGTCGTTGGCTTCCTCCTTGCTGCGCATCGCCTTGGTCGTATCGGTGTTCGGGTTGTAAAGGCGAGTCTGCTGGACGACCTTGCCGCCATCCTCGATCAGCTCGATCTGGCGTTGTACTTCGTAGTTGATCGCCTTCTCGATGAAGCGGAACGAGTTGACGTTCTTGATCTCGCAACGTGTGCCGAACTCGGCCTGGCCCTTGGGGCGTACCGAGACGTTGCAGTCGCAACGCAGCGAGCCTTCGGCCATGTTGCCGTCGCAGATGCCCAGGTAGCGTACCAGTGCGTGGATCGCCTTGACGTAGGCCACGGCTTCCTTGGCACTGCGCATGTCCGGCTCGGAAACGATTTCCAGCAGCGGGGTACCGGCGCGGTTCAGGTCGATCCCGGTGGAGCCGCTGAAGTCTTCGTGCAGGCTCTTGCCGGCGTCTTCTTCCAGGTGCGCACGGGTGATGCCGATACGCTTGACCGTACCGTCTTCCAGAGTGATGTCCAGGTGGCCCTTGCCGACGATCGGCAGTTCCATCTGGCTGATCTGGTAGCCCTTGGGCAGGTCCGGGTAGAAGTAGTTCTTGCGGGCGAACACGTTGTGCTGGCCGATCTCGGCGTCGATCGCCAGGCCGAACTGCACCGCCATGTGCACCGCTTCCTGGTTCAGCACCGGCAGCACGCCAGGCATGCCCAGGTCGACCAGGCTGGCCTGGGTGTTGGGTTCGGAGCCGAAGGTGGTCGAGCTGCCGGAGAAAATCTTCGATTGGGTGGCGAGCTGGGTGTGAATCTCCAGCCCGATCACGACTTCCCATTGCATGGTGTTTCTCCTCAGAAGCCGGTTGGGGTGCGGGTGTGCCAGTCAGTGTTCAACTGATACTGGTGCGCAACATTGAGCAAGCGGCCTTCCTGGAAATACGGGGCAAGCAATTGCACGCCGACCGGCAAGCCGTCGACGAAGCCCGCAGGCATGGACAAGCCCGGCAGACCCGCGAGGTTGGCGGTGATGGTATAGAAGTCTTCCAGATACTCGGCGACCGGATCGTTGTTCTTGGCACCGATCTTCCAGGCCGGATTCGGCGTGGTCGGGCCGAGGATCACGTCGACTTCCTTGAAGGCGTTCATGAAGTCGTTCTTGATCAGGCGGCGGATCTTCTGGGCCTTGAGGTAGTAGGCGTCGTAGTAGCCGGCCGACAGGGCGTAGGTACCGACCATGATCCGGCGTTGCACTTCGGCACCGAAGCCTTCGCCACGGGAACGCTTGTACAGGTCGGTGAGGTCGACCGGGTTCTCGCAGCGATAGCCGAAGCGCACGCCGTCGAAACGAGACAGGTTGGAGGAGGCCTCGGCCGGCGCGATCACATAGTAGGCGGGAATCGCGTGCTGGTTGTTCGGCAGGCTGATCTCCTTGATCACCGCACCGAGCTTTTCCAGCGCCTTGACGCTGTCGTGCACCCGCTCGGCGATGCGCGGGTCGAGACCGGCGCTGAAGTATTCCTTCGGCACGCCGATGCGCAGGCCTTGCAGCGAGTCGTTCAGGCTGGCGCTGTAGTCCGGCACCGGCTCATCGATGCTGGTGGAGTCCTGCGGGTCGAAACCGGCCATGCCCTGCAGCAGCAGTGCGCAGTCTTCGGCGGTACGGGCCAGCGGGCCACCCTGGTCGAGGCTGGAGGCGTAGGCGATCATGCCCCAGCGCGAAACGCGACCGTAGGTCGGCTTCAGGCCGGTGAGGTTGGTGAACGCCGCCGGCTGGCGGATCGAGCCGCCGGTGTCGGTCGCCGTGGCGGCTGGCAGCAGGCGCGCGGCAACGGCCGCGGCGGAACCGCCGGACGAACCGCCCGGCACGTGCTCCAGGTTCCACGGGTTCTTCACCTTGCCGTAGTAGCTCGACTCGTTGGCTGAACCCATGGCGAACTCGTCCATGTTGGTCTTGCCCAGGGTCACCGCGCCAGCGGCGGCGAGCTTGGCCACCACGGTGGCATCGTAGGGTGCCTTGAAGTTGTCGAGCATCTTCGAGCCGCAACTGGTGCGCACGCCCTGGGTGCAGAACAGGTCCTTGTGGCCGATCGGCGCGCCGAGCAGGGCACCGCTTTCGCCATTGGCGCGACGCACGTCGGCAGCCTTGGCCTGCTGCAGGGCCAGTTCCTCGGTAAGGCTGATGAAGCTGTTGACCTGCGGGTCGAGCTGGGCAATGCGCGCCAGCAGGGTACGGGTCAGTTCTTCGGCGGAAAACTTCTTGTCGGCGAGTCCACGGGCGATCTCGGCCAGAGTCATTTGATGCATTGCAGGCTCTTTCCCTTTAGTCGATGACTTTCGGAACCAGGTACAGGCCGTTTTCGACCGCTGGTGCGATGGACTGATAGGCCTCGCGGTTATTGCGTTCGGTCACGGCGTCGGCGCGCAGGCGCTGGCTCGCTTCCAGAGGGTGGGCAAGGGGTTCGATACCGTCGGTATCGACAGCCTGCATCTGGTCGACCAGACCCAGAATGCTGTTCAGGGCTTCGGTGGTGCGTGGAATATCGTCTGCGACCAGGTCCAGGCGGGCCAGGTGAGCGATTTTTTCCACGTCGGAGCGGTCAAGCGCCATGGGAATCTCCAGTGGAAAACAAAATGGAAGCTGTCCGGATGTTGGATTGGTGGAACACTACCGCATTTGCACGGTCACATGGCCGCGATTGTATGGGATGGTGCTCGGAAAAACGCCTAATTTAACATATTGGCGCCTTGCCCAAAATCCCCGTCGTTGTTAGAGTTTGCCGCACTTTTTTACCCACGCGTTGCCCAGGGTCCCTTTCCAATGTTCAAGAAACTGCGTGGCATGTTTTCCAGCGATCTTTCCATCGACCTGGGTACAGCCAACACCCTTATTTACGTGCGCGAGCGCGGTATCGTCCTGAATGAGCCATCGGTTGTTGCGATTCGCACCCATGGCAACCAGAAAAGTGTCGTCGCCGTCGGTACCGAAGCCAAGCGCATGCTCGGTCGTACGCCGGGCAACATTGCCGCCATTCGTCCGATGAAGGACGGTGTGATTGCCGATTTCAGCGTCTGCGAGAAGATGCTGCAGTACTTCATCAACAAGGTTCACGAAAACAGCTTCCTGCAGCCCAGCCCACGTGTGCTGATCTGCGTGCCCTGCAAGTCGACCCAGGTCGAGCGTCGCGCCATCCGTGAATCGGCGCTGGGCGCCGGTGCCCGTGAAGTGTTCCTGATCGAGGAGCCGATGGCGGCCGCGATCGGTGCCGGCCTGCCGGTCGAAGAAGCCCGTGGCTCGATGGTCGTCGATATCGGCGGCGGTACCACCGAAATCGCGCTGATCTCCCTGAACGGTGTGGTCTATGCCGAATCCGTACGTGTGGGCGGCGACCGCTTTGACGAAGCGATCATCACCTACGTGCGTCGCAACTACGGCAGCCTGATCGGTGAATCCACCGCCGAGCGCATCAAGCAGGAAATCGGTACCGCCTATCCGGGCGGCGAAGTCCGTGAAGTCGACGTCCGCGGTCGTAACCTGGCCGAAGGCGTACCCCGTGCCTTCACCCTCAACTCCAACGAAGTGCTCGAGGCGCTGCAGGAGTCCCTGGCGACCATCGTCCAGGCGGTCAAGAGCGCTCTGGAGCAGTCGCCTCCGGAACTGGCTTCGGACATCGCCGAGCGCGGCCTGGTGCTGACCGGTGGTGGCGCACTGCTGCGTGACCTCGACAAGCTGCTGGCCCAGGAAACCGGCCTGCCGGTGATCGTTGCCGAAGACCCGCTGACCTGCGTGGCCCGCGGCGGTGGCCGTGCCCTGGAAATGATGGACAAGCACACCATGGACCTGCTCTCCAGCGAGTGAGTTCGCTGGCAGACGCTACGACGGTCCGTTCACAGGCAGCACTTTGCAGTGCTGCCTGTTGCGTTTATCTTCTGTCAATCTGCATCCAGGCCGGTTTGATGCCGTATGAATAAAATGTCTATTTGCCTGGGAGGAGCGGCTCATTAAACCGCTTTTCGCCAAAGGCCCCTCATTGGGCGTGCGCCTGCTGGTGCTGGTCGTGCTGTCGGTTGCGCTGATGGTGGTCGATGCCCGCTTTACGGTGCTCAAGCCGATCCGCAGCCAGGCCTCGCTGGTGCTGATGCAATCGTACTGGATCACCGACCTGCCGCAGCGGCTGTGGCAAGGCGTGGCCAGCCAGTTCGGCAGCCGTACCGAACTGGTCGCCGAGAACGAGAAACTCCAGACCGAGAACCTGCTGTTGCAGGGGCGCCTGCAGAAACTGGCCGCCCTGACCGAGCAGAACGTGCGCCTGCGCGAACTGCTGAACTCCTCGGCACTGGTCAACGAGAAGGTCGAGGTCGCCGAACTGATCGGCATGGACCCCAACCCCTTCACCCATCGCATCATCATCAACAAGGGCGAGCGCGATGGCGTGGTGCTCGGGCAACCGGTGCTCGATGCCCGTGGCCTGATGGGCCAGGTGGTCGAGTTGATGCCGTACACCTCCCGTGTGCTACTGCTGACCGATACCACCCACAGCATTCCGGTACAGGTCAACCGCAACGGTCTGCGGGCGATCGCCAGCGGTACCGGCAACCCCGAGCGCCTGGAGTTGCGTCATGTCGCCGATACCGCGGACATCAAGGAAGGCGACCTGTTGGTCAGTTCCGGCCTGGGCCAGCGGTTCCCGGCCGGCTACCCGGTGGCGACGGTCAAGGAAGTCATCCATGACTCCGGCCAGCCGTTCGCCATTGTTCGCGCCGTGCCGACCGCCGCGTTGAACCGCAGCCGCTACCTGCTGCTGGTGTTCAGCGACAGCCGTACACCGGAAGAGCGGGCCAACGATGCGGCCCAGGCCCAGGAAGCCGACAAGCAGGGTGAAGGCGCGGCTGCGATTCCGGCGACCGTGCCCAAGCCTGCGGCGACCCCGGCCACGCCCGCCGCCACGGCCCCGGTGACCAAGCCGACCGCCCATGGCGCGGCGGCTGCCGCTGCCGCGCAGGGTGCGGCCAACAGCACTCCGGCGCCAAAACCGACCACCGCCAAACCCGCGGCCAAGCCGGCCAGCAGGCCGCCGGCGGCCACTCAACGGCAGGAGGAATGATGGCGGGCGCCACTCTTTCGCGTAACGGCTGGATCGTCTGGCTGACCTTTCTGATCGGCCTGCTGCTCAGTGTCTCGCCGTTGCCGCAGTTCATGGAAATCCTGCGTCCGCTGTGGCTGGCGCTGCTGCTGGCGTTCTGGTCGCTGTACCTGCCGCACAAGATCGGCATGGTCACCGCGTTCCTGCTCGGCCTGGCCGAAGATGTGCTCTATGGCACCCTGCTCGGGCAGAGCGCGCTGATCCTGACGCTGATCACCTTCCTGGTGCTGTCGCTGCAGCAACGGCTGCGCATGTTCCCGATGTGGCAGCAGAGCCTGGTGATCCTGGTGATCTTCGGCCTGGCGCAGTTGGTCCAGCTGTGGCTGAGCGCCCTGACCGGCAACCGTCAGCCCACTCTCGCGCTGGTCCTGCCGGCCCTGGTCAGCGCGCTGCTGTGGCCCTGGGTCAGCTTCGGGCTGCGTGGATTGCGCCGGCGCTACAAGATCAACTGATTGAATCATCGGCCATTTCCCGGTGCCTGATGATCCGCGTGACGAGCCCCGACAAGGAGATGTCCTGATGAACCCGCTCTACCTGGCCTCCGGCTCGCCGCGTCGGCGTGAACTGCTGACCCAGATCGGTGTGCCGTTCACGGCCATCAGTGCCGATATCGATGAAACACCCCTGAGCGACGAATCTCCCGTGGCCTATGTCGAGCGCCTGGCGCGTGGCAAGGCTGCGGCCGGGCGTGCCGCCCTCGGTGCGGATGTCGTGGCCTGTGTGCTGGGCGCCGATACCGCCGTGGTGCTCGATGGGCGTATTCTCGGCAAGCCGCTGGACGAAGCGGATGCGGTCGCCACGCTGCTCGCCCTGTCGGGGCGCGAACATGAAGTGCTGACAGCCATCGCGTTGCTCGACGGCGAGCGCTGCGAGTCGCGGGTAGTTCGCAGTCTCGTGAAATTTCGTACTATCAAAACAGAAGAGGCACACACCTACTGGGCCAGCGGCGAACCCCGCGACAAGGCCGGGAGCTATGCCATTCAAGGCCTGGCGGCGGTTTTCGTGGAGAGCCTGAACGGCAGCTATTCGGGCGTTGTCGGCCTGCCTGTGTGCGAAACCGCAGAACTGCTTGGCCGTTTCGACATACCCTGTTGGCAAAACCTTATCGTGCGCTGATTGCCGCACTCCAGTGAACGGCAATAATTGTGAACACGCCTGAACGAGACGCAGCCATGAGTGAAGAGATCCTGATCAACATCACGCCGATGGAATCGCGCGTGGCGGTGGTAGAGAACGGTGTGTTGCAAGAGGTCCATGTCGAGCGGACGCAGAAGCGCGGTATCGTCGGCAATATCTACAAGGGCAAGGTGGTCCGGGTGCTGCCGGGCATGCAGGCGGCGTTCGTCGATATCGGCCTGGACCGGGCTGCGTTCATCCACGCCTCGGAAATCTCCATGCGCGAAGGCCCGGCGGTGGAAAGCATCAGTGCGCTGGTTCACGAAGGGCAGAGCCTGGTGGTGCAGGTCACCAAGGACCCGATCGGTACCAAGGGCGCCCGCCTGACCACGCAGCTGTCGATTCCGTCGCGCTACCTGGTGTACATGCCACGCACCGCACATGTCGGCATTTCGCTGAAGATCGAAGACGAAGCCGAGCGTGAGCGGCTGAAGAAGGTGGTCAGCGACTGCGTGGCCCAGGAAGGCATCAAGGAGGCCGGCGGCTTCATCCTGCGTACCGCCGCCGAGGGCGCCGGGGCCGACGAGATCATGATGGACATCCGTTACCTGCGGCGCCTCTGGGACCAGATCGGTACGCAGATCAAGACCATCGGTGCGCCCAATGTCATCTACGAGGACCTCGGTCTGGCGCTGCGCACCCTGCGCGACCTGGTCAGCCCGAAGATCGAGAAGATCCGTATCGACTCCCGGGAAACCTTTCAGAAAACCACGCAGTTCGTCGCCGAGCTGATGCCGGAAATCGCCGATCGCCTGGAACACTACCCCGGCGAACGACCGATCTTCGATCTGTACGGCGTCGAGGATGAGATCCAGAAGGCCCTGGAGCGCAAGGTCCCGCTCAAGTCCGGCGGCTACCTGGTGGTCGACCCGGCGGAAGCCATGACCACCATCGACGTCAATACCGGGGCTTTCGTCGGTCATCGCAACCTCGAGGAAACCATCTTCAAGACCAACCTCGAGGCGGCCACCGCGATCGCCCGCCAACTGCGCCTGCGCAACCTGGGCGGGATCATCATCATCGACTTCATAGACATGGAGGACGAGGAGCATCAGCGCCAGGTGCTGCGTACCCTGGAAAAGCAGCTGGAACGCGACCACGCCAAGACCAACATCATCGGCATCACCGAACTGGGCCTGGTGCAGATGACCCGCAAGCGCACCCGCGAAAGCCTGGAGCAGGTGTTGTGCGAGCCGTGCAGCAGTTGCCAGGGGCGCGGCAAGCTGAAGACCCCGGAGACGGTTTGTTACGAGATTTTCCGCGAAATCCTTCGCGAGGCCCGTGCCTATCAGGCCGAAGGCTATAGAGTATTGGCCAACCAGAAAGTCGTCGACCGGCTGCTGGATGAAGAGTCGGGCAATGTCGCGGAACTGGAGGCCTTTATCGGGCGCACCATCCGTTTCCAGGTCGAAACCATGTACTCCCAGGAACAATACGACGTGGTGCTGCTCTGATTCCCTGTTCCGTATACATATTGCCCGCACTGCCTGAAGCCGGCCTTTTCATCGAATTCTGCCTGAGGGGCCACTGACATGGAGCGTTTGTCGCGCTTTGTTGCCGCGTTGACCCGCTGGAGCCTGGGCATCTGTGCGTTGCTGCTGGTATTGCTGGCGTTGTACGTCAGCCTGGGGCGGCAACTCGTGCCGCTGGTGGCCGAATACCGTGCCGATGTCGAAACCAGGGCGCAGGCGGCATTGGGCATGCCATTGGCCATTGGCAGCCTGGAAGGGCACTGGAGCGGGTTGGCACCGGTGCTGTCGGCCCACGATGTAATGATCGGTACGGGGGGCTCGGCCCTGCGCCTGGACCATGTGCAGGTGATCCCGGATATCCGCGCCAGCCTGCTGGCCCGCGAGCTGCGTATCGCCCGCCTCGAACTGCATGGGCTGCAGCTCAACCTCAGGCAGGGCGAGGATGGGCAATGGGCCCTCGAAGGCCTGCCGCGCCCGGCTGATGACCAGCCGCTGGACCCTGAACAGGTGCTCAAGCGCCTGCAGGTGATCGAGCAGTTGTCGGTGCTGGACAGTCAATTGACGCTGGAACCTTATGGCGAGTCGCCGCTGACCCTGACCTATGTCGGCCTGAACCTGCGCGTCGGCCCCGGTCGCCAGCGCCTCGATCTGCGCCTGAACCTGCCCGACGGCCAGCCACTGGCGCTCAACCTGACGACCCGCATGCGCCCCAGCGACTGGCGCCATGCGTCCGCCGAAGCCTACCTGAGCCTGCCGCAGAGCGACTGGGCGCGCTGGCTGCCGGCGAGCCTGGCCGGAAAATGGAAGATCGCCGAACTCAAGGCCGGCGGTGAATTCTGGTTGAAGTGGGCCGATGGCACGGTGCAGAGCGCCGTGGCGCGGCTCAATGCCCCGCAGTTTCGCGGTGGGTACGCCGATCGCCAGCCGGCGAAAATCGACAACCTCGCCCTCAATGCCTATCTGCAACGCAACGACCAGGGCTTTAGCCTGCTGCTCGACTCGCTGGCGATGAACCTGGGGGAGACCCGCTGGGAGTCCCACCTGCAATTGCAGCAGAGTGCCGCGACCGACAAGAGCGGTGAAGTGTGGCACGTGCAGGCCGATCGCCTGGACCTGACGCCGATCACTGCGCTGCTCGACAGCCTGGCGCCGCTGCCGCAAGGGCTGGCCACGGTGATCGACCACCTGAAAGTCACCGGGGCCTTGCGCAATGTGTTGCTCGATTACCGGCCACAGGAAACCGGTGACCGTCGCCTGAGCTTCGAGGCCAACCTCGAGCGGGTCGGTTTCGACGCCTATCACGGTGCGCCGGCGGCGCGCAATGTCACCGGCAGCATCAGCGGCGACCTGGGGCACGGCGAGTTGCGCATGGACAGCAAGGACTTCTCGCTGTTCCTCTATCCGATCTTCAACAAGCCCTGGCAGTACCTGCAGGCCAACGCCCGGCTGACCTGGAAGCTCGATCAGGAGGGCTTTACCCTGATCGCGCCCTATATCAAGGTGCTCGGCGAGGAGGGGCGGATCGCCGCCGACTTCCTGATCCGCCTGCATTTCGCCCCGGAGCAGGAAGACTACATGGATCTGCGGGTCGGTCTGGTCGACGGTGACGGACGTTTCACGCCCAAGTACCTGCCGGCGGTGTTGAGCCCCTCCCTCGACGAATGGTTGCGTACCGCGATTCTCCACGGTGCCGTGGACCAGGGTTTCTTCCAGTACCAGGGTTCGCTGAACCACGATGCCGCCGCCGCCGCACGCAGCATCAGCCTGTTCTTCAAGGTCCATGACGCCGAACTGGCCTTCCAGCCGGGTTGGCCCCATGTCGGCAAGGTCAACGGCGATGTGTTCATCGAGGACAGCGGGGTGCGGATCAAGGCCAGCAAGGGCCAGTTGCTCGATACCCAGGTCAGCGATGTGATGGTCAACATCCCGCACTCGACCGCGGGCAAGGCGCCGCACATGTTCCTCGACGGCAATTTTGCCGGCGGTCTCGGCGATGGCCTGAAGATTCTCCAGGAGGCGCCGATCGGTACCGGCCCGACCTTTGCCGGTTGGCAGGGCGAGGGCAGCCTGCAGGGCAAGGTCAGGCTGGATGTTCCGCTGGAGAAGGGCGACGAGCCCAAGGTGCTGGTGGACTTCGCCACCGACCAGGCGCGGCTGAAGCTGGCTGACCCGAGTCTCGAACTGACCCAGCTCAAGGGCAATTTCCGTTTCGACAGCGACAAGGGCCTCAGTGGCGATGGCATCAGCGCCCAGGCGTTCGACCGGCCGATCACCGCGCAGATCAGTGCCGACGGCAAGCCTGGCAGCCTCAGCACCCGGGTCACGGCCAAGGGCCAGGTGGCCCTCAGGAAACTCACCGATTGGCTGGGCGTCAGCCAGCCGCTGCCGGTATCCGGCGACCTGCCGTACCAGCTGCAGTTGAACCTCGACGGTGCCGACAGCCAACTGATGATCAGTTCCAACCTCAAGGGCGTGGCCGTCGATCTGCCCGCTCCTTTTGGCATGCCGGCCAGCCAGGGGCGCGACAGCGTGTTCCGCATGACCCTGCAAGGTGCCGAACGGCGCTACTGGTTCGACTATGGCGAGCTGGCGAACTTCACCTTTGCCGCCCCGGGCGGCAGGTTCGCCGACGGCCGGGGGGAGTTGTTCCTCGGCGATGGCGATGCACAACTGCCGACGGTCAAGGGCCTGCGGGTACGTGGCGTACTCTCGGAACTGGACATGGAACCGTGGAAGGCGGTGATCGACCGCTATGCCGGCCAGGATCCGGGTGGCAATGCCAAACAGTTGCTCAGCAGCGCGGATTTCAAGGTCGATAAGCTCAGCGGTTTCGGCACCCGGTTCGACCAGGTCAGCCTGCAGATGGCCCGCAGTGGCTCGACCTGGGGATTGTTGATCGACAGCCAGCAGGCCAAGGGTAGTGTGACGCTGCCGGATGCCAAGGGGGCCCCGATCGGCGTCAAGCTGGCCTATGTGCGGTTGCCGGCCCCGGACCCGAGCGTGGTCGCCGATGAAAATGCCCCGGACCCGCTGGCCTCGGTGGACCCACAGCAGATCCCGGCGCTGGATATCGCCATCGACCAGTTGTTCCAGGGCCAGGACCTGGTGGGCGCCTGGTCGCTGAAGGTGCGGCCGACGCCCAAGGGAATCCAGCTCAACGACCTCAATCTCGGCCTCAAGGGGATGCAGTTGCAGGGCAATGGCGGCTGGGAAGGCGCGCCGGGCAGCAGTGGCAGCTGGATCAATGGGCGCCTGGAGGGCAAGAACCTCGCTGATGTGCTCAAGGCCTGGAGCTTCGCGCCGACCGTGACCAGCGACGACTTCCACCTCGATGTCGATGGCCGTTGGCCCGGCTCGCCGGCCTGGGTCGGGCTCAAGCGTTTCTCCGGCAGCCTGGATGCGACCCTGCGCAAGGGCCAGTTCGTCGAAGTCGAGGGCGGTGCCCAGGCCTTGCGGGTGTTCGGTCTGCTGAACTTCAACTCCATCGGTCGCCGCCTGCGCCTGGATTTCTCCGACCTGCTCGGCAAGGGCCTGAGCTATGACCGGGTCAAGGGACTGCTGGTAGCCAGCGATGGCGTATATGTCACCCGCGAACCGATCACGTTGACCGGGCCGTCGAGCAACCTGGAACTCAACGGTACGCTGGACATGGTCAGCGACCGGGTCGATGCCAAGCTGCTGGTGACCTTGCCGGTGACCAACAACCTGCCGATCGCCGCGCTGATCGTCGGAGCGCCGGCCATCGGTGGTGCGCTGTTCCTGATCGACAAGCTGATCGGCGACCGGGTCGCGCGGTTCGCCAGTGTGAAGTACAGCGTCACCGGTCCCTGGAAAGAACCGAAAATCACGTTCGACAAACCTTTTGAAAAGTCCAAGTAGCGCCCCATGGAGTAGCATGGTGGCCAGTCTTCCAAGGAGTGTGCCATGACTTTCTCCGTCATCCAGATGGTCAGCCAGGACGATGTGCTGGCCAACCTGACCCAGGCCCGTCGCCTGCTCGAGCAGGCCGCCGAAGGCGGTGCGCGACTGGCGGTGTTGCCGGAAAACTTCGCCGCCATGGGCCGTCGTGACGTCGCCGCGATCGGCCGGGCCGAGGCGCTGGGCGAGGGGCCGATCCTGCCGTGGTTGAAACAGGTCGCGCGCGACCTCAGGTTATGGATTGTCGCGGGTACCCTGCCGTTGCCGCCGGTCGGCCAGCCGGATGCCAAGTCCAATGCCTGCTCGTTGCTGGTCGATGACCAGGGCGAAACGGTGGCCCGCTACGACAAGCTGCACCTGTTCGATGTGGACGTGGCGGACAATCGGGGTCGTTATCGTGAATCCGATGACTATGCTCATGGTAGCCGGGTAGTGGTGGCCGATACGCCGGTGGGGCGTCTGGGCCTGAGCGTGTGCTATGACCTGCGCTTCCCCGAGCTGTACAGCGAACTGCGGCTGGCCGGTGCGGAACTGATCACCGCGCCCTCGGCCTTCACCGCAGTGACCGGTGCGGCGCATTGGGACGTGCTGATTCGTGCCCGTGCCATCGAGACCCAGTGCTATCTGCTGGCGGCTGCCCAGGGCGGCGTGCATCCGGGGCCGCGCGAGACCTTCGGGCATGCGGCGATCGTCGATCCGTGGGGGCGTGTCCTCGCCCGGCAGGATCAGGGCGAAGCGGTGTTGCTGGCCGAGCGTGACAGTAATGAACAGGCGTCCATCCGGGCGCGGATGCCGGTGGCGAGTCACCGGCGCTTTTTCTCGCAGGGCGCGCAGCGACCTGCATCGCAATGACGAAATAAGGCGCAAAACCTATGAGCGAGTTGTTGTCCTCAGTCAGCGAACACCTGTTGGCGCCGGGTGGCGTGACCATCGAAAACCTTCAATCGGTCCTGGGTGACCTGGCCGGGCCCGGCATCGACGCCGCCGACCTGTATTTCCAGGGGCAGATTTCCGAGTCCTGGGCGCTCGAAGACGGTATCGTCAAGGAAGGCAGCTTCAACCTGGACCAGGGTGTCGGCGTACGCGCGCAATCCGGGGAAAAGACCGGCTTCGCCTATAGCAACGCCATCACCCTCGACGCCCTGGGCGCAGCCGCGCGTGCGGCCCGTTCGATCTCCCGTGCCGGGCAGAACGGCCGGGTGCAGGCGTTCTCCGCCCAGGACGTGGCACAACTCTATGCACCGGACAATCCGCTGGACGTCCTGACCCGCGCCGAGAAAGTCGAACTGCTCAAGCGCATCGACGTCGCCACTCGCGCCCTCGACCCGCGTATCCAGCAGGTTTCGGTGAGCATGGCCGGCGTCTGGGAGCGCATTCTGGTGGCCTCTACCGACGGTGGCCTGGCGGCGGACGTACGACCGCTGGTGCGTTTCAACGTCAGCGTGATCGTCGAGCACAATGGCCGGCGCGAGCGGGGTGGCCACGGTGGTGGCGGGCGTACCGACTACCGTTATTTCCTCAGTGAAGACCGTGCCATGGGGTATGCCCGCGAGGCCTTGCGCCAGGCGCTGGTCAACCTGGAAGCGATCCCCGCTCCGGCCGGTACACTGCCGGTGGTGCTCGGTTCCGGCTGGTCTGGCGTCCTGCTGCACGAGGCGGTCGGCCACGGCCTGGAAGGCGATTTCAATCGCAAGGGCAGTTCGGCCTACAGCGGACGGATGGGCGAAAGGGTCGCTTCGAGCCTGTGCACCATCGTCGATGACGGCACCCTGGCCGGCCGTCGCGGCTCGCTGAGCGTCGATGACGAGGGCACTGCGACCGAATGCACCACGCTGATCGAGAACGGCGTGCTCAAGGGCTACATGCAGGACAAGCTCAATGCCCGCCTGATGGGCGTCGCCCGTACCGGCAACGGCCGCCGCGAATCCTATGCGCACCTGCCGATGCCACGCATGACCAACACCTACATGCTCGGCGGCGAAAGCGACCCGGCGGAAATCATCGCCTCGGTGAAGAAGGGGATCTACTGCGCCAACCTCGGCGGCGGCCAGGTCGATATCACCAGCGGCAAGTTCGTGTTCTCTACCAGCGAGGCCTACCTGATCGAGGACGGCAGGATCACTGCGCCGGTCAAGGGGGCGACGCTGATCGGCAATGGGCCGGAAGCCATGAGCCGGGTGTCGATGGTTGGCAACGACCTGGCACTGGACAGTGGTGTGGGCACGTGTGGCAAGGATGGGCAGTCGGTGCCGGTGGGTGTTGGCCAGCCGACCCTGAAGATCGACGCGATCACCGTGGGCGGCACGGGCGCGTAGGGGCCGGAGCGCTTGGGTGAGCCGCTTGCCGGCCCACCCAGGTCGACACTCAGCGCAGGCCGCGTTGGGTGTCGTCCAGCTCCCGGATGTACTTGAAGACTTTACGGCTGGAAGCCGGTGGCTTGTTGTGTGCCAGTTCGTGCTGGGCCTGGCGGATCAGCGAGCGCAGTTGCTGGCGGTCCGCCTCGGGGTACTCGCTGACGAACTTTTCCAGGACGTCGTCGTTGCCCGTGATCAGGCGATCGCGCCAGCGTTCGAGGTTATGGAAGCGTTCATTGTACTGCTTGGTGGAGGCATCGACCTGGTCGAGCACCACCCGGATGGCGTCGATGTCCTGGTCGCGCATCAGCTTGCCGATGAACAGGATGTGTCGTTTGCGCGCGATATGCGCGGTGTGCTTCGGCGCATCGGCCAGGGCACGGCGCAAGCCGTCGGTCAGTGGCAGTTTTGCCAGCAGGTCAGGCTTGAGTGTGGTCAGTCGCTCACCGAGATCAACCAGAGCATGCAGCTCGCGTTTGACCTGGGATTTGCTTTTCTCCCCATCGAGGGAGTCGTCGTAAGAATCAACCATGGTGGCAGTCCGCAAAGAAACGCCGCCATGATAACCAGTCGGGGGCCGCTTGTCCGGCCCGCTCGTTCGATGAGCGTGACTGAAAGCTGCATTTGAGTGGAGAAAGCTGAGTGGAGAAGACCATGAGCGCAGCACAAAGCGTTGGCCCGCAGGCCTTGCCGGCCCTGCAGGAGCAGGTCGAGCAGATTCTTGCCGAGGCCAGGCGCCAGGGGGCCAGTGCCTGTGAGGTGGCGGTGTCCGTGGAGCAGGGGCTGTCGACGTCGGTGCGCCAGCGGGAAGTGGAAACGGTCGAGTTCAACCGTGACCAGGGCTTCGGTATCACCTTGTACGTGGGGCAGCGCAAGGGCTCGGCCAGCACTTCGGCCAGTGGCGCCGAGGCCATTCGCGAAACCGTCGCGGCGGCGTTGGCCATCGCCAGGCACACCTCCGAGGACGAGTGCTCCGGGCTGGCCGATGCGGCCCTGATGGCCAAGCAAATCAAGGATTTCGACCTGTTCCACGAATGGAACATCACCCCGGAGCAGGCGATCGAGCGGGCGCTGATCTGTGAAGCGGCGGCCTTCGACGCCGACAGTCGGATCCGTAACGCCGACGGCACCACCCTGAGCACGTCCCAGGGGTGCCGGGTGTACGGTAACAGCCACGGTTTCATCGCCGGCTCGGCGTCGACGCGCCATAGCCTCAGCTGTGTGATGATCGCCGAAGGCGATGGGCAGATGCAGCGTGACTACTGGTACGACGTCAATCGCCAGGGCGAGCTGCTGGCCGACGCCGTCAGCATTGGCCGCAAGGCCGCGCAGCGGGCGGCCAGCCGCCTGGGCGCGCGTCCGGTGCCGACCTGCGAAGTGCCGGTGCTGTTTTCGGCGGAACTGGCCGGTGGGTTGTTCGGCAGTTTCCTGTCGGCGATTTCCGGCGGCAACCTGTATCGCAAGTCGTCGTTCCTCGAGGGCGCGTTGGGGCAACGGCTGTTCCCGCAGTGGCTGACCATCGATGAGCGTCCGCACCTGATGCGGGCCATGAGCAGTTCGGCCTTCGACAGCGATGGCCTGGCGACCTATGCCAAGCCGTTCGTCGAGAATGGCACGTTGGTGTCCTATGTGCTGGGCACCTACTCGGGACGCAAGCTCGGCCTGCCGAGCACCGCCAACGCCGGCGGCGTGCACAACCTGTTCGTCACCCATGGGGTCGAGGACCAGGATGCCCTGATTCGCCGAATGGGGCGCGGCCTGTTGGTGACCGAGCTGATGGGGCATGGACTGAATATGGTCACCGGGGACTATTCCCGTGGAGCGGCCGGTTTCTGGGTGGAGAATGGCGAGATCCAGTTCCCGGTTCAGGAAGTGACCATTGCCGGCAACCTGCGCGACATGTTCAAGCAGATCGTCGCCGTGGGCAGCGATCTCGAGCTGCGCAGCAACATCCGCACCGGCTCGGTGCTGATCGAGCGGATGACTGTCGCCGGTAGCTGATCCACCGCCGCAACCCGAACGAAAAGGCGCGTCGCTCAAGCGACGCGCCTTTTTTTGTGCCGACGCCACGCTGAGGAAGCCTGTCCCTCAATGAGGGGGGACAGGCCCGTTTTGCAAGCGTTGTGTTGATTATCAATATCGTATAATAATAAATCTCATTATCGAATGAGCCTGGGTCATGAGTTCTGCCTTGCATGAGCAACCCTATCTGGACAGCTGGCGCTGGATGAGCCGCCAGGTCCGCTGCGCACTGCTGCCGGACGAGCCCCGGCTGATCGACCATTACCTCGCCGAGGGCCGCTACCTGGCCTGTTGCACACCCACTTCACCCTGGACCATCGCTGCAACGTCCTTTCGCCTGCTGCTCGATACGGCCACCGATACCGCGTTGCCCTGGCACTGGCGGTCGTTATGCCTGGACCAGGCCTGGCGGCCGTTGCGCGATCTGGAGCGCCAGGCGCTGTGCAATTGCCGGCTGCGCCGCTGGCAAAGCTTTGCCTGGCAGTTGGCGAACTGCTCGCTGCTGCCTTCCATTCCCCTGACTGAACTGGTGCAAGGATTTCCCGATGAGTAATACCCGTATCGAACGCGACAGCATGGGCGAACTGCAGGTGCCGGCGGAAGCCCTGTATGGCGCCCAGACCCAGCGTGCCGTGGACAACTTCCCCATCAGCCACCAGCGCATGCCGACGCAGTTCATTCGTGCCCTGATCCTGGCCAAGGCGGCTGCGGCTCAGGCCAACGTCGAACTCAGGCAACTGAGCGCAGCCCAGGGCAAGGCCATCGTCGATGCCTGCCAGGGCCTGCTCGAAGGCGATTTCATGCTGCACTTCCCGGTGGATATCTATCAGACCGGCTCCGGCACCAGCTCCAACATGAACGCCAACGAGGTGATCGCGACCCTCGCCAGCCGTCTGCTGGGTGAGCCGGTCAACCCCAATGACCATGTCAACTGCGGCCAAAGCAGCAACGACATCATCCCCACCACCATCCATGTCAGCGCCGCACTGGCCCTGCACGAGCAACTGTTGCCGGCCCTGGCGCACCTGGTGCGGGTCACCGAGGCCAAGGCGGAGCAGGTTCATCCGTTCATCAAGACCGGTCGCACCCACCTGATGGACGCCATGCCGGTGCGTCTGAGCCAGGTGCTCGATGGCTGGGCGGCACAGCTCAAGGCCAACGTCCTGCATCTGCAGAACCTGCTGCCCAGCCTGCAATCCCTGGCCCAGGGCGGTACCGCGGTGGGTACCGGGATCAACGCGCACCCACAGTTCGCCGAACTGTTCAGTCGCCAACTGAGCGCCTTGACCCGTGTACCGTTCACGCCAGGTGGCAACCTGTTCGCCCTGATCGGCTCCCAGGATACCGCGGTCGCCGTTTCCGGCCAGTTGAAGACGACCGCGGTGTCGCTGATGAAGATCGCCAACGACCTGCGCTGGATGAACTCCGGCCCGCTGGCCGGCCTGGCCGAGATCGAGCTGGAGGCCCTGCAGCCCGGTTCGTCGATCATGCCGGGCAAGGTCAATCCGGTGATTCCGGAAGCGACCGCGATGGTCGCCGCCCAGGTGATCGGCAACGACGCGACGATTGCCGTGGCCGGCCAGTCGGGCAACTTCGAACTGAACGTGATGCTGCCGATCATTGCCCACAACCTGCTGGGCAGCATCGAGCTGCTGGCCAATGCCAGTCGTCTGCTGGCCGACAAGGCCATCGCCAGCTTCAAGGTCAACGAGGCCAAGCTCAAGGAGGCGCTGTCGCGCAACCCGATCCTGGTCACCGCGCTGAACCCGATCATCGGTTACCAGAAAGCCGCCGAGATTGCCAAGAAGGCCTATCAGCAAGGTCGGCCGATCATCGAGGTGGCGCTCGAACATACCGATCTGCCCCGTAGCCAACTGGAAACCCTGCTGGATCCGGAAAAGCTCACGGCCGGTGGCGTGTAATCCACTGCATTGTCTGGAGGTTCGTCATGGAACACTGGAGACGCACAATCGAAAGGGCCAATCGCCATTTCAACCTTGGCGAGCTGGTCGATGCCCGCGAGCACTACCTGCAGGCCCTGGCCCTGGCGCAGGTGTTGTTCGAGCGCTGGCCGGATGCCGAGGAGGCGGTGGCCGCCTGCGTGATTTCCCACCACAACCTGGCGGACCTGCACCTGCGCCTCAATCAGCCGGAAGAGAGCGTCGAGTACCTGTGCGCCATTCACCAGCGCCTGTTGCAGGCGATGCAGGACACTCGGCTTCCCGTCGCGCTGCGTGAGGCGGCGCTGCACCAGAGCAGCAAAACCTACGTCGAACTGCTGGCCTTCATCAGCGAGTACGGCGAGTACCCCCGCACCAGCCGCCTGCTGCACAGCCGGACGGCCTCCTCGGGCGCTGTCCCGTCGAGTCATCAACATGGAGTTCATTGAAATGCCCTACGCCTTGCCTGCGCTGCCCTACAGCTACGACGCCCTGGAACCGCATATCGATGCCAAGACCATGGAGATCCACTACACCAGGCACCACCAGACCTACGTCACCAACCTCAATGCGGCTGTCGAGGGGTCGCAGTGGGCCGACTGGCCTGTCGAGGCGCTGGTGGCCGCGGTTGGCCAGTTGCCGGAGAACATGCGTCCGGCCGTGATCAACCATGGTGGCGGCCATGCCAACCACTCGCTGTTCTGGGCGGTGATGAGCCCGCTGGGGGGCGGCGAGCCGGAGGCGGCGCTGGGACGGGCCATCGACGAGCAACTGGGCGGCTTCGAGGCGTTCAAGGAAGCCTTCACCAAGGCCGCGCTGACGCGTTTTGGCAGCGGCTGGGCGTGGCTGAGCGTGACGCCGGAGAAAAAACTGGTGGTCGAGAGCAGTGGCAACCAGGACAGTCCGCTGATGAACGGCAATACGCCGATCCTCGGCCTGGACGTCTGGGAGCATGCCTATTACCTGCTGTACCAGAACCGTCGCCCGGAATACATCAATGCTTTCTACAATGTGATCAACTGGCCGGAAGTCGAACGGCGTTATCTCGCGGCCCTGGCGTAAAACACACTACCCACAAGATCCAGAGCCGATGATGGAGACAGATACCGTGGCAATGAGCAGAGGGCGACGCTTTCGCCAGGGAGTTGGCTGGCTGTTGTTGCTGGCTGGAGTGGTGCTGCTCGTTGCCCGGTTGTTCGGCTGGCTGGCGGGTGCCTGATCAGCGGCAGGTTATCCGCTGCAGGCAGGCCTGCTTACCCACCGCTGATGGGGGAGCGGGCTTGCCCGCTCTGCCGGGGGGTTATTCGCCTTCGTCGAAGTAGTTGTTGATCAACGCCACCAACGCCGCCATGGCCTCGTCTTCCTGTTCGCCTTCGGTCTTTATGTGGATCCGGGTGCCCTTGCCCGCAGCCAGCATCATCATGGCCATGATGCTCTTGCCGTCGACCATGCTTTCGGGCGTGCGCCCGACCCGGATCTGGCAGGGATACTGGCCGGCAACGCCGACGAACTTCGCTGAAGCGCGGGCATGCAGGCCCAGCTTGTTGATGATTTCGATTTCCAGAGCGGGCATCGCGATGGTGATCCTTTCAGCTAAGGTCGCGGTGGCGGACCTGGACGTTCTTCAGGGACTGCTGCAACAACTGACCCAGGCGCTCGGTCAGGTAGACGGAGCGGTGGTGCCCGCCGGTGCAGCCAATGGCAATGGTGACGTAAGCACGGTTGCTGGCGGCGAAGCGTGGCAACCATTTGAGCAGGTAGCTGGAAATGTCCTGGAACATCTCCTCGACGTCCGGCTGTGCGGCGAGGTATTCGGCTACCGGCTGGTCGAGCCCGGACTGCTCGCGCAGTTCCGGTTTCCAATACGGGTTGGGCAGGCAGCGCACGTCGAACACCAGGTCGGCGTCCACCGGCATGCCGCGCTTGAAGCCGAACGATTCTACCAGAAATGCGGTGCCCGGTTCCGGCTGGTTCAGCAGCCGCAGCTTGATGGTATCGCGCAACTGATAGAGGTTGAGATTGGTGGTGTTGACCTTGAGGTCCGCCAGGTCGGCAATCGGCCCCAGCAGGTTGCTCTCGTCGCGGATGGCTTCGGCCAGCGAGCGGTTGGCGCTGCTCAGGGGGTGGCGTCGACGGGTCTCGGAGAAACGCTTGAGCAGGGTTTCCTCATCGGCATCCAGGTACAGCACGTCGCACTGGATATGTCGGCCGCGGACTTCGTCCAGCAGTTCGGGGAAACGTGACAGGTGGCTGGGCAGGTTGCGCGCGTCGATGGACACGGCGACCAGCGGTTGCGCCAGCTCGGTATGGATCAACGCCCGTTCGGCCAGTTCCGGCAGCAACCCGGCCGGCAGGTTGTCGATGCAGTAATAGCCGCTGTCCTCGAGTACGTCGAGGGCGGTGCTTTTACCTGAGCCGGAGCGGCCGCTGACGATGATCAAGCGCATGGTTACTGACCGTTCTGCACGTCCAGGACAACCTGATACAGGGCTTCATTGCTTGGTGCGCTACGCAGGCGGTCGCGCACCTCCTTGCGGTCCAGCATGCTGGCAATCTGCCGGAGCAGTTCCAGGTGCGCATCGGTGGCAGCCTGCGGGACCAGCAGCACGAACAGCAGGTCGACCGGGGCGCCGTCGATGGCGTCGAAATCGATAGGGGCGTCCAGGTGCATCAGGGCACTGATGGGCGCTTCGCAGCCCTTGAGCCGGCAGTGGGGGATGGCGATGCCATTGCCAAAGCCGGTGGAGCCGAGTTTTTCACGGGCGATCAGGCTCTCGTAGACATCCTGCATCTCCAGATCGGGCACTTCGCGGCTGATCAGGTTGGCAATTTGTTCGAGTGCACGCTTTTTACTGCCGCCCGGCACGTTCACCAGGGAACGGCCGGGGGTCAGGATATTTTCAAGTCGAATCATGGGAGGATGTTAACGACCCGTACCTTGGAGCAGGTGCAGGTTCTTTTCCTTGTGCTTTTTCAGTTGGCGGTCGAGCTTGTCGGTCAGCAGGTCGATTGCTGCATACATGTCGTCATGTTCTGCATTGGCAACCACCTCGCCGCCGTGGATATGCAAAGTGGCCTCGATTTTCTGCTTCAGTTTCTCGACGGCCATTGTCACCTGTACGTTGGTGATCTTGTCGAAGTGGCGTTCCAATCGGTCGAGTTTTTCACCGATATAGACACGCAGTGGTTCGGTCACTTCCAGTTGGTGTCCACTGATGTTGACTTGCATACAGCTTCTCCTTCGTTGCCAGTGCATAAAGCGGCAAGCCTGATGGCTTGCCACTGGAACGCTGTGGCACGCCCGGCGGTTACATCAACCGCTTCCGTTCGCTGGAAGGCGCGATTCCGAGGGACTCGCGGTACTTGGCGACGGTACGACGGGCGACCTGAATGCCTTGTGCCTCCAGTAAACCAGCGATCTTGCTGTCACTCAACGGCTTTTTCTGATTTTCCGCCGCCACCAGTTTCTTGATGATTGCGCGGATCGCCGTGGACGAGCATTCGCCGCCTTCGGAAGTGCTGACGTGGCTGGAGAAAAAGTATTTCAGTTCGTAGATACCGCGGGGGGTATGCATGAATTTCTGGGTGGTGACCCGGGAAATGGTCGACTCGTGCATGCCCACCGCTTCGGCGATGTCGTGCAGCACCAGCGGCTTCATCGCCTCGTCGCCGTACTCCAGGAAACCGCGCTGATGCTCGACGATCTGGGTGGCGACCTTCATCAGTGTCTCGTTGCGGCTCTGCAGGCTCTTGATGAACCAGCGCGCCTCCTGCAACTGGTTGCGCATGAAGGTGTTGTCGGCACTGGTGTCGGCACGGCGGACGAAGCCGGCATACTGCGGGTTGACCCGCAGGCGTGGCACCGATTCCTGGTTCAGTTCCACCAGCCAGCGTTCGTTGTCCTTGCGCACGATCACGTCGGGGACCACGTACTCGGCTTCGGTCGACTCGATCTGCGAGCCGGGGCGCGGGTTGAGGCTCTGTACCAGTTCGATGACCTGGCGCAGTTCGTCTTCCTTGAGTTTCATGCGCCGCATCAGCTGACTGTAGTCGCGGCTGCCCAGCAGGTCGATGAAATCGGTGACCAGGCGCTTGGCCTCGTTCAGCCAGGGGGTCTTGGCCGGCAGCTGGCGCAGTTGCAGCAGCAGGCATTCGCCGAGGTTGCGCGCGCCGATGCCGGCGGGCTCGAACTGCTGGATGCGATGCAGGACGGCCTCGATCTCGTCGAGTTCGATGTCCAGCTCCGGGTCGAACGCTTCGAGAATCTCTTCGAGGGTCTCGTCCAGGTAGCCCTGGTTGTTGATGCAGTCGATCAGGGTCACGGCGATCAGGCGATCGGTGTCGGACATCGGAGCCAGGTTCAGTTGCCACAGCAGGTGGCTTTGCAGGCTTTCGCCGGCCGAGGTGCGGGTGGTGAAGTCCCACTCGTCGTCATCGTTGCCGGGCAGGCTGCTGGCGCTGGTCTGGTAGACGTCCTCCCAGGCGGTGTCGACCGGGAGTTCGTTGGGAATGCGTTCGCTCCACTCGCCTTCGTCGATGTTGTCGACGGTGGGGGCGGTTTCCTGCTGGTAGGAGGTTTCCGGGATTTCGGGCGTGGTGTTCTGCTCGGCCTTGTCGGCCATTGGATCGCTGTTATCGAAGTCGTCGCCTTCTTCCTGGCGTTCGAGCATCGGATTGGATTCCAGGGCTTCCTGGATTTCCTGCTGAAGATCCAGGGTCGACAATTGGAGCAGGCGGATGGCCTGTTGCAGCTGCGGCGTCATCGTCAGCTGCTGGCCCATTTTAAGGACTAGCGATGGTTTCATGGCAGGGGCTTAACACCTTATTTGCCGGCGCGCATGCGCCATCCACTACAGGGCGCCGGAGCGCCAAACATAAGCAAATTATATGCCCGAAACCGGAGTGTTTGCCTAGAGCGCTGTAACAATAAAAAGCCGGAAAAAGCGGTGGTTCTTATCGAAAACTCATGCGCTCAGGCGGGTATTGGGTTCCCCGATGCTTACAGGCGGAACTCGTGGCCCAGATAGACTTCCTTGACCAGTTCGTTGGCCAGGATGGTTTGCGAATCGCCTTCGGCGATCAGTTGTCCATCGTTGACGATATAGGCGGTCTCACAGATATCCAGGGTCTCGCGGACGTTGTGGTCGGTGATCAGTACACCGATGCCCTTGGCCTTGAGGTGATGGATGATCTGCTTGATGTCGCCCACGGAAATCGGGTCGACACCGGCGAACGGTTCGTCCAGCAGGATGAACTTCGGCGCGGTGGCCAGGGCACGGGCGATTTCCACGCGGCGTCGTTCACCACCGGACAGGCTCATGCCGAGGTTGTCACGGATGTGGCTGATATGGAATTCCTGCAGCAGGCTTTCCAGCTCCTTGCGACGGGCGGCCTTGTCGAGGTCCTTGCGGGTCTCGAGGATCGCCATGATGTTGTCGGCCACCGACAGCTTGCGGAAAATCGAGGCTTCCTGGGGCAGATAGCCGATCCCGGCGCGGGCGCGGCCGTGCATCGGCTGGTGGCTGACGTCCTGGTCGTCGATCAGCACGCGACCCTGGTCGGCCTGGACCAGGCCGACGATCATGTAGAAACAGGTGGTCTTGCCAGCACCGTTGGGGCCGAGCAGGCCGACGATCTGTCCGCTTTCGATCGACAGGCTGACGTCACGCACGACCTGGCGACTTTTATAGGCCTTGGCCAGATGCTGGGCTTTCAGAATTGCCATTACTGGGCCTTGTGCTCGTCAGTTTTCTTTTTCGGCTGGATAACCATGTCGATGCGCTGGCGCGGCGTGGTGATCGGGCTGCCGTTGGCGCGACCGGCGGTTGCCACCTGTTTCACCGTGTCGTAGACGATCTTCTCGCCTTCGGTGGTGTTGCCTTCGTTGACCACCTTGGCCTGGTCGATCAGGACGATGCGGTTCTGCTGGGCATGGTACTGGATGGTCTTGCCGTAGCCGCGGACCGGCTGCGGGTCGGTGGCTTTCTGCTTCTGCTCGAAGTAGGCCAGGTTGCCCACGGAGGTCACCACGTCGATGGCGCCGTCCTTGGTCCGGGTGAGCGTCACGGTGTTGCCCTTAACGATCATCGAACCCTGAGTGATGATGACGTCGCCCTTGTAGGTGGCGATGCCCTGCTTGTCATCCAGTTGAGCGTCGTCAGCTTGAATGCGGATGGGCTGCTCGCTGTCGTTCGGCAGAGCCCAGGCGCTCACGCTTCCCAGTGCTGCGCCCAGGCTGAGCAAAATAGGGAGGGTTTTAACGAGACTCATACTGTCCTCTTACGTTCGATAGCAGGTGCATCCTGCTTTCTTCCAGATAGGCTTTCATGCCCTTGCCCGTGGTCACGCCGTTGGGGCCGTCGATTCTAACGGCTTGCTCGGTCTGCGCATATTGCTTCTGTGGGAATACTGTCATCCGGGTCGTGGTAATGATGACATGGCGCTGTTTTTCGTCGGTGCGCGCGACCCGCACCGAGTCGATCAGCTCGACCTCGGTGCCGTCCGGGTTGACCTCGGCGCGTTCGCTCTGGACGTGCCAGGGGAACGCGGTGCCGCGGTAGACCTGCAGGTCCGGCTTGGTCACCAGGGTGACGTCGGAAACCTTGAGATGCTCGACCTTGTCACCGGTCATGTCGTACTGCACCTTGCCGTCGGGCATGTACTGGACGCTATGGGCATTGATCGCATAGTAGTCGATGGCATTGTTGTCCACCGGTGCGGCCGTCTGTTCCAGGAAGCGTTCCGGGCTGATGTTCCAGTAGCCAACGGCCGCGAACAGGGCGGCAATGACTCCGAACAGCAGAATGTTGCGAATCTTCTTGTTCAGCATAAAAGGCTCTACAGGTAGGCGGCGTGGGCCGCTTCAAGGCTGTCCTGGGCGCGCAGGATCAGCTCGCAGAATTCGCGCGCGGCGCCCTCGCCGCCACGTGCCTGGGTCACGCCGTGGGCGTGTTCGCGCACGAAGCTCGCGGCATTGGCCACGGCCATGCCCAGGCCGACGCGGCGGATCACCGGCAGGTCAGGCAGGTCGTCGCCCAGATAGGCGACCTGTTCATAGTCTAGGCCGAGTTGGGCGAGCAGGGCGTCAAGCACCACCAGCTTGTCTTCGCGGCCCTGGAACACATGGGGGATGCCCAGGTTCCTGGCGCGTCGCTCGACCAGCACGGTCTTGCGGCCGCTGATGATAGCGGTTTGCACGCCAGCCGCCATCAGCATCTTGATACCCTGGCCGTCCAGGGTGCTGAACGACTTGAACTCGCTGCCATCCTCGAGGAAGTACAGGCGACCGTCGGTAAGGACGCCGTCGACGTCGAATACCGCCAGCTTGATGTTCTTGCCGCGTTGCAGCAGATCAGTGCTCATTTACATTACTCCGGCGCGCAGCAGGTCGTGCATGTTCAAGGCGCCGACCGGGCGATCCTCGTCATCGACCACCACCAGGGCGCTGATTTTATGGTCTTCCATGATCTTCAGGGCCTCGGCGGCGAGCATCTCGGCCCGGGCGGTCTTGCCGTGAGGGGTCATGACCTCTTCGATCAGGGCGCTGTGGATGTCGATGGTGCGATCCAGGGTGCGACGCAGGTCGCCATCGGTGAAGATCCCGGCGAGGCGACCGTCGGCTTCGACGATCACGGTCATGCCCAGGCCCTTGCGAGTCATTTCCATCAGCGCGTTTTTCAGCAGGGTACCGCGCAGTACCTGTGGCAACTCGTCGCCGGCGTGCATGACGTTTTCCACTTTCAGCAGCAGGCGCCGCCCCAGGGCACCGCCCGGATGGGAGAACGCGAAGTCTTCGGCGGTGAAACCACGGGCTTCGAGCAGGGCGACGGCCAGGGCATCGCCCATCACCAGGGCTGCGGTGGTCGACGAGGTGGGTGCCAGGTTCAGCGGGCAGGCCTCGTGTTCGATGCGGGCGTTGAGGTTGACTTCGGCGGCCTTGGCCAGCGGCGAGTCCGGGTTGCCGGTCAGGCTGATCAGCTGGATGCCCAGGCGCTTGATCAGCGGCAGCAGGGTGACTATTTCCGAGGTCGAGCCGGAGTTCGACAGGGCCAGGATGACGTCATCGCGGGTGATCATGCCCATGTCGCCGTGGCTGGCCTCGGCCGGGTGGACGAAGAAGGCCGGGGTGCCGGTGCTCGCCAGGGTCGCGGCGATCTTGTTGCCGATGTGCCCGGACTTGCCCATGCCGAGCACGACCACGCGGCCTTTGCTGGCCAGAATCATCTCGCAAGCGCGTACGAAATCTGCGTCGATGTGGGCCAACAAGCCTTCCACGGCTTCTACTTCGAGGCGGATGGTGCGTTGTGCCGATTGAATCAGGTCGCTGGATTGGCTCATGTCAGAAATCGTATAGCCCGATGAAAAGGCGCGATTATAGCGGTAATGAGCAATTCCCTCACGCTTGATCGTTGCTCTTTACGCCGTGGGTGTAGGAGGCGGCTGTCAGTTTTCGCTCGGGTGTGTGTCAAAACCGACTGTCCCTCGCCTGAACAAGCGCGGCTTCGGCCTTGGGCGGCTCGTATCAGCAGTGATATAGTTCGCGACCAGTTCGGCCCGCTCAGGATGTGCGCACCTCTTTTTACAGGGGCCTGGTGTCCGAGACAGAGGCTGCATCGCAAGGAGTCTAGATGAGCGTCGATAACGCCTACGCGGTCGAGCTGAAGGGGGTTACCTTCAAGCGCGGCGCGCGCAGCATCTTCAATAATGTCGATATTCGCATTCCGCGGGGCAAGGTCACCGGCATCATGGGGCCCTCCGGATGTGGCAAGACCACCCTGTTGCGGTTGATGGGCGCGCAGTTGCGCCCCAACAGCGGCGAGGTCTGGGTCAACGGCCGGAACCTGCCGGCGCTGTCGCGCAGCGACCTGTTCGACTCGCGCAAGCACATGGGTGTGCTGTTCCAGAGCGGGGCGCTGTTCACCGATCTGGATGTCTTCGAGAACGTCGCCTTTCCGCTGCGGGTGCACACCGAGCTGCCGGAGGAGATGATTCGCGACATCGTCCTGCTGAAACTGCAGGCCGTTGGCCTGCGCGGCGCGGTCGACCTGATGCCCGACGAGCTTTCCGGCGGCATGAAGCGGCGCGTGGCCCTGGCACGGGCGATCGCGCTGGATCCGCAGATCCTCATGTACGACGAGCCGTTCGTCGGCCAGGACCCGATCGCCATGGGCGTGCTGGTGCGGCTGATCCGCCTGCTCAACGATGCCCTGGGCATCACCAGCATCGTCGTCTCCCATGACCTGGCGGAAACCGCGAGCATCGCCGACTACCTGTATGTGGTGGGGGACGGGCAGGTGCTGGGCCAGGGCACGCCCGAAGAACTGATGAATGCCGATAACCCGCGCATTCGCCAGTTCATGACCGGCAATCCGGATGGTCCCGTGCCGTTCCATTACCCGGCGCCGGATTACCGCGCAGATCTGTTGGGGAAGCGCTGATGCGCAAGCATTCATTGATCGAGAGAATTCGTCTGTTCGGGCGTTCGGGCATCGACGTGCTCGCGGTACTCGGGCGTTCGACGCTGTTTCTGTTTCACGTGCTGTTCGGCCGTGGCGGCATCGGCGGCGGTTTCGGCCTGCTGGTCAGGCAGTTGCACGCCGTGGGTGTCATGTCGCTGGTGATCATCGTCGTATCCGGGATTTTCATCGGCATGGTGCTGGCGCTGCAGGGCTTCAATATCCTGTCCAGCTACGGTTCCGAGCAGGCGGTGGGGCAGATGGTCGCCCTGACGCTGCTGCGCGAGCTGGGGCCGGTGGTCACCGCCTTGCTGTTCGCCGGCCGTGCCGGCTCGGCCCTGACTGCGGAAATCGGCAACATGAAATCCACCGAGCAGCTTTCCAGCCTGGAAATGATCGGTGTCGATCCGCTCAAGTACATCGTCGCGCCCCGGTTGTGGGCCGGCTTCATTTCCCTGCCGCTGCTGGCGATGATCTTCAGCGTGGTCGGCATCTGGGGCGGTTCGTGGGTGGCGGTGGACTGGCTGGGCGTCTATGACGGCTCCTACTGGGCCAACATGCAGAACAGCGTGACCTTCAACGGCGACGTGCTGAAGGGGATTGTCAAGAGCATCGTGTTCGCCTTCGTGGTGACCTGGATTGCCGTGTTTCAAGGCTACGACTGCGAGCCCACTTCGGAAGGGATCAGCCGTGCCACTACCAAGACCGTGGTCTATGCCTCTCTGGCAGTACTCGGCCTGGACTTTATTCTGACCGCCTTGATGTTTGGAGATTTCTGATGCAAAACCGCACCCTGGAAATCGGTGTCGGCCTTTTCCTGCTGGCCGGCATCCTGGCTTTGCTGTTGCTGGCATTGCGGGTCAGTGGGCTATCCCCTACGGCAAATACTGAAACATATAAACTTTACGCGTACTTCGACAATATCGCCGGTTTGACTGTCAGAGCCAAGGTGACCATGGCCGGTGTGACCATCGGCAAGGTCACGGCGATCGATCTGGACCGCGACAACTTCACGGGGCGGGTGACCATGCAAGTCGACAAGAGCGTGAACAACCTGCCGACTGACTCGACCGCGTCCATCCTCACCGCGGGTTTGCTCGGTGAGAAGTACATCGGTATCAGCGTGGGCGGGGAAGACACCCTGCTCAAGGATGGCGGAACCATCCATGACACCCAGTCGGCGCTGGTACTGGAAGATCTGATCGGTAAATTCCTGCTCAATACCGTTAATAAAGACGCCAAATGAGGAGTTTTTCCATGATCTCTATCTTGCGCCGTAGCCTGCTGGTATTGCTTGCGGCGTTGCCGCTGATGGGCAATGCCGTGGCGGCTCCTTCTGCCCACGACCTGGTGCAGGACACCACCAACAAGATGCTCGCCGATCTCGCGGCGAACCGGGAGAAGTACAAGCAGAACCCGGGTGACTTCTACAATTCGCTGAACGCCATCGTCGGCCCGGTGGTGGACGCCGAAGGCATTTCCAAGAGCATCATGACCGTCAAGTATTCGCGCAAGGCAACGCCCGAGCAGATGGCCCGCTTCCAGGAAAACTTCAAGCGTGGCCTGTTCCAGTTCTATGGCAACGCGCTGCTCGAGTACAACAACCAGGGTATCACCGTCGATGCGCCCAAGGACGAGTCGGGTGACCGCACCAGCGTCGGCATGACTGTCAAGGGCAACAACGGCGCGATCTATCCGGTTTCCTACACCCTTGAGAAGATCAACGGCGAATGGAAACTGCGCAACGTGATCATCAACGGCATCAACATCGGCAAGCTGTTCCGTGACCAGTTCGCCGACGCGATGCAGCGCAACGGCAACAACCTGGACAAGACCATCGACGGCTGGGCGGGTGAGGTGGAGAAGGCCAAGGCCGAATCCGAGAAGAACCCGCAGAAGGATAGCGGCGGTGAGTGAGGCCAGCATTCGCCTGGGCGAGGCGGGTGAACTGCACCTGGCCGGCGTGCTCGACTACAGTACCGGCGCGGCCTTGCGCAAGCAGGGTCAGGCGCTGATCGAGTCGAGCGACGCCGCGGCGCTGGTGGTCGATTGTTCGGCGGTGGAGAAGTCCAGCAGCGTCGGCCTGGCCCTGCTGCTGGCCTTCATGCGCGATGCGGCCAGGCTTGGCAAGTCCTTCAGCATCCGGGGCATGTCCCGGGAAATGCGCGAAATCGCCGAGGTTTCCGAACTGACGGAACTGCTGGGCGTTCAATAATTGGCGCAAGGCTCGAAGCCCCCCGTCAGAGTCCTGCTCATGCGGGGTTCGCAGGCGCGGGGCTTTTTTGTATCATGACCGACCCGCGCGCGTTGGGCGCCGATCGAGGTTGAGCATGCAGGCCACCGAAGTAAAAAGCTTCCTTGAAGAAAAGCTGCCAGGAACCCAGGTTGAAGTTGAGGGCCAGGGCTGCAACTTCCAGTTGAATGTGATCAGTGACGAACTGGCGGCCTTGAGCCCGGTAAAGCGTCAGCAGAGCATCTATGCGCATTTGAACCCATGGATCGCCGATGGCAGCATCCATGCGGTCACCATGAAATTTTTCAGCAGCGCGGCCTGGGCCGAGCGCACCTGAGCCTGAATTGGCGTCGAGATTCCTATGGATAAACTGATTATTACCGGCGGCGTTCGTCTTGATGGCGAAATCCGCATCTCCGGGGCAAAGAACTCCGCCCTGCCGATTCTGGCTGCCACCTTGCTGTGCGATGGCCCGGTCACCGTGGCCAACCTGCCGCACCTGCACGACATCACCACCATGATCGAGTTGTTCGGGCGCATGGGCATCGAGCCTGTGATCGACGAAAAGCTTGCCGTGGAAATCGATCCGCGCACCATCAAGACCCTGGTGGCGCCGTACGAGCTGGTGAAGACCATGCGTGCGTCGATCCTGGTACTGGGCCCGATGGTTGCCCGTTTCGGTCAGGCCGAAGTGGCCCTGCCGGGCGGCTGCGCCATCGGCTCGCGTCCGGTCGACCTGCACATCCGCGGCCTGGAAGCCATGGGCGCGGTGATCGACGTCGAGGGCGGCTACATCAAGGCCAAGGCGCCGGAAGGCGGCCTGCGTGGCGCGAACTTCTTCTTCGATACCGTCTCCGTGACCGGTACCGAGAACATCATGATGGCCGCGGCCCTGGCCCGCGGTCGCAGCGTGCTGCAGAACGCCGCGCGCGAACCGGAAGTGGTCGACCTGGCGAACTTCCTCAATGCCATGGGCGCGAAGATTTCCGGCGCCGGCTCCGACACCATCACCATCGACGGTGTCGAGCGCCTGCATTCGGCGAACTACAAGGTCATGCCTGACCGCATCGAGACCGGCACCTACCTGGTGGCAGCCGCTGTCACCGGTGGCCGGGTCAAGGTCAAGGACACCGATCCGACCATCCTCGAAGCGGTCCTGGAAAAGCTCAAGGAATCCGGCGCGGTCATCACTACCGGCGAGGACTGGATCGAGCTGAACATGCATGGCAAGCGGCCGAAGGCGGTCAACGTGCGCACTGCGCCGTATCCGGCGTTCCCGACCGACATGCAGGCCCAGTTCATCTCCCTCAACGCGATTGCCGAAGGCACTGGCGCGGTGATCGAGACCATCTTCGAAAACCGCTTCATGCACGTGTACGAACTGCACCGCATGGGTGCCAGGATCCAGGTCGAGGGTAACACCGCGATCGTCACCGGTACCGAAGTCCTCAAGGGGGCTCCGGTCATGGCCACCGACCTGCGGGCGTCGGCCAGCCTGGTGATTTCGGCGCTGGCCGCCGAAGGCGACACGCTGATCGACCGGATCTACCACATCGACCGTGGCTACGAGTGCATCGAAGAGAAGCTGCAGATGCTGGGTGCCAAGATCCGTCGCGTTCCGGGCTAGCCATTGCGGGTGACGGTCCGGCTCCGCCCTGGCTGGAGACGGCTTGCTGGCGATCGCGGTGTGTCACTGACCCATCGCGATCGCCAGCAAGCCGGCTCCTACAGGGAATGCGCTTCGGTCTGTTAGAGTGTTGCAATATCCTGAATTGAAGGACCTAGGTTTCCCCATGCTGACCATTGCACTGTCCAAGGGCCGTATCCTCGACGATACCCTGCCGTTGCTCGCCGAGGCGGGTATCGTGCCCACCGAGAATCCGGACAAGAGCCGCAAGCTGATCATTCCGACGACCCAGGAGGATGTCCGCCTGCTGATCGTTCGTGCCACTGACGTGCCGACCTATGTCGAGCATGGTGCAGCCGACCTCGGCGTCGCCGGCAAGGATGTGCTGATGGAGTACGGCGGCCAGGGGCTGTACGAGCCGCTGGACCTGCAGATCGCCCGCTGCAAGCTGATGACCGCTGGCGCCGTCGGTGCGGTCGAGCCCAAGGGCCGGCTGCGGGTGGCGACCAAGTTCGTCAATGTCGCCAAGCGCTACTACGCCGAGCAGGGCCGTCAGGTCGATATCATCAAGCTGTATGGCTCGATGGAGCTGGCGCCGCTGATCGGCCTGGCCGACAAGATCATCGACGTCGTCGACACCGGCAACACCCTGCGGGCCAACGGCCTGGAACCCCAGGAACTGATTGCGACCATCAGCTCCCGCCTGGTGGTGAACAAGGCCTCGATGAAGATGCAGCACGCCCGTATCCAGTCCCTGATCGACACCCTGCGCAAGGCAGTGGAGTCGCGACACCGTAGCTGACACACATGCGCGGCCCTGAGCCGCGCCCATCTATCCGTGTCATAGCCGGAATTCTCAGGTGCCCACGCGGATGGCTTGGTAGTCTGGGGCGCGTGATCGCTATTGAGCGTCAGCGCCCACCGGGCGCCTGAGACTTGCTGTTCCCAAGCATTCGCCAATTATTGAGGCCCTCGCTATGACTACGTCCACCGCCATTCGCCGACTCAACGCTGCCGATCCCGATTTCGCCCATCATCTGGATCATCTGCTGAGCTGGGAAAGCGTGTCCGATGACTCGGTCAACCAGCGGGTGCTGGATATCATCAAGGCGGTGCGCGAGCGCGGCGATGCCGCCGTGGTCGAGTTCACCCAGCGCTTCGATGGCCTGGAGGCGGCCTCGATGGCCGACCTGATCCTGCCGCGCGAGCGCCTGGAACTGGCCCTGACCCGCATCACCCAGGCCCAGCGCGAAGCCCTGGAAAAGGCCGCCGCCCGTGTGCGCAGCTATCACGAACGGCAGAAACAGGACTCCTGGAGCTACACCGAGGCCGATGGCACGGTGCTGGGCCAGAAGGTCACGCCGCTGGATCGCGCCGGCCTGTACGTGCCCGGCGGCAAGGCATCCTACCCATCCTCGGTGTTGATGAACGCGATTCCCGCCAAGGTCGCCGGCGTCGGTGAGGTGGTGATGGTGGTGCCGACCCCGCGTGGCGAGGTCAACGAACTGGTCCTGGCGGCGGCCTGCGTCGCCGGTGTCGACCGGGTGTTCACCATCGGTGGCGCCCAGGCGGTCGCGGCGCTGGCCTACGGTACCGAGAGCGTGCCGCAGGTCGACAAGGTGGTCGGCCCCGGCAACATCTATGTGGCCACCGCCAAGCGTCATGTCTTCGGCCAGGTCGGCATCGACATGATCGCCGGTCCTTCGGAGATCCTGGTGGTCTGCGACGGCCAGACCGATCCGGACTGGATCGCCATGGACCTGTTCTCCCAGGCCGAGCACGACGAAGATGCCCAGGCCATTCTGGTCAGCCCCGATGCGGCGTTCCTCGACCGCGTTGCGGCGAGCATCGACAAGCTGCTGCCGACCATGGACCGTGCACCGATCATCGAGACCTCGATCAATGGTCGCGGCGCGTTGATCCAGGTACGCGACATGCAACAGGCGATCGAGGTCGCCAACCGTATCGCGCCGGAACACCTGGAGCTGTCGGTTGCCGACCCGCAGGCCTGGCTGCCGCAGATCCGCCACGCCGGCGCGATCTTCATGGGCCGTCATACCTCAGAGGCCCTGGGGGACTACTGCGCCGGTCCCAACCACGTGCTGCCGACCTCCGGCACCGCGCGCTTCTCGTCGCCGCTGGGGGTCTACGACTTCCAGAAACGTTCGTCGATCATCTTCTGTTCCGAACAGGGTGCGTCCGAATTGGGCAAGACCGCTTCAGTACTGGCCCGCGGCGAGTCGTTGAGCGCCCATGCCCGCAGCGCGGAATACCGGATCGTCGCCGAAGACCAGGAATAAGGGGAAACAAGCATGAGCAAGTTCTGGAGCAAATTCGTCAAGGACCTGGTGCCCTACGTGCCGGGTGAGCAGCCCAAGCTGACCAGGCTGGTCAAGCTCAATACCAACGAAAACCCCTACGGCCCGTCGCCCAAGGCCCTGGCGGCGATGCAGGCCGAGGTCAACGACAACCTGCGCCTGTATCCCGACCCCAACGGCGACCGACTCAAGCAGGCCGTGGCCGACTACTACGGCGTGCAGACCAGCCAGGTGTTCCTCGGCAATGGTTCCGACGAAGTCCTGGCCCATATCTTCCACGGTCTGTTCCAGCAGGATCGGCCGCTGCTGTTCCCGGACATCAGCTACAGCTTCTATCCGGTCTACTGCGGCCTCTACGGGATCGACTTCGAGGCGCTGGCGCTGGACGAGCAGTTCCAGATCCGCGTGGCCGACTATGCCCGGCCCAACGGCGGGATCATCTTCCCCAACCCGAACGCGCCAACCGGCTGCCTGCTGGCGCTGGACGCGGTGGAGCAGATTCTCCGGAGCAGCCCGGATTCGGTGGTGGTGGTCGATGAGGCCTACATCGACTTCGGTGGCGAGACGGCCATCAGCCTGGTCGATCGTTATCCGAACCTGCTGGTGACCCAGACCCTGTCCAAGTCGCGTTCCCTGGCGGGGCTGCGGGTCGGCCTGGCGGTCGGGCATCCGGACCTGATCGAGGCGCTGGAGCGGGTCAAGAACAGCTTCAACTCCTATCCGCTCGATCGCATGGCGATTGCCGGCGCGGCGGCGGCGTTCGAGGACCGGGCGTATTTCGAGCAGACCTGTCGCCAGGTCATCGAAAGCCGTGAGCGGCTGGTGGCGCAACTGCAGGCCAAGGGGTTCGAGGTGCTGCCGTCGGCGGCGAACTTCATCTTCGCCCGGCACCCGCAGCACGACGCCGCGGCACTGGCAGCGAAGGTACGGGAACAGGGGGTGATCGTGCGTCACTTCAAGCAGGAGCGTATCGCTCAGTTCCTGCGGATCACCATCGGTACACCGGAGCAGAACCAGGCGCTGATCGAGGCTCTGGGCGAGCTTTGATCGCCTGATCCTTTGTAGCCGTATAGAGGGAGCGGCGGCAGGATTTATGGGGGGCGTCGGATTTATCCGCGAAAGGGTCCTTGAGGAACGCTAAAAGGCTTCGCGGATAAATCCGGCTCCCACAGAATGGACTGCCATGGAACGCCGCTCCCTCAGGGGGCAGGCGTCTTTGCCTATTCTTCTTCCTGTGGCGCCGTCTGCTGTGGCGGACGCAAGCCGATCTCTGCCGTCAGCTTGAGCTCCTTGCCATTGCGCAGCACCTGGATCGCCACCTTGTCGGTCGGTTTGATCCGCGCTACCTGGTTCATCGACTTGCGCCCGTCATTGGCCGGTTCGCCGTCGATACTGAGGATCACGTCACCCAGCTGCAGGCCGGCCCGTTGCGCCGGCCCGTCACGGAAAATACCCGCCACGACGATGCCCGGACGTCCACTGAGGCCGAACGACTCCGCCAGTTCCTGGGTCAGCGGCTGCACTTCGATACCCAGCCAGCCACGGATCACCTGGCCGTGCTCGATGATCGCCTTCATCACCTCGACCGCCAGATTGATCGGGATTGCGAAGCCGATGCCCTGGGAGCCGCCGGACTTGGAGAAGATCGCCGTGTTGATCCCGGTCAGGTTGCCGTTGGCATCGATCAGCGCGCCGCCGGAGTTGCCGGGGTTGATCGCCGCGTCGGTCTGGATGAAGTCTTCGTAGTTGTTCAGGCCCAGCTGGTTGCGCCCGGTGGCGCTGATGATGCCCATGGTGGTGGTCTGGCCGACACCGAAGGGGTTGCCGATGGCCAGGGCGATATCGCCGATGCGGATCTTGTCCGAGCGGCCGATGGTGATCGATGGCAGGTCCGGCAGGTCGATCTTGAGCACCGCCAGGTCGGTTTCCGGATCGCTGCCGATCACCCGTGCCAGGGTCTCGCGACCGTCCTTGAGCGCCACGACGATCTGGTCGGCGCCGGCGGTCACGTGGTTATTGGTCAGCAGGTAACCGCTCTTGCTCATGATCACCGCCGAACCCAGGCTGGACTCCATGCGCTTCTGCTTGGGCAGGTTGTCGCCGAAGAAACGCCGGAACTGCGGGTCTTCGAACAGCGGATGGCTGTTCTTGTTGACCATCTTGGTGGTGTACAGGTTGGCCACCGCCGGCGCGGCAAGGTTCACCGCATCGGCATAGGACACCGGACCCTGCTGGATGGTCGCGGTCTGCGGGGCCTGTTGCAGGTTCACATCCAGGTCAGGCAGGCCGACCCACTGGGGGTAACGCTGGATAATCAGCAAAGCGGCCAGCACGCCGACCACCAGCGGCCAGCCGAAAAAACGCAGAGCCTTGAGCATTGAACACGTCCTGGGAGGTTGCAGGCCATCCGGGACGGCCCATAATGTCGCGCATTATACGAGGCTGCGAGCGCCTCTGGATGGGATATTGAGGAGTTTTTATGGCCGTTGCCCTGAGTACCCTGGTCGAGGAGGCGAACCGCTTTCTCGGTATTTCGCGAATCGCCGATTACTGCCCCAACGGCCTGCAGGTGGAGGGTCGGCCGCAGGTCTATCGGATCGTCAGCGGCGTCACCGCCAGCCAGGCGCTGCTCGATGCGGCGGTGGAGGCCGAGGCCGATCTGGTGCTGGTGCATCATGGCTACTTCTGGAAGGGCGAGGACCCTTGTGTCGTAGGGATGAAGCAACGCCGGCTGAAAACCCTGCTCAAGCACGACATCAGTCTGCTGGCCTACCACCTGCCGCTGGATCTGCACCCGGAAGTCGGCAACAACGTGCAGCTTGCCCGCCAGCTGGATATCACCGTCGAGGGGCCTCTGGACCCAGAGAATCCCAAAGTGGTCGGCCTGGTCGGCTCCCTCGGCGAGCCGATGACCCCGCGCGACTTCGCCCACAAGGTCCAGGGCGTGCTGGGGCGTGAGCCGCTGCTGATCGAGGGCAACGAGATGATCCGCCGGGTCGGCTGGTGCACCGGTGGTGGCCAGGGCTATATCGACCAGGCGGTGCTGGCCGGGGTCGACCTGTACCTGAGCGGCGAGGCGTCCGAGCAGACCTTCCACAGCGCCCGGGAGAATGGCATCAGCTTCATCGCCGCCGGCCATCATGCGACCGAGCGTTATGGCGTCCAGGCCCTGGGCGATTACCTGGCGCGGCGCTTCGCCCTGGAACACCTGTTCATCGACTGCCCGAACCCGATATGAGCCCGCCGGGCCGGCCTCCGGAAAAGGGGCGGCAGCCAAACGAGGCGATATATTCTTATATCGTTTCGATCTATCCGGCCTAATCAATAGAATAGGTCGCTGTGCTAGCATGCCTGGCTCGAACACGGCCCGCAGGCCGTCCACAAGAACGCTTTTCGTGAGTAGCCATGGTCGACAAACTGACGCATCTGAAACAGCTGGAGGCGGAAAGCATCCACATCATCCGCGAGGTGGCCGCCGAGTTCGACAACCCGGTGATGCTGTACTCCATCGGCAAAGATTCCGCCGTAATGCTGCACCTGGCCCGCAAGGCGTTTTTCCCCGGCAAGTTGCCGTTTCCGGTGATGCATGTCGACACCCAGTGGAAATTCCAGGAGATGTACAAGTTCCGTGATCGCATGGTCGCGGAAATGGGCCTGGACCTGATCACCCACGTCAACCCGGAAGGGGTGGCGCAGGGCATCAACCCGTTTACCCACGGCAGCTCCAAGCACACCGACATCATGAAGACCCAGGGCCTCAAGCAGGCGCTGGACAAGCATGGCTTCGACGCGGCCTTCGGCGGCGCCCGTCGTGACGAAGAGAAGTCCCGCGCCAAGGAGCGCGTGTATTCCTTCCGCGACAGCAAGCACCGCTGGGATCCGAAGAACCAGCGTCCGGAGCTGTGGAACGTCTACAACGGCAAGGTCAACAAGGGCGAGTCGATCCGTGTCTTCCCGTTGTCGAACTGGACCGAGCTGGACATCTGGCAATACATCTACCTTGAAGGCATCCCGATCGTGCCGCTGTACTTCGCCGCCGAGCGTGAAGTCATCGAGAAGAACGGCACCCTGATCATGATCGACGACGAGCGCATCCTCGAGCACCTCAGCGACGAGGAAAAGGCCCGTATCGTCAAGAAGAAGGTGCGTTTCCGTACCCTTGGCTGCTACCCGTTGACGGGCGCGGTGGAGTCCGAGGCCGAAACCCTCACGGACATCATTCAGGAAATGCTCCTGACGCGTACTTCCGAGCGCCAGGGCCGGGTCATCGACCACGATGGCGCCGGTTCCATGGAAGACAAGAAACGTCAGGGCTATTTCTAATTAGGGTCTAAGCATGTCGCACCAATCCGATCTGATCAGCGAGGACATCCTCGCCTACCTGGGCCAGCACGAACGTAAAGAACTGCTGCGCTTCCTGACCTGCGGCAACGTCGATGACGGCAAGAGCACCCTGATCGGGCGCCTGCTGCACGACTCCAAGATGATCTACGAAGACCATCTGGAAGCCATCACCCGCGATTCGAAGAAAGTCGGCACCACCGGTGAGGACGTCGACCTGGCGCTGCTGGTCGACGGCCTGCAGGCCGAGCGCGAACAGGGCATCACCATCGATGTGGCCTACCGCTATTTCTCCACCGCCAAGCGCAAGTTCATCATCGCCGACACCCCCGGCCATGAGCAGTACACCCGCAACATGGCCACCGGTGCCTCCACCTGTGACCTGGCGATCATCCTGGTCGATGCCCGTTACGGCGTGCAGACCCAGACCCGTCGCCACAGCTTCATCGCCTCCCTGCTGGGCATCAAGCACATCGTCGTCGCCATCAACAAGATGGACCTCAAGGACTTCGACCAGGGCGTGTTCGAGTCGATCAAGGCCGACTACCTGAAGTTCGCCGAAGGCCTGAAGATGAAGCCGTCGAGCATGCACTTCGTGCCGATGTCGGCGCTCAAGGGCGACAACGTGGTGAACCGCAGCGAGCGTTCGCCGTGGTACACCGGCCAGTCGCTGATGGAAATCCTCGAGACCGTGGAAGTGGCGGGCGACCGCAATCTCACCGACCTGCGTTTCCCGGTGCAGTACGTCAACCGGCCGAATCTGAACTTCCGTGGTTTCGCCGGCACCCTGGCCAGCGGCATCGTGAAGAAGGGCGACGAGGTCGTGGTCCTGCCGTCGGGCAAGAGCAGCCGCGTGAAGTCCATCGTCACCTACGAGGGCGAACTGGAGCATGCGGGTCCCGGCCAGGCCATCACCCTGACCATGGAAGACGAGATCGACATCTCCCGTGGCGACCTGCTGGTGCATGCCGACAACGTGCCGCCAGTGACCGACAGCTTCGAGGCCATGCTGGTCTGGATGGCCGAGGAGCCGATGCTGCCGGGCAAGAAATACGACATCAAGCGCGCCACCAGCTACGTGCCGGGCTCGATTGCCAGCATCGTCCACCGGGTCGATGTGAACACCCTGGAAGAAGGCTCGGCCAGTGCCCTGCAACTGAACGAGATCGGCAAGGTCAAGATCGCCCTGGATGCACCGATCGCTCTGGATGGTTACGACAGCAACCGCACCACCGGGGCGTTCATCGTCATCGACCGCCTGACCAACGGCACCGTCGGCGCCGGCATGATCGTCGCCCAGCCGCTGGCCCATGGCAGTGCCACCCACCATGGCAAGCTGGCCCATGTCGCGACCGAAGAGCGTGCCCAGCGTTTCGGCCAGCAACCGGCGACCGTGCTGTTCACCGGCCTTTCCGGCGCGGGCAAGAGCACCCTGGCCTATGCCGTGGAGCGCAAGCTGTTCGACATGGGCCGTGCGGTGTTCGTCCTGGATGGCCAGAACCTGCGCCACGACCTGAACAAGGGGCTGCCGCAGGACCGTGCCGGCCGTACCGAAAATTGGCGCCGTGCCGCCCACGTGGCGCGCCAGTTCAACGAAGCCGGCCTGCTGACCCTGGCCGCTTTCGTCGCGCCGGATGCCGAAGGCCGTGAACAGGCCAAGGCTCTGATCGGCGGCGAGCGCTTGGTCACCGTCTACGTCCAGGCTTCGCCGCTGGTCTGCCGCGAGCGTGATCCACAAGGCCTGTACGCGGCCGGTGGCGACAACATCCCCGGCGAGTCCTTCCCGTACGATGTGCCGCTCAATGCCGACCTGGTGATCGACACCCAGGCCCTGTCGCTGGAAGACAGCGTCAAGCAGGTGCTGGATCTGCTGCGTCAGCGCGGCGCGATCTAAGCCTCGCCGGCAACTGAAAAGCCCGCGACCGAGCGATTGGTCGCGGGCTTTTTCATGGGCCTTCAGATCGCTTTCGCGGGCAAGCCACGCTCCTACAGTGCTTCGTCGTTCACAGGACGGGTGCATGGCACAACCCTGTATGGTCGTTCACAGGACGGGTGCACGGCACAACCCTGTATGGTCGTTCACAGGGCGGGTGCACGGCACAACCCTGTATGGTCGTTCACAGAGCGGGTACACGGCACAACCCTGTATGGTCGTTCACAGGACGGGGCACGACACAATCCTGTAGGAGCCGGGCTTGCCCGCGAATGCGTCCTCAAATCCACTACAAGATTAAAGCCAGACAGCATCCCAAAGCGGATAATCCCCAATCCGCTCCACCAACCCCGCCCGCAACGGATTGGCCACGATATAGCGTGCCGCCGCTCGCAAATCTTCCTCCCGACGCAACGCCCGGTCATGAAAACCTTTCTGCCAGAGCGCTCCGGTTCTCTGCATTCGCCGGTTTACCGCCAACGCCGTGCGGGATTTGGTCTTGCCCATCAGCTCACCGAGACTGGCCTTCTGCAGTTCGACCAGCCAGTGAAAATGGTCCGGCATCACCACCCAGGCCAGGGAAAGGGCCGCGTGTTCTTCCTGCGCGGTCCTGAAGCTCCGTACCAGCAGGCGGCCCAGGTGGAAATTGCTGAACAGCGGTTCGCGGTCGGACAGTACGGCAGTCAGCAGGTAGATCCGACCGGGTTCGGAATAGCGGCCGGTGCGCAGGTTCTTGGCTTTGTAGCGGTGCGTCATCCTCGCGGCTTCCGAGATATTGAGAAGATCTCAAGCTACAGCAGCGGGGACTGGGGATTGGAGGTGTGCAAGGGAACGGGAGGTGTCGGAGAGTTCTGAGGCGTTTTGGGGGATCTTGCGGGCCCATTCGCGGGCAAGCCCGGCTCCTACAGGGTTGTGCCGTACATCTGTTCGATAAACGGCGCGCCCATGTAGGAGCGTGGCTTGCCCGCGAATGCAATGCCACTGACACCTCAGGCCTTGGCGGGGTACTCACTGTGCAGGCGCGCGAGCAAGGCATCCTTGTCCGCCCACAGCTGGTTGATCCAGGCCTGGAACGCCTGGCGGTACTCGGCATCCTGTTCGTAGTTGCGGCCGATGAATGCCGCCGGGATCTGTAGTTCCTCGAAATGCACCACCACCTCACGCACGTTGCCGCACAGCAGGTCCCAGAACCCCGGCCGTCCCGCCGGATAGTGAATGGTCACATTGACGACGGACTCCAGCTGCTCACCCATCGCGTCCAGCACGAAGGCAATACCGCCGGCCTTGGGCCTGAGCAGGTAGCGGAATGGCGATTGCTGCTGCGCATGCTTGTCGGCAGTGAAGCGCGTGCCTTCGGCGAAGTTGAAGATACCCACAGGGTTGTTGCGAAATTTCGCGCAGGTCTTGCGCGTGGTTTCCAGGTCCTTGCCCTTCTTTTCCGGATGCTTTTCCAGGTAGGCCTTCGAATAGCGCTTCATGAAGGGAAAGCCCAGGGCCCACCAGGCCAGGCCGATCACCGGGACCCAGATCAGTTCCTGCTTGAGGAAGAACTTCAGCGGGCGGATCCGCCGGTTGAGCACGTACTGCAACACCAGGATGTCGACCCAGCTCTGGTGATTGCTGGTGACCAGGTAGGAGTGCTGGTAGTCCAGCCCCTCCAGACCGCTGAGGTGCCAGCGGGTCTTGCTGACCAGTTGCATCCAGGCCTTGTTGTTGCTGATCCAGGCCTCATGGGTGTGGTTCATCAGCCAGTGGCTCAAGCGCTGGGTCAGGGCAAAGGGCAGGGCCTTGAACAGTGCCACGCCGAACAGGAACGAGCACAGCAGCAGGGTGTTGAGGGCCAGCAGCAGCGAGGCGAGCAGGCCGCGCAGGGGCGCCGGGAGGAAGTCGAGCATGGTGTCTTTCTCAGGGATACGTTCTTGTTTGAGCGAGCGGCCGCAGCCCTCACGCCTTATGGCATGAGGGTAGCGGACGTCGATGCGATCGTGCAGCCGGTTCAGATATCCACAGGTCGGTTGGCGGCCTGAATGGCCGTCAGGGCGATGGTGTAGACGATGTCATCGACCTGGGCGCCGCGCGGCAGGTCGTTGACCGGCTTGCGCAGGCCTTGCAGCATCGGCCCCAGGCTGACGCAGTCGGCACTGCGTTGCACGGCCTTGTGGGTGGTGTTGCCGGTGTTCAGGTCGGGGAACACGAACACCGTGGCGCGGCCAGCGACCTGACTGTTGGGCGCCAGTTGCCGGGCGACGTTTTCGTTGGCGGCGGCGTCATATTGCAGCGGGCCGTCGATCAGCAGGTCGCGCTGGGCTTCGTGGGCCAGCAGCGTGGCCTCGCGGACCTTCTCCACTTCCTCGCCGCTGGCCGATTCGCCACTGGAATAGCTGATCATCGCCACCCGCGGGGCGATGCCGAACGCCTGGGCCGAGTCGGCGCTCTGCAGGGCGATTTCCGCAAGCTCCGTGGCGGAGGGGTGCGGGTTCATCACGCAGTCGCCGTAGACCAGCACCTGCTCGGGGAACAGCATGAAGAACACCGACGACACCAGGGTGCAGCCCGGCGCGGTCTTGATCAGTTGCAGGGCCGGGCGGATGGTGTTGGCGGTGGAGTGGATCACCCCGGAAACCAGGCCATCGACCTCGTCCAGCGCCAGCATCATGGTGCCGATCACCACCGGGTCTTCCAGTTGCTGCTCGGCCATCGGCGTGTTGAGGCTCTTGTTCTTGCGCAGGGCCACCATCGGCTCGGCATAACGTCCGCGAATCTCGTCCGGGTCGAGAATCTCCAGCCCCGGCGGCAGCTCGAAACCGTGGGCCTTGGCCACCGCCTCGACATCCGCCGGCCTGGCCAGCAGCACGCAACGGGCGATGCCCCGCGCCTGGCATATTGCCGCGGCCTGGACGGTCAGCGGCTCGCTGCCTTCGGGCAGGACGATGCGCTTGTTGGCCTGCTGGGCGCGCTGGATCAGTTGATAGCGGAACACCGCCGGCGTCAGACGCATTTCCCGCGGGGTGCCGCAGCGCTGGTGCAGCCACTGGGCATCGAGGTGGCTGGCGACGAAATCGGTGATGATTTCCGCCCGCTCGCGGTCATCGACCGGGATTTCCTTGTTCAGGCTGTTGAGCTGGTTGGCGGTGTCGTAGGAGCCGGTGCTCACCGACAGCACCGGCAGGCCGGCCTGCAGGGCGCCGCGGCAGAGTTCCATCAGCCGCGGGTCGGGCTTGGTGTCGCTGGTCAGCAGCAGGCCGGCCAGCGGCACGCCGTTGAGTGCCGCCAGGCTGACGGCGAGGATGATGTCGTCGCGGTCGCCGGGGGTCACCACCAGCACGCCCGGCTTGAGCAGTTGCAGGGTGTTGAGGACGGTGCGGGCACAGAGGATGATCTTCGACATGCGCCGGGTTTCGTAGTCGCCGGCATTGAGCACCTGGGCGCCCAGCAGTTCGGCGACGTCGCGGGTCCGCGGTGCGTTGAGTTCCGGCTGGTACGGAATGCAGCCGAGCAGGCGGAAGTCGCCGCTGCGCAACAGCGGCGAGTGTTCCTTGAGACGGGCGGCAAAGGCTTCCATGCTCTCGTCGGTGCGCACCTTGTTGAGGATCACGCCGAGAACCTTGGGGTCCTTCGGGCCGCCAAACAGTTGCGCCTGCAACTCGACCCGGCCGGACAGTTCGGTCAGCACTTCGTTTTCCGGTGCCGAGACCAGGATCACCTCGGCATCCAGGCTTTTCGCCAGGTGCAGGTTGACCCGCGCGGCATAGCTGGCGCTGCGGGTCGGGACCATGCCCTCGACCACCAGCACGTCCTTGCCGATTGCGGCCTGCTGGTAGAGGGTGATGATTTCTTCCAGCAGTTCGTCGAGCTGGCCGTCGCCGAGCATCCGCTCGACATGGGCCAGGCCCAGTGGCTGGGGGGGCTTGAGACCGTGGGTACGGGCCACCAGTTCGGTCGAGCGCTCCGGCCCGGTATCACCCGGATGCGGCTGGGCGATGGGCTTGAAGAAACCGACCTTCAGGCCGGCGCGTTCCAGCGTGCGGACCAGCCCGAGGCTGATCGAGGTCAGGCCCACGCCGAAATCGGTGGGCGCGATAAAGAAAGTTTGCATGCGTAGTCTCTTGTGGAGCGCAACTGCGGGGACCGATGGTTGATCCCCTGCGATGTTCAGACGCCAAGGTTAGCGCTAACCGAGCCCTGTGCGCACCAACCACATTCAAAGGGCTGGCCGATTCGCGCCGAACGCTGCGTCGGTTCCTGCACCCAGGCACGCGACTGCCACGGCGGCTGGTGGCGCAGGTGCTGGGTGTGGCCGCAGGACAGTTCGGCGACCCAGTGGCCGTCCTCGTCCTGATGGAAACCGAGGATGAAAGATGGGGTCGGTTCAACCCGTCCGTCCGGGTTCCGTTCGCTTTCGGACGAATCCTTGTTTAGACTTGTCCGTTCTTCATTCTTCTGCAAAAGGTCTCGCCCCATGCTGATCGCTGCCAATAAGGCTGTGTCCATCGACTATACCCTGACCAACGACGCTGGTGAGGTCATCGACAGCTCTGCCGGCGGCGCGCCGCTGGTGTACCTGCAAGGTGCAGGCAACATCATTCCAGGCCTGGAAAAGGCCCTGGAAGGCAAGGCCGTGGGTGACGAACTGAACGTCACCGTCGAGCCTGAAGATGCCTACGGCGAATACTCCGCTGAACTGGTCAGCACCCTGAGCCGCAGCATGTTCGAAGGCGTCGACGAGCTGGAAGTGGGCATGCAGTTCCACGCTTCCGCTCCGGATGGCCAGATGCAGATCGTCACCATCCGTGACCTGGACGGCGACGACGTCACCGTCGACGGCAACCACCCGCTGGCTGGCCAGCGCCTGAACTTCAAGGTCAAGGTCGTCAACATCCGTGACGCGAGCCAGGAAGAAGTCGCCCATGGTCACATCCATGGCGAAGGCGGCCATCACCACTGAGTTCTGCTGCTAAGCTCTGGTTGTAGGAAGGCGCCCACGGGCGCCTTTTTAGTCCGCCGCGGTTTCGTCGCTGGAAACCGGTCGTGGTGTCGGGCAACAATGTCGGGACGTAACAGGGGATTATCGGGAGTTCGCCATGAGTGCTTTTCACGACCTTACGCTGGTGGCGCTGGACGGCCAGGACCTGCCTCTCGCTCCCTTCAAGGGGCATGTCGTGCTGGTGGTCAATGTCGCCTCCAAATGTGGCCTGACGCCGCAGTACGCGGCACTGGAAAACCTCTACCAGCAGTACAAGGGCCAGGGGTTCACGGTGCTGGGCGTGCCGTGCAACCAGTTCGCCGGCCAGGAGCCGGGTTCCGAAGACGAGATTCGCGAGTTCTGCAGCCTCAACTACGGGGTGACCTTTCCGTTGAGCCGCAAGCTGGAAGTCAACGGCCATGATCGTCATCAGCTCTATCGGCTGCTGGCGGGCGAGGGGGCCGAGTTTCCCGGGGACATCACCTGGAACTTCGAGAAGTTCCTGATGGGCAAGGACGGGCGCGTGCTGGCGCGTTTCTCGCCGCGTACGGCGCCGGATGATCCGGCGGTGATCCAGGCCATCGAGAAGGCGTTGGCCTGATACCGGTCCGTGGCAGCCGGACTGCCTGGGTCGGACCAGTGGGAGCGGGCTTTGGCTTGACCGTGAAGCTTTTGGCGGCCTTGCGGTCCCCTTCGCGGGCAAGCCCGCTCCTGTAGGGTTCAGCGTCTTTCGGGTGCGGCCGGTTTCCTCACACTTTTCGAGCTTGATCACTCAGATCAATAGTGCTGTGCGTGGCGCTGACGGCGGAATATTATCCTGATCATAAATTCCCCTTCAGCCGTGGAGTGCCACCCATGTCGGTCCAAGCCTTGTTCAAACCTTTCCACCTTGGTGCCCTGGAACTGCCGACCCGGGTGGTGATGGCACCAATGACCCGTTCGTTTTCCCCAGGCGGCGTGCCCAATTCGAAAGTCATCGAGTACTACCGCAAGCGGGCGGCGGCGGGTGTCGGCCTGATCGTCACCGAGGGCACCACCGTCGGCCACCCGGCGGCCAACGGGTACCCGAACGTGCCGCATTTCTATGGCGAGGCGGCCCTGGCCGGCTGGAAGAAAGTGGTGGAGGCGGTACACGCCGAAGGCGGCAGGATCGTTCCGCAGCTCTGGCACGTGGGTAACGTGCGGCGCCTGGGTACCGAGCCGGATGCCAGCGTTCCCGGCTACGGCCCGAGCGAAAAACTCAAGGACGGCCAGGTGGTGGTCCACGGCATGACCCACCAGGACATTCAGGACGTGATCGCCGCGTTCGCCCAGGCGGCGAAGGATGCCAAGGCCATCGGCATGGACGGTGTCGAGATCCACGGCGCCCACGGCTACCTGATCGACCAGTTCTTCTGGGAAGGCAGCAACCAGCGCAGCGACGAATACGGCGGCAGCCTGGCCAACCGTTCGCGCTTCGCCATCGAGTTGATCCAGGCCGTACGCGCCGCCGTCGGCCCGGACTTCCCGATCATCTTCCGTTTCTCCCAGTGGAAGCAGCAGGACTACACCGCGCGGCTGGTGCAAACCCCGCAGGCGCTGGGTGAGTTCCTCAAGCCGTTGGCTGATGCCGGCGTGGATATCTTCCACTGCTCCACCCGACGTTTCTGGGAGCCGGAGTTCGAGGGTTCGACACTCAACCTGGCCGGCTGGACCCGCAAGCTGACCGGCAAGCCGACCATCACCGTGGGCAGCGTCGGCCTGGATGGCGAGTTCCTGCAGTTCATGGTCAATACCGACAAGGTGGCCCAGCCGGCCAGCCTGGAAAAGCTGCTGGAGCGCCTGAACAACGATGAGTTCGACCTGGTGGCGGTGGGCCGCGCGCTGCTGGTCGATCCGGACTGGGCGGTGAAAGTGCGCGACGGGCGTGAGCAGGACATCCTGCCGTTCAGCCGCGAGGCCCTGACCAGCCTGGTCTGAGGGCTATCGCGGAACCGGGGGCGCATGGGGCGTCCCCTGTTCCGCTTCGCAGGCGCCGCGCAACTGCATCTCGAACTGCTCGACGATCGCCCCCCAGCTCTGCCGGCTGGCATGCTGGCGCGCGTTCAGGCGCACGTTACGCAGGGTTTCCCTGCCTTCGAGCAGCCAGCAGGCGGCGTCACGAAAGGCTTCCTCATCGCCGGGCATCGCCAGCACGCCGTTGTAGCCATGGCGAATATGCTGGGCCGCCGCTGCCTGGTCATAGGCGACCACCGCCAAACCCGAGGCCAGCGCTTCGAGCACCACATTGCCGAAGGTTTCGGTCAGGCTGGGAAACACGAACAGGTCGCCGCTGGCATAGTGCGCCGCCAGGGTCTCGCCACGCTGGGTGCCGCAGAAAATCGCCCCGGGCAGTTCCTTCTCCAGCGTGGCGCGCAGTGGACCGTCGCCAACCACGATCAGCTTCAGCGTCCGTTGTGGATAAGTCGTCTGCAGGGCCTGGAAGGTACGGCCCAGCAGGCCGAGGTTCTTCTCGGTCGCCAGCCGTCCGACATACATCACGGCGATATCGTCCTGCGCCAACCCCCAACTTTCCCGCAGTGCATGCTGCCGCTTGGCCGGGTGGAACAGTTGGCTGTCGACGCCCCGCGACAGCAGTTCCAGGCGTTCGAAGTGCCGCCGCTCCAGCTCCAGGCGCTGGCTGACACTGGGCACCAGGGTCAGCTTGGAGCGGTTGTGGAACCAGCGCAGGTAATGGGTCAGCAAGCGCGTCAGCATCCCCAGGCCGTACTGGTGGGAGTATTGCTGGAAATTGGTGTGGAAACCGCTGACCACGGAGATTCCCAGGCGGCGTGCCGCGCGCAACGCGGAGAGGCCCAGGGGACCTTCGGTGGCGATGTACAGCACGTCCGGGCGCTGGCGTTTCCAGCGGCGCAACAGCTTGTGCATCGACGACTGACCCCATTGCAGGCCCGGATAGCCCGGCAGTGGCCAGCCGCGACACAGCAACAGTTCGGTGTCACTGGGACGGGTCTGGTCGCAGCTCTGGCGCGGCCGCACCAGCTCGATCTGGTGGCCCCGGGCGCGCAAACCCTCGCACAGGCGGCCAAGGGTATTGGCCACGCCGTTGATTTCGGGTGGGAAGGTTTCGGTGATCAGGGTGATATGCAGAGCTGTCGTCATGGTTGCAGTATTCACCCGGGCCCGTTGCGGGGTTGTGGCATTTGGGTGATGGATTTGTGACGGAGGCTCCAGAGTGCCCTTCGCGTCCTCGATATCCGGGGCACTGGCTCGTTATCATCAGGTGTCCACCACGTTCAAGGAGATCCCGTGACCGACAATATCTATGCGCCGCCCCAGGCGGACCTGAATGCACCGCGCAGCGAGGCCATCGGCCGCTTCTACGTGGTTTCGAAAACCAAGTTCTTCCTGCTGTTCATCTTCAGCCTGGGGATTTACCAGATCTACTGGTCCTACAAGAACTGGAGCCAGTACAAGGCGTCGACCCAACTGGATATCTGGCCGGCTGCCCGCGGGCTGTTCGCGATCTTTTTTGTCCACGCGCTGTATCGCCATGTCGAAAAGAGCATCCTGGCCAGTGGCCGCGGCTATCGCTGGGATGCCTCGCTCTGGGCGACCCTGTTCGTGGTCTTCGCGGTACTCGGCAACGTGCTGGAGATGCTGGTCAGGAAGAATATCGGCGGCTCGCTGCTGGTGGTGCTCAGCACCTTCTGGGTGTTTGCCCAGGTCTTCGTCACCTGGCAGGGCCAGCAGGCGATCAATTTTGCCAGCGGTGATGTCGAGGGTGACAGCAACGCCAGCTTCAGCCCGCTCAATTACCTGGTGATCGTGCTCGGCGGTATCGTCTGGGTGCTCGCCCTGATCGGCATCTTTGCACTCCCGAGCTGAAATGAGCACCGGGCCGATGACTGGCCCGGTGCCATGTGACTGGCCTGGCGTCAGCGTGCAACCGGCGCCAGTGCATCATCCCCGCGTTCCCGTACCCAGAACAGCGTTGCCCCGGCAATCGCCGCCGGCATCATCAGCAGGTTGACCACCGGAATCAGCAGCGCCAGGTAGACGCTGCCACCGAAGCTCATGCTCTGCCAGCGCTTGCTGCGCAGCCAGGCGAGCATGTCCTGCCAGCTCATCTTGTGGTTGTCCGCCGGATAATCGATGTACTGGATCGCCATCATCCATACGCCGAACAGCAACCACAGCGGGGCGGCGACGATATTCACCACCGGGATGAACGACAGGATGAACAGCCCGATGGCCCGTGGCAGGAAATAGCCCAGCTTGCGCATTTCCCGGGCCAGGGTCCGTGGCACCATCGCCAGCAGTTCGCCCCAGCTGAAGGCTGGGAAGTTGTCATTGCCGCGCACCACCACCTCGACCTTTTCCGCAAGAAAACCGTTGAACGGCGAGGCGATGATGTTGGCCAGCATCGTGAAGGTGAAGAACACCATCAGGATCACCAGCACCACGAACAGCGGCCAGAGGATGTAGTTGAGAAAGCTCAGCCAGCCGGGCAGGGTCGGCATCAGGTGATCGACCCAGAGGCTGAACTCATGGCCGGCGAAATAGATCAGCCCGACGAACAGCACCAGGTTGACCAGCAGCGGCAGCAGGACAAACAGGCGTAGCCCCGGGCTCAGGACCAGTTTGAGGCCCTCGCGCAGGTAGTGTGGGCCGGACATCACGGGTGCGGGCATAACGGGCTCCGAAGCAGGTGAAAACGCGCCGACCTTACCGGCTTTGCACAGGCGGTGAAAGCGTCGACATTTAAGGTAACAAAGGGATCGGGCAGAACGTCCCTATGGATAGAGACCTGCTATGAGCTGGATTGTTATTGCGTATTTCCTTAATCTTTGCCCCCTCGTTACGCTGCACAACATTATTTTTCAGGACTGTGTGCTACAAGCCTTCCCCAAGCGCTTTCGCAGTCCTTTTTTATTCCAGCCGGTTCGCCGGCGTTCCGTCCCGGTGCCATACGGGCGGTCGACAGGAGTGAGTCATGTCTGAAGTACGTCATTCGCGAGTGATTATTCTCGGTTCCGGCCCTGCCGGTTACAGTGCGGCGGTCTATGCGGCTCGGGCCAACCTCAAGCCGCTGCTGATCACCGGCATGCAGGCCGGCGGCCAGCTGACCACCACCACCGAAGTCGACAACTGGCCCGGTGACGTGCACGGCCTGACCGGCCCGGCGCTGATGGAGCGCATGCGCGAACACGCCGAGCGTTTCGAAACCGAAATCGTCTTCGACCACATCAACGCGGTGGACTTCGCCAAGAAGCCCTACACCCTGGTCGGCGATAGCGGCACCTTCACCTGCGACGCCCTGATCATCGCCACCGGCGCCAGCGCCCGCTACCTGGGCCTGCCTTCGGAAGAGGCCTTCATGGGCAAGGGCGTTTCGGCCTGCGCGACCTGCGACGGTTTCTTCTACCGCAACAAGCCGGTCGCCGTGGTCGGTGGTGGCAACACCGCCGTGGAAGAGGCGCTGTACCTGGCCAACATCGCCAGCACCGTGACCCTGATCCACCGTCGCGACACCTTCCGCGCCGAGAAGATTCTGATCGACAAGCTGCACGCCCGTGTCGCCGAAGGCAAGATCATCCTCAAGCTGAACGCCACCCTGGACGAAGTGCTCGGCGACAACATGGGCGTGACCGGTGCCCGCCTGAAGAACAACGATGGCAGCTTCGACGAGATCAAGGTCGACGGCGTGTTCATCGCGATCGGCCACACCCCGAACACTTCGCTGTTCGAAGGCCAGCTGGAACTGAAGGATGGCTACCTGGTGGTGCAGGGCGGCCGTGAAGGCAATGCGACCGCCACCAGCGTCGAGGGTATCTTCGCGGCGGGCGACGTGGCTGACCACGTCTACCGCCAGGCGATCACCTCGGCCGGCGCCGGCTGCATGGCGGCACTGGACACCGAGCGTTACCTGGACGGTCTGCAGAACGCATCGTTCTGAGTGAACCTGAAATGAAAAAACCGGCCCTTGGCCGGTTTTTTTGTATCTGTGCCAGGCAATGCTGTTCTGTGGCACTTGTTCGCGGATAAATCCGGCTCCCACAAGAGCCATCTGCCGCACACCACATAGGTGCCTGACGGGACCATTGTGGGATTTATCCGCGAAAGCCTCAGCGCCGGGTCAGCGGCTGCGCGGTGAACTTCACGCCGGCCAGGCCGTGCTTGATCAGCGCACGGATGTTGCCGTGATCGCTGCCTTCAGGGGTCGCCAGGACCGAACGGTAATGCTCGCCAAACGCCAGCAGCGCCTGCTGGTCGCTCAGGCCTTCGAGCAGGGCCAGGCCGAGGGTCTTGCACGAGCCTTCGTTCTGCCCGGCGGCATTTTCCACGCCACCATTGTTGAAGGCCTGTGGCTGGTAGTCGTAGCCGGCGGCGATGAAGGCCAGGGTGTCGGCAAAGACGTGCTCGCCGCTCTCGAGGCTGGCGCGCAGGGTGTTCAGATCAGTCATGGGGTTTTCCTTTGGCGAATGCCGCCTGTTGTTCGGCACTGGCTTCTTTCTGGTATTGGGCTTTCCACTCGGCGTAAGGCATGCCGTAGACCACTTCACGGGCCTCGTCGAGGCTCAGCTCGATCCGGCGCTCGTCGGCTTCGGCCTTGTACCACTTGGACAGGCAGTTGCGGCAGAACCCGGCGAGGTTCATCAGGTCGATGTTCTGCACGTCCTTGCGGTTGTCCAGGTGGGCGACCAGCCGGCGAAAGGCGGCGGCTTCGAGTTCGAGGCGTTCTTGCTCGGTCATGATGGGCTCTGTGCTTGGGGGAACGTAGGGCGCGATGATATGAGCCTGGCGCCGCGAGCGCCAGGCAGCTCAGGTTTTCAGCGGTTTGCCGCCAGGGTGATCGATACCGACTCGGCGAACCGCAGGGCGTGCGGCTTGTCGACTTCGACCTCGGCGTAGAGCACCGCCTGGTTGCTCATCACCAGGTCCAGCAGTTCCTGGGTCATGCGTTCGAGCAGGGCAAAGCGGTTGCCCTCCACGTGCTGGATGATCGACTTGGTGATGGTGCGGTAATTCAGCGCATGATCGATATCGTTGTCACGCACCGCCTCCTGGGCTGCGTACAGGATGGTCAGGTTGATCAGCACATCCTGCTTGTTGAGGATCTCCTCCTCATTGATCCCGATGAAGGTGCGCAGGCGCAGGTCCTTGACCCGGATCCGGGCCATTCCCGCTTGAAGTTGTGGCATTTACTTGCTCCGTCCGATCAGTTGCAGGAACTCCATGCGGGTGGTGTTCGAGTCGCGGAAGGCGCCGAGCATCACCGAGGTGTTCATGGTCGAATTCTGTTTTTCCACGCCGCGCATCATCATGCACATGTGCTGCGCCTCGATCACCACCGCGACCCCGGCAGCGCTGGTTACCTGCCGGATCGCCTCGGCGATTTCCCGGGTCAGGTTCTCCTGGATCTGCAGGCGCCGGGCGAACATGTCGACGATCCGGGCGATCTTCGACAACCCCAGCACCTTGCCGGTCGGTATGTAGGCGACGTGGGCCTTGCCGATGAACGGCAGCAGGTGATGTTCGCACAACGAGTACAGCTCGATGTCCTTGACGATCACCATCTCGTCGTTGTCCGAGGCGAACAGCGCCCCGTTGACCACCTCGTCGAGGGTTTCGGCATAGCCGTGACACAGGTACTGCATGGCCTTGGCCGCCCGTTTCGGGGTATCCAGCAGACCCTCGCGATCAGGGTCTTCACCCAGGCCGAGGAGGATCTCGCGGTAATGCTCGGGCAGTGATGCGCTCATTGCGTGGTTTCCTCGCGGGCGGCCTACTTGAGGTGCCGGCCGCCATTGACGGTCAAGGTTGTGCCGGTGACATAGGGATTGTCCAGCAGATAGCGCAGGCTCTGGTAGATCACCTCGGCACCGGGCTCGATGCCCATGGCCGACTTGGCCAGGGTCTTGGCGCGGTACGCCGCGTCGTCGTCGGGGTTGAACATCAGCAGGGCCGGGGCGATGCCGTTGACCTTGATCCGCGGGGCGTATTTGGCCGCGAAGGACAGCGTCAGGCTGTCGAGCCCGGCCTTGCTGGCGCAGTAGGCGATGTGCTTGCTGCTGCCCTTGCGGGTCACGTCATCGCTGATATGAATGATGTCGGCCTGTGGCGAACGGCGCAGCAGCTCGGCGCAATGCAGGTTGATCAGGTACGGCGCGAGCATGTGGATGCCGAACATCCGGGTGAAGGCTTCGCTTTCGTCTCCCGGGGTCTCGGCCAGCCACGCCGAAGCATTGTGGACGATCGCCCGCAGGCTGTCGGCGTGCTGCTTGAGGCTGTCGATGAAGGCCAGGATGCCGGCTTCGCTGGCGAAGTCGGCGAACAGCGTGATCGCGCCCTGTTCCCGCAGGCTCTGCACGCCCGGGCGCTCGCTGCGGTAGCTGACGATCACCGGGCAGCCGTCGGCCAACAGCCGCTCTGCGCAATGCAGGCCGACGCGCTGGCTGGCGCCAGTGATCAGGATCGGGGCGGAGGACGATGGCATCGAAGGCTCGCGGCAGGCTGTGAAGGGGTGACCGGAGTCAAACTATACCAGCCACACGCCTTCCACAACCATGCCGCGAGCCCGCGCCAGCCTCAGCGGCTGCGGGTGGGTGCCGTGCCCGGCAGCGTCCGCGGCGGGGTGCCGTGCAGCCAGCCGGCGAGCAGTCGGGTCGACAGGGGAATGAAGCAGTACACCATCATCGGTGTCAGCATCAGGGTGCTGACGAGAATCCGCGGCACCAGTTCCAGCTCGGCCAGCAGGGGCCCCAGCACGAAGTTGAACAGTAGCGACACCGGAAAGAACGCCAGCCAGATCGCCACGCTCTGCTTCCAGCGTGGAGGACGCTGGTCGGTGTTGCCGAACCAGCCTTCCAGGCCGCTGACACGATGTTCGGAAGGCCGTGCGAACAGGTCGCCGCCGCGTTCCAGCCAGGCCTTGCGCGAGGCGGAGTGCTCCCAGGCGTGCAGGGTGTCGGCGTCGCTGAAGCGGAAAATCATCTGGAATTCGTTGTCGCCGGGAGGTGGCGCGAGTACACCGGAACCCAGGTAGCCGGGAAAGTCGGTAGCCAATTGTTCGCCTTGCTGAAGCCAGGCGAGCATGTCGTGATAACGGCCGTCGGCGACGCGACGGGCCACCATCATGGTGACGGGTGAGGTAGACATCATGTATCTCCACAAGACGGGCAGGCTGTCCGGGTAGGACCACTGCGAAATGCAGCACCGGGGTGATGGGCTGCACCTAGAGGTAATGCAAGAATCATTCCCTGTTACGGGAAAAGCACAGGTTGTATTAAACGTAGTGTTTCATGTTTGAAGAAAGTGGTGCGGTATAGGCTAGAATGTCTGGAAAATTTTACACATTGATGTGAAAAAACATGTCTGCCATCAGCGAACGTGACGCGATCGAGCTGCCATTGCCGGCTCTCAAGCAGGAAGAGCTGTTTCCCATCCGCGAGGTTTCGCGCCTGACCGGTGTGAACCCGGTGACCCTGCGTGCCTGGGAGCGGCGCTATGGCCTGATCCAGCCGACCCGCACCGAAAGTGGGCATCGTCTCTATGCCATGAGCGATATCGAGACGGTGCGCAGCATTCTCGGCTGGATCGAGCGTGGGGTGGCCGTCAGCAAGGTGGGCAAGCTGCTGGCGAAGCAGGCGGCGGTGCGGGTGCCCGAGACTGAACGGTTGTTGCCGTTGCCGCTCGAGGACTGGCAAAACTGCCAACTGCAACTGGGCGGCGCCATCAGCCGCTTCGACGAACTGGCGTTGGAGCGCCTGTACGGGCAGATTTTTTCCAGCTATCCGCTGACGGTGGTCTTCCAGAATATCCTGATGCCGCTCTGGCAGGAGTTGCGTGCCCAGCGCGACGCCTACGGCCAGACCAGCGAATGGCTGTTTCTCGACAGCTTCCTGCGTGGCCGGGTGTTGCAGCGGTTGCAATCGGTCAGAGGGGGCACCGGCGAGCGAGTCGTTCTCGCCGCCTTGCCGGGTGATTGCCGCGAACTGGAGCTGCTGGTCGCCGGCCTGTTGCTGGGCAATGGCGAAGGGCCGATCAGCGTACTGGCCATCGGGCAGCCGTTCGACGAGTTGCCGCTGATCTGTGAAAAGGCCCGGCCGCGGGCGCTGGTGTTGTACTCCAACCGCTCACCGGCCTCGGACATGCCCCGGCGGTTGAACCGCCTGGCGCTGGCGGTGGAGTGCCCGGTGATGCTGGCCGGCGATGCCTCGGATCTGCTGCAGGATACGCTGGAAGGCACCAGCATCGGTTGCCTGGGGCACGACGGCCAGTCGATGCGCCAGCGCCTTCAGCAGTTGCTGGCCGGCAAGCTCGATACTTGATGACCCGCCCGTGCAGGCCTTCAGGCGTGAAATTCCGGGTGCGCCAGGCGGTGCTGCTGCAGGATGTACTGGCGCAATCGCTGGATTTCGTCCGGGTTGCTCTGGTTGAGTCGGTAGGCGTACAGGCCCTGTTCGGTTTCGCGCTCGAAACGTCCCTGCAGGGCGATACGTTCATAGCCTGACGGGCTGAACCACTGGTTGAACTGCCGGGGCGGCTTGAGACCGTTGCGCAGTTCCAGCAATACCCCCTTGAACGAAATCTCGCGGACCGCCAGGGCTCCAGGCTGGCCGCGGACGTTCTCCAGGTACACCGGGGTTGCCAGGGCCAGGCGCCACGGGCGGACCCGCGGACCATCCTCGAAGATGCTCGGCACGCCCAGGCGCAGGTGCTGGGCATGGAACTCGTCCTCGACCAGGTGCAGCGGAAAACTCATCTTCTGGTTTTCGAAATTGGCCTGGAGGGTGACCTGCTCATGGGCCGCCAGCCTCGTCAGCAGGTCGCGGATCTGCGACACGCCGTTGACCAGCAGGCTCGACGAATTGTCGCGCTTGTTGAGCTGCGGGTTGTGCTGCATGTTCCGGATGAAATCCAACTCGTCCTGAGTCAGAAGGGCAGTGCGGGGCATGATCGGGCTCGAGAAAACAAGGCGGTCTGGTTGAGGCGGCTGACGCTGCATAAGACAACGGATTGCATCATTGGTTGATGCCACTGGTCGCCCGGAGGGCTTCGAGTTCGGCCTTGACCTCGGCCAGTTGCGCCTCCAGTTGGGCAGCCCGTTGCTGGGCCTTGACCTGGGCCGTGACATCCTTCTGCACACCGACGAAATAGGTCAGTTGGTCGCTTTCGTTGAACACCGGCGAAATCGACAGTTCGTTCCAGAAATGCGTTCCATCCTTGCGATAGTTGCGAATGATATGGCGGCACGGCTGGCGTGTGCGCAACGCTTCGCGAATCAGCGCCAGAGCCGGCTGGTCGCGATCGCCGGACTGCAGGAAACGGCAGTCCTGGTAGAGAATTTCCTCCTTGCTGTATCCGGTAAGGCGTTCGAAGGCGGGGTTGGCGTAGATCAGGATGTTGTCTTCGCCTTCCTGCTCCGCAACCACGATACCTTCGTTGGAGGCATCGATGACAAGTTGCAGCAATTTCGAATTGATCATTGTCGGAGAAATCCACAGTCCATTGGCACGCCATTCAAGTTTAAGAGAATGTCCCGGCGGGTCAATGCCGGCCGGGACGTGTGGAGGGAATTTCAGTGGGAATATTTCTCATCTGGTAATATCCCCGGCTTTACACAGCTCCAGGATGAGATTGATGAAAGTCGCCATTCTTTCCGGCTCGGTCTACGGCACCGCCGAAGAAGTAGCCCGTCATGCCAAGCGGATCCTCGACAAGGCCGGCCTCGAGGCCTGGCATGACCCGCGTGCGAGCCTGGCCGACGTCCAGGCGTTCGCCCCCGAGGCCTTTCTGGCGGTGACCGCCACGACCGGCATGGGCGAGCTGCCGGACAATATCCAGCCGCTCTACTACGCCATTCGCGATCAGTTGCCAGCGGCCTGGCGCGGCCTGCCGGGTGCGGTGATCGCCCTCGGCGATTCGAGTTATGGCGACACCTTCTGCGGTGGCGGCGAACAAATCCGCGAACTGTTCGCCGAACTCGGCCTGCGTGAGGTCCAGCCGATGCTGCGCCTGGACTCCAGCGAAACGGTCACCCCCGAAACCGACGCCGAGCCCTGGCTGGCCGAGTTCATCAGCGTACTGAAAGGTTGACCGGCCGCTCGCGCAGCAGCGCCAGCCAGGCCTGCGCGGCTTGTGACAGATAGGCGCCACGGCGCCAGATGAAGGCGATATCCCAGCGCAGGTCGGTGGGCGAACTGAGGCTCAGGCGGACCACGCCGGGCCGCACCAGCGAGCGTGCGACCACGCTGGGCATCAGCGCCACGCCTTGCCCGGCGGCCACCAGTGCCGCGAGGAAGTCCGCCTGGCCGCTGCGCCCGCTTTCCCTGGGGGTGAACCCCAGCCGCTCGCAGGCCTGGATCAGCCGATGGTTGAGCACGAAACTGCGCTGATACAGCAGAAAGGGCGTGTCGGCCAGTTGCTCCAGGCGAATCGAGCCTTCCTCGGCCAGTGGATGGTCGATTGCCAGCAGTACATCCAGGGGCTCGTCGCAGAACGCCTGGCAGTCGAACGCCGGGTTGCTTGGCGTGAGACCGGCACCCAGCTCCAGCTCGCCACTCAGCACCGCCGGTTCGATGTTCAGGCTGCCGCCCTCGAGCAGTTGGATGGCGATATTCGGATAGCGTCGCCGATACTCGGCGAACAACCCGGCGAACAAGGTATCGCCGCCCAGTTGCGGCAGCCCCAGGCGCAACTCGCCCCGGGCCAGTTGGCTCAGGTCATCGAGTTCGTGCAGCAGCCCGTTGCGCAGACGCAACATTTCCTCGGCCCGTTGCAATACCACCCGGCCGGCAGCGGTCGGCAGCACCTGTGGGCCCTGGCGGTCCAGCAGCATGACCCCGAGGCTGTGTTCCAACTGGGCGACCTGCTTGCTCACCGCCGACTGGCTGATGTGCAGGGTCTTGGCGGCCTGGGTGAAGCCGCCCTGGTGAACCACTTCGACAAAACTGCGCAGTTGCTTGAATTCCATGGGCCAATTCCAATTTGGAATGGATGTCAGTCTAACAATTCGCTTTTGGGATGAAAGGCCCGGCTCTAGAATTTTCGCCATGGGAGGGCCTGAATCCGATGAACAGATCACTGCTGAAAAAAACCGCGCGTCTGCTCGCCGAACTGTCGGTGTTGTGCGGCCTCTATCTGCTCGGCGGTCAGGTGGCGGCCTGGACCGGCTGGCCGATTCCCGGCGGGGTGATCGGGCTGGCGCTGCTGTTGCTGCTGTTCGCCTCGGGGCGGGTCAAGCCGGCCGCGCTGCAACTGGGCGCCGGCTGGCTGATGGCGGAGATGCTGCTGTTCTTCATCCCGGCGCTGATGAGCCTGCTGGACTATGGCGCCATGCTGCGCCAGGACGGTTGGCGGATCCTGCTGGTGATCATGTGCAGCACCCTGCTGGTGATGCTTTCGACCGCATTCACTGTCGAATGGGTCTGCCGCTGGAGCAGCCGCCGTGAAGCTTGAGTGGATGTCGCTGTTCTGGCTGGCGTTGACCCTGGGCGCCTATGCCTTCAGCCGCTGGAGCTACCGACGCACGGGGCGTTACCTGTTGTCGCCGCTGATCCTGGTGCCGGTCATCCTGCTGGCGGTCGCCGTTCCGTTGCACACCGCCTATGCCGAGTACTCGCGCGACACCCATTGGCTGGTCCTGGTACTGGGGCCTGCCACCGTCGCCTTCGCGGTGCCGATCTGGCAGCAGCGTGGCCTGCTCGTTCGCCATTGGCCGGCGCTGTTGCTGGGCATGCTGGCCGGCAGCGTGGCCTCCATCGGCAGTTCCTACGGGCTGGCCCGTGCCCTGTCGCTGGACAGTGCCCTGGCCCTGTCGCTGGTGCCGCGCTCGATCACCACGCCCTTCGCCATGCCGCTGGCCCGTGATCTGGGCGGTGTACCCGACCTGACGGCGGTGTTCGTGCTGGTCACCGGGGTGTTCGGCGCGATGGTCGGTGGCGTCCTGCTCAAGTGGCTGCCATTGCGCAGCAGCCTGGCGCGTGGTGCGCTGTTCGGCGTCGGCGCGCACGGTGCCGGGGTCAGCCGGGCCCGTGAAGCCGGAGGCGAGGAGGGAACGGTCGCCGGCCTGGTGATGGTCCTGACCGGCCTGCTCAACCTGTTTTGCGCGCCACTGCTGGCTATGCTGATCTGAATCGGCCGGGCTGATGCCAGCGGGGAGGCGCGGACTATCCCTCTGCCTTATCGCGCACCATTCACCCCCAACCGTATTTATTGTGACCGGATGCCACGTATCCGACACTCAGGCTCTATATCCCACTGCCCCTGGCTGGAGAGCTGTCATGAGTGAGTCTGTGCGCTTCGAAGATAAAGTGGTGATCGTCACCGGTGCCGGCGGTGGCCTGGGGCGGGCCCACGCATTACTGTTCGCCCGCCATGGTGCGCGTGTGGTGGTCAACGATCTGGGTGGCTCGACTCACGGCGAGGGCGCCAGCGCTTCGGCAGCGGACAGGGTAGTAGCGGAAATCCGCGAGGCTGGCGGCACCGCCGTGGCCAACCACGATTCGGTGACCGACGGCGACAAGATCGTGCAGAACGCCCTGGATGCCTTCGGTCGGGTCGACGTGGTGGTGAACAACGCCGGCATCCTGCGCGACAAGACCTTCCTCAAGATGGAGGACGCCGACTGGGACCTGGTCTACCGGGTGCATGTCGAGGGTGCCTACAAGGTCACCCGCGCCGCCTGGCCGCATCTGCGCGAGCAGAACTACGGCCGGGTGATCTTCACGGCCTCCACCTCCGGCATCTACGGCAACTTCGGCCAGTCCAACTATGGCATGGCCAAACTCGGGCTGTATGGCCTGACCCGCACCCTGGCTATCGAGGGGCGCAAGAACAACATCCTGGTCAATGCCATCGCGCCCACCGGCGGTACCCGCATGACCGAGGGGCTGATTCCGCCGCAGGTGTTCGAACTGCTCAAGCCGGAACTGATCAGCCCGCTGGTGGTGTTCCTCGGCAGCGAGCAGTGCGAGGAAACCGCTGGCCTGTTCGAGGTCGGTGGCGGCTGGATCGGCAAGACCCGCTGGGAGCGCAGCCTGGGCGTCGGTTTCGATCCGCACAACGGTTTCGGCGTGGACGAGGTCGCGGCCAACTGGCAGAAGATCTGCGACTTCGACAATGCCGTGCACCCCGCGGATACCCCCGAGTCCCTGCAACAGATGATGGCGAACCTGCAAAAATACAGCGGCTGACAGGCGTCGCCGGTGAGCGAACGCCGGCCATAAAAAAGGCCGCTGTAATCACAGCGGCCAAGGAAAGACGTTTGATCAAGGAGCGATAAATCAACGTCAGTGAAGCAGGTGACCATCGGTTCGCCGGCGAGCCGATGTCGAAACCGGGGCGGCCGCACTGGCCGCAACCGCCTTCAGTGCAGAGTCGATGACTCGATGCCCGAACCTCTCCCGAAGCTTTGACCCTCCGAGCGATTCCCCTGAAAGCCAGGCCAGGATAGGGAATTGTCGCGCCCTGAAACAGTGCGCTTCATGACAATCACTGTTGCAGCGGGCGTAACAGTCGCGAATGACTGTGCCGAGGTCGCACCTTGTGTCGGCGAGCCTCATCCATTCCCCCTATGGCGTGCCATCCAGCCCTTCGATGGTCCCCTGCAAGCCCGCGCCGGTGCGGCCATTCATCCTTTGGAGGTACAACGAAAATACCTCCTTGGTGCGCTTATCGCTCCCGCTGGCGCTGGGTAGGGTGAAGCCTTCTGTCACTCACCGGGGAAGACGCATGACAAAAACAACAATGCGCGCCATCTTCACGCCGCAGGCGCTGGCGGTAGCCGTGGCTCTGGGGGCGAGCGCCCAGGCCAATGCGGTTTCGTTCAATATCGGGGAGATCGAGGGCAAGTTCGACTCGTCCCTGTCGGTCGGTGCGAGCTGGGGTATGCGTGATGCCGACAAGTCGCTGGTCGGGGTCTCCAACGGCGGTACCGGCCAGGCGTCCACCGGTGATGACGGACGGCTGAATTTCAAGAAGGGCGAGACCTTCTCGAAGATCTTCAAGGGCATCCACGATCTGGAACTGAAGTACGGCGATACCGGTGTATTCGTCCGTGGCAAGTACTGGTACGACTTCGAACTGGCGGACGACGACCGTGAGTTCAAGGACATCAGCGACCATCATCGCGACGAGGGCGCCCGCTCTTCCGGCATCGAACTTCTCGATGCCTTCGTCTACCACAACTATTCGATTGCCGATCTGCCGGGCACCGTGCGCCTGGGCAAGCAGGTGGTCAGCTGGGGCGAAAGCACCTTCATCGGCAACTCGATCAACAGCATCAACCCCATCGACGTTTCGGCCTTCCGCCGGCCCGGCGCCGAAATCAAGGAGGGGCTGATTCCGGTCAACATGTTCTTCGCCTCCCAGAGCCTGACCGATTCGCTGACCGTCGAGGGCTTCTACCAACTGAACTGGCAGAACACGGTTGTCGATAACTGCGGCACCTTCTTCGGCAACGACGTGGTGGCCCATGGTTGCAACAACAACTACACCGTCGGCAGCCCGGCCATCGCGCCGCTGCAGCCGGTAGCCGCGGCTTTTGGCCAGGGCTTCGAGGTCACCTCCGAAGGCGTGGTGGTGCAACGCAGCAAGGATCGTGAAGCCCGTGATGGCGGCCAGTTCGGCGTAGCCCTGCGCTGGCTGGGCAATGACACCGAGTACGGCCTCTATTTCATGAATTACCACAGCCGGACCCCGACCGTCGGTACCACCACGGCGGGCCAGGCCACCATCAACTCCCTGGGCAGCATTCTGCCGCTGGTGCCTGCCGCCTTCCGCACCGGCCTGGCCCAGAGCATCATGCTGGGGCGTGGCCAGTACTACCTGGAGTACCCGGAGGATATCCGTCTCTACGGCGCAAGTTTCTCCACCACCTTGCCCACCGGCACCGCCTGGAGCGGCGAGATCAGCTACCGGCCCAATGCGCCGGTGCAACTCAACACCACCGACCTGACCCTGGCCCTGGTCAACCCGATTGCCGGTGGTGCCGCCTCGCCGATCCGCACCACGGCCGGCTCCGACAACACCGGCTATCGCCGCAAGGAAATCACCCAGGCGCAAACCACCCTCACGCAGTTCTTCGACCAGGTGCTGGGCGCCGATCGCCTGACCCTGGTGGGCGAGGCCGGGATCACCTACGTCGGCGGCCTGGAGTCCAAGGACAAGCTGCGCTACGGGCGTGACTCGGTCTATGGCGCCTACGGCTTCCAGGGTGATACCGGCGGTTACGTCACCGCCACTTCCTGGGGCTACCGTGCCCGGGCGATCCTCGACTACAGCAACGTGATTGCCGGGATCAACCTCAAGCCCAACCTGTCCTGGTCCCACGACGTCAAGGGCTACGGCCCCAACGGCCTATTCAACGAGGGCGCCAAGGCGGTCAGCATCGGCGTGGATGCCGACTACCGCAACACCTACACCGCGAGCCTGAGCTACACCGACTTTTTCGGTGGCCGCTACAACACCCTGATTGACCGCGATTTCCTGGCGCTCAGCGTCGGCGCGAACTTCTGATCAAGGCTGAATAAGGACTACTTCATGCGCAAGATGATTCTGCAATGCGGCGCCCTGGCCCTGAGCCTGCTGGCGGCCAACGTGATGGCGGCGGTTTCCCCGGAGGAAGCGGCCAAGCTGGGCACCACCCTGACCCCGATCGGCGCGGAAAAGGCCGGCAACGCCGATGGTTCGATTCCGGCCTACACCGGCGGCATTCCGAAAAACGCTGGCGCGGTGGACAGCAAGGGCTTCCTCGCCGATCCGTTCGCCAATGAAAAACCGCTGTTCGTGATCACGGCGGCCAATGCCGAGCAGTACAAGGCCAAACTCTCCGATGGCCAGTTGGCGATGTTCAAGCGTTATCCACAGACCTACAAGATTCCGGTCTACCCCAGCCATCGCACCGTGGCCCTGCCACCGGCGGTGCTCGAGTCGGCCAAGCGCAGTGCCCTCAACGTCACCGCGATCAACGACGGCAACGGCCTGGCCAACTTCACCGGCAACCGCTACTACGCCTTCCCGATTCCGAAGAACGGCGTGGAGGTCCTGTGGAACCACATCACCCGCTACCACGGTGGCAACCTGCGCCGCACCATCACCCAGGCGACGCCGCAGACCGACGGTTCCTTCACCCCGATCACTTTCGAGGAAGAGGCTGCGGTGCCCTCGGAGATTCCTGATCTGGCGCCGGACAAGGGCGCCAACGTGCTGACCTTCTTCAAGCAGGAAGTCACCGCGCCGGCGCGTCTGGCGGGTAACGTGCTGCTGGTGCACGAAACCCTCGACCAGGTGAAGGAGCCGCGCCTGGCCTGGGTCTACAACGCCGGCCAACGCCGTGTGCGCCGGGCCCCGCAGGTCGCCTATGACGGGCCGGGTACCGCCGCCGATGGCCTGCGTACCTCGGACAACTTCGACATGTTCTCCGGCGCGCCGGATCGTTACGACTGGAAACTGATCGGCAAGAAGGAGATGTACATTCCCTACAACAGTTACAAGCTGGACTCGCCAAGCCTCAAGTACACCGATGTGATCAAGGCCGGGCATATCAACCAGGACCTGACCCGCTACGAGCTGCATCGGGTCTGGGAGATCGAGGGCACGGTCAAGCCGAGCGAGCGGCACATCTACGCCAAGCGTCACATGTACATCGACGAGGACAGCTGGCAGGTCGCGCTGGTGGACCACTACGACGGTCGTGGCCAGCTGTGGCGGGTGGCCGAAGGGCATGCGCAGTTCTACTACGATCACCAGGTGCCGGCCTACACCGTCGAAACCCTGTATGACCTGATTGCCGGTCGCTACATCGCCCTGGGCATGAAGAACGAGGAGAAGCACAGCTTCCAGTTCGGCTTCGTCGGCAAGGCTGCGGACTACACCCCGGCGGCGCTGCGGGCCAGCGGCGTGCGCTGATAACAGTCGCCACGGAACTCGTGGCCGCTGTGGAGTCCATGGGAGCACACGTGCCGGTGGGAGCTGGATGTACCCGCGAAGAACGATCACGCGCTTATCCTGGATAAACGCGTGGTTGGATTCGCGGATAAATCCTGCTCCCACTAAGGCCGGCTCCCACAACCTTTTTCTCCCGAAGCTCTTTTTATGAGGTCCGATCAGCCTCCTGAATACTTGTTCATGCCAGTGCCCGAACAGGAATAGGGTAAGCGGATAAAACCAAGAAAGGCTGCCGCCATGACCGCCATGACCCCGCGTCTGGATCGTCCCGGGTTCCTGCCTCGCCTGTCCTCCCGCCATCTGTCGCGCCCACGCCTGAGTATTCCCCTGATCGAGTCCCAGGCCCGGGTCCGTCTGCTTTGCGCCCCCGCCGGCAGCGGCAAGAGCGCGCTGCTTGCCGAATGCCTGCTGCAGGCGCCCGCCGATTGCGGGGTGTGCTGGCTGCCTCTGGCCGGGGCGAACCTGGCGACCGAGGCCTTCTGCAGCGCCCTGGCCGAAGCCCTGGGCCTGGACGGCCCATGTGACGAGTCGAGCCTATTGGCCCGGCTGGCCCGCTGGAGCACACCGACCTGGATTTTCCTCGACGACTATTGCCGCCTGCCCGACCCGGCACTGGATCAACTGCTCGACCGCCTGCTGGCGGTCAGCAGCCCGATGTTGAGCTGGTGGCTGGGTGGACGGCGCCGGCCCCACTGCAACTGGCCACGACTGTTGCTGGAGGGCGAACTCCATGAGGTCGGGGCCGCGCAACTGGCTTTCGAGCGCAGCGAGATCGAACGCCTGGTGGTCAACCCGACGAGCCAGGTGTCGCCCCAGTGCATCGAGCGGATCAGCCAGTACACCGGCGGCTGGTGTGCCGGCGTGCGGGTGGCGTTGCTGGAGGCGCCGGCCTGGATCGCCAACGACCCGGATGCCGGTTCGCGGCGCTCGGCGACCCTGCTCGATTACCTGCAACACGAACTGTTCGACGTGCTGGCGCCCGAACTGGCTGAGGCCTGGCGGGTACTGGCCCATTTGCCGCGGTTCAACGCCGACCTGTGCGAGCACCTGTTCGGTGTGGGCGAGGGGGCCCAGTGGATGCGCACCCTGCAGGAGCTGGGGTGCTTCGTCGAACCCTGGGAGGAATCCGGCGAATGGCTGCGGATATTCGCCCCGCTAACCCTGCTGCTGCGTGACGAGCCGTGGCCGGCCGCACGCTCCTGGCATCGGCGGGCCTGCCAGTGGTTCAGCGCCCGGGGTGACTGGCAGGCGGCGGTGGAGCAGGCTCTGGCGGCCGAAGAGCTGGAAGTCGCGGCGAGCCTGCTGCACAACTTCAGTTTCGACTACCTGTTCGAGGGCCAGAACGTCCCGTTGCTGTTGCGCCTGCACGAGCAGCGCCCGGACGAGCTGTTGTTCGGTACCCCGCATCTGCTTGGCCTGATCACCACCGCGCTGCTGTTCGCCGGACGTTTCGACGAGGCGGCGCGGAGCATCGAGCAGATGGCCCGCTTCGCTCCACAACCGTCGGCGGCGGCCCAACGGCAGTTGGTTGCGCGTTGGCAGGCGCAGCAGGGTTGGCTGTTGCACCTGCAGGGACGGGCGGCAGCGGCCCGCGAGCATTTTCTCGAAGCACTCCAGGACCTGCCGCCGGCGGCCTGGCCGGCGCGGCTGTTCTGCCTGTCGGGCTTGACCCAGCAGGCCCTGCTCAATGGTGAACTGGAGCAGGCCCATGCCTTGAGCCGGGAGGCCCTGTGCCTGGCCCGGGCGCAAGGCTCGCTGCTGTTCGAGGCGTTGCTGGAACTCGACCACGCGCAATTGCTGGAGCAGCGCGGGGCCTTGCAGCGCAGCGAGGCGCTGTTGGAGAACATCCAGGCGCTGCTGCTGGCCAAGCATTACGTGACCGGTCCGTTGCGCGGGCGTGTGGCCCTGCGCCAGGGGCGTCTGGCCTTGCGCCAGGGCCATGACCAGCAGGCCGCCGAATACTTCCGGACCGGGCTCGATGAATGCCTGCGTTGCCACGATAAACGGGGGCTCTACGGCTTCCTCGGGCTGGCGTTGCTGGACGCCAACCAGGGTAATTATCCCCAGGCCTTCGTACGCTTGCGCGATGCCGAGCGGCTGATGCAGCAGCGGCATATTCCCGACACGGTATACCGGGCGGTGCTGCTGATGATCAGCAGCCATTTCTGGTTACAGCAGGGACGTCCCGAACTGGCGGATGAAGCGCTGACCCGGGTGCTGCGCCACTATCGCGGGCCGAACGCGGTACAGGCGCCGCCGGCCACCCTGGAGCTGATTCCACGGCTCGAGTATCTGCTGGTGCTGGCCCAGGTCTACCAGCACAAGCCTTGTGCGGCGCTGGAGTCGCTGGCCCGGCAACTGGAGCAGGCCCAGCGCCGTGGCATGCAGGGCATCGAGACGGAGATTCGCCTGGCCCTGGCGGAGGTGGCGTTCCTGCAGGGGCAGGTAAGCCTGGCCCGGACTCATCTCGGCGAGGGCCTGGCACTGGTCGGTCGCTGCAATCTGCAACAGGCGCTGCGCGAACTGCGCCTGCGTCAACCGGGCCTGCTGGCGGCGCTGGGGGTCGAGGAGGAACTGGTGGCCAGCGGTGACAACCCGTTGAGCCAGCGCGAACTGGAAGTGCTCAGGCTGATTGCCCAGGGCAGTTCCAACCTGCAGATTGCCGACCAGTTGTTCATCTCGCTGCACACGGTGAAGACCCATGCCCGCAGGATCCACAGCAAGCTCGGTGTCGAGCGCCGCACCCAGGCGGTGGCCAAGGCCAAGGCGCTGGGCCTGATGGGCTAGGACAAGGCTGATGTCGTGGGCGTTGGGCTCAGCTGCGCAAGCGCTAGCCTGTGGGAGCCGGATTTATCCACGAAGCCTTTGGCAGTCCCAAGGGCCTATTCGCGGATAAATCCGGCTCCGACAGTCACTGCATTCCCACAGTCACTGGCTTTTCTGGTAGCCCATGCGCCAACTGATCGCCTCGCTGGCCGCCAGCAGGCGCTTGGCCGCCGGGCCGTTTTCATCGGCATGGAACAGCGACGTCGGGCCCACCACCGTCAGCACCGCCACCACCTGGCCCAGGGCGTTGAACACCGGTGCCGACAACGCGTCGACCCCCGGCATCAGCAGGCCATGGACGAAGTGCAGCCCACGCTGGCGGATCTGTTCGCAGGTCGCGGCGTAGGTGGCGGCATCGGCCAGGGGATGCGGGTGGCCGGCCTTGAGCTCGGCCTCGCGCAGGTCGACGGTCTCGCGATCCGGCAGGAAGGCGTTGAACACCAGGCCGGTGGATGAACTGAGCAGCGGCAACACCGAGCCCAACTGCGTGACCACGGTCACCGCACGCACCGCCGGCTCGATATGCACCACGGTCGCCCCGTGATTGCCCCAGACCGCCAGGAAGCAGCTTTCATTCAGGTCATCGCGCAGCTCCGCCAGGGGCATCGCCGCCACCTGCAGCACATCCATGCCGTTCAGCGCCGCGAGACCGACCCGCAACGCCTCGCGACCGAGGCCATAGTGATTGGTGGCGACGTTCTGTTCGGCGAAACCGCTGGCGATCAGCGCCTGCAGGTAGCGGTGCACCTTGCTCGCCGGCATCTGCACATGCTCGGCCAGGCGCGACAGCGAGGTGCTGGGCGACAGCTCGGCGAGGGCCTTGAGGATATCGGTACCGACCTCGGCCGAGCGGACTTTCTGTTTGGCGTTGCTGTCGCTGCTGCGCGGCTTTTCCATGGAGGCGATGTGATCCCGGGACGAATGGGCGTCTTTATAGCTTGACGAGCACAGGCAATCAAATTACGTTTTGCATAATCGAATTACGCAATTCATAAATTTCGATCCAATAAAAACAACCGACCTTGCTGCCTGTCCGTGATTGGGGGAGCCGGCACGGGTCCACTCCACCAGGAGGCTCCATGAACCTCGACTCCACGACGCTGGCCTACCAGTCCGGCTTCGGTAACGAATTCAGCAGCGAGGCGCTGCCCGGCGCGCTGCCGGTCGGCCAGAACTCGCCGCAGAAAGCCCCCTACGGGCTCTACACCGAGCTGCTGTCCGGCACCGCGTTCACCATGGCCCGCAGCGAAGCCCGGCGCACCTGGCTGTATCGCATCCAGCCCTCGGCCAACCATCCGGCGTTCGCCAAGCTGGAGCGACAACTGGCCGGCGGCCCTCTGGGCGAGGTCACGCCCAATCGCCTGCGCTGGAACCCGTTGCCGATTCCGGAGCAACCCACGGATTTCATCGATGGCCTGGTGAGCATGGTCGCCAACTCGGCAGCGGATAAACCGGCCGGCATCAGCGTCTACGGCTATCGCGCCAACCGCTCGATGGAGCGGGTGTTCTTCAACGCCGACGGCGAACTGCTGCTGGTACCCGAACAGGGGCGCCTGCGCATCGCCACCGAGCTGGGGGTGCTGGAACTCGAACCGCTGGAAATCGCCGTGCTGCCCCGTGGCCTGAAATTCCGTATCGAACTGCTCGATGCAACGGCTCGTGGTTATGTCGCCGAGAACCACGGCGCGCCGTTGCGCCTGCCGGACCTGGGACCCATCGGCAGCAACGGCCTGGCCAACCCACGCGATTTCCTCGCGCCCGTGGCCCATTACGAGGACCGCCGGCAGCCGACCACCCTGGTGCAGAAATTCCTCGGCGAGCTGTGGGGCTGCGAGCTGGATCATTCGCCACTGAACGTGGTCGCCTGGCATGGCAACAACGTGCCGTACAAATACGACCTGCGGCGCTTCAACACCATCGGCACGGTCAGCTTCGACCACCCGGACCCGTCGATCTTCACCGTGCTGACCTCGCCGACCAGCGTGCCGGGCATGGCCAACCTCGACTTCGTGATCTTCCCGCCGCGCTGGATGGTGGCGGAGAACACCTTCCGTCCGCCGTGGTTCCACCGCAACCTGATGAACGAATTCATGGGGCTGATCCAGGGCGCCTACGATGCCAAGGCCGAAGGTTTCCTGCCCGGCGGCGCGTCCCTGCACAGTTGCATGAGCGCCCATGGGCCGGACGGCGAGACCTGCAGCAAGGCGATCGCCGCCGAGCTGGCGCCGAGCAAGATCGACAACACCATGGCCTTCATGTTCGAGACCAGCCAGGTACTGCGTCCGAGCCGCTTCGCCCTCGACTGCCCACAGTTGCAGAACAATTACGACGCCTGCTGGGCAAGCCTGCCCAACACCTTCACCCCGGATCGGAGATAACCCATGACTCAACCCAACCTTGCGCGCAGCTGGGTCGCATCCGCCAACGGGCATGCCGACTTCCCGTTGCAGAACCTGCCACTGGGCATCTTCAGCCATAAGGGCTCGGCCCCACGCAGCGGCGTGGCGATCGGCGAGCATATCTTCGACCTGCAGGCGGCGCTGGAAGCCGGCCTGTTCGACGGTGCGGCCAAGGCCGCGGTCGAAGCCACCCGTGGCGGTCAACTGAACGCCTTCTTCGAGCTCGGCCGCAGTGCCCGCCAGGCCCTGCGCCAGCGCCTGCTGGAACTGCTCGGGGAAAACAGCAGCCTGCGGGGCCGGATCGAAGCCGAAGGGGCGAAGTTGCTGCCGCTGGCGGCGGACTGTGTCATGCACGTGCCGGCGAAGATCGGCGATTACACCGATTTCTACGTCGGTATCCAGCACGCGCAGAATGTCGGCAAGCTGTTCCGCCCCGACAACCCGCTGCTGCCCAACTACAAGCATGTGCCGATCGGCTACCACGGCCGGGCCTCGACCGTACGTCCATCCGGTACCGAGGTACGTCGGCCCAAGGGGCAGACCCTTCCTGCCGGGCAGAGCGAACCGGTGTTCGGCCCTTGCGCCCGGCTGGACTACGAGCTGGAGCTGGGGATCTGGATCGGCCAGGGCAATGCCATGGGCGACTCGATCGCCATCGCCGACGCCGCGGAGCATATTGCCGGCTTCTGTCTGCTCAACGACTGGTCGGCGCGTGACGTGCAGGCCTGGGAGTACCAGCCGCTGGGGCCGTTCCTGTCGAAGAGTTTCGTCACCAGCATCTCGCCCTGGGTCGTCACCGCCGAGGCCCTGGAGCCGTTTCGCAAGGCCCAGCCGGCGCGTCCCGAGGGTGATCCGCAGCCGCTGCCGTACCTGCTCGACCCGCGGGACCAGGAAACCGGTGCCCTCGATATCGAGTTGGAAGTGCTGCTGCAAACCGAGGCGATGCGCGAGCAGCAGTTGCCACCCTTGCGCCTGGCCTTGAGCAACACCCTGCACATGTACTGGACCGTGGCGCAGATGGTTGCGCATCACAGTGTCAACGGCTGCCAGTTGCAGCCCGGCGACCTGTTCGGCTCCGGCACCCTGTCCGGCCCAGAGGCCGGCCAGTTCGGCAGCCTGCTGGAAATCACCGAGGGCGGCAAGAAAGTGGTGGAGCTGCCGTCGGGCGAAGTGCGCCGGTTCCTCGAGGATGGCGACGAAATCATCCTGCGTGCTCGCTGCCACCGCGAAGGCTTTGCGTCGATCGGCTTCGGCGAATGCCGTGGCAGGATCCTGCCGGCGCGTTGAGAGGAGCGAGCCATGGAGCTTTACACGTACTACCGCTCGACCTCGTCCTACCGGGTGCGGATCGCCCTGGCGCTCAAGGGCCTGGACTATCACGCGCAACCGGTCAACCTGATCGCGCCGGGGGGCGGTGAACACCGCCAGCCGGCGTACCTGGTACTCAACCCGCAGGGGCGGGTGCCGGCATTGCGCACCGATGCCGGGCACCTGCTGACCCAGTCGTCGGCGATCATCGAGTTTCTGGAGGAGCGTTATCCACAGGTGCCGCTGTTATCCCGCGACCTGGCGACCCGGGCCCAGGAGCGGGCGGTGGCGGCGTTGATCGGCTGCGACATCCATCCGCTGCACAACGTCAGCGTGCTCAACCTGCTGCGCCAGTGGGGGCATGATGAGCAGAAAGTTCAGGAGTGGATCGGGCACTGGATCACCCAGGGGCTGGCCGCCGTCGAGCAGTTGATTGGCGAGACGGGCTACTGCTTTGGCAATGAGCCGGGATTGGCGGACGTCTACCTGATTGCGCAACTGTATGCGGCCGAGCGCTTCAAGGTGCCGCTGGAGGCCTATCCGCGTATCCGCCGGGTCGCGGCGCTGGCACAGCAGCATCCGGCGTTCATCCAGGCTCACCCGGCCAATCAGCCGGATACTCCGGCCTGAGGTCCGTCGCCCGGACCGTCAGTGCACGACGGTATCGGGCGGCATGCGCCCAAGGCGTTCGGTCAGGCGCAGGCGCTGGATCGGGTCGTCGCTGAGCAGCAGGGCGCGTTCCAGGTCATAGCGTTCGGCCCGCGGACAGTCGAGTTTCTGGTACAGGCTGGCACGGGCCAGGTAGTCGCTGGCGTTGCCCTGGCCCAGTTCCAGGACCCGTTCGGCATCGCGCAGGCCGGCGAGGAAGTCATCGTTGGCCAGGTGCAGTTGCCGCAGGTTGCGCGACAGGCGCTGGAGCATGTCCACCGGTGTCGCCGTCTGCATGTGTTCGGCACTCAGGAGCAGGGTCGGGCCGTACTGGCGGCTGAGCAACTCACGGCAATCGTTGGGGTAGAGACGGCGGCCGCCGCAGGGATCGAGCAGGTGGTCCGCGCCCGGTACCCGCAACAGGAAGTGCCCGGGAAAGTTGACCCCCACCAGCGGAATCTCCAGGCCTCGCGCCAGTTCCAGGGCGATCAGTGCCAGCACCAGCGGTTGTCCGCGACGACGCTGCAGGACCTTGTCGAGCAGGGCGGCATGGGGGCGTAGCGGGGTGAACTCGTCCTGCTGGAACCCCAGCTCGTTCATGCGCCGCAGCAGCGGTTGCGCCAGCTCGCTGACCGGCAGCAGTGGCAGCCCCGCGCTGACCCGCTGTTGCAGATCCTTGAAATCGCGCAGCAGGCTTTCGGGCCGCACCTTGGAATCATGCTCGGCGGCGATCCACAACGCCGCTTCGAACACCGCGGGCGGCGTACGCTCCAGACAGGCAAAAAAAGCTTGGCGGGGGTTCATCGAAATCTCCGGCAGATGCTCTGTTTTAGCGCTGCTGCGGGGTTTCGTCCAGTGGTTTGGGGCCCCGGCGGGTTATGTCATAAAGCCTGCAATGCTGGCCGGCTTATTCCCCGGTACTTCGGCATTCTTTGCGGGCAAGCCTATACTCGCTGTGTACAAGAAGTGATCAGGGGGCTATTCGATGTTTGCTCTCATGCAAAGCACTCGCCTTGAATCGCTGCACCTCAGCGTCGACCCGGTGACCGGGTTGAAGGCGGTGATCGCCATCCATAACCGTCGCCTGGGGCCTGCCCTGGGTGGTTGTCGTTACCTGGCCTACCCTGACGACGAATCCGCCATGACCGACGCCATCCGCCTGGCCCAGGGGATGAGCTACAAGGCGGCTCTCGCCGGCCTGCCGGTGGGCGGTGGCAAGGCGGTGATCGTCCGGCCTGCCCATGTCGAGAGCCGGGCCGCGCTGTTCGAGGCCTTCGGCCGCTGTATCGAACAGCTCGATGGCCGCTACATCACCGCGATCGACAGCGGCACTTCAACGGCCGACATGGATTGCATCGCCCAGTACACCCGGCATGTCACCAGCACCACCAGCGCGGGCGACCCGTCGCCCTACGCGGCTCTGGGGGTATTCGCCGGCATCCGTGCCACGGCCATGGCACGCCTGGGCAGCGACAATCTCGAAGGCCTGCGCGTGGCGGTCCAGGGGCTGGGCAATGTCGGTTATGCCCTGGCCGAACAACTGCACGCGGTGGGGCGGAGTTGCTGGTCAGTGACAACGATCAGGGCAAGGTGCAGTTGGCGATGGAGCAGTTGGGCGCCCACCCGGTCGCGACCGAGGCGTTGATCAGCACGCCCTGCGATATCTTCGCGCCCTGCGGCCTGGGCAACGTCCTCACCAGCCAGAGCGTGATGCAGCTGCGGTGTGCGGCTGTCGCCGGTTCCGCCAACACGCAATTGACCAACCTGAGCGTCGCCGACCAGTTGGAAAAGCGCGGGATCCTCTATGCGCCGGACTACGTGATCAACTCTGGAGGGTTGATCTATGTGGCGCTCAGGCACCACGGGGGGGAACTGTCGGACATCACCGCGCACCTGTCACGAATCGGTGCGCGGCTGACCGAGGTCTTTGCCCATGCCCAGGCGGAAAAACGCTCGCCAGCGCGGGTCGCGGACGAGCTGGCGGAACGCCTGCTGTACCGCTGAGGTCCCGGGTTACTCGGCGTCTGCCGGGGCCGAGAGCAGTTCGGACAGGGCGTCCGGCTGGCTCTTGAAGGCCTTGGCGAATACATCGCGGTTCTTCGCCATGTAGATGCCGACTTCCTCCACCTGTTGCTCGTTCAGCGAAGGCACGGCCTTCTGCAGGACTTCAGCCAGCAATTCGGCCAGTTCGAGCATCTTGTCATGACGGTCAGCTTCGGCTTTATCCATGAACAAACGCTCCAGATCTCGGCTGCTGCGGTATACCACTTCGACGGCCATTTACCACCTCACATGCCTTCTCGATAGGTTGTCTTGTGCGATTACTGTATTTATATACAGTTAAGAGGATATGCGAATCCTCGAGGTTTGGATAGTGGCTTTTTAATGTAGACCTGTTTCGGGTTTTGTCAGGGGGTGCGGCTTCCGGTCGCGGGCAAAGCCGCCGTCATAGGCCGGGGGCACGTGCCTCGAAGGCCGCGGTCACCATCTCACTCCAGCCCCTGGCCTTTTTTCTGCATGGCTTTTACGTGCAGTGAAACAGTCACCTTCAACCCGCATCATCCGATCGAGCCGATCTAAGGACGTGCACCGTGAAAATCAATTGGGCCGAGAAACTGCGGCAAAACGTGCATCAGGTGGCTGAGTCCCTGGGCAATCTGTTCGTCGAGTCCTTCCATTACCTGGCACTGTTCGCCATCGGTGGGGTCACGGCCTGGGCGGCCGTGATGGAGTTCCTGCTGATGATCGAGGAGGGGCACATCAAGATCGATGACATCCTCCTGTTGTTCATCTACCTCGAGCTGGGCGCGATGGTCGGGATCTACTTCAAGACCAACCACATGCCGGTGCGCTTCCTGATCTATGTAGCGATTACCGCGCTGACCCGCCTGCTGATCTCCAATGTGTCGCACCACAACCCACCGGACATGGGCGTGGTCTACGTGTCCGGGGCGATCCTGCTGCTGGCCTTCGCGATCCTGGTGGTGCGTTACGCCTCGTCGCAGTTCCCCTCGGTGAAGATCGAGCACCCGCAGCGCAAGGTCGGCGAGGGTTCGGCCGAACATCCCGAAGTGGAAAAAGGCGAGCTCTGAGCCCGCCTTCCAGGAGCGTTCCCGTGGGTCAGTTGATCCACATCCCGGCCCGCAGGTGCCAGCCATCCCCACGCTGCTCCCAGTGCGGGTGCACGTAGCGGTAGCCGGGCCGCACCGGCTCCCAGTGGCCGTGCACCGCCACATAGCGGCGACCATCCCAATGCCAGTAGCCGCGGGCCCAGATGAAGCCCGGACGGTAGGCCGGCTCGACTTCGATGACTTCCTGCGGTGGCGGTTGTGGCGCCACCACCTCGACGTACCTGACCGGCGCAGGGCGCTCGACGATCACCGGGCGTTCACGTACCACCCGTTCCTGCACACAGCCCGCTGCGGCGACCACCGCGATGGCCAACACGGCATAACGAAAAAACATCAGACCTCCTCGGACTCTTCCTGGCATGGCGTGTCTGTAGTGAACGACGGAATTTTCAGGTTCGGCCGTTGAATAGGTTGTAACAGTGTGTGTCTGTCCGTTGGCTGAACCCGAAGGCGCTTTGTTCCATGTCGGTTGCCGTTGGTCGGGTGGGCGTCAGTCAGGCGCTGCAGGCGGTCCTGGGGATGAAGGGTGTCAGCCTCCGGACAGGCGCACGGATAGACACTGGTGCTGTGGTAGACAACATTTTCCCAGCAAGGAAGTTTCCGCATGTCGCTTGCCCGTGCTGTTTTTCGACCGCTGTGTTGCTGGTTGCTGGTCTCGCTTTTTGCCCCCGTCGCGGCCATGGCGGCGGCCGCGCCCCTGAGCCCGGCTGATGCGGCCTGGCTGCGGCGTGACGGTTTCGACCTGGATGCAGCCAATGTCGCCCGCTTCCGGGCCATGGGCCGTACCGGGCTGTTGCAGGCGCAACTGAACGATCGTCTCCACGATTCGTTGCCGCCCGCCATCGAGGCCCAGTTGCAGGCCTATCCGATCCTGGCGACCCCGTTGCAGGCGACCCTGCTGGCCTTCCGGCAGGCCCAGGAACAGGTCAAGTCGATGCCCGCCGGCGATCCCCAGGCCGAGGAGAAGAAGGCCTTGCAGCGCCAGGCCAACGACGCCGCCGACCAGGCCCGGCAGATCGTCCTGCTGCGGGCGGTCTACGGCAGCAACCCGCTCAAGGAACAGCTGGTGTGGTTCTGGCTCAACCACTTCAGCGTCTTCGCCGGCAAGGGCTCGGTGCGGCTGATGGTGGCCGACTACGAGGAACGGGTGATCCGCCCCCACGCGCTGGGCAAGTTCAAGGATCTGGTATTGGCGACGCTCAAGAGCCCGGCCATGCTGGAATACCTGGACAATGCGCAGAACGCCCGGGGCAAGGTCAACGAGAACTACGCCCGTGAACTGATGGAGCTGCACACCCTGGGTGTCGGCTCCGGCTATACCCAGCAGGATGTCCAGCAATTGGCGCTGATCCTCACCGGTGCCGGGGTGCTGCCGCTGGATGACCGGGTGCAGAAGTTCGGCCCGCGGGTCGCGCCGCTGGTGGTGCGCGACGGCCTGTTCCAGTTCAACCCCAACCGGCATGACTTCAGCGATAAGGTGCTGCTGGGCCAGCCGATAGCCGGCAGCGGCTTCGACGAGATCACCCGCGCGGTGGAGTTGATCACCCGGCAGCCGGCCTGTGCCCGCTTCATCTCGCGCAAGCTGGCCGAATACTTCGTCGCCGATCAGCCACCGCAGGCCCTGGTCGATCGCGTGAGCGCCACCTTTCAGCGCACCGACGGCGATATCGCCCAGGTCATGGGCACGCTGTTCGAGTCGCCGGAGCTGCAGCACAGCGCCGGCAGGAAATTCAAGGACCCGATGCAGTTCGTGGTCTCGGCCGTACGCCTGGCCTACGACGGCAAACCGATCGCCAACCCGCGTCCGCTGCTCAACTGGCTGAACCAGCTGGGCGAGCCGTTGTTCGGCCGTCTGACGCCCGATGGCTGGCCGCTCGATGCGGCCGGCTGGGCCAGTTCCGGGCAGATGTCAAAGCGCTTTGAAATCGCCCGGGCCATTGGCGCGGGCAGCAATCGGCTGTTCACGCCCGAGGGCAGCCAGAGCATCGGTGCCGGATTCCCGCTGATCACCACGCCGCTGTACTACGACGCCATTGAGCCGCATCTGTCGGCGGCCACTCTCGGGGCGCTGAATCAGGCCCGGTCGCCGCAGGAGTGGAACACCTTTCTGCTGTCCTCCCCCGATTTCAACCATCGCTAGGTGCCCTGATGAATCGTCGAGACTTTCTGCTGGCCTGTGCGGCAGGCGCGGTGACGCTGCCGGGCCTGTCGTTTTCCACACGGCTGTTCGCCGCCCCCGCGTCGGCCCCGCGTTTTCTGCTGGTGTTCCTGCGCGGTGGCTACGATTGCAACAACCTGCTGGTGCCCTACGCCAGCGACTTCTACTACGAGTCGCGTCCGAGTCTGGCGATTGCCCGCCCGGATGCCCACAACGCCGACAGCGCCATCGCCCTGGATGGCCACTGGGGCCTGAACCCGGTGCTGCGGGATTCGATCTACCCGCTGTGGCAGCGCAAGCAGATCGCCTTTGTGCCGTTCGCCGGGACCGACGACCTGTCACGCAGCCATTTCGAGACCCAGGACAATATCGAGGCCGGGCAGCAGGCCGGGCAGCAGTCCCATTACCGGTCGGGCTTCCTCGCCCGCCTGGCGGGCGCCGTCCCCGGCAGCGCGCCGATCGCCTTCACCGACGCCCTGCCGGCGAGCTTCCAGGGCGGCCGGGATATCCCCAACCTGTCGCTGCGCGGGCTGTCCAGGCCGGTGTTCGATGAGCGCCAGTCGAACATTCTCGCCTCGATGTACCAGGGCACGCCGCTGGCGGCGTCGGTCGCCGACGGCCTGGAACTGCGCCAGCAGGTTTCCCGAGAGTTGCAGGAGGAAATGCAGAAGGCCGGGCGCGGCGCACCGACGGCCCGCAACTTCGCCGCCGAAACCCGGCGCATCGCCACCCTGTTGCGCGATCAGTACCGCCTGGGTTTCGTCGATGTCGGCGGCTGGGATACCCATGTCAATCAGGGGGGCGTCCAGGGGCAACTGTCGAACAACCTGGCCAACCTCGGCCAGGGCCTGGCCGCGTTTGCCGAGGCCATGGGCGAGCAGTGGAAAGACACCACGGTGGTGGTGGTTTCGGAGTTTGGCCGAACCTTTCGCGAGAACGGCAACCGCGGCACCGACCACGGGCACGGCACGGTGTATTGGGTGCTGGGCGGCAGCGTGCGGGGCGGGCGGATCGCCGGAGAGCAGGTGGCGGTGAACGCGGCCGGCCTGCTGCAGAACCGCGACTATCCGGTGCTCAACAACTACCGTGACCTGCTGGGTGGGCTGCTGGGGCGGACCTGGGGAATGTCCGCTGCGCAGTTGCAGGTCGTTTTCCCCGGCGCGCGCCCCAATGGGCTGCAATTGGTCTAGATCGCCAGGTAGCCGAGCTCCGGCCGGGGAAGCCTGGCAGGGCGGGCCAGCAGCTTGAGATTGTCGTCGTCGGTCATGGCCGTGAGAATCTCCAGGGCGCTGTGGCCCTGCTCGATGGCGATGCCGAACTGCACGCTCTGTATCAGGCGTTTCAGGCGCTGCGGGTCGTTGCGTTGCGCCGGGCTGATCATCCGCTTGGCGACCACGCCGTCGGCATTGGACAGGGTCAGCAGGATGCTGCCATCCAGGCCCTGCAGGCTCAGGTTGACCCGGTACTCGGGCTGGAAGGCGTCGTTGATCAACTGGAAGGGATTGTCCATGGTTTTCACCGTTCTGATCGGAACATGCAGGCATTGACTACGTGGAAACCGGATTGGTTCGTTATTCCGGACCACTGGCCATCCGTGGTCCTGGCTTCATGCCGGAACCGTCGAACTGGAGAATGACAAAGCAAGCCCTGTGCCGGATCACGGGCGGGGCGTTCGCCATGAGCGGGGAGGTCGATTCGGTGGGGATTTTCAGCTGACGTTGTGTCGGGAAATTTCAGATGCTAAGGCCCGACCCAATTCCCGACCATACCAGTGCTTTTGCGGCTTGTCCGGCTTTTTTTGTCGAAAAATATTTATCTTTTCAAAGGGCTTGAATTGTTTTTCCAGCTGCCCAACTCTGTAGACAAGAGGCTATGTTTCGCACTGCCTCCAGCGGTGCGGCGAACCTCTTGCGAGCTAGCTGAAATAAGGGAAGAACTATGCAAATCCAAGTCAATAGTGATAACCATATTCAAAGCAGCAAACGACTGGAGGAGTGGGTCCGTACGACCGTTGAGAGCACGCTCGAACGCTACGAAGACGACCTGACCCGGGTCGAAGTCCACCTCGGGGATGAGAACGGCGACAAGCCCGGCCCCCACGATATTCGTTGCCAGATCGAAGCCCGGCCAAAAGGCCGCCAACCGATTTCCGTCACCCATAAGGCCGATACGCTGGAACAGGCGATCGACGGCGCGTCAAGCAAACTGGAGCATGCACTGGAACACCTGTTCGGCAAACTGGCGGCCAAGCGCGCCACCATCGTCAGGGGCGAGCGCCGCGACCTGGGTGATGCCCTTCTGGAAGAGGAGTTCGAAGAGAAAGAGCGCGTACGCCTGGCCGCCAATGGCTGACCGTCAGCGCTGAAAAAAAGGGCCTGCATTTGCAGGCCCTTTTTTATTGCGGCGTGAATCGGCTCAGAACGCTACGGAGGTCTGCAGGTAGACCGTGCGTGGTTCACCTACGTACTTGCCCTTGTTGTTGTCGTCGAACGAGCGGGTGAAGTACTGATGGTTGAAGATGTTCTTCACCCCGACGGCAACGTTCAGATCCGACAGCTGTGGGCCGAAGTCGTAGGCCGCGCGGCTGCTGAACAGCATATAGCCGGGAATACGTCCGGTGCTGCCGTCGGCACTTTCCGCGTGGGTGTTGGCGTTGTCGGCGAACTGGCTGCTCTGGTAACTGCTGTCCAGGTTCAGTTTCCACGGCCCCTCGGTGTAGCTGACCCCCAGAGTACCCTTGTGCTTGGAAGAGAACGGTACGCGGTTGCCCTTGTTCGGGCCGTCCTCGCGGATGGTCGCGTCGACGTAGGCGTAGGTCGCGTACACATCGAACCCCGCCAGTGCCGGGCTCAGCCCGTCGAGGGCATAGTTGACGCTGGTCTCGATCCCCTGGTGGCGCGTCTGGCCACGGGCGATCACCGTGTCGTTGGTCTGGTTGCTGTCGTACTGGTTGTCGAAGTTGATCAGGAACGCCCCGATCTCCGCGCGCAGGCTGCCGTTGTCATAGCGGGTGCCGAGTTCCCAGGTCCGTGCCTTCTCCGGTTTCACTTCGCCACCCGCCACCCGGTTGGGCATCTGGCTGTATTGCACGCTGCCGAAGGAGCCTTCGGTATTGGCGTAGAGGTTCCAGCTTCCGTTCAGGTGATACAGCACATTCAGCGCCGGCAACGCGGTGTTGTAGTCGCCCTGGTACTGCACGTGTGTCAGGTTGTTGTTCTGCCGGGTATCGATCATTTCGTAGCGGATGCCTGGGGTGAAGGTCCACTTGCCGATATCGATGCGGTCATCGATGAACACTGCATGGGCCTGGGTGGCTCCACGGGTGTCGCGGTCGTTGCGGCTGTGGGTGTCAGGGAAGACCTGGTTGCTGGTGATCGGCGTGCGGTAGCGCAGTTCGTGACCGGCCTCGTTGATATAGCGGTAGCCGACGCCCAGCTCGTGCACCGTGTCGCCGAGGTCGAAGCCCTGGCTGAAACGGGTTTCCAGGCCACGCACCCAGTACTCGCGCGGGGACAGGGAGAGGAAGCTGCCCTGGTCCAGGTAACCGCTGCGCAGGGTCTTGGTGAAGAAACTGTTCACGGTGAATTCGCGACGATCCTGCTGGTAGCGGTAGCCGAAGTCGAACATCGTCCGCCGACCCCAGAAGCTGTCCTTCAGGCGGGTCGACTGGTACGGGTCGGCCGCATAGGCGGCGCTGCTCAGGCCGCCGGGCATGTCGGCCTGGCCTTCGTAGTATTGGGCCATGGCGGTGAAGCTGTTGGCGTCGTCGAGCTGGTACTTGCCCTTGAGGATCAGGTCGTCGATCTCGGTGTCGCTGTGTTCGCGCCAGTCGCTGCCGCGAGTGCCGGAATACAGCAGGGCGCCGCCCAGGCCGTTGTCGGCGGTGCCGCCGGCCAGCAGGTTGCCGGTGCGCTTGAAGCCATCCTGGCTGGAGGACGGGCTGACTTCGGTCTGGAAACCACCTTTGACCGTGGGCGTGTCGGGAATCGCCCGGGTCACGAAGTTGACGATGCCGCCGACGTTCTGCGGGCCGTAGCGTACCGCGCCGCCGCCACGGACGACATCGACGGCGTCCATGTTGTCCATGCTCACCGGGGCGAATGACAGCTGCGGCTGGCCGTAGGGGGCGAACGGCACCGGGATGCCGTCCATCAGGACCGTCGAGCGCGAAGCCAGCCGCGGGTTGAGGCCACGGATACCGAAGTTCAGCGCCATGTCATGGCTGCCGGTGCCGTTGTTCTCCGGAGCGTTGACGCCGGGGATGCGATTGAGCACATCGCGGGCCTGGGTGGCGCCCTGGCGCTCGAACTCTTCGCGGCGGATCACATCACGGGCGCCGGGATGTTCGAAGACATTGGCCTGTTCGGCGGAACCGAGCCAGTCACCGACCACGGTCGAAGTGCCCAGCTCCAGGGGCGTCGCGCCAGCCGCCGCTGCCGGTTGCAGGCTGAAGGCATTGTTGCCTTCGTCGCGGGCCTGCAGGCCGGTGCCTGCGAGCAGGGCAGCGAGCCCGGCGGCGGGGCTGTAGTCACCGTCCAGCCCGTGGCTTTGCAGGTTGCCGGTAACCTGGGAGCCGAAGGAAATCAGCACGCCAGCCTGGCGGCCGAACTGGTTGAGGGCGTTTTCCAGCGAGGTCGGCGCGATCTGGTAATGCCGGACCGTGGCCTGATCGGCCTGGGCAAGGTTGCCAAGGTTCAGGCTGGCGCCCAGCAGCAGGTAGCGCAGGGAGCGGGCGAGGGGGGTGAGACGGGACGATTGAGAGGGCATGGGGCGATCCTGAGAAGTGGGGGCAAGGTGGCTTTCCTTCTCTGTCACGCGACACTGAAAAAACGGCTCACTCTTTTCCGATTATTTTTCTGCGGCCGCTTCAGGCCCGTGCCTCGACGTTGACCCAGAAACGGGTGAATCGCCGTACCCGCACCGGCAGGCTGATTTCCAGCAGGTCGAGAATGCGTTCGCTGTCGTCCAGCGGGTAGCTGCCGGAGATCAGCAGGTGGGCCACCTGCGGGTCGCAGTGCAGTTGCCCGCGTCGATAGCGGCTCAATTCGTCGAGGAAATCCGCCAGGCGCATATGGGCGGCGACCAGCATGCCCTCGGTCCAGGCACTGCCGCCGGCCTCGAGTGGTTGAGGGATCTCCCAACCCTGGCGGCTGAAGCGCACCTGCCGGTTCTTCGGCAACAGCAACGACGTGCCGCTCCAGTCCGTGGGGCGCAGTTCGACCTGGCCGTCGAGCACCGCCAGTTGCGTGTGGTCGCGCCCTTGCCGGACGTCGATCCGAGCCTGCTGCGTGCGGACCACGCCCTGGGCGGTGGCGAGCAGCAGTGGCCGGCTGTCGGCCACTGCGTTCAGCAGGATCTGTCCTTCGAGCAGACGGACCAGCCGTTGCCCGGCATCGAAGCGCACATCGACTGCGGTGCCGGTATTGAGCTGCAACTGGCTGCCATCGGCCAGTTGCAGCTTGCGCCGTTGGCCGATCGGGGTGCGATAGTCGGCCAGCAGCGGCGTGAGCGGGTTGTGCTCGCGAAGGCCCCAGCCCAGCGCCGAGCCCGCACCCAACAGCAACAAAAGCTTCAAGGCCTGGCGCCGGCCCTGGCTACGTGGCGCATTCAGGGCCGCATGGGCCAGCGGCGAGGATAGCCCGCGCAGCCGCTGATTGACCCGCTGAATATGCTCCCACGCCCGCTGGTGTTCGCCGTGGGCGGCCAGCCATTGCTGCAGCGCCTGCTGCCGGCGCGGGTCGAGCGGGCCACTCTGGACTTCCATCAACCAGTGCACCGCCTGCTCGGCGACCTGGCTGGAAAAGTCCGCCGGGCCGGACATCGGCGACCTCATCGGGCGAAGTAGCAGCGCATCGCTGCCTTGGTCAGGTGGCGCTTGACGGTGGCGAGCGAAATGCCCAGTTCGGCGGCAATGGCGCCGTGGCTCAGGCCGTCGACCTGGGACAGCAGGAACGCGCGTTTCACCAGGCGGGGCAAACCGTCGAGCAACTGGTCCAGCTCCACCAGGGTCTGCAGGATGATTGCCTTCTCTTCCTCCGACGGGGCGAGCATCTCCGGGAACTGCGCCAGGGTTTCCAGGTAGGCGCGCTCCAGGTCCTGGCGCCGGTAGTGGTTGCACAGCACGCGCTTGGCGATGGTCGTCAGGAATGCGCGGGGCTCGATGAGCTGCGGCGTCTCCCGCGCCGCCAGCACCTTAATGAAGGTGTCCTGGGCCAGGTCCGCGGCGTTTTCCGGGCAGCCGAGACGGCGCCGCAACCAGCCGGTGAGCCAGCCGTGGTGGGCGTGGTAAAGGACTTCGACGGTTTGTGCGTGGTGCACCGTTAGCACTCCGGCCACTGGCGTGGATGCTTAAGAGAACAAGAATTGTTCGCATTGTAGGGCCCGGCCGGGACATTCGGCAATCCACCCCGATCCACGGAGCAGGCGATATTCGTCGGCGTCTTTTGCGTATGAGAATATTTATCATTAATATTGCGCGATTATTCGCAGTGGCTTGTCGGGGTATTTCCGATGGTCGCCTTTCGCGTTTTCCCTTTTCCAAGGTCGGTCCATGAAAAGCAGTACTGGCAGGCTGTCCGTCTCCTATCGTCTGGCTGTCACTTCGCAGGTGCCTGTGGCATGGGCGTTGGCGGCATCGGGCCTGCCAGGCAGCCGTCTGGCTGCGCGGGTGCTGTCTTGAACCTGATGCTGACGCCACCCGAATCGCCACAAGGCAATGACCTGGAAAGCAGTGCCGGGCGCGCGCATTTCCTGCGGGTATTCCTCTCCCAGCGTTCGCAGATGGAAGCGCTGGTCAGCCGCCGCGTCGGCTGTCGGGCGACGGCGGCCGACCTGGTGCAGGACCTGTTCCTGCGCTTCTGGCGCCGGCCGCTGGTGCAGGTGGAGGAGTTGAGCACCTACCTGCTGCGTTGTGCCGGCAACATTGCCATCGATCATCTGCGCAGCGAGGGGGCCCGGGTGCGAGTCAATGAAGGCTGGTTGCCCGAGCAGCCCATCGAGAGCCACGAGCCCGAGGCGGCCTTGGAAGCCGGCAATGACCTGCGGCATGTCGAAGCGGCGTTGCGGGCGCTGCCGGAGCGCACGCGGCAGATTTTCCTGCTGAACCGCATCCATGGGCGCAAGTACGCCGAGATCGCCCGGGCCATGGGGTTGTCCCAAAGTGCCGTGGAAAAACATATGATGCGCGCCCTCGAAGCCTGCAAGGCCAGCCTTCGTGATCCCCAGATACCGCGCACGCCAGGGAATGCCTCGAAATGAACCGCTCCAGCGTCCAGGTGACGCCCGCTCAGGAACAGGCCGCGCTGGTCTGGTTGAGCCGCTTGCACGACCAGCCCGGCAGCGCCGAGCAGGCGATGTTCAGCCGTTGGTTACAGGCTGATCCGGCCCATGCCGAGGCCTATGCCCAGGCCCAGGTGCTCTGGGAGCTGAGTGAGGTGCCGGCCAGCCGCCTGGCGCAGGAAGAGGCCTTCGCCCTGCAGGGGTTGCTCAGGGAAATGGACCGTCCGCGTCGTAGCGTCTTGCGCCGCTGGTCCGGGCCGTTGGCAATGGCCGCCTGCCTGTTGTTGATGATCGCCGTCGGCGCCGGTTGGCAGCCGCAGCGCTGGCTCGACGATCTGGGCGCGGATTATGTGTCGGCGCCGGGGCAGGTGCGTACGGTGACCCTGGCCGATCGCTCCGAGGTGACCCTGGACACCGACAGTGCCATCGCCGTGGATTTGCGCGGCGACGAGCGGCATGTTCGGCTGCGTCGTGGTTCGGCGTTCTTCAGTGTCAGCCACACCGGCGAGCCGTTCGTGGTCGAGGCCAGGGGCGGCGAGGTGCGGGTACTGGGGACTCAGTTCGAGGTCCGTCTGCAGGACGAGGGCGCGCGGGTCACCGTGTTGTCCGGGCGGGTCGGGGTTACGCCCGCTCAGGGCGCGGCGCAACAGGTGCTGACCGCCAACCAGCAGCAGGCCTATGCCGACGGCGCGGCGCAACCGCTGCAGACGGTGGACAGCGATCTGCAACTGGCCTGGCGCCAGGGCTGGCTGAACTACTCGAAGGCGCCGCTGGCCGAGGTGGTGGACGACCTGCGACGCTACTACCCGGGGCGCATCCTGCTGTTCAACGATGCCCTGGCGGCGCGGCGGATCAGCGGCAGTTTCCCCAATCGGGACCCGCAGGCGGTGCTGGATTCGCTGCAGGGCGTGCTGGGGTTCGAGCAGCACAGTCTGCTGGGGCGGGTCATCGTGTTGCGCTGAGTGTCCTGGCCTGGACCTGAGCATCAGCCGCGGCTCCGGATAATCACGCCATCACCCTGCGAGCCCTGAAAATATTTTCAAAAAAGAGGTGAGGTAAACCCGGACGCCATTCGTGTAGTGGGTGAAAGTGCGATGCATTCGCATCAACGGCTTATCCATACACGGGTCTCCAGCATGAAGTCCAAGGCAAAATCGGTGGCAGGCAATTCGGTCAAACAGTGGCTCGGCGCTTCGGCGTTGGCGGTTTCAGGGCTGGCCCTGTTGCCGTCGAGCGTGGCCCGGGCGGTTGAAGCGAGCACGCAGCAAAGTGCAGTCTTCAACTTTTCCATCGCCGCCAAGCCGCTGCCCCAGGCCCTGAACGATTTCAGCCGGGTCACCGGCCTGAGCGTGGTCTACACCGATGAGGCGCCCTACAACCTGCAGGCCCCGGCGGTCAGCGGTCAGTTGAGTGCCGAGCAGGCCATGCAGCGCCTGCTCGGCAACTCCGGTTTCACCTTCCGTCGTACCGACGAACACACCCTGGCCCTGGAGCCGCTGCCGACCGAAGGTGCGCTGAACCTCGGCGCCACCACCATCAACGGCAACCGCCCGAACGATGGGGGCGGCACCAGCTACCAGCCGCCGCAGGTCAGCTCGATTGCCCGCTCCAGCGCCTCGCTGCAGGAGATCCCGCAGACCATCAACATCGTCCCGGCCCAGGTCATCCGCGACCAGACGCCGCGCAATCTGGACGATGCGTTGAGAAACATCAGCGGCATCACCCAGGCCAACACCCTCGGCAGCACCCAGGACGCGGTGATGATCCGTGGTTTCGGCGACAACCGTAACGGCTCGATCATGCGCGACAGCATGCCGGTGGTGCAGGGCCGTGCCCTGAACGCCACCACCGAGCGGGTCGAAGTGCTCAAGGGTCCGGCGTCGCTGCTCTACGGCATCCAGGACCCGGGCGGGGTGGTCAACCTGGTCAGCAAGAAGCCTCAACTGGAGCAGTACAATGCGGTGACGATCCGCGGCTCGACCTATGGCTCGGGCAAGAACGGCAGTGGCGGCAGCCTCGACAGCACCGGGGCGATCGGCGACAGCAACCTGGCCTACCGGATGATCGTCGATCATGAAGACGAGGATTACTGGCGCAACTTCGGCACCCACCGCGAGACCCTGATCGCACCGTCCCTGGCCTGGTTCGGCGACAACACCAAAGTCCTGTTCGCCTATGAACACCGCGAGTTCCTGACCCCGTTCGACCGTGGCACCGCCATCGACCCGAAGACCAACCATCCGCTGAATATTCCGGCCGACCGCCGCCTGGACGAGCCGTTCAACGACATGGAAGGCCGTTCCGATCTCTACCACTTCGAGGTCGACCACGACCTGAACGACAACTGGAAAGCCCACTTCGGCTACAGCTGGAACCGCGAGACCTATGACGCCAGCCAGGTGCGTACTACTTCGGTGAATGCCAACGGCACCCTGACCCGCAGCATGGACGGTACCCAGGGCGCACTGACCACCGACCGATTCACCACCGCCAGCCTCGAAGGCAAGGTACAACTCGTCGGCCTACAGCATGACCTGGTGTTCGGCGTGGATGACGAGTACCGCAAGGTCTACCGGGCCGAGCTGATCCGCCAGAACCAGCGCCGCGCGTTCAACTACCTCAATCCGGTGTATGGGCCTGAAGTGGAGGGAACCACCGTCAGCGCCAAGGACAGTGCCCAGACCGATCTGCTGCGCAGCGATGCCGTGTTCCTGCAGGACTCGATCCACCTCGATGACCATTGGATCCTGGTCGCTGGCGGGCGTTTCGAGACCTTCGACGAATATGCCGGCAAGGGCCAGTCGTTCCAGGTCAACACCAATACCAACGGGCAGAAGTTCTCGCCACGTTACGGCCTGGTCTACCGCTACACCGACGAGCTGTCGTTCTATGGCAGTTACACCGAGTCGTTCAAGCCCAACTCGACCATTGCCCCGCTGTTCACCACCGGCACCCAGCGCCTGGTTCTCGACGGCTCGATCGATCCGGAAGAGTCCAAGTCCTGGGAACTGGGCGCCAAGCTCGACATGCCGGGCCGGGTGACCGCCACCGCGGCACTGTTCGATATCCACAAGCGCAACGTGCTGGTCACCGTCGCCGAAGGCGCGACCAACGTCTACAGCGTGGCCGGGGAAGTGCGTTCCCGTGGCCTGGAAATGGATGTCAGCGGCCAGTTGAGCGACCGCTGGAGCGTGATCGGCAGCTATGCCTACACCGATGCCCAGGTCACCCGGGATGCCAACTTCCAGGGCAACGACCTGCAGAACGTGGCGAAGAACAGCGGCTCGTTGTCGGCGGTTTACGACTTCGGCACGATCATCGGTGGCGACCAGCTGCGCGTCGGCGCCGGGGCCCGTTATGTCGGCGAGCGTGCCGGTGATGCGGCCAACACCTTCGAACTGCCGGGCTACACCGTGGCCGATGCCTTCGCGACCTATGACACCAAGGTCGAAGGGCAGAAGGTCAAGTTCCAGCTCAACGTGAAGAACCTGTTCGACAAGACCTACTACACCTCGGCGGCCAGCCGGGTCTTCGTCTCCATGGGGGATTCGCGGCAGGTCTCGCTGTCCAGCACCCTGGAGTTCTGAGCAGGTATACGGTTCGCCTGCCGGGTATCGCCGGCAGGCTCACCCTCTGGCACCTTAACCGCAGCTGTCCGAGCGCTTCATGTCCCGGGAAAGCCGGCTATCCTGCGTGGATTCCCGGGGCCCTGTTACCGCATAATTCCTTCTGTTGACTCGATAAGTACCTTTTCCTATGTGCCTCGTTGAGTGATGGGCCGCGCCTTGCCGCGCGGCTCTTCTGTATCTGTGTCAATTGAAGTTGGGGCATTGGATGAATTGGCTACAAGGTTTCACCGGCAGGGGCGTCGTGGTCGTCTGCTGCGCATTGCTCGGGGCCTGTTCCAGCAAGGCGCCGCCAGCACCCGAGCCGGTGCGTACGGTTATCCTGCAGGCGGCGCAGTTGCCGTTGCCGCTGCCACGTTCGAATTTCTGCGCCGGGCTCGACAACACCCTGCGCAGCCCGGTCATGCAGGGGGCGGTGACCTCGCTGGTGGTGCGTGAGGCGGGCAGCGGCAGGCTGGTCTGCGAATACAACGCCCAAAGCCGGCTGGTGCCGGCTTCGAGCATGAAGCTGGTGACCACGGCGGCGGCCATGGACGTGCTGGGCGCCGACTTCCGTTTTTCCACCACCGTGCTGAGCACCGGCGTGCAGCAGGGTGGGCTGCTGGTCGGCGACCTGTACCTGCGCGGCAGCGGCGACCCGAGCATGCGTCAGGAGGATTACCAGGCCCTGGCGGCGGATCTCGCCCGCAAGGGCATCACCCGGGTGCGGGGCCGGCTGATCCTCGACGACACCGCTTTCGACCGCCAGCGCCTCGGGCTCGACTGGGACCCGGCGGATGAGCAGCAGTACTTCGCCGCGCAGATTTCCGCCTTGAGCGTGTCGCCGAATGCCGACTTCGATGCCGGCTCGATCCTGGTCAATGTGCGGGCCGCGGGTGTACGCCAGCCTCCACGGGTCAGTTTCACTCCAGAGAACCGCTACATGACCCTGGCCAATCGCGCGATCACCGGGCGTGGTGGTCCGCTGGTGGTCAGCCGGGCCTCCGGCAGCAACCTGCTGCAGATCAGCGGGGCCTTGCCCAAGGGCGCCGAGCGGGTGGTGCAGCTGAGTGTCTGGGAGCCGACCGGGCTGGTGGCCGATGTGTTCCGTAGCGCGCTGCTCCAGCGCGGTATCGTCGTCGAAGGTGGCAGCGTGCTGGGACTGGCCACGCCAGCCCAGGCCCGGCCGCTGGCGGAGCACCAGTCGCCGGTGCTGGCGGAGCTGATGCCGCCGTTGCTCAAACTGTCGAACAACAACATGGCGGAAATCCTGCTCAAGGCCATGGGCCGCAAGACCGCCAACAGCGGCACGGCGGTGGCGGGCGCGGCGGCGGTGAGCGGTTTCCTGCAGCGCCAGGGCGTCTCGCCGGCCGGTTTGCAGCAGTTCGACGGTTCCGGCCTGTCCCGGCGTAACCAGGTGTCGGCGCGGACCCTCAGCGATCTGCTGCTGGCGGTGCGCAACCGGCCCTGGTTCAACGCCTGGTACGCGGCGCTGCCGGTGGCCGGCAACCCCGAGCGGATGGTCGGCGGCACCTTGCGCAAGCGTCTGCGCGGCACGGCGGCGGCGAACAATGTGCACGCCAAGACCGGCAGCATGCGTGGCGTGTCGTCGCTGGCCGGGTACGTCACCAGCGGCAACGGACAACCGCTGGTGTTCGCCATGTTGACCAACAACTACCGGGTGGGCGGCTGGGCGATCAAGGACATCGAGAACCAGGTGGTGACGGCGCTGGCCAACAAGACCGATTGAGCCCTGGCCTGTGAGGGCAGTCCAGGGAGCAGTGTTCAACCTTCAGTACAGGAATGCCTGCCGGTACTGGCCGGGCGTGGCCCCCAGTACCTGGCGGAAGCGGTTGGTGAAGTGGCTGGCACTGGCGAAACCGCAGGCCAGGGCGATCTCTCCGAGTGGCCGGGCACTGCCGCGCAACAGCACCCGCGCCCGTGCCAGGCGTCGGGCCAGGACATACTGGTGGGGCGGCAGGCCGAAGCTGTGGCGGAACATCCGCGCGAAGTGATATTCGGACAACGTACATAACCCGGCCAGCTCGCCAAGGCTCAACGGCTGTTCCAGCCGGTGGTCGATGTAGTCCACCAGCAGGCGCCGCTGATGCGCGGCCAGCCCGCCCTTGAGCCGCAATCCCTGGCGCAGGCCGACCTGGTTGAGCAGCGCATGATCGAGCAGGTCATGGGCCAGGCTGCTACTGAGCAGGCGTTCCGCCGGTTCGTTCCAGTCCAGCCCGATCAGTTGGCGAAAGCGGCGGGCCTGCTGCGGGTCTTCGAGAAAGGTGTGCTCCTGCAACTGCAGTTCACGCGGCTCGCGGTCCAGCAGGGTGACGCAACCGAGGGCGAACTGCTCCGGGCTGAAGTACAGGTGCGCCAGCCGGATGCTGCCGTTGATCACCCAGCCGGACTGGTGTTCGGCCGGCAGGATGCACAGCTTGTCCGGGCCGCCCTTGGTCTCGGGCCGGCCACGGCGGAAGGTGCCGGTGCCACCGGCGAGGTAGCAGGACAGGGTGTGATGGCCAGGCGCTTCGTAGTCCTGGGCATCGTGGTGGTTGCTCCAGATGGCGGCCGCCAGCCCGTCGCCCAGTTCGGCGCTGTGTTCCAGGCGCGAATGGGGCGAGCGGTTGAGGGCTTGAAAGACTTGCAGGGTATCCAGTGCGGACATGGTCTGTTCTCCAACGTCTCGCATGCTACTCCCTCGCGTGCCGGCTGCCAGCCCCAGGCGATGACCGCCGCGACAAAAGCGCAAGTTTATGCAAGCGCGAGCCTGCACCATGGCCGCAGACTGGGCCGGACTTTCAGGAGCCCGCACCATGAACCTCTTTCTCTATCTGCTCACCGTATTGATCTGGGGTACCACCTGGATCGCCTTGAAACTGCAACTGGGCGTGGTGGCGATTCCGGTGTCGATCGTCTATCGCTTCGGCCTGGCGGCGCTGGTGCTGTTCGTCATGTTGCTGCTCAGCCGGCGCCTGCAGCCGATGAACCGGCGGGGTCATCTGATCTGCCTGGCCCAGGGTCTGTGCCTGTTCTGCCTGAATTTCATGTGTTTCCTCACCGCCAGCCAGTGGATTCCCAGTGGCCTGGTGGCGGTGGTGTTTTCCACCGCGACCTTGTGGAATGCCCTGAACGCCCGGGTGTTCCTCAGGCAGCGGATCGCCCGTAACGTGCTGCTGGGCGGCGCCCTGGGCCTGCTGGGGCTGGGCCTGCTGTTCTGGCCCGAACTGTCCGGGCATAGCGCCGGCCCGCATACCGCGCTGGGCCTCGGCCTGGCGTTGCTCGGTACCCTGTGCTTCTCGGCCGGCAATCTGCTTTCCAGCCTGCAGCAGAAGGCCGGGCTCAAGCCACTGACCACCAACGCCTGGGGCATGCTCTACGGCGCGGCGATGCTCGGGACCTACTGCCTGCTCAGCGGCATTCCGTTCGTCATGGAGTGGAATACCCGCTACCTCGGCTCGTTGCTGTACCTGGTGATTCCAGGCTCGGTGATCGGTTTCACCGCCTACCTGACCCTGGTCGGTCGCATGGGGCCGGAACGGGCCGCCTACTGTACGGTGCTGTTCCCGCTGGTGGCGCTGAACGTTTCGGCCTATGCCGAGGGCTACCACTGGAGTGCACCGGCGTTGCTCGGGCTGCTGACGGTGATGGCGGGCAACGTGCTGGTGTTCCGCAAGCCCGCTGCGCCACGGCCCGCGGTGGCGGTGAAGACAGCATGAGCCCGGTCGGCGTAATACCCGGCTAACGCCCGGCGACCGTCGCGGTTTTCTAGGCTGGCGTTTTCAACGCTTGCCAGGGAGGCCGAATGAGCCCGCCGGAACCACCATCGCCAACCACCGCGTCACTCCCAGCCGATATCGCTGCGGGCGTCGACCCGCAGCTCGCCGCCTTCGTCGCCCGCCAGAACCCGAGCCTGCATTCCCATGACAGTTGGGCCCGGCAGCAGGTCCTGGACCATCTCACCCAGTCGTTCCAGGCTTCCATGGGGCCGCTGAACGAGAGGGAGCAGCGCACCTGGCTCGGTCTTTTCCATTCATTGAACGCGACCGGAAATGCCCTGGATACCGAGAGCCGGCGCCTGCTCGACGAGTTCGAACAGACTGGCCTGCACGAGTTGCGCAAATGGCTCAAGCAGACCAGTCGCCTGGATCTCGACCCGCGGACGACCTATCTGCACACCGCCTATGCCTTGAATCCACAGAGCCGCAGCAACTTGCCGGCGATCTTCAAGCGGGCAGTGGATGCCAGTGGTGTCACGGTCGTAGAAGTGGCAACGCTGTCGTTGTGGGACGCCGCACGCCTGAACTTCGCCTTCTTCGACTTCCCTGAAGTGAAGGGCCGCTGGATCAGCCATGATCAGGGGGCAGACAGCGTCAGTAAGCACGGCCTGGTCGATGTGGACGATTTCATCCGCATCGTCCGGGAACTGAACCTGGGGGCCGACCTGCGCCAGCGAGTCGAGAAGGCGCTGACTCCCGAGGCCGGGCTGGCCCGGGCGATTGGCGCGCACATGCACGACCTGTTCCGCTTCAACCTCTATGACGCACCACGCAATGCCAACAACAGCGGTCTGAGCCGGGAACTGTTCGACGCCTTGCGCGATGCGCTGGAACTCGGCCTGCCATGGCTGAAGGTCGAGCATGTGTCGCTCAAGCTGCCGGACTCGCTGCCGGGCCTTGTCGCCGAGGTGGAATTCACCATCGAGGAGGCCATCCTGCAGCTGTTTTCCTGGAGTCCCTCGGACCGCGGGCGCTTCCATTTGCCGCTGCTGATCATTCGGGTCCCCGGGGTGGTCGGGCTGTACAGCTATTGTGCCGAGCGGCCGAGCGGTGTGCTGCGTCACCACGTGTCGCAGGCGGCCTTCGAACATGAGTTCAAGGCCCTGCTCCAGGTTGGCAACGTCCGCGGACAACTGGGCTGGCTGATCTCCTCGCTGTCCTTCGAGCAGCAGGGCCGGCTCTGGCCACTGCTCGATCCCGAGCACAAGCCAGAGGGCCTGAACTGGGCCGCCGGGAAACTCTACGACGCCTTTCACTGGGTGTTTCCGGTCCGGACCCTGGATGACCTGGAGTTTGCCTACCAGCCCACCGGGCAGGATCCACAGCAGGCGTTGAGCGCTTTCTATCGTTGGCGTTTTCGCGTCAATGTCGAGGCGATGGCGGTGTCCAAGGGGCAACAGGATTGGCGGGCGGTCAAGGAGGGGGTGGTCACCTTCATGCACCATCTGCTCGACCTGTTGCTGACGCCGGTGCCGGGAGGGCTGGGCAGTATCGGCCGGATCGTCACGGCAGCCCTGGGCATGAACCTGGTCATGGAACTCTACGAAGGGATCGAGCAGGCCGGCCAGGGCCATCCGGAAAGCCTGCTGCAGGCTGGGCTGGAAATCGGCAGCCTGTTGCTGATGGGCGGCTTGCATGGCTATGCCGGGCGCCTGGCTTCGCGACACATTGCCAGCGAGTTCGCCCAACTGGATCGGTACCGCATGGTGCCGGGCGGGAATACGGTCACCCGCCTGTGGAAAAACAGCCTGATCCCCTATGCGCGCAAGCGTCTCGAACTGGCCTCGGTGTTCGATGGCAACGGGCTGGGCCGCCAGGGTGGCAAGCTGTATGGCCAGGCCAGGGAGAACGATCAGGAACTGACGGTCGAGCTGCAGTACGACAAAGTCCTGCCGGGTTATCGGGCGGTCCCGGCCGACCCTGCGGCATTTCACCCGCCGATGGCCTACGATCCCGAGTCCCGGCGCTGGTCGGTGTCCCTCGACGACAGTCGAACGCTTTCGGATACCCGCCTGCTTGAGCGCATGGTCGCTCTGAAAGGGGGGACCCCGGAGCAGTTGCGGCGGGCTCTGGAGACCAGTGGCGTTTCCCGCGAGCATCTGGATCAGGTCTGGTCGGGGCAATTGCCGCAACCGGCACTGGTTGAAGCGCTGGAGCGTTTCGAGGTCGAGCAGGGGATCGCCGGGATCGTGGCCGCCGACGAAGAGCAGGGCCTGCTGTCGCCCATGTCCCAGCGCGTGCTGTTCTGCCTCTTGCCTCACTTGTCACTCTGGCCCGAGGACCTTTGCCTGCGGGTTCATGACAGCAACGGCGAACTGCAGCAGGTTTATGGCAGGCGCCAGCGCCTGGGCATGTTCAGGCGCTCGGTAAACATCAGGCAACTGGCGCAGGGCGGTTTCGTCGAGCATTCCGAGGTGAGCGGCGCTGCGATGACCACCCTTGCCCATGAAGCCGGCGTGCTGGACCTGATCCTCGGCCTGTTGCCCGGCGAGACACTGATCGGCGGCATGGAACCGGTGGTGCGACGTGTGCTGGTGGGTGAGGTGCGTCTTCAACTCGGCGTGATGGCGCGTGAGCGTTCGGCGGAATTGTTCGAGGCTCTGGGCATGTATTCGGGCTGGTTGAAGATCGATGCCGGCACCAGTACCCATGCCTCGAACAGCGGCGCGATCAGCTACCTGCCGGTGTTCCTCGGCGGCATGCCGCACTCGGTGGTGACCTTGCGCCTGTTGTATCCACACCTCTCGTTGCCCAGGCTGGCGCAGTTCCTGCGCGACCATCCGCTGTCGTCGACGCAGGTCGGGGACCTGCTGGAGCATCGCCGTGCGCCGTATCGCCTGCGCTACACCCTGGAGCGTGAGCAGCAGTTCAGTGCACTGGGGCGTGTTCTGGATGGTATTCGTCAGGTCCGTTCGTTCCATGAGCCGACGGATGCCTGGCTGCAGTGCATTGCCGGCGATTTTCTCCGTGATCGGCTGGGCAGGGAACTGCGCTGGGTCGATGGTCAGGAGGCGGCCTTGCCCGTATCGGACCAGTTGTCGTTGCGGCGATACGGGCAAGGCACCTACACCACCTTGCAGGCGCGTCGGCAACCGGGCCTCGATCTGTCTGTACCGAGCCAGAGCTTCTATCTGGCCCTGGCCGCTTCGCTGTCGGCTCGGGAGCAGGGGCTGTTGGGGATGTCTTCCTCAACCGACATCCAGTCGCTGCGTGACGGATTCGCCGCCTACCTGCTGGCCTTGCGTCGGGAGGACGGTAGCCTGGGCTTGCGGTTGGAGCAGTACGAGCGCCAGCTTCCGGTCACGCCGCTGGCGGTGTCGGGCGTGCCAGGCTTGTACACGCTGGATCGGCGTTGGCTGGTGCGCCTCGGGCAAGGTTTTCATGAAGTCGAATGGGATGGCCAGTTCGATGAGTGGCGGGGGCGCCATCCGACGGTCATGGGCGCCTATGGGCCATTGCTGGAACACAATGGCCGTGGTGGCTGGTGGCATGAATTCGAACAGCCATGGACCTGGAGCGGGGAGCGGGCACTGCGGCGGCTGTTGGGAGACGGAGTGCTCGTTACCGATGAGTTGGCCCGTCAGGTTCTGGACACCAGCGGGGTGCCTTACAGCCTGCCCGGTCGATGGTTGTTCGAGAATCAGGTTCCGGTGCCGTTGCTGGATGAGGTTTGCCGGCACTTCGACCTGCTCCGCCTGCCGGCGCCTGCCGACACCTCTATCGAGTTGGCGCCCCTGGTGACCGTTGTCCGGCAGCAATTCCCGTCACTGGGCAAGGAGCTGACGCAGGCCATGCTGGAGCAGGCGGATTCGTCCGAATGCCAGCTGATTCGCGAGTCTCGACGGTTGTCGCTGGGGCTGGCCGAGGAGGCCCGTTACCTGAGTGGCGAGATCGATGTCTGCCGGCTCTACGAGAGCCTGTGCCTGCCCACCGAGAGAACCGACTTCAACGACACCCTGCTCCTGCAGTTGCTCGACCGTTTGCCGGGTTGGGAGCCGAGCCTGCGGATCGAGTTGCGTCGCGATACCGTGGCCGGTCCGTTGATCGCCAGCGTCGGGGCCGATACGGCTGTTACCCGCCGGGTGCTGGTCAAGAGCGACGCCGGTTATGAGCCGTTCGCCATGGAACGTGGCGGTAGCCGCAGCCTGGCGACAGCCCATGAGGATCCGTTTTCCGCCGTGCTGCTGGCCGTGCCGCAACTGCGACGCACCACCCTGGGTATCCCTCATGTCGGTGAGACGGTCGAGCAGGATCTGAAGCGGGTGATGTTCCAGAGTGCGGCAGTTGATCGCAATCGCCTAAGGCGCCTGCTCAAGCAACCTCCGGTCATGCCCTGGGCCCACCTGCCACAACGACTGGTACGGCTGGTCGGTGGCACGTTGGGCTATCCGTTGACAGGGCGGGCAAGGGCGGGAGGATATCCGCCGGGGTTGCTGAGAAAGTTGAGGGGGCTTTATCGCGGCTGTACCGAGGCGCAGTTGTTCGCCATCCTGGCAGACCTGGGCAGCACGGTCGAGGCCCGCACCCGGGCTGTCGAAGCCTTGCAGGCCGAGTATCGCCAGTTGAAGAAGGAACTGGCTGCCTGGGTGGCGGCGCCGTTGTTGCAGGAGCCCGAGTCTTTCTCCATCGATAGCCGGGTTGTACCGCGCCGGGAGATCGCCCGGCGTATCCGGCGCTGCTGGCGTCGCCAGAGCGCCGGGCCGGAGTCGGCGCCGTTGTCTTATGTGTTGGTGCTCGATGGCCTGGAGGTCGAGGATCTACCGGAACTGAATACCGATTTCAGTCATGTCGCGCTACTGTCGATGAACAATATGGGGTTGGGGGGCGTTCGCTACCTGAGTCGCTTCCTCAGAAGTTTCCCCGGGTTGACCACGCTGCGCATGGAGCGTAGCGGCCTGAGCAGCCTGCCCAACGCCATCGCCGAGTTGTACAAGCTGCAGGTGCTGTCGCTGGAGAACAACCGCCTGCGTCTGATCCGTGGCACCGCACAGGAGCTGGAGGGGCTGGAGGCCTTGCTTGAACTCAACCTCAATGGCAACCCACTGGGCGTACTGCCCAATTTTGCCACGATGCAACGCTTGCAGGTGCTGCGGCTGAGCCACACCGGAATCCACGAATGGCCCCTGGGGTTGCTCGGGCTCAGGGATCTGGTCAGGGTCGAGCTGCGGATGAATACCATCAGCGATCTGCCCGTGCTGTTGTTCAATGGGCATGATCAGCTCTGTCACGGCACCGATCTGTCGGGTAATCCGCTGTCGTCCCAGGCACTCAGTGCAATCCTGAGCTACCGGCAACGGCATGAGCAACTCATGAACTTCGGTATCGAGGACCTGCCGGTATCGTCCACGTTCGGGATCGACCGTTGGGCGGCGGGCAACGAGAAGACCGCGCACAGGGTCATGCTGTGGAATCAGTTGAGGGAGCTACCGGGGGCGGATGTGTTTTTCCTGCTGTTCGAGCGCATGAGTTCCCCGCCGACCTTCTTCAATGTGCATTATCGGGCGGCCCGCAACAATCTGAGTGCGCGGGTGTGGCGGCTGATCGAGGTCGCCTCGCAAAGCCTGAGCCTGTGCAACCGGTTGTTCCAGGTCGAGGGGCAATGGCGCTATTCGGGGGCTACCAGTTACCAGATCTTCAACCGCCTGGAGTTCGTCGTGGATTGTCACGAGGCCTTGAAGCTGGAGCAGGAAGCCGCCGAGTCCCGGCTGCTGACCCTGTTGAGAGGGCAGTTCCGCCTGGAGGCCCTGCGCCTGGCAAGCAGTATTCGGCACACGTCGCCGATTTTCTGGTACCGGGCCTACTATGACGCGCTGGCGCGGGAGCTGGCCTTGCCCGACCAGTTCAATGGTTTGTTCAGCCCCAGCCCGGTGCGGCTCAACCGTCGACAGATTGACGAGATGAAGGCGCAGGTGCTGAGCCAGGAGCTTGCCGCGCAATCGCCTCAATCCCCGCCCAACGATCCGTCGCGAGCCTTGCTGGGCGAGGTGTTCGAAGAGTTGCCCGAGGAAGTTCCACCTGAGCCGCCCGAGGTCCTGCCCGAATATCTGCCCCAAGAGCCTGCCACACCCAGCGAGGATGGCAGTTCTCCCCTGGTCCGCTTCCTGGTGGCCAACGATGTCTGGAGCAATTTCCTGATTCATGCCCATGACGCCGATTTTCAACGGGTCTTCGGCAAACTGCTGGCGTTCGACAGCCATCCGGAAGACAACGAGTATCGCCTGCTCTGGCGTACCCGGATGAGCCAGTTCCAGTACAACACGCGGCGTTCGGCCTGGGTCAGGTACTGGACCATCCGGGCCTTGCTCAAGGAGGGGGTATCGGCCTTGGGCAGTGCCTGAGGCCGATCAGTGGGGAGCGCTTCAGCCTTTCCAGACCTGCGGGTTGACCAGGTCCTGCGGGCGCTCGCCGAGCAGGGCGCTGCGCAGGTTGGCCAGCGCGCGGTTGGCCATGGCTTCGCGGGTTTCATGGGTGGCCGAGCCGATATGCGGCAGGGTCACGGCATTCTTCAACTGGAACAGTGGCGACTCGGCCAGCGGCTCCTTCTCGTAGACATCCAGCCCGGCACCGCGCAGGGTGCCGGCCTGCAACGCCTGGATCAGTGCCGGCTCGTCCACCACCGGGCCGCGGGAGATGTTCACCAGGATCGCTCCCGGCTTCATCAGGCCCAGCTCACGCTCGCCAATCAGATGGCGGGTCTTCTCGCTGAGCGGCACCACCAGCACCACGAAGTCGGCTTCGGCCAGCAAGGCGTCGAGGCTGCGGTACTGGGCCCCCAGTTGCTGCTCCAGCTCGGTCTTGCGGCTGTTGCCGCTGTAGAGAATCGGCATGTTGAAACCGAAGTGGCCGCGGCGGGCGACGGCGGCGCCGATGTTGCCCAGGCCGACGATACCCAGTGTCTTGCCATAGACGTCGGTGCCGAACAGGTCCGGGCCGATGGTGGCTTTCCACTGGCCGGCCTTGGTCCAGGCATCCAGCTCGGCCACCCGGCGAGCGGTGCTCATCAGCAGCGCGAAACCGACGTCGGCGGTGCTTTCGGTGAGCACGTCGGGGGTATTGGTGAGCATGATCCCGCGTTCGCTGAGGTAGGCCACGTCATAGTTGTCGTAGCCGACCGAGACACTGGAAACCACTTCGAGCCTGCCGGCGTTTTCCAGCTGGGCGCGGCCCAGCTTGCGCCCGACACCGATCAGGCCGTGGGCATGGGGCAGGGCTTCGTCGAACTGGGCACTGAGATCGCCGAGCTTGGGATCCGGGACTATCACCTCGAAATCCTGGCGCAGTTGCTCGACCATGGCAGGGTTGATGCGGCTGAAGGCAAGTACGGTTTTTTTCATCGCGAAGCTCATCGAACGGCGGGGATAGCAAGCACGCTATCATTTTTCGCCGGGGGCTGTAGGGGCGAGTAAGGCTTGAGGGCCCCTTCGCGGGCAAGCCACGCTCCTACAAGGTCCGTGTCGAACCACAAATCCGCAAGCGACTGATGACCTGTAGGAGCCGGGCTTGCCCGCGAAGGGGCCCTCAAGCCTGCACACAATCCTGGGCTCTTCCACCGTCTCAGGTCGCCAGGCGTACGCTGCTCAGTTCATAGGCGGCCAGCTCGGCCTGGTGAGCGGCGAGAATTTCCGGCAGCGAGCCGCGCAGGTACTCGACCCAGGTCTTGATCTTGGCATCCAGGTACTGCCGCGACGGATAGATCGCGTACAGGTTCAGTTCCTGGGAGCGGTACTCGGGCATCATGCGCACCAGGCTGCCGTTGCGCAGGCCTTCGATGGCCGCGTACACCGGCAGTACGCCAACGCCCATGCCGCTGGTGATCGCGGTTTTCATCGCGTCGGCCGAGTTCACCAGGAACGGCGAGCTGGACAGGGTCACCGCCTCCTGGCCATCCGGGCCGTTGAAGGTCCAGTTGTCCAGGGCCGTTACCGGGCTGACCAGGCGCAGGCAGGCGTGGTTGAGCAGTTCGCTGGGCTTGCGCGCGCAGCCGTTGGCCTTCACGTACTCGGGCGAAGCGCAGACGATGCTGTAGGTGATGCCCAGCCGTTGCGAGACGAAACCCGAGTCGGGCAACTCCTTGGCGAGCACGATGGACACGTCGTAGCCCTCGTCCAGCAGGTCCGGCACGCGGTTGGCCAGGGTCAGGTCGAAGGTCACGTCCGGGTGGGTCTTGCGGTAGCGGGCAATCGCATCGATCACGAAATGCTGGCCGACCCCGGTCATGGTGTGCACTTTCAGCAGCCCGGCCGGCCGCGCATGGGCGTCGCTGGCCTCGGCCTCGGCTTCCTCGACGTAGGCCAGGATCTGTTCGCAGCGCAGCAGGTAGCGCTTGCCGGCCTCGGTCAGGGCGATACGGCGGGTGGTACGGTTGAGCAGGCGGGTTTGCAGATGGGCTTCCAGGTTGGAGACCGCGCGCGAGACGTTGGCCGTCGTGGTGTCCAGTTGTACGGCGGCAGCGGTGAAGCTCCCGGCTTCGGCCACGCAACTGAAGGCGCGCATGTTTTGCAAAGTGTCCATGGGGCTCTCTCTGGGGCGATGGCAAATTGTGACACGAAGTAACAAGGCGATGTGCAGCTTGTCTCCGCCCGAATGTGGCGCTTTTGCGCCATCGGCTTCATTCGACCCGCCAGGCGCTCTTCACCTCGGCGTCATAGTAGTCGTCGATGTAGGCGAAAAACACCTCTTTCAGGGCTTCCCGGGCCTGTTGCAGGTGGTGCTCGTCCGGGGTGTCGCGGGCGGTCCTGGCGGCCTGGAACAGGCTATCGACGACGTGCCTTCCCGGCGGTGAAATGCGCCTCCTGATTTCTGCGAGTTCCTGAACGATCAGCGTCTTTTCGCCGCCATTGGCAATATTTTCCAGCAGCTTGTCGAAGGCGTTCGCATGCTTGTGAACATACCCGTCCCACCAGTCGATGTCGGCCTGCGTGCGCTTGCTCAGTTTGCCCAGGGCGAGCGGTAGCAACAGGTCCAGCGACTGGCTGCCCAGCTGTTCCTCGAGCAGGCTGTGCAGATGGCCGCCGAGGCCGACCTCGACCGTCAGCGGGGTGGGGGTATCGATGGTCCGATTGACATTGTCGGTTTGCGTGAGGAGTTTCTGGCTCAACAGCAACACCGGTTTCCCCTCCTTGATCTTCAGCGAGAACGTCGCCGAGACGCCATGTTGCTGATATACCACCGTGCCGGCGATCAGCGCCACGATAGGCGCCGGGTCGAAGCCGTTGACGCCGAGCCGGGACAGGCCGCTCGAGACCAGGTTCTGCAGGCTTTCCAGGCTGTTGAACTGGCCGTTGAGCGTAAGGTCCAGGTAGGTCCCGCTCAGGTGCGGGTCGTCGTCCTTGACCGACGACAGGCTGAGTTTCACCGAGGTTTGCGCACTGGCACCGGCGACGACCTTGAGTTTCGCTTCGGTGCTGATGCTCCGGGTTTCGGTGTCGGCCTTGGCCGTATGGGTTTTCAGGCTGTCCGGGCGCAGCAGCAGCGCATGCTCCGTGAACTGCTGGCGGATGGCCCGGTCCTCTTCCGAGCCTTCAGCGATAGCGTTGCTGATCTTGAGATGGATGTAGTGGTTGGCCAACTCCCGGGAGCGGCTGTCGACTGCCTCTGTGAGCTCTTTTCGCTTGCGGGACTCCAGATTGCGCAGTACCGCGCTGGTCAGTTGCTCGCTGCTGTTGGCGACATGTTCGTCTATGGCGCTGATTAATTGCTGCGCTGTGGTGTTGTCGCTGTGTGTTTTATCAAGGCGCGTTCTGGCGAGCTCCGGGTAGCTGTCATGCAACCCGATGATATCCATCGCCTGGTTTTTCGTGGTGTGCAGGATGTCCGCCTTTACCGTCGCACCCAGCGTGACGACGCCCAGGCCATCGAGTTCGGCGCTACCGGTCAGGGCAACCCGCGTGCCGCGTTCGATCTGGAACGGCTGGGCCTTGGGGCTGTGTCGCTCGAACCCCGGCGAGTCGAGGCCGTTTTCCCGCAGTTTTTTTTCCAGGTAGAGCTGGCTCTGGGCGGCAAGCCGGATGTTGCGCTTGTAGTGGTTGCAACTGGCGAACAGATTGCGGCTCTGGGTGAGCATGTCGCGCTTGGAACCGTTCCACCAGGTCCATTTGGAGCGGCTGCGGGCATTGGCATAGGCGTCGATATCGCCGTACTTGCGGACGGTGGACTTCTCGACCGACACACCTGCCTGTGCCGAGGCCACTCTGGCTGACAACTTTGCCGTCACCCCCGCGCTGACGCTGGTGGTATCCCTGATGATGCGGCCCTGGGTGGTGCTCAGTCCCGTGGACAGCTCCATGCCTGGCACGATACTGGCCATGCCCAGTACCCCCATGCCCACCCCCAGCCGGGTCTGGTTACCCAGTGAGCCACCCTCGGCCACCGTGGCCCGGCTTTTGGCCAGGGCCTGGTCCAGCACGGTTTTGCTGCGCTGGTCGCGGCTGGCACGAAACTGCCATTTGAGCATCCGGCACAGGTCGCGTTGCTCCTCGTGCTCCTGGCGGTGGGGTTCGGCGCCGGTGCGGGCGAGTTCGTCAAATGATTGCTGGGCCGCCTTGAAGTATTCATAGCAGGCCTGTGCCTCCTTTTTGCCGAGGCTGGCCGGGTCGGGGGCACCGCTGGTGCGCGACAGCAACTGTCGGTGGAGCTTTTGCTGGGTGGCACGCCGGGCAGGCGGGCTGTCTGCCAGCTTTTCCAGGAAGTGCTTGGAAAGCGTGCCAACGGTTGTCGGGGGGCGGTCCTGGCTGGCAGGGGCCGCTTGGACGCCTTGCAGGTGTTGCGCGAGGTCCTGCTGGGGCGGGTTCAGCGACGGGGCTTCGTCGTGGTACGAGTCCATGCGGGTGTAGCTGAGCAACCTGGGGATTGCAGGGTCGCTGGGAAACAGGGCCTGCTTGTTTGGCACCGCGCTGGAGAGCTTCATGGTTCGTCACTCCGGCGCCTGGCAGCGTCGCAGGAAAAAATCGCAGGCGTCGAGGATGCCGGTCCTTTCGCCCAGGCAGGGTTCGACGAACAGGGCCTTGACCGCCTGGTCGCGGAACCAGGTATCGAACAGCAGCATCACGGGGGCATCGGGGCCCTGGACGATAAAGTCGGGCGAGCCACTACCGGCCGGTGCATCGGGGCGGGCGAGCATGAGCAGCAGTCTTGGCCGGTCGTACTCCAGCCAGAGCCGGTGCTGATCCCAACCGGTGGCGAGTTGGAAGTAGTCGGCCGGCGGGTCCGGCAGTTGGCGGCTCAGAAGGCGGATGAAGTCATCACGGATGGCTTCGGACATGGTGAGCGTCCTGTTTCAGTCGGCGGAGTGTTTGGCGGCACTGGAAAGGCTGAAGAAGGTGGTCAGTTCTCTCAGTACCTGTTCCGGGGAGTGGGCCGGGCGGATCAGCCCCCTGACGACGGGTGTCGTCTCCTGGCAGTCGATGCTCATGTGGCTGCGGCACAGGCTCAGGTTGAGCTGTTGCCAGTGCCGTACCGCGATGTGCCCGACGCCCTGCAGTGCCCGGCTGACCCGGTAGCCGTCGGCGTACTCGAGGGTGCAGGGATCGCCATCCAGAGTCAGCAGGTGCAAGCGGTCTTCGCGCCGTTCGACCGCGATTCGCAAGTCGTCGAGCAGGCAGTGTTGCAATGCATCCAGGGGATCGGGAGGGACGAGGGAGCGGTAAAGACCACAGCGCTTGCGTAGTTCGAGAGACAGATTCATGGAATGCCTCTGACTTGTGTTTTTTATTGTCAGTCCGGTGACAACGTCGATATGGATTCAGACTGGCATGGCGGTTGGGTCGCCAATATCACAATGCGCTCATGGACCGGGTCGCTCTGGCATGTCATTTCGCCATCGCCTGCGACGGATTATCGCGGGAACGGTAACAAATATTCGCAGGAATCCACGCTTATCGCCGTGCCGGGCGCCCCATAGAATTGCCGCTCCAAAGCTTCTCCATCCATGTCGGGAATTCGCAGCAGTGCCGCGTCGCATCAGCAGAGAGTTGAAGACTCTCAGTGTTTGGGCTTTATCCTTGGCTATCAGCGGCTGCATCGGAACCGGAGGAATTGCCCCACAAGGCAAGAGCCTCGCCGCCAACACCCTTTCCACCGACGAAGCGATCCGCAGCGCCGCGCGCGATGCCCACTGGCCGACAGCCCGTTGGTGGCAGGCCTATGGCGATCCGCAACTCGACCAATGGCTCGACCTGGCCCTGCAAGGCAGCCCGAGCCTGGCCATGGCCGCCGCCCGGGTGCGCCAGGCGCGGGCCCTGGCCGGCCTGGCCGAATCGGCTGAGGTGCTGCAGGTCAACGGCCAGTCGACCCTCAAGCGCCACAAGTGGGCCACCGACCCGTTCTACGGGCCCGGTGATCTGGCTGGTTCCAACACCTGGGACAACAATGCGGCCCTTGGCCTGAGCTACTCCCTCGACCTCTGGGGCCGTGAGAGCAACGCGACCGAACGCGCCGTGGACCTGGCACACATGAGTGTCGCCGAGGAGCGCCAGGCCCGCCTGGAGTTGCAGGGCAACATCGTGCGGGCCTACATCCGGTTGTCGCTGCATTACGCCCAGCGCGATATCGTCGAGGCGACCCTGACCCAGCAGACGCAGATTCTCGACCTGGCACAACGCCGCCTGGCAGGCGGCATCGGTACCCAGTTCGAAGTCAGCCAGGCCCAGGCGCCGTTGCCGGAAACCCACCGCCAGCTCGATGCGCTGGACGAGGAAATCGCCCTGAGCCGCAACCAGCTGGCGGCCCTGGCCGGTTTCGGTCCGGGCGAGGGCGCGCGCCTCAAGCGTCCATCGCTGTCTCTGCGCACCGCACTGAAACTGCCGTCGGCCCTGCCGGTCGACCTGCTCGGCCAGCGCCCCGACGTGGTCGCCAGCCGCTGGCAGGTCGCGGCCCAGGCCCGCGGCATCGACGTGGCCCATGCCGGTTTCTACCCCAACGTCGACCTGGTCGGCAGCCTCGGCTACATGGCCACCGGCGGCGGCATGCTGGAGTTCCTGGCCGGGAAGAAATTCAACTACAGCGTCGGCCCGGCGATCTCGTTGCCGATCTTCGATGGCGGCCGCCTGCGTGCCGAACTGGGCGAAGCCACGGCCGGCTACGACATCGCCGTGGCTCATTACAACCAGACGCTGGTCAATGCCCTCAAGGGTATTTCCGATCGATTGATCCGCCGCGAGTCGCTGGACAAGCAGCAGGCCTTTGCCGCCGAGTCGGTGGCGGCGGCGCAGAAAACCTACGACCTGGCGATGATCGCCTACCAGCGCGGCCTCACCGACTACCTCAATGTGCTCAATGCGCAGACCCTGCTGTTTCACCAGCAGCAGGTCGAGCAGCAGGTCCAGGCCGCGCGCCTGAGTGCCCATGCCGAGCTGGTCACCGCCCTGGGCGGTGGCCTCGGTGCAGGCAACGATGTACCGGCGCCGGAGCGCAGCATGCCGTCCAGACCAGCCGCCGTAATGGCCGCCTTCGATCACTGAGAATCGCCCCATGACTCCCTTGCCCGCCCCGGTGCGCTGGCTGTACTCCCTCGAATGGCGTCGCGGTTTCTTTGACTGGGCGCGTAGCGATGGCGTGACCTGGGTCTACATCTTCAAGGTCCTGGCCGCCGCCTTCCTGACCCTCTGGCTGGCCATGCGCCTGGAGTTGCCGCAGCCGCGCACGGCGATGATCACCGTGTTCATCGTCATGCAGCCCCAGAGCGGCCACGTGTTCGCCAAGAGTTTCTACCGCCTGCTCGGTACCCTGGCCGGCTCGGCGATGATGGTGCTGCTGATCGCCCTGTTTGCGCAGAACACCGAGCTGTTTCTTGGCGCCCTGGCGATCTGGGTCGGGGTCTGCTCGGCCGGTGCGGCGCGCAACCGCAACTTCCGCGCCTACGGTTTCGTCCTCGCCGGCTACACTGCGGCGATGGTCGGCCTGCCGGCCCTGGCGCACCCGGAAGGGGCGTTCATGGCGGCGGTGTGGCGGGTGCTGGAGATCGCCCTGGGGCTGGTCTGCTCGACCTTCGTCAGCGCCGCGATCCTGCCGCAGAGCGCCAGTGCGGCGATGCGCAACGCGCTCTACCAGCGCTTCGGCGCCTTTGCCGGGTTCGTCAGCAGCGGCCTGCGTGGCCCCCATGCCAGCGCGGCGTTCGAAACCGCGAACATCGGTTTCATCGCCCAGGCCGTGGGCATCGAGGGCCTGCGCAGCGTCACCGTCTTCGAAGATCCGCACATGCGCCGGCGCAACGGTCGCCTGAACCGGCTGAACAGCGAGTTCATGGCCCTGACCACCCGCTTCAATGCCCTGCACCAACTGCTGGAGCGCTTGCGCGGTGACCAGGCCTCGACGGTGTTCGCCTTGATCGAGCCGGGCTTCCGGGGCCTGGCCGAACTGCTCGACGGCTTTGCCGGGCGCGGCCTGACCGACGCCGATGCCGCACGCCTGGCGCAGCAACTGGCCGACTACAAGGCGAGCCTGCCGGAGCAGGTGCGCAGCCTGCGTTCGGCGTTCCTGGAGCGCGAGCCGGACGAAGCCGACCTGCTGGATTTCCACACCGCCTTCGAACTGCTCTACCGCTTCGTCGAGGAACTGCACAGCTATGCGTTGACCCACGCGTCCCTGGCCGACCACCGCCACGAACGCGAGCAGTGGGACGAATCCTTCGTGCCCAAGACCAACTGGCTGGCGGCCTCGGCGTCGGGCCTCCGGGCCGCGTTCATCCTGCTGGTGCTCGGCAGTTACTGGGTCGCCACCGCCTGGCCGAGCGGGGCGACCATGACCCTGATCGCCGCCGCCACGGTCGGCCTGTCGGCCGCGACCCCGAATCCCAAGCGCATGTCGTTCCAGATGGCCTGCGGGACCTTTCTCGGCGCGCTGATCGGCTTTGGCGAGATGTTCTTCGTGTTCCCCTGGATCGACGGCTTTGCGCTGCTGTGCCTGGTGCTTGCCCCGGTGTTCGTGCTGGGCGCCTTCCTCGCCTCGCGCCCGGCCTACATGGGGGTGGGGGTCGGCCTGCTGATTTTCTTCAGCACCGGCTCGGTCCCGGACAACCTGACGGTCTACAACCCCTACACCTTCATCAACGACTACATCGGCATGGTCATGGGCATGCTGGTCTGCGCGGCGGCGGGCGCGATCATCCTGCCGCCCAACAGCCGCTGGCTCTGGCAGCGGCTGGAGCAGGACCTGCGCGAGCAGGTGGTGTTCGCCATCAGCGGCAAGCTCAAGGGCCTCGGTTCGGCCTTCGAAAGCGGTACCCGCGACCTGCTGCACCAGGCCTACGGTTTCGCCGCGGGCCAGCCGCAGGTGCAGAGTTCGCTGTTGCGCTGGATGTTCGTGGTGCTGGAGGTCGGCCACGCGATCATCGAGCTGCGCAAGGAACAGGCGATCCTGCCGGTGCATCCGGCCTATGCCGAATCGCAGCCGTGGCGCCAGTCGATCCGGGTCATGGGCCGCTCGCTGATACGCCTGTTCATCCAGCCGGGCGCCAGCAATCTGGAGCGCGCGCTGGTGGCGGTGGACCACGCCATCAGCCGGGTCCAGGCCACCGACGAACCCTTTGCCCGCCACTTCGACACCTCGGTGCTGCGCCGGGTGCAGAGCTACCTGCACTTCATCCGCACCTCGCTGCTGGACCCGCGTTCGCCGCTGGCGGCCCTGGGCCACCCACAAGGAACTGCCCATGCTTCGTGAAATCGCCTTCCACGGCCTCTACCTGCCGACCGTGACCCTGGTGTTCCTGGTGGCCGCGGGGGTGGGCTGGGCACTCGACCGCTTCATCGCCAGCCATGACCTGTACCGCTTCTTCTGGCATCCGGCGCTGCTGCGCCTGAGCCTGTTCAGTTGCATCTTCGGCGCCCTGGCGCTCACTGTTTACCGTTGAGAACGACCCGATGAAAAAGCTCTTCAGCCTGCTCGCCACCTTGCTGGTCCTGGCCCTCGCGATCTGGATCGGCCGGCTGCTGTGGGTGCAGTACATGGAAACCCCCTGGACCCGCGACGGCCGGGTACGCGCCGACATCATCAACGTCGCGGCGGACGTCACCGGCGAGGTGGTGGACGTGCCGGTGCGTGACAACCAGGTGGTGAAGAAGGGCGACCTGCTGATGCAGATCGACCCCGAGCACTATCGCATCGCGGTCAAGCAGGCGCAGTCGCTGGTGGACTCGCGCAAGGCCACCTGGGAGATGCGCAAGGTCAATGCCCATCGTCGCGCCGACCTGGACAACATGGTGATTTCCAAGGAGAGCCGAGACGATGCCGGCAACCTCGCCGACGCGGCCCTGGCCGACTACCAGCAGGCCCAGGCGCAACTGGAGGCGGCACAACTGAACCTGGCGCGGACCCAGGTGCGCGCGGCGGTGGACGGCTACGTCACCAACCTCAATGTGCACCGCGGCGACTATGCGCGCATGGGCGAGGCGAAGATGGCGGTGGTCGACATGAACTCGTTCTGGGTCTACGGCTTCTTCGAGGAGACCAAACTGCCCCATGTGAAGGTCGGCGACCCGGCGGACCTGCAACTGATGAGCGGCCAGGTGCTCAAGGGGCACGTGGAAAGCATCTCGCGGGGTATCTACGACCGCGACAACCCCGAGAGCCGCGAACTGATCGCCGACGTCAACCCGACCTTCAACTGGGTGCGCCTGGCCCAGCGGGTGCCGGTGCGGATTCACATCGACGAGGTGCCGGACGGTGTCTTGCTGGCGGCGGGGATCACCTGCACGGTGGTGGTCAAGCCGACCGCGCAGTGACCTGGGGCAGCGGCAGGCTGCAAGGGCCCCTTCGCGGGCAAGCCCGGCTCTCACAGGGACGATGTCGAGCCGTAGCTTGTGGAACGCCGCAACACTGTAGGAGCCGGGCTTGCCCGCGAAGGGGCCCCGAAGATCACCGCCAACGCCTGGCTTCACTCGGTCGTTGTGGGGCCATCACGGCGGATGGTGCCTAGAGCCGGCCTCCCAAGCCGAACTTCTTCATCAGCACCTTCTCCAGCAGGCCCTTGGGCAGCAGGTTCGCCATCAATGGCAAGGCCCGGCTGCCGTTGCCCAGGCGCAACAGACGTGGCGGATTGGGCTGGCTGGCGGCCCTGAACAGGCCGGCGGCAAATTCGCTGGCCGGCGTCGGCCGGTTCTGCGACGCGTTGGCCCGCGCGCGGATGCCCTCACGCAACGGCCACCAGGGCGACTCCTCGGCAATCAGTTGCTCGGCCTCATGGCTGGCATTCCGGGCGAAATGGGTGTCGATCGCCCCGGGCTGCACTTCCATCACCCGCACACCAAAGGGGGCCAGTTCCATGCGCAGCGCATCGCTCAGGGCATGCACCGCCGCCTTGGACGCGCAGTAGGCGCCGGCGAACGGAGTGACCAGCACGCCCGAGACACTGCCGACATTCACCACCAGCCCACGGCTGCGGCGCAGCGCCGGGAGCAGGGCGCGGGTTATGCCGACGATGGAAAACACATTGGTTTCGAACTGCCGCTGCATGGCCTCGACACCGCCATCGAGCAGCGGACCCATGGCGCCGTAGCCGGCGTTGTTGATCAGGATGTCCAGGCCCGCCGGCTGCTGCCCGATACGTTCGGCCAGCTGTTGCAGGGCCTTGCCATCGTTGACGTCCAGCTGCACGGCGGTGAACCCGGCGGCGGCCAGAGCGGCGACATCCTCGGCCTTGCGTGCGGTGGCCCAGACCTCATGGCCGGCCTGTCTGAAACTGTCGGCCAAGGCGCGGCCGATACCGCTGGAGCATCCGGTGATCAAGGTGACGGGCATGGGCACATCCTTATGAGGCCTGAGAGTCGAAGACCTCCGAGAATACCTTGTCCGTGACAAAAAGGAGTGAATCGAGCCCCTGTTTGATCTTTTCCCGGTTGGTACCGTGCATGCGGCTCTGGCCACCGTGACCATCGAGAAAGAACAGGGTGGGTACGAACTCGATCTCGATAGCCGGTTGCATCAGCTTGAAGATCGGATAGCTGAGCTGGAAAAACGCCACCTTGTCCCGATAGGGCCCGGCGGCCAGTGCCGCGATTTGCGGCTTGAGTTGTTCGCAGGGCGGGCAGCCGCGACCGTAGATCAGCACGACCGAGGGCTTGGGGCGGATGAGCGGCACTTCCAGGCTGCCCAGCTCGCTGCGGAACGCGCGCCGGGTCTTTATCTCGGTCACTGAGGTGTGGCTCTTCATTCTGACTCCCTGCCTGGGTTGCACCGCCAAAGGGTTATTCAACGCCAAAATCAGAGGGTTGTAACCTGTCAAAAATGACAGGTGGCTAAGTGCCATCATTGTCGGTTTCAGCCGGAAAAACTGCCCTGCAGACGCTCTGCGCGAAACTCCAGAGTCTGTGGACGGTAGCCGGGACGCAGGGGCGGCATTGGCAGGCAATCTTCCCAGACTCCTGCGGCCTGCAACTGGCCAGGACCGCGATAGCGGGGGGCGCTGTAGCTGTTTTCGGCGAGGTTGACGGTGTCGCCCGGAGCGTAGGCGGCGATGCGCCAGCGCAGTTCCACCAGGGGCACGCTGTTGTCGTTTTTCATCTTCAGTTGCAGCGGTCGGTCGGCCGGGCAGTGCTCGGGGGCGTAGCTGATACGCATCTCCAGGTGCGCCAGTTGCCGGGCTTCGCGGGTATCCATCCAGGCCACCCAGGCGGCCACCATGCCCAGTCCGGCCAGCGCGGCCAGGGAGACCGGCAAGGCCTTGGCCGGGTAGCGCAACAACAGGATCAGCCAGGTGATGATCAGCAGGACGCCGATGAACATGAACGGATGCCTCGATAATGCGGGAAGCCTCATCCTGACAGTGTAGGTGGCGCGGGTCCATCCTGGAGATTTGCCCACCTGTCAGGGAGCGTGGCTCTTACAATTCGGGGGCAGTGTCGTGAGCGGAATAGGGGGCACCCGCGCCCTGCCAACCGCGGATAGGGGACGCGGCGGGCAGGGCGCAGGTGGTGGAACGCGGGAATCACTGGGCGATGGTTTTCACCGAGACGCCCCGCTCGACCGGGGTCGAACGGCCGTAGATATCTTCGAAACGCTCGATATCGTCTTCGCCCAGGTAGCTGCCCGATTGCACTTCGATGATCTCCAGCGGGATCTTGCCCGGGTTGCGCAGGCGGTGCACCGAGGCGATCGGGATGTAGGTGGACTGGTTCTCGCAGAGCAGGAACACGTTTTCGTCGCAGGTCACTTCGGCGGTGCCGCTGACCACGATCCAGTGTTCGGCGCGGTGGTGATGCATCTGCAGCGACAGGCACGCTCCCGGCTTGACCGAGATGTGCTTGACCTGGAAGCGTCCGCCCATGTCCACCGAGTCATAGGAGCCCCATGGCCGGTAGACTTCGCAGTGGTTCTGGGTTTCGCTGCGGCCCTGTGCGTTGAGGGTGTTGACCAGTTGCTTGACGCCCTGGACCTTGTCCTTGTGGGCGATCATCATCGCGTCCTTGGTCTCGACCACCACGATGTTCTCCAGGCCGATCACCGACACCAGTTTGCCGTTGCCGTGGATCATGCAGTTGCGGCTGTCCTGGATCACCACGTCGCCCTTGCTGACGTTGCCGTTCTCGTCCTTCTCGTGCACATCCCACAGCGACGACCAGCAACCGACGTCGCTCCAGCCGGCGGTGAGCGGTACCACGCAGGCGCGCTGGGTCTTTTCCATCACCGCGTAGTCGATCGAGTTGTCCGGGCACTGGGCGAAGGTGGCTTCGTCGAGGGTCACGCTGTCGGCATCCTGCTGGCTGCGTTCGAGGGTCAGCAGGCAGGTGTCGTAGATGTCCGGATCGTGCTTTTTCAGCTCTTCGAGGAAGCGGCTGGCACGGAACAGGAACATGCCGCTGTTCCAGTAGTAGCCGCCGGCCTCGACGAACTCGTTGGCGCGTTTTTCATCGGGCTTCTCGACGAATTGCGAGACCCGGCTGACGCCTTCCGGCAGCAGCGCGTCGTTGCTCGACTTGATGTAGCCATAGCCGGTTTCCGGCTTGGTCGCCGGCACGCCGAACAACACCATCTCGCCACGTTCGGCGGCCACGGTGGCCAGGGCCAGGGCGCGCTGCAGGCCCTTCTGGTCCTCCAGCACATGGTCGGCGGGCAGTACCAGCATCAGCTCGTCGCGGCCTTCATTGACCAGCAGCATGGCGGTCAGGGCCACGGCGGGGGCGGTATTGCGGCCGAAGGGCTCCATCAGGATGCGCTGGGCTTCGAGCTGGCGTGCCTGCAGCTGTTCGCTGACGATGAAGCGGTGGTCCTTGTTACAGACCACGATCGGGGTGTCCATGCCTTCGAACACCAGGCGTTCGATGGTCTGCTGGAACAGGGTCTGCTCGCCGGTCAGGGCGAGGAACTGCTTGGGAAACTGCTTGCGCGACAGTGGCCAGAGACGGGAGCCGCTACCACCAGAGAGGATTACCGGGATCATGCTGTTACTCCTTTAAACGATATTGGGTTCAGAGCTACTGTGTGCTGTCTTGTTGTTGTCCAGTGCCGGACGATGCGCGTTGGCGGGAGCAGCACCTGTCGAGCCCGCACGCTCAGGTCGCGTTCGTCCGGCGAATTCATCAGCGGGTCGATACCGGGCGCTTGACCCAGACCGGCGACAGGCTGCTGCCGCTGCCGGTGACGTAGAGCACCGCCGCTTCGCCGCGTTCCAGCGCGACCGGCTTGAGGTCACTGACCTTCTGGTTGCCGTCGTACAGGGCGAAGCTGACCTTCACCGGGTTGATCTCGCGTTCGCCACGACCCTTGGCGGCCACCGACTGGACCACGTCGGTCTTGCCATCGGCGGTCTTGAGGGTCAGGGCCTTGTCGCTGAGGTTCTGCACGCGTACCAGGGACTTCTGCTTGTTCTTGAACGGTGGTTCCTCGATCAGCTGTGGCTGGCCGCTGGCGTTGTTGACCAGGGTGTAATAGTGATCGGGGGCGAGTTTCACCGGCAGGCTCTGGCTGCCGATCTTGGCGCTGTAGTCACCGCCGGGCATGAAGCTGAAGTCGCTGCTGGCCAGTGGGGCGACGTCGTTGAGCGCGGTGGCCCCGACGGTGGCGCTGACTTCCTGGTTGCTGGCGTTGTACAGGCGTACGAAGCTCGAGCCTTTCGGTGCGGTCGGGCCGTACAGGGCGGCGTCGCCGGCGGCCCAGACCTGCAGCGAGAGCAGGCTCAGGCCGGCGGCCATGGCCAGGGTCTTGAGGGTACGGCCGTGGGTGTTACCAGTAGTAGTAAAAGTCATGGTGCATACCTCTTTTTCAGTTTTGCGCCTGTGCAGGCGACTCGGATCGGGTTGTGTTCAGAACCAGGTTCTGTTGGCGGATACCCGCGGCTTTCAATTGCGCAACCCACTGCGGGTCGGCATCGCCGATTTCGTTGTTGACCGGCAGGTAGCGCTCCGGGAATTCCCAGATCAGCACCTGTGGCGGGTTGTTCTTGAAGGCGTCGCTTTTCAGGTAGGCGAGCATCGGCAGGATGGGCCCATGGCCGTCCTCGGCGTAATTGACCACGTCGCTGTGCAGTGCCTGCTTCAGGGCGCCGACGAAGTTCCATTTCGGGTTGGCGCTGTAGCTGGTGCCGATCAGTGCCACCGGCACCTCGTTGTCGGCGAACAGGGCGTCGTCGCCGGCCGACTCGCTGTCGACGGCATGGGTGACACGTTTTTCCAGCGGCTCCTCGGCCGGCATCAGGTTCTCGAACAATGGGTCCAGCGGCAGGAACTGACGCAGGTCGCCCTTGTGTTCCTCGGTCTTTCCGGCCTCGGTGACGAAGCGCTGCGGCTGGCCGCTGAGCGGCATGGCCTGGGCTATCGCGTTGGCCAGTTGGTTCGCGGCGACCTGGGCACCGTCCGGGGTCCAGTGGGTGTCGGTGCGCAGGAATACCTGCTGGCCGTTCTGCTTGGCCTGCTGCAGCGGGCCGAGCAGGTCGGGGGCGAGGATGTGCCCGGCGGCGACGCGGGCATGGAAGTCACGGTACAGGTCGGCATGGATGCTGGCCGGACGCTCGTCGCCGAGGTGTTCCGGATACAGCCGGACCTTGGCCGGAACGATCGCCATCACCAGGTTCACGCCTTTGGCCTTGAGGGTCTGGCGCACGCCTTCGACCAGTGCGTAGTTGCCTTGCAGGTTCTGCTGCTGGCCGGCGGTCGGCTTGAACTCCTCGTCGCTGTAGAGCCATTGGTCACGGCCCAGTACCACGCCGGGACGGCCTTCGTTGAACAGCTTGAAGTCCAGCGCGGCCCAGAGGTTGGTGCCCAGGCGCTTGATCGGGAACTCGTCGTCGTAGCGGGTCTCGACGGCCTTGGCCCAGCGCCCGTTGAGGAACGTGGCGTCGGGGTTGGTGCTGAAGCCGATGAGGCCGCGCAGGGACCACAGGCCCAGCGCCAGCAGCAGGGCGAGGAACAGCGCGATATAGAGGATGCGTAATGAGCGGGTCATGGTCGGCTCCCTCAGAACTGGAAGTAGAGGAACGGCGAGAAGCTCTGCGCCGAGAGTTTGAGAATCGAGGCGATGAACAGCAGCAGCACCAGGGCGCGCATCAGGTAGCGCGGCCAGTCGGCGACCCAGTAGGCCGGTTGCACCTGGGCTTCGACGCCGACGGTGTAGCCGGGCTCATGGATGCTGCCGGCCGCTTCGCCGGGCGCGGCCTTGATCAGGCCGGGTTGGGCGCTGGCCGGGCCATCGGCCGGCTTGCCTTTCGCCTTGGCGGCGGGCGGGTCGCGGTACAGGTCGCGCAGGCCGAAGAACGCCAGGGTCGCGTAGGCCACCACCAGGGTCGCCACCTGCAGGCCGGTGAGGCTGGCGCGGTTGAGTTCCGACAGCGACCAGTCGCCGAAGCTGAACATGGCACCGTACATGCGGCCGGCCACGTGCAGGTTCTCGGCACGGAAGATCACCCAGCCCATGATCACCAGCAGGAAGGTCAGAGCCCAGCGGATCGGGTTGAGGCTGCGCGGGGTGGTGTTGATGCCCAGGGCCTTTTCGATCGCCAGCCACATGCCGTGCCAGGCGCCCCAGACGATGTAGGTGATGTTCGCCCCGTGCCACAGGCCGCCGAGCAGCATGGTCAGGAACAGGTTGCGGTAGGTGATCAGGGTGCCGCGGCGGTTACCGCCGAGGGTGATGTACAGGTAGTCGCGCAGCCAGGTCGACAGGCTGATGTGCCAGCGCCGCCAGAACTCGGTGATCGACTGGCTGATGTAGGGCTGCTTGAAGTTCTCCATGAAGCGGAAGCCCATCATCAGGCCCAGGCCGATGGCCATGTCGCTATAGCCGGAGAAGTCGAAGTATAACTGCGCGGTATAGGCCAGCGCGCCGAGCCAGGCATCGCCGGTGGTCGGATGTTGCAGGGCGAAGCAGTGGTCGGCGACCACCGCCAGGGTGTCGGCGATGAACACCTTCTTGATGAAGCCCTGCATGAACCGCGTGGCACCTTCGGAGAACTTGTCGAGGGTGTGGGTGCGGTGGTTGAACTGGTCGGCCAGGTCACGAAAGCGCAGCACGGGACCGGCGATCAGGTGCGGGAAGATCGCCACGAAGGCCGCGAAGTCGATCAGGTTGCGGGTCGCCGGGGTGTCGCCGCGGTACACGTCGATGATGTAGCTGATGGACTCGAAGATGTAGAACGAGATACCGATCGGCAGCAGCACGTGGGTCAGGATGAACGGTTCCAGACCGAACGAGGTCATGATCGCGTTCAGGCTGTCGACGCCGAAGTTGGCGTACTTGAAGTAGCCGAGGATGCCCAGGTCGACGGCCACGCCCAGCAGCAGCCAGCGCTGGGCCGGTTTGCTGCGTACGCCGGCGGCACCGACTTTCAGGCCGATCCAGTAGTTCCACAGGGTCACGCCGGCGAACAGCGCCAGGAAGTCGACCCGCCACCAGGCGTAGAACACGTAGCTGGCGACCAGCAACAGCAGGTTGCGATAGCGTTGCCCGCTCAGGTAGTACAAGCCGAGAAAGATCGGCAGGAACAGGAACAGGAACACGTTGGATGAGAAGACCATCCCGATCTCTCCTTGTCTGATCAACAGTCCGGGGCCAAGGCCCCCCCAAACCCCCCATGCAATCCGGGGGGCGTCGATCGTTCCCACGCTTTGCGTGGGAACGCCTCTCAGGACGCTTGGCGTCCGCTTTGTGACGCAGGGCGTCACGGGCTGCGTGCCCACGCGGAGCGTGGGCACCATCGGGTTCGTTAGCGGTTACCCTTCTCGTGCGCCGGGTCGTAGACCCGGGTCAGGTCGCCGCCGAGGCGGAAGGCCTTGAACGGCTGCATCCCGTGCTTGCGCTGCAGCACATCGTCCGGGCAGGTGTAGAGCGTGCAGTAGGGCTCCAGCCAGGCGAATTTGCTGTCGACCTTGAGATCGGTCATGTCCTGCTCGCGGCCGTTGCGGGCCTGGAACTGGCTGGGGTCCTGGACGCCGGCCAGCACCCGGTCGCCGAGGCGCTTGAGCGCAGCGTTGTTTTCCTGGCGCAGGTCGACGCCGTTGGCCAGGGCGAAGCTGGCGATCATCGCCAGCGGCGGCAGCGCATAGTTGTGGTAGGCCAGGGCGCGTTGCTGGCGCTTGAGTTCGTTGGGCAGGAAACCCTGCGGGTCGACCTGGTTGGCACCGACCTTGTATTCCTTCACCGCCCAGTCGAACAGGTCGCGGCGGTCGGTGGCGATGGCGGTTGCCATCACCGCCCAGGCGGCCCAGTACGAGTGGTTGTTGGTCTTGTCCAGCGGCAGGTTGTCCCAGTCGCTGACCACCTGGTCGGCCAGCTTGCCGAACCAGGCCTCGATCTGCTGCGCCTCCTTCTGGTGGGTCGCCAGCGGACGGGAGTCGGAGAACTTCAGGCGCAGGTAGGACGAGGCCATGCTGCCCAGCGCCCATTTGCGCATGGACTTGCCGGTGTGGTTGAAGTCCCTGGAGGTCAGCGCATCGGCCTGGGCCCAGGCGGTCAGCCAGTTCAGCGTACAGCTCAACTCCTGCGGGCGGCCGTCACGCATGAACTGCATCACCTGTTTGCTGGTGCCGCGCTCCATGCTGGTGATGTCGGCGGTGCTGTCGCGAAAGGCCTTTTCCGACTGCACGTTGAGGGTCGCCCGGGCCTTGTCGGAACCTTCGTACTTGCTGCGGAACTGCAACTGGCCGGTGTAGGGCTGGGGCATGGCCTCGCAGCCCTCGCTGCTGTCGCCGCTCTTGACCTTGTCGACGGCGGCGAAGTAACCCTGCGGCGGACGCAGTGGCGCCGCCGCCTGGGCGGAGCCGGCGACGATCGCCAGGCCCAGCAGGGAAGGAACGAGCAGTGTGCGGATAGTCATCTTCAGGCACCTCATAACCCGGCCTGGGCCCGGTGGGGCTCGGCGCTGGGGAATACGTTGCGTTTGCAGATCTTCGCCTCGACCTTCTGGGGCGCGGTGCCCGGTTCCGGGCCCTGGACTTCCACGGCCAGCAGGTTCTGGTTGGCCCAGTCCTCGTCGGTGCGCAGTTCGAAGGCGAAACGTCCGTCCGTGTCCGATGTTTCCGGTTTCTCGATCTTGATGTCCTCGTGGCGACCGTTCATGTACCAGAGGGTGGCTTGCAGGGTTTTCACCGAGGTGTCGGCGAAACGGATGTCGACCTGGTGGCCGCTGTTGCGCAGGTCGCGGTTGTTGCTGTTGACCAGCAGCTCGTTCTTGCCCGGCTTGACCGTGGTGCTGGCACTCATGTCGGCGTTCTTGCCTTCGCAGCCGTTGTCGAGCAGGGACATCATCTGCCGGTAGATGGTTTCCTGGTCCAGGCGGTAGAGCGGCGAGAACTCCCAGATGAGGATCTTCGGTGGTTTCTTCTGGAACTCTTCGCTGCCCAGGTATTGCAGCATCGAGCCTTCCAGGCCGCCGCCGGGGAAGGCCACGTTGAGAATGTCGGCACCGATGTACTGCTGCAGGAAGCCGGCGAAATTGTAGTTCTTGCCACTGTGGCTGGTGCCGACCAGGGTGATCTGCGGGTCGCCGGCGTCACCGAACAGGTCGCCGTCTGCTGCTTCACCCTTGGGCTCGGTGGCGAACTGTTCCATGTACTGGATCGCATAGCTGGTGCCGCACAGCTGGCCGGCCATGTTGTGCAGGGTGCCGGTCTTGCCCATGCGCCCGGAGACGTGGGTCTCGAATTCGCGAGGGGGGATGTCGGCGAAGCCGGGGACCTTTTTCACCGTCTCGGCGACGATCTTCGCCGTGCGTTCGGCACCGTACGGGGTCCAGTGCTGGTCGCCACGGAAGTAGAAGTCGTGGGCCTGCTGCTCGTTGGTCAGTGGCGACAGGTCGGGCACGTGGTAGCCCATTTTCGCGAAGCGGCCGAGCATCGCCTGGTAGTTGTGCAGGGCCTTCTGGTAGTCGAACTTGTCGCGCTCGGCGGGGAACAGCTTGTTGCGGTTCACCAGGCCACGGGTCGGCTGGTAGACCACCACCAGTTCGACGCCCTTGCTCTTGAAGGCATCGTGCAGTTGCTGCAGGCGCTTGTAGCCGGCCGGCGTGGTGTCGAACTCGGTGCGCAGGTCTTCCTGGGTACGGAACAGCCAGTCGCCCTGGGCCTGGACCAGAGTGGTGAAGTTCTGCTGGTAGCGGGTCACGTAGTTCTTCGCGTCATGGGCCGCGGGGCACAGGCTGCAGCAAGGCTCGGCGGTGAATTTCGGCGCTTGCACTTCCTCGGCCCGCAGGTTGCCGCTGGCGGCGAGGATCGCGGTGGCAAGGGCAGAGAGGCCGAGCAGTTTGATCAGGTGTGGGTTCATTAAGGTCGTCCTCAATCGCGCATTTCGGTCTGGCGTTCGACGGGGTCGATCAGCACGGCTTTCTGCTGGCGCACCAGCAGGTCGAGAATTTCATCCTGGCGATCACCCAGCACGCCGGTGAAGGTGATGCCGCTGCTCTTGGCCGGGGCGAGCATCGACACCCGGTACAGTTCCAGGCTCAGCGGCGAGTCGATGGACAGCGGGCCGCTGCCGTTGCCGGCCAGTTCGCCGCCGACCACGATCAGCGAGACTTCGGCGTCGAACGGGTCGAGCTTGATGTCGCGGTCGGTGTCGCTCAGGTCCTTGATGTGGCCGTAGATGCCGGTCAGGCCGTTGGCCATCGACAGGTTCTCGTACAGGCGCACGTTGACGCTGTTGCGGATGCGGATGCCGTGGCGCTTGTTGCCGATCAGCCGGTTGGCGTAGATCAGGTTGTCGGCACTCTCGTAGAGGGTGATGCCGTCGGTATGGTTCTTGTAGATCTCGTTGTAGGCGATCAGGTTGTTGACGCTGTTGCGGTCGATCACCAGTCCCGAGAGGTGGTTGTCGTAGCTGCGGTTGTTGAAGATGAAGCTGTCGTTCACTTCCCGGGAAATGATGATGCCGTGCTTCTTCTTCGTGCCGTACACGGTGTTGTCGGCGATGATCAGCCGGTGCGAGCGGTCGTGGGGGTCGATGCCGTAGACGATGTTGTCGCGATAGGTATTGCCCTTGAGCACGAAGTCACGGGTTTCATAGCAGTAGAAGCCGTACCACATGTCGCTGAATTGCGAACCGATGATCCAGCCGGTCGGTTCGGGACGCTTGAGCACCTTGGCCATGTTCGGCGTGTACTGGGAAATACTCACACCGTAGGACTTGCTGTTGGAGTAGCCGAAGCTGGCCATCGTGCTGTTGACGATATAGGTCTCGGTGCCGCCCCAGGCCAGCAGGAACGGACGGAATTCCTTCGGCGAACGGAAGGTCGCCGGGCCGTTGTCGGCCTCGCGCCAGCCGGTGACCTTGGTGTCGCGCACGAACAGTTGCCCGTCGTTGACCAGGAACGCGCCGCCTTCCTGGGACAGCCGCAGTTCCTGGGTCTGACCGTCGATTTCGAGGATGCCCTTGCGCCCGACCACGATCGGAATCCTGGCCAGGAATACGCCCGGCGAGGTTTCGCTGATGTACTTGGCCGGCAGCTTCTTCACCAGGTCCTTGAGGTTGAGGTAGCCGTCGTCGATGAAGATCGCCTGGGGGATGCCGTGCTGGCGCACCACCCATTCGGCCATCTTGTTGTCACCGCCGATGAAGTCCTTGAGGGCGTCCTCCTGCATCATCCGGCGCACGCTGATCTTGCCCGGCTGGCCGCGCACGATCTTCGCCGCGACGGCCTCGGCGGTGTAGCCGCCGAGGTCCGGCAGCTTGGGTTTTTCCAGGTGCAGCGGTTCGCTCGGCGCGGTGCTGACGGTATAGGTCTTGGCCTGTTGCAGTTCCTTGGCAATGATCGGCGCCTGGCCGCTGGCGGTGGCCGGCTTCTCGACGTTGGCGAACGCCGTGCTGCCGGCCAGCAACAGGGCGGCAGCGAGAGCGCTGAGCGAACCTTGCATGGCGATCTGATTCATCTTGGAAACTCCCTTGGCGGCCGGCATCAGAAGCGCCAGATCACGTCGATGAATGCGCGGTGCATGTAGGAATCGACGTCGTGGCCGTAGGCGCTGCCCGGCTTGAACACGCCGCCGCGAAAGCGCACCAGCGCCGAAGGTTCGTCGATCGACTGGCTCAGGGCTGCCGGCAGCAGGCCCTGCTTGAAGTACTTGGTGACCACCAGATCCATCTCCTGGCCCATGTCCTTCTTGCCGTCCTGCAGCGGCAGCGAGGTGCTGGAGAGCAGGGCGCCGGTGCTGTCGTCATAAGTGTTCTGCGCGGCGTTGATGCCGTTGCTGCCGACGTCCTTGTTGCCGTCGACACGCCAGAACTTGTGGTAGACCAGGCTGGCGTCGTAGTCCTCGCGCAGTTGCCAGGAGCCGAACAGGGTGGCGGTCTGCAGGTTGTTCAGTTCGCCACGGAAGGCTTCGCCGAAGCGGTGCATGCGTGAGCGGGTGCCGGTGAAGTTCGAGCGGTTGCTTTCCAGGCCGTTCTGTTCGTAGTCACCGCTGGCACGGGCGTAGGCGGCACCGACCTGCCAGTTCGGGTCCAGGCGCAGGCGCACGCCGAGGTCGGTGGCCCAGCCGTTGACGCTGTCGCCACGCTTGGCTTCGGCCGGACGGGTACCGTCGGCGTTGAGCGGGTTGACGCTATCGCGGTGGCCGCTCATGCCGGTCAGGCTGGCCCAGTAGTTGATCGTGTTGGTGTTGCGGAAGTTGTAGGCGTCGCTGTTGGCTTCCAGGCCGAGCCAGGTCAGGTTGCCGTTTTCCTTCTTGTCCAGCGGGTCGCTGGCGACACCCGGGGTCGGGTAGTCGAGCTTGCCGTCGTCGTGGCTGTGGTGGGCGCGCAGGCCGACCCACTGGCCCGGGGTCCACTGGTAGGCGACGTCGCCGTAGACGTGCAGGCGGTCCTTGTCCTTGGGCGCGAGTTCGGTGAGGTCGGTGCGGTATTCGCTGAAGCGTTCGGCGGTCCCCAGGTTGGCGCGCAGCAGGGTGGTGTCGAAGGTCCAGTTCAGCGCTTCGATGTTGGTGTCGCGCCACTGTCCGTCGTCGTTGCGCAGGCGCTGGCGACCGAACTTGAGGATCTCGCCGGGGTAGGGCGTGAAGCCCTTGTAGCCGACCCAGAACTCACGCAGGGCCAGGTAGCTCTTGTCCGGCTTGCGGGCGTCGTTGCTCGAGCTTTCCTGGTCGCCATTGGCCTGTTGCAGGGTGTCGGTCTCGATGATGTCGGTGGCGGTCACCGCCTGGCCCATGGCGTAGGCGCTCCAGTTGCCGCTTTCGCCGTAGACCCAGGGGCGCAGGTCGAGGCCGATGCCGTTGGCGTCGCCACCCTTGAGGGTGCCGAGGTCGCGATCGTCTTCCGACTGCGCGGTGATCTTCGCTTCCAGGCCGAAATTCTGGGTTTCGGTGAGGGCGGCCAGGGTCGGCGTGGACCAGGCCAGGGCAAAGCTCAGGCCGATGCCGGCCTTCACGAAAGGATTGAAAGTCATAGGGTCTTTTCCTCGCTGTCGCCTTCCTGCAGGACTTGTTGCAGGTCCAGCGCGTTGCGGCTCAGGGTGCCGCGCAGGCGCTGCTCCTGCTGCAACAGGCGCTGGGCGTCGGCGCGCTGGGCAGGCGGCAGTTGTTCGTCGAGTTGCTGGGCCAGCTCATTGGCTTGCGGCGTGTCCTGGGTCTTTGCCAGTTGGCCGAAGACATAGGCGTTGAGCGGGTCGGGCTTGGTCCCGCGACCCTGGGAAAACAGTTGGGCAATGGCGTAGTCGGCGCTGTTCTGGCCGTTGCGGGCGGCCTTGAGCAGGTGGTCGAGGGCTTTCTGCGGGTAGACCTGGCCGAGGTAGCCGCGGCGATAGATCTGCCCCAGGTAGTAGTCGGCGGCGACTTCGCGGCCGACGGCTTTCTGGAAATGCGCCTCGGCCTGTTTCGCGTCCGCCGGCACCCACTTGCCTTCGTAGTAGAGCTTGCCCAGCAGCAGTTCGGCCCGCGGCTGGTCGGCGGCGCGACCGTTGTTCAGGTACTCCATCATCTGGTCGACGTTGCCCAGGTCGGGGTAGTCGTAGAGCAGTTGCGCTAGGCTGACCCAGGATGCCGGGTAGCCGGGGGCGATCTTCTCGAGCAGTGCCTGCGCGGTTTTCGTATCCGGCTGGCCGAGGCTCGAGTCGGCCAGTACCCGGGCGACGCTGTCGACCCGCTGGGCACCGACTGCACCGCGGCTGTAGGCGGCCTGCAACTGCTTGAGCAGTTCGGCCTGCTGGTCCGGCTGGGCGCGTTTCTGGTAGACGGTGGCCAGCTCGACGTAGCAGATGTCGGTGCTGTTGAGCGCGACCTTGCAGATTTTCTCCACCTCGTCCAAGTGCTGGTCGTAGGTACCCTGGGTGCGATAGAGCAGGACCTGGGCCAGCCCCGCTTCCGGGTAGCCGGCGCTGCGCCACTGGTCGATCTGGCGCTGGGCGTTGACCTCGGGGAAGCTCTGCGGGAATTGCAGGTAGAGCATCGCCAGGGCGATCAGGGTGTTGCCTTCACCGTTGGCGAAGGCCTTTTTCAGCAGGGTCTCGGCCTCGTGGTGCTCGGCTTCGGTCGCGCCGGGCTTGGCCACCAGCAGGCGCCCCAGGCGGGCCTGGGCGCGGGGCGAGGTGTCGGCGGCGGCGCGGTAGGTCGCCTCGGCCTGACGGATCTGTGCCGGGTCGCGGCTTTCCACCTGGATATCGGCCAGGCCGACCTGTGCGTCGCTGTAGCCCAGGTCCGCCAGTTGGCGGTAGTTCTGCTCGGCCAGGGCGGTGTCGCCGCGCTTGAGCGCCTCGTTGGCCAGGCGCTGGTCGGGCAGACCGGCGCAACCGGCCAGGCCGATCGCCATGGCCAGTGTCAGGGGCAGGGGTCTGAAGGTCGTCACAGGCATGTCCTCCGCTTACAGTCCGGCGGCCATGGCTTTGTCGATCAGCCAGTTGAGGTTCGGGCCACGGTCGCTGTGCACTTCCACCGGACGACCGGCGAGGCTGCTGTCGAGGCTTTCATCCGGCTTGATCAGCACGCGGATGTCGGAGGACAGGTCGTCGCTCTTCAGGCTGGAGCTGCTGACGATCCGGCCCTGGCGTACCTGCTCTTCGCCGGCGACCTGGAAGTTCACGCGGGTGCCGGGACGTACTTCGCCGAACTGGCGATAGGAGAAACGTGCCTCGACGTTGGCGACGCTGTTGCGTGGCACCAACTGGAAGATCACGTCGCCCTTGCTGGCGTACTGACCGTTGGCGACCAGTTGCTGGGCGACCATGCAGTCGCACGGCGAGGTCAGGGTACCGGTCATCTGCTTGCCGAACAGTTCCTCGACCTTGGCCGGTTGCAACTGGTCTTCGTCCAGGTGGCCCTTGAGCACGTCGAGCATGCTGGTGCTGAAGCTCGCCAGTGGCGCGCCCTTGGCGGCGATGCCGTCGTCCTTGAGCAGGCTCTGCACGGTACCGTCGCGCGGCATGGTGACGTTCACCCCCGGCACGCTGACCAGGCCGGCCTGGGCGTGGCTGACGAAGTACATGCCGTAGATCGACTTGAGCACGAAGCCGAACGCCGCCAGGCCGACGACGAACACGCCGACGCTGAAGGTCACCGCACGCAGGCGGCCAAGCGGGCTCAGGCCGGTGCCGTCGTCCTTCTTGCGCCGGGCCTTGGTGAAGTTGTCGCGCTGCAGGGTGGCGAGCACGTCGCCCATGCTGACGATGTCACCGGCCAGGTGCGAGGTGATCAGGTGGCGCAGGGTGGCGATGTCCTGGGGTTCCAGGTTCTGGAACTGGCAGCCGACACGACCGTGCTGGCGGTCGTAGGCGCGGATCTGCAGTTCGACATCCATGCCCAGGCCGAGGTTGTCGATAACGAACATCAGACGGCCCTTGTACACCTCGCCGAGGGTCAGTTCCTGTTGCTGCTGCGGCGGCAGGTTGAAGCTCAGGCCGCCGGCGGACAGGTCGTGCACAGGCACTTCCATGGGCTTGCCCGCGCTACCGAAGAAACGCAGCTTGGCCGGGATCTTCACCCGGGCGTGCTGGCGCTGGGCTTCGGATTCGTGGACGACGTTGGCGTTGACTTTAGAGTTCATGAGTTAAAGCTCCATTGGCTAATTCAGGCGAGTCGGGTCAGACCATCGTCATCAGCACGGCGATGAAAATGCTGCCGGCGGAGAAGGTCATGGTCCGGGACGACCAGGTGTTGAACCAACCTTGAAAGCTGGCGAGGTCGCGGCTCAGTTTGGTGTCCTGGCGGGTCCAGGACTGGCGGTCGAGGCGGAAGAACACGTAGATCTTCATCAGTGCGCCGACGATCTGGTTGTAATAGAGGATCGCCGGGTAGGCCGGGCCGATGCTGTGGCCCGAGCAGGCCAGCAGGATCGTCAGGATCAGGCGGGTGATGCCGATCCACAGCAGGTAGGCGAGGATGAATTCGATGCCGTACTTGAAGCTGGCGATCAGCGCCACGGTCAGGCCCAGCAGCGAGGTCCACATCGACACGCGCTGGTCGAACAGCACCACGCTGGTGAACAGGCCGAGGCGGCGGATACCCAGGCCCAGGGCGCGGGAGTTCTGGCGCAGGTTGTTGCCGTACCAGCGGTACATCAGCTTGCGGCTGGACTTGATGAAGCTCTTCTCCGGCGGGTGCTCCACGGTATGGATCGCCGCGTCGGGCACGTAGAAGGTGTCGTAGCCCAGGCGCATCAGGCTGTACCAGCTGGACTTGTCGTCACCGGTGAGGAAGCGGAAGCGGCCCAGGCGCCAGTGTTCCAGCGAGTCGCTCTCGACGTCGGCGATGAAGCCGGCATCGGTGACCACGCTGGCGCGGAATACCGACATGCGCCCGGTCATGGTCAGTACGCGCTTGGACAGGGCCATGGAGCACATGTTGATGTGGCGCTGGGCGAAGCGCAGCTTGTGCCATTCGCTCATGACGTAGCCGCCGCGCACTTCGCAGAATTCGTTGGTGGTCAGGCCGCCGACGTTGTCGAACAGCTGGAACCAGGGCACGGTGCGGCGCACCACGCCTTCGCTGAGGACGGTGTCGCCGTCGATCACCGCGACCACGGCACGCTCGTCCGGCAGGTGACGGGAGATCGCCCGGAATCCGTAGGCCAGGCCGTCGCGCTTGCCGGTGCCGGCGATGCGGACGAAGTCGAGGGTGACCCGCTCCGGCGGGTTCATCCGCGCCCAGAGGCTCTTGACCAGCAACTCATCGGACATTTCCACCAGCGAGCAGACCACGGTGGTGGGGAAGCCGCAGTCGATGGCTTCGCGGATCACCGATTGGTAGACCTGGGCGGTGGTGTGGGCGTCGATGCGAAAGCTGGTGACCATCAGGAACACGTGGGACGGGTCCGTGGCCTTGCCCAGCTTGCGCAGTTTGCGCCGCAGGTGCGGGTAGACGATGTAGAGGAAGATCATCCCGCGCACGAAATGGGTGGCGCCCATGGAGTAGCGCCAGATACCCACGGCACCGATCAGGAAGATGAAGTCCTTGGATTCGGCATCGAAGGTCGAGGTGGGCAGCAGTGAGGCCAGGCCCATCAGCAACGTCAGGTAGAACAGCCAACCGGCGGCCTGGAGGAGGCCATGTTTCAGCCTGTACATAATCTGCATCCATCTGTGTCTCGGGCGAGGCCCGATGGGGTCGTTAGCAATCCTGGGGGCGAGGCGCCCGGTGGGCGCCATCGTCAGCAAGCCGGCTCCCGCGGGGAGGGGAGGGACCCGAGGGGCCGGCCTGCTGGCGATCAACCGCGTTGCGGTTGCCGCGGGTTTACCAGCAGATCCCTTCGGCGCGGCCGCCGGCGCTGGTCGGCTTGGACATGAAGCCGACCAGGTCGATGACCTGCTTGCCGTGTGGCGCGTTCTCGGCCAGGTCGCGGAACTTCTCGTCGCGGTTGCCGAGGATGATCACGTCGCTGTTGTCGATCACGGCGTCGAAGTCGGCGTTGAGCAAGGACGACACGTGAGGAATCTTCGATTCGATGTAGTCCTTGTTCGCCCCGTGGACGCGGGCGTACTCGACGTTCTTGTCGTAGATGCTCAGGTCGAAGCCCTTGCCGATCAGCATTTCCGCCAGTTCCACCAGCGGGCTCTCGCGCAGGTCGTCGGTACCGGCCTTGAAGCTCAGGCCGAGCAGGGCGACCTTGCGCTTGTCATGGCTGGCGACGATGTCGAAGGCGTTCTGTACCTGAGTCTCGTTACTGCGCATCAGCGAGTTGAGCAGTGGCGACTCGACGTCCAGGGAGCCGGCGCGGTAGGTCAGGGCGCGCACGTCCTTGGGCAGGCAGGAGCCGCCGAAGGCGAAGCCGGGGCGCATGTAGTACTGGGACAGGTTGAGGGTCTTGTCCTGGCAGACCACGTCCATCACTTCGCGGCCATCGACGCCGACGGCCTTGGCGATGTTGCCGATCTCGTTGGCGAAGGTCACCTTGGTGGCGTGCCAGACGTTGCAGGTGTACTTGATCATCTCGGCCACTTCGATGTCCTTGCGGATGATCGGCGCGTCGAGTTCTTCGTAGAGGGCCTGCAGGACATCGCCGGAAGCACTGTCGAGTTCGCCGATGACGGTCATCGGTGGGTAGTCGTAGTCCTTGATCGCGGTACTTTCGCGCAGGAACTCGGGGTTGACCGCGACGCCGAAATCGACGCCGGCCTTCTTGCCCGAGCAGTCCTCGAGAATCGGGATCACCACGTTCTTCACGGTGCCCGGCAGCACGGTGCTGCGTACGACGATGGTGTGGCGGGTGGTCTTGTCGCGCAGGACGAAACCGATTTCACGGCACACCGATTCGATGTAGTTCAGCTCCAGGTCGCCGTTCTTCTTGCTTGGCGTACCGACACACAGCATCGACAGATCAGTGGCCCGAATCGCCTCGGCGAAGTCGGTGGTGCCGCGCAGTCGACCACTGGCAATACCCTGGGCCAGCAGCGGCTCCAGACCCGGTTCGACAATCGGCGACTTGCCGTTGTTGATCAGGTCGATCTTGTCCTTGGAGATATCAACGCCAACGACATCATGGCCTCGTGCAGACAGGCAACCGGCACAGACTGCACCGACGTAACCCAAACCGAATATGCTAATGCGCATTGCATTTACCTCTATCTTAATTACGCCATCAAATGGCGGAAGTTAATGTAGCCAGTAGTCGTAATGCACTCGAAAGTCTCACCGGAAGAGGTTTATCTACCGAGTGCAGGCATATAAATATCGAGTGGCTAAATAATTGCACTCAAGCTGTGCGCAACTTGGCCTTGTTATGAGGGACATGCCCTTTAATGTGGCCGACCTTCTTCAGGACGGTCCTTGTCAGCGGGCTTGCCGTCCGCTTATGCCCGTGGCAGAGCCATTGGGGTATAAGCCGGCAAGTGTCTGACTGGTGCATTGTCTGGGTGGCCGCCCTGGCCTTCGTAGGGGATATTAATGATGCGTATCTCCTGTCCTTTGATGGATTGCAATTGGCTGGGCTCTTTCGTAAGTCCTAGGTTCAAACTTAAACAAGTTATCCAGCCTGCCTGTAAGTCATCTCTTACAAAATCGTTGAGACTCGTCACGGGTGGTATGAGCAATGGAGGGGAACATAAGTTCCGATCCGCTCATCCTGTTTTCGGAAAATTCTTGAAATATTGTTGGAGATGGCACTGCTTTCATATTGATAGCACTTCTCGTTTCGCCCTTTGATTACGGGGACGAAAAACGCTGCGATGGTTCTATGCCATCATGGGAAAATTTTTTTGGTGCCACTACGAAAAAAAATGAAAAAAGTCGAGTGAAAGAATTTTCATTGTTGTTACAGTCAATTTTATGGCGTCAGAAAAATGGATTTCCGGGGTGGCGCATGAAGAGGAGGAGAGGAAATCGTGGGTTCTACACATTGCGTGCAGTGCACCAGGTCGGGGCAGGGTAACAGAAAAATCGCCTTGGGCCGGCAATCATTTTCATCACGGGGAGAATCGCCTGCGAGAGCCAATGGGCTTTGACTCCCCAGCGACGAGCGTTCAAGCCGGCACCCGAGAGTAAGCTTGCGCCCGTTCGCGGAACTGCTGCCATGATTATTGTGGGAGGGGGCTTGCCCGCGAAGCTTTTGCCGCTCTCGCAGACGCCTTCGCGGGCAAGTCCGCTCCCACCGTGCAGGGGGCTGGGCCTTGAAGCGGTTATTCCGGCGCGTGGTCGCGGAGGAACACCAGGTTGTCCGGCTTGGAGAGTTCTGCGCTGAAACGGTAGCCTTGTTCGTCGAACGTCTTCAGATTTTCAGGGTTGGTGATGCGTTCGCGAATCACGAAGCGGGCCATCATGCCGCGGGCCTTTTTCGCGTAGAAGCTGATGATCTTGTACTGGCCGTTCTTCTGGTCACGAAACTCGGTATTGATGATGCGGGCGTTGAGCGCCGAGCGTTTGACCGCCGAGAAGTATTCATTCGAGGCCAGGTTCAGCAGTACGTCGTCACCTTGTGCGGCCAGGGCTTCATTGAGCCATTCGCTGATGCGCGTGCCCCAGAAGGCGTAGAGGTCCTTGCCGCGGCCGTTGGCGAACTTGGTACCCATTTCCAGGCGGTACGCCTGCATCAGGTCCAGGGGGCGCAGCAGGCCGTAGAGCCCGGAGAGCATGCGCAAGTGGGTCTGGGCGAAGTCGAAGTCGGCGTCGCTGAAATCCTCGGCGTTCAGGCCGGTGTAGACGTCGCCCTTGAAGGCCAGCAGGGCCTGCTTGGCGTTGTCCGGGGTGAAGGCCGGGGTCCAGCTGCCGAAGCGCGCGGCGTTGAGGCCACCGATCTTGTCGGAGACATGCATCAGCTCGCTGATCTGTGCCGGGCTCAGCAGGCGCAGTTGTTCGATCAGCTCCTGGGAGTGGTCGAGGTATTGTGGCTGGGTATAGCGTTTCGTCACCGGTGGTGTTTCGAAATCGAGGGTCTTGGCGGGGGAAATCACCATCAGCATGAAGTCGTCTCCTGTAATCGTCGGGGGATTCTAGGGGGTTGGGCGGTTTGGCTCCAGCTATGATGTCGATAGCGGCCGGGTGCTTGTCTTTGGGGCTTGGCGATTTTTACGCAGGATTGTCATGCGACCCGGGACTGCAGGAGCCGGGCTTGCCCGCGAATGGGCCGGAACACGCGCGGCAGGAGGGGCGGACGTTGAGATCGGCTATAGTGCGCAGGTTCCTGTCACGGAGACATCCTTCTTGCGTTTTCTTCTTTTATGCTCGGCCCTGCTGGCCTGCCTGGGCGCCGCGGCCGCGCCGAACGACGTCGCGACCCTGGATCGCAGCACCTGGCCCGAGGCGCTGAGCAGCCCGGCGCTGTTCGATGTCGCCTCGCGGGCGGAAATCCTCACCTTCGCCCATGCCCTGCTGGTCAGCGAGATGACCGACGAGCCGGCCCTCAGGCAGCGCCTGGGGCTCAGGCAGATCAACATGGCGTCGATCAACCGGGTGCGTGCCCGTCTCTGGTCGCGCCTGCTGCAGAACTACAACTTCGCCCAGCAGAGCTGCGAGCAGGACGCTTCGTTCTGCTATTACGTCGAAGACATGGACAGCCTGCGCGAACAGGCCGGCAAGTTCCGCGTGCCGGAAGACTCCTTCTATATCCGCTGGGCCGAGCCGAGCCGGGCGTTTCACGAGCGCTACCTGGATGAACTGCTGCGCATGGCCGCGCTGTTTCCCCAGACCAGCAGCGAAATCGCCCTGTTCGGCGAGCCCGAGCGCAATGGCGAGGATTTCCATGATCGACTGTTCCTGCTGAGCTTCGACGGCGGTCCCGGTCCGATCGCGGGCAATACCGACGAACTGACCGGGTACCTGCGCCGGCAGAAGATGAATGGCCTGTTCCTTGTCCTGGGCGGCGCCCTGCAGGCACGGGTGGACAAGAGCTCGATCATGGCCGTGCGGGAACTCTATAAACAGCAGTGCGTAGGTATCGAGGGCTGGCAGTATCGCTCCCACAGCCACTGGCAGGACTGGCAGGATTCGGTGCAGCGCAGTGCCGCGCTGGCACAGAGCGTGTTGCCGGAGAACTACCTGCCGTTGTTCCGCCCGCCTTATGGCCAGCGCCAGGCGGACAGCGGGGCGTTCTTCAGGAAGCAGGGCTTGCAGGTGGTGTTGTGGGACATCGATTCGGCCGATGGGAGTGGCAAGCTCAGCGCCGAGCAGTCCGCCCAGCGGGTGATGACCCTGATGCTGTTGTGGCGGCGTGGTGTGATCGTGTTCCACGATGCCCAGGACAAGGCGCTTGGTGCATTGCCCTGGCTGTTACGGCAGACGGCGGAAAGTGGCCTGGGCTGGCGTGATTGCAACGACGCGTTTCGCTAGTGCGTTGTGGGAGCGCCCGCCGTGCTCGCCAACCGTGCCATAAGCTGGGTTCTCGTGGCTTGAAGGCTCGGGATGTAGGAAATTTCGAAGGAATTCGGGGCAGGTGGACTTCCGACTTTAACGGGGTCCAGCCTGCTCGCCAAGGGCTATTCGTCACTCTGAAAAATAAACTTCAAAAAGTCGTCAAAGTGCTTTTTCCTGTCACGGGTTTTGCGGTATTACGGAGTCAGACCGCCGAAACCTGCAACACAGGTGGCGTCTGCCAAGACCCCACCTTGTGCACAGAGCGCCTGCCCCTTCCAGGCGAATTCGGCGGTCACTTCGAGGCGCGATGCCGTCCAGGCGTCGCGTCGACTGGCTCCCACAAAGGTGACCGAGTATGGATGATCACGGACGCACGCCTTCTTCCAACCAGCCAATCCTTTACGTGCTCGATACCAACGTACTGATCCACGATCCAAACGCGTTACTGAACTTCGAGGAGCATCACGTCGCCATCCCGATGACGGTCCTGGAGGAACTCGACAAACTCAAGAGCGGCCACCACAGCGTGGCTTCCGAATGCCGTCAGGCGATCCGCCTGATCGACAAGACCCTGGGCGATGCCAGCCCCGAGGACGTGGAGCGGGGAGTGCCTATCCAGCGGGGCAAGAGTGGTCCCAAGGGGGCGCTGTCGATCCTGATGAGCAAGCGCAACGAGCCCAATCTGTTGCTGCCGGAAAACCTCAACGACAACATCATCATCAACCAGTTGGTCGACCTGCATGCGCGTGACAAGGGGCTGCGCCTGGTACTGGTGACCAAGGACATCAACATGCGCCTCAAGGCGCGTGCCTGTGGCATCGCGGCCGAGGACTACAGCACCGACCAGTTGGTCGATGACGTGGACCTGTTGCCCAAGGGCTTCCACAACGTGCCCGGCTCGTTCTGGGACCGGGTCAGCAAGGTCGAGACCCGTCAGGGGCATGGGCGCACCTGGCACCAGGTGCAGATGACCGACAACCTGCCGGCTGTGCACGTCAATGAGTTCATCATCGATGAGCAGGGTTTCGTCGGTTGGGTGAAGGAGATCGATGCCGACGTGCTGCTGATCCTCGACCTGCATCAGGAACCGCTGCTGCACCAGGAGGCCTGGGGCCTGAAACCCCGCGACATCTACCAGAGCCTGGCGCTGTACGCCTTGCTCGACCCGGACATCCACCTGGTCAACCTGACCGGTGCCGCCGGTTCCGGCAAGACCATCCTGGCCCTGGCGGCCGCCATCGAGCAGACCATGGTCAGCAAGCGCTACCGGCGTATCATCGCCACCCGCAGCGTGCAGGGCCTGGACCAGGAAATCGGCTTCCTGCCCGGTACCGAGGCGGAGAAGATGGAGCCCTGGCTGGGAGCGATCACCGACAACCTCGAAGCCCTGCACATGGATGACGAAAGCACCCATGGCAGCGTCGACTACATCCTCAGCAAGGTGCCGTTGCAGTTCAAATCCCTCAACTACATCCGGGGCCGCAGCTTCCAGCAGAGCCTGATCCTGATCGACGAATGCCAGAACCTCACGCCGCACCAGATGAAGACCATCATCACCCGTGCCGGCGCCGGTTCCAAAGTGGTGTGCCTGGGTAACCTGGCACAGATCGATACTCCCTACCTGTCCGCGACCAGTTCCGGGCTGACCTACCTGACCGAACGCTTCAAGGACTTCCCGAACGGCGTGCACATCACCCTGCAGGGCGTGCCGCGTTCGATCCTGGCCGAATACGCCGAGTCCCATCTGTAACCGCAACCCGGGCGGCCGCGCGCCGCCCGGTCCGGTGCCCATCTCGGGCGTGCGGAAAACTGACCCGCGGGTTTACAATCGACACTCCTGATCAGGAGTATCGCCGTGCTGACTCATCTCGATTCCCAAGGTCGCGCCAATATGGTCGACGTCACCGACAAGGCCGTGACCTTTCGCGAGGCGCTGGCCGAAGCGCGGGTGCGCATGTTGCCGCAAACCCTGCAAATGATCGTCAGTGGCGGTCACCCGAAGGGTGACGTGTTCGCCGTGGCGCGTATCGCCGGGATCCAGGCGGCGAAGAAGACTTCCGAACTGATTCCGCTCTGCCACCCGCTGATGCTCACCAGCGTCAAGGTCGAGCTGAGCGCCGATGGCGAGGATGCCGTGCGCATCGTGGTGCGCTGCAAGCTGTCCGGCCAGACCGGGGTGGAGATGGAGGCGCTGACGGCGGCCAGTGTCGCGGCGTTGACGATCTATGACATGTGCAAGGCGGTCGACCGTGGCATGACCATCGAGAACGTGCGCCTGCTGGAGAAGCTCGGCGGCAAGAGCGGTCACTATCAGGCGGATGCGTCATGAAGCTCGATGTGCAGTTCTTTGCCCGCTACCGGGAAGTACTCGGGGTGGATGCCGAACAGGTCGAGGGCGAGTTCGCCACGCTCGGGCACTTGCGCGACCACCTGCTGCAGCGCGGTGGCAACTGGCAGGTGCTGGCCGAGCAGGGCCTGATGTGCGCGCGTAACCAGGAACTGTGCGGGGTGGGCGAGCCGCTGGTCGACGGGGACGAGGTGGCGTTCTTTCCTACCGTGACCGGAGGCTGAGATGGCGGTTCGTATCCAGGCCGGAGCCTTCGATCCGGGCGCCGAAGTCAATGCGTTGCACGCGGCGAATGTGGGTATCGGCGCGGTGGTCAGCTTTGTCGGCTATGTGCGTGACTTCAATGACGGGCGCGAAGTGGCCGGGATGTTTCTCGAACATTATCCGGGTATGACCGAGAAGGCGCTGGGCAAGATCATCAGCGAGGCCGAGCAGCGCTGGCCGCTGCTGCGGCTGGAGGTTCTGCATCGGATCGGGGCGCTGGAGCCGGGGGAGCCGATCGTGTTCGTCGGTGTGGCCAGTGCCCACCGCCAGGCGGCGTTCGACGCCTGCAACTTCGTCATGGACTATCTCAAGACCCGGGCGCCGTTCTGGAAGAAGGAAAACACCGCCGAGGGGCCGCGTTGGGTCGAGGGGCGGGCCAGCGACCAGGCGGCGGCGCAACGCTGGAAGTAGCGGTCTGCTTGAGCGCCTCTTTGCGGGCCGGCCCGACTCCTGCAGTCAGTCGTCGTTCACCCGCTCTGTGTACGCCAAAGGCCTGCTGGAACTGGGGCCTGTCGGTCGCCGCATCCCCGCGAAGACCGCAGTGAAATCACGGTAAATCTCCCTTCACGGCCACCTCGGGCCGGCTGCATTTGCTCGTTGACGGATTGTACATATAAGTCCAGTATGGATTTATAAGTACAAAATCAAGTTGTTTTCTTCTGTCTACTGCCGTGCCACAACACCTCCAATAACCAGCGGGAGCCCCAGCATGAAGAAGTTCACCCGGATCTGTGCCGTTACCCTGAGCCTGCTCACCAGCGCCAGCCCGTTCGCCGCCGAGAAGACCTTGCGCATCGGCATCGAGGCGGCCTATCCGCCGTTTGCGTTCAAGACCGCCGAAGGCAGGATCGGCGGCTTCGACTACGACATCGGCAATGCCTTGTGCGCGCAGATGCAGGTCAAGTGTGAATGGGTCGAGGGCGAGTTCGACGGGCTGATTCCGTCGCTCAAGGTCAAGAAGATCGATGCGGCGCTGTCGTCGATGACCATTACCGACGAGCGCAAGAAGTCGGTGGATTTCACCCACAAGTACTACTTCACCTCCTCGCGGCTGGTGATGAAGCAGGGTGCGGTGGTGGATGATCAGTACACCAGCCTCAAGGGCAAGACCATTGGCGTACAGCGTGCGACCACCACTGACCGCTACGCCACCGAAGTCCTGGAACCGCGGGGAATCAAGGTGGTGCGCTATGGCAACAACGAAGAGATCTATATGGACCTGGCGTCCGGGCGTCTGGATGGCATCTTCGCCGACACCATTCCGTTGAGCGATTTCCTGGCGATGCCGCGGGGCGCGGGCTATGCCTTTGCAGGGCCTGAACTGAAGGACCCGAAATATGTCGGCGAAGGCGCGGGGATCGCCGTGCGCAAGGGCAACAGCGAGTTGCTGGGTCAGTTGAACAAGGCCATCGACGGTATCCGCGCCAGTGGCGAATACCAGAAGATCGAAGGGAAGTATTTCAAGTCGGATATCTACGGCGACTGAGTGCCGGAGCCCGCTCGCCACAATGGGGGTCTGTCTGATAGCTCCGGCTGCTTCAGGCCTCTGCCTTCAATTCCTTCAGGTGCTTGTAAACGGTCGCCCGGCCCATGTTCAGCACGTTCGCCACATAGTTGGCCGCGCTCTTGCCCTTGAACGCGCCCTCGGCATGGAGGGCCAGCACCAGCTCGCGCTTGTGGTCGCGGGTCAGCAGGTTGAGCCCCAGTTGCCGCTGGCGCAGCCAGTTGTGCAGGAAAGTGTTGATCCGTTCCTGCCAGTCATCACGAAACAGTGCATCCGGTTGCGGCACCAGCTTGCTGGAGGAGAGGAACAGGTCCAGCGCAGCCTTGACGCTTTCAAACAGGGAAATATTCAGATTGATGCACAGCACCGCCAGCGGGGTGCCCTGGCTGTCACGCAGGACGGTGCTGACACTGCGAATCTTCTGGCCATCCCAGTTGAGCTTCTCATAGGGGCCGATATTGCGCTCGCTGACTTGACCGTCAAGCATGTCCTCCAGGGCGGCATCGTCGCCAATCTCGCGTTTGGAGATATTGTTGGCGATGTAGTCGACCTTTTGTGTGCGCAGGTCGTGCAGCACCACTTCCGCATGGGGAAAGAACAGCGTGGCAATGGCGTCGGCAATGGCTCGGAAATTATCCAGGGCGGGATCCTGTCGGGGTGTCATGGTCTTCTCCAGGCGGCGTCAGCGCCCCGGTAAGGGCGCTGGCAGTGTGCCGTAATCGCCGGCGGTCGTCATCCCAGGCGGGCAGGCGAGAGCATCGCGGCGGTCAGGCCGAAGTGTTCGAGGTGGGCCGGCAAGGCCTGGCCACGCACCAGGGCAGCGCTGGCCTGGCCCATGGCGGGAGAGGTCTGGATGCCGTAACCGCCCTGCGCCGCCACCCAGAACAGACCTGTGACCGAAGGGTCGAAACCGGCCACCAGGTTACCGTCGCTGATAAAACTGCGCAGGCCGGCCCAGGTGCGGGTCGGGCGGCGGATGCTCAGGGTGGTGGCTTCCTCGATCTGGTAGATGCCCATGGCAATGTCCAGTTCCTCGGGTTGTACGTCGTGGGGTTCGACCGGGTCGGCGTTGGCCGGCGAGCCCAGGAACATGCCGGCATCCGGTTTCATGTAGAACGATTCGTCCAGGCTCACCAGCATGGGCCAGTGATGGGTTTCCAGGCCTTCGGGCGGTGCGAAGATAAACGCGGCCCGGCGCTTGGGCTGCAGGCCCAGCGCGGCGGCACCGGCCAGATGACCGATATGATCGGCCCAGGCGCCGGCAGCGTTGATGATCACCGGGGCGCTGAAGGTCTTTCCGTTGGTCAGAACTTGCCAGCGGCCGTCGGCATCGCGCTCCAGGCCCAGGACTTCGCAGTCGGTGTGGATTTCCCCGCCTTGGCGACGGATACCGCGCAGGTAGCCCTGGTGCAGGGCATCGGTGTCGATATCGCTGGCGCTGGGGTCATAGAAGGCGCCGTGGACCTTGTCCCGGCGCAGGATCGGCAGGCGTGCGCAGGCCTCGTCGGCGCTGAGCTTCTGTACCTCGGGGACGCTGGCCTTGGCGCTCAGGTACTGCGACAGCAGTTCGTCCGGGTCGCCGTTGAAGTCTACTGTCATCTCGCCACGGGCGGTGAGCAGCGGGTGTTCGGCGAAGCCGGCGGGTGGATGGTCGAAAAAGTCCCGGCTGGCGAGGGTGAGCGCGCGTACCTGGGCGGTGCCGTAGGCGGCACTGTAGAGGGCAGCCGAACGGCCGGTGGAATGGTAGGCCGGATGCGACTCGCGCTCGAGCACGATGACCCGGCCGTGTGCGGCGAGCCAGAAACCGGTGGACGCGCCGGCAATGCCGCCGCCGATGATGATGAAGTCTGCCTGGCTCATTCAAGGTCTCCTGAAAGGTGAGGTTGGGGGGGCGGGCCTGCCGAAAAAGGGCTGGGCAGTCTTTGCGGCGAGCCGCGTTATCGTTCTTCCCGGGCAGGCCCGCCCCACAGTGCGGGGGACAAGGTGCGATCAGCCGGCGTTGTGCAGATGATAGAGCGCATTGGCCAGCGCGATATCTTCCAGGCCCAGGCCGATGGAGCGGAAAAAGACATGCCGTGCGTACTCCGGGCGCGGGACCTGTCCACTCAGCAATTCGGCCAGGTCGCCACGAATGCTGTCGGCCTCCCAGTCGTGCTTGCAACTGGCAATCAGCATCTCTCCCGCCGAGTCCGGGGTGGTCTTGCGGTAGTCGCAGTAGACCTCCATCGCTTCCAGGGCTTGCGGTGGGATTTCATGGGCGCGCGGCGCATTGGTGCTGATGGAGGTGATCAGGGCCGGTTTGCCCAGTGTGCGCGGATCAATGACCGGGGTCGCGGAGGAGGTGCAAAGCATGATCACATCGGCCTCCTCCAGGGCTGCGTCGAGGTGCGCGACGAGTTCCAGGTGGGGTTCGATCTCCAACAGGCGCCCGCGGGTTTCGGCACCGAGGTTGGGCGAATACAAGCGTATGCTCCGCCATTCACGCAGGTTCCTGGCATAACGCAGGTGTGCCTGGGCCACCGGGCCACTGCCGACGATCGCCAGGCGGCTGGCGCTCGGCGCAGCCAGGGCGTCCACGGCCACTGCAGTGGTCGCCGCGGTACGGGCAGTCGTCAGCTCGCCGGCGTCGCAAAGCAACAGCGGCTGGCCGCTGTCCATGGACATCAGCAGGGTCCAGGCGGTGACCAGCGGACCCTGCTCGCGCACGATATAGGGCGAGGTCTTGATGCCGTAGACACGCTCCTCGGCCAGCACTCCCAGGTAGTTGATGAAATCACCGTCCCCTTGTGGAAAACCGACCTGTTGCTGGGCCGGTTGCACCGCCTTTGCGGCTGCGAGATCACCGAACAGTCTGCGCATGATCTGTGGTACGTCGAGTTGCTGCAGTAACTGATGCGCCTGCGGCTGGGCAATCACATAAGGGGTGGGGCTGGGCATGCGTGGGGCTCCCTTGGATTCTTTTTGAACTGTTTTGTCTATTATGGACTTTTAGTTCAATTCGGCAATCCGCAGGCGAAAAAAAACGCCGACTGCGAACAGGCGGCGTTCTTGCGCGGTGCTTGGGGGGGCGTCAAGGACGCTGACGCACCACCGGTCGCAGCAATTCCGTCGGCGGCATCTCGCAACTGATCTTGCGCCCCAGCAGTTCCTCGATCGACGGCAACTGGTAGGAGTCGTCCTCGCCGGCGAAGCTGATGGACACGCCATCGGCCCCGGCACGACCGGTACGCCCGATACGGTGTACATAGTCATCCGGCACTTCCGGCAGGGTGAAGTTGATCACGTGGCTGATGCCGTCGATATGGATCCCGCGCCCGGCGACATCGGTGGCCACCAGTACGCGGATCTTGCCTTCGCGGAAACCTTCCAGGGTCTTGATGCGCTTGTGCTGTGGCACGTCGCCGGACAATTGGGCGGCGTTCACGCCGTCACGCACCAGGCGTTCCTCGATACGCCGCACCTCGTCCTTGCGGTTGGCGAAGACCATCACCCGTTCCCAGCCGTTGTCGTTGACCAGGTTGTACAGCAGCTTGTACTTGTCGGCCGAGGCCACCGCATAGATGTGCTGCTCGACGTTCTGGTTGGCGACGTTCTGCGATTCGATCTCGACGATCGCCGGGTCGGTGGTCCATTGCCGGGCAAGGTTCATCACGTCGTCGGTGAAGGTCGCGGAGAACAGCAGGGTCTGGCGTTCGCTTTTCGGCGGGGTCTGGCGAATGATCTGGCGAACCTGCGGGATGAAGCCCATGTCGAGCATGCGGTCGGCTTCGTCCAGCACCATCACCTCGACCATGTCCAGGTGCACCTCGCCGCGCTGGTTGAAGTCCAGCAGGCGGCCCGGGGTGGCGACGAGAATGTCGCAATGACGGGCTTCGAGCTGCTTGAGCTGCTTGTCGAAATCCATGCCGCCGACGAACTGCATGACGTTCAGGCCGGTGTACTTGGTCAGGTCGGCGGCGTCCTTGGCGATCTGCACCACCAGTTCACGGGTCGGCGCGATGATCAGTGCCCGGGGCTCGCCCATGTAGCGCTCGGCCGGAGGTGGCGTCTGCAGCAACTGGGTGATGGTCGAGATCAGGAAGGCGGCGGTCTTGCCGGTGCCGGTCTGGGCGCGGCCGATCGCATCCTTGCCGGCCAGGGTGTAGCCCAGCACCTGCGCCTGGATAGGCGTGCAGTAGGGGAAGCCCAGGTCGTGGATGGCGTGCATCAGTTCCGGTGCCAGCCTGAAGTCGTGGAAGCGGGTCTTGCCTTCCTGGGGTTCGACGACGAAGTCCTCCAGCTTCCACGGTGCCGGTTTTGGCTTCGGCGCCCGCTCGCGGCGTGGCTGGGCGGCCTTGGGCTTCCCGGCGCTGGGCTGGCCGGAGGGCTGTGGGGCGGCGGTCGGCTGGGCTTTCGGTTTTGCCGCGGGCTCGGCACGTTCCGACGACTGGCCGGTCAGGCGGCTTTCTGGTGGGGGAGTCGGAGTGCCGGTACCTGGTGCGAGCTGCTCAGTCTCGCCTTTACCGAATATTTTTTTGAGTGCTTTGAGCACGGTCGTCTCATCAATTGGTTAAGGAATGTACGCCGGCCAGTGTAATGCAAGAATCGGGCGCGGCGTAGTGCGTTACGGCGATCAGCGCAAACGAGCGGCCAGCCAGGTGCCGATGTCGTTGATTTCCTCCGGTAACACTTCGTGGCCCATTGGGTATTCCTGCCATGTCGCGGTGACATCATTGCGCTTCAGGTGCTCGTAGGCGGTGCGACCCATGGCGTTCTGCACCACCTCGTCGTAATGGCCATGCAGGCAGTACACCGGAATCCGTTGCTGGCTGGCCGAAAGCTGCAATTCGTCACTGAAGGTCGGGGCGTAGGTCGACAGGGCCAGCACGCCACCGAGGGCGCCCTGCCACCTCAGGAAAGCGGTGTGCAGCACCACCGCGCCGCCCTGGGAGAAGCCGGCGAGGAAGATTCGCGTCGGGTCGATACCTTCGGCCCGCTGGGCCTTGATCAGTGCGATCACGCTGTCTGCCGAGGCCTCGAGCTCTTCGTGGCTGATGGAGCGCGCCGGGCTCATGGCCAGGATGTCGTACCAGCTGGGCATGGCGTAGCCGCCGTTGATCGTGACGGCGCGGGTGGGAGCCTGGGGTAGCACGAACCGGGTGCTCGGCAGGCGCTCCTGCAGGGCCTCGGCCACGGGCAGGAAGTCGTAGCGATCGGCGCCCAGGCCGTGAAGCCAGATGACACAGGCGTCGGCGGGTTTGGCCGGGTGGATGATCAGGGGATCGGTCATATCTGCTCCATTTGCTCCATTAATGTGCGTGCGCTCCGATTGGGTGCGTGATTGCAGTGCACAGCTGGCGTATCTGTTAAGAAGATGTCGCAACTTTGAAAGTTTTCTTGTTGACCTCTGGCTGAATCGCTTTACCCATCACTGTGGTACGGGCTTTGCTATGGGAGATTCGAGTGTGTGCTTTCCCCCGCTGGCGGTAACACTAACAGGCTAGCGTCAGCAGTGGGATAGCACGAATCCGGCTAACGGATTCGGATTGATGTTCGCCACCGGCCGGGAAGGCTCCGCGAACACAGGGCGCAAGCCGTTCGGCCGATTGGCGGGCAATGAGTGCACCCCGGGGATGTCCCCCAACTAGACTCATGGCTCAAAGTCTTTGTCGCTGACCCAAAAATAAGCCAACCCGGGTCAACTAACGCCTCATAAGGGTGCGACAAGGCTCTAGCTCCGACACAACAAGAGCAACTGGAGGTTTGAATGAAGATGTTGAAATCCACCCTGGCAGTCGTGACTGCTGCTGTCGTCCTGGGTGTCAGCGGTTTTGCACAAGCGGGTGCCACCCTCGATGCCGTTCAGAAGAAGGGTTTTATCCAGTGCGGTGTGAGTGATGGTCTGCCAGGTTTCTCGGTACCTGACGCCAGCGGCAAGATCATCGGTATCGACGCCGACGTCTGCCGCGCCGTTGCCGCTGCCGTGTTCGGCGATGCGACCAAGGTCAAGTTCAGCCAGTTGAATGCCAAGGAGCGTTTCACCGCCCTGCAGTCCGGCGAGATCGACATCCTTTCGCGTAACACCACCATGACCAGTTCCCGTGACGCGGGCATGGGCCTGAAATTCCCCGGCTTCATCACCTACTACGACGGCGTGGGCTTCCTGGCCAACAACAAGCTGGGCGTGAAGAGTGCCAAGGAACTGGATGGCGCGACCATCTGCATTCAAGCCGGTACCACCACCGAACTGAACGTGTCCGACTACTTCCGTGCCAATGGCCTGAAGTACACCCCGATCACCTTCGACACCTCCGACGAAAGCGCCAAGTCGCTGGAATCCGGTCGTTGCGACGTACTGACTTCGGACAAGTCCCAACTGTTCGCCCAGCGCAGCAAGCTGGCTTCGCCGAAGGACTACGTGGTTCTGCCGGAAACCATTTCCAAGGAGCCTCTGGGCCCGGTCGTGCGTAACGGCGACGACGAGTGGCTGGCCATCGTGCGCTGGGTCGGCTACGCGCTGCTCAACGCCGAGGAAGCCGGTATCACCTCGAAAAACGTCGAGGCTGAAGCCAAGTCGACCAAGAACCCTGACGTAGCCCGCCTGCTGGGCGCCGACGGTGAATATGGCAAGGACCTCAAGCTGCGCAAGGACTGGGTTGTGCAGATCGTCAAGCAGGTCGGTAACTACGGCGAGATCTTCGAGAAGAACCTCGGCAAGAGCACTCCGCTGGAAATCGATCGTGGCCTGAACGCCCTGTGGAACAACGGCGGTATTCAATACGCACCTCCTGTGCGCTGATTGATCTGTCGCCCGGCGGGCCAACCGCCGGGCGATCTTCCCTGTTCCGTTTTTTCTGGGGCACTTCATGCAAAATCAAGTCGGCGCACCAAAGCAGAGGCTCAGCCTCAGCGATCCGCGAGTGCGTGCGTGGTTATTCCAGATCATCACGGTTGTCGCGGTGATCGCCTTGGGCTGGTACCTGTTCCACAACACCCAGACCAACCTGCAACACCGGGGCATCACCTCGGGCTTCGGTTTCCTCGAGCGCAGTGCCGGTTTCGGTATCGCTCAGCACCTGATCGACTACACCGAATCCGACAGCTATGCGCGTGTATTCGTCATCGGTCTGCTCAACACCCTGCTGGTGACCTTCATCGGTGTCATCCTGGCGACGATCCTTGGCTTCATCATCGGTGTCGCGCGGCTGTCGTCGAACTGGATCATCAACAAGCTGGCGACCATCTATGTCGAGGTGTTCCGCAACATCCCGCCATTGCTGCAGATCCTGTTCTGGTACTTCGCGGTGTTCCTGACCATGCCGGGGCCGCGCAACAGCCATAACATCGCCGATACGTTCTTCGTCAGCAGCCGTGGCCTGAACATGCCGGCGGCCATCGCCGCGCCAGGCTTCTGGCCGTTCGTGGTCAGCCTGGTACTGGCCATCGTCGCGATCGTCTTCATGACCCGCTGGGCCAACCGGCGCTTTGAAGAAACCGGCGAGCCGTTCCACAAGTTCTGGGCCGGGCTGGGGTTGTTCATCGTTATCCCGCTGCTCTGCACGCTGGTCTTCGGCGCGCCGGTGCACTGGGAAATGCCCAAGCTGCAAGGCTTCAACTTCGTTGGCGGCTGGGTATTGATCCCTGAGCTGCTGGCGCTGACCCTGGCCCTGACGGTGTACACCGCGGCGTTCATCGCCGAAATCGTCCGTTCGGGTATCCGTTCGGTCAGCCATGGCCAGACCGAGGCGGCGCGCTCCCTGGGGCTGCGCAACGGTCCGACCCTGCGCAAGGTGATCATCCCCCAGGCCCTGCGCGTGATCATTCCACCGCTGACCAGCCAATACCTGAACCTGGCGAAGAACTCGTCCCTGGCGGCCGGTATCGGTTATCCGGAAATGGTTTCGCTGTTTGCCGGTACGGTGCTCAACCAGACCGGGCAGGCCATCGAAGTCATTGCCATCACCATGAGCGTGTACCTGGCGATCAGTATCAGCATTTCCCTGCTGATGAACTGGTACAACAAGCGCATCGCGCTGATCGAGCGGTGAGGAAAGGCCCATGAGTTCCCATACCTTCAAACCTGACATGCCCCCACCGAGCAGCAGCATCGGCGTGGTCGCATGGATTCGGGCCAACATGTTCTCCAGCTGGATCAACACGCTGCTGACCCTGTTCGCCTTCTATCTGATCTATCTGGTGGTGCCGCCGATCCTGCATTGGGCGATCCTGGATGCCAACTGGGTCGGCACCACCCGTGCCGACTGCACCAAGAGCGGTGCCTGCTGGGTGTTCATCCAGCAGCGTTTCGGCCAGTTCATGTACGGCTACTACCCGCAGGAACTGCGCTGGCGCATCGATTCGACGGTGTGGCTGGCGATCATCGGTGCGGCGCCGCTGTTCATCTCGCGCTTCCCGCGCAAGGCGATCTACGGCCTGTGCTTCCTGGTGGTGTTCCCGATCGTCGCCTTCATCCTGCTGCACGGCGGCTTCGGCCTGGAAACCGTGGCGACCAGCCAGTGGGGCGGCCTGATGCTGACCCTGGTGATCGCTACCGTCGGTATCGCCGGCGCCCTGCCGCTGGGCATCCTGCTGGCGCTGGGACGGCGTTCCAATCTGCCGGCGATCCGTGTGGTCTGCGTGACCTTCATCGAGTTCTGGCGCGGCGTGCCGCTGATCACCGTGCTGTTCATGTCCTCGGTGATGCTGCCGTTGTTCCTGCCCGAGGGCATGAACTTCGACAAGCTGTTGCGGGCACTGATCGGGGTGATCATGTTCCAGTCGGCATATGTCGCCGAAGTGGTACGTGGCGGCCTGCAGGCTATTCCGAAAGGGCAGTACGAAGCCGCGGCCGCGATGGGCCTGGGCTACTGGCGCGCCATGGGCCTGGTGATTCTGCCGCAGGCCCTGAAGCTGGTGATCCCCGGCATCGTCAACACGCTGATCGCATTGTTCAAGGATACGAGCCTGGTGATCATCATCGGTCTGTTCGACCTGCTCAACAGCGTCAAGCAGGCCGCCGCCGACCCGAAATGGCTCGGCATGGCTACCGAGGGCTACGTGTTCGCCGCCCTGGTGTTCTGGATTTTCTGTTTTGGTATGTCCCGCTACTCCATGCATCTGGAGCGCAAGCTGGACACAGGCCACAAGCGTTAGGAGTCAAGTGATGAGCGAAGCGATCAAACAGCCTGTGGGTCCTGAAGGCATTATTCAGATGCAGGGCGTGAACAAGTGGTACGGGCAGTTCCACGTACTCAAGGACATCAACCTGAACGTGCGGCAGGGCGAGCGTATCGTGCTTTGCGGTCCGTCCGGCTCGGGCAAGTCGACCACTATCCGCTGCCTCAACCGCCTGGAAGAGCACCAGCAGGGCCGCATCGTGGTCGATGGCGTGGAACTGACCAACGACCTCAAGCAGATCGAGGCGATCCGCCGTGAAGTCGGCATGGTGTTCCAGCACTTCAACCTGTTCCCGCACCTGACCATTCTGCAGAACTGCACCCTGGCGCCAATGTGGGTTCGCAAGATGCCCAAGCGCAAGGCGGAAGAAATCGCCATGCACTACCTGGAGCGCGTGCGTATCCCGGACCAGGCGCACAAGTTCCCCGGGCAGCTCTCCGGCGGCCAGCAACAGCGTGTGGCGATTGCCCGTGCACTGTGCATGAAACCGAAGATCATGCTGTTCGACGAGCCGACCTCGGCCCTCGACCCGGAAATGGTGAAGGAGGTTCTGGACACCATGATCGGCTTGGCAGAAGACGGCATGACCATGCTCTGCGTGACCCACGAAATGGGCTTTGCCCGTACCGTGGCCAACCGCGTGATCTTCATGGACAAGGGCGAGATCGTCGAACAGGCGGCCCCGAACGACTTCTTCGACAACCCGCAGAACGATCGGACCAAGACGTTCCTCAGCCAGATCCTGCATTGATCGACTGGCGCTGAATGAAAAACCCGGACCTGGTCCGGGTTTTTTTATGGGGCGGCATCGACTGTCGCCTGCGGCTTGAGCGCCCGCCGGTTTCTGGGATAGGCTAGTGAAAATTCATCCTATGATTGGATGTCAAGGCGAGACCATGTCCCCAAGCATTCCCCTGACCAAGCGCTCCCTGGTCGACCAGGCCCTGGAGCAATTGCGTGAACGCATCAGTCGCGGCACCTGGGTGGTGGGCGAGCGCCTGCCGACCGAGCCGGAGTTGGCGGCCGAGCTGGGCATCAGCCGCAACACCATGCGCGAGGCCATGCGTGTGCTGGCGTTTTCCGGGTTGATCGAGATTCGCCAGGGCGACGGCAGTTATTTGCGGGCCACCACCGATCCGTTGGCGACCATGCAGGCGTTGTCGCGCTGTTCCCTGGACCAGGCGCGCGAGACGCGGCACAGTTTTGAAGTCGAGGCCATTGGTCTGGCGGCCCTGCGTCGTACCGACGAGGACCTCAAGGGTTTGCGTGAAGCGCTGGATGCCAGCAGCCACCACTACCACGGTGATCTCGACTGCTACATCTCCTGCGACCTGGTCTTTCACCAGCGGCTGATCGACGCCGCGCACAACCCCATGCTCAGCGAGCTGTATCGCTACTTCTCCAGCGTGATCGCCAGCGCCTTGCGCCAGACCCTCGACATCACGCCCCGCCGCCAGTCGGTGTTCGATCTGCACGTCGCGCTCCTCGAGGCAGTCGAGCAGCGCGATCCCGAACGCGCCAAGGCCCTGTGCAGGACCCTGATCAATGAACCTTGAATCCGAGACCATCATGCCCCGTTCCATTCCCGAGGCCGGCGCCTCGACGCAGCCGCGCCGAGGCGAACTCGATCCGCTGCTGATCGATGCCGAAGCCGATGACGCCATCGTCCAGCAGGCTCACCCGGTACTGCGCCGTCCCTGGCTGTTGCTGCTGGGGCTGGTGCTGGTGGCGTTGAACCTGCGCCCGGCGCTGTCGAGCATGGCACCGATGCTCAGCGAAGTGTCCCGCAGCCTCGGCTTGTCGGCGGCCAAGGCCGGCCTGCTGACGACCCTGCCGGTACTCTGCCTGGGCCTGTTCGCGCCCCTGGCGCCGGTGCTGGCCCGGCGTTTCGGCAGCGAGCGGGTGGTTCTGGGGATTCTCCTGACCCTGGCCGGCGGCATGCTCCTGCGCAGTTCCCTGGGCGAGTTCGGCCTGTTTGCCGGCAGTATCCTGGCTGGCGCGAGCATTGGTGTGATCGGCGTCCTGCTGCCGGGGATCGTCAAGCGTGACTTTGCCAGGCATGCCGGGACCATGACCGGCGTCTACACCATGGCCCTGTGCCTGGGGGCGGCCATGGCGGCGGGCTCGACCGTGCCACTGAGTCAGCACTTCGGTAACAGCTGGTCGCTGGGGTTGGGCTTCTGGGTGGTGCCGGCCCTGGTAGCGGCCGTGGTATGGCTGCCGCAGGTCGGCAGCCGGCAGGGGGCGCACCAGGCGGCCTATCGTGTGCGTGGCCTGTTGCGTGATCCGCTGGCCTGGCAGGTGACCCTGTACATGGGCCTGCAATCGTCGCTGGCCTACATCGTGTTCGGTTGGCTGCCTTCGGTGCTGATCGGCCGTGGCCTGACGCCAACCCAGGCGGGCATCGTGCTCTCCGGTTCGATCCTGGTCCAGCTGGCCAGTTCCCTGGCGGCGCCCTGGCTGGCGACCCGTGGCAAGGACCAGCGACTGGCGATCCTGGTGGTCATGCTGCTGACCCTGGGTGGCCTGTTCGGTTGCCTGTACGCGCCCCTCGACGGCCTGTGGGGTTGGGCGATCGTGCTGGGGCTTGGGCAGGGGGGGACCTTCAGCCTGGCACTGACCCTGATCGTCCTGCGTTCGCGCGATGCCCATGTGGCGGCGAACCTGTCGAGCATGGCCCAGGGCATCGGCTACACCCTGGCGTCCATGGGCCCGTTCGCGGTGGGCCTGGTGCATGACCTCACCGGCGGCTGGCAGGCGCTGGGCTGGATTTTCGCGGTGGTCGGCCTGGGTGCGATCGCTGCCGGGCTCGGGGCCGGGCGGGCGCTGTACGTGCAGGTCAACAGCGAAAAACTCTGAATGGCCCCGTACTCCCGGTATTCGAATGGCGAATGCCGATAGTCAGCGGCGCATTTGCGGACTATCGTGCAGGCAATCCTTTTACCTGCACGGAGCCCGTACATGAGTGATGCCCACAGCGCGTTGATTACCGAGTTCTACAAGGCCTTCCAGCGGCTGGATGCCGAGGCGATGAGCGCCTGCTACACCGAGGATGTGCTGTTCAGCGACCCGGCCTTCGGTGAGTTGCGCGGGCGTGATGCCGGCGACATGTGGCGCATGCTCACCACCCGGGCCAAGGACTTTTCCCTGACCTTCGACAATGTCCGTGCCGACGAGCGCAGCGGTGGTGCCCATTGGGTGGCGACCTACCTGTTCAGCCAGACCGGCAACATCGTGGTCAACGATATCCAGGCCCGCTTCGTGTTTCGCGACGGCAGGATCTGCGAGCATCACGACAGTTTTGACCTGTGGCGCTGGGCCCGCCAGGCACTGGGGGCCAAGGGCTTGATCCTGGGCTGGACGCCGCTGGTGAAGAATGCCGTGCGTGGCCAGGCGCTCAAGGGACTCAAGGCATTCCAGGCAAGCCGCTGAGGTCTGTTAAGATCTCATCCCCCGTTTCCGCTCAAGCCGCCTGCCACGTGAACACCAGCCCGGAACCCGAAGTCATCGCCGAGACCGTCGTGCCGGCGACCAAATCCTGGTTCGTCTATCTGGTGCGGGCGGCCAACGGTTCGTTGTATTGCGGTATCAGCGACGACCCGCAGCGGCGTTTCGCCTCGCACCAGAGCGGCAAGGGCGCGCGCTTCTTCCACTCGAGCCCCGCGGTGGCGCTGGTTTACGTCGAAGCGTGCCGTGACAAGGGCGATGCCCTGCGCCAGGAGCGCCTGATCAAGAAACTGCGCAAGAGCGCCAAGGAGGCGTTGGCGGCGAGCTTCTGCCTGGAAGCCTTTTCGGCCGGGCGAAAGTGACCCGCGCTCCCTGGCCGTACCGTCGGCCATTAGTGCCTTCGATAGGGCGATATCAGCCAGGTCGGGTAGGCTGGCGCCGATTTGCAGGCTAAGCTGCGGACTCCTACTCGTACGGCGGATCCCGGCATGTCTGAGCTGATTCTTCACCACTATCCAACGTCCCCCTTTGCCGAAAAGGCTCGGCTGCTGCTGGGTTTCAAGGGGCTGTCCTGGCGCTCGGTGAACATCCCGCCGATGATGCCCAAGCCTGACCTGACGGCCCTGACCGGTGGCTATCGCAAGACTCCGGTGCTGCAGGTGGGCGCGGACATCTACTGCGATACCGCGCTGATCGCCCGTCGCCTGGAGCAGGAAAAGGCTTCGCCGGCATTGTTCCCCGAAGGCCGGGAGATGGTGGCCACGACGTTCGCCGCCTGGGCCGATTCGGTGGCCTTCCGGCATGCCGTGGCTCTGGTGTTCCAGCCGGAATCGGCGGCGGTGCGTTTCGCCCGGTTCTCCCCGGAACAGGCCAAGGCCTTCATGGCTGACCGTGCCGGGTTGTTCAGCGGTGGTTCGGCCACCCGGGTTCCGCTGGAGGAAGCCAGGCATTCATGGCCGGCCTTCATGGCCCGACTGGAACAGCAACTGCAGCGTGAGGAAGGCGACTTCCTGTTCGGCGAGCCGTCCATCGCCGATTTCTCGATGGCGCATATCCTGTGGTTCCTCAAGGCTACGCCGGTCACTTCGCCGCTGGTGGATGAGTACCCTGCAGTGCTGGCCTGGTTCGAGCGGGTGATGGGCTTCGGGCACGGTGCCTCGAACGTGATGACGGCCGAGGAGGCGGTACAGGTGGCACGGGAAGCTGTGCCGGCAGAGCTGCCCGAGGAACCTTTCGTCGATCCGAACGGCTTCACCGCGGGGCAGCAGGTCGTGATTGCCGCCACGGACTACGGCGTCGACCCGGTGGCCGGCGAGCTGCTGTTTGCCGGCAGCGAGGAACTGATCCTGCGGCGTGAGGATGAGCGGGCGGGGGTGGTGCATGTCCACTTCCCGCGGCTGGGGTTCCGTATCGAGGCGCGTTGAGCGGCGTGGCATTCTGTAGGAGCAGTCGGTGCGGCGTCCGACTTGCCCGCTAACAGGCCCGTGCGGCCGCTGAAAGCTTCGCGGGCAAGCCCGCTCCTGCAGGGCGGAGTCACTTGAGGGCAGCGAGGATGTTGTCTGGTCGATAACCGCGAATCAGCGTGCCGTTGACGTCGAGTATCGGAATCCCGCCGCCGCCCAGGGCCTGGTAGGCCTTGCGCGCCTGCGCGTCCTTTTCGATATCGAATTCCTTGAACGGAATGTCCTTCTGGTCAAGAAAGCGCCGGGTCGCCTTGCAGTAGCCACACCATTCGGTGGCGTAGAGCACCACCCGGGCCTGGCTGCGGGTCTGCTCGGACACCACCGATTCGGGGTGGAACACCCGCTCGATCCTGCCCCAGTTCTGGTAGACCACGACCACCAGCAGGATCAGCAGGAACTTCTTCAGCACGCCAGCGAGCATCGATCAGTCCTTGCGGCGCTTGAGCTGATCGGTGAGCTGGGTCGGCAGGCCCTTGATGATCAGTGTGCCGGCCTCCTCGTCATACTCGATCTTCGAGCCCAGCAGGTGCGCCTCGAAGCTGATGGACAGCCCCTCGGCCCGGCCGGTGAAGCGGCGGAACTGGTTCAGGGTGCGTTTGTCTGCCGGGATTTCCGGGGACAGCCCGTAGTCCTTGTTGCGAATGTGTTCGTAGAACGCCCGGGGACGATCCTCGTCGATCAGCCCCGAGAGTTCCTCCAGGGCCACCGGCTCGCCGAGTTTCGCCTGGCTGCTGGCATAGTCGACCAGGGCCTTGGTTTTCTCGCGGGCGTCGTCTTCGGGCAGGTCCTCGCTCTCGACGAAGTCGCTGAAGGCCTTGAGCAGGGTACGGGTTTCGCCCGGGCCGTCGACGCCTTCCTGGCAGCCGATGAAGTCGCGGAAGTACTCCGAGACCTTCTTGCCGTTCTTGCCCTTGATGAAGGAAATGTATTGCTTGGACTGCTTGTTGTTCTGCCACTCGGAAATGTTGATCCGCGCGGCCAGGTGCAACTGGCCCAGGTCCAGGTGCCGGGACGGCAGGACGTCCAGTTCGGCGTTCACCGCCACGCCTTCGCTGTGGTGCAGCAGGGCGATGGCCAGGTAGTCGGTCATGCCTTGCTGGTAGTGGGCGAACAGCACGTGGCCGCCGGTGGAAAGGTTGGACTCCTCCATCAGCTTCTGCAGGTGTTCGACCGCCACCCGGCTGAAGGCGGTGAAGTCCTTGCCGCCATCGAGGTACTCCTTCAGCCAGCCGCTGAACGGGTAGGCGCCCGATTCGCCGTGGAAAAGACCCCAGGCCTTGCCTTGCTTGGCGTTGTAGCTTTCATTGAGATCGGCCAGCAGGTGCTCGATGGCCTGGGACTCGCTCAGTTCGGAGTCACGGGCATGGAGCACGGCGGGTGTGCCATCGGGTTTCTTGTCGATCAGGTGGACGATGCAATGACGGATCGGCATGGGCTTCTCGGCTGGTGGTCGGGGGGAGAGGCGCGGCTCCCCGGGTAAAGCCGTCAGTGTACCGTACCGTGGCGCTGAAGCAGCGTTTGGCGGAACAAACTTGACCAATCAGCGGTTTCTGGCAGTTTTTTTTCGAAAACGAGCGCAAAAGCTGACCAAATGGCTAGGTAGAGGCGGATATTTCCCCGTCTCTGTGCTAGCTTTGCCCCGTCTTGCGCCAAGGTATGCGCGCAAAGCGTGTTTTCAGCAGGTGTCAGGTCGAACCAAACCCCGTTTTTGTTATCTACATCCGCGATCCGTCGCGGTTTATCAGCGGGGTGTCAGGTCCAAAAGGCTTGGCTCGATGGCTGGCACTGCACTCTGCAATCCAAATGAATTTGATAGGGAAGGAACATCTCAATGGCTATTACCAAAGACCAACTGATCGCCGATATCGCCGAAGCTACCGCTCTGCAGAAGACTGAAGTGCGCAAGGTTCTCGAGCAACTGACCGATATCGTTGCTGATCAGCTGGAAAACGGCGGCGAAATCACTCTGCCAGGCGTTGGCAAACTGAAAGTGACCGAGCGTCCTGCCCGTACTGGCCGTAACCCTTCGACTGGCGCTGCCATCGAAATCGCTGCCAAGAAAGTGATCAAGCTGGTTGTAGCCAAGGCCCTGACCGACGCTGTCAACAAGTAAGATGCCGTGAAACCGTGCCTTGGAGCGATCCGGGCGCGGTTTTTTTCGCCTGCGAAATGGCGTTGTTCGATTTATCCCCGGCTTGGCCCGCCGGCAGGCACCCAGCGTTCCTGGCGCCAGGCCTGTTGCCGGGCCTTGTCCTGGAAGGTCCAGGCGACGAAGCGGCTCTGCTTCTGGCCCTGGGACATCTCCACGACCCGGCTTTCCAGGACACCGACCTTCTTCAGGGCCGCCTCGATGGCAGGCAGGTTCGAGGCCTTGGATACCAGCGTACTGAACCACAGTACCTGGTTCGCCAGCGGCGAGCTTTCGCTGATCAGTTGCGTCACGAAGCGCGCCTCGCCACCTTCGCACCACAACTCCGCAGCCTGGCCGCCAAAGTTCAGCACCGGCAGCTTGCGCTTGGGGTCGGCCTTGCCGAGGGCCTTCCATTTACGTCGACTGCCGCTCTGGGCCTCATCGAGGGAGGCGTGAAACGGCGGATTGCAAAGGGTCAGGTCAAAATACTCGTCACTGCCCAGCAGGCCGCTGAGGATGTGTTTCGGGTTGTCCTGCTGGCGCAGGCTGATGGCCCTGTTCAGGCCGTTGGACTGGACGATCGCCTTGGCGGCGGCGAGGGCCGTGGGGTTGATGTCTGAGCCGAGGAACTGCCAGCGATAGTCGCCATGGCCGATCAGCGGGTAGATGCAGTTGGCCCCGACGCCGATATCCAGCACCCGCACGGCAGCACCACGGGGAATCACGCCGTCGTTGTGTTCGGCCAGCAGGTCGGCGAGGAAGTGCACGTAGTCGGCCCGGCCCGGTACTGGCGGGCAGAGGAAGTCCGCCGGGATGTCCCAGTGGGCGATGCCGTAGAAGGCCTTGAGCAGGGCCCGGTTGAACACGCGCACGGCCGCCGGGTCGGCGAAGTCGATGCTTTCCTTGCCGTAGGGGTTGATGATCACGAACTGGCCCAGCTCCGGGCAGCCCTTGATCAGTTGCGGGAAGTCATAACGCCCCTGGTGACGGTTGCGCGGATGCAGTGCGGCTTTTTCGCGCGGCTGTGCCGCCTTGGCCGGGGCGGCCTTGGCGGGTTTTTTACGTGGGGGCTTGGGTTTGCTTGGGGCGTTCATGGGCAGGGTCGGTTCAGGTAAGGCTCGATTGACCGGCATTGTCCCACATTCGCCCGCTCAGGGCTGGAATGCGCCGATGAAGATCGCCGGGTCGACCCGGGCGTCGTTCAGGCTGATGTTCCAGTGCATGTGTGGCCCGGTGGCGCGTCCGGTGGAGCCGACCTTGCCGACCACGGCACCGCGGGCCAGGGTCTGGCCGACCTGCACGTCGATCTTCGACATGTGGCAGAACATGCTGATGAAACCCTGGCCGTGATCGACGAACACGGTGTTGCCGTTGAAGAAGTAGTTGCCGGTGAGGATCACCTTGCCGGCGGCCGGTGTCTTGATCGGCGTACCGGCCGGCACCGCGAAGTCCAGCCCGGCGTGGGGGTTGCGTTCCTCGCCGTTGAAGAACCGGCGTACGCCGAAGCGGCTCGACAATGGGCCGTTCACCGGTTTGTCCAGCAGCAGGTTGCTCGGCGTGCCCGGACTGAAGCTGCGATAGGCGCGCAGTTGCACCGCCAGTTCCTCATCGATGCGCTTGAGGTCGGCCGGGTTGGGATTGACCTGGCGGGTGTTTTTCAGCGTGATGTGCTGTTCCGGGTATTGCTTGCTGCCGACGCTGAAACCGAGATTACGGCTGCCCGAGCTGATCTGCTGGTTGCCGGGCTTGACGCTCAGCGGGATGCCGACGATCGCCAGCCAGTTGTTCTGCTCTTTGACCACCAACACCGGTTTGCCCTGGTAACTGGCCTTGGGCGCCTGGGCCGCCGTGCCGAGGTCGACCACGGCGACGCCGCCGGGCACCGGTTTGTTCAGCAGGCGGGTGATGTAGCTGTCGGCGTGGGCATTGCAGGCCAGGCCCAGGAGCAGCAGGGCGGCAAGAAAACGCGGCATGTTCAGATCCCTTGAAAGTCAGTCCAGTAGCGAGAGGGTCACGGGTGTCAGGTGGTTGTCCTCGACCCGCACCTGCAATTCGCCCTCGGCCAGTTTCGCCTTCAGCCGTTGGCCGGGGCGGGTCTGCCCGGCATTGCGGATGGCCTGGCCGCGCTCGTCCAGCAGGATGCTGTAGCCGCGTCCGAGGGTCGCCAGCGGGCTGACCACATGCAGGGTTTGCATCTGGCTCTGCAACTGCAGGCGCCGCGCCTTCAGGCCCTCGCGCATGGCTCGGGGCAGGCGTTCGGCAAGGCTGTCCAGGCGTTGGCGCAGCAGCGCCAACTGACGGCCCGGATGCTGGCCGGCGAGGCGGGTTTCCAGGCGCAGGAGCTTTTGTCGGCGATTATCGAGCTGGCGTTCAAAGGCCCGGCGCAAGCGCATGTCCAGGTCATCCAGGCGCTGGGCCTGCTGACGCAGGCGTTCGCCCGGATGCCGCAGGCGCCGGGCCAGGCCGTCCAGGCGCAGGCGCTCACGCGCCAGCCGGTCCTGCATGCGCATCACCAGGCGACGATGCAGGTTCTCGACCCGGCGTTGCAGGTCGCTGGAATCGGGGGCCAGCAGTTCGGCCGCAGCCGAGGGCGTCGGGGCGCGCACGTCGGCGACGAAGTCGCTGATGGACACATCGGTTTCGTGGCCGATGGCGCTGACGATCGGCGTCACGCAGGCATCCACGGCGCGGGCGACCGCTTCTTCGTTGAAGCACCAGAGGTCTTCCAGCGAGCCGCCGCCGCGGGCCAGGATCAGCGCGTCGAAACCCTTGGCGTCGGCGATTTTCAGGGCGCGAACGATCTGCGCGGTGGCCTCGCGGCCCTGGACCGCAGTGGGGATCAGGGTCAGTTCCACCTGCGGTGCGCGCCGACGGAAGACGCTGATGATGTCGCGGATCACTGCGCCGGTCGGCGAACTGACGATACCGATCCGTTGGGGGTGGGCCGGCAACGGGACCTTGCGTTGCGCGCTGAACAGGCCTTCGGCACCGAGCTTTTCCTTCAAGGCTTCGAACGCCAGGCGCAGCGCGCCATCACCGGCCGGTTCGACGGTGTCGAGAATCAACTGGTAATCGCCGCGGCCCTCGAACAGCGAGACCTTGCCGCGCACCTTGACCGCCAGGCCATCCTTCAGGGCCTGGCGTACGCGGGCGGCGTTCTGCCGGAACAGCGCGCAGCGCACCTGGGCGCCGCTGTCCTTGAGGGTGAAATAGATATGGCCGGAGGCCGGGCGGGCGAGGTTGGAGATTTCGCCTTCGACCCAGACATTGCTGAACACGTCTTCCAGCAACACCCGCGCGCGGCCGTTGAGCTGACTGACAGTAAGGACTTCGCGGTCGAGGCCCAGACGGGAAAAGGGGTCTTTGATCATGGCGGGCATGATAAAGGCATTTGCTGGCCGATCACCATGCTCTGTGAATGGAGGCCACTATTCTTGTGGATTTATCAGGATGGTTTCTGTGCGGCCACCCAATAGGAGCTTCCGTGTCTGGAAGGGCGCAACCGCCAGCAAGCCGGGCCCCACAAGGGGCAATCAGTGTTGCAGGTGCTGCCGGAAGCACTCGACGAACTGGGCCACCAGCGGTGTTGGTTCCTGGCGGCAGACCAGGGCCAGGGTGCTCTGGCAGTCCGGGTCACTGAGTGGCAGGAAGTGGATGTTGGCCGGGGCGATGTCCCGCATCGACTCCGGCAGCAGGGCGATGCCGAACCCGGCCTGGATCAGTTGCAACTGGGTGGTCTTGCGCGATACCACTCGGGCCGCCTTGGGAAAGAACCCCTGGCGCATGCACAATTCGGCCGACAGGTAACTCAAGCCACCCCGCTGGGGATGGGGGATGGAGATGAAGGCTTCGTCCCTGAGCAGTGCCAGGTCAATGCCTTCGGTCGACCCCGCCAGCGCATGGTCCGGTGGCACGGCCAGCAACAGGCGCTCGCTGAACAGCGGCAGGATCTGGACGCCTTCGCGCTGGCGCAGCACCGGCAGGCGCAACAGGCCGACATCCAGCCGACCCTCGGCCAACTCTTCAAGTTGCGCCTCGGAAGACAACTTGGCGATATCCATCGAAGCGCCCGGGCTCTGCTCCAGGTAATGACCGATTGCCCGCAGCAGGCGTCCGCTCATCGGCACGGTGCTGGAATGGCTCAGGCGCAACGTGCCCAGTTGGCCATTGCCGACCTGGGTCGCCAGCTCGCTGGCCTTGTTCAATTCGTTCAGCAGGTTTCTCGCCCTTGGATAGAAGGCCTCGCCAGCCGCTGTCAGCCGCGGCTGGCGTGCGGTGCGCTCGAAAAGGGGCGTTTGCAGGTGATGTTCCAGTTCCTTGATCTGCCGGCTCAAGGCGGACTGGGCAATGAACAGGCGCTCGGCGGCCGCACTGAAACTGCCGGAGTCGGCGATTTCGACGAAGTAACGCAACTGGCGGGTGGAAATCACAAGTCATGCCTTTTCGAGATGGGTGAAGGGCTTTGAACATATTAGTCGCAAGGCTCGCCAATGGCTAAAGTCAAGCGAACCCATTGTGGAAGTCGTTTCTCATGAGTGTCGTCGCGTTGTTGAGCCAGTGGCCGTTCAGTGCCACCGACTGGTTGGTGGTGGAACTGGGTGTCGCCCTGGCCTATATCGTCTTTGGCGTGGCCGGTTTCGGTACGGCGCTGGTGGCCGGTCCGATCCTGCTCCTGTTCATGCCGTTGTCGAAGATCGTGCCGTTGCTGGTGTTGCTGGATTTCGTCGCGGCGTTCGGCAACCTGCTGCCGTCGCGCAAGGATGTCGCCCGCTCGGAACTGTTGCGCCTGTTGCCCTGCATGGCGGTGGGTTGCACCCTGGGCGTGGTGTTCCTGCTCAACCTCAAGTCCGACATCCTGCTGTTGCTGATGGGCCTGTTCATCAGCGCCTATGCCCTCTACAGCCTGCTGATCAAGGTTCGGCCCACACAGTTGAAGGCTGGCTGGGCAGTGCCCATGGGGACGGTGGGCGGGATGTTCGGCGCGTTGTTCGGCAGTGGCGGCTTTCTCTATGCGATCTACCTCAACAGCCGGCTGCCCAAGGATGCGGCCCGGGCCACGCAGAGCGCGCTGATCAGTTGCAGCACGGTGGTGCGTCTGTCGCTGTTCGTGATCGCCGGGGTCTACGCCGAACTACCTTTATTACTGTTGGCGCTGTGCCTGCTGCCGGCAATGGCGTTGGGGCTGTGGATCGGCCGGCGGGTGACGGCGAGATTGTCCCGTGAAGCCTTCGTGCGTCTGGTGACCTGGCTGGTGCTGGCCAGTGGCATTGCGCTGATCAGCCGCTACTTCAGTGCTTGACCTGGGGGGGCAGGGGATTAAGCTGCTGCGCCGGGTTGCCGAAAAGCTGTTCTCTCCCGACGCACCCGCCCGTAGCCATGAAGTCCCTGAGCATGAACACCCAAAGCATCATCGTCCCGAAAATCTCCACCCTGCCGGTTCACGAGCCTCGTGCCCGGGCGATCCTGCGTTGGCTGGTACGCAAGAACATCGTCGAGGAGCAACTGAGCACCTGCGGCCGCACCGGCAATCGCATGGCCTACGCCATCGCCCCGGGGGCGGCCAATGTGGTCCTGCGTCCTGAGGCGCTGCCGTTCGGCGAGCCGATCAACGGCCTGGAGATCATCACCAAGCGCTGCATCTATACTCCGTCCAGGGGCTTTCTCGAAGAGGCCGGCTGTGCCGAATGCCGCCGGGAAGTCGGCGAGGCGCTGTTCGACAGCCTGGAAGACTGGATGCCGGGGCGTACCGAGAACTTCATCTGCCCATTGTGCGGGCATGAGGACGACATCAACGGTTTCCTGTTCCTTCAGCCCTGCGCCTTCTCCAACCTGGGATTCATCTTCAATAACTGGCTGGAAGCCGGTTTCAGGCAGGCGTTTCTCGACGAGTTCGCCGACTGGCTGGATCAGCCCGTCGCCTGGGTGCAGGTCGAGCTGTAAATAGGCCAAGGTTTACATTGAGCCGGGGCCCTGGTGTGAGTATAATGGCGCGCTTCCATTTTCCCGCCCGGGAGCCCCCGCGATGCTGCGTATCAGCCAAGAAGCCCTGACTTTCGACGACATTCTCCTTGTGCCCGGTTATTCCGAGGTGCTTCCCAACGAAGTCAGTCTCAAAACCCGTCTCACCCGTGGCATCGAGCTGAATATTCCGCTGGTTTCCGCTGCCATGGACACTGTCACCGAAGCCCGTCTGGCCATTGCCATGGCCCAGGAAGGCGGTATCGGTATCATCCACAAGAACATGACCATCGAGCAGCAGGCTGCCGAAGTGCGCAAGGTCAAGAAGTTCGAGGCCGGTGTCGTCAAGGATCCGATCACCATCGAGGCCGACGCCTCGGTCCGTGACCTGCTCGAACTGACCCGCATGCACAACATCTCCGGCGTGCCAGTACTGCACGATGGCGACCTGGTGGGCATCGTCACTTCCCGTGACGTGCGTTTCGAAACCCGCCTGGATGTCCCTGTTCGCGAAGTGATGACGCCGAAAGAGCGTCTGGTCACCGTTCGCGAAGGTGCCGACAAGGCCGAAGTCCGTGCGCTGCTGCACAAGCACCGCCTGGAAAAGGTCCTGATCGTCGACGACAAGTTCGCCCTCAAGGGCATGATGACCGTCAAGGACATCGAGAAATCCAAGGCCTACCCGCTGGCCAGCAAGGACGACCAGGGTCGTCTGCGCGTCGGCGCCGCAGTCGGCACCGGCAAGGACACTGGCGACCGCGTGACCGCGCTGGTCAATGCCGGCGTTGACGTGGTGGTGGTCGACACCGCCCACGGTCACTCCAAGGGTGTGATCGACCGCGTTCGCTGGGTCAAGGAAAACTTCCCGCAGGTGCAGGTGATCGGCGGCAACATCGCCACCGGCGCTGCGGCCAAGGCCCTGGCCGAGGCGGGCGCGGATGCGGTCAAGGTCGGTATCGGCCCGGGCTCGATCTGCACCACCCGTATCGTCGCCGGTGTCGGCGTGCCGCAGATCAGCGCCATCGCCAACGTCGCCGCTGCCCTTGAAGGCACCGGTGTTCCGCTGATCGCCGACGGCGGCATCCGTTTCTCCGGCGACCTGTCCAAGGCCATCGTGGCCGGCGCCTCCTGCGTGATGATGGGTTCGATGTTCGCCGGTACCGAAGAAGCGCCAGGCGAGATCGAACTGTTCCAGGGCCGTTCCTACAAGGCCTACCGCGGCATGGGTTCGCTGGGTGCGATGGCGCAGTCCCAGGGTTCCTCCGACCGCTACTTCCAGGACTCCTCCGCAGGTGCCGAGAAGCTGGTGCCGGAAGGTATCGAAGGTCGCGTACCCTACAAGGGCACCCTGACCGCCATCGTTCACCAACTGATGGGCGGCCTGCGTTCCTCGATGGGCTACACCGGCAGCGCCAACATCGAGGAGATGCGCACCAAGCCCGAGTTCGTGCGTATCACCGGTGCCGGCATGGCCGAATCTCACGTCCACGACGTGCAGATCACCAAGGAAGCTCCAAACTATCGCGTAGGCTGATAGTGATCGCCTCCTGGCGCTGGTCGGGAGGCGATTGACGAATTTGAACCGGGGCTGTTGATGACAGCCCCGTGTTGTTTCTGATTTCACAGACGAGAATGAGCCATGGCCCTCGACATTCACGCCCACCGCATCCTGATCCTCGACTTCGGTTCCCAGTACACCCAACTGATCGCCCGCCGTGTGCGTGAGATCGGTGTGTACTGCGAACTGCATCCGTTCGACATGGACGACGAGGCGATTCGCGAATTCGCTCCCAAAGGCGTCATCCTCGCCGGCGGCCCCGAGTCGGTACACGAAGCCAACAGCCCACGCTGCCCGCAGGCGGTGTTCGAACTGGGCGTACCGGTTTTCGGTATCTGCTACGGCATGCAGACCATGGCCGAACAGATGGGCGGCAAGGTCGAAGGTTCCGAGCTGCGTGAATTCGGTTACGCCCGCGTCGACGTGGTCGGCAAGAGCCGTCTGCTGGACGGTATCGAGGACCACATCGACGCCGACGGCCTGTACGGCCTCGACGTGTGGATGAGCCATGGTGACAAGGTCACCCGGATGCCGGAGAACTTCCACATCCTGGCCAGCACCCCGAGCTGCCCGATCGCCGGCATGTTCAACGACGACCTGCGCTACTACGGCGTGCAGTTCCACCCAGAGGTGACCCACACCAAGCAGGGCGGCCGCATCCTGTCGCGTTTCGTCCTCGACATCTGCGGTTGCGAAGCGCTGTGGACCCCGTCGCACATCGCCGACGACGCCATTGCCCAGATCCGCGCCCAGGTCGGCAGCGACAACGTCCTGCTGGGCCTGTCCGGCGGTGTCGATTCCTCGGTGGTCGCGGCGCTGCTGCACAAGGCTATCGGCGACCAGTTGACCTGCGTATTTGTCGACAACGGCCTGCTGCGCCTGCACGAAGGTGACCAGGTGATGGCCATGTTCGCCGAGAACATGGGCGTCAAGGTGATCCGCGCCAACGCCGAGGAGCAGTTCCTCAACAACCTGGCCGGCGAAGCCGACCCGGAGAAGAAGCGCAAGATCATCGGTCGCACCTTCATCGACGTGTTCGATGCCGAATCCTGCAAGCTGAACAACATCAAGTTCCTGGCCCAGGGCACCATCTACCCGGACGTGATCGAATCGGCTGGCGCGAAGAGCGGCAAGGCCCACGTGATCAAGTCCCACCACAACGTCGGTGGCCTGCCGGAAGAGATGAACCTCAAGCTGGTCGAGCCGTTGCGCGAGCTGTTCAAGGACGAGGTTCGTCGCCTCGGCCTGGAACTCGGTCTGCCGTATGACATGGTCTACCGTCACCCATTCCCGGGCCCGGGCCTGGGTGTGCGGATCCTTGGCGAAGTGAAGAAGGAATACGCCGACCTGCTGCGTCGCGCCGACCACATCTTCATCGAGGAACTGCGCAAGGCCGATTGGTACCACAAGGTCAGCCAGGCTTTCGTGGTGTTCCAGCCGGTGAAATCGGTAGGTGTGGTCGGTGACGGCCGTCGCTACGCCTGGGTCGTGGCCCTGCGTGCGGTGGAAACCATCGACTTCATGACCGCGCGCTGGGCGCACTTGCCTTACGAACTGCTGGAGACGGTCAGCGGCCGGATCATCAACGAGATCGAGGGTATTTCCCGCGTGACCTACGATGTGTCGAGCAAGCCGCCGGCGACTATCGAGTGGGAATGATCCCAGCCTGATGTAGGCTCAAGGCGTTAAAACAATGGCGGTCGATGCTTCGGTATCGATCGCCATTGTCGTTTCTGGCTATAGGAAAGTTCGCTGCTCTTAACCGTCGCAATATCCTGAAAACACACTGGTCTTCTTGCGTTTTCTATCTCTGTACACTCAAGAAACTCTAGCGCGGAGCCCCGACCATGGTGATCAAGAGCGGACTGCGTTTCATGCAGAAAGCTGGACCGGTCAATCGCGGTTGACAAAATGTCAACTTTTTATCATTCTATATCCGTGGGCATGAAACGACATGCACGTCATATCCAGAAAGCCGTTCAGCGATGCGGCAAGAGCCTACCCAAACGATGTTGAAGCTATCGACCGCACCTATCGGGTCTTGCGATCCGGCGAGTTCGATACACCGCAGGCGCTAAGGAAGGTTTTTCCATCACTGGACAACTTCAAATACAAGGATAAGTGGTGGGTACTCGACATCGGTGGCAACAATCTTCGCCTGATTGCCTTCATCGAGTTTCGCGACAACCGCCTGTACGTCAAGCACATCGTGACTCATGCCGAGTACGACAAGCTTTGCAAACGTCACCGGAAGGAGGCTGATTGATATGGGGTTTGCCGCCATCAAGGAAAAAGCCCATGCCTTGTTCAGCGAGGCGGGCTTCATTAGCCGCATAGCCAATGATGACGACTATGCCAAGGCGCTGGCGTTGATGGATGATCTGCTTGAGGACTATGAGGTCAACCGTCCGCTGATCGAAATCCTGGCTCGCTCCATTGAGAGTTGGGAAAACGAGTCTGAGGAGTTTGTGGCGTTCAACGCACGGGTGGCAAAGTTGGGAGGCGTTGACGTGCTTCGGTTGCTGATGGAGCAACATGGTCTAGGAGTGGCTGATCTGCCAGAGATTGGTAGCAAGTCACTGGTGTCCAAGATTCTTAATGGCCGTGGCCGCAACTTGACCCGCGACCACATTGCGGCATTGAGTAAGCGGTTTGCGGTCAGTCCTGCACTTTTCTTTTGATCGCGCCACTTTTCCATCCATACCGGCAGCTTCAGGTGCGTTAAGCGTTGCTCATCTCCCTGTTGACCTTGCCGAGAGACTTCGATTGGCATCTGACTTGATCACGTCATTGAAGTGGTGCCGGACCTGGTCGGGCTCACCAAGGCCACCGGCAAACTCGGTGCGGTGAGCCCCGAGTTGCTGGCGCTGGTGCTGTGAATCATCGGCTGGCAGCGCCTCAGCGCCGCGCCACATCCGAAAAGTAGAACTTGTCCAGCGTATGCCGCGACTCGGTGTACTCGAACTGCCGGCCGTCCTGCAGGAAGGTCTGGTTCTTCACCACGATCACGTGGCTGGCGCCGTCCAGGTCCAGGTGCTGCAGGTCGTCCTTGCTGCAGCGCATCGCCTCGATGGTGCGCTGGGCGAAGCTGATGTTCAGTTGCAGGGTTTGCTCGATGTAGGCGTAGATCGAGTGCTCGGCGATCTCTCGGGTGAGGCCGGGAATCAGCTCGGCGAGGAAGTGGTTGATGTCGAGAATGATCCGCTTGCCGTCGATGCGCCTGACCCGCTTGATCCGGATCACCGGGCTGCCCGGTTCGCCCTGCAGGCGTTCCTGCAGGAAACCCTCCAGCGGTACTTCGCTGAACTCCACGACTTCCGTACCGATGTTGTTGCCCAGGCTCGAATGGGCTTCCTGGAAGGTGACGATGCCGCCGAGCTGGAACTCGATCGGGCTGCGTGACAGCACGAAGGTGCCCTTGCCGTGAATCTTCTGGGCAAAACCCCGCTCCTGCAACTGCTCGATGGCCTTGCGCACGGTGCCGCGGCTGGCCTGGTAGCTGTCCATCAGCTCGGTTTCCGAAGGGAGCCGGGCGCCTTTTTCCAATTGCTCGGTGGTGATGCTGGCAAGCAGATCGCTGTAGATCTGGTTGTATTTGCTCATGGTGTTCGCTCTGGATCGGAAATCGCCCGGTAACAGCGTAGCGGACGGGATGTCCCAAGGAATGGAACCTTAAGGGCAGGTCGAGGCTTTGTCCATTTGTCGGGCTTTTTGCCAATAAACGCTCAACTCGTCTGTACGAGTTGTTGCTTTAACTCGTACAGACGAGTAACGTCTGCTCATGTGCTGCGACAACCTCCAATAACAATCAGCGCGGAAGAAAAATCATGAGCCACGACTATCCGAATATAGCCCGCCAGTTGCTGAGCAGCCTCGGCGGTGCCGACAACCTCGAGCAGGCCGCTCACTGCGTCACCCGCCTGCGGCTGGCGCTCAAGGACCCGAACAAGGTCGACCGGGCCGCGTTGTCCGCGATCGATCTGGTCAAGGGCTCGTTCTTCACCGGCGGGCTGTTCCAGATCGTCATCGGTCCCGGCGAGGTGGAGCGGGTTTACGCCGCGCTGCGCGAGGCCACCGGCCTCGCCGCATCGACCATCGCCGATGTCAAGAAGGCCGGCGCCGACAAGAGCAACGCCATGCAACGCCTGGTGCGGGTGTTCTCCGATGTGTTCATGCCGATCCTGCCGGCGCTGATCATTGCCGGCCTGCTGATGGGGGTGAACAACCTCATGGGCGCCAAGGGCATGTTCGTCGATGGCAAGACGCTCCTCGAAGCCTATCCGTCGCTGGAGGGGCTGTGGAGCCTGATCAATCTCATGGCCAACACCTCGTTCGTGTTCCTGCCGGCGCTGGTCGGCTGGTCGGCGGCCAAGCGTTTCGGCGGTAGCGAAATCCTCGGTATCGTCCTTGGCCTGATGCTGGTCCATCCCGACCTGCTCAACGCCTGGAACTACGGCAAGGCGGTGGCCGGCCTCGACGGTCAGAGCCTGCCGTACTTCGATATCTTCGGCTGGTTCCGGATCGAGAAGGTCGGCTACCAGGGGCAGATTCTGCCGATCCTGCTGGCCGCCTACGTCATGAGTGTGATCGAGAAATGGCTGCGCGCGCGGGTACCGAATGCCGTCCAGTTGCTCGTGGTGCCGATTACCACCATCGTCGTCACCGGTGTTCTGGCCCTGGCGATCATCGGCCCGGTGACCCGTCACCTGGGCATCCTGATCACCGAGGGGATGGTCTGGCTGTTCGACGTGGCACCGGCGGTCGGCGGTGCGGTGTTCGGTCTGCTGTATGCGCCGCTGGTGATCACCGGCATGCACCACATGTTCCTCGCAGTGGACCTGCAACTGATCTCCGGCCATGGCGGTACCTTCATCTGGCCGATGATCGTGATGTCCAACCTGGCCCAGGGCAGTGCGGCGCTCGCGGTGTTCTACATGAGCCGCAACGCCCGGGATCGCAGCATGGCCTCGACTTCGGCGATTTCCGCCTACTTCGGCATCACGGAACCTGCGATGTTCGGCGTCAACCTGCGCTACAAGTTCCCGTTCTACGCCGCCCTGATCGGCTCGGCCCTGGCCAGCGTGTTCCTGTCGCTGAACAAGGTGCTGGCCTCGGCCATCGGTGTGGGCGGCCTGCCGGGTTTCATCTCGATCGTCCCGCAGTCGATTCCGGTGTTCATCATCGGCATGGCCGTCGCGATGCTCGTGCCCTTTGCCCTGACCTGTGCGCTGAGCCTGAAGATCGTGCGCCCCGGCTATCGCGTCGCCTGATATCGACTCCACCGACTACAAGGGAATCTCCATGCAAGACTGGCAACGCTCGGTGATCTACCAGATCTATCCGAAGAGCTTCCATAGCCATGCAGGCCTGCCCACCGGCGACCTGCTGGGGGTGGTCGACAAGCTCGACTACCTGAAGTGGCTGGGGGTCGACTACCTGTGGATCACGCCGTTCCTGCGCTCGCCGCAACGCGATAACGGCTATGACATCAGTGACTACTACGCCATCGACCCGAGCTACGGGACCATGGCCGATTGCGAGTTGCTGATTGCCGAGGCCGGCCGACGTGGGATTCGGCTGATGCTCGATATCGTGGTCAATCACACGTCCATCGAACATGCCTGGTTCCAGCAGGCCCGCAGCAGCCTGGACAACCCCTACCGCGACTTCTACATCTGGCGTGACCAGCCGAACAACTGGCAGTCGAAATTTGGCGGCAACGCCTGGGAGTACGAGGCGCAGACCGGCCAGTACTACCTGCACCTGTTCGATCACACCCAGGCCGACCTGAACTGGGACAACCCCCGGGTGCGTGAGGAAGTGTTCCGCATGATGCGCTTCTGGCGCGACAAGGGTGTCGGTGGTTTCCGCCTGGACGTGATCAACCTGATCTCCAAGCCGAAGGACTTTCCCGAGGATGCCTCAGATGGCCGGCGTTTCTATACCGACGGTCCGAACGTTCACCAGTACCTGCAGGAAATGCACCGTGAGGTGTTTGCCGGCCATGATCTGATCAACGTCGGCGAAATGTCCTCCACCAGCCTGGAGCACTGCATCCGCTATTCGCGGCCGGAGTCGCAGGAGCTGTCGATGACCTTCAACTTCCATCACCTGAAGGTCGATTACCCGAACATGGAAAAGTGGGTGTGTGCCGATTTCGACTTCCTCGAACTCAAGCGCATCCTCTCCGACTGGCAGCTTGGCATGCAGGCCGGCGGTGGCTGGAACGCGTTGTTTTGGTGCAACCACGACCAGCCGCGGGTGGTCTCGCGCTTTGGCGACGACGGCGAGTATCGCGTGCACTCGGCCAAGATGCTCGCCACGGCGCTGCACTTTCTCCAGGGCACGCCCTACATCTACCAGGGCGAGGAGCTGGGCATGACCAACCCGGGGTTCGAGCACATCGACGACTACCGCGATGTCGAGACCCTCAACATCTATCGCATCCAGCGCGATGCCGGCCAGTCGCCGGAACAGAGCATGGCGGCGATCATGCAGAAGTCCCGCGACAACGGGCGCACGCCGATGCAATGGACTGCCGGTCCGAATGCCGGTTTCACCTCGGCGCAACCCTGGATCGGCGTGCCGCCGAATGCTGCCTGGATCAACGTCGAACAGCAGTTCGAGGACCCGGATTCGGTGCTGCATCACTACCGCCGGCTGGCGGCACTGCGGCGCAGCGAAGCACTGATGGTCGAAGGCAGCTATCGGCAACTGCTGCCCGAGCATCCGCAGGTCTGGGCCTATGTGCGTGAAGGCCGTGGTGAACGCCTGCTGGTGATCAACAACTTCTATGCCGACAGCTGCGAGATAGCCTTGCCCCACGGGATTTTCGAGCCGGGGCAGCAGCAGCGCCTGCTGATCAGCAACTACCCGGACTGTCCGATTCGGGAGCGGGAACTTTTCCTGCGTCCCTATGAGTCCTTTGTACTTAGTCTTTCAGAAAAATAGGAAAAGTCGTTCATCAAACGCAGCTCGTAGTAGGTCGTGCGCTGGAGGGCCACGTCTGAAAATCGAATCTCGACAATAAAAACAATGAGAACAGCGGAGTGGTTAATGAAGACAATAAGTAGAGGTCTGCTGGTGTCCTGTGTCTGCCTCGGCCTGCCGTTTCCGGCCGAAGCACTGGAGTTCGCCGGCTACCTGCGCAGCGGCATCGGTGGCTCGACCAACGGCGGCAAGCAGAGCTGCTTCCAGTTGCCGGGGGCACCGTCCAAGTATCGCCTGGGCAACGAGTGTGAACAGTATGCCGAACTGGAACTGCGCCAGGACCTGTTGACCCTCGACGACGGTTCGGTGCTGAGCGTCGATGCCATGGCCTCGTTGTACAACCGTTATGGCCGCAACCTCAGCTTCGACGGCGAGAACGGCGCGGCGCGGATGCCGCAGATGTATGCCCAGTGGTCGAAAATGCCATCGCTCAACGGTGGTTCGCTGTGGGCCGGGCGACGCTACTACAAACGTAACGACATCCATATCTCCGACTTCTACTACTGGAACCAGAGCGCTACCGGCGGTGGTATCGAGGACGTGCTGATCGGCGACCTCAAGTACAGCTACGCCTTCTCGCGCAAGGACAACCTGTACCAGAAGGACTACATCAACCGGCATGACTTCAACGTCGCCGGCTTCAAGGTCAACCCCGACGGCGAGCTGGAGTTCGGTTTCAGCTATATCGATGCACCGCGGCGCAACGATACCCACCAGGGCTGGGCGATCACCGCGCAGCATGTTCAGAAGAACTTCCTCGGCGGCAAGAACAAGTTCGCCCTGCAATACGGTGAAGGGCCGGGCACCGGCCTTGGCTATACCGGTGACCCGCGTCTGGATACCAGCAGCAGGAGCTACCGGGCGGTGGAGTTCTTCGACTGGCAAGTGACCCCGCGCTTCGGCGGCCAGTTCGAAGCGGTCTACCAGAAGGATATTCGCCCCGACGGCCAGGACCAGAACTGGATCTCCCTGGGCGTGCGTCCGGCCTATGCGCTCACCGAACAGTTCAAGCTGGTGACCGAACTGGGTCATGACCAGATCGAGGCCCCGGGCGGTACCCGCAAGCTCAGCAAGTTCACCTTCGCGCCGACCTGGTCGCCGAAAGGGCCGGACTTCTGGGCGCGTCCCGAAGTTCGTCTCTACTACACCTACGCCAGTTGGAACGCGGCGGCACAACGGGCGGCCAACGAGTTGGCCGCCGGCTCCGCGCTGTCCGACAGCGGCGCGTTCGGCAATGCGCTGCATGGTTCCAACTTCGGCGTACAGGTCGAGTACTGGTGGAAGTAGCTTCATGCCGGGGGGCAGGGGCCCGTCGGCGCGTCACGGAACAACAATCAGAAGGTGATCTCATGAGCGCAATTCCTTCCCTGGAACTGCTGGCTCCGCTGTCCGGGGTGCTGATGCCGCTGGACCAGGTGCCCGATCCGGTATTCTCCGGTCGCCTGATCGGCGACGGTGTGTGTATCGATCCGACTTCCGGCGTGCTCTGCGCCCCCCTGGCCGGAGTGGTCAGCAATATCCAGGACAGCGGACACGCCATCAGCATCACCGATGAGCGCGGCGTGCAGGTGCTGATGCATATCGGCCTGGATACCGTGAACCTGGCGGGCAAGGGCTTCACTGCATGGGTCGTCGAGGGTGAGCGGGTGGAGGCGGGCCAGCCGCTGATCGAGTTCGACGCCGATTACCTGGCACTGCATGCCCGCAGCCTGCTGACGCTGGTGCTGGTGGTCAGTGGCGAGCCCTTCAGCGTGCTGGCGGAAACGCTGGTCGACAGCGGCCAGCCGCTGCTGCGCCTGGGCTTGCAGGCTCCGTCGAATGGCGTGCCGCTGCCTGAGCATGAAGAGCAGCAGGGCGAGGCGCTGTTCTCCAGGCCGCTGACCCTGCCCAATGCCAACGGCCTGCATGCCCGTCCGGCAGCAGTCCTGGCCCAGGCGGCGAAAGGCTTTGCCGCCAGCATCCAGCTGCACAAGCGCCAGAGCAGCGCCAATGCCAAGTCGCTGGTGGCGATCATGGGCTTGCAGACGGTCCAGGGCGATGTACTGCAACTGAGCGCCATCGGTGAGGACGCCCAGGCGGCCCTCGACAGCCTGATCGCGTTGATTGCCGATGGCTGCGGTGAAACGGGGGCCGCCCAGGCGCCGCAGGAAACCTTCGAGGCCCCGGAGCAATCCACCATGACTCTGCTGCGCGGCGTTTGCGCCTCGCCGGGTGCGGCCCTGGGACGGGTGGTGCAACTGGCCGAGCAGGTGCTGAATGTCCAGGAGGTCGGCACTGGCGAGTCACAGGAGCGTGCGCGCCTGGACGCCGCCCTGCTCCAGGCGACCCGGGAGTTGCAGGCCTTGCAGGACAGCGCCGCCGGCAGCGCCCAGGTGGAGATCTTCCGCGCCCATCAGGAACTGCTGGAGGACCCGGATCTGCTGCAGCAGGCGCAGGCGCTGCTGGCTCGGGGCAAGAGTGCGGCCTTTGCCTGGCGGGCGGCCACCGAGGACACCGCCGCCCTGTTCCGGCGTCTTGGCAGCGAATTGCTCGCCGAGCGTGCCCTGGACCTGACGGATGTCGGCCAGCGCGTGCTCCGGCTGATCCTGGGCGTTGAAGAGCGTGCAGCGCCACTGCCGGACGAGGCGATCCTGATCGCCGACCAGCTCACGCCATCGCAGACGGCCAGCCTGGATACCCGGCGGGTCATGGGTTTCGCCACGGTCGGTGGCGGTGCCACCAGCCATGTCGCGATCCTCGCCCGGGCTCTTGGCCTGCCGGCGTTGTGTGGCCTGCCGGTGCAGGTGCTGGAGGTCGCCAACGGCACTCCGGTGCTGCTCGATGCCGACCTCGGACAGTTGCATCTCGAGCCCGCGGATGCGGATGTCCGGCAATTGCTGGTCAAGCGCGAGCAGCAGCGCGAACGCCGCGAGCGTGACAGCGAGCTCTCCCACCATGCCGCGTTGACCCGCGACGGCCAGCCTATCGAGGTGACGGCCAACGTCGCCTCGCTGGAGGAGGTGAAGCAGTCCCTGGCCCTGGGCGGGGAAGGGGTCGGTCTGTTGCGTTCGGAGTTCCTCTACCTGGAGCGCAGCAGCGCGCCGAGCGTCGAGGAGCAGGGCGCGACCTACCTGGCGATTGCCCGGGCCCTGGGCCCTGAACGCAACCTGGTGGTTCGCACGCTCGATGTGGGTGGGGACAAGCCGCTGGCCTATGTGCCGATGGACAGTGAGGCCAATCCGTTCCTGGGTATACGCGGCATCCGCCTGTGTCTGCAGCGTCCGGAACTGCTGCGTCAGCAACTGCGGGCGATCCTCGCCTGCGCCGGGCAGACGCGGCTGCATATCATGCTGCCGATGGTCGCCCGCCTGTCCGAGCTGCGGGAGGCCCGGCAATGGCTGGTCGAGGAGGCGCGGACGCTGGGGATTGCCGAGCTGCCCAAGCTGGGGATCATGATCGAGGTGCCTTCGGCGGCGTTGATGGCCGACCAGTTCGCGCCAGAGGTGGACTTCTTCTCCATCGGCACCAACGACCTGACCCAGTACACCCTGGCGATGGACCGCGACCATCCGCAACTGGCGAGCCAGGCCGACAGCCTGCACCCGGCGGTGCTGCGCCTGATCGCCAGTACCGTCAAGGCCGCCCATGCCCATGGCAAGTGGGTCGGTGTGTGTGGCGCGCTGGCTTCCGAGGCGCTGGCGGTACCGGTGTTGCTGGGGTTGGGGGTGGATGAACTGTCGGTCAGCGTGCCGTTGATCCCGTCGATCAAGGCGGCGGTGCGGGAAGTCAGCCTGGCTGAATGCCAGGTTCTGGCGCAGCGGATTCTTGGGCAGGAAAGCGCCGAGCAGGTGCGCGGCATCCTGCGTGATCATCAACAGGCAACGGCGGCTGCGCCGGTACTGGAGCACTGAACATGTTCGAGAAATTCAGGCAGGCGTTCTGGAAGGCGCTGACACCGGATCTGGTGCCGGAAACCACGGTCTCAGCGAGCGGTGGTGGTCCCTTACCGCCGACGGATGAGCTTGCCGAGTCGCTACTGGCGGCGCTGGGCGGGCCGGCCAATCTCAAATCCCGACAGCGGGTGGCGCTGACGCGCTTGCGGGTCGAGCTGCACGATGCCGGCCGGCTCGACCCGTCGGCGTTGCGTAGTGCCGGGGTTCAGGGGCTGATGAGCTTGCCCGGTGGTGTGTTTCATCTGTTGGTGGGGCTGGACTGACGGCTCATTGCCACCCCGGCCTTACTGTTTCCCAACTGCGGGTGTATCGTATTCGCCTTTTGCGAGCCGTGGGCTTGCGGCTGATTCGGTGAGGTGGTTGGGGTCATGTCTTTTTCCCGTCGACAAGTACTCGGTGGCCTGGTCGGCCTGGCGGTCGTAGGTGTGGGAGCCGGTGGTGCGTCGCGCTACTGGCTGGGGAAGATGGCGGACGCCGAGGCCGGGCATGACTACGAACTGATCGCCGCGCCGCTGGACGTCGAGCTGGTGGCGGGACACAAGACTCCGGCCTGGGCCTTCGGCCCCTCGGCGCCGGGCACCGAACTGCGGGTGCGCCAGGGCGAATGGCTGCGGGTGCGTTTCATCAACCACCTGCCGGTGGCGACCACCATCCACTGGCACGGCATCCGTCTGCCGCTGGAGATGGATGGCGTCCCCTACGTTTCGCAACTGCCGGTGCTGCCCGGCGAGTACTTCGACTACAAGTTCCGCGTGCCGGATGCCGGCAGCTACTGGTATCACCCCCACGTCAGCAGCAGCGAGGAGTTGGGGCGCGGGCTGGTCGGGCCGCTGATCGTCGAGGAACGCGAGCCCACCGGGTTCCGCTACGAACGCACCCTCAGCCTGAAGAGCTGGCATGTCGATGAAGAGGGCGCCTTCCTGCCGTTCAGCATTCCCCGTGAGGCCGCCCGGGGTGGCACGGCGGGGCGGCTGTCGACGATCAATGGCGTGTCGCAGGCGGTGGTCGAGCTGCCGGCCGGGCAGATCACCCGGGTGCGCCTGCTCAATCTCGACAACACCCTGACCTACCGCATCAACATCCCCGATGCCGAGGCGCAGATCTATGCCCTGGACGGCAACCCCGTCGAGCCACGGCCGCTGGGCAAGGAATACTGGCTTGGCCCGGGCATGCGTATCTGCCTGGCGATCAAGGCGCCAGCGGCCGGTGAGGAGCTGGCCCTGCGCAACGGCCCGATCCGGCTCGGCACCTTCCGTTCGGTGGCCAACAGCGATGCACCGAGCCAATGGCCACCGGCGCTGCCTGCCAACCCGATTGCCGAGCCGGACCTGGCCAATGCCGAGAAGCTCAACTTCAATTTCGAGTGGGTTGGCTCGGTCTCGGTGAACGTCGATAATGGCAAGCCGCCCAGCCTCTGGCAGATCAACGGCAAGGCCTGGGACATCACCGACAAGACCTGCGCCGACCGGCCCATCGCCAAGCTGGAGAAGGGCAAGAGCTACATTTTCGAATTGAAGAACATGACCCAGTACCAGCACCCGATCCACTTGCACGGCATGAGCTTCAAGGTGCTTGCCTCGAACCGCAAGACCATCGTTCCGTACTTCACCGACACCTACCTGCTGGGCAAGAACGAGCGCGCACGGGTGGCGCTGGTGGCGGATAACCCGGGGGTGTGGATGTTCCACTGCCATGTGATCGACCACATGGAAACCGGCCTGATGGCCGCCATCGAGGTGGCGTGATGCGGCAGATTCGCCCGGCGGCGATCATCGATCGCAGCCGCGACCAGGATTTCATGCGTGAAGCGTTGGCGCTGGCGGCCGAGGGCGCGGCCCTGGGCGAGGTGCCGGTGGGGGCGGTGCTGGTCCAGAACGGCGAGATCATCGGGCGGGGCTTCAACTGCCCGATCAGCGGCAGCGATCCGAGTGCCCATGCCGAGATGGTCGCCATCCGCGCGGCGGCCCAGGCGGTGAGCAACTACCGGCTGCCGGGCAGCACCCTCTACGTGACCCTGGAACCGTGCAGCATGTGCGCCGGGCTGATCGTCCATTCGCGGATCGCGCGGGTGGTCTACGGTGCCCTGGAGCCCAAGGCCGGTGTGGTGCAGAGCCAGGGGCAGTTCTTCACCCAGGGCTTTCTCAACCACCGGGTGCTGTTCGAAGGCGGGGTGCTCGCCGAGGAATGCGGCACGATCCTCAGCGAGTTCTTCAAGGCCCGCCGCAGCAAGGCCTGATGGCGGTTACTTGCGCGCGACGATCACCGCGCGCATCGGCGCCGGCAAGCCTTCGATGGTTTTGCCGTGGTCGCTCGGGTCGAGGAAGTCGCTCAGGGACTGGTACTTCATCCATTCGGTTGCGCGCTGTTCCTCGACGCTGGTGGTGCTGACATCCACGCAGCGCACGTCGCTGAAGCCGGCCCGCCGCAACCAGCGTTCCAGCGCTGGCACCGACGGCAGGAACCAGACGTTGCGCATCTGGGCGTAGCGGTCCTCGGGCACCAGTACCTGGTTCACGTCACCTTCGACCACCAGCGTCTCCAGCACCAGTTCACCACCCTTGACCAGGCAGTCCTTCAGCGCCAGCAGATGCTCGATGGGTGAACGCCGGTGGTAGAACACGCCCATGGAAAATACCGTGTCGAAGCCTTCCAGGTTCGCCGGCAGGTCCTCGAACGGGAACGGCAGGTGCCAGGCCGCGTCCTGCGCCAGGTAACGTTGCACGGCCTGGAACTGGCAGAAGAACAGCCAGTTCGGGTCGACGCCGATCACCGTGTCGGCGCCGGCACCGAGCATGCGCCACATGTAGTAGCCGTTGCCGCAGCCGACATCGAGGATGCGTTTGCCCTTGAGGTCCAGGTGCGGGGCGACTCGCGACCATTTCCAGTCCGAACGCCACTCGGTGTCGACATGCACGCCGAACAGCTCGAATGGTCCCTTGCGCCACGGACTCAGGCCCATCAGTGCGCTGCGTACCCGGGCCCGGGTCGCGTCGTCGCAGTCGCTGTCCAGGGTCAGGCCGCCGAGCAGGTCGATCGTCGTCGGTTCCAGTGCTGGCAAGGCGTCGAGCGCCCCCTGCCAGCGCTCAAGGTCGCCATGACCTTTCTCCAGCCGGGTATCGAGCTGGGCCTGCAGGCTGTTGGCCCATTCGGCCAGGGGAGTACGCGCCAGGCGGCGGGCGAGGGGTGACAGATCGATCATGGCAGGGCAATCAACGAGGCAAAGTTAAGGCATTGGAACCAGGGCACGACTTTCGAGAAACCCGCCGCCAGCAGGCGTTCGCGGTGTTCCTCGAGGCTGTCGGGTTTCATCACGTTTTCGATGGCGCTGCGTTTCTGGGCGATTTCCAGTTCGCTGTAGCCATTGGCGCGCTTGAAGGCGATATGCAGGTCGGTGAGCAGTGCATGCTCCTCGGGGTCGTTGAAACGCAATTTCTCCGACAGGATCAGCGCTCCGCCGGGCAACAGGGCCTGGCGAATGCGTCCGAGCAGGGCAAGGCGCTGATCCGGGGCGATGAATTGCAGGGTGAAGTTCAGCGCCACCACCGAGGCCGGGCGGAAGTCCAGGGCGAGGATATCGCCTTCGATCACCTCCACCGGCAGCAACTCCTGGAACATCGCGTCCTGGGCGTTGAGGTATTCGCGGCAACGTTCGACCATCGCCGTGGAGTTGTCCACCGCGATCACCCGGCAGCCGTCGCTGCGCACGTGCCGGCGCAACGCCTGGGTCACCGCGCCGAGGGAACTGCCCAGGTCGTAGAGCACGCTGCCCGGCTGGGCGAACTGGGCGGCGAGCACGCCGAGGTTCTCGACGATGGTCGGGTAACCGGGAACCGAGCGCTTGATCATGTCCGGGAACACCCGTACCACATCTTCGTTGAAGGCGAAGTCCGGCACCTGGGCCAGGGGCTGGGCGAAAAGGCGATCGGGTTCTTTGCTCACGGCGGTTCCGGCGACAATCGAAAAAGGGTCGGCATTTTAGCCAAGTTGGCGCCGGGATGCGCGGTTTGTCGGATAAAGCGCCTGAGGCGTTGGCGCGGGCTTCAGGCGAAGCCCGGCTCCTGCCTGTTGGCCTTTTGCGAGAACGCCGAGGCGGCAATACCCCATTGGCCGATCCAGTAGGCAATGATGATCAGGTAAGGCGCGGCGGCGAACTTGACCACGAAGCGGTCGATGCCGATCAGGCTGTCGGAGAAGGCGAACACCAGCGCGCCACCGGCAGCCAGTCGCGCCGAGCGTTGCGGCACGTCGCTACCCAGCCGTGCGAGGGCTCGCCAGAGCATGCAACTGATGGCCAGGGCATACACACTCACCGGCACCAGCAGGTTGCCCAGCCCCTTGGACATCAGCACGCCCAACAGCGCGGCGCCGATGAGCAGGGCCACGATCAACTGGACCGGCGCCAGGCGCCGGCAGTCGCCGAGGTAGGCCTTGAGATAGCACAGGTGGGCGACCAGGAAGGCGCCCAGGCCGAACACGAACAGATCGCCCGGCCAGGCCAGCAGGATGTCGCCGAGCAGCGAGAACACCAGGCCCAGGGCCAGCCAGCGGCGATATTCGCCCCCCGGTGCATCATGCAGCCAGCCGAGCAGGGCCAGCACCGGCAGGGGTTTGGTCAGCAGGCAGATCAATGGCGAGTCGATACTCAGCCCATACAGGAACGCGACGGCGCCCATCAGGGCGAGAATCAGCCAGGGCATGTCAGTTCACCACGATCGGGCAGTCGAAGCTCTGTACCGGCGGGACTTCCGGTTCCCAGGGCTGCTGGTAGGTCAGGCGCAGGCGGCCGGTGCCGGTGGCGAAGGCCTGGAAGCGCCAGGTCGACTGGCCGGCGGCACCGATCACATCGCTGTTTTCCGGGTTGTGGTAGACCTCCGGGCCAAGGCTTTTCAGCACGCCGCCGGCGGAATCCTGGATGGCCCAGCGATAGCCCGTGGTGGGGTTGCTCGGCAGGCTGAGGATCATGTTCTGCCCGTTCTTGAGCTGCATCGGACAGTCACGCTGGTTTTCCACGGTCACGTTCTGGCGCGGTTGCTGCGCACAGGCAGCGAGTAGCACAAGGCTTAACGGAAGCAACAGACGAGTCGGGGTCATAGTGTCTCCAATCATTACAGCGATGCTGGAGCATAACTCAAGATGCGGCCGATGCGCTGGGCGGGATCGAAGCTGTCCTGGCGGGTCGGGGCGCATGGGGGGACGAGGAGCGTCAAGGGAGGCATTCATTCCCACGCGGAGTGTGGGAACGATCAGGGAGCGCTGAGGTATTGGCATTTTTGAGTGCTCCCACGCTCCAGCGTGGGGGCGCTCAGCGACCGCTCCCGTGACGCAATGGTCAGAAAAGCACTTTCGCCACATCGGCAAAACGCTTGGCGAAGTGCACGGTCATGCCTTCCTTGAGGTAGTCCGGCAGTTCCTCGAAGTGGCCGCGGTTGGCGTCCGGCAGGATCAGTTCATGGATCTTCTGCCGGCGTGCCGCGATCACCTTCTCGCGGACCCCACCAATGGGCAGCACATGCCCGGTCAGGGTCAGCTCACCGGTCATGGCCACGCCCTTCTTCGGCGGCTGGTTGCGGGCCAGTGACAGCAGGGCGCTGGCCATGGTCACCCCGGCACTCGGACCGTCCTTGGGGGTGGCGCCTTCCGGTACGTGCAGGTGGACGAAGGCTTCGTCGAAGAAGCGCGGGTCGCCGCCGAACTGCTTGAGGTGCGAACCGACATAGCTGTAGGCGATCTCCGCCGACTCCTTCATGACGTCACCCAACTGCCCGGTCAGCTTGAAGCCGCGGTTGAGGGTGTGGATGCGTGTGGCCTCGATCGGCAGGGTGGCGCCGCCCATGCTGGTCCAGGCCAGCCCGGTGATCACGCCGACGCCGCTGAGCACCTGCTCGTTGCGGAATACCGGCATGCCCAGCGAGGCTTCGAGGTCCTTGGGGCCGATCTTGATGACGCTGTCCGGTGCATCCAGCAGCTTGACCACCGCCTTGCGCACCAGCTTGCCCAACTGCTTCTCCAGCTGGCGCACGCCGGACTCGCGGGCATACCCGTCGATCACGGTGCGCAGGGCGCTGTCGCTGATCGACAGGCTGGTTTTCGCCACACCGGCCTTTTCCAACTGCTTGGGCCACAGGTGACGCTTGGCGATCGCCAGTTTTTCCTCGGTGATGTAGCCCGACAGGCGAATCACTTCCATGCGGTCCAGCAGCGGTCCGGGGATCGAATCCAGGGTGTTGGCGGTGCAGACGAACAGCACTTTCGACAGGTCCAGGCGCAGGTCCAGGTAATGGTCGAGGAAGTCGACGTTCTGCTCGGGGTCGAGGGTCTCCAGCAGCGCCGAAGCCGGGTCGCCCTGGTAGCTCTGGCCCATCTTGTCGATCTCGTCGAGCATGATCACCGGGTTCATCACCTCGACGTCCTTCAGCGCCTGCACCAGCTTGCCCGGCTGGGCGCCGATGTAGGTGCGCCGATGCCCCTTGATTTCGGCCTCGTCGCGCATGCCGCCGACGCTGAAGCGGTAGAACGGCCGGCCGAGGGATTCGGCGATGGACTTGCCGATGCTGGTCTTGCCCACGCCTGGCGGGCCTACCAGCAGTACGATCGAGCCGCTGATCTCGCCTTTGTAGGCGCCGACGGCGAGGAATTCGAGAATCCGCGCCTTGATGTCATCCAGGCCGGCGTGGTGCTGGTCCAGCACCTTGCGCGCGTGCTTGAGGTCGAGCTTGTCCTCGCCGTACACGCCCCAGGGTACCGCGGTGGCCCATTCCAGGTAGTTGCGGGTGACGGCGTATTCCGGCGAACCGGTCTCGAGGATCGCCAGCTTGCCCATTTCCTCGGTGATGCGCTTTTGCGCATGGGCCGGCAGGACCTTGCCTTCCAGGCGCTGTTCGAACTGCTCGATATCGGCGCTGCGGTCGTCCTTGGTCAGGCCCAGCTCCTGCTGGATGACCTTGAGCTGTTCCTTGAGGAAGAACTCGCGCTGGTGTTCGCCGATCTTGCGGTTCACCTCGGCGGAGATCTCTTTCTGCAGGCGGGCGACCTCGACTTCCTTGCGCAGCATCGGCAGCACTTTTTCCATGCGCTTGAGCATCGGCACGCAATCGAGCACTTCCTGCAGCTCATTACCGGTGGCCGAGGTCAGGGCGGCGGCGAAGTCGGTCAGCGGCGATGGATCGTTGGGGCTGAAGCGGTTGAGGTAGTTCTTCAGCTCTTCGCTGTACAGCGGGTTGAGCGGCAGCAGTTCCTTGATCGCATTGATCAGGGCCATGCCGTAGGCCTTCACTTCGTCGGTTGGCTCGCTCGGCTGGTGCGGGTATTCGAGTTCCACCAGGTAGGGTGGACGGTGGTGCTTGAGCCAGGTGCGGATGCGCACGCGGGTCAGGCCCTGGGCCACGAACTGCAGCTTGCCGCTCTCGCGACTGGCGTGGTGGACCTTCACCAGAGTGCCGTACTCCGGCAGGCTCTTGGTGTCGAAGTGGCGGGTGTCTTCGGTCGGGGTATCGACGAAGAACAGGGCCAGGGAGTGGTGATCGGACTTGCTCACCAGTTCCAGGGTCTCGGCCCAGGGTTCTTCATTGACGATGACCGGCAGGACCTGCGCCGGGAAGAACGGGCGATTGTGGATCGGGATGATGTAGACCGTGTCCGGCAGGTTCTGCCCGGGCAGCGCCAGGCTGGTGCCGGATGACTCGCGATTGTCCTGGCCGGCGTCGTGACGATCTTCGGCGTTGGCCTGTTGGGTCGGGTGATCGGGGAATTCTTGCTGGTTGCTCATTGGGGCACCTGCACAGTTGAGTATGCAGGTTAGATGGGGCGAGCCGGTGGCGGTTTCAATGGTCCGCTGCTATAGCTTTGGTCAAACCGGCCGATAGCCCGAGCATGAACCTGTACATCTTTCATCTTCGTGTAGAGGTTTTAAGGGGCATGAGTCGTTCGTCGGCTTGCTCAAGATAGTGGCAAAACGCCTCATCTCTTGCGTGATCTTCTGCCCGAGCCTCGGTAATCTGCACTTGCTGATCCCTTTGCGCCAGGGCAGGCCATCTTTTTAATGAACCAGTGAGTAGTTGCTGTATGGCCCGCCCCATTTCATTGCCTGGATTGTTTCTGTGTGTTGCTGGATTGCTCGCCAGTGGCCCGAGCCATGCCGCCGGCCTGCAGGCCGATCTGGTCGACCAACAGGGCAAGCCGCTGGTGGGGGCGGTGCTGACCCTGCAGGGTGGCGCCGCACCTGCCGCCATCAGCCTGAAGGCCGACATGGACCAGCGTAACAAAGAGTACGTACCCCACGTGCTGGCGGTGCATACCGGGACCCAGGTCAAGTTTCCCAACAGCGACAATATCCGCCATCAGGTCTATTCCTTTTCGCAACCCAAGCGCTTTGAACTGCGCCTCTACGAGGGCACACCGTCGGATCCGGTATTGTTCGACAAGCCGGGCGTGGTCGTGCTGGGCTGCAATATCCACGACTGGATGCTCGGCTACATCTACGTCACCGACGATCCCTGGTTCGCGACCAGCAACGACAATGGCCGGATCGCTTTCGACAAGCTGCCCGCCGGCCATTATCGCGTGACGCTCTGGCACCCGCAGGTCGCGGACATGCAGCCGCAGACGGGCGGCGAAATCGATGTGCCGGCCACGGGGTTGAAGCAACGCTTCAGTCTGACGATTCAACCGCTGTCGTCGGATGCTCCGTCGGCGCCAGCATCGAGTGCCTTTGGTGATGCCTTCAATAAAGCTCTCAGTGAACCTGCGCAGTAGTTTTCAGGCGCGGATCGCCGTTGTACTGACCCTGCTGTTGCTGGTGGTGATCGGTGCCTTGTACTTCAGCGTCAAGGTGGCGACCAACGAAGCGGTACAGCGTCAGGCGCGTGCGCAGTTGGATGTCGGTACGCGGGTTTTCGAGCGTCTGCTGGACGTGCAGAGCCGGCGCCTGGGTGATGGCGTGCAACTGCTGGCGGCGGATTTCGGTTTTCGCGATGCGGTCTCCAGCGGCGACTCGGCGACCATCCGCTCGGTGCTGATCAACCACGGCAAGCGTATCAATGCCAACGACATGATCCTCTTGAGCATGGATGGCACGGTAATGGCTAGTACCCTGGCCGATATGCCCGACGGTGCACCATTCCGTTTCGACCAGGCACTGCGCGAGGCCCGGCGCAACCGGCAATCGGCCCTGATCGTGCCGCTGCAGGGCAAGCCGCACCTGCTGGTCGAGGCGCAGGTGCTGGCGCCGCTGCCGATCGCCCGGGTGGTGATGGGCTTTTCCATGGACAACGCCTTTGCCTCGCAACTGCGTTCGCTGACCAACCTCGAGGTGTCGTTCCTCAGCGTCGATCGGCAGCAGGTCGGCGAACTGGTCAGCACCCAGCCGGCAGCACTGGCACCGAGCATCACCCGGTTGATGCTCGAAGCGTCCGGTGGGCATGACACGCAGATGACCGAGCACCTCAGCCAGAACTTCCTCAGCCATTCGCTGAGACTGGCCAGCACCAGCGACAACAATGACAGCCAGGTCATCGCCCTATTGCAAAGCCCCTGGATGTGGCGATGCAGGCCTTCGCGCCGCTGGACGAGAAGATCCTGCTGATCGCGCTGGTCGCGCTGCTGGCTTCGCTGGTCGGGGCCCTGCTGCTGGCGCGTAGCGTCTCGCAGCCGGTGCGTTCTCTGGCCCAGGCCGCCGAGCGCATCGGCAAGGGCGACTACGAGACGCCGGTCAGGTTGCGGCGCAGTGATGAACTGGGTCTGCTCGCCAGGATGTTCAATACCATGCAGGGTGCCATCGCCGAGCGCGAACAGCAGTTGGCACACAATGCCCTGCACGACCTGCTCACCGGCCTGCCCAACCGCGCACTGGCGATGGAGCGGCTGAGCAGCACGATAGACGCCGCCCGCCCGGTGGCGCTGGTCTACCTGGGTATCGACAACCTGCGTACCGTCAACGAGACCGGAGGACCCGGCGCGGTCGACCAGGTGTTGCAGAGCGTTGGCAAGCGCCTGAAGTCGGCCCTGCGCGCGGGCGACACGGTTGCCCACCTGATTGCCGGGGAATTTCTCCTGCTGCTGCAGGGCACCGGCAGCGAGGGCGCTGTGGCGGTTGCCGACCAGATCCAGCAATTGCTGCTCAAGCCCCAGCGGATCAACGATCACGACGTGGCGCTGGATTGCCGGATGGGGATTGCGGCGTTCCCGAACGATGGCCAGGAGGCGGAGGAACTGCTCGAGCGTGCCGCCATCGCCATGCAGGACGCCGCGCAGATGCCCGGCCGCCTGCAGATCTACGAAGAGGGCCGCGACCTGGCCCATCGCCGGCAGATCGCCCTGATCCGCGACCTGCGCCATGCCGCCGCCAACGGTGAACTGCTGCTGCACTACCAGCCCAAGCTGGATATCCGCCAGGGCCAGGTGCGCCAGGCCGAAGCCCTGCTGCGCTGGCAGCATCCGCAGTTCGGCATGGTGTCGCCGGGAGAATTCATCACCCTCGCCGAACGTACTGGCAGCATCCAGATCCTCACCCGCTGGGTGATCGAGGAGGGCATGCGCCAGCTCTCCGAGTGGAACCAGCGGGGCCTGCACCTGCAACTGTCCCTGAACATCTCCGCCGATGACTTGCTGATCGGTGACCTGCCCGACCGGGTTTCGGCGCTGCTCGAGGTGCATCGCCTGCCCGCCGAACAACTGATCTTCGAGATCACCGAAAGTGCGGTGATGCGTGAGCCGGAACAGGCACTGCAGGTCCTGCAACGCCTGCGTGCCTGTGGCATCAGCCTGTCGGTGGACGATTTCGGTACCGGCTACTCTTCGCTGGCACACCTCAAGCGCCTGCCGGTGCAGGAGTTGAAGATCGACCAGTCCTTCGTCCGCAACCTGGACGAAACCAGCGAGGACGCGGTGATCGTGCGTTCGACCATCGAAATGAGCCACAACCTGGGCTTGAAGGTGGTGGCCGAAGGGGTGGAGTACGAACACAGCCTGCGCCTGCTGGAGCGTTGGCATTGCGACACCGCCCAGGGTTACCTGATCAGTCGTCCGCTGAGTGCGGCGGCGTTCGAGGCCTGGGTCGCCAAACCCTTGAATTCACCCTCTGCCATGGTCCACTGACTGCTATGAAACGTCGTTATTCCCTGTTGTGCCTGCTGGGCCTGCTGGGCCTGGGAATCAATGCCGCCGAGGCCGATAACGGCCGCCTGATCGCCACAGGCGGTGCCAGCAGCCTGGAGGGCGCGGCGGGCGGAGGCATCACGCCGTGGGCGGTGCTGACCGGCTATGGCGAAAAGAACGAATGGGGCGCCACCGCGTTCGCCACCACCGTCAACGTCCCGGACTATCGGTTGGACGTGGTCGGGCTGGCAGCCTCCTATGGCAACCGCGTGGAGCTGTCCCTGGCCCGTCAGCGCTTCGACCTGGGCTCGCTGGTGCACAAGCTCAACCTGCCGGAAGATCATCTCGGCCAGGATATCGTCGGGCTCAAGGTCCGGCTGTTCGGCGACCTGATCTACGACACCCTGCCGCAGGTGTCCCTGGGACTGGAGTACAAGCACCAGACCAACTTCGACATTCCCGAACTGGTCGGCGCCAAGCGTGACCAGGACGTCGAGGGCTACCTGGCCGCCAGCCGGCTGTTCATCGGCGCGGCCTTCGGCTACAACCTGCTGATCAACGGCGGTGTACGCTACAGCCGGGCCAATGAGCTGGGGCTGATGGGCTTCGGCGGCGATCGTCGCGATACCCGTAGTGTGCTCAAGGAAGGCTCTGTGGCGGTACTGTTCAACCCGCGCTGGGCCGTGGGCGTGGAGTACCGGGAAAAGCCGGACAACCTGTCCTTCGCTGGTGAAAGCGACTGGGCCGACGTATTCATCGGCTATTTCCCCAACAAACACCTGTCCTTCGTCCTGGCCTACGCCCGGCTGGGAGAAATCGCCACACTGGATAACCAGAACGGCACTTATCTGTCCGTACAGGGGAGTTTCTGATGCGGGGTTTGAAACTGCTGCTGGTTGCTGTCCTGCTGGCCGGTTGTGCCCAGCAGCCGCCCAGGGATGACAGCCTCTACCGCGACCTCGGCGAGCGTGCCGGGATCACCCGGATCGTCGAGGGAATGCTGCTGAAGATCGCCCACGACCCGCGGATTGCCGAGCGCTTCCGCAAGATCGACATCGTGCGCCTGCGCAACAAGCTGGTCGAACAGTTCTGCGTCGAGGCGGGCGGGCCCTGTGTCTACACCGGCGATACCATGGCCGAGAGCCACAAGGGCCAGAATGTCAGCCGCAGCGATTTCAATGCGCTGGTCGAGGACCTGATCGCGGCGATGGATGAGCAGGGGATACCGGTGCGGGTACAGAACCGCCTGATCGCCCGGCTGGCGCCGATGCGCGGCGAAGTCATCGAGCACTAGGCTGATTGAAGATAGCTGTGTAGAGGCTGTCGGCCCTTTCGCAGGCAAGCCCTGCTCCTACAAAAGTGGCGCGTACACAAGGTCCGTGGGCACCGCAAAACTTTAGGCGCAGGGCTTGCCCGCGAAGAGGCTGACCCGGACGCCACAAATCCTACGGGTGTCCTGTCTTTCATGGGGCTTGTTCAACGAACACCCCAGTCGCTACTGTCTGAAATGACAGCAGCGGCTCATGGTATGCCGTGAAGGATGCGTTGAAGAGACCGGAGCGGCTCAAGTATTTCGAGAACAGCTAGCTGGCCAGGACGTATATCTCATATTGGTTGTCCGTCATGTCGTAGTCGTTGATTCTCATGAGTAAATTACCGCTGTGGGTTTCAGCGCCAAGCTCTTTGCTATTCCACACCGGCAGCACGGTGCCATTTTCTCCCCACTTGTAAAGAAGCTGTCCATAGCGTGCGCCAGGTCCGCTGTAGGGAAAACGGCTATCGCCTTCGATATTCATGATGCTGCTATCAACGCCAGCGGGTCCGCATTGGGTCACGAATTCACCGTTTGCACCGGCTAGATAGATATTCCAGCTCGCTGTCTGTTCAGCGACAGCGGGTGCCTCGAGTGCCAATAGGGCTGTGGGCGGTGGGGTCGATGTGCTGCTGGGAATGTATTCGTCCCAACCCGACTTTCGCGTGATCAACTCATTGGCCCAGGCGTCATTTGCATTGACCATCACGTACAGGGGTTTATGGGAGGGAAGATACATGCCGATGTAAATCTTCATTTCGCCGCTGTTGTTTCTCAATTCGTTGTCAGGTGTATTGATTCTCAAGAACAGACTGCCAGTGTCATTGAGGGTATTGGCGTAGCCTTCATTATAAATCGGCCTGCTTTCTCCCGAGGCACCAAATTTATAAAGAAGCTGTCCTATCCGTGCGCCAGGGCCGGTATAGGGAAAGTTACCGGGCGGGATTCTCCCCGGGTCGCCTCCCGCATCGCAATGGTCGGTTTTACTGAAGGCCCATCTATCCTTGGGGCGTGGAATAGGCACTGGAAGCGCCGAGTTGGCCGGAACGAATGACTCAATCCAGCCGCCCACCACTTGTTGGCGGGCTCGTTGAGGCACGCTGGTGTTGGCAGGCACTTCAATGATCTTTCCAGGGCCCGTTTGCAGGGTAGTGTCGGGTTGCCTGTTCCAGACAAATCCGTACTCTTTGATATCGGTATATATTTTCAACCCTACACCGGTCATTTCCCCCGCTAAACCGATGACTTTGGATCCTGGAATTGTGAAACTTTGAGCCAGGCTCTGAAATTTGCTGATGGTCCCTATCACATTGTCGACATCCAATTTGACACGTTGCACCACACTATTTACGTAGTCTCCAACGTTCTCCAGCACTTTGCTGAAGTACCTCCTCTCGTAAACCGTGAAGGGTATGTTGGGTGCGTAGTCGGACGTTATGCCATACAGCGTCTGGTTCGCGCTGATGGAGTCCGTGCCTGGACCAAGTTCCAGGTTTGGGAGGATCCAGTGACCGTCTTCCCCCACTGTGGCGCTGCCAAATATGTAGCCGCCTCCTGTCCGATAGACCGTCACCGTTGCACCGGGGGTGGCACTTCCGTAAATACTGAAGGGGGAGTAGGCCTTTCCTTGCGGGTTATCGATAACGGGGGCTGAGGTAATGGGGAAATTGGGAGGATTGACGTCAACCCTAAAAGATTGGATGGGCGCGAAGCTTGATTGGCGTCCGTCCAGTGTTTGGGTGGCGGTGATGGAGTCGGGGCCTGCGTATTGCGTCACGTTGGCAATTTCCCAATATCCGGAGGCGTTCACCAGGGCCGTGCCGGACCCGTAGGTACCTCCTGTCCCATAGACGGTCACAGTGGCTCCGGGGGTGGCTGTACCGGAGATGAGAAAGGGTGTGTTGACATATCCTTTCGGATTATCGATTTGGGGGACAGGGACGGCGGACTGTGCCGCCAGAACCTCAAATGGCTGGTTGGGTGTATAGCCAGACGTTTGGCCGTTCAACGTTTGGTTCGCGCTGATGGAGTCGGGGCCAGGATCCTGAGTGATGTTATTGAGGGACCACTCCCCATTGGCGTTCACTTGGACTGTACCAAAGATGTAGCCGCCTCCTGTTCGGTAGACCGTTACGGTAGCGCCCGGTGTGGCTGTGCCGGCGATTGAAAAAGGTGAGGTGACGGCGCCTGTCGGGTGGTTGATCTGGGGAGCCTGGGTGACCGGGAACATTGGGCTGGTGACAGAAAATGAAAAGTTCCGCCATTCAGAGGTCACGCCGCCGAGGAGCTGGCGTATGGAGAAGGTGTAGGGGCCCAGCGGCAGATCCGCAGTGAGTGCCACGCTCCATCGACTGTTCTCATCGACCTGTGCCTGCTCGAGGAGACTGCCATTCTGTTGCCAGATCTCGACCGCCGCGCCAGGGAAGCCTGTCCCTGAAAGGGAAGCGTTCTGGCTGGGTAGGGTGGTGCCGGGAGTCGGGTTGTCGATGAGAGCAATGTCTGAAGTATTCATTCTGCGTTCTCCTGCAGTTCTTGCCGGGAGGGAATGGATCATCCATACACCGGCAATTGAGACACTTCCTGGAACGGGTAGGGCTTTGAGGCGACAGCAGATTTTTTCTCCTGTCCGTTGGGGAGGAATGCTAAGAGTCGGTTTTTTCAGATACTACTGTCAGAAATGACAGTGGCGACCAACGGCGGCCCAGCCGAAGCGCCAGGTGAGAACGCAGGGGGAGACAAAACCCCGAAATGGGTTTTGATACGGCAAACCGGGTTTGCACGAGAATGATGCCGGGGCTCGGCAACCCCAGCCGCTAGTGTCAGAAATCACCATGGCGGCTGGGGGAGGGTGTTTTGCAGGCACCGTTTTTACAGCTAGCCGAAGTACTACTCGGACAGTTTGTACGCCAGCACGTAATCACCCTGCCGGGTACCCAGCGAGCCATGCCCGCCGGCCATCACCAGCACGTACTGCTTGCCGTCCTTGCCGGTGTAGGTCATCGGCGTGGTCTGGGCGCCCGCTGGCAGGCGGCCTTCCCACAGTTGCTTGCCGTTCTTCACGTCGTAGGCGCGCAGGTACTGGTCCAGGGTACCGCTGAGGAAGGCCACGCCTCCGGCGGTGGTGAAGGTCCCGCCCAGGCTCGGCACGCCCATGCTCAGGGGGATCGGTACCGGCGAGCTGTCACGCACGGTACCGTTCTTGTGCATCCAGAGCGTCTTGTGGGTGGTCAGGTCGACCGCCGCCACATAACCCCAGGCCGGTGCCTGGCAGGGCAGGCCCATTGGCGACAGCAGGGCTTCGAGGATCACCCCGTATGGCGCGCCCTTGTTCGGCTGCACGCCTTCGGTTTCGCTCTTGCGGGGGCCCTGGGAGGCGATCTCCGCCGCCGGAATCAGCTTGGAGCGGAAGGCCATGTAGCTCGGGTTGACGAAGGCGATCTGGCGCACCGGGTCGACCGAAATGCCGCCCCAGTCGAACACGCCGAAGTTGCCCGGGTAGACGATCGAGCCCTGCAGCGATGGCGGGGTGAACGGGCCCTCGTAGCGCAGCGACTTGAAGTCGATCCGGCAGAGCATCTGGTCGAATGGCGTCACGCCCCACATGTCGCGCTCTTTGAGGGGCGGCGGCATGAAGTTGAGGTCGGACTTGGGTTGGGTCGGCGAGGTGTGGTCGCCGGCGACTGCGCCTTGTGGTACCGGGATCTCGTTGATCGGCACGATCGGCTGGCCGTTGCTGCGGTCGAGCACGTAGATGCTGCCCTGCTTGGTCGAAGCCAGCACGGCCTGCTTGACGCCGTCGGCGGTCTTGAGGTCCATCAGGGTCGGCTGGCCGCCGACGTCCATGTCCCACAGGTCGTGGTGGGTGAACTGGTAGGTCCAGCGCACATGTCCGGTGTCGATATCCAGCGCGGTCAGGCCGGCGGCGTATTTCTCCGAATCGGGGGTGCGGGCGCCACCGAACTGATCCGGTGTCTGGTTGCCCATCGGCAGGTAGAGCATGCCGAGTTTTTCATCGACGGCGAACATCGACCACATGTTCGGCGAGTTGCGGGTGTAGGTCTTGCCCGGGGCGATCGGGGTGGTGTCGTCCGGGTTGCCGCTGTCCCAGTTCCACACCAGCTTGCCGGTGCGCACGTCGAAGGCGCGGATCACGCCGCTGGGTTCGTCGGTGGAGACGTTGTCGGTGACGTGGCCGCCGATCACCACCAGGTTGCGGGTGACCGCCGGCGGCGAGGTGGAGTAGTAGCCACCGGGGGCGAAGGTGCCGATGTTGGCGCCGAGGTCGATCTGGCCCTTGTCGCCGAAGTCTTCGCACATCTTGCCGGTGTCGGCGTTCAGGGCGATCAGGCGGGTATCGGCGGTGGGCAGGAAGATCCTCCGTGGGCACTGGTTTTCCTGGCCGGTGGCGACCAGGCGGCCGCTTGGCGTGTTGTCGGCCGCCAGCGACGCGGTGGCGGACGCGTCGGTTGTGGACGGCGCGGTATTGGCGATGTAGGCGTTTTCATCGTGATAGGCCACGCCACGGCAGGTCATGTGGGCCCAGCCCTTGAAGTTCGCTGCCTTCTGCGTGGAGAGTTTCGGATCGAAGCGCCAGATTTCCTTGCCGGTATCCGGGTCGAGGGCGATCACCTGGCTGTGGGGCGTGCACACGTAGAGCATGCCGTTGACCTTCAGCGGGGTGTTTTCCGCCGTGGTTTCGCCGGGATCGTTCGGCCCGGGAATGTCGCCGGTGCGGAAGGTCCAGGCCGGTACCAGCTTGTGCGCGTTCTGCGGGGTGATCTGCGCCAGCGGCGAGTAGCGATCGCCATGGGCGCTGCGGCCATAGGAATCCCAGTCGCTATCGGCCGTGGCCGGTGCGGTGTTGCTCATGCCAGGGACGCTGTCGCGATCGAGCTGGCCCTTGATTTCACCCGGGTTGGTGAATTGGCTGGCGACGGCGGTGGCGCCGGCCAGCACCACGGCCACGCCCAGCGCGCCGGTACCCATCGGTGCGGCACCGCTGTGCAGCAATGGCCGGCGGAACCACGGCAGCAGCATGACAATACCCAGGGCGAACAGCAGGGCCAGGCGCGGCACCAGTTGCCACCAGTCCAGGCCGACTTCCCACAGGGCCCACAGGGTACTGGCGAACAGCACCAGGGCGTAGAGGCCCAGGGCTGCCCGGCGGGCGGCCAGCAACAGGCCGCCGGTCAACAACAGGCCGATGCCGGCCAGCAGGTAGTACAGCGAGCCGCCCAGCAGGCTCAGCCTGATCCCGCCGGCCAGCAGGGCGAGGCCCATCAACAGCAGCACGATACCGAGCAGGCTCGGTAGCAGGCGGCCTCGATTCGAAGCACGGTCAGTGCTCATGGTTTGGTTTCTCCGTGACGTTGAAGGTATCCCGCGCTGTAATCACTGTAGATGACGATTCGGCGGGGACTTCGTTCAGATAAATTGCCCGAGGGACTTCCACGCGGGAGCCGCAACAGGCAGGCGCTGCTTGCGGGACGGGAAGTCGAGGGGGGAACCGGAGCGCTTTCAGCAGCGAACTTTGCTGATTAAACGATTCAGTTGTTAGCGCACAAAGGATAAACCCATGTCTATCGCGGAAACAGGGGGTTCCCTGACATGGATCATTTCAGATTCGGTAACAGTCTTCGGGTGGGTGGTGGTGAGCAGGCCGGCCTGCTCACCACGGTCTTGCCTGGGTGAATGTCAGAAGGTGGTACGCAGGCCGACCTCGAGGCTGCGGCCCGGCGCCGGCGCGATATCACGCAGGATCGAGCTCGCATAACGCACGGTCTGGTTGGTCAGGTTGTCGCCCTTGACGAACGCCAGCCACTGGCTGCTGCCGATATCGAAGTGGTAGCCGGCACTGGCACCGAAGGTGGTGTAGGCCGAACTGCCGGACTCGTTGGACGGCACCCGTCCCTGGCCCGCCGCATGCTCCACATCGATCCGCGCCTGCCAGCGATCCAGCTCCCACAGCAGGCCGCTGTTCAGGCGTAGCGGCGCGATCCGCGGCAGGGCCTCGCCGGTATCGAGGTTGGTGGCGCGGGTGTAGTCGCCGGACAGTTCGAGGGCGAACTTGCCGTAGGCGCCTTCACCCAGTTTCCAGTGATCCTGGGCCTCGAACCCGGCGAAGCGGGCCCGTACGCCGGAATAGCGGTATTCGGGGATGCCAGCGGCGTCTTCCTCGCCGTCGTCGTTGAGGGTACGACCACTGCCGAGCAGGCCAATGTAGTTGGAGAAGTGGCTGTAGAACACACCGAAGCTGCCCTTGTGGGTGCCGTTGTCGAAACGCAGGGCCAGGTCGCTGGATACGGCCTTTTCCTTCGACAGGTCGGGGTTGCCGACTTCATAGGTGCCGGTGGCGACGTGGGCACCGTTGGCATACAGCTCGTAGAAGGTTGGCGCGCGCTCGGTGTAGCCCAGGGTCGCGGCCAGCGCCCAGACCGGCGTCAACTGGTAGACCGCGCCGGAGGACAGGCTGCCGGCGGTGAAGCTGTTGCTCCGCTCGGCATTGGCAAAACGCTCGTTGCCCTTGGCATCCGGGTCGATACGCGTGTGTTCCAGGCGGCCGCCGAGGCTGAAGGTCAGACGCTCGCTGGCCTTGAGCTCTTCCAGCAGGAACAGCGCGCCGGCGTCGGTGTCGGTTTGCGGAACGAAGGCTTCCTCGCCCAGTGCGGAAAATTCGTTGCGACTGACCTGGGCCCCGACCACTCCGTTGAACGGGCCGACCGGCAGGTGGCGGGCCTCGACCCGGGCCTCGTAGCCCTTGTTCCTGAAAATCGTGCCGGTTTCGCCCCCCTCGATTTCCCGATGCTCGTAGTCGGTGTAGCCGGCATCGAGTTTCACCGAACTGAACGGCCCCTCGAGGTTGCGGATTTCCGAGGCGAAGGCGTAGTGATCCTGCTTCATGCGGATGCGCACATCCTGCTCGGCCGGTGAGCCGTAGTTGCTGTCGTAATTGCTGTAGGACAGCCCGGCGTAACCATTATCCCAGTGGTAGGAGCCGCCCACGGCACCGCCATCCTGGCGACCGTCGCTATTGCCCAGGCGGCCCTTGCGTCCGTCGCCGTCCTCGCTGGCCGGTGCATTGCGGCTACGGGCGTAGCCGGGAATCCGCAGGTCGTTGAACTCGCGGGCGTTGGCGTCCAGGTGCAGGGCGAAGGTGCCGTCGCCGGCTTCCAGCTTGCCGGCGCTGCTGCGGGTGGTGTCGGCGCCGCCGTAGCGCAGTTCGCCGGCACCGTGGATGCCGTCGATGGGGCTGGTGGGAATGCGGTTGTCGAAGGTGTTGACCACCCCGCCGATGGCACTGCCGCCATAGAGCAGCGCCGCCGGGCCACGGACGATCTCGATCCGTTCGACGTTGACCGGATCCAGCGGTACCGCGTGGTCATAGGACAGCGCCGAGGCATCCAGCGCGCCGACGCCGTTGCGCAGCAGGCGGATGCGATCGCCGTCCTGGCCACGAATGATCGGTCGGCTGGCGCCCGGGCCGAAGTAGGACGACGACACCCCGGGTTGCCTGTTCAGGGTTTCACCGAGGCTGCCCTGTTGCTGCAGGGTCAGGTCGTCGCCTTCGAGCACGGTGCTGGGGGCGGCGGGCTGTTCGCTGCCCAGGGGGTTGGCGGTGATGACCTGGGGTTGCAGCTCCAGGGCGTGGGCCGGGCCCGCGATCAGCAAGGCGGCGGCCAGCGGAGTCAGGCGGGTACGCAGGGGGGAGGAGAGGGACATCGATGTTTCCTTGGCAAGCGCGATGCGAAGCGCATCGGTGAGTCGAAAGAGCAGGCGGATGACGGAGGGGGTGTCCGATGAATGGTTATGATTTGTTATAACGTAACACGGTTTTTCGATTTTAAAACACTGCCCCTGCAACGTATCTCGACGCGGCTAGACTCAAGTAAGGGCCATTGCGCCATCTGCTATCGGTGGCTCTTCCCCCTGGCGAAGGGCTCGGCTAAGGTGCGCGCCTTGTTCCATTTCCTCATCGAAGGTTCGGCATGACCGAAACATCCAACAATCCGCTGCATGGGGTGACCCTGGAGCAGATCCTCAATGCCCTGGTGGCCCATTACGAGTGGCAGGGCCTGGCCGAGCGCATCGATATCCGTTGCTTCAAGAGCGACCCGAGCATCAAGTCGAGCCTGACTTTTCTGCGCAGGACGCCGTGGGCGCGGGAGAAGGTCGAGCGGCTGTACGTGAAGTTGATGCGCACCCGACGCTGAGGTCCTGCCGTGGAGTCGAAGCGCGTGTCCGGCCAGCCGCCGCTGCGCCGCATCCGCTCGCGCGCCGTGCTGCTGGCCGCGGCGGTGCTGGGCTGGAGCGGCCTGGGCATCCAGATGTACCTGATCCTGATCTCACGCTGGCAGGCCGGGGCGAGCCTGCTCGGCGGGTTGATCACCTTCTTCAGTTTCTTCACCGTGCTGACCAACACCCTGGTGGCGGTGGTGCTGACCTGTGAAGTGACGTCCCGCGATTCGTGGGGCCGGCGCTTTTTCCTCAAACCGTCGGTGCGCACGGCGATCGTCGCCAATATCGTCGTGGTGGGGCTGGCCTACAGCCTGTTGCTGCGCTCGTTGTGGCATCCCCAGGGCTTTCAGTGGCTGGCGGATGAACTGTTGCACGACGTGATGCCGGCGCTGTTCGTGGTCTATTGGTGGGTGTGTGTGCCCAAGGGCCGCTTGCGCTTCCCGCAGGTGTTGTCGTGGCTGGCCTATCCGCTGGTGTATTTCGCTTATGTGCTGCTGCGCGGGCACCTGATCGGCGCGTATCCGTATCCTTTCGTCGATGTCGACCGGCTGGGTTATCCCCAGGTGTTCGTCAACGCCGGGCAGATACTGTTGGGCTTCGTGCTGGTCTCGCTGCTGCTGATCGGCATGGATCGTTGGGGTGGCAGGCGGCGGACTTGAGGCTTGCAGTGAGTGGGACGGCCCACCCACTGCCGAGGCCGGAGGTTACTCTTCGGCGCTACCGTCCAGGCGCCAGTAGCCTGCGGCCTTGACGAACGCCTCATCCAGGCCGTGGATGTCGAGCAATACCCGGCGCACCTTGCGCGACAGCCCGGCCTCGGTGGCGACCCAGGCGTAAAGGCTGCCGCTTGGCGGGGTCAGTTGCTCGACGGTTTGCAGCAGACCCTGCCCTGGCGCGTCGCGTCGCACCCAGATCACTTCGACCTGTGCCTGGCTGTGCAGGGGCTGCTGTTCAGCCGCGTTCTCCACCTCGACCACCACCAGCGCGCGGCGGTTGGCCGCCAGGCCCTCCAGGCGCCGGGCGATGGCCGGCAGGGCGGTTTCGTCGCCGATCAACAGGTAGCTGTCGAAGATATCCGGGACCACCAGCGAACCCCGTGGCCCGCCGATATGCAGGAACTGGCCGGGTGTGGCCTGTTCCGCCCAGGTCGAGGCGGGGCCGTCGCCATGCAGGACGAAGTCGATATCCAGTTCACCCCGCTCCAGGTCATAGCGACGCGGCGTGTAGTCACGCATGGCCGGCAGCGGGCCGTTGTCCTTGGCGCCAATCACCAGGGTTTCCAGCGCAGCCTGTTCGGCGGCGGTCTGCGGGAAGAACAGTTTGACGTGGTCGTCCGTGCCCAGGCTGATGAAACCCGCCAGTTCCGGGCCGCCGAGGGTGATGCGGCGCATGCGCGGCGTCAGGTCCCGCACCCGCAGCACTTGCAGGCGGCGGCGCCTGATCTCGTGCATGACCCGATGAATGCCTTGGCGATTGACTTCGTTCATTGCGCTTGCTCCGAATGGGACTGGGCGGACACGGGACCATCGACGATGGCCTTGGCGGTGTTGTTCAGCAGGTCGCGGACCCGCAGGATTTCCTCCGGGCTCCAGCGTCCGTGATGCAGTTGCAGGGCGTGGCGCAGGTTGTGCACCGCCTCGTGGATTTCCGGCGGCCGGTCGTGACCGCGCAGGGAGCGCTTGCTGACATCGATGCGGGTGCGCACGCCGTCCAGGGCCACAGCCTGTTCGCGCAGGAACTGGCGACCGTTGTCGGTCACGCTGTAGCGCTTTTTCCCAGCCTCGGCGTCGCCGCTGATCAGATCGCTTTCCTCGAGGAAGGTCAGGGTCGGGTAGATGACCCCCGGGCTCGGGCTGTAGGCACCGTCGAACATGCCTTCGATCTGGCGGATCAGGTCGTAGCCATGGCAGGGCTGTTCGGCGACCAGGGCCAGCAACAGCAGTTTCAGGTCGCCCGGGGCGAACACCCGCGGGCCGCGGCCGCCGCGTTCACGGCCGGGGCGGCGTTCGAAGCCGTCGTGGCCATCGCCGAATTCGCGGTGGTGGGGAGGGTGGTGATGCTCTCTCATTTTCTCTTTCTCCTCTGTTCTTAAGATATACCGTAAGATATATCTTATTTCTAAGGCAAGAAAAACCGACGAACGTGCTGATGGGCGAGAGGGGCGTTGGGAACGGAGAGACAGGCACTGGAGGTTTCGCGGCGCGGAGGGATGTGGTGTTTTCGCTGGTTTGCCTGGGATGCTTCCTACGTGAAACTGCGAAAAGCACTCTGAGCAAGCCCGGGACCGCTCCGTACCATGCCGCCAGGTTTCGAAAAGGCGGTGTTTATCATGTCCAGGTTAGTGTCAGGGGTGCTGTCGCTGGGGGTCCTGCTGGGCTCCTGGTCAGCCCATGCGAACCTCAAGTCGACACAGAACGCCCCGGCCAGGGTTGCCGAGGTGAAGGCGCAATCTTCCATCGACAATGTCATCGATCGTGCCCATCAGTTGATCGGCACGCCCTACCGTTGGGGCGGCATGTCTGTGAAGGGCTTCGATTGCAGCGGGCTGCTGGTCTATCTGTTCCAGAACGAGGCCGACATCAAGCTGCCGCGGACCACGGTGGGCATGCGCCGCTCCAGCGCCAGGACTATCCAGCGTGGCAGTCTGAAGCCGGGGGATGCGGTGTTCTTCAACCGCAATGGCCAGGGCAATGTGAGCCATGTCGGGCTGTATGTGGGCGAGGGCAAGTTCATTCACTCCCCGCGCAGCGGCAAGAGCGTGCGCATCGACTCGCTGAACAATGCCTACTGGAAGAAGAGTTATACCCTGGCCAAGCGCTTTCACAGCAGCCACTGATGGGGGGCTGACGTAAATTCCCCACCCTACAGGTGCGCCACAGCCTGCGGCTTGCACAGGGTGCTGCTGTCCGGCTGCAGGTAGTCGGTCAGAATCGGCGCCATGCCCTTGAGCACCTGCACCGGCAACGCCGAGGTGAACTTGAAGTTCTCCGCCGAGCGTCCGGGCACGAAGGCGGTCAAGGTGCCGAAGTGGTGGGCACCGATGTAGAAGACGAACGTCGCGGTGCGGTTGATCGACTTCGAACTCAGCACCCGCCCACCCGCGCCGATGCTTTCTATCCGGTTGTCCCCGGTGCCGGTCTTGCCTCCCATGGCCAGCGGCGTGCCGTCGGGCAGTTTGAAGCTGCCCGACACCCGCCGCGCTGTCCCTGCGTCCACCACCTGCGACAAGGCTTCGCGCAACGCCGTGGCGACCTCGGAGGGCATGACTCGCTTGCCCTTGCCCGGGTCGTTGGTCACTCGGGTTTCATACGGCGTATGGGCGGCGAAGTGCAGGCTGTCGATGCGCAAGGTTGGCAGGCGTACGCCGTCGTTGAGGATGATGCCGATCAGTTCGGCCAGCGCCGCCGGCCGGTCGCCGGAACTGCCGATGGCCGTGGCCAGTGACGGCACCAGGTGGTCGAACGGATAACCCACCTGCTGCCAGCGCCGATGGATATCGAGGAACGCCTCGATCTCGACCATGACCCGGATACGACTGTCGCGGGCACTCTTGTGCCTGCTCTTGAACAGCCAGCCATAGACTTCCTGGCGTTCGAACTCACTGGCGGCCACCGCCTGGCTGAACCTGGCCTGCGGGTTCTTCAGCAGGTAACCGAGCAGCCACAGATCGAGCGGGTGGACCTTGGCGATATAGCCCTGGTCCGGCAGGTCGTAGGCGCCGGGGCCGTAGCTCTTGTAGAGCTTGGCGAGGCGTTCGTCGCTGACCTTCTCGGTCTTCAGGTGGGCCCGCACGAAGGTATCGAAGGTTTTCTGCGGCGCCTCCGGCAGCAGGTAGCGATGCACCGCCGCCAGGCGGATCGGCGTCGGGTGCATGCTGTCGAGAAAGGTTTCCAGGCGTTCCTGGGAGTCCTTGTTCCGATACTTTTTCCAGAATCGCAGCATGAACGCCGTGCCTTCGCGGTCGGCGAAGCGGGCCAGGTATTCCTGGCGGCGCGGGTTGTCATCGTCCTTGAGCAGTTCGGCGCTGTTGTTCGGGCCCTGATAGGTGCTGTAGCGCACCAGGTCGCGCATGAGGCGGATGAACGGCAGGTTGATCGACTCGCGCAGGGCTTCGAGCAGGGTCGGGTTGCGGCCGTTGTCCTCGTTGCGGAAGTTGTGGAAGCGATGCAGGCCGCCGCCGGTGAAGAAGCTTTCGCCGGGGCTTGCCGAGTACTGTCGGTTCAGCGCCGCATCGAGCATGGCGGGCAGGTTGCGGTCGCTGTTCTGGGCCAGGTAGTCCAGGGCCCAGCGGGTGATCCGGTCCTGGTCGTCGACTTCGACCTTTTTCAGTTGCGCCGGCGATTGATCGCCATAGCGATCATGCAGCTCGGCAATGATCTGCAGGTAGGTGGTCAGCACCCGCAGCTTGGCGGTGGAGCCCAGTTCCAGCTTGCTGCCTTCGTTGATGTCGAAGGGCTGGTCGGTGCTGTCGGTCTGCACCCGCACCCGATAGCTGTCCGGCGTCAGTTCGAACAGGGTGAAGCTGTAGCGCACCTGCTGGGTACTGGTGGCGGTGAGCAGCCGATCGCCGAGCAGGCCGATGGACTGGGCGAACTGCGGATTCGCCAGCTTGCGGAGGTAATCGCTGACCTGGCCCTGCAACTGCGCCTGCAGGGTGCTGGTGGCCGACAGGTCGAGGCGGTCAAGGTCGTAGAGCGGGCGGTCGAGCATCGCCGCCAGGCGGCTGCGGGCGACGCTGATACCCTTGTTCGATTCGATCGGCTGGACCGTCGGTTCCTGAACCCAGTCGCGGTAGCTGACCTTGCTCGCCAGGGCCGCGGCGGCCAGCGGTGCGTCGATGACGCCGTTCTGGGCCAGCAGGCGCAGGTGGCTGTCGGTCAGCTCGGCCAACTCATCGCGGCCCCGGGCCAGGTAGTGCGAGGGGCGACGCTGGGCGATCATCAGCGAGAGCACTTCGCGCAGCGCCAGACCGCGTCTGGCCAGGCTCTGCGGGTCGCTGGCGGTACTGCTCAACCGGGTGTTGACGTCGTTGAAGTCGGCGCCGTACCAGACCCGCAGGCCCTCGGCCAGGCCATGCACCTCGCCGTGCCCCGGCACGGCCGACAAGGGCACGCTGTTGAGGTAGTCGCGGACCACGTTCTGCCGCACTTCCAGGGTCTGCGGGCCGCCCTGGTAGGCGCGCACGCTGGCGGAAATCATCTGGCGGATCTTCTCGCCGCCGGACAGGGTCAGGCCATCGGGCGAGTGTCGATACTTCTCCAGTTGCGTCGCCAGGGTACTGCCGCCGGCGCTTTGCCCGCCGAGATGCAGAACCTTGCCGATCTGCGACAGCACCGCCTTGCCGAAACGCGGCCAGTCGACGGCGGGGTTGGCCTGGGGCTGGCCGGGGTCGAGCAGGTCGCGGTTCTCGATGAACAGCAGGCTGTTGACCACCAGTGGCGGAATCGCCGCGAAACTCCCGTACAACTGCTGCGGGTAGTTGTACTGGTAGAGCCCGGCGCCGCGGCAGTCGGTGATCGACAGGCCGGCCTGGATCTTTTCCGCATAGGGTACGAAGAAGCCGGCCTTGCCGTAGTCGAGCAGGGCGGGGGAGAAGCGCGCCTGTGCCTCGATCAGGTAGCCGCGTTTGGCCAGCCGGCCGAGAAACGTGCCCAGGTCGCTGTAGCCCAGGCGTTTGTCGAAGGGGCCCTCGCCGGGATAGAGCATCGAGTCGCTGGGGCCGTTGGCCATGGCGTAGTCGAGATTGCCGGCAAAGCGGCTGATTTCCCGGGCCTGGATCCTGGAGGTGCGCATTTCCCTGGAGGCGGCGACGCCGAGCAGGATCATCGCGAGCAGCACCACCAGCCAGAACAGTCGCCACCAGAGGCGCCGCTTGTGGGGTTTTTTCGGTACGGGCGCTTCATCCGGACTGTCGGTTGCTGGCACAGTCCTGGTCGAATCGGAATCCCACAGAGCGCCCATAGTCGATTCATCCATACGCAGATTGATCGCACTTGCCTGAAGCTTAGACGCTGGTAAAGGGCTGCGAAAATTTTGTTAATGCAGTCAGTTATTTCCTGCATACGCTGACTTTTCGTGACAATCATGCCGGGAAGACGACGCCTGCCATGGTTTTTGTCGAGGCCCTGCAAGCCTTGGAATAGAGCTGTCCATTGGCGCAAGGTCGAAAAGGGCCGGGACATGACGCGATCTGCCCGGCGTGCCATACTCCCACGGGTTTTTCGTCCGGCCGGGCCGGCTTCTGCCAGCGAATGCACCTCTGTTTTCAGCGCTTCTGCCGAGATTTCCAGCTGAATTTTCTGATTTATAGAGTGAAAAGCCCTGCCATTGGATTCCTATACTGCATCGCCCGCTGATCCCGTCGGTTTTCCCTGCGGGACGGGCCCGCTCACGAAGCGGGTCCGCTGTCGGGAGCCCGGGCCCACTCGCCTGCCGCTCCCTTGTTCGGTGGTTCATACCCAATAACAAGATGAGGTTGTACCCATGCCAGTTGGCACCCACCTGCCCCACGGCGAGACCGCTCAAGGCGGCCCGCTCAAACGCGAACTCGGTGAACGGCACATACGGCTGATGGCGCTCGGCGCCTGTATCGGCGTCGGCCTGTTCCTCGGTTCGGCCAAGGCCATCGAAATGGCCGGTCCGGCGATCATGCTCTCCTACATCATCGGCGGCCTGGCGATCCTGGTGATCATGCGCGCCCTCGGTGAAATGGCCGTGCACAACCCGGTGGCCGGCTCCTTCAGTCGTTATGCCCAGGACTATCTCGGCCCGCTGGCGGGCTTTCTCACCGGCTGGAACTACTGGTTCCTGTGGCTGGTGACCTGCGTCGCGGAGATCACCGCGGTGGCGGTGTACATGGGGGTCTGGTTCCCCGACATGCCACGCTGGATCTGGGCCCTGGCGGCGCTGTTGAGCATGGGCACCATCAACCTGATCGCGGTGAAGGCCTTTGGCGAGTTCGAATTCTGGTTCGCCCTGATCAAGATCGTCACCATCATCGCCATGGTGATCGGCGGTGTCGGCGTGATCGCCTTCGGCTTCGGCAACGATGGCGTGGCCCTGGGCATTTCCAACCTGTGGAGCAACGGTGGCTTCATGCCCAATGGTGTCAGCGGCGTGCTGATGTCGCTGCAGATGGTGATGTTCGCCTACCTGGGCGTGGAAATGATCGGCCTGACCGCCGGTGAGGCACGCAACCCGCAGAAAACCATTCCCGACGCCATCGGCTCGGTGTTCTGGCGCATCCTGCTGTTCTACGTCGGCGCGTTGTTCGTGATCCTCTCGATCTACCCGTGGAACGCCATCGGCACCCAGGGCAGCCCATTCGTGATGACCTTCGAACGCCTGGGCATCAAGACCGCCGCCGGCATCATCAACTTCGTGGTGATCACCGCCGCGCTGTCGTCCTGCAACGGCGGCATCTTCAGCACCGGGCGCATGCTCTACAGCCTGGCGCAGAACGGCCAGGCACCGGCGACCTTCGCCAGGACCTCGAGCAATGGCGTGCCGCGTCGTGCGCTGCTGCTGTCGATCGCGGCCTTGCTGCTGGGCGTGCTGCTCAACTACCTGGTGCCGGAAAAGGTCTTCGTTTGGGTGACGTCCATTGCCACCTTCGGCGCGATCTGGACCTGGGCGATGATCCTGTTGGCGCAACTGAAATTCCGCAAGGGCTTGAGCCGTGCGCAGGTCGCAGGCCTGCAGTACCGCATGTGGCTGTACCCGGTCAGTTCGTACCTGGCGCTGGCGTTCCTGGTGCTGGTGGTCGGGCTGATGGCGTACTTCCCCGACACGCGCGTCGCGCTGTATGTCGGCCCGGCGTTTCTGGTGCTGCTGACGCTGTTGTTCCACGTGTTCAAGCTGCAGCCGGGCAATGCCTCGCCGGCTGCGAACCCGGCGGCGTAGACCTCCGTTGAAAAGACAAGGCCCCGGTCGCATGACCGGGGCTTTTTTGTGCGCTACGAAATGTTGGGGAACCTGATGTTTCTGCGTTGTGGTTACGGACGTCTTCGCGGGCAAGCCCTGCTCCTACAAGGTAGCGTCGTATACAAGGTCTGCGAACGCCGTAAAACTGTAGGAGCAGGGCTTGCCCGCGAAGACGTCATCCGCCACACCGCCAAACCCGGCGCGCAGCCGGCTCAGGCGGGAACGGCGCGCATCGGCTGGCCCAGGCGCTTGTTGAAGTCCAGCCAGGCACCGAGCAGGGCCAGCAGGCCGGCACCGACCAGCGCGGTGAAAACCTGCATGGCGACGGCATCGTCGGCCAGGGCGTTGACCATGTCCGCCAGCGGCGCCAGCAGTACGCCCAGGCAGAACACTTCCAGCGAGTAGCGACCCATGCGGCACGTCTGTTGCGCCAGCCAGTGGCGGGTCCAGTTGCCCGTGGGCAGCAGCTTGGCAGTGACATAGGCCAGTGCCAGGAAATGCAGCAGACGCACCGGCGACAGGTCGGTCTTGCTGATCGGGTACAGCCAGTTGCTCAGTGCGGCCGGCATGATGGCGTCATGAATCTGCGGCCAACGCCAGGAGAGGGTGATCACCCCGGCAATCAGTGAATAACCCGCCGCCGCGACGAACAGTGGCCGGCGCAGCAATGGGCGCCGGTCCGGCAGGCGTGGCCGCTGGCCGTGGATGGCCGTCGCACCGCCGAGGATGAACAGCAACTGCCAGGTGACGGGGTTGAAGTACCAGACGCCATCGCCGATTGCCGCCAGGTTCCAGCCCAGTACGGGCGCCAGCAGGTACACCGTCAGCGACACCGCGACCACCGCCAGGGGCTGGCGCAACAGTAACGGCAGCACCAGCGGCAGGCCGAGCAACAGCACGATGTACAGGGGCAGCGGGTCCATCAGGTTCGGTTTGAAGCGCAGCAGCAACTCATCCGTCAGCGCCTGTTCGGGATGGCTGACGAAATGCTGCAGGCCCATTTCCTGGATCAGGTCGCGGGTTTCCACATGGCTGTTGGCGAAGAACACGATGCCCATCAGCATCGCCAGCAGGAAGATGTGCACCACGTAGAGCACCCAGGCGCGACGCAGGATCCTCACGCAGGCGATCAGGTAGCCGTCGCGTTGCAGGATCTTGCCGTAGGCGAGGACCGCCGCGTAACCGGCGAGGAACACGAAGACCTCCGCCGCATCGCTGAAACCGATATTACGCAGGGTGATCTGGCCGAATGGGTTGTGGGGCACGTGATCCCAGAAAATGAAGATCAGCGCCAGTCCCCGAAAGAAGTCGATGCGTGGGTCGCGTCCGTTCAGCATGGCAGCGGGCTCTGTGGGCGAATGTTGAATATGACTGCCGCGGCTGTCGGAAATTGCACTGCTTGGGCGGCGGCGCGCAGGGTGGCGCGAATCGCCGCGAATTGCAAAGGTGGGGTATTACTGAATGTCACAATTATTTGCCAGGGCGGCCGGCTTGGCCGACGGCGGATGGACGGCCCGGCCCGGGGGCGCCAGGCCGGCCGATCCAGGGGTTACTGGTCGTCGAGGAAATTCAGCAGGGCGGCGTTGAAGAAGGCCGGGTCCTGCAGGAACGCGAAGTGGCTGGCATTGGGCAGGATCAGCAGCCCGGCGCCGGGAATGGTCGCCGCCATGTACTCGGTGTTCTCACGCTTGATCGCCTCGTCGCGGTCGCCATCGACGATCAGCACCGGGGTCTTGATCTTCGCCAGGTCGGCATCGCTCCAGTTCGGCTGGCTGGCCCACATATGGCTGATCTGCTCGACGAAGGCGTCGTACTCCTTCGGTGTTGGCGACAGCTTCACGTATTCCTTGCCGGCCCGTTCGATGTAGGCGGCGAAGGTCGGGTTCTTCTCGACGTTCTCCTTCACCCCGGCGGTGGTGCTGTTGGCGGCGAAGGCGAAGATCCTGCCGACGCGGCTCGGGTGACGGATCGCCAGGTCCAGGCCGAGGATCGCGCCGTCGCTCCAGCCGACGATGTCGGCCTTGGCGATTTTCAGGTGGTCGAGCACGGCGACCACGTCGTCGGCCATCAGGTCGTAGCCGTAGGGGCGGCTGTCGCGCGAGCTGCGGCCATGGCCGCGACTGTCGAGGGCGATCACCGTGTGTTTCGCCGCCAGGGCCTTGACCTGGTTGCCCCAGTAGTCGGAGTTGGCGAGGCCGCCGTGCAGCACCACCACGGGTGAGCCGTGACCGGTGCGGGTGTAGTAGAGCTTGATGCCGTTGACGTTGGCATAGCCGCTTTGCACGCCGGCGACCGGGGCCGGGGTGGGCGGCAGGGTTTCCCAGCGTTCGGCGGCGTGGGCCAGGCTGAACGACAGCATCAGGCAGGCGGCGGCGATGAATCGATTTCCCATCTTGATCTCCTGTTGGTGAAAGCCAGAACTCATCTGTACCTGTCATTTCTGACAGTAGACAGACCCACCGGGCAATCCTAGTCTTGAGGAATCGCCACGCTGGTATCGCGTAGTACGTGGACGCCCATCCCGGTCGTTATCGGACGGGGCCTGTTCGGCTGCGGAATGGATGACATAGCCTTGCGTGCGCTGCCCAAGAATTTTTCGACCTATGTTTATATCGGGGTGCTCAATACCCTGATCCACTGGTGCGTCTTCCTCGCGCTGCACGGCGGCATGGCGTTCAGCCAGGCCACCAGCAACCTCTGCGCGTTCGCGGTGGCCGCTACGTTTTCCTTCCATGCCAACGCGCGCTACACCTTCAGGCAGGCGGCCTCATTGCCCCGTTACCTGGCCTTCGTCGGTTTCATGGCCGTGCTCAGTTTTACCACCGGTTGGCTGGGTGACTGGCTGACCATGCCGGGGCTGGTGACGCTGGTGGTGTTTTCGGTGGTGAGCCTGGTGCTCGGTTACTGCTATTCAAGCCAGGTGGTCTTTCGGGACAAGGCCAAATGAAGATTTCCCTGGTGGTGCCCGTGTACAACGAGGAACAGGCCATCCCGGTGTTCTACGAGGCGGTGCGGCGGGAACTGCTCGCCGAGCCGTATGAGGTCGAAATCGTTTTCGTCAACGATGGCAGTACCGATAACACCGAAAGTGTGGCCCAGTACCTGGCGTTGCGGGACAACGACACCCTGCTGATCAATTTTTCCCGCAACTTCGGCAAGGAGCCCGCCCTGTTTGCCGGCATCGAGTTTGCCAGCGGTGATGCGGTGATCCCCATCGATGTCGACCTGCAGGACCCGATCGAAGTGATTCCACGCATGATTGCCCAGTGGCAGAACGGCGCGGATGTGGTCCTGGCCAAGCGCCGCAGTCGTTCGACGGACAGTTACCTGAAACGGCAGTCGTCCACCCTTTTCTACCGGGTGATGAACAGGATTGCCTATTCGCACATAGAGGAAAACGTCGGTGATTTTCGCCTGATGGACCGCAAGGTCATCGACGTGATCAAGAAGTTGCCCGAGTACCAGTTGTTCATGAAGGGCGTACTGTCCTGGGCTGGATTCACTACCCGCGTCATCGAATACGACCGGGCACCGCGCACCCATGGCAAGAGCAAGTTCAATGGCTGGAAGCTGTGGAACCTGGCGCTGGATGGCATCACATCCTTCAGCACGCTGCCGTTGAGGTTATGGACCTATATCGGTGGTCTCATCTCGTTGGGTTCGTTGCTGTACGCGCTCTACATGGTTTCTGACAAGCTGCTTTTCGGCAATACGGTGCCGGGTTATCCCTCCCTGATGACGGCCATTCTGTTCCTGAGCGGGGTACAGCTCATCGGCCTGGGGATCCTGGGTGAATACATCGGCAGGATCTATATCGAGGCCAAACATAGGCCGCGATACGTCATCAGGGCAACAGTGGGGAAAAGGTTTTCCGGACGCACCGTCAAGCATGAAATCGAGGGTAATCCATGAGCATGGAGCGGGTTCTGACACGCAGGGAGATTTTCGTTTTTTTTATCGTGGCTTCCCTGGTTTATGTCTATCCGATCGTGCGTGCGGATTATGCGTACATCGATGACAGTTGGCGCTCATTGCTGATGTTTGAAGAGGGTTGGAGACAGCAGGGGCGAATACTGATCGAAATCATGCACCGGGTTCTGACCTTCACCAACAGCATGCCCAATACTTTTCCCATGCCGCTGCTATTGACGCTCATTGTGCTCGCGCAGGCGATGACCAGCTTGACCCTGAGGTATTTTCCCCTGCCCAGGTTCTGGGCTTGCCTGGTGGTTCTGCCGATCCTGTGCAGTCCGTTCTTTCTGGGAAACCTGACCTACCAGTACGACGGTCCGGGGATGCTGTTGGGGGTGTCGGCGGTTCTCTATGCAATCACCCTCAGGGTGGAGGGGATGTTGCTGCAGGTGCTGTTGTCAGGTGTGCTCGTCGCCGTGTCGTTGGCCTTCTATCAGTTGAACCTGTCGTTGTTCATCGGACTCTGTTGTGTCGAGCTGATGTGGAGCGTACGCAGGGATATCGAGTTTTCGCGGATACTCGCCACCCTCGTCAGCCGGGTGTTCCAGTTGTTGCTCGGCGGCGCCTTGTATTTTTTTACGGCCTATCAGTTGATCGACACCGATCGCGGACGGCCTCAAGCCTTGGATTGGGCATGGTGGGGTATTGCCTGGGGCAAACTTGTGCTTTTCATGGAGCAGGTCAAGGTCCTCGTGACGCCAGGGAACCGCGTGGTCGTTTTCCTGTTGCTGGCAATCGCTCTTCTGGGTTTCATCAGGCTACTGGGGAAAATCCTGACGAAGGATGAGGCGGTCCTTAAGAAAACAGCAGTCACCCTGTTGTACCTGCTGTGCGTACCGGTGCTGATGGTCTCCTTGCCGGGAGCCATGCTGTTCATCGACGACTACAGCCTGGATGCCCGTGATCTGGTCAGCTTCTCCGCCATATTGGTTTTTCTGATGCTGCTGGCCTATCACGGGTTGGGTTGTGTGTGGGTAAGAGCACGGTGGTTGTTGGCGGTACCCGTTCTCCTCATGTTTTCGCTGTCTTATGCCTATGGGCAGATCCTGATTGCCAAGAAGGAACTGGAGTTCGCCATGGCTCAATACATCAGTTACGACCTGGCATCACGGGTTGAACTGAGGGCGCTGAAAAGGATTTACCGGGTTGGCCCGGAGACGGGGGGCAACTGGTTGCCGAGGGGCTATGGGGCGATGACGCTGACGCCGGTGCTTCGGTTCATCTTGAGTGATTCCAGTGTTGTGCTGCACACCGAGTTCTTCCCTCGCCTTGGCATGAACAATGTCGTGGAGGGTGACCGTGAGCGCTTTTTTGGCGAAGCGGCGTTGCCTCCCGAACTGATCGTGGATAACAAGTTCTATGCGATCTACCGGGTGCAGGATAACGGCGTCATCCTCATGAAGGAAATCACCGACTCCGAGGATTATCGTGAGCAACGGCGCTTGCCGTAGGGGGCTGCGGGGCCCCCTACGATCAACGGCCCCATTTCACACCGCATTCGGTTCGAAACTGTCGGCCCGGGCCATCTCCCACATGCGTGAGTAGAACTTGCCGTTGACCTCGCCGGTCAGCAGCTCGCCGGGTTTGAGGAACACGTGCAACTGCGAGAACAGCTTGATCTCGGTGGCCGACATGCGTCGTACCAGATGCTTGGCTTCCAGTTGCGAAGGATGCTGCAGCCCTGCGGCGGCGAGCATTTCGGCCAGGGCCCTGAGGGTGTTGCGGTGGAAGCTGAACACCCGCTGGGCCTTGTCCGGTACCACCAGGGCACGCTGGCGCAGCTTGTCCTGGGTGGCGACGCCGGTCGGGCACTTGTTGGTGTGGCAGCTCTGCGACTGGATGCAGCCGATGGCGAACATGAAGCCGCGCGCCGAGTTGGCCCAGTCGGCGCCGATGGCCAGCACGCTGGCGATATCGAAGGCGCTGACGATCTTGCCACTGGCACCGAGCTTGATCTTGTCCCGCAGGTTCAGGCCGACCAGCGTGTTGTGCACGAACAGCAGGCCCTCGCGCATTGGCGAACCCATGTGATCGGTGAATTCCACCGGCGCGGCGCCAGTGCCGCCTTCCTTGCCGTCGACGACGATGAAGTCCGGGAGAATGCCGGTTTCCAGCATCGCCTTGGCGATGCCCATGAATTCCCACGGGTGACCCAGGCAGAACTTGAAGCCCACCGGCTTGCCGCCGGACAGCTCACGCAGTTGCGCGATGAAGTGCATCATCTCGATCGGCGTCGAGAAGGCGCTGTGGCTCGACGGCGATACGCAATCCTCACCCATCGGTACGCCACGGGTCTCGGCGATCTCCCGGGTGACCTTGTGCTTGGGCAGGATGCCGCCGTGGCCGGGTTTGGCGCCCTGGCTCATCTTGATTTCGATCATGCGCACCTGCGGGCTCTGCGCCTGGGCGGCGAACTTCTCCGGGTCGAAGCGTCCGTCGCTGGTGCGACAACCGAAATAGCCGCTGCCAAGTTCCCAGGTCAGGTCGCCGCCATGTTCGCGGTGATAGGGGCTGATGCTGCCTTCACCGGTGTCGTGGGCGAAATTGCCGAGCTTGGCGCCCTTGTTCAGCGCGCGGATGGCGTTGGCGCTGAGGGAGCCGAAGCTCATCGCCGAGATGTTGAACACCGAGGCCGAGTACGGCTGCTTGCACTGCGGCCCGCCGACGGTCACGCGAAAACTGCCGGGATCGCTCAACGGCGCCGGGCGCATCGAGTGGCCGATGAATTCGAAGCCTGACTCATAGACATCGATCAGCGTGCCGAAGGGTTTGTCGCCGCCTTCGTTCTTGGCCCGTGCATACACCAGCGAACGCTGGGAGCGGGAGAAGGGCAGGGCATCGCTGTCGGATTCGAGCAGGTACTGACGGATTTCCGGGCGAATGCCTTCGACCAGGTAGCGGATATTGCCGAGGATCGGATAGTTGCGGCGTACCGCGTGAGGGCTCTGCAACAGGTCGAACACCCCCAGCAGGCTCAACAGGCCGGTGACCAGGGTGAATGGCCAGAGCCAGTCATGTTCCAGGAACGGCAGGCTGGCGAGGGTGAAGATCACGCAGCCGGCAAAGAAGGCGTAGCGGCTCAGCAGGGACAGGCTCATACGGTTTCCTTGGGTTCGGACTCATCAGGTCGGTCAGGCATTCTGCGCTTGCAGAAATATCGAGAACAGCTCGGACTGGGACTTGATGCCCAGCTTGCTGTACATGTGTTTCTTGTGGACTTTCACGGTTTCGATGGAGATTTCCAGCTTGCGGGCGATTTCCTTGCTCGAGCAGCCGCTGAGCATCAGGCGTCCGACGTCCAGTTCGCGGGCGGTCAGTTGCGCGCCCTTGAGCTGCTGCACCGAGGCTTCCAGCTGGATGCGCCAGTCGCCCGGCGGCGCAGTGGGCGGCGTGACGTTTTCCGGCAGTTGTTCGTGGGGCAGGCGTTGGCGCAACAGGCCCAGCACCCAGGGCTGGATCAGCGACAGCAGGGCGATCTGCTCGTCGCTGAAGCGGCGGGTGGAGCCCAGCGACAGGCAGAGGGTGCGGTCGCCGTCGAGCTGGCAGTTGAACTGGATCTCGTCGGCCACCACGTTCAGGCGGAAGTAGCGCTGGTAGTACTCGGTCAGTTCGAAGTGTTCCGGGGCGACCTCGGCCAGGCGGTACAGGCCGGTGCGCGACTGCTCGCGGCTGGCGATGTAGAACGGATCCAGCAGGTACAGGCCCTTGAGGTAGTCCTGGAACAACGGGTCGGGACTGCCGTCCTCGCCCGGGCATTCGGCGAAGACTTCCGGGCGGCCCTGGGCGCTGAACAGCAGGGCGACCCAACTGTCGAACGGCACGTACCGGTTGAGCAGGCGCACCAGTTGCGTCCAGAAGTTGGGCCGGTCCAGGGCCTCGATCATTTGCCCCACCGAACGGTGCCAGGCGATGTCATCCAGCGACAGTGTCATTCATCTACCCCTATCGAGTTACCCCGGCGGCGTGATTCCCATGGCCCGGCGCGGGTGCGCATACTGCGGCCACAGGTCATGACCGCGGACTCATTCTGCCAGTTCGGCGGGTCGCGGCGGTTGAACAGAACAAGGAATACCCATGAAAATCGAACTTGCCCAGCTCGCCGGCCGGGACAACGATACAGCTTACAACCTCGAGCGCGCCCTTGCCGCTATCGCCGCCTGCGCCGCCGATACCCGGATGATCGTGTTTCCGGAAACCCACCTGATGGGCTTCCCGTCCGCCGAGACCGTGGCCCGGGTCGCCGAGCCGCTGGACGGGCCGACCGTCCAGGCGGTGCAGCAGGCCGCCCGCGAGCGCGACCTGACGGTGGTGATCGGCATGGCCGAGAACGACAACGGCCGGTTCTACAACACCACCCTGATGATCACCCCCGAGGGCATTGCCCTGCGTTATCGCAAGACCCACCTGTGGGCCTCGGACCGTGGCGTGTTCAACCCCGGCGACGGTTATGCGACCTGTGAGTGGAACGGGGTGCGGGTCGGCCTGCTGATCTGCTACGACATCGAGTTCCCGGAAACCGCCCGGGCCCTGGCGCAACTGGGCGCCGAGCTGCTGATCGTCACCAACGGCAACATGGACCCGTACGGGCCGACCCACCGCACCGCGATCATGGCCCGCGCCCAGGAAAACCAGGCCTTTGCGCTGATGGTCAACCGCGTCGGCGAGGGCGATGGCGGCCTGCTGTTCGCTGGCGGCAGTGCCCTGGTGGACCCGTTCGGGACGCTGCTCAAGGAAGCCGGGCGCGAGGAGAGCCGTTTCAGCGTCGAGCTGGACCTGAGCCAGCTGGCGGCTGCCCGGCGTGACTACAGCTACCTGAACGACCAGCGCCTGCGGTTGCCGGGCGAGGTGGTCGAGCGGGCCGACGGGGTACGGGAGTTGCTGATTCCCCAGGCCTGATCCCTGCGTTATTGCGGCCGGCCCTTTCGCGGGTCGGCCCGGCTCCTGCAGCCTCCCGCGTCACCTGTAGGAGCAGGGCTTGCCCGCGAACGGAGCTACTGCGTGATCCGGCCCACGCACTCATAAGAATTTTGTGACACCGCTGCACTTTCGCCGAACTCGGCTCTGCCATAAATCCAATAACATTCGGAGTAGTCGCCTCATGGCTCGTTTGCAACGCACCCTTTCGCTGGGGTCGGTGGTGCTGTTCGGCATCGCCTACATGACACCGATCATCGTGCTCGGCACCTTCGGTATCCTCGCCCAATCCACCGCTGGCATGGTCCCGGCCGCCTACCTTGCGGCACTGGTGGCGATGTTCTTCACCGCCATGAGCTACGGACGCATGGCCGCCGCCTTCCCGGTGGCCGGTTCGGCCTACAGCTATGTGCGCAAGGCCATCAGCCCGAAGCTCGGCTTCATCGCCGGCTGGGCGGTGTTGCTCGACTATCTGTTCCTGCCCATGGCGATCTGGCTGATCGGCGCGGCGTACTTGGGTTCGGCCTTTCCCGCCGTCCCTCAACCGATCTGGGTGCTGGCCTTCATCGTCATCACCAGCCTGATCAACATCGTCGGCCTGCGCCTGGCCAACGGCGTCAACTCGTTGCTGATGCTGGTGCAGTTCCTGGTGCTGGTGGCCTTCGTCGCCCTGGCGATCCACTATATCGGCGGCGACGCGAGCAAGCCCTTGTGGACCCTGGCTCCGTTCTTCAACGGTGACATGCAGATGCCGCTGGTGATGAGCGGTGCGGCCATCGCCTGCTACTCGTTCCTCGGTTTCGACGCGGTCAGCACCCTGACCGAGGAAACCCGCGATCCGCGGCGTACCATCCCGCGGGCGATCATGCTGATCACCCTGATCGGCGGGCTGATCTTCGTTGCGGTGTCGTACTTCGTGCAACTGGCCCACCCGGCATTCGTCTTCGACAACGTCGACTCGGCGGCGTACGAGATCGCCCGCAACATCGGCGGCGACCTGTTCGTCAGCCTCTTCCTGATCGGCCTGATCGTCGGCCAGTTCGCCTCGGGCTTGTCGGCCCAGGCCAGCGGTTCGCGCCTGCTCTATGCCATGGGCCGCGACGGGGTGCTGCCGAAATCGTTCTTCGGCAGCCTGAGCGAACGCTTCGGCACGCCGATCAACAGCATCCTGCTCTGCGCCGTGGTGGCCTTGCTGGCGTTGAAGCTGGACGTCACCACCTCCACCTCGTTCATCAACTTCGGCGCCTTCCTGGCCTTCAGCCTGGTGAACCTGTCGGTGATCTTCCATTACTGGATCGGCGCGCAGCAGCGCGGTCTGCGCGAGCTGCTGCTGTTCCTGGTCTGCCCATCGATCGGCCTGCTGGCAGACCTGTGGCTGATGATCAGCCTCGATCACCTGGCGATCTACCTGGGCGTGAGCTGGCTGGCGATCGGCGTGGTGTACCTGGCTTTCCTCACGGGCGGCTTCCGCCAGCAGCCACCGGAGATGGATTTCCAGGAGGCCAACTGACGCGTATGGCGAACCGCCTCGATCAGGAGGCGGTTTTGTTCTGGCGGATCGGCAGCTCGATCCTGAAGGTCGTCCCCACGCCCAGCTCGCTGCTGACCGTGATCTGCCCGGCATGCTTCTGCACGATGCCGTAGGACAGCGACAGCCCCAGCCCCGTGCCCTTGCCGATCGGCTTGGTGGTGAAGAACGGATCGAAGATCTTCTGCAGGGTCTGCGGGGCCATGCCCGAGCCGTTGTCGGCCACTTCCAGCCAGACCTTCTCCCCCGCGCTGCCGCCGCGCAGGCTGATGGTGCCGCGCTCCGGGCCCATGGCCTGGGCGGCATTGACCACCAGATTCATGATCACCTGGTTGATCTGCGAGGGCAGGCATTCGATTTCCGGCAGGTCGGCGTAGTCCCTGACCACATCGGCCTTGTACTTGAGTTCGTTGGCGACGATGTTCAGGGTCGAGTCGATCCCCTGCTGGAGGTTGCTCCACTGCCATTCCTGGCTCGAGTCGACCCGGGAGAAGTTTTTCAGGTCCTTGACGATCTGCCCGACCCGGGCGATGCCGTCCTTGGATTCCCTGATCAGCAGCGGAATGTCCTCCTTGAGGAAGTCCAGTTCGATCTTCTCGCGCAAGGCCCGCAGGCGGCCGAGCAGCTCGGGTGAGGCGATGCCTTCCTCGGCGCTGTGGTAGGCGTCGAGCATTTCCCACAACTGGCTGAAATAGCTGTCGAGGGTGCCCAGGTTGGAGCCGATGAACCCGATGGGGTTGTTGATCTCATGGGCCACCCCGGCCGCCAGCTGGCCCAGGGAGGCGAGCTTTTCCGACTGCACCAGTTGACCCTCGAGTTGCTTGCGCTCGTCGATCTCGTGCTGCAAGGCCAAGCTCGCCTGGGTGAGTGCCTGGGTGCGCTGTTCGACCAGTTCCTCGAGGTGATGCATCTGCAGGCTGGCCTGGCGGGTCATGTCCCATTTGTTGGTCAGGGTATTGGCCAGTTGCTGGACCTCGATATTGTCGAAGGGCTTCTTCAGGATCAGCAACCGGTCATGGCCGTGCAGGCGATTCAGCAGATCTTCCCAGGAATAGTCGGTATAGGCGGTGCAGACCACGATCTGCAGTTGCGGATCGGCCTGCCACAGGTGCTCGATGCTTTCGACACCGTCCCAGCCCTGGGGCATGCGCATGTCGACGAAGGCCAGGGCATAGGGGCGTTCTTCGGCCAGGGAGCGTTCGACCAGCGCCAGGCCTTCCTGCCCACCATAGGCGGAGTCGAGTTCGAACGGCTGGCTGCCGACGGCCTTGGCCTCATGGCCGAACAGTTGGGCCTCGATCAGGTCCAGGTCCGGGCTCTCGTCCTGCTCCGGCATCAGGATCTTGCGAAAGTCATCATGGATCGATGGCGTGTCGTCCACCAGCAGGATGCGGCGGTTCGGCTGTGTTGTCATGGGACCCCCACGGCGGTTTTCAAGGGCAGTTCGAGAGTGAAGACGGCACCCTTGCCGGGGCCGTCGCTATGGGCGCTCAGGTGTCCGTTCATTTCCATCGCCGCCAGGGCGCAACTGTGCAGGCCGAAGCCGTGGCCATCCTTGCGGGTGGTGAAGCCATGGGCGAAGATCCGCGTCATGTTTTCCGGCAGGATGCCTTCGCCGTCGTCCTTGACACTGATGCGCAGGGTCGTGTCGTCGACCACCCGCACCTGCAGGGTGATCTGCCGGGCACGGTCGGACAGGTTGGCCATCGCCTGCTTGGCGTTGCTGATGAGGTTGATCAGGATCAGCAGCATGCGGTGCTTGTCGCCCATGATCCGCGGGACATCGCCGTAGTCGCGGATCACGACGACGTTGTGCCGGGTCAGGGCGCCGGAATTCATGCGCAGGGCGTCCTCGAGCAGGTCGCCGACGTGCAGCGCCTCCTCCAGGCTGGAAACCCCGGCATAGGATTGCTGGGTCGAGACGATTTCCTTGATGTGGTCGACGCTCTTGCTCAGTTGGCCCAGCTCCTCGGTCATGCCCTGCTGCTCGACGGCGATGGCCTCGACGAGCTGGTTCAGGTAGCCCGGCAACAGCTTGCCCTTGGCATCATGGGTGAGGAATTCACCGAGGTCATCGGGGTGCTCGTTCATCAGCCCGACCGCCTTGGCCAGGCCCTGTGCCTTGCTGTTGCGCAATTTGCGGGCGACCAGGTCGGCGGAGATGTTCACGCTGTTGAGCACGTTGCCGACGTTGTGCAGCACGTTGGTGGCGATCTCGGCCATGCCGGCGTGGCGGGCGGTCTCCATCAGCTCGCTCTGGGCGTCGCGCAGTTCGCGGGTGCGCTCCTCGACCCGCTGCTCCAGATGCTCGTTGGCGGTCTGCAGGGCCCGGTTGATCTGGTTGATCTGCGCATAGCTGCGGGCCAGGCGACTGGCCAGGTACAACAGCAGTACGGCCATCAGCGCCGAGAAAATCAGCAGGTACAGGTGATACTGCTGGTCGATCCGTTCGGCGCTCTGCTGGTCCTGGTTCAACTGGTCGGTGATGGCGTCGAGGCTTTCTGAAACCGGTACGGCGGCAATCTCGTCCAGCAGGTTATTGACGTTGGGTTGTTCGCGCAGGATCAGTTGTACGTGGTTGAGCAGGATATCGATCGGCGCCTTGAAGGCCGGCGGCAGGCGTTGCTGATCGACCGTCAACTGGTTGATGCCCAGCAGGATTTCGTTAGCCCTGTCGTCGGTGGTGATCTGGGAGAATTCGAGGGTACTGAGCAACAGGTCGTAGATATCGTTGGAGGTCGATTGCAGCATCAGTTTGTCGACATCCTCCAGCGTGCTCAACTGGCGCTGGATGTCGTCTTCGGCGGTGGGCAGGAAGGCCAGCGAGTTGCGCAGCACCGCGTTGCGTGACTTGAACTGTTCGACCAGCCGTTCTTTCTCCTTGAGTGCCTGGTTCAGCGTCGCGCGACGGTCCTTCCAGGCCCCGGAGGTATCGGTCGGCTGGCTCACCTGCAGCGCCTGGAAGGCCTGCCAGTAGGTGTGCATGTCGACCTGGGGTCTGATCAGCGGATCGTAGTTGCGGGCCACGGCGATCCTGGCCTTGAGGATCTCCGTATCCCACTGGGCGTCCAGTTGCTTGATCTGGCCGATCAGGTCGCGGCCTTCGGCGTACTCCTGGGTCAGGTCGCTGCGCGACATGACGTAGAGAAACACCAGCACCGCCGCCAGCACCGAGGTCAACAGTGGCAGGAGGATCCGGTTCAGCAGGCGCCTGGTCGGGTTCATTGCGGCTTGCCTCCCTGTTCACCGGTCAGTGTCTTGAGAAACAGCACGATCAGGCGTTTGTCCTCGGCCGAGGGGATGCGCCCCAACTGATAGGTGAACATCACGTCGACCGCCTCCTCAAGGGTCTTGGCCGAGCTGTCATGGAAGTAGGGGGCGGTGAGGGCCACGTTGCGCAGGCTGGGCACCTTGAAGACATGCCGGTCGTCCTCGTCCCCGGTGACCAGGAAGCGCCCGTCGTCGGCTGCGGTCGGGTTGCCGCGGGCCTTGAAGTAGTCGCCCATCACGCCGAACTTCTGGAACATGTTGCCGCCGATGTTCACGCCCTGGTGGCAGGCGATGCAGCCATAGTCCTTGAAGCGCTGGTAGCCGTATTTCTCGTCGAGGCTGAGGATGTCGGTGTTGCCCTTGAGGTACTGGTCGAAGCGCGAGTTGGGGGTCAGCAGGGTGCGTTCGTAGGTGGCCAGGGCGTTGCGCACGTTGGCCTCGGTCACGCCATCGCGGTAGGCGGCGGCGAAGGCGGCCTTGTAGGCCGGGTCCTTGACCAGGGTATCGATGATGTTCGGCCAGTTGTTGCCCATCTCGATGGGGCTTTGCAGCACCTGGCCGACCTGGTCCTCCAGGCTGTCGGCCCGGCCATTCCAGAACTGCTTGAAGTTCAGTGCCGCGTTGAACACGGTGGGGGTATTGACCGCGACGGTCTCGCCATGGAAACCGATGGACAGCGGTTTGTCGTCGACTCCGCCCTTGTCCAGTTGGTGGCAGGTGGCGCAGGACAGGCTGTCGTTGATCGACAGGCGTTTTTCGTTGAACAGCTGGCGGCCCAGTTCGACCTGGCGCGGGTCCTGCTGGGGGATATCCGGCAGGGGCTTGAGCGGTTCGTCCAGTGGCAACGCCAGGACGGGTTGCCCCCAGGCGCCGGCGAGCAGTAGCAGCACGAGCAATCGGCGAAATGACATTGCAGGTTTCCCTGGCTGTAGACGGTCGTGGGGGCGTTCAGTCCTGTCCTGGCGCTTTTTCCCGCCAGTCCAGTAGCAGGCTAGCGAACGCGTTGGCTTCGACGGCTTTGCTGAAGTAGTAGCCCTGCACCTCTTCACAGGCGTGGGCCTTGAGAAAGTCCAGTTGCTCGCGGGTCTCGACGCCTTCGGCAATGGTGTTCAGGTTCAGGCTCTTGCCCAGGCTGATAATCGCGCTGACCAGCGCCGCATCATTCCGGTCGCCGGCGAGATTGCGCACGAACGACTGGTCGATTTTCAGCACATCGACGGGAAAGCGCCGCAGGTAGCTGAGGCTGGAATAACCGGTGCCGAAATCGTCGATCGCCAGGCGGATGCCCAGGGCCTTGAGTGCGTGCAGCACCTCGAGCGTGGCGTCGATGTTCTGCATCAGTATGCTTTCGGTGATTTCCAGTTCCAGGCAGCGCGGGTCCAACCCGGTTTCCTCCAGCACCTGGCGGATTCTGTCGAGGTAGTCCCGTTGGCGGAAGTCGATGGCCGAGACATTCACCGACATGACCAGACGGCCCAGACCCTGCTCCTGCCAGGCCTTGGCCTGGCGGCAGGCCTGCCCGACCACCCAGCGGCTCAGTGGAACGATCAGTCCGCTGTCCTCGGCCACGGGAATGAAATCGCCGGGGAAGATCCAGCCGCGCTCCGGGTGCAGCCAGCGAATCAGTGCTTCCGCACCGACCACCTGGCCGCGCCTGAGGTCCAGTTTGGGCTGGTAGTGCAGGACGAACTCATCGCGCTCCAGGGCCAGGCGAATGCCCGACTCGATGGACTGCTGCCGACGCGCACGCAGGTTCATGTCCTCAATGAAGAAGCCGAAGTTGCCCGGCCCTTCTTCCTTGGTGTTGCGCATGGCCGTTTCGGCCTTCTTGACCAGGCCCAGCGCCTCTTCGCCATCGCCCGGATACAGGCTGATGCCCATGCTCGCGGTGACCCGCAGGGCATGCCCGGCCACTTCCAGTGGGGTGTTCACGGCATTGAGGATCTTTTGCGCGATGCCGTTGGTCTGGTGCGGGTGGGCGATATCGGGCAGTACCAGGACGAACTCGTCGGAGCCATAGCGAAACACCGAGTCCGACTGACGCAAGGCACCGATCAGGCAGCGAGCCACATGCTTGAGCATTTCGTCGCCGACGGGGTGGCCCAGGGCATTGTTGATGCGCTTGAAGCGATCCAGGCCGATGAACATGACCGCGGTCTGTTCGTCGTGCCGCTTGGCCAGGGCAATCGCCTGGCTGAGCCGGTCGACCAGCAGGGTGCTGTTGGGCAGTTCGGTGAGCACGTCGAACTGCAGCAGGCGCGAGACATGCAGCAGTTCCTGGACGCGCTCCTCGACGGTCCGCTCCAGTTCGCTCATGCGCGTGGCCATGTCCCGGGCCAGTTGCCATTTCCAGGTCAGGGCGCTGGCCATCTGGCGGATTTCCAGGCTGTCGAAGGGTTTCTTCAGGATCAGCAACTGGTCGCCGAAGGCCAGGCGGTCGGCCATCGATTCCCAGGAGTAGTCCGAGTAGGCGGTGCACAGGGCGACCTGCAGGTGGGGGTCGACTTTCCACAGCTGTTCGATGGTTTCCAGACCGTCCCAGCCCGGCGGCATGCGCATATCGATGAAGGCCATGGCGTAGGGCCGGTTGGCGGCCTGGGCCAGCCGGACCAGTTCCAGGGCCTCCTGGCCCTGGTAGGCCGAGTCCAGCTCGAAGACCTGACGTTGCGGTTGGTCGACGCCGAACAGCAGGGTTTCGGTCGACTCCAGGCTCAAGTCTTCCTCTTCTTCCGGGCCGAGGATCTTGCGGTAGTCCTGATGAATCGAAGCGGTGTCGTCGATGATCAGAATGCGCCGGTTGGCGGCGCCGGTCAGCGCGGTCATCACGAACTCTCCAGGTCGGGCAGTGCCTGCGGAGCGATGCTGCCCCGCTGCAGCAGCCGGGCGGCCTCCTGAGTGTCGACAGGCTTGCTGAAGTAGTAGCCCTGGGCGGCCATCGGCGAGCCGGTGGAGATCAGCGAGCTGCGCTGTTCCAGGGTCTCCACGCCTTCGGCAATGATGCCCACGCCGATTTCACGGGCGAAATTGATGATGGCCTTGAGGGTGGTGGCGCTGTCGGCATCCTGGGTGGCATGGTTGATGAACGACTGTGCCAGCTTCAGGTGATTGACCCGGTAGGTCTTGAGGTAGTCGAAGGAGGAGTAGTCGGTACCGAAATCGTCGATGGCGATCTTCACCCCGAGTTCGCGCAGGCGCGGCAATACGTCGTTCTGCGTCCACTTGGTCTGGGCCAGGGTCGCCTCGGTGACATCGAACTCCAGGTCCGATGGCGACAGCCCCCAGCGGGCGGTGGTCTCGACAACATCGTTCAACAGTTCGCCACCGCTCTTGAGCTGGGCCAGCGACAGGTTGATCGCGATCACCGGCGGTGCCACGCCCTCGTCGCGCCACTGGCGCATCTGCTGGCAGGCGTGGTCCAGCACCCAGTGGCCGAGGGCGACGATGGTGCCGGTCTTTTCCGCAGCCGGTATGAACACGTCGGCCCCGAGCAGGCCGCGCTGGGGATGGTTCCAGCGCACCAGCGCCTCCATGCCGAGGATTTTGCCGGTGGTGAGGTCGACTTCCGGCAGGTAGTGCAGTTCCAGCTGATCCTGATTGATGGCTTCCCTCAGGTCGTTGGCGATGGAGACCCGTTCGCTGACCTCCTGGTTGATCTCCTCGGAGTGGAAGTGGTACTGGTTGCGGCCCTTTTCCTTGGAACGGTACAGCGCCATGTCGGCCTGCACCAGCAGGGTGTCGGCGCTTTCGCTGTCGGCGGCGTAGGTGCTGATGCCGATGCTCACGGAAATCCGCACCTCGTTGCCATCGAGGCTGTAGGGTTCGACCAGGGCATTGCGGATTCTCGCCGCCAGGGCGCCGGAAATGGACGGATCGTTCATTTCCGTCTGCAGGATCGCGAACTCGTCGCCCCCCAGTCGGGCGACCACATCGCCTTCGCGGGTGCAACGCCTGATACGCTGGGACACTTCCTGCAGCAGCAGGTCACCGACCGGATGGCCCAGGGTGTCGTTGATCCGCTTGAAGTGGTCGAGGTCGAGGTAGAACACCGCGAACGGCGAAGCGCCGCGCTGGGCGGCGGCAAAGCTCTGGTGCAGGCGTTCGATCATGGTCGAGCGGTTGGCCAGCCCGGTGAGCCCGTCGGTACGGGCGAGCTGGGCGATCTTTTCCTCGGCGGCCTTGCGCTCGGTGATGTCGATGATGATGCCTTCGACCTCCAGCAACCGGCCTTCGGCATCGCGTACCGGTACGTAGCGGTTCTCCACCCAGCGCCACTGGTCGTCGCCGGTATGCAGGCGAAACTCGATGGAGGCGCCCTGGGCATCCCTGTCCAGCACCCGGGCCATGGCGGCGTCGACCTTGGGCTGGTCCTCCTCGTGGATCAGTTCCCGGGTCCAGTCGCTGGAGGCCACCAGGTCCTTGGCCACGTGGCCGAACTTGGTGATGTTGTGGGAGATGTACATCAGCGGGAACGAAGGTTCGCCGCGCAGGCGATAGAGGATGGTCGGGCTGTTCTGCACGATGATGTTGGCGTCGGACAGCTCGCGGGTGCGTTCCTCGACGGCCTGTTCGAGCTGGTCCATCTTCAGCTCGGCGTCCTCGGTCATCTGCCATTTGACGGTCAGGGCACTGGCCATCTGGCGGATCTCGATCGCATCGAAGGGTTTTTTCAGGATCAGCAGGCGATCACCCATCTCGACGCGGGCGTTCATGTCCTCCAGCGAGTAGTCGGAGAAGGCGGTGCACAGCGCGACTTGCAGCTTGGGATCGACCTGCCAGAGCCGTTCGATGGTCTCCAGGCCATCCCAGCCCGGCGGCATGCGCATGTCGATGAAGGCCATGGCGTACGGCCGGCCCTGCTCCAGCGCCTGCTCGACCTTGGCCAGGCCTTCGCGGCCCTGGAAGGCCGAGTCCAGCTCGAAGACGTGCTCAAGGCGGCTGACGCTATCGCCGAACAGCGCCTGCTCGGCCGCTTGCAGGTCGTCTACACCCCCTCCAGGGCAGAGGATCTTGCGGAAGTCCTCGTGAATGGACACGGTGTCGTCGATGATCAGGATACGACGGTTGATCGTGCTCATCGCGACGTCCCTGCCAGCCGGTTGAAATGCACTGAACGCATACAAAGAGGTCCTTTTCTCAGGCTACACAGCGAATGCGCGCTCGACTGCTTGCAGCATAGATGCAGTTTTGTCGCGGTGCTGGCGAAGTTGGGTCGATCCCCGATCACATGTCGCAAAAGCATCTACCCTTAGGGCGAGGACAGGGATCGCCAGCCATTCGGGGGTCCCGCAATCTGCAGCCCACGACGACATGAGGTGCGCCATGGATGAATCCGCCGTCAGACCCCGTATCCTGCTGGTCGATGACGAGGAGTCGATTCTCAACAGCCTGCGGCGCCTGCTGCGCAGTCAACCCTATGAACTGGTCCTGGCCGACAGCGGGGCGCGGGCGCTGGAGATCCTGGCCGAGCAGCCCGTCGACCTGGTCATCAGCGATGCGCGCATGCCGAACATGGATGGTGCGACCCTGCTGGCACGCATCCATGATTTGTATCCGTCGACCCTGCGGATCCTGCTGACCGGCTATGCCGACCTGGACATGATCACCAAGGCGATCAACGAAGGGCGGATCTACCGCTACCTCAGCAAACCCTGGAATGACGAGGAACTGACGCTGACGGTGCGTCAGGCCCTGGCCTTCCAGCACTCCGAGCGCGAGCGCCAGCGCCTGCAGGCGCTGGCCCGGGAGCAGAACAAGCAGTTGCAACAGCTCAACGCCACCCTGGAAAAACGCGTGCTGGCGCGTACCAGCGAAGTCCAGCAGACCGCCGACATGCTCGACCTGGCCTATGAAGAGCTCAAGCGCAGCTACGCGGTGACCGCCGAGGTGTTTTCGCGGATGGTCGAGTGGCGCCTGCCCAAGGACAAGCAGACCAACCGGGCGGTGATCGACCTGGTGCGGGCCTGGTGCAAGGCCACCGGCCAGGACGAGACCGACAGCCGCAACCTGGCCATGGCCGCGGCCCTGCACAATATCGGCAAGATGGGCTGGACGGACGGCATGATGGGCGCACCGGCCGACCAGTTGCACCATACCGAGCGTGAGCGTTACCGCGGTTATCCCAAGCAGAGCGAGTCGCTGCTGATGACGCTGGAGCCGATGCAGGACGCGGCTCGGCTGATCCTGCACCATCAGGAGCGCTGGGATGGCACCGGTTTTCCCGATCATCTCAAGGGCGAGGCGATTCCCCTGGGTTCCCGGGTGCTTAAGCTGGCGGTCGACTTCGTCGAGCTGCAGCACGGGCTGATTCTCGAGCGGCGGCTGAACAGCGACGAGGCCCTGCTGTTCATCCGCAAGTACTCCGGGCGTCTCTACGATCCCGGGCTGGTGGAGGAATTCGTCCGGGTCTGCGCCGAGCACCTGAGCGATGTCACCACCGGCGATCCGACGGTCAAGGTGCTGGGGACCCGCGAGTTGGAGGCGGGCATGGTCCTGGCCCGCAACCTCAATGCCGACAACGGCATGCTGTTGCTCAATGCCGGCAAGGTCCTGAGTGCGCCACTGGTGGAGAAACTGATCGGTTTCGAGGCCATGGAGGGCGCCAAGTACAGCGTGTTCGTCAAGGTGCCCGAGGAGGTCTCGCCATTGGAGCAGGCCACCTGAACCCGGCCTGGCAAGCCTGCTTTCGGCGGGCTTGCCAGTTTCCCGCACGGGTGTGATCCTGCCGGCTTTTGCCAGGATCGCGTTGACGCCATGACTGTTTCTGCTGCCTCCAAGACTATCCGTATCGCCGCGGCCCTGTTGATCGGCCCCGATGGCCGTACCCTGCTGGTGCGCAAGCGTGGCACCCAGGCCTTTATGCAGCCGGGTGGCAAGATCGAACCTCATGAGCAGCCGGCGCACGCCCTGGCCCGCGAACTCGAGGAGGAACTGGGGTTGCGGGTCGATCCCGCTGACGCCCGCTACCTCGGCCGGTTTTCCGCTCCCGCGGCCAACGAGCCGGGCTTCGAGGTGCAGGCCGAGCTGTTCCAGTTGCACGTCGCCGAAACCGTGGAACCTGCGGCCGAGATCGAGGAAGTGGTGTGGATCGATCCGGCGGGCGACGGCAACCTGTGCCTGGCGCCATTGACACGGGACCTGATCCTGCCGTTCTATCGGGCTTCGCTGGAACCCACCGCCTGATCGACACCGCACAGGGACTGCCCATGATTGCGCTTCAAGACCTGCTGATCTTCGCTGCCGCTTCGCTGTTGATGGTCCTGACCCCGGGACCGAACATGATCTACCTGATCTCCCGCTCGATCTGCCAGGGGCCCAAGGCCGGGGTGGTGTCGCTGTTGGGCGTGGTGGGCGGCTTCTTCGTTCACCTCTTTGCCGCGGCACTGGGTTTGACCGCAGTGTTCATGGCCGTGCCGCTGGCCTATGAGGTGCTCAAGTGGGCCGGTGCGCTGTACCTGCTGTGGCTGGCCTGGCAGGCGCTCAGGCCCGGCGCGCGCTCGCCGTTCGAGCCGCGCCAGTTGCCGCCGGACTCCCCGTTGCGGTTGATGACCATGGGGTTTCTCACCAGTGCCCTGAACCCGAAGATCGCGGTGTTCTACCTCTCGGTGTTTCCGCAGTTCATCAGCCCGGAGCACGGCTCGGTGTTCGCCCAGAGCCTGATTCTCGGCACCACCCAGATCAGCGTGAGCTTCACGGTCAACCTGCTGATCGCGCTGTTTGCCGGCGGCCTGGCCAGTTGGTTCAAGCACAACCCGCGCTGGCTGGCGCTGCAACGTTATGTCATGGGCTTCGTGCTGGGCGGCCTGGCCGTGCGGCTGATGTTCGAGCAGCGCCGTTCGGCCTGAGCCGGGAAAGCCCGTGGTGGAAAACGACGGGGTGAGCGCAAGGCTCGCCCCGTTGTCGTTTCAGCGTACCGCGCTGACGCCGTCGAGGGTCGAGAACGAGGTGTCCTTGGCTGTCAGCAGGAAGTCGCGCATGTAGGGCACCTCCAGCATGTCCGTGCGAATCGCCGCGTAGAGTGTGGCGAACAGGCCCTTTTCGCCCAGGCGCTTGGCCCTCACGTAGCCGCGCGAGCTGTACTCGTGCAGCGCCCAGTGGGGCATGCCGCAGACGCCGCGGCCACTGGCCACCAACTGCATCATCATCACCGACAGTTCCGAGGTGCGCACCTGCGCCGGCTCGACGTCGGCCGGTTCCAGGAAGCGGGTGAAGATGTCCAGCCGATCGCGTTCCACCGGGTAGGTGATCAGGGTTTCCCGGGCCAGGTCTTCGGGGACGATATAGGGCCTGCTCGCCAGGGGATGCTGGTTGGCGACCGCGAGCATCGCCTCGTAGGTGAACAGCGGCACGTAGGTCAGGCCTGGCAGGTCCAGCGGGTCTGAGGTGACCACCAGGTCCAGGTCGCCGCGGGCCAGGGCGGGCAGCGGGGCGAAGGCGAAGCCGGAGGCCAGGTCCAGCTCGACTTCCGGCCAGGCGTCGCGGAACTGGTCGATGGTCGGCATCAGCCACTGGAAGCAACTGTGGCACTCGATCGCCATGTGCAGGCGTCCTGCGATGCCGCCGGCCAGCCGGGAAATGTCCCGCTCCGCCGCGCGCAGCAGCGGCAGGGTGGCATCCGCCAGTTGCAGCAGGCGCAGGCCGGCGCTGGTGAAGCGTACCGGCTTGGTCTTGCGCACGAACAACGCCATGCCCAGGCGTTCCTCCAGTTCCTTGAACTGATGGGACAGGGCCGACTGCGTCAGGTGCAGGCGTTCGGCGGCCTCCACCAGGCTGTCGGCCTCACGCAGGGCATGCAGGGTTTTCAAGTGACGGATTTCCAGCACCTGGGGCTCCATGAGAAAACTTTGGTAAAAAGTGCGATGTGAGTGAGTTTGTCTCATGTTGACGCGGCTGTCGACCGGCGCGCCGAGCAGAAATACCTTCATCTGCCTGATGGGACGAAGCCGCTGGAGCAATCTTCATCAAACTGTCACCGAACTGTGGCAGCGCGCTTGCACAAATATCATCAGACTCGCGCTCCACTGGGGTTCTGCGTTTCGGTATTTTTTCATGCGTGTACGTTTTCTTTCAGCGGCAGTCCTGCTGGCCGCCTTGCTGTTCGGCTTGCCGGCGTTTGCCGCGGGTCGCTGCGATGTCAATGTTCCCACCGAGCATGTCGACCTGGATCAGGTCAGCCTGGCCTACCAGAGCATCGGTCGTGCCTCGGATCCGGCGCTGCTGCTGATCATGGGCCTGGGTGGCCAGTTGATCCACTGGCCGGACGAGGTGGTGGTTGCCCTGTGCCAGCAGGGCTTCCGGGTGATCCGTTATGACAACCGCGACGTCGGCCTGTCGACCTGGCGCCAGGCGCCGGCGAGCGCCAACCTGACGTTCGAGGTGTTGCGCTACAAGCTCGGCCTGCCGGTGGCGGCGCCCTACAGCCTGAGCGACATGGCCGGCGATGCGCTGGGATTGATGGATGCGCTGCAGGTCGAGCGGTTCCACGTGCTGGGCGCCAGCATGGGCGGGATGATCGCCCAACGGCTGGCGGCCATGGCGCCGCAGCGGGTCGAGAGCCTGACGCTGGTGATGACCAGCTCCGGTGCCGAGGGTTTGCCGGCGCCGAGTGCGGCGCTGGTGCAGTTGCTGTCGCGGCGCAGTGCGCCGAACCGCCAGGTGGCGATCGAGCAGCAGGCCGACCTGCTGGCGGCGCTGGGCAGCCCCGAGGTGAAGGATGATCGGCACAAGCTGCTGCAACAGGCAGCGATGGCCTATGACCGGGCGTTCAATCCGGAAGGGGTGAAGCGCCAGATCATGGCGATCCTGGCCGAACCGAGCCGGGTGCCGCTGCTCAATCAGCTGCGGGTGCCGACCCTGGTGGTGCATGGCACCGCCGATCCGCTGTTGCCGGTGATGCACGGGGTGCACCTGGCGGCGCATATCCAGGGTAGCCAGCTGGTGCTGATCCCGGGCCTGGCCCACCGTTTCCAGGAGGCGTTCAAGGCGCCGTTGCTGGCGGCGGTGCTGCCCTACCTGCGGGCGCAGCAGCAGGATGTCGGCCATGTGGCGCAGCTCTGAGGCGAGCAGGACCGCCCCCCGCTGTAGGAGCGTGGCTTGCCCGCGAAGTTTCTATGGCCCTTGAGGTCGCTAAAAGCTTCGCGGGCAAGCCACGCTCCTACAGTTGATGGGGCGCTTCTGAAAACTCCCTGGTGCTCAGCGAATGATCTTTTCCACCTGGATCGCCAATTTCTTCAGGCGGTACCAGAAGCTGCGCTCGGAAATCCCGATCATCTGCGCGGCGGCGGCCTGGACGCCGTTGGCCTCGTGCAGTGCCGCCAGGATGTAGCCCTTTTCTACTTCCGCCAGGGCCGCGTCGAGGTCCTTGGGGATCGCCGGGCCGGCGTGCAGCGCCACGGTCGGGTTGCCCGGCTCCGATGGCTGCGGGGTGAACAGGTAGGCCGGCAGGTCGCTTTCCTCGATCACCGGGCTGGTGGCGACGATGGTCGCCCGTTCCACGCAGTTCTGCAGTTCGCGGATGTTGCCCGGCCAGCTGTAGTTGGCCATCGCCTGCAGGGCCTGCGGGCTGAAGCCGGTGATGCGCTTGCCGGCACTGGCCCCCAGGGCGTGGGCGAAATGCCGGGCCAGCGGGGCGATATCCTCGACCCGCTCGCGCAGGGCGGGCAGGGGAATCGGGAAGACGTTCAGGCGGTAGTACAGGTCTTCGCGAAACTCCTTGTTCGCCACCGCTTCGAGCAGGTTCTTGTTGGTCGCGGCAATCACCCGCACATCAACCTTGCGTTCGCGTGGATCGCCCACCGGCTCGATCACCCGTTCCTGCAGCGCGCGCAGGATCTTCGCCTGCAATGCCAGCGGCATGTCACCGACCTCGTCGAGGAACAGCGTGCCCTTGTCCGCCTGCATGAAGCGACCGACCCGGTCCGAGACGGCACCGGTGAAGGCACCCTTGCGGTGGCCGAACATTTCGCTTTCCAGCAGGCCCTCGGGAATCGCCGCGCAGTTGACCGCGACGAAGGGTTTGTCGGCGCGGCTGCCGTGCTGGTGGATCGCCCGCGCGACCATCTCCTTGCCGGTGCCGCTTTCGCCGGTCAGCAGGATGGTGGCGCTGCTCTCGCGCACCGAATCGATGGCTTGCAGTACCCGGCGAAAGGTCGGGCTGTCGCCCACCAGGCTGTCGATCTGCCGGTGTTCGTCGAGTTCGGCGCGCATCCGCGCGTTGTCGCGCAGGATGTCGCGGAACTGCAGGGCCTTGCTGACGGTGATGTCCAGCTCGTCGATGTCGAACGGCTTGGCGATGTAGTCGAAGGCACCGTTGCGCATGGACTGCACGGCGTTCTTCACCGTGCTGTAGGCGGTCATCACGATCACCGGCAACTGCGGAAAGCGCGACTTGATCTCGGCCAGCAGTTGCGGGCCGTCCATTCCGGGCATGCGCCAGTCGCTGATGACCAGGTCGATCTCTTCCTGGTCGAGCACCACCAGGGCCTGCAGGCCGTTGCCGGCGGTGAACACCTGGATATCGTTCTGGCTCAGGGCCGAGCTGAGCAGGTCGCACAGCTTGGGTTCGTCATCGACCACCAGGACCTTATGCGTCATCGTCGTGTTCCTCGTCATCTCCGGCGTCCAGGTCTTCGCCATGGGCCGGAATGTACAGCTTGAAGCACGCGCCTGCATCTTTCTCGCTGGTGCATTCGATCCGCCCGTCGTGGTTTTCCATGATCGAGAAGACCTTGGCCAGGCCCAGGCCCGTACCCGAGGCCTTGGTGGTGACGAACGGGGTGAAGATCCGCTCGATCATGTCCGGTTCGATGCCCTGGCCGGTGTCGGTGACGCTGATGATGGTGTAGTCCTGGTCCTTGCCGATGCCCAGGGTCAGGCGCCCGCCGTTGGGCATGGCGTCGATGGCATTGAGGATCAGGTTCAGGCAGGCCTGCTTCAACTGGCCTGCATCGGCGTACAGGGTGACGCCGGGGGCCTGGTCGTCGATTCGCGCGTCGATGTTGTGGGTCGCCAGTTCCGGGGCGCAGAAACCGAGAATCTCCTCGGCCAGGGCCCGGGCCGGCTGAATGGCGCGGATCGGTGCGCTGGGCTTGGCGAAGTCGAGGAACTCGGTGATCAGGTCATTGATCCGCGACACTTCGCTGATCACGTATTCCAGGTGCCGCTTGTCGTTGTCCGGCAGGCTGGCCCGGCGGTGCAACAGTTGGGTGGCGGTCTTGATGATGCCCAGCGGGTTGCGGATTTCGTGGGCCAGGCCCATGGCGACTTCGCCCAGGGCGTGCAGGCGGTCACGGCGGCGCAACTGGGCTTCCAGGTGATGCAGTTCGCCCAGGCGCTCGGTCATGTGGTTGAAGGTGTGGCTGAGCTCGGCCAGCTCGTCGCTGCCGATCACCGGAATGCGCTTGTTGTAGTTGCCGGAAATGACCGCCCCGACGCCCTCGGCCAGGCCACGCAGTGGCAGGGTCAGGCGTTGCGAGACCAGCCAGCCGACACTCAGGGACAGCGCCGAGCCGACCAGGAAGATCAGGATGAACAGGTTGCTCTGGTTGACCAGCCCGACCAGGCTGGTGTGGCGCAGCAGGCCACTGAAGATCACCCCCTGCAGGTCGCCGGTATCGTTGAAGATCGGCCAGTACAGGCCGCTGTAGCGGTTGGTGAACAGCTCGCTGGGCAGGCGGGTCTCGCGCAGGTTCTTCTCGATTTTCGCCGGTACTTGCAGCGGGTGGTCCTCGAAGCGCTGGGTCGAGAAGATTTCGGCGAAACCCTTGGCGTTCGCCAGGTACAGACGCAGGTCGAGGGAGTGCACGTCGGCCACGCTGTTGAGGAAGCTGCTGTCCAGGTAGGTGGCGATCAGCAACTGATAATCGACGCCTTCCTGGGTGCTCTGGAACGTCGAGACCACCACCCCGGTCGGTACCTCGGCGACCTTGATGGTCTGCAGCACGGCATTGGGCGCGGTGTTGATCTGTTCGACGATGTCTTGCGAAGCGGTGCTGAACACCACCTTGTGATCCTGGGTGCGGATCAGTGCGACGACGTCGATGCCCATCGCGTCGGCGATATCGGCGGTCAGCTTGTCATGCTTGGCCGCCTGGCGTGAGGTCGGCGGGCGGGTGTAGAGCAGGAACAACTGCGCGACCCGCGCGTTGTCGCGCTGGATCTCGCTGATCTCGTCCTTGACGATCTTGGTCGATTCCTGCAGCCAGATGCGCACGTTGCTGTCGAAGATCTGCGACAGGGTAGTCGCCGCCAGCTCGGCGGCGATCATGGTCGGCACGACGCTGACCAGCCAGAACGCCAGCAACAGTTTGCGCTGCACGCTCCAGCGCGAGATCGAGAAGGGGCGGCGTTTACGGCGGCGTTCTGGATTGGAGTTCATCAGGTTTCGTTTATCGCTGCAGCCATGGCGGGGTCGAATCGATCCGGTCGGACAATCCATTTGACCAGTTTCAGGACATTGTTGACCAGCCGGTTTCGATGGTGAAAGAACAGGTTGTTGCCCTGGAAGGTGCAGCCCAGGCGAATCTTGCTCGCATAGCCGGCCTGACCGCATTCGTACAGGGCGATACCCTGCTCGATACAGTGCTCGACATTGGCCAGCCAACTGCGGAAATAGAGGTTGTGTTGACGGGTTTCGTTCAGGTCGTGGCCGAAAAATTTATCGATCAGCCGTTCCTTGTCCAGCAGGATCAGGTTGAACGCCACCAGCCGCTCGTCGATCCAGTACAGGACGCAGGCGGCGCGTTCTTCCAGCTGTTCGAGCACACCGGTGAAGTAGTCCGCCGGCAGGCGTTCGAACTGGGTTTCGCTGCGAGACAGGGTCGACTCGTACAGGCGCATGACCTGTGGCAGCACATCGTCGATGTTGCGTCGCCACTCGATCCGCGGACCGGGAGCGCGCAGCTTGCGCCGCAGGTCCTTGCGGGTGGACTTGCCCAGGGCGCCCAGGTAGGCGTCGATCGAGCCGAAGGCCACCGGCAGTGTCGAGCCGGGCAGGCTCGGCAACTGCTGGAAACCGGCCATTTTGCAAGCGCTGTTCCAGTCGTTGTCGGCACTGGGCGCGTCCTTGACCGCCGTGAGGCTGATGTTCAGGCGGGCGGCGTCTTCCCGAGCGAGCAACAGCAGGCGCTCCAGCAGGGCCTGGCGGCGTTGCGCCGGCACCTGGCTGGCGATGCCGGCATGGCACTGTTCCGCCACCGGCGAGCCAATGGCGTAGAGCCCCAGTTCCAGAAGCCCCGGTAGCGCCCGGTTGACCCAGCCAGTGATGCGCTTGGCCACGCCTTGCACCGTGGTGTCGAGCTTGTAGCGGGTAGTGAAGGCGGGGGCGACGGCCAGCAGGCAGCCGTCTTCGAACAGCGCCAGGTAGCGCCATTCGAAGTCGTCGATGCCGGCCTTTTCCACCGCCAGGTAATACTCCCAATTCTCCAGCGCACCCGGGAAACAGTCGTTCCAGGCTGCGCGTTCAATGGCCTCGATGCTGGAGAAGGCTTGGGCGTCAATCACGTGGTCTGTCCTTAGGCCCGTTGCCGATAGTCTTCGCGTACGCTCAGGCGCTCGATGAAACCGGCACTCAACTCGATCACCTCGCGGTACTGCAGGTCGACGGTGATCATGTGGTAGCAGTTGTCGAGCATGACCTTGGTCACCGGGCCACCCAGGTGCTTCTCGACATAGTTGGCGTTCCACGGGCTGGTGATATCGTCCTCGACGGAGTGGATCACCAGCGCCGGGGTCCGGATCGACGGCATGCGGCGCATCACCACGGCGTTCATCCGGTGCAGTTCGCGCACCGTGATGCCCTCCATGGTCAGCAGCCCGGCATCGCTGCTCTGGCCGGCCTTCATCTGGCGCTCGACGATCGCCCGCAGGCGCTCGTTCTTGATACCGTACGGCGGCTTCTCCTCGAACCGACAGATATGCACGCCGAACGGGATCTTCATCAGCAGCGGAGTGAGGAACGCCAGCTTGTTGATGCTCCAGCCGTCGTAGCGCAGGGTGGTCGAATACATCAACAGCCCTGTGACCTGGCCGGGGAACTCGGAGGCCAGGTACATGGACATGACCGCGCCCATGGACAGGCCGCCGACGAACACCTGTTCGTGGCGCTGCCTGATGCCGACGAAGGTCTTGCGCACGCCCTCGTACCAGTCCTGCCAGCCGGTGGCCTGCAGGTCGGCATTGCCGCCGCAATGACCGGGCAGGGTCGGTACGTACACCGTGCACGTACCGTCCTTGACCAGGCCCTGGGCCACCTTGCGCAGTTCCGTCGGGGTGCCGGTCAGGCCGTGGATCAGCAGGACCCCGACCGGACCGTCGCCGAGGACGAAGCCGGCATCGCCTTCGCCCAGATCGATCGCTGCGCTGTTCACCGCTTCATGGCCCGGTTCAGCAACTGCTCGAGCAGTTTCAGGCCCAGATCGATTTCTTCGTAGGTGATTTCCAGCGAAGGCGCCAGGGTGATCACGTTCTTGTAGTAACCGCCCACGTCCAGCACCAGGCCCAGCTTGCGGCCGTCGACGATCATGTCGCCCTTCATGCCTTCCTCGACCATGAAGTCCAGGGTCGCCTTGTCCGGGGTGAAACCGTCCGGGCCGCAGATTTCGCAGCGCAGGGCCAGGCCCAGGCCATCGACGTCGCCGATGATCGGGAAGCGTTTCTGCAGGTCCTGCAGGCCTTCGAGGAAGTACTTGCCCTTGGCCATGACCATCGCACCGTAGTCGATTTCGCTGGTCATCTTGAACATTTCCAGGCCTACCGCCGTACCCAGCGGGTTGGAGGCGAAAGTGGAGTGGGTCGATCCTGGCGGGAACACGGTCGGGTTGATCAGTTCCTCACGGGCCCAGATGCCGCCCAGCGGGTTCAGGCCGTTGGTCAGTGCCTTGCCGAAGACGATCACGTCCGGCTGCACGTCGAAGTGCTCGATCGACCACAGCTTGCCGGTCCGGTAGAAGCCCATCTGGATTTCGTCGACCACCAGCAGAATGCCGTGCTGGTCGAGGACCTGCTTGAGTTCGCGATAGAAGTTCATCGGCGGGATCACGTAGCCACCGGTGCCCTGGATCGGCTCGGCGTAGAACGCGGCGTATTCGCTGGCGCCGACCTTGGGGTCCCACACGCCGTTGTATTCGGTTTCGAACAGGCGGGCGAACTGTTTCACGCACTCGCTGCCGTATTCTTCCTTGGTCATGCCTTTCGGGCCGCGGAAGTGATACGGGAACGGGATGAACTGCGCGCGCTCGCCGAAGTGGCCGTAGCGGCGACGGTAGCGGTAGCTCGAAGTGATCGACGAAGCGCCCAGGGTACGGCCGTGGTAGCCGCCCTCGAAGGCGAACATCAGGCTCTTGCCGTTGCTGGCGTTACGCACGACCTTCAGGGAGTCTTCGACCGACTGTGAACCGCCGACGTTGAAGTGTACGCGACCGTCGAGGCCGAATTTCTTCTTGGCGTCGACCGCGATCATTTCCGACAGCTCGATCTTGCCCTTGTGCAGGTACTGGCTGGCGATCTGCGGCAGGGTATCGATCTGCTGCTTCAGGGCGTTATTCAGGCGTGGGTTGGCATAGCCGAAGTTCACGGCCGAGTACCACATCTGCAGGTCGAGGTAGGCCTGGTCTTCGGTGTCCCAGACGTAGGAGCCTTCACAACGGCTGAAAATGCGTGGTGGCTCGATGTAGTGGACGGTATCGCCGTAGGAGCAGTACTTGGCTTCTTTATCCAGAAGCACGCGGTCTTCGGCGCTAGCGATGCGAATCTCAGACATGGTGGAAGAGTTCCTGAGTTTGGGAAGGGTTTTCGGCGCCGTCGAGCGCGAAAGTGGTGGCGTTGGCGGCTTCGCTGCTGGGCAGCAGGGCCAGTAATGCCGGAAGTTCGCCGAACGATTCGAAACGGGCATGCGCGATGCCGTTGCGTTCGCAGTGATCGGCCAGGCGGCCCTTGGCGAACACGAAGTCGGCGGTGCCGGCCACGCACATGTCCGATTGACCGTCACCGATCACCAGCACACGCTTGCCCTTGGGCGTGGATTTGCACTTGCAGTTGCCGGAAGCCGCACGGCAGGCGTCGCTCGCATAAGGGAAGTCGATGCGCCAGCTGTTCTGGTCGACCTGGCGCAGGCGGTTGGCCAGGATCGGCAGCAGGGTCACGTAGTTGCGCGACAGAATCCGCGCGATGCCTTGCTCTATGCCGTCGCTGACCACTTCGATGGTCGCGCCCAGGCTCATCACGTGGTCGACGAAGTCGGGGAAGTCCGGGTCGATATCGATGGTGTCGAAGTAGGCCAGCAATTCGGCCGGCGTTGCCTTGACCAGGGCCAGTTGGCGGCTGAGGCATTCACGCGAACCGATGTGACCGTCCAGCCATTCCTGCTCGATCGCTTCCCAGCTCGGGTCGGCGAAACGTTCCAGGATGTTGTCGATCGCGTCGGTGCGGGAAATGGTCCCGTCGAAATCACACACGATATGCCAGTGCATCATCTGCAGTTACCTGTTGAATAAGAGCGCACTTTGCGCATGTCAGGGCTAGAGCACGGAGCGTGCCAAAGCGCTGAAGGCCCTGTATTCACGGGGTTTGCCGGATGTTTGTATGAAATTGGCTACAAGGAGCTACAATTTTTGTAGCTTGCTACAAACAAGATCAGTGCTTGCCTAAGGCAGGCGCTCTGGTGATTGATGCGCGCATGTTCAGAACAAGGAAACGTCTCATGGCCAGGTTTACCCCCACATTGCTGCTTGCCGGTCTGCTGGCCCTGGGCGGCTGGAGTGCTGCTGCGCTGGCCGAGGAAGGGCTCGGCGGGCAGATCGGTCTCGGTATCGGCTATCAGCCCCATGACCCTTCGGGCAGCAGTTACGACACTGTGCCGTTGCCCTATCTGGACCTGGATTGGGGGGACGTCAGCCTCAGTGGCGACGATGGCCTGACCTGGGATGCCTTCAAGGGCAGCGGCTTCACGGCCGGGCCGTTCATCAACTACCTGCCGGGGCGCAACGCCGACGGCGACCTGCGCGGCTTGCGCAATGTCCCGGACATGGCCCAGGTCGGCGGTTACGTGCAGTACGCGCCGGCCGACTTCTGGCGGGTATTCGTGCAGGTCGGCAGTGCGGTCGGTGGCGGCAACGCCCAGGGTGGCCTGCTCGGCAAGGTCGGCGGCGAACTCGGCTATCCGCTGGGCCTGGGCATCATCGGCAGCAGCAACCTGAGCGCCCATTTCGCCGATGCGCGGCAGACCCGGACCTTTTTCGGCGTGACCGCCGAAGAGGCCCAGGCCTCGGGGATCGAGCAGTACAAGCCGGGTGGCGGGCTGCAGAACTTCACCCTGACCCAGAACTTCGCGGTTCCGCTGGGTGGCAGCTGGTCGCTGATGACCAGCGCGAGCTGGATTCGCCTGGTAGGCAACGCGGCTGACAGCAGCATCGTCAGGGAACGTGGCAACAGCAACCAGGGCCAGGTGCAGACCGCGATCAGCTACAAGTTCTGACAGGAAGGGGGCGATCGGCTGGCTGAGGGGCCCCGGCGGGTTTTGCCCGGGCGGGCAAAACTGGTCTGCCGTTTGCAATGGACCTCCCGGTAATCACTGTCCGGGAAACTTTCAGATGGCTCGTCCTGCTTATCGCCTGTTGGCCTATTCGCTCTGGGACCTGGTGCCCATTGTCATGGCGCTGGCCCATTTCGCCTTCGTACTCTGGCTGGTGCTGGGTTTTCACGACCACTCCTGGTGGCTGATCATCCCGACGGCACTGCTCTATGCGGTCAGCCTGTCGTGGAGCATCAACAGCATCTCCCACAACCAGATCCACAACCCCTATTTCACCCCGCACTGGATGAACCGCGGCTTCGACCTGCTGCTGTCGCTGACCATCGGTTTTTCCCAGACGATGTATCGCGATATCCACAACCGCCACCATCGCGGCAACTCCGACCTGCCGCGGGAGGACGGGACCACCATCGACCCGCTGTCGATCTACCTGCATGGCAAGGACGGCCAGCCGGACAACGTCTGGGCCTACACCTTCCTGAGTTTCTTCCGCGATGATCCGAAGGCCTACTACGAGGAAATGCAGCGCAAGCATCCGGCGGATGCGCGCTGGGTCAAGGTCGAGATCTGTGCGACGGTGGCGTTCTACCTGGCACTGGCGGCCTATGACTGGCACGCGGTGCTGGTGCTGCTGCCGTTCTGGTACCTGGGGCAGTCGCTGTCCTCGCTCAACGGCTACTACGAGCATCTGGGTGGCAACCCGGACCTGCCGATCGCCTGGGGCGTGAGTTCCTACAGCCGGCTCTACAACCTGATCTGGATGAACAACGGTTATCACGCCGAGCACCACTACCGGCCGAAGATGCACTGGACCAAGGTCAAGGCGTTTCATGCGCAGATCAGGCAGCAGCAGCGCGAGGCGGGGGTGAAGGTGATTCCACTGGCCCATGGGTTGGGCTTTCTGCTGAAACACCGCTGAGTGATCGGAGTTCGGTAAACACCCTGTAGGAGCGAGGCTTGCCCGCGAAAGGGCCCGAGGGATCGCTGAAAGCTTCGCGGGCAAGCCTCGCTCCTACAAGTCCTGTGCTGTGGCGGCATGTGTGTACGACACGGCTCCCGTAGGAGCAAGGCTTGCCTGCGAAGGGGCCAGTGTGGCCACTAAAAGCTTCTTGATCGTTCCCAACAACGGCAGGCTTGAAGTGGCCTCAGTTCTCCTCGCCCTCGGCAAGCAGGGCGATCCCGCCGATGATCACCAGCACGCCGATCCAGTGCAGCGGGCTGATCTGTTCGCCCAGCCCCAGCCACGAGCCGAGCAGCACGGCGATGAACACCAGCGAGCTCAAGGGGAAGGCCAGGGACAGGCTGCTGCGCCGCAGGATCAGCATCCACACGAAGAACGCGCCGATGTAGCAGGCGATCGCTACCCAGACGCCGGGGTTGACCAGCACCGCAGTGAGCCACTGCAGGTTGAAATCCACCTGGCCCAACTGGTCGCCGCCGACCTTGGTGGCGATCTGGCCAGCGCTTTCGAAGAGGATCAGCAGGGCCCAGAGGACGATGGTGCCCAGGCGGCCATGAAGCCAGTCGATGTGTTTGACATTACTCATAATCAGGTTCCTTCAACTCTCAACTGCCAGCGATGGCAACCAGCATGACGCCCAGGGTAATCACCAGGGTGCCCATCCAGCGACGGCGGCTGACGGTTTCCCCCAGCACCACCTTGCCGGCCAGCACCACCCCGCAGTAGCCCAGCGCGGCGGCCGGGAACAGCAGGCTCAATGGCGCCCGGGACAGGGCCTCGAGCCAGACCAGGAATTCCACGGCATAGGCGCCGATCCCGCACCACAGCAGCGGTGCGTTGAATACCTGGCCCCAGAAGGCGTTCAGGCGAAAGCCGCCTTCCAGCTCCGGCAGGCGGTCCAGGCCGATCTTGAAGCAGAGTTGGCCGACCACGTCGAGGACAATGGAGAAGGCCACCAGTAGAACAACGGTCAGGGTCACGGAAACAGCTCCTCGAACAGCGAGATCAATGCCTGGTTGGTGGTCGCGTTGCGTTGCAGGTCGGCCGCGCTCCAGCGTTCGGCCGGCGGCTGGTCGGACCTGGCTTCCCAGCGCTTGAAGGCGTTGCTGAAGGCCGGCTGGGCGAACTCGCCGCAGATATCGATGCCCAGCACGCGTTTGCGCGCCGCCAGGGCGCGGAGGGCGTCGAGCAGGTGGGTCAGGCGCATGCCGCCCTGGTCCCAGTTGGTGGCGGCATCCTCGCTGGCCAGCACGTCCTTGTCGATGGTGATCCAGATCGCTTCGGTGGGCAGGCTCTGGATCAGTTGTTCGAGGAAGTCCGGCCAGTGCTCGTCGGCCAGGTTGCGCCAGTGCAGCTGGTTCTCCTGCTGCTGGTGGCCGGCACCGTCGCCGATCCGCCCCCAGACCTTGGACGGTGCGTGCTGCCAGGGGAACAGCTGCAGGACGCCGCGGCGCAGGGCGCCGAGGTTGCCACCGCGCAGTTGCGGGGTATCGAGGTCCTCGCTGCAGGGGCCGAGGGTGACGATGCGCTGGATGTTCGGCAGCTTGAGTGCGCGGTTGACCCACGAGCCGCAGTGCCGGCGCGGGGCCAGGTGGACCCAGTCGGGGTGGTTGTCGAAGTGGATCAGGCTGACCGGTTCCGGCAGGTTGTCGAGGAAGGCCGGGGTCAGGTGATGGTAGTCGCCGGAGCCGACGAAGATGATCTGTGGCTTGCCTGCCGCTGGCGCGACGAGCTGGCGCAGGCGTTCGGTGAAGCGCCGGTACTGGCGTTCGGTGGTCCACAGACGCAGTTTCGGGCCGAGGTCGAGCAGGTCCAGGCGCCGCGCGCGACCGCTGTCGAGCAGGTTGCGGATCGGCGCCTGGACCGTGAGGCTGTGGTCGAGATCTAAGATGTTCAAAACGTCGTTTTTCCCGTGGCAGCGCCCGTGCATCGGATGCCCTGCCCAGGCTGGAGGGCAGGTGTTTCGGGCTTTGGCGGGGAAATGCAAAGGACGGGCCAGGTAGCTGTGCCGCCGTTATGGGAGCGCCGCCTTGATCAGCAGGCGGCTGTCAGTGACTCAAACCGTACTTCTTCACCTTGTCGAACAGGGTGGTCTTGGCCATGCCCAGTTCCTGGCTGGCCTGGGTCAGGTTGCCGCCACTGCGTTGCAGGGCTTCGTTGAGCAGGTTGCGCTCGAAGGCTTCCACCGCTTCGGCGAAACCCAGGCCGCCAGCGCTCTGTGCGCCGGGCTTCTTGAAGGCCGGCAGGCCGAGGGCGAAGCGTTCGGCGACGTTGCGCAGCTCGCGTACGTTGCCCGGCCAGTCGTGGCTCATCAGGCTCGACAGGGTCTGGTTGTCCAGCTCCGGCGCGGCACGATCGAAACGCAGCGACGACTGCTGCAGGAAGTGTTCGAACAGTTGCAGGATGTCCTCGCGCCGCTCGCGCAGTGGCGGCAGTTCCAGGGTCACCACGTTCAGGCGGTAGTAGAGGTCGCTGCGGAACTCGCCGGCCTTGCCCAGTTCGTCGAGGTCGGATTTGGTCGCGGCGATCACCCGGCAGTCCACCGCGACGCTCTGGTTCGAGCCCAGGCGCTCCAGGGTGCGTTCCTGCAGGACCCGCAGCAGCTTGATCTGCAGCGGGATCGGCATGCTTTCCACTTCATCGAGAAACAGCGTGCCGCCGTGGGCGTGCTCGATCTTGCCGATCCGCCGCTTGCCGGCGCCGGTGAAGGCGTTGGCCTCGTGACCGAAGATCTCGCTCTCGAAGAGGTTTTCCGGCAGGCCACCGCAGTTGAGGGCGACGAACTGTTGCGACTGGCGCCGGCTGAAGTCATGCAGGCAGCGGGCGACCAGTTCCTTGCCGGTACCGGTTTCACCTTCGATCAGCACGTTGGCCGACGTGTCGGCGACGTTGGCGATCAGCTCCCGCAGGTTCTGCATCGCCGGCGAGCGGCCGATGATCCGCCCTTCCAGGCTGTCGCGCTCGGCCAGTTGCCGGCGCAGCGACCAGACTTCCCGCGACAGGCCACGTTGTTCCAGGGCGCGGCGGGCGACCTCGACCAGGCGTTCGGGCGAGAAGGGTTTTTCCATGAAGTCGTAGGCACCGTTGCGCATCGCCCCGACCGCCATGGAGATATCGCCGTGGCCGGTGATCAGCACCACCGGCAGGCTGCGGTCGCGGGCCTTGAGGCGGGTCAGCAGTTCCAGGCCGTCGATGCCCGGCAAGCGGATATCGCTGATGACGATACCGGGAAAGTTGTCGCCGACCCGTTCCAGGGCCGCTTCGGCGCTGGAGACACCTTCGCAGGGAATGTCTTCGAGGGACAGCGCCTGCTGGCAGCCGAGCAGTACATGGGGATCGTCCTCGACGATCAGGACGGTCAGGTCGTTGTTCATATCGGCTCGGCCTTGGCAGGGATGACCCGCGGTAGATGGAGGACGAAGGCGGTGCCGCCGCTGGCCGGGTGCTCCACGCCCAGGTTGCCGCCGGCCGCCGCCGCCAGGCTCGCCGAGAGCGTCAGGCCCAGGCCGAGGCCTTGTGCGCCGGGCTTGGTGGTGAAAAAGGGTTCGAACAGGTGCTTGCGCGCTTCCAGGCCAATGCCGTGGCCGTTGTCGCGCACTTGCAGGCGGTACTTGCCTTCGGCAAAGTCGCCCTCCAGCCACAGTTCCGGCAACGGCTGGGCCTGCATGGCGTCGAGGGCGTTGCCGAACAGGTTGACCAGGATCTGCTCCAGGCGGGTCGGATCGATCGCCAGCTGGACGTCGTCATGGTCGCGGTGGATTTCCAGGTGCATGGCCTCGATGCGGCCGCTCAACAACTGCAGGGCGGCATCGATGGATTTGCCCAGGTTGGCCTCGCCCTTGTCATCGCCCCGGCGGGCAAAGGCGCGCAGGCTGGCGGTGATGCGGCCCATGCGGTCGATCAGGTCGTTGATGGTGCGCAGGTTGGTGCTGGCCACCTCCAGCTCGCCGCGTTCGAGAAACCGAATGGTGTTGCCGGACAGGGTACGCAAGGCCGCCAGGGGCTGGTTCAGCTCGTGGGCGATGCTGGTGGACATCTGGCCGATGGCGGCCAGCTTGCCGGCCTGCACCAGTTCATCCTGGGCCCGGCGCAGGGTTTCCTCGGCCTGGCGCCGCTCGCGGATCTGGTCCTTGAGCCGGTCGTTGCTGGCGCGCAGGTCGGCGGTGCGTTCGGTGATGCGTCGTTCCAGCTGGTTGTTGGCCTCCTGCAGGGCTTCCCGTGCGGCCAGCCGGGTGGCGAGCACCTTGCGCCGCTCGTTCCAAGCGATCAGCAGGAACGCCACCAGGGCAAAGGCCACCGCGACCAGGATGCCCTGGTTGGCCGCTTCCCGCCGCAGGTCCTGCAAGGGCGTGAGCAGGGTGAAGTTCCAGGGGGTGTCGGCCAACTGGCGGGTCTGGGCCAGGTAACTGACATTGTCGCCGTCCTTGACCAGGTCGGGGTTGGCGGGGAAGGTCAGGGTCTCGACGCCATCGCCGAGGCGTTCGCGGGCCAGCGGCTGCAGCTCGTTGAGCGGCCACCAGTAGTATTGCAGGCTGCGCGCCAGGCGATCCTTGGTCTCCGAGCTGAGCGGGCGGACCGACTTGAGGCGTCGGCTCGGGTCGCTGGAGAGAATGATGATGCCGTTCTCGTCGCTGACGAAGGCTTCCAGCCGGGCACGCTGCCAGCGTTCCTCAAGGGCTTCGAGGCGCACCTTGATCACGGCCACGCCGATGATCTTGCCTTGTTCCTCAAGGCCGTGGGCCAGGTAGTAGCCGGGTTCGCCGAGGGTGCTGCCGATGCCGTAGAAGCGTCCCGGCTGGCCGCGTATGGCGTCCTGGAAATAGGCGCGGAACGACAGGTCTTCGCCGAGGTAACTGTCGCTGTCGCGCCAGTTGCTGGTGGCCAGCACCCGGCCGGAGGTGTCCAGCACATAGATCGCCCGGCTGCGGCTGCGGCGGTTGAGGCCTTCGAGATATTCGTTGACGGTCTGGCGATGGTCGGCGTCGGGCTCGCGCAGCAGGTTCGAGACGCTGGACTCAAGTTCCAGCAGGCTGGGCAGGTAGGTGTACTTGCTCAGTTCGCTTTCGACGGTGCGCGCATGCAGTTCCAGTGCGCGCTGGCCATTTTCGCTGAGGGTGCGGATGCCGTAGTGCTCGCTGATGCGATAGCCGGCATAGCCGAGGCCGATCATCAGCAGGATGATCAGCGGCGGCAGGAACAGGTGACGGATCAGGCGGGGCTTCACGGCGAGTGATGGCGGCGTCGCACGATAGAGATTGGGGTCGCATTTCATCACAGATGCCTTGGGTCAACCAGATCGTCTTGGCGGGAGCGGCGCTGCTGCCCGTGAGGGCAGCGAGTGCGCTGAAGGCTTCGCGGGCAAGCCCGCTCCCACAAGACTGCGCAGTCCGCGGATACTGCGGTCCGGCCCTGTCAGTGCTGCAGGATTTTCTCGAGGAAGTGCTGCGCACGGTCGGAGCGGGCGCTGATGTCGCCGAAGAACTCTTCCTTGTTGCAGTCTTCGATGATCTTGCCCTGGTCCATGAAGATCACACGGCTGGCGACCTTGCGGGCGAAGCCCATCTCGTGGGTCACGCACATCATGGTCATGCCTTCCTGGGCCAGCTGGACCATCACGTCGAGCACTTCGTTGACCATTTCCGGGTCGAGAGCCGAGGTCGGTTCGTCGAACAGCATGACGATCGGGTCCATCGCCAGCGCCCGGGCGATCGCCACGCGCTGCTGCTGGCCGCCGGAGAGCTGGCCGGGATGCTTGTGCGCATGGGCCGACAGGCCGACGCGATCGAGCAGTTGCAGGCCTTTTTTGGTGGCTTCTTCCTTGCTGCGGCCCAGCACCTTGATCTGCGCGATGGTCAGGTTCTCGGTGATGGTCAAGTGCGGGAACAGCTCGAAGTGCTGGAACACCATGCCCACTCGCGAGCGCAGTTTCGGCAGATCGGTCTTCGGGTCGGCGATGGAGGTGCCGTCGACCACGATGTCGCCTTTCTGGAACGGTTCCAGGGCGTTGACGCACTTGATCAGGGTCGACTTGCCCGAGCCCGACGGGCCGCAGACCACCACCACTTCACCCTTCTTGACTTCGGTGCTGCAATCGGTCAGCACCTGGAAGTCGCCATACCACTTGTTGACGTTCTTGATAGAGATCATACGGCAAACCTTTTTTGCAGACGCTTGACCAGCAGCGAGGCGGCGAAGCTGATTGTGAAGTAGACCAGGCCGGCGAAAATCAGGAACTCGTTGGAACGGCCGACGATATCGCCGCTCGAGCGTGCCGAGTTGAGGAAGTCCACCAGGCCCACGGTGTAGACCAGCGAGGTGTCCTGGAACAGGATGATACTTTGCTGCAGCAGCAGCGGGGTCATCTTGCGGAAGGCCTGGGGCAGGATGATCAGGCGCATGGTCTGGCCATAGCCCATGCCCAGTGCCTGGGCGGCGCCCATCTGGCCCTTGGGAATCGACTGTACGCCGGCCCGGACGATTTCACAGAAGTACGCCGCCTCGAACATCATGAAGGCGACGATACAGGAGGTGAACGCGCCGATCGGCGTGTCTTCGCCGGTGATCCAGCGCAGCACGAACGGTACCGCCAGGTAGAACCAGGTGATCACCAGCAGCAGCGGGATCGAGCGGAAATAGTTGACGTAGGCACCGGCGATCGCCGACAGCAGCTTGTTGTGGGACAGGCGCATGAGCGCCAGCAGGGTACCGATGATAATCCCGCCGACGACGCCCAGGGCCATCAGTTGCAGGGTCATCAGCATGCCGTTCCACAGGCCGGGGATGGCCGGGACGATGTCGCTGAAATCGAATTCCATTATTTACCCCCCACGGAGATCAGGCCGGGCACCGAGACTTTCTTCTCGACCAGGCGCATGAGCAGCATCAGGCTCATGTTCAGGGTGAAGTAGATCAGCGTCGCCAGGGTGAAGGCTTCGAACAGGTTGGCGGAGAACTCGGCGGTCTGCTTGGTCTGCGCGAGCAGTTCCATCAGGCCGATCAGCGAGGCGACGGACGAGTTCTTGAAGATGTTGAGGAATTCCGAGGTCAGCGGCGGAATGATGATCCGGTAGGCCTGGGGCAGCAGCACGTGCCAGTAGATCTGCGGCAGCTTGAAGCCCATGGCGCGGGCGGCCGACTCCTGGCCGCGGGGCAGTGCCTGGATACCGGTGCGCACCTGTTCGCAGACCCGTGCGGCGGTGAACAGGCCGAGGCAGATCACCACGCTGATGTAGGCCGAGGTGGTCGGGTTCAGGTCCTGCTTGAACCATTCCTGCAGGTTCGGCGGCAACAGATCGGGTACCAGGAAGTACCAGATGAACAGTTGCACCAGCAGTGGCACGTTGCGGAACAATTCCACGTAGCAGGTCGCGATACCGGCTACCAGACGGTTGGGTACGGTGCGCATCACGCCGAGTATGGAACCCAGGACCAATGCAATGATCCAGCCCACGATGGCGATCGCGATGGTCCAGCCCAGCCCGGAGATGAACCAGTCGAGATAGGTCTCGCTGCCCACGCCGGTGGTCTTGAAGAACACGCCCCAATCCCAGTTGTAATTCATTCGGGTCTCCCCTCAGGTCGATCGATGTACGAGCACGTGCTTCCCGGGACTCCGCCCCGCCCGCCAGTGTCTGTCGGGCACACCGGTACCGCTCGCGGTCCGAGTGTTGTTCCAGTTCGATTCAGAAGAAGCCAGTACAGCAGGTGTTCAACAGACTTCCCGGGCCGTGCTGGCGGCCCCGGGAAGTCAGGTTAGCCGTGACTCAGATCTTTGCATCCGGCGCTGGCTTGTCGTTCGGATTCTCGATCAGGGCCTTGAGCTCCTTGCTCATCGGGAACTGCAGGTTCAGGCCTTTTGGCGGAATCGGCTGGGTGAACCACTTGTCGTAGATCTTGTTGATCTCGCCGGACTTGTAGAGGCCCACGATGGCGTCATCCACGGCTTTCTTGAACGCCGGGTCGTCCTTGCGGACCATGCAGCCATAGATTTCGTAGGACTGTGGAGTACCGGTCACTTCCCAGTCGGTCGGCTTCTTGGCCTTGGCCATTTCGCCGGCCAGCAGTGCGTCGTCCATCATGAACGCCACGGCACGGCCGCCTTCGAGCATCTGGAAGGACTCGCCGTGGTCCTTGGCGGAGATGACGTTCATGCCCATCTGCTTGTCGGCGTTCATCGCCTTGAGGATGCGCTCGGAAGTGGTACCGGCGGTGGTCACCACGTTCTTGCCCTTGAGGTCGGCGAAGTCCTTGTAGGTGGAGTCCTTCTTCGACAGCAGGCGGGTACCGATCTCGAAGATACCGACCGAGAAATCGACCTGCTGGGCGCGTTCGGCGTTGTTGGTGGTGGAGCCGCACTCGACGTCGACAGTGCCGTTCTGCACCAGCGGGATACGGGTCTGGGAGGTGACCAGGTTGTACTTGACCTTCAGGTCAGGCAGGTTCAGGTCTTTCTTGATACCTTCGACGATGGCCAGCTGGATATCGTGGGAGTAGCCGACCGGCTTGCCGGAAGCATCAGCGATGTAGGAAAACGGAATGGAACTGTCGCGATGGCCTAGGGTGATGGTCCCGGACTCTTTGATCTTCTTCAGGGTGCCGGTCAGTTCGGCAGCGGAAACTGGAGTGCTGATCAGAGCGGCAGCGATTGCGGCGCCCAGGATGTGGGGAACGATGCGCATCGGTTACTTTCCTCGAGATTGTTTTTCTTATGGAGCCTTTCAGTCGGCTCGGGTACTGCGAACGGCCCGCAGGGCCCAAGGGGCTGAGTGAGCATTCGGTAATGGAAGTATAGAGCACGACTCGTGCCACACCCGGCGATGTGGGATTCTCTATTGATTTATAAGGGTTTTTTATGGTTTTCGAGCGAAGGGGGAAGGGACTGGCGTCCGGTTCGCCGAATGCTGGCCGAACGGGCGTTCGGAAAACCGAATGGTAGAGGGGGAGGCGGGGCGCTATTCGCGGCGGGGCGGCGATCCTGCAGATCCCGACCCCGGTTTCTGGAGCCCCATGAACCGCAGGAGCGGCCGGCCGACGCTCGGTTGCCCGCGAATAGGCCGGCCGCCCTGCCCGGAATCCTGAAGCGGCCCAGACAGGAAAGTCAGGCCGCCTCGATCTTGCTGCGCGCCTGCTCGACCTTGTCCAGGTAGTCCTGCAGTTTCTGCTGCTGCTCAGGGCTGGTGAACAGCCCCAGCTTGCTGCGCCGCCAGAGAATGTCCTGGGCGGCGGTCGCCCATTCTTCACTGCACAGGTAATCGACTTCACGGCTGTAGAGGCCAGCGCCAAGGTGTTCGCCGAGGTCGCCGAGCGTCTGTACGCCTTCCAGCAGGCGCCAGACACGGCTGCCGTAGGTGCTGGCCCAGCGCCGGGCGATTTCGCTCGGCACCCAGTCGAAGCATTTGCGGATCGCCTCGGCCAGGGCCTGTGGCGTGGTCATGTCTTCGCCACCGGGCAGGGTCGAGGCGGCGGTCCAACTCGGCCGCATCTGGGTGAAGAACGGGGCCAACTGGCTCATCGCCGACTCGGCCAGCTTGCGGTAGGTGGTCAGCTTGCCACCGAACACCGACAGCAGTGGGGCTTCCTCGGTATTACCCGACAGCGCCAGGGTGTAGTCGCGGGTCACTGCCGACGGGTTGTCGGATTCGTCGTTGCACAGCGGGCGCACGCCGGAATAGCTGTGCAGGATATCGCCACGGGCCAGTTGTTTCTTGAAGTGCGCATTGACCACCTTCAACAGGTAGTCGGTTTCCGCCTCGGTGATCGCCACCTTGGCCGGGTCGCCCTGGTATTCGCGGTCGGTGGTGCCGATCAACGTGAAACGGTCCAGGTAGGGGATGGTGAACACGATGCGCTGGTCCTCGTTCTGCAGGATATGCGCGTGTTCGCCTTCATACAGCCGAGGCACGATCAGGTGGCTGCCCTGGATCAGGCGGATGCCGTAGGGCGAGTCGAGCTTCAGGTCATCCTTGATGAACTTGGCGACCCAGGGGCCGGCCGCGTTCACCAGGGCCTTGGCCTGGATCGAGAAGCGTGCGCCATCGGCGCGCTCCATCTCCAGGTGCCACAGGCCCTTGGCACGGCGGGCGCTGGTGCAACGGGTGCGGGTGTGGATATGCGCACCCTTCTCCCGGGCAGCCATGGCGTTGAGCACCACCAGGCGAGCGTCGTCGACCCAGCAGTCGGAGTATTCGAAGCCCCTGCCGATTTCCGCCTTGAGCGGGCTGTCGGCGCCGAACTTGAGGCTGCGCGAACCGGCAAGCTTTTCGCGTTTGCCCAGGTGGTCATAGAGGAACAGGCCGGCGCGAATCATCCAGGCCGGACGCAGGTGCGGGCGATGCGGCAGGACGAAACGCATCGGCTTGACGATGTGCGGGGCCTTGGCCAGCAGGACTTCCCGTTCCGCCAGGGCTTCGCGCACCAGGCGGAACTCATAGTGTTCCAGGTAGCGCAGGCCGCCATGGATCAGCTTGCTGCTGGCCGACGAGGTGTGGCTGGCCAGGTCGTCCTTTTCGCAAAGGAACACCGAAAGACCGCGACCGGCTGCGTCCGCGGCAATCCCGACACCATTGATGCCACCGCCAATCACGGCGATGTCATAGATCTCGGCAAGGGGTGGTGCAGGCAAGGTGGTGGAAGTCATCGGCGAGCCTCGCATGGCGGTTGCTATATTTGAATTCGAACATTTATGTTCATTTTCGAAAATATTAGCTGATATGTACGCACGCAGCTACCCGCTTCCGATTGAAAAAATTCATCAGAAAGGTCTGAAAGGAAAATTATCGAACATCGAGGCGGCGTGGGGGAGGGTAGTGCGGGAGCGGGCTTGCGCGCGCAGCTCTGAGGGGCTGCGCTGGCCCTTCGCGGGCAAGCCAGCTCCCGCAGCGGTTGTCAGTGTCCCGGGCTCTGCCGGGGCAGGGGTGTGGCAGCCGATCAGACCACGTCGAGGCGGATCTTGTGCTGGTTGAGCAGTTGCGCCAGGGCCGGAACCGGGGCCTGGTCGGTGACCAGGCAGTCGATCAGGGTGATCGGGCCCAGGCGCACCATGGCATTGCGGCCGAACTTGCTGGAGTCGGCGGCCAGGATGACCTGGCGGGCGTTGGCGATGATCGCCTGGGACACCCGCACTTCCTGATAGTCGAAATCCAGCAGGCTGCCGTCCTCGTCGATACCGCTGATGCCCACAAGGGCGAAGTCGACCTTGAACTGGTTGATGAAGTCGACACTGGCCTGACCCACCACGCCACCGTCGCGACGGACGTTGCCGCCGGCCAGTTGCACTTCGAAGTCGTCCTTGGCGCTGAGGATCGACGCCACGTGCAGGTTGTTGGTGATGATCTTCAGGTGATTGTGATTGAGCAGGGCGCGGGCAATCGACTCGGTGGTGGTACCGATATTGATGAACAGCGAGGCATGATCGGGAATCTGCCGGGCGATGGACTCGGCGATCCGCTGCTTTTCGTCGCGCATCTGGTCGGCGCGCATGGCGTAGGCGGTGTTTTCCACGCTGGAGTCATAGGCGGCTCCGCCGTGGTAGCGGCGCAACAGGTTGGAGTCCGCCAACTGATTGATATCGCGGCGGATGGTTTGCGGGGTCACGACGAACAGCTGGGCCATTTCCTCGATGCTGACATAGCCGCGTTCGCGGACCAGTTCGAGGATTTGCTGCTGGCGGGGAGGCAGATTCATGGGGCGTCCTTTGGGCTGCCATACAAATTCCACCATGATGCCGCAGGAAGAACCGGTCTGCCACTTGCAGGGCCGCTGAAACGATTCTCAGGTCGCAAACCGGGCGAGTGCCGGTCGCTCGGCGTGGGCAGTCGGATACGACTGGGTTGTTGCGGGGGGGATTGCGTGATTGTGGTCAAGTCTGGAGCCGTATTCGCGGGCAAGCCACGCTCCTATAGAAAACGGTGTCGTACACGACACGAGTCCTGCAGGAGCGGGGCTTGCCCGCGAATGGGCCCTTAAACCCGGCTCATCCGACTCAGTGGCTCTCTTCGTGCGGTTCCCAGTCGCGGGTACGGCTCACGGCCTTTTTCCAGCCACCGTAGAGTTTTTCCTTCTCGGCTTCGGCCAGTTGCGGTTCGAACTCGCGCTCGATGACCGCCTTGCCGCGCAACTCTTCCAGGCTGCCCCAGAAGCCGCAGGCCAGGCCGGCCAGGTAGGCGGCACCGAGGGCAGTGGTTTCACGCATTTGCGGGCGTTCGACCTGGGTGCCGAGGATGTCGGCCTGGAACTGCATCAGGAAGTTGTTGGCAACCGCGCCGCCGTCCACGCGCAGGGCCTTGAGGCGTTCGCCGGCATCCTGCTGCATGGCGTCGAGCACGTCGCGGGTCTGATAGGCGATCGACTCCAGGGCCGCACGGATGATGTGGTCGACCTTCACGCCACGGGTCAGGCCGAACAGCGCGCCACGGGCATAGGGGTCCCAGTACGGTGCTCCCAGGCCGGTGAAGGCCGGGACCAGGTAGACGCCGTTGCTGTCCTTGACCTTGTTGGCGAAGTATTCGGTGTCGTAGGCGTCGTTGACGATCTTCAGCTCGTCACGCAGCCACTGCACGGTGGAACCGCCGTTGAACACCGCGCCTTCCAGGGCATAGGCCACTTCGCCGCGGGGGCCGCAGGCGATGGTGGTGAGCATGCCGTGGTTGGATTTCACCGCCTTGGTGCCGGTGTTCATCAGCAGGAAGCAACCGGTGCCGTAGGTGTTCTTGGCCTGGCCCGGCTCCACGCACATCTGGCCGAACAGCGCGGCCTGCTGGTCGCCGGCGATACCGCCGATGGCGATGCCGCTCTTGGTGCGACCGTAGATTTCCGAGGACGACTTCACTTGCGGCAGCATTTCCCGCGGAATGTCGAGGATTTCCAGCATCTTCGAATCCCACTCCAGGGTGTGGATATTGAAGAGCAGGGTGCGCGAGGCGTTGGTGTAGTCGGTGACGTGGGTCTTGCCGCCGGTGAATTTCCAGATCAGCCAGCTGTCGACGGTGCCGAACAGCAGCTCGCCATTGCGCGCACGCTCGCGGCTGCCTTCGACGTTGTCGAGGATCCACTTGAGCTTGGTGCCGGAGAAGTAGGGGTCGGTGACCAGGCCGGTGGTTTCGCGGATGTAGTCTTCATGCCCGTCGCGCTTGAGCTGCTGGCAGATCTCGGTGCTGCGGCGGCATTGCCAGACGATGGCGTTGTAGATCGGCCGGCCGGTGGTCTTGTCCCAGACCACGGTGGTTTCGCGCTGGTTGGTGATACCGATGGCGGCGACCTGGTCATGGTGCAGGCCGGCTTGTGCCAGGGCCTCGACCATCACTGCGCTCTGGGTGGCGAAGATTTCCATCGGGTCGTGCTCGACCCAGCCGGCTTGCGGGTAGTGTTGCTGGAATTCGCGTTGGGCGGTGCAGACCACGTTGGCGTCGCGGTCGAAGATGATCGCCCGGGAGCTGGTCGTACCCTGATCGAGGGCAATGATGTAGTTCTTATTCTGAATGTCGGTCATTTTCGATTGCCTTGGACTGGTATAGGGAAAAATGTTCAGGCGGGTCCCATCAAGGGAGGACGATACCCGCCGGGTCTGGCGTGACGCGGTGGATCAGGAAGCGCGAACCTTCTTGGCTACGGTCGCAGGCTCTTCCTCTACGGCGGTGGTGCTGGGCAGGTGGCGGGCGATCATCCCGCGATACAGGGCGGCCCCGAGGCTGGCACCGAGAATCGGCGCGAAGATCGGAACCAGGAAGTACGGAATGTCGCGCCCGCCAGTGAAGGCTATTTCACCCCAGCCGGCAACGAAGGTCATCAGCTTGGGCCCGAAATCCCGTGCCGGGTTCATCGCGAAGCCGGTCAGTGGGCCCATGGCGCTACCGATCACCGCGATCAGCAGGCCGATCAGCAGGGGCGCCAGCGGGCCGTTGGGCAGGCCGTTGTTGTCGTCGGTCAGGGACATGATCACGCCCATCAGGATGGCGGTGATCACCACTTCGACCAGGAAGGCCTGGGCCGTGGTCAGGGCGGCATTCGGGTAGGTGGAGAACACCGAGGCCAGCTCCAGGCTGGCTTGCGAACCGCGAACCATGTGGTGAGCCTGTTCGAAATCGAAGAACAGGTTGCTGTAAAGCGTGTAAACCAACGCAGCCGCGCAGAAGGCGCCGGCGATCTGGGCGATGATGTAGAACGGCAGTTTGCGTTTTTCGAAGTCGGCGAACAGGCACAGCGCAATGCTGACGGCCGGGTTGAGATGCGCGCCGGAAACGCCGGCGGTCAGGTAGATCGCCATGCTCACGCCGACCCCCCAGATGATGCTGATTTCCCACAGGCCAAAACTGGCGCCCGCGACCTTGAGCGCGGCGACGCAGCCGGTGCCGAAGAAAATCAGCAGGGCAGTCCCGAGGAATTCGGCAATGCATTGTCCCGATAGCGATGGTTGTTTCAGAGCGGTAGTCATTGGATACCTCGATTTTTGTTGTTGTGTGACGCCAGACCTGGTGGTTGGCGTGGTCTTCACATCGACTGTCGGGGATCCCCATCCCTGAAGTCGACTTACCGCTGGGTATTGCTGGATTAGGACTATGATCTTCAGATTCGAAAAAATATAGACAAGAAACACTGCTGTCAAAGGTCGAAAGTGAACGGTTATCCACATTGTGACTATTGATTGAGTGAATGAGGTTGTTTGGCCTGTAGGAATATGGCGAGCTTGCAGGTGCCTCCCGAGATTTCTGACCCTTGAATTAGACGGTTTCGTGCCGCCAATAGAGCCTTTTGCGCAGGGATGACCTAAAATCCGCGCTTACCTACCCGTCTGCCAGGATTGATCATGACGCCTGCCTTGGATCTGCTGAAAAAAGTTCGTGCCGAACATCGTGTGCACAGTTACGAACATGATCCGAAAGCCGCCTCCTATGGCCTGGAGGCCGCGGAAAAGCTCGCGCTCGCGCCGGCCCAGGTGTTCAAGACGTTGCTGGCGAGCAGCGAAAAAGCCGAATTGCTGGTGGCGGTGGTACCGGTCGTCGGAAGTCTGGATCTGAAGGCTCTGGCCCACGCCGCCGGGGTGAAGAAAGTCGAGATGGCCGACCCGGCTGCCGCCCAGCGGGCGACGGGCTATCTACTGGGCGGCATCAGCCCGTTGGGGCAGAAGAAGCGCTTGCGCACGTTTATCGACCAGAGCGCCCAGGGTTTCGCGACCATCTTCGTCAGTGCCGGACGCCGTGGTCTGGAGGTCGAGCTGGCTCCGGCGCTGCTGGCCGAGCATACCCAGGCGACGTTCGCGGACATCGGCCGCGCCTGAGCGGTCTGTATGGCGTAAATTCAGCGGTTCTGTCACTGGGCGACGATGGGGGGAACGAGCACACTGACGCTCTTGGACAAGGAGAGAGAGGACGTCATGCAGCTTGAATTTCACCAGGTCGATGCTTTCAGCGAACGGCCCTTCAGCGGCAATCCGGCGATGGTCTATCGGCTCGACACCTGGCTGGCCGATGAGTTGATGCAGAAAATCGCCGCCGAGCACAATCTGGCGGAAACCGCCTTTCTGGTCCGCGAGGGCGCTGCCTGGCGTATCCGCTGGTTCACCCCGACCACCGAAGTGCCGCTCTGCGGCCATGCCACCCTGGCCAGCGCATTCGTATTGTTCGAGGTCTACGGCGAACGGCAGGAGACCCTCGAGTTCGTCTGCAAGGCCGGTGCACTGAGTGTCAGCCGTGAGGCTGATCGGTTGTGGCTGGATTTCCCGGTGAGGGTGCCAGGTGGAGTCGGTGTCACCGTCGAGGTCGAACGGGCACTCGGTACGCCGGTGGTCGATGTGCTGGGGGCCAATGAGTTGTTCGTGGTGCTGCCCTCCGAACAGGCCGTGCGCGACTGCACGCCCGACTGGGCGGCGGTGGCCAGGCTGCCCTGGCCGGGCGTGATCGTCACCGCGCCGGGCGAGCGGCATGATTTCGTCTCGCGCTATTTCGCCCCGGCCATCGGTATCAACGAGGATCCCGTTACCGGCTCGACCCATTGCGCGCTGATTCCCTACTGGGCGCAGCGCCTGGACAAGACTGCGCTGACGGCCTATCAGTGTTCGCCGCGGGGCGGGGAGCTGTTCTGCCGGCTGGAAGGCGATCGGGTGAAGATCGGCGGCCAGGCCACCCTGGTGGCCAGTGGGCGGCTGACACTGGTCTGAGTCGGCAGAGCGGCGTTGTGGCCGCTTGCTCGCGAAAAACGCGCAAGTCCCTGTGGGAGCGGGCTTGCCCGCGAAGAACGATGACGCGACCTAGGCCTGAAACAGCACCAGGTGCTCGGCGGCCACGCGGATCCCGACTTCCTCGCCCGGCTGGTGATCGGCATGGCTGGGGAAGATCGACTCCAGTTGGCTGCCGCTGGGCAATTGCAGGCGATAGAGGGTCGCGGCACCGAGGAACGTCCTGCTGGTGACCCGCGCCTTCAGCGGACTTTTCGGCGCCGGGACGATGTCGTCCGGGCGCAGCAGTACATCCACCGCCGTGCCCGCCGGCCAGGCATAGGCGCGGTTGCCACGCAGCACACCCAGTTCGGTCTGCACCGATTCGTGCGTCTGCAACTGCCCGCGGATGAAGTAGCCCTGGCCGATAAAGCTGGCGACGAATGGCGACGCCGGCTCGTGATAGAGGTTGTAGGGCGTATCCCACTGCTCCAGCCGACCTTCCTTGAAGACCCCGACATGATCGCTGACGGCGAAGGCCTCTTCCTGATCATGGGTGACCAGGATCGCACTGGTGCCGCGCAGCTTGAGAATGTCGCGGACTTCGTGACTGAGCTTGCGGCGCAATTCGCCATCGAGGTTGGAGAAGGGTTCGTCGAGCAGCAGCAACTGCGGCTCCGGTGCCAGCGCCCGGGCCAGGGCCACGCGTTGCTGCTGGCCACCGGAAAGCTCATGGGGATAACGCTGGCCCAGGCCCTTGAGGTTCACCAGCTCCAGCAACTCGGCGGTGATCCGCTCCAGGTCCGGGTGCCTGCGAATGCCGAAGGCGATGTTCTGCGCGACGCTCAGGTGCGGAAACAGAGCGTAGTCCTGGAATACCATGCCGATTCGGCGTTTCTCCGGGGCCAGGGTGAAACCGGCCCTGGAGATGACCTCGCCGGCCAGCTGGATCTCGCCCTGGTGGACCGGCTCGAAACCGGCAATGGCGCGCAGCGTGGTGGTCTTGCCGCAACCCGAAGGGCCCAGCAGGCAACCGATGTCGCCGGCATTGAGATGCAGGTTGAGGTTCTGCACGACTCGCTGGTCCTGGTAACCGCAAGCCAGGTCGTGCAGATTCAGCAGTAGCGAATGGCTCATGCAGGGCGGTACGCCGGCTTGACCAGGAACTCGAGCAGGGCCTTTTGCGCATGCAGGCGGTTCTCGGCCTGGTCCCAGGCGACCGAACGCTTGTCGTCGAGCAGGTCGACGCTGATTTCCTCGCCGCGGTGGGCGGGCAGGCAATGCATGAACACGACGTCCGGGGCTGCCAGGTCGAGCAGTTCCCGGGTGACCTGCAGGGGCGCGAACAGCTCCAGGCGCTTGGCGGTTTCCTCTTCCTGGCCCATGGAGGTCCAGACGTCGGTACTGACCAGATGTGCACCGCGCACCGCTTCCCGTGGGTCGCGGACCAGGCGTACCCGCTCGCCGGCCTGGGCCAGCAACGCCGGGCTCGGGTCGTAGCCTTCGGGGCAACTGATACGCAGTTGGAAGTCGAACTGGATCGCCGCTTCGATGTAGCTGTTGCACATGTTGTTGCCGTCGCCGATCCAGGTCACGGTCTTGCCCTGGATCGAGCCGCGATGTTCGAGGAAGGTCTGCATGTCGGCGAGCAACTGGCACGGGTGCAGTTCGTCGGACAGGCCGTTGATCACCGGTACGCGGGAGTTGGCGGCGAACTCGGTCAGGGTGCTGTGCTTGAACGTGCGCAGCATGACCACGTCGAGCATGCTCGACAGCACGATGGCGCTGTCGCCGATGGGCTCGCCACGGCCCAGTTGGGTGTCGCGCGGCGACAGGAAGATCGCCTGGCCGCCCAGCTGGATCATGCCGGCTTCGAACGAGACCCGGGTACGTGTCGAGGATTTCTCGAAGATCATCCCGAGAATACGGCCCTTGAGCGGCTCGAACAGGACACTTCGATCACGCAGGTCCTTCAGCTCGATGCCTCGACGAATCAGCCCGGCCAGTTCAGCGGGCGTGCAATCCATCAGGGAGAGAAAGTTCCTAGCGCTCATCATTGACTACCTTTTTGCAACAGACCGCAGATGCTCAAAACCGGGTTTTTCGGGAAAACGGGTGAGACCTGCGGCGTAAGCCGCACGGGGCGACGAAATAGGGGGAGACGCGATCGTATAAGAAAATGTCGCGTGATACCAATAGGAGGCTTCGTTTTGGAATGATGAAGCGAGGGCGCGAGGGTTATTTCCGCGCTTTTTGCTACAGTTTTCCAAGCCTGTACCGATAATCGCAATGTGCCATTTGTACACGGCTGCCACCGCCTTTGGCAATTGACGCGGCGGCGGCAGGCGGCTGCGGGTCGTTTTCTGAACCGGTGGTCGAATCTTTTGCGGTCATGCTCGCGTGGCCAGGCAAAAGCGGAAACATTTCCTAAACTATGTGGCTAGGTTATAAATGTGTCATTGCAGACACACAGAGGCTTTGGAATGGAATCGAAAGAGCAACAGCTCATGGAATTGCTAAGGCTGACTGCACAGGCGCTGACGCATATGACCGCCTCTGTGACCGCAATGTCTTTCGAATTGTTGCGCAGTGACGACGAAGTCACGCGTGCGTCCGGACGACGAATGATCGATCGCATGGCCACCATCAGCTCCGGCCTCGACGAACATTGGCGGTTGATCGGCGAACTGACCGGCGTGCAGGTGGCCCACGAGCAGGTCCAGACCGTCCAGGAAATCCAGATGCAGTCCACCCCCAGGTTGCCCCTGTCCTGATCCCCGCAGGCGCCATCGGCTCGCCTGATACTCCCCGATTCACAAGACGAACGTCGCTGGCAGGCCTGTCCGCCACGGGCCATAGTTCTGTTTCCGCAGCCTGTCGGGCTGCCCAGAACAAGACAGAGACTGGCCATGACCAAGACTCTTCACCACCGTGCCTGCCATCTGTGCGAAGCCATTTGCGGCCTGACCATCGAAACCACCACCACTGCCGATCAGGTTCAAATCACCTCGATCAAGGGGGATGCTCTGGACACGTTCAGTCGTGGCCATATCTGCCCCAAGGCGGTGGCGTTGCAGGATATCCAGAACGACCCTGATCGCCTTCGCCAGCCGATGCTGCGGGAGGGTGAGCAATGGCAGCCGATCGGCTGGGAGCAGGCCTTCGATCTGGTGGCCGAGCGCCTGGCCGCGATCCAGCAACAGCATGGGCCGAATGCCGTGGCGACCTACCAGGGCAACCCGAGTGTGCATAACTACGGGCTGATGACCCACAGCAACTACTTCCTCGGGCTGCTCAAGACCCGCAACCGCTTCTCCGCGACTTCGGTCGACCAGTTGCCGCAGCACCTGAGCAGTTACCTGATGTACGGCCACGGACTGCTGCTGCCGATTCCCGACATCGATCACACCGACTTCATGTTGATTCTCGGTGGCAATCCATTGGCCTCCAACGGCAGCATCATGACCGTGCCCGATGTGGAGAAGCGCCTGAAGGCGATCCAGGCGCGTGGCGGCAGGCTGGTGGTGGTCGATCCGCGGCGCAGTGAAACCGCAGCCATCGCCGACCAGCACCTGTTCGTGCGTCCGGGAGGCGATGCGGCCTTGCTTTTCGGTCTGCTCAACACGTTGTTCGAGGAAGGTCTGACCCGTGGCAGCCATCTGCCGGTGGACGGCCTGGATGAGGTGCGGGCCGCAGTGGCGCCGTTCACGGCGCAGGCGATGAGCCCGCTGTGCGCCATCCCCGCCGAGCAGATCCGGCAGTTGGCGCGGGATTTCGCCGCGGCGGACAAGGCGGTCTGCTATGGGCGGATGGGCGTTTCCACCCAGGCCTTCGGCACTCTCTGTCATTGGCTGGTGCAACTGCTCAACCTGGTGACCGGCAATCTTGACCGGGTGGGTGGTGCCTTGTGCACCGAGCCGGCGCTGGATCTGGTGGCCTCCACCGGCGGCGGGCATTTCAATCGTTGGCAGAGCCGGGTTTCCGGCTTGCCGGAGTATGGCGGTGAGTTGCCGGTATCGGCGCTGGCCGAGGAAATGCTCACGCCCGGCGAAGGGCAGGTGCGGGCACTGGTGACGGTGGCCGGCAACCCGGTGCTGTCGACGCCCAATGGCCGACAGTTGGAACAGGCGCTCGCCGGTCTGGAGTTCATGGTCAGCATCGACCTGTACATCAACGAGACCACCCGGTACGCCGATCTGATCCTGCCGTCGACCTCGGCGTTGGAGAACGATCACTACGACACCACGTTCAACCTGTTCGCCGTACGTAACGTCACGCGCTTCAATCGGGCGATCCTGGCCAAGCCCGAAGGGGCCCTGCATGACTGGGAGATCTTCGTTGGCCTGGCCAGGGCGTTTGCCGCCCGTACCGGCAAGGAACTGAAGCCGACGCTGCCACCGGCGCAGATGATCGATATGGGCCTGCGCCTGGGGCGCTATGGCGACGGCTCCGAGTACAAACTGTCGGTACAGCGGCTCGCCGAGCACCCCCACGGGCTCGATCTTGGCGCGCTCAGGCCCAACCTCGGCAAGCGCTTGAAGACACCCGAACAGCGTGTTCGGGCCGCGCCACCGGAAATTCTCGCCGACCTGGAGCGTTTTGCCGCGCAACAACTGCCGCAGGCGGGGGAGTTGTTGATGATCGGGCGCCGCCATGTGCGCAGCAACAACTCCTGGATGCACAACTACCATCGCCTGGTGAAGGGCAAGCCGCGGCACCAGTTGCTGATGCACCCGGATGACCTGGCCAGCCGCAGGCTCGAAGACGGGCAGCGGGTGCGGGTCAGTTCACGGGTCGGGACGATCGAGGTCGAGGTGGTAGCCAGCGTCGAGATGATGCCGGGGGTGGTGAGCCTGCCCCATGGCTGGGGGCATGCGCGCCCGGGCGTGCAGATGGCGATCGCCAGCGGCCAGCCGGGCTCCAGTGCCAATGACCTGACCGATGAGCGGCAGGTGGACCGGGTATCGGGCAATGCGGCGTTGAATGGCGTACCGGTACGGGTGGTCGCGGCTTGAGGGCCGTGCTGTCGGGCCGCAGGGGGCCAGGTTCATGCGATTATCATCGGGGAGACCGAGCAGCGCGCTCGGCTTTCCGATACAATGCCTCACCGTGCCGACAACCGAGTCGGAAAGTTTTTGCCGAGGTGTTCCATGGATATCATCGAAACGATTAAAGAGCAGATTGCCAACAACACCATTCTGCTTTACATGAAAGGCTCGCCGAATGCCCCTCAGTGTGGCTTCTCCGCGAAAGCCGCGCAGGCGGTCATGGGTTGTGGCGAGAAGTTCGCCTACGTGGACATCCTGCAGAACCCGGAAATCCGCGCCAACCTGCCCAAGTACGCCAACTGGCCGACCTTCCCGCAACTGTGGGTAGCCGGTGAGCTGGTCGGCGGCAGCGACATCATGGCCGAGATGTTCGCCAACGGCGAACTGCAGACCCTGATCAAGGACGCTGCCCAGAAAGCCGCGGCCAAGACCGAGGCCTGATCGGCGGTGGCGACGTCGGGCTTGCCGAGGCCAACCCCTTGGCGAGCAAGCCCTGGCGACACCGTTTCTGACGCTCAATAAAAAGCCCCGCCTCTCGACAAGAGGGCGGGGCTTTTTATTGGGGGGACGTTTTTACTCGTCGCCCATCTGCGATTGCAGGTAGTTTTCAATCCCGATCTTGTCGATCAGGCCCAGCTGGGTTTCCAGCCAGTCGATATGCTCTTCTTCGGATTCGAGGATATCTTCCAGCAGTTCGCGGCTGCCGAAGTCATTGTGTTTCTCGCAGCAGGCAATCGCCTCTTTCAAGTCCACGTGGCCCTTTCGTTCGAGCTTCAGGTCGCACTCAAGCATTTCACGGGTGTTCTCGCCGATGAGCAGCTTGCCCAGATCCTGTACGTTGGGGATGCCTTCCAGGAACAGGATGCGCTTGATCAGCTTGTCCGCGTGTTTCATCTCGTCGATGGACTCGTGGTACTCGTGCTTGCCCAGCTTGTTCAGGCCCCAGTCCTCATACATCCGCGCGTGCAGGAAGTACTGGTTGATCGCGATCAGCTCATTGGCAAGGATCTTGTTGAGCTGCTGGATGACTACTTTATCGCCTTGCATGATGGGGTCCTGCCCTGTAATCGCTGTCTATAGGGCGGAGTTTGATCCCGGCAACTTCGAGTGTCAAACCTAAGTTATTGAATAATATATGAAAATTAATCGGAATAAGAATGTTTTTATTCTGCGTTATGCCGCTAAGCAATTGAATTGCGGACATAAAAAAACCGGACACCAAGTCCGGTTCCTTAAAATTCGCTGTTTTTATGCGGCAGAAAATTCTACGGCATAGGGCAGGGCGGCCTGGCTGCTTTGCAGTTCGGTCAGCGTTTCACGGACCACCTGCTTGGCCAGGCAGGCACACTTGCCGCATTGGCTGGCAACGCCGGTCGCCTGGCGTACTTCACGGTAGCTGCAGCAGCCTTCGAAGATCGCATCGCGGATTTGTCCGTCGGTAACGCCATTGCAGAGGCAAACGTACATAGGGTGGGAACCGTCGCTGGTTGGAACTCGATTGCCGTTGATCTTAATGTTAACGAGAATGATTGTCAAAGTGGTTTGGGCGGGCATTTCGGCGATTCGAATACCGTCTGACGAATGGCGTGCGGGCCATAGGGGGACGGCTTTGCAAAAACCGTTTAGGAGCGTCAAAAAACGCGGTGTATGATGGTGGGTTCCAAGGACACGAGGTCGTCGCGTCATAGGCTTGTCGCTTAAAGGGGGCATCCTTGCACCGACCTCGTTCTGAACGTGACTATCACCAGGAGATATCCAATGAGCGTACTCGTAGGCAAACCAGCCCCCGACTTCACCGTGCCGGCCGTACTGGGCAATGGCGAAATCGTCGACAGCTTCACCCTGTCCTCGGCCATCAAGGGCAAATACGGCCTGGTGTTCTTCTACCCGCTGGACTTCACCTTCGTCTGCCCATCCGAGCTGATCGCCCTGGACCACCGCATGGCGGACTTCCAGGCGCGTAACGTCGAAGTGGTTGCCGTGTCCATCGACTCGCACTTCACCCACAACGCCTGGCGCAACACCGCCATCAACGACGGCGGCATCGGCAAGGTCAAGTACACCATGGCTGCCGACCTGAAGCACGAAATCGCCCAGGCCTACGACGTCGAGTCCGAAGGCGGCGTGGCTTTCCGTGGCGCCTTCCTGATCGACGACAAGGGCATCGTCCGCTCGCAGATCGTCAACGACCTGCCACTGGGCCGTAACATGGAAGAGCTGATCCGTCTGGTCGACGCCCTGCAGTTCCACGAAGAGCACGGCGAAGTCTGCCCAGCCAACTGGAAAAAAGGCGACAAGGGCATGAACGCCTCGCCAGAAGGCGTTGCCGCCTACCTGACCGAGAACGCCGGCAAGCTGTAAGCCGCCGCTTCACGGACAAAAAAACCGGCCTCAGGGCCGGTTTTTTCATGGGCGCGTTTCGTTCGGGCGGGATCAGTCGTTGAAGTCTTCCCAGCCGCCCATTTCCTTCCAGCGGTTGACGATGCCGCAGAACAGCTCGGCGGTCTTCTCGGTGTCGTAGCGGGCCGAGTGGGCCTCGCGACCATCGAAATCGATACCGGCGGCCTGGCAGGCCTTGGCCAGTACGGTCTGGCCGTAGGCGAGGCCGGCCAGGCTGGCGGTGTCGAAGCTGGAGAACGGGTGAAACGGGTTGCGCTTCATGTCCAGGCGCGCCACCGCGGCGTTGAGGAAGCCGAGGTCGAAGCTGCTGTTGTGGCCGACCAGGATCGCCCGCTTGCAACCGTTGGCCTTGAGTGCCTTGCGTACGCCGCGGAAGATGTCGGTCAGCGCGGTTTCCTCGCTGACCGCCATGCGCAGCGGGTGATCGAGCTTGATCCCGGTGAACTCCAGGGCCGCCGCCTCGATGTTGGCACCTTCGAACGGCTCGACCCGGAAGAAGTAGGTGTGCTCGGGGAACACGAAGCCATCTTCGTCCATGCCGATGGTGGTCGCGGCGATTTCCAGCAGGGCGTCGGTGGCGGCGTTGAAGCCACCGGTCTCTACGTCGACGACCACTGGCAGGTAGCCGCGAAAGCGTGCGGCCATCGGGTGGCGGGGGCCACCTGAAGCACCGTTGCCCTCCAGTTCGTCGTCGAAATGATCATCACTCACAGGGTTTCCTCCAGCAGGCGCCAGCGCAGTTTTTCACCGGCGCGCAGCGGGATCACGGACAGCTCGCCAAACGGCAGGCTGGCGGGGGCGGTCCACTCTTCGCGAACCAGGGTGATGCGCTCGCTGTTCGGCGCCAGGCCGTAGAAGCGCGGGCCGTGCAGGCTGGCAAACCCTTCGAGCTTGTCCAGGGCATTACGCTGCTCGAACGCCTCGGCATACAGCTCGATGGCCGCATAGGCGGTGTAGCAACCGGCGCAGCCGCAGGCGGCTTCCTTGGCGTGCTGGGCGTGGGGCGCCGAGTCGGTGCCGAGGAAGAACTTCTCGCTGCCGCTGGTGGCGGCGTCGAGCAGGGCCGACTGGTGCGTATTGCGCTTGAGGATCGGCAGGCAGTAGTAATGCGGCCGAATGCCACCCACCAGCATGTGGTTGCGGTTGTACAGCAGGTGGTGGGCGGTGATGGTCGCGCCGACGTTGCCCGACGCCGCGTTGACGAACTGGACCGCGTCGGCCGTGGTGATGTGCTCGAACACCACCTTCAACGTCGGGAAGCGCTCGACCACACGACTCATGTGCTCGTCGATGAATTGTTTCTCGCGGTCGAACACGTCGACCTCGCTACGGGTCACTTCACCGTGCACCAGCAGCGGCATGCCGACTTCGGCCATGGCCTCCAGGACGGGGAAGATCTTGTCCACGCTGGTCACGCCGGAGTCCGAGTTGGTGGTCGCGCCAGCCGGGTACAGCTTGGCCGCGTAGACGAAACCACTGGCCTTGGCGGCGCGGATCTGCTCGGGTTGGGTGCGGTCGGTGAGGTAGAGCACCATCAGCGGCTCGAAACGGCTGCCGGCTGGCCGCGCCGCGAGAATGCGCTGGCGATAGGCGTCGGCTTCGTCGGCATCGCGCACCGGTGGCACCAGGTTTGGCATGATGATGGCGCGACCAAAGGTGCGCGCAACATCCGCAACAGTGTGGGGTAACGCAGCACCATCGCGAAGATGGATATGCCAGTCGTCGGGACGCAGCAGGGTCAGGCGGTCGGACATTGGGGATTCCAGGCGGGTCGAACTCAGGGGAATGCTACCGGAAAAGACTCTCTCAGGCACTCGCTATCAAGTTTTGCCGGATGCAACCGATATCCCGAAGGTATGGCGTAGAACCGGTACGTCAGTCTCACAGCCGTAGAACCATTGGAGCCTCCCGTGCGCCAGCGTTATTTAGCCCTGCTCAGTATGTTTGCCAGCCTGCCGGCCATGGCGTTGACTTTCCAGACCCGTCTGGAAAGCATCGAATGGAAGGTGGAAGGGGACAAATTCGAGTGTCGGCTGACTCAGCCGATCACCGACTTCGGTGCCGGCGAGTTCGTGCGACGCGCGGGCGAGCAGGCGATTTTCCGGCTCAAGTCCAATAACCACCTGTTCGGCGGCGGTTCGGCGACCCTGCTGGCCGCGGCGGCGCCCTGGCAGCCCGGGCGCGGCGACATCAACCTGGGCTCGGTGAAAATCGGCAATGGCGATGTGCTGTTCAACAGTTCCCAGGGCCAGGCCGGCGGCCTGTTCCATGGGCTGCTCGAAGGCCGTAGCCCGTTGGTCCGTCACTATTCCCGTGAGGGCGGGGTTTCCGAGGTGCGCCTGTTGCCGGTGAAGTTCAACCAGGCCTACAGCGACTTCCAGAGCTGTACCGCCAAGCTGCTGCCGAAGAATTTCGAGCAGATCAAGCAGGCCGAGGTCGGTTTTCCGGATGGCGGCATCGAGCTCAACGCCCAGGCCAAGGCCCAATTGCAGGTGATGCTGGACTTCATGAAGGCCGATCCGACCGTCAATCACATCGAGCTCGACGGCCATTCGGACAACAGCGGCAACCGCCTGACCAACCGCGACCTGTCACGTCGACGTGCGCTGGCGGTGATGGATTTCTTCAAGGCGGCCGGTATTCCGGAGTCGCAGATCGTCATGCGTTTCCATGGCGAGCGTTACCCGCTGGTGCCCAACACCAATCCCGCCAACCGGGCGAAGAACCGTCGGGTCAACATCCACCTTGAACGTGCCCCGGAGGCTCCCGCCGCACCCGCTCCCGCCGCGGCAGCGCCCGCTGCGCCGACGCCCGAGAAGCCAGCCGAAAAGCCGGCACCGACCGCAGCGGCTGGCAGTGCGGCGAAAACTTCCTGAAACGGCTGTTCTCGTCGCGCTCCCGACAGTATCTGTCGCATTGACATCCTTGGCTGTCGCGCCTCTGTAAAACCACGAACCGGGTCGGTAGAATCGGGCCTTTCCGTACAACCCCCCGTGGAGTGATGGCATGGCCGACGTAAAAAAGGTCGTTCTCGCGTATTCCGGCGGCCTGGACACTTCGGTGATCCTCAAGTGGCTGCAAGATACTTATAACTGTGAAGTGGTGACCTTCACCGCTGACCTGGGTCAGGGCGAAGAGGTCGAGCCGGCTCGTGCCAAGGCGCAGGCCATGGGCGTCAAAGAGATCTATATCGACGACCTGCGCGAAGAGTTCGTACGCGATTTCGTCTTCCCGATGTTCCGTGCCAACACCGTCTACGAAGGCGAGTACCTGCTGGGTACTTCCATCGCGCGTCCGCTGATCGCCAAGCGCCTGATCGAAATCGCCAACGAAACCGGCGCCGACGCCATTTCCCACGGAGCCACCGGCAAGGGTAACGACCAGGTGCGTTTCGAGCTGGGCGCCTACGCGCTCAAGCCGGGTGTGAAAGTGATCGCTCCGTGGCGCGAATGGGACCTGCTGTCCCGTGAGAAACTGATGGATTACGCTGAAAAGCACGCCATCCCGATCGAACGTCATGGCAAGAAGAAATCGCCGTACTCGATGGATGCCAACCTGCTGCACATCTCCTATGAAGGCGGCGTGCTGGAAGACACCTGGACCGAGCACGAAGAAGACATGTGGCGTTGGACCGTCTCCCCGGAGAACGCTCCCGACAAGCCGCAGTATCTGGAACTGACCTACCGCAACGGCGACATCGTTGCGCTGGATGGCGTCGAAATGACCCCGGCCACCGTGCTGGCGACCCTGAACCGTATCGGTGGCGCACACGGTATCGGTCGTCTCGACATCGTCGAGAACCGCTACGTGGGCATGAAGTCCCGCGGCTGCTACGAAACCCCTGGCGGTACCATCATGCTGCGCGCGCACCGGGCGATCGAGTCGATCACCCTGGACCGCGAAGTCGCTCACCTCAAGGATGAGCTGATGGCCAAGTACGCCAGCCTGATCTACACCGGCTACTGGTGGAGCCCTGAGCGTCTGATGCTGCAACAGATGATCGACGCTTCGCAGGTTCACGTGAACGGCGTGGTTCGCCTGAAGCTGTACAAGGGCAACGTGATCGTGACCGGCCGCAAGTCCGACGAGTCGTTGTTCGATGCCAACATCGCAACCTTCGAGGAAGATGGCGGCGCCTACAACCAGGCCGATGCTGCCGGCTTCATCAAGCTCAACGCGTTGCGCATGCGCATTGCCGCGAACAAGGGCCGCAAGCTGTTCTGATCCAGTGCCTGCCTGAAAAGAACCCGGCCATGCAGGCCGGGTTTTTTTTGCGTCGTGAACAGTAGGCGGAGTGCGCCTCGGGGGCATCTTCTCGTTCGGCCTGCTGGTTGAGGTATGCGGCGGGAGAGATAAGGCTGATCTGGCGCGAACAGGCGGTGCCAGGGGTCAATCCGGGTGCTCCTCCCGTTGATGGTGGAGCCCGAAGCGGTAGTTCTTCGCCAGTTCCCACACCTGGCGCACACTCAACTCCAGCGTCTGGGCAATCTCCTGGGCGGTGTATCCCAATGCCGCGTAGTGCATGGCATGGCCGGCGATCACGTCATCATCCTGCAGGTCGCCAACGTCCGGCTGGGGATGGCGGTACCTCCTGGCAGCCGCCAACGGGCGTCGCTGGGCGATTTTCAGCCCCTGATCCCGGGCCATTCTTTTTATTTCTTCCTTGTTCATCTTCAACGAATATTGCAAGGCATAAATGCCTGCGCCCTTCGTTATCAGGTCTTTCAGAAGTTCAACTTTCTTTGTGTAGTCCTCCTCTGTTTCAGTGGTTTTTTCCGAACAGCCTGCTGCTGTTCGATTGTTGGTGGGTGACTCTTTTTTTGCGCTGGTATCTATCGTTCCACCGCTTTTGATGAACTCGCTGATGGCCAGTTCCAGTTCGTGAGGTTTACAGGGAGTGTTCTCTTTGTTTATTTTTGCGTTTTTCATAATATATAGCCTGCTCGTGGAAGTGGATAGGCTGTAATGGATTTTCCTGCGAGGGGACCGGGTCGAGGCGGTTCCTGTTTTCAAAAAAGCTAGCGGGAGAAATTTTTGCCTGCAAGGGAAAAGCATGTTGCTCAGTTGCCGGTAACTTTTTCGGTTGGCAAGTTTTAATGTTTTGGTAAGCGTTCTTTTGGTGATGTAGTCCGTTTCTTTAAGTTGAGGTTGGTGTGGACGTAAATTGTCTTGGTGCTGTTTTGTTATGATTTTTTTTGAATGTTTTTAATTATCCTTTTGCAAAGATTTATCTGGTACCGGAGCACAGTCTTTTCTGTCGGGCCTCGCCGAGGCTCGTCCAGCCGGGTTCCTGATTGACAGATAAACGCTTTTTGGCCGAGCTTGTGTCATCAAATGATAAACATGTTTATTGCGTGGCCCAGGCCCTGGCGCGACATCGATTCAGGTGTGACGGTCGACTGTGGTGCCCGAGGCAAGGCCGGTTGGCACTGGAAACGGTCTTGTGAGAGGGCGCGTGGGGGGTTGCCGCAGGTGAGTGGGTTATTTCTTGTTGCAGAAAACCAATAGACATTCAATGCCTGGTATCTCTAAGGTTGATGTGTAATAAGCAAGGTGTCGTGAGTCGTATGTTTGTTCATTTTGTTTATTGGTTTCTTTTTCCGCTTCATGAGGCGATATCCATGCAGCGAGCCAGGGGCTTGTAGCGCAGAATCTCCGAATGGGGGCGTCATCACCTCGTTCCTGAAAACGGTACTTTTCTTGTGGTGCTTTTTTTGTAGGGCAATTCCTTGTTGTTTGTAGGGAAGGTCTTTGGCTGATACTGCCTGGGGTAGGTGCTATGCCCAGGAGGTTGTGACTAGGCTATTGTGCTGATTCTGAAAATTCGAACAGCGAAATTTGGACTTGCCCATGAATAAAGTGCTGATCGTGGATGATCATCCCGTCATTCGTCTTGCCGTACGTATGCTGATGGAACGGCATGGATACGAAGTCATCGCGGAGACGGATAACGGCGTGGACGCCTTGCAACTGGCGCGAGAGCATACGCCGGACATAGTTATACTCGATATAGGAATTCCCAAGCTGGATGGGCTTGAAGTGATTGCCCGTCTAACTTCCATGGGGCTCTCTTTCAAGGTGCTGGTGCTGACTTCGCAGGCTCCCGGTCATTTCTCCATGCGTTGCATGCAGGCGGGAGCTGCCGGTTACGTGTGCAAGCAGCAGGACCTGACCGAGATGCTCAGCGCCATCAAGGCCGTTCTTTCCGGCTACAGTTATTTCCCCAACCAGGCATTGCATACCGTGCGTTCCAGCATGGGCAATGCCAGTGAGGCGGATATGGTCAACCGGTTGTCCGGCCGCGAGATGATGGTGCTGCAACAACTGGCCAGGGGGAAGAGCAACAAGGAAATCGCTGATGGCATGTTCCTGAGCAACAAGACCGTGAGTACCTACAAGACACGTCTGCTGTTGAAGCTGAATGCCCGTTCCCTGGTCGACCTGATCGAACTCGCCCAGCGTAATGGTCTGGTTTGATCGCCGTTCCGGCAGTGTGGGGGAGGCGTTGGCAAGGTCAGAGTGATGAGGGCGGGACGACATGCCTGTCGTCATAGCCAAAAGCCTCCGAACAGGAGGCTTTTGATGAGAGGGGCACGTTACTACAGGTCGAAATCGTAATCAGCCAGCTGCTTTTGCAGGCGGCGTTCTTCCAGCAGGTTGTCGATGGTACGACGCTTGCTCAGATTGGTCTTCGCCACCTCTACTTGAGGCTCCGTTTCGTCCGGATCGACCTGCATCAGGTCGTCCTCTATATCCAGCGCTTCTTTATCGGTACTCATAAAGTCAACTCCGGGCTAAGACTGCCGTTGGCGCTCCTTATATCGATAATTAACGATCGGGTAAAAAAGATTTTTTCAATCGACTTATCAATAATAGTAATGGAGGCTCAATCGTCGGATGTCTTGTGCTTGTATTCGCACAGATCCTCGATTCGGCAACTGCCACAGCGCGGCTTTCGGGCCTGGCAAACGTAGCGGCCGAGCAGGATCAGCCAATGATGGGAGTCGAGCAGGTACTGTTTAGGCACGAATTTCATCAATTGTTTTTCCACTTCCAGCACGTTCTTCCCGGGTGCCAGCCCCGTGCGGTTGCTGACCCGGAAAATATGCGTGTCGACCGCCATGGTCGGCTGCCGGAAGGCGGTATTGAGCACCACGTTGGCGGTCTTGCGGCCAACCCCGGGTAATGCCTCCAGGGCTTCACGGGTTTGCGGCACCTCGCTGCCATGCAGCTCGATCAGCCGTCGGCAGGTTTCGATGACGTTTTTTGCCTTGCTGTTATACAGGCCGATGGTCTTGATGTACTCGGACAGCCCTTCGACCCCCAGCGCGTAGATCGCTTCGGGGGTATTGGCGACCGGGTACAGCCGAGCCGTCGCCTTGTTCACGCCGACGTCGGTGGCCTGGGCGGAAAGAATCACGGCAATCAGCAACTCGAACGGTGACGAGTACGCCAGTTCGGTCTTGGGTTCCGGATTGTCTTCGTGGAGCCGACGGAAAATTTCCAGGCGTTTGGCGGCATTCATGGGGCAGTCATTTCCTTGGAAGCACTCGGTGTGAGGTTGAACGCAGGGTCCAGGCTTGTTTCAGGGCCAGCAGCAGACCGAGCAGGAGAAACGCCCCTGGCATCAGCCCGGCCAGGCGCAAGCCGCTCGCTGCGGCGAATACCCTGACAGGCTCTGGGGGCGCCGAGCCGATCCACCATTGCAGGTGGGCGAACAGCGTGCCGTCCGCCAGCAGTTCGCGCAGCAGCCCCAGGCAGATCGACAGGGCGCCGAAGCCGGCGAACAGATGAATATTCTCTCTCAACCCGCCTGCGCGGAAAAAGCCCAGATGTTCCAGCGCCAGGCATTGCACGCCAAGCAGGGCCAGGTAGAAGCCAAGGGCCTGCTGCAATTCCCAGGACCAGACCTGCAGTCCCAGCGAGACCAGGCTGGCGCTGGCAGCGGCGAGCAGGGTCTGCGCCGGCCACGCCAGGCCTGGATTGAGCCAGGGTTTCAGGGCGCGGCTCGATGCGCCATAGAGTACGGCCACCAGCAGGCTTGCCAGCCACAGGGACGCGGCCTTGATCAGCGAGTCGCTGGCTCCGAGCAGGGGGGCAAGCATCAATGAGCCGGGCAGCAGCGTGCTTCTATTCATTGGTCCGGCTCTCCCAGCAGTTGCCCGCGGTGCTCGTCGAAGTAGCGCAGGGCGTCATGGGTCGCATCGACCGCCGCCCGCGAGGTGATCGTGGCACCGGCCATCTGGTCGAACTGGCCACCGTCCCTTTTCAGCTTCCACGCCGTGTCGGGAGTATCCGTGCGTGACTTGCCGAGAAAGGTGCCCAGCCAGGCGCCGCCGTCCTCGGCGATCCTGGCACCCAGCCCGGGCGTTTCCCGCTGCGACAGGGTTTTCACGCCCAGCAGTCTGCCGTTCGTGTCGATACCGACCAGCAATTCGAGCGGCCCACCGTAACCCCGGGTTCTGCTCTGGAACACGATGGCCACCGGCTTTCCGTGCAGCCGCATCCGATAGCCTTGAGTCAGGCTGCTATGGGCCAGCTCACTGGCGTCCAATGCCAGCGACTGGCGCTCGTATTCACCGGGCGGGAGCACCTGGGACAGCGCTCGCGTCTGGACTGCCAGTTGCTGCGCCTGGATGCGCGGTGTCACCTGTCGCTGCAGCTCCCAGACCAGGCCCGCAAGCAGCGCTGCCAGGGCGATCACCATCACCAGCGAGCCGGTTCTGTTCATGGCGTGCTGCGCTCGTCACGAGGGACCGACCAGCGCTCCAGCGCCGGCACCGCCAGGTTCATCAACAGCACGGCGAAGGCCACGCCATCGGGGTATGCACCCCAGGTGCGGATAAGGTAGGTGAGCAGCCCGACCCCGGCACCAAACAGCAGGCGGGCCCTGGCACCAGAAGGGCCTGAGACCGGTTCGGTGACGATGAAGAAGGCTGCGAGCATGGTCGCGCCGCTCAACAGGTGAAACAGCGGCGAGCCGTTGGAATCCGAACCGCTGCCGTTCCAGCCGATCAGGCTGGCGAGGAACAGACCCGCCAGCATCCCGACCGGGGCATGCCAACTGAAAACCTTCTGTTTCAACAGCAACAGGCCGCCGGCGAGAAAGGCCAGGTTGACCCACTCGGTGCCCTTGCCGCCCCAACGGCCGAAAGCGGCATGGCTGGCGAACAGTTCTTCCATGGTCAGGCTTTTATTGAGCCGCAGGCTGTCGAGGGCGGTCGCCTGGGCCCAGGCGTCGGGCTGGCCGGGCAGATGCAGGCCGAATACCTGCTGCAGGCCGCCGAGCAGGTCCAGCCCATGGGGCGCCGGCCAGTGTGTCATCGGCTGCGGGAAACTCACCAGCGCCAGTGCATAACCGAGCATCGCCGGGTTGAAGGGATTCCTGCCGATGCCGCCGTACAGGTGCTTGCCCGCCAGCAGGGCGCCAGCGCTGGCGAACACCGCCAGCCACCACGGCGCGTAGGGTGGCAGCGCCAGGCCGAGAAGGGTGGCGCTGACCAGCGCGCTGCCGTCCTGCAACGCGGGCCGCAGCGGACGTGCGCGCAGCCGCAGCACAGCGGCTTCGGTCAGCAGTGCGGTGCTCGCGCACAGCAGCAGATTGATCGGCACGCCCCAGCCATACAGCCCGAACAGCACCAGCGCGCCGGGCAACGTGGCGAGCAGCACCCACTGCATGGCCTGTCGGATGCGCCTGTCCGGCTGGTCAGGGCGCAACATGGGCATTGACCTGGCGCTGGGCCTCCTCGAGCCTGCGTTGGGCGTCGCTCAGCTCCTGTGCCGAGGTATCAGGGCGGCGCTGCAGTTTGCCAAGTTCGGCACGGGCATAGGCCAGTTCAGTTTTAAGGGCCCTGAGCTGCTGATCGATCGGCCTTTTTTCGATACGAACCAGATCGGGGGCCGGCTTCCCGGAGGCATCCTCGGCGGCATGCAGGTCGCGCTCGGCCTGTGCGAGCGCGGCGCTGAGGAGGGCGACCTGCTCGGCTGGCGCCGCATTCGCCTCGGCCTTCTTCAACTCGGCGCGGCGCATGGCCAGCTGGATCTTGGCGCGCTTGAGTTCGGCATCCTGGGGCATCGCGGGCGCCGGGTTGGCGGCAGCGGCGCTTTCCAGGCGGGCAAGGGCCAGCTCCGCGGCTTCGAACTGTTGCTGCAGCACCACCAGTTGTGCGGCCTGCTCGGCAGTCGGTGGATGGCCGAAGGCCTTCAGGGATTTGTTCAATTGCGCACGGCTCATGGCCACGTCGATCCTGGCCTTTTTCAGCGCGGCATCGGAGTCCAGGGCCTTTTGCGCCTTGACCCGTTCCAGGGCGGCCTTGACCGGATCGTTCGCCGTGTGGTCGGTTTGCGCCGGGCGCGCCGCCCTGGCCTGGCGCTCGGCATTGCGTCGTTGTTCCTCGCCCTGCAGCCGGGCGTTGTGCCGGTCGAAGCGGCGCCGGGCGCGGGCGCGTTTTTCGCTGCGAGCCTGCTGTTGCCCGGCGTCATGGGCCAACCCGCCGATAATGGGGACGACATTGGCCGGCAGCGGGCGCATTTCGATGCAGTCCACCGGACAGGGCGCCACGCACAGATCGCAACCGGTGCATTCGTCGAGGATGACCGTGTGCATCAGCTTGGCGGCACCGACGATGGCGTCCACCGGGCAGGCCTGGATGCACTTGGTGCAGCCGATGCACTCGGCTTCGCGGATGAACGCGACCTGGGCCGGTGCGGTGCCGCGTTCCGTATCCAGTTCCAGGACCGGTACGCGCAACAGGCTGGCCAGGGCGGCGATGGTTTCACTGCCGCCCGGCGGGCATTTGTTGATCGCTTCACCGTTGGCGATGCCTTCGGCGTAGGGTTTGCAGCCCTGATGGCCGCATTTGCCGCATTGGGTCTGCGGCAGCAGCGCGTCGATGTGTTGAATCAGACTCATGACTTGAACAGTCCGTTGAAACCGAGAAAGGCCAGGGCCATGAGGCCGGCGCTGATCAGTTCGATCGGCAGCCCGCGAAACGGCAGGGGCACTTCTTCATGATAGGTACGCCGGCGCAGGTCGTGGAACAAGACCAGGACCAGCCAGAAACCCAGGCCGCCACCCAGGCTCGACAGCGCCGCCTGCCCTGGGCCGTGGTCGTCCTGCGTGGCGATCAGGGCCACGCCGAGAATGCCGGCGTTGGTCAGCAGCAGCGGCCACAGCCGTTCGAACGGCAGGTCGGGCAGCCAGCGCGCCAGCAGCTTCAGGCTCGGGCCGATCAGGGCGAAGCTGATGGGCAGGAACACCAATACTTGCAAGGCGCCCAACTGCAGCGGCAGCAATACCAGGTGATAGAGGCCATGGTTCAGCAGGGTGGCGACCAGCATCACCCAGGTGGTGGCGATGCCCAGGGCATGCAGCCGGCGGCGCTCGCCCCGGGTGTCCTGCAGCAACGGATCGACGCCCAGCGGCCAGTGCAACACGACGTTGTTGATCAGGGCGGCGCTGACGAGGGTGAGAAGGAGGTCGGTCATTGATCGTGCCGGGCAAGCGTATGGCGTGAATTATCCGGCAAGCGAACGGGCCGTACTAGCTATGAAACGTCGCGGGCCACGAAGATCGTGGCCCGCGAGGTCAGGCAGGACAGCGTTACTTGATCCGCTGGCCAGGCTTGGCACCGCTGTCCGGGCTCAGCAGGTAGATTTCCTCGCCGCCGGGGCCTGCGGCCATGACCATGCCCTCGGAGATGCCGAAACGCATTTTGCGCGGCTTGAGGTTGGCGATCATCATGGTCAGGCGACCTTCCAGCTCGGCCGGGTTCGGATAGGCGCTCTTGATTCCGGAGAACACGTTGCGCTGTTCGTCACCGATGTCCAGGGTCAGGCGCAGCAGCTTGTCCGCACCCTCGACCGCCTCGGCCTTGACGATCAGCGCGACGCGCAGATCGACTGCGGCGAACGTGTCGAATTCGATCTCCGGCGACAGCGGGTCCTTGGCCAGTTCGCCGTTGCCCTTCGGCGCGGCGCTGCCGGTGTCGGTCTGGCTGGCGGCGAGATCTTCCTTCGAAGCGTCGGTCATCGCCTGCACTTTTGCCGGGTCGATACGGGTCATCAGCGGCTTGAACGCGTTCAGTTGATGGTTGGCCAGCAGGTTGGCGTGATCGTTCCAGGTCAGCGGCGGGACGTTGAGGAACGCCTCGGCATCGGCGGCCAGCAGCGGCAGCACCGGCTTGAGGAAGATGATCAACTGGCGGAACAGGTTGATACCCGCGGCGCAGACGGCCTGGACTTCATCCTGCTTGCCTTCCTGCTTGGCCAGGGCCCATGGCGCCTTGTCGGCGATCCAGGCGTTGGCGCGGTCGGCCAGGGCCATGATCTCGCGCATGGCGCGGGCGAAGTCGCGGCTCTCGTAGGCATCGGCGATGCTCGGGGCCGCGGCGCGGAAGGCCTCGGTCAGCTCGGGAGCGGCATCGCCCGCGACCAGCACACCGGCGTTGCCCTTGTGGATGAAACCGGCGCAACGGCTGGCGATGTTCACCACCTTGCCGACCAGGTCCGAGTTGACCTTCTGCACGAAGTCGTCGAGGTTCAGGTCGAGGTCGTCGACGCCCTTGCCCAGCTTGGACGCGTAGTAGTAGCGCAGGTACTCGGGCGACAGGTGGTCGAGGTAGGTCCGGGCCTTGATGAAGGTGCCGCGGGACTTGGACATCTTCTGGCCGTTGACGGTCAGGTAGCCGTGCACGTTGATCCCGGTAGGCTTGCGGTAGCCCGCGCCTTCGAGCATCGCCGGCCAGAACAGGGCGTGGAAGTTGACGATGTCCTTGCCGATGAAGTGGTACAGCTCGGCCTTGGAGTCCTTGCCCCAGAACGCGTCGAAGTCCAGCTCCGGACGGCGGGCGCAGAGATTCTTGAAGCTGGCCATGTAGCCGATCGGTGCGTCCAGCCACACGTAGAAGTACTTGCCCGGCTCATCCGGGATCTCGAAGCCGAAGTATGGCGCGTCACGGGAGATGTCCCACTCCTGCAGGCCGCTGTCCAGCCATTCGGCGATCTTGTTCGCCACGGCATCCTGCAGCGTGCCGCTGCGGGTCCAGCCTTGCAGCATGGCCTGGAAGTCCGGCAGCTTGAAGAAGAAGTGCTGGGATTCCTTCAGTACCGGCGTGGCGCCAGAAATCGCCGACTTCGGATCCTTCAGGTCGGTCGGGGCGTAGGTGGCACCGCATTTTTCGCAGTTGTCGCCGTACTGGTCCTCGGTGCCGCATTTCGGGCAGGTGCCCTTGATGAAGCGATCGGCCAGGAACATCTGCTTTTCCGGGTCGAAATACTGGGTGATCGCCCGGTTGGCGATGTGCCCCGCGTCGCGCAGGCGCAGGTAGATCTGCGTCGACAGCTCGCGGTTCTCCTCGGCGTGGGTCGAGTGGAAGTTGTCGAAGTCGACCAGGAAATCGGCGAAGTCGCTGCTGTGTTCGAGCTGGACGTTGGCGATCAGTTGTTCCGGCGTGATCCCTTCCTTCTCGGCGCGCAGCATGATGGCCGAGCCATGGGCGTCGTCAGCGCAGACATAGATGCATTGGTTGCCGCGGTGCTTCTGGAAACGCACCCACATGTCGGTCTGGACATACTCGACCATGTGGCCGAGGTGGATGGAACCATTGGCATAGGGCAGGGCGCTGGTGACGAGAATCTGGCGTGGCTCGGACATGGGGCTCGGCTACTTGAAGTGAAACGGAGACCGGACACTATAAAGCGCCGGGAAATATATTTCACCTGTGGCGGTTTCCCCCTCGTAGCCGCGACAAATCAATGTCTGGCATGTCGCATCGGCCCAGAACGGTTACGATAGCCGTCTGTTTCACTCAGCCTTTTTCGGGAGTTGCCCATGAGCGCAGTCAATCGCGCAGCGGTGGAGGCCGTCCTTCGCCAGTACACCGATCCTTATCTGAACCAGGACCCGCTCAGCGCCGGGTGCGTGAAGGCCATCGACATCCAGGCAGACCGCGTCAGCGTCCGCCTCGAACTGGGTTATGCCGCCGGGCTGTTCAAGAACGGCTGGGCGCAGATGCTGCAACTGGCTATCGAAGGCCTGGACGGCGTGGCCTCGGCCAGGGTCGAGATCGACTGCGTGATTGCCGCCCACAAGGCCCAGGCGCAGATCCCGGGGCTGGCCAACGTGAAGAACGTGGTGGCGGTGGCGTCCGGCAAGGGCGGGGTGGGCAAGTCGACCACCGCCGCCAACCTGGCCCTGGCGCTGGCCCGCGAAGGGGCCCGGGTGGGGATTCTCGATGCGGATATCTACGGCCCGAGCCAGGGCGTGATGTTCGGGATCGCCGAGGGCACACGGCCGAAAATCAAGGAGCAGAAGTGGTTCGTGCCGATCGAATCGCTGGGCGTGGAAGTCATGTCCATGGCCTTCCTGACCGATGACAACACGCCGATGGTCTGGCGTGGGCCGATGGTCTCCGGCGCCCTGCTGCAACTGGTGACCCAGACCGACTGGGGCAACCTGGACTACCTGGTGATCGACATGCCGCCGGGCACCGGCGATATCCAGCTGACCCTGGCGCAGAAGGTCCCGGTGGCCGGCTCGGTTATCGTCACCACCCCGCAGGACCTGGCCCTGCTCGATGCGAAGAAGGGCGTGGAGATGTTCCGCAAGGTGAACATTCCGGTGCTGGGTGTGGTGGAAAACATGGCGGTGCACATCTGCTCGAACTGTGGCCATGCCGAGCACCTGTTCGGCGAGGGCGGTGGCGAGAAGCTGGCCTCGCAGTACGGCGTCGAGTTGCTGGCCTCGCTGCCGTTGTCGATGGTCATCCGCGAGCAGGCCGACGGCGGCAAGCCGACCGTGGCGGCCGAGCCGGATGGGCAGATCGCCATGGTCTATCAGGAACTGGCGCGCCATGTGGGCGCGCGGATCGTGCTGCAGGAAGCGGCAAGCCAGGCGTTGCCGAACATCACCATCAGCGACGACTGACCGGTAGGGTTGCTTGTGCTGGGCTGTCCGCCCAGCACAAGCAACCTTCGGCGCGGCCCGGGAAAACATCCGGGCACAAAAAAGCCCCGCATCTCGTCAGAGAGCGGGGCTTTCTACTGAATCAACAGAAGTTAGATAACTTCTACTTCTTCAGCTTGCATGCCTTTCTGGCCGCGGGTAGCGACGAAAGAAACCTGCTGGCCTTCTTTCAGGGTCTTGAAACCGTCAGCCTTGATAGCTTTGAAGTGTACGAACAGGTCGTCACCGGATTGTGGGGTGATGAAGCCGAAGCCTTTTTCATCGTTGAACCACTTGACGGTACCGGTTTGGCGGTTAGACATTTGATGTCTCCTTGGACAAAGTTAACTGCGGCTCAGGAAACGCCCTGGCCGAGACTGAGTGCAAAGAGCAGGAAAAATTCTTGGAGATGGTTGGATCGAAATTCAACATCGTGGAGAGATTCTCAGTGACACAAGCAGCACAGTGATGCCACCTTAACCCTTTTTCCAGAACGTGCCAATGGTCTTTGCCAAGGTTTCGCCTATTTCGTGACTGACGGTGTCCCGGCCGGCCAGCAGGCGCCCGCCACAAAGGTTTTTGCGGGGTTTGGCGGGGGGATCCGGGGCAGCTATTTTGTGGCAAATCGAGCCCGGACTTTGAACCGGGCGATGCGCCCCGGTAAGATGCCGGGCAGAATTTCTCCACCTCGCTATTCAGGACACCCGCCATGAGCATCAAATCGGACAAGTGGATTCGCCGCATGGCGCAAGAGCACGGCATGATCGAACCCTTCGTCGAGCGCCAGATGCGTGGCGAAGGCGCCGATCGGCTGATTTCCTTCGGCGTGTCGAGCTATGGCTACGACGTGCGTTGCGCCGACGAGTTCAAGGTGTTCACCAACATCAACTCGGCGACCGTCGATCCGAAGAACTTCGACGCCGGCAGCTTCGTCGATATCAAGAGCGATGTCTGCATCATCCCGCCGAACTCCTTCGCCCTGGCCCGTACCGTCGAGTACTTCCGCATTCCACGCAACGTGCTGACCATCTGCCTGGGCAAGAGCACCTACGCGCGCTGCGGGATCATCGTCAACGTGACCCCGCTGGAACCGGAGTGGGAAGGCCACGTGACCCTCGAGTTCTCCAACACCACCACCTTGCCGGCGAAGATCTACGCCAATGAAGGCGTGGCGCAGATGCTGTTCCTGGAGTCCGACGAGGAGTGCGAAGTCTCCTACAAGGACCGCGGCGGCAAGTATCAGGGCCAGCGTGGCGTGACCCTGCCGCGCACCTGACGAAGGGCGGCAAGTCCGAGGGAATTCCTGGGCGCCGGTGCACTCTACAGAGTGTACCGTCCTGGTTGGCGCAAGGCTGGCCGGGCCATTTCGCCCAGGAGTCACCCATGAAGATCGATCCAAGCATCAGTGCCGAACTGGCAAGACTGGAACCCAATCAAGTGGGCCTGCTGGCCTGGTCGTTGCTCGCCCACCCACAGACCCTGATGGGCGGCATTCCCGGCCAGCCCGAACCCGATACCCCCAACGAACAGCCCACCGAGCCGGGCGAACCGGTCTTGCCCGACGAACCGCCACCGGCTCCGGTCGCCTGATCCGTGCCCCACTGGACGGCCGCGTGCTGTCCAGGGGTCGCCTGTTCCAGTCCTTGCAGGTAGTCTGCGCCAGTGCCATCAACGCGCACTCACGGATATCAGACAATAAGAAGGGCTGCCCATGACGTTTTCCATTCCCCTGGGATTTTCCCGGCTCCTGCTGGCGGCGCTGCTGGTCGCCGCCCCGTTGGCCGAGGCTGCCGAGCTGGCGCAGGCTGCTGCGCCGGTGCAGGTGGTCGGTCGGCTCGACCGGATCATCCAGCAGGGTGTACTGCGAGTTGGCACCACGGGTGACTATAAGCCCTTCAGCTACAAGAGTGGCGAGCATTTCATCGGCCTGGACATCGAGCTGGCACAGGAGCTGGCGCAATCGATGGGGGCGAAGCTGCAGTTGGTGCCGACGACCTGGCCGACGCTGATGAACGATTTGCAGGCGGACCACTTCGACCTGGCGATCAGTGGCATCTCGGTGAACATGGAGCGCCAGAGAAAGGCATTTTTTTCACAGCCCTACCAGCGTGACGGCAAGACCCCGATCACCCTGTGCTCCCGCCAGCAGGCCTTCCAGACCCTGGAGCAGATCGACCGGCCGCAGGTGACGGCCATCGTCAATCCGGGAGGTACCAACGAGAAATTCGCCCGGGCCAATCTGAAACAGGCGCGGATCGTCGTGCATGACGACAACGTCACCATCTTCCAGCAGATCGTCGACGGCAAGGCCGACCTGATGATGACCGACGCGGTGGAGACACGCCTGCAGGAGAAGCTGCACCCGCAGTTATGCGCGGTGCATCCGGACCAGCCGTTCGATTTTTCCGAGAAGGCGGTGCTGTTGCCACGGGACATCGTGCTTAAACAGTACGTTGACCAGTGGTTGCACCAGGACATGGAAAGCGGGCGGTTCGCCAAGCGCATGCAGAAGTGGCTGGCCTACCCATGGCAGGCCGCCCATAACTGAGGCAGAGCGTGATGGCCTCTTCGCGGGCAAGCCACGCTCCTACAGTATTGCGCCGTACACGTATTCCGGGCATGGCAGCAACCCCTGTAGGAGCGTGGCTTGCCCGCGAACAGGCCCTCAGGCCCTGCGCAATTACTTGAGGTTACCGCTGAGGAACTGCCGCAGCCGCTCGCTCTGCGGGTTGCCCAGCACGTCCTCGGGGGCTCCCTGCTCCTCCACCAGCCCCTGGTGCAGGAACAGCACCTGGCTCGATACCTTGCGGGCAAAGCTCATTTCGTGGGTGACCATGATCATCGTCCGGCCTTCCTCGGCCAGCCCCTGGATCACCTTCAGCACTTCGCCCACCAGTTCCGGGTCGAGCGCCGAGGTCGGTTCGTCGAACAGCATCACTTCCGGTTCCATCGCCAGCGCCCGGGCGATTGCCACCCGCTGTTGCTGGCCTCCGGAGAGAAACGCCGGGTACTGCTCGGCGACCCGCGCCGGCAGGCCGACCTTGTCCAGGTAGCGGCGGGCCCGGTCCTCGGCCTCCTTGCGATCGACGCCCAGCACCCGGCGCGGCGCCATGGTGATGTTTTCCAGCACGCTCATGTGGCTCCACAGGTTGAAGTGCTGGAACACCATCGCCAGGCGGGTACGGATGCGTTGCAACTCGGCTTCGTCGGCGACGCGCATGCCGTTTCGGTCGCTGACCATGCGGATCGCCTGGCCGTCCAGGGTCATGGCACCGTCGTTGGGCGTTTCCAGGAAGTTGATGCAGCGCAGGAAGGTGCTCTTGCCCGAACCGCTGGCGCCGATCAGGCTGATCACATCGCCCGTCCTGGCCTTGAGCGAGACGCCCTTGAGCACCTCGTGGTTGCCATAGCTCTTGTGCAGGCCTTCAATGGTCAGTTTGTACATGGGTACCTCAAGGAGAAAGTAGATAGCCGCTGCGATAGGCTTCGTGGCCGGCGACATGGGCGATGACCATGCCGGCGGTCGCCATGCGGCGCAGCGAACGGGCATAGAGCAGGCCCGCGGTGGCGCTGTGAACAGGGGTGACCCGGTCGCTGATCGGGTCGATGACTTCGGCGATCAGTTGCCCGGCTGCCAGGTGCTGGCCCGGCAGGGCATGGAATACCAGCAGGCCGCCGAATGGCGTGGCTACCGGTTCGACCCCGGCCAGCGGCGTCGCCGGATAACGCAGTGCCGGCAGTGGCGCGATCTCGCCTTCGATCACCCCGAAGTGGCCCAGGTAGTCGAGGATCGCCTTGCAGTCCTGGCTCGCCAGCGGGTGGGTGACATCACCCTGGCCGCGCAATTCGACGGTCACCGAAAAGCTGCCCATGGGCATCGCGAAGCGCTCGCCGAAGCGTTGCTGCAGGTCCCACCAGAGCAGGGTGAAACACTCGTCGAAGGACTGGCCGCCGGAGTCGGTCGCCAGCAGGCTGGCCTCGGAACCGATATAGCGGGCCAGCGGCTCGACCTGCGGCCAGGCCTCGGGCGTGGTGTAGAGGTGGGTGACGGCCTCGAAGTCGCAATGCAGGTCGAGCACCATGTCGGCATCGCAGGCGATCCGTTGCAGTGCCAGTCGCTGGGATTGCAGTTGGGTGGCCGGGACTTCCGCCGCCAGCGCCGTTTTCAGTTCGCGCCGGATCAGCCACAGGTTGTGTCGCGGATCATCGTTGAGCAGGGGCTCGACGCGGTTGCCGATTTCCTCGCTGAGGTCGACGAACCAGCGGTTGAAGTTCTGCCCGCTTTCCAGCTCGTAGCGTCCCAGGGGCACGTCCATCAGCACCTGTTCCAGGCCGATCGGGTTGGCCACCGGTACCAGCACGATCTCGCCCCGCAGGCGGCCGGCCTGCTCCAGCTCTGCCAGGCGCTGCTTGAGGTGCCAGGCGACCAGCATGCCGGGCAGTTCGTCGGCGTGCAGCGAAGACTGGATATAGACCTTGCGTTCGGCCTGTTCCGGGCCGAAGTGGAAACTGTGGATCTGACGTGCGGTGCCCGGTACGGGCGCCAGCAGGTCATGAGTGACATGACGCATGGGCAAGTCCTAATGGGCCGGGCCGAGGAAGGCCAGCCAGCGGCGTTCGGCCAGCCGGAACAGGCCGACCAGGGTAAAGGTGATCGCCAGGTAGATCACCGCGGCGATGCCGAACGACTGGAAGGTCATGTAGGTCGCCGAGTTGGCGTCCCGGGCGATCTTCAGGATATCGGGAATGGTCGCGGTGAAGGCCACCGTGGTCGAGTGCAGCATCAGGATCACTTCGTTGCTGTAGTACGGCAGCGAGCGGCGCAGGGCCGACGGCATGATCACGTAGGCGTAGAGCTTCCAGCCGGTGAGGCCATAGGCCTTGGCCGCCTCGACCTCGCCATGGTTCATGCTGCGGATCGCCCCGGCGAAGATCTCCGTGGTGTAGGCGCAGGTGTTCAGGGCGAAGGCGAGGATGGTGCAGTTCATCGCATCGCGGAAGAACGAGTTGAGCAACGGCTGGTTGCGTACGGCCTCCAGGCTGTAGATCCCGGTGTAGCAGATCAGCAACTGGATATACAGCGGCGTACCGCGGAACAGGTAGGTGTAGAACTCCACCGGCCAGCGGATGCGGCGCTTGGGCGAGACCCGGGCGATCGACAGCGGGATCGACAGCAGGAAACCGATGAAGATCGAGGCGCTGAGCAACCACAGGGTCATGGCCAGGCCGGTGATGTGCTGGCCGTCGCTGTAGAGGAACGGGCGCCAGTATTGTTCGAGCAGTTCGATCATCGCACGGCCTCCCGGGCACCGGCGGCATAACGCCGTTCAAGCCAGCGCAGGACATAGTTCGAGGCACTGGTGATCAGCAGGTAGATCAGGGCGGCGAGCACCAGGAAGTAGAACAGTTGATAGGTGCTCTTGCCCGCATCCTGGGCGGCCTTGACCAGGTCGGCCAGGCCGATGATCGAAACCAGCGCGGTGGCCTTGAGGATCACCATCCAGTTGTTGCCGATTCCCGGCAGGGCGAAGCGCATCATCTGCGGGAAGGTCACGAAGCGAAAGCGCTGGGCCCGGGTGAGACCGTAGGCGGTGGCGGCTTCGAGCTGTCCGCGCGGCACGGCGAGAATCGCGCCACGGAAGGTTTCGGTGAAATAGGCGCCGTAGATGAAACCCAGGGTAATGACCCCGGCGGCGAACGGGTCGATCTCGATGTATTCCCAGTCCATCGCATCGGTCAGGCTGGAGAGCCAGGTTTGCAGGCTGTAGAAGATCAGCAGCATCAGTACCAGGTCGGGTACCCCGCGGATCAGCGTGGTGTAGATCTGCGCCGGCAGGCGCAGCAGGCCGATGCTGGAAAGCTTGGCACTGGCGCCGAGCAGGCCGAGCAGCACGCTCACCAGCAGCGACAGTATCGATAATTTGATGGTCATCCAGGTGCCTTGCAGCAGGATCGGGCCAAAGCCCTTCAAGCTGAAGGCGGAGAGCCCCAGGGTGTGCAGGAGGTTGTCGAACATGAACGTGTGCCTTTGGCCGTCAAGAAAGCGCCCCCTTTTGCAGGGGGCGCCCAGGGGATCACTTCCCGCTATACAGATTCAGGTCGCCAAAGTGCTTCTTCTGGATTTCGGCGTATTTGCCGTCCTTGTGTAACGCTTCGATACCTTTGTCCAGCAAAGCCTTGAGGTCCTTGTTACCTTTTTTGATACCGATCGCGGTTTTCGATGGCAGCAGCGGATCGTCGATCGCCTTGCTGACTTCGTAGCCGGCGCCGGCTGGCGACTTCAGGAAGCCCAGTTCGGCCTGGAGCATGTCCTGTACCGAGGCGTCGAGACGGCCGGAAGTCAGGTCGGCGTAGACCTGGTCCTGGTTGGCGTAGGCCTTGGTGGTTACCCCGGCCTTGTCCAGCACGGCCTTGGCGTAGGCTTCCTGGATGGTGCCTTGCTCGTAGCCCACGGTCTTGCCCTTGAGGGATTCGGGGGTGGAGTAGTTCGCCCCTTTCTTGAACACCAGGGAGGTCGGGCCGGAGAACAGCTCGCTGGAGAAGTCGATGGCTTTCTGGCGGGTTTCGGTCACGGTCATCGACGAGATCACACCGTCGAACTTGTTGGCATTGAGGCCTGGAATCATGCCGTCGAAGTCGCTTTCGACCCATTTGCATTTGACTTTCAGCTCGGCGCAGATGGCGTTGCCCAGGTCGATGTCGAAGCCGACCAGGCTGCCGTCAGCGGCCTTGGATTCGAAGGGCGCGTAGGACGGGTCCACGCCGAAGCGCAGTTCCTTGTATTCCTTGGCCATGGCGACGCCTGCGCCCATGCAGAGAGCCAGTGCGGAAAGGGTCAGCAATGCTTTTTTCATTATTTAATCCCTGAAGACCAGAATGAGCGCTTGTGGCGCACTAAGTACTGTTACTGGAACGCGTATGACCGGATAAAAGTAGCAATTTCCGAACCATAGTCCCGAACAAGCGTTTCAAAAGGTAGGAATATGGCTATAAGCCAGCTCATCATGCCCGAAATCGGGCAGCAAAAAACTGGTGCACTCTATTGGTGCGAAAAATCCTGCAAGTGAGAACGTTCCCGGTCCTGGGGTGAGTGGCTTTGGGAGCCGGGTAGCCCGAGGTGGCCCTGCGGGCGTACTCGTGGATGAGCCGGGGCGCCGACGGTCCGGCACCCCGATATCATCCGCGAAGGGCTGACGCTACTTGCCCGGTGTCAGGGTCAGGCGACTGCTGCCGTAGGCCTTGTCGAGGTTCTGCGGCTGCATCGGGAAACTGACGTACTGGGCCTTCAGCCAGGCATCGAGGCCATTGGCGTAGTAAGGGCTGGCCGGGTTGCCGGACTGGCCCGGGCTCTGCTGGCCGGTCATCGGTTCGAGCTGGCCGAAGTCGACGATCATCCGCACGGCCGGCGCCAGGATGGTCTCGAAGTCGCTACCGCCCCACAGGTAGGCCGTGGTGTTCAGGGTGGTGTGATCGCCACCGACCTGAACCGGGCCACGCAGGCTCTGGCCGCTGGCGTTCTTCCATTCGAGACGGTGCAGCTTGCCCCATTGCCAGGCCTTGCGGTCGCCGCCCAACTGGCTGTCGCCGGCGCTGATCGCCGCCGCCAGGCTACGGGCGAGGATCGCCGGCTTGTCTTCCTTCTGCGGGGTGCGGCTGTCATCCCAGAACGGGCTGTCCTCGCGCCCCAGCAGGTGATCGGCCTGGGCCGAGTAGGACAGCCGGCCGTTGGCGATGAAGGCCTGCCATGCCGGGCTGTTCTCCGGGCCGAGCTTGTCGAGGAAGATCTGCTTCATGCTTTCCTGCAGGAACAGCTCGTACAGCGCGGCGTCGGCCGAAACCGGGCTGAGCCTGCCATCGAACGCCATCAGCCGGCTGAGGGCTTCCCGCGCCTTGGCGCGTTCGGCCTCGGGCAGGGCATCGATGGCCTGCTTGAGGGGCTGGGCCATGCCCGGAGCCTCGAACATCCGCTTCAGCTTGTCGGCGAAGGTGGTGCTCTGGTCGTACTGCATGGCGGTGGTGCTGCGGCTGTCCTGCTTGCCGGCGCTGGCCAGTTGCGCCAGGCGTTCGCCACGCTCCGGGTAGTACCAGGAGTTGGACAACTGCATGCCGTAGCCCTTGGCCGCCGTGCGCTGGTTGGCGGTGCCGAGCCAGCCTTGCGGCGGGGTCTGGTCGTAGGGGTGGAGCATCGCGTCGGCATAACCGTCCCAGTCGAAGCGGCTGTCCCAGCCCGGCGACGGCAACAGGCCTTCGCCTTCGCGACGGTTCGGGTAGCGGCCGGTGACCTGCCAGCCGATGTTGCTGGCGTCGGCGAAGATCATGTTCAGGGCGATGGCGCGGATTTCCCGGCTGGCGTCGGAGGCTTTCTCGGCGTTCTGGGCGCGGGACAGGTCGAAGAACGCGTCGAGGCTCCTGTCGTCCTTGAGCGGCGCGGTCTGCAGGGCCAGGCCATAACCGCCGGCCAGCGGTGCATCGCCCAGGGCGCTGTTGAGCAGCGGGCCGTGGCGGGTTTCGTAGACGGTCTCGCGGATCGAGCGCTGGCCCTTGATGAAGTAGGTTTCGTTGCGCACGAGCGCCGGCAGCCATTTGCCGTCGGCTTCGTAGTACAGGGCGTTGCCCTGGCGCTTGAGCTTCTCGAGGAACAGGTCCTGGCTGTCGCCCGGTACCGCCGCCAGGCTCCAGGCGACCTTGCCGTTGAAACCGCTGAGGATGGCCGGCAGGCCGGCGACCGAGAGGCCGGCGGCCTGGTACTTGGGCGCGCGGATCTGCACGTAGTTCCAGGCGGCGCTGGCGTTGGTCGGTTGCTGCAGATCGGCGGCCAGCAGGCTCTTGCCGCTGCGGCTGCGCTGCGGGGCGATGGCCCAGTTGGTCGAGGTGCCGGCGCCGAAACCGTTCAGCGCGCTGACTTGCGCCGAAGCCTTGTCGACCGCGGCCAGCCCGGCGATCTGGCTCAGGGCCACGCCCTTGAGCTTGTCCGCCTCGGCCTGTGGCAGCGGTTCGTCGGGAGCGGTCGGGGTCAGCCAGGCGAGTTTGTCGATTCCGACTTTCTGGGCGATGACCAGCGAGGAGATCTCTTCCGGCAGGTTGGCCGACAGCTGGAAGTTCAGCAGGCAGAAAATCAGTGCGGAATCTTCCGGCTTCCAGTATTCGGGCAGGTAGCCGGTGCTGGCCAGATCCGGCGGCAGCTTGTCGCGGTAGCGGAACAGGTAGGCGTTGACGCCCCGCGCGTAGACCTCGAAGAAACGCTTGAGGCGTGGCGAGGCGGCGTTGTACAGCTCGCCGGCGCTTTTCTTCAGGTTGACCGCGCGCATGAACCGGTCGGTATCCAGGGCCTGGGCGCCGTTCATCTCGGCCAGGCGGCCCTGGGCCAGCAGGCGCAGGGTGACCATCTGGGTGATACGGTCGCTGGCGTGGACATAACCCAGGGTGAACAGTGCGTCATGGAAGCTGCTGCTTTCGATCAGCGGCATGCCCAGGCTGTTGCGGCGCACCGAAACGTTCTGTGCCAGGCCCTTGATCGGCTGCACGCCGGAGGTCGGCGGCAGGCTGTCCCGGGCGTTCCAGGATTGGCAGCCGGCCAGGCCGAGCAGGCCCGCCACGGCGGCGGCGACGCCACATTTTTTGAAGAAGAGAGGGTAGGCTGGCGAGGCCATGGCAAGGCTCCTGCGGGGGTAGCGTCAGTAAAGGCGCTACGTTAGTGAGCGGGACCAGGCCGCGCAAGACGGGGGCTGCGGTTATTTTGCGGTTTTGTGCGATCCTGGCGGTTCCTGGCGCAAGGGGAGTGAGCAAGACGATGGACAGGGCGGCATTGATCGTGATCGACCAGCAGCAGGGTATCCTTGAGCCGCGGCTCGGGCCACGCAACAATCCCGCAGCCGAGGAGCGGATCGCCGAACTGCTGCAGCACTGGCGCGAGCGGGGCTGGCCGGTGGTGCATGTGCAGCATCTTTCCCGTTCGTCGGAATCGGTGTTCTGGCCCGGTCAGTCGGGCGTCGAGTTCCAGGAGCGGTTTCGGCCGTGGCCGGGGGAGTGGTTGATCCAGAAGGATGTACCGGATGCCTTCTGCGCCACCGGGCTGCAAGCCCGTTTGCAGGCGGCGGGAATCCGTGAGCTTGTGATCGTCGGCGTGGCGACCCACAACTCGGTGGAAGCGACGGCACGTACGGCGGGCAATCTTGGCTTCGCCACCCGGGTGGTCGAGGATGCGTGCTACACCTTCGACAAGGCGGATTTTTTCGGCCAGATGCGCACTGCCCAGGAGGTGCATGCCATGTCCCTGGGCAACCTGCATGGCGAGTACGCGACGGTGGTGTCGGCGGCCGAGGTGATGGAGCGCTAGGCCCCGGCAGGAGGGATCAGCCCATTGCCTCATCCACCAGTATCTGCAGGGTCTGTCGCGAACAGCGCTCGATCCGTGCCTCGACGCCATAGACCTCGGCGAACAGGCGCGTATCGAGGATCGCCTGCGGCTCGCCGCTGGCGAACAGTTGCCCCTGGCGCAGGACCGCGAGGTTGTCGGCATACCGCGCGGCGAGGTTGATGTCGTGCAGCACCACCACGGCGATCAAGCGGTGTTCACGCACCAGCGACTGCACGCAGGCCATCACCTTCAACTGGTAGTTGAGGTCCAGGGCACTGGTGGGTTCGTCCAGCAGCATCACCTGCGGCCGGCGGGCGATCAGTTGCGCCAGGCTGACCAGTTGCCGCTGGCCCCCGGACAGGCTGCTCAGCCACTGGTCGGCCAGATGGGTGATACCGATGCGCCGCAAGGCGTCGAAGGCTTCATCCAGGCATTGCTGGTGCGACAGCCGGCCGACGCGCAAGGCCGCGACCACGCTTTCCATCACGCTCAGGCTCAGGCCCGGTGGCAGGTTCTGCGGCATGTAGGTGACCCGCCGGGCGCGTTCCGCCACCGACAGGCGTGCCAGGTTCTCGCCGTTCAGGCGCACCGCGCCGCTCATGCTTTCCAGGCCGGCGATGCCGCGCAGCAGGGTCGACTTGCCGGCCCCGTTGGGGCCGATCAGTGCGGTCAGCGTGCCCGGCTGCAAAGCCGGCAGGCTAAGGCCGCGGACCACCTGGCGGCGGCCGTAGCCGATCACCGCATGTTCGACCGTCAGGCCTTGTGGTTGCTCGCTCATGGTTGCCTCCCACGCTTGAATACCAGCACGACGAAGATCGGCACGCCGACCAGGGCGGTGACGATCCCCACCGGCACCACCACACCGGGCATGATCAGCTTGCTGGCGATCGACGACAGCGACAGCAGCAGGGCGCCGACCAGGGCGCTGGCCGGCAGCAGGAAACGCTGGTCCTCGCCGACCAGGATACGGGCGATGTGCGGGCCGACCAGGCCGATGAAGCCGATGGTGCCGACAAAGGCCACCGCCGTCGCCGACAGCAGGCTGATGCGCAGCAGCGAGGCGAAGCGCAGGCGTTTCACATCGACACCGAAGCTTATCGCACGGTCCTCGCCCATGCGCAGCAGGGTCAGGCGCGGGGCGGCTGCGAAGGAGAAGGGCATGACCAGGGCGATCGCCAGCGCCAGGATACCCAGCTTGTCCCAGTTGGCCCGGGTCACGCTGCCCAGGGTCCAGAAGATCAGCTGTTGCAACACGTCCTCGGTGGCGACCAGTTGCAGCAGCGCCACCACCGCGTTGCAACTGAAGACCAGGGCGATGCCGAACAGCACCAGGCTCTCCACCCCGGCGCCGCGCAGCCGCGACATGGCCTGCAGCAGGAACACCGAGGCGGCGGCGAAGACGAAGGCCGAGAGGGAGATCGCCGTGTTGTTCGACAGCCAGGCGGTGGTCACTGGAAACACGATCACCAGCGAGGCGCCCAGGGCTGCCGCCGACGACACGCCGAGGGTGAACGGACTGGCCAGCGGATTGTTGAGGATCGCTTGCATTTCCGCCCCGGCCAGCGACAGTGCGCAGCCGACCAGCACGGCCATCAGGGTGTAGGGCAGGCGCACGTTCCAGACGATCACCTGGTCGGTCAGGCTCAGGTGGTCGGGGTGCAGCAGGCCGTCGAGCAGCGCGGCCAGGCCCAGGCCGGAAGGACCGCTGGCCAGGTCGACGAGCATCGCGCACAGCAGGGCGCCGCCCAGCAGCACCAATAACCACAGGCGGCGCAACAGCAGGCGGCGATAACCCTGGCTGGCCGTGGCCAGGTCCAGGGGCGAAGCGTTCAGGGATGTGGTCATCACGATCAGTTGGGCCCAGGCATCGTCTCACCGCCTTGTAGGAGCGGGCTTGCTCGCGAAGCGGCCAGTGAGGCCTTCAAAAGCTTCGCGGGCAAACCCGCTCCTCCAGGGCGGTGTGGGGCCGGGAGGCCCTTTTCCTCAGGGGTCAAGGCGGTTACTTGGCTTGCGCGTCGATCCAGTACGCACCCTTGAGCGGGGTGTCGAGGAACTGTTTGTTCATCGCATCCAGGGTGTCCTGCGGGTTCAACCGGGCGAACAGCTCCGGGTGAATCCACTTGGCCAGAGCTTCGATCGCCAGCAGGTTGTACGGCGAGTTGTAGAAGTCATGCCACAGGCCGTGGGCGTTGCCAGTGCGGATCGCCCGCAGGTTCTTGAACTCGGGCCGCGCCAGCACCGTGTCGAAGGCCGCGCGGGCTTCGTCCTGGCCGACCTCGGCACCGAGGACCAGGCCCGGCTTGTGGTTGCCAGTGGCGACATACAGGTCCGGATCGGCCTTGAGCGCGTACTCGACGCTGATGTCGCCGAGCGCACCCGGCACCACGCCTTCGGCGATGTTCACGCCGCCGACGGTACGGATTACTTCACCCATGCCGCTTTTGCCGGTGGTATGCCCCGGCGCCTGCCAGGCACCGGCCAGCAGTTCGAGGAAAACTTTAGGCCGCTGGCTGTCCGGCAGGTTGCCGACCTGGTCGGTGATGGCTTTCAGGTGCTGGTCGTAGAAGTCCAGGTAGGCCTTGGCTTGCGCCTGACGACCGAGGGCCTGGCCGAGGGCGTCGAGGCTGGCGTGGGTGCCCTTGATCGGGTTGATCCGGAAGTCGACGAACAGCACCGCGACACCGGCCTTGGCCAGCACATCGGCGACCGGGCTGTGTTCGGTCGGGCCGTGGCCAGAGATGCTGAACACTGCCAGGTCGGGCTTGAGGCTGAGGATTTCCTCGGCGCTGACGCTCTGCTCCGAGGCCTGGCCGATCAACGGGATGTCCTTGACCTTCGGGAACCTGGCGGCATAGGCCGCATAGGTGTGCGGGTCGAGCAGGCGCAGGTCGTTCTGCCAGCCGACGATGCGCTGGAACGGCGCCTCGCGGTCGAGCAGGGCGAAGGCGGAAATCAGCCGGCCCTCACCGAGCACCACGCGCTGGACGTGGTCCGGTACATCCACCTTGCGGCCCAGCACGTCGGTGACTTCATGGGCCGAGGCCGCCGTCGCGGGGCCAAGCAGCAGAACGGTGAACAGGGCACTCAGGCGCAACAGCGCACGGGGTTTGATCATCACGATTTCTCCAGGGGCAGGCGGCGCATCAGACGTCACTCCAGCGCCGCAACGGGGTGTGGTAAGCGCCGCTCGGTTGTCGCAGCGGCAGTTCATCGGCGTGTTGCGCACCCAGGCGCCGGATCGCCACATCCATGCCCGGCGGCAGGCTGTCTTCAGCGGTCGAACAGCGGCGGGTAGAGACCTCAGAATCAGAATTCATAGTCGACGCTCGCCGTCAACGTGCGGCCGGCACCGGGGATGCCGTACAGCTGGAAGCCGTCCAGCGAGGCACCGATCTGGCTGTAGTAGAACGTGTTGAACACGTTGTTGAGGTTCAGGTTGACCCGGGTTTGCGAGTTGATCCGGTATTGCGCCGCCAGGTTGTGCAGCCAGTAGCTCGGTGCCTTTTCGTCGTCCTTCACGTAGACCGCGTAGACCCCGGCCGGCCCGGTGGCATAGCTGCTGTTGTTGTTCAGGCCACCGACATACTTGTTGTCGCTGTAGCGCCGACGGCCGACGTAGTTGGCGCCGTAGCTCAGGCTCAGGTCCTCGGTGACCTGGTAGGTGGTCCACAGGTTGGCGGTCAGGTCCGGAACGTTCTTGGCCTCGGCGCCTTTGTTGGCACCCTTGGTCTGTACGCTCTTGAGGGCGGAGAAGCCGCTGTACACGGTCCATTGCGGGGTGATGTTGCCCTGCAGGCCGAGTTCGACGCCGTCGACGCGCTTGGCCGGCAGGGCCCGCACCGGTGCGGTTTCGCCGCTCTGGTATTCCCAGGAGTTTTCCAGCTCGGTGCGGAACAGCGCGGCCGTCAGGTTCACCTGGTCGTGGAGCAGGTCCCACTTGGTACCGATTTCGTAGGTCCTGGACTTGGCCGGCGAGTACTGGGTGGTGCTCGAGGCGCCGTAGATCTGGTTGTTGGTCGAGGCGCCGATTGCCGATGGTTCCGCCGCCTCGCTGTAGGAGGCATAGAGGCTGCCGTTGGGCAGTGGCTTGTAGACCACGCCGGCGCGTCCGCTCACGGCGCCGTCGCTGCTGTCGATATCGGCCTGGCCACGCTGTGTGGTCTGGGCGCGCCAGTGGTCGTAGCGCAGCGAGCCGAGCACCTGCCACTGATCGTTCAGGGTCACCGTGTCGCCGATGTAGAGGCCGGCGTTGTCGATGATCGAGCGTGGTTCGCCTTCGCCCTTGGTCACCCAGGTGCTGGCGAAGTCGTGCTGCGGATCGGCCATGTCGAAGAACATGTCGCCGGCGGGTACTTCGGCGTTGCGCTTCAGGCCACCGTAGGTCTCGTGGTACAGCTCAAGGCCGCTGACCACCGCGTGGGACACGCTGCCGGTGTTGAAGCCGAAGCTGAAGTCGGTCTGGTTGTCGAGAATAGTGTAGCGCTTGGACTGGCCGAAGTCGGAGCCGCGCAGGATGCCGTAGGCGGTATCGCCATTGGCGACATGGCCGGGGTAGGCATTGACCGTCGAGCCGGGTACCTGGCCGACCGTCCCGACGCCGGTGTAGCCCAGGGTCGCGCAGCGGGTACCGGTGCAGGTTTTCTGGCCGTTGGCGCTGGCGGCGAAGAAACGCGCCGGCGACAGTACCGCGAAGTTGTCGGTGCGTTCCCAGCGGATCTGGTTCTTCAGTTTGGCGTCGTTGTCGAAATCATGCTCCAGGCGCGCGGTCAGCGACAGGGTTTCGGTCTGCTGGGTATAGAGGCTGGAGTCGCCGTACCAGTTGGAGCGTTTCACTCCCGGCATGGTGTCGCCATGGGTGCCGCGCTGGATCGGCAGGCCGCCGTCCGGGGTGTTGTCGTCTTTCTGGTAGAACAGATCGACGAGCACCCGGGTCGGCGTGCCCAGGCCCATCCCCAGGGACGTGGCCAGGCCCCAGCGGTCGTAGTCGACATCGTCGCGCTCGGCCACCTGGTTGTAGTGGCGCATCAGGTTGATACGCACGGCGGTGGTGTCGTTCAACTCATGGTTGAGGTCTGCAGTGAGGCGGCGGTAGTTGTCGCTGCCGACGCCGACCGAGAGCTTGTTCCTGTCGCCCAGGTGGGCTTCCTTGCTGACCAGGTTGACGCTGCCGCCGACCGCCGCGATGCCCGACTCGATGGCGCCGGTGCCCTTGAACACTTCGGCCTGCTGCAGGTTGAAGGTGTCGGTACGGGTCGACATGCCGGCATCGCGTACACCGTCGACGGTCAAGCTCTGTTCCGAAGAGAAGCCGCGGATCGAGAACAGGTCGCCCCAGCCGAGGTTGCCTTCGCCGGACATGAAGGTGATGCCGGGTACGTTGCGCAGCACTTCCTGCAGGGTCTGGGCGTTCTGCTCCTTGAGCACCTGCTGCGGCACCACGGTGACGCTTTGCGGGGTGTCGAGCAGCGGCTGGCTGAGCTTGGCCGAGCTGGCGCGGTCAACCTTGAACGGCGAATTGTACTCGCCCTCGACCTTCAGGTCCGGCAGGGTCAGGACGCCAGGGGTTTCCGTCTCCCGGGCCATGGCGGGGTGCAGCGCGCCCATGGCCATCAGACCGAACACCGGTGCCAGGGTGCCGGGCAGGGACAGGGGTTGCAGACGGGAGGCGGAGGGTTGGGGCGACGATGGCATGCGGGACAACCTGTGCTAAATTAAAATCAATCTTATTTAGATTCGGTAGTCTAAAGAGCCCGCCTCGGCGGACGGGGCGCTCTTTGTATTGGAACCGCATACAAACGCTTCTCAACATATTCCATTACATTTCATTTCTACAGGCCGAGAACTTTCGGCTATCTCGTAGCTTTTTTCGGATACGACCTTTCCTCATGAGCAAGCCAGATCACCTGTTGATCGTCGATGACGATCCGGAAATCCGTCAGTTGCTGTCCGAGTACCTGACCAACGCCGGCTATCAGACCTCTACCGCCTGCGATGGCAAGGAGATGCGCCGGCGCCTGGAGTTGAATGTCATCGACCTGATCGTCCTCGACCTGATGCTGCCGGGGGAGGATGGGCTGAGCCTGTGCCGCGAACTGCGGGTGACCTCCAACATCCCGGTGATCATGCTGACCGCCCGTGGCACTCTGGTGGACCGGATCCTCGGCCTTGAACTGGGTGCCGACGATTACCTGCCCAAGCCGTTCGACCCCCGGGAGCTGCTGGTGCGGATAAAGGTGGTGTTGCGCAGGGCCCAGAGCTTTCCCGAGCGGGCGCGGATCGACGATGTGCCGACCATTCGCTTCGCCGGCTGGCAACTGGATACCCGGGCCCGCCAACTGCTGTCTCCGCAGGGACTGGTGATCAGCCTGGGCAATACCGATTTCCGTGTGCTGCGCCTGCTGTTGCAGCATCCCAACCGGCCGTTGAGCCGGGATTTTCTGCTCAACCACGTGTTTGAAAAAGACAGCACGCCGTTCGACCGCTCGATCGACGTGTGTATCAGCCGCCTGCGTCAGCAACTGGAGCCGAGCCTGATCAAGACGGTGCGCAACGAGGGCTACATGCTGACCGCCACCGATGTGGAACCCCAGTCGTGAGATGGTGGCCGGGTTCGCTGTTCGGTCGGCTGGTGCTGATCCTGGTGACCGGCATGCTGGCGGCGCAGATCCTCACCAGCAGCATCTGGTACGACGTGCGCCACAGTCAGGTGCTGGAGATTCCCACCCGCCTGATCGCCACCCGGCTGGCCAATATCGTCCGTCTATCGCATCTTGATCCGCAGCGTGCGGACAGCCTGATCGAGCTGATCGACTCGCCGAACTTCCACCTGACCTTGAGCGAGCAGGCCAGTGGTATCCCCAGCCGCCTGAGCGAAAAGGACCTGGATACCGAGCGGCTGCTGAACAAGGTGCTGTCGGAGAAGACCGGTTACTCGCAGACCCTGCGTCTGCTGCAACTGTCGGTGGTGGATCAGCAGGGGCAGATCGCCGGCCTGTCCACGCTGTTCGGTGCCCGTCCGGCGATCGGCCGCTTCCTGATCGACCTGCGCCTGCCGGATGGCCGCTGGCTGCTGGTGGAAGCCAGGGAGGAACAGGGCTGGACCAGCACTTCGCCGCTGGACCTGCTGTTCGACTACGTGATGCGCATCTATCTGCTGCGGATCGTCGTGGTGGTGATCATTGCGCTGCTGGCGGTGCGCCTGGCGATCCGTCCGCTGAACGCCCTGGCCAAGGCCGCCGAGGCGCTGGGCCGGGACATCCGCCGACCGCCGCTGCCATTGGACGGGCCGACCGAGGTGCGACGCGCGGCCCAGGCCTTCAACGTCATGCAACAGCAACTGATCGCCAGCATCGCCGAGCGCACCCGCTTCCTCGCGGCGATTTCCCATGACCTGCGCTCGCCGATCACCCGGCTGCGCCTGCGCACCGAACTGCTGGAGGACAACCAGGTCAAGGAGCGCTTTCGCACGGACCTGGAGGACATGGAACACATGGTTTCCAGCACCCTGGATTTCGTCAGCAGCGGGGAAGTGAACGAGGAACGCCAGAACATCGATATCAATGCCCTGCTGCGCAGCCTGCAGGCCGACCTGGAGGATATCGGCGAGCCGATCCGTGTCGAGGGCTGGGCGCAACGGCCCTTGCCCGGCTATGCCCGCAGCCTCAAGCGCTGCGTGCAGAACCTGCTGGAGAATGCGGTGCGGTATGGTTGCGAGGTGGTGGTGCGGATCGAGGACGAGTCGCAACAACTGCGGATCATCATCAGTGATCGCGGCCCGGGTGTTCCCGAGGCGCTGCTGGAGCAGGTGGTGGAGCCTTTCTATCGGGTCGAGGGCTCGCGCAATGCGAAAACTGGCGGCTATGGCCTGGGGCTGAGTATTGCCCATACCATCGCGGCGGCCCATGGTGGCCGGATGATCTTGCGCAATCGCGAGGGCGGCGGGCTGGAGGTGACGCTGGCGTTCGAGCGGCGCGATGACTAGGTGCAAACCGCTTGGCCGTGGCACTGATCCGTGCCTGAGGGGCGAGCTGCATCACCTGTGGGGCCGGCCTGCTGGCTATCCGCCAAAGGCGGCCATTGCGCGCCTTGATGCAGCGTTCGCGAGGATGCTATCGCCAGCCAGCGGTATGCCGCCCGGCCGCCACCCACAACAGCGATGCCCGGGGTCTCAGGCGCCGTGGCACTTCTTGAATTTCTTGCCGTTACCGCATGGGCACGGGTCATTGCGGCCCACGTCCTTCAGGGCGTTGCGGACCGGCTCCTGGTGCGCGTGGTTGCAGTGCGGGCCGTGAACGTGGCCGTGATCGTGGTGCGCGTGATCATGATCGTGGTTGCAATCAGGGCCATGGACGTGAGGTTGCTGGGTCATGCTGGAACTACTCCGAAATAAGATCGCCGGGAATTATCTCGCCTTTGTGCTCCAGGTGCACGTCATAGCCGATGAATAATCCGGTTTCCAGGGTGCCTTCCAATCGATAGGGGATTGGCTTGCCGAGTTTTTCCAGGCGCTTGGCCAGCGGTTTCATGTACTGCCAGAGGTTGGTTCGCACCGGCACCACGAAAAACGCCCGGCTGTTGGGCTCCACGGTCATCCAGCGGTCGTAGTCGCCTTCGGCCAGCAGCCACTGGTCCAGATAGATCCGATAATGCAGGGCACGCACGGTCAGGGTGTTGTCATTGGGGTTGTCGAGGCGAAAGTGCAGCTTGAACTTCTGTTGCAGCAGCGTGGCCTTGACCAGTTCCACCCGGACCACGCTCAGCTCGGGGTCCCGCGGCCCGGCATCGAGCCAGGAGGTGCAGCCGGACAGCGCCAGGGCGGCCAGCAGGGCGAACGCAGCGAGTGTCCTTGGGTGCATGGCTTCCTCCTCTCGAAGCCCAGTCTAGCCGGCTACCCGCCGGTTGTGGCGGTAAAACTTCCTGGTCCATACTCAAGACCGGCCGGCAACGGATCGAGCCGGTGGACAGGAGCACGGTCATGAGCCTTTACGAGATTGTCTTCAGTGGCGAGCTGCTTCCCGGTGCCCCCGCCGAGCAGGTGCGCAGCAACCTGGCGCGCTTGTTCCAGGCCGATGCCCAGCGCATCGAACGGCTGTTCTCCGGGCGCCGGCTGGTATTGAAGAACAACCTCGATGCGGCGGCTGCCGAAAAGTACCGTTCGACCATCGAGCGGGCCGGGGCGCGGGTCGAGGTACAGGCGATGCAGGTGGACGCGGTCGAGCCGGGCGCTGTGCCCGAGCCGGCCGGCCGTGCCCGGGTGGTGCCACGTGATGCCTACATGGCTGCGTTCAGCGAGGTCGATGCACCGGACTATGCGCTGGCCGAGGTCGGCAGCGACATGCAGGACCCGAGGCCCGTGCCGGCTGCGCCGGCACTCGACCTGTCGGCGTTCAGCGTGGCGCCGGTGGGCAGCGACATGGGCCAGATCCCGGCACCCGCCGCACCTGCGGTGCCGGACACCTCCCACCTGAAACTGTGTTGAGCGGCCTCAGCCGGCCAGGTAGCTCGAACAGCACTTCTTGTATTTCTGCCCGCTGCCGCAGGGGCAGGCGTCGTTGCGCCCGGCCTTGAGCGCCACGGTCGGGTCGATGAAGTACCAGCGTCCGGCATTCTGTACGAAGGCGGAGCGCTCGCGATGGCTATGTTCGCCGCCGTTGTCATGCCAGCGGGCGGTAAAGGTCACGAAGGCGTGCTCGGGCTGGCCGCCGAACACCTCCGCGCCCTCCACCTCCAGGCCCAGCCAGGTGCTTTGTGCGCTCCACTCGGCGATGGACTGGCGGTCCAGGCCGCCCTGCTGGATCGGCAGGGTGGTCGCCACCAGATAATCGACCAGGCCCAGCACGTAGGCGCTGTAGCGCGAGCGCATCAGCGCTTCGGCGCAGGGCGCCGGATGACCGGCGTGATAATGGCCGCAGCAGGTGTCCAGCAAATTGCCGCTGCCGCAGGGGCAAATGGATACGCTCACGGGAGTCACCACCAGTATTTGCCGAAGTTTTCCGGGTTGGCCCAGAACTTGGCGTTGAGCCAGTCCGGGACCTGTTTGTATTCACGCAGGTCGTAGGTGAACAGGGTCAGTACCTGCTGGTCGCGCTGGAAGCGCTCGCTGCTCTGCAGGGCCAGGGCGAAGAAGTCGCTGTCCTGCCAGTCGGCGGCCGGCATGTCCACCAGCACCGCCATGCGGCTGGCATTGAGGTTGCGGATACCGCCGAGCAGTTCCCGGCCGGCACGTTTGGGCAGGTGTTCGAGGCAGTCGAGCACCAGGGCCAGGTCGAAGCGTCGTGCCGCCAGTTCCGCCGGCAGGGCACCCGGCCCGGCGAAGGCGACCTGGGTCTGCGGGTGCGCCGCCTGGAAGGCCTCGAGCGCCGGAAAGCTGCTCGCGCCCACCAGCAGCAGGGTCTGCGGGGCATAGCGGTCCAGGAGTGCGGCCAGGGCTTGCTGGGGCGTGCGGGAAGAAATGCTCTCGATCATCGAAAATCCTCAATCAGGACTGTAAAGACTAGTGGATAGGCCGCTCTGAATCGATGAATTTCGTCGAACCGGCGGGCAAAGCTACCGTTGGAGAATAATTTCTCCAGCCCACTGGCAAATTGCCTGTGCAAGCCGTTACTGTGCGCCCAAAGAATAAATTCACGAGAGGGGCGTATGAAGGTGCTTTGGGGGTTGGGGAAAGTCCTGACGCTGCTGTTCTGGCTGGTGGTGCTGGTCAACGTGGTGAACCCGCTGATCAGTCCGTTCCGCCTGTTGGTGAATCTGGCCGGGAGCCTGCTGTTGTTGACTCATTTGCTGGAAGTGGCGCTGTTCAACGGCAGCCTGCGCGAGCGTGCCCATCCCTGGCGTGATCGGGCGCAGATCCTGATATTCGGCATGTTCCACGTGCAGGTTCTGCCACTGCCATCCCGTGAGGAGGCCAGCCATGCGTAGTCTTTGCCTGCTGGCAGCGCTGTGCAGTCCCCTGGCGTTCGCCCAGGTCGTCAGTGTCGAGTCCCATTCCGTGTTGCGTCTGCCGGGCAATACCAGTTCCCTGCAGTTGGAACGCCTGGAGGTGGCCGACAACGGCACCCTGCTGGTTCCTGCGGGCATCACCCGTCTGGAAGTGGGTCAGTTGCACCTCGGACGCGAGGCGCGTATCGCCATCGTGCCCAGTGAGCAGGCTTTCGAGCTCAAGGCCGTACGCGCCGAACTCGACAGTGGCAGCCAGATCACCGCTCGCGGTGCTCCGGGTACCTATCAGAAGGCGCCCTTGCCTGGGCGGAACCTGAATGTACGGATCGACGTGCTGAAAGGGCCGCTGTTGTCGGTGGATGCCCGTGGCGGGACCGGCGTTCCGGGTTATGTCGGGCTCGATGGGGCCAACGGCGCGGAGCCGGGCTGCACCTGGGGCAGTGCCGGACGCGGCTCGGACGGTGACAATGGCGGAGATGGCCGCCAGGGTGCGCCGGGGGCGCAGGTCCACCTGCAGTTGCCGCGAGACTACCCGGCCGAACAGATCAAGGTTCAGGTCGATGGCGGAGCCGGTGGCCCGGCGGGAGCGGCGGGACGCCCGGGGGCGGGTGGCAAGTCCAAGGGCTGCTTCATTTATGACACGGCGGCTGGCAAGCCTGGCCGACCTGGCCTGGCCGGGCAGCCAGGGCCCCAGGGCGAGGCGGGCAGTGTCACCATCCAGCGGCTTTAGGACGCCTGAGGGGCGCCGGTCGGGCGCCCCTGCAAGCCCGTCTAGAACATCGGCCGCGCCGCGACGATCGCCACCAGCGCCAGGCCGATCAGCAGATTGACGCCCACCAGCCGCCGAATCCTTCCCAGTACCGCCGCTCCCTCGGCCCATTGCCCGGCTTCGACCGCCTTGCGCAGTTCCGGCAACTGCAACGACTGGATACGAAGAAACAGTGCCAACATCACGATGTATAGCCCCATCATGATCTGCACGTAACGTGGCGCCGTCTCGAACCCGCTGAAGCGCAGTTGCAGCAGGCCCACCCCGCTGATCGGCAGAACCGCCACCGCGATCCAGACCCAGACGAAGAACCGCTGAAACACCTGGACCCACAATTTCAGGCGGGCCGGCCCCTCCAGTGCGGCCATGGCCGCCGGGCGCAGGACCATCCAGGCGAAGAACATGCCGCCGACCCAGATCAGGGCCGCCAGCAGATGCAAGGTGTAGGCGAGAGCAAAAACGGTCATTCGGGCACTCCGTTCGGCGCGGGATGAATTAGCGGGGTATGATAGCGGCCATTCGAACCACTGAAAATTTATCCAGCGTTTTTCGCGCCCGAAGAATCATGATCAGCACCGAACTCAAAACCACGATCCAGGGCGCCTACTCGCGTTTCCTCGAAGCCAAGAGCCTCAAGCCGCGTTATGGTCAGCGGCTGATGATCGCCGAAGTGGCGAAGGTCCTCGGCGATATCGACACCGACGCCGAAGGCCGTCGCGACGGCGAGCCGGCGGTGGTGGCGGTCGAGGCCGGCACCGGTACCGGCAAGACCGTCGCCTACAGCCTGGCCGCGATCCCCACCGCCAAGGCCGCCGGCAAGCGCCTGGTGATCGCCACCGCGACCGTCGCGCTGCAGGAACAGATCGTCTACAAGGACCTGCCGGACCTGATGCGCAGCAGCGGGCTGAATTTCAGCTTCGCCCTGGCCAAGGGCCGTGGGCGCTACATGTGCCTGTCCAAGCTCGACATGCTGCTGCAGGAGGGCCATGCGCAAACCGCCACGGCCCAGTTGTTCGAGGAGGAAGGCTTCAAGATCGAGGTCGATGAGGCCAGCCAGAAGCTGTTCACCAGCATGATCGAGAAACTGGCCGGCAACAAATGGGACGGCGACCGCGACAGCTGGCCCACCGCCCTGGAAGACGCCGACTGGGCGCGGCTGACCACCGACCACAGCCAGTGCACCACTCGCCACTGCCCGAATTTCGGCCAGTGCGCCTTCTACAAGGCCCGCGAAGGCATGGGCAAGGTCGACGTGATCGTCACCAACCACGACATGGTGCTGGCCGACCTCGCCCTCGGCGGCGGCGCGGTGCTGCCGGACCCGCGTGACACCCTGTACGTGTTCGACGAAGGCCATCACCTGCCGGACAAGGCCATCGGCCATTTCGCCCACTACACCCGCCTGCGTTCGACCGCCGACTGGCTGGAGCAGACTGCCAAGAACCTGACCAAGCTGCTGGCCCAGCACCCGCTGCCGGGTGACCTGGGCAAGTGGATCGAACAGGTCCCGGAGCTGGCGCGGGAGATCAAGACCCAGCAGCAGTTCATGTTCAGCGCCTGCGAGCAGTTGGCCGACTTCCGCAGCGGCGAGGACATGGAAGGCCGCGAACGGCCGCGCCATCGCTTTGTCGGTGGGGTGATCCCCGAGCACCTTCGGGAGATCGGTATCGAGCTGAAGAAGGGCTTCGCCCGTCTCAACGACCTGTTCACCCGCCTGACCGACCTGCTCAAGGAAGGCATGGACGGCGAGGTCAGCATCGGCATCACCAGCAGCCAGGCCGAGGAATGGTATCCGCTGTTCGGCAGCCTGCTGTCCCGCGCCCAGGGCAACTGGGAACTGTGGACCGCGTTCACCACCGAGGACCCCGAGGACAACCCGCCGATGGCGCGTTGGCTGACCCTGGCCGAAAGTGGTGCGCTGTTCGACATCGAGGTCAATGCCAGCCCGATCCTGGCTGCGGACATGCTGCGCCGTAACCTGTGGAACGTGGCCTACGGCGCCCTGGTGACCTCGGCGACCCTGACCGCCCTGGGCACCTTCGATCGTTTCCGCATGCGTGCAGGCCTGCCGAAGACCGCGGTGACGGCAGTGGTACCGAGCCCGTTCCACCATGCCGATGCCGGCGTGCTGCGGGTGCCGGATCTCAAGGCCGACCCCCGTGATGCCGCCGCCCATACCGCGGCGATCATCCGCGATCTGCCGGAACTGGTCGAAGGCTCCCGCGGTTCGCTGGTGCTGTTTTCCTCGCGCAAGCAGATGCAGGACGTGTTCGACGGCCTGGATCGCGACTGGCGCCGCCAGGTGTTCATCCAGGGCAACCTGTCCAAGCAGGAAACCCTCAACAAGCACAAGGCGCGGGTCGACGCTGGCGATTCCAGCGTGCTGTTCGGCCTGGCGAGCTTCGCCGAGGGGGTCGACCTGCCCGGTGCCTATTGCGAACACGTGGTGATCGCCAAGATTCCTTTCGCCGTACCGGACGATCCGGTCGAGGCGGCGCTGGCCGAGTGGATCGAGGCCCGTGGCGGCAATCCGTTCATGGAGATCGCCGTGCCGGACGCCTCGCTCAAGCTGGTGCAGGCCTGTGGCCGGCTGCTGCGCACCGAGGCGGACCGGGGGATCATCACCTTGCTCGACCGGCGCCTGGTCACTCAGCGCTACGGGAAGGCTATCCTCAATGCCTTGCCACCGTTCCGGCGTGAAATATCTTGATGTGACGTAGGTTAAATCGCCTATTTCGTTGTCTATGGAGGGCGCTTTCGAGGGCCGCACGAAACTGCCCAGCCGCTTTCGTGCAGAGCCCGGCGCCACGCAGGCCGTTGACTGGCCGATAGGGAGAACTGGATTCAAATGATTCGCCGTACGCTGCCCACCGTTTTTGCTCTGCTGTTCGCCGCGCCATTGCTGGCCGCGCCTGCGGGCCAGCAGACCCTGTTCAACTTCGTTCGCCCCGCCGATGTGGTGCAGGTGGTGACCAATGGTACGGATCTGCCGCAATCCAACGCCGAACAGACAGCCGAGGGCGAGGTGCTGCGTCGCGTCACCTTCACCCCGACGGCGCAACCGAGTCTGCGTCTGACGCCCCAGAGCGGTGCGTGGGACTGGTCGCAGTCCGGGGTGATGAGCCTGCGCATCCAGAGTGCGATGGACTGGGCGCTGACGCTCAACGTGACGATCCAGAGCAACGACGGCAAGACCCTCACCAGTCGCGTCGACCTGCCGGCCGGCCCGGCACAGACCCTGCTGGTGCCGTTGCAGGCCTTTTCGCCGCTGAGCCAGGGCATGCGCGCCGGCCCACCGATGCCCCTGAGCGTGGATGGCCAGCGGGTGCTGCTGGCCAGCAGCGTCGGTGAGCTGGACCGCAAGCAGGTGGTGTCGGTGACCTTGTCGATGGACAAGCCGAAAGTGGCGCAGAACATCCTGCTGGAGCGCTTTGGCGTGCAGAACGGCGATGATGTGATCAAGGCCGCCTACAGCTCGCTGGTCGATGGCTACGGCCAGTCGAACCGCGCCAGGTGGCCGGAGAAGGTCACGTCCGATGAGCAACTCAGGAGTGCGGCCAACCGCGAGGGTCAACAGCTCAAGGGCTGGCTGGCCGAGCGTGAACGCAACGGCCTGGACAAGTTCGGTGGCTGGACCAAGGGCCCGGGCTTCGACGCCACGGGTTTTTTCCGTACCGAGAAGCATGACGGGCGCTGGTATCTGGTGACGCCGGAAGGCCATCCGTTCTATTCCCTCGGGGTCAATACGGTCAGCGCCAGCGACCAGCAGACCTATGTCGAGGGGCGTGAATGGATGTTCGGTGACCTGCCCAGGGACGGCGAGCCCCTGGCCGCCTACTACGGCCAGGGCGATAACAGCGTCGCCCTGGCCTCCAACGCCGGACGTGGATTCAACCGTGGACGCTGGTTCGACTTCTATGGTGCCAACCTGCAACGCACCTACGGCAAGCCTTGCGTCCAGCCCAAGGAGGGTGAGCCGAAGCCGCCGTGCGCCGAAGGCTTCGATGCCAAACGCTGGCAGACGCACACGCTGGACCGACTGCAGGCCTGGGGTTTCAACACCATCGGCAACTGGAGCGATCCGGCCCTGGGCCTGAACGACCGCGTGCCTTACACCCTGCCGCTGTCGATCGTCGGTGACTACGCCAGCATCAGCACCGGTAACGACTGGTGGGGCGGTATGCCCGACCCGTTCGACCCGCGCTTTGCCATGGCGACCGAGCGTGCAGTCGCCATCGCTGCCCGCGATCATCGCGACGACCCGTGGCTGGTGGGCTATTTCGCCGACAACGAGCTGGCCTGGGCCGGCCCTGGCGACGATCCGAAATCCCGCTATGCGCTGGCCTATGGCACCTTGCGCCTGACCACCGACGTGGCCGCCAAACGTGCGTTCCTCAAGCAGTTGCGCGACAAGTATCGCAACCAGCAGGGGCTGTCGAAGGCCTGGGGTGTGGATATCCCGACCTGGGAGCAGATGGAGGACCCGGGCTTCGAGGCGCCGCTGCCGAACCCGGAGCACCCGGAAATCGAGGCTGACCTCAAGTATTTCCAGAAGGTCTTTGCCGATACCTACTTCAAGACCATCTCCGATTCGCTGAAGTGGCACGCCCCCAACCACCTGCTGCTGGGCGGACGCTTTGCCGTCAGTACGCCGGAGGCGGTGGCCTCCTGTGCCCAGTACTGTGACGTGCTGAGCTTCAACTTCTATACCCTGCAACCCCGCGACGGCTACGACTTCGACCAGTTGAAGGCGCTGGACAAGCCGGTGCTGATCACCGAATTCAACTTCGGCTCGCGTGATCGTGGCCCGTTCTGGGGCGGGGTGACCGAGGTGGCGAAGGAAGAGGATCGTGGTCCGGCCTACGCCAACTTCATCAGGCAGGCGGTGAACGAGCCGTCGATCGTCGGTGTGCACTGGTTCCAGTATCTCGATCAGCCGGTGACCGGTCGCCTGCTCGATGGTGAAAACGGTCACTTCGGGTTGGTGGGTATCACCGACGTGCCGTTCCAGGGCTTCGTCGAGAGCGTGCGCAAGAGCAACCTGCAGGCCATCGAGCTGCTGGGCAAGGCCGCGGAGAAAGCCAAGGTCGACGCCCAGCAGAAGGCGGCCAAGGGCATCGACCACGACGACAGTGGCGGCAAGGGCCGCTCCGGCAGCGCCGGCTCGGGTGCCGCCGGGCATGCCGGCGGACACTCGGGCAACGGCCACTGATCGAAAAGACGCCCTGGGCCGACTCAGTGGCGTCTTTTCCTACAGGACGGGTGTGAGAACCGTTCGACCCGTGTCTGTTCCCAAACCCGACAATCGCTGGAACAATGCACGCACTTTGTCAGGCGTTTGCCCGGGGGAATTCAAGGGTGCAGATTCAGGGTCATTTCGAGCTTCAATTCGAGGCGGTTCGCGAGGCGTTCGCGGCCCTCTTCGACGATCCCCAGGAGCGCGGCGCCGCGCTCTGCATCCAGATCGGCGGGGAAACCGTGGTCGATCTCTGGGCCGGCACCGCCGACAAGGACGGTGCCGAGGCTTGGCACAGTGACACCATTGCCAACCTGTTCTCCTGCACCAAGACCTTTACCGCCGTCGCTGCGTTGCAACTGGTGGCCGAGGGCAAGTTGCAGCTGGACGTGCCGGTTGCCCGTTACTGGCCCGAGTTCGCCGCCGCCGGGAAAGAGCACATCACCTTGCGCCAGCTGCTTTGCCATCAGGCCGGCCTGCCGGCCCTGCGCGAGCTGCTGGCACCGGAAGCCCTCTACGACTGGCAGGTGATGGTCGATGCGCTGGCCGCCGAGGCGCCCTGGTGGACGCCCGGTGACGGCCACGGCTATGCGGCGATCACCTATGGCTGGCTGATCGGCGAGCTGTTGCGCCGGGCTGACGGCCGCGGCCCGGGCGAGTCCATCGCCGCGCGGATCGCGCGTCCGTTGGGGCTGGATTTCCATGTCGGCCTGCCGGATGAGGAATTCCACCGGGTGGCGCACATCGCCCGGGGCAAGGGCAATGTCGGTGATGCGGCGGCCCAGCGGCTGCTGCAGGTGACCATGCGCGAGCCGACGGCGATGACCACTCGTGCATTCACCAATCCGCCGTCTATCATGACCAGCACCAACAAACCGGAATGGCGGCGCATGCAGCAGCCGGCGGCCAATGGACACGGCAATGCGCGCAGCCTGGCCGGCTTCTACAGCGGCCTGCTCGATGGCAGCCTGCTGGAAGGAGAAATGCTCGACGAATTGACGCGCGAACACAGCCTGGGCATGGACCGGACCCTGCTGACCCAGACCCGTTTCGGCCTGGGCTGCATGCTGGACCAGCCGGATGTCGCCAACGCCACGTTCGGCCTCGGTGCCAGGGCTTTCGGGCATCCGGGGGCAGGGGGCTCGGTCGGCTTTGCCGATCCGGAGCATGATGTCGCCTTCGGTTTCGTCACCAACACCCTGGGCCCGTACGTTCTGATGGACCCGCGGGCCCAGAAGCTGGTACGGATTCTGGCCGGCTGTCTGTAGAATGCGTGCGCAAAGCCCCAGGTCGGAACCCTGTGGCTTTTCTGCTTTCGAAACGTCTGTTTATACGGCCCTAGGGCCCTTGTAACTACTACTTCATTTTGTGGATCTCCAATGTCATCTAACAAGTCCCTCGCCCTGGCCCTTTGCCTGACCATCACCGGTTGCGCACAAACTCCACAAGATGCAGATGGCGGCCACTGGTGGTCGTTCGGTTCTTCGGACAAGGTGGCCGAGAAGGACGCTGCCCAGGCTTCGACCGGCGCGCCCGCTCCCGCGACGGCCAAGGACGCCAAGGCAGCAGCACCTGCCGCTGCCAAGGCTGACGAGAAGCCGGTGCCACTGGCGACTGCCGTCGCTGCCGCGACCAACCCGACGCCTCCTGCGGAAACCCACTGGTGGTGGCCGTTTGGCGGCTCGAGCAAGGCCAAGGATGCCGACCAGCCGCCGGTCAAGGCCGTGCCGATGCCTGATCCGAAAATCACCCAGGCCTGGCTCGACGACCATGAGCCGCGCCTGCGCGCCGCTATCCAGGACACTTCGCTGAAGCTGGAACGCCGCGAGAACGTGCTGGTGGTGGTGGCCCCGATCGACGGTTTCTACAATCCCAAGCGTCCGGAAATGCTGCTGCCCATCACCCTTGGCCCGTTCTCCAAGGTTGCCAAGGCAGTCGAGTCCGACCCGCAAACCGCAGTACTGGTGCTGGGCCATGGTGACAACGTCCTGGGTACCGAAGCTGCCCAGTCCCTGAGCCAGCAACGTGCCCAGTCCATCGCGGCGATCTTCCGCCTCAGCGGCCTGCAGCGTGATCGCCTGATCCTGCGCGGCATGGGTTCGGTGATGCCACGTGCGGCCAACGACAGCAATGAAGGGCGTGCGCTGAACCGTCGCATGGAAATCATCCTGACTCCGCAGAACACTATGGTGGCCTTGCTGAGCAAGTACAGCATCCCGGCTCCGGCTCCAGTGCCGGCGACCATGGTCGCCGCCCAGGACGTCAAGCCTGCGGCAGCGGCTCCGGCAGCCAAGAAACCGGCTTCAGCCGCCAAGGGCAAGGCCGCCGCGGCCAAGAAAGCTCCGGCCAAGGCTCCGGCGAAAAAGGCTCCGGCCAAGAAAGCTGCGCCAGCCAAGGCGACTGTGGCGAAGAAAGACGCGGCAGCCGACAGCTCGGCCAAGAACTGATTCGCGACCGACCGATCCTGGATTGAAAAGGAAAGCGCCATGACCCAAGCCCTGGCCGATATGCGCCGCGACTACACCCGCGATGGCCTCACCGAGGCCCAGGCCCCGGCCGAGCCGTTCGCGCTGTTCCACCAGTGGTTCGCCGAGGCGGTGAAGACCGAACAGGCACCGGTGGAGGCCAACGCCATGACCCTGGCGACCGTCGACGAGGACGGTCGGCCACATTGCCGCATCCTGTTGCTCAAGGGTCTGGACGAACAAGGTTTTACCTTCTTCACCAACTACGAGAGCGACAAGGGCCGGCACCTGGCGGCGCGGCCGTTCGCGGCCATGACGTTCTTCTGGCCGACCCTGGAGCGCCAGGTGCGGATCGAGGGGCGAGTGGTCAAGGTCTCGCCAGAGGAATCGGATGCCTACTTCCAGGTGCGCCCGCTGGGTAGCCGCCTGGGGGCCTGGGCGTCACCGCAAAGCCGGGTGATCGCCGACCGTGCGGAACTGGAAGGCCTGCTTCAGGCTACCCAGGCCCGGTTCAGCGATACCCAGCCGCATTGTCCGGAGCACTGGGGCGGCTATCGCCTGCTGCCGGAACGCATCGAGTTCTGGCAGGGCCGTGCCAGCCGCCTGCATGACCGCCTCGACTATCGCCTGGCGGGCAATGGCTGGACGCGTTCGCGCCTGGCTCCCTAACCCGGAAACTCTGCAGCGGCGGCTTCCAGCCAACGCTGCAGATCCGGCCGCTTGACCTTCTGCTTCCTGGCATCCTCGAGACGCTGCAGCATGAACTTTTTTCGTGCCTCGTTGTCTGCCGCAAGAGATAATGCGAGGTCACGATCCATCCAACGTCTGGTTTTCACATACAGCCACCCGTGGAAATACAAACCGGCGGCAGTGGTGATGGCGATGATGAAGTAATCCATGACGGTCCTTGTGGCAGGCGGGGCGGGTGTTTTGAAAGCGCGCTACCCTGTGCCCGTTTCTGATGTGCGCCGAGTCTGTACTGGCGCTGAATGAAAGCCATTTTATCCGCAGGCTGTCGTGACAGAGGTCAAGCCGCGGAGTTTAATTGAACAATGTCCTTTTGGAGCTGCCTCCCATGCGTAAGTCTGTTCTGCTGATTGCTTCCTTCTCCACAATGGCCATGCTGCTCGGTGGTTGCACCAACAGCCTGACCGGCGATACCTATTCCCGTGATGAGGCCCGTCGCGTACAGACCATCCGCCTGGGTACCATCGAATCCCTGCGTCCGGTCCAGATCGAAGGCACCAACTCGCCAATCGGTGCCGGTGCCGGTGCGATCGTCGGTGGTGTTGGCGGCAGCGCCATCGGTGGCGGCCGCGGCAGTATCGTCACCGCGGTGATCGGTGCGGTGGCCGGTGGCGTTCTGGGCAACATGGCTGAAAAGGGCCTGACCAAGACCCAGGGCGTGGAAATCACCGTACGTGAAGATGACGGCAGCCTGCGTGCCTACGTGCAGGAAGTGGCGCCGAACGAGATCTTCCGTGTAGGCGAGCGTGTGCGTATCTCCACCGTCGGTGGTACCAGCCGCGTTTCCCACTGATCCCTGCGATCAGGCTGTAACAGAAAACCCCGGCCAGTTTCCTGGCCGGGGTTTTCTTTTGTCCGGAGCGTACCGGTCCGCTCCCTCACGGCGCCTGCCGCTGTAGGAGCAAATCTGCTCCGGCGATGGCAAGTCAGGTTCCCACAGGGTGAGTCTGCTCTTGCAATGGCAAGCCATGTTCCTATGGAAGGGCGCTGCGCCGGCTGGCCATGGCCGTGACCACGTAGCCGATCACTGCCGCGAGAATCGAACCGGTGAGGATACCCATGCGATCCATGCCGGCGTAGTCGCTGCTGCCCGGGATGAAAGCCAGGGAACCGACGAACAGGCTCATGGTGAAGCCGATCCCGCAGAGGACCGCCACACCGAGCAGTTGGCCCCAGTTGGCGCCCTGGGGCAGTGCCGCCATGCCGGCCTTGATCGCCAGCCAGGTCAGGCCGAATACCCCGATGGTCTTGCCGACCAGCAGGCCGGCGGCAATCCCCATCGGTACGTGATGGGTGAAGCTCTCCAGGCTGATGCCCACCAGCGATACACCGGCGTTGGCGAAGGCGAACAGTGGCAGGATGCCGAAGGCCACCCAGGGATGCAGGGCATGTTCCAGGTTCAGCAGGGGTGACGGCTCGGCGTTCTTCGTACGCAGCGGGATGCAGAACGCCAGGGTCACGCCTGCCAGGGTCGCATGGACGCCGCTCTTGAGCACGCAGACCCAGAGAATCAGGCCGATGATCAGGTAGGGGCCGAGATTGATCACCCTCAGGCGATTCATCGCGATCAGGGCCAGCAGGCAGGTACCCGCCAGCAGCAGCGAAAGCTCCGACAACTGGCCGGAGTAGAACATCGCGATGACAATGATCGCCCCGAGGTCATCGATGATCGCCAGGGTCATCAGGAACAGCTTCAGCGACACCGGCACACGCTTGCCCAGCAGGGCCAGTACACCGAGGGCGAAGGCAATATCGGTGGCCATGGGAATCGCCCAGCCATCGAGTGCCGCCGGGTTCTCCCGGTTCATCAGCCAGTAGATCAGCGCTGGCACCACCATGCCGCCAATCGCCGCCGCGCCCGGCAGGACCACCTGCGAAGGCTTGGACAGATGGCCTTCCAGCACCTCACGCTTGACCTCCAGGCCGATCAGCAGAAAGAACAGCGCCATCAGGCCATCGTTGATCCACAGCAGCAGCGGCTTGGCGATCTTCAGGGCGCCAACCTGGGCGACCACCGGAACCTCCAGGAAGCCGTTGTACAGGTGCGACAGCGGTGAGTTGTTGATAATCAGGGCCAGGACTGCAGCGGCAATCAATAACAGACCGCTGGCGGCTTCCAACTGAAAGAACCGTGTGAAAGTGCTACGCAGGGGCAAGGTTCGCCCTCCATCGATGAAGTCAAAAGGTGGGACACCCAAACCCGTAGCCTGAGTTGTTAAAGCAGAACCTGTATTTCTATTTGCGATAACCAGAAAGCTGGGGAATCAACTCATGGCAGCCTAGCAGTTACCTGTGCAAATGCGTCCTCACTGTATCTGTGCCGGTTGTAGGAAAATTCCTATAGTAGCTGCCGGGTGAATCTCTCACCTTGTTCTTTTCGTGGTTTGGCCTTCAGCTATGCGACGCCAGCCCGTCAGCGCCTTCGGGCGTGTCCGTGACAACGAGTAATCCATCATGAGCGATAACCGACAGTGGTCCCGGGAAGCGATCCGGATCATCGAGGCCGATTTCCAGCGCAGTGCCGATACCCACCTGATTCCCCTGCCATTGCCCGGGCTGCCGGGTATCGAATTGTATTTCAAGGATGAGTCCAGCCATCCCACCGGCAGCCTGAAGCATCGCCTGGCGCGCTCGCTGTTCCTCTATGCGCTGTGTAACGGCTGGCTGAAACCGGGAGCGCCGGTGATCGAGGCGTCCAGCGGTTCGACGGCGATCTCCGAGGCCTACTTCGCCCGGCTGCTGGGGCTGCCGTTCATTGCGGTGATGCCGGCAACCACGTCCCAGGAAAAAATCGCGCAGATCGCCTTCTATGGGGGCAAGAGCCATCTGGTACAGGACCCGACGCAGATCTACACCGAGTCCGAACGCCTGGCCCGCGAGAGTGGCGGTCATTTCATGGACCAGTTCACCTATGCCGAGCGGGCCACCGATTGGCGGGCGAACAACAACATTGCCGAATCGATCTTCCAGCAGTTGCGCTTCGAGCGGCATCCTGAGCCGAGTTGGCTGATCTCCAGCCCTGGCACCGGCGGCACCACCGCGACCCTGGGCCGTTACGTGCGCTACCGCCAGCACTGCACCCGGGTACTGTGTGCCGATGCCGAGCGTTCGGTGTTCTTCGAGTATTACCAGAGCGGCGATGCCAGCCTGCGTCTGGACTGCGGTTCGCGGATCGAGGGTATTGGCCGGCCACGGGTCGAGGCGTCGTTCCTGCCCAAGGTCATCGATGCGATGGTCAAGGTGCCGGATGCCCTGTCGCTGGCGGCCATGCACTACCTGGCACGGCGCCTGGGGCGGCGGGTCGGCGGTTCCAGCGGGACCAACCTGATCGGTGCGCTGATGGCGGCACGGCAGATGGTCGAGGCCGGGGAGAGCGGTTCGATCGTGGCGATTCTCTGCGATGGTGGCGAGCGTTATGCCACGACCTATTACGACGAGGCCTGGCTCAAGGCCCAGGGGTATGCCCTGGGTGAGCTGATCGAGCAGGTGGCGGCCACGGTCGAGCGGGGCGAGGCATTGCCCGGGAGCGTTCTGCGCGCGGGGATCTGAGGGTGGCTGGCGGTTGCCAGCCGCGAACCATCAGCTACAGGCTGAACCCGCCATCCAACGGGATGATATTGCCGGTCATATAGGCTCCGGCGGTGCTCGCCAGGCTGATGGCCAGCGCCGCCATCTCTTCCTCGCGGCCCCAGCGTTTCATCGGGATCAGCGCGCAATCCTGCGCCAGGGCCTGTTGGTCCTCGACGATATGCCGGGTCATCCTGCTCGGAAAGCGCCCGGGGGCGATCACGTTGACGTTGATATGCTGGCTCACCAGTTCCCGCGCCAGTATCCGCGACATCTGGTGCAGCGCCGCCTTGCTCGGGCCATAGGCGTAGGCCTGTTCCCCAAAGGAGGCGATACCCGCCACCGAGCCGATGTTGATGATGCGTGCCGGATTCTCTGCCGACCCGGCCCGGCGCAGCAGAGGCAGCAACTGCTGGATGCAGCCGAACACCGCCGTGACGTTCAGTTGCATGACCTTCTCCCAGCCCTTGGCCGGGTAGCTGTCCAGCGGCGCTCCCCAGGTGGTGCCGGCGTTGTTCACCAGAATGTCCAGGTGATCGACGAGCCCCGCCAACTGCGTGGCCAGTTCCATGACGCCCGCTTCGCTGGCCAGGTTGGCAGCCAGGGCATGGCAGCGGCCGAGGGTGCCAAGCTCCGCGGCGGTCTGCCGGCAGGCCTCGGCATCGCGAGCGCAGACATAGACCGTGGCACCGGCCTCGACATAGGCCTTGGCGATCATCCTGCCGATACCACGGGTGCCGCCGGTCACCAGAGCGGTGCGGCCTTGCAGGGAAAAGTAGGGATGCATGGCGAGTCCTGAGCGGGAAAGGGTCGTCATACCCTAGCCGCCGGACTCGGCCAGTGGAGCCATTATTGCCCCGGGGAATGTCGCGTCATGCCCGTGGAACCGGCCGGCCCGCGCCGGCCTGGGTCACTGGCGTACACGCAGGGTCAGGCCCTTGAGGAAGTTGCGCAGCAACTGGTCGCCACAAGGGCGATAGTTGTTGTGGCCGACCTTGCGGAACAGCGCGCTCAGTTCCGGCTTGGAAATCGGGAAATCGACCGACTTGAGGATCGTGTGCAGGTCGTCTTCCTTGAGTTCGAACGCCACCCGCAGTTTCTTCAGGATGATGTTGTTGGTCACCGGCAGTTCGATCGGCAGCGGCGGGCGGCTATCGTCCTTGCCGCGCTTGAAGATCACCAGACCGTCGAGGAAGTGGGCCATGACCTCGTCGGGGCAGTGCACGAAGCCTTCTTCGTCATCCTTTTTCAGGTAGCTGACGATATCGGCCCTGGAGGTTTCGAAACCGGTCAGCCTGATGATATCGGCGAGCTTGGCGTCGCTGATATCGAGCATGTAGCGCACGCTGCGCAGCACATCGTTGTGAATCATGGGGACAGTCCTGGGGGTAGACGCCGCGTATCCGCAGCGGCGTGGAATTTAAAACTTTTCCTTGGGCGACAGGTAGCGCCACTGGCCGACCGGCACCTTGCCGATGGAGACACCGCCGAGACGAATCCGGCGGATGGCCACGACCTGGAGGCCGACGGCTTCGCAAAGCTGGGCGATCAGGCCCGGCTGCGGGTTCTTCAGGGCGAAGCGCAGGCGGTTTTCGTTCTGCCAACTGGCCTTGGCCGCCGGCAGTTCGCGACCCTTGACGGTGATACCGCGGCCAATTCGTTCCAGCCCGTTCTCGCTCATCTGGCCGCTGACTTCGACCACGTACTCCTGCTCGACCTTGGCGATATCCTCGGTCAGCTTGCGCAGGACCTTCCAGTCCTGGGTGAACACCAGCAGGCCGCTGGCATTGGCCTGCAGTTCTGCTGCACTGCTCAGGCGCAGGAAGTGCCCGCGCAACGGGCGCTTGCCGTAGCGGTGCTCCTCGGACAGGCTGGCGGCGCCCAGCAATTGGCGGGCGCTGTCGGTATCGAGGCCGGCGGGCTGGTTCAGCAGCAGGGTCACCGGCTCTGGCGCGGTGGCCTTGGCATTCGGGTCCAGCTCGACCTTCTGGCTGTCGACCTTGAACTGTGGCTCGTCGATGACTTCGCCGTCGACCGTGACCCAGCCACCCTCGATGAACAGCTCGGCCTCCCGGCGGGAGCAGCCGACCAGCTCGATGAGGCGTTTGGAAAGGCGAATGGGTTCAGACATGACAGCGGCCGTAACGAAAAAGGGCTGTCATTGTACCTGCCCGGCCCTCACAGCAGGCGAGTTTGTTTCCCGCTCAGCGTTTCAGTTGCAGGTGCAGCAGTGGATACGGCTGCCCCATACCATCGTGCTCCGAACGCCCGACCACCTCGAAACCCTGTTTGAAGTAGAAGCCGATGGCCTGTGGGTTCTGTTCGTTGACGTCCAGCCGGTCGGCGTTCAGATGGTCGATCGCATACCACAGCAGCAGCTTGCCCAGGCCCTGCCCGCGGTGTGGCGGGGCGATGAAGAGCATCTCCACCTTGCCTGCCGCGACGCCGGCGAAGCCGCTGATCCGCTGGCGTGAATCGCGGGTGCAGATCAGCATCACCGCGTCCAGGTAGCGGGTCAGCACCAGGTTCTTCAGCAGCTCGATGTAGCTGTCCGGGAGAAAATCGTGGGTGGCACGTACGGAGGCTTCCCAGACCTCGGTCAATTCCAGGTAGTCGTTCGGCCTGGGGGGGTAGATGGCTGAGTGCTGGCGCATGTCGCCGTTTCCTTGTCTGACGCGAGGCGGGTCGTTCAGCCAAACGATAGTCGTAAAAAAGCCCCGCATCTCGTGGAAAGAGCGGGGCTTTTCGACTTTTTTACGGCTTACAGGCGCTCGGCCCAGAGATCGTACTCGTCGGCGTCGGTCACCCGGCACCAGATCTTGTCGCCCGGCTTGAGGTCGCCGGCACCGTCGATGAACACGTTGCCGTCGATTTCCGGTGCGTCGAAGAAGCAGCGGCCAACAGCGCCGTTTTCGTCGACTTCGTCGATCAGCACTTCGATTTCCTTGCCGATGCGCTGTTGCAGGCGAGCCGAGCTGATGGCCTGCTGGTGCGCCATGAAACGCTCCCAACGGTCCTGCTTGACCTCGTCCGGGACCACGTCCAGACCCAGGTCATTGGCCGGGGCGCCTTCGACCGGCGAGTACTGGAAGCAGCCGACGCGATCGAGCTGGGCCTCGGTCAGCCAGTCGAGCAGGTACTGGAAGTCTTCCTCGGTTTCGCCGGGAAAGCCCACGATAAAGGTCGAACGGATGATCAGTTCCGGGCAGATCTCGCGCCAGTTCTTGATCCGCGCCAGGGTCTTGTCCTCGAACGCCGGGCGTTTCATGGCCTTGAGCACTTTGGGGCTGGCGTGCTGGAACGGGATGTCCAGGTACGGCAGGATCTTGCCGGCGGCCATCAGCGGGATCAGTTCGTCGACGTGCGGGTACGGGTAGACGTAGTGCAGGCGCACCCAGACGCCCAGGCTGCTCAGGGCTTCGCACAGCTCGGTCATGCGGGTCTTGACCGGGGCGCCGTTCCAGAAGCCGGTGCGGTACTTTACGTCGACGCCGTAGGCACTGGTGTCCTGGGAGATCACCAGCAGTTCCTTGACGCCGGCCTTGACCAGGCGCTGGGCTTCGTCGAGGACGTCACCGACCGGGCGGCTGACCAGCTTGCCGCGCATCGACGGGATGATGCAGAAGCTGCAGCTGTGGTTGCAGCCTTCGGAAATCTTCAGGTAGGCGTAATGGCGTGGGGTCAGCTTGACGCCCTGTGGCGGTACCAGGTCGATCAGCGGGTTGTGGTCCTGGCGTGGCGGCACCACCTCGTGCACCGCGCCAACCACCTGCTCGTACTGCTGCGGGCCGGTCACCGCCAGCACGCTGGGGTGTACCTCGCGGATGTTGCCTTCTTCCACGCCCATGCAGCCGGTGACGATGACCTTGCCGTTTTCCTTGATCGCTTCACCGATCACTTCCAGGGACTCGGCCTTGGCACTGTCGATGAAACCGCAGGTGTTGACCACCACGACATCGGCGTCCTGGTAGGTGGAGACGACGTCATAGCCTTCCATGCGCAGTTGCGTGAGGATGCGCTCGGAGTCCACGAGGGCCTTCGGGCAACCAAGACTTACGAATCCGACCTTGGGATTGGCCGGCGCGGTGGGGGTGGACATGTCTAACCTCGGTTGGGGTGTCAGGTCGTTCGGCGACGCGCAGGGTCGGCGACGACGGGCGCTTGCTGCGCCTCTGATCAAAAAGTGCGCAATTCTAGCGGCGGACGCGGCACTTGAACAGCTTTATGGAGGGAAATGCGACGAGTGCTGCGCTATGCTTCGCCGCGTTGCGCTTCGCTGTTATTTTTTGTTTCAAATTACCGGCAAAAGATTGAGCATCGGCAACGGTAGTAAAAGCAGCGCATGCTGCACTGACATGCTGAACTGAAAAAAGAATAGTGCTTCTTTGAAGAAGCCCCGGTCCGGGTTGTGGGGGAGTAGTTGATGGGTCAGGCAGTGAGTCAGGCGCAAGCCGGGCACCCGGCGGCGAAGCCGCTGGGCATGCTGGTTGCCGCGGTGGGGGTGGTGTACGGCGATATCGGCACCAGCCCGTTGTATACCCTCAAGGAGGTGTTCGCCGGCGGCTACGGGGTTCAGGTCAATCACGATGGCGTCTTCGGGATTCTGGCACTGATTTTCTGGTCGTTGATCTGGGTGGTCTCGATCAAGTACGTGTTGTTCATCCTGCGGGCGGACAACCAGGGTGAGGGCGGGATCATGGCCCTGACCGCGCTGGCGCGAAGCGCGTCGGCGTCCTACCCGCGGTTGCGGGCGATACTGATCATTCTCGGTCTGATCGGCGCGGCGCTGTTTTACGGTGACAGCATGATCACGCCGGCGATCTCGGTGCTGTCGGCGGTGGAGGGCCTGGAGCTGGCTTTCGATGGCCTGGAGCACTGGGTGGTGCCCCTGGCGCTGATTGTGCTGGTGGGGTTGTTCCTGATCCAGAAACACGGCACGGCGAGCATCGGCAAGCTGTTCGGTCCGGTGATGGTCGCCTGGTTCCTGGTGCTGGCGTTCCTGGGGGTGCATGGTATCGCCCAGCATCCGGAGGTGCTCAGCGCGCTGAACCCGATGTGGGGTGTGCGCTTCTTCATCGTGCATCCCGGCATGGGCGTGGCGATCCTTGGCGCCGTGGTGCTGGCGCTGACCGGTGCCGAGGCGCTGTATGCCGACATGGGGCACTTCGGTCGCAAGCCCATCGCCCGTGCCTGGTTCGCCCTGGTGCTGCCGGCGCTGGTACTGAACTATTTCGGCCAGGGTGCCCTGCTGCTGGAGAACCCGGAGGCGGCGCGCAACCCGTTCTACCTGCTGGCACCGTCCTGGGCACTGATCCCGCTGGTGGGACTGTCGACCCTGGCCACGGTGATCGCCTCCCAGGCGGTGATTTCCGGAGCCTTCTCGCTGACCCGCCAGGCGATCCAGCTCGGCTATATCCCGCGCATGTACATCCAGCACACCTCGAGCGCCGAGCAGGGGCAGATCTACATCGGAGCGGTGAACTGGACCTTGATGGTTGGCGTGATCCTGCTGGTGCTCGGTTTCGAATCGTCCAACGCACTGGCTTCGGCCTACGGCGTGGCGGTGACCGGCACCATGCTGATCACCAGTATCCTGGTGTCGGCGGTGATGCTGCTGTTGTGGAAATGGCCACCGATTCTCACCGTGCCGATCCTGGTCGGGTTCCTGCTGGTGGATGGCTTGTTCTTCGCCGCCAACGTGCCGAAGATCGTCCAGGGCGGGGCTTTCCCGGTGCTGGCGGGGATCGTGCTGTTCCTGTTGATGACCACCTGGAAGCGCGGCAAGGAGCTGCTGGTCGATCGCCTCGACGAAGGCGGCCTGCCACTGCCGATCTTCATCGGCAGTATCCGCGTGCAGCCGCCGCACCGTGTGCAGGGTACGGCAGTGTTCCTCACCGCGCGCCCGGATGCGGTGCCCCATGCCTTGCTGCATAACCTGTTGCACAACCAGGTGCTGCACGAGCAGGTTGTGCTGCTGACGGTGGTCTACGAGGATATTCCGCGGGTGCCGGCCCAGCGTCGCTTCGAGGTCGACGCCTATGGCGAGGGCTTCTTCCGGGTCATTCTGCACTTCGGTTTCACCGACGAGCCCGACGTGCCGGAAGCGTTGAAGCTGTGCCATCTCGACGAGCTGGATTTCAGCCCGATGCGTACCACCTATTTCCTCAGCCGCGAGACCGTGATTGCCTCGAAACTGGTCGGCATGGCCCGCTGGCGCGAGTCGCTGTTCGCCTTCATGCTGAAGAATGCCAACGGCAACCTGCGGTTCTTCAAGCTGCCGGTCAACCGGGTGATCGAGCTGGGGACCCAGGTCGAGATGTAATCCTGGAGCATGAAAAAGCCCCCGTTACCTGGCGGTAGCGGGGGCTTTTTCATCGGCCTTGTCCCGTCCTGAATAAGGTTTACACCTTCCATCCCGAAATCCCGGAGAATCAGATGGAGCAAGGTGTAAAGCGCACACAGCGAGATTACTCGCTGTCTTTTAAATTGGCGGTTGTCGATCAGATCGAAAAAGGCGAGCTGACCTACAAGCAGGCCCAAGCGCGGTATGGCATCCAGGGGCGGTCGACGGTTCTGGTATGGTTGCGTAAGCATGGTCGGCAGGATTGGAGCCAGGGGGCCTCAATCCGAGCCGAGAGGAGCTGCGTGATGTCCGATCCCAAGACGCTTACTCCAGAGCAGCGGATCAAAGAGCTTGAGCAGCAGCTTGAGCTGATGAGCCAGAAGGCTCAGTTCTTTGAGAAAGTCGTTGATGTCCTGAAGAATGACTACGGTGTGTCGGTCGTAAAAAAGCGATCCGGCAAGTCCTCTCGCAAGGTCAGGTCGCAGGACTGAGCATTGCCAGGACTTGTCGGTTTCTGGGGATTAGCCGGCAGGCTTACTACAAGCGAAATCGAGCGGCTGACAGCAAAGCACACCAGGCAGATCGGATCGTTGAGTTTGTTCAAAAGGTCCGGATGCGTCAGCCACGACTGGGTACAAGGAAGCTGCACCATCTGCTGCATTGCCAGCCGGATAGGCGGGTCCGAATTGGCCGAGACCGACTATTTCAGGTCTTGGGAGAGCACCGCTTGCTGGTGTTGCCCAAGCGGGCGTACCACAAGACAACGCAAAGCTTTCACCGCTTCTACCGGCATCCCAATCTACTCAAGCCAGGCCCGAATCAGGTGGTCCCTGGAGGGCCGGAGCACGTCTGGGTGGCGGACATTACTTACCTGCCCGCCAGTAGCGGTCCACTGTACCTAAGTCTGGTGACGGATGCGTATTCCAGAAAGATTGTCGGGCACCATGTGCATGAAGGTTTGCATGCGGAGTCTGTTGCCCAGGCCTTTAGACAGGCCCTACGCAAGCGGCGTCGTCGTCAGCCCTTAGTTCATCACTCTGACCGAGGCATCCAGTACTGCTCGGCGCTGTACCAGTCACTTCATCAACGGCACGGAGTTCAGTGCTCGATGACTGACGGATATGACTGCTACCAAAACGCACTTGCTGAGCGCATCAACGGAATCCTCAAAACAGAGTTGCTGTTGAGCAACCCAGAAAATCTGGAGCAGGCGAGGAAGATGGTCGATGAGGCAGTGCAGATCTACAACACAGAACGGCCTCACATGGCCCTGAAAAACAAAACGCCCGATGCGGTGCATAGGGCGTTTTGAGGCCTGTGGGCCTACCTGAACAGGTGTAAACCTATTTCAGGACTAGACACCTGGCTTGAGCCTACTCAGGCTTGTCCTTGTTCTGGCGCTTGTCGATCGCCGCGATCAGGCGCTTGGCCAGTGCCGGATAGTTCTCGTCGAAGTGGTGCCCGCCTGGCAGTTCCATCGGCTCGCCCACGGCGGTCTTGGTGGTGCAGCCGCTTTCGTCGACCTCTTCCTTGCCGTAGATGCACAGCACCTTGGCTGCTGGCAGCCTGGCCATGTCGGGGCCGGTGTCCAGCTCCATGCCGGCCTTGCCCAGCCAGCCGTCGACGTGGATCTCGAAGCTGCCGCTGCGGGCGAAGGCCAGCAGGATAATCGCGTCCACCCGCTGTTGTTCGGCTTCCGGCAGGTGGTTGTAGATCGCCGGCAGTACGTCCGCGCCAAACGAGTAACCGGTCAGCACGAAGCGCTTGGTGCCCCATTTCTGCCGGTAGTGCTGCATCAGTTCGGTCAGGTCGACGGCGCTCTGTTCCGGGCTCTTGTGTTGCCAGTAGTAGCGCAGGGTGTCGATGCCGACCACCGGGTAGCCCATCTTCGCCATTTCGCCGGCGACGTCACGGTCCAGGTCGCGCCAGCCACCGTCGCCGGAAAGGAACAGGGTCACGGTGTCGGTGGTCTGGCCGGCCGGCACCTCGACCACCGGGATCGCCAGGCCGCCGTTCTCGTTGCCCACCAGCATCTTGCGCAGTTCGTTGTTCAGGACCTGCGGCAGATGGATGTCGTAGTCGCTGATGCTGGTCTCGGCGTTGGGTTGATCGCGCACGAAGGCCGCGCTCGGATCGTCCGGGCCGTCGTTCCAGGCCACCAGCCAGTGGCCATGGGCCGCGGTTTTCGGTACCGGCGTGCTGCAGCCCGGCTGCTCGAGGGTGAAACCGACCGAGATGGCCTGGGCCTTGTCGTTGCTCTGGCTGGCCAGCCAGTTCCAGGCCAGGGAGGCGCCGGGGCCGATGCCGGTGACCACGGTGGCGGGACCGTTCAACTGCTTCATCGCCGCGTCGAGTGCAGCCTGCTGCAGCTTGCAGTCGTCCTTGGGCAGGATCACCTGGACGATCTGCGCTGCGCCGCCGCGGCTCAGGGCCGCCAGTTGCTTGTCGCTCAGGGCGTCTTCGGCGAGGGTGGCGACGATGACCTGGGCCTTCGGCGAGGTTCCCGGGATCAGGCGGGTAAGGGGCGAGCCATCGGCCTGGCTCAGGTGTTCGAGGGTGGGTTCCGGAGCGGGGCGGTTCCAGAACCAGTAGCCGGCGCCCGCGAGCGCGACCAGGACCACCACCATTGCCAGCAACAACCGCCAGGAGCGTCGAATCATCAGCGTTTCACCAATCCAGTCAAGCCACCCGCGATCAGGGCAGCGGTATCGGCCAGGGCGACCAGCGGATCGAGTCCGGCTGGTACGGCCATGTAACGGGGTTCCCAGTCAGGCTGGAACTTGTCCTTGAAGCGGCGCAGCCCCTGGAAGTTGTAGAGCTGCTCGCCGCGCTGGAACACCATCGAGCCCAGGCGCTGGGTCAGTGGCGCACCCCGCCGCGGTTGCAGGCCGGAGAGCGGCACCATGCCAAGGCTGAAGCGGGCATAGCCCTGCTGCTTGTAGTGCTGGATCAGGCCGACCATCAGGAACTCCATGGTCAGCTTCGGTGCATCGGGGTGCGAGCGCATCAGGTCGAGGCTGGCCAGCTCGTGGCTGTGGGTCTCGAGCAGGTTGGCGAACGCCACCGGGCGACCTTCGAAGTGGATGATCGCCACCCGGAAGTGATTGATGTAGTCCGTGCTGAAGCGGCCCAGGGAGAAGCCTTTCTCGCGGACGTTCTTGCCGGTCAGCCAGGCGTCGGAGATCACCTTGAGCTCGTCCATCGGCGCCTGTCCCGGCTCGTAGATCTCCAGGGACAGGCCGTCGCGGCTGCCACGGTTCCAGGTGTAGCGCAGGTCCTTCATCTCCTTGCCCTTGGACTCGAGGTCGAAGCGCTTGAGATCGACCCGGGCCTCTTCGCCGAGCTTGATGGCGGTCAGGCCGATGTCCATGTAGTACGGCAGGTTTTCGGCGCGAACCTGATAGAACACCGGACGGGCGTGATGGGTGTCGCACAGGTCGCGGAACTGCCAGATCAGTTCGGCACGCTGGCGCGCCGGGCCGATCGGGTCGTACAGCGCCACCAGGCTGCGGCCGCGGCGGGCATACATGAGGAAGGCGGTATCGCTGGGGTGGAACAGGAACGCCTTGTCGCCGGTCAGCGCCAGGCCGCCGTCGGGCTGGTCGGAGGCCAGCAGGATCTTGTGGGCGCGCTCCAGTTCTTCGGCATTGGGCTGATGGATCACCGGGCGTTCGGTACGCAGCAACCACGTCAGCGAGACCACCACCAGCAGCACGGCGGCGCCCAGCAACGAGCGCAGGCCACGGGGGGCGTCACCATCCAGTGCGAACTGCCACCACAGTTCATGGCTGTAGGGCACGTCCTGGTAGGCGAACAGCAGCAGCCATACCGACGCGCCGAGTACACACAGGCTGGCCACCAGGTACAGCGGCGAGAACGGCAGTTCGGTCAGGCGGCTGGGGCGGTAGAAGGAGCGGCGGAACATGCCCAGCAGGCAGGCGGTGGCCGTCAGCATGCTGGCTTCTTCCCAGTCGAAGCCCTTGAGCAGCGAAAGCAGGGCGCCGACCAGCAGCAGGATCATGGTCAACATCCAGGCGGCCGACAGGCGCCGGCGCAGGCCCTGGGCCAGCAGCAGGCAGAGTACGCCGACCAGGCTGGCACCGAAGTGCGAGGCGTCGATCAGGCGGTCCGGCACCAGGAAGTCGATACCTTCCAGGCGGGTGTCGATTTCCGGGGTGGCGCCGGAGAACAGCAGGGCCACACCGGAGAGGAAGACCAGTACCGCGAGGATCGGCGCGGCCAGGCCGGAGGCCACGCGCATGCTCTGGCGCGTGGCGATCAGGCGCTGGGCTTCGGTGCTCAGCAGCGCCAGGCAGGCCAGCAGCAGCGGCAGCAGTACATAGATCAGACGATACAGCAGCAGCGCCGCAGCCAGTGGTGCCGCGCCCAGTTCATTGGTGAAGGCGGCCAGCAGGATCGCTTCGAACACCCCGACACCGCCGGGCACGTGGCTCAGTACCCCGGCCGCCAGCGCCAGCAGGTAGACCAGCAGGAAGGCACCGAACGGCGGCGCCTCCGGCAGCAGCAGATAGAGCACGGTGGCCGCCGCCGCCACGTCCAGGGCGGTGATGACCAGTTGCAGCAGGGTCAGGCGCGCACTGGGCAGGCGCAGGGTCCGGCGGCCGACCTTGACCAGCAGATTGTTCGGAATCGGTTGTTCCGGCAGGCGACGGCGATAGATGCCCAGCGCCAGCAGTGCGGACAGACCGAGGATGGCAACGGCGATGCCGCCCAGCAGATAGGGCGGCAGGTGCAGGGCCTGGGAGGCCGCCGGCAGGTTGCTCAGGGTCGCCAGGGCAGCCAGCGGTGGCAGGGCGCAGCCCAGCGACAGGCTGGCGAACAGGGTCATCCGTGCGACTTCGGCGGCGCCCAGGCCATTGCGGGCGTAGAGACGGTAGCGGACCGAACCGCCGGAGAGCAGCGACAGGCCGATGGCATTGCCGATGGCGAAGGCAGTGAAGCCGCCGAGCATCAGGGTCTTGCCTGGCAGTTGGACATCCGCGTAGCGGCTGGCGGACCACTCATAGCCGAGCAGGATGAGGAAGCCGATGGCGGTGGCCGCCACCGCTCCGCCCAGGGCCGGCTTGGGCACGCTCATGATCGAGTCGTGCAGTGCATCCAGGTCCAGCTCCATCAGCAGATGGCGACAGGCGACCAGGGCAATGGCGAACAGCAGCAGGGTGACGGCCAGGCCGACGGATTGGCGATATTTGCTCAACAGATCCAGCCAGCGCAAACGGGTGGCTGCAATCGGGTGTGTCGCTGTGACGGAGTCTTGTGGTTCAGACGAGTTGGCGCGCATCAATCACCTCTAGGATTGTGCGCGACAGGATGGAGGTATCCAGCCAAGTTACCAATCCCTATGGACAAAATAATTACAAATATTAACGCGTCTCGCCGCTTTGCGGCGACCCACGCCCCGGGGCTTTTGTAGAGGAAGTTTGTTGCGAATTCAGCATAGCCTGTGCAGCGATTGACTCCGATTTCCGTCGAGGGTTCGTGCGGTTGGCTGGAAGGACTTTTTCGACGGATACAAAAAAGGCCACTCTTTCGAGTAGCCTTTTCTGATATTTGGTTGCGGGAGCCGGATTTGAACCGACGACCTTCGGGTTATGAGCCCGACGAGCTACCAGGCTGCTCCATCCCGCGTCAGTGAGGCGGCATTCTACAGTCGAACGGCGCGCTGTCAACCATTAATGGTCCGAAAGGTCAAAAAAATGCAGAAATGCCGGGAATGACTCCATGGCTTCCATAAGCCTCAGGCAGCCAAGGCTTTTTTGAATCGAAGGGGAGTGGTGCTGGGTAGAAATAGCCAGAAACAAAAAAGGCCATATCTTTCGATATGGCCTTTCCTGATGTTTGGTTGCGGGAGCCGGATTTGAACCGACGACCTTCGGGTTATGAGCCCGACGAGCTACCAGGCTGCTCCATCCCGCGTCTGATGTGGCAGCATTCTACAGATCTGTGCGGGTCTGTCAAATCCTAATTTCAAAAAACCTCTTTATTGTTCAACTGCTTAGCCTCTCCCGACAGGCTTTGAGGTAGCTCGGGGCCATGCCAGGCAAGGGTTTCAGCTCTATTGTGGTCGAAGCGTCGATTGAAAAAATAAATTCATTGGGGCTGATCCGCACAATCTGCGAAGGAGGTGCAAACTACTGGTGCTATATACAGTTACTGGTGCGATACTGGCGCTCTATGGCATCCGCTTCCAGACCTGTCCTACATGACGCAACGCAAAATCATTCACGTCGACTGTGATTGCTTCTACGCCGCCATCGAGATGCGTGACGATCCGAGCCTGGCAGGCAGGCCAATGGCGGTGGGCGGTTCGGCGGAACGCCGGGGGGTGATCGCCACCTGCAATTACGAGGCGCGGGCATTCGGTGTGCGTTCGGCGATGTCCTCGCGGCATGCCCTGGGGCTGTGTCCGGACCTGCTGATCGTGAAGCCGCGGATGGAGGTGTACAGGGAGGTTTCGAAGGAAATCCAGGGGATCTTCCGCGACTATACCGACCTGATCGAGCCGTTGTCGCTCGACGAGGCCTATCTCGATGTTTCCGACAGCCCGCACTTTGCCGGCAGTGCGACGCGCATCGCCCAGGATATCCGGCGACGGGTCTCCCGGCAGTTGCACATCACGGTCTCGGCAGGTGTTGCACCGAACAAGTTCCTGGCGAAAATCGCCAGCGACTGGAGAAAACCCGATGGGCTGTTCGTGATCACGCCCGACCAGGTGGAGGACTTTGTCGCCGAGCTGCCGGTGAGCAAGCTGCATGGCGTCGGCAAGGTCACGGCACAGAAGCTGGAGCGGCTGGGGATCGTCGACTGCCTGCAGTTACGCGAGTGGGGCAAGTTGGCCCTGGTGCGCGAGTTCGGCAGTTTTGGCGAGCGTCTCTGGGGGCTGGCGCGGGGCATCGACGAGCGTCTGGTGCAAAACGACAGTCGGCGGCAGTCGATCAGCGTGGAAAACACCTATGACACCGATCTGCCCGATCTTGAGCATTGCCTGGAAAAACTGCCGGAATTGATGGAGACCCTGGCCGGACGCATGGCGCGGCTGGACAGCAGCTATCGACCGGGCAAGCCGTTCGTCAAGGTGAAGTTCCACGACTTCACCCAGACCACCCTGGAGCAGGCCGGGGCCGCGCGGGATCTGGAGAGCTACCGGCAGCTGCTCAGCCAGGCGTTCGCCCGGGGTGGCAAGCCTGTTCGCCTGTTGGGAATTGGCGTGCGCCTGCAGGATCTGCGCGGCGGGCATGAGCAACTGGAACTGTTCAGTCGTTGAAGGGCCCGCCTCGCAGAAGCGGGGCCCCCGATCGACTCAAATAGCCCCGGGATCGGCTACCAGGCGTCCGGCGTTCCTGGTCAGCGACTTGAGGAACTCACGCTGCAACTCGGGATCGTTGCGGGTCAGCTCGATCAGGCTCTGTTCCAGCTCGCTGGCTTCCTCTTCCAGACCCAACTCCGACAGGCGCTTGACCCGATGCACCCACTGGCTGACATCGTCGCCCTCGAGGTCGTCGTAGATCAGCGCGTGTGCCTCGACCAGCTTGCCGCGCAGCTTGCTGCTGATGGACAGGCTCGAGTCGGAATGGATCTGGTCCTGGGTGTCCTCGACCCGAATCGTCAGGCTGCCGATTCGGTTCAGGTCCTGCTCGGCAAACGGACTGTCGAGCAGGTTCAGGCGCAGGACGCCGTGGCGGTCGGTGGTCAGTTCGTAGGTCTGGCGACCGGCGATCACCTCGACCGGACGCTCGGCCCAGGGCAGGCTCGAGTATTCCATGCGCTTGTCGCGCTGGACTTCCTCGATGGCGGCCAGGTTCTGCTGCGCCCGGCCATGGGACTGCATGTTCATGAACGGGTTGAGGCCGTCGACACCGTAGCTCAGCCAGTCGCGGGTCACGCTGGTGGGCAGGGAGCCGAGGGCGAACACGTTGACCACGTTGGCGCCGATGCCACCGACCAGCGCCACGGCGCCCAGCGGTATCTCGTAGGCCTTGCGCCAGGGCTGGTAGGGTGTATAGCGGTCGTAGCGACGGGTGACATCGAACTCGGTGACCTCGAAGGTCTTCTGTTCGTGGATCCGTACGCGACGCTGTGGCAATTCGAGGATCTTCGGCTCGCCGACATCGATCTGCAGGCTGTGTGCGAGCAGTTTGCGCTCGACGCGTTCCTCGTGCTCGCTGCGCTGTGACATCGGGTTGGCACAGCCGGCCAGCAGCAGGGCGCCGCACAAGGCGGCGCCCCCTAGGGTCAAGGTACTTCGACTGGACATGAGGGCTCTATCCGGGTTCAGCGACGGATACGGGCCTGGAGGAACGACAGGACGTCGGCAACCGGCAGCACCTGCGCCTCGCTCTCGGTACGGCTCTTGTATTCCAGGTTGCCTTCGGCCAGGCCACGGTCGCTGACCACGATCCGGTGAGGGATGCCGATCAGCTCCATGTCGGCGAACTTGATGCCCGGGCTGGTCTTCTTGTCGCGGTCGTCCAGCAGCACCTCGAAACCGGCAGCAGTCAGCTCGGCGTAGAGCTTGTCGGTGGCTTCGCGAACCTGCTCGGTCTCGTAGCGCAGCGGTACCAGGGCGATCTGGAAGGGCGCGAGGCTGTCGCTCCAGATGATGCCGTTGTCATCGTTGTTCTGCTCGATGGCCGCTGCCACCACGCGGGATACGCCGATGCCGTAGCAGCCCATGGTCAGGGTGACCGGCTTGCCGTTCTCGCCCAGCACCTGGCACTTCATCGCTTCGCTGTACTTGGTGCCCAGCTGGAAGATGTGCCCGACTTCGATGCCGCGCTTGATTTCCAGGGTGCCCTTGCCGTCCGGGCTCGGATCGCCGGCGACGACGTTACGCAGGTCGGCGACGGTCGGTACGGGCAGGTCACGCTCCCAGTTCACGCCGAAGTAGTGCTTGTCGTCGATGTTCGCGCCGATCCCGAAGTCGCTCATCAGGGCGACCGAACGGTCGATGATGATCGGCAGTGGCAGGTTCAGCGGGCCGAGGGAGCCGGCGCCGGCGCCGATGGCGTCACGCAGTTCGGCGTCGGAGGCCATGACCAGCGGGCTGGCGACGCCAGGCTGGTTGGCGGCCTTGATTTCGTTCAGTTCGTGGTCGCCACGGACGATCAGGGCAATCAGCTTGCCTTCTTCCTCTGCGTGGACGATCAGGGTCTTGACGGTCTTTTCGATCGGCAGGTTGTAGCCTTCCACCAGTTGCGCGATGGTTTTCGCGTCCGGGGTGTCGACCAGGCGCAGCTCCTCGGTCGGTGCGGGGCGCGAGGTTTCGCGAGGTACTGCCTCGGCCTTCTCGATGTTCGCCGCGTAGTCGGAGCCGTTGCTGAAGACGATATCGTCTTCGCCGGACTCGGCCAGTACGTGGAACTCGTGGGAACCGGCACCGCCGATCGAGCCGTTGTCGGCTTCCACCGGACGGAAGCGCAGGCCCAGGCGGGTGAAGATGTTGCAGTACGCCTGGTGCATGCGGTCGTAGGTGACCTGCAACGACGCCTGGTCGGCGTGGAAGGAGTACGCGTCCTTCATGATGAATTCACGGCCGCGCATCAGGCCGAAGCGTGGACGGATTTCGTCCCGGAACTTGGTCTGGATCTGGTACAGGTTGATCGGCAACTGCTTGTAGCTGCTCAACTCGTTGCGGCACAGATCGGTGATCACTTCCTCATGGGTCGGGCCGGCGCAGAAATCGCGGTCATGGCGGTCCTTCAGGCGCAGCAGCTCGGGGCCGTACTGTTCCCAGCGGCCGGATTCCTGCCACAGTTCGGCTGGCTGGATACCCGGCATCAACACTTCCAGGGCGCCGGCCGCGTCCATTTCCTCGCGCACGATGGCCTCGACCTTGCGCATCACGCGCAGGCCCATGGGCAGCCAGGTGTACAGGCCGGAGGCGAGTTTACGGATCATCCCGGCGCGCAGCATCAGCTGGTGGCTGATCACGACCGCATCGGAAGGCGTTTCTTTCAGTGTGGCGAGCAAATATTGACTGGTGCGCATGAATTGGCCGTTGTCGGTGCTTATGACTGGAAATGACGGAGCATTGTACGGGCGGGATACGGCGGCGTACAGGCATGAGGCGGGGGAGCCTGGCTCCCCCTGTATTTATGGGGTTTCCTGGCTTTCTTCCTGGGGAGATGGCGCGGGGCCGCCATGGCGAATCTCCTGATACCAGTGCAAGGCGATCAGGATCAGGGTCGGAATGCCCATTATCGCGGTCACGATGAAGAACTTGTGGTAGCCGAGTTTTTCCACCATCACCCCCGAGTAGCCACCGATCAGGCGCGGCAACAGCAGCATGATCGAGCTGAGCAGGGCGTACTGGGTGGCGGAGAACTTCAGGTTGGTCAGGCTCGACAGGTAGGCGACGAAGGCCGAGGTGGCCATGCCCGAGCTGAAGTTGTCGAGAGAGATGGTGACGATCAGCATGTTCAGGTTCGGCCCCATGTCGGCCAGCAGCATGAACAGCAGGTTGGTCGCGGCCGAGGCGGCGCCGCCGATGAACAGGATCGGCAGTATGCCGAAGCGCACGATCAGCAGGCCGCCCATGCCGGCGCCCACCAGGGTCATGATCAGGCCGAAAATCTTGCTGACCCCGGCGATCTGGTCCTTGGTGAAGCCCTGGTCGATGTAGAAGACGTTGGCCATCACCCCCATCACCGTGTCCGACATCCGGTAGGTGGCGATCAGCCCGAGCAGCAGCAGGGCCTGCCAGCGGTAGCGCACGATGAAGTCGTTGACCGGCGTCAGTACCGGCGCCAGGCCGCGGCGCCCCAGGCGCGACAGGCAGAGGGCAGTCAGGGTGGTGTAAAGGATCGCGCGCAGGAAGGCGCGGTCCTCGAGCAGCAGGTCGAGCAGGGTGACACCGTGGAACAGCACGCTGGCGAAGTCGGTGTTGTAGAGCTGGGTGAACATCGCCGGTACCGAGACCAGCAGGATGATCAACACGAATACCGAGGCCAACTGATGGATGAAGCTGTAGCGTCCGGCCGACAGCTGCGTGCGCAATGGCACCGGCGGCTCGCGCATCAGCAGGGTGGTAAGCAGCGCCGGGATCATCAACACGCCGAACAGCACGTAGGTGCCGGTCCAGGCCGAATGCTTGTAGCTGAAGCCGGTGGAGCCGAAACCTTCGGCGAAGAACAGCGCACCGGCCGTCGCCAGCAGTGCAGCGACCCGATAACCGGACATGTAGCTGGCGGCGAGAGCGGCCTGCTGGCTGTCGTTGGCGATTTCCAGGCGATAGGCGTCCACCGCGATATCCTGGGTGGCGGAGGCGAAGGCGACGAGCACGGCGATCGCGATCAGCCAGGACAGGTGCTTCTGCGGGTCGCAGAAACCCATGCCGATCAGGCCCAGGACAATCAGTGTCTGGGCCAGCACCAGCCAGGAGCGGCGGCGTCCCAGTTTGCCCAGCAGCGGCAGGCGCCATTGGTCGAGCAGGGGCGACCAGACCCATTTGAACGCGTACGCCAGGCCGATCAGGCTGGCATAACCGATGGTTTCACGGGCGACGCCAGCCTCGCGCAGCCAGACCGAAAGCGTCGAAAACACCAACATGTAAGGCAGACCGGCAGCGAAACCGAGCAGCAGCAACACTAATGTCGAGGGGCTGGCATAGGCAGCAAGCGCGGCGCGCCAGGTTTTACGGGGCATGGGCTGGAATCTGCCTCAGGGTTGACGGAAACAAAGCGCGCACTCTAACCGCTGTGCTCTATCGGGCGCCAGCCATGGCGCCTGATATCGACACGATTGTTCAGGACGCTGATGCCCTCGGTGCGCAGCCGGGCGCGCTGCTCGTCGCCGGACGGGCTGCCGGCCGGCAGGCTGATCCGACCGCCGGCACCGAGGACCCGGTGCCAGGGCAGGCGGGTATCGGCCGGCAGTTGGCTCAGGGTGCGTCCGACCCAGCGGGCGGCGCGGCCGAGTCCCGCCAGCTCGGCGAGCTGGCCGTAGGTGACCACCTTGCCCTCGGGCACCTGGTCCAGGGTCAGGTAAAGGGCGGTACGGCGCATCTGCGCGGGGCTTTCGCTGGCGGCTTCTTCGCTCACGCGTTCATTCCTGTAGCAATTCTTACCTTTTATGTAGGTATTTTCTGAATTATTGAGAGTGATTACTGAACTCGCTAGTTGATGCCCGGTCAGTCCTTGTTCAGGCGGCATCCAACGCGATAATGCCGGTTTTTTCTTGCAAACCCGAGTCCAGTGTTACCCATGTTGTCCAGAACCCTGTTGTGCCTTGCTGTTTTCAGCGCCTCCACGCCCTTGCTGGCCGATACCGTCTGGTTGAAGAACGGTGATCGCCTGAGCGGCAAGATCAAGCTGTTCGACGGCGGCAAGCTGGTGGTCCAGACCACCTATGCCGGCACCGTGTCGCTGGACTGGTCCCAGGTCAAGACCCTGGAAAGCGACCAGGAACTGCTGGTCAAGCAGGATGCCTACAGCGGCGAGAAGGCCAAGTCACTGCAGGCGGCCGATGCCGGCAAGGTGACTCTGGCCAATGGCGAGGCGCCGAAAACCGTCGAGCTGGCGAGCATCCAGCAGATCGTCAAGCCCAAGCCGCTGATCGAGGACATGGTCTGGAAAGGCAATGTCGACGTGGCCATGGACTACAAGCGTGCGGAAAAGGACACCGACGACTACGACATCGACTTCAAGACCACCGCCCGCCATGGGGCCTGGCGCCACCATGCCGAAGGCGAGTACAACCGCGAGTTCCAGGATCGTGTGGTGACCACCGACAACTGGGGCGTCGAGTACGCACTCGACCGCTTCCTCACCGATAAGTGGTTCTGGCAGGGTCGGCTGACCTACAAGCGCGACCGGGTCGAGGACCTGTCGCGCCAGCGCACCATCGGTACCGGTCCCGGCTATCAGTTCTGGGATGACGAACTGGGGGCCTTTTCCCTCGGTTCGCTGCTCAACAACACCAACTATGAATACTCCGATGGCGAAAAGAACTTCTATTCGTTGGGTGTGAAGTGGGATTACAACCGCTACCTGGTTGGCAAGACCATCGAACTGTTCACCAATGGCGAGTTCGGCCGGCCGCTGAGTGGCCCCGCCAAGTATTCCCTCGATGCCCAGCTTGGCCTGCGCTACAAGGTTACCGAGTGGGCTTCGCTGAACCTCAAGGCCGAACGCGACATTATTGATGGTAACGAAGAAACCAGCCTGAACAAGACCCGCTACACCGTCGGTTTCGGCGTTGCCTGGTAGGGTCGTTCCTGCGGCGTCCGGTCAGTCGCCTGCCACTGGCAAGCGCCGCGGATAATGATTACCTTGTCATTGAGTTGCATTCGCATGCTCGGCCATCCATGCGCAGCGTATGCAGTAATCAGTCAGAGCCGGCCCCGGGTGGATCCATCCCGGGCCACTCGTCCGTCGGTGACGGATTCCAGATGAGGAGTCATGAGGTGAGCGTTGAAGTAGTCAGGAATGCGCGCGAATTGTTGCTCAAGGAGTACCGGGGCGTGCTGTCGACGCATTCCAAGGCCATGCCCGGCTTCCCGTTTGGCTCCGTGGTGCCCTATTGCCTGGATGACCAGGGGCGCCCACTGATTCTCATCAGCCGTATCGCCCAGCACACCCACAATTTGCAGAAGGACCCGAAGTGTTCGCTGCTGGTGGGCGAGCGTGAGGCCGAGGATGTCCAGGCGGTCGGCCGTCTGACCTGCCTGGCCCAGGCGCAGAAGCTGACCGAGGCGGACGCCATCGACGCCGCCGCCGAGCGCTACTACCGCTACTTCCCGGACTCGCGGAACTACCACAAGGCCCATGATTTCGATTTCTGGGTGCTCGAGCCGGTCCGTCATCGCTATATCGGCGGTTTCGGCGCGATCCACTGGCTGGATCAGGTGACCCTGGCCAACCCGTTCGCCGGCAAGGCCGAAGCGAGCATGGTCGAACACATGAACAGCGATCACGCCAAGGCCATCGCCCATTATGTGGCGTTGGCCGGGCTGCCCAGTCACGAGCCGGCGCAACTGGCGGGAATCGACACCGAGGGCATGCACCTGCGCATTGGCCAGGGGCTGTACTGGCTGGGCTTTGAAACACCTTGCAATACGCCCACCGAGGTCCGCGAAGCCCTGGTTTCCCTGGCCCGCGCCGAGCACTGGCCGAAAAAGCAGGCCGTCGAGGGTTGAATTCACGGGTTATCGACGGCATCTGAGAGTAACTGGAAGGACTTCTTCCGAAGAGGACTTATTCGATGCGCGCTTTTCTTTTGCTCTTTCTACTGTTTCCAGTGTTGGAGCTGTACGTATTTTTCCAGGTCAGCACGGCGATCGGGTTCTTCCCGGCGCTGGCGCTGATTATCCTCGGCTCGGCGATCGGCGTGCTGGTATTGCGGGTGGCTGGCCTGACCACCGCCTTGCGCGCCCGTGAGAGCCTGAACCGTGGCGAGTTGCCGGCGCAGACCATGCTCGAGGGGTTGATGCTGGCCCTGGGCGGCGGCCTGCTGCTTTTGCCAGGTTTCATCAGTGACGTGTTCGGCCTGCTGTTGCTGCTGCCTATGACCCGCCGCCTGGCGGCCGGGCGGATGCGTCGGCGGGCCGAGGAGCAGGCCCAGCGTCAGCGCGCCTTCGCCGATGACCTGTATGCCCGTGGCCAGCCGGGTGGTGCGTCGGCCAACGGTCGCCAGCCGCAGGTGATCGAGGGCGAGTTCGAGCACCGTGACTCCTGAATGCTGCGCTGTACCCGCACACGGCACCTTCGGGTGCCGTGTGCATTTTTGGTCGTTCAGCGACCGTGTAAAAAAAATCGTCAGTCACCCTTGTAATCGATTTTGGTGCCCCTATGTAACGGTCACCGCAAGGTTTTGGCGAAAATCGCCAGACAGTCTTCCACGGTTCGCTCGTCGAGCCGTAACCGGCAACGCCGGATTCGTTAACCGGCCGGTACAGATTCCGGTCGCTGAAAATCATAATTAGGAGAGATCGACAATGAAGCTTCGTCCTCTGCATGACCGCGTCGTCATTCGTCGCAGCGAAGAAGAAAAGAAAACCGCCGGCGGTATCGTGCTGCCAGGTTCGGCTGCCGAGAAAGCCAACCACGGTGAAGTTCTCGCTGTAGGTGCTGGCCGTGTGCTGGACAACGGTGAAGTGCGTGCGCTGTCTGTGAAGGTGGGTGACAAGGTCGTATTCGGCCCGTACTCCGGTAGCAACACTGTGAAAGTAGACGGCGAAGACCTGCTGGTAATGAGCGAGAACGAAATCCTCGCCGTTATCGAAGGCTGATTCCCCGCTCATTCTTCCCGTTACTACAAAGTATTTAAGGAAAAACGATCATGGCTGCTAAAGAAGTTAAATTCGGCGACTCCGCCCGCAAGAAAATGCTGACTGGCGTTAACGTTCTGGCTGACGCGGTAAAAGCGACCCTGGGCCCGAAAGGCCGTAACGTGATCATCGAGAAGAGCTTCGGCGCTCCGACCATCACCAAGGACGGCGTTTCCGTCGCCAAGGAAATCGAGCTGGAAGACCGCTTCGAGAACATGGGCGCGCAACTGGTCAAGGACGTTGCTTCCCGTGCCAACGATGACGCTGGCGACGGTACCACCACCGCCACCGTTCTGGCTCAGTCGATCGTCAACGAAGGCCTGAAGGCCGTTGCCGCCGGCATGAACCCGATGGACCTCAAGCGCGGTATCGACAAGGCCACCGTGGCCATCGTCAAGGAACTGAAGGCGATGTCCAAGCCATGCGCCGACACCAAGGCGATCGCCCAGGTCGGTACCATCTCCGCCAACTCCGACAGCTCCATCGGTGACATCATCGCCGAAGCCATGGAAAAAGTCGGCAAGGAAGGCGTGATCACCGTTGAAGAAGGCTCGGGCCTGGAAAACGAACTGTCGGTCGTAGAAGGCATGCAGTTCGACCGTGGCTACCTGTCCCCTTACTTCGTCAACAAGCCGGACACCATGACTGCCGAGCTGGACAGCCCGCTGATCCTGCTGGTCGACAAGAAAATCTCCAACATCCGCGAAATGCTGCCCGTGCTGGAAGCCGTTGCCAAAGCCGGCCGCCCACTGCTGATCGTGGCTGAGGACGTCGAAGGCGAAGCCCTGGCGACCCTGGTCGTGAACAACATGCGCGGTATCGTCAAGGTGGCGGCCGTCAAGGCACCTGGCTTCGGCGACCGTCGCAAGGCCATGCTGCAGGACATCGCCGTTCTGACTGGCGGTACCGTCATCTCCGAAGAGATCGGTCTGAGCCTGGAAAGCACCACCCTGGAGCACCTGGGCAGCGCCAAGCGCGTGACCCTGTCCAAGGAAAACACCATCATCGTCGACGGTTCCGGCGTACAGGGCGATATCGAAGCGCGCATCGCCCAGATCCGTGCCCAGGTTGCCGAAACTTCCTCCGACTACGATCGTGAAAAACTGCAGGAGCGTCTGGCCAAGCTGTCCGGCGGCGTTGCAGTGATCAAGGTTGGCGCCGGCTCCGAAGTCGAAATGAAAGAGAAGAAGGCTCGCGTTGAAGACGCCCTGCACGCTACCCGTGCAGCCGTCGAGGAAGGCGTGGTTCCTGGTGGTGGCGTGGCACTGATCCGTGCCCTGCAGGCCATCAGCGAGCTGAAGGGCGACAACGCCGATCAGGACGTGGGTATCGCTGTACTGCGTCGTGCCGTTGAAGCACCGCTGCGTCAGATCTCCGCCAACAGCGGTGACGAGCCAAGCGTCGTGGTCAACGAAGTCAAGAACGGCAAGGGTAACTTCGGTTACAACGCTGCCAGCGGCCAATACGGCGACATGATCGAAATGGGTATCCTGGACCCAACCAAGGTCACCCGTTCGGCTCTGCAGGCTGCATCCTCCATCGGCGGTCTGATCCTGACCACCGAAGCTGCGATCGCCGAAGCACCGAAGAAAGACGCTCCAGCCGCTGGCGGCATGCCAGACATGGGCGGCATGGGTGGTATGGGCGGCATGATGTAAGCCACCCGGCCCCTGTATGAAGAAGCCCCGCCTGGTGCGGGGCTTTTTCATGCCTGCGATTTGCCTGCCGAACCGGCGGCAAGGCATCGGCGGCGATCGATTTTGCCCGTGGTGTCGTGCCTGTCCCGTGAACCACGGGTGAAAAAACCATTAAATCTTCCTGCCCTAGCCGTGGGCGGAGCTACACCGTAAGCTGCGCGAGCCAAGACGCTCGTTACCGCGCACGGAGAGAGTACCCATGCGAATTCTACTGGTTGAAGACAACCGCGATATCCTCGCCAACCTGGCCGACTACCTGGGGCTTAAAGGCTACACCGTCGACTGCGCGCAGGACGGCTTGTCGGGCCTGCACCTGGCCGCCACCGAGCACTATGACCTGATCGTGCTCGACATCATGCTGCCGGGGATCGACGGCTTTACCCTCTGCAAGCGGTTGCGCGAGGATGCCCGGCGCGACACGCCGGTGATCATGCTGACCGCCCGTGACCAGCTCGATGACCGCCTGCAGGGTTTCAAATCCGGTGCCGACGACTACCTGCTCAAGCCTTTCGCGCTGTCCGAACTGGCCGCGCGGATCGAGGCCGTCCTGCGCCGTGCCCAGGGTGGTGGGCGGCGGGCCCTGCAGGTCAGCGACCTGAGCTATGACCTCGATACCCTCGAGGTGACGCGTCAGGGCCGACTGCTCAAGCTCAACCCGGTAGGGTTGAAGCTGCTGGCGGTATTGATGCAGAAGAGCCCGCATGTATTGCGCCGGGAGGTGCTGGAGGAGGCGCTGTGGGGCGATGACTGCCCGGACAGCGACAGCCTGCGCAGCCATGTCCACCAGTTGCGCCAGGTGATCGACAAGCCATTCGACAAGCCGCTGCTGCACACCGTGCACGGTGTCGGCTACCGCCTGGCCGAGGGCCGCGATGGAGTTTAAGCAGAGTCTGGCTCAGCGCATCATCATCGCCTTCGCCCTGATGAGTGCGCTGGTGGCAGGCACTTTCGCCATGGGGATCGTGGCCACGGTCCACCTGGTCGAGGAGAAACTGATCTCCGCCGGATTGGGCGGCGATCTGCAGCGCCTGCTGCTGATGGACAACGTCAGCGACTGGAGCCACCGGCCCGAACCCGACCAATTGTTCTATTACAGCGGTGGCAAGGGCGATTTCGAACTGCCCAAGGATCTGCGACACCTCGAACCGGGCTTCCATGAAGTGTTTCGCGAACAACTGTCCTATCACGCGATGGTCGAGGTGGTCGACGGTCGCCGCTACGTGCTCCTGCAGGACCAGAGTGATTTCGAGGAGCGCGAGCGGGTGCTATTCGCCGTGGTACTGGTGGGCTTTGTCCTGGCGCTGGTGCTGGCGGTCTTCCTCGGCTGGATCCTGGCGCGGCGGGTAATGGCGCCGGTGGTACGGCTGGCCCGCCAGGTACGCCATCGCGACCAGTTGCTCGGTTTTGCACCGCCTCTGGCGCCGGACTACGCGGCCGACGAAGTCGGCGAGCTGGCGGTGGCCTTCGATGCGACCCTGGGCCGCCTGCGCGATGCGCTGACTCGCGAGCGCCTGTTCACCAGTGATGTCAGCCATGAACTGCGTACGCCGCTGATGGTGCTGGCCACCTCTTGCGAGCTGCTCCTGGAAAACCCGGCGCTCGACCCGCGTGGGCGCAACCAGGTCGAGCGGATCGCCCGTGCCAGCGAGGAGATGCGCGAGCTGGTGCAGACCTTCCTGATGCTCGCCCGCGCGCAGCGGGAAGATGCCAGCATGTCTCCGCAGGTTTCGCTGAGTCTGGTGGCCGAGGACCTGATCGGCCTGTGGCGCACCCCGATCGAGGAGAAGGGGCTGAAGTTGATCTTCGAGCCGGGCTCTCCGTTGAGTACGCGCTATAACGCCACATTCCTGCATGCGGTGATGGGCAATCTGTTACGTAATGCCCTGCACTATACGGAGCAGGGTTTCATTCGCCTGACGCTGGAACCCGAGGGGTTCGTGGTCGAAGACACGGGCGTCGGGATTCCCGAGGAGAAGCGCGAAGCCATGTTCCAGCCGTTCGTGCGGGGCGATGAAAAGCGTGGCGAAGGATTGGGGCTGGGTCTGTCGCTGGTGCAGCGGATCTGCGAGAACCAGGGGTGGCATGTCAGCCTGACGACCATGGAGCCCAATGGTTGCCGCTTCCAGGTCGACCTGGCGCGCTCCAGCACCTGAAACCGTCCCTCCGTGCCCCGCGCCGCTGGGGCACAAACTGCCACGGGGTTTACGACTGTGGCCCCCTGCTATTATTGTTGACCTGTAAAAGTTTGTAATGGTTTGCCCTGGACGGTACGAATTTTTCACGAGGGAACGACCTGTAGCTGACGCGTGCCTGCCTAACCTCTGGCCGTCACTTACAGGAGACGGTTATGAGTTCCCCGGTAAAACTTGAATTTTCCGACAAGTACGACGAGCAGCACGCTCAGGAATATTTGCACAAGCATCAGAACGGCTTGTGGCGACGGTTGTCCCACCTGCGTGACGAGCAATTGGCTCGTCATGCCCTGGCGCTGGCGGGTGAGCCGGGCCTGGTGCTCGACCTGCCCTGCGGTGCCGGGCGTTTCTGGCCCTTGCTGGCACAGAAGCCGAACCGCGTGATCATCGGGGCGGACAATTCCGCGCCGATGCTGGAAACCGCGCTCAAGGCGCAACCGGCGAATGTGGTGAGCCGGATACGCCCGCTGCAGACCTCGGCATTCGATATCGACCTGCCGGAGAACTCGGTGGACAGCATTTTCTGCATGCGTCTGCTACACCATATCGGTGAGTCGGCCCATCGGCTGGCGTTGCTCAAAGAGTTTTATCGGGTAACCCGTGACAGCGTGATCGTTTCATTGTGGGTGGACGGCAATTTCAAGGCCTGGCGCCGCAAGCGCCTGGAGCGCAGGCGGCAGGCCGCGGCGCAGCCGTCCAGCTACCGGAATCGTTTTGTATTGCCGGCCGCGCAGGTCGAAGAAGAGTTCAGGCGCGTGGGTTTTCGCGTCCAGCAACACCTGGATTTTTTCCCTTTTTACGCCATGTGGCGGGTCTATATCTTACGCAAGAGGTAGCAGGATGACCGTTGAGTACGCTTCGTATACCGCACAGACCACCACGGATCGTTTCGAGCACTTCTGGACGCGCAAGGGCGAGTGGGTCGAAGAACCCAACCGGCGTCGCGGAGGCGAAAGTGGGGTCCAGCGCGTGACGGGCAGCAGCGGTCGGCTGTTGTACGTGAAGCGTCAGGTGGGGCATATCTATCGCAGCCTGCTGCACCCCTTCGGTCGTCCGACCGTCCTGCGTGAGCAGGCGGCGCTGAGCAACCTGCGCATGCTCGACGTCGGTGTCCCCGAACTGGTGTTCTGTGGGGCGCGCCGCGGTCCCGAAGGCCAATGGCAGGCCCTGCTGGTGACCGCCGCCCTGGATGGGTTCATCGAAATCGAGCAATGGTATGCCCAGGGTGGGCGTGAACGGCATGGCGAGGTGTTGCACGATCGCCTGCTCCAGGAACTGGCCGGTACGCTGGCGCGCATGCACCGTGGCCGCTGGCAGCATGGCTGCCTGTATATCAAGCACGTGTTTGTCCGGGTCGTGGGCGAGGGCGAGTCGGCCAGTGTCGAGGTGGCCCTGCTGGACTTCGAGAAAGCCCGCCAGCGCTTGAGCCGTCGCCGGGCGGCGCAGCACGACATGAAGCAACTGCGGCGCCATTCGTCGTGGAATGAAGCGGACTGGGAGCGGCTGAACTACTTTTACAGTATGGCGTTCGGCAGCACCATCAAAGGCTTACGGTGATGAAGTTAGAATTGGCTAGAGGTTTGTTTCTGATCGGGGCATTGGCTATCGCTTCCCTGGCGCTGGTGGTCTGGGAGCAGCCGCGGCCGCAGGTCCTCAGCATGACCCAGAGCGCTGAGCGCTGTCCCCTGCCGCGAGTGGCCAAGGCCAGTGTGAGTGTCAAGCCCGATCATGACCTGTTGCTGCTCATGTTCGGTCTTTCACAGGGCTTGAAACCGCAAAGTTGAAACCCCGCCCTCCCCGAAAGCCTCGCGATTGACGAGGCTTTTTCTTCTGGCCGACTAAACCGGCTGTGCTGTCATTCCGCGTTGCACAGCGCCAGGCAGTTATCCAGCATGCGGTTGGAGAAGCCCCACTCATTGTCATACCAGGCCAGGACCTTGAGCAGTTTGCCACTGGCCTTGGTGTGGTTGGCGTCGAAAATCGACGACAGCGGATTGTGGTTGAAGTCGCTGGAGACCAGCGGCAGGGCGTTGTAGCCGAGAATCTTCGAATGCCGGCTGGCTTCCTTGAACAGCGCGTTGATCTCGTCGGCGCTGGCTTCGCGCTTGAGTTGCACGGTCAGGTCGACCAGCGACACGTTGATCACCGGCACGCGTACGGCCATGCCGGTCAACTTGCCGGCCAGGGTCGGCAGCACCAGGCCGACGGCTTCGGCCGCGCCGGTCTTGCTCGGGATCATGTTCTGAGTCGCCGAGCGGGCGCGGTACGGGTCGGTATGGTAGACGTCGGTCAGGTTCTGGTCATTGGTGTAGGCATGGATGGTGGTCATCAGGCCACTTTCGATGCCCAGTTCGCGATGCAGCACCTGGGCCACCGGGGCCAGGCAGTTGGTGGTGCACGAGGCGTTGGAGATGATCTCGTGGGACTGGCGCAGGATATCGTGGTTGACGCCATACACCACGGTGGCGTCGGCACCCTTGGCCGGAGCGGAGATGATCACCTTGCGGGCGCCGGCGCTGATGTGCGCGGCAGCCTTGGCGCGGTCGGTGAACAGGCCGGTGCATTCGAACACCACGTCGATCCTTTCGGCGGCCCAGGGCAGTTCGGCCGGGTTGCGGATCGCGCTGACCGCGATGCGGTCGCCGTTGACTGTCAGGCTTTCGTTGTCATGTTCCACGCTGGCATCGAAAGTGCCGTGGACGGTGTCGTACTTGAGCAGGTGGGCATTGATCGAGCTGTCGCCCAGGTCATTGATGGCGACGACCTGCAGGTCCTGACGGTAACCTTGGGTATAGAGTGCGCGCAGGACGTTGCGGCCGATACGGCCAAATCCGTTGATTGCGATTCTTAGCGTCATGGGAAAAGCGCCTGTCGTAATTTTGTTGTTGGAATTACAAGATTATTCGCATAGAAATAGAAAACAAGCCTTTTTAGTGGCAATATTTTGTTTTATCTACAACGAGTGACCTGAATCAACGGGTCCGGATGAACGAAAAGCCCCGCCAGCCGAGGCCTTCGCTCACCTCAGGACGCACAGGTCGCCCTATCCGTTAGCCTGGAGTTCTACACATGCATCCCCGCGTTCTTGAGGTCACCGAACGGCTTATCGCCCGCAGCCGCGCCACCCGCGAGGCGTACCTGGCTCTGATTCGTGGTGCCGCCAGCGATGGTCCCGTGCGCGGCAAGCTGCAGTGCGCGAACTTCGCCCACGGCGTCGCCGGCTGCGGCAGCCAGGACAAGGAAACCCTGCGGATGATGAACGCTGCCAACGTGGCAATTGTTTCGTCATATAACGACATGCTTTCCGCGCACCAACCCTATGAGACCTACCCGCAACAGCTCAAGCAGGCCCTGCGCGAGATCGGCTCGGTCGGCCAGTTCGCCGGCGGCGTGCCCGCCATGTGCGATGGCGTGACCCAGGGCGAGCCGGGCATGGAACTGGGGATCGCCAGCCGCGAAGTGATCGCGATGTCCACGGCGGTCGCGCTGTCGCACAACATGTTCGATGCGGCGCTGATGCTCGGTATCTGCGACAAGATCGTGCCGGGCCTGATGATGGGCTCGCTACGCTTCGGCCATCTGCCGACCATCTTCGTGCCGGGGGGGCCGATGGTCTCGGGCATTTCCAACAAGCAGAAGGCCGATGTCCGCCAGCGCTACGCCGAAGGCAAGGCCAGCCGCGAGGAGTTGCTGGAGTCGGAGATGAAGTCCTACCACAGCCCCGGCACCTGCACCTTCTACGGCACCGCCAACACCAACCAGTTGCTGATGGAGGTCATGGGCCTGCACCTGCCGGGGGCGTCCTTCGTCAACCCGAACACGCCGCTGCGTGACGCGCTGACCCGCGAGGCGGCGTTCCAGGTCACGCGCATGACCAAACAGAGCGGCAACTTCATGCCGATCGGCGAGATCGTCGACGAGCGGGCGCTGGTCAACTCCATCGTCGCCCTGCACGCCACCGGCGGCTCGACCAATCACACCCTGCACATGCCCGCCATCGCCCGCGCTGCGGGAATCCACCTGACCTGGCAGGACATGGCCGACCTTTCCGAGGTGGTGCCGACCCTGGCCCACGTCTATCCGAACGGCAAGGCCGACATCAACCACTTCCAGGCTGCGGGCGGCATGTCGTTCCTGATCCGTGAACTGCTCGAGGCCGGCCTGCTGCATGAGGACGTCAATACCGTGGCCGGTCGTGGCCTGAGCCTCTACACCCGCGAGCCATTCCTGCAGGACGGCGAACTGGTCTGGCGCGAAGGGCCGATCGAGAGCCTCGATGAAAATATCCTGCGTCCGGTGGCCCGTGCGTTCTCGCCCGAAGGTGGCCTGCGGGTGATGGAAGGCAACCTCGGCCGTGGCGTGATGAAGGTTTCCGCGGTGGCGCCGGAGCACCAGGTCGTCGAAGCGCCGGCGCTGGTGTTCCAGGACCAGCAGGACCTGGCCGATGCGTTCAAGGCCGGCCAGCTGGAGAAGGACTTCGTGGCGGTGATGCGCTTCCAGGGCCCGCGTTCCAACGGTATGCCGGAACTGCACAAGATGACCCCGTTCCTCGGTGTACTGCAGGACCGTGGCTTCAAGGTCGCGCTGGTGACCGATGGCCGCATGTCCGGTGCCTCGGGCAAGATTCCGGCGGCGATCCATGTCTGCCCCGAGGCCCATGTCGGCGGCGCGCTGGCACGGGTACGCGACGGTGATGTGATCCGCGTCGACGGGGTGACGGGCACGCTCAAGGTGCTGGTCGATGACACCGAATTCGCCGCGCGCGAGCCGGCAGTCGGTCTGCTGGGTAATAATGTCGGCTGTGGCCGCGAACTGTTCGGCTTCATGCGTATGGCCTTCAGCTCGGCGGAGCAGGGGGCCAGTGCCTTCACTTCGGCCCTGGAGAGCCTTGAATGAAATTGGCCCTGGTTGGCGATATCGGCGGTACCAACGCCCGTTTCGCCCTGTGGAAAGATAACGGCCTGGACTCGGTCAAGGTGCTGGCGACTGCCGACCACGCCTGCCCCGAGGACGCCATCAGGGTCTACCTGAGTGGCCTGGGGCTGCAACCTGGCGCCATTGGCGCGGTATGCCTGTCGGTGGCGGGGCCGGTGAGCGGCGATGAATTCCGCTTCACCAACAATCACTGGCGCCTGAGCCGCGAGGCGTTCTGCGCGACCCTTCAGGTCGACCAGTTGTTGCTGGTCAACGACTTCTCGGCCATGGCCCTGGGCATGACCCGCCTCGAACCCGGTGACTTCCGTGTGGTCTGCGAAGGGACTGCGGAACCGCGACGGCCGGCGGTGGTGATCGGTCCGGGCACCGGTCTCGGGGTCGGCACCCTGCTGGATCTTGGCAACGGCGGTTTCATGGCCTTGCCGGGGGAAGGCGGGCATGTCGACCTGCCCCTGAGCAGCCCGCGGGAAACCCAGCTGTGGCGGCACATTCATGACGAAATCGGCCACGTCAGTGCCGAGACCGCCCTCAGTGGTGGTGGCCTGCCGCGCGTCTACCGGGCGATCTGCGCGGTGGATGGACATGAGCCGGTGCTGGAGACACCGGAGGCGATCACCGCTGCCGGCCTGGCCGGGGACCCGGTGGCCCAGGAAGTGCTGGAGCAATTCAGCTGCTGGCTGGGGCGGGTGGCGGGCAACAACGTGCTGACCACGGGTGGGCGCGGTGGTGTCTATATCGTTGGTGGGGTGATTCCGCGGTTTGCCGATTTCTTCATCAACAGCGGTTTCGCCAGGAGCTTTGCCGACAAGGGTTGCATGAGCGACTACTTCAAGGGTATTCCGGTGTGGCTGGTGACGGCGCCGTATTCCGGCCTGATTGGGGCGGGGGTGGCCCTGCAGCAGGCGCTTTGCGGCTGATTCGGCGTGGATCTCTTCGCGGGCAAGCCCGGCTCCTACAGGCACAGCGGTGATTTCAAACTCACCGCAATCCTGTAGGAGCCGGGCTTGCCCGCGAATGGGTCCTCAAGGACAACACATCTTCACGGCTCAATCGATTAAGGCATAATTCGCGTTTCGGTCCTCACCATAACAACAGGGACATCCACCGTGAGCGCAGTCAGTAAGTCCATTCTCCTGGTCGACGACGACCAGGAAATCCGTGAACTGCTGGACACCTACCTCAGTCGTGCCGGTTTCCAGGTGCGTACGGTCGGTGATGGCGCCGGTTTTCGCCAGGCGTTCAACGAAGCCCCCGGCGACCTGGTCATTCTCGACGTGATGCTGCCCGACGAGGACGGTTTCAGTCTCTGCCGCTGGATCCGGCAGCACCCGCGTCAGGCACATGTGCCGATCATCATGCTGACCGCCAGTTCCGACGAGGCCGACCGGGTGATCGGGCTGGAACTGGGCGCCGACGATTACCTGGGCAAGCCCTTCAGCCCCCGTGAACTGCAGGCGCGGATCAAGGCCCTGCTGCGCCGTGCCCAGTTCGGCCAGGAGCGCGCCGGCAGCGAGGTGCTGGCTTTCGACGAGTGGCGGCTGGACACGGTCAGCCACCGGCTGTTTCACATCGATGGCGAAGAGGTCATTCTCTCCGGCGCCGATTTCGCCCTGCTCAAGCTGTTTCTCGACCATCCCCAGGAAATCCTCGACCGTGACACCATCGGCAACGCCACCCGCGGGCGTGACCTGATGCCCCTCGACCGTATCGTCGACATGGCCGTAAGCCGCTTGCGCCAGCGCCTGCGCGACACCGGGAAACCACCGCGACTGATCCGCACCGTTCGCGGCAGCGGCTACCAACTGGCCGCCCACGTCACGGCCGCCAATGTTCTCTGAGCTGCGCCAGCGCCTGCCGGTGCCGCGTTCGCTGCTCGGAAGGATGCTGCTGCTGACATTGCTCGCGGTGTTGCTGGCCCAGGCGCTGTCCAGCGTCATCTGGCTTTCGCAACTGCGTGCCACCCAACTCGAAGGGCTGGTCACCAGTGCCCGCAGCCTGGCCCACTCGATGACTGCCAGCGTCAGCTACCTGCGCTCTTTGCCCCTGGCCTATCGGCCGCTGGTGCTCGACCAGTTGCGCAGCATGGGGGGGACGCGCTTCGTCGTGACCCTCAACGACAAGCCGCTGGACATGCAACTGCTCGGCCCCACCCCGCGCAAGACCGCGGTGCTCGAGGCGGTCCATGAGGTGCTGCGCCAGTCCCTGGGCAACGACGTGGATATCACGGTGAATTTCGTCAGCCCCGACAACCTGCGGATCTTCAACGGCGGCCTGAAGCTCGATGAACTGCCTCGTTCGTGGGCCCACTACGCCCTGACCCTGGAGCCGGTGAACCCGCCGGTGCTGGTGACGCAGATCCAGATGTCGCCCGGCGAATGGCTGTATATCGCCTCGCTGTTGCCCGAACCCTACACCAGCCTGGAGGAGGAGGGGCTGCCGGCCCAGCAGGTCTGGTTCATCCTGCTCACCAGCGGGTTCCTGCTGCTGTTCATCGGCCTGCTGGTGCACTGGCAGAGCCGGCCGCTCAAGCGCCTGGCCCGTGCCGCGCGGGACATGTCGCTGGGAGCCGAAGAGGTGCGGCCGGTGCTTGCCGGCGGTGGCAGCGAGGTGATGGAGGTCGGGCGTGCGCTCAATACCATGCGTGAGCGCATCAGCCGCTACCTGACCGAACGCAGCCAGCTGTTCAGCGCGATTTCCCACGACCTGCGCACGCCCATCACCCGTCTGCGGCTGCGGGTCGAGTTGCTCGAGGATGAGCAGATGCAGTTGAAGTTCGGGCGCGATCTCGATGAGCTGGAGATGCTGGTCAAGGGGGCGCTGCAATGCGTGAAGGACACCGACATCCACGAGAATATCGAGGCGGTGGACCTCAACCAGGCGCTCGATACCCTGGTCGAATGCTACCTCTCGCCTACCGGCAATGGTCTGGTCAGCCTCGAAGGCCGTGCGCTTGCCACCTACCCGGGCAAGCCGCTGGCCTTGCGCCGCTGCATGGGTAACCTGATCGACAATGCCCTCAAGTATGGCGAGCGGGTGCACCTGCACATCGAGGACGATGACAGTGCGTTCATCCTGCATGTCGACGACGAAGGTCCCGGGGTTCCCGAGCAGCGCCTGGAACAGGTGTTCGAGCCGCATTTCCGCCTGTCCGGCCAGCAGCCGGGTTATGGCCTGGGCCTGGGTATCGCCCGCAACATCGCCCACAGCCATGGCGGCGAAGTGAGCCTGCAGAACCTGCGCGAAGGCGGCCTGCGGGTTACTTTGTTCCTGCCGCGAAATGCCGACTGATCGACAGCGAGGCCTGCTCCGGGGTGATGACCAGTTGTGCCGGGTCGCCCGATAATTGGCTGTCGGCTGAGGTGCGGCGCCCCCGGGCCTGGCCGATGGCCGCCTGGATCCGGTGTTCGCGCACGCGGGCGTTGGTCTGGCTGAAATGCTGCTGCAGGATCTTCATGGCCTGTTCGTAGGGCTCTTCGCAAAGCGCCAGTTGCCGTTGCCGCTCGTTCAGCGCCAGGCGCTTGGCCTGTTCCTCGCCATAGCGTTCGACGCTGAAGCTGCGGTTCAGGTTGTAGCCATGGATCCGCGTGCTGGCCCGCCAGTAGCCGATGTTGTTGGTCTCGATCCGCATCACCCCCGGATGACCGCTGGTGTTGTTCGGCAGCAGGCGCTGGCGGCTCTCGTAGGTCAGCGCGGCCGGCATCTTCAGCACCAGTGCGTTGCGGCACGACTCGGCGGCCAGCCGCGCCGGCTCTTCGCCACCGTACTCCTCGAACGTGAATATTTCGCTCAGCAGCTTGCCGCCCCGCCGCACTTCCACCTTCCAGGCGTACTGCCGGTTGCCTTGGCGCAATGGAAAGATGCAGCACTGGCGTGCCAGGCGTGGATTGTCGTTGACCATGGGGAGTGCCTCCTTAACGGGTGTCGGCTTTTCATGGGGCATGTCAGGGATGACGGATGGCGAGATTCGCTCAGGCAAAGTCGAGCTTCAATGTGGGAAAAGGCTTTAGGGATAGCTCCTACAGAGAAAAGGGAAGCGGCCTAATCGGCATTTTTCCTACTTTGCGTCATGAAAGAACCTTACAGGCATCGCGTTGCAGAGTCCGGGAATTGTCACCGGTTGGTGACATTCTCGTCAGCCTTCGTTACCTGTCGTCGCCAGGCCGCTGGTTAGAATCCTCGGCACGACAGGCGCGCGACCTGCCCCTGAACAAGCTCCTGAATAACAAGAACGGTGAAGCGCATGACAGGCGACAGCCTTGAATTTTCGTTCGGCAGCTGGCTGAACGCACCTGCCCACAGTGCCTGGTTGATGGACGAAGGACGGCGCCTGCTGGCGTTCGCCAGGGCCGCCAGGCTCGATGAAGGATTCGGCAATCTCGACGGCCAGGGGCGCCTGCCGGCCCACGCCATGGCCGAGACCATGAATACCGCCCGCATGACCCACTGTTTTGCCATGGCCCATGTCCAGGGCATTCCCGGCTGCCTGCCGCTGGTCGAGCACGGTGTCGCCGCGCTCTGGGGGCCGCTGCGCGATGCGACCTTCGGTGGCTGGTACGCGGTACCGGAACATCGCGATGGCAACAGTGGCAAGGCCGCCTACCTGCATGCCTTCGTCGCGCTCGCCGCCAGTTCGGCGGTGGTCGCCGGCAGCCAGCAGGCCCCGGCCCTGCTGGCCGAGGCGATCCGGGTGATCGACACGCATTTCTGGAGTGAGGAGGAGGGCGCACTGCGCGAGTCCTTCGCCCGCGACTGGAGCAACGAGGAAGCCTATCGCGGCGCCAACAGCAACATGCACGGCACCGAGGCCTTCCTCGCCCTGGCCGACGTGACGGGCGACAGTCGCTGGCTGGACCGCGCCCTGCGGATCGTCGAGCGACTGATTCACCGGCAGGCGGCGGACAACGGTTTTGCGGTCATCGAACACTTCGACCGGCATTGGCAGCCGTTGCGCGAGTACAATCGGGACAATCCGGCGGACGGTTTCCGCCCCTACGGCACCACCCCGGGACATGCCTTCGAGTGGTCGCGGCTGCTGCTGCATCTTGAAGCGGCCCGCCGCGCAGCCGGGCTGGCAACCCCGGACTGGCTGCTGGAGGACGCCCGCGGACTGTTCGCCGCCGCCTGTCGCCATGCCTGGGCGGCGGATGGCCGGCCGGGGGTGGTCTATACCCTGGACTGGGACAACCGCCCGGTGGTCAGCGAGCGCCTGCACTGGGTGCACTGCGAGGCCAGCGCGACCGCGGCGGCCCTGCTGCGGCGTACGGGAGAGCAGCAGTACGAAACCTGGTACCGACGTTTCTGGGACTTCAACGAGCTGCATTTCATCGACCGGCAGTATGGCAGCTGGCATCACGAACTGGACGATCACAACCGGCCCAGCGCGCGGATCTGGGGTGGCAAGCCCGACCTCTATCACGCCTACCAGGCACTCCTGTTACCCTGCCTGCCGTTGGCGCCAAGCCTGGCAAGCGCTCTGGCCCGGCACTTTGCGTCGAAAACCGCGGTCTGACTCATGTAACCAGACGGTGACATTTGCGCGTCCCTTCGTTACCTGCGAGGGCACTCGCCTTTACTAGAATCCGATGCAGCGCAAGCACCAGACTTGCATGCATAACAACAAGAAAGGTACTTCAGATGAATTCGATTTCTCGCCTCGCCGCAATGATTTCCCTCGCCTCGTTGTTCCCCCTCAGTGCACTGGCTGCCGACTCCAAAGGGAGTGTGGAAGTGGTGCACTGGTGGACGTCCGGTGGGGAAAAAGCGGCTGTCGATGTGCTCAAGGCCCAGGTCGAAAAAGACGGCTTCACCTGGAAGGACGGGGCTGTCGCCGGCGGTGGCGGTGCCACGGCCATGACCGTGCTGAAAAGCCGTGCCGTAGCCGGCAACCCGCCTGGCGTCGCGCAGATCAAGGGGCCCGACATCCAGGAGTGGGCCTCCACCGGGCTGCTCGACACCGACGTCCTCAAGGACGTGGCCAAGGAAGAGAAGTGGGACAGCCTGCTCGACAAGAAAGTCTCCGATACCGTGAAGTACGACGGTGACTACGTCGCCGTGCCGGTGAACATCCACCGCGTCAACTGGCTGTGGATCAACCCCGAGGTCTTCAAGAAGGCCGGTATCGCCAAGGCGCCGACCACGCTCCAGGAATTCTACGCAGCCGGCGACAAGCTCAAGGCGGCGGGTTTCATCCCATTGGCCCACGGTGGCCAGCCTTGGCAGGACAGCACTGTGTTCGAAGCGGTGGTGCTCTCGGTGATGGGGGTCGATGGCTACAAGAAAGCCCTGGTCGACCTGGACAACGCTGCCCTGACCGGTCCTGAAATGGTCAAGGCCCTGACCGAGCTGAAGAAAGTCGCGACCTACATGGACGCCGACGGCAAGGGCCAGGACTGGAACCTGGAAGCGGCCAAGGTCATCAACGGCAAGGCCGGCATGCAGATCATGGGTGACTGGGCCAAGAGCGAATGGACCGCGGCCAAGAAAGTCGCCGGCAAGGACTACGAGTGCGTAGCCTTCCCGGGCACCGACAAGGCCTTCACCTACAACATCGATTCCCTGGCGGTGTTCAAGCAGAAGGACAAGGGCACTGCGGCCGGCCAGCAGGACATCGCCAAGGTGGTGCTGGGCGAAAACTTCCAGAAGGTCTTCAGCATCAACAAGGGTTCGATCCCGGTGCGCAACGACATGCTGGGCGACATGGCCAAGTATGGCTTCGACTCCTGCGCGCAGACCGCTGCCAAGGACTTCCTGGCCGATGCCAAGACCGGCGGCCTGCAGCCGAGCATGGCGCACAACATGGCGACCACGCTGGCTGTTCAGGGCGCGTTCTTTGATGTGGTGACCAACTACATCAACGACCCGAAAGCCGATCCGGCCGACGCGGCGAAGAAGCTCGGCGCAGCGGTCAAGTCCGCCAAGTAACCCGTAGGCAAGCCCTCCCCGTAGGAGCGCGGCTTGCCCGCGAAAGCGGTCTGTCAGCCTGTTCATCCGTTGACTGATACACCGCTTTCGCGGGCAAGCCACGCTCCTACAGGGGGCGCTGAAGCAGTTCCTTTTTTCCTGTAGTGGATTTTCCCATGAGCTCTGTTGCTGTGTTCAGCAAGGCCTCGCCGTTCGATTTCCTGCAGCGCTGGCTACCCAAACTGGTGCTGGCGCCGAGCATGTTCATCGTGCTGGTGGGCTTCTACGGCTACATCCTGTGGACGTTCGTGCTGTCGTTCACCAACTCGACTTTCCTGCCGACCTACAAGTGGGTCGGCCTGGCGCAATACGCGCGGTTGTTCGACAACGACCGCTGGTGGGTGGCGAGCAAGAACCTGGCGCTGTTCGGCGGCCTGTTCATCGCCATCACCCTGGCGATCGGCGTGATGCTGGCGGTGTTCCTCGACCAGCGGATCCGTCGCGAAGGCTTCATCCGTACCATCTACCTGTACCCGATGGCTTTGTCGATGATCGTCACCGGTACCGCCTGGAAATGGCTGCTCAACCCGGGCATGGGCCTGGACAAGCTGCTGCGTGACTGGGGCTGGGAAGGCTTCCGCCTGGACTGGCTGATCGATCCCGATCGCGTCGTCTACTGCCTGGTGATCGCCGCGGTCTGGCAGGCCTCGGGCTTCATCATGGCGATGTTCCTCGCCGGCCTGCGGGGCGTCGACCAGTCGATCATCCGTGCCGCCCAGATCGATGGCGCGAGCATGCCGAAGATCTACTGGAAGGTGGTGCTGCCCAGCCTGCGCCCGGTGTTCTTCAGCGCGGTGATGATCCTGGCGCATATCGCGATCAAGAGCTTCGACCTGGTGGCGGCGATGACCGCGGGCGGTCCCGGCTACTCGTCCGACCTGCCGGCGATGTTCATGTACTCCTTCACCTTCAGTCGCGGCCAGATGGGCATGGGCTCGGCCAGTGCGATTCTGATGCTCGGTGCGATTCTCGCGATCATCGTGCCTTACCTGTACTCCGAGCTTAGGACCAAGCGTCATGACTAGTCTCACCGACAAACCTTCCATCAGCCTGAGCCGCATCGCCATCCACGCGGTGCTGATCATCGCCGTGCTGCTGTACCTGGTGCCGCTGGTGGTGATGCTGCTGACCAGCTTCAAGTCGCCGGACGACATCAGCACCGGCAACCTGCTGAGCTGGCCGACGGTGTTTACCGACATCGGCTGGATCAAGGCCTGGGCCACGGTCAACGGCTACTTCTGGAACTCGATCAAGATCACCGTTCCGGCGGTGCTGATCTCCACCGCCATCGGTGCGCTGAACGGCTACGTGCTGTCGATGTGGCGCTTTCGCGGTTCGCAGCTGTTCTTCGGGCTGCTGCTGTTCGGCTGCTTCCTGCCGTTCCAGACCGTGCTGCTGCCGGCCTCTTTCACCCTCGGCAAGATGGGCCTGGCCAGCACCACCACCGGCCTGGTGTTCGTGCACGTGGTCTATGGCCTGGCCTTCACCACGCTGTTCTTCCGCAACTACTACGTGAGCATCCCCGATGCGCTGGTCAAGGCGGCACGCCTGGATGGCGCGGGGTTCTTCACCATCTTCCGGCGGATCATCCTGCCGATGTCGACCCCGATCATCATGGTCTGCCTGATCTGGCAGTTCACCCAGATCTGGAACGACTTCCTGTTCGGCGTGGTGTTCTCCAGCGGTGATTCGCAACCGATCACCGTGGCGCTGAACAACCTGGTCAACACCAGCACCGGGGTCAAGGAATACAACGTGGACATGGCGGCGGCGATGATCGCCGGGCTGCCGACGCTGCTGGTCTATGTGGTCGCAGGCAAGTATTTCGTGCGCGGGCTGACGGCCGGCGCAGTCAAGGGGTAATCATGGCAACGCTCGAACTTCGCAACGTAAACAAGACCTATGGCGCCGGCCTGCCGGACACCCTGAAGAACATCGAACTGTCGATCAAGGACGGTGAGTTCCTGATCCTCGTCGGCCCTTCGGGTTGCGGCAAGTCGACCCTGATGAACTGCATCGCCGGCCTGGAGAACATCACCGGCGGCGCGATCATGATCGGCGACCAGGACGTCAGTGGCATGAGCCCCAAGGATCGCGACATCGCCATGGTGTTCCAGTCCTATGCGCTGTACCCGACCATGAGCGTGCGCGAAAACATCGAATTCGGCCTGAAGATCCGCAAGATGAGCCAGTCGGCCATCGACGAGGAAGTCGCCCGGGTCGCCAAGCTGCTGCAGATCGAACACCTGCTCAACCGCAAGCCGGGCCAGCTCTCCGGTGGACAGCAGCAGCGCGTGGCGATGGGTCGGGCGCTGGCGCGGCGGCCGAAGATCTACCTGTTCGACGAACCGCTGTCGAACCTCGACGCCAAGCTGCGGGTCGAGATGCGCACCGAAATGAAACTGATGCACCAGCGCCTGAAGACCACCACGGTCTACGTCACCCACGACCAGATCGAGGCGATGACCCTGGGTGACAAGGTGGCAGTGATGAAGGACGGCATCATCCAGCAGTTCGGTACGCCGAAAGAGATCTACAACGACCCGGCCAACCAGTTCGTCGCCAGCTTCATCGGTTCGCCGCCGATGAACTTCATTCCGCTGCGCCTGCAGCGCAAGGACGGTCGCCTGGTGGCGCTGCTCGACAGTGGCCAGGCGCGCTGCGAACTGCCGCTGAACACCAGCCAGGCCGGCCTTGAGGATCGTGAAGTGGTACTGGGCCTGCGCCCCGAGCAGATCCTGCTGGCCAATGGCGATGCCGGTCTGCCGAGCATCCGCGCCGAGGTACAGGTCACCGAGCCGACCGGCCCGGACACCCTGGTGTTCGTCACCCTCAACGACAGCAAGGTCTGCTGCCGCCTGGCGCCGGATGTGGCGCCGCAGGTGGGCGAGACCCTGACCCTGCAGTTCGACCCGGCCAAGGTGTTGCTGTTCGACGCCGCGACCGGCGAACGCCTGGGCCAGGTGGTGCAGTCCCGGCCCCAGGCCAGTGGCGACAATGTGGCGCAATTCAAGGGCCGCTGAATTCAGGGCGGGCGGCTCGCCGCTCGTCGCGTTCGATGTAAACCACGTTCAATAAAGACTGTTAATAACAATAAAGACGAGGATGTAGGGATGAAAAAGAGGAACACCAACACCCGCTTGATCTGCCAGTTGTCAGCGGCGGCGGCCTTGGTCATGGCTGGCCATGCGGTGGCGGACGAGGCGTTCAGCGCCGACTCCAAGTGGATGACCGGCGACTGGGGGGGCGAACGTACCCGGCTCATCGAGCAGGGCATCGATATCAAGGCTGACTACGTCGGTGAAGTCGGTGGCAACCTGCATGGCGGCTACAACGACGACAAGACTGCACGTTACGCCGACCAGTTCGGCCTCGGCGTGGCGCTGGACCTGCAGAAACTGTGGGGCTGGGACAACACCCAGGCAAAGATCCAGCTGACCAACCGCAACGGCTACAACATTTCCAATGACCGGGTCGGTGACCCGCGTGCCGGCACCCTCAGTTCCTCCCAGGAAGTCTACGGCCGTGGCCACATGGTCCGCCTGACCCAACTGTGGATCCAGCACCAGTTCCTCGACGGCAAGCTCGACGTCAAGGCCGGTTACTTCGGCGAAGGCGAAGACTTCAACACCTTCCCCTGCGACTTCCAGAACCTGGCGTTCTGTGGCTCCCAGGTGGGCAACTGGGCAACCGGCATCTGGTACAACTGGCCGGTCAGCCAGGCGGCGCTGCGGGTCAAGTACCACATCACGCCTGAGCTGTATGCGCAGGTCGGCGCCTACAACCAGAACCCATCGCAGCTGGAGCATGGCAACGGCTTCAAGCTCAGCGGCAGCGGCACCAAGGGTACCGTGCTGCCGGTCGAACTGGTCTGGTCGCCGAAGCTGAACAACCTGCCGGGCGAATACCGGGTCGGCTACTACAAGAGCACCGCGCCGGCCAATGACGTGCGCGAGGACGTCAATGGTGCCGATGCCGCAACCACCGGCAACGCCTATCGCGTTCACGACAGCAAGCACGGCTACTGGTTCGTTGCGCAGCAGCAGCTGACCAGCCACAACGGCGACGCCTCCCGTGGCCTGAACATCGCCGCCAACGCGACCTTCCACGACAAGGACACCAACGTCGTCGACAACTATCAGTCGCTGATGCTGGTGTACAAGGGGCCGTTCGATGCACGTCCCAAGGATGACATCGGCTTCGGCGTCGCCCGTATCCATGTCAACGACGACGTGAAGAAAAACGCCGAGCTGGCCAACGCCGCCATCGGTGTCAGCGACTATGACAACCCGCTGTACTCGCCACTGCGCGAAACCGAGTACAACTACGAGCTCAACTACGGCATCCATGTCACCAACTGGCTGACCGTACGGCCCAACCTGCAGTACATCACCCATCCGGGTGGTGTGGATCAAGTCGACAACGCCCTGGTGGCCGGCCTGAAAATTCAGTCGGTCTTCTGAGGCGTCGGCTGATAAGCTCTCTCTCTATGTGCGCATCTTGCGGATGGTCACCCGACCGTCCGCTTTTTTTTGCGCATCAGGACGCGTTGGCTTCACGACGATAGAGATTCCAGGATTCGCGGCACATGCACGAGCAACCGCTACAACGTTTCTTCAAATCCCGGCGCGAACAGCCGGTGTTCCAGTGGGAGCGCTTCCAACAGCGTGAAGTGCTGGTGATCGACCATCCGCTGTGCCAGGCGGTGTTCAGTCGCCAGGGGGCGCAGTTGCTGCACTTCCAGCCGCGCGGGCAGAAGCCCTGGTTGTGGTGTGCGGCGAAGTGGCCGCAGGTCGGGGCGATTCGCGGCGGGGTGCCGGTGTGCTGGCCGTGGTATGGCCGCCATCCGAGCGAAAATGCCTGGCCGTCCCATGGCTGGGCGCGGCTGATCGACTGGAAGTTGCTGGAGAGCAGTTCCGACGAACAGGGGGTCAGCCTGCACTGGCGCCTGCAACTGTGCGACTGGCAGGTGGATCTGCAGGCGCGCCTTGGCGAAAGCATGGAGCTGCGCCTGAGCACCGAGCACCAGGACAGCGAACCTTGCCAGTTGAGTCATGCCTTGCACGCCTATTGGCGTATTGGCGACGTGGGTGAGGTAGCGCTGTCTGGGCTCGATGGCGCCGAGGGATACGACCATCTGAGTCGCCAGGTCTGCCGACAGCGCGGCGAGTTGCGGGTCGAGGGTGGCTGTCAGCGGGTGTTCCAGCACGAGGGCGAATTGCACCTCAAGGACCATGCCTGGCAGCGTGAGTTGTGCATCGATACCGGGGAGAGCGGCGATACCGTGGTCTGGCACCCGGGGCCGCGGCCGTTGCTCGGGGTGAGCTGGAACGAGGTGATGGGCTTCGTCTGTGTCGAAGCCGCCGGTGGCGGCACCGACAGCCTGTGCCTGGCCCCTGGGGAGCAGGCGCACCTGAGCCTGCAGGCGCGCGCGCAGGCTGTCGGTTCACATCGTCAGTCGTACTCGTCGCCCACCGGGTAACGGCTGGCGTTGAGGCTTTCCTTGATCTTGCGCAGGTGTGGCTGGAAGTCCACGCCGCGGCGCAGGGTCATGCCGGTGGCCAGCACGTCGAGCACGGTCAACTGGACGATCCGCGAAGTCATCGGCATGTAGATGTCGGTGTCCTCCGGCAACGGAATGTTCAGGCTCAGGGTGCTGGCCTTGGCCAGGGGCGAGCCGGCAGCGGTCAGCCCCAGGACCGAGGCGCCGTTGGCCCGGGCGATGCGTGCCACTTCCACCAGTTCCCGGGTGCGGCCGGTGTAGGAGATGATCACGAACAGTTCGCCGGTATGGGCCACCGAAGCGATCATGCGTTGCATCAGCACGTCGGCGTGGGCCGTGACCGCAATGTTGAAACGGAAGAACTTATGCAGGGCGTCCATGGCCACCGGTGCCGAAGCGCCGAGGCCGAAGAAGTGGATCTGCCGGGCCTGGGTCAACAGGTCGACGGCCCGGTTGACCTGCTCCGGGTCGAGCACTTTGCTGACGCTGTCGAGGGAGGCGATGGCGCTGGCGAAGATCTTCTGCGTGTAGGCCTCGGAATTGTCGTCGGCTTCCACCGCTCGGCTGACATAGGCCGCGCCGCTGGCCAGGCTCTGCGCCAGTTGCAGCTTGAGTTCCGGGTAGCCGCTGACGTCGAACGAACGACAGAAACGGTTGACCGTCGGTTCGCTGACCGATGCCGCCTGGGCAAGGGCGGCGATGCTGTAGCGGGTCGCCTGCTGCGGGTTGAGCAGGATGACTTCGGCGACCTTGCGCTCGGCCTTGTTCAGGTCTTCGAGGCGATTCTGGATCTGTTCCAGCAGATTTCGCACGCGGTCCATGTTGGTGTTCCTTGGTTCTGCAATGCATGGGAGAACGCGTTTTGGCAGTTCTCGGCGGTGGCCTATCCTACTGATGGCGCTTGTGGACCACCACTCGCAATCGTGATTTTGAAGAAATGTTGTGGTTATTACTACATTTTTTCCTTGAGTGATGCCTCGAAAAAAGGTATTTATCGTTTAACTTGATAAAAGAACAAACATCATGCCTTCGATAACGGTTGAACCGTGCACCTTTGCCTTGTTCGGCGCCCTGGGCGACCTCGCGCTGCGCAAGCTGTTTCCTGCCTTGTACCACCTGGATGGCGCCGGCCTGCTGCATGAGGACACGCGCATTCTCGCCCTGGCCCGTGAGCCGGGCAGCGTCGACGAGCACCTGGCGACCATCGCCAGCGAGCTGCGCGAGTTCGTCGAGGCGAAGGAGATCGATGAGGCGGTTGTCGAGCGTTTCCTCGGCCGCCTGAGCTACCTGCATGTGGACTTCCTCAAGCCCGACGACTATGTGGCCCTGGCCGATACCGTCGGGCGCAACGAGCAGCTGATCGCCTATTTCGCCACGCCGGCCGCGGTGTATGGCGCGATCTGCGAGAACCTGGCGAAGGTCGGCCTGGCCGACAACACCCGGGTGGTGCTGGAGAAGCCGATCGGCTCGGACCTGGAGTCGTCGCGCAAGGTCAACGACGCGGTGGCGCAGTTCTTCCCGGAGAACCGCACCTATCGCATCGACCACTACCTGGGCAAGGAGACGGTGCAGAACCTGATCGCCCTGCGTTTCGCCAACAGCCTGTTCGAGACCCAGTGGAACCAGAACTACATTTCCCACGTGGAAATCACCGTGGCCGAGAAGGTCGGGATCGAAGGCCGCTGGGGTTACTTCGACAAGGCCGGGCAACTGCGCGACATGATCCAGAACCACCTGCTGCAGCTGCTGTGCCTGATCGCCATGGACCCGCCGGCCGACCTGTCCGCCGACAGCATCCGCGACGAGAAGGTCAAGGTGCTCAAGGCCCTGGCGCCGATCAGCCCGGAAGGGCTGACCACCCAGGTGGTGCGTGGCCAGTACATCGCCGGGCACAGCGAAGGCCGCTCCGTGCCGGGCTACCTGGAAGAAGAGAATTCCAACACCCAGAGCGACACCGAAACCTTCGTCGCCCTGCGCGCCGACATCCGCAACTGGCGCTGGGCCGGCGTGCCGTTCTACCTGCGGACCGGCAAGCGCATGCCGCAGAAGCTGTCGCAGATCGTCATCCACTTCAAGGAACCGTCGCACTACATCTTCGCACCCGAGCAGCGCCTGCAGATCAGCAACAAGCTGATCATCCGCCTGCAGCCGGACGAAGGCATTTCCCTGCGGGTGATGACCAAGGACCAGGGCCTGGACAAGGGCATGCAACTGCGCAGCGGGCCGCTGCAACTGAATTTCTCCGACACCTATCACAGTGCGCGGATTCCGGATGCCTACGAACGTCTGCTGCTGGAAGTGATGCACGGCAACCAGAACCTGTTTGTCCGCAAGGACGAAATCGAGGCCGCGTGGAAGTGGTGCGACCAGTTGATCGCCGGCTGGAAAAAATCCGGCGATGCGCCCAAGCCCTACGCCGCCGGGTCTTGGGGACCGATGAGTTCCATTGCACTGATCACGCGGGATGGGAGGTCGTGGTATGGCGATATCTGAACTGAAACTGCCCAAGGGCGTGGTCGGGCACGAGTTCCGCACGCCGGTGCTGTTGGCCGAAGGCCAGGCCCTGGCCGTGGCGCAACAATTGCGTACGGCGATTGCCGCCCGTGGCGTGGCAACCCTGGTGGTTTCTGGCGGGCGCAGCCCGGTGGCGTTTTTCCAGCACCTGGCCAAACAGGATCTGGACTGGAGCAAGGTGGTGATCAGCCTGGCGGACGAGCGCTGGGTACCGGTCGAGCACGCCGACAGCAATGCCGGGCTGCTCAAGCGTTATCTGCTGCAGGGTGCGGCGGCCAAGGCGCGCTTCATCGGCCTGTACAACGCCGCGGCCAACCTCGACGAAGCGGCGCAGCAGGCCGACCAGTTCCTCGCCGAACTGCCGGACATCGACGTGCTGGTGCTCGGCATGGGCGATGACGGCCACACCGCGTCGCTGTTCCCGGACAGCCCGAACCTGCAGGCCGCCTTGCAGGTGGACGGCAGCCGGCGGGTCTGGCCGATGCTGGCACCGACCGTGCCGCATCAGCGGCTGAGCATGAGCCGGGCCTTGCTGGCTTCGGCGACCTTTACCGTATTGGCGATTTCCGGTCAGTCGAAACTGACCACCCTGAATGCCGCCCTGGCCGGCGATGACCTCGCCGCCATGCCGGTTCGTGCGTTTCTGCAACCCCCCCTAGAGATTTACTGGTGCCCATGAGCCAAGGATCAGCCGCTATGACAAAAAATGCCCCGACCGTCTCCATGGCAGACAAGGTCGCCCTGATCGATCAGTTGTGCACCCGTGCGCGGATCCTGCCGGTCATCACCATCGCCCGCGTGGAGGACGTGCTGCCACTGGCCGATGCCCTGGCCGCTGGCGGCCTGACCGCCCTGGAAGTGACCCTGCGCTCGCAGTTCGGCCTCAAGGCCATCGAGATCCTGCGGGAGCAGCGTCCGGAACTGGTGACCGGTGCCGGTACCGTGCTCGATCGCCAGATGCTGGCGGCAGCCGAGGCGGCGGGTTCGCAGTTCATCGTCACGCCGGGCATTACCCGTGATCTGCTGGAGGCTGGCGTCGACAGCCCGATCCCGCTGTTGCCGGGCATCAGCAGCGCCTCGGGGATCATGGAGGGCTACGCCCTGGGCTATCGCCGCTTCAAGCTGTTCCCGGCGGAAGTCAGCGGTGGCGTGGCAGCGATCAAGGCCCTGGGCGGGCCGTTTGGCGAAGTGAAATTCTGCCCGACCGGCGGCGTCGGTCCTGGCAACATCAAGAGCTACATGGCGCTGAAAAACGTCATGTGCGTCGGCGGCAGCTGGATGCTCGATCCGGAGTGGATCAAGAACGGTGACTGGGGGCGCATCCAGGAATGCACGGCCCAGGCCCTGGCTCTGCTGGACTGATTCACCCTTTACCGAATTCGTTGTGTGTTCTACGGCTTTACGGTGCGCTTGGTCGGCGCACCGTTTTTTTTTGCCTTGGGAAAGTGGCGGGGCTGTTCGCGGATGAGTCCGGCTCCCAGTGGCCAACCCGGTGTCGAGTGTACGCCGGTGGGCGTCGGACTCATCCGCGAACGGGCTTCACACCGACCCCAGGTCAGCCACTCAGTTCGGCCAGCGCCCTGATCAACTGACCCATCTCCTGCGGCGAAGTGGTAAAGCCCGGAGTAATCCGGATACAGGGCCCGCAGGCCGACCCGCTGCGCATCACGGTGAACAGGTTGTATTCCTTGAGCAACCGCTCGACCATCACCTGCTGGTTCGCCTGGCGGGTGAAGCGCAGCGAGGTGATCGCGCCATACAGCCGCGGATCGTCCGGGGTCAGCACCTCGATGCCGGGCAGCTGGCGTGCCTCGCTCACCCACAGGTCGCGCAGGTAGGCCAGGCGCGCACCCTTGGCCGCGGCGCCGCCGATTTCCCGATGCTCGGCGAGCACCGTCGGCAGGGTCATCAGTGCCGGAATGTTCGCTGTGCTGTGGGGCGTGCGCGAGCGTACGTCGGTGATGGGGAAGTGCGTTTCGCCCATGTCCGGGTCGATGTCGCCCAGGCGCTCGGGGGCGATGTAGAGCACCCCCAGGCTCAGTGGCGCGCCGATCCATTTCTGCAGGTTGAAGCCGGCGAACGCCACACCCAGTTCCTGCAGGTCGAAGTCGAGCTGCCCCAGGGCATGGGCGCCGTCGAGAATCACATCGACCCCATGCTCGGTGGCCGCTTCGACGATGGCCTTGACCGGCATCACCAGCCCGGTGCGGTGGGTGACATGGGTCAGCGCCATCAGCTTCAGGCGCGGGTAGCGGGCGAACGCCTCGCGATAGCTCGCGAGCAGGCTGTCGTAGCTGGCCGGATGCGTGTGCCCGATACGGACCACCTGCACGCCACGATGGCGCTCCAGCCAGTTCAGCGCGCCCTTGACCGTCTCGTATTCCAGGTCGCTGTACAGCACCTGGTCGCCTGGCTGCAGGCGGTTGTAGTTGCGGATCAGCACCTGCAGGGAATCGGTGGCGTTCTGGCTGAAGGTGATCGCCTGTTCGCTGACGCCCATGAGCTCGGCCAGCTCGGCGCGAATCGCCGCGCCCCCGGTCCTGTCGAAATGCTGGCGGACATGCACCGAGTTGCTGCGGTTGATGAAGTCGATATTGCGCTGGTACTCCTCGACCACCCGGCGGGTCATGCGGCCGAAGTAGCCGTTCTCCAGGTTGATCGGGCCCGGCTCGACGTCGTAGCGCCGGGCCACTGCCTGCCAGAAGTGTTCGTCGCGGGCGTTGTCTTGATTCCTTGGCATGCGTGCACTTTCCTTCGGGGGCGGGTTTCAGTGACGGGGTTTGGGCTTGCCGTGTTTGGCGCGCAGCGGGTCGAGCAGGTCGCCGAGGCCGTTGTGGTCGATCTCGTGCATCAGCGCCAGCAGGCCCCCGAGTTCGCCGTGGGGAAAGCCTTCACGGGCGAACCAGTTCAGATAGGGGCCGGGCAAGTCGGCGAGGATGCGTCCCTTGTACTTGCCGAAGGGCATCTCGCGCGTGACCAGCAGTTCGAGTTTTTCAGGGTTCATGCGGGCTTGCCTCAGGTGTTCAAGCAACGGGAAAAATACCGGCATTCTGCATGCAGGCCAATTGACAGATCATGCAAATAGCAGTGATACAGATTTTTCAGTTGTTTATAACTTGTTGAAAATAAAAGATAAAAATCCAGCTTCAAGGCTGGCATGCGCTCTGCAATGTACAACTCAACTTCCACCACCAGAAGGAATTGAGTCATGACCGACGTGAACAAAGAAGCCATTTCGATCCTCAACCACCTGATCGAGGTCAGCAAGGATGGCCAGGAAGGCTTCAAGACCTGTGCCGAGGATATCAAGCACCCTGAACTGAAGGCGCTGTTCGTCAAACGCTCCAGCGAATGTGCCGCCGCGGCGGCAGAGTTGCAGGCTGAAGTGCGCAAGCTGGGCGGCGACCCGGAAACCACCACCAGCCTTTCCGGTGACCTGCACCGGCGCTGGGTCGATGTGAAGGCGCTGTTCACCGGCAAGGGTGAGGAAGCGGTGCTCAATGAGGCCGAGCGCGGTGAGGACCATGCCAAGAAGGCCTATCGCGAGGCGCTGGAGAAGCTGGTCAAGCACAACATGCTGGGGCTGCGTGATCTGGTCGATCGCCAGTACCAGGGTGTGTTGCGCAACCATGACCAGGTCAAGGCGCTGCGCAACATCGCTCGCGCGAGCTGAGTGTCTGCCTGAATGAAAAACGCCGGCTCAGCCGGCGTTTTTTCATGGGTTCCCGGTAACGTTGAAGGGCTGTAGGCCGACCCTGGTATTCGCGGGCGGCCCGCGAAGGGGCCGGTCAGACGCCGCCGATGGTGATCGGTGGCGGGCTGGTCAGGGTTACGGTCTGCTGTTTACGCGGCGCCAGGATCTCCGCCTCCCCGTCCACCACCAGCTCATCGCGCTGGTTGAACACACGGGTGGCGATACGCACGCGGAACTTCGGCAGCTTCTCGAGGATTTCCAGGCGTACGGTCAGGGTGTCGCCGATTTTCACCGGCTTCTGGAAGCTCATCTGCTGGCCCAGGTAGATGGTGCCCGGCCCGGGCAGTTCGCAGGCGACCGCCGCGCTGATCAGCGCGCCGCTGAACATGCCGTGGGCGATGCGCTCCTTGAACATGCTGGCGGCGGCGAACTCGGCGTCCAGATGCACCGGGTTGTGGTCGCCGGACATCGCGGCGAACAGCTGGATATCACGTTCTTCCACGGTCTTGCTGTAGCTGGCGGTCTGGCCGACTTCGAGTGCCTCGTAAGGCGTGTTGGTCACCTGGGTCATCTGATACCTGTCCTTTGAAGAGATTCTTAAAATCAAACCATTGATTTTAAACGTTGGAAATTATTCGGCATGCCCCGGCCGACGATGCGCCAGGGTCTGTTCCAGCCACTGCAGCACGTCGGCGGTCACTTCGTCGCGGTTGGTTTCATTGAACAGTTCATGCCGCGCCTGTGGGTAGACGCTCAATTGCAGGTTCTGGCTACCTGCATTGCGCAATGCATCGGCAAGATCCTTCAGGCGCCTGCCTTCGCTCACCGGGTCATGTTCGCCGCCGATCACCAGCAAGGGCAGGCCGGGATCGATCTGCGCCAGGTTGCTGGCCTTGCTGATCTGCTGCAGGCCACCCAGCATGTCGATCCACATCTGGTTGGTGCAACGGAAGCCACAGAGCGGGTCGGCGACGTACTTGTCGACCTCCTCCGGGTCGCGGCTGAGCCAGTCGAAGGCCGTGCGATTGGGCTTGAAGGCCTTGTTGAAGGAGCCGAACGACAGCCAGTCGATCAATGCGCTGCGGCCGGTCGGTCCCTGGCGCCAGCGTTCGAAACGGGCGATGGCGCGGGCGGCGCGATAGAGCGCCACGGGCTGGAAGTTCGAGCCGCTGAGGATCGCCCCCTGCAGGCTGGCGCTGTGGTGCAGCAGGTAGGCCTGGGCAATATAGCTGCCCATGCTGTGGCCGAGCAGGATGATCGGCTTGCCCGGATATTCTTCGCCGATGCGCTGGTTGAGGCTGGCCAGGTCACTGACCACGGTACTCCAGCCATCCCGGTCGGCGTAGTGTCCGAGCACGCCCTGTTCGGCGGTTTTGCCATGCCCGCGCTGGTCGGGGGCATACAGGCCATACCCGGCCTCGCACAGCGCTTGGGCCAGGCGTGCATAACGCCCGCTGTGCTCGGCCATGCCATGGGACAGCATCACCAGCGCCACGGGCTCGCCCTGGGGCAGCCAACGATTGACGTAGAGGCGGCTGTGGTCACTCACGCTCAGCCAGAAAGTGTCATGGATCATGGCGGTTCCTTTGCACGGGACGAAACGGGGCAGGTGATGGAATACACAGTCGCCCCATTGTATAGCGCATCCTCGGTCAGGAAGCAGACCAAGCTGCACATTGGCGGCAAGATTCATGATGTTAATGAGTGTGTCCGGCATATTTGCCTGATTCCCCATTGCTGCTACCGTCCGCTAAGCAGCGCTTTTTCGCTTTGGCGAAGCGACTCCGGATAGGCTCAGGCAAGAGGACAAGAACAATGCAACCTGATTTCTGGAATGACAAACGCCCGGCCGGCGTACCCCTGGACATCGACGTGGGGCCTTCAGGTCGGTGGTCGAGGTTTTCGAGCGTTCCTGCAAGAAATTCGCCGATCGCCCGGCCTTCAGCAGCCTGGGCGTGACCCTCACCTACGCCGAGCTGGAGCGCTACAGCGCGGCCTTTGCAGGTTACCTGCAAGCCAACACCGACTTGCGTCCGGGCGACCGCATCGCGGTCCAGTTGCCCAACGTCCTGCATTACCCGATCGCCGTGTTCGGCGCCATGCGCGCCGGGCTGATCGTGGTCAATACCAATCCGCTGTACACCGTGCGCGAGATGCGCCACCAGTTCAAGGACTCCGGTGCCCGTGCACTGGTCTACCTGAACCTGTTCGGTGCGCGGGTCCAGGAAGTGCTGCCCGATACCGGCATCGAGTTCCTCATCGAGGCGAAGATGGGCGACCTGATGTCGCCGGCCAAGGGCTGGCTGACCAACCTGGTGGTCGACAAGGTCAAGAAGCTGGTGCCGCCCTACCAGTTGCCCCAGGCCATCTCGTTCAAGAGCGCCTTGCACATGGGCCGCGGCCAGAGCATCCGGCCGCTGCAGGTCGGCCTCGACGATATCGCGGTGTTGCAGTACACCGGCGGCACCACGGGCCTGGCCAAGGGCGCGATGCTTACCCACGGCAACCTGGTGGCGAACATGCAGCAGGCGCGGGCCTGCATGTCCCAGACGGGCACCGACGGCCATCCGCTGCTCAAGGAAGGCCAGGAGGTGATCATTGCGCCGCTGCCGCTGTACCACATCTATGCCTTCACCGCGAACTGCATGTGCATGATGGTCACTGGCAACCACAACGTGCTGATCGGCAATCCGCGGGACATCGGCGGCTTCGTCAAGGAGCTGAAGAAGTGGCGATTTTCCGCATTGCTGGGGCTCAACACGCTGTTCGTCGCGCTGATGGAGCATCCGGAGTTCAAGAACCTGGATTTCTCCGCACTCAAGCTCACCAATTCCGGCGGCACCGCACTGGTCAAGGCCACGGCCGAGCGTTGGCAGAAGGCCACGGGCTGCCGCATCACCGAGGGCTACGGGCTCACCGAAACCTCACCGGTGGCCTGCACCAACCCCTATGGCGAGCTTGGCCGCCTGGGCACGGTCGGCCTGCCGCTGCCGGGCACGGCGCTGAAGGTCATCGATGACAACGGTGTCGAGCAACCGCTGGGGCAGCCTGGCGAGCTGTGCATCAAGGGCCCGCAGGTGATGAAGGGTTACTGGCAGCAGCCACAGGCGACGGCCGAGGTGCTCGATGACGAGGGCTGGTTCAAGACCGGCGATATTGCGGTGATCGACCCGGATGGGTTTGTCCGCATCGTCGACCGCAAGAAGGACATGATCATCGTCTCCGGTTTCAACGTGTACCCCAATGAAATCGAGGACGTGGTGATGGCTCACCCGAAAGTCGCCAACTGCGCGGTGATCGGCGTACCGGACGAGCGTTCCGGCGAGGCGGTGAAGCTGTTCGTGGTGGCGCGGGAGGCCGGGGTCAGCGTCGAGGAGCTCAAGGCCTACTGCAAGGAGAACTTCACCGGCTACAAGGTACCCAAGCACATCGTGCTGCGTGATTCGTTGCCGATGACGCCGGTGGGCAAGATTCTGCGGCGGGAGTTGCGCGATATCGCCTAGCGGGAAACAGCGGCGGTCTTGCGGGCCCATTCGCGGGCAAGCCACGCTCCTACAGTTCAGTGTCATCCATCAATGGAACGTACGACATTGAACTGTAGGAACGCGGCTTGCCCGCGAAGCTTTTTTGCTCCTGAAAACCCCGCTCTAGAGCGGAAAATCAGAAATATAGAATTTTTGCTCTAAAATGACTGATTGGTATTCTTGAGTCATGTTTATGACTGTAGGGGCCGTGTTTGGCTCTAGTCGACCCTCGGCAAAGCTGCTACTCTCGGCGCGCTTTGTGACTTCTCGGCGTAGGTTAGGCTGTGTACGAAATTGCTTGAAACGCAGGTTAGGCAAGGCAAAAAGCGGCGAGGAACGCCCGGGGTCGCGCCCGACTTGACTGGTTGTCAATGAGTATTCCGAGCCGGTTTTTAACGCAGCATAACCAAGTTTCAAACGATTTCGTACATAGCCTAAAGCCAGATCACTCAATAACAAACATAGACAAATAATAATCGCATCAAATGCGGTGCTGAATTCGCGTTGCTGAGGAGTGGGCTTCCATGATCGAAGACTTTTGGAAGGATAAGTACCCAGCGGGGATTGCTGCCGAAATCAATCCCGATGAGTACCCGAATGTTCAGACGGTATTGAAACAGTCTTGCCAACGATTCGCCAGCAAGCCGGCCTTTAGCAACCTCGGCAAGACGCTCACCTATGGCGAGCTGTACGAGCTGTCCGGGGCTTTTGCCGCCTACCTGCAACAGCACACGGACCTGCAGCCGGGCGACCGCATCGCCCTGCAGTTGCCGAACCTGCTGCAATACCCGATCGCCGTATTCGGTGCCATTCGCGCCGGCCTGATCGTGGTCAACACCAACCCGCTGTACACCGCGCGGGAAATGGAACACCAGTTCAACGACTCCGGCGCCAAGGCCCTGGTGTGCCTGGCAAACATGGCGCACCTGGCCGAGGCGGTGGTGCCCAAGACCGGCGTACGGCATGTGATCATTACCGAAGTGGCCGACATGCTGTCACCGCTCAAGCGTCTGCTGATCAACAGCGTCGTCAAGTACGTGAAGAAGATGGTGCCGGCCTATCACCTGCCCAAGGCTGTCAGGTTCAACGACGTGCTGAGCAAGGGCCTGGGCCAGCCGGTCAAGGAAGCTAACCCGGCGAGCAGCGACGTGGCCGTGTTGCAGTACACCGGTGGTACCACCGGCGTGGCCAAGGGAGCGATGCTGACCCACCGCAACCTGGTCTCGAACATGCTGCAGTGCAGGGCACTGATGGGTTCGGAGCTCAAGGAAGGCTGCGAGATCGTCATCACGCCGTTGCCGCTGTATCACATCTACGCCTTCACCTTTCACTGCATGGCGGTGATGCTGCTGGGCAACCACAACATCCTGATCACCAACCCGCGCGACCTGCCGGCGATGGTCAAGGAACTGTCGAAGTGGAAGTTCAGCGCCTTTGTCGGCCTCAACACCCTGTTCGTTTCGCTGTGCAACAACGAGGCGTTCCGCAAGCTGGACTTCTCCGCGCTCAAGGTCACCCTGTCCGGTGGCATGGCGTTGCAACTGGCGGCGTCCGAGCGTTGGAAGGCGGTGACCGGCTGCTCCATCTGCGAAGGCTACGGCATGACCGAGACCAGCCCGGTGGCCTCGGTGAACCCGAGCCAGAAGATCCAGCAGGGCACCATCGGCATCCCGATGCCGTCGACCCTGTGCAAGGTGGTCGACGACGCCGGCGTCGAGCTGCCGCTGGGTGAGGTCGGGGAGCTGTGCATCAAGGGCCCGCAGGTGATGAAGGGCTACTGGCAGCGCCAGGATGCCACCGACGAGATCCTCGACAGCGAAGGCTGGCTGAAGACCGGCGACATCGCGATCATCCAGCCGGATGGCTACATGCGGATCGTCGACCGCAAGAAGGACATGATCCTGGTGTCGGGCTTCAACGTCTATCCGAACGAGCTGGAAGACGTGCTGGCGACCCTGCCGGGCGTGCTGCAATGCGCGGCCATCGGCGTGCCGGACGAGAAATCGGGCGAAGTGATCAAGATCTTCATCGTCGCCAAGCCGGGCGTGACCCTGACCAAGGACCAGGTGATGGAGCACATGCGCGCCAATGTCACCGGCTACAAGGTGCCCAGGTTCGTCGAGTTCCGCGATGCCCTGCCGACCACCAACGTCGGCAAGATACTGCGCCGCGAACTGCGTGACGAGGAACTGAAGAAGCTCGGTCTGAAGAAGACCGCCTGAGGCCCAGGCCAAAAAAATACAAAGCCCCGCATTGCGGGGCTTTGTCGTTTGCAGCGGTTGGTTTACTGCTGGAACTGCGCAAAACTCACGCCGGTACCGTTCGGCCGCACGTCCTGGAGGAAGGCGTCCTTGTCCGCGCTCAGTTCCAGGCTCACGGTCGGCTTGCGCTTGCCGGCATTGCGCACCACCAGGCCTTCAAGCTTCTCGCGCAGGAACACTGTCGGTACCTTCAGGTGCAGCAACTGGTCGGTGCTGGGCGTGTGCAGCAGCAGATGCACCCATTCGTACTGGCCGATAGCCAGGCGCCCCAGCGGGATGTCGAACCACCAGATGTTCCGGTTGCGGCTCAGTTCGGTGAAGTGGCAATTGTTCGTGCCCAACACCGCACCGCCCAGTTCCTGGTTCCTGCGGGCAATAGCCTGCTTTTTATCGAGTTTCATCACTTTCCTACCGTTATCGATCTTCAGCGCCGGAGCCTGAATCTGCCGCCTATTCTCGGGGGTTGGCGGACAAACATAAAGGTAAACCTGACTGCTCTGATGAAAGAACCGACGAAAAAAAATGAAACTCCTGGCGAAATCCTCGGGTCAACCTTGTGTAGCGACACTGATACCCCGCATTTCCCCATGGAGAAATATCATGAGCAGCACTGGCGATAAGATCAAAGGCACAGCGAACGAAGCGGTTGGTAACGTCAAGCAAGGCATCGGCAAGGCCACCGACAATGATCGGTTGCGGGCCGAAGGCAAGGCCCAGGAGTTGAAGGGCCAGGCCCAGAAGGCCAAGGGCAACGTCAAGGAAACGATCAAGAAGGGCATCGACCGGGCCTGAAACCCTGACCGATGAGTGACCGAGCGGCCATCCCTGGATGGCCGTTCTGCTGTTCCGGCAGGCTGGTGTCAAACCCGGAAATTGTTTACCGCTTGCCAACTGCGCTACCGTGAGTGAAAAACCGCCCTTGAGTCGCCTGCTGACTGACTCCGTGATTGCGGCGAAAGGAGACGCTATGATTTTTCCGGACTTGCGTGGTCTGCCCCTGCATCGCGTGCTGATACGCACGGTCCAGGAGTTCGTCGACGACGAGATGTCGACCTATGCTTCGGCACTGGCCTATCAGATGCTGTTTTCGCTGTTCCCCTTCCTGCTGTTCCTGATCGCCCTGATCGGTTTCCTGCACCTGCCGGACTTCTTCAGCTGGTTGCGCATGCAATCGGAACTGGTGTTGCCGCCCCAGGCGCTGGACCAGGTCAACCCGGTGATCGACCAGTTGCAGCAATCCAAGGGGGCCTGTTGTCGGTGGGTATCGTCATCGCCCTGTGGACCGCCTCGGCAGGTGTACGGTTGATGATGAGCGCGATGAATGCCGCCTACGACGTGAACGAAGGCCGGCCGATCTGGAAGCGCCTGCCGTTGTCGGTCTTCTATACCGTGGGCATCGCCGGCATGTTGCTGGCGGCCGCCGCGCTGATGGTCCTCGGGCCGCAGGTGATGAGCTGGCTGGCCGGGCAGATCGGCATGGAGGAGTTCGTCGTGACCCTCTGGACCGTCCTGCGCTGGCCGGTGATCGTGCTGCTGCTGATGTTCGCCGTGGCGTTGATGTACTACGTGATGCCGGATGTGAAGCAGAAGTTCGTGTTCATCACCCCCGGCTCGGTACTGGCGGTGGTGGTATGGATCATCGCCTCGCTGGGCTTCGGCTACTACGTGAAAACCTTTGCCGACTACAACGCGATGTATGGCAGTATCGGTGCGATCATCGTGTTGCTGCTGTACTTCTACATCTCGGCGGCAGTGTTGCTGCTGGGGGCGGAAATGAATGCGGTGATCGAGCACATGTCGGCCGAAGGCAAGAATCCCGGCGAGAAGGATTTTCATGAGCAGGCCGATCGGACGACGGTGCTCGGCCACGTGCATGAGCACTCCCCCAAACCGACTACTGACGAAAGCTGATCATGATCCGTGAAATCCTGAAAATGGGCGATCCGCGCCTGTTGCGTGTAGCGCCGCCGGTTCCCCCGGAAATGTTCGACAGCGCCGAGCTGTGGCAACTGATCGACGACATGTTCCAGACCATGGAGCACGTCGGCGGAGTCGGCCTGGCCGCGCCGCAGATCGGAGTCGACCTGCAACTGGTGATCTTCGGCTTCGAGCACAGCGAGCGTTACCCGGACGCCGAGGCGGTGCCGCAGACGATCCTGATCAATCCGCTGATCACCCCGCTGGGGCCGGAAGTGGAAGAAGGCTGGGAAGGCTGCCTGTCGGTGCCGGGCCTGCGCGGCGCGGTGGACCGTTACCGGCGTATCCGCTATGAAGGCTTCACCCCCAAGGGCGAGCCGCTGGTGCGGGTCGCCGAGGGCTTTCATGCGCGGGTGGTGCAGCACGAGTGCGATCACCTGATCGGCCGCCTGTATCCGTCGCGGATCACCGACTTCAGCAAGTTCGGGTTTACCCAGGTGCTGTTCCCCGAGCTCGACCCGGCTGCCGACGACTGAGTGGCTGACCGGCCACTAGCGGGCCGCCACCTTGTCCGGTTTGACGAAGCGCAGGGTCAGGCGGTCCGATTCACCGATGGCCTGGTATCTGGCCTTGTCCTGTTCACCCAGGCGTAGGGTAGGAGGCAGGGTCCAGACACCGTCGGGATAATCCTTGGTGTCCCTGGGGTTGGCGTTGATCTCGCTTTGCCCATCCAGCACGAACCCGGCATCGCTCGCCAGTTTCACCACGTAGGCGGTGGGCAGGTAGCCGCTGCGCTTGATGCTTTCCAGATCCGCGCCATCCTTCGCGCGATGGTCCACCACCCCCAGCACGCCACCCGGCTTGAGCACCTGGAAGAAGGCCGAGAACATCGCCGGCGCGTCATCGGCCATGACCCAGTTGTGCACGTTGCGGAAGGTCAGTACCCGGTCGGCCGAGTTCGGCTTGCCGAGCACCGGCGCCTGGGGATCGAACTCGACGAGGCTGGCCCGCACGTATTGGCTCGGATCCCTGGCGAACTTCTGCTTCAGGCTGTCGGCCGAGCGTCTGGCGTACTCGCTGCTCGACGGCGCCTGCACGGCGGCGATGTACTGGCCCTGGCCGCGCAGCAGCGGCGCGAGCACTTCGCTGTACCAGCCGCCGCCGGGGGTGATTTCGATCACCGTCTGGTTGGCCTGCAGACCAAAGAACTGCAAGGTCTGGCGGGGATGGCGATAGACATCGCGCACGCTGTTTTCCGGCGCACGCCAGCTGCCCGCCAGGACCTTGGCATATTGGGCATCGGTGATGGTCGTGTCGGTGCTTGCCGCCTGGCCGAGAGCGGGAGCGAGCAGGGCGGTGAGGGATAAGGCCACGAGGGTACGGTTCATGATCATCCTGTCAGGAACGGGTGGAAACCGAGGCTATCACGGGGTTACCGGCGGCTGATCACACATTTTCCGCAGTCGAGCTAACCGATGGTTCTATACCCAGGGCAATCAGCGGCTTGCTGCGCGAGTAGCGGGCCAGTCGGTCGGCGAGGGCCTGGGGCAGTTGGCGGGTGGGGCTGAAACCGAGTTTCCCGTAGAAGTCGCGCAGGTCCGGATGGCAGAACAGCCAGGTGCGGCCGGTGAGTGTGGCCAGGGCATGGGCGACCAGTTGCCCGGCGATGCCCTGGCCGCGCCGTTGTGGGTCGACGAACAGGCCGGTCAGCCAGAAACCGTCGGCGACTGCGGTTAGCGAAAGCCCGGCGATGATTCCACCGTCGCGGGCCACCCACAGTTGCCCTTCGCCGTTGGCGCGCATGGAGGAACCATGGGCCCGGTAGAACTTGTCGAGCAGGGGGCGCAGCGAGGGGGATAGTAGGGCGTAGTCGAGGTTTGGCATGGGGCTTGTCGGTTGAGGCGGAAAGCCGATTATAGGGGCAGGGGCGGACATGTCCCGGTCACTTCGGGTTCTAAGCTGATAACCAATCGATCTGCAAGATTTTGCCGGCTCGTCGCACACCAGCAGATGAAGCCGAAGTGTGTCCTTCGGCCTGTCCCATGCGAAGCCGATCGATGCCCAACTACCTCGACCCCGTTCACCGCGAAGAAATTCTCTCCCTGTCGCGCTCCTTCACCGGCCGTAGCGAATGGCCGACCTGGTTGTTGCTGGCGCTTGTCTACGGCGGCTGGTTCGCCGTCGTACTCGGCAGTGCCCGGTTGGGCCTGTGGCCGAGCACTGCCTTGCTGATTGTCCTGGTTACGCTCTGGCTGTCGCTGCAGCATGAATTGCTGCACGGCCATCCGACCCGTCTGGACTGGTTGAACAAGCTGCTGGGCTACGCGCCGTTTGCCGTCTGGTATCCCTACACCCTCTACCGCGACAGCCACCTGCTCCACCATCGCGATGAAGACCTGACCCTGCCGGGTATCGACCCGGAGAGCCGTTACCTGCGCCAGCAGGACTGGCAACGCTGCTCGCTGTTCGAGCGGAGCCTGTTCCGGCTGAACAAGACGGTCCTTGGTCGGCTGCTGATCGGCGCCCCGCTGGCCCTGTTCGGCCTGCTGCGCGAAGAGGGCCGGCGCTTGTGCCGGGGCGAGCGCAAGGCCTGGCTGATGTGGTCGGCCCATGGCCTGCTGACGCTGCTGATGCTGGCCTTCGTCGTCCGCTACAGCATCATTGCGGTCTGGCAATACCTGCTGCTGATCAGCATCCCGGCATTGTCGCTGGCGATGGTGCGTTCCTACTATGAACATCGGCCCCATGCCGCTCCCGAGCAGCGCACGGTGATCAACGAGGCCGGCTGGCCCTGGAGCTGGCTGTTCCTGCACAACAACCTGCACCTGCTGCACCATGATCTGCCCGGGCTGCCCTGGTATTTCCTGCCGCGGGTCTACCGGGCCCGGCGCGAACAGTGGCTGGCGCGCAGCGGTGGCTTTCTGGTGAAAGGCTATGGCGAACTGCTGCGCCAGCATGGGCTGAAAGCCATCGACAGCCCGCAACATCCGTTCGCCTGAGGAGGCCCCATGACCGCTGGTTACGCCGAACTGCTGATGTACGTGGCTCCGGAGGCCGTGCAACAGGCCAACGAACAATGGCTCGGGCGCATTCTCGACAAGCTCGGGGCGAGTCGCCGCCCGGCTGGCGGTTTGGACCTCATGGCGCTGTGGCTGGCACCGGACCTGCTGCTGACCCAGACCTGCGGTTACCCGCTGATGACCCGGCTACGCGGCCAGGTGAGTGTCGTCGGTCGCCCGCATTACCGGTTGCCGGATGCGGCCGACGGTCAGCATTGCAGCCTCCTGCTGGCTCGTGCGGACAATCCGCGCTCGGCGTTGGCGGAGTTTTTCGGCAGCCGTGGGGTGATCAATGACGATGGCTCCAACAGCGGCATGAACCTGTTGCGCCATAGCCTGGCGGCGTTGCACAGGGATGGGCGCTTCTTCGCCAGTGTCGGGCGCAGCGGCGCCCACCGCGAAAGCCTGCGCTGGCTGCGGGAAGACCTGGCTGACCTGGCCGCGGTGGACAGCGTGACCTTCGCCTATCTGGCCCGCTTCGCCCCGCAGGAGGTCGCCGGCTTGCGGGTGGTGGCGCGCAGTGCGTTGAGTCCCTGCCTGCCGTATATCGGCGTGGCGGGGTTGGCAGAGGGGGAGGTGGCGCGGATTCGCGAAGCGATGAACCAGGCGTTGCGGGAACTGCCCGAGGTTGGCGAGGTGCTGGGGTTGCGCGAAGTGTTGCCGGCCTGCGAGTCGGACTACCAGGTGTTGCTCGACTATCGCGATGAGGCTGAGCGTTCGGGGTTTCGCCTGGACCTTCCCGAGCAGGGCGGTGTGAGCGTTCGCGGATGAACCGGAGCGCTTGCTTCCATCAGGGGGCGTTTGTTATTTTTGTTATATAAAAATATTTTTTAAGTATTATTAAAGAATAAGCAGGGTTGGTAGCATCCCGCCACCGGACCACCGGACATATAGCGCAACTCTTTTTCCAGGAGCCACTATGTCCGGCGCCGACACACCTCACAGCGACTACGTGGGCGGATTGTTCCGCAGCCATTACGACTGGCTCTGCGGCCGCCTGCGCCGTCATCTCGACTCCAGCGCCAGTGCCGAAGACATCGCCGCCGACACCTTCGTCCAACTGCTGGTGGCCGCCAATGGCCTGCCGATTCGCCAGCCCCGCGCCCTTTTGACCACCATCGCGCAGCGGCTGATGTACCAGCTCTGGCGCCGCCGCGATCTGGAGCGGGCCTATCTCGATGCCTTGCAACAGGACGCCGAAGTACCGGTGCCATCGCCCGAGGACCTGGCGCAGATGCTCGAGGCGCTGGAGCGCATCGACCGTCTGCTCGGCGGGTTGCCGGACAAGGTCAAGGCGACCTTCCTGCTCTCTCAGGTCAATGGCCTGACCTATCCCGAGATCGCCGCCGAACTGGGTATTTCCCAGCGCTCGGTCAGCGATTACATGGCTCGCGCGCTCAACCGCTGCCTGCGGGCGAGGCTCGATTGAGATGAGCCAGGAACAGGAATCCGACCCGTTGATCGACGAGGCCGTGCGCTGGATCGTCCAGTTGCGCTCCGGCCATGCCAGCGAGGCCGACCGGCGCGCCTATCAGCAATGGCGCAGCCAGGACCCGCGCCACGAACAACTCTGCACGCAGTTGGAAACCCGTCTGGGGGTATTCCAGATCCCCATCGACCAGGGCATCCGAGGAGAACTGCTGCAACGGGCACTGACGGTCCCAACCGGTCGGCGCCGGCTGCTGCAGGGCGCATTGCTGGGCGTCGGGGCGTTGGTGGGTACCGGCCTGCTGCTGGGAGGGAGCGCAGCGTCGCTGGCCGAACTGACCGCCGACCTGCGCACCGGCACCGCCGAACGGCGCAGCCTCGAACTACCCGACGGCAGCGAACTGCAGCTCAACGCCCGCAGTGCCGCGGATATCGATTTCGACCGCCAGCAGCGGCGCATCCGCCTGCTCGATGGCGAGCTGCTGGCCAGGGTCGCCACCGATGCCGGGCGACCCTTTGTCATCCAGGCGCCGCAAGCGCGGGTGCAGGCCTACGGCAATCGCTTGCTGCTCCGTGAGCGCGACGGCCTGGGGCATGTCGTCGCCCTGGGTGGAACCGTGGACATCTTCGGTCCGGCCGGTGAGCGCCTGCAATTGCCGGGTGGTCACGAGGTGTCCTATGACCGCTACCGCTTCGGTTCGGTACGCCCCAGCCCCAAGGGTGCCACGGCCTGGGTCGACGGTCTGCTGGAAGTGCGCGATGCCCCTCTCGGCGAGGTGATCGACGCCCTGCGGCCCTGGCGGGCCGGGGTGCTGCGTCTCGATCCGGCGATTGCGCCGCTGCGGGTCAGCGGCCTGTTCCGGCTGGACCGGCCGGAACAGACCCTCGACACCCTGGCCCGCACGCTGCCGATCCGCGTCGCCCGCCATACCGATCTGTGGGTGACCTTGGGCCCGGCCTAGCGGCCTGGTTCTAAGGCCATAACCAAAGGGTCTGCAAGTTTTTCTCCGGTCACTGCACATCACTCCCGTAAGCGCTGCCGAGGGAGCAGCGTGGTTCGATTCCATGGGGGGAGTCATCTTGCGTTCGTTCAACACCACGACATCGTTGCGTCATCCGTTTCGCAGCCTGGCCCTGGGCCCGCTCGCCAGCCTATTGCTGGCCGCCGGGGCCCAGGCGGCCGAGGACAGCCGGCAGGTCTATCACATCGCGCCGGGTCCGCTGGACGAGGTGTTGCTGAACATCAGCCGGCAAAGCGGCCAGGTGATTTCCTTCACGCCGCAGTTGAGCAACTACTCCTCGGCCCGGGTCGACGGTTCTCTGTCGGCCCGGCAGGCGGTCAGCGCAGCGTTGCTGGGGACCGGCCTGCAACTGCAGGTCAGCCCGGACGGTGCGTTCATCATCCAGGAAGGTGGCAAGCCGGCCCAGACCGGTGCTGCGTCCAACGACAAGAGCCATGAGCGCGAGGCGGCTGCACCGACCCTCGACCGGGTGATCGCCCTCGGTACCCGCCGCAGCGATGCCACGGCGCTGACCAGTGCCGCGCCGGTGGACGTGATCAGCAGCACGGAACTCAAACAGACCGGCGCCACCAGTCTCAACCAGGCGCTGTTCCAGTTGCTGCCCTCGTTCAACTACCCGCAGAACCAGAGCGCGACCCGTGGGCAGAATCCCAAGGGCGCCTCGCTGCGCGGCCTGGCGCCGGACCAGACGCTGGTGCTGATCAACGGCAAGCGCCGGCATGCCTCGGCGGTGGTGAACATTTCCGGTGGCGTGCCGTTCATTGGCGCCCAGCCGGTGGACCTCGACATGATCCCGCTCAGCGCCATCGACCATATCGAAGTGCTGCGTGACGGCGCCTCGGCGCAATATGGTTCCGACGCGGTGGCCGGGGTGATCAACATCGTGCTCAAGGAGCGCGACAGCGGCGGCCAGCTCAATACCCAGGTCGGCAAGTACGCCCAGGGTGACGGCCTGAGCAAGACCGCCGACGGCTGGTACGGCCTCGGCCTGCCGGGAGACGGTTTCCTGACCCTGAGCTTCAACAGCCTGAACAACCGACCCGACGATATCGGCGACAAGTATGTGGCCGATGGTCGCGAGCAGGACCCGCGCTGGGGCGGTGCCGGACGCAACAAGTACAACCTGGTGGCGAATGCCGAGATCGGCCTGGACGACCAATGGCGGCTTTACAGCTTCGCCACCTTCGGCCAGGACACCTCGGTCAACAACACGCCACCGCTGCTGGCGGGCAACCCGAACAACGTCGCGGCGATCTACCCCAACGGCACTATCCCGAAGTATCGCTACCGCTACGAGGATGGTGCGCTGACCGTCGGCAGCCGCTACGAGGACGCCAGCCTCGGCCGCTTCGACCTCAGTGCCACCTATGGCCGCGACACCCATGACGAACTCGCTTTCAACACCGTCAACCCGAGTTTCGGCGCCAACAGCCCGACCAAGTTCGAGGTGGCGACGCTGATCAACGAGCAGACCAACCTGGGCCTCGATTACGCCAAGGATCTGGATGTCGACTGGTCGAGTCATCCGCTGACCCTGTCTGCCGGCATCGCCTATCGCAACGAGCGCTATCGGCTGGAGGCGGGCGATGCCTCTTCCTACTCGTTTGGCGGAATCAACGGCGTGCAGGTCGGCGCGGTGCAGGCTTCGGGGCTGACCCCGGACGATGCCGGAACCTACAGTCGCGATGTCGGCGGGGTGTACTTCGGCCTGGAGAACCAGCTCACCGACCAATTGCAGTTCGGCCTGGCCGGGCGCACCGAGCACTACTCGGACTTCGGTTCGGCCACCACCGGCAAGGTCTCGGCGCGTTACGACTTCACCCCGCAGGTCGGTCTGCGGGCGACCCTCAACAATGCCTATCGCGCCCCGACCCTGGGCCAGATCGGTACCTCCTGGACCACCACGACCAACGTCGACAGCAATGGCAACCCGGTGCTGACGCGCATGCTGCCGGCCGACAATCCGGCCGCCCGCGCCCTCGGTGCCCAGCCGCTGAAACCGGAGAAGTCCACCAACTTCTCCCTGGGACTGGTGCTGCGGCCAAGCGAGCAGGCCTCGCTGACCATCGATGCCTACCAGATCAGCATCCGTGATCGGCTGCTCTACAGCGGCGGCATTTCCGGACCGCGGGCCGAGCAGATTCTCCAGGCCGCCGGCTACGGCCAGTACACCTGGGCGCAGTTCATGACCAATGCCGCCGACACCCGTACCCGTGGCGTCGATATCGTCGGCAAGTACAACCTCGACCTGCAGCGCTACGGCGCTCTGAGCCTGAGCGCCGGCTATACCAGGGCCCGGACCATCATCGAGCGGGTCAACGAGAACCCCTACGGTTTCGACGTGTTGACCCGCGAGGCCCGTGGCTTCCTCGAACATGGCTATCCGCAGGATAAGCTGGTACTCGGCGCGACCCACCGTTACGGCCCGTGGACCATCGCCCTGAACGAGACCCGTTATGGCGAATACCGCAAATACGCGGCCTCCGCCGCCAACGCCCGATACGACCAGACCTTCTCCGCGCAATGGACCACCGACCTGGACGTGAATTACGCGTTCACCCGGCAACTGCGGGTGTCGGTCGGTGCCAACAACCTGTTCGGCAGTACGCCGGATGACTTCAACAGGCAACTGCGCCAGACGCCGGGCCAGCAGTACAGCTACCTGTCGCCGGCGGCGCCGGAGGGAACCTTCTACTACACGCGCCTGAGTTATGACTTCTGAAGTGTGCTCTGTGGGAGCGGGCCTGCCCGCGAAGCTGTTGTTGGCCAGAAGGGCCCGTTCGCGGGCAGAGCCGCTCCCACACCGAACATTCCACCCGGCTGTTTTGCTTGAACCCACCACATGAAAACCAGACCACCACGAGGTGACCATGACATCTATCAAGACCCTGCTCGGCAGCTCGCTGCTGGCTCTGAGCCTGCTGGCCCAACAGGCCCCCGCCGCCGACCAGCCGCCCCCCATCCATTTCGGTGACATCACCTGGGAAAGCGGCAGCCTGATCACCGAGGTGCTGCGGCTGATCGTCGAGAAAGGCTACGGCTATCCGACCGACACCCTGCCCGGCAGTACCGTGAGCCTTGAGGCCGCCCTGGCGAAGAACGATATCCAGGTGATCGGTGAGGAATGGGCCGGTCGCAGCCCGGCCTGGGTCAAGGCCGAAAGCGAAGGCAAGGTGTTCGGCCTCGGCGATACCGTCAAGGGGGCCACCGAAGGCTGGTGGGTACCGGAATACGTGATCAAGGGTGACCCGGCGCGGGGTATCAGGCCGCTGGCGCCGGATCTCAGGTCGGTGGCCGACCTGCCACGCTACAAGGACGTGTTCGCCGACCCGGAAGACCCGTCCCGCGGCCGTTTCCTCAACAGCCCCACCGGCTGGACTTCGGAAATCGTCAACAGCCAGAAGATCAAGGCCTACGGCCTGAGCGACAGCTTCGTCAACTTCCGCACCGGTTCCGGCGCGGCGCTGGACGCCGAGGTCAGCTCCGCGGTCAAGCGCGGCAAGCCGGTGCTGTTCTACTACTGGTCGCCCACCCCGCTGCTGGGGCGCTTCAATCTGGTCAAGCTGGAGGAGCCACCCTTCGATGCCGAGGCCTGGAAGACCCTGGCCGATGCCAGCAACCCGCATCCACGTGGCACCCGCTCTCTGCCGGCGCATTTGGCGATTGGTGTTTCCGCCGCTTTCAAACAGCAGTACCCGGAGTTGGTCGAGGTGTTCGAGAAGGTCGACCTGCCCATCGACCTGCTCAACCGCACCCTGGCGCAGATGAGCGAGAAGCGCCTGGCGCCGCGGGCGGTAGCGACCACCTTCCTGCGTGAACAGCCGCAGGTCTGGAGCCAGTGGGTACCCGCTGCCGTTGCCGAACGCGTCAAGGGGGCCCTGTGATGCTCAAGCGAATCTGGCTGGCCTTGTCCCTGGTCCTGCTGAGCCAACTGGCCCAGGCTGCCGAGCCCGCTACCCTGCGGATCGGTTACCAGAAGAGTTCGGTGAGCATGGTCCTGGCCCGCGAGCACAAGCTGCTGGAAAAGGCCCTGCCCGGCACCCAGGTGCAATGGGTCGAATTCCCGGGCGGTCCGCAACTGATCGAAGCGCTCAACGGCGGTAGCCTGGATGTAGGCAACATTGGCGATATCCCGCCGATCTTCGCCCAGGTCGCCGGTATCGATTTCGTCTACATCGGCATCGAACCCACCGATGGCCAGACCGAGGCGATCATCGTGCCCAAGGCCAGCGACGTGCAGGACGTGGCGGGTCTCAAGGGCAAGCGTGTCGCGCTGCTCAAGGGCTCCAGCGCGCACAACCTGTTTCTCAAGAGCCTGGGCAAGGCCGGCCTCAAGCTCAGCGACGTGAGCCTGGTCTACCTGTCGCCGGCCGATGCCCGGGCGGCCTTCGAACAGGGCAAGCTGGATGCCTGGGTGATCTGGGACCCATACTACTCCGCGGCCCTGCTCGATGGCAGCGCGCGCCTGCTCAGCGACGGCCAGGGGCTCAACTCCGGCGGTTCGCTGTACATCGCCAGTGGCGCGTTCGCCCGCCATTACCCGCAAAGCATCGCGCCCATCCTCAAGGCCATCGGCCAGGGCCAGCAGGTGTCCTTCGACCAGCCTGATGCGAGCATCGACCTGATGACCCAGGCCCTCGGCCTGCAACGGCCGGTGGTCCAGCGTTACTTCGAGCATCGCTCGCGGGTACCGCTGCGCGCCATCGACCAGGCCACCGTCGATAACCAGCAGCGTACCGCCGACCTGTTTTTCGCCAATCACCTGGTGCCCAAGTCGATCAAGGTGCAGCAGAACGTGTTCAAGGCCGAATGAGCCCAGCAGAGGAAAACACCTTCCATGCAACCTGTTTACATCGACTTTCTCAACGGTCCGGACATCGACGCCCTGGACCTGGGCAATGACGAAATTCTCGACGCCATCGAAGCCAGCCTGGCGATCCAGGGCCGCGGCGAAGCGGTGATCGAACCGCGTACCCACCTGATTCCCGGTGGCGCGATCAAGGGGCACTTCAATATCCTGCGTGGTGTGCTGGGTGGCGATATCGGCTATGCCGGGGTCAAGGTGGTCGGCGATTTCGTCGACAACTATCGTCAGGGCCTGCCGTCGGAACTGGCGATCCTCAACCTGATGGACCCGGCCACCGGGGTGCCGAAGGCGATTCTCGATGCCTCGGCGATCACCGACATGCGCACCGGCGCGGTGACGGCCATCGGTGCCAAGTACCTGGCCCGTCCCGACAGCAAGGTGCTCGGGCACATCGGCGCACGGGGCACCGCCTACTGGAACGTGCGACTGCTCGATCACCTGTTCGACTTCGACGAGATCCGTGTGCATTCGCGTCGCGAGGAAAGCCGCGAGGCTTTCGCCGAACGCCTGCGTCGCGATCTTGGCAAGCCGGTGACGGTCACCCACGACTGGGAAAGCACGGTGCGCGGAGCCGATATCGTGGTCGAGGCCTCGCGCCTGGACCAGCCGCAACCGCTGTTGCGCACCGAGTGGATCAAGCCCGGCGCCTTCGTCGTGCCCTACGGCACCATGAGCGCGGTGGAGCTGTCGCTGACCGATATCATGGACAAGCTGGTGGTCGACGACTGGGGCCAGTGCAAAGGCGGTCTGTTCGGTGCGCTGCGAGCCCATGTCGAGGCGGGCAAGCTCAGTGAGCAGACCCTGCATGCGGAGTTGGGGCAGATCGTCGCCGGCTTGAAGAACGGTCGGCAGAACCCCGGGGAACGTATTCTGTTCTGGCATCGCGGGCTGAGCCTGAGCGATATCGCCCTGGGCCATGCGCTGTTGCGCAAGGCGGCCAGGCTGGGGATCGGCCAGCGGTTGCGTTTCGCATGACAGCCATCGAACTGGGTGAGCGACCGTTGTCTGTGCAGGACCTGCTACGGGTTGCCCGGGGTACCGCCGCACTGCGCCTGGGCGAGCCGGCGCGCCAGCGGATCGACCAGTCCCACCGCTTGTTGCTGGCCCGGGCCGAGGCGGGTGCGGCGATCTATGGCGTCACCACCGGCCTTGGCGCGGCGGTGGATCTGCGCCTGCCGACGGATGACCCGCGGCGGCAGCCACGCATTGCCTTGGGGCGTGCGGTCGGGGTCGGACGCCTGGCCAGTCGCGAGGAGGTTCGGGCTATCGCCGCGGCTCGCCTGGCCGGGTTGGCCGAGGGGCGTTCGGGCATTTCCCTGGCGACGGCAGAGGCACTGCTGGCGTTGCTCGACGCCGATATCTGCCCGGAGATTCCGTTGACCGGTTCGCTCGGCGAAAGCGACCTGGCACCGCTGGCGCACCTGAGTCTCGGGCTACTCGGCGAAGGCTGGGTGCAGTGGCGCGGGCAGCGCGTGCCGGCGGCGCAGGCACTGGCCGAATGCGGCCTGGCGGTGCCGGCGTTGTCCGGCAAGGATGGCCTGGCGCTGGTCTCGGCCAATGCGGCGAGCCTCGGACTCGGCAGCTTGCTGCTGGACGAGGCGGACCGGGCGCTGGACTCGTTGCTGGCGGCACTGGCGTTGTCCTGTGAGGGCTACCGGGCCAATCTCGGCCCGTTCCGGCCGCGGGCCGCGCAACTGCATCCGGTCAGTGGGCACGCCGCACAGGCGGCGTTGTTGCTGGCGCTGTTCGAAGGTGGTGAGCTGACGCAGCCACAGGCCGCGCGACGCTTGCAGGACCCACTGAGTTTTCGCTGTGCCGCGCAGGTTCATGGCGCTGCCCGGCAGGCCTGGCAACAGTTGCGCGACACACTGGCGACGGAGCTGGCGAGCGGTGCCGACAATCCGGCGTTGGTGGTCGAGGATGGACAGGTACTGGCCAATGGCAATTTCGACAGTACCCATCTGGCACTGGCAAGTGAGGGTCTGGGCCTGGCTTTCAGTCGCCTGGCGGCGTGCTCGGCGGAGCGCCTGGCGAAGTTGTTGTCGCCGGCCTCCAGCGAGCTGCCGCGCTTTCTGATCGAGACGCCGGGGCATGTCGGGCTGGCGGCGTTGCAGCGGACTTCGGCGGCGCTGCTGGCGCAGATCGGGCACCTGGCCAATCCGTTGCCGGCCGTGTGTATCGAGGTGGCGGATCGGGTGGAGGATTATGCCGGGCAGGCGTTGGCGGTGATCGACAAGACCCGCGAACTGGTGCGCCTGGTGCAAACCCAGGCGGCCATCGAACTGATCGCCGCCGCCCAGGCGGTGGACCTGCGTGGCGATGTGCGCCTGGGGCAGGGGACCGGCGGGATCCATCGGGCGGTGCGCAGCCAGGTGGCCCGGCTGGAGACGGACCGGCCGGGCGCCTGGGATGTGCAGGCATTGCTGGCGTTGATCGAGAGCCGGGGGTGGCCGGAGCTGCGCAGGTCGTGAGTCTTGTGTCGGTCGAATCGGCGCTATCGCCCGCAAGCGGAGCGCCGCCCGGCCCTCTCCCGCAAGGGGAATATCACGGCACCGACTCGACCTCCAGCGCCAGCTTGACGTTAGGCCGTTCGCCAATCCGTGTCATGAAGCGCACCAGGGCCGGCCAGGGCGCCAGGTCGATGGCGAAGAAACGGTTCCAGCGCATCACCGTGAACAGATAGGCATCCGCCACGCTGAAATCGCCTTCGAGCAGATAGTCCTGCTTCGCCAGGGTGTTTTCCAGCAAGTCGAAGCGCTGGAACAGCCGTGTGCGGAAGATCGCCTTGACCTCCTCGGGGATCGTCACGTTGAACAACGGCCCCATGGTCCCGTGGATCTCGCTGCCGAGAAAGTTCAGCCACTCCTGCAGGCGCACCCGTTGCCAACTGCCATGGGGTGGCGCCAGCCCGGCCTCGGGCCTGAGGTCGGCGAGAAACTGCAGGATGGCCGCCCCCTCGGTCAGCACCTCGCCGTTGTCCAGTTGCAGCGCCGCCACATAGCCCTTGGGGTTGATGCGGCGGAAATCGTCACCGTGCTCGGTGAGCTTGCTGCGGTTGTCGACCCGCACCCGTTCGAACGGCAAGCCGAGTTCGCGGAGCACGATATGAGGGGCCAGGGAGCAGGTTTCAGGAGCGTAGTACAACTTCATGGGCGATGGACTCCAGGGGGAAACACAGTGGCGACAGTCTCGTCTGCGTCTGCAGTCCGGGTAAAATCAATCCTTCAGAAACGTGCCATAAGGACAGCTACTGGAATGATGAATCTGGTGCACTGGCGTCTGCTGGTGGCGGTGCTCGACAGCGGCACCATCAGCCGCGCCGCCGAGCAGGTCGGCATGACCCAGTCGGCGGCCAGCCAGGCCCTGGCGGGGATGGAGGAAACGCTCGGCGTACAACTGTTCGTGCGTGAGGCGCGCCAGGCGGTGCCGACGGCGATCGGGTTGCAGGTGCTGGAGCAGGCGCGGCTGATGCTGGGGGCCCTGCAGAACATTCGCCAGCGGGTCGACAGTGCCCGCGGATTGACCGGAGGCACCATCCGCCTGGCGAGTTTTCCCATGGTCCTGAGCAGCTTGCTGCCACCCTTGCTGCAGCGTTTCCGCCAGCGCCATCCGGGCATTGAGGTGGTCGCGCTGGAGGTCAGCGACCATGAGGTCGAGGCCATGCTCGCTGCTGATCTGGTGGATGTCGGCGTGGTCCTCAACCCGGAGCCGGGGCGCGTGGCCCATGAGCTGGGGCGCGATCGCTGGGTCGCGGTGGTGCCCCTGGGGCACCGCCTGGCGGCCCGTGGCCCCGAGGGCCGGGTCAGCCTCGCGGAACTGGTGGCCGAACCCTTTGTGCTGGCGACCGGGGGTTGCACGGTCAACGCCCGCAGCCTCGCGGCCGAGGCCGGCCTGCCGCTCGCGGATGTACGGGTCGAAGTGCGGGAGTGGAGCAGCGCCTTCGCGCTGGTGCGCGAGGGGCTTGGCGTGAGCCTGGTGCCGGAACTGACGCTACCGAAGGAGCGCCGGGGGCTGCGGGTGCTGCCGCTGGAAGTACCGGTAGAGCGCCGGTTCGCCCTGGTGGCGTGCCCGACGACAAGCCAGGGCGCGGCCGTGACGGCGTTGTTCGAGATGCTGGAATGACTCCGCCGGGTTCATCAATCAGCTGCCCTGGCGGGTGAGCGAAAGCGGGCGTACGCTCCATCTGCGCCAGGCACCGCCACTGCAGGAACCGGACTGGTCCGCGAAGCTGTTGGCGGCCTCGGGGCCCTTCGCGGACAAGCCGGCCACCGCGGTCCGATCAGCTATTGCTGGTGAGGAACGCGCTGGCCACCTGCTTCTCGACCGGGTTGGGGCTGTTCTTCTCGGTCTGGGCGTTGAACTGTTCCTTGATGCGCTCGGCGATCTTGTTGTTGATCGCCTGCTGCTGCTCGGGCGGCAACTGCTTGAAGCTTTCCTCGGTCAGCCCCTGGTCCTTGAGCATCTGCTCGCGCAGGCGTTCGGCCGGCGATTTGCTCATGTAGTCCTTGAATTCCTTCATCGCGTCGCTGTCGGTACTGGTGGCAGACGGCGCGGTGCGGGTGGTCGGCGGCGTGGCGCTGAGGGTCGCGGCGGCGGCCACGTCCGGGATCTTGGCCTGCAGGTGCACGCGGGTCTTGGCGAACGCGGCATTGACGTTGTCGGCGACCTTTTCGGCGGCGTTCTGGCTGGTCGGGTTCGAGCTGAGGCCGGCGGCGGCCTGTGCGGTTGGCACGTAGCCGCTGGCCAGCATGTTGTTGGCGGCGGTGGTGGGGTCCAGATCCGAACGGTTGGTGGGTTGGATCACCGGATTGTTACGGGCATTGACCAACATGGGATAAATACCTGAGTGTTAAAAGACCCCAGGCACCGAGCAATTTGTATGCCGGCTGGTACAAAGCCCGGTTTTCCACGCCTTGGGCGATACACGCCTGCAGGCGCTGGCCGGAAAGCGGAGAAACCTTGCCGCCGGGTTTGCCGCTCTGGCATGTTGAACATTCACTTGCAGCCCTGGGCGATAGCGCGTTCAGTAGCCTGCATCCGACGCCGTGAACGATTATTTGGGAGATAACCGATGACCGAAGCGAACTATGTGAACACGCAGTTGCTGATCGATGGCCAGTGGTGCGATGCGCAAGACGGCAAGACGCTCGACGTGCTGAACCCGGCCACCGGCCTGGTGATCGGCCAGGTCGCCCGTGCCGACATCGCCGATCTGGATCGGGCCCTGGCGGCGCTGCAGCGCGGTTTCGACGTATGGCGCTGGGTGCCGGCCAACGAGCGGGCGGTGATCATGCGCAAGGCGGCGCAACTGGTTCGCGAGCGTGCCGAAGGCATCGCGCAACTGCTGACCCAGGAGCAGGGCAAGCCGCTTTCGGAGTCGCGGATCGAGGTCAACTCCGCTGCGGATATCATCGAGTGGTTCGCCGACGAGGGCCGACGTGTGTACGGTCGTGTCGTGCCCTCGCGTAACGTCGCGGTGCAGCAGACCGTGGTACGCGAACCGGTCGGCCCGGTCGCGGCCTTCACCCCGTGGAATTTCCCGGTCAACCAGGTGGTGCGCAAGCTCTGTGCCGCGCTGGCCACCGGCTGCTCCTTCCTGGTCAAGGCCCCCGAGGAGACGCCGGCGTCGCCGGCGGCCCTGCTGCGCGCGTTCGTCGATGCCGGCGTGCCGCCTGGCGTGGTCGGGCTGGTGTTCGGCGACCCGGCACAGATTTCCTCCTACCTGATCGCCCACCCGGTGGTGCGCAAGGTCACCTTCACCGGCTCGACGCCGGTGGGCAAGCACCTGGCGGCGCTGGCCGGGCAGCACATGAAGCGGGCGACGATGGAACTGGGCGGGCATGCCCCGGTGATCATCGCCGAGGATGCCGACGTGGAAGCGGCGGTCAAGGCCATGGCCGGTGCCAAGTTCCGCAACGCCGGGCAGGTGTGCATTTCGCCGACGCGGTTCCTGGTGCATAACAGCATCCGCGAGGAGTTCACCCGGGAGATGGTCCGTTATGCCCAGTCGCTCAAGGTCGGCAACGGCCTGGAGGCCGACACCACCCTCGGTGCGCTGGCCAACGGCCGTCGCCTGAGTGCCATGACCCAGGTGGTCGAGAGTGCGCTGGCCAGCGGTGCGCGCCTGGAGACCGGTGGCGAGCGGATCGGCAACAGCGGTAACTTCTTCGCGCCGACCATCCTGTCCGGTGTGCCGCTGGAGGCGGACGTGTTCAACAATGAACCGTTCGGCCCGGTGGCCGCGGTGCGGGGCTTCGACTCGCTCGACGAGGCCATCGCCGAAGCGAACCGGCTGCCCTACGGTCTGGCCGCCTACGCCTTCACCCGTTCGTTCGCCAATGTGCACCGGCTGACCCAGCGGGTCGAGGCCGGCATGCTGTGGATCAACCAGGCGATGACTCCCTGGGCGGAGATGCCGTTCGGCGGGGTGAAGGATTCGGGCTACGGCTCCGAAGGTGGACCCGAGGCGCTGGAACCCTACCTGGTGGCGAAGTCGGTCTACGTCAACTCGCTATGAATGGATGGCCATCCAGCTGGGTGGCCGCTCTCCACTGCCAGGGTTTCTCATCACCGGCTTCGGGTTGTTTGGGTGGGAACCCCGGGAACTGCCATCCAGCGGCTGGTAGCCCAGCACCCGACGGGTTTCGGCCAGGTCGAGGCGTTTGCCGTGATTGTCGGATATCCCGTGGGCAACCAGGTGCTGCACTCCTTGCACTTCGATGGCCCGTTGCAGCAATTGCACGGCGTCGCGCGGGCTGAGCCAAGTGCCCAGCTCGCGGGTATGCTGCCAGTCGTGATCGTCGGGGAGCCCGAAGACACCGAGGCGCAGGACGATGGTCGATAGGCCGTGCTGGCTGGCATACAGCGCGCATAGCGCTTCGCCATAGCATTTGCTGGCGCCGTACAGGCTCGCCGGCATTACCGGCATGTCCGGGGTGATCGGTCGATCCGGCGCATGGCCTTCGACGACCTGGGTGTTGCTGGCGAACACCAGCCGCTGGCAGCCGGCCTTCGCCGTGGCCTCCAGCAGGTAGGTGGTGGCGAGGATGTTGTTGGGCAGCAGCTCTTCGAAGGAGGCGTCCAGATGGGGGGAGCAGGCCAGGTGCACGACCACGTCGATGCCTTCGAGCAGCGACGGCAACGAGTCCTTTTCATCGAGGTCCAGCCGCACGAACCGGTGCTCTGCGATGGGGAAGTCCGGCAGGTGGCGATCGACGAGCAGGAACTCGTAACGGTCTTTGCTGGCGAGAAAAAACGTCTTGCCGATACGGCCGCAGGCGCCGGTGAGCAGGACTCTGGGCAGGTTCATGCGGGCTTCCTCGTCGGCGCTCCGGCCGGAATATGACCCATTGATGAACACTCACGTTAGCCCATCGCCCGTAACTTGCATGCCGCTCATCGGCTTTGTGCGAATGGGCCACCGAGATCCTAGCTGCTTTCGCGCACCATCAGTTCGAAGCCCATGTCCACCACCGGCTGGGGCACCGCATTGCCGGCCATCAGATGCAGCAACTGCTCCGCCGCCCGTTGGCCGATGGCTTCGCGTGGGGTGCGGATGCTGCTCAGGCGCGGGACCATGAAGGCCGACACCGGCAGGTCGTTGAAGCCCAGCACCGCCACCTGTTCCGGCACCTTGATGCCGCAGCGCATGGCTTCGAGCAGGGCGCCCTGGGCCAGGTCGTCGTTGCCGAAGAAGATCGCGTCGACCTGTGGATGGCTGTTCATCATTTGCAGGAACAGCTCGCCGCCCAGGCCCACCGAGGATGGGCGTGGGGTCAGCAGTTCCAGGTCCGGGTCATAGAGCCCGGCCCGTTGCAGGGCCTGGCGGAAGCCTTCGCCGCGCAGCAGGGTACGCTGGTCCAGCTGGGCGCCGATGTAGGCCAGGTGCCGGCGGCCCCGGGAGATCAGGTGCTCGGCGGCGGTGGCACCGGCGCTCTGTTGCGAGAAGCCGACGCAGTTCACGCCGGCGCCGGGATCGAGGTCCATCATGTAGACACATGGCACATTGCTGGCCTCGACCATCCGTCGGGCGCTTTCCGAGCGGTCGAAGCCGGTCAGCAGCAGCCCGCGGGGCTGATAGGCCAGATAGTTGCGCAGCAGGTTCTCTTCTTCGTCACGGGAATAGTGGCAGTTGCCGATCAGCACTTCGAAACCGCGCGGACGCAGTACCTTGTGTATCGCTTCGAGGGTGTCGATGAACAGCAGGTTGGACAGCGACGGCACCAGCACCACCACCGAATGGCTTTGTGCCGAGGCCAGGGCCCGGGCCGCCGGGTTGACCACGTAATTCAGCTCGTCAGCCGCCCGTTGGACCTTTTCCACCAGTTCCGTGGCCACTGTGCTGATACCGCGCAGCGCGCGGGACGCGGTGATCGGACTGACGCCGGCCAGGCGTGCGACTTCGTTGAGGGTGGGGCGTCCCGTGGTGCGGGCATTCTTGTCGTTCTTGGTGGAGGTCATCGGACGGCTTGCCAAACAAAATTCGAGGCACTAAGGTAGCGCTGTCTCGATGGGCCTGCAATTGGCTGGGCGTGGTTGGCCTGAACCCGCTCGGTAACACCTGCAAGCTGTAGCGCGGCAATCGATAAAAACGACAAGAAGACGTCGGCAACGAATGTTTTGTGCTTTGCTTTTGCAGTATCAAGAGCTCTGGCAAAGACAGCGCTGTCTTCGTGCTGAGGTGTTAGATGAGTCAACCCATCACTGCCCTGGTTATCATGGGTGTTTCCGGTTGTGGCAAGTCCAGCGTGGGTGAGGCTATCTGCCGGCTCGGCGCTGCCACCCTGATCGAAGGCGACAGCTTTCACCCTGCGGCGAACATCGCCAAGATGAGCGCCGGTATCCCCCTTACCGATGAAGACCGTGCCGGTTGGCTCGATACGCTGAGCGACGAGCTGCGTCGTGCCGTGGCGGCCGGCCAGCAGCCGGTGCTGACCTGTTCGGCGCTGAAGCTGCGCTACCGCGACCGCCTGCGTAGCGCCGTGCCGGGCCTGGGCTTCGTGTTTCTCGAACTGACTCCGACGGTCGCCGCCGAGCGGGTCAATCATCGCCCTGGCCATTTCATGCCCGGCACCCTGATCGACAGCCAGTTCGCCGCCCTCGAATCGCCGGTGGGCGAACCCTTGACCCTGGCGCTCGATGCGACGCGGGAGGTCGAGCAACTGGCCCAGTCGGCCAATCGCTGGTGGCGGGACAACGGCCTGGAACGGATTGCCTGATGCCGGGAGCGAAAATCCCGGCCGGAAAAGATAGCGCTGTCCCCAGGGCTGTCGAACATTCACGAACACCATAAGAACAACAACCAGGAGACACCTCATGTTTGGACTGTCCCACGAGACCTACCTGCTGCTCGATGCAGTGGTCACGATTATCGGGCTGATCGTGCTGATCACCCGCTTCAAGATACATCCCTTCATTGCCCTGATCATCGCCTCGGCCTTCCTCGGGCTGACCTCGGGCATGCCGGTGGACAAGATCATCAAGGCCTTCCAGGACGGCTTCGGCGGGGTGCTGGGCTTCGTCGGCATCATCCTCGCGCTGGGGACCATGCTCGGCAAGATGATGTCGGATTCGGGCGGTGCCGATCAGATCGCCCAGACCCTCATTCGCGCCTTCGGCAAGGAGCGGGTGCAATGGGCGATGATGTTCGCGGCGTTCCTGGTGGGCATTCCGCTGTTCTTCGAGATCGGCTTCGTGCTGCTGATTCCGCTGGTGTTCATCGTTGCCCGACGCACCGGTGTGTCGCTGATCAAGATCGGTATCCCGTTGCTGGCCGGCCTGTCCGCGGTACATGGCCTGGTGCCACCGCACCCGGGGCCGCTGCTGGCGATCGGGGTGTTCAACGCCGACATCGGCAAGACCATTCTCTACGGGCTGATCGTCGCCCTGCCGACCGCCATCGTTGCCGGTCCGATCTTCGGCACCTTCATTGCCCGGCACATTCCCGGCAATCCATCGCAGGAACTGGTGGACCAACTGGCCCGCGAGCCGGTGTCCAGCACCTTGCCCAGCTTCAGCGTGACCCTGTTGACCGTGCTGTTGCCGGTGTTCCTGATGCTGCTCAAGACCTTCGCCGACATTGTCCTGCCGGACGGACATTTCTTCCGCCTCTGGATGGACATGATCGGCCACCCGATCAGCGCCTTGCTGCTGGCCCTGCTGCTGGCGCTGTATACCTTCGGCAAACGCCAGGGCATGGATTCCAAACGGATCCTCAAGCTGCTGGATGCGAGCCTGGCGCCGACCGCGGCGATCATCCTGATCATCGGTGCCGGTGGTGGCTTCAAGCAGATGCTGGTGACCAGCGGCGTGGGCGATGTGATCGGCCATATCGCGGTGAATGCACAGATCTCGCCGATCCTGCTGGCCTGGCTGGTGGCGGCGGTGATCCGTGTGGCAACGGGCTCGGCCACGGTGGCGACGATCACCGGTGCCGGGATCGTGATGCCGGTGGTCGACCTGATTCCCGGCGTGAACCGTGAGCTGCTGGTGCTGGCGACGGGAGCGGGCTCGCTGATCCTGTCTCACGTCAACGATGCGGGGTTCTGGCTGGTCAAGCAGTACTTCAACATGACCGTGACCGAGACCTTCAAGACCTGGACGGCGATGGAAACCATCCTGTCGGTGGTGGGGCTGGTGTTCATCCTGCTGCTGTCGCTGGTGGTCTGATCTCGCTCCCACCTCTGCGTGGGAATGCCGCCAGTGACGCCACCGGGGCGGACGCCAAGCGTCATGGGAGGAGTTCCCACGCGGAGCGTGGGAACGAGCGGCAAGGAGGGCGGATCAGCCTTCGGCTTTCTTCACCAGGCCATCGGCGCGGAACATCGTGCGAATCCCGCGTACCGCCTGACGGATACGGTCCTGGTTCTCGATCAGGGCGAAGCGCACGTGGTCGTCACCGTACTCACCGAAACCCACGCCCGGCGAGACACAGACCTTGGCCTCGGCCAGCAGCTTCTTGGCGAACTCCAGCGACCCCAGGTGCGCATAGGCTTCGGGGATCTTCGCCCAGACATACATCGAGGCCTTGGGGTTCTCGACCATCCAGCCCAGTTCATGCAGGCCCTTGACCAGTACGTTGCGGCGTTGCCGGTACTGCTCGGCGATATCCCGCACGCACTGCTGGTCGCCTTCCAGCGCTGCAATGGCTGCCACCTGCAACGGGGTGAAGGTACCGTAGTCGTGGTAGCTCTTGATCCGCGCCAGGGCGCTGACCAGCTCGGGATTGCCGACCATGAAGCCGATCCGCCAGCCGGCCATGTTGTAGCTCTTGGACAGGGTGAAGAATTCCACCGCGATATCCTTGGCGCCCGGCACCTGCATGATCGACGGCGCCTTCCAGCCGTCGTAGACGATATCGGCGTAGGCCAGGTCGTGGATCACCAGCACGTCGTACTGCTTGGCCAGGGCGATCACCCGCTCGAAGAAGTCCAGCTCGACGCACTGGGCGGTGGGGTTCGACGGGAAACCGAGAATCATCATCTTCGGCTTGGGGATCGAGCCGCGAATGGCCTGTTCCAGCTCGGCGAAGAAATCGACACCCGGCACCAGCGGCACCGACCGTACCTGGGCACCGGCGATCACTGCGCCGTAGATATGGATCGGATAGCTCGGGTTGGGCACCAGCACGGTGTCGCCATGGTCGAGGGTGGCGAGCATCAGGTGGGCCAGGCCCTCTTTCGAGCCGATGGTGACGATGGCTTCGCTTTCCGGGTCGATCTCGACGTCGTAGCGGTCCTTGTACCAGTGGGAAATCGCCCGGCGCAGCCGTGGGATGCCCTTGGACGTGGAGTAGCCGTGGGTGTCTTCGCGCTGGGCGACGGTCACCAGTTTTTCGACGATATGCGGCGGAGTCGCGCCGTCGGGGTTACCCATGCTCAGGTCGATGATGTCCTCGCCACGGCGGCGGGCGGCCATCTTCAGCTCGGCAGTGATATTGAATACGTAGGGGGGAGTCGATCGATGCGCGCAAAGCGGCGCGGCGAACCTTGGTCTGCCATGTTGGCCTCTGAGACGTAAGCGCCCGGAACCGTCCGAGCGACGTTGGCCACTGCGGTGGCCTGCGCGGCAGAAGATAATGGCGCCGATGGCACTCTGTCCAGAGTCTTTTTTACTTCTATACTGCGACGCGGCTTCCTTTCTCTGACGGAGATCTGTACCCATGGATGATACCTCGCGCCATGTATTGGCACCGCCACGCTTCGAGCATGGCCACTTTCAATTGATCGCAGGACTGGGCGGGCGCTTCACCGCCGATAGCTCGGCAACCATCCCGGATCTTTGGGATGCCTTCGTACCGCATATCGGAAATGTGCCGGGCCAGTTGGGCGACGAGACCTACGGTATCTGCTGCAATCCCGATGGCAAGGGCGGCTTCGAGTACATTGCCGGCGTCGCGATCAGCAGGCTCGACGATCTGCCCGAACTCTATCGTTGGGTCGAACTGCAGCCCCAGTATTACGCGGTGTTCGAACACCATGGCCCGCTTGCGACCCTGAAACAGACCTTCGAGGCCATCTGGCAGCAGTGGTTGCCCAACTCCGGGCATACCGCAGCCGATGCGCCGGAGTTCGAGCGCTACAGCGCCGACTTCGATCCGCAGGCCGGTACCGGCAAGGTGGAGGTCTGGCTGCCGATCCGCCACTGACCTGCGCCTTCGCCCGGTTGATCTGCGCGGCGCTATTCCCGCTCCTTCTGCGTTCTGGTTTCGCGCCAGAAGTCGAGGTAGAAGGTGACGACGCCAAAGACACTGATGCCGATCAGCACCGTCAGACCAATCTGGAAATTGCTCATGGCTGGACTCCGCAAAACACCGCATCAGGCGGCGACCTGCAGAGAAATAGTGGAAAACCGGCGCGAATGATATCGACTATATGGAAGCTTTACGGGGCGCTCGCGCAATAATACGGCGCGGATATGAAACGCCCCGAAAGTGCTGCCCGCGACCGTCTGCCCCGATCGAGACCGCCGGTGCCGAGCCTCCGGGCATCCGTTGGAAGACCGGAGGCGGTGCCGGTTCAGCGTCCGTGACAGCGAATGACCGCCGAGTGGGTCGCATAACGCCCGGATATCAGGATCTTGCCGTCGGGTTGCAGTTCCAGATGGGAGAAGTAGCTGGTGTCCCCCGGAATGCGGTTGACGTGGCTGATGCCCCGGTCGCCAAAGCCACCATCCACTTCACCATTGCCCTGGTGACGCATCAGCCAGGTCTGGCCGCCATTGTCGACATGACCGACACTGAGGATCATGCCGTCTTCCTGGATGAGGGTTGCCAGACACGACCCGATGCCGGGGAAGGCGAGCGGGCTGCCGGCGTTGAATCCGGGGTCCAGCGTGCCCTCCGTGGTGCTGCGTACCAGCAGGGCGACATCCTCCGAGCGGTTGGCCGAGCCGGCTGCGACGATTTTCTGGTCTGGCTGTACGGCCACGGCGAAGAACGTCGCGTTGCCTTCGCTGATGGATTCGAATTCCAGATAGCCCGCCTCGCCGAAGCGGGTGTCCGGCAGGCCGGTGCTGCCGTAACGCATCAGTACGGCCCGGCGGCCGCGGCGCCCGGCGATCACCAGCCCGCCATCCGCCTGGAGCGCCAGTGCCTCGAAGGCGATGCCGGGTTCCCGCGCGGTGACCACGCCACAGGTTCCGAAACCGGGATCGTAGCTGCCGCTGCTGTCCAGGCGCACGATGACGTCTCTTTCCCCTTCGCCCGCGGCCTGACTCTTCAGCAGCAGGAGGATATGGCCGTCCGCCTGCAGGACGAGCCTGTGCCCACGGCCGGTCCACGGCGCCCGGTAGGGCAGCTGGACTTCGCCGTTGTCGCCAAAGGTCAGGTCCCGTTCGCCGGTGGGCGCAAGGCGTGTGCAAAAGGCCTGCTCACCATCGCGGAAGTTGCCGAGTATCACGAAGTTTTCCTGGTCGTCCTGCACCGCATGGATCAGTGCACGGCCCGCTCCGGGTAAAGGTGTAGCAAAATGACGATAATAAAAACCTTCGGGTTCGAAGTCGGCCAGCATTATATCGGTGGGCTCATCGTCATGAACGCCGATAAACAGATGTCGGCCATCGCGTTGTAATAGCGAAGTGCCGACGAAGCCGGGTCCCGCCTCCGAGAAGATCACGATGCCGTCCCGGTGTTCGCTGAACTCCAGATCCAGCGTGCCAGGCCGCTTCGGCAGCTGTGGGCCGCCGGTTGGCGAGGTGAATGGGGTGTCGTTCGAAGTCCGGTTTCTGATGTCCATTTATCATTGAGTCCTTTCAATTCATTAATTGATCGCCCCGCTGTTCTTTTAAAGCAGCAGGTGCGGATTCATTTAATGGCTGAACGGGAAGTTTGCCCAGTGCTCAAGTTTTACAGTTGATGAGTAACTGATCTCATATATATGGCCATGCTGATATTCAGGTAGGAAACAGCCTGAATGTGGCGGTGGGAAGATTCTACGGCAATGGCTGGCGTGCGGTTTTTTCAGGCCTTTGTCGATCTGCTCGTCTTTCGTTCGACTAACAGGTGTCCGTACCAGGTGCAGGGCATTTCGCCAAACCTGGAAAAACAGCCATAGTTGTTCGACCGTCCGTGGAGACTTCCCATGAAATACCTGTGCCTGATCTACAGCAACGAAGAGGTGCTGCACACCCATCCCGAAAGCCCCCGGGACCCGGAGTGCCTGGCCTACGCGCAGTCGATCCGCGACAGCGGACGCATGCTCGCGGCCGAGCCGCTGGAGCCGGTGCATACCGCGACCACCGTGCGCATGCGTGGCGGCAAGCTGTCGATCACCGACGGGCCGTTCGCCGAAACCAAGGAGCAATTGGCCGGTTTCTACCTGGTCGAGGCCCGTGATCTGAACGAGGCGTTAAAAATTGCCGGGAATATTCCGGCGGCCCGTGTCGGCAGTGTTGAAGTCCGCCCGGTTCGGGAGTTGAATCTCTGAAACGCCGCCGGGATGCCGAGCCCTATGCGGCGATCCATAACAATAAGGAAACAGGAGCCCCGTCATGAGCAGCCTGCCGCTTCAACCGATGCGCGCGGATTACGAGCTATCCATCAGCCGCTTGCTGGAGGCGCCACGCAACGAGGTGTTCCGGGCCTGGACCGAACCCGATCTGCTGGCCCGCTGGTGGGGGCCGCACGGCATGACCACGCCGATCTGCGAGATGCAGTTGTGGGTCGGCGGTCTGTTCCGCACCGTCATGCGGGCACCGGATGGCAGCGAGTATCCCTATCAGGGCGTGTTCCTGGAAATCGCCGCGCCCGAGCGGATCGTCTTCACCGATGCCTTCGCCCCCGGCTGGACGCCGACCGGCAAGCCGTTCATGACGGCGCGGATCACGCTGCAGGAAGCCCCGGGCGGCACCCTTTATACCGCCAGTGCGATGCACTGGAGCGCGGCCGAGCGCGACAGCCACGAGCAGATGGGTTTCCATCAGGGCTGGGGCGAAAGCCTCGACCGGCTGGCCTTGCTGCTCGCGCAGGGGCTGCCGGATTGAGCGAAATCACCCAGGGCATCAGGCAGCGGGTCGAGTCGGTCTATCGGCTGGAGTCGCGGCGGATTCTGGCGACGCTGATTCGTCTGCTCGGTGATTTCGACCTGGCGGAAGAGGCTTTGCACGAAGCGTTCTTCGTCGCTGTCGAGCGTTGGCAACGCGACGGCGTACCGGCCAATCCGCGAGCCTGGCTGGTTTCCACCGGGCGCTTCAAGGCCATCGATACCCTGCGTCGGCGGGCGCGTTTTGCCGCCTCCCAGGAGCGTCTGATCGCCCAGGCCGAACAGCTCGAACAGGCCGAATGGGAGGGCGAGGACCTGCAGGATGACCGGCTGCGCCTGATCTTCACCTGCTGCCACCCGGCGCTCTCGGCCGATGCCCAGGTGCCGCTGACATTGCGCGAAGTCTGCGACCTGACCACCGAGGAAATCGCCCGGGCGTTTCTCTCGACGCCCTCGACCATCGCCCAGCGGATCGTCAGGGCCAAGGCGAAGATCCGCGATGCGCAGATTCCCTACCAGGTACCGACCCTGGGCGAACTGCCCGAACGCCTGGATAGCGTGCTGCGGGTGATTTACCTGGTGTTCAATGAAGGTTATTCGGCCTCCCGGGGCGCCAGCGCGACTCGGGACGAACTGACTGGCGAGGCGATCCGCCTGGCGCGGCTGTTGCTGGAGTTGCTGCCGGACCCGGAAGTCATGGGGTTGCTGGGGCTGATGCTGTTGCACGAATCACGGCGTCAGGCACGGGTTTCGGCCAGTGGCGAACTGGTTCTGCTCGATGTCCAGGATCGCACGCTGTGGAATGCCGAACTGATCGCCGAGGGTTGCAACCTGGTCGAGAGGGCGCTGGCCTCCGGCCGATTCGGCCCTTATGGGCTGCAGGCGGCGATCGCGGCGGTACATGCCGAGGCGGCCAGCGCGGCGGACACCGACTGGGCACAGATTGTCGGGCTTTATGACCTGCTGCTACGGGCCGTGCCGTCGCCGGTGATCGAGCTGAACCGCGCGGTGGCGGTGGCCATGCGCGATGGGCCGCAGGCAGGGTTGCTGCTGCTGGAGCGGATACTTGGGCGCGGCGAGTTGCAGGATTATCACCTGGCGCATTCGGCGCGGGCGGAGTTCTATCGGCGGCTGGGGCGCCTGGAGGAGGCGCGCGAGGCCTATGGGCGGGCGCTGGAACTGACGCAGCAGGAGCCCGAGCAGCGCTTCATCCGCGGGCGCCTGGCGGCATTGGGGAAGTAGGGTTGCCGGGGCTGTTGGCGGCTGATCACTCCAGCATCTTTTCCAGCAACCAACTGCCGGCCGGCCCCGGCGGATGCAGGCGCGACCAGAGGGCATCGACCGCCACCGGCCTCGGCCAGCCGCGTACCTGCAGTTGCACCAGTGAGCCTGCGGCGAAACGCTCCACCAGCCAGCGTGGCAACGCTGCCCAGCCGACGCCACGCTGGGCCATCTCCAACAGCATCAGGTAGCTGGATGACGACCAGACCCGCCCCAGGGCACGGTCTTCGTAAGGATTGACGATACTGGTCAGGCGCAACTCACGGTGCTGGCGCAACGCGCTCTGATCAACCTTGGCCGGGCTGGCCAGGGGATGGCTACGATGGACGAACACGGCGAACTCGGTGCGCTCATCCACTGTGGCACTGCTCAGGTCCGGCGGGTAGCTGTCCTGCTTTTCGGCGAAGCCCACCTGGGCCCGGCCCTGTTGTACCAGTTCCACCACGTCGGCGCATTCGGCGATCAGGCACTCCAGCTCCAGGTCCGGATAACGTGCAGCGAACCCGCTGAGGGCGGCTTCGAAGCGATCGGACTGGTAGGTGTCGGAAATCACCACGGTCAGCTTCGGCTCCAGCCCTTGGGCCAACTGGCTGGCGGCCATTTCCAGTCGATTGCTGGCGGCGAGAATGTCTTCGGCCTTGAGCAGCATCACATGACCGGCCGCTGTCAGGCCGGGTTTGCGGGTGCTGCGGTCGAACAACTCCAGCCCGAGGTCGATCTCCAGGCCGGCTACCGCCGCGCTGATGGTCGACTGGCTTTTGCCCAGCTTGCGCGCGGCGGCGGAAAAGGAGCCGAGGGTGGCGGCCTGGACAAAGGCCTGGAGCACTTCATTGGAGGCCATGAACTATCGTCTTGCTCGATGGTAATTGACTTTTAGTATCTGTATTGGTGGCGATAATCACAAGCCTCGACATTCCGGGGGAGCCCGCCATGAATACCAGCAAGTCCCTTACCGAACGCGTTTTCCAGGCCATTGGCTTCGAATTGTTCGCGGTGCTGCTATGCACCCCACTGTTTGCCTGGGTGATGGCCAAGCCGTTGCTGGACATGGGCGTGGTGACGGTTGCCAACTGCCTGCTCGCCCTGGGTTGGAACGTGCTGTTCAATGGCCTGTTCGACCGGCTGCTCGAGCGCCTGGCCCTGGCGCAGAATGGCTGGACCCGGTTGTTGCACGCGGTGTTGTTCGAGGGTGGGCTGATCGTGGTGAGCGTACCGCTGATCGCCTGGTGGCTGGAGTTGAGTCTGCTGTCGGCGCTGTTGCTGGATATCGGCGTGCTGCTGTTTTTCCTGCCGTACACCTACGTCTACCACTGGGTCTACGACCTGCTGCGCGAGCGGCTGTTGCAGCGGCGCCTGGCCTGAGCGGTTCAGCGCGAGCTGATCTCGATGATGAAGTCGAGAAAGGCCCGGACCTTGGCCGGTGGCAGGTGCCGCGACGGGTACAGCGCATACAGCGGGAAGCGTTCGTCGGGCCAGTCGGGGAACAGTTCCACCAGCCGGCCCGACGCGAGCATCGGTTGCATGCCGAGGTCGAGCACCTGGGCGATCGCGTAGCCGGTCTCGCAGATGCTGTGCAGGGTGCCGACATCGTTGAGCACCAGCCGTGCGTTGTTGCGTACATCGAGCCGCTGACCGCCACGGTGGAATTCCCAGGGAAACGGCCGGCCGGTTTCCGGGTCGCGGAACGATACGCAGACATGCCGCTCATCCTCCATCTCCAGCGGTGTCAGCGGCCGGCCATGGCGCTTGAGATAGGCCGGCGCGGCACAGGTCAGCACCCGCACGTCGAGCAGCTTGCGCGCCACCAGCGACGAGGATGCCGGGTGGCCGAACCGCACCGCCAGGTCGAAGCCGTCGGCGACCACATCACCCAACTGGTCCCGGGTGTAGAGCTCCAGTTGCAACTGCCGATGGCGGCTCATGAATTCGCCCAGTGCCGGACCGAGTATCAGCCGGGAGAAATAGGGATCGATATTCACCCGCAGACGCCCGCGTACGCTGTTGGCACTGCCGCTGGCGTTGTGCGCGGCTTCTTCCAGACCGGCCAGCAGCGGTGCGATTTCCTCATAGAGGCGACTGCCTTCGTCGGTCAGTTTGACCGAACGGGTGGTGCGGTCGAACAGACGGATGCCCAGGCGCTTCTCCAGTCGCGCGATCGCCCGGCTGACGCCGGAGGGGGTCATGTCGAGGCTGTCGGCGGCCTTGGCGAAGCTGCCGCTGTCGACCACGGCACTGAGGACGCCCATGCCGCTGGCCAGGCTGGAATCGAAGCTCATTGATGATTTCCTGTCACTGATCCAATGACATCCATGCTATCGGAGAATGACTGTGCGCTGCGGATAATTCTTTCCACCGCGACAGACGTCGCTTCTCGCTGGAGGAAATTCTATGTATGCAGTCATGGGCACTACCGGTCAGGTCGGCGGCGCCATCGCCCGTCATTTGCTGGCGGCCGGGCAGCCGGTGCGGGCGCTGGTACGCAACGCGGCCAAGGGGCAGCCGTGGGCCGCGCAGGGTTGCCAGGTGGCAGTGGCCGAGGTCGATGATGTGCGGGCGATGGCCCAGGCGTTCAGTGCCGCTGAAGGTGTGTTCGTGATGCTGCCGCCGACTTTTGACCCGACCCCTGGCTTTCCGGAAGCCCGGCAATGGGTGGAAAACCTGCGTTCGGCGTTGGAGCGGGCGCGCCCGGCGAAGGTGGTGTGCCTGTCGACCGTCGGTGCACAGGCGAGCCGGCCGAATCTGCTCACTCAGTTGCAGATCCTCGAACAGGGCCTTGCCGGCCTGGATCTGCCGGTGACGTTCCTGCGTCCGGGCTGGTTCATGGAGAACGCGCTGTGGGACGTGCCGGCGGCCGTAGAAAGTGGGGTGATCCCCAGCTTCCTGCAACCGCTGGACAAGCCGGTGCCGATGGTCGCCACCGAGGATGTCGGTCGGCTGGCGGCGCAACTGCTGCTGGAGAACTGGAGCGGCCAGCGCATCGTCGAGCTGGAGGCGGCACAGCGGGTGACGCCGAATCAGATCGCCGCCGGCTTTGCCGAACTGCTGGGCAGGCCGGTGCGCATGGAGGTGGTCCCCCGGGAGAGCTGGCAGGCGCTGTTCAGCGCCCAGGGCATGAACAACCCGTTGCCGCGGATGCAGATGCTCGATGGTTTCAACGAGGGGTGGATCGAGTTTGCCGGGGCGTCGCGCAAGGGGCGGGTGGAGTTGCTGACGGTGCTCCGGGAGTTGCTGCAGCGCAGTGGTGTGGCTGGCTGACAGGCGTCGTTCTGAGGGCCCTTTCGCGGGCTTGCCCGCGAAAGGGCCCGCCGGCCCCATGCAGAACCTATAGGAACATCCCGCCCGAAGCCTCGATCCGCTGCCCATTGATCCACTGCCCACCGTCCCCGAGCAGCAGCGCGATCGCCCCGCCGATATCCTCCGGCAGGCCGGCCCGGCCGAGTGCGGTGACGCTGGCGACGAAGGCATTCAGTTGCTGGTTGTCACGCACCGAACCACCGCCGAAATCGGTCTCGATGGCGCCGGGGGCCAGCGAGTTCACGCTGATGCCCCGGGCTCCGAGTTCCTTGGCCTGGTAGCGGCTCAGCACCTCCATCGCGCCCTTCATCGCCGCGTAGGTGCCATAACCCGGCAGGCTGAAGCGGGCCAGGCCGCTGGAGATGTTGATGATGCGCCCACCATCGGCCATCAGCGGCAGCAGATGCTGGGTCAGGAAGAACGGGCCCTTGAAGTGGACATTCAACAACTGGTCGAACTGCTCTTCCTGGACGTCGACGAACAGTCCGTGCAGGCCGACGCCGGCATTGTTCACCAGGAAATCGAAACGCGGCTGGCCGAAGGTGCCTTCGAGTACCGCGGCCACGCGGTCGGCGAAGGTCCTGAAGCCGGCGACGACACCGACATCCAACTGCAGCATGGCGGCGCGTGCGCCGAGCCGTTCGACCTCGGCCGCCACGGCCTTGGCCTCGTCCGCCCGGCTGTGGTAGGTGCCGATGATGTCCACACCGCGGGCGGCGAGTTGCAGCGTGGTATTCCTGCCCAGGCCGCGGCTGGCGCCGGTGATCAGTGCGATCTTGCGAGTCATGTCGTATTCCTCGGGTGATGGGTGAGTGTTGGAGAAAGTTTATTTGTCCGTCTGGCAGGCGATAAACTGAGGGAAAACGGAAACACTGATCGCTCTGTCCGAACAATCGGAGTCGCCCTGCCATGAACAAGCTGGAGTTGCTGCGCACCTTCATCCGCGTCACCGAGCTGTCGAGCTTTACCCAGGCCAGCGAGAGCCTGGGGTTGCCCAGGTCGAGTGTTTCCGAGCATGTCCAAACCCTTGAGGACCTGCTGGGCACGCGCCTGTTGCAGCGCACCACGCGCAAGGTCCAGGCGACCCAGGACGGCCTGGTGCTGTACGAACGCAGCAAGGAACTGCTGTCCCAGGTGGATGAGCTGGAGGGGCTGTTCCGCCAGGATGCGAGCCTGCTCGGCGGGCGTATCCGCTTCGACATGCCCAGTGCCATGGCGCGACGGGTGGTGATGCCGCGTCTGCCGGAGTTCATGGCCCGGCATCCGCGGATCGAACTGGAGATCAGCAGCACCGATCGCCGGGTCGATCTGCTCAGCGAAGGCTTCGACTGCGTGCTGCGGGTCGGTGCGCAACCGGATCAGACGGTGGTGGCGCGGCCTGTGAGTTCGCTGCCGGTGGTCAATTGCGCCAGCCCCGCCTATCTGCAACGGCATGGCATGCCGTCGAGCCCGGAAGATCTCGTTGACCATCGGCTGATCCACTATGTCGGCGTACTGGGCTCGCGGTCTTCGGGCTTCGAGTACCTGCACGATGGCAAGCTGATCCAGGTCCCCATGGCCGGCAGCGTCACGGTCAACGGTATCGACTGTTACGAAGGTGCCTGCCTCGGCGGCCTGGGGCTGATCCAGGCGCCGTTGCTGGGGATGGCCCGGCACCTGGAACGCGGCGACCTGATCGAGGTATTGCCCGGGTTTCGGCCGGCGCCGCTGGACGTGTCGCTGCTGTATGCCGGGCAACGGCACCTGCCACGGCGGGTGCGGGTGTTCATGGACTGGCTGGTGCAGGTACTGCATGACGCCTGTGAGGGCGTGAAACGACAAACCCCACCTTGAGGGTGGGGTCTGCGGGTGGAGCCTGAAGGCGGGCTCAGAACAGCTGGGTGAACAGCCAGTACAGGCTGCCCGACAGCAGGATCGCCGCCGGCAGGGTCAGCACCCAGGCCATCGCCAGGTTGCGGATGGTCTTCATCTGCAGGCCGCCGCCATTGGCGACCATGGTCCCGGCCACCCCGAGGACAGCACATGGGTGGTCGATACCGGCAAGCCGTACATGTCCGCCGCGCCGATGGTCAGCATCGCGACCATTTCCGCCGAGGCGCCCTGGGCGTAGGTCAGGTGGCTCTTGCCGATCTTCTCGCCGACGGTGACCACGATCCGCTTCCAGCCGACCAGGGTGCCGAGGCCCAGGGCGATGGCCACGGCGATCTTCACCCACAACGGGATGAAGCGGGTGGCGCCGTCGATCTGTTGCTTGAACAGTTGCAGCTTGCCCTGGGTGTCGGCGTCGAAGTTGCCGACCTTGTTCTTGTCCATCAGGCGAATGGCTTCGGAACTCAGGTACATGTCGTTGCGCACGTTGCCCATGGCCTCGGCGGGTACCTTGGCCAGTGAGCCATAGCCTTTCACCTCCTCACCGATCCGGCCGGTCAGGGCGGCCAGGGCCGGCACCAGGTCCGGCTTTACCTGTTGGGTGCGGATGTATTCGGTGAGCACCGGACGCGGATCGGCCGGGGCGGGTTGCGGGACGGCCTTGACCAGGGCGGTCTGGGTCACTTCGGCCACGGCGGCGAACTGCAGGGCCTGTTCGGCCGGCATGGTGCGGTTCAGCGCGTAGGCCATCGGCAGGGTACCGACCAGGATCAGCATGATCAGGCCCATGCCTTTCTGCCCGTCGTTGGAACCATGGGCAAAGGACACGCCGGTGCAGGTCAGGATCAGCAGGCCACGGATCCACCACGGTGGTGGCTCGTTGCCCTTGGGCGCCTTGTACAGCGCGCGGTTTTTCACGAACAGGCGCAGCGCCACCAGCAGCAGGGCGGCCAGGGCGAAACCGATGAGCGGGGAGAACAGCAGTGCGTAGCCGATCTTGGTCACCTGGCTCCAGTCCACGCCACTGGTGCCGTCGCGGCCATGCATCAGGGCGTTGGCCACGCCGACGCCGATGATCGAGCCGATCAGGGTATGGGACGACGAGGCCGGCAGGCCCAGCCACCAGGTACCGAGGTTCCACAGGATGGCGGCGATCAGCAGGGCGAAGATCATCGCGAAGCCGGAGGACGAACCCACTTGCAGGATCAGCTCCACCGGCAGCAGGGCAATGATGCCGAAGGCCACCGCACCGCTGGACAGCAGCACGCCGAGGAAGTTGAAGCAGCCGGACCAGACCACGGCGAAGTGCGGCGGCAGCGAGTGGGTGTAGATCACGGTGGCCACGGCGTTGGCGGTGTCGTGGAACCCGTTGACGAATTCGAAGCCCAGGGCGATCAGCAGGGCGACGCCGAGCAGCAGGAAGGGCGTCCAGGTGGTGACCACGGTGCCGAGTTCGTGCATGTCATGCACGAGGCTGTAGGCGGTGAACAACAGGCCGACGGCCAGCAGCGCGAAGAAGAGGACGGCGGTGAAGACGTGGGGTTTGCTTTCCAGCTGCGGCCTGCCGTCGCTGGCGGAGGCAGCAGTCAATGAAGGGGTAGCCATGCCTGAAATCCTGTTTGGGAACGGGTATCAGTCATGATCATTGCTAAATGTTACAGAGAGGCTGCCACAGATCAGTATCCGTGGATTTTACCGGGCCGATGGTCTGACAGGCTGCCGCCAGGATGAGCGGGTACACCCTGAACCCGGGGGCTCAGTAATCCTGGCGCTTGCGAAACGCCCAGCGTCCGGCCAGCAGGGTGAAGGTCGCCACCAGCGCCACCAGAATCCAGAACCCTTCCGGGTCGCCGGCCAGCGGGATGCCACCGACGTTCATGCCGAAGAAACCGGCGATGATGTTGATCGGCAGCGCCAGCACCGTGACCACCGTCAGGGTGAACAGGCTGCGGTTGGTCTGTTCGTTGACGGTGGCGGCGATCTCTTCCTGCAGCAACTTGATCCGCTCGCCCAGGGCCTCGAGGTCGCTGAGGATCAGCGAAAACTCCTCGGTGGACTTGCGCAGTTCCTTGACGTCCTCCTTCTGCAGCCACTGTGGCGGGCGGTTGAGCAGCCGCAGCAGCGAGCCCGGCTCAAGGGCCAGCAGCCGTTGCAGGCGCACCAGCACCCGGCGCATGGCACCCAGCTCCGCGCGGTTGATGGTCAGGCGCTGGGCGAGCAACTGGTCCTCGATCTGGTCGACGCTGAGGGTGGTCTTGCGCACGATCTGGGTCAGCACTTCACCCTGGTCGCGCAGCAGGTGCACCAGCAATTCCAGCGGCGAACGGAAGTGTTCGCCGGCCTTGACCGAGGAGCGCAGCTTGTCGACCGAGTGCAGGGGCTGCAGGCGGGCGCTGATCAGCAGCTTGCTGCGTGCGCAGACCCAGAGTGTCGAGACATCCGAGGAGGTCATGCTGCCAAGGTTGAACACCACGTCGTTGACCACCGCCAGCAGGGCGTTGTCGACATGTTCGATGCGGGTCGAGCGTGAGCCTTCGTGCAGGGCTTCGAAGAACTCGTCGGGCAGCGACAGATGGGTGGTCATCCAGCGTTCGCAGGCCGCGTGGGCGAGGTTCAGGTGCAGCCAGAGAAACGCTTCGTCGTCCTCGGGGTTCTGCAGGTAGCGCAGGGCGGTGGCGGAGTCGATTTCCTCGCCGCGCTCGCCGGCGCGAAAGCGAAAACCGTAAAGCAGGCCGAACAGGTCCGGATCGCGGTGACTTTGGTCAAGGCTGTGGTTCATGGAGGCTCGCTGAAATGAAGCGCCCGAAACATTTTTTTACAGGTTCGCTTGAGCCGCATCATCTCAGGGCGTTTTGACATTTTTGTTACGGATTGACGTGCACAATCGCGGCCCATGACCGGTGGTCGGCTCGACTCAAGCGCCGTGCCGGTGCGCCGATGGCGAAGGTGTAGGCTGCGGCGTTTTGGGCCACAAGCCACGATGTCGCTGACAGGGATGTTTTGACTGTTCGCACTCCTGATCGGAGTGCCCAATCCCTGTCCAGAGATATCCACGATGTTGCAGAAATCCTTGAGAGCCCAGATTCTCGCGCTACTGAGCGGCAGCCTGTTGGCGATGCTGTTGATCGCACTGACCTGCTTCCACTTCCTGTCCAACGGCATACGCGACTATCGGGAGCTGATCGGGGGGCCGTTGCTCGCGTCGCAACTGGTGGACGAGGCCAACCTGCGGTTCAAGGAGCAGGTGCAGGAGTGGAAGAACGTCCTGTTACGCGGCAAGCAATCCCAGGACCTGAACCAGTACTGGCGCCAGTTCGAGGATCGCCAGCGTGATGTGCAGGAGATTCTCGGCCGCCTGGCGGCGCAGCCGGCTATCGACAGCAGCCTGAAGGCCCAGGTCGAAAGGCTGCGCGAGGAGCACCGCCAGCTTGGTGTCGCCTATCAGAAGGGCCGTGATGCCTACGTTGCCAGTGGCGCCGATCCGAGTGCCGGCGATCAGGCGGTCAAGGGCGTGGACCGTGCCACCAGCGAGCAGATGAGCGTGCTGGTCAGCCAGTTGCGCAAGGCCGGCGATGCACAGTCGGCCGCCATCAGCGAGGCCGCCGGGCGCACGGTCTGGAGCGGTATCGTGGTGATGCTGGTGTCAGGTCTGCTGATCGCGCTGCTGAGCCTGTGGCTGGTCAATCGCAACCTGGTCGAACCGATTCGCCGCCTGATCGACTATGTGGCGCAACTGAGCCATGGCCGGTTCGCCGAGCGCGTGGCCGCCGACCGCCAGGATGAGCTGGGGCGTCTGGCCGTTGCCGCCAATACCCTGCGGGACTTTCTCGCCGATACGTTCAATCGCCTCAAGCTCAGCACCGCGAACCTGGACAGTGCCAGTGGCGAACTGAACGCGATTGCCGGCCTGATGGCTACGGGTACCCATGAGCAGTTCGAACGGACCGACCAGGTGGCGACGGCGATGACCGAGATGTCCGCCACGGCCCAGGAAGTCGCCCGGCACGCCGCCGCTGCGGCCGGCGCCGCCGACGAAGCCGACCGCTCGGCCCAGCAGGGCGAACTGGTGATGCAGTCGACCATCCAGACCATCACCCGCATGCGCACGGAAATCTCCACGACCGCCACGGTCATTCGCCAGCTGGAAAGCGACAGCGGGCGGATCGGCAAGGTGCTTGAAGTGATCCGCGGGATCGCCGAGCAGACCAACCTGCTGGCGCTCAACGCGGCCATCGAAGCGGCACGGGCCGGCGAGGCCGGACGTGGTTTCGCGGTGGTGGCCGATGAAGTTCGCAGCCTGGCCCAACGCACGGCCGCGTCGATTCTGGAAATCAACCAGATCATCCAGTCGGTGCAGACCGGGGCGGTGGACGCGGCCCAGGCCATCGAGGGCGGCCAGGCCCGCAGCGACGAAAGCGTGGAGCAGGTGACCGAGGCCGGCGCGATGCTCGAGCGCATCACCGCGGCCGTCGAGGCCATCCGTGACATGAACCGGCAGATTGCCACGGCCGCCGAGGAACAGACGTCGGTGGCCGAGGATATTTCCCGCAACCTCACCGAGATCACCGCGATTGCCAGCACCAACCTGGACAACGTCAAGCGCACCGAGGCGGCCAGCACCAACCTGCACGGTCTTTCGGGGCAACTGAACGAAGTCACGGCCAGGCTGGGGGCCTGAGCCTTATCCTGGCGTCGCGGTTGTGTATCGGGATGCTGACCAACGGGATACAGGATAGGTCTCAAACCGGCCAGTCTTCTGTCGATGATGGGGTATCACCACCTCGATAGGGTATTTCCCATGGTCAGCATCACCTCGGTCACCATCACCCCAAGCCAGTCCACCCGTACCGCCACCCAGGCAGCCAGCAGCGACGACAGTACGACGACCGGTACCGTCGCCGCCAGCAGCACCGATACCACCAAGACCGCTGGGACCCAGGCGGCCGCTGGCGGTGGCGCGGCGGGCAGCGGCGACAGCTCCAGTTCGGAGTCCGATACCGTCAAGGCGCTGCGCAAGCAACTGGCCGAGTTGCAGAAGCAGTTGCAGGAACAGGAGCAGCAATTGCAGAAGGCCCAGGCCAGCAACGACAGCGACGAAGCCAAGGCGACTGCCGTGGCCACCGCTTCGGCTCAGGTCGCGACGATTTCCGCCTCGATCCAGACCGTCACCGCGGCCTTGACCCAGGCGCTGCAGGAGTCCGGCAGCAGTACGTCGGGCGGTACCGTCAACACGACCGCCTGAGTGCTTGGACAGCATCTCCCGGGGTTATGGGAGGATGAAAACGAACAAGCCGCACGTTCCGGGTGGAACGCGCGGCTTGTGATTCACGGGGCGGACGATCAGCTGTCGCGCTTCTCCTGCAGGACGGCGGCGCTCTTGGCGTCGAGTTTGACTTCCCACTTCACGCCGTCGGCGGCCTTGAGTTCGACTTCATAGACATAGCCACCACTGGTGCCATGGTCCAGTTCGGTGTCGGTGATGGTCGCGCCTGGGTACTTGGCCAGGGCGGCCTGGTTGAGCTTGTCGAAGTCGGCGATCGCACCGGATTTCAGCAGCCCGGGAATGTGGTCCGGACGGACATCGGCCGAAGCGAAGCCGGCAACGAGAGTCAGGGCGGAGGCGGTCAGCAGGGTCGAGAGGGCTTTCATCGGGGGATTCCTTGTCTGGATGATTTCAGTGGGGTCAGCCTAAGTGTTGCAACTTAATTCACCCTTAAATTGACCCCTGTTCTTGCTGACTGACGATTGCGTCGTTTGTTCAATCGCGCGTAGAGCGCGCCTTTCAAGCGCCAGGCGCAGGCGGCGCCACAGTACCAGGCGGTGACCGGCGCCTCGGGCGTCAGGATCACCTGATGGGCGGAGTGGGCATGGGGCGCGGTGGCCCCAGCTCACCGTGGATCAGGGCGTAGTCACGCCCCAGCCCGAGGACGCCGTTCCACTCGCGCTCCTTCACTCAGTAACCGTTGGCCTCGAGGATTTGCGGCACGGTTTTCGGCGAGGCGCGCTTGAAGTACTTGAGCAGTTCGGAGGCGCGGTTGGTGAAGATGCCATCGACACCGGCGTCCATGACCTTCTTGAAGTCCACCGGTTCGTCGACGGTATAGACGTGAACCAGCAGGCCTTTATCGTGGGTCAGCTGGTTCATCCACGGTTTGACCAGGTCGGAGTAGCTCTGGTCGCCGCCATGGGTCAGTTCGGCCGACGGGCCGGTGCCGATGGCGCCGTTGGCCTTGGCGAAGTCCACCCACTTGATGAACTCGGCCTTGTCCTTCGGTTCCTGCTTGGCGTAGTAGGCGGCCTTGGTCTTCTCGCCGGAGTCGGCGAAGCTGACGTTCGACTTGGGTTCGATGCTGCCTTCGCCGACCCACAGCAGGAGAATCTTCGGCGTGTTCGGCATTTCCTTCTGCAGCAACTCCAGGCTGCTCTTCTCGAAGGTCTGCAGGATCACCCGGCCGGCGCCCTGGCCGACCTGTGGCTGCTCCTTGGAGTGGACCTTGTCCGGGCCGAGCAGGCCACGTTCCTGCAGCTTGTTCTTGAGGTCATGCTCGATACCGGGGAACTGCTTGGGTTCCTTGGTCTCGATGTACAGGCCGGGGCGATGCTTGGGGTTGGCCTGGGCGATGTCGATGATCTGGTCGAGGCTGAGAATCTTCAGGCCGACATAGGACGGCCGCGCGCGCTCGGGGTAGGCCTTGTTGAACCAGCTGCCGGCGTCCAGGGTTTGCAGCTCGGCCCAGGTGAACTCGTTGGCCGGGCTGTCCTTGCGTTCGGGGAACTTGCTGGCGACGTCGGTGGTGCGCGACAGGTTGTTGTCATGCAGGGCGAAGATCACTCCGTCCTTGCTGCGCTGCAGGTCCATTTCCAGGTAGTCGGCGCCGAGGTCGCGGGCCAGGGTGTAGGAGGCCGCGGTGGATTCGGGGGCATCGAAGGACGCGCCACGGTGGGCGATCACCGCCGGATGGGGAATCCCGGCCTTGGCCGCGAGCTCGGCCGGGGTGGTGCCGGCTTGTGCCGTGTCCAGCCCCATGGCCAGCAGCAGGCTCATGAGCAGAGCACTTTTCTTGAAGGTGGCGGCGCTGAAGGTGACAGGCATTGCGAATTCCTTTCGTACGGAGTGAAGGCCCTCTTTTAACAACTGAATGCTTCAAGTGCTATCGCGAAATGCTGCAAGAGCCGGTTGTGTCGTTTTTTCGACACAATCAGGACGGATTTTGCAGTAGGCTTGAGCGGCAGTTTCCCCTGTAGAAGGAAACGCGCTGCCCACCTTGTGTGTAAACCATCGACCCATGGGCCTTCGGGCTCTCCAGTGAGGTTTACCATGCGCATCACTTCCGAACTCATCTGTCAGGCCGCCGACCAGCTCAAGGGTTTCGTCGGCCTGAATCGCAAGACCGGCCAGTACATCGTGCGTTTCAGCGAGGACTCCTTCGGCATGGACGTGGCCGACGACGGGATCATTCCGGCCAGCGAATTCGTCTGGCTACCGGCAGGGCAGGAGGCCATGCGTCTGGCCCGGGAGCGGATCCAGTTGCTGTTGGATCAGAACATCGACCAGCGGATCAACATCACCGAGCCGTTGCGGGTGTACATGCAGCGGGTGGACATGCCCCAGATCGCCGCATTGCGCCGGGTCGTGCCGGGCTGACACGAGCGGGAGGCCGGCTCAGCGATCGAAGCGATAGGCGCGTTCGACCTTGCAGACGCGGGTCTGGCACGTCTCGTACCAGGTCGAGCGGCCGCGCTCGCGGATTTCGCTGTGCTCGGCATGCTGCTTCCAGGCCAGGATCGCCGTCTCATCGCGCCAGTAGGAAACGGTGAGGCCCAGGCCGTTATCCCCCGCGCCGACTCGACACCGAGAAACCCCGGCTGCTCGCGAGCCAGGTCGAGCATGCGCCGGGCCGCTTCGGCATAGCCCTGGTCGCCTGCGGTACGCAGGGAGGTGAAGATCACCGCGTAGTAGGGAGGCTGGGGCGTGCTGGCAATCATGCGTGTTCTCCGGCACAGGCGCTCAGGAAGGCACTGACCAGGGGTGGCGCGATACCTTGCAGGGCGGCCCGCTCCGGCTGGAACAGCGTCGCGACGAAAAACGGATGGTTTGCCAATTCGACGGCCCGCAGTTCCCCCTTGTCGTCGTGGCCGGTGGCTTGCAGGTCGGTGTCGAGCAGCGCCGCTTCGAAGGCCGGGTTGATGCCGTAGCGGCAGTGATAACCCTCGTGGGTTCGCTGGCTGGCATAGGCCCTGGCTATACGCGAGCCTTCGACCAGGCGGATGCCGTCGGTGGCTTCCACCAGGGAGCAGCTCAGCGCCGAGATCACCGCGCGCGGCGAATCCGGCGCTTCCTCACCGTGCTGCGCGTCGTCCCAGCCGAGCACGTGACGGGCATATTCGAGAATCGCGTACTGGAAGCCGGCACAGGTGCCGAGGTAGGGGAGTCGTTGTTCACGAGCATGGCCAATGGCAAGCAAGGCGCCATCGAGGCTGCGATACGGGCTGGCGGGAACGCACCAGATGCCGTCGAAGCCTGCCAGATCGTCCGCGGTCTCGATGCTGTCGGTCGCCACCCAGTGGGCCTGCACCTGCAGACCGGTGGCCTGGGCGGCCAGCTGCAGGGCCACGGGGATGGCCTTGTGGGCCGTCACTTGCGGGTCGTGATCGCCGACCAGGGCAATCTTCAGGGCAGGGCGCAGTTCCATGGGCTTCTCCGGCTTGTCGGTCTCTGCGCCGGACTATAGGTCTGCCTGTTCGCCAGCAAAATAGGCATTCGCTCAAGTGAACAATGCCTTTGTGCAATCAAGTCGCGGGACGACGCGACAGGCACGCCAGGGCATCTGCCGATGTCCTGGCGTGTCGGGTGCTCAGTGCACCCTGTCGTTGGCGAACATGCTGACCGCCTGTACGGCATTGCTCGCCCCGTCGCGGATCTGCAGGATCACCGTACCGGCCTCGTCCGCCAGGCCGACGCCCTTGGATGCCCGGTCGCGGGTGCCGTTCATGCTCTGGATGGCCTGCTGGGTTTCGCTCTGGATCATGCCGATCATGCTGGATATTTCGGCGGTGGAGCCGCTGGTACGTGCCGCGAGCAGACGGACTTCATCGGCCACCACGGCGAAGCCGCGACCCTGCTCGCCGGCCCGGGCCGCTTCGATCGCGGCATTGAGGGCCAGCAGGTTGGTCTGCTCGGCGATCCCGCGAATGGTGTTGACGATGGCGGTAATCTGTTCCGAGCGCTCGCCCAGCTTGGCGATCAGGTTGGACGAACCTTCGATGTTCGAGGCAATCTCGCGCATTTCGCTGGCGGCCTGCTGGATCACTTCGGTGCCTTGCTCGGCGACCCTGCGGGTCTCCACCGAGATGTGATAGGCCTGGCTCGCGCTCATGGCGTCCTGGGCATGTTTCTCTTCCCGCCGGGTCACGTCCGAGGCGAACTTGACCACCTTGCACAGTTTGCCGCTGGCGTCGTAGACCGGGTTGTAGCTGGCTTCGAGCCAGACGCTCTGGCCACGCCTGGTCACGCGTTCGAACTGGCCGCTGAAGAATTCGCCCTGGTTCAGGCGGCGCCAGAAGTCCTGGTAGTCGCTGCCGCCGACAGTGGCCGGGGTGCAGAAGATCCGGTGATGCTTGCCCTGGATTTCGGCCAGGCTGTAGCCCATCAGGTCGAGGAAGTTCTGGTTGGCGCAGATCACCGTTCCGTCGGGCCTGAACTCGATGGCGGCCATGGCCCGGTCGATCGCCTGCAGCTTGCCGTTGGCTTCGCTTTCCTGCTGGATCTTGGCGGTGACGTCCATGGCGTACTTGACGATTTTCACCGCCTTGCCGTTCTCGTCACGGATCGGGTTGTAGCTGGCTTCGAGCCAGACGCTCCGGCCATCGGCGGCGACCCGCTCGAAAGTGCCGGACTCGAATTGGCCGGCCTTGAGGCGTGACCACAACTGGCTGTATTCGGCACTGCGAGCATAGGCTGGCGAGCAGAACATACGATGGGGCTGGCCGAGCACCTGCTCCTGGCGATAGCCCATGGTCTTGAGGAAGTTGTCGTTGGCGCGCAGGACGATGCCGTCGAGATCGAATTCGATGACGGCCATGGAGCGGTCGATGGCCGCGAGCAGGTGGGCCTGTTGGTCGATGGTTTGTTGCAGGTCTTGCAGGGCTTTCTTATGGGCTGCAAAAAACATGGCATGAGAACTCGGAGAGAGGGGAGATCTATCCCTTTCCAGGCCCGGCAGACCCTTGGGGGAAGGGCGCCGGTGGCCAGCGTTCCATGGATGGCACTTTGCCTTATATTCTTATACAAAATAGATTGGTCTTGTACAAGAATCCGCCGTGTGGTTCTTTGAAGTAGCCGAATGGCGCTCAGGCGGAGCTTGCCAGGTACTCGTCCGAGGATTCGGTATTTTCACCGTCGGTGCTGTTGACCTTGTTGCGCCCGGTATTCTTGGCGATGTACAGCGCCTTGTCGGCCTCGTTGAGCCAGGCACCGGCGTCCTTGAAACTAGCCCGGAAGGGCGCCAGGCCGATGCTCAGGGTGACCCGCAGCTCCGGTATTTCCTCGCTGCGCAAGTTGCTGAAGACCTGGCGCAGCCGCTCCATGATCTCGCTGGCCTGTTCCAGCGACAGGCCCGGCAGGATCACGCAGAACTCGTCACCGCCATAACGCCCGGCCAGGTCGTGTTCACGCAGGTTGGCCTTCAGGTCGCGGCTCAACTGGCGCAGTACGCTGTCGCCGATCAGATGGCCGTAACTGTCGTTGATGGTCTTGAAGTGGTCGATATCGATCAATGCGATTGCCGCCTGGCAGTGTGTCTGCCGGCACTTGTGGAACTTGATCTGCAGCAGGTCCTTCCAACTGCCGTGATTGAGCAGCCCGGTCAGGCTGTCGGTACGGCTCAGGGCGCTCAGTGCACGCTTGTGGTCGGCGAGCTTGATCGCCACCTGGAAGCTGCCCATGCCGATGACCACCGGGTACAGGATCAACACCGGCAGGCAGGCATAGATCTGGATCTGGGTGGTCACCCCGTTGAACGCCGGAGTAAAGATCAGCCAGGAGACGAGGATCCCCAGCAACTGCGCGAGCAAGCCCCTGAGCATCAGCCGCGGGCCGCCAGCGGCGACGTTGTGCATGGTCATCAGCGCGAGCATGTTGACCGTGACGAGGGGATTGAACTGGATGGTCGCCGCCCAGAAACCACCCATCAACGAGTCGATCAGGATGTTGCGTCGTTCCGCCCGGTACGGATAGTGGGCGTGTCGGGCGATACGATAGGCCACATGCGGCCAGATCACGGCGTTGAATGCCAGCAGGGCCCAGATCCAGATTGGCATCGACAAGGGGGCGAGTGCGGCGATGATGCTGAAGCAGCCGACGCCTACGCCTATCATGCGGGGCAAGTAGATGCGTCTGGCAAATGATTGCCCTTTGCCTCGATGGATTTCCATAGGTCTCTGCGTCACTTATTTCTTTGTCGGAACACAGGCAATGTGTTCGGCACGGAAGCGCTATTCGTCTGATAAGCAGGATGAATATTGTCGGGGATTCCGTAAAGAATAATCAGTGTCCTTCCAAGCCATTTCTAGGGTTTGGCAGGTGATTTGGCGGGGCGTGTCGGCTATTTGACGATTTCGTAGCCGGAAAGGAACAAATCCAGCGCCGATTCTATGACGCGTGTCTGTGTCGCGGTATCCAGCGGTGGCTGGCCGAGGGAAATCTGCGGCCAGAAGGCGAAGGCCTTGAGCAGGCCGTAGATCTGGTGAGTGGCGAACTCGGGGTCGACCGCCTTGAGTTTGCCGTCGGCCTGGGCGTCGCGGATCCACTGCTTGAAACCTTCCTCCTGGCTGGCCAGTCGCGAGACCATGTCCTGCGCGCGCTCGGGCGCATGAATGGTGGCTGCGATCGCCACCCGTGCCAGATCGAGAAAGTTGCTATCGTTGAACAGCCGCATCTTGCGCATCAGCATGTCGCGCAGTTGCTCGCGCAGGGGGCGCTGCGAGTGATAGGTCATGTCCATCTGCGCGGCACTGCTGGCCCATAGGCGATGGAGAATTTCGGCGAACAGGTCTTCCTTGCTCTGGAAGTGGTTGTATACCGTACGCTTGGAGACCTCGGCCTTGGCCGCGATCCGGTCCATGCTGGTCACTTCGAAACCGTCGGCGCGAAAGGCCGCGATGGCCGCCTGGATGATGGCTTCGCGTTTACGGTCGGTGAGGCGCAGGGGGACGGTCATGGGCAGGCTTCGGCAGGTCAATAAAAGTTACACTCGGCAGTTTACTTGGCGAGTACTTTGGCGCAAGCTAGAAACTACACTGTGTAGTGTAGTTCTTTTCTGCAACTTCGTCCGATCAAGGTTTGCCTGCGGCGGCCCCTGATCTTTCAGCACCTGAGCGTGGGAACTCCTTCGGGTTCCCGGGAGTCACCCTGTCATGACCATTCGTTCGCGTATTGTCGCTGGATCCTCATCCCGGAAAGAGCAGGGCGCTTTTCGCAACCTGGCGCCGACACCCCACGGCGGCCTGGGCAAGACCTTGGGTATCTTCTGGAAAATGACCTTCCAGAAACCGCGCAATACCCGGCCGGCGGGCAGCGTACCGGTCCAGGCGCTGAGCCGTGAGCAGTTGCTTGCGGCTGCCGACTTCAGCGTATTCCGTCTCGGCCACTCGACCCTGCTGCTCAAGTTGCACGGCAAGTTCTGGCTGACCGATCCGGTGTTCTCCGAACGGGCCTCACCCGTTCAGTGGGCCGGACCGAAGCGTTTCCATCAGCCGCCCATCAGCCTGGAAGAACTGCCGCCGATCGAGGCGGTGATCCTTTCCCACAATCACTACGACCACCTGGACCACAAGGCGGTATTGGCACTGGCGGCCAAGACCAAACACTTCCTGGCCCCGCTGGGCGTTGGCGACCTGCTGGTCAAATGGGGCATCGCCGCGCAGAAGGTGCAGCAACTGGACTGGTGGGAAGAGACGGTCGTCGAGGGCATCCGCTTTGCCGCTACACCGTCGCAGCACTTCTCCGGAAGGACGCTGTTCGACAACAACCAGACCTTGTGGGCCTCCTGGGTGATGATCGCCGATGACGTGCGGATCTTCTTCAGCGGCGATAGCGGTTACTTCGACGGCTTCAAGCAGATTGGCGAACACTATGGGCCGTTCGACCTGACGCTGATGGAAACCGGTGCCTACAACGTCGACTGGCCTCATGTGCACATGCAGCCGGAGCAGAGCCTGCAGGCGCACCTGGACCTGCGGGGGCGCTGGCTGCTGCCGATCCACAATGGCACCTTCGACCTGTCGTTCCATGCCTGGTACGAACCCTTCGAGCGGATCCTGGCGCTGGCCTGGGACAATAACGTGTCCATCACCACCCCCGCCATTGGCGAAGCCTTCAACCTGATGCAGCCCCATCGCGGGCGCGCCTGGTGGCTGGAGGTGGAACAGGCCCTGGAGAATGAATCCGCCCTGAGTACTCGCTAGGCGATCCAGGAAACGCCCCTGCGTTCACCCGTTTGCGTCGAAAGCCGGCGGGCCCGACCCGGTGCCCGGCTTGCAGGGCAGGCCGGCAGTGCCGACCTGAATCGATTACTCGATCAGTTCGTAGTCCTGTCGTTCGATCGGGTCCGGTGTAGTGCCGCGAATGTTCATTCCACGGCCGGGTGCAAAGCCTGGGAAGAACACCAGGCCTTCGGCCTCGAAGCGAAAGGCCAGGGCCAATCGGGTGACATCCCTGAGGGAATCGCCCTTCTCGAAACGCTGTACGGCGGCCACCGAGACGCCAGACTCCTGGCTCAACTGCTCGCGACTCCAACCCAGCATCGCGCGGGCTTGCCGGCAGTGCAGCGGGGTGAATTGATGCAGGACCATGCGTTCAACGGTAGTACTCATCACATGATTGGCAGCTTGGCTGGACATGGGGCTCTCCAGGATCGATGGGTTGACTTGAAAATACTGTGTTTTTGTACAGTTGTTTTCGAGCTGGAGCAAAGGATTTTTCGGCAATCCGACTATCGGTCGCCGGTCGGCACCGAGTAGGCCTGGGTGTCTGATCGGGAGGCTTTTCGATGATGTTGAGGGCTCATTGGCGGGCAAGCCCGCCAATGGCCCACCCATGAAAAAGCCCTGAACAGGTCAGGGCTTTTGGCGTCGCGATCCATGCGTGCGGGACGAATCAATCCCAGCTCAGTGCACCGCCGGTCTGGTACTCGATCACGCGGGTCTCGAAGAAGTTCTTTTCCTTCTTCAGGTCCATGATCTCGCTCATCCACGGGAACGGGTTGGTGGTGCCCGGGTACTCTTCCTTCAGGCCGATCTGCGACAGGCGACGGTTGGCGATGAACTTGAGGTAGTCCTCCATCATCGCCGCGTTCATGCCCAGCACGCCGCGCGGCATGGTGTCACGGGCGTATTCGATTTCCAGCTGGGTGCCCTGCAGGATCATCTGGGTCGCTTCTTCCTTCATCTCGGCATCCCACAGGTGCGGGTTCTCGATCTTGATCTGGTTGATCACGTCGATGCCGAAGTTCAGGTGCATGGACTCGTCGCGCAGGATGTACTGGAACTGCTCGGCGACGCCGGTCATCTTGTTGCGCCGGCCCATGGACAGGATCTGGGTGAAGCCGCAGTAGAAGAAGATGCCTTCGAGCACGCAGTAGTAGGCGATCAGGTTGCGCAGCAGTTCCTTGTCGGTCTCGACTGTGCCGGTGTTGAACTGCGGGTCGGAGATCGAGCGGGTGTACTTCAGGCCCCAGGTGGCCTTTTTCGCCACCGAGGGGATCTCGTGGTACATGTTGAAGATCTCGCCTTCATCCATGGCCAGCGATTCGATGCAGTACTGGTAGGCGTGGGTGTGGATCGCCTCCTCGAAGGCCTGGCGCAGGATGTACTGGCGGCACTCGGGGTTGGTGATCAGGCGGTAGACGGCCAGGACCAGGTTGTTCGCCACCAGGGAGTCGGCGGTGGAGAAGAAGCCCAGGTTGCGCATGACGATACGACGCTCGTCGTCGGTCAGGCCTTCGGGGTTTTTCCAGAGGGCGATGTCGGCGGTCATGTTGACCTCTTGCGGCATCCAGTGGTTGGCGCAGCCGTCGAGGTATTTCTGCCAGGCCCAGTCGTATTTGAAAGGTACGAGCTGGTTGAGGTCGGCGCGGCAGTTGATCATGCGCTTCTCGTCGACGGCGACACGGGCCGAGGCGCCTTCGAGTTCGGCCAGGCCTTCGGCGACATCGAGGGCGTCGAGGGCGGCCTTGGCGCGGATGATCGCGGCGGAGTCGCTGGCGGTCACGGCACGGGCTTCGAGGGCGGCGGCACCGCCGGCGCTGTCCAGGCGATCGAGGGTGGCTTCGCTGGCCTGGCCGGTCTTGCTCTCTTTTTCTGCTACTTCGCCGTCTTCTTTGTCGAATTCGTCCCAGCTCAGCATGACGTGTCGTCTCCTGCGTGAGGGCCTGACGCCGGTGTGAAAACACGGATGGGCGGTTTATCACACGGCACGATGGCCACATTGGATATAAGGAATCGTTGCTTGCACCGGCTGTGCAGGCAAACAACGGGAAATTTGTACGGGGCCCCGAGGGGCGGATGGCGCGGGGATGACGCCGGTTCCTGCAGCGATGCCAGCGTGAGAACGCTACCCTGCAAGGGAATATTGCAAGCCCGTTTTACCGGGACATTATAAGGGCTTTTTGCGGTCAGTGGTGTGACGGATTCCGCCCTTGCGTGTGCTTGGGCGGGCACGGCTCGGGTTTGCAGGGCTTTGGCGGCAAAAGAATTTTTTGCCTGGCGGGGGTGTTGGCGACGAGTGGTTCGCTGCGGGAGGCGGCCGGATGATGACCGTTGTGCAAGGACACCCTTGCCGCAGCCGCAAGAATCGCTTCCTGCGGCAAGCGGCTTTCAAGGCGGGCGATCAGCCGTTGGAACAACCATTACCCATTACACGATATTCCATGACATGCCGAACACCCTGGGAGTCTTCATAAACCATGCGTGCCGGTACAACTTCGCAAACTTCCGGAATTTCACTCATGGAGATAACTTTGTGAATATCCGGGTGCATGGAGTAAGTGTATTCCTCTACCGGCAGGTTCCGGCTGGCTACATCGGTCGCCGCCTCGTCGGCCATGGCTGTTGCACAGAGGCTGCTGAGGACTAAAGCGGCAAAAAGTTTCATCGGTTCACCTATTGATGGTCGTGTAGGGGCACGCGGCCCTTGTGGGACCACGTGTGAAGCTCTGGAAGTTTGAATTCGAATTAACGGCCTTCGTGGGGGCTGTCGTCTGGTTAATTCGTTGCCTTAGTTGGCGAAGTTGATTTTAAGAGTGCGCCAGTCGTTCATACAGGTGGGCTTTTGATAAAGACTATTGACAAAACCTGTAACAATCGTCGAAAAAACGTCCTGCCCGAAGATATTTTCCCTGGGCCGAATATCGCCACAGGCCACGTGCTTGAGCCCTGTTGGCGGTATTCACGACGTTTTGTAGGGTTTTGTTACTACCATCGTCGAATGGTCCGGCAGCGTCAGCCCGGCTACAACAGGGCCATAAAACAACAACTATGTCACCGAGGTAAGAAAGATGAGTGCGGCTTCCCTGTACCCCGTTCGCCCTGAGGTTCTGGCCAATACGCTGACCGACGAGGCGACCTACAAGGCGATGTACCAGCAGTCGGTCGTCAACCCTGATGGCTTCTGGCGCGAGCAGGCCAAGCGTCTCGACTGGATCAAGCCTTTCACCACGGTAAAACGGACTTCCTTTGACGACCATCACGTCGATATCAAATGGTTCGCCGACGGCACCCTGAACGTTTCCTATAACTGCCTGGACCGCCATCTGGCCGAGCGCGGCGACCAGGTCGCGATCATCTGGGAAGGCGACGATCCTGCCGATTCGCGCAACATCACCTATCGCGAGCTGCACGAGCAGGTCTGCAAGTTCGCCAACGCCCTGCGTGGCCAGGACGTTCATCGCGGCGACGTGGTGACCATCTACATGCCGATGATTCCCGAAGCCGTGGTGGCCATGCTGGCCTGTGCGCGGATCGGCGCGATCCACTCGGTGGTGTTCGGTGGTTTCTCCCCGGAGGCTCTGGCCGGTCGGATCATCGACTGCCGCTCGAAGGTGGTGATCACCGCCGACGAAGGCGTACGCGCCGGCAAGAAGATCCCGCTCAAGGCCAACGTCGACGATGCCCTGACCAACCCGGAAACCAACAGCATCCAGAAGGTCATCGTGTGCAAGCGCACCGGTGGCGACATCAAGTGGAACCAGCATCGCGACATCTGGTTCGAGGACCTGATGAAAGTGGCGGGCAGCGTCTGCGCGCCCAAGGAGATGGGCGCCGAAGAGGCCCTGTTCATCCTTTATACCTCCGGTTCCACCGGCAAGCCCAAGGGGGTGCAGCACACCAGCGGCGGTTACCTGCTGTATGCGGCCCTGACCCACGAGCGTGTGTTCGACTACCGTCCGGGCGAGATCTACTGGTGCACCGCCGACGTCGGCTGGGTCACCGGCCACAGCTATATCGTCTACGGCCCGCTGGCCAACGGCGCGACCACCGTGCTGTTCGAGGGCGTGCCGAACTATCCGGATATCACCCGGGTGGCGAAGATCGTCGACAAGCACAAGGTCAACATCCTCTACACCGCACCGACGGCGATCCGCGCCATGATGGCCCAGGGTTCGGCCGCAGTCGAAGGCGCCGACGGCAGCAGCCTGCGCCTGCTCGGCTCGGTGGGTGAGCCGATCAACCCGGAAGCCTGGGACTGGTACTACAGGAATGTCGGCAAGTCGCGCTGCCCGATCGTCGATACCTGGTGGCAGACCGAGACCGGCGGCAACATGATGAGCCCGCTGCCGGGGGCCCACGCCCTCAAGCCAGGTTCCGCGGCCCGTCCGTTCTTCGGCGTGGTACCGGCGCTGGTGGACAACCTGGGCAACATCATCGAAGGGGCGGCCGAAGGCAACCTGGTGATCCTCGACTCGTGGCCGGGCCAGGCGCGTACCCTGTACGGCGACCATGACCGCTTCGTCGACACCTACTTCAAGACCTTCCGCGGCATGTATTTCACCGGTGACGGTGCGCGCCGCGACGAGGATGGCTACTACTGGATCACCGGCCGTGTCGACGATGTGCTCAACGTCTCCGGCCACCGCATGGGCACCGCCGAAATCGAAAGCGCCATGGTCGCCCATCCGAAAGTCGCCGAAGCGGCCGTGGTGGGGGTGCCGCACGATATCAAGGGGCAGGGCATCTACGTCTATGTCACCCTCAACAGTGGCGAGGAGCCGAGCGAAGCGCTGCGCCTGGAACTGAAGAACTGGGTACGCCGCGAGATCGGACCGATCGCTTCGCCGGATGTCATCCAGTGGGCGCCGGGCCTGCCCAAGACCCGTTCGGGGAAAATCATGCGCCGTATCCTGCGCAAGATCGCCACGGCGGAATACGATGGGCTGGGTGATATCTCGACCCTGGCAGACCCGAGCGTGGTGCAGCACCTGATCGACACCCACAAGACCATGAACGTCGCCTGAGGCTGCCCAGGCAAAGAAGGCCCCGTCCGGCGATGAGCCGGGCGGGGCTTTTTCATTCTGGAGAAGGGCTATCGGATGGGTGATTGAAAAGAGATAAATATCGGTTTTTGTCGTGGGACGTTTCTTCTTGTTACCCATGCACTGCGAAGTAACCAAATATGTCACCTGTCGCCCGCATTCGGGGCATAGGGAAACGCTTTTGCCCGATTTCGGCTGACGATATCGGTCGAAAAGAGCCTCGTCGCACACCGCGCTTGCCGTAATAGAAGGCTTTGCGAATAATAGGCCCGCAATTTGCAGCGTAGATCGGTTGCCTTTCTTTTGCCCTTGCATGAATTTCAAGGGCTGTCAATGTGCCGGGTCGGCATTCTCGATGCTTCTGTAATTACTTGTCGCATTGAGGAAATATCGACTTCGGGCCTGTCGTTAGAATGCCGATCACTCGCTGGTCGTTGTGCATGGACCGCCGCCCAATCGGCCCTCGCAGGACGCGGCGCCGTAATCCCTGTTCACCCTTCGCATATTGGGCTCGCGCTCACTCTGCCGTTTTTGCCCTTTACCGATGGAGTCCTAAGATGAAGAAACTCGTGCTTCTTGGCGCCCTGGCACTGTCCGTGCTGTCGCTGCCTACATTCGCCGATGAAAAGCCTCTGAAAATTGGTATCGAAGCGGCCTACCCTCCATTCGCCTCGAAGGCCCCGGACGGCAGCATCGTCGGTTTCGACTACGACATCGGCAACGCCCTGTGCGAAGAGATGAAGGTCAAATGTGTCTGGGTCGAGCAGGAGTTCGATGGCCTGATCCCGGCGCTGAAGGTCCGCAAGATCGACGCGATCCTGTCGTCCATGTCGATCACCGACGATCGCAAGAAGTCCGTCGACTTCACCAACAAGTACTACAACACCCCGGCCCGCCTGGTCATGAAGGAAGGCACCGTGGTCAGCGACAGCCTGGTCGAGCTCAAGGGCAAGAAGATCGGCGTGCAGCGTGGCTCGATCCACAATCGTTTCGCCGAGGAAGTGCTCAAGCCGCTGGGTGCCGAAGTCAAGCCGTACGGTTCGCAGAACGAGATCTACCTGGACGTGGAAGCCGGTCGCCTGGACGGCACCGTGGCTGATGCCACCCTGCTGCAGGACGGTTTCCTGAAGACCGACGCCGGCAAGGGTTTCGCTTTCGTGGGGCCGCAGTTCACCGACGTCAAATACTTCGGTGACGGCGTAGGTATCGCCGTGCGCAAGGGTGACAAGGCCGATCTGGACAAGATCAACGCCGCCATCGCCGCGATCCGTGCCAACGGCAAGTACAAGCAGATCCAGGACAAGTACTTCGACTTCGATATTTACGGCAAGTAAATCTCGCCAGCTCGTCCGAAATGGCGCAAGCAACAGGATCCCTGCGGTTTGCGCCATTTTTTCATCCCAATTTTCGAGGACCTGAATCATGTTGAAAGGCTACGGGGCTGTCATCCTCGATGGTGCTTGGCTGACGCTTCAGCTCGCCTTGTCGTCCATGGCCCTGGCCATTGTTCTGGGTTTGATCGGGGTGGCGCTGCGCCTGTCGCCGGTACGCTGGCTGGCCCGGCTCGGTGACCTGTACGCCACCGTGATCCGTGGTATCCCCGACCTGGTGCTGATCCTGCTGATCTTCTACGGCGGCCAGGATCTGATCAACCGAGTCGCGCCGCTGCTCGGTTATGACGACTATATCGATCTCAATCCGCTGGTCGCCGGTATCGGTACGCTGGGTTTCATTTTCGGCGCCTACCTGTCGGAAACCTTCCGCGGTGCCTTCATGGCGATCCCCAAGGGGCAGGCCGAAGCCGGCATGGCCTACGGGATGAGCAGCCTGCAGGTGTTCTTCCGGGTGCTGGTGCCGCAGATGATCCGCCTGGCGATCCCCGGCTTCACCAACAACTGGCTGGTGTTGACCAAGGCGACCGCGCTGATTTCCGTGGTCGGTCTGCAGGACATGATGTTCAAGGCCAAGCAGGCGGCGGATGCCACCCGTGAGCCTTTCACCTTCTTTCTTGCAGTGGCGGCGATGTACCTGGTGATCACCAGTGTCTCGTTGCTGGCACTGCGTCACCTCGAGAAGCGCTACTCGGTAGGCGTAAGGGCGGCTGATCTATGATCTTCGACTACAACGTCGTCTGGGAAGCCATGCCGCTGTACCTCGGCGGCCTGCTGACCACTCTGAAACTGCTGGCCCTGTCGCTGTTTTTCGGCCTGCTGGTGGCGGTACCGCTGGGGCTGATGCGGGTCTCAAAACAGCCGCTGGTCAACGGTGCGGCCTGGCTCTACACCTACGTGATTCGTGGTACGCCGATGCTGGTGCAACTGTTCCTGATCTACTACGGTCTGGCCCAGTTCGAAGTGGTGCGCGAAAGCTTCCTCTGGCCATGGCTGTCGAGCGCGACCTTCTGCGCCTGCCTGGCCTTTGCCATCAACACCAGCGCCTACACCGCCGAAATCATCGCCGGCAGCCTCAAGGCTACGCCCAATGGCGAGATCGAGGCGGCCAAGGCGGTCGGCATGTCCCGCTACAAGATGTATCGGCGCATTCTGCTGCCGTCGGCCCTGCGTCGGGCGCTGCCGCAGTACAGCAACGAAGTGATCATGATGCTGCAGACCACCAGCCTGGCCTCCATCGTGACGCTGATCGACATCACCGGTGCCGCCCGTACCGTCAACGCCCAGTATTACCTGCCGTTCGAGGCCTACATCACCGCGGGTGTGTTCTACCTGTGCCTGACCTTCATCCTGGTGCGCCTGTTCAAGCTGGCCGAGCGCCGCTGGCTGAGCTACCTGGCTCCACGGAAGCATTGAGATGGAACGTATCGATCATTCGCTGCCCTGGGGCAGCCTGGGTACCGAGCGTCGGTTGTCGGTGTTCCGTTTCGGCAGCGGTGAACGCAAGGCCTATATCCAGGCCAGCCTGCATGCCGACGAACTGCCGGGCATGCGTACCGCCTGGGAGTTGAAGAAGCGCCTCGCCGAGCTGGAGGCCCGCGGGGCCCTGAAGGGCGTCGTCGAGCTGGTCCCGGTCGCCAACCCGATTGGGCTTGGCCAGTTGCTGCAAGGCAATCACCAGGGGCGCTTCGAGTACTCCAGCGGCAAGAATTTCAACCGCGATTTCGTCGAGCTGAGCGAGCCGGTCGCGGCGCTGGTCGATGGTCGACTGGGTGACGACCCCCACGCCAACGTGCAGTTGATTCGCCAGGCCATGCGCGATGTGCTGGCCGCGTTGCCGCCGGCTGACAGCCCGTTGCAGGGCATGCAGCGGATTCTGCTCGGCCACGCCTGTGATGCCGACATCGTGCTGGACCTGCATTGCGACTGCGAGGCGGCACTGCACCTGTATGCGCTGCCGCAGCACTGGCCGCAATGGCGCTCGCTGGCCGCGCACCTGAATGTGCGGGTGGCGCTGGTGGCGGAGGACTCCGGCGGCACCTCGTTCGACGAGGCCTGTTCGCTGCCCTGGCTGCGCCTGTCGCGGCGCTTCCCGCAGGCCGCGATTCCCCTGGCGGGGATGTCCACCACCATCGAACTGGGCGGCCAGGCCGATACCGGGCCGGACGCGGCGGTGGCCCATGCCGAAGGCATCCTGGCATTCCTGGCCGAGCAGGGGCTGATCGACGGCGAGTGGCCGGCGGCGCAGCACCAAGCCTGCGAGGCCATGCCGTTCGAAGGCACCGAGTTGCTCTACGCGCCCCATCCCGGTGTCGTCAGCTACCTGTGCCCGGTGGGCAGTTGGGTGGAGCCCGGCGAACCCTTGTTCGAAGTGATCGATCCCTTGTCCGACCGGGCCAGCACCGTCCGTGCCGGCACGGCCGGTGTGCTGTTTGCCGTGGAACGGCTGCGTTACGCCCAACCCTCGATCTGGCTGGCCAAGGTGGCGGGGCGCGAGCCCCTGCGCCACGGGCGCCTGCTCAGCGACTGACCTGACTGTTTTCGTGAGAACCGACCGCATGTACAAGCTTGAAGTCCAAGACCTGCATAAACGCTATGGCAGTCACGAAGTGCTCAAGGGCGTGTCCCTGGCGGCCCAGGCTGGCGATGTGATCAGCATCATCGGCTCCAGTGGCTCCGGCAAGAGTACCTTCCTGCGCTGCATCAACCTGCTGGAGCAGCCGCACGCCGGACGTATCCTGCTCAACAACGAAGAGCTCAAGCTCGTCGCGAACAAGGACGGCGCCATGAAGGCCGCCGATCCCAAGCAGTTGCAGCGCATGCGCTCGCGGCTGTCGATGGTGTTCCAGCACTTCAACCTGTGGTCGCACATGACCGCGCTGGAAAACATCATCGAAGCGCCCGTGCACGTGCTGGGCGTGTCGAAGAAGGAAGCGCTGGAGAAGGCCGAGCACTACCTGAACAAGGTGGGCGTGGCGCACCGCAAGGACGCCTATCCGGGGCACATGTCCGGCGGCGAGCAGCAGCGCGTGGCGATTGCCCGGGCGCTGGCGATGGAACCGGAAGTGATGCTGTTCGACGAGCCGACCTCGGCTCTCGACCCGGAACTGGTCGGTGACGTGCTGAAGGTCATGCAGTCCCTGGCCCAGGAAGGCCGGACCATGGTCGTGGTGACCCACGAAATGGGCTTTGCCCGTGAAGTCTCCAACCAGTTGGTGTTCCTGCACAAGGGGCTGGTGGAGGAGCGCGGCAATCCTCGCGAGGTGCTGGTCAATCCGCAATCCGAGCGTCTGCAGCAATTTTTGTCGGGCAGCCTGAAATAGTCGTCGCTTTTTCTGCTGCCACTGTGCACCAAAATAGGTCATTCTGCGCGCCGTGTGCGGCCTGGTCTACTTTGATGAGGTCGTTCCCGGCCTTTAACCCTGTTCTGCTTTCGGATTGCACGCCATGACTGCCCATCGAATTGGTTTCCTGATTTGGCCCGGCACTAAAGCCTTGACGCTGGCGCTGGCCGAGGAGGCCTTGCGTGTCGCCCAGCGCGTGCATCCGGAAGTGATCTACGAGCTGTCGTTCCTGCAGGCCGAGACACCGGCGCAAGGTGGTGCCGCGGCGGCCTGGCAATTGCCGGGGGAGCCCTGGGCTGGACAGCTCGAGGGCTGCCAGAAACTGTTCCTGCTGGCTGACGAACCACCGGCCGCGCTGGCGCCAGCCCTGGCCAGTGCCCTCAAGCAACTGGTGCGTTCCGGTTGCATGATCGGCGGATTGTCCGCCGGGGTCTATCCACTGGCCCAACTGGGCCTGCTCGATGGATACCGCGCCGCGGTGCACTGGCGTTGGCAGGATGACTTCGCCGAGCGCTTCCCCAAGGTGATCGCCACCAGCCATCTGTTCGACTGGGATCGTGACCGTCTGACGGCCTGTGGTGGCATGTCGGTGCTGGACCTGCTGTTGGCGGTGCTGGCCCGGGATCACGGTGCCGAGCTGGCCGGTGCGGTGTCCGAGGAGCTGGTGGTCGAGCGCATTCGCGAGGGCGGCGAGCGCCAGCGTATTCCCTTGCAGAATCGCCTGGGTTCCAGCCATCCGAAGCTGACCCAGGCGGTATTGCTGATGGAAGCCAATATCGAAGAGCCGCTGACCACCGACGAAATCGCCCAGCATGTCTGCGTGTCCCGCCGGCAACTGGAGCGGATCTTCAAGCAGTACCTCAATCGCGTCCCCAGCCAGTACTACCTGGAGCTGCGCCTGAACAAGGCCCGGCAGATGCTGATGCAGACCAGCAAGTCGATCATCCAGATCGGCCTGTCCTGCGGTTTCTCCTCGGGGCCGCATTTCTCCAGCGCCTACCGCAACTTCTTCGGCGCCACGCCGCGGGAGGATCGCAATCAGCGGCGCAGCAGCAGCCCGTTCGAGCTGTCCTCCGTCCCCGCCGAGCGCGGCTGAGCCCCGCTATCGGCATCGCTGTGCTGGCGATTGCCCTCCCGCTGACCGGATGGGCTGTCCATCCGGATTGCCGGCATTTTTCTAAAAATCACGTCGCAGGGTTCGTCAGTCGAAAATCTCCTCGTCGCGACTCTGCATGAAAAGCCTCTCACCGTTTAAACTGCGCCTTTGCGAAGCTATTTGTCGCATTGCCGAAAACCCCGGCAAAACCCGGTTTGGCGCTATAAGAAGTTGTCGCTTGGCGGCAAGGCCGGACCGAAATCTGTCCTTACAATCCCCCCATCGCTCGCCAGTTTCAGGCAGGCGTTCCTCTTCAGGAGACTCCGATGTCCGTTGAGCAAGCTCCGGTGCAACGCGCCGATTTCGACCAGGTAATGGTTCCCAACTACGCACCTGCGGCTTTCATTCCCGTGCGTGGTGCCGGTTCCCGAGTGTGGGACCAGTCCGGTCGTGAGCTGATCGATTTTGCCGGTGGGATTGCGGTGAACGTCCTGGGCCACGCGCATCCGGCGCTGGTCGGGGCCCTGACCGAGCAGGCCAACAACCTGTGGCACGTCTCCAACGTGTTCACCAACGAGCCGGCCCTGCGCCTGGCCAGGAAGCTGGTGGACGCGACCTTTGCCGAACGCGTGTTCTTCTGCAACTCCGGCGCCGAAGCCAACGAGGCCGCCTTCAAGCTGGCCCGTCGCGTGGCGTTCGACCGTTTCGGCGAGGAAAAGTACGAGATCATCGCGGCGCTCAACAGCTTCCACGGCCGTACCCTGTTCACCGTGAACGTCGGTGGTCAGTCGAAGTACTCCGATGGCTTCGGCCCGAAGATCACCGGTATCACCCATGTGCCGTACAACGACCTGGCGGCACTGAAGGCCGCGGTTTCGGACAAGACCTGTGCCGTGGTCCTGGAACCGATCCAGGGCGAGGGCGGCGTGCTGCCGGCCGAGCTGTCCTATCTGCAGGGTGCCCGCGAGCTGTGCGACCAGCACAACGCGCTGCTGGTGTTCGATGAAGTGCAGAGCGGCATGGGCCGGACCGGCAAGCTGTTCGCCTACATGCAGTACGGCGTGACCCCGGACATCCTCACCAGCGCCAAGAGCCTGGGCGGTGGTTTCCCGATTGCCGCCATGCTCACCACCGAGGCGCTGGCCAAGCACTTGGTGGTCGGCACCCACGGCACCACCTACGGTGGCAACCCGCTGGCATGTGCCGTCGGCAACGCGGTGGTCGACGTGATCAACACACCTGAAGTGCTCAATGGCGTTGCTGCCAAGCACGACGCGTTCAAGACCCGCCTGGAGCAGATCGGTGCCAAGTACGGCCTGTTCACCCAGGTCCGTGGCATGGGCCTGCTGCTCGGCTGCGTACTGGCCGATGCCTGGAAAGGCAAGGCCAAGGATGTGTTCAACGCTGCCGAACAGGAGAATCTGATGATCCTGCAGGCCGGCCCGGACGTGGTGCGCTTTGCGCCAAGCCTGGTGGTCGAGGACGCCGATATCCGCGAAGGCCTGGACCGTTTCGAGCGTGCTGTCGCCAAGCTGACCCAGGCCTGATCGGCCGAGTGCTGGCAATTGCGTCGTCGTGCCGGTCGGCCGGCGACGGACAGATTATTCCTGTGCCGGGCATGCCCGGCATTTTTTTCCCTGCGCCGGCGCTGCCGCCGGCCTGTTCTTCAAGTTAAGGAGTGACACCATGCTGGTGATGCGCCCCGCGCAAATGGCTGACCTGGACGAGGTACGGCGTCTGGCCGCCGACAGCCCCATTGGTGTCACTTCCCTGCCGGATGACGAGGATCGACTGCGCGACAAGATCGCCGCCAGCGAAGCGTCGTTCGCCGCCGAGGTCAGCTTCAACGGCGAGGAAAGCTATTTCTTCGTACTCGAGGACTCCGATACCGGCAAGCTCGCCGGCTGCTCGGCGATCGTTGCCTCGGCCGGCTACTCGGAGCCCTTCTACAGCTTCCGCAACGAGACCTTCGTGCACGCCTCCCGCGAGCTGAAGATCCACAACAAGATCCACGTGCTCTCGCAGTGCCACGACCTGACCGGCAACAGCCTGCTGACCAGCTTCTACGTGGTACCGGAACTGGTGGGCTCTGCCTGGTCCGAACTCAACTCCCGCGGACGCCTGTTGTTCGTGGCCAGCCATCCGGAGCGTTTTGCCGACTCGGTGGTGACCGAGATCGTCGGCTACAGCGATGAAAATGGCGACTCGCCCTTCTGGGACGCCATCGGTCGCAACTTCTTCGACCTGAACTACGCCGAGGCCGAGCGCCTTTGCGGGCTCAAGAGCCGGACCTTTCTCGCCGAGCTGATGCCGCATTATCCGATCTATGTGCCGCTGCTGCCGGACGCCGCCCAGGAAGCCATGGGCCAGGTGCACCCGCGGGCACAGATCACCTTCGACATCCTGATGCGCGAAGGTTTCGAGACCGATCACTACATCGATATCTTCGACGGCGGTCCGACCCTGCATGCGCGGGTCAGCGGCATCCGTTCGATCGCCCAGAGCCGCGTGGTGCCGGTGAAGGTCGGTGATACCGGCAATCCCGGGCGCCAATACCTGGTCTCCAATGGCCAGCTCCAGGATTACCGTGCGGTGCTGCTGGAGCTCGACTATGCCCCTGGCAAGCCGGTGACCCTGGATCAGGAAGCGGCCGAGGCCCTGGGTGTCGGCGAAGGTGGCAGCGTGCGCCTGGTGGCGGTCTGACGCCGGTATCGAAAGCAGCCTTACAGCGAGTTTCGCGGGAGCCGCCAGGCGGTGCCCGTTTGAGGAGATAGCATGATCGTTCGTCCCGTACGCAGCAGCGATTTACCCGCTCTGATCGACCTGGCCCGCAGCACCGGTACCGGCCTGACCACCTTGCCGGCCAACGAGGCGCGGCTGGCCCACCGTGTCGGCTGGGCGGAGAAAACCTTCCGTGGCGAAGCCGGGCGTGGCGATGCGGACTACCTGTTCGTGCTCGAAGACGACAACGGCCGGGTCGTCGGTATCTCGGCGATCGCCGGGGCCGTCGGCCTGCGCGAGCCCTGGTACAACTTCCGCGTCGGCCTGACCGTCAGCGCCTCCCAGGAGCTGAACATCTACCGCGAGATTCCGACGCTGTTCCTGGCCAATGACCTGACCGGCAACTCCGAGCTGTGTTCGCTGTTCCTGCATGCCGATTATCGCAGCGGCCTCAACGGGCGCATGCTGGCCAAGGCGCGGATGCTGTTCATCGCCGAGTTCCCGCAGCTGTTCGGGCAGAAGATCATTGCCGAGATGCGTGGCATGTCCGACGAGGACGGGCGTTCGCCATTCTGGGAAAGCCTGGGGCGGCACTTCTTCAAGATGGAGTTCAGCCAGGCCGACTACCTGACCGGCGTCGGCAACAAGGCGTTCATTGCCGAACTGATGCCGAAATTCCCGCTGTACACCTGCTTCCTTTCCGAAGGCGCGCGGGCGGTGATCGGCAAGGTGCACACCGATACCGAGCCGGCCCTGTCGATGCTCAGGAGCGAAGGATTCAGCTACCAGGGTTACGTCGACATCTTCGACGCCGGCCCGGCGGTGGAGTGCGAGACCGGCAAGATCCGTGCGGTACGCGACAGCCAGGCGCTGGTGCTGGCCATCGGTACGCCAGGTGACGACGCCACGCCGTTCCTGATCCACAACCGCAAGTGCGAAGACTGCCGCATCACGGCCGCTCCCGCCCGGTTGGCGGCGGGCACCCTGGTGGTCGATCCGCTGACCGCCAAACGTCTTCAATTGAGTGCGGGCGATTCGGTCCGCGCCGTAGCGCTATCCGCTTCCCGGGAGTCGAAATAATGAGCACGCTTTACATCGCAGGCCAATGGCACGCTGGCCAGGGCGAGGCCTTCGAATCGCTGAACCCGGTGACCCAGCAGGTGTTGTGGCGCGGCAACGGCGCCAGCGCGGCGCAGGTCGAGCAGGCCGTGCAGGTTGCCCGTGAGGCTTTCCCGGCCTGGGCGCAACGCAGCCTGGATGAACGCATCGTCGTGCTCGAAGCCTTTGCCGCCAGCCTGAAAGGGCATGCCGACGAACTGGCCCGCTGCATCGGCGAGGAAACCGGCAAGCCACTGTGGGAAGCGGCCACCGAAGTGACCAGCATGGTCAACAAGATCGCCATTTCGATCCAGAGCTATCATGAGCGCACGGGCGAGAAAAGCGGCCCGCTGGGCGATGCCAGCGCGGTGTTGCGCCACAAACCCCACGGCGTGGTGGCGGTGTTCGGCCCGTACAACTTCCCTGGGCATCTGCCCAACGGGCATATCGTCCCGGCGTTGCTGGCCGGTAACAGCGTGTTGTTCAAACCGAGCGAGCTGACCCCGAAGGTGGCCGAGCTGACGGTCAAGTGCTGGATCGAGGCCGGGCTGCCGGCGGGTGTGTTGAACCTGCTGCAGGGGGCCCGCGAGACCGGTATCGCCCTGGCGGGCAACCCGGGGATCGACGGCCTGTTCTTCACCGGTTCCAGCCGTACCGGCAATCACCTGCACCTGCAGTTCGCCGGGCGCCCGGACAAGATCCTCGCCCTGGAAATGGGCGGTAACAACCCGCTGGTGGTGGATCAGGTCGAAGACCTGGATGCGGCGGTCTACACCATCATCCAGTCGGCGTTCATCTCCGCCGGCCAGCGCTGCACCTGTGCCCGTCGCCTGCTGGTACCGGCAGGGGCCTGGGGCGACCAGTTGCTGGCGCGACTGGTCGAGGTCAGCGGCAACATCGAGGTCGGCGCGTTCGACCGGCAGCCGGCGCCTTTCATGGGCTCGGTGATCTCCCTGGCGGCGGCGCGGGCGTTGATGGAGGCCCAGGCGAACCTGTTGGCCAACGGTGCCGTGGCGCTGCTGGCGATGACCCAGCCACAAGCCGGTGCCGCACTGCTGACGCCCGGCATTCTCGATGTGACGGCGGTGAGCGGGCGTCCGGACGAAGAGTTCTTCGGGCCGTTGCTGCAGGTGATTCGCTACAGCGGGTTCGATGCAGCGATCGCCGAAGCGAACAACACCCAGTTCGGCCTGGCGGCGGGCCTGCTGTCCGATTCCGAGGAGCGTTACCGGCAGTTCTGGCTGCAGAGCCGGGCCGGGATCGTCAACTGGAACAAACAGCTGACCGGCGCCGCGAGCAGCGCGCCGTTCGGCGGAGTAGGGGCCTCGGGCAACCATCGCGCCAGTGCCTACTACGCGGCGGACTATTGCGCGTACCCGGTGGCTTCGCTGGAGACGCCGAGCCTGGTGGTGCCGGCGAGCCTGACGCCGGGTGTGAAACTTTGAATCGTGTGGGGCCTGCGGGCCCCGTTCGCGGGCAAGCCCGCTCCCACAGGCCGGGTGTCCGGCCTCGCCCTCGCGAGTGGCCTGGGCTTGCTGGCGATCACCAGACCGCGTTCGCCATCCACCGCATTACCTGATGTCTATAACAACAGATTTTCCTGGAGCCTCGCCGATGAAATCCTTTGAAGTCAATTTTGACGGTCTTGTAGGCCCTACCCACAACTACGGCGGCCTGTCCTATGGCAACGTCGCCTCCCAGAGTAACAGCCAGCAGGCTTCCAACCCGAAGGAAGCGGCCCTGCAAGGCCTGGCGAAGATGAAGGCGTTGATGGAGATGGGCTTCGTCCAGGGCGTGCTTGCACCCCAGGAGCGTCCGGACGTTGCCGCCCTGCGCCGACTCGGTTTCGCCGGCAGCGATGCCCAGGTGATCGAACAGGCCGCGAAGCAGGCCATGCCGCTGCTGGTCGCCAGTTGCTCGGCTTCGAGCATGTGGGTGGCCAACGCCGGTACTGTCAGCCCGAGCGCCGACACGGCCGATGGGCGTGTGCATTTCACCGCGGCCAACCTCAACTGCAAGTACCATCGCAGCATCGAACACCCGACCACCAGCCGTGTGCTGGGGGCGATGTTCGCCGACGACAGATACTTTGCCCATCACGCCGCCTTGCCGGCCGTTGCCCAGTTCGGTGACGAGGGTGCGGCCAACCATACGCGCTTCTGCCGTGAGTACGGCGAAGCCGGCGTCGAGTTCTTCGTGTTCGGCCGCAGTGCGTTCGACACCCGCTACCCGACGCCACAGAAATACCCGGCCCGCCAGACCCTCGAAGCGTCGCAGGCGGTCGCCCGCCTGCACGGCCTGAGCGATGACGGCGTGGTCTATGCCCAGCAGAACCCGGCGGTGATCGACCAGGGGGTATTCCACAACGATGTGATTGCGGTGGGCAACGGCGAGGTGCTGTTCTACCACGAGGACGCGTTCCTCGACACCGACCGGGTGCTCGCCGAGCTGCGGGACAAATTGGCCCGGCGCGGCGGCAACTTCCAGGCGATCTGCGTGCCGCGTGCCCAGGTGACGGTGGAAGATGCGGTGCGCTCCTACCTGTTCAACAGCCAACTGCTCAGCCGCGCCGATGGCAGCATGATGCTGATCGTGCCGGAGGAGTGCCGCAAGAACGAGCGCGTCTGGCAGTACCTGCAGGGCCTGACGGCTGCCGGTGGGCGGGTGCGCGAGGTGAAGGTCTTCGACCTCAAGCAGAGCATGCAGAACGGCGGCGGGCCGGCGTGCCTGCGTTTGCGGGTCGCGCTGAAGGAATCCGAGCTGGCGGCGGTCAACCCAGGGGTTATCATGACCGCGCCGTTGTACGACACGCTGACCCAATGGGTCGAAAGGCACTACCGCGACGCCCTGCGCGAAAGCGATCTGGCCGATCCGCAGTTGTTGCTCGAGTGCCGGACGGCGCTGGATGAACTGACGCAAATCCTTAAACTGGGCGCGGTTTATCCATTCCAGATCAATTGAAAGCGTGAGCCTGGCCTTCAGTGCAAGGCCAGGTGCGCGACTTTTCTCCAGATGAGAGCACGAACATGAGCGATACCCCCCTGCAGTTGATTCTCGAAGACACCGATGGCGCTCAACTGCAAACTTCCTGCACGCGTTTTGCCGTGATCTGGCAGGGTAAGGAAGTGTGGATCCAGCAGGACGGTCGTGGTCAGTTGCTGATCGGTGTCGATGTCGAAGAAGGCGATACCGAGTATGCCAACCTGCTGCTGCGGCCATTGGCGACTAATCTTGTAAGCCTGCAACTGGAGATGGAACCGGCCGACGTTGGCGACGACGATCACGTGCACGGTCCCGACTGCAATCACGATCACTGATCAAGGAACACCGCGCTATGCTCGCCCTCGGCAAACTGCTTGAACTGACCCTCGCCGGTCGTGAACCGGCGGAGAAGACTCAACTGACGGTCGAAGGCGTGCGGATGCGCTGGCTGAGTGAGGGCGCGCTGGAGGTGCGGCCTCCCCAGGGGCGGGACAACGGGCTGGATCTGTTGCTGTCCGCCGGTATCCACGGTAACGAGACCGCGCCGATCGAACTGCTCGATCGCCTGTTGCACGATATTGCCCGCGGCGACCTCAAGCCTCGGGCACGCATTCTGTTCCTGTTCGGCAACCCGGAGGCGATGCGCCGCGGCGAGCGTTATATCGAGCAGGACATCAACCGGCTGTTCAATGGTCGCCATGAACAGAGCAGCGGCAACGAGGCGTTGCGGGCCTGCGAGCTGGAGCGGTTGGCGGCGAGCTTTTTCAGCGTGGCCGATCGCAGCCGCCTGCACTACGACCTGCATACCGCGATTCGCGGCTCGAAGATCGAGCAGTTCGCGCTCTATCCCTACAAGGAAGGGCGTGCGCACTCGCGTCAGGAGCTGGCGCGACTGCAGGCCAGCGGGATCAGCGCAGTGCTGCTGCAGAACAAGCCTTCCATCGTCTTCAGCAGCTACACCTACGACAAGCTCGGGGCCGAGGCCTTCACCCTGGAGCTGGGCAAGGCCCGGCCGTTCGGGCAGAACCAGGGCGTCGATGTGTCGCGCCTTGAACTCCGCCTCAAGCAGCTCATCGAGGGCAGCGAGCCGGACACCGAGCAGCGGCTCGACGGCCTGCAACTGTTCAGCGTGGCGCGGGAGGTCATCAAGCACAGCGATGCCTTCCTGCTGCACCTGCCGGCGGATATCGAGAACTTCTCGCCACTGCCCAAGGGTTACCTGCTGGCCGAGGACCTGGCGGGCAGCCGGTGGGTGGTGGAGGAGGACGAGGCGCGGATCATTTTCCCCAACCCGAAGGTGAAGAACGGCCTGCGCGCGGGGATCCTGGTGGTCCCGTCCGGTAGCGAACAGTTGGCCTGACGCCTGCTCAGTCCTCCCGGTACTGTTTACGTGGCGGGATGCCGAATTCCCTACGCAAGCCGTTTTCGCTGAAGGCCTCGGGGTTGCTGCTCAGGGGATCGGGGTGGCCGGCGAACGGGAACGAGGCCCCCTGGATGTTCAGCCCGACGGCTTGCAACTCGAGGTTGGGGATTGCATGGCGGGGTCTGTCGCCGTCGATGCCATCCGCACTCATGCCGGGAAACATCGTGCCGGTCACGTAGTTATAGGCATGGCACAGCTCGTGATACAGGTGCACGATACTGGTGACCTCGCCCTTGAGAAACGACGGGTCGTAGTAGACCTGGCAGCCGTCGCTCGGTGGTGCGGCCTGGCCGTTTTCGATGAACGGGTAGTCCTGCCCCGGGTGATTCGGAACGCACATGCCGTTTTCCTCTTCACTCAGTTCTCTGACCACGACGGGAATTCCGCTTCTTTCCCGGGCCTGGCCCAGGGCGTCGAGCAGTTGGCGGCCATTTTCCGAGCCCAGCAGCAACCTGAGATCGTCGTTGACCCGCTCCTGGAACTGCGCCGAGCCTTCGACGACCACGCCGCAGCTGTCCAGGTCTTTGGCGGCGATGATGACGCCGGGGTCTTCAAGACGGCTGGAGGGTGCTGTTTCAGCGGCGGAGTAGGCATTGAACAACCGAACATCCGGCCTGAGGTCGTCGACGATGTCGGTTCCCGTTCCGGTGTAGGCGGTGGTGCGGGCGGCCCCGGAAACGAGATGGTCGTCACCATCGGAGCCGCTGAGCACACTGTGGCCGGTGCCGCCCTGTAACAGGTCGTCGCCCTGGCCGCCGTCGAGGAAGCAGGAGCCTTTGCCCCCGATCAAGGTATCCCGGCCCTGGCCGCCGTAGGCGGTGATGGCGCCGCTACCCAGGGCCCTGACCAGGTCGTCGCCGGCGCCGGCCTCGACATAGCTGGCGCCGCTGCGGGTGAAAATCCGGTCGTTGCCGGAGCCTGCGTTGACCTTGGTGAAGCCGCCGCCAGCCACGACCAGGTCGTTTCCCTCTGCCGAATCGATGAAGACCGTGGTCTTGACCGCGTCGTCCACCCTGATGCGGTCATCGCCTGCCTGCGTGCGCAGGACGATCACCTGGGTGTCCGACGCCAGGTCGAGGTGATAGCGCCGCTCGTTGATGTCGATGACCAGATGATCGGTCTGGTAGAGATGGATGCGGTCATCGTCGTTGCCGCTGGTGAAGACCAGATGGTCGGTCGGGCCGCGATAGCTGGGCGGCGCCTGCAATCTGTGGCGTTCGATCAGGACGTTGGTGTCCTGGTGAACCGAGTGCACCTGCAGGCTCCTCTCATCGTCCGGGTATTGCCGCAGAGGGGTGATGGTGGGCGTGTCGGTTTCAGTATTGCCGTCGATCCGGTACTCATGCTCGGGCGCGACGGCCGGGGTCGGGTTCAGGCTGGACAAATCATTCATGGGGCCTCCGTGGGCGTTGGGTCTCGATAGCGCTGAACAAGGCGCAAGGGTCGAGCCCACTTAACCCTGAAAGGGAGGCGGGGAGAGCGTAGATAGTTATGGAGGCATGACCTGCCGGCACCGGCCGGCAGGTCGAGGCGGCTTCAGACCGCCAGTTTCTGTACGGCCGGACGCGGCAGCGCGCGCAGCTTGCCCAGGGTGTCGGCGCAGGTTCTTGCGGCTTCCTGGCCCTTGTGCACGAAGTGATCGAAGAAGAATTTCTGGTGTTCTTCGCCCGCGTGGAAGTGGTGAGGCGTGAGGACCACGGAGAACACTGGAATCTCGGTGTCCAGCTGGACCTGCATCAGGCCGTCGATCACCGCCGTGGCGACGAAGTCGTGGCGGTAGATCCCGCCGTCGACCACCAGGCCGGCAGCCACGACGCCGGCATAACGGCCGGACTTGGCCAGCAGTTTGGCATGCAGGGGGATTTCGAAGGCGCCGCCGACCTCGAAGAAGTCAATATCGCTTTCCTGATAACCGAGCTTGGCGATTTCGCTGACGAAGCCGTGGCGGGCCTGATCGACAATGTCCTTGTGCCAGCAAGCCTGGATGAAGGCGATGCGCTGGTTCTGGTGGATAGTGGTGGTTTGCATCTGTTCTGACTCCTGTTTGTATGAAAAACAGGGCGTTATGAATCGAATGGGATTCAAGGGTACGTCCAGGTCGGCCGTACGCTGCGGTCGGGCAGGCGTGCGGCGCTCCCGAGGAACGGCCCTTGGGTGCCAATCCCGTTCTCTCTTCATCCGGACTATGACCGTCGGCCCCGGAATCACACCGGGTCTGCTGACCTTGGAGGCGGACGGTCGTGACCGTTCACCTCGTCAAGCGCTCGCGGGCTAGGCGTGTTGCGCGCCATTACCGCCGGTGGGGAATTGCACCCCGCCCTGAGAACGTTGCCACCAGTCTTTCTGTTGGCGGCGATTTTTTACCATATATTTCCAGGGTGTGCATGGGCGACGTTACGATGATGATCATCGAATGTTTCCCGCACGCCTGGGCATTTGGCACGGCAGTGCTTGATTATCGCGGGCCATGACCGCAGTAATGGCTTTCGAACGGGACGTTCCCGATCTCACCCTTCATGACGAGGCCTGTTTCATGACTGTCATCGATCTTCGCAGTGACACGGTTACCCAACCCAGCGCCGGCATGCGCGCCGCCATGGCGAATGCGCCCCTGGGGGACGATGTGTATGGCGAGGATCCGACGGTCAATCGGCTCGAGAGCGAGCTGGCCGCCCGGCTGGGGTTCGCCCGAGGGCTGTTCGTGCCTTCCGGGACCATGAGCAACCTGCTCGGGCTGATGGCTCACTGCGGCCGGGGCGACGAGTACATCGTCGGTCAGCAATGCCATACCTACAAGTACGAAGGCGGTGGTGCCGCGGTGCTCGGTTCGATCCAGCCGCAGCCGCTGGAGGTGCAGGCCGATGGCTCGCTGGACCTCGAGCAGGTGCGGGCGGCGATCAAGCCCGATGACTTCCACTTTGCCCGCACCCGCCTGCTGGCCCTGGAAAACACCATGCAGGGCAAGGTGCTGCCATTGGAATACCTGGCGGCGGCCCGCAGCCTGACCCGTGAGCAGGGGTTGGCCCTGCACCTGGACGGTGCCCGTCTTTACAACGCGGCAGTCAGGCTGGGGATCGATGCGCGAGAGATCACCCGGCATTTCGATTCGGTGTCGGTCTGCCTGTCCAAGGGGCTGGGGGCGCCGGTCGGCTCGGTGCTGTGCGGCAGCGAGGAACTGATCGGCAAGGCGCGGCGGCTGCGCAAGATGGTCGGTGGCGGCATGCGTCAGGCCGGCCTGCTGGCGGCGGCGGGGCTGTACGCCCTGGAGCATCAGGTCGAACGCCTGGTCGACGATCACGCCAATGCGCGGCACCTGGCCGACGGGCTGCGTGACGCCGGCTATCGCGTCGAGGCAGTGCAGACCAACATGGTTTACGCTGACCTGGGTACCCGGGCCGAGGCGCTCAAGGCGTTTGCCGCCGAGCGCGGGGTACGCCTGAGCGCCGCGCCGCGCTTGCGGATGGTCACGCACATGGACGTCAATCGTACACAAATCGAGCAGGTGGTCGCGGTATTGGCCGAATTTAACCGCCAATGAGCCTGCAGGCCGTCCAATTGAGGGTTTCTATCGTATAAACACACTGTACCCAGGGCGCAGGGCCGATATAATGCGGCCCTTTGCAAGTCGCAAATCCATTCAGACGTGATGCACTTGCCTCCGGCTGCAGACTCCGTGGAAGAACCTATGAAAAGCGCAGAAATCCGTGAAGCCTTCCTTCGCTTCTTCGAAGAGCAGGGCCACACCCGTGTCGCCTCGAGCTCTTTGATCCCGGGCAACGACCCGACCCTGTTGTTCACCAACGCGGGGATGAACCAGTTCAAGGATTGTTTCCTGGGGCAGGAAAAACGCGCCTACACCCGCGCGGTCAGCAGCCAGAAGTGCGTTCGCGCCGGCGGCAAGCACAACGACCTGGAAAACGTCGGTTATACCGCTCGTCACCACACTTTCTTCGAAATGCTGGGCAACTTCAGCTTCGGCGACTACTTCAAGCGCGACGCCATCACCTTCGCCTGGACCTTCCTGACCTCCGAAAAGTGGCTGAACCTGCCCAAGGAAAAGCTCTGGGTCACGGTCTACGCCAGCGATGACGAAGCCTACGATATCTGGACCAGGGAAGTCGGCGTACCGGCCGAGCGCATGGTCCGTATCGGCGATAACAAGGGCGCGCCCTACGCCTCCGACAACTTCTGGACCATGGGCGACACCGGCCCGTGCGGTCCTTGCACCGAGATCTTCTACGATCACGGCGCCGACATCTGGGGCGGCCCACCCGGCTCGCCGGAAGAGGACGGCGACCGCTACATCGAGATCTGGAACAACGTGTTCATGCAGTTCAACCGCACCGCCGACGGCGTATTGCACCCGCTGCCAGCACCGTCGGTGGACACCGGCATGGGTCTGGAGCGGATCAGCGCGGTGCTGCAGCACGTGCACTCCAACTACGAGATCGACCTGTTCCAGAGTCTGCTGAGCGCTTCGGCGCAGGCCATCGGTTGTGCCAACGACAACCAGGCTTCGCTGAAAGTGGTCGCCGACCACATCCGTTCCTGCGGCTTCCTGATCGCCGATGGCGTGCTGCCGTCCAACGAAGGTCGCGGTTATGTGCTGCGCCGGATCATTCGTCGTGCCTGCCGTCACGGCAACAAGCTGGGCGCCAAGGGCAGCTTCTTCTATCTGATCGTTGCCGCGCTGGTGGCCGAGATGGGCGAGGCCTTCCCCGAGCTGAAATCCCAGCAGGCGCACATCGAACGTGTGCTCAAGGCTGAAGAGGAACAGTTCGCCAAGACCCTGGAGCAGGGCCTGAAGATCCTCGAACAGGACCTGGCTGAGCTCAAGGGCAATATCGTTCCTGGCGACGTGGTGTTCAAGCTCTACGATACCTACGGTTTCCCGATGGACCTGACCGGTGACATCGCCCGCGAACGCAACCTGACCCTCGACGAGGACGGTTTCGAGCGCGAGATGGAAGCCCAGCGCGAGCGTGCCCGTTCCGCCAGCTCCTTCGGCATGGACTACAACAGCCTGGTCAAGGTCGACGTGGCCACCGAGTTCACCGGCTACAGCGCCACCAGCGGTGCGGCGAAAGTGGTCGCGCTCTATAAAGAAGGGCAGTCGGTGGACGTCTTGAATGAAGGTGAAGAGGGGGTCGTGGTCCTGGACCGGACGCCGTTCTATGCCGAATCGGGCGGTCAGGTTGGCGATTGCGGCTACCTCAAGGCGGTTGCCGGTCGTTTCGACGTGCGCGATACCACCAAGACCGGTGGCGCTTTCCTGCACCATGGCGTTCTGGCCCAGGGCAGCCTGCTGGTCGGTGCCGAGGTCGAGACCCAGGTCGCCGCCGAGGTGCGTCACGCCACCTCGCTGAACCACTCGGCCACCCACCTGCTGCACGCCGCGCTGCGCCAGGTCCTGGGTGAGCACGTACAACAGAAAGGCTCGCTGGTTGACAGCCAGCGCCTGCGCTTCGACTTCAGCCATTTCGAAGCGATCAAGCCGGAACAGATCAAGGCTCTGGAAGATATCGTCAACGCCGAGATCCGCAAGAACTCGGTGGTGGAAACCGAAGAAACCGACATCGACACCGCGAAGAAGAAAGGCGCGATGGCGCTGTTCGGCGAGAAATACGGGGATACCGTTCGCGTGCTGAGCATGGGCGGTGACTTCTCCGTCGAGCTGTGTGGCGGTATCCACGCCAACCGGACCGGCGACATCAGCCTGCTGAAGATCATCAGCGAAGGTGGTGTGGCGTCGGGTGTGCGGCGTATCGAGGCGGTGACCGGTGCTGCGGCGCTGGCCTACCTGAATGCCGCTGAAGAGCAACTCAAGGAAGCCGCGAACCTGATCAAGGGCAATCGCGACAACCTGATCGACAAGCTGTCGGCTGTGCTGGAGCGCAACCGCCTGCTGGAAAAACAACTCGAGCAATTGCAGGCCAAGGCCGCGAGCGCTGCGGGTGACGACCTGTCGGCCCAGGCCCGGGACGTCAAGGGTGTGAAAGTACTGGCCGCACGCCTGGACGGCCAGGATGGCAAGGCCCTGCTGGCACTGGTCGATCAGCTGAAAAACAAACTCGGCCGCGCAGTGATCCTGCTCGGCAGTGTCCATGAGGAAAAGGTCGTGCTGGTTGCTGGCGTGACCAAAGACCTGACCGGCCAACTCAAAGCCGGTGATCTGATGAAACAGGCCGCTGCGGCGGTGGGTGGCAAGGGCGGTGGTCGTCCGGATATGGCGCAGGGCGGCGGTACCGACGCCTCGGCGCTGGACGCCGCACTGGCCCTGACCGTGCCATTTGTCGAGCAGGGCGTTTAAGGCTTCGCGCAAATGCCTATCGTCCAAGGGCTGTACGAAATGTTTTCGGGCGAAAGCCAGGCCAGGCGAAAACCGGCGAGCAAGCGCAGTTGACTTGAGTCAATGAGCATGGCGAACCGGTTTTCAACGCAGCCTGGGCGAGCGCAGATACATTTTCTACAGCGCCTGGTGATAGGCAGCGAGGCTGTGGTTTGAATGATTAATGGGCGCCCCTTTACGGGCTGAGGCGGCTTAGAAATGGCTTTGATCGTACAGAAATTTGGAGGCACCTCAGTCGGCACTGTCGAGAGAATCGAGCAGGTCGCCGACAAGGTTAAGAAATTCCGCGAAGCCGGCGATGACCTGGTGGTTGTGCTGTCTGCGATGAGCGGCGAAACCAATCGCCTGATCGATCTGGCCAAACAAATCAGTGGCGAGAACCAGCCGGTTCCACGCGAACTGGATGTGATCGTTTCCACTGGTGAGCAGGTGACCATCGCGTTGCTGGCCATGGCGCTGATGAAGCGCGGCGTGCCAGCGGTGTCGTATACCGGTAACCAGGTGCGGATCCTGACCGACAGTGCTCACACTAAAGCACGCATCCTGCAGATTGACGATCAGAAGATTCGTGCTGATCTGAAGGAAGGTCGTGTGGTTGTCGTCGCCGGCTTCCAGGGTGTTGACGAGAACGGCAATATCACCACGCTCGGTCGTGGGGGGTCCGACACCACCGGTGTGGCACTGGCCGCGGCCCTGAAGGCTGACGAATGCCAGATCTACACTGACGTCGATGGGGTCTACACCACCGACCCGCGGGTCGTCGCGTCGGCTCAGCGCCTGGACAAGATCACCTTCGAGGAAATGCTGGAAATGGCCAGCCTCGGCTCCAAGGTCCTGCAGATCCGCGCAGTCGAGTTCGCCGGCAAGTACAACGTTCCGCTGCGCGTTCTGCACAGCTTTAAGGAGGGTCCGGGTACCCTCATTACTATTGATGAAGAGGAATCCATGGAACAGCCGATCATTTCCGGCATCGCCTTTAACCGCGATGAAGCCAAGCTGACCATCCGTGGCGTGCCCGATACTCCGGGCGTGGCCTTCAAGATTCTCGGCCCGATCAGTGCCGCCAACATCGAAGTCGACATGATCGTGCAGAATGTCTCGCACGATAACACCACCGACTTCACCTTCACCGTACACCGCAACGACTACCAGTCGGCGCAGAATGTACTGGAGAACACCGCGCGTGAAATCGGCGCCCGGGAAGTGATTGGCGACACCAGGATTGCCAAGGTCTCGATCGTCGGTGTCGGCATGCGCTCCCACGCGGGCGTTGCCAGCCGCATGTTCGAGGCACTGGCCAAGGAAAGCATCAATATCCAGATGATCTCCACTTCCGAAATCAAGGTTTCGGTGGTGATCGAGGAGAAGTACCTGGAGCTGGCCGTACGTGCACTGCACACGGCGTTCGAGCTGGACGCTCCGGCCCGACAGGGCGAGTGATTGCGTTACTCCAAAGGGCGCGGTTGAACCGCGCCCTTTGTATTTTTTGATAAGTGTGGGCAAGCGCTGTTCTTTTGCCCGCTCTCGTCAATACTTAGGGGCGTAGGGCTATGGCTATCTTGGGTGTAGGCCGAAGCCCTTTTTTTTGCAGACTGTGTTGTCCCTGAACTGAAATGCGTGAGGAGATAGGTATGTTGATTCTGACTCGTCGGTGCGCAGAAAGCCTGATCATTGGTGATGGCGAAATCACTGTGACCGTGCTCGGCGTCAAAGGAAATCAAGTGCGTATTGGTGTCAGCGCCCCCAAGGAAGTGGCCGTCCACCGTGAGGAAATCTACCTGCGGATCAAGAAAGAGAAGGACGAAGAACCAAGCCATTAATTTTTCTCGTTTTTTTTGTTTGCAAACGGGGAAAAAGCTGGTTAATATACGCCCCGTGTTGCGGAGAGCTGGCCGAGTGGCCGAAGGCGCTCCCCTGCTAAGGGAGTACACCTCAAAAGGGTGTCGGGGGTTCGAATCCCCCGTTCTCCGCCATTATTTGCTTAGTGCGTTACGATCTGGCTTCTTCTGTAAGTTGTTGAAATTACTAGAAAAAGTGCTTTACAAAAAGATTTGACGACCTATAATGCGCGGCAACAAATGCACTCGTAGCTCAGCTGGATAGAGTACTCGGCTACGAACCGAGCGGTCACAGGTTCGAATCCTGTCGAGTGCACCATTTAAGCGTCATCGGTAGCAATACGGATTACGTGGCTTCAACCAGTTGTGGTCTGGTCTAAAAACACAAAATGCACTCGTAGCTCAGCTGGATAGAGTACTCGGCTACGAACCGAGCGGTCACAGGTTCGAATCCTGTCGAGTGCACCATACACCAAGAAGCCCGCACATGTTGCGGGCTTCTTGCTTTCTAGCGTTTGACGCATCCTCTTTCATCGAACTGCACCTGGCTGCTGCGACCTTTCTTCAGGTTGTAGTGATAGCGCGTGGTACTGTTGCTTGTACTTATCTTGTCCGGCTTGCCCAGGGCGCTTTCCACTTCCTGGCGATTCATGCCGGGGCGCACCTGTTGCTGGATGACAGCCTGGCGGCGTGAGCGTGCATCCAGCAGGTTGCCACATCCATCGTCATGTTCGCCCACTACGATCAGCTCCCGGGGCGTTGGAGAGATTTCCCGGGATGCCGGTTGCTGTCTGGTGGGCAGGGGCTTGCTGCCGGGTGCGTGATTGTCTGCGCGTTGCGTTCGCAGGTGGGCGTCGTGGGGGCAGCCCAGTGTGGTGAAGGTGATGTGGCCGCTGGCGTCTTCGCAACGCTGCACCATCGCGGCGCTCGCGCCGGGAGGCTGGTACAGCGCCAGGGGGATCAGCAGGCAGCAGGTTCTTGGTGGCATCGAGGGTCCTCCATGACGGTCGTTGCTAAAGCCTAGTTGCGGGCTTTTACAGCGGGCGTGTGTTTTCTTTTCGGGATGCGTCGTCGAATTCAAAAGCAGCTGAAGAATGTCCGGCTTTTCTCGCAAGCGCTTGTTCTTGCCAAGATTTTTGCCGTTAAAGCGTCTGAGGCAGTGTATGATTGCGCCCGTCAGCCCCGCCGGGGCTTGTGGAAAACCTCCATGGACTTACCCAGTAGTTACTCAGTATTTCGCTTTACCAATCAAGAATTGACTGATTGATCCTTCCGGCGTGTTCCACTGCTGGGAGTGGAGTTCGCCTATGACCGAAATCGAAGTAAAGAAATCTCAAGAAAGCTTGCAGGACCGCCTGGCTCAAGTCGTCGAGCTGCTGCATCGTCAGCGGGTGGTCGAGGACCTGACCCATCGTCAGGAAGGTCATCATCAGGATCGGGTGGAGAACCTGGTCCACCGGCAGAATCTCGTCGAGCTGCAGCGCAAGCTCGATGATCTGCACTCCGCAGACGTCGCTCATATTCTTGAAGCCTTGCCCCTGGATGATCGCCTGACGGTCTGGCAACTGGTCAAGGCCGAGCGCGACGGCGATATTCTGCTCGAAGTATCCGACGCTGTTCGTGAAACGCTGATCGCCGACATGGACGATCACGAACTCCTGGCCGCGGCCAAGGAGATGGATGCTGACGAACTCGCCGACCTGGCGCCTGAACTGCCACGGGACGTCGTGCATGAGCTGATGGAAGCTCTCGACGGTCAGCAGCGTGAGCGCGTTCGCTCCGCGTTGTCCTATGACGAGGAGCAGGTCGGCGCGCTGATGGACTTCGAGATGGTCACCATCCGTGAAGACGTCAGCCTGGAAGTCGTATTGCGTTACCTGCGCCGGCTCAAGGAGCTGCCGGGGCACACCGACAAGCTGTTTGTCGTGGACTATGACGGCGTGCTCAAGGGCGTGCTGCCGATCAAGCGGTTGCTGGTCAATGATCCCGAAAAGCAGGTGGCCGATGTCATGGCCAGCGATCCGGTCAGTTTTCATCCGGATGAGGATGCCTATGACGCGGCGCAGGCCTTCGAGCGTTATGACCTGATTTCGGCACCGGTGGTCGACAAGAACGGCAAGCTGATCGGCCGTTTGACCATTGACGAGATGGTCGACCTGATTCGTGAGGAGAGTGAGAGCGAAGTCCTCAGCATGGCGGGTCTGCGGGAAGAGGAAGATATCTTCGCCTCGGTCTGGAAGTCCTTGCGTAACCGCTGGGCGTGGTTGGCGATCAACCTGATCACCGCCTTCATCGCCTCGCGGGTGATCGGTCTTTTCGAGGGTTCTATCGAGAAGCTGGTGGCGCTGGCTGCGTTGATGCCTATCGTTGCGGGGATTGGTGGCAACTCCGGTAACCAGACCATCACCATGATTGTGCGTGCGATGGCCCTGGACCAGGTCAGTACCGGCAATACCTCGCGGCTGATGCGCAAGGAGTTGGCGGTGGCGCTGCTCAACGGTCTGATCTGGGGGGGCGTGATCGGCGTCGTGGCCTATGTGCTGTATGGCAGTTGGTCGCTGGGGGTGGTCATGACGGCCGCAATGACGCTGAACCTGTTGTTGGCGGCCTTGATGGGGGTGCTTATTCCGATGACGCTGGCGCGTCTGGGGCGCGATCCGGCGATGGGCTCCAGCGTCATGATCACTGCCATGACCGACAGTGGCGGCTTCTTCATCTTCCTCGGGTTGGCGACACTTTTCCTGCTCTGAGTCTCCGGGCGCGGCCTTCTGGTTGCATCACCTCTCCAGGTTCCCGGGCTTTTCCCGGGACCTTCCCGAATTTGACGCAAAAAAAAGCCAGCACGAGGCTGGCTTGAGCTTTCAGGGATGAATCAGCTGGCGTCTGCGGCCATTTCGGCGTCGTGTGCAATCAGCGACACCAGGGCATTCTGCTGACGATGGGACAATTGACGGAAGCGTTGCAGCAGCTCGCGCTCATGCAGGGACAGCTCCGGGCTGTCCAGACGCATGCTGAGCTCGTCGCCCAAGGCACCTTCCTGAATAAGACTCTGCTCCAGGCGTGCAATGATCTCGGAATTCATGCTGCGGTGGTGGTTACGAGCCACGTCGGCGATGCGTTCCCGCATTCCATCGGGCAGACGCACGACGAATTTGTCAGCTGTACGGCTGGAATAAATTGCCTGTTTCAATGGGCGCATAGTTTTAAACCGGTTAGTTCAGGGGAGCGGTTCTCGGAATTGGCCGCAGGATGTCAGTAGGACAGCATGCTTTGCCAAATGTTCAACCTGAATTGAGATGAGGCCCGCATCATGCCTCAAATTTGCCAGATCATTGGCGTCAATTCTGTGACAAATATTGAACTGGATAAAGGCGATATGCCAGCACCAATTATCAGAAATGCGCACTGGTTTGAAAGTTTTCGCCGGTGCGGTGCTCTGATCGGCCATCCCAAGCCAGTCTGAAGGCTACGAGCCTTCCTGCCGCATATGCTACGCGGTGATCTGGCCTTTTGCCTCTATTGTTGAAGGATAGTGGCAAATGGCTGATTTTCTAGTGGACGAACGGTCCGAAGCAGGGCAACCAGGGCCTTTTCCGACCGACGAGCGTGAGTGGGAAGGCGATGTCCCTGCTATCAGTGGCGACAGTGTCTTGTGGCACCCACAGAGGCGACTTACCGTTAAAAAGCCCATGGATGACATGACAAACGTCGGCGTGCCCGTTAACATGCACGCCGTCCGTCGCGTCGCCTGTTCGGGTAGACGCTCGTTGTCTCAGTAGCTCAATTGGATAGAGCATCCCCCTCCTAAGGGGAAGGTTGGCAGTTCGAACCTGCCCTGGGACACCATCAACACAGTCTCGCAGCCTGCACGCCGAGCCTGAATTGCCTACACGGCGCCTCCCGGTGCGCGCTAGGCAAAGTTTCCCCCTCTCCTGCGCAGATAAATCATTTGTGCGCTCAGTCCCACAACCAGCACTACAGCGATGGCACCCTGGGCTCCCAGCAGTATCGGCGATTTCAGATCGGTGACGAACGGATGTCCGTCTGGCACTCGGCGCAGCGTTTCGGAGACGGTGGGTAGCATCAGGAAAAACGCGGTCAGGCTCAGGCAAATGGTTTCCAGATAATGGCGGGCCCGTCCCAGCCAGTTGATGCTGCCAACGCCATAGCCGGCCAGCAGCAATGCAATCGTGATGACGCCCACGATTTTACTGACGGGTTGATGAGCGACCAGGAAGACAGTGAAGCCGCCGATCAGCATCGACGCCAAATAGAGCAGTCCGGGCGTGGAACGAGGGACGATACGGCCGTGGCGGATGAACATGTGGATTGCCAGTGGGATGGCAGGTAGGCTGCCAAGCGTGTGTATCCAGCCGAGGGGGGAGATTCCAGACATTTGATTTTTCCACGTGATTGGACGATGTGCATAAACGGCCAGCGTTGGAGGACTTCGTTTCAGTTGCGTCAGCGCGTTATGATTTCGGGGCAGCTTAATAAAGGCGCGGCCGGCCAGACATGATGAATCCCCGCGAAAACTTGATCATTCATCCGGAAATGCAACTGGAGGGCCTGGCCACGGGCGATCTGCTGTCCCAGGTGCTTGCGCAGATTCGTCTGACCGGGGACCGGGTCTATTCCTGCGTCTTGGCGAGTGGGCAATGCCTCGACCTTGATGAGAAGAGTGCGCACATTTGCGTGCTGCAGAGCGGAGAGTTACAGCTCGAGGAAGGGGGGCAGGCGATCGCGACGCTGGAGCAGGGCGATCTCATTCTGCTTCCTCATGATTCCTCCGGGATAAGGATCATGGCCAGCAAGGGGCCTGTGGCCGTGGTGATCTGCCGATTCTGGTTCGATGCGAGCAGTTTCCAGGCCATGCTGTTTGCCCTGCCCCGATTGATCCATATCCGCAAGGCCGAAGCTGTGGCCTGGGCTGAAGGCATCCTGCATTTCATGTTGCTCGAAGCCAATGACACTCAACCTGGCGGTGCGCTGATGGTTTCGCGCCTTATCGACCTTACCGTTATCCGCATGTTGCGAACATGGGTCCGGCAGAACGCCGCGTCAGGCTGGCTGGGTGGCCTATCGGACGCGCGTATAGCCCGTGCGCTCAGGGCTATCCACGGAAGTCCCGGGCAACAATGGCGCATTGACGCGCTGGCGGAGGTTGCCGGCATGTCGCGCTCCAATTTCTGTGATCGGTTCAGCGCATTGGTTGGGCGCTCGCCGCTGCGTTACCAGAATGAATGGCGGCTCACGTTGGCGAAAACGATGTTGTCGAAACATGACAGCCGAATCGGCGAGATCGGCTTCGCGATTGGCTATGAGTCGGAGGCGGCGTTCAGTCGCGCCTACAAGGCTTTTTTTGGCCGTTCGCCCCGAGAGGATAGCGGCCGGCCGGGTTAGGGCCCGGTGTGTGCTTGTTCGCCGGTTTTCGCCTTGCCTGGCCTTCGCTCGAAAACATTTCGTACAGACCCTGGTCGCTATGACTGACATCCGTAGGAGCGATACTCTGATCGTTCTGCTTGTGATGTGTAGCGGCTACCTCTTATATAGAAGGAGTTTTCTGTTCTCGACTGCCAGGAAGGAAGCAGGCCATGAGTGAAGCGTGGAACGACGGTTATTTCACCGATGAGGGGTACACCTACAGCTATAGCCGGGAGATCAACCCCGTCTTCCAGCGCTACTGCTTGTTGTTGCGTGGTTTCGCAACCCTGGAGAGCGCAAGTGCCTATCATTGTGAGCTGGGCTTTGGCCAGGGTGTGTCGATCAATATTCATGCGGCGGCCAACCCGGGATGTTATGTCGGTAACGATTTTCATCCGGCACAGACTGCGCATGCCAATACCTTGGCAGTGGCCAGCGGGAGCAATGCCCGGCTGTATGACGACAGCTTCGAGCAGTTGCTGGCACGCGATGACCTGCCGCAGTTCGACAGTATCAGCCTGCATGGCATCTGGACCTGGGTCAGTCGCGATAATCAGAAATTGATTGTCGAGTTCGCCCGGCGGTATCTCAAGCCAGGTGGGCTGCTGTATGTCAGCTACAACTGTTTTCCGGGGTGGTCGCCGTCGGCACCGTTGCGCCAGTTGTTCCGTCTCCACGACCGATTTGCCTCCAATGCCTCGATGCCGCCGGCCGAACGTATAGATGCAGCGCTGCAATTTTCTGAGGCGTTGTTGGCGGCAAATCCCCTGTACGCCGAGGCGGCTCCGAACGTCGTTGCCAAGTTGCAGGGCGTCAAGGGGCAGAATCGCCAGTATGTTGCCCATGAATATTTCAACCGCGACTGGAACTGCATGTATTTCACCGATGTGGTGGATGCCCTGTCCGCGGCCAAACTCGACTATGCCACGACCGCCGTGCCACTCGATTCGGTGGACCCGCTCAACCTGACCGGTGAAGGCATGGATTTCCTGGAAGGGATCGAGCAGCCGGTCATGCGCGAGCAGGCGCGTGACTATTTCGTCAATCAGCATTTCCGTCGGGATCTGTACCAGCGCGGCGCTATCAGATTGTCTGCTGCAGAGCAGCGCGAGGGTATGCTCAATACCCGCTTTGTCCTGTTGCAGGCAGCGGAGACCGTTCCGGGTAGTGTCAAGGGGCCGGCCGGTGAAGCGACATTGCAGTCAGAGATATACGGCCCTGTGCTCGAAGCGCTGGCGGCGAAGGCCTATGCGCCGAAAACCTTGCGGCAGTTGTTGGGGGCTGTGCCTTCGATGGCCTATGGCGACCTGGAGCAGGCGGTAACGGTACTGGTCGGCATGGGGGTGGCGGCACCCTGCCAGAGCGAGGCTGCCGAAAAGCTGGTGCAGGCCAATTGCAGTGCTCTGAACCTGCATCTGTGCAAACGTTCGCTGTTCAACAACCCGATATCGACCCTGGCCAGCCCGTTGACGGGAGGTGGCGTGTCGATCAGTCGTTTCGGGCAACTGTTCCTGATATCGATCATGCAGGGTAAAAAACACCCTGCTGAGTGGGCGCAGTTTGCGTGGGGCATCATCAGTTCCCAGGGGGAGGGGATCGTCAAGGATGGACGGGCCCTTACCACTGCCGAAGAGAATACTGCGGAGTTGCTGGCCCAGGCCGAGGCATTTGGCGATAAGTCGCTGGTTATCCTGAAGGCACTGAAGATCGTTTGATGGCAGGAGGTGGGCCGGCCTTCTGCTTGTTTGGGGGGGCTGTTCCGCTTTTGCCTTTTAATAGGGGCCTGCACATGACACAACACCCAGGCTCCTCCCTCCTGCAGCAGCGAGCGGGCTTTGGATTGGCGGTTTTG
>NZ_CP183808.1:4107500-4847500 GCF_048568395.1 Pseudomonas sp. COR18
GTGTTTGGCACCTCGATGTCGGCTCATCACATCCTGGGGCTGAAGCCGGTCCCAAGGGTATGGCTGTTCGCCATTTAAAGTGGTACGCGAGCTGGGTTTAGAACGTCGTGAGACAGTTCGGTCCCTATCTGCCGTGGACGTTTGAGATTTGAGAGGGGCTGCTCCTAGTACGAGAGGACCGGAGTGGACGAACCTCTGGTGTTCCGGTTGTCACGCCAGTGGCATTGCCGGGTAGCTATGTTCGGAAAAGATAACCGCTGAAAGCATCTAAGCGGGAAACTTGCCTCAAGATGAGATCTCACTGGAACCTTGAGTTCCCTGAAGGGCCGTCGAAGACTACGACGTTGATAGGTGGGGTGTGTAAGCGCTGTGAGGCGTTGAGCTAACCCATACTAATTGCCCGTGAGGCTTGACCATATAACACCCAAGCAATTTGCGTCGAATGAGCAGATTGCGGTGTATGAAGACGAAGTGAACCGAAAGTTTGCCACGCACAAAGCACCAAAGACTGTCACGTACCCGATTCGCTGGAGCGTTGCCCAGGCAACGAGCTGGCTACCGAATTTCTTGACGACCATAGAGCATTGGAACCACCTGATCCCATCCCGAACTCAGAAGTGAAACGATGCATCGCCGATGGTAGTGTGGGGTTTCCCCATGTGAGAGTAGGTCATCGTCAAGATTAAATTCCAAAACCCCTATCTGCGCAGGCAGGTAGGGGTTTTGTCTTTTGCGGTGTTGAAACCGGCGTTGAAACGTCCGGTGCAGGGCTTGAGGGCCCGTTCGCGGGCAAGTCGGATCGCCGCACCGCCGGCTCCTACAGTACGCCGTCCTCCACGCAGGGTGTGCTCGGCACCCCGTCTGTACCAGCAGCCCTGCATGCTTTTTTCTCCTTCGATACCGGGCAACCCTCAGGTTTGGCCAACTGCGGGCGATATCCTGACTAGCGATGGCTATGAGTTGCGCAAGGGGCCTTGTGTCTTGCGTCACTTGATGGAAAGCACCACCTGTACATCGGCTACCCTTGGATTGAATATCAGGCCGGGGCCACTCAATGCGATGACAGGTTGGTGTAAAATCGATTAGTGGCAGTTTGCCTTTAGTTATTATCTGCTCGCGAAAGCGACAGTGAAGTGGGTCCGTGCTTGCAATAGCCTTCGGGCCCTCTTCTATTTCCCATGACAGGAATCTCGATGCTGGCGTATCACCAAAAAAGCTTTCTGATCGTCGACGATTTCTCCGATTTTCGCAGTTCAGTCAGGTCCATGCTGCGGGAGTTGGGCGTCAAGGAAGTGGACACCGCCGACACCGGAGAACAGGCGTTGCGCATGTGCGCGCAGAAGCGCTACGACTTCATCCTGCACGATTACCACCTTGGCGATGGCCGCAAGAATGGTCAGCAGGTTCTCGAAGACCTGATGGTCGACAAGCTGATCAGCCATGAAAGCATCTTTGTCATGGTCACCGCCGAAAGCAGCCAGGCCATGGTCCTCAGTGCCCTGGAGCACGAGCCTGACGCCTATCTGACCAAACCGTTCAACCGCGCCAGCCTGGCCCAGCGCCTGGAAAAGCTGGTCCAGCGCAAGAACCTGCTCAAGCCGATCATGCAGGCGCTCGACCGTGACAAACCGGCCGAAGTGTTGGCCGCCTGTACCCGGCTCACCCAGCAGGACACCCGTTTCGCCCCGCTGTGTCTGCGTTATCGTGCCGATGCAATGCGTGCCCTCGGCCAGAATGAGCCGCTGGAGCGCTTCCTCAATGGCATCCTCAATGATCGCCCGTTGCCATGGGCTTATGCCATGCTGGGGCAACTGCTCTACAAGCGTGGTCAGATGATTCAGGCCAAGGAATTGTACGAAACCGCACTCAAGGCATTCCCGATGATGCCAGCCCTCTACGACGGGCTCGCCGACGTGCTGGTCCAGCAGGGGGAAACCCGACGTGCCCAGAGCGTGCTGGAAGAGGCCGTGCGCCTGTCTCCATTGGCCGTACGTCGGCAGTCATTGCTGGGCAAGCTGGCCTTGGCCAACGAGGATTTCGAGGGGGCTTCCCGGGCCTATCGCCAAGCTGTCGCCCAGGGCGAGCAATCGCGTTACAAGGATCCGGAAAGCAACCTGGGCCTGGCTCACGCGTTGATCAGCAAGGGCAGCGAACGTGGGCTGGACACACGTACGCGGCTGGAGATCAACCAGACACTCAGCACCGTCGCCAAGGAAAACGCCAACGATCCGGGGTTGCAGGTGCGTGCCCGGCTGATGAAGGCCACCAGCCTGCTGCTCAACGATGCCGAAACCGCCGACAAGCTCACCGAGCAGGCGATGGCACGCCTGGAGGGTATGGAGAACTTCCTGAGTGCCGACGCCGCCTTGCTGGTGGCCAAGCAACTGCAGCAACTGGGGCAGGCCGAGGCCGGTGCCTCGATGCTCAAGAACTGCGTGGAGATCTATGGTGACGACCCGGCGGTGATGAAAGGCATCGCCAAGCTGACCGATGACCCGGAGATCCTCGGCAGCGGCAAGGCCGCCATCGACCTCAACGTCCAGGGCGTGCGCAGCTACAAGAGCGGCAACCTGGAGGAAGCGCAGGCACTGTTCCGCAAGGCGCTGGCCCTGCAGCCGAAAAATATCAGTATCGCCCTCAATGCTGCGCAGGCCCTGCTGGTGACCGCCCAGAAGACTTCCGATGCGGCAATCCTCGAAGAGTGCCGGGCCTGCCTGAAAATGGTCGGCAAGATGCCGGACAGCGATCCACGTTATGAGAGGTATCAGAAATTGCGCAGCCGGGCGTTTGGCGAATGAGCGACAAGGACCAGGGGCTGGATTTCTCCACGGTGATCGCCTCGACCGTGCATGACATGAAAAACTCGCTGGCGATGCTGATCCAGGCCCACGGCCAGTGGCAGAGCCACCTGCCCGCGGCGCAGCGGGAGAACCCCGAGCGTGCGGTGATCGAGTATGAGTTCGCGCACCTCAACAGCATGCTGGTGCAGTTGCTGGGGTTGTACAAGCTGGGCGTCAACCAGTTGCCGTTGCGGCCCGATTATCACGACATGGATGACTTCATTGGCGCGCAACTGGCGTGCCGTCAGGAGGTCCTGAACAGTCGTGGCATCGTTGCCAGTTATGAAGTCGACGACTTCAGCCCGCTGGGCTTTTTCGATCGCGAGCTGATCGGTTCGGTGGTGGGCAATATCGTCACCAATGCCATTCGTTTCGCTTGCCATGCCTTGCTGATCAATGTCCGCGAGGAAAACGAGCAACTGGTGCTGAACATCAATGACGATGGCCCCGGTTTCCCGGCGCAGATGCTCGAACGCCAGATGGACTATGTACAGGGCATCAATCCGACCACGGGCAGCACTGGCCTGGGCCTGTATTTCGCCGCAAGGATCGCTGCGTTGCACGAGCGCAACGGCGTACGCGGGCGTATCGAACTCAGCAACGGCGGTACCCTGGGTGGTGCGCTGTTCAGTCTCTATCTTCCCTGAGTCAGGCTTTTTCCTCGTCCCTGCTTGAAATCCCGAACAGCTGGTGCGTATTTTGTACGGGGCGCCGTTCGCGGCTTCTATAAAAACAAGGATTGAGTCATGACTAGCGAAGGCCAGAACTCGCTCGCGCAGCGATTGACCGGCATTGATGAGATTGAATGTGTCACGCCTGACCTCAATGGCGTGCCGCGGGGCAAGGTGATGACCGCCGAGGGTTTCCTGGAGGGGCGACGTTTGCAACTGGCGCGCGGGGTGCTGCTGCAGTGCATCATGGGCGGCTATCCACCGGCGCGTTTCTACGGCAGCGATGATGGCGACCTGGCCCTGACGGCCGACCCGCGGCAGATCCACCGCCTGCCGTGGAGTCAGCAACCCCGTGCATTGGCGATCTGTGACGCGGACGAATTGACCGGGGAAAGCTCCTGTCTGTCGACCCGTGGCCAGCTCAAGGCGATCATCGCCCGCTATGCGGCACGTGGCCTGGCGCCAGTGGTGGCGACCGAACTGGAGTTCTTCGTCTTCGCGCCCAATACCGATCCGACTCAGCCGTTCCAGCCGCCTGTCGGCCTCGATGGGCGGCGCGAGGAGGGGCATTCGGCCTTCAGCGTCAGTTCCAACAATGGTTTGCGGCCGTTCTTCAGCGAGGTCTATGCAAGCATGGCGGCGCTGGGCCTGCCGCGCGATACCTTCATGCACGAGATGGGCGTCAGCCAGTTCGAGATCAACCTGTTGCACGGTGATCCGCTGTTGTTGGCCGACCAGACCTTCCTGTTCAAGCATCTGCTCAAGGAAGTGGCGCTCAAGCATGGCTTGAGCGTGGTGTGCATGGCCAAGCCGTTGGCGAAGACCCCGGGCAGTTCGATGCATATCCACCAGAGCCTGGTGGACATCGGCAGCGGGAAAAATGTCTTCAGTGATGCCGTCGGCGAGCCTACCGCGATGTTTCATCATTTCATCGGCGGGCAGCAGGCGTGCATGGCGGATTTCACTGCGCTGTTCGCGCCGAACGTCAACTCCTACCAGCGCCTGTGCCATCCGTATGCGTCGCCCAACAACGCCTGCTGGTCCCATGACAACCGCGCGGCCGGCCTGCGGATTCCGGCCAGTTCGCCCGTGGCACGGCGTGTGGAAAACCGCCTGCCGGGAGCGGATGCCAACCCGTACCTGGCGATTGCGGCCAGCCTGGCCGCGGGCCTTTACGGTATCGAGCATGGGCTGGAGCCGACGCCGGCCATCCAGGGCGAGTTCGAGGTGCCGGACGCCCTGTCGCTGCCATGCACCCTGCACGCGGCACTGGAGCGCCTCAAGCGCAGCCAGCTGGCGAGGGAGCTGTTCGGCAGCGAGTTCATCGAAGGCTATATCGCGTCGAAAACCATGGAGCTGACCAGCTTCCTCGATGAAATCAGCCCCTGGGAACGCCGTGTTCTGGCGGCCCAGGCTTAGACGTAACTCCCGCTTCGGGCTATCTTCCGGGTAGCCCGAAACCTCATTCAAAGAGCCGTCAGGAACGTCAATGCGCCAAATCTGGAAATCCTTTAGAGCGCTTTATTTTGCCTCGCTGATGATGCTGATCGGTTCGGGCCTTCTGAGTACCTACCTTGCCCTGCGTCTGGCGGCCGACCATGTCGACGGCCTGTGGGTGGGTGCCCTGATGGCGGCCAACTACTTCGGCCTGGTGCTGGGCGGCAAGATCGGCCACCGGCTGATCGCCCGTGTCGGGCACATCCGCGCCTATGCCACATGTGCCGGGATCGTCGGTGCGGCGGTGCTGGGCCATGGACTGGTCAACTGGTTGCCGGCCTGGCTGTTGCTGCGGATGATCGTCGGCCTCGGAATGATGTGCCAGTACATGGTCATCGAGAGTTGGCTCAACGAACAGGCCGAGGCCAGGCAGCGTGGCGTGGTCTTCAGTGGCTACATGATCGCGTCCTATCTCGGACTGGTGCTTGGGCAACTGATCCTGGTCATGCATCCTGCCCTCGGTCCCGAGTTGCTGATGCTGGTCGCACTGTGCTTCGCATTGTGCCTGGTGCCGGTGGCCATGACCCGGCGGATTCACCCGGCCCCCTTGCATCCGGCGCCGCTGGAGCCGCGTTTCTTCATGAAGCGTGTGCCACAGTCGCTGACCACGGTGCTGGGCGCGGGGATCATCGTCGGCTCGTTCTACGGTCTGGCGCCGCTCTACGCTTCCCAGCAGGGGCTTTCCACCGAGCAGGTCGGTCTGTTCATGGGTAGCTGCATCTTTGCCGGCTTTCTCGTGCAGTGGCCCCTGGGCTGGCTTTCCGATCGCTATGACCGGGCGGTGCTGATCCGCAGTGTCGCCATGCTGTTGATGCTGACGTCCCTGCCGCTGGCGATATTCTCCACGGCTCCATTGGAGGTGCTGTTCGTCGTCGGGTTCATGGTGTCGTTGCTGCAGTTCTGTCTGTATCCGTTGGCGGTGGCGTTCTCCAACGACCATATCGAGGGGGATCGGCGGGTCTCGCTGACCGCCATGCTGCTGGTGACCTATGGCGTCGGCGCGAGCATCGGGCCGCTGGCGGCGGGCGTGCTGATGAAGCTGTTCGGCAGCCAGATGCTCTATGCGTTCTTCAGCTTCTTCGCGCTCATCCTGGTGCTGCGCATCCGACCCAAGGCGGTGACCAATCTGCATCAGGTCGAGGATGCGCCGTTGCAGCACGTGGTCATGCCGGAGGCCATGTCGCCCCTCGGCGCGGCGCTCGACCCGCGGGTCGACGAACAGGTGGTGCTGGACCAGATGTGCGACAACCCGGCGGCAGCGCCATCGGTCGCGGATGTCGCGTCCACCGAGCCGGCGGCAGAGGCTGTTGCCGAAGTGGACGAGTCCGACCCTGAGCCGGCGCATAAGTCGAGCAACTGAAAGTGTCGATAAAAAAACGGGCCACCCTCATCAGGTGGCCCGTTTTTTGTGGGTGAAGGCAGCGTCAGACTCAGTAGTCGTCGTCCTTGTCGAAACGCCGTGCTTCACGTTGCAGTTGGTAGACGAAGCGCTCGACCTGGCGTTGTACCAGGCCGCTCATGTTGTGGAAGCGTACGCCGGCGAAGGTGGTGTTGATCCTTTCCTCGAAGTGCAGATGGCGCAGTTCCACCGGAGCGGTCATGGGGCCGAAGGGCAGGGCGGCGATAAAACGCTCGTAGACCTGGCCCAGTTGCAGGCGATCGGAAATATCGCCGTCGAAGCGCAGCTTGCAGCCGCTGGCGGAGATATCCAGCAGTTTGCCGTTGATCGGTGCCTTGAGCTTGTCGCCGCCCAGTTCGATGTTGACCAGCGCGGTGAGTTTCAGGGCGGCGCGGAAGGCGTTGCGACGCTGATGGTAGACCACCTCGGCCGGCATTGAGCCACGGTAGCAACCGTTGGTCTCGTCGACGGTCATTGGCTGGGGTTGTTCCCAGGTGATGCGTACGCCGTCGTGGAAGCCTTCGACACGGAACGGTTCACCCGCTGCCAGGAAACGTTCACCGTCGCGTGGCATCATTTCGTCCAGGGCCAGAGTGCCCGCATCCCGGTCGACATCGATCACGAAACTCTGGAAACGCTGGCTGCGTTCATGGAACGTGATGATCAACGGGTCATGGCTATCCTGCAGCATCCGCAGGTTGGCGGAAATTTCCAGAGGCGTGGTTAGCACCTTCGGTGGCTGCGGAGCATCGTCCGCGCTTGGGGCATTGGACACGGTTCATCAATCTCCAGACAAAATACGACTACACGCAAAAGCCAGCATTTTGCCAGCATGTTACGCGCCTTGAACAGAGCGCGCAGCAGTTTGGGTTCAAGCCTGACTCAGCGGGCGTTGCTTCGCAAGCCTCGCCGTCGAGCCGCGGGCATCATAAAGTGCGGGAGGCTCGCCGCCGGTCAGGATCTTCAACTGGTTTGCGGTCGTCGCTTGCTGAACCTGGATGTTGCGCCCATTGAGTTCATTGGCGGCCTGGCAATCGGCCAGGATGCGGGTGAGTTCTTCGCTCTGGCTCAGCAGTTCGCCGCCCACGCTCGACTGTGCCGCCAGTTGTTCCAGGCCGGAGCGGTTGGCGGGCAGGTTGAGACTGGCGAGAATCTGGCTGCGCTTGCGGCCATGCTGTTCCAGCAGAATGATCAGCGCCTGCTTGCGCGCCAGAATATCTTCCAGCTCGACCATGTTGCGACCATGGAGCGCCAGGGACTCGGCGCGCAACAGCTCGAGCAGATCTTGAGCTGGAGCAAAATCTTCGGTGATCAGTTGCAGTAGAGTGGTGTCTTGCATGGCTGGCCTTGGGTTTTAAGCGTCCAAAAGCCTCGCGCCGGCAGATGCCTAGCGCTGGGCTTCGAAGTTGAGCAGTTTGCTGGCGACGCGGTTGCTGTCGACCTTGTAGCTGCCATCCGCGATCGCCTGTTTCAACTCGGCCACACGGGCGCTGTTGACTACGGGCTGCTGCTGCAGCTTGTCAGTGATCTTTTGCAACTGCTGAGCCTCATTGCTGAGGTGTACCGATTCCCCGCTCTGGCCGACCGCTTCGGTCTGGCTGTTCACCGCCGAGGATTTGCCGCTGCTGTCGGCTTCCTTGTTGGCGCTGGTGCGCGTGCTGCCTGTCAATGACGGGGCGTTATTCAAACGACTGAAATCGATGACCATGATAAAAAACCTCTGGGTATTTGGACGCTTGCCTTGTTTTCGGCCATACCCGGAAAAACTTTAGCCTCATCTGAAAATGAGTCTGCATCTAGGCTGTAGCCCTGTCTGGGCCACAGTTTAGGAAAAGTGGCGGCCTGGCGCCAGTTATTGCGAGGTGGCCTTATCGATCTATAAAGCCACCTCTACCTGGCCGGGGGCGGTGACGCGAGCCTTGATGACCCGCTGCGAATTGAGGTTCTTGATCCGGATCTGCTCGTTCAGGCCGCCGTTGGAGAGGGCTTCGCCCGGCATCTTGACCACCAGGCCGCCGCTCGTTGCGCTGATGACCACCTGATCGCCCTTGCGCACCACTTCCGCCTGTTCCAAGTGGACCAGGGTGACGACCTGGTCCATGACCATTGGTCGGACAAGTTTCTGTCCGATGGCCTGGTCCGGTGACGTCAGGAAGCCCTGGTTGATCAGGCTGATATCCCGCTCGCGCAACGCCACGTCGCCTGGCTCGATGATCCCGGCGCGCTTGAGCGGACGGGTGGTCACCACCACATCGCGATACAATTTGACCTGGGCCGGGACGAACACGGTCCATGGCGAGCTGCCTTCGCAGCGGATTTTCACCGTGACCCGGCCGATCGGTGTCGCCGGGCTTTCCAGGCTGGCTGTCAATTCCTTGTCACAGGCGGCCATGCGCAGGCGCGGGTCCAGCTGGTTGACCTGGATCTCGTAGCGCCCTTCGGTTTGACTGGTGGCCAGATAGTCTTCTACCGTGAACTCAAGAAAGCCTTGGGTCACGCCGATAAGCTGATCAGGCAGGGTCGCCGATTCCGCAAGAGCAGGGTTGCTCGGGTTCAGGCAGCATAAAACGGACACCACCGCGAGCAATCTGCGGTACTGTGATGTCAGGCGTCGAAAAAATGTCGTTTGTGCTTTCATAACGGTATAAAAAGCAAGGCTCGTGCCGTTTGTTCCTGAGTGGGCGTCGGATGATGAGGCTTTGATCAGAGAGGGCAGTCATGGCTGGTGTGATGGATTCGGTGAACCAGCGTACGCAACTGGTGGGGCAGAATCGCCTTGAGCTGCTGTTGTTCCGTCTCGACGGCCAGCAGCTCTACGGGATCAACGTGTTCAAGGTGCGCGAGGTGCTGCAATGCCCCAAGCTGACCTTGATGCCCAAGTCCAATCCGGTGGTGTGCGGTGTGGCGAACATTCGTGGGGCTACCATCCCGATCCTCGATCTGGCGATGGCCACGGGGGCCGGTGCACTCAAGGATCAGAGTAATCCGTTCGTGATCATTACGGAGTACAACACCAAGACCCAGGGGTTTTTGGTGAAGTCGGTGGAGCGCATCGTCAACATGAACTGGGAAGAGATCCATCCGCCACCCAAGGGGACCGGGCGCGATCACTACCTGACGGCGGTGACGCGCATCGACAACCAGTTGGTGGAAATCATCGATGTGGAGAAGATCCTCGCCGAGGTTTCGCCCATGTCCGAATCGGTTTCCCTGGGCGTGGTGGATGTCGAGACGCAGACCAAGGCGGTGTCCTTGCGGGTGCTCACGGTCGACGACTCGTCGGTGGCGCGCAAGCAGGTCACGCGTTGCCTGCAGACGGTCGGCGTCGAGGTGGTGGCGCTGAACGACGGCCGGCAGGCGCTGGACTATCTGCGCAAGCTGGTCGAGGAGGGCAAGAAGCCGGAGGAGGAATTCCTGATGATGATCTCCGACATTGAAATGCCGGAAATGGACGGCTATACCCTCACTGCTGAGATTCGCAGCGATCCGCGGATGCAAAAGCTGCACATCACTCTGCATACTTCCCTGTCAGGGGTATTCAACCAGGCGATGGTGAAGAAGGTCGGTGCCGATGACTTCCTTGCCAAGTTCCGACCTGATGACCTGGCGGCCCGGGTGGTTGACCGGATCAAGGCTGCAGGATAACAGCCGGGGACCCGTGTCCCCGGCGGTACAGACGATTTAAGAGGCGGCATCATTGTCTACGGGTAATTTGGATTTCGAACAGTTCCGGGTCTTCCTGGAAAAGGCCTGTGGCATTCTGCTCGGTGAAAACAAGCAATATCTGGTTTCCAGCCGTCTCAACAAGCTGATGGAGCAGAATGGCATCAAATCCCTGGGCGAACTGGTCCAGAGGATCCAGAGCCAGCCACGCAGCGGCTTGCGTGAACAGGTGGTGGATGCCATGACGACCAACGAAACGCTGTGGTTTCGTGACACCTATCCGTTTGAGGTGCTCAAGAACAAGGTCTTACCGGAAGCGATCAAGGCCAGCCCTGGCCAGCGCCTGCGGATCTGGTCGGCTGCTTGTTCATCGGGGCAGGAGCCCTACTCGATCTCGATGTCGATCGACGAGTTCGAACGGACCAACATGGGCCAGTTGAAGGCCGGGGCGCAGATTGTCGCCACCGACCTGTCGAGCCTGATGCTGACCAACTGCAAGACCGGCGAGTACGACAGCCTGGCGATTGGCCGCGGCCTGTCGCCCGAGCGCCTGCAGCGCTACTTCGATGCCAAGGGGCCGGGTCGCTGGGCGGTCAAGGCGCCGATCCGCAACCGGGTCGAGTTCCGCTCGTTCAACCTGCTGGACAGCTATGCCAGCCTGGGCAAGTTCGACATCGTGTTTTGCCGCAACGTGCTGATCTACTTCTCCGCCGAGGTGAAGAAGGACATCCTGATGCGCATCCACGGCAGCCTCAAGCCGGGCGGTTACCTGTTCCTGGGGGCGTCCGAAGCCCTCAACGGCCTGCCGGACCACTACCAGATGGTGCAATGCAGTCCGGGCATCATCTACAAGGCCAAGTAGCCAATCGTTCAATACCCCCGGCGGGAGCTCAAAAGGCTCCCGCTTTTTTTTGCCGCCAGTCTTGCCGCTTTGCTGGCGCTCGGCGGAAATGCCTTGCCGCTTTTCTGGCATTGCCGGCGGCAGTTATCCGGCAAGGCCTTGATTTACGGGGCTTGAGGAAACTGGCATGAGGCTTGCTATAGCTCTGTCAACGAAAAACCTGTTCCGACGATCAGGTCAACTCTCGAAGGTTTCCCGACATGAGCATCAGTTTCGACAAAGCGCTCGGCATCCACGAACAGGCCCTGAGCTTCCGTGCCCAGCGTGCCGAAGTCCTGGCCAACAACATCGCCAACGCCGATACCCCGAACTACAAGGCCCGGGACATGGACTTTTCCTCCGTGCTCGCCGAGCAGAGCGAAAAGGCCAGGAATGGCACCTTCGCGCTCAACACCACCAACAGCCGCCATATCGAAGCCCAGGGGCTGAGCAATGGCGACGCGGCATTGCAGTACCGCACCCCGATGCAGCCGTCGATCGACCAGAACACCGTGGATGCGCAGATCGAGCAATCGAACTACGCGCAGAACGCGGTCGACTTCCAGGCCAGCTTCACCCTGCTCAACAGTAAATTCAAAGGGCTGGTATCGGCCCTGCGTGGAGAGTAAGCCATGTCCCTTGCCAGCGTTTTCAACATTGCCGGTAGCGGCATGAGTGCCCAGACCACTCGGCTGAACACCGTCGCCAGTAACATCGCCAACGCCGAGACCGTCTCGTCGAGCATCGACAAGACCTACCGGGCGCGCCACCCGGTGTTCGCCACCATGTTCCAGAACAGCCAGGCCGGCGGCAGCAACTCGCTGTTCGAGGACCAGAACGCCGCGGGCCAGGGCGTTCAGGTGCTGGGTGTGGTCGAGGACCAGAGCAACCTGGAAGCGCGCTACGAGCCGAACCATCCGGCGGCCGACGCCAAGGGGTATGTCTACTACCCGAACGTCAACGTCGTCGAGGAAATGGCCGACATGATCTCCGCCAGCCGTTCGTTCCAGACCAACGCGGAAATGATGAACACCGCCAAGACCATGATGCAGAAGGTCCTGACCCTCGGTCAGTGATAAGGGGCGACAGACATGAGCGTTACCGACTCCACCAGCACCTCTTCGACTCTGAACGACATTCTTGCGGCGTCCAACGCCAAACTGACGAACAAGACCAGTACCGACTCGCTGGGCAATGCCATCAGCAGCGCATCCGGGGGCCAGACCCTGGGCAAGGACGCGTTCCTGAAGCTGCTGGTGACCCAGCTGAAGAACCAGAACCCGCTGGACCCGCAGGACAACAGCGCCTTCGTTGCGCAGTTGGCCCAGTTCAGCAGCCTGGAAGGCATCACCACGCTCAACAGCAGCGTCAACAACATCGCCAGCGCGTTCCAGTCGTCCCAGGCGCTGCAGGCGTCGTCGCTGGTCGGTCGTTCGGTCATCGTGCCGACCGGCAAGGCGGTGGTCGATACCAGCAAGAGCTTTACCGGCACCGCGGTCGTTACCGGTGCCACCGACAAAACCACGCTCAAGATCAGCGACTCCACCGGGAAAGTGGTCCGTACCATCGACCTGGGGGCCCAGACCGCGGCCGGTAACGTGCCCTTCGTCTGGGATGGCAAGGATGACTCCGGGACCCTGTTGTCCAGTGGCACCTACAGCTTCAGTGCGACCGCCAACCTCAAGGGCTCTGCGGACTCGACGGCGCTGGTCACCAACCTGCCGGCCACTGTCAGCAGCGTGAGCCTGTCGCAGAACGGCGGTGAAATGATGCTCAACCTGGCGGGCGTGGGCAGTATCGCTCTGTCCAAAGTCCAGACCATTGGCCTGTAAGAGCCGACCAACGCGAAACAAAGGAGAGAAGCATGTCTTTTAATATCGGTTTGAGCGGTCTCAACGCGGCCCAGAAACAGCTCGACGTCACCGGCAACAACATTGCCAACGTCAACACCACCGGCTTCAAGTCGTCCCGTGCGGAATTCGAAGACGTCTATTCGGCGACCAAGCTCGGTGTATCGTCCAAGACCATCGGCAACGGTGTGCGCCTGGCCAACGTTTCGCAGAACTTCGGCAACGGTGGCATGAACGTCACCGGCAACGCGTTGGACCTCGGTATCCAGGGCAACGGCTTTTTCACCCTGAGCGACAACGGCTCGCTGATGTACACCCGCGCCGGTACCTTCAAGACCGACAAGGACGGCTACGTCACCAACTCCGATGGTACTGCGCGCCTGCAGGGCTTCGCTGCCGACTCCAATGGCAACATCATTCCGGGCGTGCTGACCGACCTGCGTATCGACGTGTCGAACCTGCCGCCACAGACCACCACCAAGATCGGTGCAACGATCAACCTGGACTCCAAGTCGGCGGTGATCGATCAGTCCGTCACGCCGTTCGATCCATCGAATACGGCCAGCTATACCAAGCCGTTCAGCTCCGACATCTACGACTCCCAAGGCAACAAGCACTCGCTGGACCAGTATGTGGTCAAGACTGGTGCCAACACCTGGAACGTCTATACGCTGATTGACGGTCGCAATCCGAACGGTACGCTGCCCACTGTGGGGACCGTACCTCCGACCGTTCCGCCTGCGGCAACCGACCCTGTTCCCGTGGCAATGGTCTTTGACTCCTCCGGCAAGCTGACTTCCATCGGTGGCACCGCCGGCAAGACCAACATCACCATTACCGGTTGGGTTCCAGGTACGGTGACCAATGGTGTGTGGGCGGCCAACGGCGCAGGTGCCAATCCTACCGGTATCCTTACCGACTGGACAAAAACCACCCAGTTCAACGCCGACACCTCCCGTGCAGCCATCATTGGTGACGGTTATGCCACTGGCCAGATCACCGACATCAGCATTGATGGTACCGGCATCATTTTCGCCAACTTCAGCAACAACCAGCACAAGGCCATCGGCCAGGTGGCGATCGCCAGCTTCACCAACGAGCAGGGCCTGCAGCCTTCGGGCGGGACCAACTGGAAGCAGACCTTCGCTTCCGGCCAGCCAGCCTATGACGGTGGTGAGGTCGGCACCAACGGTTCGATCGTTTCCGGCTCCCTGGAGGGTTCCAACGTCGACCTGACCAGCGAACTGGTGGACCTGATCAAGGGCCAGAGCTACTACCAGGCCAACGCCAAGACCATCTCCACCCAGAGCACCATCATGCAGACCATCATCCAGATGACCTGACGGCTTTTTCGGTGTCTCGCCAATCCGGCGCCCTTGGGCGCCGGATTTTTTTTGCCTGATTGTTGCGTTGACTCAGTTTGCAACTCTTTTCCTGCGCGCATCCTGACAAGCTGGTGCAGAACTTGCTCGCACTGCCTGCGCTAACGAACGACGTCAAGTTTTCGTTATATCAGCATCATCAGGGCAGAGCTTTCGTTCTGACTGCATGGACGCTATGCAAGCTCACAGGGACGGAAGAAGAATTGAAGAGAAGTCACGCCCTCAATACGCCTGTCGTTTCGGCGTCGTTGAAAACCCTCCTGCGTAAAAGCCTGATCGGCGCCGCGCTGTTTTCCGGTGTCATCAATATCCTGGCCTTGGCCGGCCCGTTGTTCATGTTGGAAGTGTACGACCGGGTCATTCCCAGCCGGAGCATTCCGACGTTGGTGGCGCTGGCGTTGTTGGTGTTGGGGGTGTACGGATTTTCAGGCCTGCTGGATATTGTCCGCTCCCGCCTGATGGTGCGGATTGCCTCCGCCTTCGATCTGGCCCTGTCTCCCCGGGTGTTCAAGGTGATTGCGGGGGTATCGCTGAAAACGGCGATTACCGGCGACGCCCTCAAGCCCGCTCAGGAAATGGATCAGATTCGCGGGTTCATTGGCGGCCCGGGACTGGTGACATTTTTTGATTTGCCCTGGATGCCGGTGTACCTGGCCGTCTGCTTCTACATTCACCCACTGTTCGGCCTGCTGACCAGCGGGCTGGTCATCGTGCTGGTGGCGCTGACCTTCATCACCGATCGGCAGTCCCGACAATTGGCGCAAGCCTGCGCCGAGGCGCAGAACAAACGCAATTACCTGGGGCAGCAGGCGCACCAGAATGCCGAGGCGCTGGCGGCCATGGGCATGGCGCAAAGTACCTCGGCGCTCTGGCAGGCACATCACTCGACCTACAGTACGCTGCAACGCCAGACTGTCGACATCGGCTCTTTTTTCGGTGGAATCTCCAAGTCTCTGCGTCATCTGGTCCAGTCCGGCTCCCTGGCGCTGGGCGCCTACCTGGTGATCCAGGGCGACCTGAGCGGCGGCACCATCGTGGCGGCCTCGATCATCGTGTCGCGAACCCTGGCACCGGCCGAGCAGGTGATTGCCACCTGGCGCAGCCTGCTGGCCGCCCATCTGGCCTGGAAGCGGCTGCTCGAAGTGTTTGCCCTGTTTCCCGAGGAGCCGAGCAAGACCGAATTGCCGGCGGCACATCGCACACTTCAGGTCGACAGCCTCTTTACCGCACCACCGGGCAGCCAGCGCCTGACTTTGCAGAACGTCAGTTTCGCGATCGCGGCGGGGAGCGCGATGGGGGTCGTGGGGCCGAGTGCTTCCGGTAAGTCGTCGCTGGCCCGCGCCCTGGTTGGCGCCTGGCCAGCGGCTCGTGGCCAGGTCAAGTTGGACGGTGCACCCCTGGAGCTGCTGAGCGAGCAGTCCAGGGGCAAGCTCATCTGCTACCTGCCGCAAAGCGTCGGGCTGTTCAGCGGCACCGTCGCCGAGAACATCGCGCGGCTGGATCCGCAGGCCGATGACCGGTCCATTGTCTCGGCAGCGCAACTGGCGGGCGTGCATGAGCTGATCCTGCAATTACCCGAAGGCTATCAAACCCAGGTCGGCGAGGGCGGGCTCAACCTGTCGGCGGGGCAGCGCCAGCGGATCGCGCTGGCCCGGGCGTTGTTCGGCGATCCGTTTCTGGTGGTGCTCGACGAGCCTAACTCCAATCTCGATGCCGAGGGGGAGCAGGCCCTGTCGCGGGCCATCCTGTCGATCAAGGCTCGCGGCGGTATTGTCGTGGTGATTGCCCATCGCACCAGCATTCTGTCGGTCATCGACCAGGTCCTGATTCTGGAGCATGGCGTTCAGGTGGCATTTGGCGCCAGAGACGCGGTTCTCAGAAAACCGTCGGCACCGGTACCTCGGCCGACGGCCAGTGTCGTGGAAATGGGAGTTGCCCAATGACCGTTCATGATCAGGAAAACAGCCTGGCCGGTTCGTTGAACCGACATCTTCGTCTCGGCGCTGTCAGCCTGCTGGTCCTCCTGGGCGGCGGGTTGGGGTGGGCAATCAGTACCGACCTGTCCGGTGCGGTGATCGCTGCCGGCAGCGTGGCGGTGGAAAGCAACGTCAAGAAAATCCAGCACCCCACGGGCGGTATCGTCGCTGAACTGCTGGTCAGCGAAGGCCAGCAGGTCCGCGCGGGGGACGTGCTGATCAGGCTCGATGCGACGCTGCCGAAAGTTGGCGAGGCCATCGTCTCCAAGTCGCTGAGCCAGGCCCAGGCGCGCCAGGCGCGCCTGGAGGCCGAGCGTGATGGCGCGGCTGATCTGGTGACGCCGGCGTCGCTGATCAACCGTCTGGGGGCCGACGCCGCGCAGGCATTGATGAGCAGTGAGCAGCGTCTGTTCGAGGACCGGCGTTCGTCCCGCGAAGGGCAGAAAAAGCAGTTGCGTGAGCGAATCCGGCAACTCAACGAGACGATTGCCGGCCATGACCTTCAGCAGAAAACCAAGACCGAAGAAATCGAGTTGATCGACAAGGAGTACCAGGCTGTCCGCAAACTCTTCGAGAAAGGGATGATGACCATCGACCGCGTCAACGCCCTGGCCCGTGGCATCGCCCGTTTGCGCGGAGAGCGTGGGCAACTGATTGCGTCCATTGCCGAAGCCCGCGGTAAGATTGCCGAGACCGAGCTGCAGCGCCTGCAGATCGACCAGAGTTTCCGTAGCGAGGTGTCCCTGGAACTGCGCGAGCTCGAAGCCCGACAGGGTGAATTGGTCGAGCGCGATATCGCCGCCAATGACCAGCTCAAGCGCATCGATATCACCGCCCCGGTTTCCGGGCGGGTCCAGCAATTGGCCGTGCATACCCTGGGTGGGGTGATTTCGCCGGCGGAAAACCTGATGCAGATCGTGCCGGCCGACGATGAGCTGCTGGTCGAGGCGCGCATCAGTGCCCAAGACATCGACCAGGTATCGCTGGGGCAGGATGCGGTGCTGCGGCTCAGCGCCTTCAATCGCAGCACGACGCCGGAGTTGAAGGGGCAGGTGGTCCGGCTATCGGCGGATCTGGTCCAGGACGAACGCACTGGCATGGGCTTCTATCGAGCCGGGATCAAAATACCGCACAGCGAACTGACGCAACTGCAAGGGCTGACCCTCGTACCCGGAATGCCGGTGGAATCGATGATCCAGACCGGCACACGCAGCGTCATTTCCTATCTGCTCAAACCTATCAGTGATCATGCCCAGCGCGCCTTCCGCGAAGGATGAAGAACAAACGAGTTCACCGTGGTACCCATGACTCAACAAGGAGCAAGGAAGAAATATGGCAGTGATCAACGGAACATCAGGAGCGGATACGCTGGTAGGAACGACAGGAGCCGATGAGTTGTATGGCTTCGCCGGGAACGACTCGCTGGATGGCGGGCGGGCAATGATCTGCTTGATGGAGGGGCTGGGGCGGATGTTCTGAATGGTGGGGCGGGAACCGATACTGCTTCGTATGCCAATTCGACTGCTGGGGTGACGGTCAACCTGGTTACAGGGACGGGGGTTGGTGGTGATGCGCAGGGCGATACCTTGATGGGTATCGAGAGCGTTGTTGGATCCGCGTTCAATGACACACTGACTGCACAAACCTCCGGGCACAGCCTGGTGGGGGCAAGGGGAACGACACCTACTTCGTCAACGGCACGGGCGTGTCGGTGGTCGAAGCGGCTGGCGAAGGTGACGATGAAATCAGAACCACAGTCAACAGCCTGAGCCTGGCAGCCAATGTCGAGCGCCTGACCTACGTTGGCAGCGGCAGCTTCACCGGGTACGGCAATGGCTTGGACAACATCATTACCGGGGGTGCGGGCAACGACCTGCTGTACGGCGGTGCCGGCGCCGACCAGTTCATCGGTGGTGCGGGCGCGGATACCGCCAGTTACGGCGACAGCAACACTGCCGTGGTGATCAACACCAAGACCGGGATCAACACGGGTATCGCCGAAGGCGATACCTATGTGGGGATCGAGACGATCCAGGGCTCCAGCTATGGCGACACCTTCATCAGTGGCGCAGCGGCGGATCAGTTCGACGGTGCCGGTGGCGTCGATATCATCGACTACTCGGGTTCCTCGGAGGCGGTGACCGTCAGCCTGGTCAACGGTTCGGTCGGTGCGGGCGGTGATGCCCAGGGCGACCGCCTGAGCAACTTCGAGCGGGTGATCGGCTCGGCCTTCGATGACTCCCTCACGGCCCAGACCTCCGGGCACAGCCTGGTGGGCGGGCAGGGCAACGACACCTACTTCGTCAACGGCACGGGCGTGTCGGTGGTCGAAGCGGCTGGCGAAGGTGACGATGAAATCAGAACCACAGTCAACAGCCTGAGCCTGGCAGCCAACGTCGAGCGCCTGACCTACGTTGGCAGCGGCAGCTTCACCGGGTACGGCAATGGCTTGGACAACATCATTACCGGCGGTGCGGGCAACGACCTGCTGTACGGTGGCGCCGGCGCCGACCAGTTCATCGGTGGTGCGGGCACGGATACCGCCAGCTACGGCGACAGCAACACTGCCGTGGTGATCAACACCAAGACCGGGATCAACACCGGTATCGCCGAAGGCGATACTTATGTGGGGATCGAGACGATCCAGGGTTCCAGCTACAACGATACCTTTATCAGTGGTTCGGCGGCGGACCAGTTCGATGGGGCTGGCGGTACCGACACCATCGACTATTCGGCTTCTTCGGCAGCGGTGAGTGTCAGCCTGGTCAACGGCTCGGTCGGTGCGGGCGGTGACGCCCAGGGCGACCGCCTGAGCAACTTCGAACGGGTGATCGGCTCGGCCTTCGATGACTCCCTCACGGCCCAGACCTCCGGGCACAGCCTGGTGGGCGGGCAGGGCAACGACACCTACTTCGTCAACGGCACGGGCGTGTCGGTGGTCGAAGCGGCTGGCGAAGGTGACGATGAAATCAGAACCACAGTCAACAGCCTGAGCCTGGCGGCCAACGTCGAGCGCCTGACCTATGTCGGCAGCGGCAGCTTCACCGGGTACGGCAATGGCTTGGACAACATCATTACCGGCGGTGCGGGCAACGACCTGCTGTACGGCGGTGCCGGCGCCGACCAGTTCATCGGTGGTGCGGGCACGGATACCGCCAGCTACGGCGACAGCAACACTGCCGTGGTGATCAACACCAAGACCGGGATCAACACCGGTATCGCCGAAGGCGATACCTATGTGGGGATCGAGACGATCCAGGGCTCCAGCTATGGCGACACCTTCATCAGTGGCGCAGCGGCGGATCAGTTCGACGGTGCCGGTGGCGTCGATATCATCGACTACTCGGGTTCCTCGGAGGCGGTGACGGTCAGCCTGGTCAACGGCTCGGTCAGTGCTGGCGGTGATGCCCAGGGCGACCGCCTGAGCAACTTCGAGCGGGTGATCGGCTCGGCCTTCGATGACTCCCTCACGGCCCAGACCTCCGGGCACAGCCTGGTGGGCGGGCAGGGCAACGACACCTACTTCGTCAACGGCACGGGTGTGTCGGTGGTCGAAGCGGCTGGTGAAGGTGACGATGAAGTCAAGACTACCCTGAGCAGCCTGAGCCTGGCGGCCAACGTTGAACGGCTGACCTATGTGGGCGGTGGTAGCTTCACCGGTTATGGTAACGCGTCGGACAACATCATCACCGGTGGCACCGGCAACGACCTGCTGTACGGCGGTGCCGGCGCCGACCAGTTCATCGGTGGTGCGGGCGCGGATACCGCCAGTTACGGTGACAGCAACACTGCCGTGGTGATCAACACCAAGACCGGGATCAACACGGGTATCGCCGAAGGCGATACCTATGTGGGGATCGAGACGATCCAGGGTTCCAGCTATGGCGACACCTTCATCAGTGGCGCAGCGGCGGATCAGTTCGACGGTGCCGGTGGCGTCGATATCATCGACTACTCGGGCTCCTCGGAGGCGGTGACGGTCAGCCTGGTCAACGGTTCGGTCGGTGCGGGCGGTGATGCCCAGGGCGACCGCCTGAGCAACTTCGAGCGGGTGATCGGCTCGGCCTTCGATGACTCCCTCACGGCCCAGACCTCCGGGCACAGCCTGGTGGGCGGGCAGGGCAACGACACCTACTTCGTCAACGGCACGGGTGTGTCGGTGGTCGAAGCGGCTGGTGAAGGTGACGATGAAGTCAAGACTACCCTGAGCAGCCTGAGCCTGGCGGCCAACGTTGAACGGCTGACCTATGTGGGCGGTGGTAGCTTCACCGGTTATGGTAACGCGTCGGACAACATCATCACCGGTGGCACCGGCAACGACCTGCTGTACGGCGGTGCCGGCGCCGACCAGTTCATCGGTGGTGCGGGCGCGGATACCGCCAGTTACGGCGACAGCAACACTGCCGTGGTGATCAACACCAAGACCGGGATCAACACGGGTATCGCCGAAGGCGATACCTATGTGGGGATCGAGACGATCCAGGGCTCCAGCTATGGCGACACCTTCATCAGTGGCGCAGCGGCGGACCAGTTCGACGGTGCCGGTGGCGTCGATACCATCGACTACTCAGGTTCCTCGGAGGCGGTGACGGTCAGCCTGGTCAACGGTTCGGTCGGTGCGGGCGGTGATGCCCAGGGCGACCGCCTGAGCAACTTCGAGCGGGTGATCGGCTCGGCCTTCGATGACTCCCTCACGGCCCAGACCTCCGGGCACAGCCTGGTGGGCGGGCAGGGCAACGACACCTACTTCGTCAACGGCACGGGTGTGTCGGTGGTCGAAGCGGCTGGTGAAGGTGACGATGAAGTCAAGACTACCCTGAGCAGTCTGAGCCTGGCGGCCAACGTTGAACGGCTGACCTATGTGGGCGGTGGTAGCTTCACCGGTTATGGTAACGCGTCGGACAACATCATCACCGGTGGCACCGGCAACGACCTGCTGTACGGCGGTGCCGGCGCCGACCAGTTCATCGGTGGTGCGGGCGCGGATACCGCCAGTTACGGCGACAGCAACACTGCCGTGGTGATCAACACCAAGACCGGGATCAACACGGGTATCGCCGAAGGCGATACCTATGTGGGGATCGAGACGATCCAGGGCTCCAGCTATGGCGACACCTTCATCAGTGGCGCAGCGGCGGACCAGTTCGACGGTGCCGGTGGCGTCGATACCATCGACTACTCAGGTTCCTCGGAGGCGGTGACGGTCAGCCTGGTCAACGGCTCGGTCAGTGCTGGCGGTGATGCCCAGGGCGACCGCCTGAGCAACTTCGAGCGGGTGATCGGCTCGGCCTTCGATGACTCCCTCACGGCCCAGACCTCCGGGCACAGCCTGATGGGCGGGCAGGGCAACGACACCTACTTCGTCAATGGCACGGGCGTGTCGGTGGTCGAGTTGGCAGATGGTGGCGACGACGAGGTCAAGACTGCGCTGAGCAGCCTGAGCCTGGCAGCCAACGTCGAGCGCCTGACCTACATCGGTACAGGCAACTTCACTGGCCGCGGCAATGCTTCGGACAATATCATCACTGGCGGCACCGGTAACGATGTACTGTACGGCGGTGCCGGTGCCGACCATTTCATCGGTGGTATCGGTACCGACACGGTCAGCTACGGTGACAGCAGCCAGGGTGTGACGATCAATACCAAGACGGGGATCCATACCGGGATTGCGGCTGGCGACACCTATGAGAGCATCGAGGTGATCCAGGGTTCCAGTTATGGCGACGTCTTCATCGGCGGCGCTGGTGCTGATCGTTTCGATGGCGGCGCCGGCATGGACATGCTTAGCTTCGCCAGCGAGACTTCCGGCATTGTGCTCGACCTGAGCACACCCGTGCTGACTGGCATCGCCGCAGGCGACACCTACACTTCCATCGAGATTTTCCAGGGTACTGACCAGGCCGATACCTTCACAGGCAGCCTGGCCAATGCCGAAAACTTCATTGGCGGAGTGGGTGCCGATACCTTCAACGGTATGGGACGCGGGGACGGAGCCTGGTACCTGACCAGCAGCGATGCAGTCCAGATCGACCTGCAAAACGGCACCGCTTCCGGTGGCGATGCCCAGGGCGATGTGCTCAACAACATCGACAACCTGATGGGCTCGGACTTCGATGACACGCTGACTGGCAACGCCTATTCCAACAGGCTGGAAGGCGGCGCGGGTAACGACACCATCTACGGCGGGGACGGCAACGACTTCATCTATGGTGGCACCAGTACCGATACCTCGGCTGTGAAACCGGCATCGGGCCTGAATACTGCCCAAGCCGACATGCTCTACGGCGGCAATGGCAACGACACCATGGTCAGCAGCACCAACGATGCCGGAAGCATCCTGTATGGCGAGGCCGGCAGCGACAACATCACTGTGTATTCCGGTGTCGCTATCGGAGGTGATGGCAACGATACCCTGAGTGGTCTCGGTTATGGCTATGAGCTTCACGGGGGAGAAGGCTTCGACACGCTCAACCTGCACAACTCCGGAGACGCTTACGGTGGTGAAGGCGGCGATGCCTATATCGTCTACTCGAAAACCATGGTGGCCATCCTCGACACCGGTACCTCGGGTGTCGATACGGTGACACTGAAGAACATCCAGAGTGTCAGTGATGTCCAGGTCGTCAGGACGGACCTGGGGGCCTATATCTTCTCGGCGACCGACGTGAAGAATGGCAACCTGGACTCGGGGGTTTTCCTGAAGGACTGGTACAGCGGCAGTAACACGATCGAGCTGTTCTACACCAATAATGGAGAGTCGTTCACCCTTCCGGTTTGACAGGCAATAAGCGAAGTCCGCAGTCAGGGGCTTTTCTGAGGTAAAAAACGGCACTCCCGGCTTATCACCGGGGGTGCCGTTTTTCATGGCTTGTGAAAATTCCCAATGGGCAAAAGAAAACCCCCGCCAGATCCAGGACCTGGCGGGGGTTTCTCAGGCTCGCGCCGTTAGGCGCTCACCCGCTCGGCTTATTGGCAAGCTTCGCAATCCGGCTCGTCGATGGCGCAAGCCTTCGGTACTGGAGCCGGGCCGGCTGGCGCAGCCGCCGCAGCGGGAGCTGCCAGGACCGAGTCGTCGCCGTGGTTGCCGCCGCTGGAAACAGCGTTCAGCTTGCCGGTGTTGATGGTCGACTTCTCGGTGCTGGTCGCGGCCAGGGCACGGAGGTAGTAGGTGGTCTTCAGGCCACGGTACCAGGCCATGCGGTAGGTCACGTCCAGCTTCTTGCCCGAGGCGCCGGCGATGTACAGGTTCAGCGACTGAGCCTGGTCGATCCACTTCTGGCGACGGCTGGCGGCGTCGACGATCCACTTGGTTTCCACTTCGAACGCGGTCGCATAGAGCGCCTTGAGCTCCTGTGGAATACGCTCGATCTGCTGTACCGAACCGTCGTAGTACTTCAGGTCGTTGATCATCACCGAGTCCCACAGGCCGCGGGCCTTCAGGTCGCGAACCAGGTACGGGTTGATCACGGTGAATTCGCCCGACAGGTTCGATTTCACGTACAGGTTCTGGTAGGTCGGTTCGATCGACTGCGATACGCCGGTGATGTTGGCGATGGTCGCGGTCGGTGCGATGGCCATGATGTTCGAGTTGCGGATACCTTTCTGCACGCGGGCACGTACCGGCGCCCAGTCCAGGGTTTCGTTCAGGTCGACATCGATGTACTTCTGGCCACGGGCCTCGATCAGGATCTGTTGCGAATCCAGCGGCAGGATGCCCTTGGACCACAGCGAGCCCTGGAAGGTCTCGTAGGCGCCACGCTCGTCGGCCAGGTCGCAGGAAGCCTGGATCGCGTAGTAGCTCACCGCTTCCATCGACTGGTCGGCGAACTGCACGGCCGCATCGGAACCGTAAGGGATGTGCTGCAGGTACAGCGCGTCCTGGAAGCCCATGATGCCCAGGCCGACCGGACGGTGCTTGAGATTGGAGTTCTTCGCCTGTGGCACCGAGTAGTAGTTGATGTCGATGACGTTATCGAGCATGCGTACGGCGGTGTTCACGGTGCGCTGCAGCTTGGCGGTGTCCAACTGGCCGTTGACGATGTGGTTCGGCAGGTTGATCGAGCCCAGGTTGCAGACGGCGATTTCGTCCTTGTTGGTGTTCAGGGTGATCTCGGTGCACAGGTTCGAGCTGTGAACCACGCCCACGTGCTGCTGCGGGCTGCGCAGGTTGCACGGGTCCTTGAAGGTCAGCCATGGGTGGCCGGTCTCGAACAGCATCGAGAGCATCTTGCGCCACAGGTCCTTGGCCTGGACCACCTTGAACAGCTTGATCTTGTTGTACTCGGTCAGGGCTTCGTAGTACTCGTAGCGCTCTTCGAAGGCCTTGCCGGTCAGGTCGTGCAGGTCCGGCACTTCCGATGGCGAGAACAGGGTCCACTTGCCGTCGTCGAAGACACGCTTCATGAACAGGTCGGGGATCCAGTTGGCGGTGTTCATGTCGTGGGTACGACGACGATCGTCACCGGTGTTCTTGCGCAGCTCGATGAACTCTTCGATGTCCATGTGCCAGGTTTCCAGGTAGGCACAGACCGCGCCCTTGCGCTTGCCGCCCTGGTTGACCGCCACGGCGGTGTCGTTGACCACTTTCAGGAACGGCACGACGCCCTGGGACTTGCCGTTGGTGCCCTTGATGTACGAACCCAGCGCGCGGACCGGTGTCCAGTCGTTGCCCAGGCCGCCGGCGAATTTCGACAGCATGGCGTTGTCGTGGATCGCGCCGTAGATGCCCGACAGGTCGTCCGGCACGGTGGTCAGGTAGCAGCTCGACAGCTGTGGACGCAGGGTACCGGCGTTGAACAGGGTCGGGGTGGAAGCCATGTAGTCGAAGGACGACAGCAGGTTGTAGAACTCGATGGCGCGCTCTTCACGCTGCTTCTCTTCGATCGCCAGGCCCATGGCCACGCGCATGAAGAAGATCTGCGGCAGTTCGAAGCGGATACCGTCCTTGTGGATGAAGTAACGGTCGTACAGGGTCTGCAGGCCCAGGTAGGTGAACTGCTGGTCGCGCTCGTGGTTGATCGCCTTGCCCAGCTTCTCCAGGTCGAACTCGGCCAGTACCGGGTTCAGCAGTTCGAACTCGATGCCCTTGGCGACGTAGGCCGGCAGGGCCTTGGCGTACAGGTCGGCCATCTCGTGGTGGGTGGCGCTTTCGGCCACGCCGAGGAAGCCCAGGGCTTCGGCGCGCAGGGTGTCCATCAGCAGGCGGGCGGTCACGAACGAGTAGTTCGGCTCGCGCTCCACCAGGGTGCGGGCGGTCATCACCAGGGCGGTGTTGACGTCTTTGAGGGCCACGCCGTCGTAGAGGTTCTTCAGGGTTTCGCGCTGGATCAGGTCGCCGTCGACCTCTTCCAGGCTTTCGCAGGCTTCGCTGACGATGGTGCTCAGGCGGCCCATGTCCAGTGGGGCGAGGCTGCCGTCGGCGCGGGTGATGCGAATCGACGGGTGAGCGTTGACCGGCTCTTCGGCCGGCGCGCGGGTGGCGCGTTCCTTGGCACGCGAGTCACGGTAGATCACGTAGTCGCGGGCGACTTTCTGCTCGCCGGCACGCATCAGGGCCAGTTCGACCTGGTCCTGGATTTCCTCGATGTGGATGGTGCCGCCCGAAGGCATGCGGCGCTTGAAGGTGGCGGTAACCTGTTCGGTCAGGCGCGCCACGGTGTCGTGAATGCGCGACGAGGCAGCGGCGGTGCCGCCTTCAACTGCAAGGAACGCTTTGGTGATGGCGACGGTGATCTTGTCATCGGTGTAAGGAACGACAGTGCCGTTACGCTTGATCACGCGCAGTTGGCCCGGCGCGGTGGCGGACAGATCCAGATTCGAATCGGAAGCCTGCGGCACAGTGCCCTGCGGGTTCTCGCGAGTTGTGTCGGTTTGCATGGGTGTCTCCACGTTCTTTATGTTTGTTTGGGCACCATGAAGGTGCCCACCGTTCCGTCCTGAAGCACTACAACCGACGAGTGTCGTCGGGCATAACCACTTCGGGACAGTAGGAAGGGGGCTTTTGGCTCCGCTTCCTTGCCGAAGTTTCGCTGGCGGCGGGTCAGCGACCCGCTGCCGAATTCCTGGTGGTTGACAGCTTGCTACTGCAACACCCGTACCGTTTTCCCGCGCAACAGGGGGAAAAGGCTGCCATCCGCAGGCGCGGTTTGGTCTTCGAAAAATCTGTTTAGTTCAACCCCTCGGGAGCAAGAAAAAAGCTTGAGTTTTTCGTCCGAAATATGTTGGGGCTTGAGGTGGAGAAACCCTAGATGTAGGGTTTTTTTTCCACGGGGGTACAAGATAATGCGTTTTTGGGGGGGATTGCAACGGACTACCTGTGGATAAGACTGTGCGTAATTTGTGTATGAAAGGCTGAAGTCGCGCGTAGGCCGCAGCAGCACTGGATCGGACCGTTTGTCACTGTTTTTTACCGCCTGCAAACGTCCGTGACGGATTTTTGCGGGCGCGAACCCTATCACAGAAAAAGCCTGTTACCGAGTGCTGATTCAAGCCTGTGTGCTATTGCCGCACCGTTGCTACAATCGGCCGGTCACATGCTTTGATCATCCGCCCGAATCATTACAAAAAGACGGACGGAGCCTTTCCCAACCGATATGCGTACGTAGAGGTAGCCCGTGGAGCAAGAGGCCTGGCAGGTATTGATAGTCGAGGATGACGAGCGTCTGGCCGAACTGACCCGCGAGTACCTCGAGGGCAATGGCTTGCGGGTTTCCATCGAGGGCAACGGCGCCCTGGCGGTCGAGCGAATCGTGCGCGAGCAGCCGGACCTGGTGATCCTCGACCTGATGCTGCCCGGCGAGGACGGCCTGAGCATCTGCCGCAGGGTCCGTGATACGTATGACGGGGTGATCCTCATGCTCACCGCGCGTACCGATGACCTCGACCAGATCCAGGGCCTGGACCTGGGCGCCGACGACTACGTCTGCAAGCCCGTACGCCCGCGCCTGCTGCTGGCGCGGATCCAGGCGTTGCTGCGGCGCAGCGAGCCGTCCGAGGGCGCCACGCCGCCGGTCCGCCGCCTGCAGTTCGGCCCGCTGGTGATCGATGAGGCCCTGCGCGAGGCCTGGTTGGACCAGGCCGGCATCGAACTGACCAGTGCCGAATTCGACCTGCTGTGGCTGCTGGTGGCCAACGCCGGGCGGATTCTGTCCCGGGAAGAGATCTTCACCGCGCTGAGGGGCATCGGCTACGACGGCCAGGACCGCTCCATCGATGTGCGCATTTCGCGCATCCGCCCGAAGATCGGTGATGACCCCGAACACCCGCGGCTGATCAAGACCATTCGCAGCAAGGGCTATCTGTTCGTGCCGGAAGCGGCGGCAGAACGGGTCCTGTGAACTCGATCTTCCTGCGCATCTATGGCGGCATGTGTGCCGCCCTGGTGCTGGTGGCGCTGCTTGGCGTGCTGGCCTTTCACCTGCTCAACGAGGTGCGTGGCGAGCAGTACCGCGAGCGGCTGGCCCACGGGACCTTTTCACTGATGGCCGACAACCTGCAGCCGATGGCCGACATCGAGCGTCGTCGGGCCCTGGTGGTGTGGGAGCGCCTGCTGGGTATCCCGCTGTCGCTGCAGTCGATCAGTGCCGCCGGCCTCGATCTCGGGCAGCGCACCCGGGTGCTGCGCGGCCAGGCCCTGGTGGTACAGAGCGGCCCGCATGCCGCGCGGGTCTACCGCCTGATCAGTGAGCAGGAGCAGTTGCTGCTGGCCGGGGACGTCCAGCAGATCAGCGAGCAACTGGCGCGGGCCACCATCTATCTGCTGGCCGATGAGCTGGTGCGCTACCCGGTCGCCGAGCAGCCGGCCCGCCTGGCCGCCTTGAAGACGGACAAGGGCTTCGGCTTCGACATGCGCCTGGTGGGGCTCGACCGGGCGGACATGGATGAGGACCAGCGCCGGCGCATCACCGAGGGTGATACGGTCATGGCCCTGGGCAAGGGCGGTGATTCGATCCGGGTATTTGCCGGGGTGGCGGGAACGCCCTGGGTCCTGGAGATCGGCCCGCTGTACCAGATGAACCCTTATCCGCCGCAGTGGCTGGTGCTGATCGCGGTGCTGGGGCTGAGCCTGATCGGCCTGATCGTCTACCTGCTGGTCCGCCAGTTGGAGCGGCGCTTGCGTGGCCTGGCCTCGGCCGCCACGCGAATCGCCCAGGGCAGCCTGGAAACCCGCGTCCCGGCCGGCGGTGCGGATTCCATCGGGCGCCTGGCCGGGGCCTTCAATGACATGGCCGAACACCTGCAACGTTCGCTGATGATCCAGCGCGAGCTGGTGCGGGCGGTCTCCCATGAGCTGCGTACGCCGGTGGCGCGCCTGCGTTTCGGCCTGGAAATGGTCGGGGATGCGGCCACCGAGCAGGCCCGCGTCAAATACCTGGAAGGGATGGACAACGATATCCAGGACCTGGATCGCCTGGTGGATGAGATGCTCACCTATGCGCGGCTGGAGCAGGGCTCGCCGGCGCTGAACTTTCAGCGCATCGATCTCGATGCCATGGTCAACCAGGTGATCGGCGAACTGGCGCCGTTGCGCGCCGAGGTCCGGGTTTCACGGGGCATCTGCCTGTCGGCGGCAGACTGTGACGACGCCTGGGTCGAGGCCGAGCCGCGCTACCTGCACCGGGCGCTGCAGAACCTGGTCACGAATGCCATGCGCCATGCGCAGTCGCAGGTCAGCATCAGTTACCAGGTGGGGCAACTGCGTTGCCGGATCGATGTCGAGGATGACGGTCCCGGCGTACCGGAGAGTGCCTGGGAACGGATCTTCACCCCGTTCATGCGCCTGGACAACAGCCGTACGCGGGCTTCGGGCGGGCATGGGCTGGGGTTGTCGATCGTCCGGCGGATCATTCACTGGCACGATGGGCGGGCGCTGATCGGCAAGAGCAAGAACCTGGGCGGGGCCTGTTTCAGCCTGAGCTGGCCGCGGCATCAGGAGAAAGTCTGAGGAGCACCGCCGGATTCAGGCCGCAATGCTGACCAGGCTCAGCAGATGTTCCCCTTGCACCACGTACTGGGCATCCAGCTCGGTACCCTGGCGCCATTCGCCGGAGAGGTCGGTCAGCAGGCGCATCCGCACCTGCCCCCGTGTGTCCCACTCCAGCACTTCGGCATGCTCGAAATAGAAACGCTGCAGTACCAGCGGGTACAGCGCCTTGAACAGGCTTTCCTTGACCGAGAAGGTCAGGGTCACCGCCAGGGAGACCCGTTCGGCGGGGCCGGTCGCCAGGCGTTGCAACTCGTCCGGCGTGAGGATTTCGCCGGCCAGGCGTTCGGCCCGTTCGTGGGGCAACAGGTTTTCCAGGTCCATCCCCAGGCCGCGCCAGTGCTGTTTGTCGGCGACGATGGCGGCGGCCCGCCCGGTGCCATGGGTGATCGAGCCACAGGCATGGCCTGGCCAGACGGGCGCGCGGTCTTCCCCGATGGCCGGTACGCAGTCGGTGCCGTCCAGCTTCAACAGCGCGGCGCGGGCGCAGATGCGACCGGCGAGGAATTCGGCCTGGCGCTTGGCAACCGAGCGCTGGATACTCGCCGGCGCCGCGATCCGGCTGCGCTGGAAGTCGTCCGGCGCCAGTCGTGTCGGGTCGAAGTGGGTGCCCAGCAGCACGCTGTGGGGCACGGCCACGGGCAGCGGCCAATGGTCGTCGAGTGGTGTGCAGCAGGCGGGGAGGATATGGGGTGGATTCATGCCGGACATTCTGCCGGCTCGGGCCGGGGCTGGATAGTGGCGAATTCGATTCGGGCTGTGTTCAGGGGGAGTTCAGGGCCACTTGGGTACCCTGTAACGGTGATGATGCGCCGGGTCTGCAAGTGCTGGTTGGCCGTATCTTTTACGAAACACTTTGGCAGAACTGAGTTACCGTTAGTGGTGATGCAATGCCCGTATCGTTGGAGAGCGTTATGAAGTTGCTGGTGGTAGAAGATGAGGCGTTGCTGCGCCATCACTTGCAGACCCGGCTGACCGACAGCGGCCATGTGGTCGAGGCGGTGGGCAATGCCGATGAGGCGCTGTACCAGACCGAACAGTTCAATCATGACCTGGCGGTGATCGATCTTGGCCTGCCCGGCATGGGCGGGCTGGACCTGATCCGCCAGTTGCGCACCCGTGGCAAGGCCTTCCCGATCCTGATCCTGACCGCTCGCGGCAATTGGCAGGACAAGGTCGAGGGGCTGGCCGCCGGGGCCGATGACTATGTGGTCAAGCCTTTCCAGTTCGAGGAGCTGGAGGCGCGGATGAACGCCTTGCTGCGGCGCTCCAGCGGTTTTACCCAGTCGACCATCACCGCCGGTCCCCTGTTGCTCGACCTCAACCGCAAGCAGGCCTCGCTCGATGAGCAGCCGCTGGCCCTGACGGCCTATGAGTACCGGATCCTCGAGTACCTGATGCGCCACCATCAGCAGGTGGTCGCCAAGGACCGTCTGATGGAACAGTTGTACCCGGATGACGACGAGCGTGATCCGAACGTGATCGAGGTGCTGGTCGGTCGCCTGCGGCGCAAGCTGGAGGGGCCGGTCGGCTTCAAGCCGATCGATACCGTGCGTGGCCTGGGCTACATGTTCAACGAGCGCTGCCGATGATTCGTTCGCTACGGGTGCGGCTGATGCTGGCCGCCACGACCCTGGCGATTCTGTTCATGCTGGCGCTGCTGCCCGCGATGCAGGGGGCCTTCAGTCTGGCCTTGCAGGACGCTATCGAGCAGCGGCTGGCCTCGGATGTCACCACGCTGATTTCCGCGGCGCGGGTGGACAACAAGAAGCAACTGCAGATGCCCACCCTGCTGCCCGACGAGCAGTTCAACCTGCCGGACAGTCGCCTGCTCGGTTATATCTACGACCGCGACGGTCGCCTGGTCTGGCGCTCGCGGGCGACCCAGGAAGAGAACATCAACTACAAACCGCGTTATGACGGCCGGGGCAACGAATTCGCGAAGATCCGCGAAGACAACGGCAACGAGTTCTTCGTCTATGACGTCGAGGTCAAGCTGCTGGGCGGCAAGAGCGCGGCCTACAGCTTCGTCGCCCTGCAGCCGATGCGTGAATACAAGATGACCCTCGCCGGCCTGCGCGAGAAGCTCTACCTGGGCTTCGGCGCGGCGCTGTCGGTGCTGTTGGCGTTGCTGTGGATCGGTCTGACCTGGGGCCTGCGGGCGTTGCGGCGGCTGAGCCAGGAACTGGACGAGATCGAAAGCGGTGAACTGCAGAGCCTCAGCGAGGAGCATCCGCGCGAGCTGTTGCGCCTGACCGGCTCCCTCAACCGCCTGCTGCGTAGCGAGCGCGAGCAGCGCAGCCGCTATCGCGATTCCCTGGACGACCTGGCCCACAGCCTGAAAACGCCGCTGGCGGTGCTGCAAGGTGTCAGTGAGGGGATGGCGCAGCGTCCGCAGGACCGCGACCAGGCGAGGATCCTGCAAAGCCAGATCGAGCGCATGAACCAGCAGATCAGCTACCAGTTGCAGCGCGCCAGCCTGCGCAAGAGCGGCCTGGTGCGACATCAGGTCGAGCTGCGGCCGGTGCTCGACAGCCTCTGCAGCACCCTGGACAAGGTCTACCGTGACAAGCGGGTGCGGGTCGACATCGATGTGCCCGAGTTCAGCCATGTGCCGATCGAGCAGGGCGCCCTGCTGGAACTGCTCGGCAACCTGCTGGAAAACGCCTACCGGCTATGCCTGAGCCAGGTGCGCATCAGCCTGCGCCGTGGTTTGCAGGGGATCGAGGTGTATGTCGAGGACGATGGCCCCGGGGTGCCGCCGGACCAGCGGGCGCGGATTCTCCAGCGCGGCGAACGTCTGGATCGCCAGCATCCGGGGCAGGGGATCGGCCTGGCAGTGGTCAAGGACATCATCGAAAGCTACGACGCCGAGCTGACCCTGGGTGACTCACCCCTGGGCGGGGCATCGTTCCGCATCCACTTCCCGACGCCCTGATGGCCTACAACTCCTGGGCGCGGTAGGCGCCTGGGGTCAGGCCGGTCCACTTCTTGAATGCCCGGTGAAACGCCGAGGGCTCGGAGAACCCCAGTTGCTCGGCGATCTGTTGCAACGACAGGTCGTTACGGCCCAGATGGTAGATGGCGATATCCCGCCGCAGTTGATCCTTGAGCTCCTGGAAGCGGGTGCCTTCCTCGCGCAGATGCCGCCGCAGGGTCTGGGCACTGATGTGCAGATGCTGGGCGACGGCCTCCAGGTCCGGCCAGCGGCTGGCGTCGCGGCTGAGCAGGCGGCGCAATTGACTGCTCAGGCTGTCGCCGTCATCGGGGCGGGCCAGCAGGTCGGCCGGGGCCCGCCGCAGAAACTGCTTGAGGGTCCGTTCGTCCTGCAACAACGGCATGCCCAGGTAACGGCTGCTGAAGAGCAGGCTGCTGGTGGGGGCGCGGAATTCCAGCGGGCAGGGGAACAGCAGGTCGTACTCGCTGGCATGGGCGGGGCGCGGGTACTGAAACGTGGCCTGTTCCAGGCGGATGCGCTGGCCGACCAGCCAACTGCCGAGGCGATGCCAGATCACCAGCAGGCATTCGCAGAGGAAATGCTCCGGGTCCCAGAGATTCGAGGCATCCAGGCTCAGGCGGACCTTGTCGCCCTCGCGCGCAAGACTCAGCAGTGGCCCTTCGGGAAACAGCCGGTAGAACAGCAACCCGCGGTTGAGGGCCTTTTCCAGGTTGCTGCAATGGATCAGCGCGTGGCACATCATGGCGAAGGTGCCGCGCTGGCTGCGGCTCTGGCCGAACCCCAGGTATTCGTCATCCAGTTCCAGCCACAGGCCTTGCAGCAACTGGGTGAACTGCTCCGGGGCCAGGCGTGCCTTGGGTTCGCTCAACAGCTCCGGGGCGATGCCCAGCCGTTGCAGCAAGCCCGAGTAGGCGTAGCCCCGGCGACGTGCGCCATCCAGGGCGGCATTGGCAAAGTGGCTGGCGATGCTGCGTTCACGCATGGGGCGGTCCATGTCCATTGAATGGCGGATCTTAGTCAGGGATGTTGACGCGGAACAAGGCGGATATCCGCCAAAATCCATGGCTGCTGACAGTGGAAGGGCGGAAATCCGCCATCTATTCTGTAAGGGCTGGCTGACAGAAAACGACTGAAAGCCTGATGGCTAAAGGCTTTGACGGAATTTTCCGAAAGTGGCACGCGCTTTGCGATAGGGGAGCGGTCTGCCCACGCAGTTCGACAAACAACAAATCCCTCCGGTGCAGGAGGGTTCGTGCTTCAGGTTGCGCATCTGTCAGATGGATGACAGCTGGGTGATCTCTTGAGGAACTTTGCAATGACGACTCGTCAGCCACTGTACAAATCGCTGTATTTCCAGGTCATCGTAGCGATCGCTATCGGTATCCTGCTCGGCCATTTCTACCCACAGACCGGCGTGGCCCTCAAGCCACTGGGTGACGGCTTTATCAAGCTGATCAAAATGGTCATCGCCCCCATCATCTTCTGCACCGTGGTCAGCGGTATCGCTGGCATGCAAAGCATGAAATCGGTCGGCAAGACCGGTGGTTATGCACTGCTCTACTTTGAAATCGTCTCGACCCTCGCGCTGCTGATCGGCCTGATCGTGGTCAACGTTGTCCAGCCGGGCAACGGCATGCACATCGACGTCGCCACCCTGGACGCCAAGAAGGTCGCTGCCTACGTCACTGCCGGTGCGGACCAGAGCGTGGTCGGCTTCATCCTGAACGTGATCCCGAACACCATCGTCGGTGCCTTCGCCAACGGCGATATCCTGCAGGTGCTGATGTTCTCGGTGATCTTCGGCTTCGCCCTGCATCGCCTGGGCGACTACGGCCGTCCGTTGCTGGACCTGATCGATCGCTTCGCCCACGCGATGTTCAACATCATCAACATGATCATGAAACTGGCGCCACTGGGCGCGCTGGGTGCCATGGCCTTCACCATCGGCGCCTACGGCGTGGGCTCGCTGGTGCAACTCGGCCAGCTGATGATCTGCTTCTACATCACCTGCGTGCTGTTCGTGCTGCTGGTGCTGGGCGCCATCTGCCGTGCCCACGGTTTCAGCGTGCTGAAGCTGGTTCGCTACATCCGTGAGGAACTGCTGATCGTACTGGGGACTTCCTCCTCGGAATCGGCTCTGCCACGCATGCTGGTGAAGATGGAGCGCCTGGGCGCGAAGAAATCGGTTGTGGGCCTGGTGATTCCAACCGGCTACTCGTTCAACCTCGACGGTACCTCGATCTACCTGACCATGGCGGCCGTGTTCATCGCCCAGGCGACCGACACCCATATGGATATCACTCACCAGATCACCCTGCTGCTGGTGCTGCTGCTGTCCTCCAAGGGCGCTGCTGGCGTGACCGGCAGTGGTTTCATCGTACTGGCCGCCACCCTGTCCGCCGTAGGCCACCTGCCGGTTGCCGGCCTGGCGCTGATCCTGGGTATCGACCGCTTCATGTCCGAAGCCCGTGCCCTGACCAACCTGGTGGGCAACGCGGTGGCGACCGTGGTCGTGGCCAAGTGGGTCAAGGAACTGGACGAAGACAAGCTGCACGCGGAACTGGCTTCCGGTGGTCGCGCGATCGAAGACGAGCGCACCCTGGACGACCTGGGCGTGGCCGAAGGCCAGGCGCCAAACGTCAAGTAAGCCTCTGAGCAAGTTGAAAGAACCCATCCTCGGATGGGTTTTTTCATGCCTGTCGGTGAACGTTTGCGTCAGTCTTCCCGAGCATTGCGGTAATTGCCGTCGAGCCATGGGCTGCCTACTCTTTGAGGCATCGCGCTGATCAGGTAGGTGGCTATGCGGGAATCCGTGCAAGAGACCGCGCAAGTGCCGGCAGGGGGCCCGCTGGCCTCGCTGAAGATTCTCGATTTCTCGACGCTGCTGCCGGGGCCGTTCGCCTCGTTGTTGCTGGCGGACATGGGCGCCGAGGTCCTGCGCATCGAATCGCCCACGCGCCAGGATCTGTTGCGGGTGTTGCCCCCCCACGACCAGGGCGTTGCCGCCAGCCATGCCTATCTCAATCGCAACAAGCGCAGCCTGGCCCTGGATCTCAAACAGGCCCAAGCGCGGGCGATCGTTCATCGACTGGTGCTCGAGTACGACATCCTGCTGGAGCAATTCCGTCCCGGTGTGATGGATCGCCTGGGCCTGGGCTATGAAGCGCTCAAGCGCCTCAATCCGCGGCTGATCTACGTGGCGATCACCGGCTACGGTCAGACCGGGCCCTATCGTGATCGCGCCGGGCATGACATCAACTACCTGGCGTTGTCGGGGCTGGCCAGCTACACCGGGCGGGCGCAGGGCGGGCCCTTGCCGTTGGCAATGCAGGTGGCGGATGTGGCGGGGGGCTCCCTGCATGGGGTGGTCGGCTTGCTGGCGGCGGTGATCGCCCGGCACCAGACGGGGCAGGGGCAGTACGTCGACGTGAGCATGACCGATTGCGCGTTCAGTCTGAATGCCTTGGCTGGCGCCGGTTTTCTGGCCTGTGGCGTCGAGCCGGGACGGGAGACGCAAGTGCTCAATGGTGGCAGTTTCTATGACTATTACCGCAGTCGCGACGGGCGCTGGTTTTCTGTCGGCAGTCTGGAACCGAACTTCATGAAAGCGTTCTGTGGTGTGCTGGGGCGTCCGGAACTGGCCCGCCATGGGCTGTCGCCCGACCCTGCGCGACAACAGTGGCTCAAGCAGCAGTTGCAAGAGGAGTTCGAGAAGCATGACTACGAGGCGCTGTGCGGGTTGTTTGCCGGCATCGATGCCTGCGTCGAACCGGTGCTGGATCTGCCCGAGGCGGTCGAGCACCCGCAACTGAAGGCCCGGGGCGCCGTGGTGCAGGTGCCACGTGGAGAGGGCGGCAGCCAGGCGCAGATGGCGTGTCCGCTAAAGTTTTCCCAGGGTTTGCCGCAGCCCAGGCATATCGGGGCCGGCGTGGGCGAGCATGGGGATGAAGTATTGCGTGGGCTGGGCTACAGCGACGAGCGGATCGTGGCGTTGCGCAGGGCGGGTGTGCTGGGCTGAGCCAGGGGAGGGGCCGTGCCGGCTTTTTCGCGGGCAAGCCCGCTCCCACAAGGGCCGGTGTTGGTCTTGCCGATTACTCGACGCGGACCTCGCCACTGAACACCAGCGTCTGTCGGCAGCGCCGACACAGATAACGGCGCCCCTGGCCGACCAGCCGATGGCGTTGGGCCGAGAAGGGGAAATCACTGTCGGCACAGGGGCAGCGATAGATGTAGCGGGTCACGCTGCGCCGTTGCACTTCATAGGTGTGGCAGCGGTTGGGCGGCAGTTCATAGACGCCGCGCATGATCAGTTGCCATTCCTCGCCGTGGGGCTGGATACGGTCGCCGAACAGTTGGTGGGCAATCAGGTGGGCGACCTCGTGGGGGACGGTCTGGCGCAGGAAGTCCTCGCTGTTCTCCCGGTACAACTGTGGGTTGAAGCGCAGCAGGTTCTCGTGCAGGTGGGCGACACCGGCTTTCTGGCCCCGCAGCTTGAGACTGATGGTGGGGCGTTTGAAGGATCGTTTGAAAAAGGATTCGGCTTGCAGGAAACAGTCTTCGACGCGGGTATTGAGTTGCTCGGGCATGCTGTACATCTCTCCAGAGACGTCGAGTATGCCGCAAACCCCGGCGATTCCGAATCCGTCAGGCGCCGAATGGTCGTGCCGACATGAAGAGGCCGCCTTGCGGCGGCCTGTGTCGGCAGTTTTCTGGTTATTCAGTTGGTATAGACCGGGCCCACTCCCAGGCCCCAGACGACCACGGTGAAGGCCATGATCGCCACCAGCACGACCAGCCCGACGGCCAGTACCGAGCTGGAGAACAGGAAACCTTCGTCCGAAGGTATGTTCATGAACGTCGGCAGGCCGACGTACAGCAGGTAGACGGTGTAGCAGATCGCCGCCGTGCCGACGATCATGCCCAGCCACATGTGCGGGTAGAGCGCTGCCAGGCCGCCGATGAACAGTGGGGTGGCGGTGTAGGTGGCAAAGGCGACGCAACGCGACAGAGTGGGGTTGGCGTCGTAGGTGCGGGCCATCCAGTGGATGAACGCGCCCATCACCGCCACCCCGGCAAGCATGGCCAGGTAGGACATGATGGTCATCCAGATCGCGCTTTCCTGGGTCAGCATGACCGGCGCCCGGTTGCCGATGACCCAGCCGACCCGGGTGGTGCCGATAAAGGCGGAGACCGCAGGGATCGCGGCAAGAATCAGGGTGTGGGTGAGGTACATGTGGCCGATGCTTTCCTCGGCGTCGCCACGGATCTCCCGCCATTCCTGATCAGGATGGGTGAACAGTCCCACAACGTGATGGATCATCTCAGTCACTCCTTTCGTTATTACCATCGCCCCCCAAACGGAGCGCCGGGACAGACGGCCAGAGTAATCGGAGGTCTGGATATGTCTGCGACCTTATGTCGCAGTATAGAAAGGGCTGGGGCCAATAAAACCGGGGTTTTAGAGCAAATCGCACTGTCGGTCGTGGCTGTAATCGCGTTGTAGCATTTGGTGAAGTACCCCGGAGGGCTTCGCGGGCAAGCCCGTACCCCCAGGATCAGCGTTTCAGGGACTGCCAAGGCCTTGTGGGAGCGGGCTTGCCCGCTTGAGTGCAGCAAAAGCCCCGCCGGCAAGCCCGCGTCCGTCCGCTCCACTCCCACCCCGCTCGGTTTGTGCGTAAAATAGTCGCCTTTTTCGACACACCGCGCGGATTTCAAGGGCTATGGGCACTCTTTCGGTCAATCAGAACAAACTGCAGAAACGCCTTCGCCGGCAGGCGGGCGAGGCAGTCGCCGACTTCAACATGATCGAGGACGGTGACAAGGTGATGGTCTGCCTGTCGGGTGGCAAGGACAGCTACACCATGCTCGACGTTCTGATGCACCTGCAGAAAGTGGCGCCGATCAAGTTCGACATCGTGGCCGTGAACATGGACCAGAAGCAGCCCGGCTTCCCCGAGCACGTATTGCCCGCCTACCTGAAAGAGCTGGGTGTGGAGTATCACATCGTCGAGAAGGATACCTACTCGGTGGTCAAGGAGCTGGTACCGGAAGGCAAGACCACCTGCTCGCTGTGCTCGCGCCTGCGCCGTGGCACGCTGTATACCTTCGCCGACGAGATCGGTGCGACCAAGATGGCCCTGGGGCACCACCGCGACGATATCGTCGAGACCTTCTTCCTCAACATGTTCTACAACGGTTCGCTCAAGGCCATGCCGCCCAAGCTGCTGGCCGACGATGGCCGCAACGTGGTGATCCGGCCGCTGGCGTACTGCAGCGAGAAGGACATCCAGGCCTACTCGGACTTCAAGCAATTCCCGATCATTCCATGCAACCTCTGCGGTTCCCAGGAGAACCTGCAGCGCCAGGTGGTCAAGGAAATGCTGCAGGAGTGGGAGCGCAAGAACCCCGGCCGTACCGAGAACATCTTCCGCGGCCTGCAGAATGTCAGCCCGTCGCAACTGGCCGACCGCAACCTGTTCGATTTCGCCAGCCTGCGTATCGACGAGACCGCCGCCTCGCGTTTCGTCAATGTCGTGAACCTGTAAGGGAAGCGGCATGCGCGACTACAAGTGGCTGCACGAGTACTGCCTGAACCGTTTCGGTTCGGCAGCGGCGCTGGAGGCGCAACTGCCGGTGCCCCGGACCCCGGAGCAACTGCGTGCGCTAGGCGATGATCGCTACCTGTCGATGATCGCCCTGCGGGTGTTCCGTGCCGGGCTCAAGCACAGCCTGGTGGACGCCAAGTGGCCGGCCTTCGAGCAGGTGTTCTTCGGCTTCGATCCGGAAAAGGTGGTGCTGATGGGCGCCGAGCACCTGGAACGGCTGATGCAGGACACGCGGATCATCCGTCACCTGGGCAAGCTCAAGAGCGTGCCGCGCAATGCGCAGATGGTGTTGGACGTGGCGAAGGAGAAGGGCAGCTTCGGCAACCTGATCGCCGACTGGCCGGTGACCGAGATCACCGGTCTGTGGAAGTACCTGGCCAGGCATGGGCATCAGCTCGGTGGCCTGTCGGCACCGCGGCTGCTGCGGATGGTCGGCAAGGACACCTTCGTGCCGAGCAATGACGTGGTGGCGGCGCTCAACGCCCAGGACATCATCGACAAGGTGCCGACCAGCCTGCGCGATCTGGCGATCGTCCAGGACGCCTTCAACCAGTGGCATGCCGAGAGTGGCCGACCGATGTGCCAGTTGTCGATGATGCTGGCGTTCACCGTCAACCACTGATCCTGCTCCCACAGCGTTTCACTAAGCCGTTTGTGGCGCGCCTTCCCCGGCCAGGCGCCGATTTAACTGGTGGCGCCAGCGCACATACAGCATCGCGCTGCAGAACACTGCCAGGCTCGCGGCCATTTCCAGTACACCGAACACCTGCCGGTTCGGGTCGAAGGCCGCCAGCGCACCCTTGATGAAGTACAGGTTCACCACATAGCAGGTGAACGAGTGACCGCGGGCACTGCCGGTCAGCATCCCCGGTACCAGGGGCAGCAGCGGCACCAGCTCGATCAGCAGGATCACCCAGGGGCGGGCGCCGTGCAGGTCGGCGAATACCAGGTAATACAGGCACAGCAGACCGATCAAACCGAAGAAGCACGCCAGGGCCAGCCAGCGGCCGAACCTGACGCGCGGTTCCAGCCACTCCTGGCTGGGCAGTACCTTGGGCTTCCTAGCCACGACCTTTCTCCAGTTGCAACGCCGTCTTCGCCAGGCGCTGGCCGAGAGCGCGGCACAGGGCGATTTCATGTTCGTCCAGCGGGCGCTTGCCATCGCTGCCGGTGTGGTGGCTGGCACCATAGGGCGTTCCGCCGCCACGGGTATCGAGCAGTGCCGATTCGCTGTAGGGCAGGCCGGTGATCAGCATGCCGTGATGCAGCAAGGGCAGCAGCATCGACAGCAGGGTGCTTTCCTGGCCGCCGTGCAGGCTGGAGGTGGAGGTGAACACCGCCCCCGGCTTGCCCACCAGGGCGCCGGTCAGCCACAGGTTGCTGGTGCCGTCGATGAAGTACTTCAGCGGCGCCGCCATGTTGCCAAAGCGGGTCGGGCTGCCCAGCGCCAGGGCCGAACAGTGCTTCAGGTCGTCGAGGCTGGCATACAGCGCGCCTTCCTCGGGGATGGCCGGCGCCACCGCCTCGCATTCGCTGGAGATCGCCGGAACGGTGCGCAGGCGTGCCTCCAGGCCGGCCTGCTCGACGCCACGGGCAATCTGCCGGGCCATTTCGCGGGTGGAGCCGTTGCGGCTGTAGAACAGCACCAGAACGTACGGCTCGCTCACGGCAGGATCTCCAGTACCTTCTCCGGCGGCCGGCCAATGATGGCCTTGTCGCCAGCGACCAGGATCGGCCGTTCCATCAGCTTCGGATGGGCGGCAATGGCGGCGATCAATTGCTCATCGCCGAGCTGGCTGTCGGCCAGGTTCAGGCTCTGGTACTCGTCTTCGCCGCTGCGCAGCAGTTGTCGGGCGCTGATGCCGAGCTTGCCCAGCAGGCTGCGCAACTGGGGCGCGTCGAGCGGGGTTTCCAGGTAGCGCACCACGGTCGGGGCCAGGCCACGGGCTTCGAGCAGTTCCAGCGCACCACGGGATTTCGAGCAGCGCGGGTTGTGATAGAGCGTCAGATCGGTCATGTGCGGGTCGCATCTTGCGTAAGGTGGCGGGTATTCTACCTGCCTGGCGAGCGCTCCTGAACCGTACGAGGTAAATGGTCGCAGTCGATGACTCATTTGACGGGGGATTGCACACATGGCAAGGCGATTGGCAGCCGTACTGGCGATGATGGGCGCGCTGCTGCTCAGCGGTTGCGGTAATGACTACGGGGTTGACCAACACGGCCAGAAGGTGGCGGCCGAGCGCCTGGACAAGCACTGGAAGGTGGTCAACTACTGGGCGGAATGGTGCGGCCCGTGCCGCACCGAGATTCCCGAGCTCAATGCCCTCTCCGAACAGCTCAAGGAGCAATCGGTGGGTGTGTTCGGGGTCAACTTCGACGGTTTGCAGGGCGATGACCTGGCCAAGGCGGCCGAAGCGTTGGGGATCAGGTTCACGGTGCTGGCGCAGGACCCGGCGGATCTTTTCGAGCTGCCTCGCAGCGAGGCGTTGCCGGTGACCTACATCATCGACGACAAGGGCAAGGTGCGCGAGCAACTGATGGGGGAGCAGACCGCAGCCGGTGTGCTGGCGAAACTCAAGGCGCTCAAGGGCTGAGCGCTAACCCGGCAGACGTCACGGCGCCTTGGGTGAAGGCGCCGCGCAACGGCCGGGCCGTCAGCCTTCTTCAGACCACAGGCGCAGTGGTTGGCCCTGGGCTGGCCAGAAGCGTACCTGTTCGACGGGGGAGATGTCCCAGCGCTGAACGTTTTCCAGCGCCTGCAGGAAGCGTTTCTCCTGCTCCATCAGGGCAGGGGCGCAGAGTTTGCGGGTGCTGCCGACCTTGCCGAAGCTCAGGTTGTCGCCGTCCAGGGTGTAGGGGGCGAACCAGTGGTTGCAACCGCCGCTGCCATAGGCCCGGCCGTCATCGCCAAGGGTGACGGTCAGGTGGCTGTTGTCGATCAGTGGACGTTCGCCGATCCACTCCAGCACATAGCTGTGATCCTGTTGCAGGTGCACACGGTCGCCGGCACAGCCCAACAGGCTGGTGGCCAGCATCCCCAGAATCACCGCTTGTTTCATCATATTGCCTCCTGGCATTTCGGGCAGAGGTGCTTCTCGCCCTGGGTGGTCCAGCCCAGCTCGGCGATACGGGCCGTGGCTGCGGGTTTCTGTGCCGAGGTGCCGAGCTTGGCGTCCACGGCGAATTCGAAGTCCAACTGTTTGGCGCAGCTGTCGCAATTGACCTGCCACTGGTGGATGGCCAACTCGCCGAACACCGGCCCACGGGCCATGGCGGTCCACTGCCCGGGCGGGTTGATCAGGTGCCTTACGGTTTCGACGGTCAGGCGCATGGACAGGTCACGGCTGCCCTTGAGGGTGACCAGCAGCACGTCGTCGATGCGGATCGAGCCACCGTTGCCGGTGACCTGGTAGCGACCCGGCACCAGGGCGCGGCATTCGGTCAGGGTGTGTTGCGGGTTCATCAGGCTGTAGCGGAAATCGTGTTCGACCATGGGTCCTCCAAATATGGCCGATATGCTAGCACGCAGAGGCCCGACCGATGGCAGCCGCTTGCGACCTTCGATCCGGTTGGCCGGGCTTTCCCGCCGATCAGCCCTCCACCAGGTTCTGCGGCCGGCCGGCTTGCCAGGCGGCGATGTTGTCCAGGGTGGTGGCGGCGATCGCCGCCAGGGCTTCCTGGGTCAGGAAGGCCTGGTGCGCGGTGACGATCACATTGGGAAAGGTCAGCAGCCGCGCCAGCACGTCGTCCTGCAGCGGCAGGTCGGAGCGGTCCTCGAAGAACAGTTGGGCCTCCTCCTCGTAGACGTCCAGCCCGAGGTAGCCGAGCTGGCCATCCTTGAGCGCGTCGATCAGGGCCGGCGTGTCCACCAGGCCGCCGCGCCCGGTATTGATCAGCATGGCCCCGGGCTGCAGGTGGGCGAGGCTGTCGCGGTTGATCAGGTAGCGGGTGTCGGCGGTCAGCGGGCAATGCAGGCTGATGATCCGCGACTGGGCGAGCAGTTCCGGCAGTTCCAGGTAGCGGGCGCCGAGGGCCAGGACCTCCGGGTTCGGGTAGGGGTCGTAGGCCAGCAGCTGGCAGCCGAAGCCGGCCATGATCCGTGCGAAGGTCGCGCCGATCTGGCCGGTACCGACGATGCCGACGGTCTTGCCAGCGAGGTCGAAGCCGGTCAGTCCGTGCAGGCTGAAGTCGCCCTCGCGGGTACGGTTGTAGGCCCGGTGCAGGCGACGGTTGAGCGCGAGGATCAGCGCCACCGCATGTTCGGCCACGGCGTGGGGCGAGTAGGCGGGTACGCGGACCACGCTCAGGCCCAGGCGCCGGGCGGCGGTCAGGTCGACGTGGTTGTAGCCGGCCGAACGCAGCGCGATCAGGCGGGTGCCGCCGGCGGCCAGTTGTTCCAGTACCGGGGCGCTCAGGTCATCGTTGATGAAGGCGCAGACCACCTCGTGCCGCTCGGCCAGGGGCGCGGTATCCACGCTCAGGCGCGCGGCCTGGAAGTGCAGTTCGAGGCCGGCGGGCGGGGCGCTGGCCTGGAAACTGTCGCGGTCGTAGGTCTGGCTGCTGAAGAGTATTCCACGCATGACGATTTTCCTTTCGAAAGTGACCGGCAGCCTAGCGCCGCTCACCTGGGCGTGTATTGCCGTGGATCAGGCGCTGACCCGGGCCTCGATGGCCAGGCGGGCGATCGCCATGTCCAGCTCGTCCAGGGCCTGGTGGGCGTTGGCATCGTCCTGCTTGAGCAGGGTCTCGCTGCGCTGGCAGGCCGCGCGCAACTGCGGTACGCCGCAGTAGCGGGTGGCGCCATGCAGGCGATGGACGCGCTCGATCAGGCCATTGTTGTCCTGGGCCTCGCGGGCTGAACGGATCGCCTCGCGGTCGGCATCCAGCGAGGCCAGCAGCATCGCCAGCATGTCGGCGGCCAGGTCGGCCTTGCCGGCAGCCAGGCGCAGGCCTTCTTCCGGGTCGAGCACCAGCAGCTCGGCAGCGTTGCTGCCGGCGTCGCCGCCACGTTCCTGGCTCTGGTTGCGCAGGGCCAGACCGGTCCATTTCAGCACCACCTGGGCCAGTTGGCGTTCGCTGATGGGCTTGGTCAGGTAGTCGTCCATGCCGCTTTGCAACAACGCCCGCTTTTCGTTGGCCATGGCGTGGGCGGTCAGGGCGACGATGGGCAGCGCGGCGCTTTGCCGTTCGTTTTCCCACTGGCGAATCGCCTCGGTCGCTTGCCGACCGTCCATGCCGGGCATCTGCACGTCCATCAGGATCAGGTCGAAACTGGCCTGCTGTACCGCATCGATCGCCGCGTAGCCGCTATCGACCGCCAGCACCTCGGCGCCCATGTCTTCGAGCAGTGTCTGCACCAGCAGCAGGTTGGCCGGGTTGTCGTCCACGCACAGCACCCGTGGCGCCCGGCTGCCAAGCGGTTCGCTGGGCTCCAGGCGTGCCGGGCGCGGGGCGATCAGGTCCGACAGAGCCCGACGCAGCTTGCGGGTGCAGGCCGGTTTGGCCTGGAGCTGGTTGTGCGGGTTGGGCACCGAGAGATGGAACAGGGTCTGTTCGGTGGTCGGGCACAACACCAGCACCCGGCAGCCGAGGTGTTCCAGGTCCCAGATGTGCTGGTTCAGCCGCTCTGGCGGCATGTCCTGGGCCGTGACGCCGAGGACTGCGAGGTCGATGGCCTGTTCGGTCTGGTGGGTGCCGGTGACGCCGTTGGCCAGGCCCGGCAGGCTGTTGAACGGAATCACCTCCAGGCCGCAGTCTTCCAGTTGGTGCTGCAAGGCCTGGCGCGCCAGTTCGTGGTGTTCCAGTACGGCGACGCGTCGACCGAGCAGCGGCGCGGCAGGCAGGTCCTCGATATCGTCGCGGGTCTTGGGCAGGCTCAGGCTGATCCAGAACTCGGAGCCTTCGCCCGGCGTGCTGTCGACGCCGATCTCGCCGCCCATCTGCTCGATCAGGCGCTTGGAGATCACCAGGCCAAGGCCGGTACCGCCGGGTTGCCGGGACAGCGAGTTGTCGGCCTGGCTGAAGGCCTGGAACAGCGCCCGCACATCCTGGCTCGACAGGCCGATGCCGGTGTCCTGCACGCTGATGCGCAGTTGCACGCTGTCCTCGTGTTCCTCTTCGAGCATGGCCCGGGCGACGATGGTGCCTTCGCGGGTGAACTTGATGGCGTTGCTCACCAGATTGGTGAGGATCTGCTTGAGTCGCAGCGGGTCGCCGATCAATGACAACGGGGTGTCGCGATAGACCAGGCTGACCAGTTCCAGCTGTTTGGCATGGGCCGCCGGGGCGAGGATGGTCAGGGTATCCTGCAGCAGGTCGCGCAGGTTGAACGGAATGCTGTCGAGCACCAGCTTGCCGGCTTCGATCTTCGAGAAGTCGAGGATCTCGTTGATGATGCCCAGCAGGCTGTCGGCGGACTTTTCGATGGTGCTCAGGTAATCCAGCTGGCGCGGCGTCAGCTCGCTTTTCTGCAGCAGATGGGTGAAGCCGAGGATGCCATTGAGCGGGGTGCGGATCTCGTGGCTCATGTTGGCGAGGAATTCGGACTTTATCCGGCTGGCTTCCAGGGCTTCCTTGCGTGCCAGGTCGAGTTCGATGTTCTGGATCTCGATGGTTTCCAGGTTCTGGCGCACGTCCTCGGTGGCCTGGTCGATGCTGTGCTGCAACTCTTCCTGGGCGTTCTGCAGGGTCTCGGCCATGCGGTTGATACCCGAGGCCAATTGATCCAGTTCCTGGCTGCCGAGCGCCGGCAGGCGGGTTTCCAGGTTGCCATCCTTGAGTTGCGCGACGGCCTGCCGGATTTTGCTGATCGGGGCATTGATGGTGCGGCTCATGCGCAGGGCCAGCAGCGCGGTACCGAGCAGGCCGGTGGCGATCAGCAGCAGGCTGGCGAACAGGCTGCGGTAGCCGCGCAGCAGCATGCCGTTGTGCGACAGCTCCAGCTCGACCCAGCCCAGCAGCCGGTCGGCCTCGTCGGGGACCGGTTCGCCGGCCATGCTGCGATGCCGTCCGAACACCGGCAGCAGGTAGCGGGTGGCATCGTTGCCGCTGCGTTGCAGCATGTGGCTGCTGTTGCCGGTGGGCGGCTGGTTGAGCATGCTCGGGCCGGCATGGGCCAGTTGCTCGCGATTGGCGCCGAGGAATGACACCGCGCGTACATCGGTCTGCTCCAGGGCCTGGGCGGCGACCCGCTCCAACTGTTCGCTGTCGTTGCGGCTCAGAGCCGGGGCCACCAGCGGGGCCAACTGTTCGGCGATCATTTCGCCACGCTGCAGCAGCTGGCTTTGCAGTTCCGATTGCTGCAACCAGGTGAAATACCCGCCCAGCACCAGCGCCATCAGCGTGGTCGGCAGCAGGGTGAGCAGGAGGACTCGGCCTTTGATGCCCAGGTTCTTAAGCACGCAATACTCTCCATCAGATACGGCGTTTGGCAGACACGGCGATCTTCTATTTCCGGCGAGCGCTTCCTGCGCCCGCTCCACCTGCGCAGTGTAGCCATATGAGGTGGCGGAAATCTCGCAAAGTTCGCCGGGCCGTCCATGCCTGCGGGAGCGGCATCTGACAGCCGGGCGCCGTCGCCGGCTTGTCGCGGCGGTGGCAATCTTGAATAATTGGTTATTGAGAATTGTTTGCAGACACTAATGAATCCCGTACCTGTTGGCCAGCCGAGTATTCTGGCGATCGAAGATGACACCGTGCTCGGGGCCTACGTGCACGAGCAACTGGGCCGCTGCGGCTTCGAGGTGACCTGGTGCCGCAACGGCCAGGACGGCCTGGAGCTGGCGCGCAATCAGGTCTTCGACGTGGTGTTGATGGACATCCTGCTGCCAGGCATGGATGGCCTCGAAGTACTGACGCATCTGCGTCGCAGTCATTCGCTGCCGGTGATCCTGATGTCCGCCCTCGGTGCCGAGGCGGACCGCATCAGCGGTTTTCGCCTGGGCGCCGACGACTACCTGCCCAAGCCGTTCAGCATGGCGGAGTTGCGGGTGCGGATCGAGGCCATCCTGCGCCGGGTCGCCCTGGAGCGGCGCCCCATGCCCCTGCCGGTGGCGCTACCGCGTGAGGCCGGGCATGCCCTGCGTTTCGACGATGAACTCTGCGATGTGCACTTCGGCGCGCAATGGGCGGGCCTCACCCGCAGCGAGTACCGTCTGCTGGAGACCCTGCACCGTCATGGCGACGAGGTACTGAGCAAGGCCTTCCTTTATCAACATGTCCTGCAGCGTGGCTATGCGACCCACGACCGCAGCCTGGACATGCATGTCAGCCAGATTCGCCGCAAGCTCAAGGCGGTCGGCTACACCGAGCGCGAGCTGCGCACGGTCTGGGGCAAGGGCTACGTGTTGAGCGCCGGCGATGAGGTGTAGGCTGCCCGGGCGACATTCGCTGTTCTGGAAGCTGGCCCTGCTGCTGGTCGCGTTCTGTCTGCTGATGATCTGGCTGAGCTGGTACTGGGGCCGCTACATGGAGCAGCAGAACGCCTACCTGTCCGAGGAGGCACGCACCACGCTCAAGGGTTATGCCTTCGCCGCCGGGCAGGCCTGGGAGGCCGACGGGCAGGCGGGGGTCGACCGCTGGCTGCAGGAACTGCGCGAGCATGAGTCGACCTGGAGCGGGGTCATCGGCGGCGACCTGCAGTCGTTGTCCTCGCAGCCCCTGCTCTGGAGCGAAAGCCAGCGCCTGACCTTCTTGCGTGGGCTGGACTGGCCGGTGAGCCGTCATGTGGTCGGGTTGCCCTGGCTGAAGGTTCCCTTCCCGCAGAATCCGGAGGCCGGCAGCCTGGTGATGGAGTTGCCACAGCGCTTCATGCCCGGGCGCTACCAGTGGTTCTGGCGCCTGGTCACCAATGGGCTGATTCCGGGGCTGTTCACGCTGTTGTTGTGTGTCGGCCTGTACCGCCTGCTGATCCAGCCGTTGAACCACCTGCGGGCCCAGGCCAATGCCTGGCGTGCCGATCAGTTGGGCACCCGCTTGTCGTCGCGCACCACCAGCCGCCAGGACGAGCTGGGCGAACTGGGGCGGGCATTCGACCAGATGTCCGAGCGCCTGCAAACCACCGTGGGCCTGCAGCAGCAACTGTTGCGCGACCTCTCCCATGAAATGCGCACCCCCCTCAGTCGCCTGCGTGTCTGCTGTGATGGCGAGGAGAGCCTGGATGAGCTGCGCAGGCGCCTGGCCCGTGAAGTCGACGGCATGCAGCGGCTGGTGGAGGACACCCTGCAACTGGCCTGGCTCGATACCGAGCGGGCGCCCCTGCACAAGGAGGACATCCAGCTCCAGGCCCTCTGGGAAATGCTCGTGGAGGATGCCTGTTATGAAAGCGGCTGGCCCTCGACGCGTCTGCACTGCGCGCTGGATGCCTCGTGCTGGGTGCGTGGCCACCTCAACAGCCTGGCCCAGGCCCTGGAGAACATTCTGCGCAATGCGATCCGCCATTCGCCGCCGGGCGGGACCATCCGTCTCGACGGGCGCCGCGAAGGTCCGTACTGGGTCGTGTGGCTGGAAGACCAGGGCGGTGGCGTGGCCGAGCAGGACCTGGAGCGGATCTTCGCACCGTTCACCCGCCTTGACGGTTCGCGCCCCGGAGACGGCGGCTTCGGCCTCGGCCTGAGTATCGCGCGCAATGCCGTGCAGCGTCAGGGCGGCTCGGTCTGGGCACAGAACACTGCGCAGGGGCTGCGCCTGAATGTACGGCTGCTGGCCTGCATGCCTGCGGATGCGGGCAGCGCCCTCGGCATTCTCGAAGCGGCTTATAGCCAGAAGCCATAAGCATCGCACTTTGCGTGATATGGGCCGCAGGCGTTTGCCGGTATGATAGGCGCCCCCCGCAGTCTGGATTGCGAATACGCCATGACCTTGCAGTATCCAACTATCGCCGATTGCATCGGCAACACGCCCCTGGTTCGTCTGCAACGCCTGCCTGGAAATACCAGCAATACCCTCCTGCTCAAGCTTGAAGGGAACAATCCAGCAGGCTCCGTGAAGGACCGTCCGGCCCTGTCGATGATCACCCGCGCCGAATTGCGTGGGCAGATCCAGCCCGGCGACACACTGATCGAGGCGACCTCGGGCAACACCGGGATTGCCCTGGCCATGGCCGCGGCGATCAAGGGCTACAGGATGATCCTGATCATGCCCGACAACTCCACGGCCGAGCGCAAGGCGGCGATGACCGCCTATGGCGCCGAGCTGATCCTGGTCAGCCGCGAGGAGGGCATGGAAGGTGCCCGCGACCTCGCCGAGCGGATGCAGGCCGAAGGCCGCGGCAAGGTGCTCGACCAGTTCGCCAACGGCGACAACCCCGAGGCTCACTACACCGGCACCGGTCCGGAAATCTGGCGGCAGACCCAGGGCACCATCACCCACTTCGTCAGTTCCATGGGCACCACCGGGACCATCATGGGCGTATCGCGCTACCTGAAGGAGCAGAATCCCGGCGTGCAGATCGTCGGCCTGCAGCCGATGGAAGGTGCCACGATCCCGGGCATCCGTCGTTGGCCCCATGAGTACCTGCCCCGGATTTTCCAATCCGAGCGGGTCGACCGCATCGTCGACATGGGCCAGGAGGAAGCGGAAGACGTCATGCGTCGTCTGGCCCGTGAGGAAGGCGTATTCTGTGGCGTGTCCTCGGGCGGTGCGGTGGCGGCCATGCTGCGCCTGTCGCGCGAGGTCGAGAACGCGGTGATGGTCGCGATCATCTGTGACCGCGGCGACCGCTACCTGTCGACCGGCATCTACGATTCTCCCAACTGATGGCCAGACAGCACAAAGGCCTGCGCTTCCAGCCGACTGGCGGCAGCCGGGCCCCGCAAGTGCCCGTGGGCAAGAAACAGCGGCTGACGATCGAGCGGCTGGCCAATGACGGCCGCGGCATCGCCTTTATCGAGGGGCGTACCTGGTTCGTCGCCGGCGCCCTGGCCGGCGAGGAAGTCGAGGCGCGGGTATTGGGCGCCCATGGCAAGGTCGTCGAGGCGCGCAGCGAGCGCCTGCTGCTCGCCAGCGACCAGCGCCGTGCGGCGCCCTGCGCCCATGCCGGGCGCTGCGGTGGTTGCAGTATTCAGCACATGCCCCATGCAGACCAGTTGGCGCTCAAGCAGCGCCTGCTCGCCGAGCAGCTGTCGCGGGTAGCTGGTGTCGAGCCGGAGGAATGGGCGGCGCCGCTGAGCGGTCCCGAGTTCGGCTATCGTCGGCGGGCCCGGGTGGCGGTGCGCTGGGATGCCCGGGCCAGGCAACTGGAGGTCGGCTTTCGTGCGGCGTCCAGCCAGGACATCGTCGCCATCGACGACTGCCCGGTGCTGGTCGCGGCCCTGCAGCCGCTCATGAACGGTCTGCCGGCGATGCTCCGGCGCCTGGGCAAACCCCAGTCGCTGGGGCATGTCGAACTGTTCAGCGGTTCGGCGGTGGCGCTGTTGCTGCGGCACATGTCGCCGCTGTCGGCCGATGACCTGCAGATCCTGCGCGACTTCTGCGAACGGCATGGCGCACAGCTCTGGCTGCAGGGCGAAGACGCTCCGCAGCCGGTGGACGCCTCGCTGCCGCTGGGCTATCGCCTGGAACGGTGGAACCTGGAACTGGCCTATCGGCCGGGGGATTTCGTCCAGGTCAACGCCGGGGTCAACGAGGCGATGGTGGCCCAGGCGCTCGACTGGCTGCAGCCGGCGCCCGATGAGCGGGTGCTGGACCTGTTTTGCGGCCTGGGCAACTTCGCCCTGCCACTGGCCCGCCAGGTGCGCGAGGTGGTGGCGGTGGAGGGCGTGCAGACCATGGTCGAGCGGGCTGCCGCCAATGCCGCTGCGAACAATCTGCATAACGCGAGCTTTTTTCAGGCCGATTTATCCCAGCCTCTGAATGATGCCGGTTGGGCCAAAGCAGGCTTTTCTGCGGTACTCTTGGACCCACCACGCGACGGTGCCTTCGAGATGGTCGGCAAGCTTGCCGGATTGGGTGCCAGGCGTCTGGTGTATGTGTCGTGCAACCCCGCGACTCTGGCGCGCGACACGGTCGAATTGATCAAGCAGGGCTACCGGTTAAAACGTGCCGGGATCCTCGATATGTTTCCGCAGACAGCGCATGTCGAGGCCATGGCGTTATTTGAAACGAGCCAGGATGCTCGTCTAGTCTGACTGGCCGTCCCCGCACTCCGACCAGCCCTGCCGGAGTGCAGGGGACAATGTACGGCCAGCGATTCTGACGCATTGAATCTGCGTCGTAGGGAAGGTAAGCAAGATGGTACAGGTGAGAGCACACCAGCCGATCAACACCGACGGCAGTATCAATCTCGAGGCATGGCTCGACCATACGGTGAGCGTCGATCCGGCGCTGGACCGCGAAGCATTGAAGGAGGCCTGCGAGTACGCACGGCTTGCCGAACAGCAGACCCTGCCGACCCAGGATGCATGGGCCGAAGGGGGCAGTTTCAGTACCGGGCTCGAGATCGCCGATATCCTCGCCGACCTCAAGCTCGACCAGGATTCGCTGGTCGCCGCCGTTCTGTACCGTGGCGTGCGCCAGGGGCAGATCCTGTTGCCGGCGGTCAGCCAGAAATTCGGCCCGGTGGTGGCCAAGCTGATCGATGGCGTGCTGCGCATGGCGGCCATCAGTGCCAGCCTCAGCCCGCGCCAGTCCCAGGTCATGGGTACCCAGGTGCAGGTGGAGAACCTGCGCAAGATGCTCGTGGCGATGGTCGACGACGTGCGTGTCGCGCTGATCAAGCTGGCCGAGCGGACCTGCGCCATCCGGGCGGTGAAGACCGCCGACGAGGAGAAGCGCAACCGCGTGGCCCGCGAGGTGTTCGACATCTACGCGCCGCTGGCCCATCGCCTGGGTATCGGGCATATCAAGTGGGAGCTGGAGGACCTGTCCTTCCGTTACCTGGAGCCCGACCAGTACAAGCAGATCGCCAAGCTGCTGCACGAGCGGCGGCTCGATCGCGAACGTTTCATCAGCGAGGTGATGTGCCAGCTGGAAAACGAACTGCTGGCGACCGGCGTCAAGGCCGACATCAGCGGCCGGGCCAAGCACATCTATTCGATCTGGCGCAAAATGCAGCGCAAGGGTCTGGAGTTCAGCCAGATCTACGACGTGCGCGCGGTTCGTGTGCTGGTGCCGGAAATGCGCGACTGCTACACCGCGCTGGGGATCGTCCACACCCTGTGGCGGCATATCCCCAAGGAATTCGACGACTACATCGCCAACCCCAAGGAAAACGGCTATCGCTCGCTGCACACTGCGGTGATCGGGCCGGAAGGCAAGGTGCTGGAAGTGCAGATCCGCACCCACGCCATGCACGAGGAGGCGGAACTCGGCGTCTGCGCCCACTGGAAATACAAGGGCACCGACGTCAAGTCCGGCTCCAACCACTATGAAGAGAAGATCTCCTGGTTGCGCCAGGTGCTGGAATGGCACGAGGAACTGGGGGACATCGGTGGCCTGGCGGACCAGCTGCGGGTCGATATCGAGCCGGACCGGGTTTATGTCTTCACCCCGGACGGGCATGCGATCGACCTGCCCAAGGGCGCCACGCCGCTGGACTTCGCGTACCGCGTGCACACCGAGATCGGCCACAACTGCCGGGGCGCGAAGATCAACGGGCGCATCGTGCCGCTCAACTACAGCCTGCAGACCGGCGAGCAGGTGGAGATCATCACCAGCAAGCACGGCACGCCGAGCCGCGACTGGCTGAACTCGAACCTGGGCTACGTGACCACCTCGCGGGCGCGGGCGAAGATCGTCCACTGGTTCAAGCTGCAGGCGCGTGACCAGAACGTTGCGGCCGGCAAGACCTTGCTCGAACGCGAGCTGACGCGCCTGGACCTGCCCCAGGTGGACTTCGACAAGCTGGCCGACAAGGCCAACATGAAGACCGCCGAGGACATGTTCGCCGCCCTCGGCGCCGGCGACCTGCGCCTGGCGCAACTGGTCAACACCGCGCAGCAACTGGTCGAGCCCGAGCGTGGCAACGAGCAGTTGGAATTGATCCCGCGCAAGTCCGCCGGGTACAAGCCGGGCAAGCGCGGCGACATTCAGATTCAGGGCGTCGGCAACCTGATGACCCAGATGGCCGGCTGCTGCCAGCCGCTGCCGGGCGATGCCATCGTCGGCTACATCACCCAGGGCCGCGGGGTGAGCATTCACCGCCAGGACTGCGCCTCGGTGCTGCAACTGAGCTCGCGCGAGCCGGAGCGGATCATCCAGGTCAGCTGGGGGCCGGTGCCGGTATCGACCTATCCGGTGGATATCATGATCCGCGCCTACGACCGTTCCGGTCTGCTGCGTGACGTGTCCCAGGTGTTGCTCAACGAGCGGATCAACGTGCTGGCGGTCAACACCCGCTCGAACAAGGAGGACAACACCGCGTTGATGTCCCTGACCATCGAGATCCCGGGGCTGGACGCGTTGGGGCGGTTGCTGGGGCGGATTTCCCAACTACCCAACATCATCGAAACCCGGCGCAACCGCACGACTTGAGCTGCTGCGCTCGGTCCGGCTTCGTTGGAGCCTGGACGAAAATGCTCATTGACTACAGTCAACTCCGCTTTTTCGTCCAGGCTCCGCCTCGTCATACCTTCGCTCGCGAAGCTCAATTCAATCGTACAGAGAACGACTGATGTACAGCCTCCAAGACCTGCTGCACCTGATGGCCCGGCTGCGCGACCCGCAATACGGTTGCCCCTGGGACATCCAGCAAAGCTATGCCACCATCGTTCCCCACACGCTTGAGGAAGCCTACGAGGTGGCCGACGCCATCGAGCGCGGGGATTTCGAGCATCTGCAGGGGGAACTGGGCGACCTGCTGTTCCAGGTGGTCTACTACAGCCAACTGGCCCGTGAAGAAGGGCGTTTCGAGTTCGACGGCGTGGTCGATGGCATCGTCCGCAAGTTGATCCGTCGCCACCCCCATGTATTCCCCACCGGCGACCTGTATGCCCCGGTGGACTTGCCGCGTCTGAGCGAAGAGCAGGTCAAGCGGCGCTGGGAAGAGATCAAGGCCGAGGAGCGCGCCGAGAACCACCGCGCTCCCGAGCAGTTGTCGCTGCTTGATGACGTGCCTGCCGCCTTGCCGGCACTGTCCCGGGCGGCAAAACTGCAGAAGCGTGCCGCCCAGGTCGGTTTCGACTGGCCGGCGGCGCTGCCGGTGGTGGACAAGATCCGTGAAGAACTCGACGAAGTGCTTGAAGCGATGGCGGACAACGACTCGGCGGCTATGGCCGACGAGGTCGGCGACCTGCTGTTCAGCGTGGTCAATCTGGCCCGGCACCTCAAGGTCGACCCGGAAAACGCCCTGCGTGGTGCCAATGGCAAGTTCGACCGACGTTTCCGATTTGTCGAACAGGCATTGCGCGATACCCATCGTCCCATGGAAGATTGCACCCTCGAAGAATTGGACGCCTTGTGGGGCGAAGCCAAGCGTCAGGAAAAGAATGCACCCAGCTGCGGCTGAGTCGTTGACCCCAAGTGAGTAAGCATCATGAGCCTTTCCCTTCGCGACCAGCTGCTCAAGGCAGGCCTGGTCAATCAAAAGCAGGCCAAGCAGGTCAGCAAGGACAAACAGAAACACCAGCGGCTGGTCCACAAGGGCCAGGCCGAGGCTGACGATACCCAGGCGCGCCTGGCCCAGCAAGCGCAGGCCGAGAAGGTCAAGCGCGATCAGGAGCTGAACCGCCAGCAGCAGGAAAAGGCTGAAGCCAAGGCCCGTGCGGCCCAGGTCAAGCAGTTGATCGAAACCTCGCGCCTGCCCAAGCTGACCACCGAGGACTACTACAACTTCGTTGATGACAAGAAGGTCAAGCGCCTGTCGGTCAACAACCTGATGCGCAACAAGCTCAGCAACGGCTCGCTGGCGATCGTCCATCACGGTGGTGGTTACGAAGTGATCCCGCGCGAGGCGGCACTGAAGATCCAGGAGCGTGCTCCGGAGCGCATCGTCCAGCTCAATGCCCTGAGCGAGACCCAGGTGCCGGACGAGGATGATCCGTACGCCGCCTACCAGATCCCTGACGATCTGATGTGGTAACCCAAACAAACCCCGCTCCAAAGGCGGGGTTTGTTTGGGCCGGCGCCACCGGCTGCGTGGGCCGGCGATGCCATTGGAGCCAGGGCTTCAGGAGTTTTGTGCCTGACGCTTCAGTTCGAGGCTTTCCAGTTCGCTCTTGTATTGTTGAGCATCGGCCTCGTTGTGAAACATGCCTACCAGCAGGTCCTGTTGATGGACGTCCCAGATCCGGATACCGGCGGCCAGGCCTTCATGGGACATGTGTGCATCATCGCGTTCGGTCACTTTTACGGTCATCTGCAAGCTCCTGTTACTGTTGAGCTGCGGCAATGCGTCGCAGGACTTCGTTATATGATTCATTAGCTTCCTACGTAAATCGGTGGGAAATGAAATTCACTTTTGCAAAATCTGTATCAATCCGCTGAGGCCCGGATTTACTGGGTTTCACGGTTTCACTCGGTGCTTTGCTGACAAAAGTTTCATGTTTGCGCAGCGGAAAGTCGCATGCCAGAGCGTTGCAATCGCTGGCGCCGGAGGGGCTGTTCCAGCCGGTGGCGATATGTTCCGGCAGTTATCAGAGCTTTCCTGCTTGGAATTTTTTGTGCTAAATACATTCGCCCCAGGAATAATGGGGCACCCTGAAGTTTCGCGGTATTTCCGGCCAGGCGGCCGGATCGAGGGAGAGAAAACGTTCGGCATGGAAGCCACAGTCAACGCCTGCATCTATCTGGCAGCCTCATGCTGCCGCCTGCATCGTCCACCCCTGGCGCTCGGCGAGACGGTCGCTTCTAACTGAGGCTTCTGTCCGGGCCGTAAGCGGGGTTCTGTGTTTTCCATGATTTTCGACGTTCTGCCATCGACCTGGCTGTACCCGGGACGGATGTCTCCGGGGAGTCGGAAAGACCGTGGATAGGGAATCCAACCAACACAGGAGTAGAAGCATGAAGCTGTTCAAGTCGGTGTTTTCGGTAGCGGCCCTGGCCACCCTGGCGGCCGGATCGGCGTTCGCCGGGCCGCCGGTGTCCGTGACCTTCAAGAACCTCGGTACCGCCGATGCCACCTACAAGATCATCACCAGCAACGAAGCCACCACCAGCGTCAATGCGGTGCCCAAGCCGGTGACCACGGTCAAGGCTGGCGGGGCTGACACCTACGTCGTCCAGAGCAACATCTCTCCGCTCGCCAACTATGCCAACCTTCGCTACACCATCGGCAACAAGACCTGCACCTTCCTGGCCACCTATGTCGCAATGGCCGGCCCGCTGGGGTCGACCACGCCGAAATGGAACAACACCGCGACTCCAAGCGGTGGTGCGGTGTGCACGGCGAAAGTGACTTCGACCAACATCTCCACCTATGCCTGGTCCGTCGAATTCACCATGAAGTAAGTCGGTGGCGGAGCCTGCGGGCTCCGCTTTCCTGCCGTCCATCGTGTCCGGTCAAGTTTCCTGAAACAACGCCGATACAATCTGACAGGCCAGGGTTTGAGGAGTGGCCATCAACAGGGAGGGTCCCATCTTGGTAGGTTCAATCAATTCCAGTTCGCTGTCCGGCGCCCAGCTCACCACGGTTTCGTCCGCCCAGGGCGACTCGGCCAAGGCTGCAACGGCGGTTCCCGCAACCACCGGGCAGAAGGACACCAGTCGTCTTTCCCCGCTTTCTCGACAACTGAGCGAGAGCGCCGCCCGTGCCGCCGCCAGGGATGCAAGCCTGAGTCGAAAGGAGTTGGGGGCCAAGGCCAGCGAACTGCTGGGCCAGATCAGCGGCGATGGCTACTTCGCCAACAAGGCGGCCAACGATGCCGAGGTTCCGGCGACCGATGATCCCGAGTTGCTGGCGCGGGCACGCAATGCCACCGACTTCGTCAATGGCAATGGCCGCAACCCCTTTGCCGGCATGTCGCAGGACCAGCTCTCGCTGATCATCTACGACGACAGTGGCAACTTTACCGCCAACGAGCGACGCGCGGCCTGGAGCGAGTCCTCCGATCAGGAATATGCCTGGCGGCAGAAGGCCGTGGCCAGTGCGATGGCCGAATACAATGAGACCGGCAAGCTGACCAAGTTCTTCACCTCGGCGCTGGAGCATTACAAGGAGCTGCCGGCGATCGAGCAGGCTCAGTATCCGAACAGTTATGAGGCCAAGCTGCAGGCCTGGATCGCCCTCGACTTCAACTACAAGACCCACACCGTCGAAGGTCAGGGCAGTCCGCAGGCAATATTGGACAAGGTGCTCGCGCTGGACAGCGAGACCTTCGACGAGAGCCGTTCAGGCCCCGCGGTCTGAAGCGCCAGTAAAAAGCCCCGCATCCGGCGGGGCTTTTTATTGGCGTTGTGGTGGCTCAGTTGCCCTTGACGGGCTTGCCGTCGACGGTACCGTCCTGGAGCATGATGTTGTACTCCTTGCCGTCGGTCTCGACCTGGCGCAGGGCGACCAGGATGTAGCCCCAGTCCTTGGCGAACCACATCTGGGTGATGCGCTTGCTCTGCGTTGGATCACGTACCCGCTCGACCTTGATCGCATCGATCGTGCCGGCCTTGGTCTGGACCTTTTCCGGGCCGATCACGCGGAAGTCGTAGGTGTCGGTATCGGTGCCTTCGGCAACCCGGTAGCTCATGCTCTTCTTGCCGGCGGCCACGTCACGCTGCAGGGCCAACTGGTAGGTGGACTTGTCCAGCATGCCGCTTTCCAGGGGCAGGTTGACCGAGTCCTTGCCTTCGAAACCGGTGACCTTGTTGCTCGCCCAGTCGAAGTCCAGGTTGATCTTCTTGGCCTTGCCCAGGCCGCCGCGCTCGAAGGTGTAGGTCTGTGGCAGCAGCTTGTCCTTCTCGAGGCGCAGGGTGCTTTCCTCGGTCAGGCTGGCGATCATCATGGAAGCCTTGAAGTTCAGGGTCCAGGTGCCGTTGTCGTTTTTCTTCAGGCTGCGTTCGGCCGAACCGCTCATGGGCAGTTGTTTCCAGTCTGCGGTGTAGCTGGCGGAGAACGGCTGAAGATCCGCCGCCTGCACCACGGGCAGGGCGAGCAGGGTAAGAGCGAAGAGCAAAGCGCGACGCATAAAATCTCCTAGGTTCGAATCGAATGACCGCTGGCCGCGAGTAGCTGGCCGTCCAGCAAGGCACCCTGTTCGCCAAGGCGCAAGCGCCCTTCGGCGAACCAGCGTACCGCCAGGGGGTAAATCCTGTGTTCCTGGGTATGCACCCGTTGCGCCAGACTCTGCGCCGAATCACCAGACTCTACCGTAACCACAGCCTGTACGACCAGAGGCCCGCCATCGAGTTCCTCGGTGACGAAGTGTACGCTGCAGCCATGCTCGGCTTCGCCGGCGTCCAGGGCGCGCTGGTGCGTGTGCAGGCCCTTGTACTTGGGCAACAGCGAAGGATGGATATTGAGCAGGCGCCCCTGATAGTGACGGACGAAATCGGCGCTGAGGATGCGCATGAAGCCGGCCAGGACTACCAGTTGCGGATTGAAGGCGTCGATCAGTTCGATCAGGGCGGCATCGAAGGCTTCGCGGCCTTCGAAGGCCTTGTGATCCAGGGCGCGGGTTTCGATACCCGCGTCCCTGGCGCGTTGCAGGCCGTAGGCGTCGGCACGGTTGGAGATCACCGCGGCGATATGGGCCGGGTTGCCTCCGGTCCGCACGTCGTCGATCAGGGCCTGCAAGTTGCTGCCGGAGCCCGACAGCAACACCACGACGCTGCAGGTCGGGCTTATCGGCTCGGACATCAGTGAGCCTTGAGGTTCTTCAGCTCGACCTGGGCGGCGCCTTCGGCGGCCACGGCGATCTGGCCGATGACCCAAGGCTGTTCGCCGGCTTCGCGCAGCACGTTCAGGGCGCTTTCAACGTGTTCCTGGGCCACGCAGATGACCATGCCGACGCCGCAGTTCAGCACGCGGTGCATCTCGGTTTCGTTGACGTTGCCTTTTTCCTGCAGCCAGTCGAACACCGCCGGACGCTGCCAGCTGGCCACGTCGATCACGGCCTGGGCGCCTGCCGGCAGGACGCGCGGGATGTTGTCCAGCAGGCCACCACCGGTGATGTGGGCCATGGCCTTGACTGCGCCGGTTTCCTTGATCAGCTTGAGCAGCGGCTTGACGTAGATGCGGGTTGGCGCCATCAGCAGGTCGGTCAGTGGCTTGCCGTCGAGTTGGGTGTTCTCGATGTCGGCGCCGGAGACTTCGATGATCTTGCGGATCAGCGAGTAGCCGTTGGAGTGCGGGCCGGAAGAAGGCAGGGCAATCAGGGCGTCGCCGGTGGCCACTTTCGAGCCATCGATGATTTCCGATTTTTCAACCACGCCGACGCAGAAGCCGGCCAGGTCGTAGTCCTCGCCTTCGTACATGCCCGGCATTTCAGCGGTTTCGCCGCCGACCAGGGAGCAGCCGGACAGCTCGCAGCCGGCGCCGATGCCGGTGACCACCTGGGCGGCGGTGTCGACGTTGAGCTTGCCGGTGGCGTAGTAGTCGAGGAAGAACAGCGGCTCGGCGCCGCAGACCACCAGGTCGTTCACGCACATGGCCACCAGGTCGATGCCGATGCTGTCGTGCTTGTTCAGGTTCAGCGCCAGGCGCAGCTTGGTGCCGACGCCGTCGGTGCCGGAGACCAGGACCGGCTGCTTGTAACCGGCCGGGATCTCGCAGAGGGCGCCGAAGCCGCCCAGGCCGCCCATGACTTCCGGACGCGCAGTACGCTTGGCCACGCCTTTGATGCGTTCGACCAATGCTTCACCGGCGTCGATGTCTACACCGGCGTCCTTGTAGCTCAGGGAGGGTTGCTTGCTCATGATCCAGGCCTATAGGGGGGATTCTTGGGGTATCGACCGGGAACGACGGGACCACCGCAAGGCCGACTGCAAGTCGGCTTTTCAGTTGTCCGGCCATTGCCGGTCTGCGAAGGCGCGCGATTTTATCAGGCTTGAGCAGCAGCGGCCATCCTCGGGCCGACGGGCAGGGCGATATCGGCGAAAAAATCCGTGGCTGTCGGCGCTGGCTGCATCGGGCGCTGCTGTATAAGGTATAGCCTCATCAACCGCTGTCTTTGATGACAGCGGAAAAACTTTCGTGATGGTATGAATGATGGCACTGCGCTGTGGTCACACGCCTGTCCCTTTGTATTCATGCGGTCGTTCCAAGCCGTTTTCTGCCTGTCGGGAATTGTCCATGCGTCTGTTCAAGTTACTGAGTGCCGGTTGCCTGTCGTTGTTGAGCCTGGCGATCCATGCCGAAACCTTCAATGGGCTGTACCAGGTGCGCGAGCCGGTCAGCAGCCAGTCCCCCGATGAGCGCAACCAGGCCACCCAGCGGGCGCTGGAAACCCTGGTGCTGCGCCTCACCGGTGACCCCAAGGCGCTGCAGAGCGCGGGGTTGGCCGAGGTGCGCAAGGACCCGCAGCAGATCATCAGCCAGTATGGCTACGACGCCGGGCCACCGGAGAGCCTGCAGGTGGATTTCGACCCGGTGAGCACCGACCGCGCCTTGCGCGGCGCCGGGTTGTCGTTGTGGGGCAGCAATCGCCCCGCGATTCTCGGCTGGTGGCTGAACGATTCCACCGAGGGTTCGAGCCTGGTGGGTGATGGCCAGTCGGCGGCGGAGCCATTGCGTCGCGCGGCGCAGCATCGCGGCCTGCCACTGCGCCTGCCGCTGGCTGACCTGGAAGAGCAGATCGTCGCCACCGCGAAGAATCTCGAGGGTTCGGATGCCACGCCGTTGCAGGCGGCGTCCGAGCGATATGGCGCCGATGCCCTGCTGGCGGTGCATGCCCGCCAGAACGGTGCGCAGTGGGAGGCCAAGTGGCGCCTGTGGCTGGGCGGCCAGAAGGAGCAGGGTACGGTGCAGGGCGCGGACACCGCGGCGCTGGCCGATGCCGTGCTGCTGGCAGTGAGCGAGCGCCTGGCGCCACGTTTCGCCGTCAAGCCGGGGGTGGCCACCGAGCAGTTGCTGGAAGTGCAGGGCATGACCCTGGAGCATTATGGCGCGCTGGAGCGCCTGCTCGAGCCGTTCGGTGGTCGGCCGGTGAGCGTGGACGGCGACCGCATCGTCTATCAGGTCAGTGGCAGCGCGGAGCAGTTGCGCGCGCAACTGGGGTTGGCGAAGTTGCAGGAGGTGCCTGCGGGCGAGGCGCCCGCGCCGGCCCCGGCGGCGAGCGATCCGGCGGCGGCCAATGCGGCTCCGGTTGCAACACCGCAACTGCGCTTTCGTTGGTAATTCATTTTTCTTCTATATATAAGGCTGGAATCGTCCATGACTGACATTCGCCGATGGATCTGGCTGGGCGCGGCATTTGGGCTGTGTTTGCTGGTGTATCTGCTGCACCCGATCCTGTCGCCGTTCCTGGTGGGTATCCTGCTGGCCTACCTGTTCGACCCGGTGGTCGACCGGCTGGAGAAGTTCGGCCTGTCGCGGACCTGGGGCGTGGTCACGGTGTTTGCCCTGTTCACCCTGATCCTGATGACCTTGCTGCTGGTGCTGGTGCCGATGCTGGCCAAGCAGTTGGTGCGACTCTATGAGCTGGCGCCGCAGGTGCTCGACTGGCTGCAGCACACCGCGATGCCCTGGGCGCAGCAAAAGTTCGGCCTGGCGGACGGCTTCTGGAAGTTCGACAAGGTCAAGGCCGCCATCAGCGAGCACATGGGGCAGACCACCGATATCGTCGGTGTGGTGCTGTCCCAGGCCACCGCGTCGGGCCTGGCACTGATGGGCTGGCTGGCCAACCTGGTGTTGATCCCGGTGGTGAGCTTCTACCTGCTGCGGGACTGGGACCTGATGATGGCGAAGATCTGCAGCCTGCTGCCGCGCCAGCAGGAAGGTCGCATCGTCGCCCTGGCCGGTGAATGCCACGACGTGCTCGGCGCCTTCGTGCGCGGGCAGTTGCTGGTGATGCTGGCGCTCGGCGGCATCTATGCCGGTGGCCTGATGCTGGTCGGCCTGGAGCTGGGGTTGTTGATCGGCCTGTTGGCGGGGCTGGCGGCCATCGTGCCCTATATGGGCTTCGTCATCGGGATTGGCGCGGCGATCACCGCCGGGTTGTTTCAGTTCGGCGGCGAGTTGTACCCGATGATCGGCATCGTCGCGGTGTTCATGGTCGGCCAGGCCCTTGAGGGTATGGTGCTGACGCCGCTGCTGGTGGGGGATCGCATCGGCCTGCATCCGGTGGCGGTGATCTTTGCGATTCTCGCCGGCGGCGAACTGTTCGGTTTCACCGGGGTGCTGCTGGCGTTGCCGGTGGCGGCGGTGATCATGGTGCTGGTGCGGCATGTCCATGATCTGTACAAGGAATCGGACATGTATGGCGGTCAGGAGGATCCTGATCTCTGATGCCGCCTTCTGTAGGAATGGTCGGCCGGCGGGCGGCGTTTTGAGTGTGCTGTCCGCAAGTCGGTTCCTGCAGGGGCTGTGCAAGTTTTGACGATGCTTTCCTTTGGTTAACGCAAACCTTTGATTTTGCTTGTGGTCTGTTGCATTGTGCGCCCGGCGTCACGGGTATAAACTTTGCAGACTTTACACAGAGGCCACTAACGGTTCCCGGGAACTGTTCAGTCAGCATGAAACCGATTCAGCTGCCCCTAGGTGTGCGTCTACGGGATGACGCTACCTTCATCAACTACTACCCAGGCGCCAATGCCGCTGCACTCGGCTATGTCGAGCGGCTATGCGAGGCCGACGCCGGGTGGACGGAAAGCCTGATCTATCTGTGGGGCAAGCACGGCGTGGGGCGTACCCACCTGTTACAGGCCGCGTGCCTGCGTTTCGAGCAGTTGGGTGAGCCGGCGGTGTACCTGCCGCTGGCCGAGTTGATGGACCGTGGGGTCGAGCTGCTGGATAACCTCGAACAGTACGAGCTGGTCTGCCTGGATGACTTGCAGGTGATCGCCGGCCGGGCCGACTGGGAAGAGGCGCTGTTTCACCTGTTCAACCGTTTGCGTGACAGTGGCCGGCGCCTGCTGATAGCCGCCTCGACCTCGCCCCGTGAGCTGCCGGTGAAGCTGGCCGACCTCAAGTCGCGGCTGACCCTGGCGCTGATTTTCCAGATGCGCCCGCTTTCCGACGAAGACAAACTGCGTGCTTTGCAACTGCGTGCTTCAAGGCGTGGGCTGCACCTGACCGATGAAGTAGGACATTTCATCCTGACTCGTGGTACTCGCAGCATGAGTGCGTTGTTCGAGTTGCTCGAGCGTCTCGATCAGGCTTCCCTGCAGGCCCAGCGCAAGCTGACCATCCCGTTCCTGAAGGAAACCCTGGGCTGGTAACGCACCGGCAAAGTCCCCGGTTATCGGGGGTTTCAGGGCTTTTCGTCAAATTACAGACACGAAAAAACCGCGCTTAAGTCAATTTTCAGGCGCTTGAAAGACGTTCGGGTATTAAGCCCTTAGATGTTTTCAAGATACAACCGAGTCACATTTTGCCTGATAAAATTTGCAAATGAGGGTGATAGAAGGCATAGTCACACCTTCTAACAAACTCAGCCACGGTCGTGCCCATGCTAAATCGCTTCGCACCCCTCGTGCCTCTCGCACTCGTTACCTTGCTTTTTGGTTGCGCGGCGCATACGCCAGTTTCGCAACAGCAGGTAGATAATTCGGCCAGGGCCGCTTCGGTTTCTGGCGTCAAATCCTCCACAGTGCTGGATGATGAACTGGCTACTGAAAAGGAACTCGCCGAGTTCTCCGACAGCAAGCCTTACCAGTTGCCTGTACTGGCCGACAGCATTCTCGAGCGCGGCATGTCGCTGATCGGTACCCGCTATCGTTTCGGCGGTACCAGCGAGACTTCCGGCTTTGATTGCAGCGGCTTCATCGGTTATCTGTTCCGTGAGGAAGCAGGCCTGGACCTGCCGCGCTCCACGCGTGAGATGATCAACGTGAAGGCGCCGCTGGTGGCCCGCAACAAGCTCAAGCCGGGTGACCTGCTGTTCTTCGCCACCAACGGTCGCCGCGGTCGTGTCAGCCACGCCGGCATTTACCTGGGCGATGACCAGTTCATCCACTCCAGCAGCCGTCGCAGTGGTGGCGTGCGGGTGGACAGCCTGGGCGACAGCTACTGGAGCAAGACCTTCATTGAAGCCAAGCGCGCCCTGGCGATGGCTCCAACCACGGTCACAGCCAGCAACAAGTAAAGCGTCGGACGTTTCAGTGCCGCCAGCCACGGCTGGCGTGCAAGCTGCTAAGCTTCACTGGCAGCTGCGCTGTACAAAAAACGTCCGAAGTTAAAGTGATACTTGAAGTTTGGCGCGTAACCGCTAGAATCCTGACTTATTGTTGAGTGCCTGACCGCGCAAGCTATGCCTGCGCGGTTTTGATTTCTCTACGCCACGGCAGAGCAAGCCACATTCAGTCAGGATTTCTGCATATGTCGATCTCGGCCCGCATCGCCCTCGTTGCCCTCACCGCATTGCTCGGTGCCTGTGCCAGTCATCCGCCACCCCCTCCGGCCCCGGTGACCCGTCCCGTGGTGTTCGCCTCGCCCCAGCCTACCTCGCCGGAAGCCGAAGACGTGCTGTTCCGGGCGCTGGGTCTGGTCGGGACGCCCTATCGCTGGGGCGGCAATACCCCGGACTCCGGTTTTGATTGCAGCGGGCTGATCAGCTATGTCTACCGCGATATGGCAGGTATCAACCTGCCGCGTTCGACCCGCGAAATGATCGTGATGCGTGCGCCGAACGTGCCACAGGATGCCTTGCAGACCGGCGACCTGATCTTTTTCGCCACCAACGGCGGCTCCCAGGTCAGCCATGCGGGGATCTACGTGGGTGAGGGGCGTTTCGTCCACGCCCCGGCCACCGGCGGAACGGTCAAGCTGGACAGCCTGTCCAAGGCCTATTGGCAGCGTGCCTACCTCAATGCCAAGCGGGTCCTGCCGGCCGAGCATCTGGCGCGGATTCCGTAACCATCCACCGGCTGGCGTGAGGTTGTCATGACCGCCCGCACCCTGCAGCTCGACGATGCGCTCTACCGCTACCTGCTGGAGGTCTCCCTGCGCGAGACGCCGCTGCTGCGCCGTCTGCGCGAGGAAACCCAGGCGCTGCCCATGGCGCGCTGGCAGGTGGCGCCCGAGCAGGGCCAGTTCCTCGCCTTGCTGGTCAGCCTGACCGGCGCCCGACGCCTGCTCGAAGTCGGTACCTTCACCGGCTACAGCGCCTTGTGTATGGCCTCGGCGTTGCCGCAAGACGGTTCGCTGCTGTGTTGCGACATTCCCGGCGACTACAACGCCACGGCACGGCGTTACTGGCGCGAGGCCGGCTTGGCCTCGCGCATCGAACTGCGTCTGGCGCCGGCCCTCGACACCCTGGCCGAACTGGAGCGCCAGGGGCAGGGCGAATCCTTCGACCTGATCTTCATCGACGCCGACAAGGCCAATTATCCGCATTACCTGGAGAGCGCCCTGCGTCTGCTGCGGGTCGGTGGTCTGGCGATTTTCGACAACACCCTGTGGAGCGGACGGGTCCTGGAGGCGCAGGCCCAGAGCGAGGACACCCGGGCCATCCAGGCCCTTAACCGGGCCTTGAAGGATGACGCGCGGGTCGACCTGTCACTGCTGCCCCTGGGCGATGGCCTGACGCTCTGTCGCAAGCGTTAGCGCGGGCTGTTACTGCCTGGCCGGTGAAACACGCCAGACCTTGTTGCCGACGTCGTCTGCCACCAGCAGGTCGCCCTGGCGATCGATCGCCACGCCCACGGGCCGGCCCATGGCGTTTTCCTCCTTGTCGAGAAAACCGCTCAGCACGTCCACCGGCTGACCATTCGGCTTGCCGTCGGCGAAGGGGACGAAGATCACCTTGTAGCCGCTGTGGGGTTTGCGGTTCCACGAACCATGCTGGCCGATGAACGCACCCTGGGTGAAAGGCGCTGGCAGCCTGCTGCCCTGGGCAAATGTCAGCCCGAGGGCGGCGGTGTGGGGGCCGACGGCATAGTCGGGGGCGATGGCCTTGGCAACCATGGCTGGATCCGAAGGCGACACCCGGACATCCACGTGCTGCCCGTAATAGCTGTAGGGCCAGCCGTAGAAGGCGCCATCCTTCACCGAAGTGATGTAGTCCGGCACCAGGTCGCTGCCAATCGCGTCCCGTTCGTTGACCGCCGTCCACAGCGCGCCACTCTGGGGTTCCCAGGCCAGGCCATTGGGGTTGCGCAGGCCGGAGGCGAAGATCCGGTGGTTGCCGTTCGCCGGGTCGACCTCCCAGATCGCCGCACGGCCCTGTTCCTTGTCCAGGCCGTTTTCGCCGACGTTGCTGTTGGAACCGACCGTGACGTAGAGCTTGCTGCCATCCCGGCTGGCGATGACGTTCTTGGTCCAGTGGTGATTGAGTGTGCCGCCGGGCAGGTCGACGACCTTCTGAGGCTTGGCCTTGAGCGTGATGTCACCTTCCTCGTAGTGGAAGCGCAACAGGGCATCGGTGTCGGCCACGTACAGGTCCTTGCCCACCAGCGTCATGCCGAACGGCGAGTTGAGGCCTTCGATGAAGGTCGTGCGCGTTTCCGCGACCCCATCGTGATTGGCGTCGCGCAACAGCGTGATGCGATTGGCGCTGGGTACGCCGGCTCCGGCGCGGTCCATGACCTTGCCGGCCACCCAGCCGCGGATGCCCTGGTTGTCATCGGGCCTGTCGGGGGCATTGGTCTCGGCGACCAGTACATCGCCGTTGGGCAGTACATACAGCCAGCGTGGATGGTCGAGGTTTTCGGCAAATGCATTGACCTGGGTGCCCGCCGCCGTCAGGGGCCGCGCGCCTTCGGGCCAGCCGATGGCCGGGGCGATGTTGACGGTGGGAATCAGGGTCTTGTTCGGTTCCGGGAGCTTGGGCGAAGGGCCGGTGCCGTCGGCTACCGACAGGCTGGAACTTTCGCCACAAGCAGCCAATCCGCTGGCGAGCAGAATGATCAGCGCGTGTTTCTGCTGGAACATGTTGAATCTCCATTGATGCTTGTGTTTGCCCAGCAATAGAGAGGTCGGATCGATACAGGTTCAATCCTTCCTCCTGCAGCCTGCGCTGGATGGTTCGGGGCATTGACCGCCGTTATCGGGGGTATTGCTGGAACTCGTTGGGCAGGGCTGGGCATTGCGTCCATAAAAAGCACTCCAGTGCAGGGGGTTCTACCCCATTTCCACGGCGAAGTACCAGGCGGCCGAGAGCCTGACGAGAACTGCCGAAAGCCTGATGCAGATCCATGGTCACCAAGGCGACTGCGATCCCAGGATCGGCAAGTGCTTGCGTGATGCTGCAGGTTTGAAGATCGCAGGTGGCACCAACGACATACAGAGGGTCAATATCTTCAATCAGATGTTGAAACTGTCGCTGCGCTGATGGTGTTGAGGGCTTCCATCATCTGGATGGCCAGACTATTGACTGCCGGGCTGGCCTGGGAGGAGATCTTGGCGGACAGGTGCAATTGGGGAAGGGGTGGCAGTTCGTCGGTGTCGATGATGTGCAGGCCGACGGGAACTCCACGTGTCGGCAGTACGCCGATGGCTTTGTCGGCGGCAATCGCTGCTTCAAGGGGGATGAGGTCGCTGGCGCTACAAAGAATACTGAAACTTCTACCGTGATCTTCCAGGGCCTTCTGTGCTATCTGGTGAATGGTACTGCCCGGCGCCGGTAGTGCCAGGGCAATGGGTGTGTCCTGGTGCAGTCGGGAGCCGTGGGCTGATACCCAGCTCAAGGAAATATTGCTGAGAGTTGGTCCATCAGTTGGGGCGGCTTGCAACAGGAAGGCAATATCCAGGAGGTGGCAGTCGACCATTTTCGAAAGGTTTGCGCTGCGGTCGCTCAGGAATGAACAGTGGACATTGAAGGGTCCAGTGCTGTCGAGTATTTTCCCGATGACCTGCGGGTCGTGCAGTTCGGGTAGGCCGATCCTGATGCATGACGGCATGTGCTCGTTGACCACCGAACTGATCAGTTCGTCATTGAGCCGCAGTATCTTCAAGGCATACTCATGGACTTTCAGCCCGGCGGGTGTCAGGCGTACTTCCTTTCCTCGCTCCAGCAGTTGCCTGTCAGTAAGCTGTTCCAGTTTCTTTATCTGCAGGCTGATGGCCGATTGCGTGCGGAAAAGCTTTTCGGCTGCCCGGGTGAACCCTCTGGTGTCGTTGACATAAACAAGAGCCCTGAGTAGATCCATATCGATGTTGATGAGTTTCATCGCGACAGGCTTTCAGTTGATAAGAGACTATCCTTCTCCTCCCTTTTTCGGCTGTCAGCGGAAGTTTGCTGGCATTCGTGTAGGGAGACTCCTGTTTAGGTTTGTGTAAATACTTGCTACTGCGTTTGTCCAGGCAACAGCGAACTGGCAGTAATAGCCAGCAGTATGATTGTCATGCCTGATAGCTGGATTGCTGTCAGCACTTCGCCGAGCAACGACCAGGACAGGATTGTCGCAATGACCGGCTGCAGGAGCAGCACTAATGAGCTGAATGAGGCCGAGAGCTTTTTCAGGGCAAGGGTCACCAGCAGTTGCCCGACCACCTGGCCACATAACACCAATGCCAGGAGCAGTAACCAGGTGGAACTGTCATGGGGGATTGGGGCGCCAGACAGAATAAACGTCGGAAACAGCAATAGGCTGCAACTTGCCGTGATGAGCAGCATGAGCAGGGCAGGTGTGCAGTCATACTCCCTGAGCTTCTTGATACTCACGATATAGCCCGCATAAAAGAACGCAGCGAGTAGGGCGATACCCTCTCCTGCGTAGTCGCGGGTAACCGGCTTACCCATGATACACAGCACGTACATGCCGCCGATCGCCAGCAACAGGAAAAGAATTTCGATCTTCCTGGGCTTGTCGATGATCCCGAGCAGTCCCATCAGTACCACGAAGAAAGGTGCGCAATTGGTCAGGAGAGTGGCGACCGCGACATCGGTGCGTCTGATCGCCAGATGCATCACCGCCAGGTCGGCGGTAAAGAACAATGTTGCCAGCAATGCCAGTCCGTAGAAGTTCCAGTTCCTGGGTAGGCGCAGTAGTTGCACGGGTTGGAGTGCACAGATCAGCAGCATGAACGGGATCGCCAACAGGACCCTGTAGAAGGCCGAGACTTCGGCATCGAAAGGCAGGGCCTTGACAATGACCGGCGCAACTCCTAACAGCGCGGAGCCGGTTACCAGTAACAGAATCCGGGAGTGACTGCGCTCGGCCCGCATGACTGGTCGATTCATGGTTGCAAGCCGGGATGCTTATTGGCGACCCGTGCCTTGAAGGCCTTGCGATCGACAACCGCTCGCGTGTGGAGGCCCGATAAAATGCGTTCCGAGCCATCGCTCGCCTCGACTGCGAACTCGATGCTTTTATCGGTTGCCTGGATGACCGTGGCACGCACGCTAAGGGTAAAGCCTGCCGGTGTCGGGGCCAGGTGCTGGCTGTCATGGGCGATGCCGACGGTCATGAGGGTATCGGGTAGCAAACCCTCGATGGCCATCATTGCCGCCAGCTCTGACAGCCAAAGCAGTATCGGGGTAGCGAGGGCGGGGATGTCATTGTTCCAGTGTGTGGCCAGGTCGATCGGTTGGACGGTATGTCTCAGCAGTCCGATTCGACCGATGAGGTCAGGCATGATGAGCTTCCTTGTGCAGGTGGCCGGGAGCGCTCTGGAGGATTTGCTCAAGGAGTAAAAGCATTTCCTCAAGCATGGGCATAGGGGTGTTGAGGGGCGGGGCAAAAATCACTGCGTCACCATGCCGGTGTGCAGCAAAACCGCTGGCGGGATAGAGATTCAGGCCTTTGGCCCAGGCGAGCCGTACCAGGCTTTCGGCGGCTTGGGCACCCGGTACGAAGGGTGTTTTGCGAGGTTTGTCCTGGACTATTTCCACTCCCCATAACATGCCTGCCCCGCGAATCTGGCCAATGATGGGTGAGCTGTCCGTGCACCGCTGCAGATATGATTCGATGATTGGCCCGCGGCTGGCGGATAGAGGTACCAGGCCCTCGGTTTCGAGCACGTCCAGGACGGCATGGCCAACTGCGGCCCCTATGGGATGATTGGAATGGGTGTGGCCGTAGGAAAACACCCCGCTACCCAGTTCGATTGCCTCTTTGATCGCCTCTGTCACCAGGATGCCGGACAACGGGAAATATCCCGCATTGAGACCCTTGCCCAGCACACTGATGTCGGCCTTGACTTGACCGTGGTCCATGGCCAGCCAGGTGCCGGTGCGACCGAGGCCAGTCAGTACCTCATCGGCGATCAGCAGTACATCGTTGCGTTTACAGATGTCGCTGATCGTTTCCAGGTAGCCTGCCGGTGGGAGGATGGCCGCTCCTGAAGCTCCGGTGATGGGCTCTATGAGCAGGGCCGCCACTGCGTCGGCCCCGATCTGGCCCAGCTCGATTTCCAGTGCCTGGGCACAGGCGAGTTGGCAGGCCTTGCGGCTCTTGCCGTAAGGGCAGCGGTAGCAGTAGGGGGTGGGAATTGTTGGCCGTTGGTCGGGACTGCAGACATTGCGACGCCTGGGCCAATGACCGGATAGGGACAGGCTGGCCTGGGTCGAGCCGTGATAGCTGATGGTCCTGCTCAAGATATGTCTCTTTTTTGACCGGCCGACCTCGTCCCAGTATTGAATTGCAGTGCGGCAGGCTGCCTCCACGGCTTCTGAACCGCTATTGACGAAAAATGCTCCGGCCTGCCCGAGCTTGCTGCAGAGTCTTTGTGCCAATCGCTCGGCCGGGAGGTTCAGCGATTGTGTGCGATAGGCGGCGCTGAGCCTGTGGGCTTGCATCCGCATCCGATCGATGATGTATGGGTGGCCGTGACCCAGGGAGCAGGCTATGGCGCCGGAGCAGCCATCGAGAATCGTCCTGTTGTCATCGGTCATGATCGTGCTGCCCTGGGCCGAGAAGGCTATCGGGTAGTGCTGACGCAGGTTTGGCTTGATCAGGTGCACGCCGTTGCCTCACTGAGGTGTTATGTGGAGAAACGTTATTCCCACCTTTACCCTCAGGAGAAATGAGTTTTCCTCGTGAGGCTCATTTCTCCTGTTCATGCCACCGTTCGCCGGGGCTGGCGGTCGACTTCAATTGACGCTCCACCCCCAACCCTCTAACCTTCCCGGCTTGTTTCAGGTGCTCTGTGGCCCGGTGTCAACAGAGTGAAACAGGGAAGCCGGTGAGCCCTTCGAGAGGCGCGATCCCGGCGCTGCCCCCGCAACGGTAAATGAGTCAAGACTGCGCTTTTCGCCACTGTGCCGACGGCATGGGAAGGCGCGCGGTCCCGCGTTCGCGCGCTCATGAGCCCGGAGACCGGCCTGATCCATTCCACAGCATCACGGCGGGCGATGCTGGACGGCTTTGGCCGTGCCTGCGTCTGCCCGCCGTTTGCGTTATCCAGCCCAACGGAGAGCTGTCATGAACGAGTCCCCCGAGCGCGACGAACGCCACCTGGCGCGCATGCAGCGCAAGAAGGCGGTGATCGACGAGCGTATCGCCAATGCCCCCAACGAGTGTGGCCTGCTGCTGGTGCTGACCGGCAACGGCAAGGGCAAGAGCAGCTCGGCTTTCGGCATGCTCGCCCGGGCCATGGGCCACGGCATGCAGTGCGGCGTGGTGCAGTTCATCAAGGGCCGCAACAGCACCGGCGAGGAGCTGTTTTTCCGCCGCTTCCCCGAGCAGGTGCGCTTCCACGTGATGGGTGAGGGCTTTACCTGGGAAACCCAGGACCGCCAGCGTGACATCGCCGCGGCCGAGGCGGCCTGGGCGGTGTCCCGGGAAATGCTCGCCAACCCGGAGATCGGCCTGGTGGTGCTCGATGAGCTGAATATCGCCCTCAAGCATGGCTATCTGGATCTGGACCAGGTGCTGAGCGACCTGCAGGCCCGTCCACCGATGCAGCACGTGGTGGTGACCGGGCGCGGCGCCAAGCCGGAGCTGATCGACCTGGCCGACACCGTCACCGAGATGGGCCTGCTCAAGCACGCGTTCCAGGCCGGGATCAAGGCGCAGAAAGGCATCGAACTATGACTCAGGCGCGTCATTGCCCGGCGGTGCTGATTGCCGCGCCGGCCTCCGGCCAGGGCAAGACCACGGTGACAGCGGCCCTGGCGCGTCTGCATCGCAACCAGGGGCGCAAGGTCCGGGTATTCAAGTGTGGCCCGGATTTTCTCGACCCGATGATTCACGAGCGCGCCAGTGGCGCACCGGTGTACCAGCTCGACCTGTGGATGGTCGGTGCCGAGGAAAGCCGTCGGCTGCTCTGGGAAGCGGCGGGCGAGGCCGACCTGATCCTGATCGAGGGGGTCATGGGGCTGTTCGACGGCACGCCATCGAGCGCCGACCTGGCGCGGCACTTCGGTGTGCCGGTGCTGGCGGTGATCGACGGTACGGCCATGGCCCAGACCTTCGGCGCGCTGGCCCTGGGGTTGGCGCGCTACCAGCCGGACCTGCCGTTCGCCGGGGTGCTGGCCAACCGGGTCGGTACCCCGCGTCATGCGCAATTGCTCGAAGGCAGCCTGACCGAAGGCCTGCGTTGGTACGGTGCGCTCTCCCGCGAGACCGGGATCGAGCTGCCGAGCCGGCACCTCGGGCTGGTCCAGGCCAGCGAGCTGAACGACCTGGATCGTCGCCTGGATGTCGCCGCCCAGGCCCTGGGCGCCAGTTGCGAAGTCGCCTTGCCGCCGGCGGTCGAGTTCGCCGCACCGCCAGCAGCGGCCGTCGAGCCGCTATTGGCCGGTGTTCGAATCGCGGTGGCCCACGACGAAGCGTTTGCCTTCATCTATGGCGCCAACCTGGATCTGTTGCGCGCGCTGGGGGCCGAGCTGTGCTTCTTCTCGCCCATACATGATGCCGAACTGCCGCCGGCCGACAGTCTGTACCTGCCGGGCGGCTACCCGGAATTGCACCACCGGATGCTGGCGCAGAACCATTCGATGCTGGCGGCGATCCGTGGGCACCACGCGGCGGGCAAGCCGCTGCTCGCCGAGTGCGGTGGCATGCTTTACTTGCTCGAGGCGCTGACCGATGTCGACGGCCAGCGGGCCGAACTGCTCGGCTTGCTGGCGGGAGAGGCGGTGATGCAGAAACGCCTGGCCGCTCTGGCCCTGCAGGCCGTGGAACTGCCGGAAGGCTTGCTGCGCGGGCATACGTACCACCACTCGTTGACCACCACCGAGCTGGCGCCGATTGCCCGTGGGCAGAGCCCCAATGGTGGGCGAGGCGCAGAGGCGGTCTATCGTGAGGGGCGCACGACCGCCTCCTATGTGCATTTCTATTTTCCATCCAATCCCCGGGCGGTTGCCGCGCTGTTGGCGCCGCATCCGCAGGATTGCATTTCTGAGCATGCCAGGGCCGGCGCAGTCGATGTGGGCGCAGGCACTGCGCAGAGGCCATGACAGACAAGGTTTTTTCCATAGAGGAACGCGAGGCCATCTACCGGGCCATTGCCGAGCGGCGCGACATGCGTCATTTCAGCGGCGGCACGGTGGCACCGGAACTGTTGGCGCGGCTGCTGGAGGCGGCGCACCAGGCGCCCAGTGTCGGCCTGATGCAGCCCTGGCGGTTCATCCGCATCAGCGATCGCGCGTTGCGCGGGCAAATCCGGCAGTTGGTGGAAGAGGAACGGGTGCGCACCGCCGAGGCCCTGGGCGAGCGCTCCGACGAGTTCATGAAGTTGAAGGTCGAGGGCATCGATGACTGCGCCGAGGTGTTGGTGGCCGCGCTGATGGACGGGCGTGAGCGACACATTTTCGGTCGCCGGACGTTGCCGGAGATGGACATGGCGTCGTTGTCCTGCGCGATCCAGAACCTCTGGCTGGCCTCGCGGGCCGAGGGCCTGGGCATGGGCTGGGTGTCGTTGTTCGAACCGCAGGCGCTGGCCGACCTGCTGGGCTTGCCTGAGGGTGCCAAACCACTGGCGGTGCTGTGCCTGGGGCCGGTCGAGGCGTTCTACCCGGCGCCGATGCTGGCACTGGAAGGCTGGGCGCAACCGCGTCCGTTGAATGAGCTGTTGTATGAAAACTACTGGGGAGTGAGTCAATGAGTGTGGCGTTGTTGAGTGTCGCCGGGGTTGCGCTGGATGCGCTGCTGGGCGAACCCAGGCGCTGGCATCCGCTGGTGGCGTTCGGTCGTCTGGCCGATCGCATCGAACAACGCTTCAACTCCGGCGGCCGTGGCTGGCGCAGCCATGGCGTGACGGCCTGGGTGCTGGCGGTGGTGCCGCTGACGCTGCTGGCCACGGCCCTGTCGTGGGCGCCCTGTATCGGCTGGCTCATCGAGATCCTGTTTCTCTACTGTGCCCTCGGCATGCGCAGCCTGGGCGAGCATGTGGCGCCGGTGGCCCAGGCGCTACGCAGTGGCGACCTGGAACTGGCGCGCCAGCGCGTGGGTTACCTGGTCAGCCGGCAGACCTCGGAACTGGACGAGGCCGCGGTGGCCCGCGCCGCGACCGAGTCGGTGCTGGAGAACGGCAGCGATGCGATCTTCGCCGCGCTGTTCTGGTTTGCCGTCGCCGGCGTGCCCGGGGTGGTGCTGTACCGACTGAGCAATACCCTTGACGCCATGTGGGGCTATCGTAACGAGCGCTTCGAGCGTTTCGGCTGGGCGGCGGCACGGATCGACGACCTGCTCAACTATATTCCTGCCCGGCTGGTGGCCTTGACCTACGCTCTGCTGGGCAAGACCCGCCTGGCGCTGAAGTGCTGGCGCACCCAGGGACCGACCTGGGACAGTCCGAACGCCGGGCCGGTGATGGCGGCCGGTGCCGGTGCCCTGGGGGTCGAACTGGGTGGCGCGGCGATCTACCACGGCGAGTTGCACCAGCGTCCGCAATTGGGGGAGGGCCCGGCTGCCGATGCCGACGCGATCGATCGCGGCTGGCAATTGGTGCAGCGCGGGGTATGGCTATGGTTGCTGGTTCTCTGTCTGGGAGCTGAGTTTTATGCTTGAGCACGGCGGGCGGTTGCGCAAGGCGGTGGAACAATACGGGATTGCCGAGGCGGATTGGCTCGACCTGTCCAGCGGCCTGGCGCCCTGGTCCTGGCCGATTCCGGCGATTCCCGAGCGCGCCTGGGCGCGTCTGCCGGAAACCGACGATGGCCTGGAACTGGCCGCCTGCGCCTATTACGGTGCGCCGCTGGCCCTGCCGGTACCCGGCTCCCAGGCCGCGATCCAGGCGTTGCCGCAATTGCGCCGCAGCGGCAAGGTCGGCGTGCTTTCACCGTGTTATGCCGAGCATGCCGAGGCCTGGCGTCGCAACGGTTACATCGTGCGCGAAGTACTGGAGCACGAGATCGACTTCTTTCTCGACAGCCTCGATGTGCTGGTGGTGGTCAACCCGAATAACCCGACCGGCCTGAAGCTGTCGGCCGAGCAGTTGCTGGACTGGCATGGCCGCCTGGCCCAGCGGGGCGGCTGGCTGGTGGTCGACGAGGCCTTCATGGACAACACCCCGCAGCATAGCCTGGCGGCGCATACCCATAAGGTCGGGCTGATCGTGTTGCGTTCGTTCGGCAAGTTCTTTGGCCTTGCCGGCGTGCGGCTGGGCTTCGTCCTCGCCGAGCGCAAGCTGCTCAAGCTGCTGGCCGAGCAGATCGGCCCCTGGGCCGTGGCGGGGCCGACGCGGGTATTGGGACAGGTGTGCCTGGCCGATAGCGATGGCCACACCCGGCAGCGGCAGCGGACCGAACAGGCCAGCCAGCGCCTGGTGGCGTTGCTGACAGACCATGGCTTCGCCCCCCAGGGCGGCTGTGCGCTGTTCCAGTGGCTGATCACCAGTCGCGCCGAGCACCTGCACGAATTCATGGCGCGGCGCGGCATCCTGCTGCGCCTGTTCGTCCAGAACAGCAGCCTGCGTTTTGGCCTGCCACCCGACGAGGCCGGCTGGTCGCGTCTGGAGCAGGCGCTCAAGGCCTACAACGAGGAACACCCATGAGCACTCTGATGGTCCAGGGCACCACCTCGGATGCCGGCAAGAGCACGCTGGTGACAGCCCTGTGCCGCTGGCTGACCCGCCAGGGCGTCCGCGTGGCGCCGTTCAAGCCACAGAACATGGCGCTCAACAGTGCGGTGACCGCCGACGGCGGCGAGATCGGCCGGGCCCAGGCGGTCCAGGCCCAGGCCGCCGGCCTGCCGCCGCACACCGACATGAACCCGGTGCTGCTCAAGCCCAACAGCGACACCGGGGCCCAGGTGATCGTCCATGGTCGCGCCGTGACCACCATGAACGCGGTCGCCTATCACGACTACAAGACCATCGCCATGCAGGCGGTGCTGGCGTCCCACCAGCGCCTGAGCCATGACTACCCGGTGGTGATGGTCGAGGGGGCCGGCTCCCCGGCGGAGATCAACCTGCGGGCCGGCGATATCGCCAACATGGGCTTTGCCGAAGCGGTGGACTGCCCGGTGCTGCTGATCGCCGACATCAACCGCGGCGGGGTGTTCGCCCACCTGGTCGGCACCCTGGAGCTGCTGTCGCCGAGCGAGCAGGCGCGGGTCAAGGGCTTCGTCATCAACCGTTTTCGCGGCGATATCGCCCTGCTGCAGCCTGGGCTGGACTGGCTGGAAGCGCGCACCGGCAAGCCGGTGATCGGCGTGTTGCCCTATGTCATGGACCTGCACCTGGAGGCCGAGGATGGCCTGGATCGGCGCCAGATCGACAAGCTCGACCAGGTGTTGAAAGTGGTGGTGCCGGTGCTGCCGCGCATCAGCAACCACACCGATTTCGATCCATTGCGCCTGCATCCTCAGGTCGACCTGCGGTTCGTCGGCCCCGGCGAGACGATCCCGGCAGCGGACCTGATCATCCTGCCCGGCTCGAAAAGCGTGCGCAGCGACCTGGCCTATCTGCGCCAGAACGGCTGGGACATCGCGATCAACCGGCACCTGCGCTATGGCGGCAAGCTGCTCGGCATCTGCGGCGGCCTGCAGATGCTCGGCGAGCAGGTGCACGATCCGTTGGGATTGGAGGGCGCGCCGGGCTCCAGTGCCGGTCTTGGCCTGTTGGCGTTCAGCACCGAACTCGAGCGGGAGAAGCAGTTGCGTAATGTGCGTGGGCAACTGACGCTGGAGAATGCCGAAATCAGTGGCTACGAGATTCATGCCGGGGTGACCACCGGGGTGGCGTTGGAGCGGCCGGCGGTACAGCTCGATGATGGGCGCTGCGACGGTGCCTGCAGCGCCGACGGACAGATTCTCGGTACCTACCTGCACGGCCTGTTCGAGTCGCCCCGCTCCTGCGCCGCGCTGTTGCGCTGGGCAGGGCTGGAAGCGGTGCAGGAGGTGGACTATCACGCCCTGCGCGAGCGGGATATCGAACGCCTGGCCGATCTGGTCGAGCGACACCTGGACACGGCTCGCCTGCGCGAGCTGTGCGGACTTGATTAAGCGGGTCGATCGAATATGCAGCAACTGATTCTGGGCGGTGCCCGTTCCGGCAAGAGTCGCCTGGCCGAGCGGCTGGCGGCGCAGAGCGGGCTATCGGTGATCTATGTCGCCACCAGCCAACCGCTGGATGGCGAATTGAACGAGCGGGTTGCCTTGCATCGCCAGCGACGGCCTGGCCATTGGGGGTTGATCGAAGAGCCGCTGCAACTGGCGCAGGTCCTGCGTGATAACGCGGCGGCCGATACCTGCCTGCTGGTGGACTGCCTGACCCTGTGGCTGACCAACCTGCTGATGCTGGACGATGCCGAGCGCCTGCGCGCCGAGCGCGATGCCCTGCTGGACTGCCTGGCGTCACTGCCGGGCGAAATCATTTTTGTCAGCAACGAGACCGGTCTCGGTGTCGTCCCGCTGGGCGAATTGACTCGCCGTTATGTCGATGAAGCCGGTTGGCTGCATCAAGCCCTGGCCGAGCGCTGTCAGCGTGTGGTACTGACCGTTGCCGGCCTGCCCCTGACTCTGAAAGGACCTGCGTTATGACTCAATCGTGGTGGCTGGACCCCTGCAAGGCAATCGACGGGCAAGCCCGGGAGGCGGCGTTCGAGCGCCAGCAGCAGTTGACCAAACCGACCGGCTCCCTGGGCCTGCTGGAGCAGGTGGCGGTACAACTGGCCGGTCTGCAGGGGCGGCTCAAGCCGCGGGTCGATCACCTGTGGATCGCGATTTTCGCCGGTGACCATGGCGTGGTCGCCGAGGGCGTGTCGGCCTATCCCCAGGAGGTCACCGGGCAGATGCTGGCCAACTTTGTCGGTGGCGGTGCGGGGATCAGCGTGCTGGCCCGGCAGTTGGGCGCGCAACTGGATGTGAATGACCTCGGCACCGTCACGCCGATGCTCAACCTGCCGGGCGTGCGTCACCTGCAGATCGGTGCCGGTACGGCGAATTTCACCCTGGGCCCGGCGATGACCGAGGCCCAGGGTCTGCAGGCGCTGGAAGCCGGGCGCGACAGTGTGCGCCGAGCGGTGGCGGCCGGCAGCGAGCTGTTCATTGGTGGCGAGATGGGCATCGGCAATACCGCCGCGGCGAGTGCCGTGGCCTGTGCCTTGCTGGGCTGCCCGGCGAGCCTGCTCGCCGGCCCGGGCACCGGACTGGACCCGGCCGGGGTCAGCCGCAAGGCGCAGGTGATCGAACGGGCGCTGGCGTTGCACGCCGAACAGACCCGTGACCCGTTGCAGGCGCTGTTTCGCCTCGGCGGCTTTGAGATCGCGGCGTTGACCGGAGCCTACCTGGCCTGTGCCCAGGAAGGGGTGGCGGTGCTGGTCGATGGCTTCATCTGCAGCGTGGCGGCGATGGTTGCGGTGCGGCTGAATCCCGCTTGTCGCGACTGGCTGATCTTTGGCCATCGCGGCGCGGAGCTGGGTCATCGGCATGTCCTCGAAAGCCTGTTGGCCGAGCCGTTGCTGGAACTGGGCCTGCGCCTGGGTGAAGGCAGCGGTGCGGCCCTGGCGGTGCCCCTGGTGCGCCTGGCCTGTGACCTGCACGGCCAGATGGCGACCTTTGCCGAAGCGGCGGTGGCGGATCGTCCGGCATGACCACGTTGTACCTGGACCTGCTGCGCCATGGCGAGACCGAGCTGGGTGGCGGCTTGCGCGGCAGCCTGGATGACGCGCTGACCGACAAGGGCTGGGCGCAGATGCGTCAGGCGGTGCTGGAGGGGGGCCCTGGAGCCGGCTGGTGAGTTCGCCGTTGCAGCGTTGTGCGCGGTTCGCCGCGGAACTGGGTGAACGGCTGGGACTGCCCGTCGAGCTGGAAAAGGACCTGCAGGAACTGCATTTCGGCGCCTGGGAGGGGCAGAGCGCGGCGGCGTTGATGGAGACCGATGCCGAAGCGCTGGGGCGCTTCTGGGCTGACCCTTATGGCTTCACACCGCCCGACGGTGAACCGGTATCGCGATTTGCCGAGCGGGTGCTGGCGGCGGTCGAGGGCTTGCAGCGACGCTACGCCGGGGAGCGGGTGTTGCTGGTCAGCCATGGCGGGGTGATGAAGTTGCTGCTGGCACGGGCACGGGGATTGCCCCGCGAACAACTGCTGCAGGTCGAGGTGGCCCATGGTGCCCTGTTCACCTTGCAGGTGTCGGCCGATGGCCGCTTGGGAGAGGTGTCTTGAACCCGCTGCCGTTCTGGATTGCCCTGCAGTTCCTTAGCAGCCTGCCGATCCGCCTGCCGGGCATGCCGCAGCCGCAGGAGCTGGGGCGTTCGCTGCTCTGGTACCCGCTGGTCGGGTTGCTGCTGGGGGCTGGGCTGTATGGCATCGACTGTCTGTTGAGCGCGACGCCGGCGTTATTGCACGCCGCCTTGCTGCTGACGGCCTGGGTGCTGTTCAGTGGCGGTCTGCACCTGGACGGCCTGGCGGACAGTGCCGACGCCTGGCTGGGTGGTTTCGGCGATCGCGAGCGTACCCTGTCGATCATGAAGGACCCGCGCAGCGGGCCGATTGCGGTGGTGACGCTGGTCCTGGTGCTGCTGTTGAAGTTCTGCGCCTTGCTGGCGCTGATCGAGCAGCGCCAGACCGTCGCGCTGGTCGTTGCCCCCTTGATCGGCCGCAGTGCGTTGCTGGGCCTGTTTCTGGTGACGCCCTACGTGCGGGCGGGCGGATTGGGTCAGGCATTGGCCGACCATCTGCCACGGCGGGCCGGTTGGCAGGTGTTGCTGCTCAGCGCGGCGGCCTGCCTGGGGCTGGCGGGTTGGCATGGGGCATTGGCGCTGCTGCTGGCGGTGGTGTGTTTCGGCTGGTTGCGGCACTTGATGCTGCGGCGGCTGGGTGGGACGACCGGGGATACTGCCGGTGCCTTGCTGGAGTTGCTGGAGATGGCGGTGCTGGTGGGGCTGGCGCTGGCCTGAGGGGGACTGTTCGCCTACCCCTGAACATTGATTAAACTTGTATTTGGAACGTTACGGGTATATACACGCATCATGTTATCCACCGACTGCTTGTGCATCAGCCTCCGTCGCGCCGCTCGTGGCGTCAGCAGGCATTACGACGGCGCCCTCGACGGCTTCGGGATCAACGTTGCGCAGTATTCTCTGCTGTGCAATCTGCGACGCCTGGATAAGCCGAGCATTTCCGGCCTGGCCGAGGCGATGGGCCTGGATCGCAGTACCCTGGGGCGAAATCTTCGGGTACTGGAAGGCGAGGGCCTGGTGAAGATGAGTGAGGGCGCCGATCAGCGCAATCGTCTGGTGTGCCTGACCGAAACCGGAGCCCAGCGGCTGGAGGAAGCCTTTCCGGCCTGGGAGGCGGCGCAGCAGCGCCTGGCCGAGCGTCTGGGTGAGGAAAAGCGCGCTGCCTTGCTGGCATTGCTGGATGAACTGGCGGATGGCGAGTAATCGCCTTTTTATTCGAATTAAAGCGGGTATATACCCGTTAACGGAGAACAATAATGACATCGCTCTGGCGTAGCAGCGGCTGGATTCTTCTCGGGAGTGCGCTGATCCTGGCGCTGTCGTTGGGGGTGCGGCATGGTTTCGGCCTGTTCCTGCCGCCGATGAGTGCGCAGTTCGGCTGGGGACGTGAAGTATTCGCCTTCGCCATTGCCCTGCAGAACCTGATCTGGGGGCTGGCACAGCCCTTCACCGGGGCCCTGGCCGATCGTTTTGGCGCTGCCCGGGTGGTGCTGATCGGCGGTGTGCTGTATGCCCTTGGCCTGGTCTTCATGGGGCTGTCCGAGTCGGCCGTGAGCCTGTCGCTGAGTGCCGGTCTGCTGATCGGTATTGGCCTGTCGGGGACTTCCTTCTCGGTGATTCTCGGTGTGGTCGGGCGGGCGGTGGCACCGGAAAAACGCAGCATGGCCATGGGCATTGCCAGTGCCGCCGGTTCGTTCGGCCAGTTCGCGATGTTGCCGGGGACCCTGGGGCTGATCGGCTGGCTGGGCTGGTCGAGTGCCTTGCTGGTGCTCGGTGTGCTGGTGGCGATGATCGTGCCGCTGGTGGCGATGCTCAAGGACAGGCCACTGCCGGTACTGGCCGGCGAGCAGACCCTGGGCGAGGCGTTGCGCGAAGCCTGTGCCCACCCGGGTTTCTGGCTGCTGGCGTTCGGCTTTTTCGTCTGCGGCTTCCAAGTGGTGTTCATCGGCGTCCATCTGCCGGCCTACCTGGTGGACCAGCATCTGCCAGCCAGCGTCGGCACCACGGTGCTGGCGTTGATCGGCCTGTTCAATATCTTCGGCACCTACACCGCCGGCTGGCTCGGCGGGCGGATGTCCAAGCCGCGGCTACTGACCGGCCTGTACCTGGCGCGGGCGGTGGTGATCGGGTTGTTCCTGTGGCTGCCCGTGACTGAAATCGGTGCCTATCTGTTCGGTATGGCCATGGGGTTCCTCTGGCTGTCGACGGTACCGCTGACCAACGGCACCGTGGCGACTCTGTTCGGCGTGCGAAATCTTTCCATGCTGGGTGGGATCGTTTTCCTGTTCCATCAGTTGGGTTCCTTCCTCGGTGGCTGGCTGGGTGGTGTGGTCTATGACCGCATGGGCAGTTACGACCTGATCTGGCAGGTGGCGATCCTCCTGAGCCTGCTGGCCGCGGCCTTGAACTGGCCGGTCCGTGAGCGGCCCGTGGCGCGCCTGCAGACGCAAATGGGGGCGGCATGAGTTCCCGCTGGTCCAGGCCGCTGGCGCTGGTGATTCTGGTGTTGCTGCTGGTATTGGCCTGGTGGGGGTGGCATCGAGGTGGCCTGGCGCTGATGCAACTGGGCATGGGCGTTTGCTAGTGGCCGCTTGCTGGGGAGTGCACAGGCGCGTAACTTCATCCTGTGAACTCTTTACCTGAGGAGACAGGATATGGCGATGCGCTGGTTGCTGGTGCCGATGGCTTTGCTGGCTTTTTCGGGGGCTGCGGCGGCGGCCGACTGTCCCGAGTTGCTGCAGGGGCAACTGCCCAAGTTGCGGGCCAAGGAGTCCATCGACCTGTGCCAGAAGTTTGCCGGCAAGCCACTGGTGATCGTCAATACCGCCAGCTTCTGTGGCTTCGCGCCGCAGTTCAAGGGGCTGGAGGCGTTGTACCAGCGCTACAAGGGCAGGGGCTGGAACTGATCGGCGTGCCGTCCGACGACTTCAAGCAGGAGTCCAAGGATGGCGCCGAGACGGCCAAGGTCTGTTACGTGAACTATGGCGTCACCTTCACGATGACCGAGCCGCAAGTGGTCAGGGGTGGGAATGCCGTGCACCTGTTCAAGGTATTGGGCGAGCAGGCTGGGGCGCCGAAGTGGAATTTCTACAAGTATGTGGTGGATCGCCAGGGCAAGGTGGTCGCCTATTTTTCCAGCCTGACCAAGCCGGATAGCCCGGAGTTGATCGAGACGGTGGAGAAGGCGATTGCATCGAAACCCTGATGATAGTGCCCATTAAAAAACCCGCCGAGGCGGGTTTTTTTCTGTTCAGCCGTTGAGCCGTTCAGGCTCGCTGCGGATCAGAACTTGTACGTTGCGCCCAGGCCATAGCCCCATGCGCTGTTTTCGTACTTGGCGCTGTAGTTGCCCAGAGCGTTGGTTCTGTTGACGGTGACATCTTCTTCCTTCAGGTAGGAAACCGCTGCATCGATGGTCAGGTTATCGTTGATGGCATAACCCAGGCCAGCACTGATGATGGTGCGGTCACCAGTAGGAATACGTGGCGAACGATCGGTGTTGTTGGCAGGCGACTGGTCGAAGGTCAGGCCGGTACGCACGACCCACTGCTTGTTCAACTGGTAGGAAGTACCCACGGCGTAGGCCCAGGTATCGTGCCAGTTCTGGTCTTCCTTGATGGTGCCGACCAGTGCAGGGGAAAGGGGGCCGCCAGAGGCAGCAGTCACACCTTCGTTATTGATGGTGATGTCTTTCAGGCGACTCCAGCGGGTCCAGGTAGTACCGGCATACAGTTTCCAGGCGTCTGTCAGGTCCTGGGTAACGGACAGGTCATAGGATTCAGGTGTTTCAATCTTCAGGGACGCGTCGTAACGGTTGCTGCGGATCAGCGGTACAGGGCTATTACCTGCGGTTACGTCAGTGTGGCCTTCCAGTTTGTAGTTGACTTTCGAGTGGTAGGTCAGACCGACACGAGTGGTATCGGTTGCCTGGACCAGAACGCCAACGTTGAAGCCCAGGGCAGTATCGTCACCCTTGATTCGCACGTTGGTGTCGCTGGTGGCGAAGGGAGCCCGTACATCGGATTGCAGCTCACCGGAAATACGGTTGATGGTCGGACCGAAACCGATCGACACCCGGTCGTTGAAGGCGTAGCTGACAGTCGGTTGCAGAGTCACGACCTTGACTTCGCTCTTGCTGCCGAATCCGCGGCCCTGGAAGCCGTTTTCATAGTTGGTAACCAGGCCGAAAGGAGCGTAGGCACCAAAACCAACGGACCACTGGTCGTTGATCTGGTTGGTGTAGAACGCCATCGGCACTGTCGTGAAGGGCACCATGTCGCCCTTGTTGGTGCCGCTCGCGCTACCGCGAGCATCCTTGATGTCGGTGGTTGCGTCGATGGACGCGGCACCCACAGTGATTTGCTGCCCTTTCAGGCGGGACATGCCGGCAGGGTTGCCATAGACAGTGCTTGCATCATCGGCAGCGGAGGATCGACCCGCAAAACCAGTACCCATCCCGCTGATACTCTGTTCGTTGAGCGCGAAGCCGCTGGCGAACAGTTGGGTGGACGCGAGGGTAACGGCGAGGCTGAGTGTGGTCTTGAGCATTACTTTTTTCATTATTAGAACTCCGTGGTGATCACCGAGGCGAAAACTACCAACATTTTTGCTTGGGCGCTATAGGCTGTATCGCAGGAGATAGAGCGGTTTTGTAGGACAATCCAACCAAATTCGTCAGATTTTTCTGAATTCGAATCTTATGACTAACAGGCGACAAAACTGACCGATGAGTCACAATTTTTCCAGGCGCGGGTGAAGTCCCGTAAACGCCCTTGTGGCTGGAAAGTCTGTCGCCAGATCCGCGCCATTCCGAGCAGGTCGTCCATGGCTGGCAGTCGCAGTTGCTGTTGTTCGATCAGCAGCCAGGCAATGGCTGTGGCGTAGCGCAGGTTGACGGTCAGTTCGAGGTGCGGGCTGCTCAGGAAGGCATGTTGGCTGGCCAGGCCGCGAACCAGGCTGGCCAGGTCCGGGTCCTGGGCCAGGTAGTGGTCCCACAGTTCGGCGTGGCGCCGTTCGCCGATGCGATACAGGCCGTGGCCGCCACGGTTGTGCAGGGCCGAGCCGAGGTCCGACTGGCTGGCGGCGATACCCAGCAGCAGTGCTTCCGCAGATGGGCTGTGCCGGCCCAGATACCGTAATGTCGGGCGGATCACATAAAGGCGCAGTTCCCTCGCAGCAATACCCATGACACCCTCAAGACTGCTCGCCATGTCGTAATCGGCCGGCGAGACCTGGCGCTTGGCAGCAATGGATCGAGCAGGTCTGCCGGAAGCGACCCGAGTCGCTTGAGTTGAAGTGTAGTGTCATATCTTTGCTGTAAAGGACTGTTTTTAAAATATTTAAAACACGCACTTCGAGCTTGATATATTGATTGGCAATTAGGCTGGTCGGCAAAATTGCGAAACTTCAGGCAATAAAAAGCCCCGCTTGCAGGGCGGGGCTGGTGTATTGCCGTTCGTCCGAACTTCAGGCAATCAATGCCTGGCGGGTGCGGTCTATCACCGCTTGCAAGGGTTCGGCACTGGCGTATTGCTCGGGGTACAGGCGCTCGCTGTGGCGGGCGATCCCGTGCTCGTTGACCAGTGTGAAGCTGAAGCTGCCCTTGCGCGCAGCCATGATCAGGCAGTTCATGGGAGCAAAGGCGTTGGTCAGCGTACGAATGGCTTCCTGGGTGTGGATTTGAGTCGACATATTATTGGTGTTCCTACAAATGACACGGTATCTGAACCGTGCAGCGTTAAAACGTTCCAGTAATGCCGTGCCACCATTGGCCGGAAAAAGAACCTGACTGGAACAAGGCAGCCAGTTTGCAGCGCTTGAAATATGAGTGGCGCTCGGGCTGGCAGGTAGGTACTCAGGAGGGCAGGCAATCACGACAGGGGCAAAGGTTCTGTGCCCGGGGTGAAGATCCTGATCAATTTGCAGGGTGGTTCGGTCAGAGAAAAATCTTGGCAACACCCTCTTCAAGGGTGTCGTGGCGCAAGTTTTACCTGGAAACCATCGAGGGGTCGCTCCCTGTTTTCAGTGGCCGGCTTCTTCGAAGCGTGGCTACCAAGGGATGTTTTCGACCAGAATTGACTTTCAGCTTGGTACTAACGGCGCGGATACTAGCGTATTGGAAAGCGCAAGGGAAGGGTTTTTTGCAAAAAACTCGTGATGTCGATGGCGGCGAACCGCTGGTTTTCGAGCTGCCCGATAGCGAGGCACTCGAGGGCGGCACCGGCGAGGTCAGCGGGCCTGTCGCCAGGCCTTGTCTCATCTGCTTGTGCAAAAAAGGTGCGCCGATATAACCGCGCACGTGTCACTTGTGCACATTATTGGCCCGGCTTGTCACCTCTTTGTCATCTACCTCTCCGGGCCCGCGAATGCCTGTATTGGAAATACAAGTCAATGAAAAATATCGTCTTTTTTATTGGTGAAAAAATCGACAGTTTGACTGCGAGCCCCGTTCCATGGGGCTTTGCGGGGGTTAAAGGGGGGTTGTCCACTGAGTTATCCACAGCTTCTGTGGATTGTCCCAAGCGCTTGCTCTAGCTCGGGCATGTGGCGTTTTTTCGACTTTACCTTCGTGAAAAAAAGAGTAGAGTGGCGCGCCCTGCGATTTGCCCTACTGTCTGATATGAAGTTTCGTTCGACCTCATCATCTCCATCTTCGTCCAATACGACTTCAACCGAGCCGAAGCGTTTTTCGCTGCGCGTCGCGCTCTGGTTGCTGGACAGCCCGAGCCTGGGCCACAACTCCAACGTCAAGCACTTCGCCGGCCGCCTGTTGAAGCAGCCGGCGCGCCAGGGTGTGGTGCTTGCCCAGCGTCGCCTGGGGCAGTTGATGTGCCGCGATTGCGGCAGTTCCCGTGAGCGGCGTATCGGTCACGAGTTGTTGCGTCAGGCGGCCCGCGCTGGCGACCAGGTGGCCCGGCGCGAACTGGGACTGCTCGAAGACTGAGCTGTCCCTGGCGTGGCGTGTTCGCTACCCTTGACCCTTTGAGTCCGGTGTTGCGTGGGAGTGCTTATGGCGTTGGATCTGACCAGTCTGTTGCTGGGTTTGGCGGGGGCGGCGCTGCCATTGCTGGCGTTCGCCTGGCAACTGCAGCGTCGCGCCGGCGCGGCGCAGGCCGAGCTGGCCCTGCAGGATGAACGCCTGGCCAACGCGCAACTGGCCCAGGACGGGCTCAATGCCCAACTGGATGCCTGCCGCGACGAGGTCAGCGACCTCGGCCAGGCCAATGCCGCCAAGCAGGCGGAGTTGGCGGCATTGCGGCGCGAAGTCGACCTGTTGCAGATCGAGCGTGACAACGCCCGGGATGCGGCCCATGCCTGGAACCTCGAACGCAACGGCAAGGAAACCGAGTTGCGCCGCCTCGATGCGCAGGTGGCCTCGTTGAATGCGGCCCTGCGTGAACAGCAGGAGGGGCACCAGCAACGGCTCCAGGACCTGCAAGGCTCGCGGGACGAACTGCGGGCGCAGTTCGCCGAAATGGCCGGGAAGATCTTCGATGAGCGCGAAGCGCGTTTCGCGCAAAGCAGCCAGGAACGCCTCGGACAATTGCTCGACCCGTTGAAGGAGCGTATCCAGTCCTTTGAAAAACGTGTCGAGGAAAGTTACCAGGCCGAGGCCCGCGAGCGTTTTTCCCTGGGCAAGGAACTGGAGCGCCTGCAACAGCTGAACCTGCGCCTGAGCGATGAGGCGACCAACCTGACCCAGGCGCTCAAGGGCCAGAAGACCCAGGGTAACTGGGGCGAACTGATTCTTGAGCGGGTGCTCGAGCATGCCGGCCTGGAAAAGGGCCGCGAATACCAGACCCAGGTCAGCCTCAAGGGCCCCGATGGCGAGCGGTTCCAGCCGGACGTGCTGATCCTGCTGCCGGGGGACAAGCAGGTGGTGGTGGACTCCAAGGTCAGCCTGACGGCCTATCAGCAGTATGTCGGCGCGGCTGACGAGGTGATCGGCCAGGCGGCACTCAAGCAGCATGTGCTGTCGTTGCGCAATCACGTCAAGGGCCTGTCCGGCAAGGACTACAAGCGTCTGGAAGGCTTGCACAGCCTGGATTTCGTCCTGCTGTTCGTGCCGATCGAGGCGGCGTTCTCGGCGGCCTTGCAGGCGGAACCGAACCTGTTCCAGGAGGCGTTCGACCGGCAGATCGTGATTGTCAGCCCGACCACGCTGCTGGCGACCCTGAGGGTGATCGACAGCCTCTGGAAACAGGAGCGCCAGAGCCAGAACGCTCGGGAAATCGCCGAGCGCGCCGGTTGGCTGTACGACAAGTTCGTGCTGTTCATCCAGGACCTGGACGAAGTAGGCAGCCGCCTGCAGCAGTTGGACAAGGCCTACGCGGCGGCGCGCAACAAGCTGACGGAAGGCCGGGGCAACCTCATCAGCCGCAGCGAGCAGCTCAAGCTGCTGGGGGCTCGCGCGAGCAAGAGCCTGCCCGCCGACCTGCTGGAGCGGGCGATGACCGATGCCGATGGCGTGGTCGAATTGCCGGAGTGATTCATCCGGTGGGGCTGGAGTCGTGGGTCTGGCTTGAGGGCCTGTTCGCGGGCAAGCCCGGCTCCTACAGGTTTGAGTCGAGTTCAAGAGGCATGAACGCCGCAATACGGTAGGAGCCGGGCTTGCCCGCGAACAGGCCCCAAAGCCAGGCCCAGGTCATGAAAGCGCAGCTCAACGCGCCAGGTGTCGACTCAGCAGGGCCCGCAACGCTGCCGGCTTCACCGGTTTGGCCAGGTAGTCCAGCCCGCTGCCATGCACCTGCGCAACGGTTTCCTGCCTGCCATCGGCGCTGATCACCACGCCGGGCAGCGGTTCGTTCAGGCGTGTACGCAGCCAGGCCATCAGGTCGGTGCCGGTTTCGCCGTCGTCCAGGTGATAGTCCACCAGTGCCAGTTGCGGACGAATGCCCCTTGCCAGCAGTCCCTCGCATTCCTCGCGGTTGCGTGCGGTCCATACCTGGCAACCCCAGCGGCTGAGCAGGCTGTGCATGCCGATCAGGATGCTGTCCTCGTTATCGATGCACAACACTTGCGCACCGCTCATGGGCTGTCCATTGACTGCCACGCTGGCATGGGTCACGGCCTGCGACGCGCGGGCCAGGGGCACGCTGACGCTGAACACGCTGCCACGCCCCGGCCAGGAGCGGACCTGCAGTTGATGCCCCAGCACCCGGCACAGGCCGTCGGCGATCGCCAGGCCCAGCCCCAGGCCCTTTTCCGCGCGGGTCTGGTGGCTGTCCAGGCGCTTGAACTCCTCGAAGATCACCTGGCGCTTGTCCTCGGGAATTCCCGGGCCGCGATCCCACACCTCCAGCAGCAACAGCTCGCCGCGCCGACGTACGCCGAGCAGCACCGGGCCCTTGGCGTAGCGAAAGGCATTGGTCAGGAAGTTCTGCAGGATCCGCCGCAGCAGCTTGATATCGCTGTCGATGCGCAACTGGCTGCCACGTACCCGGAACTTCAGACCCTGTTCCTGGGCCAGGAGCTTGAACTCGGCGCCCAGGGTGTCGAACAGTTCGTTGACGGCGAACGGCTTCGAGTCCGGAGTGATCTTGCCGTTTTCCAGGCGCGAGATATCCAGCAGGTCGCTGATCAGGTCCTCGGCCGAACGCAACGAACTGTCCAGGTGCTGTACCAGTTGTTGCGCCTCCGCCGACAGCCCTTCCTCCTGGTGTGACAGCGCGGCGGAGAACAGTCGGGCGGCGTTCAGCGGTTGCATCAGGTCGTGGCTGACCGCGGCGAGAAAACGGGTCTTGGACTGGTTCGCCGCCTCGGCGTTACCCTTGGCCTCGGTCAGCGCCAGGTTGAGTTGCGACAGTTCGTGGGTACGCTCGGCCACCCGTTGTTCCAGGCCCTCGTTGGCTTCGGTCAGGGCCTGCTCGGCCTCGCGGAACGCGGTGATGTCGGTAAAGCTCATGACGAAGCCACCACCGGGCATCGGGTTGCCGATCAGTTCGATCACCCGACCGTTGGGAAACAGCCGTTCGGAGGTGTGCGCGCGGCCCTGGCGCATCCAGTGCAGGCGCCGGGCCACGTGGACTTCGGCCTCGCCCGGGCCGCAGAGACCACGCTCGGCGTTGTAGCGGATGATGTCGGCGATCGGCCGGCCGACGCTGATCAGCCCGTCCGGGTAGTTGAACAGTTCCAGGTAGCGGCGGTTCCAGGCCACCAGTTTCAGCGACTGGTCGACCACGCTGATGCCCTGGGTGATGTTCTCGATGGCGCCTTGCAGCAGGGCACGGTTGAACTGCAGCACCTCGGAGGCTTCGTCGGCGATACGCACCACGTCCTCAAGCTGCATGTCGCGACCCTCGATGGCCGCCTTGACCACCGCGCGGGTCGAGGAGGCGCCGAGTACACCGGCCAGCAGGCGTTCGGTGTGGGCGATCCAGTCGCTGTCGGCGTTCTGGTTCGGGTTGAAGCCCTTGCCCTGGCGGTAGGCGAAGCGAATGAAGCTCTGGCGCGCCCGCTCTTCACCGACGAAACGCGCGGCGAGGGTCAGCAGGTCCTCGATCTGTACCGCCAGCATCGAGCGGGCACCGGGACGGGCGCTGATTTCCTGGCCGATGAAGCGCCCGGCCTGCCAGTGTTCGGAGACGCGGCTGCGCGACAGCACCGAGACCCAGGCGAACAGAGTGAAGTTGCCGGCCAGCGACAGCACCACCCCCTGGGTCAGCGGGGAAATGGGCAGGCCCAACGGGTTGCCATGCAGCCAGGCAAGGCCGGGGAAGCTGTTCAGCGACCAGCCCAGGCTGTGGGCGGCAATCGGCAGGACCAGGGTGTAGAACCAGAGGAAGGTACCGCCGGCGATCCCGGCGAACACCCCGCGACGGTTGGCCTGTTTCCAGTACAGCGCACCGAGCATCGCCGGGGCCAGTTGGGTGACGGCGGCAAAGGCGATCTGGCCGATGGTCGCCAGGCTGGCGGTGGAACCCAGCAGGCGGTAGCTGACGTAGGCCAGCAGGAGGATGGCGACGATGCTGACCCGGCGCACCGACAGCATCCAGTGACGGAACACTTCGAACGGCCGCTCGGAATTGGTCCGGCGCAGCAGCCAGGGCAGCAGCATGTCGTTGGACACCATGGTCGACAGGGCGACGCTGGCGACGATCACCATGCCGGTGGCCGCCGAGGCACCGCCGATGAAGGCCAGCAACGCCAGGGACGGGTGGGCCTGGGCCAGTGGCAGGCTGATCACATAAGAGTCGCGCAGGACCTCGGCCGGCAGCATCATCCGCCCGGCCAGGGCGATCGGCACCACGAACAGCGCGGCGAGAATCAGGTAGGTGGGGAATACCCACTTGGCCAGCCGCAGGTCCTGGGGCTCGATGTTCTCCACCACGGTGACATGGAACTGCCGCGGCAGACAGATGATCGCCATCATCGCCACGCCGGTCTGCACCACCATCGAGGGCCAGTTGACCGTTTCCTTCCAGTACTCGGCCAGCAGCGCCGAGTTCCTCGCCTGGTCGAACAGGTCGTCGAAACCGTCGTAGACGCCATAGGTGATGTAGGCGCCGACCGCGAGAAAGGCCAGCAGCTTGACCAGCGATTCGAAGGCGATCGCCAGCACCATGCCGCGGTGGTGTTCGGTGGCGTCGAGGTTGCGGGTACCGAACAGGATGGTGAACAGCGCCAGCACCAGTGAGACGATCAGAGCGGTGTCCTGGGCACGCACGCCCATGGCGTCGGCCCCGGCACCGATCAGCAGGTTCACCCCGAGGACGATGGCCTTGAGTTGCAGGGCGATGTAGGGCAATACCCCGACCAGACAGATCAGCGCCACCACCACCGCCAGCGACTGTGACTTGCCGTAGCGGGCGGCGATGAAGTCGGCGATCGAGGTGATGTTTTCCTGCTTGCTGATCAGCACCATCTTCTGCAGGACCCAGGGCGCGAACACCAGCAGCAGTACCGGCCCGAGGTAGATCGGCAGGAACGCCCAGAGCTGGTCGGCAGCCTGGCCGACCGCGCCGAAGAAGGTCCAACTGGTACAGTAGACCGCCAGCGACAGGCTGTACACCCAGGCGCGTAGCCGCGGCGGCAAGGGCGCGCGGCGACGGTCGCCATAGAAGGCGATGGCGAACATGATGGCCATATAGGCCAGGGCGACGACGGCGATCAGCCCGCTGGACAGCGACATGGAAACTCCCGGCAAAAGACATCCCGAGGGCCGTCCGGCCCCGGGACCACAGTCTCGCACGATGGCCGGGCGGCGTCAGTGTCGACCAAGGTCGCAGCGTGGCCTGGTGTCGCAGCCGATGCTCAGGTGCGCAGGGCGATATCGATCAGGCGGTGCAGTTCCTCGACGGTCAACGGGGCGCTGGAAAACAGCACGCGAAACACGATCGGGGCGACGATCAGGTTGAGCAGGTGATCGACGCTGGGCAATTGACCGGCCTGCGGATAGCGATCGAGGATGATCCGCAACTGGCCGCCGAGAATTTCCACGCAGTGGCCGGGAATGGAGGTGCTGTTCTGCACATCGCGCATCATGTTGCGCCCCGGCTCCGAACTGATTTCGTCCAGGTACTGTTCGGCCCAGGCACGCAGGTCGCCGGGCAGGCTGCCGGTGTCCAGCGGTGGGCGGTCCGGCTGCATGCGCGCCAGGGCGACATCGGCCAGCAGTTCAGAGAGGTCGCCCCAGCGCCGGTAGATGGTCGATGGGGTGACACCGGCGCGGCTGGCAATCTGCGGCACGGTGATGCTGGAGCGCTCCTGTTCTTCAAGGAGCGTACGGACGGCCGCGTGAATCGATTCCTGCACCCGGGCGCTGCGGCCACCGGGGCGGATACTTTCTTTTATCGCCATGGGTAAAACCTTAACACAAAGAATTTGCTTTAAGCGAAAAGCGGTAGCACACTGCGCAAAAGCAAAATTTTAGCTTTTGTGGAGTCCGTTCATGTCCAACCGTGCTGAAGTGACTGTTTCAAACCGTTCCGGCCTGGTCTTCCTGTCGATCACCCTGCTGACGTTTCTGGCCGCATCCAGTGCACCGACACCCTTGTACCACCTGTATCAGGAGGCGCTGGAATTTTCCGCCGCAACCCTGACGCTGATTTTCGGGGTGTATGCCCTGAGCCTGCTGGCGGCCTTGCTGACGGTGGGTTCGTTGTCCGACTATCTGGGCCGTCGACCGGTGCTTTTCAGCGCGTTGCTGCTGGAAATCATTGCCATGGGCCTGTTCATCGCTGCCGACAGCATACCGCTGTTGATCGCCGCCCGGGTGCTGCAGGGGTTTGCCACCGGCATGGCCACCAGTGCGCTCGGTGCGGCGCTGCTGGACCGCGACAACCGCAAGGGCCCGCTGGTCAACAGCCTGGCACCGCTGCTGGGCATGGCCTGCGGGGCCCTGGGGGCGAGCCTGCTGGCGGAGTACTGCCCGCGGCCGACGCAGTTGGTTTACGAACTGCTGCTGGCCCTGCTGGTGTTCCAGGCTCTGTATGTCTGGCGCCTGGCGGAGAGTGTCAGCGCGCAGCCGGGAGCGTTGGCTTCCCTGCGGCCGGCCCTGCACGTACCGCCACAGGCAAGGCGGGCCTTGTGGCTGTCGTTGCCGGTCAACGTCGCGGTGTGGATGGTGGGCGGCTTCTACTCGTCGCTGGCACCCTCACTGGTCCGGGCGGTCACGGGGTCGACCTCGAACCTGATCGGCGGCGGCCTGGTGGCGATCCTGACCCTGAGTGGGGCTGCGGCGATTTTCAGCCTGCGCGAGCGGGCCGCCGGCAAGGTGTTGCAACTGGGCGCGGGCCTGCTGGCGATTGGCGTGGCGCTGGTGCTGGTCGCCGTGAACGAGGCGAGCCTGTGGTTGTTCTTCGTCGGCACACTGCTCACCGGCAGTGGTTTCGGTGCCGGTTTTCTCGGCGCGCTGCGCAGTGTCGTACCACTGGCTCTGCCCCATGAGCGGGCGGGGCTGATGTCGACGTTCTATGTGCTCAGCTATCTGGCCTTTTGCATGCCGGCCTTCCTGGCCGGAAGTCTCAGCCGTAGCCTGGGCTTGATCGTCACCACCCAGGGCTACGGCGACGTGCTGATCCTGCTGTCGCTGGGAGCCCTGCTGGCGCTGCGTCTGCAGCGGCCGGCCAGGACCTGTGCCGCCTGACAACGGGATGGGCTCGCCGCCACGGCGGGCGGCGAGCGTAAATTGAAAGCCGTGAAAGCGACGGGCGCTCAGTCTTTGGTCGGTCGCTGAGCCGCCTTTCAAGGACGATCATGCCTGCCCCTGTTCCTCGGACGTTCACCCTCAACGCCGATCACCTTGCGCGCCAGCTCGCTGGCGCGGATCTGTCGCAAACCTTCACCCTCGTTCTCGAGGTCGCCGCAAAACCCTTGCCCCGTCAGGCCGTGTTGCTGTTGGGCGCGGGTGTGTTGCCGGCCATTGGGCGGCAGTTGCGGCATGTCCTGCCAGGAACGGCGATGCGCCCGCGCGGGGCTGTGCCGTTGGCCTATGCCTTTCATACCCTGCGCGAGGCGATGCTGCTGGAGCCGGACCCCAGGCGCCGGGTGTTGCTGGCCCATGAGTGCATCGACTGCCTGCTGGCGGGCCGGGGCGCCCGCTCGATCGGCAGGCGCATCGCCGTGCTCCATGGCCTGGAGTCGATGGACCTGGTGGTGCAGGGTTTCATCGCGCTGGTGGAAGTCTGCGCGTCGATCCTCAGGGATCACACTTTCATCATGGCCCGCCTGGGAGTCGCCGCCGGCTGGTTCGGTGGCGACATTGGCGTCGCGGCCAGGCTGGGGCGGCCGGCCTTTTATGGTTCGGGCGGGCATATCAGCCGGGCACGCTTCGCGATCATGCGCAACCTGTTGCTGCGCAACGATGAAATCAGGCGACCGGCGCCGGGGATGGAACCGGTGCTGGACGTCTCCTGGCTGCGCCGGGAATACCGGCTGGATCTTCATCGAAGCCTGCCCGGCTCGCTGGAATCTGCGCCGCAAACGCCCGGTCCCTGGGTCAGCGCGCAATGAACTGTGCCCGGTAGGCCGACGGAGAAATATGCAGCGAGGCGTTGAAGTGCTGCCGCAACGACAGGGCGCTGCCGAACCCGGACTCCACGGCGATGGCCTCGATGCTCCGGGAGCTGCTTTCCAGCAGGCGCTGGGCATGGCTCAGGCGTTGGCCCAGCAGCCATTGGCCAATGGTGGTTCCGGTCATCTGCCGGAAGTGCCGGGTCAGTGAGCGGCGGCTCATGGCCGCGCGTTCCGCCAGGTCGTCCAGGGAGTGGTTGCGGGTGAAATGCTGCCCCAGCCACTGCAGCAACTGGCCCATGCGGTCCTGCTCGCCAGCGGTGGCGATCGGCCGTTCGATGAACTGCGCCTGTCCCCCGAGCGATGGGGCGCGATCACCAGGCGGCGGGCCACCTTGTGGGTGGCTTCGGCGCCGCACAGTTGCTGCATCAGGTACAGGCAGCAATCGAGACCGGCGGCGGTGCCGGCGGAGGTCAGCAGGTGATCGGACTCGGCATACAGCACATCGGCATCGAGTTTTACCTGCGGATAGCGCCGGGCAAAGGCCGTGGCCCAATTCCAGTGGGTGGTGGCCGTGCGCCCGTCCAGCAGGCCGGCCTCGGCCAGGACGAAGGCCCCCAGGCACAGGCCGACAATCCGCGTGCCCCTGGCGTGCGCCTGGCGCAAGGCTTCGAGCAGGCGCTCGGGTGGCCGCTCCTCGGTGTCGCGCCACGACGGCATGATGATCACGTCGGCCTGTTCCAGCGCTTCCAGCCCGTGGTGCACCTGGATATCGAAACCGGCCGAGGTGCCGAGCCGTCCCGACTCGAACCCGCAGACCTTGAGGCAAAAGCGCGGCATATCGATGCCTTCACGCTGCTCGGCGAACACCAGGGCCGGCACGGACAGGTGGAACGGGCTGATGCCGTTGAAGGCGATCACGGCGATCTGGAGGGTGGTCATCGAGCGGGCCTTGGGCAAACGGATTTGGCCTGATCTTATCGAATATTGTCTTTCAGGCCACTTATGCGTTTTGCGCCGACCGGCAATCATGGCCTTCCGAACCCGCTACCAGGTACCGAACCATGTCCCAAGCCCCTCGTCGTGCGCTGATCGTGATCGATGTGCAGAATGAATACGTCAGCGGCAACCTGCTGATCCAATACCCACCCGTCAGCGAGTCGCTGGCCAACATCGGCAGGGCCATCGACGCGGCGAATGCCGCGGGTATCCCGGTGGTGCTGGTGCAGAACGATGCTCCGGCGACGTCGCCGCTGTTCGCCATCGGCTCGCCGGGTTGGGAACTGCATCCGGTGGTTGCCGCGCGCCGCCATGATCATCGGGTGAACAAGACCCTGCCCAGCGCCTTTGCCGGCACTGACCTGGCCCAATGGCTGGCGCAGCGCGAGGTCGACACCCTCAGTGTGGTCGGCTACATGACCCACAACTGCAACGCCTCGACCATTTTCGAAGCCACCCACTGTGGCCTGGCGGTCGAGTTTCTGGCCGATGCCACCGGCTCGTTGCCGTATGCCAACGAAGCGGGGCGGGCCAGTGCCGAGGAAATCCACCGGGTGTTCAGCGTGGTGTTCCATAGCCGTTTCGCCGCCGTGGCCAGCACCGTGCAATGGTTGTCGGCGGTGGAGCAGGGGGTGGCCTTGTCCCGCTCTTCGATCCCGGCCTCCAACCAGCTGGCGCTGCAACAGCCATGACCGTCATTCGCAGCCGCGACTTCACCGGTGCCCGTCCCTGGGCGGCGCTGGACATTGCCAGCATGAACGGCATCAGCACCCGCCTGCACTGGACCGACCAGCCCTACATCTGGCATGTCAACGACGGACAGGAAGTGTTCGTGGTGCTCGATGGTCAAGTGCGCATGCGCTATCGCCTGGATGGCATCGAGCAGGCCGTGATGCTGGAAAGCGGCGATATCTTCTACGCGGGTGTCGGTTGCGAGCACCTGGCCGAGCCGCAGGGGCCGGCGCGAGTACTGGTGATCGAGAGTGAGGGCAGCCTCTGACGTATATCTTTGAAATAGATAAGATATAGAGAAAATACCCGTTATATAGATATTCGATACGGTTCTATGATGGCTGCAACCTCACCAGAGGACAGGAGACAGCCATGCAAACCTGCACCAACAGCATCAAACCCGGACTGCGGCCTCTGAGCCACTTGCCGCACCCCCTCGAAGCCATTCGCCAGTTCACCCCCAACTGGTTCGCCGCGACCATGGGCACCGGTGTGCTGGCCCTGGCCCTGGCGCAACTGCCGGTCGCCGTGCCGGGCCTGCGCACCGTGGCCGAAGGCCTGTGGCTGTTCAACATCCTGCTGTTCAGCGTGTTCAGCCTGCTCTACGGTGCACGCTGGGTGCTGTTCTTCCATGAGGCACGGCGGATCTTCGGGCACTCCACCGTCTCGATGTTCTTCGGCACCATTCCCATGGGGCTGGCGACCATCATCAACGGTTTCCTGCTGTTCGGTGTGCCGCATTGGGGCGAAACGGCCGTCGGCATCGCCGAGGTGCTGTGGTGGCTCGATGTGGTGATGTCCGTGGCCTGTGGGGTGCTGATTCCGTTCATGATGTTCACCCGGCAGGAACACCGCATCGACCAGATGACCGCGGTCTGGCTGCTGCCGGTGGTCGCGGCGGAGGTGGCGGCGGCCAGCGGTGCGCTGCTGGTCCCGCACCTGGGGGACAGCGCGCAGCAGTTCAAGGTACTGGTCACCAGCTACGTGCTCTGGGCTTTCTCGGTCCCCGTGGCTTTCAGCATCCTTGCCATCCTGCTGTTGCGCATGGCACTGCATAAGTTGCCTCATGAGAACATGGCCGCGTCGAGTTGGCTGGCCCTTGGGCCCATCGGTACCGGCGCGCTGGGCATGCTGTTGCTGGGCGCGGACTCGCCGGCAGTGTTCGCCGCCAACGGGCTGGCGGGCATCGGCGAGATCGCCAGCGGCCTGGGAGTGGTCGCCGGGATGATTCTCTGGGGCTTCGGCCTGTGGTGGATGCTGATGGCGCTGCTGATCACCCTGCGTTACCTGCGCAGCGGCATTCCGTTCAATCTCGGCTGGTGGGGGTTCACCTTCCCCCTGGGGGTCTACTCCCTGGCCACGCTGAAACTGGGCAGTGTCCTGCATCTGGGCTTTTTCAACGGTTTTGGCCTGTTGCTGGTCGGGCTGTTGAGCGTGTTGTGGCTGATCATCGGTACCCGCACGCTGCGGGGTGCCTACAGGGGCGAGCTGTTCGTTTCGCCCTGTCTTGCAGGAATCGCGAAATAAATCTTCAGGATTAGGTAATGTTGTGGCCTGGAGCGGTGATCCGCACTCCAACAAGAAAGCCGCTCTCGGCGCCACTCAGGACCATGGAAGATGAGTCACCCCTCGCAGTTCAGTCTGTTGCGTACACGGCGTTTCCTGCCGTTCTTCGTAACCCAGTCGCTCGGCGCGTTCAACGACAACGTTTTCAAGCAGTCGCTGATCCTCGCCATCCTCTACAAACTGAGCATCGACGGTGACCGTGGCATCTGGGTCAACCTCTGCGCCCTGCTGTTCATCCTGCCGTTCTTCCTGTTCTCGGCCCTGGCCGGGCAGTTCGGCGAAAAGTTCGCCAAGGATGCGCTGATCCGGGTGATCAAGCTTGCAGAGATCGCGATCATGGCGATCGGCGCGGTGGGCTTCGTGTTCGATCACCTGTCGCTGATGTTGCTGACCTTGTTCGCCATGGGTACCCACTCGGCGCTGTTCGGGCCGGTGAAATACTCGATCCTGCCCCAGGCGTTGCGTGAGGAGGAACTGGTTGGCGGCAACGGCCTGGTGGAAATGGGAACGTTCCTGGCGATCCTGGCCGGGACCATCAGTGCCGGGGTCATGATGTCCTCGGCGCACTACGCGACCATTGTGTCTGCGGCGATCGTGCTGGTGGCGGTATTCGGCTACCTGGCCAGTCGCGGCATACCACGGGCGGCGGCATCCAGCCCGCAGTTGCGGCTGGACTGGAACATCTTCAGCCAGTCCTGGGCCACCCTGCGCCTGGGGTTGGGACAGACCCCGGCGGTCTCGCGTTCGATCGTCGGCAACTCCTGGTTCTGGTTCGTCGGAGCGATCTACCTGACGCAGATTCCCGCCTATGCCAAGGAGTGGATGTACGGCGACGAAAGCGTGGTGACGCTGATTCTCACCGTGTTCTCGGTCGGCATCGCCGCCGGCTCCATGCTCTGCGAGCGCCTGTCCGGGCGCAAGGTGGAGATCGGCCTGGTGCCCTTCGGTTCGTTCGGCCTGAGCCTGTTCGGTCTGTTGCTGTGGTGGCATTCGGGCAACCTGCCGCAGAACGTCCAGGCCAATGACTGGCTGGCCCTGCTGCACCACAGCCAGGCCTGGTGGGTGCTGCTGGATATCCTCGGGCTGGGTGTCTTCGGCGGTTTCTACATCGTGCCGCTGTATGCGCTGATCCAGTCGCGCACCGCGGAAAACGAGCGGGCCCGGGTGATTGCCGCGAACAACATTCTCAACGCGCTGTTCATGGTGGTGTCGGCGATCGTGTCGATCCTGCTGCTGAGCGTGGCGAAGCTGTCGATTCCGGAGCTGTTTCTGGTGGTGTCGCTGATGAACATCGCGGTCAACACCTACATCTTCAAGATCGTCCCCGAGTTCAGCATGCGTTTCATGATCTGGCTGCTCAGCCATTCCATGTACCGGGTCGAACACCGCAATCTTGAGCTGATACCCGACGAGGGGGCGGCGCTGCTGGTGTGCAACCACGTGTCGTTCGTCGATGCGCTGCTGATCGGTGGGGCGGTGCGGCGCCCGATCCGTTTCGTCATGTACTACAAGATCTACCGGTTGCCGGTGCTCAACTTCATCTTCCGCACGGCCGGCGCGATTCCGATTGCCGGGCGTGGCGAGGACCTGGAGATCTACGAGCAGGCGTTCAGGAAAATCGCCGAGTACCTCAAGGAGGGCGAGCTGGTGTGCATCTTCCCCGAGGGCAAGCTGACCAGTGATGGCGAGATCAACGAGTTCAAGGGTGGCATGACCCGCGTGCTGGAGGAAACCCCGGTGCCGGTGATCCCGCTGGCGCTCCAGGGGTTGTGGGGCAGTTTCTTCAGCCGTGATCCGCAGAAGGGCTTCTTCCGGCGTCTGTGGTCACGGGTGACGCTGGTGGCCGGGCCGGCGGTGGCCGCCGAGTCCGCAGTACCGTCACGGATGCGCGAGCAGGTGCTGCAGTTGCGCGGGATGGCCCGTCGCTAAGGGGACGATGCAAGACGGCTGGGGAGGGACGTCGTACGGATATCCCGTGTACGACGCTTGCCCTGCAGGAGCCCGGCTTGCCGGCGAAGAGGCCCGTCAGGCCATTGGAAGCTTCGCGGGCTAGCCCTGCTCCTACAGGCCGGTGTGTCAGGACGCCGAGACCTTCAGGCCGATCAGGCCGGTGATGATCAGGGCCACGCTCGCCAGCCGTATCAGCGCCATGGACTCGCCGAACAGGATGATCCCGGCGATGACGGTTCCCACCGCGCCGACACCGGTCCACACCGCATAGGCGGTGCCCAGTGGCAAGTCCTTCACGGCAAGGCCGAGCAGGCCAAGGCTGATGGCCATGGCGCCAACGGTCAGTACGGTAGGGAGTGGACGGCTGAAGCCATCGGTGTATTTGAGGCCAACGGCCCAGCCGACTTCAAACAGGCCGGCGAAAAACAGAATGATCCAGGACATGCGAACCTCCATCGAGTGATGGGGCCGTCCCCGGATTGATAGCTCGAGCGAGCCGCAGGGTCGTCCCTGCCTTGCGCACTATCGTGCACATTATCGATCCGGGGAGCAAGTTTTCCCTAGTCGGTCGTTTGCCGTTCCTGCCCGTCAGTCATTCGGCGGAACCAGGTCGAAAGCAGGGCGCCGGAAATGTTGTGCCACACACTGAACAACGCGCTCGGCACTGCCGCCAGCGGCGAGAAGTGTGCACTGGCCAGCGCCGCGCCCAACCCGGAGTTCTGCATGCCGACCTCCAGGGCCAGCGACTTGCGCTGGGCCAGCGGCAGCTTGAACAGACGGCCGGTGAAGTAGCCCAGCAGATAGCCGAAGCTGTTGTGCAGCATCACCACCGCCATGATCAGCAGCCCGGATTCGGCGATCTTCGCCTGGCTGGCGGCGACCACTGCCGCGACGATGATCACGATGCTGATCACCGACACCAGCGGCAGCACCTCGACCGCATGGCGCACCCGTTCGCCCAGCAGGCGCTGGGCGACCACGCCGAGCACGATTGGCAGCAGGACCACCTGCAGGATCGACCAGAACAGTTCCGCGAACGAGACCGGCAACCAGGCCGAAGCCAGCAGCCAGATCAGCGCCGGGGTCAGTAGCGGGGCGAGCAGGGTTGTGACGGCGGCGATGGCCACCGACAGTGCCAGGTCGCCGCGGGCCAGCCAGGTCATCACGTTGGACGCGGTGCCGCTCGGGCAGCAGCCCACCAGGATCACCCCGACGGCGATTTCCGCCGGCAGGTGAAAGGCCTGGCAGAGCAGCCAGGCGACGCCGGGCATGATGACGAAATGCGCGACCACGCCGAGGGCCACGCGCCAGGGATGGCGGGCGACTTCGGCGAAGTCTTCGAGTTTGAGGGTCAGGCCCATGCCGAACATCACCAGGCCGAGCAGCGGCACGATGGCGACTTTCAGGCTGAGGAACCAGCCGGGCAGAAGGAACGCCAGTACGGCGAAGATCAGTACCCAGTAGGCGAAGGTGTTACCGACAAAACGACTCAGTGCCGCCAGTGCACGCATGGTGTTTTCCTTGTTATTTGCGGGGCGGGGCAGGCAAGCGCCGACCCATAGCAGCCCGGCTTGGCGGCGAAGGGATCTCTGGATCGCCAAAGCCTTCGCTGGCAAGCCAGGCGCCTGCAGAACGGTGCCTGGCCCCTACGTACGGCCCATCAGATGCCCTGCGGGATTTCCTCGCCGCCCAGCGCCTCGAACAGCTCCGGCAGGAACTCGCCGAAGGTCAGCATCATCAGGGTGAAGCTGGCATCCAGCTGGCCCAGGGCTTCGTCGCCGCCGTCCTGTTCGGCCTGGTCCTGCAGCAGGTCTTCGAACTTCAGGCGCTTGACCACCATCTTGTCGTCGAGGACGAAGGACAGCTTGTCCTGCCAGGCCAGGGCCAGTTGGGTGACCATCTTGCCGGTGCTCAGGTGCAGCTGGATTTCGTCGCCGGTCAGATCCTGGCGCTTGCAGCGGATGATGCCGCCGTCTTCCTGGACATCACGCAGTTCGCACTCGTCGAGGACGAAGAAGTTGTCGGCGGCCTTGAGGGTCTTGACCCAATCGGTCATCACCGCGGTCGGCGCGATCTTCACGGTCAGTGGTCGCACCGGCAGGGTGCCGAGCACTTCGCGCAGGGTCGACAGCAGGTCTTCGGCGCGTTTCGGGCTGGCCGAGTTGACCAGGATCAGGCCCTGTTTCGGCGCGATCGCGGCGAAGGTCGCCGAACGGCGGATAAAGGCGCGTGGCAGGAAAGCCTGGATGATTTCATCCTTGAGCTGGTCACGTTCCTTCTTGTAGACCTTGCGCATCTGTTCGGCTTCGATCTCTTCGACCTTTTCCTTCAGTGCGTCACGCACCACGCTGCCCGGCAGGATGCGTTCTTCCTTGCGGGCCGAGACCAGCAGGAAATCGCCGCTGACATGCACCAGCGGTGCGTCTTCGCCCTTGCCGAATGGAGCGATGAAGCCATAGGTGGTCAGCTCCTGGCTTGCGCAGGGGCGGGCCGGCTTGGTCGCCAGCGCGGCCTCCAGGGCCTCGGCGTCAAAAGGCAGATCCTGGGTCAGGCGGTAGATCAGCAGGTTCTTGAACCACATGGGGCGAATCTCTCCTTTATACAAAGGTGGGCATTATTCTCTTCGTGGCCCGATAGGCCAACCCTCTGCTAAGTCTTTGGAAGGCCTGAAAAAAATATTGAAGAAAGTGCTTGCCAGAGTGGGGAGCGCTCCGTAGAATGCGCGCCACACCGAAAGCGAAGGGTGATTAGCTCAGCCGGGAGAGCATCTGCCTTACAAGCAGAGGGTCGGCGGTTCGATCCCGTCATCACCCACCATTCGTTCAAGTGTTTAGCGCAGCGGTAGTTCAGTCGGTTAGAATACCGGCCTGTCACGCCGGGGGTCGCGGGTTCGAGTCCCGTCCGCTGCGCCATATTCGATGATCTGGACCACTGAACGCCAGGTCATCACGCAAAGCCCGCCTAACCGCGGGCTTTTTGCTGTCTGGTGTGTGGAAAAGTCCACGATTTAAATTTTTTTATTTAAATCAGTGCTTTATGGATTTTTTGTGGCATAATGCGCTCACACCGGAAGCGAAGGGTGATTAGCTCAGCCGGGAGAGCATCTGCCTTACAAGCAGAGGGTCGGCGGTTCGATCCCGTCATCACCCACCATTCGTTTCAAGTGTTTCGCGCAGCGGTAGTTCAGTCGGTTAGAATACCGGCCTGTCACGCCGGGGGTCGCGGGTTCGAGTCCCGTCCGCTGCGCCATATATCGATATTCTGGACCACTGAACGCCAGAGCATCACGGAAAGCCCGCCCAGTGCGGGCTTTTTTTCGTCCGGGGTTTTTGTGGTGCCTGTTCGCGGATGAATCCGCGAACAGGCCCGTAAGGCCGCCAAAAGCCTTGCGGGCATGACAGGGGCTTAGCCGCCCAGAGGTTCTCTCCTATCGTTCGGCGTTCCGGCTGTGCCGGTAATCGCTGACCGCGTCATACACCGCCTTGCGCAGGCGGTTGATCCCCCCGATCGGCCGGTGCGCCTCAAGCCCGTGCCACGGACTGAACGACTGGTTGTCACAGGCGATGTTCTGCTCCAGCGTGTCGAAATCCTGCGCCGGAATGCGGATGTTCGCCACCGTCTCGAAGGGGGCATCGCTTTCCTTCCATTCGATGCTGGTGTCTTCGATCGGCATGTACCGGTTGGCGTTCTGGCGCTGGATCTGCAGCACGAAGCAGGCCGGAACCCGGTCCGTGGACAACTGCTGGACCAGGGCGCTGCGCAGGAAGTTCGGCAGGTCCTCGTTCTGCTTCGGCAACTCGTATTCCGGGCAGCTTTGCGGATCGGGGGCAACACGGAACTTGGCGTTGGCACTGCCGAACTTGTAGGGCGATACGGAAAAGTAGGTCGTCTGCAGCGGTGTTTTCGGCGCCGGTGCCAGGGTTGCCAAGGCAATGAACAGGTGGCGGATCTGCCAGCCGGTGGGGTTCCAACTGGGGAAGAAGGCCAGAACCTTCTTGCCGTCGGCCTGGGCGGCGATGTTCTGCTGGTATTCGGCGACATCGCTGACGAAGAAGTTCGGATGGTTGAACATCACGAAATCCTGCTCATGGCGCCCCTGCTGACCGGCCAGCAACTGCCTGCCGGGAACATCCAGCAGCTTGATCGCCATGCCGCGGGCATCGCGGATGCTGTCGAACTGCGGATAGGCATTGCCGTTGGACAGGCGGATCAGCGCCTGCCAGGTCTTGCCCGGCTCGGCGAACACGCCCTGGCGCAGCCCGTTGTCCAGGCCGTCGAGCACCTGCACTTCGGCATTCACACAGCCATGGGCCTTGGCGTGGGCATCGCGCAGGTAGCGGGTGCCCTCGCGGTGCTGGTCGACGATGCGCACGGCGGTCTGAATGATGTCCTGGGTCCTCGCGGTCTCATCGCTCGGCACCTGTTCCACCGTCGGCACCGGGCCGCTGTGGCGCCAGGCGTACCAACCGGTGGCCAGGGCCCAGCCGAGCAGGCCGAGGCCTACCAGGAGCAGCAGGCTCTTGCCGAGAAATGCGCCGAGGCGCAGCCACAGTCGCTTCAGCATGTGAACGTCCTTTCAGGCTTGTCGGGAGGGCATGGGTTCATGGCAACTGCTGCTCCAGCGGGCCACCCAGCACCTTCAGGTATTCGAGCAGGGCCCAGCGCTCCTCCGGTTGCAGCAGCCTGCCGATCACGCCGTTGCCGCGCTTGCCGGCACGGAATTCATGACCGCTGTTGTGGTTGCCGCTGATCCGGGTGTCGAACAGGAAGCCGTTCTCGAAGGCTTTCTGGCGATAGCCCAGGTGACGCGGATCGTATTCGAAAGTGCCCCGATAAAAAGTGGTGGAGCGCTCGTCCTGCGGCGACAGCAACTGATAGAGGCTCGGCACCGAGCCGTTGTGCAGGTAGGGCGGTGTGGCCCATACCCCCGCCAGCGGCCGCGCCTTGTAGGCCCGTTGTTCGAGTACGCCGATCGGCAGGCCGAAGCCGTCCAGTTGCGGGCGCTCGGCAGGTGTCACGCCGGCATCGCGATAGGCGCGCTCCTCGACGAACGCCGTGACATAGGCCAGGCCCTTGGCTACCGACAGCTGGCTCAGGTCCAGCGGCTGGTCGCTCCTGGGATGAAGTTGCACCGGCAGTTTTGCCAGTTCCGCCGGGTCCCATTGCAGCGCGCTCAGGTCATAGCGCTGGTCAGCGATGTTGTTCGCGGTGTTCGGGTCGGTACCGATCGCGGCCAGGGGAATGCTGGTGAGGTGTTGCACCGCACGACCGTTTTCCTCGGTCACCGAGGGCACGTGGCAGCCGGCACAGTTCTCGGCAAACAGCTTGCGGCCCTGGGCGGCCCGGGCCAGATCGACCTTGCCGAACAGCTCCTCGGGCCAGGTCGGTGGCTTGAGGCGTTGCAGGGTTTCCTCGATCTTGTGCAGGTCACGCACCCGCACGCTGGACGGATAGCGGTCGTCGCCACGCAGTGGCTGGCCGTTGGCGTCGAAAAAGTTCAGCGTGGCACCGACGCCCAGGGCCTCACCGATATTGCGGGCCATCGGCTGCTGGGCCGAGGCGGTCCACTGGACCCAATCGAAGGTCCAGATATCCCACAGTTGCGGGTAGTCCACCGGCGCGTTGGCGACCCGGTAGTTCTTGTCGGAGATGGCATCGCCGAAGCTGGCGTTGGCGATCCGGCCGAAGGCGTCCGTGCGTCCCGGACCCTCCAGCGTCGGATAGAGTCCGCGGTGGGTATCGTTCCAGGCGACGTGGAGGAAGGTATCGAGGGACTGTTTCAGCGCCACCCGCAGTTCGGCACGCTTGGCCTCGTAGTCGTTGCCGAGGACCTTGCGGGCGAAGCGCTCGAACTTCCAGGGGTTGTAGTAGGTGGCCGCGAGGCTGGCGACCAGTGCCTGGCCGAAGCTGCCGCCACGCACCGTCGGTACGCTGGAGGGCAGCACATGCTGGGCCGAACCACCGTCGATCCTCAACGCCTGGCCTTTGTAGCGCAGTTCGCCGGTGTGGCAGGCCGAGCAGGTGATGTCCAGGTACTGCTCGCTGCTTGCGGGGTTCTGGTGGCGGGTGAAGCCCACCGGCAGATTGCCGGGATTATCCGCCGTGGCCTGTTGCCGAGGATCGACCAGGAAGCCGAAGCGTGCCAGGTATTCCGGCGCGGCGAAGCGTTGTTCGGAGAAGGGCAGTTCCAGGGCGGTGAACCATTCGTAGCGCAGGCCCTTCACCTGGGTACCCTGGGGCGTGTAGTAGAAGGTCTGGCGATCGGCCGGGCTCCACTGTTCCAGGTAATGCACCTGCTCGGCCGGTATGTATGCCGGCAATTTCGGATTGGCGATGTAGTACAAGATCACCGCGAGGCCTAGGCCAATCAGCAGTATCAGAGCCAGTAACACACGGTAAAAAATGCGCAAGATAACGATCCTTGTCGAGGTGTGATGCTCTTATGCCTCAGCTGCTGCCTGGCATCAAGTGGCCGTGATGGCCGCCCGTACTGGCTCCCGCTGGCGGAGCGGTTGTTTCGTTGGACGTAAGCAGAATGTCAGCACTGTGTAAAATGCTTTGCGGACCTGAACTTATCGACTGTTTTCGGCTCTGATCCCGGTAGCCATTGGTCGCGGCCGCCTGATAAGCTCGCGACTTTATTCGAATGCCCCCTAGGCGCATGAACAAGGAAATAGCATGAAACAGCATCGGTTGGCGGCGGCGGTGGCCCTGGTTAGCCTGGTACTCGCGGGCTGCGATTCGCACTCCAGCGTAGAGCTGAAAACCCCGGCGCAAAAAGCCTCCTACGGTATTGGCCTGAACATGGGCAAGAGCCTGGCCCAGGAAGGCATGGATGATCTGGATTCCAAGGCCGTGGCCCAGGGCATCGAGGATGCCATCGGCAAGAAAGAGCAGAAGCTCAAGGACGAAGAACTGGTCGAGGCGTTCGCCGCGCTGCAGAAGCGTGCCGAAGAGCGCATGGCCAAGCTGAGCGAAGAGTCGGCAGCCGCCGGCAAGAAATTCCTCGAGGAAAACGGCAAGAAGCCTGGCATCGTGACCACCGCTTCCGGCCTGCAGTATGAAGTCGTCAAGAAAGCCGACGGTCCTCAGCCCAAGCCGACCGACGTCGTCACCGTCCACTACACCGGCAAGCTGATCAATGGCACCACCTTCGACAGTTCCGTGGATCGCGGCAGCCCGATCGACCTGCCGGTCAGCGGCGTGATTCCTGGTTGGGTCGAAGGCCTGCAACTGATGCACGTTGGCGAGAAGTACAAGCTGTACATTCCGGCTGATCTGGCTTACGGCGCGCAGAGCCCGAGCCCGGCGATTCCGGCCAACTCGGTTCTGGTGTTCGACCTGGAACTGCTGGCGATCAAGGATCCGACCAAGGCTGACGATGCGGAAGCTCCTGCCGCCAAGCCTGCCGGTAAGGCCGCCGAGAAAGCGGCGAAGTAATCCTCCGGTTTGCCCCGCGAAAACGCCCCGTTCTACGGGGCGTTTTCGTTTGTGCGGCATGATGGGTTGCAATAAACCGAACATATACTGCCGACAGCAGTCTTAACATTGAGCTAATTGGCGTAGTCGTAGACTGTCGCCAAGTCAATGAAATATTGGGGTTTTTTTAGTGAGTAAAAAACGCCCGATCTGACTCGGACCCTTGTGCGACGGGGCTTTCAGCCATGAAATGCCGCTCTGTTCACAAGGTTATCCACAATTTGTGTGGATAACCTTGTGCGCCTGATCGCTGGAGTGATGATGAAAACACCGTGGAATTTCGCTCGCTTCCTGCCCCTGGCCCAACGCCTCCTGGCGCGTGGACGCCTGCCCACTTTATTGTTCGCAGTGGCGAGCAAGAGTGCCCGGGAAGGCGGGCGGCTGGGCAAGCTCAAGGAGGACCTGAAGCTGTTGCAGGTCTTGTGCCTGGCCTACTGGCGCGGTGAATATCGCGCGGTCAGTGCCAAGTCGATGGTCATCGTGGTGGCGGGCCTGATGTATTTTCTCAGCCCGATCGACGCGATTCCGGATTTCATCCCGTTATTCGGCATGCTCGACGATATCGCGGTGCTGGCCTGGGTGATGAATGCCCTGGACCAGGAGTTGAATGCCTTCCGGGCCTGGCGCGAGCGCCAGGTGCCGGAACACCTGGTGGCGGTCGAACGCCTGCCGGAGACCCCGAAGCAGTTGCAGCTCGAACGCAACGACAAAAATTGACCTGAATCCCCTCGTTTGAAGATCGCACACACGAGCGACTCTGGTGGCTGTTAATATTAAGCTACTAGGAAAGCGCTGACTCGCTATGTGTAATCGTCCTACGGGGTGTAGTAATGGATCTTCAAATAATTACACGTGACGGTGAACCGGAATATGCGGTTCTCCCCTGGGCTCAGTACCAAAGTTTGCTCAAGGCTGCCGGCTTGCGCAGCCAACAACCCCCTCCGACCTCTTCTGACACGCCTGTGGCGCCGGCTGCCGCCATGCCGGCGTTCGACCAGTTGCGCACCCTGCGCGAAGCCAAGGGGCTGACGATCGAGGTGCTGGCACGGACCGTGGGCATCAGCCCGTCATACCTGGGGTTGATCGAGAGTGGTGAGCGGGAGCCGGATGCCGCGATTCGCCGCAGCCTGGCCTGGGAATTGGGTGTCGCCGGATGGAGGGATGCATCGTGAGCGTGCGAATCAGTCGTCAGCATTGGGAGGGCCTGCTGGGGGAACTCGATCAGGCCCGTCGGCAGCGGCATCTGTTGACCTATCGGGCATTGCTCGAGCGTCTGCAACTGCCCAGCCCTGCCATGCAGACCCTGACGGCGGCGCTGGAGCACCTGGCAGCCCTGGATGCCAGGGCCGAGCAGCCGTTGCGCAGTTCATTGGTGATCAGCCAGGGCGCGAGCCGCCTGCCGCGTACCGGTTTTTTCGAATGCGTGGAGCGCCTGGGGCGCTTTTCCGGTCCGTCGGACGGCGTGGCGGCGGCTTCCTGGCACGCATCGGAAGTGGTGCGGGTGTTCGAGTACGACTATCCCGAGTCGGCCGAAGCCTGATCTCGTGGGGCCTGTTCGCGGACTTGCAGCTCAGGCGCTGTCTTCGAGCGAAGTGATCTCGGTGCTGTCGATGACGTGGATGCTGTAGCCCGGCACGTTCTTGGCGTGGTGCTTGGCCTGTGAGGCCAGCTCGGCCAACTGGCTGGCATCGAGCAGCCCGCAGGACTGCGGCTTCAGGTGCACCGCACCGATGGACAGGGACAGCAGCGCAAACTCCTGGCGCAGGCCCTGGCGGTTCGACGCGATGAAACAGCCGGCCTCCAGATGCTCGGCACGGTAGAAGCGCCGGCACTGGTTCTGGAAGTCATCGACCAGGTGATCCAGGCGTTTCTGCCAATCATCCGAACCCAGCACCAGCAGGAAATCATCACCGCCGATGTGGCCGACGAAGTCGCGGCTCGGGTCGACCCGCTCGTTCAGGCACTGCGCCAGGCATAGCAATACTTCGTCACCCCGGCCGTAGCCGTAGATATCGTTGAAGGGCTTGAAGCTGTCGATGTCGACATAGCAGATCAACGCTTCGCGTTGCTGTTGCAGCAGGCGGGCCAGGCACTGCTGGATCGGCACGTTGCCGGGCAGCAGGGTCAGTGGGTTGGCGTAGCGGGCCTGCTGGATCTTCAGTTCGGTGATCAGTTTCAGTACATCGATCACCCGTCCAAGGCCCAGATAACGGCCATTGAGGGTGATGATGAAATCTTCCTCGATACGTTGTCGGGCACGGCTGGTCAGCAGTCGGCTGACCTGTTGCAGCGACTGGCTCGATTCCACGGCGAGGAAGTCGTCGCTCATCAGCCGGCTGATGGGCTTGCGGGCGAACAGGTCGGTGGCGAACGGCTTGAGCAGCGCATCCGACAGCGAATGCCGATGGACGATGCCGCAGGGCCGGTTCTGTTCGTCCAGCACCGCCAGCGAATTGAGATTGGCCTGGCGCCGAAAGGCCTCCAGCACCGTCGCCGTGGCGGTGTCCTGGGTCACTGCCGGTTGCTCGATGAGCAGGGCGCTGAGGTCGCTGCCGTCCTCGCTCAGGGCGATGGAGGTGTTTTCCAGCTTGGGCAGCAGGGCGTGGGCATCCTGTGGCGGGTTTTCCTGGGGACGGCAGAGCAGGTAGCCCTGCACCAGGTCGACGCCCATTTCGGTCAGTACCGCCAGTTCTTCCGGCAATTCGATGCCTTCGGCGATCACCCGGGCCCGCGAGGCCTTGGCGATCTGGAGGATGGAGCCGACGAACTCGCGCTTGAGGCCGTCCTGGTGGATACCATCGATGAAGTGTCGGTCGATCTTGACGTAGTCCGGGCGCAATTCCGACCACAGGCGCAGGCTGGAATAGCCGGCCCCCAGATCATCCAGGGCGATCGAGAAACCCATGTCGCGGTAGTGGTGCAGCGCGTTCTGCAGCAGTTGGAAATCGTCGGTGGGGGTTTGCTCGGTCAGTTCGATGACCACGTTGCTGGGGTCGATGCCGAAGTCCTGCAGCCATTGCAGGGTTCGTCCCGGTGGGTGGCTCGGCTCCAGCAGGGATTCGGGGGATACGTTGAGAAACAGCTTGCCGGGCAGTTTCTGTTCGCTGAAACGGCGGCAGGCACTGAGCCGGCAGGCCATTTCCAGTTCGCTCAGGCGTCCGGCCTGACGGGCCACGGCGAACAGGCTGACGGGTGAGTGCAGCGGGCTGTTGGAGGGCCCGCGACTGAGCGCCTCATAGCCGACGATACGTCTCTCGGACAGTGAAATGATCGGTTGGAACAGGCTGTGCAGACCACTCTGAGCCAGGATTGAACTCAAGGCGTTCAGCTGTTCGGTCATGGTCATGGCAGTCTCTGTCGAAAGAAAAGGACCGGAGGCGGCTCCCGGCTCGGGAGACGTGTCCAGTCCTTTATTTCACGACAGAATGATGACTGTTTGATGACGCTCCGAAGAGCAATCACACTAAATTGCTATCACTCGTCAGTGCTTGGCCACCGCGGTATTCAGACGCAGGTAATCGAGCAGGATACGCCCGGTCTCGCTCAGGTAGGCGTCGTCTTCCGGCTTGGTTTTCTTGTCCGGGTCAGGCGGCAGGGCGTCGTCGTCCTCTTTCTTGAGTTCCTTGAGCGCGTCCTCGCCCTTGGCCTTGCGGCGGGCGTTTTCCATGGCCAGTTGCTTGGCATCGATATCGGCACGCTGGGCGCGACGCTCGGCCTCGTTCAGGCTCACGGTCTTTTCCTTCAGCAGCTTCTCGGCCAGGGCCAGCTTGTCGCGGATGAAGATGAACTCGGCATCCTTCGCCGCGCGGGCCTCGTGGTCGGCCTTGAGCTGGGCCAGGAATGGCTTGAACGGGTCCACCGCCGGCTTGATCGAAGGACGGATGGTGTCCCACGGCATGGCTTCCGGCAGCGCGCTTTCGCCGATTTCCTTGGTGTCGATGATCGACGGGAAATCCACGTCCGGCAGTACGCCCTGATGCTGGGTGCTCTGTCCGGAAACCCGGTAGAACTTGGCCAGGGTCAGTTTCAGCTCGCCATGGTTGAGCGGCTGGATGGTCTGCACGGTGCCCTTGCCGAAGGTCTGGCCACCGATAATCAGTGCACGATGGTAGTCCTGCATGGCGCCGGCGAAGATCTCCGAGGCCGAGGCCGACAGGCGGTTGACCAGCAGCGCCATCGGACCCTTGTAGAACGCACCGGGGTTTTCGTCCTCGAGCACGTCGACCTTGCCGTCGGCGTTGCGCACCAGCACGGTCGGGCCCTTGTCGATGAACAGGCTGGTCAGCTCGGTGGCTTCCTGCAGGGAGCCGCCGCCGTTGTTGCGCAGGTCGATGACCACGCCGTCGACGCCTTCCTTCTGCAGCTCACCCAGCAGTTTCTTCACGTCGCGGGTGGTGCTCTTGTAGTTCGGATCGCCGGCACGGAAGGCCTTGAAGTCCAGATAGAAGGCCGGGATGTCGATCACCCCGAGCTTGTAGTCCTTGCCATCCTGCTTGAGATGCAGGATCGACTTGCTTGCCGCCTGGTCTTCCAGTTTCACCGCCTCGCGGGTGATGGAGACGATCTTGCTGGTCTGGTCGTTCGGCGCGTTGCTCGCCGGAATGATTTCCAGGCGGACCACCGAGCCCTTCGGACCACGGATCAGCTTGACCACTTCGTCCAGGCGCCAGCCGACCACGTCGACCATTTCCTTGTCGCCCTGGGCGACACCGATGATCTTGTCGGACGGCGCGACCTGCTTGGTCTTGTCGGCCGGGCCCGACGGCACCAGGCGCACGACCTTGACCTGGTCGTTGTCGCTTTGCAGCACGGCGCCGATGCCCTCGAGGGACAGGCTCATGTTGATGTCGAAGTTTTCCGCGCTATCAGGAGACAGATAGTTGGTGTGCGGGTCGTAGGACATCGCGAAGGTGTTGATATAGGCCTGGAAGATATCCTCGGCCCGGGTCTGGTCCAGGCGGGCCAGTTGGTTCTTGTAGCGCTTGACCAGCAGTTCCTGGATCGCCTTGGGATCCTTGCCGGCGATCTTCAGGCGCAGCACCTCGTCCTTGACGCGCTTGCGCCACAGGTCGTCGAGTTCGGCGGTGCTCTTGAGCCACGGCGCGTCCTTGCGATCGATCAGCAGGGTCTCGTGGGTGGTGAAGTCGATCTTGTCGACGCCCTTGTTCAGCTCGGCGAGGGCGAAGTCCAGGCGGCCCTTGACCCGATCCAGGTAGCGCTTGTAGATGGTGAAGCCGGCATTGAGGTCGCCGCTCTTGAGGAAGTCGCCGAACTGGGTCTTCCACTTGTCGAATTCGGCGATGTCGCTGGCCAGGAAATAGCTGCGCGACGGGTCGAGCAACTTGATGTAGCTGTCGTAGATGATCACCGAGCGCGCGCTGTCCAGCGGCGGCTTGCTGTAGTGGTGGCGCTTGAGCAACTCGACGACGTTCAGGCTGGCGATCACCTCGTCACGGTCGGGCTGAAGATTGTCCCAGCTGTTGGCTGCGAACGTGTTGCCCGAGAACGCCGAAACGCCAAGGCCGATGAAAAGGGCAAGTGCAGTGCCGGGGAACAAATGCTTCATGCTGAGTCGACGCGGGGACAATTGATCACGCATATTAGGCCGTCTTTAAAGTCGCCGGTTCCGTGGGACTGAGTGCCAAAACCGCCATTGAGGGTTTCGCACGAGTCGCGGACCGGTCGCATAATGCAAGAAAGCCCGGTGCTACAGCTCCGGGCTCAGTCCAGACTCACTATGGAGGCACTGTGAAGGCATTGCAAGGCGTTGAAGGTCAAGTGGAGTGGCTGGAAGAGCCGAATCCGGGTTGTGATGTGGGGCAAGTGCGCATTCGTGTCGCCGCTGCGGGGCTCAACCGGGCCGACCTGTTGCAGAAGGCCGGGCTCTATCCGCCACCGCCGGGAGCCAGCCAGGCGCTGGGGCTGGAGTGCTCCGGAGTGATCGTCGAAGTGGGAGCCGGTTCCGCCTGGCAGGTCGGTGATCGGGTCTGTGCGCTGCTCGCCGGCGGCGGCATGGCCGAGGAAGTGGTGGTCGATGGCCGCCATGTGCTGCCGGTGCCGGAAGGCCTGAGCCTGGTCGAAGCGGCCGCGCTGCCTGAGGTCTACGCCACGGCATGGCTGAATCTGTTCCAGTTGGCGGGCCTCAAGCCCGGCGAAAAGGTGCTGTTGCATGCCGGTGCCAGTGGCGTCGGTTCGGCGGCGATCCAACTGTGCAAGGCCTTCGGCAACCCTTGCTGGGTCAGTGTCGGTTCGGCGGATCGACTGGCCTATTGCGAATCGCTGGGGGCCCAGGGCGGGGCGATTCGTGGCGATGATATCGAGAGTCTGAACGACTTCGCCCCCTTCGACGTGATCCTCGACCCGGTGGGCGCGAACTACGCGGCGCTCAACGTGAAACTTTTGTCAGCTGACGGGCGGTGGGTGCTGATCGGCCTGATGGGCGGGCGGGAAACCCAGTTGGACCTGGCGAAGATCCTCGCCAAGCGTATCCAGTTGCTGGGTTCGACCCTGCGCAGTCGCGATGCGCAATTCAAGGCCGATCTGCTCGCGGACTTGAACCAGCACGTCTGGCCGCTGTTTGCCGACAAGCGCCTGAGCCCGCAACTGGCCAGGACGTTCCCGATCCGTGATGCCGAACTGGCGTTTGCCGAGCTGGCCAGCAACCAGGTGGCGGGCAAGCTGGTGCTGGTGATTGATGAAGCCCTGGTCTGATTGATTCTTCCGTGGGGGCGCAGCCTCTTCGCGGGCTTGGCCGCGAAGAGGCCGTCGCTGCGTGTCTCAGTGCCAGGCGTGAATCGGCCAGCCGGCCTTTTCCGCCTGTTCGCGCAACACCGGGTCCGGGTTCACCACGTGAGGGTGGTCGACCTTGAGCAGCAGCGGCAGGTCGTTGCGCGAATCGGAATAGAAACTCGCGCCTTCGAGGTTTTCCCCTTCGGCGTCGAGCCATTCCAGCAGACGGGTGATCTTGCCCTCGCGGTAGGTCAGGATGCCAGTGGTCTGGCCGCTGTAGACCCCATGCAGCACTTCCAGCTCGATGCCCAGCACTTCGTCGATGCCCAGGCGTTCGGCGATCGGCCTGACCAGGTGGGTGCCCGAGGCGGAGATCACCAGGATCCGGTCACCGGCCGCACGGTGCTCGGCAATCGCCTTGCACGCATCGCTGTAGATCAGCGGTTCGATCACCTCCTCGACCCACGGTTCGACCAGGTGTTCGATTTCATCCGGGGTCCGCCCGGCCATGGGCTCCAGGCTGAACAGCATGAACTCCTCCATGGCCAGTTCGCCCCGGCTGTAGGCGTCCATCAGTTCGTTGTTGCGGCGCATGAAGGACTCCGGGTCGACCCAGCCCAGGCGTCCCATCTGCTCGCTCCAGAGCGTCGCGCAGTCGCCATGAATCAGGGTTTCATCCAGATCAAAAATTGCCAGGGCCATCAGTGCAGCTCTCTCTTCGGAAGGACATGCTTGAAACAGGACATCAGGCTACCTCACAAAGGGCCGCCGGATCGATGGACAGGGCCAGGCGTCGACCATCGGGGTGCAGGTCGGCGGCCGAGCGGTTGAGCACGTCCACCAGCAGTTCGACACCGCGGGCCTCGACCCGGTAGCGGATGACGTTGCCCAGCAGACTGTGGCCACGGACCAGGGCATCAGGTTCGCCTTCGGTGTGCAGCTCGATGGCTTCCGGGCGGATCGCGATGCGGCTGCTGACCGGCCGTTGCAGCAGGCGGCTGGCGGCCTCGGCGTCGAGCAGGTTGTAGTTGCCGATGAAGCCGGCGGCGAACACGTCCACCGGCGCGGTGTAGAGCGATTCGGCGTCGCCGCTCTGGACGATGCGGCCCTGGTTCATCAGGAAGATACGGTCACTCATGGTCAGGGCTTCTTCCTGGTCGTGGGTGACGAAAATGGTGGTCAGGCCCAATTCGCGCTGGATCGCCCGGATCTGTTCGCGCAGGTGCTTGCGAATTCGCGCATCGAGGGCCGACAGCGGCTCGTCGAGCAGCAGCAGGCGCGGGCGTGTCACCAGCGAACGGGCCAGGGCCACGCGCTGGCACTGGCCGCCGGACAACTGGTGCGGGTAGCGGGTGGCGAAATCGTGCAGCTCGACCAGCTTGAGGGCTTCCATGACCCGCTTGTGGCTGTCGTCGGCGTTGACCTTCTGCATCTTCAGGCCGAAGGCGACGTTCTGCTCCACGGTCATGTTGGGAAACAGCGCGTAGCTCTGGAACACCATGCCGATCGCGCGTTTCTGCGGGCTCAGCGGGACGATGTCCTGGCCGTCTAGCAGGATCCTGCCGCTGTCCACCGGCGTCAGGCCGGCGATGCAGCGCAGCAGGGTGGACTTGCCGCAGCCGGAGGGACCGAGCAGGGTGATGAACTCGCCCTTGGCGATTTCGCAGTTGATATCGCTGAACACCGTGGTGCCGGCGTAGGTCTTTTTCAGGTTCTGGACGCTGATGAAGCTCATTGGCTCTTGTCCTTATTGAGGCGATTGGCAACCCACGTGAGTACCAAGACGAAGAGGAAATAGGAGATCACCAGCGCACTGGTGAAGTGACCGCTGCTGTTGCGCATGTTGTTCAGGTACACCTGCAGGGTCTCGTAGCGGGTGCCGACCAGGATGTTGGCGAACACGAACTCGCCGAACAGGAACGAGAACGACAGCAGCAACGCCACCATCAGGCCCTTGCGCAGGTTCGGCAGCACCACCAGGAATGCTGCCTGCCAGGTGCTGGCACCGAGCAGATGGGCGGCGTCCATCAGGTCGCGCAGGTTGATCGCCTGCAGGTTGTTGGTGATCGCCCGGTACATGAACGGCAGGGCCACGGTGAAGTAGCAGCCGATCAGGATCCACGGCGTGCCGACCATGGCGAACGGCCCGGAGCCGTAAAGTTGCAGCAGACCCACCGAGGACACCACCGGCGGCACCGCGAAGGGCAGCAGGATCAGGATGTTCATCAGCGCGTCGAGGCGCGGGAAGTGGTAGTGCACCACGAACAGCAGCGGCAGGATCAGCACCACCGACAGCAGCAGTGCGCCGACGCAGACGATCAGCGATTGGCCGAACGCGCCGAGAAAGCGCGGGTCGCTCCACAGCTGTAGGTACCACTTGAAGGTGAAACCGCTGGGCAGCACGGTCGCCGACCAACTGCTGGCGATGGAGTAGACGAAGGTGCCGGCCAGCGGCAGCAGCAGGATCAGGAACAGCAGGTAGACCACCACGCGGTGGTAGAGGCTGGCGGAGCCGGGTTCAACGCGCGACATGGTGGCTCCTTTTCAACAGCCATTGATGGATGACGGTGACGAAGGTCATCAGGCCGACCAGGATCACCGCCAGCGCGCTGGCCATGTTCGGGTCGAGGCTGATGTCGCCGGAGACCATCGCGGCGATACGGATCGGCAGCACGTTGAAGTTGCCGGTGGTCAGGGCGTAGACCGTGGCGTAGGCGCCCAGGGCGTTGGCCAGCAGGATCACGAAGGTGCCCAGCAGCGCCGGAGTCAGCACCGGCAGGCCGATGTGCCGCCAGAACTGCCAGCCATCGGCGCCGAGCAGCGCGGCGGATTCTCGCCAGTCTTCGCGCAGGGCGTCGAAGGCCGGGTAGAGCAGTAGCACGCCCAGGGGGATCTGGAAGTAGGTGTAGAGGATGATCAGGCCGGTCTTGGAGTACAGGTTGAAGTCCTGGATGATCCCGGCCTGTTTCAGCAGGAGGGTGAGGGTGCCGTTGAAGCCCAGCAGGATGATGAAGGCGAAGGCCAGCGGCACGCCGGCGAAGTTGCTGGTCATGTTGGCGAAGGCGTTGACGAAGTCGCGCAGGCGCGAGTCGACCCGGCGCAGCGAGTAGGCACCGAGCAGGGCGATGAGCATGCCGAACACGCTCGACCAGAAACTGATCTCCAGGCTGTACTGGATGGCCTGCAGGTAGAACTTCGAACCGAAGATCTTGTTGAAGTTGGCCAGCCCCCAGCCGTCGTCCTCCGACTGCAGGCTGTTGATCAGCACCCAGACCAGCGGGGCGATCTCGAAGACGATGAAGAACAGGGCGAAAGGCGCCAGGCAGAGCAGGGCGAGCCATTTGCCACGGGTGATTGAATTCACTTCAACAGCTCCCGGCATACAGGTTTGTCGTGGTGCACGCCCAGCAGTGTGCAGATCGTGCCGCAGAGCTCGGTCTGCCGGGGCGCGGCATCGGGATTGAAACTGAAGGCGTTGCCGAGGACGAACAGCGGTACCTCGCGCTCTTCGGCCAGCAGGCCGTTGTGCGAGCGGTCGTTGTTCATGCCGTGGTCGGCGGTCACCAGCACCTGATAGCCGGCTTCGAGCCAGCCTTGCAGGTAGTCGGCCAGGATGATGTCGGCCGAGCGTGCGCTATTGCGGTACTGGGCGCTGTCCAGGCCATGCTTGTGGCCGGCATCGTCGATATTCATCGGATGCACCAGCAGGAAGTTCGGCGCGTGTTGCAGGCGCAGGCTTTCGGCGTCGGCGAACAGGTGCGAGTCGGGGTAGTGATCCATCCAGTAGAAATGCCCGTGCTGGATCGGCAGGCTTTCGTTGTGGGTGTGGCGATCGCGGGCGGCGACGAAGGGCGAGCGGTTGTACAGCTCGCTGACCCAGTGATAGGCCGCTGCCGCAGTGCGCAGGCCACCGTCGCGGGCGTAGTGGAACACGCTGCGCTGGTTGGACAGGCGCGTGACCTGGTTGTGCACGATGCCGCTTTCGATCGGGGCGACACCGGTGAGAATGCATTCGTAGAGCGGTCTGGAGAGCGACGGCAACTCGCATTCCAGTTTGTACAGCGCCGCGCGTCCTGCGCCTGCGTAAGCCTGGAGATGGCCCATGGCGTGCCGGGCGACCTCATGGTTCAGGCCATCGAGCACGACCAGGATGACGTTGTGCTGCATGAGTCGGGTCTCTGTTTCAAGGAATCTGCAAACTTGTAGGAGCCTGGCTTGCCAGCGAAGGGGGCCTTGAGGGCGATAAAAGCTTCGCGGGCAAGCCCTGCTCCTACACAGTTCAGTGGTGCTTGCTCGACAGTCAGCTATCGAGCCTTACTGCATGTTGATGATGACTTCTTCCTGCCACTTCTGCGGCAGTGCCTTGGACGTCTTCTCCCAGGCGTCGGCATCCTTGATCGGGGTGACGTGCTTGTACTGCTCGTTGGGCAGCAGCTTGGCCTTCACGTCTTCCGGCAGGGTCAGGTGCTCGGCGCGGATCGGCCGGGCATTGCCGCGGGCCAGGTTGGTCTGGCCGGCATCGCTGAAGATGTACTCGCGCGCCAGCTTGGCGGCGTTCGGGTGCTTGGCGTACTTGTTGATGATGGTGGTGTAGCCGGAAATCACCGAACCATCGGAGGGGATCAGCACGATGTAGTCATCGGGGTTGGCCATCTTGGCCTTGTAGCTCAGGCCGTTGAAGTCCCAGACCACGCCGACTTCCACTTCGCCCTTCTCCATGGTGGCGATGGTCGGGTTGGCCAGCGACAGGCGACCCTGCTTGGCGATCTCGGCAAACATCAGCAGTGCCGGCTGGATGTTCTTCTCGTCGCCGCCGTTGGCCAGTGCCGCAGCGAGGACGCCGTTGGCGGCCTGGGCGGCGGTGCTTACGTCACCGATGGAGACCTTGTACTTGCCGGTCTTCAGGTCAGCCCAGCTCTTGGGGACTTCGGAGCCGTGCAGCAGCTTCTTGTTGACGATGAAGGCGATGGTACCGGTGTAGGCCAGCGCCCAGTTGCCATCCTTGTCCTTGGCCCAGGCCGGAACCTGTTCCCAGGTGCTCGGCTTGTACGGCTGGGTCACGCCCTGCTTGGTCGCGATCGGACCGAAAGCCGCGCCGACGTCGCCGATATCGGCGCTGGCGTTGTCTTTCTCGGCGGCGAACTTGGCGATTTCCTGGGCCGAGCTCATGTCTGTGTCGATGTGCTTGAGGCCGTACTTGTCGCTCAGGTCCTTCCAGGTACCGGCCCAGTTGGCCCAGTCATCGGGCATGCCGACGCTGTTGACGGCGCCTTCTTTCTTGGCCGCGGCCTCCAGGGCCTGCAAATCGGTATCAGCGGCCATGGCGCTGGTGCACAGGGCGATGGTCGAACCTAACAGTGATGCCAGGAAAAGCTGTTTCATCCGAAGCTCCTTTGGGCGTTTTTCAACGCGAAGATCTTGATCGACAGTTTTTATATGCGTAGTGCGGCGGTTGGACGTTTGGTCTAGGTCAGCAATACCTGAGCCAATTTAAGCCTGCTGCATGACACTTTAATGTCGGCATCAGTCCTGCAAGGATTTTTCCCAGTGGCACCCGTAACCGCCGAGTTAAGCGTAGACCATTGTTAAACTGCTGATATTAAAAGGAATTGGTGTTGTGGAACGGGCGTTCCGCTGCACCGTTTCGTCGCTTTGTCACATATCAGTCATGTGCATTGCCTAGGCTGGGTGCTGCAACCGGAGACCGCGATGCCGCGCGGTTTTGCCCTGAAATAGTGCTGGACTAGTCCAAATAGGTAACGTTGATGCGCGAAGAGGCACCAAAGGCGGTGACAGCTATCGGTCTGGCGCTGCACGAGCAGATCGAGCATGGGCTGCTGCCCGGCGGAAGCAAACTGCCGGCCGAGCGCAAGCTCAGCGAGTTGTTCAGCACCACCCGGATCACCGTGCGCGAGGCCTTGCTGCAACTGGAGGCCCAGGGGCTGATCTACCGCGAGGAGCGTCGGGGCTGGTTCGTCTCGCCGCCGCGGCTGGCCTACAACCTGATGCAGCGCAGCCACTTCCATGCAATGGTCAGTGCCCAGGGACGGGTGCCTTCCACCCAGGTGCTGTCGGCACGGCTGCAGCCGGCCTCGGCGGCGGTGTGCGAGTGGCTGCAATTGCCGGCGCTGTCGAGCGTGATCCAGATCTGCCGGGTGCGACGGATCGACGAGCGGCAGGTGCTGTATGTCGAGCACTACCTCAACCCGCAGTACTTCCCGGGCATTCTCGAGTTCGATCTGAACCAGTCGATCACCGAACTCTATGCGCGGCACTACGACCTGCATTACGGGCGGGTGCGCTTCGAGATCGTGCCGACCTCATTGCCGCTGGAGGCTGCCGCGGCATTGCGGGTGTCGTCCGGCAGCCCGGGGCTGCGGATTGCGCGGGTCAACTATGACCAGCACCAGCGCCTGATCGACTGCGACCTGGAGTTCTGGCGGCACGATGCGATCCACGTCGGGGTGGATGTGCTGTAGGAGCCGGGCTTGCCCGCGAATGCGTCCGAAATATCGCTAAAAGCTTCGCGGGCAAGCCCGGCTCCTACAGGGGGGGAGAGGCAGGACGGTGGTGCTCAGGACTTGACTGGTTGCTCGGTTTGCACACCGCCACCGGCCGTCACCACCTGCACGCTCAGGCGTGGAGTCGCCAGGTCCAGGCCGGATTCGTCCATGGTCCGTTTCAGCGCCAGGTTGAACGCCCGCGAAACCTCCCATTGCTTGATCGGCGCGGTCTTGAAGCGGGCCCGCAGGACCGCGCTGCCGGACTCGAAGCTCTCTACGCCCTGGATCTCCAGCGGTGACCAGATGTTGCGCCGCTGCAACGGATCCGTGCGCATCTTCTGGCCGACATCGCGCATCAGCTTGATCGCATCGTCGATCGCCATGTTGTAGGGGATCGCCACGCGGAAGATCGCGTAGCCGAACTCCCGTGAGTAGTTCTTGATGCTCTTGATCTCGCTGAACGGAATGGTGTGGACGATGCCGTCGATGTCCCGCAGGCGCACCGTGCGGATGGTCAGGCCCTCGACGGTGCCGAGGTGACCGCCGACGTCGACGTAGTCGTCGATGGCCAGGGAGTCTTCGATGATGATGAACAGGCCGGTGATCAGGTCCGCCACCAGCGACTGCGCACCGAAACCGATGGCCAGACCGATCACACCGGCACCGGCCAGCAGAGGCGTGACGTTCATGCCCATGTTCGCCAGGGCGACGATCAGCGCGATGATGAAGATCGCCACGAACAGCACGTTGCGGATCAGCGGCATCATGGTCTGCGCCCGGGCGTTGGCCAGGCCCTTGCGCGAGCGGGTGAGGGCGTGGTGCACGGCGGTATCGGCGAGAATCCACACCAGCCAGGCGAAGATCAGCGTGCCGCCGAGGCCGAACAGCCGAACACTGACCTCGCGGCCCTCGCCTTCGGTGAAGCGGATCAGCGACATGCCCCAGACCCGCAGGCCGAGTTCGATGAAGAACAGCCAGACCGCCAGGTGCACCAGGGTGTAGCAGAAGCTCTTCAACCGTTCGGAGTACAGCGTATGGCGCCGGTGCCCGCGCTGGGGCTTGAGGGCATGGCGGCGCACCAGGCCGTTGATCACCATGCACAGCACCACCAGCACGGTACAGATCAGCGACTGGCGCAGGGCGGTACTGGTGTCGCCAGCGGAGAAGAAGGTCGCGAACAGCGAGATCGCCACCAGTATCAGCGCGGGAACGAACCAGAAGCTGCCGAGGATATCGATGGTGTCGCTCAGGGCGCGGCGGGTCAGCCGGCGGGACAGCGGCTGGTTGCGGATCAGGTGCGCGATGGGGCGACGGAAGCGCAGGATGAACAGGCCGGTGGACAGCGCGGCCATCACGTTGACGAAGGTCGCGGCGGTATGGGCCAGGTGGCTGCCGAGGCTGGCGATCAGGCGCGGGTCGCTCAGGGCTTCGCCGAATGCGGCGAAACTGCCGATCAGCCACAGCGGCCGGAAAGCCCGGCGGCGCAGGATATGCAGGGCCCGATGGCGATGCGGGCCGTCGAGCAGGGAGAAGGCGATCACGCAGATCGCCGAGAAACAGGTACCGACCACCAGTGCATAGGCCAGCGCCATCGCCAGATCCTTGCCCAGGGACGAGGGCAGGGCGTAGGTCAGGTAGACGGTGATCAGCAGCGCGATCATCCACGGCCCGAGCTTGCGCAGGGCAAAGCGCAGCAGGTCGACGGTGCGTGGGTGCTGGGGCAGTTCCTCGGTGAGGCCGAAGCGCAGGCGCACCCGATGGCCGAGCCAGATCATCGCCCAGGCCAGGCAACTCCAGAGCAGCAGGATCAGGGCAAAGGCGGAGATGATCGGCAGCCATTCGCTGGCCGGAAGCATCAGCGCCATCATCTCCTGCCTGGCCTGGTCGAACTCCTGCGACCAGCGAGTGAGCGGGCTGTCATTGCCGGTGAACTGCTTCTCGAAATCGGCCAGGGTGCTGCCGATCAGCCCCAGTACCCCCACTTCGGCGGCCGGCTGGGCCTTTTTCGTGCTGTCCCGGAGCTTTTTCAGGTCGCTCAGCAGCTTGCTGCGCTGCTGGTCGTTCTCCAGGTTCTTGATGACTTCGTCGAGCGACTGGGCCAGGGGCTCGGTCGGTTGTGGCTGGGTTTTCTCGGCGCTGCCCAGCAGGCTCGGCAGGCCGACGGCCTGGGCGGGAACCAGGGGCAGCAACGCCAGCAGGCAGATGAACAGTAAGGTGGGCAGAGCGGAAAGGCGGGCGAACACTAGGCAGTCAACCATACAGGTGCGGATCGACCGAGTGTACGCCAGCCTCGGGCGCCGCGCATTTATTCAGCCAGTTTGGCGAGAATCTTGTAGACCACGGTCCCGAGGATCAACAGCATGCCAAGCCACATCAGCACCGGGCCGGCCCGGTTTTCACGAAAGTTGAAGCCCACGGCCAGCAACAGCATGCCTCCCAGGATCGGGATGAGCATCGAGTGGAACTCGAACGGTGTGATCATGACGACGGCCTTGTCGAAGGGATACACCTTCAGTTTAGGTCGCTTTGGTGGAGATGCCTTGATGTGTATCAGGGGGAGATCAGGTCGGGTGATGGTGCCTGATCCGGTGGGGACGGTGGGCATTGTCGGAGCCAACTGTCTTCAGCGTACTGCCGATAAGCGGCAGAACAGGCTTGCGCACGTGCGGCGCTGTTCATCGGGCTGGCGTGCGCCGGGAGCGGGCTTGTCAGCGAAGCGGGTCTGGCGTGCGCCAGAAGCTTCGCGGGCAAGCCCTCCCTCAGCCAGGTGTGTTCCCGCTGCTGCTCTTTCCTGCGAGAGCGCAGGGCTCAGGGCAGTTCGGGGCTGGCGTAGAACGCGCTCAGGACCTTCACCAGGTGGGCCAGGTCATGGCTGCCCGCCAGTTCGCGGATCGAGTGCATGGCGAAGGTCGGCAGGCCGATATCCACGGTACGCACGCCCAGGTGGCTGGCGGTGATCGGGCCGATGGTCGAGCCGCAGCCCATGTCGCTGCGCACCACGAAGCTTTGCACCGGGACTTCCTCGGACATGCACAGGTGACGGAAGAAACCGGCGGTTTCGCTGTTGGTGGCGTAGCGCTGGTTGTTGTTGACCTTGATCACTGGCCCGGCGTTGAGTTTCGGGCCATGGTTGGCGTCGTGCTTCTCGGCATAGTTGGGGTGTACGCCATGGGCGTTGTCCGCCGAGACCAGCAGCGATTTCTGGATCGTGCGCACATAGTCCTCGCCATCCGGCAGGAGGCGGCGCAGGGTCTGTTCGAGCATCGGGCCGTCGGCACCGCAGGCGGAGCAGGAGCCGACTTCCTCGTGGTCGTTGCAGACCAGGATGCAGGTTTCATCGCTGTCGGCGCTGAGCAGCGCCTGCAGCCCGGCGTAGCAGGACAGCAGGTTGTCCAGGCGGGCACCGGCGATGAAGTCGCCGTTGAGACCGATCACGGCTGCGCTCTGGGTGTCGTAGAAGCTCAGCTCGTAATCGAGCACCACGTCGGCGCTGAGGTCGTGTTCACGGGCCAACTGGTCGGTGAGCACGGCGCGGAAGTCCACGCGCTCGTCGCCGGCGAACTGGGCCAGGATCGGAGGCAGCTCGTTCTGCGGGTTGATCGCCCAGCCCTGGTTGGCTTCACGGTTGAGGTGAATGGCCAGGTTGGGAATGGTCGCGATCGGCGCCTTGAAGTCGATCAGTTGGCTTTCGACCTTGCCGTCGCGACGGAAGGTGACACGACCGGCCAGGGACAGGTCGCGGTCGAACCACGGCGCTAGCAGGGCGCCGCCGTAGACTTCGACACCCAGTTGCCAGAAACCCTGGCGCTGCAGTTCGGGTTGCGGCTTGACCCGCAGGCACGGGCTGTCGGTATGGGCACCGACCATGCGGATACCCGATTGCAGCGGCGCGTTTTCGCCGAGCTTGATGGCGATGATGGAAGAGTCGTTGCGGGTGACGTAGTAGCGACCGCCGGCCGTGGTGTGCCAGGTTTCACGCTCATCGAGACGCTGATAACCCGCTGCCTCCAGGCGCTTGACCAGGCTGGCGGTGGCATGAAAGGGGGTGGGGGAGGCCTTGAGGAAGTCGATCAGGCCTTGGTTCAACTCTTCGCGCATAAGTGGCTCCAGACAGCAGTGTCGGGAGTTTACCGTATCTTTGTAGGAGCGTGGCTTGCCCGCGAAGCCTTTGGCGGCCTCAAGGACGCATTCGCCGGCAAGCCGGGCTCCTACAAGAGCGAGCTACACTCAGGAATCGATGTCGAGCGCAGGAGCCTTGCACGACGCGATTCAGAACGGCGCCGGGCACTCGAAGCGCAGGCGCTCGCCGCTTTGCGGGTGGGTGAAGCTCAGCATGCTGGCATGCAGGCACAGCCGTGGCCAGGCCGCCAGGGCCTGCGGGTGGGCATACAGGCCGTCACCGAGCAGCGGATGACCGATGGACAGCATGTGTACCCGCAACTGATGCGAGCGCCCGGTGATCGGCGTCAGTTCCACCCGGGACCAGTCGGCATGGCGCTCCAGCACTTTCCAGAAGGTCAGGGCATGCTTGCCAAACTCGTGATCGACCACATGCCGGGGCTTGGTCGGCGGGTCGTAGCGCAACGGCAGGTCGATGCTGCCGCTGTCCAGTTCCGGCTGGCCCCAGCAGAGCGCGGTATAGGCTTTCTCGGTTTCCCGGTCATGGAACTGGCGCGACAGTTCGCGATGGGTATCGGGGTCGCGGGCCAGCAGGATGATGCCCGAGGTTTCCCAGTCCAGCCGGTGAACGATCAGGGCTTCCGGATAACCGTTTTCCTGCAGGCGGGTGATCAGGCAATCCTTGTTGTCATCGGCGCGGCCCGGGACGGAGAGCAGCAGGGTCGGCTTGTCCACCACCAGCACGGCGGCGTCCTGATGGATGATGCGGATATTCGACAGCGGCATTGAAACAGTCTCGTAACAAACGCCAACGGCGGCCCGATGCTGCTCACACCGCGCGCCTTGCAGGAGCCGGCTCCCACAACAGCGTTGTGTGTGAACATCACCGGGCCGCCGTGGCGCCGGCCGGATCGATCAGCGATCAGGCAGGGTGATATTGAGTTCCAGGATCGAGCAGCTGCCCTGGTTCTCCAGGGCGACGTGCACGTCATCGGACCCGATATTGACGTACTTGCGGATCACTTCGACCAGCTCCTGCTGCAGGGCGGGCAAGTAGTCCGGGGTGCTGCGTTGGCCGCGTTCGTGCGCCACAATGATCTGCAGACGCTCTTTCGCGACCGACGCGGTGCTTACTTTTTTGCTGGCACGAAAGAAGTCAAAAAGGTTCATTGCTTAGTTGCCTCCAAACAGGCGCTCGAAGAATCCCTTCTTCTGTGCATCGAGGAAACGATGCTCGACGGTCTTGCCCAGCAGGCGGTCAACCGCATCGCTGTAGGCCTGGCCAGCATCGCTCTGGTCGTCGAGGATGACCGGTACGCCCTGGTTGGATGCCTTGAGCACCGCCTGGGATTCGGGGATGACGCCCAGCAGGGTCACGGCCAGGATTTCCTTGACGTCCTCGACGCCAAGCATTTCGCCTTTGCTCACGCGCTCCGGGTTGTAGCGGGTCAGCAGCAGGTGTTCCTTGATCGGCTCGCCGCCCTGTTCGGCACGACGCGACTTGCTGGCCAGCAGGCCGAGCATGCGGTCGGAGTCACGGACCGAGGAGACTTCCGGGTTGGTCACGACGATCGCCTCGTCGGCGAAGTACATGGCCAGGTGGGCACCGGTCTCGATGCCGGCCGGGGAGTCGCAGACCACGAACTCGAAGCTTTCCTTGAGTTCCATCAGGACCTTTTCCACGCCTTCCTTGGTCAGCGCATCCTTGTCACGGGTCTGGCTGGCTGCCAGCACGTACAGGTTTTCCAGGCGCTTGTCCTTGATCAGGGCCTGCTGCAGGTTGGCTTCGCCGTTCACGACGTTGACGAAGTCGTACACCACGCGGCGCTCGCAGCCCATGATCAGGTCGAGGTTACGCAGGCCGACGTCGAAGTCGACGATCACTGTCTTGTGGCCGCGCAGCGCGAGGCCGGTACCGATGGCGGCGCTGGTGGTGGTCTTACCCACACCACCCTTGCCGGATGTAACCACGAGAATCTTGGCCAAGGTGTTTCACCCCTAAGGAAAAAGGACTCTGTTTTAGCCCCTGAAGAACGTCGCTGAAAAACAACTGTAGTCGTATGGCTTGAGCCGGGAAGCGGCGAAATGTTTAAAGTACCGGTGGTAATTTTTACATTTCGTGTTTTCCTAAGCCCTTTAAGCCATTTTCGCTACGAAGAAGGCGACATTTCGGAAATGGCGGCAAGTATCCGTTAAAGACGGATGATGTTCAACACATCGCCGGACAAGCTGATCTGAACGCCCGACCCCCACAGCGGATCACGACGCAGATCCTCGGAAACCTTGTAGTGGCCGGCAATCGACACCAGTTCGGCGCTCAGTTGCTGGCAGAAAATTCGTGCCTTGGTGTCGCCCTTGACACCCGCCATTGCACGACCACGCATAGGTCCGTAAACATGGATGTTGCCATCGGCCATAAGTTCCGCGCCGGGGCTGACGGAAGAGACCACCACCAGGTCGCCGCCCTTGGCGTAGACCTGCTGGCCGCCGCGCACCGGGGTGGTGATGATCCGGGTTGGCTGGATGGTCGGCTCCGGTGGTTTTTCCGGTACTTTCTTCACTTCGCCTTCGGTCGGATCGACCGGCCGCTCGCGGGCACCGGACGGCGGCAGCACGGGCAGGTCAATGGCGATCGCGGCGGCGATGTCTTCGATACGGTTGGCGCGGATTGCCAGGGTCCGCAGGCCGTGCTGGCGGCAGACGCGCATCAGCCCGGGCAGGTCGATGGCACCCTGGTCGGCGGGAAGTTTGTCCAGGGCCAGCACCAGCGGGGTATTGCTGAAGAAGTTCGGCGCCTGGACGACCTTGGCCGCCAGTTGGCGGTCGAGGGCTTCGAGGTTGTTCTGCGCCAGTTCCAGCACCGTAATGGCGAGCATGCTGCCCTTCAGCTGGAACACGGGATCCTGGTCTAGCGGTTCGGTTTGGCTCATGGTCGGCATAACGTGGCTTGTCGCTAAAAGTGCCGAGACTTATAACGAGAACGCCCGCGCCCCGCAAGCCGCGCCGAACCGTTGTAGAATGCGCGACCCTGTGTCTGCCCGGAATCATTAATGGATCGCCCCCGTTTTCAAGCCGCTTTTCTTCATCCACGCTACTGGCTGCTCTGGTTGGGGCTGGGGCTGCTCTGGCTGATCGTCCAATTGCCCTACTGTGTCCTGTTGCGCATCGGCCGTGTGCTGGGGCTGGCCATGTACCGGGTGGCCGGCGAGCGCCGGCGCATCGCCGCGCGCAACCTGGAGCTGTGTTTCCCGGAAAAGGGCGCCGCCGAGCGCACCCGTCTGCTCAAGGAAAACTTCGCGTCCACCGGCATCGCCTTCTTTGAAATGGCCATGAGCTGGTGGTGGGCCAAGCCGCGCCTGGCGCGCCTGGCCCATGTCGAGGGCCTCGAGCATCTGCTGCAGGCCCAGCGCGAAGGCAAGGGCGTGATCCTCATGGCGCTTCATTTCACCACCCTGGAAATCGGTGCGGCTCTGCTCGGCCAGCAGCACACCATCGATGGCATGTATCGCGAGCACGGCAATGCGCTGTTCGACTTCATCCAGCGCCGTGGGCGCGAGCGGCACAACCTCGATTCCCTGGCGGTGGAACGTGACGACGTGCGTGGCATGCTCAAGCTGCTGCGTTCCGGTCGGGCGATCTGGTACGCCCCCGACCAGGACTACGGGATCAAGCAGAGCATCTTCGTGCCGCTGTTCGGCATTCAGGCGGCGACCGTCACTGCGACCAGCAAATTCGCCCGCCTGGGCAAGGCGCTGGTGGTGCCGTTCACCCAGGAGCGCCTGGCTGACGGCAGCGGTTACCGGCTGGTGATCCATCCGCCGCTGGAGGATTTCCCGGCTGAGTCCGAGGAGGCCGATTGCCTGCGGATCAACCGCTGGGTCGAGGTTTCGCTGCGGGCCTGCCCCGAGCAGTACCTGTGGACGCACCGCCGGTTCAAGAGCCGGCCGGCGGGAGAACCACGACTCTACGACAAAAAGCGATGATAAACCGGAGCAGCCCCTTGCTGTCGGGGAAGGGCCTGGTGTATCAGGTAGCTAGCTGACTGACGGAGTGTCGCGATGAGTCCAACTGAACCGGTTACCGGCCTTATTCTCTCGGGAGGGGGCGCACGAGCCGCGTATCAGGTGGGGGTATTGGCGGCCATTGCCGAACTGCTGCCGCCGGGGGCGAGCAACCCGTTTCCGGTGATCGTCGGTACTTCGGCCGGAGCGATCAATGCGGTCAGTCTCGCCAGTGGGGCGATGAACTTCACCGCGGCCATCGAGCGTCTCAGCGCGTTCTGGCAGAACTTTCGCAGCCATCGGGTACTGCGTAGCGACTGGCCCGGGGTGATTCACCAGGCTGCGCGGTTTTTCGGCCACAGCCTGCTTGGCCTGGGCTCACAGGTGCCGGTGGCCCTGCTCAACAGTTCGCCGCTGCGCGATCTGCTCAACGAGAAAATCCATCTGCCGGGTATCGAGCAGGCCATCGAGCATCACCAATTGCGTGCGGTGGCGGTGACGGCCTTCGGCTACGAGTCGGGGCAGGCAGTGACCTTCTACCAGGGCAAGGGCGCCATCGATTCCTGGCTGCGTCACCGGCGCATCGGCGTGCCGACCGAGTTGACGGTCGATCATCTGCTGGCCAGCTCGGCCATTCCCTTGCTGTTCGCCCCGGTCAAGCTGGACCACGAGTATTTCGGCGACGGTGCGGTGCGCCAGTCGGCGCCGATCAGTCCGGCGTTGCACCTGGGCGCCAGCCGGGTACTGGTGGTCGGGGTCAGCGGCAATTCCCGTGGTCTCGACACCCGGGCCGCGGTGGAGCGTACCTACACCGGCCAGCAGCCGAGCCTGGCGCAGATCAGTGGGCACATGCTCAACAGTACCTTCATCGACAGCCTGGAAAGCGACATCGAGCTGTTGCAGCGCCTGAACCAGTTCAGCCGGATGCTGCCGCCTCACCAGCCGCGCAGCCTGGGGTTGGCACCGGTGGATGTGCTGGTGATCGCGCCCAGCCGGCCACTGGACGAGATCGCCGCCCGTCATCGACATGAACTGCCACCGGCGCTGCGCACCTTCCTGCGTGGCCCGGGCGCGACCCGCACCAGTGGCGCCGGAGTGCTCAGCTATCTGTTGTTCGAGGCGGGTTACTGCAGCGAACTGATCGAGCTGGGCCGCCGTGACGCGTTGGCCAAGCGCGATGAGTTGTGCCATTTCCTCGGTTTGCCCCATGCGGTGATGTTGCAGACAGCCTCGGCCAGTTGACCCGATCGATGGCGGCTGATCTTCTGTCGTCGGCTCAGCCCAGCAGGTTGATCGCCAGGTAGCGGGCCACCGCCTCCTCGGTGCAGGCACCGATGGTTTCGTGTCCGGGCAGCGCCTCTGTCACCTTGTGGTGCGCCGTGCCCATGACCAGGCCCTTGCCGGCGATCGTGAGCATTTCCACGTCGTTCATGCCGTCACCGAAGGCGATGCAGCGGCTCAGGGGGATGTCCAGGAACTCGGCGAGTCGCTTCAGTGCATTGCCCTTGGACACCGTGCTGGCCATGAACTCCAGGCAGAAGGGTGATGAAAAGGTGCTGTGCACGGTGTTGCCGAGCAGGGCCTTGAGTCGCGTGTCGAGCGCCACCAAGGCCTCGTGGTCACGCCCCGGGTGGATAAAGAAGAGCTTCTCGACACCCTGCAATGGAAATTCCCTGGCCGCGAGGATGGTCGGCGCAAAATTATCCTGCAGGGTGAAGGTGGCGAGCAGGGCGCGATCGGCGTTGGTGATCCAGCGGGAGTCGCAGTAGGCGTTGATCATCAGGCCCACAGTTCCCTGCGTGGCGTCGAGCAGGGTGCGCACCACGTCTTCGTCCAGGTACTCGCAGGCGACCAGGCTTTTGCAGGCGCTGGTGATGCAGGCACCGTTGGAGGTGATCAGGTGTACCGGCAGCGGGTAATCGTGCAGGATCGCTTCGACCTCGGGGCGGCTGCGTCCGGTAGCAATCACCACATGGCGACCGGACTCGACCAGTTGGTCGAGCACCGAGCGAGAATACTCACCGATCCTGTCGTTCGGAAGCAGCAGGGTGCCGTCGAGGTCGGAGGCGATCAGGCTGTACATCTCTCAATCCTTATGGTTTGCGCTGCTTTTTGTGGGGGCCGGCTCCCCCACCATCCTCCATGGGTTCCCGGCCTACTCGGCGATCTGCAGCTTGCGCGCCTCGGTATAGACGTAGCGTACCTTCTCGTACTCGAACGGCGAGTTCAACTGGCCATAGCGGAAGCTGGTGGTATAGCGCTTGTCGATGGCGCGCAGGGCGTAGATCTCCGGATGGTTCTCGCTGGTCTCGGAGACGTTGAGGAAGTTGATCTGCGATTCCGCCGCGAAATCGAACACCAGGCCGCCGGTGTCACGCAGGTTCGAGGGACCGAAGAACGGCAGTACCAGGTAGGCGCCGCCCGGCACTCCGTAGAAGCCCAGTGTCTGGCCGAAGTCCTCGGTCTGGCGCGGCAGGCCCATTTTGGTCGCCGGGTCCCACAGGCCGGCGATGCCGATGGTGGTGTTGAGCAGCAGGCGCCCGGTGGTTTCCAGCGAGCGCTTGCCCTTGAGCTGGAGCAGGCTGTTGAGCAGGTTGGGCACGTCTCCCAGGTTGCTGAAGAAGTTGCTCACGCCACTGCGCACGAAGCCCGGGGTGATGTAGCGGTAGCCGTCGACCACCGGCAGGAACACCCACTGGTCGAAGCGGTAGTTGAAGTGATAGACGCGACGGTTCCACGACTCCAGCGGGTCGTAGACGTTCAGCGCGTTGAGCGTCGAACGTTCGAATTCACGCTGGTCCAGCCCCGGGTTGAACTTGAGTTTTTTCAGCGGCTCGGTGAAACCGTCCGCATCGGGTACGACCGGGTCGTGGGCCTTGCTGTTGTCGGCCTGGGCGTAGCCGGCGCAGAGCAGGGCGGCGATAAGCATCAGATGTTTAGCCACGGAAGAACTCCAGCATGGCGTCGGCGTTGACGCGGTAATTGAGGTTGCCGCAGTGGCCGCCATGGGGATAGACGGTCAGGCGATTGCCGAAGGTGCTGCGCAGGAAGCCCAGGTCGCCAGGGCCGAGGATGACGTCGTCGGCGTTGTGCATCACGGCGATTTTCGGGCTGTCGTGCAGGTAATCCTTGAGGGCGTAGAGGCTGACCTGGTCGATCAGTTGCAGCAGGCTGCCGCCGTCGGTACGGGCGCGCCACATCGGAATCACCTGGTCGGTCAGGTAGCAGTCGAAGTCGCACTGCAGGGCGCGCTTGAGCATCGGCGTCAGGCTGGTGCCCTCGGTGATCGGGTACTTGGGCGGCGTGATCAGTCCGCGGCGGTTGATCAGGTCGGAGGTGAAGGCGATATCGGCCGCCGAGAAGCGGAAGGAGGTACCGATCAGCATCGCCATCTGCTCGTTGGTCAGGTGCTGTTTGGACTGCTGGAAGTCGTAGAGCAGGGCGTCGTTGAGGTCGATGTAGCCCTTCTGCTGGAAGTAGCGGGTCAGCTTGGCCAGCACCAGTTCATAGAAGGTGGTGCTGTTGTTGATGCCCTTGACCTCGGTCTGCACCAGCTTGTCGAGGTTGGTGATGGAGGTATAGAGGTTGACCGGTGGATTGAGCAGCAGCACCTTCTTGAAGTTGAAGCTGCGCCGGGTTTCATCCAGCTTGCTGACGAACGCCGCATCCAGCGCCCCCAGGCTGTAGCCGCTGAGGTAGTAGTCGGTGACCGGCAGTTTCGGGTTCTGCGCACGCACGGCCTGCATCACCCGGTACATGTCCTCGGCATCTTCCTTGGTGATGCCCGGGGTGGCGAAGCGCGAGGCGGCGCTCATGAAGTCGAAGCTGGTGGGCGACGACAGCTGCACCACGTGGTAGCCGGCCTTGTAGTAGAGCTTCTTCAGGTATTCGTTGAGGCTGCTGTCATAACGTGCGCCGGTGCCGGCGATCAGGAAGATCAGCGGTGCCGCGTGGTCCTGGCGGGCGACTCGATAGGTGAGTTTCTTCACCGCCCAGAAGTTGTCCGGGAGGATGAACTCGCGTTCCGGACGCAGTTGCACGCTGTAGTCGGACTGGTCGATGTCATCGTCGTCGGGCAACTCCGGACGCAGGTCCGGCGGGGTGGTGGCGATGGTCGCTTCGAACGGGTTGGTCAACGGGTAGCCATAGCTGGCGGCGTCGACATCGACCGCCAGCGCGGACGCACTCAGAATGAGACCGCCGACAAAAGTGGCGAGACGCAGGGAACGGAGCATGACTACATCCTTTAAAAGGCGATGCTGAATGGGAGTCGCAGGCTATGACCACTGGGGTACTGCCGAAGTGCCATGTCCGACGACGAAATAATGCAGTCGCGCGGCATTCATCCAGACAATAGCCCACAGACGATACACTTTGCCGCAGTTCGCTGACCAGTTAACCGTTGTTAAAGCTTGCAAGCAGCGCCTCGGCGATTATGCTGGGCGCCGTTTTCGCCTATCGGAGCCGTTCATGTCCCGTCGTTTGCCGCTGATTCTGCTGCTTCTCGTTCTGCCGCTGTGGCTGGCTGCCAGTTATGGCGTGCGTTACGGGTTGATGGAGGATGGCCAGTGGGTCGGCATCTGTGTCGATGAGGCGCTGCGCTGGGAATGCCAGGCGCGATCGAACCTGGGTTGGCTGATTCACTTCAAGGTACTGGGCTGGACTGCCCTGGGGGCGGCGGCGCTGGCATTCGTGCTGCCGCGCCGGGTCGGTTGGGGGCTGGCGGTGCTGGCGCTGCTGGTCGGGTTTCCGGCGCTGGCGCTGTACAATACCAGCCTGGCGGTGTTTGCGGTGGTGATCGCTGGCCTGAGGCTGGTGCGGGCGGCCTAGGGGCTGGCTGCAACGGGGAGCCCGCAAGCCGGCTCCCACCGCTCAGCAGCGACTCATATGAAAGTCAGCGGCGAACCCGCAGGCTGCGCCACAGCGCGGCGACCATCAGCACGCTGACCAGCGCCCAGCCCCAGGCCTGCGGGTTTTGCAGGCCTTCGCGATACAGCTGCGGCACGATACCGGCACCGATGATGAAGGCCAGCAGGGCGGTTTCTCCCCGGGGCGCGCGGACCGGGCGCATCAGGAACGCCAGTGCCGGTAGCAGCAGTGCCGCGCTCGGGAAGCTGCGATAGCGCGGGTCCAGCGCCAATTCCAGCATCATCACCGCCCCGGCGAAGCCGGTGCCGACCAGCAGCCAGCCGGCACGACGCTCCAACCAGGCAAAGACGCCCTGGCGCCAGCCCGAGCGCTCGCCCAGGGCCAAGGCCGCGTGGGCCAGTACCAGCAGGTTCAGGCCCACCAACAGTCCGGCCCAGAGCCATTCGCCAGTATCGCGGCTGGTCACTCGCGCCAGTTCGCCCCAGGCGCCGATGGAGCAGGCGGCCAGCGCGCCAAGCAGAGGCAGGAGCAGGGCATCACGACGACTGCGTACTCGCCCGCCGATCAGCAGGGTGGCGACGAACACCGCGGCACCGAATGCCAGCCATTGTGGCCAGTACGGCAGGTTCGACACCGGCCCTGCGAGTATGCCCTTGTCCTGGCGGTCGGCGTCGAACAGGCCCCAGTAGCCACCGACCGCGCCTTCGCTGCCGCGTTTCCACGGTTGGTCGAAGGCTTCGATCAGGTTGTAGTGCCAGCCGTTCTGTTCGGCCAGGTTGACGAAGCCGCGAATGAAGCGGGCTTCGTTGACCCGGCTCGGCAGGGCGGTCTCCCGCTGGCGGCCTTCACTCGGCCAGCCGGTTTCGCCGATCAGGATGTCCTTGGGCGCGAAACGGTTGCCGAAGGTCCGGCGGATCTGCGCCACATGGTCGATGGCCGCCTCGATCCCCGCCGGATCGTCCTCCCAGTACGGCAGCAGGTGGATGGTCAGGAAGTCCACCGCCGGTGCGACATCCGGATGGCTGAGCCAGAACTCCCAGACATCGGCATAGGTCACCGGCTGCTTCACATGGGCCTTGACCTTGTGGATCAGCCTCACCAGTTGCGCCGCGGTCACTTCCTTGCGCAGCAGGGTCTCGTTGCCGACGATCACCGCCGTGACCACGTCGGCATTGGCGTTGGCCGAGGCGATCAGCGCGTCGACTTCCTTCTCGGTGTCCACCGGGTTGCTGTTGACCCAGGCACCGATCATCATTTTCAGGCCATGCTTGCGCGCCAGTTCCGGCAGGGCTTCGAGGCCGGTCATGGAATAGGTGCGGATGCATTCGAAGCGGGTCGACAGCAGGGCCAGGTCGGCATCCATGCGCGCAAGGCGCGGCTTGAACGGCTGGTCGAACGGCGATTGGTCCTTGTCGAACGGCGTGTAGGACGCGCATTGCAGCTTGTGCGTCGGCGTTGCGGCATCCGGCAGGATCACCGGCTGGCCAAAGCCATACCAGAACCCGCAGAGGGCCAGGAGGCCCAGCAGGCAGGCAAACAGATAGGGCAATAGCGGAAAGCGGGCGTTGGCGGGCATGGTCGGGCTGTCTGAGGGCAAAGCCGCGCATATTACCCGGAAATACTCTGGCCTTGGGCTCGCGCAGTATTTTGTCATGCAAAGTCTGCAGCAACTGGATGAGGTGTATTCCCAACTGAGTGATTGCTGGCTTTCTGATGTCGCTTCTCGCTGCCTTGAGGTCGCTGTCGGATCAGGTTGGTCGCCTGAGTGGGTTGATGATCGGAGTATCAGTACTCCGCTGATGATCGGATGGGTTTGGCCGTGAGGCGTGAAGGGGGCGCCGTGCACCATAACTACACGTTGATGCCGCCCGGCATCCGTCGGGCGCAGCACTTTCGGGGAAGTAACGATGAAAATGCGACGACTCTTAGGCGCAGGTGCCGCTCTGGTACTTGCCATCAGCTCCAACCTGGCCAGTGCCGAAACCAAGACCGTGACCATCGGTTACGTCGACGGCTGGTCCGACAGTGTTGCCACCACCAACGTGGCTGCCGAGGTGATCAAGCAGAAGCTGGGTTACGACGTGAAGCTGCAGGCTGTCGCCACCGGGATCATGTGGCAGGGGGTTGCCACCGGCAAGCTCGATGCGATGCTTTCCGCCTGGCTGCCGGTGACCCATGGTGAATACTGGGCCAAGAATAAGGACAAGGTGGTCGACTACGGTCCCAACTTCAAGGATGCCAAGATCGGTCTGATCGTGCCGGAGTACGTCAAGGCCAAGACCATCGGTGACCTGAAGACCGACGAGAGCTTCAAGAAGAAGATCGTCGGTATCGATGCCGGTTCCGGTGTGATGCTCAAGACCGAGCAGGCCATCAAGGACTACGCGCTCGATGGCTACAAGCTGCAGGCCAGTTCGGGTGCGGCGATGATTGCCGAACTGACCCGTGCCGAAGAGAAGAACGAATCGATTGCCGTCACCGGCTGGGTGCCGCACTGGATGTTCGCCAAGTGGAAACTGCGCTTCCTCGAAGACCCCAAGGGCGTGTATGGCGCGGCGGAGACCGTCAACAGCATCGGCAGCAAGGAACTGGAAAAGAAGGCGCCGGAAGTGGCGGCGTTCCTGAAGAACTTCCAGTGGGCCTCCAAGGACGAGATCGGCGAAGTCATGCTGGCGATCCAGGATGGCGCCAAGCCTGAAGCGGCGGCCAAGGATTGGGTGGCCAAGCACCCGGATCGCGTCAGCGAGTGGACCAAGTAATTCCCCGAAGGCTCTAAATCGCAGTATCCGAGGCCGCCTGGCGTTTTCGCCCGGCGGCCTTCGCGTTTCCGCTCGTTGAACATTTGTCGCGCACAGGCTGAAACCGCGCAACTGAACTAATGTCGTTCTAATACTAAGGTCGTCTGGTTTCGGCTCCAGAGCCGCCTAAAGTGAAAAATGTTTCATCTCATCTGTGCTGCGAGGATAAAAACAATGAACGACAGCATTTACCTCTCGATCCAGAACAGCCCGCGCTTCAAGGAGCTGGTCAGGAAAAGGGAACGGTTCGCCTGGATTCTCTCGGCGATCATGCTTGGCCTGTATTCGGCTTTCATTCTTCTGATTGCGTATGGACCTCAGGTTCTGGGCGCCAAGCTCAGTCCGACGTCGTCGATCACCTGGGGCATACCCCTGGGTATCGGCCTGATCGTCTCGGCTTTCGTCCTGACCGCCATCTACGTGCGTCGCGCCAACGGCGAATTCGACGACCTGAACAATGAAGTCCTCAAGGAGGCCCAGCAATGATCCGGCGTCTATCCGCGGCCCTGGGCCTGACGGCCTTCGCCCCCGCCCTCTGGGCAGCCGATGCGCTGACGGGCGAAGTGCACAAGCAACCCCTCAATATCCCGGCGATCGTGATGTTCATCGCATTCGTCGGTGCCACCCTGTGTATCACCTACTGGGCGTCCAAGCGCAACAAGTCGGCGGCCGACTACTACGCGGCCGGCGGCAAGATCACCGGTTTCCAGAACGGCCTGGCGATCGCCGGCGACTACATGTCGGCAGCCTCGTTCCTGGGGATTTCCGCGCTGGTGTTCACCTCCGGCTACGATGGCCTGATCTACTCGATCGGCTTCCTGGTGGGCTGGCCGATCATTCTGTTCCTGATCGCCGAGCGTCTGCGCAACCTGGGCAAGTACACCTTTGCCGACGTGGCGTCCTACCGTCTCGGGCAAACCCAGATCCGCTCGCTGTCGGCCTGCGGTTCGCTGGTGGTGGTGGCGTTCTACCTGATCGCCCAGATGGTGGGTGCCGGCAAGCTGATCCAGCTCCTGTTCGGCCTGGACTACCATGTGGCGGTGATCCTGGTGGGCATCCTGATGTGCCTGTATGTGCTGTTCGGCGGCATGCTGGCGACCACCTGGGTGCAGATCATCAAGGCCGTGCTGTTGCTGTCGGGCGCCTCGTTCATGGCGCTGATGGTGATGAAGCATGTCAATTTCGACTTCAACACGCTGTTCTCCGAGGCGGTCAAGGTTCACCCCAAGGGTGAGGCGATCATGAGCCCGGGCGGCCTGGTGAAAGACCCGATCTCGGCGTTCTCCCTGGGCCTGGCGCTGATGTTCGGTACCGCCGGCCTGCCGCACATCCTGATGCGCTTCTTCACCGTGAGCGATGCCAAGGAAGCGCGCAAGAGCGTCCTGTACGCCACCGGCTTCATCGGCTATTTCTACATCCTGACCTTCATCATCGGTTTTGGCGCGATCCTGCTGGTCAGCACCAATCCGGCGTTCAAGGATGCGGCAGGGGCCCTGCTGGGCGGCAACAACATGGCGGCTGTGCACCTGGCCAACGCCGTGGGTGGCAGCGTGTTCCTCGGATTCATCTCGGCGGTGGCTTTCGCGACGATTCTCGCGGTGGTGGCTGGCCTGACCCTGGCTGGCGCCTCGGCGGTGTCCCATGACCTGTACGCCAGCGTTTTCCGCAAGGGCAAGGCCAACGAGAAGGACGAGATCCGCGTCTCGAAGATCACCACTGTCGCGCTTGGCGTGCTGGCGATCGGCCTGGGCATCCTGTTCGAGAACCAGAACATCGCGTTCATGGTCGGGCTGGCGTTCTCCATTGCCGCCAGTTGCAACTTCCCGGTGCTGCTGCTTTCGATGTACTGGAAGAAGCTGACCACCCGCGGGGCGATGATCGGTGGCTGGATGGGGCTGATCAGTGCGGTCGGGCTGATGGTTCTTGGCCCAACCATCTGGGTGCAGATCCTGCATCATGAAAAGGCGATTTTCCCCTACGAGTATCCGGCGCTGTTCTCGATGATCATTGCCTTCATCGGGATCTGGTTCTTCTCCATCACCGACAAGTCGACCGCGGCTGAAAACGAGCGGGCGTTGTTCCTCCCGCAGTTCGTGCGTTCGCAGACCGGCCTGGGAGCGAGCGGGGCGGTTTCCCACTGAGGGGTTGTATAGGCTTCTATATATAAGTAGCGAACAAGCCAGTGCCCCGGTCGAGAGACCGGGGCATTTTTATTTTATTGGAGAGGGGCCGCCGGGAGGGCGCATTCGCGGGCAAGCCCTGCTCCTACAGGTTTCAGTCGTCCATGGATACTCGGATCGACACGATCCTTGTAGGAGCAGGGCTTGCCCGCGAATACGCCAGTCCAGGCAACGTCGATCACGATGACACAAATGAAAACGGCCTCTGGGTAGAGGCCGTTTCCGGTGTGGCAAAGGTGTTACGCGAGGCAAACCTTACTTGCGGTCTTCCAGTTTGGTGATGTCACGCGACTCGTAGCCGGTGTACAGCTGGCGTGGACGGCCGATCTTGTACGGGCTGGAGAGCATTTCCTTCCAGTGGGAGATCCAGCCGACGGTCCGCGCCAGGGCGAAGATCACGGTGAACATGCTGGTTGGAATGCCGATCGCCTTGAGGATGATCCCCGAGTAGAAGTCGACGTTCGGGTACAGCGAGCGCTCGATGAAGTACGGATCGGTCAGGGCGATCTCTTCCAGGCGCATGGCCAGTTCCAGCTGCGGATCGTTGGTGATGCCCAGTTCCTTCAACACTTCGTCGCAGGTCTGCTTCATCACGGTGGCGCGCGGGTCGCGGTTCTTGTAGACGCGGTGACCGAAGCCCATCAGCTTGAACGGGTCGTTCTTGTCCTTGGCCTTGGCGATGAACTTGTCGATGTTCGAGACATCGCCGATTTCATCGAGCATGGTCAGTACCGCTTCGTTCGCACCGCCGTGGGCAGGGCCCCACAGTGCGGCGATACCGGCGGCGATACAGGCGAACGGGTTGGCACCCGAGGAACCGGCCAGGCGCACGGTGGAGGTCGAGGCGTTCTGCTCGTGGTCGGCGTGGAGGATGAAGATCCGGTCCATGGCCTTGGCGAGTACCGGGCTGATCGGTTTGATCTCGCACGGGGTGTTGAACATCATGTGCAGGAAGTTTTCCGCGTACGACAGGTCGTTGCGCGGGTACATCATGGGTTGGCCCATGGAGTACTTGTAGACCATCGCTGCCAGGGTCGGCATCTTGGCCACCAGGCGGACCGCCGAGATCTCGCGGTGCTGGGGGTTATTGATGTCCAGGGAGTCGTGGTAGAAGGCCGACAGGGCACCGACCACGCCGCACATGACGGCCATCGGGTGGGCGTCGCGACGGAAGCCGTTGAAGAAGCTCTTCAACTGCTCGTGAACCATGGTGTGGTTCTTCACATTACTGACGAACTTGGCTTTCTGCTCTGCGGTCGGCAGTTCGCCGTTGAGCAGCAGATAGCAGGTTTCCAGGTAGTCGGATTTCTCGGCCAGTTGCTCGATCGGGTAGCCACGATGCAACAAAATGCCGTTATCGCCGTCGATATAGGTGATCTTCGACTCGCAGGACGCGGTCGACATGAAGCCAGGGTCGAATGTGAACCGGCCCGTGGCCGTCAGGCCCCGCACGTCGATTACATCGGGACCAACGGTGCCGGTTAAAATGGGCAGCTCGACGGGGGCTGCGCCCTCGATGATCAACTGCGCTTTTTTGTCAGCCATGTGGCCTCCTATTTATGCTTGAAATCATCTGACAGGCCCCCCACGCAGGGCCCGCACCACTATAGTGAGATAAATTCGAAAGTCAATTTGCCAAAAGTCTTACGGCATAGGGCTTTGAACGGCGCTTTTCCTCGAAATTGACGGCTATTTACGCCTTTTATCCGGTTAACGCAATGCACCCTTAGGGGTAGTCCTTTGCGTTGTCATTAGTAGCCTAACTGTCTATACTCGGCGTCCGACCGCCATGGGCTTTTGGGCCCGATTTATTGGGGGTCGTCACTCCCTGGGTGGTGGGTACCTGACCAGTGCACTTGCCCAACAACTTTGCCCTGATTGTTAGGGGCTCTTCAGTGTGAAAAAAGCCGTGAAAAGCCAACGACCTGTAAACCTAGACCTAAGGACCATCAAACTCCCAGTCACTGCTTACACGTCCATCCTTCACCGTATCTCCGGTGTCATCCTCTTTGTCAGCCTGGCCATCATGCTCTACGCATTGGACAAGTCGCTGAGCTCCGAGGAAGGCTTCGGTCAGGTGAAAGCGTGTCTGACCAGTCCGCTAGCCAAGCTAGTGATTTGGGGCATCCTGTCCGCCTTGCTGTATCACCTGGTCGCCGGTGTGCGCCATCTGATCATGGACATGGGCATCGGTGAGACGCTGGAAGGCGGCAAGCTGGGCTCGAAAATCGTTATCGCCGTTTCCGTGGTGGTAATCGTTCTGGCAGGAGTTTGGATATGGTAACCAACGTCACGAACCTCTCGCGTTCGGGCCTCTATGACTGGATGGCACAGCGTGTGTCGGCGGTCGTTCTCGCGGCTTATTTTCTGTTTCTGATCGGATACATCGTCGTCAACCCAGGCCTGGGCTACGCCCAATGGCATGAGCTGTTCTCTCACGGCTGGATGCGCATCTTCAGCTTGCTGGCCCTGGTGGCCCTGGGCGCTCACGCCTGGGTCGGCATGTGGACCATCGCGACCGACTACCTGACGCCGATGGCGTTCGGCAAGTCCGCGACTGTAGTGCGTTTCCTTTTCCAGGTGGTATGCGGCGTGGCAATGTTCGCGTACTTCGTCTGGGGTGTGCAGATTCTCTGGGGTATCTGATTCATGGCTAACATTCCAACGATTTCTTTCGACGCCATCATCATCGGCGGCGGCGGCGCAGGCATGCGTGCCGCGCTGCAGCTGGCTCAGGGCGGTCACAAGACGGCTGTGATCACCAAGGTGTTCCCGACCCGTTCGCACACCGTATCCGCCCAGGGCGGTATCACTTGCGCCATCGCTTCGGCCGACCCGAACGACGACTGGCGCTGGCACATGTACGATACCGTCAAGGGTTCCGACTACATCGGTGACCAGGACGCTATCGAGTACATGTGTCAGGAAGGCCCGGCTGCGGTATTCGAGCTGGACCACATGGGCCTGCCGTTCTCGCGTACCGAATCCGGCCGCATCTACCAGCGTCCGTTCGGTGGCCAGTCCAAGGACTTCGGCAAGGGCGGCCAGGCGGCACGTACCTGCGCGGCCTCCGACCGTACCGGTCACGCCCTGCTGCACACCCTGTACCAGGGTAACCTGAAAGCCGGTACCACCTTCCTGAACGAGTATTATGCCGTTGACCTGGTGAAGAACCAGGACGGCGCGTTCGTCGGTGTGATCGCCATCTGCATCGAGACCGGCGAAACCAGCTACATCCGTTCCAAGGCCACCGTTCTGGCCACCGGCGGTGCCGGTCGTATCTACGCCTCCACCACCAACGCCCTGATCAACACCGGTGACGGTGTCGGCATGGCCCTGCGTGCTGGCGTACCGGTGCAGGACATCGAAATGTGGCAGTTCCACCCGACCGGCATCGCCGGCGCCGGTGTGCTGGTCACCGAAGGTTGCCGCGGTGAAGGTGGTTACCTGATCAACAAGCACGGCGAGCGCTTCATGGAGCGTTATGCGCCGAACGCGAAGGACCTGGCTGGTCGCGACGTGGTTGCCCGCTCGATGGTGAAGGAAATCATCGCCGGCAACGGTTGCGGTCCGAACGGCGACCACGTGATGCTCAAGCTCGACCACCTCGGCGAGGAAGTGCTGCACAGCCGCCTGCCAGGCATCTGCGAGCTGTCCAAGACCTTCGCCCACGTCGACCCGGTCGTTGCCCCGGTGCCGGTCGTTCCAACCTGCCACTACATGATGGGCGGCGTTGCCACCAACATCCACGGTCAGGCCATCACCCAGAACGCCGACGGCGAAGACACCATCATCCCTGGCCTGTTCGCAGTGGGTGAAGTGGCTTGCGTATCGGTTCACGGTGCCAACCGCCTGGGCGGCAACTCGCTGCTCGACCTGGTGGTCTTCGGTCGCGCGGCCGGCCTGCACCTGGAGAAGGCGCTGACCGACGGCATCGAATACGACGACGCCACCGAAGCCGACATCAACGCGGCCCTGGCCCGTCTGTCCGCGCTGAACGCGCGCACCGAAGGCGAGGACGTGGCAACCCTGCGTCGCGAGCTGCAAAGCTGCATGCAGAACTACTTCGGTGTATTCCGTACTGGCGAATACATGCAGAAGGGTATCGCCCAGCTGGCCCAACTGCGCGAGCGTATCGCCAACGTCAAGATCAACGACAAGTCGCAGGCGTTCAACACCGCCCGTATCGAGGCGCTGGAACTGCAGAACCTGCTGGAAGTGGCCGAAGCCACCGCCATCGCTGCCGAAGTGCGCAAGGAGTCCCGCGGTGCCCACGCCCGTGAAGACTTCGAAGATCGCGATGACGAAAACTGGCTGTGCCACACCCTGTACTTCCCGGGTGAGAAACGCGTTGCCAAACGTGCTGTTAACTTCTCGCCAAAAACCGTACCGGCTTTCGAGCCTAAAGTCCGGACTTACTAAGGGTGGCCGCCATGTTGCAAGTCGAAGTTTATCGTTACAACCCTGACACCGACTCGGCTCCGAAAACCCAGGTATTCCAGGTCGATACCGGTGGCAAGGACCTGATGGTGCTGGACGTGCTGGCGCTGATCAAGGAACAGGACGAGGGCTTCTCCTACCGTCGTTCCTGCCGTGAAGGCGTTTGCGGTTCCGATGGCATGAACATCAACGGCAAGAACGGCCTGGCGTGCATCACGCCGCTGTCTTCCGTGGTGAAGGGTAACAAGCTGGTCATTCGTCCACTGCCAGGTTTGCCGGTTATCCGTGACCTGGTGGTCGATATGAGCATCTTCTACAAGCAATACGAGAAGGTGAAGCCATTCCTGCAGAACGATACGCCGGCTCCGGCCATCGAGCGTCTGCAGTCGCCGGAAGAGCGTGACAAGCTGGACGGTCTGTACGAGTGCATCCTGTGCGCCTGCTGCTCGACCTCCTGCCCATCCTTCTGGTGGAACCCGGACAAGTTCCTGGGCCCGGCCGCCCTGCTGCAAGCCTACCGCTTCCTGGCAGACAGCCGCGACACCAAGACTTCCGAGCGTCTGGCTTCGCTCGATGATCCGTTCAGCGTATTCCGCTGCCGCGGCATCATGAACTGCGTCAACGTATGTCCCAAGGGCCTGAACCCGACTAAGGCCATTGGTCACATCCGTAACATGCTGCTGCAAAGCGGCGTGTGACTCAGCTGTTGTAACCGTAGGACCGCAACACCCGTAGAGGCTGTGGCGCAGGCTTGAACCGGCGCCGCAGTTTAACCAGAGCAACGGCTTACAAGGCTGTTGCTCTTATTTTGAAGAAATGAAGACCAGCAGGGGCATCCGGGCTGGTACCCGGACTATCAGCGTGATTCTGAGTGGCTTGTTTTGGTCGCTGTATTCCGACTGCTTCAAGCTTGCTTGGTGTATTCGCCGGTGGTGTCCCCTAACCGAGGGTGACCAAGCATGCAAGAAAGCGTGATGCAGCGCATGTGGGAAAGCGGCTATCTTTCAGGTGGTAACGCAGCCTATGTGGAAGAGCTTTATGAGCTCTACCTGCACGACCCTAACGCTGTGCCAGAAGAATGGCGCACCAAATTTCAGACGTTGCCTTCCGACGGCAACTCTGCCACTGATGTATCGCACTCGACAATCCGCGATCATTTCGTGCTGCTGGCGAAGAACCAGCGCCGCGCTCAACCGGTTTCCGCCGGCAGCGTGAGCAGTGAGCACGAGAAGAAGCAGGTTGAAGTGCTGCGATTGATCCAGGCATTCCGGATGCGTGGCCACCAGGCGTCCCAGCTCGATCCGCTGGGACTCTGGCAGCGTCCTGCACCTGCTGACCTGTCGATCAATCATTACGGCTTGACCAATGCCGATCTTGATACGACCTTCCGTGCCGGCGACCTGTTCATCGGCAAAGAGGAAGCGAGCCTACGCGAAATTCACGAAGCTTTGCAGCAGACATATTGCCGCACCATCGGCGCCGAGTTCACGCACATCGTCGACTCCGAGCAGCGCCAGTGGTTCCAGCAGCGTCTGGAAAGCGTTCGTGGCCGTCCAACCATCTCCCCCGACGTCAAGAGCCACCTGCTCGAGCGCGTCACCGCGGCTGAGGGTCTGGAGAAATACCTGGGCACCAAATACCCGGGCACCAAGCGTTTCGGTCTGGAAGGTGGCGAAAGCCTGATCCCGATGCTGGACGAGATGATCCAGCGTTCCGGTTCCTACGGCGCCAAGGAAATCGTCATCGGCATGGCTCACCGTGGCCGTCTGAACGTACTGGTCAACACCTTCGGCAAGAACCCGCGCGAGCTGTTCGACGAGTTCGAAGGCAAGAAGAAGGTCGAGCTGGGCTCCGGTGACGTGAAGTACCACCAGGGCTTCTCCTCCAACGTGATGACCACCGGCGGCGAAGTCCACCTGGCCATGGCGTTCAACCCGTCCCACCTGGAAATCGTTTCCCCGGTGGTCGAAGGGTCGGTTCGCGCCCGTCAGGACCGTCGCAACGACGCCAGCGGTGACAAGGTACTGCCGATTTCCATCCACGGTGACGCGGCGTTCGCCGGTCAGGGCGTGGTCATGGAAACCTTCCAGATGTCGCAGACCCGCGGCTTCAAGACCGGCGGCACGATCCACATCGTGATCAACAACCAGGTCGGTTTCACCATCAGCAACCCGCTGGACTCGCGTTCCACCGAGTACGCCACCGACGTCGCGAAGATGATCCAGGCGCCGATCCTCCATGTGAATGGTGACGATCCGGAAGCCGTGCTGTTCGTGACCCAGCTGGCTGTCGACTATCGCATGCAGTACAAGCGCGATGTGGTGATCGACCTGGTCTGCTACCGCCGTCGCGGCCACAACGAGGCCGACGAGCCAAGTGGCACCCAGCCGCTGATGTACCAGCAGATCACCAAGCAGCGCACCACCCGCGAGCTGTACGCCGAGCGCCTGGTCCAGGCCAAGGTGCTGGATGACGCACGCGTCCAGGCCAAGGTCGACGAGTACCGCAACGCGCTGGACAACGGCCTGCACGTGGTCAAGAGCCTGGTCAAGGAGCCGAACAAGGAACTGTTCGTCGACTGGCGTCCATACCTGGGCCATGCCTGGACCGCGCGTCACGACACCCGCTTCGACCTCAAGACCCTGCAGGAACTGTCCGCCAAGCTGCTGGAAACGCCTGAAGGTTTCGTGGTTCAGCGCCAGGTCGCGAAAATCTACGAAGACCGCCAGAAGATGCAAGCCGGCGGCCTGCCGATCAACTGGGGCTACGCCGAAACCATGGCGTACGCGACCCTGCTGTTCGAAGGTCACCCGATCCGCATGACCGGCCAGGACATCGGCCGTGGCACGTTCTCGCACCGTCATGCCGTACTGCACAACCAGAAGGATGCGACTACCTACATCCCTCTGCAGAAGCTGTACGACAACCAGCCGCGTTTCGACCTGTACGACTCGTTCCTGTCGGAAGAGGCGGTACTGGCCTTCGAATACGGCTACTCGACCACCACGCCGAACGCGCTGGTGATCTGGGAAGCCCAGTTCGGCGACTTCGCCAACGGCGCCCAGGTGGTTATCGACCAGTTCATCACCAGTGGCGAGCACAAGTGGGGCCGTCTGTGCGGCCTGACCATGCTGCTGCCGCACGGTTATGAAGGCCAGGGTCCGGAGCACTCCTCGGCCCGTCTGGAACGCTACCTGCAACTGTGTGCCGAGCACAACGTCCAGGTTTGCGTGCCGACCACCCCGGCCCAGATCTACCACCTGCTGCGTCGTCAGGTCATCCGTCCGCTGCGCAAGCCGCTGATCGTGCTGACGCCGAAGTCGCTGCTGCGTCACAAACTGGCCATCTCCACGCTGGAAGATCTGGCGGAAGGTTCGTTCCAGACCGTTATCCCGGAAGTCGACGCCCTGGACCCGAAAAAGGTCGAGCGCATCGTGCTTTGCAGCGGCAAGGTCTACTACGACCTGCTGGAGAAACGCCGTGCCGAAGAGCGTGACGATATCGCCATCGTGCGTATCGAGCAGCTGTATCCGTTCCCCGAGGACGATCTGGCCGAAATCCTGGCGCCGTACACCAACCTCAAGCATGCGGTCTGGTGCCAGGAAGAGCCGATGAACCAGGGCGCCTGGTACAGCAGCCAGCACCACTTCCGCCGTATTCTCAGCGCGCACAACAAGGCGCTCGTACTCGAGTACGCCGGCCGTGACGCGTCTGCTGCACCGGCATGTGGTTATGCATCGATGCACGCCGAGCAGCAGGAAAAACTGCTGCAAGATGCCTTTACTGTTTAACGCCTCGCGCACCTGAAACCGAATTTAAGGAACCACAGATAATGGCTATCGAGATCAAAGCCCCCCAATTTCCGGAATCGGTTGCCGATGGCACCGTTGCCACCTGGCACAAGAAGCCGGGCGAAGCGGTCAAGCGCGACGACCTGATCGTCGACATCGAAACCGACAAGGTCGTACTGGAAGTCCTGGCTGAGGCCGACGGCGTTCTGGGCAGCATCATCGCCAACGAAGGCGACACCGTGCTGTCCGCGCAAGTACTGGGCACCATCCAGGAAGGTGGTGTAGCCGCCGCTCCTGCTGCTGCCGCTCCAGCCGCTGCCCAGGCCGCTGCGCCTGCCGCCGCTGACGGCGAAGACGATCCGATCGCTGCACCGGCTGCCCGCAAGCTGGCTGAAGAGAACGGCATCAACATCGCTTCCGTTGCCGGTACCGGCAAGGGTGGTCGCGTGACCAAGGAAGACGTGGTGGCTGCTGTCGCCGCGAAGAAGGCCGCTCCTGCCGCCGCTCCAGCCAAGGCCGCCGCTCCGGCTGCCACCGCGCCTGTATTCGCCGCCGGCGATCGCACCGAGAAGCGCGTGCCGATGACTCGCGTACGTGCCACCGTGGCCAAGCGCCTGGTCGAAGCACAGTCGAACATGGCGATGCTGACCACCTTCAACGAAGTGAACATGAAGCCAATCATGGACCTGCGTTCGAAGTACAAGGAACTGTTCGAGAAGACCCACAACGGCGTGCGCCTGGGCTTCATGTCGTTCTTCGTCAAGGCTGCTACCGAAGCGCTGAAACGCTTCCCGGCGGTCAACGCCTCGATCGACGGTGGCGACATCGTCTACCACGGCTACTCCGATATCGGTGTGGCGGTGTCCAGCGACCGTGGTCTGGTGGTACCGGTACTGCGTAACGCCGAGCTGATGAGCCTGGCCGAAATCGAGAATGGCATCGCTACCTTCGGCAAGAAGGCACGTGACGGCAAGCTGTCCATCGACGAAATGACCGGCGGTACCTTCACCATCACCAACGGTGGTACATTCGGTTCCCTGCTGTCGACGCCGATCGTCAACCCGCCACAAGCGGCCATCCTGGGCATGCACAACATCAATGAGCGCCCGATGGCGGTCAAGGGTGAGGTCGTCATCCTGCCGATGATGTACCTGGCACTGTCCTACGATCACCGCCTGATCGATGGCAAGGAAGCCGTGTCCTTCCTGGTCACCATCAAGAACCTGCTGGAAGACCCGGCTCGCCTGCTGCTGGATATCTGATTTCAGCCGACGCGGGCGCAGGTATCGGCCCCGCCCGCGTGCGAATATCAGCTCCATCCCACGACGGTTCCCAAAAGGAACCGTCCGGTTTGATTCGATAAGGAATGACACATGACTCAGAAATTCGACGTGGTAGTGATCGGTGCGGGTCCTGGCGGCTACGTGGCTGCGATCAAGGCTGCGCAACTTGGCCTCAAGACTGCCTGCATCGAGAAGTACCAGGACAAAGAGGGCAAGCTGGCCCTCGGCGGTACTTGCCTGAACGTTGGCTGCATTCCTTCCAAGGCGCTGCTGGACAGCTCCTGGAAGTACCACGAAGCCAAGGACTACTTCGGCGTCCATGGCATCACCACCAGTGACGTGAAAATCGACGTCCCTGCGATGGTCGGTCGCAAGGCCAACATCGTCAAGAACCTGACCAGCGGTGTTGCCACCCTGTTCAAGGCCAATGGCGTGACTTCGATCCAGGGCCACGGCAAGCTGCTGGCTGGCAAGAAAGTCGAAGTGACCGGTCCCGATGGCGTCGTCCAGGTGCTGGAAGCCGAGAACGTGATCCTGGCTCCAGGCTCGCGTCCGATCGACATCCCGCCTGCTCCGGTTGACCAGAAGGTGATCGTCGATTCGACCGGTGCCCTGGAGTTCCAGGCCGTGCCAAAGCGTCTGGGCGTGATCGGTGCTGGCGTGATCGGTCTGGAACTGGGTTCCGTGTGGTCCCGCCTGGGTGCCCAGGTGACCGTTCTGGAAGCCCTGGACACCTTCCTGGTGGCTGCTGACACCACCGTTTCCAAGGAAGCCCTGAAAACCCTGACCAAACAGGGTCTGGACATCAAGCTGGGCGCTCGCGTCACCGGTTCGAAGGTCAACGGCGAAGAAGTCGAAGTGACCTACACCGACGCCAACGGCGAACAGAAGATCGTTTTCGACAAGCTGATCGTGGCCGTTGGTCGTCGTCCGGTGACCACCGACCTGCTGGCGGCCGACAGCGGCGTGACCATCGACGAGCGCGGTTTCATCTTCGTTGATGACCATTGCGCTACCAGCGTACCGGGCGTCTACGCCATCGGTGACGTGGTTCGCGGCATGATGCTGGCGCACAAGGCCTCGGAAGAGGGCATCATGGTGGTTGAGCGCATCAAGGGCCACAAGGCCCAGATGAACTACGACCTGATCCCGTCGGTCATCTACACCCACCCGGAAATCGCATGGGTCGGTAAAACCGAACAGGCCTTGAAAGCTGAAGGCGTTGAAGTTAACGTCGGCACCTTCCCGTTCGCCGCCAGTGGCCGTGCCATGGCAGCCAACGATACCGGCGGTTTCGTCAAGGTCATCGCCGATGCCAAGACCGACCGCGTACTGGGCGTCCACGTGATCGGCCCAAGCGCTGCCGAGCTGGTTCAGCAAGGTGCGATCGGTATGGAATTCGGTACCAGCGCCGAAGATCTGGGCATGATGGTCTTCTCCCATCCGACCCTGTCCGAAGCGTTGCACGAAGCGGCGTTGGCAGTGAATGGCGGTGCCATTCACATTGCCAACAAGAAAAAACGCTAAGGACATAATAAGAAACCACGGCGGATCGCCCGTCGCGAGCCTTGTGCGCAAGACTCACCGCGGAACATCCGCTGGACGCAGTCTTGCGTCGTTGCACCGGGCAACCGGAAGACGATGCAAGCAGCAGTCACAGGTGGTGCGGCCCTGGTCACCAGAGCAGCACCGAACGCGCAGTACCTAAACGAAGACGGTAAAAAGCATGAATCTTCACGAGTATCAGGGTAAGCAGCTGTTCGCTGAATACGGCCTGCCAGTATCCAAAGGCTACGCGGTAGACACCCCGGAAGAAGCAGCAGAAGCTTGCGACAAGATCGGTGGTTCCGAGTGGGTAGTCAAAGCCCAGGTCCACGCCGGTGGTCGCGGTAAAGCGGGCGGCGTCAAGCTGGTTCGCAGCAAAGAAGACGCCAAAGCCTTCGCACAGCAGTGGCTGGGCAAGCGTCTGGTGACCTATCAGACTGACGCCAATGGTCAGCCGGTCACCAAGATCCTGGTTGAATCGTGCACTGATATCGCTAAAGAGCTGTACCTGGGCGCTGTCGTTGACCGTTCGAGCCGTCGCATCGTGTTCATGGCTTCCACCGAAGGTGGCGTGGACATCGAGAAAATCGCTCACGACACCCCTGAGAAAATCCTCAAGGCCACTATCGATCCACTGGTTGGCGCCCAGCCATTCCAGGGTCGCGAGCTGGCATTCCAGCTGGGTCTGGAAGGCAAGCAGGTTGCTCAGTTCGCCAAGATCTTCGTTGGTCTGGCCAAACTGTTCCAGGACCACGACCTGGCCCTGCTGGAAGTCAACCCGCTGGTGATCAAGGCCGACGGCGACCTGCACTGCCTCGATGCCAAGATCAACATCGACGCCAACGCCATGTACCGTCAGCCTAAGCTGAAGACCTTCCACGATCCGTCCCAGGACGATCCGCGCGAAGCCCACGCTGGCAAGTTCGAACTGAACTACGTCGCGCTGGAAGGCAACATCGGCTGCATGGTCAACGGTGCCGGCCTGGCCATGGGTACCATGGACATCGTCAACCTGCACGGCGGCAAGCCAGCCAACTTCCTCGACGTGGGCGGTGGTGCTACCAAGGAGCGCGTAACCGAAGCGTTCAAGATCATCCTGTCCGACACCAACGTCGCTGCAGTACTGGTCAACATCTTCGGCGGCATCGTTCGCTGCGACATGATCGCCGAAGGCATCATCGGCGCCGTGAAAGAAGTCGGCGTGAAAATCCCGGTTGTTGTGCGCCTTGAAGGCAACAACGCTGAACTGGGCGCCAAAGTACTGGCAGAAAGCGGTCTGAACATCATCGCTGCTACCAGCCTGACCGACGCTGCTCAACAAGTTGTCAAAGCTGCGGAGGGCAAATAATGAGCGTCCTGATCAACAAAGACACCAAGGTTATCTGCCAGGGTATCACCGGTTCGCAGGGTAGCTTCCACACCCAGCAAGCCATCGAATACGGCACCCAGATGGTCGGTGGCGTAACTCCGGGCAAAGGCGGCACCGAGCACCTGGGCCTGCCAGTGTTCAACACCGTGAAAGACGCTGTAGCTGCCACTGGCGCCACCGCCAGCGTGATCTACGTTCCAGCACCTTTCTGCAAGGACTCGATCCTGGAAGCTGCCTTCGGCGGCATCAAGCTGATCGTCTGCATCACCGAAGGCATTCCTACCCTGGACATGCTGGATGCCAAGGTCAAGTGCGACGAGCTGGGTGTTACCCTGATCGGCCCTAACTGCCCAGGCGTCATCACTCCGGGCGAGTGCAAGATCGGCATCATGCCAGGTCACATCCACTTGCCAGGCAAGGTCGGTATCGTTTCCCGTTCCGGTACTCTGACCTATGAAGCCGTGAAGCAGACCACCGACGCCGGTTTCGGCCAGTCGACCTGCGTAGGTATCGGTGGTGACCCGATCCCTGGTTCGAACTTCATCGACATCCTGAAACTGTTCCAGGAAGACCCGAAGACCGAGGCGATCGTGATGATCGGCGAGATCGGCGGTTCGGCTGAAGAAGAAGCGGCTGCCTACATCAAGGCCAACGTGACCAAGCCGGTCGTTTCCTACATCGCTGGTGTGACTGCTCCTCCGGGCAAGCGCATGGGCCATGCGGGTGCAATCATCTCCGGCGGCAAAGGCACTGCAGACGAGAAATTCGCTGCTCTGCAAGACGCAGGCGTTAAAACCGTGCGTTCGCTGGCCGACATCGGCAAGGCCCTGGCCGAGCTGACCGGTTGGGAAGTCAAGAAGTAAGCTTCGGCTGACTTCCTGCTTCAGGCAAAGGCCACCTTCGGGTGGCCTTTGTACTTTCTGTCCTCCAGCTTGCAGGCATGGCTTAAGGGCCATTCGCGGACAAGCCCGCTCCTGCAGGGCTGTGGAGAGGGGGGGAGTTCTTGCGGTTTCATATGAAATCGCGACAGCGAAGTGTCGCTTATCGGACAAATCGCCCTCAAACAGTGCGTTTTTTGTGCGGATTCGGTACTCTGGCAGCCATTTTGCGTTTGCGCCCCAAAAGGGTGGCTGCGCGCTAAACGGGTCAACCCCATACGGGTCGACAGCATTTCCCTAACCTGACGGGAAATCCCTCTCTAAATTCCGATTCAGCAGTGTGGTATTTCCTTAAATGAAAGTGTTGAAAGGTCAGGACATCCTGGCACTTGGCTTTATGACGTTTGCGCTGTTCGTCGGCGCCGGCAACATCATCTTTCCGCCTATCGTCGGTTTGCAGTCCGGGCCCAATGTCTGGATGGCGGCGCTGGGTTTCCTGATCACCGCGGTCGGCCTGCCGGTCATCACCGTAGTCGCCCTGGCCAAGGTCGGCGGTGCCATGGACGACCTGAGCAGCCCGATCGGCAAGATCGCGGGCGGCCTGCTGGCAGCGGTCTGCTACCTGGCGGTCGGCCCGCTGTTCGCCACGCCACGTACCGCGACCGTGTCCTTCGAAGTGGGCCTGGCGCCGCTGACCGGCGAGAGCCCACTGGCGCTGTTCCTCTACAGCTCGGCCTACTTCCTGCTGGTGTTCTTCATCTCGCTGTATCCGGGACGCCTGCTGGACACCGTCGGACGCTTCCTCGCTCCGCTGAAGATCATTGCCCTGGCAATCCTCGGTATCGCCGCGTTCGCCCTGCCGGCCGGTGACATCGGCAGCGCCACTCCCGAGTACGTCGCTGCGCCGTTCTCCCAGGGCTTCATCAATGGCTACCTGACCATGGATACGCTCGGGGCGCTGGTGTTCGGTATCGTCATCGTCAACGCGATCCGCTCGCGGGGCGTCGAGTCGCCACGGCTGATCACCCGCTACGCAGTGATCGCCGGCCTGATCGCCGGTGTGGGGCTGGCGCTGGTGTATGTCAGCCTGTTCCGCCTGGGGTCGGGCAGCCATGAAGTGGCGGCTGGCGCCACCAATGGTGCGGCGGTGCTGCATGCCTACGTTCAGCATACCTTCGGCTCGCTGGGCAGCGGTTTCCTCGCGGTGCTGATCTCTCTGGCGTGCCTGGTGACCGCAGTTGGCCTGACCTGCGCCTGCGCCGAGTACTTCAGCCGGGTCCTGCCGCTGTCCTACAAGGCCCTGGTGATCATCCTGGCGGCGTTTTCGCTGCTGGTGTCGAACCTCGGTCTGACCAAGCTGATCGCCTTCTCGATTCCGGTGCTGACGGCGATCTACCCGCCATGCATCGCGCTGGTGGCGTTGAGCTTCTGCAAGGAGTTCTGGCACTCGCAAGGTCGTATCGTGGGGCCGGTGATGCTGGTTTCGCTGCTGTTCGGCATGATCGACGCCCTCAAGGGCGCGGGTCTGGCCGATTGGTTGCCTTCGCAACTGTCCCACCTGCCGTTGAGCGAGCAGGGGCTGGCCTGGCTGGTGCCGTCGGTGGTCATGCTGGTGTTGGCTGTGGTCATCGACCGGATGCTGGGCAAGCCGAGCGAGGCGCTGGCCTGAGTCTTCGCCTGACGGCGGATTGTGGATGAGTACAGATGCCCTGTATCGAATACGATACGGGGCATTTTTTTGCCTTCATGTGGCTCAGTCGATGTATTATTGCCTGCATGTCTAATACCGATCCCTCCAAAAAAAACGCCGCTACTCCGGTGCGCGGACGCCCTCGAGAGTTTGACGTCGGTGCCATTTCCGAGGTCGTTGCCAATGTTTTTTGGGCACGCGGGTATCGTGGCACCTCGCTGGACGAAATCTGCAAGGCAACGGGATTGATGCGTGGCAGCCTATATGGGGCGTTCGGCGACAAGCACGGGATGTTACTGGCGGCTATCGAACATTACAGCGACGGCTCGATTGCGCAGTTGGCTGCTCGGCTCAACTCCAGCGAGCCGGCTGATCGCTCGTTGCGGGCGGCGCTGATGCACTATACCCGTTCCGCCTCCGCCCTGGAGGGCCTGGACGGCTGCTTCATCGTCAACACCACCTTGGAAATGATGCCGGAAGATAAGCAACTGTGCGCGCGGATCGAATCGTTCATGAGTCGAACCCTGACCTTGCTGACCGCTGCAGTCATTCGTGGTCAGGCCGAAGGGGTGTTCAACTCGAACCTGGATGAGAAAGCGGTGGGCGACTTTCTGCTGTGCATGATCCAGGGGCTGCGTGTGTTCGGTAAGGTGGTGCATGACGAGGCCCGTCTGACGGCCATTGTCGACATGTCCATGATGACTATCGTGAAGCGATGACCACACCGTCTGGAGTGGCCATCGCCGATCCAACTTATCAGATCTTCTTGAAGACGTACTGGTAGACGCTGCTCGAGACTTTCAACTCTCCGTCTTGCAGACAGTATTTCTTGATCAGTTCACGAGCGGTGTTCTTGAGAGAATCATCGCCGATCTGCTGGGCAATATTCTTGTAGCGCAAGGTGCGCGTGTAGAAATTCAGTACGGCCTCTTCGTTCGGGAAGACCATGGTGCCATCGAACCAGGGTTTCTTGACGAGTTTCAGGGATGCCGGGACGAATCTCATTATGTTGGCATCGCAGAAGCTGTTGGTCCCAGGACCGATCAGGGCGGGGCCATCAAATGGGAAGCCCAGTTTGACCAGGGCGTGGTCCTGAAGCCGATTCAGTTCGCTCATCCAGTCGAAGTCGGCTGTCAGCAGGGAGATGTGGCCACCTGGGGTCAGCAGTGTGGCGAGTTTGTCGAACGCGACCTTGATGTCTGGAACGTGATGCAGGACAAGGTTGGCCAGGATCAGGTCAAAGGCACCCTGTTCGAATGGGGCGTCTTCAATGGATGACTGAATGAAGCGATGATTGCCAGGCAGGGCCTCCACTCGCTCACGGGTCGCTTGCACCATCTCGGGGGAGATATCGATTGCCGTGATATTTACATTCCTGGAACGCGCCACGGCATCGCTGAATCGGCCCAGGCCGGCACCTGCATCCAGCACCTCGGTGAATTTCAGCTCCTTGAGCTGTTCGGCATACCACTGGCTGATTGGGTGTTTGGCCAGTGTTTCCCAAGACTCGGACCGCTGCTTGTAGTCCTCTGTCGTCGCATAGTGCGCTTCCAGGTGCTTGCGATCAAAGTACGTATTGAGACCCATCTTCCACTCTCCTTGCTGGTTATATTTGTGGGTAAAACGTGGTGTAGCCAGGTGTTGCAAAAGTGATCAGGCGCAGACCATGAAGTCCTGCCCTGCCTGGTTTTCCGGGTGTGCTCGGGCAAATGCCGGCTCAGCCAGGCTGTTTTCGACAACTCTGAGCAGGTTCGGCCAGGCCGCCAGCCCCAGCTCCAGGCGCCGCGCCGCATGGACCTGTGGAACCAGGGCAATATCGGCGAGTGTTGGTTGGTCGCCGTGGGCGAATCGACCATGCGGACCGCTGCCCAGCCATCTCTCGGCGGCGGTGAAGCTCTCGCGAAGCCAATGGTGCTGCCACTCCCGTACCTGCTGTTCATCCGCCCCCAACCGGGTACGTAGGTAGGCTCCTACCCGCATGCTGGTGACATGATGAGTATCTGCCGCGATCAGCTGGTACAGCGCTCTGACCCTTGCCTTGCCTCGAGGATCTGCCGGCAACAGCGGTATATGCGGATAGACCTCGTCCAGATACTCGATAATTGCCTGCGATTGGGTCAGCACGAGTCCGTCTGTTTCCAGAGTGGGGACCAGCCCTTGGGGGTTCAGGCACAAATAGTCAGGCTGACGATGTTCGCCCCGGGCGAGGTCATGTTCTATGGATACATAGTCAAGCCCCTTGAGATGCAGGGCGATACGAACCCGGTAGGTCGCGGACGAACGATGGAAACCATGCAGCTTGATCAAGGCCTTCTCCCTGAGCGCAGGGTGACAGGAGGGGGGGCGTCATCGTTGGCCGATGCCTGGATGGCAAGTACCTGACGTTCGCTGAGCGATTCCCATAACCCCAGGACACAACGCTGTGCATCAAGGGTTTGACGCGAGGCTATCGCAGGACGGGGCAGCGCATGAGTATAAAAATGGGCGCCTTCGACTGGATAGCCGATGGCCCACAGGCGCTTCTCCGACTTGCCATGTCGATTTACCGGGTGCAGTTCGGCATCGATGTCGATGCCGCCCGGATGATACTGGCCGTTGTGATAGGGCTGAATCAGCCCATGAGCCATGAGGTTCTTCGTGAGTTCGGAGCCGTCGCTCAGGGGGGAATAGGTGTCCAGCCTGGCGATCACCAGCACATCGGCATGTCGCTGCTCGGTATGTTCGGGATAACGGGTGTCGATCCGGAAGCGTGAGCACTCGTGATCCATGATCACCTGTGCCCCGGGACCTCCAGCGATGTCGATCATGCCCGCTTCGCGCAAGGCCAGGTATTCGAATATACGCCGTCTGGGTGGACCGAAGGAGACCCGGTTTGTTATCGGGTTGAAGTGCTCCACGAAATACTTGTGGGAAGAGGGCGTCAGGCCGCTGTACTCGATAGCCGTGCGCAAGGCTTCACGGGTGTCTCGCAGCACATCAGTGGCTGCTTTTACCGGACTGCCGATGTTGCCCTTGAGGGCTTGCTCGAGATCTTCACGGACCAGCGATTCAAAAAAGTGTCTGAAATCCTCCTGGCTCGTGAATGATTGGCCATTTAGCGGCCATAGAATTGCTTTGATCGCTGCCAGTTCCTCCGGTGTCGGGTTGAATTCGTCGACCGCAACCGGTTTGCCTGTTGCTGCTATTCGATAGGCATAGGCCATTTCCTTGATGACCAGCGGCAACACGTCGAGGCGAAAATCCAGTTGGGGATTGCCCGTATTGGATAGCACCTCTTCGCGTCGGCTCGACATGGCGGCGGGAGTGAAGAACTGGCCGGTATGCTTGCCGGTCAAGCCTTTCTGGTTGATGCCCCGTGCGGCAAATGGCAGGCAGTTGCGAGAAAACAGCAGCAACCCGGGTTCCTCGCCGGAGGCGATGTATTTGAGCCGCCCCTCATGTTCGATGTAGCGTCCGCCTCGTCCCAGGGTCAGGGATGAAATCACATCGTGTGCCGTCAGGCCGAAGCCCTGGATGGCGACGGTTGCAAGCGGGGAGATACGATCCAGGCATTGCACGGGATAGGGAGTGGGGAAATAGTCCAGGTGCCGGTTGTTCGTGACGTGTCGTTCGGCAAATGCCGAAAACTCCAGGTCCTGATCGGTCGGCTGGCGGTTGCCATGCCCAGTGGTAATGACGGCGTAGTCCACCGGGCAGGCTTCTCCTCCCTCCAGGATCACCTCGTAGCCTGCTTCCCTGGGAATCAGGTCGATGACGCTGTGGGGTCTTGGCACCAGTGTTATGTTCGAAGGCATTTGCCGGGCAAGGTGGTTATAGAACCATGCCAGGTATTCGCCCAGCAGGCTGCGTGGCAGGTGGTCCGCATCGGTAATGGGCTCGCCCGTGTTGGCGTCCGCCCGGCAATACAGGGACCCTACCCGGCGATAACCTTCCTGGCGTGCCCACTCTACGAGGGAAAGCTCCTGCTCTGCTCCCGCGATGCTCGACGGCGCGAACATCGTCACCTGTGACGATACGGTATTGATCAACAAGTGATCGGGCTGCTGCGAGTCATGGGCCCCCTCGCCGAGAGGGCGGGGGTCGAACATCTCGACCTGCAATCGCATGCCTGCCGGTAACGTTCGGGAATTTTCCAGCATCCTTTCCAGCACGGTCAGGCCTCTTGGCCCCATGCCGATGATCGCTATTTTCACTGGCTGTATCATTCGAACCTCCAGGTTCGGTGCCGGGCTGGTGTGAGCCCGCTCATTCATTTACCCAGGGCGCCGCACCAGGTGCGGGGATGGAAACGGGATGTTCGTGCAGGGCGACGATGTCCGGTTCATTGCGCCAGGCCGGGAACTTCAGGCGTACCGCCGGATCGTGACCCGGGATGATGTGCTGTGGCCCCTCGGCCAGATCCTCGATGCGCTGGTGACCTTCGAGCATGTCGGCTACGTTGAGTACGATCGGGAATGGACGCCGTGAGCGCAGGTTGTCCCAGTAATGCGCAGCATCGCTGGCCAGCACGATGAAACCGCGAGCCGTGTTCACCCGGACTACTTGCAGGCCGGCGGTATGGCCGCCCAGCAAGTGGACGCTGATGCCGGGGGCGATGTCTTTATCGCCGTTGGCGAACACCATTCGCCCGGCATAGAGGCGTTCGATGGCGGAAGCCACATCACGTGCCTCGAAGGGCTTTCGCAGTGGGGCCTGGCACATGCACCGACCTGTGCAATAGGCCATCTCTGCTTCCTGCAGGTGCAGTCTGGCATTGGCAAAGGCGCCGATGTTGCCGGCGTGGTCGTAGTGCATGTGCGTGATGATGATGTCCTGCACCGCTCCGGCCTCGATATCCAGCCGTTCCAGCAATTCAACCGGGGAATGCAGGTACTGTCGTTTACGACGCGAGGCCATTTCAGCGCTGAACCCGGTGTCTACCAGTATCGTGCGCTGCTCGTTCCGGATGACCCATACGTAGAAATCCAGGGGCATGGAAATGTCATCGTGCGGGTCATCCCCCAGGTAGTTTTCCGCGCTGCGACGTTCGCCATGGGTGGCGTAGCGCAATGCGAAGACTTCATACCGGGGAGTATTTGTATTGGCTGAAGAGTGATTCATTCCGTACCTTCCAGCAGGAGTTCGTCTTCATCGATCAACTCCACCGGTATCACGGCGTCGTTGGCGGCATTCTGTTGTTCGAAGAAAAAGCGCTTTTCGCCAAAGGCCGGCACCAGCTCATCGAGCCAGGTGGCCTTGGGGTCGAATCTGGCGAAAAAGGGGCGACGTACCCAGAGGGGGTTGCGTGCTTGCAGAAACTGCAGGACGAAAACCTTTTCCCCGGCGATTTCGGTGATCCCGTCAATCATGACCTTGCCTGGAAAGGCGCTCATGGACGGCCCTCTTACCGTTCGCGCCAAGCCTGAGATGGTGCGATAGGCTTGGGTAAATATTTCATAGGCACGCGCCAGCGGCAGGTTGAAGTACTCACTGGGGCCGGTATCGCGTTCAACGAACATGTAGTAGGGGATGGCGCCCAATTGCACGCCAGTGGTCCACAGTTCGGCCCAGTCCTCGGGAGACTCGTTCACATGGCGAATCAGCGGAGCCTGAATACGCAGGGTTGCGCCGGTGGCCAGGATGTTGCGTACCGCCGCCTGGGCAATGGGATGTTTCAGTTCGCGAGGGTGGTTGTAGTGCCCCATGATTGCCAGGTTTCGGCCAGAGGCGATGACACTTTTGAATAGCCCCAGCAGGTCTTGGGAATCCTTGTCGCTGATGAACCGCTGTGGCCAGTAGGCAACGGACTTGGTGCCGATGCGAATGTTCTGGATATGGCTCAGTTCCTCGACCAGCAATGGCTCTATGTAGGCCTTCAAGGCTCGCGCGCTCATGATCAAGGGATCACCACCCGTGATCAGGACATCGGTGACTTCGGGGTGTTGCTTCAGGTATTCGACCAGCGTCTCGGAGCTGCGGGCATTGAACTTCAGGTCATCCATGCCGACGAACTGCGGCCAGCGGAAGCAGAAGGTGCAATACGCGTGGCAGGTCTGTCCGGCACTGGGGAAGAACAGCACGGTTTCCTGGTATTTATGCTGGATTCCGGGCACGGGCTTGCCATTCAGGCGAGGCACGTTATGTGTCATCTGACCAGCGGGATGCGGGTTCATCCGCTCACGGATAGTGTGTACCTGTGCGTCTATATCCGCTTGTGGCGCGCCGGCTTCGAGCAGGTCGCGCAGTGCCGTGTATTCATGCTCGCGCAGCATATCGCGGTGAGGAAAGGTCAGCCGGTAGATGGGGTCGTCGGGAATGTTGTCCCAGTCGATCAACTCGTCGAGCACGTAGTTATTGACTCGAAATGGCATGACCAGGGAGACGACCTCAATGACTTCTCTCTGGTCCGCCGAAAAGCGTGTCCATTGTGGTGCGTTGCGAATGGTCTGTCGGGTATAGGGTTTGAATGCCCACACTTGGTTGTCGTCCATGAGCCCTCTCCTGAAAGGGGAAATCGAAGCTGAGTCCCGGTACAAATCGATGCCCGGGAAAGGCGATCCTGTCTTTGGAATCAAATGTCCAAAGTGACGTCGTACTCGTCCAGCCAGGTATTGAGGCCAATGGCCATTTCCATTCCGATCCGGTTCTGGCGTGGGGACGATGCACCGACTTCCGTGCTCAGTACCTGCTGGATCAGTTGGGTATCCAGCAGTGGCTTGGCGGGCGCGTGCGGATTGTCGAGGATCTGCTTCATGGAAGCCCTCAGTTGTTTCTCGTAGGCAGGGTCCTGTGTCGCGGGATAGGGGTTCTTGATGCGGTCAAGAATGGAGGCGGGAAGCAGATCCTTTGCGGCAGCGCGCAGAATGCTCTTTTCCCGACCATCGAAGGCCTTCATTTCCCATGGAATATTGAAGGCATAGTCAATAAGGCGGTGATCGCAGAAGGGCACTCGGACCTCCAGACCTACCGCCATGCTCATGCGGTCCTTTCGGTCCAGCATGATCTGCATGCAGCGCGTTAGGTGTACATAGGTTTCCTGGCGCATACGCTTGTTCAGGGCACTTTCCCCTGGCAGAGCGGGAACTTCACTGATTGCTTGGGCGTAGCTGTCTTTCAGAAAGGTCTGTATGTCGAGTTTCTTGACCAGATCGGGAGCGAGCAGGGCTTTGCCGTCGAAGTACTTACCTGTCGCCGAGGTCATCCAGCCGAAGAAGTTTTCCGAAATGGCCTGCGGATCGTGGAACCAGCGATATCCGCCAAACAGCTCGTCGGCCGCTTCCCCCGAAAGGGCTACGGTGGAGTGCTTGCGTACCTCCTCGAAGAGCCGGTAAAGCGAAGGCCACATGTCGCCCCAGAAAGCCGGGGGCAGGTCCAGTGCGCGGACGACCTTGGCATGTAGTTGCGGATCGGCCATCAGCGCGCTGTCGAGAATGACCTCTTCATGGGTGGAGTGGATCTGCTCCACCAGTGCTTTGACAAAAGGGGCATCTGGGGTGAGGTTGAAGTTATTGGCGACAAAGTCCTGGCCGTGGTCGCGGAACTCGAGGGAAAAAGACCGGATGTTGCCTTTGCCGCTTTGCAGCAGCTTCTTCGATGCGAGCGCGGTAATGATCGAGGAGTCGAGTCCACCGGACAGCAGACTGCACAGTGGAACATCGGCTACGACCTGGCGGCCGACGATGTCTTCCAGTAGGTCACGGGTGTGGCTTATCGTCTGCTCAAGATCATGCTCATGCTCACGAGCCTCCAATTGCCAGTAGCGTCGAGTGGTGAGCCCGTCACGGGTCAATCGTACCCATTCACCGGGTAAGACTTCGCGCATGCCTTCAAAGACTGCATGCCCTGGTGTCTTGACCATTTCCAGGATCTCACGCAGCCCGTCGGCCTTGACTCTGCGTGGCACCAGTGGGTTGGCAAGCAGTGCCTTGGGTTCTGAGCCGAATATCACCCCGTCACGGGTTGGGTAGTAGAACAGCGGTTTGACGCCTGCACGGTCACGAACCAGCAGCAGTTGTTGGGTATGGATGTTCCAGATAGCGAAGGCATAGATTCCGTTAAGGTGTTCGACAAAGGCTTCGCCCCATTCAAGATAGGCTGTCAGTACCACCTCGGTGTCGCTGAGTGTCAGGAACCTGTGACCTCGGGAACGGAGTTCCGTGCGCAGTTCCTGGAAGTTGTAGACCTCGCCGCTGTAGGTGATGACCGCGGCGTCCTGCCCGCGCTTGTCCTTGGCCAGCATTGGCTGGCGACCACCTTCCAGATCGATGACCGATAGGCGGCGGTGGCCAAAGCCAACGGGGCCGCTGATCCATAGGCCTTCAGCATCGGGGCCGCGCAGGGCCATGGTATCGGTCATGTCTTGCAGGACATGGCGCTGAAAACTCAAATCCTGGCCGTACGAAACCCAGCCTGTGATTCCACACATAATTTGCTCCCTAGTTTATTTGTTTTGTTATTTTGCTTTTATGCTTTTGGCAGGCAGGCTATAAGTTTGCCTCCGCCATGAAAGGGGAGGCTTTTATTATTAAATTATTTCTTGTAAGGGTTTACTGGTTGGTTGCCAGGTAACGTTTTGATTGTGGTGCAAATATTACCAGGCTGAAGGTTGCCAGCAGCCAAACGCCAATTCCACCATATAACATCAATACACCAAAACCATAACTGAGAGCGTCATGTATGGCTGTCGATGATGCTACGGTATTGGAAATGGTATTTCCGGAGGAAATGGACTCGGCCAGTGCATGCAGTTGTGCTTCGTCGATGTTGCCGGGAATATTCTGTTTCAACTGGGTATAGACGGCTTGGGCGAGAATAAGCCCCATCAGTGCAATGTTGATTGCCAGCGAAATCATCCGGGCGCTCATGTCTATGCCGGACGCCATGCCTGCGCGGCTGCTGTCCACGGAGCCCGTCGTGGTATTGGTAACGGGAGTGTTGGTGATGCCCAGGCCGATACCGGCCACGAGACAACCAGGCAACATGGTCAACCAGCTGGCATGTTCTACGCTGCTGCCATATTTCATCAGCATGAAGCCCAGGCCGATGGTAAAGAGCCCGCAAGGAATGACGACGCCTGGACGGTAGCGAAGGGCCAGCCGTTCACCGACAGGTGGGAACACCAGGGTCGGCAGGGTGTAGGCGAGCAGTGCCAGGCCGGCGGTGACCGGGTCGTAGCCCAACCCGCTCTGGAAATAGATGGGCAGATAGATCATGAACGGCCAGAAGCTGAAGTTCATGCCGATCGATCCCAGCAGGGCACCTGAGAAATTTCGGATTTTGAATACCGAGAAGTCGAACATGGGGTGGGAATGGTTTTTTTCCGCGTAAAGGAACACCACGAAACTGGCGATTGTCGCGGCCAGGATGCCGAGTGCCTGTGTACTGCCAAACCCGAGATCCGGTCCCTGGGTGATGTAGTAGGCCAGGCCGAAGACTGCCAGCGACAGCGTGACGATACCCAGGCTGTCCAGTTTGCGCGCTTGTGGATCTCGTGACTCTTCGACACCTGCAAAGACCAGAAAGAGGGTCACCACGGCAATCAGTACATGGACCAGGAAGACCCACTGCCAACTGGAGATGGCTACGATCAGGCCGCCGATGATCGGGCCGAAGCCCAGGCCCATGCCGAACACAATTCCCCAGGCGCCAAAGGCTTTGCTTCTTTCACGCCCCTCCTGGAACTGATGGGACAGGATGGCGACCTGCGCGATCAGCATGGCGCCGCCGGCCAGCCCCTGCAGGAATCGGCTGGCAATCAGTACCGACACGTTCTGTGCCAGGCCGCAGATCAGTGAGGTGATACCAAAGGCCAGGATGCTGATGATAAAAACACGACGACGGCCAAATCGATCAGCCAGGGTTCCAGTGGCCATCATGATGGTCGTACAGGCAATGGTGTAAGCGTTCATGATCCATTGCATTTGTTTGAAGTCAGCCTGCAATACTGTTTCCAGTCCGGGCAGGATAACCGGCACGCTTGATATCTCCAGGCCGAACATCAAGGACGCCAGGCAAATGGCTGCCAAGGCGATTCTATTTTTTGAACTGTGGGAAAGAGGCACAGATAAACTCCTTGCAATTATCGAATAACGAAAATTGATCCATGGTGCGAGCGAAAACTTGATGGCAGCAGGGGGCTGTTCAGTGTGCAGCGGTGCCCTGTACTTTAAGTTGTGAACGCTTGGTCCTGACGGCTATCCGTAATCCGTAGGCAATAAGCAGTAGGCCTACGCAGAGGATGACATGAAGTTCAATTGTGGGGCGGTGAAGGGTATAGATGGTGAATGCTGAAATGAACATTGACCACAGGTAGTAACTTCCAACCCAATGGAGTAATTGCCAAAGTGGGCGTCCCAACCAGGTTGCGGTGCGGTCAAAGGATGTGGCGACCATTGCATACATGAACAGATAGCCGATAGCGCCCAGAATGCTGAAGACAAACGGCGGCTTTGCCGTATCGAAGAGTGTCGGTGCTTCAATGGCAAAGGCAACGACTGCCGACAGGTGCACGGTATGCGCCATTGCGAAGGCTACACCCAGGTGACGGCGGTTGCGTTTGAGCCATTGGGTCAGGGGAGTCGGCCATAGCGTATGGAGTGCGCCGCAGGCGAATACCGTACAGAACAGGAAGAGGGCGCAACGTGCCGAGAACACCGCGACATTGCGTATGCCTGTGATGTCAGGCTCGATAGCGAGTATTGCCAAGGCGGCAACCACTACCGCTGTGGTCAGGCTGGCACAAAGGTACCAGCCATCGTGCCATTTTCCATAATAGCTCGAGGTCGTCATGTTGACTGCCTTCAGTGAGTGCGCGTCCGTGCTCCCTTGGTTAGTCTACGTACGGCAGTCAAACCAAAGATTTTTTGAATCTTTATATCCTATTGCTCTAGATTATCTGACTGCTCATTCAATATGTCAACATGTTTCAAGGCTGCTGCGTATGGTAAATATCCTCGCTTTCTGAAGCCTTGAGGCAAAGGAAATGCTCGAAGAGGAAATCAGCAGGCGAAAAAAAGCCCGCATTCAGCGGGCTTTTCATGGTGTTGTCGAGCGTTGCGCGGCGAGCCTCCAGCCTCAGGAGCCGGTCGCTTCCTTGGCACCTTCTTCGGCCGCCGCCTTGTTCGATTCAGCCTGAGCTTTGGCAGCTTCGGCGTTTTCCTTGGCGGCCTCGTTCACTTTATCCTGAGCTTCGTTCATTTTTTGCTGAGCTTGCTCGGCGTGTTGGTTTGCGTCTTGAGCTTTGTCCTCGGATTTCTTATCGCAGGCAGCGAGACCCAGAGAAGCGGTCAGCATCAAGGCAATAGCTAAAGTCTTACGCATGGGGGTGTTGCTCCTTTGTGGAAATAGTGACTACTGGCCTTTTGAACGCCCGCCGATGGCTTAAGTTCCTTTATTTCCAAAGATATATAAGTGCTTGAGGCACGGAACTTTTTCCAGTGCCCAGAGTTTGTCGCTGCAGGTACCCCGATGAGGATTGTCGTCCATGAGCCAAACCGCCGTTTTTGAGCGCGCCACACGCTTTCTCAGTGCCCTCCGGCATTGCCAGGTTCTCGGGCTGCGGCTGCACAGCGTCGACGATCGCGGGCTGACCCTGATCCTGCCCTACAGCGCGGGAATCGTCGGTGATCCGCAGACCGGCGTGATCCACGGCGGCGCCCTGAGTTCGCTGATGGATACCGCCTGTGGCATGGCCACACTGTGCGTGCTGCCGGAGTTCGAGGTCTGTCCGACTCTCGACCTGCGCATCGACTACATGCACCCGGCCGAGCCCGGCCAGGATGTCCATGGCTACGCCGAATGCTATCGGGTGACCCGTGACATCATCTTTGCCCGGGGGCATGCCTATCAGGGCGATCCGGCCAACCCCATCGCCCATGTAGTCGGTACCTTCATGCGCATGGGCAAGGGCCTCAAGGGCAGTCGCAGTTTCGGCAGTTCGATCAGTGGGGATTCGGCATGAGCCAGGATTTCAAGGAGCAACTCCAGCAGGCCCATCAGCAGGGCGACTACGGCCAACTGCTGCAACGGATTCCCTATGCCGGGCTGATCGGCATCGAGTGCTCGCGCCTGGGTGACGAGTTGCTGTTCCGCCTGCCGGCCAGCAAGGACAATATCGGCAACCCCCTGTTGCCGGCGATTCATGGCGGGGTCATTGCCGGGTTCATGGAGCTGGCGGCGGCGTTGCATCTGCTGGTGTTCACCGGCTCGCCGGGAGTGCCCAAGGTCATCGATTTTTCCGTCGACTACCTGCGGGCCGGGCAGTTTCGCGATACCTATGCCAAGTGCCAGGTCTGCCGCCAGGGACGGCGGGTGGCGAACGTTGCCGTTACCGCCTGGCAGAGCACCGAGGCCGAACCGATCGCCACCGCCCGTGCTCACTTCAAGATCGAGGAAGCGTTACCGGGCTCTTGAAATCCCCGTGGCAGTCCCCAACTTTGATGACAACCCGCCGCCAACGCCTGCATGGGCGGCCATTGCCATCCAATTGGAGTTTGATGACCATGAGTGTGGAAACTCAAAAGGAAACCCTGGGCTTCCAGACCGAGGTGAAGCAATTGCTGCACCTCATGATCCATTCGTTGTATTCGAACAAGGAGATCTTCCTGCGCGAATTGATCTCCAACGCCTCCGACGCCGTCGACAAATTGCGTTTCGAAGCCCTGTCCAAGCCCGAGTTGCTGGAAGGTGGCGCCGAACTGAAAATCCGTGTGAGCTTCGACAAGGACGCCAAGACCGTCACCCTCGAAGACAACGGTATCGGCATGAGCCGTGACGATGTGATCACCCACCTGGGGACCATCGCCAAATCCGGCACTGCCGACTTCATGAAAAACCTCTCCGGCGACCAGAAGAAGGACTCGCACCTGATCGGTCAGTTCGGCGTGGGCTTCTACTCGGCCTTCATCGTCGCCGAGCAGGTCGAAGTCTTCAGCCGCCGTGCAGGCCTTGCGGCCAGTGAAGGTGTGCACTGGTCGTCGAAGGGCGAGGGCGAGTTCGAAGTCGCCACTATCGACAAGGCCGACCGTGGTACCCGTATCGTCCTGCACCTGAAGTCCGGTGAGGAAGAGTTCGCCGACGGCTGGCGCCTGCGCAACATCATCAAGAAGTACTCCGACCACATCGCCCTGCCGATCGAACTGCCGAAGGAAGCCGCGGCCGCCGAAGGCGAAGAGAAGCCGGCGCAGGAGTGGGAAACCGTCAACCGCGCCAGCGCCCTGTGGACCCGTCCGCGTACCGAGGTCAAGGACGAGGAGTACCAGGAGTTCTACAAGCACATCGCCCATGACTATGAGAACCCGCTGAGCTGGAGCCACAACAAGGTCGAAGGCAAGCTGGAATACAACTCGCTGCTTTACGTGCCGGCCCGTGCGCCGTTCGACCTGTACCAGCGTGAAGCGCCGAAGGGCCTCAAACTCTACGTGCAGCGCGTATTCGTCATGGACCAGGCCGAATCCTTCCTGCCGCTGTACCTGCGTTTCATCAAGGGTGTGGTCGATTCGAATGACCTGTCCCTGAACGTTTCGCGGGAAATCCTGCAGAAAGACCCGATCATCGATTCGATGAAGTCGGCACTGACCAAGCGTGTTCTCGACATGCTGGAAAAACTGGCGAAGAACGAGCCTGAGCAGTACAAGGGCTTCTGGAAGAACTTCGGCCAGGTCATGAAGGAAGGTCCGGCCGAAGACTTCGCCAACAAGGAAAAAATTGCCGGCCTGCTGCGTTTCGCCTCGACTCACGGCGACGACGGCGAGCAGGTTGTGTCGCTGGCCGAGTACCTGGCGCGTGCCAAGGAAGGTCAGGACAAGATCTACTACCTCACCGGCGAAACCTACGCTCAGGTCAAGAACAGCCCGCACCTGGAAGTCTTCCGCAAGAAAGGCATCGAAGTGCTGCTGCTGACCGACCGTATCGACGAGTGGCTGATGAGCTACCTCAACGAATTCGATGGCAAGAGCTTCGTCGACGTCGCCCGTGGCGACCTGGACCTGGGCAACCTGGACTCGGAAGAGGACAAGAAGGCTGCCGAGGAAGTTGCCAAGAGCAAGGAAGGCCTGGTGGAGCGCCTCAAGACCGCCTTGGGCGACGCCGTTAGCGAAGTGCGGGTTTCCCATCGCCTGACCGATTCGCCGGCTATCCTGGCGATCGGCGAGCAGGACCTGGGCCTGCAGATGCGCCAGATCCTCGAGGCCAGCGGGCAGAAGGTGCCGGATTCCAAGCCGATCTTCGAATTCAACCCGAGCCATCCGCTGATCGAGAAGCTCGACGCCGAGCCGGATGAAGACCGTTTTGGCGACCTGTCGCACATCCTGCTCGACCAGGCGGCCCTGGCGGCCGGCGACAGCCTGAAGGACCCGGCGGCCTACGTGCGCCGACTGAACAAGCTGCTGGTTGAGCTGTCGGTCTGATAACGCTGTAGAAAAACCCGCTTCGGCGGGTTTTTCATTTTTGGGATGTCCTTACGGAGTATGTAATGAGCCAAATCACTGTCAGTTCCGTGGTCTATCAGGTCGATGGCCAGTCCTATGAAGGTCGCCTGGCCTTCGATGCCAGCCACAAGGGCGCGCGTGCGGGCCTGCTGATGGCGCCGAACTGGATGGGCGTCAGCGCCGGTGCGGAAAAGATCGCCCAGTCGGTGGCGGCCAAGGGTTATGTGGTGTTGGTCGCCGACCTCTACGGCCAGTCGGTACGTCCGCAGAACGGCGATGAAGCCGGTGCGGCGATGATGCCGCTGAAGAACGATCGGGCCGAGCTGCGCAAGCGCATGCAGGCCGCGTTCGAAGCGCTGCAGGGGCAGGTCCTGGCGCCGGTCGACAGCTCGAAGCTGGCCACCTTCGGTTTCTGCTTCGGCGGCTGCTGCTCGCTGGAACTGGCCCGTACCGGTGCGCCGCTGAAGGCCGCCGTCTCCTTCCACGGTACGCTGGACACGCCCAACCCGGCGGATGCCCACAACATCAAGGGCTCGGTGCTGGTGCTGCATGGCGCGTCCGATCCGCTGGTGCCGCGCGAGCAACTGCCGGCCTTCGAAGAGGAAATGAATGCCGCCGGGGTCGACTGGCAACTGCTCAGCTACGGCGGCGCGGTGCATTCGTTCACCGATCCGCATGCCAATGTGCCGGGCAAGATGATGTATGACGCGAAGACCGCCTGCCGGTCCTTCACCGCCATGCACAACCTGCTGGAAGAAGTGTTCGCGGGCTGAGGCCTCTGTCTTTCTAGAGCACGAGCCGTCCCTGTGGCGCCGGATTTATCCGCGATAGACCCCTCAAGGTCGCTGAACGCTTCGCGGATGAATCCTGCCCCCACAGGCTTTCCGGTTGGCGCGGTCTTGAGAGCACTGCCGGAGCGCCAGAGGCTCTAAGGCCGTACGGGTAACTCGATACGCCCATTTTCCCCCGGCACCCGCGGCCAGTCCCCGGCGGCCCAGCGCGCACGGGCCTGGTCGATCAGTACCGGATCGCTGGCCACGAAGTTCCAGTTCATTCTTCTCGGCCCGTCCAGCGGTGCGCCACCGATCAGAACCAGGTGCACCTCGCCTTCGGCCGCCAGCGTCGGGCTTTCGCCGCGGGACAGAACCACCAGGCTGAGCGGCTCCAGGCGTTCGCCATCCAGCTCCACATCGCCCTTCAGCACATACAGCGCCCGTTCCTCATGCTCATCGGGTACCCGCAGGGTGGTCGCCGGCTCCATCAGCACCTCGGCATAGACCGTTGGCGACAGCACCGGTACCGGTGACGTCAGGCAGAAGCCAGTGCCGGCAATCAGGCGGATCCTGACCCCCAGGTTCTCGCTGGTCGGCAGGCTGGCGGCGGGGTGATGGCTGTAGTGGCCAGCTCCCTGTTCATGCTCCCTGGGCGAAGCCAGCCAGACCTGCAGGCCATGCAGCACGGAGCCACTGGCGGTCAGCTCGGCCGGGGTACGCTCGACATGGGCAATGGCGCTGCCGGCAGTCATCCAGCTCACTTCGCCGGGGCCGACCCGCTGGTCGGAACCCAGGCTGTCCTTGTGCTGCAACTGGCCTTCGAACAGATAGGTCAGGGTCGACAGACCGATATGCGGGTGCTGCCGGATATCCATGCCGCTGCCCGGTGGGTAGCGGGTCTCCAGCATGTGATCGAAAAACACGAAGGGGCCGACACTGCGGCACTGAGCCGAGGGCAGGGGGCGCAGGATCGGTTGACCTTCGACATCCTCGGCACGGGGACGAATCACCAACGGTGTACTCATGGGGGTTCCAGGCTGGGCGGGTAATGCGCAAAGCATAACCCGCTTTTGCGGTGTTGCCCCTACTGGCTGAAGGCCCCTTCGGCCAGCAGGGTCTCGATGCTGACGTCGGTGCTGGTCATCAGTTTGTGAATCGGGCAGCGGTCGGCGACCTTGTGCAACTCCTCGCGCTGGGCGTCGCTCAACACGCCCTTGAGGGTCAGCTTGACCTGCAGGCCATACTTGCCTTTCTGCTCCTGGCTGCTGTCACGCTTGACCTCGACGGTGACGCCGGTCAGCGGGATGCCTTTCTTCTGTGCATACAGCTTGAGCGTCAGTGCCTTGCAGGTACCCAGTGCCGTGTCGAAGTAGTCGTGGGGTTCCGGTGCGGAGCCTTCGCCGCCCACGCTTTTGGGCACATCGGTGAACAACTGGTGATCATCGATCTGCACACTATGGCGAAAACCTTCGCTGGATTCGGTGTTGATGGTGATGGTCATGATGAACCTCCTGGAGACAGTGGTGGGAAAACCCTTCTAACCTTAATAGAGCACGGCGTTGTGACGGTGTTCAGCTTATTTCGTGGCCGGAACCATCCTGGCACAGGCATCGGGCTTCTCAGGGGGTTGATATCACTCTTTCGTCCAAGGCAAAACTGCTGATTGCCACCAGGGTTGAACGTCAGGCGGGCTGCATGGCGTGATCAGGGGCTGAAGACATGGATCACAGGGGTTGTGCCGGGCATCCGTGAGGAGGCTGCAACTGGCAAAAAAAACGCCCCGAACCAGTCGGGGCGTTTTTCAGATCGCGATCAGGCCGGGCTTACTTGCCCTGCCAGCGTTTCAGGACCAGGGTGGCGTTGGTGCCGCCGAAGCCGAAGCTGTTGCTCATCACGTTGTTCAGCTTGACGTCTTCGCGAGTCTTGGTCAGTACCGGCAGGTCGGCGACTTCCGGATCCAGCTCTTCGATGTTGGCGGAACCGGCAATGAAGTTGCCTTCCATCATCAGCAGGCAGTAGATCGCCTCGTGTACGCCGGCAGCGCCCAGGGAGTGGCCGGACAGGCTCTTGGTCGAGCTGATCAGCGGTGCCTTGTCGCCGAAGACTTCACGCACGCCCTTCATTTCCGCGACGTCGCCGACCGGAGTCGAGGTGCCGTGGGTGTTCAGGTAGTCGATCGGGCCGTCAACGGTGGACATCGCCATCTGCATGCAGCGCACAGCGCCTTCGCCGCTTGGCGCAACCATGTCGTAGCCGTCGGAGGTCGCGCCGTAGCCGACGATTTCGGCGTAGATCTTCGCGCCGCGGGCCAGGGCGTGTTCCAGTTCCTCGACCACCACCATGCCGCCACCGCCGGCGATGACGAAACCGTCACGCTTGGCATCGTAGGCACGGGAAGCTTTCTCCGGCGTGTCGTTGTACTGGGTGGACAGGGCGCCCATGGCGTCGAACAGGAACGACTGGCTCCAGTGCTCTTCTTCACCGCCACCGGCGAAGACGATGTCCTGCTTGCCCATCTGGATCTGCTCCATGGCGGTACCGATGCAGTGGGCACTGGTGGCGCAGGCGGAGGAGATCGAGTAGTTCAGGCCCTTGATCTTGAAGGGCGTGGCCAGGCACGCGGAAACGGTGCTGCCCATGGTGCGGGTCACGCGGTACGGACCGACACGCTTGACGCCTTTTTCACGCAGGGTATCCAGCGCTTCCATCTGGTTCAGGGTCGACGCGCCGCCGGAACCGGCGATCAGACCGGTACGCGGGTTGGAGACCTGCTCTTCGCTCAGGCCGGAGTCGGCGATCGCGTCCTTCATGGCCAGGTAGGCGTAGGCCGCCGCGTGGCCGACGAAGCGATAGATCTTGCGGTCGATCAGTTCTTCGAGGTTGAGGTCGATGGAGCCGGAAACCTGGCTACGCAGACCCATTTCGGCATATTCCGGGTTGTAGCGGATGCCAGGGCGGCTTGCACGCAGGTTAGCGGAGACGGTCTCTTTGTCATTGCCCAGGCAAGAAACGATGCCCAGACCAGTGATAACGACGCGGCGCATGCGGATAACCCTTAGAAATTGTCAGTGGAGGTGAACACGCCGACCCGTAGGCCTTCGGCAGTGTAGATTTCGCGTCCGTCGACACTGACCGAACCGTCGGCGATGGCCATGTTCAGCTTGCCTTTGAGGACGCGCTTGATATGAATGTTGTAGGTGATCTTCTTGGCGGTCGGCAGTACCTGGCCGAAGAATTTCACTTCGCCCGAACCTAGGGCGCGGCCACGGCCTGGCAGGCCCTGCCAGCCGAGGAAGAAACCGACCAGTTGCCACATGGCGTCGAGGCCCAGGCAGCCCGGCATCACCGGATCGCCTTCGAAGTGGCAGGCGAAGAACCACAGGTCCGGAGTGATATCCAGCTCGGCGACCAATTCACCCTTGCCGTACTTGCCACCCTCTTCGCCGATATGGGTGATGCGATCCACCATCAGCATGTTCGGGGCGGGCAGTTGCGCGTTACCTGGGCCGAACAGCTCACCGCGACTGCAGCGCAGCAGTTCTTCCCGGGTAAAGGCGTTTTGTTTGGTCATGCGAGCTCCTCAATAGTTCCATGCGGCAGGGTGGGGTGTAGCTTCCCGGCCGATCGAAGCCCTCATGCCTCGAATCGACAGCCTACTCATAGACTATTGCGTTGTAGTGAAAGTCACAGCACAAGGGACATGAATGTACACTTGTGCACTGAAATTTTAAATCAAGCCGCTCTCACGGCTCGTTCGGGTGCCTAAGACTGCCGCACTTTCGCCTTTCACGCCAGTCGCACGTCGTATTCAGGGCACCCAGCGCTGCAGAATCTGCTGCAGATCGGTGCGTTTGAAGGGCTTGGCCAGATAATCGTTCATCCCCGCCTGCAGGCACTGTTCGCGGTCGCCCTGCAGGGCATTCGCGGTCAGGGCGATGATCGGCAATCGGGCGGCGTCGTGGAGCTGGCGGATCTGCCGGGTGGCCTCGTAGCCGTCGACGAGCGGTAGCCGGCAGTCCATCAGAATGGCGGCGAAACTGCCGTTCCTGACCTTCTCGACCGCCTCGACACCGTCATGGGCCAGGCTGACCTCGAAGCCCAGGCTGCGCAACATGGCTTCGATCACCGTCTGGTTTACCGGGTTGTCCTCGACCAGCATCACCTTGCGTCCTTCGCCGTGCCCGGCCAGCAACTGTGGCAGGTTTTCCGGTTCGGCCACGCGGTGCAGGGCCAGCGGGATTTCCAGGGTGAACACCGAGCCCTGGCCCTCTTCGCTGCGCGCGTGGAGGGTGCCGCCCATGCGTTCGGCCAGGGTCCGGGCGATCGGCAGGCCCAGGCCGGTGCCGCCATAGCGCCGGGAAATCGAGCTGTCGGCCTGCTGGAATGCGTTGAACATCAGTTCCAGGCGTTCGGCGGAAATGCCGATGCCGCTGTCGCGTACCGTGCAACTGAACCAGATCACCTCGTCATCCAGGCTCTGCCAGGCCGGTTCGATGCTGACGCTGCCGTGCTCGGTGAATTTCAGCGCGTTGCCCACTAGGTTGACCAGGATCTGCCGGATCCGTGTCGGGTCGCCCTTGACCTGCAGCCGCTCCAGGCCCGGCGGGAACTGCAGGTTCAACTGCAGGCCGCGTTGCACGGCGCTGTGCTGGAAGGCCTGGACGCAACTGCTGATCAGTTCGCCGAGGCCGAACGGGATGTGTTCCAGCTCCAGTGCCGAACGCTCGATCCGCGAGAAGTCGAGAATGTCGTTGATGACCTTGAGCAGGTGCTCGGTGGATTCCGAAGCCAGCGCCGCATATTCGGCCTGTTCCTCGCTCATGTCCGTGGTTTCGAGCAGTTGCAGCATGCCCAGCACGCCGTTCATCGGTGTGCGCAGTTCATGGCTCATCATCGCCAGGAAGTCGGACTTGGCGTTGTTCGCCCGTTCCGCTTCCTCGCGGGTCTGGATCAACTGGGCAATGGCCTGGTGCTGTTCGCGGCTGGCCTGTTCGAGGCCGCTGGCGAGGTTGTTGATATGGCGTGCCAGATCACCCAGTTCGGTGTCATCCGGCACTGGCAGCGGGGTCTTGTAGTCGCCCTGCTGGATGGCCTTGACCGCATGGCCCATGGCGCTGATCGGTTGCGACAGATTGGCCGCCAGGCGGCGGGCCAGCAGGAAGGTGAAGAGCAGGGCGAACAGCGCGAGGATCCCCGCCTTGAGCAGGATTTCCTGCTGGCGCTGGTTGAAGGCGCCGTTGGACATGCCGACGATCACGCGGCCGAGATAGTCCTCGCCGGTCACGGTCGGATTGGCGTAGGTACCCTGCAGGAAATCGCTGTCGAGCTTGATCCGCTGCAGGCGCACCGGTGCCTGGAAAATCTCGACCTGCTGGGAGCGGCTATGGCTCTCGGCCGGTTGCTCGACATACACCAGGATGTTGTTGCTGCGGTCCTGCACTTCGAGGAAACGCACGTGCGGGGTGGTCAGGCTGGCCTTCATCAGGGTTTCGAGAACGTCATTGTTACCGGATATGACGCCGTACTCGGTCGCCGGGGCCAACTGGTTGGCGATCAGCTGACCGGTGTGGTTGAGTTCCTGGCGCAGGTCCTGAATCCGTACGAAGGTAAAGAAACTGATCAGCAGCAGGGTCAGCAACAGCGCCGGGCCGAGGCTGATCATCTGGGTACGGGCGTTGATACCCCAGTGCCGGCGAAGATTCATGGGTGGGGTTCTCCTTCGGCCAGCCGGGTGGCGACGGACGCTTCGTCGATCACCTCGAGGCTCAGCGAGCGGGCAACCTGTGGATTGCTCAGTACCTTGAACCGTGGTGGATAGAGTGCGCGCGGCCAACTGGAGGGCGGCTTGTCGAGCAGGCTGTCGAGGATCGCCAGCCAATCGTTCTGGTCGCTGTAGCTGCTGGCCAGGCTGCCGGCCCTGACGAAGCCGGCGTTCGGCCCGATCAGCGCCAGTTGCCGGGCATAGCTGCTCAGCAGCAGGTTTTTCGCGGTCTTGGGGTTGTACAGCGTCGGATCGTCGATCCCCAGCAGCACATCGCTGTTGCGCAACAGGTTCTGCAGCGGGCGGCTGTCGGCGGTGTTGTCCCAGCGCTCGGCGACGATCTCCAGGTCCAGTGGCCGGGCAGCCTGGCGCAGTTCGCCGAGCAGGAACTCGCTGTCCGCGTCGTACAGCACGCCGACCCGGCGCGCCTGTGGCAGCACGGCGCGGATCAGGTGCAGTTGCCGCCAGGGCGGCGGGTCGCTCCAGAGCAGGCTGAGCTGGCTCGGCTGTTGCTCGCCCAGGCGCTGGCGCGCTTGCAGGCGGCTGATGCGCAGCACCAGGGTCGGTGGGCCCTGGTGGTCGGCCAGGCGCCAGTCGAGGCTGGGCGGGTCGAGCAGGATCAGCCGCGTGCCGGCTGGCAGCTTGCTCGGGGGCGGCAGTTGGCCGAAAGGCACGAAGCGCACCTGGTCCTCGGGGCGCTGCTGCGCCAGGGCGCTGGCGAAACCCTGCACGCCGGGACTATCCTCGACGCCGGTGAGCAGCACATCGGCAGCCCGCGCCTGGGGCAGGGGGTGGCAAACCAGCAGGGCCAGCAGGCACGCGGCCAGCTTTGGCAGCCAACTCGTGCAGCCCCGTGTCATCCTTGACTCGCTCATGCTCAGAATTCCAGCTCGGCGCTGAAGTAGAGAACCTGGCGCTGGTCATAGTTGTTGTCGGGCCAGGTGAGGGGCTGGTTGTCCAGACGCTGCTGCATCACCCCGGCCAGTTCCAGGCTGGCCCTGTGCAAGGGAATGCGCTTGGCGACACGCAGGTCGACCCGCTCGAAACGATACCGGTTGATCGCATCGTCGCCATAGTAGAACAGCGAGCTTGACCAGCCCTTGCCCCAGTCGCGCATCCAGCCGGCCGAGCCGCTGTTGCGTGCGGTAAACTGGGCATCGGCAGGATTGCTGGCCTGCACATCGACATAGGCGTAGGTCAGGCGCAGCCGGTCGGCGCTGCCCAGGCGCCAGTCGAGCTGGGTTTCGCTGCCGGTGAAGCGTGCGTTGTTGGCATTGCTGGCGATGAACTGGTTGTTGCGCAGGGGCGTACTGACCATCGAGGTGATTTCGTCGTAGAACAGCTTCACGTCGAGATTCAGCCCGATATCCGCGAAGAAACCGTTGTAGCCCAGCTCCCGCGAGCGCATCAGCTCCTTGTCGAGGTTGCCCGGGCCGCGGGTCCTGACGAAATACTGGCCGCTGTTCTGACCGTAGGTCGGTGAGTCCAGGTTGGTCACCCGGTAGCTCCAGTTGACGTTGTTCTCGAACATGTCCGGCGAGCGGATGGCTTCCGAATACACCGCGCGCAGGCCATGGCGCGGGTTGATCAGGTAGTTGACGGCGAAGCGCGGGGTCAGCGAGTCGCCGGTCAGTTGCGTGTATTCGTACATGGCGCCGCCCTGGAGCAGCCAGTGTTCGCTGGCCCGCCACTCGAGCTGGCCGAACAGGCGCCAGGTGTTGTCGTCGAGGGTGCCGTTGAAATAGGTTTCGGAATCTGCCCGGTCATAACGATAGTTCATGCCGCTGACCAGGCGCAGGCTGTCCGACAGGCTCAGGGTGTCCTGCAATTCGAGGTCGTAGCGGGTCTCACGGGTGCTCTGGTCGATATCGCCGCAGACCGACTGATTGGCGCCCTGGTTGAACCACTGGTCCAGTACCTGGTTGGCCAGGGCCTGTTCACTGGCGCTGCCGGGCGGTGGGCTGCCGACCGAGTAGCTGGTCATGTGGCGCGCCAGGTTTTCCGCGTAGTTGGGGTTGAGCTGCCACAACTGGGTCAATTGCGGGCTGAACGACACCTTGGCATCACAGGCGCGCCAGATCTGCTGGCGGTCCCAGTGCTGGGCCGAACCCTGTACGTACAGGCTGTGCTGCGGGCTGAGGTCGAGGTTCCAGCGCAGGGAACCGGCGTAGTCCTTGGCCACCACGTCGGAGTTGTTGCCGGCCTCCTGGATATCGGGAAACACCGCCTTGTAGGTGTAGGGCCGCTGGTTGGTGCCTTCCTTCGCATTCAACTGCCAGTCGATGCTCTGGCTGTCGTTGAGCATCTGGCTGACCGACAGGTTGAAGCGGTTCAGGCGTCGGCTGTCGCGGTAGTCGGCACCGATGCGATCGCTGTCGAAACCGTCGTCCTGCTGGCCGGACATCGACAGGCGCAGGTCACCGGTGTCCCAGCCCACGCCTTGGCTGGCATACCAGTCATTGATGCCGCGCCCGCCACGGGTGACCTTGAGCCGCGAACCGTGGGTACTGCCGGGCGACTTGGTCAGGATGTTGACCACCGCCATCAGCGCATTGGCGCCATAGCTGACGGTGTTCGGCCCCCTGAAGACCTCGATGCGCTCGATATCCTCCATGGCCACCGGAATGTCGCTCCAGTCCACGGTCGCCAGGCCTGCGCGATACACCGAGCGGCCGTCGATCAGGACCTGCATGCGCCGGGCATTGCTGGCATCGGTGCCGTGGTAGTTGATCGCCGCCTGGTTGCCGTTGGTGTAGCCGACCATCATGCCCGGCACCAGGCGCAGCAGTTCGGCGATATCGCGGGCACCGCTGGCCTTGATCAGTTCGTTGTCGATCACCGTCATGCTGCCGGGGACCGACGCCGGGGATTGTTTCAGCCGCGTGGCGGTCAAAACCTCGGGCAGCGGCTGGTTTTCCAGGAACAGGTCGTCGGCCAGCACGGGAGTGCTGAACAGCAGCGCCAGAAGGACGGAGGAACGGTGAAAGGGTGGGCCTGAAGACACGGATCAACCTTGATCGCAGGTAATAGCCGCCCATGTTAACCGAGCTGGACGGGTTTGCCATGGCACAGAGCCTGCATTCCGTCTGCGAAAGCGGAAAAATCCTCGCGTCAGAGCGTCGCGTGCCGAATGCGCTTTGGGACTGGCTGCCGCCCGGTGGCTCCGTATAATGCGGCCATCGCCATTGGTAAAAACGGATTGCATATGACTGAACAGCACCCTATCGCGGTCCTGGGGGGAGGGAGCTTCGGAACCGCCGTGGCCAATCTGCTGGCCGAGAACGGTCACCGGGTGCGCCAATGGATGCGCGACCCGGAACAGGCCGAGGCCATTCGTGTCAATCGCGAGAATCCGCGCTACCTCAAGGGCATCAGGATCCACCCGGCGGTCGAACCGGTGACCGACCTGGCAGCGACGCTCGACGCTTGCGAGCTGTTCTTCGTCGCATTGCCATCCAGTGCGCTGCGCAGCGTGCTGGCCGAGCAGGCCGAGCGTCTGCGCGACAAGCTGCTGGTCAGCCTGACCAAGGGCATCGAGCCGCAGACCTTCAAGCTGATGAGCGAAATTCTTGCGGATATTGCCCCGCAGGCGCGGATCGGTGTGTTGTCCGGGCCGAACCTGGCCCGTGAAGTGGCCGAGCATGCCCTGACCGCCACCGTGGTCGCCAGTGAGGACGAAGCACTCTGCAGCCGGGTCCAGGCGGCCCTGCACGGCAGCACCTTCCGTGTCTACGCCAGTGCCGACCGCTTTGGTGTCGAGCTGGGCGGTGCGCTGAAGAACGTCTACGCGATCATCGCCGGCATGGCGGTGGCGCTGGGCATGGGCGAGAACACCAAGAGCATGCTGATCACCCGGGCCCTGGCGGAGATGACCCGGTTCGCCGTGAGTCAGGGGGCCAACCCGATGACCTTCCTCGGCCTGGCCGGCGTCGGCGACCTGATCGTGACCTGTTCCTCGCCCAAAAGTCGCAACTACCAGGTCGGTTTCGCCCTCGGCCAGGGCCTGAGCCTGGAGGAGGCGGTCAACCGCCTGGGCGAGGTGGCCGAAGGGGTCAACACCCTCAAGGTGCTCAAGGCCAAGGCCCAAGAACTGAACGTCTACATGCCGCTGGTGGCCGGCCTGCATGCCATCCTGTTCGAGGGCCGCACGCTTGAGCAGGTGATCGCCCTGCTGATGCGCGGCGAGCCGAAGACCGACGTCGATTTCATTTCCACCAGCGGTTTCAACTGAGTCCACGCAACAGGAGCAAGACATGAACGAAGCCAAATATGAATCCATCGTGCTGCGGGTGCTGTGGATGCTGGTGTTCCTGCTGGTCTGGCAGGTCGCGCAGTTCCTCCTCGGCGCGGTGGTGCTGATCCAGCTGGCCTATCGGCTGTTCTACGGCGCGCCGAGTGGCAACCTGATGAACTTCGGCGACAGCCTCAGCCAGTTCCTCGCCCAGATCGGCCGTTTCGGCACCTTTCACAGTGACCAGAAACCCTGGCCGTTCGCCGATTGGCCGGCCCCACGCGCGCCGGAAGGCGAGGCCCCGCACAGCGTGCCGCCCGCAGCGCATCCGGTGCGTGACGAGGAACCCAGGCTGTGAAGCTCTGGGTGCTGCGCCATGGGCAGGCCGAGCCCCAGGTGAGCAGTGACGCCGAGCGCAACCTGACTGTCCACGGGCGCCAGGAGGTGTTGCGCAGTGCCGCGCACCTGATCGGCCAGCCGCTGGCGGCGATCTACGCCAGCCCCTATGTGCGCGCCCAGCAGACCGCGCAACTGGTGCGCGACGTGCTGGGTTTCGAGCCGCCGATCATCACCGTGCCCTGGCTGACCCCCGACAATCATCCGGCCCGCGTGCTGGAGCAGCTCGATACGGCGGACAACCTGTTGCTGGTCAGTCACCAGCCCCTGGTCGGCAGCCTGATCAGCCTGCTCGAGGCCGGCCACCTGCGCAGCCCGCAACCGATGAATACCGCCAGCCTGGCGGAACTGGAAGGGGACTGGCCGCTGGCCGGGGCCATGACGCTCAACGGCGTTCGTCACGTCTGAACGCCTTCACGGGGTCAACACGGCCCCGTTCAGCTCGCTGCGGGTCTGTCTCAGAGTCACCGCGTTGACCTTCGCGCCCTTGAAGCTGCACTGCTCGAAATAGCCCGAGAGCATGGCGTGGCGCAGGTCGCAATGTTCGAAGTTGTTGCCCTTGAACCCGCTCGACAGCATGGCGCCCTTGAGGTTGGCCGCCATGAAGTTCGCCTCGTGGTACTGGCCGAAGAAGCGCACGCCGGCCAGGTCGCCGCCACTCAGGTCGGCACCGGTCATGTTGACGTTGGTCACCTGCAGGGTGCGCAATACCTGGCAGATCGCATGCTTGTTCCATTCCTTGAACGGCTGGCGAATGTCGATATCGTCGAGCAGCCGTCCCGTGGCGCTGCCGTCGAGGTTGGCCGCGATGTTCAGGGCGCAGTTCTTCAGGGCCTTGGTCAGCGGCGGAGACAGCGTGGTCGACACCCGCAGGTCGAACAGCTTCTTCTGCACGTGCAGCGAAACCCGGCCGCCACCCTCCAGCGGGACACCGTCCCAACTGCTCAGGATGTTGGGAAAGCGCAGGCTGCTGGCCACCATCAGCTCGAGCAAGCCGCCAAGGGGATAGGCGCGCAGGGTCGGGCTGGCGCCTAGAAAGGCCCGCGCCGAGTCCAGCGAATCCTTGAGCCCCAACAGGGTCATGTCCCTTTCGATCCTTGACGGCTCCGACGCCGGGGATGGTCCGGGCCAGGGCTGCCGGTAGCGCTCCGTCCCGGTCGCGGGCGGGGGCTGGCCTGCCGGCGTGCGGCGGCCGCGCAAGGGAATGAAGCTTCGCAAGAGATTGCCTATCGTCGACATGAACGCCTCGTAAAGGGCTGGGAAACCGGGAATTCGACCCGAGCCCGAGCCACCCGGCTATCAGATTCCACCCCCGTTTCGCATCGTCCGGCCCCTGGCATGAAGGGCTGGGGTTGCAGCGGCGACTCGCCCGTGAAATAGTCTGCCAAGCAAGTGCTTGGTTGGTTTTCTCCGGAATAAAAACAAAAGGGAGGGAGTCTCATGTCTGCCGCTTTTCGTTTGCCGCTGGAAGTCTTCTACGAGCGCGAAGCTCGCCATCCCCGGCAGCCATACCTGGTCCAGCCGGTCGGTGGTGGCGAGGTCCAGACGCTGAGCTGGTCCGAGGTCGGCCACCAGGCCCGCTGTGCGGCCCACTGGCTGCGGTCCCGGGAACTGCCACCCGGCAGTCATGTGGCGATCATTTCGAAGAACTGTGCCCACTGGATCATTGCCGACCTGGCGATCTGGATGGCCGGGCATGTCTCGGTACCGCTGTACCCCAACCTGACCGCGGACTCCGTCGCCCAGGTGCTCGAACACGCCGAGGTCGCGCTGGCGTTCATCGGCAAACTCGACGACTGGCCAGGCATGTCGGCCGGGGTCAGGCCCGGCCTGCCGATCATCAGCCTGCCGCTGTGTCCGCCGGGGGCGTTCGACTTCCGCTGGAGCGACCTGCAGGCCTGCCCGCCGATCCAGGACGATCCGCGACCCGCCGCGCAACGACTGGCGACGGTGATCTACACCTCCGGTACCACCGGTCAGCCCAAGGGCGTGATGCACAGCTTCGCGACGCTGTCATTTGCTGCCAACAACGCCGTCGGCCTGTTCGGCCTGGGGGAGGGCGACCGGGTGCTGTCCTACCTGCCACTGTGCCATGTGGCCGAGCGGATGTTCGTCGAGCTGGCGTCGATCTTCACCGGGCAGACGATATTTTTCGCCGAAACCCTGGAAACCTTCCTGGTCGACCTGCGACGTGCGCGGCCTACGGCGATGTTTGGCGTGCCGCGGATCTGGAGCAAGTTCCAGATGGGCGTCTACGAAAAGGTCGCCCCGGCGCGCCTGGATTTCCTGTTGCGCCTGCCGCTGCTCGGGCGGCGGATCGGGCACAAGGTGCTGGCCGGGCTGGGGCTCGATGCCCTGCGCATTGCGCTGTCCGGTGCGGCACCGGTACCCCGTGAGCTGTTGCACTGGTATCGGCGCCTGGGGCTTGAGGTGCTCGAAGTCTATGGCATGACCGAGAACAGCGGTTACTCGCATATCTGCCGGGTGGGCCGGCATCTGCCGGGATGGATCGGCGAGGCGTGCCCGGGCGTCGAGGTGCGTATCGACGAGCAGGGCGAGGTGCTGGTACGCAGCGGGGCGACCATGCTCGGCTACTACAAGGAACCGCAGAAAACCGCCGAGGCCCTCACCGCCGACGGTTTTCTGCGTACCGGTGACAAGGGCGAGCAGGATGCCGGTGGCAACCTGCGCCTGACCGGACGGCTCAAGGAGATCTTCAAGACCAGCAAGGGCAAATATGTCGCGCCGGCGCCGATCGAGAACCGCCTGGCGGCCAATGCCTGGCTCGAGCAGGTCTGCGTGGTCGGCGATGGCCTGCCGGCGCCGCTGGGGCTCTGCGTGCTCTCGGCCAGCGCCGCCCAGGCGTCGCGTGCGAACCTGCAGGCGGGGCTCGCGGCCCTGCTGGAGGAGGTCAACCAGACCCTCGACAAGCATCAGCGCTTGCGCGCGCTGGTGGTGGTGAAAGATAGTTGGGCGGTTGAAAACGGTTTTCTCACGCCCACGCTGAAGATCCGGCGGCCGGTGATCGAGCAACGCTACGGCCCGCGTTTCCAGGTCTGGAGCGAGCACGGGCAACCGGTACTGTGGCAGGAATGACAAACAAGAACAGAGGGATTGCAAGATGGCCTTGTGGCGCACCGTTCCAGATATCGACCAACTCAACGCCTCGGCGAAGAACACCATCAGCGAAGTGCTGGACATTCGCTTCGAGTCCTTCGACGACCAGTCGCTGACCGCCAGCATGGTGGTCGACCACCGCACTCACCAGCCGTTCGGCCTGCTGCATGGCGGTGCCTCGGTGGTGTTGGCCGAGACCGTCGGTTCGATGGCCAGCTACCTGTGCGTCGATACCAGCCAGTACTACTGCGTGGGCCTGGAAATCAACGCCAACCACCTGCGTGGCGTGCGCAGCGGGCGCGTGACGGCGGTGGCGAAAGCGATCCACATCGGCCGCAGTACCCACGTCTGGGACATTCGCCTGAGCAGCGACGACGGCAAGACCAACTGCGTCTCGCGCCTGACCATGGCCGTTGTGCCTTTGGGCCAGACCCCGCCGAGCCGCTGAGCGGCGCCATAGGCTTGACCGGACTGTCATCATTCCTGGCAGTTACGGTCATTGCTGGCGGCGGGCGTCCTGTCGACAATGAACGCCTGTTTTTCATGAAATGGTTCCGGTATGTCGCAGCACGTGTTCTTCGCCCACGCCAACGGTTTTCCCTCGGGCACCTACGGCAAGCTGTTCGCCGCCCTGGCGCCGGAGTATGAGGTTGCCCATCTGCAACAGCATGCCCACGACCCGCGTTTCCCGGTGGACGACAACTGGCGCAACCTGGTCGACGAACTGATCCACCACCTCGAACGGCAGCCCGGCCCGGTCTGGGGCGTCGGTCACTCCCTCGGTGGCGTGCTGCACTTGCATGCGGCGCTGCGGCGGCCGCAACTGTACAAGGGGCTGGTGATGCTCGACTCGCCGGTGCTGACCCGCACCGACCAGTGGGTGATCCGCGCGGCCAAGCGTTTCGGCTTCATCGACCGGCTGACCCCGGCCGGGCGCACCCTGGGCCGGCGCGAGGAGTTCAGCGACCTGGAAACGGCTCGCCAGTACTTCGCCGGCAAGACCCTGTTTCGCGGGTTCGACCCGGACTGTTTCGACGCCTACCTGCAACATGGCCTGCGTGCCGAGAACGGTCGCCTGCGGTTGAGCTTCGATCCGGACACCGAAATCCGCATCTATCGCGGCGTGCCCCACACCAGCCCGGGCCTGGCCCGGCATCTGCAGGTGCCGTTGGCGGTGGTCCGCGGCCGTTCGAGTCGCGTGGTGATGCGCCATCACACCCGCACCGTGGGGCGCCTGCCCCAGGGCGAATCCCTGAGCATGCCGGGAGGCCACATGTTTCCGCTGGAACGCCCGCAAGACACCGCGCAACTGCTCAAGGACATCTTCGCCCGCTGGCAGCGGCGTGCCGGCGAAGGTCGGCAGCCATGAGCACGGCGGTCGAGGAAGTGCGCCTGAGCCTGCCGCATATCGAGTTGGCGGCCCATCTGTTCGGCCCTGAAGACGGGCTGCCGGTGATAGCCCTGCACGGCTGGCTGGACAACGCCAACAGCTTCGCCCGCCTGGCGCCGAAGCTGAAGGGGCTGCGCATCGTCGCTCTCGACATGGCCGGTCACGGGCACTCCGGGCATCGCCCGATCGGTGCCGGTTATGCGCTCTGGGACTATGTGCATGACGTGTTGCAGGTGGCCGAGCAACTGGGTTGGCAGCGTTTCGCCCTGCTCGGGCATTCCCTCGGCGCGATTGTCTCGGTGGTGCTGGCCGGCGCCTTGCCGGAGCGGGTTTCGCACCTGGCGCTGATCGACGGTGTGATCCCGCCGACCGCCAATGGCGAAAGCGCGGCCGAGCGCCTGGGCATGGCCCTGCAGGCACAGTTGCGGCTGCAGGACAAGCGCAAGTCGGTGCACCCGAGCCTGGACCAGGCCGTCGAGGCACGGATGAAGGGGCTGGTGGCGGTCAGTCGCGAGGCTGCCGAGCTGCTGGCCCAGCGTGGCCTGATGCCGGTTCCGGGAGGCTACACCTGGCGCAGCGACAACCGTCTGACCCTGCCCTCGCCCCTGCGCCTGACCGAGGAGCAGGCCATGGCCTTCGTGCGCCGGGTGGCGTGCCCGGCGCAACTGGTGGTGGCCGCGGACGGCATGCTGGCCCAGCACCGCAGCCTGCTGGAGCAGCTACCCTTCAAGCAACAGGTGCTGCCCGGCGGTCATCACTTGCACCTGAACGACGAGGCCGGGGCGGCCCTTGTTGCAGACTGTTTCAATCGCTTCTTCGCCATGCCTTGACTTGCGCCCGGCAACTGTCGAGGCTTGGCGGGTTGAAAGGGAGACAACCATGCCAGACCTCGCTAACGCCGCGACTTCGTGTCGTCCCGTCCCGGCATCCGTGCCCCATGTTCAGGCGCTGCCGATCCGATGAAGTTATCCACAACCCTGGCCGGGGCGCTCGGCCTGGCCTGTTTCAGTGGCGTGCTGCTGGCCGCCGACGTACCCGGCAGTCATGACCTGCCGCTGGTGCCGCGCCTGGCCGACGCGCAGATCGTCGACTACCGGGCCCCGACGGAGCTGGAGCGCATTTATCCACAGGGCTCGATCCGCAAGATCAGCAACCGGTTGCGCAGCGAGGGCCAGGTCAATGCCCGCGGGCAGATGACCTCGGTGACCTACGAGCTGCCGCCGGAACACTCGGCCAACGAGGCCTTTACCGCGGCGCGCGAGGCCTTGCAGAAGGAGGGCGCGCAGTTGCTGTTCTGGTGCCAGGCCCGCGATTGCGGCGAGAACAGCCTGTGGGCCAACGAGGTCTTCGGCAACCCGCTGCTGTCCGGGGCCGATGATCAGCAAGCCTATCTGCTGTTGCGCCTGGCGGCGCCCCAGGATGATTCGCTGATGGTCCTGTACAGCATCACCCGCGGCAATCGGCGGGCCTACCTGCATGTCGAGCAGTTTGCCGCGAACGCGCCGCTGGGCGAGTTGCTGCCGACCTCGGCGACCCTGGCGCGCGAGTTGCGCGACACCGGCAAGCTCGACCTGCCGAAGTTGCCCGCTGAGCCGCAGGCCACCTGGATCACCCTGATATCACGGGGCCTTAACCTCGACACCACCTCCCGCATCAGCCTCTCGGGCAGCTCCGCCGAAGCCTGGCGCCAGGCGCTGGTGGCCGCTGGCGTCAGGGCGTCGCGGCTGGAACTGGGCGACAGCAGGACCGCCGGCCTGCACCTGGAGCTGTTGCGATAGTCGCGGCAGGGGCGAACGCACGCTTGTGGGTTCGCCTAAGCTTTCCTTTCTGACCTCTTTGTGGAATCCCCATGCTCAATAATGATCGGCTGTTGGTGCAGATACTGCTCCTGGTGCTGTTTGGGGCCAGCCTGTGGGTGATGGCGCCGTTCTGGTCGGCGCTGTTCTGGGGCGCGGTGCTGGCCTTTGCCAGTTGGCCGCTGATGCTGTTGCTGACGCGCCTGCTGGGTGGGCGTGAGTCATTGGCCGCCGGCCTGCTGACCCTCGGTTGGACGGTGCTGGTGGCCGCGCCGCTGGTGTGGCTGGGGCTCAACCTGGCGGACCATGTGCGTGATGCGGTGAGCTTCGTCAAGGACGTGCAGGTCGATGGTCTGCCCGAGGCGCCGGCCTGGCTGGCGGGAGTGCCGATCGTCGGCGAGCGCCTGGTGGGCTTCTGGAACACCGTCGACCAGCAAGGAGCGGCCCTGATGGTGGCGGTCAAGCCCTACCTGGGGCAGGTCGGCAACTGGCTGCTGGCGCGCAGCGCGCAGATCGGTGGCGGGATTCTCGAACTGACCCTGAGCATCCTCTTCGTGTTCTTTTTCTATCGGGATGGCCCGCGGCTGGCGGCGTTCGTGCTCAGCCTGCTGGAACGGCTGATCGGCGAGCGGGCCGGCTACTACCAGGAACTGGTGGCCGGCACCGTGCAGCGGGTGGTCAACGGGGTGATCGGCACGGCGGCCGCCCAGGCCGTGCTGGCGCTGATCGGTTTCCTGATCGCCGGAGTGCCCGGCGCGCTGGTGCTGGGGCTGGCCACCTTCCTGCTCAGCCTGATTCCCATGGGGCCGCCACTGATATGGATTCCGGCCACGGGCTGGCTGGTATGGAAGGGCGAGTACGGCATGGCGGTGTTCCTGGGCATCTGGGGCACGTTCATCGTCAGTGGCGTGGACAACGTGCTCAAGCCGTACCTGATCAGCCGTGGCGGCAACCTGCCGTTGGTGGTGGTGTTGCTGGGCGTCTTCGGCGGGTTGATCAGCTTCGGTTTCATCGGCCTGTTCATCGGACCGACCCTGCTGGCGGTGGCCTACAGCCTGTTGCTGGACTGGAGTGCGAGCCAGGGGCGGCGCGAAGAGAAGACCTGACATTCATGGCTGGGGGCTTCCGGGGTGGCCCGAGCCTCACGGGCCTATTCGCGGGCAAGCCTCGCTCCTGCAGAGCTTGTGTCGCACACCTGTCCTGTGCACGACTAAAACTCTGTAGGAGCGAGGCTTGCCCGCGAAGGCGGCGGTGAGATAGGCGCGGCACTTTCAGGCACCCCCGCATCTCCCATTACCGCAGGATCAGGCCGCTGCCGCAGTGCTGCTGGTCGCCGTCACGGTATTACGGTTCTGATACTGGGTGTTGAGGTTGACCAGCAACCGGCTGAGGGCCTCGGTGATATTGTCCTGGGCCGTCTGGGTGGTGGTGCGGGTGCCGCTGGCGTCGGCCAGGGCCTGGAGCAGCATGGCGCTGGCCGTGTTGCTGGTACTGGCCGTTGTGACGGCGCTGCTGGCGGTGTTGGTCGCACAGCTGTCGGTGGTGCCCTGCAGCGCGCTGGCCAGTTCAGCCTGGCTGATGCTGCCATCGCCATCGGTGTCCAACTGGCTGAACAGCTGGCTGCTCGACAGTTGCGCCGGCGGCGGAGGCGGGGCGAAGGCTGCGGCCAGTTCGTCGACGCTGAGGCTGCCGCTCGAATCCTTGTCCAGGGAGGAGAGCAGCGAAGAACTGTCGGCGTTGATGCCGGTATTGGTCAGGCCGGTATTCAGTTCGTCGTTGCTGACGGTACCGTCGCCATTGGTGTCTAGGGCTTTGAGCAGGGCATCGGCCAGACTGGTGTCAGGTGCGCGATCGCCATGTTCCGGGCGCTTGAGTGCGGCCAGTTCGTCAACGCTGATACCGCCGCTGCCGTCGCTGTCGAGTGAGGTGAAATTCTGGCTCAGGTCAGTGAGCAGCTTGTTGTCGCCATCCTTCGACAGGGCGCTGTTCAGTTCGTCCTGGCTGATGGAACCGTCGCCGTTGGTGTCGAGCTTGGCGAGCAGTTGCTTCTGGAATTGTTGCTGGCGTTGCGTGGCCGTCGTCGTGCTGTTGTAGCCGACGTAGCTCAGTAGACTGCTGACGCTACCGATCATGGTGCTCACTCCCTAAGTGTTGGCAAGGCCGGTGGCGGTGCACCGGCTCATGCAGGCTCCCAAGGACAGGTATCGAGGGTATGTGGGCTTTGTACCGGTGGGTACACAGAGCGATCAGGCGCGGGGCAGGGTGACCACGGCGGTCAGGCCGCCACCGGCGGTTTCCTCGAGGATCAAGTCACCGCCCAGGCGTTGCGCGGCTTCCCGGGCGATGGTCATGCCCAGGCCGACGCCACCGGAGTTGCGGTTGCGCGAACCTTCCAGACGATAGAACGGTTCGAACACCGCTTCGCGCTTGTCGGCGGCGATGCCGGGGCCGTGATCGATGACCCGGATGATCAACTGCCGCCGGCTGTCCTCCAGGGTGATCAGGGCGTCGCCGGCGTAGCGCAGGGCATTGTCCATCAGGTTGTTCAGGCAGGAGCGCAAGGCCATCGGCTGCACCAGCAGTGGCGCGCAATGACCGCTGGCTCGGACCTGGGCGCCCTGGTCCTGGGCGTTCTCGCACAGGGACTCGACCAGGGCCTGCACGTCCATCCACTGCATGGCTTCGCTGGTGCGTTGTTCGTGCAGGTAGCTGAGGGTGGCGTCGAGCATGCCGATCATGTCGTTCAGGTCCTGGCGCATCTGCGCCTGCAGCTTCACGTCATCGATCTGCTCCAGGCGCAGCTTGAGGCGTGACAGTGGCGTGCGCAGGTCGTGGGACACCGCACCGAGCATGCGGCCACGCTGCTGCACCTGCTCACGGATACGCTGTTGCATCAGGTTGAAGGTGGCGGCGGCCTGCCGGGCTTCCTGCGGGCCGGTTTCATCCAGTGGCGGGCTGTTGAGGTCTTCGCTCAGGCGCTCGGCCGCCTCGCTCAGACGCTGGATCGGCCGTGAAAGCAGCTTGGCACCGTACCAGGCGGCAATCACCAGGGCCACGAGTTGAAAAGTCAAAGGCACCAGCGGGCCGCCAAACCACGGGCGCGGCGGGCGACGAAAATGCGATGGCGGCGGCCCGAGGCGCGGATCGAAGTTCTGCGCCATGTCCATTGGGGGCGGCGGCGGTGGCGGGCCGCCACCGTAATGATGGAACCAGAGAAAGGCCAGCAGGTGGGCCAGGACGATGGCCAGCAGCAACACGCCGAACAGGCGGCCGAACAGCGTGTTGAAGCGGGGGCGCATCAACCGATGTCTCGCGCGTCGAACAGGTAGCCTTCACCGCGTACGGTCTTGATCAGTTGGGGCGATTTCGGATCGTCGCCGAGCTTCTGCCGCAGCCGCGAGACCAGCAGGTCGATACTGCGGTCGAAGGCTTCGATCGAGCGACCCCGGGCGGCGTCGAGCAACTGCTCGCGACTCAGCACCCGCCGCGGACGTTCGATGAACACCCACAGCAGGCGGAACTCGGCATTGGACAGCGGCACCACCAGGCCATCGTCGGCGATCAGCTGGCGCAGCACGCTGTTCAGGCGCCAGTTGTCGAAACGGATATTGGCCCGCTGTTCGGTACGGTCGTCGCGCACGCGGCGCAGGATGGTCTGGATGCGCGCCACCAGTTCCCGCGGCTCGAACGGCTTGGCCATGTAGTCGTCGGCGCCCAGTTCCAGGCCGATGATGCGGTCGGTGGGTTCGCAGCGGGCGGTCAGCATCAGGATCGGGATGTCCGATTCGGAGCGTAGCCAGCGGCACAGCGACAGGCCGTCCTCGCCAGGCAGCATCAGGTCCAGGACCACCACATCGAAGGTTTCCAGTTGCATGGCCTGGCGCATCGCCGCGCCGTCGGTCACGCCGACCGCCTGGATACTGAAGCGGGCGAGATAGTCGATCAGCAGTTCACGGATCGGAATATCGTCGTCGACGATCAGCGCGCGGACATTCCAGCGCTTGTCATCGCCCGGCGATAGCGGTTTGTTGACATCGGCCAGAGAGGCGGGAGTGTTCTGCATGCGTGTGATTATCTGCCGGTAAAGCCGCGAAACGCCAAGCGCTGCGCGAGGTTGTTGCACGTCGGGAGTGCCCGGCCCGCAGGCGGGGTATCCATTTCAAGTGTAGCTGCGGCAGGAAGCTACAGGCGCCGCATGTTGACTGGTTGTCGGTTATGTAACGAGTTCGACACAAATCGGCGGGCACCCAAACCCCCTGCCGGCATCGGTGCCAGGTCAGCGGCCCGGGGATTCTAGGGCGTAACGCCTGTGTAAATTGACTCTTTACGCCTTCTTTACGTATCGACCCGGGCGTCGCTCTCGTTCCTTTACGGGCTTCCTTCCGACAATGCCTCCACACGCGGCGATCGCCGTATCACGGAGAAATCCCATGGGCATTCTGGACGGAGTGTCACTGCTGCTGGCGGTGGCGCTGTTCATCTATCTACTGGTTGCGCTGTTGCGCGCGGATCGGAACTAGGAGCGGCGGTTATGCATGGTTACGACTATTGGCTGATCCTGGCATTCCTGGCGCTGGTACTGCTGCCGGCGCCCGCACTGGGGCGGTTCTACTACAACGTCATGGAAGGCCGGCGCACCTGGCTGACTCCGCTTCTGGGGCCGGTGGAGCGGGTCTGCTATCGGCTGTCCGGGGTGGATGAAAAGACCGAGCAGAGCTGGCAGAAATACACCCTGGCGGTACTGGCCTTCAACTTCGCCGGTTTCGTGCTGCTGTTCGCCATCCTGCAACTGCAGCAGTACCTGCCGCTCAACCCGCAGAATCTGCCGGGCCAGGAGTGGACGCTGGCGTTCAACACCGCGGTCAGTTTCATGACCAACACCAACTGGCAGAACTACAGCGGCGAGGCCTCCCTCAGCTACCTGAGCCAGATGGTCGGCCTGACCGTGCAGAACTTCGTCAGCGCCGCCACCGGCCTGGCCGTGCTGGTCGCGCTGTGCCGCGGCATCGCCCGGCGCTCGGCGTCGACCCTGGGCAACTTCTGGGTCGACATGACCCGCGCCACCCTCTACGGCCTGTTGCCGCTGTGCCTGCTGCTGGCGCTGTTCCTGGTCTGGCAGGGCGTGCCGCAGACCTTCGCCCACTACGTCAATGCCGTGACCCTGCAGGGCGCCGACCAGGTGATTCCGCTCGGCCCGGCCGCCAGCCAGATCGCCATCAAGCAGTTGGGCACCAACGGCGGTGGCTTCTTCGGCGTCAACTCGGCGCACCCGTTCGAGAACCCGACGGCCTGGAGCGACCTGTTCGAACTGGCGGCGATCATCCTGATTCCGGCAGCGCTGGTGTTCACCTTCGGGCACTACGTCAAGGACCTGCGCCAGAGCCGCGCGATCCTGGGCTGCATGCTGGCCCTGCTGCTGATCGGCGGTGCGGTCTCGCTGTATGCCGAGTACCAGCCGAACCCGACGCTGAACAATCCGGTGGTGGAACAGACCGCGCCGCTGGAAGGCAAGGAGACCCGCTTCGGCACCACCGGCAGCGTGCTCTGGGCCGTAACCACCACCGCCGCCTCCAACGGTTCGGTCAACGCCATGCATGACAGCCTCAACCCGCTGAGCGGCATGGTCGCGCTGGTCAACATGATGGTCGGCGAAGTGATCTTCGGCGGCGTCGGCGCGGGGCTCTACGGCATGTTGCTGAACGTGCTGATCGCAGTGTTCCTCGCCGGCCTGATGATCGGCCGGACCCCGGAATATCTGGGCAAGAAACTCCAGGCTCGGGAGGTGCAACTGCTGGTGGTGACTCTGCTGGTGATGCCGGTCGGCACCCTGGTGCTGGGGGCGATCGCCGCCAGTCTGCCCGGCCCGGCCGGAGCGGTCAGCAACCCCGGCGCCCACGGTTTCAGCCAGCTGCTGTACGCCTACACCTCGGCCAGTGCCAACAACGGTTCGGCGTTCGGTGGTTTCAGCGGCAACACCGCGTTCCACAACCTGATGCTGGGCCTGAGCATGCTGCTCGGCCGCTTCGGCTACATCCTGCCAGTACTGGCCCTGGCCGGCAGCCTGGCGATGAAGAAAACCGTACCGGTCGGCCAGAACAGTTTCCCGACCCACGGCCCGCTGTTCGTCACCCTGCTGACCGTGACCATCCTGCTGGTCGGTGGCCTGACGTTCCTGCCGACCCTGGCCCTGGGACCGATCGCGGATCACCTGAGCCTGGCTGTGACCGGATTGAAGAATTGAGGACCTGATGATGAACATGCCGCTTCCCGCAACAAAACCGGCTGTCGTCGAACAGCCCAGGACCACCGTCGCCGACCTGTGGCGGCCGGCGCTGGTGCAAGCCTTCGTCAAGCTCGATCCGCGCCAGTTGCAGCGGGCGCCGGTGATGCTGGTGGTGGAGCTGACGGCGGTGCTGACCACCGTCCTCTGCCTGGTCCCCAACAGCGCCGTACCGACCTTCGTCGCGGTGCAGATCGCCATCTGGCTGTGGTTCACCGTGCTCTTCGCCAACTTCGCCGAGGCCCTGGCCGAAGGCCGTGGCAAGGCCCGCGCCGACAGCCTCAAGGCCGGCAGCGAGGGCTTGAGCGCCCGGCGGCGCAAGGCCGACAACAGCTTCCAGGTGGTGCCCGCCAGCAGCCTGCGCAAGGGCGATGTGGTTCGGGTCGAAGCCGGCGAAATGATTCCCGGCGACGGCGAGGTGATCGAAGGTATCGCCGCGGTCAACGAGGCGGCGATCACCGGTGAGTCGGCGCCGGTGATCCGCGAGTCCGGCGGCGACCGTTCGGCGGTGACCGGCAACACTCGGCTGGTCTCCGACTGGTTGCTGGTGCGCATCACCAGCAACCCCGGCGAGTCGACCCTGGACCGCATGATCGCCCTGGTGGAAGGCGCCAAGCGGCAGAAGACGCCCAACGAAGTCGCGCTGGACATCCTGCTGATCGGCCTGACCCTGATCTTCCTGCTGGTAGTGGTGACCCTGCAGCCGTTCGCCCACTTCGCCGGTGGCAGCCTGCCGCTGGTGTTCCTGGTGGCGCTGCTGGTGACGCTGATCCCGACCACCATCGGCGGCCTGCTGTCGGCTATCGGTATCGCCGGGATGGATCGCCTGGTTCGCCTGAACGTGATCGCCAAATCCGGCCGTGCGGTGGAGGCCGCCGGCGATGTGCACGTGCTGCTGCTGGACAAGACCGGCACCATCACCTTCGGTAACCGCCGCTGCTCGGCGATCCACCCGGCGCCCGGCGTGCCGGTTCGTGAACTGGCCGAGGGGGCCCTGCTGGCATCGCTGGCCGACGAGACCGCCGAAGGCAAGTCCATCGTCGAATACCTGCGTGACCTTTATCCACAGACGGAGCCGGCGGCTGCCGAGCTGACCGCGGTACCGTTCAGTGCCGAGACCCGGCTGTCGGGTGTCGACCATCAGGGCCGGGTGTATCGCAAGGGCGCGGTGGATTCGCTGCTGGCGTTCCTCGGTCAGAAGCGCGCCGACCTGCAGCCGGCGCTGTCCCGGGAGATCGACCGGGTCGCCCAGAGCGGTGGCACGCCCCTGCTGGTCTGCGCCGAAGGCAAGCTGCTGGGGGCCATTCACCTCAAGGACGTGGTCAAGCCAGGCATCCGCGAGCGTTTTGCCGAACTGCGCAAGCTGGGTATCCGCACCGTCATGGTCACCGGCGACAACCCGCTGACGGCGGCGGCGATCGCTGCCGAGGCCGGCGTCGACGACGTGCTGGCCGAGGCCACGCCGGAGAAGAAACTGGCGCGGATCCGCCTTGAGCAGAACGATGGGCGCCTGGTCGCGATGTGCGGCGACGGTGCCAACGATGCCCCGGCGCTGGCCCAGGCCGACGTCGGCATGGCGATGAACGATGGCACCCAGGCGGCGCGGGAAGCGGCGAACATGGTCGACCTCGACAGCGATCCGACCAAGCTGCTGGATGTGGTGCAGATCGGCAAGGAGTTGCTGGTGACCCGTGGTGCGCTGACCACTTTCTCGATCGCCAACGACGTGGCCAAGTACTTCGCGATCCTGCCGGCGCTGTTCGCGGCGATCTATCCACAGCTCGGGGTGCTCAACATCATGCAGTTGGCCAGTCCGCAGAGCGCGATCCTGTCGGCCATCGTCTTCAACGCCCTGATCATCGTCGTGCTGATCCCGCTGGCGCTGCGTGGCGTGCGGGTCCAGGCGGCGAGTGCCGCGCACCTGTTGCGGCGCAACCTGCTGATCTATGGCCTGGGCGGAATCCTGGTGCCGTTCGTGGGCATCAAGGCCATCGACCTGCTGTTGACCGCGCTGCACCTGGTGTAGCCCATGCAGCCCGCTCCATTGTGGGAGCGGGCTTGCCCACGCATCAGCACACCGGACCCATCACCGCATCACCCGAATCGAGGAACTGAACATGTCTAGCGTATGGCGCCCAGCCCTGAGCCTGTTGGCCCTGATGACCCTGATCACCGGCATCGCCTACCCCCTGGTGGTCACCGGCGTGGCCCAGGCCGTTTTCCCCGACCAGGCCAACGGCAGCCTGCTGGTCGATGCCGACGGCAAGGTCCGCGGCTCGTCGTTGATCGCCCAGGATTTCACCGGCGATGCCTGGTTTCACCCACGGCCGTCGGCCGGGGCCTTTGCCACGGTATCCAGTGGCGCGAGCAACCTGTCGCCGGGCAACCCGGCACTGGCGACACGGATTTTCGACGATGCGGCCAAGCAGGTCGTGCCCGGCCAGGGGCCGGTGCCGCTGGCGTTGCTGACCACTTCCGGCAGCGGCCTCGATCCGCACTTGCCACCGGCTGCGGTTCGCTATCAACTGGCACGGGTGGCGCAGGCGCGCAACCTGCCGGCGGCGACCGTGGAAAAACTGCTGGAAGCGCATATCGAGCAGCCGCTGATTGGCCCGCCGGTGGTCAATGTGCTTGCATTGAATGCGGCGCTGGCCGATATCTCGAAGTAAGCATGCTCCTAGGTAAAAGTGCGGTGATTTCTCCAGGAGCGTGGCTTGCCCGCGAACAGGCCCTCAAGGCCTGCTCAAATCCATGAAATCCCCGCATCGGGGCCAGTTCTATCAGTGGGAACCCAGTACATGAGTGATTCAGGCCGCGCCGACGCGCTGCTCGCCGAACTGCCCCGGGCCGGTCGTGGCCGGCTCAAGGTGTTTCTCGGTGCCGCCCCGGGCGTGGGCAAGACCTATGCGATGCTGCAGGCGGCCCACACGCAACTGCGCCAGGGCGTGAAAGTACTGGCCGGCGTGGTGGAGACCCATGGTCGGGCGGAAACCGAGGCGCTGCTCTCGGGGTTGCCGCAACTGCCCCTGGTGCGTTCCGAGTACCGTGGCGTGCTGCTTGAGGAAATGGACCTCGACGGCCTGCTCAGGGCCCGGCCGAAACTGGTGCTGGTCGATGAACTGGCCCACAGCAATGCACCCGGCAGCCGCCATCTGAAACGCTGGCAGGATGTCCAGGAACTGCTGGCCGCCGGCATCGACGTGTTCACCACGGTCAACGTCCAGCACCTGGAAAGCCTCAACGACCAGGTACGCGGCATCACCGGCGTGCAGGTGCGCGAGACCCTGCCCGACTGGGTCCTGCAGGAGGCCGACGAACTGCTGCTGATCGACCTGCCGCCACGGGAACTGCTCGAGCGCCTGCGCGACGGCAAGGTCTACGTGCCGGAACAGGCGCGGGCGGCGATCGATGCATTCTTCACCCAGACCAACCTCACCGCCCTGCGCGAATTGGCGATGCAGACCGCTGCCGCGCAGGTCGACAATGACCTGGCCCTTGGCTACCGCTCCCTCGGCCAGGATGCGCCGGCGATTCGCGGGCGCCTGCTGGTGGGCGTGGATGGCGATGCCCAGGCCGAGCGCCTGGTGCGCCATGCCAGCCGGGTGGCCCAGCGTCGGCACCTGCCCTGGAGTCTGGTCCATGTGGACAACGGCAGCAGCCGTGACGAACAGTCGCGACTGCGCCTGCAGAGCGCCCAGCAACTGGCCGAGCGACTGGGCGGCGAAGTGGTGCTGCTGCGGGCCGGCGAGGTGGCCAAGACCCTGATCCAGCACGCCGCCGAGCGTCGTGCCAGCCTGGTGCTGGTCGGCCAGTCGCGCCAACGCCTGCGTCGCCGGTTGTTCGGTGGCGGGCTGGCCGCGCGGCTGTTGCGCAATGCCCGCGGGCTGGAAATCAACGTCCTCGACAGCCAGGAGGAGCAACGTCAGCCCCGTGCCCGTGAACCCCATGCGGTCGTCTGGACCGACTACCTGCTGGCACTGCTGGCGACAGTATTGGCCAGCGCCCTCGCCTGGGGCGTGGCCAGTGTCCTGCCGTTGCCGAACATCTCCCTGGTGTTTCTGGCCGCAGTGCTGCTGGTGGCGGTGCGCAGCAGCCTGGGGCCGGCCCTGGCCTGTGCGGTGCTGTCATTCCTGACCTATGACTTCCTGTTCATTCCGCCGAACTTTTCCTTCGAGATCCAGCGCGAAGAGGATGTGCTGACGCTGCTGTTCTTCCTGATGATGGCGGCGCTGACCGGCAACCTGGCCGCTCGCCAGCGCCGGCAGTTGCAGGCCCTGCGCGATACCCAGGAGGAAACCAGCGAACTGCTCGACCTGTCGCGCAAGCTGACCGCCGCCACCGACCGCCAGGCGGTGATCAGTGCGGCTTCGCAGCACCTCAGCGGTTGGGAAGAGCTGGAGCTGTGCCTGCTCAACCGTGACGGCCTGGGTGGCTGGAAGATCGAGAGCGGTGGCGCATTGAGCTTTTCCGAGGCCGAGCGCGCCGCCGCCGATTGGGCCTGGCAGCACGACCAGCCGGCCGGGATGGGCACCGGTACCTTGCCGTTCGGGCGCTGGTGGTGGTGGCCGTTGTCGGTGGAGGACGGCCCGCTGGCGCTGCTCGGCGTGCGTCCCCGCGAGGGCCAGTCATTGACCGGCCAGCGCCGTCGCCTGTTGACCGCGCTGAGCCAGCCACTGGCCCAGGCCCTGGCGCGGGCACGCTTGGCCGACGATCTGGAGGCGGCGCGTCTGCATGGGGAAACCGAGCAATTGCGCAGCGCCTTGCTGGCCTCGGTGTCCCATGACCTGCGCACGCCCTTGACCTCGATGCGTGGCAGCATCGACAGCCTGCTGGCCCTGGGCGAGGCGATCCCGCTGGCCGACCGTGTGGAGTTGCTGGAGGGCACCCGCGACGAGGCCGAGCGGCTTGACCGCTATATCCAGAACCTGCTGGATATGACCCGCCTGGGCCACGGCGCGCTGAAACTGGCGCGTGACTGGGTGGCGCCGGCGGATATCGTCGGCAGCGCGCTGAACCGGCTGCGAGCGGTACTGGCACCGTTGCAGGTCAGCACCCAGGTACCGGATGAACTGCCCTTGCTCTACGTGCATGCGGCGTTGATCGAGCAGGCTCTGGTCAACGTCATGGAAAACGCCGCGCGCTTTTCCCCTGCCCATGGCCGTCTGCAGATCCGCGCCGGCACCGCCGAGGGTGAACTGTTCTTCGCGGTCAGCGACGAGGGCCCGGGGATTCCCGAAGAAGAGCGCAGCAAGATCTTCGACATGTTCTACACCGCTGCCCGCGGCGATCGCGGCGGGCAGGGCACGGGACTGGGGCTGGCGATCTGCCAGGGCATGGTCGGTGCCCATGGCGGGCATATCGCCGTGGCGGAGGGCATCGACGGGCACGGTACCTGTATCACCCTGTTCCTGCCCCTGCAGGAGCAACCGGGATTTGAAAGTGAAGCCTGATATGCTTCGGCCACTTCTCAGCCAGATGCCGCAATCATGAGCCAGATATCGACCATCCTGGTCATCGACGATGAACCGCAGATTCGCAAGTTCCTGCGTATCAGCCTGGCGTCCCAGGGGTACAAGGTACTGGAGGCGGGTACCGGTGCCGAGGGCCTGGCCCAGGCGGCGCTGAACAAGCCCGACCTGCTGGTGCTCGACCTCGGCTTGCCGGACATGGACGGCCAGCAGGTGCTGCGCGAGTTTCGCGAGTGGTCCGCGGCGCCGGTGCTGGTGCTGTCGGTGCGCGCCAGCGAGGCGCAGAAGGTCCAGGCCCTCGACGGTGGTGCCAACGACTATGTGACCAAGCCCTTCGGCATCCAGGAGTTCCTGGCGCGGATCCGTGCGCTGTTGCGCCAGGTACCGGCGGGCGAGGTCCAGGAGGCGGCCTTGAGGTTCGGCCCGCTGACCGTCGACCTGGCGTATCGCCGGGTGTCGCTGGACGGGGCGGAAGTGGCGTTGACGCGCAAGGAGTATGCGGTGCTGGCCCAACTGGCACGGCATCCCGGGCGGGTCATCACCCAGCAGCAACTGCTCAAGGATATCTGGGGCCCCACCCATACCGAGGACAGCCACTACCTGCGGATCGTGGTCGGGCACCTGCGCCAGAAACTGGCGGACGACCCGACGCGGCCACGTTTCATCGTCACCGAGGCCGGCGTCGGCTATCGCCTGCTCGATAACCAGGCCTGAGACACGATCCATCCACTACTGTGGAAGCTGTGCGTGGTCCCTCGGTCTCAGCGCCGTTCCTCCTCGTAGCGATCCAGCGTATCGCGGGCGATCTCGCGGCCCAGGGCAATCAGCTCCGGCGCCTTGTAGAACTCGAAGAACCGGCACACGCGCTTGGGCACGTTGATCAGGATATCCGGCGGGTAGCCGGCGATCTTGTACTGCGCCAGCGACGTCTGCATCACTTCGAAACTCTGGTTGATCAGGTCCAGCAAGGACGCCGGGCCGACGTTGTCGACGATGAACGAACCCGTCGCCGACTTCGGCGCACCAGCGACCTCGGGGGCCGCTGCCGGTTGCTGGGCCTCGGGATCGGCGGGGTCGAGCCAGGCATTGCTGAGGTCCGCCGAATCCGCGGCGAGGGTCTGCTGTTCCAGGCGCAGCAGTTCCTCGGCCTGCTTGCGCCGGAACGGCAGGCGCGAGCCCATGGAGCTGAGCAGGGCGTTGAAGCGGCTCTTGAAGGCCGGCGGACGCTGGATCACCGGCAACTGATACTGCTTCTGATTGGTGGCGTTGAGGTTGACGGCGATGATCAGGTCGCAGTGGCTGGAGACCACCGGCACGATCGGCAACGGGTTGAGCAGGCCGCCATCGACCAGCATGCGGTTGCCCTGCATGACCGGGGTGAACAGGCTCGGGATGGCCGCCGAGGCGCGCATGGCCTGGTGCAGGCAACCTTCCTGGAACCAGATTTCCTGCTGGTTGGTCAGGTCGGCGGCGACCGCCGTATAGGGGATGCGCAGGTCTTCGATATCGATTTCACCGACGATCTTGCGGATCTGGCCGAAGACCTTTTCGCCGCGGATCGCCCCCAGCCGGAAACTGACGTCGACCAGGCGCAGGACGTCGAGATAGTCCAGGCTCTCGATCCAGTTGCGATACTCGTCGAGCTTGCCGGCGGCGTAGATTCCGCCGACCACCGCGCCCATCGAGCAACCGGCGATACAGGCGATCTCATAGCCGCGCCGTTCGATCTCCTCGATCACCCCGATATGCGCGTACCCCCGGGCCCCACCCGAGCCCAGTACCAATGCGACACGTTTTTTCATCATGCACTCCTTCCGGCCGGTGACTCACAATGCACCCAAGGCGGGCTGAGGTACAATCGCCGAGCTGTTCGAAAGGCCGGATGGCTTGCGTTCATGTGGATTGGCTAAGCTTGTGGAACGAGGCAAGGCACTTTTTGCCTGGCGCACCGTCATAAGCTGCACGACTGTTTTTTCTCTGAGGTGTCATCGATGAAAGCCTGGATCTGTGTGCCATTGATTGCATTGGCGTTGGCTGGTTGCGCGGGCAAGACCGCCTATCGCGAAACCTGTGGTACCCAGCTGGATGCCGCCTGGCGTGAACTGGACCTGGCCAAGGCCGAAGGCTTTGCCGGAACCGTGAGCTATTCCAAGGCGCTCTCGTTGCTGACCGGGGCCAAGACCCAGCAGCAGTTCGAGGCCTATGAGGGCTGCTCGGCCAAGGCCGAGAAAGCGCGTTTCTACATCCGCGAGTCGCGCGCCGGTCGTTGAACGCAGTGGCGAGGCGGGATGCCTGATCTTGCAGGAGCGCTTCTCCCTGGCGAAGCTGAAGGACAACTTCCCGTGGGAGTCGGATTTATTCGCGAAGAACGATAACGAGGTCTTGCTGAAAGACGCGTTGCCCTCTTCGCGGATAAATCCGGCTCTCACGGGGTTCCTGCGATAATATCTCCGGCGTTTCCCTCGTTTGGATGTCTGCCTATGCGCAGTAAGCTGGAAGCCTGCCTGCAGGCCGTCAACCAGGTGGTATTGGGCAAGGATGCGCAGGTCCGCCTGGCCCTGACCTGTCTTCTGGCCGACGGCCATCTGCTGATCGAGGATCTGCCCGGCATGGGCAAGACCACGCTCAGTCATACCCTGGCCAAGGTCCTTGGCCTGAGTTTTCAACGTATCCAGTTCACTTCCGACCTGCTGCCCAGCGATATTCTCGGGACCTCGGTGTTCGACAGGGACAGCGGCGCTTTCGTCTTCCATCCCGGGCCGATCTTCGCCGAGCTGGTGCTGGCCGATGAAATCAATCGCGCCACGCCCAAGAGCCAGAGCGCCCTGCTCGAAGCCATGGAGGAAGGCCAGGTGACCATCGAGGGCGCCACCCGGCCGTTGCCATCGCCGTTTTTCGTCATCGCCACGCAGAACCCCACCAGCCAGGGCGGCACCTTTGCCTTGCCCGAGTCGCAGCTCGATCGTTTCCTGATGCGCGTGTCCCTCGGTTATCCGGCCCGGGCGGCGGAAAAGGCGCTGTTGCAGGGCACCTCACGGCGGGACCTGTTGCCGCGGCTGCAACCGATCCTCAGCCATGGCGAACTGGCCGTGTTGCAGCAGGAGGTCAAGCAGGTCCGCGCCAGCGATGCGTTGGTGGACTATGTGCTGCGCCTGGTCGGTGCGACCCGCAGTGAAGCGCAATTCGCCTGGGGCCTGTCGCCGCGGGCGAGCCTGGCGATCCTTGCCGCCGCCCGGGCCTGGGCGTTGCTGGCCGGGCGGGACTACGTGATTCCGGAAGACGTGCAGGCGGTGTTGCCGGCGGTGATCGGCCATCGCCTGCGCGAGCGTGCCGACCCGGCCGGGCTGGGTGGTGGCGCCCTGGTGCAGTGGCTGTTGCGCGAGGTGCCGGCGCTTTGATGACCCGGCTGCGCACGGCGTGGCGGGCCTGGCTGGCCCGGCGCCTGCCGCCGTCGGCGCGGGTGGAGCTGACCCAGCGACGGATCTTCATCCTGCCCAACCGCACCGGTGGGGTGTTTGCCGCCTTGCTGCTGCTGATCCTGCTGGTGGCGATCAATTATCAGAACAGCCTCGCCTATGGCTTGTGCTTCCTGCTGTTGTCGCTGTTCGTCGTGGCGATCCTGCATACCTATCGCAACCTGCGGGGGCTGGTGCTGAGCGCCGGGGTCGGGCCGGCGGTGTTCGTCGGTGAGCAGGCGCGTTTCGTGGTCCGCCTGGAAAGCGCCGGCAAGAGCCACCAGGCGGTCCACCTCGGCTGGTCGGCCCGGGCGACCCAGGCGAGCGATGTCCCGCCGGCGGGTTTCAGCGAGCTGGAACTGACCCGGCCGACCGTGGCGCGCGGCTGGCTGGCAGCCCCGCGGATCGGTGTGCGCAGCAGCTTCCCCCTGGGCATCCTGCGCGCCTGGAGCTGGGTCGACCTGGGGCAGCGGGTGCTGGTTTATCCACAGCCGCTGGAAGGTGAGCTGCCGGCCCTGGCCAGCCTGCCGGAGGATGAGCGGGAGGAGGGCGCGCGGGCCCACGGGCACGGCGTCGATGACTACCAGGGGCTCAAGCCCTACCAGCCCGGCGACTCCTGGCGTCGCTTGCACTGGAAGGCCTACTCCCGTGGGCAAGGGCTGCTGATCAAGGATTTCGCCCGCCTCGAGGGCCGGGAACATTGCCTGGATTTCCTTGCCCTGGGCGGCGATGTCGAGCAGCGCCTGTCGCGTCTGTGCTATTGGGTGCTGGAGTTGACCCGTCGCCAGCAGCCATTCGCCTTGCAGTTGCCCGGTCGACGCCTGGCCACCGACAGCGGTGCGGCCCATTGCGAGGCGTGCCTGCGCGCCCTGGCGCTGTTCGGGCAAGAGGCATGAGTCACGTGACGACGATTTCCCGGGCCAGCCTGGTCTGGCTGTTGGTGGCCCAGGCCCTGGTCATGGTGCCGTTCTGGTTCCACGTGCCGTTGTGGATGGTCGCCTTCTGGCTCGGTTGCAGCTTCTGGCGTATCCAGGTATATCGCATGCGCGCGGCCTTTCCCGGGCGGCTGCTGGAACTGCTGTTGCTGCTGTTCACCATCGCCGGAATCTGGCTTTCGCGCAGCAGCCTGATCGGCCTGGACGCCGGCGCGGTGCTGCTGGTGGCGATGTTCATCCTCAAGCTGGTGGAAACCCGCACCCACCGCGATGCGCTGGTGCTGATATTTCTCGGCCTGTTCTGCGTGGCGGTGGCCTATCTGTTCGAGGACAGCCTGCCGTGGGCGGCCTACAGCCTGCTGCCGATCGGGGCCCTGCTGGCGGCCCTGATCGGCTTGCAGCAGGGCCCCGGCACCCGGCCGGCGGCGACCTTGAAACTGGCCGCGACCCTGTTGGCGCAGGCCGTGCCGCTGATGCTGCTGTTGTTCCTGTTCTTCCCGCGGATCGCACCGCTATGGTCGTTGCCGTTGCCGAGCGACAAGGGCCTGAGCGGGCTGTCCGAAAACATGTCGCCGGCCGATGTCGCCGAACTCGGGCGCTCCGCCGACCTGGCGTTTCGTGCCAGTTTCGACGGCCCGCTGCCGCCGCGACGGGCGTTGTACTGGCGTGCCTTGACCCTGGAGCAGTTCGACGGCCGCCGCTGGAGCCAGTCGCCGGGCATCGCCTTGAGCCCGGCGCCGAAATGGCAGGCCAGCGGTGAGCCCTGGCGCTACAGCATCCTCCTGCAACCGAGCGGCAAGCCCTGGCTGCCGACGCTGGATGTCGCCAGCAGTGATCTGGGCGATGTGCGCCAACTGGCGGACTATCGCCTGCAACGTCAGCGCCCGGTGCAACAGGCGCTGCTGTACCGGGCCAGTTCCTGGCCGCAGGTGTCACGCGACCCGCAGCTCGACGAACGGGCCCGCCGTCGCGCCCTGCAACTGCCGGCCCAGGGCGACCCGCGAACCCGCCAATGGGCGACCGAACTGCGGCGCACCTATCCACAGCCCGACGCGCTGGTGGCGGCGCTGCTCGGGCATTTTCACGACGAACCCTATCACTACACCCTCAGGCCGCCTACCCTGGGGCCCGACAGTATCGACGGCTTCCTGTTCGATAGCCGCCAGGGCTTCTGCGCGCACTTCGCCGGCGCCATGACCTATGTGCTGCGCGCGGCGGGCATTCCGGCGCGGGTGGTGGCCGGCTATCAGGGAGGCGAGTTGAATCCGGCCGGCCACTTTCTGACCGTGCGCCAGTACGACGCCCATGCCTGGGTCGAGTACTGGCAGGCCGGGCAGGGCTGGCGCAGTGTCGACCCGACCTACGCGGTGGCGCCGCAGCGCATCGACCAGGGCCTGGAACAGGCCCTGGCGGCCGATGAGGGCGCGCCAGGGGCCTTGGCGTTCTCGCCGTTGCGGTACCGTCAGTTGAGCTGGCTCAACGAGTTGCGCCTGGGCTGGGATAACCTCAATTACGCCTGGCAACGCTGGGTCCTGGGCTATCAGGGCGAGCAGCAGTTGCAGATACTCGGGCGCTGGTTCGGCGACCTGGCCGGGGTGATGCTGCCGATCGGCCTGGTGCTGATCCTGGCATTGCTGTCGTTATGGCTGCTGCGCCCCTGGCAGGCGAAAGCCGATCCGCAACTGCGCGCGTTCATGACCTTTGAACGACTGCTGCGCCGCCGTGGCCTGGTCCGTGAGCCGGGCGAGGGACCGTTGGCATTCGTCGAGCGCGCCGCCGCACAGTTGCCGCTGCAGGCGCCGGACATCCGTCGCTTTGGCGAGTTGTTCGTCAGCCAGCGCTATGCTGAAGAAACCCCGTCGATGGATGTATTGCAACAGGCGTTGCAGGCATTACGTCGCAGTCTTTGAAGTTCGATTTGGGAGGAAATGTCGATGTCGGCCCTGGTGGATCGTTTGGTGGCTCAGGTGTTGAACCTGCACGTGCGGTTGTTGGCCTGTCATGCGCGGGTCGATGCGCTGACCGATGACGAGGGCCTGCATGACCTGCGCATCGCCGTGCGCCGCCTGCGCAGCCTGCTGCGGCCATTGCGCGGATTGCCGGGTGTCGAGCAACTGGAGCAGGCGGCAGCCGAAGTGGGGCGCTCGACCACGCCGATCCGCGACCGCGAGGTGCTGGCGGCCTATCTGCACCGCCAGGGCCAGCATGCCGCGGCCACGCGGCGCACCGCGCAACTGTCTCAGGACTACTGGGCCGTGGCGCGCAGCAATGAACTGCGGTACCTGCTTGATGTACTCGATGCCTTCCCGCGTTTCCTCCGTGCCGCGGAGCGTCAGGGCCTGCTCAAGGGCTTGCGCAAGCGCATCGAGAAGCGCCTGGCCAAGCAGTGGCAGGCCCTGGACGAGGCCTTGCACGCCCCGGGGCACGACCGCCATCGCCTGCGTCTGCTGATCAAGCGGGTGCGTTACGCCGCCGAAGCCTACCCGGAACTGGACCGGCTGCCGGCACCGGCATTGCGGCGGCTCAAGGCGGCCCAGGAAGCCCTGGGCGACTGGCATGACTGCTGGCAATGGTTGCTCCAGGCCCAGACCCAGGAGGACCTGCAACCCTGCGTCAAGGGTTGGCGCCATACCATGGCTCGCGCCGAAGGCAAGTCGGACCGGATGCTGGAGAAACTGAGCAGCAGCTGTTTCGCCTGAGATGACGACCTGTATGGCGGGTCATTTGGCTGGAATGGACGCTTTACCTCGCGAAGAGGCTGGTTAAGATTCACTTCCATGATGCAAGTAGGGTGGCCTGTGTGGTTCATTCGCTTGCTCAATTTCGGTCCAGGGTTGCGTTGCCATTCTCGCCGTAGCGTGACTACGAGGGGTCATGGCGTCTTGCCAGGCAACCCCCAGGGCTCGAATTTGGGTAGGCGAACTAATCTTGTGGGCCACTGGCTTGCAGCGGGTTTCAGGGAATTCTTGTCCAGCCGAGGTGTGCATGCGCTTTTCCGATTTGCTCGAAGGGGTTCGTCGCGACCCCCAGGCTCTTGTCATTCCGGCCGAATGGGGCCAGGGGCGCGCCTCGTTCGGCGGCCTGGTGGTCGCGCTCCAGTACGAAGCCATGCGCGCCCGGGTGCCGGCTGATCGCCCTGTACGTTCGCTGGCGGTGACCTTTGTCGGTCCGGTCGAGCCAGGGGTGCCGGTCAGTTTCGAGGTCGAGGTGCTGCGCGAAGGCAAGGCGGTCAGCCAGGTGCTCGGGCGGGCGCTGCAGAACGGTCAGGTGGTGACTCTGGTGCAGGGCAGCTTCGGTGCCTCCCGGGAGTCGGCGGTGGCGATGGCGGCCGAGCCGGCGCCGGACATGAAGCACTGGGACCAGTGCCAGGAACTGCCGTACGTCAAGGGCGTGACGCCGGAGTTCATGCAGCACCTGGCGATGCGCTGGGCGGTTGGCGGCTTTCCGTTCACCGGCAACACTTCGCGGGAGATGGGTGGCTGGGTGCGCCTGCGCGGTGATGTCGAGCAGGAGCCACTGAGCGAGGCGCACCTGCTGGCCCTGGTGGATGCCTGGCCCCCGGCGCTGTTGCCGCACCTGAAGAAGATGGCGGCGGGCAGTACCCTGACCTGGACCATCGAGTTCGTGCAACCGTTGCTGGAGCTCGACACCCTGGACTGGTGCAAATACCTGGCGGTGATCGAGCATGCCCGCGATGGCTACGGGCATGTGGCGGCAGCGCTGTGGAGCCCGGATGACCGGCTGATCGCTCTTAGCCGACAGACCGTCACGGTATTCGGCTGACTGGCGCTGTGTGTGGGAGCCGAGGTACTTATTTTGGGATAGGAATCCCCCCAAGGGTTGGATGGGTGCCCAACTTCTTGGGGGCAGTCCGGGACCGTGTGCTCCTACAGGAGGGGTGTGCTTTCGGCGTCCGGTTACTAGGCTTCGAGCGTCTGCCGCTTGCGCTGCACTGCGCTTGCGGCGACCAGGCCGATCACGCCGATGGCGACGTTGGTCAGGTCCTGGGTGAACACTCCGCTGGCCAGCAGCAGGAAGGCCAGGGCAAACAGGATCACCGAGAGCAGTTGCAGGCCTTCGCGGGTGCCATCGTTCGAGTGTTGCGGCGCAACGCGCCATTGCCAGGCGGGAAGGTTGGGATGACGTTTGCCCATGGTTATGCCCCTTGGTTCGTGGATTCGATGGACCAAGAATAAGCCGGGCAAACGTCGGCGACGAATCAACTGTTGCTATCGCACCTATAGCTTGAGCTGGCCAATGGCCCTGTTCAGCTCACCGGCCAGGGTCGCCAGTTCATTGCTGGTGCTGGTCGAGTCCACGGTCTGTTGCACGGTATTTTCGGTGACATCACGGATGCTCACCACGGCCCGGTTCATCTCCTCGGCGACCTGACTCTGCTGCTCGGCAGCCACGGCGATCTGGGTATTGCTCTCGCGCATCTGCGCCACCGCGCCGGTGATTTCGGCCAGGGCGGCCCCGGCCTCCTGGGCCTGTTGTACGCAGTCGTCGGCCTTGAACGAGCTTTCCTGCATGAAATCCACGGCATCGCGGGTGCCGGACTGCAGGGCCGAGACCATGGTGGTGATTTCATCGGTGGAGGTCTGCACACGCTTGGCCAGGTTGCGCACCTCGTCGGCGACCACCGCGAAACCCCGGCCCATTTCACCGGCCCGGGCGGCTTCGATCGCCGCGTTCAGGGCGAGCAGGTTGGTCTGCTCGGCGATGCTGTGGATCACACTGACCACGCCGTTGATCTTCTGGCTGTCCTCGGCCAGGCGCTGGATCATCTCGGCGGTCTGCTGTACGCCGCTGGACAGGCCGGCGATCGACTGCTGGACACGGCTGACCACTTCCTGGCCGCTGCCGGCCAGGGTGTCGGCGGTCTTCGACAGGTCGCGGGTGGCGCCGGCATGCTGGGCGATGTGATAGACCGTCGCGGTCATCTCGTTGATGGCGGTGGCGGCCTGGTCGGTTTCGCTCTGCTGGCCGAGCATGCCGTGCTGCACATCGTTCATGCTCGAGGCCAGGCGCGCCGCGCCGACATCCAACTGTGCGGCGGTGCGGGCGACGGTGCCGACCACGCGCTGGTAGCCGGCCTGCATGGCGTTGAAGGCGCTGGCCATCTGGCCGACTTCATCCTTGCACGCCAGCGGCACGCGGGCGGACAGGTCGCCGGTCTTTTCCACGTGCAGCATCACGTCCTTGAGGGTGTTGAGCTGGCTGAGCAGGAAGCGGATCAGCAACTGCGAGGCGCAGAGCATCGCCAGCATCAGGATGAACACGGCCACGGCGTATTGGGTGAAGCGCTCGCCGAACACCTGCGCCAGGCTCGGCGCGTAGGCGAGTACAGCCACCCGCTGGGTGCCATGGCTGACCACTTCGGCACCGAGCAAAGGGTTGTCGCCGAACAGCGGCATGTAGTCGTAGCCGACCCAGCCCTGGGCGTCGCTCAGGCGTGGCAGCATCTGGCCGTTGAGGCTGGGCGTCTGGCCGCTCTGGAACACCAGCAACTGGTCGTTCTGCGGCAGGGGCTGGCCGGCGGGCCAGCTGGCCAGCAGCCGCGCCTCGGCCTGGGCGGCGGCGCGCGCGGCGTCGGTGCGGGCCTGCTGCTCCAACTGTACCGCGTACAGCACCAGCAACAGGGTGGTGACGAAGGCCACTGCGTTGACGGCCCAGAATTTGTATTTCAGCGAGATATTGCTAAGCCAGGCACCCATGGAAGGTCTTCTCTGATTGAGCGGAAACAGTATTGGCAAGGTGCCATCATTGTGTCCCGCGCGAAGTGAAGACGTGTTGATATGGGTCAAGCAATCGGCGGCAGACCAAAGAACGCCCGGGCGCAGGCGCTGCTGTGGGCGGCCAGGTCGGCCTCGGTTTCGTCGCGGTGCAGGGCCACTTCACGCAGGACTTCGGTGAGGAATGCCGGTTCGTTGCGCCCGTTCTTCGGCTTGGGCCGCAGGCTGCGGGGCAGCAGGTAGGGCGCATCGCTCTCCAGCATCAGACGGCCACGGGGAATTTCCCGTACCAGCGGGTGCAGGTGGGTGCCGCGGCGTTCGTCGCAGATCCAGCCGGTGATGCCGATATGCAGGTCCAGGTCCAGATAGCTGAACAGCGCCCGCTGTTCGCCGGTGAAGCAGTGCACCACGGCGGCCGGCAGGCGGTCGCGGTAGTCGCGCAGGATCTGCAGCAGGCGCGGGTTGGCATCGCGTTCGTGGAGGAACACCGGCAGTTGCAGTTCCACCGCCAGGGCCAGGTGTTCCTCGAGGACTTTTTCCTGTTGCGGGCGTGGCGAGAAATCGCGATTGAAATCCAGCCCGCATTCACCGACCGCGCAGACGCTGGCTTCCCTGAGCAGGGTTTTCAGACGAGCGGCACTGTCGGCATTCCAGTCGCTGGCGGAGTGGGGGTGGATACCAGCCGTGGCGAACAGCTGGCGACCGCTCTCATCCAGCGTCCTGCATAGCTCCAGGGCCTGCTCGCTGCCCTCGATGCTGGTGCCGGTGACGACCAGTTGGCAGACCCCGGCGGCCTGTGCGCGGTCGAGTATTTCCCGGTGTTTTCCGGAAAAAGCCGAGTTGGTCAGGTTGACGCCGATATCGATGAGTTGCATGGTTCGTCCTCAGGCCGCAGGCCACAAAGCATATCAGAGCTGTAGATTTATAATAAAAACCAAGAACTACAACGAGTTATGACTGTCTTTTAAGGCCGCAAGCGAGCAGTGCCAGCCTTCAGGCCGCTGCCGTACCCGTCTTGCGCACCTTGATTCGCGTTCACAGAGACGCTCGGTTCCAACGACCCGTACCAGGCCATGGGCTTGCGGCGGGACAGTATTCTTTGCGGAGAACGGATGAAGCGACCCTCGCTGTTGCTCCTGCTGTGCCTGTTCCTGCTGCCGTTGCCGGCGGTAGCGCGGCTGGCTGGGCCATTGGAAATCGGCCATCCGGGCAAGGTCCGCGACCTGGCGGAAATCCGCGGCAGCCGTGTCCTGCGGGTGCTGGTCAACCAGAGTCGCAACAGCTCGGGAGAAATCCAGGGCGAGGCGATCGGGGTCGAGTACCACCGGCTGCGGGCTTTCGAGCAGTACCTGAACGGGCATGCCCGGGACAATCAGGAAATCACCCTCAAGCTCATCCCCAAGGCCAAGGACCAGTTGCTCGGCGCACTGCAGCGGGGTGAAGGCGACCTGGTCGCGCCGGGCGAACTGCTCGAGGCGCAAGCCGGGCATGCGGTCAGCGCCAGCGAGCCGATCGGCAACCCGGTGCCGCTGCTGCTGGTGGGGCTCAAGGGGGAAAAGCGCATTACCCGGGTCGAACAGCTTTCCGGACGCACGCTGACCCTAGCCACCGGCAGCGCCGCCGCCGATGCGGTGAACCAGATCAACCAGAAGCTGGCCCTGCACAAGCTGGCGCCGGTGAAGGTCGAATGGGTCGACCCGAGCCTGGCGGTGGAGGACGTGCTGGAAATGGTCCAGGGCGGGATCTTTCACCTGACCGTCGTCGAGCAGCCGATTGCCGAGCGCTGGGCCAGGATCATGCCCAAGCTGCGCTTCGACCGGCAGGTGCTGGTCGGCGAGCCGGGACAGATGCGCTGGTTCGTGCGGCGTGACGCGTCGATGTTGCTGGCCAGCATCGATCGTTTTTTCAAGACCTACAAATCGCCCTCCGACCAGGATGCGGCCTTCCTGCGCATCTATCGGCGCCTGTACCAGGTGCATTACCCGCTGGCCCGCGATGACCGGCAGAAGCTGGAGAAGCTGCGGCCGGTGCTGCAGCGGCATGCCCAGGCCCAGGGTATTGACTGGCTGAACCTGGCGGCGCTGGCGTTCAAGGAGTCGGCGCTGGATCCCAACGCCCGTGGCGCGAGTGGTGCCACCGGGTTGTTGCAGATTACCCCGTCGGCGGCCCAGCGGGTCGGGGTGGGCAATATCCAGAATGTCGATAACAACGTGCAGGCCGCAGCCCGCTACCTGGCGATGATCCGCCGCAAGTTCTTCGCCAGCCCCAAGCTCAACGAACGCGAACGCATGGCTTTTGTCCTGGCCGCCTACAACATGGGCCCCGAGCGGGTCCAGGGCATGCGCACCGAGGCGCGGCGGCGCGGCCTGAATCCCAACCAGTGGTTTTTCCAGGTTGAACGGGTGGCGATGGAGCAGGTAGGAATGGCTCCGGTCAACTATGTTAATAGTGTGAACAAGTATTACCTGGCGTTCGATCGGGAGCGCGGTTCCCTGGAAAGGGATTCTCTGGAACACAACGGAAGGAAGATTGTCTCACGGAAATGATCGAATAGTTCGATTGTTATGTCAGGTTTTTTGCGCTTTTTTCATTTTAAAAACTGATTAGTATGGCGCCCATCAACTCGACATTTGAATTAAGGATTCAACCATGAGCACTCTGACCCAACGCGTTCTGAACACCCGTGCCGGCTACGGCCTCACCGTCCTGCGGATTCTGGTGGGGATCATCTTCGCCGCCCACGGCGCGCAAAAACTCTTCGGCCTGTTCGGTGGCTATGGCCTGGCGGGTACCGCACAGTGGATGGAAAGCATCGGCCTGGCACCGGGCCACCTGATGGCGCTGCTGGCTGGCGGCACCGAGTTCTTCGGCGGCCTGGCGCTGATCATCGGCCTGCTGGCACGTCCTGCGGCGTTGGGCCTGACCTTCACCCTGGTGGTGGCGATCCTCTCGGTGCACATCCACAACGGCCTGTTCATGAGCAACAACGGCTACGAGTTCGCCCTGGCGCTGCTGGGTGGCACCCTCGCCGTGCTGATCGAAGGCGCCGGCAAGGCCTCGGTCGATGGCATCATCAACCGCTGATATCCCCCGATGATCACCAAAGGCCCGCACTTGCGGGCCTTTTTCGTTGTCATGTTTTTACGGGACACCGTCCGGCGCGATTCTTGACAGTGCCCCCCGCGCTTCTCTAGGATGCTTTGCATGCGCCGATTTAAACAGCTACTTGCGGGGCGCCAGGGGAGTCCACAGCACTCCGCCAGAGGCCTGGTCCAGGCTTCGAAATACCGCTAAAGCGCTGGTTCGGTGTTGCCTCACACCTGCCCGGCAGATCGTTGAGGCGGAGACACGCACGTTGAACAATCCACGCCCTGTTGTACGTCTGGTGCCGATCACGGCCAACCTTCCCGAACGCAACCCGAAAATTCTCCTGTGCGGCCAGAATCAGCCGACGCTGCTGCGTTGCCTGGACGGCTGGCCGCGTCGCAAGGGACGGGCTTCGGCGTTCCTGATCCAGTTTGCCGAGGATGGCGATTCGCTGGAGCGCTTTGCCAGCGACAGTTTCGACATGGCGGTGATCCAGTCGCCGAGTGCGGAGCGGGCCGAGGCGGTGATTCGGCAGTTGACGCGGGTGGCGCGGCAGGGGCTGATCACCCGGCGGTGAGTCTTTAAGGGATTTGGGTGAGGCCCTTCGCGGATACATCCGGCTCCCACAAGTGCTCGCACCGTGCATGAATCCTGCGAACGACGCTGGCACTGTGGGAGCCGGATTCATCCGCGAAGTGGGCGCCGCGAATCAGGGATAGTCGATTGCCGTGATGTACACCAGTTGCTCGCCCGTCGGGGTCATCACCCGCACTTCGGCATCCAGCGTCTTGCCGATCAGGGCACGGGCCAGGGGTGAGTCGATGCTGATCAGGTTCAGCTTCAGGTCCAGTTCGTCCGGGCCGACGATGCGGTAGCGCGACTCCTTGCCCTCCTCGTTCTCGATGGTGACCCAGGCGCCGAAATAAACCTTGTTCGGATCGCTTGGGCGTTCGCCGACCACCTTGAGGTTTTCCAGGCGCTTGGTCAGGAAGCGCACGCGGCTGTCGATCTCGCGCAGCATCTTCTTGCCATAGGTGTATTCGGCATTTTCCGAACGATCGCCCTGGGCGGCCGCCTCGCTGACCGCTTGCGTGACCTGCGGCCGGCGCACGTGCCACAGTTCATGCAGTTCGGCGCGCATGCGGGCCTCGCCCTCGGGGGTGATCAGGGCGGTGCCAGCGGCGCGGGGAGGGCGATAACGGCTCATCGTCATTCCATTGGACAAACAGGGCGCGAGTCTATCAGCCCTCGCGCAGCACTGTCAGCGGGCTGGCATTCAGCGCCCGACGGGTGCCGAAGACGCCGGCACCGCCGATCATCAGGGCGCCGATCAGCGGCAGCAGCAACAGCCAGGGATGCGGGTGCCAGGGCAGGTCGAAGGCGAACCGGTACAGCACCAGGCTCACCAGTTCCGCGCCGAGCGCGGCGAGCAGGCCACTGGCGGCACCGAGCAGGCCGAATTCGATTCGCCGCGCCTTGACCAGCAACCGCCGTTGCGCACCCAGCGCCCGCACCAGGGCCCCCTGGCGAATGCGTTCGTCCAGGGTTGCCTGCAGGCCGGAGAACAGCACCGCCATGCCCGCCGCCAGGACGAACAGCAGTACGTATTCCACCGCGATGGTGACCTGCGCGAGGATGCTGCGCAACTGTTCGAGCAGGGCCTCGACCTGCAGGATGGTCGCCGCCGGGAAGGCCCGGGACAGCTCGACGATGTCCTTGTCGTGACCGGGCGCCAGATAGAAGCTGGTCAGGTAGGTGGCCGGCAGGTCCTGCAAGGTGCCGGGTTGGAAGATCATGAAGAAGTTCGGCTGGAAGTTGTCCCAGTTGATGCTGCGCAGGCTGCTGACCCGCGCCTCGCGCTGGCTGCCACCGACGCTGAACACCAGGTGGTCGCCCAGCTTGATCTTCAGGCTGGTGGCCACCTTGGCCTCCACCGACACCTCGGGAATGTCGCTGCCGGGCAGGTTCGACCACCAGTTGCCGGCGGTCAGGCTATTGCCCGCCGGCAGGTCGGCGGCCCAGGTCAGGCTGAGGTCGCGCTGGATCGCCCGGTCGCCGGCGGTGTCCTTGCTGACGATGTCCTGCACCGGCTCGCCGTTGATGCTGATCAGGCGCCCCGGCACCACCGGGTAGATCGGTGCCGACTGTGCCGACAGCCTGATCAGGTGAGCGCGGAAACCGTCCTTGTCCGCGGGCAGGATGTTCAGCGCGAAGTAGTTCGGTGCGTTCTTCGGCAACTGGTTCTGCCAGGTGTCCAGCAGTTCGCCGCGCAGCAGCGCGATCAGGGCCATGGACAGCAGGATCAGGCCGAAGGCCAGGGATTGCCCGGCGGCGGCCAGTGGATGGCGCAGCAACTGGCCCAGACCCAGGCGCCAGGGCAGTGAGGCCTGGGCCAGCAGCCGGCGCAGGCTCTGCAAGCCGAGCAGCATCAGGCCGCCGAGCAACAGGGCGGCAATCACGCCGCCACCGAGCAGGGCGAAGGTCAGTACCAGGTCCAGGCTCAGGCGCCACATGATCAGGCCGAGGGCCAGCAGCGCGGTGCCGTAGACCATCCAGGTGCTGGCGGGAATCGGCAGCAGGTCGCGGCGCAGTACCCGCAGCGGTGGCACTCGGCCCAGCGCCGCCAGCGGCGGCAGGGCGAAGCCGGCCAGGGCCACTAGCCCGGTACCGATGCCGGCCAGTGCCGGTGTCAGGCCGCCGGGTGGCACATCGGCGGGCAGCAGGTTGTGCAGCAACTGGAACAGGCCCAGTTGGGCCAGCCAGCCGAGCAGGGCGCCGCTGATGCTGGCGAGCAGGCCGAGGATCGCCAGTTGCAGGCTGAACAGGGTCATGGTTTCCCGGCGCGACAGCCCCAGGCAGCGTAACAGCGCACTGGCATCGAAGCGGCGGGCGGCGAAACGGCTGGCGCTGAGCGCCACCGCCACGCCGGACAGCAGCACCGCGACCAGGCTCGCCATGTTCAGGTAGCGCTCGGCCTTGCCCAGGGCGCCGCCGATCTGCTGGTTGCCGTCGCGGGCGTCGAGCAGCCGCTGGTTGGCCGCCAGCCCCGGCTTGAGCAGGTCGCGATAGGTCGCCAGGGCGCTGGCCGGACCCCGCCAGAGCTCGCGGAAATTGACCCGGCTGCCGGGTTGCACCACACCGGTGGCTTCCAGGTCCGCCAGGTTGATCAGCACCCGCGGGGTCAGGCTGTAGAAATTGGCGGCACGGTCCGGTTCGTAGGTGAGCACCCGGGCGATACGGACGGTCTTCATGCCGACGTCGATGCTGTCGCCGATCTTCAGATTCAGGGCGGTCATCAGTCGCGCCTCGACCCAGGCTTCACCAGGGGTTGGGCCGCCGCCGGCGGTTTCGGCGCCGAAGGGCTCGGCGGCGCTCCTGAGCTCGCCACGCAGGGGGTAGTGCTCGTCCGCCGCCTTGATGCTCGAGAGCTGGATGCCATTGTCGGTGGCGATCACACTGGAGAACTCGACCACCCGGGCATGCTCGAGACCGAGCTCGCGGCCACTCTGGACCTGCTCCGGACGAGCCTTGGAGGTACCGTCGAGCACCAGGTCGGCGGCGAGGAATTCGGTGGCACGCAGCATCATCGCGCCGTTCAGGCGGGCACCGAAATAACCGATCGCGGTACTGGCCGCCACGGCGACCAGCAGGGCGAAAAACAGCACCCGCAACTCGCCGGCGCGGGCATCGCGCTGCAGTTGGCGGGTGGCGAGACTGAACAGGCGCAACAGCGGCAGGCGTGCCATCAAGGCTCCAGGGGCGCGACCAGCTGGCCGGCATCAAGGCGGATCAGGCGCCGGCAGCGATGGGCCAGGCGTTCGTCATGGGTCACCAGCACCAGGGTGGTGCCGCGCTCCTTGTTCAGTTCGAACAGCAGGTCGCTGATGCGTTCGCCGGTGTGGCTGTCGAGGTTGCCGGTGGGCTCGTCGGCGAAGAGTACGTCCGGCTCGGCGGCAAAGGCCCGGGCGATGGCCACCCGCTGCTGTTCGCCGCCGGACAACTGCCGTGGCGAGTGGGTCAGCCGCTTGCCCAGGCCGACCCGTTCCAGCAGGCCGCGGGCGCGTTCCCGGGCGTCGCTGCGGCCGTCCAGCTCCAGTGGCAGCATGACGTTTTCCAGGGCATTGAGGCTGTCGAGCAGTTGGAAACTCTGGAACACGAAGCCGACATGCTCGGCGCGGATACGCGCGCGCTGGTCTTCGTCGAGGCTGCTCAGGGCGCGTCCGGCCAGGGTCACTTCGCCGCCACTGGGCAGGTCGAGGCCGGCCAGCAGGCCGAGCAGGGTGGATTTGCCGGAGCCGGACGCGCCGACGATGGCCAGGCTGTCACCCTTGTTCAGGTGCAGGGAAAGAGGGTGCAGGATGGTCAGTTCGCCTTCCGTGCTGGAAACCACTTTGCTAAGGTTCTGCGCGGTGAGAATGCTTTCGCCCATGGAGAATCCGATGCGAGTTTGGTTTTTGAGTGCCGGCCTGGCGCTGATGTGCATGGCTCAGAATGCGGCGGCGGGCACGGTCCTGATCGTTGGCGATAGTATCAGCGCGGCTTTCGGCCTGGATACCCGTGTCGGCTGGGTCGCCCTGCTGGAAAAGCGGCTCAGGGACGAGGGTTTCAAGGACAAGGTGGTCAATGCCTCCATCAGCGGCGACACCAGTGCAGGCGGCCAGGCGCGGCTGCCGGCGCTGCTTGCGCAGCACAAGCCGGAGCTGGTGATCATCGAGTTGGGTGGCAACGATGGCCTGCGTGGGCAGCTTCCTACGCAATTGAAACAAAATCTTGCATCGATGATCGACAACTCCCGGGCCAGCGGGGCCAAGGTGCTGTTGCTCGGCATGCAGTTGCCACCCAATTACGGTGCCCGCTACACCCAGGCGTTCGCCGAGGTCTACCCGGCCCTGGCCAAAGAGAAAAACGTCGCGCTGGTGCCATTTTTTCTCGAGGGCGTGGGCGGCCATCCGGAGCTGATGCAGGCCGACGGGATCCACCCGGGGCCCGCTGGTCAGGACAAGTTGCTCAATAACGTCTGGCCGACCCTGAAACCGCTGCTTTGAGCTTTTTTACCGGCGGTTTTTCGGCTAATGTGGCGCCCCCCTGTCAGGAGCCCCCGATGCAGCGTCCCGCCTGGTCCCTATTTGCCTACCAACTGATCGAGCCCGACGAGCAGCTGGATCTGTTCGCCTGCCAGGAAGTGCGGGTGCATCTGGTCACGCGTCAGCTGGAACTGGGTGGCTCCGCCGATCGCACGCTCTGTGGCAGCCTGCTGCCGGCGCAGCCGCGCTGGTCGGGGGTGGACAAGTCGATTTTCCGCGACCAGCGCCTGTGCCCGTTCTGCCGGGCGATTCTCGAGTCCCAGAAACGCGGTACGCCACCGATCTGGCCGGAATTGCGTTTCGAACTGTAAAACCTGCCTGTCTGCCAGCTGAAGCGCCGCCAATGTCCTGCCGGGCGGCTGGCGGCAGGTGTACAATCGAACTTTATTTCTCCGATGATCATGCGAAGGATTTCCCGGATGCTGTCGCGCTTTCCTGCCGTCACCCGTTGCCTGTCCATTGCCGCCCTGTGTGCGGCGGGTCCCGTTTCCGCGCTGGAATTGCCGTTGCCGCCGCCGGGCGAGGATATCGTCGGCCAGGTCCAGGTGATCAAGGCCAAGTATGAAGATACCTTTGCCGACCTCGGTACCACCTACGACCTGGGCTACTCGGAGATGGTCGCGGCCAACCCGGGGGTCGACGCCTGGTTGCCGGGTGCGGGTACCGATATCGTCCTGCCGACCCGCTTCATCCTGCCGCCGGGGCCCCGTGAAGGCATCGTGATCAACCTGGCCGAATATCGCCTGTACTACTTCCCCAAGGGACGCAACGTGGTCTACACCTTCCCGCTGGGTATCGGGCGTGAAGGCTGGGGCTCGCCGATCGCCCACACCACCATCACCGCCAAGACGCCGAACCCGACCTGGACGCCGCCGGCCTCGATCAAGGCCGAACATGCCGCCAACGGCGATCCGCTGCCCAACGTGGTGCCGGCCGGTCCGGACAATCCGCTGGGCCCGTTCAAGTTCACCCTGGGCACGCCGGGCTACCTGATTCACGGTTCGAACATGAAGTTCGGTATCGGTACCCGTACCAGTCACGGCTGCTTCCGCATGTTCAACAACAACGTGCTGGAGATGGCCGGCATGGTGCCGGTCGGCACCTCGGTGCGGATCATCAACGAGGCCTACAAGTTCGGCATCAGTGGCGGCAAGGTCTACCTGGAGGCGCACACGCCGCTGGACGACAATGGCAACCCTTCGGTGGTCGACAAGCACACTGCGGTGATCAACGCCCTGCTCAAGCGTGACGACCTGGCGAAGAACCTGCGGGTGAACTGGGACCAGGTGCGCGACGTGGTCGCGGCCGAAGATGGTCTGCCGACCGAAATCGCTGTGCCGGGCGCGGCGCCGGTGGTCTCGAGCGCACCGATCGACCTGCAGCAGTAACGGCTTCGAACGACCCGCCTGTGGCCTTGCGCGCCAGGCGGGTTTTTCATGCCCGCCCATAAAGCGGGCGGGCATAAAAAAGCCGACCCAAGGATGGATCGGCTTGATAACAGCCCCGAAGGACTATTACTTGCGGCTTGCTTTTTCCAGCATGCGCAGAGCGCGCTCGTTAGCTTCGTCAGCAGTCTGTTGTGCTTTTTGAGCAGCAGCCAGAGCTTCATCAGCTTTGCGGTAGGCTTCGTCAGCACGAGCCTGAGCACGAGCAGCTGCGTCTTCGGTAGCAGTCAGACGAGCTTCGGTTTCTTTCGATGCGCTGCTGCAACCGGTAGCCAGTACAGCGGCCAGGGCCAGAGCCGAGAATTTCAGAACGTTGTTCATCGTGTTCCCCTTCAAGGACTTTCTATTAATGACCATAACCCCAGAGTGAGGAAATAGCCGGCGTACATACTACCTATTACTTGTAGTAAGTAAACTGACGTAACGCAAGAAGCAAAAAAAATTCTTGGTACAGAATGTTTTTCAGCTAACTTTGCCTGGCACTGTATAAAAAACATACAGTGGTAAAGCCCGTTCCGAGCGCTTTATGCGATCTTCAGTCGGCCCGTCATGCAACAGGTGGCAAGTGTCCGGTTGTATCCAGGCCTCGTTCTGACCGCAACGGGTAACTCTTGTTCCCTACCGTCCACGTGGCGGGGAGTATCTTTTGCTAGTTGGAAAGTGACTTTAACCGGGAGTGTGCGTCATACAACATGACATTCCGGCAATTTTCAGCCCATGTTCAGCTTCTCGCCCGCAAGGGAGTGTTGGCCCGTGCCATGATCCGAACGGTGCCGGGCGACGTGACGAGCGTGTCTTGAGCATTTTTGCCAAGGGTGCCTACTATTTGATACGTGCTCGTTTTTTTCAGGGAGCGGTCGGCTGTTCTCGTTGTCCAAACAGGCACGGGGTGGCGTAGAGGTTCCTTCGCCGGAAAAACATCGGTAAGGTAGGGTCGAATACCAAGACCCGCGAGGAGTAGTGATGAGCGAGGCGTTGTCCATCCACCATGACCAGGCTGGTCATCAGTTCGAGACCAATGTGGACGGTCATCGTGCCTACCTGACCTATATGGACCTGGGTAAGCAGACCCTGGATATCTACCGCACCTTCGTGCCCAACGCGTTGCGTGGCCGAGGCATTGCGGCGGCGCTGACCGAGCAGGCGCTGGAGTACGCCGAACGCATGGGGTACACCGTCATCCCTTCCTGCTCCTATGTGGAACGCTACATGGAACGGCATCAGCGGCACGCCGCGAAGACCTGATCCTATCGAACAGACATGAAAACGCCGGGCATTGCCCGGCGTCTTTGTTTCTGCGCAATCGCTCCGCGATCAGCCGCGGGCCCGCTTGGGCAGTACGTCCTTGAGCTTGGCGTGCATGCTGCGCAAGGTTTTCTCGGTGCTGTCCCAGTCGATGCAGGCGTCGGTGATCGACACGCCGTACTGCAGGTCGGCGAGGTCCTTCGGAATTGCCTGGCAGCCCCAGTTCAGGTGGCTTTCGACCATCAGGCCGATGATCGACTGGTTGCCTTCGAGGATCTGGTTGGCGACGTTCTCCATCACCAGCGGTTGCAGCGCCGGGTCCTTGTTGGAGTTGGCGTGGCTGCAATCGACCATGATGTTGTTCTTGATCCCGGCCTTGCTCAACGCCTGCTCGCAGAGCGCAACGCTCACCGAGTCATAGTTGGGCTTGCCGTTGCCGCCGCGCAGCACCACGTGACCGTAGGCGTTGCCCTTGGTGGTGACGATCGACACGCCGCCTTCCTGGTTGATGCCGAGGAAGCGGTGCGGCTTGGAGACCGACTGCAGGGCGTTGATCGCCACGGTCAGGCCGCCATCGGTACCGTTCTTGAAGCCGACCGCCGAGGACAGGCCGGAAGCCATTTCGCGGTGGGTCTGGGATTCGGTGGTACGGGCACCGATGGCCGACCAGCTGATCAGGTCCTGCAGGTACTGTGGCGAGATCGGGTCGAGCGCTTCGGTGGCGGTGGGCAGGCCCATTTCGGCCAGGTCCAGCAGCAGTTGGCGACCGATGTGCAGGCCATCCTGGATCTTGAACGAGTCATCCAGGTACGGGTCGTTGATCAGGCCTTTCCAGCCGACCGTGGTCCGCGGCTTCTCGAAGTACACGCGCATCACCAGGTACAGGCTGTCGGAGACTTCGGCAGCGAGCACCTTGAGGCGTTCGGCATATTCGTGGGCAGCCTTGATGTCGTGGATCGAGCAGGGCCCGATGACGACGAACAGGCGATGGTCCTTGCCATCGAGAATGTTGCGAATCACCTCGCGGCCCCGGGTCACGGTGCGCAGGGCAGCCTCGCTCAGGGGAATGTCACGCTTGAGCTGATCAGGCGTGATCAGCGTCTCGTTGGAGGCGACGTTAAGGTCGTTGATCGGTAAATCAGCCATCGTGTTACTCGTCAGGTCACGGGTGCCGTCGCCAGCCCCGCGCGGCGGAGCACAGCGATATGAGCGTGTCGGGGAGCCGAACCTTAGCGCGTTAGGCCGTAACCGGGCAATGGGCAAAGGCCGGATTAATCGAGCAGGGCCCGGGTAAAGGGTCGTTCGAGGCTGGCATGGGAGAAATCGCCGGCATGCCGTTGCACCCATTCGCGGGCAATCGCCTCGATGCTCTGCGGCCCGGCGTCGAGTTGCTGGCGGGCGCGCCGGTAGCGTTCGATCTGGCAGATCTGCTCGCCCATGCGCGCGCCGAACAGGGTCTGCTCGTCGACGAAGGCGATGCCCACCAGAAATACATGCTTGCGTTTCAGGCACCAGGCCACGTAGCCGGAGTAACATGCGCTGTCGCCCAGGCTCGGGATACGCATCTCCAGGGCCGAGCCATGCCGCCAGGCCCGTGGCGAGTGGCAGGCGATGCCGCCGAGGCTGAGGCAGTGCAGGCGGTGCCTCGAGATGCACGAGTGTTCGAGCAAGGTCAGTTTCACTGGAACGTCTACGGGATGAGGTAGAAAGCGCACCATGACAAACGACTCCGTGTGCCGGTCACCGGAAAAACCTTTCCCCAGTATAGTGAAGGGGGTCGAGTTGTCCGATTTTGATGCGGACCGCCAACTGCTCGACCTGCCGGGGGTTTCATTGCTGATCTTCACCAGTGCCGGTTGCGCGTCCTGCCGTTTCGCCCGCCAGGCACTGCCGGGGCTGGGGTTGCCGGTCGACCGCCTGTGCTGGATCGATGCCGGTGACAATGGCGGGTTGGTCCAGCGCTACGAGGTCTTTCACCTGCCGGCGCTGTTCGTGGTCCGGGACGGTCGGTTCCAGGGTGCACTGCGTGCTCCCCTGGCCCTGCGTGAGCTGAGCGAGGGACTGCGGCAGGCCCTGAGGCGTGTCCCCGAGGAGTTGCCATGAACCAGGCAGCGTCGCCGGGCATCGGTGGTGTCTACGGGGGCATGCTGGCACCTGCCGGCTGCGAAATGCCCAGGACGCAGACACTGCTCCAGACCTTGAGGTTTCTCGAATCACGACAGCTTTGCATAAAGGAGCAGCCATGACAGTTTCAACGAACAGGCCGCGTATCGGCATCATCGGTACCGGGGCGATCGGCGGGTTCTACGGGGTGATGCTGGCGCGTGCCGGTTTCGACGTGCACTTTCTACTGCGCAGCGAGTTTTCCGCCGTGGCTGAAAATGGGTTGCGGATCGACAGTGCTGTCCACGGCCAGCTACACCTGAACCCGGTGCAGGCCTATGCTTCGGCCGAAGACCTGCCGCCCTGCGACTGGCTGCTGGTGGGGGCCAAGGCCACCGCCAATGCCGAACTCGCTCCGCTGATCGCCAAGGTCGCAGCGCCCGGCGCCCGGGTGCTGTTGTTGCAGAATGGCCTGGGTGTCGAGGAACAGTTGCGTCCGTTGCTGCCCGACTCGCTGCACCTGCTCGGTGGGCTGTGCTTCATCTGCGTGCATCGCACCGGTCCGGGGGCGGTGGTGCATCAGGCGCTGGGCTCGGTGAACCTCGGTTATCACAGTGGCCCGTTGTTCGATGACGAGTGCGCCCGCCAGGCGCTGGTCGAGGAGGGCGCCGCGCTGTTCCGCCTGGCCGGTATCGAATCCCGGGCCATGGCCAACCTGGAGCAGGCGCGCTGGCAGAAGCTGGTATGGAACGTGCCGTACAACGGCCTGTCGGTGCTGCTGCGGGCCAGCACTACGCCGCTGATGAGCGATGCCAGCAGCCGCGAACTGGTACAGGCACTCATGGCGGAGGTGGTGCAGGGCGCGCAGGCCTGTGGGCATGTCTTGCCTGCCGGCTACGCCGAGCACCTGTTCAAGGTCACGGAAAAGATGCCGGACTATTGGCCAAGCATGTACCACGACTTTATCCACAGGCGCGCGCTGGAACTGGAGGCGATCTACGTCCGTCCGCTGGCTGCCGCCCTTGAGGCCGGTTGTGACTTGCCGAAGATCCGCGCCCTGTATCAGGCTCTGGATTTCATCGACGTGCACAACCGCTGAGACCATCGGGAGAACATCATGGCAAACAGCCTTGGCGGCAAGTTGGTACTGGCGATTTCCTCGCGGGCGCTGTTCGACCTCAGTGAAAGCCATCAGGTCTATCTGAGCCAGGGGGTGGAGGCCTATCGCAAGTATCAGATCGAACACGAGGAGGAGATTCTCGAGCCGGGTGAGGCGTTTCCCCTGGTGCAGAAGCTTCTGAGCCTCAATGCCAGCCTGGGGCGTTCGCGGGTCGAAGTGGTGCTGGTGTCGCGCAACAGTGCCGACACCGGCCTGCGGGTGTTCAACTCGATCCAGCATTACGGCCTGGATATTTCCCGAGCGGCGTTTGCCGGCGGACGTACTCCCTATCCCTATCTGGCGGCTTTTGGCTGTCATCTGTTTCTGTCGACCCACGCTGAAGACGTGCGCAGCGCCCTGGAGGCCGGATTTGCCGCGGCGACCATCCTGGCCGGTGGTGCCCGCCGGGCGGCCAGCGCCGAGTTGCGCATCGCCTTCGACGGCGATGCCGTGCTGTTTTCCGATGAGTCGGAGCGGATCTACCAGCTCGGCGGGCTGGCGGCCTTCCAGGCCGCCGAGCGCCAGTCGGCCCGCGAGCCGCTGCGTGGCGGGCCTTTCAAGGGCTTCCTGGCGGCGCTCAACCTGCTGCAGCGCGAGTTCGCCGACGAGGCCTGTCCGATCCGCACCGCGTTGGTCACCGCCCGCTCGGCGCCAGCCCACGAACGGGTGATCCGCACCTTGCGCGAATGGGACATCCGCCTCGACGAGTCGCTGTTCCTCGGTGGCCTGGACAAGTCGGCGTTCCTCGAGGCCTTTGCCGCGGATGTGTTTTTCGACGACCAGACCGGGCACTGCGAAAGAGCTCGCGAAGTGGTCGCCACCGGCCATGTTCCCCACGGCATCAGCAACGAACCCCAGGCTACGGATTAGCCCGACCAGCAGGGCGCCGAACTGTCCGGTGCGCTGCTAAGCTCAATCCATCTCCGCCATTCTGGCAATCGAGGAGGTCCCATGATTCGTTCGATGCTGTATGCCACCGACCTCGGCCTGTATGCGCCTTACGTCATGCAGCATGCGCTGGGTCTGGCTCGAACGTTCAAGGCCGACTTGCATGTGGTGCACGCGGTCGAACCCATGGGGCTGTTTGCGGAGTCGGTGTTGCAGAGCTATCTGGACGAGCAGGCATTGAACGAATTGCACAGCCAGGGTCTTAACACCGTGATGGCCAATATCGAGCAACGGGTATTGGACAGCTTTCGCGAGGAGTTGGGGGAAGGGCAGCAGGACCTGGCGATGATCCAGTCGGTTCAGGTGCTCCAGGGGGATCCTTCGCAGGTCATTCTCACCCAGGCGCAACGGCTGGCAGTCGATCTGTTGATTGTCGGAAGTCACAGCCATGGCTCCGGTGCGCAGGCACACTTGGGCCGCACCGCAGCGCGGGTCCTGCAGTTGTCGCAGGTGCCGGTGTACCTCGTGCCGCTGTTGCAGCGCCGTCGGCATGACGACAACTGAGGCGAAATTCGGCGGATTGATAAAAAGTTCTAGATTTATTCTTCAAACCTTTCATATAGTTATATATCGCCGCTGCTGCCTGTGGCGTCTACCTGCTTTGAGGGATACATATGAAGCTCCAACAACTGCGCTACATCTGGGAAGTGGCGCACCACGACCTCAACGTTTCCGCGACGGCGCAAAGTCTCTACACCTCACAGCCAGGTATCAGCAAGCAGATCCGCCTGCTCGAAGACGAGCTGGGCGTGGAAGTCTTTGCACGCAGTGGCAAGCACCTGACCCGCGTCACCCCGGCCGGCGAGCGCATCATCAACACCGCCGGCGAGATCCTGCGCAAGGTCGAAAGCATCAAGCAGATCGCCCAGGAGTTCTCCAACGAAAAGAAAGGCACCCTGTCGATCGCCACCACCCACACCCAGGCGCGTTATGCCCTGCCGCCGGTGATCAGCAACTTCATCAAGCAGTACCCGGATGTCGCGCTGCACATGCACCAGGGCTCGCCGATGCAGATCGCCGAGATGGCCGCCGACGGTACCGTCGATTTCGCCATTGCCACCGAGGCGCTGGAGCTGTTCGGTGACCTGGTGATGATGCCCTGCTATCGCTGGAACCGTTGTGTGGTGGTGCCTCAGGGGCACCCGCTGACCAAGCTGCCGAAGTTGACCCTGGAAACCCTGGCCGAGTACCCGATCGTCACCTACGTATTCGGTTTCACCGGACGCTCCAAGCTGGACGAAGCCTTCAGCCATCGCGGCCTGACGCCGAAAGTGGTGTTCACCGCCGCCGACGCCGACGTGATCAAGACCTATGTCCGCCTGGGCCTGGGGGTGGGGATCGTGGCGAAGATGGCAGTCGATACGGTGCTCGACAAGGATCTGGTGGTACTCGACGCCAGCGAGCTGTTCGAGTCCAGCATCACCAAGATCGGCTTCCGCCGCGGGACCTTCCTGCGTGGTTTCATGTGCGACTTCATCGAGAAGTTCGCGCCGCACCTGACCCGCGAAGTGATGGCCAAGGCCATCCAGTGCCACAACAAGCAGGAACTGGAAGAGCTGTTCGAGGGTGTCGAACTGCCGGTGCACTGATCACTGCTTGCCATGCGAGCGGACGCGGAACGTCCTTTGACGGCATTCCCACGCAGAGCATGGGAATGATCCGCGCCGGCTGACCTTCGACAGCAAGCATGAAAAAGCCCCGACTGGTTCGGGGCTTTTTCATGGCAAACGTTCAGGCTCAGTGACCGATCGTTCCCACGCTCCGCGTCCGGGGTCAGCCTTTGCTGATCAGGTTGCCGGCGTGCAGGCCGCACTCCTTCTGCGTGGCTTCCTCCCACCACCAGCGGCCCTCGCGTTCGTGCTGGTTCGGCAGTACCGGGCGGGTGCAGGGTTCGCAGCCGATACTGATGAAGCCGCGTTCATGCAGGCTGTTGTAGGGCAGTTCGAGCATGCGGATGTAACCCCAGACTTCTTCGCTGCTCATCTGCGCCAGCGGGTTGAACTTGTACAGGGGACGTTCCGGGGTCGAGAAGGCGCTGTCGATTTCCAGCACCGCCACCTGGCTGCGGGTGCCAGGGCTCTGGTCGCGACGCTGGCCGGTGGCCCAGGCGTTCACGCCGGACAGCTTGCGCCGCAGCGGCTCGATCTTGCGGATGCCGCAGCATTCGCCATGACCGTCCTTGTAGAAGCTGAACAGGCCCTTTTCCTTGACGAAGGGCTCAAGCCGGGTGTGATCCGGCGAAATCAGCTCGATATCGATCTTGTAGAACTCGCGAACCTGGTCGATGAACCGATAGGTTTCCGGGTGCAGGCGGCCGGTATCGAGGCTGAACACCTTGACGTTCTTGTTCAGCTTCCAGGCCATGTCCACCAGGACCACGTCCTCGGCGCCGCTGAAGGATATCCACAGGTCGTCGCCAAACTGGGAGAAGGCCAGCTTGAGAATGTCCTGGGGGGATTTTGTGGCGTATGTCGCGGCGAGTTCGGCGACGTCGAACGGTTGACTCATCAGGCGGTTCCTACAGTCGTTGGCGCTTTGCGCTCATATAGGGGGCAATAGTAACAAAATCCGGCCGGTGGGAGATTCCAGGGTGGTGGGCAAGCCGGCTCCAGCGCGCGTGATGTCATCTAGAGTGTCTGCAAGGTATCGAGCAGAACTTTCACCTTGGTAATGGATTCCTGGTATTCGGCCTGCCAGTCGGAGTCGGCGACGATCCCTCCGCCGCCCCAGCAACTGATCTGGCCGTCCTTGACCAGCAGGCTGCGGATGGCAATCGAGCTGTCCATCTCGCCGCGTACGTCCAGGTACAGCAGTGAGCCGCAGTACAGCGCGCGGCGCGTCGGTTCGAGTTCGTCGATGATCTGCATGGCGCGGATCTTCGGTGCGCCAGTGATCGAGCCGCCCGGGAAGCTGCCGGCGATCAGGTCGAGGGCGTCGCGGCCGGCGGCCAGTTCGCCGGTCACGCTGCTGACCAGGTGATGCACGTTCGGGTAGCTCTCCAGGCTGAACAGCTCCGGCACCCGCACGCTGCCGATCCGACAGGTACGGCCGAGGTCGTTGCGCAGCAGGTCGACGATCATCAGGTTTTCCGCACGGTCCTTGGTGCTGGCCAGCAACTGCGCGGCGTTGGCTGCGTCTTCGGCGGCATCCCGGCCCCGTGGGCGGGTGCCCTTGATCGGCCGAGTCTCCACCTGGCCGGCGCTGACCCGGATGAAGCGCTCCGGCGACAGGCTCAGCACCGCGCCGTTGTCCGGCAGGCTCTGGAAACCGGAGAACGGTGTCGGACAGGCGGCCCGCAAGGCCAGGTAGGCCGCCCACGGGTCACCCTGGCAGCTCGCACGGAAACGCTGGGCGAAGTTGACCTGGTAGCAGTCGCCGGCCTGGATGTACTGCTGGATACGCTCGAAGGCCTGGCGATAGGACTCGGCGTCGAGATCGGCGGCCATCGGTGCGTTCAGCCGGAAACTGGCGGTCTCGGTGGGCGCTTGCTGGCTGAACAGTTGCACCAGGCGCTCGCGCTCCTCCTCTGCGACGGTGGGGTGGAATACCAGCTGGCTGGTGGCCTGCTGGTGATCGCTGATCAGTGCCCAGGCGTACAGGCCGAAGCACGCGTCGGGCAGTTGCAGATCGTTCCGGGCCTGGCTGGGCAGGGCTTCCAGGTGGCGGCCGAAGTCGTAGCTCAGGTAGCCGATCAGGCCGCCGGCGAATGGCAGCTCGACGGTGGCGGGCAACTCGGCTCGTCCCAGGCGTGCCAGCGTGCCGCGCAGGCGCACGAGGAAATCCTCGCCCCGTTCATCCGGCAGCACGCTCAACTGCTCCAGTGGCCAGGCGCTGAGCAGGTCATAGCGCCCGCGCTCGGCGGCCGGCCGGCCGCTGTCGAGCAGCACCGCGCCGGGGGCGTGGCGAATGGCCGCGAAATAACCGGCGGGGTCGGGGGAATAGGGCAGCGGGTATACGGAGCAGGTCTGCATGCGGGGCGAATCAGCCTTGAGGGCGGGGAGGGCGATTGTAGTCTCCTGTAGGAAATGCTCCTAGAGGGATGTGGTGATGGTTATATCCATGAGCCGGAATTCAGGGAGTGCGTGGGTAGGGCGTTATTGATGCCGTGCCGGTGGGAGTCGGATTTATCTGAGCCCTGTAGGAGCGCGGCTTGCCCGCGAAAGCGTCCTTGAGACCGCCAAAAGCTTCGCGGCGGTTCGGCGCCCCGACAAGCCACGCTCCTACAGGGCAAATCTGCTCCTGCTCGTCAGACATTCCTTGGGGTCACATGGCCGAACAACTGCTGTACGAAGCGTACCCGCTCCTCCGCGGTTTCGCTGAGGCCGGCCGCTGCCAGTTCTTCCAGGTGGGCTTCCACCGCCTGGGCCCGGGTGGTCAGGCCGCAGTCGTTGGCGATCTGGATGTTCAGCCCGGGGCGGGCGTTGAGTTCGAGAATCAGCGGGCCCTTGTCCTGGTCCAGGACCATGTCCACGCCGATATAACCCAGGCCGCACAACTCGTAGCAGCCGGCGGCCAGCTTCATGAAACCGTCCCAGTTGGGCAGTTGCACACCGTCCACCGCATTGGTGGTATCGGGGTGCTTGCGGATGATGTTGTTCAGCCAGGTGCCGCGCAGGGTCAGACCGGTCGCCAGGTCGACACCGACACCGATGGCGCCCTGGTGCAGGTTGGCCTTGCCGCTGGACTGGCGGGTCGGCAGGCGCAGCATGGCCATCACCGGATAGCCCATCAGCACGATGATGCGGATGTCCGGCACGCCTTCGTAACTGATGCTTTTGAAGATCTGGTCGGGGGTTACCCGGTATTCGATCAGGGCACGGTCGCGGTGGCCGCCCAGGGAGTACAGCCCGGTGAGGATGCTGGACACCTGGTGCTCGATTTCCTCATGGCTGATGATCCGCCCGGAAATGGTCCGGTAGCGTCCCTCGAAGCGATCGGCGATCACCAGGATGCCATCGCCGCCGGCACCCTGGGCCGGCTTGATGACGAAATCGCTGCGCCCGCCGATGATCTCGCCGAGCTTGTCGATGTCCTTTTCGGTGGAGATCACCCCGTACATTTCCGGCACGTGAATGCCGGCGGCGATCGCCCGTTCCTTGGTGATGATCTTGTCATCGACGATCGGATACAGGCTGCGCTTGTTGTACTTGAGCACATAGTCGGCGTTACGCCGGTTGATCCCCATGATGCCCTTGGCTTCCAGGGCCTTCCAGGTTTTCCACAGGCCGAACATCAGGCGTCTTCCTTGAGAAAGGCCTTGAAGCGCACCAGTTCGGTCAGGCGGTAGCCGCGATAGCGCCCCATGGCCAGCATGAAGCCCACCAGGATCAGCAGGACCGCCGGGAAGGTGAAGACGAAGTACACCAGCTCCGGCACGCTCATGATCAGGTGCGCCAGCGAGGCGGCGAACAGGGTACCGATCGCGACCTTCATCGCATGGCCGCCGCCGCGCTCTTCCCAGGTGATGGACAGGCGCTCGATGGTCATGGTCAGGATCACCATCGGGAACAGCGCCACCGACAGGCCGCGCTCCAGGCCGAGCTTGTGGCTGAACAGGCTGATGGCGGCGATCAGCACCACGACGAAGGTCAGTACCACCGACAGCCGCGGCAGCATCTGCAGCTTCAGGTGTTCCAGGTAGGAGCGCAGTGACAGGCCGAGGGCGGTGATGATGGTGAACAGCACGATGCCGAAGCCCAACTGCGTCTCGCGAAACGCCAGGGCGATCAGCACCGGGGTGAAGGTGCCGAGGGTCTGCAGGCCGATCAGGTTGCGCAGGATCAGGATCACCAGCACGCCGATCGGGATCATCACCATGATCATGAAGGTCTGCTGGGTCTGCAGCGGCAGGCCGTAGAGCGAGTATTCGAGGAAGTTGGCGTCGGAATTCTCGTCGGTCAGCTTGGCCAGGCGGATGGCGTTCATCTCGCTGTTGTTCAGGCTGAAGTTGACGCTGGCCTTCTTGCCGCCCTCGACGGTGATCAGGTTGTCGTCGCCGGTCCACCAGACCAGGCGGTCCTCGGGCAGGCCCTGTTCGCCGGTATCCGGGTTGAAGTACAGCCAGTCGTTGCCGTTGAAGCTGCGCAGCCAGAGTTCCGGGGTCTGCGGCTGGTCGGCCACCAGGCGGATGGTGTGGACCTTCTCCAGCGGCACGTGGGCGATCGACAGCAGCAACTCGATGATCTGCGCCTTGTGCGGGGTCGACGGATCGCCGGCCAGCAGCAGCTTGACGTTGTCATCATTGAGGTTGTTGACGCGCTTGATGGTTTCGCTGATGAAGGTCTCGACATCGGCCGAATGTTGACGGATCGGCGCCATCAGTGCTTCGGCGGCGATTTTTTCCGGGCCCTCGATGGCCATGCTGTCACGGAAGGTCGGGCCCTTGACCTTGGGTTTTTCGCCGGTGTAGCGCTTGGTCAGCACCAGGCGGTAGTAGAGCGTCTGCTTGCCGCTGACCCGACGGGCCGACCAGGTGACCTTGCGGTTGCCATCGGTGCGGTTGACGCTGACCCCGTAATTGTTGGAGATGAAACTCTCGTTGAGGCTCACGTAGTCGCGGCTCAGCGGCGGCACGAACATCTGGATCTTCACCGGGTCCTTGCTGGCGGCGACGAACTCGACCTTGGCGTCGATGTTCCACAGGTCGTCGGTGGCATCTTCGGTGACCGGAATCCCCAGCACGAAAATCTGATAGGCCGTGACCGAAATCCCCAGCACCACCAGGATAGCGATCAGGACTTTCAGATGGAGGGTAAGAGAACGCATGCGAATTACTCGGCGGTTAGAGCGTCGGCGGTGCAGGCGGGTTTGCCGGCAGCGTATTTAAGGCTGGGGTCTACCAGCGCATCGAAGCGCTTGAGCGCCTCGGAGCCAATCAGAAGCGGGTATTGGAAAGCGCTTCGGTCGGTCAAGTTCACTTCAATGGTGCGCAAGGCGCTGCCCATGCAGACATTCAGGGTGATCACCGGGCGGGCAGTATAGGCCTTGTCCTCATCGGGGTCGTAGTCGCCGGAGCGGCGCTTGATCTTGCTGACCCGGGCCAGCGGCTGTTCGATGGGGTGCGAGTGGGCGGTGTCGATGGCCAGGTAGAAGCGTACCCAGCTCTCGCCGTTGCGTTTGAAACGTTTGATGTCACGGGCGCTGAGGGAGGCGGTCTTGGCGCCGGTATCGAGCTTGGCCGCGACTTCCAGGTCGATACCGCCCAGGGTCGCATACTCGTTCAGCCCGTACACGGTCTTTTCGGCCGCGCTGCCGAGGCCCGGCAGGCAGAGAAGGAACAAAAGCAGTAGAGGGTAGGGCTTGAGTCTCATAAGTCCTGGCGCGTATTCAAGGTGACTGGCAATACCGCGCAAGCTTCCTCGTGCGTCTGTCAGATGAAGATGACAGGCATGGCATCGTCAGATGCGCGCGGCATTCTAACATGCTGGTTTTATGGCGCCAGCGCCGGGGCGGCTGTCCTTGTCACGATCCGGTATTTTTCAGGGCTCTTAGACTATTGTCGACAATATCGATTAATTCTTTGACTGCGACGGCCTGATTGGCTAGTTTTACCGTCATCGATTTTAAAGGTGTCGACAATATGCTGGAGAATCTGGAGCCGCCGCCGACTCCCCAGGAGGATTCGGAAACCCTGTCCGAGAACGTCTTCCGGCGTATCCAGGCCGCTATCGTCAAGGGCGAGATCGCCCCCGGCAGCAAGATCTCCGAGCCGGAACTGGCCCGCACCTACGGCATCAGCCGTGGCCCGTTGCGGGAGGCCATCCATCGCCTGGAAGGGCAGCGCCTGCTGGTGCGGGTGCCCCATGTCGGGGCGCGGGTGGTTTCGCTCAGCCATGCCGAACTGATCGAACTCTACGAAATCCGCGAATCCCTCGAAGGCATGGCCTGCCGCCTCGCCGCCGAGCGCATGACCCGTGAAGAGATCGAGGAACTGCGCCAGGTGCTGCACACCCACGAACGTGATGCGGCGTTCCAGGCGGGTGTCGGCTATTACCAGCAGGAAGGCGACTTCGACTTCCACTACCGGATCATCCAGGGCGCCGGCAACCGGACCCTGACCCAGATGCTCTGCGGCGAGCTCTATCAGCTCGTGCGCATGTACCGCATCCAGTTTTCCGCGACACCCAACCGGCCACGCCAGGCCTTTGCCGAGCACCATCGGATTCTCGATGCCATCGCCGATCGCGACGGCGAACTGGCCGAACTGTTGATGCGCCGTCACATCGGCGCCTCGAAACGCAATATTGCGCGTCACTACCAGGACGGCGCGAAACCGACAGCCACTCCACGAGGTGAGTCATGAGTCAGGGTTCCAACAAAAACACGCCCGGTCAGCGTTTCCGCGATGCGGTCGCCAGCGAACATCCACTGCAGGTGGTCGGCACGATCAACGCCAACCACGCCCTGCTGGCCAAGCGCGCCGGTTTCAAGGCGATCTACCTGTCGGGTGGCGGGGTCGCCGCCGGCTCCCTCGGCCTGCCTGACCTGGGGATCAGCGGCCTGGACGACGTGCTGACCGACGTGCGGCGCATCACCGATGTCTGCGACCTGCCGCTGTTGGTGGATGTCGATACCGGTTTCGGCTCCTCGGCGTTCAACGTCGCGCGTACCGTGCGCTCGATGAGCAAGTTCGGCGCGGCGGCGATCCACATCGAGGACCAGGTCGGCGCCAAGCGCTGCGGTCACCGGCCGAACAAGGAAATCGTGTCCCAGCAGGAAATGGTCGACCGTATCAAGGCGGCCGTCGATGCCCGTATCGACGACAGCTTCGTGATCATGGCGCGTACCGATGCGCTGGCGGTGGAAGGCCTGGAGGCCGCCCTGGAACGCGCAGCCGCCTGCATCGAGGCGGGTGCCGACATGATTTTCCCGGAAGCCATCACCGAGCTCGAGATGTACAAGCTGTTCGCCAACCGGGTGAAGGCGCCCATCCTGGCCAATATCACCGAGTTCGGTGCGACACCGCTGTACACCACCGAGCAACTGGCGTCCGTCGATGTATCGCTGGTGCTGTATCCGCTGTCGGCGTTCCGCGCCATGAACAAGGCGGCGGAAAACGTCTACACCGCGATTCGTCGCGATGGCACCCAGCAGAGCGTGATCGATACCATGCAGACCCGCATGGAGCTTTACGATCGTATCGACTACCACGCCTTCGAGCAGAAGCTCGATGCGCTGTTCGCCCAGAAGAAGGGCTGAAGCATTCCCTCTGTTGCCAGGTTCCCGACAAAATCAAGAATTGGAGAAGACAATGGCTGAAGCAAAAGTACTGAGTGGCGCCGGCCTGCGTGGCCAGGTTGCCGGACAAACTGCCCTGTCCACCGTGGGCCAGGCCGGTGCCGGCCTGACCTATCGCGGTTATGACGTGCGCGAGCTGGCGGCCGAGGCGCGCTTCGAGGAAGTCGCCTACCTGCTGCTGTACGGTGAACTGCCCAACGCCACCCAGCTGGCGGCCTACATGGGCAAGCTGCGCACCCTGCGCGACCTGCCCCAGGCACTGAAAGAGGTGCTCGAGCGCATTCCGGCCGACGCCCACCCGATGGACGTGATGCGTACCGGCTGTTCCTTCCTGGGCAACATCGAGCCCGAAGGCGATTTCTCCCGCCAGCATGAAGCCACCGACCGCCTGCTGGCGGCCTTCCCGGCGATCATGTGCTACTGGTATCGCTTCAGTCATGAAGGCAAGCGTATCGACTGCATGACCGACGAGGAGTCCCTGGGCGGACATTTCCTGCACCTGCTGCACGGCAAGGCGCCGAGCGAGCTGCATCGCAAGGTGATGGACGTGTCGCTGATCCTCTACGCGGAGCACGAATTCAACGCCTCGACCTTTACCGCGCGGGTCTGTGCCTCGACCCTGTCCGATCTGTTCTCCTGCGTCACCGCGGCCATCGGTTCGCTGCGCGGCCCGTTGCACGGCGGCGCCAACGAGGCGGCGATGGAAATGATCGAACGCTATGCCTCGGCCCAGGAGGCCATCGAAGGTACCCTCGGCATGCTGGCGCGCAAGGACAAGATCATGGGCTTCGGCCACGCGATCTACAAGGACAGCGACCCGCGCAACGAGGTGATCAAGGGCTGGTCCAGGCAACTCGCCGATGAGGTGGGCGATACCGTGCTGTTCCCGGTATCCGAGGCGATCGACAAGACCATGTGGGAGCAGAAAAAACTGTTCCCCAACGCCGACTTCTACCATGCCTCGGCGTATCACTTCATGGGCATCCCGACCAAGCTGTTCACACCGATCTTCGTCTGCTCGCGCCTGACCGGCTGGGCGGCGCACGTGTTCGAACAGCGTGCCAACAACCGCATCATCCGTCCGAGTGCCGAGTACACCGGCGTCGAGCAGCGCAAGTTCGTGCCAATCGAGCGTCGCTGACCGAAGAACGCACGACCTGGGGCGGCCCCTTTCCTGTAGGAGCCGGGCTTGCCCGCGAAGCTTTTAGCGGCCTCAAGGCCTTATTCGCGGGCAAGCCCGGCTCCTACAGAGGCAGGGTCGACAAGCCGTGTGTGCCTTTGACCTTACCGTGATCGAGTCCCAGACCATGAATACCCAATACCGCAAACCGCTGCCCGGCAGTCACCTGGACTTCTTCGATGCCCGCGCGGCGGTCGATGCGATTCAGCCCGGGGCCTACGCCACGTTGCCCTACACCTCCCGGGTCCTGGCCGAGAACCTGGTGCGCCGCTGCGAGCCGGCGACGCTGACCGACTCCCTCAAACAACTGATCGAGCGCAAGCGCGACCTGGACTTCCCCTGGTTTCCGGCCCGGGTGGTCTGTCACGACATTCTCGGCCAGACCGCCCTGGTGGACCTGGCTGGCCTGCGCGATGCCATCGCCTCCCAGGGCGGCGATCCGGCCCAGGTCAACCCGGTGGTGCCGACCCAACTGATCGTCGACCATTCGCTGGCGGTGGAATGCGGTGGCTTCGACCCGGATGCGTTCGCCAAGAACCGCGCCATCGAGGATCGGCGCAACGAAGACCGTTTCCACTTCATCGACTGGACCAGGAAGGCGTTCAAGAACGTCGACGTGATCCCGCCGGGCAACGGCATCATGCACCAGATCAACCTGGAGAAGATGTCCCCGGTGATCCAGGCGCGTGATGGCGTGGCCTTTCCCGATACCTGCGTCGGTACCGACAGTCACACCCCGCATGTCGATGCGCTGGGCGTGATCGCCATCGGTGTCGGTGGCCTGGAGGCCGAGAGCGTGATGCTCGGGCGGGCCTCCTGGATGCGCCTGCCGGAGATCGTCGGCGTCGAACTGACCGGCAAGCTGCAGCCGGGTATCACCGCCACCGACATGGTGCTGGCGCTGACCGAGTTCCTGCGCAAGCAGAAGGTGGTCGGGGCCTATCTGGAGTTCTTCGGCGAAGGCGCCAATGCGCTGACCCTGGGCGACCGCGCGACCATTTCCAACATGGCCCCGGAGTACGGCGCCACGGCGGCGATGTTCTACATCGACCAGCAGACCATCGATTACCTGAAACTTACCGGCCGTGAAGACGCGCAGGTGCAACTGGTCGAGACCTACGCCCGCGAGAGCGGCCTGTGGGCCGACAGCCTCAAGGGCGCGCAGTATGAGCGTGGCCTGCAGTTCGACCTGTCGTCGGTGGTGCGCAACATGGCCGGGCCCAGCAACCCCCACGCCCGGGTCGCCACCAGCGACCTGGCGGCCAGGGGCATCGCCGGGCAGTGGAGCGAAGTGCCGGGGCAGATGCCCGACGGCGCGGTGATCATCGCCGCCATTACCAGTTGCACCAACACCAGCAACCCGCGCAACGTCATCGCGGCCGGCCTGCTGGCGCGCAATGCCAACCGGCTGGGGCTGACCCGCAAGCCGTGGGTCAAGTCATCGCTGGCACCGGGCTCCCGGGCCGTGGCGCTGTACCTGGATGAAGCCGGGCTGACCCGGGAGCTGGAGCAATTGGGCTTTGGCGTGGTGGCCTTCGCCTGCACCACCTGCAACGGCATGTCCGGTGCGCTGGACCCGGCGATCCAGCAGGAAATCATCGACCGTGACCTCTATGCCACGGCCGTGCTCTCGGGTAACCGCAACTTTGACGGGCGCATCCACCCGTACGCCAAGCAGGCGTTCCTGGCGTCGCCGCCGCTGGTGGTGGCCTACGCGATCGCCGGTACCATCCGCTTCGACATCGAGAAGGACGTGCTGGGCCGGGATGCCGAGGGCAGGGAAATCCGCCTGAAGGACATCTGGCCGAGCGACGAGGAAATCGATGCGATGGTCAAGGCGTCGGTCAAGCCCGAGCAGTTCCGCAAGGTCTATACGCCGATGTTCGCCATTCACGAGGACAACGGTCCGAAGGTCGAGCCGCTCTATGACTGGCGGCCGATGAGCACCTACATCCGTCGTCCGCCGTACTGGGAAGGCGCCCTGGCCGGGGCCCGGCCGCTCAAGGGCATGCGCCCGCTGGCGGTGCTGCCGGACAACATCACCACCGACCACCTGTCGCCGTCCAACGCCATCCTGCTGGACAGCGCGGCCGGCGAGTACCTGGCGAAAATGGGCCTGCCGGAGGAAGACTTCAACTCCTACGCTACCCACCGCGGCGACCACCTCACCGCCCAGCGCGCCACCTTCGCCAACCCGAAACTGTTCAACGAAATGGTCCGGGAGAACGGCAAGGTCAGGCAGGGTTCCCTGGCGCGGGTCGAGCCGGAAGGCAAGGTCATGCGCATGTGGGAGGCCATCGAGACCTACATGGAGCGCAAGCAGCCGCTGATCATCATCGCCGGTGCCGACTACGGCCAGGGCTCGTCCCGTGACTGGGCGGCCAAGGGCGTGCGGCTGGCCGGGGTTGAGGCGATCGTCGCCGAAGGCTTCGAGCGCATCCACCGCACCAACCTGGTGGGCATGGGCGTGTTGCCGCTGGAGTTCAAGCCGGGCACCGATCGCAAGACCCTCGGTATCGACGGTACCGAGACCTTCGACGTGATCGGCGAGCGGACGCCACGGGCGACGCTGACCCTGGTCATCCGGCGCAAGGACGGTGAGCAGGTCGAAGTGCCGGTGACCTGCCGCCTGGATACCGCCGAGGAGGTGTCGATCTACGAGGCGGGCGGCGTGTTGCAGCGTTTTGCCCAGGACTTCCTCCAGTCGGCGAGCGCGAGCTGACAGAAGAATGCGAACCCATTCCGGTCCTGCCGCGCAACCCAGGTGTGCAGGCCCCGCAGGAGGCTTCATGACCCACGCAGCACAAATCAGGATCCCCGCCACCTACATGCGTGGCGGCACCAGCAAGGGAGTGTTCTTCAACCTCAACGACCTGCCCGAGGCGGCGCAGTTGCCCGGTGCGGCGCGTGATGCGCTGTTGCTGCGGGTCATCGGTAGCCCCGATCCCTATGAAAAACAGATCGACGGGATGGGTGGGGCGACCTCCAGCACCAGCAAGACGGTGATCCTGTCACGCAGCATCAAGGCCGACCACGACGTCGACTACCTGTTCGGCCAGGTGTCGATCGACAAACCGTTCATCGACTGGAGCGGCAACTGCGGCAACCTGTCGGCGGCGGTCGGCTCGTTCGCCATCAGTGCCGGCCTGGTGGGTGCCGAGCGGGTTCCGCGCAACGGTGTGGCGGTGGTGCGGATCTGGCAGGTGAACATCGGCAAGACCATCATCGCCCATGTACCGATCACCGACGGCCAGGTGCAGGAAACCGGCGACTTCGAGCTCGATGGCGTGACCTTTCCGGCCGCCGAGGTGCAGTTGGAGTTCATGGACCCGGCCGCCGAGGAGGAGGGCGCCGGCGGTTCGATGTTTCCCACCGGCAATCTGGTGGATGACCTGGAGGTACCGGGTGTCGGCACTTTCAAGGCGACCCTGATCAATGCCGGGATCCCGACGATTTTCGTCAATGCCGCGGATATCGGCTACACCGGTACCGAGCTGCAGGGCGACATCAACGGCGATCCCAAGGCCCTGGCGATGTTCGAGAGCATTCGCGCCCATGGTGCGCTGCGCATGGGGCTGATCGGGCGCCTCGACGAGGCGGCCAAGCGTCAGCACACGCCGAAAGTCGCCTTCGTCGCGCCGCCGGCCAGCTACACCGCATCAAGTGGCAAGGCGGTGGCGGCGAGCGATCTGGACCTGCTGGTGCGGGCGCTGTCGATGGGCAAGCTGCACCACGCCATGATGGGCACCGCGGCGGTGGCTATCGGCACGGCGGCGGCGATTCCCGGGACTTTGGTGAACCTGGCGGCGGGTGGTGGCGAGCGCAGTTCGGTGCGTTTCGGCCACCCGTCGGGAACCCTGCGGGTCGGTGCCGAGGCCACCCAGGCCGACGGTGAATGGACCGTGGTCAAGGCCATCATGAGCCGCAGCGCGCGGGTGCTGATGGAAGGCTGGGTGCGGGTGCCGGGCGACGCGTTCTGAGTCCGGTGGTCCCTGTAGGAGCCTGTTCGCGGGCAGGCCCGGCTCCTGCAGGGATCGGCGTCTGTAGGAGCCGGGCTTGCCCGCGAATGCGCTTTACCCTGCCACCAGACCTGCGGGAACCCTACTTGAACCGCCGCTCCACGCCTTTCTCCACGAGGATCTTCGCCGAAATCTCCTCCACGGAAAAATGCGTGGAGTTGATGTGCGGAATGTTTTCCCGGCGGAACAGGTTTTCCACCTCGCGCACCTCGAATTCGCACTGGGCATAGCTCGAATAGCGGCTGTTGGGCTTGCGTTCGTTGCGGATCGCGGTCAGGCGGTCGGGGTCGATGGTCAGGCCGAACAGCTTGTGCTGGTGGGCACGCAGGGCGGTCGGCAGCTGCAGGCGCTCCATGTCTTCCTCGGTCAGCGGGTAGTTGGCTGCCCGGATGCCGAACTGCATCGCCATGTACAGGCATGTCGGCGTCTTGCCGCAGCGCGACACGCCGACCAGAATCAGGTCGGCCTTGTCGTAGTAGTGGGTGCGGGCGCCATCGTCGTTGTCGAGGGCGAAGTTCACCGCCTCGATCCGCTCCATGTAGTTGGAGTTGCCGCCAATGGAGTGGGATTTGCCCACGGAGTAGGAGGAGTGCTCGCTCAACTCCTGCTCCAGCGGGGCGAGGAAGGTGGAAAATATGTCGATCATGAAACCATTGGACGTGGCGAGAATCTCACGAATGTCCTGATTGACGATGGTGTCGAAGATGATCGGGCGGAAACCGTCCCGCTCGGCGGCACTGTTGATCTTCTGGACCATGGCCCGGGCCTTGTCCACGCTGTCGATGTACGGTTGCGTGGATTTGGCGAAGGTAATGTTCTCGAACTGCGCCAACAGGCTTTGACCCAGGGTTTCGGCGGTGATGCCGGTGCCATCGGAGATAAAGAAAGCAGATCGTTTCATTTGCACCTTGGGCCTTAAGCTGATGACGATTCTTGGATATGATAGGCAGGATTTGCCGGCCTGGAATGGCTGGCATTTTCACTTATTTTCCAGGTCCAGGCCACAGAGCGGATCGACCAGCCATTGAATTTGGCCCGCCCTGAGCTTCATCCAACACAGTCAGTGGAGAGATCACCTTGGTAGAGTACGTAGTTTCCCTCGATAAGCTCGGCGTCCATGATGTGGAGCACGTAGGGGGCAAGAACGCATCCCTTGGCGAGATGATCAGTAACCTCGCGGGCGCCGGTGTATCGGTTCCCGGCGGCTTTGCCACTACGGCTCAGGCGTATCGCGATTTTCTCGAACAGAGTGGCCTGAACGACCGCATCCACGCCGCGCTCGACGCGCTGGATGTCGATGACGTCAATGCGCTGGCCAAAACCGGCGCCCAGATCCGCCAGTGGATCATGGAAGCGGAGTTCCCCGAGCGCCTCAACAGCGAAATCCGCGCCGCCTTCGCCACCCTGTCGGCCGGCAACCCGGACATGGCCGTGGCCGTGCGCTCCTCGGCGACCGCCGAAGACCTGCCGGACGCTTCCTTCGCCGGCCAGCAGGAAACCTTCCTGAACATCCGTGGCGTGGACAACGTCATCCGCGCGGCCAAGGAAGTCTTCGCCTCGCTGTTCAACGACCGCGCCATTTCCTATCGCGTGCACCAGGGCTTCGACCACAAGCTGGTGGCCCTGTCGGCTGGCGTGCAGCGCATGGTCCGTTCGGAAACCGGCACCGCCGGCGTGATGTTCACCCTCGACACCGAGTCGGGCTTCCGTGACGTGGTGTTCATCACCGGCGCCTACGGCCTGGGTGAAACCGTCGTGCAGGGCGCGGTGAACCCGGACGAATTCTATGTCCACAAGAGCACCCTGGCTGCCGGCCGTCCGGCGATCCTGCGCCGCAACCTGGGCAGCAAGGCGATCAAGATGATCTACGGCGACGAGGCCAAGGCCGGTCGTTCGGTCAAGACCGTCGAGGTCGACAAGGCCGATCGCGCGCGTTTCTGCCTGAGCGACGCGGAGGTCAGCGAACTGGCCAAGCAGGCGATGATCATCGAGAAGCACTACCAGTGCCCGATGGACATCGAATGGGCCAAGGACGGTGACGACGGCAAGCTGTACATCGTGCAGGCCCGCCCTGAAACCGTGAAGAGCCGTGCCAGCGCCAACGTCATGGAGCGCTACCTGCTCAAGGAAAAGGGCACCGTACTGGTCGAGGGCCGTGCCATCGGCCAGCGCATCGGTGCCGGCAAGGTCCGCATCATTCGCGACGTGACCGAGATGGACAAGGTCCAGGTCGGCGACGTGCTGGTCTCCGACATGACCGACCCGGACTGGGAACCGGTGATGAAGCGCGCCAGCGCCATCGTCACCAACCGCGGCGGCCGTACCTGCCACGCGGCGATCATCGCCCGTGAGCTGGGGATTCCGGCAGTGGTCGGTTGCGGCAACGCCACCGAACTGCTCAAGGACGGCCAGGGCGTGACCGTTTCCTGCGCCGAAGGCGACACCGGCTACATCTTCGAAGGCGAACTGGGCTTCGACATCAAGAAGAACTCCGTCGACGCCATGCCGGAACTGCCGTTCAAGATCATGATGAACGTCGGCAACCCGGACCGCGCCTTCGACTTCGCGCAACTGCCGAACGCCGGCGTGGGCCTGGCCCGCCTGGAGTTCATCATCAACCGCATGATCGGCGTGCACCCCAAGGCGCTGCTCAACTACGCCGGCCTGCCGTCGGACATCAAGGACAGCGTCGACAAGCGCATTGCCGGCTACGACGACCCGGTCGGCTTCTATGTCGAGAAGCTGGTCGAGGGCATCAGTACCCTGGCGGCGGCGTTCTGGCCGAAGAAGGTCATCGTGCGCCTGTCGGACTTCAAGTCCAACGAATACGCCAACCTGATCGGCGGCAAGCTCTACGAGCCGGAAGAAGAAAACCCGATGCTGGGCTTCCGTGGTGCCTCACGCTACATCAGCGACTCGTTCCGTGACTGCTTCGAGCTCGAGTGCCGTGCGCTCAAGCGCGTGCGCAACGAAATGGGCCTGACCAACGTCGAGATCATGGTGCCGTTCGTCCGTACCCTGGGCGAAGCCAGCCAGGTGGTCGAGCTGCTGGCGGCCAATGGCCTGGCCCGCGGCGAGAACGGCCTGCGGGTGATCATGATGTGCGAACTGCCGTCCAACGCGATCCTGGCCGACGAGTTCCTCGAGCACTTCGACGGTTTCTCCATCGGTTCCAACGACCTGACCCAGCTCACCCTGGGCCTGGACCGTGACTCCGGGATCATCGCGCACCTGTTCGACGAGCGTAACCCGGCGGTCAAGAAGCTGCTGTCCAATGCCATCCAGGCCTGCAACAAGGCCGGCAAGTACATCGGCATCTGCGGTCAGGGCCCGTCCGACCACCCGGACCTGGCGCGCTGGCTGATGGAACAGGGCATCGAAAGCGTGTCCCTGAACCCGGATACCGTGCTGGAAACCTGGTTCTTCCTGGCTGAAGGCCAGGCGTAAATCGCCAGCCGATCTCGCGCCGCCCCCCTGTGGGGCGCGCCACCTGTAGGAGCAGGGCTTGCCCGCGAAGAGGGCCTTGAGCCCGCTAAAAGCTTCGCGGGCAAGCCCTGCTCCTACAGGGGCGGTGTATCCACAGGACCGGCGTATCCACAGGGGCGGTGCGTCCCACAGGAATAGTGTATCCCCCAGGTGCACGCGAGATAGGTCGGTCTGGGTATTACATGGGGCGAAGCCATGCCGGCATCGCCCTTTTTTGTGCAAGAGCCTTATGCAAAGCAGCAGTGATCTTTTTCCGGTGGCTTTGCTCAGCGCCGAGCGTCGTGGCGATCTGAGCGAAGACGTCTATCGTTTGAAACCGGGCAACAGCCCCGATGCCTCGGTCGAGCTGGCGGTGACCCGCCTGGGCATGGCCGACGAACCGCAGGCCCGTGGTGTGCCGGTCATTCTCCTGCATGGCAGTTTCTCCAACCGGCGCTTCTGGTTCTCGCCCAAGGGCATTGGCCTGGGCGCCTACCTGGCGCGTGCCGGGTTCGATGTCTGGGTGCCGGAGATGCGCGGCCATGGTCTTTCCGTGCGCAACCAGGACTATCGCCGCAATCGCGTGGCCGATTACGCCCGCTACGATCTGCCGGCGATCGCTGCCTTCGTCCGTGAACAGAGTGGCCAGGTTCCCCACTGGATCGGCCATTCCCTCGGCGGCACGACCCTGGCGGCGGCCCTCGGCGGCCAATACCTGGGCGCGCCGGCGGTGGCTTCGGCGGCATTGTTCGGTTGCCAGGTCAGCCGTAACTACTGGCCGCTGAAGATTCCACCGGTGGAGTGGAGCGGGCGTTTTCTGCTCAAGCGCTTTCCCCACCTGTCCGGTTCGCGCCTCAAGCGCGGCCCGGAGGACGAGCCGATCGGCCTGGCCCTGGAAAGCATGCGCTGGTACGGCCTGTTCGGCCGTTTCGGCGACAAGGAGCGCAATTGGTGGGAGGGCCTGGCGGAGGTCGACGTGCCGGTGCTGGCGGTGAGCGCCGACGGCGACCGGCAGGACCCGGCCTGGGCCTGCCGCAAATTGTTCGAGCAGATCGGCTCGCCCCTCAAGCGCTTCATCTGCCTGGGCCGCGAGGCCGGGTTCAGTTCGGAATTCGGCCACGTCGAGATGCTGGTCAGCAAGCCGGCCCAGGCCGAGGTATGGCCTTTGGTGGCTGACTGGTTGCGTGATCAGCAGGCTTTTATGGCGCCTCAGTCAGGCGAGGTTCAGCAAGCGCTCTGACAAGGGCATTCCGCTTCAGGGGCGTTGCGGCTAACATATGACGCATTGAGCATTTCTGGTCATTGTCTAAACAATCGGCCGGGCAGAGCGTTTCTTTCAAGAGGTGCCGGGGAGGATGGGCGCCTCGATTGCGGTCTCTCACCTACAGGAGTTAGTCCATGAACCATTACGTCACTCCCGACCTGTGCGATGCCTACCCGGAGCTGGTGCAGGTGCTTGAGCCGATGTTCAGCAACTTCGGTGGTCGCGATTCCTTCGGGGGCCAGATCGTGACCATCAAGTGTTTCGAGGACAACTCCCTGGTCAAGGACCAGGTCGAGGTCGATGGTCGCGGCAAGGTTCTGGTCGTCGATGGTGGGGGCTCGCTGCGTCGCGCACTGCTCGGGGACATGCTGGCCGAGAAGGCGGCGAAGAACGGTTGGGAAGGTCTGGTGGTCTATGGCTGCATCCGCGACGTCGATGTGATCGCGCAGACCGACCTGGGCGTGCAGGCCCTGGCCAGCCATCCGATGAAGACCGACAAGCGCGGTATCGGTGACCTGAATGTGCCGGTGACCTTTGCCGGCGTCACATTTCGGCCGGGCGAATACGTTTACGCGGACAACAACGGGATCATCGTTTCGCCCAGCCCGCTGAAGATGCCTGAATGACTTTTCGCAGTAGACCACAGGGGTAGGGATGTTCGAGGAAGACAACGCGCAATGGGGGCTGGTCCATGCCCTGGTTCTCGATGGTAAGGGTGGTGCGCGCTCGATTGCTCGGACCGAGCTGGATGACCTGCAGTTGCAGCCGGAGGAAAGCCTCTGGCTGCACTGGGATCGTAGCCATCCACAAACCCGGACCTGGCTGCGTCATTCCAGCGGGCTGAGTGAATTCAGCTGCAACCTGCTGCTGGAGGAGAACACCCGCCCGCGCCTGTTGCCGTTGCCGGACAGCGAATTGCTGCTGTTCCTGCGCGGGGTCAACCTCAATCCGGGCGCCGAGCCCGAGGACATGGTTTCGGCACGCATTTTCGCCTCGGCCAGCCGGGTGATTTCCCTGCGCCTGCGACCATTGCGGGCAACCGATGAGTTGCTGGCGCAACTGGAGGAGGGCCAGGGGCCGAAAACCGCTTCCGAACTCATCCTGTACATCGCCCAGCACCTGACGATGAAGGTCCAGGATTTGATCGGCGAGCTCTCGGAAGTGGTCGATGCCGAGGAAGAAAAGGCAGATTCCGACGAACGGTATTGCCCGGAGCATGGGGCGGTCGTGCAGATCCGTCGCCGGGCCGCCGGACTGAAGCGCTTCCTGGCGCCACAGCGGGACATCTTCGGCCAGTTGACGCGGATCAAACTGCCCTGGTTCGCCAGTGACGATGCCGACTACTGGAACGAATTGAACAACAGCCTGACCCGCTATCTCGAGGAGCTCGAACTGACCCGCGAGCGCGTGGGGCTGCTGCTTGACGCCGAGGACCGGCGCCTGAACCAGCACATGAACAAGATCATGTACCGCTTCGGGATCATCACCGGGATCTTCCTGCCGATGAGCTTTCTCACCGGCCTCCTGGGGATCAACGTCGGCGGGATTCCCGGCTCCCAGGACCCCTATGGTTTTGTCATCGCCTGCCTGCTGATCGTCGCCGTGGCGCTCGGGCAGTGGTGGCTGTTTCGCCGTTTGCGCTGGCTCTGAAGGATGTTGCATGTGACCCGGAAAAATCCGATCGCGTCTTTTCAAGACATTCCGAGAGGTGCTTATGCACGATCCGTTTGAACAGTCTCTGCGTGACATGCTCAAGGCCTCGCCGTCCACACCTCGTGACGACGACGCGTGCCTGGGCCGTGTGCTGAAAACCGCCAACCGCCAGGTTGGCGCGGGCGATCTCTTCAGTCTGCTGGGGCGCTGGCTGCAAGCGCTGATGATCGCCCTGAACAATGGATCGGCCCATGTGATGCCGGTTTCTCGTCGTACCCCTGGTTCCCGCTCTGCGGATAAGGCTGATTGAATATGGAACTTGATCTCTGGACTCGGAGTCTGGTGACGGCGATGACAGCGTTGTGGACGAAGGTCGCGAACTTCATCCCGAACCTGTTTGGCGCCCTGGTGGTCGTACTGCTGGGCTTCGTCGTGGCGAAGCTGCTCGATACCCTGTTGTCCAAACTGCTGGCCAAGCTGGGGCTGGACCGCCTCATGGCCGGTACCGGCCTGACCAAGCTGCTTGGCCGGGCGGGCATCCAGGTGCCGATCTCGACGCTGATCGGCAAGATCGTCTATTGGTTCATCCTGCTGATTTTCCTGGTTTCCGCCGCGGAATCGCTGGGCCTGGAGCGGGTTTCGGCGACGCTCGACATGCTGGCGCTGTATCTGCCCAAGGTGTTCGGCGCGGCGCTGGTGCTGCTGGTCGGCATGCTGCTGGCGCAACTGGTCAACGGCCTGGTGCGCGGCGCCGCCGAAGGCGTCGGCCTGGATTATGCCAGTGGCCTGGGGCGCGTGGCCCAGGGCCTGGTGGTGATCATCAGTATTTCGGTGGCGATCAGTCAGCTGGAGGTCAAGACCGACCTGCTGAACCATGTGATCGTGATCGTGCTCATTACCGTTGGTCTGGCCGTGGCGCTGGCCCTGGGCCTGGGGAGCCGGGAAATTGCCGGGCAGATCCTGGCCGGAATCTATGTGCGTGAGTTGTACCAGGTTGGGCAACAAGTGCGAGTTGGCGAGGTCGAAGGGCAGATCGAAGAGATCGGCACGGTTAAGACCACATTGCTGACCGACGAGGGTGAGCTAGTCTCTCTCTCCAATCGGATCCTGCTGGAACAGCATGTGAGTAGCCGCTAAACCGGCAAACCCTGCTAATGTATGCCGCCGCAAAAAGCCCCCAGCCCGGGGCCGCGGCGGACATTGACCTGACTGTCGGCAAGACTCGTTTTGAATAAAACCCAATCGCTATCGATGCGTTACGACCCCCGCGAGCTCACCGATGAGGAGCTGGTGGCGCGTTCGCATGCGGAGCTGTTTCACGTGACGCGCGCCTACGAAGAGTTGATGCGGCGCTATCAACGAACTTTGTTCAGCGTTTGTTCAAGGTATTTAGGGAACGATCGTGATGCGGATGATGTCTGTCAGGAAGTGATGTTGAAGGTCTTGTATGGCCTCAAGAACTTTGAGGGTAAATCGAAGTTCAAGACATGGCTCTATAGCATCACGTACAACGAATGCATTACCCAGTACCGCAAGGAGCGGCGCAAGCGTCGCCTGATGGATGCCCTGAGCCTCGATCCGCTCGAGGAGGCCTCCGAAGAGAAGACGCCGGCGCCCGAAGAAAAGGGTGGTCTGGACCGCTGGCTGGTGCATGTGAACCCGATCGACCGGGAAATCCTGGTGCTACGTTTTGTCGCAGAGCTGGAATTCCAGGAGATCGCCGACATCATGCACATGGGCCTGAGTGCTACGAAAATGCGCTACAAGAGGGCGCTTGATAAATTGCGTGAGAAATTTGCGGGCATTGCTGAAACTTAGTTGGACGCAAATATCTCTTACGTTCAGGCAAGTTCTGCTAGACTTGTCGCCGAGTTGTCCCCCGGTTTGGGGACTGATTCACAATCACCAGATGGGGATTTAACGGATGAAACTGAAAAACACCTTGGGCATTGCCGTTGGTACACTTGTAGCCGCAACTTCGTTCGGCGCTCTGGCACAAGGCCAAGGCGCAGTCGAGGGTGAGCTGTTCTACAAGAAGCAGTACAACGACAGCGTCAAGCACGTCGAAGACGGCTACAACCCAGGCGCTTCGCTGGGCTACTTCATCACCGACGACGTATCGGTCAACCTGACCTACGACAAGACCAACCACACCCGTTCGAACGACGGCACCGGCAGCCAGAAGCTGGGCGGTGACAAGTTCGGCCTGAAAGGTCAGTACCACTTCGGTACCGTTGGCGATGCAATCCGTCCATACGTTGAAGGCGGCGTTGCCCACGGCAGCCTGACCAACGTTGCTGCTGACGGCCACACCGGTCGTGACCAGTCGACTTTCCTGACCACCGGCGCTGGCGCCAAGTGGTACATCACCGACAACCTGTACGCTCGTGCCGGCGTTGAAGCCGACTACAAGCTGGACAACGGCAAGTGGGACTACGCTGCTCTGGTAGGCCTGGGCGTGAACTTCGGTGGCAGCGGCGGCAAGGTCGCTCCTGCACCTGCTCCAGCTCCAGTTGCTCAAGAGCCAGCTCCGGCTCCTGAAGCTCCAGTCGCTGAAGTGGTCAAAGTTGAGCTGGACGTGAAGTTCGACTTCAACAAGGCAGTGGTCAAGCCAAACAGCTACGGCGACGTGCAGAACCTGGCTGACTTCATGAAGCAGTACCCACAAACCACTACCGTGGTTGCTGGTCACACCGACAGCATCGGTACTGACGCCTACAACCAGAAGCTGTCCCAGCGTCGTGCTGACGCTGTGAAGCAGATCCTGGTCAAGGACGGTATCGCTCCTAGCCGCGTTCAGTCGGTTGGCTACGGTAAGACCCGTCCAGTGGCTGACAACGCCACCGAAGCTGGCCGTGCGATCAACCGTCGCGTAGAAGCTTCCGTTGAAGCCCAAGCTAAGTAATTAGCCTGGCGTTGCGAAAAGCCCGGCTCAGGCCGGGCTTTTCTTTGCCTGCAATTCAGTGCTCAGGGTTTCAGCATCCAGAGCAGCAGGGCCAGGTTGGCCAGCAACGACAGCAGCGCCACCGTGCGCCAGACTTTCAGCGGCTCGCGCTCCAGCAGTGGTCGCGGGCGCACGCCCAGCACATTGCGCTCACCTTTTTCCAACTCCAGCAGCCACTGCTCGGCCGTCTCGTAGCGTTCCGAGGGATCCACCGCGATCGCCCGATTCAGGCTGTGGGCCAGCCATTCGGGAAGATCCGGGCGATAACGTGCGGCACTGACCGGCGTACCGAAGCGCGGGCGCTGGAAGGCTTCGAGCTCGCCATGGGGGTAATGCCCGGTCAGTAGATGAAACAGGCTGACGCCGACACTGTAGAGGTCCTGGCGGACGTCCGGCGGCTGCCCGTCGAAGGCTTCCGGTGCGATGTAGCCGGGGGTGCCCGGCAGTTCCGGGCCAGGTGCTTCGCTCAGCCCGGGACAATAGGCCAGGCCGAAATCCAGCAGGCGCAACTCGCCATCGCTGCCCAGGTGCAGGTTCTCCGGCTTGATGTCGCGGTGCAGGATGTTGCGCCGATGGAGCATGCCGACCGCCTGCAGGGTGCGCCTGGCCAGCTCCTGCCATTGCGCCAGTGGCAGCGGCCCGATCTGCCGGAACCGTTCGGCGAGGGTCTGGCCCGGATATTCGCGCATCAGGTAATACAGGTGCTGGCGTTGCGGGGCGGGGTGCACTTCGGGAAAGCAGCGCCCGGCCACCCGGCGCAGAAACCACTCCTCCAGCAGCAGCCCCTGGCCGGCGTCGGGCTCGGTGTGACGGCTTGCGGGCAGGGTCTTGAGCAACCAGGGCTGCTGTTGGGCATCCCGCACCCGGTAGAGCAGCGATTGCCGGCTCTGCGCCAGCAGGCTGTCGACCTGCCACCCCTCGAACAACTGGCCTGGCTTGAGCAGCGGCGGCAACGGCCATTGCTGCAACTGGATCAGCGTGTCACCGAGACTGTTTTCCCCCGGTTGCTCGACCCTCACCAGCAGCGCACTGGCGTTATCCTGGCTGCCGGCCAGGTGTGCGGCATTGACCAGGGTCTTCACCGCATCATTCGGCTCGGGCTGTTCACGCAGGATAGTGGCAATCGCCCCATCGCCGAGGGTGGCCCAGACGCCGTCGCTGAGCAGGACGAAACTTTCGCCCTGGCGCAGTTCGCCATCGAGATAGTCGACCACCAGGTGCTGGTCCAGGCCCAGGGCGCGCTTGAGGACGTGCTGCATGTCCGGTTGTTCCCAGACATGATCCTGGCTGATCCGCTGCAACTGGTCGTCATGCCAGCGATAGACCCGGCAATCGCCGACATGGGCCAGGGTGAAGCGCCGTCCGCGCAAGACCACGGCGCTCAGGGTGGTGAGCAGCGGTTGTCCGCCGCCATTGGCCTGCAGCCAGCGATTCTGCGCCAGCAGCAGGCGGTCCAGCGCCTGGGCCACGCCCCAGGTCGCCGGCGTGGCGTAATAGTCGAGTGCCAGCGCCTGCAGGGTCGCCTGCGCCGCCAGCGCGCCGTCGGCGCACTGGCTGACCCCATCGGCGATGGCGAACAGATAACCCTTGCTCGCCGCCAGCTCCGGTGCCGGCGTGACCAGGCGCATGGCGTCCTGGTTCTCCGTGCGTGGGCCGGTGGCGCTGGCCTGGGCAAAGCTCAGTTGCAGAGCCATCGGCCGCTCAGACCCTGGCCGCGGTCACGGCCGCCGAGCCCCAGGTGGTGCGCCAGCGCCGCTTGACTCCGTGCAGGCCGAACCAGGCGAGCACCCCCAGGCTGGCGAACAGCCACAAGGCCAACTGGTAGCTGCCGGTGCTCTGCTTGATGGCGCCCATGCCGGCCGCCAGGGCGAAGCCGCCGATGCCGCCGGCCATGCCGATCAGCCCGGTCATCACGCCGATTTCCAGGCGGAAGCGTTGGGGGACCAGCTGGAATACCGCGCCGTTGCCGGCCCCGAGGCCGAGCATCGCCAGGACGAACAGCCCCAGGGCGGCATGGGAATCGGGCAGGTTGAAGCCGACGGCGGCGATGCAGGTGGCGGCCACGGCGTACATGCCGAGCAGCGTACGGATGCCGCCGAAACGATCGGCCAGGGCGCCGCCCAGCGGACGCATCAGGCTGCCGCCGAACACGCAGGCGGCGGTGTAGTAGCCGGCGGTCACCGGGCTCAGGGCGTACTGGTCGTTGAAATAGCCGGGCAGTGCGCTGGCCAGGCCGATGAAGCCGCCGAAGGTCACGCTGTAGAAGAACATGAACCACCAACTGTCGCGGTCGCCCAAGGCTTTCATGTAGTCGCCCATGGACTTGGCCTTGGGCCGTTGTGGGGCGTTGCGGGCCAGCAGGGTGAACAGCAGCAGGGTGGCGAGCAGCGGAATCAGGGCGAAACCGAACACGTTGTTCCAACCGAAGGAGGCCGCGAGCAGCGGTGCGATCAGTGCGGCGAACACCGTGCCGGAGTTGCCGGCGCCGGCGATGCCCATGGCCTTGCCCTGGTGCTGTGGCGGGTACCACTGCGAGGCCAGGGGCAGGGCGACGGCGAACGAGGCACCGGCCATGCCGAGGCACAGCCCCAGCAGCAGCGCCTGTTCATAACTGTGAATACCCAGTTGCCAGGCGCCCAGCAGCGCGACGATCACACAGACCTGGCCGATGATCCCGGCGGTCTTGGGCGACAGCCGGTCGGCCAGCATGCCCATCAGGAAGCGCAGGACCGCGCCGGCCAGGATCGGCGTGGCCACCACCAGCCCGCGCTGCTGGGTGGTCAGGTGCAGGTCGGCGGCGATCTGCACCGCGAGGGGGCCGAGCAGGTACCAGACCATGAAACTCAGGTCGAAATACAGAAAGGCCGAAAACAGGGTCGGGGTATGGCCGGACTTCCAGAAACTTGCATTCATCACGCACCTCAGCGGTAAGAGTCTCAGGGGGGCTGTCGCAAGGGGGCGGTGATGCGCCTGCACGGCTGCACCACTGGCCCCCATTTGCGGGACCAAAACGCAAAAGACGTCGCCACCCGCTGCGCTGGCGCGAAAGGGGTGGGCGACGTCTTTGTCGTAAAGTGGGGCAACCGCCGTTGGTTACCTGCAGGTTCGGATAAGCAAGAGGCGGGCCAGGCTGGCTGCGCCTCAGCCGAGCAGTTCGCTCATGGCGATGATCTGCTCGGCGACCTGGATCAGTTTCTGTTGGCGGCTCATGGCCTGGCGCCGCATCAGGGTATAGGCCTCCTCTTCCTTGCAGTCCTTCATTTTCATCAGCAGGCCCTTGGCCTGTTCGATGCGCTTGCGCTCGGCCAACTGCTGGTCCCGTGCCTGCAATTGGGCACGCAGCGCCTGGTCGCTCTCGAAACGGGCCATGGCCACGTCGAGGATCGGCTGCAGGCGCTGGGCCTGGATGCCTTCGACGATGTAGGCGCTGACCCCGGACTTGATGGCCTGGCGCATCACCCCCGGATCGTGTTCGTCGGTGAACATCACGATGGGCCGGGGCTGGTCGCGGCTGACCAGCACCACCTGTTCCAGCACGTCGCGGCTGGGGGATTCGGTATCGATCAGGATCACTTCGGGGCGCACGCTCTCCACGCGCGCGGGCAGGTCGATGGTCAGTCCCGACTCGTCGATGACCTCGAAGCCGGCCTCGACCAGGGCGGCCCGCAGGCGTCCGACCTTTTTCGCGGTGTCGTTGATCAGCAGGATACGCAGCATGTTCAGGCCTCCGATCAGTGACGGGCGAACGCGGCGGGCGCGTCGCTCATGGCATGCAGCCGGAAACTGCGGGCATAGCCGGCCGGGTCGCTGCCGTCCCAGATCTGGCCATCGATCAGGCGGCTGCTGCGCATCACCTCAGGCCCGTGCCCGATGCCCAGCGCGGCGGCGGCCTGGCGATACAGTTCCAGTTGCTGCACCCGGCGGGCGACGCCGAGGTAGTCGGGATCCTCGCGCAGCAGCCCCCAGCGGCGGAACTGGGTCATGAACCACATGCCGTCCGACAGATAGGGCAGGTTCACCGCGCCGGCTGCGTGGAAACGCAAGGCGTGGGGATCCTGCCAGCGTTGGCCGAGGCCGTCCTCGTAGTCGCCGAGCAGGCGTGGCTGGATATGCTCCAGCGGCGCATCGAGATAATCGCTGCCGCTGAGCAGTTGCGCCGTGCTGCGGCGGTTTTCCGGGCTCTGCTCGATGAACCGGCTGGCTTCGAGCACCGCCATCATCAGGGCTCGTGCGGTATTGGGGTACTGCTCGACGAACGCCCGGGTGCAGCCCAGCACCTTCTCCGGGTGATCGGGCCAGATCGTCTGGCTGGTGGCCAGGGTGAAGCCCAGGCCCTGCCTGACCGCGCTGTCGCTCCAGGGCTCGCCGACGCAGAAACCGTCGATCCGTCCGGCGCGCAGGTGCGTGATCATCTGGGGCGGCGGCACCACCACGCTGTTGACGTCCCTGAGTGGGTGTATGCCCTGGCTGGCCAGCCAGTAATACAGCCACATGGCGTGGGTGCCGGTGGGAAACGTCTGGGCAAAGGTCAGCCTTGCGCCATTCTGGTGCGCGTGTCGGTCCAGTGCTTCAGGGCTGGTCACGCCGGCCTTCTGCAGGGCCGGGGAGAGGTTGATGCTCTGGCCGTTCTGGTTCAGGCCCATCAGCACCGCCATATCGGTGGCCGGGCTGCCGCCGATGCCCAGGTGCACGGCGTAGATCAATCCGTAGAGGCTGTGGGCGGCGTCCAGTTCGCCGCTGACCAGCTTGTCGCGCAGACTGGCCCAGGACGGCTGGCGCCTGAGATTCAGGGTCAGGCCGTATGGCTGGGCAAAGCCCTGGGTGGCGGCGACCACCAGCGAGGCACAGTCGCTCAGGGGCATGAAGCCGAGATCCAGGCTGGGTTTCTCTGGCGCATCGCTGCCGTTGACCCAGGCGAGGGGGGAGGCGGGGAGTTCGTTCATCGGCGTTTCACTCTTCAAAAAAAAACGTCGCACCCGGCCGACGCCTCTGGCGCTGGCGGGTTACGACGTCTTTGTCCTTGCAGCCCGGCCGCCGTTGGCCAGGGTTTGTCGGGATGTAGCAAGGCATATGCCACTGTCGCGGACGTGCCGGGTGGCCATCAGCTTCTCATCATGATCTGGCAGGGGGATCGGGCCATCATCGTCCGCGACTGATCGACGACAGGTGGAATACACGGTGCAGGCTGATCAACGCTTTGCGATGACGTGTCCCGGAGGAGTCTCCGCGCAACGGGTGTCGTTCGTGCGGGCCGGTGACGCCGGTGCATGCCTGGCTTGCGACGAGTCGATGGTGGGGGGCTACCTGCCGCCCGGCTGGCAGGGCCTGGTGGTCGGGCGCAATGCGTTGCGGGTCGTCTCCGGAGACTGGTGCAGTGCGGCGTTGCCCGGCACTTGCCTGATGAAACTGCAGGTGTTCATCGACATGGGCGTGACCGTCGAGCGCGACCGTCCGTGCGCACAACCCTGGGCGGTCCTGCCCATGCCGCCGGCGGTGAGCCGCAGCCGGGCGTGCCTGGAGCGGTGGTACATCGAACGGGCGCTGCGCGACGATCCCGACTATCGACGATTCGCCAGCGTGCTGCGCCAGAGCGCGAGCTACTGGCTGGTGCGGTTCCTGCTGGAGCAGGGCACCGCCAGCGAAAAACTGATCGGCCTGGCCCGACGCTACGGGGTTTCGGTCTCGCATTTTCGGCGGCTGTGCCACCAGGCGCTGGGAGGCGCGGCCAAGCCGGAGCTGCGGGACTGGCGCGCGGCCAAGGCGCTGTTGCGGATGATCCGCGGCGGTGGCTCGCTGACCGACGTCGCACTGGAATACGGTTATGCCTCCTCGTCGCATTTCTCCAAGGAAGTGCGCGAACTGCTCGGCGTCGCACCGAGCCGGCTGCTCGATCTCGTGGAGCAACCGGATTGACAGCGCGGACGTTGCGACGCTGGCTCGGTGCCTGGCTGCTGTTCGGCCCGCTGTGCTGGAGCGTCAGTGCCGCACCCGCCGGGAGCGGCGACTACGTGGCCCGCGAAGAGGGCCTGCGCAGTTTTTTTTCCGCGCTGTCGGCGCCGTTGGGCAAACCGATCATCGTCAGCAAGGCGGCCGCCGGCAAGCGCATCAGTGGCGAATTCCCGCTGCACTCGGCCCGCCAGACCTTCGACCGCATCGTCGCCCAACTGGGGCTGATCTGGTACAGCGACGGCCAGGCCATCTACCTGTATGACGCCGCCGAGGTGAAAAGCTCGGTGGTGGCGCTGCGAGTGATCAGCGTCGATACCCTCAAGCAGTTCCTGCGCCAGTCGGGCCTCGAGGATGCGCGCTATCCGTTGCGCAACGACGGGCGCCGGACCTTCTATGTGTCCGGCCCGCCGATCTATGTCGACCTGGTCATGCAGGCGGCGCAACTGATGGACAACCGGCCTTCGGAACTGCTGCTCGGCCAGCAGCGGATCGGCGTGATCCATCTGCTCAATACCTTCGTCGGCGATCGCGAGTACGAACAGCGCGACCGCAAGGTGTCGATTCCCGGCATGGCCACGGTGATCGAGAGCCTGCTCAAGGGCGAGCCGGGCGGCGTCGAGCCCCAGGTCGAAGTCAAGACCGTGGGCGGCAGCCCGTTGCGCATGCCGCAGTTTCCCCTGGAAGGGCTGGCGACGCCGATTTCCCCGGAGGACCCCACCGCACCCCGGGTGCTGGCGCGGGAGGCCGCCGCCGGCAATATTCGGGTGGTGGCCTACCCGGATACCAACAGCCTGCTGGTCAAGGGGCTGCCCGAGCAGGTGCGCTTCATCGAGAACCTGGTGGCGGCGCTGGATGTGCCCAAGCGCCATGTCGAGCTGTCGCTGTGGATCATCGACCTGAACCAGGACGAACTGAACCAGCTCGGCGTGAACTGGCAAGGCGGGATCAAGGTCGGCTCGCAACTGCAGGTGTCGCTCAATGCCGGTTCTGTGACCACCCTGGATGGCGTTTCCTTCATGGCCCGGATCCTGGCCCTGGCCCGGAAGAACCGCGCCAATGTGGTGGCGCGGCCGGTGATCCTGACCCAGGAGAACGTACCGGCGCTGTTCGACAACAACCGCACCTTCTATACCCAACTGCTCGGCGAACGCAGTGTCGATCTGCAGAGCGTGACCTACGGGACCCTGGTCAGCGTGCTGCCGCGCTTTGCCATCGCCGATGAAATCGAGATGTCGCTGAACATCGAGGACGGTAGCGAGGTCGAGCGCAGCGCGGGCGACGCTGGCGCGTTGCCGGTGGTCGGGCGCACCCGGATCAATACGGTTGCCCGGGTGCCCCAGGGCAAGAGCCTGCTGGTCGGTGGTTTCACCCGTGACGATTACCGCGAACAGGTCGCCCGTATTCCGTTGCTCGGTTCGATCCCGCTGATTGGCGGGCTGTTCCGTTACCGGGTCGACAGTTCGGCGAACACCGCCCGGGTGTTCCTGATCCAGCCCCGGGAAATTCTCGGCGCCTTGCAGGCCAGCACCCAGGACCTGGGCAAGGGCCTGATGAGCGTCGAACAGCAGGAAATGGTGCGCCGGGCCTTCATGCGGGCGGTGGACGGCTGATGGTCTCGATCCATTCCGTTTCGAGCCGGGCCCTGCTCGCCCGCCTCGATGCCGCCCGGCAGGATGCCCAGGCCCAACCCGATGCCGAACCGAGCGATGCGGAGGCGGATCCGGTGGCACTGTTGCAGCGCTTCATCGAGAAGAGCGACGACATGTCGGCGGCCCTGGCCGGCTTTCGCCAGCGCCGACATTTCGAACTCAAGGCCGAAAGCCGGCCGGACAGTTTCGAGGCGGTTCTCGACGAAGATGTGCAGCCCAAGGCCCGGCAGGTACTGGCCCTGGCCAAGGCCACGGACAAGCCGGTCGAGTGGCTGTTGCAGGCGGCCCGCGGGTTGTTTCCCGATGACAGCGACCTGGTGCTGGTGCTGCGCGAACTGCTGCGCCGCAGCAGACTGCAGGCCGCGACGCGCCAGCGCCTGGAACAACTGCTCGAAACGGTGGTGGCCCAGGCTTCGCCCCGGCGGCTCAAGGCCGGCATCAACAGCGCCCTGAAAGCCCGTTTGTTTGGCCGGGTGATGGAACTGCGCGCGGGGCTGTTGCGTGAAGCCTACCGGGACTACCTGGAGAGCGAAGCCGGCGCGGTCACCTGCTACGAGGACTGGGTGGCCCTGTTCGGCGCCGGGCGGCGGGCCACGGTACTGGCCTTCATCGAGGCGGCCCTGCTGACGGACATCGCCGCCCAGGACCCCAGTTGCTCGCGTCAGGAGTTCGGTCCCCTGCTGGCCCGGCTCACCGACCTGAAACGCCTGCGTTCGGCCGATGCCACGTTTGTCGCCAGCGTGCTGGGCGACGAACGGGTGTGTCGCTGCAATGACGAGGAGGCCGACTGGCTGGTGTTTTTCTTCGGCGTGCTCAGGCACCCCGGCGAACTCGACCAGTTGTTGTCGGGGGTGCTCGGTGAACGGGTGTTGCTGACGCTCTACCGGGAGCGCTCGGCATTGTTGCAGGTGCTGCGGCGGGCCTGTCTGCGACTGCCCCACGAGCTGTTCGCCGACGAGGACGCCCTGGCACGACTGGCCGAGCAGTTCCTGGCCCTGGCCGATGTCGTCCTGGGCCATGAGCAGGTCGAACGGCGGCGTGGCGTCCGGCCTTTCGACGAGACTGGAAACTAGCCGGCCATGCCCGATCGATTCCTGCGCGCGGTTTCGGCCCGCCCCGAACTGCTGATCCTGTCGCTGATGGTGATGATCATCGCGATGCTGATCATTCCCCTGCCGACGCCGCTGGTGGACTTCCTGATCGGCCTGAACATCGTCATTTCCCTGCTGATCTTCATGGGCTCGTTCTACATCGAACGAATCCTCGGCTTCTCCACCTTTCCGGCCCTGTTGCTGCTGACCACGCTGTTCCGCCTGGCGCTGTCGATCAGCACCAGCCGGCTGATCCTGACCCAGGCGGATGCCGGCGAGATCATTGCCTCGTTCGGCGAGTTCGTGATCGGCGACAACCTGGTGGTGGGCTTCGTGATCTTCGCGATCGTCACTGTTGTGCAGTTCATCGTCATCACCAAGGGTTCGGAGCGGGTGGCCGAGGTGGCGGCGCGGTTTTCCCTGGACGGTATGCCGGGCAAGCAGATGAGCATCGACGGCGACCTCAAGGCCGGCGCCATCGACGCCGACCAGGCGCGCGACAAGCGCAACGTGCTGGAGCGCGAGAGCCAGCTCTACGGCTCCTTCGACGGGGCGATGAAGTTCATCAAGGGCGACGCGATTGCCGGGATCATCATCATCTTCGTCAACTTTCTCGGCGGCATCGCCATCGGCGTCGGCCAACAGGGAATGGACTTCGGCGCGGCGTTGTCGATCTACACCCTGCTGACCATCGGCGACGGCCTGGTGGCGCAGGTCCCGGCGCTGCTGATCGCTATCGGCGCCGGCTTCATCGTCACCCGGGTCAACGGTGACGAGGCCAACCTGGGGCGCAACATGCTCACGCAGATGTTCGCCAACCCGTTCGTGGTCGGCGTCACCGCCCTGCTGGCGGTGGCCGTCGGCCTGCTGCCGGGCTTTCCGCTGGCGACCTTCGTGGTGATTGCCGCGGTGCTGGCGCTGGTGGTGTTCCTGCGCTGGCGCCAGTCGCGCGTCGCCTCGGGCGAGAGCCGGCAGAGCGAGGCGCAGGCGCCGGTCGAAGCGCCGGTTGACGGTGAACTGGGGCTGCTGGACAGCGTCGATGAAATCGCTACCGAGACGGTGGCGCTGATCCTGCTGGTGCCCTCGGCGCGGTTGGCCGAGTTGCGTGCGGCCAGGCTCGCCGAGCGCTTTCGCAGCCAGTTCTTCGTCGACTACGGCCTGAAGATCCCGTTGCCGCAGCTACGGGCCTCCGAAGTGCTGCCCGACCACCAGGTGGCGGTGCTGATCAACGAGGTGCGCGCCGACCAGTTCGACATTCATTTCGATCACTGGCGGGTCCTCGACTATTCGCCGGAACTGGCCGCCATGGGCCTGCCGCTGGTGCGCGGGCGCGACAGCAACAACCTGGAAAGCATCTGGATCGCCGCCGCGGGCAGGGCCACCGCGACGGAGCTGGGCTATCGGCTGCGTGCCGCCCATGACGAATGCTACCGCTGCCTGGTGACCCTGCTGGCGCGCAACATCAACGAGTTCTTCGGCGTGCAGGAAACCAAGGCGCTGCTCGACGAAATGGAGGGGCGCTACCCGGACCTGCTCAAGGAGGTCTATCGCCACGTCACCGTGCAGAAGATCGCCGAGATCCTCCAGCGCCTGGTCGGCGAGCGGATCTCCGTGCGCAACCTCAAGCTGATTCTCGAATCCCTGGCCCATTGGGCCTCCCGGGAGAAGGACAGCATCACCCTGGTCGAGCACGTGCGTGGCGGCCTGGGGCGCTACATCAGCAACAAGTTCGCCCATGGCAACGACCTGCGCGTGCTGCTGCTGTCGCCGGAGTTCGAGGACGTGGTGCGCCATGGCATCCGCCAGACCTCCAGCGGCAGCTTTCTCAACCTGGAGCCGGCGCAGTCCGAAGACCTGATCGATCGGCTGAGCCTGGGCCTGGAAGGCCTGCACGTGCCGCAGAAGGACCTGGTGCTGCTCTGCTCGGTGGATGTGCGGCGCTATGTCAAGAAACTGGTCGAAGGACGATTTCGCGAGCTGGACGTCATGTCGTTCGGCGAGATCAGCGAGACCATCTCCGTCAATGTCATCAAAACCCTCTGAAGGAAAGTACCCATGCAGAACATGGACATCGCCGAACGCCTGCGGGCCGCGCTGTTGTACAGCGGGTGCACCGCTGCGCAACTGGGAAGTTTCGACGGCCACAGCACCATCGAACTGGAAATGAAGGAGCAGCCCAACATCCGCGTCGACGTCATCGATGGCGACGTCTGGCTGTGGAGCGTGCTGGCGCAGATGAGCCCCGCGGCCTTCGCCTACAGTGCCGAAGCGCTGCTGCGTTATCTGTTGCGGGGTAACGCCGATGCCCGCACCGGGCAATTGCAACTGTTCGAGGCCGACGGGCAGTTCGAGGTGCGACTGATGCTCGGCGAGCCGGCGCTGGCCAGCGACCAGTCCTTTGCCGAGGCGATCGACGGGTTCATGCAGGACACCGAGGAACTATGCCGCATCATTCGCCAGTGAGCATGCTGCGCCTCGAACGCCGCGGTGCGCACCCGCGGCGACTGAGCGGTCCGCTGATCGAGGCGGCGTTGCAGGGGGTGTCCATCGGCGAGGTCTGCGAGGTCCGTCGGCACTGGGCCTCGACCGGGCTGCTGGCCCGGGCCCAGGTGATCGGCTTCAAGCCCGACGTGGTGGTGCTCAGCCTGCTCGGCGAGGCGCGCGGGCTGTCCCGCGAGTCGATGATCGTGCCGACCGGTTCGACCCTGCGCCTGTATTGCAGTGCCGGGATGCTCGGCAGCGTGCTCGATGCCCGCGGTGCCATCGTCGAGCGGCTGGCCCCGGCGGCGGGGTTCGCCGGCGAGGATTACCCGGTGGATGCCGACCCGCCGTCCTACCGGCAGCGGCGGCCGGTGAGTGCGCCGCTGATCACCGGTGTCCGCGCGATCGACGGCCTGCTGACCTGCGGGGTCGGCCAGCGCATGGGGATCTTCGCCGCGGCCGGTTCGGGCAAGACCTCGCTGATCAACATGCTGATCAGCCATGCCGAGGCCGACGTGTTCGTCATCGGCCTGATCGGCGAGCGTGGGCGTGAGGTGACCGAGTTCATCGAGCACCTGCGCCACAGTCCCAGACGGGCACGCTGCGTGGTGGTCTACGCGACCTCCGACCTGTCCTCGGTGGACCGCTGCAACGCGGCCCTGCAGGCGACTGCGGTCGCCGAATACTTTCGCGACCAGGGGCATTGCGTGGTGCTGCTGCTCGACTCGCTGACCCGCTACGCCCGCGCCCGGCGTGACCTGGCCCTGGCAGCCGGCGAGCTGCCGGCGCGGCGCGGCTATCCGGCTTCGGTGTTCGATGCCTTGCCGCGCCTGCTCGAACGTCCCGGGCACACGGCGCAGGGCAGCATCACGGCGTACTACACGGTGCTGCTGGAGAGTGACGATGAACCGGACCCCATCGCCGAGGAGATCCGCTCGATCCTCGATGGGCATATCTATTTGAGCCGCAGCCTGGCCGCCAAGGGCCATTTCCCGGCGATCGATGTGCTGCGCAGTACCAGCCGGGTGGCGCTGCAGGTGACCGATGAAGCGACCCGGCGCCTAGCGATCGCGACCCGCGATGTGCTGGCGCGCCTGGAGGCGTTGCAGGTGTTCCTCGATCTGGGCGAGTACAGCCCGGGAGCCGACGCGGCCAATGATCAGGCCATGGCCTGCCGCGACGACCTGTACGCCTGGTTGCGCCAGGCCGCCGATCAGCCGAGCCGACCGGACGAAACCCTGCGGAGTCTGCATGAGCTCATTGGCTGATATCGACCGCCTGCTGGGCTTCACGACCTGGCGCCTGCGCCGGGAAGAGATCGCTTTGCTGCGCCTGCGCCAGCGTCGGGCACAGTTGCTGCGCGAAGGGGCGGCGCTGGAGGAGCAGGAGGTGTCGTTGCGGGCACTGCTCGACAGTCATCGTGCCGACAACTGCTTGCTCAACCCCTGGCAGCTGCGCGAGACGCTGCGGCGCCAGGCGGTGATTCGCCGGCAGATCCAGCTCCTGGCACTGGAGCGTCAGCCGCTGCACCAGCAACACGCGCAGCTCGACGGGCAGATACGGCAAGGCCAGCAGGCGCTGGAGCTGATACGGCGCAGGCAGTCGAAGTACGCCGTGGTGCGGCGACGCTTGAGTCGTGAGCTGCAACTGGAGCGGTTGCGTCGCCATGAAGCGGAAGTCGATGAACTGGTGGGAAGCAGACGATGAACAGCATTTTCCCCGTATTGCCTGTGATCGAGCCTGTCACGGGCGAGGGGCTCGAATGGCCGGGACGGATCGACCCGGACAGGGAGCCTCTCGATGAGGAGGCGATACCCGAAGGGGTGGCCCTGTTGCTGGCGGTGCTTGAGCCGTCGTCCAGGCTGGCAAGCCGTCCGGGCGCGTTGTCGATGGCGGCGGCCGGTCAGCCTGCGGATCTGGGCGACCGGTCGGCAGAGGGGGTGGGCACGCGGAAAATCGCAGAGATGGCAGCGCTGCCGAACGGCGCCGGGCTGGGCGATGAAGGCGTGTCCGGTGGGGAGAGGGAGGTTGTCCGGATCGAGGGTGCGCCTCGTGACGGGCTGGCCGCCCCGGTGCAGGGCGTAGCGGTCGAAGAGCGTCCGGTGAAGGCGGCCGAAGAGGACCTGGCAGCGGCAGAGATCGCGCAGGAGGAGGCTGTCCTGCGGGTGGCTGCCGAGCTCTTCCAGGGTATGGCGCAGGCGCGCCCGGAGACTCCGGTCCCGTTGGCCCAGGCATTTTTCGAGGGCGCGGCTGACGAACGGACGACGATGTCCGGGCAGCATGAGGACGCCGCGCCGGAGTCGCGCGAACAGGACGATGAGGCGAGTGGCGATTTCCTTCAGGTGCCTTTCCACAATGAACGTGCCCAGGGGCAGGTGCTGGTCAGCCGGGACGAAACCGGAGAAGTCGGGTTGTTGATCCGCGCGACCGACCGGCGGGTGTTCGAGCAGCTCAGAGGGCACTTCGAACAGGCCAGGCAGCCAGGCTGGCGACTGGGCGGTGTGGCCGAAGATGACCGGGCTCGTTCGGCGTGACGGGGCGGTGGCCGAGGCTGCGCCGGCTCGACCCGCTGGATTATGCGTACCGGCACCGGGTCGAGCGTTGGCGCCAGGCGGGTTGCCAGGCCGACCTGCAGGTGCCGCCGCCCGGGGCCGACTATCTGCAGTTCCACGCCGAAGGCCCGGGAGGAGGCTGGCAGGGGCTGGTCGAGGCCCGTGAATGGCTTGCCGGCCTGCTGCCGACATTGCCCGCGCTGCTGAAGGCGCCGTGCTCCATCGAACGGATCGTCGAGTTGTTCCAGGCCCTGGCGCGTCCGCTGGAGGTTGGCCTGGCAGAACTGGATTACACCCAGTTGGCATCGGTCGTGGTGAGTACCGTGCCGGCGCGGGATCAGCCTCTGCCACGCCTCGTGACGGCACGGGGTTCGTTGTGGCTGTTGCGCCTGCCCGCCGGGCCGCGACCGCCGCAGCCGCTGCCGTTCAGCCCCTGGCTCTGGCATCTGCCGCATTGCCTGCGGATGACGCTCGGCTACAGCCGGGTGCCACCGACCCTGCTGTCCATCCTTGCCAGCGGCGACGTATTGCGAATCAGCCGGTTGACCCGGCAATGGCTGCTCGCCGACCAGCCGGTCGGCGAGTTCACCCTTATCGAACAAGGCCTGCACATGACCCTGTCACCCAACCCTGCCGATACCCCACCAGCCGAACCCGGCACGGCGCTGGGACACCTGCCCGTGCACCTGGAGTTCGTGCTGCATGAGCAGCGCATCAGCCTGGCCGAACTGGCGGCGTTGATCGAGGGCCAGGTGCTGGAACTGGAACCGTCGGTGCTGGGCCGGATCGAGATCCGCGCCAACGGCCGGGTGCTCGCCCGCGGCGAGCTGGTGCAAGTGGGCGAGGGGTTGGGCGTGGAGTTGCAGGAAGTCCGTCGGGAGGCTGCCCGTGAACAATGATGTGTCGCTGATCGCGCTGCTGGCGTTCGCCTCGTTGCTGCCATTCCTGGTGGCGGCGGGGACCTGCTACCTGAAGTTCTCCATCGTCTTCGTGATTGTGCGCAATGCCCTGGGCCTGCAACAGGTGCCGTCGAACATCAGCCTCAACGCGATTGCACTGTTGCTGGCGCTGTTTGTCATGAGCCCGGTGGTGCAGCAGGGTCATGCCTACTACCGGGACCACCAGGTGCGCTTCGACAGCGTCGAGGCGCTGGTCGAGTTCAGCGAGAACGGCCTGGGCAGCTACAAGGATTATCTGCGCCGCTACACCGACCCGGAGCTGGCGTTCTTTTTCGAACGGGCCCAGCGGGCCGGCAACACCGATGCCGCCGCGTTGGCCGACGAGGAAACCGAACCCTCGCTGTTCGCCCTGCTGCCGGCCTATGCACTGAGCGAAATCAAGAGCGCCTTCAAGATCGGTTTCTACCTGTACCTGCCCTTCGTCATCGTCGACCTGGTGATCTCCAGCATCCTGCTGGCGCTGGGCATGATGATGATGAGCCCGATGATCATCTCGGTGCCGATCAAGCTGGTGCTGTTCGTTGCGCTCGATGGCTGGGCCCTGTTGTCCACCGGGCTGGTCGGGCAGTACCTGGCATTGCACGAGTGAGCGCCGACGGATGAACGACCTGGTGTATGCCGGCAACAAGACCCTGTACCTGATCCTGCTGCTGGTCGCCTGGCCGATCATCGCCGCCACCGTGGTGGGCCTGGTGGTCGGCCTGATCCAGACCGTCACCCAGTTGCAGGAGCAGACCCTGCCGTTCGCCCTCAAGCTGCTGGCGGTCTCGGCCTGCCTGTTTCTGCTGGCGGGCTGGTACGGCGAGACGCTGCTGGCGTTCAGCCGGGAAATCATGCGCCTGGCGCTCGGTTGACGGCCCCGTGTCGGTCACGCTGTTCTTCGATCTGCACGCCTGGCTGGCGGCGGCGCTGGTGGCCTCGGCGCGATGGGCGCCGATCTTCTTCATGCTGCCGTTTCTCAATGGCGGGGTGCTGACCGGGGCTTCGCGCCAGGCGGTGCTGGTGCTGGTCGCGCTGGGTTTCTGGCCGAGTGCGGGTGTTGCCTTGCCGGCGCTGGACAGCCTGGCGTTCGCCGGCCTGCTGGTCGGCGAGGCCGGGCTCGGCATCCTGCTGGGCTGCCTGCTGTGCTGGCCGTTCTGGGTGCTGCACGGCATGGGCAACCTGATCGACAACCAGCGCGGGGCGATGCTCAGCAGCACGGTCGACCCGGCCAACGGCGTGGATACCTCGGAGCTGTCGAACTTCCTCCAGCTGTTCGCCGCGGTGGTCTACCTCGAAGGGGCGGGCTGCACCTGATGGTCGAGACCATGGCCCGCAGCTACCAGTTATGCGCGCCGGGGCTGGCCTGCCAGATGAGCCTGGCGCTGCTGATGGCCGTGCTCGATGGCCTGCTTGGCAAGATTCTGGTCATCAGTGCGCCGGTGGTCGCCAGCCTGCTGATCTGCGAGGTACTGCTGGGGCTGTTGTCGCGCTATGCGCCGCAGATGAATGCCTTCTCCGTCTCGCTGACGGTCAAGGGCCTGGTGGCGCTGGCGGTGCTGATGCTGTATTTCGGCAGCCATCTGCCGGACGAGGTGTTGCGCATGGCCCAGTCCCTGGACAGGCTGGCGGCATACCTGGGCACGCCGGGGCGGTCGTGACATGTCCGACAGTGCCTCGAAAACCGAAAAGCCGACCACCAAGCGCCTGCGCGATTCCGCGCGCAAGGGCCAGACCTTCAAGGCCAAGGATCTGGTCATCAGTTGCATGATGCTGTGCGCAATCCTGTTCCTGGTGTTCGGCGTGTCATTGCTGGAGGTCATGGAGGTCTACCGACGGATCATCGCCGCCGGCCTGGCCGATGATACCCAGCGCTACAGCGCGCAACTGCTCGAGCTGGCGTTGCTGTGCATCCTGCCGCTGTCGCTGGTGTGCGTGTTGAGCAGTGCCCTGCCGGCGCTGTTGCAGAGCGGTTTCGTCCTGGCCTTCGAGGCGCTGAAGCTGAACCTGGACGCGCTCAACCCGATCAACGGGTTCAAGAAGCTGTTCAGCCTGCGCACGCTCAAGGACAGCCTCAAGGCCGTGCTCTACCTCGGCAGCTTCGGCGTGGCGCTGTGGATGGTCTGGCAGGCGGAGCGCCAGTTGCTGTTCGCCCAGTTGTTCGCCCAGCCGGCCGACCTGTTCCCGGCCTGGGGGCGGATGCTGCTGAGCCTGCTGCTGACGTTCATGGCCTGTGCGCTGCTGATCGTGCTGCTCGATGCCCTGAGCGAATACTGGCTGCACATCCGCGAACTGAAGATGGACCTGCATTCGGTCAAGCGCGAGCACAAGGAGCAGGAGGGCGATCCGCAGATCAAGCACAAGCGCCGCGACCTGCACCTGGAGCTGCTTTCCGAGCAGGTCCGCTCGGACATCCGTGGTTCGCGGGTCATCGTCGCCAACCCGACGCATATCGCCATCGGCATCTACTTCCGGCCGGACCTGAGCTTCATCCCCCTGGTCAGCGTGATCGAGACCAACCAGCGGGCCCTGGCGGTACGCGCCTATGCCCGCGAAATGGGGATTGCGGTGGTCAGCGATATCCGCCTGGCCCGACGGATCTACCGCACGCACCAGCGCTACAGCTTCATCAAGCTGCAGGAAATCGAGGAGGTCCTGCGCCTGCTGGTCTGGCTCGAACAGGTCGAGCAGGCCTGAGCCGGCCCCGTTCGGGGGCTGCCGGCATGAGCGCATTTTGGCGGTGGGGGCGTGGGGATTTTGGCTCAATGCAGGCGTCAATCAGGCTGGCGCCATCTTCAGGAGTGTGGTCGATGAGTCGCAAAGACATGCAAGAGGACGAACAGATGGCTTTCGAGGCGGTGCAGGCCGTCCTGGAAGGCCTGCCGCTCAAGGATGTGCGCGGGATCAGCGATGAGCAGATGGACAGTCTTTATGCCTATGCCTACGAGTTCTACGAACAGGGGCGACTGGACGACGCGGAGAAGTTTTTCCACTTCCTGTGCATCTACGACTTCTACAACAGCCAGTACTGGATGGGGCTGGCGGCGGTACACCAGTTGCGCAACAACCACCAGAAGGCGATTGAGCTGTATGCCGTGGCCTTCGCCCAGGGCAAGGACGACTACCGCCCGATGTTCTACACCGGCCAGTGCCAGCTCGCCCTCGGGCAGGGGGGCAAGGCCAAGCTGTGTTTCGAGTATGTGCTGGAACGGGTCACCCATGACGACTTGCGCAGGCAGGCCCAGGTCTACCTCGATGCCTTGAGTCATATCGATAGCCGAGCAACGGAGGATCAGCAATGACAGACATCAATGGGGTCGTGGGTACCAGGCCCCTGGTGGTTCCTGACGCAAGCCCCTATGCCGAGGCCGCCCGCAAGGCGGCCAGGACCGACGAGTTCCAGCGGCTCAACCATGAACTGCTGGCGGGCCTGGAGTCGGTGGACTACCAGGCCGAAGGGGGCGTGCGCAGCGATGCCCGGCCGCGGCTGCAACCGCCACCGGCGCGGGCCGGCGAAGGTCAATTGAACGCCGAGGGCGAGTTCGTCCGCCTGATCGCCTCGCTGGTCGAACTGCTGGGCAATAGCAGCCTGGAGAGTTTGAAGAACCGCCTGTCGCTGCTGCGCTCGATGGCGCATGCCTCCGAGCAGGCCTTGCGACAACTGTCCGCCGATTATGCCGGGGCGCTGGCCGAACTGGTGGCGGCCCAGGGCGACGTCGATACCAGCCAGGAGCGGCTGGAGGCATTGAAGGCCCGGCTCGACCAGGCCCAGCTCGAACTCGACGCGGCCGAGTCGCACCTGGCGTCGCTGAATCCGTCGTCGCCGGAGTATGCCGAAGCGTTGGCCAGGCGGGATCGGGCCAAGGCGGCAGTCGCTCCGTTGCAACAGGGCTTCTCGCAGGCCGCGGATGCCCATGTCCAACTGCTCGGCAAGGCCAAGCTCGCGGCCATCAGGGCCGAGGGGTTGGCCCGGCAGGTTCAGGACAAGGCGGGGGGACGGCCGATCGCTGACGAACTCGGCAAACAGCACCTGAGTTCCGCGGGCGCCCTGGTGCTGGCGATGGCCAGGTTGATCGAGTTGCTGGGCGACGCGGCCGACCGGCAGCTGCAGGCCGACCAGGAACTGTTCCTCGATATGCAGGCGGCCCGCCAGGAGTTCATGCGGATCAAGTCCGAGGAATACCAGGAGGAAGTGCGCAAGGCCGAGGCGGCCCAGAAGGCCATGGGCTGCATGGGCAAGATCCTCGGCTGGCTGGTCATGGCCATCAGCGCGGTGGTAGCGGTGGTCAGCACCGTTGCCACCCTGGGAGCGGCCGCACCCGCCGCCGGCGCGCTGGTCGCCGCGGCGGTTGGCATTGTCGGGGTGCTGGCTTCGCTGTCGGACATGATCGTCAAGGAAGCGACCGGCAACTCCTTCATGGAAAAGGCCATGAAGCCGGTGATGGAGGTGTTCCAGAAACTGGTCAAGCTCATGGCGGACATGTACAGCCAGGCCTTGATGGCACTGGGTGTGCCCGAGGACAAGGCGAAGATCATCGGCGCGGTGTTGGGCGCGATTGCCGCGGTGGTCATGGTCATCGCCGCCGCGGTGGTGGGTATCCAGGCCGCCGGGCCGGTGCTCGGCTCGGTGATGAGCAAGGTCATGGAAAAGATGGGCGACGTGTTCTCCAAGGTGGTGCCGGAGCTGCTCAAGCAGAGCCTCGGCAGCCTCGGCAAGAGCCTGACCAGGCTGGCGGAACAGTTGCGTGGCCTGGTGGCGTCGTCCACCGACGAGGTGGCGGTCGGTCAATTGAAGAACCGCCTCGAACTGCTCCTGGCGACGGTACAGACAGCGGGCACCGCCACCCAGTCGGGGCTGCAGATCAAGAACGGGATCCACCAGAAACAGGGGGCGGAGCACCTGGCCGACATCCGCGTCAGCATGGCCATCGTCGATGCCCTGGGCGGCTACCTGGAGGAGGTGCTGGAGACCTTCGCCCGCCTGGTCGAGAACAATGACGAGCAGATGAAGCGCTTCATGGCCAAGGCGCAGCAGGATCACAGCGCGGCGCTTCAGATCGCCCGCAATATCAGCCTGGAACGGAGGTAGTGCTTATGACTGAAATTTCCCATAGGGCGCCCATGCCGGCGGTGGCCGGCGAGGTTGCCCTGCCCGCGTCGGTCGGGGTAGCGCCGCAAGCGGTGAAGTCCCTCCTCGACGGTGCGTTGCTGCAGCAGCGGCTCGACAGTCAGGTCGCTTGCGCCCATTCGCATACCCTGCAGGTGCTGAAAGGGCCGCTGGAGAAGTTTGGTTTCACTGATGCCCAGTTGGCCGTACTGCTCAGCCCGATGGATGCACAGCAGCTTGGCAAACTGCGTGAACTCTGTTCGTTCGACCTTGCCGCTCTGGCCCGCCTGGTTGGCCAGCTTGGCGACGAGGAGCGGGCATGGCTGACCGATATCAGCCGGCTCAGCGACAGCGAGCTGGCCATGGTGACGAGCGAGGTGGTCCGGCAGGTCGGCATCGAAGAACCCGAATCGTCCGGCTTCGATCCCAGGGTCTGGGAAAAGCATGTCGGCGTGTTGCTGACGGCGATCACCGCGTTCAATTTCGCCAGGGTGGCGAACGCCCAGTTGCGCGGGCACTTCAGTGTGATGGCAGCCAATGCCGCGGTGGAGCAGGGCAAGGCGATCCGTGAAGCGGGCAATGCCAGCCTGTATTCCAGCCTGGGGATGGCGATTGCCGCCGGCGCTTTGTCCGGGGGCAGTCTGGTCCTGTCGCTCAAGAGCTTTCAGGCCAGGCAGGCTGATATCACCACCCACCGGAGTGAAGCCCTGGAGGCCGGGCGTCTGCAGGCGGACCTGGACAAACAACTGCGCGACCCCGATCAGTTGGGTGCGCTGACGCCTGACGAACAGGAGGTCTACCGCAATGCGTTGAAGGATCTGATCAGTGACGCCGGCCAGCGTCGGGAGACTGCGCAGTGGATGAGCCAACTGGCGTCACGGACTCCGGATCAGTTGGCGGCGATCGGCAACAGCATGAGTTCGGTGTCCTCGGTCGTCAGCAATGTGGTGAGCGCCTCCATTCGTCTTGAAGAGAACGCCCAGAATGAGCGCGGGGTGCTGCAGCAGAGCAATCAGAACGTGCACAAAAGCCTGGCGGAAGAGCAGGGCCAGGTCGAGGCCAGGGATGCCGCGTTGTTGCAGAAACTGATGGACATCTTCCAGCAGATCTTCCTGTCCCGTAACAGCGTTATTGACGGCGTGGTGCGTGCCTGATGGAAGTTTTAACCAACGCGCCTGTCTTGAATCGGGACCACGATCATGCTCGTGACTTGGATTCGGTGCCGAAGCCGAAGCCGAAAATCGAAGTGCCATTACCCCGGCCTGCGTCCAGGGAACCGCTGGATATCGCGCTGGAGGAGGTCCTGGCACAGTTGCAGCGCCTGCCCAAGGTCGCACAGGCCGATGGGGACAGTCTTACGTATGCCGAGCAGGCGCTGGAGTATCGCCTGAAGAAGTTCGAGGGGCTGGTCGCCGGGATGATCGAGGGCCGGGACGATGTCGTGCTCAGGCAGTGGTGGATCGTCGACGAACTGGGCGACGAGTTGCCCGACGAGATCCGCGCGCCGGGTGAAAAGTCCTTGCCCCAGGCACCGACGTTCTTCGACAAGCTGATCGAGCTGATCAATCTGATCGGCGAGCGTTACCTGAATATCTACAAGGGCATCGTGGACAAATTCTCGGCCTTTTTCGATGCGTTCAACAGCCAGATCACCTCGAAACTCCAGCAATGGATGGAGGCGGTCAACGAGGGCAAGGACATCGAGCTGGATGTGGGCGAGTTGAAGAAGGCACTGGAGGCACTGTTGGCGGAACTGGATGACGAGCTGTTCAAGGGCTCGAAGGAAGATGCTGCCAAGTGGTGCGAGGCGCTGGGATTGCCGGCCAGTTGCCTGCGCGACAATGGTGACGGCACCTGGTCCGTGCTGATCGATCGGAGCCCGCTCACGCAGATGCTCGAGGACCTGGACGCCTTGGAAGTGGGGGAGGATGGCAAGGTGGTGCTCGACAGCGCCAGTTTCCAGGCCTGGCAGACCGGTTTCAATGCCCAGACCGAGCGCCTGAAGAACAAGCTCCAGGAACTCACGCAGAAGTATTCCAGCGCCAACTCCACCTACGACAACTTCATCAAGGTCCTGTCCAACCACATCAACCAGTTCACGGAGATGTTGAAAGGCATGACCCACACCTGATCCGCCTGCCTGAACCGTTCATACCTTCTCGAAGACGAAGCCCGCGGCCTGCTCCGCAGGCTTCGTCCTGCCCTGGAGAAACAACCGATGAGCTATCTGACACCAGGCCACTGCGAGCACTTCATCGAACAACAGGTGGTGGTGCTGCTGGCGGGCCACTTTCAACTGGAGCGGCGCAAGGTCCTGCTGGAGTCGCGCCTGATCGAGGACCTGTACCTGAATTCGATGGGCATCATCGAGATGGCGCTGCTGCTCAACGAGGCGTTCGAGATCGACTTGCCCGAGGAGGGCGTGGCCGGCTGGCGCACCATCGCGGATGTGTGCCGGCTTGTAGGAAATGCCCGGCAGCGCAGGAAAACCGAGGAAAAGGTCGACGGTTCGTAACGACTTTTCTGCCGTTTGTGCTCTGCTGCTGCCTGAAGTTTTTTCACTCCTCAAATCTTGTGGTGTTTTTCTTGTTTTTATGGAGAAACGTCCTACGGAATGTTGTTGGTCAAATTTCTATAGTCGCTGGGTTCTTCGTGACGGGCCTGGGCTCCCCGGGTCCCGTTTCCGAATGTCAGTCCATCTGCATAGAGGTTTCTAGCTCGATATGGGCCTTGCCACTGATAACTTCCTGAAACAATCCTTCGCGTTCGGCGAGTGGCTGCTGCAAGGTGATGGCGTGCTGCTGCGCAATGGAAAGGGCGTGCATCTGCCGCCCAAGGAACTGCATGTCCTGCGTCTGCTGCTCGGCCGTGCCGGCCGGCTGGTGACCAAGGACCATCTGCTGGATTGCGTGTGGGCCGGCAGCGATGCCGCCGAGGAGTCGTTGACGCGCTGTATCTATGCCCTGCGCAAACTGCTCGGGCCGGGGCGCGGCTATATCACCACCGTGTATGGCAAGGGCTACCGTTTCAACGCGGCGGTGGCGACGCTGGCGCCTGCGCCGGGTGATTATCCGGCGGGGCCGTCGCTGGCGGTATTGCCGTTTCGCCAGGCGGATGAACTGGCGGCGTCGAATCTGCAGGAGGCGACCATTCGCCAGTTGAAGACGGCATTCGACGCAACCCTCAGAATCCTGCCGGCGGCGTTGACCCTGCCGGGGCCGGGGGCGGTCGATACCCGGCAATTGATGGAGCAGTTGGCGCCCGACTACTACCTGAGTGGGCGCTTTGAGGTCCGCGGCGAGCAGTGGGAAGCGTCGGTGGAATTGATCCGGGGCCACGGTCACTGTCTCGTGCATGGTCCCGTAGCCATCCAGGGCAGCAGGGACGAACTGCTCAGGTCGATGGTCTCGCTGGTGGCTCAGCACCTGCCCGAGGTGCGCCCGGCCGTCGACGGGTGTTCCTCCTACCCCCTGGCCCTGGCCTTTCTCAAGGGCGTGTACGGTTTGCAGCGGCACACCCCGCAAAGCGTGCGCGAGGCCCTGCTGTATTTTCGCCAGTGCCTGCAGATGGATGCGACTTACGTTCCGCCCTGGTGGGGAGTGGCCGACGCGTACCTGGCGCTGTCGCTGCTGGGGCTGGTCGACCAGCAGACGGCGCTGGGCAACGCCCGCGAGGCGCTGGCCCGGGCGCTGCAACTGGAGCCGGGCAATCGGGAAGCGCTGGCACGTCTGGCCCTGGTCACCAGCCTGCAAGGCTGCGACGAGGCCGCCCAGGCGTTGTTCCAGCGCTGTCTGCCGGGCTGCGAGCGGGCCGATATCCACTACCTGCACGGCTGGCATCACTGGTCTGGCGGCCGTGATGAACGGGCGCTGGAGTGCCTGGACGCGGCGTTGCGGCAGGACCCCACCTCGATGCCCGCCCAACTGATGCGCATCCGCATCGCCTTTGCCCGCGATCCCCGGCTGGCTCTGGCCATGACCCGCGAAGTGCTGGAGGAACAGGCCGATGAACATCCGGTGCTGCGTGACCAGTACGCTGCCATCCTGGCCCATTGTGCGCAGTTGGCGCCGTCGGCGGATGCGGTGGCAGGGCAGCCGCCACACCGGGCATGAGGCCCAGGCGCATTGCCTGGTGGCTGCTGGCGTGGGCGGGCTCGGCACCGGCGTTCTGCTGGGAGAGTGCCGGGCGCGGCCATGGTATCGAGCCGGAACTGTTGTACGCCATCGCCCATGTGGAGAGCGGCCTGCGCCCGCAGGCGATGAACCACAACCCGGATGGCAGCCGCGATATCGGCCTGATGCAGATCAACAGCCTGCACCTGCCGCGGTTGTCCGAGCAGGGGATTACCGAGCAGCGTCTGCTTGAGGAGCCTTGCCTGAGCGCGTGGGTCGGGGCCTCGATCCTGGCACGTTTGATCGATCGCCATGGCTACGGCTGGGACGCCGTGGGTGCCTACAACGCCGGCAGCGCCGAGGATCGCCAGGCCGCCCGCGAGCGCTATGCGCGCAAGGTCTGGCGTTTCTATCGGGTATTGGTGCCGTGAGTGGCGCGCGATTCTGATTGGAATATTCCGACAACGACGGTGGGGCGATCAGGATCGGCCGGAAAGGGCTGGCTAACATCCACCGACGCTTTCCCTATCGAAGAGGGTAGTGATGTCGGATAACCCCTTTTTACCCTGCGTGCTGCGAGTGGGCAGTGGCCTGTTGCAAGGGTGCGAGTTCAGGCTCTGCAACAGCCGCACGCTGTTCATCGTCGGTGCTGCCGAACTGCTCGGCGACAATGACCTGGTCGCCGCCGTGCCCGATGAAGCGATCTTCGTTCCTCTCGAACGACGGGGTTGCAACTTCGAGGTACTGCTCGACCCGCAGGGGGCGAGCCTGCGCATTCTCGGCGACGAGGTCGAATTGCGCGAGGTGGCGTTCCAGCGCTGCGAGCGGATCGGCGAGCTGGTCGTCGCCCTGCGGCCCGAGAGCGAGCCCTGGATGCCGGCGCTGTTCGATGGCGCGCTGCCGAGCGGGCCGCCGGGCATTGCCCGTGACGGGCGGCCGTGGCTCAGGAAGGTGGTGGCCACGGTCTTGCTGTTCATCCTGCTGGCGGTCTGTGCGGCCGTCTCGTCGGTACCGATGGAGCGTCCCCGGGCGGATATCGCCGCGCTGGTCGTCGGCACCCGCGAGGCGACCCAGGTTCTGCAGGGGCGCGATGAGCGGGTCTATGTGTTCGTGACCTCGGTGCACGATGCGGGTTGGAGTCGCCAGGTACTGATGCGGCAGCGCATCTCCAGCACGGTGCTGGATGTACTGGAGGAAGGCCGGCGCCTGGAGTCGTTGCTGGCCGAACGGGTGCCGGCCTTGAAGGTGTTGCGGGTCGACCTGTCGCAGCCGGCCAGCGTACGGGTACTGCATGGTGTCGACGTCCAGCCCGATGCCGAACTCCGGCAGCAGGTCTCGCGGCTGCTGCTGGGCGAGGCCGCGTACCTGCGGCAGGTGGACTTCGAGGGGCTGGATCAGGGCCTGCCCGCCATTCTGGCGGCCCGTGGCCTGGAGCAACTGGGGCTGTCGTTCGAGCGGGTCGGCCAGGGCGAGGGCATGCTGTTCAAGGTTTCCGGTGATCTGCGCGATGCCGAGCGCGAGCAGGCCCGGCGCTTCGTCGATGAGTTCTACCGGCGCTGGGGCAGCCGCAGCGTGCGCTTCGATATCGAGCTTCGTGACGATCCGTTCAAGGGCCGCTCGTTTCAGGCAGGGCCCGGGGGCTACATCAAGGCCGGCCATTCGTCCTGGCATTTTCCAACGACGCAACCAGTGAGGTGATGAATGAGGACCCCAACTCCGATCGACTTTCCCGACGATTTCCTGGGCAGGCAGGCGCAAGCTTTCGAGAGTGGCGCCAAGGAGCTCAAGGACATCCTCGACCAGACCCTGGAGAAACTCAAGGATGACCCGTCGAACCCCGGCCTGCTGGCCGCCTACCAGACGGCCTTTTCCTCCTACACCGTGTTCCGCAATGTCCAGACCAACACCACCAAGGGTTTCAAGGATATCGACATGTCGACCATCCAGGCGGCGCGCTGATCTTCCGTTACCGAACCGGCCGGTGCCGAGCGCCGGCCTTTGCGAGGGATGCCATGTCCAATTCGATTCCGACCGTTGGCCTTGCCGAGCAGGTGGCGATGGTCGAGCTGCGCAGCCCTGGGGAAAGCTCGGCGGTCTCCCTGGAGGCCCGCCTGATCGAGGCGTTTGCCGGCGCCGCGGTGGGCTCGGCGGAGCGGGTCGAGAGTATCCGGCAGATACTGGCCAGCCCCGATGTCACCCACCCGGAAAGGTTGGCACAACTGCAGGAGCAGCTCGCGCAGCACACCGTCGATATCAACCTGCTGAGCGTCCTGGTGCGCAAGGCCGTGGGCACGGCAGAAACCCTGCTGCGTGCGTCATGAAACCCTGGGTATGGCTGCTGCTGTGCCTGGGCCTGGCGGGTTGTCGCCAGCCGGCGCTGCTCGAAGGCCTTGATCAGCAACAGGCCAATGAAGTGCTGGCGGTGCTGCAGCGCAACAACATCGGCGTGGTCAAGCACGACAACGGCAAGGCCGGCTACAGCGTCAGCGTGGCCCAGGTCGACTTCCCGGCCGCGGTGGACCTGCTCAACCTCTACTCGTTGCCCTCCAGGCCGCGGCTGGAGGTGGCCGAGCTGTTTCCGGCCGACTCCCTGGTCGCCTCGCCCAGGGCGGAAAAGGCCCGGCTCTACTCCGCCCTGGAACAGCGCCTGGAGCAGTCCCTGAGCCTGCTCGAAGGCGTGGTCTCGGCCCGGGTGCACGTCAGCTATGACCTGGATGCCGGCGACGGCGGGCGCAAGGCCGCGCCGGTGCATCTTTCGGCGTTGGCGGTGCATGAGCGTGACGTCGAGCCGGGCCTGTTGATCAGCGATATCAAGCGCCTGTTGAAGAACAGCTTCGCCGCGCTGGAATACGAACACATTTCCGTGGTACTCAGTCGGCGCGAGCCTATCCAGCATGTGGCGCCGGCAGCCGTCGAGCCGCCCGGCGGCGGCTGGTGGATTGCCGGTGTGCTCCTGGTCACCTTTCTCGGATTGCTCGCCACCGCCGGCTGGTTCCATCACATGCGCACCCGGCAGGTACGGCCATGAGCGAACTGGACCCATGCCTGCGGCGGATTCTCTGGCAGCCGCTGGACTATCTTGCCGCCGGACGTCTGCACCTGCCCGAGGCTTTCACGGGCGAGCCGGCACGGCAGGCACTCAACCGAATGCTGCTGGAGGGGCTGCAACTGCCCATGTCGTTGCCCGCGCCTGGCTCGTTCAGTCGCGTGTGGATTCGGCAATGGCGGCATTTGCCGCAGATCGCCCGCTTGATGGGCGCGCAGCGCCTGTGGCCGGAGCTGGCGCGGGGCGCGCGGATGGGCTTGTTGTCCGCGCAGGAGCGTGACTTCGCCCAGCGCGCGATCGGCCCCCGACGGGCATGGGCGCTGAGTGTCGACCATCCGCTGCTGGAGCAGGTGGAGGCTGTGGGGCTGGCCGAGCTGTTGGCGTTCAGCGGGGAGCTGCCCGCAGCGCTGAGCGAGCGAGTGCGGCTGCTGTTCCCCGAAACGGTGGTTGCCTGGCAGGCCCGCTTGCCGGTCGTACGGCCCGATCCCACACTGTTTTTCCTGGCGGTGCAACATGTTCGACACCATTCGTAGCCTCGAGGCGTTGCCTGCGGGCGAGCGCGTACATATCACCCGCCAGGAGCTGGCAACCGCCCGTCGCTGCCGGGTATTGGAGCTCGAGGCCCGCCGCCGTGCCCGTGATCTGCTCGATGAGGCCCAGGCGCAAGTCGAGGCTATCCAGGCCTCGGCCTTTGCCGAAGGGTACGGCGAGGGCGTGATGCAGGCGGCGGTCGACCTGGCCCGCGGGTTGTGCGAGTCGCGGCGTCTGGCCGACCAGTTGCATGGGCAGATGGCCGAGACGCTCCGACAGTTGCTGAAGTCCCTGCTGGACGATCAGCGCTGGTTCGACCAGATGCTCGAACAGTGGCTGGCGGAGCAGGCCGATACCACGCGGATGACCTTGCAGGTGCTGTTGCCCTTGCGCTGTCGAGGGCGAGTTGCGGTCTTGCGTGAGCAACTGGAGCGCCTGGGCGTGGTTTCGGTCAAGTTCGAGTTCTCCGATCAGGAACGGTATGTGGTCCGCCTGGGCGAGCAACTGTTCGAGTTCGAGCTTGAAGCAGCTCGTGAGCAACTGGCACCGCGGGTGCTGAGCCGCCTGGCGGGCCTGCCCGACAGTGTGCGCGAACTGGATGAGCAGGCGCGGCAGGCCCTGGCGCGATTGGTCGCGACATTCACCGGGACCGATCTGCCGCCACCGGTGGGGGCCGACGATGCGGATTGAAGGCAACCCGTCCATCTCTGCTGCCGCCGCCGACCCGGTGTCACCCGTGGAGCAACGGCTGGCCGCCGCCCAGCCGCCCGGGCCGGGCTTCGAGGACTTCTACCGACAGGTGCTGGAACTGGCGGGAGCGGGTGGGCCGGCGATCGTGCGGTTCATCAGCGGCTACCGTAGCAGTGACGAAGGCCGGCCGGACTACCACACCCTCAATGAACAGGTGAAAGTGGTCGGGCAGGTCCTGGCGCGCTTCAAGGAGGAGGGTTTGGCGGGCTCGGCACAGGAACGCGAGATGCGCGAGGTGATGACCCGGCTGTTTGGCGCCAGCCTGTTCATCAGTCGCTATATGCAGGAGGTGTTCCAGCCACCCGCTGACGATAGTTGGGAAAACGCGGACTGGTGACCTCGCTTGTCAGGGGGCGGCCCGGCTATAATCACCGGTTCAATTCGCCGCCATCCGAGTCATGTCCGCCCATGTATAACCTGGCCCGCCAGCTGCTGTTCAAACTTTCCCCGGAAACTTCCCACGACTTGTCCCTGGACCTGATCGGTGCGGGCGGTCGCCTGGGACTCAACGGCCTGTTGTGCAAGGCACCGGCCTCGAGCCCGGTGACCGTCATGGGGCTGAACTTCCCCAACCCGGTAGGTCTGGCCGCCGGCCTGGACAAGAACGGTGCGGCCATCGACGGTTTCTCCCAGCTCGGTTTCGGCTTCGTCGAGATCGGCACGGTGACCCCACGGCCACAGCCGGGCAACCCCAAGCCACGGATCTTCCGCCTGCCCGAGGCCGAGGCGATCATCAACCGCATGGGCTTCAACAACCTGGGCGTGGACAACCTGCTGGCCCGGGTGCGTGCCTCGCGCTACAGCGGCATCCTCGGGATCAACATCGGCAAGAACTTCGATACGCCGGTGGAGCGGGCGGTCGACGACTACCTGATCTGCCTGGACAAGGTCTACGCCCATGCCAGCTACGTCACGGTCAACGTCAGCTCGCCGAACACCCCGGGCCTGCGCAGCCTGCAGTTCGGTGATTCGCTCAAGCAGTTGCTCGAAGCCCTGCACCAGCGCCAGCAGGCACTGGCCACGCAGCATGGCAAGCATGTGCCCCTGGCGATCAAGATCGCCCCGGACATGACCGATGAGGAAACCGTACTGGTGGCCCAGGCGCTGCTGGAGTCGGGCATGGATGCGGTGATCGCCACCAACACCACCCTGAGCCGGGTCGGTGTCGAGGGCCTGGTTCACGGTGACGAGGCCGGCGGCCTGTCCGGTGCGCCGGTGCGCGAGAAGAGCACGCATACGGTCAAGGTGCTCGCGGCGGAGCTGGCGGGCCGCCTGCCGATCATCGCCGCAGGCGGCATCACCGAGGGCGAGCACGCGGCTGAGAAGATCGCCGCCGGTGCGAGCCTGGTGCAGTTGTATTCGGGCTTCATCTACAAGGGCCCGGCGTTGATCCGCGAGTCGGTGGACGCTATCGCGGCCTATCGTCGCTGAAGGCGCTGGGAAGGTGAATCGCGGGCATTAAAAAGGGCTCCACCTGGAGCCCCCTGGGCCGAAGCCCGCCGCCCGGATGGGGCGCGCTTGGTTGAATCGTCATGCTCGGATTGTGGTGTCGGAATGCGCCCTGATCAGCCGACAGCGTGAAGTTCGTTGAGTCTGTGGATGCCCGCGGTGCCGGTCATACCGTCCCAGTTGTCGCCACGTCCTTCGCGCCAGCCATTGATCCAGGCTTGGCGCACCGACGGTAGAGTAAAGGGGCAAAGCTCACGGGATTTGCCGTTAACGCCGTACTGATATCCGCGTAAAAACGCTCTTTCCAACGGATCACGCTTGAGTCTTCTCATAGGGTGTTGCCCTCACTGGTTGACTGTTATATGTCCCGTCGACCTCCGTCGAGGTCGCGCAGATTGCATTGCTCTGCATCTGCTTGGTGCCCGCTGCCGGCGTGGCGGGCTCCGCTCCGCACGAAACGACCCGCACGCGTTGGTCGGCGAGTTTCGGCTGGGGCGGGTTGTTGACGCCATTACGACGTCAACCTGTGTTGATTTCTAACCAATGCGCAGGGGCGTGTGAATGATCGTTTTGTCATAAGGACGTAACGATATGAGTGTTAGGGCGATAAGATCGGCTGGCCATTTGCTCGGCTGACGGCAGAAAATCCAGCTATGATCAGCCCTTGCATGAACAGCGAGTTTGATTCGCCCCTGCGAATACCGACCCGTTGTGCTCAGGTATTATTCGACGAAGGGTCACGATGTGACTTTTTGTTGCGGAAAGATTGAACTGCTCCGGCGTCCAATTCCTTTTATCCCGTGCTTTTTCAAGTCGCCGGGAAATGGAATCAGCCGGGGTGGAACGGCGTAATGATGCGCCACACGGGCACTCTTCGAGAAAAGTGCCCGATCGAAACCGAGCGGGCGATGCGTCGCCCGTTCATTGACTGCTCAAGGCCCTGGAATTCCCATGTCGGATCGTTACGAACTCTTCCTCACCTGCCCCAAAGGTCTCGAAGGCCTGCTCCTTGAGGAAGCCGTCGGGCTTGGCCTTGAGGAGGCGCGCGAGCACACCTCGGCCATTCGTGGCCAGGCCACCATGGAGACGGCCTACCGGCTGTGCCTCTGGTCACGGCTGGCCAACCGCGTGCTGCTGGTGCTCAAGCGGTTCCCGATGAAAAACGCCGAGGACCTCTACCAGGGCGTACTGGATGTCGACTGGCAGGACCACATGCTGGCCGATGGCAGCCTGGCGGTGGAGTTCAGCGGTCACGGTTCGGGTATCGACAACAGCCACTTCGGTGCCCTCAAGGTCAAGGACGCGATCGTCGACAAGTTGCGCACGCCGGCCGGCGCGCGCCCGACCATCGACAAGGTCAGCCCGGACCTGCGCATCCACCTGCGCCTCGACCGTGGCGAGGCGATTCTCTCCCTCGACCTGTCCGGGCACAGCCTGCACCAGCGCGGCTACCGCCTGCAGCAGGGCGCCGCGCCGCTCAAGGAAAACCTCGCGGCCGCGGTGCTGATCCGGGCCGGCTGGCCGCGGATCGCCGCCGAAGGGGGCGCCCTGGCCGACCCGATGTGTGGCGTGGGCACCTTCCTGGTGGAAGCGGCGATGATCGCCGCCGATATTGCGCCGAATCTCAATCGTGCCCACTGGGGCTTCGATGCCTGGCTGGGGCATGTGCCGGCGGTGTGGAAAAAGGTCCATGCCGAGGCCGCCGCCCGTGCCGAAGCGGGCCTGGCCAGGCCACCGCTGTGGATTCGCGGTTATGAAGCCGACCCGCGGCTGATCCAGCCGGGGCGCAACAACGTCGAGCGGGCCGGCCTGAGCGACTGGGTCAAGATCTACCAGGGCGAGGTCGGGACCTTCGAACCGCGCCCGGACCAGAACCAGAAGGGCCTGGTGATCTGCAACCCGCCTTACGGCGAGCGCCTGGGCGATGAGGCAAGCCTGCTCTATCTCTACCAGAACCTCGGCGAGCGCCTGCGCCAGGCCTGCCTGAACTGGGAGGCGGCGGTATTCACCGGCGCGCCGGACCTGGGCAAGCGCATGGGCATCCGCAGCCACAAGCAGTATGCGTTCTGGAACGGTGCGTTGCCGTGCAAGCTGCTGTTGATCAAGGTGCGTCCCGACCAGTTCGTCACCGGCGAACGCCGTACCGCCGAGCAGCGCCAGGTCGAGCGTGACCTGGCCGACGCCGGCGCCGAGGCCAAGGCGGCCGCACCCGCCAGCGAACCGGCGCGCCTGAGCGAAGGCGGACAGATGTTCGCCAACCGCCTGCAGAAGAATCTCAAGCAACTGGGCAAGTGGGCCAAGCGCGAGGGGGTGGATTGCTATCGGGTCTATGACGCCGACATGCCGGAATACTCCCTGGCGATCGACCTGTATCACGACTGGGTGCATGTCCAGGAATATGCCGCGCCCAAGTCGGTCGACCCGGAAAAGGCCCAGGCTCGCCTGTTCGATGCCCTGGCGGCGATTCCCCAGGCGCTGAACGTCGACAAGAGCCGGGTGATCATCAAGCGTCGCGAGCGTCAGAGCGGCACCCGTCAGTACGAGCGCCAGGGCGCCCAGGGCAAGTTCCTCGAGGTCAGCGAAGGTGGTGTGAAGTTGCTGGTCAACCTGACCGACTACCTCGACACCGGGCTGTTCCTCGACCACCGGCCGATGCGCCTGCGGATCCAGAAGGAGGCGGCCGGCAAACGCTTCCTCAACCTGTTCTGCTATACCGCGACCGCCAGCGTGCACGCGGCCAAGGGGGGCGCGCGTACCACCACCAGCGTCGACCTGTCGAAGACCTACCTGGACTGGGCACGACGCAACCTGTCGCTGAACGGCTTCTCCGACAAGAACCGCCTGGAGCAGGGTGATGTGATGGCCTGGCTCGAAGGCAACCGCGACGAGTTCGACCTGATCTTCATCGACCCGCCGACCTTCTCCAACTCCAAGCGGATGGAAGGCGTGTTCGATGTCCAGCGCGACCATGTGCAACTGCTCGAGCTGGCCATGGCTCGCCTGGCGCCGGGTGGCGTGCTGTATTTCTCCAACAACTTCCGCAAGTTCCAGTTGGAGGAGAACATCAGCGCGCGCTATGCCGTCGAGGAAATCAGCAGCCAGACCGTCGCCCCGGACTTCGCCCGCAACAGCAGGATCCACCGCGCCTGGAAGATCACCGCCCGCTGATCCGTCAGCAGCCCCGGAGTCCGGTTTTTCCGGGCTCCGGGGCTGGCTAATCTACTGGCTAATAGCTATAACTCAGTCGAAGCCAAAGTGATGTAAACACGCCGGCGTGATGAGTTGTCGCCTATGTCGTCGCATGCCGTACGCCCCAAGATTCTTGGCTTTATCAGCGAGGATGCCTCCGCGTGGCTGGTCGCCGTGCTGGTCCTGCTCGGCGGTGGGCTGCTGACGCTGCTGCTGGCCGTTGGGACCCGCGGTCTTTATGAGCGCCAGTTGCAACAGCGTTTCGAGCTGTTGGCCAGCGAGCGTTTTAGCCGTATCGAGGAGCGCTTCGACGATCAGGTGCAGCGGCTCGACAGCCTGCGGCGCTTTTTCGTCAATTCCGATGTGGTCTCGCGCCGCGAGTTCGCCGGTTATGCCCGGCCGCTGCTGCTGCGCACCCAGGCCTATGCCTGGGCGCCACGGGTCGGAGGCAGTGCACGCAAACTGTTCGAGCGGCGGGTCCGGGCCGAGGGGTTCGGCGATTTTTCCATCCGGGAGCTCGATGCCCAGGGGCGCCTGCGTCCGGCGAGCGTACGGGACGAGTACGTGCCGGTGCTCTACAGCGAGACCCAAAGCTCCCTCGGCTCGCCGCTGGGTCATGACCTGTTGGCGCAACCCCAGCGCCGGGAGACCCTGGAGCGTGCCCGCCAATCTGGCCTCATGGCGATTTCGCCGCCGTTGAACCTGGTAGGCGTCGAGCCGGATTACGCCCGTGGGGCATTGCTGGTGGCTCCGGTGGTCATGTCGGCCACCGTCGGGCAGCCGCAACCGGGGCCCCTTGGCTACGTACTGGCGGTGATCAGCATGCGCCAGCTGTTGGCCGACGGCTTGCCGGAGCAGAGCCACGACAACCTGTCGGTGCGCATCCTCGACCTGTCGACCGCCGCCGAGCACGAGCTGTTGTACCAGTCGCTCAATCCGCCGGCGGAGAGTGCACTGGTGGCCGTACGCCTGTTGCGGCTGGCCGATCGCGATTACCAGGTGACCCTCAACCCCAGCGAAGCCTTCATGCAGTCCAATCATTCGTCGGTGGTCAGCCTGGGGGTACTGGGTGGGCTCCTGAGCGTGCTGCTCAGTGCCTTGCTGTACAACCTGGTCAGCCAGCGCCAGCGCGCCCTGCGCCTGGTGGAGCAGCGCACCGCGCAATTGCGCGGCCGTGACCTGTTGCTGGAAAAGCTCAGTGCCAACGTGCCCGGCAGCATCTATCAGTACCAGCTCAATCTCGACGGCAGTGCGCATTTCGTCTATGTCAGCGCCGGCACCGGGGATATGTTCGAGGTCGATACCCAACGCCTGCAGGAGGATGCCGAGCCGGCGTTCGAGCGGGTACACCCGGATGACCTGGACCCGCTGCGGGCTTCGATCCAGGTTTCGGCGGGGCAGCTCAGCCCCTGGCGCGAGGAATTCCGCGTGCTGCTGCCCACCCGTGGGCTGCGCTGGTTGCGTGGCGAGGCCACGCCCGAACGCCTGCCCGACGGCGCCGTGCTCTGGCACGGCTACCTCTCGGATATCTCCGATCTCAAGCGGGTCGAGGAGGAGCTGCGGGCGCTGTCGGTCACCGATTCTCTGACCGGCATCTACAACCGGCGCTACTTCCAGGAACGGTTACGGGTCGAGCTGGCGCGGGTGCAACGTGGGTCTGACCACTTGGCGGTAATCATGCTCGATATCGATCATTTCAAGCGCATCAACGATCAGTACGGTCATGCCGAAGGCGATCGGGTGCTCAAGGAGCTGTGCCAGCGGATCAATCATCGCCTGCGACGCACCGATGTGTTCTGTCGCCTGGGGGGCGAGGAATTCATGGTGTTGTGTCCCAATACCGACGCCGAACAGGCCGAGACCCTGGCCCTGGAGTTGTGGCTGGGGCTGCGGGCCACGCCCTTCGAGCGGGTCGGCCAGGTGACGGCGAGTTTCGGCATCGCCAGCTGGCGGGCGGGGGAAGGGGCCGACGCCCTGTTGCTGCGGGCGGACTCTGGGGTCTACCTGGCCAAGCAGAATGGCCGCGACCGGGTGATGGTGGAGCAGGACTGAGGGACCGGTCGGCGCACCACCGTTTCGACGAGAGGCGTCAGTCGTCGGACCGGGCCGGCCGTGGCTGGCGATACAGGTCCAGCAGAACCTGGTCGAGTATCGAGGAAGCGCCCCAGGGTTTCGGATCGTTGAGAATCGCCACCACCGCCCAGGTCGTGCCATTGCTGTCGCGGCTGAAGCCGGCAATCGCCCGCACGGTGTTCAGGGTGCCGGTCTTGATATGCGCCTCGCCCGACATCGCCGTGTGTTTCAGGCGCTTGCGCATGGTGCCGTCCATGCCGGTGATCGGCAGCGAACTGATGAACTCCGCGGCATAGGGGCTCTTCCAGGCCGCCTGCAGCATGCTGGCCATTTCCCGTGCACTGACGCGCTCGGAGCGCGACAGACCGGAGCCGTTTTCCATCACCAGGTGCGGGGCGGTGATGCCCTTTTGCGCCAGCCACTGGCGGATGACCCGCTGGGCGGCCTTGGCGTCGTCGCCGTCGGCATCGTTGCGGAATTTCGCGCCCAGGCTGAGGAACAACTGCTGGGCCATGGTGTTGTTACTGTATTTGTTGATGTCGCGGATGATCTCCGTCAGGTCCGGCGAGAAGGCGCGGGCCAGGACCTTGGCGTCCTTGGGCACCACGTCCTGGCGGTCCTTGCCCTGGATGCTGCCGCCCAGTTCCTTCCAGATGGCGCGTACGGCACCGGCGGTGTAGGTCGGGTGGTCGAGCAGCGACAGGTAGGTCTGCGAGCTGCAGCCCTCGGCCAATTGGCCGCTGACGGTGACAGTGGTCGAACCGTCGGCCTGGGTTACCGGGTTGTAGCGCACATCGCCGCTGCACTGCTTGGCGTTGATCACCTTGACCTGGTTATCGATGTGGATGCTGGCGATCGGCGGCTCGACCGAGACCAGCACCTTGCCCGAGTCGTTGCGGGCCACGAAGCGCAGCGCCTTGAGGTTGACCAGCAGGGCATCGGGCTTGACCAGGAACGGCCGGTTCTCGTCGTTGCCGTCGTCGTCGAACTCCGGCAGTTGTTGCGGTGGGACGAAGAAACTGCGGTCGAGCACCAGGTCGCCGGTCACTTGGGTCACGCCGTTGGCCCGCAGGTCGCGCATCAGCAGCCAGAGCTTTTCCATGTTCAGCTTGGGGTCGCCGCCGCCCTTGAGGTACAGGTTGCCGTTGAGGATGCCGTCGCTCAGGGTGCCGTCGGTGTAGAACTCGGTTTTCCACTGGTGATTGGGGCCAAGCATTTCCAGGGCGGAATAGGTGGTGATCAGCTTCATGGTCGAGGCCGGGTTCACCGACACGTCGGCGTTGAACACCGTCGGGGTGCCGGGGCCGTCGAGCGGCAGCGTGACCAGCGACAGGGCATTGTCCTGCAGCTTGTTGGCCTTGATCGCCTGCTGGACTTTGGGGGACAGGGTGGTGTTGACGGGAGCGGCGTAAGCGGGGAGTGCCAGGGGCAGGAGAAAACTGGCGAGTAGCCATGGGCGTAAAGATTTGGTCATGTGCAATAAAGCCCTGCAGCCGAGGGGAAAAATATGAGGGCGTGGATAAAAAAGCCCTCTACGGTCATGAAAGTGACGGCATTATGCATCAGGCTGGTGCTCGTGGGGGGGCCGCCGGCCATGGCGTTCGCGCGAATTTTTCCTGCCGTTCGGTCGGTGTTGTGCACGGAGCCGGGCAATTGCGCCCTTAAACTGCTAAAGTGCCGCCCGTTATTACTTTTGAGGATTGTTTCATGGCGACCAACCGTTCCCGGCGTCTGCGCAAAAAACTGTGCGTGGATGAGTTTCAAGAGCTGGGTTTCGAGCTGAACCTGGATTTCAAAGAAGACCTGAGTGAACAGGCTATCGATGCGTTCCTCGACGCTTTCCTGAAGGAAGCCATGGAAGCCAACGGTCTGGGCTATGTCGGTGGCGATGACTTCGGTCTGGTCTGCCTGATCAAGCGTGGCTCGGTTTCCGAAGAGCAGCGCGCTGCCGTTGAAGCCTGGCTCAAGGGCCGCAGCGAACTGACCTCGGTCGAAGTCAGCCCGCTGCTGGACGTCTGGTACCCGGAAAAGCCGCTGAATCCGGTAGCCTGATGCCGTTCGGGCATTGGCTCCAGGCATAAAAAAACGGACACGCTGGCGTGTCCGTTTTTTTATGCCTGTCGAAACATGAACCTGGTTCGATCTCTTGGGGGGGCTCCAAGGTCATGAGTCTGGCTTGAAAGCCCATTCGCGGACAGCTTCCGCTCCAAGGCTTGTTGGCACCACAACCATCCCCTGCAGGAGCCGGGCTTGCCCGCGAACCGCCAACGGCGGCCATTCTCCCCGCCAACCCGCCTCAGTCGTAGATCGCCTTCTTCTTCCAGTCCGCCTCGACTTCCTTGAGCCCCTGGGTCAACTCGTTCACATCGTCCTCGGCCGGCTGGGACGTCTCCAGCACCAGCGCATTGGCCCGGGCCAGCAGTTTTTCCATCAGTTGCAGCTGTTCGGCATACATCGCCGGTTCCTGCTGCTTGCGCAGGTACTGCGCGCCCCGCTCGAAGGCCAGGCGTGCCTGCCCTGGTTGTTCCTGTTGCAAGGCCTGCTGCCCGAGGTTGTTGAAGAACTCGATGTGCAGCAGCACCAGGATATGGCGAACCTCGCGAATCCATTGCTTGGCCTCGTTGGCGGGCAGGAAGCCTTCCTGTGCGGCGCGGGTGATCTGGCTGTGCATGGCTTCGAGCAGGAAGCGTACGTCCTTGGCCTTGGCTTCGGTCTGGATCGGCGCGGTTGGATTGTTGATCGGGATCGATTCGCCCTGGGCAACCAGGCCGTTGAGTTCGGCGATGCGGGTCTTGAGGCGCTCGTTGCCCTTTTCCATGTTCAGCAGGCGCTGGGTGACGTTGAGTTCCAGGCGCGTCAGCAGCAGCTTGAGCCCGGGACTCATGAACTGGCCGGGGAAGGTTTCGGTGAGTTCGCCGCAACGACGCAGGCGATCGCCGAGTTCGACCTTGAGACGAGCCTTTTCCAGCTTGCTGTTCTCGGCCATATGGTTGAGGAAGCCGATGCCGATCAGGAGAAAGATCCCGGCTGCGACCAGCAGGGTGATCATGAGTGGTGTCACCGTTAAGACCTCTTCAAGGTGTAGTGCAGAATCAGTGTAGTGGCTTGGCGTTATCGCTGATAGCGTCGAATGACGTGCTGCACGGCGCCAGAGTGCTTCTCCAGAGATATGTGCACATTGCCACTATTTAGGCTGGCGGACTATAGCGTCTTGTCGAGCGCCAGAATACAGGCGTCAAACCCAGGACGCGAGAACGCTTCCAAAAGGGCTGCAAAGCGGGGCGAAGTCATTGATTTAAATAAATTTATCTTTGGGGGTTGACGACCCTGCGAACCATCCATAGAATGCGCGCCACTTGCAGCGTAAAGCACACAGCGAAACGCGGCAGGGAGTGAATGTTGTAGCGTGTCCCCTTCGTCTAGTGGCCTAGGACACCGCCCTTTCACGGCGGTAACAGGGGTTCGAGTCCCCTAGGGGACGCCAATGCGGGAATAGCTCAGTTGGTAGAGCACGACCTTGCCAAGGTCGGGGTCGCGAGTTCGAGTCTCGTTTCCCGCTCCAATTTTAAACGGTCTTGCCTTCGGGCAGGGTCGAGTGAAACCAGGGTCAGGTCTTCGGATGTGATTCTGTGCACCGTAACACACACCATGTGTTCCGGGTAGCGTGTCCCCTTCGTCTAGTGGCCTAGGACACCGCCCTTTCACGGCGGTAACAGGGGTTCGAGTCCCCTAGGGGACGCCATTTGCGGGAATAGCTCAGTTGGTAGAGCACGACCTTGCCAAGGTCGGGGTCGCGAGTTCGAGTCTCGTTTCCCGCTCCAAATTAAATGAAAACGCCGCTCAGCAATGAGCGGCGTTTTTGTTCGTGCGCGTTATTCAGGTCTTCGGCGACGAGTGTCTCGCCTGATGGTGGTCCGAACGGATCGCGATGCCGTCGTCTCCTCGTGTGTCAGTCCCTCCCTTGCCGTTGCGAGCAACTGCTCCTGCAGGCGAAACAGGAAGCCTGTTTCGAACGCGTGTCGGTTGTCACCGGCGGCGCAGTCCTGCCGTGCCTGGGAGAATTGCTCCCAAATCTAGTAGTCGGACCCTGCCTACACAATAGATGTATGTGTCTTGTTAATTCGTAGGCCTTTTCTTTTTGCCAGGTTCGGGAGTGGCTCGTACCCGTTCATCAGGCTGCTGTTGGATGAATGGACGGGGTACAGTGTGCTTGTTACCTTATTCAAAGGTGATACCTATGAATATATGAGAAGACGACATGGCGACCTCGATCAAGATCGATGAGGACTTGAAGCTCCGCATCCAGCAACTGGCGGGAGCCCGACAACGCTCGGCGCACTGGATCATGCGTGAAGCTATCTCTCAGTATGTGGAGCGAGAGGAGGCACGGGAAAGTTTCAAGCAGGAAGCGTTGGCCTCATGGAGGGCCTACCAGGAAACGGGACAGCATTTGACCGGGACCGAGACCCGCGACTGGCTTAAAACCTGGGGGACCGAGGAAGAATCGGAGCTTCCCAAGTGCCACGATTGATTGTGGCGGCGGTTGCCTCTGAAGGATTGGAGCATTGCCGTTGTTTTCTGCTGGATAAGGATCGTCAGGTCTCACGCAGGGCGGCTCAAGTCATTGAGCAGCAATTGATGCGTCTGGAGACGGATCCACTCATAGGTAGACCCTTCGTTGAATTACCTGAGTTGCGCGAGCTGGTCATTGCTTTTGGTGATGGCGGCTATGTTGCACTCTACCGCTTTGTTCCTGCGGAAGAAGCGGTGTATGTCCTGGCCTTCCGGCATCAGCGGGAAGCGGGTTACTGACAGGCACTGGTTGGCTGACATGAGTCGTGTTCACCGACCAGGTCTAGAGTCGCCGGGTCGGTGCTGCAAGGTTGTGTTCCGGACTGCATGAAGAAAGGACCCGCTGTAGCCGCGGGCCCTGAATGCCATCAGAGCTTTGGCAACTGTCCGATGCGTCCCATCATCTCGGTGACGATCTGCAGGTCCAGTTGGAACTGCTCCACCGTCTTGAACTCGTTGTCGGTGTGCCCGGTGTACTTGACCTCCGGCCGGGCCAGGCCGAACTGCACACCATTGGGCAGTTCATGGACCGAAGTCGCACCGGCGGAGGTGCCGAACGTGTGCGGCATGCCGAGGTTCTCGCTGGCGACCGCAAGCAGCGCCTTGACCCACTCACCCTCGGGGTTGCGGTACATCGGTTCGGCGATCTTGTAGTCGAAGGTCACTGCCACATGGGTCTTGCTGCTCCAGGCCTCGAGCTTTTCGGCGATTTCGGACTTGAGCACCTGCGGGCTCCTGCCCTTCGGTACCCGCAGGTTGACCGCCAGCTTGAGAACCTTTTCATCCAGCCCGACATAGGTCAGCGAGGTGGTCAGCGGGCCCATGAAGTCATCGGCAAAACCGACGCCCAGCTTGTTGCCCAGGTAGTCCAGCCCCCAGTTGTCGGCGGCGTAGCGGGCGGCATCGGTGATGTGGTTGTGCTTGAGCGCGACCTTGCCGTCCAGGCTGTGGATGAAGTCCAGCATCCGCGCCACCGGGTTGACGCCCGATTCGGGTTCGGAGGAGTGGGCGGAAACGCCGGTGACGGTCAGCGTGACATCCTTGCCGGCAACCTTGGCAGTCACCTCGAAGTTGTCGCCATGCTGCCTGACGTAATCGGCGCCGGCCTTCTGCAGGCTGGCAGCCAGTTCGGCGGGCCGGTCGGTGACCAGGGTGGCGACCGATGCCGAAGGGATCTGGTTGGTCGCCAGGCCACCGGTCAGCGCGGTGATCTCGGCGCCCTGGCCTTCTGCCGTACGCCGGGCAAAGCGGGCCATAACTGTGCCGTAGCCTTTTTCGGCGATCACCACCGGGTAGCCGCCATCCAGCGCCAGGTTGTAGTCGGGCGTCGGGTTGCGTTCGAAGTAGTAGGGGATGGCGTCACCGCTGGTTTCCTCGGTGGTATCGATCAGCAGCTTGAAGTTTCTTGCCAGCGGCAGCTTCTCTTCCTTGATGATCTTCATCGCGTAGAGCGCCACCACGATACCGTTCTTGTCATCCTCGGTGCCGCGGCCATACATGCGGTCGCCGATCAGGGTGACCTTGAAGGGATCAAGGCGGGTGCCGTCCTTCAGGACCCAATTCTCCGGGGTCACCGGCACTACGTCGGCATGGGCGTGAATACCTACGACTTCCTTGCCGCTGCCGTCGAGGGAGATTTCGTAGACGCGGTTGTCGATGTTGCGAAAGTTCAGGTTGAAGGACTGTGCCAGGCTCTTGATCCTGTCGGCGATCCGGATGAACTCCGGGTTGTCGTGCTGCTCCACGCCGTCGACGCGAAAGGTCGGGATCTCGACCAGTTCGCGCAGGGTTTCGGTGGCGGCCTTGCCATACTTCACCCGTGCATACAGGCCGAGCAGGCGGTGGATCTCGTTCTGCTGTTCGGGGGGCAGGCTCTTGTTGCCCAGGAACGCGCTGATGGCCGGGCCCAGGTTGGCGCTCTTCGCCAGCTCGCTCTTGCCCAGGCTGCCGAGGAACTGCCGGAAATCCGTGACCGAAGTGTCGCTGAAGGACTTGAGAATAGCCTCGTTCTGTTTTGCGCTGAGGTTGGCCGAGGCGGGGATGGCGAGCGCCGAGAGACCGGCCAGCAGCGTGGCGCAGGCCAGTCGTTTGAGTGCGAAGTTCATTGCAGGAGGCATTCCTTTGCAAGCGGATTGTGGGAAATATCTGATCGATCAGACAAAAACCTGTTCAAGCTAACACCTTGAGCGCGTGATAAGGGAGCCCTTGTCCGTCGATTTTTCGCACAACTGTCGTGCAAATCTGCTTGCAGCACGCCTTCCATGTCGGCGCGGTCGGGCTTACAGGGACAGTACCAGCCGCCCGGCAAAGAGGATCAGCACGACGCCCATGCTGCGCTCGAACCAGTGACCCATTCTCAGGAAGGCCTGGCGTACCCGCTCGCTGGAAAACAGCAGGCTGACCAGGATGAACCACAGCGCGTTGACGGCGCACATCCAGAGCCCATAGAGCGCCTGGATCTGCAGCGGTGTCGAGGTGCTGACCACCGTGGTGAAGATCGCCAGGAAGAACAGCGTCGCCTTGGGGTTGGTGGCGTTGGTCAGGAAACCGGTTGAAAAGGCCTTGAACAGGCCCTGGCGCGGCGCTCCATCCGCCGCCTGTGCGGCGATGTCCGCCCGTGCCGCCTGCGGTTTGCTCCTGAGCAGGTTGAGGCCCAGGTAGAGGATGTAGCTGGCCCCGATGACCTTGGCGACATGCAGCAGCCAGGGTGCGCTGTTCATCAATGCGCCGACGCCCAGCAGCGTGTACAGCACATGCACCGAGATGCCGGCGCCAATGCCGATGGCCGTCAGCAGTCCGACCAGCCGACCGAAGCGTACGCTCTGGCGGATGGTCACGGCGAAGTCCGGGCCGGGGGCGACCACGGCGAGAAAATGGATGGTCGCCAGGGCGATGAATTCAGGGAGGTACTGGGAGTGCATGACGGTTTCCACGGGGCAGTCGTTGAGGGGCGGGGCGCTGATCAGCCTTGTCGGTGGCCAGTATAAAAATGGCCTGGACATGTGATAATCCACTCAAATCTCAATGGACCTGTGCGTCATGAGCATGAATCCACCCCTGGCACTGCTGGGCGAAATGGCGATTTTCGTCAAGGTGGTCGAAACCGGCAGTTTCTCCGAGGCGGCCCGTCAGCTCGGCTCGTCACCTTCGGCCGTCAGCCGCTCGATCGCCCGCCTGGAAAAGGCCCTGGCAACCCGACTGCTGCAGCGCACCACGCGCAAGCTGCGCCTCAGTGAAAGCGGCGAGGAGACTTTCAAGCGATGCCGGGAGATGGTCAATGCGGCCCGCTCGGTCATGGAGATCAGCGGTCAGTACACCGACGAGGCGCAAGGCCTGGTGCGCGTCAGCGTGCCGAAGGCGGTGGGGCGCTTCGTGGTGCACCCGCACATGCCGGCGTTTCTGCGACGTTATCCACAGGTCGACGTGCAGATGATTCTTGAAGACCGTCCCGTCGACCTGATCGAGGACAATGTCGACCTGATCCTGCGCATCACCGATCACCCACCGGTGGGGCTGGTGGGGCGCCAGTTGATGCCCATCGAGCACCTGCTGTGCGCGACCCCGCACTACCTGGCCGAGCACGGGACGCCGCGGCATCCCCATGACCTGCTGGAGCACAGTTGCATCTATCTGGGGGATACGCCCAACGATTCGCGCTGGAAATTCAGGCGGGGTGGCAAGACGGTGACGGTTGGCGTGCGCGGGCGCTATGCGGCCAATCATACGGGGGTGCGGCTGGACGCGGTGCGGCAGCATATCGGCATTGGCAGCCTGCCGTATTTCACGGCCAAACATGCCCTGGAGCGGGGCGAGATCGTGCAGGTATTGCCGCAGTGGACTTTCCTCGCGTCCTACCATGGCGGGCTGTGGCTGCTGTATCCGCCGACGCCCTACCTGTCGCCGAAGTTGCGGGTGTTCATCGATTATCTGGTGGAGTGCCTGGCGCGGGAGCCGACCCTTAAATCCGCCCAGGCCTCGGTATCACCTTGACCCGGGAGGCGCAACGGGCCTTGCAGGAGCCGGGCTTGCCCGCGAAGCTTTTAGTGTCCTCAAGGACCTCTTCGCGGGCAAGCCCGGCTCCTACAGGGCGGCGTCAAGCCACGGGGCGCAATTGACCCTCGGAGAGGGGAGGCGGGAAATCAGTGCTTGCTGTCCTGATCCGACAGCGCCAGCAACTGCTTTTCCTGGTTCCAGTCGAACGGCTCGTCGTTCTGTTCGGCTTCGTAGCGGCGCTCTTCCAGGGCCTGGTACAGGTCCAGTTCCTCGTCGGGCATGTAGTGCAGGCAATCGCCGCCGAAGAACCACAGCAGGTCGCGCGGGACCAGATGGGCGATCTGCGGGTAGCGCTGGATCACCTGGCACAGCAGGTCCTGGCCCAGGTACTGGCTTTCGATCGGATCGACCGGCAGTTGCGCGCGCAGTTCATCGAAGCGCTCCAGGAACAACGCGTGGCTTTCCTCGGGCACCTGTTCGGCTTCGCCGACGGCGACCAGGATGCTGCGCAGGTGGTCGAGCAGGACCAGATGATCGGCAAGTACGTTGGACATGGCAGGGGCCTCAAGAATAAAACAGGCGCGGGAGTATAAAGCTCCGCACGCCTGTTGTCCCGTCGAGCGCGGTGGGGCGACAAACGGGGCGTCGCCGGTCGCCCCGGCGTCAGCGCACCTTGCCCGCGCTCGGGCTCAGTTCCTCCTTGCTGAAGTCGTCCACGTCGATCACCCTGCGCCGTGCCGCTTCGGCCTCGCGCAGGCTCTGCGCCTCGCGCGGCTGCAGCACGCCGGCCTCCAGGCCGGCATCGATCGCCGATTCCCCGGGGGCCGGCGCGAGCTGGCCGCTCCTGAGTGCCGTGTGCAGTTTCTTCTGCGCTTCATGGCTGGCGGCCAACAGGTCGTGGGCTTGCTGCAGGGCACCCACCGGATCGTCCGCCGCTTGCGGGCGATAGCAGCCGGCGAGGATCGCTTCCAGGGCCGGATCGCCCTTGGCTCGGCCCAGCACCGCGGCGACTTCGGCATCGAGGGCGTCCGACGGCCCGGTATGCCGACGGCCGAACGGGAACACGATGACCCGCAACAGGCAACCGAGCAGCCGGCTGGGGAAGTTGCGCAGCAGTTCGTCCAGGGCCCGTTCGGCGTGGCCGAGGCTTTCTTCCAGGGCCCAGCTCAGCAGCGGGTCGAGCGCTTGCGGCGAGTCCAGGTCGTGATAACGCTTGAGCGCCGCCGAGCCGAGATACAGGTGGCTGAGCACATCGCCCAGGCGGGCTGACAACCGCTCGCGGCGTTTCAGCTCGCCACCGAGCAGCATCATGCTCAGGTCGGCCAGCAGGGCGAAGGCCGCCGCCTGGCGATTCAGGGCCCGGAAATATTTCTGGCTCAGGCGGTTGCCCGGTGCCGCTTCGAAGTGTCCGAGCCCGAGGTTCAGCAGCAGGCTGCTGCCGGCATTGCCCACGGCAAAGCCGATATGCCGCAGCAACAAGCCGTCGAACTCCTTCAGTGCCTGGTCGTGGTCCTCGCGGGCGGCCAGGGCCATTTCCTTGAGCACGAACGGATGGCAGCGAATCGCCCCCTGGCCGAAGATCATCAGGTTGCGCGAGAGGATATTCGCGCCTTCCACGGTGATGAAGATCGGCGCACCTTGCCAACTGCGGCCCAGGTAGTTGTTGGGGCCCATGATGATGCCCTTGCCGCCGTGGACATCCATCGCGTGGCCGATGCACTCGCGGCCGCGTTCGGTCAGGTGGTACTTGAGGATCGCCGACAGCACCGAGGGCTTCTCGCCCAGGTCCACGGCATTGGCGGTGAGCATCCGCGCACTGTCCATCAGCCAGGCATTGCCGCCGATTCGTGCCAGGGCCTCCTGGATGCCTTCGAAAGCGGCCAGCGGCACGTTGAACTGCTCGCGCACCTGCGCGTACTGGCCGGTGACCAGGCTGGTGAACTTGGCCGCGCCGGTGCCGACCGCCGGCAGCGAGATCGAGCGGCCCACCGACAGGCAGTTCATCAGCATCATCCAGCCCTTGCCGAGCATGTCCCGGCCCCCGATGAGGTAGTCCAGGGGGATGAACACGTCCTTGCCGGCGTTCGGGCCATTCATGAAGGCGGCGCCCAGCGGCAGGTGACGACGGCCGATCTCGACGCCGGGGGTATCGGTGGGGATCAGCGCGAGGCTGATCCCCAGGTCCTCCTGCTCACCGAGCAGATGGTCCGGGTCGTGAGCCTTGAACGCCAGGCCGAGCAGGGTGGCGACGGGGCCGAGGGTGATGTAGCGCTTTTCCCAGTTCAGGCGCAGGCCGAGGACCTCCTCACCGTTCCAGTCGCCCTTGCAGACCACGCCGGTATCCGGCATCGCCCCGGCATCGGAGCCCGCCAGTGGCCCGGTCAGGGCGAAGCAGGGGATGTCGTCGCCGCGGGCCAGGCGTGGCAGATAATGGTCGCGTTGCGCTTCGGTACCGTAATGCAGCAGCAGTTCCGCCGGCCCCAGGGAGTTGGGGACCATGACGGTGGAGGCCAGGTCGCCGCTGCGGGTCGCCAGCTTCATCGCCACCTGGGAGTGGGCGTAGGCAGAGAAGCCCTTGCCGCCGTACTCCTTGGGAATGATCAGGGCAAAGAAGCCGTGCTCCTTGATATGCGCCCAGGCTTGCGGCGGCAGATCCATGTCCTGGCCGATCTGCCAGTCGCTGACCATGGCGCAGAGTTCTTCGGTCGGGCCGTCGATGAAGGCCTGCTCTTCCTCGGTCAGTTGCGCCTTGGGATAGGCCAGCAGCTTGTTCCAGTCCGGGCGACCGCTGAACAGTTCGCCATCCCACCACACGGTGCCGGCATCGATGGCATCGCGTTCGGTCGCGGACATCGGCGGCAGGACCTTGCGGAACCAGGCGAACAGCGGAGCCGTGAACAACCGGCGGCGCAGGTCGGGCAGCAACAGGGGGGCGGCGACCGTCGCGAGGATCAACCAGAGCACCAGCATCAGGCCGCCGGGGGCATGACCGAGGGTTCCCATCGCCAGGAGATACAGCGCCACTGCGCCAAGGGCGGGCAGCGCGGCGATGCGCCGGTGTGCCAGGTAGGCGACGCCGAGCAGCAGAACCAGTATCCACAACAGCAGCATATTCAATCCTCCATGAGACAGGGCAAAAACACTTCAGAGCTTAGTCGGCATCCGGCAAGCCGGATGCCGGGGCTGTGTATCCAGATCGGTGGGAGCGGGCCGCCGGACGGATGCCGCCGCGCACTGCCCGCAAGAAAGGCACGGTGGGTCTGTGACTTGGCCGAATCGTCGTGCCCGGCGCGCAAGGCCCGGGGCTAGACTCGAGACTGGCCACGGGGACTGCGCTCATGCACGAGTATCTGAATCCAGGACGCTTCATCGATAGTGACCACCCGGCGGTGATGGAGTTCGCCGAGAGTCGTCGCGGCGCCAGCCGCGATCCGAGGGAACAGGCCATCAGTCTGTACTACGCTGTGCGTGATGAGGTTCGCTACAACATCTACGCCTTCAGCCGCAACCCGCAGACCTTGTGCGGCAGCCATGCCCTGGCGCTGGGGCAGAGCTACTGCGTGCCCAAGGCGACCCTGCTCGCCGCCTGCGCCCGGTACTGCGGGATACCGGCCCGGATCGGCCTGGCGGACGTACGCAATCACCTGTCGACGCCCCGGGTGCTGGAGTTGCTCAAGAGCGAAGTGTTCGCCATGCACGGCTATACCGAGCTCCATCTGGACGGACGCTGGGTCAAGGCCACGCCGGCTTTCGACAAGGGGTTGTGCGAAGCCTTCGGGGTGATACCGCTGGAATTCGACGGGCATAGCGACAGTGTGTTCCATCCCTACACCCATGACGGCCAGCGGCACATGGAATACCTGCGCGACCACGGGCAGTTCGCCGATGTGCCACAGGCATTGTTCTTCGGTCATCTGGCCGAGTGTTATCCCCACCTGTTCCTCGCCGACGCGCTGCCCTTGCGAGGTGACATGCGCGGCGATTTGAGTCGTGGCTGATCGGGCGTAGACTGCGTCGGCATTTATCCTGTGAGAGGCCGTCATGCTGAAGATCTGGGGTCGGAAGAATTCGTCGAATGTCAGGAAAGTACTGTGGATTGCCGAGGAGCTGGGACTTTCCTACGAGTCCATCGATGCCGGTGGTGCCTTTGGTGTCGTGAACACGCCGCAATACCGTGAGAAGAATCCCAATGGCCTGGTGCCGATGATCGAGGATGGCGACTTCGTCCTGTGGGAATCCAACGCCATCGTCCGCTACCTGGCGGCCAGGCACGCCGCCAACCCGGTCTGGTCACCGGCGGACTTGCAGGTGCGGGCCCGTGCCGAGCAGTGGATGGACTGGGCCACCTCGTCCTTCGTCGCGCCGTTTCGCGTGGTGTTCTGGGGCGTCATGCGCACGCCGGCCGAGCAGCAGGACTGGACCGCGATCAACGCCGGCTTGCAAGCCTGTGGCGAGCTTCTGGCCATGGCCGACCGGGCTCTGGCGCAGCAGCCCTACCTGTCCGGCCAGGAGATCGGCCTGGGCGACATTCCCCTGGGCAGCTTCATCTACGCCTGGTTCGAGATGCCCATCGAACGACCGGAGTTGCCCCATTTGAGTGCCTGGTACGAGCGCCTCAAGCAACGTCCGGCCTACCAGCGTGCGGTCATGACCGCTTTGACTTAATAGCTACTATTAACGCGGGTTGCTGTACTTGTGCGGCGTAGCCAAGCACCATAGTCCTGGCGCGCCGCTATTGTTCACGACCCGGCGTGCCCTTATATGGGGCTATGGAAGGCCGGCCATGCGGTTGGTTTTCGCGCAGTTTCCCGACTTTTTCCTTCCTTCTTGGTGCATCGTCCACTATGAGTTCCGCTCTGTCCATCCGGCAGCTAACCAAAACCTACGGCAACGGTTTCCAGGCCCTGAGTGGTATCGATCTGGACGTCGCCGAAGGTGACTTCTTCGCCTTGCTCGGCCCCAACGGTGCCGGCAAATCCACCACCATCGGCATTCTCTCGACCCTGGTGAACAAGACCAGCGGCACGGTGAATGTCTTCGGCCACGACCTGGACCGGCAACCCGCCGCACTCAAGCGCAGCATTGGCGTGGTGCCGCAGGAGTTCAACTTCAACCAGTTCGAGAAGACCTTCGACATCGTCGTGACCCAGGCCGGCTACTACGGCATCCCGGCCAAGGTCGCCAAGGAGCGCGCCGAGCAGTACCTGACCCAGTTGGGCCTGTGGGACAAGCGCGACGTGCCGTCCCGTTCGCTGTCCGGCGGCATGAAGCGCCGGCTGATGATCGCCCGGGCACTGGTGCACGAGCCGCGCCTGCTGATCCTCGACGAGCCGACCGCCGGGGTCGACATCGAGTTGCGTCGTTCGATGTGGACCTTTCTCACCGAGCTGAACGAGAAGGGCATCACCATCATCCTCACCACCCATTACCTGGAAGAGGCCGAACAGCTGTGCCGCAACATCGGCATCATCGATCACGGCACCATCGTCCAGAACACCAGCATGCGCCAGTTGCTCAGCCAGTTGCATGTCGAGACCTTCCTGCTCGACCTCAAGCATGCACAAACCGTTGCACCTAGCCTGATCGGCTACCCGAGCAAGCTGCTCGACAGCCATACCCTGGAAGTGCAGGTGGACAAATCCGTGGGCATCACCGAACTGTTCGGCCAACTGGCCACGCAGCAGATCGAGGTCCTCAGCCTGCGTAACAAAACCAATCGCCTTGAGGAACTGTTTGTGTCACTGGTAGAAAAGAATCTGTCGAAGGTGGCGGTATGAGTTCGGAGCTGCAGGCCAACCTGGTCGCCCTCAACACCATCGTCTACCGGGAAGTGCGGCGCTTCATGCGGATCTGGCCGCAGACCCTGCTGCCGCCGGCCATCACCATGGTCCTGTACTTCGTGATCTTCGGGAACCTGATCGGCCGGCAGATCGGCGACATGGGTGGCTTTACCTACATGGAGTACATCGTGCCGGGGCTGATCATGATGTCGGTGATCACCAACTCCTACGGGAACGTGGTCTCGAGCTTCTTCGGCAGCAAGTTCCAGCGTTCGATCGAGGAACTGATGGTGTCGCCGGTTTCGCCGCACACCATCCTCATCGGCTACACCCTGGGCGGTGTGCTGCGCGGTCTGATGGTGGGGATCATCGTGACCCTGCTGTCGCTGTTCTTCACCCACCTGCAGGTCCATCACCTGGGCGTGACCCTGCTGGTGGTGGTGCTGACGGCGACGATCTTCTCGCTGCTGGGGTTCATCAACGCGGTGTTCGCGCGCAACTTCGACGACATCTCGATCATCCCGACCTTCGTGCTGACGCCACTGACCTACCTGGGCGGGGTGTTCTACTCCATCAGCCTGCTGCCGCCGTTCTGGCAGACCGTATCGCTGGCCAACCCGGTGCTGCATATGGTCAACGCCTTCCGCTATGGCATTTTGGGGGTATCGGACATCCGTATCAGCGTGGCCATCGCCTTCATGCTGCTGGCGACCGTGGTGCTGTATTTCGGTTGCGCGCGGCTGCTGGTCAGCGGGCGCGGCATGCGCCAGTAGGCCCAAGCGACCCTGGCATGCCTGGCGGGCCGATTTCTTTGGTACAGCGCAACCTTGTAGGAGCGTGGCTTGCCCGCGAAGCTCTTGGCGTTCTCAAGGAACTCTTCGCGGGCAAGCCACGCTCCTACAGGGGGCGGTATTCATTTGGGGCGGCGCTGTTCCCGGCGCCGCTGCCACTGCCGGGCCACCCACCAGCGCCAATAACCCATGGTCAGGCAGTAACCGAGGGCCGCCATCACCAATCCCAACAGCACCGAACCCAGCAGAAAGGGTTGCCACAGCGTCGACAGCTGGTCGCTGATCCACGCCCAGGTCAGTTCGTCCGGCAGGCTGCGTGGCGGCAGGTTCATCACCCAGCTTCCCAGCTTGTAGGTGCAATAGAAGATCGGCGGCATGGTCAGCGGGTTGGTCAGCCACACCAGGCTGACGGCGATCGGCAGGTTGCCGCGCAGAAAAATCGCCAGGCACGCCGCCAGCAGCATCTGCAACGGGATGGGTATCAGTGCGGCGAACAGGCCGACCGCCATGGCCCGTGACACCGAGTGGCGATTGAGGTGCCAGAGGTTCGGATCGTGGAGCAGCCGGCCGAAAAATCGTAAGTGCTTGTGTTCGCGGATGCTCTGCGGGTCGGGCATGTAGCGTTTGAATAGGCGACGCGGCATAGGGCTTCTCGGTCGGTTCAAGCGGGCAGTATGCCCGGATTCTACTGACGACCCATTCAGACATTGTGACAATTGATAAAGCAGCTGCCGGCCAATCGGGCTATTCCGAGAACTGAACGGGTTCATGGAGTGAGAGATGCGCACAGGGATGTTGGCGCTGGCGGCGGGCCTGTTGAGCCTGCGTTTTCTGCCGCAGTTGCCGCCGCTCGGGTGGCTGCCGGTGTTGTCGCTGCTCGGCCTGATGCTGTTGCCGTTTCGCAGCTATCCGGTCGCGCTGGTGCTGTTCGGTTTCAGTTGGGCCTGCCTGCAGGCTCACCTGGCCTTGAGTGACCGCCTGGCAGCGGAGCTGGACGGCCAGACACTGTGGCTGGAAGGGCAGGTGGTGGGACTGCCGGAAAACGATGGAGCGGTGCAACGCTTCGTGCTGGAAGACGCGAGCTCCCGGCGCACGCTGCTGCCGCGGCGCATGCGCCTGGCCTGGTACGGCGGGCCCGCGGTCGGCAGTGGCGAGCGCTGGCGGCTGGCGGTCAAGCTCAAGTCGCCGAGCGGGCTGCTCAATCCCCATGGCTTCGACCGTGAGGCCTGGTTGCTGGCCCAGCGGATCGGCGCCACCGGTACCATCAAGGACGGCCAGCGACTGGCCGCATCGCCAGGGTCCTGGCGCGACGGGATTCGTCAGCGCCTGCTGGCGGTCGATGCCTGGGGCCAGTCGGCGACCCTGGTGGCGCTGGTGCTGGGCGATGGTTCGGGTTTGTCGCCTGACACCTGGCGCGTCCTGCAGGACACCGGCACCGTGCACCTGCTGGTGATTTCCGGGCAGCATATCGGGCTGTTCGCCGCACTGGTCTATGCCCTGGTGGCGGGGCTGGCGCGTTATGGCCTGTGGCCGCGGCACCTGCCCTGGCTACCCTGGGCCTGCGGCCTGGCCTTTGCCGCGGCGCTGGGCTACGGATTGCTGGCCGGCTTTGGCGTCCCGGTGCGCCGGGCCTGCGCGATGATCGGCATGGTGCTGCTCTGGCGCCTGCGCTACCGCCATCTGGGGGTGTCGTGGCCGTTGCTGGTGGCGCTGAACCTGGTCCTGCTGGTCGAGCCCCTGGCCAGCCTGCGGCCGGGTTTCTGGCTGTCGTTCGCCGCAGTGGCGGTGCTGGTCTTCTGTTTCGCCGGCCGGCTGGGGGCCTGGAGCCTCTGGCAAACCTGGACCCGCGCGCAATGGACCATCGCCCTCGGCCTGCTGCCGTGGCTGCTGGCGCTCGGCCTGCCCATCAGCCTCAGCGGCCCGTGGGTCAACCTGGTCGCGGTGCCCTGGATCAGCCTTGCGGTACTGCCGCTGGCCTTGCTCGGGACCCTGACCTTGACGCTGCCCTGGATCGGTGAGGCGCTGTTGTGGCTGGCCGGCGGCCTGCTGGAAATCCTGTTCCAGGGGTTGGCCCAGGTGGCGACACGGGTACCGGCCTGGCTACCCGGAACCCTTGCACCCTGGGCCTGGGGCCTGGGCAGCCTGGGTGTTCTGCTGTTGTTGCTGCCCGCGGGCGTGCCGCTACGGCCGCTGGGCTGGCCGCTGGTGGCCATGGTGTTGTGCTCGCCGCCGTCCAGGGTGCCGCAAGGGCAGGCCGAAATCTGGCAACTGGACGTCGGGCAAGGCCTGGCGATCCTGGTCCGTACCCGCCATCACAACCTGCTGTATGACGCGGGGCCGCGCTTCGGCGCGTTCGACCTGGGCCAGCGGGTGGTCCTGCCAACGCTGCGCAAGCTGGGGGTACGCGAGCTTGACCTGATGCTGATCAGTCACGCCGATGCCGACCATGCCGGTGGTGCCCTGGCGGTCCGCAACGGTATGCCGGTGAACCAGGTGATCAGTGGTGATGCCCCGGGATTGCCGGCACCCCTGCATGCCGGTACCTGCCCCAGTGGCGAGCGCTGGCAATGGGACGGAGTGAGTTTCGGGCTCTGGCAATGGGCCGCGGCGCAGGACAGCAACCAGCGTTCCTGCGTGCTGCAGATCGAGGCCCGGGGGGAGCGGCTGCTGCTGACCGGAGACATCGACACCCACGCCGAGCAGGCCTTGCTGGACAGTCCGCTGGCGGTCGCCACCGACTGGCTGCAGGCCCCTCATCATGGCAGCCGCAGTTCCTCGTCGATGAACTTTCTCCAGCGACTGGCGCCGAGGGCCGTGCTGATTTCCCGGGGTCGTGGAAACAGCTTCGGCCATCCGCATCCGCAGGTGATGGCTCGTTACCGGGCATTGGGGATGGCCGTACATGACAGTGCCGAGCAGGGTGCGGTGCGCCTGGTGCTGGGGGCTTTTGGCGATGCGCAGTCGCAGCGCGAGGACAAGAGATTCTGGCGTTGATCCGATAGAGGGCTGAGCACTCCAGTCCCCTTGTGGGGGGCCGGTGCAGCGTGATTCAAATAGCCCAGGGTTATTAAACCGCTCCCTGATGCGACATCACGTTCTTCGGCCCGGCCGACCCCTATGTTAGAGTGGCGCACTTTTTCGAGGGGGCTGTCACTGTGTGGGAATTGGTCAAATCCGGCGGCTGGATGATGTTGCCGATCATTCTGAGTTCCATCGCCGCCGTGGGTATCGTCGCCGAGCGCCTGTGGACCCTGCGCGCCAGCCGGGTGACCCCGGAGCATCTGCTGGGGCAGGTCTGGGTGTGGATCCGTGACAAGCAGCTGGACAAGGAAAAACTCAAGCAACTGCGCGCCGACTCGCCCCTGGGTGAAATCCTCGCCGCGGGCCTGGCGAACTCCAAGCACGGTCGCGAGATCATGAAGGAGTGCATCGAAGAGGCCGCCGCCCGGGTGATCCATGAACTGGAGCGCTACATCAACGCCCTCGGCACCATCGCCGCCATGTCGCCGCTGCTCGGCCTGCTCGGTACGGTGCTGGGCATGATCGATATCTTCAGCTCGTTCATGGGCTCGGGCATGACCACCAATGCGGCCGTCCTCGCCGGCGGTATCTCCAAGGCGCTGATCACCACCGCATCAGGCCTGATCGTCGGTATTCCCGCGGTGTTCTTCCACCGCTTCCTGCAACGCCGCATCGATGAGCTGGTGGTGGGCATGGAGCAGCAGGCGATCAAGCTGGTCGAAGTGGTCCAGGGCGACCGCGATGTGGAAATGCCCGGGGGCAAAGCGTGAAGTTCCGCCGCAAGCCCCGGGAAACCATCGATATCAACCTCGCCTCGCTGATCGACGTGGTGTTCGTCCTGCTGCTGTTTTTCGTGGTCACCACCACCTTCACCCGCGAAACCCAACTGCGGGTCGACCTGCCGCAGGCGGTCAGCGGTTCGCCGGCGGAGGATCAACTGGTCAAGCAACTGGACATCGCCATCAGCGCTGATGGCGTATTCTCGGTGAACAACCAGATACTGCCGAAGAATGACCTGTCGACCCTGATGGAAGCGTTGCAGAAGGAGTCCAACGGTGACACCAACATGCCGCTGTCGATCAGTGCCGACGGCAAGACCCAGCACCAGGCCGTGATCACCGCGATGGACGCCGCCGGCAAGCTCGGCTTCAGTCACTTGCGCATGACCACCGTCGAGGCGGCGCCGGCGCCCTGATGGCTCTCTCGGACCGTTTGTTGCGCGCCTGGTACGAGGGCCATCCGGCCCTGACCCTGCTGCGCCCGCTGGAGTGGCTGTATCGTCGCGTGGTCGATGGCAGGCGCGCCCGCTTCGTTGCCGGCGCAGGCGACATCTACCAACCTGCGGTGCCGTTGATCGTGGTCGGCAACATCACGGTCGGCGGTACGGGCAAGACCCCGATGATTCTCTGGCTGGTCGAGCATTGCCGGCGTCGCGGCCTGCGCGTGGGCGTGGTCAGCCGTGGTTACGGCGCCAGGCCGCCGAGCCTGCCATGGCGGGTACGTGCCGAGCAGTCCGCGGCGGTAGCCGGCGACGAGCCGCTGCTGATCGTCCGGCGCAACGATGTGCCGCTGATGATCGATCCGGATCGCAGCCGCGCGGTGCAGGCCCTGCTGGCCGAGGAACAGCTCGACCTGATCCTCTCCGACGACGGCCTGCAGCATTACCGCCTGGCCCGCGACCTGGAACTGGTGCTGATCGACGCCGCCCGTGGCCTGGGCAATCGCCGCTGTCTGCCCGCCGGCCCCCTGCGCGAGCCGCTGGAGCGCCTGCAGAGTGTCGACGCGCTGATGTACAACGGCGCCGACGCCGATCGCGGCGACGGTTTCGCCTTCCGCCTGCAGCCGACCGCTCTGGTCAATCTGCTGAGCGGCGAACGCCAGCCGCTCGACCACTTTCCCGTCGGCCAGGCGTTGCACGCGGTGGCCGGCATCGGTAATCCGCAACGTTTCTTCAATACCCTCGAAACGCTACACTGGCAGCCTGTGCCCCACGCCTTTGCCGATCATGCCGAATACAGCGCGCAGGCCCTGAGTTTCACGCCGTCGCTGCCGTTGGTCATGACCGAAAAGGACGCGGTGAAATGCCGGGCGTTCGCGGCCGCCGACTGGTGGTACCTGGCGGTCGACGCGGTGCCTTCCGAAGCGTTCGTGGCCTGGTTCGACACGCAATTGCTGCGCCTGCTGCCCGATCGTCTTTTGCCCTAAACCCCTTTTTATCCAGGGAACTCCTCATGGACACCAAACTGCTCGATATCCTCGCTTGCCCGATCTGCAAGGGGCCGCTCAAGCTCAGCGCCGACAAGACCGAGCTGATCAGCAAGGGCGCCGGCCTGGCGTTCCCGATTCGCGACGGCATCCCGGTGATGCTCGAGAGCGAGGCGCGCACCCTGAGCGCCGATGAGCGTCTGGACAAATGAGCACTCCGTTCATCGTCGTGATTCCGGCGCGGTATTCCTCCACGCGCCTGCCGGCCAAGCCTCTGCAACTGATCGCCGGCAAGCCGATGATCCGGCACACCTGGGAACAGGCGCGCAAAAGCAGCGCCCAGCGGGTGGTGGTGGCCACCGACGACCCACGGATCGTCGAAGCCTGCCAGGCCTTCGGCGCCGAAGTGCTGTTGACCCGCGAAGACCATGAGTCCGGCACCGATCGCCTGGCCGAAGTCGCCAGCCTGCTGGGGCTGGAACCGGAGGCGATCGTGGTCAACGTCCAGGGTGACGAGCCGTTGATCCCGCCGGTGGTGATCGACCAGGTCGCGGCCAACCTGGCGGCGCACACCGAAGCGCGCATGGCCACCCTGGCCGAGCCGATCGAAGAGGTCGAGGCGCTGTTCAACCCGAACGTAGTCAAGGTGGTCAGCGACATCAACGGCCTGGCCCTGACCTTCAGCCGGGCCACCTTGCCCTGGGCCCGCGACGATTTTGCCGAGAATCGTGAACACCTGCCGCAAGGCGTGCCGTTCCGTCGGCATATCGGCATTTATGCCTACCGTGCCGGCTTCCTGCATGACTTCGTCGGCTGGGGCCCGTGCTGGCTGGAAACCACCGAGCGCCTGGAGCAGTTGCGGGCCCTGTGGCACGGCGTGCGAATCCATGTGGCCGACGCCCTGGAGGCACCGCCCACCGGCGTCGATACACCACAAGACCTCGAACGCGTTCGTCGTTTGCTGGAGGCCTGATGCGGGTCCTGTTTGTCTGCCTGGGCAACATCTGTCGTTCGCCCACGGCCGAAGGCGTCTTGCGCCACAAGTTGCGCGCGGCCGGTCTCGCCGAACTGATCGAGGTCGATTCCGCCGGTACCGGCCACTGGCATGTCGGCAAGGCGCCGGACAGCCGCAGCCAGCGGGCGGCGCGGCTGCGCGGCTACGACCTGTCGGCGCAGCGCGCCCGCCAGGTGAGCAGCGCGGATTTCAACCGCTTCGACCTGATCCTCGCCATGGACCAGAGCAACCTGCGCCACCTCAAGCAGCTGCAGCCGGCCCAGGGCAAGGCCGAGCTGGACCTGTTCCTGCGTCGTTACGACGGTGCGGTGGACGAGGTCCCGGATCCGTACTACGACGAGGAACACGGCTTCGAACAGGTACTGGACCTGATCGAGCAGGCCAGCGATCGCCTGGTCGACGAACTCCGGGGGCGTCTATGAGCCTGCAACCGCAAGCCGGTGTTTCCCTCAAGCCCTACAACAGCTTTGGCGTCGATGTCCGTGCCCAGTGGTTCGCCGAGGCCCACGGTGATGACGACGTGCGCGAGGCCCTGGCTTTCGCGGCGCAGCGGCAATTGCCCCTGCTGGTGATCGGCGGTGGCAGCAACCTGCTGCTGACCGGCGATATCCAGGCGCTGGTGTTGCGCATGGGCAGTCGCGGCATTCGCCTGCTCAGCGATGACGGCCAGCGTGTGATCGTCGAGGCCGAGGCCGGCGAACCCTGGCATCCGTTCGTGCTGGCTACCCTGGCCCAAGGCTGGTATGGCCTGGAGAACCTCAGCCTGATCCCCGGCACCGTCGGCGCCGCGCCGATGCAGAACATCGGCGCCTATGGCGTCGAGATCAAGGATGTGTTCGCTGGCCTCACCGCCCTCGACCGGCAGACCGGCGAATTGCGCGAGTTTTCCCTGCAAGAGTGCCAGTTCGGCTACCGCGACAGTCTGTTCAAGCACGCCGAGGGGCGCTGGCTGATCCTGCGGGTGCGCTTTGCCCTGAGCCGGGTCGAGCAGTTGCACCTGGGCTACGGTCCGGTGGCCGAGCGCCTGAAAGAGCAGGGTGTCAGTCAGCCGGGGGCGCTTGATGTCAGTCGGGCGATCTGCAGCATTCGCAGCGAGAAACTGCCGGACCCGGCGGTACTCGGCAATGCCGGGAGCTTCTTCAAGAACCCGCTGGTCTCGGCCGCTCACGCCGCCGAGCTGAAGCAGGCTCACCCCGCGCTGGTCGGTTATCCACAGGCCGACGGGCAGGTGAAACTGGCGGCCGGCTGGTTGATCGAGGCGGCCGGCTGGAAGGGCTTCCGCGATGGCGACGCCGGTGTGCATCGCCTTCAGTCGCTGGTGCTGGTCAATCACGGCGCGGCGACGGGGGAGCAACTGCTGGCCCTGGCCCGGCGGATCCAGGCCGATATCGCCGAGCGTTTTGCGGTTGAGCTGGAAATGGAACCGAACCTCTACTGAATGAGGCTATGCTGATCGTTGGTCAGCCGGAGCGCTTTCTCTCAAAGCCCTGTGCAGTCGGACTGCATGGGGCTTTTTTGCATGGAATGGCTTTCCCCGGGCTGGTCAAAACGGTAAAAAAGCCTCAACGAACGGCCCGGTGAAGCACCCGCTTCACAAGAGAGCCGATTAGCCTGAGTCGATCTGCTGCCGTCCGTGCGGCCCCTTGCAGATGGCTCGACCCCATGACCTTCAACGATGCGGGCGTGCCCATGATTACCCTGAAACTCAATGGTCAAGACCATCCCCTGGACGTCACCGAGGATATGCCGCTGCTCTGGGCTATTCGCGACGTGGCGGGTTATACCGGGACCAAATTCGGCTGCGGCATGGGCCTGTGTGGTGCCTGTACCGTGCATATCGACGGCCTGGCGGCCCGTTCCTGCGTCACGCCGATCGGCTCGGTGGTGGGCCGCGACGTGCGCACCATCGACAACCTGCACAGCGATCCGGTCGGCCAGGCGGTACAACAGGCCTGGCTCGACGGTGGCGTGGCGCAGTGCGGGTTCTGCCAGGGCGGACAGATCATGTCGGCCACTGCCCTGCTCAAGGTGAACCCCAAGCCCAGCGACGAGCAGATCGAGGAAGCCATGCTTGGCAATATCTGCCGCTGCGGCACCTACAACCGTATCAAGACGGCCATCCAGGCCGCGTCCGCCCATTTGCAGGAGGCCAAGGCATGAGCCGGTCCCTGAACGATTTCGCCCTGAGCAACCTCAGCCGGCGCGGCTTTCTCAAGGGGTCGGCGCCACTGGCGCGCTGGTGCTGGCGGCCACCTGGGGCCTGCCCGATGCCTTTGCCGAAGGCGAGAAGAAGTACGGCGCCGACGGCATGCCCAATGGCTGGGTCGACGATCCCAAGGTTTATGTCAGCATCGGCGCCGATGGCAGTGTGACGGTGGTCTGCAACCGTTCGGAGATGGGCCAGGGCGTGCGTACCAGCCTGAGCATGGTGGTGGCTGACGAACTGGAGGCCGACTGGGCGCAGGTCAAGGTCCGCCAGGCGCCGGGAGACGAAGTGCGTTTCGGCAACCAGGACACCGATGGCTCGCGCAGCATGCGTCACTGGTACGAACCCATGCGCCGCTGTGGTGCTGCCGCACGGACCATGCTGGAACAGGCTGCCGCGCAGCAATGGAACGTGCCGGTCGGCGAGTGCCGGGCGCAGTTGCACAAGGTTATCCACAGCCCGAGCGGGCGCGAGCTGGGCTATGGAGCCCTGGCCGCCGCTGCCGGCGCCCTGGCGGTGCCGCCGCGGGACAGCCTGCGGCTCAAGCAGCCCGCGGAGTTCCGCTATATCGGCAAGGAATCGACGCGGGCCATCGACGGTGCGGATATCGTCAACGGCCGTGCCCTTTACGGGGCCGATATCCATTTCGAGAAGATGGTCTATGCCACCGTGGCGCGTCCGCGGGTGTATGGCGGCAAGCTCAAGTCGTTCGATGCGGCGGCGGCGCTGAAGGTGCCGGGGGTGCTCAAGGTGCTGGAGATCGAATCTCGCCCGTTGCCGTCCGAATTCCAGCCGCTGGGTGGCGTGGCGGTGATCGCCAGCAACACCTGGGCCGCGATCAAGGGGCGCGAGGCGCTGAACATCGTCTGGGACGATGGCGACAATGCCCGCTACGATTCGGTTGCCTATCGCCAGGAACTGGAAGCCGCGTCACGCCAGCCGGGCAAGGTGGTGCGCAATACCGGCAATGTCGATGAGGCGCTCAAGGGGGCCGCGAGCCAGTTCGAGGCCGGCTACTACCTGCCGCACCTGGCGCAGGCGCCGATGGAGCCGATGGTCGCCATCGCCCGTTTCAACGACGGGCAATGCGAGGCCTGGGCGCCGACCCAGGCCCCCCAGGTCACCCGCGAGCGGATTGCCGAGCGGCTGGGCATCGGTTTCGACCAGGTCACCGTCCATGTCAGCCTGCTCGGTGGTGGCTTCGGGCGCAAGTCCAAGCCGGACTACGTCATCGAGGCGGCGATCCTGGCCAAGGCGATGCCGGGTACGGCGGTGCGGGTGCAATGGACCCGCGAGGACGACATCCACCACTCCTATTTCCACACCGTGTCGGCGGAATACCTGCAGGCCAGCCTGAACCAGGACGGTACGCCATCCGGCTGGCTGCACCGCACCGTGGCCCCGAGCATCACCGCGCTGTTCGCGCCGAACATGAACAACGAGGCGGCGTTCGAACTGGGCATGGGTTTCACCAACATGGCCTATGACATTCCCAACGTGCGCCTGGAGAACCCCGAGGCGAAAGTCCACACCCGGGTCGGCTGGTACCGCTCGGTGTCGAACATTCCCCATGGTTTCGCCATCCAGAGCTTCGTCGACGAGCTGGCGCACAAGGCCGGCCAGGATCCGCTGGCCTATCAGCTCAAGCTGCTGGGACCCGACCGGCAGATCGATCCGCGCAGCCTGAGCGAACAGTGGAACTACGGTGAGTCGCCGGAGCGTTACCCGATCGATACCGGACGCCTGCGCACCGTGCTGGAAACCGCGGCCAAGGCGGCCGGCTGGGGGCGCAAGCTGCCCAAGGGACGTGGCCTGGGCCTGGCGGTGCACTACAGCTTCGTCACCTATGTGGCGGCGGTGATCGAGGTCGAGGTCAAGGACGATGGCACGCTGATCGTGCACAAGGCCGATATCGCCGTGGACTGCGGACCGCAGATCAACCCGGAACGGATCCGCTCGCAGTTCGAGGGCGCTTGCGTGATGGGCCTGGGCAACGCGGTGCTGGGCGAGATCAGCTTCAAGGAGGGCCAGGTCCAGCAGGACAACTTCCATATGTACGAAGTGGCGCGCATGTCCCTGGCCCCCGGGAAGTGGCGGTGCACCTGGTCACGCCGCCGGGCCAGGTGCCACTGGGGGGTGTCGGTGAACCTGGGGTGCCGCCGATCGCGCCGGCGCTGTGCAATGCGATCTTCGCTGCCACCGGTCAGCGTATCCGCAACCTGCCGGTGCGTTATCAGCTGCAAGGCTGGAACAAGGCGCAGGCCTGATGGACAGCGTCGATCTGAATGTCCTGCGCAGCGTCCTGCAGTGGCGCCGCGCCGGGCACCGGGTAATGCTGTACAGCGTGGTCCGGACCTGGGGCAGCGCGCCGCGCCAGCCCGGGGCGATGCTGGCCTTGCGCGGGGATGGTGTGGTGATCGGCTCGGTGTCGGGTGGTTGCATCGAGGATGACCTGATCGCCCGCCTGCACGATGGGCGCCTGCCCGCAGACGGGCCCCCGGTACAACTGGTGACCTATGGTGTCAGTCGCGAGGAGGCGGCGCGCTTCGGCCTGCCGTGTGGTGGCACCCTGCGTCTGACCGAGGAACGGGTCGGCGATGTCGCCTGGGTCGAGCAACTGCTGCGGCGTTGCGAGGCTCACGAGATCGTCGCGCGTGAACTGGATCTGGTCAGCGGCACGGTGACTCTGCATGAGGCCGGCCGGCAGGATCTGCTGAGCTTCGATGAGCGCACGCTGCGGGCCATCTACGGGCCGCGCTGGCGCCTGCTGCTGATCGGCGCCGGGCAGTTGTCGCGCTATGTGGCGCAGATGGCGCGGATGCTGGATTTCGAGGTACTGGTCTGCGATCCGCGCGAGGAGTTCGTTCACGGCTGGGAGGAACCGCACGGCCGTTTCGTACCGGGCATGCCCGATGAGGCGGTGCTGAATATCCAGGCCGACGAGCGCACGGCGATCGTCGCGCTGACCCATGACCCGCGGCTGGACGACATGGCCTTGCTGACGGCGCTCAATTCCAGGGCCTTCTACGTCGGTGCGCTGGGCTCGCGGGTCAACAACCGCAAGCGGCGGGACAATCTGGCGCTGCTGGGGCTGGGCAGCGAGGCGATCGCGCGGTTGCATGGGCCGATCGGCTTGCCTATCGGCAGTCACACGCCGGCGGAGATCGCCTTGTCGCTGTTGGCCGAGATCGTCGCGATCAAGAACGGCGTGGAGTCACGGCAGAAGAAAGCGGAGCTGGCATCGGGTGAATGAGTCGATTGCCGCGATCATCCTGGCGGCGGGGCAGGGCAGTCGGTTCCGGCAGGTGGCCGGGGCCGATCAGGACAAGTTGCTGGCCGCTTGCGAGGGGCGTGACGGGGTGGTGCGTCCGGTACTGGAACAGGTGCTGCGCAGCCTGCCTGACAGCCTGGGCGCGCGGGTGCTGGTGACCACGGCGGATCGGCCTGAAGTGATTCGCCTGGGCCAGGCCCACGGCTGCCGGGTGCTGTTGCCCGGGTCCACGGGCATGGGTGACAGCATTGCCACCGGGGTCGCCGCCAGTGCCGATGCCGACGGCTGGCTGATGGTGCTGGGGGATATGCCATTTATCCTGCCGGAGACCTTTGAACGGGTACTGGCGAGGATGGCAAGGGAGCGGATCTGCGTACCGACGCTGGCTGGCGGGTATGGGCATCCCGTGGGGTTCGGCCGCGATTTCGGGGGGCGTTACGGGCGTTGTCCGGTGATCGTGGAGCGAAGGCGCTGTTTGCCAGGGGGCCGGTCGAGCCGGTGCCGGTGGAGGACCGCGGGATCGTCTGGGATGTCGATTTGCCTGCGGCTCTGGTTTTCGAAGCGCACCACCCATGACCCATGAAAAAGCCCCGCCTGCATCACTGCAGGCGGGGCTTTTCATTGGCCATCGAATCAGGCGTGAGGCTTGTGCTCTTCGACTGTTTCCAGGGCTTTTGGCGCGTGCTCGATCACTTCTTCGGCAGGCTGCGAGTTTTCCTCGGTAGCCGCTTCGTTGTGAACGACAGGGGCCGCAGGGGCCTGTTCCGCCTCGACAACCACCGGCGCCGGTTCGGCAGCAACGGCAGCTTCCTCGGCAGGAGCCGCCGCGGCAGCAGCCAGTTCGGCAGCCTTGCGTGCTTCTTCCTCGCGCTTGCGACGGCGTACTTCACGTGGGTCGTTCGGTGCGCGGCCATTGCTGGTCAGGACCACCGCAGGAGCTTCCACCGCAACCGGAGCCGCTTCTTCAGCGACCACTGGTGTGGCTTCGACAACCGGAGCGGGCTCAGGCTGAGCGACGACCGCAGGTTCCACGGCAGCAGGCTCGGCAACCACCGGCGCTTCGACGGCGGCAGGTTCGGCAGCCCACTGGAAGGTGGCCTGGATTTCCTGAGCAGGTTCGGCAGCCTTCTCGACGACCGCTGCTTCAACTGCCGGTGCTTCAGCCGGGGCAGCCTCGACAGTCGGGGCTTCGGCGGCTGGAGCCTCGACCGCCGGCTCAGGCGCGACGAACACCGGCAGCTCGGCGGCAGCGGTTTCGACCGGTGCTTCAGCTACCGGCGCAGCTTCGCGAACCTCGGCGACTTCCACTTCCGGTGCGGCGATCACCTCAACCGGGGTGGTCGCTTCAACGGCAGGCGCTTCAGCGGTCGGGGTTTCCAGGGTGGCGGCGGTGGCACGTTCAGCCTGCTGGTGCGCTTCGGCTTCGGCGTTGGCGCTGATCGCGCTGCTGGCAACGGCGGCGGTCACGGCCAGGCCGGCAGCCAGTTCGGCGCCGCTGGCTTCGGCCTGCTGGCCTTCGCCGGCTTCTTCCGAGCCTTCGATCACGTTGCCGTTGGCATCGCGCTGACGTTCACGACGGTTGCTGCGACGACGCTGGCCACGGGAGCGACGACGTGGACGCTCGCCACCTTCGGCGTTGTCCTGGCCATCTTCCAGTTGCTCTTCGCCTTGCAGGACTTCTTCCTCGCTGGCCGCGGCAGCCTGTTCGGCGCGTGGCTGACGCTCTTCACGCGGTGGGCGTGGCTGGCGTTCCTCACGTGGCGCACGGGCTGGACGTTCCTCGGCGACTACCGCGGCAGCGGCAGTAGCGGCTACGGCACCGACGGCCGGGGTGGCATCCAGCGGCTCGCGCAGTTCGCGTACACGTTCTTCGCGCTCACCGCGTGGCTTGCGCTCTTCACGTGGGGCACGCGGCGCGCGTTCCTCGCGGGGTGGGCGCGGTGCACGTTCTTCGCGGGCGGCTGGCGCGTCGTCACGGGTTTCACGCAGTTCGCGCGGGGCGCGCTCCTCGCGTGGCGCACGTTCCTCACGTGGGGCGCGCTCTTCACGCGGCTCGCGTGGTGCCCGTTCTTCACGAGGTGCACGTTCTTCGCGCGGTTTGCGGTCTTCGTCGCGGCGGCCGTTGCGGTTGCGGCTCTGCTGACGGCCGTTGCGGCGCTCTTCGTTGCGCGCCGGGCGTTCGGCGACAGGCTTCTCGACCACCACCGGTGCGGCCGGTTCTTCCTTGCCGGCGAACAGGCTGACCAGCGACTTCACCAGGCCCTTGAACAGGCTTGGTTCAGGGGCTGGAGCCGGAGCAGGAGCGGCGGCAACCGGGGCGGCCACTTCGGTCGGCACCGGTGCATTGGCGCGGGCCGGGGCGGTCTTGACCGCAGCTTCCTGGCGAACCAGGGTGCGGGTCGCGGCCGCCGGCTGGGCTTCTTCCGCTTCGGCGGCGGCGGCAGCGATCTCGTAGCTGGACTGGTTGTTGGTGGCGTCCGGGTTGTCGTCACGCAGACGTTGCACTTCGAAGTGCGGCGTCTCCAGGTGATCGTTCGGCAGGATCACGATGCGGGCGCGGGTGCGCAGTTCGATCTTGGTGATCGAGTTGCGTTTTTCGTTGAGCAGGAATGCGGCAACCGGGATCGGCACCTGGGCGCGGACTTCGGCGGTGCGGTCCTTCAGGGCCTCTTCCTCGATCAGGCGCAGGATTGCCAGGGACAGCGACTCGACGTCACGGATGATGCCGGTGCCGCTGCAGCGTGGGCAAACGATGCCGCTGCTCTCGCCCAGGGATGGGCGCAGACGTTGACGGGACATTTCCAGCAGGCCGAAGCGCGAGATGCGGCCGACCTGAACGCGGGCACGGTCGGCTTCCAGGCATTCGCGGACCTTTTCTTCCACGGCGCGCTGGTTCTTGGCCGGGGTCATGTCGATGAAGTCGATCACGATCAGGCCGCCGATGTCGCGCAGACGCAGTTGGCGGGCGATTTCTTCAGCGGCTTCCAGGTTGGTCTGCAGCGCAGTCTCTTCGATGTCGCTGCCTTTGGTGGCGCGCGCCGAGTTGATGTCGATGGACACCAGGGCCTCGGTCGGGTCGATCACGATGGAACCGCCGGACGGCAGCTCGACGACGCGCTGGAAGGCGGTCTCGATCTGGCTTTCGATCTGGAAGCGGTTGAACAGCGGTACGCTGTCTTCGTACAGCTTGATCTTGCTGGCGTACTGCGGCATCACCTGGCGGATGAAGGTCAGGGCTTCGTCCTGGGCTTCGACGCTGTCGATCAGCACTTCGCCGATGTCCTGGCGCAGGTAGTCGCGGATCGCGCGGATGATTACGTTGCTTTCCTGGTAGATCAGGAAAGGTGCGGAACGATCCTGGGAGGCTTCCTTGATCGCGGTCCACAGTTGCAGCAGGTAGTCGAGGTCCCACTGCATTTCTTCGCTGCTGCGGCCCAGGCCGGCAGTGCGGACGATCAGGCCCATGTCGGCCGGGGCGACCAGGCCGTTCAGCGCCTCGCGCAGTTCGTTGCGTTCTTCGCCTTCGATGCGGCGGGAGATGCCGCCGGCACGCGGGTTGTTCGGCATCAGCACCAGGTAGCGACCGGCGAGGCTGATGAAGGTGGTCAGGGCGGCGCCCTTGTTGCCACGTTCTTCCTTCTCGACCTGGACGATGACTTCCTGGCCTTCGCTCAGGACTTCCTTGATGTTGACGCGGCCTTCGGGTGCCTTCTTGAAGTACTCGCGGGAGATTTCCTTGAGGGGCAGGAAGCCGTGGCGCTCGGAGCCGAAGTCGACGAAAGCGGCCTCGAGGCTGGGCTCGATACGGGTGATCCGGCCTTTGTAGATGTTGGCCTTCTTCTGTTCGCGCGCACCGGACTCGATATCCAGGTCGTAGAGGCGTTGGCCGTCTACCAGCGCAACACGCAACTCTTCGGGTTGAGTTGCGTTAATCAGCATTCTTTTCATGTAGTACCGTCGGTTTCCGGGCTGCCGGAAACGGCGTTCGGCACACACGACTTCTCACGGTCGGTGTCAGGTGCGTCATGGAGTGGCGGGCCATTCCAGTGTCTAGCGAGATTTCGACCTACTAGTACTAGTGGCGAAGTCGCGACCGACGCTTCCTGCTTGCTGTGGTGGCATAAGCCCCGCTTTAAGCAAAACTGAGTCAGGAGGAGGAATCAACCGCGGGTGTGGACGATATGAAGCGTCTTGAACAAGCCTAATGCTACACAGTCCGACGGTTGTGCATCTCCACCCTACACGTATCCCTGATAATTCGGGTGCTGCCGCGCGCAGAATCCGCAGCGGGTTGCATTTACCGTGAACGCCTAAGGGCAGTTCACGCATCATGGCTAATTAGGCGTTGTTTCCGACGCCTTCGCTGTCGGTGGGTCCTGCGACTGACTGCACTTTGTGAACTGTCCGTGAATATCGGCTCGGGAGACGAGTGGTTACTCAGTTTCCCGGCTCGCTTCAGGCCTCATGTCACCTGCGCTTGTTACAATCGCGAACCTGCCAAATGTAGCGAAAGCCCCGTAGGACGGCCTCGCGTCCTGATGAATTGCGTGGGTCAGGGTCGGCTGTTTGCCGTTGTTCCGCTGCCCGGCCGCTTTTGGCGGCGTTCGCGACTATAGCAGCAATGATTAAGTGCTTCAATTCCATAAAAAATTGTTATCATCCGCGACATGACGACGACTACCCCCCCGACCTCTGGCGTTCAACTGCTCGAGGTTTCGCCGGAATTTGCCGGCCAACGCATCGACAATTTTCTCCTGGCCCGGCTCAAAGGCGTACCCAAGACCTTGATTTACCGCATCTTGCGCAAAGGCGAAGTGCGAGTGAACAAGGGGCGGATCAAGCCCGAGTACAAGCTGCAGGCAGGCGATATCGTTCGTGTGCCTCCCGTGCGCGTTCCCGAGCGCGACGAACCCGTGCCTGTCGCCCAGGGGCTGCTGCAGCGCCTGGAGGACTCGATCGTGTACGAGGACAAGGCGCTCATCGTGATCAACAAACCGGCGGGTATCGCCGTGCATGGTGGCAGCGGCCTGAGTTTCGGGGTGATCGAAGCCTTTCGTCAGTTGCGTCCCGAAGCCAAGGAGCTGGAGCTGGTGCACCGCCTGGATCGCGACACCTCCGGGCTGCTGATGATCGCCAAGAAGCGCAGCATGCTGCGCCATCTGCACGAGGCGTTGCGCGGCGATGGCGTCGACAAGCGCTACATGGCGCTGGTGCGTGGTCACTGGGCAACCTCGGTCAAGCAGGTGCGGGCGCCGTTGCTCAAGAGCAACCTGCGCTCCGGCGAGCGCATGGTGGAGGTCAACGACGAGGGCAAGGATGCGCTGACAGTGTTCAAGGTGCTGCGTCGTTTCAACGACTTCGCCACCCTGGTCGAAGCCAAGCCGGTGACCGGTCGCACCCACCAGATTCGGGTGCACACCCTGCATGCCGGCCACTGCATCGCCGGCGACAGCAAGTACGGGGATGACGACTTCACCCGGGAAATCCGTGAACTGGGCGGCAAACGCCTGTTTCTGCATGCCTACATGCTGACAGTGCCGCTGCCTGATGGCGGCGAGCTGAAGCTGCAGGCGCCGGTGGATGAAATGTGGGCCAGGACCGTGGAGCGCTTGAGTGCGGGCTGATTACAAACTGCTGATTTTCGACTGGGACGGCACCTTGGCCGATTCCATTGGTCGGATCGTCGAGGCGATGGGCGCGGCGGCAGGGCGCTCCGGTTTTCCACTGCGGGACGAGCGGGCGGTCAAGGGCATTATCGGTCTGGGCCTTCCAGAGGCGATTCGCACCCTTTATCCAGAAATCTCTGACGAAGAGCTGGTAGTTTTTCGTCAACACTACGCCGATAGCTACATCGCCCTGGAAGCGGTACCTTCGCCACTGTTCCCGGGCGTGGTCGAGTCCATGGCGGCGTTCCGCGAGGCCGGCTACCAATTGGCGGTGGCCACTGGCAAGGCTCGTCGCGGGTTGGACCGGGTGTTGAAGGCCCATGGTTGGCTGGATTATTTCGATATCACCCGGGCCGCCGACGAAACCGCGAGCAAGCCGCATCCGCTGATGCTTGAGGAGATTCTCGCCCATTGCGGCGTGCCGGCGTCCCAGGCGCTGATGGTCGGTGACTCGGCCTTCGACCTGCAGATGGCCCGCAATGCCGGAATGGACAGCGTGGCGGTGGGTTACGGGGCCTTGTCCCTGGATGAGTTGCAGGTGTTCGAACCGCGCCTGGCGATCGACAGTTTTCCTGAGTTGCATGCCTGGTTGAATGGCCAGGCCAATTGAGTCTACTGGGGTGAGCACATATGGCTGATGAATGGAATGCACCGTCCAAGGCGAATGCCGACGGCGAAGATAAAAGCTGGAAGCTGCTGGAGCGCACGCTTCAGGCCGGCATCACCGAGCAGCGTCGGGCCCGGCGTTGGGGGATCTTCTTCAAGCTGCTGGCCTTTGTCTACGTGGGAACCGTGTTGGTGATGCTCTCGCCCCTGGTCGATGTGGAAAAGAGCGCCAGTCGTGGCGCTCACTACACCGCGTTGATCGAGGTGCGCGGCATGATCGCGGACAAGGAGTCGGCCAGCGCCGACAATATCGTCGGCAGCCTGCGTACGGCCTTCGAGGATCCCAAGGTCAAGGGCATCATCCTGCGTATCAACAGCCCGGGCGGCAGTCCGGTGCAGTCGGGCTATGTCTATGACGAGATCCGTCGCCTGCGTGGCCTGCATCAGAATACCAAGGTCTATGCGGTGATCTCCGATCTCGGTGCGTCGGGCGCCTATTACATTGCCAGTGCGGCCGACGAAATCTATGCCGACAAGGCCAGCCTGGTCGGTTCCATCGGTGTGACGGCGGCGGGCTACGGATTCGTCGGTACCATGGAGAAGCTCGGCGTGGAGCGTCGCGCCTACTCCTCGGGTGAGCACAAGTCGTTCCTCGATCCGTTCCAGCCACAGAAGGCGGATGAGACCCGCTTCTGGCAGGGCGTGCTGGACACCACCCACAACCAGTTCATTGCCAGCGTGAAGAAGGGCCGGGGTGACCGCCTCAAGGACAAGGAGCATCCGGAGCTGTTCTCCGGGCTGGTCTGGTCCGGCGAGCAGGCGTTGTCGCTGGGGCTGATCGACGGCCTGGGCAGTGCCAGTTCGGTGGCACGGGACGTGATCGGCGAGAAGAAGCTGGTGGACTTCACTGTTCAGGAGTCGCCGCTCGACCGCTTCTCGAAAAAGCTCGGGGCGAGCGTGGCTGAACACCTGGCCATGTGGATGGGTTTCCAGGGGCCGACCCTGCGCTGACAGCCTCTGCGTACGCCCACCGCCATCCTGCGGTGGGCGTGTCCCGGGGTCAGGGAATCTCGACGCCCTCGGCCAGCAACATGTCCACCAGGCGGATCAGCGGCAGGCCGATCAAGCTGGTGGCATCCGTCCCTTCGGTGCTCTGGAACAGGCTCACGCCCAGGCCTTCGGCCTTGAAGCTGCCAGCGCAGTCGTAGGGCTGTTCGGCGCGCAGGTAGCGTTCGATGCGCTGTTCGTCGAGCTGGCGCATGTGCACGGTAAAGGCCACGCAATCGACCTGGCAGCGGCCGCTCTGGCTGTTGAGCAGCGCCAGGCCGGTGAGGAAGCTCACGCGGGCACCGCTGGCGGCCAGCAACTGTTCCCGGGCCGTTTCGAAACGGTGGGGCTTGCCGAGGATGCGCCCGTCGAGCACCGCGACCTGGTCCGAGCCGATGATCAGGTGCCGCGGGTGGCTGGCGGACAGGGCTCGCGCCTTCTGTTCGGCCAGGCGCCGTACCAGCGCTTCGGCAGGCTCGCCCGGCTGGTGGCTTTCGTCGATATCGGGCGAGCTGCACGTGAAGGGCAGGCGCAGGCGGTCGAGCAATTCCCGGCGGTAGACCGAGCTTGAGGCGAGTAACAACGGCAGCATGCGCTTCTCCTGAAGGTGGTCGGCGATTCTATCCACAGGCGAAGCCGACGGACAGGGCTGAATTTCCTTTGACATGGGCGGGTGCATCCCTATAATGCTGCGCCTATGTTGAATGACCCGATTCCACCTCACGTTGACCCGCGCAAATTGGCTGATCGCGGCACCACCCTCCAGGGTGAGCTGCTGCTGGCCGATTTGGAGAGACTCTGCGACCCGCTTTCCGACACAGTCGGTACGGTGCAGGCCAAATTCGTTTTTGAACGAGATGAACGTAAGTCTGTGGTTATCCACAGCTTTATTGACACCGAAGTCAAGATGGTTTGCCAGCGTTGTCTTGAGCTGGTCACCCTGCCGATTCACAGTGAATGCAGTTATGCTGTGGTGAAGGAGGGTGCGAATACCCAGTCGTTGCCGAAAGGTTATGACGTGCTGGAACTGGGCGAAGATCCTTTGGATCTGCAGGCATTGATCGAGGAAGAGCTTCTGCTCGCCTTGCCCATTGTGCCTGCTCATCATCCGGAAGAATGCCAGCAGCCGGCGGGGCTCGACGAGCCCGAACCAGCCGAGGACGAGGTAACGCGGTCCAACCCGTTCAGTGTATTGGCGCAGTTAAAGCGTGACCCAAACGTTTAGGAGTTAATCAATTATGGCTGTTCAGCAGAACAAAAAATCCCGCTCTGCCCGTGACATGCGTCGTTCGCACGATGCCCTCGAGGCCAACGCTCTGTCCGTGGAAAAGACCACCGGTGAAGTTCACCTGCGTCACCACGTTTCGCCAGAAGGCGTATACCGTGGTCGTAAAGTGATCGACAAGGGCGCTGACGAGTAAATCTTGTCCGCTCAGATCATCGCGATCGACGCAATGGGCGGGGACTTCGGTCCCCGCAACATTGTCCAGGCCAGTGTTGCCTGCCTTTCTACTACACCCTCGCTGCACCTGACCCTCGTCGGTCAACCCTCCCTCCTGGAAGAATTGATTGCTGGCTATCCGGCCGTTGATCGTGCGCGCCTGAATATCGTCCCGGCGAGCGAAGTCGTCACCATGGATGACCGTCCGTCCCAGGCCTTGCGGGGCAAGCCGGACTCGTCGATGCGGGTGGCCTTGCAATTGCTGCACGATGACCGCGTCCAGGCGGTGGTCAGTGCTGGCAATACCGGGGCGCTGATGGCCCTGTCGCGCCATGTGCTCAAGACCCTGCCGGGCATCGATCGGCCGGCGATGGTCGCGGCGATTCCGACCCAACGGGGCTACTGCCAGTTGCTCGACCTGGGGGCGAATGTCGATTGCACCGCCGAAAACCTGTTCCAGTTCGCCGTGATGGGCTCGGTGGCCGCCGAGGCCCTGGGCGTGGTGCGCCCGCGGGTGGCACTGTTGAACGTCGGTACCGAGGACATCAAGGGCAACCAGCAGGTCAAGCTGGCGGCGGGGCTGCTGCAGCAGGCGTGCGGCTTGAACTACGTCGGTTTCATCGAGGGTGACGGCTTGTATCGTGGCGAGGCCGACGTGGTAGTCTGCGACGGTTTTGTCGGCAACATCCTGCTCAAGTCCAGCGAAGGGCTGGCGACCATGATCGCCGCACGAGTCGAGGCGCTGTTCCGGCGCAACCTGGCGTCGCGGCTGGTCGGTGCCCTGGCCTTGCCGTTGCTCAGCCGGCTGCGGGCCGATCTGGCGCCGGCGCGGCACAACGGTGCGAGCTTCCTCGGTCTGCAGGGGATCGTGGTCAAGAGCCATGGCTCGGCCGGCGTGCAGGGTTTGCAGAGCGCAATCCAGCGGGCGCTGATCGAGATCCAGGAAAACCTTCCCGAACGCCTGCATGGGCGTCTGGAGGACCTGTTGCTTTAGGCGTTTTGCCCGGCAGGCGCTTACAATGTGACCGCCCGGTTCAATGGGCCATCCAACTGACAGTTTATTGCGTTTCCGTTCGTTGTATTCCGACGGAACGCCAACTCTCCGACGATAAGATCATTAGGGGCTCGTTTCATGTCTACCTCCCTCGCATTCGTCTTTCCAGGGCAGGGCTCGCAGTCCCTCGGCATGCTGGCCGAGCTGGGCGCACAGTACCCGCTGATCCTGGAAACCTTCGCCGAGGCCTCCCAGGCTCTGGGCTATGACCTCTGGGCACTGACCCAGCAAGGTCCGGAAGAACTGCTGAACCAGACCGACAAGACCCAGCCGGCAATCCTCACCGCCTCGGTCGCCCTGTGGCGCCTGTGGCTGGCCGAAGGTGGTCGGCGTCCGGCCTACGTTGCCGGTCACAGCCTGGGTGAATACAGCGCACTGGTTGCCGCCGGCAGCCTGAGCCTGGCCGAGGCCGTTCGCCTGGTCGAGCGTCGTGGCCAACTGATGCAAGAGGCCGTACCGGCCGGCCAGGGTGCCATGGCGGCGATCCTCGGCCTGGAAGATGCCGATGTCGTGGCGGCCTGTGCCGACTCCGCCCAGGGCGAAGTGGTCAGCGCGGTCAACTTCAACTCGCCGGGTCAGGTGGTGATCGCCGGTGCCAAGGCCGCCGTCGAGCGCGCCATGGAGGCCTGCAAGGCCAAGGGCGCCAAGCGCGCCCTGCCGCTGCCGGTGAGCGTGCCGTCGCACTGCGAACTGATGCGTCCGGCTGCCGAGCGTTTCGCCGAATCCGTTGCCGCCATCGACTGGCAGGCACCACAGATCCCGCTGGTGCAGAACGTCAGCGCCAGCGTTGCCGCCGATCTGGACAGCCTCAAGCGCGACCTGCTGGAACAGCTCTACAAGCCGGTACGCTGGGTGGAGTGCGTGCAGTACCTGGCGGCCCAGGGCGCGACCGAACTGGTCGAGTGCGGTCCTGGCAAGGTCCTGGCCGGCCTGAACAAGCGTTGCGCCGACGGCGTCAACACGTCCAACCTGAATACCCCGGATGCCTTCGCCGCCACGCGCGCGGCGCAGGCCTGAATTAGGAGAAGCCTGCATGAGTCTGCAAGGTAAAGTTGCACTGGTCACCGGCGCCAGCCGTGGTATCGGCCAAGCCATCGCCCTCGAGCTGGGTCGCCTGGGCGCCGTGGTGATCGGCACCGCGACGTCCGCCTCGGGTGCCGAGCGCATTGCCGCGACCCTCAAGGAGCACGGCATCCAGGGCACCGGCCTGGAACTCAACGTCACCAGCGACGAGTCGGTCGCTGCCGTCCTGGCGAGCATCACCGAGCAGTTCGGTGCGCCGGCCGTACTGGTCAACAACGCCGGCATCACCCGCGACAACCTGATGATGCGCATGAAGGACGATGAGTGGTACGACGTGGTCGATACCAACCTCAACAGTCTGTACCGCCTGTCCAAGGGCGTTCTGCGCGGCATGACCAAGGCGCGTTGGGGCCGAATCATCAATATCGGCTCGGTAGTGGGTGCCATGGGCAACGCAGGCCAAGTAAACTATGCGGCAGCCAAGGCAGGCCTCGAAGGTTTCAGCCGCGCACTCGCGCGTGAGGTCGGCTCGCGGTCGATTACGGTAAACTCGGTGGCGCCAGGCTTCATCGACACCGACATGACCCGCGAACTGCCGGAAGCACAGCGCGAAGCCCTGTTGACGCAGATTCCGCTGGGCCGTCTGGGCCAGGCTCAGGAGATCGCGCAAGTGGTCGCTTTCCTGGCTTCGGAGGGTGCGGCATACGTGACCGGAGCTACAATTCCGGTGAACGGCGGGATGTACATGTAATTCAAATGTGACGGATTGCTTCAAAAAAATGTCATACCAGCTGTCTAAAATCCGTTATAAAGCTGCAACTTATTGACGGGCAGGGGGACACGGCGGGGTGAAGGCGCAAGCTTTCGGTTGAAAAGCTGAAAAGCCTTTCTATACACTTACCCACCGGCCAGCTGCCTGAATTTTTCCATTAGGAGTGAAAACAAGGTATGAGCACCATCGAAGAACGCGTCAAGAAAATCGTTGCCGAGCAACTGGGTGTGAAGGAAGAAGAAGTCAAGAACGAATCTTCCTTCGTTGAAGACCTGGGTGCCGACTCCCTTGACACCGTTGAGCTGGTGATGGCTCTGGAAGAGGAATTCGAGACCGAAATCCCTGACGAAGAAGCTGAAAAAATCACCACCGTACAAGCTGCTATCGATTACATCAACGCCAACCAGGCGTAATAGTTTGTAATCTTTGCCTGCTGTCATGGAAAAACCGCACTGCCATCATGGCGTGCGGTTTTTTCTTTAGGTGAGGCAAACTGGTCAACAGGAAAAAGGAGAGTGCTGTGTCGCGTAGACGCGTCGTAGTCACCGGTATGGGGATGTTGTCGCCATTGGGTACGGATGTTCCGAGTACCTGGCAGGGCATTCTGGCTGGCCGTAGTGGCATTGGTCTGATCGAACACACAGACCTTTCTGCCTATACCACCCGTTTTGGTGGCTCGGTAAAAGGCTTCAATGTCGAAGAATACTTGTCGGCCAAAGAAGCCCGCAAACTCGACTTGTTCATTCAATACGGCCTGGCAGCCGGTTTTCAGGCGATCCGCGACGCGGGCCTGGAAGTCACCGACGCCAACCGTGAACGTATCGGCGTGGCCATGGGCTCGGGTATTGGCGGTCTGACCAATATCGAGGAAACCAGCCGCACCCTGCATGATTCCGGGCCGCGGCGCATTTCGCCGTTCTTCGTGCCTGGCTCGATCATCAACATGATTTCCGGCTTCCTGTCCATCCACCTGGGTGCGCAGGGACCGAACTACGCCATCTCCACCGCCTGCACCACCGGTACCCACTGTATCGGCATGGCGGCGCGCAACATCGCCTACGGCGAAGCCGACGTGATGATCGCCGGCGGTGCGGAAATGGCCGCTTGCGGCCTCGGCATGGGCGGCTTCGGCGCTTCGCGCGCGCTGTCGACCCGCAACGACGAGCCGACTCGCGCCAGCCGTCCTTGGGACAAGGGCCGTGATGGCTTCGTACTGTCCGACGGTGCCGGTGCCCTGGTGCTCGAAGAGCTGGAGCATGCCAAGGCACGTGGTGCGACGATCTACGCCGAACTGATCGGCTTCGGCATGAGCGGCGACGCCTACCACATGACCTCGCCACCCGCCGATGGCGCCGGCGCGGCACGTTGCATCGCCAACGCCCTGCGTGATGCCGGGATCACCCCGGACCAGGTGCAGTACATCAACGCCCACGGTACGTCGACCCCGGCCGGTGACATCGCCGAAGTCGAGGCGATCAAGACCGTGTTCGGCGAGCATGCCCACAAGCTGGCGGTCAGCTCGACCAAGTCGATGACCGGTCACCTGCTGGGTGCCGCCGGTGCGATCGAGGCGATCTTCAGCGTCCTGGCCATCGCCGACCAGGTGGCGCCGCCGACCATCAACCTCGACGAGCCGGACGAAGGCTGTGACCTCGACTTCGTGCCTCACGAAGCACGGCGCATGCCGATCGACGTGGTGCTGTCCAACTCCTTCGGGTTCGGTGGCACCAACGGTTCGCTGGTGTTCCGTAGGTTCGCCGAGTGATGCAGAGCTGGGTCGACGGTCAGCCGGCTGATTCGTTGCCGCTCAAGGACCGCGGCCTGGCCTATGGCGATGGTCTGTTCGAGACCATCGCCGTCAGGGGCGGGCGCCCGCTGCTGCTCGAACGGCACCTGCAGCGCCTGGCCGACGGCTGCCGCCGACTGGGTTTCGCCGCCAATCAGGCAGTGATTCGCAGCGAACTGCTGGTCTACAGCGCCGCACTGGGCGAGGGTGTGCTCAAGCTGATCCTCACCCGCGGCGACAGCCTGCGTGGTTATGCCGCGGCGGCCGATGCGCAGCCGCGGCGCATCCTGCAAGGCAGCCCGCTGCCGACTTATCCACCGGCCCTGCAGAACCTGGGGATCCGTCTCTTTCCCTGCACCACCCGTTTGTCCGAGCAGCCGTTGCTGGCCGGTCTCAAGCACCTCAACCGGCTGGAACAGGTCATTGCCCGTAGCGAATGGCAGGATGGCGAGCATGCCGAAGGGCTGATGCTCGATGCTGCCGGGCGGGTGATCGAGGGCGTGTTCAGCAACCTGTTCCTGGTCAGCGATGACGTGCTGCGCACAGCCGATCTGAGCCGTTGCGGCGTGGCCGGGGTGATGCGTGCCGAATTGCTGGACCAGGCCCGGGACCTGGGTATCCCTGTGGATATTTCGGACATCAGCATGGAGCAACTCCGGCAAGCTGATGAGGTCTTTCTCTGTAACAGCGTTTACGGCGTCTGGCCGGTTCGCGCCTTGGCCGATCTGAGCTGGTCGGTAGGGCCGCTCACCCGTAAACTGCAAGGCATTGCCCGCGCGCTATTGGAAGTTTGAATTGAGACGTAAATTCTTGTTGCTGCTGCAGACGGGTCTGGTGCTGGCGGGATTGCTGCTGGGCGTATCGGCCTGGAAGATCCACTCCGCGCTGGAGCAGACTCTCGACCTGAAGCAGGAGCAACTGCTCGACGTGCCGACCGGTGCGACCCCAACCGGTACCTTCAACCGCATGGAGGCCGAGGGTACCCTGCACGATGCCTTCTGGCTGCGCCTGTACTGGCGCTTCAACATGGCCGGGGTGCAGTTGCACAGCGGCGAATATCGCCTCACTCCAGGCATGGATGTCCGCACCCTGCTGGGCCTCTGGCAGCGTGGCGAAGTGGTGCAGTACAGCCTGACCCTGGTCGAAGGCTGGAACTTCCACCAGGTACGCAGTGCGCTGGCCAAGCAGGAAAAACTCCAGCAGACCCTGGCTGGCCTCAGCGACAGCGAGGTCATGGCCAAACTTGGACATAAGGATGTGTTCCCGGAGGGGCGTTTCTTCCCGGACACCTATCGTTTCGTACGCGGGATGACCGATGCCGAGCTGCTGGAAAAGGCCTACGATCGCCTGCAGAGTGTCCTGGCCCAGGAATGGGAAAAGCGTTCGACCGATGCGCCTTACACCGAACCCTACCAGGCGCTGATCATGGCGTCGCTGGTGGAGAAGGAGACCGGCGTACCCCAGGAACGCGGGCAGATCGCCGGTGTCTTCGTCCGCCGGCTGCAGCTCGGCATGCTGCTGCAGACCGATCCGACGGTGATCTACGGTCTGGGTGAGCGCTATACCGGCAAATTGACCCGTGCCCATCTGCGCGAGGCCAACCCCTACAACACCTACCTCAACGTCGGCCTGCCGCCGACGCCGATCGCCATGGTTGGTCGCGAGGCGATCCATGCCGCATTGAACCCGGTGGAGGGCAAGAGCCTGTACTTCGTCGCCCGCGGTGATGGCAGTCACGTCTTCTCCGATGACCTGGACGCCCATAACAACGCGGTGCGCGAGTTCCAGCTCAAGCGCCGGGCTGACTATCGCTCCAGTCCGGCGCCGTCTCCGGCTGCGGGGGCTACGGTGAATCCGGCGCCGGGCGCTGAAGCCAAGCCTGCTGCACCGGCCCAGGATGCCGCCGAACCTGAGGCAAAACCGGCCACTGCTCCGGCAGAAGTGCCGCCTGCTGGTGATACCGAGGCAAAAGGCGGCCAGTAACCCGGCTCAGTCTCCGGGGGCCGGCCGGTTCTGCTGGCCGCGGGCGCCCCTCGGCAATCGGCAACTCAACGGTTCGTGGCATCAGCCCAGCTATTCGTCGATCATATCGGCCGCTTGCTGCGTCGTCTGGCTGGTCCGGGTGGCCAGCTTGCGAACTTCATCGGCGACCACCTCGATATCCCACAGCCCGTCATGGGCATGCCGACCAGGCCCCGCTGTCGATCGCTGACGCTCCCGACAGGGTTTGCCAGGCCAACGGGCCGGCAGCGATTTCCTCTGCACTCAGCAGGCAGTTGTCGAGCTCGCGCTGCAGCCGGTGGGTATCGAGATCCTGGCCGATGAAGACCAACTCCTGTCGGCAGTCGCCGACAACGCTGTCCCACTTGGTCATGATGCTCTGCATCCGATAGTCGTCCCGGGGCCATTGCGAAGGCTCGATGAAATTCCACCAGCGGCCGACATAGTCCCACTGGAATTGCCTGCCGCTTTGAACCAGCAATCCGGTTTCCAGGTATCGGCTGGCGAGCCAGAAGTAACCCTTGCAGCGCAATAGTTGCCCGTTGCTCCAGGGGCGGGAGAGAAAGTCGAGCAGGCGTTGGGGGTGAAAAGGGGCACGCTCGCGGTACACCCAGGAGGTCACGCCATAGGTTTGCGACTCGGAGGACGGGGTGTCCGTGTCCTCCATCTTCCTCATCCAGCCCGGTGATGTGGCAAGGCTGGGCAAGTCAAACAGCCGGGTACCGAGAATGCTGGATAACTCGACGTTACCGTGAGCGATCGGCACGATCCGGGCGCTCGGATTAAGACCGGTGAGGATGGCATGCACGGCCTGGTAACCCGGTTCATCGAGCAGGTCCAGCTTGTTGACGAGAATGACGTTGGCGTACTCCACCTGTTCGATCAGAAGATCCGCCAGATGGCGCTTGGGCGCCTGTTCATTCGCGTCGTTGCGGGCAATGCTGTCGGGTGACTCGAGCAACGCCTGGAAACGGCTGCCATCGACCACCGTCACCAGGGTATCCAGCCGTGCCAGTTCACTGAGGCTGAAGCCCTTGTCGTCAAGAAAGGCGAATGTTTCCGCGACCGGCATCGGCTCAGAGATACCCGTGGATTCGATGAGCAGGTAATCGAAGCGCTGCTGACGCGCCAGGCCGCTGATCTGCTCCAGCAGGTCGGCGCGCAGCGTGCAGCAGATGCAGCCGTTGCTCATCTCGATCAACTCATCGCTACCCCGGTGCAGCGACACTTCGCGCTGCACCTCTTCGGCATCGATGTTGACTTCGCTCATATCATTGACGATAACCGCCACTTTCAGGCCTTCGCGGTTGCGCAGGACATGGTTGAGCACGGTGGTTTTGCCGGCGCCGAGGAAACCCGAAAACACCGTTACCGGAAGTCGGCCCGCCTGGGCGCCGTCAATCATGCGCTCACCGCTTGCGGGTGGGGAGCCTTGTCCAGGTAGCTTTCGAAAAGATCGACCACCACGAAACCATCGTCCGCGGCATCTCCCCACAGGTCTTTCACGCGAAACTCGACGTGATAGGTCGGCTGATGCACTGCATTCAAATCGCCATGGCCAATCGAGTCCGGGAACGGCCACATTTGCGAAGTCCGGTGCAGGACCACGCCTTCCTTGCCACGCACGTAGGCTGGCATGCGGATATGCCCCGCCACGTGCTCGTCCCGGACCACCACCCGGTCGCCTGCTTCGAAGGGTGGCCGACCGGTGATCGCCGGGCGTCCCTTGGCCTGGGCGGGGTTCGCCAGCTTGAAGTGAGACCCCAGGGCCTGATCAAGCTCCGCCTGGGTGATGACACCTGTTTCGACCAACAGCGTGGCGGTAGCGATGACATAGCGTTCGTAGTACTGGGTGCCGACATGCTGGCGGACATCCAGGCGTTCGACGGCATGACGTACCTCGTCCACGCTGAATTTTTTCAAGTGATCGACGCCGATGAACATCAGGCTGTAGGCCAGGTGCTCCCAGTCCTGCTTGAACACGGGCTTGTAGCTCAGACTGTTGATTGCATGGGGGACTTTGCCAAAGCCCTGGAAGCCGCCGAGATCGTGGAAACCATCCATCGTGAATACCTCTGAAAAGTGAAGGAAACAAAGCGTCCCGGCTACGCCACGCGCGGCAGCGCCACGCCGATCAGGACATCCTTGGTGACCAGTTTTCGAAGTGCCTCTTCATCCATGGACTCGCTGCCCCGAGGCCGGACCGGCAACACCAGGTAGCGACTTTCAGCCGTGGTATCCCAGACCTTGACGGTGACCTCGTCCGGCAGGTCCGTACCCAGTTCCCGCAGGACGGTGCGTCCTTCTCGAACCAGGCGGGCACGGAATTCGAAGCCCTTGTACCACTCCGGTGGCAAGCCGAGGACGGGCCAATTGGTGCAGGAGCACAGGCTGCACACGATCACGTTTTTCAGCGTGGGCGTGTCCTGCAGGGCAACGATGTATTCGCCCTGAGGGCCGGTGTAGCCGAACTGGGCGCATGCGGCGGTGCCGTCCCTGAGCAGCCATTCACGAAATTGCGGGTCCACCCAGGCCTTGGCCACGACCCGGGCGCCATTTTCCGGGCTCCATTGGTGTGCCATCAGTTGGGTCATGTGTTCGATGTAACCGTCGGGGATCAGGTCCTTTTGCTTGAGCACTTGCAATAACGCATGGGCCCGCTCGCCCGGGGTCGAGGTGGTGCGTTCAGGTGAGTTCATCAATGGATTCCTCATCGTTGAGCTTCGAAGCAAACGCTTCACGGCTTTTATCGGTTTTTTGCGCTGCACGGGACGCGCCGGCTAACTGTTTTTCCAGTCGACCGACGCTTCGAACGCAGCGGCGGCCTGGTAAATCGTGCCTTCGGCATAGTGCTTGCCGACCAGCATGAGCCCGACCGGCAAACCCTCCACCCGGCCACAGGGAATTGACATGGCCGGGTGGCCGGTGATGTCCTGGGCCGAGGCATTGCCGATCATTTCCAGCGCCCGAGCCACGTATTCGGTGATCGAGCAACCCGGCTCCGGGTGTGGCTGGGCGAGGATCGGCACGGTAGGCATCACCAGCAGGTCGTAGCGGGCCAATGCCGCGTCATAGCCGGCACAGGCCAGGCGCCGGAGGTTTTGCGCCTTGGCGTAGAAGCGGCCGTTGTAGTGCTGAACGCCGTATTGCCCGACGAACATGCACAGCTTCAGGGATGCGGACAGATCATCCGCCTCATCGCGCCAGCCGACCTGCTTGTCCAGCAAGGGCAGGTCATACAGCCCCTTCCAGTTAAAACCGGCGCCGTTGCCATGCATCATCTGCATGGTCAGGCCCTCGCAGCCGATGGGGTGCCACAGCGAACCGGCGATCGTGTGCTCGGGAACGGAGACTTCCTCGACCTGTGCGCCGAGCCGCGCAAACTGCGCGATTGCACTGCGTACCGATGAGGCCACCCGTGGATCCAGGTTGGGCAGTTCAAAGCCTTCCTTCAGGATGCCGATCCTGAGTCCGTCCACGCCCCGCTCCAAATAATCGCTGTAGCGGTCGACCCGCGGCGCGGCCTGGCGAGGATCGAGCCCGTCCGCTCCCGCCATCACCTCCAGCATCAACGCGTTGTCGCGCACATTGGCGGTGATGGGGCCGGCATGGTCGATCGTCGACTCGATGGCCATGATTCCGGTGTAGGGCACCAGCCCATGGGTCGGCTTCATGCCGTAGGTGCCGCAGAACGCCGAAGGAATCCGGATGGACCCACCCTGATCACCGCCCACCGCCAGGTCGACTTCGCCCGCGGCCACCAGGACCGCGCTGCCGGAAGAGGAACCACCGGAAGAAAAACCCTGGCGGTGGGGGTTGTGCACCGGCGCTGGATCAGAGGTGTGGCTGCCGCCGGACAGGCAGTAGTGTTCGCATGTCGCCTTGCCGAGGATGGTTGCCCCGGCATCGAGCAATCGGCTGACGACAGTGGCGTCGAAGGAAGGGACGAAGCCTTCCAGTGGCTTGGCACCATTCATCATGGGCACGCCGGCCAAGGAGATATTGTCCTTGAGGGCTACGGTCTTGCCCGCCAGCTTGCCCTCGCGGGCGCCGTTGACTTCGGTACGGAAATACCAGGCGTTGAACGGGTTGTGCTCAGCCGATGGACGATAGCCTGAACTGCGTTCGTAGCGTATCGGCGGGATGAAGTCGGGCAATTCGTCAATCAGGTCATAGGCGTCGAAGCTGGACTGCATGAGGGCCAGGTATTCACTGGCCTGCTCGCGGTCGAGCTGCATGTGCAGGCTGCTCGCGAGGTCCAATAGCTGCTCAAGGGTGGGGCGAACGATTGCCATGATGGGACTGTCCTTATCGTAAGTGGCCGAATGGCACTGCCTACTCGTCAGATGGGTGGGGCTGGTGCTCAAGATAGTCCGTATTCCCAGCCCCGGGCTTGGTTGAAAAAGACATCGACTTGGTCGAGCCGGACGCCTGCGCGCCAGAACGGCAGGGGGCCGTGGTCGTTGTCCGGTGGGCGCCTGGGTCAAAACACGTGCGCGTAACGCAGGTTCATGCGCCAGTCTTCCCTGGCACCGTTGTCCACCGAGAGATCCTTGCCCAATTGCAGTTGGAGCTGGTCCGTGGGAGTGACGAACTGGGTGGCCGTCAGACGGAAGTTGGTGGTGCCCAACTCGTTATCCTGATTGACGTGCCCGACGCTCGTCTCACCGCCCCAGGTGCGCCCCAAGCCGATACCCAATGCGGTGGTGGCGTCTGGCATGTAACGCCCCATGATCTGTGCTGCGTAGGAAACGTCCTGCTTCAAGCGCACGGCATTCGCCCCATAGTCGGTGTTGTCGCCATACCAGGTGGCGCCGCCGACCAGGTCCACCGCCCATTTCTCCGTGAAGTGCTTGACGTAGGCACTCTGAAGCTCGAATTTCCAGCGGTTTTCGCCGATGTTGAGCGCGTCGTCCTTGTCATAGGTGCCCGTAGGGACATACAGGTAGGGGGCGATACTGAGGGTGTCGCGGGCCTCGTTGAGCCGCCACTTGACCGGCGCGGTCAGGATCAGGTCGCCAACGCCGTGGGTGCTGCCCAGCGCCGAGGCGTCACCTGCGCTGGAGACGTGTCCGAAAGGCAAAAGGAACTGCGGGTCGATGGTGACGGTGTCACTGAGTGCGTAGACATGCAGTAGACGCAGGATGCCGATGTCCGAACTCAACCTGAAATCAGAGCTGGCCTTGTGCCCGTTGGTGTAGGCCGAGTCCGTGGTGGCGTGCTGGTAATAAATTGCGCCAATGGTCGCGCCGACCGGGTATTGCTCGTAATCGCCAGGGGCCACTTCACCGGCATTCACCTGGAGCGCGGGTAACAGGGTGGAAAGTGTCAGCAGTCGGATCTTGTTCATCATTTATTCCTCGCACAGGGAGGCCGTGCCACCCGAGGAGAGTGGCAAGGAGGCTGAAATGGGGGGATGTAAACGCTGATGGACTTCAGGTGGCTGGCGGCAGCGCGTCGCGCAACATGCCGGTCTGCGAGTGACAGTTGATGTACTCGAATACCTGGCTCCTGGCGTCCGACACGGACACCTCGTGGTACAGCCGCAATTTTTTCAAACCCGCGGCCACGCGAAAGAACGTGACGAAAATACGCAGATGGGTAGGGTGCGATTCTGCCCAGCGCTCGAGTTTCTCGACCGAGCGCCAGTGACCGATGTTGTAGCTCAGGTCGAGAAAGTTGCCGTCCATATCGATGTTGCGCACGAACCGGTTGCTGTAGCAGCCCAGGGGCCGCCGTTATCACGCAGGAAATCCATGCCGTCCTGCAGGGTCGGCAGAATTTCGTCGAGGTACAGCGAGCGCTCGTCTGCCTCGGCATCCGCCCAGTCCTGGCCGGAGCGGATCAGGGTGAGGTTGTCATGCCCCAGGACCACGACCCGACCACCTTTGGCGGGGTCCCCCGCGACCACTTGCAGCTCACTCGTGGGCTGCATCCAGTCTGTCTGGGAGAGCGGGAAGCGGTCGCGCATCGAGCCCCAGTAACCGTGTTCTTCGATCTCGCCACTGATCGCATCCATGACCGCGCCGACACCGGGCAGGTGGTCCTGGAAGGCATACAAGGTCTCGAACTGCTCGGCGCGCGGGGCGGTGATTTCGCGGAAGTAACCAAGGCCTTCACCCAGGCGCTGCGGCGAATTCCACCAGTCATTCACCGAGGGTGAACGCAACCAGCGACAGTGGGCGGCAGGGTCTTTCCAGTATCCGACCACAATCAGGTTATCAAAGCCGCTGCTATCGGTGTGGTGGGTCAAGTCATGGGTCTGGGGGCCATCGACCAGGCTGAAACTGCCGACGATGTGACGCATCGCCTGCAACGCGGCCTCGCGCTGGGCGTCGCCGCGATATTGCACGCCGAGGTAGGCCATCACCACCTGTTCCAACTGCTCGCCAGCGCGTGCAACCCACATGGGAAAGGGTGGCTGGTACTCGTCGGGTACCCGGCGAGACAGGGTGCGTGGGCATTTGAGATGTTTGTCGATTGCAGATTCCATCTTGCGCTCCTCGTTATTTTCGTTCAGGCCTGCGGGGTTTCAGCGCTTGAGCGGCTGGTCGCGCTTGGCGATCTGCCGCCGGTGCAGCAGCTTCATGGCCCCCCATTCAATCAACCAGTAGGCCGACTCTTCAGGCGCGAGGTCGCGCATCTGCAGAAGCCAGGAGCAATCAGCCAGTCGTTGTGAACCGTGTCGATGCATGGCGTGCCTCGTCAGAAGGGTATGAGCTGCTGTGAGGTGGAAATTAGGCTGGACGGCGAGGGGACGCTTTGTTTGACGAGACAACCGTTTGGTTGGAAAAGACAAGGCTGAAAATGACCTTCCCATGGTCCGCATTGGTGCATCTGGCCCGACTGTGTGACCTGCCGTGCTTCCCGATGGGGAGGGCGGTGCAGGCAGCGGCACCGCAGCCAGGCGAAGCTCGCGATGGAAGTTGCACGGCAGCGCACTGAGGGAGTTCCGCAACTGCCTGGCCTGTTAATTGCTATCGGTGGCTGAAGATTGGCTGCAAGTCAAAACTTCCCGCGCGCCTATTGCATCGTTGTCGAGGTCAGTGTCATGAACCCGAGCGCTCAGTATTCGACCCTTGCCGTATCAGCATCCCGTCGCTTTGATTACTGGAAGGAGGTGGTGTGTCGCCATTGTCTGGCGGCAGATAGCAAACCCCTGTCCCAGAGCAGTTTTGATGGCCAGCTCGCAGTCAATGCCATCGGCGATCTGGACATCTTTTCGCTGTCTTCGCCGCTGCATTACTGGGAACGTTCCGAACGGCACCTGCGCAGCGGTCCGGCCGAGGATTTATGGTTGGGCTTCTCCCGCAATGGTCATGGACAAATCGAGCAGGGCGGAAGAAAAGCCAGCCTGGCCACCGGAAGTTTGTTTCTTTACGACGCAACCCAGGCGTTTCGATTCAGTTTGGGTGGTACCGAAAACCACCTGGTCCGTGTTCCTCGGGCCTTGTTGACCGAGCGTTTGCCACGGGTGGCCGATTACACCGCGATGGTCCTCGACGACCGGCGTCCCGGCGTCATTCCATTGCGTGAAATGTTGCGTCAGGTGGTGAGCGCACCGAGGTCGTTGGAGGATGAGCGCATCTCGAATCGTTATACAGGCGCATTGATTGACTTGCTGGTGATCAGCCTGGAACTTCAGGACCTGAAGACCACCCACCAGGAATTGGACCTCTACGGCCGCATCATGCAATACATCCGGCGGCACCTGACCGAGCCGGACCTGTCGATCGACGTCATCGCGCAAGCCCACAATGTATCCACCCGCACCGTTACGCGGGCGTTCGCGCGTCACCAGAAGTCCCCGGTCGCAGAAATCTGGAAAGAGCGCCTGAACGCGAGCCGTGAAGCGATCGAGCGCGGACAGGTGCGTACGGTGTCGCAAGCGGCGCTGGAGTTCGGGTTCTCTGATTTCTCCCATTTCAGCCATGCGTTTCGCAAGGCCTTTGGCGTGGCGCCCAATACGCTTTTGCAGCGCAACTGAGAGGATTCGCCCGAGGCCGCCCTTAGGGCCCGGGTAGCGCTCGACCGGCCAGGATCGAGCGCGGGTACACGGTATGGTCGCCGCTTTTACATCCTGAAGTACGAGCCATCGCCGGAGCCACGACGCAGGTGCGTTGTGTCGTCGCGACTTCTGCGTTAGCATGCCGGCCTTTCTTCCACCACGCAGCCAAGGAGACCATCATGCAAAACACCGCATCTTCCCTGGCAGAGCGCGCCCAAGCTTGAATTCCCCCGTGCCCGGCATCAGTGCCGCGCATGTCGAATGGCCTTCGGCCCCGGCTCTGCCCTAGCCAATTCATCTGTTGATTTCGTTTTACTGAACCGTCCGGTTCGGGACCGTATTGCGCCTGCGCGCTCGCCGCGCCAGGCCGTCGGCGTCCTGCCGGATGGATGGGACTATTCATGGGCAATTGCATGCAAACCCTGTCCGAGACCGTCACGCTGCTGGCCTCGGACGACACCTGGATCGAGGGCACCGCGATCCAGCAACTTCACACCACCGCTGCGCTGCCGGGCATGGCCCGGGTGGCCGGCATGCCGGACCTGCACCCCGGTCGCGGCTATCCGGTGGGCGCGGCTTTCTTCTCCGTTGGCCGCCTCTATCCGGCCCTGATCGGCGGTGATATCGGCTGCGGCATGGCGCTGTGGCGAACGGACCTTGCCGTTGGCAAATTGAGCGCCGACAAGCTGGACAAGCGACTGGGCAACCTGGATCGCCCGCTGGACGAGGACTGGCGCGAGCGGGTGGCGGCGCTGGGGCTGCCGGCCAATGGTTTCGACGCCGCGCTGGGCACCATCGGCGGCGGTAATCACTTCGCCGAGCTGCAGCGGGTGGAGCAGATTTACGACACCGAACGCACCGCCGCGCTGGCGCTGGACCCCAAGCGCCTGCTGCTGTTGGTGCACAGCGGTTCGCGCGGCCTGGGCCAGGCAATTCTGCGCGAGCAAGTGGACCGGCACGGCCACGCCGGTCTGCTGGAGGGCAGTGCCGATTTCCTCGCCTACCTGGCCCGCCACAACGAGGGCCTGCGCTTTGCCGAGGCCAACCGGCGGCTGATTGCGCAGCGCATGTTGGAGCGCTTGCGCGCCAATGGCGAGCCACTGCTGGACGTCAACCACAACCTGGTGTCGCCGGCCCGCATCGGCGGCCTCGACGGTTGGTTGCACCGCAAGGGCGCGACGCCGGCGGATGCCGGCCTGGTGGCGATTCCCGGTTCGCGTGGGGATTTCACCTACCTGGTGGAGCCGCTGCCCAGCGAGCTGAGCCTGTTGTCGCTGGCGCACGGCGCCGGCCGCAAGTGGATGCGCAGCGAGTGCAAGGACCGGTTGTCGCGGCGTTTCAGCCCGGCGCAACTGATGCGCACCCGCCTGGGGGGACATGTGATCTGCGAGGATCGGCAGTTGATCTACGAGGAGGCGCCGGAGGCCTACAAGCCAGTGGACAGCATCGTCGACACGCTGGTCCGGGCCGGCCTGGTGCGACCGCTGGCACGGTTGGCTCCGGTGTTGACCTATAAAACCCGCGGGGAGTGCTGCTGATGATTCTGCTGCAATTTTCCGCTGCCCAGGGACCGGAGGAATGCTGCCTGGCGGTGACCAGGGCGCTGGGGCGCTTGCAGGTGGAAGCCGAGGCGCAAGACGTACGGTTGCAACTGCTGGAGCAGGAGGCAGGCCCGCGAGCGGGTACGTTGCGTTCGGTGCTGCTGAGTCTGGAAGGCTCGGACGCCGAAGCGCTGGCAGCGCAATGGACGGGTACGTTGCAGTGGCGGGCGACCAGCCCCTACCGGCCGCGCCATCCGCGCAAGAACTGGTTCATCGGTGTGGCGCGCTGCCCGGAGCCGGCCTTGGGGCTCGAAGGGGAAATCCGTTTCGAGACCCTGCGTGCTTCCGGTCCCGGCGGCCAGCATGTCAATCGCACCGAGTCGGCGGTGCGGGCTACCCACCTGGCCAGCGGTATTAGCGTCAAGGTGCAGTCCGAGCGCAGCCAGCACGCCAACAAGCGGTTGGCGCTGGGCCTGATCGCGCTGAAGCTGGAGGCGTTGGCGCAGCGCGACGCGGCCGATGCACGGGCCGCGCGGCGTTTGCTGCACCACCAGTTGGAGCGTGGCAACGCCGGACGGGTGTTCGTTGGCGAGCGGTTCGAGCCGCTGGGTTGAAGCCGCGAGGGGGGGGCGGCGGGCTTGCCGGCCCCTTCGCTGGCAAGCCAGGCTACTATAGGGGCGTGGGCTGCGGCAGGATTATCAATGTGCCTGTTGGGCGGTCTTGTGGTGTTGCCAGGCTCGTATCACCGTCTCCTGTAGCTGTTCGAGGCTGCCGTCATTGACGATCAGCACATCCTCGGGCAGGCGCGCCACGCCCAGTTCGGAGGAGTGGGCATTGACCCGCTGCAGGTTGGGGCGGGCGATGTGCCAGATGACGCCATGGTGTTCGCGCAGGTACCGGGCTTCGTTCTCGAAGCGGATGTCCTTGATGATGATCGTCGAGGCGCTCGCCGGCAGGGGAGGACGGCGCTTGAGCGGGGTCAGCGGCAGCTGGCCGCGTTTGGCCGCATAGTCGGGGTCGAAGGCCAGGGCGTGCCGTTCGATCAGGGCAACGGCATCCCGTGGCGAAATGTCCCAGCTCGGATCGACTTGTGCGTAATGCTGTGGGTCCCAGATCTGCCCATCGGAAAAATCGAAGAAGGCCTGGGCCGCCAGGCGGAAGGGGGCGTCGGTCGCGGACAGGTCCGCGGTGCCCGACCAGGTGCTGTCGTCCCGCGGTGGATTGATCTCGCGATCCGCCCGCTGCAACCAGTGGTCTGGGTTATGATTGCGCATCCACTCCGTGCCGACCTGCTGGAAGAACTCGCGCGGGGAACGGTTCCACAGGTCAATCCTGCGCTCTTTTACTGTATCGTCCCAGGTTTGTTCATCGCTCAGGCCGAAGAGGGCCTGGCAGCCGACCTTGAGCGGATCGGCCAGGGCGAAGGCGGCAGTTTCCGCCTGTGCGAGCAGCATTGACGCTACCGTGTCCTTGCCGGATCTGGCGAGTGCGGCGAGCCCGATGATGGTTCTCAAACTGTTGCTCCTGAAGCCTTGCCAGGGCGACCGGCGCGGACGGCCTCCCTGTTCACCTGTTGTCGAAAGGATACCCATACTGCTGTGTTTAGATTTTTTATCAAGATAAAACAACAGGCTGGCGCACCACGGGGCGTGATTGCGACGGGGTTGCAGCATGGCTGAAGCCTATCCCTGGCAGGACACCCTCTGGCAGCAACTGGCCGGCCGTACCCAGCATGCCCATGCCTATCTGCTGCATGGCCCGGCCGGGATCGGCAAGCGCGCGCTGGCCGAGCGGCTGATGGCGCTGCTGCTGTGCAAGAGCCCGGCGGGCCTGGAGGCTTGCGGGCAGTGCAAGTCGTGCCTGCTGCTGGCGGCCGGCAGCCACCCGGACAACTACATCCTCGAGCCCGAGGAAGCGGACAAGGCGATCAAGGTCGACCAGGTGCGTGACCTGGTGGCGTTCGTCGCCCAGACCGCGCAACTGGGGGGACGCAAGGTGGTACTGATCGAGCCGGTGGAGTCGATGAACATCAATGCCGCCAACGCCCTGCTCAAGAGCCTGGAAGAACCGTCCGGCGATACCGTGCTGCTGCTGGTCAGCCACCAGTCCAGTCGGCTGCTGCCTACCGTGCGCAGCCGCTGCGTGCAGCAGGCCTGCCCGCTGCCGGGCGAGGCGATGAGCCTGCAATGGCTGGCCACGGCCTTGCCCGACTGCAGCGAAGAGGAGCGGATGGAACTGCTGACCCTGGCGGCGGGCTCGCCACTGGCGGCCGCGAACCTGCAGGCCCAGGGCGTACGCGAGCAACGGGCGCAGGTGGTCGACGGGGTGAAGAAACTGCTCAAGCAGCAGATGTCGGCGACTCAGCTGGCCGAAGGCTGGAACGCCATTTCGCTGTTGCTGCTGTTCGACTGGTTCTGCGACTGGTCGAACCTGATCCTGCGTTATCAACTGACCCAGGACGAGGAGGGCCTCGGCCTGCCGGACATGCGCAAGGTGGTGCAGTACCTGGCCCAGAAGGCGTCGAGGGAAAAGGTCCTGAATATCCAGGACTGGATCCTCGCCCAGCGCCAGAAAGTTCTGAGCAAGGCCAATCTCAACCGGGTACTGCTGCTTGAGGCCCTGCTGGTGCAGTGGGCCGCTTTGCCTGCTCAAAACTGAGGTAGAATCGACTTATCCGCATTTCGGGAGTCCGCATGAACGAACCTATTGGTCCTGGCCCGCGCAACGGCATCCTGTCATTGACCATCAAGGACAAGTCGGTGCTGTACGCGGCCTACATGCCCTTTATCAAGAACGGCGGCCTGTTCATCCCCACCAACAAGAGCTACAAGTTGGGCGACGAGGTGTTCATGCTGCTCAACCTCATGGACGAGCCGGAGAAGATTCCGGTCGCCGGCAAGGTCACCTGGATCACTCCCAAGGGCGCCCAGGGCAATCGCGCCGCCGGTATCGGCGTGCAGTTCAATGACGGCGACAACACCGCCCGCAGCAAGATCGAAACCCATCTGGCCGGTGCCCTGAAGTCCGACCGTCCCACTCATACGATGTAGTTGCCACCTTTCCCATGCTTGTAGATTCCCATTGCCACCTCGACCGCCTGGACCTGACCGCGCACCAGGGCTCTCTGGACGCCGCCCTGGAGGCGGCGCGCCAGCGCGGTGTCGGTCATTTCCTGTGCATCGGCGTCAGCGCCGACAACGCCGCCGAGGTGAAGGCCCTGGCCGAACGTTATGCCGATGTCGACTGTTCGGTCGGGGTGCACCCGCTGGACGTCAAGCCCGACGCGACCCCGGCCCTCGACTGGCTGCTGCGCGAGCTCGATCATCCGCGGGTGGTTGCGATTGGCGAAACCGGCCTGGACTATCACTATGAGCCGGAGGCGGCCGAGGTCCAGCAGGCATCTTTCCGCCTGCACCTGGAGGCGGCACGCAAGACCGGCAAGCCGGTGATCGTGCATACCCGCGGTGCCCGTGCCGATACCCTGCAACTGTTGCGTGAAGCGCAACTGCCCCAGGCGGGCGTGCTGCATTGTTTCACCGAGGACTGGGATATGGCCAAGGCCGCGCTGGACCTGGGTTTCTATATCTCGCTGTCGGGCATCGTCACCTTCCGCAATGCCGATGCGCTGCGCGATGTGGCACGGCAGGTGCCGGCCGACCGTCTGCTGGTGGAAACCGACTCGCCGTACCTGGCACCGATTCCCCATCGCGGCAAACCGAACCTGCCGCAGTACGTGCGGGAAGTGGCGGAATACCTGGCGATGTTGCGGGGCGTGCCTTACGAGCGTTTGGCCGAGCAGACCACCGGGAACTTCAAGCGACTGTTTCCGCTGGCGCATGTGGCCTGAGGGTTCGCCGGCTCGAATCGCAGGCAAAAAAAACCCGGGTTCTGGGGGTGAATCCGGGTCAAGACCATTAGGAGTAAAACAAAGGCGCGCGGTCCATTGGCACCTTTATCGACGTGACACTTGGGGGATATGCCCGTCGACATTTGAAGTATTGGTCAGTATCGCGGTACGTCCAGTCAGGCCTGCTCATTTTTTAAACAGATTTGGAATACATCCGCTTCCCTTGAGTTCTCACATGTTCAGCCGGGGCGCGGGCCTTGTCGTAGAGCGACGCAGCGTGACCCGAACGAAGACTTTTTGACTGGCGAAGGCTGATTCGTCGACAGTGAAAACGAAAAGCCGCTGATGATTCGTGCAATTTGGCGCGGCTCAGGCATAATACTTCGCTTCGATTTTGCCCCTACAGACCTTTTTCTTATGCACAAAGAACCCCGTAAGGTCCGTGAGTTTCGTCGCCGCGAGCAGGAAATTCTCGATACCGCGCTAAAGCTGTTCCTCGAACAGGGTGAAGACAGTGTCACCGTCGAGATGATCGCGGATGCCGTCGGTATCGGCAAAGGCACCATTTACAAGCACTTCAAGTCCAAGGCGGAGATCTACCTGCGCCTGATGCTCGACTACGAGCGCGACCTGAACGAGCTGCTGCACTCGGCCGACGTCGACAAGGACAAGGAAGCACTCTCCCGTGCCTACTTCGAATTCCGCATGCGCGACCCTCAGCGCTACCGGCTGTTCGACCGCCTGGAAGAGAAGGTGGTCAAGGGCCACCAGGTCCCGGAGATGGTCGAGGAACTGCACAAGATCCGCGCCTCCAACTTCGAACGCCTGACCCTGCTGATCAAGGGCCGTATCAGCGAAGGCAAGCTCGAGGACGTTCCTCCGTACTTCCACTACTGTGCCGCCTGGGCGCTGGTGCACGGCGCGGTCGCGCTGTACCACTCGCCGTTCTGGAGCAACGTGCTGGAAGACCAGGAAGGCTTCTTCCAGTTCCTGATGGATATCGGCGTGCGCATGGGCAACAAGCGCAAGCGCGACACCGATCATTCGGTAGCCTGAGCTCTATACTTGTCACTGGAAGGGACTTCCGAGAAACAACTTGCCAAAACCTGATTTTGGAGTCAGGTTTTGGCGGGTGCGGTGTCTTGATGTCACGCTGCACCTGTAGGAGTCGGCTTGCTGGCGATAGCGACCTGTCAGTCACGGATTTGCCGTCTGACATCCTGCCATCGCCAGCCAGCCGGCTCCTGCGGGGTCCGAGTCTGCAAGTTTCCAAGTCCTCCGTCGGAGTGTCCCATGATCGTTGACCGTCAAGGCAGGCGTTTTCGCAATCTGCGTATCAGCCTGACCTCCGCCTGCAACTACGCCTGTACCTACTGCGTGCCCAATGGCAAGCGGCTGGTGGCGGCCCAGGACGAGTTGTCGGCCGAAGCGATGGCGCGTGGGGTTGCCTACCTGATCGAGGCGGCGGGCATCGAGCGGCTGCGCATCACCGGTGGCGAACCGCTGGTCAGTCCAAAGCTGGAGGCCTTCATGGGCGCGGTGGGCAAGCTGGGGCTGGACGACATCAGCCTGACCACCAACGGCCAACTGCTGGCGCGCAAGCTGCCGCTGCTGCTGGAGGCGGGGATCCGGCGGATCAACGTTTCCCTCGATACCCTGGATGCGGATGCCTTTCGCGGTATCGCCCGGGGCGGCGACCTGGCCAGCGTGCTCGATGGCATGGAGCAGGCGCGGGCGGCCGGGTTGAAAATCAAGGTCAACATGGTGCCGTTGCGCGGGCAGAACCTGGACCAGGTGATGCCGCTGCTCGACTACTGCCTGGCGCGCGGTTACGAGCTGCGCTTCATCGAGCTGATGCGCATGGGGCATCTGGCCAGTGACCACAACGCCTTTCTTCAGCAGTTCGTCAGCCTCCAGCAGTTGCTGGAGTTGATCGGCGAACGCTACGCCTATTTGCAGGCCAATGCGCCGGTGGATGCCACCGCGGTGCGCTACGAGATTCCCGGTCGCGGTCATTTCGGGGTGATCGCCAACGAAAGCGTGCCGTTCTGCCGCACCTGTTCGCGCTTGCGGCTGTCTTCCACGGGGTGGCTGCATGGCTGCCTGTCATCGAGCAACCGGCATTATGTCGGCGACCTGCTGGACAAGCCGCGCCATGAGGCCCTGCCGGCGTTGCAGCGCCTGCTGGTCCGGGCGTTGGGCGACAAGCAGTCGGTGGCGTTTTCCGGTGGCGCGACGGTGATGAAGATCATTGGTGGGTGATCGGCCGGGCTTCCTGTGGGCCCCGTTCGCGGATGAATCCGGCCCCCAGGGGGCACTGCGGTGATCACCAATCTTGTAGATGCCTCACAAACCCGTGGGCACCGGATTGATCCGCGAACAAGGCCGCCGCTGTCCTGCAAATCCCGACTCCCCATCAATCTGGCGCGGAAGCTGCATCCTGGGGCTGTTCGCCGGTTTTCCGTCACCGGCCTCTGGAGGATTAGGATGCGTAGCCTGGTTATGCTGCTGGCGCTGTTGGCGCTGGGCGGCTGCATGAAAGTCAGCGATCTGGGAGAAGGGGCTCGTTATCAGATGAGCGACGCAGGGCTGCTCGATCATAGCGATACGCGCCGCATCCACTCGTTCCGCATTCAGCCGGACTCCTTTATCTACATCGCCCAGGGCGCGTTCGCCCCGCCCGGCAGCGCCTACCCACGGCCCAACGTGGTGGCCGAAGAAGCCTTCAACGGCTTCGTCGAATACTTCCCGATGGTCCGCCGCGCCCGCGCCCCGGTCGGCCTCGACCAGGCCATGGCCGAGGCCCGTTCGGCCGGTGCCCACTACCTGCTGTACACCCGTTTCGCCAAGGCCGACGACCGGATCGGCAACTATGACGAATGGGCCGACCAGGAAGCTGTCGACCGCCTTGGCGTTGACACCGGGGTGATCCAGATCATGCTGATCGAGACCAGTACCCAGTACCTGATCGACACCGCACGGATCAGGAGCCGTGGCGGTTTACTGACGTTCCATGACAACAAACCGCAAGACCTGATCGCCAAACCGCTGGCAGAATATGCCCGTAGCCTGCTGGGCTTGAGCGATCAGTAAGTCATTTTGGAGCGGACATGAGTGAATCAGGCAAGGCCAACGACCTGTTGGCGCAGATCCCCGGGACGGAAAAGGGGCTGCCGCCGGTTCACCTGTGGAACCCGGATTTCTGCGGCGATATCGACATGCGCATCGCCCGCGACGGCACCTGGTACTACCTGGGCACGCCGATCGGGCGCAAGCCGATGGTCAAGCTGTTCTCCACCATCCTGCGCCGCGAGGGTGACGACTATTTCCTGGTCACCCCGGTGGAGAAGGTGGGCATCAAGGTCGACGATGCGCCGTTTGTCGCGGTGACCCTTGAGGTGCAAGGGCAGGGTGAGGCGCAGCAACTGCGTTTCACCACTCAGGTCGACGAGCAGGTGACGGCCGGTGCCGAACATCCGATCCGGGTGCTGATCGATCCCCACAGCGAAGAGCCGGCACCCTACCTCCTTGTGCGCAGCAACCTCGAGGCGCTGATTCACCGCAATGTGTTCTACCAGTTGGTCGACCTGGCGGTGACGCGGCAGATCGATGGCCAATCCTGGTTGGGCGTGTGGAGCGGCGGCGAATTCTTCCCCATTGGCCTTGAGCCCTGAGGCCTCCCGGAACCGGGTTTTTGTGCGCTTTCTTGCTGTCGCCCTCTTGTAGGAGCAGGGCTTGCCCGCGAAAGCGGCCTTGAGATCGCCAGGAGCTTCGCGGGCAAGCCCTGCTCCTACAGACCCCGGTGGCCCGTGGGCCAGTCCGTTCCCGCAGGCTGCGCAGGCCTCCTGAACCCGTTCGTCAGACCACCATTCATCTTCCGGCAAGATAAATTTCTTGCAGCCAGACCGCTGTTTCGGTTATCAAATTGTACATGATTAGACATGTACGATTTGACAAGAAAAAACGGGTGGTCGATGAGCTCATCCGGCGCATCGAAAGCGGTCTTCTCGAAGACGGCTTTCTGTTGCCGGGCGAGCATCAGTTGGCCGAAGAATTCTCGGTGAGCCGTGGCACGCTGCGCGAAGCCCTGGCCGAGCTCAAGCGACGCAACTACATCGCCACCCAGAGCGGCGTCGGTTCGATCGTCACCTACGACGGCATGACCCTCGACCAGGGGGCCGGCTGGGCCCAGGCCCTGGCCGATACCGGCGCGCGTATCGACACCGAGATCCTGCGCTTTGAGGCCGTGCGTCGGCCGGACCTGCTCAGCCGCTACGGCACCGAGCAGTTCATCGCCCTCGACCGGCGTCGGCGCGACCCCGAAGGGGTCGTGGTGTCCCTCGAATATTCGCTGATGCCGGCCAGCGGCGGCCTGGAACGCCTGCCCGAAACCGGCCTGATCGACGACTCCCTGACCATCACCCTGGCCGCCCATGGCTTCATCGGCCAGCACGGCGACCAGTGGATCGGCGCCGAACCCCTCGGCGAAGTGGAAGCCGAACGCCTGGGCCGCCCGGTCGGTACGGTCTTCCTCAAGGCCCTGCGCACCACCTACGACCGCCAGGGACGTTTCATGGAGCAGGTCGAAAGCCTGCTCGACCCCCAGCATTTCCGCCTGCACCTGGCTTTTGGAAACCCGACATGACCCCGACCAGCCGCGCCCTTGGCGCTTTCTACGGGCTGGCTCTGGGCGATGCCCTCGGCATGCCGACCCAGTCCCTGAGCCGCGCGCAGATCCAGGCGCGTTTCGGCAGCATCCGCACCCTGGTGGAGGCCGGCCCGGATCAGCCGATCGCGCCGAACATGCCCGCCGGCTCCATCACCGACGACACCGAACAGGCGATCCTGGTCGGTCAGTTGCTGATCGATGGCCAGGGCCATATCGAGCCCGCCGTGCTCGCCGAACGGCTGATCGCCTGGGAGGCGGTGATGAAGGCCAAGGGTTCCCAGGACCTGCTGGGTCCCTCGACCAAGCGGGCGATCGAAATGATCCTCGCCGGCCACAGCCCCGAAGAAGCCGGCCGTTACGGCACCACCAACGGTGCGGCGATGCGCATCACGCCGGTGGGGATCGCCGCCGACATCGCCCGGCCCCAGCACTTTATCGACGCGGTGGTGCAGGCCTGCCAGGTGACCCATAACACCACCCTGGGCATCGCCAGTGCCGCGGCGGTGGCCGCGGTGATCTCCAGCGGGATCAATGGCAAGGGCCTGGTGCATGCGCTGGAGGCCGGCACCGAGATGGCCTTTGTCGCCGAGCGGCACGGGCACTGGGTCGCCGGTGGCCGCATCGGCCCGCGCCTGCGCTGGGCCCGGCAGCTGGTCGCCGATTGCGCCGACTCGGCACTGGCCGACCTGCTCTACGACGTGGTCGGTACCTCCGTGGCCAGCCAGGAGTCGGTGGTGGTCGCCTTTGCCCTGGCCCAGCGCGTGGCCCGCGGCCAACTGAGTGCCTTTGACGCCATCTGCCTGGCCGCCAGTATCGGCGGCGACACCGATACCATCGCCGGCATCCTCGGTGCCATGCTCGGCGCCTGTGACGGCCTGGAGTGCTGGCCGGCCGAACTGATCGCGCAAATCATCGAAGTCAACGGTCTGGAACTGGTCCCGCTGGTCCAGGGCCTGATCGCCTTGCGTACCGCCTGACGCAACAACCCGCAATGGATTGCAGACCGCCGGGGCTGAAGGGGCGCACGTTCCCCCACGCCTCGTGCATTGCCCACAACCACAACAATGGCATCAGGAGCAGAACAACATGACCTCATCAAACGCCGGTCAAAGTGCCGGGCAGTTGGAAACCCGCGGCATCGAGCCGGCTCCCGAGGCCGAGTGCAATGGCCATCCCCTGCAACTGTTCTGGGTCTGGTTCGCCGCCAACATCAGCATCCTCGGCTTGCCGCTGGGCGCCACCCTGGTGGCCTTCCGTGGCTTGGCGATCTGGCAGGCGATCATCGTCGCAATCATCGGTGCGGCGGGTTCCTTCGCCGTGGTCGGGGTCATCTCGATTGCCGGCCGTCGCGGCCGTGCACCCAGCCTGACCCTGTCACGGGCGATCTTCGGGGTACGCGGCAACATCGGTCCGACCCTCGTCTCGCTGATGTCGCGCCTGGGCTGGGAAACGGTCAACACCACCACGGCGGCCTTCGTGCTGCTGTCGCTGTGCTCGATCCTGTTCCACTCGCCGGTCGAGGCCAAGAGCGCGCCGCTGCTGACGCTGTTGTTCATCGCCATCTTCGTGCTGCTCACGCTGTGCGTCTCGGGTCTGGGCCATGCGACCCTGCTGGTGATCCAGAAATGGGCGACCTACGTGTTCGGCGCCCTGAACATCCTGGTCGGCGGTTTCCTCTGCGCCACCATCGACTGGAACGCGGTGTTCAATGCCACGCCGGCCCCGCTGAGCGCGATGATCATCGGCATCGGTACCATGGCCGCCGGCACCGGAATCGGCTGGGCCAACGCCGGCGCGGACATGTCGCGCTACCAGCACAGGAGCGTCAAGGCCGGCCGCCTGGTGGCTTCGGCGGCCTTCGGTGCAGGTATCCCGCTGGTGTTGCTGATCACCCTCGGCGGGCTGCTGTCGGTGGGCAACCATGACCTGGCCCAGGCCAACGACCCGATCATCGCGATCCGCGACATGCTGCCGACCTGGATGGCGGTACCGTACCTGATCACCGCCTTTGGCGGCCTGCTGCTGTCGAACAACCTGTCGGTGTATTCGGCGGGCCTGACCACCCTGACCCTTGGCCTCAAGGTCAAGCGCGTGCATGCGGTGATCGTCGATATCGTGGCGATCTTCGCCGGCTCCATCTACTTCATGCTGATCGCCGACAGCTTCTACGGTCCGTTCATCACCTTCATCTCGCTGCTGGCGGTACCGATCACCGCCTGGGTCGGGATCTTCGTGGTCGATCTGCTGCACCGCCAGTACTACAGTGCCAGGGACCTGATGAACGTCGGGCCGGGCAGCGCCTACTGGTATCGCGGCGGCGTCGAGTGGCGTGCCTGCGGTTCCTGGGCCGTGGCCATCGTGCTCGGCTTCAGTTTCACCACCATCGGCACCACGGCGCAAAACGTCTGGTTCCGCGGTTTCCTGTCCGACTCCTGGCTGGGCCACAATGGTTTGGGCTGGGTCGTCACCTTCCTGGTTGCAGGCGGTCTCTACGGCCTGCTGGGCGGCGCGGCGGACCGTCGTGCCGCCTTCGTGGAAAATGCCAATGGCTGAGGATGGCTGCCTGTGAGACGCAACCCCCGATTGCTGCATACCGGCCAGGTCATCGTCGACCTGGTCATGGCTGTCGACCAACTGCCCGGCAGCGGTGGCGATGCCCTGGCCCATTCGGCCACCTTCGAGACCGGTGGCGGTTTCAACGTCATGGCCGCGGCGCAGCGCAACGGCCTGCCGGTGGTCTACCTCGGTCGCCATGGTACCGGCCGTTTCGGCGACCTGGCCCGTCAGGCGATGACCGCCGAAGGCATCCGCATGGCGCTGGAGCCTGATGCCCGGCGCGATACCGGGCTGTGCGTGGCCGTGACCGATGCCAGCGCCGAGCGGACCTTCATCTCTCATATCGGGGCCGAGGGCGGCTTGTCGGCCGAGGACCTGGCCCGGACACAGGTCAGCGGCGACGACTACGTCTATGTCAGCGGCTACAGCCTGCTGCAGCCGAACAAGGTCCAGTCGCTGCTGGACTGGCTGCTGGCATTACCGCGCGAGGTGGTCGTGGTGTTCGATCCGGGGCCGTTGGTGGGCTCGCCGGAGGTTGCGCCGATGGCTGCCTTGCTGCCGCGCATCGATATCTGGACCAGCAACGCCGATGAGGCCCGGCGTTTCACCGGGACCGCGCAGATCGGCAGGGCGCTGGAAGGGTTGGGCCGGTTGCTGTCGGAACAGGCGCTGCTGCTGGTGCGTGATGGTCCGCAGGGTTGCTGGATCAGCCGGGCAGGGCAGGTCGAGCAGGTGCCGGGCTTCAAGGTGCAGGCCGTGGACAGCAACGGTGCCGGCGATGCCCATGCCGGGGTGTTCATCGCGGCGCTGGCCAACGGCCTTACGGCCAGCGAGGCGGCTCGACGGGCCAATGCCGCAGCCGCCATTGCGGTCACCCGCTGGGGGCCGGCGACGGCGCCGGGGACAGGGGAAGTCGATGCGTTGCTGGTGGCGCAAGGAGATATTGCCGGGCAGCCGAGCCGCTGATACCAGCACAACGTGACAGCGTGCTGACATGCAGACGTCGGTCTGGCCGGCTGTCGATGAAGTAGCGCGCCCTCACGGGGTTTGCACCTTCGTATTGCCAGAGCAGTTCGTGGGTTTCTCCCGCTCGGTGTTCATACAGGGTCACGGTCTGTGTGTAGGCTTCCACCCCGCTTGCCTGGGAGCGTGCGCCGACACATAGAGAGGGCAGGGAATGCTTGTCGCTGTTCATCGCTGTCTCCTTTTCCGTCTGGTGAGCCACGTCCTTTGCCGATTCCGGACGGGCACCCCGGATTTAGCGCTGAACAGGGCGGTTTGCCTAGCTGTCAGAAATGACAGGTGCCTGGTCTTTTCAGCGCTTCACCGGGCGGCGAAAGGGACGCTGTTCGCGGCGGGTCGATCCATGAAAAATTGACGGAGATCCATACTGTGGGTGTTTTCCGGGCGGGTTGAACAGGAAACACTGGAAACCGGCGCGGCTGCTGTTCTACCCTACTGCGTTAGCTTCCCTTTCCCGACACCAGGATTCCGGTTTCTGCCCCGGGCCACCTGTGTGCACAAAGGGCAGCGTTCTTCCCGACTCTTGTGACGACGCCTGTGAAACTCATCATCATTGCTGTTTACGTACTGTCCATCGCGTATGTACACCTGCGCGGCCAAGTCCGGCACAAGCTGGGCCGCCAGTTGAGCGACCACTCCAGCTTCCTGGCCCCGATCAACTGCTTCCTCTACCTGTTCTCGAAGATTCCGAGCCGCCCCTACCTGGAGGTCAAGGACTTCCCGGAATTGAAGCCTCTGCAGGACAACTGGCAGGAAATCCGCGAAGAGGCCCTGGCGCTGCTGCGCGCGGGTGAAATCAAGAAGTCCGAGCGTCCCGATGACGTGGGTTTCAACTCTTTCTTCAAGACCGGCTGGAAACGCTTCTACCTGAAATGGTACGGCGACAACCACCCGTCGGCCCTGGAGTTGTGCCCGCGCACCACCGAACTGCTCAACAGCATCGGCACGGTCAAGGCGGCGATGTTCGCCGAACTGCCACCCGGCTCGCGGCTGGTTCGCCATCGTGATCCCTACGCCGGCTCCCTGCGTTATCACCTGGGGCTCGAAACTCCGAACGATCCGGGCTGCTACATCAACGTCGACGGCCAGAACTACCACTGGCGCGACGGCGAGCCGGTGATGTTCGACGAGACCTTCATCCACTACGCGGAAAACACCACCGACAAGGACCGGGTGATCCTCTTCTGTGACGTCGAGCGGCCGATGCAGTACCGCTGGGCGGCGGCATTCAACCGCTGGTTCAGTCGCAACGTGATGGCTGCCGCCGCGGCGCCGAACGGCGACGGCGACAAGACCGGCGGGATCAACAAGGCCTTTACCAAGCTCTACGGCATCCGCCAGCGCGGCAAGGCGCTGAAGAAGACCAACCGCACGCGCTACTACCTGGAGAAGTGGGCGATCTTCGGTGGTCTGCTGGCGTTGTTCCTGCTGATCTAGTACCGCGATCCAGGGTGATGAAAAAGGCCGGGCTCCTCACAGAGTCCGGCCTTTTCTGTAGCTCTACAGTGAATCGATCAGATGCCATCCTGCGGATGCAGGGTGCGCTTGGCCAGGTCTTCGGCGCTCTTTTCCTGCCAGACCTTCCAGTACTCGACGCGTTTCTCTTCAACGCTGCCCTTGTTGTTCTCGAACCAGGACAGCGACTTCGGCGAGTTGCCGACCAGTTCGGTGTCCTTGATCAGGTTGTCGACTTCCTTGCTGCCCTTGGCGAACTCGGCCTTGCTGTCGGAACTGACCGGCCACAGCGAGAAGCGGGCTTTCCAGGCGCCCATGCGCGGTGTCACCACGCTGTAGTAGGTCTTGCCCGCAGCCAGGTCGGCTTCGAGGAAGTCGGCGGCTTCGGAAACCACCATGAACGTGTGCTTGCCCGGGGTGGTCGGGTAGTTGATCTTGCTGCCGTTGGCCATGATGCCGATGAATTTGGTCTGGCCGCCGGTCACGTCATACAGCGACGCATCGATGATCTTGCCGACGAAGGAGGAGCGCATGAAGACGACCTGCGCGGAGTTTGGTTCGGCGTTCGGGATGGTTTGCGTCGGGGCCACCTGCATCGGGTTGCCGGCACAGCCGCCCAGCAGGGCGGCAGCGGCCAGAAGGCAGGCGTGGATAATGCGCATCGATTGCTCCTTGGTCTTGTATTCCAGTGGTTCCCTACTCAGGTGCGCCGCGGCAAGGCAATGCTCGCCGCTCCGGGCATCTCTCAGGCCCGCCCTTTAAAGCATGAAGGCAATTGGCTATCAAGCATTTTCGGTTTTGCCGGAGCGGCCGTCAGCGCTCCTGTACCCCGCGAAATGCCGCACTCAAGGCCCGCAGTGTTTCCTGCGAGCGGGCATCCGTCGGGCGTGCATGCAGGATGATCTCCGTCATCGGCAGGGGCGGCAGCCCCCATTGTTCGCCGACTTCGATTGCGCCGGCCGGTGCCACCCGCTTGGCCAGGGCGGCGACGCCGAGGCCGGCGCTGACCGCCGCACCCACCGCCATCACGCCGCCACCGACGAAGACTTCGGTCCAGGCGATCGCCGCCTCGTCCAGCACCCGCACCGCCAGTTGCCGCACGCCACAGGGCGAAGCCATAGTCGCCAGGCGCAGGACACTGCCCGGGGTGTGCTGCCAGGTGGGGGAGGCGAACCAGCCGAAGCGCTCGACCACCAGCACCTCACCGTCATGCCGCTCGCCTTCGCTGCGCACGATGGCTGCATCCAGTTCGCCGCGGTCGAAGGCCGCACTCAAGTCCCGCGACGAGCCGATGCGCACCTCGATGATCAACAGCGGGTCGTATTGCGCCAGGCGGCTGAGCAACAGTGGCAGGTCCGGGCCGGCCACATGGTCGCTGATGCCGATGATCAGCCGGCGGTTCTCAGGCGCCTCCATGTCGCCCAGGGCTCGCTCATGGGCCAGCAGCAGGTGGCGGGCGGCCTGGATGAACTGCTCGCCGCGGGGCGTCAGTTGCACGTGGCGTGGGGTGCGCTCCAGCAGGCGATAACCCAGGCGTTCTTCCAGGCGCTTGAGCTTCAGGCTGATGGCCGCCTGGGAGGTGTCCAGCGCCTGGGCCGCCCGGGTGAAGCTGGCGAAGTCGGCGATCAGCACAAAGGCCTGGACGGTATCGAGATCGAGAGGTCTGCCGATGTCTGCCATATCCATCTCTTATCACACATATATTGGAGGATATCTTGTTGTAATTATCGACCTTGCGCAAGCTGGCTCCGGGTTATCCACATCCGGTCATTGCCGAAGGAGCGCAGTCATGTTTGCCAAACAATATTCACACCGCTTGCCCGCCAACTACGACATGGAGCTGATCCGCCGCCGCGCCAGGGAACTGGGGCCGCGCTGGGACGGCACCCCAGGCATGCTGTTCAAGGCGTTCATTGCCCGCGAGCGGGGTGTGTTCGCCGCCACGGACAATCTCTACGCGTCGGTCTACCTGTGGGCTGACCCGCAGGGCGCCGCCCATTTCCTGATGGACGAGCGTTTCCAGGTGGTCATCGATTCGTTCGGGCGGCCGCAGGTCGAGTCCTGGCTGCCCTTGGAATTCAGCTTCGGCCCGGCGCGCGAGGCGAAGGCGCTGTACCGGGAGGAGTGGGCGATCGAGCCGCAGACCGATCGTATCGGCTTGCTGGCGGCCGAGAGAGAGCGGAGCCAGGCGATCCTGAGCCGGGAGGATACCCTGGCGTCCTTCCTGGCATTGGATGCGGCCAACTGGCGGCTGCTGCGTATCACGCTGTCGTCGGCCGCCCCGGATCGCAGCCGGGGAGGGCAGGTCTACGAAGTGCTCTACCTGGCGCAGTCCGATCTTGAGAGCCTGCGCCATGGGCGCTCATGAGCAGGGCCCGGAGCACCTTCGGCCCATGGCGATGTTGCTGGCCCATCTGCAGGGACTGGCAGTAGGCGCCTTGCTGATCCTGGGGCTGACGCTGCTGGCCTGTCTGCTGTTGCCGGCGAATTTTCGCTGAAGTGTTTCAAGTGGCGACACAATCCGAATAGCATGGGCGACTTCATCGATTCTGGAAGCGCCCATGTCCCTCGAAATACGCGAAGCCCGGCCCAGTGATGCGCCGCAGATCCTGACCTTTATCACCGAGCTGGCCGAATACGAACGGGCCCGCCACGAGGTGATCGCCAGTGTCGTGGACATCGAGCGCAGCCTGTTCGGCGAAGGCGCCACGGCCCACGGCCTGATCTGCCTGCGCGATGGCGAGCCGGTCGGTTTCGCGGTGTTCTTCTTCAGCTACTCGACCTGGCTGGGCCGCAATGGCCTGTACCTGGAGGACCTGTATGTCTCGCCCCAGCAGCGCGGCGCGGGGGCGGGCAAGAAGTTGCTGCGGCACCTGGCGAAGATCGCCTGTGCCAATGACTGCGGGCGCCTGGAATGGAGCGTGCTGGACTGGAACGAGCCGGCGATCCGCTTCTACGAGTCCATCGGTGCGCAACCGCAGAGCGAGTGGGTGCGCTACCGGATGGATGGCGAAGTGCTGAAGAATTTCGCCTATTCAGAGGACTAGGCCAGCCCAGGGGCCTTGTTCGCGGTTGAATCCCCACAGGGTGGGTGGTGTGCACAAGGTGTGCGTCCGGGCGCTCACTGTGTGAGCAGGATTTATCCGCGAAAGCGCCAGTCCAGGCGCTGCTGACCTACTGGAACCACTGCCACAGCAGCAGGGTTCCGATCAGACCAACCACCGAGACGATCGTCTGCAGCACCGACCAGACCCAGATCGTCTGCTTGAGCTGCAGGCCGAAGTACTCGCGCACCATCCAGAACCCGGCATCGTTCACGTGGCAGAAGAACACCGAGCCGGCGCCGATGGCCAGGGCCACCAGTGAGCTTTGGGTCGTCGCCAGGCCCGCCATCAGCGGCGCGAGGATGCCGGCGGTGGTGGTGGTCGCCACGGTGGCCGAGCCCGTCGCCTGGCGCAGGGCCACGGCGATCAGCCAGGCCAGCAGCACATAAGAGAGGTGTGCGCCGCTGGCGACCTTGCTGATGGTGTCGCTGATGCCGGCTTCGAGCAGCGTCTGCTTCAGGCCGCCACCGGCCCCGATGGTCAGCAGCAATACGGCAATCGGCGCCAGGCTCTTGCGCAGCACTCCACCGACCTGGTCACGGGCCATGCCGATCGACCAGCCCAGGCAGATCACCGCCGCGATTACTGCAATGCCCAGGGCGATCAGCGGTTCACCGAGAAACTTCAGGGTGATCGCCAGGCTGCCTTGCGGTGCCATGGCGACCTTGGCCAGCGTGCTGCCGAGCATCAGCAGCACCGGCAGCAGGATGATCAGCAGGGAGATGGCAAAGCCCGGTTTGCGCCGGGTTTCGATCTTGGCGGTGAACAGCGCGCCGAGTTCGGCCGGTTCCTGTACATCCAGGCGTTTCGACAGCCAGATGCCATATAGGGGGCCGGCAAGAATCACCGCCGGTACGGCGATGCACAGGCCCAGCAGCATGGTCATGCCCAGGTCGGCATGCAGTGCGCTGACGGCGATCAGCGGCCCGGGGTGCGGAGGCATCAACGCATGCAGTGTGGTCATGCCGGCCAGGGCCGGGATCGCCACCTTGAGCAATGGCTGGCCGGACTGCCGGGCGATGACGAAGATCACCGGCACCATCAGCACCAACCCGACTTCAAAGAACAGCGGCAGGCCGATGACCATCGCCACCAGCGCCATGACCCAGGGCAGAGCCTTGCCTTTCGCATGACGCAGCAGGGTCGAGGCGATCCGGTCGGCGGCGCCGGATTCGGCCATCAGCGCGCCGAGCATCGCGCCCAGGGCAATGATGATCCCGGCTTCGCCGAGCAGACTGCCGGCACCCTTGCTGAAGGCCTTGGCGACTTCTTCCGGCGGCAACGCCGCACCGAGCCCGGCAACGAAGGTACCGATCAGGATCGACAGGAAAGGCGGCAGTCTGGTCAGGCTGATCAGCACGATGATGCTGGCTATAGCGGCCAGGCAGCAGAGGATCAGGCGGGTGTCGTGGGCGAGCCACGCGGCATGTGAAAGATCCAACGGAAACCCCTTATTGTAATATCTTGTTACGTGTTTCCAGGGAATATACCTGAAGGATTCATATAGATGACTATCTGAGTTGGTTTTTTTGTCCATTGCGCCTGAATGGACGATGAGTGGCCTGGCCGCTGCCCGCTTCACAGGCAAGCCTTGCTCCTACAGGTTGTGGCAGGGCGTGGTCATGAAGTTCGATACGGACCTTGTAGGAGCCTGGCTTGCCAGCGAAGAGGCCCTCAAGCACGCCAACGGCTTCGCAGGCAAGCCTTGCTCCTACAGGGTTGTGGTGTGTGCAGGTCAGTTCATCAGCACGGGCGGCAGCGTGCCCAGCAGCGACACCGCGAGAATCGCGCCAAGGCCCAACAGCCATTCGAGAGTGACGCTGCGCCGCAGCATCGTGAAGCGCCCACGACGGCTCATCACCAGGTTGAACAGGGCCAACCCGAGCATCAGCAGGACCACCAGCACCTTGGCCAGCAGGATTAACGCAAAGCCCTGCAACAACGGTGTCGGCCAGAGGGCCCCGGTGAGCACGCGGACGTTGACCAGGCCGGTGACGACGATCACCGCGACCATCAGATAACCCAGATTGCTGAAGCGTCGCAGGATCCGCTCGAGGTCATGCCCGGCCGGGCGGCTCAGCACCAGGGCCAGCAACATCAGGCCGCCGATCCAGGCGCCGACCCCGCTCAGGTGCAGCAGTTGATTGAACATCAGCAACTGCCCACCCAGCCCGTCGAGCATGGCGCCATGACCCACCGGTGCCAGGGTCGCCAGTTGCAGGAAGGCCAGCAGCAGGCTGATCGTGGGCGGTGCGTTGGCGCCAAGGGCGATCAACAGCAGCAGGCTCAAGCCCAGGTGCCAGGTCCAGACCTGGCCGAAGAACGTGCTACCCAGCACCAGTAGCAGGGTGGGCAGGCGGATGGCGTCCGCCCCGTCATCGGTCATGCCGACGGTGGTCAGCATCAACCAGGCCGTCGCACTGAGCAAGGCCAGCCCGGCCATCCAGCGGCGCGCCCTGAGCAGGCGTGAATCGAGCGCGGTGTCGGGCGTCAAACCGATCAGCAGGGGCCTGAACAGAGAGGCCCCGAACAGCGACAGGACCATGGTGAAATGCACGAAACGACACAGGACCATGGCATCCGGCATGAACTCAGTTGCTCACCTTGAAGCCGTAGCTGCCTTCACTCTTGTGGGTATCGACCGAGACCGCATGCCAGTTGACCTGGTAGTCGCCCGCCTTCAGGGCGGCCGCCGGGGTCACGATCAGCACCTTTTTGTCGGCCGGATCGGTGGCGATGCCTTTCAGCGCGACCTTGCCATCGCCATTGCTCAACTCGACCTTCGTCAACGCCGCCTCGACGCCTTCGCTGAATACCAGGCGCAATTCGCTCGGGGCGCTGACGGTGCTGTCGGCTGCCGGGGTTTCGCTTTTCAGGTGGGCATGGGCGAACGCGGAATCGGTCGCGGCGAAACCGCCGAGCAGGACAACGGTGCCGAGGAATTTTTTCAGGCGGGAAGATGACATCGATCAGTACCTTGATGATGGGAACAGGTGAGGATGCCGCGCAATGGCATGGAGGCCACAATAGCCGCTATGGACGCGTTTGGCACCTGCAAGACAAAAAGGGAGCCGGGATGACCGACTCCTTTTTGTGTGGCAGGTGTCCGATGCTGTGGCGTCGGCCCTCTGAAAATTCTCCCGGGATTGTGCGTCAGGTCTGAGAAACGATCGTGCGTGGAAGGAACTCGCGCTCGGTATCCAGAATGCGATTACAGTGGCGCCGTCGTGCCGGGTTCTCACCGGCTTCTATTCTTACAATAATGACCAGTGCTCGTGCGGCGTGTGCCCGCAGCGGGGCAGAACGGGAGAAATGTCCATATGGCGATCCGGCTCAGCGTTGTCTGCCATGCCCGAACCGAGGCTCAGCGTCTGGGGCGTTTCCCGCTGGACGAGCCGGTCGAGCCCAAGGGACTGGCCAAGGCGGCCGAACTGGCCAGCCGCTTGAAAAAGCCGGTACGCATACTCAGTGCCCCGGAAACCCGCGCCTGGCAGACCGCCGAGGCCCTGGGCAACGAGATCGAGATCGTGCCGGAGCTGGGGGACTACGATTTTGGCGAGTGGCAGGGCCTGAGCCTCAGCGACCTGCAGGAGAACGCCCCCGAGGCACTGGCAGCTTGGGTCAGCCATCCGGAGATGGCCCCGCCGGCGGGCGAGTCGGTGATCGCACTGTGCGCCCGGGTGGCGGCCTGGCTCGACAGTTTCCAGGAGGACGGGCACTTCGTTGTCGTCACCCACCCCTTCGTGATTCGCGCGGCGATTCTCCATGCGTTGCAGGCCGGGCCGGCCTCGTTCAACGCCATTGATATCGAGCCGTTGTCGGTGGTCGACCTGCGTCGCAACGGGCGCTGGCGCTTGCGCTTCTAGGACCGGGTGGTCAGACGGGCCACCAGCGGCCGGCATACATGACTTGGCAGACATCCCGATGAACGAGGCGCAGCCGTCTTCTGTAGAAATGTCCGGATAGCCCCGACTTTCATCCATGGCTTGCACGCTATCGGTAGGCGGTGTGCAAGTTCAAGAGTGGCTGGGGTTGTCATTATCCTCGACGCTGTAGCATGATCGACCCTATGAAGATCGTCTCGCTGCATCTGACTACCACGACCACCGCGACCGCCCAGGGCGGGTGCGAGGTTGCTGTGTGAGTGATTGAAACGCAGTGAACCAGGGCCCCGCCAGCAATGGACGGGGCCTTTTGGTTTCCGGCCCCTGCTGGCATCACCAGGAAGGAGAAACACCATGCAGGTTCACAGTCCCCAGCGCTCGGCGCTGTTGATCATCGATATGCAGGTCGGCCTGTTTCATGGCCCGGACAAGCCATGGGAGGGCGAGCAGGTGCTGGCACGCATCACCACGTTGATCGGGCAGGCGCGCCGGGCCCGGGCACCGATATTCGCTCTGCGGCACACTGGCCCGCAGGGCTCGCCGATCGCGGCAGGGAGTGTGGCGTGGCAAGTCCTGTCGGAGCTGGAGCTGGACCCGGCGTCGGATCATCTGCTCGACAAGACCCGGCCCAGCGGTTTCTTCGAAACCGGTCTGGCCGAGCAACTGGACGATGCCGGGGTGAAGCGGCTGGTCATCGTCGGGATGAAGACCCAGTACTGCGTCGACAGCACCTGCCGGCTGGCCCGGGACCTGGGCTTCGAGGCGGTGCTGGTGGGTGACGCCCATACCTGCATGGACACGCCCGGCTTGTCGGCTCGCGCCATCGTCGAGCATCACAATGCGACCCTGAACGGGGCGTTCGTGCAGGTGATGAAGGCGGCGGATGTGAGTTTCTAGAGAGGGGCGTGCTGCTGCCATCGCCAGCAAGCCGGTTCCCACAACGCATCGCGTCCTGCGCGGACTTTGCGTCTGGCGCAACTCGCTGTGGGCGCCGGCTCTGCTGGCACTGGCACTGGCAGTGCTTCTGGCTACACGATCTTCAAGGTTTCCTGACCGGCGTCGGCAAGGTCACCAGCGATACATAGTAGTTCCAGAACTTCTTCTGGTCGACGGCGAACACCACCCTGGCCTTCTGCGTACCGACCGGTGCACCTTTGCTGTAGCCCAGCGCCCGGCCGTAGTCCGGACCGAAGTGGGTGTCGACGTCGATCCACATCTCGCGTGACTCGGTGACGATGCCTGGCTCGGTCAGGAACAACGCCGGCAGGCTGTCCCAGGTGAAACTGTGGTAGCCCGGGTCCTTGGCGAACTCCGGTCCGAACACGCTCTGGTACAGTTCCGGTACCGCACCCTTGGCGGCGATCACCCGTTGGTAGACCGAAGCGTCGAAGATGACCTTCTCGCAGACATCGTTGGGGAAGATCACGTGTTCGATCGGCGAGCGCAGGACGATCCGCGCCGCTTCCGGGTCGAACCACCAGTTGAACTCGGCGGCCGGCGTAGTGTTGCCGGGAACCTCGATGGCCCCGCCCATGTACACGATGCGCTTGATCAGCGGCACGATATCCGGGGCCTGGCGGATCGCCAGGGCCAGGTTGGTCAGCGGGCCGATGGCCAGCAGCGTCACTTCGTGGGGGTTCTTGCGCACGCTGTCGATGATGAACTGCGGGGCGGTTTCGCTGCGCAGTCGGGTATGGGTCGCCATGCCGTCCGGCGGGGCCACCAGTTGCGCCGCCGAGGTCGGCCGCGGGTTCTTGAACGCCCCGGGCCAGCCGGAGCCGAACAACGCCTGCTCCTGTGGGTAAGTGGCGAAATCATGCAGCAGCGGGTAGGCCGCGCCGGAGTAGACGCCGATCTCCTTTTCCACGCCCATGCGTTCGACGGCCTTCAGCGCGTCGACCTGTGCCTGGTCGACCCAGGCATTGCCGCTGACCAGGGTCATGCCGAGCAGGTCGATTTTCTTCTGCGCATGCAGCTGCGCGAGCATGATGAAGGCCTGGCCGTCGTCGTTGAGCACGTTGAAATCGGTGTCGAGAATGACCTTGTCCGCCGCGTGCAGCGAACCGGTCGACAAGCCGACGGCCAGCGCCAGCGCGCAGCCCTTGAGAAAGCGTTGCATGGTGATTTGCCCCAATGAGTTATTGTTGTATTGCGGTGGCCCAGCATGCCTGGCGATGCGGGGAAACGCCATCGGCAGGTAAGTGTCTACTTAACCAGGGGCACTGTCAGGCCGTTGAGTCAGGGGGCGGTTGCCGGCCGGGTCGCGGGCAAGTCCGCTCCTGCAGGTGAGAGCAGGACCCCGCGCACCACCAGGTCGCTGATGAACGCCAGCCACTCTTGTTGTGTTCGCTTCTGCGCCAGCGGTTCGCCGAGGAACGAGCTCAGGGTGTACTGGTTGGAGTTATAGAAATAACAAAGCGAGGCGATCATCAGGTACACATGCTTGATGTCCAGGTCCTGGCGAAAAAGCCCCTGGGCCTGGCCGGCCTCGATGATCGGGCGCAGCACGCCCACCGCCTCTCCCGACATTCGCCGCAGTTCCCCGGACTGCCGGGCGTGCTTGCCCTGGTGCAGGTTCTCAATGCTCAGGATGGCGACGAATTCGGGATGGCGGACGTAGTAGTTCCAGATGAACGCGACCAGTTCACGCAAGGCTTGCTCGGGCTTGCCGAGCTCCAGGCGCAGTTTGCCTTCGGCCTTGTTGAACTGCTCGTAGATGTGTTCCAGCACGCAGAGGAACAGGCGTTCCTTGCTGCCGAAATAGTAGTAGAGCATGCGGTCGTTGGATTCGGCTTCCTGGGAAATGCTCTCGACCCTTCCGCCGGAATAGCCGTCGCGGGCGAACACCTTCACCGCGGCCTTGAGGATACGGGCGCGGGTCTGGTCGGCTTGCTGGGCGCGGATGCCGGTTTTCCTGGTCACCGTCTGGCGGTCCTTCGGCTGGAGGGCAGGAAGGCGAATATACCACGGCCCCCCGAAGGCGCTGTACACCGTGCTCTCGGCCCGCACACCCCCAGCCGTCCGTTGCCCGCGGATCTACGAGCCGAGCCTGATCATCGTCGCCAGGGCGGCAAGCTGACCCACCTGGCGTTACTTCGAGCGCAGCCCGGAGGGCGGAGCAGGTGCCCTGAGGTCAGAAAGCCACTACCGCTGAAAACCTGTCATTTCTGACAGTATCCAAATCCTTGAGCATGGCGTTAAATCTGTCCAGGCCCCAGTGGCCGGGCGAGTCAAGCCGAAGTGTCCGTGGACTGTCGTCTCGATCGACTGCCGAATCTTATTCCTTTCCCTGGCAGACAGGGTTTGATAGCGAACGAGAGGAGTGCAAGGACATGACAGTCTCCGATATCAAGACGCTTGCGGCCCAGGGGCGGCAGGCGTTTCGTAAGACCCTGGCGGAGCGTCGCACAACGCCTAAAGATCCAGTGCTGCCTGTTCCCGTCGGAGTTATCGATCCTGCGGATGGCACCATCGGCAGGCCGTATAACTATGCGGCATTGAAAGTGAGTATTCAGAGATGGACCAATACTCCAAATCCTGGTGAAGACAATGAGGTGTTTCTATTCTGGGCGCCGGGACGCAACCCATCCGATGGTGTGTATCAACAGGTTGATAGTAGGCTCATCGATGGCAACAATTTGCCAGGTTTTCCTTTGGAAATGAATATCCCGCTTGAAGTTTGGGGGGATACCGAAGGTGCTTTTTCGATCAAGTATGATATTCGTTTAGCCAACGGCATTACGGATCACAGTGGTGTGTTCCCGGCGATCCGCGATACTAAAGCTCCTTACGCCGATTATCCGAGCGGGCCTGAACCACTGAAGTTGATATTGCCGGACACACTCGAAGATGCTGATCTGGATGCGGCGGAGACGACAGGTGTGGAAGCGGAGATTCCCGATTATTCCGACTATCAGCCGAAAGACAAAATAGCCTACTGGTGGGTTACCGAAGTCCCTTCATTCGATCCGAATGATCCAGGCGCTCCGCTTCCCGTTAATATTATTGATGTGCCTGCCGATCGAAAGATTTACTTTCCTGTCGATTATATTCGTGACAAAGGCGATGGCGGTTGCTTTGTCGCTTATTCACTGATCGATAAGGCGGGAAACCGCAGTCCATTGTCTCATCCGACAGAGGTGGGTGTGGCGATTGGGGTGATGCCCAGCAACTTTCAAAATCCGAGCGTCCCTCAGTCCCAACCCAAGGGCTTTGTCAATCAGGACGATGCGCTTGATGGTATCTATGTCGTTATCGAGCAGTTCACCCCCCATAAACCGACCGACAATATCGAGGTGACCTGGGGTCAGAGCAAGTTGACAGCGGAGCCCATCGGTTCATCACCGACATGGCCAAAGCGGATCAAGGTACCCGAGGATGTCCTGATCAAGGAGTACGATTGGAGTAACGGAGGGCGGATACCGACCCCCATCGGCTACCGGTTTCTGCGCGGTACGGTGCCACGTGGACCTTTCACCAGTTCGGTGGATGTGTACTTTTCCGTCCCGGGACCGGGCCCCGATAATCCGATCGATTGGCCCGACCCGGTCAATGCCGATATGACGCCTGGAGAAGTCTTTGGCAAGAGCACACCCGGTCAGCCCAATGTGCTGGTGCGTGCGGATGACGGGGAAGATGCGACGTTCGAGTTCACCTTTTATGACGATACAACGGCCGATGTTGGAAAGGTCATAGAGTTCTATTGGGGCGCTTACCATGTCGAGGAAGCCGATATCCCGCTCAAGGGCAATGAAGGCGGCGAAGACGAAACGGTGACTATACCCTGGAAGTATATCTATGATGAGGGCAACGATCCCAAGGTGCTTGTCCATTATCGGATCAGGGACAAGACATCCGGCAACTGGCAGCGTTCGCCTTATACGGAGGTCAATGTCAATGCCGTGGTCTATCGGCCCGATGCTCCGGAGTTCGAGGGCGTCAACGATTTTGGTTTCCTCGCCTGCCCTGCATTGTACGATCCACCCTATACACCCGGTGGCCCGAATGACCCCGATGATCCGTCTGTGCGCCTGAGAATACCGGATCTGAGCAAGGATCTTGGACCCGGCGATACACTCACATTGAAGTGGGTGGCTTATCAGCATTCGGACCCCACTGACGGCGAAATCGCTGCAGAATACGAGCTACCCGTCACTTTGGGACCGGACTGGCCCGTTACGGGATTTGTTTGGCGTATTGGCTATGACGCTTATGTCAAGCCTATCTATATACCGACGACCAGTCCGGGTGGAAGAGCAAGGGCAACTTACTCCTTTGTGGATAAGACAGGGGAGCTTGTTACTTCGGAATTTGCCGATGTTAAAGTCGGCATGTACGAATCCGATGAGCCCTGCCCAATACCGCCCAGGCAGCCGACGCCCTAGTTGTTTAAATGGCCAGAGTGGATAACCGCTCTGGCTGTTTTTTTTGTATAGGGCTGGCATTTTTAATCGGAAATTTTCCTAACTTTATCAGGAAAATTCCTACATATCAGTAGCTAATGAATCTATAGGCTTTTTCCTCCTTTTGGGTGTGACGATGGTTTAAAAATCAATGAATTTTCAATTTTCAGATGGCGTTATGCCGGTCGGTTCTGTGTTCAACCTCAATCCACTGGTGCGTGCGATCAGTTCGCCGGCCCGTCGTTCTCTATGGCGTCGTTCTTCATGGAGCAAGGCCGCCGCATTGACGTTCATACCGTTGCTGGTGTTCTGCAACGTCGCTCAGGCGCGGGATCTGATCAACGAGAATCTGACCATCGACCACACGACCGCCCCGGACAGCTATCGCCTGGTGGGCACTTCGGTACTCACCGCGACTGGCGCTTCGACCCTCGGCATCAGTGCGGATGTGGGGACCAGCCTTGACCTTGGCGGTACTCAGGTCAGCGGGGGGGCGGCGACCGGCGTTGCCCTGATAGGGGGCGCCACCGCCAGGATCGCCGCCGGCAGCACGGTGACCAGTGATAGAACCGCGCTGATTGTCGGGGAGACGGGGGGAGCGGTTCCACGGCCATCGTCAGTGACAGTGTCCTGGCGGGCGGTACCGCTGGCGCATTGGTGAGTGGGCTCAGCAGCCTGGTGTTGAACAACAGCGTGGTGTCCGGCGCCACCAGCGATGGCGTGCAGGTTTTCGGCGGCACCCTGCAGGCAACCGGCGGTTCGATCACCGGCGGGCGCAACGGACTTCTCCTCGGCGATACCGCAGGCAGCTCCAACGGTTCCCAGGTGACGCTCGATGGCACCCATGTCGAAGGCCTCAGCGGGGCGGCGATCCTGGTCAACAACCCCGGAGGCAACAACGAGTCGACGATCAACGTCCGCAATGGCGCGACGCTGGTGGGCAGTAACGGCCTCCTGCTGCAAGTGATCGACGGTGCCAAGGCGAATCTCGATGTCAGCAACAGCGCTCTGGTCGGTGATGTGGTGGCCGAGGCAGGCAGCACCGCCAATGTCACCCTGCAGAACGCTGCGACCCTGACCGGACGCCTGCAAAACGTCGACACCCTGACGCTCAACAGCCAGGGCAAGTGGATCATGGTCGAGGACGGCGAGCTGAAGAACCTGGCCATGAGCGGCGGCTCGGTGCAGTTCGGCCAGCCGGGCAGCTTCTACACCCTGTCGGTGGAGAACCTCAGCGGCAATGGCAACTTCATCATGCACACCGATTTCGCCACGGGCCGTACCGACTTCCTGGATATCACCGGCACCGCCACCGGCAGCCATACCCTGGAGGTGGCCAGCAGCGGAGCCGACCCGTTGTCCGACAAGCAGATCCATGTGGTGCGTGCCGCCGCCGGCGATGCGTCGTTCTCGCTGCTCAATGGCCGGGTCGACCTCGGGACCTTTTCCTACGACCTGATCAAGGTCGGTGCCAACGATTGGTACCTGGATGCCTCGAGCAAGGTCATCAGCCCCGGCACCGACTCGATCCTCTCGCTGTTCGACGCCTCGCGCACCGCCTGGTATGGCGAGTTGAGCACCCTGCGCAGCCGCATGGGCGAGGTGCGCATGAACAACGGCCAGACCGGTGGCTGGATGCGTGCCTATGGCAACCGTTTCGACGTCTCCGCCGACTCGGGCATGGCCTACAAGCAGACCCAGCATGGCCTGAGCTTCGGTGTCGACACGCCGTTGCCCGCCCTGGGCGATGGCCAGTGGGTGATCGGCCTGCTGGGCGGCTACAGCCGTTCCGACCTGCAGATCAAGCATGGCACCACCGGCGAGGTCGACAGCTACTACATCGGCTCCTATGCCACCTGGCTCGATGCCGACAGCGGCTACTACTTCGACGGTGTGCTCAAGCTCAACCGTTTCCAGAACGCGTCCAGCGTCAGCCTCAGCGATGGCGCCAAGGCCAAGGGCAACTACGCCACCACCGGCGTGGGCACCACCCTGGAGTTCGGCCGGCATATCAAGCTCGACGATGGCTATTTCGTCGAGCCCTATGCCCAGGTCGCGGCCCTGGCGGTACAGGGCAAGTCCTACGCGCTGGACAATGGCATGACGGCCCATGGCGACCATAGTCGTTCGCTGCTGGGCACCCTGGGTTCCACGTTCGGGCGCGATATCGACCTGGGCGACGGGCAGGTCGTGCAGCCCTACCTCAAGGCCGCGGTGGTCAACGAGTTCGTCAAGCGCAACGACGTGCGGGTCAACAACACCACCTTCAACAACGACCTCTCCGCCTCGCGCCTGGCCCTGGGTGGCGGTGCGACGATGAAGGTCAGCGACAAGGTGCAGATGCATGCCGACCTGGACTACAGCCATGGCAATCAGGTCAAGCAGCCGTGGGGCGTGAATCTGGGCGTCGAGTACAAGTGGTAAGGCAGTGCCGGGTCGGCCTGGTGCAAACCACGGCGGGCAAACGACGATCCGCACCTGAGTAGTCGTGCGGCAGGGCGTTCAACAGCTTCACAGGTCAAGGCGCAGGCGGTCAGGTTCACTATACCCGGCTGCCTGTCCGGGGCGAGGAGAGCGATAATGTCGAAGTCCAAGCGTTCGAAAAACCATTCCCCCCTCCAGCAGGTCCAGGAACCGAAGGCTCCGCGGGCTCCGGACACGCTGCCGGACATTCCGGGTGGCGAGGAAAACCTGCTACCGATTTCGGCGCTGACCCGGCCTTTGACGATTATCGTCCCCATGTGGGGTAACTCCGTGCCGACCCCGCAAACCCCGGAGTCGGTCCGACTCAGATGGGACAGTTCGGAATTTGGCTTCCGGCAATGGACGGCTCCGGTCCCGGAGACGGATCTGGTCTTCGAGGCGCCGGTGGAGGGCTTTGGCGAAGGTCAGCATGAAGTCATGTATGAGCTGACCCTGGCCAACGGCGAGAAGTTCGACTCGCAGAAGCTCACGCTGACCATCGATAAAACCAAGCCGCTATTGAACCAGACCGACGAAAAACCGATTTTCCCCGACGAGATCCGCCTCAATGGCGTGACCGCCGCCTACCTGGCGCGTCCGGAAAACCACGATGAGGTCAAGGCGATCATCCCCCCTTACGATGGGCTTGCGGGTGGGCCCAGACCGGGCGATGTCATCACCTGGTACCTGAATGAAAGAACCGGAACGGGCGAGCCGGATCAACTGAGGGTCGATCAGTTGACCGTGCCTGATCCGGTCCCTGCCGTACTGGAAGCGGTGTATCCGGGACGGGCGTTTCGCGATTTCGGTGACCGCGAAGGTTATGCGCGCTATCGGGTCGAGGACCGCGCGGGCAATCGCAGTGAGTTGTCGGCGCGGGTCGATCTGGATATCAAGGCGGCGCCAATACCCCGTGACCTGAGCTACCCCCGAGTGAAGGAAGCCACGGGCAGTCCCCAGGCCAGTCAACTGAACCCCAACCCCGCCGACGTCGTGCTGAATGGCGCCATCGTGATCATCCCGCAAAATGCGCTGATCTCGGAGGATGAAACCGCGGCGGTGCTGTTTGGCGAACCGGGTTCCTTCGGTTTCTATCAGGCGGACACGCCGACCACCGTCGGCGGTCGCGAATACCGTATTCCAAGGGAATACATCGCGCGTAATCTGAAAAAGACCATTCCCGTCTCCTTTGCCGTCAGCGTGCCCAGCCGTCCCGATCCGCTGCCCTCCGCCGTCCATCAACTGAGCATTTCCAGCCTGACCGACCTGCCGATGATCCAGTGCGACAAGGTCACGAACGACCGGCTGCCGCTTTCGAGCATTGTCGACGGGGGCGTGGCGACCTTTACCCTGGGCAGTTGGAAGTACATGTCGACCTCACAGTTCCTGCGGGTGAGGGTCATAGGGCTGCTCGCCAGCGGCGGGCAGGAAACCATCACGGTACTGGAGGCCGCTTCAGTCCCTGCGTCCGGGACGGTGCCGGCGGGCACCATCTCGAAAGCTACACTGCAGCGTTTCAAGATGGGTGAAATGCTCGAGATCCGCCCGTACGTCAGCTTCGACAACAAGGCGACCTGGTATGACTTTCCCTATCCGACTCCGACGCTGACCGCCTGACACGCCCGATACCTGTTTCTAGCGGTAGGTGATGGTGAAATTCAGCGCTCCCCTGGCATTGCCGGGCTCCACCCGAGCCTCGGTCTGGTAGAAGCGGGCCATGAAGTCCAGCACCGTCGTGCCGGGCCTGATCGGCGTCATGGGCACCTCGGTGCCCAGGGCCACCGGGGTCACGCCATCGCCGCGCAGGACCTGGATGCCGAACCCCGAGGCGCTGGAGTCGCTGGTCAGGCTGAAAATCCCGCGGTCTTCGTCGATCGGTTGCGAGCCGCGAACGCCATCGAGCCTGATGGTCGCCATGGCGACGTTCTCGTCTTCGGGGTCGGCCTCGCAACCGGTGAGCGTGATGGAGAACGACACCGCCGGGGTGCCAAAGCCCGGGCCGGTGAAGTCGGCCGCGTCCCACTCACCCAGCCGTACCGGGTCGGCGCTCACCGGGTTGCCGGTGGTGCCGCACTGAGCCTGGATCACCGTGCCCTGGGCGGCGAAACTGAAGCCTTTGCCCACTCCGCTGAACTGGCCACTGAACAGTTCGCCGCCATCCAGCGAATGGGGACCGGCGGGAATCGGGCCGGTCTTGATCAGGGTGACCCAGGCCCGCAGGCTCTGCAGGGAAAAGGCGAAGTGGCCGGTGGGTTGGTCCTGATAGGCGTCGAACGGCGCCACCGGACGGCCGTCCACCGGGATGAAGGTGTTCAGGCCGCTGCCGTCGAAGGGGAATCCCAATTTGATAAAGGCCCCGACGCCCGGAATATTGGTATTGAATACCTTGCCGTTCAGATCCTCGCCATTGACCGGCGGCAAGTCGCCCGGGAACAGCGCGACACTGGGCCGTGCCTGGAAATTCAGCACCACGCCGTGGGTTTCGATCCGGCACCCCAACTGCGAGCTGCCGCCGCTGCTGAAGGTGTGCCGGGCAAAGGTGCCGATGACACTGCCCTGCGGTGCATTCAGGGGAACGTAGAGGGTACCCAGTTGCGCCTGGAAGGCCAGAGGCCCGCTACCGATCTCCCAGTAGCAGCTGTCGTTGCCGGCGAAGGCCGCCCCGGCCTGGCCGCCGGCCGCTAGCAGCAGGGCGGCCAGCAGTTTTCGTATCGATCGGTTCATGTCGTTTCCTGCGTTGAAGGGGCGGTGGGTTCCGAGGTCTGGCACGTCAGTGTCTGCACGTAGTAGCCCTGGGTCTGTTCCAGCTGTTGCGGGTCGAGCCACAGTGGGCAGCCCTGGCCGTTATCCTCGCCCCAGCGTACTTCCAGGCGCTGAGCCTGGGGGTCGATGGAGAGCAGCACCTGGCCGGCCTGGCCGACCGTGCCGAGTGGATTGCCGTGGGCATCGCTGACCTGGGCGCCGAACGGCAGCGGCTTGCCCTGGGCGGTCAGGGCGGTGATCAACAGGCGGTTGACCGTGCGCGCCGCGAACCGGGTCTTGACCACCGCGCCCCGGCGCGGCACCACCTGGGCCGTGCCGTTGTCGATCTCGACCTCCGGGCCCAACTGGTCGGTCTGCAGACTCAGGGTGTTGGCGCGATAGGGGCGCAGATAAGGCACCAGGGCAAAGCCACGATCATTGGTGATCACCCCGGCGGCGTTCTGCACGCCGATGCCGGCGATATCCGGCACCTCGACCAGGGCCGCGGTCTCACCCAGATAGGGCCCCATTTCCAGGCCGTCGGCATGCAGCAACAGCGCGCCGCTGGCATTGAGCGAGGCGTTGCGGTAATTGCTGCCCTGGGTCAGGCCGGCACCGATGTTGCCCGAGGCGCCCTGATAGCCCAGCGACAGCGCGGTGCTGTATCGGTCATGGGCATCGCGGCTGACGCTGGTGCGGTAACTGATCCGGTTGTCGTCGGCCTGACCGCTCAGGCTGCTGCGTTGGCTGGAGCGGCCGGCGCTGTTCTGCAGGTCGAACGAGAGCATGCTCGACGAGCCGAAATCCAGTGGCAGCGACACGCTCAGACCGAACTGGCGTTGCTCGCCCACCCGGGTATTGGGCCTTTCGCTCAGCGATTGTTGTGCGAAGACGCTATAGGAAACGCCACGATGGTGGGTGTTGAAGCCGAATTGAAACTGGCGCTGGGTGTAGTGGGTCTGCCAGTAATCCTGGTGCGACACGGTCAGGTTGAGGGAACTCTGCCGGCCGACCTTCTGGTAGACACTGGCCTCCAGGCGGCTGCGCCGGCTGCCGATGAAGCGGGTATCGCGTTCGCGTTCGCGCACGGCCTCCTCGAAGTCGCGGTAGCCGGCGGTGGAATAGCGATAGCCGGCGAAGCGCAGGTTGGTGCCGGTCTGGAACGATTTGCCGTATTTCATCGCATAGCTCAACCCCTGCACCTTGCCTGTCGCCGGGGCGTCGATGGTCGCGCTGGAGTGGGTCAGGTCCAGCGCCAGGGCGCCGAACGAGCCCAGGTCACGGGCCACGCCCAGGTTGCCGGCGCGATAGAAATCGCTGCCCATCAGGCCGCCGTAGAGGGTCGAGCTCCAGCCGGTGCCGACGGCCAGGGTGCCTTGCCAGAGTGGCGCGTCCGAGTCGAAGCCGATGGCGTTGTGGCGCCCGATGGCTGTGCTGTAGCGCCAGACCCCTTCGCGCAGCAGATTGGACAAGGTGGAATAGGACTGGGTGAAACGCTGGACCTGGCCGTCGGCCTCGGTCAGCACGATCTCCAGTTCGCCACTGCTGGCCACGGTGCTGAGGTCATCGATTTCATAGGGGCCGGGGCTGACGAAGGTGGAGTAGATCGGGTAGCCGTTCTGCAGGATCTCGAGCTTGGCGCGGCTCTGGGCGGTGCCGCGAATGATCGGCGCGTAGCTTTGCAGGGTGTCCGGCAGCATATCCTGGTCGGAGGCGATGATGGCCCCGCGAAACGCCAGGCTCTTGAAAATATCGCCACTGGTGAAGGTGTCGCCCAGGGTCAGGTTCGCATTCAGGCCGGGCAGGTCGCGCTGGGCATAGCTGTAGGCGCTGTTCCATTCCCGCCGCCCCTGGTCGTCCAGGCGCAGCGAACGATTGCCGCGCAGACGCCAGGCGCCGAGGTTCACGCCGCCGTTGAGGTAGAGGTCGTCGCTGTGGCTGGAGCCCCCCAGGCGGTGCCGGCTCTGCTGGGTCGAGAGCTGATAGTTGACGAAGGCGGCATTGATACCGGTCTCCCAGTGCTCCGGCGCGATATAGCCGATGACGTCGCGGCGCATGGCGATCTGTGGAACGGAGATTTCCAGGCGCAACTGGCTGCCCTCGAAGTGGCTGTCGGCGCCGGGAATGACCCGGGCCAGCTCGACGCAGCCGCCTGGTGCAGGCGCGGTTTCGGCCAGGCTGTCGAGTTTTACGCCCAGTGTGCCGAGCAACTCGGCGGACAGGCAGGGCAGCAGGCGGTTGCCCTTGGGGTCCAGGCTGAAGTCCAGTTCCCGGCTGCCGGCGGGGCGCTGGTTGATCAGCAACTCGACCCGGTAGCGTCCCGGTCCCAGGTCGTTCTGCTGGCCCAGCGCCTTGAGTGCCTGGCTGCCGGCCTCGTGGGCATATCCCGGGTGCTGGTGCAGAAAACCGGATTGGAACTCGATGGGCGGTTCCGCCAGCGCGCATTGGCTGGCCAACCACAGGGCACTACCGCCGGTCACGGGCAGCAGGTAACGCAGACGCCGGCGCCAGACTGGCCGCCGATCTCGGAAGAATGGAGTCATGATGGCTTTCACGCAGGGCAGGAGGGCATGCCTCAGGGGGTCGATTGCACGGGCGCATGCAAGGGCGCGCTGACGGCCCCGTAGTCATTGATGGCGTTGAAGCTGACGCGCAGGCCGGATGCCGGTCTCACCGTATCCAGGGCGAAGTGCTGTTGCTTGAGCGGCTCGACCATGGCCGGATTGTTCAGGGTTTCCACTTGGCCGTTGCCGCTCAACTCGATGCGGTTGAACGACACGTGAAAGGGCGTCGGGTTATGCACCAGCAGGTGCGGTTTGCCATTGATGGGTCGGACCGACCACTGCAGGTCCTTGAGGCGGCTACCGGGTTTTTCCTTGAGCTGCACGGGCCGGTAGAACAGCTTGATCCGGGTGCGAAGGGCGATGTTCAGCACATTGCCTTGCACGCCGCTGGCCTGGGGGATTTCCTGGACGTTGAAGTAGAACAGCGACTCGCGATCGGTCGGCAGGTTGTTGGGCAGGCCATTGATCTGAACCTGCTGCTCCTTGCCGGGGTTGAGCCGGAACAACGGTGGCGACGGCATGAAGGGCACGGCGGTGGTGGTGTCGTCTGCGGCGGTGTTGACCCAGGTCTGCACCGCGTAGGGGCTTTGGCTGGGGTTGTTGATAATCAGCGAGACGTTGCGTTTGTCGCTGTCGAACACCACGCGCGTGGCGTTCAGGCTCAGGGCGGCCTGGCTGGACGGGATGTGCGAGGCCAGCAGCAACAGGGCCGTGCCGGCGCCGGCGGCAAGACGCCAGGACGCCACCTGGGGAATGAAACCGAGCATGGATCAGTACCTCTGGAACAGGCGCGAGGTTCGCGCCTGAAATACAGCGTGGAGTGCCCTGGCTTGATCGAGGTTCAGGCGCGGCTGGCCGTCGCCGCCAGGGAACGCGGTAATGGCCGGTCAGTTGACGGCGACGACGAACAGCACGTCGGCCGAGGCGCTGCCGGGCAGCACGCTGCTGCCGGCCGGGGCGGTACGGCGGTAGTAGGCGTTGAACAGCATGTCGGTCGGGCCGCTGGCGTTCAGGTCGTATTCGGCGGAGGTGCCGCCGGGGGCGACCGAGCTGCCGGTCTTGTCGCGGATCACGATGGCCACACCCTTGGCCACGCTCGGATCCTGATCGGAGCCCACGGAGAAGTAGTTGCCGCTGGGGTCGGCGGTGCCGTTGAAGGTCACTTCCGCCGCGGTACCGCCACAGGCGGAGGCGTCCCCGACGCGCAGGGCGAAGGACTTGCCACGGTATTCCTGGCCGGGGGCGGTGAAGCGGCCGGCGTCGACGCTGCCCATCTTGACCTGGTTGCTGATGGAGCCGTCCTCGGGGTTGACCACTTCGATCGGGCAGGTGCTGCTGGTGATCTTGCCTTCGAAATTGATGGTGCCGGTGTTGGCGAAAGCCTGGGTGCCCGCCAGGCTGGCGGCCAGGCCGAGGGAGAGGGCGATCAAGGGTGTTTTCATCGATGCTGATCCTGTTGCTGCGCAGTGCCCGGCGTTTTTGGGGGTAAGGCGAGACTCCCGGGGTGCACTGCGATACTGAGAGGCCGGTGTTGTAGGGAAGTGTCTCGGGGCGGGAGTCTAGGGAGGGGGGGGGGCGGGGGATATGAGAGAGTTCTCAATGTGGGGGAGAGGGAAGTCTATAGCGGGGCGTGGGGGAGCGTGTCAGGCATAACATGGGTGGCTGTTGTGCCTGACATTGGACCTTTGGGGACTGTCAGATTTTTTGTGTGCGGGCGGTTACCGCCCGTCACCTGACGGACATGAAATTACCAGGTCGGCCTGGTGAAACGATCCCCGTAAAGGATCGCAAATTGATTCATTGCACCTTTCCAATCATTCGCAGCTCGCCCCCAGTCTGCGGTGATGTTTCGCAGCACCAGCCAGATCAGCTTGGTCGCCGCGTCGTCGTTCGGGAAGTGCCCGCGCGTTTTGATGATCTTACGCAACTGGGCATTGATGCTTTCGATGGCATTGGTGGTGTAGATCACCTTGCGTATGGCCTGTGGAAACACGAAGAACGGTATCACGCGATCCCACGCCCGCCGCCACGAAGCAACTACCGTCGGATACTGCTTGCCCCAAGGGCCCGTCTCGAAGTCGTTCAAGGCTTGCTCTGCCGCGACTGCGTTCAGAGCCTGATAGATCGGTTTCAGTGCCTTAGCCAAGCCCTTGCGCTTGTCCCATGAGGCGAAGTCCAGGCTGTTGCGGATCAGGTGAACGAGGCAGGTTTGCAAGGTGGCCTCAGGGTAAACAGCCGCCAGTGCTTCTGGCATGCCTTTGAGCCCATCAGTGACCGCAATCAGTACATCCTCGACGCCTCGGTTGCGCAGATCGTTGAACACCTTCAACCAGAACTTGGCGCCTTCGGTGTTCTCGATCCAGATGCCCAGGATATCCCGAGTGCCGTCGGGTAAAACGCCCAGTGCGAGGTAGATCGCCTTGTTGCGTACCATGCCTTCATCGCGGATCTTGACACGTAAGGCATCGAAGAAAATCACCGGATACATCGGTTCCAGAGGCCGCTGCTGCCACGCAACCACTTCCTCCATCACGGCGTCAGTCACTGAGCTGATGAAGTCGTGGGAAACGTCCGTGCCGTATTGTTCGCGAAGGAAGGCGCTGATCTCCCGCACCGTCATGCCACGCGCGTACATCGCAATGATCTTGTCATCGAAACCGGTAAAACGACGCTCATGCTTGGGAATCAGGATCGGAGAGAAACTGCCGTCGCGATCACGCGGGATGTCCAATTTAAGCGGGCCGTCGTCGGTCAGAACCGTCTTGCCGCTGGTGCCGTTGCGCTGATTCCCGGTGCCCTCGGGGCGCTCTGCGCCCGGCGGGTAGCCCAGGTGCTGGCCGAGCTCCGCACCCAGTGCGCGCTCGACCAACGCCTTTTTGAAGGCCATCGAGATGTCTTGAATCGCCTCGGCTGTCATTGGGCCTTTGACGAACTGCTCGACCAGCTCCTTGGGAATGGATGGTAGGTCTTTTTTGGCCTTGCTGGCCGGGGTCTTTTTGCTTGGCATGTCATGCACCTTAAACGCATGTGATGCCCGAACACAAAATTACTGACAGTCCCGACCTTTGTCTTGTTTTTCGGAAAAACTATGTCTCTACCCTGATTCTTTTACCGTATCTATTTTTTACATACTCAACCGCATTTTTTATCCCCTGTTGATTCGGATCAGATTTTGCTTTCTTTATTCTACGAAGTACATGTTGCAACTCCTTAAATGACGAGTCTTCTATTGATGTTTGTCCTGTTTTGGCGCCGTTGGTTGTTGCGTTTATAGCGTTGTTTGACGTTTCTCCTCCTGAAAAAAAGGAAGGAGATTCCAGCGGATTAGCATTGGAACCCGGGTCAATAGCAGAAGGCGCTGCTCTGGGGGAGGGGGGGGACTTGATTGGCTTGGGTGGAGGAACGGGGCGCGTCTTAGCCAGCGCCACAGGAGCTTGGGATGGACCAGGGACGGCGTTGTCTGCTGCTGAGATACCAATACTGGCTACACTTCCTCGTCCCACCTCGGCAGACCCCTTTGCCGCCGCTTGCCCTGCGGTTTTCCCCAACCTGCTTGCCACGCCTTGGCCAATGCCGGTAACAAACGCGGCAATGCCCAGCCCCATGGCGATATGGCTATAGGTTTCGTTCTCAGTGGCCACAGCCGCAAACTCGAAGCTCGTGGCAGCGAGGCCAAGCCCTACGCCCGTTAGTGTGATCGCCGCCGCAACCGGTGTGGCGGCTCCCAGGGTGGCAACCGCAAATACCGACGCGGCCACTGTGATGACCGCACCTATGATCGCCCAGGTCCAGTTCTTTTTCCGCCTAACTGGCAGCCATAATTCCGGGGTCACGTCTTCGTCCGGTTTGCGCGTGCGACCCATGGATGCGACGTGGCCAGTGGGGTCGGTCATCAGGATCGGGTTGCCCAGGCAGTAGCAGTAGGGATTCAGCCCGCCTTCGCCGAACGGGCTCAAATTGTCGCGGCTATGAAAGCGCATCAGTTGCGGATTATAGGCCCGGTATCCGCGCCCCAGCAGGTACCAGCCGCTGGCGGTCTCGCGCAGCTCGCCATTGAACGCCTTGAGGCTGAGCAGCAGTTCGTCGCTGCTGTGTTCGCCATAGGCGCTGTACACTGCCGTGCGCAACTGGCCGCCCTGGCCTTCGCCGAGTATGCTGCCATTGCTGTCACTGAGCAGCAGCAGGGTCTGGTCTGGATCGTCCGGTTGTTGCTGGCCCAGATTCTCAAGAAAGTGGGTTTGCCGGTCACCCTGCACCAGATGGCTCAGTTGCTCGCCCTGGTAGAAACGCAGGATTTCTTCCTGATTAGCCTGCCGGGACGCCAGCAGTTGGTCGTGGCCGTCATAGCGGTACTGGCTCACGGGCTGCTGATTGGCGGCGCGTACCTCGAGCAGGCGGCTCTGGCTGTCGTAATGCAGCCGTTGCCCCTTCAGATCGTTGAGCAGGTTGCCATTGGCGTCGTACTCGAAGTCCTGCCGTTGCACCGACTGGCCATCGAGGCTACGGCTGATACTGCTGAGTTGGAAGGGGTCGCCGCTGGTGTAGTGGTATTCGCACGTCTCGTTCGAACCATCGGCGAACTCGCTGAGCCGCAGGGTAATGTTGTCCAGCGAGTCGAATACATAGACCTGCTCGCGGATGGCGCGACCGTTCTCGTCCTTGGGCAAGGTCAGGCCGGAGCAACTGTGCACTTCCAGCCGACCGCGCCGGTCGTAGACAAAGGTTTCCTCAAGTAGGCTGGTTAGATTGCCCTGGCCGTCATCGAGTTGCAGGTGGCGGCTTTTGAGTTGCCCGTCGATATCCCAGTGCTGATCGATCCGGCGCGTGGTGTGCTTGTCCAACTGCTGGGTGCGCAGGATCTCGCGGTTCTGCTCGTCATAGCCCAGGGTCGTCACCAGCTTGCTGCCGGCAGTGGTATCGGTGGTAGTGCTGCTCTCGAGCCGACCCAGGCGGTCGTAGTGGAAGCTGACCTGCAAGCTACCCTGGACGATAAGTTTCAGGCGCCCGTCGTCGTAATAATGGTATTCGCTGACGAACTCGCGGGTGCCGTCGCGGTCGGTGCGGCGGATCAGTGAGCCATTGAGCGAGCTGACATGTTCGGTTTCCCAGGTTTTGCCCTGGGGGGCGGTCCAGCTTTCGTAACGCAACTGGTTATCCGGGGTGTAGCGGTAGGTCCATTTGCCTTGCGGGTTCTGCGCTGTGGTCAGCAGGGCGCTGAGGGGGTCGTGGGTGTAGGTGGCCAATTCCTCCGGGGACTCGCGCTGTTCGGGTTCGTCGCTCAGTTGCAGGTTGTATTCATAGGTGATCGACTCGCCCGCGGCGGTGATGCGTTCATAAGGCTGCAGCCGTTCGCCCTCGTAGTGCAAGTGTTCCCGGTAGGGCCCGACCTGGGTCTGGGTCAGGCGGGCCAGGCCATCGAAATGCTGGGTGCCGATTTCGGTTTCCTGGCTTCCCTGCCACACGCTGAGCCGGGTCGGCAGATCCGCCGCGCTCTGCGGCGCGTAGGTGCGTTGGACCTTGGTGTTGTCCGGCAGGGTGGTGTTGAGCATGCGCATCCAAGGGTCGTAGCTGAAGCGGGTGACTCGTTTCTTTTCATCGGTCTGCCGGGTGCAGTTGCCCTGTCCGTCATAGCGGAAACTGCGGCTGGAAAGCGTTCCACCCTGGGCATCCTGGCCGTGCACCTCCACCGGTTTGTCGAACAGGTTCAACCAGGTTTCGCTCCTGCCGCTGATTAACGGCCGGGCTCCGGCGCTCTGCTGCCAGGTGGTCTGGATCGGCCCATGGGGCCATTTCAGCGGGTCGCCGATGGGGTTGAAGTCGGTGTGTTGCTCCACTCCGGCTGAGTCGATAATTACGGCTTGCCGGCCCCAGTTGTCATATTCGTAGCGGGTGACATAGGTCTTTGCGCTACCTTCGAAATAGTCCAGTACTGTCTCCTCGACCAGGTTGCCCAAACCGTCGAAGCGTGCGCCGTAGACCTTCTCGGTCCGCCCCGGGTTGTCCTCGTGGACTTTGTCCCTCTCTTCAAAAAACGCCCGGCCCAGGCCGTCGAACACGGTTCTGGTTGTGATTTCGCGGGAGCTGACGATGGTCTGGCTGCCGAACTTGCCCAGCCCGCCGGACAGGCTGTACGAGTACCGGCGCGACGCCTCGAAGGCCGTGCCCGGTGCGGTGGTTTCTCGGGTGAGCCGGCCGAGGTTGTCGTACTCGTAGCGGATCCGGGTTTCATTCGCCTGTTCCAGCAGCAGCCAGCCGGTGAGCAGCGCATGTTGCTGCAGCGTGGTGCTGCTGGCCTTGTCGAAATTGGTGGTCAGGGTTTGCGTGATCTGCCTGGTCGGCTCGCTCCCGCCGTCGCTCACCACTTCATAGTCGAAGCGGGTAAGGGTGGTCATGCTGTTGAGGGTCACCGCCCGTTGTCGCAATTGGCCGTGCAGAAAGTGATCGGTGGGCGCATCGTGGTATTCCACGCGGGTTTGTTGCAGGGTTTCTTCCCGTTCCTGGACCGTACCCGGATTGAACACCTGTACCAGGGTCTCGCTTTCCAGCACCGCGACGGCCGGTTGCGGGCTGCCGTCCAGCGGTTGCTGGTCGATATAGCGGTATAGGGTTCTGAGGGTGGGCGCGGCGTCGTAGTCGGCGGACACCGCCGGGCTGAGGGTGCTGCTGCGCAGTTTGCGGACGAACCCGTAAGGATCTTTCGGGCAGTCGGCCTCGTCGCCGTCGGCGCGGAAGTAGGTGCTGGTCCTGACTTGGCCGTTGGCCTGGACATATTGCAGTTCATTGCCTGAGCTGTCGTAGGTGAAGCTTTCGGTTTCCTCGCGATGGCGCGTGACATCGTTCTTCAGGCGCCAGCGGGTGATGACTTTCATAGGCAACTGGTAGGTCGTCGGCTGGGCCACGATCGAGCCGCCGACCAGGTTGTAGTCGGTCTGGGTCTCCTGGATCGTCTCATCCTGCTCGATGCGTTCCAGGATGAGCGAATGAAACCGGTTGAACTGGCGCAGGGTGCTGCGCACGGGCCTTCCACCCAGATAGTGGGTCTGTATGGTTTCATAGATGTAGTCGGCCATTTGATAGATCAGCGGATCGTGGTAAGTGCCGCTCCAACTGATGGGCAGGGTATTGCCCAGGAAGTTCTTCCCGTCCGGTGAATAGCTGTAGTGCACTTCCAGTTTGTCGGGGTTCTGTGGATCGCCGTCCGGATACTGCTCGTGCCGGGTGACTCTGGGCAGTTTGCGCGTGGCGCTGTTGGGGAATGCGTGGTCTTCGCTGTAGGTGATGCTCTCGCTGCCACCCAGCGGGTTCTGTACGGCGACGATGACCAGGTATTCATGGCGGTAGTCGTAGTCAAAGCGCCAGGTGGCGGTTTGTCCCGTGCTATCGGCGGGCAGGGTGATGCTGCGCACGTGGTTCCCGGTGCCGATATCGAAACCCAGCACGTAGCGGGCCAGGGGTGCCCCACTGGGACCGCTGCCGGGGTGCAGGTCCAGCGTGAGGGTGCCGGTATCGCGCCGAATCTCGAGAATTGGCGCGCCGTGCTCGTCGCGGATCGACTCGAGTCTGGGGTGCTGGCTGTTGAACAGTGCATAGCTCAGCGTCAGCTTGTGCCCCAGCGGCGAGTGGATCTCCACCGGTACGGCGATGATTTCGTTGCGGCCATGTTCCTCCAGTATTTCTACCAGACCGTCCTTGTGCACCACCTTGTAGCGACGTTTGCCCAGCTCGGAGGGTGGGTAGTTGTAGAAGCGGAAGCTGTCGAGTTTCTTGGCCTGCATCAGCAGTTCGTCGTTGGCACCGTTGCCCGTGACGATATGCAACTCGCCGGTGTAGAGAGACAGCACTCGGCTCGTCGGTGCGAACTCCGACAACTGCAGGGTCCAGCCGGTGCCGTAGCCACGGTCTTCGCGATTGAGCGCGCTGAAGGCCAGGGACAGCGGAAAGGCCGGACCGCGCAATTGGTTCGATTGCAGTTCGGAAAGGTCGAGCGACACCCGGTATTGCCCGGTACGCGGGTCGACACCGTTCTGTATCGCTTGCATGAAATTCAGTGTCGACGAATGGAGAGAAGTGGAGCTGCTCATGGAAGTAAGCCTCTGTATTGATCGCGGACCAACACTCTTGATATCGCCGACGAGTACACTTCAGCCCGTTTTTAAGCCGTATGGAAGTTTCGTTGAGAACATGGGAACGATAATTGGCGAATCTTCGTTATCCACGGTAACAGATCGCTTGGCGGGACAAACCTAGCAGTTCTGCTAGTAGGCACCGGGCTGGGCCAGGCGTAGAAGTCACTTATTCAAGTGGGGTTCCCTATCATAACGGAGCTACGGTCATGGTGGCGTCGACTTATACAAAAGCTGAATTATTGGCTTGGTTGAAAGATGAAAAACGCATGCTCGGTTGGGATGCGATTATCGCGTTACAGCGCGATGCCACCAATACCCTGCTGCTGCAGCAATACATCGAGCACTTCGACCATGGCGCTTCCTACTGGTCGGGGATTGGCGGTTTCATCCCCACCAGCGGCAATAATGTCATGGAGGCCATCAGCAACTTCACCCTGGATGTGCCGCGTTTGTTCTTTGAAGACACCGGGCTCGACAACTCCCGGGCCAATCTCGAGATGGCGATTGTCGAAGGCAGTCAGTTGACGCTGCTTCGAGTCATCAACCACTGGGCGGTGGCCCGGATTTCCGAGTATTCCCCCAGCGAAGGCCCGCGCCTGTACCTGGACCTGCTGCTGGCCGATGTGCCGGGGCAGATCGACGGTGACCGGCGCATCCGTCTGGACCTTAAGCAAAGCAGCGATTTTCGCCTGACCTTCGCCAAGACCCAGCTGGAGCAGCTCGAGGGTGGCCGATTTTTCAAGCTGCTGTTCGAGCAACTGCCCGATGATCAACGTATCTGGGTCATGGGGGAGATCAAGGAGGGCACCAGCCCGATGATGCAGCCGGAATCCTTTGGTCTTCGTACACAACAGGGTGGGGCAGCGGGCGAGGGGGCGATCCTGGCCTTCGTGCGCATGAAGGGCCGGCACGAAGGTGGCTTTCCGGGTGCGAGCAGCGGTTTTCGCTACCTGATTCCGAAGGACGCAGGCAAGGACTATTCCGCCACGGTATTGCTCAGCCGGGGGCGGGTGATCATGGCGCAGTTGCTCAAATCGTTCGGTGAATTGATGGGAGATGATGATTTTTCCTACGTCTTCGATCAGGACAATGAGCTGATTTTGGCCACCTCGACCGGAGGAAAGTTCGATATTCCGAATCAGCGATTTACAGAACGTTTCGAATTAGGTTTTCCTTCCGGGATAGCCTGGATAAATATTATTTTTGGGTTCGACAGTTTTTCGATACCCTTGGCTAATGCGTTGGTGTTGGAAGTCAAAGGGCAGGAAGTGACGGCCCGGCTGCGTGCTCGTGGTCAGATACCTATCAAGTTTTACCGTGTGGAAGACAGTGATCCACCGATGTATGTCGAATATTTTTCCGGGGATTTCTCTCAGCACTACAACCTGTCCATTCTTGCGAATTATGAGTTGGTAGACAGCAGTGGTGGCGGAGAGATCAGGCTGAAGTCATTCAAGTATGAGGCCTTTACCGATGAGTCAGGTTCGCCCAGCGAATGGGCACCCTCTTCAAAGGTCAGTCGTGGAGGCTTGGAACCAGAGGAGCTGGCGTATTTCATACAGTATGTAGAAAGTCAGAGTGCCGCGATCACGGCTGCAGCCACGAAAAGAATTATAGACGGTCCCGAGTTTGAAAATGCAATCAAGGAAGCATTCGAGCGCCATTTTCCCTCAACGCTTTCGGTAAGAGAGTTCGTCGAAGAAAACATTGAACTGCATTTTGGCAATGCCATTGTCGGCAACGAGGTTCATTCTCCTGGCGATGTCGGTTTCTTCGGCCGGGTCAGCCCGCAACAAACCCATTTTGAAATCACCACGCCAGAGCCGCTGCTGGCGGCGGGGGCTTCCCATGCATTCCAGACCCAACCGGCCGTCAGCGGCCTGCGCTGGACGGTGCAGGACCTGCGCCGTAGCACACGCAACTCGGGCAGCATCGACCCTTCCACCGGCCTGTACCAGGCCCCGCAAGCCGGGCAGATCGATGGCCGCTTCACCCGGGTGCGGGTCACCGCGACCGACCCGGCGACGAACTTTCGCAGCGCGGCCCTGGTGACGGTGGTGGCCAACCCCCTGACGATCAATCCGCTGATCAGCGTTTGCGATCCCAATGAACGGGTCGACCTGGGTCTGGGGGTTCTGGGGCAGGGCCGCGTCGAGGTAACGGTCAGGCGTCCGGGGCCTGGCAGCGGCACGATCGAGCAGCAAGATGGCCAGTACACCTATGTCGCTGGGGATCGAGTGCAAAGGGAAACCTATGTACTGGACGAAGTCGTGGCGACCTGCGAGGGGCAATCACGATCGGCCTGCATGCTGGTCAAGCAGCAGAATCCGGCCCTCACCGTATCGCCAGTGACCGATGCAGGCCAACTGTCGGCGGGGCAGATACAACTCAAGACCGAGTTCAATGGCCTGGATATCACCAAGGATGTGGAATGGCTCATCGCGTTCGACGGGCCAGGGCAGATGGATGCGGATGCCCCAGGCCTCTATCACGCGCAGCCGAGCGCCGATGCGCGGTTCGTCTGCATCATCGCGCAATACGACATGGCGGGCTTCGGCACTTTCAAAGGCCACGTCATCCTGCCGTTACCACTGATCGAGTTTCCCAGTGAGTTGCAGATGCTGAGTGAGCCATGACGCCAGCCCTCCAGGGTTGCACGGTGACGCTAGCCGACCGCCCGTCTCTTGCAACCTAGCAGTTCTGCTAGTAGGCAGCCTGTTACGACCAGCGTACAAAAGACTCATCCGCGACACGTCGAAGTCTCTGTGTCGGCGACCCGAGCAATGACGGGAGTCAAACCGGAGACGCCATTCCATGAGTACCAAGATCACCCCACCTGTCCCTCTCGTTCCGCTGCTGAGCCGTGACAATGCCCTGGATCTCGACAGCCTGGGCAGCGATGATCTGATGACCTACATCCAGTACCCCGGCATAGCCAAAGGCCATCTGATCGCTCCGCAATGGCGGGGCCGTGCCAGGAACGGCCAGGCGATCGATGAAACGGCCAATCAGGATGTGGACGATCGCCTGGAGTACGACGATAACGGCGACCCCTGGATGCCGATCCCCATCGTCAACAGCAAGGTCGTGGCGCTGGACCAGGGCGAGGTGTTCTATTCCTATCGCTACTCCGAGGATGGCGGCAACACCTTTACCGATGAGTCGTTGCGGCTGTTTTTTTATGTCGGCAAACGGCCCTGGATGTCCCGCCTCCTGCTGCCGGTCGCTCACCTGAAAGAGTCCCATGATCGCTGCGTGGACGTGAACAGCGACCCGGTACTCGATGGCGCCACCCTCACGACGGTGCCCTACCAGGCCATGGCGGAGGGCGATGAGCTGGCGTTCGTGTGGGCAGGCTACCGGCCCGGCTCCCCCGCTCCGATTGTGGAAACGTACTACAAAACCGTCAGTGCCGAGGAAGTGGGGCATCCACTGGAGTGGCACCTGCCCTATGCCCGGTTGCAGATCATCAAGAACGGTTATGCGTTGATGAGCTACAGCGTGACCTATGCCGATCCGGTGGATCCGGCTGCGCCACAAACATACTCCGCCGAACAGCGGATCGCCGGTGTGCCTCCCAGCGAGCCGCTGCTCCCCCTGTTGTCGGTGGTTGGTCATGCCGGCGGGCAGATCGACCCTTCGCTTTACCCATTCGGCGTACCGCTGCGCATCCCACCTTATGCCGACCCGCAGGTCGGCGACACGGTGGTGGTGTATGCCGATGGGGAGAACTCCTCGATCCAGCTTTCGATGCAGTTGGATATTACCAACGTCGAGAGCGCCATCCTTGAACTGCGCCTGGATGCCCGCTGGTTGCAGGCACATTATGGCGAAGAGGTCAGCTTGAGCTACCAGTACGCAAGGGCCGGCGCTTCACTCAGCTCTGAAGCCCTGGTCCTGAGGGTACGCAGGCAACTACGGTTGTTGGCGCCGGTCGTCGAGAAAGCCGTGCCCTACGATGACGATGGCACCGGCATACCCAAGGGTTGGATCACCGCGTCCGATGCTCAATTGGGGGTAGTTATCCGGATACCGGAAGAGGGTGAGGTCGTCCCCGCTGACGAGCGCTGGGTGGTATGGAGCGGTCATGACGGAGACCATCGGGTGGATAACCCCGTTGGTGGGTCCGATTGGCGGTACAAGATCGTTTCCGAAGTCATTCCGGCGGATCTGGGCAAGTGGGTGAAGATCCGTTATGCGGTCATACCCGTCGGTGAACGCGACACTCATTGGTCGCCGGACTTCGAACTGTATATCAAGGATTTCGAGGGTGGCTGGCCGTCGCTTCAGGCCGAAAGCCCGAAAGTCAGCGATGGGCAAAATGGTATCAGGCTGAGCCAGGTGGGCCAGTTCATGGTCTTCAAGGTGTCCTACTGGCGGTTCATGGACGAAGGGCAATTGCTCAAGGCGCAAATCTCGGGGATTCGTGACAGCGATGGTGAAACTGTTTCCCGAACGATGCGAGATGAGAGCGAACCGGTGACCGAGGACGAGTTCTACGACGGCCAGGTTCTGGTAAAGGTTTCTGGTGACTTTATCCAGCAATTGAGAATCGGTGAGCAGTTTGATGTCACCTTCGAAGTCAGCTTCGATAAAGGTAATTCCTACAAGTCTTTTGGTGTAAAAGCATTCAAGTTGCTGGAGTGATGCTCCGTACTTTCAAGGTGTTTGCCGGTTTTTAACGAGCAGGGCTTTTCTGTGAATTGACGGTGCTTGGGATAAGTGTCTGCTGTTTTTGAACGGTATCAGGGGTCATGATCATGACAACTACGACATATACAAAAGCTGAACTGCTGGCTTGGCTGGAAGATGAGAAACGCATGCTCGGTTGGGACGCGATTATCGCCTTGCAGCGCGATGCCACCAATACCCTGCTGCTGCAGCAATATATCGAGAGATTCGACCAGAACTCCTACTTGTCGGGAATTGGCGGACTCGTACCCACCAGTGGCAATAATTTCATGGAGGCCATCAGCAACTTCACCTTGGATGTGCCGCGTTTGTTCTATGAGGATACGGATCTCAACGATTCCCGGGCCAACCTTGAGATGGCGATTGTCGAAGGCAGTCAGCTGTCGTTGCTTTGGGACATCAACCACTGGACGGTGACCCGGATCCAGGAGTACTCCCCCAGCCAAGGCCCCCGCCTGTACCTGAAGCTGCTGCTGGTCGATGTGCCGGGACAGATCGACGGTGACCGGCGCATCCGCCTGGACCTGAAGAAAAGCAGCGACTTTCGCCTGACTTTCGCCGAGAACCCACTGGAACAGAGCGAGGGAGGAAAGTTTTTCAAGGAGCTGTTCGAGCGACTGGACGATGATCAGCGGGTATGGGTCATAGGGGAGATCAAGGAGGGAGCGAACCCGCTGATGCAGCCACAATCCTTTGGCCTTCGTACCCAGCGAGGTGGGGCGCAGGGAGAGGGAGCGATCCTGGCCTTCGTGCGTATGCGGGGCCGTCACGAGGGTGGTTTCCCGGGTCCGAACAGCGGCTTTCGCTACCTGATTCCGAAAGATGCGGACAAGGACTATTCCGCCACGGTATTGCTCAACCGCGGACGGGTGATCATGGCGCAGTTGCTCAAGTCGTTTGGAGAATTGACGGGTGATAGTAATTTTACCTATGTCTACGATCAGGACAATGAGTTGATTTCGGCGACATCGACTGGAGGAAAACTTGATGTTCCGGGTCAACGAATGACAGAGCGTTTTGAGTATGATTTTTTTAATAAGAAAGCCTGGGCGGAGGTTGAATTTGGCTTCGATGATTTTTCCATACCATTAGCCAATGCTTTGGTGTTGGAAGTAAAAGAACAGGAAGTGACAGTCCGGCTGCGTGCTCGCGGTCTGATGCCTGTCAAGTACTATGATATAGGGCTGGGTGAGCCAAAACTTTTGCCTGGGGATCTGGAAGGGTATGAGTTAATCAGGTATTACAATATATCCGTCCTGGCGAATTATGAATTGGTAGATAGTCCTGATGGTGGAGAAATCAGGCTGAAGGCATTTAATTACGGTGCCGATCTTGATGAGCCGGGTCCGTCAAGCGAATGGCTACCCCCTTCTGCGGAAGGTCGTGGATTTTTGACACCGGAGGAGTGGGTTATTTTCCTGCTCTATATAATGGGGATGGTGGTTAGAGTAACGGCTGAGGCCCTGGCGAGAATTATCATGAGTCCCCAGTTCCAAGATGTTATTGGAGCTGCCTTCAGGCGCAATCTTCCTTCAAAGCTTTCGGTGAGGGAGTTCGTCGAAGAAAACATTGAACTGCATTTTGGCAATGCCATTGTCGGCAACGAGGTTCATTCTCCCGGCGATGTCGGTTTCTTCGGCCGGATCAGCCCGCAACAAACCCATTTTGCAATCACCACGCCAGAACCGCTGTTGGCGGCGGGGGCCTCGCACAGGTTCCAGACCCAACCGGTCATGAGCGGCTTGCAATGGACGGTGCAGGACCTGCGCCGCAGCACGCGCAACCCCGGCAGCATCGACCCTGCCACTGGCGTGTACCAGGCCCCGCAAGCCGGGCAGATCGAGGGCCGTTTCACCCGGGTACGGGTCACCGCGACCGATCCCACGACGAGCTTCTACAGCTCGGCACTGGTAACGGTGGTGGCCAATCCACTGACGATCAACCCGCTGATCACCGTTTGCAGTATCAATGAGAAAGTCGAGCTGGGCGTGGGGGTACTGGGGCAGGGTAGCGTCGAGGTGACGGTCAAGAGTCCGGGGCCCGGCAGCGGCACGATCGAGCTGCAAGGTGGCATCTACACCTATGTTGCCGGGGCAGGAGTGGGGACGGATACCTATGTGTTGGACGAAGTCGTGGCGACCTGCGACGGGCAATCACAGTCGGTCTATATGCTGGTCAAGCGGCAAAATCCACTGATCACCCTATCGCCGGATCCCGATGCAGGCCAACTTCCGCCTGGGCAGATACAACTCAAGGCCAAGGTTGCTGAAGATGTAACGGGCGTTGTGGAGTGGCTTATTGCATTCGAGGGTCCAGGTCATATGGATGCGGATATCCCGGGCCTCTATCACTCGGACCCGAATGCCGATGCGCGGTTCGTCTGCATCATCGCGCAATACGAGATACCGGGCTTCGGCACTTTCAAAGGCCACATCATCCTGCCGTTGCCGCTGATCGAGTTTCCCAATGCATTGCAGCAGTTGAGTCATCCGTAACGCGGTTCGACTTTTAAACGAACAGCTCTATTTCATCCACGCTGATCCGTTATCAGCAGGAGGTTGAACATGGCCGGTTTTTCGCTGGAGGAACTGTTGGGCTGGATGCAAGGTACCAGCCGCATCAATGACTGGGACCATTTGCTCGCTTTATCGGGGCGTGCCCTCAATACCGCATTGCGCGATCAGCACGCGACCCGCTTGAGCCTGGGTAACGCCTTGCGCGGCATCAGCGGTTCTTTTGAAATACCCGATACGCCGGGGGTGATGGTCCAGTACCACCTCAACGACTGTGCCCTGGATTACCCCGTACTGTCTTTTGCCCAGGCTTCGTACGTATCCAATAACCTGAGCGTCAGCCTGCAACTCAGCGGCGGCCAGAAAATCATCACCCACGACGGTGCTGTCCGTTCGCTGGGTACCTACAGCCTGCTCGATGGCCCACGGTTGGAGTGCGTCGTGCCGATCACCTTCCGCGCCGCCAGAGCCGGGCAGGAGGCACAGGTGGTGTGCGACCTGGCGCAGGAGGGGGCCGTTTTCCAATTCATGGACGCTGACACGCAGAATGAGCGGGATGCCGGCGGGCACTTTTTCAAGCAGCAACTGCAAGCGCTGAGCGAGCGCAGCAGCTATCCGCTGGTGGGTTTTGCCGACCAGGGCAACCCGTTCATGCACCTCGAACGGGTCGAGATCGGTAGCCAGTCGCCCGAGCCCGGTTCCGAAGAGGGGGCCCTGCTGCTGTATTCAACCATGGCCCATGGGCAAGCCGGCCACAAGCCGAGCAATGACTCGGGCTACAAATACCTGATCCCCAACGACCCCGGCCAGGACTACGAGTTCGCCGCCCAGTTTTCCGCCAGCCTGGTCAGCCGTGCCGGCTTCGCCGTGGCGCTGCTGGACACCTTCGGTGCCGACAATTTTGAATTCGTCCACCAGCGGGGCCGCGCCCGTCGCGCCCGGGCAACCGGCATCCGGGCCAAGGCCGGCGCGTTCAGCGTGCCCCCGGTGAACCAGTACAAGGATGACCGCTACGAGTACCGCAGCGAGGCCTTCGAACTCTCGGCGACGCAGGGCGCCGCGCCGCTGTCGGCCGATTTCGAGGAGACCCGGGTGGTGCAGCACTGGCAGACCCGTGGCAGGGTGAAGGTGGAATATCGGCTACAGAGCGACACTTCCTCCTGGACCACCTATACCGTTGAGTTTTCCTGGCGCCTGGAGCAGGTGTTCCAGTTGGTGAACGACGAATTTGGCGCGGGAGTGGAAGGCGAAGTGTTCGTGCCCCAGTCCCGCGAGCCAGACGTCGTGCCGATCGATTTGCCAGACAACGTGTCGGCGGATATGCGCCAGCGCATCGTGGCTTTTGTCGGCCATATCGTGAAGACGGCGCTGCTTGAACGCTACTCCGAGAAGCTGACGGCCGAGGTGGCACCGGATTTTCTCGAGCACACCGACGTGGCCGATATCCTGCCGCTGCAACCTTCGATGATCGCGATGCCACGAGATTATGTTGCGTTCGGCCCATTTGCCTCACCTTCGGGCTCGTTGCGGATCGTACCGGCCAACCCCTCCGTGCTGGCGGGCGGGCGCCTGGCGTTCTCCGTCGAACCACAGCGGTCGGTGGTGTACTCCCTGGATAACCTCGACGCCACCAACGCGGGGACGATCGATGCGCAGGGAAACTACCGCGCACCCCCACGCCATACCCTGGGAGCCCGGCCTTCGGTCCAGGTATTGCTGCGCGCCGAAGACCCCCAGAGCCGTGAGAGCTGCGTCACGATCATTACCGTGCTGCGCCAGGCGCTGGGGGTGCTCACCGATATCCAGGTGTGCAACCCGGGCGAGCAGGTCGAGTTGGCCGCGTACTCGCAGGGGGACGGGCCCTTGGAGTGGCAGATCGAGAACCCGGTCGAAGGTGAAAGCGGCACGCTTGATCTCGACGAGACTTCGCGGCACTGCACCTATACGGCGGCCGGGCCGGTGGCGGGGAAAACCTATGTGCTCGATGAAGTGAGCGTGACCGACCCGGCCAGCGGCGAGACGGCCTCCAGCCATGTGGTGGTGCTGCAGCGCACCTCGCTCCTGCACATCAGCGCCGATTTCGCTGGCTCGACGCCGGGCAGCGTGCAGTTGCAAGCCTCGCTCAATGGCGTGCCCGTCGAGCTCGGCGTGGAGTGGGGCATCGGCTTCGCCGGCCCCGGCACCATCGACTCACAGGGGCTGTACCGGGCGGACGCCGAGAGCACGGCGCACTTTGCCTTGATTACCGCGGTTTTCAATGCCCCGGTCATTGGCACGCTGGAAGGCTATTTCATCCTGCCACTGCCCCTGGCGAACGCGGCAAAGGTCCTTGGCCGCCTGCGTCGCTAACCAAGCGGCTGGCGGTTTTCATCAGGATGTGACGCATAAACTTGAGAGAGTACGCAATCATGGCCCGGTTAAACGAACTGCTGTCAATGATGCAAGGAAAGTTGATCACACGCGGGTGGGATGCGATTTTTTCCTGCAACCGCGTGCGGCTTAACCATTTACTGGAACAGCAATATATCACCCGTTACGAACAGTTCTGTTTCCTGCCGTATATCAGTGGTCAAACCCGCACGGGTGAACAGAACGACGAAGTTATCCAGGTGCAGTCCCTGCGGTTGGGGCCGCCCCGCCTGTCGTTCGAAAGCGCCACATCCAGGGACTCCACGGCCACGGTCACCATGGCCATCACCTCGGGCGAGATTCATACCTGGCATCGCGAGGCGGGTGCAGCGCTGCAATTGCGTTCCCGGTTCGATGTCACGCAGCAGCAGGGCTTTAGCGTGACCATGAGTGTCGACCTCAAGGTGGTGGTGGCCGAGGTCGACCACCAGGGCCGTATCACCATGGACCTGCGTGGGGCCACGCGATTTTCCTGCGACTTGCTGGGGGCGCCGGAGGCGGAGGCCCTGGGCGCGTTCTTCGAGCAGCGGTTCAATGAACTGGATCCCGGCCAGACGAGTTTCCAGTTGGGGCGCATCAACCTCAAAGGCTATCGCAAGCTGACGCCGGAACGCTTCCATCTGCGCACCCAGGCGGAGCCGGGGGCGCGAATCAAGGGCGCTCCCAATGAAGGCGATGGTGTGGTGCTGGCGCTGATCGAGGTACGGGGCGGCAAGGGGGGGGGCAGGAACTGGGCGAGGATTTTCCCATTCTGATCCCCAGCGATCTGGACAGCGGTCAACCCAGGTACACCGCCTCGCTGGTGGTGTCGCGGGAGGTGCTGTCCTATGCGGTGGGCGATGACCTGGAGGTGCCGGAAAGCCTGTTGTTCCCCGAGCAGAACTACTTCAAGGTGCTGTCGACCCACACGCCGCACGATTGGCTGGCGGTGGGCCAGATCAGCCCGACCACCGCCAGTGTGGTCGTGCAGCCCGCGTTCGCGGCCATCAAGGCCGGCCAGCAGCAGCGTTTCCAGTTGCTCGACTGGCAGGGCCAGCCGCTCACCGGGGTGACCTGGAGCGCGGTCAGCCTGCGCAGCCACTCCCTGGAGGGGCATGGTCGGATCGATGGCAGCGGTCTCTACACCGCCGTGTCACCGCAAAGGATCGGTTATCACAATCTGGAGGTGGTGGTGACGGCCTCCGTGGGCAACTACCACGCGTCGGCCCTGTTGCGAGTGGATTTCGAGTCCCTGGAAGTGGCTCCGGCGCTGCAGGTGCAGGATGTGGCGCAGCAGGCCGCTATCGACTTGAGCGTGGCGGCCAACGATGGCAAGACCGTCACCTGCAGCCTGCTTGCCCCCTTGCATGGCAGCCTGCAGAAAACTGATCAGGGGGCGCATTGGCGGTTCACCGCTAATGCTGAAGCCAGGGGCAAGTCGCTGTCCCTGCAGCGGGTGCTCTGCGAGACCGATGCGCCTGTCCAGTCGGTTGAGTCGCTGCTGGTCTTGAACAATGCGCAGTCCTTCCTGCACGTCGAGCCGGCCTTCATCCCGCACCTGGCGGGAGGCGCCAATGTGCAATTGCGCAGCGACGAGAGCGTGCTGCCCGATGTGCCCAGGCGCTGGAGGATTCTCAGCGGTGTCGGCAGTATCGACCAGCAGGGCCGCTACACGGCACCGGCGGGCGGCGTCAGCGAGGCCACGGTGCTGGCCTGTGAGGTGGTGCGAAATGGCGTGGTGCTGTTCCGGGACATCGCCCTGCTCGACAGGACGCAGGCGGAGCCGGAGCCGACCTGGAAGGAATTATCCCTGTTCAAGATCGAAATACCCGCCGGAGAGTTTGACGAGAGCCAGGGGCGGATGTTGCGCAACGGTTATCAACAGTTGCGCGTTCGCGTGACCACCAAAACCCAGGGCGTCCTTGTAGAAGGCGAGCTCAAGTATTTCAAACTGAGCTTGGCCGAGCGGGCGAGTATGCGCCTGGCCACCAATGTCGGGCGGAATTTCCTGGAGATTATCCCGCCCGACCAGGAGGGTATCGAGGATGTCCCTTCGGGGCTCGAATGGCAGGTGCGCAAGACGCCCAGCGAATATTTTGCTATCGCCGATCCTCGGAACCCGGCCCAGTCGAAGATCGCGGATGAGCCGCCTGTTACGTCAGGAGAGGACGATTCGTTGACCGAGCAGTACTTCTATCTGCTCAGCGTGGCGGCGAAGAACGAGAGCACCGCCCTCAGTGCCGGATTTCAGCAGGACCATGTCGATACCTGGCATTGGTCCGGAGAATCAGGGGGGGCGGTGTGGGAACAAAAATCACTGTGGTCGCAGTGGATCCCGGAGAGTTCGAGTACCGCTTTACCCGTGAGGACCGGCTATGGGGCGTGGGGGGTGGTGGCACTGTGGAAGACATGATGGACTTTGAACTCAACAGCGGTGATTTCTGGTTGTTGAAGTGCCTCGGGCAGGAGTTCATCACCCTGGAGTTCCTGCCACACCCGGGCGCTGCGAACGAGATCAATCAGTCGATGATACGTTGGGAAAGCGAACGGTCTCAGGAAACCATGTTCAGTTATACCCTAAGTTACTTCGAAAGCCTGATGCCACCCGATGAATATGTTGGGAAAGCTGGATTTGACGATGCTTTGCGTAAAATCCCTGTAATGGAGAATCGGCCCTTGAGGCTGGATATCGAAAGGCCCAGTTCTTATGAGGCATGGACTCTTGGTATCGTGCTGGGTCGGGCCGACAATGTTGGGTTTATTATGCCGAAAACTTTTCCTCGTCCGTTTCTGGATCGAGATTTGATCGTTGCCCTGCGGGACAGAAATGGTAATTTGCACCGGCGCCGGATATATTTTAAAGCTCGCGATGGAGTGGGTGCCCGCAATATGCTTGATCAGTCGAGATATGCTTGAGTAGTCGAGATTTGCAATCTAGTGGTGTCAATATCATTGAGTGCAAGAGGATTATAATCATGAATATGGCCAAGGCGGTTTCACTGGGATTCCTGCTTTGCTCGATCAGCTCGGCAGCAAGTTATATTCTGGCGCAGGGCGCCCGGAGTAGTGAGCCGGAGGGCACGATAGTCCTGTCTGAAAAGCACGATGGCAGTGGCGCCAATTGTTCGATTGCATTCAGGTCTGGGACTTACGAAATGTCGAGTCCGGCCTTAGATTGCAAACGGAATAAAATGAATTTTTTTCGATTGATTGGTGTTCCTTCGGCGGCACGTATTTTGTTTACTTATGATAATGAATGCTATACGAGTGGTGATTGGTTTTTTCTGGTTCGTACTTATATTGAGTCGGTCACTACTAAGATTATCTCGATTCCTGATGAAGTTGCCCTGGCCAAACCTGGCCAAATTATTTCCAAAGGAGTGCTAATGGTTAATGGTGCTAAAGCAAATCCTGATGTAGCCAATCAGTTGGGTTGTATTCGCATCGAAAAAAGCGATTTGGTAAAACCATAAGCTACGGAGCACAAGGTCATGAGCGATGCCACTTCAGTTCATTCCAATGCCTTTAACTTCATGAGTTACTGGCAGGGCGGGGTTGATCCACGAACCAACCAATACACCCTGTCCATTGACTTCCCGGAGTTCAAGACCAACTACCTCAATGGTCCGCTGGTGCCCCTGGCACTGAGCTTCAACCCGATGAATCTGCTCGACAGCGGTTACGGGTTGGGCTGGAACCTGCAGTTGTCGCAGTTCACCCCCCATGACCAGATGCTGTCGTTGAGCACCGGCGAGCGCTTCAAGGTCACCGGGCAGGATGGCAACGAACAGATCATGAAGGAGCGCAAGCTGACGACCTTTCGTCTCTATACCCATGATGGGACGGACTACGACTATCGCCTGGTGCACAAGTCCGGCCTGATCGAGCGGCTCAAGGTGCATGGCAGCGGCAATGATCGTATTGCCCTGCCGGTGCAGATCCTGTCGCCCGAAGGCCATAAGGTCACGCTCGGTTACCGGAGTTTCGAGCAGCGCCACTGGATGCTCGAGTGGATCGACGATATCCAGGGGCGCCTGGTGCAGGTGCGCCGCGATACCGGCAGCCTGACCCTGGACCTGCATCCCGGCAAGGGCCCCGGCAATGGTGCGCTGGCCAGCTATGTGGTGAGCCTGGATTCCAGCGCCAGCAAGTTGGCCAGGGTCATTACCTTGCCGGCTGATGCCGGGAGCAATATCAGTTGGCGCCTGGATTATCAAAAGATCGGCGATTACTTCTGCCTGTCGCAGATCCAGACGCCCATGGGAGGGCGCGAAGTCGTGGACTACGATGCCGTCGGCCATGAGTTTCCCTCCGGCAGCGGCCGCCAGCCGGTGCCCCGCGTGTCTCGTCATCGGGTTTTCCCTGGCGGCGGGCAGCCCGATATCGATACCCGCTACAGCTATGACGACAGCAGCAGCTATCCCGCCTCGAACAATTTCCTCGGACGAAACCTGTCGTTGACCTGGACCGACGACGGCCTGGACAACCTCTACAAGGCCACCGATCGCAGCTATGAGTACGGCAGCACCGAGCACCTGATGTCGGAAAAGGGCGAGAAGCTGCGCAGCATCAAGCGCACCTTCAACCGCTTTCACCTGCTCACCCGGGAAACTACCCGGCGCCATGACAAGGAGCAGGAGGTCGAGACCACCTACCACCTGGTCGATGGCCCCTTCGACAGCCAGCCGGCCTATTTCCAGTTGCCCTTCGAGACGATCAACCGTTGGTGGGTGGTCGACACCAATCGCCCGCGGAGCGAGAAGTCGAGCACCACCTACGACAGTTTCGGCAACCCGCTGGTGGAGACCCAGGCCAACGGCATCGTCGAAACCAATACCTACTACCTGGCCGCGGGAGAGGACGGCTGCCCCGCGGACCCCGATGGTTTTGTCCGTAACCTCAAACGCAAGACCACGACCCCGGCGCCGGGCCATGTTGCCGAAGCCCCGACCCTGCGTACCGACTATCGCTACACGGCCCAGCCACCTCTGACCGGCAGCGCCCGTCCGGACTGGCTGGCGCTCGAACGGGAAACCCGGGTGTGGCAGGGCACCACCGACAGCGAGTTGCAACGTACCGACTACAGCTACTACAACGCGCCCGACGACCCGGTGAGCCATGGCCGCATCCAGCGCCAGGGCGTCGTCATGAACGGCAAGACCACCTACACCGACTATGTCTACAGCGCGCTGGCCAGCGCCCGCCTGGGTGAGACCGTGCTGCAGACGCTGCAGACCCTGAGCACCGACTTCGATACGGTGAACAAGCTCATCACCCTGGAAAGTTCGTTGCTCAATGGCGAGTCGCTGCTGGAGCGCGATGACAACGATGTGGAGATCCGCCGCACCTACGATGCCCTGAACCGGGTCACCAGCGAGACCGTGGCGCCGGACGACCCTGTCTACAAGGCTACGCGGCGCTACGAATACTCCCTGTCGTCCAACCTGCAGCAGCGCGCCGAGCAACGGCTGTTCGACGTCAAGGGGGTCAAGACGGTGACCACCCTCGATGGGCTGAACCGACCGATCCGCGAGGACCGCGCCGATGCCGACAGTGCCACGCCAACGGCGATGCGCCAGACCTACGAGGCCAGCTACGACGAGTTCGGCAACCTGATCCGGCAGGTGGAGTTCGACTGGTGGGACGTGGACTGGGCAATGTTCAAGAGCGTACCGCTGGTCAGCCAGTTCCAGTTCGATGACTGGAACCAGCAGTGCTGCGTGATCCGCCCCGACGGGGTCGAGGAACACACCGAGACCGACCCCATCGGCGACGGCGTGACCGGGCCCACGGAGCGTAGCTGGCAACAGGACGCTGCCACGCCGGCCAAGCGCAGCGGCGTCACCGTCACCCAGTTCAACCTGTTCGAAAAGCCGGTGCTGGTCGAGCGTATCGATCTGGCGGACAAGCCGATCAGCCGGCAGAAGAACAGCTATGACGGTCTGGGCCGTTCGGTGAAGGAAGAGGTCGGGTTACGCAGCCCGTTGCGGATCACCGAATACAGCTACGACGCCTTCGACCGGCTGGTGCAGAACAGATTGCCACTGGGGGCTGTGGTGGTCCGTGAGTATGCCGAACACAGCGCCGAGGACTGGCCCACCCTGATCAGCGTCGACAAGAAGACCTTGGGCACGCAAGCCTTCGATGGCCTGGGACGGATGACCGAGTCGGTCACTGGTGGCCGCCTGCAGACGCTCAAATATGAACCGCAGCAGAACCAGCCCAAGCTGGTGACCACGCCCGGTGGGCAGGATATCGGTTACGAGTACCGCCCCTCCCTCTGTGAGGAACCGCGGCAGCGCCGCCTGCCCGGAGTCACCAGCGACTACGAGTACGACCCGCAGAACGCCCGCCTGTTGAGCTGCAGCGAAACGGGCCAGACCCTGAGCCGCACCTACTTCAGCCACGGCGAACTGAAAAGCGAGACCCGCCAGGACGAGGGCGGGCCCGAGCGGGTGATGCACTACCTCTACAGCCTGCGCGGGCGCCTGCTGGAATACACCGATGTGCTGGGCCAGACCCAGGAATACCGTTACGACCTGCAAGGCCGTCTGGAACAGACCTCCCTGGGCAGCACCCTGTCGCGCTTCCATTACGATGAGCTGGGCAATGTCCGCCTGATCGAGACCGAGGATGAGAGTGCCCCCGGTCAGAAGCGGCGGGTGAGCATCGCCCTGGAATACGACGAGTTCAACCGCGAGATCGAGCGACATTTCGACCTCGATGGGGTCCGGCAGACGCTGACCCAGCGCTACGACGATGTCGATGCCCTGCTGACTCGCACCCTGGCCGAAGGCAGCGAGACCCTGCGCGCCGAGCGCTACACCTATGACCTGCGCCGCCGGCTGGAGACTTATACCTGCACGGGCAGCCAGCCGCCTGAGGACCCTTATGGCAATGCCATTGCCAGCCAGACCTTCATCCTCGATGGGCTGGACAATATCACCCTGGTGATCACCGACACGGCCGATGGCAAGAGCAATGTGGCCGAGTACCTGTTCAAGAATCCCCAGGACCCGGTCCAGTTGACCGAGGTGATCAACGCTGGCGATGCCGGCTACCCGCCATCGATTCAGCTGACCTACGACCCCAATGGCAACCTCACCACCGACGAAGCCGGGCGAATCCTGGAATACGATGCGCTCAATCGCCTGCTCAGCGTCAGCGCTTCAGACGGTGGCACGCCGCGGCGTTACAACTATGACCCGCTGGATAGCCTCTCGCACCAGCAGGAGGGCAGTGAGAGCCAGCAACGGTTCTATCGCGATGGCGAACTGGCCAATACCCTGGGGCCGCAGCAGAACCGTACCTTCATGCGTGGTGGTGACAGCCTGCTGGCCGAGCGGCAGGGCAGCGGCACGCTGTTGCTGGCCGGCGATGCGGCCAACAGCGTGCTTAGTGAAGTCGACCCGCAGGGGGAGCGACGGGATATGGCTTATAGCGCCTATGGTGAGCGTAGCGGTGGGTACGCGGAGGGATGTGCGCTGGGATTCAATGGGGAACTGCGGGAAGAGGACAATGGGTGTTATCTGCTGGGAAACGGCTACCGGGCGTATAGCCCGGGATTGATGCGGTTTCATAGTCCGGATAATTTGAGCCCGTTTGATGAGGGGGGGATGAATACGTATGCGTATTGTGAAGGGGATTCGATCAATAGGGTGGATCCGACGGGGAATCTTTCGTTTAAAATATTGGCCAAAATTATTAGCTTCTTCATTAATCGTAATTTGACAGCGCAGGCAGCTAGGCTTAACGCAACTAAGGGGGGGGCTGGTACACGGCTAGGAGCTGGAAGTTTCTTTAGCTCTGAAAGTATGCTTCGCCCCACACCCATCTCTGCACCACAAAAAGCTGTTGAGGCTGGAAATTTCGTTAAAAGTAATTCGTCAGCTACCCTTAAAGCATCAAATCAGTCGCAACTATTTCCTATCAATTTTTCTCAGAGTAATAAACTACCGTCGGTGCCTAAGAATGCGAGACTTCATACTGAGTGGTCAAGCCCCCCTACATCAAAAAACCACTTCTATGAGTCGATTCCTTCCAAGCCTAACTCTGCTCAGTTTTCGTCAGTGCAGGAAAACGCGACGAGATTTAAAACATCCGAGGTCAATGATGTTGTTAGGAAAAGTAAATATTTAAATCTTGAAGAGCAAATGATGAGTCAAAAGGGGGTTGTTAAACATGGAAAGTTTGTTCCTGATCCGAATGTCAGAGGTGGTGCGCGTCAGAATGCTAGAGCTTATTTTTCTTCGGATACGCGAGGTAGTGCGCCTAAGGATAGAAATCGGCGTCTGGGTCCGTAACTTCCTATAATTCTGACGATATTTCTTGTGTCGGTGAGGAAAGTAAGCGTGTAGGTCTATTGTTTTATAAAATTTCATGCCGGATGCTGTCCGGTGTGGAGGTCTTGAGAGCTTTCCTACTTAATATGATTTGTTGTTTGATTTCTGTACATAATATCTAAAACTTTCTCCACTGTTGCAGCCTTGCGCTACCTGAGGAAAAAGCCCTATAGTCCATTGGTCGCTCATATTGGCGACACGGGTTTGGCGACTCGTTAAATAGACGAGCGATGTTTTCATTTAAAAACGAGGCCTTACCCATGACCCAATACGTACCCCTCACCGCCATCGATTGCCTGATCCCCAGCCTGTTGATCGACGCCGACAGCCCGACCGATGTCCTCCACGCCAACGCTGCCGCGCGCTTTCGAACGGCAACGCAGATGCTCGAATCCCTGGCCCGCATCGAGTTGCACAATGCCAATGATATCGACTTCCAGCGCTTGCTCCAGCTTCCGGCCATGGTGCTGCGCGATGGCTGCGACCTGATGGATGTACTGGGCGGGCGCCTACCGGCCTGAATCGCCCTCGCGCCCCTGAGCACCTGCCAGGGGCGCGGCGCAAACCTGATACTTCTGCCAGTACCCAGCGCCGCTGGCCAGGCGGCCCCTGCTCCAGGGATATCGAACCCTCTGGAGCCCGCGCCATGGCAATCTCTCGCACCTTGCTGAGCCAGTACCGTTACGATTCGCTCGACCGACGGGTGGCATACAGGCCGGTCCAGGCAGAACGTGTTACTGGTGAATGCCGTAGGTGGACCATTGAGGTTTTTCAGGCTGGCTGAAACGGCTCGAATGGATCGGGATTTTGTATGTCCCATTGACATATCCCTTTGCCGATCTACACTGGGATATACATTAGGCATATCCCTTCAGGTGCGTTATGGAGCAAGGTTCTGTTTTTCAAAGCAACCGCAGTCAGGCGGTACGTTTGCCGAAGGCTGCTGCGCTGCCCGATGACGTAAAGCGTGTTGATGTAATCTCTATCGGCAGATCGCGGATCATCACGCCGGCGGGTGAGTCCTGGGATAGCTGGTTTGACGGCGACGGCGTAACCGCTGATTTCATGACGGATCGTGAGCAGCCGGCCGATCAGGAGCGCGAGTCTTTCTGATGCTCAAGTTCATGCTCGATACCCATATCTGCATCTTTACCGTGAAGAACAAACCTCAGCACGTGCGCGAGTTGTTCAATGCGCACCACGGGCAAATGTGCATCAGTGCCGTCACCCTGATGGAGCTGATATACGGCGCGGAAAAGTCCTCGAATCCAGGGCGGAATCTGGCGGATATCGAGGGCTTTGCAGCGCGCCTGGAGGTACTGAAGTACGATCAGGACGCAGCCGCTCACACGGGGCAGCTTCGTGCGGAACTGGCGAGAGCGGGTACGCCCATTGGTCCCTATGACCAGATGATTGCCGGCCATGCCCGCTCGCAGGGGCTGATTCTGGTCACGAACAATCTGCGCGAATTTGATCGGGTGCCGGGCCTGCGGGTGGAAGACTGGGTCTAGAAAAGCTCGGGCGATTGTTTGATTGGATATCAGGGCGATGCCACCGGGCGAAAGCCTGATACTTCTGCCAGTAGCCAGCGCTGCTGGCCAGGTGGACACTGTCTCCAGGGATTTCGAACCCTCTGGAGCCCGCGCCATGCCAACCTCCCTTGTCCTGCTGAGCCAATACGCCTACGACCCGCTCGACCGATTGACGGCGTGCAGCCCGGCCCACCTCGAGCCGCATCGACGCTTCTATTGCAAAAACCGCCTCGCCACCGAGATCCAGGGCGCGATTGCCCATTCGATCTTCCAGTCGGATGACTGGCGACTGGCCCAGCAGCGGCGACAAGGCGCTGACCGCGAGACCGGCCTGCTGGCGACGGATCAATCAGGTTCGGTACTTCAGGCTCTGGACGGGGTGCAACACCAAGTCATGGCATACACTCCCTATGGCCATCGGACACCTACCAGCGGCTTGTTGAGCTTGTTGGGCTTCAATGGCGAACAGCCGGACCCGGTGACTGGGCATTATCTGTTGGGCAATGGCTATCGGGCGTTCAATCCGGTGTTGATGCGCTTCAATAGCCCGGACAGCCTGAGTCCGTTCGATAAGGGGGGGATCAATGCCTATGCGTATTGTGGTTTGAACCCTGTGGGCAACATTGACCCAACAGGGCATTTTTATTGGAGGCTTGCTGCCTCTGTACTGGGTGGGGTTCTGACTGTCGGTTCGGTTATTGGTGGCCTCGCTCTGGGGGACAAGGCTGGTCAGGCGTTGGCTATAGCCGGTTCGATAACGGGGTTCGCCGTGACGGGATCTATATTTCTTAACCCGGGTGGAGCGAGAACTGTGCCCGGCGCGAGCATGACTCGAAGAGCCGGGAGTATTGTGCAGAGGGGAGGGACTCAACCTCATGTCGGGGGACAACACCAACTGCTCCGAGACTCTCCATTCTGGAAGGGAGGAGTAGTTTTTCCTATTATCAACGGCCAACGGCGCTACCCCGTTCTTCGTCGATAGCATCATCAACTTCTTCGTCGCCAATACCATCGGCACCAGCACCGCATTTGCTCTCCTCTGCAGATCTGCCACCTGAGTATATTTGGACAACAAAGCTAGCTCCTATACAGCGGTCAGATAAGTTGGCACGGAAGTTCGGGATGGTGCTGAGCTCAACGCCTCCCGAACCGCCTCCGCCAACTTATGAACAGGCAATACAACTAAGGCGGGGAACATAGATGGGTTGTCGTTCGGCGATGGATCTGAACAGAGCCCCGATTCACCGAGGTGTCGGGCCGCCGCGAATAGGCCAGTGAGGCTGATAGGAGCTTCGCAGGCAAGCCCCGCTTCTACAGGGCGTGGCGGCTTCGAGGGAGTGCCTGCGCAGGCCGGATGCCCTGGCGCATAAACCTGATACTTCTGCCAGTATCCATCGCCGCCCCCCAGGTGGACACTGTCTCCAGGGATATCAAGGCCTCTGGAGCCCACGCCATGCCAATCTCTCGCACCTTGCTCAGTCAGTACCGCTACGACCCGCTCGACCGGCTGTTGGCGTGCAACACAGCCAACCTTGGGCCACAACAGCGCTTCTACTGCAAAAGCCGCCTGGCCAGTGAGATTCAGGGGGCGATTGCGTATTCGTTTTTCCGGACGGATGACTGGCTGCTGGCTCAACGGCGGCGCAAAGGGGAGCACCACGACACCGGCCTGCTGGCGACGGATCAACCCGGTTCGGTGCTGCAGTTCCTGGGTGGGGCGCAAGCCGAGGCCATGGTGTACAGCCCTTATGGCCAGCGCACGCCTGGCGGTGGCCTGTCGAGCCTGCTGGGCTTCAACGGCGAGCGGGCCGAGCCGGTGACCGGGCATTATCTGTTGGGCAATGGCTATCGGGCGTTCAATCCGGTGTTGATGCGCTTCAACAGTCCGGACAGTCTGAGTCCGTTTGATAAGGGTGGGGTGAATGCGTATGCCTACTGTGTGGGCGAACCCATTAACAACGTTGACCCGACAGGGCATATCAAATTCCGTAAAATGTTTGAGATTATCGGGCAGTATCCCAAGAAAAGAATAACCTACTCTATTCAGGGTGTTGAGGTTAAGCTTTACAAGGATTATGCCCCAGATTTTTTCAATGATCCTACACCCGTTTACAAAGGGATTGACGAGACTTTGTATGATCGCGTCAGTGAGGGTGTTTCAAAAATGCTGCCTCGGGATAGGGAATTGATTTCCTTGAATGCTGAAGTTGTAAAGGCAGAGAGGGCGCTCGCTGAAAGAATTAGTTTTGAGGGTAATGCTATTGGCCGTATTAATGGTTATCCTCAATGGGTCCGGTCGATAGAAAATCAGAGGCTTGAGTATAAGAAGGAATATAATTTGTTCCAGGCTGAGTTGAAAGAGTATCTGATTGAGCCTGTCTCCAGATTTGAATATCTAAAAGAACATGTTGGTAAAGTACGCAGCGGCAAGAAAAAATGGGAGACATTTGAGGATTAGCCCAACAGAGGGTAAAGGTTTCGAGAGTTTTCTGATCGAGGTCTCAGCTGTCGTACAGGTTGCCACTTCTCGATGGGACGCGACTGGGGGATGCCTGCCGGCGGGAACCTGATAGTTCTGCCAGTAGTCAGCATCGCTGGTTGGGCGGACACTGCCTGAAGGAATAGCAACCCCTTTGGAGCCAGGCCATGGCAATCTTGCGCACCTTGCTGAGCCAGTACCGCTACGACCCGCTCGACCGGTTGGTGGCCTGCAGCCCGGTCAACCTTGACCCACAACAGCGTTTCTATTGCAAAAGCCGCCTGGCCACTGAGATACAGGGGGCGATTACCCATTCGTTCTTCCAATCGGATGATTGGCGGATGGCCCAGCAGCGGCGACAAGGGGCAGACCGCGAGGCTACTCTGCTGGCAACGGATCAACAAGGTTCGGTGTTACAGGCTGTGGACGGCGTGCAGCGTCAGGCCATGGCGTACAGCCCCTATGGCCATCGGACACCCGGCAGCGTCTTGTTGAGCTTGTTGAGCTTCAATGGCGAACAGCCGGACCCGGTGACTGGGCATTATCTGTTGGGCAATGGCTATCGGGCGTTCAATCCGGTGTTGATGCGGTTCAATAGTCCGGATAGTTTGAGTCCCTTTGGTGCTGGAGAGCTGAATGTATACGCCTACTGTAAGGGAGATTCAATTAATAAAATAGATCCTACGGGGAGAATTTCATTTAAGTTGCTTTCTGGAATTGTTGTCAGATTGTCTGAGGGGATGAAAAGAACACCGAGTTTCAAAAGGGTGCAAGGTGTGGCTGGAGCGACTATGGATAATCCAAGGCATCTCAAGGAGTTACCTGATATTGTGTATCGTGAATTTGTTGGGTATCTGGGTGGCGATGAAAATGTAGCCTTGGCTTTAACGGAAAAAGGAGTCAAAGAAAAGGTATATAGGAATGTCAAGCCAGTGCGTCTGGTTAATGCTGCTCGTGACTCAGTGAATCATATAGATAACGTTAGGGAGATATCGCTAGGAAAGCGTGGGCATCTGCCAGTGCAAGTTATTGGTGATGAAAATTTTAGGTCTGATGTTTATAGGCTGCCAGCGAATGATAACTCTCCAGGGAGGGATTATTTGTGGGAAGTATATGATAATGCTCGTCTTACTAGGCGGGTGAGATCCATAAGGGAAGAGGCGCGTATAAGTAAGGAAATAAGGTTGGCGCGTAATCGAGAGGCGTATGGTGAGGACTATCCATCAGATAGTAGTTATGATAGTGATTGATATCAGTCGATTGCTCGCAATTTAGGTCCAGGTACCGCGAGGTATCAGATATCCCACGTTATCGTTGACGTCCATCGCGAGCAATCGAGCGTCGACCGGCTGCTCCTACAAGGGCGTGATGGTTTCGAGATAGCGTCAGCCCAACCCCGCCCGCCGCATATAGTCCACCAGCTCGCTATCATGCCGCAGCCCCAGCTTTTCCATGGCGCTGCGCTTCTGCCGGCTGATGGTCTTTTCGCTGCGATTGAGCCGTTCGGCGATCTGTCGGCCGTTGCAGGACTGGCCGAACAGGCGCAGCACTTCCAGCTCCCGTTGCGACAGCGGGGCATCGAGCAGGTCGCTGGTGCCGTGCATTTTCAGCATCAGCGCGAAGCTGGGGCTGAGGTAGCGGCGGTCGGCCCCGACCTCGGCCACGGCGTTGCTCAACTCGTGCAGCGGCTGATTCTTGTCGAACAGCCCGGTCACCCCCTGGTCGAGCAGCTCGCGCAGCAGCGCCGGGCTGCTGAGCATGGTCATCACCAGCACCTTGAGCGTTGGATAATGCCGGCGGATATAGCCGATCAGGGTAATGCCATCGGGGAAGCGGCCATTGGGCATGGACAGGTCGGTCAGCAGCAGGTCGCAAGGGTGCCGTTGCAAATGGGTGACCAGGGCATCGGTGCTCAGGGCTTCGTGCAAGGTCAGGTCGGCATCGCGGTTGGCGACGGTAATGGCCATTCGCGCACCTTGCAGCACGACGGGATGATCGTCGGCCAGGAGGATATGTCGGGTCATGGAACGGGATCTTGGGCTTGGAAGGTGGCTGGGGCGAAGGAGCTGGCGTTGCGGATCCTGAGGGTCACAACCGCCGAGTGCAGGTCTCGTGTGACGATCAGGTCAAGGGCGCGGATTCATGCAGGGCATGGAATCACGGCTTTACCAGGCCCATCTGAGCGGCCCGGCGCAAGGCGACCCAGCGCGATGACACGTTGAATTTCACACGGATATTGGCGAAGTGGTAATTCACCGCCGACTCCGTGCAGTCGAGGATCCGGGCGATTTCCCAGGAGGACTTGCCCAACATCGCCCAGCGCATGACCTCCAGCTCCTTGCGGGTGAGTCGGATGTGGGGCGCGCCATCGCCGCTGGGTTGTACGACTGGGGGAAGGGAGGAGGTGGGTTTGGGTTGTAACGCACGCATATCGGAAACTCCCGCAAAAAACAGTTGAGGAACTTCAATCGGTTTTCGGGCTGGGCGGCTCGGGATCCCTGACGGAAACGGCCCTGAGGCCAGCGGTGACTTCCCTAGGTTGCCCATGAGGTTATAAACAAAAAAACGCCGTTTGGGACCTGTCAGAATTGACAGGTGGCGACTGATGGAAACTGTACTTGGATGAGTGGTCCGTTTCTGTAAGCTGATTCTTTATATGCTGTGGGCTGGAGGATCAGGCGGGCCGGTAGCCTGAAAAGACGGGGAAGGTCTTTGTTTACAGTCAGTTAATGGAGCGTTTTTTACCGGTGGTTTTTCGGGGGGAGAGGGCAGGGGCGGGGGAGGGGCACGCTGGTTTTTCGGGTGCCGTTGGTCGTTTTCTTACCGAGTGTTTCCTGCTTTCGCAAAGGCAACAAAAAGGCCCCCGAAGGAGCCTTGATGCCATTCAGCCAGCCATCTCACATGTTCGGATAGGTCGGGCCACCAGCCCCTTCCGGCGCCACCCAGGTGATGTTCTGCGATGGATCCTTGATGTCGCAGGTCTTGCAGTGCACGCAGTTCTGGGCGTTGATCTGGAAGCGCTTCTCGCCGTCTTCCTGGGTGATCACTTCATACACGCCCGCCGGACAGTAGCGCTGCGCCGGCTCGTCGTACAGCGGCAGGTTCCTGGTCAGCGGAATGCTCGCATCCTTGAGCTTGAGGTGGCACGGCTGTTCTTCTTCATGGTTGGTGCTGGAGAGGAATACCGAGCTGAGCTTGTCGAAGCTGAGCTTGCCGTCCGGCTTGGGGTAGTCGATTTTCACCGAGTCCTTGGCCAGCTTCAGGCAGGCGTAGTCCGGCTTGTTGTCGTGCAGGGTGAAGGGCAGCTTGCCGCCGAACAGGTTCTGCTCGACCCAGTTGAAACCGCCACCGATGATCGGGCCGTACTTGTGGATGGCCGCGCCGAAGTTGCGGCTGGCGAACAGTTCCTCGTACAGCCAGCTGGCCTTGAACGAGGTGACGTAGTTGTCCAGCTGGTCACCGCCCTCGGCGCCGGCCAGCAGCTTCTCGGCCACCGCTTCGGCGGCGAGCATGCCGGATTTCATCGCGGTGTGGCTGCCCTTGATCTTGGCGAAGTTCAGGGTGCCGAGGTCGCAGCCGATCAGTGCGCCGCCGTTGAAGACCATCTTGGGCAGCGAGTTCAGGCCGCCCTTGCAGATGGCGCGGGCGCCGTAGCTGATGCGCTTGCCGCCTTCCAGGTACTGCTTGAGCACCGGGTGGTGCTTGAGGCGCTGGAACTCGTCGAACGGCGACAGATAGGCGTTGCTGTAGGACAGGTCGACGATCAGGCCGACCACCACCTGGTTGTTTTCCAGGTGATAGAGGAAGGAACCACCGGTGTTCTCGGTGCCCATGATGTCCAGCGGCCAGCCGGCGGTGTGGACCACCAGGCCCGGCTGGTGCCTGGCCGGGTCGATTTCCCAGATTTCCTTGAGGCCGATGCCGTAGTGCTGGGCGTCGGCTTCGCTGTCGAGCTTGAAGCGCGCGATCAGTTGCTTGCCGATGTGGCCGCGGCAACCTTCGGCGAACAGCGTGTATTTGCCTCGCAGTTCCATGCCGGGGGTGTACAGGCCGTCTTTCGGGTTGCCTTCACGGTCGACGCCGAGGTCGCCGGTGATGATGCCGCGTACCACGCCATTGTCGTCGAACAGCGCTTCCTGGGCGGCGAAGCCCGGGTAGATCTCCACGCCCAGGTTCTCGGCCTGCTGAGCCAGCCAGCGGCACAGGTTGCCCAGGGAGATGATGTAGTTGCCTTCGTTGTGCATGGTCTTGGGCACGAAGAAGTCGGGAACCTTGGTCGCGGTCTCGCCGTTGCGCAGGACATAGATGTCGTCGCGCTTGACCGGGGTATTGAGCGGCGCACCGAGTTCCTTCCAGTCCGGGAACAGTTCGTTCAGGGCCCGTGGTTCGAACACCGCGCCGGAAAGGATGTGGGCACCGACCTCGGAGCCTTTTTCCACGACGCAGACGCTGATTTCCTGACCCGCTTCGGCGGCTTTCTGTTTCAGCCGGCAGGCGGCGGACAGGCCTGCGGGGCCGGCACCGACGATGACCACGTCGAATTCCATGTATTCGCGTTCCACAGACTCTCTCCTACTCTCAAGGCTCAACAGTTTTCTTCTGGATTGGAGGTTTGGTGTCCCGCTCCAGGAGGGGGGAGACATCTTTCTCTCTAGGTGGCGCATTATATCTACACCACTATCAGCGTCCAATACAAACGTTTGTTTGAATTCGCTGGAGGCCAGATAAATCAAAGTAGCGCGGCTTATGACTGACCATTTTGCCGTATTGACCAGAATAGGCGTTCCGGTCAAGATACGAGCGGTTTTGCGCTTGCCGTAGGCTAAACGGAGGCCGCAAGAGCACGTCTAAAGACAGGACGAAGACAGCGAAAGTGAAGTGGCACGCCGATTCTGGCGCGAAGTTTACACGTCCATCGGTCCCGTGACTGCACGGTCACGTCGGACGGACGGTCATGAACCGGAAGACAGCCAGGCTTTCGTGCAGATGTCGGCGTTTTTGGAGGTGCCCTTGAGCTTCACGCGCGCGCCGCTGAGCATCCAACCGCCAGGTACGCCTGGGCGACTTTCTTTTCACCGGAGAGTGAGGAATCCATGAAGGTTCTTGTAGCTGTCAAACGCGTTGTCGATTACAACGTCAAGGTTCGCGTCAAGGCGGACAATTCCGGCGTCGACCTCGCCAACGTCAAGATGTCGATGAACCCGTTCTGCGAAATCGCAGTGGAAGAAGCGGTACGTCTGAAGGAAAAAGGCGTGGCGACTGAAATCGTCGTCGTCACCATCGGCCCGTCCACTGCCCAGGAGCAACTGCGTACCGCGCTGGCGCTGGGTGCCGACCGCGCCATCCTGGTCGAGTCCGCCGACGAACTGAACTCCCTGGCCGTGGCCAAGCTGCTCAAGGCCGTGGTCGACAAGGAACAGCCACAACTGGTGATCCTCGGCAAGCAGGCGATCGACAGCGACAACAACCAGACTGGCCAGATGCTGGCTGCGCTGAGCGGCTACGCCCAGGGCACCTTCGCCTCGAAAGTCGAAGTGGCGGGCGACAAGGTTGCCGTGACCCGCGAAATCGACGGCGGCCTGCAGACCGTGTCGCTGAGCCTGCCGGCCATCGTCACCACCGACCTGCGCCTGAACGAGCCACGCTATGCGTCGCTGCCGAACATCATGAAAGCCAAGAAGAAGCCGCTCGAGACGCTGACTCCGGATGCTTTGGGCGTTTCCACCGCCTCCACCAACAAGACCCTGAAGGTTGAAGCACCGGCTGCACGCAGCGCGGGCATCAAGGTCAAGTCGGTTGCAGAACTGGTCGAGAAACTGAAAAACGAAGCGAAGGTAATCTGAACATGACTATCTTGGTAATCGCCGAACACGACAACAAAACCGTCGCTCCGGCCACCCTGAACACCGTTGGCGCCGCCGCGAAGATCGGTGGTGACATCCACGTGCTGGTTGCCGGCCAGGGCGTTGGCGCCGTTGCCGAAGCCGCCGCGAAAATCGCTGGCGTGTCGAAAGTGCTGGTGGCCGACAACGCCGCCTACGCTCATCAACTGCCGGAGAACGTCGCTCCCCTGGCTGCCGAGCTGGGCAAGGGCTACAGCCACGTCCTGGCCGCCGCCACCTCCAACGGCAAGAACATCCTGCCACGCGTGGCCGCCCAACTGGACGTCGACCAGATCTCCGAGATCATCTCGGTGGAAAGCGCCGATACCTTCAAGCGCCCGATCTATGCCGGTAACGCCATTGCCACCGTGCAATCGAGCGCTGCGGTCAAGGTCATCACCGTGCGTGCCACCGGTTTCGACCCGGTTGCCGCCGAAGGGGGCTCGGCTGCCGTCGAAGCCGTTGGCGCCGCTCACGATGCGGGCAAATCGTCGTTCGTCGGCGAAGAGCTGGCCAAGTCCGATCGTCCTGAGCTGACCGCTGCCAAGATCGTCGTCTCCGGCGGCCGCGGCATGCAGAACGGCGACAACTTCAAGCACCTGTACGCCCTGGCCGACAAGCTGGGCGCGGCAGTCGGCGCTTCCCGCGCCGCGGTCGACGCCGGTTTCGTGCCGAACGACATGCAAGTCGGCCAGACCGGCAAGATCGTCGCGCCACAGCTGTACATCGCCGTCGGCATCTCCGGCGCGATCCAGCACCTGGCCGGCATGAAGGATTCCAAGGTGATCGTCGCGATCAACAAGGACGAAGAGGCGCCGATCTTCCAGGTGGCCGACTACGGCCTGGTGGCTGACCTGTTCGAAGCCGTGCCCGAGTTGGAAAAGCTGGTCTGATCCAGCTGCTTCACTTATAAAAGAACCCGGTCTGGTGACCGGGTTTTTTTTTACCGAATCGCTGTATCTGTACCGCGTCATGGCGACACCGCCTACCGTAGGAGCAGGGCTTGCCCGCGAAAGCGTCAGGTCAGTCAACCTATTGGCTGGCTGACCTGACGCTTTCGCGGGCAAGCCGCGCTCCTACAGGATGCGGCGTGGATTGGAGAAATTTGTCATGGACGTGCTTCGCGTCGCCGCATTGTCACTGCTGTTCGGTCTGCCTGCGCAGGCCCTCGCCGTCGGTAAGTGCGAGCGTCTGATCGTCACCGGCAGCCCGGATGCACCGCCCTACCTGTGGCGTGACCCTGAGGATCCGGTGCACCTGATCGGCGCCAGCGCCGACCTGTTGCGCCAGGTCGGCGGCGAGCTGGGCCTCAAGATCGAGGTGCTCTACGGCGGCAAGCGCTCCCAGGCCCAGGAGGAGGTGCGCAGCGGGCGCATGGACCTGCTGGTGGACGCGCCGATCGCCGTCAACGAACTGGACGCGCTGGATTACATCCACCCGGCGCTGGTACAGAACGACTTCCTGGTCTGGACCCGCAACGATTCGACGCTCGTCTACAACACCGCCAACGACCTGCATGGACACACCGGTGCCGTCTCGCAGAAGGCCCGGTTGACCCAACCGTTCGTGGAATTCAGCAGGCAGCACCTGACGCTGCAGTACACGCCGGCCTTGCCCCAGGCTTTCCAGAAGCTGCTGCTGGGCGAGGTCGAGTATGTCCTGGCCGGGCGGTATGCCGGCATGGTCACCGCCCAGAGCCTGGGCATGGCCCGGGACATCGCCCCGCGGGCCCAGCCGGTGGACCAGCCGGGCCTGTTCCTGGCGGTGTCCCACAACTCGGCCTGCAATGACGCCTGGTTGCGCGGACAGCTGGCAAAAAAAATGACAGAATTGCCCGCTTCCGGTCTGACCGAGGCCGTGTTGCAGCGCAATCTGGAGCGTTGGAAGGCGCAACTGCAACCGGTCGGCGCCCCCAAACAGTAGGAATTTGCTTTGAGTATTCGACCTTTATTCGCTGCCCTGGCCGTCGTGGCCCTGGCGGGTTGCGCGGCCGATCCGGCGCCGAATGAACAAATGCGTCTCACCGAACGTGCGCTCGAACAGGCCCGGGCGGTTGGCGCCAAGGCTGACGAAGTCGCCGAACTGAAACTGGCCGAAGGCAAGTTCGAACGTGCCAAGTCCGCCATGGCCGACCAGTCCTTCAAGAAGGCCCGCATGCGGGCCGAGCAGGCCGAGCTGGACGCGCGCCTGGCCGAAGCCCAGGTGCTGACCGCCAAGAGCGAGGAGGAGCTGAAACTGCTCAATGCCCGTATCACGCGCCTGCGCAAGCAGTTGGGAGACGCCCAATGATCTATCCGAGCCGAATGGTCGGCGTCCTGCTGGCGCTGGGCTGTGTCAGTCTCTACGGTTGCGCCGGCCAGCAGGCCAGCGAGGCGGCGCTGCAACAGGCTTCCGCCAGCTTCCAGAAGGTCAAGGAAGACACCAATGTGCTGCGTTATGCGCCCAAGGACGTGATCCGCGCCGGTGAGTCGCTGGCGCGCGCCGATCGCCTGTCCGGCTACTGGGGCAGCAGCGGCGATGTGGCGCATTACGCCTACCTGAGCGAGCGCTACTCGGACATCGCCCGCCAGCACACCGAGCAGGCCCTGAACCAGGAACGTGCCGCCAAGCTGGAACTGGAACGTCAGCGCCTGCAACTGGCCCTGCGCGAGTCCAAGCTGATCAGCGTGCAGCAGCAGGGCAAGTGGGTGGAGGAGCAGATCAGCCAGGCCAGCACCCAGACCGATCGCGGGCTGGTGATGACCCTGGGCGACGTGTTGTTCGATACCGGCGAGGCCGAGCTGCAGAGTTCCGCCAACCGGGCGATCCTCAAGCTGGTGCAGTTTCTCCAGCTCAACCCGAAACGGGTCGTGCGCATCGAAGGCTACACCGACAGCACCGGCGAGAAGGACAGCAACCTGCAGTTGTCCCGCGACCGGGCGCAGTCCGTGGCGGACATGCTGGTGGACCTGGGCATCGACGAAAAGCGTATCGAGGTCGTTGGCTATGGCGACGAATACCCGATCGACGTGAATGCCACCGAGCGCGGCCGGGCGCAGAACCGTCGGGTGGAGGTGGTGTTTTCCGACGAGAAGGGCCATCTCGGCGCAGCCCGCTGAGGCGTCGGCCGATGCAGGAACAGACCCGGTATCCGCAAGGTGCCGGGTTTTTTCATGCCCGAACGCCCGGGCTGAAACACCTGGCGGTGTGCCGATACAGTTTTACTTCTCTCGTCACTGTATTGTCGACTATTGTAGGAACTGTGCCAGTACACTTTGAAACTGTTCCGGTATCGTTGCTTTCAAGAATAAAAACGCCGTTGAAACCGAGTGCCGCTTCATGACCAACCTATTGCTCTACCAACGTATTGCGCAGCAACTGGCCGACGACATCCGCCGTGGTGTCTATCAGCCAGGCGAGCGCGTGCCTTCGGTACGCAAGATGAGCTCGCAGCTCAACGTCAGCCACGCAACGGTGTTGCAGGCCTACGCCAACCTGGAAGACCAGGGGCTGATCCGCGCCCGTCCGCAGTCGGGCTACTACGTGCACCAGACTCCCGCGCTGACCGCGCCGACGCCGGATATCGCCCGGGTCGAGCGGCCGGGCCTGGTCACCCGCAGCAGCATCATCCACCAGGTGCTGGTCGAATCCCGCCGTGAAGGGGTGTTTCCATTCGGCGCGGCGGTGCCGTCGGTGGATTACCTGCCGGTACGGGCGCTGCACCAGCAGTTGGCCAAGGTCACCCGGTTTCACAGCCCGCGGGCTTTCAGCTACATGTTCAGCCCCGGCTTCGAGCCGCTGCGACGCCAGGTGGCGATCCGCATGCGCGATGCCGGGGTGGTGGTCGATCCCTCCGAGGTGGTGATCACCCACGGCTGCGTCGATGCGCTGCAGATGTCGCTGCGGGTGCTGACCCGCCCTGGTGATCTGATCGCAGCCGAGTCGCCAACCTACTACGGCCTGCTGCAACTGGCCGACCTGCTGGGCCTGAAGGTCATCGAGATTCCCAGCGATCCGTCCACCGGCATGAGCCTGGAAGCCCTGCAACTGGCGGCCAACCAATGGTCGATCAAGGCGCTGGTGCTGACCACGCGCCTGAGCAACCCGCTGGGCGGGACCATGCCCGAGGAGCGGCAGAAGCAACTGCTGCGCCTGGCATCGGATTTCGATATCCAGATCGTCGAGGACGATATCTACGGCGAACTGATGTTCGAGGTGGGCCGTACCAAGGCGCTCAAGGCCTATGACCGGCTGGACCGGGTGATCTACTGTTCGAGCTTCTCCAAGACCCTGTCGCCCGGCGTGCGGATCGGCTGGATGATCGCCGGCAAGTTCCAGCAGGAAATCCAGCGCCTGCAGACCTTCAGCACCCATTCGGCCTGCAGCGTGACGCAGATGGGCGTGGCGGCCTACCTGGAGAACGGCGGTTACGACCGGCACCTGCGCTACATTCGCCAGGAGTACCGCAAGAATCTCAGTGCCTTCCAGTTGGCGGTGCAGCAGTATTTTCCCGAAGGTACGCAGATGACCCGTCCGACCGGCGGTTTCATTCTCTGGGTCAGCCTGCCGGGACGGGTCAACACCCAGGAGTTGCATGTCCGGGCGCTGCAGCAGGGCATCAGCATTGCGCCGGGGCTGATCTTCAGCAACACCGAGCAGTTCAACCACTGTATCCGGCTCAACTGCGGGATTCCGTGGAACCGCGAGGCCGAACGGGCGCTGATGACCCTCGGCATGCTGGCCAACCAGCTCTGCCAGGAAACCGCGGCCGGGCTGTTCTGAACGGGCTGCCGGGAGCTGCCAGCGGGCACTCCCGGCGGTGGCATCCGGGGACGATTCGCGATCGCATTACTTGTCATTACCTGCCCAACGAGCGAGCATAGGGCACTCTGTTGTCGATGCCGTAGAGTTCATGAACGCGACTTTCGCTGTACGCCTGCTGTTGCTTGCCTTGCTGACCGGCCTTGGCGCTGGTGGTACGGTTATGGCGCAGGCCCAGGAAAGGCCGCCGGCCACCCGTGGCACGACGCAGGAAAACACGGCTACTTCAGCGAAGCAGACCCGTGCTTCGACGAATAAGGCCGCAGCCACTCAGAAAAAAGCCCAGCCGAAAAAGACCACGCCTACAAAGAAAGCCACCACGGGCAAACCACGCAAGGTCGATAATGAGGTGGTGAAGACTCGTCTGCCACCGCCCAAGCTGGACTTGAGCCTGCCCCAGGAACTGGTCAACAAGATGCAGCCGGTCGGCAAGGTGCCGCTGTCCAGGAGCCGGCCGCTGTTGCCGCAGATGTTCGTGGAAAAGCCGGCCTCCCAGACGCCTTTTCAACTCAACGGTCGACTGCTGAGCAACGAAATGGAGCTGCAGTTGCGTAACGACAGCCGTCGGGAAATCGAGGGCGCAGCGCTGGATTTCGAGTTCAAGCAGTAGAATCCCCCTCTCGGTCATGACGCTTCGTCGGTGACTGACCAGTCATCTACCCAGTTATTGAAAAACCATTGTGCGACCAATTTTAAACAGCCGTTTTAGCGGTTACTCTGTCTTCCACACCCCGGGTCCGTTGCTGGGAGCGTATCGCCATGAACTGCCGTGAGGGTTGTGGTGCCTGCTGTATCGCTCCTTCCATCAGCTCGCCGCTGCCGGGCATGCCCGAGGGCAAGCCGGCCGGAGAACGTTGTGTGCATCTCTCGGTCGAAAACCTCTGTGAACTGTTCGGCCGGCCCGAGCGGCCGGCCGTGTGTGGGGGATTCAAGGCCGACCCGGAAGTCTGTGGCGGCAGTCGTGAAGAGGCCATCCGCCTGATCGGCTGGTGGGAGAAAATGACGGCGGCTTGAAGCGTGTTTACCTTCGACAATAAGGAATAAGAAAATGGGTTCGCTGCATCGTTTAGCTGTGGTTTGTGGTTTGAGTGCCCTGTTGACCGGGACCGCCTACGCGGAAACCTGGGAGACGGCCAAGGATGAAAACGGCATCAAGGTGTCGCTCGCCGAAGTGAGCGGTTCCAAGTACAAGGCCTACCAGGGCGTGACGACGATCAAGGCTTCGGTGGCCAAGATCCGCGCCCTGCAGGAGGATGTGGTCGGCGCCTGTGCCTGGATCCACGAGTGCAAGTCGCAGAAACTGGTGGACAAGAAGGGTGACGAAAGCTGGACCTACACCCAGTTCAAGGCACCGTTCCCGGTCACGGATCGCGACTCCTACCTGCATATCACCACCATCCAGAATGCCGACGGCAGCCTGACCCGCAAGCTCCAGGGCGTACCGACCTACAAGCCGGAAGAAAAGGGTTATGTGCGCGTCGCCCAGGTCGATGGCTTCTGGAAGCTGGTGCCCAAGGGTGACAACCTCACCGAGGTGACCTACCAGGTGCACACCGAGCCAGGTGGCAGCGTGCCTTCGTGGCTGGCGAACAAGTTCGTGGTCGAGGCTCCCTTCAATACCCTGCAGGCCCTGAAGGAACGCGCCGAGAAGTGATCGGCCGGGGGCGCAGGTCTCTCCTCGGAGCAGGAGCCCGGGACCGCCGCCCCTTGTAGGAGCGCGGCTTGCCCGCGAAGGCGGTCGACCAGTTGACATATCCGCTGACTGAGCCATCGCCTTCGCGGGCAAGCCACGCTTCTACAGGTTCTGGTTGCCTGCAAACGCCTTGAACGATCCCTGTTGCCGCGAGGTCCAGATATCTGTGGGCCCGTGATGGGCTTGAGCGAGGAGACACCGATGAAGATGTGGGCAGTCACTTTCGTGGATGATCATGGTGTTCAGAGCGTCGAGCACTTCGATTGCGAGCACCAACCGAGTAGGGAGCAGGCCGCACAGTGGGTTCGCGCCCGTTTGCTGCCGGTTCCGGCCGAACTGGACCTCAATGATCTCGACGGGCGCATGGACGAGCCGACAGTCAAGAGCCTCAAGGAGCAGAACAGCATCCAGATCCTGCGCATCGCGCCGGCTTCGTAAAGTCGGTTTTTCTACTTCAGACCCTCTGGCAGAGCTGCTGGCATCACGCTACTCTGCAATCGAGATCAGCGAGAGATTCGCTAAGGTGGTCTGATCTTGTCAGCTACATGCTTGTTTCCCGGCGATGGCCATCCGTCGCGCTGCCGGCACCGTGGGTGCCCGTCCCGGGATCGCGGAAAGTCTATCCAACGCTTGCTGAGGAGGACGTTTCATGAGCACAGCCTATCAAGAAGACATCAGCAGCCAGGTGCTGCGCCGCATGAAAGAAGGCGGTTTTGATTTCGCACGTATCCATCCCATCGAGTTCTATGCGGTTTTCCCGGACGAGGAGCGGGCGCGCAGGGCTGCAGGTCAGTTTCGTGGTGAATCCCTGAACGCTCAGGTCAGCCCCAGGGACGACGGTGCCTGGTATCTGGAACTGAGTAAGGTGATGTACGCCACCTATGGTGGCATCGATGACTTCGAGCACGACTTCGGGGCGGTGGTCGAACCGCTGGGCGGCGTGATCGAAGGCTGGGGTGTCAAGCATCCGGTCCGTGCGCGCAACTGAACGTACGGAACTCTCCCTGAAACGACGGCTGACCTGTGGGTCGGCCGTTTTTGTTTTCGGCGTAGAGTGGGCGCAAAAAAAGGCCACCGCAGAGGGTGGCCGAATGGGAAGCAGGGGGCGCGGACGAGGTATCGGTCGATCCACGGGCAGACGCCGCTTGGCGCCTGGCAAAAGGGGGCAAGTCGCCTGGGCGGTGCTTGTCGCCCTGGCCGGCTTGATGGGGGAATTATCCGCCAGCTCTCTCCCAGGCGGAAATCGACTCTGGCTATGTAGGTGATAGCCAAAAGCCTGCTTACTGCACTGGCACCTTGCGCTGGGCCATGTGCCTGAGATAGCCCACCAGCAGATCGAGGTCGCTGTCCGGCAGCACCGCCGGGGCGAACGCCGGCATCTTTGCCTGTGGCCAGTGGCGCAGGCTCTGCGGGTCGCGGATGTAACGCTTGAGATAGCCTTCGGCGAAGTACTCGGTCGGGCTGTACGGTACGTTCAGGTCCGGTCCCACCTGCGCATCGCCCGCGCCGTTGAGCTTGTGGCAGGCCAGGCAGTTTTTCTGGAACAGCGCGAAGCCCTGGTTCACCGGGTCGTTGGCCGCCAGCGCGGGGTCCGGCAGCAACGCCGGGAAACGCTGCGCCACCGGGGCCAGGCGCTGGATACTGGCGACCTGGAAAGGCCATTGTTCGGGGCTGATGTGTCCGGCTTCCGGATGCGTCCACACCAGGTAGAACGGCCCGGCGCCCGGTTTGCCCTCGGCGAGTGGCGGCCAGGGTCTGGCCGGGTCTTCCACCGCCAGCCAGGCCTGGGCGCCACTTTTGCCGAGCAGCGGCGCAGCGCTCATTTCGGCGGCGAACCCGTCCAGCGCCACGGCCTGCAGGTGATCGTCAGGCTTGACGCCGTCCAGCAGCACGGCCACCGGCACCGCACGATAGGTCATCTGGCGTTTGTAGGAGACATCGTCGTCGATGGTGATGGTCTGTGCCTTGGGGTGGGCCAGCAGCGCCTCGGTCTCCCAGGTCCGGGGGCCGGAGCCGAGGTCGAGGGTGAGTTGGGCGGCATGCAGTTGGCTGCAGAGCAGGGCGGTGGTCAGCAGGATCAGGCGTTTCATTCGTGGGGTCTTATTCGATCGGGGCGGTGGTGGGGTTGGATTGGTCGGCGATATCGTCGTCATTGTCGAAGACCCAGGTCGGGGTGTCCTCGACATGATCGAACAGCGCATCGCGCAGTTCGCTGTAGTTGCCGCCATTGACGATGCCGAAGTAGCCACGCCGGATCAGCGTGTCCTCGGCTTCCAGGGCGTGCTGGTTGGTGTCGCTGTAGATCACCACGGTGGCGTTCGGGTCGAGTACCACCAGGCGCAACTGGTAGGCCAGGCCTTCGGCACTGATGCCGGTGCCGTCTTCCAGGGTCAGGTCCACCTGCAGGGAGTTGTGGATATTGCCGGCGGCGAAATCGCTGTTGTTGCGCAGGTCGAGGATAAGTGCACCGTCGCGGATTTCGTCGACCGCGCGGTTCACATCGATGATCCCGGCCCGGGCGTGGAAGCTGCCGAGCAGTGCCGTGGCTGTCAGGGCGGCGGCGATCCAGTGGCGCATGAGCTTGTCTCCATCAAGTCATGGCTCAAGATTGGCACACAAAACCGAACCCCGGTAGTTGACCGGGGCGAGAATTCGGTTTTGTGAAAAAGCGCCACAGGCTCTAACCGGCCAACCTGGTGAGGTTCGGCAGGATGAGCAACAAGGTGGTGGCGAATAGGATCAAACCGGCCTGGCGGACTTTCGAGTGCTTGAACATGGCTGACTGCCTTTTGTTGTTATTCCTGAAATACGACTCGATGACTCGGTGTTGGTGTCCCGGCAAAACCCGGCGGCAACTCCACAGGAGTAACCTTAGGGCCCGCGTCACACTTGGCTTAGAACTCTTTGCCATGTGTTTAGCAAAGTTTTATTTAAAAAAGACATGAGGCATATGGCCAGCTGGCTAGCGGGCCTTTGGCTAGACACCTGCAAGCACTCAACCGGTCAAGCGCTTAGCACACTACCGTTCGTCCGAGCGTGAGGGTCAAGGCCGATGAGCGCTTCGGTCATTGAATCCTGGCGGGCCGGGCCTAAGGTGGGAGCGCGGCTTTTTTCTCCACCCGAACGGTTCGAGGACGTCATGACAGAGGCTCTGATATTCGATGCGGTGCGTACGCCCCGGGGCAAGGGCAAGGCCGGTGGCGCCTTGTACAGCGTCAAGCCGGTGAACCTGCTGGCCGGGTTGCTCACGGCGTTGCAGCAGCGCAACGGCTTCGATACCCGCGAAGTGGACGACCTCGTGATCGGCTGCGTGACGCCGGTGGGTGACCAGGGGGCCGATATCGCCAGGACGGCGGCGTTGGTGGCGGACTGGGATGTCAGCGTTGCCGGGGTGCAGGTCAACCGGTTTTGCGCCTCGGGCCTGGAAGCGGTGAACCTGGGCGCGATGAAAGTCCGTTCGGGCTTCGAGGACCTGGTGGTGGTCGGTGGCGTCGAGTCCATGTCGCGGGTACCGATGGGCAGCGATGGCGGGGCCTGGGTGCTCGATCCACAGACCAATCTGCATTGTCACTTCACGCCCCAGGGCATTGGCGCGGACCTGATCGCCACCCTGGAAGGCTTCAGTCGCCAGGATGTCGACGGCTTCGCCTTGCAGTCGCAGCAGAAGGCCGCACGGGCGAGGGCCGCGGGGGCGTTCCGCAAGTCCCTGGTGCCGGTTATGGACCAGAACGGCCTGGTCCTGCTCGACCATGACGAATTCATCCGGGCCGATTCGACCCTCGAGGGCCTGGGGCAACTCAGGCCGAGTTTCGAGGCGATCGGGCAGATGGGCTTCGACGCCACGGCCCTGCGGGTCTACAGCCATGTCGAGCGGATCCGCCATGTGCATACCCCGGGCAACAGTTCCGGGATTGTCGATGGCGCCGCGCTGATGCTCATCGGTTCGCCCGACAAGGGCCGTGAACTGGGCCTGCGGCCGCGGGCGCGGATCGTGGCGAGTGCGGTCACCGCCACCGATCCGACCATCATGCTCACCGGCCCCGCACCGGCCACCCGCAAGGCGCTGGCCAAGGCCGGCCTGCAGATCGGCGACATCGACCTGTTCGAGGTCAACGAAGCCTTTGCCTCGGTGGTGCTCAAGTTCATCAGGGACATGGCGGTCGATCCGCACAAGGTCAACGTCAATGGCGGCTCGATTGCCCTGGGGCATCCGCTGGGGGCCACCGGTTGCGCGATGCTCGGCACGCTGCTCGACGAGCTGGAGGCAAGGCAGTTGCGCCATGGGCTGGCAACGCTTTGCGTCGGTGGCGGCATGGGGATCGCCACCATTATCGAACGCCTTTGAACCGATCGGGAAACCTGCCATGACGGATGCCATTCGCTACGAAAAGGGGGCCGACCGGATCGTCGTCCTGACCCTGGACATGCCCGGCCAGACGGCCAACACCCTGAATGCCGCCTATCGCCAGGCCATGGCCGCCTGCGTGGCGCGCCTCACCGCCGAGCGCGAGGATCTGGCCGGGGTGATCATCACTTCGGCCAAGCCCACCTTCCTTGCCGGGGGCGATCTCAATGAACTGATCAGGGTCACACCGGCGGATGCGCAGGCTTTCCAGGACGGCGTACGCGAACTGAAGGCCCAGTTGCGCGCCCTGGAAACCCTGGAGCGGCCGGTGGTGGCGGCCATCAATGGTGCTGCGCTGGGCGGTGGCTGGGAAGTCTGCCTGGCCTGCCAGCACCGCATCGCCCTGGACGACAAGGCCGTGCAACTGGGCTTGCCGGAAGTGACCCTGGGCCTGCTGCCGGGCGGTGGCGGGGTGGTGCGCATGGTGCGCCTGCTGGGCCTGGAGAAGGCGCTGCCGTACCTGCTCGAAGGTCGGAAGGTTGGCGCCCGGCAGGCGCTGCAGGCCGGCCTGGTCGGCGAGTTGGCGGGCGACGTCGACGAGATGCTGGCCAAGGCCCGGGCCTGGATCGTCGAGCATCCGGCGGCCCGCCAGCCCTGGGACCTGCCGGGCTATCGACTGCCGGGGGGAAGCCCCTCCGAGCCCAAGGTGGCGCAGATGCTCGCCATCGCCCCGTCGATCCTGCGCAGCAAGACCCAGGGTTGCCTGCCGGCCCCGGAAAAAATTCTCTGTGCGGCGGTGGAAGGGGCCCAGGTCGACTTCGATACCGCGCACCTGATCGAGACCCGCTATTTCACTGAACTCGCCACCGGCCAGGTGGCGAAGAACATGATCGGGACCTTCTGGTTCCAGTTGAACGAGATCAATGCCGGCGGTTCCCGCCCCGGGGGATTTGCCCCCCATATCACCCGCAAGGTCGGCGTGCTCGGGGCGGGGATGATGGGCGCGGGTATCGCCCATGTCAGCGCCGTCGCCGGGATCGAGGTGGTGCTCAAGGACGTCAGTCTGGCCGTGGCCGAGCAGGGCAAGGCCCGCTCGGCGGCGTTGCTGGACAGCAAGGTCGCCCGTGGCCAACTGAGCGGCGAACAACGCGAAGCGATCCTGGCGCGCATCCGGCCGACCGGGACGGATGACGACCTGACCGGGTGCGACCTGATCATCGAGGCGGTGTTCGAGGACCGTGAACTCAAGGCCAGGGTCTCGGCGGCCGCACAACGGGTGGTGGGCAGCGAGGCCGTGATCGCCTCCAACACCTCGACCCTGCCCATCACCGGCCTGGCCACGGCAGTACCGCGTCAGGACCGGTTCATCGGCCTGCATTTCTTCAGCCCGGTGGAGAAGATGCCGCTGGTGGAAATCATCCGGGGCGCGCAGACCAGCGACGAAACCCTGGCCCGCGGCTTCGATTTCGTCCAGCAGATCCGCAAGACGCCGATCGTGGTCAATGACCGCCGCGGCTTCTTCACCTCGCGGGTGTTCGGCACCTTTACCCATGAAGGCATTGCCATGCTCGGCGAGGGAATCCCGGCGGCGATGATCGAAACCGAGGCGCGCAAGGCCGGCATGCCGATCGGGCCGCTGGCGGTTTCCGACGAGGTGTCGCTGAGCCTGATGAGCCACATCCGCCAGCAGACCGCCCGGGACCTGCAGGCCGAAGGCAGGGTGCCGCCCAGTCACCCGGCCTACGCGGTGATCGATGCGCTGCTGGAGTACAGGCGCCCCGGCAAGGCCGGTGGTGGTGGGTTCTACGATTATCCGGCGGGCGGGCAGAAACACCTGTGGCCGGACCTGAAGCGGCATTTCGAGAACCCCGAACGGCGGATTTCGCCCCAGGATGTGCGCGACCGCCTGCTCTTCGTGCAGGCCCTGGAAACCGTACGCTGCCTGGAGGAGGGCGTGCTGCAGTCGACGGCCGATGCCAACGTCGGCTCGGTCCTCGGTATCGGCTTTGCCGCCTGGAGCGGCGGCGCCTTGCAGTTCATCAACCAGTACGGCCTGGCGAACTGCGTTGCCCGGGCCCGCTACCTGAGCGAACAGTACGGCGAGCGTTTCGCGCCACCGGCGCTATTGCTGGACAAGGCCGCCAGGGACGAGCGGTTCTGAGGCAACTGAACCACGCCTGGCGCAGGCGCGTTCCGGGCTTGCCTTGAATACAGGTTTCAAGGCAGGCTCAGGCCTCACTCTTTGGTCTTTCGCGTCAGGTACTTTTATGTCGTTACACATCTGCATTCTGGAAACCGATGTCCTGCGTCCAGAGCTGGTCGAGCAGTATCAGGGGTATGGGAAGATGTTCGAGCGTCTGTTCTCCCGCCAGCCGATCACTGCCGAGTTCAGTATCTACAACGTGATGCAGGGCCACTATCCGAGTGACGACCTGACCTTCGACGCCTACCTGGTGACGGGCAGCAAGGCCGACTCCTTCGGCAGCGCCCCGTGGATCCAGACGCTCAAGACCTACCTGCTGAACCGCTACGAGCGTGGCGACAAGCTGCTGGGCATCTGCTTCGGCCACCAGTTGCTGGCGTTGCTGCTGGGCGGCAGGACCGAGCGTGCCCACCAGGGCTGGGGCGTTGGCATCCATCAGTACAAGCTGGCCGCGAAAGCCCCCTGGATGAGCCCGGTGCGCGAAGAACTGACCTTGCTGATCAGCCACCAGGACCAGGTCACCGAGCTGCCGGAGAATGCCACGGTCATCGCCAGCAGCGATTTCTGCCCGTACGCGGCGTACCACATCAACGACCAGGTGTTGTGCTTCCAGGGGCACCCGGAGTTCATCCATGACTACTCGCGGGCCCTGCTGGACATCCGCCAGGAGAACCTCGGCGAGACCCTCTATGCCAAGGGCGTCGCTAGCCTGGACCAGGAACACCACGGCACCACGGTGGCGGAGTGGATGATGCGCTTCGTCGCGCACAAGCCGCAGGCCGGATCCGCCTGATCCCGGCTCCCACGGTGAGTTGCAGTCGACACAAGTCCCTGTGGCAGCGGGCTGGCCCGCGAAGCCTTTGACTTCACAACCAGCCTGAGCGCTTGAAGCTGGCCCACAACGCCGTGCAGCCGACCGCAATCGCCCCGAGCACGGCGAAGTAGCCGTAGTGCCAGCTCAGTTCCGGCATGTTCTGGAAGTTCATCCCGTAGATCCCCGCCACCGCGGTGGGAAACGCCAGGATCGCCGCCCAGGCAGCGAACTTGCGCTGCACGATGCTCTGCCGGGTCGACTCCAGCAGTGCGCCGATCTCAATGGTCTGGCTGGCGATATCGCGCAGCGTCGCCAGGTCTTCCATCTGCCGGGTCACGTGGATCTGCACGTCGCGAAAGTACGGACGCATGTTCTTGTCGATGAACGGGAAGGCCAGGCGCGAGACCTCTTCGCTGATCTCGACCATCGGTGCCACGTGGCGACGCAGGCGCAGCACGTCCCGGCGCAGGTGGTGGATGCGCTGGATGTCGCCCTCGTTCAGCGTGCTGCACAGTACGTTCTTTTCCAGTTCGTCGATTTCGGCATGAATGGCTTCACTGACCGGCTGGTAACTCTCGGTCACGAAGTCCAGCAGGGCATAGAGCACGAAGTCCTCGCCGTGTTCCAGCAGCAGAGGACGGGCTTCGCAGCGCTGTCTGACATGGGCGTAGGATTTCGAATGCCCATTGCGGCAGGTGATGATGTAGCCCTTGCCGGCAAAGATGTGGGTCTCGATGAACTCCAGCCTGCCTTCGTTGCGGATCGGCGAATAGGTGACGATGAACAGCGCGTCGCCGAAGGTTTCCAGCTTCGGTCGGCTGTGCTTTTCCAGGGCATCCTCAATGGCCAGTTCGTGCAGGTTGAACTGTTTCTGCAGGTTGGCCAGTTCCTGGGCGTTGGGCTCTTCCAGACCGATCCAGACGAAATGTCCCGGCTTTGCCGCCCAGGCGGCACCTTCGTCGAGGGTGATATTGGTGACTTTCTTGCCGGCGCTGTAGACCGCGGCCGCAACGACTCTACCCATAATGCTGATCGCTTCTTCTTGAGGGGGAAAGACAAGTTGCAGCTTAGCCTGCCTGGCCTCTCTCCAGGAGATGGCGATGCCTTGCACAAGGCTCGGTCCCTTGTCGGAGCCGGCCCCGACAATGTATTCCCATAGCGACGACGCTCAGGGCTCGGCCTGCACCTGCCGATCCAGCGCCTCGATGCACTCGCGCATCTGTTCCCGACATTGCGCCATCAGCTTCGGTATGTCTTCCGAGGTCAGCCCCGCGGTGGGAATCGCCGGCAGCGAGCGGATCATCACCTGGCCGCTGTTCCAGCGGTTCAGGCGCATGTGTCGGACATAAGTGCTGGCGCACACCGGCACGATCGGCACACCGGCGGCGATCGCCATCTGGAACGCGCCTTTCTTGAACGCCAGCAGCGCCTGGCCCCGGTTGCGGGTGCCCTCGGGAAACACCCAGATCGACGTATCCTTGTGCTGCAGGGTATCGGTGGTGGTGCGTATCGCCCGGCGCGCCTTGTAGGCGTTGCTGCGGTCGATCAGCACATTGCCCGCCAGCCAGAAGATCTGGCCGAAGAACGGCAGCCACTTGAGGCTCTTCTTGCCGATGGCGACCGTGCGCCGGGGCACCACATTGCCGAACACGAACAGGTCGTAGTTGGACTGGTGGTTGGCGATGATCACGCCGCTTTGCGATTGACCCTGCAGGGACTCGACCTCGGCCCTGAGCTTCAGGCCCAGGATGCGCATGGCCGGCCTGGCATAGAAGCGGGCACACAGCCGACTGTTGTCCGGGTTGAAGGGGCGGCAGAGCACCAGCAGCAGGCCGAGCAGACCGGCCAGCAGGAAATGCAGCCCCATCAATGACATGCGTAATACGAACAGCATCTGGCGAGCTTCCCTGACAAAAGGTCAAACAGTGTACGGTTGTACACTGGGTTCGGCAATCAATCCGCTGGCGCGGGTTATTGGCGGAGGGAGGCCGGGAAACCGTGGCGAGACGGCCTGGACGGGCAAGAAAAAGCCCGGCACGAAGCCGGGCTGCAGGGCGCAAGGCGTCATGCGGATCAGTTCAGGTGTTCCTGGTCGAGGATGATCGCGTTGTCCAGGGTTTCCAGCAGTTCCTTGCGCACTTTCAGCTTGGTCTTCTTGTGCGCGTTCATGTTGATCTTCTTCAACTGCCGGGCGGCGTTCAGCGCGGCTTCCCGAAGATCTTCCGGGGCGACCAGCTTGTCGAGGAAGCCGGCATCCACCGCGTCTTTCGGCGAGAACATCTCGCCATTGATCACCGAGCGGTGGAAGGCCGAGCGCCGCAGCCGGTCACGGGCCAGCTCGATACCGGCGTGGTGCATGGTCATGCCGATCTGCACTTCGTTCAGGCCGATGCTGAAGGGGCCGTCGACACCCAGGCGATAGTCGGCCGACAGCAGCAGGAAGGCGCCCTTGGCGACGGCATGGCCGGGGCAGGCGACGATCACCGGGAACGGGTGGGACAGCAGCCGGCGGGCGAGGGTGGAGCCGGCGGTCACCAGGCTGACGGCCTCCTTGGGGCCGGCGGTCATCACTTTCAGGTCGTAGCCGCCGGAGAGGATGCCGGGCTGGCCGGTGATGATCACCACGGCACGGTCGGCGGTGGCCTGATCCAGGGCAGCGTTGAAGGCGGCAATCACGTCCGGGGAAATGGCGTTGACCTTGCCATTGTTCAAGGTCAGGGTCGCGATACCGTCGTCGAGGTGGTAGGAGATCAATTCACTCATGACGTAATTCCTTATAAAGAAGTGCAGCAGACGTTACCCAGCCGCACGAGGCAGGTAAAGCGTCGTGACTGACTGGTGAGTCAGGCTTTGCCACCGGGATGCGCCGCGGGCGGGCGCCAGGCGTCCGCTCCAGCCGGGTCGAAGGCGGCGAGCCGGGCCGGAGATTGGCGGGTTTGCCCTGATCGACGGGAGCGCCCATGGCGGAAAATCGGCTATTTGACTTAACCGCATGAAAATTCTGAAAAAAACCTTTGCCATCGGGAACGCTTTCGACTACATTAGCGCGCCTCGACAGACTGAATCGGTTTGACGAGATACGGTGAAGTGTCCGAGTGGCTTAAGGAGCACGCCTGGAAAGTGTGTATACAGGAAACTGTATCGAGAGTTCGAATCTCTCCTTCACCGCCAAATTCGATATAGCAGAACCCCTGGCTCTCTCAAGAAGCCAGGGGTTTTGTGTTTCTGGGGCTGGAAAGTTGGCCGGGTGAATCCGTGTTCTGCGGTAGTCAGCCTAATCACTGACAGTTCCCTCGGCTTTTCCCTACCTGCTCAGGTAAACCTTTCCAAATCGTAATACCGACAAACAATTTGCTCGGGGCACGGCCGCTTTTGATCGGGACGCCAGCCGGGAAATAAGTCATTCTGAACCCATTGAGCCGCGACTCTCGACGGCTCGCCACGGGAGCAATCTCCATGTCCATGCCTGACCTGAAGACTCCGCGACTCGTCCTTTCCGGTGCCTTGCTGGGGATCGCGGTTGCGAATGTACTGTTTGGCACGGGAGACTCCACTGCTGGTGAATGGCTGGCGGGCGCTGTCGGGGCCAGTGTTGCCTTTGTCGCCATCAAGGTTCTGGCGATTGCCTGAATGATCAGCGCCTTCGGCCACGAAATCGGCAGTGAAGGCATCACGCTGATCATCGCGGCAGTCTGTGTGTTGATAAGCTTTGTCCAGCAATGGCGCAGCAGGCGGCAGATTACGACGACGGACTCGATTGCCTCACTGCTCAACGGCGCTTCGTTGTTTCCCTTCTGCCTGATGGTGGGTGCGAGCTTTTCGAGCGACTTCATGCATGCCGCCATTGCCTCGAGGGCATCTCTGAGCATTGCGGGATTTCTGGGGTTACTGTGCGTTTGTGGGGAGGTTCTTTCTCCTTCGGGGCTCAAGAGGTATTCGGGGAAAAGTGTTCATTCCGAGCCTGCTGTCTCGTCGAAAATCCCCTGAGTTTCCCTAGGCGTGTTTTCCTGGGGGTAGTTCCTCCCAAGAAAATCCAGCAACGCCGCATTCACCTCCTCGGGCTTTTCGTTCTGGATCCAGTGCCCGCAATCCTCCAGCACCTGTTGTTCCAGATGGGGCACCACGGTGGGCATGCGCTTGATCGTATGCGCTTCCAGGGCACCGACCGGGTCGCGGTCGCCGACCATGAACAGTGTCGGTTGCAGTACCTGGGCCCCGGCCAGGAACTCGGTCTCTTGCCAGTTGCGTTCGAAGTTGCGGTACCAGTTCAGAGCGCCGTGAAAGCCCTTGCCGGTGAAGGTCTGGCGATAGGCCTCGAAGTCTTCTTCCGTGCACCAGTGCGGCAGTGCCGAGGGCATGTTCACGCCGTCAAACAGCCTGGCGTCGGCCGGCTTGCTCTGCAGGAACACCTCGGTATCGCCCATGAAGGTTCGTAGGGTGCGATCGATGTCCGCATCCAGTTCCTGCTCGGCAACACCCGGCTGCTGGAAGTAGAGAATGTAGTTGAAGCGATCGGCGAAGAACTCGCGCATGCTCTCGATGGCCGGGCGTTTGGAACGGCCAGCGAAGGGCACCGACAACGTCACCAGGGCCCGGACCCGCTGCGGCTCCAGCAGCGCCAGGTGCCAGGCTACCGGTGCGCCCCAGTCGTGGCCGATCATGGCGACCTGCTCGTGAGCAAAGGCCTGCATGGCGGCCTGGATGTCGCCACAGAGGGTCAGTAATGCGTAGGCTGCGCTGTCCGGCGGTGCGCTGCTACGGCCGTAGCCGCGCATTTCCGGGACGAAGACCCGGTAACCGGCCTGAACCAGCGCCGGTACCTGCTTGCGCCAGGAGTGCCAGCACTCCGGGAAGCCGTGCAGCAGCCAGACCGGCCGACCCTCCTGGGGACCTGCCACATGTACGCTCAGGGTGATGCCGTTGACGGACAAGCTGTGCTGTTCGAGTGCGTTCATCCCGTGGGCTCCTGATCGGACGTATCGACCCTAGTGTCCTGTCTCGGAAATAGGCTGTGCACTTTTGGCGGCGTCTTGGGCGCCCGGCCGGCGTTGCCGCTCCTCGCCATAGCCCTGCTATGACTCGTCGCGGCGCCTTGGCCGAACACCCAAGCCACTCGCTAAAAGAGAACTTATTTCCGAGACAGGACACTAGCAGAAACGCGGAATGGCGCTAATCATCATTCATTGATCGAATGATGACTGAAACACGCCTTTCAATGCAGGGCCACCAGCATCGACCGGGCGGCGTAGCCGGCGCCGAAGATCGCCACCAGCAGCAGTACCAGGCTGGAGGCGAAAGTCACCTTGGCCTTGTGTCGGGCGGAGAACATCCGGTTGGCCAGGTGGATGTACAGACCCAGGATGATGAAGTCGACCAGGGCCCAGAGTACGGTCAACAGCAGTGCGCTGTGGCCGAACGAAGGCGTGATCTGGATGAACTGCGGGAAGAAGGACACGAAAAAGATAATGTCCTTGGGGTTGGAGATCCCCACCAGGAAACCTTTGAGGAAACCGCTGCGGGAACTGGGCAGCGGTTGCTGCACGGTGTCGTCCACTGGCGTGCGCAGGGCGTCCTTGAGCCCCTGAAGGCCCAGATGGCCGATGAACAGGCAGCCGATGAAGCTCACCAGGTTCAGCAGGTGTTCGTTGAGCGACAGGCTGCCGGCCAGGATCAGTACCGCCAGCAGGGCGAGCATCAGCGAGGCGCCATTGGTGCCGAGCACCGTGAGCATGGCGCGGCCGGTGCCAGCCTTCAGGCTGGTGTTGATCGCCAGGGCGACCACCGGGCCCGGGGTGACGATCAGCAGGGCAACGCTGAGCACGTAGAGCAGCAGTAGCGAGAAGTTCATGGCAGGGATGTCGCCTTTGTACGGGGATTCGTGGACGCCAAGCCTGAGGCGACACGGGCGGTTTGAAAAATGGATAAATCTGTGACCAACTATGATTATTAATCATGCTTGGTGTCCTTCATGGCCGAACGTATCCCCCCGCTCTATGCCCTGCGTGCCTTCGAGGTGGCGGCGCGTTCCTGCTCGTTCACCCGGGCGGCCGAGGAACTGTCGCTGACCCAGAGTGCCATCAGCCGGCATATCCGTAATCTGGAAGAGTTGTTCGGCTGCCATCTGTTCGAGAGAAAGGGCCCCAAGCTGCAACTGACTGACGCTGGGCAAGGCCTGGCCCAGGAGCTCAAGGCCGGCTTCAAGCTGATCGAGGACGCCTGTCTGCCGTTTCGGGCCAATGCCAGTCACCTGCGCCTCAAGGCACCGTCGAGCCTGACCATGCGCTGGCTGCTGCAGGTGCTGGAGAAACTCAAGACGGTGGAACCCGGGCTGCCGGTGCAATTGTCCAGCGTGTGGATGGACATCGACAGCGTGGACTTCTACGCCGAGCCCTACGATTGCGCGATCCTGCTCGGCGATGGGCATTTCGGGGCGCAGACCGAATGCTGCAAGCTGTTTGACGAGTGGCTGATTCCCATCTGTTCGAGCAAGGCCCTGGGCTCGGAGCCGTGGAGCCTGGAAACCCTGGAGCACCACGAACTGATCCACCCGTCGGCGGATCGCCGGGACTGGCGTCGCTGGTTGCGCCGCCTCGATCTCGACGAGCGGGTCCGGCTCGACCGCGGCAAGGTGTTCGGTACCCTCGACCAGGGCATATCCGCGGCGATGCGCGGTCACGGCGTATCGATCGCAGACCTTGGTCTGGTGCTGGAGGATGTGCGTGACGGCCTGCTGGCCTTGCCGTTCATGACCGCCGTCGGTACCGGCGACAGCTACTACCTGGTCTGGCTCAAGGGCAGCCTGCGCAAGGAGCGGATCCTGGCGTTCCGCGATTTCCTCAATGGCGAGTTGCCGCAGCTGGAACTGCCGCAGATCGAATTTCTCTGAGCCAGGGTCAGGGCAGGACGATGTAGTCGTTGCCCTGTACGATGCCCCGGTGCGGTGCTTCCAGCAGCTCGATATAACGCCCGCCCACCTGGTCGATCGGCAGGCAGTCGTCGACGTCGAGCAGGGTGTCGGTGTGGGGCTTTTCCCACTCGCGGAGCATCTGCCGCTTGCCTTTGGCCTTGGCCTGCTCGCTGTTTTCGGCAACCACCAGCAGATACCGGTGGGCCTCGCCATAGACCCCGGCCTCATAGCCGCCAAGATTGATGAAGAACAGCCGTGGCGAGCCGGGCGCGGGGGCCAGGTCGCTGAAGCCGACCTTCCAGCGCTCGACGCCATCGACCCGCATCCAGGCATCGATATGCAGGCCCTTCTGGCTGCCGAACCAGTCCTGGCGCAACTGCGGATAGCTCGCCGCCAGGCTGTCGGCACGGACGAAGGCGACATCATGTACTTCTATCTTGGCCCGGGGATGTTTTCCGCCCAGCATCACCACCCACAACATTTCTGTTCCTTTTTGAGAGATCGGCGCGGTCCGCACCGTTTTTCCAGCGTGCCTGCCATTATGTCGCAGTTGCTCGGACAGAAGCTTGCCCCAAGGGCGGCACCCCAGGAGGGAGGTGCTCAATGCTCTTCGCGATTGCCCGTGTGCTTGCGGGCGCTGGCGGGAAGTGGCCGATGCAGCCAGGCCAGGCAAACCTCCTCGACATCGACCCAGTTGCCATTCTGCGGCCGGGTTCGGCAGCTCTTGAAAGCCAGGCAGATGCCGTTCTGGTCCAACAGGGCGAAATGGCGTGGGGAAGCGGGATAGGTGAGGAAAAAGCGGGGGGGAGTCATGGCGATGTTTCCGGTGGCTACCGGCCTTTTATAGGCGATATCTTCGGTGAAACCTCCATGAAAAATTGTGCAATTGTGTCGACCCAAGGGGCTGGAAATGACGCCCCGCCGCCTTTGCCAGTGCCTGGACGCCTTGGCCTGGAAGGGCATGCCATGACCTGCGGCAAGCCACGCGGAAGATGAAAATTCTTTCACTGTGACGGTTTCGCGCGGCGGATATAGTGTGATCGCTCGTTCAAAAGCTTCCCTTGCCCGCCCTCCCGCGGGCTTTTTTTGGCCCGCCGTTCGTCGCTGTCGTGCAGTTTTTTCTAAACCTTTGACGCCTGGGGAATTCACAACCCGGTAGAGCACGGTTTTTCAACAGGAGGACAGCCATGAGCCGAAAGGCCCCACGACTACGCCCGATGTTTTTCAGCCTGATCCTCGGCGCCAGCCTGGCCACCCAGGTACAGGCGCAGACCCCGGCCGAGTTTATCGACAGCGCTTCGGCGGCCGGTATCGCCGAGATCGAAACCAGCCGCCTGGCGATCCAGAAGACGTCCGCCACGGATATCAACAGCTACGCCGTGGAAATGATCAAGGATCATACCGACGCCAATCGCGACCTCAAGGCCATCGCCAGCAAGCACGACCTGCCGATGGCCTCCGATGCGCAAATCATGGACCGGGCCAGGAAACTGATGTTGCAGGTGCAGGAAGGCGAGTCATTCGACGTCGCGTACGTGGCCAACCAGATCAAGGCCCATGAACAAGCCATCAAGCTGTACGAGGACGAGGCCAGCCAGTCGCAGTCGCCCGAACTGAAGGCGTTCGCCGAGCAGACCTTGCCCAAGCTGCGCATGCACCTGGACATGGCCAGGAAACTGGAAATGAGTCATCACAAGGGCGACTGATCACAGCCGCTGCAGTCGACTGGTCTTGCTGCCCTGGCGCGACAGGACCATTTCCTCGAGGATTTCCCTGGCCAACCGGGCCAGGGATTCGCGCCCGCGGTAATCGGCCCGGACGATGCCGGTCACGGCGAAGTGATCGGCATTGGGGCCACTGAGGATCGCCGACAGGGTTCCATCGGAATGCAGCGTGCATTCGACTTCGTAGCTGGGCAAACGGGAGGCCAGTTCGGTCTCGATTTCCGACTTGCTCAGTGTGTCCATTCCAAAGGCTCCATGTCCGGTGGGCAGTCCACTCAAAAGGATAGAATCCCCTCTCGCGTCGTGTTACAAGAATGTAAGTTCATGTTACGCCAAATCTGACGGCTCGGGCCTGCTAGGCTCACAGACGGGCAATGAATGCCCATGTGTCTTGTCACTTCAAAAGGATGTATAGACGTGATTTCCATTCTTGAACTGCGCAACATCATCGAGCTCGGCTTCCTGCCCCTGCGCTGCCAGTGCACAGTGGCGCCTGACTCATCGCTGACGGTAAAGGTCTTCGACGAACCGACCGGTAGGGTGGACCTGCTGGTGACGGGGATTTCCAGCAACACCCTGACCAGCGCCAGGGCCATCGCCAACCTGGTGGCCGAGTTGCGCGCGGAGTTGCAGAGCAACCAGGCGTCTTCGGCGCGTACTTCGCGGGTGGCCGGCTAGCAGCCACCCTTTCCTCTGTGGATCAGGCCGCCTTGTGCAAGGCCTCGATCAGTTCCTGCTTACTCATCCTGTAGCGTCCGACGATGTGTCGGGCGCGGGCTTCCTGCAACAGGCTGGCCTTGCTCTGGGTCTGCAGTGAAGCCTGGCTGTCGCGGGGATGGCCCTGACGACTGGCCGCCGCGCGTTTCGCCGAATCCGAGCGGGCCCTGGCCTTGGCCGTATCGGATTTGTTGCGACCCGAGCCGCCGGCCCGCTCGCCACCGCCCGACTGCTTGTTGACGGTGGCCCAGGCGCGCGCCTCGGCCTGTGCTTGCGGCAGGCCTCTTTCTTCATAGCTGGATTCGATACGAGCCGCCTGGCGCTTTTGCGCGGCGGTGTATTTGGCTTTGCTGGCTCGTGGCATTTTCTGACTCCTTGACGTGAGTGGACGCAAGGGCACCGACGGAGCGCGACGGCGCCGTCGAGGATCTACGGGGTACCTGAACCGCCGGTTCCGCTCGAACCCGTTCCCTTGTTGCCGGAGCCCGGGACGTGGCCGTCGCCGATGGGGCCATTGCCATCGGTGTTCATGCCGCCCTGGCGGCCGGTGTCGTTGCCCTGGTTGCGCGGGTCGATGCCGTTGCCTGGGGGCAGGGCGCCGTTCTTGATCACGCTGCCATTGTCGGGGTTGATACCGCCGGGCAGTTGGGGCGGCTTGGGTTCCTGTACCGGGTTGGTCGGCCCGGTCGTGGATGGCGCGGCGAAACTCGCCAGGGATACCGATGACAACAGACCGGTCAACAGCAGCGTCGCAAGTCTTGATGAAATCATGGTCAGTCTCCTCGTTCGAGAGTCCTTACCTGATCTTGGGCCTTGCGTGGCGGCTGTTGGTGCCGGTGAATCGACGAATGGCGGGGGTTCAGTCTTCGCAAATATCGTTGAACGAGCAGTATTCGTCCCAGTCCATGCCCAGTGCCTCGGCCACTTCACGGTGCACTTCCAGGCGCATGGCCTGCAGTTCCTGCGGGTTCTCGGCGATCAGTTGCAGCCTCAGTTCCCAGGGTTCGATGCCCTGGTTTTGCGCTTCGTCCTCGAAGGCCCACTGAAATTGCTGCTGCTGTTCGGTCGGGCTCAGGCCCTGGGTCTCTTCGCGCAGATGCGGGTTGGCGTCGAGGAACTTGGCGAGGGCGACCTCGCTGCGGGATTCTTTGGGGATCATGCTGGCGTCTCTGTGCGATACGATGGCCACGGGCCTGGAAAACTGCGGACATGATAGTGCGCCACAGGGAAAATGACTGCTCAAATTTGCGCTTCCGCGTGCTCGTTGCATGGGGTGGGCAATAACGCTTTTTTCGCGGATGGACATCACCGCGTCATTCAACGATGGAAACAATCACCCGGCTCTGCGACGCTTGCACTTCCCTGGCCGCACCTGAGCCGCCCTGAATTCAACTTCCTGTATACGGATCGGATGCGATGACTGCTGCTGATTTTGCTTCCCCGGGCCCGATAAAGGCCGTGATTTTCGACATGGACGGTTTGCTGCTCGACACCGAGGGTATCTATTCGGAGGTTACGCAGATCATCGTCGGTCGTTATGGCCGTCGCTTCGACTGGAGTCACAAGCAGAACATCATCGGTCGCGGCGCGGGCGACCTGGCGCGTTATGTGGTGGAGGCCATGGACCTGCCGATCAGCCCCGAGGAGTTTCTTGCGGTGCGTGAGCCGCTGATGCGCGAACGCTTCCCCCTGGCCGGGTCGATGGCCGGTGCCGAGGCGCTGGTGCGCCATCTGTCGGCGCACAACATTCCGATTGCGGTGGGGACCAGTTCCTCGCGGGGCTCGTTCGAGCTCAAGACCACCCGGCATCGCGAGTGGTTCGCCCTGTTCGACACCATTGTCACGGCCGATGACCCGCTGGTGGGCCAGGCCAAGCCGGCGCCGGATATCTTCCTGCTGGCCGCCAGCCGCCTCGGCGTGGCGGCCGAGGACTGCCTGGTGTTCGAGGATTCGCCATTCGGGGTGACGGCGGCGAAGGCGGCCGGGATGTACGCGGTGGCGGTACCTGACCCGGCGATGGCGGTGGAGAAGTATCACCATGCCGACCGGGTGGTGACTTCGCTCAAGCACTTTGCCCTGGAGCCGATGGGGTTGCCGGCGATCGACTGGGCCAGTGCCTGACTGGGGCGTTTTCCGCCGCGAAGAAGGCGACGCGTCTTTATCGGCAAGACCTCGTTATCGTTCTTCACCGCGGCCCGCGTCCGGATCAGGCCGACACCGTCGCCCCGATCCGCCGCTGCACCCAGGCCCAGATCCCCAGCGCCAGCGCCGAGATCAGCCCGCCGGCGACGACGATCCCGTTCCAGCCATAGGGCCCCCACAGCTGCGCCCCCAGCAGCGAGCCCAGTGCGCCGCCGACGAAGTAGCAGGTGATGTAGCCGGCATTCAGGCGGTTGCGCGCCGCCGGGCGCACCTTGAAGACCGCGTTCTGATTGCTCACGTGCACCAGTTGCACGGCGAAGTCGAGTACCAGCACCCCGGCCAGCAGCGCCACCAGCGAGTGCCCGGCGAACCCCAGCGGCAGCCAGGACAGCAACAGCGCCAGCAGGCCGATAGTGGTGGCGAACTCGCCCTTGCCGCGGTCGGCCATGCGCCCGCCGAGGTTGGCGGCCATGGCGCCGACGGCACCGGCCAGGCCGAACAGGCCGATCACGCCATCCGAATAGCCGTAGGGAGGATTCGCCAGCAGGAACGCCAACGGCGTCCAGAACAGCGCGAACAGGCAGAAGCTCAGCAGGCCCAGGACCGCCCGCAGACGCAGCACCGGTTCCTCGACGAACAGCCGGAACACCGAGCCGAGCAGGGCCGGGTAGCTCAGCCCGGCATTCTGCCGGTGGTGCGGCAGGGCCCGGGACAAGGCGAGGGCGCAGACGAACATCAGCCCGGCAGCCAGCAGATAGATGGCGCGCCAGTCGCCGAACGATGACAGCGCTCCGGCCGCCGTGCGCGCCAGCAGGATACCCAGCAGCAGGCCGCTCATCAGTGTGCCGACGACTCGTCCACGTTGCTCCGGTGGCGTCAGGCTGGCGGCCATCGGCACCAGCACCTGGGCCACCACCGAGAACAGCCCGGTCAGAGCGGTGCCCAGCAGCAGCCAGGGCAGGCCCGGTGCGAAGGCGCTGATCAGCAGGCCGATGGCGCTGATCAGGGTCATGACCACGATCAGCCGGCGCTGTTCGAACAGATCGCCCAGCGGCACCAGCAGCAACAGGCCGGCACCGTAGCTCAACTGGGCGGTGATGACGATGGTCCCGGCGGTGGCCATGCTCAGGCCCAGTTGCTGGGCGATGGTGTGCAGCAGTGGCTGGGCGTAATAGTTACTGGCCACGGCCAGGCCGGTTGCGGTGGCCATCAGCAGGATCAGGGCAGTACTCAAGGGTTTGTTCGGTGTGTCGGACATTGCCTGTCTCGTTGTGTGATCTGGGTGTGCGGAGTATTCGGAATGTCTTAGCATGACGCCAATGCATTGTTTTCATTTTATCCATCTGCAAACGAGATACAGGCGATGAACCTGAAGCAGATCGAATACGCCCTGGCAGTGGCGGACGAGGGCAGCTTTACCCGGGCGGCGGAGCGTTGCCATATCGTCCAGTCGGCGCTCAGCCATCAGATCGCCCGGCTGGAGGAACACCTGGGCACGCCGCTGTTCGAGCGCAGTTCGCGCAAGGTCCGGCTGACCGCCGCTGGCGAGGCCTTCGTGCGCAGCGCCCGACCGGCGCTGGAGGCGACCCGTCGGATTGTCGCCGAGGTGGCGGCGGTGTCGGGGGAGGTGCGCGGCAGCCTGTCCATCGGCAAGATCTCGTCGCTGACCGAGGTCGATCTGGTGGAATTGCTGGCGCGGTTTCACGGGCTTTACCCACAGGTGGATATTCACCTGAACATGAGCAAGAGCGAACTGCTCATGGCGGATGTCCGCGAGCGTCGGTTGGACCTGGCCTTCGTCGGCCTGTGGCCGGGGGAGAAGATCGAGGGGCTGGCGATGCGCCTGCTGGCCGAGGAGGAACTGGTGGCGGTGGTGCCGCCCGGCCATCCACTGGCCAGCTACGAGTGCCTGCCGTTGGCGAAACTGGAGGACCAGCCGCTGGTGGACTTCCAGGCCGGCACCGCCGGGCGCCGGCAGACCGACGAGGCCTTTGCCGCGGCCGGATTGCGGCACCGGGTGCAGTTCGAGGCGGGTAACGTGATGCTGGTGGGTGAGTTCGTCCGGCGTGGATTGGCGCTGGGCCTGGTGCCGAGCCGGATTGCCGAGGGCTTCAGTGGCGTGGTGACGGTGCCGGTGTACGACGCACCGTCACGGCACCTATACGCGGTCTGGTCCCATCGGCCGACGCCGGCGGCGGCGGCGTTTCTGGTGTTGCTGGAGCAGGCGCTGGGCCGCCGGGAACACCCCGGCAGCCCCGTGCAGGTCACGCGCTGAAGCCGCCGTCGATGGTCAGGCTGGCACCGGTGATGTAGCCCGCCTGCGGCCCCGCCAGGTAGGTGACGAAGCTGGCGATCTCATCGACATTGCCATAGCGACCGCTGGCCATCAGTGCCAGCAGGCTGTCGGCGAAGTCGCCGTTGGCCGGGTTCATGTCGGTGTCCACCGGCCCTGGCTGCACGTTGTTCACGGTGATGCCACGGGGGCCGAGGTCGCGGGCCAGGCCCTTGGTCAGCCCCACCAGTGCCGATTTGCTCATCGCATAGGTGGCGCCACCGGCAAACGGCATGCGTTCGGCGTTGGTGCTGCCGATGTTGATGACCCGGCCGCCGTCGCCCATGTGCCGTGCGGCTTCCTGGGTGGCGACGAAGACGCTGCGCACGTTGATGGCCAGGGTTCGGTCGAAATCCTCCAGGCTGAATGCTTCCAGCGGTCCCATCGCCAGCACGCCGGCATTGTTGACCAGGATATCCAGGCGACCGAAGGCCTCGACGGTGCGCGTGACCGCCTGGCGCACCGCGTCGGCGTCGGCACTGTCGGCGTGGATGGCCAGGGCCTTGCCGCCGCTGGCGATGACACTGTCGCGCAGTTCCTCGGCCTTGACCGCGGAGCTCACGTAGGTGAAGGCCACGGCGGCGCCCTGGGCCGCCAGGTGCCTGACGATGGCCGCGCCGATGCCACGGGAACCGCCCTGGACCAGGGCCACTTTACCGCTCAGGTGTTGTTCGCTCATTTCGTTCTCCAAGGTTCAAGGCCGGTAGGGGAAGGTGGGGATGGCCTTGTCGTTGGAGGCAAGTATTGACCGTGGATTGATGACCCGGTAGACGGTAATTGCTACAGTCTGTGTAAACCATAAGTTTATAATGGTGATCATGGAAAGCCTCGGCAGTATCGAATGTTTTGTCCGTAGCGCCGAAGTCGGCAGCTTTGCCGAGGCGGCGCGGCGCCTGGGTCTGACGCCGGCCGCGGTGGGCAAGAGTGTCGCCAAGCTCGAGGCCCGTCTCGGCGTGCGGCTGTTCCAGCGCAGCACCCGCCGGTTGACCCTGACCGAAGCCGGGCAGTTGTTTCTCGCCGAGGTCGGCACCAGCCTGCACAGCATCCAGAACGCCGTGGCCAACCTGGCCAGCGCCAAGGGCCGTCCGGCGGGAACCCTCAAGGTCAGCATGGGCACGGTGTTCGGGCGTTTGTACATCGTGCCGCTGCTCGGCGAGTTCCTGCAGCGCTTCCCGGAGATCCGCCCGGACTGGCATTTCGATAACCGCCAGGTCGACCTGATCGGCCAGGGTTTCGATGCGGCGATTGGCGGTGGGTTCGAACTGCCCCTGGGGGTGGTGGCACGCAAGCTGACGGTGGCTCATCGGGTGCTGGTGGCTTCTGCGGATTACCTGGCGGGGCAGGCACCGGTGCGGGTACCGGACGATCTGCGCCGTTGCACGGGGATCCTGATCCGTTCACCGCAGACCGGTCGCGTGCGTTCCTGGCAACTGACCGGCCGCGACGGCGAGCAGCAGCCGCTGAGCCTGCCGGCGTGCATGACCATGAGCGATTCGGAGGCGGCCTGCGCGGTGGCGGCCCAGGGCCTCGGCGTGGCCCTGGTGAGCATGCCGTTCGCCGTGCCCTGGCTACGGGCCGGAACCCTGCACCGGGTATTGCCCGACTGGTACGTGGACGATGGTCATATCTCGATCTATTACGCCGAGCACCGGTTGCTGCCGGGCAAGACCCGGGCCTTCGTCGACTTCATCATCGAGTGTTTTGCCGAGCAGCGGTTGGCGCTGCAGTTCGATGCGCGCCCATCGTCCTGAAGATACTCACCCCCCTCGGTGGCCAGGCTGTCAACGACGCAGATGCCCGGGCCAGCCGATGATCTGCTTCGGCCGCGGCTTGGCGTAGGTGCGCACCTTGGAGGTCGACAGTCCCAGGCGCACCAGCGATTCGGCAAGGGTTACCGCGGCGGTCACGCCGTCCACCACCGGGACGCCGGTGCGCTGGCGGATCTGTTCATCGAGGCCGGCCATGCCGCCGCAACCCAGGCAGATCACTTCGGCCTTGTCATCCTGCACGGCCCGCTCGGCCTGCCGGACGATGGCATCCACCGCCCGTTGCGGGTCTTCCTCGAGTTCCAGCACCGCCAGGCCACTGGCCCGCACCGAGGCACAACGCTGATAGAGCCCGGCCAGCTTCAAGCGGTCCTCGATCAACGGCACGGTACGATCGAGGGTGGTGACCACCGAGTAGGCATGGCCGAGAAACATTGCCGTGCTGGCGCCGGCTTCGGTGATATCCACTACCGGCACGTCGAGCAGCTCCTGCAGGCCTTCGCGGCCGTGCTCGCCGTAGCCGGCCTGGATCACTGCGTCATAGGGCTGGTCGTAGGCCAGCACCCGGTCCATGACGGCGATGGCGGCCAGATAGCTTTCGAAATTGCCCTCCACCGAGTCGGCGCCGAAGTAGGGCGTCAGACCGACGATTTCGGTTCCCGGCGCGGCGACGGCCCGGGCCTGGCGGGCAATGGCCTCAGTGATCGAGGCGGTGGTGTTGACGTTGACGATCAGAATCCGCATGGGGCAATCCTTGTTCGGCAGGGGAGAGGCCCGCCTGAGGCGGGCCGGAATGTTCAGTGGCTGGGGTTGTCGACGGCGATCGCGGCGCCGCTGACCTCGGTGTAATGGACGTCGCGCCTGGCGATGAGCAGGTAGAGCAGCCCGGCGATACCGGCACCGAACATCCAGGAGAACGGCGAGACACTGTCGAACCCCGGCACCAGGGCCAGCACGATGGCGATCAGCGCGGCCGGAATGAATGCCGCCAGCGCCCGCAGGTTGATGCCATGGCTGTAGTGGTAGGGGCCGGCCGGGTCTTCGCTGTACAGCGCCGGTACGTCGACACGGCCTTTGCGCAGCAACCAGTAGTCGACCATGATCACCCCGTACAGCGGGCCCAGCAGGGCGCCCAGCCCGGACAGGAAGTAAACGATCACCAGCGGGCTGTTGTAGAGGTTCCACGGCAGGATCAGCACGGCGATCGCGGCGCTGATCAGTCCGGCGCGACGGAAGGTCAGCAGGCGCGGTGCCAGATTGCTGAGGACGAACGCCGGGGCGACGAAGTTGGCCATGATGTTCACCGCCACGGTGACGATCAGGAACGCCAGGCAGCCGAGCACCAGGAAAAAGGTGTTGGGGATCGAGGCAATGATGTCGGTGGGGCTCTGGATCACTTTGCCGTTGATCTGGAATTGGGCGCCGCAGAGCAGCACGGTAATGGCGGCGAACATCAGGATGTTCACCGGCAGGCCCCAGAAGTTGCCGACCAGGATGGTTCGGCGGCTTGGCGAGGAACGGGCGAAATCGCAGAAGTTGAGGATCAGCGTGCCGTAGATCGACAGCCACAGGGCCGCGCCGGCAAAGATGTTGCGCCACATCTCGGTGCCGCTCAGCGGCTCGCGGATCGACCAGGCGATGGTCGCGCCGGCCTGGCTGTACATCCACACGGCCAGGGCGGCCATGGTGAACAGGATCACCGGCCCGGCAAAACCTTCGTAGCGGCGGACCGTTTCCATGCCGTAGGCCAGGATCACCAACTGCACGAACCAGATGATCACGAAGCAGGCCCAGCCAAGCGTGGACAGGCCGAGAATCGAATTGTGGTCATAGTCGGCAAAGCCCGGGTGGATGGCGCTCAGCAGCACCCGGAAGACGACGGAGGCCAGGTAGGTCTGGATACCGAACCAGGCAATCGCGATCACCGCGCGAATCAGCGCCGGCAATTGCGCGCCATGGATGCCGAAGCTGATCCGGCTGATCACCGGGAAGGGCACGCCGGTCTTCTGGCCCATGAAGCCGGAGAGGTTCATGAAAAAATACACCAGTGCCGCGCCGATACCCAGCGACAGCAGAATCTGCCAGCCGCCCAGGCCCATCGCATAGAGGCCGATGGCGAAGGAGTAGTTGGCGATGTTGTGCACATCGTTGGTCCACAGGGCGAAGATGCTGTAGCCGCCCCAGCGCCGGCCTTCGACCCGGGTCGGCGCCAGATCCGGGTTGTGCAGGCGCGGACTGAGGGCGGTGGTGTTGGGGTCGAGCGATGAGACGGGAAGATCCAGTGCGGCGTGTGACGAGAGACTGGTAGGCATTCCGGCTGGCTCCTGGCTCCGGGCTGAGGTCCCGCGGGGTGGCGGGGCGGCGCTCGGCGAGCTTTTTGTATGTAGGTTTAGGTTAAGTTGTATACAAGTTCGCTGTCGAGCTAAGCCAGTTCTGTGCCAGTTTCCGATCTATAAAATTTCCCGCTAATTTCGTTTTCTTCTTTTTGTTTACTAACTACATGAAATTGAAGAACTATAAGTTGACCGATCGAACAGCTATTTTGCTTTGTGCAGCTATTCGGAGTGATGCGTTATCGCCGTGATCGAATGAGGGTCTGTCACTTTATGGTGCGCAGGGATTTACTGTGCACAGTGATGTGACACTTATGGTTACAGGAGTGTGTACAGTTATTTTCTCGCCATTTGACAGCCTCCCGCTGGTCGTTCGATAGTGCCGACGCCTGCCTTGGTACCGCTTTCTCTCGTTCTTCCAATAAAACCAATCGGAATCGGAGTCTCGGATGTCTGCACCACGCGATACGGCTACTCAACACATTTCCTACGCTGATCTGGTTGTGCTTTTGCAGCAGGTTTTCGAGCGCCACGGCACCTCGCCGGAGGTGGCGCGGGTGCTGGCCGGGAACTGCGCCAGCGCCGAGCGCGATGGTGCCCACAGTCACGGCGTGTTTCGCATGCCGGGTTACGTTTCGACGCTGGCCAGTGGCTGGGTCGATGGCCACGCGGTGCCGGTGGTCGAGGACGTGGCGCCGGGCTTCGTGCGTGTCGATGCCGCCAACGGTTTTGCCCAGCCGGCCCTGGCCGCGGCCCGCGAACTGTTGGTGGAGAAGGTCCGCAGCGCCGGGATCGCGGTGCTGGCCATTCGTAATTCCCACCACTTCGCAGCGCTCTGGCCGGATGTCGAGCCGTTCGCCTATGAAGGCCTGGTGGCGCTGAGCGTGGTCAATTCGATGACCTGCGTGGTGCCCCATGGCGCCGAACGGCCATTATTCGGCACCAACCCGATCGCCTTTGCCGCCCCCCGGGCCGGCGCCGACCCGATTGTGTTCGACCTGGCCACCAGCGCTATGGCCCATGGCGACGTGCAGATCGCCGCACGCAAGGGCGAGCAGTTGCCGGCCGGCGTTGGCGTGGATCGTGAGGGACGACCGACCTGCGATCCCAAGGCGATCCTGGACGGCGGGGCGCTACTGCCGTTCGGTGGGCACAAGGGCTCGGCGCTGTCGATGATGGTCGAGCTGCTGGCGGCGGCCCTGACCGGCGGGAATTTTTCCTTCGAGTTCGACTGGTCCCGGCACCCGGGCGCCAAGACGCCCTGGACCGGGCAACTGATCATCGTCATCGATCCCGCCCGCTCGGCCGGAAGGGATTTCGCCGAGCGCAGCCAGACGCTGGTCAGCCAGATGCATGGCGTGGGTCTGCAGCGTCTGCCCGGTGACCGGCGGCACCAGCAACGGGCCACCTCGCTGGCGCATGGCATAGAACTGTCGGTGGAGGCGTTGCGGCAGTTGCGCGAGCTGGCCGGGTACTAGGCCAGCTCGGCAATGAGGTCAGGAACGGCGGCCCAGCAGCAGACCGACCACCAGGCCGAACCCGGCGGAGATCGCCACGGTCTGCCAGGGGTGGCCGCCGATGTAGGTCTCGGTCGCCTCGACCACCGGACGGGTGGTTTCACGCACATGGGTGACCGAGTCCAGGGCCTGCTTGAGTTTCTGGCTGACCTGGGCGCGCAGGCTTTCACCTTCTTCGCCGACCAGTGTCGCGCTGTCCTTGAGCAGCTTTTCCGATTCCTGGATCAGCGCCTGCAACTCGCTGAAGGCCTGGTCCTTGATCTGGTCTTCGGCGGCTTGTACGGCGGATTTACGGGCCATGGCGATATTCCTTTGCAAGTGAATGAGGCTCTGAACAATGGGAGTCGAACGGAGCGGGGAAAGTTGCAAATTTTTCCTGTCACCCGTGGGGCGAGCGAAAATCCCCGGTCGGATGTTGCCAGCGACAGTGTAAGATACAGCTCTATTTGCACCGCAGGATTTTCCAATGAGCTTCAATCTGGCTAACAAGTCCCTGGCCGAGCGGGCCGCCATCGAGGATGAGAAGTCACGCCTGTTCGAACTCTGGCAGAGCAACCTGGGCAAGGCCAAGGGCGAGGCCGCGCGGCTGTTCGGCGAGCGCGCCAAGCGCAAGGGCAAGTGGGCGGAGTGGGTGCGCGCCGAGCTCGATACCCTGTCGCCGCCGGAATACACCAGCATGGTGCGCAGCGAGGTCAACCGCCTGATGGCGGCGGCCAAGTAGGGCGCGGCTTCAACTGACGCGGGTCACCCAATAGTTTTGCCGGGCCCCGGCGACGGCGATCTGCACCTCGTCACCGTCGAGCTTGCCCAGCAGCGCCTGGCCCAGGGGCGAGCGCGGGCTGATCACGGTGATCAGGAGCCCCTCCCATTCCACTTTCAAACCGGCGGCGTCCGGGGCCAGGAACAGCAATTGTTCGCTGCCGTTTTCGGCTTCGAGGGTCAGCAGGGCGCCGAGCTGGATGCCGACCTGCTCATCATAGGGGCGCAGGGGCAGTTCCCGGCAGCGCTTGAGGGCTTGACGGATCTCTTCGGTGCGCCGGGCCTGGCCGGTCGCCAGGTAGGACGCTTCCAGGCCGAGGGTGTCGTACTTGTTCTCGGCGACATTCTCTTCATGGGTGGCGGCTTCGTAGGCGGTTTGCGCCGCCCGCTGCAGGACATCGAGGTCGACCGCCAGGGTGTCGACGATGCGCTGATGAATCGCCTGCTTGTCCACGCAGCCCAACCCGTTCAATTGCAGAACTGCAGGACGTTGGCCCGGCTCTTGTCGCTGGGGGCGGTCTGGTCCTGCTGCAGCCAGAACTGGCACTTGGGGTTGGACAGGTTGCGATAGCTGTTGCGGGCCTGGTCCAGGCGCTGCTGCTCTTCGTTCTTGCGCAGGTTTTCCTTGTATTGTTCGAACATCTGCGTCGAGTCGCCCGGTGCCTGTGGCGCAGCGGGCGCGGTCGGGGCCGTGGGCTGGCCCAGTTGCCGGGCCGCATCGGCCAGGGGTGCCAGCGGCTGGGGCATGAACACCCGTGCCAGCAGCCAGGCGGTGAGGGCCAGGGCCACGAAGCCGAGCCAGATGCCCAGGGCGATGCTGCCGGTCAGTTGCAGTGGATTGAGTGTGACATACAAGCGGCGCGGCGGTTGTGGGCGATAAGGCATGGCGGCCTCCTGGCGGTTGGGTCGGTGCAGGCTGCAATTGTCCCATGAAGATTAATCGACGTGGACTCTTCTGCGCAGATGGATTTGCGCGGACAATCGACGCCTTTGCCAAACGGAGCCCTTGCATGCCGGCCAACTGGGATATTTTCTGCACCGTCGTCGACAACTACGGCGATATCGGCGTGACCTGGCGCCTGGCCCGGCAACTGGTGGCGGAGCACGGGTTGGCGGTGCGCCTGTGGGTCGACGATCTGCGTGCCTTCGAGCGGCTGTGCCCGCAGATCGATATCGACTGCCTGCGGCAGTTGCAGCAGGGGGTCGAGGTGCGCCACTGGTCGCCCGAATGGCCGGCGGTGGAGGCGGCGGATGTGGTGATCGGGGCCTTCGCCTGCCAGTTGCCCGAGGAGTACATGGAGGCGATGGCCCGGCGGTCGGTGGCTCCCGTTTGGCTGAACCTGGACTACCTGAGTGCCGAGGACTGGGTAATCGGCTGCCATGGCCTGCCGTCGCTGAAGTTCAGGCAGGTGCAGCGTTATTTCTTTTTCCCGGGATTTTTGCCGGGCACCGGCGGCCTGCTGCGCGAGGCCGGCTTGCTGGAACAGCGGCGGGCCTTTCAGGCCGATCCCGCGGCGCGGCGCGACTTCCTGCGGGGCCTCGGGGTGGAGGTGAGTGGTGGCGAGCGGCTGATTTCGCTGTTCGCCTACGAGAATCCGGCGGTGGCCGGCTGGCTCGAGGCGCTGGCGGCCGACACCCGGCCGACCCGGTTGCTGGTGCCGGAGGGCCGGGTGCTGGCGGATGTTCGGGGCTGGCTGGGCGTCTCTGGCCTGGAAGTCGGTGACAGCCAGGTACGGGGTGCGCTGACGGTACAGGTCGTGCCGTTCGTCCCCCAGCAGGACTACGATCGACTGCTGTGGAGCTGCGATTTCAACGCCATTCGCGGCGAAGACTCGTTCGTCCGGGCGCAGTGGGCCGGCCGGCCGTTGCTCTGGCATATCTATCGGCAGGAAGAGGACGTGCACCTGGAGAAGCTGGAGGCCTTTCTCGCTCTTTATACCCGTGGTTTGTCGGACTCGGCGCGCGATGCGTTCAATGGCTGGTGGCGGGCCTGGAACACCGCGGGCGACATGGCGACGGCCTGGTCGGGGCTGTTGCAATACGAGCGCGAACTGGCCGAACACGCCGAGCGCTGGTGTCAGGAACAGGCTTCTCGGACCGATCTGTCGACAGCGCTGGTACAGTTTCGCCAAAGTTCGATATGATATGCGGCCTAGATTTTTGTACATCCCATCCAAATTCGGATATTCGCAATGAAAACTGGTAAAGAACTGAAACCCGGTACCGTGCTGCGTATCGACAACGACCCTTGGCTGGTTCAGAAGACTGAATTCACCAAGTCGGGTCGCAACAGCGCGATCATGAAGACCAAGCTGAAGAACCTGCTGACCGGTTACAAGACCGAAACCGTTTACTTTGCAGACGACAAGCTGGACGACGTCATCCTCGATCGCAAGGAAGTGACCCTGTCCTTCATCAGCGGTGACTCCTACACCTTCATGGACACCACCGACTACACCATGTACGAGCTGAACGCCGAAGACATCGACGCCGTTCTGCCGTACATCGAGGAAGGCATGCAGGACGTCTGCGCGCTGACCATGTACGAAGAGAAAGTCGTATCGGTTGAACTGCCGACCACCATCAGCCGTCAGGTTGTCTACACCGAGAACGCTGCTCGTGGCGACACCTCGGGCAAGGTCATGAAGCCTGCCAAGCTGGCCAACGGCACCGAGATCCAGGTGGCCGACTTCATCGAGATCGACGAGTGGATCGATATCGACACCCGTGACAACTCCTTCAAGGGTCGCAGCAAGAAGTAATTGCTCGATGTCACATGAAAAACCCGGAGCTTTCCGGGTTTTTTTATGCCTGTTCGCCGGGGCTTGCTTTGGGGGCAAAAAGCTTTGCAGGCAAGCCTTGCTCCTGCAGGATCCGTGGTGTCATTGAAGTTCGACTTCGACGCAGATCCTGTAGGAGCAAGGCTTGCCTGCGAACGGGCCCTCGACGTCGCCGAAGGCCCACGGTGACAGCGCTTACTTCAGGTGTTGCTTGAGTTCCCCGGAGGCCTGCAGCAGGGCCGAGCGGACTTCCGGTACCTGGCTGACCACGTTGAGCAGGCCGAAGTCGTGGATCATGCCGTTGTAGCGTACGCTGGTCACCGGCACGCCGGCTTCATCCAGCTTGCGCCCATAGGCCTCGCCCTCGTCGCGCAGCACGTCGGCCCCGGCGGTCTGGATCAGCGCCGGCGGCAGGCCCTTGAGTTGTGCCGTGGTGGCCCGCAGCGGCGAAGCGTAGATCTCGTTGCGCTGCGCGGCATCGGTGGTGTAGTTGTCCCAGAACCACTTCATCATGTTCTTGCTGAGGAAGTGACCCTCGGCATACTGGTTGTAGGACGCCGTCTCGAAACTGGCATCGGTCACCGGCCACAGCAGCAGCTGGAACCTGATCGCCGGTGTGCCCTTGTCCTTGGCCATCAGGCTGACCACGGCCGCCATGTTGCCGCCGACGCTGTTGCCGGCCACCGCCAGGCGCTTGCCGTCGACACCGATTTCCTTGCCATGCTCGGCGACCCATTTCGTCGCGGCATAGGCCTGGTTGATCGCCGTGGGGTAGTGGGCCTCGGGGGACGGCGTGTAGTTGACGAATACCGCGGCCGCTCCGGAACCCACCACCAGGTCGCGCACCAACCGTTCATGGGTGGGGAAGTCCCCCAGCACCCAGCCGCCACCGTGGAAGTACATGAACACGGGCAAGGTGCCCTTGACTCCGGCCGGCCGGACAATGGTCAGTTGCAGCGGCTGGCCGTCGACCTGGATGGTCTTCTGGCTGATGTCGGTGCGCGGCAGGGTCAGTTTCACCCCCGACTGCGCGCCGGACAGCACGGCGCGGGCCTCGGTTGGCGTCATCTGTTCCATCGGCTTGCCGGTACCGGCATTCAGTGCATCGAGAAACGCCTGGGTGTTGTGCTCGATACCGGCGTTTTCGGCGGCGAACGCCCCCTGGACGGACAGGGCGAGCAGAGTACCGGTCAGGACCTTGCTGAAAGTGTTCATGTACGACTCCTTGGTGGGCGGTTCGGTCAGACGGTGACGTGCAGGCGGACGTCGACGTTGCCACGGGTGGCGTTGGAGTACGGGCAGACCTGGTGGGCTGCATCGACCAGGCTTTGTGCGTCAGCCTGTTCCAGACCTGGCAGGCTGATGTGCAGGTCGATGTCCAGGCCGAAACCGCCAGGGATCTGGCCGATGCCGACATGGGCGGTGATCGAGGCGTCAGCCGGGATCTGCCGCTTGCTCTGGCTGGCGACGAACTTCAGGGCGCCGATGAAGCAGGCCGAGTAGCCGGCGGCGAACAGTTGCTCGGGGTTGGTGGCTGCACCACCGGCACCGCCGAGTTCCTTCGGCGTGGCGAGTTTCACGTCGAGGATGTTGTCGCTGGAAATCGCACGGCCATCACGGCCACCGGTGGCGGTTGCAACTGCGGTATAGAGAGCTTTCATGGTAGACCTCGTCATTTCAGATGATTGATTTGCGCTAAATGTTTGCGTGCTAACTAATTACGGTTTAAATGTACTGCGCAAATATTTAGTGTGCAAGATAAATTTTCAAAAAAATTGCTCGCAGGCTTTGGGGCCGTCCGGGAGCAGCGGCGCTACGAGTGAAATTGTCGCGGCAGCCGAACGCGTCGGCTTGTATGCCAGTGCTGTGTTTGGGGGGGAGGCAGCGGTGACGGGCGGGCTCGCCACCGTGGGGGGAAGTGGGCCTAGAGGCTGTCCTGCAGATGGCCGCGCAGGGCGAGCAGTTCGGCCTGCAGGGCGCGCAGGCGCTCCATGGAGCCGCCGCCGGCGGCCAGGATGCATTGCGGAATGCCCCGGGCCTTGTCGCGCAGGGCGCGGCCGGCGTCGGTCAGTTCGATGATGACCACGCGTTCATCCTCCTTGCTGCGGGTCCGGCTCAACAGCCCTTCGGCCTCGAGCCGCTTGAGCAGCGGGGTCAGCGAGCCGGGATCGGTCAGCAGCCTGTTGCTGATTTCACCTACGGTCAGGCGGTCCTGTTCCCAGAGTACGATCATCGCCAGGTATTGTGGATAAGTCAGGTTCAACGCCTGGAGCAAGGGTTTGTAGACCTTGGTCATCAACAATGAGGTGGAGTGCAGGGCAAAGCACACCTGATTGTCCAGGAGCAGGTCGTCACAGTTGTCGGTAGTGCTGTTCATCACTGAAGCCTTGTGTGTCACGTCTGTTGAATCTAGCGGGCGAATCTTTAATGCGCCAGGGAATTTTCCCCGTCAGTGCCGTCCCAGTCCGCTTTGCAGGGCCAGGTCCCAGGGCGGGATCGGGCTGAAGCGGCTTTTGAGGAACTCCAGCAGCAGGCGGCTGCGGGAGTTGGCCGGCTGATCCAGGCGCAACGCATAGATGCCGGAGGTTTCCGGCTCCGGCAGGCCGTTGTCGCAAAACAGTGGCAGCAGTTCTCCACGCAACAGGTACTCGCTGCTGAGCCAGGTCGGCAGGTGGGCCACGCCCAGGCCGCTCAGGGCGCCGGACAGCAGGGCCTCGGCGTTGTTGGAGGTCATGCGGATCCGCGACGGGCGGTGCAGTTGCATCTGGCCGTCCTGCTCGAAGCGCCAGGCCATCGGCGGCGCGAGGGCATCCCAGTCGAGGCCGTCGTGCCGGCCCAGGTCGTCGGGGCGCAGGGGCGTACCGCGTGTCTTGAGATAGGCCGGGCTGGCGCAGGCGATACGCACGATGCTGGCCAGGGGAGTGGCGACCAGGCGGGTGTCGGCCATCTGGCCGGCCCGTAGCACCAGGTCGACCTTGCCCAGGTTGGAGCCCTGCATGTCGACGAAACTGTCGATCAGGTGCAGTTGCACATCGAGCCCCGGGTATTCGACCAGGAAATCGGCGATGGCCGGGGCCAGGTGACGGCGGCCGAAGGCGGCGGGAGCGTCGATGCGGATCAGGCCTTCCGGGGCGTTGCTCAGCGATACCGCTTCGGCCCGGGCCAGGCGCAGTTCGGCGACGATCCGCCGGGCCCGTTCGGCAAACGCCAGCCCGGCGGGGGTGGCCCTTACCGCATGGGTGCTGCGGATGAACAGGCGCGAGCCGACCGAGGCTTCCAGGCTGTCGATCCGCCGGGCCACCGCCGAGGGCGTCAGCGGGTGGCGCCGGGACGCGGCGGAGAAGCTGCCGGCTTCCAGGACATCGAGAAACAGGCCGAGTTGATCGGTGAGGCTGGTAGGATTCATGAACTTTGCCTGTGCGTAATTGGCAAAGCCATTGTGCGTTGTTGTGCGTTTCCGTGCCAGAGCCGACTGCGTAGCATGCAGTCCATCGAGCGGGGAGGTGGTTGTGATTGAGTTGATCGAGTATCTGCTGCTGGGGGTGACGATGGGGGCCGTGGGCGGCCTTTTCGGGATCGGCGGCGGCCTGATCGCGATTCCGGTGCTGGGTATCCTGTTCGGCCTGGATCAGCAGATGGCCCAGGGCACGGCCCTGGTCATGGTGGTGCCGAACGTGGTGCTGGCCTTGTACCGCTATCATCAGCGCAACCGTATCCAGTTGAAACACGCCTTGCCCCTGGTGGTGACGAGTTTCTGCTTCGCCTGGTTCGGCGCGCTGTGGGCGGTAGGCCTGGAACCGCGCAGCATGCGTCTGTGTTTTGTCGGCTTCCTGCTGGCGTTGGCGCTGTTCTACCTGGTGCGGTCGTTCATGGCGCCCTCCGCGGTATCGGCGCAGATGCGCCATCCCTGGCCGTGGCTGGCCGTGCTGGGCGCCGGTTCCGGGGCCATGGGCGGGCTGTTCGGGGTTGGCGGCGCCGTGGTGGCGACGCCGTTCCTGACCATCGTCTTCGGCACTTCACAGGTGGTGGCCCAGGGCCTGTCGCTGGCCCTGGCGCTGCCCAGCACCGGCGTGACCCTGGTGACCTACGCCGTGCACAACGAAGTGGACTGGCGCATGGGCATCCCGATGGCCGTTGGCGGCCTGCTGAGTATCAGCTGGGGCGTGAAAATGGCCTATGCCCTGCCAGAAAGGGTGTTGCGCGCGTTGTTCTGTCTTTACCTGGTGATTGGCGCGCTGCTGCTCGGCTTCAAGGCTTGAAGCCTTCGATGATGTGCTCGGCCAGGCATTCGGTGATCGGCGAGGGCTTGTTCGGGTGGCGCACCAGCATGATGTTGAGCAGGGGCAACTGCGGCAGGCCCTCGGCCTCGCCGAGAATGCGCCAGTCCTGGGGGACCAGGCTTTCCAGCTGGGCGGTCATCGCCAGCCCGACATTCACCACCGCCATGATCGTCGACAGGCTCGGGCAGTTGTAGGCCAGCCGGTAGTCGCGGCCACGGGCATCGAGGGCATTGCAGGCCCATTGCGTGCAGAAGCAGGTCATGCCGTCCATCGCCAGCGGCAGCGGATTCTGCTCATGGATCGCCGCGTTCTGCGCCTCGGCCCAGACCAGGCGTTCCTGGCGCAGCAACTGGCCGACTTCGTCGCCGGGCTTGCGGGTGACGATGGTCAGGTCCAGGTCCTGGCGCAGCAGCAACTGCGTGGAGGATTCGCAGTTCACTTCGATCTGCACCAGCGGGTAGGACTGGGCGAAGCGCGACAGGATGCCCGGCAGGAAACGCATGACATAGTCATCGGGCACGCCGATCCGCACCAGCCCGACCATGTGCGGTTCGCGCAGGGTATTGAACACCTCGCTCTGCAGTTTCAGGATCCGCCGGGCGTAGCCGAGCAGGACCTGGCCTTCGGCGGTCAGGCGCATCTGCCGGCCGTCGCGTTCGAACAGCTGACGCTGCAGCACATCTTCCTCCAGCCGTTTCATCTGCATGCTCACGGCCGATTGCGTGCGATTGACCATCTCCCCGGCCTTGGTGAAACCGCCGTGTTCGGCAATCGCGACGAAGGTGCGCAAGACGTCGGTATCGATACTGGGATAGCTGGACAACTCATCAATCTCCGAGATGTGTTGCATAAGAAACATTCGTTGGATTGATCTTAGCCCCAGGCACAGACTTCAGTCATCCCCTACTGGAGGGCAGGATGATGAAAGGTCAGAAAGGTTATCTGCTGGTTGGCGGAGGTGCGCGTCCGGGGCTGTCGCTGTCGGGTATGTGGCAGCGGTTGGCGCGCTGGTACCAGTTGTCCCGCGAGCGCCAGATGCTGGCGTCGTTGAGCGACGATGCACTCAAGGATATCGGGCTCAGTCGTGCCGATATCGATGGGGAAACCCATCAGCACTTCTGGAACGATCCGTTGGGCAAGGGCCGCTGATGGCGAGCGGGCCGGTGCTACCCAAACAGGGGGCGACTGGAGTAGTTTGCGGGTTCACAAGGAGGCGTACATGCCCGCAGACCTGTCGTTTTCGTTGAAGCAAGCCCGTCGCCTGGCGCTGGCGGCCCAGGGATTCCAGAGCCGCCAGCGCCAGGTGACGATCCAGCCGCGGCAGGTCAATCGCCTGATCGAGCGCCTGGGTGTGGTGCAGATCGATTCGGTCAATGCACTGGTGCGTTCCCATTACCTGCCTCTGTTCTCCCGCCTGGGCAACTACCCCGCCGATCTGCTCGACCAGGCCGCCTGGAGCCGGGGGCGACGACGTACGTTGTTCGAGTACTGGGGGCATGAGGCTTCGTTGCTGCCGATGGCGTTGTATCCGTTGATGCGCTGGCGCATGGTGCGGGCTTCCCGGGGCGAGGGCATCTATAGACAGATGGCGCAGTTCGGTCGCGAACAGCAGGCCACCATTCGCCGGGTGCTGGCGCAGGTCGAGGCGCGTGGGGCGCTGGGGGCTGGCAGCCTGTCGAACCGTGAGGAAAAGGCCGGGCCCTGGTGGGACTGGAGCGCCGAGAAACACGCGCTGGAATGGCTGTTCGCCGCTGGTGAGGTCACCGTGGCCGGGCGCCGCGGTTTCGAACGGCTCTACGACCTGCCGGAGCGGGTGATCCCCAGGGCGGTGCTCGGGCAGGCACCGGTCGATGAGGCCGAGGCCCAGCGCGGGCTGCTGCGTCAGGCGGCATTGGCCCTCGGGGTGGCGACCGAAAAGGATTTGCGCGACTACTACCGGCTTGACCCAGCCGACAGTCGGGCGCGCCTGGCGGAACTGGTGGAGGCGGGCGAAGTGCAACTCTGCCAGGTACAGGGCTGGCGTCAGCCGGCGTACTGTCCGGCAGCGGTCAAGGTGCCGCGCAAGGTCGAGGCCAGCGCCTTGCTGTCGCCGTTCGACTCATTGATCTGGGAGCGCAGCCGAACCGAGCGATTGTTCGATTTCCGCTATCGGCTGGAGATCTACACGCCGCAGCACAAGCGGGTCTATGGCTATTACGTGTTGCCGTTCCTGCATGGCGAGCGGATTGCTGCGCGGGTCGATCTGCGCGCCGAACGGGCGCAGGGCCGGTTGGCCGTGCATGCGGTGCATGAAGAGGAACAGGGACTTGACGACGCGGGTATGGTGGCGCTGGCGGCCAACCTGCGGCAGTTGGCGGACTGGTTGGGCTTGGCGGATATCCAGCTCAATTGTCCGCGCGAGAGTGCACGGCGGTTGAGTGGGCTGCTCTGAAAGATGTGCAGTCAGGTAGATCGCATTCGCCGCGAATGCGATCTACCTGACTGCAAGACAACTCATTGGCTCAACGCCGCACCTGCTTGAGCGTCTCGGCAATCAGGAACGCCAGTTCCAGCGACTGGTCGGCATTCATCCGCGGGTCGCAGTGGGTGTGGTACCGATCCGACAATCCATCCTCGGTAATCGGCCGTGCACCACCGATGCACTCGGTGACATTCTGCCCGGTCATCTCGATGTGGATGCCGCCGGCATAGCTGCCTTCGGCCTGGTGTACCTGGAAGAACTGCTTCACTTCGCTGAGGATCTGCGCGAAGTCGCGGGTCTTGTAGCCGCTGCTGGCCTTGATGGTGTTGCCGTGCATCGGGTCGGAACTCCACAGCACGCGCTTGCCTTCGCTTTCCACCGCACGAATCAACGATGGCAGGTGCTCGCCCACCTTGTTCGCACCCATGCGCACGATCAGGTTCAGGCGCCCGGGGTCGTTGTCCGGGTTGAGGATGTCGATCAGGCGGATCAGTTCGTCGGTGTTCATGCTCGGACCGACCTTGACCCCGATCGGGTTGTTCACCCCGCGCAGGAATTCGACGTGGGCACCGTCGAGCTGGCGGGTGCGGTCGCCGATCCAGAGCATGTGCGCCGAGCAGTCGTAGTAGTCGTTGGTCAGGCTGTCACGGCGGACGAAGGCCTCCTCGTAGTTCAGCAGCAGCGCTTCGTGGGCGGTGAAGAAGCTGGTTTCGCGCAGTTGCGGTGCAGTGTCCAGGCCGCAGGCGCGCATGAAGGCCAGGGTTTCATCGATACGGTCGGCCAACTGGCTGTACTTCTCGGCCAGGGCCGAGTTGGCGATGAAGTCCAGGTTCCACTTGTGCACCTGGTGCAGGTCGGCAAAGCCGCCCTGGGCGAAGGCCCGCAGCAGGTTCAGGGTGGCCGTCGACTGGTGGTAGGACTGCAGCAGGCGTTCGGGGTCCGGCGCACGGCTCTGGGCGTCGAAGCCGATGCCATTGACGATATCGCCACGGTAGGCCGGCAGGGTCACGCCGTTGAGGGTTTCGTCATTGGCCGAGCGCGGCTTGGCGAACTGGCCGGCCATGCGCCCGACCTTGACCACCGGGCAGCCGGCGGCGAAGGTCATGACCACCGCCATCTGCAACAGCACCTTGAACGTGTCGCGAATCTTCGCCGCGGAGAACTCCGCGAAGCTCTCCGCACAGTCGCCGCCCTGGAGCAGGAAGGCACGGCCTTCGGTGACCTCGGCGAACTGGCGACGCAGTTCGCGGGCTTCGCCGGCAAACACCAGCGGTGGGTAACTGGCCAGGGTTTGTTCGACGCGCAGCAGATGAGCGGCGTCCGGGTATTGCGGTTGTTGCTGGATCGGCAGGGGGCGCCAGCTGTCAGGGCTCCAGGGTTGGCTCATCATGCACTCTAGTCGTTGACGGTAAGGCACCCATGGTAGCAGCAAATTAGTACGTGACCTGCTGCCGTGGCATGGCTGACAATCGCGCTTTGCCGCTCGTGGCCGAGCGGCTGATTCATCGCGCCGGCAGTGGCCGGTTGCGCCAAGGAGTTGAAATGAGTGAGGAGCGCGTCGAGCGTCTGCTGGCTGAAGTGCACGACGCCTTCGGCATGATTCGCGTGCTGGAAGTGGAGGACTACCGCTTTCTCGAATTTGGCGATGCGATCGAGCAGAGCTGCGTGTTTACCGCCGATCCCAGCTGGCTGGAATATGACTATACCCGGGCGATGCTGATCGGTGCCCTGTGCCATGAGCAGCCGGAAAGTGCGCTGTTCCTCGGGCTGGGCGCCGGGACGCTGACCCAGGCCTGCCTGAAGTTCCTGCCGCTGGAGGATGTCGAGGCCATCGAGCTGCGCCCCGACGTGCCGCGACTGGCCATCGAGTACCTGGGGCTGGACGACGATCCGCGCCTCTACATTCGGGTCGGCGATGCCCTGGAACTGCTGGACACGGCGGAGCCGGCGGACCTGATCTTCGTCGACCTGTATACCGATGTCGGCCCGGGGGCGGGGCACCTGGCCTGGGTCTTCCTGGAAAACTGCCAGAAGAAGCTCAACCCCGGTGGGTGGCTGGTGATCAACCAGTGGGCCACCGATGATGGCAAACCGCTCGGCGCGGCCCTGTTGCGCGGCCTTTATCACCGGCATTACTGGGAACTGCCGGTGAAGGAGGGCAATGTCATCCTGATCATCCCGGCGGACCTGGACCAGGCGTTGGACATGGACGCGCTGATTGCCCGGGCTGACGGCCTGGCACCGCGCCTCGGCTATTCGTTGCGGCCGTTGATCAAGGACATCCGTCCGGCGAGTTGAACCCTGTCGCCATGGAACCGACGAGTGAATCGTTTAAGCCGCCAGGCCCGCGGACAGCCGGCAACCCGTTGGTCGGTTATCCGCAAAGCCCGGTGCAGAGGGCCGTCAACTGGTGTTTTCCGATAAAAAAAACTCCCTTTTTTTGTCAGTTCCGGTATAGTGCGCGCCGGCCTTTAGCCGGGCCGCGTTTAGGAATGCAATTGCCCGAAGACAACTTCGGGTGCTGTTCGCCCCAGCGGACGATCCTCGACGATCCTTTCATTCAATCGTTTTCGCAAATCCCCGCCGACAAAGCTGCCAGGGTGACTCTCAGAGTCTTACACGGCATGCGCAGCTTTGGAGCATGGGTCTTTGCGGATGCACTTAGAGGCAGACCCATGACCCAGGAAATCGGCGGCTTCGCCGCTCTTGAACTTCATCCCAGTATTGTCGCTGCAGTAGTCGCCACCGGCTACGAAGAGCCTTCGGCCATTCAGCAGCAGTCGATCCCGATCATCCTTGCCGGTCATGACATGATTGGTCAGGCACAAACCGGTACCGGTAAGACGGCCGCTTTCGCCCTGCCCATCCTGCACCGCATCGATCCGTCCAAGCGCGAGCCGCAAGCTCTGATCCTGGCCCCAACCCGTGAGTTGGCGCTGCAAGTTGCAACCGCTTTCGAAACCTACGCCAAGCAGATGCCTGGCGTGACTGTCGTGGCCGTCTATGGCGGTGCGCCGATGGGCCCGCAGTTGAAAGCAATCCGTAATGGCGCACAGATCGTTGTCGCCACCCCAGGCCGTCTGTGCGACCACCTGCGTCGCGACGAAAAAGTCCTGGCAACCGTGAACCACCTGGTTCTCGACGAAGCGGACGAGATGCTCAAGCTCGGCTTCATGGATGACCTGGAAGTCATCTTCAAGGCCATGCCTGAAAGCCGTCAGACCGTTCTGTTCTCGGCCACCCTGCCGCAGTCGATCCGCGCGATCGCCGAGCGTCACCTCAAGGACCCGAAACACGTCAAGATCCAGAGCAAGACCCAGACCGTCACCGCGATCGAGCAGGCTCACCTGCTGGTTCACGCCGACCAGAAGACCTCGGCCGTGCTGAGCCTGCTGGAAGTCGAGGACTTCGACGCGCTGATCATGTTCGTGCGTACCAAGCAGGCCACCCTGGACCTGGCCAGCGCCCTGGAAGCCAAGGGCTACAAGGCTGCTGCCCTGAACGGCGACATTGCCCAGAACCAGCGTGAGCGCGTGATCGACTCGCTCAAGGACGGTCGCCTGGACATCGTCGTCGCCACCGACGTGGCCGCCCGTGGCCTGGACGTACCGCGCATCACCCACGTGTTCAACGTCGACATGCCGTACGATCCGGAGTCCTACGTGCACCGTATCGGCCGTACCGGCCGTGCCGGTCGCGAAGGTCGTGCGCTGCTGCTGGTGACGCCACGTGAGCGCCGCATGCTGCAGGTGATCGAGCGTGTGACCGGGCAGAAAGTGGCTGAAGTGCGTCTGCCGGACGCCCAGGCGATTCTCGACTCGCGCATCAAGAAACTGACCAACAGCCTGGCTCCGCTGGTGACCGAGGCCGAAGCGACTCACGGCGATCTGCTCGACCGCCTGACCGCCGACATCGGTTGCAGCCCGCGCGCCCTGGCCGCGGCCCTGCTGCGCAAGGCCACCAATGGTCAGGCGCTGAACCTGGCGGCGATCGAGAAAGAGCGTCCGCTGGTGCCGAACAGCACCCCGCGTGGCGAGCGTCCGGAGCGTTCTGGCGATCGTCCCGAGCGCGAACGTCGTGCGCCGATGCCACTGGCCGAAGGCCGTGCCCGTTGCCGTACCGCGCTGGGCGCGCGTGACGGTATCGCGGCGAAGAACCTGCTGGGTGCCATCCTCAATGAAGGTGGCCTGGCACGTGAAGCCATCGGTCGCATACAGGTGCGTGACAGCTTCAGCCTGGTGGAACTGCCTGAAGAAGGCCTGGACCGCCTGCTGACCAAGCTGAAGGACACCCGGGTTGCCGGCAAGCAGCTGAAACTGCGTCGCTACCGTGAGGATTGATCGGCCCTGGGTTGATTGATCGATAAAAAAATCCCCGACCGGTTCGGGGATTTTTTTGCCTGGTGCCAGGCGGTGCGCCTGGCTCGAGGCCTGCGGGAGCGGGGCTTGCCCGTGAACAGGATTTCGAGACTTGCTCATGACCATGAAGCCGCCCCCCCCCTGCGCGGGCAGCGTCATGATACCTGCTCAGTCGAAGCGGTAGATGTCCATGCCCAGCGCGCCCAGGGTGAAGCCCTGGTGAACGATCCCCATCCGCTCGCCGGCGCCGCGGGCAAAGTACAGCGGCAGCAGATGTTCGTCGCTGGGGTGGTTGCGCACGGCATGGGGGGCCTGGCGGCGATAGTCGTTCAGGGCGTCGTCGTCATCGGCGGCGAGCTTTTCCACCATCCAGTCGCGGAAGGCCTTGGCCCAGGGTTCGATGACCTCCGGGCCGGCGCGCCAGTTCAGCTCGCCGAGGTTATGGGTGATGCTGCCGGAGCCCACCAGCAGAATGCCCTGCTCGCGCAGGCCGCGCAGGGCCTGCCCGATGCGGGTCTGCAAGGCCGGGCCCATGTGGCTGGGCAGCGAGACCTGGACGATGGGGATATCGGCTTCGGGATACATCAGTTTCATCGGCACCCAGACGCCATGGTCGAAGGGACGGGTGGCGTCCAGCCGCGCCGGCAGGCCCGCCTGCGTCAGCAGCCCGGCCACCTCGGCAGCCAGCTCCGGCTGGCCCGGTGCCGGGTACTGCACGGCGAACAGTTCGCGGGGAAATCCGCCGAAGTCATGCCAGGTTTCCGGTTGCGGACTGCTGCCGACCAGCAGTCCCTGGCTTTCCCAGTGCGCCGAGACGATCACGATGGCCCTGGGTCGTGGCAGTTCGGCGGCCAGCCTGGCCAGGGCCGGGCCGCTGGCGCCGGGTTCGAGGGCCAGCATGGGCGAGCCGTGGGAGATGAACAGGCTGGGGAACATGGGCAAGGTCCTGAGCGTTAAGATGGCACCATCTTCATTCAAAACATTGATCTAAATCTAATATAAGTTTTAGTGGATTCTGATCGAATTATTGGGGTTAAACATGCAGCCTGAGTTTTGGCACAAACGCTGGGAGCTCGACCAGATCGGCTTTCATCTGGATCAAGTCAATCCCTATCTGCAGCGCTACTGGCCGGACCTGCCGTTGGAGCCGGGTGGGCGGGTGCTGGTGCCATTGTGTGGCAAGAGTCTCGATCTGGCCTGGCTGGCGGCGCAGGGATTGCGGGTGCTGGGCGTCGAGCTGTCGAGGAAGGCGGTCGAGGACTTTTTCCTGGAGCGTCAGTTGCAGCCGCGGGTGCACGAGCAGGGCGGCTTCCGGATCTACGAGGCCGGGTCGCTGCAGCTCTGGTGCGGGGATTTCTTCGCTCTGAGCGCCGAGGACGTCGCCGACTGTGCGGCGCTCTATGACCGGGCTGCGATGATCGCCTTGCCAGCCGAGATGCGCCAACGTTATGCGAGCCACCTGACGCGGATTCTGCCCGGCGGCTGCCAGGGCCTGCTGATTACGCTGGACTACGACCAGTCGCTGCTGAACGGGCCGCCCTTTGCCGTCCTCGACGGTGAGGTGCGCAGTCTGCTGGTGCCGGCGTGGGAGGTTCAGGTGGAAGAGCAGAAGGATGTGCTCGGTGAGAGCTGGAAGTTCCTCAAGGCGGGGGTGACTCGCCTTGAGGAACGGGTATATCGGTTGGAGAAGAACCGGATCGGCTGAGGGTATTGTGCCCTGTGGGAGCCAGCAGGCAGGCTCCCACAAGTGGCGGTCAGCCGCGGCGACGCAGGGCGTCGATACGCTCTTCCAGCGGCGGGTGGCTCATGAACATCTTGGCCAGGCCCTGCTTCAGGCCGCCGTTGATACCGAAGGCGTTCAGCGTGTCGGGCATGTGCACTGGCAGGCCCTGTTCGGCGCGCAGGCGCTGCAGGGCGCCAATCATTGCGGCGGTACCGGCCAGGCTGGCACCGGCTTCGTCGGCACGGAATTCGCGCTTGCGCGAGAACCACATGACGATGGCGCTGGCGAGGAAGCCCAGGACCAGTTCGGCGAAGATGGTCGCCACGTAGTAGGCGATACCCTGGCCTTCTTCGTTCTTGAAGATGACCTTGTCGACGAAGTTGCCGATGATCCGCGCGAAGAACATGACGAAGGTGTTCACCACGCCCTGGACCAGTGCCAGGGTGACCATGTCGCCGTTGGCCACGTGACCGATCTCGTGGGCCAGCACGGCCTTCACTTCATCGGGCGAGAAGCGCTCCAGCAGACCCTGGCTGACCGCGACCAGCGCGTCGTTCTTGTTCCAGCCGGTGGCGAAGGCGTTCGCCTCGTAGGCCGGGAAGATGCCGACCTCCGGCATCTTGATCCCGGCTTCACGGGACAGTTGCTCGACGGTTTGCAGCAGCCATTGCTCGTGGCGGGTGCGTGGCTGGGTAATGATCTGGGTACTGGTGCTCATCTTCGCCATCCATTTGGATATGAACAGCGAGAACAGCGAACCGGCAAAACCAAAGACCGCACAGAAGATCAGCAGCTGATTGAGGTTGAGATCAACCCCATTGGCCGCCATGAACCCGTTGAAGCCGAAAAGGCTCAGGGTGATGCTGGCAATCAGCACGACCGCCAGGTTGGTAGCCAAGAACAGCAGGATGCGCATCATGGTTGAAAGTATCTCCTCATCTAAAGATGTCGCTTTATGCGGGGTATATAAGGTGCCGCTACCGCCTATTCAACCGGGTGACTATTTCAAACTGTGTCCTACAGCTCGATTGTAGAATTCTGCCGGCCATTTCCGAATCAAAAAGGTCGGTGTTTTTCTTCCCGCAGCCGGTCGTAGCCCGCGGAAACTGCGTTGCAGAGCCTTTGACAGCATTGCACGGAACAGTTCGGCGAACGACGTATGTGCATACAAAAAACAGCTGATGAGAGAGGGGCCGCACGGCGACGCCACTCGGGAGTCGCCGTGGGTTGTAGGATATTACTGGCGGTAGGATTTCAGGAAGTGGCCGATGCGGCCAATGGCCTGCTCCAGGTCGTCGACCCGTGGCAGGGTGACCACCCGGAAGTGATCCGGCCATGGCCAGTTGAAGGCCGTACCCTGTACCACCAGCAGTTTTTCCGAGAGCAGCAGGTCGAGGACGAACTTCTCGTCGTTGTGGATCGGGCAGACCTTGGGGTCGATCCGCGGGAAGGCATACAGTGCGCCCATGGGCTTGACGCAGCTGACGCCGGGGATGTCGTTGAGCAGTTCCCAGGTGCGGTTGCGCTGCTCCAGCAGGCGGCCGGGTGGCAGCACCAGGTCGTTGATGCTCTGGTAGCCGCCGAGGGCGGTCTGGATCGCATGCTGGCTCGGCACGTTGGCGCACAGGCGCATGTTGGCCAGGATGTCGAGGCCTTCGATATAGCTCTGGGCATTGTGCTTGGGACCGGAGATGGCGATCCAGCCGGAGCGGAAGCCGGCGACCCGGTAGGACTTGGACAGGCCGTTGAAGGTCAGGCACAGCAGGTCCGGTGCCAGCGAGGCGGTGCAGACGTGCACGGCGTCGTCGTAGAGGATCTTGTCGTAGATCTCGTCGGAAAACACCACGAGGTTGTGCTGGCGGGCCAGTTCGAGCATGCCCAGCAGGACTTCCTTCGAATACACCGCGCCGGTCGGGTTGTTCGGGTTGATGATCACCATGGCCCTGGTATTGGGGGTGATCTTGGCCTTGATGTCGGCCAGGTCAGGCCACCAGTTGGCCTGCTCGTCGCACAGGTAATGCACCGCCTTGCCGCCGGACAGGCTGACCGCGGCGGTCCACAGTGGATAGTCCGGTGCCGGGACCAGCACTTCGTCGCCGTTGTTGAGCAGGGCCTGCATCGACATCACGATCAGCTCGGAAACGCCGTTGCCCAGGTAGATGTCCTCGATACCGACACCTTCGACCTGCTTCTGCTGGTAGTACTGCATCACCGCCTTGCGCGCGCTGAACAGGCCCTTGGAATCGCTGTAGCCCTGGGCGGTCGGCAGGTTGCGGATCACATCCTGGAGGATTTCGTCCGGCGCTTCGAAACCAAAGGGCGCCGGGTTGCCGATGTTCAGCTTGAGGATGCGATGGCCTTCCTCTTCCAGGCGTTTGGCGTGCTTGAGCACCGGGCCGCGAATGTCATAACAGACGTTGGCGAGCTTGTTCGATTTGCTGACCTGCATGGTGATGTGATCCCGAAAATGGACGATCCAGACGACCCGCTGGGGTCGCTGTGGCAATACTGCGTTTGCGGCGCGTCCCGTGGCCCCTTGCCGCCGCTGCGGAAAATCCGATTTGAATGCGGTTCAAGCGGGTGCCAGACTGGCGTTCAACGAGGCGCAATCATACGTGCCACCCGATCCGTGGAAAAGGTACAGATCGGGGTTTTATCTGCCGCCGAGGTGCAATGATGGAAAAGCTGGAGAAAACCCTGGACGAATGGCGCGCCATGCTCGATCCGGAGCAGTACAACGTCTGTCGCCTGAAAGGCACGGAACGGCCGTTTTCGGGGAAATACAATGGCACCAAGACCGATGGTGTCTATCATTGCATCTGCTGCAATGAGCCGCTGTTCGATTCGAAGGCCAAGTTCGATTCCGGTTGTGGCTGGCCGAGCTTTTACGAGCCGATCGCCGACAGTGCGATGATCGAGATCCGTGACACCAGTCACGGCATGATCCGTACCGAAGTGGTCTGTGCGCGCTGCGATGCGCATCTGGGGCATGTGTTCCCCGATGGGCCGCCGCCGACCGGCCTGCGTTACTGCATCAACTCGGTGTGCCTGGACCTGGTGCCACGGGTTCAGGGCTGAAGGTGAGGACGGTCCCGGGCCTGGTGGGGAAGTCGCCGCAGGCCTGGTGTTATCCGGCAAGAGCATGACCCTATATAAACCTGAGTAATTGAATTGTGTGCAATTAAATTGCTCGCTATCTTGATCGGCATTCAATGGAGGAACCGTCATGAGCGCAAACCTGCTGAACATCCCGTGCACCACTATCAAGGGCGAGCAGAAGACTCTCGCCGACTTCGCCGGCAAGGCCCTGTTGGTGGTCAACACCGCCAGCAAGTGCGGTTTCACCCCGCAGTACAAGGGGCTCGAAGCGCTCTGGCAGCACTACAAGGACCAGGGGCTGGTGGTCCTCGGTTTTCCCTGCAACCAGTTCGGCAAGCAGGAGCCGGGCAACGAAGCGGCGATTTCCGAATTCTGCGAGCTGAACTATGGCGTCAGCTTCCCGCTGTTCAAGAAGATCGAGGTCAATGGTTCCGGGGCACACCCGCTGTTCGTGCAACTGAAGAAGGACGCTCCCGGGTTGCTGGGCTCCGAGCGCATCAAGTGGAACTTCACCAAGTTCCTGATCAGCCGCGATGGCAAGGTGGTCAAGCGTTTTGCCCCGCTGACCAAGCCCGATGACATGGTCCGCGAGATCGAAGACCTGCTCGAGCATGAATGACCTGCCCGCCGATTCGCTGCGGCTCGACCGTCAGCTGTGCTTCAAGCTCTATGCGGCGTCGCGGGCGGTGATCCGTGGCTACAAGCCGATGCTCGACCGCTTGGGGCTGACTTATCCACAGTACCTGGCGATGCTGGTGCTGTGGGAGTGGCACGACAGTGCGCCGCAGCAGCCCACGGTCAAGGCGCTGGGCGAACGGCTGCTGCTCGATTCGGGGACGCTGACGCCGTTGCTCAAGCGCCTGGAGCAGATGGAACTGGTACAGCGCCGGCGCTCGCCCGATGACGAGCGCGAGGTGCACCTGAGCTTGACCCCGGCCGGTTGGGCACTGCGCGAGCAGGTTGCGCCGCTCAAGGCGCAACTGCTCTGTGACAGCGGTATCGATCTGGCTCGGCTCGATCAACTGCGCGACGGTCTGGACCAGTTGCTGGCGTACGTCAGGTGATCTGCGGCGCGACCCAGAGTTCGAGCAACGCCATCAGTTCCTCGCGGCGGAACGGCTTGGCCAGGTAGTCGTTCATGCCCGCTGCCCGGCAGCGTTCGCGCTCCTCGGGCATGGCGTTGGCGGTCAGGGCCACGATCGGCAGGTTCGGCCAGCGTCCGCTGCGGCGGATCTGCCGACTGGCCTCGTAGCCATCCATGACCGGCATGTTGCAATCCATCAGCACCATGTCGAAATCCTGCTGTTCCAGCTGGCTCAGCGCTTCGCCACCGTGGGCCGCCACGGTCACCTCGCAGCCCAGCTTGCCGAGCATGCCCTTGGCGACCAGTTGGTTGACCGGGTTGTCCTCGACCAACAGGATCCGGCCGCGCCGCTGGGGCGGGCTGTCCTGGGCCTGGACCGACTGAGCCTCGGGATCATCCACTTGCAGGGTGCGCTGCAGGATCTGGTACAGCGCATTCCGCGCCAGGGGGCGAGCCTGTTGCTGCAGGGGAGCCAGGGCGCTGGCCTCCTCGTTGGGCATGAAGTTGCCGTAGGCGGTCACCAGCAGGATCGGCGCGGTGACGGCCGGTCGCAGGCCGAACAGGCATTCCGGGCAGTCGGTGATCAGCAGGTCGATCTGCAGGCCGGCGAGGCTGTCGTCGAGCCCGTAGCGCTTGTATTGCAGGCCCCAGGCCGGCAACTGGCTGTCGAGCAGTTCGCTCAGGCCGCTGCCTGCGGAGCTGACCGCGATGATCCGGCCGTTGAGCGGCTTCGGCGGGGTGGCGGGGGTGTGGCAGGGCAGCGGCAGTTCGGCGCAGAACTGGCTGCCGAAGCCGACTTCGGAACTGATGGTCAGGCGGCCCTTCATCGCTTCGCAAAGGTTGTAGGTCAGGGCCAGGCCGAGCCCGGTACCGCCGTACTGGCGAGTGATCCCGGCGCCGGCCTGGGTGAATGGCTGGAAGATCTTCGCCTGGGCTTCCTGGGCGATCCCGATACCGGTGTCGCAGACTTCGATCCGCACGCCGTCGTCGCGGGCCGTCAGGCGTACGTCGACGCGACCGAAGCGGGTGAACTTCAGGGCGTTGGACAGCAGGTTGCTGACGATCTGCCGAACCCGGGTCGGGTCGCCCAGCACCAGGGCGGGGAACTTCGGCTCGATCAGGCAGGCCAGCTCGACGCTGGGAGCGGCATTCTGCGAGAGCAGGTTGGCGGTATCCTCGATCAGTGCGCCGAGATCGAAGGGGATCCGTTCCAGCTCCAGTTGCCCGGCGTCGAACTTCGACAGGTCGAGGATATCGTTGAGCAGTTCCACCAGGACCTTTCCCGAGTCGTGGGCAATCGACAACTGCTGGCGTTGCTCGGCATTCAGCGAGCTGTCGAGCGACAGCGCGATCATGCCGAGCAGGCCGTTCAACGGCGTACGGATTTCATGGCTCATGTTGGCCAGGAAGGCCGAGCGTGCCTGGGCCATGTTCAGCGCCGTACTGCGGGCCACTTCCAGCTCCTGGTTGGACTGGCTCAGGCGGGCGTTGATCGCCTTGAGTTCGGTGGTCCGGGCCGAGACGATGTTTTCCAGTTGCCCGAGGTAATCGGTCAGGCGGTTTTCGGCGTTGCGCCGCTGCTGGATCTCGGTGGCCATGATGTCGAACTGCTGGTTGGCAACCTTGACCAGTACACCGATCTCGTCCTTTTCATGGCCGGGTGGAAACTCCAGTCGCGCTTGCCGGGGGGCTCCCGGCTGGGTGCTGGCCAGCGCATCGATGACCCTGACCAGGGGCTTGGTCAGCATCACGTAGAACAGTGCCAGGAGGATGCCGGTCAGGATCAGACCATGGATCAACCCGTTGAGCAGGCTGATTTCGGCGCGTTTGAGGAAACGGATGCCGAAGGTGTAGGTGTCGACATCCAGGTGCAGGACGCCGAGGGATTCGTTCGGCAGGTGGTCGAGGAACAGGCGGTCCTCGAACTGCCGGTCGGCGCCGAAGAGGAAGTCGCTGATCGCCCGGTAGCGGCCATCCTGGCGGGGCCGCTCGACGCTGGCCAGCACCGCATTGTTGTTGTCGGTCAGTTTTGCCCGCAGCACCGCTGGCGAGTGCAGCAGCCCCAGCGCCAGTTCCTGGGCCAGTTCGGCATCGATGTTGTAGGCGATCCGTGAGGCGGGATTGTGGCTGATTTCCAGCAGCGAAAGGATTTCACGATTGATGGAGGCGTTTTCGCTGGCATAATCGAGACCGATCTGCAGCAGGCTGAGCAGCGTCCCCAGAATGAACCCGACCACCACGGTCGATCGGGCTTGCTTGTAGGACAAGCGCTGGGTGAATTTTATATCCATGGGATGATGTACCACATTCGTTTCCCTTCGCCGGGCAAGCATAGCTGATCCTTCGATAGCACCGGCAGACAAGTGGTGGCGCCCTGATCGGGTGTTTGCCGAGACAGCCTGCTTGATTTTCAAGCGCCCTGTGGCGCCGACGCGACATCATGAGTGTGAACTTGCCCGAGGAAAAGTCGTGGATGCTCGATTGAATGCCTTTCTGGAGCGCGCCGACGCGTTCCTCTCCCGTCTGGAACCGCTGTTGCCCGCCACCCGCCAGGTGATCGACTGGGATCGCTGCCTGGCGGCCCGCTGGCAGCGCGAAGGTCGCACGGGGTTCCTGTTGCCGCTCGAGGTCAGCCTGGACATGCGCCTGTCCGACCTGATCGGCGTCGACAAGCAGCGTGAACAACTGGCCCGCAATACCCGGCAGTTCATCGACGGCCTGCCGGCCAACCATGCCCTGCTCTGGGGTTCGCGTGGCACCGGCAAGTCGTCGCTGGTGCGGGCCCTGCTGGCCGAACATGCCGGTGCCGGCCTGCGCCTGATCGAGATCGAGCGCGATCACCTGGCGGATCTGCCGCGGGTGGTGGAGCAACTGACCAGGCTGCCGCAGCGTTTCGTGCTGTTCTGCGACGATCTTTCGTTCGAGTCCGGCGAGGGTGACTACCGGGTGCTCAAGAGCGTGCTCGATGGTTCGCTGGAGCAGGCACCGGACAACGTGTTGCTGTACGCCACGTCGAACCGCCGGCACCTGGTGCCGGAGAAGGAGAGTGACAACGAGAACTGGAAACGCGTCGATGGCGAGCTGCACCCGAGCGAAGCGGTGGAGGACAAGATCGCCCTTTCCGATCGGTTCGGCTTGTGGCTGTCGTTCTATCCGTTCACCCAGGAGCACTACCTCAGCGTGGTCGAGCACTGGATCGGCGAGTTGGCGCGCAAGGCCGGCCTTGCGTGGCAGCGTGATGACGAACTGGATGTTCTGGCGGTACGCTGGGCCACCGGGCGGGGTAACCGCAACGGTCGCTGCGCCTATCAGTTTGCGCGGTATTGGGTTGGATTGAAGTTGTTGGAGCAGGCACCATGATTGATTTGCAAAAGGCTGGCGCAGGGTTGGACGGCTACGGGCTGCTCTGTGCGCAGTTGGAGTCGCTGTTGGCGGACGAGCGCGATTTCATCGCCAACTCGGCGCAGTTCTCGGCGTTTCTGTTCAACCAGTTGGAGGATCTGAACTGGGCCGGTTTCTACCTCAACCGCGACGGCGAGCTGGTGCTCGGCCCGTTCCAGGGGCAGATCGCCTGTGTTCGCATTCCCTTCGGGCGTGGGGTCTGCGGTGCGGCGGCGGCCAGCCGGCAGACCCAGCGGGTGGAGGACGTGCATGCGTTCCCCGGGCATATCGCCTGTGACAGCGCCTCGAACAGCGAACTGGTGGTGCCACTGGTCAAGGAGGGCCGCCTGATCGGCGTGCTCGATCTCGACAGTCCACGCCTGGCCCGCTTCACCGTCGAAGACCAGGCGGGCATCGAGCAACTGGCGGCGATCTTCCTCCGCCTGACCGACTGCTGACGCGGCCTCAGGCCTTCAGACCGGCCTTGGCCAGCAGCCCCGGTACGTCGATCGCATCGATCTGCTGGGGCTGCAGATAGCTGTTGGCATATTGCAGGTAGATCTCCTCCTGCATGAACAGCTCGAACAATTGTGGGTCGATATGGGCATCGCGGCACATCGCGGCCATGATGTTCAGCGCCTCGCTCAGCGACTTGGCCTTCTTGTAGGGCCGGTCGGCGGCGGTCAGTGCCTCGAAGATATCGGCGATCGCCATCATCCGCGCCGGCAGGCTCATCTGCTCGCGCCTCAGGCGTTTCGGGTAACCGGTCCCGTCCATCTTCTCGTGATGACCGCCGGCGATTTCCGCGACCATCGACAGATGGCCGGGGAAGGGCAGGCGGCTGAGCATGATGATGGTCTGCACCATGTGATCGTTGATGATGTAGCGCTCTTCGCGGGTCAGGGTGCCGCGGGTGATGCTCAGGTTGTACAGCTCGCCGCGGTTGAACTTGCAGGGCGGGACATCGAGCTGGAAGCCCCAGGGATTGTCGGCCGGCATCCGTTCGCTGTCGCTGCGTTCGAACAGGTGCTCGGGCTTGTCGGCCAGCAGGTACTCGGTGACGGGCAGGGTGGGTGCCGGGGTGCGTTCCTGGCGCCGGTGTTCTTCCCAGGACACGCCGAGACGATCATCCAGGGTGCGGCTCCAGGTGCGCTGGGCAATCTTGCGCAGCCGCTCCAGGTCGGCCTCGGCCATGGCCTCGCTGCCCAGGTTGCACTGGGCGACAAAGGCGAAATCGTCGTCCAGTGCGCTCAGGCGGGCGTCCCGTGAAACGGCAAGCGCCTGCTCCTCGGCAGCGGTGGTGGCGCGGGTCTGCCAATAGTCGATCCAGACATCACGCTTGAGCACTTCGAAACGCGTACGTACTTCGTGGATGCGATCGTGGAGGGTCTCCAGCTTGGTCGCCTTGTCGACCACATATTCCGGCGTCGTGACCTTGCCGCAATCATGCAGCCAGGCCGCCACATGCAGGGCCTCCCACTCGTCCTCCGAAGGGTTGTAGTCACGGAACGCCGGCTGCTCGCTGGCGGCCGCGGCCCTGGCCAGCATCTGGGTGAGCACCGGTACGCGCTGGCAATGGCCGCCGGTATAGGGGCTCTTGGCGTCGATGGCGCCTGCCAGCAGCTGGATGAACGCATCGAGCAGTTGCTTCTGCCTGACCTGCAGGTGCTGGCTCTCGATGCACGCCGCTGCCGTGCCGGACACCGCGCTGATGAAGGCGATGCGGTCGGGCTTGAGGTTTTCCAGGTCGGCTTCGGTGCCGCTGTCGGGCAGCAGCAGCGCCAGGACCCCCACGGTTTCGCCATGGCGGTTGTGCAGGCGGATGCCGATCAGGTGAATGCGCGGCGTTTCCAGGGCGATCATCACCCGTTGCAAGTCATCGGCCTGCTCGAAACCGAGGGTGCTGACCGTGCTGTTGTGGCTGTCGAGCCGGCTCAGCCAGTCCGCGCGCCGGCTGTCCGTGGCGGCGTCGCTGCGGATGTCGAACTGCTGCGGGGGGTGCTGGATACCGTCGATGATCAGCGCCTGGGGCTCCAGTCGGCGGTTTTCGCCGTTGACCAGATAGAGCAGGCCCGCCCGGGCCTGGCCGATCTTTATGGTTTCGTTGAGTACCAGTTGCAGCAACTGCTCGAAGCGGGTTTCCGCCGACAGGCTGGCGGATATCTCGAAGAAGCTGGCCAGGGTCCCTTTCATGCGGCTCATCGATACGGTCAACTGGTCGACTTCCAGTACCGGCGAGTTCGGGGTGGCCGGGTAGTTGAAGTTGAAGCTGCGGATCGCATCGGCTTCGCGCACCAGCGCATGCAGCGGCTTGACCAGGATCCTGGAGGTCAGCCAGCCCAGCGGCAGGCAGAGCAGCAGCGTCGCCAGGGTCAGCAGCGCGCCCTGCCAGCGCAGCCGATAGGCATCGGCCAGCAATTGGTCCTCCGGTACCAGCAGGGCCAGGTGCAGCCCGGTCGGGCCGCCTTCGGCGAGATTGCTGCGGGCGACGATCCACTGCCGATCGCGGGTGCGCATGTGGCGGCCGGACGGGTTGGCCGGGTCCATGAACTGTTGCAGTGCCGGGCTCAGCTCGCGGACCGGCGTCAGTCGATCGCCGCCCTGGGCGGTCAGCTTGCCGTAGTCGGGGTAGGCCACCGCATTGCCCTGGTCGTCGAACAGGACGATCTCGGTATCGGGGGTGACCTTGTGTTTGCCCAGGGTGGCCGACAGGTCCTCCAGCGTCAGGTCGGCGGCCACCACCACCGTCGGGGAACTGCGTCGGGCCAGTGTGGTACCGACATTGTGGGTCGAGAAGAATACATAGGGTTCGGTGGTGATCTGGCCAGTGCCGCCCAGGGCGGTGTCGAACCAGGCGCGGCTGCGTGGATCGTAGATCTCCTCGGGGTTTTCCTGGCGGCTGATCAGGTTCAGGTTGGCATCGTAGAACAGCGATTGCGACTGCAGGCTGCCCTTGCCGGCATTGCGCTCGATGCTCCAGACCTGGAAGGCCGCGTTCTCCGGCCCCTTGACGTAGGCCCGCAGCGCCGGGTCGCGCAGCGGTCGGACCATGAAGAAGTCACCGTCGGTATAGCCCAGGTACAGCGAGGCGAGGTTGGGGTTGTCGTTGAGTGCCTGGGTAAAGGGCCGCAGCAGGGCCAGGCGTTCTGCCAGGGTGGTGGCCGAGTTGCAGGGGTCGATGGCCAGCAGGCTCAGCAGGTGGCGAATCGGCTGGTAGGTGTGCTGCAGGTCCAGCTGGACATCTTCCTGGATCTTGCCGAAGAGTTTTTCGCTGCTGGAGAGGATGATGCGGGTGGTGTGCTGGTAATTGAAGATCCCCAACAGGGTGCCGGTCAGCAACAGCAGGCAGGTGAACAGGATGCTGATGTGGATGTGCAGGGGGAACCGGCGCTGCTGGACGGGCGTCGAACTGGGCATCGCAGCTATCTCCTTGGTGATGCGGTGCACTGCTCAGCAGCCAGGGGCAGTCAATGGCTCGCCGAAAAGGCTGGCGGTCGCATTTTCCGTATGGCCCTGCCTGAGGTGGGGCTGCGCAGGGAAGTGCCCAGCCCAGGCTGTTTTACTCCATTTCGGGGGGATTTGTCTGGTGGCCGGCGTCATCCTGCGTGGATTTTTTTTTATCCAGTTCGCCAAGGTACTTCCGGAGGGCCTCTTCCAGTGTCGCCAGGGTCCGGACGACTGCCTCGCGGGCACTTTCGATCGTGCTCGGCGGGGCGTTCCGTTCGCCGGCGGCTTCCAGGCTTTCGCACTGCTCGACCAGCGTGGCAGCCTGAATGATGCGGGCCGCGCCCTTGATCTTGTGCGCCAGGTCGATGAAGGCCGTCATGCCGTGCCCCAATGGCAATCCCTGCAATTCCTGCCGGTCGGCCTGGCAACTGCTGAGCAATTCGTCCAGCAGCCGGCGTATCAGTTGCGGCTCGCCACCGGTCAGGGCGTTCAGGCCTTCGATGCTGAACGGTGGGTTGAAGGGCACGGCACGCAGGTCGGCCAGTTTCCTGCTCAGCGCGGTCAGGCTGATCGGCTTGAACAGACAGTCGTTCATTCCGGCTTGCAGACAGCGGCTGCGTTCTTCCGGCTGGGCATTGGCGGTGAAACCGAACACCGTGCAACGCGGGCGCGCCAGTGCCGTTTCATGGTCGCGCAGTTGGCGGGTCAGGTCATAGCCGTTCATGACCGGCATGTTGCAATCGACGATCACCAGGTCGAAGTGTCCGTCCTTCCAGATCTGCAGGCCGCTAGCGCCGTTCTGCGCGGTGCTGTAGCGATGACCGAGGTACCCCAGTTGCTGGCACATCAGCAGGCGGTTGGCGGGATGGTCGTCGACCACCAGCACATTCAGTTCATGCAGGGCCGGGGGCAGCTCCGTCTCGCGCTCGATCGGCCCTTGCAGCGGTTCCAGGCTGTCCAGTTCAAGGGTCACGGTCACCTGGGTGCCCTGGCCGGGAACGCTGGCAAGAGTCAGTGTTCCTCCCATCATTTCGCAGAGGCTGCGGCAGATCACCAGCCCCAGCCCGGCACCACTGCGGGCCAGTTGGCCGGAGTTGTCGGCCTGGGCGAAGGGTTGGAACAGGCGTTCCTGGTCGGCCTGGCTGATGCCGATACCGGTGTCTTCGACCCGCAGTCGCACCGCTACCCGTTGCGCCACTTCGGTGGGCTGGATGGCCAGGTCGATGCTGATCCGGCCCTGCTCGGTGAACTTGATGGCGTTGCTGACCAGGTTGGACAGAATCTGTCTGAAGCGCAGCGGGTCGACCAGCACATCGCAGGGCTGCTCCCGGAGCGTTTCCTTCATGACCAGGCTCAGGCTTTTCTGGCGCGCCAGGCCATCGAAGACGCGGACCACCGATTCCGCCAGCTCCTCCAGGTTGACCCGTTCTGGGGACAGGCTGAGGCGGCCGGACTCGATGCGGGCGATGTCGAGAATATCGCCGATCAGTTCCAGCAGGTCCTTGGCCGAGTTGTATGCGACCTCGATGGCCGGGCGATCCAGATGTCCCTGGTCGGCGCGCTTCAGGCTCAGTTCCAGCATGCCGATCACAGCGTTCATCGGCGTGCGGATCTCATGGCTCATGGTCGCCAGGAAGGTGCTCTTGGCCCGGTTGGCGTCATCGGCCTGTTCCTTGGCACTGCGCAGGTCCTCGAGCAGTTGGCGTCGTTCGCTGACGTCGATCCAGCCGCCGATGATGCCCTGCACCTCACCCAGTGAGTTCCGGTAGGGCAGTATCCAGTGATAGATGGTCAGCTCACGGCCCCTGATATGCAGTGTGCGGTCGCAGATCAGCGGCGTGCCGTCCTCGATCACCCGCAGGTAGTCGGCCTGGTATTCGCTGGCCTCCTGTTCGTTGCCGAGGGCGCGTGCACCTTCCAGCGCGCTTTTGCCGACCAGGTCTTCCAGCTTCGCCGAGAAGGCTTCCAGGTAGCTGTCGTTGCAGGTCTGCAGCAGGCCCTGGCGGTCGCGCACGTAGATCGGGTGAGGAGTGCCGTTGACCAGCGCACGCATGAATTCGAACTGGTCGCTCAATGCCCGTTCCGCCAACTGGCGCTGCCTGATCTGCCTTCGCATGTAGGCATTCCAGGTCAGCGATAGCAGCAACAGCACACTGGCACCGACGATGATCTGGATGATCAGGCGGTGATAGTTGCGCCAGTAGCTGTCGGAGGCCGGGGTGTAGCCGCGCCAGCGGCTGTTGACGATACCCAGTTCGTCCGGGGCGATGCTCAGCAGGGCCTTGTCGAGGATCGAACCGAGTTCGGTGGCGCCGCGGGCGGTGGCCAGGGCGAAGACCGCCTGCTGGGTACCGATGGTGGCGCTGATCTGCAGGCGGTCGTCGAATATCTGCGAGGCGATCAGGTAGTTGGCGATCACCAGCGAGCCGACCGCACCCTCCACCTGGCCCTGGGCGAGCAGTTCGGCGGCCTTGAGGCCGTCGTCGGTCTCCACCAGGCGGATCCCCGGGAATTCGCGGCGCAGGTAGTCGATCAGTGCATTGCCGCGTGTGATTGCCAGGCGCTTGTTCTCCATCTGCTCGAGATTGATCGGGCTGTCCTTGCCTTTCGCGGTGAGCAGGACGAAGGAGTTCTCCATGTAGGGACGGCTGAAATGCAGCAGCTCTTCCCGGGCATTGGTCGGGCTTATGGCCGCGATCACATCGGCCTTGCCGCTGCCGATTCGGCCGATCATGTCATCCACGCTGCGTGCCCGCTGGATTTCGAAACGCAGGCCGGTACGCAGGCGGATCAGTTCCAGCAGGTCGGCCGTCACCCCGCGAAAGTTGCCGTCGGCGTCGAAGAAGGTGATCGGCGCCAGGGCCTCGTTGACTACCACGCGCACCAGCGGATTGGCCTTGAGCCACTGCTCTTCGCGAGGGCTCAGTTGCAGCTTGTGATCGGTCAGCAGGATATCGCTGCCGGCACTCCAGCGTTGCGCGATGCTCTCGCGCTCACCGGTGGGGATGGCCCTGAGAATGCTGTTGACGATACCCAGCAGCAACGGTTCGTCGCCGCGCACGGCAAAACTGAAACCGTAGGCTTCATGTTTGCCGAAATTGGCCATTTTCACGTTGCGCAGGTAGCCCTTGTTGATCAGGTAGTGGGTCGAGATGGTGTCGCCCAGGAACACATCGGCCTGGTCGAAGGCGACGGCGTTGATGGCATTGAGGTAGGAGGGATAGAACTGGATGATCGCCTCGGGATACTGCGCCTTTATCTCGTCCAGTGGCAGGTAGTGATAGACCATGCTCAGGCGCATGCCGGCCAGACCGTCGGTGAGCGAGCGGGTTTCGCCCTCGCGGGTGACCAGCACCGGCTGGTCGACGGCATAGGGAATCGATAGCGCGATGTTCTTGTTGACGGCCTCGAAGCCGTTGGCGCTCCCCAGCAGATCGATCTGTCCGTTCTCGAGGGCCTGGATGGCTTGCTCCCGGCTGGCGAAGCTGTGCACCTTGACCGGCAGGCCAAGTGCGCCGGAAAGAATCCCCGCGTAGTCCGCCGTGATGCCTTCGTAGTCACGCCCGCTGGCGGTGATGTCGAACGGTGGATAGTCCGGGGAGGAGGTGCCCAGTACCAGCACGCGCCTGTCCTGTATCCAGCGGCGCTGTTCCTTGTCGAGCTGCACCTCCATGTGTCCAGCATTCGAACGGCTGAGCAGGGCGAAGTGGGTCACATCGCCGGGTATTGCATGCGCTGACAGACACAGGAGCATTCCCGTGATGATCGTCAGATAATCCTTCAAGCGCGTGGGCATCCGTCTTCTCACACTACCGCGTTGCGTTTGGCCATTTCGATCAGTTCGACGAGGGTCTTGGCTTTCAGTTTCTGCATCAGGCGTTTCTTGTAAGTGCTGACGGTCTTGTTGCTGAGGAACATGCCCTTGGCGATTTCCTTGTTTGTCCTGCCCTGGGCGAACAGTTGCAATACCATCAGTTCCCGGTCGTTGACCAGTTTGAAGAGTTCCATTTCCGGATTGATCGCTTCATCTTTTCGGCCGCTGATCAATGCCTGGCTGGGAAAGTAATTGTAGCCGGATAATACCGCTTTCACCGCACTCATCAGTTCGCCCAGATCTTCGGTCTTGCAAACATAGCCTGCAGCGCCCGATTGCATGCAGCGAATGGCGAACAGCGAGGGAGACTGCCCGGTCAGTACCAGGGTTTTCAGCGACAGGTTCATGCCGTCCAGGCGGGCCAGCACTTCCAGGCCGTCCAGCTTGGGGATGCTGACGTCGAGAATGACGAGGTCCGGCATGCATTCGCGGACCATCTGCATGGCGTCGACACCATTATCCGTCTCACCGACTATTTCATAACAATCTTCCTGTTCCAGCAATATGCGAATGGCAAGACGGACAACGGGGTGGTCGTCGACGATAAAAACCGAATTCATAATAAATCCCATACGAGCTGCGTAGAAAGCGCGCACATTAGCTCACTTGTCTCCCGGGACGCATGAATAGAGATGCCTACAGAAGCTGTATAGGAATATTCCTACTTTAATTGAGCTGTCGACTTACATTCTGAGGATACATGGAGGGGTGTGTTTCCTGCTTTTATAGTTTTTTGTTATTAAAAGGGCTTGGCTGTTTGTAGGTGTTTAATAGTATTTCGGATAATTCCTACGTATGGATAGGCTTGATTCTGCAGTTCTGTTGGCTGGCAATCACGATATTAGTGACAGTTGCCAAGACATTCGTCTGACAAAAGATGCTGTTTTCTATCGGACGCAGCGTGAGCCCAATATGTTTTTCAGCGCCAGGCCGTTGAGCGGCTTGCTCAGGCAGCCCAGCAGAGGGAGATGGCGCAGCAATGCGCTCTGGTTGAGTGCCCACAGTTCGTCGAGGCTGAGACTGCTGAGCAGGATAGCCTGCCTGATCTTGCCGCGCTGACTGGCGGTGTGGATCAGTTCGAGCCCCGGTATATCGGGCAGGCACTGGTCGCAGAGCATCAGGTCGAAGGGCGTTGGCACGGCTTCCATCGCCCGCAGGGCTTCGGTTGCGTTGGCGGCCGGGGTGAGGTGGTGGAAGCCGTAGCTGTTGAGCAGGCTCTGCGTAGCGACCAGTTGAAAGGGGTGATCCTCCACCAGCAATACGCGCAGATTTTCTTTGGGCATGTAATTTTCCAGGCGGGCTACCTGTTTCGAACAAGGCCTCAGGTGCAGGCGGTGAGGTGTCGATCCTGAAGAGGGGCCTGTTGAGCGAGGGGATGGATTGAGTCCAGGCGGCAGACTAAGAGGGTAATGGATTATTTCAGTGGGTCGAACGAAAGCTCCATCAGCGGATTCCGCGGCCAATGTAGGCTTTCTCCGCGCGACGTAGGGGGGCCTTCGGCAAGGGCTTCAGTCCTTGCCGAAGGCGAGCGGGGCAAGGTTACTGGGGACTGGAGCGTCCGGTCATTTCCCTGGCCATTTCACTGGCGTAGCTGTCGGTCATGCCGGCGATGAAGTCGATCATGCGCAGGAACGAGGCGTGCAGCGGCCAGTCGGGATTGGGCGCGTTGTTGCCGAGCAGATCGAGAATCCGCCGGTTCTTGAACGACGGCGTACGCCCGCCGTGCTGCTCCAGGGCGGCACCGCAGAAGGCATTCAGGAGAATCTCCAGGGTGGTGTAGGCGCCGATTTCGTGCAGCGTCTTGCGTTTGTCCTGGAAGATCTTTTTGCGGGCGATGTCCTTGGCGTTGAGCACGCAACGCTTGGCCGGACCGTGCATGTGTTCGACCAGGTCGCCCGGCAGGGTTCCCGCCAGCAGGGCGTCCTGCTGCTCGACGAAGGCCCTGGCGGCGGCATTGGTCAGGTGTTCGATGGCCTTCCCACGCAGAATCGCCAGTTTGCGTCGACGCGAGTCCTGCGGGCCCAGCAGTCGATAGGTTTCCGGCAGATCGTCACCGACCAGGTCGAGCAGCAGCGATTCGACCTGTTCATAGTCGAGCAGGTCCATCTCCAGGCCGTCTTCCAGGTCGATCAGCGCGTAGCAGATGTCGTCGGCAGCCTCCATCAGGTACACCAGCGGGTGCCGGGCCCAGCGTTGTTCCTCCAGTTGCGGCAGGCCGAGCTTGTGGGCGATCTGCTCGAGGATCGGCAGCTCGCTCTGGTAGCAGCCGAACTTGTGCTTCTTGTAGCCCAGCGAGTCGGCGTGACGGGCGCTCCAGGGGTACTTGAGGTAGGTGCCGAGGGTGGCGTAGGTCAGCCGGGTGCCACCGTCGAACTGGTGGTACTCAAGCTGAGTCAGCACCCGGAAACCCTGGGCATTGCCCTCGAAGTTGAGGAAGTCGGCCCGCTCGGCGATGCTCATGTCGTCCAGCCAACCGCGGCCGGCGGCCTGCTGGAACCAGTGGCGGATCGCATCCTCGCCGGAATGGCCGAAAGGCGGATTGCCGATGTCATGGGCCAGACAGGCCGACTGCACGACCATCCCCAGGTCGCTCGGTTCGCACCAGTCGGGCAGGGCGCTGCGCAGGGTTTCGCCGACCCGCATGCCCAGGGAGCGGCCGACGCAACTGACTTCCAGCGAGTGGGTCAGGCGGGTGTGGATATGATCGTTGCTCGAAACCGGATGTACCTGGGTCTTGCGGCCCAGGCGGCGGAATGCCCCGGAGAAGATGATACGGTCGTGGTCCTTGTGGAAAGGGCTGCGGCCCAGCTCTTGCGGGCTGTGCAGGGGCTTGCCCAGGCGTTCGCGGTTAAGCAGGGTTTGCCAGTCCAAGGCGGGTTCCCTCCGTCGAATGATCGAACCGCCAGCTTCCCGGTTAGCTGGCGCGCCTGCAAGCAAAAACTGGCAAGGTGGGGCAAATCCGGGTGGTCTTTGCGGTGAATGCGATTCAACCGGGCGAATCAGCCACGCAGGCCCCTAGAGGATGGCGGCATCGATATCGATGAGCAGCAGGCGCCGGCCATCGTCGAAGAATTGCCCGGCGGTCAGGCAGTACTGGTTGGTGGTGGCGTCGCGGTAGGTGCCGGACAGCGTCAGGCGCCGCCCATCCCAGCCTTCGGCGAGCAGGTGATAGAAGTACGGGCGCCATGACCAGTTGTGGCCCACATAGCTGTTGTCGGCCTGCCAGGCCTGGTTGCGCCATTCCACGTTGGGTGTGAGTTGCGTGCCGTGGCGGTCGCACTGGTAGAAACGCAGCAGCCAGGGGTAGCTGTCCAGCCGTGGCAGTTGGCTGAGGGGCGCCTGCGCCTGGGCCCAGGCCTGGAGGATGCCCATCAGTTCACCCAGTTGCTGGCGCAGCTTCATCAACTGCGCGCGCTCGGCGAGCTTGCGCTGGACATAGCGTTCGCGCAGTTCGGCGAATTGCCTGACGAACCTGTCGCTGGGGAAAAACGCCTGTTCGGCCTTGGCGAACAGATAACCCTGAACATAGCGTGAACCGCATTCGAGGGCGAAGTTCAACTCTTCCTCGGTTTCGACCCCTTCGGCAATGATCCAGCAGCCGGTCTTTTCCGCCATCTGCGCGAGCGCCTTGACCACCTCGCTGCTCGGTCCGCCACGGGCCGCCGCCTGGAACAGGCGCATGTCGAGCTTGAGAATATCCGGCTGCAGGGCCAGTACCCGATCCAGTTGCGAGTAGCCGGCACCGAAGTCGTCGATGGCGATCCGGGCGCCGGCCTGGCGATAGCGCTCGACCACCTGGGACAGTTGCTGGCTGTCGCCATCCAGTTCGGTGATCTCGAAGACGATGCGGGCCGGGTCCACGCCGTGCCGTTGCAATTGTTGCAGGCTCGGCAGGGCCTGGCCCGGTGTCAACAGGCTGATCCAGCGAGGCGATATGTTGAGGCTCAGAAACCACTCTGGCGGGGCTTCGTGCAGCCGGCTCAGGGCGTCATCGCGCAGTTGCCGGTCGAGGTCCAGCAGGTCTGCTGCGGGTGTCAGCGGGTCGCTGAACAGGGGGCCGACGGAGACCAGTTGCCCGTTCGCCTGGCGCAGGCGGCCCAGGACCTCGACGCCGGCTATGCGCCCCGTCGCGGTATCGATGAATGGCTGAAAGCAAGCGAGCGGTTGCCCGTCGATCACGGAGCCTCCTGAGGCGGTTTGTCGGCTGGTGGCTCGTGGGCAGGCAGCGGGGTCGCCAACCGCCGAAAACAACCGGCGGTTATTGTTCGATCAGTTATCTTTGCAAGAATGCAGCCAGCTCCACTGCCGTCAACGTTTTCCGGATGAGCCCTGCATGACCAGCCTGATCAGCGGCAGCAGGCTGGTGCCCAGGCGCACCAGGCGGGACAGACCGCCGACCCCGGCACCCTTGGCGCCCTTGCCGCCAAGGAAGCCCAGCAGTGTGACCACGGCGATACCCCACAGGGGAGCGTGCTTGATGCCGAGGTTTTCCTGCCAGTTGCGGCCCAGCCCGCGCACGCGCTGCAACGGCTCCAGCAGTTGCCGGGATTCGTGGCGGATTTCCTGTCGATGCATTTCCATGCGCAGGCGGATCAGTGCCTTGCGCATCTCCCGGCGGGAGTTGCCTTGTGGCAGTTCTGGCAGGCTCATGGCAGCAGTCGCTTGCGGTCGTTGGCCAGCTCTTCGAGCGTGGCGTGGAAGGGAGAGGACTCATCGAAGACGGCCGCCTTCAGGCGCAGGCCACAGAACAGGGCGGCCAGGCTGTAGAAGACGCACAAGCCGATGATGCCGGCCAGGCGGTAGGTGTCCCAGACCAGAATCAGCACCAGTGCCGACAGGCCGATCAGCAGCAGCAGGGCGAAGACCAGCGCCAGCCCGGCGAACAGCAGCAGGCTGACAGTGCGGGCCTTCTGTTCCTGCAGCTCGATGCCGAACAGCTCGATATGGCTGTGCAGCAGGCCGAGGACGGCGGCACCCAGGCGCCGGCTGGAGGAGCCGGTGTTTTGCGCTTCGTCGATAGCCATGATCAGCGCCGTGTAACCAGCAGGCCGACGATAAAACCGAGGCCGGCGGCGATGCCCACCGATTGCCAGGGGTTGGCCTGGACATAGTCTTCGGCCGCGACCACGGCTTCCTTGCTCCGCTCACGCAGGGTCGCCTCGGTCAACTGCAGGGTCTCCCGGGCTTTCGACAGGCTGTCGTGAATCTGCACTCGCAGCTCGTCAGCCTGTTCGCCGGCCAGGCCCGCGGTGTGTTCCAGCAAACGCTCGGCGTCGCTGACCAAGGTCTGAAAATCCGCCATCAATATTTCCTGAGCAGTCTTTGCCGGATTGCGGGCCATAGGGGCATATCTCCTTGAGAGGCGTGTGAAAGGTTCGAGTGCGGGCCTTGTCCGAAGGTTCACTGCAATCGACTGGTACAGCTTTTGCTGTGTGCTGGTGCGTGGTCGCAGGCCCGTGCGCCGTATCCGGGCGTTTATGGGCGCGCACCACGAAAACCTTACCTTAAATAATCGAAACACGCGGAAAAAACCGAAGCGGCCACCGAGCCTGTTTTTCGTGCTGCGCCAAAGCGGTTCGCTGCCTGCCCGGCGTGCGCCAATAGAGTGCGAAAAAACCGGTGTCCCGAACAGCCGCGGTGCCTTTCCCTGACTTCAGGTCTGCCGTCCCATGGAAAATTTGCAAAGTGCCGTGGATAGTCTGGTCCATGGTTCCAACACCCTGTTCATCCTGCTCGGCGCGATCATGGTGCTGTTCATGCACGCCGGCTTTGCCTTTCTTGAAGTCGGTACCGTACGCCAGAAGAACCAGGTGAACGCGCTGTCGAAAATCCTCAGCGATTTCGCCATCTCGACCCTGGTGTATTTCTTCGTCGGCTACTGGATCGCCTATGGCGTGAGCTTTCTGCAGCCAGCGGCACAGATCAGCGGCGATCACGGCTACGGGCTGGTGAAGTTCTTCTTCCTGCTGACTTTCGCCGCGGCCATTCCCGCGATCATTTCCGGCGGGATCGCCGAGCGGGCGAAGTTTGCCCCGCAGTTGTGCGCCACGGCGCTGATCGTCGCGTTCGTCTATCCGTTTTTCGAAGGCGCGGTCTGGAATGGCAATTTCGGCCTGCAAGCCTGGCTGCTGGCGCGCTTTGGCGCAAGCTTCCATGACTTCGCCGGCTCCGTGGTGGTGCACACCATGGGCGGCTGGCTGGCGCTGGCGGCGGTGTTGCTGCTGGGGCCGCGCCAGGGGCGCTACCGTGAAGGGCGGCTGGTGGCGTTCGCGCCGTCGAGTATTCCGTTCCTGGCGCTGGGCTCGTGGATCCTGATCGTCGGCTGGTTCGGCTTCAACGTGATGAGCGCCCAGACCTTGCAGGGCGTCAGTGGCCTGGTGGCGGTGAACTCGCTGATGGCGATGGTTGGCGGTACGGTGGCGGCGCTGATCATCGGCCGCAATGACCCGGGCTTCCTGCACAATGGCCCGTTGGCCGGGTTGGTGGCGATCTGTGCCGGTTCCGACCTGATGCATCCGGTGGGGGCGCTGGTGACCGGGGTGGTGGCGGGCGGCCTGTTCGTCTGGTGCTTCATTGCCGTGCAGAGCAAATGGAAGATCGACGATGTGCTGGGTGTCTGGCCGCTGCACGGGCTGTGCGGCGTATGGGGCGGGATTGCCTGCGGGATCTTCGGCCAGCAGGCGCTGGGGGGCCTGGGTGGCGTCAGCCTGGTCAGCCAATTGATCGGCACGGCGCTGGGTGTGGTCGTGGCACTGGTCGGCGGGTTTGCGGTGTATGGGCTGATCAGGGCCGTACACGGCCTGCGGCTGAGTCAGGAAGAAGAGTATTACGGCGCCGACCTGTCGATTCACAAGATCGGCGCCGTGAGCCAGGACTGAATTCTACCCACCCAGCAATCGGGCCTCGCAGGCCTCGATGGCTGCCAGAGGCCCGGACACCCGTACGGTGTCGCCGGCCTGCAGCGTGGTATCGGCATCGACTGCCAGTTCGCTGCCGCCGCGCTGCAGTCCCTGAATCTCGACCCCCAGCTGTTCAAGGGCCAGGTCATTGACCGAGCGGCCGCAGGCATGGGCGTCGGCCCCGAGGTTCACCGCATGCATCAGCACCCTGGGCTGGCCCTGGCTGCCCAGCAGGTTGGTCTGCGCCCCGTGGTAGAAACCGCGCAGCAACTTGTAGCGGCTGTGCCGTACTTCGTTGATTCCGGCCCGTACCCGCTGCTCCTCGACCCCGAGCATCACCAGTGCATGGGAGGCGAGCATCAGGCTCGACTCCAGCAACTCCGGCACCACCTCGCTGGCGCCAGCCTCTTTCAACTCGGTGAGCTGGCTGTCATCGCGGGTCCGGACCAGGATCGGGACCGTGGCGCTGAGCCGGCGGGCCTCCCTGAGCACCTGCATGGCGATATCGGTCTTGTCCACCGCGACCACCAGCAGGCGTGCCCGCTCCAGGCCCACGGCGCTCAGCAGGTCGCCACGGCGTGAGTCGCCGTAGTGCACGCAGCTTTCGCCGGCGGCGGCTTCGCTCACCCGTACCGGATCGTCGTCGAGCGCGACGAAGGGCTGCTGCTCGCGGCGCAGGAAGCGGCCGATGGACTGGCCGACACGGCCGTAGCCGCAGATCACCACATGCCCGTGCAATTCGGCGTTCAGTGCGCTGATTTCCTCCAGGCGGGCTTCCTGGTTCGGCTTGCGATGCAGCGTGGCGGCGATCCGTGGCGCGGCGCGCAGCAGCAAGGGGGTCATGACCATGGAGCAGAAGGTCGCCGCCAGCAACGGACCGCTGATATCGGCGGGCATCAACCGGTTCTGTTGCATCTGGGCCATCAGGGCGAAACAGAACTCGCCGCCCTGGGCCAGGGCCAGGCCGCTGCGCCAGGCGGTTTCCGCATCGCTGCCGCGACCCCTGACCAGCAGCGCCACCACTGAGCCCTTGATCAGCAGCAGGGCCAGGGTCAGGCCGAGGATCAGCAGGCCATGATGGGCGAACAGTTGCAGATCGATCAGCATGCCGATACTGACGAAGAACAGGCCGAGCAGGATGTCGCGAAACGGGCGGATATCGGCCTCGATCTGATGACGATAGTGGCTTTCCCCCAGCAGCATGCCGGCGAGAAAAGCGCCCAGGGCGGGCGACAGGCCCAGCAGGTGGGTCAGCCAGGCGGTCAGCAGCACGATCACCAGGGCCAGCAGTACGAACAGTTCCGCCGAGTGCGAGGCGGCGACCTCATGGAACAACCGTGGCAGCAGCCAGCGGCTGGCCAGCAGCAGGCCGACGAACAGCACCAGGGTCTTGCCCAGGGTGAGTGGCAGCGCCCAGTACCAGGCCTGGTCGCTGCTGCCGGCGAACACCGGGACCAGCGTCAGCAGCAGGACCGCGATGACATCCTGGAACAGCAGCACGCCAATCGCGTTCTGGCCATGGCTGCTGAAGATCTCCCCGAGGCTGGTCAGCTCCTTGCTGACGATGGCGGTCGAGGACAGGGCCAGCCCCGTCCCGAGCATCAGCGCCGCCGCCAGCGGCATGCCGAAGAATGCCAGCAGCGCGCCCAGCACCGCCCCGGTGCAGACCACTTGCAGGCTGCCCAGGCCGAAGACCACACGCCGCAGGGCGAGCATCTTCGACAGGGAAAACTCCAGGCCCAGGGAGAACAGCAGGAACACCACGCCCAGCTCGGCCAGGTCCGGCAGCGCTTCGTTGTCGTTGACCCAGTCGAAGGCGGTCGGCCCCACCAGCAGCCCGACGCACAGGTAACCCAGCACCGGTGGCAACTGCAGGCGCCGGAACAGCGCAATCACTACCAGTGACGAGGCGAGAATGATCAACAGATTGGCAAACACAAGCATCTCCGCAACGGTTCGGAAAAATGGCCCGGAAAAAGTAACCGGAAAAAAGCCGTCAGTTTCTCGCAGATGATCGAAACCAGGGTTGATGGAAATCATCCGCCAGTGGCAATGTCTCATATCCGGCACGGTTCGCTATGCTCAATCTCGGAATGCCGGAGCACAGGCGTGACAACGGAGAGAAGCATGGAGCGGCTGTATTCGCTGCAGGGCCTTAGAGGGGCGGCAGTGGTTGGGGTAGTGCTGTTTCACATGGCGGCGGTGGAGCTCAAGTACTCTGGCGGCGATACCCTGCTGCCGGCGCTGGTGGATTTCTTCCAGCTGGGCGTCGACCTGTTCTTCGTCATCAGCGGTTTCGTCATGGTGATCGTCACCCGTGGCCGCTTCCAGGACAAGGCGCAGTTCCAGCGCTTCCTGTTCAACCGCGTGTCGCGGATCTACCCCAACTACTGGCTGTATTTCTTCATCACCCTGGCGGTGTATCTGGCCTCGCCGACGCTGGTCAACAGCTCCCACGGCGGTTCCAACCTGCTGATGTCGTTCCTGCTGCTGCCCAACGAGCGCGTGCTGCTGGTGATGGTGGCCTGGTCACTGGTGTTCGAGCTGTGGTTCTACCTGGTGTTCAGCGGGCTGCTGGCCTTTCGCGAGCGCTGGTTGCCAGCTCTGCTGCTGGCCTGGGCGCTGGCACTGCTGGTGTTCAACCTGCTCGGTTCCTGGCAGGCCCATGGACCGGCCCTGAAAATCATCCTGCACCCCTATGCCCTGGAGTTCATCGTCGGCAGCGCCCTGGCACTGTTCTTCTACGGGCCGCACAGCGCAAGGGTGCCGACGCCGGCGCTCTGGCTGCTGTTCGCGGCCAGCCTGCTGCTGGGCTTTCCGCTGATCTATCACTACCAGTTGTTCCAGCAGGAAGGGCTGTTGCGGATGCTCTCGGTGGGCCTGGTGTTCGGTGCCCTGACCCTGTCGCTGGTGCTGCTCGAACGGCGTCAGCTGATCCGTATCCCGACGCCGCTGGTGTTCACCGGTGACATGTCCTACACGATTTATCTGTCGCATCTGCTGGTGCTGGGCGTGGTCGGTCGGACCTGGCTGGTGATCGGCAACTGGCCAGGCAGCCTGCTGGACAACCTGCTGTTCCTGCTGCTGATGCTGGCGGCGGTGTTGTGCTACGGCTGGGTCGGCTACTCGTTTTTCGAGAAACCGGTGCTCGATCGGGCGACCCGCTACTGCAACCGCCGGTTTCGCCGCGCCTCGTCGCGCAAGCCGTCCGATTCCTTGCCGGAAAGCAGGTGAGTGCCGATGTCCAAAGTCCTCAACGGTAACCTGGATGCGCTGAAGGTTGTGCTGGCGGTGTTCGTGGTGGTGTTGCACTGTCATTTCATGGGCGGCAACTACACGGCGGTGGGCTACCTGCTGTGCAACGGTCTGTTCCGGGTCGCGGTGCCGACCTTCTTCGTGATCAATGGCTACTACCTGTGGAAAACCCTGGATTCCGGCCACTCGTTCGCCGTCTGGTTCAGGCGCGGGCTGCTGCTGTATCTCTTCTGGATGCTGGTCTACAGCCCGACCTATGTCAGTCTCCAGGCACTGGGCAGCGTCGGTGGGGTGCTGTGGATCGTCAAGCAGTTCGTGATCGGCTACTTCCACCTCTGGTACCTGCTCGGCATGCTCGGCGGCGGCCTGATCCTGTACCTGCTGCGCGGACGCCCGACCGGGCTGCTGGTGGTCCTGGCGCTGGGTGCCTTCACGATCGGCCTGGTGCTGCAATATGCCCGGGTCTATTTCGAGCTGCCCAACGCCTTTCTCCAGCACTTCAACCAGAACGACTACACCGCACGCAATTTCCTGTTCATGGGCTTCCCGTTCATGGCGCTGGGCTTTCTATTGGCCCGGCACCAGGTGCCGGAGCGGGTTACCCGGGCGCAAGTGTGCACGGCCCTGGTGATCAGCCTGCTGCTGGTGTTCGGCGAAGCCTGGCTGAACTACTCGCACCAGGCCGATGCCCGGCAGAACTTCGACTTCCTGCTGTCATTGCCGCTGATCACGCCGGCGCTGTTCCTGCTGCCCTTCGTGTTTTTCCGCCCCTCCACCAGCAGCCGCAACGCCAAGCTGTCCTCGGCGCTCTACTACGTGCATCCGCTGTTTCTCTATGGGGCATTGGCGCTGGGCATCCCCTACGGAAACGCGATGACCGCCATCGTGCTGTTGCTGGCGCTTGCCGCCGCGCCGCTGCTGATCCTGCTCAGCCGCCGGCTGCGCTTCGTGCTCTGAGCGTCGGCTCGACGCAGGCGGGGGGGCGGCCTAGAATGAGGTTTTCCCCTGCCCAGGACCCCTCGCCATGCTGCCTGAATGCCAACTCTTCGGCACCTTGGGTTGCCACCTCTGCGAAGTCGCCGAAGCGGTGCTGATGCCGCTGGTGGAGCACGGCCTGCTGGTGGAACTGGTGGACATCGCCGACGACGAGTCCCTGTTCGAGCGCTACGGCCTGCGGATTCCGGTATTGCGCCGGGTGGATACCGGTGCCGAACTCGGCTGGCCCTTCGATGCCGAACAGGTCGTGGCCTTCGTGCGCTGAGCGCGCCTGCCAGAGCCTTTCCCGGCCCTTCTGTTTCATCAGATTACCCTGGCTTGCACCTGGAAAACGGCTGTGCTTACGTCCAGGCATGACGTTTTGACGCAGCACGCATGCGTGGTGCAGGGAGGAAGTGAAATGAAAGGGAGACAAGTGTTGCTGGTCAACCAACTGGGGGGACGCAAGTTTCTCGCGATGTTGGTGGTTGGTATGAGCACCGCGACCCTGACATGGTATGGAAAGATTGATGGCGCAACCTATGCCATGGTGATCCTCGGTACGGTGGGCTCGTTCATCGGCGGCAACGTCTATGGCAAGGTCCACCCCAGGGAGTCATGACCGCTCGTGCGGCAGGAATCCGTTGGCGAATTGCGTAAAATTCAGTTACTGTATATTCATACAGTTTTGTCCCGGTGTTGGTGACAGGATGTCCACCACGACATGCGCACCCGGGGATGAAACCAGGAAGATCAAGAGGGTAAAGCATGGTCAATGTCGAACAATTGAAATCCAGCGTCAATCGCATGTCCGCCGATGTGGTGCGCGAGGCGGTGCTGGAGTTGCGACTCGATGGGCTGGTGACGGAAGGCAAGACACCGTTCAACAAGCTGCATTTCAACACCTGTTTCGCGGAAATCGAGGCACTGTTCCAGCGCGCGGGTTATCACCGCCAGCTGGATGTGGTGGGCTACCAGGGGCTGCTCTACGCGCTCTACGACCCGGGGCGCTGGGAAGCGGTGGATGTGCTGCGCTGGCTGAAGGACTACACCGAGGCGGCCAGTGGCTCGCCACTGCTCAAGAGCCAGGTGGCGGCCGGTTGAGGCCAACCGGCACGATCGATTGACGGGGCGGCGGGGTCTTGCTCGATAATGTCGGCCCAGCCCGCCGTTCGAGCCCCCGTCATGTCCGCTTCACTGTTCAATGCCGCCGAAAACCAGGCCAGCACCCTGTATCTGCCACCGGGTAGCTGGCCTACCGTGCTGGACTGCCTGTGCGGGCATTTCCCGGCCATCGGTCGCGAGCAGTGGCTCGACCGGATCGCCCGCGGGCGGGTGCTCGATGCCCAGGGTGTGCCGATCACGGCACAACTGGCCTATCGCGAAGGGCTGAAGATCTACTACTTTCGCGAGGTGCCGAACGAGGCAGCGATTCCGGTCACGGAGGCGATTCTGTATGCCGACGAGCACCTGGTGGTGGCGGACAAGCCACATTTCCTGCCGGTGACCCCGGCCGGCGGGTACGTCGAGCAGACCTTGCTGCGCCGGTTGATCCGCCGTCTGGACAACCCTCACCTGGTGCCCCTTCACCGCATCGATCGGCATACCGCCGGGCTGGTGCTGTTTTCGGCGAACCCCGCGACACGCTCGGCCTATCAGTCGCTGTTTCCGACCCGGCAGATCGACAAGTTCTACGAGGCGATCGCCCCGGCCCTGCCAGGGCTGGACTTCCCGCGGGTGCACAAGAGCCGGCTGGTCGATGGCGAGCCGTTCTTCCGCATGTGCGAAGGCGAGGGCGCCAGCAATACCGAGACGCTGATCGAGGTCGCCGAAAAGAACGGTGACCTGTGGCGCTACGCCCTGTCCCCGGTGACCGGCAAGAAGCATCAGTTGCGCGTGCACATGGCCGCCCTGGGCGCGGCGATCTGCAATGACCCGTTTTATCCACAGGTGCTCAAGGACGTCGAGGACGACTACGCCAACCCGCTCAAGCTGCTGGCCAAGGGGCTGCGTTTCGTCGATCCGGTGACGGGGCAGGTGCGTCGGTTCCAGAGCGAAATCACCCTGCACTGGTAGCCCTGAACATCCGGCTCGTCATGGCGTGGGCCGCGTTGACTACCGCCCGCAGGCCGAGCAGGTAGCTGTCGACCCCGAAGCCGCAGATCTGCCCCATGCTCACGTCGGCCAGCACCGAGGGCTGGTGCAGGGTCTCGCGTCCATGGATGTTCGACATGTGCAGTTCCACCACCGGCACCCTCAGGTCGGCCAGGGCATCGCGAATATCGTAGCTGCTGTGGGTCCAGGCCCCGGGGTTGATCAGCACCGCGTCCACATGGTCGCGGGCAGCCTGCTGGATCCGTGCGCACATCGCTCCTTCGTGGTTGGTCTGGTAGCTGGTGATGTCGACTTCCAGCTCCCTGGCCAGTTTCAGCAAACGGGCATCGATCTGCCTGAGTGTGATACCGCCATGGCGGATCGGTGCGCGTTTGCCGAACAGGTCGTGATTGATGCCATGGAGCATGAGCACTTTCATGATTCGTCTTCCGCAAGCTGGCTGGCCCCGATAGGGGGGACACCTACAGAATAGGCTTGGGCGGCGGATCGTGCCGGGTGGCGACTTTCTGGTCGTCGGAAACGACAAAGCCCGCACGCGGCGGGCTTTGCTGGTGATCCTGAAAGGGCTTACAGCTCCTTGACGGTACGCACCTGGTCCTTGTTGATACGGGTGTTCTTGCCGTCCAGTTGCTTGAACTCGTAGAAGCCCGAGTCGGAATCGTACTTGGGAGTGTCCACCGCCTGAATCTCACGCCCGTCGTTCAGGGTGATCACCGTCGGCGTCGAGCAACCGGCGAGGGTGGCCAGGCCCACAGTCAGCATGAGTGCGGCGAGGGTCCGTTGGGTCATGGTGCTTCTCCAGAAAAAATACGGATGGATTACTGCTAGGACGCCATTATTTTCGGCAAGTTCCTTGCGGCTGTCCATCGAGCCTGCTGTCGCAATGCTGAAGCAATTGCGGAGTGTTGAGGTTGGCCAGCCTGGCGTCGCCTGCCGGGCACTGCAGGGCCTGGGCCTGCAACGGCAGCATGACCTGCCGCGGGCTGCGCTCGCCTGCCGCCCAGGCGCGTTCGAAGGCGTCGGCCAGCGCCACCGGGATCACGCAGAACAGCGGTTCCCAGTATTCGCCCTGGCGCACCATCAGCGGCTGCTGTGGGTGCTCGCCGGCCACCTCGAGCATGCTCTGCAGCAGTGACCGATCGACCTGTGGCACATCGCAGGGCAGCACCAGCAGATGCGGGTGACGTGCCACCGCCAGGCCGGCGCGAATCCCGGCCAGGGGCCCGGGGAAATCGCTGCTGTCGTCGCTGACCAGGCGATCGGCATAGACCGCATAGCGTTCCTGGTTACGGTTGCAGGAGATGATCAGGTCGTCGGTCAGTGGCCGCGCCGTGGCATGCAGATGGGCGATCAATGGCTGGCCTCGCCAGGGCAGCAGGCCCTTGTCCCGGCCGCCCATGCGTTGGCCGCGGCCGCCGGCCAGGAGCAGGATGGAGAAGTCGGTCAGCGGCATGGCGGGTCTCGAAGGCGATGGTCGTGTCACTCAAGGAGCGCACTTGTAACAGGCAACGCTGTGATATAACACCGGCCTGTTTCTCCGACAACGCATTCTTCCATCACATTGGACCGAGCCTATGAAAGCCAAGGCTGATAACCCTTTTGTACCGCTGAATATCGCGGTCCTGACTGTCAGTGATACCCGTACCCTGGAAACCGACACCTCCGGGCAGGTCTTCGTCGATCGCCTGACTGCCGCCGGCCACCACCTGGCCGAGCGGGTGCTGCTCAAGGATGACCTGTATCGGATCCGTGCCCAGGTCGCCACCTGGATCGCCGAGGAGGTGGTCCAGGTCGTGCTGATCACCGGCGGCACCGGCTTCACCGGCCGTGACAGTACCCCGGAGGCGGTGACCTGCCTGCTGGACAAGCAGGTCGACGGTTTCGGCGAACTGTTCCGGCAGATTTCCGTGGCCGATATCGGCACCTCCACCGTGCAGTCGCGGGCCCTGGCCGGCCTGGCCAACGGTACGCTGGTCTGCTGCCTGCCGGGTTCGACCAACGCGGTGCGCACCGGCTGGGACGGTATCCTCGCCGAACAGCTGGACTCGCGTCACCGCCCCTGCAACTTCGTTCCACACCTGAAACAGGCGGCGCCTTGTGAATCACGCGGGTAAGCCGGGCAAGAGCGGTGCGCTGATGCCGGTCGAAGTCGCCTTGGCCCGGCTGCTCGAACTGGCCGGGGCGGCGCCGATCCGCGACGTCGAGCACCTGCCGCTGGCGGCTGTCGAGGGTCGGGTGCTGGCCGAGGACCTGGTCTCCAGCCTCGATCTGCCGCCCTGGCCGAACAGTGCCATGGATGGTTATGCGCTGCGCCTGGCCGACTGGCAGGGCGAGCCGTTGCCGGTCAGCCAGCGGATTTTCGCCGGGCAGGCTCCGCAACCGCTGCTGCCTGGCACCTGTGCACGGATCTTCACCGGCGCGCCGGTGCCGGCCGGCGCCGACTGCGTGGAAATGCAGGAAAACGCCGAGGTGCAGGACGATCAGCGGGTACGTTTCACCCAGCCGCTCAAGCCACAGCAGAACATCCGGCCCCAGGGCCAGGAAACCACGGTCGGCGAACGGGTCTTGTCGGCGGGCACTCGCCTGGGGCCGGTGGAGCAGGGGCTGGCGGCCTCACTCGGCTGTGCCGAACTGGCGGTGATCCGCCCGGTGCGCGTCGCGGTGCTGTCGACCGGTGATGAACTGGTCGAGCCGGGCCAGCCGCTGGGGCCAGGGCAGATCTACAACAGCAACCGGGTCCTGCTCTGCAGCTGGCTCAAGCGGCTGGGTTGCACCGTGGTCGATGCCGGAATCCTGCCAGACGATCTGCCGGCCACCCGCCAGCGCCTGGCGGAGCTGGGGGATGTCGACCTGATCCTGTCCACCGGCGGCGTGTCGGTCGGTGAAGCGGACTTCCTCGGCATCGCCTTGCGCGAGGCCGGCGAACTGGACCTGTGGAAACTGGCGATCAAGCCGGGCAAGCCGCTGACCTTCGGGCATTTTCGCGGGGTGCCGGTGATCGGCCTACCGGGTAACCCGGCGTCGACCCTGGTGACCTTTGCGCTGCTGGCGCGCCCCTACCTGCTGCGCCGCCAGGGCGTGCAGGAGGTCGAGCCGTTGCGCTTGCGGGTGCCGGCCGGGTTCGCCTGGCCCAAGCCCGGCAATCGCCGCGAATACCTGCGTGCACGGCTGGAGAAGGGCCGGGCGATCATCTACCGCAACCAGAGCTCCGGTGTCCTGCGCAGTGCGGCGTGGGCCGAAGGGCTGGTGGAAGTGCTGGAGGGGACCACGCTGGTGGAGGGCGATGGGTTGAACTTCATTCCCTTGAGTGAAGTGCTCGGCTAACAGTCGCCAAGCGCTTCGCGGGCAAGCCACGCTCCTACGGGCCCTAGTCGTACGCAAGTCTGATGCCCGGCTTGGGCCTGTAGGAGCGTGGCTTGCCCGCGAAAGCATCCTCAAGATCACCGCATGCAAGAGACTTGAAAACCAAGCAAGCGCTAGGTAAGTTCTCTGGGTCTTCCCAGGGAGCTTGCCCATGTCTGCCTTTCAGGAATACTTCGATCCCGGCCATCAACTGATACGCGACAGCGTCAGGCGTTTCGTTGAGCGGGAAATTCTTCCGGACATCGAGCAATGGGAAGAAGCCGAAGGCTTCCCCCGCGAGCTTTACCTCAAGGCTGGCGCCGCCGGTATCCTCGGTATCGGTTATCCCGAGGCGCTGGGCGGCAGCCATGAAGGCGATCTGTTCGCCAAGGTTGCGGCCAGCGAGGAACTGATGCGCTGCGGCTCCGGCGGCCTGGTGGCGGGCCTCGGCTCCCTGGATATCGGCCTGCCCCCCATCGTCAAATGGGCGCGACCGGAGGTGCGTGAGCGGGTGGTGCCGGCCGTGCTGGCCGGCGAGAAGATCAGTGCCCTGGCAGTGACCGAGCCGGGCGGCGGATCGGATGTCGCCAACCTGCAGACCCGTGCCGTGCGCGATGGTGACTGTTACCGCGTCAGCGGCAGCAAGACCTTCATCACCAGCGGCGTGCGCGCCGACTATTACACCGTGGCGGTACGCACCGGCGAACCGGGTTTTGGCGGTATCAGCCTGTTGCTGATCGAGAAGGGCACTCCGGGCTTCAGCGTCGGCCGGCAACTGAAGAAGATGGGCTGGTGGGCGTCGGATACCGCCGAACTGTTCTTCGACGATTGCCGGGTACCGCTGGGCAACCTGATCGGTGCCGAGAACATGGGGTTTGCCTGCATCATGGGCAACTTCCAGAACGAACGCCTGGCCCTGGCGATCATGGCCAACATGACCGCCCAGCTGGCGTTGGAGGAAAGCCTGAAATGGGCGCGAGCACGCGAAGCCTTCGGCAAACCCATCGGCAAGTTCCAGGTGATCCGGCACCGCCTGGCCGAGATGGCGACGGCCCTGGAGGTATCACGGGAATTCACCTATCGCCAGGCGGCGAAGATGGCGGCAGGGCAGAGCGTGGTCAAGGAGGTGTCGATGGCGAAGAACTTCGCCACCGATACCGCCGAACGGATCACCCACGATGCGGTGCAGATCCTCGGGGGCCTCGGCTATATGCGCGAGAGCCTGGTGGAGCGGTTGTACCGCGACAACCGCATCCTCTCCATCGGCGGCGGTACCCGCGAAGTGATGAACGAGATCATCGGCAGGCAGATGGGGCTCTGAGCCCACCGGCCGTTACTTTTCCGCCAGCGAGAATTGGGTCAGGCAGTAGGTCGGCACGTTCATGTCGTTCAGCCGCCGGGAGCCGCCCAGCTCCGGCAGGTCGATGATCGCGGCGGCCTCGAAGACCTTGGCGCCCATGCGCCGGACCAGGTTGGCGGCGGCGATCAGGGTGCCGCCGGTGGCGATCAGGTCATCGAAGATCAGCACCGAATCGCCTTCGCACAGGCTGTCGGCATGCACTTCGAGGAAGGCCTCGCCGTATTCGGTCTGGTAGCCCTCGGACAGGACATCCGCTGGCAACTTGCCCTGCTTGCGGAACAGGATCAGCGGCTTGTTCAACTGGTGGGCGATGATCGAGCCGATCAGGAAGCCGCGGGCGTCCATCGCGCCGATGTGGCTGAAGTCGGCTTCGACATAACGGTGGATGAAGCTGTCGGCCACCAGCCGGACCGCCCGTGGCGACTGGAACAGTGGCGTGATGTCGCGGAAAATCACGCCCGGTTTCGGGAAATCGATAACCGGGCGGATCAGGGATTTGATGTCGAAGGTGTCGAAAGCCATCGTCGCAGGTTTCCTGGAGAGCGGTAGGTGCCCAGTATACCTGCGACGGTGCCCAGTGGCCTGTGCGAATTGGTCAGGCCGGCCGCCGGATCAGCTTTCCAGCGAACCGCCGGCGAGTGCACAGAGCTGGATCGGGTCGAGGATGTGCACTTCCTTGCCTTCGGCGGCGATCAGTTCGCTGCCCTGGAAGCGGGTGAACACCCGCGAGACGGTTTCCACCGCAAGGCCCAGGTAGTTGCCGATCTCGTTGCGCGACATGCTCAGGCGGAACTGGTTGGCGGAGAACCCGCGGGCGCGGAAACGGGCCGAAAGGTTGACCAGGAACGTGGCGATCCGCTCGTCGGCGGTCTTTTTCGACAACAGCAGCATCATCTGCTGGTCGTCGCGGATCTCCCGGCTCATCACCCGCATCAGTTGGCGGCGCAACTGCGGCAGTTGCAGGGCCAGTTCGTCCAGGCGCTCGAAGGGAATCTCGCACACCGAAGTGGTTTCCAGGGCCTGGGCCGATACCGGGTAGGTCTCGGTGTCCATCCCCGACAGCCCGACCAGTTCGCTGGGCAGGTGGAAACCGGTGATCTGTTCCTCGCCGCCGTCGCTCAGGCTGAAGGTCTTCAGTGCGCCGGAGCGCACAGCGTAGACGGAGCCGAAGGTATCGCCCTGGCGAAAGAGGAATTCCCCTTTCTTCAGCGGGCGGCCGCGTTTGACGATTTCGTCCAGCGCATCCATGTCCTCCAGATTCAATGAAAGTGGCAGGCAGAGAGGGGCCAGGCTGCAATCCTTGCAGTTGGCCTGGCTGTGGGCGCGCAGCTTCACGGGCTCGGACATTTCTTGAATCCTTGTGGGAAATCACACATAAGCCGTAAGGGTACCCCAGCAGGGCTTGTTCAGGCCAGCCTGCGCCAAAATGGCGCACCCCTACGAAAGTGTAATTTTCAGATCACCCGGGAGAAGCGCTGGCGATTCTGCTGTTCCAGGTAGGCATCGAATACCATGCACACCGAGCGTACCAGCAGGCGCCCGGCGGGCAGAACGGTGAGCCGCTCGTTGTCCAGCTCGATCAGGCCATCGTCGGCCATGCCCATCAGGCGTGGCCAGAGTTCGGCGAAGTAGCCGCGGAAGTCGAGGGTGAACTGTTGCTCGATCCGGGCGAACTCCAGGCTGAAGTTGCAGATGATCTGCTGGATCACTTCCCGGCGCAGCCGGTCGTCGGCGTTGCACAGCAGGCCGCGACTGGTGGCCAGTTGCGCGCTGGCCAGGGTGTTCTGGTACTGGTTCAGGTCGCTGCTGTTCTGGCAGTACAGGTCGCCGATCTGGCTGATGGCCGACACGCCCAGGCCGATCAGGTCGCAGTGGCCATGGGTGGTGTAGCCCTGGAAGTTGCGCTGCAGGGTGGACTCTTCCTGGGCGATCGCCAGTTCGTCGTCCGGCAGGGCGAAGTGATCCATGCCGATGTAGCGATAGCCGGCGGCGGTCAATTGCTCGATGGTGCGATGGAGCATTTCCAGCTTGTCGGCCGGGGCCGGCAGCTCATGACTGTTGATCCGCCGCTGGGGCAGGAAGCGCTCGGGCAGGTGGGCATAGTTGAACACCGAAAGGCGGTCCGGCTGCAGGTTGATCACTTCGTCCACGGTGCGGGCGAAATGTTCCGGGGTCTGCTTGGGCAGGCCGTAGATCAGGTCGATATTGATCGAGCGGAATTGCAGGGTCCGCGCCGCCTCGATCACCGCACGGGTTTCATCCAGGCTCTGCAGGCGATTGACCGCCCGCTGCACGCTCGGGTCGAGGTCCTGCAGGCCGATGCTGATCCGGTTGAAGCCCAGCTCGCGCAACAGGCCCATGGTCGACCAGTCGGCTTCCCGCGGGTCGATCTCGATGCCGTAGTCGCCGGAGTCGTCATCCAGCAGGTTGAAGTGCTGGCGCAGCCTGGCCATCAATTGGCGCAGTTCGTCATGGCTGAGAAAGGTCGGCGTGCCACCGCCGAAGTGCAACTGCTCGACTTTCTGGTTCGGGTCCAGGTGGCAGGCCACCAGCTGGATTTCCTGCTCCAGGCGCTGCAGGTAGGGCTGGGCGCGGCCGCGGTCCTTGGTGATGACCTTGTTGCAGGCGCAGTAGTAGCAGATGTTCGCGCAGAACGGCACATGCACATACAGCGACAGCGGCCGCGAGGCCTTGCGGCTGTCGCGCAGGGCGTGCAACAGGTCGAAGGTGCCGACCTGGCTGTTGAATTGTACGGCGGTGGGGTAGGAGGTGTAACGCGGTCCCGCAAGGTCGTAACGGCGAATAAGATCAGAGTCCCAACGAATGGCGTCGAGCATGCGGGCGTTCCCCCGGATTGGCTGCAATGCCCGGAGTCTAGGGGGATCGCGACGCAGGCATGTTGATTTGTATCAAGGGTCTCGGAGCCGCTCAGTGCCCCATCAACCAGTGCTGGTGCGGTCCCGGCAGGGTCCACAGGCCGAACAGCATCACCAGCAGGCCGCCGCCCAGGCGTACACCGCGTTTGCGCAACAGCGCCGTGACCCGTTCCGCCGCCAGCCCGGTCGCCAGCAGCACCGGCCAGGTGCCCAGGCCGAAGGCGAGCATCAGCAGCGCGCTGTCCAGCGCGTTGCCGCGGCTCGCCGCCCACAGCAGCGTGCTGTAGACCAGGCCACACGGCAGCCAGCCCCAGAGCGTACCCAGCAGCAGCGCACGGGGCAGGCTCGACACCGGCAGCAGGCGATTGGCAACCGGTTGGATATGCCGCCACAGGCCGCGGCCGAGAGCTTCGATGCGGGTCAGGCCACTCCACCAGCCGGCCAGGTACAGGCCCATGCTGATCAGCAGCAGGCCGGCCACGACCCGCAACGCCGCCGCCGCCGGGCTGCTGGCCACCGCCCAGCCGGCCAGCCCGGTGAGCAGGCCGGCCGCTCCGTAGCTGAGCACCCGCCCGAGGTTGTAGGCCAGCAGCAGGCGCAGGCGTCGCGCCCGTTGTTCGCGGGGGATCGCCAGGGTCAGGGCGCCCATCAGGCCGCCGCACATGCCCAGGCAATGACCGCCGCCGAGCAGGCCGAGGATTACCGCGGAAACCAGCAGTGGCACCAGTTCAGGCATGGGGCGGCGTCCGCCGATCGCGCTCGTTGCCCGTACCGTCGGCCTCGTCGATGGCGGCCTTGTGGTTCGGGTCCTGGTCGTCGAACAGGATGCTGTGGGCCGGGCCGTCGAGGTCGTCGTACTGGCCGCTGTCCACCGCCCAGAAGAAAATGTAGACGGCGATGGCGACGATCAGCAGTGCCGCCGGGATCATCACGTAGAGTGCTGGCATCTTTACTCCAGGCCCGCCCGGTTCAGGCCGGTTGCGGGCGGGTTTCGTTCAGGACGTGGTCGCCCTGCGGGCCGGGCAGGCGAGTCAGGCGCAAGGCGTTCAGCACCACCGTCAACGAGCTGATGGACATACCGACCGCCGCCCATATCGGCGTGATCCAGCCGAGGGCGGCGAACGGCAACATGAGGCCATTGTACAGTGCCGCCCAGGCCAGGTTCTCGATGATCACCCGACGGGTCCGGCGGGCCAGGTCGAAGGCCTGCACCAGGGCGTCGAGGCGGTTGGACAGCAGCACGGCGTCGGCACTGGTCTTGGCCAGGTCGGTGGCCGAGCCCATGGCGACGCTGATGTCGGCTGCGGCCAGCACCGGCACGTCGTTGACCCCGTCCCCCAGCATCAGCACCTTGCGGCCCTGCTGCTGCAATTGCCTGAGCACCTGCAACTTGTCATCCGGGCTCAGCCCGCCACGGGCCTCGTCGATCCCCAGTTGCGCAGCCACGTCGGTGACCATCGGCGAACTGTCGCCGGATAGCAGCAGGGTGCGCCAGCCACGGGCACGGCAGGCCGCGAGCAGGTCCGGGGCATCGCCGCGCAGCCGGTCGTCGAGGACGAACCAGGCCAGCGCGCCCTGGCGGTCGCCGAGCAGCAGCCACTGTCCGCTGGCATCCGGCGCTGTCGGCAGGGCGCAGCCGCTGAGTTCACAGACGAACTGCGCCTGGCCGATCCGCAACCACTGCGCGCCGACCCGGCCTTCCAGGCCGCGTCCGGGTGTACTCAGGACGTCTTCGGCGGCTTGCGGGGCACGCCCGAAGGCCCTGGCGATCGGGTGCTCGGAGCGGTTCTCCAGCGCCGCAGCCAAGGCCAGGCAGCGTTCGCTGTCCAGCGCTCCCAGCGGGTTGATGGCGCGCAGCGCCAGGCGGCCTTCGGTGAGGGTGCCGGTCTTGTCGAAAATCACCGTGTCGATCTGGTTCAGCCCTTCGAGTACATGCCCGCGGGTCAGCAGCAGGCCGAGCTTATGCAGGGTGCCGGTGGCCGCGGTGAGGGCGGTCGGGGTGGCCAGCGACAGGGCGCAGGGGCAGGTCGCCACCAGCATCGCCAGGACGATCCAGAACGCCCGCTGTGGGTCGACCTGCCACCAGAGCAGGCCGATGGCCGCGGCGGCGATCAGCGACAGCAGCAGGAACCATTGCGAGGCGCGGTCGGCGATCTCCGCCAGGCGCGGCTTCTCGCTCTGGGCCCGTTCCAGCAGGCGGACGATGGCCGACAGGCGAGTGTCCTGGCCGAGGGCGAGGATCTCGACCGTCAGGGCGCCTTCGACGTTCAGCGTGCCGGCGGTGACCGCCTCTCCCGGGCTACGCGGTTGCGGCAGGTATTCGCCGGTCAGCAGCGATTCGTCGATGCTCGACTGGCCCCGGAGAATCCGGCCGTCCGCAGGTAGCACGGCACCGGGATGCACCAGCACCTGGTCACCCAGGCGCAGTTCATCGAGCAGGATGCGTTCGCTCTGGCCGTCCGCCCGCAGGCGCAGGCAGGATGCCGGCAGCAGGTTGACCAGTTGCGCGGTGGCCGCCGCCGTGCGCTCGCGGGCGCGTCGTTCCAGATAGCGGCCGGCCAGCAGAAACAGGGCGAACATGCCCACCGCATCGAAGTACAGCTCGCCGACGCCGCTGATCGAGGTCCAGATCCCGGCGCAGTAGGCGCTGCCGATCGCCAGCGAGACCGAGACGTCCATGGTCAGGTGGCGGGTACGCAGGTCGCGCAGGGCGCCGCGAAAGAACGGCGCGCAACTGTAGAAGACGATCGGGGTGGTCAGGAACAGCGCGACCCAGCGCAGGATGACATGCAGCTCCGGGCTCAGGTCGATATTGAATTCCGGCCAGGTGGCCATGGTCGCCATCATCGCCTGGAACCACAGCAGGCCGGCCACGCCCAGCTGGCGCAGGGACTTGCGGTTCTCGGCGGCCAACTGTTCGCTGGCGCGGTCGGGTCGATAGGGGTGGGCGGCGTAGCCGATCTGCCGCAGTTCGGCCAGCAGGCGGCTCAGCGGCAGTTGGCTGTCGGCCCAGCTGACCTGCAAGCGGTGATTGGACAGGTTCAGCCGCGCCTCGGCCACCGCCGGCAGGTTGCGCAGGTGCCTTTCGATCAGCCAGCCGCAGGCCGCGCAACTGATGCCTTCGATCAGCAGGGTGGTTTCGGCCAGTTCGCCGTCGTGACGGACGAAGGGCTGCTGCACATCGGCGCGGTCGTACAGCGCCAGTTCATCCGGCAGTTGCACCGGCAGGACGTCGGGGTTGGCGGAGGTCTCGCTGCGATGGCTGTAGTAGTGCTCCAGGCCGCCGGCGACGATGGCCTCGGCCACGGCCTGGCAGCCCGGGCAGCAGAACTCGCGGGTCTCGCCCAGCACTGCGGCGGTGAAGCGGCTGCCCGAGGGGACGGGCAGGGCGCAGTGGTAACAGGGGAGTGGGGTGGTCATAAGTGATGTGGGTCGATCGATTCCGTGCGCGGTCAGTTGTCGAGGTCTTCGGCACCCTTGAGCGGCTCGTCGCCCAGCAGCAGGTCGCGGTCATGGCTGACCTGCTCTTCCTCGAACATCCGCCAGGTCTTGCCGTCCTGGGTACCCAGCAGTTCGACGAAGCGCCGGCCCTCGACCTTGTCGCTCAACTGGCCGATGTAGCGGCCCTGTTCGGTCTGGCTGCGGTTGAGGCTGATCTTGCGATCCTTCTCCGGCTGGGTCGGCGAGATCAGGTTCAACTCCAGGGTCGCGGGCGTGCTGTCGCCGCTCAGGCGCAGGTCGACCTCACCGGTCACGTCGTCGAAGTGCACGTTGGCGCGCATCTTCAGCGACTGGGCCAGCAACTCGCGGTCCAGGGAACGGTTGATGCCCTTGCCGGCCTCGTAGTAGTTGTCGTTGACCAGGTTGTCCGGGTTCTTCACCGCGATGGTCACCATCGACAGGGTCAGGGCCACCGAGCAGGCCAGGATGCTGATGATGATCCACGGCCAGAGGTGCTTGTACCAGGGGTGGGTGGCAGTTGCGACGGACATTGTGGCTTCCCTTAGCGAATTTGCGGGCCGATGAACCGGCTCTTGGCTTCGACGTGAACGCTGGCGTCATCGGCGTCCCTGAGGATGAATTTCACCTCGTTGGTGCTCGACGGCAGTTGCTCGGGAGAACTGGAGAGTTCCACCGGCATGCTGAAGATCTCCCCGGCCGGCACGCGGATTTCGCGCCGCCCCTGCAGGCGCAGGTCGGGCAGGCCGGCGGCATCGAGCACGTAGGTGTGGTCGCGCTGGTCCTTGTTCATGATCTTCAGGCTGTAGACGTTCTCGATCCGACCCTCGGCATTTTCGCGATAGAGTACGCGGTCCTTGCTGACGTCGAAGCCGACCAGCGAGCGCATGAGGAACGCGGTGATCAACAGACTGATCATCGCCAGCAGCACCACCGCGTAGCCGATCAGGCGAGGGCGCAGGGTGTGGGTCTTCTGCCCGGACAGGTTGTGCTCGGTGGTGTAGCTGATCAGCCCGCGCGGATATTCCATCTTGTCCATGATGCTGTCACAGGCGTCGATGCAGGCGGCGCAGCCGATGCATTCGATCTGCAGGCCATCGCGGATGTCGATGCCGGTGGGGCAGACCTGCACGCACATCGTGCAGTCGATGCAGTCGCCCAGGCCCTGGGCCTTGTAGTCGGCGCCTTTCTTGCGCGGGCCACGGCCTTCGCCACGGCGCGGGTCGTAGGAGACGATCAGGGTGTCCTTGTCGAACATCACGCTCTGGAAGCGCGCGTAGGGGCACATGTAGATGCACACCTGCTCACGCAGCCAGCCGGCGTTGCCATAGGTGGCGAGGGTGAAGAAACCGACCCAGAAATACGACCAGCCATCGGCTTGCCCGGTGAAGAAGTCGATCACCAGTTCGCGGATCGGCGAGAAGTAGCCGACGAAGGTCATGCCGGTGACGAAGCCGATCAGCAGCCACAGGCTGTGCTTGCTGAACTTGCGCAGGAACTTGTTGGCGCTCATCGGCGCCTTGTCGAGCTTGATGCGCTGGTTGCGATCACCCTCGGTGACTTTCTCGCACCACATGAAGATCCAGGTCCAGACGCTCTGCGGGCAGGTGTAGCCGCACCAGATGCGCCCGGCGTAGACGGTGATGAAGAACAGGCCGAAGGCGGCGATGATCAGCATGCCCGACAGCAGGATGAAGTCCTGGGGCCAGAAGGTCGCGCCGAAGATGAAGAACTTGCGTTCCGGCAGGTTCCACCAGACGGCCTGGTGGCCGCCCCAGTTCAGCCAGACCGTACCGAAGTAGAGCAGGAACAGCACGGCACCGCCGGCCATCCGCAGGTTGCGGAACAGCCCGGTGAAGGCTCGGGTGTAGATTTTTTCGCGTGAGGCGTAGAGGTCGACGGCGTTGTTCTGTTGCTTGGCAGGCGGAGTGACGTCGTGTACCGGAATCTGATTGCTCATCATTGCATCCCACGGCAGGGGGAAAATGTCGCGGTCAGTACGTGCCGACCGTGATCGGATAGCGTTGAAGCTTAGTGCAGTGGCTTAATGATACGCCTCTGCCCCGGCTCAACGGGTGCGACCTTTGGTCGCGTTGGGTGAAAGCTCGGTATGGTGTAGCGAATGTAACAAAGCATGACGCAGATCAATTGACTATAGGCCAAGGCCGTGGCTGGCATGTGCCGATTCTGGCGGGCGTGAGGGCCCTGCACCATGAAAAAGGCCCCGTCGGTCCATGCCGGCGGGGCCTTTGTCGTTGCGGCAAGCCAGGGCTTATTCGGCGGGCTTGTCGTTACCGTGGGACAGGCTGTAGACGTAGGCCGCCAGCAGGTGGACCTTGTCGTTGCCCTGGGTCTGCTCCTGGGCCGGCATCTGCCCCTGGCGACCGTAACGGATGGTCTGTTGCAACTGCGCGAAGCTCGAACCGTAGATGAACGCGGCCGGGTGCGTCAGGTTCGGCGCGCCCATGGCCGGGGTACCCTTGCCTTCCGGCCCATGGCAGGCCACGCAGTTGGCGGCGAACAGCTTCTGGCCATTGACCGGGTCGGCCTTGGCGCCTTCCGGCAGCTTGCGACCGTCGAGGTTGGTCAGCACGAACGCGGCGACATCGGCCACGCCCTGCTCGCCGATCACCTCGGCCCAGGCCGGCATCACCGCATGGCGACCGCCCATGATGGTCTGCTTGATGGTCTGCGGGTCGCCGCCCCAGCGCCAGTCTTCATCGGTCAGGTTGGGGAAGCCATAGGCCCCCTTGGCGTCTGAACCGTGACACACCGAGCAGTTGGAGGCGAACAGTCGCCCACCCATCTTCAGGGCCTGCGGGTCCTTGGCCACTTCCTCGATGGGCATGGCGGCGTATTTGGCGAAGATCGGCCCGAATTTGGCATCCGACCTGGCCATTTCCTTCTCCCACTCGTGCACGCCGGTCCAGCCGGTCTGGCCGTTGGCGAAGGGGGTCTGCTTCTCGTTGTCCAGGTAGTTGTAACCTGGCAGTACCCCTTTCCAGTTGCCCAGGCCCGGGTACAGCACCAGGTAGCCGAGAGCGAAGATCAGGGTGCCGACGAACAGCATGAACCACCATTTCGGCAGTGGGTTGTCGTACTCCTCGATGCCGTCGAAGGAGTGGCCGACGGTCTCGTCGGTCTGCTCGGCGCGCTGGCCCTTGCGGGTCGACAGCAGCAGCCAGGTCAAGGCGAAGATGGTACCCAGACTGAGGACTGTGACGTACAGACTCCAGAACGTAGTCATTCTTTGTTACTCCTAGAAGCTTGCTCGACGTGCTTGATGGCTTCGGGATCGTCCGCGAAAGGCAGCAAGGTCGCGTCTTCAAACTCCGCCTTGCGCTTGGGGCTGAAGACCCACAAGGCCAGGCCGACAAAGGCCACCATCACCACGAGGGTGCCAAGGCCACGAATCATCCCGATATCCATGAACAATCACCGTTTGCTTTTGATGATGGTGCCAAGGCCTTGCAGGTAGGCCACCAGCGCGTCCATTTCGGTCTTGCCCTTCACGGCATCCCTGGCACCGGCGATGTCTTCGTCGGTGTAGGGCACGCCGAGCGAGCGCAGGACTTCCATCTTCTTCGCGGTGTCCTTGCCGTCGAGCTTGTTTTCCACGAGGAACGGGTACGCCGGCATTTTCGACTCGGGCACCACGTTGCGTGGGTTGTACAGGTGCGCGCGGTGCCAGTCATCGGAGTAACGACCGCCGACACGGGCCAGGTCCGGGCCGGTACGCTTGGAACCCCACAGGAACGGGTGGTCCCAGACGCTTTCACCGGCTACCGAGTAGTGCCCGTAGCGTTCGGTTTCGGCGCGGAACGGCCGGATCATCTGCGAGTGGCAGCCGACACAACCGTTGGCGATGTAGATGTCGCGGCCTTCCAGTTCCAGGGCGGTACGTGGCTTCATGCCTTCGACCGGCTTGTTGGTGACGTCCTGGAAGAACAGCGGGACGATCTGGGTCAGGCCGCCGATGCTCACGGCGATGACCATGAAGAAGGCCAGCAGGCCGATATTCTTCTCGACTACTTCGTGCTTCATCAGTGGGCTCCAACGACAGCGATCTGAGCGGCGGCTTCAGCTTCAGCCGGGTTCGAGGCGCGAACGGTACGGAAGGTGTTGTAGGCCATCAGCAGCATGCCCGTGGCGAAGAACGCCCCGCCCAGGGCGCGGACGATGAAGCCGGGGTGGCTGGCCTGCAGCGCTTCGACGAAGGAGTAGGTCAGCGTGCCGTCGTCGTTGATCGCCCGCCACATCAGGCCCTGGGTGATGCCGTTGACCCACATCGAGGCGATGTACAGCACCGTGCCGATGGTCGCCAGCCAGAAGTGCGCGTTGATCAGGCCGACGCTGTGCATCTGCTCGCGGCCGAACAGCTTGGGAATCATGTGATAGACCGCACCGATGGAAATCATCGCCACCCAGCCGAGGGCGCCGGCGTGGACGTGGCCGATGGTCCAGTCGGTGTAGTGCGAGAGCGAGTTGACGGTCTTGATCGCCATCATCGGACCCTCGAAGGTCGACATGCCGTAGAACGCCAGGGAGACGACGAGGAAGCGCAGGATCGGGTCGGTGCGCAGCTTATGCCAGGCGCCGGAGAGGGTCATCATGCCGTTGATCATGCCGCCCCAGCTCGGGGCCAGCAGGATGATCGACATGGCCATGCCCAGCGACTGGGCCCAGTCCGGCAGGGCGGTGTAGTGCAGGTGGTGGGGACCGGCCCAGATGTACAGGGTGATCAGTGCCCAGAAGTGGACGATGGACAGGCGATAGGAGTAGATCGGGCGTTCGGCCTGTTTCGGCACGAAGTAGTACATCATCCCGAGGAAGCCGGTGGTGAGGAAGAAACCCACCGCGTTATGCCCGTACCACCACTGGATCATCGCGTCGGTCGCGCCGGAGTAGGCCGAGTAGGACTTGAAGAAGCTCACCGGCAGCGAGGCGTGGTTGACGATGTGCAGCATGGCGGTAACGATGATGAACGCACCGTAGAACCAGTTGCCGACATAGATGTGCTTGGTCTTGCGCTTGATGATGGTGCCGAAGAACACCAGGGCGTAGACCACCCAGACGATGGCCAGCAGGATAGCCAGCGGCCATTCCAGTTCCGCGTATTCCTTGGTGGTGGTGTAGCCCAGCGGCAGGGTGACCAGGGCGCCGACGATCACGGCTTGCCAACCCCAGAAGTGGAAGGCCGCGAGGCTGTCGGAGATCAGTCGCACCTGGCAGGTACGCTGCACCACATAGTAGGAGGTGGCAAACAGTGCACAACCACCGAAGGCGAAGATCACCAGGTTGGTGTGCAGCGGGCGCAGGCGTCCAAAACTCGTCCACGGCAGACCGAAATTCAGCTCCGGCCAGACCAGTTGAGAGGCAATGAAGACTCCGAGCCCCATGCCAAGGATCCCCCAGACCACCGTCATGATGGCGAACTGGCGGACTACCTTATAGTTATAAGCAGTCTGACTTATTGCTGTGCTCATTCTAAGGTTCCACGGTTTGGGTATAGTTATTAGGGGTGAAAATCGGCCGCAAGTATGGATAAAGAGTAGGGTCATTGCAACGCGCCATGACCTGGGTCAATACCTTGCGACGCTGATTCTGCGGCCTTTCCATGCTCGGTGTAGGGTCAAAACGCGCGCTCGCGAAAACCGTGACCGACCGGTTGACGAGGGGTTGCGGATTGATCGAGGTTTGGAAAGCTTAGTACCGATTCCCGGGAGTGGGTAGGCAGAGCGAAACCGAGGTGCGACACTCGGTCGCGCAGGGGAGGGGAACTGCCGCATCCTGATCGATGCGGCAGGAAATATCCGGTATTTATTGAGCTTTGTTTTCTCCTTGACTGCCGTGGGAAAGGCTGTACACGTAAGCGGCCAGCAACTGCACCTTGTCGTTGCCGAGCAGTTCGCTCTGGGCCGGCATGTGGCCCTGGCGACCGTGGCGGATGGTCTGCTGCAGTTGCGCCAGGCTGGTGCCGTAGATGAAGGCGGCCGGCGTGGTCAGGTCCGGTGCGCCCATGGCCTGGGTACCCTGGCCGGTGGCGCCATGGCAGGCGACGCAGTTGGTGTTGAAGACCTGCTGGCCGGCGGCCAGGTCCGCGCCGTTGCCTTCCGGCAGCGGCAGCTTGCCCAGGCCGTGGCGCACATAGGCGGCGACGTTGCGCACACCGTCCTCACCGAGGATGTCGCCCCAGGCCGGCATCGCCGCGATGCGGCCACCCATGATGGTGGTCTTGATCGTGTCGGCACTGCCGCCCCAACGCCAGCTGTCATCGGCCAGGTTCGGGAAACCGTAGGCGCCCTTGGCGTCCGAGCCGTGGCAGACCGCGCAGTTGGAAGCGAACAGGCGTCCGCCCATTTTCAGCGCCTGTGGGTCCTTGGCCACTTCTTCCACGGGCATGGCCGCGAACTTGGCGAAGATCGGTCCGAACCTGGCATCGGCCTTGTCCATTTCCTTTTCCCACTCGTGCACGCCGGTCCAGCCGTTCTCGTAGCCGGGCAGGATGCCTTTCCAGTTGCCCAGGCCGGGGTAGAGGATCAGGTAGCCGACGGAAAACACCAGGGTGCCGGCGAACAGCATGAACCACCACTGCGGCAGCGGGTTGTCGTACTCCTCGATGCCGTCGAAGCTGTGGCCCATGGTCTGGTCGACGCTGCCCTTGGTCTCGCCCTTGCGCGTGCCGATCAGCAGCCAGGTCAGGCCGATCAGGCTGCCGATGGTCAGTACGCAGATGTACGTACTCCAGAAGGTGGTCATGGCCGGTTGCTCCTTGTTGCAGGGTCTTGTTCAGGTGTTTCGGGCAATGGATCGTCGGCGAACGGCAGCATGCGTGCCTGGGCGAACTCCGGATTGCGCTTGCCGTTGAACACCCAGATGGCGAGGCCGACGAAGGCGATCATCACCACCAGGGTGCCGAGGCCGCGGATCATTCCGCTACTGATCTCCATGGCTCACCTCTTGCTCTTGATCGCGGTGCCGAGCACCTGCAGGTAGGCGACCAGCGCGTCCATCTCGCTCTTGCCCTTGAGGCTGGCCACGGCGCCGGCGATGTCGTCGTCGCTGTAGGGCACGCCGAGGGTGCGCATGGCGCGCAGCTTGGTTTCGGTGTGGCTGCTGTCCAGGGCGTTGGCGACCAGCCACGGGTAGGCCGGCATCTTCGATTCCGGTACCACGTTGCGCGGGTTGTACAGGTGCGCACGGTGCCAGTCGTCCGAATAGCGGCCGCCGACTCGGGCCAGGTCCGGGCCGGTACGCTTGGAGCCCCACAGGAACGGGTGGTCCCAGACGCTTTCACCCGCCACCGAATAGTGCCCGTAGCGTTCGGTCTCGGCGCGGAACGGCCGGATCATCTGCGAGTGGCAACCGACGCAGCCTTCGCGGATGTAGATGTCGCGGCCTTCCAGTTGCAGCGCGGTGTAGGGCTTCATGCCTTCGACCGGCTTGTTGGTGACGTCCTGGAAGAACAGCGGGACGATCTGGGTCAGGCCGCCGATGCTGACGGCGAATACCATCAGCAGCATCAGCAGGCCGACGTTCTTTTCGATCACTTCGTGTTTCATGGCGAACTCCTCAGGCCATCTGCGCGTTGGCGGTGACGGTGGCAGGTGCTGCACCGCGCACGGTGCGCCAGGTGTTGTAGGCCATCAGCAGCATGCCGCTGAGGAAGATGGCACCGCCGATCAGCCGCACGATGAAGCCGGGATGGCTGGCCACCAGGGTTTCGACGAAGGAATAGGTCAGCGTGCCGTCCTCGTTGACCGCGCGCCACATCAGGCCCTGGGCGATACCGTTGACCCACATCGAGGCGATGTAGAGCACGGTGCCGATGGTGGCGAGCCAGAAGTGCGCGTTGATCAGGCCGACGCTGTGCATCTGCTCGCGGCCGAAGACTTTCGGGATCATGTGGTACAGCGCGCCGATGGAGATCATCGCCACCCAGCCCAGCGCCCCGGCGTGCACATGGCCGATGGTCCAGTCGGTGTAGTGGGAGAGAGCGTTGACGGTCTTGATCGCCATCATCGGACCCTCGAAGGTCGACATGCCGTAGAACGCCAGGGAGACCACGAGGAAGCGCAGGATCGGGTCGCTGCGCAGCTTATGCCAGGCGCCCGAGAGGGTCATCATGCCGTTGATCATGCCGCCCCAGCTGGGTGCCAGCAGGATCAGCGACATCACCATGCCCAGCGACTGGGCCCAGTCCGGCAGGGCGGTGTAGTGCAGGTGGTGGGGACCTGCCCAGATGTACAGGGTGATCAGCGCCCAGAAGTGGACGATGGACAGGCGATAGGAATACACCGGGCGTTCGGCCTGCTTGGGCACGAAGTAGTACATCATCCCCAGGAAACCGGCGGTCAGGAAGAAGCCCACCGCGTTGTGCCCGTACCACCACTGCACCATGGCGTCGGTGGCACCGGCGTAGAGCGAGTAGGACTTGGTCAGGCTGACCGGGATTTCCAGGTTGTTGACGATATGCAGGATCGCCACGGTGATGATGAATGCGCCGAAGAACCAGTTGCCGACATAGATGTGCTTGGTGGTGCGCTTCATCACCGTGCCGAAGAATACGTAGGCATAGGCGACCCAGACGATGGTGATCAGCAGGTCGATCGGCCATTCCAGCTCGGCGTATTCCTTGGAGCTGGTGTAGCCCAGCGGCAGGCTGATGGCTGCCAGCAGGATCACCAACTGCCAGCCCCAGAAGGTGAAGGCCGCCACCTTGGGCGAAAACAGCTGGGTCTGGCAGGTGCGCTGCACCGAGTAGTAGGAGCTGGCGAACAGTGCGCAGCCGCCGAAGGCGAAGATCACCGCGTTGGTGTGCAGCGGGCGCAGGCGGCCGAAGCTGGTCCAAGGCAGGTTGAAGTTGAGTTCGGGCCAGACCAATTGGGCCGCGAGGAAAACCCCGAGCCCCATACCGACGATGCCCCACACCACCGTCATAATGGCGAATTGGCGGACCACCCGGTAGTTGTAGGCGGTACTGATTGAAGTGTTCATGGTTCCCCATCCACGGTTCGGGCCAACGCGCAGACGGCCTGCCAGGCGGCCTGCATGTCCGGCCCGGAGTTATAGGCAGACTAAAGCAAGCCAAGCATGGGCAAATAGCCAGCGGCGGGTATTGACGGGGGTCAATGGGCTCCGCCATGGAGCCCGGGTGCAGGCGTGGGGCGTCGTCGCAGCGGGCTGCGCGACGCCCGGATCAACGGATCAGGTGCAGGGCAGCAGCCTGCTGCCCAGGCCCAGGCCCGAGGCATGGTGGGTCAGGGTCACCAGGCCGAGGTCGACGGTGAGCCCGGGGTGGGGGATCTCCGCCACGTCCGGCTTGCGCATGTCCAGCACCAGCAGGATCAGGCCCAGCGTGCCTTTCTTCGCGGTCATCGACCAGGTGAACTTCTCCGTGCTGTGCTGCAGTGGCCAGCGATTGCCATAGAGCCTGCGAATGGCCTTGAGCTCGTCGATGTCGGGGAGCCTGAGGCCCTTCATCGTGGCGTTCTCGGTCGTGTCATCGCTGTTGGCGACGCCGAGGTCGTAGCACAGCATCACACCGTACACGTTGACCTGGTATTTCTTGAACTGCCCGGCCTTGTCCCGCACCACGATATGCGTGCTGCCGTTGCTGCGTACCGTTACCCGGCCATTGCGGTCGACTGCGGCGACCTTCGGATTCTCGCTGCTGTAGGTGTAGCCGGGGACTCCGCCGCTGGGCACCCGCTGGACCCAGGTGCCCGGGCCGAATTCGGGCAGCACCTGAGGGTGGCAGGGGATCAGGAATATCTGGCCGTGCAGGTTGACCGGGCTGGTATCGAGCAGCAGTTCAGGCACGCGCATTTTCGCCCGCACCGTCAGGGTCAACCGTGGGAAGAGTACGGCCGTGGCTTCGTCGGCACTGCCATCGAAGCTCGCCTTGAGGGTCAGCGTCAGGCCGCTCAGGTCCCGCAGGCTGTCGAGCCCGCTGCGTGGCAGCTTGCCGTGAATGACGTCGGAGATACTGGTGATTTCCTCCGCCTTCCAGAGCGTGAAACGATAGGGCGTACCATCGTTGCGGGTGCCTTCGACCTGCAGCCAGACCCGTTGCCCGACCTGGATATGCGGCCACTTGCCGACCTCCACGGTGGCATCTGCGCTGAAGGTGTTCAGGTCCAGCAGCCGATCCCTGGCCTCGCGAACCTCGGGGGCCGGCAGGTTTCGCGGCAGCAGCACCGACAGTGGCAGGACCTCGGACGGTGACGCCACACTGCCACGGGTGAGGGTATAGCCGACATCCACGTTTTTGCCGATGTTGGCGCTGACCGCGGTGACCGGGGCGAAGAAGGCCAGGCTGCCGCTGTCGCTGCCCGGTTGCGCCGGCAGCGTCGGCGTGCCGTTGCCCGCAGTCCCGCGCCAGTAGGCGTGGACGCTGTCGCTGCCCTGCATGCCGGCATAGCGCACGTCGATGGTCGCCCCGCGCTGGGCCAGTTCCGGTAGCAGGAACGTGCCGCCGGCTTCACGGACCCTGGGCCTCGGCAGATCGAGCGGGCCGGCACTGACCGGCAGGTAGCGCGGCAGCGACGGGAAGCTGTCCCCGGCGCTGGTGGTGACTTCGTAGTGCAGGGTGACCGAGCCACCGGCCAGCACGCTGACCTTGTCGTCGGGAATCAGGAACTGGATGTCCTTGTCGATGTCCTCCTCGCGCAGGGTGATCGTCCGGTCATACGGCACCTCGCTGCCGCTGGCCGTCCGGCCGAGCCAGGTCAGCTTGACCTGCTGCCCGGCGGCGATGAAGTCGTAGGGCTCGACATGGGCGATCACATTACGGAATGCCGGGTCGAGCACGTTGCCGTTCTGCTCGGCAAGCGGCACCCGCGGCGGCTTGAGGGTGCGTGCCCGGCCGGTGATCCACAGCGGCCGGCTCTTGGAGCGACGGCTGGGCTGGCCGGCGATGTCGACATAGTAATAGACGCGGGCCAGGCCACGGAGAATGGCAATGAACTGCTCGTAAGGGACCATGAACGAGACGAAGGGGTCGCTGTCGTGTCCGGGGCTGCTCTGGGTATGGGGCAGCAACTGCTGGCCCTCGGCATCCTCGCGCTCCACCACCAGGCGCACGGTATGACCGCTGTTCATCCCTTCGTAGCGCAGTACCAGCACCTGCACGTCGGCGCCGTCGAGTTCGTCCAGGTTCAGCATCATGCCCTGGGCCTTGGGAACCACCGGTGCGAGCAGGGACGGATCGCCGATCCCGACCTCGATGAGCGCCGGCCGTGACCATTGCGACCAGTTGCCCACCTCGTCGCGGATCTCGTAGCGCACGATGATCGAATCGGAGTTGCCGGCATCCCGGATGATCTCCGGATCGATGGGGATCACCACTTCGTCGCTCGGCTCCATCAGCTCGGGGTGCTGCACGTGGCGACCATGCCAGGACACCAGGATCCGGTCGCCACGGGCCATGTTCGCATAACGCCTGACCACCACGCTGACGCCCTCGGGGTCCTCGATCACCCCGGGCGGCAGCACCTGGGGCAAGGCGAGTTTTTCGTTCTCGCAGAGGGTGGCGCCATTGCCGGCCTTGCACGAGCGCTCGGGAGCACCGGGACTGTCGAGCTTGACCCGCACCGTCTGCCGGCCTTCCTCGGGCGTACCGCCGGGAAAGGGGGTGAGCACATAACGCACGGTCGTGGTCCCGGAGGTAATCCAGCGGGTTTCGACTTTCAGGGTGATGTGCCCACTGCTGGGCGTGTTGCCCTGGACATGGGTGGCGACGGGGTTGGGATGAGTGCCCCAGTACAGCTCTATCCTGTCCTTCGGCTGCAGTTGCAGCGGCCCGACCAATACCGGCAGGGCCCGCTGCGGGTCGATGACATCGGTCGCGCCCACGCCCAGTTCATGGAAGCTGTTGATCAGCGGGGGTGTCAGGGCCCGTGCGGTCCTGGACAGGCGGGTGGGGAGGCTGGCCAGCGGTTTCCAGCTGGGCTCCACCGGGCCTGCCTGTCGCCACTGCCCGCTGGTGACCAGCACGCTGAGGTTGCCGGTGGCGGCGACCTTCTGCACGAAGGCGGCATCGGGCAGTTCGATCACCTGATGCTCGGCCGAAGAACCGTTCTGCGCGGGCAGGCCCGTGGCGCACAACTGGCGCTGGGCGGCGGAGCCACGCGGGGTGTACTTGAGCAGTGCACCATCCGCCGCGGAGAGATACAGCCCCCCGAGATAGGTCCCCTGGTTCTCCAGGGTCCGGGTGGCGAAGCAGATAAAGGTGACGGAAAAGAAGTCGAGCACCGCCGTACGCTCGGTGCCCAGGTAGGCCGGGCCCGTGGCATGGGCGATATGCAGGCTGTGCAGGTCATAGGTGTGGTCGAACGTCAGTGGCAGGCGCTCCTGGTCCAGTTCCTGGGCCTTGGTCGCGGCGATGGCGCGAGTGACCTTGACCTCCCGCTCATTGCTGAACGGTTCGATGACCGCGTAGCAGTGACTGGCCTGGCATCGATAGGTCGCACTGATCACCAGTTGCTGATGCCGACGCTCGATCCGCCGATGGCTGTAGCGTGCGGCGTCGTCGGCGTGATTGAACAGCGGGCCGACTTCATAGCGTTCCGGTTGCCTGGCCGCTTGCAGGGCGGGGTCCCAGTTCGTGTCGATCGGGCCGCGTGCCGACCAGAAGCTGCCGCTGCGCAATACCTGCAGCTTGCCGCCGGCCGCGACCTGGCGCAGGTAGGCCAGCGGAGCCAGGGTGCCCTCCTCCAACTGGCCCTGGGTCGGGATGCCATCCGAGGCGAAGACCGCGCCCTCGGCGGTTTCGTCCTGCTTGGGAAACACCTCGACCTGGTATTGCAGCAGGGCTCCATCAGGGATCGACAGGTAGAGCTTGACGCTCGATTCCAGTCCGGGTGTCTGGGACACGGGGCAGACGCCACGGGCGGTGGCGATCAGGTGGGCAAAGTCGCGTGCACCGATGAAGTGGCGATAGGTCGGGTCGGCCAGCAGTCCGGTCGTACCTTGGCGGACCGGTGGGGCGACATAGACCCCGTCGAAGTCGTAGCCCTGGGCAATCATCTTGAACAAGTCGACATGCTCGGGGAACACCCGGTAGCGGTTGAACCGGGACCCGCCATCGGCGACGGCAGCGGTCGAGACATATTCCTCGCGTCCGGTTTTCCTGAAGATGAAACCGAACAGCGTCTCGTCCGGCTGGCCTGCCGCGGCCAGGGCATGGCGCAGGGCATCCTGGGCGTCGATATGCACCGGGCTCAGGTCCGGGAAGGCCGTGGCGTGTCCGTGAGTGCTCGCCTGGCGGCTGTTGCCGGCGCGAAAGCCGTCGGCGCTGGCATTCAGGCTGGAGACCACACCCTTGTGGACCCAGATCGCGCCCGGGACCAGCACCAGCAGTTCACCGGCCTGCAGCAGGTCCCGGGCATAGGTGGCCAGCACGCCCTTGTCATCCGCCCTGGCACTGCTGATCCGCCGTTGCAGGGCGTTGTCCATCACCTGCAGCGGGCGGTCGGCGGGCGGTGACAACTGGTTGAACAACACCTGCTCATGGGCGGAGCCGCTGGCCGTATAGCGAATCAGCGAGCCATCGCTGCCCGAGAAATAGCGGTAGGGGATCGAATCGCGTTCCCTGATCGCCTGATGGATGTCCCAGGTGGGGAACAGATTGAGGTAGAGCTCGGCCTCGTCCTCGGGCAGATGGAAGTCGATGGTGCCCAGGCCCGAGTGATAGACGCCGACCACCTTGTGGTTCTCGGGGAAGAACGCCGCCTTGACGTCCTTGGGGAAAACCCGCTGGTGGTCGAAGACCGCCGTCGGCGACAGCCAGGGTTCGGTGGCGACGAACAGCCCGTCCGGACGCTGCAGCACCAGGCCGCCATGGACCTGGTCGTGACGGTGCGGAATCTGCCCATGGGCATGCCGGGCGGCATCGTCGGCGCGGGAGAACACCGGCCCCAGCAGGCGGCGCTGGAAGTGCTGGTAGGGCTTCCAGGTGTCGCTGACCGGCCCTTCGCGATCCCACAGTTCGCTGCTCCTGAGCACACTCAGGCTGCCGGCACGGGCCAGGCCATGGACGAAATGGCGAACTTCCAGGTTGCCCAGGGTCACCTGTTCGCCGAGGCTCGGCTCGCTGCCCTGGCGCTTGAGCAGCAGGTCGTCGGCCAGGGCATCCCGGGACAGGTACTTGAGCCAGGCGCCCTCGCGGGTGCTCAGGTAGAGGGGCAGCGCTTCGTCGAGCGGATCATCCGGGCGCAGATAGGGCAGGGCGGCGGCAAGATCGATGGGGTTGAAGACATTGCGGTATTGCCAACTGTCCCCGGCAGGGACGGGGTCGGGATACAACGCGGCTCTGTAGCTGATGGCCGCCAGCTCGAAATCGGCCGGCAGGTCGGGATGGCCCATGGCATTCGTGCCGAATACCGCGGCCGGGGAAAACGGCGGCGTGCCGGCCACGACCGGTTCGCAGGCGACGTATCGTGCCCGTTGCCGATGTTTGAGGATGAAGCTGATCCGCTGTTGCGGGTGCTGGCCATCGAGGCGTTGCAGGGTGTGGCGGGCGGCGGCTTCCAGGTTGTCGAACAGCGGCCCCAGGGCCGGCCTCGGCTGATCGACCGGTGCCACGATGGGATTGGGGGCCCAGTTCGCTGGCAGCTTGCCAGGCTTGCCCCAGTAGCGGTCGCCCCGGACCAGGTAAAGGCCCTGGGCCTTGGCCAGCAGCCTGATGAAATCGCTGGGCAGCAGTTCGCCCTTTTCCAGTTGTTCCTCGATGGCACTGCGGCCAGAACGGGCCTTGGGCAGCAGACGGATGACCAGTTGGTCCTCCTCCTGGCTGTCGCTGGGCATGTACTTGACCAGGTTGAGGTCGCTCATCAGCACATAGAAGGCCTGCAGGCCCGCGGACCGGCCGGCGATGGTGGCCAGTACTTCCTGGGCGGTGATGCTGCGGTGAGCCAGGCGGAACTCGTCCTCGGGCAGGTTCGCCAGCGCTCCGGAACGCTCGACATTCCTCAGGTTGATGTTGGAGCGATACACGGCATGCAGCCGATGCCCGGCCGGGAAGGCTGGAAGGCCGGTTTCCGTGCTGGGATAGAGCTGGCTGGCGTCGAACAGCCGGCCTTCGGTGAAACGCGGTTGTGTGGCGACGAAGCTCTGGTCCGCGCGTTGAAAGATCAAGCCGCCCATTTGCCGGGCGTGGCCGCCCAGAGTGATCTGCTGGGCATAGCGCGCCGCATCATCGGCCGAGAGAAACGCCTGGCCCAGTTCCGGTACGGGGCTGTCGGCGAAGGGTTGCCAGGTATCGGCCGGCACCCTGCCGGCGCGATTCCACAGGCGGCTGCCGACCAGTACCCGCAGGGTCCCGGCTTCGGCCAGGCGGCGTACCCATTGCGAGGTCGACAGCTTGCCATCGAGCAGTTCGCGATTGAAGCGCTCGGCGCGCGGTTGCCAGTCGGCGCGTTCGGGGAGCAGGGCCCGTTCCAGTTCGCTGTCCCGGGACTGGTAGGACAGCAGGGCGCCATCGGCGGTACCCAGGCACAATGGCAGGGGCGCTCCGCCCTGGGGGCGCAGGCGCCGGGCCTGGTCGAGACCGGCGAGCAGGTCGTGGGGGCGCAGGGTGTTTTCATACAGCCAGTTTTCCTCTGGCGGCGACTGCCCGGGCAGGCCGTCGGCCTGGGCGTACAGGCCGGCCAGCACCACTTGCGCTGGCAGCGCCTGCAGGCCGATGGGGTCGAACAGCGGGCCGGCAACGGCGACCGGCTCGGTGGCGCGGAATTCGTCCTTGTGTGGATGCTTCACGATCAGCGATTGTTGTCGGTGCCGGCCCTTGAGCCCCACCTGGCCATGGATATGCCGCACAGCCTCATCGAAGCTGACGAAGGTTCGGCTCAGGGCCGACGTGGGTTGATCCTTGCGTGCCTGCGTGGTGCGGATCCCGGCAGCGTCGGGTTTCCAGGTGGTGGTGATGCGCTGCGCCGGGCCCCAGAAGGCATCGCCGCTGACGATCGACAGCTCGCCGGCCTCGGCAACCTGGTGAATCAGGGCCAGTGGCGTCAGCGTCCGCTTGTCCAGGGCCGAAACCAGCGGCGCAGGCAACTGCAGCAGATGACCGAGGATGGCCGAGGGGGCCTGCAGGCCGGCCTGGAGTTCCTGCTCGGCTTTCGAGTCGCTGGAGAGGTAACGCAGCAGCACGCCGTCGCCGACGGCCAGATAGCATGTCGCGAACCGCGCACGCAGGCTGATCGCCTGCTGCAGATAACCGATCTTGTCGGAGAAGCCCGAAGCCAGCGCCTGGTGGATCTGCTCGTCCTCGGACAGGCTGGCGGCGGGTGCGGTGTCGCTGTAGGACACATAGCCAGCCTCGATCCGGTGGCCCGTGGGCAGTTCGCTGTCTTGCGGCACGGAGGGCCACAGGCTGGCCGTGCTACCCTGGCGGGCGGTGAACTCCTGCGGGGTGCTGGCGTGAAACAGGCCCTGGGCGTCCCGGGTGAGCAGCCCCCTGAAGCGGATATCGGTGCTGAATTCCGAGGCCTGGTAGGCGGCCCGCAGTTGGATGCACTGGTGCCTGGCATCGAGCATGGCGGCATCGAGGGTCGCGAAAGCGGCGCCGAATGCCGATACAGCCCGGGACGAGGCGGTGGAGCGGGAATCGCTGAGCGACGGTTCTGAGGTCATGACATTACCCGTTGGCGGAAAGAGAGGCGGGCATCGGCGCCCAGGGGCGCTGGCCCGAGGCTTCTGAGTGTTCAGAAGGTGGGCGGTCATTCTCGAAAGATCCCCGTCGCGGGGGCGTTACATATCTAGTGGGTGCAGTGAACGATGAGGAATGAGATGGGCGAACAAGCATGGCCGGGGCACCAGGGCTGGCTGCATGATCGGGCGGCCGCTGGCGAGTCGGCGCCGACCCTGATCCTGGCCCATGGGGCCGGGGCACCGATGGACAGCGATTTCATGAGCCTGATGGCCGCGCGCCTGGCGGCGCAGGGTGTCAATGTCCTGCGTTTCGAGTTTCCCTACATGGCGCAACGGCGCCTGGATGGCGGCAAGCGCCCGCCCAATCCCCAGGCCAGGCTGCTGGAGTGCTGGCGCGAGGTCTTCGAAACGGTGCGCCAGCAGGTCCGCGGGCCGCTGTTCATCGGCGGCAAATCCATGGGTGGACGCATGGCCAGCCTGCTGGCTGACGAGCTTGGCGTACAGGGATTGGTCTGCCTCGGCTATCCGTTCTACGCCGCCGGCAAACCGGATAAGCCGCGGGTGGCGCACCTGGCCGACATCGCCACGCCGACCCTGATCGTCCAGGGCGAGCGCGATGCCTTGGGCAACCGTCAGGCGGTGGCGGACTATGTGCTGTCGCCGCGTATCGAGCTGTGCTGGCTGACTGCCGCCGACCACGACCTCAAGCCGCTCAAGGCTAGCGGCTTCAGCCATGCGCAGCATCTGGACAGGGCCGCGCAGCAGGTGCGCGAATTCGTTCTGCGCCAGGGCGCATAGGGCCGGCAGCCCCGGGTGGGACTGCCGGCGGCACGGCGGTCAGGCTTCGAGGTCGACCACGACCCGCGTGGCGGGCGAGTGCTTCGACCAGTTGCCGACCACGTCATGGATCTCGTAGCGCACCGGCAGGCTGGGCGAACTGCCGACGGCTTCGACGATATCAGTCGGGACAGCGATGAGCAGGTTGCGGTTCAACTGCTCCTCGCCCAGGGGCGGGTAATCGATCCTGCGATCATCCCAGGCCACGCTGACCCGGTCGCCCACGCTCATGTTCAGGTAGGGCGCCACGATCACGCTCACACCGTGGGGCGAGGTGATCACGCCGGCCGGCTGCACCTGCGGCGCCTGCAGGCCCTCGTTTTCGTAGGGGGTGGCCGGGTCGATGTCGATACCGCCGGGGATCTCCAGTTTTACCCGGATTTGGGTGATGTCGGAGTCTTGCCAGGCTCCGCCCGGAAACGGTGTGAAGCGAAACCAGACGGGTATGGGCTCCCTGCCGGACTGGATATCCCGGATGTCCACCGCCAGGGTGACGAAGTCGCTGATCGGTGGCTCGTCCATGGGGTGTTCGTAGGTGCTGACGGGACGGGCGGCATCTTTCCAGTACAGGTCGATGCGATCCCCGGGCTCGAGGTCCAGGGGGCCAGCCAGCACTGGCAGCGGTTTCGCCGGATCCTGTGTGTCGACTGTACCGACACCGCCTGGATTGGCGCTGAGTACGACCGGTTGATCGAATTTTTTCAGATTTTGCGGGTTGATGTTCACGGACATGATCGTGTCTCCGTAAGTGATGGAATAGTGAGTCAGGGGCTCAGGCACCTGTCGGGCAGGCACCGCTCACGCGCATGTCCACGTAGGCGCTCTGGCGTTGCGAATGGCCGGTTCCGGTGATGCTGTCGACGCTGAAGGTGGCCTCGGCGTGGCCGTAGCAATGGTTGTCCAGCACTGCCCTGGGCACGCGCAGGTCATAGCCGTTGCGGACCTGCTCCTCGGTCAGCGGGTTGGAGGTGTGCGGCCACCGGATCTTCCTGTTGCCGCCCACCAGACGGTCGAAACCTTCGTAGAGAAAGTGGATGACATCGCCCTGCCTGATATTGAGATAGGGGGCGATATGCACCGGTGCGCCGTCACGGCCGTTCACCGTATTGATGGCGCCGTGTTCGTTCAGGTCGGTGAACTCCGGCGCGTCGGGCCCCGGCCGGCCACCGGGCAGTTCATCCCAGTTGCGCACGATGATGCCTTGCTCGGCGGATCTGGAGGTGTTCGGATTGCCGGCCTGGACGATGCTGTAGTGGACACGGATATCGGTGCCGGTGCCCAGTGGCCGGAAACGTTCGCCGGGCACCGTCAGGTTCAGGTCACGGCCGGCGCTGACATCGCTGGCGGTGATGCGATAGGCAGGCTCGAACATCGCCTGTCCGCGCCAGTACAGCTGCAGTTCCTGTCCTTCGATGAAACCGGTGTTCCAGGTAATGACGGCCTTGGCATCGCGCTCGAAATCGTCCGGGGAAATGAGGTTGTCCTCCCCATCGGGCGAGGCACCACGGATCAGCGGCTTGCGCAGCTCACCGGGCACCGGCAGTCGGGCCTTGACCACGATATCCTTTGGCCGCGAGTAGCCCATCACATGTCCCTCGCGACTGAGCTCATACTCCAGGCGGATATCCCCATCGCCGGCTTGCTCGATGCTTTCGAAAGGCACGTCGATGTGCAGGATGATCGGTTGTCCAAAGGCATCGAGGGGGAAGGGACCCAGCTCCACGCTGCCCCAGTGCAGGAGAATCCGGTCATCGGCCTGGACCGGTTCCGAGGTAGGAATCGTCACTTCGACACCGGCTTGTGCCTGTTCGTGGTCGATAGGCTCGAAGTAGCCGTCGATGATCGGTGCCGGCAGGTCGGTGACCGGCTCGTTGAGCAGCAAGCGGACGTTGACCGCGACCGAGTCCCTGGAGAGGTTTCCGGCCCGGTCGGTGACGCTGTAGTGCACCGGTCCGTTGAAGTCTCCCAGGGATTCGAGAAAGGTGCGGGGAAACTCGACGATCACCTGCCGAGGTTCCATGTCATCGTCCTCGACCTGGGCATCGGGACCCTCGGTGGCTCCCCAGAAGGTTCTAACCCGGTCGCCGATGGCGAAGCCGGTGTAACCGTGGACGGTGCCCGGTAGTACATCATCCATGTCGGTCAGCTCTTCGGAGGTGAGGCCATCGCGGACCTCGGGCGGGAACTCCAGGGGGGCGAGGGAGGGGAGGCCGGGGGCGGTGGTGTCGATTTCAATCGAGGTAGGAAAAGATGAGGTCGTACTATTGTTGTCGGTATTACGTACCAGATAGGTAAGTTGATATTTTCCTTCTTCCAGTGCGTCGACTGGAAGATAGAGCGTGAGTATCTTTCCGGGGACGTCATCTTCCTTGATCGGAGTTGGTTTGCCTATGGGGGTATCGTTCCAGTATAGCTGATAGTCCTCTTTCGTATCGGCGTTATCCCATACCGGGAAGTTTACAGGAACAGGTGCGTTCAGGACGTCTATGGGCAAGAGGCCTTCACCGTCGTCAAGTGCGGATTCGACCCTGGGTTTTTCCAAGGCTGGTTCAATGGTTTTCTGATCGGATGGATTATTCATATCATTTTATCCTGAGTGGTTTTTGATCAAGTACTGCGTGGTGCAGGCACGGGCAGGTTACGAAACCTGCCGCGTACTCTTGATGGTTCTTTATTTAAGAAAACGGCTGTTCTAGATAACTTGCTGTCTGGCCGTTATCGACAGCCGAGACCTGGGCGGCTCATGTCTACTCGCACGTCGGCAACCGCGGAAGTTGCAGGTCCCTGATTGTGCTCCGGCTTGGGCTCGACACGGAAAATGGCTTCTGCCCGACCTACGCAAAGAGCGCGCAATATTGTGTCTGGTATCTGGAAGCTATAACCGTTGACGATGTCCCATTGGTCCAGTTCGCGTTGAGCGGTATGGTGAGCTTCCGGAATCGGGTTATTGCTCTTGTCATAACCGTCAAAGGTCATGTGGATCGTGTGCCCCTGCTTGATGTTGTCATAAGGGTCGACGTGCAATGGCGTACCATCCGGGTTCTCGATAGGGCCCACGACACCGCCAGGGGTTGTCCGGGTGAAGCGAGGAGGCGGCAGCCCGAGTTCTCCGCCGGGTTGTTCGAGTTTTGAACGCACTGCCACGTTTTGCGTGGGCGCCCCGGCGGGGTTCGGATTGCCAGTGCGGGTCACGGTGTAGCTGACGGGAATGGCGGGGCCGGTGCCCTGATCCTTGAGTATCTGGTTGAGAACCGGGATAGTGAAGTCCACTCCAGCGTCGAAGTCGGACTGCTTGATTTCATACCAGCGCAGAACCTCCTGCTCTCCCCATTTCAGGTTGAGGTAGTCCCCGGCACGTAAACCCGTTACCCAGCGGAAGATGGCTCGCGCATCGAATTCGTAATCATCCGGGTCGATCAGGTTGTCCTCGACATCAGGGTTGCCGCTGGTGCCCTGGATGGTCAGTGGCCGAAGGTTTTCCTCTGGCACAGGCAAGGTCAGGAATACCTCCACCTGCTTGGTGAGAGAGGTTCCCACCAGTTCGTTCTCGCGACGGACCTCGTACATGACGTTGACCTGTCCTTCCGGAATCAGGTTGATCACATCGAACTGCAGAACGGGCTCCAGAACCGGATCATTGTTTTCGTCGCCCTGGCGCAGTTCCAGTTCCGGCAACGGGTTGCCATCGCCCCAGAACAGCCTGATCCGGTCACCCGGAGCAGCCCCGTCGTAGTGTGGAATGCCTACGGTTACGCCAGTCTTGGCGTCCTGGTAATCAATCAGACCGTCGTCGGCCTGTGCCACAATCGGAGCTGGCAGGTCGTCCGGGATGTCGGCCAGCAGGAGCCTGATATAGGAAGGTTCGGAACGAGGGGAGATATTCAGCGCGCGGTCGGTCACGAAGTAGGTTACTTCGGCTTCGTTGCTGCCAATCTGGGCTTCGACCTGTTCGAGAAAGGCACGGGTGAAGGACAGGGTGACCCGTTCATCTTGCACATCGGCCCAGCGCACCAGGACGCTGGGGCCCTCGATATTGCCCCACCAGGTCTGGATGGTATCGCCGTCGGCCATGGTGCTGTAGCTGGTGACCAGAACGTCCAGCTTGTTGCCCAGTGCGGTCAGCTCTGCGGAGGTCAGCCCACCTTCCACTTCCCGCGGAAAGATCATCGGGCCGTGGAAAGGCAAGCCAGGTGCGGTCTGGTCGATCTCCAGCAGGTATTCAAAAGAGGGCTCGGCTAGACCGTTATCGTTGTTCTTGAATTCATATGCCAACCTGTATTTTTTGTCGGTCGGGTTGAACGGATCTCTTTTTTCTACCAGGTATTCCTGTGGGACTTGCAACTTCAAACGTCTTGTTGGGTTGTTAAGGTCATCTTGCGTTACATCTTCCCATTCATCGGTCAGTTCTTTGCCATCCCACAGCAATCTATAGGAATAGTGTAGTCCTGCATCGTCTGGAAGCGGGAAAGTGACATCCAGCGGAGAGTTCAAGGCAGTGATTGGTAACAGGCCATCCGTAAATGCCAGCGGTACGTCTGGTTGCGGATATCGTTCGAGTTCGCTTCTGGTATAGCCATCGAGGTTCAGGCTGATATGGGTCTTTGTATTGCACATTTTATGTTTCCTTATTAAATGGAAAAGATTTAATTTTTTGAGCGAAGTCGTGCCGCCCGCCGTAGGTGAGGTTTTTAGGCTTTCCGCAGGTGAGCGGACTTCTCGATGGAGTAAGTAAGTGGGCTCTATGTGGTTTTGAAGTAATCGATTTTTTTGAGTGGTGTCAATGATTTTTTTGCAGAGGGGTGGGTATTTTTATATGAGGATTTTCTGTAGGAACTTGCTTATGTGTTTTCGGGAATTTGCTTGTGAAGTGTGGGGAGAGGTTTCGTGTTAACGCTGTTTTTCCCTGAGCAGAATGCTTCTCTCCAAACTCATGCGAGGGAAGTATATGTTGTATCGGAGAAAAATGAGCACGGGCTTTATTCATAAAACCGGATTGAGGGTCATAGGGTTGTCCTGTGGTGCAAGCCTGAGCTTTCAGGTTCACGCGACCCAAATCGACAATAGCAATGGAACAGACGGTACGGTAAGCAATCGCATTGAAACCCTGAATGCCTCCAGCCCGGTTGAGTCCTGGCAGGTAATCAACCGTGGCGTGTTGCAGATATTCGATGGCGCGGTTACCAACTCGGTCAGCGTCACGGGAAATAGCAGCGGGTTCTCCGATGTCCAGATCAATAATGGGACGGTGAATGGAGCATTATCGTTGTCCCATGGCCGGGCGACGATCGTCAATGGGACGATCAACAATGCCAATGGCAGGGCATTGCAGGTCGGTACCATCATGAATGGTGGATCGCCACTGAGTTCCAGGGCGAGTCTGCGGGACAGCAGCGTCTCCGGCATGGGAATCGGTGCGATCGTATCTCCTCTGGGTGAACTCACGCTGGATCACTCAACGGTGACTGCCGTGGCCGGGGCAGGGAATGATGGCGAGGCTATCAGGCTGGCGGGCAGTACATTGCAGATGACCAATGGCAGCTATGGGCGAGGGGAGTCGGTTGGCCTGCACATCATAGGTGATACCAGCGGCCCTGGAGCACCGATACCGATTGATGCGACATCCCAGGTTGTCCTCGACAATTCAACGCTGGAGGGGCTGATCGGGCCGGCCATCCGGGTCGTCGATGGGGCGGAAGCAGAGATCGTTGTCCAGAACGGTTCCAGTCTGCTGGCCGGAAACGGCCTATTGCTGGATGTCAGGGAGAACAGCACCGTCGGTTTCAGTGTTGGCAATTCAGTCCTGAGCGGCGACCTGGTCGCCGATGACACCAGCACCCTGGACGTTACCCTGCAGAACAACGCCCAGCTCACCGGCAATCTGGTCAACACCAACAGCGTGGCCATCAACAGTGGCGCGAACTGGACCCTGGTCGCCGATGCCGAGGTCAAGTCGTTGTCCCTGGGCGGCGGTAGCGTGACCCTGGGTTCGGCCGACCAGTTCCGCACTCTGTCCCTGGGCGAGCTGTCGGGGACCGGCATGTTCAACATGCACGTCAACCTGCTGGACAATACCGGCGACCTGCTGAGTGTCAATGGCCAGGCCAATGGCGAGTTCCTGCTCAATATCGAGAACACCGGCCAGGAGCCGAACTCGCCGGAGATCACGCCATTGCATGTGGTGCATACCGAAGGCGGCGATGCCTGGTTCGATGTGGTCGGCGGCAGTGTCGACCTGGGCGCCTATTCCTACCTGCTGGAAAGGCAGGGCGACGATTGGTTCATCGTTGGCTCAGGCAAGACCATCAGCCCTTCGAGCCAGGCGGCTCTGGGACTGTTCAGCGTCGGACCGACGATCTGGTATGGCGAATTGGCGACCTTGCGCAGCCGCATGGGGGAAATTCGTACCAGCGGCGAGGGCGGCGGCTGGATCCGCGGTTACGGTAACCAGTACAACATCACCGCGGATGCAGGGTTCGGTTACAAGCAGCGTCAGAAGGGCTTGTCCCTCGGCTTCGACCTGCCCGTGCCGGTCAGCAACGGGCAACTGCTGGTCGGTGCCATGGTCGGTCACAGCGAGTCCGACCTCAGTCTCAGCCGGGGGACCGCCGGTTCGGTGGACAGCGGTTATATCGGGGCCTATGGCACCTGGTTGATGGACGAGGATTATTACCTGGATGCCGTCGCCAAGTTGAACCGCTTGCGCAACAAGGCGGATGTGGCGATGACCAACGGCGTCAAGGCCAAGGGCAGCTACGACAACTTTGCCTATGGCGGCTCGCTGGAGTTCGGTAAACACATCAAGCTGCAGCAGGATGTGTTCATCGAACCCTATGCGCAACTATCGACGGTCATGGTCAAGGGAGAGCGTTATACCCTGGACAACGGCCTGAGAGCGCAGAACGATCATACCCAGTCGGTACTCGGCAAGGCGGGAGCGACGCTGGGGCGTAACCTGCAACTGGCGGATGGCGGCTTGTTGCAGCCCTATCTCAAGGCAGCCCTGGTCCATGAGTTTTCCCGTAGTGGCAATACCGTGAAGATCAACGACGTGTCGTTCGACAACAGCCTGTTCGGCAGCCGCGCCGAGCTGGGGACGGGTGTTTCCGCCGCCTTGTCGAAGAACCTGCAATTGCATGCTCATGTCGACTACATGAAGGGCGAGCACATCGAGCAGCCTTGGGGGGTGAGCGTCGGCGTGCGCTACGGATTCTGATTCCTGGCCTCTCCTGACCCATGAAAAACCCTCGACGACGCCTCGTCGAGGGTTTTTTCATGGCCGACGCTCAGCGCACCTTGACCGGCGTGCGGGACGAGATATACACATCAGCCGGCAACGAGGTGGCTCGTCCCAGGCTGTTGCTCACCTCGTAATGGGCCCGGCCACGGCCGTGCTCCACGGCCATCAGGCGTGCCAGCGGCACCCGGAAGCGATAGCCGTAGCGCAGGTCGCGGCCGGTGACCACGTGTTCGCTGGTGTAGGTGGCCTTGTCGATCGGATTACCGCCCGTCAGGGCATCGAAACCGCAGAAACGCAGGAGGATACGGTCACCTTCCTTCATGTTGCGGTAGGGTGCGACGTGTACCACGGTGCCTTCCGGATCCTTGCGCGGGTCGACCACATTCAACACGCTGGCACCGCTGAACACCGGTTCCATCAGCCCCTCCTCACCGCCCGGCAACTGGATCTGGAAGATCACCGCCACCAACTGCTTGGGGGAATAGGAGGTATTCGGGTTGCCCTCGCGGGTCACAGTGTATTGCACACGGATATCCACCCCGCAGCCCTGCTCGACGATCAGGCTGTTCGGCACGTTGATCACCAGGTAGCAGCCGCTGTTGACGTCCTGCTGGGTGATGGGGCGAACCAGCGGATGTTCCGCCTTGCCCCAGAACAGGTTGATCCGGTCACCGGCCCGGAAGGCGTCGCGCCAGGCGATGACGACGTCGGCGGCCAAGTGTGCACTGTCTTCGTCCAGGTAGTTGTCCAGGGTCTGGACGTCCGGATTCTTGCTCTTGACCACCGGTGCGGCCAGGGCCTCGTTGACCAGGGTCTTGGGCGTCGGGTCCTGGGGGCCGGGCAGTTGCAAAAAAACCTCGAGCTCCAGGTCCGGGGAGACGAAGGTCTCGCCATTGCGGCAGACTTGGTAGGTCACCCTGGCCGGACCATCGCCGTGGCGGGAAATGGACAGGTAGGTGACCATGACGTTGAGCAGCAACGGCTTGCCCAGCTCATGGACGCTGATTATCCGCTTGCCGCCGACCGGTTCGCCATTCCACAGCACGCGGATTTCGTCGCCGATGGCGACATGGTCATAGGTCGGCACGCCGATCTTCACCCCCAGGCGCGCATGCAGGTCGTGAACCTGGCCGTCCTCGATCTTCAGCGGTACGGGGGCCGCCAGGTTGGCCGGCAACTCTTGCAGTTGCAGCTTGAGCAGCACCGATTGCGAACGTACCGAAACGTTCCCGGCCCGGTCGCGAACGCTGTAGCTGATGGCGAACTCGCCGTTGCCCAGTTGCTCGAGGAAGTTTCGCTCGACGGTGAGTTGAACTTTTCCGCTACCGAGTTCCTCGGGCTGGACCGTGTGGCTGGGACCGGCATGTTCGCCCCAATAGCTGTGTATGACATCTCCCCACTTCATATCGAAGTAGCCCGGGACAGTGGCGGTGAGTTGGTCGCCAAGTTCGATCAGTTCGCTGTTGGTCAAGCCATCGAGAGCGATACTGGGTAGGATGACTGATGCAAGAAGTTCACCTCCGGGCGGTGTGCGGTCTATAAGGATCGGAGTGATATGAGAGTCACTTGATAGCTCGCTATAAATATCATACGCCCTATACTGAAGCTCGTTTCTACCCTCTTCGGACAGGTATTCACTTGGTAATGCCAAGGTGAGTTTGTCGCCTGTCTGGTAACCGGGCAGAGGGGTAGGGGTTCCAACCAGCACCCCGTTCCAGATCAATTGGCAGGTTTCGTCGGCACTGACATCGTTCCAGAGAGTCACCGTGACCGCCAGCGGTTTGTCCAGGTCCGTTGCCTGCAAGAGTCCGTCTTCGGGGGCCGCAGCTTCCACATATGGAGCTTGCAGAAAAATGGGTGAGCTTTGAATCTCCAAGTCCTTCATTAGGATAGTCCTTTTATCTGATTGAGTGTTGTCAGGCATTTCCCACGATCAGACGCGTTACAGATTGTTTTGAGAGTTCTGCGCCGATACGTGTGCTTTTGGCAAATAATGCATTCAGGTCTGAAACGCTATCAGTTGGTTATGCGATATAGTGCCAGGTACTCAACGAATATTAAGTCTTGGGTGTTGTCAAGAGTTTTGAATTTTTTGTTTGATATGTAGTTTTTCTGTAAGTGCCAAGTTTGTTTCTTTGAGGAAATTTCTTACTTATAAAAGAGAACTATTTAATGTTATTGCGGGCAATAAAAAACCCGATGCCTTTCGGTCATCGGGTTTTCTCTGTTTTACTTGAAACTATCGGTTGAAACGCTCTACCAGCGAATATTGCGTATGGGCCGTGTGGGTCAGTTCCTCGCTCAGTTGCGCCGAGTTGTGCGCCTGCTCCGAAGTCTGGTCCGCCAGTTGCGCGATGGTGCTGATGTTGCGGCTGATCTCCTCGGCCACCGAGCTCTGCTCCTCGGTCGCGGCGGCGATCTGGGTGGTCATGTCGGTGATATTGGCCACCGCTTCGCTGATCCCCACCAGTGCCTCGTCAGCTTCCAGTACCCGTGCCACGCCTTCCTGGGCCTGGCGATGGCCGGCGTCCATGGTCTGCACGGCGGTGTTGGCGGTCTGTTGCAGCTTGGCGATCAGGGCGTGGATCTGCCCGGTGGATTCGCTGGTGCGTTGCGCCAGTTGGCGTACCTCGTCGGCCACCACCGCGAAACCGCGGCCCATCTCGCCGGCACGGGCCGCTTCGATGGCAGCGTTCAGTGCCAGCAGGTTGGTCTGGTCGGCTATGCCCTTGATCACGTCGACCACGCCACCGATTTCATCGCTGTCCTTGGCCAGTTGGGTCACGGTGCCGCCGGTTTCACCGACCACCACCGACAACCGCTCGATGGCTTCGCGGGTTTCCCCGGCGATATCGCGGCCGCGACTGGTCAGGCGGTTGGCTTCCTGGGTGGCGTCGGCCGTGCGCTGGACGTGGCTGGCGACTTCCTGGGTGGTGGCCGCCATCTGGTTGACGGCGGTCGCCACCTGCTCGGTTTCCTGGCGCTGGCGATCGAGGCCGCTGGAGCTCTTCTGGGCCAGGTCGTCGGACTGCCTGGCCTGGGCGTTGAGGTGCTCGGCGGTGTCCTGCAGGCGGGTCAGGCAGGTTTTCAGACGCGCTTCCTGGCTGAGGATCGACATTTCCAGGCGAGCCTGGGCGCCGCGGCTGTCGGTGTACATCTGGGCGATCAGCGGGTCCGAGGTGGTCTGCTCGGCCAGGCGCAGCAGGCGCTTGAGGCCGCGTTGCTGCCAGCTCAGGCCCAGCAGGCCGAGCGGTACCGAGAGCGCGGCGGCAAGAGCGAAGCCCCAGTGGGAGTTGAGCCACACGCCGATCAGGAAGCTGACCTGGCTGACCAGGATGAAGGGCAGCCAGTCCTGGACGATCGGCAGCCACTTGTCCCGGCGTGGAATCGCCGACTTGCCCTGGTTGATGCGCAGGTACAGCGCTTCGGCCCGGCGGACCTGTTCGGCGGTGGGCTTGACCCGCACCGATTCGTAGCCAACCACCTGGTTGCCTTCGAAGACGGGTGTCACATAGGCGTTGACCCAGTAATGGTCACCGCTCTTGCAGCGATTCTTGACAATGCCCATCCATGGCAGGCCTTGTTTCAGAGTGTTCCACATGTGCTCGAACACCGCCGTCGGAACATCCGGGTGCCGCACCAGGTTGTGCGGGGCGCCGATCAGTTCGTCACGGGAGAACCCACTGATTTCGACGAACGCGTCGTTGCAGTAGGTGATCACGCCTTTGGCATTGGTAGTGGAAATCAACCGTTGCTGAGCGGGAAAGGTGCGTTCACGTTGGGTAATGGGTTGGTTATTCCGCATGGTTTTTCAATCCGCAAGGCTTTGACAGGTTGTCGGCATGACAGGGGAAATATTAAATATATTTTTCAACTTTCATGACCGTTTCACAATTTGGCTCTTGCGTACTCGCACTCGTCCTTGAATACGAGTCGAACACGCTGGAGATTAACGAGTTCAGCCGTTCATCCGGCTTTAGAACGGTTGCAACATCGGATAAGTAAAGAATACGAAGTGCACGGTATTAAGCGCGACATGGGCCAGGACGGCTGCGGCCAGGCCCCCATAGCGATAGGCCAGACCATAGCCGATGCCAGCCAGTGTCGCCAGCAGCACCCATTGCCAGCCCGCACCGGCGTGCGCCAGCCCGAAAATCAGCGCAGCCCCCGGTAAGGCCAGGGTTTCGCCCCGTGGAAAGGATTTGAAACAGCGGCTCAGCCCGCCCTGAATATAGCCACGAAACAGGATTTCCTCGACCAGGCTCACCAGCAGCAGGTTGTTCAGCAGCCACCAGCCACCTTGCTCGGGCCATTTCGGCGCCCAGTTGACGATGCCCAACAGGCAGGCGCACCCCAGGGCGAGCAGCGAGTTCATGGCCCAGGCGCTGGTCGCACTGAGCAGCACGCGTCCCGGCGTACGGCGATTGACCAGCCAGGGACAGACCAGCAGCAGCCAGAAGCCGATCAGCGGTTTATCCAGATTGAGGTACAGGGTGAACGGCACGGCGTCCGGGGTCAGGCGCAGGGCGCTGATCACCCGGCCGTTCTGGAAGCCCGGCAGCCAGTGCAGGGCCAGGGCGACAGCCAGCAGTACGAACAGACCATGGCCCAGATAGCGACCCACGCGGCTGCGAGGTTGCAGGACGGCTGCGGCACTGATCAGCAGCAGGGCGAAAGCGAGGAGGCTGGGCAGGCCCAATTGGCCAACGCTCAGCGCCAGCGCATAACCCAGGGAAAGCAGGGCCAGATAAGGCCAGGGTAGGACGGACATGCGGCTCCTTGGAGAATCAGGCGGACAAGGCGGAGCATGATAACCCGCCCTCCAGTCCCCCTGACCAATGAAAAAACACTGGCCAGGCCAGTGTTTTTCCACGTGTTGCCTTCGCAGTCCTCAGGCGGCGATCAACTGCCGCAGAACGTAATGCAGGATGCCTCCCGACTTGAAGTATTCGACCTCATTGAGCGTGTCGATGCGGCACAGCACTTCGATCTCGCGCGACCGGCCATCTTCACCCTTGATGACCAGCCTGAGGTTCATGCGCGGTTGCAACGGGGCGCCGCCCAGGCCTTCGATACTCAGGGTTTCCTTGCCGGTCAGTTGCAAGGTCTTGCGGTTTTGCCCGGCCGGAAACTGCAGCGGCAGCACACCCATGCCCACCAGGTTGGAACGGTGGATGCGTTCGAAGCTCTCGGCGATCACTGCCTTGACCCCCAGCAGGTTGGTACCCTTGGCCGCCCAGTCGCGGCTGGAGCCGGTGCCGTATTCCTGGCCGGCGATCACCACCAGCGGCGTACCCTCGGCCTGGTAGCGCATGGCGGCATCGTAGATCGCCAGCCTTTCCCCCGAAGGGATATGCAAGGTATTGCCGCCTTCCTCGCCGCCCAGCATCTCGTTGCGAATACGGATGTTGGCGAAGGTGCCACGCATCATCACCTCATGGTTGCCGCGCCGTGAGCCGTAGGAGTTGAAGTCCCGTGGCTCCACGCCCTGATCGCGCAGGTAGCGTCCGGCCGGGCTGTCGACCTTGATGTTGCCGGCGGGGGAGATGTGGTCGGTGGTCACCGAATCCCCCAGCAATGCCAGCACCCGGGCGCCCCGGATGTCCTCGATCAGCGGCAGCGGGCCGTCGATGCTGTCGAAGAACGGCGGGTGCTGGATATAGGTCGAATCGGCCTGCCAGGCATAGGTGGCGGCCTGCGGCACCTCGATGGCCTGCCACTGGGCGTCACCGGCGAACACTTCGGCGTATTCCTTGTGAAACATGTCGGTGTCGACCCGGGCCACGGCATCGGCGATTTCCTTCTGGCTCGGCCAGATATCGCGCAGGTACACCGGCTGGCCATCGCTGCCGGTGCCCAGCGGCTCACGGCTGAGATCGATGCGCACGCTGCCGGCCAGGGCGTAGGCCACCACCAGCGGTGGCGAGGCCAGCCAGTTGGTCTTGACCAGCGGATGCACCCGGCCCTCGAAGTTGCGGTTGCCCGAGAGCACCGAGGCGACGGTCAGGTCCGATTGCTGGATGGCCTTCTCGATCGGGTCCGGCAGCGGCCCGGAGTTGCCGATGCAGGTGGTGCAGCCGTAGCCGACCAGCGCGAAACCCAGCTCATCGAGGTAGCGGCTCAGGCCGGCGGCCTGGTAGTAATCGGTCACCACCTTGGAGCCGGGTGCCAGGGAACTCTTGACCCAGGGTTGGCGCTTGAGGCCCTTTTCCACGGCTTTTTTCGCCAGCAACCCGGCGGCCATCATCACGCTGGGGTTGGAGGTGTTGGTGCAGGAAGTGATGGCGGCGATCACCACGGCACCGTCCTTGAGGCGATGGGTCCGGCCTTCGTAGCTATAGTCCACGCCGCCGACCAGGTCGGCATTGCCGACCGCCACGCCACCGCCGCCCTCGCTTTCCAGGCGGCCCTCCTCCTTGCTGGCCGGCTTGAGCTGCAGGCCGATGAAGTCGCTGAAGGCCTGTGCCACCTTGGGCAGCGGTACCCGGTCCTGCGGGCGCTTGGGCCCGGCCAGGCTGGCTTCGACGCTGCCCATGTCCAGTTCCAGGCTGTCGCTGAACAGCGGTTCCTGACCCGGCAGGCGCCACAGCCCCTGGGCCTTGCTGTAGGCCTCCACCAGATCGACGGTAGCGGCGGGGCGGCCGGACAGGCGCAGGTACTCCAGGGTGACCTCGTCGACCGGGAAGAAACCGCAGGTGGCCCCGTATTCCGGGGCCATGTTGGCGATGGTCGCCCGGTCCGCCAGAGGCAGTTCGGCCAGGCCGTCGCCGTAGAATTCGACGAACTTGCCGACCACGCCCTTCTTGCGCAGCATCTGGGTGACGGTCAATACCAGGTCGGTGGCGGTGATACCTTCCTTGAGCTTGCCGGTCAGCTTGAAGCCGATCACCTCGGGAATCAGCATCGACACCGGCTGGCCGAGCATCGCCGCCTCCGCCTCGATGCCACCCACGCCCCAGCCGAGTACACCGAGGCCGTTGATCATGGTGGTGTGGGAGTCGGTGCCGACCAGGGTGTCGGGGAAGGCATAGGTGCGGCCGTCCTCGTCACGGGTCCAGACCGTGCGGCCGAGGTATTCGAGGTTCACCTGGTGGCAGATCCCGGTGCCCGGCGGCACCACGCTGAAATTGTCGAAGGCGTTCTGGCCCCAGCGCAGGAAGGCGTAACGCTCGCCGTTGCGCTGCATCTCGATATCGACGTTCTCGCCGAAGGCCGCGGGGCTGGCGAACCGGTCGACCATCACCGAGTGGTCGATCACCAGGTCGACCGGCGACAGCGGGTTGATCCGCTGCGGATCGCCGCCGGCCTTGGCCACGGCGGCGCGCATGGCGGCCAGGTCGACCACTGCTGGCACGCCGGTGAAGTCCTGCATCAGCACCCGGGCCGGGCGGTACTGGATTTCCCGATCGGAACCGCGCGTCTGCAGCCAGGCGGCGAGGGCCTTGATGTCTGTGTCGGTGACGGTCTTGCCGTCCTCCCAGCGCAGCAGGTTTTCCAGCAGGACCTTGAGCGACATCGGCAGCCTGTCCAGGTCGCCCAGTGCGCGGGCGGCCTCCGGCAGGCTGAAATAGTGGTAGGTCTTGGCGCCCACCTGCAGGGTTCTAAGGGTTTTCAGGCTATCGAGAGATGACATGAATGACTCCTTGAGGCCCGCACGGCACGGGCCGGGTGGTACAAGCAGAGCCTTGAATCTAGCCCTGTTCGAGTGATCTGGCTAATCACTGGACTGTCGGGGGGAGTCCAAGGTTCCAAACTCGGCTATCATGCGCGGGTTTGCAGGCGCCGTCGTGCGGCATCCGGGCCTGCCGATCGCCAGGCCTCCTCGTTACAGTTGTCCAGCTCAGGAATTTTTGTGAACACCCTCTTCATGCACTGCCGGCCCGGCTTCGAAGGCGAAGTCTGTTCCGAAATCGCCGAACAGGCCGCGCGCCTCGATGTGGCCGGTTATGCCAAGGCCAAGCCGAACAGCGCCTGCGCCGAATTCGTCTGCGCCGACGCCGCCGGCGCGGCCCGGCTGATGGCCGGCCTGCGCTTTGCCGAACTGATCTTCCCGCGCCAGTGGGCCCGTGGCCGTTTCCTCGATCTGCCGGAAACCGACCGGATCAGCGTGATCCTGGAAAACCTGGCGGACTATCCGGTGTGTGGCAGCCTTTGGCTGGAAGTGCTCGATACCAACGACGGCAAGGAGTTGTCGAATTTCTGCAAGAAGTTCGAGGCACCGCTGCGCAAGGCCCTGCTCAAGGCCGGCCGGTTGCTGGAGGACGCCGGCAAGCCGCGCCTGCTGCTGACCTTCAAGAGTGGCCGGGAAGTCTTCCTCGGCATGGCCGACGCCGGCAATTCGGCGATGTGGCCCATGGGCATTCCGCGCCTGAAGTTCCCCAAGGATGCGCCAAGCCGCTCGACCCTCAAGCTGGAGGAGGCCTGGCACCACTTCATTCCCCGTGACCAGTGGGAAGAGCGCCTCAACGGCGACATGACCGGCGTCGACCTCGGTGCGGCGCCTGGCGGCTGGACCTGGCAGCTGGTCAACCGCGGCATGCTGGTGACCGCCATCGACAACGGCCCGATGGCCGAAAGCCTGATGGACACCGGCCTGGTCCAGCACCTGATGGCCGACGGTTTCACCTACAAGCCGAAGCAGCCGGTGGACTGGATGGTCTGCGACATCGTCGAGAAACCGGCGCGCACCGCGGCCATGCTGGAAAGCTGGGTCGGCGAGGGGCACTGCCGGGAAGCGGTGGTCAACCTCAAGCTGCCGATGAAGCAGCGTTATGCCGAGGTCCGTCGCCTGCTGGACCGCATCGACGAAGGCTTCAGGGCCCGCAGGATCAAGGTGGCGGTCGGCTGCAAGCAGTTGTACCACGACCGCGAGGAAGTGACCTGCCATCTGCGTCGACTGGACGTGAAAAAGCCGCGATAATGCCGCATCGGTTTCAGGAGTTAAGAATGACCCAGCCTTACGACCCCAACGTTGACGGCACCCTCGACGCCACCGGGCTCAACTGCCCCGAGCCGGTGATGATGCTGCACCAGCATATCCGCGACCTGCAGCCTGGCGGCCTGCTCAAGGTGATCGCCACCGACCCGTCGACCCGCCGCGACATCCCCAAGTTCTGTGTGTTTCTCGACCATGAACTGGTGGAACAGCGGGAAGAGGCGGGCACCTACCTGTACTGGATTCGCAAGAAGGCCGAATGACCCCTGGCCGCTGTGCAGGCGTGAAACCTGCGCAGACCCTTGTAGGAGCCTGGCTTGCCAGCGAAGCCTTCAGCGCCCTTGAGGCCGCGTTCGCTGGCAAGCCAGGCTCCTACAAGGACCGCGCCAGACCGTTGGCTCCCCGTCACAGGTCCTGTGGCGGCCCCGGCAGCTACGCCCGGCTCACCCTGATCCGCTTGCGCGAACTGCGCGCCAGGCGAATCGACAGCATCACTGCCGCACACGACAGCCCGACGATCAGGCCTTCCCACAACCCGCTCGGGCCACTCGGCGCGCCGAACCAGTCGGTCAATCCCAGTGCATAACCCACCGGCAGGCCGATGCCCCAGTAGGCGAACAGGGTCAGGATCATCGTCACCCGGGTGTCCTGGTAGCCGCGCAACGCCCCGGCCGCCGTGACCTGGATCACGTCGGAGAACTGGAACAGCGCCGAATACACGATCAGCATGGTCGCCACCTGGATCACCACCGGATCGCTGGTATAGATGGTCGCGATATGCTCGCGAAACAGCAGCATCAGGCTCGCGGACACGCAGCCATAGGCCAATGCCGTCGCCACCCCGACCCCGGCGGTGAAGCGTGCCGCGCGCGGTTGCTCGCGGCCCAGGGCCTGGCCGACGCGAACGGTGATCGCCATGCCCAGGGAGTAGGGGACCATGAACACCAGCGAACTGATGTTCAGGGCGATCTGGTGTCCGGCCACTACATGGGCACCGAGGCTGCCGATCAGCAGGGCGATCACCGCGAAGATGCTCGATTCGGCGAACACCGCGATACCGATCGGCAGGCCGATGCCCAGCAGGCGCTTGATCACCGTCCAATCCGGCCAGTCGAAACGGCTGAACACCTGGCTTGGCCGATAGACCTCGGCCCAGCGCACCCAGCCGGCCATACCCAGCAGCATCACCCACATCACGATTGCCGTGGCCCAGCCGCAGCCGGGACCGCCGAGGGCCGGTACGCCGAGATGGCCATAGATGAACACGTAGTTCAGCGGAATGTTCAGCGCCAGCCCACACAGGCCCAGGACCATGCTCGGCCGGGTGCGACCCATGCCGTCGCTGCAGCAGCGCAGCACATGGTAGAGCGCCACTGTCGGCAGGCCGGTGCCGATGCCGCGCAGGTAGTCCATGCACGGCCCGATCAGTTCCGGGTCGACCTTCATCAGGTGCAGGATCGGCTCGGCGTTGTACAGGACCGCCCCGGCGCCGAGGCCGACCACCACGGCCAGCCACAGCGCCTGGCGCACGATCGGGCCGATCTGCTCCGGCGTCCCGGCGCCGTAGCGCTGGGCGACCTTGGGCGTGGTGGCGAGCAGGATGCCGGTCATCAGCAGGAACACCGGTACCCAGATCGAGTTGCCCAGCGCCACCGCGGCCAGATCCCGCGGGCCGACGCGGCCGGCCATCACCGCATCGACGAAGCCCATGGCGGTGTGGGCCAGTTGGCCAATGATGATCGGCAGGGCCAGTCCCAGCAGGTTGCGCATTTCCAGCAGGGCTTGTGCCGGGCGGCCGAGGGCAGGGGTATCGGTAACGGTGCTCACCAGTGATGTATCCAAGTATTGCGGGGAAAACCGCGGAGTTTACGCCTTGACGCAACGGTCAGGAAATTTCCTCTGTAGGGCATTTGTAATGACGCTGGCCGTAAGCCGGGATTTTCTCTGCCGATGATCGCCCACCGACTGGTGGCGGCGGGCGATCTGCGCCAAACTGCCGGCCTGCCAAAGGAGCCCGCCATGCTGATTGTTGCCGACGAGAATATTCCCCTGATCGATGCGTTCTTTGCCGGTTTCGGCGAGATCCGCCGTTATCCGGGGCGCGCCATCGATCGCGCGGCGGTGGCCGAGGCCGATGTGCTGCTGGTGCGTTCGGTGACGCCGGTCAGCCGCGAACTGCTCGAAGGCAGCCGGGTGCGCTTCGTCGGTACCTGCACCATCGGCACCGACCACCTGGACCTGGCGTACTTCGACGAGGCCGGCATTCACTGGTCCAGTGCGCCCGGTTGCAACGCCCGCGGGGTGGTCGACTACGTCTTGGGCAGCCTGCTGACCCTGGCGGAAATCGAGGGTCTTCCTTTGGCCAGCCGCACCTATGGCGTCATCGGCGCCGGCGAGGTCGGTGGGCGCCTGGTCAAGGTGCTGCGTGGCCTGGGCTGGAAGGTGCTGGTCTGCGACCCGCCACGCCAGGCGGCCGAAGGTGGCGATTATGTCGACCTGGAGCAGATCCTCGAACACTGCGACGTGATCAGCCTGCACACCCCGCTGACCCGTACCGGTGATCTGGCGACCTGGCACCTGCTCGACCGGGAACGCCTGCAGCGACTGCGCCAGGGGGCCTGGCTGATCAACGCCGCCCGCGGTCCGGTGGTGGACAATGAGGCCCTGCGCGAGGTGCTGCTGGACCGCGAGGACCTGCAGGCGGTCCTCGACGTGTGGGAGGCCGAGCCGCAGGTGGATGTCGAGCTGGCCGCGCTCTGCGTGCTCGGTTCGCCGCATATCGGCGGCTACAGCCTGGATGGCAAGCAGCGTGGCACGGCGCAGATCTACCAGGCCTACTGCGCCTTCAGCGGCCAGCCGCCGGTGGTTCGCCTGGAGGACCTGCTGCCCGCACCGGGCCTGGCGCAAGTCACCCTCAACGCCGACAGCGACCCGGCCTGGGCCATGGCGATGATCTGTCGGGCGGTGTACGACCCGCGCCGCGACGACGCGGATTTCCGCCGCAGCCTGGTCGGCAGCGTCGCCGAACAGCGGGCGGCGTTCGACCTGTTGCGCAAGCATTACCCGCAGCGTCGCGAGATCGAGGGGCTGGCGGTCAGGATCAACGGCGAATCCGAGGAACTGCGGCGCATGGTGCTGGCGCTGGGCGCCGTGCTCGTCTGATCTTGCCCACGACCCCGGAGCGCGGTGCATCTCACCGCCAGGCAGGCAGAAAAAACCCGGCCTCAGGGCCGGGTCGATAAAAAGAGTTCGGGCTATCAGTCTTGCTGCGCAGGCTTGACCAATCGCTGTTCCAGTTCGCGGCAGGCGTTCTGGATCATTTCCTCGGTGATCGGGACTTCACGTCCGGCCGCGTCGATAATCGCACAGCCCAGTGCCTCGGGCTTGGGATGACGAATCACCGGGATCTGGTTAGTGCTGTGTTGCAAGTCCATGGCCTGTCTCCTCATCAGGTGCCTATCGAGTTTATATCCGCGGCATGACCAGGCTGTGACACCGTCGACAACAGCGGGCCGCGTGATTTCAGTGCAACAGAAACCACAGGTTCCCGCCAGCCGCACGTTAGACCGATCGTCTCTAGGCCCTAGTATTCCCGGTCATAATTAACCTGACTGATTGCGTTTCACGAAAGTTCACTCGAACTTGGGTGTAGGCTCTGTGCATCGCACAACGGATTCCCATCATGCTTTCTGCTCGTCAACGCCGGGCCATGCGCCTGGCCAGCCAGTTCGTCGCCCCCTATCGCTGGCAGACGGTGGCGGCGCTGCTGGCGCTGATCGTCACCGCCGGCATCACCCTGTCCATGGGCCAGGGCATCCGCCTGCTGGTGGACAAGGGCTTCATGACCCAGTCGCCGCACCTGCTCAACCAGTCCATCGGGCTGTTCCTGTTGCTGGTGCTGGGGCTGGCGGTGGGCACCTTCACCCGGTTCTACCTGGTGTCGTGGATCGGCGAACGGGTGGTCGCCGATATCCGCCGCCAGGTGTTCAACCACCTGATCTACCTGCATCCGGGCTTCTACGAGAACAACCGCAGTTCGGAGATCCAGTCGCGGCTGACCGCCGACACCACCCTGCTGCAATCGGTGATCGGCTCCTCCCTGTCGCTGTTCCTGCGCAATGCGTTGATGGTGATCGGCGGCGTGGTGCTGCTGTTCGTCACCAACCCCAAGCTGACGAGCATCGTGGTGATCGCCCTGCCGCTGGTGCTGGCACCGATCCTGATCTTCGGCCGGCGGGTGCGCAGCCTGTCACGCCAGAGCCAGGACCGCATCGCCGATGTCGGCAGCTATGTGGCCGAGACCCTCGGCCAGATCAAGACCGTGCAGGCCTACAACCACCAGGCGCAGGATGAACAGCGCTTCGCCGCGACCGTCGAACAGGCCTTCCAGACCGCCCGCAAGCGTATCGTCCAGCGCGCCTGGCTGATCACCCTGGTGATCGTGCTGGTGCTCGGCGCGGTGGGGGTGATGCTCTGGGTGGGCGGCATGGACGTGATCGCCGGGAAGATTTCCGGCGGTGAACTGGCGGCCTTCGTGTTCTACAGCCTGATCGTCGGCAGTGCCTTCGGCACCCTGAGCGAGGTCATCGGCGAACTGCAACGGGCGGCGGGTGCCGCCGAGCGGATTGCCGAGCTGCTGCAGTCGAGCAATGCCATCACGGCCCCCGCCGACGGCGGCGTACGCCTGGCCGAGCGGGTCGCCGGCAACCTGGTGCTGGAAAACCTGCGCTTCAGCTACCCGTCGCGTCCGGACAGCCATGCCATCGACGGCCTCGATCTGAGCGTCAGGGCTGGCGAAACCCTGGCGCTGGTCGGGCCGTCGGGGGCAGGCAAGTCGACCCTGTTCGACCTGCTGCTGCGCTTCTACGACCCGCAACAGGGCCGCCTGCTGCTCGACGGTCAGCCGCTGACCCAACTCGACCCGCTGGACCTGCGCCGCTGTTTCGCCCTGGTGTCGCAGAGCCCGGCGCTGTTCTTCGGCAGCGTCGAGGAGAACATCCGCTACGGCAACCCGACGGCCAGCGACGGGCAGGTCCGCGAGGCGGCGCGGATCGCCCATGCCCACGACTTCATCATGCAGATGCCCCAGGGCTACCAGACCCATCTGGGTGATGCCGGCCTCGGCCTGTCCGGCGGCCAGCGCCAGCGCCTGGCGATCGCCCGGGCGTTGCTGGTGGATGCGCCGATCCTGCTGCTGGACGAGGCCACCAGTGCCCTCGACGCCCAGAGCGAACACCTGATCCAGCAGGCGCTGCCGAGCCTGATGCAGGGCCGCACCACCCTGGTGATCGCCCATCGCCTGGCCACGGTGCAGAACGCCGATCGTATCGCGGTGATGGATCAGGGCCGGCTGGTAGCGATCGGTACCCATGCCGAACTGATTGCCAGCAACCCGCTGTATGCGCGGCTGGCGGCGTTGCAGTTCAATGCCCGGGGCACTGAGCCGGGCGTGGTGACCACGCCGTAGCTGAAACCTCCATGAAAAACGGCGCCCGTGGGCGCCGTTTGGGTATTACCCGCCAGAACTCAGCGGTACTCGCACAGGTAGGCGGTTTCCACGGCGACCTTCAGCTGGAACTTGCTGTTGGCCGGTACATTGAACTGGCTGCCGCTGGCGAAGGTTTCCCACTCGTTGCTGTCAGGCAGCTTGACGGTCAGGGCGCCGGAGACCACGTGCATGATTTCGCGCTGGGCGGTGCCGAACTCGTATTCGCCCGGAGCCATGACGCCGATGGTGGCCGCGCCTTCGGCTTGTGCGAAGGCAATCGACTTGACGGTGCCGTCGAAGTACTCGTTGACTTTAAACATGGGCGATTCCTCGAAATGAGCTGAAAAATGGGGCCGGCCAGTATGCCCAAGCCGCCTGCTCCCGTCACCTGCTGCCGATCCGATTGAGCCCTGCGAGCAGGGCTTGTCGGGGCGCCGAACCGCCTGCTCCTACAGGGTGTGTCGTGCGTGAAATGTATATACGCCGCCACCCTGTAGGAGCAGGCGGTGCGGCGACCCGACTTGCCGGCGAACCGCCAACGGCGGCCATTCTCCTCAAACCGGCAGAATCAATGGCAGCAACCGCGCAGTATTACGCGCATCCTCCAGCGCCCGATGCTGTTGCCCGCTGAACTGCAGCCCCGCCAGTTGCAAGGCACCGTTGAGCCCCAGTGGTTTCTGCAACTTGCGCGCCTTGGCGAAACGCTGCTTGAGGTTGGCATGGGGCAGCCCGCTCAACAGGCTGGTCACTTGCAGTTGCCGCCAGTCCTGTTCCAGTTGCCGGCGATCGTAGTCGCCCCAACTGGCCCAGCCCTCCAGCCGTGCCTGATGCTGGCCGAGCCAGCGCTCGAAGGCCTCCCAGACCTCGGCCAGGGGCGCAGCGGCGTCGATATTGGCCTGGCTGATATGCGTCAGCTCACGGCAGAAGGGGGTCAGCAGCGGCCGGCGCAACGGCCGTACAAAACGCTGGAAGTGGTCCAGCTCCCGGCCCTCGCGGTTGACCAGGGTGGCACCGATTTCGATGATTTCCATCTCCGCCAGTGGCCAGCCTCCATCATCCGTCGTGGCCTCCAGATCAATCACCAGCCAGTGAGGCATCTCGAGCTCCGAAGACAGCATCCTAGTCCGCCTCAAGCGTAGCCAATGCCAGCCAATCCGCCTAGCCGCTCATTCGACCACCAGCAGAATCTGCCGGCTTTTCACCTGGTCTCCCCGGTTGGCCTGGACCCGCCGCACCACGCCGTCGATAGCGGCCTTCAGCGGATGTTCCATCTTCATCGCCTCCAGCACCATCAGCAATTGGCCCTTGCTGACCGTGCTGCCTTCGCTGACCAGCACGTCGACGATCGCCCCGTCCATCGGTGCCTTCACGGTGCCCGAGCTTGCCGCGGCCTGGCCTTGCGTGACCGCCAGGCTCAGGTCGCGCAGCAGCAGGTTGCCCGGGCGGGTGAACAGCCAGAGCTGTTCGCCGTCCAGCCGATACGCGTGGCGTCGCCTCACGCCGTCGAGTTCGGCCGTGACCCAACGACCGTCGCATTCCAGCAGCCGGACTTCGACCTGCTGCCCGGCGTGGCTGACCAGCAGCGATGTGTCGTGCCGGGCGAGCAGTTGCAGGTCGATTGCGGTCTCGCCCAGCGCCAGGCGATAGCATCGTGGGACACCGGCATTGTTGCGCCAGCCGCCGAGCCTGGCGCCATGTGGCACGGCCCCGGCCTGGTAGAACAGCGCGGTGGCCAGAGCCAGTTCACGGCTCGACGGCTGATAGGCTTGCAGGCTCGGGTCGGCATCCAAGTGCTCGACGATGAACGCGGTGCTGAAGTCGCCGGCGGCGAACGATGGATGGCGCAGCAGGCTCGCCAGCAGCCGCTGATTGCTCGCAAGACCCAGCAGCACGCAATCCTCGACCGCACGCAGCAGCCGGCGCCGGGCTTCCTCGCGGGTTGCGCCATGGGCGATCAGCTTGGCCAGCAGCGGGTCGTAGAACGGGCTGACCGCCTGGCCCTCGAGCAGGCCATGATCGATCCGCACGCCTTCCGAGCGGGGCGGCTCCCAGCCCAGCACCTGGCCGGTCTGCGGCAGGAAGCCATGGGTCGGGTCTTCGGCGTACAGGCGCACCTCGATGGCATGGCCCTGGAGCGTGACCTGTTCCTGGCGCAGGGGCAGCGGCAGCCCTGCCGCGATGTCGAGCTGCCAGGCCACCAGGTCCAGCCCGGTGATCAGCTCGGTGACCGGATGTTCCACCTGCAGGCGGGTGTTCATCTCCAGGAAATAGAAGCGCCCGGAGGTATCGAGCAGGAATTCGACGGTCCCGGCGCCGACGTAGTTCACCGCCCGCCCGGCCTGCAACGCCGCCTCGCCCATGGCCTGGCGCAGTTCGGCGGTCATGATCGGGCAGGGCGCTTCCTCGACGATCTTCTGGTGACGGCGCTGGATCGAGCAGTCGCGTTCGCCGAGGTACAACAGGTTGCCATGGCTGTCGCCGAACAGCTGGATCTCCACATGGCGCGGTTCGATCAGTGCCTGTTCAAGAATCAGCTCGTCGCTGCCAAAGGCGTGCAGCGCTTCGGAACGGGCGGTGCGCAGTTGTTCGGCCAGTTGTTCGGGCCCGTGGACCAGGCGCATGCCGCGGCCACCCCCACCGGCGCTGGCCTTGATCATCAGCGGGTAGCCTATCCGTTGCGCCTCGCGGGTGAGCGTCGCTTCATCCTGGGCGGCACCCTGGTAGCCGTCGATACAGGGTACGCCGGCGGCGAGCATGGCGATTTTCGACTGGCGCTTGCTGCCCATCAGCTCGATGGCCGCGGCGTCGGGACCGATGAAGACGATTCCGGCCTGCTGGCAGGCGCGGGCGAAGTCGGCGTTTTCCGAGAGAAAGCCGTAGCCGGGGTGGATCGCATCGGCACCGCAGCGGTGGGCGGCGTCGAGCAGGGCCTGGCTGTTGAGGTAGGACTCGGACACCTGCGGCGCGCCGATGCACAAGGCTTCGTCGGCCAGTTGCACGTGGCGGGCAGCGGCGTCGGCCTGGCTGTAGACGGCGACGGTGCGATAGCCCTGGGCCTGGGCGGTGCGGATGATCCGGCAGGCGATTTCGCCGCGATTGGCGATCAGGATCTTGTTGAAGGCGGGCATGGCGGCGGTCCTTTGGTTAGGTGTTGAACATTCGGGCCTTTTCGCGGGCAAGCCCTGCTCCTACACGAGTGGAGTTGCCCATGACTTTCGGGTACACCCAGACCTCGTAGGAGCAGGGCTTGCCCGCGAAAGCGTCAACCGGCCCACCGCGGCTCGCGCTTCTGCACGAAGGCCAATGTCCCCTCGACGCCTTCCGCCCCGGTCACCGCCTCCGCGAACCAGCGCGCCGCCTGGTCGAGCGACGCCCCCAGCGGCTGTTCATCCAGCAGCAGCGCCTTGGTCGCCGCGTTGGCCCCTGGCGCGCAGCGCAGCACTTGGGCCAGCACTTCAGCAAGGCGCTCCTCCAGCCCCTGGGCATCGCGCTCGACAACATGGACCAGCCCCAACCGCGCCGCCTCGTTACCGTCGAAACGCGCCGCGGTCAGTGCCAGGCGCCGGGCCTGGGTCAGGCCGATGCGCCGCACCACGAACGGCGCGATCTGCGCCGGCAGCAGGCCGAGGCTGGTCTCCGGCAGGCCGAACCGGGCGTCATGGGTGGCCAGTGCGATATCGCTGACACAGGCCAGGCCAAGGCCACCCCCCAGCACCGCGCCCTCCAGCAGTGCGATCACCACCTGTGGCTGGCGCTGGGTTTCTTCCAGCAACGCCCCGAAGGCCCGGTTCAGCTCCGCGTAGGCCTGCGTCCCCTGGGCCCGGGCCTCGGCCATGTCCCGGATATCTCCACCGGAACAGAAATGGCCGCCGGCCCCGCGCAGCACCAAGGCGCGTACGCCGCGGTCCTCGCGCACCGCGGCCAGCACGCGGCGCAACTCGGCGACCATCCGCAGGCTCATTGCATTGCGACTGTCCGGGCGGTCGAGGGTTATCTGCAGCACGCCGCCACGAACCTCCAGGCGCAGGGTCTGGCAGTCGGGCAGGGTACTCATGATTTTTTCCCCGGCAGGATGCCCATCAGCTTGCAGATGATGCCCAGCATGATCTCGTCGGCACCACCACCGATCGACACCAGGCGCACGTCGCGATAGGCGCGGGCCACCGGGTTGTCCCACATGAAACCCATGCCGCCCCAGTACTGCAGGCAACTGTCGGTGACTTCCCGGCCCAGCCGCCCGGCCTTGAGCTTGGCCATCGACGCCAGGCGGGTGACGTCGCGACCCTTGATGTACTGCTCGGTGGCCTGGTAGACCAGTGCCCGCAGGCACTCGATCTCGGTGGACAGTTCGGCGAGACGGAAATGGATGACCTGGTTGTCGATCAGCGGGCTGCCGAAGGTCCGGCGCTCCCTGCAGTAGGCGATGGTGCTGTCGACGCAGTACTCCAGGCCCTTGATCATGTTCGCCGCGCCGAACAGCCGTTCCTCCTGGAACTGCAGCATCTGCATCATGAACCCGGCGCCTTCCTGGCCGATGCGGTTGCGCTGCGGCACGCGCACGTCGTCGAAGAACACCTGGGCGGTTTCCGAGCTGCGCATGCCGAGCTTGTCCAGATGCGGGCTGAGGCTGATACCGGGACTGTTCATCGGTACCATGATCAGCGACTTGTTCACATGCGGCTTGTCGTCCGAGGTGTTGGCCAGCAGGCAGATGAAATCGGCACTCGGCGAGTTGGTGATCCACATCTTGCTGCCGTTGATCACGTAGTCGTCGCCGTCCTTGCGCGCCTGGGTCTTGAGCCCGGCGACGTCGGAGCCGGCACCGACCTCGGAGACGCCGATGCAGCCGACCTGCTCGCCGCTGATGGCCGGGCGCAGGAATTCCTCGCGCAGTTCATCGGAGCCGAAGCGGGCCAGGGCCGGGGTGCACATGTCGGTCTGTACGCCGATGGACATGGGAATGCCACCGCAATGCACGGTGCCGAACTCTTCGGCGGCGACGATCGAATAGCTGTAGTCCAGGCCCATGCCGCCGAACTTCTCCGGCTTGGAAATGCCCAGCAGGCCGAGTGCGCCGGCCTTGCGAAAGATCTCGTGGATCGGAAAGCGCCCGGCCTTTTCCCATTCCTCGACGTGGGGGTTGATCTCATGGTCGACGAACTGGCGAACGGTACGGCGCAACGCTTCATGTTCCTGGGTAAAGATCATGGTTGTCGTTCTCCTGTGAGCGTTAGAAGCGCGCCACGCCAAAGCTGTTGGCCTGCAACGGCCTGACCTCGGCCTCGTGGCAGATATCCAGCAGATAGCCCAGCAGTGTGCGGCTGTCTCGTGGGTCGATCAGGCCGTCGTCCCACAGGTTGGCGGTGCCATAGAGGGCGGTGGACTGGCTGTCGAGTTTCTGGGCGGTCATCTGTTCGAGCATGTCGAGCATCTTTCCCTCGACGGCCTGGCCTTCCTTGAGCTGCCGGGCCTCGGTGACGATTCGCAGCACCTTGCCGGCCTGGGCTGCGCCCATCACCGCGGTGCGGCTGTTGGGCCAGGCGAAGATGAAGCGCGGGTCGAGGCCGCGGCCGCACATGGCATAGTTGCCGGCGCCATAGGAGCCGCCGACGACGAGGGTGAGCTTGGGCACCCGGGCATTGGCCACCGCCTGGATCATCTTCGCGCCATGCTTGATCACGCCCTGTTGCTCGGATTCGGTGCCGACCATGAAACCGGTGGTGTTGTGCAGGAACAGCAAGGGCGTGTGGCTCTGGTCGCATAGCTGGATGAACTGCGCCGCCTTGGCCGCGCCCTGTGGAGTGATCGGGCCGTTGTTGCCGATCACCCCACAGGGGCGGCCGTGGATCTGCAGGTGGCCGCAGACGGTCTGCGCATCGAACTCGCCCTTGAATTCCAGGAACCGCGAGCCATCGGCCAGGCGGGCGAGAATCTCGCGCACGTCATAGGGCTTTTTCGGGTCATCGGGAATCAGCCCCAGCAGGTCGTCGATCGGGTAGAGCGGTTCGGCGAAAGCCGGTGCGGGCGCCTGCGGCAGCCGCGCATTCCACGGCAGCGCGGCGACGATCTCGCGGGCCAGGCGAATGCCGTCGGCATCGTCCTCGGCCAGGTATTCGGCCGTGCCGGCCAACTGGGCATGCATCTGGGCGCCACCCAGCTCCTCGTCGGTGGCGATTTCGCCGGTGGCGGCCTTGAGCAGTGGCGGCCCGGCGAGGAACAGCCTGGCCTTGCCGCGCACCACCACCACGTAGTCCGACAGCCCCGGCTGGTAGGCGCCGCCAGCGGTCGCCGAGCCGTGGACCACGGTGATCTGCGGCAGGCCCATGGCCGACATCCGGGCCTGGTTGGCGAAGCAGCGCGCACCCTCGACGAAAATCTCCGCCGCATAGTTCAGGTTGGCACCGCCGCTTTCGGCCAGGGTGATCACCGGCAGCCGGTTTTCCATGGCGATCTGTTGCAGGCGCAGGGTCTTCTTCAGGCCGCTGGGGGAAATGGTTCCGCCCTTGATCGCACTGTTGTTGGCCACCACCAGCAGACGTACGCCGCAGACGTAGCCGATCCCGGCGATCAGGCCGCCACCGGCCTGGCTGCCGTCCTTGTCGTCATGCAGTTTGTAGCCGGCCAGGCTGGCCAGTTCGAGGAACGGCGCACCGGGGTCGAGCAGCAGGTTCAGGCGTTCACGCGGCAGCAACTGCCCGCGGCTGGCGAACTTGTCGCGGGCCTGTTCGGCCTTGTCCAGCAGCTTTCGCTCCAGTTGGCGGAGCTGTTCGAGGCTGGCAAGCAGGGCGTCGCGGTGGCGGGCGAAATCGGCGCTGTGACGGTCGAGCTGGGATTCGATCACCGGCATGGTTCACTCCTTGTCCTTGAGCACATCCGGCAGGTAGGCCCGATGGAAACCGTTGTACGACTCGCTGTTGCGCGCCGGTGACAAGGGCCAGGCACGGCTGCCGAGGCTGGCGGCGCCGTCGATGCGCAGGGTGGTGCCGCTGATGAAGGCGGCCGCCGGGCTGAGCAGGAAGACGATCGCCGCGCTGACTTCCGATTCGGTGCCGATGCGCTTGAGTGGCACATGCTCGCGCAGGGTCGGGATGATCTGCCTGAACGCTCCCTCGTAGGTGTCCATGCCGCTTGAGGCGATCCAGCCCGGCGCGACGGCATTGACCCGCACCCCGGCGTGGCCCCACTCGAAGGCGGCGGTCTTGGTGAAATTGTCCATGCCGGCGCGGGCGGCACCGGAGTGGCCCATGCCGGGCATGCCGCCCCACATGTCGGCGAGCATGTTCACAATGCTGCCACCCTGGCGGCTCATGGACTGGTTGAAGACCTCCCGGGCCACCAGGAAGCCGCCGACCAGGTTGGTGCGCAGCACGGTCTCGAAGCCTTTCTGGTTGATCGAGGCCAGGGGTGCCGGGTATTGGCCGCCGGCATTGTTGACCAGCCCATGGATCGGGCCATGTTCGGAAATCATCTCGGCGACCAACTGCTTCACGGCGTCCTCGTCACGGATATCACAGTTTTGCCAGGCCGCGCTGCCGCCATCTTCGACGATCTCGGCAGCGACCTGTTGCAGTTTTTCCGCCCTGCGCCCCACCAGCAGCACGCGGGCGCCGAGGGCCGCCAGTTCGTGGGCGGTGCAGCGGCCGATACCGCTGCCGCCACCGGTGACCAGGATCGTCTGGCCCTTGAATAGATCGGGTTTGAACACGGAAGCATAGGCCACGGTCACGGTCCCTCAGGCAAGTTGGTCGGCAAGCTGTTGCGGTACGGCGATCGGGTATTCCAGCAGTTGCTGGGCAAAGGCCTTGCCCTGCGGGTCGATGCGCAGGCTGGCGACTCCGCCACCGCCCAGGGCGTTTTCCAGGAGGAAATTCAGGCTGTGGCTGCCGGGCAGGTACCAGCGTTCGACGCGCCCGAGCAGAGGGTCGAGCACGTGGCCCATCCAGTCGACGACCGCGGCCGGGGTCAGCGCCGCGGCAATCCACGGCAGGTATTCCGGGCGCCGGGCCATGACGCCGATGTTGCTGTGATTGCCCTTGTCGCCGGAGCGGGCCACCGCCAGCCGGACCAGCGGCACGCTGGCCTCGGCCGGGCCTTGCGGCAGGGGCGGCGGGAGATCTTCGGCAATTCCGGACGGCTCGAAGGCCGGCAGCACGGGCAGGGCGCACGGGTGCGTCTGTTCACCGATACGCACGCCCAGCTCGCAGATCTGCTTGTCGACCAGGAACGAAAACAGCCGGATCAGCGGGTACACCGTCGGCCGGCCACCGACGATCCCGGTCAGGCCCGGCGCCATGCCCGTGGCAGCCTGGGCGATTTCCCGGGAGAACAGGATCAGCGCCTGCTTGCTCGGATGGCGCACGGCGAGCTTGATCACCACTTCGCGGCTGTCCTGGCGTTGGCCATGGGGGCCGTAGCTGGCCTCGCTGCCCAGCAGTTCGATGTTCACCTCGCTGTAGGGGGCCCAACCGCGTAGCTGGAACATCTGCGAGGTCTTGTCGATGATTGCCTGGCTGACGCGGCGGGCCTTGTCCACGGCATCGATGCCGGCGATCAGGCAACTGGCGGTGCAGCGGAAACCATCGGCCCAGGTGGCGCTGACCTTGTACTGCCCGGTGGGCGGCAGGCCCCTGGCACCCTGTACGGCGACGACGTTCTCGGCCCGCTGGACCAGGCTCACCCGGGTGAAGTCGCAGATCACATCCGGCAGCCGGTAGGCCCGTGGGTCGCCGATTTCGTACAGCAGTTGCTCGCCGACGCTCAGCGGTGAAACCAGTCCGCCGGAGCCCTCCGGCTTGCTCACCAGAAAGTCGCCATCGGCACCAACCTCGACGATCGGGAAACCGATATGTTCGTAGTCCGGCACGTCGCGCCAGTCGGTGAAGTTGCCGCCGGTACATTGGGCGCCGCATTCGATGATATGCCCGGCCAGCGCCGCCTGGGCCAGCTTGTCGTAGTCGTCCCAGGCCCAGCCGAATTCATGCACCAGAGCCGCGCTGACCACTGCGCTGTCCACCACCCGTCCGGTGATCACGATGTCCGCGCCCAGGCGCAGGGCCTCGACGATGCCCGGTGCGCCCAGGTAGGCGTTGATGGAGACGCACATCGTTGGCAGGGGCGCGCCGCTGAACATTTCGGTGATGCCATCGGCGGCCAGTTGCCGGGATTTCGGTTGCAGGTCGTCACCCAGCAGCACGGCGATCTTCAAGGGCACACCGGCCCTGTCACAGGCCTGCTGCAACGCGGCGGCGCAGGCCTGCGGGTTGACCCCGCCAGCGTTGCTGATGACGCGGATCCCCTGTCGGGCGATATCTCCGAGCAGCGGTTCGAGCACCTCGACGAAGTCCGTGGCGTAACCGGCCTGGGGATCCTTCATGCGTGCCCCGGCCAGGATCGACATGGTGATCTCCGCCAGGTAGTCGAACACCAGGTAGTCCAGCCTGCCGTGCTCCACCAGTGGCTGCGCGGCGGTGGAGGTATCGCCCCAGAAGGCACTGGCACAACCGACACGAACCGTTCTGTTCATTCGCACGATCTCCGCAAGAGGTGGAGCGAGGCTACCAAGCAAGCGCTTGGTTTGTAAACCCCGTTCGCCAGTTTGCCCCAAGCGCTTGCTTGGGCGCCTCTGTCGGCTTAAATTGCGCGCGCAACCTCCCGGTTTCCGGGCGTGTACCAGAATTGAGGAGAATGCCGTGAACGAGCAACAAGCCCAGCAGGTCATGGGGGATCTGGTGCAGGCGGGGCAACTGACCGATCCGGACAGCGCCCGTGGCAAGCTGCTGCAAACCGCCGCGCATCTGTTTCGCAACAAGGGTTACGAGCGCACCACGGTGCGTGACCTGGCCAGTGCCATCGGCATCCAGTCCGGCAGCATCTTTCATCACTTCAAGAGCAAGGACGAGATCCTGCGGGCTGTGATGGAGGAAACCATCCTCTACAACACCGCGCTGATGCGGGCGTCCCTGGCCGAGGCCGGCACCGTGCGCGAGCGGGTCCTGGCGCTGATCCGCTGCGAGTTGCAGTCGATCATGGGCGGTACCGGCGAGGCCATGGCGGTGCTGGTCTACGAGTGGCGCTCACTCTCGCCGCTGGCCCAGGCCAAGGTCCTGGCGCTGCGCGATATCTATGAGCAGATCTGGCTGCAGGTGCTCGGCGAGGCCCGCGATGCCGGCTATATCAAGGGTGATGTGTTCATTGTCCGGCGCTTTCTGACCGGCGCCCTGTCCTGGACCACCACCTGGTTTCGCCCCCAGGGCAGCCTGACCCTGGACCAGCTGGCCGATGAGGCTTTGGCATTGATTCTCAAGGACAGCTAAGTGCGTGTTGTGCAAGTGATTAATTCACCGGCGTGAAGTTGTCTAAGTGAACAAAAGCGCCTAGCTTAGTGATAACAACGATATTTATTCCGAGGTGGTTGGTCTTGAAGCTTTCGCCAGTACGGACGGCGTTCCGGGTTCTAGGGTTGGCGCTGGGCTTGCTGATGGTCCAGCCGGTCTCGGCGGCGCAGGAAGTCAGGATCGGCGCCGCCCACTTCCCTCCCTATACCATTCGACCTGAGCAGGGCGTCGATACTGGCGCGCTGCCACTTCTGGCCGAAGCCCTCAATGCCCTGCAGAGTGACTATCACTTCGTGCTGGTGCCGACCTCGATTCCCCGGCGCTTTCGCGATTTCGAGGATGGCCGCACCGACATGGCGATCTTCGAGAATCCGGAGTGGGGCTGGAAGGACATCGCCCATGTCAATGTCGACATGGGTCTGGAGGATGCCGAGGTGTTCGTCGCCCAGCGCAGGCCGGATCGCGGCCAGGGCTATTTCGCCGATCTCAAGGGCAAGCGGCTGGCGTTGTTCAGTGGCTATCACTACGAGTTCGCGCAGTTCAATGCCGATCCCAAGTACCTGGCCGAGACCTACAATGCGACGTTGACCTACTCGCACGACAGCAACCTGTTGATGGTGTTGCGCGGGCGCGCGGACATCGCACTGGTGACGCGCTCGTATCTGTTCGACTACCTGAGCCGCAATCCGGGCACGGCCAAGGAGTTGCTGATTTCCGACCGGATCGATCAGGTCTACCACCACTATGCGTTGTTGCGGCCGAAGGCGCCGATCAGTGGCGAGGCGTTCAGCCAGTTGCTGGAACGCCTGCGCGGCAATGGGGAGTTGCTGAAGATCTTCCAGCCCTATCGGATCGAGGTGATGCCCACGACCAATGCGGTCAATCGCCACCTCTGATGAGGTGGGACTCCCGGGCCGTGGTGGCGCGGGTCAGCGCCGGGCGAGGTGGTCGCTGCGGTGGGCCGAGACCTTGCGGCAATGCACCAGCGCATCGCGAATCATGAAGTTCACCAGGGTTGGCGAGACGCCCAGTTCCTTGGCGATGTCCTTCTGCGGCACGCCGTGCAGGCGATACATCTCGAACGCGTAGCGGGTGCGCTGCGGCAGCTCGGTCAGCGCGTCGGCGATGTGTTCCAGCGTCGAGAAGTTGATGTGCGAGGTTTCTGGCGAAGCACCGTGGATGACCACATTCAAGCCTTCCTCTTCCGGGCCCGCATACTTCAGTTCCAGAGCCTGCTTGCGATAGTGGTCGATCGCCAGGTTGCGCACGATCTGGAACAGGTAGCTGAGCTGGGCCTTGAACGACGACGTGATCTGCGGTGCGGACTGCAGGCGGAAAAACGCGTCCTGTACCACGTCTTCGGCGCGCGACCGGCAGCCGGTGATGCGCGCGGCGATCTTGACCAGAATCAGGCGGTTGTCGACAAACGCCTGGAGTAACGGTGAATCACACCTGCTTGTGGATACTTGTTCCGTCATGGAAATCACCTTGTTTCGAATAGGTCGTAGGCCGAGCGCCTGTAGGCGTCTGGCTACACATCGAGCGACAAATTATGCTTAATGATAATGATTGTCAATTGAGAAGTAGAACTAATGATGCCTCGTAGTGCGTTACTGGATCATGACGCACTTTTTCGGCCCTGACGTACTCGTCGTCGGCGCAACGCCGGGGACTAATTATTTGCCATTGCCATCCGTTCTCAGTTGACAGGCCGGGCGAGCGACCCGGTCAAGGATCGAGACCCGTGAGGAGGGCGCAATGGTTAATCGCAACGGTGGCTGGGCATGAGCACCTCCCTGAGCCTTCGCCTGTTCTGTCTGCCTTATTCCGGCGCCAGTGCCATGGTCTACAGCCGCTGGCGCCGTCATATGCCGCAGTGGCTGCAGATACGGCCGCTGGAGTTGCCCGGTCGCGGCATGCGCATGAACGAACCACTGCAGAGCGACATCGTGCGGCTGGCCAACCAGTTGGCGGATGAAATCGCCGCGGAACTGGAGGGTCCCTATGCGTTGTTCGGCCATAGCCTGGGCGGCCTGCTGGCCTTCGAACTGGCTCACGTGCTGCGTTCACGTGGGTTGCCGGCGCCACTGTCGCTGTTCACTTCGGCCACTGCCGGGCCCTCGCGGCGCGATGTCAGCGAATACGCCCAGGCCAGGACCGACGAGCAACTGATGGCGCGCTTGCGCGAGCTCAAGGGGACGACCGAAGAGACGCTGGCCAACCACGACCTGATGCAACTGATGCTGCCGATCTTGCGCGCCGACTTCCTGTTGTGCGGCAGTTTCCGGTACGGCACCCGCGAACCGCTGGCGATGCCGATCCACGTGTTCGGCGGCAGGCAGGACAGTGTGCGGACCGACGAACTGCTCGACTGGCAGGTGGAAACCACCACCGGTTTTTCCCTGGACATGTTCGAGGGGCACCACTTCTACCTGATCGATCAGGAAACCGCCCTGTTGCGTCACCTGCGCCGCTATGCCGATGGGCACCTGTCGCGCTGGCGCAACAGTGCGGCCCGCCAGTTGGCCCAGGCCGCCAGCTGACGCCCCTGCTGCGCCGCGGGCGCAGCCTTTTCCACGAATCCCATTTGCTAGGGCCTGTGGGAAATGTTTTCGAGTGAAGGCCAGGCAAGGCGAAAACCGGCGAGCGCAATTGACTGGAGTCAATGAACACTCCGAGCCGGTTTTCAACGCAGCCTGGGTGAGCGCAGATACATTTCGTACAGAGCCTGGCCGACTCCAGGCAGGAATCCCCATGATTGACGCGTTCGAACTCCCCAACACCCTGGCCCAGGCCCTTCAGCGCCGTGCACTGCAGACCCCGGACCGACTGGCGCTGCGGTTTCTCGCCGAAGACAAGGAGCAGGGCGCGGTCCTCAGTTACCGCGACCTCGACCTGCGGGCACGGACCATCGCCGCCGCCCTGCAGGCCAATGCGCAACTGGGGGATCGGGCGGTCCTGTTGTTTCCCAGCGGCCCGGACTATGTCGCGGCGTTCTTCGGTTGCCTGTACGCCGGAGTGATCGCCGTGCCGGCCTATCCGCCGGAGTCGAGCCGTCGTCATCACCAGGAGCGGCTGCTGTCGATCATCGCCGATGCCGAGCCGCGCCTGGTGCTGACCAGCGCCGACCTGCGCGAACCGTTGCTGCAGATGGACGAGCTGTCGGCCGCCGATGCGCCACGCCTGCTGTGCGTCGACACCCTCGACAGCGCGCTGGCCGACAACTGGCGTGACGCCGGCGTGCAGCCGGACGACATCGCTTTCCTGCAGTACACCTCCGGTTCCACCGCGATGCCCAAGGGCGTGCAGGTCAGCCACGGCAACCTGGTCGCCAACGAGGTGCTGATCCGCCATGGCTTCGGCATCGACCTCAATCCCGACGACGTGATCGTCAGCTGGCTGCCGCTGTACCACGACATGGGCCTGATCGGCGGGCTGCTGCAGCCGATCTTCAGCGGCGTGCCGTGCGTATTGATGTCGCCGGCCTACTTCCTTGGTCGACCGCTGCGCTGGCTGGAGGCGATCAGCGAATACGGCGGCACCATCAGCGGCGGCCCGGACTTCGCCTACCGCCTGTGCAGCGAGCGGGTCAGCGAAACCGCCCTGGCGCGGCTCGACCTCAGCGGCTGGCGGGTGGCGTACTCCGGCTCCGAGCCGATCCGCCTCGATACCCTGGAGCGTTTCGCCGAGAAGTTCGCCCCCTGTGGCTTCAGCGAGCAGAGTTACTTCGCTTCCTACGGCCTGGCCGAAGCCACCCTGTTCGTCGCCGGTGGCCAGCGTGGCCAGGGCATTCCCGCGCTGCGGGTCGATGAAGCGGCGCTGGCGCAGAACCGTGTGCAACCGGGCGATGGCAGCCCGATCATGAGTTGCGGCAGCAGCCAGCCCGAGCATGCGGTGCGGGTGGTCGAACCGGGCAGCCTGCAGGTGCTCGGCGAAAACGCCGTCGGCGAAGTCTGGGCCGCCGGCCCGAGTATCGCCCACGGCTACTGGCGCAACCCCGAGGCCTCGGCCAAGACCTTCGTCCAGCACGAGGGGCGGACCTGGCTGCGCACCGGTGACCTTGGCTTCATGCGCGAGGGCGAGCTGTTCATCACCGGACGTCTGAAGGACATGCTGATCGTGCGTGGGCACAACCTGTACCCCCAGGACATCGAGCAGACCATCGAACGTGAGGTGGACGTGGTGCGCAAGGGCCGCGTCGCCGCTTTTGCCGTGACCCGCGATGGCCAGGACGGCATCGGCATCGCCGCGGAAATCAGCCGCAGCGTGCAGAAGATTCTGCCCGCCGACGCGTTGATCAAGCTCATCCGTCAGGCGGTGGCCGAGGCCTACCAGGAAGCGCCGAGTGTGGTGGTCCTGCTCAATCCGGGCGCCTTGCCGAAAACCTCCAGTGGCAAGCTGCAGCGTTCGGCCTGCCGCAACCGGCTGGCTGACGGCAGCCTCGACAGCTACGCACTGTTTCCCGACCAGGCTGCTGCGTCGGACGAAGTTTCCGAGACCGTGGTCGATGAGCTGCAGGCGCTGATCGGGCGGATCTGGCAGGAACAGCTGCAAGTGGACAAGGTCGCGGCCGACGACCATTTCTTCCTGCTGGGCGGCAACTCGATCCTCGCCACCCAGGTGGTCGCTCGCCTGCGTGAAGCGCTGGGCATCGAGCTGAACCTGCGCCTGCTGTTCGAGGCGCCGACCCTGGGGGCCTTTGCCGCCCAGGTGGCCCGCCAGCAACAGGATGGCGGCGCGGCCCAAGGTACCATCGTGCAACTGTCGCGCAGCCAGGAGCTGCCGCAGTCCCTGGCGCAGAACCGCCTGTGGTTCCTCTGGCAACTGGACCCGCAGAGCAGCGCCTACACCATTCCCGGTGCCCTGCGCCTGCGTGGCGAGCTGGATGAGGCGGCGCTGCGCAGCAGCTTCGAGCGACTGATCGAACGCCACGAGTCCCTGCGTACCCGCTTCTACGAGCACGATGGCCAGGCCATGCAGCGCATCGACGCCAGCGCCACGTTCGACCTGCAACTGATCGACCTCGGCGACCTGCCGGCGGACCAGCGCGAAGCCCGTGCCCGGCAGATCCGCGAGGATGAGGCGCGTACCCAATTCGACCTGGAGAAGGGCCCGCTGTTGTGGGTGACCCTGGTTCGCCTGGACGACCAGGAGCACCAGTTGCTGGTGACGATGCACCACATCATCGCCGACGGCTGGTCGCTGAATATCCTGATTGACGAATTTGCCCGACTGTACGCGGCCGCAGCCCAGGGCCAGGTGGCCGAACTGGCCCCGTTGCCGTTGCAATACGCCGACTATGGCAGTTGGCAGCGCCAGTGGCTGGCCCAGGGCGAAAGCCGGCGGCAACTGGCGTACTGGAAAGAGCAACTGGACGGTGAGTTGCCGCGCCTCGACCTGGCTACCGACCACCCGCGTTCGGCACAGAAGCGTCACAGTGCAGCGCGCCTGAACCTGCGCCTGGATGCCGCCCTCAGCGCGGCGGTGTGCCAGACCGCCCAGGCCTGCGAGTCGACGCCTTTCATGCTGCTGCTGTCGGCGTTCCAGAGCCTGCTGTTCCGCTACAGCGGCCATCGCGACATCCGCATCGGTGTGCCGAGCGCCAACCGTCCGCGCCTGGAAACCCAGGGGCTGATCGGTTTCTTCATCAATACCCTGGTACTGCGCGCCGGGCTGGAGGCGCGGTTGCCGTTCGTCGAACTGCTAGCGCAGACCCGCCAGGCCACCCTCGACGCCCAGGCCAACCAGGACCTGCCGTTCGAGCAACTGCTCGAAGCCTTCCCCGAGGCGCGCGAGCAGGGCCTGTTCCAGGTCATGTTCAACCACCAGCAGCGCGACCTGGGCGCCTTGCGTCGGTTGCCGGGGCTGCTCGCCGACGAGTTGCCGTGGCACAGCCGCGAAGCCAAGTTCGACCTGCAACTGCACAGCGAGGAAGATCGCAGCGGCCGCCTGAGCCTGGCCTTCGACTACGCCGACGAGTTGTTCGACGAGGCGACCATCGCCCGTCTGGCCGAGCATTTTGTCAGCCTGCTGCAACAGGTCACCCGCCAGCCGGAGCAGGCTATCGGTGACCTGCAACTGTTGACCGCCACTGAGCGTGAGCAGCAGGCCGCGTGGGGTGTCGCTCCCTGCACCCCGGCCGTCGAGTGGCTGCCGGAACTGCTCAACCGCCAGGCACAACTGACCCCGCAGCGTACCGCCCTGGTCTGGGACGGAGGCCGCCTCGACTTCGCCGAACTGCATGCCCAGGCCAACCGCCTGGCCCACTACCTTCGCGACAAGGGCGTCGGCCCGGATGTGCGGGTGGCCATCGCCGCCGAGCGTTCGCCGCAACTGCTGATCGGCCTGCTGGCGATCATCAAGGCTGGCGGTGCCTATGTGCCGCTGGACCCGGACTACCCGCGCGAGCGCCTGGCCTACATGCTCGCCGACAGCGGCGTCGAACTGCTGCTGACCCAGAGCCACCTGCTTGACAGCCTGCCGGTGGCGGCGGGTGTCAGCGCGGTGGCGATGGACCTGCTCAAGCTCGACAACTGGCCGAGCCAGGCGCCGGGCCTGCACCTGCACGGCGACAACCTCGCCTACGTGATCTACACCTCCGGTTCCACCGGCCAGCCCAAGGGCGTCGGCAATACCCACGCGGCATTGGCCGAGCGCTTGCAATGGATGCAGGCGACCTACGCCCTGGACGCCGGCGACGTGCTGATGCAGAAGGCGCCGATCAGTTTCGACGTCTCGGTCTGGGAGTGCTTCTGGCCGCTGATCACCGGTTGCCAACTGGTCATCGCCGGCCCGGGCGAACATCGCGATCCCTATCGCATCGCGCAACTGGTGCAGACCTTCGGCGTAACCACGCTGCACTTCGTGCCGCCGCTGCTGCAACTGTTCATCAACGAGCCGCAGGTGGCCCGGTGCGCCAGCCTGCGCCGGCTGTTCTGCGGTGGCGAGGCGCTGCCGGCCGAGCTGCGCAACCGGGTACTGGAGCAGTTGCCACAGGTTCAACTGCACAACCGCTATGGCCCGACCGAAACCGCGATCAACGTCACTCACTGGCACTGCCAGGCGAGCGATGGCGAGCGTTCGCCGATCGGCCGGCCGCTGGGCAACGTGACCTGCCGGGTGCTCGATGCCGAACTGAATCCGCTGCCCAACGGTGTGCCGGGCGAACTGTGCATCGGCGGGATCGGCCTGGCCCGTGGCTACCTGGGTCGCGCCGGGCTGACCGCCGAGCGTTTCGTCGCCGATCCGCTGGGCGCTGCCGGCGAACGCCTGTACCGCACCGGCGACCGCGCGCGCTGGGCCGCCGATGGCGTGCTGGAATACCTCGGCCGCCTCGACCAGCAGGTCAAGCTGCGCGGTTTCCGTGTCGAGCCCGAGGAAATCGAGGCGCGCCTGCTGGCGCTGGAAGGCGTGACCCAGGCCGTGGTGCTGGTACGCGACACGCTGGCCGGTGCCCAACTGATCGGCTACTACACCAGCCCGGGCAGCAGGGTGGCTGAACAGCAGCAGAGTGCTGCGCTCAAGGCTGCCCTGGCCGCCGAGCTGCCGGAGTACATGGTGCCGGCGCAACTGCTGCGCCTGGATGAAATGCCCCTGAGCCCCAGCGGCAAGCTGGACCGCAAGGCCCTGCCGGAACCGCAGTGGCAGGTGCGCGAACACATCGAGCCGGTGACTGCGCTGCAGCAGCAGATCGCTGCGATCTGGCGCGAAGTGCTGGGCCAGCCGCAGGTCGGTCTGGGCGACGATTTTTTTGCCCTTGGCGGTCATTCGCTACTGGCCACCCAGATCATTTCCCGTACCCGCCAGGCCTGCGATGTCGAGCTGCCGCTGCGGGTGCTGTTCGAGGCACCGGAGTTGGCCGCGTTCGCCGAGCAGGTGCAACAGCTCCAGGCATCCGGCCGCCGCAACCAGCAGGCGGCCATCGGCCTGGTCGATCGCAGCCAGACGGTGCCGCTGTCCTACTCCCAGCAACGCATGTGGTTCCTCTGGCAGATGGAGCCGGACAGCCCGGCCTACAACGTCGGCGGTATGGCGCGCTTCACCGGCGTGCTCGATGTTGCCTGCTTCGAGGCCGCGTTGCAGGCGCTGATCCAGCGCCATGAAACCCTGCGCACCACCTTCCCCAGCCGCAACGGTGTGGCCCACCAGCAGGTTTCGGCCGAAACCGCGGTACGCCTGGCCTGGAAGGACTTCTCCGCCCTCGACCGTGAAGCGCGTGAGCAACGCCTGCAACAGCTGGCCGACAGCGAGGCGCACCAGCCGTTCAACCTGGAGACCGGGCCACTGCTGCGGGCCTGCCTGGTCAAGGCCGCAGAGCAGGAGCACTATTTCGTCCTGACCCTGCACCATATCGTCACCGAAGGCTGGGCGATGGACATCTTCGCCCGTGAACTGAGCGCGCTCTACGAGGCCTTCATCGACCAACGCCCGTCGCCGCTGCCACCGTTGCCGGTGCAGTACCTGGACTACAGCGTCTGGCAACGGCAGTGGCTGGAGTCCGGCGAGCGCCAGCGTCAGCTGGACTACTGGACTGCGCAACTGGGCAACGAACACCCGCTGCTCGAACTGCCGAGCGACCGCCCACGGCCGCCAGTGCAAAGCCACCGTGGCGAGCTGTACCGCTTCGACCTCAGCGACGAGCTGGCCGCCCGGGTACGTGCCTTCAACACGCAGCAGGGTCTGACCCTGTTCATGACCATGACCGCTGCGCTGTCGGTGCTGCTCTACCGCTACAGCGGCCAGACTGACCTGCGCATCGGCGCGCCGGTGGCCAACCGCATCCGTCCGGAAAGCGAAGGGCTGATCGGCGCCTTCCTCAACACCCAGGTGCTGCGCTGCCAGCTCGACGGGCAGATGAGCGTCGGCGAGTTGCTCGAACAGGTCCGGCACACCGTGATCGAAGGCCAGTCCCACCAGGACCTGCCGTTCGACCACCTGGTGGAGGCCCTGCAGCCGCCGCGCAGTGCCGCCTACAACCCGCTGTTCCAGGTGATGTGCAACGTCCAGCGCTGGGAGTTCCAGCAGAGCCGGACCCTGGGCGAGATGCGCGTCGAGTACCTGGTCAACGATGCCCGGGCGACCAAGTTCGACCTCAACCTGGAAGTCACCGACCTCGACCATCGCCTGGGCTGCTGCTTGACCTACAGCACCGACCTGTTCGACGAGCCGCGCATTGCCCGCATGGCCGCCCACTGGCGCAACCTGCTGGAGGCGCTGATCGGTGACCCGCAGCAGCGCCTGAGCGAGTTGCCGCTGTTGCAGGCCGACGAGCAGCAGGCGCTGTTCGCCAGCCTGGGGGCGGAAGCCGGCGAGCAGCGGCTCGACCAGTGCATCCATCAGTTGTTCCGGCAACAGGCCGAGGCTCGTCCCGACGCGCCGGCACTGACTTTTGCCGGCCAGACCCTCAGCTATGCCGAGCTCAATGCCCAGGCCAACCGCCTGGCCTGGCGCCTGCGTGAGCAAGGCGTAGGCCCACAGGTGCGGGTCGGCCTGGCGCTGGAGCGCTCGCTGGAGATGGTGGTCGGCCTGCTGGCGATCCTCAAGGCCGGTGGCGCCTATGTGCCGCTGGACCCGGAATACCCGCTGGACCGCCTGCACTACATGATCGCGGACAGCGGCGTCGGCCTGCTGTTGAGCCACCGTGCGCTGCTGGAGGCCCTGGGGCCGCTGCCGGCCGGTGTCGCGCAGTGGTGCCTGGAGGAGGATGGCCCGGCGTTGGCCGGCTATCCGGCCGAGGAACCACCGTTCATCAGCCTGCCGCAGCACCAGGCCTACCTGATCTACACCTCCGGCTCCACCGGCAAGCCCAAGGGCGTGGTGGTATCCCATGGCGAAATCGCCATGCACTGCCAGGCGGTGATCCGTCGTTTCGACATGCAACCGGACGACTGCGAACTGCATTTCTATTCGATCAACTTCGACGCCGCCACCGAGCGCCTGCTGGTACCGTTGCTCAGCGGCGCCCGGGTGGTGCTGCGGGCCCAGGGCCAGTGGGACGCCGAGGAAATCTGCCAACTGATCCGCCAGCAGCAGGTCAACATCCTCGGTTTCACCCCGAGCTACGGCAGCCAACTGGCCCAATGGCTGGCGACCCAGGGGCAGATCCTGCCGGTACGCATGTGCATCACCGGCGGCGAGGCGCTGACCGGCGAACACCTGCAACGCATTCGCGCGGCGTTCCAGCCGAGCCTGTTTTTCAACGCCTACGGGCCGACCGAGACCGTGGTCATGCCACTGGCCAGTCTGGCACCGCAGCAGTTGGAAGAGGGCGCGGGCAGCGTGCCGATCGGTACGGTGGTCGGTGCGCGGGTGGCTTACATCCTCGACGCCGACCTGGCCCTGGTCCCGCAGGGGGCCACCGGTGAACTGTATGTGGGCGGGGCCGGCCTGGCCGTCGGTTATCACCAGCGTCCGGCGATCACCGCCGAGCGTTTCGTCGCCGATCCGTTCGGTGCCGAGGGCGCGCGCCTGTATCGCACCGGTGACCTGGTGCGCCAGCGGGCCGATGGCCTGGTGGAATACATGGGCCGGATCGACCACCAGGTGAAGATCCGTGGTTTCCGTATCGAGCTGGGGGAAATCGAAAACCGCCTGCTGGAGCACGCGGCGATTCGCGAGGCGGTGGTGCTGGCGCTGGACGCGCCGGGCGGCAGGCAACTGGCCGCCTACCTGGTCAGCGACGTTGCGGCGCAGGATGATGCGCAACAGTTGCAACTGCGCGAAGCGCTCAAGGCGCACCTCAAGAGCCAGTTGCCGGACTACATGGTACCGGCTCACCTGATCCTCCTGGAAAGCATGCCGCTGACCGCCAACGGCAAGCTCGACCGTCGGGCACTGCCAGCACCGGACCCCGAGCTGAACCGCCAGCAGTACGTGGCGCCGAGCAACGAGCTGGAGCAGCACCTGGCCGGTATCTGGCGTGATGTGCTGAACGTCGGCCAGGTCGGTCTGAATGACAACTTCTTCGAACTGGGCGGCGACTCGATCCTGTCGATCCAGGTGGTCAGCCGTGCGCGGCAACTGGGCATTCACTTCAGCCCACGCGATCTGTTCCAGCACCAGACCGTGCAAAGCCTGGCGGCGGTGGCGACCTACAGCGAGCGCATCACGGCCGAACAGGGCCTGCTCGGCGGCGAGTCGAGCCTGACGCCGATCCAGCACTGGTTCCTCGACAGCGACATCCCCGAACGCCAGCACTGGAACCAGGCGCTGGTGCTGGAGCCGGTCCGTGCCCTCGAACCCCGTGCCCTGGAGCAGGCTCTGGCGGCCCTGCTGGAGCATCATGATGCGCTGCGCCTGGGCTTCACCGTCGAGGCGGGCCAATGGCGTGCCGAATACCGCGTGCCGGACCAGGCCACTCTGCTGCAACAGGTGCAGGTCACGGCGCTGAGTCAGTGCACGGCGCTGTTCACCGAGGTGCAACGCAGCCTCGACCTGCAACACGGGCCGCTGTTGCGCGCGTTGCTGGTGGAGGGCCCGCAGGGCGAGCAACGTCTGCTCCTGGCGATTCACCACCTGGTGGTCGACGGTGTGTCCTGGCGCGTGCTGCTGGAAGACCTGCAGAACGCCTACCGCCAGGTACTGGCTGGCGAAGCGGTGCAACTGCCGGCGAAAACCAGCTCCCTGCGCGACTGGGCGAACCGCCTGCAGGCTTATGCCGGCAGTGAATCGCTGCGTGAGGAGCTGGCGCTGTGGCAGGCGCAGTTGGCCGGTCCGGCCCTCGACCTGCCGTGCGAACGCCCTGAGGGCGGCCGGCAGAATCGACATGCCGAAACCGTCAGCGTGCGTCTCGATGCGACGCGCACCCGGGCCCTGCTGCAACAGGCGCCGAGCGCCTACCGTACCCAGGTCAACGACCTGCTGCTGACCGCCCTGGCGCGGGTTATCTGCCGCTGGACCGGCCAGCCTTCGGCCCTGGTACAACTGGAAGGCCACGGCCGCGAGACCCTGTTCGACGAAATCGATCTGACCCGCACCGTCGGCTGGTTCACCAGCGCCTACCCGGTGCGCCTGACGCCGCTGAACATCGAGGAAGCGGCCGGGCAGGGCGACTCGATCAAGGCGATCAAGGAGCAACTGCGCGGCGTGCCGCACAAGGGCCTGGGCTACGGCGTGCTACGCTACCTGGCCGAGCCGTCGCTGCGTGAGGCGATGGCGAGCCTGCCGCTGGCGCCAGTCACTTTCAACTACCTGGGACAGTTCGACCAGAGTTTTGGCGACGAGGCGCTGTTCCGGCCGCTGGAAGAGTCGGCGGGCGAAGCCCATGGCGCCGAGGCACCCCTGCCCAACGAACTGAGCATCGACAGCCAGGTCTACGGCGGTGAGCTGGTGCTGCGCTGGACCTTCAGCCGCGAGCGCTTCGACAATGCGACCATCGCCGAACTGGCCGAGGCCTACCTGGGCGAACTGGGCAGCCTGGTCGAACACTGCCTGCGCGACGACGCCGGCGGCCTGACTCCGTCCGACTTCCCGCTGGCCCGCCTGACCCAGGCGCAGCTGGATACGCTGCCGGTGGCCGCCGCGCAGATCGAGGACGTCTACCCGCTGACGCCGATGCAGGAAGGCCTGCTGCTGCACACCCTGCTGGAGCCGGGGACCGGCCTGTACTACATGCAGGACCGCTACCGGATCAACAGCGAACTCGACCCGCAGCGTTTCGCCCAGGCCTGGCAGGCGGTGATCGCCCGCCATGAAGCCTTGCGTGCGTCGTTCTGCTGGAACGTCGGCGAGGACATGCTGCAGGTTATCCACAAGCCCGGCGGCACGCCGTTCGAATACCTGGACTGGAGCGCCGAGGCCGAGCAACGGCAGGAGCCGCGCCTGCAGCAACTGCTCAAGAGCGAACGCGAGGCCGGTTTCGATCTGCTGCGCGAGGCGCCCTTCCACCTGCGCCTGATCAAGGTCGGGGAGGCGCGCTACTGGTTCATGATGAGCAACCACCATATCCTGATCGATGCCTGGTGCCGTTCGCTGCTGATGAACGACTTCTTCGAGATCTATACCGCCCTGGGCGAAGGTCGTGAAGCGCAGCTGGCACCGCCGCCGCGCTACCGCGACTACATCGGCTGGCTGCAGCACCGCGACCTGGCCGAGGCCCGGCGCTGGTGGAAAGGCAACCTGCAGGGCTTCGAGCGTGCCACCCCGATCCCGAGCGACCGACCGTTCCTGCGTGAACACGCCGGCGACAGCGGCGGCATGGTGGTGGGCGACCGCTACACTCGTCTCGACCCGCGTGACGGCGCGCGCCTGCGGGAACTGGCGCAGCAGCACCAGTTGACAGTCAACACCTTCGCCCAGGCGGCCTGGGCCCTGGTCCTGCGCCGGTTCAGCGGCGATCGCGACGTACTGTTCGGCGTCACCGTGGCCGGGCGTCCGGTGGAGATGCCGCAGATGCAGCGCACCGTCGGCCTGTTCATCAACAGCATCGCGCTGCGGGTGAAGTTGCCGGAGGAGGGTGCCGGCTGCAGCGTGCGCGACTGGTTGCACGGACTGCTGGAGCGCAACATGGAGCTGCGCGAATACGAATACCTGCCGCTGGTGACCATCCAGGAGCAGAGCGAGCTGCCCAAGGGCCAGCCGCTGTTCGACAGCCTGTTCGTGTTCGAGAACGCGCCGGTGGAAGTCTCGGTGCTGGACCGGGCGCAGAGCCTCAACGCCACCTCTGACTCGGGGCGTACCCACACCAACTTCCCGTTGACCGCGGTCTGCTACCCGGGCGACGACCTGGGGCTGCACCTGTCCTACGACCAGCGTTACTTCGAGGCCGAAAGCGTCGAACGCCTGCTGGGCGAGTTCAAGCGCCTGCTGCTGGCGCTGGTGGAGGGTTTCCATGGCGACATGGACGAGTTGCCGCTGTTGGGGGCCGAGGAGCGCGAGTTCCTGCTCGAGGGTTGCAACCAGAGTGCCCGTGAGTACCCGTTGGAGCACAGCTATGTGGCGTTGTTCGAGGCGCAGGTCGCCGCGCACCCGCAACGCATTGCCGCGACCTGTCTCGACCGGCAGCTCAGCTACGAGCAGTTGAACCAGGCCGCCAACCGCCTGGGCCATGCCCTGATGGCCGCCGGGGTCGCGCTCGACCAGCCGGTGGCGCTGCTGGCCGAGCGCGGTCTGGATCTGCTGGGGATGATCGTCGGCAGCTTCAAGGCCGGCGCCGGCTACCTGCCGCTGGACCCGGGCCTGCCGAGCCAGCGCCTGAGCCGGATCATCGAGCTGAGCCGCACGCCGTTGCTGGTCTGCACGGCAGCCTGCCGTGCCCAGGCCGAGGCGCTGCTACAGGAACTGAACGGCGAACGGCCACGACTGCTGGTCTGGGAAGACGTGCAGCAGGGTGCGTACCCGCTGGTCAACCCGGGCATCCACAGTGGGCCGGACAACCTCGCCTACGTGATCTACACCTCGGGTTCGACCGGCCTGCCCAAGGGCGTGATGGTCGAGCAGCGTGGCATGCTCAACAACCAGTTGAGCAAGGTGCCGTACCTGCAACTGGCCCCGTCGGACGTGATTGCCCAGACCGCTTCGCAGAGTTTCGACATCTCGGTCTGGCAGTTCCTCGCCGCACCGCTGTTCGGGGCGCGGGTGGACATCGTGCCGAATGCGATTGCCCATGATCCGCAAGGGTTGCTCGAGCATGTCCGGCAGCAACGGATCACCGTGCTGGAAAGCGTGCCGTCACTGATCCAGGGCATGCTGGCCCTGGACCACATCAGCCTCGACGGCCTGCGCTGGATGCTGCCGACCGGCGAAGCGATGCCGCCGGAACTGGCGCATCAGTGGCTGCTGCGTTATCCACAGGTCGGGCTGGTCAATGCCTACGGCCCGGCGGAGTGTTCGGACGACGTGGCATTCTTCCGCGTCGACCTGGCCTCGACCCGTGGCAGCTACCTGCCGATCGGCACGCCGACCGACAACAACCGCCTGTACCTGCTCGACGGTGCCGATGAACTGGTACCGCTGGGGGCGGTGGGTGAGTTGTGCGTGGCCGGCACCGGTGTCGGTCGCGGTTATGTCGGCGATCCGCTGCGCACGGCTCAGGCGTTCATCCCGAACCCGTTCGGTGCGCCGGGCGAGCGGCTGTACCGCACCGGCGACCTGGCACGTCGGCGTAGCGATGGCGTGCTGGAGTACGTCGGCCGGATCGACCATCAGGTGAAGATCCGTGGTTATCGGATCGAGCTGGGGGAAATCGAGGCGCGTCTGCACGAGCAGCCGGAAGTTCGCGAAGCGGCGGTGGGTGTCCAGGAGGGCGTCAACGGCAAGCATCTGGTCGGCTACCTGGTGGCGACCGACTCGGCGCTGGGCCAGGCCGACAGCCTCGACCGGATCAAGCAGCGCCTGCGCGCCGAACTGCCGGAATACATGGTGCCGCTGCACTGGCTATGGTTGGAGCGCCTGCCGCTCAACGCCAACGGCAAGCTCGACCGCAGGTTGTTGCCGGCGCTGGAGATCGGCCAGTTGCAGGGCCAGGACTACCTGGCACCGCGCAACGAGCTGGAGCAGACGCTGGCGGCGATCTGGGCCGAGGTGCTTAAGGTCGAACGGGTCGGTGTGCGGGACAACTTCTTCGAGCTGGGCGGGCATTCGCTGCTGGCTACGCAGATCGCGTCGCGGGTGCAAAAGACCCTGCAGCGCAATGTGCCGTTGCGGGCGATGTTCGAGTGCAGCACGGTGGAGGAATTGGCCGGCTATATCGACGGTTTGCAGGCCGATGGGATCAGCGAGGAGAAGGTCGATCGGCTGAGCGACCTGATGGCGGAGCTGGAGGGGCTGTAAAACCCTGAGACACTTGTCGATCGCTCCCATGCTCTGTGTGGGAGCGTCAACTGGCTGCATTCCCACGCGGGGCGTGGGAACGATCGATACTACTGGTTCGGTGCCTGTAGGAGCGTGGCTTGCCCGCGAAAGGGCCCTCGAGGCCGCCAAAAGCTTCGCGGGCAAGCCCTGCTCCGACAGGTGTGGGGTCGTGGCCGATATCGCCGGCAGGGTCACTTCGGCCCGAGAATCTTCACCAGCTTGTCCGGCGACGGCGCGCCCTGTTGCTGTTGCAGGTCGCCATTGGCGTCGAGGTAGAAGATCGACGGCGTGGCCGACAATTCCAGCTCATCCATCAGCTTCGTGTTGGCGTCGAGCTTGGCCTGGATATCCGCCGGAATCTTCGCCAGCGGCTTGAGCGAACTGCCCTTGCCGGCCTTCTCATGGTCGTGCAGGGCTTGTTGCGGGTCCTTGGCGGCGAACAGCGCGGCGGCCTTGGCCGGGCTGTCTTCACGGATGATTCCGACCATGATGTGCCGCAACTGCACCTTGCCGGACTCGACCCAGGGCCGGGCCTGCTCCCAGAACATGTTGCAGTAGGGGCAGTTCGGGTCGCTGAACAGATAGACGATGCGCGGTGCATCCGGCTTGCCGTCCTCGATCCAGTTGCTCTTTTCCATCTGGCCCCAGACCTGCCTGGACATCGGCCCGTACACCAGTTTCTGCAACGGCGCCTGGCTCAGGTCCTTGCCGTCGGCGTCATACAGGTTGCCGGCGATCACATGCTTGCCATCGGCCGTCAGGTACAGGGCCATGCCACGGTTCTGGTACTGGGCGGCATAGCCGCGCAGGCCGGCGGGTGCATCGAAGCTGCCGACGATTTTGGCGCCCTTGGCTTCAATGCTCCTGATCGGCGCGGGCAGTTCCTCGGCCCGGACGGGCGCCTGCAGCAGCAGGGCGCCGATGGCGCTGCCCAGGGTCAGGTTCAGCAGATGGCGGTGGAAGGGCATAGCGGGTTCCTTGCTGTGGCCGGAACGGCCTTGTTGGGGTGTGGCGGACCGAAGTTCTCCAGGGCGCGGGCCAGGCTGGCCTCGGACAATTCGCCCAGGTGGCTGCCGAGCAGTTGGCCTTCGGCGTTGTACATGAGGGTGGTGGGCAGGGCCATGGAACCGACGCTTTGTGCCAGTTGGCCGGTGCCATCGAACAGCACGTTGTCGAGGTTCAGGCCCTGGGTCATGAGGAAGGTGGTTACGCTTTGCATGCTCTCGGCCTGGTTGACGAACAGGAAGGTCACGTCCTGGCGCTCGCGCTGGGCCTTTTGCAATACCGGCATTTCCCGGCGGCAGGGTGGGCACCAGGTGGCCCAGAGGTTGATCACCAGGGGCCCGCCCTGGTAGTCGCTCAAACGCACTGTCTGGCCGTCGGCATTGAGCAGGGTAATGGCCGGCAGGCGGGAGCCTTGCTCGTAGAATGTCGTGGAGAAGCTCGCCAGCAGCCAGAACGCCAGGCCGCTACCCAGGCCGAAGCCCAGCGGCTTGCGCAGCGCCGGCCGGCGCCAGGCCCAGGCCACGGCGCCGAGCACGATCGCCAGCAGGCCGGGCCAGGGCAGGAAACCGCCGTCACGGATATCGAGGATCTGCAGCGGATCGTTGCGGAAGTAGCTCCAGTAGGCGATCACGAAACTGCCACGGGCAGCCAGCAGGCCCAGGATGAACAGGCTGAACAGCACCGACTCCGGGTTGTCGCCACCGCGTTTGGCCACCCACCAGCCGACCAGCGTCGCCAGGGCGAGGGCCAGCAGCAACAGCAGATGGTTGATCGACAGGGCGAAGGTTCCGAGGGTCAGGGTCAGCATTAGCGGGCATCCCGTGTGCTATTCCAGTTCTGCAGGAAACCGCCGGCGTCGATTTCGCCGGTGATGCGGCTGGCCCGGCGCTCGCTGCCGTCGGGGGCGATCCACAGCAGGGTCGGCGGGCCGGGCACTTCGAAGCGGCCCAGCAGTGCCTGGCTGGCGGCGTTGTCGTGGGTCACGTCCAGGCGCACCAGGTGCACATCGCGCAGCGCCGCGATCACCTCAGGCTTGCCGAACACCTGTTTCTCCATGACCTTGCACGACACGCACCAGTCGGCGTAGTAATCCACCAGCGTCCACCGCCCGCCGGCCTTGGCCGCGTCCAGTTCACGCTGCAGCGCGGCCGGCTCGCTGACGGTGACGAAGCTGGCAGGGTTCACCGCGCTCTGGCCGCTACCCCCGGTGTAGACCTGCAGCGGACGCCACAGGTCAGTGCCGCCACCGGCGGCGCCGATCACCAGCAGGCTGCCCCACAGGCCCAGCAGCAGGCTGAGGCAGGCAGCCGACAGCGCCAGGCGCCCGGGCTGCCGTGCCAGTACCCAGAGCGAGCGGGCCACCACCAGCGCCAATGCACCCCACAGGCCGAGCCACAGCGATTCGTGCACCACCGGCCGAATCATCACGATCGCGGTGCCGAGGAACAGGAAGCCGAACAGCGCCTTGACCCGGTCCATCCACAGTCCCGGCTTGGGCAGAAAGCGATTGCCCACGGTCACCAGCAGCAACAGTGGCAGGCCCATGCCGATGCCCAGGCTGAACAGCACCAGGCCGCCGAGCAGCACGTTGCCGCTCTGGGCGATGTACAGCAGGGCGCCGGCCAGCGGCGCGGTCATGCACGGACCGACCAGCAGCGCCGACAGCGCGCCGATGATCCCGGCACCGACCAGGCTGCCACCGCGACGACCCTGGCCGGCGCGTTCCAGGCGGTCGCGCACGGCCCCGGGCAACTGCAGTTCGAAGAAACCGAACATCGGCAAGGCCAGCACCACGAACAGGGTGGCAAAGCTGCCCAGCAACCAGGGCTGTTGCAGGAAGGCCTGCAGGTTGCCGCCGAGCAGCGCGGCGAGCACGCCCAGGCCGGCGTAGACCAGCGCCATGCTCAGCACATAGCTGCCGGCGAGGGCGAAACCGCGCCTTGGGCTGGCGCCGCTGCCGACCACGATGCCGGCGAGAATCGGCAACATCGGCAGGGTGCAGGGGGTAAAGGCCAGCAGCAGGCCGAGGCCGAAGAAGGCCAGCAGGCTCCAGCCCAGCGTCTGCTGGCTCAGGCTGCTGGCCAGGGACTGGTCCCGGGCTTGTGCCGGCTGGCTGGACGTTGCCGCTTTCTGTGGTGTTGTCGCCAGGTCGCCGAGATCGACCACCTGGGTCTGGGGCGGGTAACACAGCCCGGCATCGGCGCAACCCTGCCAGCCGACGTTGACCTTGCCACGGGCATCGGCCGGGATCAGCACTTCCAGTTCGGTGCGATACACCGGCTGGTCGCCAAAGAATTCATCGCTGTGCGCCAGGGCCTCGGGCAGCGCGGGGCGGTGCCCCGGGTCCAGGCCGTCGAATTTCAGGCGCTTCTGATACAGGTAGTAACCCTCGCTGATCTGCCAGTACAGGCGGGTCTGACCGGAGGCCAATTTCTCCGAATTGAAGACGAAAACCTGATTGGCCGGGGGGAACTCCGGCTTTTTCACCGCGAACGGATCGTTGCCGGCCTGGGCCAGGCTGGCGAAGATCAGGAAAAAAAGGGGCAACACCCAACGCATAAAAAAGTCCTTGGTGCACAAGCTTGTCCGGCCAAGAGTGCTGGCCAGCGATTAACCGATCATTAACCCGCCCCAGCGGTTGCTGTGGCGGGCGCGAACGTTACTATCTTTACGGAGTCACGGCATAATCGCCGCTTAATCCGTCCGGGTTTCAATGGACATATTTGCACAGGTAACCCCATGCACGTACTGGTTTGCGAAGACGATGAGTTGATTGCCAGCGGCATCGTCGCCGGCCTTGCCGCCCAGGGCATGACCGTGGAGCATGTCGCCACGGCGGCCGCGGCGCGGGCGATGCTGCGTGCGGCGCAGTTCGACGTGATGGTGCTCGATCTCGGCCTGCCCGACGAGGACGGCCTGCGGCTGCTGACCCAGTTGCGCAGCAAGGGGCTGGAACTGCCGGTGCTGATCCTCACTGCCCGCGATTCGGTGACCGACCGGGTCGATGGACTGCAGGCCGGTGCCGACGACTACCTGCTCAAGCCGTTCGACCTGCGTGAACTGTTCGCCCGGCTGCAGACCCTGCTGCGCCGGGTCGCCGGGCGCAGCGTCAACCTCATCGAGCACGGCCCGCTCAGCTACGACCCGAGCAGCCGGGTGACCACATTGAATGGCCAGTCGGTGGACCTCTCGCGCCGCGAGCAGGCGCTGTTGCAGGCGCTGTTGCACAACCGTGGCCGCGTGCTGTCCAGCGAGCAGCTCAAGGACAGCGTCTATGGTTTCAGCGACGAGCTGGAAAGCAACGCTCTCAACGTGCATATCCATCATCTGCGCCGCAAGCTGGGCAACGGCATCGTCGAGACCGTACGCGGCCTGGGCTACCGCCTCGGGCCGGCGGGTGACGGAGAAGCATGATGAGCCTGCGGCTGCGCCTGAGCCTGACCATCGGTTCGGCGTTCATCCTGATCTGGGCCCTGGCCGCGACCTGGATGCTCAGCGACCTGCGCCACCAGATGATGTTCTCCCTCGACCAGCGCCTGGTGGCTTCGGCACGGATGGTGGCCGGGCTGATGGAGCAGTTGCCGATGATGTCGGGCAGGGGCGATGTCACGCATTTCAGTTCCGAGCAGCTCAATATCACCGGCGGCATGGCCTGCCAGGTCAGTTCCCTGCGGGGCGAAGTGCTGGCCCGCAGCCATAACAACCCCGAGCAGGCCCTGGAGGCCCACAGTGTCGGCTTCCATGACCAGATGATCGATGGCGCGCCTTGGCGTACCTTCACCCTGGTACGGGGCGATATCCACATCACCACCGCCGACCGTCAGGTCGAGCGCGAGGCTCTGAACCTGTCGGTGCTGCTGGCGGCCTCGGTGCCGGTGGGTGTTGCGCTGCTGGTCTGCCTGTTCCTGCTCTGGCTGGGGCTCGGCCAGGGGCTGGCGCCGCTCAAGCGCATGCGCGACGCGCTGAAGCGACGCAGCCCGGATTCCCTCGAGCCGTTGCAGATCCATCCGTTGCCCAGCGAGTTGAAACCCCTGCTGGAAACCCAGAACCAGCTCTTGCAGCGCATCGGCAAGGCCATCGAGCGCGAACGCCGGCTGACCGGCGATGCCGCCCATGAGCTGCGCAGTCCGCTGACGGCGATCAAGACCCACCTGCAGGTGGCGCGCATGACCGAAGGCGCGGCCCGCGACCAATCCCTGGCCCATGCCGAGGCGGGGGCCGACCGCCTGCATCGGACCCTGGAACAGTTGCTGCTGCTGGCCCGGGTCGAAGGCAGCCTGTCGTTCGACGACGGCGTGCAATGCACCGCCGAACAGGTGGCGCGCCTGGCGATCCAGGATTCGGCCAACGGCGACCGGCAGCGTATCGAGTTGCACCTGCAGGAGCCTTGTTCCTCGGCACCGCTGGAAATGCCGTCGACCCTGTCGATTGCCGCCTTGCGCAACCTGCTGGACAACGCCCTGCGCCACACGCCGGGGGATGCGCCGGTGGAGTTGAACGTGGAAACCACCGGCAATCGCGTGCGCTTCCAGGTGCGCGACCATGGTCCGGGTATCGCCGAGGATGACCTGCAGCACCTGACCCAGCGCTTCTGGCGTAACGGCAAGAGCACCGGTTGTGGCCTGGGCCTGGCGATCGTCCAGGCGATCGTCCAGCGCTGCGGTTGCGTGCTGCATTTCGACAGCCGGCCGGACGGCCTGCGGGTCGAACTGACCATGCCCCTGCAGGCCACATAGTGGCCTGAAAAATCCTGTCACCGCGCCCGGCTCGCCCGGGCGTGGCCCGTGGCAGTATCGTCTGACGCCTGTCGCTCAACGGATTGAGGTCATGCGCCATGGACACTGCTATCGACATTCGCCCGGCCGTCGCCGCCGATGCCGGGATCATCAGCCGGATACTCCTGCGCTCGATCCGGATCGGCTGTTCGCTTGACCATCGCAACGAGCCCGCGCGGGTCGAGGCCTGGACCCGCAGCCGCAGTATCGGGCATGTGCGGCCCTGGCTGGCCGATCCACGCCTGTACCTGAACCTGGCCCATCTGCGGGGCAGGCCGGCGGGCGTGGGCATGGCGCGTGACGATGGGCGCATCCTGTTGTGCTACGTGCAGCCGGAATGGTTTCGGCGTGGCGTCGGACGGGCGCTGGTGGCCGGGCTCGAAGCCTGGCTGGCGACGACAGGGCATGGCACGGCATGGCTCAACAGCACCCTGACCGCCGAGGGTTTCTACCGGCAACTGGGGTATCGGCAGACGGAGCGGGCGTTCAGTGCCATGGGGCTGACCGCGATTCCCATGCGCAAGCCGCTGGTTTGAGGGGCCTGTTCGCGGATTTATTCGAGAACAGGCCAGCAGCAACCCGAGGCAGGATATCTCCCCCAGCCGCTGCTTCGACCCACTCAAAAATCCCCCGGCAGGTGTAAATCCCTGCCTCGCTGGTGCGTTTCCAGAACATGCAATCCGCGCGCATGTGTCCGCGCGCGGATCAAGGTTTTGGCCACCCCACCCGCGTATTGAGGGATCGAGAGATGTCAGTCGCTACCAGCCTTATCGAAAAGCCGCCGGTCCATGCCGACCAGCCCACGGCGGAAACACTCTACCAGTTCGACGAATCGCCGCTGCTGGCCCGGCAGAGCCGCCAGGAGTCCAATGCGCGCAGCTACCCGCGGCGCATTCCCCTGGCACTCAAGCGGGCCAAGGGCCTGTATGTCGAGGATGTCGAAGGCCGTCGTTTCATCGATTGCCTGGCGGGTGCCGGCACCCTGGCGCTGGGGCACAACCATCCGGTGGTGATCGAGGCGATCCAGCAGGTGCTGGCCGATGAACTGCCCCTGCACACCCTCGACCTCACCACGCCGGTCAAGGACCAGTTCGTCCAGGACCTGTTCGGCCTGCTGCCCGAAGCCCTGGCCAGGGAAGCGAAGATCCAGTTCTGCGGTCCGACCGGTACCGATGCGGTGGAAGCCGCCCTCAAGCTGGTACGTACCGCCACCGGGCGCAGTACCGTGCTGTCGTTCCAGGGCGCCTACCACGGCATGAGCCAGGGCGCGCTGAGCCTGATGGGCAGCCTGGGCCCGAAGAAACCGCTGGGTGCGCTGCTGGGTAACGGTGTGCAGTTCCTGCCTTATCCGTACGACTACCGCTGTCCGTTCGGCCTCGGTGGTGCGGCCGGGGTCAAGGTCAACCTGCATTACCTGGAGAACCTGCTGAACGATCCCGAGGGTGGCGTGCAACTGCCGGCGGCGATCATCGTCGAAGCGGTGCAGGGCGAGGGTGGCATGATCCCGGCGGACCTCGACTGGCTGCGCGGCCTGCGTCGGATCACCGAGAAGGCCGGCGTGGCGCTGATCGTCGACGAGATCCAGAGCGGCTTCGGACGTACCGGCAAGATGTTCGCCTTCGAACATGCCGGTATCGTTCCGGACGTGGTAGTGATGTCCAAGGCTATCGGCGGTAGCCTGCCGCTGGCGGTGATGGTCTACCGTGACTGGCTCGACACCTGGGCACCCGGTGCCCATGCCGGGACGTTCCGTGGCAACCAGATGGCCATGGCCGCAGGTTCCGCGGTGATGCGTTATCTCAAGGAGCATGATCTGCCGGCTCACGCGGCGGCCATGGGTGAGCGCCTGGGCGAGCATCTGCGCCTGTTGCAGCGCGATTTCCCGCACCTGGGGGATATTCGTGGACGCGGGCTGATGATGGGGGTCGAACTGGTCGATCCGGATGGCACCCCGGATGCCCAGGGGCACCCACCGGCCTTGCCGCGTCTGGCGCCGTTGCTTCAGCGTGAGTGCCTCAGGCGTGGCCTGATTCTCGAACTGGGCGGGCGGCATGGCGGGGTGGTGCGTTTCCTGCCGCCGCTGGTGATCACTGCCGCCCAGGTCGACGAAGTGGCCCGGATCTTCGGGCAGGCCCTGGAGGCCGCTCTGCTCCAGCTCTAATTTTTTACCGGGGCCGAACGTCTTCAACTACACGAGTGCCACGCAACTGGCGCGGCCTCAACCCACTCTCATGGAGAACCGCAATGACTTCAGTATTCGACCGCGATGACATCGTCTTTCAGGTGGTGGTCAACCACGAGGAGCAGTATTCGATCTGGCCGGACTACAAGGCGATCCCCAATGGCTGGCGAGCCGTGGGCAAGAGCGGCTTCAAGAAGGAGTGCCTGGCCTACATCGAGGAAGTCTGGACGGACATGCGGCCCTTGAGCCTGCGCCAGAAGATGGACGCCCAGGTGGCCTGATTGCCACCCTCGAAAAAGGAAAGGCACCGGTGAAGGTGCCTTTTTTGTTGGGTGCGTGAACTGGCCCATTCGCGGGCAAGCCCGGCTCCTACAGGTTTGTGTCGTACACAAAACTTACATACGCCACAAGTCTGTAGGAGCCGGGCTTGCCCGCGAATGGGCCCTGCCTCCCCCCCCAAAAAAACTGACAGGCACCCACAGGCTAGATCGGCACCAAGGTATCCAGCACCTGCCTGATCGACTCTTCTAGCCCGGTCAACGGGTCGACGCTCTCGGTCTCGAGCACCAGCAGAGTACTACCGGCCTTGGCAATCGCCGCCTTCACCGTTTCCGGCGGCTGGCGGTGGTCCAGCACCAGCTTCACATCGGCGTCCTTGAGGGTTGCGCTCAGTTTCGCCAGGGCCTCGGGGGTCCACTGCTCGTCGCTGCGCGCATCGACCTGGATCAGTTCCAGGTTGAGCCCGCCCACCAGGTAGTTGAAGCGCTCGGAGAGGCTGAACACACTGAGGTTGTCGGCCTTGGCCAGGCGTGTCTCGCTGTCGGCGCTGAGCTTGAGCAGGCGCTGCTTGAAGGTCGCCAGGTTGCTCTCGATCCTTGGCTTGGCGGCGGGTGCCAGGCGCACCAGGTCGGCGGCGGTCACATCGGCCATGCGCCCCAGGTTGTTGCTCGACAGCCACGGCTGGCTGTTCAGACCGTCGGTGCCCTTGCCCGGCTGTACCGCGATGCCCGGCAGACCGCCGTCCACCGGACGTGCGGCGTCGACCTCGACAATGCGCACATTGCTGCGTCGGGCCATGATGTACAGCGGGTCGTCGGGCCACAGCGAGCGCAGGCCGATCACCGCGTCGGCCTGGTTGGCCAGCTTCTGCAGGGCCGGCGCGCCACGGCCGCTGAAGTAGGCGCTCTGGCGGCTGCCCGGCAGGTTGGCGTCGGCGGCACGCTGCAGCTCGACGCCACTGTCCTTGAGCAGGATTTCGCCCAGGCCATAGGTGACCGGCAGGCTGGCCAGAATGCGCACCGGCGGGTTTTCGCTACTGGCGTGCAGGGCTACCGTGCCCAGGCCGTGATTGGCGTTGATCGGCATCGGTGCCTGGCTGGAGAACGATACGCTGCTGTACAGGCCGCCCAGCAGCAGGGCCAGGACGAGGGGGCGAAAATTCGGCATTTATCCAATATTCCCTTTGAGGCTGGGCACGGTGCCACGAGCGATCGCCGCCAGGGCGAAGGCGATACCGGCCATCAGGATGATCGCCGCGCCGGACGGCACGGGCAGGTCGAACAGGATCGGCAGCAGGATGCCGCTCAGGGTGCTGACGGTGGCGATCGCCACGGAAATCCAGAAGAAGCCCTTGAGCGATTGGCTGAGCAGGCGGGCGGCAGCGGCCGGAATCACCAGCAGGGCACCGACCAGGATCGCGCCGATGACCTTGACCGCGGCTACGGTGATCAGGGTCACCAGCACCACGAACAGGTAGTCGAGGGCCTTCACCGCGACGCCGCGCACCGCCGCCAGTTGCGGGTTGAAGCTGGCCAGCATGATGCGGTTGTACAGCGGCAGGCTCAGGCCCAGCACCAGCGCGCCGACCACCAGCAGCACCAGCAGGTCGTTGCCGTTGACCGTCAGCACCGAACCGAACAGCACGTTTTCCAGGATGTGCACGTTGATCTTGCCGGCCAGCACCAGCAGCAGGCTGGCGCCGAGGGCCAGGGACACCGAGAGGAACACTCCGATCAGCGTGTCCGGGGCCAGCCCGGTGCGGTTGCGCAGGTAGTTGAGCAACACGCCGAACAGCAGGCAGTAGCCGAACAGGCTGCCGTAGGGGCCGGTGTAGGGCTCGCCGAGCAGGATACCGATGGCCACACCGGTCAGCGCCGCGTGGCCCACCGACTCGGAGAAGAACGCGAAACGCTTGACCACCACCAGGGTGCCGAGGCCGCCCAGCACCGGGCCGATCAGCAGGCCGGCGAGCAGCGCGTTGATCACGAAACCGTAGGCCAGCGCGGCTGGCAGCAGGCCGTCGGTGGCCCAGCCCTGGATCATCAGGCGAAAGGCTTCATAGCTCATGGTCGGACACCCTCGCTGCGTGGATGGGTGGAGAACAGCGTCAGCAGGCGCTCCGGGGTCAGTGCCTCGGCAGGGGTGGCATCGAACAGGATGCGCCGGTTGAGGCCGGTGACCCGGTCGGCCAGGCGCTTGACCGCCTCCAGGTCGTGTTCGATCCACAGCACGGTGATGCCGGCGCGGCGCCAGTCACCGAGCAGGCGCTCGAACACCTGAATGCCGGCTTCGTCCAGCGCCGACATCGGCTCGTCGAGCACCAGCAGTTGTGGCGGCGGGATCAAGCCCTGGGCCAGCAGCACCCGCTGGCGCTCGCCACCGGACAGGGCGCCCATGCGCCGCTTGCGCTTGTCCTGCATGCCGACCCGCTCAAGTGCCTTGCCGATGGCCCCGGCGAAATGCCGGGACAGGCCAAGGAATGCCGGGCGACGCTGGCACATGGCAGCCATGAAGTCGTCGACGGTCATCGGCAGGCCGCGGTCGAATTCCAGGGCCTGGGGAACGTAGCCGATGGTGCCCGGTGCGCCTTGCCATTGCAGGCTCAGGCGACCCTGGTGCGGCATCTGCCCGAGCAGGGTCTTGATCAGCGAGCTCTTGCCGCCGCCGTTGGGGCCGACCAGGGCGTGCACGTGGCCGGGACGGACCTGGAAGCTGACGTTGTCGAGAATGGTGGTGCGGCCCAGGGTCAGGCCGATCGTGTCGAAGTCCAGGGTCGGCCCGCTGGCGACGCGCTCGATGCTCTCGGCGGCGGTCATGCGCCAGCCTCCTGGATCGCCCGGACCACGGTGTCGAGGTTGTTGCGCATTTCCTTCTCGTACTTGTCGGCGGTGTAGTCGCCATAGGAAATGTGCGACAGCGGGTAGAGCTTCACCCCGGACTCGCGCTGGATGGTCTCGACATAGGTGGACGGGAAGTCCAGTTCCGAGAAGATCACCTTCACATCCAGCTCGCGCAGTTGGTCGATGGTCTTCTTCAACTGGCTCGGGCTCGGCTCGATGCCATGGGCCGGCTCGACCACCGCGGTGACCTCCAGGCCGAACTCGCGCAGCAGGTAGTCATAGGCCGCATGCACGGTGGCTACCCGCAGGTCGGCGTTGGGCGCCTGGGTCAGCTTGGCCAGGGCGTCGGCGCGCAGCTGGCGCAGGCGCTTGCCGTAGGCGCGGGCGTTGGCGGTATAGAATTTGGCGTTGTCCGGATCGAGCTTGCCCAGCTCGCGGGCGATGTTGTTGACCTGGGCGATGGAGGCGCTGATGGACAGGAAGGTGTGCGGGTTGACCACCTTGCCGGCGCCGCGGGCGGCGATGCCGGTGGCGGCCAGCAACGGCACGTTCTCGTTGGCCTCGATCAGCGGGATCTGCGGTTTTTCACTGGCCTCGATCATGCGGTCGGCAAAGTCGTCGTGACCGACTCCGTTGAGCACGATCACGTCCAGGGTACCGATACGCTTGATGTCCTCGGCCCGTGGCTCATAGGCATGGGGGTTGAAACCGGCTGGAATCAGCGGCACCACTTCGGCCTTGTCGCCGACGATGTTGGCGACGTAACTGTAGTAGGGGTGCAGGGTGATGCCGATGCGCAGGCGCTTGGCGGTGTCGGCGTGGACCTGGAAGGTCGACAGGAGCGGTGCGAGCAGCAGGGCCAGGAGCAGGCGACGGCGGCTGAACAGGGCTGAAATGGACATGAGAGGACGATCTTCTCCGGGTTAACGGTCTTTGGAGCGGCTCAGTGCCGGTGCTGGCGGGTCACGCCGGCGTCGAATTGCGCGACCACCTGCTGCCAGCCGGCGGCGATCAGGGCGCTGTCGGTGAGGTCGCCGGGCGCGGCCGGGCCGTTGCCGCGGCTGAGCCAGATATCCGGCGCGGCGTTGGTGTCGTTGCCCACCCGCATCAGGAACGAGCCGGCCGTCGTCGTGACCTGGCTCAGGCCGAGGTAGGCATGCTGCTCCAGCAACTGCCAGGTGTGGCCGCCGCGGCTGACCGAACTGGCATCCTGGACGAAGGGCGCAAAACCTTCTTCGGCCAGTTGTGCGGGGGAGGGCAGTTCCTGCTGGTCCTGCTGCAACAGGCGGATCTCGTCGAGGGTGACCCGCAGGTCGGCGTAGATGCCCTGTTCGCCCGGCGTGAGGTCACGGCGGGCGTCCAGTTGATGGGGCGCGAGCGCGGCGACATCCGGTTTCTCGCCGTGCAGCGCCACCACGGAACCGGCGACCAGCAGCACGATCAGGCAGAACAGCAGCACATAGAGGGTTTCATGGCCGGCACCGGCGGGGCGCACGACCTGGGTGGTGGATGTACTCATGGGGTTTCGATGTCCGCCTTGTCCACTTCCACGACGTGGCCGGGGCCGGCGTCGAACAGCACGTAGAAGTCGCCATCGGGTTTCTTGAAGGTCCGCGTCGAGTCATCGCCCAGCTTGCCGGGCAGCAGTACGGTTTCGTCATAGCCGATCACGTCCAGGGTGACGCCAGCGGCGCCGCTGCCATCGGAAAAACCGCCCTTGCACTGGATCTGCTCGGCGTCGATCTGCTTGCACTCGCACATCGGGTTGTGGGCCCAGGCATTCAGGCTGAAAGCGGCGGCTGCCAGCAGTGCGCTACCGGCCAACGACTGGCGCAGGACGCGTGGGGAGAGGAAGCGAGGTCGTGGGCTCATGGGCGGGTACCTTGTTTTTTCAGCCAGGCAATGGTTTGTGGCGAAGCCTTGCTCAGGGGGACGGAGGCCTGGTGTACCGAGCCGTCCCAGCCTTCGAGGGTGACCCACAGCTCGGCGTCGTCGGTGGTGTTCTGCGGGATCGGCACGACGGCGCCCATGCGGTAGGGGGTGCCGAAGAAAATCACCCCGGCTGCCCGCAGGCTGCGGGGCTTGCCGACGCGCAGGTAGGTGGCCTTGACCTGCCCGACGCACTGGGCGCAGAGCGTGGCATTGAAACTCTTGAAGTAGCCGGCGGGACCATCGCGGCGCGGCGCTTCATCCCACAGCTCGGCCAGTTGCAGGCTCCAGGGCCCGGCCTGCAGCTCGTGGACGTGCTGGCCCAGTCCGGTGTCGCCACGAAACAGCGCCGCGTCCGAGAAGTAGCGCGGCATGAAGCCCAGCGGGATCAGCACCAGCAGAATGTTCAGGTGAAAGCGCCACTTGTGCCAGAGGCGGTTCAGGGGCGAGATCGGATGTGCTGCTTCAGCCTTGCTCACAGGTTGACCTCCGGAGTTTCGGTGCCGAGGGCGCTACGGGGCCTGGCCTTTTCGGCCCGTTCGGCCTTGTTGCCGCGTTTGAGGGCATTGAGCGTGGCCAGGGCGGTACGCTTGCTCCAGATCAGCAGGCCGCTGAGCACCATCATGCTCAGCAGCAGGCCGAAGAAGAACCAGATCAGCTTGACCCACAACCCGCCGAAGTCACCGGTGTGCAGCGGGCGCATCGACTCGGTGACGAACTCCAGGCCCGTACGGTCCGACAGCAGGCGCGACTGCTCGATCTTGCCGGTGTAGGGGTTCAGTTCCAGGGTCTGGTACATCAGCGGGTACCAGCTGCGGCCGCCGACCTCGAAGGCACTGTAGGCATTGCCCGGCAGGCTGATGAAACTGGCGTCCAGCCCGGGAACCCGCTCCTGGGCGATACGCAGGGCCTCGTCGGCACCGAGCCGGGGTGCCGGTCTGCCATTGGGCATCAGTGGCGCACTGTCGTGGGAGATGATGGCCGGGATGGGCCGGGTGGCGATGCTGACCTGGTTGTCGGCGAGAATGGCCTGGATCAGGAACCAGGTGCCGGTGATGGAGATTACCGCGATGAACCAGATCGACCAGATACCGCTCAACCGATGGAAGTCACCCCAGAAGATCCGGGCCCCATGGTTGAAGCGCAGGGTCGGCTTGAAAAAGCCTTTCCAGAAGCGTTTGTACACCACCAGGCCGGTGATCAACGAAGCCAGCATCGGTATCCCCAGCAGCGACACCAGGTACCAGCCCCAGCTGTAGCCGTCGGTGAACGGCACCAGCCACCAGCCGTGCAGGGCGCGGGTGAAGTTCTTGAAGTTGAACGGCGGGCTGATGCCCTGGATCACCCCGGTATAGGGGTTGACGTAGACCGTCACCGAACGTCCGTCCGGGTAGCCGATATCGGCCAGCAGGGCGAAGTGGCTTTCGTCCGGGCGCTGGATCGACTGCACGATCAACTCGGGCTCATTCTTCTTGATGGCGGCCAGTACCTGGTCGTAACTGAGCAAGGGCGCGTCATCGCCAGGCTTGCTGGCGCGGATATCCGGGTTGGCCAGCCAGACGATCTCCTGGCTGACCACGGCCAGGGTGCCGGTGACGCAGACGATCAGGACAAAGAACCAGATGGGTAGCGCCAGCCAGCTATGGACCAGGAACCAGATTTTCGAACGTGACTTCTTGGACATGGAAAGCGGATTCTCGACATCGGAGGAGGGTGCGGGGCCTGAGAGGGAGCCGCGCACCCGAAAAAACCGGTCGTGGCTTTTGCCTACGCGAACGGCTGCATCTTGATGAGACGAATGAGCGGGCAAAAAACGCAGGGCTATATGAAAGTAAATGTTTCAGCGGCCGACAGCCGGCGTCCGGTACCGGCTAATTTTCCCCCTCGACCATCCGTTCCCTCCTGTGAAACCCGCTGTATCCCGCGTTCGGGCGTTGGGGCGGCGGCCGAGGATCAAGGGAGAAGAGTCGTCATGAACAATGCGTTGAGTTTGGATATCCGGCCGTTGCTGACCGGTTCGGGCACCTTGCCCATGCTGATCCAGGCGCCTGAGCCCGGGCTTGACCTGCGCGAGGCATTCGCCGAGTGCAAGGTGCTGATCGACCAGCACCTGTATCGGGCTGGTGGTGTGCTGCTGCGCGGTTTCGAGGTCGGCGGCGCCGAGGCCTTTCGCGAGTTCGCCGCAGCCTTCGGTCACCCGCTGCTCAACTATGAGTTCGGCTCGACTCCGCGCAGCAACGTGACCAAGGGGGTGTACACCTCCACCGAATACCCGGCGCACCAGAGCATCCCGCTGCACAACGAGCAGGCCTACACCCTCGAGTGGCCGATGAAGATCTGGTTCTACAGCATGATCGCGGCCCAGACCGGTGGCGAAACGCCGATCTGTGACAGTCGGGAAGTCTATCGCCGGGTGCCGGCACGGATTCGCGAACGGCTGGTCAGCAAGGGCCTGATGTACGTGCGCAACTACGGCAACGGCCTGGACGTGGACTGGAGCCAGGTGTTCAACACCGAGGACGAGGCGGTGGTCGAGGCCTACTGCCGGGCCCACGCCATCGAATGCGAGTGGAAGGATGACGGCGAGTTGCGTACCCGCCAGCGGTGCCAGGTGGTGGCGCATCACCCGGTGACCCGGGAAATGGTCTGGTTCAACCAGGCGCACCTGTTCCATGTTTCCAACCTGCAGCCCGAGGTGCGCGAGACGCTGCTCGATGTGGTGGACGAGGAGGACCTGCCGCGCAACGTCTACTACGGTGACGGCTCGGCCATCGAGGTCGACCTGCTCGACGAGGTGCGTGGGGTGCTGGACGAATGCACCATCAGCTTCCCCTGGCAGGAAAACGACGTGCTGATGCTCGACAACATGCTCGCCGCCCACGCCCGTTCGCCATTCACCGGCAAGCGCAAGGTGGTGGTGGCGATGGCCGAAGGCTATTCGCAACCCGCCGGTTGACGCCGCCCGTCCCGATTGCCGCATCGATCCGCAGATTTCTACCACTCTCCTTCGCCCTACCCGAGAAACCGCCGGCCGGCACGCTAAATCCTCGGGTTGGCGGTTCGTCCTTGTTGATACGACCAGGCCCCACCGGCCGTGCCGCCGATCAGCAAGGACCCTCTCACATGAAGCCCCAAGACGCACAGAAACTCGCTCGCCGTTTCATCGAGCTGCCCCAGGACAAGCGCAGTCTCTTCCTGGCTGCCATGGATCGGGAGGGGGTCGACTTTTCGCTGCTGCCCATCGCCGCCTGCGAGGGTGTCGCCGAGCGGGACGGCCTGTCCTACGCCCAGCAGCGCATGTGGTTTCTCTGGCAGCTCGATCCCCGCAGCGCGGCCTACAACCTGCCGATGGCGGTGCGCTTGCAGGGGCCGCTGGACCTGGCGGCGCTGGAGCAGGCCTTCAGTGCCCTGATCGCCCGGCACGAATGCCTGCGCACCACCTTCGGCCAGGACGGTGAGCGGGCGTTCCAGCGGGTCGCCCCGGCGAGGGCGGCGACGGTACGGGTTGACGATCTGCAGCAACTGGACGAGGCGCAGCGTCGTGTCCGTGCCCGGCAGATCATGGCCGACGAGGCCGGACAGGCGTTCGACCTGCAGCAGGGACCCCTGCTGAGCATCCGCCTGCTGCGCCTGGCCGAACAGGAACAGGTGTTATTGCTGACGCTGCACCACATCATCGCCGACGGCTGGTCGATGAACATCCTGATCGAGGAATTCAGCCGTTGCTACGACGCCTGCGTGGCCGGCTCCACGGCCGAGCTGCCGGCCCTGGCCGTGCACTACCGTGACTACGCACTGTGGCAGCGCAGCTGGCTCGAAGCCGGCGAGCAGGCGCGGCAACTGGCCTACTGGCGCGAGCACCTGGGGGAAGAGCATCCGGTGCTCGAACTGCCCACCGACCGGCCGCACCCGGCCCAGGCCAGCCATCGTGGTGCACGCCTGGAAGTACGGGTCGACAGCGACCTGCGCCAGCAGCTCAAGGCCCTGGCCCAGCGTCAGGGTGTGTCGCTGTTCGTGGTGCTGCTGGCCTCGTTCAAGAGCCTGCTGCATCGCTACAGCGGCCAGAGCGATATCCGCGTCGGTGGCCTGATCGCCAACCGCACCCGCAGCGAGACCGAGGGCCTGATCGGCTTTTTCGTCAACACCCAGGTGCTGCGCAGTGAAGTCCGTGGCCAGACCCCGTTCGTCGAGTTGCTGCACAGTCTGCGCCAGGCCGCTGCGGGCGCGCAGGCGCATCAGGAACTGCCGTTCGATGCGTTGATCGAGGCCCTGCAGCCGGCCCGTAGCCAGAGCCACAACCCGCTGTTCCAGGTGATGTTCAACCATCAGCCGCTGGTTACCGACGTACAGGGTCGGCAATTGGCGAGCGGGCTGCGGGTTGCCCTTCTGGACGAGGAACAGGGCGTCGGGCACGGCCGCCAGCATGCGGCTGCCAGCGACCTGATGCTGGAAACCCGCGAGGAGGGCGAGCAACTGTTTGCCGCGTTCACCTATGCCACCGATATTTTCGACGGCGCGACCATCGAACGCCTGGCCGGCCACTGGCGCAACCTGCTGGTCGCCGTGTGCCGCGATCCGCAGCAGCCGATCGGCCAGTTGCCGATGCTGGCGGCAGAGGAAGTCGCCGACCTGCTGGGCCGTGGTGACGAGAGGGAGGTACCCGCGGACAGCCCGTTGTCGATGGTGCAGTTGTTCGAGGCCCAGGCCCGCCGTACTCCCGACGCTACCGCGCTGATCCTGGCCGACGCTGCCCAGGCGCCGAGCCTGAGCTATGCCGAACTGAATCGCCGGGCCAACCGCCTGGCACACCTGCTGCGTGGTCACGGTGTCGGCCCGGAAGTGCTGGTGGGGCTGGCAATCGGCCGCACACTGGACCTGGCCGTGGCCATTCTGGCGGTGCTCAAGGCGGGCGGTGCCTATGTACCGCTGGACCCGCAGATGCCGCCGGCGCGTCTGGCCCATGTGCTGCAGGACAGTGGCCTGAAACTGCTGTTGACCCACAGCCAGTGGCTGGATGGGCTGCCACCGCTGGGCGATGTCGAGGCCCTGTGCCTGGACCGGATCAATGATGGCGGTTATGCCCAGGCCGATCTGGAACTGGCGCCGGCCCCGCAGTCGCTGGCCTATGTCATCTACACCTCGGGTTCCACCGGACGGCCCAAGGGCGTCGGTATCAGCCACCAGGCGCTGGCGGAATTCGTCGCCCGGGCTACGGAGTACAGTGAGTTGCTGGCGAGCGACCGGGTTCTACAGTTCGCCACCAGCAGTTTCGACGGTTTTGTCGAGCAGTTCTTCCCGCCGCTGAGCCTGGGCGCCTGCGTGGTGCTGCGTGATGAACGGTTGTGGGACAGCACCACGCTACACGAGGCGATCCTGCGCCATGGCATCACCCTGGCCGACCTGCCGGCCGCCTACTGGCACCTGCTGGTACAGGACTGGGCGGCCCGCCCACCCGCCGGTTATGGCGCCCTGCGCCAGATCCACATCGGCGGCGAGGCCATGGCCGTCGACGGCCTGCGTCTGTGGCCGCAGGCCGGGTTGGGCGGCGTGCGCCTGGTCAATACCTATGGCCCGACCGAGGCGACCGTGGTCTCCAGCACCTATGACTGCACCGGGCTGTCGGCCGAAGCGGTGTCCTGGCGCGGCGTGCCCATCGGTTTCGGCCTGGCCCGGCGGCGCCTGCTGGTGCTCGATGGCGACCTCGAACTGCTGCCCCGGGGTGCTGTCGGCGAGTTGTACATCGGCGGGCCGGGGTTGGCTCGCGGCTACCAGGGCCAGCCGGCCCTCAGTGCCGAGCGTTTCATCGCCGATCCCTTCACCCCGGGTGAACGGCTTTACCGCACCGGCGACCGCGCGCGCCTGCGCGAGGATGGCGCGGTGGAGTACATCGGGCGGGTCGACCATCAGGTCAAGGTCCGCGGTTTTCGTATCGAGCTGGGTGAAGTCGAGTCGCGCCTGCTGCAATGTCCCGGCGTGCGGGAAGCCGCGGTACTGGCTCTGCCTTTGGCCGGTGGCACGCAACTGGTCGGCTACCTGGTGCCCGACCAGGCCCTGGAACCGGCGCAGCAGAGCCTCTGGCGGCTTGAGGTCAAGGCCTCCCTGCAGGGCCGCCTGCCGGACTACATGATCCCCTCGCACCTGCTGGTGTTGCCGCGGATGCCGCTGACCCCCAGCGGCAAGCTGGACCGCAAGGCCCTGCCGGTGCCCGATCCGAGCCAGTTGCAGGCCAGCTACCGCGAGCCGCAGACCGAGACCGAACGTTGCCTGGCGACTATCTGGGAAGAGGTGCTGCAGGTACCCCAGGTCGGGCTCGACGACCACTTCTTCGAGTTGGGTGGCCATTCATTGCTCGCGGCCCAGGTGATCGCCCGGGTCAAGACCCGTCTGGAGGTCAGCCTGCCGCTGCGCAGCCTGTTCGAGAAACCCCTGCTGAGCGAACTGGCCGCCGAGCTGGCGACGCTGGCGCAGGGCGCTGCAGATAACGACTGGGCCGACATGGAACAGTTCATGAGTTCGTTGGAGGAGTTTGGAGCATGAGTGGCAACCCTGCGGTACGTATCGCCAAACGATTCATCGGCCTGCCCCTGGCGCAGCGTCGGCAGTTCCTGGCGAAGCTGAGCGAGGAGGGCAAGGATTTCAGCCTGTTGCCGATGCCGGTCAGCCGCCATGAGGTGGCGCGGATCCCCTTGTCCTATGCCCAGCAGCGCCTGCTGTTCCTCTGGCAGCTCGACCCCGGCAGCGCCGCCTACAACATGGCCGCCGGTCTGCGCCTGCAGGGTCGGCTTGACGAATCGGCCCTGCAGCGCGCCTTCGAGCATATCGCCTTGCGTCACGAAGTCCTGCGCACGGTGTTCCAGGTCGACGGCGAGCAACCCTGCCAGGTGATCCTCGGCCACCTGGGCGTGCCGCTGAGCAGGCTGGACCTGTCGGGTTGCGCCAGCGAGACACGTGAGGCCGAGCTGGCCGAGCGGGTGAGGGCGATCACCGCGCAACCCTTCGACCTGCTCAACGGACCATTGCTGCGGGCCAGCCTGATCCGGCTGGCCGCGGACGAGTGGGTGCTGGTGGTGAGCATGCACCACATCGTTTCCGATGGCTGGTCGATGGACGTGATGGTCAGGGAGTTCGTCCAGGCCTACCAGGCGTTCAGCCAGGGACGCGAGCCGGGCCTGGCGCCCCTGCCGTTGCAGTACGCCGACTATGCGATCTGGCAGCGCAGCTGGCTGGAGGCCGGCGAGGGCGAGCGGCAGTTGGACTACTGGCGTCGGCAACTGGGCGACGAGCAGCCGCTGCTGGACGTTGCCGCCGATTTCCCACGGCCGCCGGCGCAGAGTTTCGAGGGCCGGACCCTGAAGTTCGACTTCGGCGTCGAGCGCTCGCGGCAACTCAATGCCTTCGCCCGCGGCCAGGGCATCAGCCTGTTCATGCTGGTCCTGGGCGGTTATTCGCTGTTTCTTTCGCGCCAGTCCGGCCTGCGCGACATCCGTGTCGGCGTGCCGAACGCGAACCGCGGCCGCCCGGAAGTCGAAGGCCTGATCGGCTTTTTCGTCAACACCCAGGTGCTGCGTTGCGAGGTCGACGAGCGCCAGAGTTTCCTTGAACTGCTGGGCCACCTGCGCGAAAGCAGTTTCGGTGCCCAGGCGCACCAGGAGTTGCCGTTCGAGCAACTGGTGGATGCCCTGGCACCTGAGCGCAACCTGGATCACAACCCGCTGTTCCAGGCCAAGTTCAACCAGAACGTCGGCATGCAGAAGCAGCGCTCGATCCAGTTGCCGGGTCTGAGCGTGGCGGAATACCCACTGCACAAGGACGGTACGCACTTCGACCTGGCCCTGGATATCACCGATGACGGTACGCTGATCCATGGCGAGCTGACCTATGCCAGCGACCTCTACCGGCACGCGACGGTCGAGGGTTTCGTACCGGCGCTGCTGGCGCTGTTCGATGCCTTGCTGCAGGCGCCGCAGGCACCGCTGTTCAGCCTGAATCAGCCGGTTCCATCACTGCCGGCCGCCAGCCCGGAGCCCGCGCCGCTGGTGCTGCGGCACTGGGACGCCCAGGTTCGTCGCCAGCCCGAGGCGCTGGCGGCCCGTTGCCTGGAGCAGACCTTGAGTTTCGCCGAACTGGACCAGGCCGCCAACCGCCTGGCCCACCACCTGCGTGCGCGGGGTGTGGGCATTGGCGAGCCGGTCGCGGTGCTGATGGAGCGTTCGCTGGACTGGCTGACCAGCCTGCTGGCCATTCTCAAGACCGGTGCGGTGTACATGCCGCTCGACACCAAGGCCCCGGATACACGTCTGCGGCAGATGCTCGAACGGGCCGGGACACGTCTGCTGTTGTGCGCCGCAGGCGATGCACGGCTCGCCGGCCTGGTACCGTCCGGATGCGGCGCGCAGGCCTTCACCCCGGCGGACTGGGACGAACAGCCAGCCGCTGCGCCATCGCTGGAGTTGTCGGCGCAGTCCGCGGCCTACGTGATCCACACCTCCGGCTCCACCGGCCAGCCCAAGGGGGTGCTGGTCAGCCATGGCGCATTGGCCAGTTACGTCCAGGGCCTGACGCAACGCCTGGACCTGGCGCCAGGCGCCAGCATGGCACTGGTCTCGACCATCGCCGCCGACCTGGGGCACACCATGCTGTTCGGCGCCCTGTGCGGCGGTCGTACCCTGCATGTGCTGCCCGAGGCCCTGGGCTTTGACCCGGACGGCTTTGCCCAATACATGTGCGAACATCGGGTCGGCATCCTGAAAATCGTTCCCGGGCATCTGTCGGCCCTGCTGCAGGGCGGTCGGCCGGCGGACATCCTCCCCGAACATGCGCTGATCGTCGGTGGTGAGGCCTGCGCGCCGGCACTGGTGCGCCAGGTGCGCGAACTGAAGCCGGCCTGCCGCTTCATCAACCACTACGGGCCCAGTGAAACCACCGTGGGCGTGCTGACTCACGAAGTGCTCGCCGACGCGTCGCTGGAGCGTGGCATCGCCCTTGGCCAGCCGCTGCCCGCTGCCCGGACCCTGGTACTGGACGACGTGCTCAACATCGCCGCTGCGCAGGTACCGGGCGAGCTGTACATCGGTGGCGCCAGCGTTGCCCTGGGTTATCTCGGGCAGCCGGGGCTGACCGCCGAACGCTTCCTGCCGGATCCTTTTGGCGAGCCGGGCAGCCGGGCCTACCGCAGCGGTGACCGGGTGCGTTGCAACCGCCAGGGCCTGCTGGAGTTCATGGGGCGCAACGACGACCAGGTGAAGATCCGGGGTTACCGTGTCGAGCCCGGGGAAATCGCCCGGTTGCTGCAGGGCTTCGACGCCATCGCCCAGGCGGCGGTGCTGGCGCTGCCGATGGAAGACGACGCCACGCGCCTGCAACTGGTGGCCTACTGCGTGCCGGCGGCCGGCGTGGTGTTACAGGTCGAAGAGCTGCGCCAGCGTCTGCAGGCGTGCCTCAGCGACTACATGGTGCCGGCGCAGATCCTGCTGCTGGAACAGCTGCCGTTGACCGCCAACGGCAAGCTGGACAAGCGGGCGCTGCCCAAGCCGGGTCCGGTCAAGCAGCAATACGCTGCTCCGGAGGGGGAGATCGAGGAGAAACTGGCCGCGGTCTGGGCCGATGTGCTCAAGCTCGAGCGCGTCGGTCGCCACGACAACTTCTTCGAGCTGGGCGGCGACTCGATCCTCAGTCTGCAGATCATCGCCCGGGCCAAGCGCCAGGGGCTCAAGCTCAGTCCCAAGCAATTGTTCGAGAAGCAGACCATCGCGCAACTGGCAGCGGTGGCCAAATTGATCGAGAAGAAGACGGTTGCCGAGGCACCGCGGCGGATCAGTGGCGAACAGCCGTTGCTGCCGATCCAGGCGCGCTTCTTCGATATGGACATTGCCCAGCGCCAGCACTGGAACCAGTCGGTGATGCTCAAGCCATTGCAGGCACTGGAGGCCTCCCACCTGGAGGCGGCGCTGGCCAGTCTGCTGGAGCATCACGATGCCTTGCGCCTGAGCTTCGTCGAGCAGGCTGGACAATGGCAGGCGCGTTATCGCTCCACCGGCGCCAGTGTCCTGTGGTCGCGGGAGCTGGAGGATGTCGCCGGGCTCGGCGCCTTGGCCGATGAAGCCCAGCGCAGTCTCGACCTCGAAGACGGCCCGCTGTTGCGTGCACTGCTGGTGCACCTGCCCGAGGGGGAGCAACGCCTGCTGCTGGTGATCCATCACCTGGTGGTCGACGGCGTGTCCTGGCGGATACTGCTCGAGGATCTGCAGAGTGCCTACGCCGCCATCGCTACCGGTCGCGCCGTGCAACTGCCGGCCAAGAGCACTGCGTTCCAGCTCTGGGGCGAGCGCCTGCAGGCCCATGCGCGTAGCGAGGCGCTGGCGGCCGAGGCTGATTACTGGCTGGACAACCTGGACGGTGCCGCTGCGCAACTGCCCAACGACCATCTGGAGAACCCGCTCCCCGGCATCGGCCACGCCACCTCGCGGCTGAACAAGGCACTGACCCGGCAACTGCTCAGCGTTGCCCCGGCGGCCTACCGCACCCAGATCAACGACCTGCTGCTGGCCGCCCTGGCCCGGGTGCTTTGTGACTGGAGCCGGCAGCCGTCGGTGCTGATCCAGCTGGAAGGCCACGGTCGCGAGGACCTGTTCGACGACCTCGACCTGAGTCGCACGGTCGGCTGGTTCAGCAGTCTGTTTCCGGTCCGCCTGACCCCGCAGGCCGATCCGGGCGGTTCTATCCGTGCGATCAAGGAGCAACTGCGAGCGGTGCCGAACAAGGGCATTGGCCATGGCCTGCTGCGCTACCTGGCGGACACGGATTTCGCCCGCCAACTGCAGGCCCTGCCCGAAGCCCGGGTGACCTTCAACTACCTCGGCCAGTTCGACGGCAGCTTCGACCAGGCCGAAGGGGCGCTGTTCGTGCCCAGCGGCGAAAGCAGCGGCGCCAACCAGGCCGAGGAACGGCCGGCCAATTGGCTGAGCCTCAACGGCCAGGTGTTCGATGGCGAGCTGGAACTGGACTGGGGCTTCAGTCGTGCGCTGTACCAGCCGTCGACCATCGAGGCCCTGGCCCGGGCCTATGAGCAGGAACTGACGCGCCTGGTCGAGCATTGCAGCCAGGGCGGCCAATTGGGCGTGACGCCGTCCGACTTCCCGCTGTTGAAGCTGACTTCGGCGCAACTGCAGCGCCTGCCGGTGGCCATGGCGGATATCGAGGACATCTACCCGCTGTCGCCGATGCAGCAGGGCATCCTGTTCCATGCGCTCGACGAACCGGACGGCGCGGCCTACACCAACCAGTTGCGGGCCGATGTGCGGGGACTGGATGTCGAGTCGTTCCGCGCTGCCTGGCAGCAGGGCCTGGACAGCCATGAGGTATTGCGCTCGGTGTTCGTCTGGCCGCAGGAGTTGGCCGCCCCGTTGCAGATCGTGCGACGCCAGGTCGAAATGCCGCTGGTGGTGCATGACTGGCGCGAGCGCGGTGATCTGCCGGCGGCCCTCGATCAACTGGCGCAAGATGACCTGGCGACCGGTTTTGAACTGGGGCAGGCCCCCCTGTTGCGCGTGACCCTGGTGCGCACCAGTACCAGTGATTATCACCTGATCTACACCAGCCACCATATCCTGATGGACGGTTGGAGTACGTCGCAATTGTTCGGCGAGGTGCTTCAGCGTTATGCGGGAGCCACCATTAGCCGGGGTGCCGGCCGTTACCGTGACTACATCGAATGGCTCGGCCAGCGTGATGCCCGTGTCAGCCAGGCATTCTGGGCATCGGCGCTGGCCGACCTGCAGGAGCCGACCCGACTGGCCAATGCCGTCGTTAGCCGACAGACGCTGGCAGTTGGGCATGGCGAACACCAACATGGTTTCGGTACCGTGCTGACCGCCGACCTGAATCGTTTCGCCCGCGAGCACAAGGTCACCCTCAACACCCTGGTACAGGCCGCCTGGCTAGTGCTGCTGCAGCGTTACACCGGCCAGGACTGCGTGGCCTTCGGGGCCACCGTGGCCGGGCGGCCAACCGATCTGGCCGGGGTGGAGCAGCAGATCGGCCTGTTCATCAACACCCTGCCGGTGGCGGCCTCGCCCTCGGCGCAGATTCCGGTGGTGGCCTGGCTGCAACAGGTACAGGACCTCAACCTGGCGTTGCGTGAGCACGAGCATACGCCGCTGTACGATATCCAGCGCTGGGCCGGGCTCGGTGCGGGCGGGCTGTTCGACAGTCTGCTGGTGTTCGAGAACTACCCGATGGCCGAGGCGCTCGGCCAGGCTTCGGGGACGGGTCTTGCATTCTCGGCCATCAGCCGTCAGGAACAGACCAACTACCCACTGACGCTGGTGGCCGTGACCGGCACCGATCTGAACCTGGAACTGAGCTATGATCGGGCCTGCTTCGACGCACCGACCGTGGCGCGCCTGGGGCGTGAGCTCGAGCACCTGCTGCGGGCCTTCATGGCCGCGCCGCAGCAGGCACTGGGCAACCTGGAACTGTTGGCCGGCGAGCCACGCCAGGCGGTGCTGGACTGGGGCAAGGGTACCGTCACCGCGGTGGATTCGCGCGACGTGCTCACCCGGATCGATGCCCAGGTACTGGCCCAGCCGCAGGCGCCGGCGATCCTGTTCGCCGGGCGCGAACTGGACTACGCCAGCCTGGATCGCAGTGCCAATCGCCTGGCCCACAAGCTGCGCGAACTCGGCGTGGGGCCGGAAGTGCGGGTCGGTGTCTGCCTGAGCCGCACCCCGCGGATGATCGTCAGCCTGCTGGCGATCCTCAAGGCCGGCGGCGCCTATGTGCCACTGGACCCCGAGTATCCGCAGGAGCGTCTGTTGCACATGCTGGAGGACAGCCACGCGACGGTGCTCTTGAGCGAGCCGCGCCTGCTGCAATACCTGCCCCGGAATCTGTCGTCGCAGGTGCTGCTGGTGGAGGAGGGCGAGGACTGGCTGCAGGCCTATCCAGCCCAGGCTCCCGCCGTTTCGCTCCAGCCGCAGAACCTGGCCTATGTCATCTATACCTCCGGCTCCACCGGCAAGCCCAAGGGCGTGGCGATCAGTCACGGCAACCTGGCGGCGCTGATCCAGTGGTCCGTTGGGGTTTATGGCATCGAGCAGTTGCGTGGGGTGTTGGCCTCGACGTCGATCTGCTTCGACCTGTCGGTGTGGGAGATCTTCGTCGCCCTCGCCGCAGGCGGCTACCTGGTGCTGGCGGACAACGCCCTGGCCCTGGCCGACCTGCCGCAGCGCGAGCGGGTCAGGCTGATCAACACCGTGCCGTCGGCGATCGCCGCGCTGCAGCGTGCCGGGCAGATCCCTGCGTCGGTGCGCACCATCAACCTGGCCGGCGAGCCCCTGAAACAGACGCTGGTGGACAGCCTGTATGCCAGCACGGCGGTCAGCCAGGTCTACGACCTGTACGGGCCCTCGGAAGACACCACCTACTCGACCTTCACCCTGCGCAGCGCCCGGGGTTCGGCGAACATCGGCCGGCCGCTGGACAACACTGACGCCTACCTGCTCGACAGCCAGTTGCTGCCGGTGTCGGCAGGGGTGGCGGGGGAGTTGTACCTGGCCGGTGCCGGGGTGACCCGTGGCTACCTGATGCGGCCGGGGCTGACCGCCGAACGTTATGTGCCGAACCCGTTCGGCGCCGCTGGCGACCGTCTGTACCGCACCGGCGACCTGGTGCGCCAGGGCGAGCGGGAGCAGATCGAATACATCGGGCGGGCCGACCACCAGGTGAAGATCCGTGGCTTCCGTATCGAGCTGAGCGAAGTCGAGGCACGCCTGCTGCAACAGCCGGCAGTGCGCGAGGCGGTGGTCCTGGCCCAGGACGGTGCGGCGGGCAAGCACCTGCACGGCTACGTCGTGGCGACGCAGGCCGGTGATGATGCGCGAGCCTTTGTCGACGGCCTGCGCAATACGTTGGCCGGGCAATTGCCGGCGCACATGGTGCCGAGCCACCTGCACCTGATCGACGCCTTGCCGCTGACCCCCAACGGCAAACTCGATCGCCAGGCGCTGATCGCCCTGGGCGGCAACCCGTTGCAGACGCACTACCAGGCGCCGCAGACGGAACTGCAGCGCGAGGTCGCCAAGCTCTGGCAGGAGGTGCTGGAGGTCGAGCGGGTGGGCCTGGGCGACAACTTCTTCCAATTGGGTGGCCATTCGTTGCTGGCGACCCTGGTGGTGACGCGGATTGCCGAGCGCCTGGGTGACAAGGTCGCGCTCAAGGAGTTGTTCGCGGCGCAGACGCTACTTGCCTTCTGCGAACGCATCGAGGCCCTGCGCGGTGGTTTGTCGCCTGCTCAGGATGAATTGGCTAAATCGCTGGAGGCCCTCAAACGTCTATCCCTCGATGATCTGGAAAAACTGGTTTCCTGACCGGTTTCTTGACTGATTTTTGTAAGAGGGAACAACGCGTGCAGGAGTTAATCGAGTCGGTAGGGCAACTTTCGGCGATGCAGCGAAAGGGGTTGGCCGCTCTGCTCAGGCAGAAGGGCATCAACCTGTTCGAGATCGCGCCGGTGTTCAAGCGCGCGGCCGATGAGCCGCTGCGCCTGTCCTACGCTCAGCAGCGCCAGTGGTTCCTCTGGCAATGGGCGCCGCACAGTGCGGCGTACAACATTGCCATGGCCCTGCGCCTGCAGGGTCGGCTCGATGTGACGGCGCTGCAGGGCAGCCTGCAGGCCCTGGTGGCGCGTCACGAGCCCCTGCGCACGGTATTCACCGAGACCGACGGGCAGCCGCTGCAAGTGGTGCTGCCGGCCGGCACCTTCGAGTTGCCGGTCGAGCGCCTGGCGGCCGGCGCGGGCGACGCGCAGGTCCAGGCGTTCGTGCTCGAGCACGGCCATGCCCCCTTCGACCTGCGCAATGGCCCGCTGATGCGTGCCGCGTTGTTGCGGGTGGCGGACGACGAGCACGTGCTGGTGCTGACGTTGCACCACATCGTCGCCGATGGCTGGTCGCTGCAGGTGATGATCGAAGAACTGGTGCAGGGCTACCAGAGCCTCAGCCAGGGCTTGACCCTGGAGCTGCCGGCCCTGCCGATCCAGTATGCCGACTATGCGTTGTGGCAACGCCACTGGATGGAGGCGGGGGAGCAGGAGCGTCAACTGGCCTACTGGCAGCAGCAACTCGGTGGCGAACAGCCGGTGCTGGAGTTGCCGACCGATCATCCGCGTCCCGTGTCCCGCAGTTTTGCCGGGGCGAGCTGCAACCTGACCCTGGAACCGGCCCTCGGCGATGGGCTCAAGGCCCTGGCCCGACGCGAGAGCGTCAGCCTGTTCAGCGTGCTGCTCGCCTCGTTCCAGGCCCTGTTGCATCGTTACACCGGCCAGGCCGATATCCGGGTCGGCGTGCCGGTGGCCAATCGCGAGCGGCCGGAGATCGAGCGCCTGATCGGCTTCTTCGTCAACACCCAGGTGCTCAGGGCCGAGGTCGATGGGCAACAGACCTTCGAGCAGCTGCTGCGCCAGGTCTGGCAGACCGTGCAGCAGGCCCAGGCCCACCAGGACCTGCCCTTCGAACAACTGGTCGAGGCCCTGGAGCCGGGCCGCAACCTGAGCCACAGTCCACTGTTCCAGGTGATGTTCAATCACCAGGCGCAGAGTCGGCTCAAGTCCGGCACCGATCTGGACGGCCTGCGGATCGAGCCGCTGCAATGGCAGAGCCAGACCGCCCAGTTCGACCTGGTGCTCGACACCAGCGAGCAGGCCCATGGCATCGAGGCCGTGTTCAAGTACGCCACCGACCTGTTCAAGCCGGCGACCGTCGAGGCCTTGCTACAGCACTGGGCGAGCCTGCTGCGGGCGATCGTCAGCGATCCGCGCCAGCGCATCGCCGAATTGCCGCTGCTCGACGCGGCGCAACAGCAGCAGGTGCTGGCGCGCTGGAATCCGGCCCCGCAGGTGCATCCGGTCGGGCGCTGCCTGCATCAGTTGATCGAGGACCAGGCCGAGCGGCGTCCCGATGCGGTCGCCGTGGTCTGTGCCGGCGAGCGGCTGACCTATGCCGAACTCAATGCCCGGGCCAACCGCTGGGCCCATCGGCTGATCGCCCGTGGCGTGGGCGCCGACGTGCGGGTAGGCGTCGCGGCCGAGCGTTCGCTGGAAATGATCGTGGCCCTGCTCGCGGTGCTCAAGGCCGGTGGTGCCTATGTACCGCTGGACCCGGCCTATCCCGAGGAACGCCTGCGTCACATGATCGATGACAGCGGCCTGAAACTGCTGCTGGCCCAGGGGCATCTGCTGGAGCGTCTGCCGGTGCCGGCTGAGGTCGAGTGCCTGGATCTGGGAAGCGCCGAGGCGGATGGCTGCGAGGACAACCCGCAGGTCCGGGTCGATGTCGATAACCTGGCCTATGTGATCTACACCTCCGGTTCCACCGGCAAACCCAAGGGGGCGCTGCTGCCCCACAGCAACGTGCTGCGCCTGTTCGACGCCACCCGGCACTGGTTCGGCTTCGACAGCCAGGACAGCTGGACGCTGTTCCACTCCTACGCCTTCGACTTTTCGGTCTGGGAAATCTTCGGCGCCCTGCTCCATGGTGGCCGGCTGGTGGTGGTGCCGTACGCAATCAGCCGTTCGCCCGAGGCCTTCCATGCGTTGCTGTGCGACGAGCAAGTGACGGTGCTCAACCAGACCCCCTCGGCCTTCAAGTCGCTGATGGCGGTGGCGCTGGCGTCGCCGCGCGAACTGGCGCTGCGCCAGGTGATCTTCGGTGGCGAAGCCCTGGAGGTGCAGAGCCTGCGCCCCTGGTTCGAACGTTTTGGCGAGCGCGCGCCGACCCTGGTCAACATGTACGGCATCACCGAAACCACCGTGCACGTGACCTACCGGCCGTTGTCGCTGGCCGACCTAGACCAGTCGGCGGGCAGCCCGATCGGCGAGCCGATCGTCGACCTGTCCTGGTACCTGCTGGATGATGCCCTGAACCTGACACCGCCGGGTTGCATCGGCGAGCTGTATGTCGCCGGTGCCGGTCTGGCGCGTGGTTACCTGAATCAGGCGGGGCTGACGGCCACGCGTTTCGTCGCCAACCCTTTCGATCCGCAGGGAGGGCGGCTGTATCGCACCGGCGACCTGGCACGCCTGCGCAGCGACGGGGTGGTCGACTATATCGGCCGCCGCGACCAGCAGGTCAAGATCCGCGGCTTCCGCATCGAGCTGGGGGAAATCGAAGCGCGGTTGCAGGGGCATGATCAGGTCCGCGAGGCCGCGGTGCTGGCCCTGGACGGACAACTGGCGGCCTACCTGGTACCGAGCGATGCGACCCTGCTGGCCGATGCCGAGCGCCAGGCCGGGTGGCGAGGGACGCTGCGCGACTACCTGAAACGGCATCTGGCCGACTACATGGTCCCGGCCCACCTGATGCTGTTGCCGGCCTTGCCATTGACCGCCAACGGCAAGCTCGACCGCAAGGCCCTGCCGGCTCCCGACACCGCGCTGTTGCAGCAGGCCTATGTCGCGCCGCGCAGCCTGCTGGAGCAGCAACTGGCGGCGATCTGGAGCGAAGTGCTCAAGGTCGAACGGGTGGGGCTGGGCGACAACTTCTTCGAACTCGGCGGTCACTCGCTGCTGGCGACCCAGGTGATCGCCCGGGCACGGCAGGTGCTGGGTATCGACGTGGAACTGCGCAGCCTGTTCGAGACCCGTGACCTGGCCGCTTTCGCCGAGAGTGCCGGGCAGGGGGCGGCACCTCTGCGCCGGCGTTTGTCGCCGTCGATCGCCAGACGCCTTTGCGGCTGTCCTATGCCCAGCAGCGCCAGTGGTTCCTCTGGCAACTGGAGCCGGACAACAGCGCCTATCACATTCCGGCCGCCCTGGCCCTGAACGGTCGCCTCGACCCGCAGGCGCTGCGCCGCAGTTTCGAGGCGCTGGTCGAGCGGCACGAGAGCCTGCGCACCACCTTTGCCCAACGCGATGGCGAGGCGGTCCAGGTGGTGCATCCGGCAGCGGCCTTCGATCTGCCGGTCGAGGTGCTGGGCGATATCGATACCGCGGCCCTGATGACACGCATCGACCGTGAAGTGCTGACACCCTTCGACCTGCAGCAGGGGCCGTTGCTGCGTGCCCGGCTGCTGCGCCTTGGCGACGAACGCCATGTGCTGGTGGTGACCCTGCACCATATCGTCTCCGACGGCTGGTCGATGCCGATCATGGTCGATGAGCTGATCGAGGCCTATGTGGCCTTCAGCCAGGGCCAACGGCCGCAACCCAAGCCGTTGCCCTTCCAGTACGCCGACTATGCCCACTGGCAGCGCGACTGGATGGAAGCTGGCGAGCAGGCTCGGCAACTGGCCTACTGGAGCGATCAGCTAGGTAGTGAGCAGCCGGTGCTGGAACTGCCGACCGATCGGCCACGGCCATCGTTGCAGAGCCATGCCGGTGCCCGTACCCAGGTCGAACTGGATCGTGCGCTGGTCCAGGGGCTCAAGGGCATCGCCCGGCAGCAGGGCGTGACCCTGTTCATGTTGCTGCTGGCCTCGTTCCAGGCCGTGCTGCATCGGCATTCGGGGCAGAACGACATTCGCGTCGGCGTGCCGGTGGCCAACCGCGGCCGGGTGGAAACCGAAGGGCTGATCGGCTTCTTCGTCAACACCCAGGTACTGCGTGCCGAGTTCGACCTGCATACCCGCTTCGACCAGTTGCTGCAGCAGGTCAGGCAGGCGGTCCTGGGTGCCCAGGCTCACCAGGACCTGCCTTTCGAACACCTGGTGCAGGCCCTGCAGCCGGAGCGTAGCCTGAGCCACAGCCCGCTGTTCCAGGTGATGTACAACCACCAGACCGAACTCAAGGGCGCGGTGCGACCCTTGCCGGGCCTCGAGGTCGAGGCACTGGACAGCGGCAGCCATACCGCCCAGTTCGACCTGACCCTGGACACCTTCGAAAGCGAGGAGGGCCTGCGCGCATCGCTGACCTATGCCACCGCGCTGTTCGACGCGGGCACCATCGAGCGCCTGGCCGGCCATTGGCGCAACCTGTTGCAGGCCCTTGTCAGTGATGGTGTGGAGCAGGCGGTCGCCGAACTGCCGCTGCTCGATGCCCGGGAAACGCAGCGGGTGTTGCAGGACTGGAGCCGGATCGAGGGTCATTACCCGGCCGAGCAGTGCGTGCACCAACTGATCGAGGCCCAGGCAAAACGCACTCCCGAGGCGGTGGCGCTGGTTTTTGGCGAGCAGCAGTTGAGCTATCGCGAACTGGAAGGCCAGGCCAACCGCCTGGCCCGCAAGCTGCGGGACATGGGCGTCGGCCCGGAAGTGGCGGTGGGTATCGCGGTCGATCGCGGGCTGGACATGGTGGTCGGGCTGCTGGCGATCCTCAAGGCCGGCGGCGCCTATGTGCCCCTGGACCCGGAGTTCCCCGAGGATCGCCTGGCCTACATGATGCAGGACAGCGACATTCGCCTGCTGCTCAGCCACAGCCCGCTGCTGGCGAGGTTGCCGCTGCCGGCGGGGTTGCCGGTGCTGTGCCTGGACCAGGCCGGGGACTGGCTGCAGGGTTACGACGAGCAGCCGCTGGCGAGCCCGGCCCAACTGCACAACCTGGCCTATGTGATCTATACCTCCGGTTCCACCGGCAAGCCCAAGGGCGTGGCCATCGAACACCACGCCCTGAGCGCCCACTGCCAGGTGGCCATCGAGTACTTCCGCCTGGTGCCGCAGGACCGCGTGCTGCTGTTCTCCACCCTGAACTTCGACGGTTTCGTCGAGCAACTGTTCCCGGCCCTGTGCCGTGGGGCGGGTGTGGTGGTGCGTGGCAACGAGGTCTGGGACAGCACCACCTTCCAGCGCGAGGTGCTGCGTTCGGGCATCACCGTGGCCGACCTGAGCACCGCCTACTGGTACCTGCTGGCCCAGGACTTCTGTCGCCTGGGGCTGCGTGACTTCGGTGCGCTGCGCCAGGTCAGCGCCACCGGCGAGGCGATGCCGGCCGAGGGCATCGGCCTGTGGAAGCAGGCAGGCCTCGAACATATCCGCCTGCTCAACACCTATGGCCCGACCGAAACCACCATTACCGCCAGTTACCTGGAGTGCGGGCCCTACGTGCGCGGCGAGTTGCCCCGGCCGGTGCTGATGCCGATCGGCCGACCACTGGGCGCACGGCGCATGTACATCCTCGACGCGGCGTTCAATCCGGCAGTGCAGGGCGGCAGTGGCGAACTGCTGATCGGCGGAGCGCTGTTGGCTCGTGGTTACCACCAGCGTCCGGCGCTGACCGCCGAACGCTTCATCCCGGACCCGTTCGACGAGCAGGGTGGTGGTCGGCTGTACCGCACCGGCGATGTCACCCGTTATCGCGACGAGGGCCTGATCGAGTACGTGGGGCGTGTCGACCACCAGGTGAAGATCCGTGGCTTCCGCATCGAGCTGGGCGAGATCGAGGCGCGCCTGCAGGAGCATGTGCAGGTGCGCGAGGCCCTGGTGATCGACATCGACGGGCCGTCGGGCAAGCAGCTGGCGGCCTACCTGGTGCCCAACGACCCGGCGCTGGCCCTGGCCGACGCGGCCACCCAGCAGGTTCTGCGCGGGCAATTGCGCGACTACCTCAAGGCCGGCCTGCCGGACTACATGGTCCCGGCGCACCTGCTGGTGCTGGCGCAGATGCCCATGACCCCCAACGGCAAGCTCGACCGCAAGGCCCTGCCCAAGCCGGACCCGAGTCTCTGGCAGCAGGACTATGTGGCCCCACGCAGCGAGCGTGAGCAGCAACTGGCGGCGATCTGGGCCGAGGTGCTGCAGGTCGAGCGGGTGGGCCTGCACGACAACTTCTTCGAGCTGGGCGGCCATTCCCTGCTGGCGGCCCAGGTGATCTCCAGGATTCATTCGGGTCTTGGCATCGATATTCCTCTGCGACTTATTTTCGAGAAACCGCAATTGAACGAATTTTCCCAAGCATTTGAAGACGCGGGCCTGGCCTTGACCGATGACGGGCTGTCCGACATCGAACGCATGATGAACGAAATGGCGGAGGCCTGAGATGGACAAGACCACAGCACAACGGATTGCCCGGCGCTTCGTCGGCCTGCCGCTGGAACAGCGCCGCCAGATCCTGCAGAAAATGAGCGAGAGCGGGCAGAGCTTCAGGCTGCTGCCGATCACCGAAACCCGTCATGACGTTGCACGGATTCCACTGTCCTACGCACAGCAGCAGATGTTGATCCTCTGGCAACTGGACCCGGACAACAGCGCCTACAACGTGCCCATGGCGGTGCGCCTGAGCGGCCCCCTGGACGAGGCGGCAATGAGCCGCGCGCTGGCCCTGCTGGTGCATCGCCATGAAGCCCTGCGCACCCGTTTCGTCTCGGTCGAAGGCGAGTTCCACCAGGAGATTCTCGACGAGTCGCAGGTCGTCCTGCAGCGGGTGGACATCGCCGCGGAACCTGCCGGAAACCGTGAGGCGCGCCTGCAGGAGCGGGTGGCCGCCGAACTGGCGACACCATTCGACCTGTTGCAGGGGCCGTTGCTGCGGGTGCGGCTGTGGCGCCTGGACGAGGATGAGCACGTCCTCACCCTGTGCATGCACCACAGCGTCTCGGATGGCTGGTCGGGCGAGCTGCTGGTACAGGAATTCATCCGCTTCTACCTGGCCGAGGTGAACGGCAGCCCGGCGGGGCTGGCGCCGTTGCCGATCCAGTACGCCGACTACGCGATCTGGCAACGTGCCTGGCTGGAAGCCGGCGAGGGCGAGCGCCAACTGGCCTACTGGAAGCAGCAACTGGGCGAGGAACAGCCGCTGCTGGAGCTGCCGCTGGACCATGAACGTCCGGCGGTGGCCAGTCATCGGGGGGCCGTTGTCCGCACCAACCTGCCGCCGCAACTCTCGGCACAGCTCAAGGCCCGCGCCCGGCAGAACGGCCAGACCGTGTTCATGCAGGCCCTGGCGGCGCTGGCCGTGGTGCTGGCGCGCAGCAGCGGCCAGGCGGACATTCGCATCGGCGCGCCGAATGCCGGGCGCAACCGCGAGGAACTGGAAGGGCTGATCGGCTTCTTCATCAATACCCAGGTGCTGCGCATCCAGGTGGATGAACGCGACAGCCTCGAACAGTTGCTGGAACAGGTCAAGCAGGTGGTGAGCGGCGCGCAGTCCCATCAGGAACTGCCGTTCGAACAACTGGTCGATGCCCTGGCACCGGAACGCAGCCTGAGCCACAACCCGCTGTTCCAGGTCAAGATCAACCAGAACGTGCTGGCCGCGCGCAGCAACGCTGCCCCGGTTCAGTCGGCCTTGAGCGTCGAGGCATTCGCCATTGGCGTGGCCGATGCACGTTTCGACCTGGCCCTGGATTTCACCGATGCCCCGGAGGGCATCGAGGCCGAGTTCACCTACGCCACCGACCTGTTCGAGGCCGGCACGATCGAGCGTCTGGCCCGGGCCTGGCAACAGGTGCTGGAGCAGATGGTCGGCGCCGCCCAGGCGCCGCTGCTGGAGCAGCCGGGCGCGGCCGCCGAACACCCGGCTGCCGCCCAGGCACCGTTCCCCTGCGCGGACTTCCTCGCGCTCTGGCAGCAGGGCCTGCAGGTCGGGCGTGGCCAGCCGGCGCTGCGCTGCGGTACGCAACTGATCGACTATGACGAGCTGGAGCGCCGCTCCAACCAGCTGGCGCGTCTGCTGCTGGCCGAAGGTATCGGCGCCGGGGCTGTGGTTGCGCTGTGCCTGGAACGCTCCGTCGACTGGGTGGTGACCTTGCTGGCGGTGCTCAAGACCGGTGCGGTGTACCTGCCGCTGGATAACCGCCAGCCGGCCGAGCGCCTGCAACAATTGCTCAAGGACAGTGCAGCGGCGCTGCTGATCCATGCTCCGGGCGATAGCCTGGCGGCCGGCCTGGACGTGTGCCCGGCGCTGGCTCCGGTCGCGCAGCAATGGGCCGACCAGGACGCTTCGGCACTGGCGCTGCAGGTCGATCCCGAGCAGCCGGCCTACATCATCTACACCTCCGGTTCCACCGGGCAGCCCAAGGGCGTGCTGATCAGCCATCGCGGCCTGGCCAACTACGTGCAGGCGGTGTTGCAGCGCCTGCAACTGGCGCCCGGCGCGAGCCTGGCGCTGGTCTCGACCATTGCCGCGGACCTGGGCCATACCCAGCTGTTCGGGGCCCTGGCCAGCGGCCGACTGCTGCACCTGATGTCCCATGAACATGCCTTCGACCCGGACAGCTTCGCCGCCTACATGCACGAACACCAGGTCGATGTGCTGAAGATCGTCCCCAGCCACCTGCAGGGGCTGTTGCAGGCCGCTCGTGCGGCTGATGTGCTGCCACGGCAACTGCTGATCCTCGGTGGCGAGGCCAGCAGTTGGGCGTTGATCGAACAGGTCCGCCAGCTGGCGCCGGATTGCCGGATCATCAACCACTACGGCCCGACCGAGACCACCGTCGGGATCCTCACCCATGAAGTGCGCGAGCGCCTGGACGGCTGCCGCACGGTGCCGGTCGGCCAGCCGCTGGCCAACGACCGGGCGCAGGTGCTGGACGCCTACCTGAACCCGGTGGCCGAGCGTGTGCCGGGCGAGCTGTACCTGGGCGGTGCCGGCCTGGCCCTGGGGTACCTGGGGCAGGCGGCGCTGACCGCCGAGCGTTTCGTGCCCGATCCCGCGGCGCAGCAGGGCGAACGCCTGTACCGGGCCGGCGACCGTGCGCGCTGGGTCGATGGTCGGGTGGAATACCTGGGGCGTGCCGATGACCAGGTGAAGATTCGTGGCTACCGGGTCGAGCCGGGCGAAGTCGCCCAGCTGTTGCTGGGGCTCGACGGCGTGGCTGAGGCGGTGGTGCTCGCGCTGCCTCTGGAGAGCGATGCCACGCGCCTGCAACTGGTGGCCTACTGCGTGGTCACGCAAGGCCTCACCCTGCAAGGCGAGGCGTTGCGCCAGCAACTGCAGGCAGGGTTGCCGGAATACCTGGTACCGGCGCACATCGTGGTGCTGGAGCGCCTGCCGCTGACCGCGAATGGAAAGCTGGACAAGCGCGCCTTTCCCGTGCCGGGCGCGACCCAGCAACGTTATGTCGCACCGGTGGGCGAGATCGAGGAGAAACTGGCCGCGGTCTGGGCCGATGTGCTCAAGCTGGAACGGGTCGGCAGCACGGACAACTTCTTCGAACTCGGTGGCGACTCGATTCTCAGCCTGCAGATCATCGCCCGGGCCAAGCGCCAGGGGCTCAAGCTCAGTCCAAAACAACTATTCGAGAAGCAGACCATCGCGCAACTGGCGACGGTGGCCAAGCTGATCGAGAAGAAGACGGCCGTCGAGGTGCCGCAGCAGGTCAGCGGCGAGCAGCCGTTGCTGCCGATCCAGGTGCGTTTCTTCGAAACGGCTATCCCCGAGCGGCATCACTGGAACCAGTCGGTGTTGCTCAAGGCCCGCGAAACCCTGCAGGCCGCTCATGTCGAGCGGGCACTGGCGACGCTGGTCGAGCAGCACGACGGCCTGCGCCTGAGCTTCGAGGCGCAGGCTGATGGCTGGCGGGCCCGCTACCGGTTGGAGCAGCCGGCCGGGACGTTGTGGGTACGCGATCTGTCGTCGACTGCCGAGCTGGCCGCACTGCTGGACGAGGCACAACGCAGTCTAAACCTGACACAGGGGCCGCTGCTGCGTGCGGTGCTGGTCAACCTGCCGGCGGGCGGGCAGCGCCTGCTGCTGGTGATCCACCACCTGGTGGTCGATGGCGTGTCCTGGCGTGTGTTGCTGGAGGACCTGCAATCGGCCTACGTGGCGATCGCCCAGGGCCAGGCGCCGGCCCTGGCGGTCCGCGGCAGTTCGCTCAAGACCTGGGCCGAGCATTTGCACCAACATGCGCAGAGTCCGCTGATGGAGCAGGAACTGGCCTACTGGCAGGAGCAGTTGCGCGGCGTCAGCGACGCCTTGCCCTGTGACCGCCCGGAAGGCGGGCAGCAGCGGCGCCATGCCGCCTCCGTACAGACCCGCCTGGGGAGCGAACTGACCCGGCAGTTGCTCCAGCAGGCACCCGCCGCCTATCGGACGCAGATCAACGACCTGCTGCTCACCGCCCTGGCGCGGGTCATCGGCCGCTGGACCGGGCAGCCCGACACGCTGATCCGTCTTGAAGGGCACGGCCGTGAAGACCTTTTCGACGGACTGGACCTGAGCCGCACCAGCGGCTGGTTCAGCACCCTCTATCCGGTCCGGCTGAGCCCCGAGGATTCGCTGGGCGGTTCGATCATGGCGATCAAGGAGCAACTGCGTGCGGTGCCGAACAAGGGCATCGGCTACGGCCTGCTGCGCTACCTCGGCACGCCGGCGGCGCGCCAGGCCCTGCAGGGCCTGGCCGAAGGCAGCATCGTCTTCAACTACCTGGGGCAGGTCGAGCAGGGTGTCGACAAGGACAACGGCCTGTTCCAGCTCGCCGGCGAGGACAGCGGCCAGGGCCAGGACGTGGCGGCGCCACTGGGCAGCCTGATCAGCATCAATGGCCAGGTGCAGGACGGCGAGCTGGCATTGTACTGGGAGTTCAGCCGCGAGGTGTTCGACACGTCGACCCTGCAGCGCCTGGCCGACGAGTATGCCCGGGAGCTGGAGGCGCTGATCGTTCACTGTGCCGCGGGCGCCGGCCAGGGCGTGACCCCATCGGACTTCCCGCTGGTTCGCCTGAGCCGCGAGCAATTGCAGCGCCTGCCGGTGGCGGCGCAGGACATTGCCGATATCTATCCGCTGTCGCCGATGCAGGAGGGCCTGCTGCTGCACACCCTGCGTGAAGCCGGCTCGGGTATCTACCTGATGCAGTACTGCTACCTGATCGACCACGATATCGACCGGCAGGCCTTCACCCGGGCCTGGCGCACGGTGGTCGAGCGGCATGAGGTACTGCGCACCTCGTTCTGCTGGGATGTCGGCGACACCCTCGTGCAGATCGTCCGGCGCACGGTCGCCCCGGATATCCGTTTCATGGATTGGCAGGGCGTGGATGCTGCCGACTACGAAGCCCGCCTGAACGCGCAGCTGAGCGCCGAGCTGCAACAGGGCTTTGACCTGGCCGGTGAGGTGCCGTTCCGCCTGCGGTTGATCCAGCTGGGGCCGCAACGCTATGGCTTCGTCCTGAGCAATCACCATATCCTGCTCGATGCCTGGTGCCGCATGGGGATCGTGGCGGAGTTCTTCGAACTGTACGCTGCCGAGGTGGAAGGGCGCACCATGCAACTGCCGCTGCCACCGCGCTATCGGGACTTCATCGCCTGGCTGCAGGGGCACGACGAGCAGGTTTCCACGACGTTCTGGGAGCGTGAGCTTGCGGGTTTCGAACAGCCGACCGCCTTGCCGTTCGACCGCCTGATCAGCCGCGATGCCGGTACTTCGTCGACCGGCGACTGCCTGACCCGCCTCGGCAGCGAACAGACGCAGCAATTGTCCCGCATCGCCCAGTCCAGCCAGTTGACCCTCAATACGCTGGTGCAGGCGGCCTGGTCGGTGGTGCTGCACCGCTACAGCGGCGAGCGCGACGTGCTGTTCGGTGTCACGGTTTCCGGGCGTCCGGTCGAGCTCCCCGAAATGCAGGCCACGGTCGGGCTGTTCATCAACAGCATTCCGTTGCGCGTACGGATTCCCGGCGCGCACGATCCGCAGACGGTCAAGGCCTGGCTGCAGGGGGTGCAGGCGCACAACCTCGAGCTGCGCGAGCATGAGCATCTGCATCTGGTGACCATCCAGGGGCGCAGCGAGGTCGGCAAGGGCCAGGCGCTGTTCGACAGTCTGTTCGTGTTCGAGAACGCGCCGATCGAAGACAGCATCGGCGAACAGGCCGATAGCCTGAAGATCGAGTCCGGCTCCTCGCGGACCCACACCAACTATCCGCTCACTGTGGTGATCTACCCGGGCTCCAGCCTGGGGCTGCACCTGTCCTATGACCAGCGCCTGTTCGAGCAGGCCACGGTCGAACGCCTGCTGGGCGACCTGCGCGAAGTGCTCCAGGCGTTTGCCGAGGGCATCGACCGGGACTTCCAGGACCTGGTGGCGACCTTGCAGGCGCCGCTGGCGCTGGGCCGCGATACCGGCGATGCGCCTGGTGCCGACCTCGACCAGGGTTATGCGCAACTGTTCCGCCGCACCGTACAGCGGGTTCCACAGCAGGTGGCGGCGACTTGCCAGGGGCAGGGCTGGACCTACGTCGAGCTGGATCGGCACAGCGACCGCCTGGCGGTGGCGCTGCAGGCCAGCGGGGTGGCGGCCGACGACCTGGTGGCGGTGCTCGGTGAGCGCGGCCTGCCGCTGCTGGGCATGGTGGTCGCCGGGTTCAAGGCCGGTGCCGGCTACCTGGGCCTGGACCCCTCGCTGCCGGCACAACGACTGGCAGATATCCTCACTCTCAGCGGCAGCCGCGTGCTGGTTTGTAGCAGCGCCTGCCGGGCGTTGGCCGAGCAGTTGCTGGCGCGTATCGACGAAGCGGCCCGGCCGCGGCTGCTGGTCTGGGAGCAGGTGCTGGAGCAGCCGGCATCCGCTGCGTTGCCGACGGCCCTGCCGGCGATCACTGCCCGCCACCTGGCCTACGTGATCTTCACCTCGGGTTCCACCGGCCTGCCCAAGGGCGTGATGGTGGAACAGGGCGGTATGCTCAACAACCAGTTGAGCAAAGTGCCCTACCTGGGGCTGACCGAACAGGATGTGATCGCCCAGACCGCTTCGCAGAGCTTCGACATTTCCGTATGGCAACTGCTGACCGCCGCACTTTGCGGGGCCCGCGTCGAGATCGTGCCCTCGGTCATCGTCCAGGACCCGGCCGCGTTGCTCAGGCATGTGGAACAGACCGGCATCACCGTCCTTGAAGTGGTGCCGGCGCTGATCCAGGGGCTGCTCGACCAGCCGGTGGCGCGACTGGCGAGCCTGCGTTACCTGCTGACCACGGGCGAGGCGATGGCCCCGGCGCTGGCTGAGCGCTGGTTGCGCCAGTACCCGGACATTCCCTTGATCAACGCCTATGGTCCGGCCGAATGTTCCGATGACGTGGCCCTGCACCGGGTGCAGTTGCAGGACCGCGAGCGCGCCTATCTGCCGATCGGCCTGGACACCGATCACAACCGGCTGAGTGTGCTCAACGATCTGCTCGAACCGATGCCGGAGCGTGCCACGGGCGAACTGCATATCGCCGGCCTGGGGGTTGGCCGCGGCTACCTGGGCGACCCGAAACGTACAGCCCTGAGCTTCGTGCCCAACCCGTTCGGCCAGACGCCGGGCGAGCGGCTGTACCGCACCGGCGACCTGGTTCGGCGCCGGGCTGCCGACGGCGTGCTGGAGTACGTCGGGCGTACGGACTACCAGGTGAAGATCCGTGGCTTCCGTATCGAGCTGGGCGAGATCGAGGTGCGCCTGCAGCAGCATGCCGCGGTGCGCGAGGCGGTGGTGGTCGACATCGATGGCCCGGGCGGCCGGCAACTGGCGGCGTACCTGGTGCCCAGGGACAGCGGCTGGACGGCGGACGATGTCCCGGCCTTGCGTGATGGGCTCAAGGCACACCTCAGGGAGCACCTGCCGGAGTACATGGTGCCGACACACCTGGTGGTGCTGGAGCGGATGCCGCTGACCGCCAACGGCAAGCTCGACCGCCGGGCCTTGCCCAAGCCGGACGCCAGCCAGCTGCAGCATCGCTATGTGGCGCCGCAGACCGAGCAGGAGCGGCAGTTGGCCGATATCTGGGCCGATGTGCTGAAGGTCGAGCGGGTGGGGATGGATGACCACTTCTTCGAGCTGGGCGGGCATTCGCTGCTGGTCATGCAGGTGATGGTGCGCATCCGTGACCAGTTGCAGATCGAGGTGTCGCTCAACGAGTTGTTCGAGCTGCCGGTGCTGGCGGACTTCAGTCGCGCGGTCCGGCAGAAAACCGGCCATAGTGGCCAGGCCCAGGATGAATTGGCTAAATCGCTGGCCGCCCTCAAACGTCTTACTGCGGAGGAAATCGATAATTTGATCGCATAGCGGGAGAACATCAAAGTGCAAGAGCTGCTCGACTCCGTAAAATCGCTGTCCATCCGCGAGCGCAAGGCGCTCTCGGCGTTGCTCAAGCGACAAGGGGTGAACCTCTACGGGGTGACCCCGATTTTCAGACGGGAGTCAGAGTCGTCTTCGGCGCTGTCCTACGCCCAGCAACGCCAGTGGATTCTCTGGCAACTGGAACCGGGCAGCGCCGCCTACAACCTCCCCACGGCCTTGCGCCTTAAGGGCAGCCTGGACACCGAAGCCCTGCGCCGCAGTTTCGAGGCGCTGATCCGGCGCCACGAAACCTTGCGCACCACCTTGCGCGAGGACGCCGGGCAGGTGCTGCAGGTGATCCACCCGGCCGATGTTTTCACGCTGGCGCCGGAGCGCCTGGCGTCCCCGCTTTCCGACGATCCCGATGAACAGATCCGCGCCTGCGTGGAGGACGAGGTGCAGCGGCCCTTCGACCTCGAGCGCGGGCCGCTGATGCGGGTTCGCCTGCTGCGGATCGCCGAGCAGGACCATGTGCTGATCCTGACCGTGCACCACATCGTTTCCGATGGCTGGTCGATGCCGATCATGGTCGACGAGCTGGTCCGCCTCTACGACGGTTTCCGCCAGGGCCGCGAGGTCGAACTCCCAGCCCTGCCGATCCAGTACGCCGACTATGCCCAGTGGCAGCGCGACTGGATGGAGGCGGGCGAACAGGAACGCCAGCTCGGCTACTGGAAGGGCCAGCTGGGTGGCGAGCAACCCGTGCTGGAACTGCCCGTCGACCGACCACGTCCGACCCAGCCGAGCCTGGCCGGACAGAGCCTGGCCATCGACCTGCCACCGGCACTGGCCCAGTCCCTCAAGGCGGTTGCCCGGCAGCAGGGCGTAACCCTGTTCATGCTGTTGCTGGCCTCCTTCCAGACCCTGCTGCACCGTTACTGCGGCCAGACCGACATCCGCGTCGGGGTGGCCATCGCCAACCGTAGCCGCGTGGAAACGGAAGGGCTGATCGGTTTCTTCGTCAACACTCAGGTCCTGCGGGCCGAGATCGACGCCCAGGCCCCCTTCGCCCAGTTGCTGCAGCAGGTGAAGAAAACCGCGCTCGACGCCCAGGCCCACCAGGACCTGCCGTTCGAGCAACTGGTGGAGGCCTTGCAGCCCGAGCGCAGCCTGAACCGCACGCCGTTGTTCCAGGTGATGTTCAACCACCAGACCCAGGTCCGAGGCGAGGCGCGCGAGCTGGCCGGCCTGCGTGTCGAGGGCCTGGCCTGGGAGAAACGCACCGCCCAGTTCGACCTGACCCTGGACACCTTCGAAAGCGATGAGGGCCTGGGGGCGGCGTTCACCTACGCGAGTGACCTGTTCGAGCCCGCCACCATCGAGCGCCTGGCCAGGCATTGGCGCAGCCTGCTGGCAGCCATCGGCGCGGACCCGCAACAACGTATCGCCGCGTTGCCGATGCTGGACCCGGCGGAGCGGCAACGCACCCTCCTTGCCTGGAACCCGGCACCGGCGGCGCACCCCGCCACGGCCTGTGCCCATGAGCTGATCGAAGCCCAGGCCCTGCAGGCACCGGATGCGCTGGCGGTGACCCATGGCACCCGCAGCCTGACCTATGGCGAGCTGAACCGCCGGGCCAACCAGCTGGCGTACCATCTGCGCGCCTGTGGCGTCGGCCCGGACGTGCTGGTGGGCCTGGCGGTGGACCGCGGCCTGGAGATGCTGGTCGGCCTGCTGGCGATCCTCAAGGCCGGCGGTGCCTACGTACCGCTGGACCCGGATTACCCCGAGGACCGCCTGGCGTACATGATCCAGGACAGCCACATCCGCCTGCTGCTGACGCAGAGCCACCTGGCGGGCCGCCTGCCGGTTCCCGACAGCGTGCGCAGCCTGTGCCTGGACCAGGAAGGCGACTGGCTGGAAGGTTATCCACAGCAGAACCTGCCGACGCTGACCGACCCCGACAACCTCGCCTATGTGATCTATACCTCCGGCTCCACTGGCAAGCCCAAGGGTACGCTGCTGCCGCACCGCAATATTCTCCGGCTGTTCCAGGCCACTGACGAATGGTTCGGGTTCGGGCCCCAGGACGTCTGGACGATGTTCCACTCCTATGCGTTCGACTTCTCGGTCTGGGAGATCTTCGGGGCGCTGATGCACGGCGGTCGCCTGGTCATCGTGCCGCGCGATGTCAGCCGTTCGCCGCAGGACTTCTACCCGCTGCTGCTCAGTGAGGGAGTCACGGTACTGAACCAGACGCCTTCGGCGTTCAAGCAACTGGCACGGGTGGCCTGCGAGGCGCCGCCGTCGTCTGCGCCGCTGGCCCTGCGCTACGTGGTGTTTGGTGGCGAAGCCCTGGACGTCGGCAGCCTGCAACCCTGGTTCGAGCGCTTTGGCGATCGCTCGCCGCAATTGGTCAACATGTACGGCATCACCGAAACCACGGTGCACGTGACGTACCGGCCGATCGGCCGCGAGGACCTGCTGCAGGCGGGCGTCAGCCCGATTGGCGAGGTTATCCCCGACCTGTCCTGGTATGTGCTGGATGCCGATTTCAACCCCGTCGCCCAGGGCTGCAGCGGTGAGCTGCATGTTGGCCGCGCGGGCCTGGCGCGCGGTTATCACCAGCGTCCGGCGCTGACCGCCGAGCGCTTCGTGCCCGATCCGTTCGACGAGCAGGGCGGTGGCCGCCTGTACCGCGCTGGCGACCTGGCCCGTTATCGGGCCGAGGGCTGTATCGAATACATCGGGCGTCTGGATCATCAGGTGAAGATTCGCGGTTTTCGCATCGAACTGGGCGAAATCGATGCCCGGCTGCGCGAGCAGGTTGCCGTCCAGGAAGTCAGCGTCATCGATATCGACGGCCCGGGCGGCAAGCAACTGGTGGCCTACCTGGTGCCCAGCGACCCGACGCTGCTGGAGGCCGATCCGCAGGTCCAGGGGCAATGGCGGCGTGAGCTGCGCGAGCACCTCAAGGCCGTGCTGCCCGACTACATGGTACCGGCCCACTGGGTCCTGCTGCGCCAGATGCCGCTGACCGCCAACGGCAAGCTGGACCGCCGGGCCTTGCCGGCACCGGATGCCGCGCAGGCGCAGAGAAGCCATGTCGCCCCGGTGACCGCCGTGCAGCAGCAGGTGGCGCAGATCTGGGCCGAGGTGCTGAAGATCGAGCGGGTCGGGCTGGACGACAACTTCTTCGAACTGGGTGGGCACTCGCTGCTGGCGACCCAGGTCATCTCGCGGATTCGCCAGAGCCTCGAACTGGAGCTGTCGTTGCGTGACCTGTTCGAAGCCCAGGATTTGGCGGCATTCGTGCGCAAGGCCGAGGGCGGTGCCGCCCCGACGCCGGTCGCGGCCATCGAGCCGGCCGATCGGACGCAACCGCTGCTGCTCTCCCATGCCCAGCAGCGCCAGTGGTTTCTCTGGCAACTGGAGCCGGACAGTGCCGCCTACAATATCCCGGCGGCCCTGCAACTGCGCGGCACACTGGACGTCGAGGCCCTGCGGCGCAGCTTCGAAACGCTGATTGCCCGTCATGAAACCCTGCGCTGCACCTTCCGCGAGGAGGGCGAACTGACCGTCCAGGTCATTCATCCGGCCACCACCTTCGACTTGCCCGTGGAGCGCCTGGCGGACATCCCGGCGGTCGGGCGCGAGGCGGCCGTCCGCGCCTACGTCGAGCGTGAGGCCGCCCAGGCGTTCGACCTGGTGCAGGGCCCCCTGCTGCGGGTGCGTCTGTTGCAGGTTGAAGACACCGAGCATGTGCTGGTGCTGACCGTCCACCATATCGTCTCCGATGGCTGGTCCACGCCGATCATGGTCGACGAACTGGTGCGCCTGTACAGCGCCTACCACCAGGGCGTGGCCGTCGATCTGCCGGCCCTGCCGGTGCAATACGCCGATTACGCCCAGTGGCAACGGCGCTGGATGGCCGAGGGCGAGCAGGCCCGCCAGCTGGACTACTGGATCGGACAACTGGGTGGCGAGCAGCCGGTGCTCGAATTGCCCACCGACCGGCCGCGCCCGACGATTCGCAGCCATGCCGGCGAGCGCCTGGCCATCGAGCTGCCGCCGGGGCTGGCCGATGGCCTCAGGACCGCGGCCCGACAGCAGGGCGTGACCCTGTTCGTGTTGCTGCTGGCCTCGTTCCAGACCCTGTTGCATCGTTACAGCGGTCAGGCCGATATCCGTGTCGGGGTGCCGATCGCCAACCGCAACCGGGTCGAAACCGAACGCCTGATCGGCTTCTTCGTCAATACCCAGGTGCTGCGTGCCGGGTTCACCTCGAGCCTGACCTTCAGCGAATTGCTGCAACAGGTCCGGCAGGCGGCCCTGGAGGCCCAGGCGCACCAGGACCTGCCGTTCGAGCAGTTGGTGGAGGCGTTGCAGCCCGAGCGCAGCCTGAGCCACAGCCCGTTGTTCCAGGTCATGTACAACCACCAGGCCGAAGGGCCTGGCGAGTTGCACACGTTGCCCGGCCTGACGGTCCAGGGGCTGGCCTGGGACAGCCATGTCGCCCAGTTCGACCTGGCCCTGGACACCCATGAGAACGTCGACGGGCTGAGTGCCGCCCTGACGTACTCCAGCGCGCTGTTCGACCCCTCGACCATCGAGCGCATGGCCGGCCACTGGCGCAACCTGCTGGCGGCGATTGCCAGCGGCGCCCATCGCCGCGTGGTCGAACTGCCGATGCTCGACGATGACGAGCGCCAGCGGATCGTCGTCGACTGGAACCGCAGCGAGGCCGACTACCCGGCAGGCCGCTGCATTCATGAGCTGATTGCCGAACAGAGCCGCCTGACGCCGCAGGCGACGGCCCTGCTGTTCGATGATGCGGACATGAGTTACCAGCAACTGGACCGGCATTCCAACCACCTGGCCCACAAGCTGCGGGAATTGGGCGTGGGGCCGGATGTGCTGGTCGGCGTGGCCGTGGAGCGTGGCCCGCAGATGCTGGTGGGCCTGCTGGCGATCCTCAAGGCCGGTGGCGCCTATGTGCCGCTGGACCCGGACTTCCCGGCCGATCGCCTGGCGTACATGGTGCAGGACAGCGGGCTGGCGTTGTTGTTGACCGAGAGTCACTTGAGTATCCACCAGGCCCTTGGCGCCGAAGTGCGCAGCCTGTTCCTCGACCAGTCGCAGGACTGGCTGCACGGGGTCGACGAGGCACCGCTGGCCAACCTGGCGCAGCCGGACAACCTGGCCTACGTGATCTACACCTCCGGCTCCACCGGCAAGCCCAAGGGCGTGGCGGTGCCGCACGGGGCGCTGGTGAACTTCCTCTTCAGCATGGCCGAGCAGCCGGGTGTCGAGCCTTCGGACCGGGTGCTGTCGTTGACCTCGCTGTCCTTCGACATCGCCGGGCTAGAGCTGTACCTGACGCTGATGCACGGCGCGGCGGTGGTACTGCTGCGCCAACAGCAGAACAAGGATCCGCAGGCCCTGCTGGAGATCATCGGCCGACGCCAGGTCACGGTGATCCAGGCGACGCCGTCGACCTGGCGCATGCTGCTCGACAGCGCGCCGCCGGGCCTGCTGGCCGGCTGCAAGGTGCTCTGCGGGGGGGAAGCCCTGGGCGCCGAGCTGGCGCAGCGGCTGATCGAGCAGGCCGGGCATGTCTGGAACGTCTATGGCCCGACCGAAACCACCATCTGGTCGGCGCGACACTACCTGACCTCGAGCGACGACATCCGGCTCGGCCGGCCGATCGCCAACACCCGCCTGCATATCCTCAGCGACGACTTCGACGTGCTGCCGCCGGGCGCCCGTGGCGAACTGCTGATCGGCGGCGAGGGCCTGGCGCGGGGTTATCACCAGCGTCCGGGGCTGACCGCCGAACGCTTCATTCCGGATCCGTTCGACCGCAAGGGCGGTGGCCGCCTGTACCGTACCGGCGACCTGACCCGCTACCATGGCGACGGCGTGATCGAGTACGCCGGACGCCTGGACCACCAGGTGAAGATCCGCGGTTTCCGCATCGAACTGGGCGAAATCGAGGCGCGGCTGCAGGAGCATGGCGGCGTCCGCGAAGCCGTGGTCATCGATATCGACGGCCCGGCGGGCAAGCAACTGGCCGCGTACCTGGTGGCCGAGCAGGCGGGCCAGGATACCGAAGCGGCAAGGGAAGCGTTGCGGCGCGAGCTGAGGGAGTGGTTGAAGGCCGGCCTGCCGGACTACATGGTGCCGTCTCACCTGATCCTGCTGGAGCGACTGCCGCTGACCCCGAACGGCAAGGTCGATCGCAAGGCCCTGCCGGCTCCGCAGGCCAATCTCGCGCAGTTCGAGTATCGGGCCCCGCAGACCGCGCTGGAACAAGCCCTGGCCGGGATCTGGCAGGAGGTGCTGAAGGTCGACCGGGTCGGTCTGGGCGACAACTTCTTCGACCTGGGCGGGCATTCGCTGATGGCGACCCAGGTGATTTCCCGGGTGCGCCAAGGGCTCGATGTCGAGTTGCCCCTGCGTACGCTGTTCGAGGCCGACAACCTGGCCGAGTTCGCCGAACGGGTCGCCCAGGGTACGCTCAACCGGGCGCCGGCGCTGCTGCCGATCGGGCGTGACCAGCCGCTGGCGTTGTCCTATGCCCAGCAGCGCCAGTGGTTCCTCTGGCAACTGGAGCCGGACAGTGCCGCCTACAACATCCCGGCTGCCCTGCGGCTTGAGGGGGCCCTGGATGTCGAGGCGCTGCGGCGCAGCTTCGAGGCCCTGTGCGCTCGTCACGAAGTGCTGCGTACCACCTTCCGCCAGGACGGCGAGCGGGCGGTGCAGGTCATTCATCCGGCAACGGCGTTCACGCTGACGGTCGATGCCTGTGCGCAGTCCGCCGGCGAGGCGGAGATCGCCCACTACATCGACGAGGAAATCCGCCAGCCATTCGATCTGGAGCAGGGGCCACTGTTGCGGGTGAAGCTGCTGCACCTGGCGCCGCAGGCCCATGTCCTGGTCCTGACCGTGCACCATATCGTTGCCGATGGCTGGTCGATGCCGGTCATGGTCGACGAACTGGTGCAGTTGTATGAAGCCGGCAGCCAGGGGCGCGCGGCCGAACTGCCGGCGCTGCCGATCCAGTATGCCGACTATGCCGTGTGGCAGCGGCAATGGATGGAGGCGGGAGAACAGCGTCGCCAGCTGGATTACTGGCAGGCCGAACTGGGCGGCGAGCAGCCGGTCCTCGAATTGCCACTGGACCGGCCGCGGCCGACCCAGCAGAGCCATGCCGGCGATCGGCTGTCGGTCGAACTGGATTCGCAACTGGTGCAGGCCCTGAAAACCACGGCCCGCGAGCAGGGCGTCACCCTGTTCATGCTCTTGCTGGCCTCGTTCCAGACCTTGCTGCAGCGTTACTCCGGGCAGGCCGATATCCGCGTGGGCGTTCCCGTCGCCAACCGGACGCGGGTCGAGACCGAACGCCTGATCGGCTTCTTCGTCAACACCCAGGTGCTCAAGGCCGAATTCCATGCGGCGCTGACCTTCACCCAACTGCTGCAACAGGTGAAGAGAACCGCCCTGCAGGCCCAGGGTCACCAGGACCTGCCATTCGAACAACTGGTGGAGGCCTTGCAGCCGGAGCGTAGCCTGAGCCACAGCCCGCTGTTCCAGGTGATGTACAACCACCAGAGCCAGGTCAGTGGCGAAGGCCATCAACTGTCCGGGCTGCGGGTGCAGGGCCTGGTGCCGGCCAGCCATACCGCGCAGTTCGACCTGACCCTGGACACCAGCGAGCATGAGCAGGGCCTGGGGGCGACCCTGACCTATGCCACCGCGCTGTTCGACCGCGGCACGATCGAGCGCATGGCGCGTCATTGGCGGGCGTTGCTGGTGGCGATCAGCCGCGATGCGAGCCAGCGGGTTGCCGACCTGCCGTTGCTGAGCGACAGCGAGCGGCAGCAGATCGAGCGGGAATGGAACCGGACCGAGGCGGCCTACCCGGTCCAGGCCTGCGTGCATGGCCTGATCGAGGCCCAGGCCGGGCGGACGCCCGAGGATACGGCGCTGATCTGGCACGAGGGGCGCATGAGCTACCGGCAGTTGGACCAGCGTTCCAACCAGCTGGCGCAGACCTTGCGCCAGGCGGGCGTGGGGCCTGACGTGCTGGTGGGGATCGCGGTCGAGCGCGGGCCGGACATGCTGCTGGGCCTGCTGGCGATCCTCAAGGCCGGCGGTGCCTATGTGCCGCTGGACCCGGATTTCCCCGAGGACCGGCTGGCCTACATGATGCAGGACAGCGGCCTGCAACTGCTGCTGACCCAGAGCCCGTTGCTGGAGCGCCTGCCGCTCCCCGAGGGCGTGCGCAGCCTGTGCCTGGACCGCGAGCAGCAGTGGCGTGATGGTGTGGATGAGGCTGCGCTGGCGAACCTGGCACAACCGGACAACCTGGCCTATGTGATCTACACCTCGGGTTCCACCGGCAAGCCCAAGGGCGTCGCGGTGCGCCACGAAGGTTTGAGCAACTTCCTCTTCAGCATGGCTGAACAGCCGGGGATCGATGCCCGCGACCGGGTGCTGTCGCTGACTTCGCTGTCATTCGATATCGCCGGTCTGGAGCTGTACCTGCCATTGATGTGTGGCGCTGCGGTGGTCTTGCTGGACAAGGGCGACAACAAGGACCCGCAACGGCTGGTCGAGTCGATCAAGCGTCACGCGGTCAGCCTGGTCCAGGCAACCCCATCGACCTGGCGCATGCTGCTCGACCAGGCCCCGGCCGGTCTCCTGGCCGGGCGCAAGGTCCTCTGCGGCGGCGAGGCGTTGAGTGCCGAACTGGCGCAGCGGCTGATCGAGCAGGCCGGGCATGTCTGGAACGTCTACGGCCCGACCGAGACGACGATCTGGTCCGCCGCCCACTACCTGACCGCCAGCGACGATGTCTGGCTGGGGCGTCCGATCGCCAATACCCGCCTGCATATCCTCGGGGATGACTTCGATACCCTGCCGCTGGGCGCGCGCGGGGAGCTGCTGATCGGCGGTCACGGCCTGGCCCGCGGCTACCATCAACGCCCGGGATTGACCGCCGAGCGTTTCGTCCCCGATCCGTTCGATGAGCAGGGTGGTGGGCGCCTGTACCGCACGGGGGATCTGACCCGTTATCGCGAACAGGGCGTGATCGAGTACGTCAGTCGTCTCGACCATCAGGTGAAGATCCGCGGCTTCCGTATCGAACTGGGTGAAATCGAGGCCCGCCTGCAGGAACATGCCGCCGTCCGCGAAAGCAGTGTGATCGACCTCGATGGGCCGACCGGCAAGCAGCTGGCCGCCTACCTGGTGCTCAGCGAGGCGGGCGTCGAGCAGCCCTGGGAGTCACTGCACGCACAACTCAGGTCGCACCTGAAGGCCGGCCTGCCGGACTACATGGTGCCTGCGCACCTGGTGGTGCTGGAGCGGATGCCGCTGACGCCGAACGGCAAGCTGGACCGCAAGGCGCTGCCACTGCCGGATGCCAACGCGGTACAGCGCAGCCATGTCGCCCCGCGGACCGAACTGGAACAGCGCCTGGCCGATATCTGGGCCGAGTTGCTGAAGGTCGAGACGGTCGGCCTGAACGATAACTTCTTCGAGCTGGGCGGACATTCGCTGCTGGTGATCTCTCTGGTCGGCCGGCTGCGTGAGGCCTTCGGTGTGACGATCAAGCTGCACGACTTCCTGCTGATGGAGACACTGGCCGACCTCGCCGACTTCATGCGCGAAGGCGAGGCGAAGGTGAAGACGCCGGTCATCAGCATGAACGGGTGCCACGCGGATAATGCTCCGCTGTTCTGCCTGCCACCGGGCGGCGGCGGCACCTACTCCTACTATCCGTTGGCGGGGCAACTGAAGGACGAACGACGGGTCTACGGGCTGGTCAACAAGAGCTATGTGGTGCCGGGCTGGTTCGACCGTTCCTGGGAAGAGATGGTCGGCTACTACGTCCAGCAGATCCGGCAGACCCAGCCCGAGGGGCCATACAACCTGCTGGGCTGGTCCCTGGGCGGGGCCCTGGCGATCGAAGTGGCCCATGTACTGGAGCAGAGCGGCGACCAGGTGAGTTTCCTCGGCCTGGTGGACACCAGCCTGCCGGCGGCACTGGAGGTCTTTGCGCCCGAGCAGGAGCCGGTGCCGGACGCCGCGGCGCCGGAGCAGAGCCTGTTCGCGAATCTGGTGGGCAGCCTCCTGGCCTTCGTCCCCGGCGTCGAGGAGCAGACCATCGTCGGGCTGATCGAGCAGGCGCGGGCGCAGTGGGACGATGAGCAGGTGATTGCCGACTGGGTCATCGACCAGGTTGCGTTGGTCGGCGGTGTCAGCGCCGAGGGCCTGCGTGAGGTCTACCGCGATATCGCCGTGCAGGACGAAATCGAGACCGGCTACCGCCTGTTGCGCACCAACGCGATCCTCAGCGAGGCCTTCACGCTCAAGCCGTTGCAGGTCAAGCCGGATTGCTGGTGGGCGGGGGCGAGCAAGACCGCCGAGGAAATCGGCGCGGCGCAGGCCGTGCTGGTGGAGCAGTGCTCGCGTAATGGGCTGGCCACCTCGATGGCGCTGGAGGAGAACCATGACAGCATCATTCTCTCCCAGGCGTTGTTGACGGCGGTACTGGAGCGTCTGAAGTCAGTCTGACTGAGCCGGCGGGAAATGAAAAAGCCAGGGCCCGCGCCCTGGCTTTTTCATTCCGCGAATCCACGGTTCAGCTACTGCATTCCTGTTCCGGGTGACTGATCGTTTGGCGAGCGGGGTTGCCCGCGCTGGGGCGTGTAGCGGCCCCTGGGCACCCGGCGTATCAGATGAGCCGAGTGCTGCGGTTCCAGGGCCGCTTCGCAGCCGAGCGTGGGCAGCCCGCTCTCCATCGAAACAGTCGCCCATAAAAAAACCAAGGGTCGCCCCTTGGTTCTTTTGACGCCAACCTTGTGCGATCAGAAGTCACCGCGCAGGGTGACCATGAAGTTGCGGGGTTCGCCGTAGTAGCTGCCGCGACGCAGTTCGCCGGTCGCCTCGTAGTACTTCTTGTCGAAGACGTTCTTCAGGTCGAACGACAGTTTCCAGTGGTCGTCCAGCTTGTATTGCGTGCGTGCATCCCAGATGGCCCGGCCCGGGTTGGGAATATCCTGGTCGTTGAAGTGCGATACGTAACCACTCTGGGTCGATACGCCGCCGCCCACGCTCAGGCGATTCAGGTCGCCTTGCAGGTTGTACATGGTGGAAACACGCAGCATGTGTTTCGGCGTTTCCGAGTCGATTGAAGAGCCGTCGTCGTTGCGGGTGATGTTGTAGGTGTAGCCGGCGCTCATCTGCCAGCCGGTGGCGACTTCGCCGCTGGCTTCCAGCTCTACGCCCTTGCTGGTGCTGGGTGGACCGTTTACATAGCAGGAGCCGCTGCTGGGGTTGTTTCGCTGGCAGGCATCGGGGTTTGCGGCGGTCGTGGCGTCGTCTGTCTGGAACAGGTCTTTCTGTTTGATGTAGAACACCGCGGCAGAGACATTCAGGCGGCCATCATACAGCGCGCCCTTGATGCCGGTTTCATAGTTCGATCCCAGGGTCGGTTTCAGGCTCTTGCCGGTTTCGGTCCGGTAATTGCTCTGCGGGCGGAAGATATCGGCATAGCTGGCGTACCACGACCACTGTTCATCCAGGTCGTAGATAAGCCCGGCGAAGGGTGTGAATTTTTTGTCTTCACGGTAGTCGTTGGGGGTGGCCCTGGTGGCCGTTATACCCGTGATGTCGCTGGGATAGTCGTATCGAGTGTTGTCGTTCTTGTACCAGCTCAGTCGGCCACCGAGTACCAGGCTCAAAGGCTCGGCCAGGCGCAGGCGCAAGGTGCTGTAGAGGCCATACTGGCGCTGGGTGATATCGTCCAGGCTCTGCCAGGACGGTTGCTGCGGCTTGGAGATAAGATGGTGGTTGGGGTCGAAGACGTCGATCGGCAGGTCGATCGGTAACAGTGACTGCTTGCTCAGGATATGTTGCTGCGACCAGTTGGCGCCGACCATCAACTCGTGGGTCAGGCCAAAGGCGTCGAAGTTGCCCGAAACATGACCATCGATCCCCTTGCTGGTGACGTATTCACGGCGGAACTGGGTGTTGGAGAGAAAGGTTCCGCTCTGAGTCGCAGGGTCCAAGGCACCCTGTGAATAGGCCACACGCTGGTTGAACATGCTCTGCGACTGGGTCACCGAGACCTTGCTGGTCCAGTTGTCGTTGAGATGGTGTTCCAGGTCGGCGAAGACTTCGTTGACTTCGATTTCGTGGCGGTTCCAGTCCTGGCCCAGCGAGGTGGAGCGTGAAACGTCAATCTCTCGACCGTTGTTGTAGCGCGGCAGGCCGAAAATCGTGTAGCCCTGGTAGAGCGTGCGTTGATGGCGCAGGCCGACGGCCAGGGTCGTGGAGTCGTTCAGATCGGCTTCGACGATGCCGTACAGCAATGGGGTCTGGGAGTTGAGCCCATCCTGGAAATAGCCACGATCCTCATAGGCGACCACGGCACGACCGCGCAGGGTGCCTTGCTCATTGAGCCGGCCGCTGCCGTCCAGGTCCATGCGGTAATTGTCCCAGGAGCCGGCACTGGTGCTGATCGAGAAGCGCGGATCGGAAGTCGGACGCTTGCGCACCAGGTTGACCGCACCACCGGGGTTGCCGGCACCGACCAACAGGCCGGAAGCGCCGCGCAGGACCTCGACGCGATCGAATACCGCCATGTCGGGCCGGATCCAGCCGGTGAGGTTGTAGGCCAACCCTGGAACGCCATCGATCATGTAACTGTCGTCTTCCAGGGTAAAGCCGCGGGAGTTGAACACGTTACCGCCGAAGTTGCGATTGGAGCGGGTGATACCGGTGGTCTGGGCCATCACCTCGTCGAGCTTGGTGAGGTTCTTGTCATCCATCTGCTGGCGGGTCACCACCGTGACCGACTGCGGTGTTTCCCGCAGCGAATGCGCGGTCTTGCCGATGGTCACCACGCCGGTGGTGTAGGAGCCGGTGCCGTCGGTGCTGGTGCCCAGGGTCTGGGCCTGCCCGCTGATGGTGGTGGCCGCCAGGTTCAGGCCCGAGCTGGTGGTGGCCGGGGCACTGCTCAGGGTCAGGGTGTCGCCCTGGAAGCTGTAGTTCACACCGGTGTTCTTCAGCAACTCGCTGGCCGCCTGGCCCGGGGTGAGCTTGCCCTTGACCGCTGCCCCCTGCAGGCCCTGCACCCGCTCCGGGTTGTACAGCACCTGGATATTGCCCTGGCGCCCCAGTTCCTGCAGGGCCGCCGCCAGTGGCTGGGCGGCGATGTTGAATTCGAACTCCTGGGCCTGTACCTGTGCAGCCATCGGCAGTGCCAGCGCCATCCCCATGGCGCCGAGCGTGACAGGCGAGCGCAGCATCTTGCGAACCAGCAAGGCCTTGCTCAAGGGGGTCAGTCGATGTGTTGTCGGCATTCTTTCAGCTCTTTCTAAGTGTGGAAAAGCGAGTAGGAATTGTTCTTACTTGAGAAGAAGACGCACCAGCCCGACAAAATCGGAAAACAAAGCGGAAAAATTTCGGTGAGGGGGCGTTCTTCCATGGGCGTTGTGCGCGCAACGCAATGCCGGAGGGACTGTCGGGTCGCTGGCTATAGGAAGAACGAAGTGGCGGCGGGGTAATTTAGGCGGGTTCACCCCGCGCCTTGCGCGCGGGGTGGTGGGGGTCAGGCGGGTACGGCCTCGCGTTGCACGCGTTCGACCTGGATCTGCCCGGCCTGCATGCGCACCAGTTGGTCGGCCACCGGGAAATAACGGTCATCGTGGGAGATGACGATGATGGTCTTGCCCTGGTCGCGCAGCTCGGGCAGCAGCTCGGTGTAGAACACCCGGCGAAACGCCGGATCCTGGTCGGCGGCCCATTCGTCGAACACCAGCACCGGGCGTTGTTCCAGCCAGGCATTGAGCAGCGCCAGGCGCTTGCGCTGGCCGGTGGACAGATCGGTGGTGCTGAAGCTGCCGTCGCGGATGCTGACCTTGTGGGCGATGTCCAGGCGTTCCAGGTACTTGATCGACTCCGGTGGCAGCGGTGTGCCGCCCTGCGCCACTTCGTCGAACAGGTAGTAGTCGGCGAAGATGGTGGTGAACAGCTGGCGATAGTCGTCCAGGCCCTGGGCGCTGACCGGGCTGCCATTGAGGCGGACCTCTCCCTGTTGTGGTGTGTACAGGCCCAGCAGCAGCTTGATCAGGGTGGTCTTACCGCAACCGTTCTCGCCGACGATGAAGACGATTTCGCCCTGGCGGATGGTCAGGTCGACCGGGCCCAGGTGAAACGGCGGAACGCCGTCGACCGGCGGATAGTCGTAGCGCAACTGGCGCAGCTCGATGCTCTGCAGCGGCGTCGGCTCGATGTCCCGGTCGCTCACCAGCAGGTGCGGTTCCGGCGAGGAGAAGCGCCACGACAGCTCGGCGATGCGGCGGAAGGCGATCTCGGCGCGGCTGATGCTTGGGATGGTGGTGACCAGTCGTTCCAGCGGCCCCTTCATGTACAGCATGACCAGTACGAAGCCGCCGAGTACGGTCTTGTCGGTGTTCGGCCAGAACGCCTGGAAGGTGATGGCGATGCCGATCACCGCGAAGAACAGCATGGAGCCGAACGTCTCGGCACTGACGAAGATGTTCGCCGCCCGGATGTTGGCCTGGCTGATGCGTTCGGTGGTGCCGTGGATCTGCTGGTCGTGCATGAACTGGCGGCGCTGGCGCTGGATGCGCAGTTCCTTGGCCCCGGCGGAAATCGCCTGGTAGTGCTTCTGCAACTCGTCTTCGCCGTCCCGCGCCCGCAGGATGCTGCGCATGCCGACGCGGTGGGCGAGCCACTGCGCGCCGCTGCCGATGATCACGGTCAACAGGGTCAGGGCCAGAATCTGCCAGGACAGCGCGGCCAGGTAGGCCAGGCAGCCGACGGTGACGGTGAAGGCGATCACCATCGGGGCCACCGACAGGGCGAAGGTGCTGATGGTGCTGACGTCGTTGAGCAGCACCGGGATCAGCCGGTGGGCACGGTAACGTTCCAGTTGCTCGATGGGCGCCACCAGCACCTTGGCGGCCAGTTCCTGCCGCAGCCGGGCGACCACCCGCTGGCCGACGTAGTTGGTCAGCAGGTTGGAAAGGGTCGAGCAGGCCAGGGTCAGCACGCACAGACCGCCAAACAGCAGGGCGATACGGGTGTCCGGGCCACCGCTCGCATTCATGGCGTCGTTGATGGTCGCCAGCAGGGCGGTGACGCTCAGGCCACTGACAACCCCCAGGGCGGCCGAGAGGACCACCAGCAGCCAGAAGGGCTTGAGGATCCTCAGGGTTTCCTGGGCGAGGCTTTGTGCTTGGAGAGGCATGGGGGCTACTCGTGAAGGTCTTCGGAAGCAGGCGCCGCGCACGGCGCCCTGAACTCTTTAGACGAGCGTTTCGGGGTGGGATTTAGAGTTCGCGCACGACACGAAAACCCAGCCAGTCGCCGCGGGTGTACTCGCTGCGCTCGTTGCGGTTGGCGGAGCGGGAGAAGACCGGCGCTTCGGTCCAGTCATTGCCGCGGATCGAACGGCGGTCCTCGCATTCATGGCTGTCCAGGCGCGGGCTGCCGTCGGTCGGTGCCCCCTGGTAGGTGTCGACATAGCAGTCGGCGGTCCATTCCCAGACATTGCCGTGGCCGTCATAGACGCCGAAGGCGTTGGGCGGGAAGCTGCCGGCCGGCGAGGTGTAGCTGAAACCGTCCGCCGGGCCGTAGGTGTTGGCGTGTTTGGCGATGCTGTATTCCTTGCCCTCGTCGAAGGGGAACGGGAAGGGGCCCTTGGTGCCCCCGCGCACGGCGTATTCACGCTGGGCCTCGCTGACCAGGTGATAGGCCTTGCCGGTTTTCTTCGACAGCCACTTCGTATAGGCCTCGGCCTCACGCCAGTCCATGCAGACCGCCGGCTGCCGGTCGCTCATGGGGTAGCGCGGCTCGCCGGCCAGGCACTCGCGGCCCGGGCGGGTATCACCGTCCGGCATCTTGTAGCCGGTGCTGTGCAGGTAGGCTTTCCATTCGCCGGCCAGTACCTGGAAGCGGCTGATGGCGAAGGCCTTCTTGAAGGTGACCTCATGCATCGGCCCTTCGTCCGGCTCGCGGCCGATCTCGTCCTCGGGGCTGCCCATGGTGAAGGTGCCGGCGGGCAGCACCACCATTTCCGGGCAGTCCTTGCAGTCCTTGAACACCTTGCCCGGCAGCGGCGCGCTGGCGGCGAAGGCATTGCCGCACAGCCCGCTGGCGAACAGGGCGGCGAGGGTCAGGGCCGACCGGAGGCCGACACGGGAGCGTGTGCAGGTGGATTGTGCTGTCATGGGATCTCTCGCAGGCAGAAGTCTGAAAACGGTGGGTCGTACCGCCGGGCAGCGGTTCATAGCTGCTGGCCGAGCAGGGTCATGAAGCGGTCCAGTTCGGCTTCGGTATTGAGCAGGCCGGGAGCCGTGCGCACCACTGGACCGACGTCCCGGTCCACCGCATCGACCACCACCTTGTTCTTGAGCAGGCGGGCGGCGACCTGGTCGCTGTCCTGGCCCTTGACCCGGAAGAAGCTGAAGCCGGCCGACAGTTCCGGGCTCATGGGCGTGACCAGTTCGATGCGTGAGTCGGCCTGCAGACGTTGCTTGAGCTCGCTGTTGAGGGCGTGGATCCGCGCCTGCACATCGGCCTTGCCCAGTTCCAGGTGCAGTTCGAAGGCCTGGTCCAGGGCCCAGCGGTGTTCGAAGGCGTGGTAACCGCCCGGGCTCATCGAGGTGGCGAAGTTGGTGTCCTCGGAAAAGGTCGGTTCCAGCGGCGTGACGTCCCTGACCTCCTCCGAACGGGCGCAGACGATACCGGTGCCGCGTGGGCCGAACATCCACTTGTGGGTGCCGGCGATGAAGAAGTCGCAGTGCATGTCCGGGAAGTCGAGGTTGTCGACACCGAAGCCGTGGACCCCATCGACCACGTAGAGAATGCGGTCCTTGTCGTCACGATTGCGGTTGTGTTCCTTCACCAGCTTGCCGATCTCGCCGATCGGCAGCTTGACTCCGCTGCCGGACTGTACCCAGGTCATGCCCAGTACCCGGGTTTGCGGCTGGATGGCGCGGGCAATGTTGCCCAGCACTTCATCGGCCGAGACCCGGTGAGGGTTCTCGAACAGGCTGATCTTGCGCACGCGGGTGCCTTCGCGTTCGGTGCGCAACCGCAGGGTATTGCGGGTCGAGTAATGCTCGTGCTCGGTGGTCAGGATTTCCTGATCGGGGCGTACATGGATACCGCCGTAGATCATCGCCAGGCCTTCGGTGGTACTGCCGGTCAGGGCGATCTGGCCCGGCTGGGCCTTCAGGTAGCGCCCGGCGGCATGGCGCACCTGGCTTTCGCGTTTCCAGGTTTCGGCCAGGTCCCAGTCCATCGCCAGGCCCGGGTTGCGGTCGAGGGCCGCGCGGTAGCGCTCGATGGCGTCGCGTACCGGCTTGGGGTGGCTGGTGACCAGGAAGTTCGAGAAGTGCAGGTAGTCCGGGTCCTGGTCGAACAGTTGGCGCAGTTGCGCCCATTTGTCGCCACCCTGGGCAGCTTTGGCGGTCGCTGCGGGAGCAGCGGCGGCCAGGTCCAGGCTGGCCCCGAGCGGTAGGCTGGCAGCGAGCAGGCCGGCCTGTTTGAGAAAGGTTCTGCGGTCAGTCATGAAGGATCACTTGGACGGTCTGGATAATGGATCGGTGCTCAACGGGAACGGTCAAGACCGTTTCCCGTATCAAGAAGGACCGGGGATGCTCAGTGCTTGGCCGCCTTCTGCACCTGGTCCCAGACCCGCAGGAAGTTGCCGCCCCAGAGCTTGGCGATATCGGCTTCGGAATAGCCGCGCTGGAGCAGTTCGGCGGTCACGTTGCGTGCCTCGCTGACGTCCTTGAAACCGTCGATACCGCCGCCGTCGTTGAAGTCCGAGCTGATGCCGACGTGGTCGATGCCGATTTTCTTCACCGCATAGTCGATGGCGTTGCCGAAGTCCTTGAGGTCGGCCTTGGGCTCCTGGTCGAGGATCGCGTACAGCTCGCTGGCGTACTCGCCGAAGCGCTGTTCCGGCCAGACGGTGATGATCGGATCGCCAGGCATCAGCGCCATCGCCTGGTTGGGCAGCGGCGGCAGGTCGAAGCGCTTGCGCAGGGCGTTGAGCTTGTCCTGGGTCGGTTGGCTCAAGGGCCGCAGGTAGGCTGGGAAGGCGACGATCTGGACCACGCCACCGCTGTTCTTGATCAGTTGCATTTCCTGGTCGCTGAGGTTGCGCGGGATATCCACCAGCGCGCGGGGGGCCGAGTGCGACGCGACCATCGGCGTGCGGCTCAACTGGCTGACCTGTTCCAGGGCCTTGGTCGACATCTGCGAGACGTCGATGATCACCCCCAGGTCATTGAGACGATGCACCGCCTGCTTGCCGATATCCGACAAGCCGCCCAGGGCGTCGGGGGTATCGTTGAGAAACGGCAGCGGGCGGGACGAGTCGGCCCAGTCGTTGTTGCCCACGTAGCTGAAGCCGAACATGCGCATGCCGCGCGCGGTCCAGGTGTCCAGCAGGCTGAGGTCGTGGCCCAGCGGGTAGGCGTTGAGCATGCTGATGAAGATCGCGAACTTGCCTTCGCCATGCAGCCGGCGCATGTCATCGGGGGTGTAGGCGATGCCGACGCGGTTGGGGAAGTCGCGGACCATGCCGGTGATGATCTTGTAGCGCACTTCCTGCTGCTTGCGCGCCTCGTCGACGAAGCCCGCTGTCGGGCGATGGGGTGCGTTCGGCCCGTTCCAGATCTCCGGCCAGCCGAACACGGTCAGCGCGGCGGCGGACAGGCGCCCGCGGTCGGCCTTGACCAGGTCGAACTGGCCGGAGCCGTCCTTGTCCGCCTCGCGGCCTTCGGCGCCGAAGGTCAGTGGCACGGTGATGTGGCTGTCGAACGAGATGATCCGTTCCTGCAGTTCGTCCGCCTGCTTGACGATATTCAGCGGGTATCCCTGGTTGGGCCAGTACTGCCAGCCCAGCCAGGCCGAGGCGGCGCCGATGGCCAGGGCCAGGGGCAGACCGATGTAGAGAGCCTTTTTCGAACGCGGTTTTGTCATTGCCATCTCATTCTGGTTCGCAGGTCACAGGCAGCCACAAGGGCTTTCGCTATCTGGGAAGAACGAGCGCAGGTGTCGGGAATTTAGCGCTTTCGGGGTTCGCGACAGGCTAAATTTCCCCCGCGGTTCAACGTCCTAGCTGGGATAAGGCCTGCTTCAGGGCCGACACAGGTAGGGCGATGACGATTTCTCGACGAGGATTCATAGCGGGCCTGGCGCTTACCGGCGCCGCCATCCCCGCGGCTTATTACGCACACCGTGAACTGACGCGCGAGGACGAGCCGATCACGCCGGGCGAGGCCACGGTCGATCTGCTCGACACGGCAGGCCAACGCCTGGCCGACAACTTGCGCGGTGTCTGGAACATTCGTTTCGAGGGCCGCGATGCCGGTCTGGCCGGCCTGCCCCTGGAAGGTGTGCAGGTGTTGCTCGACATTGCTCCGCGTGGCCGGGCGGTCTGCGGTTTCATCGACACGGCCGAGGGCCTGCGTGGCGCGGCCGAACCGCGCCTGCGGGTGGTCGGCGACCTGGCGGTGGCCGATGGTGCACGGCTGTTCTGGCGGCTGTTCCGCGGCACCGAGGTGTTCCCCGAATACGAGCTGAGCATGGTCCTCGACGAGGTCTGGGGCACCTATGGCAATGCTGGCAGCGGCACCCTCACCGGACGTATCGAGCGCCTTGACCGGCCACTGGCGCTGACCCAACTGGACAGTCGCTTCGTCGCCACCAAGCACACCTTTCCCGAAGCCCGCGACCGCATCGGCCTGAGCGCGCCGCTGCTGGCCTGGCTGGTGTCGCCCGAGCATCGGTTGTTCCACCAGCTCTGGCACGCCACCCGGGACAAGTGGCACACCCTGCCCGAAGACAAGCGTGACGGCCTGCGCGGCATCGGCTGGCAGCCCGGACCCCGGAACAAGGAGCGCGATGCCCGTGGGCCGCGCAAGGACCGCAATGGTTCGGGAATCGACTTCTTCTTCATGCATAGGCACATGCTGCAGGCGGCGCGCGCGATCCAGCCGTTGCCGTCCTGGCGCCGCTTCCCGCCGCCGCAGCCGGAACTGGAGCGTGATCGCCAGGGCTTTGTCCGCTACTTCGACAACCATGACGGCTGGGCCGTGCCGCCGACCTGGCTGGCCGAGGACGATGACGACTACAGTCAATGGGTCAGCGACATCAAGAGCAGCGAGACCTACCACAGCAACTTCCAGGTCTGGGAGTCGCAGTACACCGACCCGCGTTACCTGTCGAAGCTGACCCTGGGCCAGTTCGGCTCGGAACTCGAGCTGGGCCTGCACGACTGGCTGCACATGCGCTGGGCCGCGGTGCCCCGCGATCCGTCCAACGATGCACCGGTGCCGATGGCCCGCGAGTTCACCGATTTCGCCCCGCGCTGGTTCCGGCCGGAAAACGATTTTCTCGGCGACCCGTTCTCCTCCCATGTGCACCCGGTGTTCTGGCTGTTCCATGGCTGGATCGACGATCGGATCGAGGACTGGTTCCGTGCCCACGAGCGTTTTCATCCAGGCCAGGTCACCCGCCTGCAGGTCAATGGCGTGCCGTGGTTCGCCCCCGGGCGCTGGGTCGAGGTGGATGATCCGTGGCTGGGGCCGAGTACCCATGGCTGCAGTACCACGCCGGGCCTGAGTGTCGGCAAGTCGGTGGAGATGGACCCGGAGACCATGAAGTTGGCGCTGCGTATCACCTTCGCCGACGACAAGGGGCTGTCCGACCTGTTGAAGCGCGTGCCGCGACGCCCGTGGTATGCCCGCCACCTGTCGCTGAAAGATCGTTTCTTCTAAGGTTCCTGTGAATGGGCGCGGCGCGCCCTGCGAGGCGTTCCCACGCGGAGCGTGGGAACGTCGATGGCTATTCGCGAGTGGGCCTGGAGCGTCCGGGGCGGGCGCTGGATCGTGGGAATGCAGCCGATGACGCTGGGCGTCACCGTCAGCGGAACAACATCAGAACTCGCTCCAGCCCCCACCCACGGCCTTGTACAGGGCGATACTCGCCTGCAGGCGGCTCAGCCGCAATTGCACGCTCAGGTCTTCGGCGGCGTACAGCGTACGTTGGGTTTCCAGCACGGTCAGCAGGTCGGCGGCGCCCGCCCGGTAGCGGCTCTGGGACAGTTCGAAAGCCGCCTTGGCCTGCCGCAGTTCCTCTTCCTGCCACTGGCGTTGCTGGTCCAGGCGCTCGATGCTGTTGAGCGCCTTCTCGACATCGGCAAAGCCATTGATGATCGCCCCGCGATAGCTTTCCAGCAGTTCCTCTTCACGGGCCGTGGCCTTGTCCCGTTGCGCCCGCAGGCGACCGTGGTTGAACACCGGTGCGACCAGTCCGGCGGTCAGGTTGTAGAACGGCGTGCGCAGGGCCTCGGAGGCTTCGCTCGACTCCGAGCCCAGGCGGGCGCTCAAGGTCAGCTTCGGCAGCAGCGCCGCCCGGGCCACCTTGACGTCGGCCTGGGCCGCCGCCAACTGGGCCTCGGCGCGGGCGATGTCCGGACGGCGGCTGAGCAGCTCGCTGGGCAGGCCGGCATCGATCCGCGGCCAGCCCAGGCTGGAGAAGGGCTGGCTGCCGATCTTCAGGGCCTGCACCGGTTGGCCGAGCAGGGCGGCCAGGCTGATCAGCGATTCCCCGGCCTGTTGCTGGATCAGCGGCAACTGGCGCTGCTGGGCGGCAACCAGGCTTTTCTGCTGGGCCAACTCCAGGGCGGTGGCCGAGCCTGAGTCGTAACGGGTCTGCACCAGCTTGAGCACGCTCTGGGCATTGACCAGGTTCAGTTCGGCGATGCGCAGCTGCTCGCGGGCGGACAGGGTGCGGGCGTACTGGTCGGCGACGCCGCCGAGCAGGGTCAGTTCCACCGTGGCCCGGTCGAACTCGCTGGCGCGCAGGCTCTGCAGGGCGCTGTCGCGGCTGGCGGCCAGCCCGCCCCAGAAGTCCACCTCGTAGGTGGCGCTGAGGCCGGCACCGAAGCTCTTGCTGTTGTTGTCGCTGTCGGCGGTGCCGTGCAGCAGCTTGTTGCGGCTGGCGTCCAGGTTCAGGTCGACCTGTGGCAGCAGCGGGGCGCCGGCGATCACCGCGCTGGCCCGGGCCTGGCGCACCCGTGCCGCGGCGGCGGCGATGTCGTGGCTGCCCAGGCGCGCCTGGTCGATCAGTTGGTCGAGTTCGGGGCTGCCAAACTGTCGCCACCATTGGCGATGATCCTGTTGCAGTGCCGGGCGTTGGGCGAACTGCCAGGCGGCGGGCGGCACCAGGCCGCTGTCCGGATGGGGCGCGGGGCCGCTGCAGGCATTGAGCAGCAGGCACACCGTAAGTAGGGAGAGTTGCGGCTTCATAGATCGATCATTCACTGGTAAGGGCTGCCACCGGATCGAGCCGGGCGGCTTTGCGGGCCGGCATGAAGCCGAAGATCACCCCGGTAACCAGGGCACAGGCGAAGGCTCCGGTCACGGCGGCCAGGGAGAAGGCCACGGCGACCTTGCTCAGTATCAGGATGCCGCCGACGCCCAGGGCCAGCACCACGCCGGCCAGGCCGCCGACTACCGAGAGCATCACCGCTTCGGTGAGGAACTGGCGCAGGATGTCGCGCTGGCGGGCGCCGGTGGCCATGCGAATGCCGATTTCCCGGGTGCGTTCGCGGACGGTCATGAGCATGATGTTCATCACGCCGATCCCGCCCACCAGCAACGAGATGGCGGCAATCGAGCCGAGCATCAGCGACAGGGTGTTCTGGGTCCGGGCTTCGGCCTGGATCATTGCCGCGTTATTGGTCAGGCGGAAGTCGCGGCGGCCGTTGTGCAGGGTCATCATCACCTGGTCGATGGCGCGCTCGGCGTCCCTGACGTTGCGTCCGTCGCTGGTGGCGATGGCCACGTACTCCGGGTTGCGGGTGCCGAACAGGCGGACGCTGGCGGCGGAGTAGGGAATCGCCACCCGCTCGTCGCTGTCGGTCTCGCCGGAGGTGGCGCCTTTTTCCTGGAGCACGCCCACCACCTGGAACGGTACGTTCTCGATCAGCAGGTACTGGCCGATGGGTGTGGGCAGGTGGGCGAACAGCTTTTCGCGAATCTTGTGGCCGATCACCGCCACCGCCGCGCCGCTTCTGGCATCGTCCTGGGTGAAATAGCTGCCTTCGACCACCGGCCAGTTGAAGATCGCCGGGAACTGGGTGTCGTTGCCGCCGACATAGGCGTTGTGGTCCAGATTGCCGAAACGGACCGTGGCGTCATTGCCGTTGACCGGCATGATCATTTTCACCTGGGGCAGCGCCGACAGCGCCGCCACGTCGTCCAGGGTGATGATGCCCAGTGGCGCACGGGGCGCGGGAGCGGAACCGCTCAGGTAGATGATGTTGGAGCCGAAGGCGCCCATCTGGGCGATGACCTGGCGCTTGCTGCCTTCGCCCACCGCCAGCATGACCACCACCGAGGCGACGCCGATGACGATGCCGAGCAGGGTCAGGGCCGTGCGGAAGCGGTTGATCCACATCACCCGCCAGGCGGCCTGCACAGCCTCGAGCAGTTCGCTTTTCCAGGCACCGTTGTACTCGCTGCCGTCGCTCAGGCGCTGGCGCAGGTCCACGGCCTGCAGGGAGCCGGGGGTGGCAGTGGCTGGGGTGGCGTCGGCCTGGGTGGCGCTGTCGCTGATGATCAGGCCGTCGCGGATTTCGATGATGCGCTTGGCGCGGGCGGCGACCTCCCGGTCGTGGGTGATCAGGATCACCACGTGGCCCTGGCTCGCCAGTTCGTCGAGCAGGGTCATCACCTCGGCCCCGCTATGGCTGTCGAGGGCGCCGGTGGGTTCGTCGGCGAGAATGATATGGCCGCCGTTCATCAGGGCACGGGCGATCGACACCCGTTGCTGCTGGCCGCCGGACAACTGATGCGGGCGATTGCCGCGGCGGCTGGCCAGGCCCAGGCGGTCGAGCAGGGCGGCGGCCCGGGCATGGCGCTCGGCCGCCGGAGTGCCCGCGTAGATGGCCGGCATCTCGACGTTTTCCTGGGCCGAGCCGGAGGGGATCAGGTGATAGCCCTGGAACACGAAGCCGAAGGCCTCGCGGCGCAGCCAGGCCAGTTCGTCGGTGTCGAGTTCGGCCACCGGCTCGCCGGCGAAGCGGTAGCTGCCGGAGGTGGGGCGGTCGAGGCAGCCGAGAATGTTCATCAGGGTCGACTTGCCCGAGCCCGAGGCACCCACGATGGCGACGAACTCGCCGGCATGGATCGACAGGTCGATGCCGCGCAATACGTCCACCCGTGGGCTGTCTTCGCCACCGTAGGATTTACGGATGTCCTGCAGTTCGATCAGTGGCGTTTGCATTCAGCCTCCGCTACCGACGGCCGGGCCGATCAGCAGATGGTCGCCCTCGGCCAGGCCGTCGAGCACCTGTATGCGCAGGCGGTCGCTGATGCCGGTGCGCACTTCACGGGTCTCGATCCGGCCCTCCGGGGTGACGACCCTGGCGGTCTGCCGGTGGGGCTCGTCGCCACCCTGCAGGGCGGCGATCGGTGCGGTGAGGACGTTCTGCGCGCGATCGGCGACGAAGAATACCTGGGTGGTCATTTCCGCCATCAGGGCCTGGTCGGCATTATCGACATCCAGCAGCACGGTATACAGCACCACCCGTGCGGCACCGCTCTTGCTGCTGCCACTGGGGCTGTTGCTGCCGCTCTGGCTGGACTGTTCCAGGGGCTTGGGCGGTACCGGCAGGATCTGTCGCACGGTGCTGCTCCAGCGCCGGTTGCCACCGCTGAGGGTGGTGAAGTAGGCGTTCATGCCCGGTTTGACGTGAGCGATGTCGGCTTCGGAGACTTCGGCCCAGACGGTCATCGGCGACAGCTTGGCGATGCGCAGGATCAGCGGCGTCTGCTGCTGGGCATTGAGGGTCTGGCCCTCGCGGGCATCGAGGGCGACCACGGTGCCGGCCATGGGGGCGTAGATGCGGGTGTAGCCCAGTTCCGCCTCGGCACTGCGCAGGCTGGCCTGGGCCTGGAGGATCTGCGCCTGGAACATGTCGATGCGCGCCTGGGTGGTGCGCATCTCGGCCTGGGCGCTCTGGATGTCCTCGACCCGGGTGGCGCCGCCGGCATTGAGCTGCAACTGGCGCTGGTATTTCTGCCGGGCCAGATCATGCAGGGCACGCTGCTCCTGGAGCTGGGCCCTGAGGTTTTCGATGGAGTAGCGGCCCGCGTCGAGCTTGGCCTTCTGCGTTGATGGATCGATCTCGACCAGCAACTGGCCCTCCTTGACCGGGTCGCCGACCTCGACGTGAATCTTGTGGATCTGCCCGGAGGCCTGGGCGCCGACATCGACGTAACGGCGCGGTTGCAGGGTGCCAAGGGCGGTCACACTGCTTTCTATGTCACCACGATTGACCGTGACGGTGGCGAAACTGTCGCGCCCCGGCGGCAGGATCTGCCAGGTGGCGAAGGCAATGACAGGGATCAGGCAGAGCGAGACAAGCAGGGCGCGTCGGGTGCGTCGAGGACGTTTCATGCAGGGTTCCAGCCGATGGAAGATCGATCCGTGATCACGCCAGCGGGCTGTTTCCGGCTGCTGGAAGGGACACGGGAGATTTCAGTTAGACGAGAAGCCCTGGTGCGAATTTAAGCCTTTGTCCGGCGCTGTTTTTCCAGACATTTCAGGCTTTTGCCCGGGAACACTTTAAATCTATATGAGAATTACTATAAATTACATCTTTTCAAACTGCCATCATCGAGCCCTGGCCGCCGATGGCTCAGGGACAGGCCCGCCGAGCGTGCGGACAGGAGTCATGTTGGAAAACTACTACCGCGAGCTGGTGTGTTTCCTCAATGCGAGACTGGGCAACCGTCAGGTTGTCGAGGATGTGGTGCATGATGCCTATTTACGCGTGCTGGAGCGCTCCAGCGATACTCCGATCGAACAGCCGCGGGCCTTCCTCTATCGCACGGCGATGAACCTGATGATCGACGACCATCGGCGCAATGCCGTGCGCCAGAACGAGCCTTTGGCGGTGCTCGATACCGATGAGCGGTTTTTCAGTCCTTCGCCACAGACCGCACTGGACCATGACCTGCGCCTGCACATGCTGCAACGTGCCCTGGCCGAGCTGCCGCGCCTGTGCCGCGACAGTTTCATGCTGCGCAAGCTGGAGGGCCTGTCGCACCCGGAGATCGCCGAACGCCTGAACATCTCCCGCAGCCTGGTGGAAAAGCACATCGTCAACGCGATGAAACACTGCCGTGCCCGTATGCGCCAGTGGGACTGTGAATGAGGCCGGGCGGCCCGAACCTGAACCCTTCCTGAAGAACTTTCCGGTAGCCCTGCGAAACACCTTGTTACCGTTTACCCTGCAAATGTCGAAGTGTAAGCTTCGCGCGTTTTCATCCATTGCGGAGGCCCATGTGGGTACTTGTTCGAGTGACAGTAGTCGGCCGGTTCCGATGACCGGCATATTCTCGGCAAGATAACGCGCAGTCTCTCCCTGCCGTTGTCTCGCCCGAAAGCGAGAAGCGGCATCCCGATCACGCCCCTGGTGGTGGTATCCCGAAGTCCCTTTTCCCGACACTGAACAGCCTGTGATGCGGCCCCCGTGGCCCGTCGCGACGCTATCGACACGCCTGGCGTTTTCGCCAGGCGGCCGGCCGCGCCTGTCCCATCCGGGGCAACGCGGCCTGGCGGTATCGCGCATGCGGACTCTGCCCGCAAGATCAACGTCGCCCGTGTCCCTGCCGTTGCAGGAGCCGGGTCGGTGGTACGGGAGGCAGCCCCATGAAACTCACCCTGTTGAAAGAATTCTTTGCCGGTTTCCTGCGGACCCGGCACTTTGCCCGGCACTTCCGCCGCCTGGCCCTGCTCGAAAGCATGACCGACGCGACGGTCAGCCGCGAGGTCCCGCCGACCCTGGCGCAGACCCTGGTGGCGGCGGCCAACGATCATCCCCAGGGACTGATGGAGCGCCTCGGTGCCCATGCCGACGGCTTGAGCGAAGCCCAGGCCCAGGTCCTGCGCGAGCAGTTCGGGCTCAACGAGGTCGAGCATGAGCAGCCGCTGCCGTGGTGGATGCACCTGTGGCACTGCTACAAGAACCCCTTCAACCTGCTGCTGACCCTGCTGGCGCTGATCTCCTGGCTGACCGACGACCTCAAGGCCGCCACGGTGATTTTCTCCATGGTGGTGCTCTCGACCCTGCTGCGCTTCTGGCAGGAAGCCAAGTCGAACAAGGCCGCCGATGCCCTCAAGGCCATGGTCAGCAACACCGCGACGGTCATGCGCCGGGATTTCGCCGCGGACACCACGCCGGTGTTCGGCAAGTTCCATGCGGCCAGCGCACAGGTGCAAGGTGCCCAGCGCATCGAGTTGCCGATCCGCCAACTGGTACCGGGCGACCTGATCGTGCTCTCGGCCGGCGACATGATTCCCGCCGACTGCCGGGTACTGACCGCCAAGGACCTGTTCGTCAGCCAGGCGGCGATGACCGGCGAGTCGATGCCGGTGGAGAAGTTCGTCCGCCAGATCGACCCCAGCGCCACCAACCCGCTGGATCTGGACAACATCCTGTTCATGGGCACCAACGTGGTCTCCGGGGCCGCCACCGCGGTGGTGCTGACCACCGGCAACAATACCTATTTCGGCGCCCTGGCCCAGCGAGTCAGCGCCACCGACCGTGCGCCGACCTCGTTCCAGCACGGGGTCAACAAGGTCAGCTGGCTGCTGATCCGCTTCATGTTCGTGATGGCGCCGCTGGTGCTGTTCATCAATGGCTTCACCAAGGGCGACTGGATGGAGGCGCTGCTGTTCGCGCTGTCGATCGCGGTCGGCCTGACCCCGGAAATGCTGCCGATGATCGTCACTTCGACCCTGGCCAAGGGCGCGGTGTTTCTGTCGCGCAAGAAGGTCATCGTCAAGCGCCTGGACGCGATCCAGAACTTCGGCGCCATGGACGTGCTGTGCACCGACAAGACCGGCACCCTGACCCAGGACAAGATTTTCCTGGCCCGCCATGTCGACGTCTGGGGCGAGGAGTCCGAGGACGTGCTGGAAATGGCCTACCTCAACAGCTACTACCAGACCGGCCTGAAGAACCTGCTGGACGTCGCCGTGCTCGAGCACGTCGAGATCGACCGCGAGCTGCAGGTCGGCACCGCGTTCCAGAAGGTCGACGAGATTCCGTTCGACTTCAACCGCCGGCGCATGTCGGTGGTGGTGGCCGAGCAGAACCATCCGCACCTGCTGATCTGCAAGGGCGCGGTGGAGGAAGTGCTGTCGGTGTGCACCCGGGTTCGCCACGGCGAAGCCGAGGTGGCGCTGAGCGACGAACTGCTGGCGCGGATTCGCCAGGTCACCGCGGCCTTCAACGAGGAGGGCCTGCGGGTGGTGGCGGTTGCCGCGCGTTCCATGGAAGCCGGGAGCGACGTCTACAGCCTGGCGGACGAGCAGGACCTGACCCTGATCGGCTACGTGGCCTTCCTCGACCCGCCCAAGGAAAGCACCGCGCCGGCCCTGCGCGCGCTGGCCGAACATGGTGTCGCGGTGAAGGTGCTGACCGGTGACAACGAACTGGTCACCGCCAAGATCTGCCGTGAGGTCGGCCTGGAGCAGCAGGGCCTGCTGATGGGCAACGACATCGAGCGCATGAGCGACAAGCAGTTGGCCAAGGCGATCGAGACCACCAACGTGTTCGCCAAGCTGACCCCGTCGCACAAGGAACGCATCGTCCGCCTGCTCAAGGCCAACGGCCATGTGGTCGGTTTCATGGGCGACGGCATCAACGACGCACCGGCCCTGCGCACCGCCGATATCGGGATCTCGGTGGACAGCGCGGTGGACATCGCCAAGGAAGCGGCCGACATCATCCTGCTGGAAAAGAGCCTGATGGTGCTGGAGGAGGGCGTGCTCGAAGGGCGGCGGACCTTCGCCAACATGCTCAAGTACATCAAGATGACCGCCAGCTCGAACTTCGGCAACGTGTTCTCGGTGCTGGTGGCCAGTGCCTTCATTCCGTTCCTGCCGATGCTGCCGATGCACCTGCTGGTACAGAACCTGCTCTACGACATTTCGCAGATCGCCATCCCCTTCGACAATGTCGACGAGGACCTGCTACGCAAGCCGCAGCGCTGGCAGCCGGCGGACGTCGGGCGTTTCATGTTCTTCTTCGGGCCGATCAGTTCGATCTTTGACATCACCACGTTCGCCTTGATGTGGTATGTCTTCGATGCCAACACCCCGGATCACCAGACGCTGTTCCAGTCGGGCTGGTTCGTGGTCGGCCTGCTGACCCAGACGCTGATCGTGCACATGATCCGCACACCGAAGATTCCGTTCCTGCAAAGCCGCGCGGCGATGCCGCTGATGGTGATGACCGGGATCATCATGGCGGTGGGGATCTTCCTGCCGATGGGCCCGCTGGCGCACTACTTCAAGCTGCAGGCGTTGCCGTCGCTGTACTTCGTGTTCCTGCCGGCGATCCTGCTGGCGTACATGGCGCTGACGCAGGCGGTGAAGGGCTTCTACAGCCGGCGGTTCGGTTGGCAGTGATCCGCGTATCGACCCAGGAGTGAATGGATGAAGGCCCTCGACAACATCAACCTCGACTCGCTGACCGACACCCTGGTCAGCCTCGGTGCGGCCTTCATCCTCGGCGGCCTGATCGGCTTCGAGCGCCAGTACCGGCAGCGTACCGCCGGCCTGCGCACCAACGTGCTGGTGGCGGTCGGCGCGGCGATCTTCGTCGACATGGCCAACCGTCTCGGCGGCGCCGAAGGCGCGGTGCGGGTGGTCGCCTATGTGGTGTCCGGCATCGGTTTTCTCGGGGCCGGGGTGATCATGCGCGAGGAGGGCAACGTCCGCGGCCTGAACACCGCAGCCACCCTGTGGGGCTCGGCAGCGGTCGGTGCCTGTGCCGGGGCCGACCTGATCCTCGAAGCGCTGCTCGGCACCCTGTTCGTGCTGGCGGCGAACACCCTGCTGCGGCCGATCGTCAACTACATCAACCGCCAGCCGCTGGACGTGGTCTCGGCGGAAGTCACCTACGTCCTCTACCTGACCGCCCTGCGGGCCGAGCAGAAGGTCGTGCTGTCGCTGCTGGAGAAGGAACTGGAGCGCAGCAACTACCCGGCCAGCGACGTCGAGGTACGCACGGTCGGCGACGACGAAGTGGAGATCGAGGCGACCCTGGCGGCCACCTCGATCGATGGCGACGAACTGGATGCGCTGGTGGCGCGGTTGTCGACCTCCAGCCGGGTGCAGCAGGCGTTCTGGAGTCCAAGCACCACCGATTGAACCGCATCTACCGTTGCGGCAGCCTGGTCTTGGGATTATTCCTACATATCTCGCCGGCCCCGCTCGCTAAAGTGCGCGATCCGTCCGGTTGGCCCTTGAGGTCGCCAGGGGACGTGCCAAGGCAGGTTTTCGAGAACTTTCCTACACTTGAGTTCGTTGGATCCCTTTCTCTTTCGATCGATGCAAGCACGTACCTGTCTCAAGCAGTGGCCGGCGTACTTCTCAAGGATTTGCGATGCGTACAGCACTGATTGTGGACGATCACCCGTTCGTTCGCCTGGCTATCAAGATATTGCTGGAGAAACTCGACTACGAGGTGCTCGCCGAGGCCGACAACGGCGTCGATGCGGTGCAGCGGGCGCGAGAACTGGAACCGCAGTTGATCGTGATGGACCTGAACATTCCCCGCCTCGATGGCCTGGAAGTCATCACCCGTATCAGCGCGCTGGGACTGCCCAGCAGGATCGTGGTGCTGACCGAGCAATCGCCGGAGTTCTACTCCGAGCGCTGCATGCGCGCCGGTGCCCTGGGCTATGTCTCCAAGACCGCCGAACTCGATGAGTTGCAACTGGCGGTGCGGGCGGTGATGCTCAACAAGAGTTTCTTCCCCCGTCTCGAAGATCACGGGCGTTTGGTCGCCCATGTCAACGAAACCGAGGCACGCCAGATCGAGAACCTCAGCAATCGCGAACTGAGCATCCTGCGCTACATCGCCCGCGGCATGAAGAACAAGGAGATCAGTGAGCTGATGCTGCTCAGCGACAAGACCGTGAGCACCTACAAGACCCGGCTGATCGACAAGCTGAACCTGAAGTCGGTGGTCGCGCTGGCGGAGTTCGCCAAGCGCAACCAGTTGCTCTGAGGCTCAATCCCAGGCCGGGGCGAGGCCGGCCGGGCTGGTCAGGCGGTGGCCGCGTTCCAGGCCGGCGATCAGCGCCATGTCGTCGTCGCTCAGGCGCAGCTCGCGGGCCTTGAGGTTGCTGGCCAGGTTCTCGCGTCGGGTCGAGGAGGGGATCACCGCGTAGCCCAGTTGCATGGCCCAGGCCAGGGTTACCTGGGCCGGGGTGGCCTGGTGCCGTTCGGCGATCTGCTGGATGACCGGGTCCTTGAGCACTTCACCGTAGGCCAGGGTCATGTACGAGGTGATCCGGATACCCTGGCTCCGGGCGAACTCGACGACCTTGCGGTTCTGCAGGTAGGGGTGCAGTTCGATCTGGTTGGTGGCGATCTGTTCGGCACCGACGGCGGCGATGGCCTGTTGCATAAGGTCGATGGTGAAGTTGGAGATACCGATCTGGCGGGTCAGGCCCAACTCCTTGGCCTCCAGCAGGGCGGCCATGAATTCGGCGACCGGTACTTCATCCGCGGGCGATGGCCAGTGGATCAGGGTCAGGTCGAGGTAATCGGTACCGAGTTTGCGCAGGCTGTCCCGGAGGCTGGGGATCAGCTTGTCCTGGGCGAAGTTGGCGACCCAGATCTTGCTGGTGATGAACAGCTCGTCGCGGGCCACGCCGCTGGCGGCGATGGCCTGGCCGACTTCGGCTTCGTTTTCGTAGATCTGGGCGGTATCGACGGCCCGGTAGCCCAGCTCGAGGCCGGTCTTCACCGAATCGATGACGACCTGGCCCTGCAGGCGGAAGGTACCGAGACCAAAGGCGGGAATGGACATGCTTGACTCCTGGAATGAGGGTGGGAATGGGCAGGAGTATCCCGATTCCCACTTTTGAGAAAAATACAGGCTGGAGAAAAGGACTCTTTACCTGCCAGCACGAATTCATATGGGCAGATGAGGTGGACGCGGAGCGTCCTTGGATGCATTCCCACGCAAAGCGTGGGGACGATCGACACATGGCGTGGGAACGATCTATGCACGGTGCGGGAGCGATCGGTGGGGCCTCTAACCCCCCGCTCGCTGATAGTTCCCACGCTCCGCGTGGGAATTCAGCCAGTGACGCTCCGCGTCACCTCGACTCACACCACGCCTTCATCCATCCCACCGCTGAATCTCGATCAACCCCTCCAGGCCGGCATAGTTGCGAGCACTGGAATAACGCCAGTGCTCCGCCAGGTCGACATAACCCCGCTTCACCGGGTTGTGGTGGATATAGTCGAGCTTTTCCCGCATCACCCGCTCGCTACACACTAGCTCCGCATGTGAGCCCTCCTGCCAGAGCTGATAAACCCGGTCCCGCTTGTGTGCTCGCTTGCTGAAGCACAGGCACTGCAGGGCCCGCTGCGCATTGTCCTGCTGCAACTGGTCGATGATCCGGCGGGCGGTGAACGACTTGAAGCTACTCAGGCAGCGGTTCAACTCCGGTGCCTGGGCGACGAAGTGCAGATGATTTTCCAGGACCACGTAGCCATGCAGGCGCAAGCCTTGGTAAGCCTGCTGATAGCGCCAAGACTCCAGCAGCAGGCTGACCAGGGTGGGGCGAGTGAACAGCGGCAGCCATTCCATGACGGTACAGGTGAGAAAGTGCGGTTGGTCGGGTTCAATGATGGTGTAGCGGCTTCTGCCCATGAGATCGTCCGTGATTGGGTGTGGGCTCGGTGACGCAGAGCGTCGATGGCTGCATTCCCACGCAGAGCGTGGGAACGATCAGTTGAGTCTAGGCGCGCCTCGAGCATTACCAGCCTGGCAAGTGTCAGCAAATCCTTCCAAGCTGCCTGTCACCGCCATCAGCGTCTTCCATCACGATCGTGCAACACGCACCGATGGCTCCCACGCTCCGCCCCTACACCGATCGTTCCCACGCTCCGCGTGGGAATGCCGCCCGTGACGCTCCGGCGTCACAAGTGCCCACACGTATCAGACCATCATCCGCATCCCAATCGTTCGTTCCATGGTTGGGACGATGAGGTTGATTTTTGCCGACTACCGCTAAGAACGTGACGAATCTAAGCTATGCCCCATGACTTGATGGAGGCGCCCATGAAAAAGATTCTTGGTATCTACACCAGCCCGCGTGGCCACTGGGTCGGCGACGGTTTTCCGGTGCGCACCCTGTTTTCCTACGATGGCCTCGGCCAGAAGATCAGTCCGTTCCTGATGCTCGATCACGCGGGCCCGGCCGAATTCACCCCGACCACCGAACGTCGCGGCGTCGGTCAGCACCCCCACCGCGGTTTCGAAACCGTGACCATCGTCTATGACGGCGAAGTCGAGCACCGCGATTCCACCGGTGCCGGCGGCATCATCGGGCCGGGCGACGTGCAATGGATGACCGCGGCGGCGGGGATCATTCACGAGGAGTTCCATTCCGACGCCTTTGCCCGCCGTGGCGGCCGGCTGGAAATGGTCCAGCTCTGGGTCAACCTGCCGGCGCGCGACAAGTCGGCACCGGCCGGCTACCAGGGCATCCTCGACCGCGATATTCCGAACATCGCCCTCGGGGACGGTGCCGGTCGCCTGCGTCTGATCGCCGGTGAGTTCGACGGCCAGCGCGGCCCGGCACGGACCTTCACGCCGATCGATGTCTGGGACATTCGCCTGGCGGGCGGCAAGGTGCTGAATCTCGACCTGCACGCCGGCCACAACACGGTGCTGGTGCTGCTGCGCGGCAGTGTGCAGGTCAACGGCGAGGCGCAGGCGGGCGCCGGGCAACTGGTGGTGCTCGAACAGGCCGGCGAACGCCTGCAACTGCAGGCCGATGCCGACGCCATGCTGCTGTTGCTCAGCGGCGAGCCGATCGACGAACCGATCGTCGGCCACGGCCCGTTCGTGATGAACACCGAGGCGGAAATCCACCAGGCCTTCGTCGATTTCCACAGCGGTCGTTTCGGCCGCATGGATGACTGAAGGCAGGCTGTGAGCCGTGGGTGAAAGCGGGCTATCCTTGGCACCTGCAGCTGTCCAGCTGTTTCCGGAGCCGTGCGATGCCTGACCTGTTCACCCAACACCCCCTGCTGTCCGAACACCCGCTGCTGTGCGCGCTGTTCCTGCTGGTGATCGACCTGTTGCTGTGGCGCCTGCTCGGCACGCGCAGCAGCAACTGGAAGCTGGTGGTGCGCCTGACCGTGTTTTCGCTGTACAGCCTGGTGCTGTTCAACGAAGGCATGAACCCGATGCAGATCGCGCCCTGGCCCGAGGATATCTCCCGGCACCTGGCCGCCACCGGCCTGCAGATCGGCTGGTGGCTGTTCGGTGCACGGACCCTGACGGTACTGGTCGGCACGGTGATGATGCAGCGGGTCGGGCATGCCGGGCGACTGCTGCAGGACGTGCTGGGGGCGATCATCTTCCTGATCGCGATCATCGCGGCGGCGGCCTATGTGCTCGATCTGCCGGTCAAGGGCGTGCTGGCGACCTCCGGGGCGTTCGCGATCATCGTCGGCCTGGCGTTGCAGAGCACCCTCAGCGACGTGTTTTCCGGCATCGTGCTCAACACCACCAAGCCCTACCAGGTCGATGACTGGATCTCCATCGACGGCACCGAGGGTCGGGTGGTCGATATCGACTGGCGTGCCACCCGCCTGCAGACCTCCCAGGGCAGCCTGGCGGTGGTGCCCAACTCCCTGGCGGCGAAAGCGCGGATCATCAACTTCAGCCGGCCCAGCGATGTGCACGGCCTGGCCATCAGCCTGCAGGTCAGCCCGCATGTGCGGCCCCATGTGGTGATCGACGCCCTGGAGCGGGCGGTGCTCGGCTGTCGGGCGCTGTTGACGACGCCGGCGCCGAGCGTGGCGCTCAAGAGTTCCAGTGCGACTGGCGTCGAATACGAAATCAGCGGTTTCGTCAGCGCCATGGGGCTCAAGCGCGAGGTGCGCAATCAGCTGTTCGACCTGGCGTTCCGCCATTTGCAGGCGTCGGGGGTAAGCCTGCTGTCCACGGTGGAGAGTGCCTTGCCGAGTTCGACGTCGCGCCCGCGGGCGCTGCTGGAAAGTTCGCCGATCTTCTCGACGCTGCGTTCCGAGGAGAAGGAGACCTTCAGTCAGAACATGGTCGCGCAGCTGTTTCGCGCGGGCAGCGTGATTCTGCCGCGGGGCGAGGTCAGCGACCATCTGTTCATTATCGAGTCGGGCGTGGTGTCGGTGACGCTGTTGCGCGGCGACAAGCCCGTGGAGGCGGCGCGGATGGGGCCGGGGGAGGTGATCGGCGAAGCCGGGATCCTCGCCGAGCAGGGGATGCCGGCGGACTTCACGGCCAAGACCGATTGCCTGCTGTACCGGATCGAGAAGGAATACCTCAAGCCGTGCCTGGATGCCCGGCATGATATCGGCGAGGCGATGCGCAGCCTGCTCGATCACCGCCTGCATGCGGCGCAGAACTTTACCCGCGAGGTGCCCAAGCCGGAGGTCAAGCGCGGGTTCATGCAGTGGCTGCGTAGCCGGGGAGGGCAGGGTTAGGTGCTGTCTGTACCGGCCTCTTCGCGAGCAAGCTCTGCTCCTACAGTACCGAGTTGTCCACATGATTTGTGGGCATCCACGAACTGTAGGAGCAGAGCTTGCTCGCGAAGAGGCCAGCACAGGCACCAAGGCCCCACGCTCGATCAGAAATCCACCGTCGCCGAGACTTTCAGGGTTCGCGGCGTCCCCTGGGTCAGGTACCCGCCGTTGGCCGAAGCCCAGTAGGCGGTATTGGCCACGTTCTCCAGGTTGGCCCGCAGGGTGACTTCCTTCTCATCCAGCTTGAAGCGATAGCGCGAGCCCAGGTCGAAACGGTTCCAGCTCGGCAGGCTCAGTGTGTTGCTGGCGTTCGCATACTGCCCGCCGGTGCGCAGCATCCGTGCGCTCAGAGCCGCGCCCTCGATACCCGGTACGTCCCAGTCGGCGCCCAGGTTGAACTGGAAGCTCGGCACGCCGATCGCGCGGTTGCCATCGTTGGTGCCGTTGAGGGTGCCGGTCAGCTCGGTTTTCATCACCGTTGCACCGCCCAGCAGGCGCAGGCCCGGCAGCGGTTCGCCGAACAGGTTCAGTTCGACGCCCTTGTTGATCTGCTCACCCTCGACCCGGAAGATCCGGTCGGAACCGGTGTAGCTGGACGGCTGTTCGATGCGATAGACGCCGAGGCTGCCACCGTAGCTGTCCATGTCCAGGCGCACACCTGCCTCGACCTGTTTGCTGCGCACCGGCGCAAAGGTCTCGGTGCTGTTGATCGCGGTAGTGGGGGCTGACGGCCCCTTGGCCAGGCCTTCGATACGGTTGGCGTAGAACGACACATGTTCCCAGGGTTTGATCACCAGCCCATAGACCGGTGTCGTGATCGACTCGTCGTAGCTGGCGTTATGCACGCCGGTGACGGTGTTCCAGCCATTGACCACGATGGACTGGCGGCGCGCCCCGACGGTCAACAGCACGCGGTCATCGAGAAAACCCAGGGTGTCGGCCACCGCCGTGCTGCGGATCTGGTTCCTGCCGACCACCCGCGGATCGTGGATGTCGCTGCCGAATGAGGTCGCCACCGGCCGGGGACGTGGCACCGCATCGTAGATGTTGTTGTAGTAGCGCCCGGCGCTGGCGATGTTCTCATAGGCCGAGCGTTGTTCACCCCACATCCCGGCCAGGCCGAAGCTCAGTTGATGACTGACCGGGCCGGTCTGCAGGCGGCCGTTGAGCCCGGCCATCAGGCTCCGGTTGTCCTCGGTGTGGGGCGCGTAGAGCATACCGCCGCGGGCGTTGCCGGTGGTGTCGGTGAGGGTCAGCGAGGAGTACACGCCGTTCTCCCGGGTGTACTTGGCGCCACCGGCGACGTAGCCGGTCCAGTTGTCGTTGAAGTCATATTCGGCACGGGCCATGCCGAAGGTGTCTTCCAATTGTGAATAACTCCAGGACTGGGCGTAGTTGTCCTTGGCCGACGGCGCGTGGGGTACCTTGTTCAGGCTGGAGTCGAGGTAGATCACCGGCCGGCCCTGGTTGATCACCTGCTTCTGGTAGCCGATATCCGCCGACAGCCGCAGGCGTTCGCCGCGATAGTCCAGGCCGAGGGTGGCGAGGGTCGAGCGTCGGTCTTCGTCGTCGATCCCGGAATCGCCCTCGCGTTGCAACAGGTTCAGGCGCGCGCCGAAACGGTTGTCCTCACCGAAGCGCTGGCCCAGGTCGACATGCGCACCGGCACGCCCCGAGCCACCGGCATCGAGGGTGACGCTGCGGGTCTGGGTGTCCCCGGCGCGTTTGGGCTGCAGGTTGACCCCGCCGCCGATACCGCTACCTCCGGGGGTGACGCCATTGATGAAGGCGTTCGGGCCCTTGAACAGCTCGACCCGTTCCAGCGCCTCGGTGGCGATGATCTGCCGGGGCAGAACGCCGTACAGGCCGTTATAGGAGATATCGTCGCCGTTGAGCGGCAGGCCGCGGATCATGAACACCTGGGAGAAGTTGCCGAAGCCTGCGGACTGACGCACCGAGGCGTCGTTGAGCAGCACATCGCCGACGGTCTGTGCCTGTTGGTCACGCAGGGTCTGCGCGGTGTAGCTGGTGACGCTGAAGGGCACGTCCTGCATCGACTGGGTGCCGAGCATCCCCAGGCGGGCGCTGCGGGCCACCTGGCCACCGCTGTAGATATCGGCGTCTTCGGCGGACTGGCCGCTGATGTTGGTCGCACCCAGTTCCAGGGCGCCATTGGCCTCGACATGGGGAGCGAGGGTGTAGCCGTTGCCGCCGCTGCTGATCAGATCGAAGCCGCTGCCTTGCAGCAGGTGCTGGAAGCCTTCGAGCACGCCGTAGCTGCCGTTGAGTCCGGGGCTCTGGCGGTTGCCCAGCAGCGCCGGGTCGAACGACAGCGGTACGCCGGCGCTGACGGCGAACTGCGCCAGCACCTGGTGCAGTGGGCCGGGGGCGATGGCGTAGGGGCGCACGGTATTTTCGGCGGCGACTTCAGCGGCGTGGCTGGCGGAGGGCAGGGTGACACCGAGCGTCAGGCCGAGGGCCAGGGTCAGCGCCTGCAGCGGCAGGCGGGGTGTCAGCGGGTGGTGCCTGGAGGTCATCGAACAGTCCTGTCGGAAGCGTGGAAACGCAAGGGGTTATCCACACACCGGACGAGAGTGGAAAAGGTATCAGTTCAGGGGAGATTTTTTCTGGGGAGGAGCGGAGGCTGTTCTGTCCGCGAAGGGACTCTACAGATCAGGCCCGGCCCTCGACCGACACCCAGTACCGGGTCAACCGGCTGACCTTCAAGGGCAGGGTGTTCTGCAGCAATTGCAGGCTCGAATCGGTGTCCTTCAACGAAAATGCCCCGGATACCCGCAACTCGGCCACCGCCGACTGGCAGCGCAATACGCCCGGCCGGTAACGCCCCAGTTCCTGCAGCACCTGCGCCAGGCGCATGTTGCGCGCCAGCAGCATGCCGCGGTCCCAGGTGAGGCTGGCGATATCGAAGTTCTCCAGCGGTTCGATACGGCTGTGCTGCAGGCCTGCCCGTTGCCCGACCTGCAACGTCGAACCGGGCCCGCCGACCTGGGTCTTCAATTCCACCGCTCCTTCGAGCACCGCAACCTCGCTGCGCTGCCCGTCGATCCTGACGTTGAAACGGGTGCCCAGTGCCCGCGCGGTTCCCTGCGGGGTCTCGACGATGAAGGGGCGATGGGTGGGCGCCGGGTCGCGGGCGGTGCTGACCAGGATCTCGCCGCTCAGCAGGATCAGCCGACGTTCCTGGCTGCTGAAGGCGATATCCAGTGAACTGTCGGTATTGAGCAGCACCTGGCTGCCATCGGCCAGGGTCAGGGTTTTCTGCTCGCCGACGGCGGTGCGCTGGTCGGCGGTCCACTGCTCCCAAGTGCCACGTTGCCAGGCCACGCCGATGGGGGCGGCCAGCAGTAACAGGCCGATGCGGTTCAGCACCTGGCGACGACCAAGGCCCTGCTGGCGCTCGACGTGCTTGAGGGTGTCCCTGACGATCCCGGCCGGCACGTTGCGAAAGTCGCCCAGTACCGCCTCGGCCCGTTGCCAGGCCTGGGCATGCTCGGCACTGCGCTGGCGCCACTGCTCGATGGCCAGGCGATCGGCCGCCGTTGCCGTACCGGAGTGCAACTGCACCAGCCAGTCGGCCGCCTCGCCGAGGATATGCGGGTTGATCGGCGCCTGGCTCATCAGGCGACGCTCAGGCAGGCGATGAACGCATCGCGCATGTAGCGCTTGACGCTGATCAGCGAGACGCCCAGGCGCTCGGCGATCTGCCCGTAGGTCAGGCCCTCGATCTGCGACAGCAGGAACGCCTCACGGGTCTTGCGCGGCATTTCCCGCAGCAGTGCCTCGATCCGCCACAGGGTCTCGAGGATCAGCAGGCGGGTTTCCGGCGAGGGCACCTCCTGGGTTGGCAGGTGGGCGATGGTCTCCAGATAGGCCCGCTCGACTTCCTGGCGGCGCCAGCGATCGATCACCAGGCCTTTGGCGATGTGCGTCAGCAAGGCCCGCGGCTCGCTGCCCAGCGAGCGTGCGGCAGGGCGGCTGAGCAGGCGCAGGAAGGTGTCGTGGGCCAGGTCCGCGGCATCGCAGCTGTTACCCAGCTTGCGCTGGAGCCAGCCATGCAGCCAGCCGTGATGCTCGCTGTAGAGCGTATGAATATGCGGGTGAGGGGCTGACGACATGGCACCGACTGCTCGCAGGGCGGCATCCTGCATGAATGTAATTAAGAATTGATCGCATTCTAGCGGTGTGCACCCGGCGCTGGCAATTGCGCCGTATCAGCTATTGCCAGGAGCGGCTGTCTTGCGAAAGCCCTGCAACTTGAGTGGTCAGCCATGCTGACCTATATTGGTTCCCTTTTTGCTGCGATATCAGATCAAGGAACAATCATGATGGGTAAGCGCGAAATCGGTGGTGAACGATCCCGGATCGGGCAGCCAGCGGAAGAGGGCATACGCCTCTGTGAGTTCAAGATAGATAATTTCAAATCCCTTGTCGGCTTTGAGATGGATTTGGCGAATTTCACTTGCTTGATCGGGCTGAACGGTGCTGGAAAGTCAACGATCCTGCAGGCACTGGATTTCCTCTCTCAACAAATCAGGGGAGACTTATCCGGCTGGCTGAAAAAGCGCGAGTGGAAACCGATCGACCTGAAATCCAAGTTGAGCAAGAGTAGCAACATAAAATTTGAGGTCGTTTTTGAAGTCGATGGTGAACGTGCGCTGTGGAAAGCAAGTTTTAACCGCACCTTTCTACGCTGCACAGAAGAGTTATGGCAAATCGATGAAACCCTTCTCTTGGTTGAGGATGGGCGCTTGTCTACCCACGAGAAAAAGGGCAATACAGCGACTGGTAGCAGTGGGTCGATCAATTTCGAATACCAGGGGTCGGTCCTTTCCGCTCTGAAGGAGACCAGCTTGCCCTCGGCAATCCTGAAGCTCAAGAAGTTCGTTTCTACCATCACCTCTCTGGATGCGTTGTCTCCCCAGTATCTGCGCAAACAGGCACGAGGAAGCGACGGTGACCTGGGATTTGCTGGAGAGAAACTTTCCGCGTTCATCCATCAGTTGGCGCCCAGCGAACTGGACTCCCTGCTGACAATGTTGAAGAAAAACTATCCGAAACTTCAGTCAATTGAGCTCAAGTCCTTGAACTCTGGCTGGAAGTCCCTGGCTATACAGGAAACCTACAGCACTGGAACATTCAGCACTCACGCCCGGCACATGAACGACGGCATGCTGCGTTTGATGGCGATACTGGCCGAAACTTTGTCCAGTCACGGTTTTATGCTGTTTGACGAAGTAGAGAACGGTATAAATCCGGAACTGATCGAGTTTTTGCTGGATTATCTGGTAAGCATTGATCGGCAGGTCATGGTCACTACCCATAGCCCGATGATTCTCAATTATCTCGAAGATGATGTTGCCCGCGAAGGGGTCCGGTTTATCTATAAGACTGACGACGGCAGAACGCGGACTATCCCTTTCTTTTCCATTCCCTCTGTGGCGGAAAAGCTCACTGTCATGGGGCCTGGAGAGGTATTTGTTGATACCGATCTGGTGCGTCTGCCTCAGGAAATCGGGCGTTTGGTCGCGAGGTAGTAGGGATGTTGCTTCTGGTCAGTGGAGAAGGGCCATCGGATATAGGTCGTCAGTCTCCCGGTGAAGAAGGGTTCGAGTTTTCCCCAGGGCCGATGTGTCTGATTCTGGATCTGCTGATCGAGAGACTGATGGGGTATTCATTGTTCGACTACCAAGGTGTGCAGTTCATCCATAAGTCTCAACTGGTTGCCGTGGAACCCAAGCATCATGGTCGCCGGTTCTCGGCGCCAGGCAAGGGTAGATCCAAAGAGACGGGCTATTACTACGAAAATGCTCGGCGGCTTGCACTCAAGGCTGTTGCTCTGGCTCAGGAAAGCAGTGACGTGGTCGTCCCGGTTTTGTTTCGAGATGCTGATGGTACGCAGTCTTCAGATCGAGGAGAGTGGTCGGCAAAATGGCAATCCATGATCAAGGGTTTTGAAGCGGGTGGCTCATCACTGGGTGTTCCTATGTTGCCCAAGCCCAAGTCGGAAGCCTGGTTGTTATGCGCATTTCGGGAACCTAACTATCAGCATTGCGCGGCGCTGGAACAGGCATCGGGTAATGATGACTCTCCAGATTCGCTCAAATCTCAGCTTGAACGGGTGCGCAACGGTTTATCGTCGGCCGCTGATATCAATGATGCGATACGTAATGGTGAAGTGGACCCTCACCGGATCGAGATGGATAGCTTCAATCTCTTCCGAAACCGGCTGAGTGAGGTGATCCATCAGGTTATTGCTCCGGCTGTAGCTGGAGCGCCGCCTGCATAGCCGTTTTCAATTCTCAGAGCATAGTTGGCGAAGCAGTCCGAGTACCCGGTCCAGGGACGGCTGGATGTCCAGGGTCTCGATCGAGCCGTAGCCCATCAGCAGGCCGGTGCGTGGCGGCGTGCTGTGGTAGAAGGGCGCCAGGGGGTAGAGGCCGACCTCGAAGCGTTTCGCCAGCTCGATCAGTTGCGCGATGTCCACCGTGCCGCGATCGAGGACCGCCATATGGTAGCCGGCGGTGGAGTGGATGCGTTCGAACCAGGGCGACAGGTCGCCGTCCAGCCGTTTGATCAGCTTCTCGCGGCGGCTGGCGTAGGCCTGGTGGCAGCGGCGGATATGCTTGACCAGGCAGCCATCGTTGATGAACTTGGCCAGGGCCCACTGGGCCAGGGTCGCGGTGTGCCAGTCGGTCAGCTGCTTGGCCGAGATCAATGCCTTGAGCAACCCCGGCGGTGCCACCAGGTAGCCCAGGCGCAGCTCTGGCAGCAGGGTCTTGGAGAAGGTCCCGACATAGGCCACCAGGCCATGCCGGTCGAGGCTCTGCAGGCAGTCGGTGGGCCGTCCTTCGTAGCGGAATTCGCAGTCGTAGTCGTCCTCGATGACGATCGCGCCCAGTTCCCTGGCCCGTTCCAGCAGGGCCTGACGCCGCTCCAGGCTCATCGGCATGCCGAGGGGGAACTGGTGCGCCGGGGTCACGTAGATCAGCCGCGTGCCCTCGGGAATCCGGTCGACCCGGATGCCCTGCGCATCCACCGGTACGCCGACCACCCGCGCGCCCTGGGCGGCGAACAGCAATCGCGCCGGCGGGTAGCCGGGGTCCTCGACGGCGACGGTGCAGCCGGGCTCCACCAGCACCCGCGCGACCAGGTCCAGGGCCTGCTGGGCGCCATTGGTTATCAAGAGGTCGGTGGCGTTGCAGCGCACGCCGCGAGCAAAGCCGATATGCCGGGCCACCGCCTCGCGCAGCATTGGGATGCCCTCCGGCTGGCTGTACAGGCCACGGGCCTGGGCGGTCTGGCGCAGGGCAAAGAGCACGCAGCGACGCCATTCGTCATGGGGGAACTGGTGCTTGCTGGTGGCCCCGCCGAGGTAGTCGTAGCGCAGGGTGCCAAGCGGATGATGCAGCGGTACCGAGGCCTCGCGCCATTGGCGTACCACTGCCGCACCGGCCAGCTCCTCGCTCCGGGCCGGGGTGCGTTCCTGGGGCGTATGCGAGTTGACGAAGGTCCCGGCGCCGACCCGGCCGACCAGCAGGTTGTCGTAGGTCAGTTGCGCGTAGGCATCGGCCACGGTTTTGCGTGACACCCCCAGTTGCTCGGCCAGCAGGCGGGTGGGTGGCAGTTGCGTGCCGGCCGCCAGTTTTCCGCTGGTGATGGCGTTGCGCAGTTGATCGGTGATCTGCCTGGCCAGGTCGCGACGACCCTCGAGGGTGATGTGCAGTTCCATGTGGGCTCGCTGGAGGGAGGGGGTGGTGCCTGTCAGTCCGCAGTTTAGCCTGTGGCCCCGGCCCATGGCAGTACCGGTCGATTGGCTTACCGATCTTGCCCGGAATTGGCTATTTGGCCTGGAGCCTGTCGGGCTTAACGTAGCGCCATCGCCAACCTCCTGAGGAAAACTGCCATGCAACCTCGTATCGACTTCTACACCGCTTCCCCGGATGCCATGAAAGCCATGATGGCGCTGGAAGGCGCGGTGAACAAACTGCCGCTGGAAAAATCCCTGCTGGAACTGGTGAAGATGCGCACCTCGCAGATCAACGGCTGCGCCTTCTGCCTGGACATGCACAGCGCCGATGCGCGCAAGGCCGGTGAAACCGAGCGGCGCCTGTACACCCTCTCGGCCTGGCGTGAAACGCCGTTCTTCAGTGCCCGCGAGCGCGCGGCCCTGGCGTGGACCGAAGCACTGACCCGGGTATCCGAAACCCACGCCCCGGACGAAGACTATGCTCTGCTCAACGCCGAGTTCACGCCGGCCGAGCAGGTCAACCTGACCCTGGCGATCAACACCATCAACAGCTGGAACCGCCTGGCGGTGGGTTTCCGCAAGATGCCCACCGAGTGACCGGCTGTACGGTGGTTTTTTTGCGCCACTGAACCTGTTGCCGCCGCGTGCGCCTGTTCTAGAGTGCGGGAACTTGTATCCGCCTGATGGGGAGCGCTATCGGATGTACAGCCAGTTGCAGCCACCGGCCATGCCTGAGGCGTTTCACTCGCGGATCTACGCCGGAGAGGTGTTCGCCCTGGCATTGCCGGCCATGCAGGTACTGGTCGAGACGGCCCGTCGCCTGCTGGAAGAGGCGCTGTACCCCTTCGAGCCGACCCGGGTTCATCAGTACTTGAACTACGTCCAGCAGGCGCAGTGCTTCACCCGCCTGCAGACGCTGTTCCATCGGCACGACGGCATCCAGCACCACTGGTCACAGGTGCTCGACAGCCTCGGCCTGGCCGCCGCCGGCATTGCCTGCGACCGCCTGCACCTACGCTTCCAGCCGCCGCATCCACCCGGTGAGGCGGCGCCGCGGGACCGCGCCACGGCGACCATCGCTTTCCACCGTGACACCTGGGGTTCGAACCTCTACGCCCAGACCAACTGGTGGGCGCCGATCTACCCGATCAGTGCCGGGCGGACCTTCGCCATCTATCCACAGCTCTGGCAGCGGGCCCTGGCCAACAGCAGCGCCGACTTCGATCTCAGCCGGGTGCTGGAGCGCTCGCACCGTGACGGCCGCAACTCGGTGAATGCCGACCAGGCGATTCCCCACCTGCTGGAATCCATCGAGGATGAAGTGGCGGTGCCGGTGGTGATCGACCCTGGCAGCCTGCTGGCGTTCTCCGGCGCTCACGCCCATGCCGGCGTGCCCAATCACACCGAGCTGACGCGGATCTCCTTCGAGACCCGCACGGTATGGATCGACGACGTGCTGGCCGGCCGCGGCGCACCGAATGTCGATGGCCGCGCGCCGTGGCGTTCGCCGGGATTCTTCCGCCGCTTGAGCGACGGTCGGCGCCTGCATGAGGTGTTGGGATGCGGTTATCTGGAAGCCTGCAACGCCTAGAGTGACAACCCCAGCGCACGGCTGGCGAGCAGCAGTGCGGCCGTCACGCCGACCACCGCGAACAACTGTTGCAGGCGTGGCCCGGCCAGGCGACCGGCAACCTGGCGTCCGAGCACCAGGCCCAGCACCGCGCCACCGGCAAACGGCGCGCCGACCGACCAGTGCATCACGCCCGAGAGCGTCGCCGTGACCACGCTGGCGGTGGACACCAGGGCGATCACCGCCAGGGAGGTGGCGACGATGCTCCTGCTGTCCAGGTTGGTGTAGCGGGTCAGCGCCGGAATGATGACGAAGCCGCCGCCGACCCCGAGCAACCCGGAGAGCAGCCCTGACACCACCCCGGTGACGGTCAGTGCCCGGGCGCAGGGCAGGGTCCAGCGCAGGCGGCCCTGCAACGGGTTGAGTACGCAGGGCAGGAACTCGGCGCGCGGTGCCGGCTGGCCGTGCCTGAGTTCGTGGCGGGCCTTGTTGAAGATCCGCGCGCAGGCGTAGACCATCACGGCGGCGAAGCCCAGCGCCAGCGGCTCGTTCGGCAGCCGATGGGCCAGCCACAGCCCGACCGGCGTGAGCAGGATGCCGATCCCGGCGATAAAGCCGGCGGCGCGATAACGCACGATACCCTGGCGCAGGCCGAGCAGGGCACCGATCGCTGCCGCCAGGCCCACCGCGAGCAGGCCGATAGGAGCGGCCTGGACCATCGACAGACCCAGGCCGAACACCAGCAGCGGCACCGCCAGAATGCCACCCCCTGCACCGGTCAGGGCGAGGATGGCACCGATCAATACGCCGAACCCGCTGCCCAGCAAGAGATGTTCGTTCATACCGCCGGCTTGTCCGCTTGCAGGGTCGGTCGGGCCAGCCATTCGTGGCCCTTGAGCATGCCGCGCCAGTACAGCGGCGGCAGCAGCCGTTCCTTCAGCCACCAGGCCAGGCGGGTCGGCCGACGGCCGTCGAGCAGCCAGGGGGCGAAGGTCGGCGCCAGCTTGCCGCCGTAGGTGAACTCGGCCAGGACGATCTTGCCGCGCTCAACGGTGAGTGGGCAGGAGCCATAACCGTCATAGACCGCCGCGCGGGTCAGCCGTCCCAGGGCCACCAGCACGTTGTTCGCCACCACCGGTGCCTGCTTGCGCGCCGCCGCGGCGGTCTTGGCGTTGCTGGTGTTGGTGACGTCACCCAGGCCGTGGATGTTGGCGAACCGGCGATGGCGCAGGCTGGCCGGGTCGACATCGACCCAGCCGGCGGCATCGGCCAGCGGGCTGCTGCGGATGAAGTCCGGGGCGATCTGTGGCGGCACCACGTGCAGCAGGTCGAAGGCGCGCACCACGGTCTCCCGGCTGCCGTCCGCCAGGGTGCGGGCGAAGGTCGCCTGTCTGGCCGGGCCGTCCACGGCAATCAGGTTATGGCCGAACTGCAGGTCCACGGCGTACTTGTCGATGTATTCCATCAGCGCCGGCACATAGTCGGGAACCCCGAACAGCACCGCGCCGGCGTTGAGAAAACTGGCCTTGACCTGGCCCTGTCGGCCATTTTTCAACCAGTGGTCACAGGACAGGTACAGCGCCTTCTGCGGCGCCCCGGCGCACTTGATCGGCATCGGTGGCTGGCAGAACAGCGCCTGGCCTTCCTTGAGCGCCTGCACCTGTTTCCAGGTGTAGGGTGCCAGGTCGTAGCGGTAGTTGGAGGTCACGCCGTTGCGCCCGAGGGTGTCCTCCAGGCCGTCGATGGCGCCCCAGTTCAGTTTCAGGCCGGGGCAGACCACCAGTTGCCGGTAGCCGATGCGACGCTGGTCGGCCAGCACCACGCAGTTGGCATCCGGTTCGAAGGCGCTGACCGCGGCCTTGATCCATTGCACGCCACGGGGGATCAGTGAGGCCAGTGGGCGGGCGGTCGACTCGGGGCTGAATACCCCGGCACCGACCAGGGTCCAGCCCGGCTGGTAATAGTGGGTGTCGGCCGGGTCGATGATCGCGATATCCAGGCCGGGGGCGCGGGCCAGCAGGCTGGCGGCGGTGGCGATGCCGGCGGCGCCGGCGCCGATGATCAGGACCTGGTGCTGGACCGGGGCGTTGCTGCTGTTCGAATTCATGAGGTCGGATCCTGGCTCAAATGGCGTTCAGCGGGATTTTCAGGTAGCGCACGCCGTTGTCTTCCGGCTCGGGCAACTGGCCGCTGCGCATGTTCACCTGCACCGAGGGCAGCATCAGCACCGGCATGTCGAGGGTGGCGTCACGGGCTTCGCGCATGTTGACGAAGGTGTCCTCGTCGATGCCGTCGTGGATGTGGATATTGCGCGCACGCTGTTCGGCCACGGTGGTCATGTATTGCAGTTCGCGCCCGCCTGGCAGGTAGTCGTGGCACATGAACAGCCGGGTCTGCGGCGGCAGCGCCAGCAGGCCCTGGATCGAGCGGTACAGGGTGCGCGCGTCGGCACCGGGGAAGTCGCAGCGGGCGGTGCCGTAGTCGGGCATGAACAGGGTGTCGCCGACGAAGGCGACGATCTCGTCCCCGTCATGAATCAGGTAGCTCATGCACGCCGGGGTGTGTCCCGGGGTGTGCAGGGCGGTGGCGCGCAGGTGGCCGATGGCGAACTCGCCATTGTCGGCCAGCAGCACGTCGAACTGGCTGCCGTCGCGACGGAACGCGCTGCCCTCGTTGAACAGCTCGCCGAACACCTGTTGCACTTCGGTGATATGGCTGCCGATTGCCACCTTGGCGCCCAACTGTTGCTTGAGGTAAGCCGCCGCCGACAGGTGATCGGCATGCACGTGGGTCTCCAGGATCCACTCCACTTTCGCATCCAGCTCGCGGATGCGTGCCAGCAGGCGGTCGGCGGATTCGGTGCGGGTGCGGCCGGACTTGGGGTCGTAGTCGAGCACGCTGTCGATCAGCGCACAGCAGCGGGTATCGCGATCCAGCACCAGGTAACTGATGGTCCAGGTGTTGGGATCGAAGAAGGCTTCTACGGTCAGCTTGTCGCCGATGTTCATTGCGTACTCCAGGCAAAGAGGGGCGGCGGCCGAGGTTGTCGGGCCATCCCTTGTTCGTCGAGGATTTCAATAAGCATGCCAACGGGCTGTGGTGCATTTTTCCTACGGTTTATTGACCTTTATCAGCGCGATTGACGGACTTTTCTGGATCTGAAAGTCAGTCTGGCAGAAATGGCGGAAATAATGGCAGTCAGTGGCAGTGAAATGGCAGATGCGCGCGAGCTGTATTAAGCTGCGGCCTTCGCCCCGGAGTCGCCATGAACCTGATTGCCACCGATCTCTCCCAGCCGGACATGCAGGCGCTGGTGTCCTACCTCGAACACGACGTTCAGCCGACCATCGTCCTCGACACCGACTACAACATCGTCGCGGCCAACACCGCCTACCAGCGCCAGTTCGGCGTCGCGGGCCGGCCCCATGTCGGCGCCAAGTGCTACCGGGTGTCCCACCAGTTCGCCGTGCCCTGCGACCAGGCCGGTGAGCACTGCCCGATGCGCAAGGCCTTCGATACGCGCCTGCCCGAACGGGTGTTGCACATCCATCACACGCCGCGCGGACCGGAGCATGTCGACGTGGAACTGCGCCCGTTGCTCGGTCGCCAGGGCGAAGTGGTGGGTTATGTCGAACGGCTGAACAGCGTCGCGGTGGCGGCGGCGCAGCCCCAGCATCAGGGCCTGGTGGGGCGCTCGGTGGCGTTCAAGGAGGCACTGACCGCACTGCAGCGGGCGGCGCCGTCGCCGATTCCGGTGTTGTTGCAGGGTGAATCGGGCACCGGCAAGGAGCTCTTCGCCCGGGCCTTGCACGAGGGCAGCCCGCGGGCTGGCGGCCCACTGGTGGTGGTCGACTGCACCGGCCTGACCGAAACCCTGTTGGAGAGCGAACTGTTCGGTTACGAGAAGGGCGCCTTTACCGGCGCCCTGCAGCGCAAGATCGGCCTGGCCGAAGCGGCCCACGGCGGCACGCTGTTCCTCGACGAGATCGGCGAGGTGCCGTTGGTGATGCAGGTCAAGCTGCTGCGGCTGATCGAGTCCGGCAGCTTCCGCCCGGTGGGCAGCCTGCGCACCGTGCATTCGGACTTCCGCCTGGTCTGCGCCACCCACAAGCCGCTCAAGGACATGGTGGCGGCCGGCAGTTTCCGCCAGGACCTGTTCTATCGCATCAGTGCCTTCCCGATCCGCCTGCCGGCCTTGCGTGAGCGCAGAGATGACCTGCCGCTGTTGATCGACAGCCTGTTGCAGCGCCTGGCCCCAGGCGCGGTGCCGCGTATCGATCCGCAGGCGCTGCGGGCCCTGACCCTGTATGCCTGGCCGGGGAACATCCGCGAGTTGCGCAATGTGCTGGAACGGGCGCGGTTGTTTACCGACGATGGAGTGATTCGGGTACAGGACCTGCCGGCGGAACTGCGCAACGAGACTCCCGTGGCTCTCGTGCCGACCCGTCGTCGGGGGCGCAGGGACCTGGAGCAACTGGCCCATGCGCTGGAGGTATTCGAAGGCTCGCGCAGTGAGCTGGCGAAGGAGTTGGGGATGAGTGAGCGGACGTTGTATCGGCGGTTGCAGGCGTTGGGGGGGAATGCCTGAGCCCGTCTCCAGGCCGGTAACGCAGGGGTATGCCGGGCTCGCCTGGTGGAGCCCGCCTCCCTTACGGGCCCGTCCTGATAGCCCGTCTAAGCTGATGGGTATTCACCTTTCTTGCAGGTAACCAGATGAGCGTGCCCGAAGCCATTGAGTCTGTCGAACAATACATCTTCATGTGGAAAGTGCTGGCCGGCGACCGTTGTGGCGCCGACCTGTCGGAGCAGCCAGGGCTATCGCTGTGCTGGGCCGACAGCCCTTTTTCGTTCTGGAACGCGGTATTTCTCAACGAGCAAATTACTGACGAACAGCTGTTGCGCGAGCGCCTGCGGGCCGGGGCCGCCTACCTGCGTGCCCGGCGCCAGGACGGCCTGGTGTATGTCTGCGAGGATTACCTGGGCGGTTCGGCCCGCCAGGCGCTGGAATCGATTGCCGCTGAGGAGCGATTGTCCTTTGCCCTGGACATCATGGGCATGGTGGGTGACCTCCTGCCATTCGAGCAATCGGCAGGGCACCCGCTGCTGACCTTCGAGCGGGTCCGGGATGAAGTCGCTTTGCAGCATTACGCCGATATCAACAGTGAAGGTTACGGCTCCCCCCTCGACGCCGGGCGCGCGGGGCTGGCAGGCTCGAATTTCTGGAAGCAGGAGGCCTTTGCGTTCATCGGCTACCAGGACGGCCGGCCGGTGTCGACGGCAGCGGCCATCGTCAACCGGGGGCAGCTCTACGTGGCCCTGGTCGCGACCCGGCCCGACGCCCAGCGCCAGGGCTTCGGCGAAGCCACGGTGCGCCACGCCCTGCAGGCGGCCCATGAGGCGACCGGGTTACGGCGTACCACATTGCATGCCACTGATGCGGGACTCCCGGTTTATCTGCGGTTGGGATACCACCGGACCACTCGGTTTATTACCTACGGCTTGGCTCCCTGACGGGACTTGTTGGAGGGAGCCGAGGGAGGCTCCCTGCATGAAAGGCCAATCAGCCTGTGTGAAATTTCTTGAGCAGGCGGTTATCCAGCCTGAATGTTTCGCTGCTTAAAGTAGCCTTCGTCGACTCCTGGTGCAGCGGATTGAACAGGTAGTTTTGGGTATGCGGCATGATCACACTGGGGACCGGCATCAGCAGTGCCGGGCTACTCAAGAGAAAGGTATCTCCCAGTTTCTTAGTGTAGCGCAGGTCATCAGCCCATTCTGCCTTCAGCGTCGGTGGCTGCCACTGGCTGGCATCGTCCGCGATCTCCACCTTGAGCAATTGCAGGGTTTGTGGGAAATCCTCCTGATCCACCTCCAGATGGACCAGAATTTCCAACATCGCTCCGGCCGGCGTCCCGGCCAAGTAGACCACCGGCCTGCCGGCTGAGTGCCAACGCCCGCTGGCGAGCAGGCCACCACGACCACTCAGGTCGGCAAACGCACTGATTCTCCAGAGGATCAAAAGCTAAAACCCTCTGCCAGTTGAATCAGCATCTCCTCGACCTGGCGGGTGCCCTGGATGGTCGAGAACATCGCCATGGGACTGCTGCCAGAAAAGCGCTCCTTGGGTTTGGACAACCAGCGCCTGGCCTTCTGGTCATCGCCGAAAATGGCAGAGGCCATTGCGGTGATATGCGCGGCACGGAACAACCGATCACTCTCGTCGACCGTCAACTTCTGTTCCTTGGCGATCCGCGTCTTCAAGGTTTTGAGCGGGATGATCCGGTCGCGCTCCAGCGGCGTGACGTCGCCTTGATCGCAGAGCTTCATCAACCGTTCGGCATCGAAACCGAACTGGATCATCTCGTGAATCTCCAGATCGCTGGCGTCGGTCGGAATCTGCAGCAGGTACTCCAGGCGGCTCCGATAGACCCCATAGGTGGGTTCCCGCATCACTTCGGCCAACATGAAACACCTCCCGAAACTATCGGCATTTGCCATATTGTAGCCGGCAAATGCCGGATATTGGAATGTTTCGGTGATGAGCGTTGATGTCTGGCACTCCAAGGCAGCTTGAGCAATGGGTCACATTCGACGGCCCAGTTTGCAGAAAGCGCTAGGCGCAGCCTCTCCGTGCATTGCACTATCCCCACTGTTTTTGTTATGGGCGCCCATGCGGGCGCCCGGTTTACCGGGAAACCAATTAGTGAACGGGCTTGTTGTCATCACTACCTACTTCAACCCCTGCGGCTACGCCACCCGCCGGAGCAACTACGACCTGTTCATTGCCGGCATGCGCCGGGCCGGGGTGACCTGCATCACCGTCGAATGCGCCTTCGGCGATGAACCCTTCGAGCTGCCACCGAGTCTGGACGTGATCCAGGTCCGCGCCCGCACGCTGCTCTGGCAGAAGGAGCGCCTGCTCAATCTGGCCGCCTCCTGGCTGCCAGGCAGTTGCCGCCATGTCGCCTGGCTCGACTGCGACATCCTCTTCGACAACCCGTCCTGGGCCCGCGACCTGGTACGTGTGCTGCACGAGTATCCGGTGGCCCAGGTCTTCGAAAGCTGCCTGCGCCTGGAGCGTGGCAACGTCGAGGGTGCCACCGCCGATATCGCGCATTCCTTCGCGGCGGTCATGCAGCGCCAGCCCGACAGCCTGGACGCCGGCCGCTATGATCTGCACGGCCACACCGGCTACGGTTGGGCCATGCGCCGCGAGATCTTCGATGAAGTGGGCCTCTACGAGTGCGCCGTCTCCGGCAGCGCCGACCACTTCATGGCCCATGCGATCTTCGACGACTACAACTTCTGCATCCGCAACGCCCTCAAGCACGACCCGCGGCAGATCGATCACCTCAAGGCCTGGGGCCGGCGCTTCCACCAGCGCGTCCAGGGTCGCCTCGGCGTGGTGCCGGGGCGCATCCGCCATCTGTGGCACGGCGATGCCGTGAACCGCCGCTACTTCCTGCGTATGCACGACATCACCGACCTCGGCTTCGACCCCTGGACCGACTTGCAGATCGCCCCCGGCGCCCCGCTGGAATGGGCCGAGGGCATGGACAAGCCGGGGCTGCGGCAGTATTTCGCCAACTACTTTGCCAGCCGTCGCGAAGATGGCCATCAGGCGCTTCAGGAGAACCCTGCATGAACGAGTTCCATAACCCGGACCTGGACGATGCCATCGCCGAATTGAGCGACGTGCTGGCAACCCTCGAACAGCGCGCCCGGGACAACGAACGCGCCATCGACAAACTGGCGCGCCAGCGCAAGGCCTACCTGACCCAGGTGACCTATGACCTGCTGCCGAAGCTGTCCGGCAGGGTCTTGGCAAGGCTGCGCGAGCAGGTGCCGGGGTTCGTCACGTTGCAGGTGCAGGAGAGCTTCGACAGCCAGCGCAAGTTTCTCGGGCTGTTTGCCAGCAGGGATTACGCCCACACCCTGGCACTGTTGCAGACCCGGCTGGCCAGCCACCTCGACCAACTCCAGTATGCCGGGCTGTGCGAGCGCGACGACGAGATCGGGCAGGTGGCGGCGCAGCGCGACGGGCTACAGGCCCAACGCAAGGCGACCGGGGAACTGCTGACGTTGCTGCGACAGGCCAGGCAGCAGGGCGCGCCGTTGCCACCGCAGGTACAGGAGCAGGTTCGGCATTTGGCCTCGCTGGCCCGGGCGGCTCGCCGGGACGATGACCGGCCATATACCCCGGATCGGGATTATTCGTCCTCGTCGCGATACGCCAATGAGCCGGGTCGCACGACGACGGTGGACGATCGGTTGCCGGGAAGCCGGGACAATCCGCTGGATCTGCTGATTTACTGGGCGACGGATGTCACGACGAGCTTGCGGACGCTGGTGCTTGATACGGTGGAGGAGGCGAAGCGTGACGTTGAGGCGTTTGGCCGGGAACTCAGTGGCGAGCCGAATGAGTCGGGGCCAGCGGAATCGAGGGATTCAGGTTCGTCGCCGTCCTCTTCGGTGGGGGATTCGGTGGTGCCGGTTGCTGTGGCGGCAGGCGTGACGGCTGCGGCGGTGACGGGGGCGGTGATTGCCACGGATGATAGTTTGGGATTGTTTTCGTGAATGCAGCTATGGCCGGGAGCAGCTTTTGCGCAAGGCACCTGATACGCGTGACGCCGGAGCGTGGGTGCTCAGGTTGAGATTGAGGTCCTTGCCTGGTGCAAACACGCTGAACAGCCCCCAACGGGCGGACCCTACGGGGCCGTGATGGTAGAGGGCGGCGACTCAGGCATGTCCGGATGGCTGCAATTGAGGCGTGCTTCAGAGGCTTCCTTGTGCGACAGTTGTGATACATGTTTTTGTCATATTCTTGTCAGACAATCCTACGCAGGTCGGTTATAGTTTCAAAAGTATCGAACCAGTTAGTTATTTTAACCATGAATCAACTGATCGCTCAGTGGGAACCTGCCAAGGCCCGAGGGCACAAGCAGCCGGCCAGAGAAATCGGAATTTCCATCGGGTATTGACGTGAAGCGTGACATCCAGCTTGTTGTAGTTCTGTTGTCAGTGATCGGTTGTTCCCTTGCCTCTCTGGCCTTCTGGAAGGTGATCGCTTCCAGGGAACAGGCGCTGGATGAAATCAACGTTCATGGATTGAACCTGGCTCAAGCGCTTTCAACGTATTCGGAGGGCATCGTCAGGCAAAGCTCGCTTCTTTTACTGGGCCTGGTCGAGCGTCTGGAAACCGAGGGGATCGATTCTGCGCAAATTGAGCGATTGAACACCCTGGTCAGTCGGCAATTGCCGCTTATGCCGCAGATGAGCGGTATCACCATCTACGACAGGCAAGGTCGCTGGATGGTGTCATCCAGCCAGCCAATTCCGACCGGCCTCAACAGCAGTGATCGGGCCTTCTTCATTCACCATCGTGACGATCCCTCGCGGGAGCCCTTCATCGGCCCGCCCATTCGCTGCCGGTTGAAACAGGAGTGGGTGATCACCATTAGCCGCCGTTTCAATGATCGCAAAGGCGACTTTGCCGGGGTGGTGGCGGTCACCCTGGGAATTGAAAACTTCCTGCGGCTGTTCGGGGCTATCGATGTAGGGCGGGACGGCGCAATTGGCTTGTCGTATACCGACGGTTCGATACTGGTTCGTTATCCGTTTCGCGAGGAGGACATGGCGCGCAGCTTCTCGAACTCACCCATTCGGGAGAAGTATCTGGCTGATCGGAATGTGGGAAATGCCTCGTTCACCTCCAGCCTGGACGGTGTCGACAGGCTCTACGCTTTCCGTAAAAGCGAAACCCTGCCCCTGGTGACGACAGTCGCCCTTGGCAAGGATGAGGCGTTGGCTGCATGGCGTCTTGAAGCGATGCTGTCATTCATGGTGGTGGCCGGACTGTTGATGCTGACCGGATTCATCGGGGTGCTGCTGATTTGCGACATTCGTCGTCGCAATCACGTCGAGGAAGAGTTGCGGGTCGTGCAAAGCCAGTTGCTGGAGAAAAACCATCAGCTCGCTCGAATGGCGATGGATGACGCGCTGACGGGGCTCGCCAATCGGCGTTGTTTCGATGAAAGGCTGCTGGTGGAAGTCAATCGCGCCCAGCGGGACAGGACGCCGTTGGCGTTGCTGATGATCGATATCGATTACTTCAAGCTGTACAACGACAGGTATGGGCATCCTGCTGGCGACGCATGCCTTCAAACGGTCAGCGCTGTCCTTTCCACGTGCATTCGTCGCCCCTGCGACCTGCTTGCGCGTTATGGCGGCGAGGAGCTGGTGGTCATTCTGCCCAATACGGAGATCGAAGGGGCGTCGGTGGTCGCGCAACTGATGATCGAGCGCTTGAACCAGCACAATATCCCTCACGAAAGCAGCCCTGACGGCCATATCACGATCAGCATGGGTGTCACCGAGCTTCGGCAAGCCGTTGCGGATCCCCTGCAATCGTTACTCAACGCCGCAGACGAGGCGCTCTACAGCGCAAAGGAAGCAGGCCGGAATCGACTGGCGGTCTGTTGAGCTTCTGATCGTTCAATCATTCACCTGCGACAGTGGCCTGGCGACATGCTCCAGCGACCGCCGCTCTGCCGCCACACCCCAGATCGCCTGCACTGCTGCCGCGCCGATCATTAACGCCGCACCGATCAGATAGCCATACAGCACATTGGTCCGCTGCCCGGTCTCGATCAGCGCGCCGAACAGCGTCGGGCCGATCAAACCGCCCAGGCCGGTGCCGAAGGCGTAGAACACGGCGATGGCCAACGCGCGGATCTCCAGCGGGAAGGTCTCGGCCACAGTCAGGTAGGCCGAGCTGGCCGCCGCCGAGGCGAAGAAGAAAATCACTACCCAGGCGATGGTCTGTTGGGTGGCGTCGATCAGCTGCTGCTGGAACAGGTAGCCGCTCAGACACAGCAACACACCGGAAATCAGATAGGTGCTGCTGATCATGATGCGTCGGCCCACCACGTCGAACAGCCGTCCGAGCAGCAGCGGCCCGCAGAAGTTGCCGAGGGCGAAGGGCAGCAGGTACCAGCCGATCTGGGCCGAAGGCACGTGGTAGAAATCGGTGAGCACCAGCGCATAGGTGAAGAAGATCGCGTTGTAGAAGAACGCCTGGGCGGTCAGCAGGGTCAGGCCGACCAGCGCCCGGCGGCGGTGGTCGACGAACAGGCTGTGGAACACCTCGCGCAACGGCGTGTGATCACGGGCGTGCAGGCGCAGCGGTGGCTCCTGCAGCGCAGGCACCTCGATGCCGCGCTCGCGGTAATGGCGCTCGATCTCGGCGACGATGCGCTCGGCTTCTTCCGGCTGGTTGTGGATCATCAGCCAGCGCGGGCTTTCCGGGACCCACAGGCGCATCAGCAGGATGATCAGCCCGAGTGCCGCGCCGATGCCGAAGCACAGCCGCCAGCCGAGTTCGCCGCCGGCCACCGCCGGGTCGAGCAGCACCACCGAGCCGACGGCGCCCAGGGCGGCACCGATCCAGAAGGTGCCGTTGATGGTCAGGTCGACCCAGCCGCGGTAGCGGGCCGGGGTGAATTCCTGGATGGTCGAGTTGATCGCGGTGTATTCGCCGCCGATGCCGGCGCCGGTGAGGAAACGGAACAGCAAAAAGCTCCACAGGTCCCAGGAAAAGGCCGTGGCCGCTGTGGCGCCGATGTACAGGAACAGGGTGATGAAGAACAGCTTGCGCCGGCCGAGGCGGTCGGTCAGCCAGCCGAAGAACAGCGCGCCGAGCACCGCGCCGGCGATGTAGGCGGCACCGGCCAGGCCGATCTCGGTATTGCTCATGGCCAGGCTGTCCTTGAGCGCCCCGGAGACGGCCCCGGCCAGGGTCACTTCCAGGCCGTCGAGCAACCAGGTGATGCCCAGCGCCAGGACCAGCAAGGTGTGGAAACGGGTCCACGGCAGGCGGTCGAGGCGCGCGGGGATGTCGGTGCTGTAGCAGCGCTCGTCCACTGAGGCGCCAGCTGTGCCTTGCAGGGCTTGGGTCGTCATGGTCACTCCTGTTCGCTGACGGGGTCTCATAGCGATGGAGTTTTGCGTAGGCGGAGGAGTTCAAAAAATTCGCCTTTGTCCGACTCGGGTGCTGTCAGTTTTTCCGACAGGAAAAACTAACTATTGAGTCAGTGTCGTGGTCTACCGTGATAGATTGATTCGATTCGCCGCCACCTCCCCATGCCTCTCGGCGGTCCCATCAAGAGCGATCTAAATGCAAGCAACGGCCCGCGAAGTTCATGTACCCCCGGTTCTGCAGGAACTGCGAACCGGTACGGCCGAACGACATATCGCACTGGAAAAACGTCTTCCCTTTTTCTCCGATACTTTTGACTCCAATGCCTTTCAACAACTGATGCAGGCCTACTATGGCTTCTATCAGCCGCTGGAACAGGCCCTGCGCAACAGCAGCGCACTCCCTGACGATTTTGATCTCACCCCGCGCCTCAAGGCACAGACCCTGCGCGGTGACCTGCACAGCCTGGGGCTGTCGGCCGAGGCCATCGACCGTTTGCCGATCTGCCAGGCATTGCCGCGGATCGATTCCGGGGCCGCCTGCCTGGGCGTGCTGTACGTCCTGGAGGGAGCCACGCTCGGCGGGCAGATCCTGCGCCGCGAAGTGTCCAGGCGCCTGGGCATTGAGGCTGACAGCGGCGCGGCGTTTCTGCAGGTCTACGGCGACGCCACGGGGCGGCGCTGGCGCGATTTCATCGAGTACCTGGGCAGCCGTCCCCTGGACGCGGTCGAGCGCGAGGCCGTCGTCACGGCAGCACACTCCACATTCAGCCGTTTCGAGCACTGGCTCGAAAGCCGGGAGGTACTGGCATGAGCCCGCAAGATCAGGAAGCATTCGAAGAGTTGCTGGCCAACTGTGCCAACGAACCGATCCGTTTCCCCGGTGCCATCCAGCCCCACGGCCTGCTGCTGACCCTGGGCGAGCCGGCGCTGGAGATCATCCAGATCAGCGCCAACGTCGAAACCCTGCTCGGCCGTGCGCCGCAGACACTGATCGGCCAACCCCTGGCCAGCCTGATCGGCGACGAGCCCACCGCGGCCGTACGCGAAGCGTTGCAGCAACCGGCCTTCTTCGATGCGCCGCCGTTGTATTTCCACCTCAACGGCACCACGTTCGAGGGCTTGCTGCATCGGCATGATGGCGTGCTGATCCTGGAGCTGGAAATCCACGTCGAGAACTTCCGTTCCCTCAACGTGGCCGGCAACCAGACCCATCTGGGGCGGATGCTGCAACGGCTGCAGGCGGCGACGTCGCTGCAGGCGCTGTACGACATCTGCGTCAAGGAACTGCAGGCAATGACCGGTTACGACCGGGTGCTGATCTACCGTTTCGAGGAAGAAGGCCACGGCCAGGTGATCGCCGAAGCGTCTTCGCCGTCCATGGAACTGTTCAACGGGCTGTTCTTCCCGGCGTCCGACATTCCCCAGCAGGCCCGCGAGCTGTATCGCACCAATTGGCTGCGGATCATTCCCAATGCCGACTATGAGCCGGTGCCGTTGGTGCCCAGGCTGCGTCCCGACACGCAAGCGCCGCTGGACCTGAGCTTCGCGACCCTGCGCAGTGTGTCGCCGATCCACTGCCAGTACATGAAGAACATGGGCGTGCTGTCGTCGATGAGCATTTCCCTGCTCAAGGGCGACCAGCTCTGGGGCCTGATCAGTTGCGGCAACCGCCAGCCGCTGCACGTCCCGCACGAATTGCGGGTGGCCTGCCAGACCATCGGCCAGGTGCTGTCGCTGCAGATCAGTGCCATGGAAGCGCTGGAGATCAGCCGCCAACGCGAAGCCAAGGTCGAGGCCCTGGCGCGACTCAACCAGGCGATGGTCGACTCAGCGCAAGACGTTTTCGACGGTCTGGCCCATGAGCCACAGACCCTGATGAAGCTGGTCGATGCCGGTGGTGTCGCGATTATCGAGGGCAAGCAGTTGCACTGCCATGGCAACTGCCCGCAACCGCAGGACATCCGTGCCTTGCACCAGTGGTTGCAGGCCGGCGGTGAGCCGGTGTTCGCCTGCCATCATCTGTCCAGTGTCTACCCAGCGGCGGCGGGCTATCAGCAGGTGGCCAGCGGCGTGCTCGCCATGAGCCTGCCCAAACCGGTGGAAAACGGCGTGCTGTGGTTTCGCCCGGAGGTCAAGGAAAGCATCAACTGGAGCGGCAACCCACGCAAGCCGCTGGACCTGGAAAACACCGAGACTGGCCTACGCCTGCGTCCGCGCACCTCATTCGAGATCTGGAAGGTCGAGATGGCCGGGATCTCCACCAAGTGGAGCCATGGCGACCTGTTCGCGGCCAACGACCTGCGTCGCTCGGCGCTGGAGAACGACCTGGCCCGGCAGGTGCGGCGGGAGCAGGAGGCGGTACGCGCCCGCGATGATCTGGTTGCTGTGGTCTCCCACGACCTGCGCAACCCGATGACGGTGATTTCCATGCTCTGCGGCATGATGCAGAAGACCTTCAGTTCGGACGGCCCGCACACCTCGCGGCGCATCTCCACGGCCATCGACACCATGCAACAGGCCGCCGGACGCATGAACACGCTGCTGGAAGACCTGCTCGACACCTCGAAGATCGATGCCGGACGCTACACCATCAAGCCGCGCAAGCTCGATGTGGGGCAGATGTTCGAGGAGGCGCAATCGCTGCTGGCGCCGCTGGCGCGCGACAAGGACATCAGCATTTCCTTCGAGGCCGACCCCGACCTGCGTATCCATGCCGATCCCGAGCGGTTGTTCCAGGTGCTGTCGAACCTGGTCGGCAACGCGATCAAGTTCACGCCGCGTCTGGGTACGGTCGGGGTGCGCGCGCAGTCGTCCGGCAACGACATCGTCTTCACCGTGCGTGACAGCGGCGAGGGCATTGCCCAGGAACACCTGCCGCATGTGTTCAGCCGGTACTGGACGCTGAAGGAGGGCAACCCGACCGGTACCGGCCTTGGCCTGTACATCACCCAGGGCATCGTCCATGCCCATGGCGGGCAGATCGTTGCCAGCAGCGAGCCGGGGCAGGGCGCCGAGTTCCGCTTCACCCTGCCGATGTTCAAGGGGAGCGCCTGAGATCGGCAGCGGCGCGCTGACGCCCGATTGGCCTGGATCAGCTTTCGGGCGAAAGCGTTTGCGCCTGGCTGGCCTCTTCGGCCAGTTTCAGGCGGTCGGCCTTGCTGATGTATTTCGGCTTGTTCTTCGGCGCCAGTTTGGCGCTGGCCTTTTTCGCGTGGGCTTTGAGCAACTGGCTGATTTTCTTGCGGCGGTTCATGTTTCTGTTTCCTATTCCTTGTGGGAATGAAATGAATAAAAATTATAAATTTCAGTAATTATCTGCGTCGGCATAGAGTGGTTTCAAGATGAACGGAGGCCATCATGAAACCGCAAACCCACAGTGCCAGTGCGAAGTTCGATGTCTCACGTGCCGCAGAGTATGGCATTCAAAGCCGAGTGGCCCTGGCGGGCTACGATGCCTGTCACGAGTTGAGCGCCTGCATACTGGCTGCGAGCCTTTCGACCGGACGCGCGGCGCGCGTGCTGGTCGTGGGTGTCGGCGGCACGGCCCAGGAAATCATCACCATGGGAGCATTGGAGCCGTCGTGGACCTTCGTGGGTGTGGACCCGTCGTCAGCCATGCTGGAGACTGCTGCCGCGAACCTCGGGGCCCACGGGATGCTTGGGAAGGCGCAGTTGCTCCTGGGTACCGTCGATGATCTCCCGGTCGACGAGCCCTTCGATGCCGCGACATTGATCGGCGTGCTGCATCACGTGCCCGGTGACGAAGCCAAGCAACAGCTGCTGCGTTCGATCCAGGCCCGCCTGAAAGTCGACGCCCCCTTCGTCGTGGCCTGCAACCACTACGCCTATGCCGAGCAACCCTTGCTGCTCAAGACCTGGGCCGAGCGCTGGCGGCAGCAGGGCGCGAGCCCGGATGAGGTCAAGGCCAAGCTTGCCCGGATCATGCAGGGCGCCGAGCCGCCCCGTTCGGAGGCGGCGGTTTGCGAGCTGCTGCAAGCGTGCGGTTTTGGTGAGAGCCAGCGCTTCTTCAGCAGTTTGTTCTGGGGCGCCTGGGTGACCCAACGACACGGATGAACCGAATGGCTGATCTGGACCGTCTGCCCAGCCAAGTGGTTTTCACTGGAGTGATGGTTTTCAACAACTGTTGAAAACCCTGGAACTGATGAAAATTGATCCGCAGGGGCAGAGACGGACAGCTTGCGGTTGATGTCACCCATGGCGCCCGTCGCCGGCGTTCACTCCACGTAGCGCAACCACAGATGCCGGCGGCCGCAGATCGCCTGGGCGAACACTGGAACCAGGGCTTGCCGTTTCTCTTCAGTGACGTTGTAGAGCGCACAGAAATCCTTCGCCACGGCGCCGGCCACCGCTGCATCGGCCGGCTCTGCCCGGAGGAAGCCGAGGTAGGCCGCGCCCACGCCGATCAGTTCATAGCCCTGCGTGAGGGAGAAATGCCGCGCCACCGCATGGTTCTGTGCCGGGCCCAGGTCGCAGGCGAAATAGCCGTTGGGAAAAGCCGCCAGCGCCTGGGACGAATGTTCGACCGGAACCAGCAGGGCCGAGAGCGGCTGGTCGAGCAGTGCCACAGGGTCGTCCTGATAGGCGACCCATTCCCGGATGGCCTCGTCATCGAGGGTGAGCCCATGGGCGCAAGCGTCTTCGAACGAGCCGTCGGCAACCCGACGAGTGAAGTTGCGCCGGCAGATGGCGAACTCGGCTTTCGTCGTCGGATAGCCCAGGTATTCGCCATGCTCGAAGCATTCCTCGGGCAGCCCGGCGATGTCCTCTTGCGTGGCCTCGTCCAGGTCGATGTGGTGGCGCGCATGCCCCGAGGTGTAGCGGGCCTGGTGCAGGTCATCGAGCGAGAACAGCGGGAGGAAGCCGGGATGGTGGGCGGCGAGCGTGCGGTAGGCCTCGACCAGTTCGTCGAGGCGGGTTATGGCGCTCACGCTGTACTCGTCGCAGGTACCTGAAGATGGGTTGTGGGGTTGTGTGTGACCGAGAAACTGGATGTCCATCGAATGCCTGCCTGCTCCATGTCGGGATGACGGAGTAGATAACAGGGTCCGTCATCCTGGCAAGGGCCCCATGTGCATGGGGCGCTGCCGCGGCGGTCAAAGGATGAACGCCGCAATCATTGGGCGTTGCGGGTCGGGAGCAGGTCCTCCGGCTGCACCGTCAGGATGATCTTGCCGATATTTTCAGCGGACTCCATGCGGCGGTGGGCATCGGCGGCACGGGACAGCGGGAAGGTGCTGTCGACCACCGGCTCCAGGCTTTCGCCGCCCTCGAAGCGCTCCAGCCAGTGCTCGCGGAAACGCCTGATCATCTCGTGCTTCTCATGCTGGCTACGGGACTTCATCACCGTGCCGATGATCTGCAGATGACGGTAGAGGAGGTCTTCGAGCTTCAGTGCCACGTTGCCGCCACCGCCCAGGATGCCGACCTGGACCAGCCTTCCGCCATTGGCCAGCGAAGCGATGTTGTGCGCGAAGTAGGGTTCGCCGATGAAGTCGATGACCACGTCGACACCCCGGCCGTTGGTCTTTTGCGCGATGACCTCGGCGAAATCCCGGGCCTTGTAGTCGATGGCGAAGTCGGCCCCCAGGTGCTCGACGCGCGACAGCTTGCTGGCGTCGGTCGTCGCGTAAATGGTGGCGCCCGTGGCATAGGCCAGCTGGACCGCAGCGGAGCCCACGCCGCCGGCGGCGGCATGGATCAGCACCGAGTCGCCGGGCTTCAGCCGGCCCAGGTGGAGCATCGCCTCGTGGGCGGTGACGAAGACTTCGGGGATGGCGGCGGCCTGCACATAGTCCAACTGCGCCGGAATCGGCATCGCCATGCGGTAGTGAAGGCGGGCCAGCTCGGCATAGGCGCCACCCCCGACGACGCCCATCACCCGGTCGCCGACCTTGTAGCCGACGACGTCGCTGCCGATCTCGATGACTTCCCCGGCGATTTCAAGGCCGATGAGCGACGAGTCGCCAAAGTCCGGACGGCCGTAGCCGCCCTTGCGGTGGGTCAGGTCGGCGCGGTTGACGCCGGCTGCGTAGACCCGCACCAGCAGGTCCGTGGGACGTACTTCGGGGCGTTGCACGTCGGTCAGTTCCAGGACGTCGGCGTCACCGAAGGTTTCGAAGGTAATGGCTTTCATGGTCGGTTTTCCTCAGATCTGGCTGATGAATTTGTGGGTGAGGTAGTGTTCGATGCCTTCGATTCCGCCTTCCGAACCGTGGCCGCTTTCCTTCAGGCCGCCGAACGGCAGCTCGGTGGCGACGATGCGGTACTGGTTGATGCCGATCATGCCGGCTTCCAGCCCATCGGCGACGTCGATGGCGGTGCGGGCATCGCGGGTGAAGGCGTAGGCGGACAGTCCGTAGGGCAGGCGATTGGCTTCTGCCAGTCCGTCGGCCAACTGATCGAACGGCATCAGGATGGCGATGGGGCCAAAGGGTTCTTCGTGCATGACCCGCGCCTCCATGGGCACATCGACCAGCACCGTGGGTGCGAAGAAGAAACCGGGGCCTGGCAGCGGCTCTCCGCCGGCGAGCACCCGCGCGCCCTTGGCGACCGCATCGGCGACCAGCTCTTCCATCTTGGCCAGTTGCCTCGGGTTGGCGAGCGGCCCGACCTGGGTCCGGGGATCCAGGCCATTGCCGATGCGCAGGGCCTGGGTCGCGGTCACGAATGCATCGACGAACGGCTGGTACACGCCGCGCTGGATCAGGAAGCGGGTGGAGGAAATGCACACCTGGCCGGTGCCGCGAAAGCGGTTCGCCACGCCTTCCACGGCCGCCTTTTGCACATCGGCGTCGTCGAATACCAGCACCGGCCCGTGGCCGCCCAGTTCGAGGGTGATCGGCTTGACCCCCTCGGCCGCCCGGGCGGACAGCAGGCGGCCGATCGGTACCGAACCGGTGAAGGTCACCTTGCGGATGACCGGCGAGGCGATCAGGTGGCTGGAGACCTGGTCCGGCACGCCGAACACCACCTGCAGCACACCCTTGGGCAGGCCGGCGTCGTCGAGGGCCCGGGCCAGCGCCAGGGCGGTGGAGGGGCTTTCCTCGCCGGGCTTGAGAATGACGCTGCAGCCGGCTGCCAGGGCTGCCGAAAGCTTGCGGGCCGGGGTGATCGCCGGGAAGTTCCACGGGGTGAAGGCGGCCACCGGGCCGATCGCCTGGCGCTTGACCAGTTGCAGCACCCCCGGCCGGTTGGCCGGTACCACACGCCCGTCGATACGCCGGGCGCTTTCGGCGAACCATTCGAAGTACTCGGCGGCCCGGGTGACTTCATCCATCGCCTCGGCAAGCGGCTTGCCTTCCTCCAGGGTCATTTGTGCGGCGATATGCGCGGCCCGCTCCAGGATCAGGTCGGCGGCCCGCTTGAGTACCTTGGCGCGCTGGTCGGGCACGGTCTGGCGCCAGGTGGCGAAACTCTGTTGCGCGACGTCGAGGGCGCGATCCAGGTCGGCGAGGGTGGCCAGCGGTACCCGGCCGATTTCGGTTTCGGTGGCCGGGTTGATGACGGCGGCGGTCGCCCGGCCGTCGGTGCCGATCCATTCACCGCCGATGAAAAGGTAGAGCGAGTCGTAGGTCGTATTCATTACTGTGGCCTTCATTAATGTCGGGAATGGACTGCGCGCTGCTGCGGCGGGTCGAGGAGGCCGTTCAGGCGATCCGTGCAATCCAGTCTATGGAGGACCACCCCGTTGATTTAGCCGGGCGGGAGGAAAGCACTGTTGTGCACAGAGGAAATATCCGCCGGGCGATATGCGGTACTCTCAGCCCCCAACCGCCGTCACTTGCCGTCCGGGCTTGCTGCATGGCATCGATCGAACACGCCGGGCACGGGCATCGGGAGGTTAGGCATGGACAAGTTTGCGAACATGGTGGTGTACGTGAGGGTGGTCGAGATGGGCAGCTTCACCGCCGTGGCGAACCACCTCGATTCGACGGTGGGCAATGTGTCGCGGGCCGTTTCCGCGCTCGAGTCGCTGCTCAACACCCGCCTGCTGCAGCGTTCGACGCGGCGTCTGTCGGTCACCGATGCCGGTCGCCGGTTCTACGAGCGCTGCACGGCGATCCTGGCCGACCTTGAACACGCGGAGGCGGAGGCCGGCAGTGCGCTGCAGGAGCCCAGGGGCACGTTGCGGGTGCATTGCGTGCCGGGGCTGGCCCGCCACCTGGTGACCCAGGCCGTGCTCGGCTATCGCCAGGACTACCCGCAAGTCTCGGTCGATCTGCTGCTGTCCCAGCGCATGCCCAACCTGCTGGAGGACCAGTTGGACCTGTCGATCCTGATCGCCCGGACGCTGCCGGACTCGGCCTACGTCAGTCAGAAAATCGGGGTCAGCCACTGTGTGCTGGTCGCGTCCCCCGAATACCTGGCGACGCATGGAGTTCCCGCGCAACCGGAGGATCTGGTCGATCACTCATGCCTGCTGCTGGGCACCGTCGATTACGCCCGGGATGAATGGCAGTTGAGCAGCAAGGCCGGCAGCACGACCTTCGTGCCGGCCGGGGCGAGCTTCAGTGTCAACGACATGGAGGCCATGGCGGTGGCGGTGCGCGAAGGCGCGGGCATCGGCCTGCTGGCGGGCTTCTCGGCGATTGACGAGCTGCGTTCGGGCAGGCTGGTGCGGGTGTTGCCGGACTACCATACGCAGGAGCGCAACGTGTATGCCGTCTACTCCTCACGGCAGTTCGTCGACGCGAAAATCACCCGCTTCATCGAGATCCTGAAGACCCGCGTGGGGGGGCAGTTGGCAGCGATTGCCCGGGAACTGGTCGGCGATTGACCCTCACATCCTGTGGTGCTCCAGCAGGAAATCCACGAACACCCGGACCCGGGCCGTCATCGCCGTCCCCCCGACGAACACCGCATGGATCGGCTCGCGGTCCCCGGGGTTGTAAGCCTCCAGCAGCGGTACCAGCCGACCGCCTTTCAACTCGTCGGCTACCGAAAAGGCACCGATGCGCGCGATACCGGCGCCGAGCAGGGCCAGTTGGGTCAATGCCTCGCCGCTGCTGCATTCGATATTGCCGGCGATCTTCAGTGAGAAATGCTGTCCATCGCGCAGAAACGGCCAGTCGGGCTCGGCCCGGCGGAAGCTGAAGCGCAGGCAGTTGTGCTTGAGCAGGTCTTCCGGTTCGCGGGGAACGCCGTGGCGTTCCAGATACTCGGGTGAAGCGACCACGACCTGGCCGGTTTCGCCGATGCAGCGGGCGCTCAGGGGGCTGTCGGGCAGATGGCCGAAGCGCAGGGCGACATCGGCCTGGCCGCCGAGGATGTCGACGACCTCGTCGCCGAGCATGAGGTCGACCAGGATCTTCGGATAGCGGGCGCTGAAGGCCGCGATCAGCGGCACCACGGTCAGTCGCCCATGGGCCAGTGCCGCACTGACCCGCAGCCGCCCCCTTGGCACGCCCTGGTCCGTTATCGCTTCCTCCACTTCATCCATGTCGGCCAGGATCCGCCGTGCACCGCGCAGGTACGCCTCGCCCTCGGCGGTGAAGGTGATGGCGCGGGTGGTACGCAGCAGCAGGCGGGTGCCGATGCGCTGTTCGGTGCGGGCGATGATCCGGCTCACTGCCGACGGGGTCAGGCCCAGGGCCCGCGCGGCGGCCGACAGGCTGCCGGCCTGCGCCACCTTGACGAACACCTCCATTTCGCCGGATCGGCCGTTGAAATCCATTTGTGCCTCGCAAGCAAAGGTGATTGTCGTGAAGGTGGGCTACTGCCTGGAAGTCACGAATTGTAGCATCTGCGGCACAGATGAGGAGTCAACCATGCGTATCAATCCACCCCTTGTAGCTCTCTCCATCGGTGCCTTCGGCATCGGTGTCACGGAGTTCGCCCCCATGGGCATGTTGCCGAGCATCGCGGCCGATCTCGGTGTTTCGATTCCCGCCGCCGGGCTGCTGGTCAGTGCCTATGCGATGGGTGTGCTGATCGGTGCGCCGCTGATGACCCTGGCCACGGTCAGGGTGCCGCGGCGTTACCTGCTGATCGGCCTGATGGCGATTTTCGCCCTTGGCAACCTGATGTCGGCGCTGGCCACCAGTTACGAAAGCCTGCTGGTCGCCCGGGTGGTGACCTCGCTCAACCACGGTGCGTTCTTCGGCGTCGGCTCGATCGTCGCGGCCAGCGTGGTCCCGCCGGACAAGCGCGCGGGCGCGGTGGCGGCGATGTTCATGGGGCTGACCCTGGCAACCATTGGTGGCGTGCCGTTGGCGACCTGGTTCGGTGAGCTGATGGGCTGGCGCACGGCGTTCTGGGGCATTGCCGCCCTGGGCCTGGTGGCGATGGTTTCGCTGTGGTTCGCCCTGCCCAATCTGCCGTTGCCGAAGAACGACGGCCTGCTGGCCGAGATTCGCGTGCTGGGGCGAGGGCCGGTGCTGTCGGCGTTGGCTCTGACGGTGGTCGGCTCGGCGGCGATGTTCACCGTGTTCACCTACATCGCGCCGATCCTGAGCAGTGAGACCCATGCATCGACCAGCTTCATTACCGGCATGCTGGTGCTGTTCGGCGTGGGCCTGACCCTGGGCAACATGTGGGGCGGCAAGGCGGCGGATCGCTCGATCGACCGTACGCTGATCGTCTCGCTGATGGTGCTGATCGGTGTGTTGCTGGCGTTCTCGGTGCTGGTGCGTTGGCCGTTGCCGGCCGCAGTGGCTATTCTGGTCTGGGGGATCGCCAGTTTTGCCCTGGTCCCGCCGTTGCAGATGCGCGTGATGGAAGCGGCCAAGGATGCGCCCAACCTGGCCTCCGCGGTGAACATCGGTGCATTCAACTTCGGCAACGCCATCGGTGCCGCGCTGGGTGGGGCGGTGATCAATGCCGGGCTGGGTTATCCGGCGATCTCCCTGGCGGGGGCGGCGATGGCGGCACTGGGCCTGGTGATGGTGCTGGTGTTTGCCTGGCGCTCCCGGGCCGCGGTGGCGCGGCCCGAAGGCGAGGTGGATGCGACCGCTTGACGAGCGCCGCGCAGTTCCGGACATTGCTGGCAATGGAATCGAACTGACGGAGCCTGGACCCTGATGATTGACCGCAAGCAACTGCTTCGGGACGGCCATGTCCTGCTGCGTCAGGCGATCCCGACACTGTGGCTGGATGAGCTTCGCGCGGTGTTCGACGCGGGTATCATCCCTTCGGCGCAATGGCCGGTGCCGCGAGGCATGGACTGGCGGCATTCGCTGCTGGACCTGGAGCCGAAGGTTCAGGCGGTCTGCCATCTGCCACAGGTGCTGGCGGCCGTTGGCGAGTTGATCGGCGAGCGGTTCTTCCTGTCCCAGGTGGAGGGCCGCGAACCGCTGGCCGGTGGCGGTCAGCAGCAGTTGCACCGCGACCTGTCGGCACTGCGGCCAGGCGACACCGTCAACTTCCTGGCCTATCTGGACGACTACGGCCCGCACAACGGCGCGACGCGGATCGTCCCCGGCAGCCATCGCCCGCAGCCGGCAGCGCCACCGGTCGACTTCAGTGACGAGTCCGGCGCCGTGCAGCTTTGCGGCCGGGCGGGTGACATCCTGGTATTCGATGCCGACCTGGTGCATGCGGGCACTCTGAACATCGGCGGCGGGCACCGTCGCTCGTTGCTGGGCACCTACTTCTCGGAAAATCTGTACGCCTCGCACCTGGAAACCGTGAGGCTGCGCAATGTCCGGATGGACACCCGCGAACGCTTCGAACCCGCGGATTACCCCTGGCAAGGGCCGCTTGCCTGACCGGCGCCTGCCGGCAGCATCGGCTACCGGCAAGCGCCGTCAACTCCCCTACTTGATGACCAGCAGCCGGTACACCCCGCCCTGGCTCTCGATGCCGTGGGTGTCATGGGCGAAGGCCGGGAACGCCCGGTCGAAACTCTCCAGGGCGCGCAGGTAGGTCAGTTGCGGGCCGTCCAGCGGTCCGGCGTTTTCACCGGGCATCAACAGCGGGATGCCGGGCGGGTAGGGCACGATACCGGTGGCGACCACGCGGTTGGTGGCTTCTTCCAGCGTCACCAGCTCCACCTCGTCCTTCACCAGTTTTTCGTAGGCCTCCACCGGGCTGTACACCGCCTTGGGCAAGGCGGCGAAGGCGTTGGCCATGGCGCTGGTGGTGCTGTGCTGCTTCATGGCCTGGAAGATCCGCTCGCACAGGTCCTTCAGGCCCAGGTGCTGGTACTGGTCCGGGTGCGCCTGGGCGAGGTCGGGCAGGCACAGTTCCAGGTCGAGGTTGGTGTCGTAGTCGCGCTTGAAGTCGAGCAGGGCGTTGACCAGCGTGCCCCACTTGCCCTTGGTGATGCCGATGGAGAACAGGAAGAGAATGGTGAAGTCGGTGGTCTTCTCCACCACGATGCCCTGGCGCGACAGGTAGGCGCTGAGCACGCAGGCGGGGATGCCGAACGGCAGCAGCTTGCCGTCGTCGCCCATGCCGGGGGTGAGCACCGACACCTTGATCGGGTCGAGCATGCAGTAGCCGTCCTCGATGTCGCCGAAACCGTGCCACAGCTCGTTCGGGTGCAGTACCCAATGCTGCGGTTCGCTCTTGAGGCGGGCTGGATCGACCTTGTGGAAGTCCACGGTCTGGCCGTCGACCTTTGCCGACGGTGGCTGCCAGCAGGAGAAGAACCACTGCCCCTGGCTGGCCAGGTCGGCATGCATGCGTGCGATCACCTGGCGGAAGGAGATGGCTTCCTCGATCGATTCGTTGGTAAGGATCTGCCCGCTGGGCGCGCTCATCATCGCCGAGCTGACGTCGCACGAAGCCATGATCGCGTAGTTCGGCGAGGTCGAGGCATGCATCATGAACGATTCGTTGAAGCGTGCGTGGCTGATGGCCTTGCGGCCGTTGCGCACGTGGATCATCGAGGCCTGGGAGAGGGCCGCGAGCAGCTTGTGGGTGGACTGGGTGGCGAACACCGTGGGCTTGTCGGCGTTGTGTTCGTCCGGGTCGCCGTGCATGGCGAAGCGGTCCTTGTACAGCGGATTGAAACGGGCGTAGCCGTACCAGGCCTCGTCGAAATGCAGGCGGTCGACGCTGGCACCGAGCAGTTCCTCGACGCGGGTGACGTTGTAGCACAGGCCGTCGTAGGTGGAGTTGGTGATGATCGCGTGCATCGGCGTCCGGTCGATGCCGGGCTTGACCAGCGGGTTGCGCGCAATGGCCTCGCGGATGGCCCCGGCTTCCAAGGTTTGCGGCAGGATCGGGCCGATGATGCCATAGCGGTTGCGGGTCGGCTGCAGGTAGGTGGGCAGCGCGCCGGACAGGGTCATGGCGTGCTCGGCGGACTTGTGGCAGTTGCGGTCGCAGAGGGCGATCTGGTTGCGGGTGACGCTGGCCATCAGGATCACCCGGTTCGAGGTCGAGGAACCGTTGGTGACGTAGTAGGTGCGATGCGCGCCGAAGACCTTGGCGGCGTAGCGCTCGCCCTGGCCGATGGGGCCGGAGTGGTCGAGCAGCGAGCCGAGTTCGCCGACCGAGATCGACAGGTCCGAGCGCAGCAGGTTCTCGCCGAAGTACTCGTAGAAGGCCCGGCCCGCGGTGCTCTTGAGGAACGCCGTGCCGCCGGCATGGCCCGGGGTGTGCCAGGAGTATTCGTAGGAGCGCGAGAAGCGCAGCAGCGCCCCGAGCATCGGCGGCAGCACGGCCTGGCGGTAGCGTTCGATGGCCGCCAGGATACGGCCGCTGAGGAAGCGGCTGGTGTCTTCCGGCAGCCAGATGAAATCGTCGGCGTGCTGCATCACCACCAGCGGAATATTGCTGGCGGTGCTGCGGTCGCTGATCAGGAACACCGGTACCCGGGTGTTGCGTTCGCGCAGGTTGTGCAGCAGGTCGATGCACTGCTGGTGGCCTTCGCTGTGGTCCATGCCCCAGTTCAGCAGCAGGCACTGGATGGCCGGGTCCGAACGGAGAATGGCGGTGGCGTCGGGCAGTGACTCGGACAGCAGCACGCTGATCGAGCGTTCTTCCACTTCGGTGATCAGCTGGCCAAGGGCACGGCCGAACACGGTGCGTTTGTCGGGGGCGGTGCTGACCAGCAGGGCCAGCATGCCGAGGTTGCTCCGGGGCTCACTCATGGAGGGTCTCCAGGCGGGACGCGGCCCGCTCTTCATGGCTGATGTGCCGGGCGCTGACCGATTGCACCGGCACGCTGACGCGGCCTTCGGTTTCCAGGCGGATCAGGCGGTTGTTGACGAAGCCGAACAGGGTATAGCCGAAGAAGGTCGCCAGCCCGCCCCACATCAGCGCCTGCTCACCGGAGCTGAACAGCGCCAGGTAGCTGTAGGCCGCGGCGATCAGGGCGACGATGTTCGAGGCCAGGGCCTTGCCCGGCGGCACGTTGGCGGCTTTCTGGATGGTCATCAGCGCGGCCATCGACAGGATGTATGGCACCAGGTTGGTCACCACCGCCAGGTTCACCAGCACATCGAATTGCTTGGACAGGTCCGGGCTGATGGTCAGCAGCCCGATGGCGGTCTGCGCCGCCAGCAGGATCAGCATGCCGATGATCGGCGTACCGGCCTTGTTGACCTTGGCGAACACCGGGATGAAGTAGCCGGTGTCGGCGGAACTCTTGAACACCTGGGCGATGGTGAACTGCCAGCCGAGCAGCGAGCCGACGCAGGCGATCACCATCAGGCCCATCACCACGTTGCCCACCGTCGGCGTGAACAGTTGCGCGAAGGCCAGGCCGAACGGCGCGGTGGAGGAGACCAGCGCGGCATTGTCGACGATGCCGGCGATGGCGTTGGTGGAGGCGATGTAGATGACCGCCGCGCCGAGGGTGCCGCCGAGCACGGCGATGGGCACGTTACGCTCGGGGTTTTCCACCGCATCGGTGTTGGCGCAGGCCGACTCCAGGCCGAGGAAGGCCCACAGGGTAATGGCTACCGAGGCATTGGCCGCCTGCCACCAGTTCAGGTCGTGGGGGTTCCAGGCCGCCATGTACCTGGCGCCGTCGAACCAGAACCAGCCCGCGGTGGAAATGAACAGCACCGGCGCGATCACGCCCCAGACCGTCACCGCACCGATGCGCCCGGTGATGCTGGCGCCGCCGAAGTTGGCGAAGGTGGTGAGCCAGAGCAGGGCGATGGTGGCCAGGCAGATCTGCACCGGCGTGAGGGTGAGGTGGAACAGGGTCTGGATGTAGCCGACCGCGGTGATCGAGATCGCCACGTTGGCGATCAGCAGCGACAGGCCGTAGGTGTAGTTGGTGATGTAGTTGCCGCCCTTGCCGAAGGTGTATTCGGCGTAGCCGCCCATGCCGCCGGTCTTGCGGCTGAGCATGCCGCAGCGGGCGAAGGCGTAGGCCAGGGCCAGGGAGCCGGTGGCGGTGACCAGCCACGACAGGATCGAGATGCCGCCCACCTCCGCCAGCTTGGTCGGCAGCAGCACGATGCCGGAGCCAAGCATGTTTACCGCGGTGAGCATGGTCAGTTGTACGACACTCATCTTTTTCGCCGTAGCCATTCCATTTTCCTCCGATACGAGGGCAGAGAGTCTCGGCAGGCCCCGATCACTGGCATTCCGTTGCCCTACTAGAAAAGGTGAGTGGGTTTAGCTATAGCAGAGCCGTTGCGCTAAGCAAGAATGTTTCCAATTCACGCCGGCTTGTCCGCTCGGCGTTTGCAATGAATTGCGGCTATTAATAGGACGCATTATTATTCGTACCCCGCCTTCATCGCCTGTCGCCATGAACCTCCAGCCACCTCGCAGACCCGGCTTTTTCGAGCATTACGAAGAATTGATCGGCACCTGGACCCGCCGACTGCGCAACCGTCAGAAAGCCGAGGACCTGGCTCACGATACGTTCGTGCGGGTATTGGAAAGCCGGGCCGACAGCGTCGAGCAGCCGCGCGCCTACCTGCACCAGACCGCGCGCAACATCGCGGTGGATGCCTATCGCCGCGAAGACCGGCGCGGCGCCCTGGAACTGGACGCGATCGATCACAGTGCGCCGCCCAGCGGCGACCCGGAGCATTTCATGCACGCCATCCAGCTGGCCGACTCCATCGAGCGGGCATTGGCCGAGTTGCCCGTCAACTGTCGCAAGGCGTTTGTCTGGCAGAAGATCGAGGGCCTGAGCCAGGCCGAGATCGCCGAACGCCTGGGGCTGTCCAAGAACATGGTCGAGAAGTATATGATCCGCACCCTGCGGCATCTGCGCGAGCGTCTGGACGAGCCGGGGCAATGATGGGCGAGGCGATGCAAACTTCATTCGGACAGGACTTTCCATGATGGATACCCGTGATTGCACCTGCGATGCCAACACGGTGCGTGAGGAGGCCGCCGCCTGGTTCGTGCGGGTCCAGGAGGCGCCGCTGAGCGCCGTGCAGCAGGCCGAGTTCGATGCCTGGCGTAACCGGCACCCGCTGCACCAGGAGGAGTTCGACCTGCTCCAGGGGCTCTGGAGTGCCACCGACCTGTTGCCCCGGGCACGCCTGCAGGCACTCTGCGAGGTGCCGCCGGAGCGTTCGCGGCGCCGGCCGCTGCTGCGTTATGCGGTGGCCGCCGGAGTGCTGGCGGTCGCCGTCGGGCTGGGCCTGTTCAGCGGGCTGAATCATCCGGCGCCCTACAGTGCGACCTTCGCCACGGTGCTCGGCGAGCGTCGCCAGGTGGCCCTGCCCGATGGTTCGGTGATCGATCTCAACAGCCGCAGCCGGGTGCGGGTGAGCTATGAACGCGATCGGCGTTCCGTCGAGCTGGAGCAGGGCGAGGCGCTGTTCAGCGTCGAGCACGACAGCAGCCGGCCGTTCGTGGTGCAGACCGGCGTCGGCAAGGTGACGGTGACCGGGACCCGCTTCGACGTGCGTCGCGATCCGACGCAGACGCGGGTGGTGGTCGAGGCGGGGACGGTCAGGGTCCAGGGGCGCAACGCCCGGGACGACGAGTTCGTCAGCCTCACCGCAGGCCTCGGGACGCGGGTCGATGCCCAGGGAAATGTCGCGGCGGCCCAGGCAGTCGACCCCGGGGAACTGACCGCTTGGCGCAGCGGCAAGCTGGTCTTCAACAACGCCAGCCTGGCCGACGTGGTCGCCGAGGTCTCGCGCTACCGGGACAGGCCGTTGACGGTGGCGAACCCGGCGGTGGGCAATCTGCGCCTGAGCAGCGTGTTCAAGCTCAACGACACCGATGCCTTGCTCAATGCCCTGCCGAACATCCTGCCGGTGGCCGTGCGCAGCCGTGCCGACGGCTCGCAGGAAATAATTTCAAAATAGATTCAGGTTTTTTTCGAGTTCGTCGTCTTCTGTCCAACTGCAACTGGTTTGCATTAACGCTCGCATCTATTGGCGAACAACAGGACAAGGTCAGACGTGAACAACAATAAACCCAACGCGCTTTACCAGGCGATCCGTAGTGCACTGCCCAGCTCCCAGGCCCTGGCCCTCGTGCTGGCGGTGACCGGCGTGGCGACCCTGAGCCAGGCGGCCCGGGCCGATACCGCCATTCATATCCAGGCCCAGCCGCTGGCGTCGGCCTTGAGCCAGTTGGGTCAGCAGACCTCTTTGCAAGTGTTCTTCAATCCGCAACTGGTGGCCGGCAAGCAGGCCCCTGCGGTGGACGGCAACCTGTCGCCGGAGGAGGCGCTGAACGTGCTCTTGCGCGGCAGCGGCCTGGACTACGACCTGCAGGACGGTTCGGTGACCCTGCGTCCGGCCACCCTGGCCGCCAGCGGCTCGCTGGAACTGGCACCGCTGGACGTCAAGGTGGTGGGTGACTGGCTCGGTGACGCCGACCAGGCGATCGTGCAGAACCATCCGGGCGCGCGCACCGTGGTCCGCCGCCAGGCAATGATCGAGCAGGGCGCGATGAACGTGAAGGACGCGCTCAAGACCGTGCCCGGCGTGCAGGTGCAGGAAAACAACGGCACCGGTGGCAGCGACATTTCCCTCAATGTCGGTGTGCGCGGCCTGACTTCACGGCTGTCGCCACGCTCCACCGTGCTGATCGATGGCGTACCGGCGGCCTTCGCGCCGTATGGCCAGCCACAGCTGTCGATGGCGCCGGTTTCGGTCGGCAACCTGGACAGCATCGACGTGGTGCGCGGGGCCGGCTCCGTGCGCTACGGACCGCAGAACGTCGGCGGGGTGATCAACTTCGTGACCCGGGCGATCCCGCAGAAATTCTCCGGCGAAGTCGGCACCACCCTGGAAACCACCCGCTACGGTGGCGTCAAGCACCTGGACACGGCGTTCCTCGGCGGTACCGCCGATAATGGTTTCGGCGCAGCCTTGCTGTATTCCGGGGTGAAAGGCCAGGGCTACCGCGAGAGCAACAACGGCAACGACATCAACGACGTGCTGCTCAAGACCCACTGGGCGCCGACCGATGTCGACGATTTTTCGCTGAACCTGCACTACTACGATGCCAACGCGGACATGCCCGGCGGCCTGACCCAGCAACAGTATGATGCCAAGCCGTACCAGTCGGTGCGCGACCATGACAATTTCACCGGTCGGCGCAAGGACATCTCCTTCAAGTACAAGCGGCAGGTGGATGACCAGACCCAGGTCGAGGTGCTTACCTACTACACCGACAGTTTCCGTGGCAGCAACATCGCTGCCCGTGACCAGAAGACCCTCGGTTCCTTCCCGCGCAGCTACTACACCCTTGGCGTCGAGCCACGGGCCTCGCGGGTGTTCGAACTGGGCGAGACCAGCCAGGAAGTCAGCGTCGGCTACCGCTACCTGCGCGAAGCGATGCACGAGTCGACCAGCCGGCTGGCGCTGGTCAACAACGTACCGACCGTGACCTCGACGTCCGACGGCCATATCTATCAGGACCGTACCGGTGGCACCGAGGCCAATGCCTTCTACATCGACGACAAGATCGACGTGGGCAAGTGGACCATCACCCCGGGTATCCGTTTCGAGCGGATCAACACCGACTGGCATGATCGTCCGGTGCCGGGCACCAACGGCGTGCGGGTCCAGGAGAAGAACCGCAGTGTCGAGAGCAACGAGCCGCTGCCGGCGCTGAGCGTGATGTACCACCTCTCCGATGCGTGGAAGCTGTTCGCCAACTACGAGACCTCGTTCGGCAGCCTGCAGTACTTCCAGGTGGCCCAGGGCGGCAACGGCGACAGTACCGCCAATGGCCTGCGGCCGGAAAAGGCCAAGACCTACGAGCTGGGTACACGTTATGACAGCGGTATCTGGGGGGGAGAGGTGACGCTGTTCTACATCGACTTCGCCGATGAGTTGCAGTACGTCAGCAACGATGTGGGCTGGACCAACCTGGGGGCGACCAGGCACCAGGGGATCGAGACGTCCGTGCACTACGACCTGTCGGCGCTGAACCCGGCACTCGACGGCCTGACCGCGAATGCCGGCTACACCTACACCAAGGCGACGTCCCAGGGCGACATTCCAGGGTTCAAGGATCGTGACCTGCCGCTGTATTCACGCCAGGTGCTCAACCTGGGACTGCGTTATGCGATCAACCGCTGGACCTACAACCTCGACGGTTTCGCCCAGTCGGCCCAGCGTGCACCGGGGACCGGCACCAATGCCGACGGCAGCTTCAACGGCAACTACATCACCCAGCCGACCGCTGACGGACAGTACGGCAACATTCCCGGCTACATGACCTGGGACGTGCGCGGGGCGTATGACTTCGGTGCGCAGTTGTCGAACCTGAAGCTGGGGGCGGGAGTGCGCAACGTCTTCGACCAGCGCTACTTCACCCGCTCCAGCGACAATAACGCGGGGATTTACGCGGGTGAGCCAAGGACGTTCTTCGTGCAGGCGAGCGTCGGCTTCTGACCGGTTCGCCTCCCGGGCCGAGGCCCGGGAGGCGCTGCCCTACAGGATAGGAAAACTTCAGACCCGCAGGATCCTGCCGCTGATCGCCACGCCCACCAGCATCAGCGCAATCAGCAGGAACGCCAGGTTCAGGCTGCTGGCGTGGGCGATGAAGCCGATCGCCGCCGGCCCCGCCAGGATTCCCGCATAGCCCAGGGTGGTGATCGCCGGCACGGCGATACTTTCCGGCATGACCTTCTGCTTGCCCACGGCGGTGTACAGCACCGGCACGATGTTCGAACAGCCGGCACCGACCAGGGCATAACCGACCAGCGCCGCTTCCCAGGCCGGGGTCAGGGTGGCCAGGGCCAGTCCGGTGGCCGCGGTGATGCCGCCCAGCACGATCACCCGTTTCGCCCCCAGGCGCCGGACGATGGCATCGCCGGTCAGCCGGCCGAGCGTCATGGTCAGGGCGAAGGCGGCATAGCCGAGCCCGGCATAGGCGTCCGGTACCTGGCGCTCGGCGCTGAGGAACACCGCGCTCCAGTCCAGCATCGCCCCCTCGGCGAGGAACACGATAAAGCACAGCAGGCCGATGAACAGCACCACGCCGTGGGGTACGGCGAAGGCCGGGCCAGTGCTCTCACTGCCATAGGGCAGCAGGTGGGGGCGGCCTTGAGCAGCGACAGCAGCAGGAACAGGATGACCACGCCGATGGCACCCAGCGGTGACAGGCCCAGGCCGAGCAGGGCGCTGACCCCGGCCGCACCGGCGATGCCGCCGAGACTGAACAGGCCATGAAAGCCCGACATCATGGTCTTGCCGCTGGCCCGCTCGACGATCACCGCCTGCAGGTTGACGGTGGAGTCCACCGTGCCGAGCCCGGCGCCGAACAGGAACAGGCTGATCACCAGCCAGGGCACCGAGCTGACGGTCGCCAGCAGCGGCAGGGCGGCGCAGATCAGCAACGTGCCGATGGTCAGCACGCGGCGGCAGCCGAAGCGCCCGGCCAGGGCACCGGCCAGCGGCATGGCGATGATCGAACCGACGCCGAGGCACAACAGCAACAGGCCGAGGGTACCTTCGTCGAGCCCGGTGCGGGCCTTGGCATAGGGCACCAGCGGGGCCCAGGCGGCGACGCCGAAGCCGGCGATGAAGAAGGCGATGCGGGTCGACATCTGTTCCAGGCGCCCCGGTCGGGTAGGGGCGTGGGAGGTGAGGGCAGTCATGAGCAATCCTTGTCCGGTACGGCGGCCCACGATGGGCTCTCTTGCTGTGGCCTTTTGCGGGAGTCGGCAAGCCGGCTCCCGCAAGGGCGGCTTCCAGAGTTCGAGGGCCGCGCCAGGTAAACAGTTCCAGCGCTAGCGCAGGCGCCCGACGATATTGGCGATGCTGCTCAGCACATCCTTGCCCAGTTGTGCCGAGCGTTTGCCCGACCAGCCGGTACGGGCGTCCGGGGCGTCGTCGTTGTCCTTGAAAGGCATTTCCAGGGTCAGCGACAGGCAGTCGTATTGCTGGCCGACGCTGTTGCAGGCCAGGGTCATGTTGGCTTCGCCGGGCAGGTCGCGGGTGTAGCCGTGGGTGGTCTGGAAGTCCCGGGTGAGGGCACTCAGGTGGCTACGAAAATGCTGTTCCAGCTCGGCGATCCGTGGGGTGTAGCCCGGGTTGCCCTCGCAGCCGGCGGTGAACACATAGGGAATCTCTTCATCGCCATGAATGTCGAGAAACAGGTCCACGCCATACTGGGCCATCTGCTGCTGGACGAAGAACACTTCCGGGCTGATTTCCGGGCTGGCGTTCTGCCACGCGCGGTTGAGGTCCTGGCCCATGGCGTTGGTGCGCAGGTGGCCGTGGAATGCGCCGTCGGGATTCATGTTCGGCACCAGGTACAGGTCGGCGGCGGCCAGCAGGGCGTTCATCTCTGAATCGTCGCGGTTCTGCAGGCGTTCGATCACGCCCTCCATGAACCATTCGGCCATGTGTTCGCCGGGGTGCTGCTGGGCGATCAGCCAGACCTTGCGCTTGCCCGCGTCGCCGTTGCCCTTGCGCAGCAGCTGGATGTCCCGGCCTTCGGCGCTCTTGCCGATGGCCAGCAGTTCGCTGCCGGCGTGGGTCAGGGCCTGTTCGACCAGCCTGTCATGCCGCTCGCGGCTGTAGGGTTCGAAGTAGGCGAACCAGGCCTGTGGCTGTTTCGCCTGGAACTGGATGTGCAGGCTTTCGCCGTCGAAGCGCGTGTCGGTACGAAACCAGTCCTGGTGATCGTGGGAGGCGGCGGCGCGATAGCCGGTCCAGGCCTTGTTGTAGGAGGACTGGCTGGCGTTGGTCAGTTCGAAGGTATAGGACTGGCCAAGTTGCAGGCCCTCGACCTTGAAGTGGAACCACTGGAAGTGCTGGCTGCGGGTGTCCGGCTCGATGGCCAGCAGCAGGTGTTGCGGGTTGCTGGCGTCCAGCACCTGGATGTTGCCACTGTCGAAGTCACTGCTGATTTTGAGTGAGGGCAGAACCACGGTCATAGTCTGTGTACCTGAATATGATGTCTTGTGGTTGCTACTGTACACGGCAAGCGGCTATTGGCCGAGGCATGTCGGATTTGATGCGGGGGAAGGGGGCGTCGTCCCTGACGCTGGGTCAGGGTAGTGTTTATGATATTGATTCTCAAGTACTTCAGGTTTTTTTCCGATCGATTATCGGGGCTGGCGGTCTTTCATTGGCTGATGGTCCTTTGCTATTATGCGCGCCATCGCGACTGCCCCATCAAGATGGCAGCGCCCCAGTCTTCATTAGCCTGAAGCCGAACCCGTAAAACGGGTGCAAAAAAAGACCCGGCAAAAAGCCGGGTCAAAAACCGTGATTAGCCTGATGAGGAGATAATCCAGGAGTCCGACCTAAGGTCTCCAGGGTTATCGACTGATCTCGCGACCAGTTGCTTGCAATAATAATCATTATCATTTGCAAGTCAAATGTTTTTCTGTCTCTTCTGGAAATTATTTTTCCAGCCCTCTCTCCAGACTTCGATGTTCCTCTGTCATCGGCCCTGTATCGGCCGTCGTTACCGTGCACGCGCGTTATGGCGCCGGGTATTGCACATTCATGGCGCGGTCGACCATGGCTTTGGCCATGTCGATCATGTGCACCACCGAAAAGGCCAGATCGCGGGAAGAGCCCTGCAGGGCGTCGGCTGCTTCATACGCGGTGGCGGCGGCGCAGCGCAGCAGGTCGGAGGCATAGATCATCGCCTCTTCGGCGCTGAGGTTGTGGCGTACGGCGAACAGCCGGTCTTCACAGACACGGCGCGGATTGCCCTCGGCAATCGAGCTTGAAACGGTTGGTTTCAAATAATAGTCGAGCGCCCGTCGGGCAGCGGGCCCGTCCCTGAGCGAATCGTAGGGGGGCGTGGTGTCGATCTCGGTCTTGGTCTTGGTGCTGGAAGTCATGGAGAGCCTGCCTTTGAGGGGGAATTCGAAACAGCAGGTGCAGATTAGTACCAACTGTACTCATTCGCTTGTTGGATATAATACATTTTGTGTATTGATCCCCCGAGTACAGCCCGTATTGTGCCGTCCATGGATAAATGGATTGCACTGGTGAGAGCCAAGCTGCGCGAGCTTGACCTCACGCAAGAAAAACTCGGAGAACGCGTTGGGGTATCCCAGGGCGGTGTCGGTCATTGGTTGAACAAGCGCCGCCAGCCGGACCTGGAAACCATGAACAAGGTGTTCCTGGCCCTGGGGCTTGGGCATCTGGAAGTCGCGCTGGTGATCCGCGACCGTTCGGTGGCGGTACAGTTGCCTGCCGAGCGTGATGGGCAGGCCTACGACACCACGTCGGCGTTCCGCTACCCGGTCAGTGACTGGCGCTCGGTGGTGAGAACCCGTGAGCCGGGGACCGATGACGAGGTCGCGCAGTACTACGAAGTGGCCGATCACTACGCCTCGGGCGCGGCTTTCTGGCTGAAGGTGGCGGGTGATGCGATGACCGCGCCGCTGGGCATCAGCGTGCCGGAAGGCATGCTGATCCTGGTGGACCCTGATCTGCAGGCCGAACCGGGCAAGTTGGTGGTGGCCCGACTGCGCGACAGTGAGGAAGCGATCTTCCGGCAGTGGGTGCAGGAGGGGGGCCAGGATTACCTGAAGCCGTTGAATCCGACGTATCCGAAAATCCTGTTTACCGACGACTACAGCATTATCGGTGTAGTCGTACAGGCAACAGCGAAGTTCTGATGGTTTTACACGGATCTTCAGGCGGTTACTTCTGTAGGAGCAGGGCTTGCCCGCGAATGGGCCCGAAAGCTCGCTAAAAGCTTCGCGGGCAAGCCACGCTCCTACAGGGTTGGCGTATGTGTTGGGTAGGTGCCTTATTCCAGCTCCACCAGCGCACTGCCCTCGGCAACCATCTCGCCTTCCTGGCAATACAGCGCCTTGATCACTCCGGCCTGGGGCGCGCGGATGCTGTGTTCCATCTTCATGGCTTCGAGCACCACCAATTGCGTACCCGCCTCGACCGCCTGGCCGACCTCCACCAGGATCCGCACGATACTGCCATTCATCGGCGCCGTGAGGCCGCCCTGGTGGCCGTGGCTGGCCTCGACCGCAGCGATCGGGTCGAACGCGCTGATCGCCAGCAGTTCACCCTGCCACTGCAGGTACAACTCGGTGCCCTGGCGAATCAGCCGATGACGCTGGCCTACGCCCTGGTGCTCGATGGACAGTGTTTCGCCCTGCAAGGTGATGGCCAAGTCCTCTGCCAGCGTCACCGCCCGATCCTCGTTGCGGCAGCTCAGGTGCACCACGGTTTCGCTCGGCAGCCCGGCGCGCAAACCGTTGCGCCCGGACCAGGGCGAGGCCGGGTCGTCCTCGCGGCGGGTCTCGGGCAGGCTCAGGACCCAGGCCCGGGCCGCCACCTGCCAGAACTCGTCGCTCAATGGCTCTGCTGGCGGCAGCAGTTGCTCCTGGTAACGAGGGATGAAGCCGGTATCCAGTTCCGCCGCGGCAAACGCCGGGTGACCGATGATCCGCCGCAGGAACGCGACGTTGCTCTTGAGCCCGCCAACCGCGAATTCATCGAGCATCGCCAGCAGACGCAGGCGCGCCTGCTCGCGGCTTTCGCCCCAGGCGATCAGCTTGCCCAGCATCGGGTCGTAGAACGGCGAGATACTGTCGCCCTCGGCTACGCCGCTGTCGACGCGGCGGCCCGGTCCGGCCGCCGATTCACGGTAGACCTCCAGGCGTCCGGTGGCCGGGAGGAAGTCGTTGCCCGGGTCTTCGGCATACAGTCGCACTTCGATGGCATGGCCCAGCAGCGGTACGTCCTGCTGGCTGATCGGCAGGACTTCGCCGCTGGCCACGCGGATCTGCCAGGCCACCAGGTCGAGGCCGGTGATGGCTTCGGTGACCGGGTGCTCGACCTGCAGGCGCGTATTCATCTCCATGAAGAAGAACTCGCCGCGTGAATCCAGCAGGAATTCCACGGTGCCGGCACCGACGTAGCCGATGGCCTGTGCGGCGCGAACCGCGGCTTCTCCCATGGCCTGGCGCAACGCCGGGCTGAGGCCGGGTGCGGGGGCTTCCTCGACGACCTTCTGGTGGCGGCGCTGGATCGAGCAGTCGCGTTCGTTGAGGTACAGGCAATTGCCGTGACGGTCGGCGAACACCTGGATTTCCACGTGGCGTGGCTTGAGCAGGTACTTTTCCACCAGCATCCGCGAGTCGCCGAACGACGATTGCGCTTCGCGTTGCGCCGAGGCCAGGGCTTCGGCCAGCTGGCCGGGCTCCTCGACCACTTTCATGCCCTTGCCACCACCGCCGGCGGTGGCCTTGAGCAGCACCGGGTAGCCGATGCGCGCGGCGGCCTCGCGGAAGGTTTCCAGGTCCTGGGCTTCGCCGTGGTAGCCGGGAACCAGTGGCACGCCGGCGGTTTCCATCAGCGCCTTGGCGGCGGACTTGCTGCCCATGGCGTCGATGGCCGTGGCAGGGGGGCCGAGCAAGACCAGCCCGGCGGCTTCGACGGCGCGGGCGAAGTCGGCGTTTTCCGAGAGGAAACCATAGCCGGGGTGAATCGCCTGGGCACCACTGGCCTGGGCGGCGGCGATCAACTTGTCGATCCGCAGGTAGCTTTCGGCGGCCTTGCTGCCGCCCAGGTCGACGCGGATATCGGCTTCGCGGCTGTGGCGGGCGTCACGGTCGATGGCACTGTGCACGGCGACGGTGGTCAGGCCCATGGCCTTGGCGGTACGCATCACCCGGCAGGCGATTTCGCCCCGGTTGGCGACCAGCAGGGTGGTGATCACGGGGGCACTCATCAATTGGACTCCTTGGTAGATCCGCTCTGCCAGGCCGGCGGGCGCTTTTGCAGAAAGGCGCGCAGGCCCTCCTGGCCCTCGGGGCTGACGCGGATGCGGGCAATCGCATTTTCGCAGTAGCGGCGCAGGGACGGGGTGAGGGCACCACTGCCGACTTCGCGCAGCAGGTCCTTGCTCACCCGCATCGCCTGCGGGCTGTTTTGCAGCAGGTTGTCGACCCAGGTCCCGACCTGCTGGTCCAGTTCGCCAGCCGGATAGCATTCGGCCAACAGACCGAGTTCGCGGGCGCGCAGGCCACTGAAGCGTTCGGCGGTGAGGGCGTAGCGGCGGGTGGCGCGTTCGCCGATGGCCTGGACCACGAACGGGCTGATCACCGCCGGGGCCAGGCCGATGCGCACTTCCGACAGGCAGAACTGCGCATCCTCGGCACCGATGGCCATGTCACAGCAACTGATCAGGCCCAGGGCGCCGCCATAGGCCGCGCCCTGCACCACGGCAAGGGTGGGGATTTTCAGGCGGGCGAGGTTGTACATCAGTTCCGCCAGTTCGCGGGCATCGTCGAGGTTGGTGTGGTAGTCCAGCTCGGCCGATTGCTGCATCCAGGCCAGGTCCGCGCCGGCGCTGAAGTGCCGACCGCGGGCCCGCAGCAGCAGGAAGCGCAGGCTGGCGTTGGCCTGGACCTGGTCCAGGGCGAGGATCAGTTCGCGGATCATTTCGGCGTTGAACGCATTGTTCCTGGCTTCGCGGTTGAGCCAGAGGGTGGCGAAGCCGCGGGGGTCGGTGTGCAGTTCCAGGGTGTTGAAGTCGGTCATGGTGATGGGTCCTGTGCTGCGTGGCTGCAGCCTTGTTTAGGGGGCGACTGCCGTCACACGCTTTTGTAGGAGCCGGGCTTGCCCGCGAATAGGCCCGGGAGATCGCTAAAAGCTTCGCGGGTAAGCCCGGCTCCTACCGGGTTGTGTCAAGTCTCCGGACATGTAGGGTTCGGAGGCATTCAGGCCTACATGCGGAACACACCGAACCGGCTCGGCTCGATCGGTGCATTGAGCGCCGCCGAGAGGGCCAGGCCGAGGATGTCGCGGGTCTGTGCCGGATCGATCACGCCGTCATCCCACAGGCGGGCGCTGGAGTAGTAGGGGTGGCCCTGGTGCTCGTACTGGTCGAGGATCGGTTGCCTGATCTCGGCCTCCTGCTGCGCCGTGAAGGCCTGGCCGCTGCGCTCGCTCTGTTCGCGCTTGACCTGTACCAGCACGCCCGCCGCCTGTTCGGCACCCATCACGCCGATTCGCGCGTTCGGCCACATCCACAGAAAGCGTGGGTCGTAGGCCCGGCCGCACATGCCATAGTTGCCGGCGCCGAAGCTGCCGCCGATGATCACGGTGAACTTCGGCACCCTGGCGCAGGCCACCGCGGTGACCAGCTTGGCGCCGTGCTTGGCGATGCCGCCGGCCTCGTATTTCTGGCCGACCATGAAGCCGGTGATGTTCTGCAGGAACAGCAGCGGGATGCCGCGCTGGCAGGCCAGTTCGATGAAGTGCGCGCCTTTCTGCGCGGCTTCGGCGAAGAGGATGCCGTTGTTCGCCAGGATCGCCACCGGGTAGCCGTGCAGGTGGGCGAAGCCGCAGACCAGGGTGGTGCCGAACAGCGCCTTGAACTCGTCGAGCACCGAGCCGTCCACCAGCCGGGCGATCACCTCGCGCACGTCGAACGGTTGCTTGGCATCGGCCGGAATCACCCCGTACAGCTCGTCGGCCGGGTAGTTCGGCGCGATCGGCGCGCGCTGCTGCAGTTCGCCGAGCTTGCGCCAGTTGAGGTTGGCGACGCTGCGCCGGGCCAGGGCCAGGGCATGTTCGTCGCTGTCGGCATAGTGGTCGGCCACACCGGAGACCTTGCAGTGCACGTCGGCGCCGCCAAGGTCCTCGGCGCTCACCACCTCACCGGTGGCGGCCTTCACCAGTGGCGGGCCGGCGAGAAAGATGGTCGCCTGCTGGCGGACCATGATGGTTTCGTCCGCCATCGCTGGCACGTAGGCGCCGCCGGCGGTGCAGGAACCCATGACCACGGCGATCTGCGGGATGCCCAGGGCACTCATGTTGGCCTGGTTGAAGAAGATTCGCCCGAAGTGTTCGCGGTCCGGGAACACTTCGTCCTGGCGTGGCAGGTTGGCACCGCCGGAGTCCACCAGGTAGATGCATGGCAGACGGTTCTGCTGGGCGATGGCCTGGGCACGCAGGTGTTTCTTCACCGTCAGCGGGTAATAGGAGCCGCCTTTGACCGTGGCATCGTTGGCCACGATCATGCACTCTACCCCTTCGACACGGCCGATGCCGGCGATCACTCCGGCGGCCGGGACGTCTTCGCCATACACCTCGTGGGCCGCCAGTTGGCTGATTTCCAGAAACGGCGAGCCGGGGTCGAGCAGGCGGTTGATCCGCTCGCGGGGCAGCAGTTTGCCGCGTGAGGTGTGCCGTTCCTGGGCCTTCGGCCCGCCACCCTGGCGGACCTGGGCGAGTAGCGTGCGCAGGGCGTCGACCTGTTCGAGCATGACCGCGCGGTTATCGGCGAACTCGGCCGAGCGCGGGTTGAGTTGCGTGTGCAGGATTGCCATGTGCGCGCCCCTCAGCGGGTTTCGTTGAACAGTTCGCGGCCGATCAGCATCCGGCGGATTTCGCTGGTGCCGGCGCCGATTTCATAGAGTTTGGCGTCACGCAGCAGGCGGCCGGCAGGGAATTCGTTGATGTAGCCGTTGCCACCGAGGATCTGGATCGCCTCGAGGGCCATCTGGGTTGCCCGTTCGGCGGTGTAGAGGATCACCCCGGCGGCGTCCTTGCGTGCGGTCTCGCCGCGCTCGCAGGCGCGGGCCACGGCATACAGGTAGGCGCGGCTGGCATTGAGCTGGGTGTACATGTCGGCGACCTTGCCCTGGATCAGCTGGAACTCACCGATGCTCTGGCCGAACTGCTTGCGGTCGTGGATGTAGGGCAGCACCAGGTCCATGCAGGCCTGCATGATCCCGGTCGGGCCGCCGGCCAGTACCACGCGCTCGTAGTCCAGGCCGCTCATCAGCACCTTCACGCCGCCGTTGAGGGTACCGAGGATGTTTTCCTCGGGGACTTCGACATCATCGAAGAACAGCTCGCAGGTGTTGGAGCCACGCATGCCCAGCTTGTCGAACTTGTTGCTGCGGCTGAAGCCCTTCCAGTCGCGTTCGACGATGAACGCGGTGATGCCGTGGGGACCCTTTTCCAGGTCGGTCTTGGCGTAGATCACGTAGGTGTTGGCGTCGGGACCGTTGGTGATCCAGGTCTTGCTGCCGTTGAGCACGAAATGGTCGCCGCGCCTGTCGGCGCGCAGTTTCATCGATACCACGTCGGAACCGGCGTTGGGCTCGCTCATGGCCAGGGCGCCGACATGTTCGCCGCTGATCAGCTTGGGCAGGTACCTGGTTTTCTGCGCGTGATTGCCGTTGCGGTTGATCTGGTTGACACACAGGTTGGAGTGGGCGCCGTAGGAGAGGGCGACCGAGGCCGAACCGCGGCTGATTTCTTCCATCGCCACCACGTGGGCCAGGTAACCCAGGCCGGCACCGCCGTATTCCTCTGCTACGGTGATACCCAGCAGCCCCATATCGCCGAACTTGCGCCACATGTCGACGGGAAACAGGTTGTCCGTGTCGATCTGCGCGGCCCGCGGCGCCAGTTCCTGGGCGACGAAGCCCTGCACCTGATCACGGAGCATGTCGAGGGTTTCGCCGAGGTCGAAGTTCAGGGTCGGATAGCTCATGGGGTCGCCTTTTGTTATGGGGAGTTGTGCGTTTTGCTTACCTTTACGTTAACGTAAACCTGATGGCGTTGACTGTCAATCGAGCCAGGATGACGAGCGGGGAGTGGGCAGGCGGGAGTGGGTTGCGGGCAGGGGGGGCAAATGGCAGAAACACGAAGGGGAGCCGAAGCTCCCCTTGAATGCGTTTGCGTGCTCTTTTCTTGTTATTGAGGGGCGGCCTGTTGTTGTTTTTGTCGACCGTGGCCCTGGACCGCTGTTTTTGGCGACCCCCATCCGGGGTCAAAGAGCAAACATATTTTTTTGAGCGCTGATCTGCCTTATCAGGAGATCCAACCAGTTCGGGCGCTACCTTGAGGTAGTTTTATTGTTCTCTGCCCGGTTGCGGGTGACCCGGAGGTTCCCTGAAAGCACACCGACTTCAAAAGAATCTGTTAGCTGCGTCTCTGCCGTGTTGTTCTTGTTATGTCAGAGCCGATACGTCTTATTTTTATGGGTTCGCTGCTTTTTTGTTCTTGTTGTGCCAGAGATATAGCAGGTGGCGTGCCAACTTTTTAAAATCCTTTAAAATCAATGGTTTGATTGTTTTGTAGGACAATCGTCCGTCGGCAAAATCGCCGAATCTGTTTCCGTGTTACTCGTTTGTGTTTCCAGCCGGTAACACCCAGACACACTCAGCCCGCCTGCCGCGCCCTGGCGACCCGCGAACCGGTCGCACGGCCCAGTACCGCGCAGATCTCCTGGCCGGCCAGCAGCAGCCGGTCGAGGTCGACCCCGGTGCCGATACCCAGGCCGTCGAGCATGTAGAGCACGTCTTCGGTGGCGACGTTACCGCTGGCGCCTTTGGCATAGGGGCAACCGCCGAGGCCGGCGATGGAGCTGTCGAACACCTGGATGCCTTCGAGCAGGCTGGCGTAGAGGTTGGCCATGGCCTGACCGTAGGTGTCGTGGAAATGTCCGGCGAGCTTTTCCCGCGGGACGCTGGCGGACACCACTTCGAACATCCGTCGGGTCGCGCCGGGTGTGCCGGTGCCGATGGTGTCGCCCAGGGACACTTCGTAGCAGCCCATGGCATACAGCTCGCGGGCGACCGCGGCGACCTGCTCGGCGGCCACCGCGCCTTCGTACGGGCAGCCCAGCACGCAGGAGACGTAGCCGCGCACGGTCACGCCGTGCTGGCGGGCGGCGTCCATGATCGGCGTGAAGCGCTCAAGGCTTTCGCTGATGGAGCAGTTGATGTTGCGCTGGGAGAAGGCCTCGGATGCGGCGGCGAACACGGCCACCTCTTTGACCCCGGCGGCCACGGCATCCTCGAAACCGCGCAGGTTCGGCGCCAGGGCGGCATAGGTGACGCCGGGCTTGCGCTGGATGCCGGCGAAGACCTCGGCGGAGCCGGCCATCTGTGGTACCCATTTGGGCGAGACGAAACTGCCGACTTCGATGTAGTCCAGGCCGGCATCGGTGAGGCGGTCGACCAGGCGCACCTTGTCGGCGACGCTGATGGGCTGGGCTTCGTTCTGCAGGCCGTCGCGGGGACCGACTTCGACCAGGCGTACGTGGGTGGGTAGGGACATGGGCGGGTACCTTCTGGAATGTGGTGGGCCGGTGCCCCCACAGGGTAGGGGGCGATCTATTCGACGGTCTGGACCAGCGCCTGGATGCAGCGTTCTTCGGCGGTGTCGAGCTCCAGTTGCATCTGTTCGATGTCCAGCAGTTGCTGTTCCAGTTGCGCGCGGCGTTCGGCGATTTTCGCCAGCATGCTGTTGAGCTGTTTCTGGTTGCCGCCGCAAGGGTCGTACAACTCGATCAGTTCGCGGCACTCGGCGAGGGAAAAGCCGATGCGCTTGCCGCGCAGGATCAGTTTCAGGGTCACCTTGTCACGGGCCGAGTAGACGCGCTCCAGGCCGCGGCGCTCGGGGGCGAGCATGCCCTGTTCCTCGTAGAAGCGGATGGCCCGGGTGGTGATGTCGAGCTCGCGGGCGAGGTCGGAGATGCTGTAGGTCTGGCTGCTCATGAAAGCGCTCGGAGAAGATCATGTGGCCCTAAGCTAAAGGCGGCTTGACGTATACGTCAAGCTGAAGGCGGGCAAGCCCGTTCGCCATGGGCCTGCCCGTCGCGCGGCGATGGTCGCTCAGGCCTTGTCGAGCTTCTTCTCGTGGGCGGTGACCTGCTGGCAGAGTTCGATGATCTGCTCGCGCATCCAGCGGTTGGCCGGGTCCTGGTCGGTGCTTTCGTGCCAGTAGAGGTGGGTTTCCACCGGTGGCACGTCGTTGACCGGCAGCGTGAAGTAGTGCAGTTCGTGTCGGCGGGCGAAACGCTCCGGCACGGTCATGACCATGTCGGTCTGCTGCAGGACCTGCGAGGCCATCAGGTAATGCTGCGAGCGCAGGGCGATCTTGCGCTGGATGCCCATCTTGCCCAGGGCCAGGTCGACGTAGCCGAGGCCGTTGCGGCGGCTGGAAATATGGATGTGGGTCAGCCCCAGGTAATCGTCCAGGGCCAGCCTGTCCTTGCCCGCCAGCGGGTGGCCCTTGCGCATGGCGCACACGTAGTGGTCTTCCATCAGGCGTACGTGACGCACCTGCGGGTCGGTGTTGAGCGGGGCGTCGACGGCGAAGTCGATGCGGCCGGCGGCCAGTTCCTTGGTGGTCTCGCGGCGCTTGGACAGGAAACTCTCGATCGCCACGGTCGGCGCCAGGCGGCGCAGGCGCTGGAACAGCGGCGGCAGGATCACCGCCTCGGTGAGGTCGGTCATGCTGATGCGGTAGGTCTTGTTCGCCTGCAGCGGGTTGAAGATGCGGCTTTCCTGGACCGACGTGCGCAGCAGCGACAGGGCGTTGCGGACCGGACCGATGATGTTCTGTGCCATCGGCGTGGGCACCATGCCCTGGGCGGTACGCACGAACAGCGGATCGTTGAAGGTTTCCCGCAGGCGCGCCAGGGCGTTGGACACCGCCGGCTGGGTGATGCCGACGATCTGCCCGGCACGGGTCAGGTTGGCTTCGGTGTAGATGGCGTCGAAGACGATGAAAAGATTGAGGTCGACCTTGCTCAGATTCATTTCGCGGCGCTCTTATTGTCAGTATTCGATCAGCCGATCATATATCGGTGATGAATGTTAATACACGCCGAGAATAGCTTTGGTAAATTTTCGTAGCCGGTACTAGCATCGATCCCATGTCTCCAACCACCTGTTCAAGAAGGTAGCTGCCCATGGATTTCGCCTATTCGCCCAAGGTCCAGGAACTGCGTGAGCGTGTCACCGCGTTCATGGACACCTATGTCTATCCGGCCGAACCGGTGTTCGAGCGTCAGGTCGCCGAGGGCGATCGCTGGCAGCCTACCGCGATCATGGAGGAGCTCAAGGCCAAGGCCCGTGCCGAGGGCCTGTGGAACCTGTTCCTGCCGGAGTCCGAACTGGGCGCGGGGCTGACCAACCTGGAGTACGCGCCGCTGGCGGAAATCATGGGCCGCTCGCTCCTGGGGCCGGAGCCGTTCAACTGCTCGGCGCCGGATACCGGCAACATGGAAGTGTTGGTGCGTTACGCCAATGAGGAGCAGAAGCAGCGCTGGCTGGAGCCGCTGCTGCGGGGCGAGATCCGCTCGGCGTTCGCCATGACCGAACCCGACGTGGCTTCCTCCGATGCCACCAACATGGCCGCCCGTGCGGTACGCGACGGCGACCAATGGGTGATCAACGGCAAGAAATGGTGGACGTCGGGTGCCTGCGACCCGCGCTGCAAGATTTTGATCTTCATGGGCCTGAGCAACCCGGATGCGCCGCGCCATCAGCAGCATTCGATGATTCTGGTGCCGGTCGATACCCCCGGCGTGAAGATTGTCCGGCCGCTGCCGGTGTTCGGTTACGACGATGCGCCGCATGGCCATGCCGAAGTGCTGTTCGAGAATGTGCGGGTGCCTTACGAAAACGTGCTGCTGGGTGAGGGCCGTGGCTTCGAGATTGCCCAGGGGCGCCTGGGCCCGGGGCGGATTCACCACTGCATGCGTTCGATCGGCATGGCCGAGCGCGCGCTGGAGCTGATGTGCAGGCGTTCGGTCAACCGTACCGCGTTCGGCAAACCGCTGGCGCGACTGGGCGGCAATATCGACAAGATCGCCGATTCGCGGATGGAGATCGACATGGCCCGCCTGCTGACCCTGAAGGCGGCGTACATGATGGATACCGTGGGCAACAAGGTGGCGAAAAGCGAGATTGCCCAGATCAAGGTGGTGGCGCCGAACGTGGCCTTGAAGGTCATCGACCGGGCGATCCAGATCCATGGCGGGGCGGGGGTCTCGAATGATTTCCCGCTGGCCTACATGTATGCGATGCAGCGCACCCTGCGCCTGGCCGACGGGCCGGATGAGGTGCACCGGGCGGCGATAGGCAAGTATGAGATCGGCAAGTATGTGCCGCGGGAGATGATGCGCAGCGGGCATTGAGACCGCGTCGCCTTTTTCGCGGATGAGTCCGGCTCTCCAGGGGACGCGTTGCGCCCAGGTGCAGGATTGATCCGCGAACCGGGCCCCGAGGTCTTCAGTAGACCCACACCTCCACCCGGCGGTTCTTGATCCGGCCTTCATCGGCGGTATTGGCCGCCACCGGCATCTGTTCGCCGAAGCCGAGGATGTCGCGCAACACCACGCCACCCTTGAGCAGTTCCCGGCGCACCGCCATTGCCCGCAGCCTTGAGAGCAGTTGTGCCCGCTGCGGGTCGCTCTTGGCGTCGCCGAATCCCACCAGGGTCACCCGGTCGTTCAACTTGCCGCGCTCGCGCAGGTAATCGAGTACCCGCTGCAGATCCTGGCGGGCCTTGTTGTCCAGGCTGGCGCTGCCCTCCTCGAAGCGAAAATTCACCGACAGGCGCTGGGCCCGTTTCGCCAGCGCCTGGTAGTCGGCGGGCATCTGCGCGCCGGCCTGCACTGACATGGCCTGTACCTTCTGCGCGATGAAACCGTTGCGGGCGACGATCGCCTGGCCGGCCCGGCTCTGGGCGAATTGCACCAGCGACTGGGCCCAGGGATTGGCGCTGTCCGGCGGCAGGTAGAAGAACAGTCGGCGCGACAGCGGATAGTCCTCGGTAGCGATCAGGCTGGCCAGCGGCAGCATCGGCTGCGAGTCGCCATCCACGATCGCCACGGCCTTGGCCTGGCGCACATAGGGCAGGCCGATGAAACCGATGCCGGCACGGTCCTGGCTCACCGCATCGGACAACTGCTCGCTGGACTCGAAGCGCCTGGCCGCACTGGCCAGGGCCTTGCCGTGTCGCGCCAGGACCAGTTCGCGGAAGGTGTCCCAGGTACCTGACCGGTCATCGCGGACATACAGATGAATCGGGCCGCCGATGCCGCCCAGTTCCTCCCAGGTTTTCACTTCGCCGCTGAAGATCCGCGCCAGCGTCGCGGTATCGAGCCGGGTCAGCGGGTTCTGCGGGTGCAGGATGATTGCCACGCCATCGATGGCGATCACCTGTTCGGCGTCTGGGCTTTTCAGGTCGCCGAGGTTTTCCAGGGCCTGGCGTTCGCTGTCCTTGATCGGCCGGGACGACGCGACAAGGTCGGCGGTGCCGGCCTTGAGGGCGGCAAAACCGGTGCTGGAACCATGGGCGGCGACTTCCACGCGCACCCGTCGCCCCTGCTCGGTGGTGGCCAGGACCCGCTGTTCGTTGTCCTTGCCGGTGGCGGCGTCATGCACGCCGTGCAGGCCCTGTTCCAGCAGCCAGCCCTTGACCAGAGCGGGGCCGAGGCTGGCGCCGATGGTGTTGGAGCCCTGGATGCGCAGCACCAGACCGTCCTCGGGGGGCGCGGGGAGGGTGGCCTGGGCCAGGGGCGCCAGGGTCCAGAGAAGCAGCAGGGAGAGCGCACGCAACATGGCGGCGGCACCTTCAGAAAACACAAGTGCGGCAAGAATGAGTCAGGGAGGTTGCAGAAAGATGACGAAGCGGTTGGCGCGCTGCGGGAGCCAGGCTTGCCCGCGCGCGGACAAGCCCGTGCTGGAAGGAGCGGATCAGCTCAGTTCCAGCCAGATCGGCGCATGATCGGACGGCTTTTCCATGCCGCGCAGTTCATAGTCGACCCCGCCGGCCTTGACCCGCGACAGCAGACCGTTGGAGGCCAGGATCACGTCGATGCGCAGCCCGCGCTTGGGCTCGTCCTCGAAGCCGCGGCTGCGGTAGTCGAACCAGCTGAAGCGGTCGTTCACCTCGGGGTGCAGGTGGCGGAAGCTGTCCACCAGCCCCCAGTTCTTCAGGCGCCCCAGCCATTCGCGTTCTTCCGGCAGGAAGCTGCACTTGCCGGTCTTCAGCCAGCGCTTGGCATTGTCGGCACCGATGCCGATGTCGCTGTCCTCGGGGGAAATGTTGATGTCGCCCATCACCACCAGCGGCGCGTCGTTGCGGAAGCGGCTCTCCAGCAACTGTTGCAGGTCCTGGTAGAACTTGGCCTTGGCCGGGAACTTGGTCGGGTGGTCGCGGCTTTCGCCCTGGGGGAAGTAGCCGTTCATGATGGTCACCGGGTTGCCGTTCTCGTCGGCGAAGGTGCCCCAGATGAAGCGGCGCTGGGCTTGCTCGTCGTCGCTCTCGAAGCCCTTGTGCAGGCTCAGTGGCGCCTGGCGCGAGAGCAGGGCGACGCCGTAATGGCCCTTCTGCCCGTGGAAGCTGACGTGGTAGCCCAGGGCCTCGATTTCCGCCTGGGGAAACTGGTCGTCGGAGACCTTGGTTTCCTGCAGGCCGATCACGTCCGGCTGGTACTTTTCGATCAGCGCCGCCAGCTGATGGGGTCGGGCGCGCAGGCCGTTGATGTTGAACGAGACGATCTTCATGGGCGGCAGTCCTGGCAAAACAGCGATGCTAGCCGACAAGTCGGATCCGGGCCAGCGTGGCGGCAGGACAAATGCGCTGCTAACGTTTTCTATCAAGCATGGCCGGTTAGGTGATTTGAACTGTCGGACGGCTTCAGCATTCGTAAACGACAGCAAGCCATGCCCACGCAGCGTCCAGGGAGAGTGACCCCAATGCCCGACATTCCAGAAACCACGGCCGCCATTCACCTGCTCGACAGCGGTTATTCGCGCGAAGCCCGCTCCTTGCTGTATCACGCCTATCGCCACGAACCGACCTTCGGCTACCTGTTCGAGTCCGAGCGCGCCGGTTACGAACAGCGCGTGCGGGCCACCGTGCGGGAGCTGGTCAAGCAGCATTTTTTCCAGGAACTGCCGGCTATCGGCCTGCTGGTCAACGACCGGCTGATCGGTATCGCCCTGATCGCGCCGCCGCTACGGCGCCTGGGCATTACCGAAAGCTGGGCCTGGCGCATGCGCATGCTGCTCAGCACCGGTTTCAAGTGCACCCGGCGGTACCTGGACTATCACCAGGCGGTGCTGGCCTGCATCCCTTCGACGGCTGTGCACGTGCTGCCGCTGCTGGGGATTCATCCGCAGTTCCAGGGTCAGCACTATGGCGAGCAACTGTTGACGGCGGTGCACAACTGGTGCGCCGAGGACGAGCATTCCCAGGGGGTGGTCCTCGATACGGGCAACCCGCGTTATCTGGCGTTCTACAAGCGCCAGGGTTATGAGGAAATTGGCGAGGTCGCTGTAGGACCTATCCTTGAGCACGTGTTCTATCACGCCAATCCACAGGTGTTACAAACAGCAACGGCTTGAGTGTCGAACTTTTAAACGCTGTCGGGGTTCTATGACGGTCCCCAGCCCGTGGTAGCATCCGCGCCTATGACGTTTTCAGGAAGAGTTACCAGCGGCCTGCTCCTGCTTCTGTGCAGTATGGCAGCGCTGGCACAGAGTGAACTCGATGTTCGGGTCAAACCGGCCAACGATGAGTTGAAGTCCAATGTGGAAGGTTACATCGGCAGCCTCGGCGATCGTGGCGAGCGTGCGCTCGAACGCTTCAGCCGGGGGGCCGAGGAGCAGGCGCGCAAAGCGGCCCAGGCCCTCGGCTACTACCAGCCGCGCATAGACAGCGAGGTCGAGGGTGGCAAGACGCCGCGGTTGATCCTCAACATCGATCCCGGCGAGCCAGTGCACCTGCGCAATGTCACGGTGCGGATCGACGGGCCCGCCGCCAGTCTCAAGGCCTTCCGTGTTCCCAAAAGCGATGCGCTGCGTCCTGGCGCCGTGCTCAATCACGGTCATTACGAGGACGCCAAGCGGCTGATCCAGAACCAGGCCTCGCGCTACGGTTTCTTCAGCGGGCGTTTCACCTCGCAGAAACTGCTGGTGGACCCGCAGGCCGGCGTAGCCGATATCGAGCTGGTCTACGACAGCGGCCCGCGTTATGTCCTGGGCAAGGTGCAGTTCTCCGGCGACACGCCGTTCGACGAGGACCTGCTGCAACGCATGGTGCCGTTCAAGCCCAATACCCCGTACGACTCCGAGCTGATCGCCGAACTCAACCAGGCCCTGCAATCGAGCGGCTACTTCGAGGGCGTGCGGGTCGACGCCGTGCCGACCGCCGCCACTGCCCAGGTGATTCCGGTGGATGTCCACCTGGACACCCGCAAGCCACGCACGCTCGGCCTCGGCCTCGGCTTCTCGACCGACGTCGGACCGCGCGGCAAGGCCAACTGGACGCGGCACTGGGTCAACGGCGAAGGCGACAGCTACGGCATCGAAAGCGAGATTTCCGCGCCGCGGCAGAACATCGGCGTGTGGTACGACCATCCGCTGGACCCGCCGCTGACCGACAAGCTGCGCTGGGCGGCCGGTTACCAGTATGAAGAGCTGGCCAACACCGACAGCCTGAGCAAGCTGCTCACCGTCGGCCCGGAGTGGCACAGCAAGCTGCCCAACGGCTGGCAGCGGGTGATCTCGTTGAAATGGCAGCGCGAGGAATATCGCCTGGGCGACGACTCGGGCCTCAGTACCCTGCTGATGCCCGGCGTCAGCTACTCGTACCTGCGCAGTGACAACCGTATCGACCCGCACAACGGCTACCGCCTGCAGTTCGATGCCAAGGTTGCCAAGGAAGGGCTGGGTTCGGACAACAATCTGTTGTACGGCACCGCCTTGCTCAAGGGCCTGACCACGGTCTGGGACAGGCACCGGTTTCTCGGTCGGGTGCAGTTCGGCGGCAGTGCCACCAACGGCTACAAGTCGGTGCCGCCGTCATTGCGCTTCTTCGCCGGTGGCGACCAGAGCGTACGTGGCTACGAGTACCAGACCCTGTCCCCGGAGAACTCCGAGGGTGACCGGATCGGTGGTCGCTACATGGTCGCCGGCAGCCTCGAGTATCAGTACTCGATTGCCGACAAGTGGCGGGTCGCAACCTTCGTCGACCAGGGCAACTCGTTCAACACCCTGGACTTTCCCAGCCTGAAGACCGGCGTCGGTATCGGCGTGCGCTGGGTTTCGCCGGTCGGGCCGATCCGCCTCGACCTGGCCCATGCCCTGGATGATCCGGGCGGTATTCGTCTGCACTTTTCCATGGGGCCTGAGTTGTGACGCGTGGTTTGAAAATCTTCGGCCTGGTGCTGCTTGCGCTGGTCCTGCTCATGGTCGTGAGTGTGACGACCCTGTTGGGCACCCAGGGTGGCAGCCGTTGGCTGCTGGCGCAGGTGCCGGGGCTTACGGTGGACAACTTCCAGGGGCGCCTGGGCGGCCAGTGGAGTGCCGATCGGTTGCGCTGGGAGCAGGACGGCAGTCGCGTCGAACTGAGCCAGCCACGCTTCGACTGGTCGCTGCCGTGCCTGGCGCAACTGAGCCTGTGTATCGATCAACTGGAGGTCGAGCGGGTCGAGCTGCAGTTTCCACCGGGCGGGCAGGCGGCCGATAGCGGGCCGCTGACCCTGCCGGATCTGCACCTGCCGCTGAGCGTCCGTCTCGGCCAGATACGGGTCGGCAGCCTGCTGCTCGATGGCAGCGAGCAGTTCCGTGAGCTGCAACTGGCGGCCCACTGGACCGCGGCCGGCCTGCAGATCGACACCCTGCATGTACGCCGCGACGATCTGAGCCTGGAACTGTCCGGCTTGCTGCAACCGGTGGCCCAGTGGCCGCTGACGTTGCAGGGCCGGCTGATATTGCCGGCACCCGGCGATACGCCCTGGGCGCTGGCCCTGGCTATCCAGGGCGACCTGCTCAAGACCCTGAACCTCAAGGCCGACAGCAGCGGCTATCTGCAGGGGCAATTGACCGGCCAGTTGCAGGCCCTGGCGCAGAACCTGCCGGCCCAGGTGAAGATCACCGCCGACGGCTTCAAGGCCAGTGTCGACCTGCCGGATACCCTGCAACTCAACCAGTTGGAACTGACCGGTAATGGCGACCTGAAGAACGGCTACCAGTTGCAGGGCAAGGCCAGCCTGCCGGCCGAGCAGGGGGCGGTCGGCCTGCTGCTGAACGGCCGGGTCGATGCCAAGGGCGCGCAGATCGATGCACTGGAGCTGGATGCCGGCGCCGACCAGCACCTGAAGGTCAGCGGGCAACTGGACTGGCAGAAGGGCTTCAGCGCCGATGGCACGGTCGACTGGCTGGACTTTCCCTGGCATCGCCTCTATCCGCTGGTCGACGAACCGGCGGTCAAGGCGCGGACCTTCGTCGGCGAGGTGCACTACACCGATGGCAACTACCTGGGCAACTTCAAGGCCGACCTCGATGGCCCGGCCGGGCGTTTCAGCCTGCTCAGCCCGTTCAGTGGCGACCTGCAGCAGATCGCCCTGCCCCAGCTCGAACTGACGGCGGGGCAGGGCAAGGCCAGCGGCTCGCTCAAGCTGCAGTTTGCCGACGGGGTGGCCTGGGACACGGCGCTGGACCTCAGCGCGCTCAACCCCGCCTACTGGGTGGCGCAGTTGCCCGGTAGCCTGGCCGGCCCATTGCGCAGCAAGGGCGAGTTCAGGAATGAACGGCTCGAGCTGAGCGCCGATATCGACCTCAAGGGCAAGTTGCGCGGGCAGCCGGCGGTGCTCCAGGCCAAGGCTGGCGGCAGCGGCGAACAATGGACCCTCGGTGCCCTGGATGTTCGCCTGGGGGACAACCGCATCACCGGCAATGGCCGCCTGCAGCAGCAACTGGCCGGCCAGCTCGACCTCAATCTGCCGCGTCTGGGCCAGCTGTGGCCGCAACTGCGGGGCCAGCTCAAGGGCCGCGTCGACCTCGCCGGCAGCCTCAAGGCGCCCCAGGGCAAGCTCAGCCTGCAGGGGCAGCAACTGGCATTCGCCGATAACCGCCTGCAGAGCCTCAGCCTCGATGCCAACCTCGACCAGGCCCAGCGCGCCCGCCTTGAGCTCAAGGGCAACGCGATCCAGCTCGGCGAAACCGATTTGGGAAACCTGCACGTCAGCGGCAACGGTGATCTCAAGCGCCAGCAGGTGCAACTGGACCTGCAAGGCCCCCTGTTGAAGTTGGCGCTGGGTGTCGACGGTACGCTGGACCGGGGCAACTGGCGCGGGCGGCTGGCTTCGGGCGATATCCGCACCGGCGGGCAGGATTGGACGTTGCAGGGGCCGGCGAAGCTTGAGCGCCTGGCCGACGGTCGCCTGACATTCGGTGCCCACTGCTGGGCCTCCGGCGAAGCCAGCCTGTGTGGCGAGGACCAGCGACTGCTGCCCGAACCCAGGTTGCGCATGCACCTCAAGCAGTTCCCGCTGGAAAGCCTGGCGCAGTGGATGCCTCGGGATTTCGCCTGGCAGGGCCGGCTCAATGCCGACCTGCAACTGGACCTGCCGGCCAGCGGCCCGAAAGGCCGGATCCTGGTCGATGCCAGCGGCGGCACCTTGCGCGTGCGCGAGAAGCGTCGCCAGTGGCTGGAGTTCCCTTATGAAACCCTCAGGCTGACCAGCGACCTGGCGCCACGGCGGGTCGACACCAGCCTGGATTTTCGCGGTGGCAGGCTGGGCGAACTGACCCTGCAGGCGCAGATCAATCCGCTGGCGAGGAACAAACCGTTGAGCGGCGATTTTCGTCTCAGCGGCCTCGATATCGCGGTGATCCGGCCGTTCGTGCCGATGGTCGAGAAGCTGGCCGGGCGCCTGGATGGCAGCGGGCGGCTGTCCGGCGGGCTGCTGGCGCCGCAGGTCAACGGCAACCTGCTGCTCAGCGATGGCGCGGTGTCGGGGCCGGAGTTGCCGACCACCCTCAGCGACCTGCGGGTCCAGGCGCAGATCGCCGGGGAAAATGTCCAGCTCAACGGTAGCTGGAAGGGCGGCGAGTCGGGCCAGGGCAGCCTGAACGGGCATATCGGCTGGGCCGAGGCCCTGGCGGTGGACATCGCGCTCAAGGGCGAGCAGTTGCCGGTGAACGTCGAGCCCTACGCGGCGTTGCAGGTGGCGCCGGACCTGCGCATCACGATGCACGGCGACAGGTTGGCGGTGGTCGGCAAGGTGCTGGTGCCCAAGGGCGAGATCACTGTACGCGAGCTGCCGCCATCGACGGTGAAGGTCTCGGACGACACGGTGATCGTCGGGCACCAGACCGAGGAGGGCAAGCCGCCACTGGCGATCGCCATGGACATCGATGTCGTGGTGGGCCAGGACAAGCTCAGTTTCAGCGGCTTCGGCCTGACCGCGACCTTGCAGGGGCAGGTGCACATCGGTGACAACCTCGACACCCGTGGCGAGCTGCGCCTGAACGATGGGCGGTACCGCGCCTACGGGCAGAAGCTGAGCATTCGCCGTGCGCGCCTCCTGTTCGCCGGCCCGGTCGACCAGCCGTACCTGGATATCGAGGCGATCCGCCAGACTGGCGACGTCATTGCCGGGATTCGCCTGAGCGGCAGCGCCGAGCAGCCGACCACGCAGGTCTTCTCGGAGCCGGCGATGAGCCAGGAACAGGCGCTGTCCTACCTGGTGCTGGGACGGCCGTTGAGCACCACCGGCGAAGACAACAACATGCTCGCCCAGGCGGCACTGGGGCTGGGGTTGATGGGCAGTTCGTCGGTGACCTCGGACTTGGCGAACAAACTTGGCGTGCAGGATTTCGAGCTGGATACCCAGGGCAGCGGCAACAAGACGGCGGTGGTGGCCAGCGGCAAGATCACCGAGAAGCTGAGCCTGCGCTACGGGGTCGGGGTGTTCGAACCGGCCAACACCATTGCCTTGCGTTACCTGTTGAGCAAGCGGGTGTACCTGGAGGCGGCGAGTGGCGTGGCCAGCTCGCTGGATATCTTCTACAAGCGCGATTTCTAGTGTTTGGCTGGGGGCCCATGTTGGATGCTTCGCGGGCAAGCCCTGCTCCTACAGCGGCGAGTCGCAAACAAACCTTGCGCACGCCTGCGCCCTGTAGGAGCCGGGCTTGCCCGCGAACGCGACCCCAGGACCGCATGCTGCTCCAGGCCTAGCGATTGAGCCCCTGCATCACCGCCTCCGCATAACGGCTACCGGCCGCCGCATCCACAGGAAACACTTCGTCCAGCGCCCGCAACTCGTCAGCGCTCAGCCGTACTTGCAGCGCCGCGACATTCTCTTCCAGGTACTTGCGCTGCCGGGTCCCGGGAATCGGAATCAGGTAGTCACCCTGGGCCAGCACCCAGGCCAGCGCCAACTGACCGGTCGTGACGCCTTTTTCTGCCGCCAACGCGCGGACCTGCTCGACCAGTTGCAGGTTTTTGGCGAAGTTATCGCCCTGGAAACGCGGGTTGTCGCGGCGGAAGTCGTCGGCGGCAAAGTCCTCCGGAGTTTTCAGCGCCCCGGTCAGAAAACCACGCCCCAGCGGGCTGTAGGGCACGAACGCGATTCCCAGCCGTTGGCAGGCCCGCAGGCAGCCGTTGTGCTCCGGATCGCGGCTCCATAACGAGTACTCGCTTTGCAGGGCGCTGATCGGATGGACCTTGTGCGCCCGCTCCAGGGTGCTCGCCGAGGCTTCGCTCAAGCCCAGATAGCGCACCTTGCCGGCCTTGACCAGCTCGGCCATGGCGCCGACGGTTTCCTCGATGGCCACCTGCGGGTCGACCCGGTGCAGGTAATACAGATCCAGGGTGTCGATCCCCAGACGCTGCAAGGTACCGTCGATGGAGCTGCGCACATACTCCGGCCGCCCGTTGACCCCGCGCAGCGCGGGGTTGGCCGGGTCGCGCAGGATGCCGAACTTGCTCGCCAGGAACACCTGGTCGCGCTTGCCGGCCATGGCCCGGCCGATCAGTTCCTCGTTGCGGTAGGGGCCGTACATGTCGGCGGTATCGAACAGGGTCACGCCCAGTTCGAGTGCCCGGTGCAGGGTGGCGATGGCTTCGCGGTTGTCGTTGTCAGTGTTGCCGGTGGTGTAGAAATCGCTCATGCCCATGCAGCCCAGGCCAATGGCGGAAATCTGTGGGCCGTTCTTGCCCAGTTGGCGAGTTTGCATCGCTGACGCTCCGTTGAGGTGAGGGTGGCCCATTCTGGTCCTCGACAAAAAGCCGATAAACCGGCTAAAAGTGTTATCACTGTTTGTATTTTCCAAATAATCTTTGCCAAAGAATGGATGGCCAATGGACCGCTTCAACGCCATGCGCGTGTTCACCCGGATCGTCGAACTGGGCGGTTTCGCCAAGGCCGCCGACAGCCTGCAACTGCCGCGGGCCTCGGTGACGATCCTGGTCAAGCAGTTGGAGGCGCACCTGGGCGTGCAACTGCTGCACCGCACCACCCGCCAGGTCAGCACCACCCTCGATGGCGAGGCCTACTACCGGCGTTGCCTGCAACTGCTGGCGGACCTGGAGGAGACCGAGGCGGTATTCCGTTCCGCGCGCCTGAATCCCCGTGGCACCCTGCGGGTCGATATGCCGGCGGCCATCGGCCGCTTGATCGTGATCCCGGCCCTGCCGGAGTTTACCGCGCGTTATCCGCTGATCGAGCTGGAGATCGGCCTGAACGATCGCCCCGTCGACCTGATTCGCGATGGGATCGATTGCGTGCTGCGCGGCGGCGCGGTGCTGGATGAGTCGCTGGTGGCGCGACCGCTGGTGACCATCGAGCAACTGCTCTGCGCCAGCCCGGCGTACCTGCGCGAGCAGGGCGTGCCGCAGTCGCTGGAGGCGCTGGCCGGGCATCGCATGGTCGAATACTTCTCCAGCGTCAGCGGCAGGCGTTATGGCCTGGACATTCTGCGCGACGGCCAGGTGGAGGAACTGCACCTGCCCAGGCAGCTCTCGGTGAGCAGTGCCGATGGCTACCTGGCGGCCTGCGAGGCCGGGTTCGGCCTGGTGCAGATTCCCTACTACCATGTGGTCGAGCAATTGCGTGACGGGCGGTTGTGCGAGGTGCTGCCGGGGCTTGCGCAACCCGGTTTGCCGCTGGCGGCGCTGTACCCGCCACACCGACAGTTGTCGCAACGGGTGCGGGTGTTCGTCGACTGGCTGGTGGAGGTGTGTGCCCGGCCGGGCATCGGCTTCAAGCGTTGAGGGCAATGGCGCAACAGAAATGAAACGGGTGAGCTGTCGGCTCACCCGTGAATGTCAGCGATGGTAGTAGCCTGGGCCGCCACCGTAATAGCCGGGGCCGCCGTAGTAGCGGTGGTCATGCCAGCCACCGTGGTCGCGCGGCATGATGATGCAGCCGCTCAGTGACAACAGGATCAACGCGGGAATCAGCAGTGTGATTCGACGAAACATGGACACATCCTCATGGTTGAAGGCGGGCAGCGAAAACTCCTGCTCGCCTGTATCATGAGACTGCGTTTTGGTCGGCTTATTCGTCGGGCACTGTAGGTGCTTGGCATGAGTACCGATACAAAGCGGATACATTTCACCCGAAGCCCGGCGTTCCGGGCTTCCTTCAGGATACATGCAATGACCCAGGCACAACGTTTGAAATACTCGATTCTGGTCGTCCTGGTAGTACTGGGGATCATGTTCGGCCTCACCTACCTGCAGAACATCGGCGTGATCAGCGAGAAGCTGTTCCAGTACATCGCGATTGGCGTGGCGGTGGTGGTGGTGATCATCAACGGCGTGATGCGCCGCAAGGTCAAGCCCTGAAGGTCGGCGCCGCCGGCCCGCAACGGGCGGCGTGCCGACGATGAACGATAACGCGGTATATCTCCATGCCGCGTTGTCGAGGTTCAGTCCTGTTGTTCCAGCGCCGTCAGGGCGTCGGGATGCAGGCTGTAGGTCTTGTCCGTGTTCAGCACCACCACGCCCTCGCTGCACAGGCGCTTGAGCACTTCGCGCACGCTGAGAAAGGACAGCGGAATGTCCAGTTCCAGCAGGTGGCCGTGAACGCCGCGTACGCCCAAGCGTCGCTGGCCGTCGCCGACATTGAGCAGGGCATCGATCACCTTCAGCCGGATCAGGCTGGTGCGCAGGCCAAAATGCTTGAGCAGTTGGCGAATGCGCTCGTTGCCATTGCGCTCGGCAGGTTTGGCAAACATGGCGCCCGAGCTGTAGGTTGGATCGCGTTGCAAGGAAATACCGTCCGTTGGCCTGTGCTGGTCGTACATGCGAAAAACTCCTTTTCAGAGCCTGATCAGGAAAGTGATGTCTGCTCTCTTTGGATAAAGACGAACGAGACGGATAAATCATGAAGCTTCGTATGTAGAAAATTTGTCGGCATCAGGTCACAGCCGTGTTGTCGGGCTGAACTGCAGCTGTCTGGCCGGCTAAATTTATGCAGTTCCGTTCGTTTCTAAGGGCAGGCATCGGCTGCCCCGTGCTTTGGCGTGGGTGCCGGTTTTTCCAGGCGTCCGAGAGGGGCGAGCCCCGCGCGCGGCCTGGTTTTCGACGGTCTTATCAGGAGTCTGCGTGATCATTTCCCGGCCATTTCCCAGGTGCTGTCTTGCAACGTTGTTGATCGGCCTGAGCCTGGGCGCCCATGCCCGTTCCCAGGGAGCCGATACCCAGGGGGCCCAACTGAGTGCCGATATCCGCCGCACCACCTTCGGTGTCCCGCATATCCGGGCCAGCGACGAGCGTAGCCTGGGCTACGGCATCGGTTACGCCTATGCCCAGGACAACCTGTGCCTGCTGGCCAATGAAATCGTCACGGTCAATGGCGAACGGTCGAAGTTTTTCGGCCCGCACGAGACCACGGTCGAACAGCGGGACAACCTCGCCAGCGACCTGTTCTTCAACTGGTTCAACACCCCGGCGGCGGTCTCCGCGTTCTGGCAGGCGCAGACCCCGCCGATGCAACAGCGGATCGAAGGGTATGTCGCCGGTTACAACCGCCTGTTGCGCGAGCGCCAGGCCGAGGGCCTGCCGGTGCAGTGCCAGGGGGGCTGGGTCCGACCGATCACCGTGTTCGACCAGGTCAAGCTGACCCGCCGTCTGCTGGTCGAAGGTGGCGTCGGGCAGTTCGTCGAGGCCCTGGCCGCGGCGGCGCCGCCGGAGCAGACCGCACAACGGCCGTCGGCGGCGTTCCAGGTGGCTGCCGAGCGCATGCAGCGGTTCGCCCTGGACCGTGGCAGTAACGCGGTGGCGATCGGTGGCGAGCGCTCGTTCAACGGTCGTGGCCTGCTGCTGGGCAACCCGCATTTCCCATGGGTCGGCGGCATGCGTTTCTACCAGATGCACCTGACCATTCCCGGCCAGCTCGATGTGATGGGCGCGGCGCTGCCGGGCCTGCCGTTGATCAACATCGGTTTCAGCCGACACCTGGCCTGGACCCATACCGTCGATACGTCCAGGCACTTCACCCTGTATCGCCTGCAGCTCGACCCCAAGGACCCGACCCGCTACCTGCTCGACGGCAAGTCCAGGGCCATGGACAAGCGCCAGGTGACCGTCCAGGTCAGGCAGGAGGACGGCAGCCTGAAGCCGGTCTCGCGGCTGGTCTACAGCTCGGTGTTCGGCCCGGTGGTGCAATGGCCCGGCAAGCTCGACTGGAATCGCGAGGTGGCGTTCAGCCTGCGTGATGCCAACCAGGACAACGATCGGGTGCTGCAGCAGTGGGCTGAAATGAATCGCGCCGACAACCTCAAGGCGTTCCAGGCGGCGGTACACCGGATCCAGGGGATTCCGTGGGTCAACACCCTGGCGGTGGATGATCGTGGACAGGCGTTGTACATGAACCTGTCGGTGGTGCCGTACGTGGATGCCGACAAGCTGCGCGAGTGCAGCGACCCGCGTGCTGGCTACGAGATGATCGTGCTCGACGGCTCGCGCCGTGTCTGTGCCTGGCGTGTCGTCGCGAATGCCCCCCAGAAGGGGATTTTCCCGGCGAGCCGCCTGCCGCAACTGGAGCGCGGCGACTATGTGCAGAACTCCAACGACTCGGCGTGGATGGTCAACCCGGCGGCGCCGCTCAAGGGGTTTTCGCCGCTGATCAGCCGCGAGGACCAGCCGTTGAGTCCGCGTGCACGTTTCGCCCTGGAGCGACTGGAGCGCCTGAAGCAGGACGGGCCGGTCAAGGTCGAGGACTTGCAGGCGATGGTGATGGACAACCAGGTCTATCTCGCCAGCCAGGTGCTGCCGGATCTGCTGCAGTTCTGCAGCGCCGACCTGGGGGCGGACGCCGCGACCCTGGCGCCACTGTGTGCCAGCCTCAAGAGCTGGGACCGGCAGGCCAATCTGCAAAGTGGCGTGGGGTTCGTGCACTTCCAGAACGTCATGGCGCAGTTGCTCGAACAGGAGGATATCTGGCGAATCGGATTCGACCCGGCCAACCCCCGGCATACGCCGCGTGGGCTGAACCTCGGGCAGGCGCAGGTGGCCAGTGCCGTGCGCGAGGCGATGCTGGCGTCGGTGGCGAGCGTGGACAAGGCGGGACTGACGGCTGACACGCAGTGGGGCGATGTCCAGCAGGTCGGCCTGGGCGGGCACCCGGTGCCGGTGCATGGCGGGCCGTCGACGCTGGGTGTGTATAACGCGATCCAGAGTGTGCCCACCGAGGGCGGCAAGCGGGAAGTGATCAGTGGCACCAGCTATCTGCAGGTGGTCAGCTTCGATGAGCAGGGGCCACGGGCGCTGGGGTTGCTGGCACCGTCATTGTCCAGCGATCCGGCGTCGGCGCACTTCCGTGACCAGACCGAGGCGTTCTCGCAGAAGGCCTGGAGTGTGCTGCCGTTTACCGAGGAGCAGATCAGGGCTGACAAGGAATATCGGCTGCAGGTGATTGGCGAGAAGTACTGAGGCAGGCCATTGCGATAATGGTGGGCTTCCACGGATGGCCTGAGCAGGCTGCTCAGGCCTTGGGCTTTTCCCGCGGGATGGCGTTGAGCACCGGATTGCCGTCCTTGTTCTGGGTCAGGTAGACCGGCAGGACCTTGGGCAGCGAGATGACCAGTTTCTTCACCTCGGCGGTGCTGTAGATCCCGCCGATGCGGATCCCGCCGGTGTCCGCATCGGCCAGCAGCACTGGCATGGCCAGGTAGCGGTTGATCAGCGGCAGGGCGTCGGCCAGGCTCAGGTTGTCGAGGATCAGCTTGCCGTTGCGCCAGGCCAGGGACGTGTCATTGGCATAGGTCTGGCTGATCTGCGGCTCATAGTCGCCGGCCTTGTAGCGCGCCTGCATGCCCGGATCGAGGCGGTAGCCGCCGGGCTGGCTGCTGTCGCTGTTGACCAGCACGGAACCTTGCAGCAAGGTCACCCGCACCTGGTCCTCATACATCCAGACGTTGAAGCGGGTACCGGTGACCCGGATCTGGCCCTTGGCGGCCTTCACCACGAAGGGGTGCTCGGCGTCATGGCTGACGTCGAAAAAGGCTTCGCCCTTCTTCAGCGTGACCCGCCGTTGATCCTTGTAGTTGCTGTAGGTCAGCTGGCTGCCCAGGTTCAGTTCCACCTGGCTGCCATCGGCGAGGGTGATGTGCTCGACCCGGTTGCCGGCTTCGAAGGTCTGGTAGGAGCTGGGTATCCAGCCCAGGCTCCAGCCGATGTAACCGGCCAGGGGAATGGCCAGCAGGCTGCTGGCCGCCACGCCATAACGCGACCAGTGGCGGCGCTTGACGGGCAGTGGAATGACTTCAGCCTGCGGCGGCCGCGGCAGGTGGTCGGCGACCTCCCAGATCTCCAGCATCGCCTCGTATTCGCTGGCATGCAGCGGGTCGGCCTCGAGCCAGGCGGCGAATTGCTCCCGTTCGGCATCCGTACAGTCCTGCTCATGCAGGCGCATGCACCAATGCGCGGCGGCATCGGTGATCGCGTCGTACTCGGCTTCTGAGAGGATCTGCTCTGTCATTGACTCTTCCCTATTTCCTACATTCTAACCTTCCCCGGCGCCTGCCGAGAACACTAGATGGCAAATGCATATCAGGTCAGATTGGATTTTTCCCCCGAAGTGTCCTGAAAACCGGCTACGGGTGGGGTGTCCATGATGACTCAGGCAATGTGAAAACATTGAAAAATGGCCGCCTGTACCTTCAACACCGCCGGGTCGAGGGACACGCTGGTGCGCCAGCCCAACTCGATCGGGTAGCGCGGCAGGGGCATGGGGCAGGGTAGCAGGCTCAGCCCGCCGAGTTCGGCGATGGCCTGGGCGGCATGGGCCGGAATGGTGGCGACGGCCTGGCTGCCCTTGAGCAGGTAGGGCAATGCCGCGAAATGGCTGGTGGAGGCGCTGACGTGCCGGCCCAATCCCAGGCCGGCCAGCGCTTCGTCGGTGATGCCGATGAAGCCGCCGGACGACACCAGGATATGTTCACGGGCGACGAACTGCTCCAGGCTCAGCCCGGTCTGGCCGGCCTCCAGGCTCTGCGGGTCGACCAGGCAAAGGTAGTCGCCTTCGCCCAGCACCCGGCGGCTGAGCAGGCGTTCGGCGAAGCCGCCAGCGGTGATGGCCAGGTCGAAATGGCGTTGCATCAGGCCTTCACCGACGATCTGGCTGTGGGTCTGGCGGAAGATCAGGCGCAGACGGGGTGCCTGGATAGCGATCAGTTCCAGCAGACGGCGACCGTAGGCAATCTCGAAATCGTCCGACAGCCCGATGATCACCGAGCGGCCCTCGTAGTGTTGGGCCTGCGGGTCGACCAGCGCCAGGCTCTGCCGGCACTTGTTCAGGGCTTCGCTGATCACCGGCTTGAGCTGGTTGGCGCACAGGGTCGGTGCCAGGCCGCGGCCGGTGCGCACGAACAGCGGATCGCCATAGACCTCACGCAACCGGCGCAGGGCGGCGCTGATGGCCGACTGGGTGACGCCCAGGCGCACGGCCGCGCGGCTGGCGCTGGACTCGTCGTGCAGGGCCTCGAAGGCCTTGAGCAGGTTCAGATCCAGGGTCTTGATATTCGTGTTGTTCATATCATTCAGTGATGAAGTGGTCTTTATTCATGATCGACTTCGCCGCGACAATCTGCAACACGAACTCACGTCATGGAGAACCGCTCATGTCCAAATCCATCGTTGCCGCCTTGCAGATCGGGTCCTTGCCGGGTGGCAAGGGCGAGACCCTGGAACAGATCCTGTCCTACGAACAGGCGATCATCGACTCCGGCGCCTGCCTGGTGGTGATGCCGGAAGCGCTGCTCGGCGGCTACCCGAAGGGCGAGACCTTCGGCACCCAGCTGGGCTACCGCCTGCCGGAAGGGCGTGAAGCGTTCGCCCGTTATCACGCCAATGCGATCGACGTTCCGGGCCCGGAAACCGAGGCACTGGCCGGGCTGTCGGCCCGCACCGGGGCCAACCTGGTACTCGGCGTGATCGAGCGCAACGGTCACAGCCTGTTCTGCACCGTGCTGTTCTTCGACCCGCAGGCAGGCCTGGTGGCCAGGCACCGCAAGCTGATGCCGACCGGTACCGAGCGGCTGATCTGGGGCAAGGGCGACGGTTCGACCCTGCCGGTGGTGGAAGGCAAGGCCGGGCGGATCGGTTCGGCGGTCTGCTGGGAGAACTACATGCCGCTGCTGCGTACCGCGATGTACGCCAAGGGCGTGGACGTCTGGTGTGCGCCGACGGTGGACGAACGGGAAATGTGGCGGGTGACCATGCGTCATGTCGCCTGCGAGGGCCGCTGCTTCGTGGTCACCGCCTGCCAGGTCCAGCCCTCGCCGGCGGCGCTGGGCGGCAGTGTCGAGAACTGGCCGGACGAGCGCCCGCTGATCAACGGTGGCAGCCTGATCGTCGGGCCGATGGGCGATGTGCTGGCCGGGCCGCTGGTGGGCGAAGCCGGTCTGCTGACCGCCGAGATCGATACCGACGAGCTGGTACGGGCCCGCTATGATTTCGACGTGACCGGCCACTATTCGCGTCCGGATGTGTTCGAACTGCGAGTGGACGAGCGGGCCAAGCCGGGCGTGCGTTTCATTCAGGACTGAGGCGTCAGGCCGCGCCGCCATTGCTCACGGGTGATTTCCCAGATATCACAGGGCAGTCGCCCGCTGACGAAGGCGCGCTCCTCGCTACGGATCAGGCGCATGCCCTCACGCTCCGAAACCCGTCGCGAGGCCAGGTTGGGCGCGGCCTTGGGGACGCGCAGCAGTGGCCGGTCGAGGACTTCGAACCAGTAACGGGTGACCACGCGGCTGGCCTCGCTCATCAGCCCCTGGCCCTGCCACTGCGGTGCGAGCCAGAAGCCGCGGTTGTTGTCGGTTTCGTTCATCAGGCTGATGGAGCCGATCATCTGTTCCGGTGCCGTCTTCAGGCGCATCGACCAGTGCCATTCCTCGCCGCGTTCGACGGCGGGCAGCGCGATATCACGCAGATAGCTCAAGGCGCCGTCGTCCGGATAGGGCCAGGGCACCAGGGCGTTGAGATAGCGCACCACTTCCCAGTGCGGGAACAGTTGCTGGACGGCGGGTGCGTCGGCCAGCGTCATCGGTTGCAGGATCAGCCGTTCGCTGTGCAGGGTGGGGTATCTGTCCATGATGCGTGCCGTCCCGGACGGAGTCGAAAGGCTCCTTATAACAGCCTTTCGTGTCGCCCAGCAGGTGCTGGTTCACCAGCGGCTGGTATTGGAACCCGGCAGGTCCAGGCGGCCCCGCTCGACGAAACGCATCGTGCCGAACGGTCCCCCGGCCAACTTGCCGCGCAGTACGTAGGGCAGGCCGTCCAGGCTGCGGGCCTGGCTCAGGCCGAAGGTCTGGCGCAGCATGGAAAAGGCCGAGACGCTGACCGGTACCGTCAGCGTTGTTTCGGAAAAGCGCTGCAGCGTGCCCTGCTGGTTGCTGACACCGGAGGCCAGCGGCTGGTCGTTCACCTCCAGGTCGAGGGCTACGCCGTTGTAGGCGATGGCCGTCTCGTTGGGATTCTGCAGGCGCAGGGTCACGGCGAAGCGCATCTCCATGTCCTGGCTGGGCAGTGGCTCGATCCCGACCACGTTGATATTCAACGGGTCGCGACCGGAGAACAGTGCGCAGGCACTGAGGGTCAGCAACAGCAGGCCCAGGCCGAGGAGTTTGCGCATGGTGGAATCCTCTGGATGAATGGCAGGCTCACGATACAGCAAAGCATGGACCCTGCGGCTCCTGACAGTTTCTGACAGGAGTCTCTGCTAGGCTGCGCGCATCCGCTTCTGTTCAGGTTGAATCCACCGTGTCCCGTACTTCCCGTCTATTGACGCTGCTGCAGGTGCTGCGGGCCCGTAGCCGCCCGGCCACAGCGGCGGCCCTGGCCCATGAGCTGGAGATTTCCGAGCGGACGGTCTATCGCGACATTGCCGAACTGATTGCCCTGGGCGCGCCGATCCAGGGCGAGGCGGGGATCGGCTACGTGTTGCGCAGCGGCCTGTTCCTGCCGCCGCTGATGCTCGATGCCGACGAGGCCGAGGCGATCATGCTCGGCCTGCAGTACGTCAACCAGCGGGCTGACGATGTGCTGGGCAAGGCCGCCTGTGGGGCCCTGGCGAAGATTTCCGCGGTGCTCGGGCCGGCGGCCCAGGAGGCCCTGCGCAACCCCACCGTGCTGGCCGGCCCCGCCGGTTACGGCTTCCCGGAGAACATCGTGCCACTGAGCGTGCTGCGTCAGGCGATCGGCCAGCAGACCAAGCTGTACATCGACTACGCCGATGCCAACCGAATCCCCAGCCAGCGCCTGATCTGGCCCCTGGCCCTGGGCTTTCTGAACGAGGTGCGGGTGATCGTCGCCTGGTGTGAGCTGCGCAACGACTACCGGACCTTTCGTACCGACCGCATCGCTGCCGCCTGCGAGCAGGGCGAACGGTATCCGGGACGGCGCAGCGACCTGTTGCGCGGCTGGCACCAGGCCTGCGAGCAACAACAGAAAACCCAGCCGTTCACTCCTGACAAAAACTGGCGCGGGCCTGGCATAGGATGAGGCCAGTCCCACCAGCAAGGAGCTGTACCCCATGAACACCTCATCCCTGGCCCCGGCTATCGAGGCCTATATTGCCGCCGCCAATGCCCGCGACACCTCGACGATCGACAGTTTCTTCGCCGCGGACGCGAATGTCTTCGATGAAGGCCGGCACCAGGTCGGTACCCTGGAGATTGCAAGGTGGATGGATGAAACCGGTCGCAAGTACCAGCCCCGGGTCGAAGTGCTCGACGTCGCCCAGCGCACCGGCAAGGTGCTGGTGCGCAAGCTCGTCTCGGGCAGCTTTCCCGGCAGCCCGGTGGAGTTGCGCTACACCTTCCGGCTGAACGAACAGGGCAAGATCGCCCGGCTGGATATTTCCCTCTGAGTCGAGCTGGCATACTGCGGGGCCCTGTTCAGCAATGGCCCCGCCCATGACCGTCGATTCCCCCCTGATTGCCTACCAGCGAGCCGTCGCCCAGGGCTTTGTCCACGACCCCGCGCAATGGCAGGCGGTGCAGGCGCTGCAACACTGCCAGGAGGCGCTGCACCAGGGGCAGGTCCCCCGCGGCGTCTACCTCTGGGGGCCGGTCGGGCGCGGCAAGACCTGGTTGATGGACCAATTCCACCAGACCCTGCGGGTGCCGTCCCGGCGCCAACATTTCCATCACTTCATGGGCTGGGTGCACCAGCGCTCCTTTCAATTGAGCGGGATTGCCGATCCGTTGCGGGCCCTGGCCCGTGAGCTGGCGGCCGAGGTGCGGGTGCTGTGTTTCGACGAGCTGTTCGTCAATGACATTGGTGACGCGATCATTCTCGGGCGGCTGTTCCAGGTGATGTTCGACGAGGGGGTGGTGATCGTCTGTACCTCCAACCAGCCGCCGAACCAGCTGTATGCCGAGGGTTTCAACCGCGAGCGCTTTCTGCCGGCGATTGCCGCGATCGAACGGCACATGACGGTAGTCGACGTCGATGGCGGCGAGGATCACCGTCTGCATCCGGGCGCGGGTTTGCAGCGTTACTGGGTGGTGCCGGTGGAAGGCTCGAGCGGTTTTGCCCAGGCGTTCGACGCGCTGACCGCCGGGCAGCCGGTGTCCAGCGAGCCGGTCGCCATGGGGCATCGCACCCTGGCGGTGGTGCGGGCTTCGCCGAGCGTGCTCTGGTGCCGTTATGCCGAGCTGTGTGAGCAGCCGTTGGCGGCGATGGACTTCATGGCACTGTGCGATCGTTACTCGGCGATCTTCCTCGACGAGGTGCCGAACCTCAGCGCCCGCCAACGGCCCGGTCGGATCGCCCGGGGCACCGAGGATGCCGCGCAACGGGTAGAGGCGGGGGATCGTCAGTTGCCACAACTGTCGATCCACGATGACAGCGTGCGTCGTTTCATCGCGCTGGTGGACGAGTGCTACGACCGCAAGGTGGCCTTGTACGTCGCGGCCCAGGTACCGCTGGACGAACTGTACAGCGAGGGTTACCTGGCGTTCGCGTTTCGTCGTACCCTCAGTCGCCTGCATGAGATGCAGTTGCAGCGGTTCGGGCAGTGAAGCCAAGTCTGGAGAATTTCCTTCGCCCGGCCCTGGCCCGGGCATACAATCGGCTGCCCTGAAGCGAGAACCGATTTTCAATGATGCCGTCGAGGATGAACATGGATGTTGCGGATGTACTGATACTGCAGGCGAGCTACACCAACCCGGTGCATGCCGAGGCGATCGCCCTGGTGCTGAACCACTATGCCGAAGACCCGATGGGCGGTGGTCAGTCGCTGGACCCTGACCTGCTGGCGCAACTGCCGGCCGAGCTGGCCAAGCGTGCCCATGCGTTCAGTGTGCTGGCGTTTGTCGGTGGCGAGCCGGCGGGGCTGGTGAACTGCTTCGAAGGCTTTTCGACCTTTGCCTGCCGGCCGCTGGTGAACGTGCATGACGTCGCGGTGCTGAGCCGGTTTCGGGGGTTGGGGTTGAGTCGCAGGATGTTGCAGAAGGTCGAGGATATCGCCCGTCAGCGGGGCTGCTGCAAGATTACCCTGGAGGTGCTGGAGGGGAACGCGGTGGCCCGGGCTGCGTACGAGAAGTTCGGTTTCAGTGGCGCCCAGCTGGATCCGAGTCACGGGCAGATGATGTTCTGGAACAAGTATCTGTAATGACTCCCCTCAAGTACCAGGGCGGATATCTTCACTGAACATCCGGTTGGCCGGCATTCAAATAAAAAAGCGCCCCATACAGGGCGCTGAAAGAAAACACCCCTCACAAGAAACTTGTGGAGCAACCAGAGGTGTTATCGGGAGCTCGATCGATGAATCAGGTGTCAGGTTGTTGCTCGGCCGTTTTCACTTCGTTCGAAGAGGCATCGTTCTTTTGCGCCTGAGCGGTCAGGGTCTTCTGTTCGGCCTGCTCGCGCGCCAGCTGCTGGCTGACCTGGAAGTTTTCCCAGCGCTCACGGGCGCGGTCGGAGCCGCCTTCGGCCAGGGCAGCGAAAGAAGTGGCGGACAATAGACCGGCAATCAGCAAGGTAGGCAGTTTCATGATTGATGTTTCCTGAGTTGTCTAAATGGATGTCGCCGTGGCGATCTGAAATTCGGAGCAACTTTAGGACGGGGGAATTAAGTGGCAATTAAGATGGATAAATGCCGGATGAGCGGTTGCAGGAATGTTTGATGAATGTCAGGAAGATTAAGTAAATATTATGAGCCTGTTTTAAGCGGATAATATTTTTCTGATTTTGCCCGTTGGTTCGCAGGCAGGCATGCCAGCCCGGATCGGCGCCATCGGGTAGGCGCCGAGAGAAATGGCCTGTTCCGCTGCGAGCCGCGAGAACAGGCCAGAAGCTCATTTCTTCGCCACGTCTCCCTGCGGCTTGGGCTTGATCAGGCTGAAATCGATCAGCGCCCTCTGTGGACGCGCGTAGGGATCGCCGATCAGCAACGGCCGAACCTTGAACTGATCGCTGACTACGCTCTTGCTCAGGTCCTGCTCATCGAAGCTCAAGCCGGCCAGGTCGGTCCAGGTGTGGATCAGGTGCGAGCTGCTGTAGGGGCGGCTCAGGTCCGAAGCGAAGCTCCAGTCATGGCTTTCGCGCCATTTCGGCGAGGCCCAGGCGATGAACGGTATGGTGTACATCGGCGCCGTCGGCTTGGCCTCGTTGCGGCCCAGGGTGGCATGGCCGGCGGAGTCGAAGACGTCTTCGCCGTGGTCCGACAGATACAGCAGGAAGCCGTTCGGGTCGGTCTTGGCGTAGTCCCTGATCAGGCTCGATACCACGAAATCGTTGTACAGCACGGCGTTGTCGTAGCTGTTGTAGGTCGGTATCTGGTCGTCGCTCAGACCGGGCGGGGCGCCGGTACGGTCGGTGAACTTCTCGAAGGCCGGCGGGTAACGGTACTGGTAGCTCATGTGCGTGCCCAGCAGGTGAACCACGATCAGCTTGCGCGGGGCGCTGTCGGCCAGGGCCTTGTTGAACGGTTCCAGCACATCGCCATCATACTGGCGGGCGTTCTGGTTGCGGTTGTTGTTCAGGTACACCTGCTCGTCGGCCTGCTCGGAGAAGGTCGTGAGCATGGTGTTGCGCTTGGTCATGGTCTGCTGGTTGGTGATCCACCAGGTCTTGTAGCCGGCCTGCTTCATGACGCTGACCAGCGACGGGGTCTTGAGGTACAGGTCGGGGTTTTCTTCGTCGGCGAAGGTCAGGACCTGCTGCAAGGCCTCGATGGTATAGGGACGCGGAGTCACCACGTTGTCGAAGACCGCCAGTTGTTCCCTGAGCTTGTCGAGGTTCGGCGTGGTTTCCCGGCGATAGCCGTACAGGCTCATGCGCTGACGGTTGGTCGACTCGCCGATGACCAGCACCAGGGTGGTCGGCAGGCCGGCCTGGCGGTCCTTGAGGTTATGCAGCGGTGGAATCCTGCTGACGCTGTCGAGCATGCCCTGCATGTTGTTCAGTTGTTGGCGATAGCTGCGATAAGCCACCACCATCTGCCACGGGACCGCCGGTTCGACACGGCTTTCGAAACGCTCCAGGCCTTCCTCCAGCGTCGAGCTGCGGTTGATCTGGCTGACCAGTGGATAGCCGATGATCGACACCAGCAGCAGCGTCGCCACCGCCAGGGCGCGACCGCGTGGCAGGTGAACCGGGCGTACGCGGGTCCAGAGCAGGAAGGCCACGACGCTGTGGGCGAGCAGCGCGAGCAGGATCCACCACTGGAAATACTGGGTCAGGTACTCGCTGGCCTCGGCCATGTTCGATTCGAACATGATGAAGATCACGCTCTGCGAGAATTCCTGCTGGTAGATGAAGAAGTAGCCCAGGCTGGCCAGGGAACAGGCCCACAGCATCAGGCCGATCAGGGCGCTGAGCAGGCGGGTGCGACGCGGGAACACCAGCAGCGGTGCCAGCCAGATGGCGCTGAGGAAGAATGCCTGGCGGAACCCGGAGAAGCCGGAAGTGCCGCTCAACTGGATCAGCAACTGGGTGATACCCGAGAAGTACCAGAAGAACAGGAACATCCAGCCGAGCCCGGCCCAATCAAAACCTTTCGCAGACTTGTTGCTGCGTTCGAACAACGCCATCGAGCACTCCAATCAATCGCCAACTGAACCATGGGGCTGGGAAAAAAGTCGCCATGGGGAATGGCCGCACGAATTGCGCACGGCTGGAAGGCCTGGAGTATCGGTAACGACGTGTGAAAAAAACGTTCAGGGCCAGGCACACCGGCGGCGCGCCTGGAGGGGATAGGGAATCAGCCGTGGGCCGGCGTTCAGTTGCCCAGTCGCGGCAGCGGGGCCTGGGCCGTCAGGGATTGCGCCTGCAGGGCCTCCTGCAAGAGCGCGACCTGCTGCAGCAGCGCGTTGCGCTCATCCTGCAACTGCCGCAACTCATCGCGGCGGATCGTGACGTACAGGGTTTGTGGGGGACGTACTGCGGCTACCGTACCCATTGCTCACCTCGCGAAGGGTCTGTTTCGGTGGAGCTGACCCGGCCTGATCAGGGGCAGGGTGCTCGTTCAAGACAATTTTGGATTCTTTTTCGGCGCATGGGAACTTTTTTATTTTTTGTTGTCGCCGTGTCCTGGGAGCGAGTTCGAGCGTAACAAGAGGGTCACGGGCGACACCGGCGAACCAATCATCGCCGTATTTGACTAACCTTTCGCAGGACACACGCCGTTGCGGTGGGCTAAGGTGTCGCCTTTATCTTTTTCGAGTTTTTTCGAACTCGTCGTCTGGAGTAACGCTACATGCAACTTGGAATCATCGGACTGGGCCGCATGGGCGGCAATATCGCACGGCGATTGATGCTCAAGGGCCATGAGACCGTGGTTTACGACCGCAACACCGACTTCGTTGCCGCCCTGGGCCAGGAAGGTTCCACCGGTGTCGCCGACCTGCCGGCACTGGTTGCCGGGCTGAGCGCGCCGCGAGCGGTCTGGGTGATGTTGCCGGCCGGGGCGCCCACCGAGGACACCATTGCCGAACTGGGCAAGCTGCTGCAGCCGGGGGATGTGATCATCGACGGCGGCAACACCTACTACAAGGATGATATCCGTCGTGGCCAGGAGCTGGCGCAAAAGGGCATCCACTATATCGACGTCGGTACTTCCGGCGGCGTCTGGGGCCTGGAGCGTGGCTATTGCATGATGATCGGCGGTGACGCCGAGGTGGTCCGCCGCCTTGATCCGCTGTTCGATGCGCTGGCCCCGGGCCTGGGCAACATTGCACGGACCCGCGATCGCAGCCCGACCGCCGACGACCGCGCCGAGCGCGGCTACATCCATGCCGGCCCGGCGGGTTCCGGGCACTTCGTCAAGATGATCCACAACGGCATCGAATACGGGATGATGCAGGCCTTCGCCGAGGGTTTCGACATCCTCAAGACCAAGAATTCCGAAAGCCTGCCGGCCGACCAGCGTTTCGACCTGAACCTGGGCGATATCGCCGAGGTCTGGCGCCGCGGCAGCGTGGTCTCCTCCTGGCTGCTGGACCTCACCGCCGACGCCCTGGCCACCGATCCCAAGCTGGACAACTACTCCGGCGCGGTGGCCGACAGCGGCGAAGGCCGCTGGACCATCGAGGCGGCGATCGAACAGGCGGTACCGGCACCGGTGCTGTCCAGCTCGCTGTTCGCCCGGTTCCGCTCACGCCAACAGAGCACCTATGGCGACAAGTTGCTGTCGGCGATGCGCTTCGGCTTCGGCGGCCACGTGGAGACGCCGAAAAAATGAAGGCCACCGGCAAGAAAAGCAAGGTTGAGGCCGCCCCGCCGACCACGCTGTTCCTGTTCGGTGCCCACGGTGACCTGGTCAAGCGCCTGCTGATGCCGGCGCTGTACAACCTGAGCCGTGACGGCCTGCTCGACGACGGCCTGCACATCGTCGGCGTCGACCACAACGCCGTCACCGACGCCGAGTTCGCCAAAAAACTGGAAGAGTTCAGCCGTACCGAGGTGGCCGCCAAGAGCGGGAAGACTGCGGAGCAGGCGCTGGATGCCGCGCTCTGGCGCAAGCTGGCGAAGAACATCAGTTACGTGCAGGGCGATTTCCTCGACGACTCCACCTACACCGCGCTGAACGCAAAGATTGCCGCCAGCGGCACCGGCAACGCGGTGTTCTACCTGGCTACCGCGCCGCGCTTCTTCAGTGAGGTGGCGCGGCGCCTGGGAGCGGCCGGGCTGCTCGAGGAAACGCCCGAGGCCTTTCGGCGGGTGGTGGTCGAGAAGCCGTTCGGCTCCGACCTGGCCACCGCCGAGGCGTTGAACGCCTGCCTGCTCAAGGTGATGAGCGAGAAGCAGATCTACCGGATCGACCATTACCTGGGCAAGGAAACCGTACAGAACATCCTGGTCAGCCGCTTCTCCAACGTGTTGTTCGAGGCGTTCTGGAACAACCACTACATCGACCATGTACAAATCACCGCGGCGGAAACCGTGGGCGTGGAAACCCGCGGCAGTTTCTACGAACACACCGGCGCCCTGCGCGATATGGTGCCCAACCACCTGTTCCAACTGCTGGCGATGGTTGCCATGGAGCCGCCAGCGGCCTTTGGTGCCGACGCCGTACGTGGCGAGAAGGCCAAGGTGGTCGGCGCGATTCGACCCTGGAGCATCGAGGAGGCACGGGCGAACTCGGTTCGCGGCCAGTACACCGCCGGTGAAGTGGCGGGCAAGGCCGTGGCCGGTTATCGCGAAGAAAACAACGTGGCGCCCGACAGCAACACCGAGACTTATGTCGCGCTCAAGGTGATGATCGACAACTGGCGCTGGGTCGGCGTGCCGTTCTACCTGCGTACCGGCAAGCGCATGAGCGTGCGCGATACGGAAATCGCCATCTGCTTCAAGCCGGCGCCGTATGCGCAGTTCCGCGATACCGAGGTCGAGCGCCTGCAGCCGACCTACCTGAAGATCCAGATCCAGCCGAACGAGGGCATGTGGTTCGACCTGCTGGCCAAGCGCCCGGGGCCGGCGCTGGACATGGCCAATATCGAGCTGGGGTTCGCCTACAAGGACTTCTTCGAGATGCAGCCGTCCACCGGCTACGAGACGCTGATCTACGACTGCCTGACCGGCGACCAGACGCTGTTCCAGCGTGCCGACAACATCGAGAACGGCTGGCGCGCGGTGCAGCCGTTCCTCGATGCCTGGCGCGAAGACAGCCAGGTGCAGTCGTACAAGGCCGGCGAGAATGGCCCGGCGGCCGCCGATGAACTGTTGGCGCGCGACGGCCGCGCCTGGCACGGCATCGGATGAGCGGCTCGGTGCAATACCCCATCCGCCTGCTGCTCAGCGACATGGACGGCACCCTGTTGCGCCCTGATCACAGCCTCAGCCCACGCACTGTCGAGGCGGTGCGGGCGCTGCGCAAGGCGGGGGTGTTCTTCAGCCTGGCCACCGGTCGGCCGCCACGGGCGATGCGCGAGCAGATCGAGGCGCTGGGTGTCGATTTACCCGTGGCCGCGTTCAACGGCGGCACGTTGATGCATCCCGATGGCCGCTACCTGGTGACTCATTACGTGCCGCGCGAGGCGGCGATCTGCACCCTGGAGTTGCTGTCGCGGCATGAGGAGGTGGAGATCTGGGTGTTTGCCGACAACGAATGGCTGCTGCGCAACCCCCACGGCACCATGGTCCCTCGGGAGCAGCATGCGCTGGGCTATCCGCCGAAGGTGGTGGAGAGTTTCGAGCCGTACCTGGACCGTATCGACAAGATCGTCGGGGCCAGCGGCAATGCGCAACTGCTGATCGAACTGGAGACGGTGCTGCAGCCGCTGGTGGCGGACCAGGCGCTGGCCAGTCGCTCGCAGCGGGCCTACCTGGACATCACCGCGATGCAGGCCAACAAGGGCGAGGCGCTGGTGACACTGGCGAAGTTCCTTGAGGTGCCGCTGGCGCAGACGGCGGCGATCGGCGATGGCGGCAATGACCCGGCGATGTTCCATCGGGCGGGGCTGGCGATTGCCATGGGCCAGGCTGAAGAGGTGGTCAAGCGGCAGGCGGATGTGGTGACCGGCAGCAACACCGAGGATGGAGCGGCGCAGGCCATCGAGCAATGGATCCTGGGGCCTCGCTAGGTGGTGGAGGCTGGCCGCCTCTGGCGGTTCGCGGGCAAGCCTCGCTCCTACAAGTGACCGGGCCGTACAAAAGATTTGAGTTCGACGCCGGTCGCTGTAGGAGCCGGGCTTGCCCGCGAACCGCCGCAGGCGGCCATCCCTCCCGAGTCCGGCTTTTGGCATATTCGCTACCTATGCCGGACAGGCCTGCTTGCTATATTCCCCCAATCTTCCACTGCCCGCCAAGGATGCCCCGTCATGTCCGAATACCAAGCCTTCCGTGTCGAACTGGCCGACAACATCGCCCATGTGCAGATCAACCGTCCGGAAAAGATCAATGCGATGAACGCCGCGTTCTGGAGCGAGATCATCGAGATCTTCCAGTGGGCCGACGACACCGATGAGGTCCGGGTGGTGGTGCTGAGCGGCGCGGGCAAGCATTTTTCCTCAGGCATCGACCTGATGCTGCTGGCCTCGGTCGGTAACGAACTGGGCAAGGACGTGGGCCGCAACGCCCGCCTGCTGCGGCGCAAGATCCTGCAACTGCAGGCCTCCTTCAACGCCGTCGACCACTGCCGCAAGCCGGTCCTGGCCGCCATCCAGGGCTACTGCCTGGGCGGGGCCATCGACCTGATCGCCGCCTGCGACATACGCTACTGTGCCGAAGACGCGCAGTTCTCGATCAAGGAAGTGGATATCGGCATGGCCGCCGATGTCGGCACTTTGCAACGTTTGCCACGTATCATCGGTGACGGCATGCTGCGCGAGCTGGCCTACACCGGCCGCCAGTTCGGTGCCGACGAGGCGCAGCGCATCGGTCTGGTCAATCGTGTCTATCCTGATCAGGCCGCGCTGCTCGACGGTGTGATGGGGTTGGCGCGGGAAATCGCCGGCAAGTCGCCGATCGCCGTGAGCGGCACCAAGGAAATGCTCAGTTACATGCGTGACCACCGGATCGACGACGGCCTGGAATACGTTGCCACCTGGAACGCCGCCATGTTGCAATCGAACGACCTGCGTGTGGCCATCGCGGCACACATGAGCAAGCAGAAACCTGAATTTCTGGACTGAGGAAGGTTTCCCGGTCCCCAAGGAACCCGCAATGACTCAAGGCTGGACAACCGCAGTACTGGATATCGAACAACCCGGTGGCTGGGCCGTGGCCCGTGGTCCCGAGGGGTTCCTGCTGGATGACAACGGCGTGCTGTTCCCCCGCGAGTGGCTCAAGCGCCAGGACCTGCCGGTACTCTGCGAGCATGGCATCGGCCATCGCGATGGCGAGCCGGTGTACCTGCTGGAACTCAAGGCCACGGCCGAGGTACCGGGTTGCCGCTGGCAGGGGCTGCGGCGCTTCATGCTCGAAGGTGACTTCACCACCTACCGTATGCTCGGCTATGCCGCGCAGATCGGCACCTGGGCCCGTGAGCACCGGTTCTGCGGCAGTTGCGGCCAGCCGACCCGCCAGGTCCCGGGCGAGCGGGCGATGTATTGCCAGCCGTGCGACCTGCGCGCCTACCCACGGATTTCGCCGAGCATGATCGTGCTGGTGACCCGCGGCGATGAAGTGCTGCTGGCCCGCTCGCCGCGTTTCGTGCCCGGGGTCTACAGTACCCTGGCCGGTTTCGCCGAGCCGGGCGAGTCGGCGGAGGATTGCCTGGTGCGTGAGGTCCGCGAGGAGGTGCAGGTCGAGGTCAGCAACATCCAGTATGTCGGCAGCCAGTGCTGGCCGTTCCCGCACTCGATGATGCTGGGCTTCCATGCCGAATATGCCGGCGGCGAGATCGTGCCGCAGGTCGACGAGATCGAGGATGCGCAGTGGTTCAACATCCGCGAACTGCCGCCGTTGCCGGCATCCCGGTCGATCGCCCGCTACCTGATCGACCTGTATGTGGCGCGTCGCCTAGGCCACGCTGAACCAGTGCTGCCAGGCTAGGCGCACGGTCAGCCCGAGGACCACGGTGATGAACACCGGGCGGATGAACTTCGCCCCGCCACTGATGGCGGTGCGGGCGCCGAAGAATGCCCCGAGCATCACCGAAACACCCATGGCCAGGCCGATGATCCAGTCGACCTGACCGGAAAACACGAACACCGACAGCGCGGCGATATTGCTGACGAAGTTCATGCTGCGCGCCACGCCGCTGGCCTTGACCAGGTCGATGGGGTAGAGCAGCAGGCTGCTGACGGTCCAGAACGCACCGGTGCCGGGCCCGGCCACGCCGTCGTAGAAACCCAGGCCGAAGCCCTGGGGGAACTGCCACTTCCTGCGGATCGGCGCGTCGCTGTCCAGCGGCGCCTTGGGCGTACCGCCGAACAGCAGGTACAGGCCACAGGCGAAGACGATCACCGGCAGCATCCTGTTCAGCCACTCGGCTGGCATGAAGTGCGCTGCCACTGCGCCGATCAGCGCACCGGCGAGGGTGCCGAAGATCGCCAGTTTCCACTGGCGCGGATGGAACAGCTTGCGCCGGTAGAAGGTGAAGCTGGCGGTGGCCGAGCCGAAGGTCGAACTGAGCTTGTTGGTGCCCAGCACCAGGTGCGGTGGCAGACCGGCGGTCAGCAGTGCCGGGGTGGTCAGCAGGCCGCCCCCGCCGGCGATGGCATCGATGAAACCGGCGACGAAGGCGACGACGGCGAGAATGGCGAGGGTGGTCAGGTCTACGCTGAGATCGAAAGGCATGGGGTCGGCTTAGGCTATGTATGAAATCGCTTGAAACTTGGTTATGCGGCGTTAAAAACCGGCTCGGAATGCTCATTGACAACCAGTCAACTGCGCTTCCTCGCCGGTTTTTGCCTTGCCTAACCTGCGTTTCAAACAATTTCGTACACAGCCTAGGTCGGCAGATGGCGCGCAAAGCGCCTGAAGGGGCGCCATCTTACCGAGTCGCGAGGGCCGCCGCGACCTCAGCCCTTGGCCGGCCCGTTGCCGATCTGCCAGACGAACGGTGGCTCGGTGCCGTTGATCGCCCAGTCGCCGATGATCCGGGCCTTGTAGATCACCGGGTTGTGTGACGACACCGTCCGCGCGTTGCGCCAATGGCGATCCAGCGCCTTGCCCTGGCGGACATCGGAGGCGCCTAGGGCATTGAACAGTTCGCTGGTGGCGCGCTGGATCAACTCCGAGACCACCACCTGCGCCGTGGCCGACTCGATTTCCGCGTCGACATTGGCCTGGCGTTCCACCTCATCATCACCGCCGAAGCGCGCGAGGTAGGCCCGCTGTGCCGGTTGCGCGGCGCGTACCGCCGAGGCCTCGGCGGCATACACCAGCGCGGCGACTTCGCCGACCACCTGCTGCACCTGCGCATCCTCGCTGACCCGCTGGGCATTGCCATGGCTGTAGATGCGCTTGCGCTCGCGCACCTGGCGTGCCACGTCCCTGAGCGCCGCACGACCGATGCCCGCCAGGGTCGCCAGCAGCACCAGTTGGTAGAACGCTGTCTGGTACTTGAAGCGGGTGGCGAAGTCGATGACATGGCCGCTTTCCACCACGGCATCGACGAACCGCGAGGTGCCGCTGCCGGTGGTGCGCTGGCCGAAACCGTCCCAGTCGTCGTTGTGTTCGACGCCCGGCTGGCGGGCGCGCACGGCGGCAATCACGTCGCCGCCGGTGTCGCTGCGGCGGGCGTAGACGTCGATCCAGTCGGCAAAGATGCTGCCGGTGCTGTAGAACTTCTCGCCATTGAGGCGCCACTGTTCACCGTCCGGCGAGACCCGGGTCACCACGTCGCCGATGACCACGTTGCCGATCTCGGTCCAGGCGCAGCCGACGATGTCGCCGTCGACGAAGCGTTTGAACCACAGGTCACGGCCGGGGCCCGGGGGGGCGTTCAGCCGGTCCTCGGCAAAGGCGAAATGCCCGCGCAGGGCCTGCGGGACATTGGAGTCGGCCTCGGCCAGTTCGATCAGCAACTGGAACAATTGCGGCAGGGAGGCGCCGACCCCACCATATTCCACCGGTACCCGTACAGCGCCGAAGCCGGCCTGCTTGAGCCACTGGATCGGCTCGTGGGGCAACTCGCGGGCCAGTTCCCGTTGCACGGCACCGGCGGCGATGCGCGCGAAGATCGGTCGGAAGCGTTCGGCCAGGGACTCGTAGTCGACGCCGAGGGACAGTGGGTTGATTACCTGGTGTTCGGTCATGGGACAGCTCCTTGTGGCAGGCAGAGAAAACTGCGGTTGCCGGGAGCGGTTGCAGGGTCCATGCCGTTGGCGATCACCCCGTGTTTACGGGCTTCTGTCTCGCCAGGCGAGGCGGCAACTGTTGTCTGGGCAACAGATCTTCAACAAATCGTCGTGTAGGCCACAGGTTTCCGGAGGCGAGAAGGTTCTGCGTGGGAGCGGGCCTGCCCGCGAACAGGCCCTTGAAACCGGCAGAAACTTTGCGGGCAAGCCCGCTCCCACAGGGTATCGTGCCGTGTTCGTGCGGTTGCCGGGTCGGACGCTGGCACGCTTGCTGCTCCAGTGACCTGACATTCCCTGGTCCGAGGTGCAGCACCATGAGTCAGCAAGCCGTGAAATTCGCCTACTGGGTACCCAATGTCAGTGGTGGCCTGGTGGTCAGCAAGATCGAGCAGCGTACCCGCTGGGACATCGACTACAACCGCAGACTGGCGCAACTGGCGGAGGAGGCCGGGTTCGAGTACGGCCTGACCCAGATTCGCTTTACCGCCGGTTATGGCGCCGAGTACCAGCACGAGTCGGTGGCGTTCAGTCATGCCCTGCTGGCCGCCACCACCCAACTGAAGGTGATCGCCGCGATCCTGCCCGGCCCCTGGCAGCCGGCGCTGGCGGCCAAGCAACTGGCGACCATCGACCAGCTGACCGGTGGGCGGATCGCCGTGAATATCGTCAGCGGCTGGTTCCGCGGCGAGTTCCACGCCATCGGCGAGCACTGGCTGGAGCACGACGAGCGTTATCGCCGCTCCGAAGAGTTCATCCGCGCGCTGAAGGGGATCTGGACCGAGGACGGGTTCACCTTCAAGGGCGACTTCTACCGGTTCAACGACTACACCCTCAAGCCCAAGCCGCTGAGCCAACCGCATCCGGAGATCTTCCAGGGCGGCAGCTCGCGGGCGGCACGGGACATGGCGGCGCGGGTTTCGGATTGGTACTTCACCAACGGCAACACGCCGGAAGGCATCAAGGCCCAGGTCGACGACATCCGTGCCAAGGCCGCGGCCAACGGTCACTCGGTAAAGATCGGGGTGAACGCCTTCATCATTGCCCGCGATACCGAGGAGGAGGCCCGCGCGGTGCTGGCGGAAATCATCGACAAGGCCGATCCCGAGGCGGTTGGCGCGTTTGGCGATGCGGCAAAGCAGGCCGGCAAGTCGTCGCCGGAAGGTGAGGGCAACTGGGCCAAGTCCGGTTTCGAAGACCTGGTGCAATACAACGACGGCTTCAAGACCAACCTGATCGGTACCCCGCAGCAGATCGCCGAGCGCATCGTGGCGTTGAAGGCGGTAGGGGTGGACCTGGTGCTGGCGGGGTTCCTGCATTTCCAGGAAGAGGTCGAATATTTCGGCAAGCGGGTGTTGCCGCTGGTGCGTGAACTGGAGGCGCAGAAGGCGGCGCGACCAGTGGCCGAGCTGGCCTGATTCTGCTGACGCCCCCGTAGGAGCCGGGCTTGCCCGCGAAGAACGATGACGCGTCATGACGGATACACCGCGTCGTCCCGTTCGCGGGCAAGCCCGGCTCCTGGGGGAGGGGGGCTGAGGTGTTCTTCCAGCAACAGTGAACTCACATTCTGTTCTGTACAGAAATCACGCCTGTGACCGCTGATAAATAGTAACTGCATGATTTGAAAGGAAAAATAACTTAGGCACAGAAGCTGCATTAGCCCACGCAACACCCTTCGCCCGAGAGCGCTCCATGTCTTCCCTGCCTGAATCCGCCAGCTACCCGATCCATTCCCCCGACGCCCACCTGATCCGTGACGAGGCCGAAGCCCTGGCCGTCGCTCGACGTGTCGCCGCCCGTTTGCTGGAGCAGGATGCCGAGCGCGATCGTACGCGCCAGGTGCCTGCCGAAGTGGTCGACCTGTATTCCAACAGCGGCCTGTGGGGCATCACCGTGCCCCGCGAGTTCGGGGGGGCTCAGGTGTCCTATGCGGTGCTGGCCGAAGTGATCGCGATCATCTCGGCAGCCGACCCGTCTCTGGGACAGATCCCGCAGAACCACTACTGCCTGCTGGAAGACATTCGCCTGCAGGGCACGCCCGAGCAGCAGGCGCATTTCTTCGACCTGGCGCTGCAGGGGCATCGTTTTGCCAATGCGCTGTCGGAAACCGGCGGCAAGAACGTCCAGGACATCCAGGCCACCGTTCGCCGTCACGGCGACGGCCATGTGATCAACGGGCGCAAGGGCTATTGCACCGGTTCGCTGTATGCCCACTGGCTGGCGGTGCTGGCCCTGGACGAAGAGGGCAGGGCCCAATTGGCGTTCGTCGAGCGTGGGACGCCGGGGCTGGTGATCGTCGATGACTGGGACAGCATCGGCCAGCGCACCACCTCCAGCGGTACGGTGCTGGCCCGGGACCTGAAGGTCCCGGCGTTCAACCTGTTCCCCACCTATCGCTCCTATGAGAACCCGACCCTGGCCGGCCCGTTCGCCCAGTTGACCACCGCCGCCATCGATGCCGGCATCGCCCGTGCGGCCTTGCGCGATACCGTGACCTTCGTCCGCGAGCAGGCCCGGCCCTGGATCGACGCCGGGGTCGACAAGGCCAGCGAAGACCCGCTGACCATCATCCAGGTCGGTGCCCTGGAGATTCGTCTCGAAGCCGCCGATGCCCTGCTCGAACGGGCCGGCAAGGCGCTGGATGCCGCCCGCCCCGCGCCCGACGAAGACAGCGTCGCCCGGGCTTCGCTGGCGGTGGCCAAGGCCAAGGTACTGACCACCGAAATTGCCATCGAGGCCAGCAACCGGCTGTTCGAGCTGGGTGGCACCCGCTCGACCCTGAAAAAGCACAATTTCGATCGCCACTGGCGCAATGCCCGGGTGCACACCCTGCATGACCCGGTGCGCTGGAAATACCACGTGATCGGCAACTGGCTGCTCAACGGCATCAAGCCGCCGCGGCACGACTGGTCCTGAAACCATGGGCGAGCTGCTGAAAAACATCTACTGGGCGGATATCGCCCAGGCCTGCCTCGACACCCTGAGCATGCTCACGGCGGCGCTGGCGTTCATCGTCCTGCTGGGCTTGCCGCTGGGGGTGCTGCTGTTCCTCACCGGCAAGCGCCAGTTGCACGAGACCCCGGGGTTGTATCGGGTGTTGTCGGTGGTGGTGAACGTGCTGCGCTCGCTGCCGTTCATCATCCTGCTGATCGTGCTGATTCCGCTGACCACGCTGCTGGTGGGGACCTCCCTTGGGGTACCGGGGACCATTCCACCCCTGGTAGTGGGCTGCACGCCGTTCTTCGCCCGGCTGGTGGAAACCGCCTTGCGTGAAGTGGATCGTGGCGTGGTGGAGGCAACCCAGGCGATGGGGGCCAGCACCTGGCAGACCATCCGCCACACCCTGCTGCCGGAAGCTCGTGGCGGGCTGCTGGCGGCGGTGACGGTGACCGCCATCGTGCTGGTGGACTACACGGCGATGGCCGGGGTGATCGGTGGCGGCGGGCTGGGCGACCTGGCGATCCGCTATGGCTACCAGCGCTTCCAGACCGATGTGATGGTGGTCACGGTGATCCTGCTGCTGCTCCTGGTACAGGCGCTGCAAATGACCGGTGACCGCCTGGTGGCCCGCTACAGCCGACGTTGACCCGCCGAACCGAACTTATAGAACAACCTGGCCCAACGACCACCCGACGCCGGCCCTTTCTGCCTCTCTGGAGCCTTGCATGAAAAAGACCCTGGCCGTATTGGCCGCCCTGATGTCCCTGGCTGCACACGCCAATGAAAAACTGACCGTCGGCGCCACACCGGTGCCCCACGCCGAGATCCTCGAATTCGTCAAGCCGACCCTGGCCAGGGAAGGCGTCGACCTGGAGATCAAGGTCTTCAACGATTTCATCCAGCCCAACCAGCAACTGGCGCTGAAGAACCTGGACGCCAACTACTATCAGTACCGGCCGTTCCTCGATGACTACAACAAGACCCGCCACACCAATCTGGTGCCGGTGGTCGGCGTGCATATCGAGCCGTTCGGCGCCTACTCGACAAAGATCAAGAGTCTGTCCGAACTCAAGGATGGCGCTTCGGTGTCGATTCCCAATGACCCGGTGAATACCGGTCGGGCCCTGGTGCTGCTGCACGAGGCCGGGCTGATCAAGCTAAAGGACCCGAGCAATACCCAGTCGACCCCGCGCGACATTGCCGAGAACCCGAAACACCTGAAGATTCGTGAACTGGAGGGAGCGATGCTGGCGCGTTCGGTTAGCCAGGTGGACCTGGCATTCGTGTTCGCCAACTATGCGCTGGAAGCAGGGATCGACACCAACAGTGCGCTGATCGTCGAGAAGGGCAAGGATCTGTACGTCGAGTTCCTGGTGGCGCGGCCGGACAACCTCAATGACCCGGGCATCCAGAAACTGGCCAAGGCGCTGAACTCCGATGAGGTGCGGCAGTTCATCCTGACCCGCTACAAGGGGCAGATCGCGCCGGGCTTCTAGCCCCGGCTTCTACAGGGCGATCAGCTTTCCGGCTCCAGCAGGTGGGGGCCGGGGCCCTGGTCGCCCAGCACGTCGCCCTGGTTGCGCAACGGGCAGGTTTCCATCGACAGGCAGCCGCAGCCGATGCAGCCGTTGAGCTTGTCCCGCAGCCGGGTCAGGCGGGCGATGCGCTCGTCCAGTTCGTCCTTCCAGCGTTCCGACATCCGCGCCCAGTCCGCCGCTGTAGGCGTGCGGCCTTCGGGCAACGCTTGCAGGGCCTGGTGGATCTCCGCCAGCGGAATCCCCAGGTTCTGCGCGACCTTGATCAGCGACACCCGACGCAGTACGTCGCGGGCATAGCGGCGCTGGTTGCCGGCATTGCGGCTGCTCCGGATCAGCCCCTTGGATTCGTAGAAGTGCAGGGCCGTGACCGATACGCCGCTGCGTGCGGCGACCTGGCCGACCGTGAGTGCCTTGTCGGTGGGCAGGGCCTTGTGTAATGCCATGGAAGAAATCCCTTGACCTCTAGTTAACTTGAGGTTTTACCCTGCATCACCTCGGATCTCAAGATCCTGTGCGACTTTCCGGGGAGTTTTCCATGCCAGCGACAGAGCAGAACCGCAGCTTCACCCAACTGATCCAGTTCGAGATCGAACCCCACCAGCAGGATGCCCTGGTCTGTGCCCTGGAGCGGCAGACCGAGCGCCTGGCCCAGGATTTCGCCGGCTTCATCAGCGGTAATGTGCAGGTCAGCGACGATGGTCGGCGCGTATTGAATGTGCTGCAGTGGCGATCGAAACAGGCCGGCGAGGCGGCGCTCGCCCGCTTCGAGAGTGGCGAGGAGGATTTCTGGCTGCTGATTCGCCAGCACCGGGCCAGGGCGGTGAGCTTCGGTTCGTTCCAGGTGCTGCGCAGCATCGAGCGCAGCCACGATAACGCGCTGCATTGTGCCCTGGTTGGCTAGGCTATGTACGAAATCGCTTGAAACTTGGTTATGCGGCGTTAAAAACCGGCTCGGAATGCTCATTGACAACCAGTCAACTGCGCTTCCTCGCCGGTTTTTGCCTTGCCTAACCTGCGTTTCAAACAATTTCGTACACAGCCTAATGGCGGTGCCAGACGCCTAGATCGATAGCTGCAGCATGCGGTCGCCCTGGACGTTCTCGCCGGGGCGGCGCTTGTTCACCGCCAGTTCGCCGATCCTGATCAGCCGGGTGCGGGTCACGTTGCGGCTCAGGCCCAGCAGGTTGGCGGTGTGCACCTGGTTGTAGTGGCTGAAGCGGTAGGCCGCGCGCAGCAGAGCATCCTCGACCTTTTCGTGGAGGGCGCCGGCCTGTTCCTCGAAGAGTTTCTGGAAGGCGCGGTCGAGCAGGGCTTCGGCCGAGTCGTCGGTGCCCGCGGCGTGGTCGTCCTGGCGCTCGATGCGCATGTTCGACAGGCGCAGGTCGTCGCGTTCGATCACGCCGTTACGGCAGATCAGCAGGGTGTGGTGGATGACGTTTTCCAGTTCGCGGATGTTGCCCGGCCAGCTGTAGCTCTTGAGCTTCTGCTCGGCCGCCGGGCTGATACGGATGTCGCCGTAGCCCAGACGCTGGCAGTAGGCATCGATGAAGTGCCGGGTCAGCGGCAGGATATCGCCGGGCCGTTCGCGCAGCGGGCTGAGTTCGAGGTTGACGACATCGAGGCGGTAGTAGAGGTCCTCGCGGAAATGCCCGGCGTTGATCGCCTTTTCCAGCTGGACGTTGGTCGCCGCCAGCACCCGCACGTTGATCGGGATGCTTTTGCGCGAGCCCAGGCGCACCACTTCGCGTTCCTGCAGGACCCGCAGCAGCTTGACCTGGATCGGCATCGGCAGGTCGCCGATCTCGTCGAGAAACAGCGTGCCACCGTCTGCTTCCTCGAACCAGCCCGCCTTGGCGCTGAGGGCGCCGGTAAAGGCGCCTTTTTCATGGCCGAACAGTTCGGCCTCGACCAGCGACTCGGAAAACGCCCCGCAGTTGACCGCGATGAACGGCCGGTTGCGACGGGCGCTGAGGTTGTGGATATGCCGGGCCACCAGTTCCTTGCCGGTGCCGGTTTCGCCAATGATCAGCACGCTGGCCTCACTGGGCGCGACCTGTTGCAGATGGGCGAGCAGGGCCTGGGACTTGGGGTCTTCGAAGACCTGGGCGGTGGCGCGGATCGAGGTTGCCAGAGCCGGCGAGGGCGGTAGGGTTAGCAGCTGCATGGGCGTCTCTACGAGTAGAAGGTGGGGATGGGAAGTGTCTGGTTCAGGGCCCAGTCGCCCAGTTCCTGGAGCTTGTAGTCCAGCGGGTCGTGCAGGGTCTGGGTACGCAGGTTGCGCCAGTGGCGGTCCAGCCGCAGAGAGGCGTGGGTGGAGCGTGCACCGGTCACTTCAAACAGCCTGCTGCACAGTTCCAGACCCTGGCGGCTGGCGGCAACCTTGGCCGTGGCGATGGCGGTCGCCAGTTCGCCACGTTCCTCGGCACTGAGCTGCGGGCCCTTTTCCCAGGCCCGGTCGAGCCCTTCGGCGGCACGTTCGACCAGCAGCCGTACACCTTCGAGCGCAACCCAGAAGTCGCCGTAGTGGCTGAGGATGTACGGGTCCTTGCGGATGTCCCCGGCCCCGGACTTGAACCACGGCCGGGTCTCGGTGAGGGTGTATTGCCGGGCTTCGGCGAAGGCGCCTTCGGCAATGCCGAGGAACATGTGGGTGAAGGTCAGTTGCGCGATCAGCGGCCGCAGGCAGGCGAAGGGCGTGCTCAGCGGGCCGGGTTCGAGCAGCAGTTCCGACTCTTCGACCCGCACCCGTTCGAAACTGGCGCTGCCGCTGTCGGTCTGGCGCTGGCCCATGTTGTGCCAGTCGTTGTGCAGGGTGATGCCGGAGCGGCCGCTGGGGATCGCGGCGATCAGCAGTTTGCCGCCGGCGCTTTCGTCGACGGCCGAGGCGATCAGCATTTCCGAGTCGCTGGCACCGGAGCAGAAGCTCTTCTTGCCGGAGAATTCGCGCCAGCCGCCGAGCTTGCGGACCACGGTGCGTGTGTCCAGCGGATTGAGGGCGTTGCCCCAGAACCAGTTCTTGCGGGCGGTCTGCTCGAACCACGGCTGCCATTGCTCGGGGCGCGAGAACAGCCGCACGGTGGCGAGCATCAGATGATGGAAACCGAAAACATGGGCGATGGAACTGTCGACCTTGGCGAATTCGCGCACCACATTGAGTGTTTCGCTCCAACTGGCGCCGAGGCCGCCGTATTGGGTGGGAATGCTCAGGGCCAGCAGGCCGCTGTTGCGCAGGGCGTCGCGCTGGGCTTTCGGCGTGCCGCCGCGCTCGTCGCGTTCGACGGCGGTTTCGGCAAACTCGGCGGCCAGCAGGCGGGCGGTCTGCAGGGGATCGGGAAGGAGGTTGTGTGGTTGAGCCGTCACGCGGTGTTCCTCTGTATAAGGCGGTGTCGAGGCTGTTGAGGGCGTGGCAGCGACCCTGTGGGAGCGGGCTTGCCCGCGAAGCCTTTGGCAGCCTCGAGGCCCAATTCGCGGGCACGCCCGCGCCCATGGATCACTGCCTTGCAGCCGTTGCCCCTCGTCAGGGCGATAGTCCCTTCTCCCGGCTGTCAGGCCCCGGCCTTGGCCGGCAACACATCGTTGGCGATCATTTCGCCGAAGGGCCCGGTCAGGTTGGTCACGCCACGGCCGGCCAGGCTGGCATAGGGCTCGGGCAGCAGCGGGAAAACCAGTTCGGCGAAGCGGTAGGCTTCCTCCAGGTGCGGGTAGCCGGAGAAGATGAAGCTCTCGATCCCCAGGTCCGCGTATTCCCTGATGCGCTCGGCTACCTGTTGCGCGTTGCCTACCAGTGCGGTACCGGCGCCACCGCGGACCAGGCCGACGCCGGCCCACAGGTTCGGCGAAATCTCCAGGTTGTCGCGGCGCCCGCCGTGCAGGGCGGCCATGCGCCGCTGGCCTTCGGAGTCGAAGCGGGCGAAGGATTGCTGCGCCGCGGCGATGGTCTCGTCGCTGATGTGTTCGATCAGCCGGTCGGCGGCTTTCCAGGCTTCTTCGGCGGTTTCGCGGACGATCACGTGCAGGCGGATGCCGAAGCGCACGGTGCGGCCCTTGCGTGCGGCACGCTCGCGGATGTCGGCCAGCTTGGCGGCCACGGCGGCCGGTGGTTCGCCCCAGGTCAGGTAGACGTCGACCTGGTCGGCGGCGAGATCGTGGGCCGCGTCCGAGGAGCCGCCGAAATACAGCGGTGGATAGGGCTTCTGCACCGGTGGGTAAAGTGCCTTGGCGTTCTGCACCTTCAGGTGCTTGCCTTCGAAGTCCACGGCTTCGCCCTGCAACACCCGCCGCCAGATTTTCAGGAATTCGTCGGTGACCTCGTAGCGTTCGCCGTGGCTGAGGAAACTGCCGTCGCCGCGGTTTTCGTCGGGGTCGCCACCGGTCACCACGTTGATCAGCAGGCGGCCGTTGGACAGCCGGTCGAGGGTCGCGGCCATGCGCGCCGAGACGGTCGGCGAGATGATGCCCGGGCGGATCGCCACCAGGTAGCGCAGGCGTTCCGTCAGTGGCACCAGCGCCGAGGCGATGACCCAGGAGTCTTCGCAGGAGCGGCCGGTGGGAATCAGCACGCCGTGGTAGCCGAGGCTGTCGGCGGCCTGGGCCACCTGTTTCAGGTAGTTGAGGGTGACCGGACGGGCGCCCTGGGTGGTGCCCAGGTAGTGACCGTCGCCGTGAGTGGGGAGAAACCAGAAGACATCCATGGCAAGTCCTTAAGCGGTTTTCAGCAGCTGCTTGGAATGGGCGCCGAACAATGGGACGGCGCGTTCTGCGGCAAGGCGGATGCGGGCCTTCAGGGGCTCGCTGGTGATCTGGTAGTTGGCGAAATCGGCTTCGCTGGCATAAACCCCGATGGGCAGGGTCAGGGCCTGGAAGAAGCTGAACAGCGGGCGCAACTGGTGATCGAGCACCAGGGCGTGGCGTTCGCTGCCGCCGGTGGCAGCCAGCAGCACCGGGGTGTCGATCAGGGCGTTGAGGTCCACCAGGTCGAACAGGTGCTTGAGCAGGCCCGGATAGGAACCGCGATAGACCGGCGAGGCGACGATCAGCAGGTCGGCGTTTTCGATGGCCTGCAACTGGGCTTCGACTTCGGCGCTCAGTTCGGCGCGCGACAGGGCCGAACCGAGGGGGCGGGCGATGTCGGTGAGTTCGATCAGGCGGCTTTCGATGTTCAGGTGCCGGGCCAGTTCGGCCAGCAGCGCCTGGGTCAGCACCAGGGTGCGCGAGGGACGATAGGGGCCGCCGGAGAGGGCAACGACTTTCAGTGTACGAGACATGGTCAGTTCCTTTTCAAACAGTTGCTTGGCGAGCAGGTTCGGTGCCCGGGCTTTTGGTGAGAGGGCTTGAGCAAGACCTGTACCAAGCGCCCGAGCCCCGAATCCACGGGCTTGCGCCTCGTCCGGCGATGGGTCGGGTGCTGGCTGGCGGGCTGTTTTGTTGATCGACTGTTGGCTGGCGAACAGTTGCCCAGGCAACATCGATCAAACGCTTGGAGCCGTTGTACGGGGTTTCTGATATTCCGTAAATGAACGTATTTCCATATTTATAGTTCTTTATGGAATATATGTGGTTTCGGTGGCAAGGGGGGGCGATCGATCGATAGCGACTATCGAGAGCGGTGATTTCTGCTGCCGGGGGGTGCCCCGGTAGCCTGTGTCCATCCACTCAAATCGGGCATTCGGGAGTCACCTCATGAAACACACACCTGCGGTTCTGCTGCTTCTGTTGCTGTCGGTCCTGGCCGGTTGCGCCAGCCATCCGTCCCCTGAACTGCGGCCCTATACCGCCGAGGAAACCCGGGAACTGGCGATGGAGGCGTTGAACCGTCGCGGGCTGTCCTTCGAGGAATACCAGCGCAAGAAAGCCGAGCTGCTGGGCCAGCCACAGCAGGTCTATGGTTTTGATGAGAAGGCCGAGATCAGTGCCGATCGCGGCAGTAACAGACAGGTCAACCGAGGATGAAGGTAAAAACTGTACGGGTCGAAGTTTTCGTCAGCTGTGCCTGAGCTTCTCCGGGTCGCTGGGATAGGGTGAGCGCCTGACTGATACGCTTGCCGGATGCCCGCCATGACCCTTTCGCTCGACCTCCTGCTGGGCTTTGCCCTGTTCGCCCTGGTGACTTCCGTGACGCCCGGTCCCAACAACACCATGTTGCTGGCCTCCGGGGTGAACTTCGGTTTCAACCGCTCCATTCCCCATATCCTGGGCATCTCCAGCGGTTTCTTCGTGCTGGTTCTGGCCGTGGGGCTCGGCCTGGGGGCGGTGTTCGAGGCCTATCCGGCGCTCTATACCGCCTTGCGCTACATCGGCGGTGCCTACCTGCTGTATCTCGCCTGGAAAATCGCCGGCTCGGGGCCGGTCTCCGAAACCGACCAGGGACAGGGCAGGCCGTTTGGCTTCTGGAATGCCGCGGCATTCCAGTGGGTCAACCCCAAGGCCTGGGTGATGGCAATCGGTGCGATCAGTACCTACACGCCGCTGCAGGGCTATTTCAGCAACGTGCTGGTGATCGCCGCCGTGTTCGCCTTGATCAATGCCCCCAGCGTCAGCCTCTGGGCCGCCTGCGGCAGTCTGCTGCGCAATGTGCTGCGCGAGCCCCGCTGGTTGCGGCTGTTCAACGTGGCCATGGCGCTGTTGCTGGTGATTTCCCTGTACCCGCTGGTGCATGAGAGTGTGCAGCAACTGTTGCACTGAGCCTTCGACGGAGCAGGGGCGACTGGTGCTCGCAACACCTTTCCCGGCCCTGTAAGCTGGATTCCAGGAGCGTTCCTACGCACTTTGCATGAAAGTCATCTTTCCTTGATCGTTTTCCATCGGGTACAGCTGTTCGTTCAACTCTCGGTTGACTGCAGTGAGAGATCGATCCGCGGGACACGCTTTATGAGTCTTTTGCCATGAATCAACTTCCCTTGTATTTCGACTACGCCGCCACGACACCGGTGGATGAGCGGGTCATTCAGGTCATGGTCGAGTGTCTGGGCTTCTCCGGCAACTTCGGCAACCCGGCCTCCAGCTCCCACGCCTTTGGCCAGCGCGCCCGGCAGACGGTCGAGCAGGCCCGGCAACAGGTGGCGACCCTGGTGGGCGCCAGCGCCGAGCAGATCGTCTGGACCTCCGGTGCCACCGAATCGAACAACCTGGCCCTCAAGGGTGTTGCCCAGGCCCGTGGCGCGAGCGGCGGGCACCTGGTCACCAGCCGGATCGAACACAAGGCGGTCCTCGACACCGCCCGCCAACTGGAGGAAAGCGGGGTCGAGGTGACCTGGCTGGAGCCGGACGCCGAAGGGCTGATCACCGTGCAGAGGGTCGCCGAAGCGCTGCGCGAGGACACCTTCCTGGTGTCGTTGATGCTGGTGAACAACGAACTGGGTACGCTCAACGACATCCGCGCCATCGGTCAGCAGGTTCGCGAACAGGGAGCGCTGTTCCATGTGGACGCCGCCCAGGGCGCCGGCAAGGTGGCCATCGACCTGGGCGAGTTGCCGGTGGACCTGATGTCGTTCTCGGCGCACAAGCTGTACGGACCCAAGGGCATCGGCGCGTTGTATGTCGGAGCGCGCGCCCGGCAGCGGCTGCATGCGCAGATCCATGGTGGCGGCCATGAAGGTGGCCTGCGCTCGGGGACCCTGGCGACCCACCAGATCGCCGGCATGGGCAGCGCCTTTGCCCTGGCGACCGGGGCCTTCGAAGAAGAGGCGGCGCTGATCCGTGCGCTGCGCCAGCGCCTGCTGGACCAGTTGGCGGATATCCCGGGCCTGCGCCTGAACGGCAGTGCGCAGCAGCGTATTCCCCATACCCTGAGCCTGACCTTCGCCGAGGGTCGGTTCAATGGCGCGCAACTCAGCCAGTCGCTGGCCTATTCGGCTACCTCGGCGTGCAATTCGGCGAGCAATGCGCCGTCCCATGTGTTGCTGGCGTTGGGGCACGATGCCGATTCCGCGGCGCGTACCATCCGGCTCAGCCTCGGACGTTTCACCACCGAGCAGGATATCGACCGGGCGGCCGCGGCAATCAAGGCCTGCGCCGGTGCCGCGGTGCCATTTTGGGCAGTTGCCCCGTCGTGACGGCTGATCCATCATCAGCGCCGCACAACAATCAAACCCGTGAGTAGCAGGAGACATGATGAGCACGCAGACCTCGAGTCAGGGAACCGTACCCCAGCGCCTGGCGCACACCCGCGAGCTGATGAAGCGCGAGGGTATCCACGCCTTGCTGGTGCCATCGGCCGATCCGCACCTGTCGGAGTACCTGCCGGCCTACTGGCAGGGGCGGCAGTGGTTGTCGGGCTTTCATGGCTCGGTCGGTACCCTGATCGTCACGGCGGAGTTTGCCGGGGTCTGGGCTGACAGCCGCTACTGGGAGCAGGCGACCAAGGAACTGGGCGGCAGCGGTATCGAGCTGGTCAAGCTGCAGCCTGGGCAACCCGGGCCGCTGGAGTGGCTGGCCGAGCAGACGCCGGCCGGCGGCGTGGTCGCGGTGGACGGCGCGGTGATGGCGCTGGCTTCGGCGCGTACCCTGGGAGAGAAGCTGCAAGCCCGTGGTGCGCGCCTGCGTACCGACATCGATCTGCTGCAACAGGTCTGGGAAGACCGTCCGGTGCTGCCGAGCCAGCCGGTCTACGAGCACCTGCCGCCGCAGGCGACGGTCAGCCGTGGCGAGAAACTGGCGCAACTGCGCGAAGAACTGAAGAGTCGCGGCGCCGACTGGCATTTCATCGCGACCCTGGACGACATCGCCTGGCTGTTCAACCTGCGTGGCGCCGATGTGTCGTTCAACCCGGTGTTCGTCTCCTTCGCCCTGGTCAACCAGCAGCAGGCCACGCTGTTCGTGGCGCTGGACAAGGTCAGCGCCGAGCTGGTGCAGATCCTCAAGCGCGATGGCGTGAGCCTGCGTGACTATGCCGAAATTGCCGCGGCCCTGGCGGCCGTGCCGGCCGGTGCGAGCCTGCTGGTCGATCCTGCCCGGGTCACCAGTGGCCTGCTGGACAACCTGGGCGCCGAAGTCAGGCTGGTGGAAGGGTTGAACCCGACCACCCTGGCCAAGTCGCGCAAGAGCCTGGAGGACGCGGTGCATATCCGCCAGGCGATGGAGCAGGATGGCGCGGCCCTGTGCGAGTTCTTCGCCTGGCTGGAAACCGCGCTGGGTCGCGAGCGGATCACCGAACTGACCATCGACGAGAAGCTGACGGCTGCCCGGGCCCGTCGTCCTGGTTATGTGTCCCTGAGCTTCAGCACCATCGCCGCCTTCAATGCCAATGGCGCGATGCCGCACTACCATGCGACCGAGCAGGAGCATGCAGTGATCGAAGGCGACGGCCTGTTGCTGATCGACTCCGGTGGCCAGTACCTGGGCGGCACCACCGACATCACCCGGATGGTCCCGGTGGGCACGCCGAGCGCCGAGCAGAAAGCCGACTGCACGCGAGTGCTCAAGGGTGTGATCGCCTTGTCCCGGGCACGTTTCCCCCGCGGCATTCTTTCGCCGTTGCTCGATGCCATCGCCCGCGCGCCGATCTGGGCGGACAACGTCAACTACGGGCATGGCACCGGCCATGGCGTGGGTTACTTCCTCAATGTTCACGAGGGGCCGCAGGTGATCGCCTACCAGGCGGTGGCGGCGCCACAGACGGCGATGCAGCCGGGGATGATCACCTCGATCGAACCGGGCACCTATCGCCCGGGTCGTTGGGGGGTGCGTATCGAGAACCTGGCGATGAACCGTGAGGCAGGCGAGAGCGAGTTCGGCGAGTTCCTGCGCTTCGAAACCCTGACCCTGTGTCCGATCGATACCCGTTGCCTGGAGCCGGCGTTGCTGACGCAGGAGGAGCGCGACTGGTTCAACGGCTACCATGCCGAGGTGCGTGAGCGGCTGAGTCCGCTGCTCAGCGGTGCGGCGCTGGAGTGGTTGAATACCCGTACTGCGGCAATCTGATCTTCAGGGCCCTTTCGCGGGCCAGCCCGCCCCTGCAGGGGAACAGCGCTATACGCAGAATCAGCATGCGATACGTCCCTGTAGGAGCCGGGCTTGCCGGCGAAAACGATCTGGCAGGTGGCATCTGTGCTGCCTGACACTCCTGCCGGTCAGGCCAACGCTTCCCGGACGAATTCCAGACGGTCCTGCCCGAAAAACAACTGTTCGCCGACAAACATGCTCGGCGCACCGAACACCCCGCGCTGCAGGGCCTGCTCGGTCTTCTCTTTCAGTACGGCCTTGACCTGCTCATCCTGGGTCAGCGCAATGATCGGTTGCGGGTCGAAGGCATTCTCGACCAGCACCTGCGCAACCGTAGCCGGATCATTCATGTTGCGCCCATCGACCCACAGTGCGCGATACAACGCATCGACGAATTCGACGAAACGCTGGGGCTGGCGCAATTGTACGCCGGTGGTCGCACGCATCAGCAGCAATGTATTGACCGGGAAGTGCGGGTTGAAGCGAAAGGGGACGCCGTAGCGTTGGGCGTAGCGGGCCAGGTCCTGGATCATGTAGCGCCCCTTGGCCGGAATCTCGGCGGGCGAGGCATTGCCCGTGGCCTTGAACACGCCGCCCAGCAGCATCGGCTGGTAGACCAGTCGGGCGTCGGCCTGGGCACAGATTCCGGGCAGTTGGGTGTAGGCCAGATAGGAGGCAGGGCTGCCCAGATCGAAATAGAACTCGACGTTTTTTTTCATGGATGAAGCATCCTTGTTGTTGTCGTGGGGATGAGCTTACCAGCGTTCGTTCCAGGGCCGCAGGTCGAGTTCGAAGGTCCAGGCGTCCCGCGGCTGGTTGTGCAGGTACCAGTAGTTCTCGGCGATATGGGCCGGGTCGAGGATGCCATCCTGGTCCTTGAGGGCGTACTTTTCCGGAAAGCTGGTGCGGATGAAGTCGGTGTCGATGGCGCCATCGACCACCACGTGGGCGACATGGATGTTCAGTGGCCCCAGTTCCCGCGCCATGCTCTGGGCCAGGGCGCGGATCCCGTGCTTGGCGCCGGCGAATGCGGCGAACCCGGCGGCTCCGCGCAGCCCGGCGGTGGCACCGGTGAACAGGATGGTGCCGCGCTGGCGGGTGACCATGCGTCTGGCGACCTCGCGGGCATTGAGGAAGCCGGAGAGGCAGGCCATTTCCCATATCTTGAAATACTTGCGGGCGGTTTCCTCAAGGATGCTGCAGGGCACGTTGGCGCCGATATTGAAGACGAAGGCTTCGATCGGACCGATCTGGTTTTCGATCTGCTCGATCAAGGCAACCACCTCTTCTTCCTTGCGTGCATCACAGGCAAAACCATGGGCCTCGCCACCGGCCTGACGGATGCCTTCGACCAGAGGTTGCAGCTTGTCGGCGCTGCGCCGTGTCACGCAGGCGACCAGGCCTTCGGCGGCGAAGCGTCGGGATATGGCTCCGCCAGTGGCGTCGCCGGCACCGACGACCAATACGACTTTCTTGTGGTTGTTTGCAGTAGTCATGGTCAGCATCGCTCTTTTAGTAAACTATCGTTAACTAAACGAACGTTATGCTACGATTCGACCAGCGTCAAGGTCGTGAACAGGAACAGCACCATGCGTTACTCGCTCAGTCACAAGCAGGAAACCCGCGAGCGTCTGCTGGAAAGCAGTGCGGCTTCGGCGAAAAAATCAGGCTTTGCCACCATCGGGGTGGATGGCCTGATGAAAGCCATCGGTCTTAGCGGTGGGGCGTTTTATGGGCATTTTTCGTCGAAGGACGAGTTGTTCGGGGCGATTGTCGAACGGGAGTTGAGCCGCAGCGTGGCGCGCTTGGGTGGAGAAGGGGAGCCGGATCCTGCTCAGTTGGAACGATGCCTGAGGTTGTACCTGAGCATGAGCCATGTCGAACAGGCGCAGAGTGGCTGTGCGTTGCCGGCGTTGGGTGCGGAGATTGCCCGGGCCGACGTGGCTGTGCGTGAGCGGGCCGAGGCCTGGATGTGTCGGCTGCAACAGCGCTGGGCGCAGGCGCTGGGTAGCGAGAGTCAGGCCTGGTCGATCCTGTCCCAGTGCGTGGGGGCGCTGGTGGTGGCGCGCATGATGTCGACGCCGGAGCTTCAGCAGCAGGTGCTGAAGTCGAGTCGCGACGAAATCGGTCGCCAGATCGGCCAGCCGTCCGCGTAGTGGCGGCTTTGGCCTACTTGCAGATGATGATCATGCTGCGACTGGTATAACCGGCCGGGTTCAGGCCGAAAGGATAGTCGCCGGGATCCTCGACGGCGTCACCGGACTTGGCGAGTATCTTGTAGCCCTTGTCGCTGCAGGAATTGGCGGCCTTGGTGTAGCACTTGTCCCAGGAGGACGTCAGCCCCGAACAGTTGATGTGCAGCCCCCGCTTGCCGTGCTTGATGGGTTTGGAGGTCGCGGCACAACCGGCGACGGCGAGTACTGCCAAGACAATCAAAAAACGCTTCATTACTGTCCTTAATCTCCAGCCCCCGGATCAACCCGCCCGGGTTTGGCTTCTTTCGTGCCCACCTGTTTCTTCCTTGAGCGCCCCGTCCGAATTTATCAAGGCTGGCATTGAGTTAGGCGTAAACATGTCTTATTTGCGCGACAAATGCCAGAGTAACGTCACGTGTTGTATCAATCAGTCGCGATTGCCGGCTTGGGTTCGCTGCGCATGGTCAGCGTCGCACCTATGGAAGCGCAGATAATGCAGGCGATCGCCAGCCACTGCGCCAGGGACAGGTATTCGCCGAGAAACAGCAGGCCGGACAGGGCGCCGAAGGCCGGTTCGATGCTCATCAGGGTACCGAAAGTGCGGGCCGGGATACGGGTCAGGGCGACCATCTCCAGGCTGTAGGGCAGGGCGGTGGAGAGGACGGCGACGCCGAGGGCGGCAGGAATCAGCGCCGGGCTCAGCAGGGCTGTGCCGGCGTGGGCGATGCCGACGGGGGCGACGACCAGGGCGGCGATCATCACGCCCAGTGCGGCGGTCTGGACACCATTGTCCGCGCCGGCCTTCTGGCCGAAAAGAATATAGAGGGCCCAGCAGGCTCCCGCGCCCAGCGCGTAGAGCGCGCCGACCAGATCGATGCTGGTGCTGGTGCCCGAGGTCGGAATCAACAGCAGCAGGCCGGTGACTGCCAGGCCGATCCACAGGAAGTCGATGGCCCGGCGTGACGCGTAGAGCGCCACGGCCAGTGGCCCGGTGAACTCCAGGGCGACCGCGATTCCCAGGGGCACGGTTCTCAGTGCCATATAGAAGAGCAGGTTCATGCCACCCAGGGCGACCCCGTAGATGGCTACGGTGCCGAGGGACCTGGCGGTGAGTGTCGCCCGCCATGGGCGCAGGATCAGCAGCATGATCACGCTGGCGAAGATCAGGCGCAGGGTAGTGGTGCCCTGGGCGCCGACCACCGGGAACATGCTTTTGGCCAGGGAGGCCCCGGATTGAATGGAGGCCATTGCGATGATCAGCAGGGCCACGGGGAAGATTGTCGTGGCCAGGCTGCGGGATTGCTGGGTCATGGGGTGGATGTCCGGAGCGTATAGATATGAAGGGATGCCCGGGTATGATGCTGAACAATGGATGATTGAGCAATATATTGCTCAAATGTCTTGACCTATTGTTTGTATGGGTGTGGTGGAAGCCGGCTTCCACAGGGGAAGGGTGTGAATCCATGCTTCTGATTTTCATGAAAAAAATCCGAAAATAACGGTTGACGCTCATTCCCAGGGGCCTATAATGCGCCCCACTTCCGGCGCAGTTCGAACGGAAAACTCCTTGAGATTCAACGAGTTATCTTGTTTCAGGCGGCGCAGCTTCAAATCATCGAAACACGGAAGAAGCTGTAAAAGAGGTGTTGACAGCAGCGTGTAACGCTGTAGAATTCGCCTCCCGCTAACGAGAGATCGGAAGCGCAAGTGGTTGAAGTTGAAGAAGAAATTCTGAAAGCTTATGAAAATAATCACTTGACAGCAAATGAGGCTGCTGTAGAATGCGCGCCTCGGTTGAGCGAACAGCTCGCCAAACGCTCTTTAACAACTGAATCAAGCAATTCG
>NZ_CP183808.1:4850000-6937647 GCF_048568395.1 Pseudomonas sp. COR18
GCGAAAGTCTCTTGGCCATGAAATCGAGTAGGACGGGGCACGAGAAACCTTGTCTGAATATGGGGGGACCATCCTCCAAGGCTAAATACTACTGACTGACCGATAGTGAACTAGTACCGTGAGGGAAAGGCGAAAAGAACCCCGGAGAGGGGAGTGAAATAGATCCTGAAACCGTATGCGTACAAGCAGTGGGAGCAGACTTTGTTCTGTGACTGCGTACCTTTTGTATAATGGGTCAGCGACTTATATTCAGTGGCGAGCTTAACCGAATAGGGGAGGCGTAGCGAAAGCGAGTCTTAATAGGGCGTTTAGTCGCTGGGTATAGACCCGAAACCGGGCGATCTATCCATGGGCAGGTTGAAGGTTAGGTAACACTGACTGGAGGACCGAACCGACTACCGTTGAAAAGTTAGCGGATGACCTGTGGATCGGAGTGAAAGGCTAATCAAGCTCGGAGATAGCTGGTTCTCCTCGAAAGCTATTTAGGTAGCGCCTCACGTATCACTCCAGGGGGTAGAGCACTGTTTCGGCTAGGGGGTCATCCCGACTTACCAAACCGATGCAAACTCCGAATACCTGGAAGTGCCGAGCGTGGGAGACACACGGCGGGTGCTAACGTCCGTCGTGAAAAGGGAAACAACCCAGACCGTCAGCTAAGGTCCCAAAGTCATGGTTAAGTGGGAAACGATGTGGGAAGGCTTAGACAGCTAGGAGGTTGGCTTAGAAGCAGCCATCCTTTAAAGAAAGCGTAATAGCTCACTAGTCGAGTCGGCCTGCGCGGAAGATGTAACGGGGCTCAAACCATGCACCGAAGCTACGGGTGTCACGCAAGTGACGCGGTAGAGGAGCGTTCTGTAAGCCTGTGAAGGTGAGTTGAGAAGCTTGCTGGAGGTATCAGAAGTGCGAATGCTGACATGAGTAACGACAATGGGTGTGAAAAACACCCACGCCGAAAGACCAAGGTTTCCTGCGCAACGTTAATCGACGCAGGGTTAGTCGGTCCCTAAGGCGAGGCTGAAAAGCGTAGTCGATGGAAAACAGGTTAATATTCCTGTACTTCTGGTTATTGCGATGGAGGGACGGAGAAGGCTAGGCCAGCTTGGCGTTGGTTGTCCAAGTTTAAGGTGGTAGGCTGAGATCTTAGGTAAATCCGGGATCTTAAGGCCGAGAGCTGATGACGAGTGTCCTTTAGGACGCGAAGTGGTTGATGCCATGCTTCCAAGAAAAGCTTCTAAGCTTCAGATAACCAGGAACCGTACCCCAAACCGACACAGGTGGTTAGGTAGAGAATACCAAGGCGCTTGAGAGAACTCGGGTGAAGGAACTAGGCAAAATGGCACCGTAACTTCGGGAGAAGGTGCGCCGGTGAGGGTGAAGGACTTGCTCCGTAAGCCCATGCCGGTCGAAGATACCAGGCCGCTGCGACTGTTTATTAAAAACACAGCACTCTGCAAACACGAAAGTGGACGTATAGGGTGTGACGCCTGCCCGGTGCCGGAAGGTTAATTGATGGGGTTAGCGAAAGCGAAGCTCTTGATCGAAGCCCCGGTAAACGGCGGCCGTAACTATAACGGTCCTAAGGTAGCGAAATTCCTTGTCGGGTAAGTTCCGACCTGCACGAATGGCGTAACGATGGCGGCGCTGTCTCCACCCGAGACTCAGTGAAATTGAAATCGCTGTGAAGATGCAGTGTATCCGCGGCTAGACGGAAAGACCCCGTGAACCTTTACTATAGCTTTGCACTGGACTTTGAATTTGCTTGTGTAGGATAGGTGGGAGGCTTTGAAGCGTGAACGCCAGTTTGCGTGGAGCCATTCTTGAAATACCACCCTGGCAACTTTGAGGTTCTAACTCAGGTCCGTTATCCGGATCGAGGACAGTGTATGGTGGGTAGTTTGACTGGGGCGGTCTCCTCCTAAAGAGTAACGGAGGAGTACGAAGGTGCGCTCAGACCGGTCGGAAATCGGTCGCAGAGTATAAAGGCAAAAGCGCGCTTGACTGCGAGACAGACACGTCGAGCAGGTACGAAAGTAGGTCTTAGTGATCCGGTGGTTCTGTATGGAAGGGCCATCGCTCAACGGATAAAAGGTACTCCGGGGATAACAGGCTGATACCGCCCAAGAGTTCATATCGACGGCGGTGTTTGGCACCTCGATGTCGGCTCATCACATCCTGGGGCTGAAGCCGGTCCCAAGGGTATGGCTGTTCGCCATTTAAAGTGGTACGCGAGCTGGGTTTAGAACGTCGTGAGACAGTTCGGTCCCTATCTGCCGTGGACGTTTGAGATTTGAGAGGGGCTGCTCCTAGTACGAGAGGACCGGAGTGGACGAACCTCTGGTGTTCCGGTTGTCACGCCAGTGGCATTGCCGGGTAGCTATGTTCGGAAAAGATAACCGCTGAAAGCATCTAAGCGGGAAACTTGCCTCAAGATGAGATCTCACTGGAACCTTGAGTTCCCTGAAGGGCCGTCGAAGACTACGACGTTGATAGGTGGGGTGTGTAAGCGCTGTGAGGCGTTGAGCTAACCCATACTAATTGCCCGTGAGGCTTGACCATATAACACCCAAGCAATTTGCGTCGAATGAGCAGATTGCGGTGTATGAAGACGAAGTGAACCGAAAGTTTGCCACGCACAAAGCACCAAAGACTGTCACGTACCCGATTCGCTGGAGCGTTGCCCAGGCAACGAGCTGGCTACCGAATTTCTTGACGACCATAGAGCATTGGAACCACCTGATCCCATCCCGAACTCAGAAGTGAAACGATGCATCGCCGATGGTAGTGTGGGGTTTCCCCATGTGAGAGTAGGTCATCGTCAAGATTAAATTCCAAAACCCCTATCTGCGCAGGCAGGTAGGGGTTTTGTCTTTTGCGGTGTTGAAACCGGCGTTGAAACGTCCGGTGCAGGGCTTGCCCGTACAAAGGCCGCCTCCATCCTCCAGGCATAAAAAAACCACCTTCGCAGGTGGTTTTTCAATACTCGGGATTCACTCCCCGCGATAGATGCAACCGCTGGTGCAGGTCTCGTGAATCCGGATCGCCGACAGCTCAGGCAGCAGTGGCTTCAGTTCCTTCCAGATCCACTTCGCCAGGTTTTCGCTGGTGGGGTTTTCCAGGCCGGGAATCTCGTTCAGATAGTTGTGGTCCAGGCGCTCGTACAGCGGCTTGAAGATCGCCTTGATCTCGGAGAAGTCACGAATCCAGCCGGTATGCTGATCGATATCACCGCTCAGGTGGATCGCCACCTTGAAGGAGTGGCCATGCAGGCGGCCACACTTGTGCCCGGCGGGCACGTTGGGCAGGCGGTGGGCGGATTCGAACGTAAACTCTTTGAAGATTTCCACGGTATTGTCAGCTCTGAAGAATGCATGCAGCTGGGCAGTTTAACAGTTCCGTTGCGGGAATAACCGTCTCAAAGCGCCAGCAGGCGCTCCGCCAGTCCACCGTTATCGGCCAGGTCGAGGAATTCATCGCCCAGTCGCCGGCTTTCCTCCATCGCCTTGCGCCAGTAGCTCTGGCGACTCCGATCGTCGCCCATAAAGCGCTTGAAGTCGTTACGATCCGGCAGCTTGCCGTAGGGCAACCGGGCCAGGTATTCCTGCGAAGGTGCCAGCAGCAGGACATCCTGCAAGCGGTCAGGACTGCCGCGGCGCCATGGGAGGGTCTTGTCGAACCAGCCGGGTATGACCTTGTCGGTGAAATGTGGGTACAGCACCACATCGTCACCGCTGTAGGGCAGGTCCAGGTGATAGTCGAGCAACCCGCCATCGCGATAGGTGCCATTGCCGACGCCGACGATGTCGCGTACGCCCTCCATGACCATCGGGATCGATCCCGAGGCCAGCAGGCCCTGGCGCAGGTTCTCCGTCGCCAGCGGCAGCAGGCGCGAGGGAAAGTCCTTCAGGGGCAGCAGGGGAGGGGAGAGACGTGGGTCATGCAGGATCACCCGCTCGAAATGCCGGGCCAGGCGCGCACGGCCCAGCAGATTGTCGGCGATCACGGAAGACAGGCCCAAGCCGAGACGGCCCCGATGATCGTCCGCCAGCAGGCCATGGCTTTTGACGATGACCACGTTCAACCGGTAGCGTTCGTTGCTCAGGATCGAGGCATCGCGCCCCTCGAGCAGGTCATGCAGCATGCGCTCGCAACTGCGGCTGACCTGCGCCATGGTCACGCCCTTGGCAAAACTCTGTTCGTTATAGAGTTGGCCCAGCCGTTCGATCCCTTTGGCAGCATCCGGCAGACAGGCGCTGGCAAACCGCCAGGCGCCAATCGAGGCACCGATCAGCGAACGTTCCCGTGGGCTGCCGGGTAGCCATTGACCGAACAGCGCCAGGTCCAGCCCCTGGATACCCAGGGCTTTCGGTCCACCCGCCGCGCCGGGCAGGGTGCCGACATCGGCGGCTTTCAGCCCGCTTTCACGGATGCGCCGATAGGCGCGCTTGCCGGCCTTGAGCGTCAGCGCGGGATATTTGATATGGATCGCAGTCATACAGCTCTCGTTCTGTGAATAGCCGGATTATAGGGAAGGTTGTCGCGAGTCGCTGCGGGTATCGGGCAAATCGACAGACCGTGCCTGAGGCGTGGACCGGCAATGGTCCAGGAAATTCAGCTTCATTTAAGTTGAAGTGGTTACCTTGTAACCGGTAACTGGCCATTTGCCATGGAGTGTTGTGATGAAAGCCCTGGGCACCGCTTTGGTCTTTTTGGCTCTGTGGGTCGCCACCTCCGAAGTCTCGGGTCGCGATATTGCCGTTGATGAGGCGGCGAAACTGCAGGCGGCAGGTACAATCCTGTCTCTTGATCGATTGGCCGCCATCGCCGTGGCCAGGCACCCCGGTGCACTGCCGAGCGATACCGGGCTGGAGCAGCGATACGGTCACTATATTTATCGGATAGAACTGCGCGACGCTCAGGGAGTTGAGTGGGAAATCGAATTGGACGCCGGTAGCGGTCAGGTTCTCAAGGACCATCAGGACAGGTAATGATCTTCAATTTGCGCGCCTGCAGTCTGTTGATGCTGGCAACCCTCTGTTCCCTGGCAGCGGCCAGGGATCTGGATCAGGACGAGGCCCTGCGCCTGCGCCAGCAGGGAGTGATACTACCCCTGGAAAGCCTGTTGCAACGGGCCATGGGCCATCATCCCGGGTCAAAGCTGCTGGAGGCCGAGCTTGAGAGCAAGCACGGTCACTATGTCTATGAAGTCGAGTTGCTGACCCAGGCCGGTGTGGTCCGGGAACTCAAGCTCGATGCCAGCAATGGCGATCTGTTGAAAGACGAGGAGGACGACTGATGCGGTTGTTGCTGGTGGAGGATCACGTGCCCCTGGCCGACGAATTGCTGGCCGGCCTGGCTCGCCAGGGGTATGCCGTCGACTGGTTGGCCGATGGGCGCGATGCGGCCTACCAGGGGGCTGTCGAGCCGTATGATCTGGTCATTCTCGATCTCGGCCTGCCGGGCCTGCCCGGGCTGGAAGTACTGCGGCAGTGGCGGGCCGGTGGCCTGGGCATTCCGGTGCTGATCCTCACCGCACGCGACTCCTGGGCCGAGCGTATCGAGGGGCTCAAGGCCGGTGCGGACGATTACCTGACCAAACCCTTTCATCCCGAAGAGCTGCAACTGCGGGTCCAGTCGCTGTTGCGTCGTGCCCACGGCCAGCCGAACCAGCCGACCCTGAACGCCGCGGGCCTGCACCTGGACGAGGGTCGCCAGTGTGTCAGTCGTGACGGCGCGGAGATCCAGCTGACCGCCGCCGAGTTTCGCCTGCTGCGCTATTTCATGCTGCACCCGGAGCAGATCCTCTCCAAGAGCCATCTGGCCGAACATCTCTATAACGGTGAAACCGAACGGGACTCGAATGTCCTGGAAGTGCACGTCAATCATCTGCGCCGCAAGCTGGGGCGCTCGGTGATCGAGACCCGCCGCGGCCAGGGCTACCTGTTCGGTGGGGCCGGCGGGTGAGGTCTATCCAGCGCCGCCTGAGCCTGGGCCTGGTCAGCGTATTGCTGATCGTCGGCCTGATCGTTGCGCAGACCAGCCTCTGGTTGTTCGAAATGGGCCTGCAACGCTATCTGGAGGATGGCCTGCATGCCGACAGCGAGAATCTGCTGGTCGCCCTGGTACGTGGCCCCGACGGCCTGCAACTGGATGAGCGCCGGCTGTCCCCGGCCTATCAGCGACCGTTTTCCGGGCACTACTTCCGAATCGATTTCGCCGACCATCACTGGCGTTCCCGTTCGCTCTGGGACCAGGACCTGCCGGTGCCGGAGCAGCCGGGGCTGCACGCCAACCTGCAATTGGGCCCGGAAAGGCAGATGCTGCTGGTATTGCGCTCGGACTACCGGCGCCTGGGGCAGTCGATCAGCATCAGCGTGGCCCAGGACTATACGCCGGTCCGGGAAAGCTTCCAGCTGATGCAGCGCATCGGCCTGGGGATCGGGCTGGCGGCGCTGATCGTGATCCTGCTGCTGCAGCGGGTCACTGTCCGCCGGGCCCTGCGCCCGCTGGAAAACGCCCGGGAGCAGATCGCCCAGTTGCAGCAGGGCAAGCGTTCGCAGCTGGAGACTCAAGTCCCTCAGGAACTTGAGCCGCTGGTGGCACAGATCAACCACCTGCTGGCCCACACTGAAGACAGCCTCAAGCGTTCCCGTAACGCCCTGGGCAATCTGGGGCATGCCCTGAAAACCCCTTTGGCGGTGCTGCTGAGCCTGGCCTCGGATACCCGGCTGGATGATCACCCGGGGCTGCGCCAGGTATTGCGCGAGCAATTGGAACAGATCGAACAACGCCTGAGCCGTGAACTGAATCGCGCGCGCCTGGCCGGTGACGCCTTGCCCGGCGTACTGTTCGATTGCGATACGGAGTTGCCAAGCCTGCTGTCGACCCTGGGGATGATTCATGGCGAGCATCTGTCGCTCAGCCACACCGCCCCGCCAGGCCTGCAACTGCCCTGGGATCGCGAGGACCTGCTCGAACTGCTGGGCAATCTCCTGGACAACGCCTGCAAGTGGGCGGATGCCGAGGTTCGCCTGGGCATCGTGGAGACCGTTGGGGGCTATCGCCTGAGTATCGAGGATGACGGCCCCGGCATTCCCGAGCAGAACCGGGATGCGGTATTCAGCCGCGGCACGCGTCTGGATGAGCAGACCACCGGGCATGGCCTGGGGCTGGGCATCGTGCGCGATATCGTCGATGCCTGGGGGGCGCAGATGCGCTTGTTGAGCAGCCCGCTGGGCGGGCTGCTGGTGACGATCGACTTGCCGCGCAGGAACTGAAGCCCCGCGCGCCAGGCCTCAGACCCGGAACTGGTCCATCAGGCCCTGCTGCTGGTTGGCCAACTGGTTGAGCGACTGGCTGACCCGTGCCGATTCGTTGGCCTGTCCCGATAGCGACTCGGTGACATCGCGAATGGTCGCCACGTTGTTGTTGATTTCCTCGGCCACCGCGCTCTGTTCTTCCGCCGCGCTGGCGATCTGAAGGTTCATGTCGGTGATGACCGTGACCGCACTGCCGATCTGCTGCAGGGCGGTCACCGCCTGGCTGACCTGCTCGACACTGCCCTGGGCCTGGCGATGACTGTTGCCCATCGAACTGACCACCTCGCGGGTGCCGTTCTGCAGCTCTTCGATGACCTGGCGGGTCTCCTCGACCGACTCCTGGGTGCGCCGGGCCAGGTTGCGCACTTCATCGGCGACCACCGCGAAACCGCGTCCGGCCTCACCGGCGCGGGCGGCCTCGATCGCCGCGTTGAGGGCCAGCAGGTTGGTCTGCTCGGCGATGGCGCGAATCACTTCGAGGACCGAGCCGATCTTCTCGCTGTTGGCCGCCAACCCTTCGACCTGGCCCATGGCATCGCTCATGTCGGCAGCCAGGTGACCGATGCTGCTGGTGGTACGGTCGATCACGGTCAGTCCCTGGCGGGTCGCCTGGTCGGCATCACGGGCGGCTTGTGCGGCCTGGGCGGCGCTGCGGGCGACATCCTGGGCGGTGGCGCTCATCTCGTGGGAGGCGGTGGCGACCTGGTCGACCTGGCGGTACTGCTGTTCCATGCCGGCGCTGGTCTGGGTGGCGATGGCGGCGGACTGGTCGGCGGTGCCGCGGGCGTCCTGGACCGAGCGCTTGACCTCGGCGATCACCGGTTGGAGTTTATCGAGGAAACGGTTGAACCAGCCGGCCAACCGGCCCAGTTCGTCCTGCTTGTCATAGTGCAGGCGGCGGGTCAGGTCGCCTTCGCCACTGGCGATGTCTTGCAGCATGTGGGCGACGGCGAGAATCGGCCGGGTCACGCTGCGTGCGGTGAGCCAGACCAGCAGCAGGCCGATCACCGCCGCCAGCAGGCCGAGGCCGGATTCGATCAGGGTGCCGGCGGCGCCGCGCTCGTCGAGCTGCGCCTTGAGCGCCTCGGCCGGTCCCACCAGTACCTTCTGCGGCACATCGAGCAGCACGCCCCAGGGCTTGCCGCCGGGGATCGGCTGGAAGGGCGCGAGGATCTTCAGTTGCTGGTGGGTACGCAAGACCTGTGTCTCACTGCTGTTGGCCAGTTGCTGGATCAGCGCGGCGCCGTCGAGGCTATCGACCTTGTCCAGGCGCTGGCTGAGCTTGCTGGCATCCGGGCTGTAGCCGGCGAGCAGGCCGACGGGGCTGAGGATACTGACGCTGGTCTGGCCATCGTAGAGCTTGCTGCTCGCCTGCTGGCTGACCGCTTGCAGGCTGTCGAGGTTGATGTCCACCGACAGCGAGGCGATCACCTTGCCCTCGAACTGCAACGGAAAGACGATGCTGGTCATCAGCACGTTGTGGCCGTCGATTTCGTAGAAGTACGGCTCGATCACGCACGGCTTGAGGGTGGTGCGCGGGCAGGTGAACCAGGTGTTGTTCGGTTGGCCGCTGGGGCCGGTGCTGGTGTCGCTCATGTCGCTTTCCGGCAGCGACATGGAGGTCAGCCTGCCGGCGGTCGGTTGCGACCAGTAGAGGGCGAAGCGGCCCTTTTCGTTGCTGCCGAGTTTCTTCTGGCCGGCGAACAGTTCGTCCTTGCCGTCCAGCGCATTGGCTTCGAACACCAGGGACAGCCCCAGCAGGTCGGGGTTGGCCTGCAGGGCGGCCTTCACCTGGCGGGTCAGGTCCTCGCGCAGATCGAAGGCGTCGAGAAAGCGCTTCTGGGCCTGTTCGCGCAGAAACAGCACCTGGCGGGCGAAACCGTTGCCGTATTGGTAGGCATCCATGAACTGGCGGCGGATGATCAGCGCCTGGACTTCGCCCTGGGCCTCGATACGCGCCTGGGCGGCCTCGTTGAGCATTTCCATGCTCGAGGCCTTGACCAGTTCCGAACTGTGCTTCATGCGGTAGAGCGAGAGGCTGACCAGCAGCGTGACGATCCCCAACAGGCAGAGCCCGGCGAGCAGGGTGATCTTCCATTGGATGGAAAGCTGTCTGAGCGACATGTAACGACGTCCTTATTCTTTGAAATGCAGAGGTTTGGAAGGTTAACGGCATGCCTGATTTTTTCTTTATTTGAATGTTCAAATAAAAAACAATGACCGGCGTCAACGAAGGGTGGCTTTATCCCATCGAATGAACATCGATGAAAATCGACAATACGTCGTAAAAGGTCGATTTACTGTCGGGAAAACGAGGAACTTCGACTATTTCCTGCATCTGCACGGGCGTGCGGGCTGCTCAACTTTCCGCGATTCAGGCCGTTAAACCGTTACCAGCCCAATAATAAGAGAGCATCCCCATGCGCCTGAGTCTCAAGGCCAAAGTCCTGTCCCTCGCCGTCTTGCCGGTCCTGGTGTTTGCGGTGGTGATCAGCCTGACCACTGCGTTGATTCTGCAGAATCAGGCGCGCCATGAGGTCGAGGAAACCCGCCAGCAACTGATCGCCGAAGCCCGGGCGACCCTCAAGAGCTATGTCGCGGTGGCGATGACGGCGATCAAGCCGCTCTACGATGCGTCCGCGCCCGGTGACCAGGCTTCCCGCGACCAGGCCATCAAGCTGCTTTCGAGCATCAAGTACGGCAAGGACGGCTACTTTTTCGGCTACGACTCGCAGATCGTCCGCTTGTTCAAGAGTGACAGCCCCGACGGGCTGGGCAAAAGTTTCAAGGACACTCGCGATCCCAATGGCGTGTATGTCAACCGCGGCCTGGTCGAGGTGGCCAAGAATGGCACCCACTACCTGGAATACAGCTCGCCGCTGCCGGGCAAGGAATCGGTACTGGTGCCCAAGCTGGGTTACACCGAGTATCTGGACAAGTGGGACATGGCGGTCGGCTCCTCGGTCAACCTCGACGGGATCGAAGCCCAGGTCGCGGTAGTCCGGGCCAAGATCACCGAACGCATGGAGGGCGTGGTTCTGAGCATCGTCGGTATTGCCTTGCTGGTGCTGCTGGTGATTGCCATCGTGGGGATGCTGGTGGCCAATACCATCCTGCGGCCCCTGGTGCTGATGAAAGCCAACCTGGACGATATCGCCGCAGGCGAGGGCGATCTCACCCATCGCCTGGCAATCACCAGCCAGGACGAACTCGGGCAGTTGGCCGGGTCGTTCAACCGCTTCGTCGAGAAGATCCACAGCCTGGTGCGGCAGATCACCGAGATGACCGGGCAGTTGACCGGTTTGGTCGGCCAGGTATCCGAACAGGCCAACCGTTCGGAAGAGGCGATGGAGCGTCAGCGGCACGAGACCGATCAGGTCGCCACGGCGATCAACCAGATGTCCTCGGCGGCCCAGGAAGTGGCCCGCAGTGCCCAGGGCGCCGCGGTCGCGGCCCAGCAGACCGACGCCGAAGGCCAGGCGGCCAAGCGGGTGGTCGATGGCAGCATCGAGCAGATTCATGCGCTGGTGAAGGACATTCGCCACAGTGGCGTGTCACTGGACAGCCTGCAGCAGGACGTGACGTCGATCGTCAGTGTGCTCGGGGTGATCCGTTCGATCGCCGAACAGACCAACCTGCTGGCCCTCAACGCGGCGATCGAGGCCGCCCGCGCCGGTGAGGCGGGGCGCGGTTTTGCGGTGGTCGCGGACGAGGTGCGGGCATTGGCCAGCCGGACCCAGCAGAGCACCCAGGAAATCCAGGGCATGATCGATCGCCTGCAGTCGGGGACGCAGTCGGCGGTGGAGGCGATGCGCCGTTCCAGCGAGGCTGGGGACGGTACCTCGGTGAAGGCCAACGAGGCGGGGGCTTCGCTGGATACCATCGCGCAACTGATCGGGACTATCAACGCGATGAACGCACAGATCGCCAGTGCTGCCGAGGAGCAGACGGCGGTGGCCGAGGAGATCAACCGCAGCGTGCACCAGATCGCGGTGGCGGTGGATAACGTCGCGGACCAGACCCAGCAGGGCGCGCAGACTTCCCGCAGTCTGGCGGACCTGGGGCAGCGTTTGGGCAAACTGGTGGGGCAGTTCCGGATCTGAGACCGGCGTTATCGTTCTTCGCGGATAAATCCTGCTCAGCGTTGAGTCGTACACCGAGGAAGGCTCGACACTGTGGGGTTTATCCGCGAAGAGGCCACCGCAGCCTCAGTGGATTTTACGGACCGACCTGGATATCGCGCATCAACAACCCGAACTCCAGCTCGACCTGATCCGGAATCGGCAGGTAAACCGTGTGCCCATCCCCCGGCGCCACCTCGATCGCCTCGCCGTTGCCATTGCGCAACTCACCCAGGTCGAAATGAAAGTTTCCCCTGGGCGTCATCAGTTCCAGATGGTCGCCCAACTCGAAACGGTTCTTCACCTTGACCTCCGCCAGCCGCTCGCGGCGCACGCCGGTCAGTTCGCCGACGAACTGCTGGCGCTCGGAAACCGAGCTGCCGTTCTGGTAGTTCTGGTACTCGTCATGCACGTGCCGACGCAGGAAACCCTCGGTATAGCCGCGTTGGGCCAGTGATTCGAGGTCGGTCATCAGGCCGCGGTCGAACTCGCGCCCAGCCACCGCGTCGTCGATCGCCTGGCGGTAGACCTGGGTGGTCCGCGCGCAGTAGAAGTGCGACTTGGTCCGGCCCTCGATCTTCAGCGAATGCACGCCCATCCGTGCCAGGCGCTCGACATGCTGCACCGCGCGCAGGTCCTTGGCGTTCATGATGTAGGTGCCGTGCTCGTCCTCGAAGGCCGGCATCGACGCTTCGGGGCGGTTGGCCTCCTGCAGCAGGAACACCTGGTCGGTCGGCGCTCCGAGGCCAAGGGTCGGCTCGACCACTTCGGGCTCGAAAACCTTGACGATCTCGCCGGTGAGGTTTTCCGTAGCCGGCTGCGCACTGTATTTCCAGCGACAGGCGTTGGTGCAGGTGCCCTGGTTGGCATCGCGCCGGTTCATGTAGCCCGATAGCAGGCAGCGCCCGGAATAGGCCATGCACAGCGCGCCGTGAACGAACACCTCCAGTTCCATGTCCGGTACCTGTTGGCGAATTTCCTCGATCTCCTCCAGGGACAGCTCCCGGGACAGGATGATTCGCGTCAGGCCCATCTGCTGCCAGAACTGCACGCTGGCCCAGTTCACCGTGTTGGCCTGCACCGACAGGTGAATCGGCATCTGCGGAAAGTGCTGGCGCACCAGCATGATCAGGCCCGGGTCGGACATGATCAGCGCGTCCGGCGCCATCTCGATCACCGGCGCCAGGTCCTTGAGAAAGGTCTTGAGCTTGGCGTTGTGCGGGGCGATGTTCACCACCACGTAGAAGCGCTTGCCCTGGGCCTGGGCTTCGCGGATGCCGAGGGCCAGGTTGGCGTGGTCGAACTCGTTGTTGCGCACCCGCAGGCTGTAGCGCGGCTGGCCGGCATAGACGGCGTCGGCGCCATAGGCGAAGGCGTAGCGCATGTTCTTGAGGGTGCCGGCCGGAGCCAGCAGTTCGGGGGCAGGGAAGGGCATGTGCGGACCGTCGGCAAAAGGGCGCGAGATTAAACCTTCCGGATTCTGGTTTTATTGATCTGGATCCAGACTTTGTGAACGAATCGCCGCGTTGGCCTGACTAAATCGTTGGGTGCCCTGCGCCCCTGCGTTTTCCCGACATGGACCGGACATGAGCGAAGCTTCTCTGCACAACAAATTCCTGCTGGTGCTGCTGGCGCTGGTGACCGTGGCCTTCCTCTGGATTCTCCAGCCGTTCTATGGCGCGGTGTTCTGGGCGGTCATTCTCGGGATCGTCTTCGCGCCCTTGCAGCGCCGCCTGCTGCTGCGGCTGAAGGCCCGGCGTAACCTCGCATCGTTGTGCACCCTGGGAGCCTGCCTGCTGATCGCCGTGCTGCCGGTGATTGTCATAGGCGTGTTGCTGGTACAGGAAGGGACCGCGTTGTACCAGAGTATCGAAAGCGGTCGCTTGGACATCGCCGGCCACGTGGCGCAGTTCAAGCACCTGCTGCCAGGCTCGTTTCAACGGCTGCTCGATCGCTTCGGCCTGGGGGATCTCGATGGGCTGCAGGCCAAGGTGGTCGAGGGCGTGACCCAGGGCAGTCAGTTCCTGGCCAGCCAGGCCGTCAGCGTCGGGCAGGGCACCTTCGAGTTCGTGGTGAGCTTTTTCATCATGCTCTACCTGTTGTTCTTCTTCCTGCGCGACGGCCCGGAACTGGTGCGGCGGATCCGTACGGCGGTGCCACTGGCCGAACAGCAGAAACGTCGCCTGCAACTGAAGTTCAACCGCGTGGTGCGTGCCACGGTGAAGGGCAACCTGGTGGTGGCGGTGACCCAGGGCGGCCTTGGCGGGTTGATCTTCTGGCTGCTGGATATCCCCAGTGCCCTGCTCTGGGCGGTGGTCATGGGGTGTCTTTCGCTGCTGCCGGCGGTGGGGGCGGGGATCGTCTGGGCGCCGGTGGCCGTGTACTTCCTGCTGAGCGGGGCGATCTGGCAAGGCGTGGTGCTGGCGCTGTTCGGCGTGTTCGTGATCGGGCTGGTGGACAACCTGCTGCGGCCGATCCTGGTGGGCAAGGACACGCGCATGCCCGATTACCTGATCCTGGTCAGCACCCTGGGCGGGTTGTCGGTATTCGGGCTGAACGGCTTCGTCATCGGGCCGTTGATCGCCGCCCTGTTCCTCTCCAGCTGGGATATCTTCACCGAGAACAAGAAACGCGTGAGATTGCCCTCCTGAGCGCGCGCCTCTGTAGGAGCCGGCGGTGCGGCGATCCGACTTGCCCGCGAAAGGGCCCTGGCTTCGACCCAATCACCTGAAACTGTAGGAAATTCCGGCGTACACCCCCATGCCTTCGCCCGGCACCGAACGCGCCGCGTCGGCCCCCTTGTCGTCGTAGCCCGGCACCACCAGCGCGGCGTAGTGCTGGTTGGTGAGATTGCGCAGGTCCAGCCAGGTCTGCCAGTCCTGCTTGGGCGAGGCGTAGCCCAGGGTGGCGCCGAACAGCGCGTAGGACGAGGCGTAGCGTGAGTTGGCGTAGTCCACGGCCATGCGCGAGGCGACCTGGGTGTTCAGACCGACATAGATCCCGGTCGGATGGTCGTAGCGGATCTCGGCCTGATAGTAATGCTGCGGGATACCGGGCAGGCGGTTGTCGCCGAAGGCGCGGTCATCGCGGTAATGGAAGTCGCTGAGGGTATAGGCCTGGCGCAGGCTGACCTTGCCCAGGGCCGGACGCTCCCACAGCAGGCTGTCCAGGCCGGCTTCGATGCCCTGGTGCACGGTAGGGCTGGCATTTACTTCGCCGGTGATCGGGCCTGTGGTCTGCGTGGCAGCCTGCATCTCCACGGTCAGCAGCTCATGGCGTACCGCCGAGTAGTACCAGGCCAGATCCCACTTGCCGAGCCAGGACTCGCCGCGGCTGCCCAGTTCCAGGGTGGTTGCGGTCTGGTTCTGCAGTTTGATCGGTGTGCTTTGCCGGCCGTAGGCCGGACCAGCATCTCGACCGAAGTAGGTGCCCGAACTCCAGATCAACGACCACGGATGCGGTGGCTCGACCGAGCGGCTGAGATTGCCGTACACCTGCAACTGCGGGCTGAACTCGTAACGCAGGCCCACGCGCGGCGCGTAGTCCCAGTCATGCTGGCTGACCTTGCCGCCACTGGCCGGATAGCTCACATCGCTTTCACGGCGGGTATAGATCATCGCCAGGCCGGTGGTCAGCCAGAGATCGGGCACCAGTTCCAGGTCATTGCTGGCGTGCAGCACGTTGTCCGAACCCTGGTAGCTGAAATCGCGGATCTTGGTCCCGACCGGATAGCCGGTGGTGTTGCCGGAAGGGATCCGCACGTATTCCGAGGCACCGCTGTTGGGCAAGTGCTTGGTGCTGCGCCAGCCTACGGTGGTCTTGCTCTCCCGGCCGAACAGCGTGTCGCGACGAAGGTAGTTCAAGGTACCGCTGACATCGGTGTAGGCCACCTTGAGGCGGTTGGGGCCTTCGCGCAGATCCATTGGATAGTCGTGATAGACCAGCCCGACCTCCAGTTTCGAGTCGTCGTCCAGGTACATCGTGGTCTTGCTGCCCAGCCAAGTACTGCCCGGTTGTGGACGGCTATCGTCGCGGTTGACGTAAGACGGGTTGGCCGCGTGCGGATGGTGCTTGATCTGCTCCTGGGTCACCCGTCCGGCCAGCTCGTTGTCGGTCTCCCGATAGCGCAGGTAGAGGCGCGTTTCCAGTTCCGGGCTGAAGCGGTAGCCGACGTTCGCCGCAATGCCCTTGCTGCTGCCCTTGGTATGGTCCTGGTAGCCGTCGTAGTCCGAGTCTGTCAGTGACACGTAGTAATCCAGGTCGCCCAGCACCTGGCCGGAGCTGATCTGGCGTTTGCGGTAGCCATGGCTGCCGGTCTCGTAGCGCACCTGCAGGGGCGCGGCATCCCGCCCGGTGTGGGTGATGTAGTCGATGGCGCCACCGAGGGCCAGCGAGCCGCGCTCGAAACCGTTGGCACCGCGCAACACTTCGGCGCGGCTCAGCCACAGCGGCTCGAACAACTCGTAGGGTGTGCCGCCGGGACCGGTCAGCGGCAGGCCGTCGAACATCGTGTAGACACCCGAGCCGTGGGCGCCGGGCGCGCGGTTGATGCCCGAGCCACGAATCGACACCTTGGTACCGTCGTTGCCGGCCGACTGGGCATAGACCCCCGGCTGGTAGGCGAGCACGTCCTGGTTGCTGGCGACTCGGCCATTCTCGACCTTGCTCAGATCGACCAGGTTGCTGGCGCCGGGCACCTGCTGCAACTGCTCGCGGGCCTCATCGAGCTCGCTGACCTCTTCGCTGCGCACCTGCACTTCGCCCAACTCGACGGAGACGGGGGCGGCTTGCAATGGCGCGCTGCACAACAGGGCGAGAGGGAGCAGGGAAGAGGGGAGGGCGGTGCGCATCAACAGGGGCTCGGCGGAACAGGGCGGGCCAGCCTATAGAAGTCGAGAATGGTTCGCAACGCATTCGGCAGGCCCTGAAAACAAAACACCCCGCCAGAGTTGCCTCGGGCGGGGTGTCGGGTCCGGCTGGCCGTTTGCTTAGCTGGCCAGGACCGCGTGTTGCACCAGTTCCAGCAGCGGTTGCGGGTACACGCCGAGGAAGAAGGCCAGGATCGCGATCGCCAGCAGCATCACGCCACCCGCACGTTGTTCCCAGTGCAGTTGGGCATCGTGACGACGCAGGTTCGGCTCGATCAGGTACAGGGTGACCATCACGCGCAGGTAGTAGAAGACGCCGATGGCGCTACCGACCACCAGGGAGCCGATCAGCCACCAGTGCTGGGACTCGACACCGGTCGCGATGATGTAGAACTTGCCGATGAAGCCGGCTGTCAGCGGGATGCCGGCCAGTGACAGCATCATCACGGTCAGTACGGCGGTCAGGTACGGACGGCGCCAGAACAGGCCGCGGTACTCGTACAGGGCATCCATGTCGCGACCGTTGTACGGCGAGGACATCAGGGTGATCACGCCGAAGGCGCCGAGGCTGGTGATCACGTAGGTGACCAGGTACACGCCCATGGCTTCCAGCGCCAGGCCCTTGCTCGCCACCAGGGCGATCAGCAGGTAGCCGAAGTGGGCGATGGACGAGTAACCGAGCAGACGCTTGAGGTTGCTCTGGGTCAGCGCCAACAGGTTACCGACCAGGATCGAGGCTACGGCGATGACCGCCAGGACGTTGCTCAGTACGCCGCTGCTGGCCACCGGCGAGATCTGGAACAGGCGAATCATCACGGCGAACACGGCGACCTTGCTGGCGGTGGCCAGGAAGGCCGCTACCGGTGCCGGGGCGCCTTCGTAGACGTCCGGGGTCCAGAGGTGGAACGGTACCAGCGACAGCTTGAACGCCAGGCCGACCAACATCATGCCCAGGCCCAATTGGGCGATCGGGCTTGGCAGGCCGGTGGCCGCCAGGGCCTGGCCGATACCGGTGAAGCTCAGGGTGCCGGCTTCGGCGTAGAGCAGGGCCATACCGAACAGCAGGAACGCGGAACCGGCGGCCGACAGCACCATGTACTTGATACCGGCTTCCAGCGAACGCTTGTTGAAGAACGCGTAGGCCACCAGGCCGTAGACCGGTACCGAGAGCAGTTCCAGGCCGATGAACAGGCTGGCCAGTTGCTGCGCGCTGACCAGTACCAGGCCACCGGCGGCGGCCATCAGGATCAGCAGGTACAGTTCTTCACGGTTGCCCGGGTAGCCCGAACCGCCATCGCCCAGGTAGGCGTGGGCGAGAGTGACGCAAGCCAGGGTGGCGACCAGGATCAGCGCCATGTACAGGCAGGCGAAATCGTCGATCTGGACCAGCGGGGTCACCGCCAGCGGGGCGACTTTCAGCGCTGGCAGAATCGACAGCAGCGCCAGGTTGAGACCGGCACAGGACAGCAGGAAGGTCTGTGAGTGGTTACGACGCCAGGCGATCGCCAGCATCACCACGATAATGGTGAGGCTGGTGATCAACAGCGGCGCCAGCGCGATAAAGTGTTGAATCGTGAATTCCATAGCGCTCTTACCGGGCCGAAGCGAGTTGAGTGAAGGCGGTGCCGAGCCACTGCTGCACGCCATGCATGGTGGCGGCAGAGGTGTCGAGGAACGGTTGCGGGTACACGCCGAGGTAGATCAGCAGTACTGCAAGGCCGAGCACCATGGTCAGTTCACGACCGTCCATACCGTGCAGCACTTCATCGGACTTGGCCGGGCCGAAGTAGGCGCGGTGGATCATGATCAGCGAGTAGACCGAACCGAACACCAGGCCGGACGTGGCGATGGCGGTGATCCATGGCGCGCTGACGAAGGTACCGATCAGGATCAGGAACTCGCCGACGAAGTTGCCGGTACCCGGCAGCCCCAGGGAGGCGGCGGCGAAGAACAGGCTGATGGCCGGCAGGTAGGCGATCTTCGACCACAGGCCGCCCATTTCACGCATGTCGCGGGTGTGGGTGCGCTCGTACAACTGGCCGCTGAGGATAAACAGGGCCGCTGCCGACAGGCCGTGGGCCAGCATCTGGATCACCGCGCCTTGCAGGGCCTGCTGGCTGCCGGAGTAGATACCGATCAGCACGAAGCCCATGTGCGAGACGCTGGAGAAGGCGATCAGGCGCTTGATGTCGGTCTGGGCGAAGGCCAGGAAGGCACCGTAGAAGATCCCGATCAGACCCAGGGTCATGGCGATCGGCGCGAACTCGGCCGAAGCGTTCGGGAACAGCGGCAGGGCGAAACGCAGCAGGCCGTAGGCCGCGGTCTTCAGCAGGATACCGGCGAGGTCGACGGAACCGGCGGTCGGTGCCTGGGCGTGGGCATCAGGCAGCCAGGAGTGGAACGGTACCACCGGCAGCTTCACCGCGAAGGCGATGAAGAAACCGAGCATCAGCAGGTACTCGACGCCATGTGACATCTTGGTCTTCAGCAGGTCGGCGTAGTTGAAGGTGATCACGCCGGTGTTGTTGAAGTTCACCAGCACCAGGCCGAGGATCGCCACCAGCATGATCAGGCCGGAAGCCTGGGTGAAGATGAAGAACTTGGTCGCCGCGTAGATCCGGGTCTTCTTGCCATCGGAGGAACTGTGACCCCAGAGCGCGATGAGGAAGTACATCGGCACCAGCATCATTTCCCAGAAGAAGAAGAACATGAACAGGTCGAGGGCGAGGAACACGCCGACGACACCGCCCAGGATCCACATCAGGTTCAGGTGGAAGAAGCCCACGTGGCGCTGGATCTCTTTCCACGAGCAGAGTACCGAGAGGATACCCAGCAGGCCGGTCAGCAGGATCATCAGCAGCGACAGGCCGTCGAGGGCCAGGTGCACGTTGATGCCGAAGCGCTGGATCCAGACGTGCCTGAACTCGATGGCCCAGGTCGGATCGGCGCCAGGCGCCGGTGCCAGGTGGTAATCCCCGTGCGCCCACAGCCAGAGGCCGAGGGCGAGTTCGAGGGTCATGGTCAGCAGCGCAATCCAGCGGGGGAGGGTGGCGCTGGTGCGCTCACCCAGCCAGCACAGCAGGCCGCCGATGAAGGGGATCAGGATTAGCCAAGGCAGAATCATGACGGGCTCAATTCCTTTCGCAATGTCGCAAGGTTCATAGTCAGACCGCTACCAGTACGATGGCGCCGAGCACCACGACTGCACCAGCGGCGATCGACGCGGCATACCAACGCAGTTGACCGGTCTCGCTGCGGCTCAGGGCGGTGTGACCGCCCTTGGCCAGGCGCGGGATCAGGCCGATGGTCTGGTCGAGCGGGTCTTTGCGCAGCACATGGCTGATCGCCAGGTAAGGCTTGACGAACAGTTTGTCGTAGATCCAGTCGAAGCCCCAGGCGGCGAACCACCAGGCCGAAAGGATGCGTCCGATGCCGCTGTTGGCGATGGCCGTCACGAAGCGACGCTTGCCCAGGAACAGCACCGCAGCCAGCAGGATACCGGCCAGGGCGATGGCGCCCGAGGCGATTTCCAGGCTGTGCTTGGCTTCGCCGCCGGCGTGACCGGCGCTTTCCGGCAGTACGCCGGCCAGTGGTGGGTGAATCCAGGCACCGACGAAGGTCGACAGCACGATCAGCACGCCCAGCGGCAGCCAGTGGGAGATACCGTGGCCGGCATGGGCTTCGGTCTTGGCTTCGCCGTGGAAGGCGATGAAGATCAGGCGGAAGGTGTACAGCGAGGTCATGAACGCACCGACCAGGCCGGCGTACAGCAGGCCATGGTTACCGCTGGCGAAGGCTTCCCAGAGGATTTCGTCCTTGGAGTAGAAGCCGGCGGTCACGATCGGCAGGGCGGCCAGGGCGGCACCACCGACGATGAAGCTGGCGTAGGCCAGTGGCAGTTTTTTCCACAGACCGCCCATCTTGAAGATGTTCTGCTCGTGGTGGCAGGCGACGATCACCGCACCGGAGGCAAGGAACAGCAGGGCCTTGAAGAAGGCGTGGGTCATCAGGTGGAAGATCGCGCCTTCCCAGGCGCCGACGCCCAGGGCCAGGAACATGTAGCCGATCTGGCTCATGGTCGAGTAGGCGAGGATACGCTTGATGTCGGTCTGAACCAGCGCGGCGAAGCCGGCGAGAACCAGGGTCACGCCACCGACGATTCCCACCAGATGCAGGATATCCGGCGCCAGGGCGAACAGGCCGTGGGTACGGGCGATCAGGTAGACACCGGCGGTCACCATGGTCGCGGCGTGGATCAGTGCCGAAACCGGGGTAGGACCGGCCATCGCGTCGGCCAGCCAGGTCTGCAGGGGCAGTTGGGCCGATTTACCGACCGCACCACCGAGCAGCAGCAGGGTCGCCAGCACGATCCAGAAGTCGCCGACCTTGAAGTGCTCAGGCGCCTTGACCAGCAGTTCCTGGATATTCAGCGTGCCCAACTGCTGGAACAGGATGAACAGGCCGATGGCCATGAACACGTCGCCGATGCGGGTGACGATGAACGCCTTCAGTGCCGCATTACCGTTGTTGCGGTTGCTGTAGTAGAAACCGATCAACAGGTAGGAGCACAGGCCCACGCCTTCCCAGCCGAAGTACACGAACAGCAGGTTATCGCCGAGCACCAGGAACAGCATGCTGGCGATGAACAGGTTGGTGTAGGAGAAGAAGCGCGAGTAGCCGTCTTCACCGCGCATGTACCAGGAGGCGAACAGGTGGATCAGGAAACCCACCCCGACCACCACACCGAGCATGGTGATCGACAGGCCGTCGATGTACAGGGCGAAGTTGGGGGCGAAGCCCTCCACCGACATCCACTGCCACAGCACCAGGGTGTAGTGGCCGCCTTCAGGAGGCGCGACGTTGAACTGCCAGATCACGTAGGCGGCGACGATCGCCGACAGGCCGATGGAGCCGACGCCGATCAGGGCCGAGAGGTTTTCCGAGAGACGTCCACGGGAGAACGACAGCAGCAGGAAACCGATCAGGGGGAATACGAAAGTCAGAAAGATCATGTTCATCCGCGCATCTCACTGGCAGCGTCGATATCGAGCGTGTGGAAGCGGCGATACAGTTGCAGCAGGATCGCCAGGCCGATACTGGCCTCGGCGGCTGCCAGGCTGATCACCAGGATGAACATGATCTGTCCATCCGGTTGCGCCCAGCGTGCGCCCGCGACGATGAAGGCCAATGCGGCGGCGTTCATCATCACTTCCAGGCTCATCAGCACGAAGAGAATGTTGCGGCGGACCATCAGGCCGACCAGGCCGAGGCAGAACAGGATGCCGGCGACGGCCAGACCATGTTCCAGAGGGATAGCAGGCATCGTATTACTCCTTCGCCTCGTTGCGGCCCAGGTGGAAAGCCGTGATGGCTGCGGCGAGCAGCAGCATCGAGGCCAGTTCTACGACCAGCAGGTATGGACCGAACAGGCTGATGCCCACGGCCTTGGCGCCTACGGTGGTTTGACCGATGCCGACACCGCTGCTGTGGCTGAACAGCACGTACAGCAGTTCGGCCAGCAGCAGGGCGGCGAGGATCACCGGCCCGATCCAGATCCCGGGCTTGAGCCAGGTGCGTTCCTGCAGCACCGAGGCGGGCCCGAGGTTGAGCATCATCACCACGAAGACGAACAGCACCATGATGGCGCCGGCGTAGGCGATCACTTCCAGGGCGCCGGCGAACGGGGCGCCGAGGCTGAAGAAGGTCATCGCCACGGCGATCAGCGAAATGATCAGGTAGAGCAGGGCGTGCACGGGGTTGGTGTTGGTGATCACGCGAAGCGTGGACACCACTGCGATACCCGATGCGAAATAGAAAGCGAATTCCATCTTTCTTCCTTAAGGCAGCAAGCTCTTCACGTTGATCGGTTCGGCTTCGTTCTGGGCGGCGCCTTTCGGCTTGCCGGCAACGGCCATACCTGCAACACGATAGAAGTTGTAGTCAGGGTTCTTGCCGGGGCCGGAGATCAGCAGATCTTCCTTTTCGTAAACCAGATCCTGACGTTTGAACTCGGCCATTTCGAAATCCGGCGTCAGCTGGATCGCGGTGGTCGGGCAGGCTTCCTCGCAGAGACCACAGAAAATGCAGCGCGAGAAGTTGATGCGGAAGAACTCCGGGTACCAACGACCGTCGTCGGTCTCGGCCTTCTGCAGGGAGATGCAACCGACCGGGCAGGCCACGGCACACAGGTTGCACGCCACGCAGCGCTCTTCGCCATCGGGGTCGCGGGTCAGGACGATGCGGCCGCGGTAGCGCGGTGGCAGGTAGACCGGCTCTTCCGGGTATTGCAGGGTGTCGCGCTTGCGAAAGCCATGGCCGAAAATCATCACCAGGCTTCGCAGCTGGGTACCGGTACCCTTAACGATGTCACCAATATATTTGAACATGGGTCAAATCCTCACTGAACCGCGCCGGCGGGCGTGTTCAACAACACGAGCGCAGCGGTCACCAGCATATTGATCAGGGTCAGTGGCAGGCAGAATTTCCAGCTGAAGTCCATCACCTGGTCATACCGTGGGCGCGGGATCGAGGCGCGCAGCAGGATGAACATCATGATGAAAAACGCGGTCTTCAGGGCGAACCAGACGAACGACAGTTGCGGCAGGATGCCGAACGGACCGTGCCAGCCACCGAAGAACAGGGTGACCAGCAGTGCCGAGATCAGGATGATGCCGATGTACTCGCCAACGAAGAACATGCCCCATTTCATGCCGGCGTATTCAATATGGTAGCCGTCGGCCAGTTCCTGTTCCGCTTCCGGCTGGTCGAAGGGGTGACGGTGAGTCACGGCCACGCCGGCGATGAAGAAGGTCAGGAAACCGAAGATCTGCGGGATGATGAACCACAGGTGCTGGGCCTGGTATTCAACGATGTCGCGCATGTTGAACGAGCCGACCTGGACCACGATGCCCATCAGCGACAGGCCCATGAACACTTCGTACGAAACGGTCTGGGCCGAGGCCCGCAGACTGCCGAGCAGGGCGTACTTGTTGCTGCTCGACCAGCCGGCGAACAGTACGGCGTACACCGACAGGCCGGCCATGGCGAAGAAGAACAGCAGGCCGATGTTCAGGTCCGCCACACCCCAGGTCGGGGTGATCGGGATGATCGCGAAGGCGATCAGCAGGGCGCTCATGGCGACCACCGGTGCCAGGGTGAAGATCACCTTGTCGGCGAACGGTGGGGTCCAGTCTTCCTTGAAGAACATCTTCAGCATGTCGGCGGCGATCTGGAACATGCCGAACGGGCCGACGCGGTTCGGACCGTAGCGGTCCTGCCACCAGCCCAGCAGGCGACGTTCGACGAAGCTCAGCAGTGCGCCGCAGACCACCACGGCCAGCAGGACCACGATGGCCTTGATGACCGTGAGGATCACGTCAATCACTTCAGGGGTGAACCAGGTCATTGAGCCGCCTCCTGCAGACCGTCAACGGATTTGCCGAAAATCGCCGGCGGGATACCGGCCAGGCCAGCCGGCAGGGCTACCAGGCCAGCGCCCAGTTGTTCATTGACGCGCAGCGGCAGACGCAGGGTGGTGCCGGCCACGTTGAGGCTCAGCAGGGCACCGTCGTTGACGCCCAGGCGGTCCGCTTCGGACTTGGCCAGCGCGACGTAGGCGGCCGGGATACGCTCCTGCACCGGTGCGGCCTTCGAGGAGTTCTCCTCGCTGCCGAACAGGTGATAGAACGGTACCGCCTGCCAGGTGCCGCGCGATGGCGAGAAGGCAGCCGGTACGCTGGCGAACCAGCCCAGGTTGTCGCCACGGCTTTCGATCAGGCGGATGCCCGGGTCACCGGCACGAATGTGGCCGCCGACTTCGTCCTGGAACTTGTTCCAGGCCTGTGGCGAGTTCCAGCCCGGCGACCAGGCGAACGGCACCTGCTGGCGCGGTTCGGCGGAGCCCGAGTAGCCTTCCATGGAGAAGGCGAACGCGGTGTCCTGATCCTGCGGGGTGCGTGGCTCGTGCACGCTGATGTTGGCGCGCATGGCGGTACGACCGGAGTAGCGCAGCGGTTCGCGGGCCAGTTTCAGGCCCTTGATGCGGAACGCGGCCGACGGTGCGGCGTCGACGATAGCGGCCAGTTGCGGCGCGCTGGCGGCGCAGGCGGCGGTGACGTGGTCCAGCTGGGTCCAGTCCACCGGCTTGTTCAGCAGGGTCGCACGCAGGGCGTGCAGCCAGCGCCAGCCTTCGTGAACCAGGATGCTGGCGTCCATGTATTGCGGGTCGAAGACCTGGAAGAAGCGCTGGGCGCGGCCTTCCTGGCTGACCAGGGTGCCGTCGCCTTCGGCGAAGGTCGCCGCCGGCAGCACCAGGTGGGCGCGGTCGGTGGTGGCGGTCTTCTGGTGGTCGGCAACGATCACCACCTTGGCGGCCTTGAGGGCGGCGTCGACCTTGGCGGCGTCGGTACGGGTGAACAGGTCGTTCTCCAGCACCACGATGGCATCGGCACGGCCGGAAATCACCGCGTCCAGGGCGGCATCGACGGACTCGCCACCGAACATGGCCAGGCCGAGGCTGTTGGCCTCAGGCACGACCAGGCTGATGGAGCCTGCCTTCTCGCGCAGCTTCAGGGCCTTGGCGATGTTCGCCGCGGCTTCGATCAGTGCCTTGGAACCCAGGGAGGTACCGGCGATGATCAGTGGGCGCTTGGCCGCGAGCAGGGCGTCGGCGATACGCTGGGCCAGTTCGCGGGCTTCGCTGTCCAGGCCTTCGACGGCCGGTGCGCTGGCGTCCAGGGCGTGGGCCACGGCGAAGCCGAGGCGGGCCAGGTCATCCGGTGCGGCGTGCACGCACTCTTCGGCGACGTCGTCGAGCTTGGTTTCCGCGAGGCTGGCGATGAACAGCGGATTCAGCGCGTTCTGGCCGATGTTTTTCACCGCGGCGTTGAGCCACGGCTGTACGCGCATCGCGTCGGCCATGTCCTCGGCCTTGCCCTTGACCGACTGGCGCAGGGCCAGGGCCAGGCGGGCGGCGGTCTGGGTCAGGTCTTCACCGAGGACGAACACGGCGTCGTGGTCTTCGATGTCGCGCAGGTTCGGCACGGGCAGTGGGCTGTCCTTGAGGACTTGCAGCACCAGGCGGATGCGCTCCAGCTCGGACGCTTCGATACCCGAGTAGAAGTGCTCGGCACCGACCAGTTCCTGCAGCGCGTAGTTGCTTTCCAGGCTGGCGCGCGGCGAACCGATACCGACGATGTTGCGACCGCGCAGCAGGTCGGCGGCCTTGTCCAGGGCGTTGTCCAGGCTCAGCCTGGTGCCGTCGGCCAGCAGTGGCTGGCGTGGACGGTCGGCGCGGTTGACGTAGCCGTAACCGAAGCGGCCACGGTCGCACAGGAAGTACTGGTTCACCGAACCGTTGAAACGGTTTTCGATGCGCCGCAGTTCGCCGTAGCGCTCACCGGGGCTGATGTTGCAACCGCTGGAGCAGCCATGGCAGATGCTCGGGGCGAACTGCATGTCCCACTTGCGGTTGTAGCGCTCGGAGTGGGTCTTGTCGGTGAACACGCCGGTCGGGCAGACCTCGGTGAGGTTGCCGGAGAACTCGCTTTCCAGAGTGCCGTCTTCGACGCGACCGAAGTACACGTTGTCGTGGGCGCCGAATACCCCCAGGTCGGTACCGCCGGCGTAGTCCTTGTAGAAGCGTACGCAGCGGTAGCAGGCGATGCAGCGGTTCATCTCGTGGGCGATGAACGGACCGAGTTCCTGGTTCTGGTGGGTGCGCTTGGTGAAGCGATAACGGCGCTCGTTGTGGCCGGTCATCACGGTCATGTCTTGCAGGTGGCAGTGACCGCCTTCCTCGCAGACCGGGCAGTCGTGCGGGTGGTTGGTCATCAGCCATTCGACGACACTGGCGCGGAACGCCTTGGACTCTTCGTCGTCGATGGAAATCCAGGTGTTGTCGGTAGCCGGGGTCATGCAGGACATGACGATACGACCACGGGTGTCGTTCTCGTCGTTGTACTGCTTGACCGCGCACTGGCGACAGGCACCGACGCTGCCAAGAGCGGGGTGCCAGCAGAAATAAGGAATGTCGAGGCCCAGCGACAGACATGCCTGTAACAGGTTGTCTGCCCCGTTGACTTCGAGTGCCTTGCCGTCTACGTGGATAGTGGCCATGGTTCAAAGTTCTTCGTTGGCCCGCGTCTGCGGGCGTGGCTAATGGAATCCTGTACTCGCCTGGCGCGTCTAGGCGCGGCTGCAGACGAGGAAGAGGGCGGCATGCACCGCCCCCCTTCGATACGTGTTATGCGCCGACTACGATCGGCCGTGCCAAAGGCGGGACGGCAGCCCCAGCGGGGGCGATGCCGGCCTCGAACTCCGGACGGAAATACTTGATTGCGCTGCCCAATGGCTCCACGGCGCCCGGTGCGTGGGCACAGAAGGTCTTGCCCGGGCCGAGGAAGCCGACCAGACCCAGCAGGGTCTCGATGTCGCCGGCCTGGCCCTGGCCTTTCTCCAAGGCGCGCAGCAGCTTGACGCTCCACGGCAGGCCATCGCGGCAAGGGGTGCAGAAACCGCACGACTCACGGGCGAAGAACTCTTCCATGTTGCGCAGCAGCGAAACCATGTTGATGCTGTCGTCGACCGCCATGGCCAGGCCGGTACCCATCCGGGTGCCGACCTTGGCGATGCCGCCGGCGTACATCTGGGCATCCAGATGCTCGGGCAGCAGGAAGCCGGTACCGGCGCCGCCAGGCTGCCAGCACTTGAGCTTGAAGCCGTCGCGCATGCCACCGGCGTAGTCTTCGAACAGCTCGCGGGCGGTCACGCCGAACGGCAATTCCCACAGGCCCGGGTTCTTCACCTTGCCGGAGAAGCCCATCAGCTTGGTGCCGTGGTCCTCGCTGCCTTCGCGGGCGAGGGACTTGTACCAGTCGACGCCGTTGCCGATGATCGCCGGCACGTTGCACAGCGTCTCGACGTTGTTCACGCAGGTCGGCTTGCCCCAGACGCCAACGGCGGCAGGGAAGGGCGGCTTGGAGCGCGGGTTGGCACGGCGGCCTTCGAGGGAGTTGATCAGTGCGGTTTCTTCACCGCAGATGTAGCGCCCGGCACCGGTGTGGACGAACAGCTCGAAGTCGAAGCCGCTGCCGAGGATGTTCTTGCCCAGCAGGCCCGCAGCCTTGGCTTCTTCCACGGCACGGTTGAGGTGCCGGGCGGCGGTGACGTACTCGCCGCGCAGGAAGATGTAGCCACGGTAGGTCTTCAGCGCACGGGCGCTGATCAGCATGCCTTCGATCAGTTGATGGGGCAGTTGCTCCATCAGCATGCGGTCCTTCCAGGTGTTGGGCTCCATTTCATCCGCGTTGCACAGCAGGTAGCGGATGTTCATGGATTCGTCTTTGGGCATCAGGCCCCACTTGACCCCGGTGGGGAAGCCCGCACCGCCGCGGCCCTTGAGGCCGGAGTCCTTCACGGTCTGGACGATATCGTCGGCGGCCATGTCGGCGAAGGCCTTGCGCGCGGCGGCGTAGCCGTTCTTGGCCTGGTACTCGTCGAGCCATACCGGCTCGGCATCGTCACGCAGGCGCCAGGTCAGCGGGTGGGTTTCTGCCGTGCGCGCGATGCGGTTGGCAGGGCCGAAGGAAGTCAGGGTCATACGTAGCCCTCCAGCAGTTTGTCGACGCCGGCGGCGGTTACGTCGCCGAAGGTGTCGTCGTCGATCATCAGGGCCGGGGCCTTGTCGCAGTTGCCCAGGCAGCACACCGGCAGCAGGGTGAAGCGGCCGTCGGCGGTGGTCTGACCGAGGCCGATGCCCAGCTTGTTCTGGATTTCGCTGACCACCGACTCGTGGCCGCCGATATAGCAGACCATGCTGTCGCAGACGCGAATGACGTGGCGACCGACCGGCTGGCGGAAGATCTGGCTGTAGAAGGTCGCGACGCCTTCGACGTCGCTGGCCGGGATACCGAGGATCTCGCCGATGGCGTAGACCGCGCCGTCAGGCACCCAGCCACGTTCCTTCTGGACGATCTTCAGGGCTTCGATGGACGCCGCGCGCGGGTCCTCGTAGTGATGCATCTCGTGCTCGATGGCCGAGCGCTCGGTTTCGCTGAGGGCGAAACGGTCTGTCTGGATGAGCGTGCTGTTCATGCTTAGCGGTCCACGTCGGCCATAACGAAGTCGATACTACCCAGGTACGCGATCAGGTCCGCGACCATGCTGCCGCGGATCACCGATGGGATCTGCTGCAGGTGCGGATAGCTTGGCGTACGAATCCGGGTGCGGTAGCTCATGGTGCCGCCATCGCTCGTCAGGTAATAACTGTTGATGCCCTTGGTCGCCTCGATCATCTGGAAGGATTCGTTGGCCGGCATGACCGGGCCCCACGAAACCTGCAGGAAGTGCGTGATCAGGGTTTCGATGTGCTGCAGCGTGCGTTCTTTCGGCGGCGGCGTGGTCAGCGGGTGATCCGCCTTGTACGGGCCTTCCGGCATGTTGCGCAGGCACTGGTCGATGATCCGCACGCTCTGGCGCATCTCCTCGACGCGGACCATGCAGCGGTCGTAGGCATCACCGTTGGCCGCCAGCGGTACTTCGAAGTCGAAGTTCTGGTAGCCGGAGTACGGACGCGCCTTGCGCAGGTCGAAATCGCAACCGGTGGAACGCAGGCCGGCACCGGTGACGCCCCACTCCAGGGCTTCCTTGGTGTTGTACTGGGCCACGCCGATGGTACGACCCTTGAGAATACTGTTCTGCAGGGCGGCCTTGGTGTACTCGTCCAGGCGCTTGGGCAGCCATTCGACGAATTCCTTGACCAGCTTGTCCCAGCCCCGAGGCAGGTCGTGGGCGACACCACCGATGCGGTACCAGGCCGGGTGCAGACGGAAGCCGGTGATGGCCTCGATCACCTTGTAGGCGCGCTGGCGGTCGGTGAAGGTGAAGAACACCGGAGTCATCGCACCGACGTCCTGGATGTAGGTACCCAGGAACAGCAGGTGGCTGGTGATCCGGAAGAACTCGGCCATCATGATGCGGATGGTGTCGACCCGGTCCGGCACCTTGATGCCGGCCAGTTTTTCCACCGAGAGCACGTACGGCAGGTTGTTCATCACCCCGCCGAGGTAGTCGATACGGTCGGTGTAGGGGATGAAGCTGTGCCAGGACTGACGCTCGGCCATCTTCTCGGCACCACGGTGGTGGTAGCCGATGTCCGGTACGCAGTCGACGATCTCTTCACCGTCCAGTTGCAGGACGATACGGAAGGCACCGTGGGCCGAAGGGTGGTTCGGGCCGAGGTTGAGGAACATGTAGTCCTCGTTCGGACCGGACCGCTTCATGCCCCAGTCTTCCGGATTGAAGCGCGCGGCTTCCTCTTCCAGTTGCTGCTTGGCCAGGGTCAGGCTGTAGGGATCGAACTCGGTGGCGCGGGCAGGGTAGTCCTTGCGCAGCGGGTGGCCTTCCCAGGTCGGCGGCATCATGATGCGCGACAGGTGCGGGTGGCCTTTGAAGTCGATGCCGAACATGTCCCAGACTTCGCGTTCGTTCCAGTTGGCGTTCGGCCAGATGCTGGTGACGCTGGGCAGGCTGAGGTCGCTTTCGGACAAGGCGACCTTGATCATTACGTCACTATTACGCTCGATCGAGAGCAGATGATAGAAGACGCTGAAATCGGCGGCCGGCAGGCCCTGGCGCTTGGTGCGCAGACGCTCGTCCACGCCGTGCAGGTCATAGAGCATGACGTACGGCTTGGGCAGGTTGCGCAGGAAGGTCAGGACTTCGACGAGTTGGGCGCGGCTCACCCACAGCACCGGCATGCCGGTGCGGGTGGCCTGGGCGGTGAAGGCCTCGGCGCCAAAACGGTTGTTCAGTTCGACGACCACATCCTGGTCGTCAGCCTTGTAAGGCGGGATGTACAGAGCACTGCCTGTAGTCATGGTTTTTTATCGCTTTCGGTCAACGTAAAGAATGAAGCCAGGTACACGTTTCTTTGGAAGAAGCAGAACTGGATCAGACTTCGTCGGGGCTGCGCAGGTTGGTCACCTGGATACGCTGTTCGCGGCGCTGTTCCTTTTGCGACGGCATCTCGGCACGGTAAATGCCTTGATCACCGACGACCCAGGAAAGTGGGCGACGCTCCTGGCCAATCGACTCTTGCAAGAGCATCAAGCCTTGCAGGAAAGCCTCGGGGCGGGGCGGGCAGCCTGGCACGTAGACGTCCACGGGCAGGAACTTGTCCACCCCCTGAACGACGGAGTAGATGTCGTACATGCCGCCGGAGTTGGCACACGAACCCATGGAAATCACCCATTTCGGTTCGAGCATCTGTTCGTACAGGCGCTGGATGATCGGCGCCATCTTGACGAAGCAGGTGCCGGCCACAACCATGAAGTCGGCCTGGCGTGGTGATGCCCGGATAACTTCGGCGCCGAAGCGTGCGATGTCGTGGGGTGCCGTGAAGGCGGTGGTCATCTCCACGTAGCAGCAGGACAGACCGAAGTTGTACGGCCACAGGGAGTTCTTGCGCCCCCAGTTGACCGCGCCACTCAGCACGTCTTCCAGCTTGCCCATGAAAATGTTCTTGTGGACTTGATCCTCTAACGGATCGGCAACGGTTTCCCGTTGGCCGATCGGATATTGCTCGTTAGGAGCGTCCGGGTCGATTCTGGTGAGATTGTATTGCATTGCCAAAGCCTCATTGTTTCAGCTTCGCTTGCCTCTTATGACGAGCTTGTGGAGCCCAATCCAGCGCCCCCACTCGGTAAAGGTAAACAAGACCTGCCAACAGAATTGCTATGAAAACGAGTGCTTCGACGAATCCGGTCCAGCCGCTTTCGCGTACCGACACAGACCATGCAAAGAGAAAGAGGGCTTCGATATCGAAGATCACGAACAGCATCGCGACCAGATAGAATTTGGCGGAGAGCCGCAGGCGGGCGCTGCCGGTGGGCAGCATGCCGGATTCGAACGGTTCGTTCTTGCTGCGTCCCCAGGCTTTTGACCCGAGGAGGCTGGAAAGACCGAGCATGAAGGCACAGAGGCCGACGACGCCGAGCAGGAAAATGGCAAAGCCCCAGTTGTGGGCCATGAGTCCGGTCGCTTCGGTCATGCGGGTAATCCTTAACAGAGAGCAAGGTTCTCTGAGCTTGAAAAAGTAACAAGGCAGTGACGATATGTCGCAGCGCCATCAATCCGGGTGATTTTATGGGTAAACACCTGGCAAGTAAATTTTCTATAGCGAAATTATTTAGTGGAATAAGGACATAGGGACCTCTGGAGGGCCTGCAGGGCCTGTACTGCGGGCATTAGCCGGGTTTTTGTTAATTATGTTTTATCCAGGCTGCAACGAATAAAGCTATTTCTAAATGATAATCAATATTATTTATCTTTCACTGTAACAGCTCTCGTGAATGCGGCTGTTTCTAGTTGCCATATAGGGAGACTAGTTGAAAGTTGCGGGAAGGGGGGACGTTTTAATCGATTTGTCGTGATCGAAGGCTGCGCCAGGTCAATGTTTGGGCGTTGTGGCGGTCGGGCCGGCCCCTTCGCGGGCAGGCCCTGCTCCTGCAGGTTTGTGTGCGCCGATCCTGCTTCTGTAGGAGCCGGGCTTGCCCGCGAAAGGGGGCGCCGGCCCTGCGCAGGATACAGGCAAAAAAATGCCCCGAACCAGTCGGGGCATCAGTCTGTCAGGCATTCCAGTTAGGTCTTACACGGTCTGGAATGGCCGCTTGCTCGGTCGACTCAGTGGAACTGCTCTTCTTCGGTCGAGCCGGTCAGCGCGGTCACCGAGGAGGTACCGCCCTGGATCACGGTGGTCATGTCGTCGAAGTAGCCGGTGCCGACTTCCTGCTGGTGCGCCACGAAGGTGTAGCCCTTGGCGGCATCGGCGAATTCCTGCTCCTGCAGCTTCACGTAGGCGGTCATGTCGTTGCGGGCGTAGTCGTGCGCCAGGTTGAACATGCCGTGCCACATGTTGTGGATGCCGGCCAGGGTGATGAACTGGTGCTTGTAGCCCATGGCCGACAGCTCGCGCTGGAACTTGGCGATGGTCGCGTCGTCCAGGTTCTTCTTCCAGTTGAAGGAAGGCGAGCAGTTGTAGGACAGGATCTGGTCCGGGTATTCCTTCTTGATCGCTTCGGCGAAGCGGCGCGCTTCGTCCAGGTCCGGCTTGGCGGTTTCGCACCAGATCAGGTCGGCATACGGTGCGTAGGCCAGGCCGCGGGCGATGGCCTGGTCGAGGCCGGCGCGGACCTTGTAGAAACCTTCCTGGGTGCGGGTACCGGTGACGAACGGCTGGTCGTAAGGGTCGCAGTCGGAGGTCAGCAGGTCAGCGGCGTTCGCGTCGGTACGGGCCAGGATGATGGTCGGTACGCCGGCGACGTCGGCTGCCAGGCGCGCAGCGACCAGCTTCTGTACGGCTTCCTGGGTCGGTACCAGCACCTTGCCACCCATGTGGCCGCATTTTTTCACCGAAGCCAGCTGGTCTTCGAAGTGCACGCCGGCGGCGCCCGCCTCGATCATGCTCTTCATCAGCTCGTAGGCGTTCAGTACGCCGCCGAAACCGGCTTCGGCGTCGGCCACGATCGGGGCGAAGTAGTCGATGTAGCCTTCGTCACCCGGGTTCTTGCCGGATTTCCATTGGATCTGGTCGGCGCGGCGGAACGAGTTGTTGATGCGCTTGACCACGGTCGGTACCGAGTCGACCGGGTACAGCGACTGGTCGGGGTACATGGATTCGGCGGAGTTGTTGTCCGCAGCCACTTGCCAGCCCGACAGGTAGATCGCCTGGATACCGGCCTTGACCTGTTGCACGGCCTGGCCGCCGGTCAGGGCGCCCATGCAGTTGACGAAATCCTTATCCGGACGGAAGGATGGCTTGGCACCCTGGGTGACCAGCTTCCAGAGCTTCTCGGCACCCAGGCGGGCCAGGGTGTGCTCAGGCTGGATCGAGCCACGCAGACGAACCACGTCAGCGGCGGTGTAGGTGCGAGTCACGCCTTTCCAGCGCGGGTTTTCAGCCCAGTCTTTTTCAAGGGCTGCAATTTGCTGTTCGCGTGTCAGTGCCATGGACATAAACCTCGTCGCGTCTTCTATCAAAAGTCGATCTTTTGTGGAAAGTTCCTTGCTCCACCGCGTGCCCGCACCTGAAAAGGCTTGAGCAGAGGCTGCGCGCCGACCAGAAGCTCAGGCGGTCGAGTCGGGTCTGGCGGGAAATGCGACGGGTGAACGATGGGCTCAAGGGGGAGACGAGCGGGCGAGGGCGATCCTTGGGGCGCAGCGGGGCGTCGTGGGCCTCATGCTGGCTTTGCGGGTATTGCCGTTCTACCTGATTACGCTTCCGTCCCTCGGGACAACTTCGTTCCAGTCGCAATCTCGTCAAACGCGCCTTGTGGGCGGTACAGACACGAATCGGCTCAGGTGGGTGAGTTAGAGCGGCGATCCGAAGGCCCTTGCCAGGGCCCCTGATTAGCGGGAGCGAGGCCATCATGCCTTCGGTTTTTGGGCGCGTCAAACGTTTTGTAGTGCTTTTTTCAAAGCACTACATCTTTGGTCTAATACGACTGGACAGTCAGTTTTCGGTGCTTCAGTCCAGGCTGTCGACTTTCACCCGCAAAGTCATGTCGTTACGGTTCGAGGTAGAGTAGCTGCGGGTTAGAGCCTGGCGGTCGGCCTGGCTCTGGCCGTTGACGCCGGCCAGGGTGATCCATTCGCCGAGTGGTCCGCTGACCGTTGTGTCGGTACTTTGTACGTTCACTACATCCTGACGCTCCTGGCTCATCCGGTCACGATTGGTACTGATGGCCAGGTGAACGATGTTTCCGGTGACGCTGGCGGTGACGTAGAACCCCTGGGTGACGTTGCGATACTGGGTCTGGGTTTGCGGGCGGCCGTAGATGTCGAGTTGGCCGGTGCTGCTGGTCAGCGGCACGCTCTGGCCGACCTGGATCAGTGCCGGGGTGCCTTCGCTGGCCTGGATCTGCTGGATGCCACCGTCGCGGCTGTCGGTGCTGCGGCTGATGATGCGGGTCTGGCCCTGGCCGTTGATCGAGTAGCCCTGGGTACCCTGGTCGTTGTTTTCGCTGGTGTCGACGCTGATCAGCAGGCGCCGGGCCGGTTTGTCCAGTTGCCCGATGAATTCGCGCAGTTCGCCGATCTTGCGCGGTTCGGCGTTGACGATCAGCTGGTTCTGGTAGGCGCTGACCTTGCCGTCCTGGCCGAGGAAGTTCTGCGCGACCGGCAGCAGGTCACTGCTGGTGCGGTAGTTCAGGGGGATCAGCTCGGTGGCCGCCTGGGCGCTGAAGGTGCAGGCCAGCAGCAGGCCGGTGAAGAGGGTGCGTAGGGACATGTCCGTTATCTCCGCGTTTGACTGGGCAATGCACATGAGTGTGATGCATTGAGTTTGACAGTTTCTCGGCGCGGCAGGCGGCAAATTGAATGGCGCACAGCAAAACGCCCCGATGACGGGGCGTTTTTACCGGTTCCGCAACTGCAGGGCGTCAGGCCGCGCCGCGAACCATGTCGACGTGGGGAATCCCGGCTTCGAGAAACTCCTCGCTGACGATGCTGAAGCCATGGCGTTCGTAGAACGCCGTGGCCTGCACCTGGGCGCTGAGCATCTGCTGCTTGAGGCCACGCTTCTCCGCTTCGCCGATCACTGCCTGCAGCAGCGCGTCGCCGACCTTCAGGCCGCGCCAGTCGCGCAGCACCGAGACGCGGCCGATCTGCCCGTCTGGGAGCAGGCGGGCGGTGCCGATCGGGAAGTCGCCTTCGTAGGCGAGGAAATGCACCGCTGCGGCGTCCTCCGCGTCCCACTCCAGCTCCGGGGTACAGCTTGTTCGGCAATGAACACCGACTCACGAATGCGCCGAATCTCGGCGTTATCCTTTTGCCAGTCCGCGACACGTACGTGAATTCTATTCATCGGCAAATCCCACGCTTCCTTGTTTGACCAGCTCGCACAGCAGGCTGCGTCCATCCTCGTCCGCCAGCCATGGGCCGAGGTTGTCGATGTGCAGGGCTTCGGCTGCACAGATCATCTTCAGCAGCTCGCGCAGCTTGCCTGGCAGGTAACGGCTCTGGCCGCTGGCGAACAGCAGCAGGTCGTCGTCGACTTCCGACCAGGCCAGGCGTGCACTCGGGTTACGAATCAGTATGGCACCGTGCTCCAGGCCGGCGAGCAGGTCTTCTTCTTCCAGTTCCGGGCCGACCACCAGTTCCGGGTAGCGTGGCTCGGTCATGAACTGGCCGAACCAGGTCAGCAGCAGGCGCTCGTCGCTCATGTGCTCGGCCAGCAGGCTCTTGAGGCGGTCGAGGGCGTCGTGCTGAATCTGGTGCGGGTCGACTGCCGGCTGGGCGTCGGCATCGGTGTAGCGCTCTTCGTCCGGCAGGAACTGGCTGAGGAAGTCGGTGAAGTGGGTCAGCACTTCAGCGGCGCTCGGGGCGCGGAAACCCACCGAGTAGGTCATGCAGTCGTCCACGGCGACGCCGCAGTGGGCCAGGCGTGGTGGCAGATAGAGCATGTCGCCCGGTTCCAGCACCCAACCCTCGGTTTCCTCGAAGTCGGCGAGGATGCGCAGGTCGGCGTGCTCCAGCAGGGTGCTTTCGGAATCGCACATCTGGCCGATCTTCCAGTGGCGCTTGCCCTTGCCCTGCAGCAGGAACACGTCGTAGTTGTCGAAGTGCGGGCCGACGCTGCCACCCGGGGCGGCGAAGCTGATCATCACATCGTCGATCCGCCAGCTCGGCAGGAAGCGGAAATGCTCCAGCAGCTCGGCGACTTCCGGGACGAACTGGTCGACCGCCTGCACCAGCAGGGTCCACTCACGTTCCGGCAACTGGCTGAAGGCGTCCTCGGAAAACGGACCGCGGCGCAGTTCCCACGGACGTTCGCCATGCTCGATGATCACGCGCGATTCGACTTCTTCTTCCAGGGCCAGGCCGGCCAGTTCGTCAGCGTCGATCGGGCTTTCGAAGTCGGGAATCGCCTGGCGAATCAGCAGCGGTTTCTTTTGCCAGTAGTCGCGCAGGAATTCCCGGGCGGTGAGCCCGCCCAGAAGTTGCAGAGGAGTATCAGGATTCATGTGTAACCTATTGAAAAATCGTATTTTTCAGACTGGAATAAAAACGCCCGGCTCAGCCGGGCGTTCAGAGCGGGTGCCGTACGATCAGATACGCTGGGCCTGGGCCACGGCGTTGCCGATGTAGTTGGCCGGGGTCAGTTGTTTCAGCTCGGCCTTGGCGTCGGCAGGCATGTCGAGGCCGTCGATGAAAGTCTGCAGGGCTTCAGGGCTGATGCCTTTGCCACGGGTCAGTTCTTTCAGCTTTTCGTACGGGTTTTCGATGTTGTAGCGACGCATCACGGTCTGGATCGGCTCGGCCAGGACTTCCCAGCAGGCGTCCAGGTCGGCGGCGATCTTCTGCTCGTTGATCTCCAGCTTGCCGATGCCCTTGAGGCTGGCTTCGTAGGCGATCACGCTGTGGGCAAAGCCGACACCGAGGTTGCGCAGTACGGTGGAGTCGGTCAGGTCCCGCTGCCAGCGGGAGATCGGCAGCTTGCTGGCCAGGTGCTGGAACAGAGCGTTGGCGATACCCAGGTTGCCTTCGGAGTTTTCGAAGTCGATCGGGTTGACCTTGTGCGGCATGGTCGAGGAGCCGATTTCGCCGGCGATGGTCTTCTGCTTGAAGTAACCCAGGGAGATGTAGCCCCAGATGTCGCGGTCGAAGTCGATCAGGATGGTGTTGAAGCGGGCGATCGCGTCGAACAGCTCGGCGATGTAGTCGTGCGGTTCGATCTGCGTGGTGTAGGGGTTGAACACCAGGCCAAGTTCGTCCTCGATGAAGGCGCGGGCGTTGGCTTCCCAGTCGACTTGCGGGTAGGCCGACAGGTGGGCGTTGTAGTTGCCCACGGCGCCGTTGATCTTGCCCAGCAGTGGCACGGCGGCCACCTGGGCGATCTGGCGCTCCAGGCGGTAGACGACGTTCGCCAGTTCCTTGCCCAGGGTGGTCGGCGAAGCGGGCTGGCCGTGGGTGCGCGACAGCATCGGCACGGCGGCGAAGCGGCGGGCCAGCTCACGGATGGCTTCGGCGATCTGGCGCATCAGCGGCAGCAGCACGTCGTCGCGGCCTTCGCGCAGCATCAGGGCGTGGGACAGGTTGTTGATGTCCTCGCTGGTGCAGGCGAAGTGGATGAATTCGCTGACGGCGGCCAGTTCAGGCAGCTTGGCGGCCTGCTCCTTGAGCAGGTACTCGATGGCCTTGACGTCGTGGTTGGTGGTGCGCTCGATCTCTTTGACGCGCTCGGCGTGCTCCAGGGCGAAGTTTTCGGCCAGGGTGTCGAGCACGGCGTTGGCTTCGGCGGAGAACGCCGGGACTTCGGTGATGGCCGGGTGGGCGGCCAGGCGCTGGAGCCAGCGGACTTCCACCAGGGCGCGGGCACGGATCAGGCCGTACTCACTGAAAATAGGGCGCAGGGCCTGGGTTTTGCCGGCGTAGCGGCCGTCAACAGGGGAAACCGCAGTGAGCGAAGAGAGCTGCATGGGGTGTTCTCGGACAGTCAGGCAACGAAATGGGGCGCGTATCATACATGAAAAAATCCGCCGGTCCGTTGCGAACTGACCGGCGTATCGCGCTTTTAAGCTCCGTCGATGGCCTCAGGCGCTACGCATCAACGGATAGAGTTCCTTGAGCAGCTTGCGGCGGCTGATCACCAGCTGCCAGCGATGGCCGCCCAGTTGGCGCCAGAGGCGGGCCGAACGGATACCGGCCAGCAGCAGGGCACGGATTTTCGAGGCATTGCTCGGCTGTTGCAGGTTGCGCATGTCGCCATGCACCTGGATGCGTTGGCGCAGTGTGCTGAGGGTGTCCTGGTACAGTGCGCCACAGGCCGCCACCACGTTTTCGTGGGCCGGGCCGAAGTGTTCGACCTGGGACTGGATCTGCGGCAGGCGCTTGCCGATGGTTTCCAGCATGTCCTCGCGCTTGGCCAGCTGGCGCTCCAGGCCGAGCATCGACAGAGCGTAGCGCAGCGGCTCGCGTTGCAGGGCGCTCGGGTCGCGTTCGAGGGCGCCGATCAGGGCGCGATAGCCGTCGCGCAGGTTGATGTCGTCGCCGCCGTAGACCTCCAGGGTGTCCTTGGGGTCGCGAATCAGCAGGCTGCCGAGCATGCAACTGACGCCGGCTTCGCTGGACTGGCCGGTCTTGGCGATCCGGTCCACCAGCACCGCCGCGAGAAACACGCCGCCCAGGGCGGTCAACTGCTCCTGGATCGGGCTCATGGGCGTGCTCCGTCAGCCGACGGTTCGGCCACTTCGATGACGCCGCCGCCGAGGCAGACTTCGCCATCGTAGAACACCACGGACTGGCCGGGAGTGACCGCGCGCTGAGGCTCGTCGAACACCGCACGATAGCCGTCGGCAGTCTTTTGCAGGGTGCAATGCTGGTCGCCCTGGCGATAGCGGACTTTCGCCGTCAGCTTGCGCGGGCTGCTCAGGTCGATCGGGTTGACCCAGTAGATTTCCGAGGCGAGCAGGGCGCCGGAGAACAGCCACGGGTGTTCGTTGCCCTGGCCGACGATCAGTTCGTTGTGTTCCAGGTCCTTGCGCAGCACGTACCACGGCTCGTCGCCTGCGTCCTTCAGGCCGCCGATGCCCAGGCCCTGGCGCTGGCCTATGGTGTGGTACATCAGGCCGTGGTGGCGGCCGATCACTTCACCGTCGGTGGTCTTGATCTCGCCGGGCTGGGCCGGCAGGTACTGCTTGAGGAAGTCGCTGAAGCGCCGTTCGCCGATGAAGCAGATACCGGTGGAGTCCTTTTTCTTCGCGGTGGCCAGGCCGTGTTTTTCGGCGATGGCGCGCACGGCCGGTTTTTCCAGCTCGCCGACCGGGAACAGGGTCTTGGCGATCTGTTCGCCGCCGACGGCGTGCAGGAAGTAGCTCTGGTCCTTGTTCGGGTCCAGGCCCTTGAGCAGCTCGGTGCGGCCGTCGATATCGCGGCGGCGCACGTAGTGGCCGGTGGCGATCAGGTCGGCGCCCAGGCTCAGGGCGTAGTCGAGGAACGCCTTGAACTTGATTTCGCGGTTGCAGAGGATGTCCGGGTTCGGCGTACGCCCGGCCTTGTACTCGGCCAGAAAATGTTCGAACACGTTGTCCCAGTATTCGGCGGCAAAGTTGGCGGTGTGCAGCTTGATACCGATCTTGTCGCACACGGCCTGGGCGTCCGCCAGGTCGTCCATGGCGGTGCAGTACTCCGTACCGTCGTCCTCCTCCCAGTTCTTCATGAACAGGCCTTCCACCTGGTAACCCTGCTCCATGAGCAGTACGGCGGAAACGGAAGAGTCCACGCCGCCGGACATGCCGACGATGACGCGCAGGTTTTCTGGGGCGGTGGCAGCAGGATCACGCATAGGGATTCAATGAGTGTCTTCGAAAAAGGACGCGATTCTAACAGGCCCTGGCCTTCAAGGCTAAAGAGAAGGGCGGATCAGTTCGAGACTGTGCAATGGGCCGGCGAGATAATCGTCGACACAACGGATGATCAGCTCGCTGCGCCACTGCGGGCGCAGGGCCAGCAACTCTTCGCGAGTCAGCCAGCGCGGACCGATGATACCGTGGTCCAACTGATAGTCGGGCCGCTGGCGCAGCGGTTTGCCGGCGAAGCACACGCGCTGGTAGGTCACGCCGTTGCTCGGCGCGGTGTACAGATAGAGGCCGATCACGCCGCTGAGCTCGACGTCCCAGCCGGTTTCCTCCAGGGTTTCGCGCAGGGCGGCTTCGATCAGGCTTTCGTTCGGATCGAGGTGGCCGGCCGGCTGGTTGAAGACGACCTGGCCGTCCTGCCGTTCCTCGACGAACAGGAAGCGGCCCTGGTCCTCGATGACGGTGGCGACGGTGATGTGGGGTTGCCATTCCATAAGATCGGTTCCTCCTCGCCTATCTATAAGGGCTGCACGGCCCCCTGTAGGAGCGTGGCTTGCCCGCGAAGCTTTTAGCGGCCTTGAGACCGCCTTCGCGGGCAAGCCACGCTCCTACAGGGCGGTAAACACAAACCCCGGCACGGGGCCGGGGTTTGTGATCTTGCGTGAGAGCTTACACCAGTGCCGCGATCGCCGCGTTCAGGGTGGCGCTCGGGCGCATGGCCTGGCTGATCAGTTCGGCGCTGGCGTGGTAGTAACCGCCGATGTCGACTGGCTTGCCCTGTACGGCGTTGAGCTCGGCAACGATTTTTGCCTCGTTCTCGCTCAGGGTTTTCGCCAGAGGCGCGAACTGGGCCTGCAGTGCAGCGTCCTCGGTCTGGGCAGCCAGGGCCTGAGCCCAGTACAGCGCCAGGTAGAAGTGGCTGCCGCGGTTGTCGATGTTGCCGACTTTACGCGATGGCGACTTGTTGTTGTCGAGGAACTGGCCGGTGGCCTGGTCCAGGGTCTTGGACAGTACCAGCGCTTTCGGGTTGTTGTAGTTCACGCCCAGGTGCTCCAGGGAAGCGGCCAGGGCCAGGAACTCACCCAGGGAGTCCCAGCGCAGGAAGTTTTCTTCCAGCAGTTGCTGCACGTGCTTCGGCGCCGAACCGCCGGCACCGGTTTCGAACAGGCCGCCGCCATTCATCAGCGGGACGATCGACAGCATCTTGGCGCTGGTGCCCAGTTCCATGATCGGGAACAGGTCGGTCAGGTAGTCACGCAGCACGTTGCCGGTCACCGAGATGGTGTCCTTGCCGGCGCGGGTGCGGGCCAGGGTGGCCTTCATCGCGTCGACCGGCGACATGATCTGGATGTCCAGGCCAGTGGTGTCGTGGTCTTTCAGGTAGGCCTGGACCTTCTCGATCACCACGCCGTCGTGGGCACGCAGCGGGTCGAGCCAGAAGATCGCCGGGGTGCTGCTGGCGCGGGCACGGTTGACGGCCAGTTTGACCCAGTCCTGGATCGGCGCGTCCTTGGTCTGGCACATGCGGAAGATGTCGCCGGCTTCGACGTTCTGTTCCAGCAGGGTGCGACCGGTGCTGTCGGTCACGCGGACCACGCCGTTGGCCTTGATCTGGAAGGTCTTGTCGTGGGAGCCGTATTCTTCGGCCTTCTTCGCCATCAGGCCGACGTTCGGCACGCTGCCCATGGTGGTCGGGTCGAAGGCGCCGTTGGCCTTGCAGTCCTCGATCACCGCCTGGTAGATGGTGGCGTAGCAGCGATCCGGGATCACGGCCTTGGTGTCGTGCAACTGGCCGTCGGTGCCCCACATCTTGCCGGAGTCACGGATCATGGCTGGCATCGAGGCGTCGACGATGACGTCGCTCGGCACGTGCAGGTTGGTGATGCCCTTGTCGGAGTTGACCATGGCCAGGGCTGGGCGAACGGCGTAGACCGCCTGGATGTCCGCTTCGATCTGGGCCTGCTGCTCGGCTGGCAGGGTCTTGATACGGGCGTACAGGTCGCCGATACCGTTGTTCAGGTTGAAGCCGATCTGCTCCAGGACTTCGGCGTTCTTGGCCAGGGCGTCCTTGTAGTACTCGGCAACGATCTGGCCGAACATGATCGGGTCGGAGACCTTCATCATGGTCGCCTTCAGGTGAACCGACAGCAGCACGCCTTCGTTCTTGGCGGCTTCGATTTCAGCGGCGATGAAGCTGCGCAGGGCGTTCTTGCTCATCACGGCGCAGTCGAGGATCTCGCCGGCCTGGACGCTGGTCTTCTCTTTCAGGACGCTGGTGCTGCCGTCCTGGGCGATCAGCTCGATCTTGACGCTGCCTGCGGCTTCGATCAGTGCCGCCTTCTCGCTGCCGTAGAAGTCACCGCTGTTCATGTGGGCAACGTGGGACTTGGAGTCGGCAGCCCAGGCGCCCATCTTGTGCGGGTGCTTGCGGGCGTAGTTCTTGACCGACAGCGGTGCGCGGCGGTCGGAGTTGCCTTCGCGCAGAACCGGGTTCACGGCGCTGCCCTTGACCTTGTCGTAACGGGCGCGAGCGTCTTTCTCGGCATCGTTGGTCACGGTTTCCGGGTAGTCCGGAATGTTGAAGCCCTGGGCCTGCAATTCCTTGATCGCGGCCTGCAGCTGCGGTACCGAGGCGCTGATGTTCGGCAGCTTGATGATGTTGGCTTCAGGGGTGATGGCCAGTTCGCCGAGTTCGGCGAGGTGGTCCGGCACTGCTTTGGCGCCCAGCTGCTCGGGGAAGCTGGCGAGAATGCGTCCGGCCAGGGAGATGTCGCGGGTTTCCACGGCGATATCAGCCGAAGCGGTGAAGGCCTCTACGATAGGCAACAGTGAATAGGTGGCGAGGGCGGGAGCTTCGTCGGTAAAGGTGTAGATGATCTTCGAGCGGGTGGGCATATTCGGATTAACTCTCTTCTTTGCTAAAGCATGCGCAGAAACTAACTCGAGGTGCGCCGGATAAGCGCGTTCGTTCAAAGTCGTCCATGAGTCGAAAATCGAAGTTTCTTCGCGGTGATGTTGGGTGCATCAGTCGAGCGTCAAGCGGTCGGGCTGCGGTAACAGCCCGGCTCTGGGCGGCAGTTCCTGGCTACATTTCCTGTAACAGAGGCGTCGGCCATCGTGACCCTGTGGTCAGCGGCGCGAGTATACATAGGTTGCTGGCAAAACGCCGAGCGTTCATGCCCAACTCTTTTCGTCCATTGGTCTAAAGGTCGCACCCGCAGTTGCCTCGCCGATGAGCGTCTGGTGCTGGAGATTGGCGCTTTTCCCTTTGATTTCAAGCTTGTACGCCGCGAACTTGCCGCTTTTCAAGGGGAATGGGTGGGGGCGAGGTTTCCGTCTACATTTAACTGGGGTACGCTCGAACGCAGCCAGATGTTCAATCCATAGATGGAGTACAACATGGGATACAAGAAGATTCAGGTTCCAGCCGTCGGTGACAAAATCACCGTCAACGCAGACCACTCTCTCAATGTTCCTGATCACCCGATCATCCCTTTCATCGAAGGTGACGGTATTGGCGTCGACATCAGCCCGGTGATGATCAAGGTCGTCGATGCGGCTGTCGAAAAGGCTTACGGCGGCAAGCGCAAGATCTCATGGATGGAAGTCTATGCCGGCGAAAAGGCCACCCAGGTCTATGACCAGGACACCTGGCTGCCCCAGGAAACCCTGGACGCGGTCAAGGACTATGTGGTTTCCATCAAGGGTCCGCTGACCACGCCGGTGGGTGGCGGTATCCGTTCGCTCAACGTGGCCCTGCGCCAGCAACTCGACCTGTATGTCTGCCTGCGCCCGGTGCGCTGGTTCGAGGGCGTGCCGAGCCCGGTGAAAAAGCCCGGCGATGTCGACATGACGATCTTCCGCGAGAACTCCGAGGACATCTATGCCGGGATCGAGTGGAAGGCCGGTTCGCCGGAAGCGAACAAGGTCATCAAGTTCCTCAAGGAAGAAATGGGCGTGACCAAGATCCGTTTCGACCAGGACTGCGGTATCGGCGTCAAGCCGGTGTCGAAGGAAGGCACCAAGCGCCTGGCGCGCAAGGCCCTGCAATATGTGGTCGACAACGATCGCAAGTCGCTGACCATCGTCCACAAGGGCAACATCATGAAGTTCACCGAAGGTGCCTTCAAGGAATGGGCCTATGAGGTGGCGGCCGAGGAGTTCGGCGCGACCCTGCTCGACGGTGGCCCGTGGATGCAGTTCAAGAATCCCAAGACCGGGCGCAACGTGGTGGTCAAGGATGCCATCGCCGATGCCATGCTCCAGCAGATCCTGCTGCGTCCGGCCGAATATGACGTGATCGCGACCCTCAACCTGAACGGTGACTACCTGTCCGACGCCCTGGCGGCCGAGGTGGGCGGTATCGGCATTGCACCGGGCGCCAACCTGTCCGACACCGTCGCCATGTTCGAGGCCACCCATGGTACCGCGCCGAAGTATGCCGGCAAGGACCAGGTCAACCCGGGCTCGCTGATCCTCTCGGCGGAAATGATGCTGCGTCACCTGGGCTGGACCGAGGCCGCCGACCTGATCATCAAGGGTACCAATGGCGCCATCGGGGCCAAGACCGTGACCTATGACTTCGAGCGTCTGATGGAGGGGGCCAGGCTGGTTTCGTCGTCCGGTTTCGGTGACGCGCTGATCGCGCACATGTAAGACGGATTGGCGATAAAAAAGCCCGATTCAAATCCTTGAATCGGGCTTTTTTATAGCTGGATGTTTCTGTGAGATGACTCAGGCGCTGACGTTGTTCGCCTTGCTCTTGGAAACCAATGCTTTGTCATCGGTTGGGGTCACTACGGCAGCGCTCTGTATGTTGACCGCATGCAGACCTTTGGGGCCCTGGATGATCTCAAAGCTTACGGCCTGGCCAGCCTTGAGGGTTTTGTAGCCGTCCATCTGGATGGCTGAATAGTGGGCAAACAAGTCTTCATCCTTGCCTTCTTCCAGGACGAAACCATAGCCCTTGGCGTTGTTGAACCACTTGACCTTACCGCTCGGCATGCTCATATCCCTCTGCAAACGACCCCATCACTGGAGTATCATCCAGTTCATCCTTCACTGCGTGAACCAGAAAAATGGTTGACGATATGGACCTTTATTACCCAATCTGGTCTCTATTGGTTGTAACACCGATTTGCCGATAGTCAAGGTGACCATTCGGTCAGTCTTGAAATGGGCCGGATTGTCCCCATCACTGTATTTGCTCAACTGACGAACCTTTCTTTCCATGCATGCAATCAGCCAGATTCGACTAACATTCAATCAGGATCGCCCGGATTTCCACGACGACGGCTCGGGCGTTGCCATGCAGGAGGCGAAACCTGCGTTGCAGGCGCCACCGATGTACAAGGTGGTGTTGTTCAATGATGACTACACACCGATGGATTTCGTCGTCGAAGTGCTCGAGGTGTTTTTTAACTTGAATCGCGAGCTGGCCACCAAGGTCATGCTGGCGGTTCACACGGAAGGACGGGCAGTATGTGGAGTGTTTACCCGCGACATCGCCGAGACAAAGGCCATGCAGGTCAACCAGTACGCCAGGGAAAGCCAGCATCCGCTACTCTGTGAAATCGAGAAGGACGGTTAACGCCGACCAGTTGGGTATGAGGTGAACTATGTTAAACCGCGAGCTCGAAGTCACCCTCAATCTTGCCTTCAAGGAGGCTCGTTCGAAGCGTCATGAATTCATGACGGTCGAGCACCTTTTGCTGGCCCTTTTGGATAACGAGGCAGCCGCTACCGTCCTACGGGCCTGCGGTGCGAACCTCGACAAACTCAAGCACGACCTGCAGGAGTTCATCGACTCCACCACGCCGTTGATCCCCGTGCATGACGAAGATCGCGAGACCCAGCCGACCCTGGGTTTCCAGCGTGTCCTGCAGCGGGCCGTGTTCCATGTGCAGAGCTCCGGTAAGCGTGAGGTGACGGGTGCCAACGTGCTCGTCGCGATCTTCAGCGAGCAGGAAAGCCAGGCGGTGTTCCTGCTCAAGCAGCAAAGCGTTGCGCGTATCGATGTCGTCAACTACATCGCCCATGGCATCTCCAAGGTGCCAGGGCATGGCGATCACTCCGAAAGCGAGCAGGATATGCAGGACGAAGAGGGCGGTGAGTCTTCATCTTCAGGCAACCCACTGGATGCGTATGCCAGCAACCTCAACGAGCTGGCGCGCCAGGGGCGTATCGATCCACTGGTCGGTCGCGAGCACGAGGTCGAGCGCGTGGCGCAGATCCTCGCCCGGCGGCGCAAGAACAACCCGTTGCTGGTCGGTGAGGCGGGCGTCGGCAAGACCGCGATCGCCGAAGGCCTGGCCAAGCGCATCGTCGACAACCAGGTGCCCGACCTGCTGGCGAGCAGTGTGGTCTACTCCCTCGACCTGGGCGCCCTGCTGGCCGGTACCAAGTACCGCGGCGACTTCGAGAAGCGCTTCAAGGCGCTGCTCGGCGAGCTGAAAAAGCGTCCGCAGGCGATCCTGTTCATCGACGAAATCCACACCATCATCGGTGCCGGTGCCGCTTCCGGCGGCGTCATGGATGCCTCGAACCTGCTCAAGCCGCTGCTGTCCTCGGGTGATATCCGTTGCATCGGCTCGACCACCTTCCAGGAATTCCGCGGCATCTTCGAGAAGGACCGTGCGCTGGCACGGCGTTTCCAGAAGGTCGATGTGACCGAGCCCTCGGTCGAGGACACCATCGGTATCCTGCGCGGCCTGAAAGGGCGTTTCGAGCAGCACCACAATATCGAATACAGCGAAGAGGCGCTGCGTGCGGCGGCCGAGCTGGCTGCGCGCTACATCAATGACCGGCATATGCCGGACAAGGCCATCGACGTCATCGACGAGGCGGGCGCCTTCCAGCGTCTGCAGCCGGCGGACAAGCGCGTCAAGCGCATCGATGTGCCGCAGGTCGAGGATATCGTCGCGAAAATCGCGCGGATTCCGCCGAAGCACGTCACCAGTTCCGACAAGGAACTGCTGCGCAACCTCGAGCGCGACCTCAAGCTCACCGTGTTCGGCCAGGATGCGGCCATCGACTCGCTGTCGACCGCCATCAAGCTGTCCCGTGCCGGGCTGAAGTCGCCGGACAAGCCGGTCGGTTCGTTCCTGTTCGCCGGCCCTACCGGCGTCGGCAAGACCGAGGCGGCACGGCAGCTGGCCAAGGCGATGGGCATCGAGCTGGTGCGTTTCGACATGTCCGAGTACATGGAGCGTCATACCGTGTCGCGCCTGATCGGTGCGCCTCCGGGTTATGTCGGTTTCGACCAGGGTGGCCTGCTGACCGAGGCCATCACCAAGCAGCCGCATTGCGTGCTGCTGCTCGACGAGATCGAGAAGGCTCACCCGGAAGTCTTCAACCTGCTGCTGCAGGTCATGGACCACGGTACCCTGACCGATAACAACGGGCGCAAGGCCGACTTCCGCAACGTGATCCTGATCATGACCACCAACGCCGGTGCCGAAACCGCGGCCCGGGCGTCGATCGGCTTCACTCACCAGGATCATTCGTCCGATGCCATGGAAGTGATCAAGAAGAGCTTTACGCCGGAGTTCCGCAACCGTCTGGACACCATCATCCAGTTTGGTCGCCTCAGCCACGAGGTCATCAAGAGCGTGGTGGACAAGTTCCTTACTGAACTGCAGGCGCAGCTGGAAGACAAGCGCGTACAGCTGGAAGTCACCGATGCGGCCCGCAGTTGGCTGGCCGAGGGCGGTTACGATTCGGCCATGGGGGCACGTCCGATGGCGCGCCTGATCCAGGACAAGATCAAGCGTCCGTTGGCCGAGGAGATCCTGTTTGGCGAGTTGTCCGAGCATGGCGGTGTGGTGCACATCGACATCAAGGATGGCGAGCTGACCTTCGACTTCGAGACCACGGCTGAAATGGCTTGATGCAAGGCTGTCATGCAAACACGCCCGGCTAAGCCGGGCGTTTTTGTTTGTATCGGGTGTTGCTTGCGCCGGCCTTTTCGCGGGCAAGCCCGGCTCCTACGGTTCATCGTCGTGCCCGCGCTCGCGTACGACACATTCCTGTAGGAGCCGGGCTTGCCCGCGAAGACGTCAGTGGCATCGACATTACCTTCAAAGGCTGGCCACTATCCCAACCCGCGCAAACAAAAACGCCCGGCAATGCCGGGCGTCTTGTATCGACCTGATTAACGAGCGCGGTAGGTGATGCGCCCTTTGCTCAAGTCGTAGGGCGTCAGCTCGACGCGCACTTTGTCACCGGTAAGAATACGAATGTAGTTCTTGCGCATCTTGCCGGAGATATGCGCGGTTACGACGTGCCCATTTTCCAATTCCACGCGAAACATGGTGTTTGGCAGGGTGTCGACGACAGTGCCTTCCATTTCGAAGCTGTCTTCTTTCGACATGCAGTAAAGCCCTCGGTGTCCAGTGAATGGCCCGGTGCAACTGCGCCAGGCAAAAGCGGCGTGCATTGTGCCCGAAAAAGCACCTGCACGCCAAGAGGTTAGTGCTTTCGAGCGAAAATAACCGGCCGATTCCAGCGTGCTTTGCCACTGGAATGGAAGGGGTTTTGGCCGGGGATGTACTCAGTTGAGTGTGACCCAGCGCTGATTGATCAGCAGTTCGATTGGCCGGTACTGGGTCTTGTAGTTCATCTTCTTGCAGTTCTTGATCCAGTACCCGAGATAGACCGCATCCAGGCCCAGGCGCAGGGTTTCGCCGATCTGCCAGAGAATGGCGTAGCGCCCCAGGCTGCGACGTTCTTCCTCCGGTTCGTAGAAAGTGTACACCGCCGACAGGCCGTTGGGCAGCAGGTCGGTCACCGCCACGCCGACCAGCCGCCCCTGCAGGCGAAACTCGTAGAACCGGGAGAAGGGCAGGTCGCGCACCAGGAAGGTCGAGAACTGGTCCCGGCTGGGCGGGTACATGTCGCCATCGGCATGGCGTTGCTCGATGTAGCGGCGGTACAGGTCGAAGTACTCTTCGCTGAACTGCGGCTTGGCGGCACGTACTTCCAGGTCCATGTTGCGCTTGAGAATGCGTTTCTGCTGGCGGTTGGGCAGGAACTGCGCCGCAGGAATGCGTGCCGGTACGCAGGCATTGCAGTTCTGGCAGTGGGGCCGGTAGAGGTGGTCGCCGCTACGACGGAAACCCATTTCCGACAGATCTGCATAGACATGCACGTCCATCGGCTGGCTAGGATCGAGGAACAGCGTAGTCGCCTGCTCCTCGGGCAGATAGCTGCAAGAGTGGGGTTGAGTGGCATAAAACTTCAAACGCGCCAGCTCGGTCATGATCAACCCTCGGGATTAAGCTTTGAATTGCATTGAATCAAGTGTAAGCCAGCCTGGGAAAACACGCCTAGGCGCTGTATGAAGGTTACTTGATTGTCGTGTGATTTTCCGGTTTGCCGGCTCTACAGCGGCGCTTGCCAGGACGCGCTGTTGGGTTGGTCGAGGTGTTCCTGCAGATAACGGGCGAATTCGCTGCGTGCAATCGCCCGGGCGCCGAAGCTGTGCAGATGGTGGGTCGGCATCTGGCAGTCGATGAGCACGAAACCCGCCTCCTTGAGGTGGCTGACCAGGGTGGCGAAGCCGACTTTGGAGGCATTGTCGGCACGGCTGAACATGGACTCGCCGAAAAACAGCTGGCCCATCGCCAGGCCATAGAGGCCGCCGACCAGCTCACCCTGGTCCCAGACCTCGACCGAATGGGCAAACCCGCGTTCGTGCAGTTGCAGGTAGGCGTCCTGCATCGCTTCGGTGATCCAGGTGCCGTCGGCGTAGGCGCGGGGTGCCGCGCAGGCGCGGATGACCGCGGCGAAGTCGCGATCGAAGGTGACCTGGTAGCGCCGCTGGCGCAGCAGCTTGGCCAGGCTGCGGGAAACGTGCAGTTCGTCAGGAAACAGCACGGTGCGCGGGTCTGGCGACCACCAGAGGATCGGCTGGCCTTCGGAAAACCAAGGGAAGCAGCCATGGCGGTAGGCCTGGATCAGCCGTTCGGCGGACAGATCGCCGCCGGCTGCCAGCAGGCCATTGGGTTCGCGCATGGCCTTGGCCAGCGGTGGGAAGTTCAGGTTGTCGCGTTGTAACCAGGTCAGCATGGCGTTCTTGGCTTGAAAAGGAAGAGGGGAGGGCGGGTAAACACACTGTTGCAGGCGCCGCAGTCCTTGTGGGAGCAGGGCTTGCCCGCGAAAGCGCCCTCAAGATTGCCAAAGGCTTCGCGGGTAAGCCACGCTCCTGCAAGGATCGCGGTGCCTTTCGGTGTCAGTTGTCGTCCAGGTACTTCTCGGCATCCAGCGCCGCCATGCAGCCTGCGCCCGCCGAGGTGATGGCCTGGCGATAGACGTGGTCGGCCACATCGCCGGCAGCGAACACGCCGGGGATCTGCGTTGCCGTGGCATTGCCCTCGCTGCCGCCCTGCACCAGCAGGTAGCCATCGCGCATCGGCAATTGCCCTTGGAACAGATCGGTGTTGGGCTTGTGGCCGATGGCGATGAACACGCCGGCCAGCGGCAACTCCCGGGTTTCGCCGGTGTTGCTGTCGCGCAGGCGGGCGCCGGTGACGCCGCTGGCATCGCCGAGCACTTCGTCCAGCTGCTGGTTCCAATGCAGGCGGATATTGCCGTTGGCGGCCTTTTCGAAGAGCTTGTCCTGGAGAATCTTCTCCGCGCGCAATTTGTCGCGACGGTGCACCAGGTGTACCTCCCTGGCGATATTGGCCAGGTACAGGGCTTCCTCGACCGCCGTATTGCCGCCGCCGACCACCGCAACCACCTGGTTGCGATAGAAAAAGCCATCGCAGGTGGCACAGGCCGAAACACCTTTGCCGGCAAACGCCTCTTCGGAGGGCAGGCCCAGGTACTGGGCGGAGGCGCCGGTGGCGATGATCAGTGCATCGCAACTGTAGGTACCGTTGTCACCCTTGAGAATGAACGGCCGCTGTTGCAACTCCGCGGTGTGAATGTGGTCGTAGACAATCTGGGTGTCGAAGCGTTCGGCGTGTTTCTGCATGCGTTCCATCAGGACCGGCCCGGTCAGGCCCTCGACATCGCCTGGCCAGTTGTCGACTTCGGTGGTGGTGGTCAACTGACCGCCGGCTTGCAGGCCGGTGATGACGACAGGCTTGAGGTTGGCACGGGCGGCATAGACGGCGGCACTGTAACCGGCGGGCCCGGAGCCGAGAATGATCAGGCGCGAATGCTTGGCTTCGTTCATAAAAACACCTCATAAGCCTTTGTCACAAAAGAGAATGCATGCTCAAATTGAGCGGCATGAACAGCGCTGTTGGCTATGCTACACCCAGGAGGCAGCGGCGTGGCATCGGGCGCGCAAACCCGTACAATGTTCATCATGTAAGGATGATAGTTTCCGGAGTGGCAAATACCGATAATAAGGGGCTGATATTTAAAATAGCCGCGGTTTGCCGGATAACTGTTACTGGCCCCGAGTGGGCAGTATTTTGTCGTCAATCAACAGCTGGGCGCGCCTCGGGCGCAGGAAAAGACGCGTTTTGAAGAAATCCACCGCAACACCGCCTAAAGCAGTGGTGCCACTCTGGCGCCAGCAACTGCATTATCGCCTCAAGGAAGGCGCGCTGATTGCCATCGGCGCCTTGTGCCTGTTCCTGATGATGGCCTTGCTGACTTACGGCAAGGACGATCCGGGCTGGAGTCATAACAGCAAGATCGATGACGTGCAGAACTTCGGCGGCCCTGCCGGCTCCTACAGCGCCGATATCCTGTTCATGGTGCTGGGTTACTTCGCCTACGTATTTCCATTATTGTTGGCGATCAAGACCTACCAGATCTTTCGCCAGCGTCACGAACCCTGGCAGTGGAGTGGCTGGCTGTTCTCCTGGCGCCTGATCGGCCTGGTATTCCTGGTGCTCTCGGGCGCGGCCCTGGCGCATATCCATTTCCATTCGCCGACCGGCCTGCCAGCCGGTGCCGGCGGAGCCCTGGGCGAGAGCCTGGGTGACCTGGCGCGCAACGCCCTGAATATCCAGGGCAGCACCCTGTTGTTCATCGCCCTGTTCCTGTTCGGCCTCACGGTGTTTACCGACCTGTCGTGGTTCAAGGTGATGGATGTCACCGGCAAGATCACCCTCGACCTGTTCGAGCTGTTCCAGGGGGCATTGAACCGCTGGTGGGCGGCCCGTACCGAGCGCAAGCAACTGGTGGCGCAACTGCGTGAGGTGGACGACCGCGTCCACGAAGTGGTGGCTCCGGCCGTTCCCGACAAGCGCGAGCAGGCCAAGGCCAAGGAACGCCTGATCGAGCGCGAACAGGCTCTGAGCAAGCACATGTCCGAGCGCGAGAAGCAGATCCCGCCGGTGATCATGCCGGCTCCGGCCAAGCCGCCACAACCGAGCAAACGGGTGGAAAAGGAGAAGCAGGCGCCGCTGTTCGTCGACAGCGCGGTCGAAGGCACCCTGCCGCCGATCTCGATTCTCGACGAGGCGGCGAAAAAGCAGCTCAACCATTCTCCCGAATCCCTGGCGGCCGTCGGCCACCTGCTGGAAATCAAGCTCAAGGAGTTCGGCGTCGAAGTGTCGGTGGACTCGATCCATCCGGGCCCGGTCATTACCCGTTACGAAATCCAGCCGGCGGCCGGGGTGAAGGTCAGTCGTATCGCCAACCTGGCCAAGGACCTGGCGCGCTCGCTGGCGGTGACCAGCGTGCGGGTGGTGGAAGTCATCCCCGGCAAGACCACGGTGGGGATCGAGATTCCCAACGAGGACCGGCAGATCGTGCGTTTCCGCGAGGTGCTGTCGACCCCGGAATACGACGACGCCAAGTCGCCGGTCACCCTGGCCCTGGGCCACGACATCGGCGGCAAGCCGGTGATCACCGACCTTGCGAAGATGCCGCACCTGCTGGTGGCCGGTACCACCGGTTCCGGTAAGTCGGTGGGGGTCAACGCGATGATCCTGTCGATCCTGTTCAAGTCCGGCCCGGAAGACGCCAAGCTGATCATGATCGACCCGAAGATGCTCGAACTGTCGATCTACGAAGGCATTCCGCACCTGCTGTGCCCGGTGGTCACCGACATGAAGGACGCCGCCAACGCCCTGCGCTGGAGCGTCGCCGAGATGGAACGGCGCTACAAGCTGATGGCGAAGATGGGCGTGCGCAACCTGTCGGGTTTCAACGCCAAGATCAAGGAAGCCCAGGAACGCGGCGAACCGATTCCGGACCCGCTGTACAACCGCGAAAGCATCCACGACGAAGCGCCGCTGCTGACCAAGTTGCCGACCATCGTGGTGGTGGTCGACGAATTCGCCGACATGATGATGATCGTCGGCAAGAAGGTCGAGGAACTGATCGCCCGTATCGCCCAGAAGGCGCGGGCGGCCGGCATCCACCTGATCCTGGCGACCCAGCGGCCGTCGGTGGACGTGATCACCGGCCTGATCAAAGCCAACATCCCGACCCGCATGGCGTTCCAGGTGTCCAGCAAGATCGACTCGCGGACCATCATCGACCAGGGCGGTGCCGAGCAGTTGCTGGGCCATGGTGACATGCTCTACATGCCGCCGGGTACCAGCCTGCCGATCCGTGTTCACGGCGCCTTCGTTTCCGACGATGAAGTGCACCGCGTGGTCGAGGCGTGGAAACTGCGTGGCGCCCCGGAGTACAACGACGACATCCTCAACGGCGTCGAAGAGGCCGGCAGCGGCTTCGAGGGCGGCGGTGGCGGTGGCGGCGAAGAGGATGCCGAAACCGACGCGCTCTATGACGAAGCGGTACAGTTCGTCCTGGAAAGCCGCCGGGCTTCGATTTCCGCAGTGCAGCGCAAGCTGAAGATCGGTTACAACCGGGCCGCCCGGATGATCGAGGCCATGGAGATGGCCGGCGTGGTGACGGCCATGAATACCAACGGTTCGCGCGAAGTGATTGCGCCCGGGCCGATGCGCGACTGATTCCGTGCCGCATGCGATCATGCGGCATATCCTTCAAACGAATTCCATGAGGACTCCCATGCGTGTCATTCGCATGCTGTTGTTGCCGGTTCTGGCGTTGACCACCTTGTCGGCCCATGCCGACCAGAAGGATGTGGCGCGCCTGACGCAGTTGCTCGAAAAATCCCAGACCCTCACCGCGCGTTTCTCGCAACTGACCCTGGATGGCAGCGGAACCCAGTTGCAGGAAACCGCTGGCGAGATGTCCCTCAAGCGCCCGGGGCTGTTCTACTGGCACACCGATGCGCCGCAGGAGCAGACCATGATTTCCGATGGCCAGAAGGTCACCCTGTGGGACCCGGACCTGGAGCAGGTGACCATCAAGAAGCTCGACCTGCGCCTGACCCAGACCCCGGCGCTGCTGCTGTCCGGTGACGTGTCGAAGATCAGCGAGAGCTTCGATATCACTGCCAAGGAAGCCGGTGGCGTGATCGACTTCGTGCTCAAGCCGAAAACCAAGGACACCCTGTTCGACAGCCTGCGCCTGTCGTTCCGCAACGGCCTGGTCAACGACATGCAACTGATCGACAGCGTCGGCCAGCGCACCAATCTGCTGTTCACCGGGGTCAAGGCCAACGAGCCGATCGATGCGGCCCGCTTCAAGTTCGACATCCCCAAGGGTGCTGACGTCATCCAGGAATAAGAGGTTTCAAACGCAGCCCATGGATCTGTTCAGCCGTGCCCCGATCGCCCAGCCCCTGGCCGCCCGTCTGCGGGCGACCAACCTGGATGAGTACGTCGGCCAGGAGCACCTGCTGGCCCGGGGCAAGCCGTTGCGCGAAGCCCTGGAGCAGGGCGCACTGCATTCGATGATCTTCTGGGGCCCGCCCGGGGTAGGCAAGACCACCCTGGCGCGGCTGCTGGCGGAAGTCTCGGACGCCCACTTCGAAACCGTGTCGGCGGTGCTCGCCGGGGTCAAGGAGATCCGGCAGGCGGTAGAAGTCGCCAAGCAGCAGGCAGGCCAGTACGGTCGGCGTACGATCCTGTTCGTCGACGAAGTCCATCGCTTCAACAAGTCCCAGCAGGATGCGTTCCTGCCCTATGTCGAGGACGGCACGCTGATCTTTATCGGCGCCACTACCGAGAACCCCTCGTTCGAATTGAACAACGCCCTGCTGTCGCGGGCGCGGGTCTATGTGCTCAAGAGCCTCGACGAGGCGGCCCTGCGCAAGCTGGTGCAGCGTGCCCTCACTGAAGAGCGCGGCCTGGGCAAGCGCCGGTTGAGCCTGGGCGACGAGGGTTTCCAGATGCTGCTGGCGGCGGCGGATGGGGATGGCCGGCGTCTGCTCAACCTGCTGGAGAACGCCTCGGACCTGGCCGAAGACGGTGGCGAGATCGGCGTCGACCTGCTGCAGAGCCTGCTGGGCGATACCCGTCGGCGTTTCGACAAGGGCGGCGAAGCCTTCTACGACCAGATTTCCGCGCTGCACAAGTCGATTCGCGGTTCCAACCCGGATGCCGCGCTGTACTGGTTCGCGCGCATGCTCGACGGCGGCTGCGATCCACTGTACCTGGCGCGGCGGGTGGTGCGCATGGCCAGCGAGGACATCGGCAACGCCGACCCCCGGGCCCTGAGCCTGTGCCTGGCGGCCTGGGATGTGCAGGAACGCCTTGGCAGCCCCGAGGGCGAGCTGGCGGTGGCCCAGGCCATCACCTACCTGGCCTGCGCGCCGAAGAGCAACGCGGTGTACATGGGCTTCAAGGCCGCCATGGTCAGTGCGGCCGAACATGGCTCATTGGAAGTTCCGCTGCACCTGCGCAACGCCCCGACCAAGCTGATGAAGCAGTTGGGCTATGGCGAGGAGTATCGCTATGCCCACGACGAGCCCGACGCCTACGCCGCCGGCGAGGACTATTTCCCCGAGGAACTGCAGCCGCAGGCCTTCTACCAGCCGGTTCCGCGCGGGCTGGAGCTTAAGATCGGCGAGAAGCTCAACCACCTCGCCGCGCTGGATCGGCAGAGCCCGAGACAACGGAGAAAACCGTGATCCGCACCGTAATCGCGGTGTCCGTCGCCGGCATCATCGGCACCCTGGTACGTTTTGCCGCAGGCAATCTGATCAATGCCAATTGGCCCAGGCACTTCTATACCGCGACGTTGGCCGTTAATATCGTGGGCTGCCTGGTGATTGGCGTGCTCTACGGCCTGTTTTTGCTGCGCCCCGAGGTCCCGGTGGAAATCCGCGCCGGCCTGATCGTGGGATTCGTTGGCGGCCTGACCACCTTTTCATCCTTTTCACTGGATACGATTCGCCTGCTGGAAAGCGGGCAGGGGCTGGTGGCCCTGGGCTATGCGGCCCTGAGCGTATTCGGCGGGCTGCTCGCAACCTGGGCTGGCCTGTCCTTGACCAAACTCTGAATAACGAGAAACCGACATGCTCGATTCCAAACTGTTACGTAGCAACCTCCAGGACGTAGCGGATCGTCTGGCCTCCCGTGGCTTCAGCCTCGATGTCGCCCGCATCGAAGAGCTGGAAAGCCAGCGCAAGGTGGTGCAGACCCGCACCGAACAATTGCAGGCCGAGCGCAATGCGGTTTCCAAGAGTATCGGCCAGGCCAAGCAGCGCGGCGAAGACATCGCGCCGCTGATGGCCAGCGTCGAAAACATGGGCACCGAGCTGACGGAAGGCAAGGCCGCGCTGGACGCCATCCAGTCCGAGCTGGACCAGATCCTGCTGGGTATCCCCAACCTGCCCCACGAATCGGTACCGGTGGGTGCCGACGAGGACGGCAACGTCGAAGTGCGCCGCTGGGGCACGCCGACCGCCTTCGACTTCCCGATCCAGGACCACGTCGCCCTGGGCGAGAAGTTCGGCTGGCTGGACTTCGAAACCGCCGCCAAGCTGTCCGGCGCCCGTTTCGCCCTGCTGCGCGGCCCGATTGCCCGCCTGCACCGCGCCCTGGCGCAGTTCATGATCAACCTGCACACCAGCGAGCACGGTTACGAAGAAGCCTACACACCTTACCTGGTGCAGGCGCCGGCGCTGATGGGCACCAGCCAGTTGCCGAAGTTCGAGGAAGACCTGTTCAAGATCAAGCGCGACGGCGAAGCCGATCTGTACCTGATCCCGACCGCCGAAGTGTCGCTGACCAACATCGTCGCCGGCGAGATCCTCGATCCCAAGCAACTGCCGTTGAAATTCGTCGCCCACACCCCGTGCTTCCGCAGTGAAGCCGGTGCCTCGGGTCGCGATACCCGCGGCATGATCCGCCAGCACCAGTTCGACAAGGTCGAGATGGTCCAGGTGGTCGAGCCGTCGAAGTCGATGGAAGCGCTGGAAGGCCTGACTGCCAACGCCGAGAAGGTCCTGCAACTGCTGCAACTGCCGTATCGCGTCCTGGCCCTGTGCACCGGCGACATGGGCTTCAGCGCCGTGAAGACCTACGACCTCGAAGTCTGGGTGCCGAGCCAGGACAAGTACCGCGAGATTTCCTCGTGCTCCAACTGTGGCGACTTCCAGGCCCGCCGCATGCAGGCGCGTTTCCGCAATGCCGAAACCGGCAAGCCGGAACTGGTCCACACCCTGAACGGCTCCGGCCTGGCGGTGGGGCGTACCCTGGTGGCGGTGCTGGAGAACTACCAGCAGGCCGACGGTTCGATCCGTGTACCGGAAGTGCTCAAGCCCTACATGGGCGGCATCGAGGTCATCGGCTAAATGGAATTTCTGCCGCTGTTTCACAACCTGCGCGGCAGCCGTGTCCTGGTGGTCGGTGGCGGCGAGATTGCCTTGCGCAAGTCTCGCCTGCTGGCCGACGCCGGTGCGCTGTTGCGGGTGGTTGCTCCCGAGATTGAAAGCCAGCTGCGCGAGCTGATCGACGGCAGCGGCGGCGAAATGCTGTTGCGCGGTTATGTCGAGTCCGACCTGGATGGTTGCGTGCTGATCATCGCCGCCACCGATGACGAAGCGCTCAATGCCCAGGTTTCCGCCGATGCCCGGCGGCGTTGCGTACCGGTCAACGTGGTGGATGCGCCAGCCCTGTGCAGCGTGATCTTCCCGGCCATCGTCGATCGCTCGCCGCTGGTGATCGCGGTGTCCAGCGGCGGTGACGCACCGGTGCTGGCGCGGTTGATCCGGGCCAAGATGGAAACCTGGATTCCGTCGACCTATGGCCAGTTGGCCGGGTTGGCGGCGCGTTTCCGTCATCAGGTCAAGGCACTGTTCCCGGCTGTGCAGCAGCGTCGCGCCTTCTGGGAAGAGGTGTTCCAGGGGCCGATCGCCGATCGGCAACTGGCCGGGCAGGGCGCCGAGGCCGAGCGGCTGCTGGTGGAGAAGATCAACGGTACGCCCCCGAATGCGTCGGGTGAGGTGTATCTGGTGGGCGCAGGTCCGGGTGACCCCGACCTGCTGACCTTCCGTGCCCTGCGCCTGATGCAGCAGGCGGACGTGGTGCTCTACGACCGCCTGGTGGCGCCAGCGATCCTCGAACTGTGCCGTCGGGATGCCGACCGTATCTACGTCGGCAAGCGCCGCGCCGATCACGCCGTGCCCCAGGACCAGATCAACCGGCAATTGGTCGAGCTGGCCAAACAGGGCAAGCGGGTGCTGCGCCTGAAGGGCGGCGATCCGTTCATTTTCGGTCGGGGTGGCGAAGAGATCGAGGAACTGGCGGCCCAGGGCATTCCATTCCAGGTGGTGCCGGGTATCACCGCGGCCAGCGGTTGCTCGGCCTACGCCGGGATTCCGCTGACTCATCGTGACCATGCGCAGTCCGTGCGCTTCGTCACCGGTCACCTGAAGGATGGCAGCACCGACCTGCCGTGGGTCGACCTGGTGGCGCCGGCGCAGACCGTGGTGTTCTACATGGGGCTGGTCGGCTTGCCGGTGATCTGCGAACAACTGATCCGGCACGGTCGTTCGGCGGACACCCCGGCGGCACTGATCCAGCAGGGCACCACGGCGAACCAGCGGGTGTTCACCGGCACCCTGGCCAACCTGCCGCAACTGGTGGCGGAGCATGAAGTGCATGCGCCGACCCTGGTGATCGTCGGCGAAGTGGTGCAGCTTCGCGAGAAACTGGCCTGGTTCGAAGGCGCCCAGGGTCAGGTCTGATCCAGCAACACAAACCTGCAGGAGCGGGTCTTCGGCTCCTGCAGTACCTCTCTCAGCTCTTCCACACCCCACGCCCCACCAACCGCTCGCGGTCATGGCTGCCAGTGAAATCCTGTTCCGGCCCCTTGGGCACGACACCTGTCGGGTTGATGGTCCGGTGGCTGGCGTAGTAATGCCCCTTGATATGGGTGAAATCCACCGTCTCGCCCACACCCGGCCACTGATACATCTCCCGCAGCCAGTTCGACAGGTTCGGATAGTCGGCAATGCGCCGCAGGTTGCACTTGAAGTGACCGTGATACACCGCGTCGAAACGAATCATCGTGGTGAACAGCCGTACATCCGCCTCGGTCAGGTACTCGCCGGCCAGGTAGCGATGTTGCGACAGGTGCCGCTCCAGCTGATCCAGCTCGACGAACAGCGCGTCGAAAGCCGTTTCATAAGCTGATTGCGAGGTGGCGAAGCCGGCCCGGTACACGCCGTTGTTCACCGCCGGATAGATCCGTTCGTTCCACTCATCGACGACCGGGCGCAAGGCTTGCGGGTAGAAGTCCAGGGTGTTGCCGGTCAGCCCGTTGAACGCGCTGTTGAACATGCGGATGATTTCGGCCGACTCGTTGCTGACGATGCGCTTGAGCTTCTTGTCCCACAGCACCGGCACAGTCACCCGGCCGGTGTAGTCGGCGGTGTCGGCGGTATAACGCTGGTGCATGAATGCCAGGCCATCGAGGTGATCGCCCGTGGAGCCATGGCTCTTGTCGAAGGTCCAGCCGTTTTCCAGCATCAGCCAACTGACCACCGAAACGTCGATCAGGCTTTCCAGGCCCTTGAGCTTGCGCAGGATCAGCGTACGGTGGGCCCAGGGGCAGGCCAGGGAAACATACAGGTGGTAGCGACCGGCCTCGGCGACGAAGCCGCCTTCGCCGCTGGGGCCCGGCTGGCCATCGGCGGTCACCCAGTGACGGCGCTGCGCCTGCTCGCGTTGGAAGGCGCCGTCTTTGCTGCTTTCATACCACTGGTCGTGCCAGCGGCCTTCGATCAAGAGACCCATCTAGAAAAACTCCTTGGCAGTCATGCGTTGGAGCCCAGTCTAAAGAGAATCGTTCGAATAAATAGCGCAAAACCTGGGGTTGAATGATCGATTAAATCGATTTGTCTCGTGCGGCCCAGTAAATCCGGGCCTGTTCGAACGCCTCTTCACGAGGCAGGCCGAGCCCGCGCAAGGCCAGTGCCATGGTCGACAGCAGCGCCAGTTGCGGGTAACTGTCCTCGACCTCGCCGCGCCAGATCGCCTTGAGGTGTTCGGGTTCCAGCGACGCCGGCTTCACATGGCGCTGCTCGGACAACGCCGGCCATTCCTCATCCCAGTTTTCGCCGTTGGCCGTGCCGTACAGGTGGCTGGCGCTGTCGGGATTGACCTCGATCTCGCCGCCATCGCCCTTGATCACGATGGCCGTATCACCCAGCAGGCGGCTGGCTTCGCGATGCACGGCCTGGTAGCCGGGGTGGAAGATGCTCTGCAGGCCACAGCGCGCCCCCAGCGGGTTGAGGACGCGGGCCAGCGAATGGATCGGCGAGCGCAGGCCGAGGGTATTGCGCAGGTCGATCATCCGTTGCAGCTGGGGGGCCCAGTCGACCAGGGGCGCAAAGGCAATGTTGCCGGCGGCCAGGGCTTGCCCGACGGCCTGCCAGGTGCGGCACAGCGGAATCTGCAGGGTTTCCAGCAACTGTTCGGTGTACAGCCGGCCCGCGGTGTGGGCGCCGCCGCCGTGCATCAGGATCTTCACGCCGTTCTGGGCCAGGCATTTGGCGGCCAGCAGGTACCAGGGCAGGTGGCGTTTCTTGCCGGCGTAGGTCGGCCAGTCCAGGTCGACCTGCAGGGATGGGGCATCGAGCCGTTCGCGCAGGGCCTCGGTGAAGCCGGCCAGTTCCTCCGGGCTTTCCTCCTTGTGCCGCAACAGCATCAGGAAGGCGCCGAGCTGGGTCTCTTCGACTTTCCCGTCGAGCAGCATACCCATGGACTCACGGGCTTCCTCGCGGCTCAGGCCGCGGGCGCCACGCTTGCCCTTGCCAAGGATGCGTACGAATGGGGCGAAAGGATGTTCCTCGGGTGTTTCGGTGATCAGCGGCGCGTATTCGGTCATAGACAGTTCGTCGGCTTGGGCAGGCCCGCCAGCTTGGCGGCCAGTTTGGCGGGAGTGCCATTGAACAGGCGGTTGAGGTGCAGGCTGTTGCCCTTTTCCACGCCCAGTTTCGAGGCGGTGTACTTGATCAGCGGGCGAGTGGCCGGTGACAACTCGAATTCCCGGTAGAACCCGCGCAGCAGTTCGAGGATCTCCCAGTGCTCGGGGCTCAGCTCGATGCCTTCACGGGCGGCGAGGGCGCCGGCGACCTCGGGCGACCAGTCACTCAGTTCAACCAGGTAACCGTCCTTGTCCAGGGCGATGTCCCGCCCGTTCACCGTCAGGGTATTCATAGCCAGGTATTGACCTTATCGTGCCGGACCGACAATTCGACGAAGCCCGGGTAGTCCACGCGTGTGGCCCAGCTCGGGCACTCCAGGCCGCGGGCCTGCAGGTCCTCGTCGAGGGCGAACAGGCGCAGCGTGGCGGCGCGCTCTTCCAGGGCTTCCAGCGGTAGGCTGCGGGGTTGCAGGGCGTATACCGCGTCGCCGCAAAGCAGCAGGGCGTCCTCGACACCCAGCAGGCGCAGGCAACTGCCCAGGCGGCTGTCGGTGAAAGGGGAGTGGGACAATACGTGCAAGGTCGACATCAGAGCGTGATCACCTGGTCATAACGATTAACGAGCGCGACGATTTCTTCGGTCGCCAGCAGGTTCAGGTCTGCGCTGGCCACCTGGTCGGCGAGGATGCCACGATCGGCCAGGCTGTCGCGGCAGGCAAACAGGTCCTCGACGCCGAACAGCGACAATGCCTTCAGGTTGGCCGTCAGGTCCTTCTGCTGCACGGCCTTGGCCGTTTGCCCCGGCATGAGCTGGAACACCCCGTCATCCATGAACAACAGGCCCACGGGCAGATCGAAGGCGCCGCCGGCCAGGACGATATCCAGGGCTTCGCGGGCGCTCGGTCCGGACCACGGCGACTGGCGGCTGATAATCAACAGAGACTTGGACATCTCAAGGCCCTCCGAAGCAGATCAGGCGGTCGGCGGTCTGCACCGCATCATGCAATTGCCCCAGGCCCGAGAGTTCCCAGCCGGCGCCCAGGTTCACCGCCGAGCGCGCGTAGCGCTGGGCTTCCTCGTCATTCAGCACGCCCCGGCGCAGGGCCGCGGCAATGCAGACCACGCCGTCGAGCTGGTTGTCGCTGACGAAATTCGCCCATTCCCGTGGCAGGTCCTGTTCGTCCTGCGGGGTGACCACGTTGCCCGAGGCGCTGTGCACGCCATCCTGGTAAAAGAACAGCCGCACGATGTCATGGCCGCCGGCGAGCAGGGCCTGGGCGAACAGCAGGGCCCGTCGGGAAGAGGGCGCGTGGGGGGGGGAAAACAGCGCAATGGCAAACTTCATGGAAGGCTCTGTCAGCGAATCTGTCGCCATGATAAGGCCAGACTCCCCAAGAAGCTAAATCGCGGTCAACAAAAAGCCCGCCGAAGCGGGCTTTTTGCTCATGCAGGTGATCAGTCGTCGCGGCCCATGATGCCGAAGATCTGCAACAGGCTGACGAACAGGTTGTAGATCGACACATACAGGCTGATGGTCGCCATGATGTAGTTACGCTCGCCGCCATGGATGATGGCGCTGGTCTGGAACAGGATGCACACCGACGAGAACAGCACGAAGCCGGCGCTGATCGCCAGTTGCAGGCCGCTGATGTTGAAGAAGAGGCTGGCCAGCGTGGCACCCAGCAGGACGAAGAAGCCGGCGGTGATGAAGCCGCTGAGGAAGCTCATGTCCTTGCGGGTCACCAGCACGTAGGCCGACAGGCCGCCGAACACCAGGGCGGTCATGGCGAAGGCCGAGCTGACGACTTCGGCGCCGCCCTGCATGCCCAGGTAGCGGTTGAGGATCGGGCCGAGCAGGAAGCCCATGAAGCCGGTGAGGGCGAAGGTCGACACCAGGCCCCAGACGGAATCGCGCAGCTTGTTGGTGAGGAAGAACAGCCCGTAGAAGCCGATCAGTACCACGAAGACGTTCGGGTAGCGCACGTTCATCTGCTGGGCGACGAAAGCCATCACACCGCTGAAGGCCAGGGTGAGGGCGAGAAGGCTGTAAGTGTTGCGCAGGACGCGGCTAACCTCTAGCTGCTCAGCCTGCACGCTGTTGTTAACGGCGTAATCCTGTTCGCGCATGGCGAAACTCTCCTTCGGTTTTGAAATGTTCAGTCGCAAAGATCATAACAGAGGCTCTGTAACAAGCTATCACGAGAGTTTGACAGTGTGTTTCATTCCGGTATCATGGCGCCCGCAATGCATGGGAGGTGTGGCCGAGTGGTTTAAGGCAGCAGTCTTGAAAACTGCCGACTGTAACAGGTCCCAGAGTTCGAATCTCTGCGCCTCCGCCATCTTGCACACTGTCAAGGCCCCGAATCTTCGGGGCTTTTTCGTTTCTGGGCGATTGACCGTTCGATCAGTGAAACCGTCAGGCGTTCCGCATCTTCATTAAACGTTCCGCAACCCCTCAGGCAAACATCGGTGCCAACACGCCGGGTGTCTGCGCGCCGTACACGACCGTTCCATTGATGCGCAATGAGGGAATGACACGTCCCGTCCACGCAGCGGCCATCGCTTCGGTTTCATCCAGCTCCTGGCTGAAGGCTTCGCTCTCGATGAACGCCTCGACGTCCCGGAATGCAACCCCCTCGGGAGCGAGAAGTCGCTCCAGCGTCGACAGCGTGCCGATATCCGCAGCCTGGCAAAACAGGGCCTCGTACACGCGCTCCACGAACGCCTGTGCTGGCCTGCCGCTTCTCTGCAGCCACAACACGGCAGCCAGCGCGGGGCGCGTGTCGGCGACCTTGAGGATCTTGCCCAATTGCGGCTCGATACCGAGCTTGCGCAGTTCCGTCGCGACCAGCGACTGATGGACCACGGCCTCCGTTCCGAAGCGGCGCTCCAGGTAATCGGAGTAGGCCATTCCGGCGGCGGCTCGGCTGAGCGAGGAGCGGCACGGCTGGAAAATGATCTCCAGCGGCCTGCCAGCCTGGTGCATGGCGGCAGCCAGGCGACGCTCCGCCACCCAGCCCCAAGGGTCAAGGAAGTCAAACGCTAGCAGGGGAGGAGTAGCCATGGTGAATGCCCTTGAGGAGTTGATCACCTTAAGGGTACGGAGCTGTTCGAATCAACAGAAGCCATAGATGGCGCAATTGAGTATTGCGCTGGCTGCTAGGCCATATTCAGCAACTCTTTCATGAACTGAATGAACACCTTGATGCGCGTCGATTCACGATTGATTGGCAGGTAGACGATATTGATCGATGTATTGACTGAGGTCGGGTTCACCTCATATTCGGGCAGCAGGCGGGTCAGGCGCCCATGTTGCACGTCCTCGGCGACCAACCAGTCGGCCAGCAGAGCGATTCCCTGACCGGCGATGGCCGCCTGCCGAAGGATATCGGCATTATTGCTCTGCATCCGCCCCTGCACGGCGACCGGTACGGTTTCGTCGTCGATTTCGAAGTGCCAGTCCCGCATGGGCCCGCCGTAGTCGAATCGCATGCACGCGTGCTGGGTCAGTTCGCCCGGTTGCGTCGGTGCACCCTGCTGCGCGAGGTAGGCAGGGCTTGCCACCAGCCAGCGCTGGAAGTGCCCGATGGTGCTGCAGATGACCTCTTCGCTGGAAACCGTCGAGCCCAGGCGCACGGTCAGGTCGATGCGATCCTTGTAGAGGTCGACCATCTCGTCGCTGAGATTCAGGCTGACCTCAAGCCCCGGATGGTTGGCGAGAAAGCGGCCCAGGTGCGGGGAAATCAGGCGGCGCCCGAACTCCACCGGCACGCTGACCCGCAGCTTGCCCTTCGCTTCGCTGCCGCGGTCGGTCACCATGCTGTCGGCAGCGGCCAGCGCATCGAGGATCGCCACGGCGTTATCGAAGTAGGCCTGGCCCAGATCGGTCAGGCTGTTCTGCCGGGTGCTGCGCGTGATCAGCGTGGTGCCCAGGTCCGACTCCAGCGCTGCGACCTGGCGCGCCACGGAGGAGGTCGCCACACCCAGCTTTCGCGCTGCTGCCGAATAGCCACCGCAGCGTACCGTTTCGACGAACATGCTCAACGCGAGAAACTTATCCATATTTCCGACTCTGTTGAAGAGATTCCCTGACCCGTAGCGGCTGTCATCCAGCCGTTCTGGATGTGCGGCTGCCTGGATCATATTCGGCGAGAGGGTGGGCTGGATAGGACGCATGTGCTGTTGCTGGCGCTTGTGGGGGTGCGCGGGTCTTGAGCGAAGATTGGCGCAGGCTGGCAACGCGGGGCGTCCTGTTGCCAGCCTCTGCGGGCCTTACGGGTCAGCGCTTGCCCGCATGTCTGGCGAGGAAGATCACCAGGGCGAGGGCCGGGATCGCCGCTGCAGTGAGGATCGCGGTGGTCCAGCCGAAGCCCTCGTACAGGGGGCTCGCCACCATCGAACCCAGTGCCCCGCCTACGAAGATGCTGGTCATGAACACGGCATTGAGGCGTGCGCGGCTGTTGGGGTCCAGGGCGTAGACTTCACGCTGGCCGAGGACCATGTTCAGTTGCACCGCGAAGTCCAGGGTGATCGCCGCTGCCACCAGGCCCAGGTAGCCCAGTCCGGGGATGCCGCCGAGCAACAGCGCCACCGGGGCCAGTATCAACGCAACCAGGGTGCTGACATGGCCGTGGCCGGCGTCGGCGAGTCGGCCGGCAATGGGCGCGGCAATGGCACCCACCGCGCCGCCCAGGGCAAACAGGGCCACCCCGTTCTGGCTGAAGCCGTAGTGACGGACCAGCTCGATCGGGACGATGGTCCAGAAGAAGCTGAAGCTTGCAAACAGCAGCCCCTGGTACAGCGAGCGTTCACGCAGAACCGCGTACTGCCTGGCCAGGCCGAAGACGGAGCCGATCAGGCGGCGGTAGGTGGTGTGATGGTTCGGCAGCCGTTCAGGCAGCAGCATCGCCACCAGGGCCGCAATCACCACCATCAGGACCGCGGCGCTATAAAACACCCCTCGCCAGCCGAAGTACTCGGACAACAGGCTCGAGACCGGACGGGCGAGCAGGATGCCGAGCAGCAGGCCGCTCATGATGTTCCCGACCACTCGACCGCGGCTGCTTTCGGGGGCCATGTGCGCGGCCAGCGGGACCAGGATCTGCACGGCGACCGAGGTCAGGCCGATCATCAGCGAGGCTGTCAGGAACAGTGAGGGCGTTTGGGCGAAGCCGGCGGCCGCCAGGAAGGCGCCGACCACCAGCGTAAAGCCGATCACCAGCCGGCGGTTTTCCATCAGGTCCGCCAGGGGTACGAGGAACAGCAGCCCGGCGGCATAGCCGAACTGGGTCAACGAGACGATCAGGCTGGCATGTTCAGGTGAAAGGCCAATGCTCGGGGCAATCAGTTCGACGATGGGCTGGGCGTAGTAGAGGTTTGCAACGACGGCGCCACAGCAGAACGCCAGAAACGCAACCAGTGCCTTGGACAGGTTGGAGGGTGTGTCGGCATGCACCGACGTGAAAGCAGGAATTTCAGGGCTGCTCGCTGACATGGCGACATCTCCGAATGGGTTGAAAGGTTGAGCACCAGCCTAGGCGGACGATCGGTTTGTCGGAATACGAACTTGCGGCAACGAACCTGTGCGTGTTGCGCAACGCCGGCAGCGTTGCGTGATGAGCAAAGCTTCCTTGCGCGAGGGCCCGATACCCTGGGGCATCAGGCTCATTTAGGCTCATTCCCCTCAACGGATCGGCACCGAACAAGCCGAGGTTGGAGACGAGGAGAGCGAGGTGGGTATCCATGTCCTGTAGGAAACTCTTGGCAACGGCGGCTGTGGCACTCGGAGTCGGGGGCGCGGCTGTAGCGTTCTGGCTGATGTGGCGCCCGGCAATCGATCCGATCGAGCGGCCGCCGGCCTTCGATGCGGCCCAGGTTGCCCGTGGCGCCAGGGTGGTGGTCGCCGGCGACTGCGCGGTCTGTCACACCCGTCCCGGCGGGAAGTACCTGGCGGGCGGGCTCCCGCTGGTGACGCCGTTCGGCACGCTCTACAGCACCAACATCACGCCCGACGCCGAGACGGGCATTGGCAAGTGGTCGCTCCAGGCGTTCCAGCGGGCCATGCGCGAAGGTGTGTCGCGGGATGGGCACTTTCTGTATCCGGCCTTCCCGTACAAGCACTATCGCCTGCTCGACGATCAGGACATCGCGGACGCCTACAGCTACCTCATGAGCGGGCCGGCGGTGCATGAACCGGCGACCCCCAACCGCATGAGCTTCCCGATGAACATCCGGCCGCTGGTGTCGGGCTGGAACCTGCTGTTCCTGCCTACGGCCCCCTTCGAAGCGACAGCGCAACAGTCGCCGCAGTGGAACCGCGGGCGTTATCTGGTCGAGGGCGCGGGCCATTGTGGTGGCTGCCATACCCCCTTGAACTTCCTCGGTGCGCAGAAGGACAGCCAGGCACTCTCCGGTGGCGTGGTCGACGGATGGGCCGCGCCCTCCCTGCTCGGCCTGGCCAGCCGCGAGAATCCCTGGACCCAGGCGCAACTGGTGGGGTATCTGCAGGCTCGCGTGGTGCCGGAACAGGGCACTGCGGCCGGGCCCATGCGCCCGGTCAGCCAGGAACTGGCCCGGCTGCCGCAGAGCGATGTCGAAGCGATTGCCGGATACCTGCTGAGCCTGCCGGCGGAAGAGGCCAGGGCGCCCGTCAAGGCGCCGGGTATTGCGGCCCCGGCCGCGACAACCGATCTCGGCCGCGACCTGTTCCAGGGGGCCTGTGCCGGCTGCCACGGTGCGTCGGCACCCATGCGCAAGATCGATGGCAGGCCAGCGCTCGCGGCGACCTCCGCCGTCCAGGCGCGCGATGCGCGCAACTTCATCAAGACCGTCCTGGAAGGCATACCACCGACACCCGGCGAGCCCGGCCCGGCGATGCCGCCTTTCGCTGCCAGCCTGGGCGACCGGCAACTGGCAGCCCTGGCCGCCTTCGTGCGGCATCAGGCGAATCCCGATCAGCCGTGGAGCGATGTGGACTCGACCATTCAGGCCCTGCGCGAGGAAACCCGATGAGCAACGTGAATCTCACTGTCAATGGCAAGGTGCATAGCCTGGATCTGGATCCGGACATGCCGTTGCTCTATGCCCTGCGTAACCACCTGGAACTCAACGGCGCCAAGTATGGCTGCGGGCTGGGCCAGTGCGGGGCCTGCACCGTCATCGTCGATGACCAGCCGGTGTTCTCCTGTGTGACCCCGTGCGCGGGAATGGAGGGCCGCCAGATCCGCACCGTGGAGAGCCTGGGTAGTGCCGAACGCCCCGGCCCCTTGCAGCAGGCGTTCATCGACACCCAGGCCGCCCAATGTGGCTATTGCATCGCCGGCATGATCATGCGTGCCCAGGCCCTGCTGGAGAAGAATCCTCGGCCGGACGAGGACACCATCCGCGCGCACATGGCAACCAACCTGTGCCGCTGCGGTACGCACCTTCGCATCCTTGAAGCCATCACCCGCGTCGTTGAAAACGGTGGAATCCATGTCGTCCAAAACTGAGTTCGGTCGTCGCGCGTTTCTCCAGGGCAGCAGCCTGCTGATGGCATTCACCCTGATGCCGGCGGCCCGCAAGGTATTGGCCGATACCGAAGTCGACACGCTCGGCACTGCCGTCCTCGCGCCGGACCTGCCAGGCAGCCTGCGAACCAACCCTTACCTCGATGCCTGGATCCGGATCGGCGCCGAAGGCATCACCGTCTATACCGGCAAGGTGGAACTCGGTACTGGCGTCAGGACCGCGCTGTTGCAGATCGCTGCGGAGCGCCTGGACGTAGCGCCGGGGAAGGTGAATTTCCTGACGGCCGACACTGCCCTGACCCCGAACGAGGGCTACACGGCCGGCAGTCATACGATTTTCGACAGCGGTACCGCCCTGTTCAACGCCGCCGCGCAGGTCCGGCAGATGCTGCTGGACTCCGCCGCCAGGCAGTGGGGGATGGACGTCACGACGCTGAAGACCGGCGATGCGATGATCAGCGCACCCTCGGGTGCCCGGATGAGTTATGCCGATGCGGTGGCTGGCGTGGATCTGCACCAGTATGCCCAGGCCCGGTCACCGGCTATCTCACCCGAACAGTTCAAGCTCATCGGTCACGCGATTCCTCGCCTCGATATTCCGGCAAAAGTCACCGGGGGCGCCGCGTTCGTCCAGGACATGCGGCTGCCGGGGATGCTCCATGCCCGCGTGATTCGGCCGCCGCGGCCAGGCAGTCAGCTCACCGCATTCGATGCGCGGGCGATCGAGGATTTGCCAGGTGTCGTCGCTGTGCTGAGGGATGGCAACTACCTGGCGGTGGTCGCCGGGGACGAATGGCAGGCGGTGAAAGCCATGCGGGCGGGTTATGAATCGGCGACCTGGAGCGGTGGCGAGGTGATTCCGGACCAGGCCATCATTCATCAGCTATTGCCCCGTCTGCCGTCCCGGCGTTACCCGATCAGGCATGAGGGCAGCGCTGCGCCTTCTGCCGGCAAGACCTACCGGGCACGCGCCACCAAGCACTACCTGATGCACGGCTCGATCGGGCCGTCCTGTGCGCTGGCCTGGTTCAAGGACGGCACGCTGACGGTCTGGACCCATACCCAGGGCGTGTTCCCGCTGCGTGCCGGGATTGCCGAGATGGTCGGCCTGGCGGTGACCGCCGTGCGCTGTATCCACGTTGAAGGGGCGGGTTGCTACGGGCATAACGGTGCCGATGACGCCGCCGCCGATGCCGCGCTCATTGCCATGCGCGTGCCCGGCGTGCCGGTGCGTGTGCAATGGATGCGCGAGCAGGAAAACCTCTGGGAGCCCTACAGCTCGGCGATGATCACCGAGCTTGAGGCCAGCCTGGACCGCAACGGTCGCATCGGCAACTGGAAGTACGAACTCTGGACGACGCCGCATAACGAGCGCATCACCAACGCCGGCCGCCTGGTACCGGCCCGGATGCTGGCCCGTCCGTTCACCTCGATGCCGTCGATTCCGATCGCCCAGCCCGAGGGCGATGGTGACCGCAACGCGATCCCGTTGTACGAGACGGGTTCCAGCAGCATCGACATGAATTTCATTACCCAGATGCCGTTCCGTACCTCGGCGATGCGCTCGCTGGGGGCGCATATCAACGTGTTCGCCATCGAGGCCTGCCTGGACGAATTGGCCGGTCAGGCCGGGGTCGATCCTGTCGAATTCAGGCTTGCCCATCTCGGCGACCCTCGGGCAAGGGCCGTCATCGAAAGAGCGCGGGATGAATTCGGCTGGCCACGCCGGGGCGCCGTGCCCGGCAGCGGCATCGGCATGGGCTTTGCCCGCTACAAGAACATCATGGGGTATTGCGCCGTTGCCGTGGAAATCCAGGTCCACCCGCAAACCGGCGAAATCGTGATCGAGCGGGTGGTCACCGCCGTGGACGTCGGGCAGATCGTCAACCCGGACGGGCTACGCAACCAGGTCGAAGGCGGCATCGTCCAGTCGAGCAGCTGGACACTCTTCGAAGCGGTGAGCTACGACGCGGGCGGAGTGCGCAGCTACGACTGGAGCGGGTATCCGATCCTGCGTTTTCCTCAACTGCCCCGGCATGTCGAGGTGCACATGATCGACCAGTCGGGTCAACCTTTCCTGGGAGCGGCTGAAATCGTCCAGGGCCCGATGGCGGCCGCCCTGGGCAACGCGATCGCCGATGCCACGGGGCACAGGCGGCTGGCCCTGCCGCTGGCGCGGACGCTCGACAAAGAAGGGTGACCCATTCGATGTTCGATGGCTTGAGCCGGAATTGGCGAGGGTAAGGATAAATGCAGCATCTGGATGTGACGGTTCTTGAACAGGCCCTGGCCTGGGCCGATGAAGGCAAAAGCGTATGGCTGTGCACGGTGCTCTCGACCTTCGGTTCGGCACCCAGGTCGCCAGGGGCCATGCTGGTTGCCATCCGCTCGGGTGCCCACAGTGGCTCATTGTCCGGTGGCTGTGTGGAAGAGGAATTTATCGATGCGCTTGGCCGCGGCGAGCATAGGGCGCCAGCCCAGGTCGTCAGCTATGGGAGGACGCCCGAAGAGCGCAGCCGCTTGCAACTGCCCTGCGGCGGCAGCCTGGACGTGCTGGTCGAACACCGGCAGGCGAGCGTTGAGTGGCGAGCGCATTTGAGGCAACTGCTCGACGCTTTGCGTGGGCAGCGCCGACTGACGCGGGTGATCGAGCTGGAGAGCGGGCAGTTCAGCATCAAGCGCCACCTGGACGGTGCGCAGGCGGTGATACGAGCAGGCAATCGCCTGGAACTGAACCTGGGGCCGGCCCTGCGCCTGTTGCTCGCCGGGTTATCGCCGGTCGCCCAGGCCTGTGGCCAGTTTGCCCGTGCGCTCGGGTTCGAGGTGATCGCCTGTGACCCACGGGAAGAAGCGGCGGTGCTGGCGATCGAGGGCATTGCGCTGATTCCGATGTTGCCCTCGGTCTACATTGCCAACGGCGGTTGCCATGAGGCCACCGCTGTTGTTGCCCTGACCCATGATCCCCGGATCGATGACCTCGCGTTGATGGAGGCCGTGCACACGCCGGCTTTCTACATCGGCGCCATGGGCTCGCGGCGAACTTCGGAAAAACGTGCTGAACGGTTGCAGCGGATAGGCCGGCTGTCCGCTTCGGATATCGAGCGTCTGCACATGCCCATCGGCCTGGATATCGGCAGTCGTACACCGGCTGAAATTGCCCTGTCCGTGATGGCCGACGTCCTGCGTGTGTATCGGGGCAAGGCGCGCACCGCACTATGAGCGAGATCGACCGGTAGCCCATTGCGAGTTGCGCAACGCACTTGCCCGGTATCGAGTGATTATCAAGTTCGAAGTTTGATTTTAATCTCGCTACATCGCAACAACAGCAATATCACGGCAACTTTCATCTGTATTGAAACCTACTTGAAAAAGGAACTGACCCATGATCGGTAATCTTTTCGCGCCCATTCGCGTGGGCGCCCTGGAACTTCCCCATCGTATTGCAATGGCGCCTCTGACCCGCTCGCGCGCCGGCCAGCCGGGGGATGTTCCCACTGAAATGACGGTTGAATACTACGGCCAGCGAGCCAGTGCCGCGCTGATCGTTACCGAGGCCACGCAAATCTCCCAACAGGGGCAGGGGTATGCCTGGACCCCCGGCATTTATACGCCTGCGCACATTCAAGCCTGGAAGCGGGTGAGTGATGAGGTACACGAACGGGACGGCCGCATTTTCATGCAGTTGTGGCATGTGGGGCGCGTATCGCATCCAAGCTTCCAGCCTGGTCATGCGTTGCCCGTGGCCCCAAGCGCCATCGCGGCACCGGGCAAGACCTTCATCGTCGACAAAGACGGCCAGGGGGTATGGGGCGATGTACCGGTTCCTCGTGCCCTGGAAACCGAGGAGGTCGCAGGCATCATCGACGACTACCGCCATGCTGCGCTCAATGCCATCGAGGCTGGCATGGACGGTATTGAAATCCATGCGGGCAACGGCTACCTGCTTGACCAATTCATCAACAGTAACAGCAACAGGCGCACGGACCCCTACGGCGGTTCCTACCAGAACCGTGCCCGCCTGCTGTTGGCGATCGTGCAGGCGGTCTCGAAAGAGATCGGGGCGGATCGCGTCGGTGTGAGGCTGACCCCAATGGGGCGGTTCATGGGCATGGGCGACGACACGCCAATGGAAACCTTCACCTATATCGTCGAGTCGCTGAACCGCTACGGGCTGGCGTACCTGCACCTGGTCGAGCCCGCCGTCGTCGGCACGGTCAAGGACGAGAGCCTGGACCCGCGCTGGGACGAAATCATCCTGAAGCTGCGTGCGGCCTGGCAAGGTGTGCTGGTGATCGCCGGGGATATGACCCGGCGTCCGCAGAAAAGGCGATCCGGGAGGGGCGTGCGGACATTGTGGCCTTTGGCCGGGCGTTCCTGGCGAACCCTGACTTGCCACGGCGGATCCGTGAGGGGCTTGACCTCAATACCCCCGACCCAACGACCTTTTTCGGCGGTGACCAGCGGGGTTACATCGACTACCCGGTCCACCCGTGACAGGGCCGCCCGGTCCCTGGGCGACAGGTTGCAGCGCCTACCGCTGCCGTTCGGCCCGCGTCACTCTTGCACGTCCATGAACTCTTTCGCCCAGGCCACGTAGCTCTCGGGGAAGGTATAGGTGTGGGTCAGCTCGGTGGCGCTGAGGTTCGAGGTGCTGTGGGTGACCTGGCGCTGGGCCCGGAGGCTGTCGTAGGTAGCCTTGATCGAGGCGAAGTAGGCCCCGTGGCCGGCGACGATCACACGCACGCCCAGGTCCGCCAGGCGCTGGCTATCATTGAGTTTCGGGTTGCCGTAGGTCACCAGCATCAGCGGTACGCTGAGGTTTTCGGCGATCTGCTCGAGGTGTTCGAAGTCACTGATGCCGACCATGCAGATGCCGTCGGCGCCGGCCTTTTCATAGGCCTTGGTGCGTTCGATGATGGCCTGGGTCGGCAGTACTCCGGCGTTGGTCCGGGCGATGATCGTCAGCTCCGGGTCGACACGGGCCTCGAGGGCGGCCTTGACCTTGCCGATGCCTTCCTCGATGGAGATCAGGTCGGTGGACTTGCGGCCGAACTGCGCAGGCAGCAGGGTGTCTTCGATCGTCAGCGCCGCGACACCGGCGCGTTCGAGCTCCTCGACGGTACGCATGACATTGAGGGCGTTACCATAGCCGTGGTCGGCGTCCGCGATGAAAGGCAACTGGGCGACACGGCCGATCCGCGTGGCCTGTTCGACGAATTCACTCAGGGTGATCAGGGCGAAGTCGGGGGCTGCCAGCACCTGCAGCGAGGCGACCGAGCCACCGAGGATGCCGACCTCGAACCCAAGGTCGGCCGCGATCCGCGCGGACATCGGGTCGAACACGGACGCGGTTTCGACACAGGCTGGTTTGGCAAGCAATTCACGGAAGTTGCGACGAAGAGCGGTGTGGGAGATTTTCGGCATGATCTTTCCTGGTTCTGGCCATCGTCAAATACGATCTATGCCTATTCATTGATCCGGCGAGACTACCACGCGGGAACGGGGGCAGTTATGACGTTTGAGAATAGGCCATGCATCAAGCACATAGGCTTGGCCCATGGCGCTGAAGCTTCTCGCCGACTCTACCGGGCAATCGCGCCGACTTTCCGGGCGATCGCCTCCATGACCGCTTCCTGGGTTTTGGCGATGATCAGTCCCGGAGTCTCTTCATAATTCAGCCCGCCCCATTCGACCGTGGTATCGAACTGGACGCCATAAAACTTGTTGGCATAGCTGACGATATTATATCGGTACGCCTTTTCCACCTTCACCAGGACGGCGGGCGGCACGGGTGTCCCCGAGGTGGTTTCAGCGACTTTCTGGTGGATCGCTTCACTGACCGCGTCCTGAGTATCGCCGATGATCAGTCCCGGGGTTTTTTCATAATCGGGGCCTCCCCACTCGATCGCGGTGCCGAACTGGATGCCATAGAATTTATTGGCGTAGTTGACAATATTGTATCGATACTCCAGTTCGACTTTCACCAGGGTGGCGGTAGGCCCCTGCACGGGGGCAGGCGTGTTACCGGACTTCCTATGAATGGCCTCGCTGACCTCTTCCTGGGTGGTGGCGACGATCAGGCCCGGAGTCTGTTCATAGTTATGTCCGCCCCACTTGATGTCCGTGCCGAATGGGACACCGTAAAACCTGTCGTCATAGTTGACGATATTGTATTGAAGCGTCGACTCGACCTTCACGAGGATCGCGGGAGGTGCCTGCTTCGGTGTATAGGCCGTCAGCCAGGCAATATACAGGCAGGCGGTGACCGTCGCCGCTCCGGTCCAGGCCAATGGTTTGCGCAAGCCTGTGGACCAGGCGGGGGAGGCGGCTGTGACGATCTTGCGCTGCCGCCATTTATTGAAGGGCGTTTCAATGGCGAAACAGGCAAACCAGGCAACCATGAGCGAAGTCCCGATGATGATCGCCTGGGTTGAGTAGGTTCCCTCGGGTAGGCCGACATCCCCCAGCATCATGCCGATGATCAGTCCATGAACGATGTAGAGCGGGTAGCTGAACTCGCCCAGCCAGCGATCGATACGACTGTCTTTCCAGAGCAGGAAAACAAAGGGCAGGCAGAAGGCAAAGGCGCAATAGAACAGCCAGAGTGGCAGCGTATCGTAGCCTGTGGCTCTGCTGACGACCGGGTAACCACCGGACAACAGTATGTAAAGAGTGCCGCCGAGTACGATGAGGTTAACCGGTATGGTCGCGTTTTCCAGCAGCGGCCACTTGATCAGTTTTCGGTAGAAATAGTAGCCCAGGCTTCCCATGAGGAAAAAACACAGCGTCGAAGGCAGGAAGTAATATCCCCAGCCAAACGGGTTGAACGTTTCCCGCATGTCCCAGAACACCAGGCGCACCAGCAGGCTGGCAATCAGCACGATGATGATTCTGCGGCGACTGTGAACGATGAATGGCGCCAGAATGTAGAATATGAGCTCGATTGAGAGTGTCCAGGCCTGCCCAATGAGCATTATGGTGTTCTTAAAATAGGAACTATCGATGTGCGAGCCGATAAAGCTCGTATAGGCATTGCTGTCGTAACTGGCGAGTGAATAGGCTGTCAGCTGGTGCCAGTCCTGGCCGAGAATGAACAGATTCATGAAGACCAGGCTGGCCTGGCCTGAGAAACCATGTCCCATGTTGGCGGTGAAGACATTTGGCGTGTCGGTATAGAAGTACCAGACTATCATGAACAGCAGCATGGCCAGGTACACAGGGAATATCCTGAATACTCGGGAGAGATAGAATCTGGCGATCCACGGTGTGTCGGATTTTAGGTATTTCTCGTTGATGACCAGGGTCATGTAGAACCCCGAAATCATGAAAAAGAACATCACCGCGATTGAGGCATGAAGCCAATGGAAAGGCGCTTTCGGGGTATGGTGTACGAGAACCGATAAAGCCAGAAACAAGCGAAGCATTCCCATTTTGCCGAAATCCTTTTGCCACCGGAGTGATTCTTTCAATTCGAAGAGGCGAGAGGTGCATTTTTAGTCGAAAAATGTGTCAGCGGGAACCATGCATGAAGCGGCATGTGAGGTCCTGGAACACGGTTCCATGCCTGTTGCGTCGGCATTTGACCGGGGCAGAGTAAACCAGTGAGGCAGAGGAGGGTAGGTCCGTCTTGCTCGAATCTGGCCAAGGATGGCCAGAGCGTGGCGTGGAGAGGGCTTTCCGTGAGAGGGCGCCGCATCGTCACGGTTGCAGGGGCGGCGGGCCAGTCGGACCGCCGCTCCCACGCAAAGGCAGGGGATCAGTGCTGGGGTACGCTCAGGCGCGAGTACTGGTCCTGGCTGATCCAGCCGGTGAAGGTGCGGTCCTTGGCATTGGTGAACTCGACCTGCGCGGCGCCATCCTTGTAGGCCAGTACGCCGACGACATCGCCCTTGACGATGTAGGGGCCCTTGGTGGCCTTGGCGTCCGGGGTCTTCTGCAGCAGGGCCTTGTCAGCCGAGACGGTGACCAGTCCGATCCAGTTCTTGCTCGCGGTCCGGGTCAGGTCCAGGCCGGTGGCGATTTCCGGCATCAGTACATTCATGCAGCCGGGGTGCTGTTGGCCCTGTTCCACGGTCAGGGTCACGCCATCGGCCGAGGGTTTCACGCTGCCCGGATAGACTTCGTCGAGCCAGGTCGACAGGGTCGCGGGCTTGCCCTGCAGGTAGAAGGCGCAACTGAAGGTGTTGCCTTCACCACGCTCTTCGGCATAGAACCCTTCGACCTGGTGATCCGGCGTGACCGCCAGCATCAACTGCTCATACTTGCCCGAATGCAGCTCTGCGGCGAAGGCCGACGTGCCGGCACACAGCGAAATCGCCCCGGCGATCAGCCAGCGGTAAACGGAGAATTTACGCGTCATGTCATTTTTTTCCTTCAAGTTTTTCGTAGGCCTTTTTAATGCGCGAGTCATAGTCGCCATAATCCTTGCCGTTGTAGTTGAACGCCATGCCGACGTAATCCTTGTTCTTCATCGCCTTCATCAAGGCCGGGTTCTTCAGGCAGAAACCGACGAATGCCTTTAGTTGCGTACCGGCATTGAGTTTCATGTCGGTAACGAATTCAAAGACGTTCTTGTAGCCACAGGCGGCAAAGTTGAAGCCCATGACCTGAAACATGCCCCAGGACGCCGACATCAATGCGGCTTCCTGATCCAGGCCGAAAGCGGTGGCCATGGTTTCCCAGGCCTTGGCCTGATCCTTGTTATTGACCTGCCACTGGGGGCCGGCCTTTTTCACATAGGGGTAGGACAGCAGCGGATGGGTCTTGTCGTACTTGCTCTTGGTGTACTTGCGGAAGGTATGCCCTTCGAAGGCGATCACCGGCAGTTTGGCCGGGCCGAAACCGGAGCGGCCACCGGATTCGACGGTGGCGAAGGCCTTGATGATGTTCACAGGAATGCCGTTGCCCAGTTGCGTGGCGGCATTCTGGAAGTCGGTGTCGCTCAGGGTCATGTTGCCGTCGCACGTGGCCTGCAGCACCATCTGGCGGTTGCGCCGCTCGGCTTCGATCATCGCGCGCATGCGGTCCAGGTAGTGGTTGACCGTGGCCTGGACATCGCCGCCACTGTTGGCGAATGCGTTGAAGAAAGTCGGCAGGCGCAGGCCGAAGTTCGGCTTGACCGGCACCTTGATCGCTTCTTCGATCAGGCTGTTGAAGGTTCGGCCGGTCGGGTCGACGACGCCATCAGGGTGGGCGTACTTGAGATGGCGGAACTGATACTGGCTGATGCACTGCACCAACTGGGCGTCGCACTTGCCATTTTCCTGCAGCGGGAAACCCATCTTCGGGATGATCAGGTTAAACAAGTACTGGATGCATTGAACATCGGCGGGCAAGTTTCGAGCCTTGCCGGGGGCACCTACTGACGCACTGATAAGGCTAGGCAAACCCTGCAGATTTTTCATCGTCGACATCCTTGTTATGTTGTAGAGAAAGACAGAAAGTGCCATCACTTTAATATCATTTCTGTATCTCTATCATACGTTGAAACATTTGGCTGGCGGAAACTAACAAGCAGTTTTTGGGTTGTCCAGAGGCTGTTTGGAAAGTTGTGAAATGGCCATCATCCAACGGCGGGGAACAGTACAACCGCACCCTTTGATTGCGGATGCACACTGCCTGCCGCCGATTCGTTGCGTGGGCTGGACGAGACAGCACATGCCTGCAATTCCGCGTGGCGGGTTCCGGGGATAGTAGGCGGGACGGGCAGCCCGATGGCCGCTCGCCGGTGAGCCCGCAGCGCTGCTTGCGGCTTGCCTCCTTGCCGATTCGACCCATGACCCACAGGAGTTTGTATGAGCACATTCGTGACACGTGATGGCACCGAGATCTATTACAAGGACTGGGGCACAGGCAAGCCGGTGCTGTTCAGCCATGGCTGGCCGCTGGATGCGGACATGTGGGAATACCAGATGGAGTACCTGAGCAGCCGTGGCTATCGCACCATCGCCTTCGACCGGCGCGGTTTTGGTCGTTCCAGCCAGCCCTGGAGCGGTTATGACTACGACACCTTCGCCGACGATCTGGCCCAACTGATCGAGCACCTGGACCTCGAAGCCGTCACCCTGGTGGGCTTCTCCATGGGCGGTGGCGATGTCAGCCGCTACATCGCCCGTCACGGCAGCAAGCGGGTGGCCGGGCTGGTCCTGCTGGGTGCGGTGACCCCGCTGTTCATCCAGACCGAAGACCACCCGCAGGGCGTGCCCCAGGCGGTATTCGATGGCATCAAGGCCGGCCTGCTCAAGGACCGTGCGCAGTTCATCGCCGATTTCGCCGCGCCGTTCTACGGCATCAATCACGGCCAGGTGGTTTCCCAGGGCGTGCTGACCCAGACCCTGAACATTGCGCTGCTGGCCTCGCTCAAGGGCACCCTGGATTGCGTGAGCGCATTCTCCGAAACCGACTTCCGTGCGGACATGGCCACCATCGACGTACCGACGCTGGTGATCCACGGCGACGACGACCAGATCGTACCTCTGGAAGCCACCGGCAAGCTGGCGGCCGCGTTGATCCCCGGGGCGCGCCTGAAGGTCTATGCCGGCGCGCCGCACGGTTTCGCGGTGACCCACGCCGCTCAACTGAACGAAGACCTGCTCGCCTTCCTCCGCGACTGACGACCGGGCGGGAACCGGCTTGTCGGCGAGCCGGTTCTCCTGGGCACCTGCGTGAACCTCAGCATGACCTGACGGGGGTGTGTTTTCCCCACGCATGACTTATTCTCGACGGCGATACCCGGGAAGAGCTTGTGGAGCCCGGTGTCAGACGGCAATGGAGGCCGTATCGCATGTTCAAGGTCAGGCGAAAAATTGGAATTTTGCTGCTTGTCTACGTCGTCGGTGTCAGTGGCTACATCTACTATCTTCACGCCCAGGCTCAACGCATTCTGACCGACAGCATCAACAACAAGCTGTTGCATGCGGCACTGGGTGGGGCAGCGATTCTCGGCGACCGCTACCACAATGATCTGGTCGACAGGCATTCGAAGTCCGAAGCGGAGGACCTGGATGCCATCCGCAAGCTTTCGCGTTTCAACGAGTCCATGGGCACCGCCTTCGTCTACACCGTGATCAAGCGGGGCGGTGAGGCCATTCTGGTCAGCTCCAGTGCTTCGGCCAAGGAAGTCCAGGAAAACAACTTCGTCCGCTTCTTCGATCCTTACCCCGATGCCAGCCAGACCCTGCTCGACAGCTTCGACCAGACGGGGCCGAGCTGGATCGACTACACCGATCACTGGGGCGACTTTCGTGCGGTCTTCGTGCCCATGAAGTCCCAGGACGGCACGCCCTATGTCGCCGGGGCGGAAATCACCCTGGCCGACTACTACCACGAGCTGAACCAGGACTCCCTGCACCACATCGTATTGGCCATCCTGGTTTTCCTGTCCTTCAGCCTGCTGTTTGTCATCGACGCGCTGCGCATGCGCACCCATCTGCGCCAGCTGCAGACCAACGAGCAGGTCCTGAAGCAGGCCAAGATCGCCGCCGAAGAAGCGGACCGGATGAAAAGCCAGTTCCTGGCGACCATGAGCCATGAGATCCGCACGCCCATGTACGGGGTGATCGGCGCGACCGACCTGCTCTGGGCAACGCCCCTGACTGCGCAGCAGAGCGATCTGCTGGGCACCATTCACACCAGCGGCAAGACGCTGCTGGCGCTGATCGACGACATTCTCGACCTGGCCAAGATCGAGTCGGGAAAACTCGATCTCAGGCCTCGCGTGTTCGAACTGCACAGCCTGGTCGCCTCGAGCGTCGAGATGGTCCGGCAGAACCTGCGTGACAAGCCGGTCACGCTTGAGGTCACGGTATTCCCGCAGGTGCCGAACCTGGTCAAGACCGATCCTGATCGCCTGCGCCAGATCCTGATCAATCTGCTGGGCAATGCGATCAAGTTCACCGAGACCGGAGAGGTGTCGCTGACGGTGTCGCTCGGCGACAGCGAGTCACCGCCGCGGCTGAACTTCTCCATTCGTGACACCGGCGTCGGTATTCCCGCAGAGCGGCATGGCAGCCTGTTCAAGCCGTTCACCCAGTTCGAGGGCGCGAACAATCAGCGTTTCACCGGTAGCGGCCTGGGGTTGTCGATCTGCAAGAACCTGATCGAGGCCCAGGGCGGCATCCTGTCGTTCAGCAGCCTGTTCGGCGTCGGTTCGACCTTTGCGTTTTCGTTGCCGATCGAGCCTTTCTCCGAACAGGAGATTCCGGTCGCCGGCGAGCACCCGGCACTGGAATTCGACGCCTCGTTCGCCAGGCACTATCCGCTGGACATCCTGCTGGTGGAGAACCACGAACTGAACCAGAAGGTTGCCACGGCGATGCTGCAGACCCTGGGGTACGAACCGGACCTGGCCTGCGATGGCCTCGAGGCGCTGGACAGGTGCCGGCGGGCCTTGCCGGCAGTGATCCTGATGGATATCAACATGCCGGGCATGGACGGCATGGAAGCCATCCGGCGGATCCGTGAATTGCCGTTGGGCGACAGGTGCTACATCGTCGCCTTCACTGCGAGTGCCTTTTCGAACGAAATCGAGCATTTCCGGGCCGCTGGCGCCAACGACATCCTGACCAAGCCGGCCAGCTTCCAGGGGTTCGCCGATGTCCTGCGCCGCTCGGCGGACCACCGGGCGCAGTTCGAGGTCAGCGCTCCGGTGGTCGAGGGGGCCTGAGCCGAAGGGCTCAGGGGGCGAATGCCATCACCGAGGCGGGGGAGCCGGAGCCATCCTTGAGCCGCAGCAGGCCGATCACCAGCGTGGTGCCCTTGGCCGGCAACTGGTCGAGGTTGGTCAGGCATTCCAGGATGATGCCGTTCTTGGCCAATACCAGGCTGTTGGTGGCGTACACCGTATCCTGGCCCGGGTCGGCGCCGTGGGTGTCGGTGCCGACTCCGGCGATGTGGCGTTCGTTGACCAGGAACGCCGCGGTGTCGCTGCCCAGCCCGGGGAAGTGCAGGCCACCCTTGTCGTCTGCGTTGAAGAAGCGCTTGGGGTCGTTCCAGTAGTTCTGCCAACCGGTATGGAGCAGCACCACGGAGTCCTTGGCGATGCGTCCATGCTTCTGTTCCCAGTTCCTGATGTCCTGGACGCTGATCACATAGTCGGGGTTGGCCTGGGCCTGGGAGCGCACATCGATCACCACCGCCGGGCGTACCAGCGACTCGGGTTTGTAGGCGTCGATCCCGACCCCGTCGGCGTGGAAACTGTTCGGCGCATTGATATGGGTGGCGCTGTGTTCGCCCATGCTGAAGCTGCGCAGGTAGTAGCCATCCTTTTCCTGGGTGGCCACCGTATTGAACACCACCGGAGGATCGTGGGGCCAGAGCGGGATGGTGGGGGCGATGACGTGGCTGAGGTCGATGACCTTGCGAAACTGGATACTCTGCATTCCCTTTGCTTCCTTCTCCCCTGCGAAACCCTGGGTGATGCCGGTTGCCAGCCATACGCTCAGCAGTCCGACAGACAGCCGCCTGAGTCTCGCCTTGTGTTGTCTTGATAGTTCCATGATGTTGCCTGCTCCTTCGGACATCCAGGGACTCCTGCCCTGGTTCCCGCCGAGTCTATCCATACTTCGCGTCGGGACGCCATGATGATCGGAGCGGGGTGTAAACCTCCCTCCACCAGTCGGGTGTGTCGTCGCCCTAGTGGGCTTGTGACGGTTCGTGTTGTCGACGATACGCCCCCGGCTGCACCCCGACCGCCTTGGTGAACGCCCGGGTGAACGCCGCGATCGACTGATAGCCGACCGCCGCGCAGACCTGCTCCACGGTGTGGTTGGCCTTGAGCAACTGACAGGCATGGCGCATGCGCAGCGCCAGCAGCACCTGGCCCGGCGATTGCCCGGCCAGTTCGTTGAAGCGCTTGAAGAACGCCGACCGCGACAGCCCGGTACAGGCCGCCATGCTTTCCAGGGACCAGTTCTGTGCGGGGCGTTCGATCAACTGTTCCAGCAACGGTGCAAAGCCCGGGTGCCGGGCCAGCGATACCAGGCCACCGAGGTCCTGGTTGTCGGCCACCTGCTGGCGCAGCACGTACAGGAACAGCAGGTGACTCAGGCGTTCCAGCAGGGCCGGGGAGGGCGCCGGCTGGCGTTGGCACTCCTCCAGGATCAGTTCGAACAGGGACCGCGCCGCGCTCGATGAGGGATCGCCGGCGCGCAGCACGATCCAGTCCGGCAGCCCGTCGATGATCAGGGACGACAGCCCCGAGCGGAAGTGAAAGAACCCGCAGACCAGGCCGACGCCATCCTGGGCTTCGCCGTCGAGTGCGGTCATGGCCATGCGCGGCAGCGCCCTGGCTTGCAGGCGGTCCTCGGCGCTGGACAGGCGGTAGTCCAGATCCTGCAGCAGGAATACCGCATCCCCGGCGTTCAGACGGACGCCGGCTTGCGCTCCATCAATATGCAGCCAGCAGTGTCCCTGCACTATCAGGTGGAAACTGGCCCGGGCCAGGCCATGGGTACTGGCGTGCCAGCCGCCGCAGTAGCGGCCTACGTGAAACAGGCTGGTGTCGAGTTCGAGGCTGTCTAATAACCAATCAACCAATGGGCTGGACGAAATCATCTAATGGAAACACTCAGGAGCAAGTAATCGCTACTTTTGAATATGGATCGAAATTCTTATAACCAACAGACTTGTCGGACACCCCACACAGCAGGAGTCCACTCCATGTCGCGCGTCACTCTACACACTCTGCAAAGCGCCCCTGAAGCGGCCAGGCCCTTTCTGGAAAACGCCCAGAAGAACTCCGGGTTCATTCCAAATCTGCTGGGCGTGCTCGCCAATGCCCCGGCGGCCCTGGAAACCTACGTTACGGTATCGGGGCTCAACGGCAAAGCCGAACTGAGCCTGGCCGAGCGCGAAGTGGTGCAATTGATCGCCGCCACCACCCACGGCTGCGATTTCTGCGTCGCCGGGCACACCGCGGTGGCACTGAACAAGGCCAAGCTGCCGGACGAAGTGGTCGGCGCCCTGCGTGGCCAGAGTGAATTGCCCGAGGCAAAACTCGAAGTACTGGCTACCTTTACCCGGGAAGTCATCGCCACCCGCGGCAATGTCAGCGAGCCGACCTTCAATGCCTTCAAGGAGGCCGGATACACAGAAGGTAACGCCCTGGAAGTGATTCTCGGCGTCAGCCTTGCGACACTCTGCAACTTCGCCAACGTGTTCGCCCGTACCCCGCTCAACCCGGAACTGGCCAAGTACCGCTGGCAAGCTGCGGGTCAATGATTCAACGGCGCCGGCGGTGACCCGGCGTCGCGCTCAAGGAGAAAATCACATGCTTGATCCGGCATTGAGCCAATGGCTGGATGAACACGCCCAGGCCCTGGACCTGGGACAGTGCGATCCGCAGGGGGTGTTGTCGCAATTGGCGGCAGCCGGCGTGCTGCGGGTGGGCGTCGATGAAGCGGCGGGCGGCAGCGGTGGCAATGTCACCGATGCCATCGAGACGCTGGCCCGCGTCGCCAGTCATTCCCTGGCGGCGGCCTTCGTGTTCTGGGGGCAGCGTGCCTTCATCGAATACCTGCTGCACAGTCCCAACACAGCCCTGCGCGAGCGCCTGTTGCCTAACCTGCTCAGCGGCGAGCTGGCCGGTGCGACCGGGTTGTCGAACGCCATGAAGTTCCTGTCGGGCATCGAGTCGCTGCAGGTGCGCGCCCAGGCCCAGGCCGATGGCTGGCAGCTCGATGGCCGTCTGCACTGGGTGACCAACCTGCGCAAGAGCGGTTTCGTCGTCGCGGCGGCGATCGAGGATGAGGAGGGCGGTGCACCCTTCGTCCTGGCGATTCCGGACAACCTGGCCGGCCTGCGGCGTTCCGAGGATCTGCAACTGATGGGGCTGCAATCGAGCAATACCGCGGCCATCGATCTGTGCCAGGTGAACGTCGGCAGCGAGTGGTTGCTGCACGCGGATGCCAAGCGTTTCCTGCCCGCCGTCAGGCCTGCGTTTCTCGGCCTGCAATGCGGCATGGCGATTGGCCTGAGCCGCCGGGCACTGAGTGAAGTCGAACAGCACCTGCAGGATGGGCGCTCGATCCTGCGCGAACCGCTGGTCGAGCAACGGCAGGTGCTGGAGCAGGCGGTGGAGGCATTGAAGTGCGGGCTGCTCGAGGGCCGTTTCCTGGCGCGTCCGGCTGACCTGTTCCAGATTCGCATCAGCCTCGCCGAAGTGGCCGCCCAGGCTGTGCAGCTGGAGTTGCAGGCCAGCGGCGGCAAGGCCTACCTGAGCGAGTTCGGCAGCGGTTTCGCCCGGCGCTGGCGGGAATCGGCATTCGTGCCGATCGTCACGCCGAGCCTGGTGCAACTGCGCACCGAACTGCAGCGTCAGGCGCGGGAAGCCGTGGCATGAGTGCGCTGCTGCTCGAAGCCCGGCAGATCAGTCTCGGCTATCCGCGGGAGCAGGGCTGGCAGGCGGTGCTGGAAGCTTTCGACCTGCACTTGAAACCGGGCGAGGTGGTGTCGATCCTGGGACCGAGCGGGGTCGGCAAGTCCAGCCTGCTGCGGGTGCTGGCCGGCTTGCAGGCGCCCCATGGCGGCCAGGTGAGTCTCCACGGCGAGCGCCTTGAGGGGCCGCATCCGCGCGTGGCGGTGGCCTTCCAGGATCCGAGCCTGCTGCCCTGGCTGAGCCTGGAGAAGAACGTCGCCTTCGGCCTGGACTTCGCCCGCCAACCGAAGTTGAGCGCGCAGCAACGCCAGGCCCGGATCGATGCCGCGATCAGTGAAGTCGGCTTGCAGCATGCCCGCGAGCATTACCCGGCGCAGCTCTCTGGCGGCATGGCCCAGCGCACGGCGCTGGCCCGCTGCCTGGCCCGTCAGCCGCAGGTGCTGTTGCTGGACGAGCCGTTCGGCGCCCTCGACGAAGTCACCCGCGCGGACATGCAGCAATTGCTGTTGCGGGTGATTGCCGAACATCACACGGCCGCGGTGCTCATCACCCATGACATCGATGAAGCCCTGCTGCTGTCCGATCGTATCCTGCTACTGGGGAACAGCCCGGCGCGGACGCTCGGTGAATGGCGTATCGACCTGCCGCAACCGCGTGCCGAACTGGTCGACGAACTGGGTGCCCTGCGCATCGAGATTCTCAAAACCCTTCGGCGGGCAAGCCGCAACCCTCTCAATTCAACACAGCCCGAACCGTCGGAGATGGATCATGTGCCTGGACGACTTCACCCACACTCGTCGTGACTTCCTCAAACTCAGCGCCCTGCTGACGGCCGGCGGCGCCTTGCCGCTGCTCAACAGCCGGCAGGCTCGTGCGGCCTCGGAACCGGATGCGCCGGTACGCATCGGCTACCTGCCGATCACCGACGCCACGCCGCTGCTGGTGGCCCATAACAACGGCCTGTTCGAGGCCGAGGGCATCAAGGCCGAACGGCCGGTGCTGCTGCGCAGTTGGGCGCAGGTGATCGAGGCGTTCATTTCCGGCCAGGTCAACGTGATCCACCTGCTCTCGCCGATGACCGTCTGGGCCCGCTATGGCAGCAAGGTGCCGGCCAAGGTGGTGGCCTGGAACCATGTCGGCGGCTCGGGCCTGACCGTGGCCCCCGGCATCACCGAGATCAGGCAGTTGGGCGGGCAATCGGTGGCGATCCCGTTCTGGTACTCGATCCACAACGTGGTGGTACAGCAACTGTTCCGCGACAATGGCCTGCAACCGGTGAGCAAGCCGGCCAACAGCGCGCTGGCGGCCAACGAGGTCAACCTGGTGGTGTTGCCGCCGTCGGACATGCCGCCGGCGCTGGCCAGCCAGCGCATCGCCGGCTACATCGTCGCCGAGCCGTTCAATGCCCTGGCCGAGGAACTCAAGGTCGGTCGGGTCCAGCGCTTCACCGGCGACGTCTGGCGCAACCACGCCTGTTGCGTGGTGTTCATGCACGAGCAGGACCTGAACACTCGCCCCGAGTGGTCGCAGAAGGTGGTCAACGCCATCGTCAAGGCGCAGTTGTGGACGCGCGACAACCGCGCCGAGGCGGCCAGGCTGCTGTCCAAGGAGGGCAGCAACCGCTACACGCCCCATACCCCGCAGGTGCTCGGCCGGGTGCTGACGCCGAATGCCGCCGACCGCGACGCCTACCTCGCCAGCGGCGCGATCCGCCATGGCAACTGGGACGAGCAGCGCATCGACTTCCAGCCTTATCCGTTCCCCAGCTACACCGAGGAACTGGTCCGGCGCCTGAAGGACACCCTGATCGAAGGCGACAAGGGCTTCCTCGCCAACCTCGATCCGGCGCAGACCGCCCGCGACCTGGTGGACGACCGCTTCGTGCGCAACAGCATCGCGGCGGTGGGTGGGCTCAAGGCGTTCGGCCTGCCGGACAACTTCGAGCGTAGCGAGGAGTTCAGCATCTGATGGGCAAGCCGTTGTGGAACTGGCTGCTGGGCATTGCCGGGCTGCTGAGCCTGCTGCTGGCCTGGTGGCTCGGCGTGCATCTGTTCGGCAGCGCCGAAGGGCTGTCGGCCCGCTTCTCGCCACAGGCGACCCTGGCCAGCCTGGTCGAACTGCTCGGTCGTGCCGAGCTCTACGAGCACATCCTGGTCAGCCTCAAGCGGATCCTGGTCGGCCTGGCGCTGGCCCTGCTGATCGGCGTGCCCCTGGGCCTGCTGATCGGCAGCTACCGTCATCTGGAGGCGGCGACCACGCCGGCCTTCCAGTTCCTGCGGATGATCTCGCCGCTGTCGTGGATGCCGGTGGTGGTGATGCTGATGGGGGTGGGTGACCAGCCGATCTACTTCCTGCTGGCCTTCGCCGCGGTCTGGCCGATCATGCTCAACACTGCGGCCGGCGTACGCCAGCTCGACCCGCGCTGGTTGCAGTTGAGCCGCAGCCTCAGCGCCACCCGCTGGGAAACCCTGCGCAAGGTGATCCTGCCGGGTGTGCTCGGCCATGTGCTGACCGGCGTGCGGTTGTCCATCGGCATTCTCTGGATCGTGCTGGTGCCGTGCGAAATGCTCGGTGTCAGCGCCGGCCTGGGTTATTTCATTCTCGACACCCGTGACCGCCTGGCCTACTCGGAACTGATGGCGATGGTGCTGCTGATCGGTGTGCTCGGCTTTGCCCTGGATGCCCTGGCGAGAGGGCTGCATCGACGCTAGTGGCCTGTGTGGCTAATTCGCCTGCTCAACTCCGAGCCCATGGCTTCGCCAGGCAGCGTTGCCATTCCTCGCCGTAGCCCTGCTACGACTCGTCATGGCGCCTTGCCTGGCAAACCTGGGCCCGAATTTGAGTATTCGAATTAACCGTACAGGCCACTAGGCACACGCCTGACGCTTTACAACTTGCTCAAATTTTTCTGTCGTCGAGGGTGCTAGGGTGCCTGTCTGGAAAATGGTAGGGACCCTTTGCCCATGAATGACTCGCTGAACATCAACAAGGCCAACTGGAACGACCGCGCACCGGTGCATGCGCGCTCCGCAGAGTATGGCCTGCATCGTTTTCTCGCCGATCCGCGGCACCTCTCCGACGTGGTGCGCTTCGACCTGCCCCTGCTTGGCGATATCGCCGGGCTGCGGGGCGTTCACCTGCAGTGCCATATCGGTACCGACACCCTGTCGCTGTCGCGGCTCGGCGCGTCGATGACCGGGCTGGATTTCTCGCCCGCCGCGCTGCTCGAGGCCCGTGCGTTGGCGCGCGGCTGCGGGGCCGAGCTGGAATTTGTCGAGGCCGACGTCCATGCCGCGGCCGAGGTGCTGCCGCGCGAGTCCTTCGACCTGGTCTACACCGGCATCGGCGCACTCTGCTGGTTGCCGCGCATCCAGCCATGGGCGCGGACGGTGGCGGCGCTGCTCAAGCCGGGCGGTCGGTTGTTCATCCGCGAGGGGCATCCGATGCTCTGGTCGCTCAACGAGGCGCATCAGGATGGCTTGCGGGTGGAATACCCGTATTTCGAGCATGAGCAGCCGTTGGTCTTCAGCAGCGAGCAGACCTACGTGGCCAGCGATTCACCGTTGACCGCCACTGTCACTCACACCTGGAACCATGGCCTGGGCGAGATCGTCGGTGCGCTGCTGGACGAGGGGATGACGATCACCGGCCTGGTGGAGCACCAGAGCATTCCCTGGGACGCACTGCCGGGGCAGATGGTGCACTCGGCGCAGGACGACGAGTGGCGGCTGGCACAAGCGCCCGAACGCCTGCCGTTGAGCTACACATTGCAGGCGGTCAAGCGCGGCTGATGCGTCTGGGCGTCGGCTTGCTGGCGATAGCGGTGTCCCAGGCGGGGAAGTGTTTTCTGCCCGATCGCCATCGCCAGCCACCCGGCGTTGGCCGGCCTCAGAGATGCAGCCAGGCCATCGAGCCCAGCACCACGCTGGCACCCGCCGCGGTATAGGACAGGCGCTTGAGCCATTCCCGACGGGTCAGCAGGGTGATCGCCGCCAGCGAAATGGCGATCTGGATGGCGGTCATCGCCTGTGCCCAGCGGTGATGCTGGTGCAGCAGTTCCTCCGAGCGGGCATCCCATTCGCGGCTCTGGGCTTCCAGCCCTTCGGCCTTCTGGCGTACCGCTTCCTTCTCCTTTTTGTAACGCTCGGCCTCGGCGGTGTAGTGCCCGGCATCCAGGCCCGGAATATGGCTGGCCATTTCCGAGAGGTTCTGGCGGCTGGATTTGGCCTGGTAGTAGTTCCACTGGTTGGCGGCCTCGGTCTTGATGATGGCCGCATTGTTCTTGTCCATCGCCGCTTCACTTTCCGTGGAGCCGGCCTGGTAGCTGAGCATGGCGCCGATGGTGGCCATGACCGCGGTCATCACCGCGATCCGGCTGGCGAAACCGTCGCCTCGGGCGTGCGCATGTTCGGTGGTGTGTTCGACGTGTTTTTCGTGAGGGCTGGGGACTTCGAAGGCTTCGCTCATAAACGCAGGTCTTGGGGTAGAAAGGAAGGCTGCTGTAGATCGGTGTCAGCGGCTTAGTCGCGCAGCATGCTCTCGCCGTACTCGCTGAAGCTGCTGCCCAGGTTGCGGTTCATCGAGCCATTGTCCTGGCTCAGGCGGGCGCTGCTGTTGTAGTGCTGCTGGCAGCTCAGGGTCGAGCAGGCGCTGTTGTAGTGGGTGCTCATGTCCGATGAGCAGGCGCCCAGCAGCAGGCTGCCCAGCACCAGCGTGGCCTTGACGAGACTGGATTTCATAAGCGATTCCCCTGGCTGACATATTTTGTAATGGTTGCTCGGGGCATTTTACGCCTTTGTCGCGGTGCGCTACATGAAACTTTCCGGACTCAGGTAGCGTTCCGCGCTCAGGCTGTAGAGCAGGCTGTGGGGTTGGCCGGGAACGTCGTCGAGTTCGCCATCGACGGTCATTCGGGCTCGTTCCAGGGTGCGGCGCGAGGGCAGGTTGTCCGGGCGTACCAGGCCGATGACTTCGTTGCGTGCCAGGCGCCTGAACGCCAGGTCGAGGGCCGCCTCGACCATCTCGCTGGCGTAGCCCTTGCCCCAAGCCTCCACCGCGAAGCGAAAGTACAGGTTCAAGCCACTGCGCGAACCGAACACGGCGTCCTGCAGCCCGCCGAATCCCAGCACCTTTTCCGGCCGTTCCCGGTCACAGACGGCCCAATAGCCAAAGCCCTTGTTCTTCCAGTGTTCGATCCAGTTGAACAGGTGGCTGCCGGTCGTTTCCAGGGAGGAGGGCCCGTTGGGGTTGTAGCGGTTGGTCTGCGGATCGCCATGGATGGCCTGGGCGACCTTGAGGTCGTCCGCCCGAACCGGACGCAGCAGCAGGCGATGGGTGTGGATCACGGGAACCGATGGGGTGATCGACATGTCAGGCCCTGCGTGCCATCAGCAGCACCGACGCCGCGCCCGAGAGCAGTACCGCGCAGCCACGATTGAACAGGCGCTTGCCCCGGGGTTCGGCGAACCAGCGGCGCATGTGGATGCCCATGTAGGCGTAGGCGCTGATGGCGACCCATTCCAGGACCAGGAACATGGCGCCCAGTACCGCGAACTGTTGGGAGATGCCTTGGGAGGCGTCGACGAATTGTGGCAGGAAGGCGGTAAATATGAGGATCGCCTTGGGATTGCCCGCCGCCACCAGGAACTCCTGGCGGGCGAGTGCGGGCAGATTGGCCCGGGTTTGCTGCGTCTCGGCCTCGGCTTGCGGATTGGCGCGCCAGAGCTGGATGGCGAGGTAGATCAGATAGGCGGCGCCGAGGATCTTGATTCCATGGAACAGCAGTTCCGAGGTCTGCAGCACCACCGCCAGGCCCGCCGCCGCCAGGGCGATCATGCCGGCGAAGGCCAGCAGGCGCCCCAGGCCCGCCAGGCAGGAGGTCCGGAAGCCGTAACGGGTCGAATTGCTGACCGACAGCAGATTGTTCGGGCCGGGTGCCATGTTCAGGGCGAAACACGCCGGGATGAAGAGAAGCAGGGTCGACAGGGTCATGGCACGCTCCGGCAGGAAACAGGGAAAGCTCGACAGTAACCCCGGGCATCAGGCTGACGCCAGTCTGCCGAGGCCCTTGCATGGCTGTACTGGAAACTTGTTGCCCAGGTGTACTGTTCATGCACAGCCCACCTGGGCCAGTTACCCCTCTACAACGGTTTCACCGGAATGCATATGTCACAGTCGAGTGTGCCGGCCACCGGGTCGTAGTGCGCGTCTTTCGCAAAGCGTTCGAAGGGCGCGCCCCCGGCGAACTGCATGCCGCTACGCGGCAGCCAGTCGCGGCACAGCTCGGTCCAGGCATCCGGGATGTCGCGGACATGGCCACTGAAGCGACTCACGGCATAGCGTCCCCCCGGCAGCGTGGTCACCGTGGCTTCGCCGTTGCCGGTAAAGTCGTTCGGTACCTGCACGCAGGCGTCGTAGCGGCATTTGTGCGGCGGGGTGATCTGCGGATCATCGTGGCCGATGCCGAAACGCACCTCGCCCATCAGCCCGTTGCGCTCCATCCAGGGCGCGAAGGTCTCGCGCCAGAATGTGCCGATACCGGGGCCGTAGGGGCCGGTGTAACGCATGTAGGCGATACGGGTCGGGGGGATGTCTTCAAGCGTGACGTCCATCGTCATGTCCTCCAGGGTTTGGGAGCGCCCATGGTCGGACAGGATCCTTGCGCATTCCTGATCAGGATTGCGAAATGACTGCAGGCGTCGCTCGCGGACTTCGTTCAGGCGCTGTTCCCAGCGGGCGGGTTCCTGGCGGCGCCAGGCACTGGGGGTGACCTGGAAATGGTGCTTGAACGCCCGGCTGAAGGCCTCGCCGGAGCCGAAGCCGACCTGCAGGGCGATTTCCAGCACCGTGGCTTCGGGACGTTCGGCCAGCAGCAGGGCGGCGCAGCCGAGCCGCCGGCGGCGCAGGTAGTCGCCCAGGGTTTCCCCGACCCAGGCACTGAACAGGCGATGGAAGTGGAAGGGCGAGAAGTGGGCGATGGCCGCCAGCTCGGCCAATTCCAGCGGCTGGTCCAGGTGGTGGTCGATGTGTTCCAGCACCCGGTTCATCCGGCGTGTGTATTCCAGCAGGCTCTGATAGGCGACGCTCATGGGCCTTTGACTCCCTCCGGTGGATAGGTCGGGGCGAATGCCAGGGAAAATGGAACAGCCATAGTAAACGCTGGCTGTCGGCCCGCCAGGGGAGTTTTCTTCAATACGTGATACCGGCGGCTGGGTACGGTGCTGCTCACCTTCAATCGAGAGAGACCTATCCGATGAGCGTTCTGCTTTCCATGGCCGCCTTTGCGCTGGCTTCGTCCATTACCCCTGGCCCGGTCAATATCGTCGCCCTGAGTGCCGGGGCGCAGTTCGGCCTGCGTGCCAGCCTGCGCCATGTGACCGGCGCCACCGTGGGCTTCACCTTGCTGCTGGTGCTGATCGGCCTGGGGCTGCATGAATTGTTGCTGCGGGTGCCGGCGCTGACGCGAGGCATCCAGCTCGGCGGTGTGGCGTTTCTCCTGTACATGGCCTGGAAGCTGGCCATGGATGACGGGTCGCTCGATGCCGGCCAGGCCGGCAAGCGCCCGACCCTGACCCTCGGCGCGGTGATGCAGTGGCTCAACCCCAAGGCCTGGCTGGCCTGCGTCGCCGGCATGGGCGCGTTTGCCGCCGAGGGTGATACGCGGGTGGTGCTGGAGTTCGCGCTGATCTACTTCGTGATCTGCTACGGCTCGATCGCCTGCTGGGCCTTCGCCGGCACCTTTCTGCGCCGCTACCTGGAAAATCCCCGGGGCGTGCGCCTGTTCAATCGGCTGATGGCCTTGCTGCTGGCGCTCAGTGCCGCCTACCTGTTGCTGCCCTGACTCCGCTCAGCCGCGATACTGGCCGGGCGTCGCGGCCAGGTGCTGCTTGAAGGCCCGCTGGAAGTGCGCCTGGTCGGCGAAGCCGGCCTCCAGTGCGACGTCGGCGATCAGCCGTCCGCGCCGCAGTTGATTGCGCGCGTACTGGATGCGCCGGTTGACCAGGAAGGCGTGGGGCGTCATGCCGTAATACTGCTTGAAGGCCCGGGTCAGGTAGGAGGCCGAGAGCTGCGCGGCCTGGCAGATGTCCTCCAGCTTCAGCGCCTCGGTGCAGTGCTTGTGGATGTAGGCCGCGGCCCGCTCCAGCTTCTGGTTGACCTCGCGGACCGGCATCGGCGCCGGGTTCAAGCGGTGCTGCAGCAGGGTGAAGAACTCGACGATCGCGCACTGCTTTTCCAAGTGGGCGAGGTCTTCGTCCACCATTTGTTCGTAGAGTACATTCAGGCCCTGGTACAACTGCGGGTCGCGGCTGTGGGTGGCCGAGAACGGGCGAAAGTCCAGGTCCGGGCTGAACCCCTGTTCGTGTTGCAGCGCGGTCAGCCAGGGTGTCTCGACATAGAACATGCGATAGGCCCAGGGCTGGTCGTCGATGGGGTTGCAGGCGTGCACCTCGCCGGGGTTCATCAGCACCACGGTGCCGGCCTCGACCTGCCACTGCTGCTGTTCGTTGATGTAGGTGCTGCGGCCGTGGGTGATCGCGCCGATGGAGAAGTGCTCGTGGGAGTGCCGGGAATAGCAGACCTTGCGGCCATCCTGGATCGACCGCGCCTCGATGAACGGCAGCGCCGCATCACGCCAGAAATACGGGGCCTTGTCGTCCTGGTGGGTGGTGGTCGATCTGCTCATGGTCGGTTCCAGTGTCTCGGGCGTTCGAATCATGGACATGCTCCTACAGTAGCGCCGGTCTTTCCAGTGCCTGCCACGCGCTGGCATTGCCGGCGTCGCTACGGGCCAGCCAGAGTTCGCCATGGCGCTCCAGTGGCTCGGCGGGCCATTGCAGCACGGTCTGCAGGTCGATTTTCACCCGGTGGCCGGGGTCCGAGCCATCGCGCAGGTCCCAGTCGGTTTCATAGTGGCGCAGGTGCAGGGTGTCGCCGCTGAAATCGATGAACTGCGGCCGGTTGCCCAGCCAGTCCGGGGCGATGCGCAGGGTGTGGGCCTCGACATCGAGCAGCAGGAGTTTCCAGGCGCGCCGGCTGTACTCGAAATCCGGATGTTCCAGATAGAGCCGGGTCAGCGCCAGGTAACGGCCCCTGGGGGACCAGATCATCGACGGGGCGAGATCGGACAGGGCGCAGCCGGAGGCGGTCAGCAGGTGGCCGCCCAGGCGTGCGATCTGGCCGCGCAGCAGGTCATCGCCATATTCGGTGGAACTGCCGAACAGCCAGGCGGCGTCCAGGCCGGTCGGCGCAGGCTGGATGAACTCGCCTTCGGCGGTGGCGAGCTGTGGCTGGTTGACCACGCGCCAGGCCGGTAACACCTCAAGGCCGTCGTTGCCGAGCTGGAGCTGGCGCATTTCGTAGTACACCCGCGAGTCCTCGCGATAACGGCAGAACCCGCCGGCTTCGGACGCCGCCGGCGCCGGTTCGGTGAAACGCCGCAGGGGTGTGCCGGAGTCATCCCGTGGCAGGCGGCCGACGACCACGGCGACGCTGAGCAGCGGGCCGCGAAAATCCACCAGTGCGGCGACCAGCAGGGGCGGGCTGTTGATCAGCCGCCGGTTGCCGGGATCGGCCACCACTACCCGATCCGGCAACGCCTCGGCCTCGGTGAAGGGGATCAGCGCCAGGTATCGACCGTCGTCGCTGAGCCGATGTTCCAGCCGCCAGAGCCCGGGCAGTTCCCAGTCGGCCAGTTGGCAGCGGTAACCGCCGACCCCATCCTGGTTGTCGCGGGCCCAGATGAAACGGGCGCGGCTGCCGCCCGGCAGGGGGGCGGACTCGATCTGCACCGAGCAGGCCTGCCCATCGCCTTCCAGTGGCAGGGCCAGCAGCACCCGAGCGCGGTTCCAGGCGGCATCCCGCTCACGACCGAGCGGATCGTGGCCGACGAGGATTTCCGAGTCGCTGTGAATCTCGTGCAACTGGTAGCCGAAGCGGCCGTTGTCGGGCTGGTTCAGTGGCAGGTAGCTGTCCAGTCGGACGAACTGTGCATCCAGCGCCACCGGCTCGCTCCAGTAGCCGGAAGGGCTGCGGTCGTTGGCACTCCAGGGCGTACGCAAGGCGCGCCAGCCCTGGCCACGCTGCCACAGCCAGAGGCCACGGGCCGGCGTGTCAGGCTCCCCGGCGACAGTGGCGACGCAGACCAGCCGCTGGCTGTCGTGGCTCCACACCGGCGCCGTGTCTGCCTTGACCAGCAGTGGCGTCGCTTCCCCATCCAGGCTCAGGCGGTAATCCGGGTGCAACAGGGCGCCGAGCGGCCGTTCCAGTTGTCGCAGGCTGTCCGGCAGGCTGAGCTGGCCTTCCAGCAGGTGCCGACCGTCCGGGGAGCGCTGTTCGATCTGCTGGCGGGCCAGGTTCTGCTGCCAATGACCGGGCTCGAGCCAGAGGTCGCCGACGGGCAACAGGTCCACCCGCTGTGCCGTCTTGAGCAGGGCCGGCAGGTCGACCTGTTCGCTGCTGTTATCCACCAGCGGGCTGTGGCGCCCGGCAAGCCCCTGTTCGTTGAAGGTGTCCAGCTCCCAGAAGCGTTCGTCGTTGCAGCGGTAGAGCTGCCGTTGGCTACGGTCGAGAATCACCAGGCCCCAGCTCTGGCGCGACGGCACCGGTGCGGCGAAATAGCGGCCATCGCTGGAAAAGCGCGCCGAGGAGCCCAGCCCTTCGAGCAGCACGCCATCGGGAAACAGGTAGTCGCAGGTGACCGGTCCGCCCATGGCGATTTCGCCGTGGTTGAACACCCGGATCGGTTCGCCCTCGGGCGTCCGGTCGGGTTCCTGGCCGCCCCAGGCGCTTCGGCTACGGGGGCTGGATGCGCCGGGCGGCACCAGCCCGAGTCGGCGTTCCCAACTGGCGACACAGGCCAGCCCGGGGAAAATGGCCAGGCAGGCCGCGGCGATGTCCCAGTAGTCGGGCAGGGCGCGCCCGAGGCTGAAACCCAGGCCGAACACCGCCGAGATCATCAGTCGGGCGGCACCCCGTCCGCCGGCCAGCCAGCCGAGCCTGGCGCACAGCCACATGCCGGCGGCCGCGACCAGGACCACGGCGCCGGCCAGCAGCGGTGGCAGGGTGGTCACCAGGAAAATCGGTACCCCCAGCACCAGCAGTTGCCAGATCAGCTCCAGCAGCAGGCGACCGATGCTCTTGGGAGGGTTGCTTTCGTCATGGGCGGCGCTCACGGGGACATCCTGTGCAGTGATGGCGGAGGGCGAGTATGACCTGTCGTGCGGGCGGCGCCCATGCCTGGGCCCGGTGTTGTGCGGCCGGTCACAGGACGCATGGGCGGTCGGGGGGCGGGCAACGGGGCGACCGAAGAACATTGGCGGATTTACGCGGTCAATAGCGTGGTGGCGGTTCATTTATTGTCTACGCTTGCATGATCGCAAGCCTGGGATGTCTGTGATGTTAGCGCCGAAAAAACCTGCCAATGAAACGGCCCGCGTGGAAAAACTGCGCTCGCTGAATATTCTCGATACTCCGCCCGAAGAGCGTTTCGACCGCCTGACCCGCCTGGCCAAGCGCCTGTTCGATGTGCCCATCGCGCTGGTCAGCCTGGTGGACGAGAACCGACAGTGGTTCAAGTCCTGCGTCGGGCTGACGGCCACTGAGACGCCGCGGGATCTTTCCTTTTGTGGTCATGCGATTCTCGGTGATCAGGTGCTGATGATCCCGAACGCGGAGAGCGACGAGCGGTTCCATGACAACCCGATGGTCACCGGTGCCCCCGGCATCCGTTTCTATGCCGGTTGCCCGCTGACGGTGGGAGAGGGCAACAAGCTCGGTACCTTGTGCCTGATCGATACCAAGCCTCGGACCCTGAATGACGAGGAACGCTCGCTGCTGCGCGATCTGGCGCAGATGGCCGAGCAGGAGCTGGTGGCGGTACAGATGGCGACCATGGACGAGTTGACCCTGTTGTCCAACCGTCGTGGTTTCGAGGCCCTGGCCAGCCAGGGGCTGGGCGTGTGCAAGCGCATGGGCAAGCCGGCTTCGCTGCTGTTCTTCGACCTCAACGACTTCAAGCAGATCAACGATGTGTACGGCCATGCCGAGGGCGACCTGGCGCTGAAGAACTTCGCCGATGTGCTGCGCATCGTGTTTCGCGAGAGCGACGTGATCGGCCGGCTGGGGGGCGATGAGTTCGTGGTGCTGCTGACCGGCTCCGATCATGTGCAGGTCGAGATGATCATGGCGCGGCTGCGCCACACCCTGGGCGAGCGCAATTCAGGGCAGAAGCGGGGTTATGACATTCGTTTCAGCGTGGGGCAGATCGAATATGACCCGCATCGCCATGACTCGATCGCAGATCTGCTGGCGGACGCCGACAAGGCCATGTACGCGCATAAACAGGCACTCAAACGCCAACGCGGCTGAGCGCGGCCCGGAAAACCGGGCCGGTTCCTCAGGCGTTACTTTGCGGCCTGTTCGCCCGCCTGGCGGCCCTTCAGGTTCTTGTCGGCCTTGTAGCGCAGGGCCACGTCCGGCACGCTGCCGCCCTTGCCGGTTTCGACCCAGTTGCGGATCCGGCTGGCGTCGGCGAAGTGGGTGTACTTGCCGAACGCATCGAGGATCACCAGGGCGACCGGGCGATTGCCCATCTCGGTGACCAGCACCAGGCAGTGGCCGGCCTGGTTGGTGAAACCGGTCTTGGTGATCTTGATGTTCCAGCTGTCCTTGTTGACCAGATGGTCGGTGTTGCGAAAGCCCAGGGTGTAGTTGGGCTTGCGGAACGCCACGGTCTTTTCCTTGGTGGTACTCAGCTCGCTCAGCATCGGGTAGTGACGGGCGGCCATCAGCAGCTTGCTGAGGTCGCGGGCGGTGGAGACGTTGTGGATCGACAGCCCGGTCGGTTCGACATAGTGGGTGTTGATCATGCCCAGGGACTTGGCCTTGGCGTTCATCGCCGCGATGAACGCCGCGTAGCCGCCCGGATAGTGGTGTGCCAGGCTGGCGGCTGCACGGTTCTCGGACGACATCAGGGCGATCAGCATCATTTCCTTGCGCGGCAGTTCGCTACCGAGCTTGACCCGGGAGAACACACCTTTCATTTCCGGGGTATCGCTGATGTTCACCGAGATGTACTGGTCCATCGGCAACTTGGCGTCGAGCACCACCATGGCGGTCATCAGCTTGGTCACCGAGGCGATCGGCACCACCACGTCGGGGTTGCTGGAGTACAGGGTCTTGTTGGTCTGCAGATCGATCAGCAGGGCGCTGCCGGAGGCGACTTGCAGGTGGCTGGTATCGCGAGGGGCCTGGGTGGTTTCACGCGCCTCGACGACAGGGGTGGCAACGGTGCCGGCCAGAACGAAAAAAAGGCCGAGGATGGAATGACGAATGTTCACGCGGATGGACTCGCTAAAAATGGATAAACCGTTGGCAACGGGCTTTTCTTGAAAAAGCGTTACGTTTGATGAATATAGCCCGGAAAGTTGCCACAGCGCTGCAGATAGTGGGCGTAACTGACACAAAATTTAATCTTGTGCCGATCGCACTTCCGCTGCCTGTTCGAACTTTCCGATGGTTGTCCGATCCCTGGCTGGATTCAGTCACTGCAATGGCTGCCCGGAGAACCCGGAAGACGTGCCTTGGCTGTTGGCGATGGACCCTCGAGTCCGTACTGGCCATAAGACATATGGTAGCGTAGAGAGACCACTCGTTGTATCGGTCCAAGGCCTTTATTTCGCAGGTTTCAGCGATTTTTCCAAAATATTTTCCAGCGGCTTCGCCGGTGGCTTCTGTCAAGTTCGCAATACGCTGGAAAACCCTGGGAAATCAATGGCTGTCTAGGGTTTTCCCTGAGTTGCGACGGGGTGTTCGTGTATCGGAATTGATATGTAATGGTGTCCGATGCGAACTGCGATTAGCATCGGCGCCATTATCGCAGTGAGTGCTTTCTGGACTTGGAGTTGGGTCATGCCAAAGCTTTCTTTGAGCAGGGACTACCTGCCCATGGTGGTATGGGCGGGAATCGTCGCGGTACTGCTGCTGGGGTTCGCGTTCTTTCCGAAATCGGCCGACTGGTATGGCTGGATTCAGGCCGTGGGGCTGATTGTCGGGTTGATGGTGGCGATTGCGGTGCCGGCGATCCAGCGCAAGCAGGCGTTCCAGGCCGAGCGTCAGCGCCTGCGCGAGCGTGAAGTGGGGTATGCCCGGCGTCTGCATTATTTCGGCCTGGAACTGCTCGAACTGCTGGGGCGCGTCACCGCCAGCCTGACGCACCTGCGGGCTTCCGACCGGCATCGCTACCAGCGCAACCTCGAGGATTTTCTGCATCGCCTGTTCGAGTCCCACAAGCAGGACCTGAATGACGATCGGATTCTGATCGTTCACGAACTGCGCAAGGTCGCCAACGTGCTGATCGACGAGCTGGAAAGCGGGCGTTCGGACCGGGCGGTGATGATCGAGCTGGACAAGCGCCTGCAGAAACTGGGGCATCGTACCCAGCTCAACAGTGTCCAGGCCGAACGCAGCTGAATACCGGCAAAAAAAAGCCCGCAACACAGTGCGGGCAAGGGGTTGTGCGGAGCAACGCACGTTTCGGGAAGTCGGTGGGCGGTCAGGCGCCGAGGGCCTGCAGGTCCAGGCGTTCGGACAGGGCCTTGGCCGCTGGCAGGGACGTGAAGGGGCCGCTGATCTGTACGCCATCGCGAACCAGGTACCAGCAGGCGAGCAGGCCCAGTTCCCTGAGCGAGGCGGGAACGGCGCTACCGATAACGGACATGATCTGAACCTTGGGCATAAGTACCTCCATCAATCTATGGAGCTACCTTACGGTCATGACGGTTCCAGGAAAAATCACCGTGCTCGATAGTGGACATCGACGAAATCGAGCCCTGGTCCATTATCGTTTGGCTGTCGCAGGTCGGCTGGTGCCGGATCAGTCGACCACCTGATCCAGCATGTGAATCACTTCCTGTTCATTCAACAGCCCCTTGCGGACCAGGTTCTCGGCCAGCAACGAGAGAAACTTGGCCGTGCGATGGCCTTCGAGCTGCTTGAGTTCGGTAAGGGCGCTGTAGACCTTGCTGGAGGTGCAGAGCCCGGCGATGCGATGCGGATTTTGCGTAGGCATGGTTCGTCCTTGTTCTTATAAGGGGAGGCCCTCGACGATAGATCGATCTTGCAGCCGGGCGGTGGCACCCATATGACAGCCGTGTGAAGGGCTGGTCGAGGCGACGACCGGCAGTCCTATCATGCGCCATTGGTGTACGAATGCTGTCTTGCCTGCGACCTTTACCTCTGAAATCCAGACGGAACGTGTGGCCCCGCGGATTTTTCCTCCCCCCGGAACGACCCAGGCCCCGTCTTGCGAGCGGGGCCTGGATTTCTGCCGGGTGGTTACCAGCGAGGGCCGTAACCGTAATGGGGGTGGCCGTAGTAGACCGGGCGACCGTAGTAGCCGCCGCCACCGTAGACCACCACGGGAGGAGGCGGTGGTGGTGCGACGTAGACAGGTGCGGGTTGCACATAGACCGGGGCCTGCTGGACATACACCGGTGCCGGTTGTGCGTACACAGGCTGCTGGACGTAGACAGGACGGGGGCTCGACACCACCGAGCTGACAATGGCTCCGCCGATCACGCCGCCCAACAAGGCAGGACCCACCCAGCCGCCGCCACCGTGGGCGGAGGCCTGGCCTGCGACAGCGAGTGCACCAACGAGCAAGGCTATCTTGGGAATGGTACGCATCATGATGATTCCTCAGGTTCCAACCCCAGCGCTTGTGGTCTGCAATAGACTCAAGAACTGTCGCGGGGATACTTCTATGACAGCGGGTGCCTGAAAATCTTCGACGCCGCTGGGTAAATTTTGTGTAAGGTTCCGGGCGGTGCTTCTTTACAGTCCCGTGATGCCTGCGCCAGAGCCTTGCAAACATTCCCTATGATCAGCGAAAACCGGTGCGGGTGGCTAATCCCGTTTATCCGAAAGTACCCCTCAGGAGATGAAACATGCAGATGAACCCGAACAAAGACACCCAACTGTGCATGTCGTTATCTGGGCGTCCCGGTAATTTCGGCCTGCGCTTTCATAACCATCTCTACGAACAACTGGGCCTGAACTTCTACTACAAGGCCTTCAGCAGCCAGGACCTGCCGGGGGCCGTCGGCGGCATCCGCGCCCTGGGCATTCGCGGCTGTGGCGTGTCGATGCCGTTCAAGGAGGCCTGCATCGCCCTGGTCGACGAACTGGATGCTTCGGCGGCGGCGATCCAGTCGATCAACACCATCGTCAACACGGCGGGTCACCTCAAGGCCTACAACACCGATTACATTGCGATTGCCCAGTTGCTCGAGACCCATGCGGTACCCAGGGACACGACTTTCGCCTTGCGCGGCAGCGGCGGCATGGCCAAGGCCGTGGCTTCGGCACTGCGCGATGGCGGTTATCGCAACGGCGTGATCGTGGCCCGCAACGAAACCGCCGGCAAGGCGCTGGCGGCAATCTGCGGCTATGAGTGGCAGGCCGAACTGGGGGCGCGGCGTCCGCAGATGCTGGTCAACGTCACGCCGGTGGGTATGGACGGTGGCCCGGAGGCCGGGCAACTGGCATTCGAGCCGGATGCGGTGGATGCAGCCGAGACGGTGTTCGACGTCGTGGCGATCCCTTCGGAGACGCCCTTGATCGTGCGTGGGCGGGAGCAGGGCAAGCGGGTCATCACCGGCCTGGAAGTGATCGCGATCCAGGCGCTGGAGCAGTTCGTGCTGTACACCGGCGTACGGCCGACCGAGGAGCAGTTCCAGAAAGCGGTGGCGTTCGCCCGAGCGTAGGCTCTGGGTTCCCCGTGACTGCGTCAGGCTTGTGGGCCCATTCGCGGATAAATCCGGCTCCCACGGTTTTGCAGTGCCCACAAGATTCATGACAGCCGCTGAACCTTGTGGGAGCCGGATTCATCCGCGAAGAGGCCCCAAGCCCGCCTCGCAACTCCGGAATCCTATTCCTGTTCCAACCGCGCCAGCCGTTCTTCCAGGGCCGCGATGCGCGCCTCCAGTTCCTCGATTCGTTCTGCCGACACCGCGCCACCGGCCCCACGTTCAGGGGCCTGCTGGCGAGCAGCGATGATCGCCTCGATATCCGCCGGGTCGCCCAGGGCGTGGGTGTAGCGGTCCTCGCGTTGGCCGGCCTGGCGCGGAATCAGCAGCGCCAGCCCGCGGGCGATCAGGCGTTCGAGCTGGTGCAGCACCTGCTCGGTGTCCTCGAAGTCATGCATGCGGCCACTGCGGGTCAGCAGCTCGTTGACGGTTTGCGGCCCCCGCAGGAACAGCAGCCCGATCAACACCACCTGGGCCGGCACCAGTTCCAGCACCTTGTCGACCCGCTGTTCCCAGCGATCGGCCCGGCTGCCCATCACCAGCCGCGCGAAACCCCGACCCTCGAGCGCCCGCAGGCTCTGGCCGACCTGCCCCTGGCTGAGGTTCATCACCGGTTCGCGGCTGGTTTTCTGGTTGCAGGCGAGCACCAGGGCGTTGAGGGTCAGCGGATAGGTTTCCGGGCTGGTGGCCTGCTTTTCGATCAGGGAGCCCAGGATGCGGATTTCCGCGCTGTTCAATCGGGGTTGTTCGACGGAAGTCTCTGGCTCGGTGCTCATGGCGCGGTTCCCTATGCATTGGAAGGCGACTAGCCTAGGTCTTCCCCCGACAAAAAGACAAGCGGCAATGCGACCGCCTCTGGCTATAATCGGCCGGCTGTACTCCTGCCATTTTCATTGTGAGAAACCCATGACCATTTCCCTGTACGCCGCTTCCATCCCGGTTTTCAAGCAAATGCTCAACGCCCTGAGCGACGTCCTGAACAAGGCCGAGGCTCACGCAACGGCCAAGGGCATCGACCCGAGCGTATTCGTGCAGGCCCGCCTGGCCCCGGACATGTTCCCACTGGTGCGCCAGGTGCAGATCGCCGTCGATTTCGCCAAGGGCGTGTCCTCGCGCCTGGCGCAGATCGAAGTGCCCTCCTACCCGGACAGCGAAACCACCTTCGCCGAGTTGCAGGCACTGATCAGCAAGACCCTGGCGCACCTGGACAGCATCGACGCGGCGCAGGTCGACGGCAAGGAAGGCATCGAGATCGTGACCCGTCCGGGCACGCCGAAAGAGAAGCGCTTCAGTGGCCAGTCGTACCTGCTGAGCTATGGCCTGCCGCAGTTCTTCTTCCACGTGACCACCGCCTACGCGATCCTGCGTCACAATGGCGTGGAAATCGGCAAGCGCGACTACATGGGCGCGTTCTGATCGGCCTGCCTGGCGGGTAGACCGCTTTCGCGGATGAACCGGACCGCCGGCTCCCACAATGACCGCGCCGAACGCAAATCCTCTGTACACCGCCAAACTGTGGGAGCAGGATTTATCCGCGAAAACGGTAACGAGGTCTTGCTGAAAAGACGCGTCGCATTCTTCGCGGATAAACCGGGGCGCCGAACCGCCGGCTCCCACAAGGTATCGCGGTGACCACAAATCTTGTGAACGCCGCCTATCCTGTGGGAGCCGGATTTACCGAGGCGTCGGACCGCCGCGAATGGGCCCGCACAAACACCGCATGACTCATTCTCGCAACCGGTCTGTTACAATCCCCCCTTCCTCATTTCCTTCCCTCCCAGTGAGCCCCAGGGCTATCGCTGGCGCTGTCGTTTGTGGAGTCGTTCATGTTCCTCGCTATCCTGCTGCTGTCGGCCGCCGGTTTTACCGTGCTGACCACGGAATTCGTCATTGTCGGGCTGTTGCCGGCCATTGCCCGCGATCTGGAGGTCAGCATCCCCCAGGCCGGCCTGCTGGTGACGCTGTTCGCCTTTACCGTGGCGGCCTTCGGCCCATTCCTGACCGCCTGGTTCTCGCGCTTCGAGCGGCGCCGGCTGTTCATCGGCATCCTGGTGGTCTTCGGACTGGCCAATACCGTGGCGGCGCTGGCGCCGAACATCTGGGTCATGGCGGTTGCGCGCCTGCTGCCGGCCTTGGGCTTGCCGGTGTTCTGGGCCCTGGCCAGTGAAACGGCGGTGGATATCGTCGGCCCGGATCACGCGGGCCGGGCGATCGAGAAGATCGGTTTCGGCATCGTCTGTGCCACGGTGTTCGGCATCCCGGTGGGTACGCTGGTCGGTGACGCCTGGGGCTGGCGCATGGCGTTCACGATCCTGGCAGTGGTCGCCCTGGTCAAGGCGCTGCTGCTCTGGCGCTACCTGCCCGCGACCCGCCTGCACCTGAAGCAGGTCTCGCTGCGTTCGCAGTTCGGCATTCTGCGCAGCCCGCTGATGCTCGGCCATGTGCTGCTGTCGATCCTGATCTTCAGCGGCATGTTCACCGCCTACACCTACCTGGCCGATATCCTCGAGCGGCTGGCCGGGTTCAACGGCACGGTGGTGGGCTGGTGCCTGATGGCATTCGGTGCGGTCGGTCTGATCGGCAATGCCCTGGGCGGGCGCATGGTCGACCGCCAGCCGCTGATCGCTTCGATGGTGTTCTGCGCCTTCATGATTCCCGCCCTGGTGGCGGTGATGCCGAACATCCACTCGTGGCCCGGGCTGGCGGCGGCACTGGCGGTCTGGGGGATCACCCAGGCGGCACTGTTCCTGGTCAGCCATGTCCGCCTGATGAAGGTGGCGCCCCAGGCACCGGCGTTTGCCGCTTCGCTGAATATTGCCGGGGCCAACCTGGGGATCGGCCTGGGGGCGGTGATCGGGGGCCGGGTCATCGACAGTGTCGGCCTGAGCGGTCTCGGCTTCGCTGCCGCGGCGCTGATCCTCATGTCGATCCTGCTGGCGATGGCCTTGATGACCACCGACGCCAAGACGGTGACGGCTTAAGCGCCAGGTCCCATGAACAGCTCGCGTCGAGCGCCCTCGGTAATGGCCAGCGTGCCGGGGTGCTTGGTCCGGCGCTCCACCGAGATGGCATAGAACGACTCGCTGACGGCGTCGGTCTGGCCCATCAGCCTGACGTCGTACTGCCGACAGACCTCATCGGCGATGACGCTCGGGGCGATGAAGAAGCCGCTGCCGGATTGACCAAAGGCCTGCATGAGGGCGCTGTCATCGAATTCGCCGACGATCCTCGGCTGGATCTGCTGCTCGGCGAGCCAGCGCAACAACCGGCTGCGGACCACGGTTTCCTGACCGGGAATCAGCAGCGGCGCGCCCTGCAGGCAGTGGGGGAACGCATCGCCATAACGCTGCGCCAATGCCGGTGTGGCAAAAAAACTGACCCCACATTCCCCCAGCTTCTGGCTGTAGCCCCTGATATCGAGATGGCTCGGCATCGGGCTGTCGGAGATCACCAGGTCCAGGCGCTGGATCGCCAGATCCGCCAGCAGGCGTTCGAGCTTGTCCTCGCGGCAGGTGATGCGGATCGGCTCCTCCAGCTCCATGGTGGGGGCGATCAGCCGGTAGACGATGGACTTGGGCACCACATCCGCCACCCCGACCCGAAACAGCAACGGCTGCTCCCGGGGCTGCGCCTGCAGCATCGCCTGCAACTCATTGCCCAGCTGGAACATCTGTTCGGCATAGGGCAGGGCCTGGCGCCCGGCTTCGGTGAGTTCCAGCTGGCGCCCGGCCTTGCGGAACAACTCGATACCCAGGCTCTGTTCCAGCAGGCTGATCTGGCCGCTGATGGTCTGCGGGGTGAGGTTCAACTGCTCGCAGGCGCGCACGATGCTGCCGGTCTTGGCCACGACCCAGAAGTAGTGCAGTTGGCGGTAATTGAGCATGCGGGTCATCACTTCGTTAAAAGCGAAGTATAGCGCCGAAAAATACGAATTTTTCTGAAGTATCGGTATCTCTAGAATGCGGTGCCATTGGCGAGCCACTTGCTAGGCTTGCCTGGGACTCTACTCGGGAATGCGCTATGGAATACCTGTTGGAACTCGCTGTCAGCCCCACCGCCTGGATTGCCTTGTTGACGCTGATCGTCATGGAAGTCGTACTGGGTATCGATAACCTGATCTTCATTTCGATCCTGACCAACAAGCTGCCCGCGCAGTTTCGCACCAAGGCGCGGCGGCTCGGCATCGGCATGGCGCTGATCCTGCGCCTGGGCCTGCTTGGCACCATTGCCTATATCGTCAAGCTCACCGCGCCGGTGATCGAGGTATTCGGCCAGGGGTTCTCGTGGAAGGACATGATCCTGATCGCCGGTGGCCTGTTCCTGGTATGGAAGGCCACCACGGAAATCCACCACAGCATGGACCCGCAGGAGAAGGCGTCCGAGGACAAGAACTCGCGGGTCTCCCTGGGCTTCGCCGCGGCCATCGGCCAGATCCTGATGCTCGACCTGGTGTTCTCCATCGACAGCATCATCACCGCGGTGGGCATGACCGAACACCTGCCGATCATGGTGATTGCGGTGGTCGTCGCGGTGGCGGTGATGTTGCTGGCCTCCGAACCCCTGGCGAAGTTCATCCACGACAACCCGACCGTGGTGATGCTGGCCCTGGGCTTCCTGATCATGATCGGCATGACGCTGATCGCCGAAGGCTTCGGCGCCCATGTGCCCAAGGGTTATGTGTATGCCGCCATGACCTTCTCGGCGATCATCGAGGGCCTGAACATGCTGGCCCGTCGCGCCCGGCAGAAACGTGAGGCGGCACAGGGCTGACCCAGGCTCGCTGAGTGACCGGGCCGCCGGGTTCTCCACGAACCAGGCGGCCTTTTTCATGCACAGGGGTCAATGGGCGTTGGCAGGGCGTCCGGCAGTCTTGTCGGCCTTGTGCGTCTGCGAGGGCAGGCTGGGATGATGGTGACGACGGGAAATCCTCAGGACTCCCCACAACAGGGCGGCGGCCACCGCCAGCCAACCCAGGATCAACAATGCAACGGTCAGGACAAGGCTCATCAGCGCCTCCTTCGCCCCGATCGGGGCTCTCTCACTTCGTCTTGCTTTTGTAGATCAGTCTAGTCGCTGCGGTGTTTCAGGCTATTGACCAATGGTCGTGTGCGATCAGCCATTTCGCTCTATGGCCCCGTATAAACCGCGATGAAAGGCTATACCCCCGGGCGGCCGCGACCTATGATCAAGTCCCCGAGCCAGAGCGGATGTGCCTGGCAACTGATCAAGAGAGTGAAGATGTCCAACGGATCAAACCATTTTCCCGTGTCGTCCCGTCGGTTGCTGATGATGGGCGCCCTGTTGCTGGCCCTGGGCGGGTGCACCAGCGGTGGTGGGCAGCCGCCGCAATTGCAGCGGCTGCCGGAGCGTGTGGAGTTGAACGGTGTGCCGTTCTTCCGGGGCGAGGCCTACCAGAGTGGCCCGGGTGCATTGGCCAGCATGCTGGCGCAGCAGGGCGTGAGCGTCACCCCCGGGCTGCTGGACAAGCCGCTGAAACTGCCGGGCGCGGAAGCGGACCTGCAAAGGAACATGCAGGTACTGGCCCGTGAATACGGGATGGTGGTCTATCCGCTGGATGCCGAGCTGCCGGCATTGCTGACCCAGGTAGCGGCCGGTTATCCGGTGCTGGTGAAGTTCAATGAAGGGCGGGTGTGGTCCGAGCCGCGCTATGCGGTGGTTGCCGGCTACAACCGGTTCAAGCGGACGATCCTGTTGCGGGCCGGGATGAACCGGCGGATGCCGATGGATTTCGACACATTCGTCTCGGCCTGGAAGGGCGCGGGTGGCTGGGCGGTGCTGATCCAGTCGCCAACGCAATTGCCGGCCCAGGTCGACCCGCAGCGCTGGCTGAAGGCCGCCGATGAACTGGCCCGTGCCGGTCAGGAACCGGCGGCCGCGACCGCCAGGAAGGCACTGGCCGGGCACTGACTCAAGCTCATCGGATCATTCCCAAGCCACGCCTGGGAGCGATCGGCCACCCCATCCCTGTAGGAGCAGGGCTTGCCCGCGAATAGGCCAGCAAGCCCTGGTCACTGCTCCCACAGGCGCTGCATCCCCTCAGATCCCCAGCTTGTCCCGCATCGTGTAATACCAGGCTCCCAACGCACTGAACGGCGTGCGCAGCAATTGCCCGCCCGGGAACGGGTAGTGCGGCAGATCGGCAAACGCATCGAAACGCTCGGCCTGCCCGCGTAGCGCTTCGGCCAGCACCTTGCCAGCCAGGTGGGTGTAGGTCACGCCATGGCCGCTGCAACCCTGGGAGTAATAGATGTTGTCGCCCAGGCGACCCACCTGGGGCAAGCGCGACAGGGTCAGCAGGAAATTGCCGGTCCAGGCGTAGTCGATCTTCACATTCTTGAGCTGTGGGAAGGCCTTGAGCATCTTCGGCCGGATGATCGCCTCGATGTTCGCCGGATCGCGCGCACCATAGACCACGCCACCGCCGAAGATCAGGCGCTTGTCGCCGGAAAGACGGTAGTAGTCGAGCAGGTAGTTGCAGTCCTCGACGCAGTAGTCCTGCGGCAGCAGCGATTTGGCCAGCGCATCGCCCAGTGGCTCGGTGGTGATCACCTGGGTACCGCACGGCATCGACTTGGCGGCCAGCTCCGGTACCAGGTTGCCGAGGTAGGCGTTACCCGCGACGATGATGAATTTGGCCCGGACCTTGCCCTGGGGCGTATGCACCACGGGATTGGCACCCCGCTCGATGCGCACTGCCGGCGATTGTTCATGGATCCTGCCACCGAGGGATTCGATCGCCGCAGCCTCGCCCAGGGCCAGGTTCAGCGGATGAATATGCCCGCCGCTCATGTCGAGCATGCCGCCGACGTACTGGTCGCAGTTGACCACTTCACGAATGCGGCGCTGGTCCAGCAGTTCCAGCTGGGTATGCCCAAAGCGTTCCCAGAGCTTCTTCTGGGATTCGAGATGCCCCATCTGTTTCCTGCTCAAGGCGGCAAATACCCCGCCGTCCTTGAGGTCGCACTGGATGTTGTATCTGGCGATCCGCTCGCGAATGATCCGGGCGCCTTCGAAGGCCATCTGCCCGAGCAGTTGCGCCTGCTTCGGCCCGACGCTGCGCTCGATCACATCGATATCGCGGCTGTAGCTGTTGACGATCTGCCCGCCGTTGCGGCCCGAGGCACCGAAGCCGACCCTGGCGGCTTCCAGTACCGTCACCCGCAAGCCGTTCTCCAGGAGGAACAGGGCGCTGGACAGCCCGGTGTAGCCGGCACCGATCACGCACACATCGGTTTCGACATCATCCTGCAAGGGCGGACGCTCGGGAACCGGGTTGGCCGATGCGGCGTAGTAGGACTGGGGGTAGGGAGTGTTCGCCATCCTGCAACCTCTGTTTTATATTTTTGACGAATGGCCTGATGCTACCTCAGTTGAAATACCCCCGCCAGCCACCGCAAACCGGGAAGTTGCTGGAGCTTCAATAAAAAATTCGCCTATTCAGAGACTTAGCAGAAAGAAAGGTGTTGACACCCCTCGGCAAATCCGTAGAATGCCGCCTCACAGCAGGCACGTAGCTCAGTTGGTTAGAGCACCACCTTGACATGGTGGGGGTCGTTGGTTCGAGTCCAATCGTGCCTACCAGACAAAATCCGCTCTGCTGGGCGGTGTGAAAAGGCCAATCGAAAGATTGGCCTTTTTTTCGTCCTGAAAAAAGTTCGAGGTGAGGTCTTCGCGCTGAGTGGCATTTGGCCTGGAAACGCTTGCCCTGAAGATTTTTCCAAGCCTATTCATAGGCTTAGCGAAAAAACAGGTTGCCTCTCGGCAGAAAATCCGTAGAATGCAGCCCACAGCAGGCACGTAGCTCAGTTGGTTAGAGCACCACCTTGACATGGTGGGGGTCGTTGGTTCGAGTCCAATCGTGCCTACCAGATAAAATCCGCTCTGCTGGGCGGTCTGAAAGGGTCAATCGAAAGATTGGCCCTTTTTTGCGCCTGGCGTTTGGCGAATTCTCTCCTCGCGCCGAGTCCGCAATCCTGGCGGGCTGACCTCTGCCGCATCCGGCTTTCCTGAAACACCGCCAAACACTCGATGGGTTGACCTCTCACCGGCTGTTCCTCAGCATCCCTACACATGGAAAAGACTTGCACAAGGATGCTGCATGGAAAGTAAAACGATCAGGTGGCTGGGCGAGACTCTGGTTGGCATGGGGGCGGGTGCTGCGATTACCGGCTTTTCGACCTTGTACCTCTTGGCTGGAGATGCAACGCCAAGAATGGTGCTGCTCGGTGTCACGTTGTTCGTCATCAGTATTATCTGTTTCGTCTGCTCCTACGTGTGCGCAATTCGGGAGGTATGGCAGTGAAAGCCGCAATCGTTCTGTCCTGGCTGGCCTGCATGGTTCTGCTGATGGCATTCGCCATCTATCGTGGTCGCAAGAAAGCCGCCAGCGGTGCGCAACCTCGTTTGACCGATCGGGAACTGCTCGATCAGGCGACCAGCGAGTTGCAGGCGCTCCGCGCGGAGGTTCGTCATCTCGGCCAGCAGATCGAGGGTAGGGCGGGAAGATAACTGAAAGGCTGCAAGCCTTGAGTGCGGCCCGCGCGGTAGTAGTGCGGGCCGTTAGCTGGGGACGCCACGCCAGATGTGGTCGTCCTCCTGGCTGTGGATCTCAGTCCGATTTGCGCTCTTGCCGCGCATCGATGAAGGGCAGGGTGCCGCTTGGCAGTACCGTCGTCGGCAGTACGCCATTCCAACGCTCGGCCTTGGTCAGCTCCACCAGGTTCTGGTTGCTCGCCAGCGCCTGGGCACGGGCCTTGATCGCCTCGGCTTCGGCACGACCGCGCAGTTCGGTGGCCTGGGCATCAGCCTTGGCCTGGGCCAGTTGGGCATCCGCTTCGGCCTGGGCCTGGGTCACGCGGATCTGTGCCTGGACCTGCTCGGTCGCCAATTGCTGTTCACGGGTCTTGACCTGCACTTCGGCCGCCATGCGCGCCTCGATGGCTTTTTCATAGGCGTCGCTGAAATCGATGTTTTCCACCTGCACGCTGTCGATGATCACCGGGCCGTTGATCGAGCCCTTGATGGCGGCAGAGATGTCGCTGACCAGCTGCACGCGATTCTGCACGGCGGCCACGGCATTGAACTGGCCGAAGACGTTTTCGACCTGAGTGGGCACCTGGCGGCTGATCAGGCGGTCGCGGATGCCTTCGATGTCCTTGAACTGGGTGTAGACCTTGGCCACATCGGAAGGGGCGACGTGCCAGGAGACCGAGACCTTGAGCTGCGCCGACTGCTGGTCCTTGCTGTAGGCCTGCAGGTTCTCGTAGGCCGAGACCTGGCTCTGGATGCTGATCAGGCGAACGCTTTCGATGAAGGGCATCTTGAACGACAGGCCCGGGTCGACGACGCCGACCAGTGCGCCGTTTCTCAGGAGCACGCCGCGCTCGGTTTCATCCACGGTGTACCAACTGCCGAAAAACACGATGAGTACCAGCAGGGCTGCTACACCGCCTGCCACTTTGCCAATCAGATTGGGGGTGGGGGTCATATCTCGTTCCTTTGAAGGGCGGGCAACCACTCCCTGAATACGCTGCCCGATTATCCGGAGAGCATGTCCCGCCGCCATGGCCAATGGTTTTGCAGGCCGCCGTGCGAACGCCTCGGTGGCAGTGCCGCTTGCGGCGGCGCTCGCCATGATAGCTTCCGAACCTGTTTCATGCTGAGAAGGTGTTCCCAGACTTGGGGGCAGGGGGAATACGTTGCGAAAAAACAAATCACGCGATGTGCCATATCGGCACTTCACAAGGACGACACCTGATGTCCGGGCTCAAGCGGGAGGCCGGCGATCAGGGGCGTGGGCTGGATAACCTCCCGTGCAAGGTGGATGACCTGAGCCCAAGGTGCAATGGCCCTCCACCAGGTTGGTCATTTCTTTGGACGACTGCTCGCCGCCTTTGCCGGGCGGCGGGCTCTTGTGGTCCTGGTTCCGGAGGCCTTGCGTTTCTTCTTCCAGGGCGCCGGAGCCGATGTGCCGGGCGGCAGGCTGATCTGCAGTTTGAGCTCGACACAGCGCCCCACCTGCTTGCTCATCCAGGCCGCCTGTTTGGCGACGAATTCTTCCAGGCTCATCTCGCCGCTTTGCACCATGTCCAGCGCCTGCTCCCAGATGGCTGTGGTGCCCGGGTCGGCAATCGCCCGCGGCACCGCGTCGATCAGGCTGAAGGCCGCCGCGGTCGCCGACAGGCTCTTGCCATGCTTGACCAGGTAGTTGCGGTCCAGCAGGCCCTGGATGATGCTGGCGCGGGTGGCCTCGGTGCCGATGCCGGTGGTTTCCTTGAGCTTCTGCTTCAGGCGCGGGTCTTCCACGTACTTGGCGACGTTCTTCATCGCCTTGATCAGGTCGCCTTCGGTAAAGGGTTTCGGCGGCTGGGTCCACAGGTCCTTGAGCTCGACCCGGTCCACTGCGCACTCATCGCCCTCGCGTAGCTTCGGCAGGGCCTGTGGTTCCGGTGCTTCGCGGCCCTTGGGGGGCGTCAGCGCCTCCGGCAGGGCGCGTTTCCAACCGGGCTCGATCACCTGCTTGCCCACGGCCCGCAACGCCTGTGCCGCACAGTCGAAATCGGCCTGGGTGCGGTCGTACTCGTGGTTGGGCAGGAACTGCGCCAGGTAGCGGGCTCGAATCAGCGTGTAGACCGCACGCGGCTTGCCTTGCAGGCGCTCCAGGCTCGCGCCCGAGCCGGTCGGGATGATGCCGTGGTGGGCGGTGACCTTGGCATCGTTCCAGGCTCGTGAGCGGCGTGTCGGGTCGAGATACGGGGCCAGCTTGCCCAGGCTCGGGTCGGCCCGTTCCAGCGCCGCCAGCACCCGCGCGGCGTCGCCGTGCTGGCTGAGGGGAAGAAAGCCGCAGTCGCTGCGTGGGTAGGTGATGACCTTGTGGGTTTCATACAGCGACTGGGCGATGTCCAGGGTCTCCTGGGCACCCAGTCCCAACCGTTTCGAACACACTTCCTGCAAGGTGCCGAGGTCGAAGGGCAGGGGCGCCGGCTCGCGAATCCGCTCGGTCTTGAGTTTCACCACCCGTGCGCCGGAAGCCGCGCTCATGGCGGCGGCGGCCTGCTGGGCGAGGACCTGGTTCAGGCAGCGATCCTGATCGTCACAGGCGTCCGAGGGCGCGCGCCATTGCGCGACGAAGGGCTGGCCGTCATGGAGCAGGTGCACATCGATTGCCCAGTAGGCCACCGGTACGAAGTCGGCGATGCTGCGGTCGCGATCCACCACCAGGCGCAGGGTTGGCGTCTGCACCCGGCCCACCGGCAACACGCCCTGGTAGCCGGACTGGCGGCCGAGCAGGGTGAACAGCCGGCTCATGTTCATGCCGATCAGCCAGTCGGCCCGCGAACGCCCCAGGGCGGAATGATAGAGGTTGAAGGTTTCGTGGCCCGACTTGAGGGCCGCCAGGGCCTTGCGGATCGAGGCATCGTCCAGCGCCGACAGCCAGAGCCGCTGGACCGGCCCGCGATAGCGACAATGTTCCACCAGCTCGCGGGCGATCATTTCCCCTTCGCGATCGGCGTCGGTGGCGATCACCAGTTCCCGGGCCTCGCCCAGCAGGCGCTTGACCGCCTTGAACTGGCTGGCGGTCTTGGGCTTGACCTGCATCTTCCATTTTTCCGGGACGATCGGCAGGTCGGCCAGCACCCAGCGCTTGTAGCGGGCGTCATAGGCGTCTGGCGGGGCGGTTTCCAGCAGGTGGCCGATGCACCAGGTGACCGTGGCGTTGGCGCCGACCCAACAGCCATCGCCACGGCGCGTGGCACCGAGCACAGCGGCAATGTCCTTGGCCTGGGAGGGTTTTTCGCAAAGAAACAGCCGCATGGCCACCTTCGTTCGATCATGTGCGGGAGAGAGCGGACAGCATGCTCAGTACCGGGGTTTTGAGCAATGCTTTTTCTGTATGCATATACAGTCTATTTGTTTCAGCTCTCTGCGGCTACCGCCAGCTCCCGCACCAGGAAGTCGATGAATGCCCGGGTCTTCTGCGGTACCCGGCGCGCCGAGGCGTACACCGCGTTGATGCTGATCGGCGGCGCCTGCCATTCGCACATCACCGGCACCAGGCGCCCGGCGGCCAGGGCCTCCTCGACGATGAAGTCCGGCAGCAGGGCGATGCCCATGCCGGCCTCGGCAGCCTGGGCCAGCAGGTCGCCGTTATTGGCGTGCAAGGGGCCGGTGACGGTGACCCGCTGGGTTTCCCGGCCGTTGCACAGCTGCAGGCTGACGCCGCTTTGCAGGTAGCCGTAGTTCAGGCACTGGTGGGCGCATAGTTCCCGTGGCGTCGTAGGAATGCCGGCGCGCTCCAGGTAGCCGGGGGAGGCGACCATGATGCGCGGCGCGGGGGCCAGCAGTTTGGCGACCATGGACGAGTCCGGCAGGCTGGCGATGCGGATGGTCACGTCGAAGCCACCCTTGACCGGGTCCACCTGCTGGTCGCTGAGCACCAGTTGCAGCTCGACGTTCGGATGTTCGCGGTGAAACAGCGGGATCAGCCGCCCCAGGCGCCGCAGGCCGAAGGACATCGGCGCGTTGACGCGCAACACCCCGCGCAGTTCGCCGATGCCGTCGCGGGCGCGCTGCTCGGCCTCGTCCAGCGACGCCAGCAGTTCGCGGGCCGCTTCGTAGTACTCGGCACCGGCCTCGGTCAGGTGCAGGCTGCGGGTGGTGCGCAGCAACAACTGCACGCCGATGGCCTCTTCCAGCGCCTGGATCTGCTTGCTGACTTTCGAGCGTGGTACGTCCATCGCCCGCGCCGCCGCGGCAAAGCCATTGGCTCCCACGGTGGCGACAAACGCCCGCATGCATTCGACGCGATCCATGATTGTTCCTTGAATAGAATCAATGATTCTCGATTTTATGGAATTGTCCCTTTTTTATCCAGGCCCTAAAGTTCGTTCCAAGCAGGCAGCACAGGCCTTCAAGTGGATCCCAGGGCCAGCTGCCAGATTACGCATGACCCCGGTGGTCAACCTCGAAACCCAAAGGAACTCCATCATGTCCAATCGCGAACTGCTGAACCCCACCAACTCCGCTCTGATCCTGATCGACCACCAGCCGCAAATGGCCTTCGGCGTGCAGTCGATCGACCGCCAGACCCTGAAGAACAACACCGTGGGCCTGGCCAAGGCAGCGAAGATCTTCAACGTGCCGACGATCTACACCTCGGTCGAGACCGAAAGCTTCAGCGGCTACATCTGGCCAGAACTGCTCGGTGTGAACCCCGGTGCCCAGCCGATCGAGCGCAGCTCGATGAACTCGTGGGAAGACAAGAAGCTGGTGGAGGCGGTGAAGGCCACCGGCCGCAGGAAACTGATCATGGCGGCGCTGTGGACCGAGGTCTGCCTGACCTTCCCGGCGCTGGAAGCCATGGCCGAAGGCTACGAGGTGTACATCGTCACCGACGCCTCCGGCGGCACCACCCAGGAAGCCCACGACATGTCCGTGCAACGGATGATCCAGGCCGGTGCGGTACCGGTGACCTGGCAACAGGTTCTGCTCGAGTTCCAGCGTGACTGGGCGCACAAGGAAACCTACGGCGCGGTCATGGACCTGGTGCGCGAGCACAGCGGCGCCTACGGCATGGGCGTGGACTACGCCTACACCATGGTGCACAAGGCGCCACAGCGTCAGGTCAAGTAACAGGGAGGGGCGGGTGTAGCGGTTACGCCTGCCCCCATCGGTCACCTACAGGAAGATGGAATCAGCCATGAATATCGAATTGTCCGACGGCGTGGTCACGCTGCTGGTACGCCACCGGGTCAAGCAGGGCGGGGATCAGGCCTATGAAGCCTGGTTGCGCCAGATCGTCGCCAAGGCGCGTACCTATCCCGGGCACCTGGGGATCGACGTGGTGCGTGGGCACAGTGGCGGCCTGGCGCTGTTCACCAGCGTGCTGCGCTTTGCCAGTACCGAACAATTGCAGGTGTGGCTGGATTCCGATGATCGTCGCGAGCTGGTCGACCAGGCCCGTCCGTTGCTGGCCGATGGCGACCAGACCGAAATCAACGCCGACCGCGAGTTCTGGTTCACCCCCGTGCAGGTGGATGCGCCGACGCCGCCACCGCGCTGGAAGCAGGCCTGCGTGACGTTCATGGTGATCCTGCCGTTGACCTTCCTGATACCGCTGTTGTGCAAACCACTCTTCGCACTGTGGCCCTGGTTGGGCGGCTACGTGCCGGCCAACGTGGTGATTACCCTGACCATCGTATTGCTGGTGGTCTACGTGTTCATGCCACGGGTGACGCGCCTGTTCAGCCGCTGGCTACAGCCGCGGCAGGATACGACCCCGGCGTCCGCGCATGTCGAGACAAGGCGATAGGTTGCCCCAATAAAAAACCCGACACTCGTGTCGGGTTTTTCGTCTCGGGGGAGGTCTTACTTGCGACCGCCCAGTGCGCCACCGGCCGCGCCGCCCAGGCCCGCGCCAATGGCTGCGCCGGTGCTGCCGCCGAGCTGGTTGCCCAGGTACGAACCGCCGGCTGCGCCCAGGCCGCCACCGATGGCCGCCTTGGTCTTCTTGCCTTTCTTGGCGGCAATGGCACCACCGGCCGCGCCAGCCAGGCCCGCACCAATGGCCGCGCCGGTGCTGCCACCCATCTGCTGACCAACCACGTTGCCCAGGACGCCACCCAAGCCACCTCCGACTGCTGCCTGGGTACCGCCGGCAGCCATGGCGCCTTGGGTAAACAGGGCGCTGAGCGCCAGAACGGTAAGTGCTTTACGCATGTTGCGAACCTCGAAATGAATGGAGCGCCAATTGTCGCCGGGCGCGGGCAGGGACGCAAACGCTCTTGAGGGGTGGAGCCGGTTTATATTTTTTCACGTCCGGGGAACTTTCCGGTTTTGCGAGGTGGGTGGGGAAGGGCTGAAATGTCTCGCCAGACGCTGGATTGAATGAGCCGTTCATCGGATTTTATATGGCCCGAATTATTACCTTCATCTCTCTATCGAATAATTCACGGATATGGAGTGGGGTCTTTTCCGGGGTTTCGGTGATTATCGTGAACTGCTTTGGTGCAAATGCACTCATTACCCCGTCGGTCGACCCAAAACAGGGCTTTGGTGATGCCGATATCCGGGAAAAACCTGTGGTTATTTAAGGAGTTAGGAATAAAATTATATTCAAAATATCTTGTTACGAATTTCCAGGATCAGTTAATATCGCCCCGCGTTCACCTACCACGGTTTATGCATTCTTTAAGGCCCAAGCGTCCATCAGCCGCTTGGGCTTTTTTTTGTCCGGAGTTTTTGTAGAACCCCTGCGATATAAACCTTATTGCAAGTAAGGTTTATAGCCTGGATGCGGTCGCTGACACTTCAATGAAACCGGTCAGGCACCACCGATCACCTCGCGCACGCGATTGGCCAGATCTTCCAGGGCGAACGGCTTGGTCATCACGTGCATGCCGGGTGCCAGGTTGCCGTCGCCGATCACCGAGTGCTCGGCGTAACCGGTGACGAACAGCACCTTGAGTCCCGGCCGGGTCTGTCGGGCCAGTTCCGCCAGTTGTCGGCCGTTCATGCCACCGGGCAGGCCGACGTCACTGACCAGCAGGTCGATACGGATCGGCGATTGCAGGATCTTCAGGCCGGTCGCGCCGTCGCTGGCTTCCAGCACCTTGTAGCCGCGCTCCTCCAGCAGATCGACTTCCAGCATGCGCACCTGGGGTTCGTCATCGACCACCAGTACCGTTTCGCCTGCCAGTGCCTGGGGCGCCGGCGAAGCGAGGGCGGCCTCGCGTTCCTCGGCCTCGGCAAAGTGGCGAGGCAGGTAGAGGCGTACCTGGGTACCGCTGCCCAACTGCGAACTGATGCGCACCTGGCCACCGGACTGCAGGGCGAAACCGTAGACCATCGACAAGCCGAGGCCGGTGCCGGAGCCCAGTGGCTTGGTGGTGAAGAACGGTTCGAAGACCTTGCCCAGGATATCGGTCGACATCCCGCAGCCGTTGTCCGCCACGCCCAGGTACACATAGCCGCCGGGAGGCAGTTCCAGGGCCAGGGCCGATGCCGAGTTGAGGGTGATGTTTGCGGTCTCGATGCTCAGGTGACCGCCTTCGGGCATCGCATCCCGGGCGTTGATGCACAGGTTGAGCAGCGAGTTTTCCAGCTGGTTCTGATCCACCAGGGTGGTCCACAGGCGCTCGGACAGCTTCGATTCCAGTTGTATCGAGGGACCGACCGTGCGTCGGATCAGGTCTTCCATCTCCCTGACCAGCAGGTTGACGTTGGTCGCCCGCGAGTCGAGGGTCTGTCGGCGGGAGAAGGCCAGCAGCCGGTGGGTCAGGGCGGTGGCCCGGCGCGAGGCGATCAGCGCGGCATTGATGTAGCGGTCCAGTTGCTCCACGCGGCCCTGGTCGATCCGGCTCTGGAGCATTTCCAGGCTGCCGCTGATGCCGGTCAGCAGGTTGTTGAAGTCGTGGGCCAGGCCTCCTGTGAGTTGTCCGACGGCCTCCATCTTCTGGCTCTGGCGCAGTTGGGCCTCGGCCTTGGCCAGGGCCTGGGCCTGTTCCTTGTCGAGGGTGCAGTCACGACCGACGGCGTTGATGACTTCGTCGGAAGGGCTGGAGGACCAGTTGATCCAGCGGTAGCCGCCGTGCTTGCAGCGGTAGCGGTTTTCAAAGCGGCGGATGCTCTGCCCGGTGGCGGAACAGCGGGCACGCTCGAGAGTCTGCTCGAGGTCGTCCGGGTGAATCAGATCGTAGAGGCTGGTGCCGAGCAGGTCGGCTTCGCTCCAGCCCAGGGTCTCTTCCCAGGCCGGGTTGATCGCGATGATCCGGCCATCGAAGGTGCAGCGCAGCATGATGTCCGAGGACAGCGTCCAGAGCTGGTTGCGGTCGTCGGTGCGCAACGCGACTTCCTGTTCCAGTGAGGCGTTGAGTTGCTTGAGGGCGATTTCCGCCTGGCGTCGCTCAGTGATGTCGTTGAAAAACACCGCAACCTTGTAGCTGCCCGGGCTGCCGACGCGGACCGCATGGACCGCATACCAGCGCCCGAGTCCCTGCGCCTGGTTTTCAAAGCGTTGCTCCACCCCGGTCAGGGCCACCTCGCCATAGATATCGAACCAGTGCTGTTCGTGGCTCGGAATCATCTCCCGCATCCATCGACCCTTGGCTCCCACCAGGCCCGTCTCGCGTTCGAACGCCGGGTTCATGTCGAGAAAGCGGTAATCCACGGGCTTTGCGTCCGCATCGAACTTCATCTCGATAATGCAGAAGCCGGTATCGACCGCCTCGAACATCGTTCGGTAGTAGGTGTCCTGCTCGACTGCTTGCTCGAGCGTCCCGGTTCCGGATACTTCCATGATTGCCCCATGCAAAAAATAGCTACCTGAATGGTATCAGGACGCTGCCTGCTGGTAATTATGGTTGTGCGGATGTCGAGAAGTTCTGTTTGCCGGCAGGCTTCTTGGCGGGCAAGCAGTATCGCCGCCAACCTCAGGTTGCCAGGGAAACTGCCGATAACGAACGACTCTCTCCCTGTCGGCCTCATGCTCGTCATGTGCCCGATGGTTCGAAGCCCCGCTCTCCAACAGGAAGTTGACATGTTTCCACGAAAGTCCCCCGCGAAAATCCTTGCTTCGCTGTGTGGCGCCACGGTGCTGCTGGCTGGTGCACCGGCCCTGGCCGCCACGTCGCTGAATGATTATGTCGCCTGCGACAAGCACTCCCTGGCCGTCATCGAGCAGCCGCTGTTCAACGGACTGATCCCGACCAGGACCGAAAACGGTTTCACCCGGCCCGTGGGTGGCACCCGCAGTGAACTGGGACGGCGCTGGATGTTCGACAAGCCGGTTATCCTCGACGGTGTGAGCCTGACCGGTTTCTACGCCGAAGACATGGACATGATGGGTTCGCGCCTGATCAGTTGGGGGTTCTACACCGAGCAGACGCCCAGCGAACTGTTCGAACGGCTTGAGAGGCACCAGCGCACCGGCGCGGCGGAGGCCGGGGGCATGTACGCTCGTGCTGAAATCTGGTCCCACAGCCAGCGGGCCTGGCAACCGGAGGACCCGCAGAGCCATTCGGGCAAGCTGGTGCTCGACACGGCCGAGCGGGTGTTCCTGATCGAGCCGGCTTCCCAGGACCTGGCCAAGAGCAGCCCGAACAGCAGGGGCATGCTGACCTGTTCGATCCAGGGCAATGTCATCGAGCCGATGCTGGTGGACAGCCGGCCCGATCTGATCGGCAAGGCCCCCTAGTGTGGTGTTTCACAAATAACGACCATAACTCGCGGCGCTTTTTGCGCTCATGCGGCGTTGTCGCTCCTCGCCGTAGCTGGGCTACGACTCGTCGCGACGCCTTGTCTGAGCGCAAAAGTCGCTCGCGAGTTATGGGTCGTATTTGCAAAACACCACACTAGGGCCAGGGGGAAGAGCAGGCGAAAGTGATTCGGGCATCGGCCAAGGAAGGTCGTACAATGGCGCCAGTTTCTTTCTGGTCGTTTGAAGTGAGGCAAGCCATCCATGGCTGAAATTCGTGACCTGTCGATCGTGCTGGACCGCATCGACCAGGCAATTATCGAGGTGTTGCGCCACGACGGGCGCATCACCTACCAGAAACTCTCCGAGCGCGTGCACCTGACGCCCAGGCCGTGCCTGGAGCGGGTGCGCAAGCTGGAGCAGTTGGGGGTGATCCGCGGCTACGGAGCCATTCTCGACGAGAACAAGCTGTCGCCCGGCCTGTCGCTGCTGGTGCTGGTGGCGCTGTCGGGGCAGAGCGGGCGGGCAGCGCAGAAGGCTTTCGAGGCCAAGGTCCGCGCCTGTCCCCAGGTGCTCGAGTGCCACCTGCTCAGCGGTGCCTTCGACTACAGCCTGCGCATGCGTTGCCGGGACATGGAGCATTACCGGGTACTGACCGAAACCTGGCTCAACGATGAAGAACTGCATATCGACAAGCTGGTCAGTCACCCCGAACTGGCGATGGTCAAGACCGCCATGGAGTGAGCCGGTGCCGCCGATGGCCTGGCTGATACCGTGGTGTGAATGAGCCCGATTGGCTTGAAAAGTCACCGATATGGCTCGCAAGGCCACAAAACCTGTCATTTCTGACAGTTGTCTGGGGAACCCCCGATGGATTGAATAGCGGGCAGATCGCAACGGCTGCACAGCCGCAGGCGACGTCTCTTTCATGGAGGAATCCCCTGATGATGCTGCAAGCGTTGCGCGGCTGCCGGGTCAACCCGGCGGGTGAGCTGGATCCGGGGTTCGGTTGCCTGGGCAAGGCGCAGGTGGAGTTTGCCGGCAGCCTGTCGAGCCAGGCCAATGACGTGCTGTTCTGTCACGATGGCAAGATCCTCGTGGTCGCCAGGGTGGAGATGCCCACAGGTGTGCATTTCGGCCTGGCCCGCCTGCATGCCGACGGTTCGCCGGACACCTCGTTCGGCCAGGGTGGCAGCCTGGTTGGCCGGTTCCAGGCCGGAGGCGAGTCGACGGGTATCAGCCTGCGTCGGCTGCACGACGGGCGAATCCTGGTTTTTGGCCTGCATTATCCGGATGACCGGCGCACCTTGCCGGTGGTGGCGCGTTTTCTCGCGGACGGCCGTGCCGATCCGCTCTTCGCTGACCAGGGCGTGCACTTGCTGCGCCTGCCCGGCGATCTGTCCGAGGGGCCCCGTGACAGCTGGTTGCCACCGGGGCTGGCAGGCTTCGAGAGCTGTTTCGGCGCCGTGCAGCCGGACGGCAGAATCCTGCTGACCCTCAACCACAGTTATTCCGCCACCGATCATGTCGGCCTGCTGGTACGCCTGCTGCCCGATGGCGGCCTGGACCACAGCTTCAATGGCCTGGGCTTCGTGATGGTTCGGCGGCGGCTGATGAACAGCTGGCTCAGCTGCGTCCTGTTGCAGCCCGATGGCAAGATCCTGGTGGGCGGTTCAATCGATTTTCCACCCAGCGGCCTGGTGGCCCGCTACTTGCCGGATGGTCGGCTGGATCCGGTCTTTGGTCATGAAGGCTACCTCTGCGTGCACTTTGCCGACGCCAGCTCGACGGTCACCCGGCTGGCCCGTGGCGCCCAGGGACAACTGTTTTGCGTGGGTACCCGCTTCGAGCCGCTGGGTGGTGCGCTGCAGGGGTTTACCGCCAACGGCTGCATCGACCGGCGCTTCAATCAGGGTGGCGCAGTGCTGCTGGATATCGACGCGCCCGCCTGCCGCTGGGCGACGGTCGCGGTCCAGCCGGACGGGTCGATTCTCGCCGCCGGCTCGACGGTGGCCGGGTTCGGCTCGGACCTGGTGCTGGCGCGCTACCTGCCGAACGGCCAGCTCGACCTCGACTTCGCTTCCGGCAAGGGCTACGTGCGTACCCGCCTGGGCAAAAGCGTGGATACCGTCACCGCGCTGGCGGTACAGGGCGACGGACGTATTCTGGTGGCCGGGCACTCCATGCTCGGCGGTTTCCAGGCGGTGGTGATGCGCTACCTGGGCTGACGCCCTGTGACGCATGCCGCTTCACTCGCGCAGTTCCGGGCGATCACGGAACTGCTCCAGCGCCTCCGGGTTGGCCAGGGCATCGGTGTTCTTCACCGGCAGCCCGTGCACCACGTTGCGCACCGCCAGTTCGACGATCTTGCCGCTCAGGGTCCGGGGAATGTCCGTGACCGCGACGATCTTCGCCGGGACATGGCGTGGCGTGGTGTTGTCGCGGATCACCTGGCGGATTTGCTGCTGCAGGGCATCGTCGAGCGCCACGCCCTCCTGCAGGCGCACGAACAGCACCACCCGCACGTCGTTCTGCCATTGCTGGCCGATGGCGAGGCTTTCCACCACCGCCTCGACCTTTTCCACCTGCCGATAGATCTCCGCCGTACCGATGCGCACGCCGCCGGGGTTGAGCACGGCATCGGAGCGGCCGTGGATCATCAGGCCGCCGCCATCCAGCTCCTCGGCGTAGTCGCCCTGGGCCCAGACCCCGGGGAACAGGCTGAAATAGGAGGCCTTGAGTTTCTCCTGCTGCGGATCGTTCCATAGCCCGACCGGCATCGCCGGAAAGTGCCGGGTGCAGACCAGCTCGCCCTTTTCGCCGTGCACCGGCTGGGCCTGGTCGTTCCAGACCTCGACGGCCATGCCCAGGCTCTTGCACTGCATCTGGCCGCGAGTGACCGGCAGCACCGGGTTGCCGCTGACGAAGCAGGAGACGATATCGGTGCCGCCGGACATTGACGACAGACACAGCTCGGCCTTGATTTCCCGGTAGACGTAGTCGTAGCTGTGGGGCGACAGCGGCGAGCCGGTGCAGAGAATGGTCTTGAGGCGGGTCAGACGGTGCGTCTGCCGTGGGCTGAGCCCGGCCTGTTCAAGGGCGGCCAGGTATTTCGGGCTGGTGCCGAAGACACTGATGCCCTCGTCGTCGATCAGGTCGAGCAGGCGCTGCGGGCCGGGATGGAAGGGCGAGCCGTCATACAGCACCACCGTGGCACCGACCGCCAGCACAGACACCAGCCAGTTCCACATCATCCAGCCACAGGTGGTGTAGTAGAACAGGCAGTCGCCAGGCCCGAGGTCGACATGCAGGCCGTGTTCCTTGAGATGTTGCAGCAACACGCCGCCGGTGCTGTGGACGATGCACTTGGGCACGCCGGTGGTGCCGCTGGAATAGAGGATGTACAGCGGTTGGGCGAAGGGCACCGGGACGAAATACGGCTCGCCGCCGGGTTGGTAGAAGTCCTGCCACAGGTTCACCCTGGCGTGGGTCCGGAAGTCCTCGGCGCGTGCCTGGGAATGCGCGTAGGGCACCACCAGCAGTTGCTGCAGCGAGGGCAGGTGGTCGAGGATTTCGTTGAGCTTGGCGCTCTGCTCCAGCTCCTTGCCGGCATAGCGGTAGCCGGCGCAGGCGATCAGCACCTTGGGCTCGATCTGGCCGAACCGGTCGATCACGCCGTGGGTGCCGAAGTCCGGCGAGCAGCAGGACCAGATCGCGCCCAGGCTGGTGGTGGCAAGCATGCCCACCAGGGTTTGCCAGGTGTTCGGCATGCAGGCCGCGACCCGGTCGCCGACGCCGACACCGGCCTCGCGCAGACGCTGTTGCAGGCCAGCGACATGGGCGGCCAGTTCGGCGTGGGTGAGGGTTTCCCGGCGCCCGTCCTCGCTGACCGCGACCACCGCCAGATGGTCGTCGCGGCGGCGCAGCAGGTGTTCGGCGAAGTTCAGCGTCGCCTCGGGGAACCAGCGGGCGCTGGGCATGTGCTGCTCTTCGATCAACACTCGGCTGGGCGGGGTGTGGAATTCGACATCGAAGAAGTCGACGATGGCCTGCCAGAAGTCCTCGCGGCGCTCGATGCTGAAGCGGTGCAGGGCCGGGTAGTCGGTGATCTGCAGGTCGTGACGGTGATTGACGAAGCGCCGGAAGGCTTCGATGCGGGTTTTTGCGATACGTTCTGCGCTGGGGCGCCACAGGACTTCTGGCATGGGGTTCCCTTTTTATTTTGTGCTGTTAATGCGGGCCTCTTCGCGGGCAAGCCCTGCTCCTACAGGTTGGTGTCGTGTGCAAGTCCTGGGCTCGCCTCACTTCTGTAGGAGCAGGGCTTGCCCGCGAAGGCGCCCTCAAGGCCGCCAACCATCTAGGCTACTGCGCCAACCACCCGCCATCGATATTCCACGCCGCGCCCCGCACCTGGCTACCGGCCTCGCTGCAGAGGAACAATACCAGCTCGCCCAACTGCGGTGGGGTGACGAATTCCAGCGACGGCTGTTTCTCCGCCAGCAGGTCATGCTGCGCCTGCTGCGGGTCGACGCCGGCAGCGGCCCGGTCATCGATCTGTTTCTGCACCAGCGGCGTCAGCACCCAGCCGGGGCAGATGGCATTGCAGGTGACATTGCCGGTGGCGGTCTCCAGGCCGACCACCTTGGTCAGGCCGATCACCCCATGCTTGGCCGCGACATAGGCGGCCTTGCCCACGGAGCCGACCAGCCCATGCACCGAAGCGATGTTGACGATTCGCCCCCAGCCCTTGGCGCGCATGCCCGGCAGGGCCAGGCGGGTGGCATGGAACACCGAGGACAGGTTGATCGCGATGATCGAGTCCCAGCGCTCCACCGGGAACGCCTCCACCGGTGCGACGTGCTGGATGCCGGCGTTGTTGACCAGGATATCGACACCGCCGAACTCCCGTTCGGCATAGGCGAACATGTCGGCGATCTGCGCCGGGTCGCTGACATCGGCCGGGTGGTGGCCAACCTTGCCGCCGAACCGGCGGACCTCGGCGAGCACCGCGCTGGCGTCGCCGAAGCCGTTGAGGATCAGGTCGGCGCCGGCCCTGGCCAGGCCCAGGGCGATGCCCAGGCCGATGCCGCTGGTGGAGCCGGTGACCAGGGCGGTTTTTCCTTTGAGACTCATAGTCGTTTCCTCAGACGATGCCGGTGGCGTAGAACGTGGCGATCACCACGAATACCGCCAGGGTCTTGATCAGCGTGATGCAGAAAATATCTTTATAGGCTTCGCGGTGGGTCAGCCCGGTCACGGCCAGCAGGGTGATCACCGCGCCGTTGTGCGGCAGGGTGTCCATGCCACCGCTGGCCATGGCGGCGACCCGGTGCAGCACTTCCAGCGGAATGTTCGCGGCGTGTGCGGCACTGACGAAGCTGTCGGCCATGGCCGCCAGGGCGATGCTCATGCCGCCGGAGGCGGAGCCGGTGATCCCGGCCAGCAGGGTCACGGTAATGGCTTCGTTGACCAGCGGATTGGGAATGCTCTTGAGCCCGTCGGCCAATACCAGAAAACCCGGCAACGAGGCGATCACCGCACCGAAACCGTATTCCGAGGCGGTATTCATCGCCGCCAGCAGGGCGCCGCTGACCGCGCTCTTGCTGCCTTCGGCCAGCTTGCTGCGAATCGCCCGGAAGCCGAACACCAGCACCACCAGGATGCCCACCAGCAGCGCCGCCTGGACCGCCCAGATGGCGGTGAGCTTGGCGACTTCGGTCTGCACCGGCGCGGCCATGCCGGGCAGGCTGAGGGTGTGGGTCTTGCCGTACCAGACGGGAATCCAGCGAGTGAACAGCAGGTTCATGAGGCCCACCAGCAGCAGCGGCGAGAGGGCGATCCAGGGGTTGGGCAGGCGAATGTCCTCGGCGGTATCCGGCTCGTTGCGCAACTGCGTGCCGTAGCCTTCGCCGGCGACCTGGGCCTTGTTGCGCTGGCGTTGCAGGAACAGCATGCCGGCGCAGAACACGAACACCGTACCGATCACGCCCAGCCAGGGTGCGGCCCAGGCGGTGGTGTTGAAGAAGGTGCTGGGAATGATGTTCTGGATCTGCGGCGTGCCGGGCAGGGCGTCCATGGTGAAGGAGAATGCGCCGAGGGCGATGGTCGCCGGGATCAGGCGCTTGGGGATGTTGCTCTGGCGGAACATCTCGGCGGCGAACGGATAGACCGCGAACACCACCACGAACAGCGAGACACCGCCATAGGTCAGCAGGGCGCAGACCAGCACGATCACCAGCATGGCCTGGCGGGTGCCGAGCAGGCCGATGGCGGCGGCGACGATGGAGCGGGAGAAACCCGACAGCTCGATCAGCTTGCCGAACACCGCGCCGAGCAGGAATACCGGGAAGTAGAGCTTGATGAAACCGACCATCTTGTCCATGAACACCCCGGTGAAGGCGGGCGCGACAGCGGCAGGGTCGGTGAACAGGATAGCGCCGAGGGCGGCGATGGGGGCAAACAGGATGACGCTGTAGCCTCGGTAGGCGGCCAGCATCAGCAGCGCCAGGGCTGCGAGGGCGATGATCACACTCATGGTGTGTCTCCAATTGTTATTTTTGTAGGTTAGGTCTGAATCTCCAGTGGAAATAGCGAGTTTCGTGCCATTTCATTAACTCATTGAAAAATAATGATATTTTTTATTTTTCGAGTGATTTTCCTTGGGGTTGTCTCTAAAGAGAGACGATTCTGCAGGCGACGCTCCCCTTGTAGGAGCCGGGCTTGCCCGCGAAGAACGATAACGCGGCCTGTCTGGAGGCCGCGTTGCCTGTATTCGCGGGCAAGCCCGGCTCCTACAGGAAAGTGTTGGCCGTTCGATGAGTGTTTGTCTCTAGAATTAGACGGGTGTCTCTTTATTGAGACTGGCTGATGCCCAGCGCGACCATTTTCTTGTACAGCGTCGAGCGCCCCAGCCCCAGTTGCCGTGCGGCTTCCACGACCTTGCCGCCACATTGCGCCAGGGTTGCCTCGATCAGTTGTCGTTCGAAGCGCTCACGGGCGGCGCTGAAAGTTTCGTTCCCAGGCGCTGCCATGACAGGAGCCGGCGCCCGCTCCAGCGGGCTGAAGGTACCAATCGCCCCACGAATGTCGGCAGCCCCCAGCACCTGGGTATCCCCCAGCAGCGCGGCGCGCTCCAGCACGTTGCGCAACTCGCGGATATTGCCCGGCCAGGCATGCTGCCCCAGCAGCTCCAGAGCCTCGGCGGTCAACTCATGGTGGCTATCGAGTTCCTCGAGGATCACCTCGCTCAGCGCCGGTAGATCCTCCAGGCGCTCGCGCAGCGGCGGTACGTTGATCGGCAGGACATTGAGGCGGTAATACAGGTCGGCGCGGAATTCGCCACGCCGGATCGCCGCCTCCAGGTCGGTGGAGGTCGCGGCGATCACCCGCACGTCGCTGCGCAACACTTCGTTGGAACCGACCGGCTCGAATTCCTTCTCCTGCAATACCCGCAGCAGCTTGCTCTGCAGGGGCAGCGGCATGTCGCCGATCTCGTCGAGGAACAGCGTGCCGCCCTGGGCGATCTGCAGCTTGCCGGGGCGGCCCTTGCGGTCGGCGCCGGTGAAGGCGCCCGGGGCTGTCCCGAAGAACTCCGCCTCCAGCAGGGTTTCCGGAATTGCCGCGCTGTTGATGCTGACGAATGCCTTGTGCGCCCGTGGCGAGGCGCTGTGGATGGCGTGGGCCAGCAACTCCTTGCCGGTACCGGTTTCGCCCAGCAGCAGGACCGGTGAGTCGGTGCTGGCGCTGCGGCGGGCGCGGCGCTTGACCTCCAGGCTCGCCGCGCTGGTACCGATGAAGTGGGCGAAGTTGTACTTGGTCTGTCGGGCCCGCAGCAGCGAGCGGGTCGATGCCAGTTCTTCCTGCATGCTCTGGTAGCGTTTGAGCAGCGGCGACAGGCTGTTCAACTCGCCGAATAGGGCAAAGCCGATGGCGCCGATCACCGCGCCCGCGTCGTCGTGAACCGGCAGGCGCATCACCACCAGCGGTTCCTTGGGCATGTCCTGCAGGTCCAGCAGGATCGGCCGGCCGGTGCGCACCACTTCGCGCAGCAGGCTGCCGGGGATCACCCTTTCGCAGGGTTGGCCGATGGCCTGTTCGGCGCTGGAGAGGCCAAAGCGCTTGGCGTACCGTTCGTTCATCCAGACGATCCGCGCATCGCGGTCGACGATCACCGTGCCTTCGCTGGACTGCTCGATGTTCTCGAACAGCGAGCGAATCGCCAGCAAGCGGACCCGCTGGTAGTCCTTGAGGCTTTCACGGTCGTTCATCGGCGTCTGGCTCACGGGCAGTTCAGGGGGGCGGTGGGCGTCAGGGTCGCGGCCAGCAGCTCCCGGGTGTAGGGGTGCTGCGGGTGGTCGAACACCGCGCAGGTGCTGCCCTGTTCGACCACCTGGCCGTCCTTGACCACGATCAGGTCATGAGCCAGGGCGCGGACCACCGACAGGTCATGGCTGATGAACAGGTAGGTCAGGCCATGCTTGGCCTGCAGGTCGCGCAGCAGGGCGACCACCTGCTTCTGCACGGTGCGGTCGAGGGCCGAGGTCGGCTCGTCGAGCAGGATCAGCGCCGGCTTGAGCACCAGGGCGCGGGCAATGGCGATCCGCTGGCGCTGGCCGCCGGAGAACTCATGGGGATAGCGATGACGGCTCTGCGGGTCGAGGCCGACCTCCTCGAGGGCGCGGATCACCTGCGCCTCGTGTTCGGCGGCGGTACCGGGGCAGTGCACCTCGATCCCCTCGCTGATGATCTGCGCCACCGACATGCGCGGGCTGAGGCTGCCGAACGGGTCCTGGAACACCACCTGCATCTGCTTGCGCCACGGTCGCAGCTGTTTCTGGTTCAGGCCGTCGAGGGCCTGGCCCTGGAAGCGGATGCTGCCCTGGGAGTCGAGCAGCCGCAGGATCGCCTGGCCGAGGGTCGACTTGCCCGAGCCGGACTCGCCGACGATGCCCAGGGTCTTGCCGCGCTGCACGCAGAGGCTGATACCGTCCACCGCCTGCAGGTATTCCTTGCCTCGCAGCCATCCACCGCCGATCTGGAAGCGCACGCGCAATTCATCGACCTGCAGCACGCTTTCGCTGTCGCCCAGGGCCAGCGCTTCGCCCGCTGGCTCGGCATCCAGCAGCAGGCGGCTGTAGGGGTGTTGCGGCTGGTTGAACAGGGTTTCGCAGTCGGCCTGCTCGACGCTTTCCCCGGCCTTCATCACGCAGACCCGCTGGGCGATGCTGCGTACCAGGTTGAGGTCGTGGCTGATCAGCAGCAGCGACATGCCCAGGCGTTGTTGCAGTGACTTGAGCAGCAGCAGGATCTTGCGCTGCACGGTGACGTCGAGGGCGGTGGTCGGCTCGTCGGCGATCAGCAGTTCCGGCTCGCAGGCCAGGGCCATGGCGATCATCACCCGCTGGCGCTGGCCGCCGGAGAGTTGATGGGGATAGGCCTTGAGCCGTTCCCGGGGTTTCTGGATACCCACCAGTTCCAGCAGTTCGAGGATCCGCGCCTGGGCTGCCTTGCCGCCCAGGCCCTTGTGCAGCATCAGGGTTTCGCCGATCTGCTTTTGCACCGTGTGCAGCGGGTTCAGCGAGGTCATCGGCTCCTGGAAGATCATGGCGATGCGGTCGCCGCGAATCTGGCGCAGGGTAGCGTGGTCGGCGCCGAGCAGTTCCTGGCCGCGATAACGCACGCTGCCGCTGGCCTGGCAGCCGGTCTGTGGCAGCAACTGCAGGATCGAATGGGCGGTGACCGACTTGCCCGAACCGGACTCGCCGACCAGCGCCAGGCACTCGCCGGCGCGGATGTCCAGGCACAGGTCGCGGACCACGGGCTGGCCGCCGAAGGCGACGCTCAGGTGGCGGATTTCAATCAGGTTGTCGGTCATGGCGCGGGCCTGGTTCATGAGCGGGGGTCGAAGGCATCACGCAGCGCCTCGCCGATAAAGACCAGCAGCGAGAGAATCAGCGCCAGGGTGAAAAAGGCGGTGAATCCCAGCCACGGGGCTTGCAGGTTCTGTTTGCCCTGGCCGATCAGTTCGCCCAGCGAGGCGCTGCCGGCGGGCATGCCGAAGCCGAGGAAGTCCAGGGCGGTGAGGGTCGAGATGGCGCCGGTGAGAATGAACGGCAGGTAGCTCAGGGTCGCGTTCATGGCGTTGGGCAGGATGTGCCGCAGGATGATCTTGCGGTCGTTCAGGCCGAGGGCGCGGGCGGCTTTGACGTACTCCAGGTTGCGCCCACGGAGGAACTCGGCGCGCACCACGTCGACCAGCGCCAGCCAGGAGAACAGCGCCATGATCCCCAGCAGCCACCAGAAGTTCGGCTCGACGAAGCCGGAGAGGATGATCAGCAGGTACAGCACCGGCAGCCCGGACCAGACCTCCAGCAGGCGCTGGCCGAGCAGGTCGACCCAGCCGCCGTAGTAGCCCTGCAGGGCGCCAGCGGCGATGCCGATCAGTGCGCTGATGGCGGTCAGGGCCAGGGCGAACAGGATCGACACCCGCGCGCCGAAGATCACCCGCGCCAGCACGTCGCGGGCCTGGTCGTCGGTGCCCAGCCAGTTCACCGTGGTCGGTGGGCTGGGCGCCGGCTTGTTGAGGTCGTAGTTGGGCGTGTCGGCGCTGAAGGGGATCGGCGGGAACAGCATCCAGCCGCCATCGCGGGTGATCAGCTGGCGCACGTAGTCACTGCGGTAGTCGGCCTGGAACGGCAGTTGGCCGCCGAACTCCTGTTCGGTGTAGCGCTTGAACACCGGGAAATACAGCGAGCCCTGGTAGCTGAGCACCAGCGGCTTGTCGTTGGCGATCAGTTCGCCGCCCAGGCTCAGTACGAACAGCGCGGCGAACAGCCACAACGACCACCAGCCGCGGCGGTTGGCCTTGAACCGGTCGAGCCGGCGCCGGCTCACGGGGGAAAGTCGCAGCATCAGGCGTTCCTCGCGGCGAAGTCGATACGCGGGTCGACCAGGGTATAGCAGAGGTCGCCGATCAGTTTTATCAGCAGGCCGAACAGGGTGAAGATGAACAGCGAGCCGAACACCACCGGGTAGTCGCGCGACACCGCCGCTTCGTAGCTCATGCGGCCGAGGCCGTCGAGGGAGAAGATCACCTCGATCAGCAGGGAACCGGCGAAGAACACGCTGATGAAGGCCTGGGGAATGCCCGAAACCACCAGCAGCATGGCGTTGCGAAACACATGGCCGTAGAGCACCCGGCGTTCGCTCAGGCCCTTGGCCCGGGCGGTGACCACGTACTGGCGGGTGATCTCGTTGAGAAACGAGTTCTTGGTCAGGATCGTCAGGGTGGCGAAACCGCCTATGACCAGCGAGGTCACCGGCAGCACCAGGTGCCAGAAGTAGTCGGCGATCTTGCCCAGCGTCGACAACTGGTCAAAGTTGTCCGAGACCAGGCCGCGCACCGGAAACCAGTTCAGCGAGGTGCCGCCGGCGAACAGTACGATCAGCAGCATGGCGAACAGGAACGCCGGCATGGCGTAGCCGAGGATGATCGCGGTGCTGCTCCAGATGTCGAAGCGGCTGCCATGCCGGACCGCCTTGCGGATGCCGAGGGGGATCGACACCAGGTAGGTGATCAGCGTGGCCCAGAGGCCGAGCGAGAGGGTCACCGGCATCTTCTCCAGGATCAGGTCGGTGACCTGGGCGCCACGGAAGAAGCTCTTGCCGAAGTCGAGGCGGGCGTAGCTCTTGAGCATCAGCCAGAAGCGCTCCGGTGCCGGCTTGTCGAAACCGTACTGGCGCTCGATATCGGCGATCAGCTTGGGGTCGAGGCCGCGGCTGGCGCGGGACGAACCGTGCAGCCCGTCACCACCGCCGGTGCCGACCGCACCCGCGCTGCCCAGGCCCTGCAGGCGGGCGATGGCCTGTTCCACCGGGCCACCGGGCGCGGCCTGGACGATCACGAAGTTGACCAGCAGGATGATCAGCAGCGTCGGGATGATCAGCAGCAGGCGCCGCAGGATGTAGGCCGGCATCAGCGGTGCCCTCCGTCATGGCCGCGCCTGATCAGTTCGGCGGTCATCTGTTCGTTGGTCAGCGGGGTCGGGCTGACTTCCCACCAGGTCTCGATGGCCGCGTCATTGCTGGCCTGTATCGTCGGAATACCAAAGCGGTTCCACCACACCGTGGAGATGCCCGGCGGGTAGTAGTTGGGAATCCAGTAGTAGTTCCACTGCAGCACCCGGTCCAGGGCATGGGCGTAGCTGAGCATCCGCTTCTGGGTATCGGCTTTCACCAGCCCGTTGATCAGGCTGTCCACGGCGGGGTTCCGCAGGGCCATGAAGTTGTTCGAGCCCGGGTCGGTGGCCGCCTTGGAGCCGAAGAAGTTGTACAGCTCGATGCCCGGCGAGGTGGTCACCGGGTAGCCGCTGACGATCATGTCGTAGTCGCGGTCCTTGAGGCGGTTGACGTACTGCGAGGGGTCGATGCGGCGGATGTCCATGCGGATGCCGATCTGCGCCAGGTTGCGCTTGTAGGGTAGCAGCAGGCGTTCCATACCGTTCTGGGCATTGAGGAAGGTGAAGCTCAGCGGCTCGCCCTGGGCGTTGACCAACTGATCCCCCTTGGGCTTCCAGCCGGCCTGCTCCAGCAGGGCCAGGGCCTGCAACTGCTTGTCCCGCAGGTTGCCGCTGGCGTCGGTTTTCGGTGCTTCGAAGACCTGGGTGAAGACCTCGTCGGGGATCTGTCCGCGCAGCGGTTCGAGAATCGCCAGCTCGGCCTCGTCCGGCAGCTCACGGGCCGCCAGTGGAGTGTTGGAAAAGAAGCTCTGCTGGCGCAAATACATGTTGCGCATCATCTGCCGGTTGCTCCACTCGAAGTCCCAGAGCATGGCCAGGGCCTGGCGTACCCGGCGATCCTGGAATATCGGCTTCTGCAGATTGAACACGTAGCCCTGGGCCGTCTGTGGCGACTCCTGGGCCAGTTGCGCCTTCTGCAGTCGGCCGTCGCTCAGCGCCGGGCTGTCGTAGCCGATGGAGTAGGCGGTGGCGGAGAATTCGCGGTTGTAGTCGTAGGCACCGCCCCGCAGCACTTGGCGGGCCACGTCGGTGTCGCCGAAGTACTCGATGCTGAAGCGGTCGAAGTTGTACAGGCCGCGGCTGACCGGCAGGTCCTTGCCCCACCAGTCGGGGTTGCGGGTGAAGGTGATGCTGCGGCCGGAGTCTACCTTGCTCACCCGGTAGGGGCCGCTGCCCAGCGGGGCCTCGTAACCGCCGCCGTCGGCGAAGTCGCGGGTTTTCCACCAGTGTTCCGGCAGCACCGGCAGGGTGGCGATATCCAGCGGCAGCGAGCGGTTCTCGGTGTTCCTGAAATCGAAGCGGACCTGGGTCGGCGATTCGACCACCACGTCCTTGATGCCTTCGAACTGCATGCGGTAGCTCAGGCTGCCCTGGGTCATCAGCAGGTTGAAGGTGTAGCGCACGTCCTCGGCGGTGATGGGCGTGTTGTCGGCGAAGCGGGCCTTGGGGTTGAGGAAGAAGCGCAGCGACAGGCCGTCATCGGAGCGCTCCATCTTCTGTGCGACCAGGCCGTAGACGGTGTAGGGCTCGTCGAGGGAGCGCACCGCCAGCGGTGAATAGATATAGCCGTCGATCTGCGAGACGCCGATGCCCTTATCGATGTAAGGCAGCACATGGTCGAACTGGCCGATCTCGATGGCCGAGCGCTTGAGGCTGCCGCCCTTGGGGGCGTCGGGGTTGGCGTAGTCGAAGTGGCTGAAACTGGCCGGGTACTTGGGCGGCTCGCCGTAGACCGTCAGGGCGTGTTGCGCGGGAGCGGCGTGGGCGACGCTGGCGAACAGGGCCAGGGTGCCGAATGTCAGGGAGAGAACCAGTCGCATCGTCAGCCTTGAGGACGGTGTGAAAGTGGGGTGGCAAGCGATCTCGCGTTTCCCCCGGTGGCGGGTGGCCCCGCCACGGGAGAGGCGCTGCCATGGGAACCGCCCTGGCGGGCAGCCCCGGGCAGAGCGATCAGTCCTGGCGGCTGGTGACTTCCAGCAGGTGGTAGCCGAACTGGGTTTTCACCGGGCCTTGCACGGTGTTGATCGGCGCGCTGAACACTACGGTGTCGAATTCCTTGACCATCTGGCCCGGGCCGAAGGAGCCCAGGTTGCCGCCGTCACGGCTGGAAGGGCAGGTGGAGTTGGCCTTGGCGATCTCGGCGAAGTCGGCGCCGCCTTCGATCTGGGCCTTGAGTTCGTTGCACTTGGCTTCAGTGGCAACCAGGATGTGGCGGGCAGTGGCTCGGGCCATGGTGAGGTACTCCTTTGGGTAAAATGTTGAGCCTACCGGATTCAGGCGGCTTTTTCCCGGCAAAGTTCCTCGACGGTGGCCCGGCTTGCCCGCGAACGGGGCCTGTCAGGCACTCACCGCCTTGCAGGACGCCTGCTCCCGCAACCGCTGCGCCGCGCTACGCAGCAACTGCTCGGTCGCTTCCCAGCCCAGGCAACCATCGGTGATCGACACACCGTACTTGAGGGACGGGCTCAACGGCTGGCAGCCCTCGAACAGATGGCTCTCCAGCATCATGCCGATCAGCGAACGGTCACCCTGCAGACGCTGCTCCAGCACCTCGGCGAACACCGCCGGCTGGCGCAGCGGGTCCTTGCCACTGTTGGCATGGCTGCAATCGACCATCATCCGGCTCGCAATGCCCTGCTTCTCCAGGCCCGCCCGGGCCAGGGCGATGCTGCGGGCATCGTAGTTCGGGCCACGATGGCCGCCGCGCAACACCAGGTGGGTGTCGGGGTTGCCCGCGGTCTGGATGATCGCCGGGTGCCCCTGGCTGTCGACCCCGAAATGCCGGTGCGGGTGCGCCGCCGAACGCATGGCATCGCTGGCGATGCCGACACCGCCGTCGGTGCCATTCTTGAATCCCACGGGCATCGGTAGGCCGCTGGCCATTTCCCGATGGATTTGCGACTCGGTGGTCCGTGCGCCGATCGCGACCCAGCTCAGCAGGTCGTCGAAGTAGCTGGCCGCCATGGGCTGCAGCAATTCGGTGGCGATCGGTAGGCCCATGCGCAGCATCTCGCGCATCAGTTCGCGGGACAGCGCCAGGCCGCCGGCCATGTCGTCGCTGCCATCCAGGTGCGGGTCGTAGGCCAGGCCTTTCCAACCGACCGTGGTGCGCGGCTTTTCGACATAGGCGCGCATGACCAGCAGCATCTGGTCGCTGACGTCGTTCGCCAGGCTCGCCAGGTGGCCGGCGTATTCGAGGGCCGATTGCGGGTCGTGGATCGAGCAGGGGCCGACGATCATCAGCAGGCGCGGGTCCTCACCGTCAAGGATGGCGCGTATGGCCTGGCGATGGCGGGCGACCTGGTCGCTGAGTGTGGTGTTGAGGGGCAGGTGCTGCTTGAGTTGCAGGGCCGTCGGCAGGCGCTGGGTCAGCGGCTCGTTGGCGGACGACAGGCTGGACAGTGGCAAGGCGCAGAGAGACGAATTCATGTTCGGGGTTCCTTGGGCAGGCGGCGGGTCTTCCCGCGCGCGGCCCTATTGCGGTGTTCGACAATCAGCCGGATGGGCTGCGAGTGTGTGCTTGCCACCTGTGAGTGACCGTTCGGAGGCGGCGTGCTGTCCCGAGCGGAGGTTGGTAAATCGCCAGGCGGTGGTGAGTTCGTAGCGGTAATAGGTGGCGTAGTTCATGTCGGTATTCCTCGAATCGAAATGTCTGTTGAAACGGTTTGCGTAAAACTGAAGCCCTGGAAAAACAAAACCCCCGGTCGGGAGGCCGACCGGGGGTTGTTGATTCTCTGGTAGGCGACCCCTTGAGTAGTGGGCGCCGGTTGGGTATCAGGCGCGCCAGTGGCTAAACCAGTACCCAAAATAAAAGCCTGCGGATGCGCCGGCGGTTTTCACCCAGGCAGCCGCTGGCGAGCGCAGGGCGCTGGCAGTCTGGCAAGGCATGGAATGAAGGGTGGGCATGGCGCGTCTCCGATGGAATGCCCCGAGCTTACTAGAGCCATGGGACGCTGTTCAATCAGAAATTTCTATGGATCGCGCCCTGTAGTCGCTATGGCTTAAACAAATTAAACGTTTTATGACAAACTCACCGGACATTTCCTACTCGATCATCAGGCATGCCCATGACCGTCCTGACCATTGCCGCCGCTCAGTCCTGCTCTCTAGCCGGTGATCTGCAGGGCAACCTCCAGCGGCACCTGCGCTTCATGCAGCAGGCGGCGGAGCGGGGCGTGCAACTGCTGGTATTTCCCGAACTGTCGCTGACCGGCTATGAGCCGAGCCTGGCGGCGGCACTGGCGATCACCCCGGATGCCGAGGTATTGCAACCCTTGTCCGATCTGGCGCGCGAGCTGCGACTGGTGACCGTGGTCGGCCTGCCGATTCGCCGGTCTCCCGCCGACCCGCTGCTGATCGGCGCGCTGACTTTCAACGCCGAGGGCTCCCGGCAGCTCTACAGCAAACAGCATCTGCACGAAGGCGAGGAGCAGGTGTTTAGCCCGGGGGCGGGCGGCGCTGCCTTGGCCCTCGGCGCCGACACTGTCGCTCTGTCGGTTTGTGCTGACTTTTCCCACGCCAGCCATGCCCTCCAGGCCGCCCGATCTGGCGCTAACCTGTATGCATCAGGCGTGCTGATCAGCGAGAACGGTTACCCCGCCGACAGTGCGTTGCTCCAGGGGTATGCCCGTGAGTACGACATGGCCGTGCTGATGGCCAACCACGGTGGGACCACCGGCGGCTGGGCGGCGGCGGGGCGCAGTGCGATCTGGGCGGCAGGCGGGCGTCGGGTAGCGGCTGCCGCGGGGATGGGTGATGTGCTGGTGATCGGTCGACGTGTCGACGGCACGTGGCAGGGCGAGGTGGTTGAAGTGGAGGGGCTGTGACCCGGGATTGGCGTTTTCGCCCGGCTACCGAGGCGGACCTGGCATTCGCCCGGACGCTGACGCGCAGGAACATGATGGCCTACTACTGCGAGTACGATCTGCTCTGGCAGGAGGAAGCCTTCGATATCGCCTGGGCCGGGCGGCAGAACGCCCTGTTGTGCGAAGGGGAGCAGGTGCTGGGTTTCGTCAGCTTCAGTCGGGACGCCAGGGCGCTGTATATCCGCGAGTTGCAACTGATCGAAGCGGGGCGTGGGCGAGGCTTGGGCGGCTGGCTGATCGTCCAGGCGCGTGATATCGCCTTCAGGGAAGGGCGGCCGGAGGTGCGCTTGACCGTATTCAAGAGCAATCCCGCCAGGCGGCTTTACGAGCGTATGGGGCTGGAGGTCGTAGGGGAGGACGAGTGCTTCTTTCGCATGAGTGTCGGGGCTGTGAAGTCGAGCGGTGGAATCGGCTGATAGTATTTTCGGATTGAGCTTACTCCTCGATATTTCGAGGCGCATACTGGACTCAAACGCGGGGGCCTATTCCTCGCTCCGATCGTTGTCGTCGAGGATGATTCCGTCCTTCATGCCCAGCAGGACCGCCACCTTATGGGCTTCCCCGCGGCGTCCCTTTTTGCGCCCGGCGAGCACTTGATAGGTGGTTGCCGGGTCGACGCCATGCTCGCGTGCAAACTCCTGAACCGATTTTCCTTGATGTTCCAGCCAAGCCTTGGCTTGTGCAGCGGTGCGAATACCGGGCATAGTTCAAAACCGTTCAATTTTGTTTAATTTTGTTGAATTCACCCCCTTTAAGGGTGCCTGACTTGGGATGTTACATCCAAATGAGTGGAATTGGTTCCCGGTTACGACAAGAGAGGGAGCGACTTGGATTGTCGCAGAAGGCTTTTGGCGAAATCGGTGGCGTTGAAGCCAACGCCCAGGGCAAATACGAGAGCGGCGATCGCGCGCCGAAGGCCGACTACCTGTCGCGGGTGGCCGAGCGTGGCGTCGATGTGCTGTATGTCCTGACCGGCAACCGGACGCCGACGCTGATCGACAATCTCAGCTCCAGCGAAGAGAAGGTGCTGGGCAGCTACCGCAGCCTGCGCAAGGCTGACCAGGAGGCGATCAGCCAACTGACCACGACGCTGGCCGAAGCGGTCGGCTCCTACGGTGCCAAGGGTCGCAGGGACCCGCAAGACCGCTGAGAAGCGGTCCTCCCCCCCATCGACGTCACAGGCGCCCAGAGCGCAATGACACTCTTATGTGACGCTTGCCGCTAGGTCTGGCCGCCGGTTTTTTGCTAAGGTGGTCAATAATCTGATAAGACCATATTCGCGAGGTGTCTGCTTGATTAGGGTGCTAGTTGTCGATGACCATGATCTTGTGCGTACAGGCATTACCCGGATGCTTGCCGACATCGATGGCCTGCAGGTTGTGGGACAGGCGGAGTCGGGAGAGCAGGCCCTGCTGAAAACGCGGGAGCTCAAGCCGGATGTCGTGCTGATGGACGTCAAGATGCCGGGTATCGGCGGCCTTGAAGCAACGCGCAAATTGCTGCGTAGCCACCCTGATATCAAGGTCGTGGCGGTCACCGTGTGCGAGGAGGATCCGTTCCCGACGCGGTTGATGCAGGCCGGGGCCTCGGGCTACCTGACCAAGGGCGCGGGGCTGGCGGAAATGGTCCAGGCGATTCGCCTGGTGTTCGCCGGGCAGCGTTACATCAGCCCGCAGATCGCCCAGCAGATGGCGCTCAAGTCGTTCCAGCCGGCCAGCGAATCGCCGTTCGATGCCTTGTCCGAACGGGAAATCCAGATCGCCCTGATGATCGTCGGCTGCCAGAAGGTGCAGATCATTTCCGACAAGCTGTGTCTGTCACCGAAAACCGTCAATACCTACCGTTACCGGATCTTCGAGAAGCTGTCGGTCAGCAGTGATGTCGAGTTGACGCTTCTGGCCGTGCGCCATGGCATGGTCGATGCCGGCTGACAATGACTGAACCGTTCGATTCCAGCGCTTTTCTTTCTACCTGCAGTGGCCGTCCCGGTGTGTATCGCATGTTCGACAGCGATGCACGCCTGCTGTACGTGGGCAAGGCCAAGAACCTGAAGAATCGCCTCGCCAGCTATTTCCGCAAGACCGGCCTCGCGCCGAAGACCGCCGCCCTGGTGGCGCGTATCGCCCAGGTCGAGACCACCATCACCGCCAACGAAACCGAGGCGTTGTTGCTGGAGCAGACGCTGATCAAGGAGTGGCGCCCGCCCTACAACATCCTGCTGCGCGACGATAAGTCCTACCCCTATGTCTTCCTCTCGGACGGGGACTATCCGCGCCTGAGCATTCACCGTGGGGCGAAGAAGCTCAAGGGCAAGTATTTCGGGCCGTATCCGAGCGCCGGGGCGATTCGCGAGAGCCTGGCGCTGTTGCAGAAAACCTTCCATGTGCGCCAGTGCGAGGACAGTTACTACAAGAACCGCACCCGGCCATGCCTGCAGTACCAGATCAAGCGCTGCAAGGCGCCCTGTGTCGGCTTGGTCGAGCCCCGGGAATACGCCGAGGATGTCCGCCATTCGGTGATGTTCCTCGAAGGGCGCAGCAATGCCCTGAGCGATGAGCTCAATGCCGGCATGGAACAGGCGGCCAGCACCCTCGACTTCGAGAAGGCGGCTGAGCTGCGCGATCAGATCGCGCTGCTGCGCCGTGTGCAGGACCAGCAGAGCATGGAAGGCGGCAATGGCGACGTCGATGTCATCGCCGCCTTCGTCAACCCGGGCGGTGCCTGCGTGCACCTGATCAGCGTGCGGGGCGGGCGGGTCCTGGGCAGCAAGAACTTCTTTCCGCAGGTGGGCATCGATGAGGACGTTTCCGAAGTCATGGCAGCCTTCCTCGGCCAGTACTTCATCAGCAGCCCCGAGCGCGACCTGCCCAGTGAACTGATCGTCAACGTGGTCCACGATGACTTCCCGACTCTGGTCGCCGCCATCGAGGAACTGCGCGGCCGCGAGTTGAGCATCAGTCACCGGGTACGGGGTACCCGGGCGCGCTGGCAACAACTGGCGGTGACCAACGCCGAACAGGCCCTGACCGCCCGCTTGGCCAACCGCCAGCATGTGGCGGCACGCTTCGACGCGCTGGCCGAGGTGCTGGATCTGGACGAGCCACCGCAGCGCCTGGAGTGCTACGACATCAGCCATTCCAGCGGCGAATCGACGGTGGCGTCCTGCGTGGTGTTCGGCCCGGAGGGGCCGATTAAATCCGACTACCGCCGCTATAATATCGAGGGTGTCACGGCCGGCGACGACTACGCGGCCATGCACCAGGCGCTGACCCGCCGTTTCAGCCGGCTGAAGGAGGGCGAGGGCAAGTTGCCGGATATCCTCCTGGTGGACGGTGGCAAGGGGCAATTGTCCATGGCTCGCGACGTACTCAACGAACTGGCGGTGCCGGACCTGATCCTGCTCGGCGTCGCCAAGGGCGCGACGCGCAAGGCCGGTTTCGAGACCCTGTATCTCAACGATGCGGCCCACGAATTCACCCTCAAGGGCGATTCGCCGGCGCTGCACCTGATCCAGCAGATCCGCGACGAGGCCCACCGTTTCGCTATCACCGGCCACCGTGCGCGCCGCGGCAAGACCCGGCGGACCTCGACCCTGGAAGGGGTGGCCGGCGTCGGGCCGAAACGCCGGCGTGAGTTGCTCAAGCATTTCGGTGGATTGCAGGAACTGTCCCGGGCCAGCATCGATGAGATCGCCAAGGCGCCGGGGATCAGCAAAAAGCTCGCAGAGTTGATTTATGCCAGTCTGCACAGCGAGTAGAATGCCCTTTCACTTCGTAGCCAGTTGTGCCGATGAATATCCCTAATCTGATCACCGTTCTGCGCGTTGTACTTATCCCGATCTTCATTCTGTTGTTTTACCTGCCGTACCAGTGGAGTTACCTGGCGGCCAGTTCGGTTTTCGCCTTTGCCGCGGCAACGGACTGGCTCGATGGCTACCTGGCACGACGCCTGGAACAGAGCACGCCATTCGGTGCCTTCCTGGACCCGGTGGCCGACAAACTGATGGTGGCGGTGGCCCTGGTCCTGCTGGTGCAGGAGCACGCCAACTTCTGGCTGACCTTTCCGGCGGTGGTGATCATCGGACGTGAGATCGTGGTGTCGGCCCTGCGCGAGTGGATGGCCGAGATCGGTGCGCGCGCACAGGTCGCGGTTTCGAAAATGGGCAAATGGAAAACCGCCGCTCAGATGCTGGCGCTGGTGATCCTGCTGGCCAACCCCTCGGCCCTCAGCTTCTGGGTCGTGGTCGGCTATGCGCTGTTGATGGTCGCTGCGGGCCTGACCCTGTGGTCGATGGTGCAGTATCTGCGGGCCGCCTGGCCGCACCTGCGGATCAATGGTGAAAATAAATAAAACTTTTTTGAATCAAGGGGTTGACGTGGTGCGTAGATTCTATAGAATGCGCATCACCAAGACGACGCGGGAATAGCTCAGTTGGTAGAGCACGACCTTGCCAAGGTCGGGGTCGCGAGTTCGAGTCTCGTTTCCCGCTCCAAATCAAGCTTCAAAGCTCAGCAGGGCTTTGTAAGCGAAAGAAAAAAGGCCCTTCGGGGCCTTTTTTCGTTTCGGTGCCTTTCTTGAATTCTCTGCGCTCCACGCCCAACCACTAAGGCCATTGATGGCTTCGAGCATGACGCAACCTCATTGTCATTATGACTGGGTGTGCGGGCACACACGGCCGCACGCAGCCGTGTCGTGGTGAAAGCCGGTGATCTGGGTCAGGCGCGGTCTTGCAATGCCTTGATGTGCTGCCACATCAGCGCCGGGTTGGAATACATCGGGAAGTGTCCACAATCGGGGATGCAAGCCAGCTGCACCCCTTGGGCCGCGATGTCGTCCAGATAGGAAAGGTGGGAGTTGGTGACGCCGTACATGTACTGGCGCGGGAAAGGCAGCGCCAGGAATTTCTCCATCAGACCGCCGTTATCCGACAGCTCGACCATGGACTCGAAGATGCCGCGGACCGCCCCGGTGCGCACTTTGTGCGCCAGGCTAGCGGCATACAGCGCGCTGGCAGGATCGGCGGCAAGTCGGGTGCGCTCGATGAAGTCGCGGAAGAAGCGCGCATCATCCTCGCGTTTGTGATCGTGGATCTGTCGGCTGAGGAAGCAATCCTCGGGCGCGATGTTGCCCTCGATGTCGACGAAACTCAGCACCCGCTCTGGCGCCGCATCAGCGAGCATCAGCCCGGTCAAGCCCCCCATGGAGTGACCGACCAGATGGAATTTGTCGACGCCGAAGTGTGCAAGTACGGTCTGGGCAGTCTTCACCAGCAAGGGGATGTTGATGCGGGAGAGATCGCTGCATTCGGTTTCGCCGCAACCAGGCGCATCGTAGGCAATGAAGGAGTGACCTTCGAATGCGGGCTGCAGCGTGATGTCGGCATAGTCTTCTTTGGTCGAACCGAACCCATGCAGGAAGAGGATGGGTGTTTTGGAACCGGATCGATGGATCACTGCCAGATCCAGCAACACGCCGTCGATGTTCAACGGCAATTTCTCGTGAGTGAAGCGAGCAGGGTTTGCCACGGTGGGAACTCCTTTTACAGAGACCTCAATGTCGGTCCAGTCCCGCCTTTTGTAAAATACGAAGCCGCGAACCCAGTCATATGCCCAGCCTATGATGCAAAGATCCGTTTGGCCTGATCGATCATCGCCTCCACCAGCGGGTTACTGTTGACGCCCTGCCATGCCATGGCGGTGGTGACGACCTTCACTTCCGGCTGCAACGGCCGCACCAGTACATTTTCCGGCGCCAGTTTGTCCATGGACGTCGGCACCAAGGCGATGCCCTGGCCACAACTGACGAACGCCACCTGCGATGAGACCGAGCGGACCTGATGCACGATACGCGGTGCGAAGCCGCTGGCTTTGCATAGCCCCACCAGATAATCGAAATACACAGGGCTTACGTCTCGTGAGGCCATCACCAGCGTTTCATCGGCAAGCGTCTTCAGATCGATCGTTTCCCTGGCGGCCAGAGGGTGTTCCTTGGGCATCGCCACTGCCAGGCGGTCCTCTGACAGAGGCATCGACTGCAGGTGCCGGCCGAGGCTGCCTTCGAGGCGCGCAAACGCGATGTCGATATCGCCGGCCTCCAGCGCCGGAATCGCCTCCGCGCTGTCGATTTCTCGAACCGAAACCGTGATCAACGGGTGGTCCTGCTTGAAGCGCTCGATCAGCCGGGGCAGCACATCGATCATTGCCGATGTGATCGCCCCGATGGTCAGCACACCGGCGTGACCGGTTACGGCCTCGCGGACCGCCAGCTCCAGACGCTCCAACTGATCCGCGAACTTTCGGACTGCGGGCAGGATCGCGGTCCCGGCAGCGGTCAGTTGAGCGCCACGGCGAGACCGGGTGAACAATTGAACACGCAGGGACTGTTCGAGCGCCTGGATTTGCTCGGTCAAGGGGGCTGTGACATGCCCAGTCGCTTGGCTGCGCGGCTGAAGTTCTGGTCCTCAGCAACTGCCAGGAACAGCCAGAGGTGGCGTATCAGGCGAAAGTTTATCACAGCGATATTCCATAGGTTCTTAGTATGGATAGCTTAGCTTCTTCGTAATATACGTATCAAATTTTGCCGCAGATACTCAAGCTTCACCCACAAGAGGTCTGCAATCCATGAGTTTGAAAGCCCCGCTTGAGCGCCTGGCTGCGCTCGATACCAACACGGTGTCGGACGCGCTGGACTTCCTCCAGCTTCCTGGCGCCACCAACGGCCTGATGCCGCTCTGGAACTGCCCGAAGATTGCTGGCCGCGCCAGCACTGTGCTGTTGGGGCCAAAGCAGGACGCGGCGCCCACCGTTCACCTGATTACCCCGGTCGTGGAGCAGATCAGCACCGATGACCGTGTGCTGGTGATCGCCGGTGGCGTCGACGGTATCTCCAGCTGGGGCGACATCCTGGCCAACGCAGCCCAGCGCAAAGGCATCCGTGGCTCGATCATCGATGGCTTCAGTCGCGACATCCGCGGCAGCGCCGATATCGGCTACCCGGTTTTCGGCCGTGGCGTAACCATGATCAGCGCACGTAACCGGCTCATCCAGATCGACGCGGCCGTGAAAGTTCGCATGGCCGGCGTTGAGGTTGAGGAGGGCGACTACGTGATCGCCGATGAATGCGGCACCGTTTTTGTTCCAGCCAGCGTTATCGAGAAAGTGCTCGATCTGGCCGAGCGTATCGATCGCCGCCAGGCCGGAATGGTCGACGCCGTGCGTGCCGGCCGCTCCGTCGAGGAAGTGATGCACGACAGCCAATTCGAAGCCATCAAGGTGGAGCACTGATATGAGCCTTTGCGATAAAGATCTCGTTGCTTTGTTCGAAGGTCTGGATACCCCAGGTGTGTCCGATGCGATGGACAAGCTGGGTCTTCCAGGCCAGGCCTTTGGTATCGCGCCACTGGCCGACTACAGCCAGGTTGTGGTCGGGCCGGCCTTCACCGTTCAGTACGTCAGTGCGAGTACACCGCCTGGTACTGTAGGTGACTTCATTGATGAAGTAGCACCTGGTGACGTTGTGGTCATTGCCAACGACGGCCGCACCGATTGCACGGTGTGGGGCGACATCATGACCCAGTACGCCTTGGCCCGCGGTATCGCCGGCACGGTCATAGACGGTGTCTGCCGCGATGTGAACAAGGCACTGGGCGAAGGCTACCCGCTGTTCAGCAAAGGCCGCTTCATGCGTACCGGCAAGGACCGCGTGGAAGTCGTGGCCGTCAACCAGCCGGTATCGGTTGGCCAAGCGCGGGTTTGTGCCCGCGATATCGTTGTCGCTGACGCCAATGGTGTCGTTATCGTGCCGCGCGGTCGTGCTCAAGAAGTCGCCGAAACGGCTCGTCGCATCGAACACGTCGAAGCGCAGATCCGCGAACAGATCGCCACTGGCAAGAGCCTCAAAGAAGCCCGTGCCGCCCTCGGTTACCACTCCCTGCAGAGCAAACAACCATGAGCCTGCCACACGATTTTCAGAACATTGCCAAGGTCCTCGGCAGTTCTACCCTGTACGAGGCTTCCGGGCTGCCGTGCGCCGTGGACCGTGAGATTCGAGCTGTCTGGAAAGGCGCATTCATCGCCGCACCGGCGTACCCGCTGCAATGCTCGCCAGGTGACAACCTGGGCCTGCACCTGGCTGTGGCGAAAGCGCCGCGCGGTAGCGTTCTGGTCTGTGATACTGCCGACTTCGTCGCCGGCTACTGGGGTGAAGTGCTCACTGTCGCGGCAGAGGCCGCAGGCATTGTCGGGCTGGTGATCAACGGTGGCGTGCGCGATATCGCCGCGCTTGAAGCCCGTGGCTTCCCGGTGTTTGCCCGGGGCATCTCGGTCAAAGGTACCGTCAAGGCGACCACGCCTTCGGTAGGCAGGTCGTTCGACTTCAGCGGTGCGCAAGTCAGCGTCGGCGATCTGGTAGTCGCGGACGAGGACGGCGTCATCATCATCCCGGTCGATGCCGTTGAACGCACCCTACGCGAAGGCCAGAAGCGCGCCGACAAAGAGGCCGTGTTCATGGCCAAGCTGCGCGAGGGTCAAACCACCATGGACCTGATGGGCCTTTCCCTTCCGGAGGAGCACGCGTGAGCCTGAAAACGTTGAACCGTCGCCTGGAGGCTGCCAAGCCTTCGGCGACCTACAAGATCATCGACCGCGTCGCCGCGCGCCGCGCAGAAGGCGCTAAGATCATTTCGCTCTGTGCGGGTGAGCCTGACTTCGATACACCGGAGCACATCCGTGCTGCGGCTATCAGCGCGATCAACCATGGTCACACCCGCTACACCCAGGTGGCTGGCCTACGCGCACTGCGGGAAGCCATCGCGCGCAAATACGAGCGTGAAAATGGTCTGGACGTCAGTTGGCAGGACACGCTGGTGTGCAGCGGTGGCAAGCAGGTCATCTTCAATGCCTTGGCTGCGACCCTGAACGAAGGCGACGAAGTAGTGATTCCTGCGCCGTACTGGGTCAGCTATCCAGAAATGGTCGAGCTGTGTGGTGGCGAGTCGCGGATTGTTGCCTGTGGCGCCGAGTCGAGCTTCAAGCTCACCCCGCAAGCGTTGGCCGAAGCCATCGGGCCGAAAACCCGCTGGCTGATCCTGAACTCGCCGTCCAACCCCACGGGCGCCGTTTACGACCGCGACGAGCTGTTGGCGCTGGCTGAGGTGTTGCTGGCCTATCCGCAGATACTGATTCTGGCGGACGACATCTATGAGCACCTGATCTTCGACGACCGTGAGTTCCTCACGCTTGCCCAGGTCGAGCCACGACTGGCTGCACGAACACTGACCATGAACGGCGTGTCGAAAGCCTACGCCATGACCGGCTGGCGTATCGGGTTCGCCACGGGCCCTCGCTGGCTGCTCGAAGCCATGGAAAAGCTTCAAGGTCAGCAGACCTCGGGCGCCTGTTCCGTCTCGCAGCACGCTGCCGTCGCTGCCCTGGACGGTCCGAAAGATTTCATCGCTCACAGCCGAAAGGTGTTCCAGCAGCGTCGGGATTTCATGGTCGACCTGCTGAACCAGGCGCCGGGTATCAGGTGCGGTGTCCCAGGCGGGGCCTTCTACGCCTTTGCTGACTGTTCCGGTCTGATCGGCAAGCGCTCGTCAGGCGGCAGTGATCTCGTTGACGACGAGGCAGTCGCTTTGGCGTTGCTTGAAGAAGCCAACGTGGCCGTCGTGCAAGGTAGCGCGTTTGGCCTTCCAGGCTACCTGCGTATTGCCTACGCGCTGGATGACAATTCGCTACGCGCGGCTTGCCAGGCGATTCAGCGCTTCTGCGAGGACGCACGATAGGCGCACCAGTGAACGGGTCAAGTGTAGTGGTTCAATTTCCCCAGACACCCGATAGGTGGAACATGCATCTTTCAGGGGGCCGGGGAAGTTGAACCACTGCAGATGGCTGGAGCCGGAGCGGGCGGTGTCTTATACGCTAGGCAGGGGCATTCGCCAGGGATGTTCCAGATCGTCGCACACATGTACGGGCGCATCGCTTATTGAGTAAGTTGCGGGGCGATGAGGTGGGGAAGGGGGCTGAGAGGTCAGAATCCCCACACACCGCTGTTGCGGCGTGTGGGGGTAAGTGTGGCGTGTATCAGTTGGCGTCGATCCAGATGGTCTTCAGCTCGGTGTACTGGTCGTGGGCCCACTGCGACTTGTCGCGACCACCGAAACCGGACTGCTTGTAGCCACCGAACGGCGTCGAGGCATCGCCTTCGCCGAAGCTGTTGACGGTGACGATACCGGCACGGATCTCCCGCGACAGGCGCAGCGCGTTGCGCAGGCTGCCGGTGTAGGCCGAGGCAGCCAGGCCGTAGATGGTGTCGTTGGCCAGCTCGATCGCCTGGTCGAGGGTTTTGAACGAGGTCACGCTCAAGACCGGGCCGAACACCTCTTCACGGAACAGGGCGTTGTCGGACGGCACGTTGTCGACCACGGTCGGCTCGACGAAGCCGTCGGCGGCCTTGCCACCGAAGATGATCGACAGCTTGTCGCCGGCGGCCTGCTCGATGTAGCTGCGCACTTTCTCGAAGTGCGATTTGCTGACCAGCGAACCCAGTCGATTGGCCGGGTCCAGCGGGTCGCCCAGGCTCCAGTCGCGCAGTTGCACGCCAATGCGCTCGAGCAGGGCGTCCTTGATGTCTTCGTGAACGATCAGGCGCGAGGAGGCCGAGCAGTTCTCGCCCATGTTCCAGAAGGCGCCGTTGACCACGTGACGGGCCACGCGGTCCAGGTCCTCGACATCGTCCATGACCACCGCCGGGTTCTTGCCACCCAGCTCCAGCACGATGCGCTTGAGGTTGGACTCGGCTGCGTACTGCAGGAACAGGCGACCGGTGTCGGTCGAGCCGGTGAAGCTGACCATGGTCACGTCGTCATGACGGCCCAGGGGCTCGCCGACTTCCTTGCCACCGCCAGGCACGACGTTGAACACGCCGGCCGGGATACCGGCCTGGTGCGCCAGTTCGGCCACGCGCAGGGCGGTCAGGGTGGTTTCCTTGGCCGGCTTGACCACGATCGAGCAACCGGCGGCCAGGGACGGGCCGATTTTCCAGGCCAGCATCAGCAGCGGGAAGTTCCACGGCAGCACCAGGCCGACCACGCCGATCGGCTCACGCACGACCAGGGTCAGGGCACCCGAACCGGTCGGTGCGGTGGCGTCGTAGATCTTGTCGATCAGCTCGGCGTGCCAGCGCAGGGTGTGGATGGTCTCCGGCACGTCGGTGGCCTGGCATTCGCCGACCGGCTTGCCGCTGTCCAGGCTTTCCAGCACGGCCAGCTCGTGGGCGTTGTCTTCCAGCAGTTGGGCGAAGCGCAGCAGCACGTGCTTGCGCTCACCCGGCGAGAGCAGGTGCCAGCGACCGTCGTCGAAGGCTTCCTTGGCCGCAGCCACGGCCAGGTCGACGTCGCGGCTGTCGCAGGCGGTGATCTTCGCCAGCAACTGGCCGGTGGCCGGGTTGAAGGTGTCGAAGGTCCGGCCGCCCAGGGCGTCGCGCAATTCCCCGCCGATGTAGGCCTGGGTCGGGAACTTCAGGTTGGCGGCAATCGCCGCGTATTCGTCTTTGCTCAGTACGTCGGTCATTTGCTCAGGCTCCCTTGATTGCGGCGACTTTGGCCTTGAGGGTTTTGATGATTTCCTGCAGGGCTGCTTGCTCCTGTTCGTCCAGGCCGCTCAGCGGTGCGCGCACGCCACCGGTGACCAGGCCGTTGAGGGCCACGCCGTGCTTGATCGACTGGACGAACTTGCCCCCTTCGAGGAAGTCCATCAGCGGCATCATCGCGGCCATGATCTGGCGACCCTTGGCGAAGTTGCCTTCCAGCACACAGGCTTCGTACAGGGCGATGTGTTCGGCCGGGATGAAGTTGGAACCGGCACAGACCCAGCTGCGCGCGCCCCAGGCGAAGAATTCCAGGGCCTGATCGTCCCAGCCGCAGGACAGGGCGATCTGTGGGTAGCGCTCGCCGAAGTGGTGGATGCGGGCGATGTCACCGGAGCTTTCCTTGATCGCGACGATGTTGCGGCTGCTGCTCACGGCTTCGAAGAACTCGGGGCCCATGTCGACGCTCATGCGGCCCGGGTAGTTGTAGAGCATGATCGGCAGGCCGGCGGCGCGGTCGACCGCCAGCACGTGGTTGGCGATTTCCTGCTGGGTCGGCAGCGCGTAGGGTGGCGAACCGACCAGGATGGCGTCGGCCTTGGCCGCCTTGGCGGCTTCGGCGTAGGCGACCGACTCCTCGGTGCGGATGGCGCCGGTACCGATCACCAGCGGGGTGCGGCCATTGATCACTTCGGCGGCCAGGCGGGTCAGGTCCAGGCGTTCCTGGATGCTGTGGGCGTAGTACTCGCCGGTTGAGCCGCCGATGATGATGCCGTGCACCTTCTGCTCGATCAGGTATTCCAGGACCTGGGCGAAGGCGCCGCTGTCGATGGAGCCGTCAGCGGCCAGGGGGGTGATCGCGGGGGTAAAGATACCGTCGAAGTTCATCATTGTTCTCCAGAGAATCAAGGGTGGGGGTGACGCCGCCAGCGAACGTGGTGCTGGCGGCGTCGGTACTACTCAGTTCATCAATGCAGTCAGTTCATCAAAGCGGTCAGTTCAGCGAAGCGGCCTGCTGCAGGTTCAGCGAGCGGGTTTCCGGGGCCAGGGCCCAGGAGAAGGCCAGGCCGACGAAAGTGACAATGGCGGCGGCGTACATGGTCTGTTCGATACCGATGCTGTCCAGGGCCGCCGGTACCAGCCAGGTGCCCACCGCGGCGCCGATGCGTGACAGCGAGGTGCCGACGCCCACGGCCTGGGCGCGGATCTCGGTCGGGAAGATTTCGTTCGGGTACACCAGTTGCAGCACCTGGGCACCGCCGATGAACAGCGCGTAGGCGCCGAACAGGGTGAGGATCACCAGGCCCGAAGCGTTGTGCGAGGCGCCCAGGGCGAGCAGGGCTAGGCCGGACCAGAAGAAGCTGTGGATCAGCATCCGCCGACGACCCAGGCTATTGATCAGGCGGGTGGCGACGATGCAGCCGACCACGAACAGCAGGGTGATCGCCACCGAGCCGACCGAGGCCAGGGTACCGTCCAGGTTGAGTGCGCGCAGCACTTGCGGGGCGAAGGCATACACGGCGAACACCGGGATGACCGAGCAGGTCCAGAACATGGTCACGAACAGCATGCGCTTGCCGTAGCCCGAGTGCAGCAGGCTGAGGATCGAGACTTTGCGCTCGGCCGGCTCCTCCGGCAGGTTGTCCAGCGAGTACGACGGACCGAACACCTGCTGGATGATCGCCTCGGCTTCCTGGGCGCGACCTTTCTTGAGCAGCCAGCGTGGCGACTCGGGCGTGCCCAGGCGTACCAGGAACAGCAGCGCGCCAATCACCGCGGCACTGGCCAGGACCAGGCGCCAGGCATCGGGGCCGGCGAAGTGGAGCAGAAGCTCGCCCACCAGGTAGGCGAAGGCGGCACCGGCGAACCAGAGGATGGTCAGCGTCGCCAGGCGTGGGCCGCGATACTTGCGCGGCAGGAATTCCACCAGCAGGGCGGTGGCGACCGGGTATTCGATGCCTATGGCGGCCCCCAGCAGCAGGCGGGCGATGAAGATCTCCTCGCCGGACTGGGCCCAGAGCTGGGCCAGCGAGCAGAGGATGAACAGGGTCGGGCCGACGAAGAAGATCCGCTGGCGGCCGAAGCGGTCGGTCAGCCAGCCGCCGACGAAACCGCCGAAGAAGATGCCGATCAGCGCCGAGGCGGCGATCAGGCCTTGCCAGAAGGCGTTCAGGCTCAGGGCGGCGGCCATGTGCACCATGGCCACGCCGACGATGCTCAGTACGTACCCGTCGACGAAGGAGCCGCCGCCGGAGCGGACGGTCAGGCGCTGGTGAAAGCGGTTGAGGGGGGCGTCTTCGATCGAGTGATGGTTGTTTTTCATATTGTCTCCACGTGTTGATCGTTCGCGGCTTCCGGCCTGATGCGGACGGGGCCGGGCCGCACCGCGACATCCGGGGAACGTCGCGGCAAATCGTTCAGGGGCCCGGCTGGAGCGGGCCCGGCTTTCAGCTCTCCGCGCCGGCGCGGTACTGACCCCAGCGCAGGTTCATGTTCACGCCCATCGACAGAAACGGTTGTGGCGGGTTGGCGCAAGGGCCCGGGGCCTTGAGCAGGAACCGGGTGAGTTCGTCTTCCTGGCCACTGAGCCAGTCGCCCAGCAGCTTGCCGGTGGCGGTGCCGCGGGTGACGCCCAGGCCGTTGCAACCCAGGGCGCCATAGACGTTGGGTGCCAGTTGGCCGAAGAAGCCGTTGTGGTTGCGGGTCATCGCCAGGGCGCCGCCCCAGGTGTATTCGAAATCCACGTTCGGCAGCATCGGGAAGCGCCGGGTGTAGGAGGCGCGGTGACGCTCGATGAAGCGCTCCAGGTAGCGCTCCCGGGCGCGGCCGTCGGGGTTGAAGCTGAAGCTGTTGCGGATCAGCAGGCGCTGGTCCGGGGTGCGGCGCACGGTGGTGCCGAACGGGTCGGCGGGGATGATGCCCCAGTACGGATCGCCGCCCAGGCGCGCCTGTTCTTCGTCGGTGAGCGGGCGGGTGATGCTGGCGTAGGTGAAGATCGGCAGCATGCGGCCCTTGAGGAAACCGAAGTGCATGCCGAACGCGTTGTTGGCCAGGACCAGGCGGTCGGCCTCGATGCTGCCGTTGGCATGCTTGAGGACGATGCGCGGGCTGTACTCGACCTCGAGGATCGGCGTGTGTTCATACAGGCTGACGTTGCCGGGCAGGGTGTCGGCCAGGCCCTTGACCAGGGCCGACGGCTGGATCAGCGCGGTGCCGGGGGTGAACAGCGCCTGGCGGTAGAAGCCGGTGCCGACCCGCTGGCGCAGGGCCTCGGCGCCGACCATCTCGCACGGTTCGCCGAGTTTCTCCAGGCCACGCCGGTAGGCGTCGAGCACGGCCATGCCGCGATCCTCGACGGCGGCCTGGTACTTGCCGCAGAAGGTTATCTGGCAGTCGATGCCGTAGGTGTCGACCAGTTGCTTGAGGTAGCGCTGGCCGGACAGGTTCAGCTTGAGCACGGTCCTGGCGGTGTCGATGTCGCCGATGTAGTCCTCGGCGCCGATATCGTGGGGCAGGTCGATGGCGAAACCGGCGTTACGCCCGGAGGGGCCGAAGCCGACCTCCTGCGCTTCCACCAGGATTACTTCATCATTCGGATGGCCCAGCGCCAACTGGCGGGCGGCGGCCAGGCCGGTGAACCCGGCACCGACCACCACCCAGCGCGCCTTGGAGTGGCCAGCATGCGCGGGACGGGCCTGGCGCTTCTGGCTGAGGTGATACCAACCGCAGGTCTTGTCGTCGGCTGGAAGGGAACTGATCTGTACCATGGGCACCGCTCTTTTGTTATTTGACATCACCCGTGGGCGACACGGATCGCCACGGAAAACTTGATGTATACATGTTGTATCCACAAATATGCGGCAGGTTGTCGCGGCTGTCGAGTGCCGTTGGGCATGCTCGTGAGCAAAGCGCTGCAAATGTCGTTGGCAGACGATGGGATGTCGCAGGCAAACTGGTCGACCTGGACGGCGTGCCGGGAAACCGGCTGAAGAGGGCAAGCACGTCTCGGAAATCGGTGTTTGTCGATTTCCGACAGATTCATACTTAAAATCGACTATTTTTCGTAGGACGAATGTTGGCTAAGTGATTGATTTAAAATGGAAAACTCTGAATCCATCTTGTGTTCGTTGTGTATACACAGTGAATTCAATGGATTGACCGCGCCCGAGTTGCGTGGGAGTCTGTTCTCAACCACGGTGCCATCACTGGCATCCAGAACACCGGAGGTCCCTGGTGAAAAGTGGCAAAACTGGGCTTTACGAAGACCTGAAGCGGCAGATCCTGACGATGGAGCTCGATCCTGATCAGGTTCTGGATGAGGTCACCTTGAGTGAGCGCTACGGTCTTTCTCGCACCCCGGTTCGAGAAGTGTTTCGGCGCCTGGAAGGTGAGGGCTACCTGGATATCCGCGAGAACCGTGGAACCCGGGTGATCCCGATGAACCATTCGACGCTGCGTAATTTTTTTCTGGTAGCACCGATGATCTACGCTGCCATTGGGCGCCTGGCGGTGCAGAACTTCACACCGGCGCAGTTGGAGGAGCTCAAACAGACCCAGCAGCGTTTTCGGCAGGCCTCGGTGGAAAGAAATCCCCTGGCTCTGGCGCTGGAGAACAACCGCTTTCACGAAATCATGGGTGAAATGGCCGGCAACCCGTACCTGAAGCCGAGCCTGTCACGGTTGTTGATCGATCACGCACGGATCGGCCACACGTTCTACCGGCCGCGTGATCAGGACATGGAGCAACGCCTGGATCTATCGGTGGAACACCACGACGAGTTCATCGATGCGATCGCCAGGCACGATGAAAACCGGGTGGTGGACCTGGTGTTCGAACACTGGGAGCTGTCGCGAGCGAACATGCAGCTGTTCATTGCCCCGCAGGCACTGAAGGCCGACTCGCTGGTGGAGGGCCCCTTGAGTTAAACGTTGGCGTGTGGTGTGTCGAGGTTCGAAGGTATGACGGCACCGGTCGCTGTGGCGTGGTACCTACCAACCCTCGAGGGCGCACCTGCCATTCCCCGGCTGCTGGTACAGGGCCGGTCTGTCCGCGAGGGCACAGGCTCACCGAATACGGTCAGGGTCTTTTCAATATTCCTGAATAACAGCGTCATCGCTGACGTTGTATAGAACTTCCGGCAGAAGTTTTTGCCGGGAATGGGTTGCTACGCGCCGTAAAAGAGGATTCAGACACTCGCATCGACAATAAAAAACAAACATCAACACTCCAACAACAATAGCAAGTGCTTGTTCTGCCGTTTCAAAAAATAACCAATTCGGGGAACCACCATGAAGATGTTTAAGAAAGCGTTCTGTGCCTTGGCTCTGGCGGCGGCAGTTGTTCTGCCGACCCACGCCGAAGAAAAAACCATCACCATGGGCACCTTGTCCTGGGAAGATTTGACACCCATCACCGGTATTACCAAGAAAGTGCTGGAAGATCAGGGCTATACCGTCAAGGTCACCCAATTCTCCGAGTGGGGTATCGCCTACGCGGCACTGGGCAAGGGCGATGTGCAGATCCTCGCCTCGCAGATCGACTATGCCGCCAATGACTACTGGAACAAGAACAAGAACCGGCTCGAGAAGATCTCGCCGGTTTCCTACGGCCTCTACCAGGCCATCGCCGTCCCCAACTACGTGACCATCAATTCCCTGGAAGAGCTCAACGCCAATGCCGACAAGTTCGGTGGCAAAATCATCGGTATCGAACCCGGTTCGGGCCTGATGAGCGACGCGGCCAACGCCGTCAAGGCCTATGGCCTCAAGCTCAACCTGCTCGAAGGCAGTACCGCGGCGATGACCGCCGCCCTCAAGGCCGCCGTGGACCGCAAGGAATGGATCGCCGTGGCGATCTGGGATCCGTCCTGGATGACCCAGAAGTTCGACGTCAAGTTCCTCGCCGACCCGAAAGGCATCTTCCCGCCACCGCAAGGCTACTACTGGATCGGCCAGAGGGGCTTCAGCGCCGCCAATTCCCGTGCGCGCGAAGTGATCGCCAGTGTCTATGTGCCGCTGGCCGACATCAAGGCGATCAATGGTGCCGTCAAGGATGGCAAGAGCATGGACGCGGCAATCAAGGACTGGACCGACAGTCACGCCGAACTGCTCAAACGCTGGGAAAACATCAAGAAAGACTGATTGTTTTGAAACTTGCCAGCTGCCGAACTTGAATGCATTACAGGCCTGAACTTAAAAAGGCCGGACGGGATTGATATGAGTACGCAAACAGTAGACGCCCAAGAAGTACTGGTGAGTTGCCAGTCTGTCTGGAAAGTATTTGGCGAGCGCTCCGAAGAGGCGATGCGCGCGGTCATTGAAAAGGGGCTCTCGAAGAAACAGATACTGCATGACTACAGTTGTGTCGTGGGGGTATCGGACGTCAATCTGGAAGTGCGCCGTGGTGAGATCTTCTGCATCATGGGCCTGTCCGGCAGCGGCAAGTCAACCTTGATCCGGCTGTTGAACAAACTCATCACGCCCAGTGCCGGCAAGGTGCTGGTCAAGGGGCGTGAACTCAATTCGCTCAACCCCCAGCAACTGCGTGACATGCGTGCCAAGCACATTGGCATGGTGTTCCAGAGTGTGGCCCTGCTGCCACACCGCACGGTGCTGGAAAACACCGCCTTCGGCCTGGAGGTACAGGGTGTACCCAAGGCCGAACGGCTGAAAGTGGCCGAACGGGCCTTGGCCAAGGTCAGTCTCAGCGACTGGGCCAACCGCTACCCCAACGAACTCTCCGGCGGCATGCAGCAGCGTGTCGGCCTGGCCCGCGCCATCACCGCGGACCCTGAAGTGATCCTGATGGACGAACCGTTCAGCGCGCTCGACCCGCTGATCCGTCGCCAATTGCAGGATGAGTTCCGCCAGTTGACCAAGGAACTGGGCAAGTCGGCGGTGTTCATCACCCACGACCTGGAAGAGGCGATCCGCATCGGCGATCGCATCGCCATCATGAAGGACGGCATGATCATTCAGGTCGGTACGGCCGAGGACATCGTGCTCAACCCGGCCGACGACTATGTGGCTGAATTCGTCGCCGGCATCTCGCGCCTGCACCTGGTCAAGGCGCATTCGATCATGGCTCCGGTGGCCGTGTTCCAGCAGGTCCATCCGGGCGTCGACGTGTCGCGCCTGGCCCAGGTGGCCTCGGATGCCGACCTGGACCACATCATCGGCCTGGCGACCCAGTCCGAGCGTGATGCGCTGGCGGTGGTCCAGGCCGGCGTGGTGGTCGGGGTGATCACCATTCGCGATCTGCTGCGCGGCGTGCAAGGCATCGCCAACGAGCACGCCGAAGTGGCCGGCGAACTGCGGGAGAGGGCGTGATCATGGCCTTCGAAAGCTTCCCCGAACAATTCGACAGCACGGTCGATGCGATGCTCGAATGGCTTCAGGATAACGCCTCCTCGCTGTTCGACGGCATCAACGCCGGGCTGCAGGGCCTGTACCAGGGCCTGTACTGGCTGCTGCAACTGCCACCGTTCTACGTGACGGCGCTGTTGCTGGCGTTGCTCGGCTGGCGCCTGGCCGGCTTGCGTTTCGCCCTCGGCACGCTGGCGGCCATGCTGTTCTGCGCGCTCATCGGTATGTGGGGGGAAACCATGAGCACCCTGGCACTGGTGGTGGCCGCCACCGTGCTGGCGCTGCTGGTCGCCATTCCGCTCGGCGTGGTGGCGGGCCTGCTGCCGGCCCTGGACCGGATCGTGGAGCCGGCACTGGACCTGATCCAGACCCTGCCGCCCTACATCTACCTGCTGCCGGCCATCGCCTTGCTCGGCTATGGCCCCGGTACCGCGCTGATCGCCACCTTCATCGTCGCCTTCGCTCCGGCGTTTCGCCTCACCGCGCTGGGGATCCGCATGACGCCCACCGCGTTCGTCGAACTGGGTCACGCCAGCGGTGTGACCGGCTGGCAGATGTTCAGCAAGATCCGCTTGCCGTTCGCCCTGCCGGGCATCATGGCCGGGGTCAACCAGAGCCTGATGATGGCCTTCGGCATGGTGGTGATTGCCGGCATCGTCGGTTCCGGCGGGCTGGGACAAGTGATCTACAACGCCATCCGTACCCTCGACATCGCCACTTCGATCGACGCCGCCATTGCCATCGTGATCCTGACCATGGTGATCGACCGCATGGCCCAGAGCGCCACCCCCAAAGCCCGGGAGAATCGCGAATGAACCTCGCCGACCTGCAGTTTTCTCCAGGGCGCTACATCGCGCCGGTGGTCGATTGGCTCAATACCAACCTGCACGGCTTCTTCGCGGCCGTGAGCAGCCTGATCTCGCGGGTGCTCGGTTTCGTGGAGTCGGCTTTCCTGGCCCTGCCACCGCTGGCGGTGATCGCGATCGTGTTCATCGGCACGCTGCTGGCGGCGCGCCTGCGCGTGGCGATACTGGCGGTGGTCATGCTCGGCTTCTGCCTGCTCGCCGGATTGTGGACCGCCTCGATGCAGACCATCGCGCTGGTGTCGGTGTCGGTGCTGATCTCGGTGAGCATCGCCTTCCCGCTGGGTATCCTGGCTTCGCGCATCAAGCGGGTCGACGCCATGCTCAGCCCGCTGCTGAACGTGATGCAGACCGTGCCGCCGTGGGTCTACCTGATCCCGGCGGTGATGATCTTCAGCCTTGGCCGCGTGCCGGCGATCATCGCCACGGTGATCTACGGCATTCCACCGATGCTGCGCCTGACCACCCTGGCGTTCAACCAGATCCCCAAGCACATGCTGGAGCTGGGCAACGCCATGGGCGCTTCGCCGCGCACCATCCTGTTCAAGATCGAAATCCCGCTGGCCATGCCGACCCTCCTGGTCGGCCTGAACCAGTGCATCCTGCTGTCGCTGGCGATGGTGGTCCTGGCCGGGCTGGTCGGTGCCGGTGGCCTGGGCGCCGAGGTGACCCGTGGGCTGACGCGCATGGAAATGGGCCTGGGCCTGCGCGCGGGGCTGGCGATCGTCGCCGTCGCCTTGCTGCTCGACCGCGTCTCGCGCGGTGTGCTGGAACGCAATCGGCAGCCACGCCACGGGAAATGATCACCATGAAGAACAGCTTTTTCTGCATCGACGCACACACCTGCGGCAACCCGGTACGACTGGTGGCGAGTGGCGCACCGATGCTGCCGCACCTGCCCATCGCCGAGCGCCGCGAGTTGTTCGTCGAGCGCCATGACTGGGTCCGCCAGGCGCTGATGTTCGAGCCGCGCGGCCATGACGTGATGTCCGGCGCGATCCTCTACCCGCCGTATCGCGACGACTGCGACGTGGCCGTGCTGTTCATTGAGGTCAGTGGTTGTCTGCCGATGTGCGGCGCCGGGACGATCGGCCTGGTCACCAGTGCCCTGCAGGAAGGGCTGGTGACGCCACGGGTGCCCGGCAAGCTGGCGCTGGAAACGCCAGCCGGTCGGGTCGATGTCGAGTACCGCATGCAGGACGGCCGGGTCAGCAGTGTGAAGATGCTCAACGTCACCAGCTACCTGCATGCCATCGATGTGACGGTGGAGATTGAGGGAGTAGGGCGGCTAAGCGTGGACATCGCCTACGGCGGCAACTACTACGCGGTGGTCGAACCCCAGTCGAACTGGCCGGGGCTGGAGGGCGCCAAGGCCTCCACGCTGATTGCCCTGAGCCAGAAGCTGCGCAGCGCATTGGCCTCGGTGATCGACCCGGTCCATCCGCTCGATGAGCGCATCCGTGGCGTGCATCACGTGATCTGGTGCGACCAGCCGGACAACCCGCAGGTCGATGGGCGCTGCGCGGTGTTCTATGGCGAGCAGGCCATCGACCGCTCCCCGGGCGGCACCGGCACCAGCGCGCGCATGGCACAACTTCACGGCCGTGGCCGGCTCGCGGTGGGCCAGGATTTCCGCCACCAGAGCCTGATCGGCACCACCTTCACCGGACGGGTCGAGGCACAGACCACGCTCGGTGCCCATACCGCTATCCAGCCCAGCGTAACGGGTTGGGCCAGGGTCACCGGATACAACACGATCGTCGTCGACGACGAGGATCCGTTGGCCCATGGCTTTCAGATCACTTGATATGAGCAATACATGGTAGACAGAAGAGTTTTCAGCGGTGGCCTGCAGGTCAAGAACTATCGCTACGTACAAAAAAATGAAGTATCGCCGCCAGCGCAGGCGGCGGTCGGGTTCATCCTGCTGGAGCACTTCTCGATGCCGGCCTTCACGCAGGCCCTCGATACCCTGGTTACGGCCAACCTGCTGCAGCCGTCCTGGTTCGCCACCCGGACGATGACAGTCGGTGGGCAGGATGTCATCAGTGACCTGGGCATTGTCATTCGCCCGGACACCGGGCTCGCCGATTGCAGTCCGGACGACTTCGACCTGCTGGTGGTGTGTGGTGGCCTGCGTTCGCCGTTGCACGAGCAGCCTGAGTTGCGCGCCTTCCTGAAAAAGGCCGCCGAAAAGGATATCGCACTGGGCGGTCTGTGGAGCGGTGCCTGGTTCCTGGCGCAGGCCAATCTGCTCGAAGGCTATCGATGCGCGATTCACCCCGAGCATCGCCTGGCCCTGGCCGAGGCGGCCAGGGAAACCCAGGTCACCAGCGAAAGCTACATGGTCGACCGTGACCGCTATACCGCCGCCAGCCCGACCGGCGCGTTTTACATGGTGCTGGAGTGGATCGGCAAGATGCGCAACGGCGCGCTGGTCGACGGCATCATCGACATCCTCGCCTTCGAGGCGTCGCGCTATCGCCGGGTCAATCCCAAGCTGCACATCAAGATGGCCGAGCCGCTGCGCGAGGTGGTCAAACTCATGGAGTCCAACCTGGAAGAGCCACTGGACCTGATGCAGTTGTCGAGCTACGTCAACCGCTCGCGGCGACAGATCGAGCGGCTGTTCAAGGAACAGCTGGACACCACGCCACGCCGTTACTACCTCGAACTGCGGGTGACCGAGGGCCGCCGGCTGCTGCAGCACTCGGGGCTGACCATCGTGCAGGTCGCCGTGGCCTGCGGCTTCGTCTCGCCCAGCCACTTCAGCAAGTGCTACACCGCCTATTTCGGCTATCCGCCTTCGCGGGAAAAACGCTTCGAGTAAACCGCCGTCGACTGCCCGGGCCCTGGCCCTCCCTACGTTCTGGATCGAGCACAATGAAAATAAGAGACAAATTGACGTGTGTGTTTGCGGGGATCGCCGGTGTCCCGCTGCTGTTGGTCGCAGCGGTGGTGGTGGTCAATCTGCGTGATGAGGCCAGGGACAACTTCGTCGACAGCAGCACCCGCGAGATTCTGCAGATCGACAACGGCATGCAGCAGTTCTTCGACGGCATCGCCCAGAACGTCCAGTACCTGTCCCAGGACCCTCGCCTGGCGTCGCTCTCCGGGCTAAAGCGGTACATGGCTGCCGACGCTGCGACCGTCGCGCCGCCGGCGATCGCCAAGACGACGCTGGATATCTTCGACAGCTTTGCCAAGGCGCACCCGAACACCGCCTATGTGTCGCTGGCCACCGACGACGGGGGCTACGTCGCCTGGCCGGACGTGCCGGACCTGGCCGGTTATGACCCGCGCACGCGGCCCTGGTACCGCCTGGCGATGGCGGTACCGGGCAGCATCGTGCGCACGCCGGCGTACTACTGGGCGGCCAGCGATTCGGTGCTGATCTGCACCATGCGCACCCTCAATGACGCGCAGGGCAACCCGCGTGGCGTGGTCGGCCTGGATGTGTCGCTCAAGCAACTGACGGAGCTGGTGCGCAAGATCAGGCTGGGGCGCAGCGGCTACCTGATGCTCACCGAAGCCGATGGCAACGTCTTGGTCGATGCCGCCGATCCGGCGCATTCGTTCAAGCGCCTGGCTGACCTGGGCGGTGACTACGCGCCCTTGGCGGCACTGCGCGAAGGCTCGACAGAGGTCACGCTCAAGGGCGTGACCTACATGGCCAATGTCTACACCTCCAAGGCCCTGGGCTGGCACCTGATCGGGCTGATCGAGAAGCAGGAGGTCATGGCCAAGGCCGATCGCCTGAGCTGGATCATCCTCTGGGCCGCGCTGGTCATGGCGGTGCTGTTCGCCCTGGTGGGTGCGCGGTTTGCCGGGATCATCGTGCGGCCGATCCGCGGCGTTGCCAGTGGCCTGCAGGACATCGCCCAGGGCGAGGGCGACCTGACCCGCAACCTGGCCGTGCGCGGCAATGACGAAACGGCGGTGCTGGCCGGCTGGTTCAACGAGTTTCTTGGTGCCATCGCGCAACTGGTGCGCAACATCGGCCAGACCTCGAGCAGGCTGCAGCGCACCAGTGGTGGCACCCGCCAGGTCGCCCACGCGGTGAACGATGCCGCGTTGCGCCAGCGCGAGGCGCTCGAACTGGTCAGCACCGCATTCAACGAAATGGTTGCCACCGCCAACGAGGTGGCGCGTTCGTGCTCCGAGGCGGCGGCGTCGGCCGACGCCGGCCAGCGTGACGTGCAGAGCGGGCAACGGCAGATCGACGAGGCGACCGACAATGTCGGGCAGTTGTCGAGCAACCTTGAGCAGGCCACCGAGGCCATGCAGGCACTGGAATCGGACAGCCGCAACATCAACGGCATCCTCGACACCATCCGCTCGATTGCCGAGCAGACCAACCTGCTGGCGCTCAACGCGGCCATCGAGGCGGCGCGTGCCGGCGACCAGGGACGAGGGTTCGCCGTGGTGGCCGACGAGGTGCGGGCGCTGGCACGGCGCACCGCCGACAGCACCGGCGAGATCGACGGCCTGCTGGGCAACCTGGTGCGCGGCACCGAGAACGTCACCCGGCAGATGCAGGCCAGCGTCGACATGTCGCGCCAGAGTGTCGACCGTATCCAGCAGGCCCGGGAAAGCTTCAACAAGATACGTGATCAGGTGGATAACATCCGAGATCAGAACAGCCAGATCGCCACCGCCGCCGAAGAGCAGCACCAGGTGGCCGAGGATATCAACCGACACATCACGCAGATTCATACCGATGCGCGCGAGGTCGAGGACCTGGCCCGCGCCGCCCGCAACGATGCCGAGCAACTGGCGGATATTTCCAGCGAACTCAATACGCTGGTGGGGAGGTTCAAGTACTGAGGTCGAACCAACCGTTGCCGGTCATGTTCAGGTTCATCCGGTACGACAGCCTGGTATCAGAGGTTCCAGGCAACCTTCAGCCCCTCATGGATCGCTTCCTCGACCGTCCGCGGCGCCAGGCAGTTGCCGATGCGCTGGAAGTCCACCAGCCCCTGCAGTTCCTCGCCCAGGCTGTCGACCGGCTGATGCCTCTGGCACAACACCAGGGTATCGACCTCCTTCGAACAGCATCGGCTCGCCGCATCTCAAGGGCGCCTTGTCCATGAACGTCGCTTTCTGGGTCGATCACGGCGAAGAGCTCGAAGAGTGGTTCAATGCCTGGGCAAGCAAGTAAAGTAGCCAGGGTCGGGCGCTAGCGTGGTGCCCGGCCCGTTCCAATTCCCAGCCTGTAGGAGTGATCCGCTTGAATGACCTTCTGCACACCGCTGCCGCGTCGGCGGCCATCGAGCGTCAACTGCGTGAGCAACTGGCGGCCTGTTACCGGTTGATTGCGCATTTTCGCATGACCGACCTGATCTTCACCCACATCTCCCTGCGCCTGCCCGGGCCGGAGCACCATTTCCTGATCAACCCCTATGGGCTGCTGTTCGATGAGATTACTGCGTCGAGCCTGGTGAAGATCGGCCTCGACGGGCGGGCGGTGGAGGACTCGCCGTACGCGGTGAACCCGGCCGGTTTCGTGATCCACAGTGCGATCCACGGCGCCCGCGAGGATGCGCAATGCGTGCTGCACACCCATACCAGGGCCGGTTGCGCGGTGGCGGCGCTCAAGTGCGGGCTGTTGCCGGTGAACCAGATTTCCATGGAGTTCTATGGCCGCACCGCGTACCACGATTATGAGGGGGTGGCGCTGGACCTGGATGAGCAGGCGCGGCTGGTGCAGGACCTGGGCGACAAGTCGGTGATGATCCTGCGCAACCATGGCCTGCTGAGCGTGGGCAGGACCGTGGGCGAGGCGTTTCTGCGCATGTATTACCTGGAGAAGGCGTGCGAGATCCAGGTGACGGCGCAGGCCTGCGGCGAGCTGGTGTTGCCGTCCCATGAGGTGTGCGTACACACCGAGCGGCAGTTCAACGACCCGGGGCGGCCGGTGGAGGAGGGGCAGTTGACCGATCCGAATGCGATGGAGCTGGCCTGGTCGGCGATGTTGCGATTGCTGGAACGGGTGGCGCCGGATTATCGCGATTGACGTGTTTGAACTCTCGGGCCCTGTTCGCGGATGAATCCTGCTCCCACAAGGTGTCGCGGTAACCACAAACAGTGTGGGCGCCGCAAAACTGTGGGAGCAGGATTCATCCGCGAACAGGGCCCTTGAGCCCTACCCCTGCGTGTCAGATGTGCAGGGCATGCCCCAGCGCCTTGAGCGCCGCTTCCTGCACCGCTTCACCCAGGGTCGGGTGGGCATGGATGGTGCCGGCAATGTCCTCCAGCCGCGCGCCCATTTCCAGCGACTGCCCGAAGGCCGCCGCCAGTTCCGAAACGCCCACGCCCACCGCCTGCCAACCGACGATCAGGTGATTGTCGCGCCGCGCCACCACCCTCACGAAGCCATTCCTGGACTCCAGGGTCATGGCCCGGCCGTTGGCGGCGAACGGGAAGCTGGCGACGAGGCAATCCAGCCCGGCCGCCTTGGCGTCGTCCGGCGTCTTGCCGACCACCACCAGTTCCGGATCGGTAAAGCACACCGCCGCAATCGCCGTCGGGCTGAACTCGCGGTGCTGGCCGGCGATCAGCTCGGCGACCATTTCCCCCTGGGCCATGGCGCGGTGAGCCAGCATCGGCTCGCCGGTCAGGTCACCGATCGCCCAGACGTTGCGCATGCTGGTCTGGCAATGGCTGTCGACGCGGATCGCCGAACCGTTCATGGCCAGCGCCAGGGTTTCGAGATTCCAGCCCTGGGTCCGTGGCTTGCGACCCACCGCCACCAGCACCTGGTCGGTCGCCAACGGCAGGGTTTCGCCCTGGGGATCACGCACCTGGAGGCTGTTGCTCGCCGCGTCGAAACCTTCGACGCTGTGCCCCAGCAGCACGTGGATACCCAGCGCCTTGACCGACTCGGCCACCGGCTGGGTCAGTTCGCGGTCATAGGTCGGCAGGATACGGTCGCGGGCTTCGACCACCGTGACCTCGGCACCGAGCTTGCGGTAGGCGATGCCCAGTTCCAGGCCGATGTAGCCGGCCCCGACCACCACCAGGCGCTTGGGCACCGAGGTCGGCGCCAGGGCTTCGGTGGAGGAGATCACCGGGCCACCGAAGGGCAGCATCGGCAATTCCACGGTCTGCGAACCGTTGGCCAGCAGCAGGTGTTCGCACTGCACGCGCAGGCCATCGATGTCGACGTTCTTGCCGTCGATGATCTTGGCCCAGCCGTTGATGACCTGGACGCCGTTCTTCTTCAGCAGCCCGGCGACGCCACTGGTCAGGCGGTCGACGATGCCGTCCTTCCACTCCACGCTCCTGGTGATGTCCAGGGTCGCCTGCGCCACCTGGATGCCCAGCGGCGAGTGGTCCTTGCTGTAGCCCTGGGTGGCATGGAACTGCTCGGCGACATGGATCAGCGCCTTGGACGGAATGCAGCCGACGTTCAGGCAGGTGCCGCCCAGGGACTGGCCTTCCACCAGGATGGTCGGGATGCCCAGTTGCCCGGCCCGAATGGCCGCGACATAGCCGCCGGGGCCGCCGCCGATGATCAGCAGGGTGGTGCTTTGAGTCTGTTGCATGCTCACTCCACAAACAGGCAGGCGGGTTGTTCGAGCAGGCCGCGAATGGCCTGGATGAATTGCGCCGCGTCCATGCCGTCGACCACGCGGTGATCGAACGAGCTGGAAAGGTTCATCATCTTGCGCACGACGATCTGGCCCTTGATCACCACGGGCCGCTCGACGATGCGGTTGACGCCGACGATCGCCACTTCCGGCAGGTTCAGCACCGGGGTACTGACGATGCCGCCAAGGGCGCCGAGGCTGGTCAGGGTGATGGTCGAACCGGACATCTCCTCGCGGGTCGCCTTGCCGCTACGGGCGGCCTTGGCCAGGCGGTTGATCTCGTCGGAGGTTCCCCACAGGTCGAGGCTCTCGGCATGGCGCACCACCGGCACCATCAGGCCGCCGTCGGTCTGCGCGGCGACGCCGACATGCACCGCGCCGTGACGGGTGATGACCTGGGCCTCGTCGTCGTAGCGCACGTTCATCTGCGGGAAGTCGCGCAGGGCCACGACCATCGCCCGTACCAGGAACGGCAGCAGGGTCAGCTTGCCGCGGCTGTCGCCGTGCTTGTGGTTCAGGTGCACGCGCAGCTCTTCGAGGGCGGTGACATCGACCTCCTCGACGTAGCTGAAGTGCGCGGCGCGGCGCTTGGCGTCCTGCATGCGCTGGGCGATCTTGCGGCGCAGGCCGATCACCGGGATCTGTTCCTCGTCGGTGCGTCGGGCATAGCGGCCATCGCTGCCGCGCGCCGGCTGTTCGGCCTGGGCCAGGTAGGCGTCGAGGTCCTCATGCAGGATGCGCCCGGCCGGGCCGCTGCCGTGGACGAAGCGCAATTCGATGCCGGCATCCCAGGCGCGTTTGCGCACCGCTGGCGAGGCCAGTGGGCGTTCGTCGGGCTGGCGGGCCACCACCGGTGCCGCGCGGGTCGGTGCAGGGGCCGATGCCGCTGCCGGCTTGGCGACCGCCACTTCGACCGGTTTCTCCTGTACCGGTGCGGGTGCCGCCTTGGCCGCAGGCGCTTCGCCGCCTTCGCGCACGTTGCCGGCGCCTTCGACCTCGATGCTGATCAGGATGCTGCCCACCGCCATGACTTCACCCGGCTGGCCGCCGAGGGCGATCACCTTGCCGTGCACCGGCGAGGGGATGTCGACCATGGCCTTGTCGGTCATGACATCGGCCAGCACCTGGTCCTCGACCACCAGGTCGCCGACCTGCACGTGCCATTGGGACAGTTCCACTTCCGCGATGCCTTCGCCGATATCCGGCATCTTGATGACGTGAGTACCCATTCAGACCTCCATGACCCGTTTCAAAGCCGCCCCGACCCGAACCGGGCCAGGGAAGTACGCCCACTCCTGCGCATGGGGGTAGGGCGTGTCCCAACCGGTGACGCGTTCGATCGGCGCCTCCAGGTAGTGGAAGCAGTGCTCCTGCACCAGCGAGATCAGCTCGGCCCCGAAACCGCAGGTGCGGGTGGCTTCGTGGACGACCACGCAGCGACGGGTTTTCTTCACGGAATTGACGATGGTGTCCAGGTCCAGCGGCCAGAGGCTGCGCAGGTCGATGACTTCGGCATCGACGCCGGTTTCCTCGGCGGCGGCCTGGGCCACGTGGACGGTGGTGCCGTAGGTGAGAATGGTCACTTCGCTGCCCGGGCGGGTGATCGCCGCGCTGTCCAGCGGCACGGTGTAGTAGCCATCGGGTACGGCGCTGGCCGGGTGTTTCGACCAGGGGATGACCGGTTTCTCGTGGTGGCCGTCGAACGGGCCGTTATACAGGCGCTTGGGTTCGAGGAAGATCACCGGGTCATCGTTCTCGATGGCGGCGATCAGCAGGCCCTTGGCGTCGTAGGGGTTGGAGGGCATCACGGTGCGCAGGCCGCAGACCTGGGTGAACATCGCCTCCGGGCTCTGGCTGTGGGTCTGGCCGCCGTAGATGCCGCCGCCGCAGGGCATGCGCAGGGTCATCGGCGCGACGAACTCGCCGGCCGAGCGATAGCGCAGGCGCGCCGCTTCCGAGACGATCTGGTCGGAGGCCGGGTAGAAGTAGTCGGCGAACTGGATTTCCGCCACCGGGCGCAGGCCGTAGGCGCCCATGCCCACCGCCACGCCGACGATGCCGCTTTCCGAGATCGGGGCATCGAACACCCTCGAGGTGCCGTACTTGGCCTGCAGGCCCTCGGTGCAGCGGAACACGCCACCGAAGTAGCCGACGTCCTGGCCGAACACCACCACGTTGCTGTCGCGCTCGAGCATCACATCCATGGCCGAGCGCAGGGCCTGGATCATGGTCATGGTGCTGGTGGCCACGGCGTTCTCCGTTTGCAATTTGCTGTGATCGTTCATGGCTTATAACCCCAGTTCCTGGCGCTGCCGACGCAGGTGGTCGGGCATTTCCTTGTAGACGTCCTCGAAGATGGTCGCGGCGCTCGGCATCTGTCCGCCGGCCAGGGTGCCGTACTGTTCGGCTTCCTTCTGCGCGGCGATGACTTCGGCTTCCAGCTCGGCGCTGACGGCGGCGTGTTCCTCTTCGGACCACTGGCCGATGGCGATCAGGTGCTGCTTGAGGCGGGCGATCGGGTCGCCCAGGGGAAGTGGCTCCAGTCGTCGGCGGGACGGTACTTGGACGGATCGTCGGAGGTGGAGTGCGGGCCGGCCCGGTAGGTGACCCACTCGATCAGGGTCGGGCCGAGGTTGCGCCGGGCGCGTTCGGCGGCCCAGCGGGAGGCGGCATACACCGCGAGGAAATCGTTGCCGTCGACCCGCAGCGAGGCGATGCCGCAGCCGACGCCGCGGCCGGCGAAGGTGGTGGCTTCACCGCCGGCGATGGCCTGGAAGGTGGAGATCGCCCACTGGTTGTTGACCACGTTGAGAATCACCGGGGCGCGGTACACGTGGGCGAAGGTCAGGGCGGTGTGGAAGTCCGACTCGGCGGTGGCGCCGTCGCCGATCCAGCCCGAGGCGATCTTGGTATCGCCCTTGATCGCCGAGGCCATGCCCCAGCCGACCGATTGCACGAACTGGGTGGCGAGGTTGCCGGAAATGGTGAAGAAGCCATGGTCGCGCACCGAGTACATGATCGGCAGTTGCCGGCCCTTGAGCGGATCGCGCTCGTTGGACAGCAGCTGGCAGATCATGTCCACCAGCGGCACTTCGCGGGCCATCAGGATGCTCTGCTGGCGGTAGGTGGGGAAGCACATGTCGTCGATGTTCAGCGCCAGGGCCTGGGCGCTGCCGATGGCTTCCTCGCCGAGGCTCTGCATGTAGAACGACATTTTCTTCTGGCGCTGGGCGACCACCATGCGGCTGTCGAAGATGCGGGTCTTGAGCATGGCGCGCATGCCCTTGCGCAGGATCTCCAGCGGCATGTCCTCGGCCCAGGGGCCAAGGGCCTGGCCCTGGTCGTCGAGCACGCGGATCAGGCCACGGGCCAGGTCGGCGGTGTCGGCGGGTTCGACGTCGATGGGGGGCTTGCGGACCTGGCCGGCATCGGTCAGGCGCAGGTAGCTGAAGTCGGTCTTGCAGCCCGGGCGTCCCGAGGGTTCGGGTACGTGCAGGCGCAGCGGTGGGTACGCTGTGGTCATGGCTTTCTACGCTCTATCTTGTGAATTTCTTGTAGTGGGCGCGCGAGCTGGCAATCATTCCCTGGGTAAGGGAAATCTTGTCCTACAACAATCATAGGCCGGTCGTAGGAGAATATTTCTCTCTGTTTGGTTGCGCCTGAGATTATTTGCAGATAAAAAATCTGCATAAGCATAAAAAACAGGTGATTTTCTCTCATGCGCAAACTGGATCGCACCGACATCGGCATTCTCAACAGCCTTCAGGAGAATGCCCGCATCACCAACGCGGACCTGGCCCGTTCGGTCAATCTGTCGCCGACCCCGTGTTTCAACCGGGTGCGGGCGATGGAGGAGTTGGGACTGATCCGCGAGCAGGTGACCCTGCTCGATGCCGACCTGCTCGGCCTGCACGTCAACGTGTTCATCCACGTCAGCCTGGAGAAACAGGTGGAGGAGGCCCTGCAGCACTTCGAGGCGGCGATCGCCGATCGGCCGGAGGTGATGGAGTGTTATCTGATGGCGGGGGACCCGGACTATCTGATCCGCGTGCTGGTGCCGACCATCCAGGCGCTGGAGCGCTTCATGATGGACTTTCTGACCAAGGTGCCGGGGGTGGCGAACATCCGTTCCAGCTTTGCGCTCAAGCAGGTGCGCTACAAGACGGCGCTGCCGTTGCCGGCTGGCGGTCTGACGCTGGCGATGTAGGGAAAAGGCGAAGGAAGGGTGGGACTTTCGTCAGCCGCGACCCCGGATGTCAGGGCTGACGAGTTCGAGGACTTACAGGTTGTCCTTCTTTTCTCCGGCAGACAGGCCGGCCTGGATCCGCTGGTAGATCTCTTCACGGTGCACTGCCACGTCTTTTGGAGCGTTGATGCCGACGCGTACCTGCTGGCCGCTGACGCCCAGGATCGTGATGGTGATGTTGTCGCCGATGTTAATGCTTTCACCGATTTTGCGGGTGAGTATCAGCATGTCTTTACTCCTTGATTGTTACTACTGAAGTGCCTTTCTCAGGCATTCCTGGCTTAGGTCTTACATACAGAATACCGCCAAGTCGATCCGAGCGGGTGGTTCATTACAGACGTCATTTCATTCTATTTAATTCCCCTGCACCGGAAAATCGTCGGTAATTCAGCCTGATAAGGGAGCGGCAGGGCGGATCTACTTCGGATGAGACTGGCCGTAAGGTGATAAAATCACATTAACTGACGATTACGGGAGACGCTCTGTGCGCAGAATAGCAGTGATGATGGCATTCGTGGTGCTGGCCGGTTGCGGCGAGGGTTCGGGCAACAAGGCCGAGCCGGCCAAGGCGGCCATTGCACCGGTGGCCGCGGCCGTGCAGGCCACAGGCTGGGACCTGCTGATCAAGGACGACAAGTCCAAGGCGCTGACCGACTGGACCGCGTGGCTGATCGAGCACGGTTTTCCGTTCAAGATCCTCGATGATGGCCAGGTCATCGCCGGCCCGTTCGCCACCAGGGAAATTGCCGAGCAGAAGAAGGCGCAACTGGCCGACAAGCAGAACATGCAATCGGAGGTGGTGGAGCACAAGGCGCAGCCTTGAGGCTTGATCCTGAGGGCCCACCAGAAAGCCGGGTGTCACCGATTGGCGAGGCAGGTCAATGCGGGTGCGGTGTGTTCGTCGGATCCACTACCTGAAACACCTTGCCATTGCGCCAGGCATCCGCCCCTGGCGCAATGGCAGGCGCCGGTATATCGGCCCGCGCCTTCTTTTTCTGCGCGCTGTCTATCCCGAATCGACGATCCCGTTCGGCCACCATTTCCGGATCGCTCTGACCCTCTGCGGTGAAGCCCATCATGAGCTGTGGAACGCCAAGGGGAAGATCCTTATTCAGATCGGTATGCCAGGTATGCCAGGTCTTGCCGTAGGTATGGACGAGCTTTTCCATCAAGGCATGTTCGGCCAGTTCGGGAATCCCGGGAGCCACGAGCTGGCCTGATTTGACTTCGTGAACATGACTGTGCCAGAGCGCTTGCTCGGCTTTGGGCAGACCGGCGAACAATGACTCGCTGATGATGTACTCGACCCCCATCAACTTGGCGTCCTGGCGATTACCGTCGTAGATCACGCACTGGATCACCTCCTCGTTCAGGATGGTGCAGTAATGATGTGCCTCCATCTGCGCTTCCATGTGTCCGTTATAAAAATGGAAACCATCCAGGTAGGCATTCAACGCGTCTATCGGCGGGCGCGCTTGAAGCAATGCGGCGCCCGTATCCAGGGAACGGGTGGTGAGTGACGGGGCGTCGCCCGGGGCGACCACCCCAGACGGCGAATTGTTGCCAGCGCATGCGCTCAGGAGCGCGGCGAGCGCTGTCGCGTAGAGCGCTTTGACCGGGTGGCCTGTTCGTACTTCATTCATTCCAGAGTCCTTTCCGTCAAGGGGGGTCGGTTTCCGTCTTTGTACCCTGCAAACGCTTTTTCAGCGGGCATGCTGCTTGATGGACCAGTAATCGGTCAGTGTCCCCGCCTTGCCTTGTACGGGGTCCTGGTCGGGAAAGGGCAGGGTGGCGATACGTTCAAGCTGTGTCTGGCTCGGTGCCTGCCGGCAGATATCGGCATGCTGGCCTGGTGGATACGCCCCAACCACCAGAAAGTCGGCACTCGAGCCGAGATTGCAGTGCCCCGTTCCCGCAGGAAGCAGCAACACGTCGCCCGGCCCCACTTCGATCACATGCCCATCCGGGCCGCCCAGCATCAGGCGTGCCTGGCCGCTTGCGACACCCAATACCTCGTGTCCTTCGGTGTGGTAGTGATGATAGTCATACACCCCGTCTCGCCATTGAGGCGGCCAGCCGTGAGCCGAGAAGGTCTTCTCAAGCAGCGTCGCCTGATCATCACCTGATGCAGCGATCGCGTTTCGATAAATGATCACTGGCAGGCGGGGATGATTCGGTACCCAGTCGTTGCGTTCCAGCATGAGTGTTTTCGGTGTGTTCACCGTGTCTCGAAGGTCTTTCATGTCAGCCATCTCCTGGATGGAAAACTACCCGGCATGAGATTTATGAGCGGGATCTGCCAGGTTCGTTCCTCCAGGAAGGGGAGAGCCAGGCTGTGGCGCCGGCCGCTTTCGGCGGTGCGAGGTCCTGAAGTCGAGTTACCGCTCGTCAGACATGCAGCGGATTTCTTGAACAGGCGATTCGTTCTCTCGGACAGATTGAACATGTGCTGACGAAAATTCCCTTTCGTCTCGCCTCTGGGAGAACGCAATGAAAGCCATCGTGTACAACGGTCCTCGCGACGTCAGCGTGCAAAATGTGCCGGACGCCAGGATCGAAAAGCCCACCGACGTGCTGGTACGAGTGACGACCACCAACATCTGCGGATCTGACCTGCATATGTATGAAGGCCGCACTTCTTTTGAAACAGGCAGGGTATTCGGCCATGAGAACCTGGGCGAGGTCATCGAAGTAGGTGCCGCTGTCGATCGGATCAAGGCAGGCGACCGGGTGTGCCTGCCCTTCAACATCGGCTGCGGCTTTTGCGAGAACTGTGAGAAGGGCCTGACCGGATTCTGCCTGACGGCTAACCCGGGCAGCGCGGGTGCGGCCTACGGATTCGCTGAAATGGGGCCTTATCAGGGCGGGCAGGCTGAACTGCTGAGGGTGCCATATGCCGACTTCAACTGCCTGGTGTTGCCCGATGACGCGCAAGAACGTGAAGACGATTATGTCATGCTGTCCGATATCTTCCCGACGGGATGGCATGCAACCGAGCTGGCTGGCCTCCTGCCGGGGGAGAGCATTGCCATCTACGGTGCCGGCCCGGTTGGCCTGATGGCCGCCCATTCGGCCATGATCAAGGGCGCCTCCGAGGTGTTCGTGGTCGACAGCCATCCCGACCGTTTAAGGCTCGCGGCCCAGATGGGGGCCACGCCCATCAGCGCGCTTGAGAAGGAGGCGGTGGATCAGATATTGAACCTGACCCATGGCAAAGGGACCGATCGCGGCTGTGAGTGTGTGGGCTATCAATGCTGTGACCGCCACGGGCATGAAGCCAATCACCTGACCATGAACAATCTGGTCGCCTCGACAAAGGCGACTGGCGGCATCGGTGTCGTGGGCGTGTTCGTGCCGCAGGATCCGGGTGCTGAAAATGAATTGGCCCAGGAAGGCAAGATGGCTTTCGATTTCGGTGCCTTCTGGTTCAAGGGGCAGCAGATTCGAACCGGGCAGGCCAATGTCAAAGCCTACAACCGTCGTCTGGCCGAACTGATCCATCATGGCCGCGCCAAACCTTCCGGGATCATCTCTCATCGTCTCAAGCTTGCCGAAGGCCCGGACGCCTACAGGCACTTCGACGCGCGCGACGATGGCTGGACGAAGGTGGTGCTCAAGCCCGCAGCTTGAAACGACCCGACCATTTCGGTTTGTGCAGGTTCGCGATGACCGCTACGAGGCCTCGCGCTCTGCATGACCCTCTCGCTCAAAGGTGAACGATCATGAAAAGGTTATCCATGTGCCTGGGCTTGTGCACGGTATTCATGCTTCATGGATGCTTCGACAAGTCCGATAACGAAACGAAGAACAATTCCAGTGGTACCCAGTCTTCTGTACAGATGCAAAAGGGAAAGGCAGAGGAGAGTCAGTAACGGGATGATGGCGCAGGAAACGGTCGGGAAATCCTGCCGGTTCAGCCGCAGGCCTTGAGATCCACCGCGCCGACGAACTCGTTGCCGCGGCCCATCACGCAGGCCACGCTCTGGTTGCGCTGGCGTTCCCATGGCTGTACCGGGTAGGTCTTGTCCCAGGCTTCATACAGCTGGCGATCCTGTTTCGACAGGCGCAACCCGTACTGCTTGCTCATGTAGAAGTAGGTGCGGGCGATCATTCCGCGGATCGAGGGCCGCGGCATGACCTTCTTGGCCTTGAAGTCGACCTGGGTCAGGCATGAGCCGTACTGGCCCTTCTGTTCCGGAAGCCAGCCGAAACTGAAATTGCTGCGATCGCCATTCACCTCGCCGATGCTCGGCACCAGGTTGTGCAGGTCGGCTTCGGCGCGCTGGTAGGTCGGATCGCTCTGCGTACAGTTCTTGCGCCCGCCCTGTTGCCAGCACTGGCGCTGATGGCCGATCTGCCAGGCCGGCACGATATGTTCCCACTCGATGCGCGCCGCGCGGGCGGCGTTCTTGCGCGGTACATAGCCGCAGGCCTGGAGGTCGACCCGGTTGCCGTTGTACTTGCAGCCGCAATAGAACTCCGTGGATTGTCGTTCATACAGCTTCCAGGCGACTTTCTTGGCTTCGCTGAAGGTTCGTGGGGCGTCGGCCTGGGCGGGCAGCACCCAGCACAGGCCGAGCAGGGCGATGACGGGCAGACGCATCACTCAGTCTTCCTTGGGCACGGTCCAGAAAATCTGTACGCCACCGTCATCGCGGTAGGCGAGGGTGACGTTGTCGTTTTCGTCGATCTCCTCGAGCAACTGTTCCCAGTCCTCGGAGGGCTCGTCCGGCATGCGGAAGATCAGCGCGGCCTTGGCCTGTTGGGCCGCTTGGGAGTTGATGATTTTCTGTACGCGCAGGCCCATGCGCTCGTAGGAACTGAGGGCGGCGGAGGCTGAAGTTGGGTTTGCCACGAAACAATCCTTAATTAAGCTGTACGTGCATACAGTATTTAACTGTAGGCAGTTTCGCAACTATCAGAGAGATCTAGAGCGTTTCTGACAGCGCTTTTTATGATTTGGCGTCAGCTGTAGGAAAAATTATAAGGATTTGCCTGAGCCTGAATGTCAGCAAATGGCTGCCTGCCAAGTGAGGTTTTTCGCGGCCTCTGGTGGGCGGAAGGCGCATAGCTTGCAGGAGCTTTGTATCGGCACCCGATGCACTCTCGTACGTCGTGGCTAAAGTTCAGCAGGCCACCGCCGATACGCCGGTACAGAAATTTTCCGAGGTTCTTACCATGTCAGTAGGTTTTCCTTCTCCCGGCGGCCTGATGATCAACGGCCACACCGCCGGCTCGACGGAGTCCAAGACCATCGCCATGACGAGCGAGATCGACAAGGCGGTCAAGGACAGCGATGAGGCCGACAGCAAGGACGGCAAGGTCCGTACTGGCGGCGGCAGCGCCGAAGCGGCCGGCGGCGCCCAGGAAAGCTCGGGCGGTGGCCACAACGCCGCGGTCAAGGCGCTGCAGAAGCGCATGAAGGAGTTGCAGCAGCAACTGCGTGAGCTTCAGCAGCAGTTGGAGGCCGCGCAGAAGGCTTCCTACCCTTCGGAGGATGCCCGTACCAGCGCGGTGATGGCTGTCCAGGGGCAGATCAGTACCGTCAACGGTGCGCTGATGACGACGGCCGCGGCACTGCTCCAGGCCCTGACCAAAGAGGCCAAGTCCGGCAGCAGCGGCTCGCTGGTCAGCACCACCGCGTAACCTGTTCCCACAGGGTTTCTTCGCACTTTCCCCTCGCCACCGGGCATCGCGCCCGGTGGCCGACTCACGACTATTCTTTGGATCGAACCCAGGGCAGCCCGTTGACAAATGTCGATGAGGTTCGCATAGTTCATTCACGCAAACGTTTGCGCGGGTTGTTTCCCTGGCGTTCCACCGTCGTGGAAGCGTCCTGTCGCGTGGCTGACGTTGCTCACAATAATCATAAGATCCGGAGTGAACCCCATGAAGTTGCCATTCGCTGGTCGTCTGCTCGCTGTCGCCGTACTCGCTGCCACCTTGCCGATGTCGTCGGCCTTCGCTGACGCGGCCAAGCCCAAGGTCGGCCTGGTCATGAAATCCCTCGCCAACGAATTCTTCGTCACCATGCAGGATGGGGCCAAGGATTACCAGAAAACCCACTCCGCCGATTTCGACATGATCACCAACGGGATCAAGAACGAAACCGACACTGCTGCCCAGATCGACATCGTCAACCAGATGATCCTGTCCAAGGTCGATGCCCTGGTGATCGCCCCGGCCGACTCCAAGGCCCTGGTGACGGTACTCAAGAAAGCCTCCGATGCCGGCATCAAGGTGGTCAACATCGACAACCGCCTCGACCCGCAGGTGCTCAAGAGCAAGAACCTCGACATTCCCTTCGTCGGCCCGGACAACCGCAAGGGCGCGCGCCTGGTCGGCGACTACCTGGCCAAGACCCTGGCCTCCGGCGACAAGGTCGGCATCATCGAAGGCGTACCGACCACCACCAACGCCCAGCAGCGGACCGCCGGTTTCAAGGACGCGATGGATGCCGCCGGCATGAAGATCGTCTCCACCCAATCCGGCAACTGGGAAATCGACCAGGGCAACAAGGTTGCCTCGGCCATGCTGAGCGAATACCCGGACCTCAAGGCGCTGCTGGCCGGTAACGACAACATGGCCCTGGGCGCCGTGTCCGCGGTGCGTGCCGCCGGCAAGGCGGGCAAGGTGCAGGTGGTCGGTTACGACAACATCGAGGCGATCAAGCCGATGCTGCAGGACGGCCGGGTGCTGGCCACCGCCGACCAGGCCGCGGCCCAGCAGGCGGTGTTCGGTATCCAGAACGCGCTCAAGCTGGTCAAGGGCGAGAAGGTCGATGCCGTCGATGGCGTGATCGAGACCCCGGTCGAACTGGTTCTCAAGAAATAACCCCGAGAAGCAACCCCTGGCTGCAACCGCGCCCGCTCGTCCTGAGCGGGTGCCCGGAGATTTTCCTATGTCATCTTCCGCACCGAACGCTGTCCTGTCGGTCAGCGGTATCGGCAAGACCTATGCGCAACCTGTCCTGAGCAACATCGACCTGACGCTGTTGCGTGGCGAGGTGTTGGCGCTGACCGGTGAAAACGGCGCGGGCAAAAGCACGCTGTCGAAGATCATCGGCGGGCTGGTTACGCCGACCACCGGCCAGATGCACTTCAAGGGTCAGCCCTATGCCCCCGGCAGCCGGACCCAGGCTGAAGAGCAGGGCATCCGCATGGTCATGCAGGAACTCAATCTGTTGCCGACCCTGTCGGTGGCGGAAAACCTGTTTCTCGACAACCTGCCCAGCCACGGTGGCTGGATCAGCCGCAAGCAACTGCGCCAGGCCGCCATCGAGGCCATGGCCCAGGTCGGCCTGGAGGCGATCGACCCCGACACCCTGGTCGGTGAGCTGGGAATCGGCCACCAGCAGATGGTGGAAATCGCCCGCAACCTGATCGGCGATTGCCATGTGCTGATTCTCGACGAGCCGACCGCGATGCTCACCGCCCGCGAGGTCGAAATGCTCTTCGAGCAGATCACCCGCCTGCAGGCCCGAGGCGTGGCGATCATCTACATTTCCCACCGGCTGGAAGAGCTGGCGCGGGTGGCTCAGCGCATTGCGGTACTGCGCGATGGCAACCTGGTCTGTGTCGAGCCGATGGCCAACTACAACAGCGAACAACTGGTCAACCTGATGGTCGGCCGCGAGCTGGGTGAACACATCGACCTGGGCGAGCGCAAGATCGGCGCACCGGCCCTGACGGTCAAGGGCCTGAGCCGGGCGGACAAGGTGTTCGACGTGTCCTTCGAGGTGCGCGCCGGCGAGATTTTCGGCATCTCCGGCCTGATCGGTGCCGGGCGCACCGAGCTGCTGCGGCTGATCTACGGTGCCGATGTCGCCGACAGCGGCACCGTGGCCCTCGGCACGCCGGCGCAGGTCGTCGATATCCGTTCGCCGGTCGATGCGGTGCGCCATGGCATCGCCCTGATCACCGAGGACCGCAAGGGCGAAGGCCTGCTGCTGACCCAGTCGATCAGCGCCAACATCGCCCTGGGCAACATGCCGGCAATTTCCAGCGGCGGGGTGGTCAACGGTCGCGACGAAACCGCGTTGGCGCAGCGGCAGATCGGGGCCATGCGCATCCGCAGTTCCAGCCCGGACCAACTGGTCTCCGAGCTGTCCGGCGGCAACCAGCAGAAGGTGGTGATCGGCCGCTGGCTGGAGCGCGACTGCTCGGTGCTGCTGTTCGACGAGCCGACCCGAGGGATCGACGTCGGTGCCAAATTCGATATCTACGCGCTGCTCGGCGAACTGACCCGCCAGGGCAAGGCGTTGGTAGTGGTCTCCAGCGACCTGCGCGAGCTGATGCTGATCTGTGACCGCATCGGCGTGCTCTCGGCCGGGCGCCTGATCCAGACCTTCGAGCGCGACAGCTGGACCCAGGACGACTTGCTTGCCGCCGCGTTTGCCGGCTACCAGAAACGTGATGCGCTGCTCAACGACGCGGCGCCTAGGGATACCCTATGAAAACTGCTCCTTCGACCGCCAAGGCCGGTCGCAACTTCTATGGCCTCGGCACCTACCTGGGCCTGGCCGGCGCCTTGCTGGGGATGATCATCCTGTTCTCCAGCCTGAGCAGCCACTTCCTGTCCTACGACACCTTCAGCACCCTGGCCAACCAGATTCCCGACCTGATGGTGCTGGCGGTCGGCATGACCTTCGTGCTGATCATCGGCGGTATCGACCTGTCGGTCGGCTCGGTGCTGGCGCTGGCGGCCTCCGCGGTCAGCGTCGCGGTGCTCGGCTGGGGCTGGAGCGTGCTGCCGGCGGCGGTGCTGGGCATGGGCTGCGCCGCGCTGGCGGGGACCATCACCGGTTCGATCACCGTGGCCTGGCGGATTCCGTCGTTCATCGTCTCCCTCGGCGTGCTGGAAATGGCCCGTGGCCTGGCCTACCAGATGACCGGCTCGCGCACCGCCTACATCGGTGATGCCTTCGCCTGGCTGTCGAACCCGATTGCCTTCGGTATTTCGCCGTCGTTCATCATCGCGCTGCTGGTGATCATTGCCGCGCAACTGGTGCTGACCCGCACCGTGTTCGGCCGCTACCTGATCGGCATCGGCACCAACGAGGAAGCCGTGCGCCTGGCGGGGATCAACCCCAAGCCGTACAAGATCCTGGTGTTCAGCCTGATGGGCCTGCTGGCCGGTATCGCGGCGCTGTTCCAGATCTCGCGCCTGGAAGCGGCCGACCCGAACGCCGGTTCCGGCCTGGAGCTGCAGGTGATCGCCGCGGTGGTGATCGGTGGCACCAGCCTGATGGGCGGGCGCGGTTCTGTGATCAGCACCTTTTTCGGCGTGCTGATCATTTCCGTACTGGCCGCGGGCCTTGCGCAGATCGGTGCGACCGAGCCGACCAAGCGGATCATCACCGGTGCGGTGATCGTCATTGCCGTGGTGCTCGATACCTATCGCAGCCAACGCGCCCGTCGGCGGGCCTGAGTCATGGCGACCATCAAGGACGTGGCCGCGCTGGCCGGGATTTCCTACACCACGGTGTCCCACGTGGTGAATAAGACCCGGCCGGTCAGCGAACGGGTGCGGCTCAAGGTCGAGGCGGCCATCGCCGAGCTCGACTACGTACCCAGTGCCGTGGCGCGCTCGCTCAAGGCCAAGTCCACCGCGACTATCGGCCTGCTGGTGCCCAACAGCCTGAACCCGTATTTCGCCGAGCTGGCGCGGGGGATCGAGGATTACTGCGAACGCAATAACTATTGTGTGATCCTCTGCAATTCCGACGATGATCCGGACAAGCAGCGCAACTACCTGCGGGTGTTGCTGGAGAAGCGCGTCGACGGGCTGATCGTCGCCTCCACCGGCGGTGATGACAGCTTTGCCGCCGGCCTGTCGGCGGTGCGTACGCCGATGGTGATGGTCGACCGCGATATCGACGGGGTCGACACGGACCTGGTGCGCATCGACCACGAGGAGGGCGCCTACCTGGCAACCCGCCACCTGCTGGAACTGGGGCATCGGGCCATCGCGTTCATCGGCGGACCGAAGGACACCAGCGTCGCGCAACTGCGCCTGGCCGGTTATCGCCGGGCGTTGCAGCAGGCCAAGGTCAAGGTGCCGGCCAAGTGGGTGCTGGCCAGCGACTTCACCAGCACCGGGGGGTACCTGGCGGCGGCAAGACTGCTGGACGGCGAGCGGCCCAGCGCGATTTTCGCCGGCAACGACATGCTCGGCATCGGCGCGCTGCGTGCCGCGGCGGAGCGCGGGATCCGCGTGCCGGGCGAGTTGTCGGTCATCGGCTTCGACGATATCCGCATGAGTCGTTATGTCTACCCGGCACTGACCACGGTCGGCCAGTCGATCCTGGAGCTGGGTGAGACAGCCGCCGAGTTGCTGCTGCGGCGCATCGCGACGCCGGGCCTGGCGCTCGACCAGCGTATCGTGATCCCCAGCATCGTCATGCGCGAATCGACGGCGCAGGTTTCGGATGGTTTCGCCTGAAACGTCGGCCCAGCAGTGCTGGCGCCGGCCGAACTGAATTCAAGAGTACAGATGCATGCAAGCAAAAGTAGTGGTCATCGGCAGTCTCAACATGGACCTGGTTACCCGCGCCGAACGCCTGCCCCGCGCGGGTGAGACCCTGATCGGCCAGTCGTTCGGCACCGTGCCCGGCGGCAAGGGTGCCAACCAGGCGGTGGCGGCGGCACGGCTGGGCGCCCAGGTGTCGATGGTCGGCTGTGTCGGCGATGACGCCTACGGGCAGCAGCTGCGCGATGCGTTGCTGGCCGAGGGCATCGATTGCCAGGCGGTCACCGCGGTGGAGGGTGTTTCCAGCGGCGTGGCGCTGATCGTGGTCGACGACAGCAGCCAGAACGCGATCGTCATCGTCGCCGGCGGCAACGGCCGGGTGAGCCGCGAAGGGGTCAAGGGTTTCGACGCGGTACTGCAGGCGGCCGATGTGATCATCTGCCAGCTCGAAATACCGCTGGACACCGTCGGCTATGCGCTCAAGCGCGGCCGCGAACTGGGCAAGACCGTCATCCTCAACCCGGCACCGGCCAGCGCGCCGTTGCCGGCCGACTGGTACGCGTCGATCGACTACCTGATCCCCAACGAAAGCGAAGCTTCGGCCCTGAGCGGCCTACCGGTGGATTCGCAAGCCTCGGCCGAGGCGGCTGCCGCCAGGCTGATGGCGGCCGGGGCAGGGAAGGTGATCATCACCCTCGGCGCCCAGGGTTCGCTGTTCGCCGATGGCCAGGGTTTCACCCATTTCCCGGCGCCCAAGGTTCAGGCGCTGGACACCACGGCCGCCGGCGACACCTTCGTCGGTGGCTTTGCCGCGGCGCTGGCCTGCGGCAAGAGCGAGGCCGAGGCGATCCGCTTTGGTCAGGTCGCGGCGGCGTTGTCGGTCACCCGCGCCGGTGCGCAGCCATCCATTCCGCAATTGTCTGAAGTGCAGGGGTTCGAACTGTCATGAAAAAAGCACCGTTGCTCAACATTGCCCTGTCACGCTTGATCGCCTCGCTGGGTCATGGCGAGATGCTGGTGATCGGCGATGCCGGTCTGCCGGTACCGCCGGGCGTCGAGCTGATCGACCTGGCCCTGACCCCGGGTATCCCCGATTTCGTCAGCACCCTGCGCGTGGTGCTCAGCGAAATGCAGGTGGAAAGCCATGCATTGGCCGAAGAGATCCTGCTCAAGCGCCCACCGGCGCTGGAGACCTTGGAGGCGCTGACGGTCCAGGGTGACCTGGGGCTGCGGCGCCTGCTCAGCCACGAGCAATTCAAGGCACTCAGCCGCCAGGCCAAGGCCGTGGTGCGTACCGGTGAGTGCCAGCCCTACAGCAACGTCATCCTGGTTGCCGGTGTGACGTTCTGATTTTCCAATCGCGCACAAGGAGTGCACCATGCAACGCTATGCTCAGAATTTGTCACGCTGGTTCAGGAGTCTGCTGATCGTGTCCCTGCTCACTGCCACCGGCGCCCAGGCGGCGGAAAAGATCGACCTGATCATCGACACCGACCCGGGTGCCGACGATGTGGTGGCCCTGTTGTTCGCCCTGGCCTCGCCGGAGGAGTTGAACATCCGCGCGCTGACCACCGTCGCCGGCAACGTGCGCCTGGACAAGACCTCGCGCAACGCCCGCCTGGCCCGCGAGTGGGCCGCACGCGAAGAGGTGCCGGTGTACGCCGGCGCGCCGCGGCCGCTGCTGCGCACGCCGATCTACGCCGAGAACATCCACGGCAAGGAGGGCATCTCCGGGGTGACCGTGCATGAACCCAAGGCGCCGCTGGCCCAGGGCAATGCGGTCAATTATCTGATCGACACCCTGCGCGCGGCCAAGCCCCACAGCATCACCATCGCCATGCTCGGGCCGCAGACCAACCTGGCCCTGGCGCTGATCCAGGATCCGGAAATCACCCAGGGCATCAAGGAAGTGGTGGTCATGGGCGGTGCGCACTTCAACGGCGGCAATATCACGCCGGTGGCCGAGTTCAACCTGTTCGCCGACCCGCAGGCGGCCGAGGTGGTGCTCAAGAGCGGCGTCAAGCTGACCTACCTGCCGCTGGACGTGACGCACAAGATCCTCACCAGCGACGAGCGCCTGAAGAAGATCGCCGCGCTGAACAACAACGCGAGCAAGGTGGTCGGCGATATCCTCAACGACTACGTCAAGGGCGACATGGAGCACTACGGCATTCCCGGTGGCCCGGTGCACGACGCCACGGTCATCGCCTACCTGCTCAAGCCTTCGCTGTTCAGCGGGCGTGAGGTCAACATGGTGGTCGACAGCCGCGAAGGCCCGACCTTCGGCCAGACCATCGTCGACTGGTACGACGGCCTGAAGCAGAACAAGAACGTGTTCTGGGTCGAGAACGGCGACGCGCAGGGCTTCTTCGACCTGCTGACGGCGCGCCTGGGGCGTCTGAAGTAAACCGTGTGGCCCGCAGGCGCTCGCCTGCGGGTTGGCTGGGCACAAGGCCCGGCAACGTGCCAAACTGCGGTTTTGCCTTTTCGGGAAAACCGCCGTGCAGATCGACCTGAACAACCCCGACAACCTCACTCTCGAAGCCGTGCGCCAGTTGCTCGCATCGGCCAGTGATGACGTGCACACCCAGTTGCGGGTGACCCGTTCGGGCATCGCCTACCTGTCCAGCGGCGTGGTCGGCGGGCGCGATATCGAGGGGCTGCTGTTTCGCCTGGAAACCTGGGCGGCCGGTTCCGGCTATGTCGGCAACGTGGCGGCGGCCGATGAGGTGTGGGTGCAGCAGGTGTTCAACGCGTTGAAGGACAACTGGCCCAATCCGCCCTTCGACTACATCGACATCTACTGAAATATACAAGCCGTTCATATTCAGTCACGATTGATTGCGCCAGCGGGCTGTTGGCTCAGGCAGACTTGTCCGGTATTGCTGTCAGAATCGGTTCGTCCGCCTGGCAATATGCAACCAATTGCCTGAACGGCGGTCGCACGCACTCTACCTATTTTTCACAAGGAGGCTTCATGCCTTGGAAGCTTGCATCTTTGGGGGCGATTTTCGCCATGTCGGTCTTGGCCGGTTGCTCGACGAACACCGGCTCCGCGCCGGCCAGTAGCAGCGAGCCCGTGACTCGGAACGACGGCGGTCGCTGCGAGGCCAAAGGCGCCGAGTTCGCGATCGGCAAGCAGGCCTCTGCCGAATTGCTGGAGCAGGCACGCAGCCGCAGTGGCGCGCAGACCGCGCGGGTGGTGGGGCCGGATGACATGATTACCCTGGAGTACCGCTCCGATCGCCTGAACCTCAATGCCGACCGTACCGGCAAGATCGAGCGGGTCAACTGCGGTTGATCGCGGCGTTGTCTGTCGCACGCCTTTTCGGGCACCCATAAAAAACCCCGTCACATGGACGGGGTTTTTTTCAGGCCGGGGAGATTACTCCGCGCGAACCTGGGCAGCTTGCATGCCCTTTTGGCCTTTCTCAGCCACGAAGGAAACGGTCTGGCCTTCTTTCAGGCTTTTGAAACCGTCAGCTTCGATAGCTTTGAAGTGTACGAACAGGTCGTCACCGCCACCTTGAGGAGTGATGAAGCCGAAGCCTTTTTCATCGTTGAACCATTTTACGGTGCCGGTTTGGCGATTAGACATGGTGTATCTCCAAGAAACATATATTTTCAGTAGTGCTGTGCTGCTCAGGCCAACTGGGCACACGGAGCTATCATAGTCGAAATGTTCGGCTTGGGAGCCCCCCGCGGCTGCGGATTGCCAATCAGTCGCGCTTTCTTTACCGCCTCGGTCGGCTGAAAGCCCCGGTTTCAAAGGCTTTCAGCGAAAAACGGGGCTGACAAAAAAAGCCGTAAAAACTGCATAAAATGTGTGAAAAAACTGCTTTTTCGCTCTGAAGCCGGCCAAGGGTTGCCGATTCAGCGGCTTATTTGCTCACGCGGCAGGCGGCAACGACATTCAGCGCCTTGGTTTGCAGTTCCTTGCTGGGGCCCTTGTTGGGGTCTTTCGGGTGCATCAGTTCGGACAGCTCGGCCGTGGTGAACTTGTCGTTGAGCTGGTCGGCGCTGCAGGCGCAGTGCTGCTGGGCGGTCTTGAGGTCGACGCTGCGGTTGGCGGCGGCGGTGCAGTCCTTCATGTAGGCGTCGCGTTGGCCGGCCGGCCAGGCAGCCTGTGCGCTCAGCGGCAGCAGCAGGGCGATGGGCGCGGCGAGGGCGAAAAGGTGAGTCAGGCGCATGTTGGAATACTCCTTTGGATAGAGCGCGAACTGAGCGTCGCTTGCAGGGTGTTTGAGGGCCGCAGGGCCGCTCAAGTTCACCGGTGGCAGATGAAACCTGCTGAACTGTAGCAGTTTGTGCTTGTGGCGAGGCGATGACCGTTCATCTGTGCTAGCATCCCCGCCCTGGCTGTATTCGGCGCCGTAGCGGGGTTCCTCCTGCGACGCCACGCCATCAACCCTTTTTTGAACTCCAGTCACTCTGGTTCGTTTCCGGTTGGCCTTGCGGCTCCTGCCACTGTGCGGCAGGCGTTCTTCACTGAGCGGCTGGACGGATCGCGTACTGGCTGCTCATCCCAACCCACGTGACCTTTGGTAGGGGTCACCACTAGGAGAGGAGGCGCCATGCCCACTATTACTCTTCCCGACGGCAGTCAACGTTCGTTCGATCGCCCGGTTTCCGTAGCCGAAGTCGCCGCATCCATCGGTGCCGGCCTGGCCAAGGCCACCGTGGCCGGCAAGGTCAACGGCAAGCTGGTCGATGCCTGTGACCTGATCGACGCCGATTCCACACTGCAAATCATCACGCCCAAGGATGAAGAGGGGCTGGAGATCATTCGTCACTCTTGCGCCCACCTGGTTGGCCACGCGGTCAAGCAGTTGTATCCGACCGCCAGGATGGTGATCGGTCCGGTCATCGACGAAGGTTTCTACTACGACATCGCCTACGAGCGGCCTTTCACCCCGGACGACCTGGCGGCGATCGAAGAGCGCATGCACCAGCTGATCGACAAGGACTACGACGTGATCAAGAAGGTCACGCCGCGCGCCGAGGTCATCGAAGTGTTCACCCAGCGCGGTGAAGACTACAAGCTGCGCCTGGTCGAGGACATGCCGAACGAAACGGCGATGGGCCTGTACTACCACGAAGAATACGTCGACATGTGCCGTGGCCCGCACGTGCCGAACACCCGTTTCCTCAAGTCGTTCAAGCTGACCAAGCTGTCCGGCGCCTACTGGCGCGGCGATGCGAAGAACGAGCAGCTGCAGCGCGTCTACGGCACCGCCTGGGCGGACAAGAAGCAGCTGGCCGCCTACATCCAGCGCATCGAGGAAGCGGAAAAGCGCGACCACCGCAAGATCGGCAAGCGCCTGGGCCTGTTCCACACCCAGGAAGAAGCGCCGGGCATGGTGTTCTGGCACCCCAACGGCTGGACCCTGTACCAGGTGCTCGAGCAGTACATGCGCAAGGTGCAGCGTGACAACGGCTACCTGGAGATCAAGACCCCGCAAGTGGTCGACCGCTCCCTGTGGGAGAAATCCGGGCACTGGGCCAACTACGCCGAGAACATGTTCACCACCGAGTCGGAAAGCCGCGACTACGCCATCAAACCGATGAACTGCCCGTGCCACGTGCAGGTGTTCAACCAGGGCCTGAAGAGCTACCGCGAGCTGCCGATGCGCCTGGCCGAGTTCGGTGCCTGCCACCGTAACGAGCCGTCGGGTGCGTTGCACGGCATCATGCGCGTGCGTGGTTTCACCCAGGACGACGCGCACATCTTCTGCACCGAAGACCAGATGCAGACCGAATCCGCCGCCTTCATCAAGCTGACCATGGACGTCTACGCCGACTTCGGCTTCAAGGACATCCAGATGAAGCTGTCCACCCGCCCTGAAAAGCGCGTGGGCTCCGACGAGCTGTGGGACCGTGCCGAAAGCGCACTGGCCGCGGCCCTCGACAGCGCCGGCCTGCCGTATGACCTGCAGCCGGGCGAGGGCGCCTTCTACGGGCCGAAGATCGAATTCTCGCTCAAGGACTGCCTGGGCCGTGTCTGGCAGTGCGGTACCCTGCAGCTGGACTTCAACCTGCCGATCCGCCTCGGTGCCGAATACGTTTCCGAAGACAACAGCCGCAAGCATCCGGTGATGCTGCACCGGGCCATCCTCGGTTCGTTCGAGCGTTTCGTCGGAATCCTGATCGAGCACTACGAGGGCGCGTTCCCGGCCTGGCTGGCGCCAACCCAGGCGGTGATCATGAATATCACCGACAAGCAGGCCGATTTTGCCCTCGAAGTGGAAAAATCTCTGGCCGAAAGCGGATTCCGTGCCAAGTCCGACTTGAGAAATGAGAAAATCGGCTTTAAAATCCGCGAGCATACCTTGCTCAAGGTTCCCTATCTTTTGGTTATCGGAGACAGGGAAGTCGAAACGCAAACTGTCGCTGTGCGTACCCGTGAAGGCGCTGACCTGGGCTCCATGCCCGTCGCCCAGTTCACGGCGCTCCTCGCGCAAGCGGTTTCCCGGCGTGGTCGCCAAGATTCGGAGTAATTATTATTAAGCGTGATATGAGACAAGATAAACGAGCTGCACCGAAAGCGCCGATCAACGAGAATATCTCGGCACGCGAGGTTCGGTTAATTGGCGCTGATGGCGAGCAGATTGGCATCGTCTCGATTGATGAAGCGCTTCGAATTGCCGAAGAAGCCAAACTGGACCTGGTGGAAATTTCCGCTGACGCCCAGCCACCCGTCTGCCGGGTGATGGACTACGGCAAGTCGATCTTCGAAAAGAAGAAGCAAATTGCTGCTGCGAAGAAAAACCAGAAGCAAGTGCAGGTTAAAGAAATCAAGTTTCGTCCAGGGACGGAGGAAGGGGATTACCAGGTAAAACTACGCAACCTGGTACGTTTCCTGAGTGACGGGGACAGGGCCAAGGTTTCCTTGCGATTCCGCGGCCGTGAGATGGCCCACCAGGAGCTGGGGATGGATCTGCTCAAGCGGGTTGAAGCTGACCTGCAAGAGTACGGATCGGTCGAACAGCATCCTAAGATGGAAGGACGCCAGCTGATCATGGTCATCGCCCCGAAAAAGAAGAAGTAACCACCAGGGCACGGCAGGCCTTGCGGTTATGTTTATCCATTGAATGCGGAGTATCCGAACATGCCAAAGATGAAAACCAAAAGCGGTGCTGCCAAGCGGTTTCTGAAAACTGCTAACGGCATCAAGCACAAGCACGCTTTCAAGAGCCACATCCTGACCAAAATGTCGACCAAGCGTAAGCGTCAACTGCGTGGTAGCAGCCTGCTGCACCCGTCTGACGTTGCAAAAGTCGAGCGCATGCTGCGCCTTCGTTAATTTTTGGCTCAAGAACAGAGGAAGTAACTCATGGCTCGTGTAAAGCGTGGCGTCATTGCCCGTAAGCGTCACAAGAAAATTCTGAAACTTGCCAAAGGCTACTACGGTGCACGCTCGCGCGTATTCCGTGTTGCCAAGCAAGCGGTAATCAAGGCAGGCCAATACGCCTACCGTGACCGTCGTCAGAAAAAACGTCAGTTCCGCGCTCTGTGGATCGCTCGTATCAACGCTGGTGCGCGTATCAACGGTCTGTCCTACAGCCGTTTCATCGCTGGCCTGAAAAAAGCGTCGATCGAAATCGACCGTAAGGTTCTGGCTGATCTGGCAGTGAACGAAAAAGCGGCGTTTGCTGCGATTGTCGAGAAAGCTAAAGCCGTTCTGGCCTAAGTCCCCCGACAATCACCGTGGCCTGCATTCGCAGGCTGCGGTGTTAAACGTCAGTAAATAGGGGAAGAGCCTTCAGGCTCTTCCCCTATTTCGTATCTGGAGTCTGTACATGGAAAACCTGGACGCACTGGTCTCTCAAGCACTTGAGGCTGTGCAAAGCGCTGAAGACATCAATGCCCTGGAGCAAATCCGGGTTCACTACCTTGGCAAGAAGGGTGAGCTGACTCAGGTGATGAAGACCCTGGGGAGCCTGCCGGCAGAAGAGCGTCCGCAAGTCGGCGCCCTGATCAACGTCGCCAAGGAGCGTGTCACCGAGGTGCTCAATGCGCGCAAGGCGTCGTTCGAGGAAGCGGAACTGGCCGCCAAACTCGCCGCCGAGTCCATTGACGTGACCCTGCCTGGCCGTGGCCAGACCTCCGGTGGTCTGCATCCGGTCACCCGGACTCTGGAACGCATCGAACAATTCTTTACCCACATCGGCTACGGCATCGCCGAAGGTCCCGAGGTGGAAGACGATTACCACAACTTCGAGGCGCTCAACATCCCAGGCCACCACCCGGCCCGGTCGATGCATGACACCTTCTATTTCAATGCGAACATGCTGCTGCGCACCCACACCTCGCCGGTCCAGGTGCGCACCATGGAATCGCAGAAGCCGCCGATCCGCATCGTCTGCCCAGGCCGTGTGTATCGCAGCGACTCCGATATCACCCACTCGCCGATGTTCCACCAGGTCGAGGGCCTGCTGGTCGATCGCGACATCAACTTCGCCGACCTCAAAGGCACCATCGAGGAATTCCTGCGGGTGTTCTTCGAGAAGGAACTGGCGGTGCGTTTCCGTCCGTCCTACTTCCCCTTCACCGAGCCATCGGCCGAAGTCGACATGGAATGCGTGATGTGCAGCGGCAAGGGCTGCCGCGTGTGCAAGCAGACCGGTTGGCTGGAAGTCATGGGCTGCGGCATGGTGCACCCGAACGTGCTGCGCATGTCCGGCATCGACCCGGAAGAATTCCAGGGCTTTGCCTTCGGCATGGGCGTTGAGCGTCTGGCCATGCTGCGTTATGGCGTGAACGACTTGCGTCTGTTCTTCGACAACGACTTGCGGTTCCTCGCGCAATTTCGCTAGTCGTCACGAATCTATTGGGAGAACAGGATGAAATTCAGTGAACAATGGCTGCGTGGCTGGGTAAGCCCGCAGGTTAGCCGCGACGAGCTGGTGGCTCGTCTGTCGATGGCGGGTCTGGAGGTCGACAGCGTGACCCCGGCCGCCGGCGAATTCAGCGGCGTGGTGGTCGGTGAAGTACTGAGCACCGAACAACACCCGGACGCCGACAAGCTGCGCGTGTGCCAGGTCAGCAACGGTGCGGAAACCTTCCAGGTGGTCTGTGGCGCGCCCAACGTGCGTCCGGGCCTGAAGGTGCCATTCGCCATGATCGGCGCCCAACTGCCGGGCGACTTCAAGATCAAGAAGGCCAAGCTGCGCGGTATCGAATCCAACGGCATGCTCTGCTCGCAGGCCGAACTGCAGATCGGTGAAGGCAACGACGGCCTGTTCGAACTGGCCGCCGATGCGCCGGTGGGCGACGACATTCGTGCCTACCTGAGCCTGGACGACGCCAGCATCGAGGTCGACCTGACCCCGAACCGCGGCGACTGCCTGTCCCTGGCGGGCCTGGCCCGTGAAGTCGGCGCGCTGTACGCCGCTGACGTCACACGTCCAGCCGTGCCTGCCGTTGCCGCCGTGCACGACGAAGTGCGCCCGATCGAAGTCCTGGCGCCGGCGGCCTGCCCGCGTTACCTGGGCCGCGTGATCCGCAACGTCGACCTGTCCAAGCCGACGCCGCTGTGGATGGTCGAGCGCCTGCGTCGTTCCGACGTGCGCAGCATCGACGCCGCGGTCGACATCACCAACTACGTGATGATCGAACTGGGCCAGCCGCTGCACGCCTTCGACCTCGCCGAAATCAACGGCGGCATTCGTGTGCGCATGGCCGAAGAGGGCGAGAAGCTGGTGCTGCTCGACGGTCAGGAAGTCACCCTGCGCAGCGATACCCTGGTGATTGCCGACCACAACCGCGCCCTGGCGATTGCCGGCGTGATGGGTGGCGAGCACAGCGGTGTGAACACCGCGACCACGCGCGACATCTTCCTGGAAAGCGCGTTCTTCGATCAGATCGCCGTGGCCGGCAAGGCCCGTTCCTACGGGCTGCACACCGACGCTTCGCACCGCTACGAGCGGGGCGTGGACTGGAAGCTGGCCCGTGAAGCCATGGAGCGCGCCACTGGCCTGCTGCTGGAAATCACCGGCGGCGAAGCCGGCCCGATCATCGAAACCGTCAGCGAAGCGCACCTGCCATCCGTGGCAGCGGTGACCCTGCGTGCCGAGCGCATCACCCAGATGCTGGGCATGGAAATGGACGCGGCCGAAGTCGAGCGCCTGCTCACTGGTCTGGGCCTGGGCGTCACCGCCAATGGGGCAGGGCAGTGGACGGTAGAAGTGCCAAGCCATCGCTTCGACATCAGCCTGGAAGTCGACCTGATCGAAGAGCTGGCGCGTCTGTACGGCTACAACCGCCTGCCGGTTCGTTACCCGCAAGCCCGCCTGGCACCAAAGGCCAAGGCTGAAGCCCGTAGCGGCCTGCCGGAGCTGCGTCGCCTGCTGGTGGCGCGTGGCTACCAGGAAGCGATCACCTACAGCTTCATCGATCCGAAGCAGTTCGAGCTGTTCAGCCCAGGCGTCGAGCCTCTGCTGCTGGCCAACCCGATCTCCAACGACATGGCGGCCATGCGCTCGTCCCTGTGGCCGGGCCTGGTCAAGGTGCTGCAGCACAACCTGAACCGTCAGCAGGATCGCGTCCGCCTGTTCGAAAGCGGCCTGCGTTTCGTCGGTCAGCTGGAAGGCCTGAAGCAGGAGCCGATGCTGGCCGGTGTGGTCTGCGGCAGCCGCCTGCCGGAAGGCTGGGCGCACGGTCGCGACTCGGTCGACTTCTTCGACGTCAAGGCCGACGTGGAAGCGATCCTCGGTGCTGCCGGTGCCCTGGGCGATTTCACCTTCGTGCCGGGCAAACACCCGGCGCTGCATCCGGGCCAGACCGCTCAGATCGAGCGTGACGGGAAACGGGTCGGCTTTATTGGCGCGATTCACCCGGAACTGTCCAAGACCCTGGGCCTGGATCGTCCGGTGTTCGTCTTCGAGCTGGTCCTGGCTGAAGTGGCGGCGGGCAAGATGCCGAAATTCAGCGAGCTGTCGCGCTTCCCTGAAGTGCGTCGTGACCTGGCCCTGCTGGCGGACAAGGGCGTGGCAGCCACGGCCGTGCTGGAAGTCATTCGTGAGAATGCAGGCGAATGGCTGACGGACCTCAGGCTTTTTGACGTCTATGAGGGTAAAGGCATTGATCCTCATAGAAAAAGCCTCGCCGTTGGCTTGACCTGGCAGCATCCATCGCGCACTCTTAATGACGATGAGGTGAACTCCGCAACGCAAGACATCCTCACCTCGCTTGAAACCAGGTTGAACGCCACGTTAAGGAAGTGACGTATGGGGGCTCTGACGAAAGCTGAAATGGCGGAACGTCTCTACGAGGAGTTGGGTCTTAACAAACGCGAGGCCAAGGAATTGGTCGAGCTGTTCTTTGAAGAGATCCGCCACGCACTCGAGGACAACGAGCAGGTCAAACTGTCGGGTTTCGGCAACTTTGATTTGCGCGACAAACGCCAGCGGCCTGGCCGCAATCCAAAAACGGGAGAGGAAATCCCGATCACGGCGCGCCGTGTGGTCACCTTTCGTCCAGGGCAGAAACTGAAAGCCCGAGTTGAGGCCTATGCTGGAACCAAGTCATAACGACGAGCTCCCGCCGATCCCAGGCAAACGCTACTTCACCATTGGTGAAGTCAGCGAGCTGTGCGCGGTAAAACCGCACGTGCTGCGCTACTGGGAGCAGGAATTTCCTCAACTCAACCCCTCCAAGCGGGGCGGCAACCGCCGGTATTACCAGCGCCACGACGTGCTGATGATCCGCCAGATCCGTGCCTTGCTGTACGACCAGGGCTTCACCATTGGCGGGGCGCGTCAGCGCCTCTCCAGTGACGACGCCAAGGAAGAGAACATCCAGTACAAGCAACTGATCCACCAGATGATCGCCGAGCTGGAGGATGTGCTGGTGGTGCTCAAGAAGTAAATTTTTTGGAAATAATACTTCCAAAATTCAAAAGGTTAGGTTACATTCCTAATCGCTTTCAGAGGTTTGAAAGCACAGCTACTCAGTGTCGGGGCGTAGCGCAGCCCGGTAGCGCACTTGCATGGGGTGCAAGGGGTCGAGTGTTCGAATCACTCCGTCCCGACCAATATTCGATGACAGAGCCACCTTCGGGTGGCTTTGTTGTTTCTGGCGTTTGGGGATTTTGGGGTTATCTTGAGTGTGGCCAGCATGGGGTAGCGGGTGGTGATCGGGTAGAATTGTTCGGTCAGCACACGTGAGATTTTGCGCCATGGGTACTCTCAGTCTGGAAGCCAAGAAGGCCTATGCGGCCAGGACTCGTCAGTCCAACTATGCGGCGAGTTTGCGTCTGGCGGGTTTCAAAATGACCGTTGCGGATGGAGAGAAACCTCTTCCATCGCGTGAGGAGGTTCTGAAGGCTTTCTCAAGAGCAAAATAGCTCCTTTAGTCGCTTTTTCTTGTCTTTTTCGCGCAATTTCACCGTCTATCGGTGAGGCTTGTTGTACGTCTGATTGGGCCTGTGTGTCTGTTTGTCATCTCGTCCGTCTTGCTGATCATCGGTACTGTGTCCAGCTAGGGCCGTCTCTCTTCATCATGCCATTTACGGGCGCACAGGTTGAGAATACCGTTGACCTTCTCCTGTCGGAGCTTCTCGAACCGGTGTATCAGGTACTGTTCTGCTTCCTCCCGATTGCTTGTGCCAGTGCTTTCTTGAAGTAGCTGACCTCTGACGACCTTATCGACATGCCAGATTCTGTTTCTCTCGTAGAGGCCAGTGATGGTTTTACGCGCCATGGTTTTTCTCCGTGGCGCTCGCTGCGGAACCGATCTTGTTCCTGGACACCGTTCTTTACAATAACCGCTCGTTCGATGTCGTCGTCTGCCCAGGCGCCCAGCTCCTCGTGATAAAAGCCGATGCCTTGCCGGCTTATGCGAAATTCGAGGACATATGGGCGTACAGTCTTGTTGAACTCATCCCTGCATATCCCGAGATAAGCGGGCGCCGCGCTGGCCCGGAGAACGCGGGGGCAAGAATGCCGATTGGGCAGGGATCGCCTGCTTGTGTCTGACATGGCATCTGCATCCTGGCATGACGGTATCATGCTCAAGGCCGAGCAGTTGAAGGGGCAACCCGGTGTGGCGGGTTGCTGCGTACCTAGGCAAAGGTACAGTCCCTTGCGTCCAGGCGATGTGGGTGATGTCGGCATGGGGATGTGGAACTACAGGAGGATGGTGGGTGAATTCAGTTCCGTCGGATGCTACGGATCGTGACGATCCGCCTGGGCAGGTGTCCCGTGAGGCACTCTACGATGAGGTTTGGCGTCAACCGATGCTCAGGGTGGCCGAGCACTATGGGGTTTCGTCTAGCTTCATGGCGAGGGTCTGCACTTCCATGAACGTGCCGCGCCCGCCGCGCGGTCACTGGGCCAAGCTCGAGCATGGCAAGCCAAGCCCACAGGTGCCCTTGCCAGACGCACGCCCGGGGGACCATTTGATATGGCGAAGAGGCGATGCCCCAGGGCCAGCCGAGTATCCGCTTCCCAAGCCGCCGGAGCGTCAGGTTGTTCGTCCGCGGCCACGTATTTCGCGCTCAACCAGCCATCCTCTGATCAGCGGTGTACGAGACCTCTTTACCAAGGGAAAGGTGATCGACAGTGGCTACCTGAAGCCTTCGCAGAGGCGGCTGGTGGATGTCGTGGTGTCGGAGCCGATGCTCGACGATGCGCTGGATACGGCCAATGCTCTTTTCGTCAGGTTGGAAGCCGCCGGTTACCGGGTCATGCTGGCCCCGAGTGATCGTACCTATTCCCGCGCTTCCGTGGAGGAAAGGGAATATCCCGGAAAGACGGCTAACAATCGTTATCCGAGCCTTTGGCATCCTTCCAGGCCGACTGTCATCTTCGTGGGCTCTATTGCCATCGGGCTGACTATCTTCGAGATGACCGAGCAGTTGGAGGCGCGGTATGTCGACGGGGAGTTCATCCCTCTTGGCAAACTGCCGGCTGCCGAGCGACGTCGTCCGATCCCCAGTTGGAGCTGGACCACACATAAGCACTTCGCTACCGGGCGTCTGTGCCTCCAGGCATTCAGTCCTTACCCAGTCGCGGATTGGGTGCATCGCTGGCCGGAGGCCAAGGCGCGCGAACTTCGGGGGCGGCTGGACGAAATAATCGACTATCTGGCAACGGCGGCGACAACCATTGCTGGACTGGTCGAGGAGGGTGAGCGCCAGGCTGAGATCCGAAGGCGGCAATGGGAGGAAGAGCGGCGGCGACTGGAGGAGCGGTGGGAGCGGCAGCGCCAGGAGAAAGCCAGGGCTGAAGCCCGGCAAGAGCTGCTTGAGGCCATTCGTGCCTGGGATGACGTTCGGCGCATACAGGCATTCTTTCGGGAGGCCGAGGACGAAGCCTTGTCGCGAACGAGCGAGGAGAGGGAGGTACTGTTGAGGCGTCTAGCTATCGCTAGGGAGCTTGTCGGGGAAATGGATATGTACGGCATGTTGATGAAATGGCGAGGGCCAGCAGAGCGATGATCCGGTATCGTACGCTATGTGGGGCGGTATCGTGGATTCAGTTTTAGTCAGTCAAAGTGACCATTATTCCAACTCACCGTTTAGACTTTAGAGCTCTCGGCATGTGCGTGCTTTAGATCCTGCCCAAATAAGGCCGCCACCGAGCTGTTCCATGACCCAAGAATGCGTCGTAGCTTCAGATGATCGATTTGAATTTGGATATACTTGAAGAAACTCAGAGTGTTGCCGATAACTATTGCTGGTATTGGTAAATTCGCCGGGGCATGACGCGACGGCTGCTGTGTCGGTAGAAAATTTTAGATATGAGAAATAATAAAGTATGAACTTTTCATTGAGGCGATTCATGAGTGGAGCTTCAGCGCGAGCAGTATCACTGGCGGTTTTGCTGGCGGGGGTATTTGCTTTTTTGAATAATGTCAGCGGAGTAATGAGCTATTTTAAAGGCTTCATTCCCCGTAATGAACCGCTGGCGGTTATTCAAGCTCGGCTAAGCCCGGTTTTCAGACATCCTAAAGTGCGCAGAGGGCGAGAGGAAGCGTCGCTTAGCTTGCAGGTCAGAAATTATAGTGAGGCCCCCATAACCCTTATTTCGGCCTCGCTATATCTGGAGGATAGTCAAGTGGTTTCAGTTGGAAAGGGCGGAGGGATGGGCGGTTGCACTCTTAGCCCGGTTGCTAACGAAAATAACCCTATAGTTATTGCTTCAGGAGGTACTGAGTGGTTTACTATCAGTAAACATGTTGACTTGCGAGGAGTGTCGTTGCATTTGGCTGACAAAAAATTATCTGGTTTGTATGTTCATGACTTAGATGGGGAACCATTTTCAATAGCAGAGCTGCAATACGTGGACGAGCTAAATGATTTTTTCGCTAAAGCATATGGGAGGGAGGCACGGATAAAAGTTATAACGAAATCTATCTCTGGGGATGAACATATTTTTATATTTACTTCTCAAAAGGTAAAGACCTTTTTTCGAAGGATGGAAGCCTGCATCACGATTGGTTTATTGCCAATTGGAAGAACTGGAGGGAGAGAAGATCCGTAAATGGTTATGATTGTAAAGCGTCATTTCCCACGATTGGGTGATTGAGACGTAGGTCCAGAGAGCTAGATAATAATATCTGATTGGATTTTGAGTGAGGGGATATGGTTGATAAAGATAGTAAAAATTTAAAGGGCTCGGAGAGGAATAAAGGTTTTCCTACGGAGCTGATTACTGAACCTCAAGATAAGCTAAGTTTTAATAGCCTTTTTTTGCATTTGCTTCATATTGATGCAAAAGATTTTACACTGAAATGGATTTTTGATCATATTAGAAACTACATTATCTGTGGAGTGTTATTTTGGTCCGGGTTGCGTGCAATTAATTCGCCAAAAATTACCTATGTGGATACTATCTCTGAAAACGTTGGCGGAGGCGTTCTGGTTCTGAGTTCTCTGGTCCTTTTTGCTTTTAACATGCTTCACGGTATTGTCGGTGTGTCAAAGGTGCGAAATCTAAGCACTGTTGGAAAATTTAGCTACTTGATTTTTTGTTTTCTTGCTTTGTTTGCGGCGCAAGTTCTTTATAAGACAGCGAAATCATCATAATGGATAGGGTTCGTGTGAATATTTTTAGCATGATGCTGTATGGTTGGTCGCTATTTATCGTGAGTTCTCTGGGGCGCCGAATAACAGATAGTTGATCACCGCAAACAGTGCGCCTACCGATAAAAAACTAAGTCCATGGGCGAGTTCCAATCGGTAAAGTTTACAGCCTATCTCGTCGATAAGCACCTGAAACGGGGTAAAGCAAGGAGTCTAGCTTGGCTGAGGATGCAAAGCGGCCTTCGTACGTAGAAGCCTCGCCATTGAAAATGTACTCAGCGCACTGGCACTCTTCCTCGTATTCGTCGCAATTAATACAGGTGGGGGTGCAAACCTCAATTAGCGCGTCGATGGGATCATCGTATTCCGCAAAAAATGACCCTTCGTCTTCTACCAATTCGAATCCTCCACGAGCGAACTCAAGTACATCCCACTCATTTTCGAATTGCCACCCACATAGTGCTCGAAGCACTGGGAGTAGTGCTACACGAACGTAGTCGAACCGAAATCCATCAAGTAAACAGAGAACCTTTCCGTCAGCGGCTACTAAACACTCGAAGCTGATAGGTCCATATTCTTGTATGAGGTCAGCATACCGCTTTGGATCAATTCTAATGTGTTTCATTGCATTGTTGACTGCATCAATGAGGCTCATTTTGCCGTCCTTAATGCGGGACCCTGCAACCGCGAACTTTGAGTCAAAAGAGAGAACGAGCTGATAACGCTTTTCTGCTAGACCATCAGCCATGCGAATAGCGTGGAGATAGTCAATAGCATGTGCAGCAAATAGATTCGCTCCAATGACCTGATGAAGACTCAGAGTGCGCGCTTCAGAGTCCTTTTCGAGCTGTTTCAGGGCAGGCTCAAGGATCGACTTCAGGTACTTAAGGTAATCGCAGCAGGCGCTCTCACAAGCTTTGGAGAGGGATTGCTCATCTGTCTGTTTCGGCAAGGCGTTCTCCGCGAGTAACGTTGATTTTCTTTTGAAAAGAAGGGTGTTCATTAGTGATGCGTTGGTGATCAATCATTCGCACCATCCACGCTGATGCCAATGCCAATACAAAGCTTCTGGGCTAACTTGGTCAGTTTTTTGTTTCGGATGGCGAATCGGAGATCCATCCAGCCTTCCGTAATCGGTATCTTTCAGCTTGGGTGCGACCCTTACGATCATGGTTTCGGATTCAATTGCAATCAGCCCGAGGTCGAACAAGGTGTGGATGTCGGCACGCAGTAGCAGGCCGTTGGGTACTACATTTGTGTGGTCGCCCTTGTAGGGGTGGACATGCGCGGCTTCAAGCACATCGGACAGGTTACAGCCGGTAATGGCGCAAGCGCCGCTGTAAGCCTCTAGTAGCGCTTTTCGGAAAGCGGGCTGTCCTCGGCGGCGCACGATGCTGGCGGTGATACGCTTTCTGGCGTCGGTTACGTCTGCGGGATAGAATCCCATGGTGTGCTCGGCATCTTCCTCAGCGTGCGCTAGCGCTTCTTCGATTGGGCTCGTTACCCGGCGAACAGAGACGCGATATCGGCTACCCGATGAAGTATCGGGGTAGATTTCCCAGACGCCATGTTGATCTGGATCGTATATGCCAAAGGTGCCTTTGCCGATCTGGAACAGTCTGTCGTAGCGATTGCCTTGGTCAGTCCTTCGGGGCCTTTTGTTTTGTGGATAACCTGTTCGTGCGGGAGCGTTAACAGACATCATGTAGAGGTCTGAGAGCTTGTTGCTGTTGTACCCAGGCTCATGGGCGAGCATCCACTGTTCGACCTGTTTTCGACTGGCGGTACCTCCCAATTGGGTGACCGCAGTAAGGACTTTCTCCCAATTGGGGCTGTCTTGGAGGTTGGCTGCTTGTGCGTCTTCTTCAGGTGTCTCGCCTTGAATGAGTTGGACTAACCGAGCCTTCATGTCCGATCCCACATTCACCGCAGGCTTCAGGCCAGGTATCCACGGTAATCCCAGTTCATCGAACACGGCTGAAATGTTCTGCATGCGGTATTCGAATGCTTTTGCGGTGCGATCAAAGCGAGCGGCAAGCTCTTCATACACTTGCTTCTTGGAGTAGCTAACTCCGGATTCTTGCTTCTGTGCCATCAGGCGGTAGGCCTCTACCGATGCGAGAAGCTCTTCGTTGCTCCAGCCCTTTGCCATGAGTTTTCGTTCCTTGAGTACTAGGTCTGGTCTTCGTTGGAATTCTGCTGGGCGCGTTGCCTCAGATCGTGGGTGTCATCGTCCATGAGAGAGATCCCTGACAAGGCCGAACCACGGCCGGCAGTATCAGGCAAATCAAGCTTTTATGTAATGGCTATTTGCTTCTAGTGGCCTTTTGGTCGGCTAGTCTTTGGCCTGCGGAGAGATGGCGGTTTGTTAAGGATTGAGTCTTGATCCCGAATATGCCTGGAGAGTTCTTCCACCGCCGACTTGCTCACATCCAGTCGGCGGCGCCTTGGCAGTTCAAGCCTCTGTGATTCCGTACTGGTCCTACTAATGACCTCATGTACCTTCTGTTAGGTGAATCACCCCTGTGCTGTAGGAAACTATGGTGAGTCGCTGTCAAACGATTGCGATTGCTGACAATTCGCTGCTTTCAAACTGGCTAGCGGCCATTGCCACTGTTGGCCAACACTTTTCTGTGTTTTTTTTGCGTCGCTTATCAGCTATCAGACCCAGTTGATGGCTGGCCCGTCGTAGAGGGCTCATCCGCATCGCGGGTACCGCTACCGGCCCACCATTCACCACCGCCGTCGACGTAGCGTTTGCGCATGTTGGCGGCCAGGGTCTGTAGGTCTTTGGGCATGCACTCATCTGGATCGTGGGCGGGAAGGGGCATACGGATCTTCCAGAGGTTGGCGCCTTCGATCAGGGCGAAGGCCTGGCCCTTGGGTAGGCTCACGACATGGGCGGGTTCGATCAGGGGGACGCTGGTGGAGCTGACCCGGTCCTGGGTGTTGCTGGTGAAGTCGGTGTTGCCCGAGATGTCGGAGCTGTCGGTGGCGCCGCTGACCAGGGTGGTGGAATAGACGTCGACCTTGGGTAACTGCTTGGTCAGCAGTTCAGCTGTGGCGGTCTCACGTACACGCAGCATGAAGAGGTTGTTGAAGTTGCCGACCACCTGGCCGGCCTTAGCGCGGTTGCCGATTTTGGCTTCGATGTCGCTGATGGTCTGGGTGTAGGCGGTGACCTGAATGCCGGCGCCGCCGCCCTTGTTGATCATCGGAATGAACTCGTTGCCCATCAGCTCATTGAACTCGTCGGCGTGCAGGTTGATGGGGATCTTCTGCTCCTGGGCGGCGTTGTGCAGTCCGCCGTCCAGGCCAAATTTGTAGATATGGCCGGCTACCGACACCAGGTCGGCGAACATGGAGTTGCCCACGGCCGCGGCGACCTCCGGGTCGGAGAGGGCGTCGAGGCCCACGTACACAACCCCCCGCTTACGAATGATCTGCATCCAGTCGAAGATCGGGCGGGCGTCGTCCAGGGCGCTGTAGTTGGGCGAGATCAGTTCGGCCATGCGCCCGGTGGTGAGTTTTTCCAGCAGGGGCAGGAGTGAGGCGACGATCTTGTCGAAGTAGGTCTTGTCGTAGCGTACCGCGGAACGCAGACCGTCCATCACCGGGTCAGCGATGCGAGTGCGTGAGAGGTACTGGTCGATCGCCGTCACTCGGGGGAGGCGGCCGCGCATGTTGAGGGGGATGTTCTTTTCCGTGAGGTTGCCCTCGATGGTGGCGATGGCGTCCCAGGCGCCGGGATCGTGGCGGGCGAAGTAGTCGCTGCTGTAGTCGATGAATAGGGCGTCGATGTTGATCACGTGCGTTTGGATCTGGATGTAGTCGGGGCGGTTGCCCAGTGCCACTAAGGCGCGGGCGATGATGTTGACAAAGCGCCAGGCGAACTCACGAAAGGCGGCGCTGTTGCCTTCTCCAGAAAGTTGTCCGGAGATGCGACTGGCGACTTCGGAGATGCGCCCAAAGCGGCCCACGGCGTTGTAGCGGGCGGAGAAGTCGGGCCAGCCCAGGTGAAACACGTAGAACTCTTTTTCTCGCCCGGCGCGGCGGGCCTCGACGTACATGCGCTTGAGTAAGTCGGCGTCGCCCTTGGGGTCGAATACAATGACCGGCTCGAACTCCGAGAGGCCGTTGACGCGTTTCTCTCGGCGAATGTCCTGGGTGATGAACAGTTCGGCCAGGCGGGTTTTACCGACGCGAGTGGTGCCCAGTACCAGGCTGTGGCCCACGCGTTCCCCAAGAGGGAGGGAGACCGGAATTTCGTTGGGCTCTACACCATGTAGGCGGGCAGAGCCGCCAACGGGAGGTAATGGGCGGACGGGGTTGAGTGGGTTGTCCCAGTTCGTGAGCTGGGGAATCAGGCTCAGCGGAAAAGTGGCTTTTTCCAGGCGCTGTTCCAGTTGGCGGGCGTGCTGGAATAAGGCTGTGGGTTCCACGTAGCGGCGAAACTCTGGGCGGTAAGTTTGCATCAGGCGCTGGGTGTGCCGTTGTTCCCATTTGAAGCCTATGCCGACAAACAACCGTTGATTGCTGACCGGGATGCGTTGGCTGGTGACCACGTAGCGAGGGAGGCGGCGGATATTGCGCCGGTATCGCAATACCGCCAGCCCCTGGCGAAGACGAACCCAGGCCAGTAGCAGGTAGATGCCTGCCGTGACGGCACCGAATAACGGTGTCAGGCCCAGCATCCAGGGTGCGAATAGGCAGATCGCAATACAGGGGATACACACCGCAACGGTGTACAACTCCACGGCGGGTCGCAGGAGGACTTCGACCGTATGCTGTTGGGTCATGGTCTGGGCCCCCTGTTGCAACGATGGACAGAAACGATGGAGCGATAAGGAAAGTTGGGCATGCCGGTATCCTCTGGTGTTCAGGGCGTACCGTTGCAGAACCATAGGCAGTTCGGCCGCAAACAAACGGGTATGTATCGGGCGGATTTCAGCGTATTGGACGTGTGGGTGTAGCGGTGGGCGTCCTGCCCATGTTCGAGGTGGCTCAGTTCTTTTTTCGAGATAAAACCACCGGGCCTCGATTCTGTTTTCTGGCTGATGGTGGAGGTGTTCCTGATGACACTGGGGGCTCGATACCTCAGCCAGGAGCAATCAATGTCTGACGCCATTCAAAGTCCAATTGGGCCTCTGCGCAGTAGCATGCAGTTGACGCTGCATACCCATCTCGCTCTACGTATCTGGCAAGGAAGACCTCCCCGTAACGGCAAACCACCGATCATGGGGCTTGTCGGTCTTGTCGGTTTGATGGGCCGGATCAAGAACGAAGCTGAACGGGATGATCCTTATGCCGACTTCTGGTTGATCCGTATCGAGGAAAAGTTGCAGCGCTGCAAAACCGAGTTGATGCACATGCGCCTGGAAGTGGATCTGCTGATGAATGAAGTCCCGAGGGCAATCACTGTGCAGGAGAACTTCAGTATTCGGCCAATCAATCTGCCGATGTTCATCGGTTCTCAATTCGGCTATTTGGCGTTGTACCTGCTGATCACCTATGACGACATCGTTCGGCGCTTAAAACAGGCTCACCATGTTGCACTGATTGCTCGCAAGGGAATGGAGAGTCGGATCGATGCAGCAAGTCATGTCTTTCGCAGTTTGTTTGGTCTGGTTCAGCAGTACAGATTTTTGGGGGTGACCCGGGCTGATGTTGTGGCCGATAACGATCGGGCCCGACAGGCAAGAGAGACCCTTGGGGAGTTGCCCTTGGATGTACTGGAAGGGCGTCGCCGGGCTGAGTTTGCACCACCGATTGTTCACCGTCGGGTGGGAGATATCCGTGGTGTTTTGGACGGCGGGGATGGGGCGGTTGGATGGCGTGAAGCTGCTCCAAGGAGTGCCGCTGTACAGGCGATCTCCCAGGTCATGGAGGGCTGAACGATGGTGAATTTCCGAGGGCGCGACAACGGTTTCGACCCGGCTGCGTGGGGAGATGCTGCCGAACACACTGCCTTCCGGCCTCTGGAACAGAGTGCCTTCCGCGCGTTGGAACACACCGCCTTCCCTAAAGGGCTTTTAAAGCCTTTTAAGGGTAAGGGGGAGCTGCTTGAGTTTGGTGAGCAGTGCGGTGAGCTGACCCAGGGACTGATCGCTTTGGCTATCAGGAATGTGCTGGCTCAGGCTGAGCGGTACCCGTTCACGTTGTTGCCCATTCGGTTGATTAAACAATCGACTGGGACGGGAACCATTTTCTTGCGCTGGAGCCGATCGGACCGTACCAAGATGGGCGCCAACTTGTGGGCGGAGCTGGTTCTTGATGAGCATACGCCGATCAACTTGATCTCCGATTTGTATGCGTTGGAACTGCAGCGGATCGTGATCAACATGCAGATCAGCCTGACTCACAGTATGGGGCGTCAGGCGTTCTTGTGTGCCAACAAGGTGGAGGCAGCTGACCAGGCGTACGAGCAGCGGATACTTCAACATGCTCGTCTTCACTCGGGAGGAAACTGAACATGGCCACCAACTTCTGGGGTGAGGGCAACATCGGTACCAAGCCCGAGTTTCGAGAGATCTCCAATGGCAACAACGAGCCGCGCCGGTTGTTGAGGCTCAATGTGTATTTCGATAATCCGATCTCGAAAGGGGGAGGTGAGTACGAAGATCGGGGAGGGTTCTGGGCCGGTGTTGATCTGTGGCACAGGGAGGCAGAACGGTATTCGAATCTCTACTGTAAGGGGATGCGAGTGCTGGTTATTGGGCGCATGATTTTGGAAAAATGGGAAGACGAGAGTGGGAATGAATGTCGGGCGATGAAGGTGCAGGCCAGTCGCGTGGGGATATTGCCTCACCGTATTGATCGGGTCGTGATGATGGTTCAGGAACGGCCTGTGCCTGAAGTGGATGAGCAGATGGTTATTGGGCTGTCTGCCAATGATGGAGCGCAATAGCTGCTCAGTTGCTCGGCCCGTGTGAATCCGTTTTCTACTCCTCGTTATCGCAAGTAGTCGTCGCGCTGTCAGATTGACCGCGGGCCTTGTTTCGGAAGATTTTAGGAGGGGTAGTTGCAGCGTGCGAATTGGCTTGACTCCTGTGTACTGGACAGAGCCTGTTATGCAGCGAGAGTCAGCGGTGGTTGCTCAGTGAGGTTACCCGCCTACCGATTTTGGTCATAAGCTGTTCGAGCTGTTCGCCGTCAATTTCCATAACGCGCCCCTGCGTTAGGTCTGTCACTCCCGTTGCAATAGCGCAGCGCAAAGTCTTGACCCTGAGATGTTCTTGCGCTTCAAGTTGCTCCACCGAGTGAGGTGTTTCGTCTGCGACCTCACTGATGTTTTGCTGGTTATCGGAGAAATGTCGACCTTTGATGAGTCGGTCTGGGGTGTCGCTCAGGACAATTCTTTTCGCAGACATCTTGTTCTCCTGCTGTAGTGGTTGAGTGATCTCGACAGGTGAATGAACCTGGTCTTTCTGATTCCCTTTGGCAAGGCTCTTGAAGCCTGCTGTGCAGGGACTTTCCGACGGGACCGCTCGGTGTATGGCTCGGGCGTTATGAAGGCGTTCTCGTCGCTATGGCACGCTTTGACGTGGGGGCCTGGCACACTCAGGAGGAGGCCATTGATGTTCCAATCTGATTGACCCTCCTTCCGTGAGCGGCTCTTGGCTCATAAAACAAAACGCAGATAACCCTCTCCCCGTAGGGGAGGATTATCTGCGTGGAGAGTGACAACGGATGCGTTTACTTGAGGTACTGCAACACCCCAACCACCAAGGTGCCCACAAGCACCGCAATGCCGAGGAAGCTCAAGGTAATTCTACTGCCGAGCGAATCCACCCTGACGCTCAGTGTCGAGACATCTGCCTTCATTTCGGATCGGATGATCTGAACGTCCGCAGCGAGTTTGTTTTGGATGACGTCCATGTCAGCTTTCAGCTTGGTGCCGAGCATTGTGAGATCGGCTTTGGTCGCAAGGACATTGGTCATTTCTTTCTCCAGCGCATTAATGACAGCCGTGGTGTTTCGCTCCGAAACGCCGCTGTCGCGCATCGCACCGTATAACACCGTTTCCATTTTCATCAGACCTCCAGATTTCAGTGGGAGAGCCTGCCCATACGGGCAAGGCCCGTATGGGGGAAACATCACGTTCAGTAGCGCTTCCATCGGCCGCAGTGGCAGCCGATTGGTCGCATTCTGGAAGCTTGGCGACCTGTGAATGGATCATGCGCAATGGCGCATCGTAGCTCTCAGATCCCGGCTACCTTGGCATGTTGCTGACAAGGCCAGCAGTACGCCCCTGCACGATGATTACCTCATCGGTGGGCTGTCAAAGCAGCATCTGCAACAGGCTTTTTCCGGTGCTATGGATTTGTATGAGTCCTGGAAAATGACCATCTGATCTTTCCTGTTAGGTGTGTAGGGTGCGTACATGTGTGGCTGTCGGAGGTTGCTGTAATTTGCAGCTGTAGAAGCGCCTCTTCCTTGTAGCCCGCAACGAAATGTCTCTGCACAGACCGTGACAACTGGGCTTGGCGGGCTCATCTTCAGATTTCGCACAGCGTCATCAGGCTATGAACGGGACAGGCCCGCGCCGTGTTCTGTTTCTCTTCGATTCATGCCTAGGGGGCAGGCGAGCAAAAGCGCAGAAGGCATTGGTTTACTTCTGCATAGGCAATATCAGCTCGGCGCCCTGGTTTTTGACGTTCCCAACGGCGGTGCCGACGGGGTACCACTCGAAGTCGTCGACGGGGAGGCACAGGTTCTTTGCGATGTCCTCGGCACGTGTGGGGGAGAGGTCGGGATCGATCCATTCGCGAGCGTGCTCTGGCGACAGCACCAGCGGTCGCCGATCGTGTATGTCGACCATGCCCTGATCGCTGGCGGCGGTGATGATCACGAAGCCGTCACCCTCGTGGGGCTCAAGCCCAGGGTGCACCTGGGCCAATGCCGCGAAGAACATCGGTGCCTGGCTCTTGAGCCGAATGAAGTACGGCTGTTTCTTCTTCGGGTTGTCGGGATCTTTGACCCATTCGTACCAACCGTCGGCCACCACCAGTGCTCGCCCGTTCGGCCAAAGCTGTTTGAAGAACTTGCCAGTGGTGACCGTCTCGACCCTGGCATTGATCGGATCAGGGCGTTTGCCCTTGGCCCAGAAGGGCGCCCAGCCCCAGTGCACCGGATCAATCCGTAGGCCTTCTTCCACGCTGTGCAGGATCAGCACGCGGGTGGTGGGGGCGATGTTGTACCGAGCGATCGGCTCGTTGTCGTAGCCGCTGATGACGTCCTGCTCGGCTTCCAGCTCGCGCAGGTAGTCGGCCATGCCCTGGTACTGCGCAAATCGTCCGCACATGCTGATCCCTCCGCCTGTCGCCATCACCCTCATTTGAATTGACCGCAAGACACCTACAATATTAACTGTATATTCGTACAGGTATATCGGAAGTCGTGCGTCATGAGCTTTACCATTCTAGGTCCTTTGGCAGGGGGCGGCGTTGCGCTGCCGCTCTGTGCCTTCAAGGTGCCGGCGGGATTCCCGTCACCGGCCGCTGATCACATCGAGCGGCAGATCTCATTGGATGAGCTTTTGAACATACGGGCACCCCATGTGTACCTGGTCTCTATCCAAGGTGACAGCATGCAGGGCGCGGGCATTTTCGATGGTGATCTGGTTGTGGTGGACCGGTCCCTGGAGCCGCAGCACGGGAACATCGTGGTCGCCCTGCTCAACAACGACCCGGTGTGCAAGCGACTGCGCAAACAGGGGCCCGAGGTGATCCTGATGTCGGAGAACCCGCGGTATCCGTCCCGTTACGTCATGGAAGGCGATGAGCTGTCGATCTGGGGGGTAGTGACCTTCAGTGTGCGCAGCCATGTCCATTAAGCCCCCAGCGCCAGCCTTTGCGCTGATCGACTGCAACAGCTTCTACGCCAGTTGCGAGCGTGTCTTCCGGCCAGACCTGGCCCATACCCCCATCATCGTCCTGAGCAACAACGACGGCTGCGTGATTGCCCGCTCCGCGGATGCCAAACCGCACATCAAGATGGGCGAGCCGTACTTTCAGATCCGGGACAAGATTCGTCAGCACGGCATCGTGCCGTTCTCCTCCAACTACGCGCTGTATGGCGACATGAGCCAGCGGGTCATGACCGTGATCGAGTCCATGGTGCCGGCGCTGGAGGTTTACAGCATCGATGAAGCCTTTGCTGAACTCACCGGCATGACCGAGCCCCTGGAGCAACTGGGGCGCCGCATACGCGCCCAGGTGCTCAGGAGTACCGGCATTCCGGTCGGGGTGGGGATCGCCGGGACCAAGACCCTCGCGAAGCTCGCCAACCACGGCGCGAAGAAGTGGCAGGCGCAGTTGGGCGGTGTCCTGGATGTGCGGGCACCTCACCGTCGTGAGAAGCTGCTCAAGGCCTGCGATGTGTCGGAGGTGTGGGGTATCGGCCGCAAGATGACCGCACACCTGGCGGGGATGGACATCAGGACGGCTTGGCAGCTCTCCCAGGCCGATCCCTGGATGCTGCGCAAGAACTTCAGTGTGGTGATCGAGAAGACCGCCCGCGAGCTTGCCGGCACGCCTTGCCTGGAACTGGATGAGCCCGATACCCCCAAGCAGGAGATCTGCTGCAGTCGGATGTTCGGCCAGCGCCTAGAGACCTTGCCGCCGATCAAGGAGGCGGTCGCCACCTACATGATGCGTGCCTCCGAAAAGCTCAGGGCCCAGCAGTCCCTGTGCAAGAAGATTCGGGTCAGCATTCGGACGGGAATGTTCAACCCGGAGGAGGCCAAGTACGCCAACGGGGTGGTGATCGATCTGCCGTACCCTACGGACGATGTGCGCCTGCTGACGAAGAGGGCCGTTGACGCCCTCGATCAGCTCTTTCGGCCTGGCTTTCGCTACAGCAAAGCCGAGGTCCTGCTGCTCAACCTCTGCCAGCGCGGCGAGTATACCGACGATCTGTTTGCCGAATCACAACCGGCCGAGGCCACGAAGGTGATGACTGTTCTGGACCAGATCAATCAGCGCTGGGGCAGGGGCACCCTGCGCGCCGCCAGCGTCCCGATCAACCCCGACTGGGGCATGCGCCGGGAGATGATGAGCCGCAGCTTCACGACGCGGTTGGATCAGTTGTGGAGAGTTTCCTGTTGTTGATTTCTGACCGTCTGACGACGCCCCAGAATGGTGGACAGTACTGAGGTACAATTCGCGCTCAGCATCGAGAGGCAGCGCAAGTGCATAAGATTGACAACATGATCCAAGAAAAGCTTCGAGATTGGCAAATCCGTCGTTTGGAGGTGAAGGAACGGATGCACGCGCATCCCGAGCAGACCTTGGAGTTGTCGAGGGTGCTGGATCTCATGGATGAAGAGCATGCTGCAATTCTTGCTGGATCAGCTAGTAATCAGGTGCAGCACACAGCCCAGACTGATTTGGCCAATGATCGAGCAGTGCCTGTAGAACATTCATCGCATTCGGTTGCCGGCACGTTTGAGCTGCAGTTGCATGTCGCTGCCGCAAATCCTGATCATTTTCTCAAGCTGCTGGAAATGGCTGTGCACGAGCTACAAGGACAGATTAACGCGCAGCGAACTGTGTCTGCAGGGCAGCGCAGCCGGAACTCCGGTGATATGTCAGGTACGTTAGGCTCGTATCACTTCGAGTTGGATGTAAGCGGAGGTGTAGATCATGGATGACTTAAGCGAAGCGAAGGTGGCGCAATGGATGCAGTCAGAGACGCTGGCGGAACACCTGATACCGCTGTTGGATCGGTACGACGTCAAATGGCGTGGGCACGGCGTCATCTATGTCGACCACGAGGAATACAATATCCACACTGCCCATATGATCGTCACGGACTTGAGCGCTACCTTCGGTGTGTCTGCTGAGTTGGTACGATCTAGGTTGATTGAATTGCAGTTGCTGAGAGATGTCCGCGATATTTTGCCCGTACGAGATCAAGCCGCCCGCATCGTTGCCAGAATGCCCTCTCGGGCGGATGACGCATCAGACGAGGATCACTGCGATATGGCTGAAGAGTATCCCGATGCCTGACCCTAAGACCTGTTCCCCCCTGGCCACGAGGTTGTATGCGTCCGGAGAACTTTGATTTATCCAGTCCCGCTTTCTTGCCGGTCACTGACGAAACGTGCGCGCGGCTGCTAGAGACTGATGGCGCCACAGCGCTGACTTCTTTGTCAGACCCGGAGCTGGCAGCCGTTTTGGTGATTCAGAATTTGGCAACGGCTGCGGAAAAAGACCTCACCTCCGATGCCATCGAAAAAGTCCTGGCCAGGCTCATTGCGTGGTCCGTTGATGGCTTGCATTCGGCAGATGTAGGGCTGTTGACCGAGGCGAAGCGGCTGTTCGATCCGCGTAAGTTGTACTTTGGCCTCAAGGTCATTAAAAGCTTGAAGCTGGGTTTTTTGCTGGCCGATGAGGTGGCGGCTCAGGATTACCTGCTGCCCAGTGGCAAATGGGATTTCGGTTACAAAGTCCGTCACCGTCTGAGAAACAATCCGTTCAGTGAGCAGATGGTCACGTCCAGACACGAACGTTGGCTGAGTCCTGCGCAGGACAAGCTGGTACGGCTCTTTCGCGCCAACCTCGACGAGCACTTACACATCCAAGGGTATGCGGGAATAGGTAAGAGTCATCTGCTAGGGGCTTTGATGGAGTTCCTACGACCTGGCGCGACCCTGCTGTTGGCACGCACCCCCGGAAAATTGGCAACCCTTCGCGAGCGCATTGGGGGGGATCGCGACAAGGGGCCAGGTCTGACGTTTGAAGCGTTTGCCCGAAAGTTGTTGCATGCCTCAGGGGCTCAACGCGGAACAGCTGCGGTTAATCTGCCTCATGGTGCGAACCGGCAGGCAGTGGCACAGGAACTGAATATCCTCGGCTTCCGTGGTCACGACGCGCAGGCAACGTTGAACATCTGTCTCGAGGTGCTTGAAAGTTACTGTCGCTCCTGGGACTACAGCCTTTCGGCCAAACACCTGCCGCACTTTAAGCAAGAGTTGTCCAATGTGGACGCCAAGGTGCTGCTGGAGTATTCGAGTCGGCTATGGACGTATCTGGACCACAATCCAGCATGGAGTAGGCAAACTGGATTCGAGACTTTGCTGCTGATCAAGCGTGCCAGCCTGGCCGGTTGTGTGGTTCCTGCACGTTATACCCATGTGTTGATTGACGAGAGTCAGGATATTCCCGAGTCCCTTCAACAGATCCTTGAGCGTGGACGTCAGGTGCTGGTTACTTTGGGCGACGAGTACCAGCAAGCCAGTGGATCACCGGTCAAGCGCCATCAGGAGGTCCGACAGCGAGATGTCAGCTACTCCGTTCGTTCAGGACGTAATGTAGAGCGGCTGGTCAATCCGCTGATTTGCGTCCACTCGAAGAAGGGCAAAATCCCTTTCGAAGGCGCTCGCGATGCGGGAGTGAGTATTGAGCACTACCCGCAGGGCTTCATTCCACCCGAGAACTGTGTCGTTCTGACTGCGTCGCACTGGGACACCATGAAGTGGGCAATCCAGTTGCATGATGCCAATTGTGGTTTTCGGTTCTCGAATTCCGAGGCGCGACAGGATTTTCAGCGGTTCATGAGCACGGCCATCGCATTGTTCAAACCGAATTACTACAGTTCCGGGCAGGGTGCCAATGACGCTCATCGGGATTTCAATGAGATCTCAGATTGGCAGCAAGTACGTGACACCAACCGGTTCGATGAGTCGTTTCGTTGGGTTGAGGCAGAGTTGGAAAAGGGCTTCAATGTTGCCGACATGACGCGCTTGAGCATGAGCATTGGCCAATCCGCTAAGGGTTGCATGCTGATGTTGGCGCAGGATGCTGGCGGGATGGAGTTCGACCGCGTGCTGTTGACGCCTGAGCTGCTGACGACTGAAAAATTCGAAAATGTGTATGAGTTTGATCAGCGCGTTTGTGCTGTGTATATCGCAATTTCCCGGGCCAAAATGCAGCTTTACTTACCGTTCGATGTCGTTGAATGGGTCGAATTCCACGATGGTCAGAAGTATCGAGAGGTGCTTGGTTATTGATAAATGAACGCTAGTTTTCAACTATTTTGAATACGGGGTCTGTGAGTGATTTTCTGATTACTAACAGCAATGATTCTCGCCTAAATAGGTGTCTGGGGTTGGTAGACCACTACACTGTCCTCGCGGCAGATCTTCGAAAGGCAGAAGATGACCCGGCCTGAAACGCTGACCGACATCCAGTGCGCGGCCAGGTTCTTCTACCTGCAGCAGCACGCGTTCGGCGGCAAAGTCTCTGGCCAGACGTTCGGTACCGCGACCACCGGCCCGGCCGCATTGGGAGGGTTGTTCTAATCGCGGGTTGGCTCCTGGCTCTATTCCGGGTTGGAGTCGATCACTCGCTGAATCTCCAACTGCCTATGCCGTTCTTTGAGGGGGCCTTCGACGTACTTTTTATAAGTGCCTATCTGGTCGCCCTTGAGGGACTCTATGCCATGGTCGATGACCTGCCGGGCTATTCCGTGCCCTGCTGTTCCCTCTATCAACAAGCCCTCGTCCACGAGATCCTGTATAGCGCTATTCAGATCCCAATTCACATGATCATTCCATCCCATGGTGCTGTCCTCAATGCTTTGGATGTGGGCTGAGCATAGCTGGCATATGGCAGAAATCCAGTGCGCCTGGATGTATGCTAGTCTTCGCCAGTTAGTAGGGTTGATGAAATATTAAGGAGGTAGCATGTCAGAGGATGCGGGGGCTTTAAAAATACCGGAAGGGGCTAATCTAATTTTTCAGCTCTGGAGCAGTATGGGGTGGCCACAGTCAGCTCTTCTTATTGGCGTGTTGTCTGTTTTTGTTTTTAGGAAAGATATAAAAAGTCTTTTGGAACGGCTGAGGAAAGTAGGCGCGAAGGGCGTCACTATTGCTCCTCCTCCTTTGGACCCTGTCCAGCCAGAGGCATCCTCAGAAAAAATAATTTCGTCTGCTGTTGGTAATACTGATCATTTGAAAGAATATCAAAACCTGCTAGCAGGTCAAAAGCAATTTGTGATCAATGAGATTGCCAGTATTGATAGTGATAAGTTAATTGACTATCTTGTGGAGAGTTTGGCGTTTACTCGTGGGGTTTGTTTTTTTGAACGTATTTTCAGTTTTATCTTTGCGAGTCAGATAGTTATATTGAAGATGCTTAATGATCGCAGGGGGACTGGCATGTCAAAGGTTGATGTGTTTTCTATGTGGGAGGCGCATCAGTGTAAGTATTCCCCCGCTTTAGATTCTTGGGATGGCTCGGTTTACATTGGGTTTCTCTCCTCTAATGGATTGATTATGGAAGATGGGGATGTTGTTCGGATTAGTCCTATTGGTGTTGAGTTTCTAATGTGGATGATGCGTAATGGTCGCTCTGAAGTAATGAGGTACTTATAGCTCTATTGTTTAGACGGGCTTGGGTCGTGCTCGCGAAGTCTTCCATTACATGGATCCATCCTGTTGGCAGACGGCCTGCTATGGCGTCGATTTCCCGTTCGAGGAGTACGAGCGGACGGCTGACTTCATGCGGCTCGGCAAGGGCAGTGTGATCGTGAGCATTAACGACCGTCCGGATATCCGCCGGGTGTTTGAAGGCTTCCACTTCGAGACGGTTGATATCCGCTACACTACGGCCAATCAGCGGCAGGGAAAGGCCGAGGCGACGGGTGAGCTAGTGATCATGAACTGGGAGCCGGCCGTGCTTTGGGGGGGTATTTTGGAGCACTCGGCCGCCATTATGCTGGCCGAGTTCCTTTTCTGTGACTTCTTGTAGTCTCGATGCTGTGGGAGATTGTGAAGCAGAGTCTTATGGCTGTGTTCGATCGACTTTGGTTGGTTTCTTAGACACCACCCCAACGAATAAAAAATAGAAGGTACGGATCGAGAATGTCTAAGACGTCGTGCGCGGCGTCCCACTCTAAAACATTTCGTCCCTCTGATGCATTTGCGATTGAGCACATATGTCCACAGGCTCCCGTCACGCTTGATCCGCTAGGGGTGTCGTTGGCACAGAGACTTGTAATTCGCTGTTGTAGGTTGGCATACCGGATGGTCAGCTCGGGTGGCGTAACTGCAATGGCTTTTACGATTAAGGGGTAGACGTCGAAGACTTCTCCTGTCTTTAGTACATGAGAGTTTCGCTCTGTTCCGCGAGTCTTGGGGCCATCCTTCATTAAATTGAGAGTCGAAGTGTAATCAACTATCTGTGCGGTTCGAGTGCAAACCTGGTTAACTAGGAGTAAATCAGCTTGAGGAGTGGCGGTTTTGGCTGCTCGCTCTCGAATACCCATCTCGTAGCAGCTGTTCAGGCACAGCGCCTGCATCAGTTGGGGGGAGCCGGCCGCCTCGGCGGCTAGTGCTTTGATGAAAGCTACGTGCATATCGATGTTCAGTGCTTCAAATCCAGTCGTTGCAATTTTAAGCAGCTCGGGTTCTTTCCAGTAGTTAAAGTCTAGCCTGACTGTTCGTCCCCGAAGATCTGAGTTTGCCCTTACTGCATCGTCTGCGTGATATGGGACCGCTGCTAAGACGAACAGGACACCTTTTGTAGTGGCGTCTTTAATCTGGTTTGAAATCTCTTCTCGAGCTTCGGGCTTCACATAGTGAAAATCGTCTATGAAGACCACCAAACCAGTACCTGCCAGTTCCTTGATCAAAAGAGACAGGTAGTCAATCGCTGTATCTGTTTGTGTTGCGGTGCTGTTGTTCCAGGTGCCACCAGTATTGGCCTCTGCATTTATGATTCCCGGAATCCCGCCGCTTACCTTGCCGGCAGCACTTCCCTGGAAACCTGAAGTTTCAGTTAGCTTGGCGGGTAATGGGGTCCCTACTATCGCAAAAACCCGGTCCCATAATTCATTGGGAGAGTTTATTCCTGCGCCAGAGACTGGGATTAGTCGATCCTTACCGATATTCTTCTCGATGAATACCGTTTTTCCAGACTTCGATGGCCCGGAGAGAGTGACGGCCAGTGAGGCGTCTAGGCTATCGTGTAACATTTGGGCATGCTTGACCAAGTGGTCTTCGATGTAGGTGAACTCCGGGAATTTGCCGGGGGTGAAAACTTCCGAGGCTTTCATTGGTTCGTCCATGTGGCTCAGGATATTGCTAGACGATGGCCGAAATTCTGCTTCGATGCAAGGCAGTCTCTTAATACTGTAAAAATAGCCAGCTACACGGAGCTGTATTGATGCATCTGAGCGCCAGAGTTTGCTCGCTAAGTCGTTGTTTCGGGCTGTGGCTGAACATTAGCTGCGAGCCACGGATGACTCGTCGTTTATCCTGTACTGGTTGGGGGCTAGCGTAACTAGGGGGTAGAGCTGCTCCTCACAATGAACCCCAGACACCTGCAGTTCTGAAAGTCCTTTCGCAATGCGAAACGGTCCATGCAGCTACTGCACTTTACGAACGCCGCTGCGGCCATTAGAGGACGCGCTCGTTGGTAGTCTCCGAAGTCTTGGTTTTCCAGGACGATCTGGGTGGTATCGACTAGCGCTCGGTATACATCGGGATCGTCGATGTTTGAGTACTCCCGGCCGTTGATGCGCTGGCCGGTCAGTACCAAGTCGTAAACGCTGCCGTCCGGTCTTGTGATCGTGAGCCCGTCCATGCCCCATACCTCGGCATTGATGCGAAACACCAGCCTGCGGGTTCCGTTCTCCGGCATAACCTGCGCGGCCCATGCGCCGAACTCATCCTCGGTAGCGTCCGGGTAATAGATCATTGTGCTGATTTTCCCGAGAGCTGGTCCTCCGTGTCGTGGCACCACGTCGTAGAATCCGGCCGTCATGAAGGCTGGTTCGCAGTCAATCAAGGTTTCAACGGCATGCCAATATACGGCATTGGCAATCTCGTCCATCTCCAGCTTCTCGATCTGATCGATGATCTGCGTGGCAGCCATTTCCCTGCCCATATCAAGGCAGATGCCTCAGGGTTATCCAGCCGCGACTGGTGGTTGTCGAGGTGCTGCTGCCAGTAGGCAAGCCATTCTGTTTTGGTGCGAGAGCTGATCATGGAGTGCACGCTTATAGCTGTATTTGTATACAGTAATTGAGGCGTTGCTGTCTCGCCACTTAACTCGACGAACTGCGATGTGGCGAGGTGCTTCGGAGAGCTCAGGTCTGTACCACTTTTCGTACCAATCGTGTTCCCGATAGGGGCTTGAAGGGAGCACTGAGTGCGCTGGAGCCCCCTGTTTTCCGCATTTAGGGTTCTCCAGCTATTCCGCATATCAGCTCGACCTATCGTCCGCTGGAGCTGCCTGTACACACTGGTTGATTCGTTGTTTCAGACTGCGACTGAACATCGTCTCCGGGCAGCAGCTTGCACTCTTTCTCCCCCCTGCATTGAGATATTCAGTGGTACAAAAATGGTACAGGCTCTAACAGAGTCGTCTATAAGGCTTATAAAATAAGGGATTCAGGAAAGGTACGCCCAATCCATCATAGGAAATCCTCGGCTTCAGGCGATCACAGCTATGAATAGCGATAGGCTGTTTTCTGTGGAAGAGGATTGTGCTGGCGCTTCAGAATCGCTAAGGTGGACAGGCGGCAACTACTGAGAATCCATATGGACGATCGATCATCAACCACTCAAAATGTTGCGTCTTCCGCAGAGGAACCTGAGCTGCTAGACGTGGTGACGGCTGAGCTCAGAGTCGAGTTCGCTCGACTGAATCGTATCGCTGAACAAGCTGACAATGACGCAGAGCAGTGGGCCGAGATGGGTATCGTAGTTCTCAGCGGCCTCGAGCCGACGCGTCTTGCGCGGAGAGGAGTCCAATGTGCACTTTTGGCTCTGTCTACTCTCGATCATGCAGTCGAGGTCTTTGGGACATCTGATTTTTTTGTCCGGCGGTATCGTTTCTGGGTCGCGTTCCTCGTTTACTGCCTGAGTGTCCTGGCTAAACTCAGCTCTCTTCATGCTCGTTCTCAACGAGCGTTCTTTCGTGCCCCGCTCTTCACGGATGGTCCTGAGCTCAGCGGGTATAAACACCGCCTTCGCTGATCCCCTGTCGAAAAATTTTCCACTTTCGAATGGGATGACTGTCATGAGCCATAAACATCGCTGTATCTGCATTACTTGCTCCAAAGAAATGAATCCAGGCCACGATTTCGTGCCTATCTGTGTACCTTCTAACCAGCCTGAAGTTCGAGTGATCTCGTCGGAGTCGACCTCCAATGGGCCGCCGTTGGCCGTGCGAGGCTTTGCAGATCGGCTACTGGAATGGGCAAAGGTCTTTTTGAAGTTCGGGTATCTGGTGCTCGCATTCTTCAGGTTGTGATTGCTGGCGTAGCTCACTTCTGCATGACACGGGCTCGTATGAGTAAACCCGGTAGTTAGTTGCGTATACGAGACTGAATGAGTGGTGCAGCCGCATATCACACAATGGGTGACATGCGGCTGACCCTGCTAATCAGTGCCACCTGATCGGCCACCGGCAACGTCGTCCAGACCTTCGAGCCGGAACGCTGCTCAATCTCCTCAACGGTTACTTGGTAATTGCAGACGTTGTCTGCTCAAGGATTGTCCTGGCCCATGATTAAAGCCGCAAAGGTCCCCTCGGTCGGCATACTGTTGGTGAAGATAATCCTCCAGTAACCGCTGGGGATGTTGTGCTGCTTGGTGCTGCCGGTAAGGACCATCATCCGGTGGTAGGTGAGGTTAAGGGCGCCGGTTTTTCGGCTGCACTACGATTCACCGGTGATAAAGGAAACCCGCTTCGCGAATGAAAATGATATTCCCTGGCGCTGGCGCACCAGCGGTTTCGAAGAAGGGTTGATCATCCGCTCAACCCTATGATGGATGATCATGGCGCCGGCACTGGTGGTCGGACGCAGCGAACGTGATGAGCAGGTCTAGAAAATGTGTCTCGCCACCGACCGCACGGCTCGGGAACTGAGCCGCCTCTGAGGATTGGAATACGCAGCCGCCGCTCTGCTGTTGTACTGCTAATCAAGAAGCTGAAGTACCTATGTGAACTTTACGCGTTTTTACGACTAAATGGGGCAGCGTGAGAGGTCTCTGGCGAAGTAGTAGTCGATGCTCGTTTCGATAGCTGCTCTGTTAATTTCTGCCACCGCCTTTCTATTAAGTAGTTCAATTTCCTGATTCGTTTTAGACCAAAGGCAGATGGTTGGTGAGACTGGTACTATCCGTCGGTTGTTGAAGTTGTCAGGAACGATAAACTCTCCGTCAGTCGCTTGGAGAATTCCCCATTTGGCATCTCCCATACCCTCAACTGCCATATCCACATTCATCATGATTTTCGGACCCGCCAAAAAACGTCCTGGAAATGTTAAGTCTGGGCGAATAGCACTCACACCTGCGGCCTCCAAGCGCTCGTGCTCATCCTTTGTATAATGCCGCCTCACCCCAATTATCCCGTGGTCGGTAAGGCTTTGGTCTGTTATTGGGCGTTGCTTCAGGAGCGCCCGGATATTCCAGAGGCAATAAAACTCACTGATTATGATCCCTTCAATCAGGCCAATTCTTTTTGTACGACCAGCGAGGATAGTTGATATCAGGGTTTGGTAAGCATCCTCGATAGCTTTCATGTACACAGCTTCTGATTTCTGATCCCACGTACGTTTAGCGCAGAAAACTTGATCAGTGGGCTTCATGGGAAGCACCTTCCGGGTCTTCATATGAAATAACTGGACCATCCCTGACTGACCAGTGAAGCGAGCGATACTCGTCTTAGGGAAAGTATGTTGATTAACCGTTAACTTGTGAGGATTACCTTTCTGTGGTAATTCGTAGCTCATTGTTTTTCTCATTTTTACTTTATATGATTGCGACAATTAGCAGCCGATCTCTTTCGCCAACTGTCCGCGAACAGGTTTGAGCGCCGCCTGCTCGGCCGCCGGCAATGTCGTCCAGACCTTCAACCCGGACCGCTGCTCAATCTCTTCAACCGTGACCTGGTAGCTGCAGAAGCTGGCCGCACGAGGGGTGTCCTGGTCCATGATGAAGGCCGCAAAGGTCCCCTCGGTTGGCGTGCTGTTGGTGAAGATAATCTTCCAGTAGCCGCTGGGGATGGTGTGCTGCTTGGTGGTGCTGGGAAGGGTACCGATGTAGCGCTCGTACAGCGTGCCCGTCAGCACATACACCGAATCAATCCCTGTCCGCTGAACCAGTGCCCGTTCCTTGTCTTCCAGCCTGGCCCACGCACCCTGGTTCAGGTCGCTCTTTTGCGGGGTGATGTTGGACAGGTAGTTCAACGTCTGCCAGTCACTGACGCCGGCCATGGAGGCAAGGTTCGCCTGGTGGCCGCGGTCGGTCTTCAGCGTTTCATTGGCCAGCTTGTAGTCGGCATCGTCCAAGGTCTCGCCGGCAGGAATGTCCGGATCGGTTTTCCAGTTGCGTGGCCGATTGGGGTAGGGCGTGTCCTTGGTCACCCGATACGCCACCCACTTGGCAAACTTGGTCTGCGCATCGTTGTTCAGCGTGTAGGCGGCCCTGACCAGCGTGACGTTGCTGCCTCCGGTGGGGCAGCCAACGGAGCAGTTGTCGATCTGCGGGACCGACCCTGTAACCTCAGGAGGAGGAGCAGGTGCCGTTTCAGGAGCGCGGTAGGGCTCAAGAGTCGAACAGGCGCTGACCAGGGCCAGCAGCAGATAAAGGCCGGTGTGCTTGAGATTCCGATTCACGATGAAGCTCCATTGATTTGATGTGCAGTAACCGGTTATGCGATGCCCGCAGCAGGGCAGCGCGATAGTAAACCAGCATCGTCGGAAGGTTGCCTATCGGTTTGTGAGCAGCGATGTTCTTGGAGAGGGGATCAAGCCTGAAACACCGGTGGCGTTGAATGGCCGGCTCGTGTGACGTGCGAGCATTTGGTTCGGGCGGCAATTGCTCATGCTTTTGGAGTCGCCGCCGATAGGTAATCGGCACTCAAGGAAAAGAGGTAGACATGCCCGGTATCACGCTGACCACTTATTGGCAAAAGCCTTTCACATTGGCGTTCGACAAGAGCCAACTGCTGGCGCTAAAACGGCATGTGCAGGATGAAAGTGAGTCAACCCTTCGCATCGGTGCTTACACATTTCGATGTATGGACGGGTATCTGCACTTTGCCAATGGCGGTACACCTAGCAAGTACTACTTCGAGATGTCGCTTGCCGATATCGTGGCTACAATCGATCAGGCCATTGATGCTGAAAGTTAAATAACTTTTGCCGTGACACGTCTGCAAGACAGCCTAATGAAGGCCGTGCGCCTGAAACTGCCGGTTACCTGAAGTAGGAAATATCCCAGCTGGTTTGCTTGAGTAGATGAAAAACTCATACCGGCTAGGCTGATGATACACCCGCACACTGTTTATCGATTAAGAGATACATGTAATGAGCACAGAACTGAGCGAGGAAGAAATGCGCTTGGCGCTTTTCGGTCCCTCCACTCCAGTCGCCAAACCGATCCCAGCATCTGTACCTGAAATCGAGTTCACCCCAACCCCACCTCCGGCACCCGTTCAGGCCCCGACTGCTGCCCGCACACGCCGGCCCATGTCCAAGCCGCTCTCCCCAAAGCTGCGCGTGATCCTGCACGCCACCAAGGAGTTCGAAGGCAAGGTCGAGGTCCTCACCTACGACGCCAATACCCTGAGCACCTTCACGGCCGAGCAGGAAGCCAAGGCCGAGGCGAGAAAGAAGAAGTTCCGGTATTTTGAGGTGGTGTCGATCAAGCCGATCTAATGGTATCGGGCGGGCTTGATCGGTTAGTCTCCGAAATGTCTTGCATGGTCCATGCTGGTCTCTAGGTTGCCTCTGAAGGGGTGACGGCTTCAGTGTGATGGAAACACACTGATCAAATGCTCCGAGGAGGGAGCAATCGATGCTTCACGCTTATCTGCGTAATAAATCTGCTCTGTACCATAGGTATCTGCCAGCCAAGCTTCGTGACCCCGCTGAGGGGCGAGTTACGCAGGAGGATGAGGTCACCTCGATCGTTTTCGGTCCTCTGGAGTTCCCGCTGAAGGATGAAAACGAGATCCTGCAGGACGGCTCCTTGTTCGTCTTCGGCGATGCAGACAGGGCAGCGCGTTCCTGGGCTTTTTCGATAGCCCTGATGGGCGTCAATACCATTGATGATGTCAGAAGGAAGGTCATCAAACCGATGCAGGCGCTCCTGCTGGGCGCACCCGCGAGTGAGGCGCTCACAGGGGACATCGGTGGCCTGATCCACTACGAAAACGTTAAGGATAAAGCCGGGGGAATACACGGTTTCAGTGTTTGAGGCCTGAGCGTCAGTAGTCCGTTGGCGCACCGGGTAGCCAGCGCTTGAATGTTATGTCAGGGAGTAACGTCCAGTCGCTGCTGCAAGTAATGGGCGATGCTCAACGCATCTTCTGCGTTGCCCAGCTCGATGACTCCCACCCCATGCTCTGCGTGAAAGGCTGGCGCCTTCAGGACCTGTACCTGACTGGCTCGCGGAATGAGCAGCAGGGCCAGATCCGGCTGGCGTCCTCTCCATCGCAAGCTGTCGTGATACAGGTGGGCGGACTCCATTGCGTTCAGCACGTTGGTGCGTGATGACCGGTACTTGGCATCCAGGACGATGAAGCGAGCAGGTTGATCCTTGCGAGTCAGGGTAATGGCGATGTCAGGGTTTCGCTCACGGGACAGGCTGGTAAACCCCTGCCAGTCAGGTAGATCGACCGCTGGGCAACGCGCCTGTAACCAGACATCAATGACCTGCTGGTCGTCGGCACCTCGCCAGAAAAAACGATCAACCTTCTGAGAGGGACTGTATTGAGTCCAGCGCAGGTGCGGATAGCACCGGCGCAACTGCTCCAGAATCTTCACATAGCACCAGCGTTCGTAGATCTCCCAGGTGGGGCTGATCCAAAGCGACTCAGCCGATGCCTGGCCCTGTACGCCAGCACGCAGCGCGTACCAGGTGAACCGGTAGGCGCGGGCATAGTCGGGGTGAGCAGAAATGGCGTTGAGGCCGGCGGCCGATAGCCGCCGCTGACTGAGCTGACGAAAAAGAGGGGCGTTGGCGAGACGTTCCAGGCGCTGGCGCAACTGACTCAGGAACTGAATGCGTCGGCGCAGACGCGGCGCCAGGGGCGTACGGGTCTCGCTGGCTCGTTCACTGCTTTCCAGCGCCGAGAAGTCAGCAATGACGCTGTTGCAGCGGCGCAGCACCTCATGCAGAACCAACCCCAACGCTTGGTTGGCGGGGTTGTCCAGCGTCTCTTGGGCCAAGGCCACATCCAGGTTGACAGTGTTGAGGGGCGGGCGCGTCAAAACATCACGGTGGAGCAGGGCTAGGCCATTGGGAGAACCCATGGCCTTGCGGACCGTGGTGGCGTCCATGCGTTTGACCTGATGAGCAGGCGCTGAACGGCGCTCGCGGTGCAGTCTGGTCAGAGGCTTGCGCAGCACCTGGGCATAGGCATCGACGATCGGCTTCCAGTAACGGCGCAGCCTGGCGTATTGCAGGTGAGGGTTGGACAGTAGGCCGTCGGTGCCGATCAAGCTCTGGGCCTGCTCCGATCCGTACAGCAACTGTGGATCGAAGTCGGCGATGTCCTGCAGCATGCCGGCGAAAATCTTTGCGCCCAACTTGCCTGGATTAGGCGACACGTCCAGGCGGTAGGTCGCCAACGGATTGCCCTCGGCATCGACCAACTCTCCCGCGACCTCACCAGCGTAGTATCCCACCGACCAGCGCCAAGCCTGCGAGCTGCCGTGCAGGACGACCTCAAGGGACTGGTCATCAATGTACAGCTGCGCGCCAGGATGCACCGGGATGAAGTACTCACCCTGTTCGATGAATCCTGTAGTGAGCTCGTCGGGGACCAGTTCCAGGCGTGTTGCATCGCTGGCACAGTGACAATAAAGTCGCATCCGCTATTACCGCCAGAACCGCGTTGAACCACTGTGCAGAAGGTCCTGCAGCATGTCACTGACCTTCACTGCTGACCGTTCCAGCTTGTAGCGCTCCAGAGTGTCACCAAGCTCCTTGAAGACCTTCTGCAGGCGAGGTGAGTCCTCACCTCGTAGCTTGGGCAGTATCTTGGAGTAGATGGCCTGGTCCAGGGCCTCCTGGAACTCGATGATTCCACCGTGCTGGGTCTGCTGCAGGTAGCCGATGATGTCGTGCAGGGTTCGCCAGCCAAAGTGCAGGCGGGCAGGGCGCAGGACCGTCATCAGCCGCTCCATCAGTTCGCGTAGCGTCGCCAACTGCTCCGTGGCAAGGTCCGCCTTGTCCCAGCCCGGATAGGCATGAACATCAATGTCCCAGAACTCGATCACCGAGGCCCGGTCCAGCACCTTGTCGCTCAGCCCATGAGTGGTCTCGTCCATGTTGACCGTGCCGATGATCACCAGGTTGGACGGGTAGGCGATGGTGGCGGGTACGCCATTGATGGCTTCTGCCTGGCCATGCAGGTCGATGCATTCGCCCGTCTCCATCGCAGAAAGGAAGGGCGCCAGGTACTGCTCGGGGTGGGACAGGTTCATCTCGTCGAGCACGAGGGTGTAAGGGCGAGTGGGGTCCGAGGCAGCCTGCAGGACGAAGTCCAGAACGCGGGTACGCACATAGGATTCGCTTTCCAGCGGATTCACGTACCCCAACAGGCTTGAGTAATCGTGCCAGCCTGGCTGCACGGGGACGATCAGTAGACCATCCGAGGGCTGTTGCTCAGTCTGCCAGAGGCTCAGGGCGTAGCCGCGGGCCAGTTGTGTCTTGCCAGCGCCACTCAGACCTGTGAGCACTGCAAAGTGCCTGCGAGGATGGCTCCAGAGCCCGGCATCGAGCTGGCCGATCAAGCTGGGCGAGAAGGGCAAGCTTGAGTCGAAGGCTTGGATGATCTCCGCCAGCGCTGGGCGTTCGACATCTTCACTCCAAGCCAGGTTTGGGAGGAGAGCGATCAACGAATCTATATCTTCCTCGACCTGAAGTGGCTCGGGTGTCCAGTCGATGCGCTGGACCCACTGCTCACCAAGGGCGGTCAGACGTACCCACTTGTCGGCGATCTCTATCAGATGCAGCGCGCGTAGCCAGTTGAAAAGGCTTGCTGGAGCGAAGTCTGACTTCCAGTTGGGGTTGGCTTCGCGCAGCTTGAGCAGTGCATCGCGACGGCTCAATCGCTCAAAACTGAGCGCCTTGAGCAGGTAGTCGAAGCCCAGGATGCGTGTGATCATCCAGTCGATCACTTCGTTCGGGTCGCCTGACTCCAGCAGCGCCTCACCGCGTGAGGTCAGATGCAGACTTGCCTGATCTGCCCGGATCACCCCCCATTCCGCGATCAGAGCGTTGAGTTGGGTATTCAGGGTGGAGCGTTTGGACTGTGGGCTCATTGAATGCAGATGTTCAATGAAGTCATCCCGTGTGCTGCCATGAGCCAGAAATTCAATCATCGCCTGGATCGTTGCCAGACCGCCGCCGATGGCTAGCATGCCACGTCGCCGGCGCTCGGGAGGCAATGGATTGAGTCGCTCGTCGCGGCTATCTGGCTCTGAAATCTCAGTGGCTTCCTGCTCTTGGTTCTGCACGTAGGAGGCGTATAGGAACCAGGGAAGGGTCAGTCGAGTTACACCTTCATGACTCAGCGCATCAGGGGCCGCACCGAGAACTTCCTCAAGGCGTTCTAGCACCAGCCTGTGCATTGCGGGGCGAACCTCGCCTGAGTGGTTCACGCCCATTTGAGAGGCGAGGTCCAACAGCTTGCGAAAGTCAGCGATAGTGGTGAAGGAGCCTGGGCACAGCAGCGCGAACAGGCGGTACATCTTCAGTCTGGGGCGACGCTTTGAAAGTTGTGCGACGAGGCTGGAGACTTTGGACCAGGCATTGTTGATCAGTACTTCGCGACCCAGCGGGGCGGGCGTGTTCGCGTAGCTGACCTTCAACTGCCAGAGCTGTTCTGCTACCTCAGCATCGGCTGCCACTTTGGAGATGTCGACGTGGCCCATTCCTGTGGCCGACACCGCTTGGGTGTTCCAAAGCTCAAGCTGGAATTTTTCACTGACGAACTCGTCGTGACCCACATCTCTGACACGCTGCATCCAATGCAGCACTTCACTGATCCAAGCCTGGTTGCCCGGGAGTGACACGACGTTTTCCAGCAAGCTCTCACAGGCAAGGCGGAGCTGTTCATCATCCATTAGATTAAGCACGGCGTCCTGGCTCTCGGTTCCAAAATGATGGCCGGATGATGCCAGCTAGAGCTGATTGGCCGCCAGCGTTTCCTTGGTCCTTGCTTAAAAGCGACCTGAGGAGTCTGCTGCACGCTCCTCCAGAATCATGGTTCCGTACGCTGAAGGTCGGTGAGCAGAAGCGTGGACGCAGTCTGGAGGCTTCTGTAGCCTGGTTGGAGCATGGACTCGAACACGGAAGACAGCTCCTCAATGAATCGCCTGACCATCGTTCAGCACACCTCCAAATACATCACCGAGCCATACCCGACGTTCGCCATTGATGGCCTGCCGTTTGAGGTCTGGCTACCGCAGCAAAACCCAAACACGGAGATGGACCTGGTAAGCGCGCATTGGGGACTCGACAACGATAGGGAAATCGAGCTGATCTGGGACCGGAGCTACTCAACGGCCCCAGGCTGGAAAACACTGGTTCCGCTGCTGGTGTGCTCGGAAGATCTGGATCTGAACTGCGCTGTCGTGGCGGTCGAACAGGTAGCGGATCAAGATCGTATTCATTGGCAGCGGTTCGGGGTGATGCGCGGCTGGATACATGACGCAGACCCCGAGGTCGATTGGTTTGAGGGCGTGGCGCCAGTCTCGTTCCAGAGGGCGGAGTTCATGAGCGCTCTGGACAGCTTCCGTCAGCTCATCGGCCTCAAGCTCGACTGGTACGACTAACGCGGAAACCGTCGCGCATTGGCACAGGCTCAGCCACCGCCGTTAGCACCTGCCCACGCAGTCGTCTCCCTGCTGAGGGAGCGACCCACTTCCTGCCGTTCGAGACTCCATGAATACCCAACTTGCCCGTTTGATTTCTGACTACCAGGCCAGCGTCCGAATGGCCGTGCAGCTCATGCAACGCTCGGGTTTCGAACTGCCGGCGACCCCTACCGATTGGCTGGCCTCTGGCCTTCCCGAGCAAGGAACGCTGGAGGGTGGCGTACGCTACTTCAAGCATGGCCACGGCTGCGCCGTTCTGCTTTCCACGGGCGCTGTGAGCTTTGACTTTGGGGCGCAGGGAGAGATCGACGGCTTCAATGTGGGACGGCTTGCAGGCTTTGCAGCATCCCGATTGCCCGGGTACGGCTTTGCGACGGAGGATGCGCTCAAGGCGTGTTTCAAGGCTGAGGTGGAGCAGGGTTCGCTGGTGTATTCAGGGGACGTCCTTTACTACGTTGCCGGTGCGGCTCATTCATACGCGGTCGACCTTCACACGAGTAGCGCATCACGGCTGGAAGTCGAGAGCGCCAGGTACCACGAGTTTCTCGAACAATGGGAGCAAGGCTTGTTTGCTGGGCAGCGACTGGGCCAGGCGTTCTACAACCATTTTCGCCTGCATCGACTCGCTGACCAGTCCTGTTTACAGGGCCTGTATGAGGCCGACGGCGACAAAGCCCGTGCTGTGATCTCTCGGGTTTTTCAGATCCGCTAGCACGGGGCGCCGGCATCGTCGTCAGGTCCGACGGATACGAGTAGAGCGGGAAGCCGTGCTCCTGCTTCCCGCTTTTCCTTCAAGCGCCTGCGCGATCAAAGGCTGGCGCTGACCGCCTGCCGACTCAGGACCGTGTCCATCCTCAACTGCGCCAGCTCGATCAGGTGCACCACGCCCATCGCCAACTGGCGATTGGTACCGGTCTGGTTGTCGGCGTTCTCATAAGCCGTGGCCGCGGCCGACTGCAGGATTGAGTGAATGTCGGCCAAGGCCTCTTCCTGGTGAACGGATGAGCACACGCATGGCGGTGTCACAGCAGGCGCAGGCGGCAGAGGAGTGGGAGTCGAACCTGCATTCGGCCCGAGGTTGTGGTGGGCCAGCGCCCGGTCGGCGACGCGGGAGTCGATGCTGGCAGCGTTGGATTTTGCCGGCGGATTGGGGGTCACTTTGAACATGTCTGCACTTCCAATGTTAAGTGGAACTGCCAGTTATCGCTGCTAAACGAAGAGGTGGCAGCTGTACGCAGGTTAGCAGACCGGAACATTGGGAACCCGGCGCACCCATGAGGGTGCCCTGCGCACAGCCACCATAAAGCGAAGACAAAAATGTCTCGTCAGGGTGGCGTTATGCGCCCAATGTTTTAGTTTCCAGGCTGCTAAACCCGATCACTGATGAGCAGTGACGAGCCGAAGACTAGCGGTGGGATTGGGCGCAAAACAAGCACTTGGGATTCTCTCGGAAATTTCACTCAAGTGAAAGAGAGTTGTCTTGCAATTGGTTGAATAAGCCAAAATTTTTTGTTCTTGCTGCCGAATCCACCGCCATTTGGGAATAATCCTACAAGCCCTTATTGAAGCCCTCTGCCAAGCTGATTTGAACGTCGTACCAACAGGCCGTACGACGAGTGAAATCTCAATCGCGAGGTCAGAAGCATGGCTACTGCAAAAAAGAAAAAAGGACTTTCCTTCCGTATCGGCTTTGTCTTCGGCTGGCTCTCGGCCAGCTACCGCAAACTGGAGGAGCCGGTGCTCCGTTGGATGATGAAGAAGGGCATGCCCGCCACGTTGGCGAGCTTGCTGGGTGGGCTGGTCCGGCTGTCCTTGATTGGTGCTTTCTTATACTTAGCTTTTTGGACCGCAATCGCAGTAATTTCTATTATTTTGGCTAAGGAAATGATTGTTAATGAATCTGACGCGGAGGAAGAAGGGGTTGTAGAGAGCTTTAATGATGATAACCTCTTTCCCGACCCTTACTCCCTTGAAAATATTAACGATCCAGCCTTTCATCGTAATCCGTAACTGGATTATTTTCGATTCTTCTTTAGTGAGTTTCTTATGTTTCTCTCTAGTATGTCCTTACCTTTACCGCCGTGCTGAAGCGGGTTATTCACTCCCTCAGCCACACCTTTGAGAAATTGACCTGTTTGGAGCCCGGCCCAAGTTAACGATGTCATCCAGAAAGAAGGCATGACAAGAAACATTGCTCCCATCACCATACCCAAAAGAAAGTCGGCCTGCTCATTGTTCAACCCCATCAACGGGTTCAGGTTCGCATGAGGCGAGCCGGACCCGTACAAGGCATCGAAGATGGTGCTGTCCATCCAGCGTGCCAACTGGAACCAGAAATCCACGAAGATCAGTGCAAACTGCACTACCGATATCGTGACCAGCGCTTTCAAGTCGTAGCTGCCGAGCACCAGCACCAACGGAATGCAGATCACCAGCGCCATCTTCAAGAAGGCCATGATCATCGGCAGCGCCTGGCGCACCACGTCCATCGCCGGCAGGTTCGTCAGCGTGCCCATGGTCGTTCCCACTGCTCCTGTTACCCTGGCGGCAACGTCAGGTATCGAGGAACCAATCCTGCCGCCGTAGTCGGTATAGACCTTGCCTTGGGTCATCTGCTGATTCCTTGGCGACACCACCTGCCGAATGAGCGCTTCGTCCACCTTGTCCTTGCTGGTAAAGGTGGCCCACTTTGTGAAGCGCTCCAGTAGGGAACTGTCCACTTCGGCAAGGAGTCGGCTTTTCAACCCTATATCTTTGTCATTCCACCACTGCTTACACGTCGGGTAGCCTCCACCGTCGGGCACTTGTGTCAGCCCCGCATCCCGTTTCGGGTCATAGGGCCATGCAGTGCGGGGCGTCTTGGAATGATAGGTGTCGTAGAAGCCCGTGTTCTGCAGGAAATACCGCGAGCCGATCCAGTTGATGTCGTTGGTCTGTTCCTCGGTCAGGTCAGGTTGCTTCATGAACAGCTTGGCGCGGGAGTAGCCGTAGCAGTTGTCGACGAAGTCGGCCACCTCCTGAGCCAGCAGCGGGTTTGTCAGGCGGGTGTTGTTCACTTCCATGCGCATCTGCCGCAGGTCCGTCCCGCAAGGTATGGCGGCCACGGCGGCACCACTGATCGCTTTGGATACTGAATGCACGAAGAACCACCAGATCGGCACCTTGGCACTCTGATTGTTCAGGGTGGTGAAGGACTTTGACCAACCGGTGTTCTGGGGCAGGGGGGCTTGATGCTGACACTGTTCCGAACGACTCTGGTCGAACTTCAGGGTGCTCAGACTCACCGTGATGAAGGGTACCCCGGCGAACATCACCACCGCAGTCGCCAACCACAGGCGATGCTCGATGCTGGCGCTGGCCGCCAGCGCCGCATCAGCACCGCCGCCTTCCTCTCGGCCCCTGAACCATTCCTGCAGAATGATCACCAGGAACGGCAACGCGAAGAAGCCCGAGTCCATCAGCACGTTCCAGATGCCATTGCTGACCAGCCAACCCACCAGGGTTAGGTAGAACTCCAGGTAGTCGTTCGTGTAGAGCGTCATACCAGGCTCTCCCACAGCGCACTGATCCGCACCAGTTCGATCAGCAGGATGCCGAAGACTGCGGTCACTTCAGCCCTTTTCACAGTGTGGAGAAAGACCGGCTGAACCTTGAGCGTCCGGCGGCGAAACCACACCCAGCCCCACGCAGCGAGCCCGAAGAACACGATGCGAGCGATCAGGAAGAGCCAGTAGTTGTGGATCTGCCACTCCTGCCACTGTGCAAAGCGCATGAGGGAAAGCCCGCCGACCGTCACCAGGCTCCCCACGAGCACGCTCAATACAGCGAACACCATGGGCACAAAGACAATCAGCGCCAGCAGCTTGAGGTATCTGCGCGTAGTCAGGTTCATGGCTTCACCGCCTGCACGCGCGAGCACCGAGGAGAGGTGTAGCAATGCTCAGCCGCCAGGCGGAGGCCGAAGAGTTGAGACGATGGATTGAGCACACATGAGTCAGCGCGAAATAGGAAGAGGGCGTAGCTTGACTTGATGCCACCTTTCAATGGTCGCGAGGAAGCAGTGGAGGCCGCAAATGGCGTGTGACGCGGGTGGGGTTGATACATGGCGAGGCTCCTGAGAGAGAAACATCAGATCCTCTTCAGCAGTGCGCGCGATTTCAGCAGGAAAACTGGTTTGCAGGTGCGGCTTTTGGCGAAGTTAAACAGCCTGAGATCATCAAGCGATCGCCAGCTCTGGGAGGCAACTGTACGCAGGTTGGTAAACCGGTTAACAGGCCTTGCGCGCGGCGACCATAACGTGAACAACACACTGTATTGTTTTCGACAAGGTGGCAGATTGCTTCTTCGGCTTAGGTGTTCAGTCCCGGATTGATCTACCGCGCTGAGTCGCTGCGAACTCCTCTGGCGTTTTAAACCTAGCAAGGTGCTTCTGTTGTATGTTGAGCTCATCTCGTCCTACGAGGTCCAACGCCATAAATTCTGACAACCCTTTCTCCCCGCGGCCGTGCGCCCAGAGGAAAAGCTCGAGCCCTGGAATCGATGGTGTTATGAAAAATGAGGAGGTCAATACCTGTATGTGCTCCTTGTTCAGTAAGCTAGGGGTCGCAAATTTCCAGTTATCCTCGATTAGATTTAGCCTACTCAGGCCGGCTAAAGCGTGACCTATGATCCCCATTTCGGCGTCTGATGGCATTGCATCGAACGTACGCTCATAGACTTCGCATGGAACGATCAGATCCAAAGAGAATCGGCCGTCATAATTGTTTAGGTCGACAGACTTTCCTTTGACTAAGCCCCACATTAAGTTGTAGAAGAAATAGTGAAAGCGTAATTGGTAAACTGACATTGACTGGATGATGCCAGAGTAATAAACGCCACGATCGTCCTTTCCGTCCTCCGTTCTTGCGGATGCAAGAACACCGCCAAAATATTCTGCAAAAAGCTCATCTTCTGAGAATCTTCCTTCATCCAGTACGTGTTTGAGTACCCTGGAGTTTACGGTCCCATCCGTATCGAGCTTGCTTCCTGCTTTTTCTTCCGCTTTTGCGAAGATTTTTCCTAGGTTCTCTTGGCTCTTTGCTACGAAGTTTTTCAGTTCGCCGCCAAGATACTCTGCAGTAGGTCCGAGAAGTTTTGAAACTCCGTCCTTGGATAGGTAAGCTGTTACTGCTGCTCCTGCTCCCACTGTTATCGGGTCTACCATTATCCTGTCCTTTCATGATTAGGGCGTGGCTTCGAATGCGGTGTTATAAAGCTCTCGGGCAATACTCAAGCTTTCCATATCTGCAGGTAGCTCGTCGGCTTGGATTGAAGTCTAGCATCTAAATCAGCAGGCGGGCTGTACTCAATTTGTGGAATCCCCCATGGAGTACGTATGTTTTCCCCCATCTACCTTGAACTCCTTCTCCAGCTACTCCAGCCGATTGACTTCCGGGTCCCCTCAGTGATTGATAAGCATCGAGTTGCCGCCTGCGCGGGCTAGGTTCTCCAGGGTGGTGGTCTGGCCGCCGTCGATCAGTGCCCTGAAATTGTCCTATTAATTCGGCCGCGACTATAACCTAGGCTTGGCCCTAGTAGCTGAGCGCCTTGTACGTGTGCTGGATATGAGTCGCCGCATAGTCGAGATGACGCCCTTCAGCTCGATGTGAGCTTACTCGAAAGTGTCCGTGTTAATGGGGTAGAACCCCCTAGAAAGGTGTCCATGGTCAGTAGACCCCTACAGACCGATCAGTACCTCCAAGACGCTTGCATTCGATGTAGGCGTACGAAGTGTCAACTTGGATCTGTGTAGCCGGCAGCGTGAACGCTGTGTGCGTCAGATGGCAAGGGGCGGTAGCCTTGCTTTGCTACAGCGGATTACCGACGAACAAACGTCTACGTCACCACTTTTTTGCATTAGAATTTCGCGCATGGATGCGCAGGTTTTGGCAGGTGATAGGCCCGGCCTCATTGGCCAAATCTGCGGTTAAGGTCTATAGTGACCTTGAGGTCGATAGCTTGTTTTAGGAGCTCGTACATGAAACTCGAAGACCGCATGAGTCGTTCAATCAAGCAGCGTGCAGACTTGGTCGTGTTGCGTTCGGAGTTCTCAGGCATGGGGAGCGATTCGCAAGTCGGTCGTGTTCTGGCCCGGTTTGTTGCCAACGGTATGCTTGTGCGTGTCAGCAAGGGTGCGTTCGCGAAAACTCGCATCAACCAGTACACGGGCAAGCCAACGCCTGCTGGCACGTTGGAAATGATTGTTGCAGAGTTATTCCGCAAGCTGAATATTTCGATCGCACCCAGTACTCTTGTTGCCGAGTACAACAGCGGTAAGTCGACTCAGATCCCTATGGGGACGGTCGTCAATACAGGCCGCCGACGTATTTCCCGTAAAGTGATTGTGGGGAACAACACGGTAGTCTATGAAAACGCTTTCAGAGCAGCTGCGGGTTAGTATTGAAGATGCGTCGACGGCTGGCATTCTGAAAAGCATGCCAGCTGCTGTCGCAGAGAAAGATCAGCACATCACTGATGCCCTTCATGCCCTTTCGCGAATCCAAGTCACGCATGTCGCCAGGCAACTGAATCGGAAAAAGGGCGACCCCAAACCAGCAGAGGTCAATGTTGCTACGCGAATGGTTTTCGCGGGCGGTACCTGTCTTTCGAAGGCCTATGGCCTGATCGAAAGGATGTCTGAGGACATTGACATCAAGATCGAATTGCTCTCCCCACCTGAAGGCTACGCTTTTGCCAAGGATTTGGGGGATCGTGGCCGGCTGAAGATGCTACACGCAGAGGTCGAGAGAGCCTTGTCCGGGCTAGGTTTCCATTGGGTTGCAGAGGATGGCAATCCAACTTGTAGGGACAACAGCCGTTACTATTGTCTGTGGGTATCGTACGACGCACATTTTCAGGATGTGGCAGGTGCGCTGCGCCCGCAACTGAAGATTGAGCTCGTACACCGGCCTCCCATGATCCCTTCGCAAACGCAGAATCTGGGTTACATGCTGGAGAAACTGAGCGGGAGCAACGAGCCTTTTCTGTTCCCCATGGAATGCATCACCGTAGCAGAGACCCTTGCGGAAAAAGTGCTGTCGCTGCTGCGTCGCTGCGCAAGTAGCTGGGGTGGGCGCCAGTCTGGTGCTTTCGACACAGCACTGGTTCGCCATGTATACGATGTGTGGCGTATCGCGACGAGTTATCCCGAAGCGCTCGAGCCTGCCACACGAGTCTTTGCTTCGTCGGTGGCTAAGGATGTCCGTGAGTTCGGAAGGCAGCATCCTGAATTTGAAGCAGATCCATTCGGGGTCTTGCAACAGACCCTTAAGATCGCCGCGACCCATGAGGGTTTAAAAGCAAATTTTGAACAACGGCTCCTGCCGTTGCTTTACGCTCATGAGAGACCTGACTACGACACCTGCTTCGCAGCATTTGCCGATGTCGCACGGCATTTGCTGGATCCTGGTGCAGCGAGCAGTGGAGCTTAGGGCTAAATGCGTGAGCCACTGAATGTCATTGGCTTGAGCCATGGTCGCGTGGTTGCGCTGTCGCTGACTGGCTCATCGCTCGATCGTCAACAAATCGGTGCTGGCACCCTGTTGATAACGGGGCCCCTATGCATTTTGACCATGGTCAGCTAAGCAGGTGAATGGCCACATTTGCCACGTTGCGGGCATCATCGATGCCGCGGTGGTAGGTGCCTTCCCATTCGAGCCCTAGCATCTCCACGGCAGGCTGCAGGCCCATCGCGCGGCATTCGAAAACCTTCCAGTGCCATTTCTTCAAATTGGTGTGAAGCATCCCGTCCAGCATCGGTTTGCAGTGCAAACGTGCGGCATCTTTCTGAAGCTGCTTGTAGTCGTAATCACCCCACGAACACCAGATTGAATTGGGGTAGGCCTCTAGGAAAGCATCAAGCATCTGAGCCACCCTGGCATAGCCAGGAGCAGCATCAACATCGCTTTGCTTGATCGTCGTGAGCTTTCGGCAGAAGTCGGTGAGCACCGGGTGCAGGGTGGGCCGGACAAAGCTTTGAAAGTGGTCGACCACCTGGAGCGATGACAGGTCGATCACTGCCAAGCCAATCTCAATCGTTTCCATCGCCTCACGATGCACGATCAACTGGCGGGGCGGTTCTCCCGGTTTGGCCTCCTCATCGCACGTAGCCTCAAGGTCGACGCACAGTAGGTAATGATAAGGGTGTAAAACCTCCCTTAGCGCTCCTAAATGCTGGGGCTTACGAACAGGTACCATGCGTAGCTCTAATTTGGGGATTGATGAAAAGTAGCCAACGCCTTGTTGGCCGTCGGGAAAATTATCTGATGCCAATGCGCATTGTCCACCGGATGGCTCATCCTGATAGTGCTGCATAGGTGAGCGTATATCCTGGGCAGACTGACAACGTTTCGCTCCGCCACGGCTCAGCAGGGTAGCCGCAGACTTATCGTACAGACGATGTCGGCAAACCTGATGCACCGTATCAGCCCGTCGCTATCGCCCTAGCGCTCATTGCACGTGAAAATAACGAACAGTGCGACTCTAATTCAGGCTAATGGAGCCTTGTCCCAGCATGCGCCTGGAGAAACGGCTCCTCCCGCCGATACATTCACGTCCAGATCCCCCGAGCCACTGATCTTCATGAACCTCTCCGATGCTGTCCTGATTCTGCTACTGGCCGCCCGTATCCACGGAACGGACGAAGCCGTGCGGGCCTCAGCCAAGAGCTGCGTGAAGAAGCTGCCCCGGTCCAAACGCGACCCGATCTACAACGTGATCAACAGCCGCAGTCCCATGGAACTGATCGCTTTCCTGGCCGAAAACCTCGAGGATTGAAAACGCCTGCATGAACACCGGCTGCCGGGCGCACGTCCGGTCCTTCATGCAGCTTGATGTCAGGTGCCAGGCGCTCGAAGGGAGTCGCTACTCTAGGGGCAAATTGAGCATTTCAAGGACAGGCGAGTAGGGTGGGGCACACTACCTGCAAAAACGAGATTTCTGGAATGAGTGATACCTACACGGCCTACGAACATGCCAATCGCAATCAGGCCGAGATCGAAAGCAGCAGCACCTGCGCCTGCTATGGCTGCTACGCCAGCTTCGCCGCCTCCGAAGTCACTCGGTTCACCCACACAACGGCCTGGTGTCCCCGCTGTGAGGCCTGGGCCACGGTGATGGGTGATGCCTCGGGACTGCCTCTGGAACGAGACTTCCTTGAGGCCGTGCACGATCACTGGATCGGCTCCCAGGAGTGGCTGGACGAACAGGCTGAGCGGACTCATCTGATCGCGAAAGCGCTCTATGAGAAACCGGACAGTCCTCCTGCCGCGCCTGCGAAAACCCGGCCATGGTGGCGGTTTTGGTAGATATCTTCGAAGGCAAAAATCGGATACCCGATTGCCGGTCCATCCTGGAAGTTATCCGTCTGATCAAGTGTGAAGGCCCTGTGTGGGCATCACGCTACGTCACTCTTCGGTTTCCCAGTCCAGTTGATGCCTGGGTTCTGGTGTACCCGCTCTGGGAAAACAGTGCCCCGTATTTTGACGTCATGTACATCCAGGACATGCCACCTGAGAAGGCGCTGGCTGCACTGCTCGGGAGGTACCCCAAGTGCTCTGTTTTAGACTGGTCACCTGGCCGACTGGCCTGTATTGAGGCCCTTGATGCAAGCGTAGAGACGTTCGCGCAGATCATTCAGGACGTCGTTGAAACGATCAGCGGCGAGCGCATTACAGGCCTCGAAGCTTTCTACGAACACGCCAGCAGAGCGTGAGCTGCTCACTTGCATACTCGATGGCGCTGACCCGTCTCTGATCGGCGATACCCTTCATGTTCAAGCCGTTCACCTTACACGGATAGCGGGGACGTTATTGGGATGCTGGCACCGCTTTGGCTGGACGCCCGCGCGCAACGGGCTTGGCCGACACGCTCTTGCCGTATTCATTCCACCTGGCGGCCAGCGCCTGCATCGTGGGGCCCAGGCCGCGGGCCTTGGTCGTGATCTCGTACTCTACACGGGGTGGCACTTGCGCAAACACAGTGCGAGACACCAATCCGTCCGCCTCCAGCTCGCGCAGTTGCGCCGTCAGCATATGCTGGGTGATGCCAGGTATGGCCTTTCTCAGCTCCCCGAAGCGATAGATTCGCTGGTTGAGCAGCCACATGATCTCCAGTTTCCACTTGCCCGACAGTAACGCGAAAGCACGACGCATTTCCTCGTGCATGTTGACCCCATCGGCTTCATTAGTCTGGTTTTCCATACTACGTGGCGCACATGCCCAAGCTGGATCGAGAAACGGCACTGCGTAACCTGGCCATTGCCTTCGAACATTACAACGAGCAGCATCCGCACAGCGCTTTGAACTATCGCTCACCGAGAGAGTTCAGGCGCTTGGCGGCAGCATCAATTTAACGGAGAGATGGTGTCCGGTTTGGTAGGGGCAAGTCCAGTCATACTCTCCTAGACTACTTAGTCGGTACACCTCTCGAACCTTTTTCACGCGTTCAAGGAGAGGGACGACTACACACCAATGTCATGAGCCTGTGGTGGCGCAGGCGCTTACCTGGATTGATGATGCTGCAATTGCTCGATACAGTCGGTACTCCAAGGGGGCCGTTAGGCGGGGCGTTGACACTGAACAAGTACCGGGAGGTTTAAGGTACCTCCCAGTCTCCGGCGGCGAGTTTTCTATTGAATCTCGTTCATTGATTGTAAGTAATCTGCTGCCTCGGCTGGAGTGAGAGTCGAGGCTATTCGGCCCTTGTCCATCAGCAGGATTCGATCGGCTGACAAGACGGTTTCAGGGCGGTGTGCAATGAAAATCCGAGTCATATTTAATGACCTGATCGACTGATTGACCGCTCTTTCATTCGCGACATCCAGATGGCTGGTCGCTTCATCGAGCAGCAGTATCCGGGGCTTTTTGTAAAAAGCACGAGCCAGCATAAGTCGTTGTTTTTGACCCCCAGAGAGCACCGTGCCCATGTCACCTACCAACGTGTAGTAGCCCATGGGCATTGCGTCGATCTCTTTCGAGATGTTGGCCAATTCTGCACAACGCATGACCCACTCAAAATCGACTTGGTTGTCAAAGCCAGCAATATTTTCAACGATCGAACCTGCAAATAAAATGTCGTCTTGTAGAACGACCCCCACCAGTGACCGTAGATTCTCGTTTCCTAGAGTTTTGGCCTCTTCTCCTCCTATCAGGATTCGGCCCTTGGCACCTTCATAAATTCCGAGGATCACATTAAAAAGAGTGGATTTACCGCAGCCAGAAGGGCCAATGAGTGCCACTGACTCACCTTCTTCTACATGAAGATCAAGGCCGTCAATGACATTTCTTTCAAACAGGGAGTATTGGAAATAGACCTCTTGACACTCGAGGCTAGCTGGCAATGAGAGAAGAGGTCGACATGTTGGCTCGCTCTTGGTCTCGGGCTGAGTAAGTACAATGTCACTCAGGCGATCGGCTTGAATCTGAATATTTTGGATAACGAAGATGTTGTCGATCAGCGTAGCGATTCGAGTTTCAAAGAGAACTTTGTAGCCTAAGAACGCTACCAGTGCTCCTAACGAATATTCCTGATCGATGACCAATAGTGCGCCTAGCCAAATGACGATAATGCTCTGGATATCAAATGTGAATGTTCGTACAAATTTGAGAGTGACTTCAATTTTTTGTGTTGCGATTTTTGCGTTGGTCTGGTTGATGAATAGCACCATCCAAGATAGACGGCGATCATCCTGCTGGCCATACAGTTTTATTTGTCTTACGCCTCGTAATGTTTCTAAGAGGTAGGAACTCTGTTTGGCGCCTTGAATTATTTCGTCGCGAGTGGCTTCGATAATGCGGCTGTTTAAAATCCAGCGAAATAAAAAGTACAACGCTGCGCTGAGTAAAACAATGCTGCCTAGCATCGGTTGATAGGTTATCAGGATGATGATAATGAGACCGGAAAATAGACCGTCCAGTAAGGACTCGGCAAATGAGGTCGTGATCATCCGTTGAATTGCTTCAATTGAGCCGAAGCGAGACATGACGTCGCCGACGTGCCTTTTTTCAAAGAACTCCAAGGGAAGTGAAAGAAGATGCCCGAGGACATTGTCTTTCCATTGAACATTTAGGCTTGTACCCAGATACATCAAAAACCAGCCGCGTACAGCAATTGTGAGGTTCTTGAAGATGTATATACCAGCGAAGCCTGCAGCCAGTACTGCAAAGATGTATCGATCATTCGCACTAACCGCGCTATCGATTACCAATTGTATATAGTATGGTGCTATCGCCGTTAAGATCTCGACGACCAAGGCCAACAAGAGGACGACTCCGATTGCCCGTTTGTGTCGTCTGAGCCGGCCAGCGATTTGCCAAAGCGGTAGACGCTTCTGAGGTTTGGTCTGGGCAAACTCCTCACTAGGCCAGACTTCGATGGCGACACCTGTGAATGATCGGGACAGGTGTTCTAAAGGGATTCGACGCTCGCCATGTGCAGGGTCGACAATCCATGCATGTTCCTGGTCGATAGCGGTCAGAATGACAAAGTGGTTGAAGTTCCAGTGCAGAATGCAGGGCAATCTGACCTGTTGCAACCCAGCTAGGTTTGTTCGAACAGGGCGGCTGGACAAGCCATTGTGTTTGCATACTCGCAGCAGAGAGCCTAAAGCCATGCCTTTGAGAGAAACAGGGAATCTCAAGCGAAGCTCTCGCAGGCTCACGCGGTGGCCGTGAAAGTTTGCCAGCATTGCTACGCAAGCAAGTCCGCACTCGGTGGACTCTGTCTGGAGAATCGTTGGGAAGCGCGAGGTAAATAGCTTCTCAAGGTAGGGTTTGTTATTCATTATGAAATTGCCTGGATCTTTCAGAAATGGCGAAAAACGGTCGCAGCATCCATTCGTAGATTTTTCGGTGCTCTAGCATGATGTCAGCGTCCAAAAGAAGCCCAGGTTTCAATCGATAAACTTTTCCTGCGTTTTTCACAAACGAGGACTCGAGCTCAACCTTAACTAGATACATGGGTTCAGTTGCTGAGGAACCTGTTGTCATGGAAATGTCAGTGGGTGCCAATGAGGTTTCAGATATCGAGTAAATCCTGCCTTTACCTTGTCCGAATTGCTGATAGGGGAATGCAGAATAGCGCAGGTAGGTAACATCGCCCTTATTGATGAATCCAATAGCTGATGCCGGTACAAGTAACCGTGCTTCGAGCTCAGACGTGGAGGGCATAAGGAATGTAACAGGTTTCGTGTTATCGTAATACGAACCGTTGACTCCCTGGATCGCAGTCACTGTACCTGATTGTGGCGCCTTAATTACCATTCCTTTTTCGTATTCAACGGCCAGGATCTGCTCTTCCAGTGTTAAAAGTTCAGCTTTCAGTGTTAGTGTGGTCTTGTTAAGGTCGGATGCAGATTTTTTGCGCTCTAGCTCGAGTGCTGCGATGTCGCGATGTAATGATTCAAGTTGCCGCTCCCGCTCATTGAGGTCGATTTTGCTATTGAGCGCAGATATGGTTTTTTCGATGATCGCATCGTCTGAGATAGCGTCTTGTGTACGAGCTTCTTCGTACTTTTTCAGGCTTTCTGATAAAAGAGAGTTCTTTCTTTTGATTTCTAATATTTGTGTTGCAATGAGCTTGGCCTCACTGCGCTGGGATAGGATTTTTTGGTCAAGGCTTGATTGATTGTCTTTAAATACCTGCTCTTCGCTATCTAACTGCGCAAGGACTAGATTTTTTTGTTCGTGTAGTAGTTTTATCTTTTCGCTTGAGGTGCCGCGGCTGCCCGCACCAAATACCTCTGTTGATACTAGAAACAACGGCGCGTCTTTTTCGACTCGTTGTTCCTCTTTTACGTAGTATTCTTTAATAATACCTGCTTTAGGTAGGTAGACGGGTAAAGCACCATGTGTGGCGAGCAACTCTCCATGGACGGAGACCCTCTTTGTGTAAGAACCAAAGAGGAGTGTACCTACCAAGAGGATGAATGCTGTGACGATCAATATGATGACGAGGCGGTAGGATGACGGCAAATACAGGAGTACGTCGCCATGCACTGGTCGGGAGGCGTTCCTTGCATTCAACGCTTCTTTTCTGAAAAGTTCTTTATTTTGCATATTCCAATGAGCGCTACGCGGGCCATCGGCCAAAGAAGGTGTCTAGATTCATGGAGAGCAGGGCGCCTCCAGGAATGAGATCATCGATTTGATTTGCGTGGAATGAAAGGACCTCAATGAAACTTTCACGCATACGGCGGTGGACCGTTTCGTGATCCATTGCGCATTGTGCCACTTCGATTAGGCATTCAATTGCAGTTTGCCGCATGGCCTGTGCTGGTGCTGAACAGCTGTCTAACAGGCGCCATTGATGTAATGCTCGGTGAAACAGCACATGCTCAAATGGGTGATCGCTGGAGGCCAGTCGTTTGGCAATACGACAATGAGGGATCGCAAATAGCTGAGTTAAGCTTGCGCTGCCATTAGAATGGGTCAGTTTCCAAAGCCTGCAGCGCACTGTCTCGTATACCAGACTAGTAAACTCAAGCTCCAAAATAATACAAGCGAGTTGATAGATGGATGGGATTGTGTGCAAGGTGCTGGTAGCTTGATGCGTCGAGCTTTGCAGGGCGTCCTGGCATAATTCAAGAAATTTTATGATCGTGGCAGGGGAGGCGGCGCATGCCTCTTTTAAGCCCAGGAGGTGACCGTGGCTGTCGGCGTATTCATAGAGTTCCTGTGGTGTCATGTATACGCCGGCCAGCGATCCGCCGGATTCAAGCATCAACAGATCTAGCATATTTACCAGGCCGTGAAAGAACCTTGATGCGATCGCATGGACCGTAGGAACCTGGTAGCCGGATCCGAGTAGCTCATTGCAAAAATGCAGGCTAGGGGATTTGTAGCCTATATAGGAAAGTGCATAGAGCTGAGCAAGGTCATACTGGGTGCTTCCTTGGAAAGTCTCTTTCTTGAGAGTGCTCCCTATGTTGTAGATAAAGCTTGAGACTTCTTCCTTGTGCCGTGAAAGTGACTTGAGTGACTCTGTATTCATGCGCTTTTGGCTCATGCTTCGAGAGTCAGCATAAGGACATGCTTCAAAAGCGCCTTGTGGGAGAGGATGGCGCATCGATCGCCCTTCCAATACAGGACGTTGCTCTTCGTCTAGGCAGTCAGGCGGGCAGAATAAGAGAAATATCTTGTTCTGCTTCATGAGCAAGGCATCAAATGGGTAAGGTAACTGATAGGTCATTATCGGTTCTTTCGCAGGGCGTCCATGATCGACCGGGGAAGCAATAAGCGACCCCGGATGCATTCGTTGGGTGCTTCGACCATCATGGGGGCTACAGGATCTCAACGACTCCATGGGTAGCAAGCTGATGCAGGAGTTCAGCGATGTGTCCCGCTGGTTGTCCAGGCAAGCTTGCCTCGACCTCTGCAACCGTCAACACCTGACGTTCGATCAACAAATTTTTCAGCTCAGCCAGATCGTCCTTGAATGTGAACTTCCCGCTGCTGGTGACAAGGTAGTCATCTGCAAGGTCGGTACGTAGAGCGTTGAATCGCAGCTTAGTGTTTGGCGTAAGCTTGGTAACGTGAGCATCGCCGAGCGTCTGCAGATTCAGCCGGGTCTCAAGAACCTGGTCGCGGGTATGTGACTCGATGAATGCTTCGTAACGGGAGCGGTCATTCATCAGCTCGCTGATATGATTGCTCAGTGCCTTGATGATATCTCGGTCCTGCTCATGGTTTTCCAAGGCAGTTCGAGCGAGGATCGAATCTGGCAACTGCTTGAAAATCCAGCGTACGTAGTCGACCGCAAAGGCTGGAAACGTGCCAATCGCCAGGTGGACCGTGGGCTCGTCCAGCGGCGTGACGTTATGCCACCAGCCCCGAGGGATATAGAAAACGTCCCCCTCTTCGAGGATGAAGTCTAGATAGGGCTCGTCAGGGCAGGGAAACTCCTGCTCAAGGTACTTGCTTTGGTGCATGTAGAGCGGTGCGGGGTAGGAAGGGCGATGAACGACCCAGCGTTTACGACCTTTCAGTTGGACAGCGAACACATCGCGTGAATCCCAATGCGCTCGATATGAGTCTGTTTTGCCAAAGGCGATGTAAGCAGAGGTGACGGTCTGTCTTGCGGTGAACTGTGCAATGTCTTTTGCCAAGTCATTGAAAACAGGCTCGTCATAGATATGGTTGGCGACAAGCGTTCCACCGTCGCGTAGGTATCCATACAGCGCTGACTTATTGAGTCTTCTGCGTACATCACCTACATGGAAGAACGTGTCAACGTACTTTTCTTTTGCGATATTTCCACTTGGGAATGAAACCCGAAAATTTTCAGATTGAGGGTCGCACCGTGAGATAATGTCGTTGATATCATTCCAGCTGATATTGGTGTTGCGCAGACCGCCTTTTATTATAAGTGGTAGGCTTTCTTGGTATTCTTTTTTGAAGCTTTCAGGGCTAATCTTGAAGTCGATAGTCATTTTCGGTTGCTATCTTGGCTGTTTGAATGCTGGGCAACATTGGGTAAAGCAACTCGATACGCCATGCGTCACGGCTTGTAAGGAGTGCCTATCAAGAAGGGGTAACCTTGTAACCACCTGGTTTGAGTAAGGGAGCGCCCTTTGATTTTTTGCTGCGGTAGAGGCTGACTACCTTTGAGGCAGCCAGCCCAACCTACTAAGCGTAGGCGGTGCCGCAGTAAGAACCGCCTGACTTCGCTGCGCCGGAAATGAGCAGAATTTCTTCTGAGGTCAATTCACGAGCGAAGGCATCAAGAACATCGCCATAGGTTGCATGGCTGCTGCCCAGTCGGTCCAGGTTTACAGAGTTGCTTGCAGGTTCAATAACGAGCTTGGAAGTAGCCATAGGGCTTTGAGACATTTGTCGGTTCTCCTTTCCATTGGTAACGACAAAAAATGCTTTTTTGCATGTTGTATCAGCTGAGGCTTGGCCCATCCATTCCGGTCAACACTGCGTGCACTGCTTAAGTGTGCAGTGCCGCCGAACTGTTTACAGGTGTCATTTTTCAGCCGTCGCGGATGCTATGAAATTTCCGGTGAAACTGCAAGAGTTGCGTGTGTGTAGTCCATGAAGATCCCCACTAGCGCAGATGAGGTCGACTCTGCTAAACCGATTGAGGGTGATTCCCTCGTTGACGCTGGCTTGTTTTTATTGTAGTAATGTCGTCTAGGTTCAACCATCTAGCAAATGGATATTGCATGAGTCTCAACTCAAATGGCGCTTTTCATGGGCGGCATGCTCTCGCCGAAATGTTCAATGTTTCCTCGGCCATTCTCGATGATGTAGATTTCCTGAGCGACCTGATTCGTTCGGCCTCGCTTGCTGCGGGGGCTACGGTGTGTGACGTCATACACAAAAAATTCGAGCCGCAAGGTGTTACCGTCCTGGCCATGTTAGAGGAGTCGCACGCTTCATTTCATACTTACCCTGAGTTTGGGTCTCTTTTTATTGATATTTTTACATGTGGTGAAAAGTGCGATCCTGAGAAGGCCGTCGACCTGATACGTGAGCGACTCGGCTGTGCGACATATTCGTATAATTTGATCTTGCGTTCCTTGGCTCGGCCCGAGCTCTCTAGGTCTCCGTTGCAAGAGCAGGGTTCTACTTTCAGTGCTGCGGGATAGTCGTGGTTGATATTTTTGTCGACTATTTATTCCGTTGAATTAGTGCTGAGAGCTTCCTCTGCGAGTATATGTTGTACCCCTGTGGTGTGAATGAGTTTAAATATAATTATGGCAAGTAAGCGGTTTGTAGTTGGCCTTCCTAACGAGGTCATGCATGGAGAAAAGCGCGTTATTCTGCTGCCAGAAGCAGTCTCGCGACTGTCAAGTGATGCGTTTGATGTACGGGTCGAGTATGGTTATGGCAGTCAGCTCGGCCTTTCCGATGATGACTACACGCGTGCAGGGGCAATTCTTTGTAGACAGGCTGAGGCGTGGCAACAGGCTGATATCGTTCTCAAATATAAGGCGCCTGTCTCTGAGGAGTTCAGGTTTTTCAGGCCTGGATTAACTGTCGCGGCGCTTATGCATGCTGAGGGTGACCCTGAGCTGACCGAGGCCCTTGTAAAGGCCAAGATGTCGGCGTATGCATACGAATTTTTCGAGGACGATGACGGCCGTTTTCCTTTGGGAGTAGCCAATGGCACCATCGCTGGGGTGCAGGCCGCACTTTATGGTGTTCATTATATGCAGAGCCACTTGGGAGGCTTGGGAAAACTGCCGTTGCCGAAGTGGTGTGGAGCTGACCCCGTTAAATGTGTTGTTATTGGCTCTGGAAATGTTGGGCGAGCGGCCGCTGAAACGCTAATTGGCGTGGGCGCGTGCGTGACGATGCTGTGTTCGAGCGAAATATCATCTGCCCAGACCAAAGCGTATTTTGATGGGCTCGGAAAGAATATAAACGTGCAGGTCAATAGTCTTGATGTGCTTACGCGATTGGCTCCAACGACCGACATTCTTATCGGCGCTATTCTGATATCGACCTTTGATACTCCTGCCATGGTATCTGCTGAAATCATTCGATCGATGCAGCCTGGCTCCGTAGTCGTGGATGCTACAGCGGGCTATGGTGGAGGCTACATGCCGACCTTCGATAAAATGACAAGCCTGGCTGAGCCGGTGATGGTGAGGTATGGCGTGTTGCATTGCAAGATTGACAACCTGCCGGCTGCAGTCCCGCTTTCTGCTGTCCAAGTGGCGAACAAGATTTATGCGCCTCATATCCATAGATTGGTGGAAGGAATGCGTAGTGGGCAGCCACAATCGATCTATACCAAGGGACTGATCGTTAACCAAGGTGTTATCGTTCATTCTGAGTTAAGTAGGCATGTAGTGAATTGGGGACGCTTTGGTTGATATTCATTTCTGTCATCGATCGGTAGCAAGGCGACTACTCATGTCAGCAGAGTGGGATGGTTGCATTCCCACTCGCATGGCAAAGTTGGCCGTAGGGTTGCACGCAGCTCGTGTGAAAACACCGCAGATGACGATGGTTGCCCGTTCCCAGGGGGTATCAGGGGGCTTCATCACGCCGCCTAACCAGTGTGCACTGAGAAAGGCACCTGTCATGCGGTCGACGTTGCACTATGCGACAGAATGTGACTTCCCTAACTTTCATTTTGCCACGCGGCACTACCGCGTTGGCCGTCGTTTCAACTCGTTCTCGCGAATTGGGTTTAACGCGCAAGATGTGCAGGAGATGGGGCATGCGCTCTTAGCGTCGATCCCTTCTGGTGCTGTATCTGAGGAGGAAATCAGGGCTTTAGCGCTAGAGATTCTTCTTAAGAAAGGTTTGCCCTCACGTTCGAGAGTGACGGTTTCCCATGTCGCCTGGCAGTTGACTCGTTACCTCTGGGATGATGCCAGGCTCAAGATGGTCAACGAGTCCAGTAGCTGGGCCAGTGAGGATAGGGCGTTCGTGGTTGATAATTCGCTTTGTTCGATCAATCCGGATGCTGCGCTGGATTACCTTCTGCAGCGATATGTTGAAGCCTATGGTCCGGTGACCCGAGGCGACATTGTATGGTGGAGCGGGCTCGACGTAAGAGGTTTGACTGCCGCCATAAAGCGCTTGCTGGAATGTGGTCTGATCTATGAAGTGAGTTGCAATAGCAGTCAGAAAATATTCTACATTCATCGTGATGCACGGTTTTCAGGCCCCTCTTCGGTATCTTGCAGTACTACGCCTATCTTCTTGGCATATGAGGATCCTTTCATTAAGGCCTACTACGAGACGCGGTGGCGTTATGCTGGCGAATATGGATTGCAAGCGCTTTTTTACAAAACCGGCGAGGCAAGAGCCAGTGTGATGCTCGATGGCCGAATAAGAGGTGTATGGAGTTTAGGTGTAAAAGCTACTAACCATACGATCATGCTGTGCCCGGAGCTAGCACCGGGTGTCCGTTCGAGAATCATTGATTGCTGGCATGAGCACCTTTTGCGATTTGATTGTTCGCAGCGGGCAGAGTATTCGGTTGCAGCCCATTCTTTCCTGTAATTCTATTCTAACGGTCAGCATCGATACACCACGGAGCTGATGGTGTTATTAGGTGCAGGTGGGCCTGTTTTTTATCTTGCTTTAGGTTCAGGGGTAATATGGATTACCAAGCGATTTTTCATCATCTTGCCAGGGAAGCTCTTCCAAATATTCAAGCAGCTTTGCTGGTGGGATCCTTTTCGGAGGGTCTACAAACGAAAACGTCTGACTACGACTTTTTTCTGGTGGTAGACCGTGAAAGCAAGGAGCGAGTAAGCAAGCAACTTATTCGTCGCTATGAGGGGCGTTTGGTCGAGTATACGCTGCTCACGGCAGAGGATATCGGTGCCGAAAAAAATCGTCTTCTAGCTGAAAATTTCTCTTTCAGCAATCTGAGGGATGCTGAGGTTCTCTACAAGCTTCTGTTTGGAAAGCCTGTTCATGGAAGCCGCTTTTACGAGTCCCTGATTCAGGATGTTGATGTGCAGGCATTCAAGAGCAAGTTGATTGCCTATCATTTGTTCTATTGCCAAAACCGTTACGAAGATCTCATTGGATCGGTGGGTGAGGATGATCTTCTGTCGGCGGTATATTTTGCCCAGGTGCTCGTCGACTGTGCGGTTGATGCCTGGCTCGTTCAATCGGGAGATGCCTATCCCAAAGTGAAATGGCGCTTAAAGCGCGCCAGGCGGAAAATGGGGGAGTCCTCAGATCTATTTTGTAGCTACAGGCGCCTTTTTTATCCTGTTGCTGGCGAAGCAACAGAAAGTTACAAGGAACTTTTGGTAAAGGCATTGTCGTTATACCGGCGCCTACTCGCGACAGTTTTCTTTGGCAGCGTTGAGTCTGCTTCTGAAGGTAATGATAGTGTCCGGTATCGTGCGTCGACGTTGAGCTTCGTACACTATGGAGAAAGTGGGTTCATTGCCAGCAATGGTGATAAATATTATGCCTTGGATATCACGTCTACAGCATGCGTTTTGCTGTTGAACGAAGAGATGGCTATTGAGCAACTTGCAGAGTCGCTGACTGCGCGCAGTATCGCAGTGGAGGGGGTTGATAGTCTTCAAAAACGTGTGAGCTATCTGTGTGGTCTGGGATTGCTCGGCTTGGCCTGAAGGTCAGGGCTAAGCCGAGCCTGCTTCAATGAATCATTGAAGCAGTGGGTTCTTCGCTGCTGCAATGGTTCTTTGCACGGCGTTGATGGACTGTAATGGGCTGGATAGGGTGCTGGTTTCTTTAGCTAACAGAATAAAGTCTGCACCTGACTTGGCGAGTTGATACATGCCCACAAGTTCAGCCCGGTTAGGGATGGCATTGGCATCGATGCTTTCACAGACCTGTGTAGAGACGATACATTCAAGTTCGTTCTGTTTAGAAAAATTGATGAGGTAGTCCTGTATTTCGCCAAGGTAATGGCAGTCAACATTCAAGGCCAGATCGCCTCGAGCAACCATGATTCCGTCGTAGAGATGGGCAAAGCTTTGAAGGTTACGAACGCCCTTTAGGGTTTCAATTTTAGCAATTGCTTTGTAAGACGGCCTTTTCAGTCCCTGCGCTGCTAGAGCGGAAAAGGCTTCTTCGCTGCCCTCTTTATCTTCAACGAACGAAAAGGCAATATACTCAGGGCTTATTTCGGCGAGGAAGCTAACCAGGTCGCCATTTTGCTGGGTGGCTGAGTTATTGACTCGGCCGGTGTTCAAGGACTTTTGGCACGGCAGGTAATTGCTGGTGATGGCCGTAGCCACGAAGGTGCTGTCATCCACCACGTGGTCAACGTGAAACGCCAACTCTCCATCACCGATGGTTACAGTTGCCCCTGGTGTCACTAACAGACCGAGCTGCGCTACATCCACAGGTACAAAAGTATTGATGTCATTTGTTTCTTGGCCGGTAGTGAATGTTAGAGTCGTACCAGTCTCGATGAGATGCTTGCGCTCAGGCAGCATGCCGACACGGAATTTTGCGCCAGGGAATGGCACATCCAGCAGTAGTTTTACTGAGCTATGGGTTGCCCCTTGCACCGTACGGAAAATATCCATTCGGCGCCGATGCTCTGTTAGACCTAGTTGAGCTGCCAAATTGTATCTGAAGAGCGTTGCGCCCGCTTCGTGCATAGACAGCAACATATCAGGTGTGCAGGTTGCTTGGCCGACAGTCACTGCAATAGCGGGATAACTAATTGACATTAGATAGTTTCTCCTCAATCAATTTTTTCAGTAATGGATAATTTTTCAGGTATGTAAAATATTGTGGAGGCTGAGCACCGCAAGCGCGAAGCTCTTCCAGCGAAATCGCAGGAAACTCTACGAATCGCTTGATAGGAATAGCGTAGCCACCTTGGGTGGGAATGAAATATTCTTCTACGCTAGAACCGTTTCCGGGATTCATTTTTTCGGCAATTGCCGCAATCTCTGAAGGCGAGCCGTGAATTGGTTGGCCAAGTTCGATAAAAGCACAGAGTTCTCTCTTTTTTCCGCTTCGATAGATATAGGCGATCGCTGCTGGGAGCTTCCAGCGTCTGCGAAACTCGTAGGTCTTTATGCCGGACTGTATCATGCCATAAGCTTTGTCTTGGAGGCTTATGATGATTTCCTTCACGGGCGATGGGTCGTCGGTGAGGAACATTGAAATCTGTTCGTTCATTGCGCTATTCATTCCGAAAGAGAAGGGCTGCTTACTGGTTCAAGCGCTTGTATTTCGGTGAGGCCCCATGGCTTTGTCTCAAATTCTCGGGAGTCTGCGGCTTCTGCGAGGTAGGCCGCAAAGTCTTGGTTGGCAGGTGTTGTGGTAGCGTTTTTTTCTGTTTTTCGTGCAGCACAGAATATGGATGTTGGATTCAAGCTGACGAATTTTTTCCGCACAATTGCAGGGTTCCATACCCAGAAGTTCCAAGGGGCATGGTTGGTTTTTCTGATCGGCTGCTCGACGAGCGTCATGTCGATAACTTCCATGCCTTTCGATTTATAGTAATGCTCAAAAAAAATCGGGCTGAATTGATAGTAACCATGATCTAGATAACCACCTGCAGGGGACATATGTATCATTGTCCCGCCCGGTTTTAGGCAGTCTAAAATATTCGTCAGAGCCGATGTGCATTCCAGGACGTGCTCCAGCGTCCCTGCATCCAAAATCAATCCATAGTGATTGCGTAGCGCCTCGGGAAAAGGTTGCGTCAGGTCGTGGATAATGTTGGCATTCTGGTAGCTATCAATGTCGATAGCATCGACCTCAACGTCCCCCAGTAACATCCGCATAACGGTAATATCGTTTGTGTAATGCCCATACAGCGTCAGGTCTAACCCTGGGATGTTGGGCGGAGATGACTCTACATGGGTGACTCGAGGCGTCTGCCCCTGCTGGCGAATAGCCCAGTCAACATCGCTGGATGTTGCGAAGACCATCTGCCTTCCGAGCAGCAGTACTGGTCCATTAAGCGGGGCTTTGTCGAGTAGCCATGCGAGATATCGAATACTCGATACACTAAGACTCATCTTCTACACTCCTGGTCAATCCGGCACTGCTCATGTAATCCAGCGCTGGTAGGTCTATCTTTCTTGGGGCGTAAGCACGCCAAGTTTCTTTATTATTGAAAAGCTGCTCTTCCACGGGGCTGCTGTAGGTCGGTGGAGGGGTTATATCCATCTGGCACTTAGGCTCCATCCAGCGTGGTGCATAATCGACAAACAGCACTTTCCTTCGTGTGTTTGAGGTGTTGGTTTTTCGTGTATGCCAGACTCGGCGCTCAAACAATATGACGTCCCCGGGTTCGACATAAACCGGAATTGCCAGCTCGTCGATTTTTGTATCAGGCTTTTGTTTCCAACGGTGACTGCCAGGAATGACATAGAAATTTCCAACGCCTAGCCTCGTTCCGTCGGTTAGCCAAATTGCTGCTTTGACCGTGTATCTCGGCTCAAAAAACTGCGCATGCTCCTTGGATATACGCCCACCATCTTGGTGGTAGGCCATGTGCTGTTTATCTTCGGATTGAGGAGGGTTGATTGTAAAACCGATGTAGTTTACGTAGATATTCGGACCTAGCAGAGTCAGTACCGTATCAATTAGACGTTTTTTGCAAGCGGCCATTCTAACGCTAGCAATTTGGGCGACAGCCGCGCCATGGACTTCTAGCTTGCTTTGGGGGCGTTGTGGGTCATGCAGGGTATCCCAAAAATTATCAGCATGGTTGAGAAGATGTTCTAATTCTTGGCTATCCATAAGGTTGCGAAGCACTACATACCCGTCGCGCTGAATTTGCTCTGACAGCGACTTGGGTTCTCCAGCGGGGTGCACTTCGTTCATGGCCAATAATCTTCCCAAGGATCTGTTGGTGAAGCCAGTAGTCTCCTGGCCAACGGTGAGATGCAGGCTTTTGTTGCTTCGTCAATCTCTAGTGGTTGCTTACGTCTAAGCCAAGTCACTGAGTATTCCATAAACAGCACCTTACGCATCACAGGCGAGCGATTGATGGTTCGTGTATGGAGTAATCTGCGGTCGAAGAAAGTAATGTCGCCTGCATGCGCTTCGATATCATGGGTCTGGTGTATGCCTGAGCTTGCTTGTGCAATGTCGTCCCGCGTCAAGTGGCTACCTGGATATACTCGTAGGCAGCCTCCTGTACTGCTCACATCACTGAGCCAAATAGCCACTTTGGTGGTCAGGGGAGGTGGGGAGATTAGGCCGATGTCCTTTTCGAGCCATGCACCATCAAAGTGAATCCCCAGGCCGCTGTGTGAGTCATAGCCGGCTGTCCTGTCTGCAGCGTCCTCGGCCTCCTCGAGGGGGGGGCTGAGTGCGAGCTCTAGCAAGCTCAGTTTAACGCGTGCTCCCAGGTAGTTCTCTATTTTATCGACGATTCTTGAGTCGGCGAAGTAGGGTGCGTAAATGGCTAATTCATGATAGTTAGGGCGTATGACCCTATGGCCCGAATAGGTAGGGTCATATTGGTCATCGGCGTGTCTGCTGAGTTTCGAAATCGTCGTTGCATCGAACGCACCGCAGACGTGATCGAAGCCCTGGCATTGAAGTGAAAATTTGGTATTGGAGAGCGGCATGTTGATGTCATGCCCTCCCTTTGAACAGCATGATGCCGTAATAGTTGTCGTCGGAGGTTAGAGGGACTTCCGTGGTTTGGATGTCTTCGTAGCCATGTGTAGCTAGCCGCTCCGCGAGTGAGGATAGGCACTGCTTACGTCCCTTGAGTTTCATTGCATATGTGTTGCTGAAAACCCATGACGCACCGAATAGAACCCCGCCAGGAGCAAGGTGATCTTTCGCTTCGGTCAATAAGGTATCTAGAGTTGATATCGAGTCTGCGATCCCGGCGAGACCAAATGCACTGATCGAGTCGAATACGCCTACGTCGGGCCACTTTTCAAATGCATTGAACTCATGAATGTCGAGCGGGGCATTAGCCAGGGTGTTCAGATGATCTTCCGTCTTGCCTAGGTAATGTAATGCCTGAATGTAGGCCGGTGGCCAGTTCCGAGTGCGTATCAGTTCCGCTGTCATGTCCAGTGGCACCCTTGACAGGTCAGCCAATGCGATTGCGTCAATGCTGATCGGGGCTGTCACTGACCAGAACATGCTGCATGGGCCGGCGCCCACGTCGAGCCATCGTCCAGGGCGAAAGCAGGTCGATGCCCAGTCGAGGCAGGCCTCAACGCCATGGCCCGGCATCAATTCTTCGTTGAAGTTGTTTTTGAAGTACTGCTGGTAATAGTTTTGATTGTAGTCAAGCACTTTTTGGTACTGCCTTTTGACTTAGTTTTACGATCGTTCTCTGTGGTTCGCTGGTTTCGCGCTCGCTATAGCTATTAAATGTCTCTGTGATCTCTAGGGAGGCGCTCAGGCATGCAATGCGAATTGTTTCTTCTGAATGTCGCCAAAGCTTTAGTTTAGCTTGGTGATTCGTGACTTCATTTGCGCGTCTAATGACGTAATCAAAAGTGAAGTCTATAAAGTAGTGCTGTTCTTGGTGGGTTACATAACGGCTTATAATTGAATCTCCATTTTTCCGTTCCCAACTCAGCCATTGTTTGCCGTTTTGTGTTTTATCATAGTAGGATGGAGCTTCTGCACTGGTTTGAGGTGTGCTGCGAAAGTGTGCGATATCTACAAGAATGCAGCCAGTGGGGGATAGAAGGGTAGCGAGGTTCTGCAGTATGCAACAGACGTCATTTTCTGAAAACATCTGAATGGCTTCTGCGGGAATAACAATCATCTCAAATTTCTGCTCAGGTGAAAATTCTATGCTGAGTAGGTTGATGATTTGCGCATCAGAGATTGCTTTTCCACGTTGGTCCAGATGTCGACGCACCTGCTCTATCATTTGAGGTTCGAGATCGGCATAGACAATGTTATTCAGGTTGCCCAGAGCTCCCAGCAGTCGTCCCGCGCCGCAGGGAATTACTAAGCCGGGCCCTCTGTGCTGGCAAGCCTGCCGTTGATAGAACTCAAAGTCATGCTTTCCATCTTGTTCTAAATGGTAGAACTCAGCACGTTGATCGTAACCAATTACTTCCGTCTTGAAACTCGGCATTACAACGGTCCATGTGGCAGGTACTTCAATGATTTGGTCGTTCAGCTGTATTTTCAGGTCTGCGAGCCCGGGTGCCGGCGCCAATGAACACCAGGCCTTGGCTGTCTACCTCGACGCGTTCACCTGGCTGGCAATCGGGGAGGGTATTATCAAAATTCCCTGCATAAAGATAATGGGTGACTTGATAAATAAGCGGCCCCAGCAGTAGCAAGGGCTTGAGTGATGAGAATCCGCTTGGTCGATCGTGCAGAAAATAATCTTTCGCATTGTTGAACCATGGGGCATCCATGTGCATTTGTGCCATTTTTTTCAAGCGCCACTTGGATGACGGATTAGTCAAGCCTTGTAGTGCGGCAATGCTATCGAGGGCATGCCAGAGCCCTATCTCTGCGACAAACGCACATTGCTGTATGTCCTCGCTGACCAGGCTACCGGCAGCATCTTCCCATCGGGCTCTAGCAATGATCAGGTGTGTGATTGCTGCTTCGAATTTCAGGCGACTGCGATCCACGAGTCTATGGATGGCCGTTGAGTGAGATTGAGTTGTCAGTGGCGTGGCATTGGCGAGCCGATGATAAGTCTCCAGCCTATCGAGGTTCGCGATGTTGTGTTCCCCCCAGTGGCGAGGAAGTTTCTCATTGACCTCAACTTGCTGCTTTAAAGATAGGATGTCACCTTCAGTAAGGTAGCGGACATCGAGCCAGCGCTGTTGGGTCTTAGAGTACTGTGCGCTGCTTCTGTTGTTCGATTGCTCGCCGATCACAAATAAATCGATGTCTGAGCCTGCGTTAGCGTAGCCATCAACCAGGGATCCCGTCAGATAGACATGATGGGTCAGGCAATTGAACTCCAGTTCAGCCAGCAAAAAGGGAATATTGAGTGTTTCTGTCGGATTGCGCATCGTGACGTCTGAGGGTCAGCCGGCATTGTTTGTATTGGCGAGCGCTTCCATACGCGCGACCATCGTGACGGTGTCCGAAAAGGTCAAGGTCTGGAATGTTCCTGCGATAGCGGAGGCTGTCAGAGCGGTAAGCTCGTCAATACTCTGGTTTGCAGCGAAGTTGTTTGAGTCTACCGATAGCAATTTTTTTACCAGAGCAGTCCGAGCATCGCCGCCTGATTCGACATTTTTGATTGTGACGCTTTTCGCTTCATCATGACGCCCGAGAATCAGAAGCGCAGATGCTTTGACAATCAGTGCCAAGGGGTGATCAGGGCTCAGTTGCAGGGCTGCCTCACTAAGCTGTAGAGCAGAAAGCGCCTTGCTCCGTCGCAGTTCTACCTGAGCCATCTTGGTGAAAGCATTGGCACTGGGACGAAGAGCAGCTAAAGCATTGAATGATTTGTAGGCTTGCTCATCGTGGCCTGCGTAGTAGAACGCGTAGGCCTGAAACTCGAGAAGGGAAATCTCATCTTGTTCGTCAAGATGCTGAAGGCTGTCAGTAAGCTTCTGCAGCGCTGCCAGATTGAAGCTGGTGGTATCCAGTAAGGATTTACACAGTAACCCTACTTGCGATTTTACCGTTTCCGTCATCGGTAGTCTCCGCTCATCCTTGAAGCGCATAGGTCAATGACGGAGTGTCCCGTCATTGAAAGAGTATAGGCTGCTAAGGCCAGCCTGAGCAAGCGAGGGAGGGGTCAATCAGCTTAGCTGAACTGGCTGCTGCTATTGACTTTATGTCCATTTTGATCTGGGGGAGTGGGTAAGCCAATTTTGCCAATTTTGAGCTTTTCTGAGTTGCTCTAAATCGCTATAGTGCGCGGCTTCATCAAGGAGCAGTGGTTTGGTATGCCGGGCGCAAGGGAGTGTTCGAAATGGTGTCTGAGTGGCTTCGTTTTGCGAAAAGGGACTGCTTTCATATCATGGTCTTGATGGGTTGCAGTATTCTTCGGAGTCCGTTATTTTTATTTGTAAATTATCATGTCGTGATCGGCGGCACGTTTCTTCTACGTATAAAGTCAGACTTAAGTTCCTTCATTTTGCTTGGGTCTCGTGAGAGTAGAGGCGCTATCTGCAGTATAGATAAAAGACGCGATATGACCCACACCTTTGTTGTTGTGCGTCTTATGTGTATGATAATTCAGGGGCAGATATCTTCGGCTATCCGTGGCGTAGAAAAACAATCACTGCTAGACCCGCCTTTACCCAGTATTTTGGAGTTAGCTCCGCCAAGTCTTGTTTCTAATTCATCTGCATTCCAAGGCGCAGGACGGATCGATTAAGCAGAGTTGGTCGGGCTTGGGGCAAGCTCACCTTAGTAAATTTGCCCCGCTTGAGGCATAAGCCTGTGGGCTGAGGCTGCTTTTAACTTAACAGGCTACCAGAATTTTAAAAATCAAAACATGGACAGTATTGATCCGAATATGAAACAGCCAAGAGTGGGAGTTACCCATCTAGTCGAGTCGATAGAGGGTTTGTATGCGCAGGCAATTAAACATTCTGCGAGAATTGAAATCGTAACTTCCTCACAGCCTAACAGTTCACCTCACATGGGAACCGTGACTACGTTTTCATCTGCTTTTGCGTTGGCGCGAAATCTTCGTGACAAATATGACTTACCTGTGTCGGTAGTTGTTGATCTGCTGGATAACGCTCCTGGTCGCTATGAGACCATTCAGGGAGAGCAATATCAGTGGATGTTGAAGGATGTCTTGGATGAAGGGGAGTCCAAGTATCAGCGTTATCTGCGTCTGTATGAGGACATGCTTGAGCGGATAGCTCGAATCAGTGAGCTGGATTACACGATTAGACCCTATTCTAGCTATGCACTGAATAGTGAATTTTACCGAGCTCTGTGGCTCATGCTACGAGAGCATCAGCTTTTCAAATCAGTGACCAATCCCGAGGGGCGTGGCCTACATATACGGCTGCCATGCCCTGTCTGCGGCTCACTCGAGAAAGACCCACCCTTATCTTCCATCCAAAGGCTGGGAGAAGATCAATTTTCTTTGGCTGTGAATTGTCCGATTCACGGTCGTTCGCAGCAGGTCCTCGAGCCGGCGGTTGCCGCTTTTCTCGATACAGGCACTGCACCAAGGGAGATCGCCAAAAACTACCAGTTGGCTAGGCAAATGCAGAGCGACAACAGTTTCGTCATCATGCTTGATGGCATGGATTGGTCGGGGCCTTGGGCAGCAGACATCGGGGCGCTTGGAAGTGACTATCTTGGGCTACGCCAGCGTGATCTGCCGAGAAAGCTGTATGCCCCGACACTTATCACTGCGGACGGGGCAAAGCTCTCTAAATCGTTGTACGTTGAGGGGGATCGTTACCACTACTTGCCAGAGTACGTGATGAACTATGGCCTGCTGAAAAACGAGGCGCGTGAGGCTTACGTTCAGGCGGTCTTGGCATTAGCCACTTCATGGGTACAAGACCCACCTCTTTTCTATCAGCCTCAAGCCGTAGAGCGCTTACTGCCGCTGATCAAGCTATGACACGCTCTTACTGCAGGGAGACTGGCATGGCAGGATGGATGGAAAGACTCAAAGAGGTATTTGGCAGGCGCGACCTGAAGTCTGCGACGTATACCTTGAGAGGGCAGGTGTTGCTCTGTGCCGGGATTTTAATGACAGCATGCGCTGAGCAGACTTATCAGCGTCCTGCAGTCGATGTCCCGTCTGAATGGCTTCAAGCCTCGCCTCCCCAAGGCGTTGTTGCAGGGGCAGCAGATGGGCAGGCTTGGTGGTATCGCTTTGGTGATGCGAACCTGAACACATTCATTGAGCAGGTTTTACAGCGCAATAATGACCTGGCGGTGGCTGCGCTCAATGTCAGGCGTGCTCAACTACTTGCCGAGCGCGCGGGTGACCCGTTGATCTATGGCGCTGAATCTGAGCTTCAAAAAGTGCATAGTCGCCGCTTGGACGATCGCACTTGGGAGCGTAGTGACTCGTCGACGACTCAACTGCGTGCAAGCTTTACGTTGGATCTCTGGGGGCGGTTAGACCAAGAGAGAAATATGGCGAGCTGGGCGTTGGCGGCATCACAAGCTGATCGTGAGACGGTATATCTCAACGTCATAGGCACGACGGCGGACCTGTACTGGCGTCTCGCTTACTACAATCAGCGTGTTGCCTCGGCAGAGAAGAGCCTCGAGACGGCAGTCAGGACACAGAGATTGATCAATGCTCAATCGGTGGCAGGAGCCGCTTCCGGGTTGGAAAAAAGAGAGGCTGAACAAACTGTTTTGACTCAGCGCAGTAGTTTGGCTCAGTTGCGGCAATCGCAGATCGAGACGCGCAATGCATTCGCGACACTATTCAATACCGCACCTGATAAACAGGAAATGGAGCTTATTCTTGCGTCGGAACCTGACCAGTTGCCCAGTGGTCCTCTTCCTGAAATTCAAGAAGGCCTCCCATCTTCTCTATTGAGCCGTCGTCCCGATCTGCGTGCAGCGGAGTTTAACTTGCGTGCGAGCCTGGCGAATATCGATGTCGTGCGCAGCAGTTTTTACCCGACGTTGGCCTTGACTGGCGCGTTGGGCAACAGCAGCAGTTCGCTGTCTCGGTTGCTGGCCAATCCGGTGGCGACGCTCGGGACAGGTCTGACGCTGCCCTTCCTTGATGTGAAGTCGATGAAAACTGATACAGCTGTTGCTGGTCTCGCTTACCAGAAGGCTGTTGTTGAGTTTCGATCGGCGTTGTACAACGCCTACCGCGATGTAGAGAACGCCTTATCCGCCAAGCGACAGCTTTCCGAGCAGGCTGTTCTTCAGGCGCAAAACCTTGTCGCGGCGCGTGAGGCTGAACGTTTGTATGCCATTCGATATCGGGCCGGAGCGGTGGCCCTGCGATTGTGGCTTGATGCGCAGGAGCGATTACGAGAGGCCGAACTTCAGCAGGCTCAAGTACGCCTTAATCAGTTGCAAAACCTAAATACGCTCTATCAGGCCCTCGGGGGAGGTGGGGACTTGACTACGCTTGAAAAATTGTCACAGGTATCCTCTGCGGACGGCCTATCACCTCACCCTTAACGCACAGGATAAGATTTGGGAGCTATCGGATGCATGACCCGATAGCTTTCAGGCTCACCCGCACCGCGATGATTCTGCAGTTCTGGTACTGTTTCACCTGCCTACAGCACACCCGCAGTATGATGACTGGATTGACGGGGTAGAACCCGCTTTCGAACGCTAAGTTTCGGCGTTCACGCGCATCCAGCATAATCTGTGGCGTCCAGTAACCGTACCAGATACCTAGGCAAGGAGAAAACCATCAAGGCTTTATCAATTGTGCGACCTAGTGGCAGTCGAATTGCCTCGGGAGAGAAAACTCTTGAGGTTCGTCGTTGGCCTGCTGGCTTGTCCCCTACTGAGGATCTGCTGATCGTCGAAAATGGACGATTTCTTCGCGAAGATGGTGACGAGGACAGTGATGGTGTTGCCGTTGCAATCGTTCGAGTCAAAGCGGTTCGTCCTTTTGTCTTCTCGGATATGCAAGCCGCCTGCGTCAGCAGCTTTGAGGAGGGGTGGCTTGCATGGGAGTTGTGCGACGTAAGGCCGATCACTCAGTTAATCCCTGTTCGCGCAGCCCGAGACATTTACGAGGTTGATATTTCTCTTCCAGTTGCAGGCTGATCATGGCAGTGCATTTGAGATCGATATAAAAAAGCCCGGCAGAGCCGGGCTGGAGTGAGGTACCGCTACAGCTTAAACCCGGTCATCCCTCGACCGGCTCTCCCTGAAGCGATAAGAGCAAATACGGCACTCCTTGCGGTGGGTCCATGCGCCTCAGCGTCAACGCCAGAGCACCTTCCTTCTGCTCTGGGGAGGACAGGTCAAAATCCACCTGCCTCGCCTGAGGACTCTGGTTGTGAGCCCTGGCCACTGCCTGGAACAGACCCCTCAACCGACTCTCGTACGTCGAGCGCCGGCGATCGGCCGGATCCAGCAGCACCTGGTCCCACACCTGCGCAGTGATCGCGATGCCATATTCCATTACCTGGTCAACGCGTTGTTTCTTCATTCGGGGCATCTGATTTCTCCTTCAAATTGAGAAACCACCTGCCCCAACCGGGAAGTGGTTTCCCGGTGACAGCGATTACGATTGCAGCGTCAAACGGTGCAGCAGGTGACGCCTGTGTTGTCGAGCGCCTGCAGGGCAAACCCTCGCCATCTGGGTGAAATCAGAAAGCCCCTGAGTTCCATGGCTTCCCGGCGGGCCCTCCTGGCCGATTCAAACGCCTCCTGGCTCATGTCCTGGTGCGCCTTTTCGTAGAGCGCCGCCATTCGCTGTCCAGCGGCCCAAACATCAGCCGCCGTTCGGCAGGGACGTCGCCAGACGATCTCCGATGCCTGAATGACACCGGACAGCACCCGTCGAGCGTCATCGCTGCCACAGGCCATGGGCTTGCGCTGATAGACCTTCGTCAGCGTGTCGTAGACCTCCACCGTCCGTGGATCGAACGAGGCCACGGCGCCGAGCTTTGGATACGCATGCAGCTCGTAGAAGCGCGACTCGCACAACGCAATCGCCTCTTCAAGCAAGCCGCAATACCCCACGACGTACTCACCCGACACTTGGTAGAACCCCACGTGCGGTTCGTCCTGGGGCAAGCTCAACACGCCCGTACAGACAATCGTGAACTGCCGTTGGAACCGATCCAGACGCAACGCCGTACCGGGCAGGTAAGGGGTGCGAATGAACGGAAACGGCAACCGTAGAACATTCACAGGTTTTTCCATGTAGCTCTCCTCAGGGGCGGGACGGACCTCGCCCCATAGGGCAAGGAAATCCCTATGGATGGATGTCAGGTTCAGGCCGCGGTCAGACACCGGTGCAGGCGCAAAGGCACCCAACAAGCAAACCGCAACAGCGATCGGCGGCCGGTACGAGCGAACAGCAAAGTGGGGTGTCCGCCACACCACAAACCTGACGAAAAATCAGCGGGCAGGGCAGTGCGTAATGGGTGGGCGATGCCAACCCGTAGCACGCCCATGAAGTGGAAGCCGACGAACAACGAACCTCACAAAAGGCCGGCGTTCAGATCAGCGAGTCAGCCCATGGCCGACGAAGTCAAAGAAGAGCGATCAACGCTCGAAAGTGCAAGAGCAGGGCATCGCGATTCTCCGGGTTCAGAAACAGAAGGCGGAGAACACTTCGCCCGGCGGGGAGTGTTCCCCGCGTGGGTGGGTGCAGTTGAGGCGTTACAGCATGTACTTCATGCCAGCGAGCACCGTAGTTGCTGTGCCGGCCAGCATCATGAAGAGGCGCAGCGTCAGCGTTTTGTTGAGACCGTCCACCTTGGCGTCAAGCTTTACAAGGGCCACTTGCAGTTTAGTGATATCGCCCTTGAGTTCAGCACGAAGCTCGGTCAAATCGGCTTTGGTGGCGAGGGTTGAGGTCATATCTTTCTCCAGTGCGTCAATGACTGCAGTAGCGTTTTGCTCTGAAATGTTGGACGCGACCAACGCCTTGTATAGAGCCATATTCAGTCTCATCAGACCTCCAGATTTCATCGGGGGCCTGCCCATACGGGCGAGGCCCGTATGGGAGAAACATCAGGTTCAGCGTGCTTCCACCGACCGCAATGGCAGTCGATTGGTCGCATCACTGGAAGCTTGGCGACCGGATGGTTGGATCACGCGCAATGGCGCATCGTAGCCCTTCAGATCCCAAGCTACTGTGCATGTTGCCGACAAGGCCAGCAGTACGCCCCTCCACAATGGATACCCCAGGCACTGGCAGTCAAAGTGCTCTGTGCAACAGGCTGTTTCACGAGTGGGGTGCCCGTAGGAAGCACGAGTGGAGTCTATTGAGTCCGTCTCCTTGGGCGCTGTAGGAACAGCTCTGCATTGAGTGTCAGTCGCTGCTGCAATTCGCGCGCGAAAGCGTGCTTCTCGGTGCCGTTCCCGTTCCTCAACGGATTGCCGTCAGGTGTTGGTGCATACGGCCTGCTGCTCCAGCATGGAGTCCATCCGCAACTGCGCGAGCTCGATCAGGTGCACCACACCCATCGCCACCTTGCGATTAGTACCGGTCTGGTTATCGGCATGCTCATAGGCCGTGGCCGCAGCTGATTGCAGAATCGAATGGAGGTCGAGGAGGGCTTCCTCCTGGCCCAACGGCAGGGGCGGCTGTCCAGGTGGCGCGGCTGCCGTGGAAACGACGAACGCTGATGCGGGTTTTGGCGTCGCTTCTGGCCCCAAGTCATAGTGGGACAGTGCCCGGTCGGCGATGGATGGGTCAATGGCTCCGGCGTCGGATCTCGCCGGCGGATTGGGGGTGGCTTTGAACATGGTGTCGCTCCTGTGATGAGTGACTACCGCCCACTGCTGTCAAACAGTAAGGGTGGCAGCTGTACGTAGGTTGACAGACCGGACACAGGATACCCGGCGCATCCGAAGATGCCCTGCGCACAGCCGCCATAACACGCAACCGAACGCAGGGTGAAAGCGTCGGCAGGGAGGATGGGGCTGTTTGTGCCTGTGTATTTCAGTCTGTCAAAACCGAGTCACCCGCTAAGTGGTGACGCTCAGGAGACTATTGCACTGGAATTGTCAGGCGCAAGCGGCCGGGATTTTCTAGGAAATTTCACTCAAGGGAAAGGGATGCGTCTGGCCTTCTGCTGAATTCAGACGGGGTGCTGTGCCTGCATCGAGTCCTCCAAGTCGATTCACTTGCACGTGACACATGGTGAAAATAGGCTGCTCACTGGCTTGTGAAGGACGCTCGATCCGTGAATACCTTAGCCTCACCCCTTGGACGATAGAAGATGAGTCCGACTCTCCATAAGGCAACTAACGGTCATTTGTCACTTGATGTCAACGAGTGGCCAGAGACGTGCTGGCGATCGCTAGAAGACGAATTGATAAAGCGCCGAGGATTCACGCGCGTGGGCTCGTCCGTCATAGGCATGGATGAAGAAATTCATCCAACCTTCCATTGTGCCGAGTTCAGTCTCACAGCGGGCTGGGATCATTGGTCGGGTCGTTATTTGCTGTCAGATTCAGTGGAGGGCGATATCTTTCTGCAAGCGCTATTCGACCAGCTCCGTGTCTGAGAGAGGACGTCGGGAGGGTATTCCTAAGCAGCCAGTAGCGAGAGTCAAATCATGGAGGACATTTTGACGAGTAAAAAGACAAGCGCAGCGATCACTCAGCGTTTTGATGAATCGGTCTGGGCTAAGGCCCACTGGCTCAATGAACCCAAGCATTATCTCGCCCACCCAGACGGCTCACTTGAGGTGATGACGAGCCTGCAGACCGATTTCTGGCGTGAAACCCACTATGGCTTCATACGGGACAGCGGACACCTACTAGCCTTTGAAACCGAGGGAGACTTTACCGCCCAAGTCAGGGTGAACGCCGATTTTCGTAAGCTGTACGATCAAGCGGGCCTGATGGTCAGACTCAATGAGCAGACGTGGGTAAAAGCGGGCATCGAGTTCAACGACGGGAACCCCATGATCAGTAGCGTCCTGACCCAAGGCCAGTCGGACTGGGCGCCCGCTCACTTTACGGGAGACCCCACCGGCTTTTGGCTGCGTGTAACGGTCTCTGACGGTGTGCTGCGCGTGCAGTATTCGACCGATGGGAAAGTCTGGCCGCTTCTCAGACTGGCACCGTTTCCAAAGGCAGACCATTACCAGGTGGGCCCGATGTGCTGCACACCGGAGCGTGAGGGCTTGAGGGTGAGGTTCTCCGAGTGGTCTCTAACACGTCCGTTGGGCCGAGATCTGCATGATTTGAGCTAGGCAACCGTTCGCGAGCAGGTCCCATCGTGCTCGCTAATCTCCAAGCTCGTATTGCTGAACCCCCACGCGCGTGACCTGTATCACATCTTCTTGAGGTGGTGGTGCGCCGGCAAAACAACGCCGGGAAGGCGAAAGAATGGATAACGGCTTCTAGCGCAGACAGGTTCCGATGACCTTCAGATTGATGGGCGTCCTGGCACTTTTGAGGGGATTCATTTTTTGGTGCGCCGGCAGCGTTCCGAACAATAACGAACCTCCTCCCAGCAGCGAGCCCACTTCTTGCGCCAAGTGAAGGGAAGGCCGCAGGTGACGCAGACTTTTACTGGAAGCTCGCTTTTTTTCAAAATGATCCACCCTCATTCGATTAGGCAGGTACAACGGGCCGCGTCGGCGCTGCGCGTCCTGTTCAGATCCACCCGTTCGGTCACGATTGTATGATCGTGGCCATACGCTCATTGCCTGGCAGACGATCGTCGTGGCGCTTCAGGTGATCGGTTCTCAAGCGAGGTGGCGCCGGTTAATTGTGAAACGGTTTGGGTGTCGGGTCCACGCCACCGACCACCATGAATGGGGAGCCCCAGCGCAATAACTATCGATGTTTAGCGAAGTGGCAGGCCATCGCCCCTATCCGCACATGGCCACTAGCACCTCGACAGTGGGGCAGTGGAGCACCTTGTCGTTGCAATGCGCCGAGCCACATCGCGAGCAGCTTCATGGACGCTGTGAGCAATCTTGCGAATCGAAGTGTTCGGGCAGCACTTGGCTTTCACCGAACATGCCGCGAAGTCGGTCTGTCTGGGGTGGAAGATGACGGTGTTGGCTTTGGTGACGTGCGAACGCTCGTTCTTGGTATTGTGTTCTCTTAAGGGCATGCATTTGAGGAGCGAGCATGGGAAAAAGGGCTAGCAATTTTAAAGGTGACACCCTGAAGCTGATCAGTAAGCTTCCAGCCGAATGGGGCTTTGCTTTTCTGCTGGGTACGTTGCCGATTTGGGTGTTCAGCAAAACTTCCAAAGACTTCGAAGAGATGGTGTCGGGGCTTCTGGCAATCGGGCCATTGATTGAATACTTTGGTTGGATGTTGATTCCTTATGGTTTGTTGTTTGTCTTCAAGTACGTGATGCGTTTTGGTTCAGATTGGGGTACGCAGGTATTCGGCTTTTTTCATAAGCTCATCGCTGAAGTAGGGACCGGTCTGTTGACCATTACCCGAACAGGCTTAGGCGCAGCCGCTGGCATCTTTTTCCTATCGGATGAGGTGGTGACGCTCACTCAAGATCAAATGGTGCGTTTGTGCTGGATGATTGGCGTGCTCACCCTCGCCAACTGTGCCCTGGCGATGCTGAAGGATGAAATGATCGAGAAGACCAGCAGGCCGACTTACAAGAACCCCATCAAGCTCTAAGAGCGGCCCGCCGCTCGCGCACTCAGGTATCACCCTTGAGTATCGTGGTGTTGGAAATCCTACGGGCCTGATCTATCCGGCGCGCGACGGCCATGGCCGCTTCCAGCTCACTGAGCCCCTGGGTTTTCATGAGCTCGAAGCGCTCGGCGTTCTCTTCCGGCTCGGTCATGGCCATGGTCAGGTAGAGGCTGGGCGGTACCGCACGAAACAGCACCTCCATCGACTTGGAGAGGATCAAGCACCGCGGACCGACCGTCCCATATGTCAACCATGGTGTGCGGACCGTGGGGCAGCAACGGGTCCTTGTCGGTGGCGCAGCCGCTGCGCTCATCAATAAGCCGGGCAGGGCCTTAATCGAGGCTGTCGGCATGGGAGGCTCCTGCCAACTGCCGCACCTGGCGGCCTTCGGGTTCGTAATCGATCTCCAGTTGCTGATCCAGGTGCACGGCCACCTGGGCGCCGGGTTGCACATAGACCGCAGCAAAGGCCTGGCCGTAGAGCTTATTGACCCAGTCGCCGATGTCCTTCACGCCCCCGGAGAGGATGCTGTTGAGTGCCGAAGGTCCGGTCTTGACGGCGCTGCCGCCCGGTGCGACCACGTTGCTGACGTCGGGCTGATCGGCTTCAAGCAGCTTGGCCACCCCCGCGCCGGCGGCGGTGATCAGGCTCTTGGTGCCCAGGTACTGCTGGGCGTTTGAGCGTCGTTCACCGGCGATACACGGCACCCCGTAGGGATCGCTGAGCCAGCCGATACCGCCCTGGATCTTGCCCAGTGCGGCCTGGCCGCTGGCGCTGTTGCCCTGGCGACCGGTCAGCTTCTGGGGCGCGGGCAGGGTGCGGATGCGTCCATCGTTGAAGACGAAGGTCAGGCTCACGATCTGCCCGCGCACGCAGGACAGTGTCCAGTCGCCGGCGGCGGTACCACTGAGGACCGCGCCGGCCACATCCGGCAGGTCAATGCCGTTGGCGGTGAGGTTGTCCGGGCCGATCAGCACCTTGAACGGGTAGGGGTCATTGACCACGCCATCCACGGGGACCCGGCCGATGAGGGCTGTCATGGCGATGGAGCCGGTCAGGGTGCTGTTTTCCGGCAGGGTGTAGACCGCCCTGGCGGGGGCCTTCTGTGCGCCGGCTGGGGGATTGCCGCCCTCCAGGGCGGTACTGTCCTTGAGCTGACGTTGGCCGGGAGTGGGCGGCTCGATGAAGGCGTTGGGGAAGCTCACCCCTTGGCCGATTGGCCGGAACCGGTGGGCAGGGGTTTGCCACTGGCGTCGACGGCGGTTGCATCCTGAGGCTCGATCCAGATCAGCTCGTGTTCGTCCGTGGAGAATGATTGACTGTCGCCAGCCTCAAGCCCCAGGCCAATCGGCAGGTCCTCACTCGACTTGCTGAGAAATTCGGTCGACAGCGCCTGCCTGAGGTCGTCCAGCAGGTGCTTTTTCTGCTGCGGGCTCAGGTCCGCTCGACCGTCGTTGCCCATTTGCTCACGCTCGGCACTCACGGCCTTCTGGATCCGCAGATCCACCTCGCTTTCGCGCAGCATCAGGCGATCGTTTTCCTCTTTCTGTTTCCGGTTTTCCGAGAGCAGGGTTTTGAGTTCCTCGCGCATGGCTTTGGTCTGGGCCACCAGGGTGGCGACCGTGTCATGCGGGGTGTCGCCGTCGATACCCAGTTGCTTCATTTCCTCAGGGGTGAGGCGGTACTGGTTGGGATCGGAGTCGTCGGAGGTGCTCTGCTGGCTGCTGCAGGCCTTGATCAGGCCAAACAGCGCGAGCGCTACCAGGGGAGAAGCAGCCACTTGAACAGGGCATTACTTTTCATGGGGACTTCCCTCTACAGCGTTGGGCCCCGCCGGGGCATCGGGCGCACTGACGTCGGCAGCAGGGCTTGCGCCAGGTCGCGTCCGCGCGTGACCCGATACACCACCGTAGTGTCACGCTCGGGTGCGTCGAGCCCACGTACGGCGGCTGAAAGGCCGCACGGATGAAGCCGCCCTGCCGGTGCAGTGCATCGAGGTGCAGCGGTACGTTCAGGGGCAGACGGTCCCAGGTCATCCGCTCGTCCGCCTGTGCGGTAACCGAACAGCCAGAGCGCCGGCCGTACCGTAATCGAGGCATCAATCCTCACCGTCCTGCACACTACCGGCAGCCTCTGATGAGCCCGCGGCCAGACGCTTGGGGACGCCGTCGTAGCAATCGATGGCGAGGCCGAATGGATTGGTTTGCGGGTCCACATCGCGACGCACCACCTTGATGGGGTAGCGCACGAAGGTCTGCTTGATCCGCTCCGAGCCAAAGAACTCCTCGGTCGCCAGATCCAGGTTCAGCAGCCACTGGTCGCGTCCCTGCACCTGGACGCGTAGTTGAGGAGAGCGGCCGTAGTTACGATCCGGAAGCTCGAACACCCCGCGGGTGCGGTTGCGCAGTTCACCGGCGGTCTGACGCTTCTGGGCATCCTGTTCCAGCTGGAATTTGCAGCTGGGTGTCAGGTAGGCCGACAGCCGATGGATGGCCGAGGGATAGTCCTTCTCCCCATCCACCGGCCAGCGGTTGAGCTGCTGGAAGATATACAACCCGAAGGTGTACACCGATTCCGGCGGCACCTCCCACCATTTGCGGGTACTGCCTGAGCGCAGGTCGGGCGGGATGTTGATGGTCAGGTTGCGCGGGGCATTCCACCAGCCCAGTCCCGAGAGCAGCGTCGTGCCCAGCAGCACCGCACAGCCGATGCGCAGGGTCGTGACATGGGCCTGCAGCCGGCTCACCTCGTTCTTGAAGCGACTCATGCTCCAGGGCTCCGGCGTGTGCTCCAGAGCCCCGAGCGCGTCACCAGACCGGTTGCGCCGATCCAGGGAGCCAGCGAGGGGCAGGCGAGTGCCAGGCGCCATTGCAGATGACGGTACAGCCACGTCTGGGGTTTGCCGCGCTTGTGCCGGCGCAGCAGCCTGCCGCCGACCAACAGCCCCCCAGCAATGCTCAGCACAATGCCCGTGGGGCCAGGGCAATGCTGCTGAACCCGATGGCGGCAGCGGTCCCCAGACACCCCCCCACCAGGGTGGCGCCTATCACGGTGAGCCACATTTCATCAGCGGTGAGCCCCAGCACCACGACCGGTTGGTGATTGAGGCGAGAGGGCAGAAACCGAATGGTCCCGTCGGGCAGGTAATGGTCAGCGTCGTGTGTCATGGCGATTTCTCCTCACAGCACCCCTGTGGCCTTGGTCAGCAGCCAGATACTGATCACCAGCAGCGCGGCGCCGACGCCGCAGGTCAGGCCGAACTGGCCCCAGGTCTTCTTGCCGTTCTGAACGTCGGAGTAGGTGGTGTAGGCGTGGTAGGCCACGCCGCAGAACGAGGCCGCGGCAATCAGCAGGGCGATCAGCGAGACGATGTCATACGCATGGTTTTGCAGGGTCTGGATGATGCCGGTGCCCGGGCGGCTGGGAGCTTCCAACTCGGGCAGTCCGGCAAAACTGCGCGAAGGCGATAGCAGCTGGCTGGTGAGCAAGCCCAGGGTGATGATCAGGCGAGCCAGGGGTGGGAAGAGGGTTTGAGGTGGGAGAAACGGTTCATGAGTGCCTCCATGGCGTGGTTGAGTGTGTGGCGGGAAATCAATTGATCAGGAGCAGGGTGAGCAGGACGTAGATCAGGGCCACCTTGGCCGTGATCTCGGCCAACCGTCCCAGGGACAGGTGCCCGCGAGCCCACCCGCGGTAGGCACTGCCAATGGCCCAGGCGGCAAACACCAGGGCAAGGGTCAGGACCAAGCCGCACAGCAGGTCTGTGCTTTGAGCGGGGGTAAAGCCACCGATGGCGCCAAAGGCCTTGAGCTGAGAAGCCGTCATGCTCATGGCTCGGCCTCGGTGGATTGGGTGTAGTGACCGGTTAATTCAGGCAGCGCCCGAGGCTGGGCGCGCGAGGGCGTCAGGTAGTGCTCGACGCCCTGTTGGATCAACTCCAGATCAGCGGCCAGGCGTGGATAGTCGAAGTGAAAACGTGCCTGCTCATCGACGGGCTGGGCCGCACGGGTGTGGACCTGTCGGGTCAGGGTATCCAGCTGGCGTAGCCAGGCACTGAGCAGCGTGCGTTCTTGAGCCGTGGGCTCGGCCTGCGCCATCGCCGCACTGAGGCTGAAGACGAGGAAGGGTGCTAGGTATCGCGGGAAATGGATGGCAACCGGCATCGGGACGTTCCGCTCGAAGAAAGTTCTCCGAGCGTGCCGTAGCAGGAGGGGAGCAACAGCAAGAAAACTGGATCGGGCCGGTCAGTATTAGGGCCAACATGCGGCCCGAACCTGCCGCGCAGGGGCATCGTCGGTCAGTGGCCCGAAGGGCTTGAGCACTTCATGTTGAAGGCCACCCTTGAGCGGGCCGCTCGATGCCTGGTGTGTCCCTACAGCGTTTGGTCGGATGGGCGATCGGCTCGGTCGGGCAAGCACACACGTAGCCGATGACCATCAGGATCGAGCGCCACAAACGTCGGTCCGAACGCGGCGTGATGCAGCGGCTGTTCCACGACGACTCCCAGGTCGATCCACTGTTGTTGAAGGGCCTCGACCTGCGCGTGTGTTTCGGCCAGGAAGGCCACTTCACTTCGATGGCCGCTACCGCCGCTCTGGAAGTCTTGGGCGCTGGTCGACCAGAGGCCCAGGGCCACCCCGCTCTTGAGCGAAAACGACACGTAATTGGGGAACGCGGCCTCCGGCGGGATGCCCAGCAGGTCTTCATAGAAAACGCGGCTTTTCTGTGGATCTTGCACGTACAGCAGGAACAGATTCGGGTGATTCATGGGGGCTTCCTCAGACAGGGGAGCCCGGATGGTATTCGACACGACTGTCAGAACCTGTCAGCAGTGGATGTCGTTCGCCGGGGTGTGCCGTTCGAGCGTTTGGCGCACACCTTTCTAGCGTTGCCTGGCTGCCCTGACAGTGGGTGATGTCTGCCGGGCACGCTTGATATCGGGTTTGACGCTCATCTCGACCAACCGCCGGAAGGTGGGGCACTCCATGTGCGACGCAGCACCGTGTTCACAGGTACTTCTTGAAGCTGCCGACGGTAATACTCACGATCAGGCCCAGGGCGACCGTACTGGGCAGCAGCACCAGCATGGGGTTCACCGTGATGGGCAGCGCCGGGTAAATGATCCACGGCGCCACCCACAGGGGCAGGATCAGCATCTTGGCTCGGTGGTAGATGAAACCGGATTCTCGTCCGGCGCCAAAGCGGCGCAGGTCCCGGCGCACCAGGCCATCCGCCGCCCCGGTGAAGACGGCGGCCAGAACCAAGGGGATCGTGAGGATCAGGATCATGACGCGCGCCAGCAGGGTCAGCACGGCGTACACGGCCGCCAGGCCATAGTCCTCGATGTAGACATAAGTCTTTCCCAGGTAGTGCTGCAGGCCTGTGCCTCGGTTGCTGTTCAGGCGGGCCTGCTCAGCCGATCGGCTGATCCAGTCGATCAGGCCGGTTTTCTCAAAACACCACTCGTAGGTTTGCACGATGATCCAGCGGGCGGTCTGGTCCGTTTCATCCATCAGTAGGCTGTCGCTGAAGGCGGTTGAGATCCAGGTCAGCTCACTGTTGAGCATCTGCTGGGAATGGCGCCAGCCTTCCTGCGGCCAGAAAAAGAACAGCCCGATCCACTCGCTGACGATGCTGAAAAACAGCGCGACCAGGAGGATGCCCATGAGGGTGAAGGGCAGGCCCAGCAATCGGCTGATCGGCCCCTTTTCACGGTAGGCCTGCTGGTTTTTTGCCGTATCAGTGGTGTTGGCCATGGCGTCCGTGCTCAAGGGGCGTGAGCGCCTGCGGCTCGACAGATGCCGACAGTGGGCAGGGCAGGGCGCCTGCCCAGGCATACTCACGCGGTGGTACGCCTAGGCTTGCTCATTGGCGGGACTGTTTGCACAGGGAAACGGGTTCGGGTTGGGAGGGTTTGCAGGCCGCGCGCCTCCAGGCCTTTCGACTCGTCTGTGTGGTCCGTTCTGGCTCAAGCATTCACACCTGCTTTGTGCGTGGCACCCAAGAAAAAGCCCGACAGAGTCGGGCTGAGGTGAGGGTGTTTCAGGTGGTCAGGCGTGAAGCCTGACCTGATTGGATGGACAGCGATCTGGTCTCAACGGCCGCTGCTGGACGGGTACTCCTCCGTCACGCAGGCCACGCCCGTTTGGTCGAGCGCCTTGCGCGCGAAGTTCCTCCATTTCAGCCGATCAACAAACCGCTTCAGCTCGGCGGCCTCTTTGCAGATGCCCTTGGCGATGTCCAATTCATCGGTAGAGATTTCTGCGCTGATCTTGCGCTGAAACGCACCCAGCCAGATTTCGAGATCATAGATCTCGTTCACCACTTCATCAGGACGTCGCCAGATGATTTCTGAAGCCTCGACCACACCCCACAGTACGCAGGGAACGCCCATACCCAAGGCTTGGGAGCTGGCTCGGTAGGCCTTGCCCGCGGTGTAGTAGATCTCCACCAGGTGCGGCTCAAACGCTGCACCGGCCTTGATCTGCGGGTAGGCATACAGGTCGTGGAACTTCGAGGTACAGAGCTGGATGGCATCCTCGATCGAGCCACGAATACCCATGGTGTATTCCGCCTTGACCTGGCGATAGCCCAGGCCATAGTCGCTGAGTGGCAGTTTCATTTCGCCGGTACAGACGACGGTGAACTGTTTGTGAAACGCATCCAGTCGCAGAAACGAGTGAGGTGCGTAGGGGTTACGGACAAATGGAGACAGCGGGCGCAGAACGTCCAGTAGTCTTTTCATGATGAAGCTCCTGTTCTTAAAGGCGAACGCGGAGAACATCGACCCCGGCGGGGAGACGTTCCCCGCGTGGGTGGGTTGAAGCAGACGGTTAGGCCAGGTACTTGATGCTCAGGGCCGTTACGGTACCGAGCACCAGCGCCAGCGCTGTGAACGACTGAAACAGCCGTACGGTCAGCTTGTGGCTTATGGCGTCCATCTTGGTGTTGATCATCATCAGGCTCGTATTGAGCGCCAAGGCTGTGTCTTTCGACTCACCGCGCAGGATGGAGGCGTCGAGCAGGACCTTCGACAGGTCCGACTTCATCTCCGCGCGAAACGTCGAAATATCCAGCTTCAGGTCATGACGAGACTCGGTGACATCGGTTTTGCTGGCGAGCAATGAGGCTCTTTCGAACTCCAGGGCTTCACCCACATCGTGTGCATTTTTCTCAGGAACACCGGCGGCAACCAGTGCTTTGTAGAGCGCCATATCCAGTTTCATCAGACCTCCAGATTCATGGGATGGGCCTGCCCCGACGGGCCAGACCCGTGCGGGGAAAACAAGAACAGCGATGCTTCCACCGACCGCAATCGCCGTCGGTTGGTCGCATCATTGGAAGCTTGGCGACCGGTGGGTTGGATCATGCGCAATGGCGCATCGTAGCTCCTCCGATCCCAAGCTACTGTGCATGTCGCTGACAAGGCCAGCAGTACGCCCCTGCACAATGAATCCCCCCACCCAGGGCTGTCAAAACACCCTCTGCAACAAGTTTTTGCCGGCGCAGACACGCTGTGCGAAAGCGCGCCTGCGCCTTTTGAACGCCATCCTCGACAGGCGCAGGATGGCGCGCGCTGCATCGGTCAGACATGGCTGATTCCTCTGGCAGCAAAGGCGCACGCGCGCGGTAGCCTGCTGGCCGACATCGCGCTCCAGGTGCTGCTCAGCGGGCATTGGCGGTGAGTTCAAACGCTGGCGGCGACTCACTCCCAGGATCAGCTCCACCCAACAGATGACTGCCTTGTTCAAGTCTTCGGCTGGCAACCCTCCAGGGCTTAGGCCTGCGAGCCAATCACTGCCCCAGCGATCACCGGCTAAGGGCCTCCCACAAGGCCTCACAAGCGATGCCTGCTTTTCTTCGCTGGCGCGATGCTTTGCCCTACAGAGGGTTGTGGTCCCAGCAACTACATATTCATGGGCAACACACAATTGAGCAGCAGGGCAGGCGAAGGGCGCTCCCGTCACGGGGCCCATCGCGCACTGCCTGGGTGAAGCCTTCACGGCCTGCTCATCCATCAAGCCCGTCGCAGATGGAGGCGATAGGCATCACAGGGAGTACTCACCTATGGACATGAGTCCTGATCAACCCGCTGAAAAGACCTGCCAGATCCTGCTCAAAATCAGCGTGCAGGCACGCCAGCGTGACGGCCTGCTGCTTGAGCTGGTCGGCCACATCGAAGGCTTTGCAGGCGCTGAAATCCTGGGCTTCGAATTTGGGCGCACAGGCGAACCTGAGCCTCGCCCAAAGGCGTACCTTGCTTGAAACACACCGGCCCGCGCGCGGGCCATCACTGACCATGGAGTGGTTGATATGCACCCTTTGAATATGGCTGTCGCCTTTCAAATCATGAACAACATCAAGAGCGGCCAGTTGCGCAATTGTCTGGCCATGGGGTTTCAGGAGCGGGACCTGGAGGCCCTGATCGATCCCCGTTGCGTCGGGGCCCTGGTGAATTCGCCGGTGCCCTGGTTCAAGCTGCTGGTCGACAGCGATGTCGTTCAGCGCCTGATGGCCCATGTCCGGAGTGATGACGAGGAGGGACTGATCCGCCGGGCTCTCACCCTCGGCGCCAGCTCTCCCATGCTTCACCAGCTCTTTGGGCTGCCACCCAAGGAGGTTGCCGTGCGCCGCAACATGCTGGGCCTTGAGCACCGCAAGGGACGCTGGCCTCTGCTGGGCTTCGAGGAGGAAATGCGCCTGTGGGCGCACTGGCTGCGGATCTCCAAGGAGCAGGGCACCAACCCGAAAGATCCGCGCTCGGTGCTGCAGGCCGCGATGCTGATGACCGAGTGCGAGCCGACCTTGAACCTGACCATGATCTGGAATCAGGTCCAGCACTGGATCAACGAGGGGTTGGTGTGAATAGCCGCTAGATCAGAGGCCGAGGGGGAGATGACGCCCCTCGGTTCCCGCCCATCAGGCCCTGATCCGTCGCTGGCGGATCGGCAGGCACCCTCCATCACATGCCAGTGCAGGCGTATCCGCCCGTGTCAGCCTTCAGATGCCTGCCCAGATCCTCGTCCAGCCTCTGGACGGCCGGCGTCTTGAATATTGACAACTGGTTTTCAATTAGTAAACTAGTTGTCAATTTAAGGAGGCGCCCATGCGTTCGACCAAGGCAGACCAGCTGACCCTCATCGCGCTCTCGGTGTTCAAGTTGAACGGCCAGCTCATTGAATGGGGCAACCACTTCGCACAGCCGCACGGACTGACCAGTGCGCGCTGGCAGGTGCTGGGTGCGATTGCGATGGCCGCTCAACCGCCGAGCATCCCGCAGATCGCCGCGACGATGGGGGTCACCCGGCAGGGGGTGCTGAAGCAGATCAACCTGCTGATTGAAGAGGGGCTGGTGGAGCCCCAGGCCAACCCGACACACAAGCGTTCACCCCTGTATTCGTTGACCTCCACGGGACAAAGGACCTATCAGGCGTTGAACGAGCGCTGGAACCAGCATGTGGGGGAGATGGCTACCCGCTTCAGTGCCGCCGATCTGGAAGCGGCCCTTCGTGTGCTTTCGGCGCTGTCGCAGGTACATGACCCTCAAACGCAAGATTGATCTGTCAACCTCCCACTCACGTATGGAGTCGCTCATGAAACCCCTGGATGAAAAATTCCCGATTCAGCGTCAGCTTGGAATAGAGGCGTCACCGGTTGTTCTCGTCAATGTGTTCACGCTCGATACTGACGACGAGCTGGTCTTTCTGGACGCCTGGAAGGACGATGCCGCGTTCATGAAGCGCCAGCCTGGCTTCATATCGACGCAGCTGCATCGTGCCCTGGGCGAAAGCCCGACCTACCTGAACTATGCGGTGTGGGAGTCCACAGCGGCTTTTCGCGCGGCGTTCACGCACCCTGAGTTCATCGCCAAGATCTCGACCTATCCATCGTCCGCTGTTGTCTCCCCGCATCTGTTTCAGAAGGTGGGCGTGGCCGGCATTTGCACCGCGTGAAGGCGCGCGGGCAGTAGCGCAAAACAAGACCGCCGACTCACCTGGGAGGATGAGTCGGCGGTCGGCTGGTTTGAGTTAGCCCCGCTGTCGCGGCATGCAGCCGAACACTTAGGACAGTTGTAAAAGGGTAAAGCGCCTGTCGGCAGCGGTGAAGATCTGCAGGTGATACTGCTCGTCTTCGTCCAGACGGTAGAACGACCTCAGCCTTTTGCCGCTTAGCAGCGCTTCGCAGTTTGCGATCCGTTCAGAGGCATACAGGTCTCCCCAGTCACCGATCAGGTGCCGTATCAGGTAGGGAAGGGCGTCGAGCGCTCCCACCCGTTCAAGCGTCTGAACACCTTGGGTCACCAGGAGTCTGCCCGGTTCAAAGGGCAATACCTGGTCCTTCTCGATCTTCAGTTCTTCAAGAATCGCCGTGGCGAGCCCTTCGCATGTGCCAGTGGCCAGCAGCACTTGGTACATCGTCGTTTTTGTCTTCATTCAGACCTCCAGATTACAAGGGGAGGGCCTGCCCATACGGGCTTGGCCCGTAGGGGGAAAACATTCAGAACAGCAGTGCTTCCTCGACCGCAATGGCAGTCGATTGGTCGCATCACTGGAAGCTTGGCGACCTGAGAATGGATCATGCGCAATGGCGCATCGTAGCTCCCAGATCCCGGCTACATTGGCAGGTTGCTGACAAGGCCAGCAGTACGCCCCTTCACAATGGATAACCGCAGCGGGCCTGTCAAAAGCCCAAGTGCTACCGGCTTTTTCTGCCTTGGGGCATCTGTACGAAACCGTGGCGCATCACGACAGGCGTTGCGGTGGGGCAGTCACAGGCGCGGCGGATGAGGGAGTTCGTTCGGATACGGGCAAAATACCTTGTAACGTCCCCGTCGTTCGAACCACAGACCCGCAGAGGTACAGTCGATCAGCAGCGCCCGCTGCATCACTGACCAAGGCAAGGAGTGCCTGCGCATGGTGTATGAGCGATTCCCCGTCGTCATCGACGGCAAACCCTTCTCGACGGTTTTCCAGACGCAGGAGGCGTTCGCCAGCGCCTGGAAGGCCGTTCTCGAAAAAGCCTATGGACGCACCCATGCCATCTGCCGGTGCCCAGGCAAGGGCGAGCGCAAGTTGGCTATCAAGCGCCGTGAGGACACCGATGGTTTTCACCTGGCGCGGTTCGCTGGCACAGGACCTGAGCACGCCAATGAATGTCGCTTCTACGCCCCCGCTCCTGAACGCTCCGGCATGCAGGGCTATGAGGTAGGCGTGATCGAGGAAACTGGCGACGGCACCCTGCGTGTCCGGCTGGCCCGCGGCCTGGTCGAGCTGCCCGCTAGAGCGAGCAGCCTACAGGGCGAGCGCCTCACCCTGAACACCAGCAGCCCACGCAAACGCGCCATGACGCTCCTGGGGCTGCTCTGCCTGCTCTGGCAGGAAGCCCGATTGAACATCTGGTACCCCGCCATGGAGGGTAAACGCAACAGCGGACAGGTCCATGGCCTGCTGCGCAAAACGGCCCGCCGCATCCAGGCTGGCCGCGTGATGCTCCACGAGGTGCTGATGGTGTGTGCGACACCACGCTCGCGTGCCGAGGCGACCAACATGGCCGTCGCGCAACGGACAAGCAAGGCTGGGCGCAGGGCCTTGGTGATCTCCCCGCTGGCGCACTTTGACGCCGGTAAGCACGATGGCTCGATGACCAAGCTCCCCGTGGCAGGCCCCTATGGCATTCCGCACCTGAGCATGGACCCTGAGATCTGGGAGGACGCCCAGAAACGTTTCCCTGTCGAGGTGGCGGCCTGGAGGCGGGGCGAGCGCATCATGGTCTTGGCTCAACTCAATATTGAGGCTGACAAGAACCGGCTACGGGCGGGGGTGACGGACCTGGCCCTGATGCACATCAGCAAGCGCTGGATCCCCGTGGACTCCGCATACGAGTCCATCCTTGAGTCGGAACTGGCCGCCGCCGGCCGCAGCTTCGAGAAGCCCCTGCGCTATGACGCAGCAGAGTGCGAGTTCTTCCCCGACTTCTGGCTCCTGGACATGAAGCGAGACTTCCCCCTGGAGGTCTTCGGGATGGACACCCCTGAATACCTCGCCCAAAAGGCTCGCAAGACCCAGTGGTACAACCGGGTCTATGGCCCTGAAGGGTGGTGGCGTTGGGAGGCGGCACAGAGCGATGATATCGACCTGATTCCTGCGTTGCCGGTATCCAAACGCTGGTAGTCACCGATATGCGTCCTGCAGATCTGACGCAGAGTGAACCATCGCGTGATGGCGGGATGCTGCCGGCACAAACAAGACACCGCCTACTCACCCAAATGGGCAAGTAGACGGTTTAGAAGCCCCCGCTAGGCAGGGGCAGGGTGGAATCAGTACTCCGACGGCAAGAGCAGCGTGGTGCAGCTTCTGTCCGCTTCAGGGGACTGTCAGATTTTTTGTGTGCGGGCGGTTACCGCCCGTCACCTGACGGACATGAAATTACCAGGTCGGCCTGGTGAAACGATCCCCGTAAAGGATCGCAAATTGATTCATTGCACCTTTCCAATCATTCGCAGCTCGCCCCCAGTCTGCGGTGATGTTTCGCAGCACCAGCCAGATCAGCTTGGTCGCCGCGTCGTCGTTCGGGAAGTGCCCGCGCGTTTTGATGATCTTACGCAACTGGGCATTGATGCTTTCGATGGCATTGGTGGTGTAGATCACCTTGCGTATGGCCTGTGGAAACACGAAGAACGGTATCACGCGATCCCACGCCCGCCGCCACGAAGCAACTACCGTCGGATACTGCTTGCCCCAAGGGCCCGTCTCGAAGTCGTTCAAGGCTTGCTCTGCCGCGACTGCGTTCAGAGCCTGATAGATCGGTTTCAGTGCCTTAGCCAAGCCCTTGCGCTTGTCCCATGAGGCGAAGTCCAGGCTGTTGCGGATCAGGTGAACGAGGCAGGTTTGCAAGGTGGCCTCAGGGTAAACAGCCGCCAGTGCTTCTGGCATGCCTTTGAGCCCATCAGTGACCGCAATCAGTACATCCTCGACGCCTCGGTTGCGCAGATCGTTGAACACCTTCAACCAGAACTTGGCGCCTTCGGTGTTCTCGATCCAGATGCCCAGGATATCCCGAGTGCCGTCGGGTAAAACGCCCAGTGCGAGGTAGATCGCCTTGTTGCGTACCATGCCTTCATCGCGGATCTTGACACGTAAGGCATCGAAGAAAATCACCGGATACATCGGTTCCAGAGGCCGCTGCTGCCACGCAACCACTTCCTCCATCACGGCGTCAGTCACTGAGCTGATGAAGTCGTGGGAAACGTCCGTGCCGTATTGTTCGCGAAGGAAGGCGCTGATCTCCCGCACCGTCATGCCACGCGCGTACATCGCAATGATCTTGTCATCGAAACCGGTAAAACGACGCTCATGCTTGGGAATCAGGATCGGAGAGAAACTGCCGTCGCGATCACGCGGGATGTCCAATTTAAGCGGGCCGTCGTCGGTCAGAACCGTCTTGCCGCTGGTGCCGTTGCGCTGATTCCCGGTGCCCTCGGGGCGCTCTGCGCCCGGCGGGTAGCCCAGGTGCTGGCCGAGCTCCGCACCCAGTGCGCGCTCGACCAACGCCTTTTTGAAGGCCATCGAGATGTCTTGAATCGCCTCGGCTGTCATTGGGCCTTTGACGAACTGCTCGACCAGCTCCTTGGGAATGGATGGTAGGTCTTTTTTGGCCTTGCTGGCCGGGGTCTTTTTGCTTGGCATGTCATGCACCTTAAACGCATGTGATGCCCGAACACAAAATTACTGACAGTCCCCGCTTCAGTGATGATCCAGAGCTTGTCTTCTCCTGCGGCGTCTATCTTGTACGCGGACAACAAACGTAGACCGTGCTCCAGAGCCTGTTTGTTGCTTTGTTTGTCCTCATCGTCCAGATCTCCCCAATCACCTACCAGGTGGCGACTGAGGTAGACCGATGGGTCCAGCAGTTTTTGTTTCACTAAGGCACGCACACCTTTTGATTGCACAAAGCGGCCTGGTTGGAAAAATATCCCAGGTATAGGTTGTTCAGGATCAAAAACCTCATCCCTGAGCATGATCTTCAAGCCTCTGGGCTCACCCTGTTTGCGCACCACGACAACGCGCAGTTGCAACCAGTGATCTTCGAGCGGATCACCCGTGGTGACCACACAAGGCACCTCAATATCATAGAACTCCTGAACCTCGGGTGAGGTGCATAGAGCAAGGGCCTCCAGCGCCATATAGATCGTGTCATTCCTGCGCTCAAGCATCTGCGCCGATGTGGCATGGCCTTCCAGGTTCATGGCTTGCCAAGCGTTATCGGAGATAACGATAGGCCATTTGATTAGCTGAGCCTGTTGCTCGGTTGGTTCTTCAAACATCATGGAGCTCTCCGGAATATCCCATCGCGCAGAGACACCTCGCCCTTGCGGGGAGTGTTCCCCGCATGGGTCGTTTCAGATCAGCGCTTTAGCAGCGCCGTTTGACGCAGACACGCCTTCCCAAGGGACGGTATGCCTGTGTGTGAGTAAGGCGCCCATGTGAGCGCCTTGGTTGAATGAACGATCAGGCCGCTTGTTCAGCGTCTGTCGTGGGCGGTAAAGCACAAGCCCCAGAGGGCCCTGGGTTATCAGGAGAATCGGTTGGCTCAACATCGTCTGATTGCGCCAGTGATTCAGCGTCGATCTCATCTTCTTTTGGTGGCGCGGTGTAAATCACATCGCCGTTGACCATCACCATCAGTACGGAGAGTAGGTTTGCCCGGATACTTGCTCCTGGCTGGCCCAATTTCTCTCCCTGTTGATAGATATAGGGGACGACCCAGATGCCATTCAGAATGAATCGCACCAGGACTGTTTCTCCCGAGTTCACGGCGTGGGCGCACTGCTTGATGACTTCTTTGGCTACAGTGCCGCACACCCTGCAGTCGAAGTAGGTATAGCTACGGTCTTCTTCGGGACCGTACAGTGATGCAACTTTGACCAGTAGATACGGATCCCCTTTGGGAGGCGTAATAGTGCGGACATTGCTGATATAGCCAATGCCGTACAGGTACTGGTTAAAGTACTTTTTCTCATCAGAATTGATTTCACTCATGTGCTTCTCCTTACTCAATACGATAAAGGGGAAGCACTTGCCCCAAAGGGGAAGTGACTTCCCCCATGGGTTATTCAGCATGCGTTCGCTCACCAGCACGTCTGGGGAGTGACCGCATCTCTGAACGCTTCAGCGGTCTTCATTCGATCCCGCGACTGGCACGGAGCAACCTCTCAGATCGTGGCTACCTATCAATGTCGCCGACAATGTCAGCTGAACACGCTTCAAGCATGGAAAAGTCGCCAGGGGCGGTCCAGTCCTCTTCTTCGACAACCGCTGTAGGAGAACTCACTTCGTAGGTCCCGGTACGAACCGCAGAAGTCAACGGCCGTTACGTCGCAAAACACGCCCAACGCCATCCCGTTTTTCCCTCGAAGCGCCCGCGCCGAAAGGGTCATAACGCAAAGGGAAAAAGGGGTGAAATGGGCAAAAGGGAAGGGCCCGCAAGGGAAACAAAACGAAGGGTAAAAGGCCTGCCCGAAAAGGTTGCTGATCCCCCCAAAGGGAGCGCTTTCCACGACGACACACACGGACGACACTGCATGCTCTGGCGCTGGATGCTGAGAAAAAAGGCCGCAAACCCCACCACAGACGAAGATGATGAACCACCGGCCCAATACACCACGCCTCAGTCGGCCAGCGAACTGCTCTCGACTCCGCGCCGCAAGAAACTCATGGCGCAGATCTGGCAGCTCACCTCCCTGTCGCGCCAGCAGTTCGCCGACCTCTATCAGTACCCCATCGAACGCTACGCCGAGCTGGTCCAGCAACTGCCCGCTTCGGAGAATCACCACCATGCCTATCTGGGCGGCATGCTCGACCATGGCCTGGAAATCGTGGTGTACGCCCTGAAACTGCGTCAGTCGCACCTGTTGCCCGCCGGCGCTGGTGCTGAAGCCCAGGCCTCCCAGACCGAGGCCTGGACCTTGGTGATCGCTTACGCCTCGCTGCTGCACGACATGGGCAAAATCATCGTCGATGTTGAGGTGCAATTGTCCAACGGCACCTGGTGGCATCCCTGGAAAGGCCCCCTCAACAAACCCTACCGCTTCAAGTACGTCAAAGGCCGGGAGTACAAGCTCCATGGCGCCGCTGCGGGCATTTTGTTGACCCGTATCCTGCCCGAATCAACCCTCGACTGGCTGATCACCTACCGTGAGCCCTGGAGTGCGCTGCTCTATGTCCTGGCCGGACAATACGAGCACGCCGGTATTCTGGGTGAACTGGTCGTGCAGGCTGATCAGGCCTCGGTTGCCAAGGAGCTGGGCGGCGACCCCTCCAAAGCCCTGGCCGCCCCGAAATCATCCCTGCAGCGTCGACTGGTGGAGGGCCTGCGTTTTCTGGTCACCGAGCAATTGAAAATCAACCAGACACGTGCCTCCGACGGCTGGCTGACCGAGGATGCCCTCTGGCTGGTCAGCAAAACCGTCGCCGATCGGCTGCGGGCCCACTTGCTGTCCCAAGGCGCCGACGGCGTTCCGTCCTCGAACGCGACGCTGTTCGACATCATGCAGGACAACTCGCTGATTCTGCCCAATGCACACGGCAAGGCGATCTGGAACGTCACGATCCAGAACGGCAAATGGAGAAAGACCCTGACCTTCTTCAAGGTCGCACCGGCGCTGATCTGGGACACCGAGCAGCGGCCGCCGGTCTTCACAGGCTCGGTGACCATTGAGCTGGACTCCGAAGCAGGCGAGGAGGGTGTGCCGCCCGCTTCAGGCCCGCAACCCATCCCAGAGAGCAGCGCACCCACGCAAGAGCCATCACAGAGCCGACAGCCGCCTGTTCAGGGCGCTTTTGCCCTGGAGGTACCCTCGCACCACCTCACTGATGTACCGGATTTCGACGAACCACCGTGGGCAGAGGACCAGGGTGATCCCACAGCGTTCGACCCGAGCCCCGATACCCATACCACCTGGAGCGAGGAAGATGCTGAGGTGTACAGCATTCAAGCTGAGCCCAGACCGGCATTCCCTCAGGCGCCGCCGCCTACACCGTCGCAACCTTCAAAACCGCCTCAGCCGACCAGCCCCCACCCAAATCCCAAGGCTCATTCACCACAGCCGACCGCAAGCGCGGATGACCTGGGCAAGGCCTTCATCAAGTGGCTGCGTCACGGCATTCTGAGCAACAAGATCCCCATCAACGACGCCACGGCCAAGGTGCACAGCGTGGCCGGTACGGCCTTTCTGATCTCACCAGGCATTTTCAAGCGCTATACCGAAGAACACCCTGAAGTCGCCCACCTCGCCAAGTTGCAGGGCACCAACGACTGGCGCTGGCTGCAGCGCTGCTTCGACAAACTGGGTGTCCACCACAAGAGCGAAGACGGCCAGAACGTCTGGACCTGCGAAATCAAGGGCCCCCGCAAGACCCGTGACATCAAGGGCTACCTGCTCAAGGACCCCATGCTGATCTTCAGCGAGCAGCCCTATGACAATCCTTACCTGCGGGTGAAGGAATGAGATTGCACACTGGCCCCAAAGCGCCAACGGGACTGGCGCATTAAATGGTAGGGAATCAGCTTCAACGCTTTCGCCTCCTGCCGGTCCCGCTAGTGGTCAACCTGGCTACCTGGGCTATCCTGCGCCGCCCCCATGTCACTGCCCAAGGCGATCTGCACCTGGCGGACAAACCAGATCAGCGCAGTGGACTGGGCGCTGCGTGAATGCCAATACAGAGTGACGTCAAAGGCCGGAACATCGAAGGGCAACTCGAGCATCTTGAGCTTCCTGGGCAGCGGCATTTCACAAAAGCTCTGGGCGATCTGGTGGGGCAGGATGCCCAGCAGATCGGTGCCCGGAATCAGTCGAGGCAGTACCGAAAAATGCGGCAGACGCAGTTTGATCCAGCGCTCGATGCCGAGCAGTTGCAGCGCGTCTTCAGCCATGCTCAAGCGTGACGCTTTTGCCTTGAGACCGCCAAATGCCTTGAGGTGGGACAGACTGCATACGCCGCTGGATCGCCCAGTTACAGCAGGAGCAGGCGTAACCCTAATGCCGAGGGGCTCACGCCGGAGCAGCACATGTCTCTGCACACGCTGGCCGTCTGGGTGGCACGTGCCTCAGGTCATACGACTCAACCGCTGGGCAGCGGATCTTGGGAGCATTTTTCCCTGTGCGTGTTTTCCAAATCCATAACCGTGACCGGCGCTTGAAAACGGGTGGGTGGCGAAGTCAATACACTTGAGTTTTTGGCATAAGGTCATAGCCATAAATTATGCTCGGCTGGATTAATTATCTCCTCTTGATATAAAGCTTTTTCTGGCTTTTATAGAACTTCGGCTAGCCTATACGTTCCAAGCGCCTCCAAATGGCAAGGTGCGATGGTGGGGCAGTTTCTGTCAACTTTCCTATTGGCAGGTCTGCGGCTTCTGAATGATGTGATTTTCTTGATGGCAATATCATTAATATTGCCAGCGGTGCGCTCTTGGCTTTGAAAGACATAAAATTTCCGTATTTTGGCTTTATGTATTAAAAACAAAGGCTTGCATAGGCATTGATGCCGTAGACTGGCAGGGACGATCATGAAGACTACAGACTCCGCTCTGGCGGATTTCTATGCAAAAAATCCTGATTTTGACCTGGAGAACTTTGATTTTATTGCTCAAGACAGTGCCAGGCTTCGTAACAAACGAAATAAGGCAAAGTCGCTTCCTCTCAAGATCGAAAAAGCCTTGCGTGCTTATCAACGATTACTTCGTTTAAGTGGTAGTCAAAACGTCGCGCAGTGGCTTTGCACTCAGGGTTTTACCAGCGCTCATCATATTGCCGCAGTGCCCAGGTCAGCCTTCATCGCTCAAGTCGCCAGTCATCTGGGTGATGAGTTTTCCGCGCAACTCCATGAGCGTGCCAGTCATGTCAAACACCAGGTCACCCATGTGTGGGCCAATCTGGTGGCTTCCCGGCCGCAATCGGCCACGACCCGTTCTCGCGCCAGTACGGTGACCGAAGACACCCTCGCAGAACTGCAGGCTTTGCCCAGTTATGCCGCAATGTTCGGTAACCAGAACTTCTGCACCTGCGAAGACTGCAAGTCGATCTTTGGTCCCGCCGCCTACTATGTCGACATCATGCGCATCACTGATGCCTACGTGAGCCAGGTCAACAAGGCGACCATTCCTGCGGCCTACCAGTTGGCAGTGCGGCGCAACGATCTGTTCACCTTGCCGTTGAGCTGCGCCACGACCAACGATACCTTGGCCTACCTGGCCATCGCCAACCAGGTACTCAACGACAAGTTGCTGGTAGAGACCAAACAGGCGGACATTCCCTGGTTGCTGGCGACTACCACGTACCCCTTCAACACCCCCTTCAATCCACGCCTTATGCAGGTCAATCTGACCTTGCAAGCCATGGACCTGAGTCTGGCGGCCTTGTACGCAAGCACCAGCGACTTTCCCTCGGCGGATCCTCATGCCTTGGCATTGGCCTTGATGGGGGTGTCCCAGGAGCAGGCCGCATTTGTCGGTTCTCCTCTGGTCACCGACGCCCAATTGAAAGTGGCCTGGGGTTTGCGAAGCAACAAGAGCCTGGACAGCTTGTCGGAACTGGCGGTTTTTTCAAAACGCTCCGGTTTGTCCCGTGCTGATGTCGTCGAACTCACGCGCCAGGGCATGACCCCTGCCGAACTGGGGGTGGGTTTGGCTCATACCCTGTGGTTCAACCGCACGCTGCCGGCCGGAGAGTCAGTACAGATCCATTTGGGGGATGACAGCCCGGACACGTTGAGCAACCTCACGTCGGCGACCCAGGATGCGCTCAACCGCTACATCCGACTGGCGCGTTGGAGTGGCCTGGGATTCACCGATCTGGGTTATGGCCTACGCAGTCTCGACCTGGAGCTGCTCGATGCTTTCACTCTCGACACCCTGGCCATGGCCCGTGGTGTGGTGCAAAGCCTGGGATGGACATGGGCACAGGCTTCGGCCCTGTGGGCAGACATGCCGACCACTGGGTCGGGTGGAGCGGCTGGAACCGCTTCACTGTTCGATCAGGTCTGGAACAATCCTGCCGTGTTGGCCAGCGATGGGCGTGCCTACCATCCTCTGTATTCGGACAACCCGCTGTATCAGGACCCTGTTGCGACGTGGGATGTGGCCGCCGGCACGACGACCCTGAGCGGTTTCGATGTCGCGCGCCTGCGGGCGGGGTTAAGGGTCAGTTCGCCTGACTTGCAAGCGCTGGCAGCCATCGCCTTCCCGGGCACCGATAAGGTGGCATTGAGCGTCGGGAATCTGTCGACCCTCTATCGCCTGGCCTCCTTGGCACAAGTCATGGGCCTGGGCGTTGATGAGTTACAGGCCACTGCTGCCTGGGCCGAGGTTGATGTGACCACGCCCATTGCACCGCAGGCCGTTGCACGCTGGCTATTGATCCCCGGCTGGCTGGAGCAATGCCACCTGAGCGTGAACCAGGTCCAGGCTTTCCTCGATCCGTCTCTCCCCGAAGTGGCCGATGACATCAGCCAGATCAGTCACGAAGCGATGCTGTCCATTTGGACTCAGGCCCAAGGCAGCCTGTTTACCGCAGGTGCCCTGACGGGTACCACCATCGATACCGAACGGGCAGCCGAGATGTACGAGGCCATCCTGAGTCTGAGCAAGCCGGTTGCCGTGGAGGTGGGTGACGCCTACCGTGCTCATGTGCCCAATGCACCAGAATTGGACATGGCCCTGGTACCACTGCCGGTCACTGCCGCCGAGCTGGCGAGCCTGGGCTTCAGTGCTGAAGAAACCCAGGTGGTGGTGCAAACGCTCAACCGTTTCCATCTGAGCCAGGGTCAGGTGCTCAACACCGGCTTGGCGACGCTGGCCGGGGTAACGGCCGAATTGATTGGCGCGCTGGGAGCGATGGTTTCGGCGCAACCGGGCCGCATAGCCTGGATTACCTGCCTGCTGACGCCCAGTGCTGACGGTGATAGTACCTGGAAGCTCAGCCGCCAGGCACTCCAGGACATGGTCCGGCTGTTGTTGGTCTGCCAGGCGCTGCCGCTGGAGGTTCCGGTGATCACGGCGATGGTCGACCGGCCGCTGGTGTTCGGCCTCAAGCTGGAGGCGTTGTTCAGCCTCGACACCCTGCAGGCCATGAGCATCTACCTGCAAAGCCGGCAACGCCTGGGACTGACCGACGCCAGCTACCTGGCGTACCTCTCGATACCGGCGGACACCACCTGTACCGGGGGGCAGAAGGCCGCGGCGCTCTGCGTGCTGACGGGTTGGTCCCAGCAGGATCTGTGTGGTGTGCTGAGTGCGCTCAAGGCGACCGACCTGCTGTATGACTACACGGCCGGGTTGTGGCGACTGGCGACGATCTTTTCGCTGCTGCAACGAGCCGGCTTTGGCGCAACCGCCTACCAGTCCTTGCTGGACAGTCGCCAATGGGCGTTGAGCGGCAGCGATGGCGCCAAGCACTGGCAAGCCTGGGAGCAACTGGTCAATGCCGTCGACGGGGCGGCGGCAGCGCATTTCAAACTGGCCTGGGCTGAGATCAGTCCAGGTATCCAGGCCCAGTTACTGGAGGCCCGGCGGGATGTGCTGGTGCCCAGCCTTCTGTGGTACTACGAGGTCAGTCAGCCGCAGATCGTCAGTGTCAATGACCTGTCCGGCTACCTGCTGATCGACGTGCAGATGGGCGGCAGCAATCAGACCTCCCGGGTGGTGTTGGCCATGGCCTCGGTGCAGATGTACCTCAACCGGGTGCGCGCCAATATGGAGCCGGGGATTGCTCAGTTGCCGATTCCCGAAGTGTGGTGGCAATGGCTGACCACCTACCGTATGTGGGAGGCCAATCGTCGGGTATTTCTCTATCCGGAGAACTACCTTGACCCCACTCTGCGTTCCTCGCGCACCTCACTGTTCCTGCAGTTGGAGTCGGACCTGCTGCAGACCAACATCACCCCGCCACGGGTAGAGGAGGTCTATCGAAACTACGTGCAGGGCCTGGAACGCTATGCCTCATTGCAGTTCGTCGATGCCTTCCGTGGCACCATCAGCGACCCACGCCGTGGCGAGATCGACACGCTGTACGTGTTTGCCCGTAGCGCCACCGAGCCTTATGCCTACTACTGGGCCAAGCAGGAGCATGAAGCCAACTGGTCTGAGTGGACCGCCATCGATGTCACGATCAAGTCGCCTTACGTCACTCCGGTGTACGCGTTTGGCCGGCTGTTCGTGTTCTGGGTGGAAACCAGCGTGGTCTCCAGTACGGCGATTGAAACACCGAGCGCAGGCAATACGCATTCGAGCAACAGCGTGGTCTACAAGGCGGCCATCCGCTACAGCTTCATGGATGCCAACGGTACCTGGATAGGCGATCAGACCCTGGCTGCCGAACAGGTGATCTTTGCCACGCCGAGCGACGTTCACCTGAGCTCCCAGTCGGGTTACGAGTTGTTCAACATCAACAGCCTGTTCTGGCAGAAGTGCAACGTACTGCTGTTCGCCGGCACCGCCCCCATCGGTCCGGAAAACGATGTGCGTATCGATGAAAAGATCGCCGTGCTGTATGGCCCGTTTCTGGAAAACAGCTCCAATGGCACGCCGATCGATATTCCGACGGTCCCTCCCTTGAGCGGGCAGGTCAACCCTGCGGTTACGCAATTCGAGATGGACGTTTACCGCCGTAGCCGGATCGTCAACCAGGCCATCGGTTCAGGATTTCGCGGCGTGATCGGCTTGCGTGAGCCCCTGCTGCTCAACCGAGAGCTGCTCAAGGACTACCTGTTCCAGCGTACCGAGTTTCTCAACCTGGCAGACAACTATTCCACCGGTGTGCCGCCCACCGTGCAGCCGCTGTACGACTACGCGATGAACCGCCTTTACGTGCGTCCGACCCTCAATCTGTTTCGCAGCAACTACTACGGCGATTGGAACAACACCATCGAAACCGCGTTGTTACGCAGGCCGATGACTGCGGCCTGGATTGCCTTTCGCGGTCTCAATGCTGTCGGTGCACAGCAACTGATCAATGATCTGCTCGGTGCCGGCTATCTCAAGAACGGGAGTGGTGCCGGCAAGTACGTGGTGCTGCCCGGGTTCAACAACAACGCTGACTTCCGCTTCCTGTTTGACGGTGATGAGGGGCGAGACGTGCAGATCATCCGGCAGTGGGCCAAGCATTGCCTGTTGCAGGCGAGCATCGAGCAGCGTGAAGTGCAGGTCGCCACCTTCCTGATGACGGAACTGAGCCTGGGGGCCGGTGAGCAGGCGCTGAAGGATCTGCGCGCCGCGGGGATACTGGACGCTGAGGACTACGTGCGCCCCAGTTTCAACTCGGCCACCGATTTGTCGCAGATTCTGGATGGCGCGCCGGATCATGCCTCTGTGGAGTTCGTGATTCGCCTTGAGCTGTTTGCCGCCATGGGCGACACGGTCCTGTTTGCCAGGTTGTCGAACCGCCAGTGTTCAACCTTCGTCATCAAGAACCAGCCATCGCATTTTGTCGGCAACGTCAACAGCGAGAGCTTCCTGGTGACGCCGGACACCTCCCGCTCACCGCCGCTCAACGACAGGTCCCGGGCGATAGGGCTGACGACCACGCAATCGGTGACCAAGCTCTCGTTTGTCGGCAGTCACATCACCCCTAAAGAGTCCGAGGAGGTGTTTGCGCTGTTGGTGCAGCACAAGGTGATCGACAGTAATGGACGCTTGCCTGAGCCCTTTCAGAGCACCGACGACCTCAGTTACCTGTTCCCGGCGGAGCCGGCCCCCAGCCGGCAGATCAAGACTGCCCAGGTGCGGGTTGTGTTGGTGGATCTGCCGACCATGACCCTGGTGTCCTACTACGCCGAAGATGACGAAATCATCATCACCGCCCAATCGTTTTTCCGCATGGGGATCTCCCAGAGCCAGGCCAAGCAGGTGTTCGACACGTTGGTGGCGCGTCGGGTGATTGGCCCGCAAGGCTACATCTCCTCACGGTATGACCCCGTGCGTGACCTCGTCGATCTGTTCCCTGGGGAGCCTGCGAGCAAGGCGGCGCTGCTGACAGCGGAAGTGGCGCTGATCATGAACCGGTATTACGACAACACGTGGCGCCGCGACGCGCACGACCTGTACTACCGCTTCACCCGGATGACCACGGGCGCCGTGCCCAAGTTGTCGGCCGCGTTGCAGCAGGGTGGGGTGCCGGCGCTATTGAGCCTGCACCAGCAGCAGGCCCCGATCCTGGCGACTACGCCGTTCAGCAGCTATGCGCCCGGCGAGCGAGTGCGTCCTCCAGCACTGAGTGACGCTACCCAGGTGGATTTCAATGGCGTTTACGGCCTGTATTACTGGGAGCTGTTTTTCTTCACGCCGCGGCTGATTGCCGATGCCCTGTTCCAGGCCGGTGACTTCCAGGGGGCACTGGGTTGGCTGCAGTACATCTTCAATCCCAGTGAACGCCTGACCTCGCTGTCCCCCGCCGACTTCCAGACGCCCGACATCTCTGCCGCCCAGGCCAATGAGGCTTTCAACCTGCTCAAGAATCATGGGGTGATTACCGATCAGAACCAGGTTTCCACGGACTACACCAATAGGACCGGACTGGACTACCTGTTTCCCGACGTGGACGACCCGGTGTTGCGTACCCGGATGATCGAGCAGGTACGCGCGGTGCTGTTCAATCACCAGACGGCCAGCCTGGCCGGGCAGTTCTGGCGCTTCCAGCCCTTTCGCAATCACACCCAGCAGTCGATGGTGCAGACTCTCACCAGCCCGGTGCAGATCGCCGTCTACAACAGCGATCCCTACGATCCCTATGCCATTGCCCAACTGCGTATCGGTGCCTTCGAGCGGGCGACGTTCTGCAGCTATATCGACCTGTTGGTGGCCTGGGGCGACAGCTTCTTCCAGCGCAAGACCCGTGAGTACCTCAACGCGGCCTACCTGCTGTATGTCATGGCCAGCGACTTGCTCGGACAGCGCCCGGAAAGTGTTGGACCGTGTACCGATCAACTGCCGGTGACCTTCAATCAGATCCTGGAACGCTATGGCAACGATCCCGATGCCATCCCTCAGTTCCTGCTGGACATGGAGAATCTACTGGCGGTTCGTGGCACGGCACCGACGAGTGCTCTCTCGATGGCGGGCGGTGCCTTCAATGAGATCGATGCGCTGTTTTGCGTGCCACAGAACGAAATGCTCCTGGCGCGCTGGGACGCGGTCGAAGACCGGCTATACAAGATCCGCAACAACCTCGACCTTGATGGCAACCCCTTGTTGCTACCGTTGTTCGCCGCGCCTATCGATCCGATGGCGCTGGTGCGGGCCGCCGCAGCCAACGGCTCTGGAGGCGGTTTTGCCGAACTGGCCGTGCGTGAGCCCACTGCGCAGACGTTGCGCTTCAGCACGCTGCTCACGAACGCCCGCTCGGTGGTGGGCGACCTGCAGGTGCTCGGTGGTGAGTTGGAGCAGGCCTTGAGTGGACAGAGCAGCGAAGCCTTGATGCTGCTGCAGTCGACTCACGAGCAACAACTGCTCAGCGCGCAGTTGCTGTCCTTCGAGCAACGCGTCAAGGGCGCCCAGGCCACCTTGGATGCGGTGCAGGCCACGCGGGCCATGACCGTGCAGCGCAAGCAGTATTACGACGACTTGGTGAGCGATGGCATGATCGCGGCGGAGATTCTGTCCATCACGTTGGGTATTGCCTCCCGGGTCTGCGGGTTCGTCGCCATCGGGTTCGAAACCGGTGCAGCCATCGCGGCACTGACGCCCCAGGTGGGCTCACCGTTTGCCATGACCTATGGTGGCTTGCAGATCGAGGGCAGTTTGCACCGCACCTCGGGGATGTGGCGTCAGACCGCCGAGGTGATGGATACCGCCAAGGACCTGAGTGATGCCATTGGCCAATACCAGCGCCTGAAAGCCGGTTGGCAGCAGGAGGCTACCCAGGCCGGCCTGGAACTGACACAGATCGACCAGCAGATTCTCAATGCCCGCGCCGACCTGGCCAGCAGCAAGGCCGATTATGCGTCCTACCAGATCAACCTGAAAAACACTCAGGCGCAGCAAGCGTTCCTGCAGAGCAAGTTCGACAATCCGGACTACTACGCCTGGCGTGTCAGCCGGGCGACCGCGTTGTACTACCAGACCTACCAGTTGGCGCTGCAATCGGTGAACGCCGCGCAGAGCGCCCTGCAGTGGGCCTTGGGTGACACCACCGCTTACCTGACCTCCGACCCATGGGACCCGGCGCGGCGAGGTCTGATGGCCGGTGCCAGCCTGAACCTGGTGCTCGATCGCATGGACTATGCGTTCTCGCAAAAGGACGTGCTGCACCAGGAAATCACCTGCAACGTGTACCTCTCGCAACTCAACCCGGCGCAACTGATTCGTCTACGCGCTGAAGGGGTGGCGGATTTCTCCCTGACCGAAGCGCTGTTCGACTTTGACTTCCCCAGTCATTACTGCCGCCGAATCAAGGCCATCAGCGTTGCGTTGCTGGGGGAGGAGGGGGCCTTGCCGGTCAATGTACACGCCAACATCACCCAGACCGCCAACAAGATTCTGCGCGAGCCGACCGCCAAGGGGCTGCAGTACATGCTTGATGGCACAGGCAACCCGGGAGGCGATGTATGGGTGGACTGGCGTGCCAACCAGAGCGTATCGCTCAGTCGTAGCGAAGCCGATGAGGGAGCCTTTGTCGAGTACTACATGGACGGCGAGAAACTGCAGCGTTTTGAAGGGACGGGTGCGGTTTCCAACTGGCATTACCAGTTGCCCAAGAATACCAACCAGTTTGATTTCTCGCAGATCGAGGACGTGCAGTTGAAGCTGCGCTACACCGCCACCGATGGGGGCAAGACCTGGCGCGACAAGGTCGAGAAGGCCTTGATCGGCCAGACCTACAGCACGGCGCTGATGATCAGTCTGGCGTCCGCCCAGCCTGAGGCCTGGACGGCGTTTCTCGAGGACACCAGCGACCCGCTGCGTCAGACCCTGACCTTCGATGTTCCGGCCGAGATCTTCCCGCCTAACACCACCGGTTTAGTGGTGGAGAAGGCCTATCTGGCCCTGGTGGTCGCCAGTGGCATCACGCTGCCGGCCAGTTCCAGCTTCCTCAGGCTGAGGGCCGGTCAACAACCCGAACAACCGGTCACCACCGTGGGGCTGGCCGGACAAGTGGCTTACACGAAAGTCCCCCTCAAGCAGATCGCGGGGGTATGGAAGGTGTTGTTCGATCTGCAAACGATGAAGTCCAACCCCGCACTGGCCGTCTTGCTCAATAGCAAAGGCCGTGTCAACGGCGAGGCCTTGCTCAACCTCTTCGTGTCGGTGCAGTTCACTGCCACGGTCTTCAAATGAGCAGGCACGTCGTCACTACCTGAAAGGAGATCAAGGTGGCCGATCAATGCAAGCAAAGCCTGGAACCCGGTCAGTCGCTGTGCTCGGTAACTCACTGTGAGAGTTACCGTGAGTCCTCGACCATGGCCCGTTGGTGTAAATGCAAGACCTGGGACGGCAAGCCCATGCCTGATTGCACCCCCATGGGCGGCAACTTCCCGGTGGAAACCTACAACTGCTACAACAAGGTGACCAAGGAACGCAGGAATATCACCCAGGGCGCGTGTCAGGACCTGCGTGACGCGAACCGGGACTGGTCCTGGGAACCCTGTTACTGCTGTTGTTCGTGTTTCGCCTGGGGAACACGGATCACCGTGGCGCCAGACACCTATCGGATCGTTCAGACCATTGGCCTGGGCGATCCGGTGCTGACCACTCGGGTCGAGGTGGTCGGCGGTAAACCCCAGCTCACGTGGGTCAGTCGGGCCGTGACCTTCTCCGATGGCATGGCCCCGGCGCCTCATCAGCCGGCAGTACTCCTGCAATATGGGGATCAAGGCGAGTTGGCGGTCACCCTTGACCAGCCGATGCTGCTGGCCAACGGGATGCTCAAGGCTGCCGACCGGCTGACCACCGACGACCAGTTGGTGGACCGTGAGGGCAGGCCGGTGCCGCTGCACGCGGTCATACTGGGCAAGTACACCATCGGTTTTCATTCCCTGACCACCCAGGACTTCGGCCAGGATGTGAGCGCCGAGTGGTTCCTGGAAGCCAATGGAGTGATCGCTGGCGACCACATGGTCCTGGCCATGCAGGACGATGACACCGTGGCTGCGCGCTTCGTCAAGGACCACCACGATCTGCCGCGCCTGGGTTCCAAGGCCTACGCCGAGGGGCGCAAGGATTGTTCGGGTAATGCATTGCTGACCCGGCAGGCTCGGGAAATTGCCAACGAAGCCTTCCTCTCCATGGATGAGCTGATCAATGGCACGTCCCCGGTACCCTATGGTTCAACGCCCTACATTACCCAGAAACAGGCGGCCAACGTCGCCGTCAATGGCACCTACCGCAGCATGGGGCAGACGTTTCTGGTGCATGACTTCGAGTACCTGGCCAAGGTCTTCAACGCCTTCTTTCCGAAGATCAACTTCTACCTGGCCTGGGAGGATACCCACCCCAACATGTTTGCCTTTCAGGCCTATGGGCAGAGCACGGTCTACGTTTCCGGGCAACTGCTACGTCTGGAGGGCATGTTCAAGCAGGGCCTGGCATTCTTGATGGCCCAGGGCGTGGCGCGTTTCGAGTCGGCCTCCTACACCAATGACTCCGGTTTGGTGTGCACGGGGTTGGCGGATTACTTCGGTGCCAACCAGATTTTGCAGACCGTGTTCTACGGCAGTTATGGCACCTGGGTGAACCCTGGGTTCGAACAGATCAAGAAGCTGTTTGCCTTGATCGACGAAGCCAACCTCATCGGTCATGAGATGTGCTCGACACCGTCGATTCCTTGCCGATTGGAAAGCATCGAGGCGGCCATTATCGGGATGCCACTGCCGGCTTGCGCCGGTGGACCGGTGCCTTACTCGCTCAAGCTCGAGAGTGCCAAGTGGACCACCCGCGAGGGGGCGACAGCCGTCGAAGCCAGTTTCAGCCATCGACTCGACCTGATTGCCGCCAAAGACGTTGCGAACTACCGCCTGACCCACCAGCACGGTGCGCCTGAAGGGAACGTACAGATTCCGCTGGCGCTGGTGCAGCTCGATATCAACGATCCGTCGCGGCTCTGGATCATCGTTGATGGACACGTCAGTGGTAAGGACCCGGTAACCCTGACCGTTCGCGATCTGTATGCCGATAACGGATCGACCTTGGATCCCGAGGCCTCCAGTGTAACGGTGGGTGGGAAACCATGACTGCACTGTCATTGGACCTGACCCAATCCGAAAGCCAGATGTGTGCCGAGCTGGGTCAAGCGTTGGGCCTGCCGGAGCCGGTCAGTACGACGGTGCTGCAGGCCGCCTTGGCGAGTGATAGCTACGCCCGCAGCCTGCTGGCCAGCCGACGTACGCCGCAGATGCTGCAGATGTTGTTGGCATCACCGCCCAGGCGCACGTCGCTCAAGGACGAGCACAGCACGGTCGAGCTGCTCCAGCGTGGCAGCCGGTCATTGCTGACTTGGGCCAAGACGGGATTTTCCACCACCGATCCGGTGGAGCGTGAGGCGCGCTCCGAGGCTTGCCTGCAATGCCCCCATCGACGAGCACCGGGTGCCAATCTGTTGCAGGCCACCCGTTCAGAGTTGGGGGTGTGCGGGCTGTGCGGTTGCCCATTGTCGCGCAAGGTTTCGATGCTGTCCGAGACCTGCCCGGGCGAATCGACCGATAGCCCCGGCATAAACCGCTGGGGGCAGGTCATGAACGTGAATGAACAACTGCACTAACACAAGAGAAAAGGAGTTGTCATGAATACATCACAGTCACAATCAGGCATATTTTCAGCAACCGGAATCGCCGGTCTGTTGAGCGGCGACATCCTCAATCAGCACTACCCGCAAAGCCTGCAGGCTGCAGCCAGTGGCCAAGGCGGCGGTGGTGCTGGCGGCGGAGCCGGATCAGGCGGCGGCGCGAGCGGCCAGGGCAATACCCAGGCCAAGACGTGTAAACCTACTCGCAATCCCTGCTGCAAGCCTCCAGAAGATGCCGTGGCACAGGATGCCCAGGGCGTGGATGCACCGGCTGGGACCCAGGCCAAGACCTGCAAGCCTACTCGCAATCCCTGCTGCAAGCCGCCGGCTGACGCCGTGGCACAGGACACCCAGGGCGTGGACGCACCGGCTGGGACCCAGGCCAAGACCTGCAAGCCCACTCGCAATCCCTGCTGCAAACCACCTGGAGAAACGGCAGCACCAGGGACCAAGGGGGTGGATGCACCCGCCGGCACACAGGCCAAGACGTGCAAGCCGACACGCAATCCCTGCTGCAGGGCCAGCGAGGAGTTGGTGAACGATACGGCTGCGGTACAGGGCACCCAGGCCAAAACTTGCAAGCCTACCCGCAACCCTTGCTGCAAAGGGGTCGAAGACGGCGGTGGCGAAGGCGTCCAGGGCACGCAGACCAAGACGTGCAAACCCACCCGCAATCCGTGCTGCAAAGAGGCCTGATTTCGATCAACACCCTTGACCACGGAGCCGCGTAACGCGGCTTCGTGGTTTTTCTGTCCGAGGGCGAGCAATGATTCTGACCCGGCACAACACGGTTTTTTTTCTGATCAATAAGGGGCTGCTCGATATCGGCAGCTTGCTTGAGCAAACCATCGCCATTCGCAGTCACAGCCAGCGCAACCGCGGCTTCAGCGTCACCTGGCCGAATGGCCAGGGCTACTACGTCAAACAGCATCGACCCGATGCGGGCCCTTGGGAAAAACGCTCCAGCGTCGCTCATGAAGCACAGGTGTTGTCGCGTCTGAACGAGCAGGACGAACTGCGCGACTGCGTCCCAACCCTGCGTGACTACGACCCCCACCGCCAAGCCTTGGTCGTGGATTGGAGGGTGGGCGCTCAGGGTGTTCATGACGTGGCCGTATCCGCCGAAGGCCCCGATCCACTGGTCGCCAACCACCTGGGTCAGGCACTGGCCAGGCTGCACAAGGGGTTGGCTGGTATCGCCTGTGACGACTTGCCGGGACAGGTGCCTTGGGTGATTCGCCTGGATCGCCTGTATCCGTTTGCCGGTGAGGATCAGAGTTGGGGTCAGGCACGCCTGGTGGCGTTGGTCCAATCTCAGGAGGTGTGCATGGCGGCGTTGGGCGAGTTGGCCGACACCTGGCCCCGGACGCAATTGATCCACGGTGACATGAAATGGCAGAACTGTTTGTTGCACGATCAGCAGTGCGTGTTCATCGATTGGGAACTGGCGGACCGAGGCGACCCCTTGTGGGACTTGGCCGGTTTGTTTCAGTCCTGGCTCAAGCACTGGATCGACCAGCAACAACCGATGGCCAGCGCAGGCGCTGCGGCTGCGCACGCGGCCCAGGATTTCAAGCCCTATCAGCAGGTGCTCGCTGAGGTATGGCACCGCTACCGTGTCATCCAACAGGCTAGCGCCGAACGCCTCATGGCGCTGTGTGGTGCCCGCTTGCTGCAAACCCTGTACGAAGACCTTGCGGATGAGCCGGACCTGGGCGCCACTCATATCCTGCTGCTGCAACTGGCGCGCAATCTGCTGGTAGCCCCGCAGCAAGCGGCACAACAATGGCTGGAGGCGGCATGAGCGCATTGAATGATACGTCGCAACCCTGGTGGCTTTGCCTGCGCGGGGCACTGGAAACCTTGCATTGCGATGCCGAGGGTACGCTGTGCATGGATGGCCAGTCTTTTCGGCACGATCCCCTGGCCCTGAGCGCAGGTGATCGCAGTTATCATGACGATCCTCGGGTCGTGCGCCTGCAGCAGTATCTGTACCGCCACTACTACACGGGACTGATTCGTGACCCGCACCCACAACCTGCCTGGTATCCGCCGTCGAGCCCTCGATATGATTCTGCTTGGCAGGTGCTGGAACAACTGGGGGATGGCGCGTTGGCGGTACAGCACGGCACGGTGATGCGCCGTGTCGAACCGGGGGAGTATCTGTTCGAGGGAGCACCGGCCCGTGCGACACGCGGACGCTCGGTCAGCGTCCTGCGATCGGCCTGGACCACCGAACTGGATCCGGCCTTTGTCTACCTGTTCGGCCATGCGGCGGCCGATGCCTACAGCGAAGATTGTTTGGTGCGTTACTACCTTGCGCCGGAACCTGCGCAATTGGCGGAGGTGGTTCAGACGCTCAGCAACGCATTGAACCAGGCCTGCCTGCCTTACATCCTCAAGTACCCATGTGATACCTCTCAGTGGCTGCGTCACGATACCGTGGTGCTGTATATCGCCGCACGCCAAGCCCATCAGGTGCACAGCCTGCTGGGGCGTCAGGGGCAGTGGTTACGTCAGCGCTTGCGCGGGCAAGTGCCGCTTTGGGCTCAACCTCTGATGCCAGGACTGGGATTTGCCCAGGATCCAACCGATGGCCAGAGTTTTGGTGAAAGCCGTTGCCGTGCCTTGGCTCTGGGTCTGGCGGATGCTGTTTCCTCGGCTGACGCGATGGATGCCATTCGCCGGCAGTTCGAGGCCCAAGGTATTGATTGGCAGCAGCCACACCTGGAGATCGACCCGGATGACCGTTTCGGCCTGCGCCAACTGGCCTTTAGTGAGGGGCATGATGCGTCAGGAGCCGTTGGCGAGTCACCGTCCGATTGCCTTCAGGAGGCGACCCGCATTGGGCAGTACCTGTGTGCCGAGGCCTTGTGGTTGGGAGATCGGTGTACCTGGATCACGGACGATGCCGACGACCGTAACGGCCCCTTGTCGGCTTTTGCCCGTACCATGAACGCCAGCTGGTATGACGGAACCCTTGGCGTCGCGGCCTTCCTGAGCTTATTGGCGGAGCAGGGCGCAACAGGGGCTTTCGGTGAAACGGCCTGTGGTGCCTTGCGCCATGCCCTGCACCACCCCGCAACCAGCCTGCTGAGTCTTTATGAGGGACGTCTGGGCAATGTGACCCAGGGGTTGTGGTTGGCGCACCGCCTGAACAATGATGCGTTGATAGAGGGGTATCTGAACGCTGCCGCCGAGCTCTTGCCGCAGTTGGATGATTTGCCAGGGGGCGACCAGCCGGTTGATCTCATGCATGGGTTGGCGGGTGCCATTCTGGGGTTGCTCTCTTTGGCCAGGCAGGCACCCTCCCTGGCCCAGCAGAGTTTGGCGAGCGCCCAGGCTCTGGGGCGACGCCTGCTGAGCCAGGCCCACGTCACCGTGTACGGTTGGCATTGGCCGGAGCATGGCGGGCCCTTGGGATTGTGTGGCTTGTCCCATGGCAATGCGGGGATCGCCTTGGCGTTTGCCCAACTGGCCCAGCAGAGTCCTGAACCTTGCTGGCTCGAGGCGCTGGAACAGACCGTGGCCTATGAGGCTCACTGGTTTGTGCCCGAGCAGGACAACTGGCCCTATCTGTTTGCCGAAGACGCTCAATGCCTGGATGACCGCCCGACCCATTGCGGTATGGCCTGGTGTCATGGTGCGCCAGGCATTGCGTTGTCACGCCTGGCGCTGTGGCAAATGACGGGTCGAGAGGAACACCGGGATGTCGCTCGCCGGGCTTTGCAACGGGTCCATCTGGACCTGTGCGACAGCTCCCCCCAGGCTGGTAGCAGCTACACCTTGTGCCACGGCCCGGCAGGTAATGCTGACATTCTCCTGACGGGAGCCGCGATACTGGGAGAGTCCACCTGGGTCGATTGCGCCCGGCAAGTCGCTCAACGCGCAATGGCCGAAGAGGGCGGACAATGGCGCAGCGGTCTGGGCGTTAGCCACAGCCATTCCTTGGGGCTGATGCTGGGCTTGGCCGGTACCGGGTACTTTCTGTTGCGTTGCGTGCCAGGTGCCTCGGTACCGGGATTACTGCTGCCTTTGGGACATGCAGCCAGTGTGTAATTCGGCAAGCATGGCCCTGACATAGATTCAGAGGACGCAACTTTAGCCCTAGGGCGAGCTCAATTCGCGGGGAAACTCATGGCGAATGAAATTCACTGGAATTGGCAGGCACAAGCGCTCGGGATTTTCTGGAAAATTTCACTCAAGGGAAAAGGATGCGCCTGGTCGGTCGCTGAATGGTGCAACACTGTGGACGCTGCACAGCACCTATCGCAAACCCCGATACCAGGTAGCGCAAAACACGCCCCTTCAAGACGCGGCCTGCCGGTATAACTCCCCCATGCGCTACCGACGTCTGGATCTCAACCTGCTGGTCGCCCTGGATGTGCTGCTCGAAGAGCGCAGTTTCGAGTAGCGGATCGATGTCCGATCTCGCTGCTGGGAAACTATTGAAGGCTACAGACGCATTTTCCGCAAGACCATTTCGTGTGTCAGAACCGCTCTCGACCCCGCACCCACCGCAACACTCAACCCACCTTATCCGGCTCGGTCGCATTGAAGAACAACGTCTGCGCCAGGCTCCTGTTCAGAATCTGCCCCCGATGAATCTCCAGCGTCAGCTGCGCTCTGCCACCTTGACCGGCCTGAATCCTCGTGGCTGCCTGTTCCCGGGCCGCCGCCTGGGAACGGGCACCCAGTCGGCGTTGCGCCAGCGTCTTCAAGTGCGCACTGGCGAACTCGCTGTCCACCGTCGTGGCCGTTGGGTAATGAAAGTGCGCGTACCACAGCGGCCGGCCGTCCTTGTGGCTGATCACGTACTCCTGCAGGAAGTCATCCCGGCGCAGCATCTGCCGCCCTCCGGCCCGGTGAATGTCGACCTGGTCCTGTTCCTTGAGATATTGCAGGCGCGTCAGTTGCGGCAGGTTTTTCTTGATCGCGGCGATGCGCACCGTGCGCCCTTCGCTGACCAACAGCGCGGCGTCCTGGCGCAGGCCGTCGCGCAGGTCTTCGGCGGTTTTAACCTGGTCCGGCTTGGCGCTGCCCTCGGTCAGCACCTCCTGGATATCGTCTGCCAGGGTCGTCAGTTTCTGCGCCTTGTGTTCCAGCAGTTCCTGCAGGCTCTGGGGCTCCTTGCTGGTTCCGGTCAACGCCATCACCTGGCGGATCAAGGCCTGCACGCCCTCCCGTGCGGCACGGCCCTGGGTCATGAGGCGAGGTAGCCCGACCTTGCCGCGTCCGGGAGCCGGGGCGGGCGCCGGTTTTGCCTTCACTTCCTCCCAGAAGCTGTTCTGGGCATCCTCCCGGTTCTCCTTGAAGGCCGACACCAGCCGCCCGTTCGGGTCGGTGATCTCGACGATTTCATCCTCCTGCTCGGGCGTTTTTGCGCGCACCCGGCCGACGAATACCTCCCGGTTGCGGGTGCGGATGAATTTCTTCCTGCCGTTGCCGGCCGACGGCCCCGGCCTGGGCGCCGTTGCCCCCGGCGCCGGTGTGGTGTCGTCCCACAGCCCGGAAAGGCTGGTCAGTGCCCGCTCCCGTAGCTGTCCCAGTAATGTCGACAGGCGAGTGGCGTACTCGCGCAGTTGCTGCTCGGGCATGCGGCCCCGCAGGAATTGCAGCAGGTCGAGGGTTTCGTCGTAGCGTCCGATCGCCGTCTGCAAGGCGTCGATACGATCCTGGCGGGAGTCTTCGGCCGTCAGGCGGTTGATGGTGTTGGTCACGTACTTGGTCTGTTCGGCGCTCTGCTTGATCGCGGCGAAGACCTGGTCGTCCAGTTGCTGGGTGATCTGCGACGGCAGTTCGTCTATGGCCAACGCCAGCAGGGTCGGCAGTTGCACCGCCTGCCAGTCCAGTGGGGTGAAGGGCTGTACCACTTCCCGCTCCAGGACGGCGGCTTCTGCCGGCCCGATTTCCGGCAGTGCGCGCAGTTCGTCGAGCGCGGCATATTCGCGGGTACTCCAGGCGATCTGCCGGTCGGTGAGGTCGGCATTGTTCTTCAGGTTGGCGATGACCTGGTCGTAGTGGGTCGCCGTGTCGCCGGCCAGCATTTCGCCAATCTGCAGGGCCGTCAGGCTGTCCTCGCGTCCCACCGCCAGGGAGACATTCATCAGCGTGCGGCAGGTGCGCACGTTGTCGACCAGGGTCGAGGCCAGTGCCTGCGGCTGCGGCACCACCTGGCGATTGTCGTTGAATGCCCTGATCAGGCGAAGCTTCTCTTCGAGCGCGGCCTGCAACTCGACCAGCTTGCCCAGGTATTCACGGCGCTTGTCGCTGCGTTGCCGGTTGGTGAAGTGCTTCGCGTCGCGGCCTTCGCTCATGGCCTCCAGGCGCCTGTTGAGGGTTTCGGCCTCGTGGAGCAGGGTACTGACCCGGTTCGACGCCTGGGTCGCTTGCCCATGCAGCACGCTGGCCCTGTCGAGCAGCTTGCGTTGCAGGCGTGCCTGCACGGTTTCCCGGCCGCTGCCGCCACGCAGGCGCAAGCGCAGATCCAGTTGCCAGCGTCCCTGTCCATCACGCTCCAGAAACGGCCCCGAGGTGCCCGAGGCGTCAACCAGGCGGGCGCCGTCTTCGCACCACGCGACCTGATAGAGGGTGGTGTCGAGCAGCACATGCCAGCCCTTGTTGTCCGCGTTGTCGAGATGCACCAGCCCCTGGCTCGGGCCGCTTTTCGAGACGCTGCCGAGGCTGTCGAGTCGTGGTGGCGTGTCGAACACCTTGACGGCGAATTTCTCCAGCACCTGGCCAGAGGCCGCCGACAAGGTCCCGCGCGGGCTCGACCAGGACCCGTCGAACGGCCATTGCGGCAGCTCATCGACCGCCGCTGGCAGGGTGATGCGATCCAGCGAGACCTCTCCCTCGATCGGTGGCGGCTCGCGCTTTTGCGACAGCGGCGGCGGCCCGAACGGCTGCGGCTGGTCCGCTGTCACCTCGTGCAACAGCACCACCGCCAGGTTGCTCAACATATCGGCCCAGGCCTGGGCCCGGGATTGCTCCTCGTCACCCTGCAGCGCGGCAAGATCCTGGCGAACGCCACGGTAAAGCAGGATCAGCCAGCCGGCCTGGGTCAACGGGCCGCTGGCGAACATCAGCCACGAACTGAACAGTTGCCAGCCGCTGTCCTTCAGGCGTGCCCAGCGCTTTTCCGCGTTCGACAGCAACTGCAGGTCGGCCTGTTGGATCACGGCACCGATACAGGCCTGAAACAGGTGATGGACATAGTCCCCGGTGACTTCCTCGCTGTCCAGGGTGGCCGGTGCCGGAGGCGATGGCAACGGTGCGGTCTCGTCACCGGGCAAGAGCGACTCGATGTGCGGTTCACGGAAACCGCCTTGTGCATACACCGCGACCCGACTGGCAGGGAGCCAGGCCAGCACGCTGTCCTGCAGGGCGCCGGCTTGCAGGATCGCCTCGAACAGCGCCTGCCGGCTGGCGTACTCGCTCAGGGGCGGGTCGAACAGCGGTCGGTAGAGCAGGTGCGGCCCCTGGGTGATATCCCGCGGTTCGATCAGAAACATGCCCCCGACCTGGTCCGCGCTGGCCTCGGGAGCGGTCTTGAACGCCAGGGGGCGGAGCACGATGGGGCGACCGTCCAGTTGCCGTTCATGGGCGTCGAAGCCCAGCATGGCCCTGACCGTCCGGTATCCCTGTTCGGTCAGCCCCTGTTCGCCCCGCAGCTTGAGTTCCAGGGCCACCAGCGGCAGTTGCGCATGGATCTGGCGAAAGAAACGCTGCTGGCGCAGCGAGGCATAGCGTGTGTCGTCCAGCAACCGATGCCGCAGGTGGGCCGGGTAGCGGGCGCCGATATCCACGTCGGTGACCAGCTCCACCAGATAGTCGGCGGTCATCCAGTCCGGCAGGGCGGCATGATCGGCGAGCTCGATACGCATCTGCGTCGCACCGAAACGAAAGTCTTCGAGGTTTTCCAGGGCCAGTTCGGGCAGCGTCAGCCGGACCTCCTCGAACTCGCCCAGCACGTCCGGTGGTACCGGTTTTCGTCGATACTTCTCCAGCGTGAGCTGGATGTCCTGCATGCGGATCTGCGGCATCCGCGGGTGCCGTCGCGCCATGGTCTGCGCGAGCATTTGCCGGCTGTAGTCGGAGAGGGACGAGACGTCATCGAACAGGTTGTGCGAGGCTGATTTCTTCAGTGCCGTGACCAGTGTCGACAGCAGTTCGGCGTAGTCGCGCCGCTCCGTCGCCGATGCGTTCAGCAGCCACAGGGGCGCCGCTTCGCGTACCCGTCGTTGCAGAGGGGAGAGCGGCTCGGGTGCGGGTGTGGCGAACCAGTTCCCGGGGTCGAGCACCCGCTCGACACGCTTCGGCCAGGATTCGCCAGCCTCGTCCGCCAGGCCCCTCGGCAAGCGCTCCAGCACCCGCAACTGGTTCTCCAGCAGCGCCCCGGCCAGGTTGTCGAAGACATTGAGCTGCGAGGCGATCAGTTCGAGCCTGCCGGAATCCGGCAGTTGCCCGCGCAACAGCCACCAGAGCTCATTGAGGTTTTGCAGGCGCCGCACGTCGTGGCCCGGACGCAGCAGCAGGTACACGAAGGTCTGCGCGGGCTGCTGGCGGGCGAACACCACCGCGACCGGCGTGATGCCGGCTCGCTCCCGTGGCTCGCTGACATGCAGCAGATAGGCCTTCAGGGCATTGTTTCCCAGCAGGCTGTCACGCATGGCCTGCTCTTCAGTGACCAGCGCCTTGGGCAGCAACTGGCTGGCCTGGAACGCCAGGCTGTCGGGCAGTTGGCCGGCACCGTACATCGACACGAACAGCAGGTTCGACAGGGCCGCGCATCGGCTGGGGACCTGCGGCGAGTGGCGGTCCCAGCCCGGTACCCAGGCATCCGATCCCGGCACCTTGCCCGCCCAGTCGGGCACCGGTTCATTCCAGAAGGCGACCAGGCGTGTCTTGAACACTTCGAGCAGGGCATCGCCGTAACGGTCGAGGGTCGCGCCCAGGCGCTTCAGGTCGACCGTGGTGATGGACGTGTTGACCTGCGAGCCTGGCGTACGGCTCACCAGTTTCGTATCGGGATCGTCATAAGCTGGGCTGCGGCCCTCGCTGAAGCGGCGCAACAGCACATCGGCCAACGGTCGGTATCGATAGGTGGATGCCGGGCCCAGTTCGCCCAGCCACAGGCTGTCGCCGGGGACCCATTGCCCCTGGACGTCGAGCCCGGGCGCATGCTGGTCCAGCGCCGCCTGGACCAGCGACTGGATGACCGAGGACAGGGTCGGTCGGGCGGCGAACAGCGTGCGTGCCGTGTTGCGGTACTGTTGAAGCGAAGTCTCCAGCGAGGTCATGAGGCCACGATCCTTGATCAGGGAAAGCGGCCAGTTGATGACAACCCGGCAAGCCCGGGGCGGTAGCGGGGTACCGCGTCAGGCGAAGCGTCCCGGCATCGCCCGTTCCATCGCCACCCCGCGCGGTGTCGAGCGCAGGCGGCGCTCGCCCATCAGCGTGCGCAGCTCGATCCACAGCGTCAGGGGGATCGGGTGGCAGTCCTGCTCCCACTCCTTGTAGAGGGCGGTCGGTACCCTGACCAGTTCGGCGCAGGCCTGCGGGGTCAGGTCGTGCCGGCGGCGGAAGGCCTTCAGTTCTGTGCCGGCCGGAGGCCGCGGAGCAAGGCCGAGCACTTCGGGGAACCAGGCGGCCAGCAGGGCGCGGGCCCTGTCCTCCAGGCCGAGCTGGGACACGCCGACACCACGCTGCTGCAGTTGCACCATCAGTTGAAAGACCAGCGCCATGTCGGCGGCAACGGCGGGCGAGACTTTCCAGGCGACCAGCGACAGGTCGATGCCGCCCACCTCGCCAGGGTAGAACCAGCCCAGCAGGAATACGGCACAACGGGACGCTTCGAGGGTCAGGCCGTGGCCCACCGTGAACAGGCGGTCCAGTGCCTCCAGCTGTTCCCCGAAGTGCCTGCCGGCGGCTATCGTACCGACGGTCACGGGTGTTCTGCCCAACTGTTCTGCGCTCACTTCAAGCATCGAAACCTCTGCGATATCCGGCATTCCACGCGGGGGTGGCTCCCTGTTTCCCGTTCTTGTGCAAGCGCTCTGGACGCTGTGGCGGCACCCACTATCGGCGTTGTCTGGTGACACAACAAGTAACAGTTCCAGCCCTTTTATGGTTAACTGTTCCCCTGATAAGACCGAACAGTGGATGTTCCAGTGAAAGACTTCACGGTGAGCAAGGACGATGACCTTTCCCTGACGCAGCAACTGGTCAATGGCATCTGCCAGTGGGTCGAGGCCCAGCGGATGCGGCCGGGCACGCGCCTGCCGTCGATCCGTCAACTGGCCCGGGAGAAGCAGGTCAGCCATTCGCGGGTCATCGAGGCCTATGACCGGCTGGTATCGATGGGAATCCTCGAATCGCGCCAGGGCAAGGGTTTTTTCCTGACCGAACAGGCCGCCACCGAGAGTGCCGGCGCGCCCGACGAGCAGACGATCAACGATGCGCATTGGCAGCCGCTGACCCAGTTCTGCAGCAACCGGCTGAACCTGTGTTGCGGCTGGATGCCCGAAGACTGGCGCGAGCCTCAGGCCATCGGCTTTGCCATTCGCCAGGTGACCCGGACCGACCCCGACAGCCTGTTCAGCTACGGCACGCCGCTGGGGCTGCCGCTGCTGCGCCAGCAGATCCACAAGCGCCTCGAACGCATGGACGTTCGGGTCGGCCACGAGCAGATCCTCACCACCCAGGGGGTCAGCCACGCCATGGACCTGCTGGTCAGGAGCCTGCTCAAGCCGGGGGACTGCGTGGTGGTCGAATCCCCCGGCTACCCGAACCTGTTCCATCTGCTGCAAGCCAGCGGCATCCGCCTGCTGAGCGTGCCGCGCGAGCAGGACGGGCCGGATATCCGCCAGCTCGAAGCCCTGCTGCAATGCCATCGGCCGCGGTGCCTGTTCATCAACAGCATGTACCACAACCCCACGGGCACCTCGCTGCGTCCGGCGATCGCCCATCGGCTGTTGCAACTGGCGGAAATCCACGACTTCCAGATCGTCGAGGACGATACCTACGCCGACCTGCACAACGGTTCAGGAACACGTCTGGCCAGCCTGGACTCGCAGCACCGGGTGATCTATGTCGCCAGTTTTTCCAAGACCCTCAGCGGCTCGTTGCGGGTCGGTTACCTGGTGTCCAGTGCGCAGCGGGTGCGGCACCTGGCCCAACTCAAGTCGGTGACGAGCATGGGCACCTCGCGGTTTGTCGAGAGTGTGGTGGCCACGCTGCTGGGCAATGGCGCCTATCGCAAACTGGTGCAACGGCTGCGCGAGCGCCTGGACAAGGCAATGGCCCAGACCCTCAAGCGCCTGGAGGACCATGGCTGGGAAACCTTCGCCGAGCCGGTGGGCGGGATGTTCGTCTGGGCGCGCTGCCCGCCGTTCAGTTTTGCCCGGCTCAATACCCTTGCCGCTGCCTGTGACGTGATGCTGTCCAGCGGCGATGCCTACTACCTGGACGGCCAGCACAGCGACTGGATCCGGATCAATGTCGCCTACGCCGGCGATCCGCGCGCCCTGGCGTTTTTCCAGCGCCTGGCCGCCGAGCGCGATCGGCATCCAGGCGAGGTGATCAGGGCCGCAGGGAGCGGTAGGCTTCCTCGATGAGGTGCAGGCCCTGGCGGATCTGCGCGGGTGACAGGTAGCTGAAGCACAGGCGCACATGGCGCTGCGACTGCGGGCCATTGTGCACACCGTTGGACAGGCGCACGTTGCCCAGCGCCCGGGCCTTGTCGATCAGGGCTGCCGGCTCGACATCGTCGGCAATCCTGACCCAGAACGAGAAACCGCCGGTGGGTACCAGGTAGTCCTGCACGCAGAACGTGCAGGACTTCAGCAGGTCGGCCATCAGGTCGCGCCGGGTCCGGTAGTGTTCACGCAGGTCTTCGATGTGCGCCTCGAACGCCTCGTTGCGCAGCAGGCTCAACACCAGGTTGCTGACCAGCGGGCTGACCCCGCCATCGAGCTTGAGCTGCGCCAGGCTGCGGATGACCTCGGGATCTGCCAGCACCCAGCCGACCCGCAATCCCGCCCCGGCGATCTTCGAGCAACTGTGCACGTTGATCACCCCCTGGCCGGCCGGCAGGACCTCCGGGCGCAGGGGCTGGTACGGCAGTTCGGCGTAGACCAGGTCCTGGACCAGCGGGACCTGGTGACGGCTGAGCAACCGGGCCACGGCCTGCATGCGTTCGATGGAGAAGCAGCAGCCCGTCGGGTTGTGGAAGACCGGCGAGGTGTAATACAGCGCCACCTTGCCGCTGGCGGTCGTCAAGGCGTGGGCCAGCTCATCGAGGTTGACCCCATCACGGTCCATACCCAACTGGATGATCTTCGCCCCGGCCACCGAAAAGATCCGCAGGGCCCCCAGATAGCTGGGGTCTTCGGTCAGGACGATATCGCCCGGATCGATCAGCAGGTCGGCCAGCAGGGTCAGGGCCTGGGAGGCCCCGGCCGTCACCTGGACCTGCTCCATGGCCACCCCATGGCGCCGGGCAACGGCCTGGCGCAGTTCGGGAAGCCCCAGGGAGTCGGTGTACTGCAGCAGGTCGCCGAGGCCGACGCCGGTCTCCGGCAGTGGCGAGGCCGGCAGTGGGACACCGGCGAAGGTCTGCGGATCGGGCATGCCGATGGCGAAGTTGATGACCTCTTTGGTCGCTGAGTAATCGAACGCGCCGAAGTGGCTGGCGCGTTGACTGCGTGACGAATGCATGGCTTTCTCCTCGGCCTCAGGCGGTGGCGGCGGCGCGGAAACGCTGCTGGTAGGCGCGGACGTAGTGGTCGGGGATCTGCGCCTCGATCATCGGGAACGCCGCTTGCGGCAGCGGTAGCGCCGGCAACGACAGCTTGCCGGTTGCCGGCGTCCAGTCCGGGCCGAAGTACAGCGTGGCGTAGCGCTGGCTCCAGTCCGGGATGAAGGGCGCGAGCATGCCCAGCAGGGCCGATACCTGGGCGGCCTGCCAGCGGGGCGAGGCGAGGGTGATGTCGGCGTTGGCGAGGAACTCGTCGATTGCCCGCAGTGCCTCCCAGAAGGCCAGCCCGTCCATCGCGGCGGTGTAGCGCCCGAGCTGTTCGGCCAGGGACGGCGGCAGGGGTTCGTCGACCACCTCCCGGGCGTCATCGGCATGGGCCCGCAGGGACGCTTCCCAGACGTGCAGCTTGCGCGCAGTGGCCATCAGGCCCTCGAGTTCGAACTCGTTGTCTTGGTTGCCGAAGGGTTTGGCGATGCTCGCCAGGTACAGGCGCAGAATGTTCGGGTCGATCACCCTGGCCACTTCATCGGCCCAGATCACGTGATCGCGGCTGGTGGAGAACTTCGCACCTTCGAGGGTCGAGAAATCCTGGATGCTCTGGTTGTAGGGCGCAGGGAAGCCCCGGCCCAGCAGGCTCGCGGTGACGCCGACGGTGTAGTAGAAGCGGTTGTCCTGGCCCATGAAGAACACCACCCGGGTGTCCGGGCTGGCCATGACCTGCCGGTAGTCGGTGCCTTCGCGTGCGCACAGCCGGCGGATGCCGGTGTCGAAGCACCAGAGGCCTTCGAACCAGGTCAGCAGGGTTTGTCCGGCCACCTCCTCGCCGTCGCCGAGAACCACGCCACGCTCGAAGTGACGGGACATCGGCAGGGTACGCAGGGCCTCGCGCAGCCAGGTCAGTTCGAGGTCCTTGATGGTTTGCGGCCATTGGCTGTCGGCGATCGCCCGTTGCAGGGTCGGCGCCAGTTTCTCGATATCCAGGTGCGCCTGGCGGATCGGCTTCAGCGTCAGCGGCCCCGAGCAGGGCGCGTGCCGCGGCTGCTGCAGGCGCGCATGGGGTACGGCCAGGCCGCAGTGCTCGCACAGGTTGCTGTCGGTCGGAGCCGAACAGTCCGGGCAGGTACCGCTGGCCAGCGAGTCGGCGGCGAACTCCGCGCAGTGCTCGCAGTACAGTTGCACGCCGTCCTTGATGGTGATGAAACCGTTGTCCTTGAGCGCCCGATAGATGCCCAGGCTGTTCTCGATGTGATCGGCGCTGCTGGTGCGCACGAACTCGTCGGGTTCGATGCCCAGCGCGTTCAGGCAGGCGAGGATCTCGTGGTTGTGCATCCGGGCCACTTCATCGACCGGTCGTTGCAGCTTCTGCGCCTTGACCAGGGTGTAGGTGCCGTGTTCGTCGGAGCCGGTGATGTGGAAGGCGCGATGTCCGGCCAGGCGCTGGAAGCGCACGTAGATATCGGTCAGCAGATAGACGCCGGCGATGTGCCCCAGGTGCAGCTTGCCGTTGGGGCAGGGCGGAGCGGGACAGACGAAATAGGTTTTTTGTGTGTCGGTCATGTTAATCCCACCAGACGGCCAGGAATTTCAGCGGCTGTTGTGAATGTGTATTGCGAATGGAGTGCGCGATATGCGGCTTCATGTAGAAGAGCATGGAACCGGCCACCGGCATCTGCCGTTCCTGCTCCTGGAAGATACCTTCACCTTCCATCAGCACCCACACCTCATGTTCGTGATGCGAGTGCAGGTCGACCGCGCCACCCGGTTCGACCTCGACGATCGACATGCCGAACGCCGGGCTCAGGGTGGCGGGCAGGTGATCCAGCAGGCGACAGACCAGTACGCCGTACTCCGGGCGCATCATCTGCGGCTCAATCGGCTTTACATGCATGGCGGCCTCATCCAGTCACTCAGTCGCGGTAGAAGATGCCGTTGGACGGCTTGAGGTTGTCGAGATCGGAAACACGGCCCTCCGGCGGGTTGTAGGCGCGTTTCATGGCGTTGTATTCGTCACGGGTCGGGCCGCCCGTCGAGGCACGCTGATACACCAGGTACAGGGTGCGGCGGGAGCGATCGCTCTTGTTCGGCAGCGAGTAGTGCGGGGCATAGTCATCGAAGATGAAGATGTCGCCGGCGCGCCAGGGGGTTTCTTCCCAACTGAACTGCTTGGCGACTTCAGGCAGGATCACGCCGCCTTCGTCCATGGGAAACACACCCTGTTTATGCTGGCCGGGGCTGAAGAACAGGCCGCCGTTGCTGGCATCGGCGTCGTCGATGGCGACCGCGACCACGGCGTGGACCATCCGCTCCTTGAGCTTGTGCGGGATGTGGTAGATGTCTTGGTGCGGGCGGAAACCGCCGCTGTCCGGGTACTTGAAGATCAGCAGTTCCTTGAGGCGGCGGGTCTTTTCATCGAGCAGGTGTTCGACGGTGCGGGTGATGCGCTCGTCCTGCAGCAGCACCTGCTGCAGGCCTGGGTGGAACTCGATGAAGTTCTCGACCTTGGAGGTGATGCGCTCGCCCTTGTCGGTCTTCTCGAACCACATCATCCAGCGATCGTCGCTGATGTCCCAGCGGCTGACTTCGTTGGTGAATTCGCAAAGCCGCGCCACGTCCTCGGGCGGGAAAAACCCTTCCAGCCTGATATAGCCTTCTTCGTGCCACTGGTTTTTTTGAGCTTCAGACAACATCAACGCTACTCCTTTACGTGTGATTGACCAGTTTTCAAACCGCCAGCATCTTGCTGGTTCGGGTGCTCGCCATCAGGACCAGGTTGGCCAGCGCGGCCACCAGCAGGCACGCCAGGACCCAATCGACACCCCAACGGCTCATGATCGCGCCGCCGATCGAAGGGAACCCGAACAGCCCGATGAAGTAACCCAGGGTGAAGACCTGCGAGGTGACCGCCGGCGACAGCCCGTTGGCTTCCGCCTCGTTGACCGCCAGGCTGTTGAGCGTGGAGTAGCTCAGGCCATAGCCGATGGCGAAGACCACCGTTGCCAGCAGGTAGATCAGCGTGCTGCCGTCGTTGAGCAGGAACAGCCCGAGCGACACGCTGGTGAACAGGAACAGGCCGATCGCCAGGCGTTGCAACGGCAGGCGGCCGATCGAGCGGGCCACCGAGAAGCGCAGCAGCACGCTGGTGAGGGTGAAGGTGATGAAGAAGTTGTCCGCCTTGAGCTGGCGGATCTGCGCGTAGCTGGCCTGGTAGGTGGACAGGCCGGAGAAGATGCAGGCGCCCAGCACGATCATCGCGATCGGCAGGGCGGCCCGGCTGCCGAGCAGGGCCTTGAGGTCGACGATGCGCAGCGAGACCTGCCGGGTCGCGGCTTTCGGCAGGTCGGTCATGGCCCGGCCCGCCAGCACGACGCACACGGCCGACACCAGGCAGGCGATACCCAGCAGCACGTAGAACAGGCTGTAGCTGGCACTGGCCTTGACCACCAGATGGCCCAGCGGCGTGGTCAGGCCGAGCCCGGCCATCTGGGCCCCGGACATGATCGTGAAGTACTGCAGGCGGGCGGCAGGGCGCAGGTGATGGATGATCTGCAAGGGTGCCAGGATGTAGAACACCGACCAGCCCACGCCCAGCAACAGACCGCCCGGATACGCCGCGCCCGGCAGCAGCGGCACGCAGGCGAAGGCGAGCATCGCCAGGGCCATGGCGGCGCAGGCGACGGTGATGCTGCCCATCACCCCGATGCGTTGCGCCGTCCAGCCGGCCAGGCAGCAGCACAGGATGGTGGTGATCATCCCGGTGGAGATCACCCGGCCGACCGTGGCGTTGTCGAACCCCAGCGATTGCAGGTATTCCGGCAGCAGGAAGCTCGAACCGTAGGCCCCGGCGATGATCACGCCCGCGATCAGGAACGGCAGGAAGGCGGCTGACGGCAGCCGGTCGGGCAATGGCTCGGTGGATTCGGGCATGGCGCGGTGCTCTGGCGGTGTGGGCGGCAACTCAGTACTGCACGAGGCTGAGGGCGTGTCGGGGCTCCAGGTGACGGGCTGGCGCTTCGGGCAGTGCATCGAGATGGCTGAACATCGGCGTGTCCGGTTCGGCCCGGAAGTATTCGTAACCGAGCAGGTCGTTGAGGATGCGGCTGTTGCGGTAGGCCACCATCGACAGGTTCACCGACTGCAGGCCGTGCTGGACGAGGCTGCGATTCTGCAAATAAACAGGCCCCGGCATCGGCGTGGCGAATTGCACGCAGTAGTTGGCGTCGATCAGCGGCAGCCCGCCATCGCGCCGGGCCTTGGCCAGCAGCGCATCGACATAGGGTTGCGGGCAGGGTTGGAAGCCGGTGGCGAGAATGACCCGGTCGACCACGAGGGTGCGCTGGCTCCCGCTGCTCAGTGACCTGAGCCGCGCGCGCCAGCGCCGGCCATCCGGTTCGAGCCCATCGAGCACGGCGGCTTGCAGGATATCGATGGGAGGGCGTGGCTCCTGGCCGACACGGCGTTCGTAGAGCTGCTCGTACAGCCGGTTGCACAGGTCTGCCGAGATGCCGTCGCTGGTCAGCCGTTCCTGCTGCACCGCGTGGCTGCGCTGGGCCATGGGCAGGTTCTGGAAACGCTGGTTGTAGGCGGGGCAGAAGGCCTCGTTGACGAACGCGTTGTCGTCCATGGCGAACAGGTTCGAGCGCGACGTGACCCAGGTGAAACCACCCAGCGCTGGCGTGCCCAGCAGTTGCTCGACGGTTTCGGCGCCGCTCTGGCCACCGCCGACCACCAGCACGTGCTCGCCGGGGCGCAAGGCTTCGCGATGAAGGAAGTCCGCCACGTGATAGATGGAGTCACCCAGCCAGGGGCGGGCGCATTCGGGCACGCGCGGGCTGATCCCGACACCGATGGCGACGGCTTTGGCGTGGTAGCTCTGCTCGGCGGTGACGACCGTGTAGCCGTCATTGCATTCGACGACATCCAGCACTTCCTGGGCGAACCTCAGGTTGGCGAGCTGCCGGGCGACCCAGCCGTAATAGTCGGCAAATTCCTTGCGGGAAGTGCAGGCACCGCCCTTGTTGATGAAGCTGTAGAGCCGGCGATGCTCGGCGAGGTAATTGAGGAAGGAATAGCGGCTGGTCGGCGCGGCCAGGGTGACGCAGTCCTTGAGCGGGGAAACCTGCAGCTGGCCATTGGATACGAGCATCCCGGGGTGCCACGCAAAGGCGTCCCGCTTGTCCAGGAACAGGGTGTCCAGGCCGGTCGGTTCCGCCAATGCGGCGAGACTGAGGTTGAAGGGACCGATGCCGATACCGATGAGGTCGTATGTTTTCATTAATTGCTCGCCGCCCTGCGAATCAATGGTGAATGCATCCGGCCGTCCTGTCCTGACGGGCCTGCCGATTGGCATGACGCTCCTGTACGTTGCGGTTGGCCGTGGGGTATCAGCCAATGCGAATGTAGGATATATCCGACATTTTGGCGTTGCAAGCGGCGCCGTGCACTTTTCATTCTGGGTGGATGAGAGGGGGTTAGAGCAGCTCGGCCAGGGGATAGCCGACCGCGTTCGCCAGGCGGTCCATCATGTCGATGGTGACGTTGTGCTTGCCTTGCTCGATGTCCGAGAGGGTGCTGCGCTGCACGCCGGAGCGGTTCATCACGTCGGCCTGCGTCAAGCCGGCGGCCCGGCGAGCCTGCTTGAATTTCTGGGCGAAGCGCAGGCGGGCTGGTGACGCGCCTTCGACCGAGCGGCGCAGGGGTTCATCCGTCATGGGAGTCTCGCGGGCAGGTATGTGAGTCAGGTCTGCCGGCGCGGGGCTTCGACCTGAGGCCTAGGCCGATCATGGTATCAATACTGGTGCCCATGCGGGGCGCGGATCGCCCTGGCGGGGGAAATCCAGGGACAGCCCTCGACCGCGCCGGCTTCAGCCAGGTGAAACCACCCCCGTCAGTCGGAGTTCCCCGCACCCCTGGCCATGCTGGAGAACACTCCATCCCGGTAGATCCAGGCATGCACCAGGGCCGCCGAGAGATGTCCGATCACGACGACGTACAGCAACCAGGCCAGCCAGCCGTGGGCATCGCGCAGCCAGGCATAGGAAACAGGGTTGGCCGGGATGATCGCGGGCAGGTTGAACCCTTCGATCAGCACGATCGGGTAGCCACCGGCGGACAGCAGCGCCCAGCCCAGCAGCGGCAGCCCGAGCATCAGCGCATACAGCAGGGCATGCGAGGCGAGCGCCGCCCGCTGTTGCCAACGGGGCAGGCTGGCCGGCAGGGGCGGTGGCGGATGACGCCAGCGGTTGGCCAGGCGAATGACTACCAGGACCAGGATGGCGATGCCGAGCGGCCGGTGCAGGTCGATCAGCCAGATCCGATAGGTCAGGGACGTGGTCATGCCCACACCAATGAACAGCATGGCGAGGACCATGCAGGCCATCAGCCAGTGCAGCCATCGCGCGAGGCGGTTGAAAGCGTGATTGTGCCCGGTCATGTTCACTTTACCTCCTGTTTGCCGATGGCTTCGCTGGCCTGGCCATGACCGATCTCGCCCAGCCGCAGGTTGAACGAGTGCGAATAGGCGCCTGAGCGGGCACTGAGCACGGGGTCATTCGAGGGCTCGATGCCCGCCGGCACGATCGACGGGTCATAGTTGACGTCGCGGCAGGCGCCCGTGGCCTGGTCGGTGACCTGGGTGACTTCCAGGGTGCCGGCCACGACTTGCCTGCGCTGCGCCGGCCAGGGCTGCGAGGGATCGTCGACCGGGTCGCCAGGCTCTGCCAGTTGCAGCACCAGGTCCCAGTAGAGCGGCTGCTGCGCCAGCTTCTGGCGTAGGTCGTCGAACAGGAAGTCATGGGCTGCCGAGGGTTTCTGCTCGTTGGGCAGCGGCTGGAAGGGCAGGCGTGAACGCATCGACCAGCGAACCGCCTGCCGTTGCCCCTGGGCGTCGACCAGCTCGAAGGCATTGATGCCGAAGAATTCCACCCCGGCAAAACTGCCGGGCTCCGGGGCCTTTGCTCGCCAGGCGAGGAATTTCTCCGCCTCCGGGTACTGTTTCAGAAACGCCGCCAGGCGCTGCGGGTTTGGCTGGCCGGTCGCCGGGTCGGCGGCGGTCGCCTTGAGCAGGGCGCTGAACCCTTCGGCGTCGCGTGTGGCGAAGTACGGCTGGTTGTTCAGCGCCATGCGCCATTGCTGCTGGTCGTCGGTGGTCAGCAGCAGCGCCATGCTGACCGTGCCGGTCGAATTGTCGGCGGCGTGCGGGTTGCCCGCACCGATCGAGAAGCGGCCGATGACGGGCACTGGCGATTGGCTGAACGCCCGCGCTGTCGACAGGGTATGCGCTTCCCGGCTGCTGCTGAACGTCCCGGCAAAGCACATGCCCTTGCCGTGGGCGCGGCGAAATCCGGGAGGAAAGGAGGGCGGTGTTCCGACCAGGCCCTTGCTGGTCGGGCGTGTGCCGATCCAGCCGGCGGTCCAGGCGAACGCGGCGGTCAGCGTCGCGGCAATTCCGATGATCGCGACGGACGCCAGCCAGGTGCGTTTCGAGTTGATCTGCAGTTTTGACATCGCTCGTTCCATTGCTCTTGGGGCGGATGTACCGGAGCCGGCCTGGATAAAGGGTTCGATCCAGGGCCGGTTCCAGCGTTCCAGGGAACGATGATATAGAGCTGTTACGTGGTCGGGGCCTCGCAAGAGTTAACATTTTCGTGAAGGTTTTCATGAACATGCCAGGGTGCTCCGCGGTTTCGGGAGCCCCCTGACGTTCATTCCAAAGCCGCGCGCCCCGTGCCTCAGTAACGAATCATCACCGACTTGAGCTCGGTGTAGTCCTCGATGAAGGCATCGCCGAATTCGCGCCCGATGCCGGAAGCCTTGCTGCCGCCAAACGGCACCGCCGGGTCGAGCAGGGTGTGCATGTTCACCCACACCGTGCCGGCGTTGATGGCCGGTATCATGCGCAGGGCCTTGCCCAGGTCCTGGGTCCAGAGGCTGGCGCTGAGGCCGTAGGGCGTGTTGTTCATCAGCTCCAGCAGCTCTTCCTCGGTGTCATAGGGGAGGAAGGTGGCGATCGGGCCGAAGGTTTCCTCCTTGAGCAGGGTGTCGTTGACGCTGTTGGCGAGGATCACGGTCGGCTCGATATAGCAGCCGGGCCGCTCGATCAGCTTGCCGCCGTGGATGATGTGGTTGTTCTCGGCCCGGGCCCTGGCTAAGAACCCTTCGAGCTTGAGCAGGTGCTGGCGGTTGGTGACCGGGCCGAACTCGGTGCGCTCATCCAGGGGCGAGCCGATGTTCAGCCGGCTCAGGCGCTGGGACAGCTTGTCCATGATCGGCTCGATCTGCGAGCGGTGGACGAAGAAGCGCTCGGCGGCGGCGCAGATCTGCCCGGAATGCAGGAAACCGGCCTCGATGATGCCGTCGACCGCCTTGTCCAGGTCGACGTCGCGCAGGAAACCGGCGGAGTTCTTGCCGCCCAGTTCCAGGGTGGCGCGGGTCAGGTTGGCGCCCATGGCCGTCTGGCCCACCGCGATGCCGGTCGGTACCGAGCCGGTGAACGACACCTTGTCGGTGCCGGTGTGTTCGATCAGGCCCTTGCCGACCGGCCCGCCACCGGTCAGCACGTTCAGCGCGCCCGCCGGCAGGCCGGCTTCGATCGCCAGTTCGGCGATGCGCAGGATGGTCAGCGGGGTGAACTCGCTGGGCTTGATGATGCTGCTGCAACCGGTCACCAGCGCCGAGGCGAGTTTCCAGATGGCGATCATGGTCGAGAAATTCCACGGCACGATGCCCACCACCACGCCGACCGGCTCACGCAGTGTGAAGGCGCTGTAGCGCTCGCCGGCGAAGGAGGGCAGCGACGGGGTGATGGTCTGGCCGCTGATCTTGCTGGCCCAGCCCGCGTAGTAGCGCAGGAAGTGGGCCGCCTGGTCCACTTCGAAGGCGCGCGCCACCTGGATGATCTTGCCCGACTGCAGGGTTTCGATCTGGGCCAGTTCCTCGCGGTGGCGCTCCAGCAGGTCGGCCAGTTTCAGCAGCACGTGGCCGCGCACCGCGGGGGCGGTCTGCGACCACTGCCGGAAACCGCGGCGGGCCGAGTCCACGGCGGCATCGATGTCGGTCTGGTCGGCATCGGCCACCCGGGCAATCACCTGGTCGGTGGCCGGGTTGATCACCTCCAGCGTGCGGCTGGAATGGCTCGGGACGGCAGCACCGTCGATGAACAGGGCAGGGCTTCGACGCAGAAAGGCTTCGACTTGGGGTAGCAGCGCGATATCGCTCATGGGGTTTTCCTGAGGGAGGCAGCGGAAAAGCCCGAGGGTATTCAAGGATCTCCGGGTTGGCTTGACTGTGGCTGCCCGGCCGCTTGACTGTGGCTGCCGGGCGCCTGGGCAGCGGTGCAGGCCGCTCCCGGAAGGGGGATCAGAACGGTACGGCGACAGTGACCTGGCTGTAGACGTTGGTGCCGTTGCCACCGACCTGGTTGCCGCCGTTGCTGGCGTCCTTGTCCGGCTTGTACAGGCCCAGCAGCGGGGTGACGATCAGGTGTTCATTCACCGCCCATTCGGCATACAGGTCCAGCTCGCGGCCGTCCAGGTTCAGGGCATCCTGCTTGTGCAGGGTCTTGTAGTCGAAGAACAGCACGCCGACGGTCACCGGCTCCACCGGCTTGACCTTGAGCGCCACATGCTGGATCGCCGTGTTGCTGTTGAACGGTCCGGCATAGTTGCCGGTCACCTCGCCCTGGAACCAGGTGCCGTAGCCCCGGCTGAGGCCGTTGAACATCGAGTCCCAGTTCCTGGAGTAGCGGCTGTAGCGGTAGGTCAGGTCCGGCGACCAGGGCAGGTCGGCGAAGGTGTAGCCGGCTTCGGTGTACCAGGCTTTTTCCGTACGGACATCCTTGTCCTGCCAGGCGTATTCGAAGGCGAAGTGCGCGTGTTCGATGCCGGCGTTGCCGGCGCCGCGCAGGCTGTAGATGTCCATGCCTTCGCGTTCTTTCTGGAAGGCGCTGGCATAACGATCGTCGACACTGATGCCATGGAGGTAGGTCAGCCCCAGGGTGCCGGGGGCGGCGGTGTATTCCAGGGTGCCGGCCGCCATCTCGGTGTTGGCCTGGGCGCGGTTGTCGGACTTGAACCACATCACGCTGCCATGCACACCGTCCTTGCCGCCCAGGCGCAGGACGGCCGTCTGGTCGAACGCATGGCGCGCCGCCAGGTAGTAGGCGCCGCCGCGGTTGAGTTTGCCGTCGGCCGGCCCCTTGCCGAAGTTCAGGCCGTCATCGTTGATGATGAAACCGTCACCGAGGGTGATGATCTGGCGCCCGAACGACACATCCACGCCGTCCTTGCCGAGCACCGGGAACAGGTCGCCCGAGCGCCAGCCGGCGAAGGCCTCGTCGAATTTCGTCGTGCGCTCGGTGCCATCGCTCAGGCCGGCCGCGTCGCCGTCGCCCCAGGTCGCGGAGCTGACCAGGTTGGCCGTGCCATAGGCGCTGCCCAGGTTGCCCAGGGTCTGGTCAATGCTCAGGCCGTACTTGATGAACCCTTCACGCCAGCTGGAACCGCCGGTGGTACCGTCGTAGTTCTTGCGGCTGTTGAACATCCCGTAGACTGCCAGGAAGTTGCCGGTGACCTTGGTGTCGCCATCGGCATACAGCTCGAAGGCCCCGGCCGACGAGTTGACGAACAGCAGCGCCATACCCAGGCCGATGGCCTTGGACAGCGCCCGCGTTTTCAGTGCTTGCTCCATTATTGTTTTCCCCGGTCGTGTTGGACAGCTCAGTAGAACGAGTGCGCATTAGGACGACCGGGAACGGCAAAGTCTTTCACCTGCGTGCCAGATAATTGATCCTGTCAGCCAGGCGTCGAGCCCTGGCAGGCAGCAACAAAACCGCCGGCAGACAGGGGCAAGACGGTCGCGGTGGGTGGGGCGCACAGTGCCTGGGTACACGGCGCCGTTTGCTCAGGGACAGGCAGGGAGGAGTAATCGCCGACTCCTCGAACGGTTCGCGAAATCCATAAAATAACAATCCGCTTCGAGGATCTGCACCATGTCGATCAACGACAGACTCACCGAGCACCTCAAACGTGGCACGGTCGGTTTCCCCACCGCACTGGCCAGCACCATCGGCCTGATCATGGCCAGCCCGGTCATTCTCACCGCGACCATGGGCTTCGGCATTGGCGGCAGTACCTTCGCGGTGGCGATCCTGATCGCCGTGGTGATGATGCTGGCCCAGGCGACCACCTTCGCCGAGGCCGCCTCGGTGCTGCCGACCACCGGTTCGGTCTACGACTACATCAACTGCGGCATGGGCCGTTTCTTCGCCATCACCGGGACCCTGTCGGCCTACCTGATCGTCCATGTCTTCGCCGGCACCGCGGAAACCATCCTGTCCGGGGTCATGGCGCTGGTGAATTTCGAGCACCTCAACACCCTGGCCGAGTCGGCCGGCGGCTCCTGGTTGCTGGGGGTGGGCTTCGTCATCGTCTTCGGTGTTCTCAATGCCTTCGGCGTCAGCGTGTTCGGCAAGGCCGAGATCATCCTGACCTTCGGCATGTGGACCACCCTGATGGTGTTCGGTGTGCTGGGCCTGATCGCCGCACCGGCGGTCCAGCTCGACGGCTGGTTCGGCGCATCGCTGGTGGGCACCGACCCGGTCACGGTGCTGTCGCTGGTGGGCATGGCGATGTTCATGTTCGTCGGCTGCGAATTCGTCACGCCGCTGGCACCGGACCTGCGCAATTCGGCCAGGGTCATGCCCCGGGCGATGATCCTCGGCTTGCTCGGCGTCGCCACCTGCATGTTCATCTATGGCGCGGCCATGAAGCGCCAGGTGGAAAACGTGCTGCTCGATGCCACCGCCGGGGTGCACCTGCTGGATACGCCGATGGCGATTCCACGTTTCGCCGAGCAGGTGATGGGGCATGTCGGCCCGCTGTGGCTGGGGCTGGGCTTCCTGTTCGCCGGCGCGGCGACGATCAATACGCTGATGGCCGGGGTGCCACGGATTCTCTACGGCATGGCGGTCGACGGTGCCTTGCCCAAGGTCTTCACCTACCTGCACCCGCGCTTCAAGACGCCGCTGCTGTGCATCCTGGTGGCGATGCTGATTCCCTGCCTGCACGCGCTGTACCTGGGCGGCAATACCGACAACATCATGCACCTGGTGCTGGCCGCGGTGTGTGCCTGGAGCTTCGCCTACCTGCTGGTGACGCTGTCGGTGGTGATCCTGCGCATCCGCCGTCCCGACCTGCCGCGGGCCTATCGTTCGCCGCTGTTCCCGTTGCCGCAGATCGTCTCCAGCGCCGGGATCCTGCTGGGCATGTGGTTCATCACGCCACCGGGCATGAACCCGGCGGACATCTACATCCCGTTCGGCGTGATGCTCGCGGGTACCGCGGCCTATGCGCTGTTCTGGACGCTGGTGGTACAGCGCGTCAACCCATTCAAGCCGGCGTCGGTCGAAGACGTGCTGGCCAAGGAGTTCGCCCATGAACCGGGGCACCCGCACAACGGCTACGCCGACCATGCTGCAAAAGCTGTCTGAGCTGTTCGGCGCCAATCGTGCGCCGACCGGCTACCGGCCGGGAGTTACCCTGGAGCACCTGCGCCGCAATCTGGCGGTGGCCGGTTTCGCGCAGAGCGGGCCGAGCTCGGCGCAGATCACGCTGGATGATGGCTTGCAACTGGAAGTGGTCGAGCGCACCGAGTCGCAGTTGTTCATGCACCTGGTCATGACCGAGTTCGTGCTCAGGGTACCCGCCTTGAGTGAGGGCACGGCCCGTTTCGACCTGCACCATGGAGGGGCGATTCGGCGCACGGCTGTTCGCTGCCGGCAGCGTTCCGGCGAGCATTCGCTGCTGGTCTCACTCGAGGCCGGGGTGCAGCCGGGCAGTGTCCTGTACCAGGCGCTGATGCCGCTGGACTTCAAGCGCCTGCGCATCGACCTGGCGCAGGGGCAGTGGTGTGTACGCCTGGAACACATGGGCGGCAGCGAGGTGGTCAACCGGATGCCGGCCTTTCGCCGGTACATCGCCCTGAGCCGCGAGCAACGCGCCAGCCTGTTCGCGGCCCTGGCCGGGTTGCAACGGTTGTTGCGAACGCTGTGAGAAAAAGACCGACCTGGCACCTTTAGTGCTTGTACAGGGGGCACTCACGTACTTGTTGCGCCTATATAGATAACATGTTAACTATTGCGCAACAAAAACAAGAAGCCACTGTGGAGAGCCCCATGAGCATCCATCAATCCGTGCCAGACGGTCTGGAAACCTGGAACCGCGACCTGCGTGCCGCCTGTGGTCATTTCGACACGGAGCTGGCCTGCCACCGTGCGCTGTTCATCGGCGAGGTGTCCGAGTTTTCCCGAGGGGGTCTGCCGCTGGCGACCTTGCGCACCAATGCCGGGCTGATCAGGCGTGATCGGCCCAATGCCGATCATGACAACGAGCAGGATTGCTTCCTGGTCAGCCAGCGTGGCGGCTATTGCCAGATCACCCAGTACGGCCAGAGCATCCGCCTGGCGCCCGGTGACCTGCTGCTGATGGATTCGGCAGGAGCGATCGAGATCAGCCCGTTCGGCCTGATCGAACATGTTTCTCTGTCGTTGTCCCGCCACGAGGTGTGCCGACAGCTCGGCGGCCAGTCGCGGACCTTCGGCAAGATCTCCTCGAGCAAGGCGTGCGGGCGGATGCTGCACGTGCTGGTCGACCAGTTGTGCAAGGACACCTCGGTGGGCGCCGGAGTGGCCGCTGAAGGCGAGGCCCTGCAGTCGGCGTTCGTGTCGTTGCTCGGTTCGGCGTTCGAGGAAGACCAGGACCCGGGAGAGGAGGCCACGCCATTGCAGGGCAGCAGCCTGCGCAGCTATGTGCAGAAGGTCATCGACGAGTCCCTGAGCCAGCCCGGCCTGAGTCCCGCGGGCCTGGCCAACCGCCTGAACATTTCGGTACGGCACCTGTACCGCCTGTTCGAGGAACAGGACGACAGCGTCTGCCGCTACATCCAGCGGGCGCGGCTCAAGCGCAGTGCCGATGACCTGACCAACCCGTTGCTGCGCAGTGAGTCGATCACCTCGATCGCCTACAAGTGGGGGTTCACCGATTCGGCGCACTTCAGCCGTTCGTTCAAGAAGCAGTTCGAGCTGTCGCCCAAGGATTTCCGTTCCAGCCATCTGCAGCAGGCGTTGGGCGCGGCGTGACTGGGCGGGCGTGAAAAAGGGGCCAGTTGGCCCCTTTCCTGTTTCTGCAAGCGCCTGATCACACCTCCGGCAAGGTCGCCCCGCCATCGACCACCAGCGTCTGCCCGGTGATGTAGCCCGCCAGGTCCGAGGCCAGGAACAGCATGGCCGCGGCAATGTCCGCCGCCTGGCCCAGCCGCCCCAGCGGCACCCGGCTGGCGATCGCCGCGCTCTGCTGTGCATCGCCCAGATTGTCCATGGCCGGCGTGGCGATCATGCCCGGTTCAACCCCGTTGACCCGGATATTGTCGGCAGCCAGTTCCAGCGCCGCATTACGGATGAAGCCATTGACCCCGGCCTTGGACGCCGCGTAGTGGCTCAGCCCCGGATAGGCCACCCGCGGGCCGGTGACCGAGGAGGTGACCAGCACGCAGCCCCGCCCCTGGCGCCGGAACAGCGGCAGGGCCGCCTGGGTCAGCCAGAACAGCGCCGAGAGGTTGACCGCCAGGGTGCGTTCGAGCATCGCCGGCGTGATTTCGGCGAACGGCGTCAGCGGGAAGTACCCGGCGTTGTGCACCAGGATGTCCAACTGCTCCAGTTTTGCGACCAGCTCGAACACTGCGCTGGCATTCGCCAGGTCAACGTACAAGGCTTCGACCCGACAGCCCCTGGCCTGCCACTCGTCGGCCAGTTCCCGGGCCTGGGGCAGGCGCAGGTCGGCGATCACCACGTGGGCGCCACGCAGGGCGAAGGCTTCGACGATCGCCCGGCCGATGCCCTGGGCCCCGCCGGTGACCAGCACATGGCGGCCGCTGAAATCCAGGTCTTCAGGCATGGGCGGGCTCCCTGTGGGCAAAGGCCAGGGTCGGCACGTCGACGATGCTCGAACCACCGTCGGCGACCAGCGTCGCCCCGGTGATGATCGAGGCGTCGTCGGACGCGAGGAAACGGCAGACCCTGGCGATTTCCTCGGCACTGGCCGGGCGGCGCAGCGGTACGTCGGCGCAGACCCGGGCATAGGCCTGCTGCAGGGTTTCGCCGTGCCGGTCCATCAGCGACTGCATTTCCTCATCGGCCATGGGCGTACGCACCCAGCCCGGGCATACGGCGTTCACCCGCACGCCGTGGGGCCCATAGTCCCTGGCCAGCGAGCGGTTGAGGCCGAGCAGGGCATGTTTGGCCGTGGTGTAGCCACAAACCTCCGGGCCCGCCGCCAGGGAGGCGATCGAGCCGATCAGGACGATGTTGCCGGCCGTTTCCTGTAGCAGGGGCAGGCAGGCCCGGGCGCTGTAGAAGGCGCTGTCGAGGTTGCTGCGCAGCGCCGCCTGCCAGCCTTCCGGGGTGGTCTCGGTGGCGCTGCCCAGGCCGTGGCCGCCGGCACAGGCCAGCAGCACATCGAGGCGGGCATAGCGCTGGCGGATGCGGGCGATGAAGTCGTCCCAGGCATCCGGGCGGGCGGCATCGCCGACCAGCACCAGGCCACCGGTTTGCCTGGCGACCTGTTCCAGCGGTTCGCGCCGCCTGCCGATCAGCACCAGGTTGTCGCCCTGCGCGGCATACAGCCGGGCACAGGCCGCGCCGATGCCGGTTCCGGCACCGGTGATGACGAGGGTCCGTGGTTCAGGCATCGGGGTACTCCGTGCGGTTCAGGACCTGGCAGTAGGAACTGACCGGGAAGTTCGACAGCTCGTCGAAGGAGGCGCCGGCATAACCGAAGATCTTGCCGTCGCTGCGGTGCTGTTGCAGGTCGATCAAGACCAGGCCGAGGGTCGGGACGATCTTTTCGCGCCAGACGAACAGGTAGAGTTGATCGGCGATCTTGTAGTAATGGCAGCGATCGGTATCGCACAGGCCCTTTTCCACGCCTTCCAGGCACTGCCAGGTGTAGAACCGGTCGTTGAGATAGATGTGTTCGTAGACTTCGCTCGGGCTGTAGCGGTAATGGTTGCGCAGGCCGCTCAGTTCGTTGGTCGGGGCATGGGGGCAGAGGCCCTCCCGCCAGGGGCGGTCGAGGCTGCCATGCAGGAACTCGGCCTCGACCGTGGTCAGGTCCTTGCCGGCCAGGGCGCGGCTGTAGAGTCCTTCGCGCGTCTGCTCGGCGCTCGGCATGCGGCCGATCACGGCGGTGAAGGCGGCGTTGTCGGTGTCGAGCACCAGGCTGATCGACCAGGCCTGGCCGCTTTCGTGCTTGATGAAATCCACCAGGTACAGGCCGGGGCGTACGGAGGTTGCCCGATAGTTCGCGGTGCCGCTGGAGTGACCGTCGGCGGCGTTCCAGGACAGGGTTTCGCGCTCGAAGCGGTGCTCGATCTGCCAGCCATTGGCGAAGTGCAGGGTGAAGGTCCTGCCTTGCAGGTCGGCCAGATTCGGCAGGATGAAGGCTTGCGGGGCGAAGCCGTCGGCCAGGGCGCCAACGGTGATCCAGTCTTTATTGTTTGCGGTCATGATGAAGCTCCGGTTGCTTGGATGGACCTGCCGGATCATGCCGCTGGCGGCTTTGCCCGCCTATCAACCGGATGGTTGAGGTGGGCTAGAAAAAGAGGTGGACCACCAGTTCGGTGCGGCTGCTGGCACCGGTCTTGCGAAACAGGTTGATCAGGTGGGTCTTGATGGTCGCCAGGCTGACCTCCAGCTCCTGGGCCAGTTGCTTGTTGCTGGCGCCCTGGCGCAGCAGGTGGGCGATCTGGCGCTCCCTGGGGGTCAGGTCGAGCAGCGGGTCCTCGCAGGGCTGCAGGTTGGCGACCGCCAGTTGCAGCAGTGATTGCAGGGCCTGGAGTCGAGCCAGTTGTTCGGTGTCGAAGGGCCCCAAGTCGGCCGTACGCAGCAGCGAGATCGCGGCCTGGGGATGGCCGGCGCGATGGGCGAGGATCTCCACCACGTCGACGATACCGTGGTGCCGCAGAAAGTCGGCATAGCGCTGGTTGTCGCGTCTGGGTTGGCGCGTCATGGCCAGCCCGATAGGCACCACGGCCAGCCCGCTGGACAGGCAGTTGCGCGGTTGCAGGGGATCGAACTGACGGTAGTGGTCGAGGTAGTCGCGGTGCATCTCGCCTGTCATGCCCAGCAGGCGGAAATCACGGGCCTGCAGGTCGCGGTCGACGCGGTAGAAGGCGGCGCGGCTGGCCGGGACCAGCTGCGTGAAGGCGCCCAGGCAATGCTGGGCGACTTCCTGGAGGGGAATGCTGTGCATGCGCGCCCGGCCTCGTCGGTGGGCTGCCGGTGGGGCCGGCAGCCGGGTTGGTCAGGCGACTGCGAAGTAGTGCTTGACGAAGCTTTCGCTGACCACTTCCCAGATCACCGGGGTGCCCTTGGTCACGAACCAGCTGTCACCGGCCTTGTAGCGGGTGCTCTGGCCGCTGTTCTCGTCGGTCAGGATCACTTCGCCGGTCACCACGGTGGCCTGCTCGGCGAACGGATAGACCATGCGGAACTTGCCCTGGGTGGTACCGAAGTAGGCGCTGCTGACCGGGTCGGTCGGGGCGCCGAAGGTCATCTTGCCGAAGGCGCGCACTTCGCCTTCGAGGATCTGCGAGCCGAGGTCGGCGACGGTGCCCCAGGCATCGAGCTCGGACAGTTGGACATCTTTCTTCACAGTGGTAAGGGTCATGGCAGTTGCTCCTGATGAGTGGAAATGAAAGGGAAGGGCGCCTTGGCCATCAGCGGCGCCCGTTCCAGTAGCCCGAGAGTTGGTGCCAGGACTTGCCGCCGGTCAGCAGCAGTGGACGAATCACGTCCTTGCCGATGATGGTCGGGCGCGGGATCGAGCTGACCAGGTCGTAGCGCGCCGAGCCTTCACTCATGCCCTCGGCCAGCACCTTGCAGATGATGTGGCTCGGGGTCACGCCGAAACCGGAGTAGCCCTGGACGTAGAAGGCGTTGCGCCGGCCCGGCAATGTGCCGATCTGCGGGAACAGGTTCGGACTGCAGGCCATCGGGCCGCCCCAGGCCAGGTCGATCTTCACGTCCTTGAGGTAGGGGAAGATCTTCAGCATCAGGTTGCGGTTCCAGGCCTTGAGGTCGCGCGGGATGTGCTCGACCAGCGGGGTGGCTGCGCCGAACAGCAGGCGGTTCTCGTTGGTGACGCGGTAGTAGTCGATCACCGGGCGAATGTCGCTGTAGGCGCCGCGGATCGGGCTGATGCGGTTGATCAGTTCCTCCGACAGCGGCTCGGTCATCATCTGGAAGGCGTAGGTGTTGATGGTCGAGCGATGCAGTTCCGGTTCCAGCTTGTTGAGGAAGCTGTCGCAGGCCCACAGCAGCTTGCTGGCCTTGACCGAGCCGCGTCCGGTGCGCACGGTGATCTGCTCGCCGTAGCGCACTTCCAGGGCCGGGCTGTTCTCGAAAATCCGCGCGCCATGGCCGACCAGCGCCTTGGCCTCGCCGAGCAGCAGGTTCAGCGAGTGCACGTGACCGCCGCCCATGTGCAGCAGGGCGCTGCTGTAGGCATCGGAGCCGATGATCTGCTTGACCTCGGAGCCGGCCAGGAAGCGGATCTCGTGCTGGCTGTTGATCGACTTGAAGTCCTTCTCCCAGGCGCGCAGGGTCTTTTCCTGGCGGGCATTGAAGCCCATGTAGCCGTAGCCGTGGCAGAAGTCGGCATCGATATCGTACTTGGCGATGCGGTTCTTGATGATGTCGGCGCCCAGGTCGCTGATCTCGAAGATCCGCCGCAGGCCGTCTTCGCCCACGTCTTTCTTGATCTTTTCCAGGTCGTGCCCGATCCCGGCCATGATCTGCCCACCGTTGCGCCCGGTGCCGCCAAAGCCCAGGTAGCGCGCTTCCAGCACGACGATGTTGGTGATGCCTTTTTCGGCGAGCTCCAGGGCCGTGTTGATGCCGGAGAAACCGCCGCCGATAACGACAACGTCGGCTTCCACATCCTGTTCCAGGGTCGGGAAACTGAGGTTGTATTTCTTGGTGGCCGTGTAGTAGGTGGGCGTTTCGATAGTGATCATGGCGCAGCCTGAAAAAGTGAAGGAAAGCTCAAGGCAGGGAGTCCGGGAGACTCTGTCGTCGATGACGTCCATTAAGAGCCCTGGCGCGGCGGATGTCTTGATTCTCTGTGCCGGTTTTTTTGATTCAGCGCGCCAGGGCGGGCAAGGCCGTCCCGGGACCGCCCCACGCTCAGGTGGAAATGGAGGGTCAACTCAAGACATGATGGCTGAAGGAGGGCTTTGGGCAAGTGCTGTGGCCGGGGCGTGTTTCGAAACACAGGCGGGGAAGTGGGGGGACGGACAATGGCGCGCACCTGAGGCGCTTCTTTGCGGGGTCAGGGGTGACCGGTGTTTCAACCGGCCACCCGGCACAGGGGCGATACGACCTTAACCCCCTGAACCGCCGCCCGCGCCGCCACCGGCACCACCGCCAGCCGCGCCACCGGATGCTCCGCCAGAGGCGCCGCCGGAACCAGAACCGGTCCCGCCGCTGCCGCCGTTGCCCGCACCGCCGTCGCCTTCGCCACCGCTGGTGTTGCCGGAGCCCGGGTTGGTGCTGCTGCCACTGGCATTACCGCCGTTGCCGCTTTGCGAGCTGCCCGGATAGGAGCCTGGCGGCAGGGCTGAACCTGACCCGGTCGCGCCCGGCGTCGATGAGGAGGCACCGTTGCCGGTGCTGTCCATGGTGCCGTTCGTTCCCGTGCCGGTGGTGCCGGCGGCGAGGACTGCCGTGCTGAAGGCACAGACCAGGCCGGCTGCTGTCAGAAGTCTTGCGATGGATGATTTCATCGGATTTTCCTCTTGCAAGAATGGATCGTGTTTCCGGCGTCCCGTGCCGTCATTCCTCTCGCGCAGGCGGCCTGGCCGACGGGGGTGGGGGCAATCGTGTCGTCCCTGATGTTTGGAAGGAGGCGAGGAAGGCTAAGTTTGAATAATCTGGGAAAAGGACGACGAATGGCGTGGGTAGGGAGCTGATATGAAAGTGGGCGTGATTTCCGATACCCATGGCCTGCTTCGCCCCGAAGCCGTCGCCGCCCTGCAGGGCTGCGAGCGGATCGTTCATGCGGGGGATATCGGCAAGCCGCAGGTGATCGAGCAACTGTCCGCCATCGCGCCGCTGTTTGTCGTGCGGGGCAACAACGACCAGAACCTGCCCTGGGCCGGGTATCTGCCTGACGTTCTGCGCCTGGACCTGGACGGCTGGCCGACCTTGCTGGTTCATGACCTTGCCGATGTGCCGGCCCTGTTGGATGAGACGATCAGGGTCGTGATCACCGGCCACTCGCACAAGCCGCTGATCGAATGGCGCGGCGAATGCCTGTACCTGAACCCGGGCAGTGCCGGGCCGCGACGTTTCAAGCTGCCGGTGACGTTGGCGCTGCTGGACGTGCAGGGGGTATCGATCGAGTCTCGGTTGGTGTCGTTGCTGGAGTGAGTTTGCGAGGGCAGCCTGCTGGTCAGATCAGTCGCTCGTACTCCGAAAGCAGCTTGACGCTTTGGGCAAGACCTTGGGCCCGTAGTCGTTCCAGGAGCCTTTGCGCGGTATAAGGGGGATTCTTCAGGGACGCACGTTGTGCCTGGACCGCTTCGAGTACGGCGGCCCGGTCAAGGTCGAGGAGATCTGCGATGAAGTCGTCCGGATGCACGGCCTCCAAGCTGGGTCTGGCCAAGGTCCTGGCGATTGAGCAGAAGGTTGCGTTTTCATTCCTCATGAATCCGGGCTGTCCAGCGAGCCCTGTACATACCCGTCAGCGCCAGGTGCATGAGTAGGTCACGCAATGGCGCCGGGTAGAGGACATTGGCGTCATACACCGCGGTAAACGCTGATTGCCTCATTCATACCCCATCTTCAGTTCCTGGGCTTGTGCCGCCAGTTCATCCATTGCCTGGCGGCTCTCTGCGGTTCTGCGTTGCTTGTAGTCCATGAGATCGGCAAATTTCACCCGGCGATGGCGGCCGACCCTGGTGTGAGGAATGACATGCTCATCCAGCAGCTTGACCAGATGCGGCCGCGAGACATTCAGCAAGTCCGCGCCTTCCTGGGTCGTCAGTTCCGCATGGATCGGAACGACCTTCACGGCATTTCCCATCGCCAGTTCACTCAGGATCTCGTCCAGTAGACGCAGGGCCGAGACCGGTAGCTGGATAGTGTGTGGCTGCTGCTGGTCGTCCAGTATTTCGATGCGTTGGGTATCCCGTTTGGTCGACAGGAAAGCGGCGAGCTGGCGGCGTGACTCTACGGCAGCAGCGATCTGCCTTTCATCAGGAAGCATCGTGGTGCTCAGGTCTGCGGTAGTCATGGGTGTCTCCAAAATCTTTTGTATTCGCGCAGGTGCGTTGGGTCTACATTGATCTTGTAAACGAAATAAACGAAATTCGCAATAAACGAAACGCTCAGCCTTTGAGTAGGATCAGTCACTGTTGCCGATCATCAATGTATAGAGACGAACCGAAGCCTAGCTGCCAGGATTGGAGAGCGATGGTCATGGGGAGTGTTCTAGGACATTTCAGTCATAGGGAAGAGATTTCTCCTGCTGGCTGCTGAAGAACCTGTCTTCAGCAGCCAGCAGGACGACAATGAGAAGCCAGGGGCCCGGATGAGCTCATCCAGCTCCAGCGACGCTGTACTCCTCGAGCAGCTTGTCCAGAAACACGAACAGTTTCCGGTTCATCTCGTCCCAGTTGTTCGCCCGCAGGGCCGCCGGCTGCTGGACGAAGCGGCGATCGAGGAGGGTGGCCAGTTCGCGCTCGGAAGCGGCGATCAGCAGCTCGACGACCTCACGGGTGAATTCCATGTGGCACTGGAATCCATAGACGAGCTTGCTGTATTCGATGATCTGACGGGGGCAGCCTTCGCTGGTCGCGATGATCGTCGCGTCGGCGGTCAGGCCGGGCATGTCGTTGTGCCAATGGCCGACCTGCAGCACTTCGCCGAAGTGGGCGAACTTGGCGTTGACCTTGCCCTCGGCGGTCAGGCTGATCGGAAACTGGCCGATCTCCTTCTCCGGGCTGTGCTCGAACCGGGCACCCAGCGCCTCACCGATGAGCTGGGAGCCCAGGCAGATGCCGACGACCGCTTTACCCGCGTCGATCGCCTGGCCGATCAGGCGGCATTCGGCGGCCGCATCGAAGTGCGGGCATTGTTCGAGGGTGGTGGCCGGGTCCTGGGGGCCGCCGAGGATCACCAGCAGGTCGATCGCGTCCGCATTGGCCGGCAGTGCCTGATTGGCGTACACGCGGGAGTAGCTGGCGGCATGGCCTCGTTCCCTGACCCAGGTTTCATAGGCACCCGGTGCCTCGAACGCTTCGTGAACGATGAAGTGGACTTTCATGGGAGGTTCTCTTGAGTGGCAGGAGCGCGAGCTGCCCGGCGCCGGGCAGCTTGCCAGTGGGCTCAGCGGGCGACTGCCAGCTCGTCCAGCAGGCCCTTGAGGTAGGCGCTGCCCTGCGGGTCCAGCGGTTGCAATGGCAGGCGCGGCGCACCGACGTCCAGGCCGAGCATGTTCAAACCGGCCTTGATGGTGGTCGGCAGGCCACGGCGGGTGATGTACTCCAGCAGCTCGTACTGGCGATAGAACAGGTCGCGGGCCTGTTGCAGATCGTGATGCTGCACCGCGTCCCACAGGGCCAGGTTCAGTTGTGGAATCAGGTTCGGCGCCGCGGTGCACCAGCCGGCGGCACCGGCCACCAGGGCTTCGAGCGTCAGCGGGTTGCAGCCGTTGTAGAACGCCACCTGGCCGCCGGTGGCCTGGTACAGGCGGTGCATGCGCTGGATGTCACCGGTGCTCTCCTTGACCATGGTGACGTTCTTCACCTCCTTCAGGATGCGCAGGATCAGTTCCACCGACAGGTCGGTGCCGCTGGTGCCCGGGTTGTTGTAGAGCATGATCGGGATATCGATCGCCGCACCGACCGCCTTGTAGTGGTCGACGATTTCCGTCTCGGTCAGCTTCCAATAGGAGGCGGGCAGCACCATCACCGCCGTGGCGCCGCAGGCCTGGGCCAACTGCGCCCGCTGCACGGTGCGTGCGGTGGTCAGGTCGGAAACGCTGACCACGCTGGGCACGCGCCCGGCGATTTTTTCCTGGCTGTAGCGCACCACCGATTCCCATTCGCTGTCGGCGAGGTAGGCGCCTTCGCCGGTGCTGCCCAGCGGCGCAATGGCGTGCACGCCGGACTGGATCAGGCGGTCGATGGAGTGGCCCAGGACCGCCAGGTCGATCGAACCGTCTGCTGCGAAGGGAGTGATGGTGTAGCCGATAACGCCGCGAATCTGAGGAGTGGACATGCAAGGCACCTCTTGACTGTTTTCTGGAAGTGAGTACCGCTTCGATCAGCTCAGGCAATCGCCATGGGCACGCAGGGCACGGCGCGCGTAGTAGCTGAAGGCGGCGCCGTGGCGCTTGGGCGTGGAGATCCAGTCGTGGGCTTCCTTGCCGAGCGCTTCGGGGATGGGGCGGATTTCGCCGGCACTCATGGCCAGCAACTGCATTTTCGCGGCGCGTTCGAACAGCAGGGCGAGAACGCAGGCTTCCTCGATCGAGCCGCCGGCGATCAGCAGGCCGTGGTGCGAGAGCAGGATGGCGCGCTTGTCGCCAATGGCCTTCGAGATGATCTCGCCTTCCTCGTTGCCCACCGGCACGCCTGGCCAGTCCTTGAGGAATGCGCAGTCGTCGAACAGCGGGCAGATGTCCATGTGCGACACCTGCAGCGGCACTTCCAGCATCGACAGCGTGGCGCTGTGCAGCGGGTGGGTGTGGATGATGCAGTTCACGTCGGGGCGGGCCCGGTACAGCCAGCTGTGGAAACGGTTGGCGGGGTTGGCCATGCCGCGGCCGTTGAGCACGTTCAAGTCCTCGTCGACCACCAGCAGGTTGGACGCCGAGATCTCGTCGAAGCCCAGGCCCAGCTGTTGCGTATAATAGGTGCCCGGTTCATCCGCGCGGGCGGTGATCTGGCCGGCAAGGCCCGAGTCATGCCCGCCGTCGAACAGGATGCGGCAGGTCAGGGCGAGTTTCTGCCGCGGGGTGTAGGTATTATCGATCAGCGCCGTCAGCATCTGCTTCTCGGCGAGCTTGACGAGCTGGTCCTTCGGGGTCTGCAGGGTCGTGGTCACGGTCGGTACCTGAGCGGGAAGTGGACGATGTTTGCCTGGTGGCCGCTGCAACGGCACCAGGACACACGGATGATCTTAATGACACTTTGTGTCATAAACAATACTTGTGTCATTATTTTTGAAGGAACGGCGTTGGATGTCGGTGCAGCTGAGAATTTTGCGTAAGAAGATGGGCATGACCCTGGAGCAGCTGGCCGGGCATACCGGGCTGACCAAGAGCTACCTGTCGAAGGTGGAAAGGGGCATGAGTTCGCCTTCCATCGCGGTGGCACTCAAGCTGGCCAAGGCGCTCAATGCCCCGGCCGAGGAACTGTTCAGTTCCGAAGCGGTGCCCGAGGAGGGCTACAGTCTGGTTCGTCGGCAGCAGCGGGACACCGCCGGGGATCCGCCGGCGCCGACCCATGTGCCCCTGGCGCGACACATCGGCCAGCGGGCGCTGCTGCCGTTCCTGGTCTATCCGCCGCGTTCGTTCGGGCACTCGGCGTTCAAGGAGCACCTGGGCGAGGAGTTCGTCTACGTGCATCGCGGCAGCGTCGAGGTCGACTTCGGCAGCGAACGGCTGATCCTGGAGGAGGGGGATGCCCTGCATTTCAATGCGCAGAAGTCCCACCGCATTCGCACGGTTTCATCGGAGCAGGCGGAGCTGCTGGTGGTGGTGCACAGCTCCGAGTGAGGAAGGGGCCCGCTCGACGGGTCACTTGCCGCGCCAGCCCTCGAGGAAGTTCAGCAGCAGTTCATTGACCTTCTCCGGCTGCTCTTCCTGGGGCAGGTGCCCGCACGCTTCGATGGGGTAGGCCTGCAGGTTGTCGGCCATCTCCGCCCAGACGCTGGTCATGTCGAAGAGCTTGCCGACCGCGTGGAAGTCGTTGCCCCACAGCGACATCACCGGGCAGGCGATCTTCACTTCGGCATCCTCGAGGTCCTGGGCGATATCCTCGGCGTTGGCCCGGTAGTCGGCCATCGCCCCGCGTACCGCGCCTGGAGCCTGGTAAGCCCGGACGTAGGTGTCGAAAGCTTCGCCGCTGATGGTCGACGGGTCGTAGGTCCAGTCCGAGAAGAAATGCCGCAGCCAGATGTGTTCGCGGCCGGCGATCAGCGCCTCCGGCAGGTCCGGCACCAGGTGGAACAGGAAGAACCAGTAGGCCTTGGCGATCGAGGCATTCAGGTCCCGCGCGACGATCCGGGTCGGCACGTTGTCCATCACCACCAGGCGGTCCACCAGCTCGGGGTAGTCCTTGGCGAAGCGGGTGGCCACGCGGGCGCCACGGTCGTGGCCCACCAGCGCGACCTTCTCGATACCCAGCTCGCGCATCAGTTCACGGATGTCCCGGGCCATGTTGCGCTTGTCGTAGCCGGCGGCCGGCTTGTCGGTTTCGCCGTAGCCGCGCAGGTCCGGCGCGATGACCCGGAAGTGTTTCGACAGCACCGGGATCTGGTAGCGCCAGGCGAAGTTCGTTTCCGGGAACCCATGCAGCAGGATGACCGGGGCGCCTGCGCCTTCCTCGACCACGAATTGACGGATGCCGTTGGCCGTCACTGTGTAGCTTTTCATGTTGAAGCTCCTTTGGGCAGGGGTTATTTCAGCAAGGGAACGTCGGCTGCACGGGTGTAGGGGCCATACAGGGCCGGCACCCAGGTGAAGTGTTTGCCCGCCTGGGTGACATGGCCGATGCCCGGGAACGGCAGATGGGCCGCCGCCAGCCATTCACCGTCCGCCGCCAATTGGAAGAACTCGTCCTGGCGTGCCTTGACGGCCTTTTTCGGGTCGACGTCGAAGCGGATGGCGACCTCGGGATGGTCGAACTGCACGGCCGCGTTGTGGATCAGGTCACCGATGAAGCTGATCGCCGAACCGTTCGAGGCGAAGCGATAGACCGTGCTGCCCGGGGTATGGCCGATGGCGTAGGCCGCTTGCACTTCCGGGATCGGCGAGGCGGGTGGGGTGAAGGTCTTGAGTCGGCCGCTGTCCTGGTAGGGCGCGAGGGCGTGCTGGGCGATATCGAAGTATTCCCTGGCGTTTTCCGGTGCGTTGGCCTTTCGCTGTGGGTCCAGCCAGAAGTCGGCTTCGGCCTGGGCGACATAGACCGTGGCGTTGGGGAACAGCGCCTTGCCCTGTGCGTCGACCAGACCGCAGACGTGGTCCAGGTGCAGGTGCGTCAGGAAGATCGTGTCGACCTGGGCCGGCTGGTAGCCGGAAGCCTGGAGGTTCGGCACCAGTTGCCCGGCGGTCTGCGGCACGCAGTGGCCAGCCCCGCTGTCGACCAGTACCAGGTGCTTGCCGGTGTTGATCAGGTAGGCGTTGAAGGTGGTGGGCATCCGGTCCGGTCCGATGGCCTGGCGTTTGAGCAGGCCACGGATTTTCTCGGGCGACAGGCCCTTGAGCAGGCCCGGTGACAGGTCGTTGTAGCCGTCGAAGAGGGCGGTGACTTCAAAGTCGCCGATGGCCTGGCGGAAATAGCCGGGGACTTGCTGGTGAACCGGCTCGGGGGCCTCTGCCAGGGCCTGGTCGATGAAAGCCAGACTGGCCAGTGCGAGGATGCTTGCGAGATTTTTCATGGTTGGGCTCTTAACGTTCATTTCGGTGAGTGGGATTGGGGGCTTGCCGTTTGGCTGATTCAGCAGAGGCTGCGGCGGCCGCGGATGGCCGTGAGCTGCACCAGGGTGGCGACGATCGCCAGTGCCGCGCCCAGCACCGAGATGCCGAGCCAGCCGCTGCTCTGCCAGACCTGTGTCGCGGCCGCCGCACCGGCGGCACCGCCGAGGAACATCGAACCCATGAAGAGGGTGTTCAGGCGGGCGCGGGCTTGCGGCTGGAGCGTGTAGACGATGTGCTGGTTGGAGACCAGGACGCTCTGCACGGCGAAGTCGAGCAGGATGCAGCCGATCACGATGCCGGTGAGGGAGGTCCACAGGCCGAACAGCAGCCACGAGGCGAATGTCAGCAGGGTGCCGACGATGATCACCTTGTGCGGGCCGCGACGGTCGGCGATGCGCCCGGCCATCGGGGCGGCCAGGATGCCGATGGCACCGACGATACCGAACAGGCCGGCGGCCTGGGCGTCGAGGTCGAAACCGGGTTGCTCCAGGCGCAGGGCGAGTACGGTCCAGAAGGTGGTGAAGGCGGCGAACAGCAGCGCCTGGGTGATCGCCGCCACACGCAGTTCAGCGTGGGCGCGCCACAGGTGCAGCATCGACCCGATCAGGCGGGCATAGGACGTTTGGGCGCTGGGCAGGCTGCGGGGCAGGGCCACGGCCATGAGCGTGCCGGCAAACAGGGCCAGGGGTACGCCCAGCCAGAACATGGCGCGCCAGCCATAATGCGCCGCGACGAAACCGGACAGCGTCCGGCTGAGCAGGATACCGCACAGCACCCCGGACATGACCGTGCCGACCACGGCGCCGCGCCGCTCCGGCTGCGCCAGTTGGGCGGCGAAGGGCACGATCTGCTGCGCGACGGTGGAGGTCATGCCGAGCAGGAACGAGGCGATCAGCAGGATCGCCGCAGTGGGGGCCAGGGCGGCGGCGATCAGGGTCGCGGCCAGCAGCGCGAACTGGGTCATGATCAGGCGCCGGCGTTCGATGAGGTCGCCCAGGGGCACCAGGGCGAACAGGCCGATGGCATAGCCCAGCTGCGTGGCGGTCGGTACCAGTGCCGTGAGGCTGCCGGGCAGCTCGTTCTCCAGGATGCCCAGCATCGGCTGGTTGTAGTAGATGTTCGCCACCGCCAGCCCGGCGGAGGCGGCCATGGCGAAGGTGAGCCCGGTATTGATCCCTGGCGGGGCGCTTGTCTGTTCTGCGAGTGCGGTTGTGCTGTTCATGATCTGCCCTTGCGCGATCACCCGTTCCACCTGCCTCAGAGAGTGAGGCCGTGAGGGCGTCGTGATGTGGGGGCAACTATGGCGATATAACCGGAAATGGTGTAGATGTTGAAATCGTTACGGCAATCTAACGGAAATCGATGTAATGAGACTTGAGGATGTCGAGGTCTTCGTCGAAGCGGTACAGGTTGGCAGCCTCGCCGGGGCGGCCCGCCGCCTGTCCCTGACGGCGATGGCCGCCTCCCGGAGCCTGAACAGCCTGGAGGCCGAGCTCGGCGTGCGGCTGGTGCACCGCACCACCCGCTCGCTGTCGCCCACCAGCGACGGCGAGACCTTCCTGCCGCACGCGCAGGCGCTGCTCGAAGGGCGGGCCAATGCCCTGGCCGATCTGCGTCCCCACGGCAATGCGCTGTCCGGGCACCTGCGTATCACCGCATCGGCCGCCTTCGCCCGCAAGGTGGTGGCGCCGATGCTGGCCTCGTTCATGGCCCAGCACCCGGCACTGCGGGTCGACCTGCTTTCCACCGACGAGCAGGTGGATATCGTTGCGCAGGGCATCGACGTGGCGATCCGCATCGCGCCACTGCGGGACAACCGACTGGTGGCGCGGCGCCTGGCCGACAGCCCCCGGGTGCTCTGTGTCGCACCGGGTTATCTGGCAAGCCATGGGCGGCCCGCCTCGCTGGCAGAGCTGTCAGCCCATGACTGCCTGGTGATCTCGGGGACCTCGCACTGGTCGTTCGTGTGCGCAGAGAAGAGCGTCCGGCAGCGAGTGGCGGGGCGGTTTGCCGCCAGTTCCATCGATGCGCTGTACGAAGCCTGCGCAGGCGGGCTGGGCATTGCCAACCTGTCCAGCTGGTACGTCGAACCGGCCCTCGCCGCAGGTGCCGTCGAACGACTGGTGCTGGCGGATGCCGAACCCGAGCCCCTGGCCATCTGGGCGGTGTACCCCACGGCGCGGCTGGTGCCGCTCAAGGTACGGATGTTCATCGATGCGTTGGAGAGCCACATCCAGCAAAGGCCGAGCTGACCGGCCTGTCAGGCCGGCGGGAAATCCTCGTAGGACTTGGGCAGGTAGCCCCAGATTCGCAGCACATCGTTGCGCACTTCGAACTCGAAGCCGATGCGGGCGACGACCGTCGTGATCTCATCGGTGTGATCGATGATCGTCTGGGGCAGCAGCCGGCCCTGTGACGGGGCCATTTCCCATAGGCCGATATCGAACCATTCCACGCCGGCGAAGGGAAACGGCAGGTGGCAGAACCACTCGACGTCCCAGCCCGAGATATAGCCGGTGACGTACTTGGATCGATAGGACGGCGACCAGCCATCGCGTTCGCGGAAATACTCGATCAGCTCATCCCATTTGGTGTTGTTCGCCGCGCTGGCGAGGTTTCTGGTGGCGACGGCGGCACGGATTTTCTTGCGCATCGCGTCGTCATGGCCGGTGCCGGCCCGGGGAAATTCGTTCATGTGCCCTCACGATTGATGAATCTGGTTCGCTTGATAAATGACTAGATGCCCTAAATCGGACAAAAAATAATAAATAGAATGCTCCCATTTCCACTGGAGAGACATTCTGATGTCGGCATACGATTCAACCCGCCCCGTCGCTTGCGCAGCCAGAGGCACCCGGCTCAGCATTGCGATCCTGGCGTTCTCGGCGTTCCTGATCGTGACCACCGAGTTCCTGATCGTGGGGCTTTTGCCGGCGCTGGCGCGTGACCTGAACCTTTCGATTGCCTTGGCCGGCCAACTCGTCACGCTGTTCGCCTTCACCGTGATGATCTTCGGCCCAGCGCTTACCGCCGCACTTTCGCATCTGGACAGAAAGAAGCTGTTCATCGCGATCCTCCTGCTCTTCGCCGCCGCCAACGCACTGGCCGCTGCTTCCACGAACTTCTGGGTGCTGGCGGTCGCGCGAATCGTTCCTGCGCTCATGCTCCCGGTCTTCTGGGGAACGGCCAGCGAAACCGCGGGCAAGCTCGCCGGCCCGCAGGCAGCCGGGCAGGCGATTTCCAGAGTCTACCTGGGTATTTCCGCGGCCATGCTGCTGGGGATTCCGCTGGGTACGGTGGCCGCCCACCTCATCGGTTGGAGAGGGGCCTTTTGGGTGCTGGCCGGCCTGTCGCTGATCATGGCGCTGGCAATCATGGCCTGCATGCCAGGCGTTGAACGGGTACCCAAGGTCGACTGGCGTCAACAGGCCCGAATCTTCCGGGAGCCGTTCTTCCTCGCCAACGTGATGCTCTCGGTGCTGGTGTTTACCGCGATGTTCGTGGCCTATACCTACCTGGCGGACCTCCTCGAACGGGTGGCCGGCGTCGATTCCGCGCATGTCGGTTGGTGGTTGATGGGCTTCGGTGCCATTGGCCTGGTCGGCAACTGGCTTGGCGGCAGGATCGTCGACCAATCGCCGATCAAGGCTTCGGCACTGTTCCTGGTGCTGCTCGCGATCGGCATGGGCGCAGTCGTGCCGCTGGCACAGCTGGGCATCGTGTTCTGCCTGGCCCTGGGCCTTTGGGGCGTGGCGAACACGGCGCTTTATCCGGTCAGCCAGGTCAGGGTCATGAGTTCGGTCAGTCATTCCCAGGCCCTGGCCGGTACCACCAATGTGTCTGCCGCCAATGCCGGTATTGGGCTGGGGGCAATCATCGGCGGGCTGACCATCACGCACGCGGGGGTCGAGTCTGTCGGTTATGTGGCGGCTGTCGTCGCGGTGAGTGCCCTGGCCCTGATACCGATGGTGTCCCGGCTGGCCCCATCCGAGTGAGGGGGCGGCGCGGTCCGGGGGACGACCTGCGTGCCATGGATGCAGAGGCGTGGGAGCAGGTAGTCCAGCAGTGCCCTCACTTTGGGCAAGCCCTCGCGGCTCTTCTGCCAGACCAGGTTCATCGGCATGCTGTCCAGGGCCAGGTCGGGCAGGACTTCCACCAGGGTACCGGCCTCGAGGTGGCTCTGAATCAGCCAGGTGGGCAGTTGGCCAATGCCGTGTCCCGCCAGAATGGCCGCGACTTCGCCTTCGCCATCTCCCACGGCGATTCGGGCCTGGACAACCCGGCGCTCGATATCGCCCGGTAGTCGGCCCTTGAAATACCAGGGGCTGACCCTGCCGTCGGCCAGACCGTAACCGACGCAATGGTGGTCATCCAGGTCAGGTTCGGTCCGGGGGGCACCGTGAGTCTCGATGTAGGCAGGCGATGCGCAGAACATCATCCGCTGGGAGCCGAAATACTCATGGCCCAGTGCGGCCGGCCAGGTGTCCGGTCCGCCGATGCGCACCAGAATATCGATACCTTCATGCACGGGGTCGACGAACCGGTCGGAGAAGGAGATATGCGGCTGCAGCAACGGGTGGGCACGGACGAACTCCAGGATCAACGGCAGCACGTGCAACCTGCCATAGGCGGCGGGGAGGTCTATCCGAATCTTTCCGTGAAGCTCATCACTCTCGGCCACCAGGGCGTGCTCGACTTCCTCCAGGTCGGCGAGAACCGAAGCGCAGGTCTTGTAGAACACCACCCCGGCCTCGGTCAGGGCCAGTCGCCGGGTGGTGCGATTGAACAGCCGCCGGCCCAGCCGGCCTTCCAGGCGTGCCACGCTTTTGCTGACGGCCGAACTGCTGAGGTTCAAACGCTCCGCCGCGGCCGTGAAGCTCCCAAGGTCCGCCACCGTGACGAAGACGTCGATACCCTTGAGTCGTTCAGACGAGAACATGGAAACTCCGCCATTGATGAGTGCCTGCCAATCCTACACCCTCTGGCGGCACGCTCCGTCAGGGAGTGCTTCGGCGAACAGCCGCGTGCGACGCTTCCCAAGTTCCGTAACGGCCGCGCGCAACCTGAGCGTCTTCACGCAGGCGCTCAGGTTGCGCGCGACCCGGCAGGCCGCTTCAGGCAGCCATCTTCGAGGCACTCAGGTTTTTTTTCAGCGATGCCTTGAGCACCTGCATCTGCTCTCCCAGGCTCTCGAGTTTTTCCTTGCCGAGGAGCTTCTCGGCTTCTGGAAACATCTCGTTTTCCTCTTCCTCGATGTGGTGTTCCAGCAGTTCCTTGACCACCTTGACGCGACCGGCGAACTCGGGTGTGGTCGGGGAGGTATTCTTCAGGTCGGGCAGCACCAGCGAGTCCACCGTGCGGTGTTCCTCCTTGGCCTCATGGTACATTTGCTCCTGCTGCCTGCCGCCTGCTTCCTTGAAGGCGGGATAGAGAATTTCCTCTTCAAGCTGCGTATGAATGGTGACTTCCAGCTCCAGTTTCTGCAGCAGCTCGGTGCGTTTCTTTTGCGCCCGGTCGGTCGACTCGCTGAGTTGGGTGAGGAGGGTCTTGACCTTTTCGTGGTCGGCTTTGAGCAGCTCGATGGCGTTCATGGGGGTACCTCGCTATCACGTATGAAAGGGCGGCCGATCTGCGTCGGCGCGATGATCTCGGGAGAGTAGTGGCATTTGTCGTGCCAGCCCCGTGAATGATGAAACCTCCTGTTTTTCAGGCGGTTGCGCCGGGTGATGGCGAATGGCGGTCATGCAGGCTGCACGAACGGGTTGCGGCGATGATGCAGATAGCCCTGCCAACCGGCAGCGGCACCGGACACCTGGATCCGCCGGCCGATGATGGCAACCTGCTGGTGCTGGGCTACGGTTGAGTGCAGGATCGCCAGCTGATGAAAAACTTCGACAATAGCGAGTCGCTATAAGGTTCAGGGATGCCCGGTTACAGAGACAGCGGGAGGTGGCGTACGCTTCTGCATTTGGCCGTATGGGTGGCCTGCGGTGTGGCGCTGTCCATCTGGGTGGCCCAGATCGTGTGGCTGGCCGCGTCCGAAAGCCGTGTGGACGCCTATGCGCGCGCGATCCTGCTCCAGGCCGATTCGGTTGCGGACAATATCGTGACCGCGCTGGAGGCCATCAATCGGGATTCGAACCCGATCTGTCGCGAGGACGATCAGGCAAGCCTGAAACAGATCGCCTTCCATTACCGGTTCGTGCGGGACGCCGGCCGAATGATCGACCGTGACGTACAGTGTTCGGCGCTGTGGGGGGCATCGGCAAAGTACCGGATCGAGGGCGATGGCAAGTTGGGCAAGACCGGTTCGATGCTCTGGCGGGCGGTCTTCGATGATGACGGCAGGCACATCAACGTGGATATCACCTCCCGGGGCTCGGCGTTCGTGGTGACTTCCCCGGTAGCGTTTTCCTCTTTCGAATCGCCACCCGAGGAATTGAGTGCGCGGGTGAGCTCGGCGGACGGGCAACTGATCATGCGTTCCTTCGGCCAGCTCAAGCGTCTGGGCTATCTGGAGGGCAAGAACGTCAGGGTCTGCTCGGACCGGTTCAGCATCTGCGTGGAGGCGCAGGTGCAAAGCCATGTTCTGTCCTGCAAGCATGCCGGACTGCTCGGCCTTGTGATCCTTCTGGGGGCGGTATTCGGTGGCCTGGCCTGGTATGCGCTCAACCACAGAATCACCCAATCCAGGTCATTGCCGGTGCGCTTGAAAAAGGCGATTCGACATTCGCGCATCGATCTTGTCTATCAGCCGATTGTCCAGGCTGGCAGCGGCCGGATCTGTGGCATGGAGGTGCTGTCCAGGTGGCACGACCCGGAGCTTGGCTGGGTGGCGCCCGACAGCTTTTTCAGCGTGGCGGCGGAGTTGGGGCTGGCCTTTGATCTCAATAAAATCGTCCTGCGAAAATGCCTGGCCGAGCTGTCCACGGTGTTGCAGGCCAATCCACCGTTGTATGCCAGCATCAACCTGGCGGCCAGGGATCTGCTGGACCCCAGGACCCTGGTTTTCTTGAAGGCCGAGGCCGCGCGGGCGAACGTCCGACTGGCACAACTGGCGATCGAGGTGCTGGAGAGCTCCACGGCGAACATGGCGATGGTCGCGCAGAAAATCGATGAATTCCGCGCCCTGGGCGGCCAGGTGTTTGTCGACGACTTCGGGGCCGGCTACTCGAGTTTGTCCTACCTCGCCAATCTGCGGGTCGACAAGATAAAGATCGACCGATCCTTTACCAGTGCGGTGGGCGATTGCTCGCCGGCGGCGTTCGCCCTGCTCAAGGTCAACGAGATCGCCGAGGCCATGGATGCCCAGGTGATCTTCGAGGGCGTTGAGACCGAACAGCAGCGGCAAGCGGTCCTGAACCTCTGCCCCCAGGCCTTTGCCCAGGGCTGGCTGTTCAGCAAGGCGCTGCCGATCGACGAACTGCTGTCCAGGATCGATCTGGCCAGCCTGACACTCAAGCCCTGAACTCGAAGCGGGCTTCCCGTGACGGCGGCGAGTCGTCTGTCACCCTGGCTCGCAAACTCAGGGCGTCGATCAGACCGCAGGCAATGGCCATCCCCACGAGCGAGGGCAGGCTCTGCGCTTGCATTCGCTTCATCACCCGACTCCGATACAGGTCGATGGTCTTGATGCTCACGTCCAGGTGTTCGGCGATCTCTCGGTTGCTCAACCCCTGGACGAGGGGAATGAAGACATCCCGTTCCCGCGGCGTGAGGCTGTCGATTCGCTCCTGAACCTGGGCCAGTTCCGTCGTGCCGGCGAGCGAACTGCCTGCACGATGCAGTGCTGCCTGAACGCTGTCGAGCAACAGCTGATCGTTGTAGGGCTTTTCGATGAAGTCGCAGGCGCCGGCCTTGAAGGCGCGAACGACGATGGGCACATCGGCATGGGCGCTGACAAAAATCACCGGGATCTTGAGGCCGCGCTTGTGGAGCGTCTCCTGGACAGCCAGACCGCCCATGGCCGGCATGCGAACGTCGAGCAGCACGCAGGCCGGCCCGGCAGGATCGACGGCGTCAAGGAAGGCCTGGCCGCTGGTAAACGGAACGGCCTCCAGGCCCACCGACTCCAGCAGCCAGACGGTTGAGTCGAGCATGCCCTGGTCATCGTCGATCACATACACCGTTGCCTTCATCAGCGTTCCTCTTTCCATCCGTTATTGACCGGCAGCCTGCAGCACAGCACCAAACCACCCGTGTTGCCGGCCCGTGCCTGCAAGCTCCCACCGAAGCCTTCGACGATGCTGCGGCTCATCGACAGGCCAAGCCCCAGCCCCTCAGGCTTGCTGGTGGTGAAGGGGGTGAAAATCTCATCGAGACGCTCGGCGGGCACGCCGCCCCCCTGATCCGTCACCTCGATCTGCAACCAATCACCCTGGCGCTCGGCGCCGAGCAGAATACGCGACGGTTGGCCGCCATGCTGCTCCCGATTGGCATCAATCGCGTTACGCAGCAGATTGAGCAGGACCTGTTCGAGCAGCACAGGGTCGGCGTACACGCCTGGCAGGTCATCGGCCATGCGCAACTCTATGCTGACCTGATCCCGCAACGCTTCCCAGGCACACAGGCGTACCGCTTCGCTGGCCACCTGGGCCGGGACCAGTTCCTGCAGTCGGCGGGGCTCTTTGCGCAGGAAGGCGCGAAGCCGCCGAATCACCTGCGCGGCGTGAGTGGCCTGTTCACTGATGCGTTGCAGGCCTTGGCTGATCCGGTCGCGGGCCTTCGGGTCGTGGTCGAGACTTTGCAGGTAGCGCTGACTGGCACTGGCGTAATTGACCACCGCTGCCAGGGGCTGATTGATTTCGTGGGCGATGCCGGAGGCCAGCTCGCCGAGGGTCATCAGGCGTGCGGTGTGAGCCAGCTCATCCTGATGCCGTCGCGACTGCTGTTCCCGCAGTTCGCGTTCCGTCATGTCGCGGGCCACGAGAGAGTAGTAGCGTTCTGCGCCAATGGCGCGATGGGCCAGCAGCACCAGGGAGACCGGAAAGGGGCCGCCTTCGCGCCACGGCTGAAGCCGTGCCTCTGTCTGCCACACCCCCTGTCGCTCAGCGTTCTCCCACCCTTCGGTGTCCAGCCTCTGGCGCGTCTGATCATCCAGCAGCGCGGCGAGGGGGGCAGCGCCTGCAGGCCATCGAGTGCCAAGGCCCGACGTGCGGAGGCATTCAGGTAGCTGATGTGCCCCTGGCGATCGATGAACAGCACCAGGTCGGTATTGGCCTCAACGACCTCGGCCAGACGACGGCGGTTTTCCTGGGCCTCCACGCGAACGCTGACATCGCGCGAAATGCTGACGATCTCTGCCACCGCACCCGTGTAGGTCTCGCGGATGGCATGGCTGGCAATCTCGAACCAGCGGTAGCCCCCATCGGTGTGGCGTATCCGGCAGGTCATGGTGTGGTAGCCGTCCTGCACCAACGCCGCGGCGGCCACGGCTAGCACCTCCCGGCATTCACGCGGGTGCAGCAATGCTTGCACCGGCCTGTCACGCAGTTGCTCGGGCCACAGGCCGAGCAAGCGGTACGCGGCCGGCGAGGCATCGAGACACACCCCATCGGGACTATGGCGAGAGATCAGGTCGGTGGTGTTTTCCGTGATCAGGCGGTAGAGCCGACGCGCGCGGCTGGCCTCTCGAATGCTATGGCGCTCCTCACTGGCATCCCGGCAGCGCACCAGGACTTGCCCGTTCGTCTCATCGGGCACATAGGTCCAGAGGAAGGTTCGCTCATCCCGTACGACCTCCACGTCAATGATCGAACGGTTTTGTCGCAGACAGGCCTGGACCAGCGCGGGGTGATTGGCCGCCAGCACGTTCCCCAACTCGCCAGACTCGGCAATCAAGGCCTGCAGGGCAGGGTTCAGGCTCAGTGGCTGGGCGTCGGCACCTGCGAGCAGCGTGGGCTGTGGATCTTTTTCCAGCAGGGGGAATGATCTCATTTTTATCGGTTTCAGCTTGTTTTATAGTATTTGTACCATATTGCTATGGTAAATAATCCAACTAATATAGTGGTTCGCGTAAAAAGCGACGGTGGGAGTCTGAGGCCTTGCTCAGCTCCCGACCCCTGATCAGAGCTAACAATCAGCCACCGGGGATCATGCGCACTGGCTGCGCCTGGCTCCCACACAGGATGACCGCATGTCGATCTTCTCCCAGGGCTTGCAGCCCACCCCTGTCAATCACGTCGCCTTGACCCCCTTGAGTTTCATTGAGCGAACCGCCGCCATCTACGGTGAATATCCGGCCGTGATCCACGGTGCTATCCGGCGTAACTGGAGCCAGACCTATGAGCGCTGTCGGCGGCTGGCAAGCGCCCTGGCGGGGCGCGGTGTCGGCCCTGGCGATACCGTGGCGGTGATGCTGCCGAACATTCCCGAGATGCTGGAAGCGCACTTTGGTGTGCCCATGACCGGGGCGGTGCTCAACACCCTCAATGTGCGCCTGGATGCCGAAGCGATTGCCTTCATGCTCCGGCACGGTGAGGCCAAGGTGCTGATCGGCGATCGTGAGTTTCACCGTGTGATCAGCGATGCACTGGGTAGGCTGGAGCATCCGCCGTTGGTCATCGACGTGGACGATCCGGAGTTTGGCGAGGGCCAGGCTGTCAGCGAGCTGGGGTATGAGGCGTTTCTGGCCGAGGGCGATCCGGCATTTGCCTGGCAATGGCCGGATGATGAGTGGGCGGCGATTTCGCTGAACTACACCTCCGGCACCACCGGCAACCCCAAGGGCGTGGTCTACCATCATCGCGGTGCCTACCTCAATGCCATCGGCAACCAGATGACCTGGACCATGGGCCATCGCCCGGTTTACCTGTGGACCCTGCCGATGTTCCATTGCAACGGCTGGTGCTATCCCTGGACCATCACTGCCCTGGCGGGTACCCATGTGTTCCTGCGTCGGGTCGACCCGCAGAAGATCCTCATCCTGATCCGCGAGCACCGGGTGACCCACCTGTGTAGCGCACCGATCGTGTTGAACGCCCTGGTCAACATGCCCGATACCGCCAAGGCGGCGATCGAGCACAGGGTGCAGGCCATGGTCGCCGGTGCGGCGCCGCCGGCCAAGGTCATCGGTGCCATCGAGGAGATGGGCATTCAAGTCACCCATACCTACGGTTTGACCGAGGTGTATGGACCGGTGACGGTCTGCGCCTGGCACGACGAGTGGGACGCGCTGTCGTTGCAAGAACGTGCGCGGATCAAGTCACGCCAGGGGGTGCGCTACCCGACACTGGACGGCCTGATGGTCGCCGACGCGCAGACCCTTCAACCGGTGCCGCGTGACGGTAATACCCTGGGCGAGATCTTCATGCGGGGTAACACCGTCATGAAAGGCTACCTGAAAAACCCGGAGGCCACGGCCGAGGCCTTCCGGGGAGGCTGGTTTCACACCGGTGACCTGGCGGTCTGGCATCCCGATGGCTATGTTGAAATCAAGGACCGGCTCAAGGACATCATCATCTCCGGCGGCGAGAACATCTCGACCATCGAGGTCGAGGACACCCTGTACAGGCACCCGGCAGTCCTTGAGGCTGCCGTGGTGGCCCGTCCGGACGAGAAGTGGGGGGAGACACCGTGCGCCTTCGTCGCCCTCAAGCCCGGGTACGGTGCGACACAAGCGTCGGACATCATCACCTGGTGTCGCGAGCACCTGGCCGGCTTCAAGGTGCCCAAAACCGTGGTGTTTGGTGAACTGCCCAAGACCTCGACCGGCAAGATCCAGAAATTTCTCCTGCGCGACTGGGCCAAGGCCCTTTGAACGGTGAACTCACAGATGACTGATTACACTGCACCGCTGCGTGACATGCGTTTTGTCCTTCATGAAGTGTTTCAGGGCCCGGCGATGTGGGCCCGTTTACCGGCGCTGGCCGAGCGTGTCGACACGGACACCGCCGATGCCATCCTCGAGGAGGCGGCGAAGATCACCGGGCAACTGATTGCACCGTTGAGCCGCAACGGAGATGAACAGGGTGTTCGCTTCGACGCTGGCGAGGTGACCACCCCGGAAGGTTTCCAGGCGGCCTGGCAGACGTATCGCGAGGGCGGATGGGTGGGCCTGGGGGGCAACCCTGAATACGGCGGCATGGGCATGCCCAAGATGCTCTCGGTGCTGTTTGAGGAAATGATGTATGCCGCCGACAGCAGCTTCAGTCTGTACTCGGCGCTGAGTGCGGGGAGCTGCCTGGCCATCGATGCCCACGCCAGTGAGGTTCTCAAGCAAACCTTCCTTGCCCCGATCTACGAAGGCCGCTGGTCGGGCACCATGTGCCTGACCGAGCCGCATGCCGGGACCGATCTGGGGTTGATCAGGACGCGGGCTGAACCGCAGGCAAACGGCAGCTACCGGATCACGGGCAGCAAGATCTTCATCACCGGCGGCGAGCAGGACCTGACCGAGAACATCATTCACCTGGTGCTGGCCAAGTTGCCCGATGCACCGGCGGGCCCCAAAGGTATCTCTCTGTTCCTGGTGCCCAAGTACCTGATCGGTGCCGATGGTGGCCTGGGCGAGCGTAATGGCGTCCACTGCGGGTCGATCGAGCACAAGATGGGCATCAAGGCATCGGCCACCTGCGTCATGAACTTCGACGGTGCGGTGGGTTACCTGGTGGGCGAGCCGAACAAGGGGCTGGCGGCGATGTTCACCATGATGAACTACGAGCGTTTGTCCATTGGCATCCAGGGCATCGGCTGTGCCGAGGCCTCGTACCAGAACGCTGCCCGCTACGCCAATGAGCGCCTGCAAAGCCGCTCTGCAATGGGCCCGCAGGCCAAGGACAAGATGGCCGACCCCATCATCCACCATGGTGATGTCCGCCGCATGTTGCTGACCATGCGGGCCCTGACAGAAGGCGGGCGCGCGTTTGCCACCTATGTCGGCCAGCAACTCGATCTGGCCCGTTATGCCGAGGCTGCGGGGGAACGCGAGAACGCACAGCGCCTGGTCTCGCTGCTGACGCCCGTGGCCAAGGCCTTCTTCACCGACAATGGACTGGAGAGTTGTGTGCTGGGCCAGCAAGTGTATGGCGGCCACGGCTACATCCGCGAATGGGGCCAGGAGCAATTGGTACGGGACGTACGCATCGCGCAGATCTACGAGGGCACCAATGGCATTCAGGCTCTGGATTTGCTGGGGCGCAAGGTGCTGGCCGACGGCGGTCAGGCTCTGGCTGTGTTCACCGACGAGATCCGCCTGTTCTGCGCCGATGCTCCACTGCATCGCGATGCGGTGCTCCAGGCCATTGAGCGGCTGAGTGACACCTCCCACTGGCTGATGCGCCATGCGGTGGATGACGCGAACCTGATCAGCGCCTCCGCAGTGGAGTACCTGCAGTTGTTCGGCCTGACAGCCTACGCCTACATGTGGGCACGAATGGCGGCCGCGGCTCAACCAGCCATGGCAGACGATCCGGCGTTCTACGGAGCCAAGCTGGCCAGCGCCGAGTTCTTCTTCCAGCGCCTGTTGCCCCGTTCGTTGGCCTTGGAGGCCAGCATCAAGGCCGGCAGCCACAGCCTGTACCAGCTGCGGCCCGAGCAGTTCTGATCAGCACTCAGGATAGAGTGGCAGCAAAAATGCCCGCCTTGCTCGGGGTGTGAGGCGGGCATTTTTATTCCTGGCGAGGCCTGGCAGAGCAGGTTCGAGTCAGGCGCTAATCCTGAAAGCCGTGTTTTTAACATCGTCTGTTGCGATGCGGGTTGCGCGTGATAATACTGACCCGATGTACATCTTTTATGCCAAGGGAGTCTTGGTTCAGAGGCGCCTGAAGAGAACGTTCCAGCCGCCGATACCCTCAGGTCCATGCCCTCCGAGCTGCTGCCTTTCGCATGCGTTTGAGTATCGGTCCTCTGTAGTCTTATGAAGCAAGGAGTGCCGTCATAGCTCTTTCGAAGTGTCTAAGGCAGGAACTGAATGTCCATCAAGCAGTGCCTCCACGACAGCTCGTGACAGCGTGATCGAGCGCGCCATTCCCATCAGCAGATCCCGTTCGAAACCAACCAGGCGAGGGCAGATTTCATCGGCGCTCAGCTCGGCAGTTCTGAGCAATTCCGATACTTGGGTCAGTGCATCCTGAGCGGTGACGCCTGGTTGAACAGAGAACAGCGGCGGCGAGGTTGCTGTACCGGCCTCTACTGCTTTGAAGGCGGTCGTGGCGAGTGTGTCGAGAGGAATTGGCTCTTGGGTACAAGGCGGCGCCGATTTTATCTGTGCCAGTGATTCCTGCATGATCTTGCGCAGGTAGGCGGCTTTCTCCTCAGGGCTGGAGGTGCTGCAGGGTGGCGGGTCGGGAGTAATTTTTTTGACCATGGTGAATCCTCTGTGTATTGGAGAAGTTCACCACTTTCGTGTCCAAGCGAAGGGTGGCGAACTGTACGCAGGTTGGACAACCGGGACACAGATAACCCGGCACACTCGAAAGTGTCCCGCGCACAGCCCGCCATAATGCGAGCACAAAAAAACCGCTATCGCGGTGCTGTACGCACTGTGAGATCCCGGGTGTCCAAGCCCGATCGCTGAATTGGCAGCGACCTCTGGACTCTAGCCACCAGGGCAGGCGTCGACAATATTCTCCCATGCCTATAGTGCGTAGGAAACAGGCTCATTTTCGGAAAGCTGCTTCGTACGTTTCCAGGTGTTGCTGAGTGATCACTCTGGGTCCTTGGGATGAGAATGGAAGAGTGCTGTGGCAGGCTTCTCGCTAATGGGCGTGTGGTGCAATGGCCCTACAAGTTCTCGATGGGACCAAAACCATGATTCGCAAGCTGGGCCATCGACTGTGCGATCGATGTGGGCACGACTCCCATAAAGAGGAGGCTGTAGAAAAGCGCCTCGCAAAAGGTGGCGCTGCGCGCCTGATCAACTCTTAGTTCGCTCAGTGCCTTAATTCTGAGCGTGAGGTGCGCGGCTGACCGGGGCCCAACTTGATTGCTACTTCAATCAATGCGAGCCTCGTATGCTGCCTGTACGGCTCTCAATCCTTGACGGTACCCACCAGCGAGTCGATCAACATCGCCGAAGCGGTATCGCCATTCTCCAGCATCAGTTGGCGCAGCGATTTACCAAACACGGGCACCGGTGTGTCGAAGGAGAAGCTGGCCTTGCCCTGGTAGCTGGCAACCACGCGAATCCGATCCTCGGACCAGCGGATCGTGTGGCCGCTTGCTCTTTCGCGATAGTCCTTGAGAAAGGCCGCCGCCAGCGGGGTTGTGCCGTTGAGGTCCGCGGCATCGAGGTCGGCACCCGCAGCAGCAAGGGCCTGCGCGAAGCTGAGATCGCGCTCGGCCATGCAGGCATGCAATGGCGTCTCACCCCCGTAAGCCTTGGCGTTTATGTCACTGCCTTTGAGCAGGGCCTGAAACAGCTCCTGTATCTGATCGCCGGTGTTGCGGCGCCTCAGCAGCTTCTCGGTCCGCCTGCAGAACAGTGACAGGGCCGTGTCGCCGTAGGCGTTGTGCGCCTTCAGGTCTTCCTTGCCAGCCAGTGTGATCATGTGTCTCAGGCTGCAGTTGAGAAAGTGCAGGGGGCCCAGGCAGCTCATCAACCGGGTGTTGCCCTCGCCATCGCGGCCCATCGGATCGGCACCTTCGGCCACCAGGTAGTCGTAGGCGCTTTCTGCGGCCGAGGTGATCACTGGGCGGTCCTTATCGGTCAGCCGTTGATTGATATCGATGCCGGAGCTTTTCAGCAGATAGGCGAAGCCGTCCAGATCCTTGAGGACCATGCTCCCATCCGGGGCCAGGTGTTCGCCGCCGGCTGCTCTCCACACACGTTCAGCCATGGGCGTTCTGTTCGGCGGATTGTCGTAGTCGCGCACCGTGGCTTCGCCGAATTGGTAGCGGGTCCACACACCCACTGGCTGATCATCCTGGTAATGGCCTTTCTCGGCCACGGTGCCGGCGGGCCAGCCGCTGATGAAGTAGGTTTCGGACGGGCCGTTCTTTCTGCCTGCGCGGTAGCTGATTTTCGAGCCCGGCACCCTTGTACCTTCGGCGTCTACCCAGGTCTCCAGCACACCGTTGAGCACGCCATTCTGGTACGTGGCGCGGTCCTTGAGGTCGCCTTTGTAGTCGTAATGTTCCACCCGGCCATCGAGCTTGCCGGAACCGTCGCTGGCGAAGGTCTCCAGCAAGGTCAGCTTCTGTTCCCCCTCGATCACCCGCCATTTGCGCTGCGCACCGACGCGCACCTCACTGCCCGCCAGGGAGGTGCTGTCACCGACCTGCAGGCCGGTGGCGCAATCATAGGTTTGCACGGCGCTACGTCCGCCTTCCTCCCTCAACAACTCGTGCAGTTGCCGGGAGAAGGTGCCCGTGCACCAGGTCTTGCGTGTCCCGACGAACACGCCGGCTTTCAACTGGCCTTCGACCAACAGTGCGCCGCTCGGGTCGAACTGTTTCCATTCTCCCACGGCCCGGCCATTTTCCACCTTGAAGGACAGCAGCACCTGGTCACCGACCTTATGCGTCACGGTGCCATTGAGGGGCTGACCGGACTGGGGCTCGATGTACAGCGCATGGGGAGAGCCGAGCCTGCCGGCTTTGGCGGAGATTTCATCGAAGGTGTACTCGGCATTGCAGCCGGCCAGGGCCAAAGCCAGGGCACAGAGCGAGAAACGTTTTTTCATCACTGATCCTTGTAATAAAACCTGGGGGGGCGACAGTTACGGGGGCAGCGGCCTTGCTCAGGGACGTGGCGGCCGCCCCCCATTGCCCTTGACCTCCTTCTCCAGGGACTCCAGCCGATTGGCATCCGGATCCCCTCGAAGATCGTGCGTGAGTTGTCCTTGCGCTGCTGGTGCCGCGCGATAATTGCCGAAGGTGAATTGCTGGTCAGGGAACGGCGCATTTCCAGGTCGGTGAGCAGGTTGGCGATTTCCTGCTGCAGGGCCTCGCGCTCGACGTCGATGGTCTTGGCGGCGAGGCCGCTGGCGGACACATTGGGCTCCTTCTGGCCGGCGAGCAGGGCGCGTTGCAGCAGCAGGGCTTTCTCCAGAATGCTGGTGACGGCAATTTCCGAGACCAGGCGCTGGGCCAGCAGCTCCTGGTCGGGCTCATCACGCAGGGCGGTGATGACGCCCCGGGTGATCGGCATCGAGTTGCTGCCTGCGTCGGCGAGATTTTCCGGCGTGGTGGTCTGGCTGCCGTCGATCAACGCCTTGAGTGCCTTGAGCTTGGCTTCGTACTCTTCCTGAATCAGCGGTGTCAGGCCCACGCCAGCGGTGGCGGTGCTCTTGGTGCAGTCTTCACACGTTTGCTGTTCGTCTTCCCCCAGCACGCGGTTGGCAAACCCGGCCGCTTCATCCGGTGATTTCCAGGTCTTGCACAGCAGGCCGCTGTTGCAGGCCTTGGGATCGATGCTGCTGTTGTCCGTGGCACCGCGGCCATTGAGCAGGTTGTAGCCGGCCTTGGTCACATCCTTGACCACCTTGATCGGTGCCTGTTGTTTGCCTCCGGCTTTTTCCCCTCCGACCCAGGGCACACCGGTGTTGCCGTTGTCCTTCTCGGCCTGGGCGGTGACCGCAACGGCGTCAGTGTTCTGGACCATGGCCTCCTTGAGTGCCTGGCCCTCGGCGAGCGCACCCCAACGGTTCTGGTTGCCGGCGACCTTCATCATGCGCTCGGCCATCTCGCGGCAACTGGCCTTGGAGCGGTCGAAGTCCAGCCGTGCCTGCAGGATGCCGTTGGTGAGCAGGTTGTAAAGGCCCGGGTCCGCCCGCTGAATGATCAGCGCCGGCAGCGAGGCCACAGCCCCCGTGGCGCCCTGGATCAGGTCGCCCATGATGTTCTGGAAACCCTCGGTGAGGCCGTTGAGCTGGTTGTGCAGGGTGGTGTTCAAATCCATCTTCCCGCACATCAGGTCGGTGTTCCACCCCACGCCGACCTGGAGGCTTTGCATGTCGCCGGCCCGGCCCATGTTCACGGCGCTGCCACCGCCAATCCGGTACAGCACGTCGTCACTTATGGCACTGCCGCTGCTACCGAACTCCGCCGCCGTGGCTGTCGGCGGAACGCTCCCCAGGGCCATGAGCAGAAGCAGCCAGCGACTGGGGCTGGGGCTGGGGCGGCGAAACGATGACATCCGAATCATGAGAGGCTCCATTACGAGAGAGGCGATCGTTCGGCGTCGCGAGGTCACTGGCCGCCGGTGCTGCCCAGGAAAGTCTGTCCTTCCTGCTTGCAGCAGCTGTAGGGGCGCCAGAGCGACCAGGCATAGGCGCCATCCGGGGCCTGCTGGTGAATGCCCGTTTCAGGGAAGGTGGCACAGGAGGCGCTGGCCGTCGGCGTCAGTTGCTGCCACTTGCCCGTCAGCGCATCGGATTCACGCAACTCGCCGGCGGGCCAGTAACCGGGCTTGGCGAGTGCCAGCAGAGGGCGATAGACATGCACCTGCCCAGGGCGGGTCACGATGTCGCCGGCGCGCTGGGCCATCACCGCTGACGCCTTGTAGTCATCCGGCTGGTGCAGGAAACCACTGCGCGGATAGACGTTGCCCCACAGGTTCATCGACAGCCGACTGCCGACTTCGCGCATGCCAGGGACCAGCGACTGGGGGAACACACTCTCAGGAATGCCGTGGCGCCAGCCAATCGGGTCCAGAGTGCTGAGAAAATGGGGCATGTAAGGTGTTCCGGCACCCTCGCAGGTGTAGCCCGAACCGCTGGCGAAGGCGTTGAAGGCGGCGATGCCGGGATGACCGATCACGTCGACGTTCTTGAATACCGAGAGGCTGTTTTCGCGGGAGCTGTTGGTGGTGCCACTGCCGCCCCCTGGGCACCGGAGGTTGGGGCGCTCAAGGCCCTGACCTCTGTCCAGGGGTTGTCGCCCGTGCTGGAATAGCTGGAAACCACCGCATCCGGCACGTAGTGCCGCACCTTGGCGGAGGTTTTGACACTGCAGCCGAAGTTAGTGCAACGCAGCCAGTAGCACACCCCCACGACCTGGTACTCCAGGCAATCGGGCGAGGATACCGTCGGGATGATGCTGGCGGTGTTCAAGGCAAAACTCAGGGTGCAGTAGGGCAGGGTCAGGAGGGCGGGCAACAAGCACCTGGCACCTCGATGAGAAACGCGTTGCATGACGTAGATCCGACTGGAAGAAAGGTGGATCTTCTGAAAAGCGCTGCACGTCTACCGCCTGAAAACAGGTTTATGGCTGACTGTATTTGGAGGGGAGCCTGGTGCCCCATGCGGGCCTGGGACACGGCAGGTGTGCAAGACTGGGCATATCGGACCCCGGCAGACTCGAAGGTCTGCCGCTCCATGTCATCCATTGGGATGACACGGCCAAGACGATCGGCGGCGTATGGCTCAAACACGCGGTCGGTGCTCGTCCAGCACCTACCGTCAATCGAATCAACCACCGTCAGTTGCGAAATGACTGTGCCAGAAACTCGGTGATCAACGAGGCGATCTGTGACTGGATCAGTGCCCGTGGTCGAGCGTTATCGCCATCCCGGCAAATGATGCCATCGCCGGGTTCGTCTGCTTCGAGCAACGCCATTGCGCCAGGTTTGCACAACGACAGGAAGCTGAAGTGGCTGGCGTCCCGGATCTCGACATAACGACGGGTCGCCGATGGCAATCGCTTGGCCAGGTCGGCGGACTCCAACCGTGCAGGGAGATCTTCGGAGGGCGCACCCGCCGCGATCACCAGTGCCGGTACCGACAACGCCGCCAGGCTTTCATTGGTGATGCCCCGTGACAGGCCCAGGTCCAGGGTGACGATGGCGGTGACGCGTTTGTCCCTCAGATCACCTTCCAGTCGAGCTTTCGATACCGGATCGCTGTCAGGGTTGATCTGTTTGTAGACGCTGCAACTGGACAGTTGCGGATGGGTGACGCATTCCTGGATAAACCGCTTGGAGTCGAACCGGGCGCCGGCACTTTCCAGCGCGGTCCAGCCACCCAGTGAATGTCCCACCACCGCAATTTGACCTTTCGCCACCCCTCCATACTGACTCGGCTGAGCCATGACCGCATCGATGGCCCGTTGCAGGTCGATGGGCCGCTGCCACAGCTGTGCCGCAGCCTTCGGGTTTCGATCGCGGGTCGTGGTGCCGGGGTGGTTGACCGCGGCCACGATGTAACCCTGGTGAGCCAGGGTGCTGGCCAACCAGGACTGGTTCCCCCAGTTACCGCGAAAACCATGGGAAAGCACCACCAACGGGTGCGCGCCTGCGTCCGGAAGCGCATCGCGTACAGCCAGGTCACCGACGAATACCGCGGTATCAGCGATCAATTGCGGTGTGGCGGTGGTGGTGCTCGGGTACCAGACGACCAGTTCCAGCGGGCGATCATTGTCCTCGTCCGGCAGCGTCCTGGTCTGAAAACCGATGGTCTGGTAGCTTGCGAAGGCCGGTATGTTCAGGCAGATCAGCAGCACGAGGCCGAGTACTTTTTTCATTGTTTTTTCTTCCTTGATGGGATCTGCGTCGATGGGATGCGGCCCGAGGCGCGAGCAACATATCAGTCTTCGTGACGGCTTACTCAAGCATTTCCCGTTGCCAGTGACCACTTCTGGCTGGTGGCAGCCGGGCGTGAGTGGTCGCTTTGGACCCGGAACAGACTGTCGTTCCTGAAGAGCGGGCGACAAACCTCATGTGCTCCAACTTGAACAGCGGGCGGTATCCCGTTAGTGCCTTGGCACCGGCTGCCCATGAAAACATCGGTACGACGGACTATCCGACGGCTGATAACCTCATGGGAGAGAACGATGAGTTGCAGGGAACCAGGCAGCAACGCCTATGCGCGGGGTATCGATGTGTCGCGCTGGCAGGGTGAGATCGATTGGGCGAGGGTGGCGGCGGCCGGCGTCACCCATGGGATCGCGAAAATGAGCGAGGGCGCTACCTACGCCGACGCCAGGTTCGTCGAGAATTTTCGCGGCATGCGCGCCAACGGCTTGCAGGCGGGGGCCTATCACTACTTCAGGGCCTTGAACTGCACCCCAGGCGAGCAACTGGCCAATATCCGCGATCGGCTCGCCGCGGTGGATTTCGAGGTGGGGCGGGACCTCTTCGCCATTGATGTCGAGGCCCGGTACAACGAACAGGCGACCCCGGAGCAGATGGCCGACGGCCTGTTCCAGCTGGTCACGCTGGTCAGGGAACTGCACGGTGGCGCTCATCCGGTCATCTACACCGCTGCCGGCTTCTGGGACCGCCAGGTGGCGTGGCAGTCCTACGATTTCAGCGAGTGCCCGCTGTGGGTCGCCCATTGGCAGGTCGACGAGCCGGTCCTGCCGCAAAGCTGGCGCTGTCGAGGCCTGGGCTGGCGTTGGTGGCAGCACAGCAGCAAGGGCCTGGTGGACGGTATCCAGGGCGAAGTGGACCTTGACTGGGTCACGGTCTGACGGACCGGTCCGGATTTTGGAGGTTTTCTTGGGCAGGCCGATAGCTCGGGTGTAAGGTAACGCAAAAATACCCGTCGAGGCCTCCATGTCCGATCAACCCCTGTCTGGCAGCGTGACCGATGGCGACCGTTTCCGTTTGTTGGTCGATGCCTTGACCGATCACGCGATCTACATGCTTGATCCGCAGGGGCATGTCAGCAGTTGGAACCAGGGCGCACAGCGTATCAAGGGCTACACGGCGGCGGAGGTCGTGGGCAAGCATTTCGCCATGTTCTATACCGCCGAGGACCGGGCCAAAGGTGAACCGCAGCGGGCGCTGTCGGTTGCCGCGACCGAAGGGCGCTTCGAGAGGCAGGCCTGGCGGCTGCGCAAGGACGGCACGCGGTTCATGGCCCATGTGATACTGGACCCGATCCGCGCCGACAACGGCGAGATTCTCGGCTTCGCCAAGATCACCCGTGATATCACCGAGTCGGTCCAGGCGCAGAAGGAGCTGGATCTGGCCCGCGAAGCCCTGTTCCAGTCGCAGAAACTCCAGGCCATCGGCCAGCTCAGTGGCGGTATCGCCCATGACTTCAACAACCTGCTGACGGTGATCCGCGGCAACCTCGAACTGCTGAGCAAGCGGGTCGACGGTGATGTGCGGCTCTCCCGGCTGGTGGACAATGCCTTGCAGGGGACCGCGCGCGGCGTCTCGCTGACCCAGCGCATGCTGGCCTTCGCCCGGCGCCAGGAGTTGCGCACCGAGGCGGTCCGCCTGCCACTCCTGCTGGACAACCTCATCGAGCTGTTGCGCAGTTCGGCAGGCGGCCAGGTGACGGTCCTGACCCAGCTGGACGAGGCGCTGCCGCCGGTGCATGCCGATATCAACCAGTTGGAACTGGCCCTGCTCAACCTGGTGAGCAATGCCCGCGACGCCATGCCGACAGGTGGCAGCATCCGCATCGCCGCCGAAGTTCACGGCAAGGTCGACAGGCTGCCTCACGATGAGTACGTGTGCCTGTCGGTCAGCGACGACGGCGAGGGCATGGACGAGCGCACCCTGGCCTACGCCGCCGACCCGTTCTTCACCACCAAGGGGGTGGGCAAGGGCACCGGTCTGGGTTTGTCGATGGTCCACGGTCTGGCCGAGCAACTGGGGGGGCGCCTGGTCCTCAAGAGCACCAGGGGCCAGGGCACCACCGCCGAACTCTGGCTGCCGGTGGACAAGGAGGCCGACCCGGGAGCCCGCCCATTGGTCGAGGGCCGGCAACAGCCGTTGTTCAAGCCGCTGACGGTGCTGCTGGTCGATGATGACAGCCTGGTGCTCAACAGCACCGTGCTGCTGCTCGAGGACCTGGGGCATCGGGTGCTCTGCGCGACTTCCGGCGCCCAGGCGCTGCTGTGTCTGGAGCAGCATTCGGGCATCGACCTGATGATCACCGACATGATCATGCCGGAAATGGACGGGGCCCAACTGGCCAAGGTGGTGCGCCAGTTGCAGCCGGAACTGCCGATCGTACTGGCCACCGGTTACTCCGGGCACCTGGATGACATGGCCGTCCAGCTGCCGCGGATTCTCAAGCCCTACAGCCAGTCGCAACTGGCGGAGATCCTGGCGCAGGTGTTGTCCCGCGGCACTCGCCCGGCGGCGGACTGACCGCAGGGCGGGTGACCGGTTGCGCCCGTCAATGCCCGGCGCTTTGCCCGCCATCCACATGCAGGATCTCGCCGGTGACGAATCCGGCCGACTCCAGGTAGACGATCGCCTGGGCAATGTCGCCGACTTCGCCCATGCGCCCGACCGGGTGCAGCCGGCCCAGCGCGGCATGGGTCTGCTCGCCGTGCATCGGCGTCTTGATGATGCCGGGGCTGACCGCGTTCACCCGGATCCCGCGCTTGGCGTATTCGATCGCCAGTGACTTGGTCGCCGAGTTGAGCCCGCCCTTGGTCAGCGAGGCCAGTACCGAGGGCACGCCGTCGACGGCGTGATCCACCAGGCTGGTGGTGACGTTGACGATATGACCACCGCCCTGTTTCTCCATCTGTGCGATCGCCAGTTGGGTGATGTAGAAGAAACCGTTGAGGTTCACCGACAGCACATTGGCGTAGTCGGCCGGGGTATAGGCGGTGAAGGGCTTGGCGATGAAGATCCCGGCGTTGTTGATCAGGCTGTCGATGCGGCCGAAGCGCGCCAGGCCTTCGCTGATCACCCGTTCGGCGGTGGCCGGCTCGCCGATGTCACCGGCGATGGTGAGGATGTCCGGATCGTCGGACGGCTGGATCGAGCGGGAGGTGGCGACCACCCGGTAGTCGAGGGCGCGGAAGGCCTTGACCACCTCGGCGCCGATCCCCTGGGAAGCGCCGGTAATCACGACGACTTTGCTGGAATTGCTCATGATGAAACCTCTGTAGTCGGTAAAGGAGGGGGCAGTCGGTGGCGCGCGGTGGTCACGACGAGGTCCGGGCCAACTGCTCGCGGTAGGCGGTAGTGGTGATGCCGGCGTAGCCCCAGTTATCGGTGTCGACTTCCTCGATCACGATATGGGTCAGGTCCGGACGTTTGCCGAGCACCCGTTGCAGGGTTTCGGTGATTTCGGCGATGACCTGGGCCTTCTGCTCCCGGGTGACGCCGTCGCGGGTGATGCGCACGTTGACGAAAGGCATGACAACTCTCCAGTGACCGGCCGATCGGGATGACCGGCAGGCAGTGGGGTCAATCTATTGAGTTGCCTGGATGAGATAAATCGGCTTTCAAGAACATCATTAGTGATGTCATGTAATGAATGGCCAGGGCGCCCGCATCGACCGGGTGCTGGAATGAAAAACGCCCCGGACCGCAACGGCCGGGGCGTTTTTCGTTCACGCGGGCCTCGGCGAGGCCCGGCAGGGCAGCGATCAGGCGATAGCGTCCCAGGCGCGATCACCGCGCTCGTCCTTGATGCGGGTCGGCAGGCCCATCACGTCCAGCGCCTTGAGGAACGGCTCTGCTGGCAGTTCCTCGACGTTGGCCATGCGCTGCACGTCCCACTCGCCACGGGCGACCAGCAGGGCGGCGGCCACTGGCGGTACGCCGGCGGTGTAGGAAATGCCCTGGCTGTCGGTTTCGGCGTAGGCGTCCTCATGGTCGGCCACGTTGTAGATGAACAGCTCGCGTGGCTGGCCATCCCTGGTGCCCTTGACCAGGTCGCCGATGCAGGTCTTGCCGGTGTAGCCCGGTGCCAGCGAGGCAGGGTCGGGCAGCACGGCCTTGACCACTTTCAGCGGCACCACTTCCAGGCCTTCGGCGGTCTTGACCGGCTTCTCGGAGAGCAGGCCGAGGTTCTTCAGCACGGTGAACACGTTGATGTAGTGTTCGCCGAAGCTCATCCAGAAGCGCACGTTGGGCACGTCGAGGTTCTTCGACAGCGAGTGCACTTCATCGTGGCCGGTCAGGTACAGGTTCTGCGAGCCCACGACCGGCAGGTCGTCGGTGCGCTTGACTTCGAACATGGTGTTGCTGGTCCACTGGCTGTTCTGCCAGCTCCACACCTGTCCGGTGAATTCGCGGAAATTGATCTCGGGATCGAAATTGGTGGCGAAATATTTGCCATGGGAACCGGCGTTGACATCGAGAATGTCGATCGAGTCAATGCGGTCGAAATACTGTTGCTGCGCCAGGGCCGCATAGGCGTTGACCACACCCGGGTCGAAGCCTACGCCGAGAATGGCGGTGATGTTCTTCTGTTGGCATTCCTCGAGGTGCTTCCACTCGTAGTTGCCATACCATGGCGGGGTCTCGCAGACCTTGCCCGGTTCTTCGTGGATGGCGGTGTCGAGGTAGGCCACGCCGGTATCGATGCAGGCACGCAGTACCGACATGTTGAGGAACGCGGAGCCGACGTTGATGACGATCTGCGATTCGGTCTCGCGGATCAGCGCCTTGGTCGCTTCGACGTCCAGGGCGTTCAGTGCAAAAGCCTTGATGTCGGCGGGCTGCTTGAGGCTGCCCTTGGCTTTGACGCTGTCGATGATGGCCTGGCATTTGGAGATGTTGCGCGACGCGATAGCAATACGACCGAGTTCATCGTTGTGCTGCGCGCACTTGTGGGCCACCACCTTGGCGACACCTCCTGCACCAATGATAAGTACGTTCTTCTTCAATTTGCTCATTTCTCCTTGGGACGGCCAGCTTACGAGAGGCTGGACAGGTAATCGTCGTAGCTGAACTCACGAACCGTCTCGACGCTACCGTCGAGTTGTTTCACTACGATGGACGGCATTTTCAGGCCGTTGAACCAGTTTTTCTTGACCATTGTGTAGCCTGCCGCATCGATGAACGACAGTCGATCGCCGATGGCCAGCGGCCGATCGAAGGTGTATTCGCCGAAGATGTCACCCGCCAGGCAGGACTTGCCGCAGACCATGTAGGTGTGGCTGCCGTCGTTCGGCTCCATCTTGGCGTTGAGGCGGTAGATCAGCAGGTCGAGCATGTGCGCTTCGATCGAGCTGTCGACCACCGCCAGGTTCTTGCCGTTGTAGAGGGTGTCGAGCACGGTGACTTCCAGCGAGGCGCTCTGGGTGATCGCCGCTTCGCCCGGCTCCAGGTAGACCTGCACGCCGTACTTCTGCGAGAACGCCTTGAGCCGTGCGCAGAACGCATCCAGGGCGTAGCCTTCACCGGTGAAATGGATACCGCCGCCCAGGCTGACCCATTCGACCTTGTGCAGCAGGTGGCCGAAGCGTTCCTCGATGGTGCCCAGCATCTGGTCGAACAGGCCGAAGTCGCCGTTCTCGCAGTTGTTGTGGAACATGAAGCCGGAGATCTGCCCGATGACCTGCTCGATCTTCGCCGGGTCCCATTCGCCCAGGCGGCTGAACGGCCGGGCCGGGTCGGCCAGCAGGTAGTCGGAGCTGCTCACTTGCGGGTTGACCCGCAGACCGCGGGTCTTGCCCGCCGAGGCTTGGGCAAAGCGCTGCAACTGGCCGATGGAGTTGAAGATGATCTTGTCGCAGTTCTCCAGCATTTCGCCGATTTCGTCATCGGCCCAGGCCACGCTGTAGGCATGGGTTTCGCCGGCGAACTTCTGGCGGCCGAGCTTGAGCTCGTAGAGCGACGAGGACGTCGTGCCATCCATGTATTGCTGCATGAGGTCGAACACCGACCAGGTGGCGAAACACTTGAGCGCCAGGAGCGCCTTGGCCCCGGACTGTTCGCGCACGTAGGCGATCTTCTGCAGGTTGACCAGCAGTTTCTGCTTGTCGATGAGGTAGTACGGCGTCTTGATCATTTCGAGGCCTCCGGCAGGGCTAGCCAAAAAAAGGACGCGCATTGTGCCCTTAGTTGGTTCATATCGAAAGGTTATCGGGTGTATTTCGCCCATTGAGTGACTCGCACGGCTCTGCGGGCAGCCTGGACGCAGCGTGACGCGGGCCTGCCGCACCCTGGTTTTCGTTGGTGCGCACGGCCCTTGACGGACAGGACGCCGGGCTGCGGCCCGAGGCATCCGTGTTCCGGGTGCATGAAAAGCGAAAAGCCCGCCTGGTTCAGGAGCGGGCTTTCGGCAGATGGGTCAAATCCCTTTGACTGCGATCATTGTGTCTGGGGATTGTGACGATATCATGATTGACGGATGGCACCGTGGCAGCTCGCCAGGCGGCGGGTCGGGTGGTTCAGGACTCGGGGCGTTCCTGAGGGTCGCTCCTTCGCTGCGGCGCAGTGCCGACGTGCACCAGGTTGGCCTCGGCGAAGAAGCCCTGCACGGTACGGTGCTTGGCCTGGTACTCGCAGTGCACCAGGGTGCTGTCCGGCAACTGGCCGGCCTGGGCGGGTTGCTTGACCACCATCCGGATCCCTCCCGAACGCAGTCTTACGTGTTGGCCCGGCTCGAACTTGCTCATGGTTGTCGCTCCAGTAAGGACCCGCCTGCACGAGTGCGCAGAGCGGCGGCAGGGTAAACGCAAGGGTGACTGTCAGGCCTGCATGGGCACCGGGGTACCGACCATCCATTTGGCCAGCCCATGCCGGCCACTGACCCCCAGCTTGGCGGCAGCGCGCTTGAGATAGGTTTCGATGGAGCTGTTCTTGACGCACAGCTTTTCGGCCATCTCCGGCACGGTGCCGCCGTTGAGCAGGCCCAGGCAGACCTCCTGCTCGCGGACCGACAGGGTGATGTCGCACAGCGCCAGGCGTTCCTTGAAGTCACGCTGCAGAGACGTCAGTTCGTTTTCCGCGGCCGGGTTGGGCAGCCAGGTCCCGAGCTTCTGGAGCGACTGGCGGGTGATCTGGGCATGGCGCTCGATCAGCGGCAGGAGCGTTTCCGAGAGGCTCTTGAGGAACGACAGTTCCGTCAGGGAAAAGGTCTTCTGGTGCAGCGGGCGATACAACGAGATCAGGCTGCGGCGGTTGCTCTTGAGCGACACCAGGCAGCACTGGTGGTACTCGGCATGGCTGCGCGGTTTGCCGGCCACGGCAGGCCTGGCGTTCACCTGGATCAGCAAGGGGTGATCCATCTCGAGGATGTCCTTGCTCAGCGGGTGTTCGCTCGGGTGCCTGACGTTGCTCGGCGGCGGAATGTCTTCCGGCTCGCCGGCCCCGCCCATCAGGCGGATGTCGACGACACGGCCCTGGCGGTCGTCGACGGTCCATTCGCTCAACTCCACCGCATTGACCGGCACCAGTTGCGTGACCAGGCGATAGAGACCCTCGGCGAAGTGTTGCTGACCTACATTGAGGACCAGTTCGCCCAGTTCGTGATAGAAGCGGGCACTTTCCAAATTCAGGATACTGCTGGTTCGGTTCATTCCTGTTTACCTGTTCAGGTGCAGCACCCTGGCAACCTTCCAAAGACCGTTGCCATACGGTGCAAGCCCTACGTTCCTACGACTTCACGAAGCGATTCAGCAATTGGAATGAATTTGAATCCATATGGGAATCGAGTGTCTGTAGCGGAATTCTGGGACAGAAAAGACGCGGAATCGACGCCAAAAACCTGGCTCTTTATATGATGAATATATTCAAAAGGGTGGAAACGCTCCCTGGGAAGACCTTTTGGGAATATCAATGTATTGATTTGAAAGAATATTTCTGGGCGGAGGGGCTGGACTAAGAGATGACATTTTTGTTACAGGGTTATTGTTGTAAGTCATCGCTTACATGAAGAACTGTTATTTTTCCGTCTATATGTATGAATATGCCTACAACCTCTGCGCAAGGAAAATGGCCCGAAACCCCGCCATCCATGACGTTCGCGTACGAAGTTGAACGCTGTTGGATGTTGCCGCGCCGGGCGGCGGCGGCAAGGCGGGGATCCGGGCCGGATCGTAGGGGCTGGAGACCGGGGGTCAGGCGATCTCGCCGAGCACGTGCCGGCGTTTGTCGCAGGTCTTGCGTACCGCCTGTTCGAAGCGCTCGAGCACCTGGCCAATATCGGCCTCGGTGATGTTCAGCGGCGGCAGCAAGCGCAGCACCGCACCGTGGCGGCCACCGGTTTCGATCACCAGACCGTTCTCGAAGCAGTTGAGCTTGATCTCCCGTGCGCGCTGACCATCACCCGGGCCGGCACGCCCGCCGACGCCGGGGCGGGTGATTTCGACGCCGAGCATCAGGCCACGCCCGCGCACGTCGCCAATGAAGTCATGGCGCTGGGCAATCTGTTTCAGGCCATTCTCGAGTATCTGGCCCATCGCCGAGGCGTTGGCCTCCAGTCGGTTTTCGCGGATATGGCGCATGGTCGCGGCGCCGGCGACCATCGCCAATTGGTTGCCGCGGAAGGTTCCGGCGTGGGTGCCCGGGCCCCAGGTGTCGAGGTGCTCGGCATAGACGATAACCGACAGTGGGTAGCCGCCACCGATGGCCTTGGACAACACCAGGATATCCGGGACGATGCCCGCCTGTTCCAGGGCGAAGGTGGTGCCGGTTCGGCCGAGACCGGTCTGGACTTCATCGATGATCAGCAGGATTTCCTGTTCGAGGGTGATTGCCCGCAGTTCCCGCAGCCAGTTGGCCGACGCCGGGATGCAGCCACCTTCGCCCTGGACGACTTCCACGATCACCGCCGCCGGCTTGGTCACACCGCCCTCGGGGTCGCAGAGCACATTGCGGATGTAGTCGATGGACAACTGCTCGGTGTGTTCGCCGCTGGTGCCGAAAGGGCAACGGAAGCGGTAGGGGAAGGGCAGGAAGTGGGTGTCCTGGGCGACGATGCCATGGTTGCTCTTGGGGCGCAGATTGCCCATGGCCGACAAGGCACCGGCGGTCATGCCATGGTAGCCGCCCTGGAACGCCATCAGGGCCGAACGCCGGGTGTAGTGGCGGGCGAGCTTGATGGCGGCTTCGACGGCATCCGAGCCGGTGGGCCCGCAGAACAGTATCTTGCTGGTGTTGCGCATGGTGTCGGGCAGCAGTGAAAACAGTTCCTGGACAAACGCGTACTTGGCCGGTGTCGCCAGATCCAGGCCTTGCTGCAGGTGATCGCCGGCGAGGAACTCCATGACTGCGGCCTTGACCGGCGGCGGGTTGTGACCCAAGGCCAGGGTTCCGGCGTTGGACAGGCAATCGAGGTATTCCTTGCCATGGGCGTCCCTGATCCGCATGCCCTTGCCGCTGACGAACAGTTGCTGGAATGTCGCTGCATAAGTGCGCGCATTCGACTCGACTTTCCTGAGGTAGCTGAGTTCTTCCATTACTTGATCACCCTATGACGGTTGGTGAAACAACAGGTTGCCAACAGATAGCGCTGCTCGCGCATAACAAATCCCGAATGAAGGTTCAGTCGAGTGATGTAACGCTCATGTATTCCTGCAACTGTCGAGCGACAGCCGGGTCGCCGCCGGTATCGATAAGGCCGGTTTGATTCAAGCCGGGCGGGCTTCGATGAACAGATGGCGATTCATGATCTTGCGATGCTGTAGAGGGGCGTGCAAATGTTTCATCGGGAAGTTGTCCCGGTATTGGATGGCAGTCGCCCGGTTATTTCATGCCAGCTGACGGGAGGGATTTAGACTGGCTGTCCGGTGTGCCCGCCAGGGGGCTCTCGGGTATAGACGGGAAAGACTTGGGATGTCATCAGCGAAGTGGAACTTTCCAGGCCTGGAAAAGTCCCGCAAGGCTGATGGGGAGAAAAATCGTTCAGCAGAAATTCATTTGCAAAGTTGTAGCGAAAGGGTTCTTTCAGACTCTAGGCTCTGTCTGAAAAAAGCCGTCGCATACACCGCAAGACACAAGCCAGCGAGACCATCGCTGCATAACTTTTTGCGAGCTTGTCGAAGCGCGTGACGATTCGGCGGTTCTCTTTCAGCCAGCCAAACATGCGTTCGATGATGTTGCGCTGTCGGTATTTGGGCCGGTCGAACAGTCTGGGTAAGCCAGGCTTGGGCTTGCGCTTCATCGAACGCAGTGGGATGACGGGTTGCATTCGATATTGGTCGCAGTAGCGGCGTAGCGCTTCGGCGTCGTAGCCCTTATCGGCAAGCAGCCATTTACAGCGCTTGCGCGGGCGCCCACGTTGGCTCGATGGAATGCTGACTCCGTCCAACAGTGGTTGTGCGTAGCTGGTGTCACTGGCTTGACCGCCAGAGAGGAGAAAGCGCAACGGTATCCCGTTGGCGTCGCAGAGCATGTGGATTTTGGTTGTCAGGCCGCCACGACTGCGGCCTAGAGCGTGATCGGTAGGCTCGTCAGCCCCCCTTTTTTCCGCGCTCCAGATGAAGCACGGGTTGCTCTAACAGCGGTCGAATCGATCATCCAGGTGCGGGGGTCGATCAAGCCTTTGTCATTAAGTCTGAGGTGCAATCGTCTGAGCATCTGATCGAATGTTCCGCGGTTTCGCCAGACTCGGAAGCGGTGATAGACCGTCGCCCAAGACCCGAAACGCTCGGGCATATCTCGCCAGGCTGCTCCTGAACAAAGTACCCAGAGCACACCATCGAGCATCAAGCGATCACTGCTGCGGGGCCGGCCCCTGACGTGAGCTGCCGTAAAGAGATCGGCGACCACCGCCCACGCTTCATCCGAGAGCTCATAACGCTTTGCCATCACAGAATTCCTTTCCGTAGATGGTCGGCGACTGTACAGAGCCCAGGCTGTTCTGAGGCCACATTTCAGTTTCTTGGGATTTCAGACAGAGCCTAGGGGCAGCATCGATACAGCGACTTCGAGCGTTCTGCGGGTACTGCGCAAGGCGCCCGCGGGATGGCCCGCCGGGTGGCCTGCGTGAGTCACCCGGCGGTGCGTTCGCAGGCGTGCATCCAGCGGATCAGCGAATGGCGCCCGCTTATTCCCATCTTGATGGCGGCCCGTTTGAGGTAGCTTTCCACCGTATTGACCCCCAGGCCCAGGTGTTTTGCCAGCTCTGGCCCGGTCAGGCCGGCGAGCAGGCCGACGCAGATTTCGGTTTCCCGCGATGACAGTTTCAAGCCGGACTGGGACAGACGCAGGTCGAAGCGCTGGCGCAGGCTTTCGATACCACGGTGGTACTGGCCATCCAGATCAAAGACCGGTTCCTCGCGGCGACGGGCGGGTTGGCGAATGGTGCTGATATGTTTTTCCACCAGGGGCAGCAGCAAGTGGGAGAAGTTATGCAGGGAGGAGCGTTCCTGTGCTGAAAAGTGCTGCGAAGGATTGCAGCGATACAGCGAGATAACGTAGCGGTAGTCTTTCTTGTTGCTGCTCAAGTGCAGTTCAGCGGAATTGTCTGAAGAGAAATCATGCTCCTGGGGGATGCTCTGTCGGCAAGTAGCGAAGCTGGCCAGGCGTTGTGTCGAGTTGTATCCGGCGAGTAAGTCGTCAGTCAATGAGATCGGCGGGGAGGTGTCTGCAGAGGTCCAGTTTGTGTCACGATTTTTATTGTCGAAAGATACTTTCGAGAGGTTGTCTGAAAGATTGCCGATCGGTTCTGCAGGGAACTGGGTAATATGCGTGGCGTCCACTGGAAGGTGGGTCAGAATCAGATCGTGAAGCAGGCGTGGAAAGTGGCTGCTGCCGGTACTTGCAATAACTTTTCCAATGTGTGGGAACAACTTCTGTGCGTTCATCGACTTTACCCGTGTGTCGCCATTTTTCTGTTTAAGGCATAAAAACTCATTACCGATAGAGGGGTCATGAACAGCGAATGCCCCTTGCCACGGCACAATGAATTGTTCACGCCGCCAGTGATTTCAGGCTGTCGTCCGGCACCCCGTGGTCCGGGTCCGTCGTCTTCATGAAGGTGTTACCAGCGTCAGCCGTGGCTTGTGCTTGCGAGCTGGCGTGGTGTGCTCGGTGGACATGACGAAGGTTCTTTGAATCCAGCGATCGCGCCCATCGAGTTGCGCGGAGAAGGCGCTGCGGGCGTGTGCGGTTTTGCGGTTATCGATCACCAGCAGGTCGCCGGCTTGGAGGGCCACCGGCTGGGCCACTTCCCAGGCCACGCGGCGCAGGTGCTGCATCTTGTCTTGCGCCCGGCCGCTGGCGGCGACCATGAAGTGCGGGTCGAAACGGAAGGAGGGCCATTGCGGATTGCCGTACAGCACGGTCTGCTTCCTGTTTATATCGATTCGACAGTTCTTTTCTTTCACGCCGTAATCAGAAAGGAAGTTATATTTTTCGGTTTGAAAGAATTCGATATCCGCGGCACTCAGACGATCGAGAATGTTATCGACCGAACTGATATAGGTGATGGCTTGTGCCGCAGGATCCTGACGCAGGCAGAGGAGAATCAGATAGTCCGGCGACTGGTCGTGGAAGGCATTCTCGGTGTGCAGGTCGAGTTCGGTGTCATAGCTGTCGGAAGTTGCTTGTGCGGAGAACTTCTTTTGCGGGAAAAAATTGTTTACGAGAGCTCCGTCAGACTCTTGAATATAGCCTATTGGCTCCCCTAGTATGCTTGTTGCTGATAGAATTGTTTGTTCGCTGATGTTGCACTTCTTATCTAGCGCGGAACGATCCGTAGGAGTTGGGGGGATGTCGCCGATGGGCTGATTTTTCAGGACTATATAACCGCTTTTGTTACTGTTCAGGCGGAAATCCAGCAGCGTGGATTGGGTTTCCGGGCTCAGCTTTTCAGCCAGGGTAGTAGCGGGCAGTAGAAGGGTGGAATTGCGCATGTCGAGTGTTCTTCTGTGTGGAGTTCGTGGGTCGTTTCAGGCTGGTAAAAGGGATCGCGGCAGGCATCTCTTTGTGCGCAATTTGTATTTTTGGGATTGGTCTGTGCGCCGATTCTTATAGTTAGTTGGCTCTCTTATGAATGTTCGAAATTATCCAGCAGTTCTTTATCTTGAAAAAACAGAAAATAGGGATGGGTAAGGATGAGTATTTATCATGATCCGTACGGTGAAGTTCTCAACCGCTTGCCGCCGCTGTACGCCTTGCGCGCTTTTGAACTGGCGGCTCGTTTCAGTTCCTTTACCACTGCGGCGGATCATCTGTGTATTACCCAGAGTGCCGTGAGTCGGCACGTTCGAACTTTGGAAGAACACTTCGGTTGTTCTTTGTTCGAGCGCAAGGGACCGAAGATCTTTCTGACTGACGCGGGTCGACTATTGGCCCAGGAACTGAAAATAGGTTTCAGGATCATCGAACATGCCTGTCTCTCCACCGCGCGCAAGGAACAGGCACTGCGACTCAAGGCGCCTTCCACATTGACCATGCGCTGGCTGTTGAATGTGCTGGACGGATTCAATGAGTTGCATCCCGACGATCAGGTGCAATTGACCAGCGAATGGATGGATGTCGATTTCGTCGACTTCGACTCAGAGCCTTTCGACTGTGCGGTGTTATTGGGCTCGGGTGTGTTTCCGGGAGACTGGAACTACATCAAGCTGTTTGACGAGTGGCTGGTCCCCGTCTGTTCTCCGCAACTGATCGAGCGCCTGGAACTACAGGGCGGTCATATTTTCTCCGCCGGACTGATTCATCCTTCCCGGGACCGTCGCGACTGGCAGCGCTGGCTGGAAAGTACCGGGCTGATCGGGGCCGTGTCCTGGCAGAAGGGCAAGATCTTCGACACCCTGGAACTGGGCATTTCCGCCGCTATCCAGGGGCATGGCATTTCCATCGGTGACCTCGCGCTGGTCGGCGACGAATTGCTCAAGGGCGCCCTGATGCTGCCATCGAAAAAAGCCGTGCGTACCGGCGACAGCTACTATCTGGTCTGGCCCGACCGGGCTCGTGACAACAAGATGCTGGGGATGCTGAAAAACCATCTTTGCGAAAACGTCCCCAAGATCGATCGGGTGGACATGGAATTTCTGGACTGAAAGAGGGCGGCAGCGTGAGCGGGGCCGCCCCCCGGATTCAGAGCCGTGCATCGGACAGTGCCAGGTTGTTGGCCGGCTGTGCCCAGGGCCCACCCAGTGCAGTGTACAGGTTGACCTGGGCCACCAGTTGCGCCAACCGGTCGTTGATCAGTCCCTGCTGGGCGGTGAACAGCGAACGCTGGGCGTCGAGGAATACCAGGCTGCTGTCGACTCCGGTGCGATAGCGGCGTTGAGCCAGGTCGTAGTAGTTTTGCGTCGCCTCCACCAGGTCGCGTTGGGCACTGAGCTGTTCGTGGTAGGTCTGGCGAGCCGCCAGTCCATCGGCGACTTCCTGGAAGGCGGTCTGGATCGATTTCTCGTACTGCGCCACCAGCATGTCTTTCTGCAACTTGGCGTAATCCAGGCTGGCCCGCAGGGCGCCGGCGTTGAAGATCGGCAGGTTGATCTGCGGTTGGAAGGTCCAGCCGCCGGAGCCGGCCTCGAACAGCCCGGACAGTTCCTTGCTCGAAGTGCCGGTGCTGGCGGTCAGCGTCACGCTGGGGAAGAACGCCGCCCGGGCCGCGCCGATATTGGCGTTGGCCGCCTTGAGCTTGTATTCCGCCTGGAGGATATCCGGGCGCCGCTGCAACAGATCCGATGGCAGGCCCGCCGGGACCTGCGCGACCAGGTCATTGGCCAGCGGCAGGCCGGGCAGGGTATCGGGCACCGGTCCGCCGACCAGCAGGGTCAGGTTGTTCAGGTCCTGGGCCACCAGGCGCTGGTAGCGGGCCACGCTGGCGCGGGCGCTTTCGACGCTGGTCTGGGCCTGGAGCGTATCGAGGGTCGACATCTTGCCAGCGTCGCGGTTGTGTCGGGTCAGGCTCAGGCTTTCCTCGTCGGCCTGCAGGGTCTTGCGGCTCAGCGCCAGCAGTTCCTGGTCGGCGCGCCAGGTCAGGTAGGCGTTGGCAACGTTCGCCACCAGGCTGAGGTGGGTGCTGCGGCGGGCCTCCTCGGTGGCCAGGTAGTTGGCCATCGCCTGGTCGGTGAGGCTGCGTACCCGGCCGAACAGGTCCAGTTCATAGGCGCTGATGCCCAGGTTCGCCGAATAGGTCGAGGTGATCGCCGACTTGTTGGTGCCGGTCAGGCTGCCGGGTACGCGCTGGCGGGTACCGCTGCCATTGGCGGACACCGCCGGGAACAGGTCGGCCCGCTGGATCCGGTACTGTGCCTGGAAGGCTTCCACGTTCAGCGCGGCCACGCGCAGGTCGCGGTTGTTGTCCAGGGCCTGGGCGATCAGCTGGCGCATCGACGGGTCCTGGAACACCCGTTGCCAGTCGGCGCCCGCCGCGACCTGGGCGTCGGCCGCGGATGGCGCTGCGTAGGCCGGCCCCGACGGAAACTGTGCGGCACTGGGTGAGGCAGGTTGCCGATACTCCGGTATCAGCGAGCAGCCGCCGAGCAGCAGTGCCATGAGCAGCAGGGGGATCGGCGACTTGTTCATTTTCACGCTCGGGCCATCCATCGTGCGAGTCCGTGTCGGCCGCTGACACCCAGTTTGCTGGCGGCACGCTTGAGGTAGGTTTCGATCGAACTGTTCTTCACGCAAAGCTGTTCGGCCAGGCGCGGAATGGTGCCGCCGCTGAGCAGCCCGAGACAGACCTCCTTTTCCCTGGCCGAGAGCACGACCTGCTCCAGCGCCAGACGCTCGTCGAAGGCCTGCTCCAGTGGCTTGTGTTCCAGCTCGACGTCAGCCGCGGGCGGGGTATTCATCACGGCTCTCGCGGCCGTCTGCCGGCTGATCCAGGCGTGCCGTTCGGTCAGCGGCAGCAAGGTATCGGAGAGGTTCTTGAGGAACGACAGTTCGCTCAGGGAAAACACCGGCCGCACCTGCGGGCGGCAGAACGAGATGACCCAGCGCCGATTGGCGGTGCGCGAGACCAGGTTGCACTGGTGGTTGTTGTCCCGGGTGCCTCGGCTACCGGCATTCATCTGGATCAGCAGCGAGTCGTCCATCCCGGTCATCCTTTCCAGCAGCGGACTGTTATCGTGATGGTGCAGTACGGCGGCGGGCGCAGGGTCCTGTTCGAGGGCGGCGCAACCCAGAGGCTTGATATCGAGCACGCTGGCCTGGCGCTCGTCGAGTGTCCACTCGCTGAGTTCGACCAGGTCCACCGGCACCAGCTTGTCCACCAGCCGCAGCATGTTGGCGGCGAAGTGATCGTTGCCGGTACTGGAAATCAGCTCCCCCAGTTCACAGTAGAAGTGGGAGTTTTCAAGGTTCGTCATGCTACTGCCAAGACTCATATCGTCATCATCCTTGAGCCGGACCCGGGCGGGAGTGCTCTGGCATCCGTGTTTGCAAGCAAGCCTCTTCTCCCTGAAGAGGATTACGGACCGGATTTAATCTTATACATCAGTCTGGCGTCTGTAATGGAAAACCGGGACACAAAATGACATGGAAAAACCCTGGGCTGCGCGGGCATTGCTGGAGATGAAAGCCCCGGCGTCTAGGCCGCCACTGTTTGAGTCTGAAAAATAACTCTTTGATTTTTAAAGGCTATTTTGATCGGCTTGGTTGCTGCGCCGAATTGTCTTACCCAGGTTTGTAGCTGATTTCCTACAGCGACTTGGGCTGATGTACTCGGGGGATTCGAGCAAGCCGTGGCCGGCGAATCCGTCCACACTGGCCCGGATGAGTACGCCAGCGATCAGCGCCTGCTCATCGTGTCGTCTTCGCCGACAGCGCGTGGTGATCGAGGGATCACCGCCTGGATTTTCCCTGCCAATACAACGAGAAGGATCTATGGAAAGGTTTTTTTCACCGGCCGCCGCCGAGGCTGCCCGTCCGGCTTCCGTGCCTTACCCGCTCACCGCCGCTCAACAGGATATCTGGCTGGACCAGTCGAGTCGGGGTGATTCGCCGTTGTACAACATTGGCGGTTATGTCGAGTTGCGTGGCGCGGTGGATCCGTCGCTGCTGCGAAGCGCGATCGAGTCCCTGGTACAGCGTCACGATGCCCTGCGCACGGTGCTGCAGCCCGGCACCGACGGCCTGCCGCAGCAGCGGTTTGTCGAGCGGCTGGAGGTACGGGTCCCCCTGTATTGCTTCGCCGACCATGCCGAGCCGCTGGCCGCCGCGCTGGAGCGGGTCGAGCAAGAGATGGCCCAGGTCTATCCGCTGGATGGTTCACCGCTGTTCCGGTTTTTCCTGATGCGCCTGAGTGACGACCACTACCTGCTGGGCACCCAGGCGCACCACCTGATTCTCGACGGCTGGGGTTTTGGCCAGATGCTCGCGGACCTGGGGCGGATCTACAGCGCCCTGGTGCGGGGCGAGGAGGTCGCCGACGCGGCGGCCTCCTATGTCGACTTCATCGAGGAGGACCGGCTCTACCAGGCCTCGCCGCGTTACCTGCGCGATCGCGACTATTGGCTCGACAAGTACCGCACGCTCCCCGAGCCCATGCTGCTGCCCCGTCATCGCGAGCGTCCGCTCGCGGGTACGCCACCCGGCGACAGCGTGGTGCAGGCATTCCCCACGGCGTTGCACGAGCGCATGCAGAACCTGGCGAAGGTCTGCCAGGCCTCGACCTTTCATGTCTGGCTGGCTGCGCTGTATCTGTGCTTTACCCGCAGCCACCAGCGCGACGAGTGGGTGGTCGGGTTGCCGATCCTCAATCGCAGCCATGCCCGCTTCAAGGCGACCGTGGGGCTGTTCGCCCAGGTCAGCCCGACGCGGCTGGCATTCCCTGACGACACGCCGTTCGGCGAACTGGTGCGGGGTATCGGCCAGGTGCTGCGACAGGACCTGCGTCACCAGCGCTTTCCCTTGAGCGAACTCAATCGCGGCCTGGGCCTGCTGCGTGAGGACCGCGCGCAACTGTTCGAGGTGTCGGTGTCCTATGAACAGGATGACCATGACTACCGTTATGGGCAGGTGCCGGCACACACGGTCAAGGTTTCCAACCGTCATGAATCGATGCCGCTGGCGATTCACCTGCGCAGCAATCGCTTCAACGACCGGGTCTGGATGCATTGCGTCTACGACGCGGCGTACTTCGAGGCGGGGGAGGTCGAGGCGCTGGCCGCGCGGGTCATCCATGTGCTCGAACAGGGCCTGGCGAATGCCAGGCTGCCGTTGGCCGCCTTCTCCCTGCTCGCACCACAGGAAGCTGGGCGGCTGGCGCAGTGGAACGACAGCGTGGCCGACTACCGCCACGACGTGACCCTTCACCGGCGTATCGAGGAGCAGGCCGCCGCCCGCCCCGAGGCCGTGGCGGCGGTGCACCAGGGCCGTTCGCTGAGCTATGCCGAGCTGAACCGGCGCGCCAACGCCCTGGCCGCCCACCTGCAGGAGCTGGGTGTGCGCCCTGACGACCGGGTGGCGATCGTCGCCCGGCGCGGGCTGGAGACGCTGGTGGCGCTGCTGGCCATCCTCAAGTCCGGGGCGGCCTATGTCCCGGTCGACCCGAGCCATCCCGACGAGCGTCTGCGCTACCTGCTCGATGACAGCGCGCCGGTGGCGGTACTGGCCCAGCGCGAACTGCTGGCGCGCCTGTCGCCTTCACCGGTGCCCCTGATCGAACTGGACAGCCAGCGCTGGCACGCCGGCAGCGATGCCAATCCGCAGGTTGCCGGGCTCGGTGCGCAGCACCTGGCCTATGTGATCTATACCTCCGGCTCCACCGGCCTGCCCAAGGGAGTGATGGTCGAACACCGGACGCTGTCCAACCTGGTGGACTGGCACAACCGTGCCTTCGACCTCGGTCGGCACAGCCACGTCTCCAGCCTGGCCGGGTTCGGCTTCGACGCCATGGCCTGGGAGATCTGGCCGACGCTTTGCGCCGGGGCGACCCTGCACCTGGCGCCGGTGTCCGCGGGGGCCGAGGACCTCGACGCGCTACTGGCCTGGTGGTGCGCGCAGCCGCTGGATATCAGTTTCCTGCCCACGCCGGTGGCTGAATACGCCTTCAGCCGCGAGCTGGACCACCCGACCCTGCGCACCCTGCTGATCGGTGGCGATCGCCTGCGCCAGTTCAGCCAGGCCCGACGCTTCGCCGTGGTCAACAATTATGGCCCGACCGAGACCACGGTGGTCGCCACCTCCGGCACCCTGTCGCCCGGCCGGGTGCTGCCGATCGGCCGGCCGGTGGCCAACACGCGGATCTATCTGCTCGATGAGCAGCGGCGCCTGCTGCCGATCGGCGCTACCGGCGAGTTGTACATCGGCGGAGCCGGAGTGGCGCGGGGCTACCTGAACCGTGCCGAGCTGACCGCCGAGCGTTTTCTGGACGACCCCTACAGCGACGAGCCGGGAGCGCGCATGTACCGCACCGGCGACCTGGCGCGCTGGCGCCAGGACGGCAGCCTGGAATATCTGGGGCGCAACGATGACCAGGTGAAGATCCGCGGTGTGCGGGTCGAACTGGGCGAGATCGAGGCCGCGGTGGCCAGCCATCCGGCAGTGCGCGAAGCGGTGGTGCAACTGCGCGACGGGCGCCTGCTGGCCTGGTTCATCGCCGATCGGGCGCTGCCTGCGCAGACCCTGCACGGCCATTTGCAGGGCCAACTGCCGGGGCACCTGCTGCCGAGCGCCTACGTGCAACTGCACGCCTGGCCACTGACGGCCAACGGCAAGCTTGACCGCCGGGCCCTGCCGGCCCCGGACAGCGAGGCGCTGGTCAGCCGCGAGTACCAGGCGCCCGAGGGGCGGTCGAAGCCACCCTGGCGCGGATCTGGGCCGAGTTGCTGCAGGTCGAGCGGGTCGGGCGCCAGGATCATTTCTTCGAACTGGGAGGCAACTCGCTGCTGGCCGTGGCGCTGGTCGAGCGCATGCGCCAGGCCGGCCTGCAGGCCGATGTCCAGGTGCTGTTCGGCCAGCCGACCCTGGCGGCGCTGGCCGCCTCGGTGACGGCGCGCCAGGCCGTCGAGGTCCCCGCCAACCGCGTCGCAGCCGATTGCCAGTCCCTTACCCCGTCGATGCTGGCCCTGGTGGAACTGCAGCAGGAGGTCATCGACCGGATCGTCGCCGGCGTCCCCGGCCACGCCGCCAACGTGCAGGAAATCTATCCGCTGGCGCCGCTGCAGGAAGGGCTGCTCTATCACCACATGACCGCCACCGCGGGCGATCCCTACCAGCAATACGCGTTGTTCGCCTTCGATGATCGCCAGCGCCTGGAGGCCTTTGCCCAGGCGCTGCAGGCGGTGATCGCGCGGCACGACATCCTGCGCACCAGCCTGGCCTGGGAAGGCCTCGAACAACCGGTGCAGGTGGTCTGGCGCGAGGCCCGGCTGGCGGTTGAAATGCCGCAGCTGGCAGCCGATGCGGGGGACGTCGGTGCGCAGTTGCTGGCGCGTTTCGACCCGGTACAGCGTCCGCTGGACATCCGCCAGGCACCGCTGATGGCGCTGGCCTGCGCCGAAGATGCCGCGAATGGCCGCTGGGTGGGCCTGCTGCGTTTCCATCACCTGATCAACGATGCGACGTCCACCGCCGTGCTGTTGGCGGAAATCAATGCGCACATGCGCGGCCATGAGCACCAGCTCGCACCCTCGGTGCCGTACCGCAACTATGTCGCGCAAGTCCGTCAGGACGAGCGGCAAGCCGGGCACGAGGCGTTTTTCCGTGAATTGCTGGGTGATGTCGAGGAGCCGACGCTGGCGTTCGGGATGCAGCGGCGCCAGGGCGACAGCCAGGACCATGAACGCCTGGAGCAGGCGCTGGACGGTGAGCTGGCCCGGCGTCTGCGCGGTGTTGCCCGGCAACTGGGGGTGAGCGCCGCGAGCCTCTACCATCTGGCCTGGGCACAGGTGCTGGGCGGGTTGTCGGGCCGTGACGATGTGGTGTTCGGTACCGTGCTGCTGGGCCGTTTGCAGGCCGGGGCGGGGGCCGACCGGGCCCTGGGCATGTTCATCAATACCTTGCCCTTGCGGATAAACCTGGGCGGCAAGAGCGTGGTCGATGCCCTGCGGCATACCCACCAGCGGCTGACCGAGCTGCTGGCCCACGAGCATGCGCCGCTGGCCCTGGCCCAGCGTTGCAGCGCGGTTCCCGCCACCACGCCGCTGTTCAACAGCCTGCTCAACTACCGGCATAGTGCCGCGGCACCGGTGGGCGCGGTGCACACCGGCGTCGAGCTGCTGGACAGTGCGCAGATCGTCAGTCACCTGGTGATGCTGTCGATCGACGATCTCGGCGAGGACTACCGCCTGGCGGCCACAGCCCCGCGGTCGCTGGGTGCGCAACGGGTGCTGGACTACCTGGAGACGGCCCTGGATGGGCTGGTGGAAACCCTCGCCCGGGCACCGGGCACGGCCCTCGACCGCTTGCCGATCCTGCCGCCGGCGGAGCGTCGGTACCTGCTGGACGAGCTCAATGCGACACAGGCCGACCACCCGCTGGAGCAATGCATTCAGGCCCTGTTCGAGCAGCAGGTGCGCCGGACCCCGGACGCCGTGGCGCTGGTGGCCGGCGAGCGGCACCTGACCTATCGCGAGCTCAATGAGCGCGCCAACCAACTGGCCTGCCATCTGCGCGAGCAGGGCGTGCGACCGGATACGCGGGTGGCGATCTGCGTCGAGCGTGGACCTGAGCTGGTCATCGGCCTGTGGGCGATCGTCAAGGCCGGTGGTGTCTATCTGCCGCTGGATCCGGGCTATCCGCTGGAGCGCCTGGTCTACATGTTGCAGGACAGCTCGGCGGTGGCGGTGCTGGTGCACCAGGCGACGCGCGACCTGTTGGGGTCGGTGACCCTCCCGCTGGTCGATTTCGACCGCAACACCTGGCACGACCGCCCGGTGAGCGATCCGGTGATCGCCGACCTCGGCCCGTCGAACCTGGCCTATGTGATCTATACCTCCGGTTCCACCGGCACGCCCAAGGGCGTTGCGCTCGAACACCGTGGCCTGTGCAACCTGATGCACTGGAGTTCGAAGCTGTGCCCGGACATGGGCAACAGTGGCCTGCTGCAGAAGGCGCCGTTCAGTTTCGACGGTTCGGTCTGGGAGTTCTTCTGGCCGCTGACCGTCGGCATGCGCCTGGTGCTGGCGCGTCCCGACGGGCATCGCGATCCGGACTACCTGGTGCGCCTGGTACGCGAGCAGCGGATCCGTGTGATCAAGTTCGTACCGGCGATGCTGCAGCAGTTCCTCGAACAGGGCGAAGTCAGCCAGTGCACCAGCCTGACGGACGTCTTCTGTGGCGGTGGTGAACTGACGGCAGCGTTGGCCCAGGCGGTGCAGGCGAAGTTGCCGCAGGTGCGCCTGCACAACGTCTATGGCCCGACCGAGGCCACGGTCGACAGCACCGCCTGGACCCTGGAGCCGGGCGCGCCGGTACCGGCGCTGCAACTGCCGATCGGCCGGCCGATCTGCAACACCCGGGTGTACGTGCTCGATGCCCATGATCGACCGGTACCACTGGGGGTGAGCGGGCAACTGCATATCGGCGGTGTCGGTGTCGCCCGCGGCTACCTCGGCCTGGCGAAGCTGACGGCCGAACGCTTCATCGACAGTCCGTTCGTGGCGGGTGATCGCCTGTACCGGACGGGCGACCTGGTGCGTTACCGCGCCGATGGCAACCTCGAGTTCCTCGGTCGGGACGACTTCCAGGTGAAGCTGCATGGCTTGCGCCTGGAACTGGGCGAGATCGAGGCGGCACTGCTGTCGCATGAGGCGCTGCGCGAAGTGGCGGTGCTGATGCGTGACGAGCGGCTGGTGGCCTACTTCACGGCACGGGTGGCCGGCCAGGTGCCGACGATCGAGGCGCTGCGTGGCTACCTGCTGGGGCTGCTGCCGGACTACATGGTGCCTTCGGCCTACGTGCAGCTCGACGTGCTGCCGTTGAGTCCCAACGGCAAGCTCGATCGGCGGGCCTTGCCGGCGCCGGGCCAGGATGCGGTGATCAGTCGCGACTACGAGGCGCCTCGTGGTCCGGTGGAGATCGCCCTGGCCGAGATCTGGGCCGAGGTGCTGAAGATCGAGCGGGTAGGGCGCAACGACCACTTCTTCGAGCTGGGCGGGCACTCGCTGCTGGCGGTCAGTCTGGTGGCGCGGATGCGCCAGGCGGGACTGAATGCCGATGCGCGGGAGGTGTTCAGCCAGCCGACCCTGGCGGCACTGGCGGCCAAGTCCGTCGGCCGCGTGCAGCAGGTACAGGTGCCGGCGACCACCATTCCGACCCTGAACCGCAAGCGTCGCCTGTAGCGGTGACGCTGCGCTGACTTGCTGCGCGGTGGCAGCAAGACCGCTATCGCCAGCCAGCCGGCTCCCACGGGGTTCGTGTCATGTGCTCATTCCGGGCATGACGCGGTCCCTGTCGGAGCCGGCTTGCCGTGGGCGGCATTCCGACGATTCGCCTTGGGCGACCCTTCACTCCCTCCTCTCAAAAAGTTCCGCAAAGCCCCCTCCAGCCCGGGACAGATGTCGGGGGGTGTCCCCGCTTGCCGTGTCAGCCACTGCCATGCGGATGATTTAGTTTCTCAAATACCGAAACAGTGATGGCTAATTGACGCCATTTTTCCTTCAACCTCCTGTCCGAGCCGGCCAGAAATGCCGCTCCGCCAGTACAAGGGCGCGCCGTACCGCTGACACGTTGCCTTTGAAAATGGACTTTCTCGTCAACCGTTTCCGAATTTAAAGCAGGTCTCACTATGCAGTTCAGTGAATTGATGGCAGTTATTTCCACCCATGCGATCCGTCTTCAAAGGGAAGATGACGATCTGGTGATCCTGGGTAACGACGATGCGCTGGACGATGCGCTGTGGGACCAGTTGAGCCGGTACAAGGCCCAGTTGCTGGAGCTGGTGGCCCGACATGATGGCGACTGGCTGAGCCCGGCCTTTCGCATCACCCCGGACATGCTGCCGCTGGTGAGCCTGGAGCAGGAGGCCATCGACCGCATCGTCGCCACGGTTCCCGGCGGCGCGGCGAACCTGCAGGACATTTACCCGCTGGCGCCCCTGCAGAGCGGCATGCTCTACCACCATCTGTCCGCCCCCCAGGGCGACCCCTACGTGCTGCAGGCGCAGTTCGCCTTCGACAGCCGCGAGCGCCTGGAGCGTTTCGCCGAGGCCCTGCAATGGGTGATCGGCCGGCACGATATCCTGCGCACCTCGATCGCCTGGGAAAGCCTGGACGAGCCGCTGCAGGTGGTTTGGCGCGAGGCGCCGCTGGTCTGCGAGCAATACCGGCCGCAGACCCTGGGCGGCGATGTGCTGGCCCGTCTGCGCGAGGCCCACGATGCCCGCGACTACCGCCTCGACCTGCGCCAGGCGCCATTGCTGAGGCTGGTGTTCGCTGAGGATGAGGCCAACCGGCGGGTGGTCGCGCTGTTGCTGTTCCATCACATGGTCATGGACCACACCGGGCTGGATGCGGTGCGCCAGGAGATCGCCGCCTGCCTGCGCGGGGAGGCCGGGCAGGTGCCGCCGGCGGTCGCGTTCCGCGATTATCTGGCCCGCGCGCGGATGAGCCTCGACGAAGCCGCGCACGAAAGCTTTTTCCGCCACATGCTGGGTGACATCGACGAGCCGACCTTGCCCTTCGGGCTGCGCGAAGTCGCGGATGATGGCATCGGCACCGAGGAGGGCCGGTTGACCCTGGAGCCCGGCCTGAGCCTGCGCCTGCGCAACCAGGCGCGGCAGCTCGGGGTCAGCGCGGCGAGCCTGATGCACCTGGCCTGGGCGCGGGTGCTGGGCAGCCTGTCCGGTCGCGAGGCGGTGGTTTTCGGGACCGTGCTGCTCGGCCGGATGGATGCCGGCGAGGGCGCCGAACGGGCCCTGGGCATGTTCATCAACACCCTGCCGCTGCGGATCGACGTGGACGGGCAGGGCGTGCGAGCCGGGGTGCTCGCCACCCATGAGCGCCTGACCGCGCTGCTCGACCACGAGCAGGCGTCCCTGGCCCTGGCCCAGCGTTGCAGCGGCGTGAGCGCGCCGACGCCGCTGTTCAGCGCCATGCTCAACTATCGCCACAGCGCCGCGGGCGATGCCGCCGAGGTGATCGACGTCGCCGAGGGCGTGCAGGTGCTGGGCGCCCGGGAGCGCAGCAACTATCCGTTGAGCCTGAGTGTCGACGACCTCGGCGAAGACTTCCGCCTGACCGTTCATGTCGTGGCAGCGGCAGGCGCGCAGCGGCTCTGCGAAATGATGCGCAACGCGCTGCAGGCCCTGCAGCAGGCCCTGGAGCAGGCTCCGGATACGGCGCTGAACAGCCTGGCGATCCTGCCGGCGGCAGAGCGCGAGCAGGTGCTGGTGGCGTTCAACGGCAGCGCGGTCGACTTCCCGCGCGGGCACACCGTGCATGGCCTGTTCGAGGCCCAGGTCGAGCGCTTGCCCGAGGCGGTGGCCATGGTGCAGGGCGACACTTCACTGAGCTACGGCGAGCTCAATCGCCAGGCCAACCAACTGGCTCACCATCTGCGTACGCTGGGTGTGCAACCGGATGACCGCGTTGCCATCAGCCTGCAGCGCGGCCCGCAACTGCTGGTCGGGCTGCTGGCGATCCTCAAGGCCGGGGCCGGTTATGTGCCGGTCGACCCGGGCCTGCCGCTAGAGCGCCGTCGTTACCTGCTCGAAGACAGCGCACCGGTTGCCTTGCTGACCCGCAGTGAAGGGCGGGGGCAACTGCCGGCACTGTCGATTCCGGTCGTGGAGCTGGACCGGGTCACCTGGCAGGAACAGTCCGTCGACAACCCGGCGCCGGGCGCGTTGACCCCCGCGCACCTGGCCTATGTGATCTACACCTCCGGTTCCACCGGTCTGCCGAAAGGGGTGATGGTCGAGCACCGTACCGTGGAGAACCTGGTGCACTGGCACCGCACGGCCTTCGACCTGCAGCCCGGCGGCCATGCCTCCAGTGTCGCCGGTTTCGGTTTCGACGCCATGGCCTGGGAAGTCTGGTCGACGCTGTGCGTCGGCGCGACCCTGCACTTGCCGCCAGAGGATATCGGACACCAGGAGATCGACCGGTTGCTGGCCTGGTGGCAGGCCCAGCCACTGGACGTCTGCTTCCTTGCGACGCCGATTGCCGAGCATGTCTTCGCCCAACGACTCGAACACCCGACCCTGCGCACGCTGCTGATCGGTGGCGACCGCCTGCGTCAGTTCAGCCAGGCGCAGCGCTTCGCGGTGATCAACAACTACGGTCCGACCGAAGCCACGGTGGTGGCGACTTCCGGCCCGATGGAAGCCGGAGGGACATTGCATATCGGCAGGCCGATCGCCAATGCCCAGGTCTACCTGCTGGATGAGCGACAACAACCGGTACCGATTGGCGTGGCCGGTGAGTTGTACATCGGCGGTGTCGGGGTGGCGCGGGGTTATCTCAACCGTCCGGATCTGACCGCCGAACGTTTCATCCGCGATCCCTTCAGCGCCGATCCGCAGGCGCGCCTCTACCGTACCGGCGACCAGGCCCGCTGGCTGGCCGATGGCAATCTCGACTACCTCGGACGTAACGACGACCAGCTGAAGATCCGCGGGGTGCGCATCGAGCCGGGTGAAATCGAGGCGGCGCTGAACAGCCATGAGGTCATCGGCGAATCCGTGGTGCTGGTCCGCGATGGTCGTCTGGCGGCCTGGTTCACCGCCAGCGAAGCCCTGGCGATCGAAGCCCTGAACATCTACCTGCAGGGCCGCCTGCCGGACTACATGATCCCTTCGGCCTATGTGCAGCTCGACGCGCTGCCGCTGACCGCCAACGGCAAGCTCGATCGCCGGGCGTTGCCGGCACCGGACCAGCAGGCGCTGCTGAACCGGGCGTTCGAGGCCCCGCAAGGGGAGGTCGAAACCGCCCTGGCGCGGATCTGGGCCGAAGTGCTCAAGGTCGAGCGGGTCGGCCGCCACGACCATTTCTTCGAATTGGGCGGCCACTCGCTGTCGGCGGTGATCCTGATCGAACGCATGCGCCAGGTGGGCTTGAGCACCGACGTGCGGGTGCTGTTCAGCCAGCCGACCCTCGCGGCGCTGGCCGCGGCCATCGGCAGCGGCCGCGAAGTCGAGGTGCCGGAAAACCGCATTCCCGCCGATTGCCGGCACATAACCCCGGACCTGTTGCCACTGATCGAGCTGGACCAGGCGAGCATCGACCGTATCGTCGCGACGGTGCCCGGTGGTGCGGCCAATGTGCAGGATATCTACCCGCTGGCGCCGTTGCAGGAAGGCATCCTCTATCACCACATGAGCGCCGAACAGGGCGATCCGTACCTGTTGCAGGCGCAGTTGGCCTTTGACGGCCTGGAGCGTCTGCAGACCTTCGCCGCCGCCTTGCAGCAGGTGGTCCGGCGCCACGATATCCTGCGCACCAGCGTGCTCTGGGAGGGCCTGGAGCGGCCGGTGCAGGTGGTCTGGCGCGAGGTCGAACTGCCGGTCCGGGAGGAGCGTTTCGACGCGGCCGGTGGCGAGGTACTCGAGCAACTGCTGCAACGCTTCGACGCCCGTGCCTATCGCCTGGACATCCGCCAGGCGCCGCTGATGCAACTGGCCTATGCGCAGGACCCGGCGCGGCAGCGGATCGTCGCGGTGCTGATGTTCCACCACCTGGCCATGGACCATACCGCGCTGGCGGTGGTGGTGCAGGAAATCCGCAGCCTGCTGCTGGAGCAGGGCGAGCGCCTGGGCGCGGCGGTGCCGTATCGCAACTACGTGGCCCAGGCCCTGCTGGGGGCCAGCGAACAGGAGCACGAAGCGTTCTTCCGCGACATGCTCGGCGATATCGACGAGCCGACCCTGCCATTCGGCCTGCAGGACGTGCAGGGCGACGGGCGCGAGATCGAGTCGGCCCTGCTGCCGCTCGACGCCGAACTGAACCGCCGGCTGCGCGAGCAGGCACGCCTGCTCGGGGTCGGCGTGGCGAGCCTGATGCACCTGGCCTGGGCCCGGGTGCTGGCGGCCACTTCCGGCAAGGACAGCGTGGTGTTCGGCACCGTGCTGATGGGCCGCCTGCAGGGCGGCGAGGGCGCCGATCGCGCCCTGGGCATGTTCATCAACACCCTGCCGCTGCGGGTCGAGGTCGGCGACACGTCGGTGCGTGCCGGGGTCAAGGCGACCCATGCCCGGCTGACCGCCTTGCTCGCCCACGAACACGCCTCGCTGGCCCTGGCCCAGCGCTGCAGCGCGGTGGAGGCGTCGCTGCCGCTGTTCAGCGCCCTGCTCAACTACCGTCATAGTGCCGTCGATGAGCGCCCGGCAGCCGGCCAGGGGCTCTGGGACGGCATCCAGTCCCTGGGGGGCGAGGAGCGTAGCAACTACCCGTTGACCCTGAGTGTCGATGACATCGGCAGCGGCTTCGAGCTGCGCGTGCTGGCGGCGCTGTCCGTGGGGGCACAGCGCATGGCCGACTACATGTGCGCTGCGCTGGAACACCTGGTGCTGGCACTGGAACAGGCTCCGGAACAGGCCCTCGGCCAACTGTCGGTCCTGCCGGCGGCGGAGCGGCAGCAGGTCCTGTTCGACTTCAATGCCCGCCAACGCGACTACCCGAGCGAGCAGACCCTGCACCGGCTGTTCGAGATTCGTGCCGCGGCCCACCCGGATGCGCCGGCGGTGGTCCATGGCGAGCAGGTGCTCGGCTATGGCGAACTCAACCGCCGTGCCAACCGCCTGGCCCATCATCTGCTGGGGCTCGGCGTACGACCGGGCGAGCACCTGGCGATCCTGCTGGAGCGCTCGGCGGACCTGCTGGTCAGCCAACTGGCGATCAGCAAATGCGCCGCAGCCTACGTGCCGCTGGATATCAACGCACCGCTCGAGCGCCAGCGTTTCATGCTCGAGGACAGCCAGGCGTCGTGGCTGCTGACCACCCACGACCAGCCGGACGAGCACGGCGTACGACGTATCGAGCTGGACCGGCTGGCTGTCGAGGCGCTGGCGACCGATGACCCGGATCTGCCGCAGTCGGCCAAGGCACTGGCCTACATCATGTACACCTCCGGCTCCACCGGTACCCCCAAGGGCGTACTGGTGCCGCACCGGGCGGTCGCGCGATTGGTGCTGAACAACGGTTATGCCGAGTTCAACGAGCGGGACCGGGTGGCCTTCGCCGCCAACCCGGCGTTCGACGCCAGCACCCTGGAAGTCTGGGCGCCGCTGCTCAATGGCGGCTGCGTGGTGGTGGTCGAGCAGGATGTGCTGCTGTCCCGCGACGCCCTGGCGAACCTGCTGCGCGAGCAGGCGGTCAGCGTGCTGTGGATGACCGCCGGGCTGTTCCACCAGTATGCCGATGGCCTGATGGAAAGTTTCCGGGCCCTGCGCTACCTGATCGTCGGGGGCGACGTGCTCGACCCGGCGGTGATCGAACGGGTGCTGCGTGACGGCGCGCCACAACACCTGCTCAACGGCTACGGTCCGACCGAAGCGACCACGTTCTCCACCACCTACGAGATCACCACGGTCGAGGGTGGCAGCATTCCGATCGGCCGGCCCATCGGCAACAGCCGGGCCTATGTGCTCGATGCCCGGCAGCAGCCGGTGCCGGTGGGTGCGGTGGGTGAACTGTACGTGGCTGGCGCAGGGGTTGCCAGGGGCTATCTGAACCAGCCTGAGCTGAGCGCCGAAAAATTCATGGCCGATCCATTCGCCGGCGGTTCGATGTACCGGACCGGCGACCTGGTGCGCTGGCGTGCCGACGGCAATCTGGAGTATCTGGGGCGCAACGACAACCAGGTGAAGATCCGCGGCTTCCGTATCGAGCTGGGCGAGATCGAGACCCGCCTGGGACGCCATCCGCAGGTCCGCGACGTGGCCGTGCTGGTGCGTGAGGTCGCCCCCGGTGACAAGCGCCTGGTGGCCTGGTTCAGCGCCGAGGGGGCGGCTCAAACGCCCGATCCCGAAGCGCTGCGCGATTACCTGCAGGAGCAGTTGCCGGATTACATGGTGCCCTCGGCCTATGTGCAGCTCGAGGCGCTGCCGCTGACCGCCAATGGCAAGCTCGACCGCAAGGCGCTGCCGGCGCCGGACCAGAGCGCCTTGCTCAGCCGTGGCTACGAGGCGCCGCAGGGGGCGGTGGAAACCACCCTGGCACAGATCTGGGCCGAGCTGCTGCAGGTCCGGCAGGTGGGGCGTCACGATCACTTCTTCGAACTGGGCGGGCACTCGCTGCTGGCGGTGACGCTGATCGAACGCATGCGCCAGGCCGGCCTCAACGCCGACGTGCGTGCGCTGTTCAGTCAGCCGACCCTGGCCGGCCTCGCCGCGGCGATTGGCCATGGCCGCGAACTGCAGGTACCGGAAAATCGTATTGCCGCCGATTGCCAGCGCATCACGCCCGAGCTGCTGCCGCTGGTCGAACTGGACCAGGCGGCCATCGACCGGATCGTGGCCAGCGTGCCGGGCGGCGCGGCCAACGTGCAGGATATCTACCCGCTGACGCCGTTGCAGGAAGGCATCCTCTATCACCATCTCAGTGCCGGGCAGGGCGACCCCTACGTGTTGCAGTCGCGGCTGGCCTTCGATAGCCCGCAACGCCTGCACGCCTTCGCCGGCGCCTTGCAGCAGGTCATCGACCGCCACGACATCCTGCGTACCGGTTTCCTCTGGGAGGGCCTGGAGCAGCCGGTGCAGGTGGTCTGGCGCCGGGCCGAACTGGCGGTCCAGGCGTTGTCGCTGGAGCCGGCCGACGGCGATGTGCTGGAGCAGTTGCACAGCCGTTTCGATTCGCGCCACTACCGTCTGGACCTGAGCCGGGCACCGCTGATCCGCCTGGTGCATGCTTACGATGCACGGCGCCAGCGCACCGTCGCGGCGTTGCTGTTTCACCACCTGGTGCTGGACCACACCGCGCTCAAGGTGGTGCTCCAGGAAATGCGGGCCGGCCTGCTCGGCCAGGAGGCCGTGCTGAGCGAACCGGTGCCGTATCGCAACCATGTGGCCCAGGCGCGCCTGGGTGTCAGCGAGGCGGAGCACGAGGCATTCTTCCGCGAGATGCTGGGTAGCATTGACGAACCGACCTTGCCCTTCGGCCTGCAGGACGTGCAGAACGATGGCCGTGATATCGAGGAGGTCGCCCGGCCGTTGCCGGAGGGGCTGAGCCGTCGCCTGCGCGCTCGTGCCCGGGCGCTCGGGGTCACGGCGGCGAGCCTGTTCCACCTGGCCTGGGGCCAGGTGCTGGCGGCCACTTCCGGTCGCGAGCAGGTGGTGTTCGGCACGGTGCTGCTGGGCCGTATGCAGGGGGGGCAGGGCGCCGACCGGGCGCTGGGGATGTTCATCAATACCCTGCCATTGCGGGTGGACATCGACGCCACCCCGGCCAGGGCCGCGGTCATGGCCACCCACGCCCGGCTCACCGGGCTGATGGGACATGAACACGCCTCGCTGGCGCTGGCCCAGCGTTGCAGTGCCGTGGCGGCGCCGGCGCCGTTGTTCAGTGCCATGCTCAACTACCGCCAGAGCCGCGACGAGGAGCAGGCCGCCTGGCCGGGGATCGAGACCCTGGCCAGCGATGGCCGGACCAACTATGCGCTGAGCCTGAGTGTCAACGACCTGGGCGAAGGCTTCCGGCTGATCGCCCTGACCCTGGCCTCTGTGGGCGCGCAACGCATCTGCGAGCTGATGGAGACGGCCCTGGAGTCGCTGGTCGAGGCCCTGGAACAACAGCCCGGTACGGCGGTGAACCGCCTGGCGGTGCTGCCGGCCGGGGAGCGCGAGCAACTGGTGTCCGGGCTCAATGCCAGCGCGGTCGACCACGCTCTCGACCCGTCGATCCATGGCTTGTTCGAGGCCCGGGTCGAGCGCGCGCCAGAGGCGCTGGCCCTGGTGGCGGACGGTCAGTCACTGAGCTATCGGGAACTGAACCGACGCGCCAACCGTCTGGCCCATTACCTGCGCGAGCAGGGGGTGGGGCCGGATGAGCGGGTGGCGATCTGCGTCGAGCGCGGCGTGGAGATGCTGGTCGGGTTGCTGGCGATCCTCAAGGCCGGCGGTGCCTATGTGCCGCTGGACCCGGGCTATCCGCAGGAGCGGATCGCCTACATGCTCAAGGACAGCGCGCCGCGGGTGGTGCTGGCGCAGGACGTCACCCTCGCGCGCCTGGGCAGCGTTGCGGTACCGCTGATCAACCTCGACCGGAATGTCTGGGCTGATCGCGCCGAGGCCAACCTGGCGCCGGTGCAGGCCTCGGACCTGGCCTACGTGATCTACACCTCCGGTTCCACCGGTACCCCCAAAGGGGTGGCGGTGGAACATCGTGGTCTGTGCAACCTGGTGCAGTGGAGTTCCCGACTGCATGGCAAGGATGCGCAGGGCGCACTGTTGCACAAGACGCCCTTCAGCTTCGACGCCTCGGTATGGGAGCTGTTCTGGCCGCTCAGCGCCGGCCTGCGCCTGGTACTGGCACGCCCCGAGGGGCATCGCGACCCGGCCTACCTGGCGCAACTGGTGCGTGAGCAACAGGTCAGCGTGATCCAGTTCGTTCCGGCGATGCTGCAGCAGTTCCTTGACGTGGAAGCGGCCGGCCAGTGCCACAGCCTGACCGACGTGTTCTGTGGCGGCGGCGAGCTGACCTCGGCGCTGGCCCAGGCGGTGCGCGCACGCCTGCCCTGGGTGCGCTTGCACAACGTCTACGGACCGACCGAGGCCACGGTGGACAGTACCGTGTGGACCTTGGAGCCGGACGCAGCGGTCCCGGATTCACAACTGCCGATCGGCCGGCCGATCGACAACACCCGCCTTTATGTCCTGGACGCCCGGGATCAGCCGGTACCGCTGGGGGTCAGCGGCCAGTTGCACATCGGCGGCGTCGGGGTGGCCCGCGGCTACATCGGCCTGGCCGAACTCAGTGCCGAGCGCTTCATCGACAGCCCGTTCGTGGCCGGCGAGCGCCTGTATCGCACCGGCGACCTGGTGCGCTACCGCCTCGACGGCAACCTCGAATTCCTCGGCCGCAACGACGACCAGGTCAAGCTGCGCGGCCTGCGTATCGAACTGGGCGAGGTGCAGGCGCGGCTGGCCGAGCACCCGGCGTTGACAGCTGCGGTGGCGATGGTCCGCGAGGACCTGCCGGGCGACCCGCGTCTGGTCGCCTACTACACCGCGAGCGAGGCGCAGGCGGTCGACGACCTGCGGGCCCACCTGCTGGGCTACCTGCCGGAATACATGCTGCCGACGCTGTTCGTGCACCTGCCGGCGCTGCCCCTGAGCCCCAACGGCAAGCCGGATCGCAAGGCGTTGCCGGCACCGGACCAGGGCGCGCTGTCCAGCCGCGAATACGTGGCCCCGGTGGGCGAGGTCGAGACCCGCCTGGCCCGGATCTGGGCCGACCTGCTCAAGGTCGAGCGGGTGGGACGCCACGATCACTTCTTCGAACTGGGCGGCCATTCGCTGCTGGCGGTGACGCTGATCGAGCGCATGCGCCAGGCCGGCCTGAGTGCCGACATTCGCGTGCTGTTCAGCCAGCCGAGCCTGGCGGCGCTGGCCGCGGCGGTGGGCAGCGGGCGGGCGGTGGCGGTACCGGAAAACCGCATTCCAGCCGATTGCCGGCAGATCACGCCGGACCTGCTGCCGTTGATCGAACTGGACCAGGCGAGCATCGACCGCATCGTCGCCAGCGTGCCCGGTGGCGCGGCCAACGTGCAGGACATCTACCCGCTGGCACCGCTGCAGGAAGGCATTCTCTATCACCACCTGAGTGCGGAGCAGGGCGACCCGTACCTGCTGCAATCGCAGATGGCCTTCGACGATCCGCAGCGCCTGCAGGCCTTTGCCGCCGCCCTGCAACAGGTCATCGATCGCCACGATATCCTGCGTACCGGCATGCTCTGGGAGGGCCTGGACCAGCCGGTGCAGGTGGTCTGGCGCAAGGCCGGGCTGGTGGTCGAGGAGGTGGCCCTGGAGCCGGCGGCCGGCGATGCGCTGGAGCAGTTGCAGGCACGTTTCGACGCCCGCCACTATCGCCTGGACCTGAACCAGGCGCCGCTGATCCGCCTGGTGCACGGCTACGATGCGGTGCATCAACGCACGGTGGCGGTGCTGCTGTTCCATCACCTGGTGCTGGACCATACCGCCCTTGAGGTGGTCAGCGAGGAAATGCAGGCCGGCCTGCTGGGGCGGGTCGAGCCGCTGGGCGCGGCGGTGCCTTATCGCAACTACGTGGCCCAGGCGCGCCTGGGTGTCAGTGAGGAGGAGCACGAAGCCTTCTTCCGCGAGCAACTGGGCGATATCGACGAGCCGACCCTGCCATTCGGCCTACTGGATGTGCAGGGCGATGGCCGGGCCATCGAGGAGACCAGCCAGCGGCTGCCGGTCGACCTGAATCTGCGCCTGCGGGCCCAGGCCCGGCTGCTGGGGGTGAGCGCCGCGAGCCTGTTCCACCTGGCCTGGGCCCGGGTACTGGCGGCCACCAGTGGCCGCTCGTCGGTGGTGTTCGGTACCGTTCTGCTCGGTCGCATGCAGGGCGGTGCCGGCAGCGACCGCGCCCTGGGGATGTTCATCAATACCTTGCCGCTGCGGGTCGATATCGATGCCGCGTCGGTACGCGACGCAGTCAAGGCGACCCATGACCGGCTCACCGCGCTGCTCGGTCACGAGCACGCCTCGCTGGCCCTGGCCCAGCGTTGCAGTGGGGTGGCGGCGCCGCTGCCGCTGTTCAGTGCCATGCTCAACTATCGCCACGGCAGCGCGGGCGAGCCGGATGCCGAAACCCGCCAGGCCTGGCAGGGCATCGAGGTGCTGACCAGCGAGGAGCGCACCAACTTCCCGCTGAGCCTGAACGTCGACGATCTGGGCGATGCCTTCCGCCTGGTCGCCCAGGTGGCCGAAGTGGGCGCGCAGCGGATCTGCGACTACATGCAGGTGGCGCTGGAGGCGCTGGTGCAGGCCCTGGAGTTCGAGCCGCAGTTGGCCGTCGAGCGCCTGCCGGTGCTGGGCGCGGCCGAGCGTGCGCAACTGCTCGACGGGCTCAATGCCACCGCGGTCGACTACGATCTCGAACAGACCCTGCACGGGTTGTTCGAGGCCCGGGTCGTACAGGCAGCCCAGGCTCCGGCCGTGCAGGCCGGCGAGCAGTGGCTGAGCTACGACCAATTGAACCGCCGCGCCAACCAGCTGGCCCATCACCTGCGCGAGCAGGGCGTGGGGCCGGATGCGCGGGTGGCGATCTGCGTCGAACGCGGCCTGGACATGGTCATCGGCCTGCTGGCGATCCTCAAGGCCGGTGGCGCCTATGTGCCGCTGGATCCGGCCTATCCGCAGGAACGGATCGCCTACATGCTGGCCGACAGCACGCCGCTCGTCGTGCTGGTAGAGGGCCGTACCCGCGGCTTGCTGGGCGAGCTGGCCGTGCCGGTGATCGACCTGGAAAACAACGTCTGGGCCCATCAGCCGGACAGCAATCCGCAGGTTCCACGACTCAGCCCACGGCACAGTGCCTACGTGATCTACACCTCCGGTTCCACCGGCCAGCCCAAGGGCGTGATCAACGAACACGCGGCGGTGGTCAACCGTCTGCTGTGGATGCAGGACAAGTATGGCCTGACCCCTGACGACGCGGTGCTGCAGAAGACCCCGTTCAGCTTCGACGTGTCGGTGTGGGAGTTCTTCTGGCCGCTGTTCAGCGGCGCACGGCTGGTGATGGCCCGTCCGCAAGGGCACAAGGACCCGGTCTACCTCAGTGAGGTGATCGCGGCCGAGCGCATCACCACCCTGCATTTCGTACCGTCGATGCTCGACGTCTTCCTCGCCCATGGCGACAGCGCCCTGTGCGGTGGCGTCAAGCGGGTGATCTGCAGCGGCGAGGCGCTGCCGGGCAGTGTGGTGCGCCGGTTCAAGGCGCAGTTGCCGCACGCCGGGTTGCACAATCTCTACGGCCCGACCGAGGCCGCGGTGGACGTGACGGCCTGGGAGTGCAGCGAACCGCTCGCACAGACCCCGGACAACACGCCGATCGGCAAGCCGATCGCCAACACCCGGATGTACCTGCTGGATGCGCAACTGCAGCCGGTGCCCATGGGCGTGGTGGGCGAGTTGTACATCGGTGGTGTACAGGTGGCGCGCGGTTACCTGAACCGTCCCGAGCTGACCGCCGAGCGCTTCCTGAAGGATCCGTTCAGCCCGGCCGCCGAAGCCCGCATGTACCGCACCGGTGACATCGGCCGCTACCTGGCGGACGGCAATATCGAATACCTGGGGCGTAACGACGACCAGGTGAAGATCCGCGGCCTGCGTATCGAGCTGGGCGAGATTCAGGCGCGCCTGAGCGCCTTCCCGGCGATTCAGGAAGCGGTGGTGGTGGCCCGTGAGGACGTCGCGGGCGACAAGCGCCTGGTGGCCTACTACACGGCGGCCGAGGTCCAGGACATCGATGCGCTGCGGGCCCATCTGCTGGAGCAACTGCCGGACTACATGGTTCCGGCGCTGTTCGTGCACCTGGCGGCGCTGCCGCTGAGCCCCAACGGCAAGCTCGATCGCAAGGCGCTGCCGGCACCGGACCAGGCGGCCCTGGTCGTGCGCGAATACCAGGCGCCGCAAGGCGAGGTGGAAGTCGCCCTGGCGCGCATCTGGGCCGAAGTGCTCCGGGTCGGGCAGGTCGGGCGCCACGACAATTTCTTCGAACTGGGAGGGCATTCGCTGCTGGCGGTCAAGCTGATCGAGCGCATGCGCCAGCAGGGCCTGGCGGCCGATGTGCGGGTGCTGTTCGGCCAGCCGACCCTGGCGGCCCTGGCGGCGGCCGTGGGCGGGCAGGTCGAGGTGCAGGTGCCGGCCAACCGCATCGCCGTCGATTGCCCGCGCATCACACCGGACCTGCTGCCCCTGGCCGATCTCGACCAGGCGTCCATCGACCGTCTGGTGGAAAGCATCCCCGGCGGCGTCGCCAATGTGCAGGATATCTACGGCCTGGCGCCGTTGCAGGCGGGCATTCTCTATCACCACCTGGCGACGAGTGTCGGCGACCCTTATGTCATGCAGGCCCAGTTCGAGTTTGCCGGGCTGAAGCAGTTGCACGCCTTCGTCCACGCGCTCGACGCGGTGATCGAGCGCAACGACATCCTGCGTACCAGCGTGCATTGGCAAGGCCTGGGCGAACCGGTGCAGGTGGTCTGGCGCCGGGCGCCTCTGGCGCTCGAACGGATCGACAGCGATCCGCACGGCGGCGATGCCCTGGAGCAACTGCAGCAGCGCTTCGATCCACGCCACTACCGACTGGACCTCAACCAGGCGCCGCTGCTGCGCCTGGCCTATGCCCATGACGAGCAGGGCGATCGCTGGTTCGGCATCCTGCTGTTCCACCACATTCTGCTGGATCACACCGCTCTGGACGTGCTGGTGCACGAGATGAGCGCCAGCCTGCAAGGGCGGATGGCGCAACTGGCAGCCCCGGTGCCGTACCGCAACCAGGTGGCGCAGACCCGCCTGGGCACCAGCGAGGCCCAGCACGAGGCGTTCTTCCGTGGGATGCTCGGCGATATCGACGAGCCGACCCTGGCCTTCGGCCTGCAGGAAGTCGCTGGCGATGGCCGCGATATCGAGGAACTGCCAGTGCCCCTGGACACGGCCCTGAGCCGACGCCTGCGCGGGCAGGCCCGCCAGCTCGGCGTGAGTGCCGCCAGCCTGCTGCACCTGGCCTGGGCCCGGGTGCTGGGGCAGGTGTCGGGGCGCGAGGAGGTGGTGTTCGGCACCGTACTGCTGGGGCGGATGCAGGGCGGCGAAGGGGCCGACCGTGCGCTGGGGATGTTCATCAACACCTTGCCGTTGCGGGTCAGTGTGGGCTCCGTCGGCGTCCGCGAAGCCCTGCGCGCCACTCACGGGCGGCTGTCGCAACTGCTCGGCCACGAGCACGCCTCGCTGGCCCTGGCCCAGCGTTGCAGCGGCGTGCCGGCTTCGCTGCCGCTGTTCAGCAGCCTGTTCAACTACCGTCATAGCGCCGCGGGCGAGACTTCGGCGCAGCAGGCGGCGACCTGGGACGGCATCCGCCTGCTGCAGGCGCGCGAGCGCAGCAACTATCCGCTGGTGCTCAACGTCGATGACCTGGGCGAGGACTTCTCGTTCAAGATCCAGGCTCCGGCCGAACTCGGTCTGGAACGGATCGGCGGCTACCTGCGCACGACCTTGCAGCATCTGGTCGATGCCCTGGAGCACGCGCCGACGACGCCGCTGCAGACGCTGCCGATGCTGCCGCCGCAGGAGCGCGAGCACCTGCTGCACGGCTTCAACGCCACCGAACGCCGCTATCCCGTCGAGCAGACCCTGCACAGCCTGTTCGAGGCACGGGCCGAGGCCCGTCCGCACGCGACGGCGCTCATCCATGGCGAGCAGGTGCTCGACTATGGCGAACTCAACCGTCGTGCCAACCGCCTGGCCCATCATCTGATCGGCCTGGGCGTGAGGCCCGGCCATCATCTGGCGATCCTGCTGGAGCGCTCGGCGGACCTGCTGGTCAGCCAACTGGCGATCAGCAAGTGTGCGGCGGTCTATGTGCCGCTGGACATCAACGCACCGGCCGAGCGCCAGGCCTTCATGATCGAGGACAGCCAGGCGCTGCTGTTGCTGACCCGCAGCAGCGAGACGCTCGGCTATCCGGTCCGGCGTGTCGATCTCGACCAGCTCGATCTCGACGGCCAGCCGGACCATGACCCACGCTTGCGGCAGTCGAGCGAGTCGGCGGCCTACATCATGTACACCTCCGGCTCCACCGGTACGCCCAAGGGGGTCCTGGTGCCCCATCGGGCGGTCAGCCGGCTGGTGCTCAACAACGGCTATGCCGAGTTCAATGAGCAGGACCGGGTGGCTTTCGCCTCCAACCCGGCGTTCGACGCCAGCACCCTGGAAGTCTGGGCGCCACTGCTCAACGGCGGCTGTGTGGTGGTGGTGGAACAGGACGTGCTGCTGTCCCGCGAGGCCCTGGCGAACCTGCTGCGCGAGCAGCGGATCAGTGTGCTGTGGATGACCGCCGGCCTGTTCCACCAGCATGCCGATGGCCTGCTGGCGGCCTTGCGCGGCCTGCGCTACCTGATCGTCGGTGGCGATGTGCTCGACCCCGCGGTGGTCGAGCGGGTGCTGCGCGACGGTGCGCCACAGCATCTGCTCAACGGTTACGGACCGACCGAAGCCACCACCTTCTCGACCACCTTCGAAATCACCGCAGTCGAGGGCGGCAGCATTCCGATCGGCCGGCCCATCGGCAACACACGCGCCTATGTGCTCGACGCCCGCCAGCAGCCGGTGCCGGTCGGCGTGGTCGGTGAGTTGTACATCGGTGGCCTCGGGGTTGCCCTGGGCTACCTGAACCAGCCGCAACTGAGCGCCGAGAAGTTCCTCGTCGATCCGTTCAGCCCCAGTTCCCAGGGCCTGATGTACCGTAGCGGCGACCTGGTGCGCTGGCGTGCCGACGGCAACCTGGAGTATCTGGGCCGTAACGACAACCAGGTCAAGCTGCGTGGTTTCCGCATCGAGCTGGGCGAGATCGAGACCCGCCTGGGCCGCCATCCGCAGGTGCGCGATGTGGCGGTGCTGGTGCGTGAACTCGCGCCGGGCGACAAGCGCCTGGTGGCCTGGTTCACCGCTGCCGTGGCCGGCGCGGCGCCGGATGTCGAAGCGCTGCGCAATCACCTGCAGGCCCAATTGCCGGACTACATGGTGCCTTCGGCCTATGTGCAGCTCGACGCCTTGCCGCTGACCGCCAACGGCAAGCTCGACCGCCGGGCGTTGCCGGCACCGGACCAGGCCGCGCTGTCGAGTCGGGCGTTCGAAGCCCCGCAAGGGGCGGTGGAAACCGCCCTGGCGCGGATCTGGGCCGAGGTGCTCAAGGTCGAACAGGTGGGTCGCCACGATCACTTCTTCGAACTGGGCGGCCACTCGCTGCTGGCGGTGACGCTGATCGAGCGCATGCGCCAGGCCGGCCTCAATGCCGATGTGCGGGTGCTGTTCAGCCAGCCGACCCTGGCGGCCCTGGCCGCCGCCATCGGCAGCGGTCGCGAGATCGAGGTACCGCGCAACCTGATCGAGGTCGGTTGCCAGCACATCACTCCGCAACTGCTGCCCCTGGTGGAACTGGACCAGGCGAGCATCGATCGTCTCGTCGCCACGGTACCCGGCGGGGCGGCCAACGTGCAGGACATCTACCCGCTGGCGCCGTTGCAGGAAGGCATTCTCTATCACCACATGAGCGCCGGACAGGGCGATCCGTACCTGCTGCAATCGCAGATGGCCTTCGACAGCCGGGTGCATCTGCAGGCGGTGATCGAGGCCTTGCAGCAGGTGGTCGACCGCCACGACATTCTGCGTACCAGCGTGCACTGGGACGGCCTGGAGCGGCCGTTGCAACTGGTGCGCCGGCAGGCCGAACTGCCGGTGCAGGAGCTGCTGCTCGACCCGGCGGCCGGGGACGTGCTGGAGCAGTTGCAGCAGCGCTTCGAGACCCGCCGCTACCGCCTGGATATCCGTCAGGCGCCGCTGCTGCAACTGGTGTATGCCAACGATCCGCTGAACCGGCGCATCGTCGCGATCCTGATGTTCCACCACCTGGCACTGGACCATACCGCCATGGCGGTGGTGGTCGAGGAAATGCATGCGCTGTTGCAGCGCGGCGGCGCGGGCCTGGCCGCGCCGGTGCCGTATCGCAACTATGTGGCCCAGGCGCGCCTGGGGGTCAGCGAGCAGGAGCACGAGGCGTTCTTCCGCGACATGCTGGGCGATATCGACGAGCCGACCCTGCCGTTCGGCCTGCAGGACGTGCAGGGCGATGGCCGGGATATCGAGGAAGCACCGCTGATGCTGGCCGAGGCCCTGAGCCGCCGGCTGCGTGAGCAGGCCCGCCTGCTCGGGGTCAGTGCGGCGAGCCTGATGCACCTGGCCTGGGCGCGGGTGCTGGGCGTCACCGCCGGCAAGGACCGGGTGGTGTTCGGCACGGTGCTGATGGGGCGCATGCAGGGCGGCGAGGGGGCCGACCGGGCCCTGGGGATGTTCATCAATACCCTGCCGCTGCGGGTCGAGGTGGACGGTACGGCGGTACGTGAAGGGGTCAAGGCCACCCACGAGCGCCTGACCGCACTGCTGGGCCATGAGCATGCCTCGCTGGCCCTGGCCCAGCGCTGCAGCGCGGTGGAGCCTGCGCTGCCGCTGTTCAGTGCTCTGCTCAACTACCGCCATAGCGCCCACGACGCGTTGCCGGCGGAGGCCGGGGATGTCTGGCAGGGTATTCACCTGCTGGGCGGCGAGGAGCGCACCAACTATCCGCTGACCCTGAGTGTCGATGACCTCGGTCTCGACTTCCGGCTGCGGGTGCTGGCGGCGACTTCGGTCGGCGCGCGGCGCGTGGCCGGGTACATGCAGCGGGCCCTGGAGCAGTTGGCCGAGGCACTGGAACAGGGGGGCGCGCTTGCCCTGAACCGTCTGGCGATCCTGCCGGCGGCAGAGCGCCGGCAACTGCTGGTGGGCTTCAATGCCAGTGCCGCCGGTTTCCCGCAGGGCCAGACCGTCCATGGTCTGTTCGAGGCCGAGGCCGAGCGTCGGCCAGAGGCGCTGGCGGTGGTGCAGGGCGACGCGACGCTCAGCTACCGCGAGCTCAATCGCCAGGCCAACCGGTTGGCCCACCACCTACGCACGCTGGGCGTGCAGCCGGATGATCGGGTGGCGATCTCGGTCCGTCGTGGCCCGCAGATGCTGGTGGGCCTGTTGGCGATCCTCAAGGCCGGGGCCGGTTATGTGCCGGTCGATCCGGCCCTGCCGGATGAGCGCCAGCGTTACCTGCTCGAAGACAGCGCACCGGTTGCCTTGCTGACCCGCAGTGAAGGGCGGGGGCAACTGCCGGCACTGTCGATTCCGGTCGTGGAGCTGGACCGGGTCACCTGGCAGGAACAGTCCGTCGACAACCCGGCGCCGGGCGCGTTGACCCCCGCGCACCTGGCCTATGTGATCTACACCTCCGGTTCCACCGGTCTGCCGAAAGGGGTGATGGTCGAGCACCGTACCGTGGAGAACCTGGTGCACTGGCATCGCACGGCCTTCGACCTGCAGCCCGGCGGCCATGCCTCCAGCGTCGCCGGTTTCGGTTTCGACGCCATGGCCTGGGAAGTCTGGTCGACGCTGTGCGTCGGCGCGACCCTGCACCTGCCACCGGCGCAGATCGATCACCAGGACATCGATCGCCTGCTCGGCTGGTGGTTGCAGCAACCGTTGCAGGTGAGTTTCCTGTCCACCCCGGTGGCCGAACATGCCTTCAGCCGGCAACTCGAACATCCGACCCTGCGCACGCTGCTGATCGGTGGCGACCGCCTGCGCCAGTTCAGCCAGGCGCAGCGCTTCGCGGTGATCAACAACTACGGCCCGACCGAAGCCACGGTGGTGGCGACCTCCGGCCTGATGGAAGCCGGGCAGGTGCTGCATATCGGCAAGCCGATCGCCAATACCCGGGTCTACCTGCTGGACGAACAGCTGCAACCGGTGCCGGTCGGCGTAGCGGGCGAGTTGTATATCGGCGGGGCCGGCGTGGCGCGGGGTTATCTCAATCGTCCTGATCTGACCGCCGAACGTTTCATCCGCGATCCGTTCAGTGCCGATCCGCAGGCGCGCCTCTACCGTACCGGCGACCAGGCGCGGTGGCTGGCCGATGGCAATCTCGATTACCTCGGCCGTAACGACGACCAGCTGAAAATCCGCGGGGTGCGCATCGAACCGGGCGAGATCGAGGCGGCCTTGAGCGGTCATGCGTCGGTCAGGGACGCCGTGGTGCTGGTCCGTGACGGACGTCTGGTGGCCTGGTTCAGCGCCGACGAAAGCCTGTCGATCGAAACGCTGAGCGACTACCTGCACGATCACCTGCCGGACTATATGGTGCCGTCGGCCTATGTGCAGCTCGATGCGCTGCCGCTGACCGCCAACGGCAAGCTCGATCGCCGGGCACTGCCGGCGCCGGACCAGGCGGCCCTGTTGAGCCGCGCGTTCGAGGCCCCGCAAGGGGCCGTCGAGATCGCCCTGGCGCAGATCTGGGCCGAGGTGCTCAAGGTCGAGCGGGTGGGTCGCCACGACCACTTCTTCGAGCTGGGCGGCCATTCGCTGCTGGCGGTGACGCTGATCGAGCGCATGCGCCAGGTCGGTCTCGACAGCGATGTGCGGGTGCTGTTCAACCAGCCGACCCTGGCGGCGCTGGCCGCAGCCATCGGCAGCGGTCGCGAAGTCGAGGTACCGGAAAACCGCATTCCCGCCGCTTGCCGACAGATCACCCCGGACCTGCTGTCGCTGATCGAGCTGGACCAGTCGAGCATCGACCGTCTCGTCGCCGCCATCCCCGGTGGCGCGGCCAACGTGCAGGACATCTACCCGCTGGCACCGCTGCAGGAAGGCATCCTCTATCACCACATGAGTGCCGGCCAGGGCGACCCGTACCTGCTGCAGTCGCAGATGGCCTTTGACAGCCTGGCGGACCTGCAGGCCTTTACCGGCGCCCTGCAGCAGGTGATCGACCGCCACGACATCCTGCGCACCAGCGTGCACTGGGAAGGGCTGGAACGGCCGCTGCAGGTGGTGCGCCGGCAGGCGCCGCTGCGGATCCGGGAGGTCGCGCTGCAGGCCGCTGATGGCGATGTCCTGGCGCAGTTGCACCAGCGCTTCGATGCCCGGCACTACCGCCTGGATATCCGCCAGGCACCCCTGGTGGAGCTGGTGCATGCCAACGACCCGGTCGGCCAGCGGATCGTCGCGATCCTGCTGTTCCATCACCTGGCCGTCGACCACACCGCGATGGAAGTGGTGGGCCACGAAATGCGTGCCTTCATCGAAGGCCGCGCCGATGCACTCGGCGCGCCGGTGCCGTACCGCAACTACGTGGCCCAGGCGCGCCTGGGCGTCAGCGAACAGGAGCACGAAGCGTTCTTCCGCGAGATGCTTGGCGATATCGACGAACCGACCTTGCCATTCGGCCTGCAGGACGTGCAGGGCGACGGGCACGACATCGAGGAAGCCTGGCAGCGCCTGCCACTGGAGCTTGCCATTCGGCTGCGCCAGCAGGCACGGCTGCTCGGGGTCAGCGCCGCTAGCCTGTTCCACCTGGCCTGGGCCCGGGTGCTGGCGGCCGCTTCCGGCCGGCAGACGGTGGTGTTCGGCACGGTGCTGCTGGGGCGCATGCAGGGCGGCGACGGTGCCGACCGGGCGTTGGGCATGTTCATCAACAGCCTGCCGTTGCGGGTCGATATCGACGACACGCCGGCGCGCGCCGGGGTCAAGGCGATCCACGGCCGCCTGACCGCGCTGCTCGGCCACGAGCACGCCTCGCTGGCCCTGGCCCAGCGCTGCAGTGGCGTGGCCGCATCGCTGCCGCTGTTCAGCGCGATGCTCAATTATCGCCACAGTGATGCCGGTCTCTTCGACAAGGCCACCCCAGGTGCCTGGAGGGGCATCGAGACCCTGGCCAGCGAGGAGCGCACCAACTATCCGCTGAGCCTGAACGTCGACGACCTGGGTGAAGGCTTCAGCATGACCGCGATGACGCCGGCCCGCATCGGTGCGCAGCGCGTCTGTGACTTCATGCTGGCGGCCCTGGAAGGGCTGGTCGAGGCGCTGGAGCAGGCGCCGCGGCGGGCGCTCAATCGCCTGCCGGTGCTGACTGACCGCGAGCGTCGGCAGGTGCTGGAGTCGTTCAATGCCACCGAGGTCGCCTACGACCTCGAGCGGACCCTCCATGGCCTGTTCGAGGCCCAGGCCGAACGTGCGCCGCAGGCGCAGGCGGTGGCCGCCGGCGAGCAGCGCCTGGGCTACGGCGAACTGAATCGCCGCGCCAATCAGTTGGCCCACTACCTGCGCGAGCGGGGTGTGGGGCCGGACAGCCGGGTGGCGATCTGCGTCGAACGCGGTCTGGACATGGTCGTTGGCCTGCTGGCGATCCTCAAGGCCGGTGGCGCCTACGTGCCGCTGGACCCGGCCTATCCGGCCGAGCGGATCGCCTACATGCTCGCTGACAGCGCGCCGCTGGCGGTGCTGGTGCAGGGCCGCACCCGCGACCTGCTGGGCGAGGCGACGGCACCGGTGATCGATCTGGACTGCAACACCTGGCAGGACCGCTCGGCGGACAATCCACAGGTACCCGGCCTGACCCCGCGGCACAGCGCCTACGTGATCTACACCTCCGGTTCCACCGGCCAGCCCAAGGGCGTGATCAACGAACATGCGGCGGTGGTCAACCGCCTGCTGTGGATGCAGGACGAGTACGGCCTGACTGCGGATGATGCGGTGCTGCAGAAAACCCCGTTCAGCTTCGACGTGTCGGTCTGGGAGTTCTTCTGGCCGCTGTTCACCGGTGCACGGCTGGTGATGGCGCGTCCGCAAGGGCACAAGGACCCGATCTACCTGGGCGAGGTGATCAAGGCCGAACAGATCACCACCTTGCACTTCGTACCGTCGATGCTCGACCTCTTCCTGGCCCATGGCGATGTCAGCCGTTGTGCCAGCGTCCAGCGGGTGATGTGCAGCGGTGAGGCCTTGCCGGGCAGCGTAGTGCGGCGGTTCAAGGCGCAGTTGCCGCATGTCGGGTTGCACAATCTCTATGGCCCGACCGAGGCCGCGGTGGACGTGACGGCCTGGAACTGTGCCGGCCCGATCGAGCAGACCCCGGACAACACGCCGATCGGCAAACCGATCGCCAACACCCGGATGTACCTGCTCGACGCTCAGATGCAGCCGGTACCGCTGGGTGTGGTCGGTGAGCTGTACATCGGCGGGGTGCAGGTGGCACGCGGTTACCTCAATCGTCCCGAGCTGACCGCGGAACGTTTCCTCGACGATCCGTTCGGCACGACGCCGGAGGCCCGGATGTACCGCACGGGCGATGTCGGCCGCTACCTGGCGGACGGCAACATCGAGTACCTGGGGCGTAACGACGACCAGGTGAAGATCCGCGGCCTGCGTATCGAACTGGGCGAGATCCAGGCGCGCCTGACCGCCTTCCCGGCGGTGCAGGAGGCGGTGGTGGTGGCCCGTGAGGACGTCGCGGGCGACAAGCGCCTGGTGGCCTACTACACGGCGGCCGAGGTCCAGGACATCGATGCGCTGCGGGCCCATCTGCTGGAGCAACTGCCGGACTACATGGTTCCGGCGCTGTTCGTGCACCTGGCAGCGTTGCCGCTGAGCCCCAACGGCAAGCTCGATCGCAAGGCGCTGCCGGCGCCGGACCAGGCGGCCCTGGTCGTGCGCGAGTACGAGGCACCGCTGGGTGAAACCGAAATACTGATGGCCCGGCTCTGGGCGGAACTGCTGAATGTCGAGCGTGTAGGGCGCCACGACAACTTCTTCGAGCTGGGTGGGCACTCACTGCTGGCCGTCAGCCTGATCGGCCGTCTGCACCAGGAAGGCATGGAAGCCGACATGAGGGCGCTGTTCGAACAACCGACGTTGGCCGGATACGCCGCAATTACCGAACAAATGGAGATCGCCTTGTGAACGTGACGGAACTGCTGGCCATATTGAAGGCAAAAGGCATCCAACTGGCTGTCAGGAACGATCAACTGATCGTACAGGGTAACAAGCAGGCACTGACCGAGCCTGAACTGCTGGCGCGCCTGCGCGAGTACAAACCGGTGCTGATCGGCATGATCCGCGACGGTTCCTATTCGCCGGCGGCGAGCGGCCAGGTGACGGTGCCGGCCAACGCCATCGAGGCCGGGACCACCCGCATCACCCCGGCGATGCTGCCCCTGGCCAATCTGGACCAGGAGCAGATCGACCGGATCGTCGCCCAGGTACCGGGCGGGGTCGCCAACGTGCAGGATATCTACCCGCTGGCACCGTTGCAGGAGGGCATCCTGTTCCACCACGCCAGTGCGACGCAGGGGGATCCCTATGTCATGCAGTCACAGTTCGCCTTCGCCGACCTGGAGCGGCTGACGGCTTTCGCCCAGGCCTTGCAGAAGGTCATCGACCGCCACGACATCCTGCGCACCGCAGTGCTCTGGGAGGGCCTGGAAAGTCCGGTACAGGTGGTCTGGCGCAAGGCCGAACTGGTGGTGGAAGAGGTGCTGCTCGAACCGCACGAGGGTGAGGCGCTGCAACGGTTGCACGAGCGTTTCGACGCTCGCCACTATCGCCTCGATGTGAGCCGGGCACCGCTGATCCGCCTGGTGTACGCCCGCGATGAAGCCGCGCAGCGGCTGGTGGCGATGTTGCTGTTCCACCACATGGCCCTGGACCATAGCGCACTGGACGTGGTGCGCCATGAGATGGGCGCGTTCCTGCGCGGGCAGGGTGGGCAACTGGGCCAGCCGGTGCCGTTTCGCAACTATGTGGCCCAGGCCCGCCTGGGAATCAGCCAGGCGGAGCATGAAAGCTTCTTCCGCGAGATGCTGGCGGAGATCGACGAGCCGACCTTGCCCTACGGCCTGCAGGACGTGCAGGGCGACGGCACGGCCATCGACGAATTCAATCTGGCGCTGGAGCCGCAACTGAACCTTCGGCTGCGGGCCCTGGCCCGGCAGCAGGGGGCGAGTGTCGCCAGCCTGTTCCACCTGGCCTGGGGCCAGGTGCTGGCGGCGTTGTCGGGCAGGCGCAGCGTGGTCTTTGGCACGGTGCTGATGGGCCGCATGCAGGGCGGTGGCGATGGCGACCGGGCGCTGGGGATCTTCATCAACACGCTGCCGGTGCGGGTCGATATCGGCGGCCTGACGGTCCAGGCCGGGGTCCGTGCGACCCAGGCCCGGCTCACCGCGCTGATGCGCCACGAACACGCACCGCTGGCGCTGGCCCAGCGCTGCAGTGGGGTCGAGGTGCCGACGCCGCTGTTCAGCAGCCTGCTCAACTACCGGCACAACGGTCTGGCGGTGGCTGCCAGCGCCAGCGACGCGGCCTCGGCCTGGCATGGCATCACCCCGCTGAGTTCCGAGGAGCGCACCAACTACCCCCTGACCCTGAGCGTCGACGATCAGGGCGAGGACTTCCGCCTGGCCCTGCTGGCCAGTTCGCAGATCGACGGGCAGCGGGTGTGTGACTACATGCGCACGGCCCTGGAGCAACTGGCGCAGGCCCTCGAACAGAGTCCGCAGGCGTTGCTGGAGCAACTGTCGATCCTGCCGATGGATGAGCGCGAGCTGTTGCTGGAGGGCTTCAACGCCAGCCAGGCCGACTACCGGCAAGGGTTGACCCTGCACCAGCGCATCGTCGCCCGGGCTGCCGAACAGCCGCAGGCGGTGGCTGCGGTGTGCCAGGGACAATCATTGAGTTATGCCGAGTTGAACCGGCAGGCCGAGGTCCTGGCCCACCACCTGGGTGAACTCGGCGTCCGCCCCGACCAGCGGGTGGCGATCGTTGCCCGGCGCGGGCTCGATACCCTGGTCGGGTTGCTGGCGATCCTCAAGGCCGGGGCCGGCTATGTGCCGATCGATCCGGCCCATCCGGCCGAGCGCCTGCGTTACCTGCTCGACGACAGCGCACCGGTGGCGGTGCTGACCCAGGACGACCTGCTGGCCCGTCTGCCGGAACTGGCGGTGCCGGTGATCAACCTCGACAAACCGTTCTGGCAGGAGCACACCGTCGCCAGCGGGCAACTGCCGACCCCTGATCCCCGGCACCTGGCCTATGTGATCTACACCTCCGGTTCCACCGGGCTGCCCAAGGGGGTGATGGTCGAGCACCACACCGTGTCCAACCTGGTGGACTGGCATTGCGCGGCCTTCGATCTGTGCCCGGGACGGCACACCTCCAGCGTCGCCGGTTTCGGCTTCGACGCCATGGCCTGGGAAGTCTGGCCGGCCCTGTGCGCCGGGGCGACCCTGCACCTGCCGCCGCCGGCCGAGGGCGGCGAGGATGTCGACGGCCTGCTCGACTGGTGGTGCGCGCAGCCGCTGGACGTCAGCTTCCTGCCGACGCCGATCGCCGAACACGCCTTTGCCCGCAACCTCGAACACCCGACCCTGCGTACACTGCTGATTGGCGGTGACCGCCTGCGCCAGTTCAGCCGCAACCAGACCTTCGAGGTGATCAACAACTATGGTCCGACCGAGGCCACGGTGGTCGCCACCTCGGGGCGGGTCGAGGCCGGGCAGCTCCTGCATATCGGCAAGCCGATGAGCAATGCGCGAGTCTACCTGCTCGACGAACGCCAACGCCCGGTGCCGCTGGGGGTGGCCGGTGAGCTGTATGTCGGCGGTGCCGGCGTCGCCCGCGGTTACCTCAACCGCCCGGAACTGACCGCCGAACGTTTTCTCCACGACCCGTTCAGCGATGATCCCCGGGCGCGCATGTACCGCACCGGCGACCTGGCCCGCTGGCAGCTCGATGGCACCCTCGAGTACCTGGGACGCAACGACGACCAGGTGAAGATCCGCGGCATGCGCATCGAGCTGGGCGAGATCGAGAGCCGGCTCAACCAGCTTCCCGGTATCCAGGAAGCGGTGGTGCTGGCCCGCGAGGACCAGCCGGGGCAAGCGCGGCTGGTGGCCTATTTCACCGAGCAGGCGCAGGTCGATGCGTTGGAAACCGCCGAACTGCGGGCCTGGCTGCAGGCCCACCTGCCGGACTACATGGTGCCGGCCGCCTATGTGAAGCTGGCCGCGCTGCCGCTCACGGCCAACGGCAAGCTCGATCGTCGGGCGCTGCCCAGGCCCGAGCTGGATGACCTGTTCACCCGCGAGTACGAAGCGCCCGAGGGCGAGCTGGAAATCACCCTGGCGCAGATCTGGAGCGAGGTGTTGCAGGTCGAGCGGGTCGGTCGCCGCGATCATTTCTTCGAACTGGGCGGGCACTCGCTGCTGGCGATGCGCATGGTGGCGCAGGTCCGCCAGCGCCTCGGCGTGGAATTGGCGCTGGCGCAACTGTTCGCCAATGCCGAGCTGGCGGCGGTGGCCGAAACCCTCGGCCAGGCGGCCCGCAGTACCCTGCCGGACATTCTCGCGGTGGCGCGGGACCAGGCGCTGCCACTGTCGTTCGCCCAGCAGCGGCTGTGGTTCCTGGCGCAGATGGGCGCCGCGAGCAGCGCCTACAACATTCCGGTCGGCCTGGGCCTGCACGGCCCGCTGGACAGCCAGGCGCTGCAACGGGCGCTGGCGCGTATCGTCGAGCGTCACGAGACCCTGCGCAGTCGTTTCGTCCTGCACGGTGACGAGCCACGGGTGGAGATCGCTCCGGTCGGCCAGGGGCTGCGGTTCGCCATCGAGGACCTGCGCGCGACCCCCGATGCCCAAGCTTGCGTCCAGGCGCGCCTGCGCGAGGAAGCCGGCGAACCGTTCGACCTGCAACAGGGGCCGCTGATCCGTGGCCGTCTGCTGTGCCTGGCCGACCGGCACCATGTGCTGCTGCTGACCCTGCACCATATCGTCTCCGATGGCTGGTCGATGGGCGTGCTGACCCGCGAGCTGATGGCGCTCTACGAGGCCTTCCGCCACGCCCGGCCTGACCCGCTGCCGCCGTTGGCGGTGCAGTACGGCGACTTCGCCGTGTGGCAACGGCGTTGGCTCGATGGCGAGCTGTTGCAGCAGCAGGGCAGCTACTGGCAACAGGCCCTGGCCGGCGCGCCAGCCCTGCTGATGGTGCCCACCGACCGGCCGCGTCCGGCCCGCCAGGACTACGCCGGCGCCACGATCGGTTTCACCCTGGATGAACGCCTGAGCGCCGCAGTCAGGGCCCTCGGCCAGCGGCATGGCACCACCCCCTACATGACCCTGCTGGCCGCCTGGGCCCTGCTGCTGGGGCGCCTCAGCGGGCAGCATGATCTGGTGATCGGCTCGCCGGTGGCCAACCGCCAGCGGGCCGAGGTGGAAGGCCTGGTGGGGCTGTTCGTCAACACCCTGGCGATCCGCCTCGATGTCTCCCCGCAGCAGACCGTCGAGGCGCTGCTGGCCCAGGTGCGCGAACGGACCCTGCAGGCCCAGGCTCACCAGGACCTGCCGTTCGAGCAGGTGGTGGAGCTGACCCGGCCGGAGCGCAGCCTGGCTCACAGCCCGCTGTTCCAGAGCATGTTCTCCTGGCAGAACCACGATGAGGCGGCGCTGCAACTGGGCGACCTGCAACTGGAGGCGCTGGCCGGCAGCGGGCAGTTCGCCAAGTTCGACCTGGCCCTCGACCTCGGTGACGGCGGCGCGCAACTGGTGGGCTCGCTGACCTATGCCACGGCCCTGTTCGACGCGGCCACCATCGAGCGTTATCTCGGTTATCTGCGTGGTGTGCTGCAGGCGATGGTCGACAACGACCAGGCCAGCCTCGGCCAGGCCAATCTGCTGGACGAAGCGCAGCGCGTGCAGTTGCTGCAGGACTTCAATGCCAGCCAGGTCGAGTACCCCCGTGGGCATACCCTGCACGGGTTGTTTGAACGCCAGGTCGAGCGCACGCCGGATGCCGTGGCGGTGCGGATGGACGGGCAGGCACTGAGCTACCGTGAGCTCAACCGTCAGGCCAACCAGCTGGCCCATCATCTGCGGGCACTGGGTGTGCAGGCGGATGAGCGGGTGGCGATCTGCGTGACCCGCAGGCCACGGATGCTGGTGGGCCTATTGGCGATTCTCAAGGCCGGCGGCGCCTATGTGCCGGTCGATCCGGCCCATCCGGCCGAGCGGATCCGCTATCTGCTGGAGGACAGCGCACCCCTGGCCGTGCTGGTCCAGGGCAACACCCGCGAGCTGGCGGGCCGGTTGCAGGTGCCGCTGGTCGATCTCGACCAGCCGACCTGGCACGACCTGCCCGTCAGCGATCCGCACGTGGCGGGGCTCGCTGCCCGGCACCTGGCCTATGTGATCTACACCTCCGGCTCCACCGGCCTGCCCAAGGGCGTGATGGTCGAGCACGGCACCGTGGAGAACCTGGTGCACTGGCACTGTGCGGCCTTCGATCTGCGTGCCGGCAGCCATACCGCCAGCGTTGCCGGCGTCGGTTTCGATGCCATGGTCTGGGAAGTCTGGCCGGCGCTGTGCGTGGGCGCGACCCTGCACCTGCCGCCGGCGAGCCTGGGCAGCGGCGAGCTGGATAGCCTGCTCGACTGGTGGCGGGCGCAGCCGTTACAGGTGGCGTTCCTGCCGACGCCGGTGGCCGAGTATGCCTTTGGCCAGGGCCGTGGCCATCCGACCCTGCGCACCCTGCTGATCGGCGGCGACCGCCTGCGGCAGTTCGCCGAGGACCCTGGCTTCGCGGTGATCAACAACTACGGCCCGACCGAGGCCACGGTGGTGGCGACCTCCGGGCAGGTCGAGCCGAACGGGCTGCTGCATATCGGTCGGCCGATCGACAACGCGCGCCTCTATCTGCTGGACGAACAACTGCGTCCGGTGCCGGTGGGGGTGGCCGGCGAGCTGTATGTCGGGGGGGCCGGGGTGGCGCGCGGTTATCTGCACCGCCCGGAACTGACCGCCGAGCGTTTTCTCGACGACCCGTTCAGCACGCTGCCGCAGGCCCGCATGTATCGCACCGGCGACCTGGCGCGCTGGCGGGCCGACGGTACCGTCGAGTACCTGGGCCGCAACGACGACCAGGTGAAGATCCGTGGTGTACGGATCGAGCTGGGCGAGATCGAGGCCAGCCTCAACCGCCTGCCGGGCGTCCGTGAGGCGGTGGTGCTGGCCCGTGAGGATGAGCCCGGCCAGGTGCGCCTGGTGGCCTATCTGACCGAGGCGGCATCGGGCGGCTTGCCCGAGCCTGGTGAATTGCGCGCGCAGTTGGCGACGCAACTGCCGGAGTACATGGTGCCGGTGGCCTATGTCCGGCTCGACGCGTTGCCGCTGACGGCCAATGGCAAGCTCGACCGCCGGGCGCTGCCGGCGCCGGCGCTGACGGCCCTGTCGCAGCGTGAATACCTGGCGCCCGAAGGCGAGCTGGAAAATACCCTGGCGCGGATCTGGGGCGAATTGCTGCAGGTCGAGCGGGTCGGTCGCCGGGACCATTTCTTCGAGCTGGGCGGCCATTCGTTGCTGGCGATGCGCATGGTTTCCCAGGTGCGCCTGCAATTGCAGCGCGAGCTGCCGTTGGGCGAGCTGTTCGCCAATCCCGAACTGGCGGCCGTGGCACGGTTTCTCCAGAGCGATGCACCGGTCAGCCTGCCGGCCATCGTCGCGGTTCCCCGTGACGGCGCGCTACCGCTGTCGTTCGCCCAGCAGCGGCTGTGGTTCCTGGCCCAGATGGACGGTGCCAACAGCGCCTATAACATTCCCGTCGCCCTGCGCCTGCGTGGGCAGTTGCAGGCCCAGGCCCTGCAACAGGCGCTGGCGACCCTCGTCGCGCGCCACGAAACCCTGCGCAGTCGTTTCGTCGAATGCGATGAAACACCCCAGGTGCTGATCGCTCCGGTTGAGGCCGGCCTGCTCCTGCAGGTCGAGGACCTGCGCCAGCATCCGCAGGCCGCCACCGCCCTGGAAGACCTGCTGAGCGATGAAGCCCGTGCTCCGTTCGACCTTGCGCGCGGGCCGTTGATTCGTGGCCGGCTGGCGATCCTCGGCGAGGAGCATCATGTACTGCTGCTGACCCTGCACCACATCATCGCCGATGGCTGGTCGATGGACGTGCTGACCCGCGAGCTGGTCGCGCTGTACGCCGCCTTCAGCCGCGGCGAGGATGACCCGCTGCCGCCCCTGGCCTTGCAGTATGGCGACTTCGCCGTCTGGCAGCGGCAGTGGTTGAGCGGCGAAGTGCTGGCGCGGCAGAACGCCTACTGGCAGCAGGCCCTGAGTGGTGCGCCAGCCCTGTTGATGCTGCCCACGGACCGACCGCGTCCGGCGCGTCAGGACTATGCCGGGGGCCAGGTCGAGATCCATCTCGACGCGTCGTTGAGCGCGGGGCTCAGGGCGCTCGGCCAGCGCCATGGGCTGACGCTGTACATGACCCTGATGGCCGGCTGGGGCGCGCTGCTCGCTCGCCTGGCCGGACAGGACGAGGTGGTGATCGGTTCGCCGGTCGCCAACCGCCAGGGCGCGGAGATCGAGGGCCTGATCGGGCTATTCGTCAATACCCTGGCGATTCGTCTCGATGTGGCCGGCGCCGGGAATGTCGCCGCGCTGCTGGCACAGGTTCGCCAGCGCATTCTCGAGGCCCAGGCGCACCAGGACCTGCCGTTCGAGCAGGTGGTGGAACTGATCCGGCCGGCGCGCAGCCTGGCCCACAGCCCGCTGTTCCAGACCCTGCTGACCTGGCAGGCGGGCGAGCGTGCCGAAGCGGTGCCCGGTGGCCTGCAGTTGGAAGGGATCGCTGCCCCGGGGCATTTCGCCAAGTTCGATCTGTCCCTGAACCTGGGCGAGACCCAGGGCTGCATCAGCGGTGGCCTGGTGTACGCCACGGCGTTGTTCGACGAGTCGACGATGCAGCGTTATGCCGGCTACTTCGAGCGCCTGCTGCGGGCCATGGTCGCCGACGACCAGACCCGGTTGGCGCGGATCGACCTGCTGGACATGACCGAGCGCGAGCACTTGCTGGGGGATTTCAATGCCACCGACACCGGCTACAACCTGGCGCAGACCCTTCATGGCCTGTTCCAGGACCAGGTCGAGTGGGCGCCGGAAGCCGTGGCGCTGCAGGCGGGCGAGGAGCGCCTGACCTACCGGGCGCTGAACCAGCGCGCCAACCAGTTGGCCCACCACCTGCGCGAGCAGGGTGTGGCGCCGGATGCACGCGTGGCGATCTGCGTCGAACGCGGCCTGGAGATGGTCGTCGGCCTGTTGGCGATCCTCAAGGCCGGCGGCGCCTATGTACCGCTGGACCCGGCCTATCCGGCCGAGCGGATCGCCTACATGCTCGCTGACAGCGCACCGGCGGTGGTGCTGGTGCAGGGCCGCACCCGCGACCTGCTGGGTGAGGTGGCGGTACCGGTGATCGACCTGGACTGCAACACCTGGCACAACCGCTCGGTGAACAACCCGTGGGTGGGTGAACTGACCCCAAGGCATAGCGCCTACGTGATCTACACCTCCGGCTCCACCGGCCAGCCCAAGGGCGTGATCAACGAACACGCGGCGGTGGTCAACCGCCTGCTGTGGATGCAGGACGAATACGGCCTGACCCCGGATGACGCGGTGCTGCAGAAAACTCCGTTCAGCTTCGACGTGTCGGTGTGGGAGTTCTTCTGGCCGCTGTTCACCGGCGCGCGGCTGGTGATGGCGCGTCCGCAAGGGCACAAGGACCCGCTGTACCTGAGCGAGGTGATCCAGGCCGAGCAGATCACCACCTTGCATTTCGTGCCGTCGATGCTCGATATGTTCCTGGCCCACGGTGATGCCGAACGCTGCGCCAGCGTGAAACGGGTCATGTGCAGCGGTGAAGCCTTGCCGGGCAGTGTGGTGCGCCGGTTCAAGGCGCAGTTGCCGGGTGCCGAACTGCACAACCTCTACGGTCCGACCGAGGCCGCGGTGGACGTGACGGCCTGGAGCTGTGCCGGCCCGATCGAGCAGACCCCGGACAACACGCCGATCGGCAAACCGATCGCCAACACCCGGATGTACCTGCTCGACCCACAGATGCAGCCGGTACCGCTGGGTGTGGTCGGTGAGCTGTACATCGGCGGGGTGCAGGTGGCACGCGGTTACCTCAATCGCCCCGAACTGACTGCGGAACGTTTCCTCGACGATCCGTTCGGCACGACGCCGGAGGCCCGGATGTACCGCACGGGCGATGTCGGCCGCTACCTGGCGGACGGCAACATCGAGTACCTGGGGCGTAACGACGACCAGGTGAAGATCCGCGGCCTGCGTATCGAACTGGGCGAGATCCAGGCGCGCCTGACCGCCTTCCCGGCGGTGCAGGAGGCGGTGGTGGTGGCCCGTGAGGACGTCGCGGGCGACAAGCGCCTGGTGGCCTACTACACGGCGGCCGAGGTCCAGGACATCGATGCGTTGCGGGCCCATCTGCTGGAGCAACTGCCGGACTACATGGTCCCGGCGCTGTTCGTGCACTTGGCAGCGTTGCCGCTGAGCCCCAACGGCAAGCTCGATCGCAAGGCGCTGCCTGCGCCGGACCAGGCGGCCCTGGTCGTGCGCGAGTACGAGGCACCGCTGGGTGAAACTGAAATACTGATGGCCCGGCTCTGGGCGCAGCTGCTGAATGTCGAGCGTGTAGGGCGCCACGACAACTTCTTCGAGCTGGGCGGTCACTCGCTGCTGGCGGTCAGCCTGATCGGACGCATGCGCCGGCTTGGCCTGACGGCCGATGTGCGGGTGCTGTTCGGCCAGCCGACCCTGGCCGCCTTTGCCGCCAGCCTCGGCGCGGGGCGCGAGATCGAGATCCCGGCCAACCGCATTCGGGCCGGTGCCCGGCGGATCACGCCGGCTGACCTGGCGCTGGTGACACTGGAGCAGGAGGCCATCGACCGGATCGTCGCCAGCGTGCCGGGTGGCAGCGCCAACGTGCAGGACATCTACCCGCTGGCGCCGTTGCAGGCGGGGATTCTCTACCACCACCTGGCCGCCAGCGAAGGCGACCCGTACCTGCTGCAGGCGCAATTCGCCTTTGCCAGCCGGGAGCGCCTGGACGCCTTCAGCCAGGCTCTGGGGCAGGTGATCGAACGCAATGACATCCTGCGCAGCGCGGTCCTCTGGGACGGCCTGCCGGAACCGTTGCAGGTGGTGCTGCGCGAGGCGCCGCTGGTGTGCGAGGCGGTGTCGCTGGATCCGGCCGACGGGGAGGTGTCCAGCCAGTTGCTGGCGCGCTTCGATACCCGCCACTATCGCCTGGACATCACCCGAGCGCCGTTGCTGCGCCTGGTGCACTGCGCCGATCCGGCCAATGGCCGGATCATCGGTCTGCTGTTGTTCCATCACCTGGTCATGGATCACGTCGCGCTGGAAGTGTTGCAGCAGGAACTGCAAGCCTGCCTGCTCGGCCATGGCGAACGGCTGGGCGCCGCGGTGCCTTACCGCAACTACGTGGCCCAGGCCCGTCTGGGCATGAGCGAGCAGGAGCACGAGACGTTCTTCCGCGAGCAACTGGGGGACATCGATGAGCCGACCCTGCCGTTCGGCCTGCGGGACGTTCAGAGCAATGGCGGTGGCGTCGAGGAGCGCCAGCGGCCGGTCGATCCGGCATTGAGCCGACGCCTGCGCCAGCAGGCTCGGCAACTGGGCGTCAGCGCCGCGAGCCTGGTGCACCTGGCCTGGGCGCGGTTGCTCGGGGTGGCGGCGGCCCGTGAGCAGGTGGTGTTCGGCACCGTGCTGCTCGGGCGCCTGCAGGGCGGCGAGGGCGCCGAGCGGGCCCTGGGGGTCTTCATCAATACCTTGCCGTTGCGCGTCGACATCGACGCCCGGCCGGTACGCGAGGCCCTGCAGGCCACCCATGGGCGCCTGGCCCGGCTGCTGGCCCATGAACATGCGCCGCTGGCGCTGATGCAGCGTTGCAGCGGCGTGGCCGCTGGCACGCCGCTGTTCAGTGCCTTGCTCAATTACCGGCACGGAGCCTCGGCAACGGCGGCAGACGATGAGGTTCGGGGCGCCTGGCAGGGCATCGAGTTGCTCAAGGCCGAGGAACGTACCAACTACCTGTTGACCCTCAGCGTCGACGACCTGGGCGAGGACTTCGCCCTGACCGCGCTGGCACCGGCACAGATCGGTGCGCAGCGGGTCTGCGACCTGATGCACGCGGTGCTGGAGAACCTGGCGCAGGCCCTGGAGCAGCAACCGACCTTGCCGATCGAGCAACTGTCGGTGCTGCCGGGCGATCAGCGTCGGCAGTTGCTGGACGGATTCAACGCGACCACGCGCGAGTATCCGCACCTGCAGACCGTGCACCGGCTGTTCGAGGCGCAGGCCCTGGCCCGTCCCGAGGCCCAGGCGCTGGTGCACGGGACACAGAGCCTCAGCTACCGCGCCTTGAACGCCCGGGCCAACCGCTTGGCCCATCACCTGCTGGCCCTCGGCGTGGCGCCGGGTGACACGGTGGCGATCCTGCTGGAGCGCTCGGCGGACCTGCTGGCCAGCCAGTTGGCGATCAGCAAGTGCGCAGCGGTGTACGTGCCGCTGGACATCAATGCCCCGGTCGAACGCCAGCGCTTCATGCTTGAAGACAGCCGGGCGGTGCTGCTGTTGACGCGTGGTGATGAGCTGGCCGACCTGGCATTGCCCCGGGTCGAGCTGGACAGCCTGGCCCTCGACTGGCGGCCGGAGCACAACCCGGATCTGCCGCAGTCGTCCGAGACGGTGGCCTACCTCATGTACACCTCCGGCTCCACCGGTACCCCCAAGGGTGTGCTGGTGCCGCACCGGGCGATCACGCGGTTGGTGATCAACAACGGCTACGCCGATTTCAACGAGCACGACCGGGTGGCCTTCGCTTCCAACCCGGCGTTCGACGCCAGTACCCTGGAGGTCTGGGCACCGTTGCTCAACGGCGGTTGCGTCGTGGTGGTCGACCAGGGCGACCTGCTGTCGCGTGATGTGCTGGGGGCGTTGTTGCAGGAGCAGGCCGTCAGTGTGTTGTGGATGACCGCCGGCCTGTTCCAGCAGTACGCCGACGGCTTGATGGAGGCTTTGCGTGGCCTGCGCTACCTGATCGTCGGTGGCGATGTGCTCGACCCGGCCGTGATCGAGCGGGTGCTCAGGCACGGGGCCCCCCGGCATCTGCTCAATGGCTACGGCCCGACCGAGGCCACGACCTTCTCCACCACCTTCGAGATCACCACGGTGGCCGAGGGCAGCATCCCTATCGGTCGGCCGATCGGCAACGCCCGCGCCTATGTGCTGGATGCCCGGCGGCAGCCGGTGCCGGTGGGCGTGGTCGGTGAGTTGTATGTCGGTGGCGCGGGCGTGGCGAAGGGCTACCTGAACCAGCCGGAACTGACGGCGGAGAAATTCCTCGCCGACCCGTTCAACCCGCTGCCGGGCAGCCTGATGTATCGCACCGGCGACCTGGTGCGCTGGCGCGCCGATGGCAACCTGGAGTACCTCGGGCGCAACGACGGCCAGGTGAAGATCCGTGGCTTCCGCATCGAACTGGGCGAGATCGAGACCCGCCTGGGCCGGCACCCGCAGGTTCGCGAGGTCGCCGTGCAGGTACATGAGCTGGCGCCGGGCGACAAGCGCCTGGTGGCCTACTTCACGGCGATCGGCGAAGGCGTGGCGCCGGAGGTCGAGGAACTGCGCAACCATCTGCTCGGGCAATTGCCGGACTACATGGTGCCGTCGGCCTATGTGCGGTTGCCTCTGCTGCCTCTGACCGCCAACGGCAAGCTCGATCGCAAGGCGCTGCCGGTGCCGCTCATCGAGGACTTCGCCAGCCGTGCCCATGTCGCTCCGGCGAACCCGCTCGAGCAGACCCTGGCGCAGCTCTGGGCCGACGTGCTCAAGGTCGAGCGGATCGGTCGCCACGACAACTTCTTCGAGCTGGGAGGCCATTCGCTGTTGGCGATCCGCCTGGTCAACCTGCTGGAACAGGCGGGCCTGCCAGTGTCGCTGGCGGAGTTGTTCCAGCATGCCAGCGTCGAATCGCTCGCCACCTTGCTCAGCCAGCGCGGCGCCGCGCCGCAAGGGCGCGACGAGGTGATCACCGTGCGGGCCGGCGGCAGTCAGCCGGGGCTGTTCCTGGTGCATGAGTTCAGTGGTGCGGATGCCTATTTCCCGGTGCTGGGCCAGCACCTGCCCGGCGATTTCCCGATCTACGGCCTGCCGGGCATCGCCCTGGGCCAGCCGCAGTTGCGGACCATGGAGTGCCTGGCGGCACGGCTGGTGGAACTGATCCGCGAGGTGCAGCCGCAGGGGCCGTATCGCCTGGCCGGCTGGTCGTTCGGGGGAGTACTGGCCTACGAGATCGCTGTCCAGTTGCTGGGCCAGGACCAGCCGGTGCAGTTCCTCGGCCTGCTTGACAGCTACGTGCCGCGGCTGACCGACCAGGGCAAGGCGCGCTGGGCCGGTGAGGCGGCGCACAAGCGCCACCTGCTGCTGCAATGCTCGGCCTGGCTCACCGTCGAAGGGCCGGCGGGCAGCGATGGCTTGGCGCAGGTGCGGCAGTTGGAGCAGGACCTGGACCGCTTCGATTTCGACGGCCTGCTGGAGCACTGCCGCGAACGGCAGTTGCTGCCGGCCAGTCTCGGTTCGGTATCGTCGCAGGCGTTGTGGCCGTTCATCGATCGCGAGGTGGCCCACGGGCATGCCTTGGCCCATTACCGCCTGCACCCGATCGGCATGCCGGTGCACCTGTTCCGGGCCGGCGAGCGTACCAGCGAGCTGGCGCGGCGCAGCGAGTCGCTGGGCTGGGCAGAGGCCCTGGGGCGTGGCGAACTGCGCTGCATCGAGGTACCGGGCGATCACTTGAGCATGATGCAGGCGCCGCATGTCCAGGTCCTCGGCCAGGCGCTCGGCGACGCCCTGGAGCGTGCGCAGGTGGCGCCGGGCAGCGTGCACCAGCCGCTGTTGACGATCCAGCAGGGCCGCGCCGGTCGCACGCCGATCTTCTGTGTGCCCGGTGCCGGGGACAGTGTCACCGGGTTTATCGGGCTCACCGATGCCCTCGGGCCGGACTGGCCGGTGATCGGCCTGCAGCCCCGCGGGCTGGATGGCGAGTCGGTGCCGCACAGTTGTGTCGAGAGTGCCGCGCAGTTGTATCTGCAGGCGCTGGAGCAGGCCTGCCCGGAGGGGCCGTTGCATCTGGTCGGGCATTCCTTCGGTGGCTGGGTGGCCTTCGAAATGGCCACCCGGTTGCAGGCGGCCGGGCGCGAGGTGGCCTCGCTGACGTTGATCGACAGCGAGTCGCCCGGCGGCAACAGCGTGATCGGCAAGCCCTATACCACCACTGCGGCCCTGCAGCGGCTGGTCGAGGCGATGCAGTTGGCCTCGGGCAAGTCCCTGGGCATCGATGCGCAGGCCTTCGCCGAACAGGACGACAACACCCAACTGGCGCAACTGCATGCCGGCATGGTCCGGGTCGGTCTGCTTTCGGCACGGGCGGCGCCGCAGGCCATGCATGGCCCGGCGCGGACCTTCGCCAGCGCACTGCGTACCGTCTATCGGCCGCAGCGGCGTTTTGTCGGTCGGGCCAGCCTGGTGCTGGCGGACGATCCGACCCTGGACGCGGCCGGCAACCAGCGCGAGCAACAGGCGATGGTCGCCGGCTGGAGCGCCCAGGTCGACGAACTGACGGTCTGGTATGGGCCGGGCAACCATTTCAGCCTGCTCAAGGCGCCCGCCGTGAGCCAGCTGGCGGCCTGGTGGCTGGGCCGATTGTCTGCTGCCGTGGAGGAGGGGGTGTCGTGAGACGCCCCGTCCCCGGGTTCGATTTCAGGTATTTCTCAAGGTATTGATGGTCACTTATGAAAAAAACGAAGTTTCGCAAGACGGGTATCGGGCTGGCGCTGGTGCTGGTCGCAGGCCTGGTGTTCTATGCGGTGCAGGCGCCGGCCGAGCCGCCGCAGTACCTGATCGCCACGGTCGAGCGCAGCGATATCGAGAACACGGTGCTGGCGACCGGAGTGCTCGAAGGCATCCGCCAGGTCGATGTCGGCGCCCAGGTTTCCGGGCAGTTGAAATCCCTCAAGGTCAAGGTCGGCGACAAGGTTAGGCGCGGCCAGTGGTTGGCCGAGATCGACCCGCAGGTGCTGCAGAACACCCTGCGCCAGGCCCAGGTCGATGAGGAAAACCTGCAGGCGCAACGGCGCGCGACCCAGGCCCAGCTCAAGCAGACCAAGGCGGTCTATGAGCGTTACCTGGGGCTGCAGAGCGATGCGGCGATCTCCCGGCAGGATTTCGAGACCGCCGAATCCAACTATGAGGTGCAGCGGGCCAACCTCGGCGCCCTCGAGGCGCAGATCAAGAGTGCGCAGGTGCAGATCGACACGGCCAAGATCAACCTGGCCTATACCCGCATCGTCGCGCCGATCGATGGCGACGTGGTGGGCATCGTCACCCAGGAAGGCCAGACCGTGATCGCCAACCAGTTGGCACCGGTACTGCTCAAGCTGGCTGACCTGGACACCATGACCGTCAAGGCCCAGGTCTCGGAAGCCGACGTGATCCATATCAGCCCCGGCCAGGAGGTGTACTTCACCATCCTCGGCGAGGCGGACAAGCGCTACTACGCCAAGCTGCGTGGCACCGAGCCGGCACCGCAGAACTTCGTGGAGACCCAGACCGCCGGCACGCCCAAGCAGAACACCGCGGTGTTCTACAACGCGCTGTTCGACGTGCCCAACCCCGACCATCGCCTGCGGATTTCCATGACCGCCCAGGTGCGTATCGTCCTCGACACCGCCAAGTCGGTGCTCACGGTGCCGGTCGCGGCCCTCGGCCCGCGCGACGCCGATGGCCGTTTCCCGGTGCGGGTGGTCGACGCCAAGGGCGTGGCCCATGAGCGCAAGGTGCGCACCGGGATCAACAACAACGTCAAGGTGCAGATCAGCGAAGGTCTGGCCGAAGGCGACAAGGTGGTGATCGGCGAACCGACGCCAGCGGTGGCGGGAGCCGGCCAATGACGCAGCCACTGCTGGAACTGCGCGGCATCAGCCGCAGCTTCATGGCCGGGGAACGTGAGTTCACCGCGCTGAAGAACATCGACCTGAGCATTCATGCCGGGGAAATGGTGGCGATCACCGGCGCCTCGGGTTCGGGCAAGTCGACCCTGATGAACATCCTCGGTTGCCTCGACTACGCCACCGCCGGCAGCTACAGGATCAACGGTCGCGAGACCCGCGACCTGGGCAGCGAGGAACTGGCCGAACTGCGCCGCGACTATTTCGGTTTCATCTTCCAGCGCTACCACCTGCTGCCGCACCTGAGCGCCATGCACAACGTCGAGATGCCGGCGATCTATGCCGGTACCGGCGAGTCCCGGCGCCATGGCCGGGCCCGCGAACTGCTCGGCCGCCTCGGCCTGGCCGCACACCTGGAGAATCGGCCGAGCCAGCTCTCCGGTGGCCAGCAGCAGCGGGTGAGTATCGCCCGGGCACTGATGAACGGCGGCGAGGTGATTCTTGCCGACGAACCCACCGGTGCGCTGGACACCCACAGCGGCAAGGAGGTGATGCAGATTCTTCAGGAACTGCATGCTGCCGGGCATACGGTGATCATCGTCACCCATGACCCCAAGGTGGCCGCCAATGCCGAGCGGATCATCGAGGTGCGCGATGGCGAGATCATCAGCGACCGGGCCAACGAGCGCCCCACCGACGAGACGGCGGGCACCCACAAGGCCACCCTGGCGTCCAAGAGCACAGGGCGCCTGGTGGCTGGCTTCGGGCTGTTCAAGGAGGCCTTCAACATGGCCTGGGTGGCGCTGATCTCGCACCGCATGCGCACGCTGCTGACCATGCTCGGCATCGTCATCGGCATCACATCGGTGGTGTCGATCTCGGCCATCGGCGAGGGGGCCAAGCGTTATGTGCTCAAGGACATCCAGGCGATCGGCAGCAACACCATCGACATCTACCCGGGGACCAGTTTCGGCGACAGCCGGGCCAGCCGGATCGAGACCCTGGTGCCGGCCGATGTGCTCGCGCTGAGCCAGCTGTACTACGTCGACAGCGCCACGCCCATGGTCGGACGCAATATGCTCCTGCGCTACCAGAACGTCGATCTCGATGCCCAGGTCAACGGAGTCAGTGATCGCTACTTCCAGGTTCGCGGGTTGAAGCTGGCGCAGGGCATTGCCTTCAGCGAAAGCGACGCCCGGCGCCAGGCCCAGGTGGTGGTGATCGACCACAACACGCGCAATCGCCTGTTCGGTCCGAATGTCGATCCGCTGGGCCAGGTGATCCTGCTGGACAACCTGCCCTGCACGGTGATCGGGGTCACGGCCGACAACAAGAACATCTTCACCTCCAGCAAGCAGTTGAACGTCTGGGTACCCTACGAGACCGCGGCGGGCCGCCTGCTCGGGCAACGCTACCTGGACAGCATCATGGTGCGGATCAAGGACGGGCAGCCGAGCAAGGTGGTCGAGGACAACGTGATCAAGCTGATGCAGCAGCGCCACGGCACCAAGGATTTCTTCACCAACAACCTCGACAACATCATGCAGACGGTGGACAAGACCAGCCGCTCGCTGGCGCTGCTGCTGTCGCTGATCGCGGTGATTTCCCTGGCGGTGGGCGGCATCGGCGTGATGAACATCATGCTGGTGTCGGTCACCGAGCGTACCCGCGAGATCGGCATCCGCATGGCGGTCGGTGCGCGCCAGTCGGACATTCGCCAGCAGTTCCTGGTGGAAGCGGTGATGGTCTGCCTGATTGGCGGGATGATCGGCATCTCGCTGTCATTCGGGATCGGCTACCTGTTCTCGCTGTTCATCAAGGAATGGCAGATGGTGTTTTCCCTGGGGGCGATCGCCACGGCGGTGATCTGTTCGACGCTGATCGGCATCGTGTTCGGCTTCGTACCGGCGCGCAACGCCTCGCGGCTCGACCCGATCGAGGCGCTGGCGCGCGATTGAGAGAGGCGGGGGATCGCATGCTGCAATCCCCTCGCCGGTCCACTGGCAGGAGACGGTTACACGGGCGCTGCCGGCACCACCGGCGCCGGCGCTTCCTCCGCCGCGTACATCCAGCGCATCAGCGAGTGGCGTCCGCTGATGCCCAGCTTGATGGACGCGCGCTTGAGGTAGCTCTCCACGGTATTGACCTTCAGCTGGAGCATTTCGGCCAGCACCGGTGCCGTGCGCCCGGACAGCAGGCCGACGCAGACGTCCGTTTCACGGTTGGACAGTGTCAGCCCCGACTGCGCCAGGCGATCGACAAAACGCAGGCGCAACGCCTGCAGCCCCTGGCTCTCCATGTCGTCGAGTTGGCCGGGCTGGCTGTCCAGCGGGGGCGACAGGGGTTGCAGGGCGCTGATGTGCTTTTCAACCATCGGCAGCAGCAGCGGGGAGAAGTCCTGCAGGATGCTCCTTTCCTGTGCGGAGAACTGCTGCGAATGGTTCGAACGGTACACCGAGAGGGTATAGCTGCAGTCATCCTTGCGCCGGGTCAGGTGCAGGGCCGATTCCTTGGCGTTGGACGCCGGGGAGATCGGTTCGCCATGGGTGATGACCTGGCTGCCGGCATGGGCCGATAGGGGGTGGTTTGCGGGTGTATCGGCAGCTTGCGGATGTGGGTGGCGTCGACTGACAACTGGGTGAGAATGAGGTCGTGCAACATCCGCGGAAAACGGCGACTGCCAGTGCTGGCGATGACCTTGCCAATTTGCGGGAAAAGCTGTTGTGAGTTCATCGATTCATCCATGAGTTTCAAAATCCGGAACATTCGCTTACCAGGAAACGAGCCTGGAGCAGCGGCCTTTACCATAGCCCAATTCCCAGTATTCCGCTCGGGAATACGCCCATGAAAATCGTTGATTTCATTTGTCCGGGCAGATCCCGTAGCGTGTCGCTCTCATTCCAAGGAGAGTCTGCCGTGAACGATGCCCGTCTGCGTTTATATGTCGATGCCCAGTACACCAGTCCCTATGCCCTGTCGGTATTTGTCGCGCTGCGGGAAAAGGCCCTCGAATTCGATCTTCACCCCCTCGACCTGGACGCCCATGAGCAGCAGTCGCAGGCGTACGCCGGCTTGTCCCTGACCCAGCGGGTGCCGACCCTGGAGCAGGGTGGCTTCGCGCTCTCCGAGTCCTCGGCGATCACCGAGTACCTGGACGAACTGTTCCCGCAGGCACCGCTCTATCCACGCGATGCCCAGCAGCGGGCCCGGGCGCGGCAGGTGCAGGCCTGGTTGCGCAGCGACCTGCAGGCGCTGCGCCAGGAGCGTTCGACCCTGGTGATCTTCTATGGGCGCAAGGCTGGCCCGTTGTCGGCCGCCGGCGAGGCGGCGGCGCGCAAGCTGATCGAGGCGGCGCAGGTTCTGCTGGGGGATGGCAGAGAGTACCTGTGCGGCCAGTGGTCGATTGCCGATGTCGACCTGGCGCTGATGCTCAACCGGCTGATCTTCAATGGCGACCCGGTGCCCGCCGTGCTGGTCGACTATGCCCGCCGCCAGTGGCAGCACCCGGCGGTGCAGGCGTGGGTGGCGCTGGAACGTCCGGCCCTGGGGTGATACAGGGGCCGTCCGGCTCAACGGCTGGATGGCGCCAGCAGGGTTCTGACGACCTCGATCTCGGGCGCCACATGGCGGGCGCCTGGAAGCGCCAGCAAGGGGGGCTCCGGTCGGCTGGCAGCGGCACGGCCGACGATCAGCGTTTCGCCCCGCCATTGTCGGAACAGTTCGAACAGCGGTATCCGCCGGTGACCGCGCGCCGGGTCGGCGAGAAAGGCATGGCCCTGGCGGACGCCCTTGAGGACCACGAAGTGATTGAGCCGGTCATGGTGCAGCAGGATGAGCACCGGGCCGTCCAGCGCGTGTACGGCCTGCGCTGGCAACAGCACGCCCTCGGCGCTGTAGCCCAGGTGCAGGGCGGTGGATTTGAGGTCGAGCAGCGAAAACCCGGCCCGGACCCGTTCGCGTACCTCGAATTCGGACAGACGCAGCACGATATCCGCCAGAACCTGCTCTTCGCCGACCGGCTCGCCCAGGTAACGCTCGAGCAGGATCGCCAGGGCCGCCGCGCCGCACGAGTAATCGAGGGTCTGGCGCTGGATGCCGTGCAGGCGCAACTGGTTCATCGACTGCAGGCGCGGCCCGGCAGCTTCAGCGGTCGGGCTGGCGAGCAACAGGCCAAGCAGGAACAGCCCGCCCGGCAGCCTCTGGCCGATCAATTGAAACGCCTTTTGAAATGCGCCGACAGTGCGGCGGGGCCGGCATCGTCGTTCAGCCCCAGGGTGATCTCCGGCGAGATCACCCAGTCGTCGCCGAGCCGATAGGCCGCACTGAAGGACAGTTCGAGCGGGTCCGCATCCGAGCCATGAATGGTCTGGTGATCGGCCCGCAGGTTGGCGCTGTAGGCATAGGCCAGCCGACTGCCGAGCGAGAGTCGTTCGTTCAGGGCGAAGCCGACCCCGGCATAGCCCTTCAGGACCCAGCCGGGCTTGAGGTGATAACCGTCGAGGGTCCTGGCAAAGGCATACTGATAGCCGATCCCGCCGAAGAGAATGGCCGGATCGGCGCTGCGCACGAAGGCCACGCCGGGCGTCAGGCTCCAATGTCCGGAGCCATTGTTCAGCGGGTCCTTCCAACGGTTGAAAACATCGTTGTAGCGTTTCTGTCCGGTGGGGATGTTGATATCCAGGCTCAGCGCGATCGCTGGGATGTGGGCATCCTCCTCGACGATCTGGTATTGGGCACCGAGGGCGATATCGGCCAGGCGCCAGGCATCGGCTTTGCGCACGAACGCGTTGCCGGAGACGTCCTGGACATGGCTATAGGTAAGCGGCGTACCGAGATAGGCCTCCAGATTGCGAGAGAGCCCGGCCCGCAAGGTCGGGCGCAGTTCCAGCTGGCGTGCCGAATAGGACGAGCGCTGGAAGTGGCCGGCCTGGGGCAGACCGTACTGGAGCCGGCTCTGCTTGTAGGCGAGGCCAAGGTCCAGTTCGTATTCACCAGGCGACAGCAGCACGGTGGAACCGGTGAGGAAGTCGAGCGGCGGTTGGGCAGGCTGATCCTCGCCGTAGCGACTCGGCGAAGTCTCGACATTGGCTCGTTCCTGCGTGACGGGCCTGTCAGGCTGAAAACGGGCCAGGCTGACGAGTTGGGAGAGATCGATGGGTGTCGTGCCAAATGTCGTCGATTCCAGCAGTGTCCGATCATCCGTCGTGATCTTGAGTTGCCCTGTGGCCTTTTCACCGCTGGCAAACAGCAGGGTATAGGGCATGTCGCTGCGGATCGCGAGGATATCCGTGGCGGGCACCCTGATTGCCGAACCGTAGTGGCTATCGAAGATGCACAGGCCTTCGCTGAACGAAATGATGCTGCCGGATAACCGGTCGCCGTTTTTCAGCAGCAGCGTGTCGGCCAGTGCCGGCAGGGTTTCGTAGAGATAGAAAAAGATCACACCGATGCCGCAGAGCAACTTCAGCGGGCTGATCATGCTGGTGTCCTTGCCCCAGGCCGAGGCGGTAGCCAGCCACGCTCAGGGAGCGTGGCCTGGTGAGTGGCCGCGAGGCGATCAGGACAGCGCGATGCCGAGCCGGCTGACATACTCGGCCATCTTCGGATCGTTTCTTATGCCTTCGAGGAACTCCTGATGGAGCTTTTCGTTCATCGAGCGGGAGTTGAGGGCGGCGTAGGTGGACTCCTCGTCGACGAGACCGTTTCGTTCGTACAGGGCATCCATGTGGGATTGCAGCAGGTTGAAGTATTCATCTCTTTCCCCAGACGAAAGATTCGAAAACTTTCCATCCATGAACATTGATGTTCCATCTGGCCGGGTTATGACTTGGATCGCGAATTCACCCGACCATCCTGGCATCGCACCCACAGGAACAGGCGGATCCATCGCATCGGACATCTCGGCGCCAGCGGCGCTGATGCTGACCGGGTCAGAAGTGTTTTTCGTATTGCCGGGAGTTTCCAGTGAGAAGCCTTTCTGGTCTTGTTCTTGATGTGTCACTGATTTGGCCGTGGATGGGTTGTATGTAGAGAGTGATAAACGGCTGTTGATGTTCATGAGGGTACCTTGCGTAAGAGGTTTTATGTTCTTTCGGTTGAGGTTGTGCGGTTATAAGGGTTTGCTCACCAGGAAAAAGTTGAAATCGGCCGATTCCAACTGGTCTCCCTCCAGCCAAAATTCAACGGTGTGCCATTTTCATTTAATGCTTGATAGTGATGGTCTACCTCTACCGCGTTGCTTGCGTTCCAGTGTCCGCCCGGGGAATCCGATTTATCTGCAAGCCAGAGATCACCGGCGAACTTGTACGTGATGCCATTTTCAATTTGCTCATATTTTCCATGTGGGTCCCAGTCTCTGCCGATTGAGTAGTAGGACCTGTAATCGTGCTCGTTACCAAAGCGTTTCAGGCGCATTTTGTATGTTTTCAAACCCTGCGTAACGCTGGGGTAGGGGTGCCCGGTAATTCTGGCTGCGCCTCTGATCTGGCTGAGACTTTGGTCGTCGAGGACTGTGACTGGAATGCCTTTGGCTTTCAGTGAAGACAGAATGGCTGGTTGTGCAACGCTGATGGCCGGTAACAGGGTTATGGCTAACAACAGGTGGCCGGTTTTCATTTTTAACTCCAGATGCGGTTTGGCGTCAGGATAAAGAACGCCCTATCTGCGTGCCGTATTGGGCTGGCGATGGTGTCGCTCTCTCGGTTGCAAGAAAGTTGGTGCTGCTCTTTTGTAAGCGGATATTTAATATCTTTTGCTGGGACTTAATAACTGGCCGAATGGATAGGTTTTTTATTATTTTGAAGTAATAAAGGTTGTTCTGAGGTTGTGCGGGAATATGTGTGGGAAGTGGCTGTAGTCTTGATACTACAAAAGAAGGTTGCACACTGGACGCAGTGGAGGTTTGGCCTGTTTTCCAGGATTGAGGACCTATTCGCGGGCAAGCCCGGCTCCTACGGGAAGGTGTCGTAGGCAAGCTCCGTGAACGACGCCACCTTGGCGCCGGGCATGCTTGCCTTTGATCTACCGGCCCCGTTTCTGATAGTGCCGCGGCGAGAGCCTATGGAGGGTGCCGCCAGACCCGGAAGCAGCGGCCTTCTTGAAAGTCGCTCAAGCCCTGCGCGTGGAGCAGTATTCCACAATCAGCCGAGTGACCGCCGCCACGATCGCCTGATCCGCTTCAGGTGAGGTGAACAGCCGAAATTGCACATCCGGCAAATCCGGCAGCCCCTGCTCGGCTCCAAGCACCGCCAGCCCTTGCCCTACCTGGCTGAGTGTCATGGGGGCGATTGCGAAGCCTGCGAGCGCCGCCGCCCGCAATCCGGCAGCGCTGCTGCATAACAGCGCCGTGCGTTGGGCGATGCCCGCCTGGGCCAGCCGCGTCAGTGCGGCCTCTCGATAAGGGCACGGCTCCGGGAACAGCGCCAGCGGCAACGGTGTCGGTAAGGCGGTGGCGGCCTGCGCTGGCCAAGCCCACACCAGTGGTTCCTGCCACAGCAGCAGCCCCGCTTCGCCGGTTTCGCACAGAGAACCGATGACCAGCTCCAGATGGCCTTGTTTCATCAGGCTCAGCAACGTGCCCGGAATGCCCACCTGCACACCGATCTCCAGGCCCGGGTACTGCGCCGCGAAATCCTGAAAGGTGCGCAATAACCGCGATTCGACAAAATCCTCGGACACCCCGATCCGCAGCCGTCCGTGAAACGGCGTACGCGTCAGTTCTGCCCAGGCATCACGGTTCAACACCAGGATCGTACGCGCATAGGAAACCAGGCGTTCGCCATCGGGAGTCAATTGCTGGGAGCGGGTGGTACGCGTCAACAGCGGTTTGCCAATCTGTTCTTCCAGCCGCCGCACGTGGCCACTGACCGCCGACTGCGTGAGGTGCAGCTTCTGGGCGGCACGGCTGAAACCTTCTTCATCGACGACCGTGACAAATGTCTTGAGCAGCAGCGTATCGAACATAGTTGTATTCGTGATGAATATCGTGTTGATTTACGATTTATATTTCAAATCAAGCTATGTTGCAATGCGCGTATCGGTTCTGTTCACCCCCAACCCCCGAGGCGCGCCATGACGACTCTTCTGCATATTGAATGTTCTCCCCGCAAGCAACGTTCGGCTTCCCTTGAAGTGGCCCGCAGCTTCATTGCGCGTTATCAGGAACATGCCCCGGATACCGAACTCATCACGCTCGACCTTTGGCAGATGGCGTTACCGGAGTTCGACGACCTGGCCATGCAGGCCAAATACGCCGGGCTCAGTGGCACGCCCTTGACCCCCGCGCAACAGGACGCCTGGGACACCTTGAAAGCGTTGGCCAGTCACCTGCACCGCGCGGATGTGCTGGTGATGTCCGTGCCGCTGTGGAATTTCAGTATTCCGTACAAACTCAAGCACTTCATCGACCTGGTGTCGCAGAAAGACATCCTGTTCAGTTTTGACGCGGAGCGCGGCCTGCAAGGCATGCTGTTCAACAAGACCGCTGTGGTGATGTACGCCCGAGGCCTGGATTTTTCGGCGCAGTCGATCACGCCGGCCACACGCTTCGATTTTCAGAAGCCTTATGTGGAAGCCTGGCTGAAGTTTGTCGGCGTGACGGATGTGCATTCGGTGATTGTGGAGAAAACCATCCTGGGCGAAGAGGTTGATCGCAGCGCACGCGAAGCCGCGGTCCAGCAGGCCAGGGGTTTGGCAGACAGTCTGTGTCGCTGACGTTTCAGGAGCTTGATGGGCTTCAATTGAAAAAATCCCACTAGACTCTTTCGTGCGCCTTAACCCGTGCATCCATCTTGTGTCGGACGATTCGTCTGTTGTGACCGGTACGGCTGCGCCGGTCGGTGGTGGCGCCTCGATTGCGCGTATGTGAACCCGTTGGCGGCATCCCGTTGTTCAAGACTCGGTGCCGTCCTGTCTACTTCACCCACGAAAAAGGAGTCACCGATGGACCTGAATCTGAAAGGCAAACTCGCGCTGGTCAGCGGGAGCACGGCCGGCATTGGCCTGGCGATCGCCAGCACGTTGGCGCAGGAGGGCGCCCGTGTCATCGTCAACGGCCGCTCCCAGTCGTCTGTGGACGACGTGGTTGCGCAACTGAAAGCGCAGACCGGTGGCGATGTGCAGGGTTTCGCGGGCGATCTGAGCACGGCCGCCGCAGCCGAAGAGGTCGCACGACGCTATCCGCAAGTGGACATTCTGGTCAACAACCTGGGCATCTTCGAGCCCAAGCTGTTTGAAGAGATCCCTGACGCGGACTGGCAACGTTTCTTCGACGTCAACGTGCTGAGTGGTGTACGCCTGGCTCGCCTGTTTCTGCCGGCGATGAGGCGGGCCGACTGGGGGCGTATTATTTTCATCTCGAGCGAAAGCGGGGTGCAGATTCCGGCCGAAATGATCCACTACGGGGTGACGAAAACGGCGCAGCTTGCCGTCTCGCGTGGCTTGGCCGAGGCCGTTGCCGGCACGGGCATTACCGTCAACAGCGTCCTGCCGGGGCCGACGAAATCGCGCGGAGTGGGCGAATTCGTCGAGACCCTTGCCAAAGCCGAGGGGCAATCGTTCGAAGCGTTCGAAAAGGCCTTTTTCGAGAAGGTTCGCCCTACATCGCTCATCAAGCGATTTGGCTCACCGCAGGAGATTGCCTCCCTCGTGGCCTATCTGGCCAGTCCGCTTTCGTCGGCCACGACGGGCGCTGCGTTGCGAGCCGATGGGGGCGTGATAAAGAGCGCTTTCTAGACCCACGCCGGCGTTGAGCCGGCGTCTTGCTCCTTGGCTTCGAGACGAGGCGGGCCACGGACTGTTACCCAACTGCCAACCTGCACACTTGCGGTGCACTCCGTGAGCCATTCGGTAGCACTCCCCTCTGTTCCCCCTCAACCGTCCATCTCCCATTTGCGAAGCTCTTTCCCTTCCCTATCAGTCCCTTAAACCTCCGCCCTGCAACCTGGCACACAGTTTGCTTTTTTGCATCCATGGATAATTGGATACAAAAATACAAAAGGTGCCGTCATGCAATTCGCTCCCGCCTATGTAGACCGTCAGCCCCAGACCGCCGAGGAGGAGGCCTATAACTTCCTGCTGCAGGCCATCTGTAGCGGCCGCTACCGCCAGGGTGACCGCCTGATTGCCGAGGACATCGCCACGGAAATCGGCATGAGCCGCATGCCGGTGCGCGAGGCCTTTCGCCGTCTCGATGCCCAGGGCCTGGTGACCCTGCGCCCCAACCGCGGCGCGGTGGTCAGTGGCCTGGATATCGATGAGCTGCATGAGGTATTCGAGATGCGCAGCGCCCTTGAGGGCCTGGCGGTGCGGATCGCTGTCGGCCGTATCGGCGAGCGTCAACTGGCGGCGCTGGAGCGCATGCTCGACGAGATGGACGACTATCGCGATGACGGTGCGCAGTGGGTCAGTCGCCATCGCGCTTTCCACGAACATTTGTGCAGCTTCAGTGGTCGCCCGCGGCTGATGAAGCAGATTTTCGCGCTGTACTCGCTGATCGAGGCGCCCATGCGCCTGTGGCTGCAGCACGGCGAGAAACCCCTCAGCGCCCGCGATGAACACGCGGTGATTCTCGATGCGATCCGCTCCGGTGATGCGGCGAAGGTCGAAGCAGTGGTTCGCGAGCACATCGAGGGCACCGTGCCGGCGCTGATCCAGTTCCTGCAATCGGAAAAATAGAGGCGGGTCCGAACCCGCCCGTGTGTTGACTTTGAATCCTGCCGTTTTCCAACGAAGTGGAGTGTCTGGTCATGCATTTACGCCGTGCCTTGCTGCTGGCTGTTTCCCTCGGGCTGTCCGCGCAATGGGCCGCCGCCGCCGCGCCCCAGGTGCCGGAGCGCCTGAAGTCGGTCGAAAAACTCACTTATTGCTCGGGGATGGATTCGCCACCCCTGGTGTCCTTCGACGAAGCGCAGAAGCCCCGCGGGCTGACCGTCGACCTCGGCCTGGAGATCGCCAGGCGCCTGGGCAATAAACCGGTGCAGTGGCGGGTGATTCCGTTCTCCGGCCTGGTGCCGGCGCTGCTCGCCGGGCAGTGCGACATGATCGTCGACCAACTGTTCGACAAGCCCGAACGGCGCCAGGTGATCGATATCGTCAACTACATGTACTCCAGCCAGGCGGTGGTGGTACCCAAGGGCAATCCAAAGGGGCTCAAGACCCTGGACAGCCTGTCCGGGCACAAGGTTGCGGTGCTCAACGGTTCCACCATCAAGACCCTGCTCGACGCCGAGAACGACAGCCTGACCAAGGCCGGCAAGGCGCCCATGAAGGTGGTGGTCTACAACACCGACACCGACGCCTTCCAGGCCCTGCGCATCAACCAGGTGGATGCCTACGGCACCACGGTCGAGACCGCCGGCTACTACGCCGCGATGGCGCCGGACCTGTTCGAGGAGGGCGTGCCGGCCTTCAGCCGCATCCTTACCGGCCTGGGCATCCGCAAGGACGACGCGCAACTGAGCGCCGCGGTGCAGCAGATCGTCAACGACATGCGCAGCGATGGCAGCTACGCCAAATTGCTGGGCACCTGGCATGTCAGCAGCGACACCCTCGACTGAGGAACAGCCTCGATGAACTTCAACTGGGATGTGTTCTGGCAGTACCTGTTGCAGCCCAGCGGGGTGTACCTCACGGGGCTGTGGCTGACCTGCCTGATCGCCGTGCTGGCCATGCTGCTGGGCTGCGTGCTGGGTCTGGCGGCGGCGCTGATGCGCCTGTCCGGCAACCCGCTGCTGCAATGGCCGGTACGCTTTTACGTGTGGCTGATGCGCGGCACGCCGTTGCTGGTGCAGATCGTCTTTCTCTACACGGCACTGGCTGCGGGGGGCGTCTTTCGTTTCGAGGATATCTCGCTGTTCGGCCTGGTGGTGCCCGGCAATATCCAGGCGGCGATCATCGCCCTGGGCCTGAATGAAGGCGCCTACATGGCCGAGATCATCCGCGCTGGCATCGGCGCGGTGGACAAGGGCCAGTACGAGGCCGGGCGGTCCCTGGGCATGACCTTCGGCAAGCTGATGCGCCGCATCGTGTTGCCCCAGGCCTTTCGGGTGATCGTGCCGCCGATCGGCAACGAGTTCAACGTGATGCTGAAGAACACCACCCTGGTCAGCGTGATCGGCGTGCAGGAGCTGTTGCTGAGCACTCAGATGGTCACTTCGGCGACCTTCCGTGTGTTCGAGCTGTACCTGGTGGTGGCCATCTACTTCCTGCTGCTGACGACCTTGTGGGGCTTCTTCCAGCGCTGGCTGGAAAGCCGTTCCGGTCGCTCCGACCGGCCGGATTCGTCGCCGCCGGCCGCCAGCCGGATGTTCGGCCGCGGCTCCCTGAAACTGCTGAGAGGACGCTGAGCATGGCGCACAAAAGCGAAGAGCTGGTGATCGAGGCGCTGGACATTCACAAGTCCTTTGGCAATCTGCCGATTCTCAAGGGCGTGTCGCTGCAGGTCCGGCGCGGTGAAGTGGTGGTGCTGATCGGCGCCTCGGGCTCGGGCAAGACCACCTTCATCCGCTGCATCAACCTGCTCGAAGACATCCAGGGCGGACGCATCCGCGTCAACGGCCATGCCATGGGCTATCGCGAGCGTCCCGACGGCAGCCGGGTGCGCGACTCCGAGCGCAATATCGCTCGCCAGCGCCGGGACATCGGCATGGTCTTCCAGCGCTTCAACCTGTTCCCGCACATGACCGCGCTGGAAAACATCATCGAGGCGCCGATCCAGGTGCTCGGCGTGCCCAAGGCCGAGGCCCTGGAGCAGGCCTGGCAACTGCTGGCCCGGGTCGGCCTGGCGGACAAGGGCGGGCATTACCCGTCGATGCTTTCCGGGGGCCAGCAACAGCGGGTGGCGATTGCACGGGCCCTGGCGATGAAACCCCAGGCGATGCTCTTCGACGAGCCCACCAGCGCCCTCGATCCGGAAATCGTCGGCGAGGTGCTGCAGGTGATGAAGGAGCTGGCCGAGGAGGGCATGACCATGGTCGTGGTCACCCATGAAATGGGTTTTGCCCGGGAAGTCGCCGACCGCGTGGTGGTGCTCGACCAGGGCGAACTGATCGAGCAGGGCCCGCCGGAACAGATCTTCAACCATCCGACCCATGCCCGTACCCGAGCCTTTCTCAGCCGCGTGCTCTGAGTCTATTCGTCGAATTTGTCCGCGGTGCGTTGCTGCGGCCCATGAATGCCCCTATTTCAAGAGCCTTTGTCATGTTGAATCTCTCTGCCCATGAATATCCCTATCCGTCGCAGCGCCAGAGCGTCTTCGCCCGCCGCGGCATGGTCGCCGCCTCCCAGCCTTTGGCAGCCCAGGCTGGCATTGAAATGCTGCACAAGGGCGGCAATGCGATTGATGCCGCAATCGCCACGGCTGCTGCACTGACCGTGGTCGAACCGACGGGCTGCGGGATTGGCGGCGATGCCTTCGCCCTGGTCTGGACCCGGGGTCAACTGCATGGTCTCAACGCGAACGGCCAGGCGCCTGCCGCGCTCGACAGGGCGTCGGTCAAGGCGGCCGGCCACGCCGAGATGCCGCTCTACGGCTGGACCCCGGTCACCGTCCCCGGCTGCCCCTCGGCCTGGGCGCAGTTGTCGCAGCGCTTCGGCAAGCTGCCGTTTGCCGAGCTGCTGCAACCGGCCATCAGCCTGGCCCGCGACGGCTTTCCGGTGTCGCCGGTGGTCGCCCATCAATGGCAGATCGCGCTGAACGAATTCACCCCGCACCGCGACGGCGTGCTGCAGGCCTGGTTCGACACCTTCCTGATCGACGGCCGCGCCCCCAGGGCCGGTGAGCTGTTCAGCAATCCGGCCCAGGCCGATACCCTGGCGGAACTGGCCGCCACCCGCTGTGAAAGCTTCTACCGCGGGCCGCTGGCCCAGCGCCTCGACGCCCACTCACGCGCTACCGGCGGCTACCTGCGCGCCAGTGACCTGGACGGTTACCGCGCTCAGTGGGTCGACCCGATCCATATCAACTACCGGGGCGTCGACGTCTGGGAAATCCCTCCCAGTGGTCAGGGCCTGGTGGCGCTGATGGCGCTGAAGATCCTCGAAGGCTTCGACTTCGACCATCGCGACAGTCAGCAGACCTGGCACCGGCAGTTGGAGGCGATGAAGCTTGCCTACAGCGACGGCCTGCACTACATCACCGACCCGCAGCACATGCGCGTGGCGGTGCAGCAATTGCTCAGCGACGACTATGCCCGGCGCCGGCGCGGGCAGATCACCGAACGGGCCCAGTCGCCCAAGCCGGGCGACCCTCATGCCAGCGGCACGGTGTACCTGGCGACAGCGGATGCCGAGGGCAACATGGTCTCGTTCATCCAGAGCAACTATCACGGCTTCGGCTCGGGGGTGGTGCTGCCGGACAGCGGGATCGCCCTGCAGAACCGCGGGCAGGAATTCAGCCTCGACCCCGCGCACGCGAACTGCCTGGTACCGGGCAAGAAAACCTTTCACACCATCATTCCCGGATTCCTCACCAGGAACGGGCAGGCGCTGGGACCGTTTGGCGTGATGGGCGGCTACATGCAGCCGCAGGGGCATGTGCAGATGGTGATGAACCTGGTGGACTTCGGGCTCAATCCGCAGGCGGCCCTGGATGCACCACGCTGGCAGTGGCTGGGCGGTAACAAGGTCGGGATCGAGCAGGGCGCGTCGCGGGATCTGATCAATGCCCTGGCGCGCCGGGGGCATGAGGTGTTGGTGGCCAGTGACCTGACCGACTATGGACGCGGGCAGATCATCTTGCGCGACCCGGTGAGCGGGGTGCTGTGGGGCGGGACGGAGCCGCGGGCGGATTCGGTGGTGGGGGTTTGGTAGGAGAGCCGGGTTTCTGATTGGGTGGTGGTGTCCCGAGAGGGGGCGTGATCGCAGACGAATTTCTCTGGTAAATCCATTGTTTTGTGGCTTATATGGAGATATCTGCTTTAAAACCCATATCCTGTGGTTTATCGCCTTGAAGGTGCTGCCACTTAATTCTAATATCTTGTGTATTAAGTAGCCTGACTTGGCGGTAAAGCACATTATGTTGGATTTAAGCTTCAGTAAGCCCAATGAGATTGTCAGACGCCTCTGCGAGCGCCTGCGCACCGAGCGGCTCGCTCAACAGATGACCCAGGCTGATGTGGCCGGTCGCGCGGGAGTTGGGGTCAACACGGTCTCCAATCTGGAGGCGGGGCGTAATGTGGGGTTCGAAAACGTGATTCGAGTAGCGATGGTCCTGGGTCGAATCAAGGAGCTTGAAGCGCTCTTCTTGCCGAGGCTGGACAGCCTTGAAGACATTCGCCGCTACGAAAATGGTGCCAAGCGCCAGCGGATCAAGAGAAAACCCGAAAATGCTTGAGCAGGTCGAGGTCTACTACGAGGGCTGGGGCGAGCGCTGGCTGTGGGGCACGCTGGTGTCTACAACCGCCATCACCCGTCGACCGCAAATTGTGTTCGAGTACAGCGATGAGGCGAAACGCAGGGGGCTGGAGTTGTCCTCTTACGCACTCTCTTTGAAAGGACCTCAACTGCGCCAGGATTTCCCTGTCCACCAGTTGGGCCTGCCTGGCCCCGTCTATGATGCATTGCCGGACGGTTGGGGCATGTTGTTGATGGACCGCATGTTCAGGCGCCGCAACCTCAACACGGCGCGCATAGGGCCTCTGGAGCGATTGGCCTACATTGGCAGCAATGCCATGGGCGCCATGTCTTTCGAGCCCGTGGTGCCTGAGGGACAGACGCCGCAGGTGCATATCTCCCTGGACCTGCTCGCTGCCGAGGTGCAGGAAGTACTCAGGGGCGAAGGAGGGGAGTTCCTGCAGAGGCTACTGCTGGTAGGGGGCTCGCCTCAGGGGGCCAGGCCAAAGGTGCTGGTCTATCGCGATCCCCAGAGCGACGCCTTTACCACCGCGGTCACACCGGGTTTCGAAGCCTGGCTGGTCAAGTTTCCGGCCAAAGGGGAGCACCCTGAAGTGTGTGCTATCGAAATGGTCTATGCCGAGTGCCTGCGCCAATGTGGCATCCAGACGCCGGACACACGCCATTTCACTCTGCCCGACGGGCAGGCGGCCTTTGCCAGCAAACGCTTTGATCGTCAGCACGGCCAGCGTGTGCCCATGCAAAGCCTCGCCGCCTTTACCGGCGCCGATTATCAGTCACCGGGGAGTCTGGATTATGTCAATTTCCTGCGGGCGACGCAGATGTGCACCAACGATGTACGGGAGAAAGCGCTTGCGTTTGAGCGTGCCGTCTTCAATGTTGTGTTCAACAATCGGGATGATCATCCAAAAAACTTTGCGTATCTCATGTCGCCAACCGGACAGTGGAAGCTCGCACCGGCCTACGACGTAACGTTCTGTGAGGGGCCGGGTGGCTATCACCAGATGGACGTGATGGGTGAAGCCCTGGCGATCGACCGGGAGGCCGTGCTCAAGCTGGCAGAGGAGGCTGAGGTATCAAGGGAGAAGGCGGGCCTGATGATTGGCCGCATTTCTCAGGTGGCCCGTCAGTTTGCATCCATCGCCGAGCGCCAGTACCCGCAAGCGATCACGCAGCAAACCCTGCGACTCATTCAAGGGCGTATCGACGACAATATTGGCCTGTTGCGGGCATAGGGGAACCTGAGCGGGCGTCTATTCTCCGCCTGTGAATCGCAAAGTCATGTATTCATGCCTAGGCTGACCAGGGCACAAAAACAATAGCCATGAGCCTGGTGACCATGAATATTCTCCACGATGAGAGCGTCGATGGCGTTCTGCCGCGGGTCGATAAACAACGGCTGTTGTCCGCACTCGCAGCCGACATCCCGGACCTGACCGTGCTCAGCCGCAGCGAAGACCTCAGGCCCTATGAGTGCGATGGGTTGTCCGCCTATCGCACGATGCCGTTGCTGGTGCTGCTGCCCGAGCGGATCGAGCAGGTCGAGTCGATACTCGTGATCTGCCACCGCTTGCAGGTTCCCGTTGTAGCACGCGGCAGTGGCACCGGCCTGTCCGGGGGCGCGTTGCCGTTGGAGCAGGGCGTGCTGCTGGTGATGTCGCGCTTCAACCGGATCCTGGAGATCAATGCGCAGGGGCGTTATGCCAGGGTCCAGCCCGGCGTGCGCAACCTGGCCATCTCGCAGGCCGCGGCGCCGTTCAACCTTTACTACGCGCCCGACCCCTCGTCCCAGATCGCCTGCTCGATCGGCGGCAATGTCGCCGAGAATGCCGGCGGCGTGCACTGCCTCAAGTACGGGCTGACCGTGCATAACCTGTTGCAGGTGCAGATCCTCACCGTCGAGGGCGAACGGTTGACCCTGGGTGCCGAGAGCCTGGATTGTCCGGGTTTCGATCTGCTGGCGCTGTTCACCGGCTCCGAGGGCATGCTCGGGGTGGTGACGGAGGTGACGGTCAAGCTGCTGCCCAAGCCCCAGGTGGCCAAGGTGCTGCTGGCGGCGTTCGACTCGGTGGAGCAGGCCGGTGCCGCGGTCGGCCGCATCATCGCCGCGGGCATCATTCCCGGCGGGCTGGAGATGATGGACAACCTGGCGATCCGCGCCGCCGAGGACTTCATTCATGCCGGCTACCCGGTGGACGCGGCGGCCATCCTGCTCTGCGAGCTGGATGGGGTGGAGTCCGATGTGCATGACGACTGCACACGGGTTCGCCGGATCCTGGTGGAGGCGGGGGCCACCGAGGTGCGCCAGGCCGAGGATGAGGCCGAGCGGGTGCGCTTCTGGGCCGGGCGCAAGAATGCCTTTCCCGCGGTTGGGCGTATCTCGCCGGACTACTACTGCATGGACGGCACCATCCCCCGGCGGGCGCTGCCGGGGGTGTTGAAAGCGATCGCCGAGCTTTCCCGCGAGCACGGTCTGCGTGTGGCCAACGTCTTTCATGCCGGTGACGGCAACATGCACCCGCTGATTCTCTTCGATGCCAACACGCCGGGTGAACTGGAGCGGGCCGAGCAGCTTGGCGGGCGGATCCTCGAACTGTGCGTGTCGGTCGGCGGCAGCATCACCGGTGAGCACGGCGTCGGCCGCGAGAAGATCAACCAGATGTGTGTCCAGTTCAACGCCGACGAGCTCACCGCGTTCCATGCCATCAAGGCGGCCTTCGATCCGGCGGGGCTGCTCAACCCGGGCAAGAACATTCCCACCCTGCACCGATGCGCCGAATTCGGCGCCCTGCATGTGCACAACGGTCAATTGCCTTTTCCTGAACTGGAGCGCTTTTGATGCACGAGAGAGCTTTCGACGCCAGTGCCCAACTGCTCGATCAGGTCAAGGCCGCGCTGGCCTCGGGTACCCGTCTCGACATCCGGGGCGGCCAGTCCAAGGCCTGGCTGGGCCGGGCGGTCCAGGGACAGGTTATCGATACCCGTGCCCACCAGGGCATCGTCAACTACGATCCCACCGAATTGATTGTCACGGCACGGGCCGGGACGCCGCTGCGGGTGCTTGAGGCGACCCTGGCCGAGCACGGGCAATGCCTGCCGTGCGAGCCACCGCATTTTGGCCCCGACGCCACCGTCGGCGGCATGGTCGCCGTCGGGCTGTCGGGGCCGCGCCGTCCCTGGGCGGGCTCGGTCCGTGACTTCGTGCTCGGCACGCGGGTGATCAGCGGCGAGGCGAAGCACCTGCGTTTTGGTGCCGAGGTCATGAAGAACGTCGCCGGCTACGATGTCTCCAGGTTGATGGCCGGCAGTTTTGGCTGCCTGGGCCTGATCACCGAGGTGTCGCTGAAGGTCCTCCCCAGGCCACGTGCGGTGGCCAACCTGCGGCTGGACATGGAACTGCCGCAGGCCATGCGCCGTCTGGCCGAGTGGGGCCGGCAGCCGCTGCCGATCAGCGCGGCCTGTCATGATGGCCGCGTCCTGCACCTTCGCCTGGAAGGGGGAGAGGGATCGGTCCACGCGGCCCGTGAGCGCCTGGGCTGCGAGACCGTCGAGCCAGGCTTCTGGGAGGACCTGAAGGAGCATCGCCTGGCGTTCTTCGCCGACTCGCGGCCCCTCTGGCGCTTGTCCGTGCCGGCGATGGCCGCGCCACTGGATCTGCCTGGCGATCAATGGGTCGACTGGGGCGGCGCCCAGCGCTGGCTCAAGAGCGAGGCCGAGCCTGAGCGGATTCGGCATGTCGTCAGCCAGGTCGGAGGGCATGCCACCTGTTTTTCCGGTGGCGATTCGCCCTTCCACCCGCTGCCGCAAGGGCTGCTGCGCTATCACCGCCAGCTCAAGCGCCGGCTCGACCCGCAGGGCATCTTCAACCCGGGCCGCCTGTACAAGGAGCTGTGAGACCATGCAGACCCATCTGAGTGAACAGGCCCGGGCCCTGCCTCGGGCGCAAGAGGCCGAAGCGATCCTGAGGAGCTGCGTGCACTGCGGGTTCTGCAACGCGACCTGCCCGACCTACCAGTTGCTGGGTGACGAACTGGATGGGCCCAGGGGGCGCATCTACCTGATCAAGCAGATGCTGGAAGGGCAGGCCCCAACGGCCAGTACCCGCCAGCATCTGGACCGCTGCCTGAGCTGCCGCAATTGCGAGTCCACCTGCCCTTCGGGGGTGAAGTACCACAACCTGCTGGATATCGGCCGGGCCGTGGTCGAAGAGGCGGTTCCGCGCTCGCTGTCAGAGAAGTCCCTGCGTACCGGTCTGCGCCTGGTGCTGGCCGAGCCTGGGGTATTCAGCCTGTTACTGCGCACGGGGCGTGCATTACGCCCGGTACTGCCGCAGGCACTGAGGGACAAGATTCCGAGCGAGGTACGGCCCGCCGGCAATCGGCCGCCGGTACGGCATGCGCGCCAGGTGCTGATGCTCGAGGGCTGCGTCCAGCCGAGCCTGTCGCCCAACACCAATGCGGCGGCGGCAAGGGTTCTGGATCGGCTGGGCATGAGCGTGCTGCCCATCCGCGAGGCCGGCTGTTGCGGTGCGCTGGACTACCACCTCAATGCCCAGGAAAATGGCCTGGAGCGTGCTCGCCGCAACATCGATGCCTGGTGGCCGGCCGTGGAGGCCGGGGCCGAGGCGATCATCACCACGGCCAGCGGTTGTGGGGCCTTCGTCAAGGAGTACGGCCAACTGCTCCAGCGTGATCCCCGGTATGCCGACAAGGCTGAGCGAATCAGCTCCCTGGCCGTCGACCTGGTCGAAGTGCTGCGTGCAGAGCCATTGCAGGAGCTGGCGTCGGGGATTGACCTCAAGGTCGCGTTCCATTGCCCCTGCACGCTGCAGCATGCCCTGCGCCTGGGCGGAGCGGTCGAGCAGGTGCTGGCGCGACTGGGTTTCAATCTCACCGCAGTACCCGACGGCCACCTTTGTTGTGGTTCGGCGGGCACCTACTCCCTGACCCAGCCCGAACTCGCCCGGCAATTGCGGGACAACAGGCTCAATGCGCTCGAAAGCGCGAACCCGCAGGTCATCGCGACGGCCAATATCGGCTGTCAGATCCATTTGAATGGGGCCGGCCGCACCCCTGTACGCCATTGGATAGAGCTGGTGGATGAGGCGTTGGCCCCGGCAACCAGCCCCGGATGAGTACAGGGGATGCAGGTACGGGAAGCCACCGGAAGGGGACCAGGGCGCAAATAAACCCATTCATGCCCCTTAAGGCTGCCCAGGCACGGTCGATAGGATGACTATACTCGCGCGACCGTGCGGTCACAGCTCATCCCCTCTCTAGTACAGGTTTGCCCATGAACTGGTTCTACAACGCCAAGATATCCACCAAGCTTTATCTCGCTTTCGCCTTTTGCGCCACCATCACGTTGGTGGTGGGCATTCTTGGCAGCCTGGGAATCGGTTCGTTGTCTTCGAGCCTGCAACTGGTGTTTTCCAACAACCTCGTGTCGGTCGCCAAGACCGCCGAGGCCCGCTCCTTTGCAATTACCCAGAGCCGTGAACTGTATCGCTTGCTCTCAATCGCCGCTGCGGGCGGTACGGCGTCAGAGCGTAGCCCCATTGTTGCGGCCATGAAGGACAGTCGCGAGAAGAGCGAGCGTGCCTTCGCCATCTACCGCGCCACGCCGCTGGCCGATGACGAGCGCGCCGCCGGCGATCGCATGGTGAAGGATTGGCCCGCCTATCAGGCACTGGTCGACCGCGCGGTGGCGACGATCGACGGGGGTGATCTGTCGGCGGCCAGGCGGCTCATATCCGGTGAGGTGCACGATGCTTTTCGCACCATCAACGATGAGTTGACCATCATGGTCGAATCCAACAACCGCCAGATCGGTGAGGGCAGCGAGGATGCGCGGGCCACGGAAGCCTCCGCCAAACTCAACTTGTACATCGGTATCGGCCTGGCCTTTGTGGCGGCCGTCGTGTTGGGCATGTTCATCAGTCGTGTGATCAGTGCCCCGCTCGTATCCGCTGTTCGCAATGCCCAGCGTATCGCCGGCGGCGATCTCACCCAACCGATCGAAAGCGGTCACCGGGATGAGGCTGGTCAACTGTTGACGGCGCTCGGGGAGATGCAGGGCGGTCTGAAGGGTACCATTCAGCAGATTGCCAGCGCCGCGGATCAACTGGCGTCGGCCGCTGAAGAACTCAATGCCGTGACCGAGGAGAGCAGCCGTGGCCTGACCCGGCAGAACGACGAGATCCAGCTGGCCGCCACCGCCGTCACCGAGATGAGCGCGGCGGTCGAAGAGGTGGCGCGCAATGCCACTTCGGCCTCGGAAGCGTCCGGGCAGACCAGCAAGGAGGCTGCCAGCGGTCGCGATCAGGCCCGCGAAGCGGTCAAGGCCATCACCAGTGTGAACAACGAGATTGGCCAGTCGACGGTGATCGTCGATGAGTTGGCCGGCAGTGTGCGCGATATCGCCAAGGTGCTCGATGTGATCCGCGGTATCGCCGAGCAGACCAACCTGCTGGCGCTCAACGCGGCCATCGAGGCGGCCCGGGCCGGTGAACAGGGGCGCGGCTTTGCGGTGGTGGCTGACGAAGTGCGGGCCCTGGCGGCCCGTACCCAGGCCTCGACCGGTGAGATCGAGGCGATGATCGCCAGCGTGCAGTCGCGCGCCGACGACGCGGTCAAGGCCATGGGCAACAGCCGGACCCTGGCCAGCAGCACCCAGGAGCTGGCCCAGGCGACGGGCGAATCCCTCGAACGCATCGCCCAGAACATCGCTGCGATCAACGACCGCAACCTGCTGATCGCCACGGCCTCGGAAGAGCAGGCCAACGTCGCGCGCGAAGTGGACCGCAACCTGGTCAACATCCAGGACCTGTCCACCCAGACGGCGGCCGGCGCCAACCAGACCAGCGCCTCCAGCCAGGAACTGTCGCGTCTGGCTATCTCGTTCAACCAACTGGTGGGCACCTTCAAGCTGTAAGGACCCGGTGTCGGGCTGCCGAGGCGGCTATCCCGCAGCTCGCCGGGCGGCGTCGCTTTCGGTGGCCTGGAACCAGGCCTCGCGCTGGCTGTCCAGCAACTGGCGCTGCCAGGCCTGCATCTGGCTGTTGGGCTGCTGCTGACGGATGAACGCCAGCAGCGGGTCCACCACCGCGGTACGCACGCCCGACAGGGCCTCCAGCGTCGCCAGGCCACAGAACGGCACGTACGCTTCGGCATAGCCGCCTTCATGCACCAGCACCAGACGACCACCGCACAGGTGATCAGCCACCTTGCGTACCTTGGCGGTCATCAGGCGGAACGACTCGCTGTGCAGCAGCATCCGCGCCAGCGGATCGACCGCGTTGGCGTCGTAGCCGCAGGCGACGAGGATGAGTTCCGGTTCGAAGCGCTCCAGCGCGGGAATGACCAGCGTGTCCATGGCGTACTGATAGGCGTCGTCGCCGCTGCCCGGCAGCAGGGGGATATTCAGGTTGGTGCCGACGGCAGGCCCCTCGCCGCGGTCTTCGGCACCGCTGTAGCCCGGTGGGAAGCAGCCTTCCTGATGCAGCGAAATGGTCAGGACGTCACTGCGCTCGGCATAGATCGCCTGCGTGCCGTTGCCGTGATGCACATCCCAGTCGAGCACCGCGACCTTGCCCAGACCGTGGCGGGCCTTGGCCGTTTCGATGGCCACGGCTATGTTGTTGAGGAAGCAGAAGCCCATGGCCTGGTCGGCCGAGCAGTGATGCCCCGGCGGGCGCGACAGCGAGTAGGCGTTGCTGGCCTCGCCGAGCAGTACCGCCTCGACGGCGGCAATGGCCAGGCCGGCCGACAGCCTGGCGATCTCGAAGCTGCCCGGCCCGATGGGCGCGTCGTTGCCCAGGCTGCCGCCGCCAGCGTCGCTTAACGCCTGGAAGCGCTGCAGATAGTGGGCCGGATGCACCCTGAGCAGGTCGGTGTCGGAGGCTGGCTCGGCGCTGCGCACTGCCAACTGGCGGGTCAGGCCGCTGACATCCATGAGGTTCTTCAGGCGTCGTTTGGTTTCCGGCGACTCGGCGTGTCCGGCCGCCGACGGCGGTTGCACCCAGCCGCCCACCGGCAAGGTCAGGGCGTGCAGCCCGGCGCTGTGCCACAGGCTGAGTTCGTCGAAGAAAAAGGCGGTCTTGTGCATGTTATCGGTCTCTTTCAAGGGTGTACGGTAGCAGCGGCACCTGGGCGCCGGCCCGCGAGGATCAACAGCAGCGACAGCAGCGTCAGGGCCGCCGCGCCCAGGAGTGTGGTGCGGTAGTCGCCGCTGGCCTGGATCAGGTGCCCGGCGATCCCGGGGCCGATGGCCAGGCCGGCGCCGATCACCAGGTTGCTGAGGTTCATCAGCCGGCCGCTGGGGTCGAGTTCGGCCAGGCAGGCCAGGATCAGCGGCAGGACGAAGGTCCAGGTGAACTTGAAGATCAGCGCCGCGCAGGCGAAGCGCAGGGCGGCCGGTTCGTTCTGCAGGAGCAGCACGGCGCCGAGCATCAGTGCGTAACCCAGGATCAGCAGCGGGGTACGCGGCAGGCGGCCACCGATCAGGGCGGTGCACGCCGCGCCGACGATGCCCATCAGGGTGGCGATGGCCAGGATCTGGCCGCTGTCCTGGGGGCTGATCGAGGCATGGCTGGCGATGCCGCCGATGAAGGTCCAGACGCCGCTCAGGCTCACGTAGAAGCACAGGATGGCCAGGATCCCCAGGAGCGCGCGGCCCTTGGCGATCGATGCCCGGGGCTGATCCGCGGCGCTGCTGAGGGCAATCGGGAAGGTGCGCACCAGGGGCAAGGCCACGGCCATCAGGGCGGCGAGGCTCAGGTAGCAGGCCGCCAGGCCATGGCGGGCAAACAGCAGGGGCAGTACCTGCAGACCGATGGCGCCGAGGACCAGTTGTCCCAGCACCCAGAAGCCATACACGCGGCTGCCATTGCCCATCAGGGCGGCACTGACCATGCACAGGATCATCAGCGACCCGCCGCCCAGGCCCGCGGTGATGCGCATCAGCATCAGCAGGGAGTAGTCGCTGACCAGCGCCGAGAGCAGGTTGCCGACGACGAACAGGGCACCGGCGAGCAACCCGGCCTTGCGCAGGTCGACCCGCTTGAGCCACCAGAAGGCGGGCACTGTCGCCAGGCTCATGGCGCCCAGCTCGGCCATGAACAGGTTGCCGATCCGGGCCGGTGCCAGCCCCCACTGACTGGCGAGCTGCGCCGCCACGGCCGGGGCCGTCATCAGCAGGGAAGGGGTGATGGCCGCCAGCACCACCAGGGCGATCATCAGGGGCCGTTGGCGGGTGATTGCCGGGGCGGATACCTGAGTGTTATCGATGGAAAGGCTCATGAAGGAACGCTCCGGTGCGGGTTAAAACACATGGACCAGACGCAGCAGCGCCTGACTGCCGTGGTAGCCGTTGTCGGTGTCGACATTGCGGGTCAGGGCCAGCAGCCCCTGGTTCCGCTTGTCGAACCAGTGGCCCAGCTCGAAGCCGACCTGGGTGTAGCGCTGGTGGGTGTCGGCCAGGCGGTTGTCATTGAGGCGCAGTTCCCCGCCGTCGGCGTGGATCAGGCGCAGTGCGCCGTAGGTGGCGGGGGTGAAGTCGTAGGAGGCGAAGGCCTGCAGGCGATAGAGCGGGTCCTGCTTGAGCGTCGAGCCGTAGTAGTCATCATTCTTGCCGTAGACCTGGGCCTCGAGGTTGGCCTCGAGCAGCCACTTTTCGCCGATGCCCTGGGTGAAGTTGTAGACGAAGTGTCCGGCCCAGCGGTTGGCGCCGGGCGAGACGTCCGGGTTCTGGCTGTGGTATTCGCCCACCGGCAGGCTGATCAGGCTCAGGAAGCCGCTGTAGGTGCGGCTGGCCGGGTTGTTGATCAGGTACAGGGTGCCGCCGACCTGCGGATCGCCGAACCCGCTCTCGTGGCTGCGCGAGGTGGCGCCGGGCAGGCGGGCGTCGATGTCGGCGAACGGTACGATGAACTGCGGCGTGCACAAGGTGCCGCAGATGTCGGTGAAGATCAGCTGGCGCCAGGCCAGGGCGTTGACGTTCAGGTCCGCCCGGCCGGTGCTGTTGGCGCGGCCGTGGTAGTCATTGTCGCGGGTCATGGGCAGGTAGAAGACGCCCAGGGTCGTGCCCACGGGAGCGCTGACGAAGTCGCGGGCGTTGAGGTCGGCGGCCTGGGTGCCCGTCGAGCCAAGGGCGGTGGTCAGTGCCAGTGCTGCGGTAAAGCCGGGTGCGTGGGGCGATTTCATCGATCAGGCTCACTTCTGTCGGGAGAGGAGGAAGGGCAGATTTCAGGCATGAGGGCGCCCAGGCCGCCGGTGGGGCGGCAGGATTGCTCAGCATGGAAGACGTGGCCGGGTGGTCAGTCGGGTGTGGCGCGCAGCAGTTGGGCGATGCGCGCCTTGTCCTTGACCCCGAGCTTCGTATAGATCGTGCGGATGTGATGGCGCACGGTGTTCGGCGCCAGGCCCAGCTCGCGGGCCACTTCCTTGTAGGTCTTGCCTTCGCCGAAGCCCTGGGCGACGTCGTACTCCCGTGGGCTCAAGCGTTGCAGTGGCGTGCGCGGACGGGCCGCGAGCACGAACAGGTCTCCGGTGCGGGAAATGCTCAGTTGCAGCGTGCCCAGTGTCTGTTCGCCCTCGGTGATCGCAATGGGCAGGTTCGGCCCGCTCCAGTCGGCAAAGCAGCCCAGCCAGCGCTCGATGAAGCCGCGTTCGGCGCACTGCAGGGTGCCTTTGCGATCACACACGGCCAGGGCCAGGTTGTGCGGGGAGTCGAGGCTCTCGCGCTGGGCGATCAGGGTGCGGATCTGGTTGGCTGAAATGGCCGCCGCCAGGTGCGGCATCACGTGGTCCAGCAGCAGCCGGTCGGTGTCGCTGAAGCGCGGCTGGCCAGGGCTGCGGTACAGCGCCAGGTGTTCACTCAGTTGTGTCAGCGGGTCGATGACCATCACGCACAGCAGCTCCTGGATGCTGTGCCGCGCTCCCAGCCAGCGCAACCCTTCAGTGCTGTGCATGTCGATGATCACGGCCTGGCCCGGGTGCGAGTGGGTCATGGCAAGGGTGATGTCATCCTCGTGGATGCAACGCCAGTCCTGCAGGTAGTCCGCGGGCAGGTGAAACAGGTGATTGCGGTGCTCTTCAAGCATGCCGTCAATCAGGGCGGCGCGCCCCCACCAGGCCTTGTCGAAGGAGACCAGCCCCTGCAACCGGGCCAGCATCGCGTCATGAAAGTGCTCGACGCTCCGGTCATTGGCCAGGCGCTGGATATCCAGAAGGGCGCTGCTGAATAGGCTCAGCAGCATGTTGCCGGTAGGGCTGCTCATGGGCGGTACCTCGGTGCGACCTGTTATTTTTATTGGCACGCGATCGGTTGGACCAGACGCCGGGGACGGCGTGGGCAGGGCCAGTGGGGGCAGTATCCGCCGGGGGATGGGGGATGGCTATCCTACAGATGCAGGATGCGGAACCCCCAGGGTGCCGTGCGCCGGCCCTGAAGATCGACGACAGGCCCGACTGGCCGCTCTAAAAAAGGGTGGAGGGTGGTTTTGAGGGGAGTCGTTACCCAAAAGGCTCTCTTTGTGGTTCGCCCATGGAGGAGGCTGTACCCGCGGACGCCATGTACTGCTCGGCCTCTGCCAGCAGCCACGCTGCAAAGGCATCTCGCCGTGCTGCCGAGCGCGACTGCAGAGGTTGTACCAGCCAGTAGGGGTAGGGATAAGGCACGACATGCTCGGACAACTGCACCAGTTCTCCCCGCTGGATGGCGTCATGCACCAGGCTGCGACGCTCCAGGGCGATCCCCTGGCCCAGGGTCACGGCGCGCAGGACGAGGTTGGAGTCATTGCTGCGCAGGCCTCTTCGAGGCGCCTCGATATCCAGGCCCGCGGCCTGGCACCACGGCTGCCAGGACTCCATGCTGAAGATGATCGGGCTGTCGACGATTTCTGCGGGTGTTCCTGGAAGGCGCCCGCCATTGAAATGCGGGGCGGCCACCACGACCGACTCATCCTGGAACAGCAGGCGGCTCTCCACGCCCTCCCAGTCGCCACGGCCCATGCGAATGCCGATGTCCATGTTTTCCTTGGGCGAGCGGGACACCGCCAGGCTCGCCTGCAGACGGACATTCACGTCCGGGTGCATGGCCTGGAACCCGGGCAATCGGGGTACCAGCCAGTGGGCGCCGAACGAGGGTACGACGGCCACGACCAGTTCGCTGGCGGCGGGCTGGGTTTTGACCGAGCGCGTGGCTTCAACGATGTGGCCGAGGGCTTCGCGAATCTGCAGGGCGTACAGCCGTCCATCCTCGGTGACCCGCACCCCGCGGCCCTCACGAGCCAGCAAGGTCACGCCCAGGGTCTCTTCCAGCAGTTTGATCTGCTGGCTGACCGCTGAATGGGTGACGTGCAGTTCCCTGGCGGCCGCGGTCACGCTGCCCAGGCGGGCCACGGCCTCGAAGCTGCGCAGGCAACTCGTGGGAGGGATATCGAACATGTAAGTCAGGCTTACCAAAAGTGACAGTATTTACCGATATTACGCCGATTTTCAGTCAGGTAGTGTAAGCGGGAGTGAAATAACCCCTGATGCAAGGAGCTGGAATCGTGAAACTACTGGGTATGCTGGATTCACCTTACGTGCGCCGCGTTGCCATCTCGCTCGATCTGCTCGGTGTCGAGTTCGAGCATGCGCCGCTGTCGGTCTTCAGCCAATTCGATGCCTTCGCCGCGATCAATCCGGTGGTCAAGGCGCCGACGCTGGTGCTCGACGACGGCACGGTGCTGATGGACTCCTCCCTGATTATCGATTACCTCGAAGCGACCCAGGCTCACGGCCAGGGTTTGTGGCCCCGGCAGCCTCAGGCGCTCGCCAGTGCATTGCGCACCACCGGCCTGGCATTGGCCGCCTGCGAGAAGGCGGTTCAACTGGTCTACGAGCGCAAGTTGCGCCCGGCCGAAAAGCAGCACCAGCCGTGGATCGATCGTGTCATCGGTCAACTGGTTGCCGCCTGCCGGGCGCTGGATCAGCAAATCGCATCGATGGCACGGGATTCAAGCGGGCGTCCGGATCAGGCCGCGCTCTCTGCGGCGGTGGCGGGGTCGTTCATCGAGCTGATGCTACCCGACCTCATCAGACTGGAGGACTTTCCGGCCTTTCATGCACACACGCAGCGCCTGGAGCAGACCGAGCTGTTCAAGCGCTACCCAGTGCAGTAGTTCTGGCTGGCGGAGATATCCTCCCAGAGATCCACAGACTCGATCTGCCGGTGCGTGGTGTCCGTGTCGATCTTATAAGTCGACAAAACGATCAGCCTGGGTCAGTAGCAGGGCAAAGAGACGCGGCATTTTCTGGCAGGGCAGGCGCATTGGCTCGATCAGTCGCCTGCATAGCGTTGGCTTGGGTAGTCAGTGGGGAAGGGCGGGTCTGGCGGCGTTGAGGAGGGCAAGTTGTTCAGGCCTGGTGCGAGCAGCCAAGGGAGCGGCAGTTCAGCTCACTTGGGCATAACGCTCGATGGGGGGTTGCCCGCGTCGTTACTCGAACAGCTCCGTCATCCCTCCGCCCCCGGCGCATACCCAAAATACGCCTTGTACGCATGATTGAAATTCGCCGGATTGGCGTACCCCAACCGATACGCAATCTGCGCTACCTGCCATTTCTTCTGCTGCAACAACGTCCGCGCCAACTCCATCCGCTGTTGCCGCACATACTCCAGCATCGACTGCCCGAACACCTGCCCGAACGCTCGTCGCAAGGTGGTTTCGCCGACTCCCAACTGCTGCGCCAAAGCCAGGCTGCCAGGCGGATCGAGCAGGTTGGCATCCAACTGCCGCCTTGCCTCATGTGCCAGATCCCGCTGCCCACGCATCGCCGGTGTTGGCTTTTCATCCTTCGTCTTGAGATGCGCCGCCAGTTCCACCAGCACCGCCAAACTGAGGCTCTCCTGATGCAGGCGTTCGAGCGCACCTTCGTACGGCGAATGATAAAGCCGCTCCAGCAGACTCCCCAGCGCCCGGCAACGCTTGAGCGCCGAGAACTGCATGCCCTTGTCGAGCAGCCCGAGCAAGGATTGCAAGGTTGAATCCTCTTCGGCCAGTTCCCGCAGGTAGTCACCGGCGATCCGTAGCCCGGCCATGCGCGCATGGCTGCCGGCCGGCAACTGGTCCACCGCCTCCATGCTCTCGCTCAGGCCCAAAATATGCGGGGCACCGATGGTGTACTGATTGAGCCGACCGTCGACCCGATGCTGCCACTGCCCGTGCAGCACCTGGACGATGCACAGGCTGCCGGGCAGTACCTTGTCGATGCGCAGGGGCTCGGGGAACTGCAGGTCGCAGTCGAAGTACTGCAGGTGCGGGCGCACGGTCCGTGCACGATAGTGACCGCTGGCGCTGCCCAGCACCTGGCCGATCGCGGGATCGAGCACGCCGGTGTGTGCCAGCGAGGCGGGGCGGTCGAAGCAGAATTGTGTATCCAGATAGGCGTTCCAGCGTTCCATCGACACGGCGTTTCCATGAAAACTTGGCTACATGGTCACAAATGTTAACGCGATCACGGGCACGGCGTCAGCGCTTGTGATCGACGGCGTGATTGTTGTGGGTGGCGGCCATGGCGGTTGGCAGTACGCCGGGGGCGGACTTCAATAGTCGCCCCTCCCACCTTCAAGGAACCTGAACGATGCTCGATTTTCGCAAGTGGGCGCTGCTGTTCGTCACCACGCTGGCCCTGCTGGCCGGCTTCGCCCAGGCCGAGGAACGCCCGCCGGTGGCGGACAAGGTCCTGGCCTATTCCGGCCAGCAAGGCGTCAAGGTCTGGACCCTGCGTATCGGTGAGCGCAGCGATAACCAGGCGCTGGTGCAAGTGGAAGACGTGGACCATGACTGGAACCTGCGCATCCAGAAAATGAATGTGGAGAAAACCGCGAAGGACACCCGCTATTCCACCACCGTCGATGGCCAGAAGTTCGTCGTGCTGATCCTCCAGGAAGGCTGGGGCGAGCTGTATCTGCCGGGCGAGTCCAAGGCCCTGACCGTCGGCTATGACGAGAACCTGTCCAGCCGCGGCGATGCTCAGGCGTTTCTCACCGAATACCTCAAGAAGCAGTAAGTGATGAGCCAAGAGAGCGAGACTCCGATGACCAATCCTCAACAACCCGACCTGTCGGCCAGTCTCGGCGGTGAGTACGACCGCTTCAGCGCCGCCCAGCGCGAGCAGACGATCGCCGAACTCAAGCAGGTGATCGAGCGTGTACCCGAGCAGTCCGAGTTCACCAACACCGGCCGCTACAAGTTGCTCGGCCCGCTGTTCACGGTGATTGCGCTGGGCATGCTGGCCCTGGGCGTGCATCATGGCAAGACCGGTCTGATGGTCTGTGGCGGGTTCCTGGCCCTGCTTTTCCTGCTGGTCACCTGGCAACACCGCAACGCCGGTCAACACGCATTCATGCGCCTGACCCGTCGCCAGTTGTTCGTCGACACCCTCAGTGCGCCGGTCAACCTGGCGGACGTCGTTGACATCTTCGTCAAGGACGAGGGCCTGGTGACGCTGCAGAAGCTGACCCTGCGTCCCGGCAGCCCACTGCCGACCCACCGTGCCGTTCGGCAGTTGTTCGGCAACCAGGCCATGGCGTTGAAGAAGCCGGAGCCGCACATCCGCATTCATTCGGCAGGGCTGATGAGCAATGGCCGCAAGCTGGACTGCGACGAGATCGACGCGCTGCTCAATGCCTATTGGCAGGCCGCACATGCTCAGCAGGAACTGGATGCGTTGCAGCGCAACGGTTGAGAAAGCGGGCACGGCTTCGGCTCGTGCCCACCGCGTGAATGCTTGCTGAATCAAGTCCAGCTCCAGGCCACCCGGCCCGGAGCCGGGCCATGGTTACTCAAGCAGTCTTTCCAGGCTTGGGTCGCGAATCACACGCTGCAATGGCAACTGAGGCGCGCTGTCGGACTTCAGCATTTTCAGCTTCGGACTGGCCACTTTCGTGCAGGCGTTGCCGCCGTTCGCATAGATCCCGCCCATGGCACACTTCCATTCATAGAAGTTCGCCAACCCATTCGACATCTGCAGGCTGAAGTCCGTGCTCTGGGTACCCGGCGTGAACGGATGACCGGCCTGGATGTTCTGGAACCACTTCATCCACTCAGGCGAACCCACCGGTGGGATATCCTGTTTCTTCTGGAAGGTGGGGTTCATGAGCGCTTTTTGCGGCGACTCGGCCGTCATGTGACAGCTCTGGCAGGAACTGACAGGGTTGTCCACCGGACCGTTGAGGCGGCCGTTCCAGCCCAGGTGGGCCGGTGGCAGCTCGTTGGTATTGGCGTTGATGGCGGTCTGTTTCAGCGCCTTGTTGATCCGGGTCTCCGTCGGCTGGGGATTGGTGAAATCATTGCCGGTTTGCTGCGGATCGTTGCCCCACATGATCCCCACCGGTACCAGGTTGTCCCAGCCAGCCTTGCCGGTCTTGGCGCCGTTGTACTGGAAGGTGCCAAAGAGCCAGCCAGTGTCGCTCATGCGCGTGTCACGTACGGCGACGTCCATCTGAATCAGGGCCACCTCCTTGACCGAGCGCGTCGTGGAGTCGAAGGTATCGGTGATGTAGGCCTGCCACAGGACCGGGTTGACCAGGAACGGCACGCTGCTGCGGTCGATGTCGGCGAACAGTGCCTTGCACACCACCGTGCCGTTGGGGAAGCTGTTGGGCTTGGAGGTGTAGCTCGGGTCCGGGTTTTGCGGATCTTTCCAGACCTGGCCGATGGTGTAGGCGCCGATGTCGTTGTAGATCCCCACGGCGTAGGTCTGGCCGCTGGCTTTTTGTGTTTTCGCCAGTTGCAGGGCCTTGATCTCCGCTTCCTTGGTCAACCCGTGAATCCCCTCGCGCCCCAGCGGACCATAGTGCTGCCAGGGCATGTGGAACCACTGGCGGACCTTGTTTTTCTGCACGTCCCAGTCGGCCTCGACATTGCCTTCCAGGCAGTAGCGCTTGGCCTCGTCCATATAGGTCCGCCAGGTTTCGAAGTTGTTGTCCGGCTTGGCGGGCAGTTTCTTGAAGAATGCCGGTGGCGAGCCGGTCGGCGGCTGGGTGGGGTAGTTCTGGCTGAGGACGAATTTGGGGCCGGGGTAATCCTTCGGTGGCGCATAGCCGTAGTCGGGATAGGTGCCGGCCTGGGCGGCGATGCTGAACAAGGCGGCCGCCACCGCCAGTCCTGTGAGGGTTGTCTGGTGCTGGTTCATCGATTATCTCCTTGATGGAAAATACGCCGGGCATGGTTCGAACAGGCGTTCGTTGAATGCCGGGCTTTCCTTTCTTTCTTGGTATGAGTCTCGGTTGGCCATCGAGACGGGCTTCACGGGTCAGCAGGGTCTGGGACAGTTCACCTCCTCGGCGGTGCCGGACAAACGAGTGCCATCCCCGGCAACTGCCGGAAATGCGGAAAAAGAGGGGAGACGGAGTGTGCGCAACGGATGCGAGAGGAAATTGCCTATCGACTCCTTGTCGATCGCGTGCCGTTCTTCCTTGCTACAGGTGTAGGCGACTTCCGTAAAAACGCCATGCTCTGGGTGAAAAATAGCGGCCTTTCGGTTGCCCGGGGTTCTGCGAACTGCATCGGACCTGTGGCCGTCCACCACACTGGCGCGTTCGATAGAGCTGATCTTTACTCTCCGGCGACTCGTGGGCGAGTGTCGGGAGGGGATCCCTGTGTGGGGCCGCTGCCGGGAGCGATCGTCTGCGAGTTTCCGTGATGACCGACTGTACCCTCGACCAGGGACAGGGAACGTTCGATTATTAACCTTAGGAAGTTGCAAATGAAGAAAGTACTGTTGGCCGTGTTCCTGCTCTGTGGCGTCTCTCTGACTGCCCAAGCCGCCTGCCCGGTGTTCGGCCCGTCCAAGGATCCGTGCAGCGGACCGGTGTTCGGTCCGTCGACTTGCGAATGCCCTTGAGGTAGGTCGCATGGCGGATCCGGTGTGCCGGGGCCGTCAAGGATTCTCTGATCAAGTCACCACAGGCCATCCGAACGCTTGGGCAGCAGGATCGTTTTGTATTGGAACCGGACTTGAATGCGTTATTTAGCCAGGAGGGCTAAGGATATGTCTGCGCAACCGCTTACACATGTGCTCGTGGATACCGATGTCGATTTCGACGACTACATGGCCATCTCGTATTTGCTCAAGCACCATGCGATCAAGGTTGACGGCATCACCGTGACCGGAGTGGGGGCTGTTCACCTGAGTCACGGCGTGGAAAACATCAACAACTTCCTCACGCTGTTCAATGACAAGACCATCGAGCAGACGCCGGTCGTGGCGGGCTTCCAGCGTCCGCTGCTGTATAGCAACACCTTCGCCTTCGATACACGCCAGGCGGCGGATAAACATTACGACGCCGCATTTCCCCGCAAGAATGCCAACCCGACGCGCACCGGCGCGGTCGAGTTCATCAGGGAAACCCTGGAAAGCGCTGACCACAAGTTCACCGTGCTGCTGATCGGCGGCGGCACGACCTGGGGCCACCTGTTCCGGCAGGCCAGGACGGACGCGGTCTTGCAGAAACTCTTGCGCAGCAAGGTCGAGCGCATCGTGGTGATGGGGGGCAACCTGCTGCCGCAGTACGTCAAGCCCGGTGCGGGCGGCAACATCAAGGACGCGCTGGGGTCTACGCCGTACTACACCAACGAGGTGGCCGAATGGAACATCTTCCTGGACCCACTGGGCGCCCAACTGGTCTTCGACAGCGGGATTCCCGTGCAACTGGTGGCGCTCAATGCCTCCAATGATATTCCCATCACCCAGGATTTCGTGCGCCAGCTCTCGCAGATCAAAGATCCGGTCGCACAGTTCCTCACCCAGGTGCTGGGCAGCTCGACCATCGTCCACGGCATCGGCAACTACCTGTATTTCTGGGACCCGCTGGCGGCCGTCGCCATCACCGATCCGCAACTGATCACATTCAAGCCCTACAAGCTGCGGGTGGAGCAGGAACTGAACGAGGAGCAGGACACCAGCGGGCAACTGATCCCGGACGAGGCCAAGTCTGCGGTCGACGTTGCTCTGGACGCCGCCAGCGGGTTTGTCCTGTCGCTGTATCTGGCCACTCTCGCAGGTCGATCGACCGAGGCCACGGTAGAAAACACGCGATGATCGTCAGGGGCTGCGTGGCCCCACAAACGGCAACGCCAGGGAGCACCGGTCTCGTCGAGTCTGACCCTGCGTTGCCCATTCCCCTCTTGCAGACAATGGAAATGCTGTTGCTTCAGGACACTCCACGGCCTGGGGCAGCGGTCACTTCAACGGAGTGAAAACATGAACCTCAGAACGGTGCTTGGCCGCTCGATCGTGTGCCTGTGTGGTTTATTGGCGACCTTTTCGATCCATGCGGAAAATTTCATTGTGGCGACACCGCAACAGGGTGTCGGCATTGCAGTCGATGTTTTCGATAAACCCGACGCCGCCAGTGGCACGCCTGCCTTTTCGAGTACCGTCAGATTTACGCTGCCGGCCTATTTCGTGCCTTCAGTCAATTCGTTCAAGGGCAAGGTATATATGTTCTGGTCGAACAACTATGACCAGAAAAATGTGTACTTCTCCAGCTCGCCTGATGGGCACAACTGGTCCAGGGCGCAAACCATCGAGGTGGGCAGTGTACTGGGCAATGTCTCCGTCAGTGCCTTCAACCAGAAGCTGGTACTGACCTTCACCGACGCCCAGCGGCGGCTCAGGACCATCAGTTCCACGGATGGGGCCGCCTGGTCCACGGCCCAGCCGATCGACACGACCCACACCGCCGTCACCAACAAGCCGGTGGTGTACAACGGCAAGCTGTTCGTACTGTACAGCGAGAACTCGGGCAAGGCCGTGTACTCGGTCAGTTCCCGTGACGGGATCGCCTGGAGCCGCGAAAGCCTGGCCTTCCAGGAGACCGCCGATTCGATTCTGACGATGGTCCCGGTGGTCTACAACGGCCAGTTGTGGGCCTACTACGCCTTTGAAAATGGCGCCACGTTCGCGCGTACCTACGACCGGGCTGGCCAGTGGGGCTCCCGGCGTGACCTGCAGGGGATTGCCGGCCAGGGTGGGCTCAAGGGGTTTCTGAATAGCGCCGCGATGATTGACGATCGGGTGTTCATCAGCAGCAGTTCCACCACGTTCTATTCGACCGATGGGTTGAACTGGCATCCGTACTTCTCCAAGCGCTTCTCCGGCAATTCGGCCTACCCCTCGGGGTTGGGCGTGTCCTACGCGATCAGCGCAAACGACCTGACCCGCAGCAACCCGCAACTGCCATCGGACCTGGCGACCGGTATCAGCCATACCGACTATGCCACCTTTGCCTGGCGCAGCTTCATCGCCCTGAACAACACCGCCAACACCCCGTTGCCGGCCAATCGCGGGGTGGGCAACCCGAACGGCAGCTTCGCCGATTCGGGCAAGGCCTCCCAAACGGCCAACCCCCTGCTGTGGCAGACCTTCGCCCACCGCACCGAGCTGTTTCCGGCGGTAGGCAAGAGCGCTGTCGGCGGCCCAACCCGTCCGTTCGGCTCCAGCCCGCAGTACAGCTACGTCCAGTTCCCCAATGGGGCGCCGTTGGCGCCGGGGGCCAGCTATGCCCATTACAACAACCTCGATGAGGCGACCCAGATCGGGCAGAACGCGATATTTTTCCCGGTCAATCCGCCGAAGGCGGCGATGAAGGGGAACGATTACGCGCCTTCGAACGACAGCCAGATCCTGTTCGAGGCCAAGGCCAACCCGGTGGTCTACGAGTATGCGAAGAGCCTCAGGAGCTACCCGGATCACATCGTCCTGCCCAACGGTGCCGTGGAAGTCAAGGCCGCCTGGCGCAAGCTGGCGGACATCCCGGTGGCGCAGCGTTCGCGCTACCACACGGCAACCGTGGTGACCTACCACGGCGATGACAGCAAACCGGTGGCCTATAACGAGGAGTACGCACTGGTCGCCTTGCACATCATCCACAAGACGCCCAACTACCCGACTTTCATCTTCGCCACCTTCGAGCATGAAGATGCGCTGAACCTGCCCGACAATTCGCCGACCGGGCTCTACTACATCGCCAACTACGACAGGATCGCCTACGCCTCGCCACCGGATGACACGCCGCCGCCGGTGGCGACCTTCTCGGACGGCAAGGGCATTCACCGGGTGACCTTGCCCAAGGGTTACCTGGCCGATGCGAAGCATACGCCGCCGATCTACTCCGGCAGCAACGGGATTCCCAAGGGACAGGCCGGTCCGATCACGGTGGTGCAGCCGCAGACCACCCATGCTGAAGTCGCCGCAGTGAACGAGCAGGTCAGGCAGCTGATGGACGCCAGTGGCCAGTTCGGCAATTCAGTCTGGAAGCACTATCGGCTCAAGGGCGTGCAGGCCATCCCGTCGAGCAACGAGACCGACCCGGACTATTACCTGGCCAACATCATGGTCGAGAGCAGCCAGCCGGGGATTCAGCTGTTTCGGGGGACCAACATTTTCCCGGTCCCGCAGAACAACACCCTGACCAACATGCGCAACGTGGCCAACATCAAGGTGCCGGACTATGACCACAGCAGCCAGAGCCTGACCATGGGCGGTTGCATGGGCTGTCACGGTGTGGCCCAGTCTGCACTGAAGCAGGGTTTCAGCTTCCTGTTCGATGCCATCAATATTCCGGCTGGCTCCGGTACCCCCACCGGTTTCGCCAACCCGGAAACCATTGGCCTGCCGGATGTACGTGTCCAGCAGCAGCGGGCCCTGAAGTACTCGCTGAGCGTCAAGGACCGGGGCGCGGCCCAGTAAGCCAAGGCCGGGCCATCCCTTGTGGGTGAGGGGATGGCCACGGCCAGGGCATCATGGACACGGGCCTTAAACCCTCCGGGCGTCCTGTACAGTGCCACCGGCCGGTGGCCTGGGTGATGCCGACTTATCTGTCCGCAGATCCGCCAGGCGTACGCAGCGAGTCGCCGAGAAAGCTGCACAGGGCTTGCAGTTTGCCAGAACGCTGCTTGCGCGTTGGCACCAGCAACAGGATCGGTGCGGACTCGAACTGCCAGTCGGCCAGCACCCGCAGCAATGACCCGTTGGCCAGGGATTCGGCGACATCCCACTGCGATCTCAGCACCAGTCCCAGATCCTGTTCCGCCCAGCGGCGGGCCACACCGCCATCGTTGGTGACCATGGCCGGGGTGATCGGCAGGGCCGCGTGAAGCTGACCTTTGCGCAGTTGCCAGACCGTCGCCAGTTCATGGTTTTCCCGAATCGAAATGCAGCGGTGCCGGTTCAGTTCGTCGGGATGTCGAGGCACACCGTGCTGCTTCAGGTAGCCGGGGGAAGCGCAGAGCCAGCGTTCGTTGCTGGCCAGGGTCTGCGCCGTCCACGAGCTGTCGCTGATGGGGCCGATATGGATCACGGCATCGCAGTTGTGTCGATCCGCCCAGGGTGCTTCGCGCAGATCGAGTTCGAGCCTGAGCCGCGGGTGCAATTTGGCAAAGCGCGCGATGATGGGGGCGATGCGCAAGCGACCGAACCCGAAAGGGGCTGCCAGTTTGAGGTGGCCCCTCAGTCCCCCGTCGGGTGACACCATCGAATCGGACAACTCCTCCAGTTGCCGCAGCAACTGCAGGCCTTCCTGCGCCAGCCGCTCACCTTCCTCGGTCAGCCTCAGGCAGCGGGCATCCCGGTTCGCCAGACGTACTCCCAGGTCCGCCTCGAGCTTGCGCAGGCGCATCGAGAGTGCTGGCGCAGTCACCTGCAGATGGCGAGCCGCCTCGCTCAGCGATCTGGAGCGGGCGAGGGTGGTCATCAACTGCAGGTCGGGGATGCTGATCATGTAGCTGAGCTTAACGTATGGATAATGGGACGTTAACCAGGGAATGGGGTGTCTGTATTAGTTTTCAGCGCTCACCATCCCCCTGGAGATCAGCCATGAGTGCGTCGCTCGAAACCCTGAACACCCCCGCCGCGATCATCGATGTCGCCCGCATGCACCGCAACATTGCGCGCATGCAGGCCCGGGCGGACAGGCTGGGTGTGCGTTTGCGGCCTCACGTCAAAACCTCCAAGTGTCTGCAGGTGGCTCGGGCACAGATCGCTGCCGGAGCCAGCGGGATTACCGTGTCGACGCTCAGGGAGGCCGCGGCCTTTTTCGCGGACGGCATCACGGACATTCTCTACGCCGTGGCCATGGCCCCGAGCAAGCTCGACCAGGCCTGGGCACTTCGCCGTCGGGGCTGCTCGCTGAAAATCATCACCGACAGCGTGCTGGGCGCCCAGGCCATGGTGGACTTTGCCCGTAGCCACCGCGCCAGCTTCGAGGTCTACATCGAAATCGACAGCGATCATCATCGCTCGGGAGTGCGCAGCGACGATCCGTTGCTGATAGAGATCGCCAAGGTCCTGCACGACGGCGGCGTGACCCTGCTGGGCGTTCTGACCCATGCCGGCGAAAGCTACAAGCTCGACACCCCGCAGGCCTTGCAGGCCCTGGCCGAAGTCGAGCGTCGCGAGTGCGTGGCGGCGGCACAAGCCATTCGCGCGGCAGGGTTGCCATGCCCCGAGGTGAGTGTGGGGTCCACGCCGACGGCATTGAGTGCCGCGGATCTGGCGGGTGTCACCGAACTGCGTGCGGGTGTCTATGTGTTCTTCGATCTGGTGATGCTCAACATCGGGGTCTGCGCGATGCCTGAGCTGGCGTTGAGTGTGTTGACTACCGTCATCGGTCACCAGCCGCAGAAGGGTTGGATCATCACCGACTCGGGGTGGATGGCCATGAGTCGCGACCGTGGTACCCAGTCCCAGGCCCGGGACTTTGGCTATGGGCAGGTCTGTGCCGCTGATGGGACGCCTATCGAAGGTCTGCTGCTGAGCAGTACCAACCAGGAGCACGGCGTCGCGTCCCATGCGTCGGTCGAGTGCGATGTGCTGGAGCGCTACCCGATCGGTACCCGTTTGCGCATCCTGCCGAACCATGCCTGCGCCACGGGTGCCCAGTTCCCCGGCTATGACGCCCTGGAAGAGGACGGGAGTCTGCGGCGGTGGGGACGTTTGCACGGTTGGTGATCGGCCCGGCGGGCCACGCACTCGCCGGGCATCAACCCAGCGGCGTCAGTTCCTGTAACTGCTCGCTGGTGGGAAAGCCGGTCGTGCGATAGCGCGGTGGATAGACACTGGCCGGTGTCAGCAGCGTTGCGACCCTGGGCACCAGTTCATCCCATGCGAACACCTGGGTGCGGGCGCTGCCATCCTCCTGCGGCTCGACCAGGACCACCCGGTCGGTCTGGGGCAGCAGGCTGTCGACGCTCTGTGTCCAACTGCACATCGAGAAGGTCCGGCTGTCGTCCTCCGAGCGCTGGTAGAGCATGTAGGAGGCCACGAACACGTCTTCCTGCTGCTCTTCATGGATCTTGTCGAGCAGTTCCTTCTGCGTGTGGTAGGTACCCTGCAACAGCAGGTGTTCCAGGGTGGCAAGACGCGCCTTGAGCGCTTCGTTCCCGGCCTGGAAGGGGACGATGTCCTGCTCCTGGTAGGTGTAGATCTGGCTGGAGACGGCCCGGCCGTTTTCCATCGCCTTGAAGCTGACCTCGACCATCTGGGCCATGCCTTGCTCGTCCTTGTCGCCGGTCACCATCAGCACGTCGTTGGTGGGGATCATGAACACCGGGCGGCCCTTGATCGGGGCACGCTGCAGGACATCCGGCAGCAGCACCCGGCTGATGTCGTAACCGTCGCCCCAGCGACCCAGATACAGCCCCGGGATGATGGGTTCGAAGGCCTCCGGCGTCGTTTCCCGCAGGTTCTGCACCGCGCTCGACAAGGCTTCGTCGAAGGTCACGCCCCAGCTTTCCTCCGGCCCCTTGGTCAAGGTGGCCGTGGATTCGGGGGAATCGACCGCCAGCAGCATCACGCAGTCCTTGCCCAGGGCGCGGTGGACCACCGTGTAGGGGGCCGCCCAGCCTTCGCTGCGAACATGGTGCAGGCGCACTTCATCCAGCATGCCGAGGTTGCGAATGACCGGCCGCAGCGCGGGGCGGACCTGTGCGAAGGTTTGCGGGGTCTTGCTCTTGGTGTTGAGCAGCGTGGCCACGTAGCCGTCGAGTATGGCGGCCTTCTTCGGCTTCTCAGCCTTCTGGTAGTCGCGAAACGCGTTGTGAAGGTTGAAGTAGCCACCATTGCCGTGCAGCAGCCGAAACTCATCGGGCACGTATTCGAGGTGGTCGCCATAGCCGGCCTGACGAGCGGCCTGGATGAATTTCCGGGCGAACTCTTCTTCGGTCAGCGGGCGATTGAAGAGTTTGCCGAGTAGGGTGCCGAACATGCGCGACGTTCTCCTTGAGTGCGAAGGGGTCATGGTGCGGGGTGAACAGGGCGGGGGTAAAGCACCTGCACGCAGCGCCGTGTGCCGCTCACGGCCCGGCAGCCGCTCTGTAGCGATTCTGGATGCGCTCCAGCTCGCCCGACTGACGCATGTGTTCCAGTGCGCGAGCCCAGTTGGCGACCACCTGGTCGTCGGAGTCGAGGCTGAAGGCGATGTAGAGTGAGGACCGGTACAGCTCGATGGGGACCTGCCGCAGTGTGCCGGGCTCGATGCCCAACTGGCGGCAGTAGTAGGCCACGCCGGCATCGGTGTCGCCGACGACGATCTCGGTGCGTCCGGCCAGCAGCATGCGATAGAGCTGCTGGCTCCCGGTGGCGCTTTTCTCGAGGTTCTGGAAGCCCTGCGCCTGCAGGGTGTCGGGGATCAGGCCGGCATGCCGGGTGGTGATGCGTGGAGCCTGCATCAGTTGCTCCAGGGTAGTCACCGGCTGCCGCGTATTGGCCAACTGGTAGGGATGAATGGATTCCTCCGCTATGGGCCCGACCCATTTGTACAAGGGTTCGCGCTCCGCCGTGCGAAACAGCGAATACATGATGGTCCTGGGCTGGTTCTGCAAGGAACGGGTGGCGCGCATGCTGGGCACCATCATCATATCGAACTCGTCGCCGGTCATTGCCATGATGCCCCGTACCACCTCCGTGGCCATGCCGGTGAGTTGGCCGTTCTCAAGATAATTGTACGGCGCCCACTCCTCGGTGACGACCTGATAGTGCTCGGCCCTGGCGGGAGTGCCGGGCAGCAGGCAGAACAGCACTGCAACAAGTACCGAATACTTCACGTCTTGGGCCTGGTGAGCTGTGGGGTGATCAAGGAAGGGTATGGTTCAACGGCTAGCGTGAGTATAGACACTAAACCCCTGAGAACGGTTCTCATGGACGAGTGATGTGCGACCTTGTGCAGGGCGGACCAGGCATCATGAACAACCTGTTCATCCTACCCGCTGAAATGGAACCGATATGAGCCTAGAAATTCCATCGAAGGTTGAAATAGAACGTGCCAGCTACGACGAATTTGGGGCTTTGTGGGGACAGTGCCGGTTCGGTGAGCAGCGATTGGGGCAGGCGAATAATAATAAAATCAATAATTATTATTGACTAGATGATGTCAATTTGACATTGCTCGTGGAGTGAAGTTATAAGTCTGAACAGTCAACGGGTGGTAAACAACGGTTTGAAGGGAGGCAGTATGGATCAGGATTTTCACTACTACGGTACTTTCCATTCGGCGATGTCGGCAGGGTTTGACAAGGACGATGCGACCCTGATTGCGAAGGCCTCGAATTTTATCGACTTTTTCCACGAGGGTGATTATGCATCCGACTGGTCACTGGTGAGCGAGACAAAAAAATCTTCTCACTATAACGTCGTGGCCAGGATGGAACATCCTCGATATACCTTTCAACATGGGTATTGGTCCACTTATAAGCACCCTGAGGATAGCGTGTGGTGCACCTATCACTTCATTCCCGGAAACTACGATGACCCGGCAGGTACACCCAGCAGAGAAAATATCCATGGGGTTGATGTAGCGAACTATATTCCCAAGCATGTCAAGAGGGAGACCCGCGGCGGTGAATATATACTAAGAAAATACAATCCTGAAACGTTGAACCACCTGCAGTGGGGGAGGATGCTCAACAGGCCACAAAGTGCACTGTCCAGAAGCCTGGTTCAAGACACTGTCCTGTGTGTGGCAGACGAAGATCGCCTGGAGAAGATCATCAGCCTGGCTGCAGTTGGCGCGGCGATACTCGAGACCGATCGCTCGGACGTCATTCGCAGATTCAAGTTGATTTTGCTGGGCGTCAGGGCCCATGTCATTGCCGATACATGGGCTCACCAGGACCACTGTGGCCTTGACAACGTCATGAACACCTACTGGGATGTGAACTATGATCCGGATTCCTGGAACCCGTTGAAGTTTGGACTTGGGCGACAAAGCATCGACTACAACGACGGCTCGTCGAAGGGTTGGAAGACTAAGGTTCTAACTGTTGGAAACAGCACGGTAGGGTATCTGTTGAATGTGCTTCCGGGGCATAGCCCGCTCGATATTCCAAATCCAAACTTCGAAGCCACTCCCAATGCTACGAGTTACCTGGGTCATGGCTGGCTCGGGCATTTCCCGGATTTCAGTTTCGTCAAGTTTCGCTACAAGCCTTGCTGGTCGGATCCGCGGCAAACGATTGAGCGGGATAACCCGAAGGAATATGAGGCTGCATGGGTCGAACTGACCAGTTTGTTCTACCAGGCTAAAACGGGGCGGAAACTGGAAATAAACGACCAGGTAAAAAGCGACATCAGCAAGGCCAAACAGGCCATTGAAACACCTTGTGAACTTGCCGCACTCATTCCCGTTCCCGGCAGAATGTCTTCGCAGAAGGCTTGGCAAAAGATTCTCTCTGAACAACCGGGTGATCAGATAAATACTATACAGGAACCTGATGCCAAGGCGGTGCTGGGCGGTTTGATTGAAAAGAGAGACACCAGCTACGTTAACATTCAAAGCGATCTCTACCTGTTCCAGATTGCCGCTGACTATCATTTTCACTTCATAAAACACTACTTGAAGGCAAATGGTATTTATCAATTCACAGGTGAATGGTCAAAGCAGAGAAGTACCTTGTCTGACGGCATCGTGAATCTGTTTTCGTAAGCACGAAATAATAGCTGTGTTGCCCACGCGGTCCTGATGGCCAGGTGCGGGTTGTTGAAACGACGTCTGTCCAACGGTTTTGGCACGCTTGCTGTTTGACTCACCGGCGCAGTCTCCCAAGACAGCAGGTGAGTCAAACGATAGCATCCGTGTGTGACGGCTGATGTATAGCCGGGCAAAGACCGCCGATCAGTAGACCCCGCCACCTGATGGGCCAGGCTGCCCGGTGTCTTTGAAGCGCGCCGCCAGCGTCTGCAATCCGCGCATCAGCACCGTGGTGTCGACGCCCACCGCGACGAACAGTGCGCCCAGTGCCAGGTAGCGTCGAGCCAGTGTCTCGTCCGCACTCAGAATCCCCGCCGCCTTGCCAGCCTTGCCCACCCGCAGGATGGCATCCTCGATCGCCGCCTGCACTTGCGGATGGCCCGGATTGCCGCGATGGCCCATCGACGCCGACAGGTCGGCCGGGCCGATGAACACCCCGTCCACGCCGTCGACCGCAGCGATTTCGTCGAGGTTGGCCAAGCCCTCGCGGTTCTCGATCTGCACCAGCAGGCACATCTGCTCATCGGCCTTGTCCAGGTAGCCGGGCAGCGTGTTCCAGCGCGAGGCCCGGGCCAGGGCGCTGCCCACGCCGCGAATGCCCTTGGGCGGGTAGCTGATGGCGCGCACCAGTTCCCGTGCCTGCTCCGCGGTCTCGACCATCGGCACCAGCAGGGTCTGCGCGCCGATATCCAGCACCTGCTTGATCAGCGCGGTGTCGCCGATGACCGGGCGGATGATCGGCTGTGACGGGTAGGGCGCCACTGCCTGCAACTGGCCGAGCAGGCTGCGCAGGTCGTTCGGGGCGTGTTCGCCGTCGATCAGCAGCCAGTCGAAACCGGCATTGGCCGCCAGTTCCGCGCAGTAGGCGTCGGCCAGGCCCAGCCAGAGACCGATCTGCGGCTCTTTCGCCTGGAGGCGGGCCTTGAAGGTGTTGATCAGCATGAGTGTGTCCTCCGGCTCAGACGAAGCGGCAGGCGATGCTGCCGAGCAGGTCGTAGTCGACGTGGAAGGTATCGCCAGGGTTGGCGGCGACCGGACGGGTGAACGAGCCACCGAGGATGATCTGCCCCGGCTGCAGGGTGACGTCGTACGGCGCCAGCTTGTTCGCCAGCCAGGCCACGCCCTTGGCCGGGTGGTTGAGCACGGCGGCGCTGACCCCGGATTCCTCGATCACGCCATTGCGGTACAGCACCGCCGGCACCTTGCGCAGGTCGATGTCGGTCGGCCGTACGGCGCGGCCACCCATGACCACGCCGGCGTTGGCGGCGTTGTCGGAGATGGTGTCGAAGACCTTGCGCGTGGCCTTGGTCTGCGGGTCGATCTGCTGGATGCGCGCATCGATGATTTCCAGCGCGGGGATCACCCACTCGGTGGCATCGAGCACATCGAACACCGTGCAGTGGGGGCCCTTGAGCGGCTTGCCGAGGATGAACGCCAGCTCCACTTCGACCCGCGGGACGATGAAGCGCTCGAAGGGAATGTCGCTGCCTTCGTCGAAGAACATGTCGTCGAGTAACGCGCCGTAGTCCGGCTCGGTGATGTTCGACGACACCTGCATGGCACGCGAGGTCAGGCCGATCTTGTGGCCGACCAGCTTGCGGCCGCCTTCGATTTTTTTCGCGACCCAGGCGCGCTGGATCGCGTAGGCGTCCTCGATGGTGATGCCGGGGTGGTCGAGCGAGAACTGGCGGACCTGTTCGCGCGAACGTTCGGCCTGGTCGAGGCGGGCGGCGGCTTGCTGGATCAAGGTGGAGTCGAGCATGGAGGCAATCTCTTTCAAGGGTTGACGGTGACGGCCCGGGTGCGCAGCACCAGCAGGCCGCCGAAGACGATGAACAGGGCCAGGATGTGCAGGGCCAGGCTCGGGCTGTGGGTGGTGTCGCGCATCCAGCCGATGAAATAGGGGGTGAGGAACGAGGCGATGCTGCCCAGGGAGCTGATCAGGGCGATGCCGGTGCCTTGGGTCCGGTCATTGAGGTAGGCCGGCGGCAGTTGCCAGAACATCGGCAGAGCGGCGCTGGCGCCCATGCCGGCGATGATCAGCCCGGCCATCACCGGTAGCGGCTGCTCCGGGGCGAGGCCGGCCAGGGCGATGCCGAAGGCGGCCATCAGCAGCGGCACGCACAGGTGCCAGCGGCGCTCCCGGCGACGGTCCGAAGAGCGGCCGCAGGCGAGCATGAACACGCAGCCGATCAGGTACGGCAGTGCGCTGAGCAGGCCGACGCTGGCGTCGTTGCCGATGCCGGCGCCATGGATCAGGCTCGGCATCCAGAAGGCCAGGGTGTTGACCGCCAGCATCACCGCGCAATAGATCGCCACCAGCAGCCAGATCGCCCGGTTCGCCAGCAGGCCGGCGAAGGAGGTGACCACCTTGCGCTGTTCCTCGCGGCCGAATGCCTCGCGCAGGGCGGCTTTCTGCCCGTCGTCGAGCCAGGCCACGCTTTCGAAATGCTCCGGCAGCACCGCCAGCACCAGCAGGCCGAGCAGGATCACCGGCGCGCCCTCAAGCAGGAACATCCATTGCCAGCCGGCCAGGCCGGCGGTGTTGTGCATGAGGCTGAGAATGGCACCGGACAGCGGTCCGCCGACCACGCCCGCCAGGGGCACGGCAATCGCGAACAGCGCGGTCACCTGCGCCCGGCGCCCGGCCGGATACCAACGGTTGAGGTACACCAGAATGCCCGGGAAGAAGCCGGCCTCGGCCGCCCCCAGGGCAAAGCGCAACAGGTAGAACACGCCGCTGCTGTCGATCAGCAGCATGCTGGTCGACAGCGCGCCCCACACCACCATCAGCGTGGCGATCCAGCGCCGTGGCCCGATCCGCTCCAGCGCCAGGTTGCTCGGCACGCCGAACAGCGCGTAGGCAATGAAGAACAGCCCGGCACCCAGGCCGTAGACCGTATCGCTCAGGTGCAGGTCGGCGGCCATCTGCATCTTGGCGAAGCCGATATTGATCCGGTCCAGGTGTGCGAACAGGTAGCACACCAGCAGCAGTGGAATCAGTCGCCATGTCACCTGGCGGTGAGCGCTGGCAGCAGGGTCCTGTGCCGCGCACAGGGTCGAGGCGGAGTGGGTCGTGCTCATGGTCTTGTACTTTTTATGGGATGAGACGGGATGGGCTCAGGCGCGGCCGTTGAACAGCGGGTGCAGGCTGCTGTGCTTGCCGTCGTAGACCTGGGCCTGGCTTTCGTCGATCTGCAGGGTGATGCCGATCGGTCGTCGCTTTACCAGCGGGTCCAGGACTTCCTTCAGCACCGCCAGCAAGCTGTCGCCGACCGCACTGTGCACGGCGCGGCTGCGCCCTTGGCCCATGCGCAGGTTGGCGTAGAGAAAGCCGTAGTCACCCCGGCCGTCGGCCACCGCGCAATGCGCGGCGGGGTAGGCCAGCACCCGGGTGCCGCCGGTGGGAAACACCGCCTTGCCGCTTTCGTCGCGGGCCTGGAGCATGGTGTCGGCCAGGCGGCGGCACAGCGACGGGATATCGGCCTCGGCCTCAAGGTCCGGGGTGTAGAGCAATACCAGATGGGGCATGAGCGGCTCCTGGAGTCAAAGGCGGTTGGCAAGGCCGACCGACGCGGGGTTGGAGGCCTGGGCGGCGGGGATCGCCGAACCGTCCTGGGGCGTGACCGGGAACAGGGCGTTGATCTGCCCGGTGCCGGAGGAGCCGAAGTACGGGGTCAGCACTTCGACATGGCCGTCATAGGCCGACCAGCCGAGTGCACCGAGCAGCATCGCCGTGTCATGCATGAAACCTTCGCCGTGGCCCTTGGCGGCGTATTCCGGGAGCATCGCGCAGAAGTCCGCCCATTCGGCGTCTTCCCACATTTTCACCACGCGGTTGTCCAGGGTTTCCAGGAACGGGCTCCAGACCTTGGTGGCGAAATCCGGCGCCTGGCCGTTCTGGGCAAAGCGATGGGACAGCGAGCCGCTGGCGAGGAACGCCACGGTACCGTCGTAGTGGTCCTCGACCGCCTTGCGCATGGCCCAGCCCAGGCGGGCGCTGTCGGCGAGGAAGTGCGAGGTGCACAGGGCCGAGACCGAGACCACCTTGAAATGCCGGTCCTGGTTCATGTAGCGCATCGGCACCAGCGTGCCGTATTCCGGGCCCAGGGTGGTGGCGTGGTGGGCCATGGTCTCGACCCCGAAGCGGTTGCAGGTGTCGGCCAGCAGCTTGCCCAGTTCACTGTTGCCGGGAAAGGCGTAGGGCATGTTGCTGATGAAGTGCGGCAGCTCGTTGCTGGTGTAGACGCCCTCGAAGTGCGGGCTGCAGAGCACGTGGTAGTTGGCGTTGACCAGCCAGTGGGTGTCGAACACGACGATGGTGTCCACGCCCAGTTCGCGGCAGCGTCGGCTGATCTCGTGATGCCCGTCGATGGCGGCCTGGCGGAAGCCCTGGCGTGGGCCGGGCAGTTCGGACAGGTACATGGACGGCACGTGGGTGATCTTGGCGGCCAGAGCGAGCTTGCCCATGGGGTTCTCCGGTAGTTGATTGTTGTTGTAGGCCCGCGTCGGCGGTAGGAGCCGGCCGGGCCGGCTCCAGCAGGATCAAGTTACACGCCCCAGCGCGGGATGTGGTGGCTGCCCATGGAGATGCATACGTTCTTGATCTCGGCGAACACCTCGAAGCTATACTGGCCGCCTTCGCGGCCGGTGCCCGAGCCTTTCACACCGCCGAACGGCTGACGCAGGTCGCGTACGTTCTGGCTGTTGATGAACACCATACCGGCCTCGATGCCGCGGGCCAGGCGGTGAGCCTTGCCGATGTCCTGGGTCCAGATGTAGGAGGCCAGGCCGTACTCGGTGTCGTTGGCCAGTTTGAGCGCTTCGGCTTCGTCCTTGAACGGGATCAGGCAGACCACCGGGCCGAAGATCTCTTCCTGGGCGATGCGCATGCTGTTGTTCACGTCGGCGAACACGGTCGGCTGGATGAACTGACCTTTTACCAGGTGCGCCGGCAGGTTGGCCGGGCGCTCCAGGCCACCGGCGAGCAGGGTGGCGCCTTCCTCGATGCCGATGCGGATGTAGCCGGTGACCTTGTCGTAGTGCTGTTGGGTGATCATCGAGCCGACCTGGGTCTTCGGATCGGTCGGGTCACCGACGATCAGGCGTTTGGCCCGTGCAGCGAACTCGGTGACGAATTGCGGGTAGACGCTTTCCTGGATGAAGATCCGGCTGCCGGCGGTGCAACGCTCGCCGTTGAGCGAGAAGATGGTGAACAGCGCGGCGTCCAGCGCGCGCTCCAGATCGGCGTCTTCGAAGATCAGCACGGGCGACTTGCCGCCCAGTTCCATGGAGTACTTCTTCAGGCCCGCGGTCTGCATGATCTTCCTGCCGGTGGCGGTGCCGCCGGTGAAGGAGATCGCCCGCACGTCCGGGTGACGCACCAGCGCGTCGCCGGCGGTCGCGCCGTAGCCCTGGATCACGTTCAGCACACCGTTGGGAATGCCGGCCTCGACCGCCAGGCGGCCCAGCTCGTTGGCGGTCAGCGGCGACAGCTCGGACATCTTCAGCACTGCGGTGTTGCCCAGGGCCAGGCAGGGCGCGGTCTTCCAGGTGGCGGTCATGAACGGCACGTTCCACGGCGACACCAGGCCACAGACACCCACCGGCTGGTACAGGGTGTAGTTGAGCATCTGGTCGTCGACCGGGTAGGTGTGGCCATCCATGCGGGTGCAGACTTCGGCGAAGAAGTCGAAGTTGTGCGAGGCGCGTGGAATCAGCACGTTCCTGGTCTGGTGGATCGGCAGGCCGGTGTCCAGGGTCTCCAGCTCGGCCAGATGCGGCACGTTCTGGTCGATCAGTTCACCGAGCTTGCGCATCAGCCGGGCGCGTTCCTTGGCCGGGGTGTTGGCCCACTTCGGAAAGGCTTCCTTGGCCGCAGCCACGGCCTGGGCGACTTCCTCGGCGCCGCCGCTGGCGACTTCACCGATCGCTTCGCCGGTGGCCGGGTTGTAGTTGATGAAGGTGTCTTTGCTCTCGACCTCACGGCCGTTGATCCAGTGCTTGATCATGCTGCTCATGCCTTGTTGTTCTTGAAGAAGTCAGTTTCACTGACGATTCGATTGACCAGGCGGCCGACGCCTTCGACTTCCACCACCACTTCATCGCCCGGCACCACGTCGGCCAGGCCCTCCGGCGTGCCGGTGGCGATCATGTCGCCCGGCTGCAGGGTCATGAAGCTGGAGAAGTATTCGATCAGGTACGGGATGTCGAAGATCATGTCCGCGGTGGTGCCTTCCTGTTTCAGTTCACCGTTGATCCAGGTGCGCAGTTTCAGGTTCGACGGGTCCGGCACATCGGCGACATCGACGATCCACGGGCCGACCGGGGTGGTGGCGTCGCGGTTCTTCACCCGCAGGTTGGGGCGGTAGTAGTTTTCCAGGTAGTCGCGGATGGCGTAGTCGTTGCACACGGTGTAGCCGGCCAGGTACTGCAGGGCGTCCTCGCGCTTGACGTTCTTCGCCGGTTTGCCGATCACCGCGACCAGCTCGCACTCGTAGTGCATGTAGGTCACGCCGTCCGGGCGCCAGGTCGCCTGGTTGTGGCCGGTGTAGGTGCCCGGCGACTTGATGAACGCCAGCGGCTCGGTCGGCGGGGTGAAAGCCAGCTCGCGTGCGTGGTCGGCGTAGTTCAGGCCCAGGGCGAACATGTTGCCGGTGGCCGGTGGCAGCCAGGTGACCTGCTGCTCGCCGAGCACGCGGCCGTCTTCCAGGCGCACGCTGTGGTCAGCGTCGACCAGCACCGCATGCACGGCGCCTTCGAACTGGATACGGGCGTGTTTCATGGGCGTGGCTCCTGTTCGCTGACGATGTGGTTGGTCAGGCGGCCGAGACCTGTGATCTCGACGTCGACCCGGTCCCCCGGCTGCACATCGACGCGGCCTTCCGGGGTGCCGGTGATCAGTACGTCGCCGACATCCAGAGTCATGAACTCGCTCAGTTCGGCGATCAGCCTGGCCACGCCACGCACCTGGTTGGCGGTGGTGTTTTCCTGCACGACTTCGCCGTTGACCCACAGCTTGATGGTCAGCGTCTGCGGGTTGGGCACGTCCTGGGGCGGTACCAGCACCGGGCCCAGGGCACAGAAACCGTCGCGACACTTGGCCTTGACCGCCGGGCGGTAGTAGCTGTCTTCCGGCAGGCTGAATTCGTTGGCGATGGTGTAGCCGGCCACATGCTCCAGGGCCTGGGCCTCGCTGACCCGGCTGGCGCGCTTGCCGATCACCACGGCCAGAGCCGGGCCCGGTTGCAGGCGCTCGCCGGCGGGATGTTCGACGGTACCGTCGTGCTGGTTGCGGGTGTTGGGCGTCTTGATGAACAGCACCGGTTTGACCGGTGGTTCCTTGTAAGGCGCCGCGTTGAACTCGGGCAGGCGCTGGGCGAGCAGGCCTTGGTAGTTCAGGGCGATGCCGAACAGCGTTCCGTGGGCCGTGTCGTACAGGCTTCGGGGCATCTCGATCTCCTGGAGGGGCCTGGGGCCCGATATTGTTAATGTGTTAACGTTATAATTAAGATGTTAACGATCGTCAAGCCAGGTTGCGTCCGGCCAACTGTTCAAAGCCGGTAAAAGCGCGCAGCATGCAGCCATAACAACAAGGAATTCCCTGATGCGCAGCGAACGTTCGCCCATCCCCAACATCAACATCGGGCAGGTCTACGACCAGCGCTACAGCGATGCCGAGATCCATTACGACCGCCTGAGCAACCTGGCCGGGTTCTTCGGCCGCAACATGCCGGTGCACCGGCACGACCGGTTCTTCCAGGTGCACTACGTCAAGAGCGGTGCGGTACGGGTGTACCTGGACGACCGCCAGTTCGTCGAAAGCGGGCCGATGTTCTTCCTCACGCCGCCGACCATTCCGCATTCTTTCGTCACCGAGTTCGACGCCGACGGGCACGTGCTGACCGTGCGCCAGCAACTGGTCTGGCAACTGCTCGAAGAAGACCCGGCGCTCGCGCCGCCACCGCCGATGGCGCCGGCCTGCGTGGCCCTGGACCGGCTCGAAGGCGAGCAGTTGGCCGAGGCCAGGCGCCTGGAGCTGATGTTCGACGCGCTCAGGGAAGAGATCGAAGGACAGGCCAGCGGTCGTGCGCCCGCGCTGCATGCCCTGACGCGGCTGGTGCTGATCAGCCTGCTGCGGCTGTCGGCGCATTCGCTCACGGCGCAACCGGCGCGGCATGAGGACCTGCAGGTGTTTCACCGCTTCAACGCGCTGATCGAGGCCCATTACCTCGAGCACCTGCCGCTGGCGGCCTACGCCGAGCGCCTGGGCGTGACCGAGGCGCGGCTGAACGACATTTGCCGGCGCATCGCCGACCTGTCTTCCAAGCGCCTGGTGCTCGAGCGCCTGATGCAGGAAGCGCGGCGCCTGCTGCTGTTCACCGGCCATTCGGCCAACGAGATCTGCTACCAGCTCGGCTTCAAGGACCCGGCCTATTTCAGCCGGTTCTTCCAGCGTTATGCGCAGATGACGCCGGGCGAGTACCGACAGCGCCAGGGCGGTTTCAGAGGATGACGGCATGGTGCGGCCTTGGGGTGATAGCCTTTTGTGCCGTTATCGTGGCGGCGCCCGGAACGACGGCCAATGCCTTTTCCGGGCAAGCGCTGGTACTTTCCATGAACGGTGCCAGTGTCGCTTGCCACCGCCTGTCGCCGGCTCGTAAGCTGATCGGCCTTTCACTGACCTTGTCCTGAAGATGCCCGTGCCACGTCCCTCACTGACCCTTTCGTTGCTCCAGGCCCGCGAAGCCGCGATGGCCTTTTTCCGTCCGTCGCTCAACGCCCACGATCTGACCGAGCAGCAGTGGCGGATTATCCGCATCCTGCGCCAGAACGGTGAGCTGGAGAGTTACCAGTTGGCCGAGAAGGCCTGCATCCTCAAGCCGAGCATGTCCGGGGTGCTGGTGCGCATGGAGCGCGACGGACTGGTGCGCCGTTTCAAATCCAACGAGGACCAGCGACGCATGTTCGTCGCCCTGACCGAGGCCGGTCAGCAGCGTTTTGTCGAGATGGCCGATGACATGGAATTGAACTACCAGCGCCTGGTGTCGCGCCTGGGCGAAGACAAGCTGGCACTGCTGCACGAGCTGCTCGACGAGCTGAAAGCCATCGAGCCGTGACAGACGTCGGGATGGCCAGGGGGTCGTGAAAAGTACAATCGGCCCTGTGGAACGTCCATTTTCCAAGTGGGGGCTGCGGGAAATACTGGAGGGGAATCCAATAATAATTCGGTACCCCCCATGAAACAGCCCAACCCGCTGCTCGAAGACCTCAAGGCCATTCTGCCGACCATCGCCGCCAATGCCGCGCAGGCGGAAAAGGACCGCCAGGTCCCCGCCGAAAACATTGCCCTGCTCAAGCAGATCGGCTTGCACCGGGCGTTCCTGCCCAAGGTCTACGGTGGCCTGGAAATCTCCCTGCCGCAGTTCTGCGACTGCATCGCCCTGCTGGCGGGTGCCTGTGCCAGCACCGCCTGGGCGATGAGCCTGCTGTGCACCCACAGCCACCAGATGGCGATGTTCTCCAAGCAGATGCAGGACGAGATCTGGGGCGAAAACCCCGATGCCACCGCCAGCAGCTCCATCGCCCCCTTCGGCAAGGTCGAAGAGGTCGAGGGCGGGGTGATGTTCAGCGGCCAGATGGGCTGGAGCAGCGGCTGCGACCATGCCGAATGGGCGATCCTCGGCTGCCGCCGGCTCAACAGCGAAGGCGGCCAGGACTACTGCTTCGCCGTGCTGCCGCGCAGCGACTACGAAATCCGTGACGACTGGTTCTCCGCCGGCATCAAGGGCAGCGGTACCAAGACCCTGATCGTCGACAACGTGTTCGTCCCCAACCATCGCATCCAGAAAGCCAAGGACATGATGGAAGGCAAGTCAGACGGTTTCGGCCTGTACCCGGACAGCAAGATCTTCTACTCGCCTTACCGTCCGTACTTCGCCAGCGGTTTCGCCACCGTCAGCCTGGGCGTGGCCGAGCGCATGCTCGAAGCCTTCAAGGAAAAGACCCGCAACCGCGTGCGGGCCTATACCGGTGCCCAGGTCGGCGCCGCCACCCCGGCGCTGATGCGCCTGGCCGAATCCACCCACCAGGTGGCCGCGGCACGGGCCTTCCTGGAAAAGACCTGGGCCGAGCACGCCGAGCACAGCGAAGCGCATCGCTACCCGAGCCGCGAGACCCTGGCCTTCTGGCGGACCAACCAGGGCTACGCGGTGAAGATGTGCATCCAGGCCGTCGACCGGCTGTTCGAAGCCGCTGGGGGCGGGGCGTGGATGGAGTCCAACGAACTGCAACGGCTGTGGCGCGACTCGCACATGACCGGCGCGCATGCCTACACCGACTACGACGTCTGCACGCAGATCCTCGGCCGCGAGCTGATGGGCCTGGAACCCGATCCGAGCATGGTCTGAAACCGCTCCATCCATAACAACAATCGAGGGGCTGCCGGTGTGGCGGCTCCGGGAGTCTTGCATGTCTGCTGAATTCGATTCGCGCGCGTTTCGCCGTGCGCTGGGTAACTTCGCCACCGGCGTGACCGTGGTCACCGCCGCCACCGCCGACGGTCGCCGGGTCGGCGTCACCGCCAACAGTTTCAACTCGGTGTCGCTGGAACCGGCGCTGATTCTCTGGAGCCTGGACAAGCGCTCGGGCAGCCTGGAGGTGTTCGAACAGGCCAGCCATTTCGCGGTGAACATCCTCGCGGCCGATCAGATCGACCACTCCAATCACTTCGCCCGCAGCAAGGACGATCGCTTCGCCGACGTCGAGCATGAAGTGGGCGAGGGCGGAGCACCGCTGCTGGCCGACTGCTCGGCACGCTTTCGCTGTGAAAAGTACCAGATGGTCGACGGCGGCGATCACTGGATCCTGATCGGCAAGGTCATTGCCTTCGACGATTTCGGCCGTGCACCGCTGCTGTATCACCAGGGCGCCTATTCGATGGTGCTGCCGCACACCCGTATCACCCAGCCGGACCTGGCGCAGCGGCCGAGCAGCCACTTCCAGGGCCGCCTGCGTGACAACCTCTACTACCTGATGACCCAGGCGGTGCGTTGCTACCAGAGCAACTATCAGCCACGGCAACTGGCGACCGGCCTGCGTACCAGCGAAGCACGGATGCTGATGGTGCTGGAGAACGACGCCGGTCTGAGCCAGGCCGAACTGCTGCGGGAAGTGGCGATGCCACAGCGGGAGGTGGAAGAGGCGATTGCCAACCTGTGCCGCAAGGGGCTGGTCACCGAGACGCAAGGGCGTGTGCGGTTGTCCGTGGCCGGCATCGACCAGACCGAGGCGCTGTGGGCCATTGCCCGCGAGCAGCAGGAGCGGGTGTTCAGCCAGTTCGAGGATGAGCAGGTGGAGAACTTCAAGCAGGTGTTGCAGGCGATCATCTCGGCCTGAGCGGGTTAGCCACCGCCATGACATGACGGGCGTTTTGCGCTGAGGCGACTGGCCTGTTCGCGGGCAAGCCCGGCTCCTGCAGGATAGAGGCGATCACCCATCCGATGAGCGCCAACATGCCGTAGGAGCCGGGCTTGCCCGCGAAGCGTTTGACCTTCAACCTCTCGGCAGATCCAGCGGTACCAACCGGTCCGTAGAGGTATCGGACGCGCTCGTGGCCCGCCCGGCCGGTCATCGTTGTGCAGACCCCCGGCCAGCGTCCGGATAGGTGGCTTGTTGTCTCCAGGACCGCGGCGTCATCCCTTCAGCTTTCATGAAGGTTCTGGAAAAGTGCGCCTGATCGCAGAAGCCGCACTCAAGCGCGATGTCTACCACCAGCATCCTTGAGCGACTGAGTAGCTCCTTGCTCTTGCTCAGCCGCTGTTCGCGCAGCCACTCCTGAGGAGAGAACCGAGTGCTTTCCTTGAACATGCGCGTAAAGTGACTGCGTGACAGTGCGCAGGCTTGTGCGACCTCTGTCACCGATATGCCGCTATCCAAATGATCCAGCATCAACTGCTTGGCCGTGCTGACTTGCCATGGCTTGAGTCGTTGGGGCAAATCCACTTCAACCGTCGCCAACACGATGCAATCGTCACCCCGGGGGGCGGCATCGTCCACGCCCGTACCGCAGGCACCGGCGTGCTCCTTCACCTGTGCCATGACCGCATCGTAGGCGTCGCCATCCTGAGGCTGCTGGCCGATGGAGACCCGTTGGCTGTTGAAAGGCGTCAGGGTTTCAGTGTGTGGACGGCTCATGGTTCTTCCCTTTTGCTGAACGGTGGCGAGAGTGCTCTTGGCGGGTTGTCGCCGAGTGCCAGCAAAAGATAGCGAAACATGTCTCGAAGTGATGGCGCATTTTTGCGCCCTTGAAAGTGCATTAATGCACCCTATACGACTCTCTTCGCGGTGCTAGGATCCGCGCTACCCGGATCACGTCGATCCCACTCGCCAGGAGAATCCAATGGCTGCTTCACGACCTTTCAACGACGACACCGCCTACTGGGGCGTTCCCTGGGAAGACAGCTACGGTTATCCGCAGGTGCGGCGGGTAGGGAACGAGATCTTCGTTTCGGGGCAGTTCAACCACGACGAAGAGGGCAACCTGGTCGCCCCCGCGCCGCTGGATGCCGACGGTAGGCCGAGCGATTACTCCTCGATGGGAGAACAGATGCGGGTCGCCTACGACAACATTGCCAAGCTGCTCGCCCTGTTTGGCGCCACGCTGCAGGATGTCGTCGAAGAGACGCTGTATGTGCTGGACATGGACGCGGCCTTTGCCGTGGTCGGCAAGGTGCGCAAGGCGGCCTATGGCATGGAGCGCCCTCAGGCCGCCAGTAACATCATCGGCGTATCGCGCCTCGCCCAGCGGCCGCAGCTGATCGAGATCGCGTGCCGGGCGGTGATCGGCGCGCAGGCCCGGTAATCCGGGGCCGGATGACGACCTATAAGGCCTGGAAAGGCTGATGCCCTTCCACGAGGGGCTTCAGGTCGGCCACGGCCGCGGCGCAGAAGGTCATGAAGGCCTTGACCCGCCAGGACTTTCTGATGTCCTGGTGGGTGAGCAGCCATAGCTCGTCCTGCAGCTCTCGCACCACCGGGCCGACGCGCACCAACCCAGGCGTGATGTCGCCGAGCATGCAGGGCAGAAAACCCAGACCCAGGCCGGCCGCGATGGCCGCGCTGGCGGCGGCAACCGAATCGGTGCGGTACGAGATGCGCTCCGGGGGTACCCGGCATTCGACATGGTTTGTCGCCTTCAAGCCGTATAGACCTCCCGAGTAGGATACCCATGACTGGCCTTCAGTGAAGGGATCGGTAGCGACCGTATGCCTGGCGCTGCCGTAAGCGGCCCAGGCGATGTTGGCCAGCTTGCGCCCCACCAGTGTGTCCGCCGGCTTTCGGGTGGCCCGCACGGCGATATCCGATTCATCCCTGGCCAGGCTCAACGTCTGGTTACCCACCAGCACTTCAATCGTGATGCCTTCATTGAGGGCTTTGAAATTCGCGATGATCGGGGTGAGAAAATACAGAAGCAGCGAGTCGCTGGTGGTGATTCGCAGTTTGCCCAGGGGCCCCTGGCCGGCACGGGAAACCCTACGGGTGACACTGACGATGTCCAGCTCGACCCGCTCGGCCAGTGCACGCAACTCCGCGCCTTCGGCCGTCAGCAGGTAGCCCGCCTTTCGGTGATCGAACAGCGCCACCCCGAGTGATTTCTCAACCTGAGCGATTCGCCGTGACACGGTGGAGACATTGATGCCGAGCTTCTTGGCCGTGTCAGCGCGATTGCCACAATCGCTCAGGGTCTTGATGATCCGCAAATCGTCCCATGAGAGCTGGCTGACAGCCTCGCCAGCATCCCATTTGGGGCCTTGGGGAGCAGCAGGGGCAGGCGAACTACTTTCAGGTGACGACTTCACGTAAATCATTCCAGATAGGGTGCGCTGATGATACGAGAAGGGACCGGTTCAACCAATATGGCGAAAACACCCTCAATAGAAGTCGTAATAAAGCTGCCATTCCTCCGTCGCCGTGTACCAGCCTGACGGAACAGACATTCCTGAAAGAGCGGGGATTTTTCTGCACGGGTGAGAACGCCGTCCTGCGCAGCGATGACCACCTGGCCCAGTTCGCATCGTTGCGGGCAGGCCTGGGTATTGGCGTATGCGCAAGCCAACTGGCGCGACGTCATGGCCTGGTGCGCGTGCTGCCCGAGCGGGTGGACTTTCCGGTCGATGCCTGGATCGCGATGGACCATGACCTCAAGCGGGTACGGCGTGTCACGCTGGTGTTTGATGCTCTTTCACAGGCGCTTTCACGCTTTTTGACCGACGCTTGATGGGAGAACCGAGGTTCGCAATCGACTCAAAGCGGACGGCGGCGAAATGCAGATGTCCGTCAACTGCCATCTTTCACATCGAATGGCGAAAACCTGAAGTTGCCGCCTACCGATGGGCCTCAAACCCGCCGCGTATAGCCCTTCATCGAGTTCGGCCCATTGCCATCAAGGAAACGGGATTACTGGCGTTACACCACACTCGCAGTGGGCTAACCGCAGGGAAGGAGCACGTATGACTCAAGTTTTCGAACTCAACGACGTCACCAGGCACACGGCGCACGGCGATGTGCAGATGACGAGCGCCGGTAGCCCGATCAGCAAGAACCCGATCGAACTCATCGTGCAGGGTACTCCTGGCAGTGACTACCTCCGGGGTGGGCTGGCGAATGAACTGCTGATGGGCGGGGCGGGCAACGACCAGATCGTCAGCGGAGGTGGCAACGATGTGCTGGTCCCGGGTGCCGGATACGACACCTTGTACGGCGGCGCCGGCAACGATGTATTCCGCTTCGATCGCATCGGCGACAGCTATATCAAAGCCACAGGCGAGTTCACCGATGCCATCAACCATTTTGATCCCGCCCACGATATTCTCGACGTGTCGGCCCTGGGCTTCAGCCGCTTGGGCGATGGCTATGGCGATACCCTGCACATTCGTAGCGAGCCTCTACGCGGCATCTACTTTCTGGAAAACTACGAGCAGGACCAGAACGGCCGACATTTTTCCGTGCAGTTCCTGGCCAACAGCGGCCTGATTACGGATGCCAACCTGCAACCACTGATTACCGGCACTTCGCGCAGCGACCTCCTGGAAGGCACAGGGGCCAGCGAAACCTTGAAGGCCGGCCCTGGCCGCGACACTGTCGAAGCAGGCGCGGGCAATGACCGGCTATTGGGCGGTGCCGGCGGCGACACCCTAAGCGGCGACGCGGGTGCCGACACCTTCGTGTATACCCAACTCAGCGACAGCTATCGTAACGAGGCGAGCGGCAGCTACAGCAGCCGCGACCTGATCACCGACTTCAGTGGGACCGATCATGACATGATTGACGTGTCCGCCTTGGGTTTCACCGGGCTGGGTAACGGCTATAACGGTACGCTGAAGGTCGTCCTCAACCAGGCCGGCGATGCCACCGCGCTTAAATCCCTGGAGGCTGACGCTCATGGTAACCGCTTCGAGATTCTGTTCAGTGGGAACCACGTCAATGAGCTGAACGCCAGCACTGTGCTATTCGCTCCACCCAGTGATGCGACCGCTGTGACCACCCCGCAGCCGATAACGCCCGTGAATCTGGTCGGCGACGATAAGGCCAACACCCTTTATGGCTACTGGGGCAACGACACCCTGGCCGGTGGCGCCGGGAACGACACCCTTGAAGGTAACGCCGGCGACGACGTCTTGACGGGTGGGTTGGGCGCGGACAAGCTGACTGGCGGCAAAGGCAGTGACCGTTTCGTGTTCACCAGCGGCGCCGATAGCCATGCCGGCAGCAGCGACCTGATCACCGACTTCATCTGGGGCGAAGACAAGCTCGACGTCGCCGCGCTCGGCGTCACCGGTTTGGGCAACGGCCGGGATGGCACCTTGTACATGACCTACGATGAAATCAACGACCGTACCTACCTGCGCAGTAGCGAGGCAGGTGCCGATGGGCACGCCTTCCAGGTCACGCTAGCCGGATTCGACTACACGCACTTGATCACCAATGCCGACCTGGTGCTTGCTGATACGACCGAGGTAGCGCTCATTGGACATCCCGCTGTCGACCCCGTGAGTTGACAGCTCCTTGACCGCCGGCTACCAGCACCCACCTTTATGAACCGCTTCCAGATCGGGCCGGAGGAGCGAGCCCTGGCCAGCCTTCGCCACCAGCCTCTGGCTGCGAGGCACCGTCACCAGCTCATGCCGCTGCTCGATGCAGTCCACCAGGGGCGGCCACCACCTGCTCCAGCGCGACGAACTGCCAGATCCCCCGGTGGTTATTCGTTTTCCATGGGGGTACCTTAAGCAAGCGGCGGGGCATCAACCCGGGGTTTGGGTGCGAACGGCTTCTTCTTCCAACTGGTGGAGCAACCGTTGCAGGCGGGCATCGCGGGCCAACTGCCAGTCCGTGAACACATTGAACAGGCCGCGCATCAGGGCGATAGGCGCCCAGCGAGCCGGTACAACGATGCGCGGCTGGCGCTTTTGCAGACCGCGCACCACGCCACGTGCCACCTGTTCCGGTGCAATCGCCCGATGCAGAAAGGCCGGCAACAGGGTTTCGTTCAACTGGGTGGCGATGGCGTTGCCACCGAAGGCAACCTTGGCGATGGCGGTCGCTGTCCAGCCGGGATAGAGAACGCTGGCGCTGGCCCCGCTCGCACTCAACTCGGCGCGCAACGAGCGGGCCAGCGACTCCACCGCCGCCTTGCTCGCGGCGTAGGGTGCGTTGGCCAGACCGTTCAAGTAGGCATAGGTCGACGACGTGACCAGCACCTGGCCCTGGTTGCGCACGACCTCCGGCAGCGCGGCGCGTACCGTGTGCCACACGCCAAACAGATCCACCTCGATGATGCGGCGGAACTCCGCTTCATCGCAGGTGCGTAGGGTCGCCGGTACGCCCCGCCAGGAGATGCCGGCATTGGCGAAGGCCACGTCGAGACGACCGAAGCGCTCGACCGTCTGGCGCACCACGGCCTTTGCCGCCTCGGCGTCGGTGACGTCGAAGGCCAGCGGCAACACGCGTTGGTTGTTGAACTCCTGGGCCAGCGTGTCCACTGCCTGCTGCGCGGTATCGGTGAGCACCAGGCTAGCGCCCTGGACGTACAGTTTCCGGGCGCTGGCGGCACCGATGCCGCCAGCCGCGCCGGTGATCAGAACCACTTTGCCTTGAAGGTCGTACATATTCTTATCTCTTTGTCGGGATGCTGGGCACGTTGCGCTTGAGGAAGTCGAGTTGATCAGCCACCACCTGCTCGAAGGCTTCGCCTACATAGATATCGAAGTGCCCATGGGCATAGCGCTTGATCTCATGACGAGGCGTGCGCCGGGCGTGATGCAGCGTCCGCTTTGCCGGTGCCACGCTGTCGGGGTCGCACACGCAAAACAGCACGGGGGCCTGGATGCGAGGTGTATTACGTCCGGGGTAGTAGCGAATGATGTCCAGCGCAAAGCGCGCGGCGGCCTCGGTACGGATCTGCGCACCTGGCGGGATCAGCCCGTGATAGCCGCTCCAGGCATCCGGCGAAGTCATGAGTGCCGTATCGCCCGGTTGACCGGCCAGCGGCACCAGAATGGGCTTGGCGCCGAACCACGAGCCGATACGGTCGGCCAGGGCCAGCACGGTCAGGCGAACTGACACCAGGGTTTCGGTGGCAAGACAGGAACTCAGGCCGTCGGTAAAGGGACATTGGGATATGACGGCGGCCACCCCGGCATCGGCGGCAGCGGTGGCCAGCACATGGCCGCCACCGAACGAGGTGCCCCAGATCACCACCCGCTGCGGGTCCACCTCCGCGAGCTGGCGGGCGTGAGCTATCGCGGCTTTCCAGTCGTCGAGCTGGCGCTTGATATCCAGCAGTTGGCGGGGGTTGCCCTCGCTGTCGCCGAAGTGGCGATAGTCGAACACCAGGCAGGCGTAGCCGGCGGCAGCGAAACGCTCGGCAAAGGCCGGCAAGCGCATCTTGCGTGTTCCGCCAAGCCCATGGGCCATCACCACCACCGGGAAAGGTCCGGCACCCAGGGGGCGGTAAAAGTCGGCAATGCAACGTGAGCCGTTGGAGAGGAACTGGATTGTCGCTGGTGCCAGAAGATCGGTGATCGTGTTCATGAACGGCATCTGCTGGAGTGGCTTGAGTGCCGTCATTCTCGGCGGTTGCCGGTTGGAAGGCTTGACGGTACCCGACTCCCGGCTTGACACTTGGCGCCAAACAACAACAGGCCACCCCCAAAAGAGGCCCGATGAGCCAGCCCTTGTATCGGCGCGTGGTGCCCGAAACTTACGTGCAACTGCTCTACGAATACCTGGAGGCACTCGGTCATGAGCCGGAATCGGTGCTGGGGCAGCCCTGGCCCATACCCGCCCAGGAAGGTGTGGGCGGCGTCGCGGTGGAGGAGTGGGACCGACTGCTGGTGATGGCGGCGCACGTGTTGGGAGATCCGCTGTTGGGACTGCACCTCGGTCAAACCATCAACGCCCGGCATATCGGTGTGCTGGGAGCGGTGATGCTGGCCTGCGGTAATCTCGGTACGGCGCTGCAACGCCTGGAACGCTACATTCGCCTGGTGTACGACGTCATTCCCATGATTCGCCGTGACGGCGACGGCTGGTTCGAACTGGTCTGGGATGTCAGCCAGTATCAGCCCGGCCCTTTGGTGAACGAAACCGGTATGGTTGCCATCGTGCAGTTCTGCCGCGCTCTGGTCCGTGGAACGGCCAACCCGCTGCGGGTCCACCTCAATCACGCGGGGCCCCTCGATACCCGCCCGTACGAAGCCTTCTTCGGCTGCCCGGTACGTTTCGGTCAGTCCGAGGCGGTCTTGCGTTTCTCCGCACAACTGCTCGAACTGCCCTTCAAGAGCCCCGACCCGACGCTGGTCTGCCTGTTGGAACAACATGCGGATCGCTTGCTGGCCCAGTTGCCACAGCAGGATGAGTTCGTGGAACAGCTGCGCAAGGCCATCACCCAGGCCATGTGCGTGGGTGAGCCGAGCATAAAGCGGATCAGTCCCCAACTGCGCCTCTCGTCCCGCACGCTACAGCGCCGCCTGCAAGAAGCCGGCACCAGCTTTCGCCATGAACTGAACCTGGTCCGCTACGAACTGGCGTTGTCGTACCTGCGCGATCCACGCCTGCAAATCGTGGATATCGCCATGCTGCTGGGTTATTCGGAGCACAGCGCCTTCACTCGCGCCTTCAAGGAATGGAGCGGAATGTCGCCCCATGAGGCCAGGCAACTCAACCCGGTGAGTGCCTGAGCGGGGAGTCCGTGGAGTTGGGGAAGGTTTTGGGAGCAGGTCACGTCTCTGATCGGCCTCGGGACTTGAGGCTCTTCATGAGGGAACCATTGAATGGCCGATAATCGAGTGGGAAATAGGTACGTCCTCTTTTCGATTGGCCTATTCGCGGGCAAGCCACGCTCCTACAGGATGGCGGTGACCACCACTCTGATGACCGCCGCAACACGGTAGGAGCGTGGCTTGCCCGCGAAGCTGTTGACCTTCAGCCAGCGATCAACTGTTGGCTGCTACAACCTGCTGCTCCAGCAGACTCTCAAGCTGGATGCAACGTGACCCCGTGCCTAGTTCGTGGGCAAGAGGATCACGAAGTTCTTTTTCATGTCTTCCAGCACGGTCCACTTGCCCTTGGCGCCCGGTTCGATAATGAACGTGTCGCCAGCGGCCAGTGTGACGGGGGCGCGACCCTCAAGCTCGATGACGCAGCATCCGCTCAGGACATGGCAGAACTCCCAAACCTTGTAGTCGATGCGCCACGCTCCGGTGCTGGCTTCCCATTCTCCGGAAATGCGACCCTGCTGTTCATCGTGGTAGTACTTGGACGTCAGCGTATGAGGGGTGCCTTCCAGGACCTCTTCAAAAAAGGGCAGGTCGCGCACCGGTTGGATATCCAGTTCGCGGAATACGGTCAGTTTCTGGTTCATGGTGTTTTCTCGAGCGCGTTGTGGTTGGGGCGATGCATCAAATAGGCTTCCCCGGTGACACCCAGCATCGGGTGCGGAACGATCTGGCAGGTTTTAACGATGTGAAAACCGTGACGTTCGTAGAAGCGGCGTGCACCGTGGTTTTCTGCATAATCGATCAGGCATAGCCCATCCAGGCCTGAGTCCTCGGCACGCTGCTGGGCGTGGCGAAGAAACTCGACACCCAGCCCCTGGCTGCGCCAGGCCTCATCCAGGGCCAGGCTGGATATGTATAAGGTGTCGGGTATTTCCATGTCGGCATAAGGCGCGAGGACCGGGTCTGTCTCGACAGGCCTGTCAGGGGTCTCGCGCAAGGCATAGCTATGCATCATGCCGATGACGCGCCCTTCGAAAGTGGCCATCAGGCAGTTCTTGTAGGAAAAGTCGCCCTGTTCCCTGGCATAGCGAGATGCACCGACACTCAGCAAGGCTTCTCCAGGTGCGGCAAGCTTGCTCCATATGTAATCGGCCATGCCCTCCGATGTCAGTTGAAAGAAGCGCGCAATGTCGTGCGCGTCCGAGGCTTGAGCGGGCCTGAAGCCGATAGGCATGTACAGTGCTCCCATGGAATCGGGTGGTTGGTTTTCAAGGATTGCGCCTTTGACAGGGGGCAGGGTAGGCGGGTTGAGCGGTTCCCATCATGCTCTGGGCGAACACCGTCAGCACGATGTGCGACGCTGCCCCCTGCTCAAGGGCACGTGGCCGTCCAATGAGCAGGCCTGGGGAATCGATCGTGCAGTTGCCGGTAGTCGTGGGCTGTTACGTGCTCGGCGTAAGCCGATGAAAGCGCTTTCGGAAAAGCGCGGGTGAGATACCAACACGCCGGCAGAAAAGCCGCCTGAACGAATTGCTGTCTTCGTAGCCCACTTGGTGGGTGATGACCTCAAAACCAAGGCGGGTGGTTTCCAGCAATTGCTTGGCCTTTTCCAGGCGCAGGGTCTGGAGGTAGGTCAGCGGCGTTTGGCCGGTGGCTTCCTTGAAGCGGCGCTTGAAGTTGCGCACACCGAAGCCGAATTGATCGGCCAGTTGGGCGATACTGTTGGGTTCGGCGAAGTTTGCCTCCATCCAGTCCTGCACGCGCATGACCGCCTCGTCCGCATGCCCACGCGGCATCGACCAACTGATGTAAACCGTCTGCTCGCTGCGCACGCCGTCAACCAACAGGTAACGGCCACACTGTTGTGCCAGTTCAAACGAGGCAAAACGGCGAACCAGGTGCAGCAGCAGGTCCATGGCGGCACTCGCGCCGGCACTGCTGATCAGGCGACCGTCTTCGCAAAGGATACGGCGCTCATCCAGGCAGACCTTCGGATAGTGCCGACGCAGAAAATCGGCGAACGCCCAGTGAGTGGTGGCCTCTACACCGTCGAGCAGGCCGGCTTCGGCGAGCATGAAGGCGGCGGTGCACATGGAGGCGATGATGGCGCCCTTGCGGTGCTGGTGGCGCAACCAGCTGCCGTACTGGGCAAAAGCCGGCAGGGCCTCACGCAAGCTGAAGAGAAAACCAGGAATCAGTACAAGGTCTGTTTTATCAATCGTATCGAGCCCTGCATCCACGGGCATGGGGCGTCCCAGGGCATTGTTCACTGGCAGCCCATCCAAGGAGGCGATGCACACGGTAAAGGGCTTCTCGGCAGGAGCCGCCAGGCGGTTTGCCGCATCCAGTACCTCTATTGCCAGGGCGGCAGAGGCCTGGGAGCTGTACTCGGCCAGGAGAAGCGTGACGTGCATGAAAATCCCTTTGCGCAATCGGCATGAAATTAGTCATTTCTGCATCTACCTTACTCCGAACAGCGCCTCTAGAGTGCGGCATCTTTCCGCTCCAGCAGGTATTTTTTGCATGAACTTATGGTTTCGCCTTTTCCTGATGCTGTTGCGCCGACCGTGGCGCCGCCCTGTGCACGGTCTCGCCACCACGGTGGTGCCCCTGCGCGTCTGGCCATTGGACCTGGACTTCAACCGCCACGTCACCAATGGCCGCTACTTCACCCTGGCCGACGTCGGCCGAATGGATTATGTGCTTCGCAGCGGCGCGTTTCGCGTGGCACTCAAGCACCGCGCAATGCCTATCGTGGGCGATGTGTGGGGCAAGTTCCGCCGCGAACTCAAGCTGTTCGAGCGCTTTGAAATTCACACGCGCATGCTCGGCTGGGACCACAAGTGGAGCTTCGTCGAACACCGCTTTGTCAAAGACCGGCGCGTGATTGGGGTCGTGGTCATGCGCGGGTTGTTTCGCGGGCCAAAAGGCAGTGTCGCACCGGCCGAATTTGCCGATGCCTTGGGCCTGGACAAGCAATCGCCAGCGCTGCCTCGCTGGCTGGCCGAATGGTCGGCCAGTTGCGACGGTTTGAGCGCCGAGCTGCGCGAAGCAGAGCAGTTGGAGCAGCCGCAGACAGCGAAATGAGCGTGATGGGTTCCCCCCTCCGACCGGATGCCAAGTGATCGGTTGATGGATTGCCTGCAGATCTACTTTGGTGTTTCGCACAAACGATTGCATCTGCTGGCGATGGCTCTATCAATATCCGTCGTATTGGATCTTTTCCTTGTGATCTGTCGCTCTAGACTGGTTCCATTCTCACGATTCACCTGGAAAGGAACCCATTCTTGTGCGTGACTTCGACTGCCAACCCGTTTTGTGTGGGAGCACGCTAAGGCTCAGGCCTCTAGCCGAGCGTGATTTTGAAGGCATGTTTCTGGCGGCCAGTGATCCGTGCATCTGGGCCGACCATACCGCCAGTGATCGCCATGAACGGCAAGTATTTGAAGCGTACTTCGCCTCTCGATTGGCCACTGGCAAGGCGCTCACCGTCATCGATATCGGCTCGGGGCAGATTGTGGGGACGTCTAGCTACTACCCGCCGCCTGACCGGCCGGAGAGTATCGCCATCGGCTATACCTTTTTGGTGCGGGCGAAATGGGGTGGCGATACCAATCGCGAGCTGAAGCGACTGATGGTGGAACATGCATTCAAGACGTACGACACCGTCTATTTCCACATCGCGCCTTCGAACATTCGCTCACAAAAAGCTGCCTTGAAGATCGGCGCCGTGCATTTGTATGACGCCGAGCTGAAGGTGTCGACTGCGCCTGCCTTGTGCAAGTGTTACGGACTTACCCGGGCACAATGGGCTGCGCAACAACGCGCCTGAAACAGCAGCGCCATGGATGCCCCCTACAAAAAATCCGGAACCGGGAATACGCCAGTGACCCAGCATGGATTCGGTCAGTGGATTGATGTCCAGTCGGTACTACTGCGCATACTGTTCGTAACCCAGCGAAATCCCATCATTGGCCGGGTAGCTGACGTAAACCACGATATCGTCACTGGTGGCCACGATTGCGTAGGGCCATTTCCCATTGGCTTTGCGCATTTCCTCGTAGAGCGGAAGGAAAAAGTTTTTCGTCTGCCCAGTCGGATCGTACGGCACTTGCCCGGTGAAGATAGGGTAGTGGTCGCCGTTGCACAGCTGGACCCGTTCCAGCTTGATGTCATGTTTTTCCAGAACAGCGCGGGCCGGGTGCTGCCAAGTCTTGAGATCCACATCGTGACAGTCCACCGCCTTGCTGCTGTAAAGCTCGGTGTCCTTCAGCGCCGGCAGCGCCCAAGCCAGAGAGGGCAGAATCAATAACAACACGGAAAGAAAACGCATCACACGGGCATCCTTGAACGTTGGGATGCGGATTGTAGAGGTTTCCGTGTGCGAGCGCGCAGCCGAGCCTTGGCCATGACTGGATGGGGAGCCTTGTCTTGATAGCCGCTACTGCTCGCAACGCTAGCTCTCAGCTCCCGGAGCCATCGCGGCGAACGCAGCCATCAATGCAGGATAATCCTGTGGATCGGGAAAGGCCTCGTAACTGACCTTTGCCCCGGTGCTGGCCCAGGGCAGTTTTTCTCGGGTCCAGGTCTCCATGAATGGTGCGTAACGCCCGGGGTTGTCGAGCAGGCTGCTGCGCACGCCCACGAAGTCATCATTTCCTTCAGGCCGAGTGAATAGCCACGACAGGCAGTGAGGGCAGAAATAGTGCCGGGTGGGGCCATGCATGCCAGCGATCACGGGGGAGCCCTGAGTGATCGAGAAGGCGTCGGCCGGAAACAGCGCAGTCAAGGAGAAGGCGCTTCCCGACATCTTTTGGCAGCCGGTGCAGTGGCACGCGCTGGTCATCACCGGTTGCGAACGTACTTCGAGCGTCACCTGGCCACAGCGGCAACTGCCGGTTGCACAGAAGTCGTCAATGATCATCGAGACCTCCACTCGTCAGGATTGGCCAGCGTTCAACACGGCTCCAAATTCCTCGGGCGTCGGGTTTTCCGGCCAGGTGGCGATGTTGTCGGGCAGGCGCAGCCAGGGTTGCTTGTGCTTGACCCAGATATGCGCCATCGGGCTCAACGAGCTGCGCTCTTCAAGCGTGCCTACGCGCAACACCCAGAGGCCGGGGGCCGCCGTCGTGGTGTTGTAGAGGCGTGTATGACAGGTGGCGCACAGGTGGTGGCGCGAGGTGTGGCCCTGGTCTTCATAGGCATATTCCACCGTCGGGCCTTGCAGCACGAACGCTTCACTGGACAGCAGGGCGTGCAGCGCAAAGCTGCTGCCGCTCCAGGTCTGGCAGAACTGGCAATGACAGGCGTAAACGGCGACCTGCACGTCGCTGTCCGAACGATAGGATACGGCGCCGCAACGGCAACCACCGGCAAGTTTCATAAGCAAATTCCCTGGTTTTCGACACTCGATGCTTTATGCCAAGCACCGATCGGGTTAAGAATGCCCCATCCTCAGCCTGATTAAAATTGATCAAACCTGACTACCCACTCATAGGAAATGTATGAATATCCCGCCACTTCAGTGGGAAACCCAGCGCGTGTTCCTGGCCGTGCTGCGAACCGGCAGCCTGTCGGCCGCGGCCCGAGCACTGGGCATCGCCCAGGCCACCGCACGACGACGAATCGACTCGCTGGAACAGAGTGTGGGGACCAGCCTGTTCATCCGCTCGCCGGCCGGCCTGATGCCCACGGACACCGCTCGGGAGTTGATCGAGCATGCGCAAGCGATGGCCCTGGCCGCCGAAGCGTTTACCCGTGCCGCCTCGGAGCAGGCCAATGGGCAAGGCGGAACCGTGCGCGTGACCAGCAATCAGTTGCTGGGCGTCGAGGTACTGCCTTCCATGCTGGGCGAGATCCGCGCTGCCCAACCCGAGTTGGCGATTGAGCTGAGCGTGTCGAACCGGCTGGAAGACCTGGCCTTGCAGGAGGCCGATGTGGCCGTACGGATTCGTCGGCCCTCCGAGGCGGCGGTGGTGACCCGCCATGTCGGCGACTTGCGCATTGGCCTCTATGCAACCGCCCAATTGATAGAGCATCGAGGGCTGCCTCGTTGCGCAGAGGAGTTGAACGAGTACCCCGTGATCGGCCCGGATCGCAACCTGACGGAACAGACGTTCCTGAAAGAGCAGGGGTTTTTCTGTACCGGGGAGAACGCCGTCATGCGCAGCGATGACCACCTGGCCCAGTTCGCCTCGCTGCGGGCCGGCCTGGGGATCGGCGTATGCGCCAGCCAACTGGCGCGACGTCATGGCCTGGTGCGCGTGCTGCCTGAACTCGTGGACTTCCCGGTCGACGTCTGGATTGCGATGCACTACGACCTGAAACGGGTACGGCGGGTTACGCTGGTCTTTGATGCGCTCTCGCAGGCGCTTTCAGGCTTTTTGACCGAAGCTTGATGGGGGCGACGAGCGTCCGCAATCGGCGAGAAGCGATTGCGGACTTTCCAGGAAATCCGGGGTCGCTCGCTGCTCATGGGGCTTGACCCTGAAGCGGCTACAACCCTCATTCTGGTGGAAAGTTCGTCTCTACCGGGAATTCATCATGGACAATCGCATTCCTCCACCGCTCGTTGCTACCTTGTTCGGCCTGCTGGCGTGGTTCGCTGCCCGGCAGTTGCCGGGTACCTTGGCGCTGGCTATCGAGTGGCGTGTGGGTCTGGCGCTGATCGTGTTGCTGGCAGGTGTGGCTATTTGTCTGGCTGGCGTATTTTCATTCCGCTGTGCACGGACCACGGTCAACCCGCTGAGGCCGGAAACGGCTTCTGCTCTGGTCCGCTCGGGCATCTACCGGTACACCCGCAACCCCATGTATTTGGGCTTCGCCACCGTGCTGGTCGCCTGGTCCATCTTCCTTGCCTGGCCGCCAGCCCTCCTGGGCGTGCTGGGTTTCGTGATCTACATGAACCGCTTCCAGATCGGGCCGGAGGAGCGAGCGCTTGCCGGTCTTTTCGGCAGGGACTTCACTCAGTACTGCAGTCAGGTCAGGCGTTGGCTCTAGGACAGGAACCGTTTGCCATTGACGTTCCTCCTCGTGTACTCCAGCCGATGGGTCTCTGTGTCTCCCTGAAACGGGTTCATACGTTGCCGCGTCATACCAGGCGTTTTGTGGTGAGGCGGCTGGCCCATTCGCGGGCAAGCCCGGCTCCTACAGAATGGAGGCGATCACCATTTTGATGGCCGCCGCAACCCGGTAGGAGCGTGGCTTGCCCGCGAAGCTTTTGATCTTCAGGCACTCGACAAAGGCTGCCGGTTGAGGCGTTGCCGGCAGGCTATGGCGCCGAGACCGGCTCAGGGACAGGCAGGTGAGCCATCATCTGCCCGTTGGCAATGGCACTGGCTTCAAGCTTCGCCCGTTCGCCGTCCAGAAACGCATACGTGGCCTGCAGGGTGGTGATCTTCGTTTGAATCTCGGCCATCTTGCTGGCGACCAGGGCCGCGCCTTGGGCGCAATTGATCGTATTGCCCCGCCTGGCCGCAAGGATCTCCCCGATCTCGGCGAGTGAAAACCCCACGCCCTGGGCACTCTGAATGAACGCCAGATCAGCCACGGTCTGATCGCTGTAGCTGCGGTAGTTATTGGCCTGTCGATGAGCCACGATCAGCCCGAGCTGTTCGTAATAGCGCAACGCATGGCGGCCGACTCCACTGCGGCGCTCCAACTCTCCGATGTTCACGACAAAAACTCCTTGACTGTAGAGTAGGCTCTACACCTTAGCCTGCGCCGATCATCCAAACAAGGATTCAGACATGAGCGTGGAATGCTTCGTCACCGGCGGCAGTGGGTTTGTTGGGCAACATTTACTGGCCCGTCTCACCGCGACAGGACACAAGACCTGGGTGCTGATGCGCACCCCCGAAAACATTGAGCGGCTCAGAGAGCAGGTAGGCCGGCTCGGCGGTAATCCCGCGCATATTCACGCCGTTGCGGGCGATATCAGCAGAGAGGGCCTGGGACTCAGCGAGGCGGACCAGCAGCGCGTGTCTTCGGTCGGTGTGGTCTTTCACCTGGCGGCGCAATTTTCCTGGGGACTGACAATGGAGCGCGCCCGCACGATCAATGTGCAGGGGGCGCTGAGAGTCGCCAGGCTTGCGGCGACCCAGCGCATCCGATTGGTGATGGTGGGCGGCTATATGCTGCAGAACTTTAGCCACCTTGCCAGCATCGGGGTGGATAATGAGTGCCCGGAAAACACCGATTGGCCCGCCGTCTATGGTCGTGTGGGCGGCTACGAAGGCAGTAAGCTCGAGTCCCATTTCGCCGTCATCCGCCACATGCAGGAAGCGGGCGCGGATTACACGATCGTTCACCCTGCAACGGTGTGTGGCCACAGCGAGAGTGGGCACATCGTCGAAGGACAACCCCTGGTCGAACTCATTCGAAACCTGGCGCAAGGGCGGTTCAAGGCGATCCCCGGTTCCGCCAGGCACTGGTTGCCATTGGTCAGCGTCGATTACCTGGTGTCGATGATCGCCTGCGTGGCATTCGACCCCACGATGGTCAACCGCCAGGTCCTGGCGCTCCATGAGCACACACCGAACCTGAAGGGGATGCTTGAGCAGATGGCAAAAACCCTGGAGGTCACGGCCCCCCGCCGCCATGTGGCGATAGGGTTGCTCAAGTGGCTTTTGAAAATTCCCGGCCTGGCGGCCCGCTTGGCGATCAGCGCCGAGTCACTGGACTTCATTCAGACGCAGCGCTTCGACATGAGCCATAGCGAGCAACTGGAGCGCAAGTATCGGCTGACCCATCCCGACATGACCCGGACTCTGGAAAGGACGGTGCGCTACGCCAGGGATCACTTGCCTCATTGAGGCCAACCGGTCAGACCCTCTTCGAGCCGGTAGAGAATGCCTTGTGTTCGGCCAGGCCCATGCTGAAACGCTTGTTGGATGCTGTTCGAAGGGGCGCGCAACCCCGCGGTGATCGGTATGGGCTGGCGACTGACCGCGGATAAGAAAGCCCCGCCAAAGCGGGGCTCTCTCCATCATGATGACCACCGCCGTACTGTAGGAGCAGGGCTTGCCCGCGAAGCTTTTGACCTTCAACCAGCCATCAACCGCTGACCGCCACAACTTGCTGCTCCAGCGAACTCATTCTCAACTGTGCCAGCTCAATCAAGTGCACCACCCCCATCGCAACCTTACGGTTCGGGCCGGTCTGGTTGTCGGCGTTCTCATAGGCCGTGGCAGCTGCTGATTGCAGAATCGAGTGGAGGTCGAGCAGGGTGTCTTCGTGAGTTTGCGAGGTCGGCGGCGGGCTTGGAGGCGTGGCGGCTGCGGTGGAGGCGGGTGCCGGTTTCGAGCCTGCCTCTGGCCCCAGGTCATAGTGGGCCAGTGCCTGATCGGCGATACGAGGATCGATGATTCCGGCACGAGGTCTAGCCGGCGGATTGGGGGTAGCTTTGAACATGATCGAACTCCGATATGAGGTGGAGCTGTCACCGTTCGCTTGCACACGAATGAGGGTGGCAGCCGTACGCAGGTGTGCAAGACCGGGCATATCGGACCCCGGCAGACTCGAAAGTCTCCCGCGCACGGCCACCATCAAGCTGGAATCGAAGAGGGCAGGAGCACCCGTCGAAACGGCTTGTTTGAGGGCGCGTGACGCACCGATATGAACGGACTTGCACATCCGTGTCATCCGTTGGGATGACCGAGCCAAGACTATCGGCGGCGTATGGCTCAAACAAGCGGTTGGGATTTTCTAGGAAATTTCAGGCAAGGGAAAGGGAGTTGTCTGGTTGGGCGCTGAGTGGGGTAAGCTGCCGACCAAGAGTGGCAGGCATTGACTCAGGGTCGACGGTCGTGATGGGCAGCTTTCGGCCAAAAGCAGACGCTCAAAAGCATCTACGAAAGCAGGGACGATTCAGGGGGATAGCCGTCACTGAGTGCCGTTCACTACAAGAAGGGACGCTATTCCTACGCAGGAGCCAGGCCCAGCATCACCGGAATTTCTCCGGCCTTTTCTAAAATGATCGCTTCGCCCGCAATCAGTGGATATCCTGCTTCCGGCTAGCCCCTGCAAGGAATAAGGTGTCACGCTTTGTGCAGCAAATGTGCCCTGAGCAGCAAAAGGAGTTGCGTGCCGCTAATCCGGTCAATGCAGTCGCATGATTAAACTGAAAATGTACCCCGCCAAGAACGGCGACGCGTTTCTGATCAACGCAAATGATCAGTACATACTGATCGATGCCGGCTATGCCTCTACGTACGCTACTTATATCGCGGAGGAGTTGGCTGAGCTGGCGGTGCGGGGAGAGTCCCTCAAACTGGTGGTTTGCACGCATATCGACGCAGATCACATTGGAGGCTTGCAGGCGCTGTTCACCGCCAACAGTGGCCCCCAACGCCGATTGATTGAGATTGACGCGGTTTGGCATAACAGCCTTCGGTCATTGCCAAGCACGCCCGACCAGCTTAGTTCGCCTGCTAATGCTGGCGTGCTGGAGGCCATCAAGCGCCGCGGCTTCCCTGTGCCGTCAGGGCTTGCCCCGAACCCTATCGGGGCTGCGCAAGGAAGCTCCTTGGCCAAGCTCCTGAGGACACATGGTTACCTTTGGAATCATGGTGATGGTTCCTGCTCTATCGACAGCAACTGTGCTACCTACTCGTTACCCAGCCAGGTACGACTTGATGTTCTAGGGCCAACTCTCGAGCGGCTGGAAGCACTTCGAGCACTATGGTTGAGGGAAATTCGCCGGCTGGGTTACAGAGGCAAGCCGGTTAGTGATGACCTGGTTGATGATGCATACGAGATGTTGTGTAGCCATTCAGCGCAACAGCCCACTGTGCCGAGCGTTCGGCCCATTTCTGCGCGCCGCGATCTCACGCTTGCCGAAGTTTATTCCCCGGATACTTCAGTGGCCAACGGCAGCTCTATTGCCTTGATTCTCAGCGCTGGGTTGGCGCGTGTGCTGTTGCTGGGTGATGCATGGGCAGAGGATGTGTACGCCGAATTGAAACGGCGTAGCCCGGACGCCGAGCAGCTAATTTTCAGTGCCATCAAAATCGCCCATCACGGAAGCATTCATAACACTAGCCCAGCGCTTCTCACGCTAATTGATGCGCCTTGCTACCTCATTTCCACCAATGGTTTACGGCACGCACACCCAGATTTTGAGGTTCTGGCAGCGATCGTTGATCGGCCAGCGGACTTTGAGCGCAAGCTCTATTTCAATTACGAAACTGAGGCCGTCCAACGGATGCGGAGCTATTCGTCGAAAGCTGGGGCTCAGTTCAGTGTTCATGTCGTCAACGATGAATGGATTCAACTAGGAGACGTCAACTGTGACGGATGAAGCAGTCAAACAAGCGACATGCAGGGTGACCAATGTCCATGAAGTGGGCACCGGTTGGCTCGTCACCCCCACACTCGTACTAACCGCTTTTCACTGTGTTGACGCGGCTGTTGAATCAGGTGATGCCCTTACAGTTCAATTCAGTACTGGAGCGGCCGCGGCGCAGTACACCGCTGAGCTTCATGCCCAAGCTGAAGGACTGGACGTTTGCTTACTGCGCTTGCCTGAAGCTGTTCAAGTCGAGCCTCTCACGATTAATACCAAGCTCCCTCGGCCAGGCGAGAAATGGTCCGCTTTTGGCTATGCCGTACACAAACTCGACCTAGGACACGCCCTCAATGGTCTGATCCAGCAAACGTTGGATGAGCTCACTCACGGCGTGGATCTGGATCTCACGGTAAGCCCAGAAACTCATCTTACGAATTATAGCGGTCTCTCCGGAGCGGCCCTTGTGGTCGAAGGGGAGTGCCGTGGGCTGTTACGGGTTAGTCTCGATACTGCCGTCGGTGCCATCAGTGCGTTCCAGCTGCGCTCGTTTCTTGAAACCAATGGAGTTCTGAACAAGGTCGAAGAGGACGTAACGCCTGGCGAGCTCTTTGGCACACGTCCGGAGTTTGATCAGCTGTTTGAAGAGCGCCTGACCTCACTTCAGCAAGGGTATCTGCTCCTGGAAGGGGCGCATGGCATCGGTAAGTCGACCTTTTGCAAACAGTATGAGCCTGTCAGTGAATCGGTCGAAGTCTTAGGGGTGTATGCGCTCTCTGAGCGGGGACGGGGGATTACACCCGCGCATCAGGCCCAGCCAGAGGTGTTCTATGACTGGGTCAATACGCTATGGTCGAACGAGGTCAGTGGGAAACCGGCTCGTTTACAGGAGCTCTCATATCCGGAGCTAATCCGGGCCAGCCATAAGCGAATCCATGACCTGGCCAAACGTTGCGCAGCGGCTGGTAAAGTTGGGTTGATCTTCATCGACGGCCTGAATGAAGCCACCGGCGCAGGATCTGAGGCTATTCAACGTCTAGTGGCGCTACTCCCGCCATCTGTGCCCAGCGGATTGATTATCGTAGTCACTGGTGCAGGCCTCACTGCCCATGCCGCGAGCATTGGCCCCGTGTTGCAGGCGGCCGTACGGTTGACGCTCCCTGCTCTGGAGGCGGATGTCCAAAAAGAGCTATGCATAGACCTGCTAGACCAGGAGCTGGTGACCTCAAGTCTCGTTTCACTGTTGTGTGACCGGGCGAAGGGGCATCCGCTGTACCTGCGTTACTTAGCAGACCTGGCTAACAACGGTGCCAGCGAAGCCGAGATCGCCCAAATGCCGGCGTTCAGCGGCAGTATTCGGGACTACTACGAAAGCTTGTGGGGGCAGCTACTGCCTGACCAAGACGCGATCAATCTGTTGGGCATATTGGCCCGGCTACGCTGGGGAGTTCCTACCAAAGACCTCACCGTGATGCTGCAACCGGCAGAGAGCGCAGTCTATGTCCCTACACTCACCCGGATCCGTCATCTTCTCTCTGAAGCGGACAGCACTGAGATTTACCACTCCTCGTTCTCGGAGTTTATCGAGTACAAAACCTCGACAATAAATGAATCGCTGCATGAGCGCTTGGCAGCATTCTGCTGCTTGGCACAAAGCGGCGACTATGGGCAGTTGAATCGGGTGTATCACGGGTTGCTGGGTGGCGCCGACGCGCAGTTGCAAGCGATCAAACAATGCCAGCAGGCCTGGGTGGACACCTCAGTGACACTCGGGGCTGTGCCAGATGTGCTGCTCGGAGATATTGAAGCGACGCTCGCCTCAGCGACGCGGATCGGTTCTGCTCAGGATACGATTCGCTTGCTGCTGTTGTCGCAGCGCCTGACTTTCCGCTACGGGATCTTGTTTGCTCAAGCGGCAGAGCGAGTTGCTCAAGCCTTGTGTGCGCTGGGCCAAACTGACCAGGCTCTGCGTCATGTGATCCGTAACGGGCGCCTGATCGCCTCTCCGTTTGAGGCCTATGCTGTCGCCCATGTCTTGATTCGGATGGGCAACGCTGAACAAGCGCTACTGCTTCTGGATAAAGTCCAACTGTCTCTGGATTCAGTTTTCGAGCAGTTTGCAGCGACAGGAAGCATCGAGTCCGGTCTGCTTCTCCGAACCATAATGAAACGTCTTCATGGCTTTGCTCTGGAGCACGCAGCTGGTGGAACACCACCGGTAGCCCGGGTATTAGCGGCGGCAATACGGCAGATTAGATCTGCCCCTGAAGTTTTTGGCGAGGGCGATTCAGCTGACATTGTCTCCAGCCTGGTCGGTAGCTTTTATGGGGCCAGATTATGCTTAAGCGGAGTGTATACCCCCGTTGCACAGCTGCCTCTTGCTGCTGCTCCAGCGGATTCGCTCCTGTCAATTTTGCTCGGCATCCTTACCCATGCTCAGGCAAGTACGCAGATTCATCAGATGCGTTTGCCTTCGTCTGTAGTTGCGTTGCTGCTGAAGGATCTCGAAGAGGTCAGTGAGCGTCTCGAGCAACCCGCTGAATTGAGATTTGTCGTGCTCAACACGCTAATCGAGACCGGAGCGTCATTGGACTTGATACGTAGGTGTGGAGGGGCCGATGTTGCTCAACCACCGCCACTCGTTATGTATTCATCCAATCGAGCGCAGCCGGATATCCAAGGCTTCCAGGATTCGTATGAGCTCTGGCGGGCTGCCGCCTTCTTTGATGAAAACCTGGCGCAACCGACAATTACCCCTGATCCAAACAACGACTGGGAGGCTTGGCTGGTCTCGCTGGCTGCTGCCGTCGCCTGGGCGGACGGTACCGCCCGAAGGGCGAAAGCAAACGCAGATGAAGTGACGCTTGGCCGAGTATGGGCGTTCCTGTCAGATCAGGTATTGCCAGTCACTACTCGTCCTTTGAGCGTTCGTGTCCAGTGGCAAGAGGCTTATGCCATACCGGAGACTATTTTCCCTCTAATATTCCAGCGCTTAGCCCAGCTTTTGCTGGACTGCCTCCCCCAAGAGGCCTGTCGACTTATAAAACTACTGGATAGCGGGTTTGCAGATCAGCTGGGGTTGTACAACGAAGGATTTCGTCTGGTCCTTGCCTTGGTTGTGACGGAGTTCGTAACGGCGGCATTGGAACCTGCGACAGAGGATGCATTGTTCGAGCTTGTGCTCCGTTGGCGCGACTATGTTCAAGCAAACGTGGAAAACCGCTACGAGCTCATTCCTGAGCTGTTGAGCATCGTCCCTTTGCTGGCGCACTTGGACGCACAGGAGGAGGCTGCGAGAACTTACCAGGCGGTATTGCGTTGTTCGATGGGCCCCAGCTGGTACAAGGAGGATCAGCTGTCATTGATGTCCAGCACCTTAGGGGCATTGCCTGCGGACACGCCGGTACCTACTGGCTCGTTAGTACAAATTGCGTCGTACCTGGAGCGTGCTAGCGGTGAGATGACTTTTCAACGCTATGTGCGAGCGGACAAAGGAACCTTCATTGGGCAACTGTGTCGGCGATCGCTTTACAGTCAGGCTGTTGGTTATTTCAAGCATCAAACGTGCGGGACGCTGTCTCAACTGTATGCCCAAGCGATAGCAGGGGGCTTGGACAGAGTCGCACCACTATCTGGTATGCATTTCCCTGGCGGGGCGCTTGAAGAGCAGGCTGCTTTGCTTGCATTGCTGGAGGAAGTTCCGGTCGCTGTTGATTGGAGGCTGCGTTGGGCTCTCCTTGAAGTCTTTTTGAATGGGGATGACCGCCACCTGACGGACTGGGGGAAGCAATTTGCCCACTTGATCGGTTCAATGGCAGAGGGCACCGATGAGCTCGTCTGGGCAGAGCGTCGAATCTGCATCATTTCGCAAGGGATGAATCCGGAGCGCGGCCGCAGTCTGCTGAAGGGCTTGGTGTCCTCCTTACCCGCGACGCACAAGCCCGCTTTTGAGGAGCTATACGCGTCCATAAAGGGACCGGCAGAATTAGACCTCTTTGAGCAGGTTGTGGCTGACTCGGCTCCCTCATCTTCAACTGAAGAGTCGTCTCCGGTCGACTCTGAGACGACGCCAAAAGCCGAGCGGCCTGGTGCAAAGTCCGTTGAGGAAATGCTGCACCACCCGGGAGTGTTCGGAAGCTTGTCGGTTGACGAGCAAGCGCGTCTCGACTTGCAGTCGGCAGTTGCCCTAAAGCGTCGTGGTAATACATCAGCCGCCGTTCAGGCAGCTGTCAACGTATTGCGGACGTTGCAGGAAGGCGGTTGGTCTATCTGGACGAGCAATCACACAGGCTCTCCCGCGGAGGAGATGATACAAGCAGAGATTCAAGAGGCTGACGCTGTAGCAAGGCTCTATGGCCCCCTAGCTTTAGAGGAGCGCCATGCGCCACGTTGGTTGATAGCGTCACACCTGATCGACAAGGTGGCCTGTAAGTTAGACGCGGAGCAGCAAAGCGCCTTACTCGAAATTGCGATCGAACACGTCGGCCATATGGTTGGACAAGCCTCAATCCAGGAGTTCGATTACCTAGGAAGCTCCACAGCGAGTGCATCGGAAGCACTGTTCGATTTGCTGCTTTGGTCGCTAGATCACCCTTCATGGGAGCGAAGGGATAGCGCTGCAGCGATGTTGCTGTGGTTAGTCGGTCATCGGGATGATTATTTAGCCCAAATGGCTCGGCTCGCGTTTTCCATGCTTCCCCAGAATCAGTCGGATCTCGCTGCCGCAGTCTTGGATATTCTGTCCAGGCGCAAACCTGTGGAGCTATGGGAGCGTCTTGCTTCGCACGTCGCGATTGGGGAGGTTCTAAGCGAGTGTAAGCACGTATCGCGTCTAGCCATTCTTTCTCGGATTGTCGATCGTGCTGCTGGAAAAAATTCCGCCACGGCAAAAGTCGCACAAGAAGCGCTAGATGCAGCTCTTAAGGACGATGGTTCTCAGCTCTCTGTCGAGGAAGTCGAGCCTCCTGAATATTTCCCTCGGGTTCTCCAATCGCAATGGCAGGAACTGGCTAAGCAAGGTTTGGTCACGCTAGCCATGCGGGACAAAGCTGATGAGGCGCTCGCGCTGATCTGCTTGCCTCTAACAACGGACGTTGTGCAGTTGCTGGAAGAACGCGTCGCAGAAAACTTCAGGCAACGAGTGAATTCCCCAACCGGCCGTTGGGCCAATTTGGGGCGCTTTGTACTTAACACCGCCTTACATCGGCCTATGCGCCGAGAGGATCTGTACGCGATCGAGGACGCGCTGCGCATCTATAACCCTAACAGTTGCTCGACACCTAAGAACGGCCAGCAACTACTTTCAGGCCTGATCGCCGCCTTGAAAAATGGATCGCTACAGGGGTTCCGACCAGAAAGTCAGGGTTTGGTATTTCTAGATGTTCAATGCGTAATTGAGCTCAATGGTGCGGCGACCGTCGTTGAGCTGCTTGCTCACCTTCGATCACATGATCCCCGGCAGCCCCCTTATCAATCCTATGTGGGGTTCACAGCCAACCAAGTCGCCCCAGAATCTCCTGACGGGCAGATGGCAATTTGTGTTCGAGCTGAGCCTACATCGGCGTATTTCGCATCGCTCACACCCGCCGTGCCATCGCGTAAATTCCTCCAGCTTATTGGTGGCAGCGAGTCTGCCACTGTTCGATATCACTGGCTTGATGGCAGCACCGTTACCAGAGGGGAAAACAGTCGTCGTGGCGAGGCCGTGATGCTTGCTATTCACAGAGGTGCATTGACGCTTCCACGTGGCTGGAATCTCGGGTGGGAGCTTCGACTGAACGGCCGTACCATGGCGACTATGGGCAGTTGAAAATACCGGAGATCACGTATGGCTTTTTTTGAAGCACCGGCCACACGGGCTGCTTTTGAAGAACGAATGGGGTTCTTGTTTGACCTGTGCAATACCGATCGGATGCGGTTTGGTTCTGGTGTGGGGGGAGAGGCGATTGAGAGCCTCCGACGGGTAAGAAAGTTACCCAACGGCCGTATCGACCTGCTGAGCATTGACGAGTTAGCTCGTGTGCAAGCGAACACGGCTCATCAGATGCAAAATTTCGCACCTTCGCTCGACTCCGGAGAAGACTGAATCAGGCAGACGGGAAAACTCATGGTGTAACCACGACAAAACTCGTTGCGCCGGTCGTGAAAGCTGACTAATCGGTTTGTAGTGCTGATTCGAACTCTGGTAGTCAATGTCTGCTTCTGGCCGAATAGCGACGGCCCCCAGCCGTCGCTAGGTCATGCGGCTAAACCTCTGTTTGCTCGGCCATCTCCAGAGCGTCGTCTACCTCGATGCCAAGGTACCTGACAGTACTTTCCAGCTTCGTATGGCCCAGTAGGAGCTGTACGGCCCTGAGGTTTTTTGTCCTGCGGTAGATCAGCGACGCCTTGGTTCGCCGCAGGGTATGGGTTCCGTATAGAGATGGATCCAAACCAATCGCTGTCACCCAGGCTTTGACGATCCGTGCGTACTGTCGGGTGGAAATATGCTCCGAGCGGGCAAGCCTACTTGGGAACAGGAAGTTCTCGCTTCGAAGCTTTGCATGGCGTATCCAAGCCTCCACCGCTGAGCGTGTCTGCTCTGTGATCTCAAACTGCACCGGACGATGGGTTTTTAGCTGCATCACAATAGCTCTCGGTGAAACGTGCTCCCCGTGGGCAATGTCCCGCACGCGCAGCCTGGTGAGGTCGCAGGCGCGCAGCTTGCTATCGATTGCCAGGTCAAAAAGAGCCAAGTCCCTGGTTTTCTCCGCAAGCTGGAGTCTGACGCGTATAGCCCAGATATCCCTAATCCGGAGCGGTGCTTTCTGACCAACGAGCGTTCCCTTGTTCCAAGGCTCGTGGCTAACGACTGCTATCGCTTTCATGGTTTGTTCTCCTCAGTGAGGGAGTACAAGCGTGCGCCCGCCCATGGGACGGAGCTATCCGGCCCATCAGCCGGCCGCCGAGGCGAAAACGGCGATAGCCGCCGTTCGAAGAACATTGCGCTAAAGCACGTCCCTCGGGCGAAAGTTGATTGGATAAGTTGTAACGGGAGCAACGTCATCGACGACTAGTTGAAAGCTCTTAGCCACACACTGTATAGGCGCTGGGCGAAAACTATCCAAAAGCTAAATCTGAGGGTTTCAGCCAAATTAAAACTTAGGGGCCGAGTTGCGGACTTTTACTTTAAAAATAAGACTCACGTTCGGAGGGATGAATAGATTGAAATTTCATGAAGCAACTGGAATATACTACCCACGAGTTCATCGACTAACTTGATCTGGTCATAGATTTCCTTGTCGTACGCGCTAGAGCCAGGTCGGGCCAAGGGAATGTATCTGAAGTCGTAGGCCAATGGCCTATATCTTGGGGAGTCAATGAGGACTTTGATTTTTGCTAATCGCTCAACTATCATATCTTGATTATTTCTTAGCTCAGGATCATGCGATCTCAAGGCTTGTTCGTAATGAAAATTATTTTCAAGAAATTGCTGGATTTTGTGATAGATCTCAATGGGGAAATCATAACCAGCACCAGTGAGGATATTAATTATTTCCCCTTCATTGTTATAGCTGAGTATTTCATTAATAATCTCCAAGAATCTGAACGCTCGATCACCTTCTGTGGCTCGAACAAATTGCAAGGATGATGCATCTCTTTTTAAATCTGCCTTGTATTGACCAAGCGAAAGTCGATCAATCTTCTTATCGTGAGCCATTCTATGGTGTTCAGTGCATAGAACGATAAGATTGGCGGGACGATTATCTTCTCTGTTTTCGTTTATGTGATGAATGTCAACGTAGAATCCAGTGCAATGGCGAACGCTGCACTTATGGCCTGCCTCTGTCATTACTTCCCTACGTATTGGTTCAGGAATATTCGGTCTACCTTGACTATATTTTCCAGCCATTTGTCACCTTTTACGCAGATTCTCAGTCATTGGCCACGTTGGCCCGTCCATACCTACATAATGCCTAAACGGCCAACGGCTGACTACTCGCTCGCACCTATGGCAACCCTTGTCTCGTTGAACTGCTTCCACAGAGCGCTACGCCCGATTGGAGCCTAGTAAGCCGCTCATCAGGCACCTCAGAAGGCAGCGGCACCTCCCCATCGGTCTATGAAAATCACGCTTGTACATTCGAAAGTGGCTGTCCGTTTTTGGCTGATAGCAGTCATTCAGGCTCAGCGTCATACGACATGACATTGCCCTGAATCTCCAATCGGCTCAACAAACTTGCCCTATCAGTCCCCCTCAGAACCTGATCGATTGCGGCGATTTTCAGTAAGCGATCCACCGCCCCCACATTCAAACCAAGAATCTGAGGCGTGATGCTGGGGGCCCAAATAGCTTCCGGAGCCTTTGCCATGATGCGTCCCAACGCCGGCGTTGAAAAAGTGTACCTCTACCCCAAGCCCGTGGACTTCCGAAAATCCATCGACGGCCTGGCTGCCCTGGTCGAGTTGGATATCAAAGTCGCCGTGTTCGATCCTGTGTTGTTCGTCTTCCTCAACAAGGCGCGTAACCGGATCAAGGTGTTGTATTGGGAGCGCAACGGTTTCTGCCTTTGGCTCAAGCGCCTCGAAGCCTAACGTTTCAAAACCACGCCCGAACTTACCGACGACGTCATCGTGCTGACGGTTCAGGAACTCAACTGGCTACTCGACGGTTTTGACCTCTGGCGCAACCGTCCCCATCAAGTTCTGACGCCTCGATATGTCGCCTAACCCGGTATAATCCGCGGCATGATTTCCATGCCCGACGACCTTCCCGATGATCCTGTTCTGCTCAAGCAGCTACTGCTTGAGAGCTACGCTGCGCGTTCGCGTGAGCAGGAAGTCAACCAGGCCTATGTGAGCCACATCGACGATCTCAAAGAGCAAGTCAAGTTGTGGCGTGACCGGTTCTTTGGCCGGAGGTCCGAGCGGACCGTCGACCCCAATACGCCGCAACTGGAAATGTTCAACGAGGCCGAGAGCGAGCCGTTGCTGACCGTCGAAGATCCGGAAGAAGAAGTGGTTGCGCCGACCCCGCGCCGGGGAAAACGCAAACCGCTGGCGGCGAGCCTGCCGCGTGTCGTGGTCGAGTACGACTTGCCCGATGAGGAACAAATCTGCGCCTGCGGTTGCCGCAAACATGTCATGGGCGAAGAAGCCAGCGAACAGCTGGACATCGTGCCGATGCAAATCTGGAAAGTTATCGCGGCTATGTCATGACCGATGATTACGCCGGCTATAACGCGTTGGCGTTGCAGCCGGGTGTGGAGCGTCTGGCCTGCATGGCCCATGCACGCCGCAAGTTCGTGGACGCACAAAAAGTGCAGCCCAAGGGTAAGACCGGTCGGGCCGATATCGCTCTGAACCTGATCAACAAGCTGTACGGCGTTGAGCGCGACTTGAAGGACACAACGGATGAGCAGCGTTTTATAGGTCGCCAGCAAGACAGCCGGCCAATCCTGCAGCAGTTGAAGAACTGGCTGGAGAAAACCTTGCCGCAGGTGACACCACAAAGTGTATTGGGCAAAGCGGTGCACTACCTGGCGAACAACTAGAGTCGCCTGGAGCGATATATCGAAGCCGGTTTTTACCCATCGACAACAATGCTGCCGAACGCGCGATCAAGCCGTTTGTGATCGGGCGCAAGGCGTGGCTGTTCAGTGATACCGTCAACGGCGCCACCGCTAGCGCGAAGATCTACAGCGTGGTCGAAACCGCGAAAGCCAAAGGCCGGGAGCCTTATACGTGGCTACGCCACGTACTGGAGCGGTTACCGCAGGCGAAGTCGGTAGAGGACTACGAAGCCTTGCTGCCGTGGAACTGCTCACCAGAGATGCCACGGTAAACCTGAGCCCCACCGTTTAGTAGGTGGGGTTTAGGGATCGGTTACGGTCCATCTAGATATATGCAGTAGTCGTTCATTATATTAACTCCGTTTCTCACTTTGCCTCGGGTGGCTTATCACACGCTCCAAACCGAATTCCGCTGGTCGAGATTTTCGATAGGTGGCTAACACCAGTATGTGAGTATAGGTCAATCTGCCGCAGCGATCCGTCTCGGTTTAATGGGCGTCACCTTTTCTACGAGTGCTTTCCGACTTTGGTCAAATTAAGAAATTGGCAAAGGCTCCGAGGTACGGTTTGATGGCCGCAATGACTGCGACGCGCTCATCAGTACGAGCAAGACGGAGCACCAGTTCGGCAAGCTCTCCTGTCTTCAAGCCTAATGCGTTTCCAATCTGGCTTGGCAGAGACTTTCGATTGTATATACGCAGTAGTCCCCGGTAATCTGCCTCGTTGATCACGGTTCGAAATTCCCGATCGAATTGTTCATAGAGGGCAGGAATGTCAATGCTCTGTGTCAATTGTTGCAAAGCGGCAGAGATGGCGGGCTCTCCGCGAGCTGACGCATTGAAGCAGTTGAGCTTGAATTTCACTTCTGCGATGACTCGTAAAGAGACTTGAGTATCGAGCTCACTGTTTAATTGTTTGAAAACCTGACTGACAGCCTGGTTGAAGTCTTTTTCAACGTCACGGACTAAGCGGGTGCTGACGAGTGCGAGAACCTCTGGTGTGCAGAATAAATTCTCGACCTCTGCAACTTCCAGAGTGTAGATGTTATCGTTCTGCAAGGCTGCGATTTCTGATGCCATGCGCCGATCACGATCGATAATGCCGTAGACCTGTAAGTGGTGGAGCTGAGTGTTCGAGCGCAAAGCACGAACAGCTTGGATGACTTGATCGCAGCTACCGCGAGGTATTACCAGAAAACCGGTGAGAATCTCGCGATAGAGCGAAACATCGTAACTACCGTTGAGGCCTTCGATGAATACAACGGGCTTTCGACTGCCGAGAACCTCGATTAAGAGTTCATCTGGGAAATCCTCCTTTTCCTCAATGAGTTCCCAATCCCAAGATGTTCCATCGAAGGACTTGAGCCAGACGCGCTGAGCTCCTTCTTGGGCGACGGCGAAATCCACATCGTGAGTTAGATATACGAAAAGACAATCGGGGCGCAAATCCTCAATCTCGGCCCACAGTGGAGCTTGCACTGACTTATGTAAGTGCAACTCAGGCTCGTCAATGACAATGATGCCGTTTTTGGGTGCTGCAAGACATTGTCCAATCAGATAGAAGATCACACGCTCGCCATCGCTCATCTCAGACGCGTTGTAGATCTTGCTCGTCCCCCCACGAACCTGAGTTTGTATTCGTAATCCTCTCACCACAAGCTCGCGGTGAGGAAGAACTCGCTCCCATGCCTGCTTTACCTTGTCCATCTTCGTCAGTGGAGGATCGAGTTTGGTGGCGGACTCGCGCTGAGCCACCTTGTATTTGGCATTTTCCTCAGTTTCATCCGAAAACAGATAGACCATGAGCTTATCGTAGTCATTCAAGGGTTTCGTTGCTGGGTTCTCTCGCCATCGAGGAAACTTGCTTTGTCCCGAACCAACAGAACCAAATATCAAGTTTTGCTCCGCAACATCAATAGCCACAGGTGTCGACGTGTCAGGCATACTAAGCGACTTCTGCGCAGAAATTCTGAATACGTGAGCTTGATCGGGCGAGTCCATGTCAAGCCAGGCCCCAAGGCGAGTTTTGCCTGAGCCATTAGCTCCTATAAAATCAGATTTCGACTGGTCGAAATTTTCTGACTGCCTACGCCGAGGCGTGGAAGTGTGATGAACCGGGTCACTGGAGTAATTGGCATTTAGTGCGCTGCGTCAGGTGGCATTTTTAGAGAGCAGCCAGCGATAACGATTATGATGCGGTTCCCCGCTCGCTGCATGACAATATCTTCATATGACCGGTGCTCAAGAAAGTCAACCCTCAGCTTTCTAAGGGTGGGCTAAGCCGGTTGAAGCTGCAATGGGTGCCTATTTCAGAAAGGTAGGTTTCTGAAAGTGGTAGACGGCAACGGTTGATAGCGAATACTAAAATACGGCAGCATAGACATCCGGTCTGATCTGACTGCATAAAGATTCCGATGACCAAAGGTGGAGTTGTGAACGAATTCAGTAAGGCCAGACTAGTCCCAGGACAGGCAAAGCGAAACACCGACCCCAAAAATAAAAAAGCCCCGCCAAAGCGGGGCCCTCTCCATCAACGCAGCAATCAGACCGCCGCATCACTCCACTGCCCATTCACCAGGCGACGCAGCCCCAACGGGTTGCCATCACGCAGTGCCTCAGGCAGCAGCGACTGCGGGTAGTTCTGGTAGCAAACCGGACGCAGGAAACGATCGATCGCCAGGGTACCCACCGACGTCCCACGGGCATCGGAAGTCGCCGGGTATGGCCCACCGTGAACCATCGCGTCACACACCTCGACACCGGTCGGGTAGCCGTTGATCAGGATCCGGCCGACTTTCTCTTCCAGCAGCGGCACCAGCCAGGCGAAGGCTTCGAAGTCTTCCGCTTCGCCGATCAGGGTGGCGGTCAGCTGGCCACGCAGGCCGAGCAGGGCCGCGCGCAGTTGCTCGTTGTCCTGGACCTCGACGGCGACAGTGGTCGGGCCTAAGGCTTCTTAGAAAATAGATCCGTCCCAGATCCGGTCGTCCCAGATCCGGTCCCAGATCCGTCCGTCCCAGATCCGTCCCCTTTTCTCGTGTTCGAACTGAACCAACGATTGGATAGGGCATAAAGTACTGGATCGGGTTTCTCGAATGGCCAGCCGTGGTGACGATGGTACTGGCAGCATGGTATACGGGGTCACGTCATTCGAACAGCAGGAAGATTGACTTCTGCTGCTCCATCTTCGGCAACGTGCTTTGGAGTAACCGGAAGAGGCCCGGAGCCTTGAGATTCCAACTGCTCTGTCTGTGCGTCATGAACCTGCGGGGATGGAGGGGGCCCTCATCTACACCGCTGCGAATGAGCTTCTAGTAACGGTCAACGGCAACAATGGACCTCGGTGCACTGCAGAGGCGGCCGTAGCCACCTGACTCAGGCTAAGATATCGTATCGCCACTACGCGCCACTCAACGTGATAAGCCGATCCGTGATAGGCGACCGAGAGGGTCAACAAGGAAGTGAAATGTCTTTGATACCAATGGAATATCAGGGTAGAGAACAGGCTTACGTCAAGCACACCATTCTGAGAACTTACTTGCAGCGGCTGTTCATGATCATAGGCCGCAGTGAGAAGGTGATCAATTTCGTCGACTGCTTCGCCGGCCCCTGGTCAGAAGAATCTAATGACTTGCGCGACACCTCCATTGGTATCTCGTTAAGCCTGATGAAGGATTGCGCAAAGGCGCTTGAGGAGCGGCATGGTGCAAAGGTGAAATTCCGCGCCTTATATATAGAGAAGAACGACGAAGCTTTCGCAAAGCTACAAAATTTTCTCTCCAACAACATGGGCAGTGTCGTAGAGGCCAGCTGCATCCACGGCGACTACATGACGAAAATCGACGATATCGCGAGTTGGGCAAAACAGGGTTTCACTTTTTTTTTCATTGATCCCAAAGGCTGGCGGAAGGTCATCAACGCGCCGGTACTAGCGCCGCTATTGACATTGAACAGAGCCGAGTTTCTCATCAACTTGATGTACGACTTCCTCAACCGAGCGATGTCGATGACGGCCCAGCAAGCTAACGTTGAAGAGTTGCTCGGAAAGCCAGTCACGTTTTCAGGCAAAGAGACGGCGTCCGAGCGGCAGCACATCATTGTTTCCCAGTACCGCCAGGTAGTGGGTGATTTGTACAACGGTAGGACAGCGTACGTCACGGTAGAGAGACCGGGAATGGACCGCGTGCTGTACTTCCTGATCTATCTCACGCGACACTCCAAAGGACTCATTGTCTTCAAAGAGGCCGCCGAGCAGATGGATATGGTGCAGCGCGTCAGTCAGTTCGAGGCCAAGCTAAGACAGCAAGCGAGCAAGAGGCTTCCTGTCTATGACCTTTTCTCCCTACCTGAGGATCAGCCCGAGCCAGTCAGCGTTCGAGACAACAGGATGCTCGCCAAAAAGTATTTGCTGACACGTCTCTCTACCACACCGTTGCTGGTGGACAATGATTGCTGGGCAAACTTCCTTGTGGAAACTGACCTCTACCCGACGGACCTGCAACTGGCATTTAAAGAACTCGCTAAAGAAGAGAAAATCATAAATCTGGATGCGGATGTTCGAAAGCGGACAAAAAATCCGGTAAGACCTAACTGGTCGAAAAAAAGTGAACGATGGGTACTGTGCGCAGAACCACTTTCGCAAAAAGATATTTGTTAGCTTTTATCAACAGTAAAAAATTAGCCGGCGACAAAAAGCCTTAACGCGTCACAAGGTTTCTAGCAAAAATAGTGTACTAATTAGATCTTATTTTGCTGAGTCTATCGGATATATGTGTTATGCTTATGGCTTGACAGGAGTCCGAACAGAAACTCCAAACATAAAGGTGATAACCATTTTAGTCGCGCCCGGTTTATATGAGCATCGTGCACGACAGGAGTTACAGTGCAATGAGTACCCAGACGAGCATAGAATGGACCGAAATGACTTGGAACCCTATCGTGGGCTGCACCAAGGTATCGCCGGGCTGCAAGCATTGTTATGCCGAGAATATGGCGCGTCGGCTGCAAGCAATGGGCACTCCAGGTTATGATAATGGTTTCAAACTTAGCCTGCGCCCGGAGAAGCTACGAGAACCACTTCAGCGCAAGAAGCCGACTATCTATTTTGTAAACTCCATGTCGGATCTGTTTCACGAAAAAGTCCCTGATCATTACATCGACCAGGTTTTTGACGTCATACGTGAGGCAACGCAACATACTTTTCAGATTCTGACCAAGCGTGCGGAACGCTTGGCTGATTACTTCAGCGGGCGCGTTCCACCTACCAACGCCTGGCTGGGCGTATCGGTCGAAGATAAAGCCTATGGCGTTCCTCGTATCGATTGCTTGCGTCGTGTGAATGCCACAATCCGGTTCCTCTCGGCAGAGCCCCTTCTGGAAGATCTCGGTGAAATAGACCTGACCGATATCCACTGGGTGATCGTTGGAGGCGAGTCAGGTGCGAAAGCGCGCCCTATGCAGCAAGAGTGGGTCGACAATATTCATCGCCAGTGCGATATCTCAGGTTCCGCGTTCTTCTTCAAACAGTGGGGCGGCTGGGGTGCGGATGGCATCAAGCGCTCTAAAAAAGCAAACGGGCGGCTGCTGAAAGGCCAGACCTGGGATGAAATACCTCTGTTGAATTTAGCCTGAGTTAAAGGGTTTATCGGATGGCCAAGGATGAAAAATACAAATGGAATATTTCCACTGGGACATATCCTCAGATTGACCCACATAGCAAGATTAAGCACAAGATCATCCAAGACTATATTCGCTCCTACATTACGGTCCTGATGAGTAACCAGATGATTCCCCGAATTGGGATTAACATAATCGATGGATTCTGTGGAGGGGGAATTTATAAAAACGATGATGGTATAGGCGTTCATTATGGATCGCCGATCATCGCGTTGGACACTGTGCGCCAGACAGTTGCGGAAATTAACATACTTAGAAAGCAAGCCCGCGAGGTAATCGCAAAATATTATTTTGTAGATATAAAAAAAGACAACCTAAATTACCTGGGCGCGATACTCAACGAGAAAGGGTATTCTCACTTAATAAACAAGGACGTGTTCCCCATTAGGTCTCGCTTCACCGACGCACTTCCGGCGTTAATCAATCAGATCAAGCAATTCAAGTTCTCCCAGCGCGCACTTTTCTTGCTGGACCAGTATGCTTACAAAGATGTTCCATTCTCCAGCATTCGCACCATCTTTCAGGAGGTTGGAAACGCTGAGGTTTTGCTGACGTTCAACGTTGACAGCCTGATTGACTATCTTTCAGAGCGAGAGGAAAACCGCAAGGCACTGCAGAATATCGACCTTGAAAAATACATTCCGTGGAAAAAACTCCCGGCCTTTAAGGCTACGATGCGCCATGAATGGCAGCATCTCATTCAACGCTTCCTGGCAGAGGGAATACTGAAAGAAAGCGGCGCAGAGTTCATGACGGTATTCTTCATAACGCCATTTGGTGCTAACCCTCGCACCTACTGGTTCATTCATCTTGCGAAGAGCTATCGCGCCAATGCCGTGATGAAGGAAATTCACTGGAAGTACGGCAACCACTTCTCGCACTCCATGACGCCCGCATTGTTCGTGGGTTACGACACTAAACGCGACATTCAGGTTACAGATCAACACAACCTAGGCTTCGGAGAAGAGCACTTCTTCGACAGCGTCACCGGAAAACGCATCGAGACCGAGCTCTCCGAGCTGCTGCCCAGACAGATCTACCAACAGCCGGTACAGACGTTCGAGACCATGATGAGGAGCATGGCCAACGGCACAATGGCCAACGAGAGCATCGTGCGCGAGGCCCTCCACATGCCAATTTTGTGCAAGGACATAGAGGTTTTCGACAAAGACAGTGGTACCAGGCGGCGCAAGGGCAGCAGCATCAAGTCCTCCGATATCCTGATGCCGGCAGCTCAGCGGTCCATGTTTTTCTTGCCTCCCATCTCGATGGTCCAGAAGAGAAAGACGGAGCTCGAAGATGAGTGATTGCCGGTGGCTCACCTCAGTTCAAAGCCATCGCCCGCGCCTGCGATAACTCCGTCCTCACGCACAAATGCTGGGTTCTGGATCGGTGACGATGCCTCCTGCCGTTCGGTAACAATACGCGACGTATACTCGGTACAATTGCGATCCGCAGGCTACTGAACGCAAAGCGGCAAGCAAATATCAAGATTTTCAGATTAGAGGGATAAAAATGCAAAGGAAGGCCGGTCTCATAGACGTATTCGCCAAGCCCTATGAGGTTTGGACCAGGCGCCGTAATAGTCACCAGGAGGCCTTGGATCTTGTTGTGAATCATGGCGTGCATCCAAGCCAAGCTCTGGATGTAAACGACAAGCTTATCGCTGTGGTAGCCACAGCCTCTGAAGCTGCGGCTCGAATGCTAACAGTGCGCGCTGACAATGGGCTAGAGAATCACGTTGAGGCAGCCCTGGATTCAAGCGCTGAATACCAGGCGCTGCGGAGGTCGATGCCATTGGCCGAGCCCCCGGAGCTTAGCGCTTACCAAGGCTCATTCACCGAGCGAGACTGGGAGCCTGCTGATGCCGCGATCAAGGTTAATGGCGTAAAAATGGCTGATGGGCAGTTTTTGTTCCACGGAGGGCTCTGGCCAAGTGACAGCAATAGCTTCATCACGACACGCCCGCTATCAACCTCTTTCTGCCCTCAGGTGGCATTGAGAAATGCCGAGTGGCGCGGCAAGGCATACGAATCTGGCCGTGTGGACCTGATGGTTGTGCGGGTCACAAATTCAGAAACGAAGGCCTATGCCTATAGCCGTGAGGGCGAACACGGCAACGAGAAGGAAGTTGTATTTGCAAGCGGCGCGAACCTTCGTCGTGTACGTGAGTCTAGGCTCGCTGATATGCCCGTAAGCAAAGTCACCTCTACGCTGGAGACACTCGAAAAGGTTGTGCCTGCTTATCTACTGGAGGTGGAACTTAGCTAGGTGCGGGCGGGTCTCGGATTACCGAGCATTTCAAAATCGTACCGTAGGCGCGGTTGCACCCGCGCCTACAGCTTACTCAAGAGGAACGGGTTCTACCCCACCATCGCCTCCTCTGACTCTGTCAGCTTGGAGCTGTGTGGCTGAGAGGGACCCATTCGAGAATCTTGGGTTGTTGATCGCGAACGCCATTTGGTCATTATCTTCACGTTCAACTGGTAGCGAGTGGCAAGCTTTCGATTCGACTCTTGCGACGCTTGGAGCTCGGCTCGAATTCGCGGCGTCGTTCGGGCTGAACCATGGATACGTCCTTCCAAAATGCATCCTCCTCCTGAGGCGTTAAGGATGCACCATGACTCTCCGGGACTGAACACCAAGTGCCTATCGCTCCTGCCAGAATGAGCTTTCAAGGCTAAGCTGAAACAGCCTTCCTAAAAATCTCATATTTCCTACGTGATTCAAGCGTGGGACAATATTGTGTGCGCCAAACGTCATGGCTACAGTCCCAAGGTCGCTGCAAATTCAGCGATACGGGTTTTGCAGCCCGTGACAACAAAGGCGCACAACGCCGCGATCAGCGGCATTTTTTCGTTCGCGTTATGGCGAGCTGTGCGCAGGAGGCTTCGGCCTGCCGGTTCCTTTGTTGCCGGTCTGCAAACCTGTGTACGGCTCGCCACCCCTCGTTTTGCAGCGTAGGTGACGGGCTCCTGACCCAACAAAGGAACTTCACCATGACCAAGAAAATTGTCCCTGATCCGCCGCCTGCCAACAGGGCTTTCGGCACAGACAACACAGCATCCAGCACCCGGTTACTCGACAGTCTCACATTCACCCGTTTCCGCCCCGTTGCACCAGAATCCCTTGATAAACCTTCCTTGTTCGCCATCCAGGAGGGCGTCACTGCCTACGACGCGCTGGCCCACGTCTCGCGCCTGCTCGAAACGGCAGAACTCAACGGCGACGAACTCAGCCTGCACACCGATCCTTTCGAGCGAGCATTGTTCTGGAGCATGCTGCATTCAGTAGAGATGGCGCGGGCAGTGGTCGACGCGCTGCTGGATGGCGTCCCCGTAGCGAACCAGAGTCTCCCGAAAACTGAAGACCCTCAGGGGTAGGTCACGCCTACCTTCAAACGGACACACACACCGCCGGAAATGAAAAAGCCCCGCCAAAGCGGGGCTCTCTCCATCAACGCAGCAATCAGATCGCCGCATCACTCCACTGCCCATTCACCAGGCGACGCAGCCCCAACGGGTTGCCATCACGCAGTGCCTCAGGCAGCAGCGACTGCGGGTAGTTCTGGTAGCAGACCGGACGCAGGAAGCGATCGATCGCCAGGGTGCCCACCGAAGTACCACGGGCATCGGAAGTCGCCGGGTACGGACCACCGTGGACCATCGCATCACACACTTCCACACCGGTCGGGTAGCCGTTGATCAGGATACGGCCGACTTTCTCTTCCAGCAGCGGCACCAGCCAGGCGAAGGCTTCGAAGTCTTCCGCTTCACCGATCAGAGTGGCGGTCAGCTGGCCACGCAGGCCGAGCAGGGCCGCGCGCAGTTGCTCGTTGTCCTTGACCTCGACGGCGACGGTGGTCGGGCCGAAGACTTCTTCCTGCAGCAGGGGATCGGATTCCACCAGCAGTCGCGCGTCAGCCTTGAACAGCTGGGCACGGGCCTGGCTGCCTTCCTGGGCCTGGCCGGCCAGGTGCTTGATGCCAGCGTGAGCCTTCAGGTGCTCCAGGCCGCCGACGTAGCTGCGCAGGCCGCCAGCGTTGAGCAGGGTCTGGCCCGCTTGCTGGTCCAGGTGCTGGCCCAGCTCGCCCAGCAGTTGGCTGTACTGCGGCGATTGCAGGCCGATGACCAGGCCCGGGTTGGTGCAGAACTGGCCGGCACCCAGGCAGACGGAGCCTGCCAGTTCGCGGGCGATGGCTTCGCCACGCTTGGCCAGGGCGCCCGGCAGGATGATCACCGGGTTGATGCTGGACATCTCGGCGAAGACCGGGATCGGCTGCGGACGCTCGGCGGCCATGCGGCACAGGGCGTCACCGCCTTTCAGAGAGCCGGTGAAACCAACGGCCTGGATGGCCGGGTGCTTGACCAGCCACTCGCCGACACCACCGCCGAAGACCATGTTGAACACGCCTTTTGGCATGCCGGTACGCTCGGCAGCGCGCTGGATGGCGCAACCGACCAGGTCGGCAGTCGCCATGTGGCCGCTGTGGGCCTTGAACACGACCGGGCAACCGGCGGCCAGGGCCGCAGCGGTGTCACCACCGGCGGTGGAGAAGGCCAGCGGGAAGTTGCTGGCGCCGAACACGGCGACCGGGCCGACGCCGATGCGCATCTGGCGCAGGTCGACGCGTGGCAGTGGCTGACGCTCAGGCAGGGCCAGGTCGATACGGGCACCGAGGAAGTCGCCACGACGCAGGACCTGGGCGAACAGGCGCATCTGGCCGCTGGTACGGCCACGCTCACCCTGGATACGGGCAGCCGGCAGGGCGGTTTCGCGGCAGACGATGGCGACGAAGCTGTCGTCCAGTTCATCCAGTTCGGCGGCGATGGCATCGAGGAATTCGGCGCGACGGGTCGGCGCCAGTTGGCGGAACTCGGCGAAGGCGGCAGCGGCGGCCTTGGCCGCCCGGTCCACTTCGGCTTCGGTGGCCTGGACGAAGGTGTAGGGCAGGGCCTCGCCGGTGGTGGCGTCCAGACTCTGCAGGTGCTGGGTGCCAGCGGCGCTGCGCTGGCCGGCGATGAAGTTGTGGCCGAGGATCTCAGGCATGGAATGCTCCTTTAGAGAGAAGTGAAGGAAGGAATGCGGATGGAATGGGCTGGCTCGATTCCCTGTAGGAGCCGCACCGCCGGCTCCTACAGGGGCTGCGAACATCGAGCCGGCCGGGTGCATCAGGTGATCGGCGCCGGGTTGAACAGGGTGATGTCGTTGTGCAGCTTATGCTGCTCGGCCCAGGTCTGCTTGCGGCCGCTGGCCACATCCAGATAGTAGTGGAACAACTCCCAGCCCAGTTCCTCAATGCTCGAACGGCCGGTGGCGATGCGCCCGGCGTCGATGTCGATCAGGTCGGGCCAGCGCTCGGCCAGCTCGGTGCGGGTGCACACCTTGACCACCGGGGCCATGGCCAGGCCATACGGGGTGCCACGACCGGTGGTGAACACGTGCAGGTTCATCCCGGCGGCCAGTTGCAGGGTGCCGCAGACGAAGTCGCTGGCCGGGGTGGCGCAGAAGATCAGGCCCTTGCGGTCGACCCGCTCGCCCGGGCCGAGCACGCCCTGGATGGCGCCGCTGCCGGACTTGACGATGGAGCCGAGGGACTTCTCGACGATGTTCGACAGGCCGCCTTTCTTGTTGCCCGGCGTGGTGTTGGCGCTGCGGTCGGCCGCACCTTGTTGCAGGTAGCGGTCGTACCAGTCCATCTCGCGCACCAGCGCGTCGGCCACGTCCTGGTTCTCGGCACGGGAGGTGAGCATGTAGATGGCGTCGCGCACTTCGGTGACTTCCGAGAACAGCACGGTGGCACCGGCACGTACCAGCAGGTCGGCGGCGTAGCCCAGGGCCGGGTTGGCGGTGATGCCGGAGAAGGCATCGCTGCCGCCGCATTGCATGCCGAGGATCAGCTCGCTGGCCGGCACGCTTTCGCGGCGGCGCTGGTCGAGTTTCTTCAGGCGCGTTTCGGCCAGGCCCATGATCTGATCGATCATTTCAGTGAAGCCCAGGCTGGCGTCCTGCAGGCGGTACAGCCACGGCTCGCTGAGGTCGACCGACGGGTCGTTGTCGTGCATCACCTGGCCGGCCTGCAACTTCTCGCAGCCCAGGCTGATGACCAGCGCTTCGCCGCCCAGGTTGGGGTTGCGCGCCAGGTTGCGTACGGTGCGGATCGGGATGTAGGCGTCGCGGGCGTTGATCGCCACGCCGCAGCCATAGCTGTGGGTGAGGGCGACCACGTCATCGACGTGGGGGTATTTGGGCAGCAGCTCGGCCTTGATGCGCTTGACCGCGTGTTCGAGCACGCCGGTCACGCATTGTACGGTGGTGGTGATGCCGAGGATGTTGCGGGTACCGACGGTGCCGTCGGCGTTGCGGTAGCCTTCGAAGGTGAAGCCTTCCAGCGGGGGCAGGGCGTCGGGCACGGCATCGCAGCGTGGCAGGCTGTCCAGTTCCGGGGCGGCCGGCATGGCCAGTTGGCTTTCCTGCACCCAACTGCCCTGGCGCAGGTCTTCCAGGGCGTAGCCGATGATCTGGCCGTAGCGGCGCACCGGTTCGCCCTTGGCGATGAACACGGTGGCGACCTTGTGGCTCTGCGGCACGGCTTGTACCAGCGTCAGGCCATCGGAGAAGCGGGCGCCTTCGCCCAGGCCGCCGTCATTGACCACCACCACGACGTTGTCGTCGTCGTGCAGGCGGACGTAGCGGGGCGAGTCAGAATGTTCGATCAACTGCATGGTCGTGCCTTTCTTATGGATTTCTCAGGCTTTGTTCTGCGTGCATGCCCGCGATGTAGCGGGCATGCACGGGTTCTTGCTCAGTGACGCGCCCCCGCGACTTTCATCGTGGGATTGGCATCCGTTGCCGCTTCATCCTTTGGGCCGTCACGCAATTCGATCCGCCTGATCGGGCCGACGATCACCAGGTAGCTGAACACCGCGACCAAGGCGTTGGCACCGACATACACCAGGGCCCACTTGAACGAGCCGGTGGCGCTGATGATGTAGCCGATGACGATCGGCGTGGTGATCGAGGCAATGTTGCCGAAGGTGTTGAACAGGCCACCGGACAGGCCGGCGATCTGCTTGGGCGAGGTGTCGGCCACGACCGCCCAGCCCAGGGCACCGATGCCTTTGCCGAAGAATGCCAGGGTCATGAAGCCGACCACCATCCATTCCGCCTCGACGTAGTTGCAGAAGACCATGGTGGTCGACAGCATCAGGCCGCAGACGATCGGCAGCTTGCGCGAGAAGGTCAGCGTGTGGCCACGACGCAGCAGCCAGTCCGAGATTACACCACCGAGCACACCGCCGATGAAGCCGCAGATGGCCGGCAGCGAGGCGATGAAGCCCGCCTTGAGGATGGTCATGCCGCGTTCCTGCACCAGGTACACCGGGAACCAGGTCAGGAAGAAGTAGGTGATGGCGTTGATGCAGTACTGGCCCAGGTACACGCCCAGCAGCATGCGGCTGGTCAGCAGTTGCTTGACGTAGTGCCACTTCGGACCGTCGTTGCTGCGTTTCTGGTCCATGTCCACCAGGCCACCGTTCTGCTCGATGTGCTCGAGTTCACTCGGGCTGATGCGCGGGTGCTGTTTCGGGTTGTAGATGGTCTTCATCCAGATGCCCGAGAACACGATGCCGAACACGCCCATCACGATGAACACGTGTTCCCAACCGAAGTGGTAGACGATCCAGCCCATGATCGGCGCGAACAGCGCGGTGGCGAAGTATTGCGCCGAGTTGAAGATCGCCGAGGCCGTGCCGCGTTCCGCCGCCGGGAACCAGGCCGCGACGATCCGGGCGTTGCCGGGGAACGACGGGGCTTCGGCGAAACCGACCAGAAAGCGCAGGGTGAACAGGGTGACGACCGCCCAGGTCACGGGCAGGCCGCCGACAAAACCCTGCAGCATGGTGAACAGCGACCAGCTGAAGATACTGAAGGCGTAGACGTTTTTCGAACCGAAGCGGTCGAGCAGCCAGCCGCCGGGGATCTGGCCGGCCACGTAGGCCCAGCCGAAGGCGGAGAAGATGTAGCCGAGGGTGACAGCGTCGATGCCCAGGTCTTTCTGCAGACTGGAGCCGGCAATGGCGATGGTGGCCCGGTCGGCATAGTTGATCGTGGTCACCAGGAACAGCATGAGCAGAATCAGGTAGCGCACATGCGTCTTTTTAGTCGCTTGCATGCCTTGTACTCCCACTAGTTATTTTTGTGCGGGCTAACGAGTTGTGACCGGAGCCGGCGGTTGCCCGGCTCCGGGTGCGGTGTTGGCAGTCCGCAGGGGCGCGCTTATTGTGGGCCCATCTTGTCCATCAGCGCCGCCAGGGCTTCGTATTCCTGTTCGGTCAGGTCGGTCAGCGGGGTCCGTACCGGGCCTGCGTCGTAGCCGGCGATCTTCGCACCGGCCTTGACGATGCTGACCGCATAGCCGGCCTTGCGGTTGCGGATGTCCAGGTACGGCAGGAAGAAGTCGTCGATCAGCTTGCCAACGGTGGCGTGGTCGTCACGGGCAATGGCGTTGTAGAAGTCCATCGCGGTTTTCGGCACGAAGTTGAACACCGCCGAGGAGTAGACCGGTACGCCCAGGGCCTTGTAGGCCGCCGCATAGACCTCGGCGGTCGGCAGGCCACCCAGGTAGCTGAAACGATCGCCCAGGCGGCGACGGATGGACACCATCAGTTCGATGTCACCCAGGCCGTCCTTGTAGCCGATCAGGTTCGGGCAGCGCTCGGCCAGCTTTTCCAGCAGGTCGGCGTTCAGGCGGCAGACGTTGCGGTTGTACACCACCACGCCGATTTTCACCGATTTGCACACGGCTTCCACGTGGGCGGCCACGCCGTCCTGGCTGGCTTCGGTCAGGTAGTGGGGCAGCAGCAGCAGGCCCTTGGCGCCCAGACGCTCGGCTTCCTGGGCATATTCGATGGCCTGGCGGGTCGAGCCGCCGACACCGGCGAGGATTGGCACCGACTGGGCGCAGGTGTCGACGGCGGTCTTGATCACCTGGCTGTATTCGCTGGCCGCGAGGGAGAAGAACTCACCGGTGCCACCGGCGGCGAACAGGGCGCTGGCGCCGTAGGGTGCGAGCCATTCCAGGCGCTTGACGTAGCCGGCGGCGTTGAAGTCGCCCTGGGCATTGAAGTCGGTGACCGGGAAGGACAGCAGGCCGTGGGAAAGGATGGATTTCAGTTCTTGTGGCGTCATTGTTCTAGGTATCCAGTGGCACGAGGGTGGAAGGAATTTCTGTAGAGGTAAGTTATCGTACAACTTAGCCGAAAGCTAGTGCCATTTTTCTCGATCGGCGAGATGGATGCATTTGCGAAGGTGCCGCGTCAGCTCAGGTAGATCGCCCGGTTATAAAGGTTGAGCCCTGGGTGATCGAAGGCTTCTGAGGCTGAGGACGAGTCATTCGGGGCTCTTCACTGGCAGAAGGCTAGGAGGATGGTTGTCGTACGATTGGCGGTCGACAGTCTGATCGGCCACCCCCTCAGTCCGCGCGGATATCCATGATCCGTTCCACCAGCCAGGCCAGCGCCGGGTCGTGCTGGCGGTGCGCGAGGTAGACCAGTTCCAGCTGGAACGGCTCCAGCGCGAACGGCAGTTCGAACAGTTGCAGCGGCAGCAGTTGCGCGAAGTGCGTGGCCAGCGCGGTCGGCAGGACCACGCACAGGTCCGATTCCGCCGCCAGGTGCGCGGCTTGCAGGTAGTTGGGCGTGGTGTAGACGATACGCCGCGACAGGCCCTGTTCCGCCAGCCATTGGTCGACCATGCCGCGGGTCTGGCCGCCATGCACCCAGAGGTGGCGCAGGCCGAGAAAGGTGGCCAGGTCGAGCGTTGCGTTCACCGCCGGATGGTCGTGACGTACCGCGATACGCAGGGTTTCGCTGCGCCAGTGGCGGCGTTCGAAGCGCGCGGGAGACTCATCGAAGCGGCCGAGCACCAGGTCCAGCTCGCCTCGGTCGAGGGCTTCCATCGGCAGGCTCGGTGCCAGGTGCACCACATCGACCCGCAGGTGCGGCGCCTGGGTCTGCAAGGTGGCGAGCAGCCCGGACATGCACAGCTGTTCGGCGTAGTCGGTCAGGGCGATGCGCAACTGGCGGTGGCTGCGGCCGGGATCGAAGCTGTTGTCGCTGCCCAGGGTCTGTTCGATCTGTTGCAGCGCGGCGCGGATCGGCCCTTCCAGCGCCAGGGCGCGAGGCGTGGGGCGCATGTGCCGGCCAACCCGTACCAGCAGCGGATCACCCAGCAGGTCGCGCAGGCGGGCCAGGGCGTTGCTCACGGTCGGCTGGGTCAGGGCCAGGCGCTCGGCGGCCCGCGACACGTTCTGTTCGCGTAGGAGCATGTCCAGCACCCGCAGCAGATTGAGATCGAAGGTCGATATATTCATGGCTGGAATACATGGGATGCAAAATTAAAATTTCAAAAATACTAGGGCCCTGACTAGGGTTGCGGCAATCCCTTCGATCATCGATTCAGGAGCGCCGCGAGTGAGCCACCCCTACCACGTTCAGCAAACCGCCGTTATCGGCGCCGCGACTTCGCCCGCCGTGCTCGACACCGCGCAGGACCTGGGGTTGATCCTGGCGCGGCTGGCCGATGTGCGGGAGGGCCGGGCATGAACTATCGGGCACCCTTGCGTGACATGCGTTTCGTGCTCCATGAGGTCTTCGACGGGGTGGGGCACTGCCGCCGCCTTGGCAACGGCCTGGACGGCGAGACGCTCGATGGCATCCTCGAACAGGGCGCACGGTTCGTCAGCGAGGTGGTGGCACCGCTCAACCGCCAGGGCGACGAGCAGGGCTGTCGTCTGGAGCAGGGCCGGGTACTGACCCCGGAGGGCTTTGCCCAGGCCTATCGGCAATACGTCGAACAGGGTTGGGCCGGCATGACCGGCCCGCTCGAGTACGAGGGGCAGGGCCTGCCGCAGCTGGTCTCGGCCAGTTTCCATGAAATGCTGATGGGCGCCTCGCTGTCGTTTCGCATCTACTCCGGGCTCACCGAGAGCGCCGTGCTGGCCCTGCATCGCCACGGCAGCGAGGCGCTCAAGCGCGATTACCTGGGCAAGCTGGTCAGCGGCGAGTGGACGGGCACCATGTGCCTGACCGAACCGCAGGCCGGTACCGACCTGGCGCTGCTGCGCACACGGGCCCAACCGGAAGCGGATGGCAGCTACCGCATCAGCGGCAGCAAGATCTTCATCAGCGGTGGCGACCAGGACCTGAGCGAGAACATCGTGCATCTGGTGCTGGCCCGCTTGCCGGAGGCACCGGCCGGTGTGCGGGGCATCAGCCTGTTCCTGGTGCCGAAGTTCGAGCCGGGTGCGGACGGCGGCGTGGGGCGACGCAATGCCGTCGAGTGCGGCGCCCTGGAGCACAAGATGGGCATCCGCGGTGCTGCCACGTGTGTGATGAACTTCGAGGGCGCCCGCGGCTGGCTGGTGGGCGAGGCCAACCAGGGGTTGGCGTGCATGTTCACCATGATGAACGATGCGCGCTTTCAGGTTGGCCTGCAGGGGCTGGGCATCGCCGAGGCGGCGTTCCAGGGGGCGCTGGCCTATGCCCGCGAGCGCCTGCAGTCGCGCAGCCTGGCCGGGCCGGTGGCGCCCGGGCGCGCCGCCGACCCGATTATCAGCCATCCCGATGTGCGCCGCATGCTGCTGACCCAGAAGACCCTGGTCGAAGGCTGCCGCCTGCTGGCGGCGTGCGTGGCCCGCGAGCTTGACCTGGAGCACGGTGACCCGGACCCACAGGCCCGCGCCGCCGCCGGCCACCGGGCCGCGTTGCTGATCCCCATCGTCAAGGCCTTTCTCACCGACGTCGGCCAGGAGGTTTCCAGCCTGGCGGTGCAGGTCCATGGCGGGCACGGCTATATCCGCGAGTGGGGCATGGAGCAGTTGATGCGCGACAGCCGCATCACCCAGCTGTACGAGGGCACCAACGGTATCCAGGCGCTGGATCTGATTCGCCGCAAGGTGCTGGCCGATGGTGGCGAGCAGGTGCAACAACTGATCCGGGAACTGCTCGATGAGGTGGCTGCCTGCAGCGATCCCGCCCTGGACGAGATGGCCCGGGTGGTGGGCCAGCGCCTGGAGCAGTGGCGTTCCCTCAGCCAGCACGTGCTGGATGTCTGCCGGGCCGATCCCCAGGAGATCGGCGCGGTGTCGGTGGATTTCCTCGCCTATTCTGGCTACGTGCTGTTGGCGGCGTTGTGGTTGCGGGCGGCGGTGTGTGCCGCCGCGGCGCTTGACCGTGGCACGGATGACCGGGCGTTCTACCAGGCCAAGCTGCAGGCGGCGGAGTTCTACTGGCGACGGCTGCTGCCGCGCGCCGGTGCCCATCGGGAGGCGCTGCTCGGCGGCGCAGCGTGCCTGATGGTCATGAGCGCGGAGCACTTCGCCTTCTAGCCGGTTTCCCCTTACGCCGTTCGCGCAGGCCGCGCCACGGCGAGTGCCATGAATACAAGAACAAGAGGAATAGGGACATGCAGCCTTTCAGCTTCGCCACCACGCCACAACTGCTCTGCGAACCGGGCGCGGCCGCCCGCCTGGCGTCATTGTGTCAGCAGCGCGGTGCCCGCCGGGTACTGATCGTCACCGACCCCGGCATTATCCGCCTGGGCCTGTTGGATGAGCTGTTGCCCGGTTTCACCCAGGCCCGGCTGGGCGTGGCGATCTTCAGCGATGTCTGCGCCGACCCGAGTGACACTTGCGTACAGTCCGCGGTCGAGCGGGCCCGCCACATCGGGGCCGAGTTGATCGTCGGCTTCGGTGGCGGCAGTTCGATGGATGTCGCCAAGCTGGTGGCGTTGCTGGCTCATCCCGAATGCAACCAGGACCTGCAGGCCATCTACGGCGTCGACCGGGCCCAGGGCCGGCGTCTGCCGCTGATCCAGGTTCCGACCACCGCCGGCACCGGCTCGGAGGTCACGCCCATCGCGGTGATCACCACCGGGCAAGCCAGCAAGATGGGCGTGGTGTCCTCGATCCTGCTGCCGGACCTGGCGCTGCTCGATGCCCGGCTCACCCTCGGCCTGCCGCCGGCGATCACGGCGGCCACCGGTATCGATGCCATGGTCCATGCCATCGAAGCCTACACCAGCAGGATCAGGCGCAACCCGCTGTCGAGCCTGTTGGCCCGGGAGGCGTTGCGTCTGCTGGCCGCCAACCTCGACCAGGCCGTGCACCAGGGGGACGACCTCGCGGCCCGCCAGGCCATGCTGCTGGGCGCCTGTCTGGCCGGGCAGGCGTTCGCCAACGCACCGGTGGCGGCGGTGCATGCACTGGCCTATCCGCTGGGGGCGCAGTTCCACGTGCCCCATGGGCTGGCCAATTCCCTGGTGTTGCCGCATGTGATGCGCTTCAACCGCGGCGAAGCCTTTGCCGACTACGCCGAGCTGGCGCCGATGCTGCTCGGCGAGCGGCTGCGGGCCGGTGATCCGCCGGCACGCTGCGAGCAGTTCATCGAGGAACTGGCGCAACTGGCGCCTCGCTGCGGTTTACCCACCCGGCTGCGCGATGTGGACGTGCCACGCCAGCGTCTCCGGCAACTGGCCGAGGACGCGATGCAGCAACAGCGGCTGCTGGTGAACAATCCGCGTGAGGTCCGGCTGGCCGATGCCCTGGCGATCTACGAAGCCGCGTTCTGAAGGGCTCGGCGAGCGCCCGCCATGGGACGCTCGCGGGCCGGCGGCTCGGATCCGAACAGGCCCCCACCCTGAACGCCCCACAAATGACGCCCGTTTTTTCCCGCAGGAGGGACGCTTTGTCTTACAGATAGCCTTGCGTGGAGCGACTACATAATTAGGGGCAGCACAAAATCGAGCGGTGCAGTGAAGGAGGGCGCTCTGAACCACCGAGGTGGATTCGCGAGCGGCCTGAGGAAAGTTCGCCGCACCGGCTCAACCACCAGTCCGTCGCACCCGGCTGCGATAGCGATCACAGGGAGTACACACAAATGGATTTGAGTTCCGATATCAGCGCTGACCAGACCTGCATGGTGCTGCTCAGAATCAACCAGGAGTCATTGCGGCGCGACGGTTTTCTGTTCGAACTGGCCAGCCACGTGGAGGGCTGGGCGGGTGTCGAGATCCTCAGCGTCGAGTTCGGCCGGCGTGACGAGCACGCTCCCGGCCCGGCAGACGTTCTGGCGTGAAGCAGTCTGGCCCACGCACGGGCCGTCATCCGACCATGGAATGGTAGAGGTTTATATGCACCCGTTGAATCTGGCTGTCGCCTTTCAAATCATGAACAACATCAAGACCGGCCAGTTGCGCAATTGCCTGGCCATGGGGTTTGAGGAAAAGGACCTGCAGACCCTGATCGACCCCCGCTGCATGGGCGCCCTGGTGAACTCGCCGGTGCCCTGGTTCAAGGTGCTGGTCGACGGTGATGTCGTCCAGCGGCTGCTCTCGCGCACCCGCGACAGTGACGAGGAGGAGCAGATCAGCCGGGCGCTCCGCCTGGGGGCCAGCTCGCCGATGATCCTCGAACTGTTCGGGCTGTCGCCCAAGGAAGTCGCCATCCGCCGCACCATGTTGGGCATACCGTACCGCAAGGGTCGCTGGCCAACGGTCAGTCAGGACGGGGAAATGCGTCTGTGGGGACATTGGGTCCGGCTGACCAAGGAGCTGGATACCGATACGCAGGACCCGCGCTCGGTGCTGCAGGTGGCGATGCTGATGACCGAGTGCGAGCCGACCTTGAACCTGGCCATGGTCTGGAGCCTGATCCGCGGCTGGATTGACGAGGAACTGGTGTGAGGCGTGGCTGAGCGGGTCGCAGGGGCCGGTTCCTGGGACCAGCCCCCGAAGCCCCCGGTGAAGGCCCTCAGTATTTCCAGGTCAGCGAAGCGGTCAGGTTGCGTGGTGCGCCGTAGTTGCTGGCCGTGCCGCTGTACAGGGACACCAGGTACTTCTCGTCGGTGACGTTGTTGAGGTTCAGCGACGTGCTCCAGTTGCGGTTGATATCGTAGCTGGCCATCAGGTCGACCACGGCATAGGGATTCTGGCGAATGCTGCTGTACACGTCATTCTGTACGGCGCTCTGCCAGCTCACCCGGGTCCCGACCTTGGCCTGTGGCAGGCCAGGCAGGCGGTAGGTCAGCATGCCGTGGACGCTGTGCTTGGGCACGTACTTGCGTGCCCGGTCGCCATCGGCACCGTCGATTCGCACATAGGTGTAGCCGCCCAGCAGGTCGAGGCCGGGCAGCACTTCGCCGCTAGCCTGCAACTCGATGCCGTGGCTCTTGTAGTCATCGGTGTAGTAGCGGTATTGGGAGCCCACCTGAATGTATCGGCTGTTGGACGGCACATTGCTCTGTTCGGTCTTGAATACGGCTCCCGTCAGGGTCAGGCGATCATCCATCAGGCTGCCTTTCACCCCGGCTTCCAGGCTCTTGCCTTCGAGTGGGGCGAGTGGCTTGCCGTCGATGCCGACCGTGCCGTACTGCGGATTGAAGATCTTCGTCCAACTGGTGTAGAGACTCCACTGCCTGTTCAGGTCATAGACCAGGCCGGTGTAGGGCGTGACCTTGCCATGTTCGCGTTGGGAGTGGTCGACACCATAGCTGTCGCCCGAGCCGTCGGCGCTGAGCATGCGCGCGCCGGCGATCCAGTGCAGGTCGTCCGCCAGGCTGAAGCGCGTGGCGGCGAACAGGCTTTTCTGGGCGTCGGTGAAGTTCTGTGTATTGGTATCGCTGGTGTAGATGAACAGCGGCGGTGTTTCGGTGCCCGCAAGAATGCTGGCAAATGAGGTCGGGTAGTAACCCGCCGCTGCGGCATCGTATTCGCGTGCCGTCTGGTGGGTACGGCCATAGCTGGCACCGACGGTCAGCTCATGTTCGCGCCCGAACAGGCTGAACGGGCCGGAGAGCTTCGCCTCACCCAGTAACTCGTGGGCCTTGCTGGTGGTATGGGCCGCGAACGCCGTGGCGTCATCGCCGGTGACGCTGGAAACATAGAGCATGTTGGTGTCTTGTTTCTCGGTGATCCCGGTGGCGGTGATCGTCGCGTTCCAGCCGTTGCCGAAATCATGCTTGAGCTCGGCAAAGGCGCGCTGGGTGTGCATGTTCCAGTAGGTCCACGGCTGGCCGACGCTGGAGCTGCGGCTGCGGTAGTGGATCGGGTTGTTGTTGCTGTCCACCAGGGGCAGGTTGCCCCACGTACTGCCGTTGGCGTCGCTGTTGTGCTGCGAGAAACCGACCGTGAGGGTGTCGGCATCGGACAGGTCGAACGCGAGCAGGCCGGCGACCACGTTCTTTTCGTGGCTGTAGCGATCGAGCCAGGCGTTGCCCTTGTCGTGGGCGTAGATGAAGCGTGCGCGTACGTTGCCGCTTTCCGTCAACGGGCCCGATACGTCCATGTCGATTCGGCGGTTGTCCCAGGAGCCGGCGCTGGTGTCGATCTGCGCCTGGAAGGTGTCGGTCGGCCGCTTGCGCACGAAGTTGACCGTGGCCGACGGGTTGCCGGTGCCGCTCATCAGGCCATTGGCGCCATGGAGCACGTCGATCTGCTCGTATTCGGCCATGTCCTGGTCGCCGATCAGGATTGTCTGGGCGAACGGCATGCCCATGCCGTCGTACTCGAACGTCCCGATATCGAAGCCGCGAGAAGTGAACTCGGTGCGGTCGGTTTCGCTCTGCTCCACCGTCACCGAAGGGGCGGAACGCAGGGCGTCCTTGACGCCATTGAGCTTGAAGTCATCCATTTGGGAGCGGGTGATGGTGGTGATGGCTTGTGGCGTTTCCTTGTCCGTCAGTCCCAGCTTGGTGGTGCTGGACGAGGGCTGTCCCTGGTAGCCCTCGCTCTGGGTGTCGCCCTGAGTGACAGTGCCTTGAATTTGCGTAGCGGGCAGGGTGAGCTCGTCGGCGGCGTTCGCCTGCGGCAGCACACTGATGGCGCCCGCCAGTAGCAGGGTGGTGGTGGAAAGGCAAGGATTCAAAATTCATGTTTCCTAATATGTCCAAAGGAAACACTATTCTTAATCAAGATGATAATCATTACCAAATGTGTCGATCTTGTTACCCAGCGGACAAGTGGTTTCATAGCGCGCAACGGATCATGACGAGCCCAGGGTGCAGTGCCCTGGCGGCGATCGGTGCTACCCTGGCGGTCCGCTTGTTTTCGAGCTGGCGCCGGATGCCGCCCGTATCCGCAGGTTTCCCTTTCAGGGCCCGTGGAACACGCGCCCCGTACGATGAGGAACAATCAGATGAAGCTCTGCCGTGTTGGCCAACCCGGACAGGAACGTCCGGGCCTTGTAGACGCCCAGGGACGTATCCGTGACTTGTCGGCTCACCTGGACGACATCACGCCCGACGATGTCACGCCAGCCGGCCTGGCACGCATCGCCCGGCTCGACATCGCTTCGCTGCCGCTGGTCGAGCAGGGCGTTCGCCATGGCGCGCCGGTGGCGGGGATTCGCAAGTTCATTGCCATTGGCCTCAATTATCGCGACCACGCCGAAGAAGCCGGCATGGCGATTCCGGATGAACCGGTGATCTTCACCAAGGCAATCACCTGTATCTGTGGCGCGCACGACAACATCGTGCAACCGCGCGAGTCGACCAGGCTGGACTGGGAAGTGGAGCTGGGGGTGGTCATCGGTACCGAGGCCCGTTCGGTTTCCGAGGCGCAGGCCCTCGATTTCGTGGCCGGTTACTGTGTGGTCAACGACGTCTCCGAGCGTGCGTTCCAACTGCAGTCATCGCAGTGGGACAAGGGCAAGGGTTGCGACACCTTCGGTCCCATCGGGCCCTGGTTAGTGACCCGCGACGAGATCGCCGATCCGCAGAACCTGGACATGTGGCTGGACGTGAATGGCGAGCGCCGCCAGACCGGCAACACCCGCACCATGATCTTCACGGTGGCGCAGATCGTTTCCTACGTCAGCCGCTACATCACCCTGCAGCCGGGAGACGTTCTCTGCACGGGCACCCCGCCGGGTGTCGGCATGGGCATGAAGCCGCAACCGCAATGGCTCAAGCCCGGCGACACGGTTCGCCTGTGGATCGAGGGCCTGGGTGAACAGCAGCAGACGGTCGTGTCCGCTGCCTGAGGACTGCTCGTCGGGTTCAGTCCCGGTTCTCGACCTTGAACAACTGCGCAAAGCCTTGCAGGGTGCTGTCGACGAAACGCTCGTCGGTGGTCCCGGCCGGGAAGTGCAGGACATTGTGGATCACCAGCGATGCCAGGCCATGGGTATAGGACCAGCCGGCGAGGGCGGCCCGGCGCACTTCTGCATGCTGCACATCCAGCCCCAGTATTTCGGCGATGATGCGCTTGAGCTCGCCGAACGCCTCTTCGCGCGCGATCTTGAGCTCCGGGATCATCTCGCCGTTGGCGAATTCGGGGCCGAACATCAACTGGTACAGGGCCGGGTTGCCGCGGGCGAAGCTGAAGTAGGCCAGGCTCGCGTTACGCAGTTTCCGCACGCCGTCGCTGTGGGCATCCCTGATCACCAGCACCTTGCCCAGTTCGCGAAAACCCTGGGCGGCCAGATGGCCGATGAGTTCCGCGCGGTTCGCGTAGTGGTGGTACGCCGCGGTTGAACTGACTCCGACCCGCTCCGAAACCGCCCGCAACGAGAGTTTGGTCGGTCCCACTTGCTCAAGCATCTGTCGCGCGGCGTCGAGCAGTTGCGGCGCCAGGTTGCCCACGTGGTAGGTATCGCGTGAGCGGGCGGAGGTCTTGGTCATGCGGGGGTGGTCTCGACAGCAGGAGATTGGAAGGTATTGGCGTGGTCACGATCTTAGCATGGCGAAGTATCTTGACAGTGCTAAGATTGCTTCGTAGCCTGTGCCCCACAACGAGGCCGAAGTCGTGAGTCGTGCGAACGGAGGCCAGCCCGTCCGGGGTGTTTTTTTAGCGTGATCTTAGCACTGATAAGTTAAGGGGAAGAACATGCAACACTATGACGCCGTCGTGATCGGCGCTGGCAACGCCGGATTGACCGCCGCAACGGCCTTGCAGCGGGGCGGCTGTCGCACCCTGCTGCTGGAGCGCCACAACATTCCGGGCGGTTGCGCCACGTCCTTCGTGCGTGGCGATTTCGAGTTCGAAGTGGCGCTGCACCAGCTCAGCGGCCTGGGCACCGAGGACAAACCCTTCGTCATGCGCAAGCTGTTCGACAAGCTCGGCGTGCTGGACAAGGTCGAGTTCGTCCAGGAGCAGGCGCTGTATCGCCTGGTGGTGCCGGGGGAGATCGACGTCACCCTGCCTGCCAGCTGGTCGGGGGTGCGCGATACCCTGCAGGGGCTGTTTCCGGCGCAATCCCAGGCGATTGCGGACTTCCTGGCGCTCTGCGAGAAGATCACCGTGGAGAGCTTCATGACCCTGCCCCAGGCGCGCCGCAGCAACAGCCAGGCGATGCTCGAGTCGATGTGCCCGTGCTTCGTGAAGTACGGTTTCCGTTCGGTGAAGGAGGTGCTGGACGAATTTTTCAGCGACCCCAAGCTGAAGCGGGTGGTGGCCACCTATTGGCTCTACCTCGGCGTGCCCCCCAGCAGGCTGCCGTTTCCGGACCTGGCCGCGATGTTGTATGCCTACGCGGCATTCAAGCCCTGGCATATCAAGGGTGGCTCCCAGGCCTTGTCCAGTGCGTTGGTGGAGTCGTTTCTCGAAGCCGGTGGCGAAGTCCGTTTCAACTGCGGCGTAGAGAAGATTCATACCCTCGACGGTCGCATCAGTGGTGTACGCCTTGAGGGGGGCGAGAGCGTTTCCTGTGCGGCCGTGGTGTCCAATGCCAGCCCACTGACCACCTTCAACGAGTTGCTGGATCTCGAGCAGCCCCCGCTCAAGGTCCGGCAGGATTTCAAATCCCGGCGCATGGGGACCTCGGCCTTCGTCATCTACCTGGGCCTGGATTGCACCCCGCAGGAGCTGGGCGTCACGCAAGCGTCCAGTTTCATCTACGAGACCCTGGACGAAGAGCAGATCTTCCAGCGCATGGGCAGCCTGGAACCCCCCCTGGGCGGCATGCTGACCTGTTACAACCTCGAAGATCCCGAGGCCGCGCCCCCCGGCAAGAGCCAGGTGGTGCTGGTTTGCCTGCAATATGCCGAGCCCTGGAAGGCCGTGTCGCCGGAGCATTACGCGCAAACCAAGTACGCGTTCGCCGAGCAACTGATCGGGGTGATCGAGAAGGTCTACCCGAAGGTGCGCCAGTACATCGAGGAAGTGGAAGTCGCCACGCCGCTGACCATGATGCGCTATCTCAATACGCCGGGTGGCGCCATCTATGGGTTCCAGCAAAGCACACAGGATTCGGCCTTGCTGCGCGAGCGCCTGGAGGGTGTGCCCGGTCTCTATATCGCCGGTTCATGGACCACCATGGGCGGCTTCCAGCCGACCTACATGGCGGGTGAGTCCACCGCCAGGGCGGTGCTCAAACAGTTGAAAACCAGGGAGGTGGAGCATGTCTGAGCAGAACCTGCTGAATGCCGTCGCGGGCTTTCGTGAGGCCTGGCAAGCCAAGGAGGTGCTGGAGCTGACGGGCAGCGACTTCCGCGAAATCAGGGGGGAGGTCGCCAGCACCGTGGTGCAGTTGCATCCCAAGCGGCTGGAACTGGAGGTCGCCGAGATCATCGACGAGACCGCCAGCACCCGGACCTTGCGCCTGGTCGCCGCGGACCGTGGCGTGCTGCCACCGTTCCAGGCCGGGCAGTACATCAACCTGTTCGTCGACATCGATGGCGTGGCCACCGCTCGACCCTATGCCATGTCTTCTTCGCCCGCGCAGCGTTCCCATTACGACCTGACGGTGAAGCGGGCCGCAGGTGGTTTCGTGTCCAACCATCTGCTCGACAGGGTCGTGGTGGGGCAGCGCCTGCACGGTTCCGGGCCGATGGGCAGCTTTCACCACAATCCGCTGTTCCATGGCGATGACCTGGTGTTCCTGGCCGGCGGCTCGGGCGGTGCGCCGGCGCGCAGTATCCTGCTGGACATCCTCGAGCGTGGCCTGCCGTACCGTTTCCACCTCATTTACGTGAACAGCTACATCGATGATGTGATTTTCGATGATGAACTGCGTGGCCTGGCCGATCACCATGCCCACTTCACCTTGAGCGAGGTGATTTCCCGTCCTCCGGCCGACCACCGGGGCCACACCGGTCGCCTGACGCAGCCACTGCTGCAGCAACTGCTCGGCGAGATCGGCGACAAGATGTTCTACGTGTGTGGTCCCACGCCGTTCAATGACAGTTGTATCGAGCTGCTCATGGCACTGGGTGTGAAGCGTCGACGTATCCGCGTCGAGGCCAATGGTGCGCCCAAGGCGCCGAATGAGCAGCCAGGGTGGCCTGAAGGCGTCTCACTGGATGATGAGGTCACCGTCACGGTCAATGGGCGCGGTCAGTTCCGCAGCCGCGTGGGCGAGCCCTTGCTCAATGCCCTGGAGCGCAATGGCTACGGCACCGAAAACGCCTGCCGTTCAGGCGAGTGCAGCCTGTGCCGGGTCAAGTTGCTTCGTGGCACGGTGTTCAATCCGCAGGAGGCCCATTTGCGCAAGTCCGATCGTGACTTCGGCTGGATCTACTCCTGCGTGGCATTCCCGACCGGGGATATCGAGGTCCTGCTCTGAAGGACCGTCTCTTCAATCGCTCCCCACACCAGGCAGCGAAGATCTGCCCTGCCAACCTGACGAAAAATCAGGGGCAGGGCGGTGGGTCTCAGGTGGGCGTGACTCACACTGCCAGGAAGCGGCCTGGCGTGTTCTGAAAAGCTGCGCATAAAAGAAAGAAAAGTTTAATGTCCTGAGATCGTTCAGTTCGCGCGTGTTCCTGATAAATTGATCAAAGGCTCTTGATGTGGTGGGGGCCTTGCCATTAACGCTTTGTAAGACTTTCATTCGTTGTGCAGGTGGGTAATAGGTGCGTTAAATGGTCAGGAAAAAATTGGCGCTGACGGCTCCGATATGCTTTTTCTGGAGCTCCGTATTATTGGCGAGTGCACTTGATCCAGGCGCCGCGCCTGGGAAAAATTTTGATTTGTCCTCCTATCGTTTGCAGACGTTCAATAGCAGTCTGCAGGTCCTTCAAGTGCAGCCGATCGGTTCGTATCTGGATCCCTTTTTCTTCACTGATTCAGTCACCGGGGAGATGGTATTCCGCGTGCCATCGGGTGCCGGGCACACCGCGCACTCTGAGTACCCCAGGGTTGAGCTACGCCAGATTTCCAGTTGGTTCATGACAATGAATCCGTCTCAGCCTCGTGTTCAGACAGTGAAACTGCGCGTGATCAACGAGCCTGCCAGGGGAGGCCTGATTTTCGCGCAAGTTCATGGTGAAGAAACGGGGGGTTCTGAAGCGCTAAAGCTTCGATGGCGGCAAGGAACTATAGAGGTTGGCTACAAAGAGCATTATGGGGACAAGGAGTCGCGCCTTGTCATGTTGAGAGGCCTGTCGCTGGGAGACGTGATCACGTGTCGCATCAGCGTTTTGAATGCTGATATCACCATTGAAGTTGAAAGTGAAACTGCCGGCTCAAAAAGAACCCTGCACTACGATCTTCCATCCTGGCGTGATATTCCTTTGTATTTCAAGGTGGGTGTCTATTCTCAGGATGACCAGGCAGACGGTTCGTACGGCAGCGCGGCAGTACTTGAGCTGAAAAACGCTCAGTAAGCTGGCAATCGGGGTGTGGATTGGCGTAGCAAGAATCTTCCTCAGATTTGGCTTGGCGTTTCCGTAACCCTGAGCGGGTAGCTCAGTGCCCTCGTTGAATACCCAGGCAGCCTCAGCCGAGCCGCCTCATCGGCGGCTGGCGGCGATCTTTCTCTTCAGCGCCAGCCCAGGCGTCGATCCAGCGCCCAACTGCCAGCACCGCGGCCGATCAGCAGCAACAGCAGGGCGGCCCAGGTCAGGTGGGTCGGCCAGGCATCGGGGTAGACGAATATCTCGATCACCAGGGTCATGCCCAACAGGGCCAGGGCCGAGAACCGGGTGGCCAGGCCCAGCACCAGCAGCAGGGGGAACAGATGCTCGGCGTAGGTGGCCAGGTGTGCCGCCAGCTCCGGGGGCAGCAGGGGCAGGGCATACTCATCGCGAAACAGCGAATAGGTGCCGGGCCTGATCGTCAGCAGGCCTTCGACCTTGGTGCGCCCGGAGAGCCAGAACACCGAAGCGATGCCCAGGCGGGCCAGCAGCAACAGGAGGTTGTCACTCAGCAGGCGGGTCAGCGCGGAAGCGTTCATGAACGGTACCTTCATTCGAGTGGGAGAGGGGCGAAGACCTGTGCGGCCATCAACGTGCCGAACAGCGTTGTGAAATCAAGATCCGGTTCACGCCGCTGGGCGTGGGTGCTGGCGGCGTCCAGCGACAGCCCGTCGGCGCAGGCGTCGAGAAAGGCCACCGCGCCAGCACTCAGGGGCGCATGGGTGACCCCGTCCAGTTCGCCAACCAGCAAGGTGCCTTCCCCGTGCCAATGGGCTGGCTGCCGGGCGATGCCCTCGAAACGGCTGCAGTACCACAAGGCATGGGCCGGGTGTTGCGCGCACCACTGCCAGCGCACACTGGTGCGTGGGCGCAGTGCCTGTCTGCCGAGCGCTTCCGGCGCGACGCTGGCCAGTGCCGCAGGCGCCAGGGCCGGTTCTACCGTCGAGCAGAAGGCTTCCAGCCAGAGTCGGTCCAACTGCGCCACATCCGGCAGGTAGGGCAAGTGCTGGGCGCCGGGATGTTCCGCCAGGAATGCCGGAAACTCATGGCCATACAGCGCCAGCCGTGCATCAATGGGGGGGTGTGCCTGGGCGTAGGTGTCCGCAGCGGCCCGCATCCATGCTTCGCCCACCAGGGTGAGCACGCTCGGGAAGTTGTCGCACAGGGCGTCGATGCACGCGGCTCGCACGGTGTTGCGGTACACGGCGAAACCCGGCTGTGCGGTGAGCGACTCCAGCGCCGGTGCCGGGTGTTGGTAGAGGGCCGCGACGAAGTCGTCCTGAAAACGGGCCAGGGTACTCATGGCGTGTTCTCCAGCAGCGTTTGCGCTTGCGTGCGCTCGCTCATCAACGTGTCGAAGTCCGGCAGCGCGTCATCGCGTTCGATCAGGGTGGGCAAGGGCCCCGTGCGTGCCAACAGGTTCCGGTAGAGCGCCCAGACCGGTTCGCTGATCTCGGTGTCGTGGCTGTCGATCAGCAGTGCGCTGGCGTGGTCGGCGCGATGCCCGGCCAGGTGCACTTCCATCACCTGGTCGAGAGGAAAGTCCCTGAGGTAGTCGTCGGCATGTTGGCCGAGGTTGTGGGTGCTGACGTAAACGTTGTTCAGGTCCAGCAGCAGGCCGCAACCGCTGAGGTGGGCCAGTTCCCCGAGGAACGCCGGCTCGTCCAGCTCATGGCCTTCCAGGTGCAGATAATGGCTGGGGTTTTCCACGGCGATGCGCCGGCCCAGTGCATCCTGGGTGCGGGCGACGTTGTCGGCGATACGTGCCAGGGCCGTGCGGCTGCGTGGGCACGGCAGCAGGTCAGGGTAGTAGTGGCCGCGCCAGGTGGCCCAGGCCAGGTGTTCGGAGACCAGCACCGACGTCACGGCATCAGCCAGGTGGCGCAGGCGGGCCAGGTGTTGTGGGTCGGGTGGGGCGTCGGCAGCCAGTGACAGCGATACCCCGTGCAGGGCCAGTGGATGGCGCTGGCCGAGGCGTTCGAGCCAGGCACGGCGGGGGCCGCCGAGCAGGTAGTTCTCCGCGTGCACCTCGAACCACAACCCGGGGGCTGTGGCCTCGAGTGCCTCGGTGAAGTGCTGGGGCTTGAGCCCCAGCCCTGCGCCCAGTGAGGCGGTGCTGTTCATCTCAGGCGTTTTTCGGGGTCAGCGAGCCGGCGCCGTTGGGCGTCATGATCCCGGTGCAGGTGCCGGCCGGCACTTCCTTGAAGGCGTTACCCTGATAGTCCTTTTTCGCGGTGCCTGCGCAGGTGGTACCGGCACCGGCCTTGCAGTCGTTCTCGCCGGCCTTGGCCACGCCGTAGCATTTTTCCATGGCCGGGTTCTTGCTCATGGCGGCGCCTTGGCTGGTGGTATCGGCCATGGCGGTACCGGCGAGGGCGGCCAGGGCGAGGGCGGCGGCGCTGAGGGCAATAGCTTTCATGAGGTGGACTCCAATGATGTTCAGGATTGAATGGGCCACTGTTCGCAGTGGTCACTAGCTAATTCGTTGCACCCTGAGGTTTGGTTACAGCGGTACCGATTTTTTTTCAGAGGGCCTGTTTGGGTCGATCTTGTGAGTCCGCCGGGAGCTTGGGTAGGATCTGCCGCTTGCAACGGCCCGTGCATTTTTCAGCCACGGGTTGTAACCAGGGCAGCGTATGCAACGAACTAACCATCAGGAACGCCTTGCCGAGCGTGAACAACAGCTCAAGAGCCTGCTGCTTGCCGGATTGGCCGGTGATGCCGCTAGTTATCGGGCGTTCCTCACGGCATTGGCCGGTCACTTGCGCGCGTTTCTGGGTCGGCGTCTGATCGGCCGGCCGGCGGAGGTGGAGGATGTGGTGCAGGAGGTGCTGCTGGCGGTGCACAATGCACGACACAGCTACCTGCCCGGGCAGCCGGTCACCGCCTGGGTGCAAGCCATCGGGCGTTACAAGCTGGCTGATTACCTGCGCACGGCACGACGCGTCCAGGATCGGCAGCTGCCGTTGGACGATCAGGCCGAATGGTTCGCCGAGACTGACGACCGGGCCACCGAAGCGAGCCGGGACCTGGGGCGCCTGCTGAGCCAGCTGCCCGACCGGCAGCGCCTGCCCATCGAGTACGTCAAGCTCGAAGGGCTGTCGGTGGACGAAACCGCGCACAAGGTGGGGCAGTCCATCTCCGCGGTGAAGGTGAACATTCACCGTGGCCTGAAAAGCCTGGCGAAAATGATTCGAGGTGAGCGTAACGATGAACACTGACGAACTGATCGGGCTGCTGGCCACCGGCAACCCCCGGGTGCCGCCCCATGTGTTGGCGCGCCGCCTGGTACTGGCGCTGGCCGCCGGCGGGCTGGGTGCCGTGCTGCTGATGGCCAGCCTGTATGGCGTGCGCCCGGACCTGGCCGAGGTCGCACGTACGCCGCTGTTCTGGGCCAAGCTGGCCTTGCCGGGTGTACTGCTGGGCGTGGCACTGGTGTTGGTGCACCGTCTCGCTCGCCCTGGCGTGAAGACCGGGCCGGCCGCAGGAGCATTGCTCATACCGGTGGCACTGGTGTGGCTGGGGGGCGCTCTGGAGTGGTTCGGCGCATCGGCGGGTGATCGCACAGGCCTGTTGTTCGGCACCACCTGGAAAACCTGCGCGCTGAACATCGCGCTGCTTTCGCTACCGGCGCTGGTCGCCAATGTGTGGGTGCTGCGCACGATGAATCCGACCCGCTTGCGCGCCGCAGGGGCTGCCGGTGGTTTGCTGGCGGGCGCCACCGCCACGCTGGCCTACTGTCTGCATTGTCCGGAAATGAACGTGACCTTCTGGTGCGTATGGTATCTGGCCGGGATGCTGCTGCCCACAGTGCTGGGGGCTTGGTTGGGACCGCGACTATTGAGGTGGTAGCGGGCCCGAACCCGATCGGTTCGCAGCGAGGGCCTGGCATAGCGGTTCGACCGGGTTGCAGCGACACCGGCATTCACCCTACGATATACAGGGGTGTGGCTTTCCATCGAAAGGCGCAGGTTAAAGACTTACGCCGGTCGGGCCGCTGGTGAGGATGGCTCATGCCCGCACCCAACACACCCGCGTCCCACTCTATCCCTCGCGTTCAGCAACTCACCCAGCAGGCGCTCGCCGCCATCGAACGCTTCAGTCATATCGAAGCGGTCAGCGGTATCGTGCTGCTCATTGCCGCCATCGTCGCCCTGCTCTGGGCCAACCTGCCGACATCTGTCGGCTACGAGGCCTTCTGGCATGCCCGCCTGAGTATTTCATTGGGCAGTTTTTCCGCCGGAGCGACATTGCACTACCTGGTCAATGACGGCCTCATGACGATCTTCTTCCTGGTGGTCGGGATGGAGATCCGCTCTGAAATGAAGGACGGTTCCCTGTCCAACATGCGTATGGCGACACTGCCGGTCATGGCGGCTTTGGGCGGGGTGGCAGTGCCGGCCCTGGTCTACGTGTTCTTCAACGCCGGCCATGCGTCCATCAGCGGTTGGGCCGTGCCGACGGCGACGGATATCGCTTTTGCCGTCGGGGTGCTCGCCCTTCTCGGGAAAACGATTCCTTCCGGGGTGCGGGTGTTCCTGCTCGCCCTGGCGATCATCGACGACATCGTGGCGGTGCTGATCATCGCCCTGTTCTATACCAGCTCACTCAATCCGCTGGGCGCCGTGGTGGCGCTGGCGGGGATCCTGGCGGTGCTGCTGTTCCAGCGAATGGGGATCGCCAATGCCTGGCTGTACCTGATTCCGGGCGCCATTCTCTGGGCCGGCTTTGCCATCCTGGGCGTGCATCCGACCCTGGCCGGGGTGGTGCTGGGGCTGATGACCCCGGTCTATTCCCGACCCGCCACGGAGCGTCCGCTGGCGACCCTCAGCCAGGCCATTCGCGAGCTGGTCGTCCACGTCAGTGAGCGTCCGGACCACGATGCCGTGCATCAACCGCTCGCTCGGATTCGCCAGGCCCATCGTGAACTGCTGGCACCGGTCAAGCGCGTGCAGGTTGCCCTGCATCCCTGGGTGGCCTACGGCATCATGCCGCTGTTCGCGCTGGCCAATGCCGGGGTCGAGATGGGCCATCTGTCGCTGGATTCCGGGTCTACCCAGGCGGTCATGATCGGCGTTTTCCTGGCCCTGGTCCTGGGCAAGCCGCTCGGAGTGGTGCTGTCCTGCCTGGTGCTGGTCAAGACGCGGCTTTGCCAACTGCCGGAAGGCGTGGAGTGGCGGGGCGTGGTGCTGATCGGCCTGCTGGCCGGTATCGGTTTCACCATGTCCATCTTCATTGCCGGCCTGGCCTACACCGACCAGAGCCTGCTGGGGATTGCCAAGCTGGGTGTGCTGTCGGCTTCCGGCTGCGCTGCGTTGCTCGGGTTGCTCTGGGGGCTGGGGGCGTTCGTTTTCCGTCCTTCCAGTGCGAGCCGATAGGTGTGGATCGCCCGGGCATGGACACCGGCTTGAAAGATCAGGGCGAAGGCAGTCCCATGTAGATCAGCGTCATCCTGCTCAGCGCCCGTATGCCCACCGCCAGGCTCGGGTCATCCACCTGGAAGCCCGGTGAGTGTGTGGGCCATGTCGGCTTGTCTTCCAGTTCCGCCGGGGTCACGCCCATGCGCATGAAAATACCGGGAATCTGGCGGGCGTACTCGGCGAAGTCGTCGGCGCCGTAGGTGCCATGGTCGATCTGCACCGGGCTGGTCGAGACCTGTTGCAACACCGGTAGCAGCCGGTCGACCAGTGCGGTGTCGTTGTAGCCCGAGCGATAACCGCCTGGCAGGTACTCGAGCTGGGCGGTGGCACCTGACGCCTCGGCGATGTTCTCGGCAGTGCGGGTCATGCGTTGCAACACGTCTTCGCGCTGCTGGTCGCTGACGGTGCGGATCGAGCCTTCCAGGCGCACTTCGGCGGGAAGGATGTTGTGCCGGTCGCCGGCCTCGATGCGCCCGACGGAAATCACCGGCGCCGGCAGTTGGCTGAGGTTCGACTGGCGGCTGGGGATGGTCTGCCAGGCGAGGATGACCTGGGCCGCGACCGGCACCGGGTCGATGCCGGTCCAGGGGAACGCGGCGTGGGTCTGGCGACCGATGATGCGCGCGACGAAGGTGTCGGCCGCTGCGGTGGTGCGTTGGCGACTGAGGGTGAAGGCGCCTGCCTTGCCGGCGGTGACGTGCAGGCCGAAGATTACCTCGGGCGCCGGGTTCTGCAGCACGCCTTGCCTGATCATCAGTCGGGCGCCACCTTCCTCGCCTGGCGGTGGGCCTTCCTCGGCCGGCTGGAAGATCAGCTTGAGGGTGCCCGGCAGTTGCTCGCGATGGGCCGCCAGCACCTGGGCGACCCCCAGGGCCATCGCCATGTGGGCGTCATGGCCACAGGCGTGCATGACCCCGACTTCCTGGTCTCGGTTACGCAGGTCGTTGCCGGGGTTTTTGGCCCGTGCCGTCGAGGCGTAGGGCAGACCGGTCTGTTCGGTGAGTGGCAGGGCGTCGAGTTCGGCACGGATCGCCACTACCGGGCCTGGCAGGCCGCCACGTAGGATGCCGATCACACCGGTGTGAGCGATACCGCTTTGTACCTCCAGGCCCAGTTCACGAAGGCGCTGGGCGATACGCTGGCTGGTGTTGAACTCGCGGTTACCCAGTTCCGGGTGCTGGTGGATGGCGTGACGTAACTCGATCACGCCGGGCAGGGCCTTGTCGATCAGCGCATCCAGGTCACGCCACGGCTCGGCGGCCGCCAGCGGGCCCGAAAGCAACAGTAGGCAGGCGCCAAGCGCCTTGAAACGGGGCATGGTCATTCTCGGCCCTCAGTAGGTGAAGGCTATGGGTGGTGCCTTGCTGTTGAGCAGGTAGTCGCCGATAGCCTTGTACTTGTAGGCCAGCGCGTCATGGGTAGTGTGGGTACGCGCATTGCGCCAGTGGCGGTCGAAGTTGTACCGCGACTGCGTGGTGGCGGCACCGCCGACATCATAGAGACGTTCGCATACATGCAGGGCGGCGCGGGTCGAGGCGATCTTGGCCTCGGCCACCGCGATTGACGAACGCGCGAGGATCGCTTCCAACTCGTCCCCCTCGGCCAGGCCCTGCAGCTGGCTGCGGGCAGCCAGGTCGACGGCACCCGCGGCTTTCTCCACCAGGGCCTCGGCACCGTGAATGCAGGCGGCCAGGTCGCCGATGGTGTGCAGGATGTAGGGGTCGTGGCGGGCCTGGTCGACACCGCTTTCGCGAACCGGCCTGGAACCGGTGCGTGCCCACGACACGGCATCGTCCAGGGCGGCGAGGCCGATGCCGACATCGATGGCACAGTGAATCAGCTGGGCGGTGGCGCCGACGTAGTTGCGGCGCTGATACCACTGGGCCAACGGGATCACCTGGTGCGGGAGTACCGACACATTTTCCAGCAGCGTACTGCCGCTGGCGGTCACCCGTTGGCCCATCCCGTCCCAGTCATCGAGCCGTGTGATGCCGGGCGTGTCGGCCGGCAGCATCACGTACACCGCCTGGCCAGCTTCGTCCACGGCCTGGATTTTCAGCAGGTCGGCGAACAGGCAGCCGGTGCTGTAGAACTTGCTGCCGTTGAGCACCAGTTGCCCGTCACGGCGTTCCAGGCGGGTGTGGATATCGCCGCGAAAGGCACCGCTGCGTTCGGCAATCGCGCCGGATGACAACTGACGTTCGCTGAAGGCGGTGAGGTAGCGCTGCTGTTGTTCGGGGCTGGCGATCAGGCGCAGGTGTTCGACCGTGGCGAAATGCGGGAACAGGGCCTGGGCCACGCTGGGGTCGGCCTTGGCCAGAATGGTGAAGATCTGTGCCACCTGCAGCAGACTGATGTCACCGCCGCCCAGGTGCGTTGGAACCCGGGCGGCGCCCAGGCCCGATTCGCGGATCAGGTCGAGTTGCGCGTGAGGCAGGATTCGTCTGGCGTCGCGCTCGCTGGCGCCGGGTTGGATCTGGTCGGCCAGGTGCTGGGCCAGGGCGAGGTAGTCGGTCATGGAGTTGTCCATTGAAAGGTCAGGAAGCATTGCGCAGGGCGTTCCGGGGCACGCCGAGCAGAAGAGTCAGGGTGCCGCCGGCCACCAGGGCCGCGACGATGTAGAGCGCCAGGCTGATGCTGCCGGTGGTGGTCTTGATGGCGCCGATCATGATCGGCGTCAGCAGGCTGCTGATCTGCCCGCAGCAGTTGACCAGCGCCAGACCGGCGGCCTTGGCGTGGTCGGACAGGTAATAGGTCGGGATGGTCCAGAAAATCGCCGTGGCCACCAGGTAGCCGCTGGTCATCAGGGTCAGCACGGCAATTGCCGAGTAGGGGCTGAACAGGAAATATGGCAGCACCAGCATCGCCAGCGCCGCTGCCAGGCCAGCCAGGGCGAAGTGCCAGCGCCGCTCCTGGTGCAGGTCGGAATGGCGGCAGGCCCAGAGCATCAGGCCGACCCCGACCACGTAGGGTAGCGCCGACAGCAGGCCCAGTTGCCCCAGGTTACTGACCCCGGCGTCACGGATGATCGACGGCGCCCAGATGTTGGTGACGTTGCCGGTGCACATGATAGTCAGGCAATAGGCCAGAGTGATGAACCAGACCTTGCGGTCCTTCAGCGCCTCGACGAAACGTTGATGGCCACCGGGTTTGCGCTGCTGCTGTTCATGGGCCAGCGCCTGCTCGATGGTGCGCTTCTCATCGGCGCTCAACCAACGGGCCGAGGCTGGCTTGTCATCCAGCCAGTACCAGGCGAACAGGCCGGCGAGCACCGGTGGAATGCCGGTGACCACGAACAGCCATTGCCAGCCGGTGAAATCACCGAGCCCGGCGAAATGCGTCATGATCGTGGTCGACAGCGGCCCGCCGACGATACCGCAGACGGCTATCGCCATGATGAAACGTGATGTGATCCGTGCTCGATGGCTGGCCGGAAACCAGTAGGTCAGGTACAGGATCACGCCGGGGAAGAACCCGGCCTCGGCGGCCCCCAGCAGCACCCGCAATACATAGAACTGCGCCGGGGTCTGGGCGAACGCCGTGGCGATGGTCACCAACCCCCAGAGCACCATGATCCGGGTCATGGTCTTCTTTGCACCGATCTTTTCCAGCAGCAGGTTGCTGGGAATTTCGAACAGCAGATAACCGATGGAGAACACCCCGACGATGATGCCGAACGTGGCGTCGCTGATGTTCAGGTCGGTCTTGAACTGCAGGTGGGCGAAGCCGATGTTGACCCGGTCCAGCCAGTTGAGCACGAAACACAGGAACAGGAACGGCATGATGCGCCACGCCAGTTTTCGATACAGGCGCTGATCCAGGATCGGCGTCGTGTTGCGAGTGTCGGAGCCGAGTTCGGCGGGCAGGCGGCTGTGCGTGTTCATCGGGCGTTACCAGCTCACGTCGACTTTGGCGAAGTAGTAGGCGCCTTCCAGACCATAGGGCGAGTACCAGCTGTAGGTCGGGTTGTCGGTGGGGAAGTAGTAGTAGCGCTTGGCTTCGTCGTTGAGCTGCTGTGGACGGCGCCCGAAGATGTTTTCGCCACCCACGGTCAGCTTCACCGTGTCGCTGAGGTAGTAGCCCAGGCTCAGGTCGGTGATGTAGGCCGGTCGGATGACTTCGTCACGGCTGGCGGAAATCTGGTTGCGCCCCACGACCTGGGAGTAGCGGGTTTCCTTGAGAGTCAGGTCGAAATCGCCCAGTTGCCAGGCAGCGGTCAGCGAGGTGGTGTTCTTTGGATAGGCCGAGGTCAGGTTGCCCTGGCGGTCACGGCCGACGGCGCTGATCCCGGTGCCGGCGAGGGCGGCCGGTTCCTTGATTTTCTCGATGGTCTGCAGGCTCTGATTGCTGAGCAGGGTCCACTTGGTCTTGCCGTAGCGGCCCAGGTCATAGCGGTAGTCGGCCACCAGGTCGATGCCGCGGGTGCGGGTATCGGCCAGGTTGCCGAAGTACGAAACGATCTGGTTCGGATCCAGGCCGCGGCTGGCAAGGATGTTGGACACGGCAGTACCCTGCAGGTTGCTGGTCTGCAGGATGCGGTCCTTGATATCGATCTGGTACAGGTCGACGGTGATGTCCAGGTTGTCGGTCGGTGTGGCGACGAAACCGAGGCTGTAGTTCATCGACCGTTCCGGCTTGAGCGCCTTGGCGCCCAGGGCCTGGCCGGCGGCGTCGTCGACGGTGACGTAGCGGGTGGTGGCCTGTTCCAGCAGACCGGTGATCGGGCTGGTGCGCCAGGCAGTGAGCGATGAAGAGTAGTACTGCTGTTGCAGGGATGGTGCGCGGAAACCGTTGCTGACGGTACCGCGCACGGCGAAGGCCGGGGTGAAGGCATAGCGGGTGGAGAGCTTGCCGCTGCCGGTGTCACCGAAGTCGCTGTAGTGCTCGAAGCGGCCGGCCAGGCTCATGTCCCACTTTTCGGTCAGGCTCTGGCTGAAGTCGATGTAGCCGGCGGTGTTGGTGCGTGAGTAGTTGTGCGCATCGGCCGGGGTGAAACCGACCAGTCCCGGCGCGCCGGGGTTGGGGCGCTGGCCGGCCAATGGGCTGCCGGCAGGGAACACGTAGCCGCCATCGGCATAGGAGGCGTACTCGCCGGCCTGGATCTCGAAGCCGTCGCGGCGGAACTCCAGGCCCGTGGAAACGTTCAGCGGCTTGGCGAACAGGCCGGTGTCGAACGAGCGGGTCAGGTCCAGGTTGTTGGTCCACTGGCTGGCGATCAGGTTGCCGCCATCCATGTCCCGCGGGCTGTTCGGGCCCAGCGATGGGTTGAGCGAGCGCTCGTTGCGAGTATTGGCGTTGTTGTAGCCGTAGCTGGTGCTCAGGTCCCAATGCCAGCCGAGCAGACTGTCGTTGCGCACGCCGAACACGCTCTGGAAATCATCCTCCTCGACCACGAACCGCGGCGAGAAACCGTCCGGGTAGACCGAGACGATGTTCTGCGGCGAGTTGGCCGTGCGGTAGGTGCCCCAACTGGTGGAGTTGCGGTGGCTGACGGTCGAGAACGAGTACAGCGTGTAGGCGTCGTTCAGCGGCAGTTCGGCGTTGTAGCCGAAGTTGTAGGTTTGCGAGCGGGGTTGGCCCAACTGCTGGCGATAGCGGCTTTGGCTGGTTTCCCGCGGGTCGGGTTGGCCATTCTGGCGGAAATAGATACTGGTGCGGTCCGGCACGGCACCTGCGACGTTCGAGCTTTCCTGGATGCCGATGTCGGCGCTGAGGCTGAAGAAACCGTCGTTGGGCAGTTCGAAGCCCTGGTTGATCTGACCCTGGCCGCGGGCACCGAAATTGCCCTTGCCGCCGACCCGGTCCGAGTACTGGCCATACAGGGCACTGGCGCTGCCACCTGTGTGGTTATTCTTGAGGATGATGTTGATTACCCCGGCAATGGCGTCCGAGCCATATTGCGCAGCCGCACCGTCACGCAGCACTTCCACATGGTCCACGGCGCTGACCGGGATCAGGTCGAGGTCGGCCGGCGACTGGCCGCTTGACGTTGCAGCCGTCTGCACGAAGATCAGCGAGGTGTTGTGCCGGCGCTTGCCGTTGACCAGCACCAGCACATGGTTGCCACCCAGGCCACGCAGGGTCGCGGACTTGACCGACAGGCCAGTACCACCGGTGAATCCGGCGGCATTGGTGTAGGACGGCACGCTGGCGGCGAGGGCGTCGCGCAGATTCTGCTTGCCCGAGCGGGCCAGGTCCTCGGCGCTGATCACATCGATCGGTGCCAGGCTCTTGGCCACGGTACGCCCGCTGTCCCGGGCACCGGTAACCACCACGGTCTGCAGCGCGGTTTCAGTGGTCGCGGAGGGCCGTGCGGGGTTCTCTTCGGCCAGGGCCGCCTGTTGGGCGCAGAGCCCGAGAATCCCGGCGGTCAGCAGGCTGAGCCGGGGTTGGAAGCGGAGGTGAGGGCGAGACATGGTGAGGCTCCAATGATTAGGTGCCGCTATCCATTCCTGGTGGTGGGAGTTCCTGACAGTACTGGCGAGGCTGCGGTGTTGGCTTTTCTGGTTATGGGGTTGGATCAGCGTTCGAGCATCACGTCCTGGCGGGCCTGGTCGACCAGTGCCATCTGCCGTTGCAGGCGGGCCTTGCGTTCGGCCAGCAGCAGGGTCTTGGTCCAGCCGATCGCCTTGCTGGAGTGGGCCGCCAGGCGCCCCGCCAGTTCCAGGGCGCTGGCATAGGCGTCGTCCACCACCTGGTTGACCAGGCCGATGGCCAGGGCTTCCCGCGCGTCGAAATGACGGGCGCTGAGCATGATGTCCAGGGCGACTGCCTCGCCGACCAGGGTCGGCAGGGTGATTGCGCTGAAGCCGGAGAGCATGCCGTGCTGCACTTCCGGAAAGTGGAAGTGGGTGTCATGGCGGGCGATGCGGAAATCGCAGTGAATCGCCAGGCTGATGCCCAGGCCCAGGGTGTGGCCGTGCAACGCGGCGATTAGCGGTTTGCTCAGGCTGTGGCCGACACCGGGCAGCGCGCGGGCCAGTGCCTGGCTGCTGACGGTCTCGCCGGTGGCCTGAATCTCCTTGAGGTCGGAGCCGGCGCAAAAGGCTCGCTCGCCGGCGCCGCGCAGGATGATCGCGCGTACGGCGGGATCCTGTTCGGCCTGCAACCAGATGTCGGCCAGTTCCTGCTTGGCTTGGCTGTCCAGGGCGTTCAGGCGTGCCTGGCGATCGAGCGTGACCACCAGAATCCCTTCGCCTGCGTATTGGTACTCGACTGTCATGGGGTGGGTTTCATCGTTTGTGAAAGAAAGACGCTTTGCCTCTTGAGGTCGGCGTCAAAGTCGGGAAAACTTAATGTATGTGCACAATGCAAACAACATGTTTGTTATATGAACATCTTCTTATTGGATCACAAACGGTTATAAAAAATGAAAGCGATAGTTCTAAAAGCCTTTGGCGGGCCGGAGCAGTTGCAGGTCGAGGAGGTGCCGACGCCGCAACCCGGAGCCGGTGACGTGCTGGTCAAGGTGCATGCCGCAGGCGTTTGCCATCACGACCTGCTGCACCGCGCCGGGCAGTTGCCAGGGGCTCATGCCGGCGGGGTGCTGGGGCATGAAGTAGCAGGCGAAGTGATCGAGGTCGGCTCCGGTGTGTTGCAACTGGCCGTGGGCGCACGGGTGGTGGTCTACCAGCGACGTTTTTGCGGCCAGTGCCGCGACTGCCTGCGCGGCCGCCAAGACCTGTGCCGGGCCCTGGGCCTGCCCTCGGTGGACACCGAAGGCGCCTATGCGCAATACCTGCGGGTGCCGGCGATTTCCGCGATCGAACTGCCCGATGGGCTCGATTACACCCAGGCGGCCCTGGCGTCCTGCCCGATCGCCACCAGCGTGCGCGCGCTGTATGGCGAGGCGGCGCTCAAACCGGGGGAAACGGTGCTGGTCAATGGTGCCAGTGGCGGTCTGGGAGCTCACCAGATCCAGTTGGCCCGGGCGATCGGCGCCCGCGTGATCGCAGTGACGGGCAGCGCGGACAAGGCCGCTTCGCTCAAGGCCCTGGGGGCCGATGAAGTGATCGTCAGCCGTGAGGGCTACAGTGCCCAGGTGTGGAAACTCACCGCCAAGCGTGGTGTGGACGTGGCCATGGAGAACCTTGGGCACACTCTCGAAGACACCCTGCGCAGCATGACCCTGGGCGGGCGTGTGGTGGTACTGGGCAACGTCGAGCCGGGGAGCGTTCCGGTTGCGCCGGGACTCTTGATCGGCCGACGCCTGCGGGTACAGGGCTCGGGGAGTGCGACTCTTGAGGAGGTACGCATAGCCCTTGCGCTGATTCGTGGTGGGCAGGTCAAGCCGCTGATCGACCGGGTATTGCCGTTCCAGCAGGCGGCCGAGGCCCATGCACTGCTCGAGTCGCGCCAGGTCAACGGGCGCATCGTCCTGAGTGGGTGGTAAGCATGGATATCAGTACGCTGCTGGGCCAGGCAGCCTGCAAATGGCCCGACTTGTCGGCGCTGACGGAGATCAGCACCGAGCGAACCCTGACGTTTGCCGAGCTGGATCGTGCCTTGAGTGCGTTCGGCCAAGCCTTGGATCGTCTGCAGGTGATGCCGGGCTCGCGTGTGGCGTTGCTGGCCGATGCGAGTATCGACTACCTGGTCGCCGACTACGGTTGCATGGCCAATGGGCGGGTGCGCGTGCCGCTCGACCCGGCATTGTCCATGGACGAACTGTTGGCGCAGTTGCACGATGCCGGTGCTGCCTTGCTGCTGTTTTCCAGTGGTTATGCGCCGGTGGTTGAGGGCTTGCAGCATGCCGGTATCCGATGCCTGGCTCTCGATACGGTGACCGGGCCGAGGGCTGTCGACGTCGGTCCACGCCCGGCACAACCCCCTCAGGCGCTGGCCTCTTTGAACTACACCGGCGGTACGACCGGTAAGCCCAAGGCGGTGATGCATCGTCATGCGAGCCTATGTGCGGTGTTGCAGAACATTGTCATGGGTCGTGGCGCCGCGGTGGGTGATGTGTTGTTAAACGTCCGGCCACTGTGGCCGATCGCGGCGGTGGCGGTGTTGGCGCATCTGCTCAGCGGGGGCCATGCGGTGTTGGGTGGGCGTTTCGATGCCGCGACCTTCATGGCCCTGCTCACTGAGCATCGTGTCGCCTTCAGTTCCCTGGTTCCGACCCAACTGCTGCGCCTGTTGCGCGAAAACGGTTCGGCATCTGCCGACCTGCCGCACTTCAAGAGCCTCGATGTCGGCGCTGCGGCATTGAACGGGGAGGTACTGGAGGGTTCCTGCAGCCTGTTCGGTGAGCGTATCGGTGTGCTCTACGGCATGACCGAGGCGCCCTGGAGTTGCTACCTCGCGCCAACCGGGATGATGGCGGCACGACGCGCCAGCGACAATGCCGAAGGTCTGGTAGGACGCCCGCTGTTCAGCGCCGCCGTGCGTATCGACCAGCCTGATGGGCACGGTGTGGGAGAGATCCTGCTCGGTGGCCCGCAGTTGATGAGTGGCTACTGGCAGCTCGAAGAGCTCAGCGCCCGTACTCTGGACAACGGCTGGCTTCGCAGTGGTGACCTTGGACGGATCGATGCCGATGGGCAACTGCGTGTGTTGGGGCGCTGCAAGGACATCATCCGCAGCGGCGGCAAGTCGGTGCAACCGGGAGAGGTAGAACAGAGTCTCTTGAGTCACCCGGGAGTGCAGGATGTGCATGTGTTTGGTCTGGCCGACATCGAGTGGGGCGAACAGGTATGTGCGGCGGTGGTAGCCGACGGTTCACTCAACCTGTCGGCGCAACAACTGGTGGAGCATTGTCGTGCCCAGCTATCGCGCTACAAGGTACCGCGGCGCATTTACTTCATTGATGAATTGCCACGTTCGCACTATGGCAAGGTACAGAAGAACCGCCTGCTCGCTGCGTTGGGCGCCGATTTCTAGAGATTGCCCAACTGCGCCGCAATGCCTTCGCAGGCACGGCGCACATGGCTGGCCAAGGAGGAGGCAGGGTGGGTTTCCTCCTCCATGTCCAGGCCGGCTACCACCACGGCGCCGATGGCCTGACCGGTGCCAACCCGAATCGGGAAGGCCACCGAAGACAGGCCGGGCTTGAACTCGCCATGGCCGAAGGCGAAGTCCTGCTGGCTGCGGGTTTTCTCCAGGGCCGGTAGGGCCTTGGCGTAGCGTTCTGCACCGAGAATGCCTTGGGCAGTGGCCGCCTCGTAGGTGGCCAGCACTGCACGACCGCTGGGGCTGCCGTCGATGGGGAATTGATCGGCCAGGTCGACGATCACGTTGAGCGGCGTGGTTGGCGTCCACATGCGTTCGATCAGCACCACCTGGTCCCCGACGGGGACCGACAGCGAGACGATGGCCTGGCGTTCGCCAATCAACCGCTGCAGCTCGATGGCATAGGGCAGGGCGATCTTGCGCAGATTCAAACGGTTCAGATAGGCCGCGGAATAGATCAGGCACTCCGGGCCCAGACGATAGGTGCCGCCTTGGGACTCGATCAGGCTCCAGTGGGTCAGGGTCTTGAGCAGGCGGTGGATGGTGGTGCGGTCGATGCCGGTCAGTCGCGCCAGGTCCAGCGCGCTGGCGCCATGCTTGAGCCCCGACAGTGTGCGCAACAGCACGATCGAACGGTCGATGACCTGAACGCGTCCCCCGGTGCTGTCCTTGCTGCTGGTGGGGTGGGGAGGAGTCGAAGAAATATCCATTGTGGCAGCGGCTTCCGAAATCGTTTTGATCGGCAAGCGCGGATCGCGGGCTTGGCCGGTGGCCAAGGTTAGCCGTGATCCGGGGCCGGGTGAAGCGTTGATTGCTGTCAGGCTACCTGCTCGACGGAGTTCGACTCGCCACCGCCGGTGGCGCCTGACAGCCATCCCCAGACGAAACTCAGCGTGGTGCGCCCGGCGTGATCGACATCGACCGTGCCACGTGAACAGCCGGAGCGCAGCTCGCCGTCAGTGGTCAGGCAGTGGTAGAGCAACTCGATGGTGTCGGGGCCGGTGATGCGCCCGACCTGGTGGCCACTGCGGATCTTGCCGCCCTGATAGTGAAAGATCGTGCTGGCATCGGAGAGCCCATGGGTGTTGCTCGCCACGGCGAATCGGCGGTTGTGCAGGCGTTCATGCTAGTCTGGTTTGGGCTGGGCACTTTTCTCGACGATAGCAACGAATGCTTTGCAGCCTGGCGGCGCTGAGTCTTGCTTGGGCGATGTCCTGTGGCAGGCCGCTGATTTCGGGCCGCCTGAAGGACAAACGCACCTTATGTGGACAAGATGCGTTTTCAGAAACGGTCCAGGCGTGGTAAAAAAATCCATCCCTCATCATCGAAGTTCGAAAAATGCCCAAGACACAGCTGGCAGGTAGCTCGGCAGCGACAGCGGCCGATATCGAAAAGTCGATCCAGGCCCTGAACAAAATGGCCGAACGCCTTTGGGGTGATGGTCGGGAAGCAGAGGCCCAGGCGCTCCTCAATGCCCTGGACGCCTTGAATCGTGCGCTGGACCGCATCCGGATCGGCCAGAGTCGTCGCGCGGCGACGCTGCACTGAAAACAGGAGGAACCCGCGCTATGGATGCACATGAGCGAGCTACTTGATCTGATCGCCGGGATTCTGAATCTGCCGGACGGTTCGAACCATCGCAGAAAACGCGTGTTTTCTCCGGGATTCCTGATTTTCGCGGCGTGTGTAGCCTTCGTGGAACTGGTGCTGCTCAATGCCTGGTATGGGTCAGGCGCTTGAGTATCGCTGCCACCGTCCTATCTGCGAGGCAGTACAACTGTTATGTTGCAACGTGACCGGGGCATGCTCGTCAGTTTCCAGCCATCGAGCTGCCTCAGGGAGCGAGCCTTGCACCCTGTGCGTCACCCAGGCTTCACCTGCTTTTCTTCGGGCGTCGGGCATCTGAGCCGTCGATGGCCCGATCCTCGATAGCGTAAGACGGATTGGCAAATGACCACCCCAGCAACTGAAAACACCGGCAACTGGCAACAGGTGATCGCCCTGGCCCTGGCCGCCTTTGTCTTCAACACCACCGAATTCGTGCCGGTCGGGCTGTTGAGTGCCATCGGTGAGAGCTTCGACATGTCGACCGCACAGGTCGGCCTGATGCTGACCATCTACGCCTGGGTGGTGTCGCTGACTTCGCTGCCGATGATGCTGCTGACCCGTAACGTCGAGCGGCGCAAGTTGCTGATGGTGCTGTTCGGGTTGTTCATTGCCAGCCATGTACTGTCGAGCATCGCCAGCAGTTTCGGCGTCCTGCTGGTGAGCCGGATCGGCATTGCCCTGGCCCACGCATTGTTCTGGTCCATCACCGCGTCCCTGGCGGTGCGGGTCGCGCCACCGGGCAAGCAGGTGCAGGCGTTGGGCCTGCTGTCGACCGGGACGTCCATGGCGATGGTGCTGGGGATTCCGCTGGGCCGGTTGCTGGGCGAAGCCATGGGTTGGCGTACGACGTTCCTGGTGATTGCCGTATTGGCTGGCGGCCTGGTGCTCTGGCTCGGGAAAACCCTGCCGTTGCTGCCGAGCCAGAACTCGGGGTCGCTGAGAAGCCTGCCGGTGCTGTTCAAGCGCCCGGCGCTGGTGGCGGTCTACTGCCTGACGGCATCGGTAATCACTGCGCAATTCACTGCCTACAGTTATGTCGAACCGTTCATCAAGACCGTGGCGGGCATGAGTGGCGAGGTGGTCACCCTGATCCTGCTGCTGTTCGGGGGTGCCGGAGTCCTGGGCTCGTGGTTGTTCAGCAGGTTCAACCGGCAACACCCGCAGCCGTTTCTGCTGGTGGTCACCTCGTTGCTGACTGTTTGCCTGCTCCTGCTGTTGCCGTTGAGTGGCAATGTTTCGGCACTGAGTGTGCTGAGCATCTTCTGGGGCATCGCCATCATGGGCTTTGGCCTGTCGCTGCAGCGCAAGGTGCTGGAACTGGCGCCGGACGCCACCGACGTGGCCATGGCGATGTTTTCGGGGATCTACAACATCGGCATTGGCGGTGGGGCGCTGGTGGGGAGTTGGGTAGGGCGCCAGCTGGGGTTTTCCTACATCGGCGTGGTCGGCGGTGCGCTGGCGGGTGTGGCGTTGGCGCTTTATTGCCTGTCGCTGTACCGCAATTCGCGTAGCGGTGTGCAGGGTTAGGCCTTGTCGTCGGTAGAGCTGTACGGACTCGGATCCAGCCGTTGCAGCGCAGCTTGCGCCGTGTGCTCATGCGAAGGCGCGCAATGCTCCGGATCGAACCAGATCATGTCGACATCGGTATTCAGAGGCGATAACTCACGACCATGCAAGTGATCCCAGACCGCATTCCTGACGAAGCCGGCAGCGATCCAGCAGTCGGGCAGACCGAGTGAATGAACCAGGTGAATCAGGCGCCAGCGTACGGGGTCGCCTGCGATGATCTGCTGAAGGCTTGAGAGATTGTCCATCAGCTGTCCTGGGCGGCAGAAAGCATCGAACCCATACATGGTTTCTTGGTTGACCGATCCAACATCATGTAGAGCAGCAAGATCGTCACGAAGGGAATTGATTATTGGGCTTATCATAACTGTGCCTGTCGGTCATAAAGAATCAGGCAGTTTGCCCAGAGAGTAGAGCCGATAAAGCGATCGATTTCCCAATGGTCCCTGGTCCTTTCCTGAACTCGATGTAGTCCATCTCTCTCAATGCCAGAAGAGTCCGCCATTTCAAATGGAGGGCTGTCATTCCCTGACGGTTTCAGCCGCAAGATCCCCGCATCGTCTCTTCGCTCTCGCGCTGCAATCTCTCGCCTTCGGCGCGCAACTGCTGCCAGTTCGGTGTGCCCTGGCACTGTTCGGCCACGCGTACCGTGATCTCTCCCATCTTGTGCATCTGTCGGGCAGAGAAACAGATGCCCGGATTGCCCTGGAGCGGCTGGCTCAAGCGATCGAGATAGGCCTTGCCCTTGCGCTCCGCCGCCTCGCAGTCACCGGAAAGATCCACGGCAGCAACCTCCGCCGAAATCTTGCCGCCACCCGTGGTGGAGCCTGGCGTATACGACGTGTTGTCGTAGGACGCTACGCCGCCTGTCTCACTGGCACCACCTGCCTGGCTCAGGGCATTGCCGATGAGGTTGTATTGCGCCGCACGGGCCGGATTGCTGCCGGCCATGCCCTGGCCGACACCGCTGCTCAGGGCTCCGAGCATGTGCAGGGCCGTGCCGAAGCCCGAGTCGGAATCCGAGTCATTGGCGCTGGAACTGGCCCTGGCAGGCGGCGCTGCGGGCGGCGGCGGTGTATCGCTGGAAATCAGCGCGCTGTTCTTGAACACGCCACTGCGCACCGAGCCATCCGGGGCGCGCATTCTGCCCCGGCCGGTCAGGGTACCGTTGAGCAGTTGCCCTTCGTAGTGGTAGCCCTCGGCCCACTGGATCGTGGCCGGCCCGTTGAAGGAACCCTGGACCATGGTGCCTTCGGTGGTCGAGAAGACCTGGCCATTGACCAGCGAGATTAGTACGCCCTTGCCGGACGCGAACCCCTTGTTGCATTGGCCGGACCAGATGTAGCTGGGGTTGGCGCGCTGGGCGTTCCAGTTCTGGACCTGGCAGCCCTTGTCGGTCTTGGCGAATTCGGTGGCCAGGCAGGGGCCGGCTGTGACGCAAAGGGCCAACAGGGCCAGCAGGCGGAGCAGTTTCATGTTCATGTACCGAGGAGAGAGGGGCGGGTACACGATAGTGGCTCATTAACACTGCCGCCACAGGCATGAAGGATTTCAGACGGGTTGCCGCCTGGCCGGCCGCGTCATGCTCCCCGACGCCACACACTATACTGATTGAGTGTTGGTGCGGCTGCGGCGCGTACTCCACAACCACACCCTGGGCATGAACAGTACGTCTGCAACCGACAGAGGGTTCTGCCATGAAACAACCATCCCTGCAGCATCTATCCCATGATCTGGGCATGGCTGTGCACGACACCTGGACCACCGCCCGGGTCAAGTCCGTCCTGGCCATGGCGGATTCCGCCCAGAGCCTGCACATCCATGTGAAAACCCATGCCGGGATGGTGTCCCTGAGTGGGCGGGTGATGAATCATCGCCAGTATGAGCGGGTGGTCGACCTGGTCCGTCTGGTGCCGGGTGTCATCGACGTCGACGCCCATGAACTGCTGACCCACGTGTTCATGCCCACGGGCCCGATGCAGCCGCCGAATGCGGAAGAGAGCAGCGAGTACCGTTCGCCAATGCCGCCGCGCAAGGACGAATGACCCTCTCGGTGCCGCCGTGGCAGGGGCGACGACTGCCCCTGCCACCTGTGGTCGTCAACGTTGGATGTGGCACCTGACTCGCTGATCCTGCGCGCCCACCATGACCTGGGGCTTCTCACAGCCCACGGTGCAGATCCGGCAGCGCTCGCGAAAGAAACACCCCTGCGGCAGACGCCGATTGCCCGGCAGCTCGGTCGGCGCCGCCACCTGGTCGGCCTGTAGCGGCACACCCAGGCGTGGCACCGCCTCGAACAGCAGGCGGGTGTACGGATGCAGTGGCGTGTCCAGTACCTGGGCGGCACTGCCCAGCTCGACGATCTGCCCCAGGTACATCACCGCCACCCGATCGGCCATGTGCCGCACCACCGAGACGTTGTGGGAGATCAGGATGTAGGTCAGCTGGCGCGCGCGTTGCAGTTCCGCCAGCAGGTTGAGGATTTGCGCCTGCACGGAGATGTCCAGGGCCGAGGTCGGTTCGTCGAGGACGATGATGTCCGGGTCCGAGGACAGTGCACGGGCAATGGCGATCCGCTGGCGCTGGCCGCCGGAGAACTGGTGCGGGAAGCGATCGAGGTATTCCGGGCGTATGCCCACCTGGGACGCGACCTTGGCGGCGACTTCGCGCATCTGTTCGCGGGACTGGTGGCCGCGGGCATACAGCGGTTCGGTGATGATGCGCCAGATCGGCAGGCGCGGGTCTAGGGACGACTGCGGATCCTGGAAGACGATCTGCACGTTGTGCCCGGGCTTGCCGTTGTCGTGCTCGGGCCAGTTCAGGGCGCCGCTGCTGGGGGCGATCAGGCCCATCAGTAACTGCGCCAGGGTGCTTTTGCCGCAGCCCGACTCGCCGACAATACCGAGGGTTTCGCCTGCCCGGACCTGCAGGTCGATGCCGTTCAGCGCATGGGCGTAGCCCCGTGGGCGGCCGAGCCAGTCGCTGCTCACCGGGAAGCGCACACGGACGTCGTCGAGCCGCAGGATCTCGGGCGCCGTTTCCGGCCGCGGATGAATGATGGCACTGTTCATTGCGACAGCTCCTTGGCCGGCAGCCAGCAGGCGCTCTTGCGTTGCTCGTTGCCGTTGATGGGGGTGAGGGAGGGACGCTGGGCGCAGGCGGGCATGCGATGTGGGCAGCGTTCGCCGAAGGTGCAGCCCTCGGGCAGGGCGGCCAGGTTCGGTACCTGCCCGGGAATGGTCTGCAACGGCTGGCCCGGTTCGACCATCTCCGGCAGGCCGCTGAGCAGGCCGCGGGTGTACGGATGCTGCGGATTGCCCATCACCTCGGCGGTGTTGCCTTGCTCGACCACGGCCCCGGTGTACATCACATAGACCCGGTCGCAGAACTGCGAGACCAGTGCCATGTCATGGGTGATCAGCAGGATCGCGGTGCCTTTCTGCCGGGCCTTCTCGCGCAGCAACAGCAGCACCTGGCGTTGTACGGTGACATCGAGCGCCGTGGTCGGCTCGTCGGCGATCAGCAACTGCGGTTCGCAGGAGAACGCCAGGGCGATCATTACCCGTTGGCGCATGCCGCCGGACAGTTCGAAGGGGTAGGCGTCCAGCACCTGCTCGGGGCTGGCGATGTGCATGTCGCGCAGCAGGGCGATGGCCTTCTGGCGGGCCTCGGCGGCGCTGATCTTCTGGTGGTGGATGATCACGTCGAGCATCTGCCGGCCGATGCGCCGGGTCGGGTTCAGGGCGGTCATCGGTTCCTGGAAGATCATCGCCGCATCGCGGCCACGAATGTGCAGCAGGTCCTTTTCGGACGCGGCGAGCATGTCGCGCTGGAGCATGCTCAGGCTGCCGGCGGTGATGCGGTAGCTGCGTTCGGGCAGCAGGCGCATGCTGAGCATGGCGGTGACCGACTTGCCCGAGCCGGACTCGCCGACCACGCCGACGATCTCGCCGGGATTGACGTGCAGGGTGACGCCGTTGAGCGCCTTTACGTTGTTTTTATAGGCCGGGAACTCCAGGCTCAGGTTGTCGATGGCCAGGACGGGAGCGGGTGTGGGCATGGGCATGGTCATTTCCCCTGTTGCCGTGGGTCGAGCAGATCGCGTACGCCATCGCCGAGCAGGTTGAAGCCGGTGGCGGTGATCAGGATCGCCAGGCCCGGAAAGGTCGAATACCACCAGTTGTCGAGGATGTAGTTGCGCCCGGTGGCGACCATCGCGCCCCATTCGGCGGTGGGTTGCTGGGCGCCAAGGCCGATGAAACCGAGCGCCGAGGCCATGAGGATGGCGCTGCCGATGTCCAGGCTCAGTTGCACCAGCAACGGCGGCATGGCATTGCGCGCCACGTGCCAGTGCACCAGGTGCCAGCGCCCGGCGCCGAAGGTCTGCGCGGCCTTGACGTAGCCCATCTGGCGGATGCTCAGGGATTGGCCGCGGGCCAGGCGCACGTAGGACGGAATCCGCACCAGGGTGATCGCCAGCATGGCGTTGAACAGGCTGGCGCCCAGGGCGGCGGCCAGGGCCATGATCAGCACCAGCGAGGGTACCGACAGCATGATGTCCATCAGGCGCATCACCAGCGCGTCGAAGCGGCCGCCAATGACGCCGGAAAAGCAGCCCAGCAGGCCGCCGATCAGGCACGAGGCAAAGGCCACGAACAGGCCGACACCGACCGACTGCTGGCTGCCGAACAACACGCGGCTGAAGAGGTCCCGGCCGACTTCATCGGTGCCGAACCAGTGCTCGGCCGAGGGTTCGGCCAGGCGCTCGGCCAGGTTCAGCGCATTGGGGTCGTGGCTGGCCAGCCAGGGCGCGAAGATCATGCACAGCAGCACGATGGAGGTGATCGCAAGGCCCGCCAGGGTCAGGGGGCTGCGGCGGACCTGGTAGGCCAGGTAGGCGAACGTGTCGCTCCAGCGCGGGCTGCGGGTTGCACTCAAGGGGACGGACATTTCAGCTCACCTCGCCGATGCGTGGGTCGATCACGCGGTACAGAAGATCGATGGCCATGTTCAGCAGCACATAGATGAAGGACACCAGGATCGCGAAGCCCATCACCGCCGGGAAATCCAGCGACTGGATCGACTTGACCACATAGGCGCCCATGCCGGGCCAGGCGAACACGGTTTCGGTCAGCACGGCGCCGTAGAGCAGATCGCCGAGGGTCAGGCCGAGCACGGTGACCGAAGGAATCAGCGCGTTGGGCAGGGCATGGCGCAGGATCACCGTCCAGCGCGACAGGCCATAGGCCCTGGCGGTGCGGATGTAGTCCTCGCCGAGTTGATCGAGCATCGCCGAGCGGATCTGCCGGGCGACCACGCCCAGGGTCACGAAACCGAGGGTGGCGGCGGGCAGGATCAGGTGCTGCAGCGCATCGCCGAACAGGCTGCCGTCGCCGGCGAGCAGCGAGTCGATCAGGTAGAAACCGGTGAAGGTCGGTGGGGGTGTCAGCCCTTCGGACAGGCGACCGCCACCGGGCAGCCAGCCGAGTTGGCCGTAGAACAGCACGATGGTGCCCAGGCCCAGCCAGAACGCCGGGGTGGAAATGCCGGTCACCGCCAGGGTGCGGGCGATCTGGTCGATGGCGCGGTTGTGGTAGACCGCCGACAGCACGCCCAGCGGCACGCCGACGAGAATGGCCAACAGCAGCGCCACCAGCGCCAGTTCCAGGGTAGCGGGGAAGAACGCCTGCAAGTCTTCCAGCACCGGCCGGTTGGTGCGGATCGAGGTGCCCAGGTCACCGTGCAGCAGGTCCATCAGGTAGCGGCCGTATTGTTGATACAGCGGCAGGTCCAGGCCCAACTGGTGGCGGATGCCGGCCACCAGTTCATCGCTGGCGCGATCGCCGGCGATCAGCCGGGCCGGGTCCCCAGGGATCAGGTGGGAAATTGCGAAGGTAATCAGCGAAACACCGAACACGACCAGTACCAGGCCGAGCAGGCGCTTGCGCAACAGAGTCAGGAAGGCCATCTGGCACCTCAGTCACACGAACGACGGGAACGCCGCGCCAGTCGCGAACGACCGGCGCGGGCGAGCAGGCTTACTTGCTCATGCTGCCCAGGTTGAACACCTGTTCGAGCATCGGATTGAACACGTAGCCCTTGACCGAATCACGCATCGGCAGGGTGTAGCTCTTCTGGTAGAGGTAGGCGTAGACGCTGTCCTTGAGCACCCTTTTCTGCGCCGTCTGGTACAGCTCGACGCGCTTGGCGGTGTCACTGGTGGCCGCCGCTTCACGGATCAGCTTGTCGACCTCGGGGTTGCTGTAGAACGAGCGGTTGCCCTGCAGGCCCTGCATCCTGGAGTCGAACCAGAAATTCATGAACATGTACGGATCGGCGAAGTCCGGGCTCCAGGCGCCGGCGGCGATGTCGTAGTCGGCCTGGCCGACGCGCTCGCGCAGGGTCGCGTTGGCGAGTTTTTCCAGCTTGAGGTTGACTCCCAGCGGGGCCAGCGCCGCCTGCAGCGTCAGGCCGATCGGTTCCCAGTTCGGGTCCTTGTCGGAGTACAGGTAGCTCAGGTTGGTGACTTTCTGCGGGGCCTTGGCCAGGCTTGCCTTGGCTGCGGCGAGGTCCTGCTTCATCGCCGGCAGGGTGCTGTCGTAGGCCCACATGCCATCCGGGATCGGCCCGTTCATCAGCTTGGCCTTGTCCTTGAGGATGCCCTTGACGATACCGCTGTAGTCCACCGCCTCGGTGATGCCACGGCGGGCGTCGACGCTGGTCAGCGGGCCCTTCTTGTTGTTCAGGTACAGGTAGGTCACGCGCAGCGACGGGAATTCCCTGACCGCCACCCCGGGCTTCTTGGCCAGTACGCTGAGCTGGTCTTCGGGCATGTCCTCGATGATGTCCAGGTCGCCTTTTTCCAGTTGCAGGCGGCGTACCGACGGCTCGGCGATGATCTTGATGATCACGCTTTTCAGCGCCGGCCTGGCACCGGCGAAATAGCTGTTCGGCTCCAGGGTCAGCGACTGGCCCTTCTGCCAGTTGCTCAGGCGGAAGGGGCCGGAACCGGCGGTGTGGCTGGACAGCCAGGCGTTGACGTCGCTGCTCTTGTTCACCACATCCGGGTTGATGATCGAGGCGCCGTTGTGGGCCAGGGTGAACAGGAACGGAGCGAACGGTGTCTTGAGGGTGAAACGGATGGTCTGCGGGTCGACCACCGAGACCACCATGTCCTCGGGGAAGGCGCCGGACGGGCCTTGCTTGAGGGTCATCAGGCGGTCGAAGGAAAATTTCACGGCGGCGGCGTCCACCGGTGCGCCGTCATCGAACTTATTGCCGGCCTTGAGTTTGAACTCCCAGACCAGGTTGTCGGGGGAGACGGTCCAGCTTTCGGCCAGGTCGCCCTGGACCTCGGTGCTGCTCCTGTCGCCTTCGACCTTGTAGCCGACCAGGCGCTGGTAGGACGGGTAGGTGATGGTCCAGTCGTTGTTGTCGAAGGTCACCGCCGGGTCGAGGGTCTGTGGGTCGGCGGGTTTGCCGATGACCAGCGTGTCCTGTGGCGTGGCCGCGCTGGTGGCCTGCCAGGCGCCGAGGCTCAGGGCGCTGCACAGCAGGGTCAGCAGCAGCTTGCCGGTGCCGGGGACGGTCTTGCGGGTCACGGTGTCGATTGGGTTCATGCCGGTTTCCTTGATCATTCGATGTATGGAAGTTCGTCAGGTTTTTTATAAAAGCTATAACCGGGCAGTTGCAGGTGAAGCGTAAGTCGCGCGGGTTATTGTTGTTTTCAGCCCCTTTGAGGCGGCTGTGCTGCGTAGCGTTCGAGGCTCTCTGGCCGCGTTGGTATCGGGTTGGAACGGTTACTGGGCGTTTGTCTATTCGTCCTCCAGCAGGGGGTAGTCGTCGGCATTGGGCAGCTCGTAATGCCACCACTCGGTGGCGATGGCCTGAAATCCGGCCGCGAGCATCACGCCGAGCAACAGCAGGCGATTGCGCTGCACCAGGGCGGGCAGGTCGGGGTAGAACTGATGGGAGCGTTCTTCCATGGTGTCGAAGGCGCTGCCCATGTCCAGCGGCTGGTTGTCGCTGTCGACCAGGGTCAGGTCCACCGCCACGCCACGGCTGTGGTGCGAGCCCAGGTGCGGGTCGCGCACGTAGTCGTTGTTCGGTAGCGCCTCCCACAGCAGGTGCTGGGCGTAGGGGGGGCGATAGGCGTCATAGATGCGCAGCGTATAGCCAGCCTGGCGGGCCAGCCGGCTGGCCAGTTCCAGGCGTTCGGCGGCTTCGCGGTGCAGCCGGCAGCGGGCAGTGGGGTAGATCACTTTCCCGGCCAGGTTGTCCGCGCTGGCGTAGATCATTTCGATCTGCACCTGGTAGCGCCGGGCATCGATTTCTACAAGGGGGTTGCTGTTCACACAAACACTCCGGTTGGGACTTGCTGGGCGTTGAATCAACCTTCGAACTGGCCGAAGGCTTTCTGCAGTTGGCGGTTACGGGCCAGGCGCTCGTCGAGCCGATCGCCGTACTTCTCCGCCACCGCCGAGACCACCAGGTTGAGCAGGCAGGTCAGTGGTGCGAGGGAGTCCCAGAACTGGCCGACATCGGTTTTCAGTTGCAGCAGGTCCAGGTCATGGTCGCGGGCCCAGGGGCATTGCAGGTCGGTGATCAGCGCCAGGGGCAGGTCGTTGTCCCTGGCCACCTGGCAGAAGGTCTGGGCCACGCTGGAGTAGGCGCGGAAGTCGGCGATGATCGCGTAGGGATTGGCGAAGCCGGAGTTCAGCGTTTCGGCATAGATGCCCGAGAGGCCGTCGACGTAGTAGACCTTGGGGCGAATGTATTCGAGGTGGCTGTGGAAGGCGGTGAGAATCCCGCGGGTCGACTGGATCCCCAGGATGAATACGGCATCGGCTGCATGGATGCGCTGCACGATCCGGGCAAAGGCCTCGCTGCGTGCCAGACCGTAGGCATGCTCGATGGCCTCGATTTCGCGATGCATGGAGCGGTCGAGGGCGTCTCCCTGGTTGGCCTCGGCCCGAAAGGCGCCGATGCGGTCGGTGATCAGCCAGGACGCCGGAGCCTCGCCACGCAGGCTCTTCTTCACGTCGTCGATGTTCTGGTAACCCAGTGAACGCAGGAAACGCCCCACGGATATGCCAGTGGTCGAGGCGTGCTGGGCGATGCTGTCGGCCGACTCGAACGGCAGCTGTTCCGGGTTGCCCAGCAGGTAGCTGGCGATGCGCTTGCCGGTCGGGGTCAGGCTGGAGAACTGTTGCTCCAGTTGCTGCAGGAAGCGGTTTTTTTCCGTGGACATGTCGGCGTGCCAGCGTCTGAGTTGTTATATCTATGTCATTTTCATGTTGCTTGTTATGAAAATAACATTGCTTTTCGAGATAGCACAATGCCTTTTTTCAGGCGCTGATCGGGGGGCTGGGCAAAGCGGATGTCCTATCTGGGCTGGCGAGCCGGATTCAGCATGGGTTCTCCACTACGGCTTCAGACAGTCCTGCCGGTGGCTCCAGATTGTTCAACGCCCGGTTGACCAGCAATTCCCCCAGCTCAGTCAGTTGCTGCACCGCCAGTACGACGCTGCGGTGTGAACCTTCCAGTTCGCTGGCCAGGTCGGTGGTCATGACGTTCAAGGAGGCAAGGGTCTCGCTGGCGTGACAGAGCAGTGATCGGGTGTCGATATCTGGCACTACGGTGAAGAGCGGCGGCCAGCGGCTCGCAGGTTGTGAACACCTTTGAGGGTTGCACCTGGAAAGGAAGCGGTCCGACTCCGGGGCGTGGGGGGTGGCCTTTTTCATGCTTGAGCTCCTTGCGGGGTGGGTGTCGGACTCATGGGCAAGCGGCATTGCATGGCAGTCACATGAGCGGACGGACCGCTAGTTATTACCAGAAAAACTCCATTGAATTAATCAAAATAATGAACATCGGTAAAAATAAGCCGTTGGCGTAGGAAAGTTCTGTGAGGTAATTCTATTAAAAGGGTGGGAGGTTTGTTTTTGTTGGGTGGGTGTAATATTTTTCCGTAAGGATTTTCTTGTTTTGATGTGTAGGTTGTTCTGGTGTTTCGATGACGGCGGTATCGTGGTAGGAAGGTGTCTGGTTATTCGTGGGGTGCTATCAAGGTGATTTTCCAGGGTAGTGTGTATAAGGTGATTTCAGGTTGAAAGGATTTTCCGGCTGATATACGAAGATGTGTTGTCTTTGCGAGGATAAGGAAGTGGTGTGTATGTACAAAAGGGACAAGGTGGAGAATCTGAAGAACAATATCAGATACCTCATGAAGAGTCGCGGCGAGACAAGGTTGTCGTTATGCAGTGCCAGTGGGCTGACCAGGACGACGATCTACAATATTCTGGAAGGTAGGGTGGTCAACGTACAGCAATCGACCATCCGCAAGATATCTGACTTCTTTGGGGTTTCCTACCAGGAAATAGAAACCGTCGATCTTGAACGCAGGGAAGTTGTAGAAAACAGTGTTTCCCTGCGTGGAAACATGAATCCGGCGGCGGTGCCGATTATCAGGGAGCGCTCGTTACCCGATAAACTTGACAGGAGAATCGGTGAGTTGGTCGTCAGTCATCCACTGACCTATTATTTCGGGGCGGCTTGCAACCTGATCGGGGTGCTTCTGGAAAATGGTATTCGAGGCATCAATGAGCCGGGAGACTTGCTGATCGTCAGAAGGAGCGCGTCTGGCGGCGAAGGGCAAAAGCTGGTTTATGAAAGGGAAACCAACGAGTTGCAGGTGGTGGGCGAGGCGCTTGTGGACTCTGCGGCTTTTCTGCTGGTGGGCGATATCATCGAGGAACGGTTCAATGGTTGAGCACAGGAAGAGCGAAAACAGCAGGTATAAGTTATTGGGTTTTGAAAATAACAAGAGCCTCGCCGTGGTCATGTTGATTTCTACAGGCAGGGTCATCAAGGTGAGGCTGGATGAGCTGCTGAAAAGTGAAATGCTGGATGACTTGAACAAGTCTGAAATCAAGGAGGTTTACCGGAAATTCTATTCGGGTGGCTCCGTGTTGACAGCCTACGAAATGAATGACCGGAATGAGCGCTCCTGGATGACCTATGTGGCCCTCAATCTGGCTTTATGCGCCATCTACATTTTTACCAATGTCTCTGCGGCAAAGCTCATACATGTCGAAGCGCTGGACGTTGTCGTGACCCCTGGTGTGTTTCTCTATCCGCTGACGTTTCTGGTCGTGGACCTGTTGAATGAGTCCTATGGGCTCAGGCTGGCAAGACGGGCGATATTGTTTGCTTTTGTGAACAATGCTTTCATCCTGTTGCTGCTGAGTCTTTCCAGTTGGGCCCCGGGCCTGCCCGGTTGGGCACTTGGGGCCTCCTACGGTGAGGTGGTCGGCCATGTTTCCTCGGCATTGATTGCTTCCTCGGTTTCGTTTCTGTTTTCCGAGTATGTGAATTCGTACCTGTTATGCAGGATAAAGCGGCTTACGAACTCCAGGTTTCTTTTCCTGCGCGTGTTTGTCAGTACTTTTTTTGCCGTGATCATCGACAGTTTTATTTTTTGCTTTGTGCTTTTTTATGGAACGATGCCGAATGAGAAAATCCTGGGTCTGATCTATGTGCAGATTGTCATAAAGATGTTTTTTGCCTTCTTCAATGTGCTGCCTGCCTATGGCGCCAGGGCACTGTTCAGACGCTATGTTTTCCAGGCTCAGCCGGCATAGGGGGAAAGACGAGCCATGGAAGTGGCTCGTCCCCTTGAGCGGGTGTCGTCAGAGACCCAGTTTTTCTTTCAGGCTACCCATGACCTCGCGCCGATGACCCAGGAATTGCTCCAGCCCCTTCGCGCGAAGATGGCAGGCATCACACTCGGCACAGCCATCTCCTTTCACGCCCCTGTAGCAGGTCAGGGTCTCCCGCCGAATCCGCTCCAACTCTCCGTGGTGGTCCGCCAATGCCCAGGTTTCGGCCTTGCTCAACCACATCAGCGGAGTCTCGATCCGCAACGGGTAGTCCAGGCCCAATTCAATGGCCGGGTTCAGCGCCTTGATGAAGTGGTCACGGCAATCCGGATAGCCGGAAAAGTCCGTCTCGCAGACGCCGGTGACCACGGTTCGTGCACCGAGCTGGTGGGCATGGATCGATGCGAGTGTCAGAAACAGGATATTGCGGCCCGGCACGAACGTGCTGGGCACGCCGCCTGCCAGGCTGTTGGCCGCAGGGACCGGTATGGCGTCGCGGGTCAGGCTGCTGACGGCCAGTTCGTTCAACACCGTGGTGTCCAATACCTTGTGCGTGGTGACGCCCAATTGTTTGGCCAGTTGCCGCGCCACTTCGATTTCGGCACGGTGGCGTTGGCCATAATCGAAGGTGATGCAATGGATTTCGTTGTACAGGGGGCGGACATGGATCAGACAGGTCGTCGAGTCCTGGCCACCGCTGAAAACGATTACTGCTTTTTCGGTCATTGTGCTCATCCCTGGGCGGTTGTGGGTTCGCGTCGACCCTACCGCAAATGACCAACCGGCTGGCGTGGGACGTTTCTGAAATTGCGCGTGCCGTCAGGGATGACACGGTCGCGCCCGGCCAGGCTGAACTCAGGCGTCGTCCCGGCGACCTTCCAGGCGCTGACGCATCTGTTCGCTGGCGGCCGGCCCGGGCTTCACGGTGCTGTTCTGCAGCGGTACCGGACGGCCATCGGCGACGTCCGCCAGCATGAAGTGCAGTGGCCGTCCGCTTTCGCGTTCGACGATCTGCACGCTTTCGCCTTCCGGCGCGTAATGGCGATTGCCCCATTCCACCAGCGCCATCAGCACCACGCGAAAATCCCGGCCCTTGGCGGTCGGTACGTACTGGTAGCGCAGCGGGCGCTGGCTGTAGGCCTGGCGTTCGAGCAAACCGTCTTCCACCAGCCCGTTCAGGCGCCGGGTGAGCATATTGGGGGCGATGTCCAGGCTGCGGGAGAACTCGTCGAAGCGTTTCAGCCCCTGCAGGGCGTCGCGCATGATGAGGATATTCCACCATTCGCCAACCCGCTCGAGGCTGCGGGCGATCGGGCATTCGGCATGGGCCAGGGTTTTGCGCTGCATGACGGCTCCTGCAGGGGGAATCGGATTTTTGTGAGGTCATATGTTACTTTCATGATGATAGTAACGTCCACAGGCCATTACCTTGCTCAATAACCTGCAGGAGTTGGATTGTCATGAACAAACGTATCGTTGTCACGGGCATGGGCGCACTGACCCCGTTGGGCTGCGGTGTGGAGTCGAACTGGCAGCGGCTGTTGGCCGGACAGTCGGGGATACGGCCGCTGCCGCAAGACCTGATCGGTGACCTGGCGATCGGCATCGGCGGCCAGGTCCCGGACCGCGCCCAGGACCCGGAGGCGGGCTTCGATCCCGACCTGCTGCTGGCGGCCAAGGAGCAGCGCAAGATGGACCGCTTCATCCTGTTTGCCCTGGCGGCGGCCGAGGAAGCGCTGGCCCAGGCAGGCTGGGCGCCCGATACGCTCCAGTCGCAGGCCCGTACCGGTACCATCATCGCCACCGGAGTCGGCGGTTTCCCGGCCATTGCCGAGGCGGTGCGGACGACCGACAGCAAGGGGCCGGGGCGCCTGTCGCCGTTCACCATCCCGTCGTTTCTGGGCAACCTGGCGGCCGGGCATGTGTCGATCCGTCATGGTTTCAAGGGGCCGCTCGGCACGCCGGTGACCGCCTGTGCCGCGGGCGTCCAGGCCATCGGCGATGCCGCGCGAATGATCCGGGCCGGGGAAATCGACGTGGCGATCTGCGGTGGGGCCGAAGCCTGTATCCACCGCGTCAGCCTGGCCGGTTTCGCGGCGGCCCGGGCGCTGTCGAGCGATTTCAACGAGACCCCGCAACGGGCTTCCCGACCGTTCGACCAGGCCCGTGACGGCTTTGTCATGGGCGAGGGCGCCGGCCTGCTGGTGATCGAGGCGTTGGAGCATGCCCTGGCACGTGGCGCGACGCCGCTGGCCGAACTGGTGGGTTACGGCACCAGTGCCGACGCCTATCACATGACCGCCGGTCCCGAGGACGGCGACGGTGCCCGCCGTGCCATGCAGCAGGCGCTGCTGCAGGCCGGGATCGACCCCTCGCAGGTCCGTCACCTGAACGCCCATGCCACTTCGACGCCGGTGGGTGACAAGGGCGAACTGGCGGCGATCAAGGCCGTGTTCGGTACCCGGGGCGGCCCGGCGATCAGCTCGACCAAGTCCGCCACCGGGCATCTGCTGGGGGCCGCCGGCGGCATCGAGGCGATCTTCGCGGTGTTGGCGTTGCGCGATCAGGTGGCACCGGCGACGCTCAACCTGGAGAACCCCGATGAGGCAGCCGAAGGGCTCGACCTGGTCCGTGGTCAGGCCCGACCGTTGTCGATGGACTATGCGCTGTCCAATGGCTTCGGTTTCGGTGGGGTGAATGCCAGCGTGCTGTTCAAGCGCTGGGTATAGAGAAAAGGGTTTGCCCCTGTGCATGGCATCGCCTGTCCCGACACCTTGTGGGCGGGGCAGGCTTCGCGTAGCGACACAGGCGATTTGCAGGCGGTTTTGTATCAGTGTGTATCCTGGCCGTTGCGCGATACACAGGCTTTCCCAATGGCCCGGAACTCGACACAGGCCGGATACGTCATGGCGGTCAAATGCATCCACGGTTTGCAGGGCGTCATCCAGACCCCTGACCCATGGCTGGCAACGGAGAGATCACCATGAAGAAGGCACTGCACAACAACAGGAACGGCCTGGGCCGCCTGGCCGGTTCGTCGATGCTCGCACTCGCCCTGTTCGGCATTTTCGGGGCGACCCAGGCGCAGGCGGCTGCCTCGGCAACGGTTGATGCGACCAGTGCCAGCACCTCCCACTCCGCACCTTCGCCTTTCGGCCCCCTCAAGCACATCAAGGCCGGGCTGCTTGACGTGGCCTATGCCGAAACCGGCCCGGCCGATGGTCCGGTGGTGATTCTGCTGCACGGCTGGCCGTATGACATTCACAGCTATGACAACGTCGCGCCGTTGCTGGCCGCCAAGGGCTACCGGGTGCTGATGCCCTATGCCCGTGGCTACGGCGATACCCATTTCCTCTCCGCGAAGACCCTGCGCAACGGTCAGCCCGCGGCGTTGGCGAGCGACGTCATCGACTTCATGGACGCGCTGAAGATCAAGCAGGCCGTGCTGGGGGGGTATGACTGGGGGGCGCGCTCGGCGGATATCGTCTCGGCCCTGTGGCCGGAGCGGGTCAAGGCACTGGTCTCGGTCAGCGGTTACCTGATCGGCAACCAGGCGGCTGGCAAGAACCCGCTGCCGCCCAAGGCCGAATTGCAGTGGTGGTATCAGTTTTATTTCGCCACCGACCGCGGTCGTGCCGGCTACGAGAAGAACACCCATGACTTCGCCAAGCTGATCTGGCAGACGGCTTCGCCGAAATGGGCATTCGACGATGCCACCTACGACCGTAGCGCCAAGGCGCTGGAGAATCCCGACCATGTCGACATCACGGTCTTCAACTACCGCTGGCGCCTGGGCCTGGTTCAGGGCGAGCCTCGATACGACGCGCTGGAACAGAAACTGGCCACGGCGCCATCGATCAGCGTGCCGACCATCACCCTCGAGGGTGATGCCAACGGTGCGCCGCATCCGGCGCCCGAGGATTACGCCAAGCGTTTCACCGGCAAGTACGAGTTCCGCCTGATCAGCGGCGGTATCGGTCACAACCTGCCGCAAGAGGCTCCAGAGGCCTTCGCCAAGGCGGTGATCGACGCGGATCATCTCTGAGGTTCCGGCTGTCCGTTCCCGAGCTGCGCACGTTCAGCGGCCCCTGGCCTGTTCGTCGCGCAGCGTCATCACCGCACTGGTGATACTGGCAACGAGCTTGCCATCTTCGCGTTCGATTTCGCACAGATAATGACTGATCGTTCGACCCAGGTGAGTCGCCCTGGCCCGAGCGTGCAGTCGCGACTTCCAGACCGGGCGCAGGAAGGTCGCCTTGAGATCGATGCTGGTAAAGCTTTGCGCTGGCTGCATCAACGTCGAATGGGCCGTACCGATGGCCGCGTCGGCCAACTCGCACAGCAGCCCACCGTGGACCGTGCCCTGCTGGTTGCCGTGCAACGCCGCATCGGCATCGAGTGCCAGGGTCGCCGTGGCCTCGCCGATGGCGACCAGGCGAAAGCCCAGCAGGCGGGAAATCGCCGTGGGGTACTGCATATGGGTGATGTCACTGTCAGCCAGCGTGCCGTCAAGCTGGCGCTGCAGGTACTCCAGTACCGGGAGTGGACGAACGGGTGCGGTCATGCAACCTCCTGTCGAGTGAGTGCCAGCGATTGGGCGTTTGCAGTGTGTGCGCCTAGAATGGAACAATCAAAAAATTGTCCTAGGGACATCCCCCGATGGCTGTTTCTTCTGTTTCCCGGGCGCTCGAAACGCTGGTGGCCGATATCCGCAGTGGCCGCCTGCCACCCGGCACGCCGTTGCCCACCCATCGCCAGCTCGCCCGCCAGCACGGCATGGCGATCGCTTCGGCGAGCAAGGTCTACGCCCGGCTCAAGGCCATGGGGCTGGTGGTCGGCGAGACGGGGCGGGGCACCTTCGTGCGTGATCGACCCCAGCAGCGCGAATGGGACAGTGGCGATGAGGCGCGGCTGAGCGCCAGTGCGATCGATCTGTCGTTCAACCATCCCGTCTGGCCGGGCCAGGCGGAACAGTTGCGCAGCCTGTTGCGCGACTTGGCGAACAGCGGCGACCTGGCGGCATTGCTGCACCAGCAGCCGCCGGGCGGGCGGCGCCACGAGCGGCGCATCGTCGGCGAGTTCCTGGCCAGGGCACGCGGCCTGGCGGTTGACGCGCAACAGGTGTTCCTGGTCAACGGTGCGCAGCAGGGGCTGGACGTTTGTGTGCGAGCCTTGCTCCGACCGCATGACGAGGTGGCCGTCGATGCCTTGACCTATCCCGGCTTCAGGATGCTGGCCGGTGTCCACGGGCTGGTGTTGCAGCCTGTTCCGGGCTTGAGTGACGGGCCGGACCTGGACGCGCTCGAGGAGGTGTGTCGGCAGCGACGGATTCGGGCGATCTACACCATGCCCACGTTGCACAATCCGTTGGGTTGGGTGCTGAACGCGAGCCAACGCCAGCGGCTGGTGACGATTGCCCGTCGGCATGATTGCCTGCTGATCGAGGATGCCGGCTACGCCTATCTGGTTGACGAGGCACCGCCGGCGCTGCTGAGCTTGGCACCGGAGCGCACCCTGTATGTCTCCAGCCTGTCCAAGAGCCTGGCCAGCGGGCTGCGCTTCGGTTTCGTCGTGGTGCCTGCGGCTTGTGCCGCTCGGGTGAAGGAAGTGATTCGTGCCAGTTCCTGGAGCATGCCCAGTGTGGTCACCGCCATGGCCACCCGCTGGATCGCCGATGGCACCGCCGCCCGTCAGGAAAGCTGGCTGCGCGACGAGGCCCGCCGTCGGCAGGTCATCGCCCGGGAGGTATTGGCCGGCATGGAGATGATCGCTCACCCGGCCTCTTTGTTTCTCTGGCTCCGCTTGCCGGAAGCATTGCGCATGGATCGCATCGCCACCGCTCTGGCCGAAAACGGCATTGCCGTGTCCAGGGCCGAGGCCTATGCGACCACCCGGCATGCGCCGCATGCCTTGCGCCTGGGGCTGAGTTCAGTGCCGTCGGCACAGTTGCCAGCGGTGCTGGCGCGGGTCAGGCAAGTCATCGAAGACTTCCCGATCTAGGTGTTCAGTCCGTCAGAAAGTTGGCAAAAAGCCATCTATGGGCAGGCTGTCTGCAATGAAAAGCATTATGATTGACGCTTTTGTCCCGTAAGTCAGAAAGGCCAGTCCGTCTATGTCGCTTGACCCCGTCACGTTGTTGACACTCACGATCGCCCTGGCGGCGGCCGCCGCGTTGTACCTGGCGGTCGAGTGGCGCAGTGTTCGTGAGCCATCACTGCTGTTCTGGAGTTCGGGTTTCGCAACGATCAGCATCGGCTCGACTCTCGCCCTGCTGCGTGGAAGCGGCTTTCTGCTGCTGGGTATCTGGTTCGCCAACGGCCTGCTGGTGACCGCGCACTGGTTTTTCCTGATGGGGGTTGCGCGGTTCACCGAAACGCGGCTCTCCCGTACCTGGTTCCTGGTTGTCGTGGTCTGGGTCGCCATGCTGTTTCTGCCCAATGACCCGTCGTGGTCGAAGATCATGATGCTGGTCAATTCGTTGATGGTTGCCCTGGTGACCTTGCGTGCCAGCTTTCTCCTGCGCCCCCATGGCAAGTCGTTGAGTGTGGGGGCGGTGCAGTTGCGTTATGTGTTGCTGATCCACGGGGCTTTCTATCTGATCAAGGCCCTGTCGACGATCATCCCCGGCACTTTGATCGACCTTGCAGCGTTTCGTGGCGAGATCATCCAGATTTCGCTGGTCGAGGGGGCGATGGCGATCATGCTGATTGCGCTATCGATGACCGGCACCGAACGCTATCGCCGGGAAAAGCGTATTGCCCGACTGGCGGCCCGTGATCCGTTGACCGCCATGTACAACCGTCGGGCCCTCGAAGTGCGTGCGCCGCGCCTGCTCGAAGAGGTCTCGGATACCCGGCCGGGAGCATTGCTGCTGATCGATGTCGACAACTTCAAGCTGGTCAACGATCTCTACGGTCATACGGCCGGCGATCGCCTGCTCGTGGCGCTGAGCGAGATGATTCGTTCGGTGTTGCCCGAAGGTGCACTGGCTGCCCGGTTGGGCGGAGACGAGTTCGTCATTCTGCTGGGCGGCACGTCGGGTGAGCAGGTCATTCATCTGGGCAGCACGCTGCGTGACCAGTTTCACCAGGCTGTTCGCCAGACGTTCGACACGCCCCAGGCGGTGACCCTCAGCATCGGCGCCAATCTGTTCGACCAGCCGCCCAGCAGCCTGGCGGCCCTGATCGAACGCAGCGATGCGGCACTCTACGAGTCCAAGCGTGGCGGGCGTGACAGTATTCGCCTGATCGACCGGACCGCTCCCCGCAGCGAGGCTCAGCGCACATCCTGATTCGCGGCTGTCGCCAACTGACGTGGAGGGGGGAGGCAATGGCGGCCAACAAGGATCGGGCTGCCAGGTTGAGCCGCTATTGGCCAAAAATCATGTCGAAGGCGAGCCGGCCCAGCGGGAGCATCAGAACCGCAAAGATGATGCCTAGCTGCCAGTACACCAGTTTGAATCTTGATTCGGTGTCCATTTTCAATTCGGTGATCGACGTCTTCAACGTGAAGCCCTGATCCTTGATGGCTGCGCGCAGTTCGTTACCTTGTTTTTCCATCGCCATACGCAGGTCATTGCCTTGTTTCTGCATCGCCATGCGCAGTTCGTTGCCCTGTTTCTCCATCGCACTGCGCAGTTCATGCCCCTGTTTTTCGATCTCACCACGCAACTCGTGGCCTTGTCTTTCCAGGGCCAGGTGAAATTCGTGGCCTTGTTTCTCCATCGCAAGGCGGAATTCACTGCCTTGCTCCCTGATTTCCGCTCGAAGCTCAACCCCTTGCACGGAGACGGCCTTGGCCAGGGTAGCTATCTGCTCACCTTGCTGCCTGACCGCGCCTTGCAGTTCCCTGACCGAGCCTTGCAGCTCCCTGATCGGGGCTCGCAGGCTCTGGCCCAGGTCGGCAATCTTCTGATTCATCTGCTTCTCGACGCGAATCAGGGCGGATCTTGATGCTGGATTTTGCATTTCGCCTCCCAGGCCCTGGCGACGGCCCCGGGTCCTTCGGGTGATGCGTTCATGGGATGTCTGCACGTTGTTCATATCCTGGCCTCGAAGATTGAAGCCACTAAAGGGGGCTTCTGCCCCGGGCAACAAGCCTGATCACATAATTGAACCGGATACCCCAGGTGAGATAGTCAGTGCATTCTCCGGTGGCCGTAAGAAAATACTTCGCGTGTTGCGTGCAAAGGAACGGTTATCCCCCTTGGGCGGGTCGAAGGATTGGGGCCGTTCCGTTCGGGCTTATTGAGCCTGCGGTATTGGGAGTACGGTTGTCCTACGATTGGGCCAACAAGGGCATGGCAGTATTTGCAAAAGAGTATTAACAAGGCAATGGCGCCAATATATTGCCGAGATTGCCTGTCCACTGGGGGAAAACCTATTTAAAGAGGGCAGGTGATCCGAACCCGGCGCAAGAGGATTAAAAGGATATCTTCCGGCGCCGTGGACAGTGATGTCTCTTTTTGGTGCGGCGGGGCATCGTAATGGATAGATTGTCCGACGTTTTTCAATTAATACCTGCTGTTGCTTAACAGATACATATGCTGTTGCTAATCAATTGCACTCATGCGGTGCAACTCCGGCAAGGCGGGACCGGTGCCGGGCAAGGGCACTGGTCCGAAGTGGGGCAGGCCTTTCAGGCACAGACCTTGGCGATCTGCTCGCGCAGCCAGGCACTGGCGCTGTTCTGGCCGCTCTTGCGGTCCCAGAGCATGTCCATGGTGAAGCTGGGCAGGCCCACCGGCGGCTTGCAGAAGGCGAATTTCGTCTCGTCGCAGATGAGCATCTGGATGCGCCGGGGCAGGGTCAGGACCAGTTCCGTCCCGTTGATCATTTCCAGTGCCGCCACATAACTGTTGGAACGGGCGACGATCTGTCGGGTATAGCCTTGTTTGCCCAGCCAGCCATCGACCATGTTGGTATCCGATATCCAGGGCGTGGGAAATACATGCTGGCGGGCAACAAAACTTTCCAGATTGAATTTGTTTCCGGTGGGGGTGAATTTCTTGTCGACGACACAGACCAGATCATCGTCGAGCAGTACTTTTGACTTGAAGTTTCTGGCGTCGCGGTGAAAGTTTGGCCCGGAACAAATGACCAGGTCGAGGCGGCCGTCTGAAAGTTTTTCCGCGGGGATATCCTTGTTGAATTTGTGAACGTTTATGATGACCGGGAAACTGCTTTTGATGAAACTTTTCAGAAGTGTCGGAAGTATCAGTAACTCGAAATACTCGGGAGCGCAGATGTTGAACGTTATCTCTTTCTTTGCCGGATCGAATGGCTTTGTTTCCGAATGACAGAGATTGATGCTTTTAAGGATGTTGATGACATGACTGTACATGCTGGTGGCCTTGCTGGTGGGCCACATGGCATTGCGGGTATGGATGAACAGCTCGTCCTCGAAGCTGGTACGCAGCTTCTTCAGGCAGTAGCTGACGGTGGACTGGCTGACGCAAAGGGTTTCGGACACCTCGGTAACGCTGCTCTGCTCATATATCGCAACAAATACCATCAGGTCCTGCATGTCCAGCTTTCTAAGCAAATTGCTATTGAGCATAAGAGATCCGTCTCGATGAAAATCCAATGGCGCTAATTCGTCACATTCCAGTGATTCATTCTATTTGTATATTAGCGGAAGCAATTTATTTTTTAAATAGCCTCGGCGAAGCCTCCTCCCTATATTCGCGTCTCACATTTTGATTACCCCTGCACAGGGACGGAGGAGGACGAAATGTTGGTACGTGTCACGGAAAATCAGACACCTTTGTGGATACAGGCGACGGAAGTTGTGAAAGAAAAATTTCGCAGCTCTTATAAGGCCAGTGTAGAACCCAACCCGCAGTACTTTGCTTTGACGCAGGATGCCGATGAGCAGATTCTCTCTTGCGCCGGTATAACGTTTGCCGATCACCGGACGTTGTTCTCCGAACAGTACCTGTCGGAGCCGATCGAGGTGATTCTGTCGCGGCGCTTCGAGAAGACCATCGATCGCTCGAACATCGCCGAAATTGGCAACCTGATTTCCCACCATCTGACCGCGGGCATCATCATGGTCAACATGATCCCGCTGCTGGCCTGGTGCATGGGCGCCCATTACCTGCTGTGCACGGTCACACCGCGGGTGCGGGAGATGATGGAGAGCTGCCAGATCGTGTTCGAGCCGCTGCTCGCCGCCGATCCGGACCGTCTGGTCAATGACGACGGCAAGAGCTGGGGCAGCTACTACTCGAAACAGCCGGTGACCGGTTTCATTCGCGTCGACCCGCAACGCTCGCGCTTCGCCGCCTTGACCCTCAATACGCTGTTCAGTCAGTTGCCGACCGACCTGCCAGCGAGGGCGCAACCATGAGCGGTGCATTCATTGCCGACTTGCGGCAGGCCTTGCAGGTCAATCGCGATGCCATCTGCGCGGTCGATTGTGCGGCAAACGGCCTGGAGCAGGGGGGCACCCTGACTTATGGCCAGTTGGAGCAGCGAGCCCTGAACCTGGCCGCCGAGCTGCAACGGCGCTTCAGTGCCGGTAGCGCGGGCGAGCGCGTGGTGCTGGGGATTGCAACGCGCAACAGCAGTGACTGGCTGGTGGCCGACCTGGCCTGCCTGTTCGCCGGCATCACCGCATTGCCCTTGCCACTGGCCTTCAGCCAGTCCCAGGCCGAGCACCTGGCCACGCGCTGCGATGGCTTCCTGGTCGATCACGCGGGGCTGCGTACCTTGACCGAGCGCTGGCTGCTGGACTTCCCCGAGGAGCGTCTGCGCCGGCTCGACCTGCCGGCCATCGAGCAGCCGCTGCTGAATGTGGCGGGCGATGACGAGTGGATCTGCAAGATCATCCATACCTCGGGCACCACCAGCCGGCCCAAGGGGGTGCGCCTGAGCACGGCGGCGGTAGGGGCCGTGCTGGCCTCGTTGCGTCAGGGGATGCCTGCCGATGCCCACCGTCGCTACCTGTCGCTGGTGCCGTTGAGCCTGCTGCTGGAACAGGTCACCGCTGCTTACCTGCCGCTGCTCGCAGGGGGGACGGTGTTTTTCCTGCCGGAAGCGGAGCCGCTGTTGGGGGAGCCGGGGGCTTCGCCACAACGTCTGATCGACTGGCTGCTGCGGGTCGAGCCGACGGCGATGACCGTGCCGCCGGTGATGCTCAACCGTTTCTACGAACAACTGGCCCAGGGCGACGAGCCGGGTGAGCGACTGTCGCGCTACCTGCATTCGGGTGTGCACATCACCTGTGGCGGTGCGGCGGTCAGCGTCGACATTCTCAAGGCCCTGGCCGAGGATGGGATCCCGGTGTTCCAGGGCTACGGGCTCTCCGAGAACGCCTCGGTGGTGAGCATGAACACTGCCTTGCACCAGCGTCTGGGCAGCGTCGGCAAACCGCTGGCGCACGTCCAGGTGCGCATCGGCGCCGACCAGACCATCGAGGTCAAGAGCAGCTCGCTGTTCAGCGGTTATTCGGGCCTGGACCCCAGTGCCTGTTCGATGTCCGAGGATGGCTGGATGGACACCGGCGACCTGGGCTCGCTGGATGCCGATGGCTACCTGTACGTCCACGGGCGCAAGAAGAATGTGATCTGCCTGCCCAACGGCCGCAACGTCAGCCCGGAGCAGGTCGAGCTGGAATACCGCGAGTACCCGGGGGTACGCGACGCCGCAGTGTTTTTCGATGAAGAGCATGGCCTGGTGGCCCTGCTCTGCGTCGAGTCGCTGCCGGAGCGGACCGAACTGGCCCATTGGTCGGGGCGACGCTTTTCCGACATCGAGCGGCCCAGCCGCCTGTGGCTGCTGACCAAGGACGATCCGCTGCTCGAACAGCTCTACACCGTGACCGGCCGCCCGAAGCGCGCCGACATCGCCACTGTTTTCTCCACACTGCAAGGGAATGCAACCCATGAACTCGCCTGCCTATCACTCTGAAAGTCCCGCCGTCTCGATTATCGAGCCCCGGCATTTCACCAGCCTGGGCAAGCCCGAGCTGTATGAACTGCTTGGCCACTACGGCATCGTGCTGTTTCGCAATTGCATCCACAGCGCCGAAGACTTCAGTGCCTTCGTGCGCCAGAACAGTTCGCGGTTGAGCCTGGACCCGGCACGGGTCATGGTCGGCGGCGCGGCGCAACTGGTGGATGCCGGGCGCGATGCGGTCGGCCTGCACTGCGAGAACGGCAACTCGCCGTTCTGGCCCGACATCACCTGGTTCTACTGCCAGGAAGCACCGCGCAAGGGCTCGCAGACCACCCTGTGCGATGGCGAGAAGGTCCTGGGGAAATTGTCGGCCGAGTGCCGCGAGTTCTTCGAGCACAACTCGATCCGCTACAGCCGCACCGTGGCCGGGGACAAATGGCGTCGGCTGGTCTGCCACTATTCCTCGACGCTCTCGGATCCGTCCGCGGTGACCATCGAGGATCTGTTGCAGATCACCGGTGATGACCCACGCACGCAGATCACCTTCAACCCGGCCGACGACTCGATCCACTACGCCTTCAGCACGCCGGCGATCCTGGTCTCCGAATTCAGCCAGCGTCCGGCTTTCGCCAACAGCATTCTCGGCCCGTCCTTCAACTATGAGGCGCCGGTGATCGATACCGTCTCCGGCTTGCCGATCCCGGCCGAGTTCCTGGCCGAAATCGCCGCGGTGACTGCCCAGGAAACCTACCCGGTCGGCTGGCGCGACCACGACATGGTGATGATCGACAACCGCCGGGTCATGCATGGTCGTCAGGCCATCGTCGATGACCGCCGACGCATCTTCAATGCCCTGAGCTACCGTTGAGAGCTTTTCATGAAAAATACTGACAAACAGATCATTACCGGCCAGTACGAGACCTATACCGACGGCGAGGGTCGCAAGATCATCGACCTGAGCGGCGGTTTCGGTTTCCAGGTACCTCAGGTGATCGAGGCCGTCAGCCGCCAGGCCGGCATCATGGGGCTGTCCAATCGCGTGCTGATGTCCGAGCCGCTGATCGGCCTGTGCCGCACCCTGTCCGAGCTGTTGCCCGCGCCGCTGGTCAGCTCCTATGTCTGCAGTTCCGGGGACGAGGCGTTCGAAGGTGCGTTGAAACTGTGCAAGGGCCTCAAGCCCAAGGGCAACACCATCGTCTTCATCCAGGGCGGCGACTACGGCTCGTTGAGCTACGGGCGCTGCTTGAGCACATCGACGGACTATCAGGAAATCCAGCGTTTCCTCGGCTTCGAGCGGGTGGCGATCCAGCAGGTCGCCGACCTGGACAAGGTCGACTGGGCCGACTGCTTTGCGGTTTGCCATACCAGCACGGTGATCGACGAGGGCGGTCGCCTGCGGCTGATCGATCAGGCGCTGCTCGACCAGTTGTATGCCCGCGCCGCCAAGGCTTCGGCACCGGTGATCGCGGTCGATGTGCAGACCTGCCTGGGCAGCCTGGGCCAGCTGTTCGGCTTCCAGCGCTACCAGAACAGCCCGGACATCGTGGTGCTGGGCGGGGCGTTGGGCGGTGGGGCGATTCCCATCGGTACCTACACCTGTAGCGAAGAGATGGCCTACCAGGTCTATGGCCGCAGCAGCCCGGCGAAACACGGGAGCACCACTGCGGGCAATCCGATGGCCTGCCTGGCCGCGCTGACCGCGCTCGACTATGTGCGTCAGCATGACTGTGCCAGGCAGTGCCTGGACAACGGCCGGCTGCTGGCTCAGACGCTCGCTCCGCTGGGGGCGGTGGCCTACGGAGGCTGGGTCAGCCTGCCGCTGGCGGGCGATCTGAAACCGGCCCAATTGTGCCAGATCCTTTACGAACGCGGTGTCTACGTCACCGTGCCACGGGGCCGCGAACTGATTCTGCGGTGCCCGGTTACCGCGCGCCCCGAACCTGTCCAGCGTGCCGCCCAGATCATCAAGGAGACTCTCAGCCATGTCCTTAACTCTGCCGCATGAACAACTGCTGGACGATTGCCAGCGCCACTGGAGTGCTTCGGCAGCCAAGCTCTACCGCCTGGGCAAGACCAGCGTCGAGCAGCACACCGACGGTATCTACGTCACTGACCATGCCGGCAAGCGTTTCATCGACTGTGCCTGCAGTTATGGCGTGTTCATCGTCGGCCATCGCAACCCGCTGGTGCGCGAGCAGGTGCAGAACCAGCTGAACCGCATGGCCTGGGTCCCGGAAGGACGTGTGCACCCGCTGCAGCATGCCTTGTCCGAGCGCCTGCGGGATGTGGTGCCGGGCGAATGGGGGGATGTCCAGTACATGGTTTCGGGCGCCGAGGCCATCGAACAGAGCCTGCGTTATGTGCTCAAGGTACAGAGCAACCGCCGCGGCATCGTGGTGATGGGCGACTCCTACCACGGCAAGACGCTGGCGGCGATGAGCATCCTTGGCCAGCAACAGCACCATCGCAGCTATGGCACCCATGCCCCACAGGTGACCTACGTGCCGTACGGCGACTTCGCCGCCCTGCAGAAAGCGGTGGGCGAGGGCGTGTGCGCGGTGTATGTCGAGCCGATTCTCGGGGGGGCGCACCTGCAGGTGCCGCCGGTGGGCTACATGGCCAACATCCGCGCCTTGTGCGATGCGACCGAGACCCTGCTGGTGGCCGACGAGATCCAGACCGGCTTCGGCCGTTGCGGCAAATGGTTCGCGGTGCAGTATGACGACGTGGTGCCGGACATCATGATCCTCTCCAAGGGCCTGACCGGTGGCTACACCTCGTTCGCCTGCGCCATGTACAGCCAGCGGCTGAGCCGGCAGTTCCCGCTGGCCGAGATCGAGCCCGACCAGCGGACCAATGGCGGCCATCCGGTGGCCTGCGCCTCGGCGCTGGCGGCCATCGACTACATCGAGGAGCACGACCTGGTCGAGCAGTCGCGGATCAACGGCGGCCTGCTGCGCCATGGCCTGCAACGACTGGCCGAGCGCTATCCGGCTATCATCGAGGATGTCCCGGGGGTGGGCCTGATGACCGGCCTGCGTCTGCGCGGTTCGGTGTATGAGGCACTGATGAGCATGGAACTGGGCAAGCGCGGTATCCATGCCGGGCATTCGATGAATGAAAAGGCCCGGCGTCCGGTGCTGCGTTTCTACCCGCCACTGAACATCACGCCCGAGGCCCTGCGCCATGTGCTGACCATGACCGAGGAGGCGCTGGAAGCCATCGCCCGGCGGCCAAGGCTGGGGATCAAGGCGTTCTCCCTGGTGGTGCGCAACATGTATCAGATCCCCAACAAGCTGCTGCGCAGCAAGGCGGAGGGGTGAGCATGTTCAATCCGGATACCCTGACCCTGCGGGAAATGGCCGGTCTGCTGCGCCGCGGCGCGCTGACCAGCGTCGAGCTGCTGGAGTTCTATCTGCAACGCATCGCCGAGCGCAACCAGGCGATCAATGCCGTGATTCAGCTCGAGTCCCTCGACGAGTTGCTGCGCCAGGCCCGGGAAGCCGATGAACTGGCCAGCCGCGGCAGGTTTCTCGGCCCTCTGCACGGGGTACCGCTGACGATCAAGGATGTCTGCCACGTGCGCGGCTTCCGCATGTCGCGCGGCCTGGAGGAACTGCTCGGCGAGCCCAGCCGGCAGGACGCCACGGTGGTCGCGCGGCTGCGCGAAGCCGGTGCGATCATTCTCGGCATCACCAACGTGCCCGAGCTGTGCATGGCCTTCGAAACCGAGAACCTGTTGTACGGGCGCACGCTCAATCCCTACGATGCCCAGCGTTCCGCCGGTGGCAGCAGCGGCGGTGAGGCGGCGGCCATCGCCGCCGGTTGCTCACCGGCCGGGCTGGCCTCGGACGCCTGTGGCAGCGTGCGGATTCCGGCGCATTTCAATGGCATCTGCGGGCTCAAGCTGACCCAGGGGCGGGTACCACTGACCGGCCAGTTCCCCAACGACCGTTCCGGGCTGTTCCACCTGACCTCGGCGTTTGGCGTGATGGGCCGCTATGTCGACGACCTGGTGCTGCTCGGGCCGTTGATCAGCGGGGCCGACGGCCAGGATCCGGATACGGTCGATGTGCCGTTCGCCGAGAGCAAACCCCTGGGCGAGCTGCGGGTGGCACTGTCCTGGGAGTCCAGCCGGACCCGGGCCAGCGCCGCGGTGAAAGAGGTGCTGCAGCGCGTCGAGGCCTGCCTGCAAGGTGTGGTCGCCGACGTGAGTCCGGCGCTCCCATCGATGCTCGACGAAGCCTGCGATATCCTCTGGCGGGTGTTCATCACCGGCGCGGACGCCGGCCGTAGCTGGCAGAAACTGTTCCAGGCCATGGGCAAGCAGGCCTATACCCCGGCCACGGCGGAACTGGTTCGGCGCAGTGAGCAGGTCGAGTTGAGCGTGGATGAGCTCAAGCGTGACTGGATCGCCATCGATACCTTCCGCTACCACTTGGCGAAGTTTTTCGCCGAGCACGACCTGTTCATCTGTCCGGTGTACCCGGACGTCGCCTTCGCCCATGGTGAGTCGCTGGAAGACCGCGATCGCTACGCTTTCGTGTTCCCGTTCAGTCTGTCGGGTTCGCCGGCGGTGGTCATTCGCGCCGGCCATGATCCCGACACCGGCCTGCCGATCGGCATCCAGCTGGTGGGGCCGCACTGGCAGGAGGCACGTCTGCTGGCAGTGGCGGCGTTCCTTGAGCGTCAACTGGAACGCTGGGCCCCGGTGGCGCCCCGGGGCACCGTCCTGCGCTGAGGTTTCTCAGGCCAGGACCGGCTTGGTGCTACGGCTGCCCAGCACCAGTGCGCCCATGCCGACACCCACCAGCACGGCACCGACGGCTTCCACCAGCGTCGGTTGCTGGCCCAGCCAGAACCAGTGGAACAGGGTCACGAACAGGGTATTGAGGTAGACATAGGAAATCACGGTCGACGGGGCGATCACCCCGATGGCCCGATGCAGCAGCCAGAAGGTCGCCAGGGTGCCGAACAGCGCCAGGTACACCAGCCAGAACAGATCCCGCCCCGTCAGCAGCGCACCGCTGCGCCAGCCACCGCTGAATACGCAGAACACCAACAGAAACAGCGAGCCGAAGAGCATGTTCCAGAAGGTCATCGCCACCGGGTCGCGTCCTTTGAGCACCTTGTTCTTGAAGCGCTGGCTCAGGGGCGAGTAGAGCGCCATCGCCAGGCAGCCGATGATGAAGACGATCACCGGGTAGGGGGCGGGCAGCTCGCCCGGAGCGGCCCCCTTGAGAATCAGCAGCACGGCGCCCACCGCGGCGAGCGTCATCGGCAACAGGCGCGCCCTGAGACTGGCGCTGGGCAGCAGAAAGGCCTCGAAGCCCAGGGTCATCAGCGGCACCAGGGTGTACAGCGTCGCGGTGTTGACCGCCGTGGTATAGCGCAACGCCTCGAACAGCGAACCGAAATACGCCGCCAGCAGCAGGCCCAGCACGGCGTGGGCCAGCAGGCCCCTGGCGGTCAGCGCAGACTTGTTGTTCAGAAGCAGCAGCGGCAGGAACAGCAACGCGGAAAACAGCAGGCGCAACCCGGTCAGCAGGATCGGGTCAATCGATTGGCCGACTTCGGCGGCAGCGAAGAATGACGCAGCGATCAGCAGCGCCCAGATCAGCATGCCCCAATGTGCGGCAGCGAAACCGACTTGTTTCATGAGTTTCTCCAGGAATGAGGGTGAGTGGCCCGGGTGGGCGAATGCCCCGTGCCCGGTTTGAACAGGGACAGACGGGGCAGGGGGGGGTCGCAGCAGAAGAGGCGGTCCTTTCAAGCCAAGCCGGGCGACCTGGCTTGAAAGGACCGTCGATGACTAGCGGATATGCTGGGCGTAATGCTTGGGGTTGAACCGCAGCACCATCAGGATCATCACGGCCATCACCGCGGCCAGCGACCACCAGGCCCATTCGAAGCTGCCCAACTGGTCGCGGATCACCCCGGCGATCAGCGGCGACAGGCCGGCGATCAGGTAGCCGATGCCCTGCACGAAGGCGGTCAGGCCACCGGCGCGGCGGGGGTCTTCCAGGTGATCGAGGGAGACGATCAGGCTCATCGGGAACAGGCCGCCGATACCCAGGCCCAGGAGGCAGGGCCAGAGCAGGGTGAAGTGTTGCGGGCTGAGGATCAGGCCACAGAAACCGGCGATGATCAGCCCCAGCAATACGGCCAGCACCAGGCGCCGGTCCTGGCTGCGGTTGGCCAGCGCCGGGGTCACCAGGCCGGACACCACTTCCATGGCGGTCAGCAGGCCCAGCAGCAGGCCGGCGCTCTGTTCGCTCCAGCCTTTTTCCACGTAGTAGGGGGCCAGCCAGGCCAGCACGCAGGTATAGGACGCCGTGCCGAGGCCGAAGAAAATCGCCAGCAGCCAGGCCCGCGAGTTACCGGCGAACGACTCCTGCCGGGTTTTGCCGGGCGCCTGTGGCAAGGCCGGTACCGCCGAGCGCTGGGCGTACCAGATGACCAGCGCCACCAGCGCCAGCACCGCCCAGATCGCCAGGCTGATGCGCCAACTGCCGGTCTGGGCCAGGACGAAGGGCGAGAACGAAGCCGCCACCGCCGCGCCGCCCATGATCGAGGTGACGTACACCCCCATGAACAGCGAGACGTTGTTGCTGAAGCGTGACTTGATCAGCGCCGGCATCACCGCCTGGATCAGGGCGATCCCGAGGCCGGCCAGCACCGCACTGAGGATCAGCTCGGTGGTGCTGTTCAGGTACAGCCGCGAAGCGGTGGCCAGGCCGATCACCAGCAGCGACACGACGATGGTGCGGTGTTCGCCGAAGCGCAGGGCCAGGCGCATGCCGAGAAACATTGCCAGGCCCATGGCCATGACTGGCAACATGGTCAGCAGGGCGGCAGCACTGAAGCTGAGTGGGATATCACCGCGAATCGCCGAGAGCAGCGGGCCGACAGCGGCCATCGAGGGCCGCAGATTGAGCGCGACCAGTACCACGCTGACCATCAGCCAGACGGCATGAGCGCTTGAAGCTCTAACGTTTTCCATGTGGGAGCCTTCCATGACAAAGCTCCAATTAGGCCACCGCTTGTCGACAGGGGCAATTTGAAAAACTAATGGGGTCGATTGAAAAATTAGGTGGGTACCGGGTTGACGGTACCCTCCGGCAGGCGCCTGGCAGGCGTTCGGCCCCGTCCTGCCTGGTCGTCATGACGGGTCGAGCGGTATGCGCCGCAGCCGGCCGGTCAGAGGCGCGTTTGGCCTCATGGCATTTGCGGCAGTTCTTCGGGGCGCAGGTCGAACACCAGCACTTCGGCATCCACGCCATTGGCCAGGGTCAGCAGGCGTTCCTGACGTACCCGCACGCCGTCACCGGTCTGCAGCACCAGGCCGTTGAGCTCGACGCTGCCGCGGGCGACGTGGACATAGGCGTAGCGGTGCTCGGCCAGTTCCAGGCTGGCGCTTTCCTTGCCATCGATCAGGCCGGCATAGACCCGCGCGTCCTGGCGGACCTTCAACGAGCCCTGGTCGCCATCGGGGGAGATGATCAGGGCCAGACGGCCACGCTTCTGTTCTTCGCTGAAATGCTGCTGCTGATAGCGTGGGGTGGCGCCACTGACGTCGGGCACGATCCAGATCTGCAGGAAGTGCACCAGCTCGTCGTGGGAGTGGTTGAACTCACTGTGGGCCACGCCGGTACCGGCGCTCATCAGTTGCACGTCGCCGGGGCGGATCACCGAACCGGTGCCCAGGGTGTCCTTGTGTTCCAGGGCCCCTTCGAGCACATAGGAGAAAATCTCCATGTCCCGGTGCGGATGCTGGCCGAAGCCCTTGCCGGCCGCGACGCGGTCATCGTTGATCACCAGCAGGTCGGAAAAACCCTGCTCGTTGAGGTTGCGATAGTTGGCAAAGGAAAAGGTGTGGAACGACTTCAACCAGCCATGGTTGGCAATGCCGCGGTCGGAAGCTTTACGAAGCGTGAGCATGATGAATTCTCCTTGGGGGACGTGGATTCGTCCGAGTGAGGAGCAGCTTAATGGTTACTCATCAGTTCAATAAGTAGATGGAAATTGAAAGACCGTCCCTCTCCAGTTGACAGTCTGGGTCGCCCCTCCTGTATCCTTGCCATGCACCACAGTCGCGCCGGGTAGCCATCCCCCGGGTGATCGTGTGGGCGCTCCCCGTTGAGAGTGAAGTGATGTCCAAGCAATGAAAACCGTGGCTATGGTGCTGTTTCCTGACTTTCTGCTGCTCGACATGGCCGGGCCCATGGAGGTGTTCTCCATGGCCAACCGCTACCTCAAGCCCGCCGACCACTATCAGCTCCTGACCATTGGCAGCGAACCGGGAGCGTTGCGCGCCTCCAACGGCGTGCGCGTCCAGGCCGACCAGGGCCTCGACCAGCCGCCGTCGGCCTACGACCTGCTGCTGGTCCCGGGCGGTCCCGGTGGCTACAACCGGACCCATCCGCAATTGGTCGACTGGCTGCGGCAGGCGGCCGAAAAGGCCACCAGCTATGGTTCGGTCTGCACCGGGGCCTTTGTGCTGGGGCATGCCGGTCTGCTCGACGGCCACCGTGTCACCACCCACTGGAACTACACCGAGCGCCTGATCAAGGCCTTTCCCGCGGCCATGGTCGAGACCGATCGGATCTACCTGCGCGATCACAGGCTGCTGACCTCCGGTGGTGTCACCGCCGGCATCGACCTGGCGTTGGCGGTGGTGGCCGAGGACCACGGCAAGAAGGTCGCCCAGGACGTGGCGAAGGTCCTGCTGGTGGTGATGAAGCGTCATGGCGGGCAGGCGCAGTTCAGCCCGCTGACCGCGGCGGTCGCACCGCAGCAGACGCCGGTGACCCGGGTGCAGAACCATGTGCTCGAACACCTCGACGAAGCGTTCAGCATCCAGAGCATGGCTGCCCTGGTGAACATGAGCCCACGCCATTTCTCGCGCATGTTCCTGCGCGAGACGAACATGACGCCCATGGCGTTCGTCCAGAACGCCCGCATCGATTACGCCCGGAGCCTGCTGGAAAGCACCGACCTGCCGCTCAAGACCGTGGCCTACAAGAGCGGTTTCGGCAGCGTGCGACACATGCGTTTCCTGTTCGGTGAAAAACTCGGGCTGCCCCCCATCCAGTACCGCGAGCAGTTCAGCTGAGGCACGTTTGTCCGCCTCGCGCACCGGGAAGTCCGTAACGCTCCCCCAGGGACGGTTGTTCCGTCACCCATGCCTGCCAAGATGGATGCGGATATTTCGCAAGGGAGGTGTGGGTCCGCTGGAACACTTCGCGCGTCGGCTCTGGCCACGTCGATGTCGGGGCCGGCTCGGGCCCGCGAGTAAAGATGAACAGCCTCAGACAATGGGCGGGCGATGCGCTGCTGCGCTTTGGCCCCTATGCCTTTCACCTGCGCCAGCGACTGGTCCTGGAAGGCGAGCGACCGCTGCGCATGGGTGGCCGTGCGCTGGATATTCTGCAGGTGCTGCTCGAACAGGCGGGCAGTGTGGTCAGCAAGGACGAACTGATCGCCCGTGTCTGGCCGACCTCGGTGGTCGAGGAAATCAACCTGCGTGTGCACATTGCCGCCTTGCGCCGGGCCCTGGGTGACGGCGAGGGTGGTCAGCGCTACATCATCAACGTTCCGCAGCGCGGCTACAGCTTCATTGCCTCGGTGCAGCGCGAACAGGCGGCGTTGCCGGTCCTGCTGGAAACCGCACTCAAGCCCCAGCACAATCTGCCGGCCCGGCTGACGCCGGTGACCGGACGCGATTCGCTGGTCGGCAGCCTGGTGCGTCAGTTGCCGGTGCGGCGCTTCATGACCCTGACCGGCCCGGCCGGTGTCGGCAAGAGCACCACCGCGCTGCGGGTCGCCGAACTGCTGCTGCAGCACTACCGCGATGGTGTGTGGATGATCGACCTGGCCACGCTCGAGGATCCGGCGCAGGTGGTCGGGCAACTGGCGCGCAGCCTGGAACTGGACAACGACCTGAACGGCCTGGCCGAACGGCATACCCTGGTGGTGCTGGACAACTGCGATCAGTTGCGTGACGACTGCCGGGCCCTGACCGGGCAGTTGCTGGCGGCGGCACCGCGGCTGTCGCTGCTGGTCACCAGCCGTGAGCCGCTGGCGGCCTGCGATGAATACGTACAGCGCCTGCCCCCCTGGCGGTGCCACCGGCGTCGGCACTGCACAGCGTCGAGCAAGCCATGGGCTACTCGGCGGTGCAATTGTTCGTCAGTCGGGCCCGGGCTTGCCAGCAGGGTTTTTGCCTGCGCGAGCGGGATCTGCTCGCGGTCCGCGATATCTGTCGCCGGCTCGACGGTCTGCCGCTGGCGATCGAGCTGGCGGCAACGCAGATCGGCGCATTGGCGCTGGTGGGCCTGCAGGCCCAGCTCGACAACTGTTTCCAACTGCTGACCCAGGGCCGCCGAACCGCCGAGCCGCGCCACCGGACGCTCAAGGCGGCGCTGGACTGGAGCTACGAGCGCCTGGCACCGCTGGAACGCATGCTGTTGCAGCGCCTGGCGGTCTTCAAGATGGGCTTCACCGTGGAGGCGGCCATCGCGGTCGTCGGCTTTGAACCGCTGGAACCGGCGCAACTGCCGCCATTGCTGGCCAGCCTGACCGACAAATCGCTGCTGGGAGTGGAGCAGGGCAGCGGTGCGCCGCGTTACCGCCTGCTCAACACCACCCGCACCTATGCGCTGGAGCAGTTGCAGCGTAGCGGGCACCTGCGCCTGGTGGAGCAGCGCCATGTCAATTATCTGGGGTGGGCGCAGCGGGTCTCAGGCTGACCGGCGTGGCTCCAACTGATCGAGCAGTTGCGCAGCCACGAGCAGGTCGGGTGTCTCGCCGCCTTCGCTGAACCGCCGATGGACCGCCGCCAGCAGTTCGTGGGCCGGGCAATAGCGACCCTGCTGCTGCCATAGCCGTGCCAGCGAGGTGGCACTGCGCAGTTCCCAGGCCAGGGCACCTTGCGCCCGGGCTATGTCGATGGCCTTGAGCAGCATGGCTTCGGCGGCTTCCAGGTGATGCTGTGCCAGCAGCTTTTCGGCCTGGGCGCGCAGGATCTCCGCGCAGCTCCAGCCGGCCGCACCGCTTTCGGCGCGTTCGAGCAACGCGTCGTCGACCAGGCGGCGGTCGAGGGTCACCAGGATCTCCTTCACCAAGCCGCTGCTGGCCGGGATCAGGGTGACCGGTGTTTGCTTGTCGATCACCTGGGCGTAATGCCGGCCCCAGTTCTGGAACAGCGCGACCGAGTGCTTCTGCGCCTGGCCCAGCAGCGTCTGCAGCAGTTCCCGGGCGGTTTCGGTGTCGCCGTTGCAGTAGGCGATCGGGCAGCCGGCCAGCGCCAGGGTGTAGCAGATCGAGGTGCCATGATTGACCTGCAGGGCGAGGTCCAGTGCCTGCCGGGCGGTGCGCCAGGCCTGCTGAGGCAGGCCCTGCAGCCAGAGGATGCGTGCCAGGACGGTCAGGGCGGCGACGCCCTGGTCGTACTGCACGCCAAAGTCGCGGGTGAAACGGTTGACGTGATCGCTGTGGGCCAGGCGCTGCAGTACCTGTTCGGCGAGCTCCCGGGCCAGGTGCTGGTCGCCGGAATAGTGCAGCGCCAGCACCCGCAGGCGCTGGGTGCCGAGCGACAGCGGGGTATCGCCCAGCGCCAGCTGGTCGAACTGCCGGCTCAGTTCCAGGGCCAGCCGGTAGTTGCCGTTGCTGAGGTTGGCGGTCATGTGCCCGGACACCGCCTTGAGCTGGCCGCCGAGTTCGCCATGGTATTCGGCCAGGGCCTGGGCGCTGCTGAAGGTGTCGATGGTTTCGCTGCTGCCGCCCTGGCTGTGGTAGCAGGCGTTGCCCAGGGCCAGCTTGAGCGCGATGGTCAGGCGTGGGCAGGGATCGGCCGTCCTTTCGAGCAGCTTGAGCGCCTTGCGCACATGGTCGCCGTGTTCCTTGGGCAATGACAGCTCCTGCCACAGGGGCGCCGAGGCGGCCGCCAGGCGGATTGCCAGGCTTTGCGGGCCCTGGGGCCCCAGCCCCCAGTCCAGCGCCGCGCGCAAGTCTTCCAGGCCGCGGGCGTAGCGCTCCAGCCAGCGTTCGGTAGCGGTGTGTTCCCACTCGACCTGGGCCTGTTCCATCAGGGCCAGGCAGCGTTCGGCGTGGCGCCTGCGGGTTCCCGGCAACTCGCAGGCCAGGTCGAGTTTTTCCAGGGCGTAGTGGCGGGTGGTGTCGAGCAGCCGGTAGAACACCTCTTCGTCACCCACCTCGACGTTCAGCAGCGACTTGGCCACCAGTTGCGTGATCGAGGCGAACACCTCATCGGCTTCGACGTTCGCGCCCCTGATCACCGCGGCGGCCGAATCCAGGGTGAAGCTGCCGCGGAACACCCCCAGCCGACGCAGGCAGGTCTGCTCGTTGGCGGTCAGTAGTTGGTAACTCCAGTCCAGGGTGGCGCGCAGGGTCTGGTGGCGACCCAATGGCGTCTGGCCGCCTTGGGCCAGCAGGCGAAAGCTGTCCTGCAACTGCGTGAGCAGGCCGTCCAGGCCGAGGTCGTCGACCTGGGCGGCGGCCAGTTCGATGGCCAGTGGAATGCCGTCCAGGCGGCGGCAGATCTCGATGGCCTGGGGCAGTTGCTCCCGGGTCAGTTCGAAGCTGTCCTGGCTGGCCATGGCCCGCTCGACGAACAACTGCAGGGCGGGGAAATCCAGGGCCCGGGCGTGGTCCTGGGCGGCTGCCGGCGGCGGGCAGTCGAGCGAGTCCAGACGCTGCACGAACTCGCCTTCGGCTCGCAGGCTCTCGCGGCTGGTGGCCAGGATATGCACCTGCGGGGCGCCCCGCAGCAGGCTTTCGCACAGCGGCGCGACGGCGTCGAGCAGGTGTTCGCAGTTGTCGATCACCAGCAGCATCTGCCGTTCGCGCAGGCAGGCGACGATGCTGGCGGTGGGGTCCGTCTCCTGCACGGGAATTTCGAGCAGCGTCGCCAGATGCGTGGCGGCCAGCGCCGGATTGTCGAGCGGGGCCAGGTCGAGCAGGCGAATGCCGTCCCGATAGCGGCCGATCAGTTGCTCGGCGACGCTCAGCGCCACGGTGGTCTTGCCGATGCCGCCGGGGCCGACCAGGGTGATGAAGCGCTGGTACGAGAAGTGCCGGAGCATGGCGGCGAGCAGCGCCTGGCGACCGATCATGCGGGTCCGGCGTATCGGCAGGTTGTGGCTGGCCGGCGCGGCGCCTTGCGGCTGTTGTTCGAGCAGGCCCCGCTGGCAGGGGGCGACGAAGCTGTAGCCGCGCTGGGCCACGGTGACGATGTAGCGCTGCCCGGCCTGGCCGTCGCCCAATGCCTTGCGCAGTGCGGCGATGTGCACCCGCAGGTTGATGTCCTCGACCACGCTGTCGGGCCAGACCCGGGCCATCAGCTCCTGCTTGCTGACCAACTGCCCTGCGTGCTCGAGCAGGATCAACAGGATGTCCATGGCCCGTCGCCCCAGTCGCAGAGGGCGGTCGCCCTCCAGAATCAGGCGTTGTCCGGGATAGGTTCGATAGGGGCCGAAACGCACGGCCTGCTCGAGTGAAAGGGTCAACGGGTCACTCCTGCTCGCTTTTTCTTCTGATCGTCCTCCGTGGTTCGTCGACGGAGGCGGCGGATGATCCGGGGCGCACGCAAGGCCCTGTCCATCACGCAATATCCGTGCATATTCCTCAGGTTTTGGCGGTTGTGCAATGTAGTGGCAGGTTGCCCCTGGCCGCTGGGGCAACTGCCATCCGTTTCACGACGGATGACCGGCAGGGTGTGGCGGCGAGGGGCAGGGCGGTGGAGCTCGGGATTACCGGGCGCAAGGCTTCTCGACATAGCACAGGTGGCGCTCACCCCGTCGGGCAGGCCTGTCGGCCAACTGTTGGCAGCGCCAGGCGAACGGGTTGATCCCCTCACTTCGCGTGAAGATGTGGCAGAAGTACGCCTGGTCGCAGAACCCGCAGTCCAGGCTGATCTGCGTCAGGCTCAGGTCGGTCTCGCGGATCAGGTGCTTGGCCCGCTCGATCCGCTGCTGGCGAATCCAGTCCTGGGGCGAGAGCCCGGTGCTGCACTTGAAGGCCCGGGAGAAATGGCTGCGCGACAACGAGCAGGCGCGGGCCAGCTCGCTGATCTCCAGGGTTTCGCTCAGGCGCTCGAGGATCAGTTGCTTGACCAGGTTTTCCCGCCAGGGCGACAGGCCGCCGGTGGTGGAATTGCGGGTTTCGCTGGCACAGGGCGCAGCGGCGATGTGCTGTGTTTGAACCATGGTCAAAGTCCGTGTCGAGGTGAGGGGCGCTGGCGCACAGCACGTCGAGTCAGCACCGTCCCACGGGAAATACAGGTAGGGGTTGAGGTCACCATTGTTGGACGAGGGCCGTTAAGGGGCGAGTTAAACGTTGTTAATTCCGTGTCCGGCCAGGGTGTGGCACAAGGCTGGCAACTGAGCACATCCTTTCAAGTATCGAGGGTAGGCGCCGATGGATACTGGAGGATCGCTCCCGGCTGACCGATGAGGAGACTGTGCCGATGAACCGAAACGACCTGCGCCGCGTCGACATGAACCTGCTGGTGATTTTCGAAGCCCTGATGTTTGAAAAGAACCTGACCCGGGTCGCGGAAAAGCTCTTCATGGGCCAGCCGGCCGTGAGCGCGGCCCTGGGCCGCCTGCGCGACCTGTTCGACGACCCGCTGCTGTTGCGCAACGGCCGCGGTATGGAGCCGACGGCACGGGCCCTGGCGATTCTCAAGGAACTGCAGCCGGCCATGGACACCATCTCCGGTGCGGTCAGCCGGGCCAAGGATTTCGATCCGGCGACCAGTCGCGACGTGTTTCGCATCGGCCTGTCCGATGACGCCGAGTTCGGCCTGTTCCCGCCGTTGCTGAGCCAGTTGCGCGAGGAGGCGCCGGGGATCATCGTCGTGGTGCGCCGGGCCAACTACCTGCTGATGCCGTCGCTGCTGGCCTCCGGGGAGATCTCCGTCGGCGTGAGCTACACCACCGACCTGCCGGCCAACGCCAAGCGCAAGATGCTGCGCGACATTCCCTGCAAGGTGCTGCGGGGCGACGACCGCCCTGGCCCGCTGACCCTGGACGAGTACTGCGAGCGGCCCCATGCGATGGTGTCGTTCTCCGGCGACCTGAGCGGCAATATCGACCTGGACCTGGCGAAGATCGGCCGCACCCGCCGGGTGGTACTGGGCGTACCGCAGTTCAGCGGGTTGCGGGCGTTGCTGGCGGGGACCGAGATGATCGCCACCGTGCCCGACTATGCCGCCTGCGCCCTGGTCGAAGGTTGCGCCCTGCGCGCCGAGGACCCACCGTTCGAGATCGATGCGGCGCAACTGTCGATGGCCTGGAGCGGCGTACATGACAACGACCCGGCCGAACGCTGGCTGCGTTCGCGGATTGCGCAGTTCATGTCCGCGCCACTGAACATCCCCGCGCCCTAGAGGGCGTTCGCCGATGAGTCCCCCACAAGGCCAGCGCCGCTCTCAAGGCATGTGCTGCGTGGCAGTTGGATTCATCCGTGAAGAGGCCATCAAGCCTTGCCCGGGCTCTCGACGGCCGCGATGACAGCCTGAACACCGCTTCTCTGGAAAGAGAGCACGTACATTCAATTTTTCCGCAGCCCGCCCCCGCACTATCGGTAAACAGTCCGGCGTCCCGACGCCGGTGGTTTCTCTTGGTGATGGGTGGATCATGAACGCTTCGTGCTGGAATGAACGGGCGCAGGCCTTCGGCTTGCTATTCATGCGCGTCAGCGCCGCGGTGTTTCTGCTCTGGGTCCATGGCCTGCCGAAACTGCTGCACTACAGCGCCGAGCTGCAGAACATCGAAGACCCCTTCCACCTGGGCGCGAACCTGACCCTGCTGCTGGCGATCTTCGCCGAAGTGTTCTGCCCGCTGCTGGTCATCGCCGGCGTACTGGTGCGTCTGGCGTGCTTGCCTATTCTCTGTGTATTGCTGGTGGCACTGGTGTTCGTGCACCCGGAGTGGACCCTCGCCGAAGGCCAGTTCGCCTGGTTGCTGCTGATCCTCTTCACCAGCCTTTTCATCGCCGGTCCCGGACGACTGGCGCTCAACAATCGTTTCGCCGGGATCTGGCGCATTGCCTGAGTCGCTGGCGAGCCTTTTCCATTTCTACCCTGACGAAGGAGACGCGATGAACGCCGATCTGATTCTGTTCAATGGTCAATTCCATACCGTTGACCGTGAGAAACCCCGGGCCAGCGCCGTGGCCATTCGTGAAGGCCGCTTCGTAGCGGTCGGCACCGATGCCGAGGCCATGGCCTTGCGGGGTGCGGGCACCCAGCTCATCGATCTCAAGGGGCGTTGCGTGATTCCGGGTCTGAACGACTCGCACCTGCACCTGATCCGTGGCGGCCTGAACTACAACCTCGAACTGCGCTGGGAAGGCGTGCCCTCGCTGGCCGATGCCCTGCGCATGCTCAAGGACCAGGCCGACCGCACGCCGACGCCACAGTGGGTACGCGTGGTCGGCGGCTGGAACGAGTTCCAGTTCGCCGAAAAACGCATGCCGACCCTGGAAGAGCTCAACCAGGCCGCGCCTGACACTCCGGTGTTCGTACTGCACCTATACGACCGTGCCTTGCTCAACCGCGCCGCCCTGCGCGTGGCCGGCTATACCCGTGACACGCCGAACCCGCCAGGTGGCGAGATCGTGCGTGACAGCAACGGCGAGCCGACCGGCATGCTGGTGGCCCGGCCGAACGCGATGATTCTCTACTCGACCCTGGCCAAGGGGCCCAAGCTGCCGCTGGAATACCAGGTCAACTCGACTCGCCAGTTCATGCGTGAGCTGAACCGCCTGGGCCTGACCAGCGCCATCGACGCCGGCGGTGGCTTCCAGAACTACCCCGATGACTACCAGGTGATCGAGCAGTTGGCCAAGGACGGGCAACTGACCGTGCGCATCGCCTACAACCTGTTCACCCAGAAACCCAAGGAAGAACTGGCCGACTTCAAGAACTGGACCGGCAGCGTCAAGCTGCACCAGGGCGATGACTTCCTGCGGCACAACGGGGCCGGCGAGATGCTGGTGTTCTCCGCCGCCGACTTCGAGGACTTCCTCGAGCCGCGTCCGGACCTGCCGGCCAGCATGGAGGCCGACCTGGAACCGGTGGTTCGCCACCTGGTCGAGCATCGCTGGCCGTTCCGCCTGCACGCCACCTACAACGAATCCATCAGCCGCATGCTCGACGTGTTCGAGAAGGTCAACCGCGACATTCCGTTCAACGGCCTGCCCTGGTTCTTCGACCATGCCGAAACCATCACCCCGCAGAACATCGAGCGGGTGCGGGCGCTGGGCGGCGGTATCGCGATCCAGGACCGCATGGCGTTCCAGGGTGAGTACTTCGTCGATCGCTACGGCGCCAAGGCCGCCGAAGCCACGCCGCCGATCAAGCGCATGCTGGCCGAAGGCGTGCCGGTCGGTGCCGGTACCGATGCCACCCGTGTCTCCAGCTACAACCCGTGGACCTCGCTGTACTGGCTGGTCAGCGGTCGCACCGTGGGCGGCCTGTCGCTCTATGAGGAAGGCCTGTCCCGGGCCACCGCCCTGGAACTGTTCACCCACGGCAGCGCCTGGTTCTCCTCCGAACAGGGCAAGAAAGGCCAGATCAAGGTCGGGCAACTGGCCGACCTGGCGGCCTTGAGCGCCGACTTCTTCAGCGTCGAGGAAGAGGCCATCAAGTGGATCGAGTCGGTGCTGACCGTGGTCGGCGGCAAGGTGGTGTACGCCGCCGATGACTTCGAGAAGCTCGGCCCGGGCAGCCTGCCGGTGCTGCCGGACTGGTCGCCGGTGGCCAAGGTGCCGGGGCACTGGCGTCCGACGGCGCCGCTGCAGGCCCAGGTGCATCATTGCAGCGGCCCTTGCGCCGTGCACGCCCACAGTCATGAGCGGGCCCGTCATTCGAACGTGCCGGTCAGCGACTTCCAGGGCTTCTGGGGCGCCTTCGGCTGTTCCTGCTTCGCCTTCTGATTTCCCACCCTACGGCGCCGGTCGATCCGACCGGCGCCACAACATGTCCCTACCCATGATGGAGCCTCGAAATGAGCAACGTTCCCTACAAACGCCTGGACAAGAATGACGCGGTGGTTTTGCTGGTCGACCACCAGACCGGCCTGATCTCGCTGGTGCAGGACTTCTCGCCGAACGAGTTCAAGAACAACGTGCTGGCTCTGGCCGACTGCGCCAAGTTCTTCAACCTGCCCACCATCCTGACCACCAGCTTCGAACAGGGTCCCAACGGCCCGCTGGTTCCAGAACTGAAAGAGATGTTCCCGGACGCGCCGTACATCGCCCGGCCTGGCCAGATCAATGCCTGGGACAACGAAGACTTCGTCAAGGCGATCAAGGCCACCGGCCGCAAGCAACTGATCATCGCTGGCGTGGTGACCGACGTTTGCGTGGCGTTCCCGACCCTGTCGGCCCTGGCTGAAGGCTTCGACGTGTTCGTGGTGACCGATGCTTCCGGTACCTTCAACGACACCGTACAGCAGGCTGCCTGGAACCGCATGACCCAGGCCGGCGCGCAGATGATGAACTGGTTCGCGGTGGCCTGTGAGCTGCACCGTGACTGGCGCAACGACATCGAAGGCCTGGGCAACCTGCTGTCGCAGCGGATCCCCAACTACCGCAACCTGATGAACAGCTACGCGGCGCTGACGGCCAAGTAAGCTTTTTGCTTCAACGCAAAACCCGCCGCAACGAGTGCGCTCGTTGCGGCGGGTTTTTCTGCATGGAAGGGTCATCCTTGACCGCTCGTTTTTCGTCTGAGTCCTTACTTCAGGTGGGTCTTGAGTTCCAGGGCCGCCTGACGCATCGCCGCTTTCACCTCAGGAATGCCGTTCAGCGGGTTGAGCAGGCCGAAGTCATGGATCATGCCGTTGTAGCGCACGCTGGTCACCGGCACACCCGCCGCGTCCAGGTGACGGGCATAGGCTTCGCCCTCGTCGCGCAGCACGTCGAACTCGGCGGTCTGCACCAGCGCCGGCGGCAAGCCGCGAAGCTGTTCGGTGCTGGCCCGCAGGGGCGAGGCGTGAATCTGGGCCCGCTCGGCGCTGTCGGTGGTGTAGTTGTCCCAGAACCACTTCATCATGCCCTTGGTCAGGAAGTGGCCCTCGGCGAACTGCTGGTACGACGGCGTTTCGAAGCTGGCGTCGGTTACCGGCCACAACAGCAGCTGGAAGCGCAGTTGCGGGGTTTTGTGTTCCTTGGCCATCAGCGCCACGACCGCCGCCATGTTGCCGCCGACGCTGTTGCCAGCTACCGCCAGGCGCTTGCTGTCGATCCCGATGTCCTTGCCGTGCTCGGCGACCCATGCGGTCGCGCCGTAGGCCTGGTTGATCGCGGTCGGGTAGTGCGCTTCCGGCGACGGGGTGTAGTCGACGTAGACCGCCACCGCACCGGAGTCGACCACCAGGTCGCGGATCAGCCGCTGGTGAGTCGGGAAGTCACCGAGTACCCAGCCGCCGCCGTGGAAGAACATGAAGGCTGGCAACGGGCCCTTGACCTTGGCCGGGCGGACGATCTTCAGGGTGACGGGTTGACCGCCCACCTGGATCGAACGCTCGCTGACTTCGATACCCGAGAGGTCGACCTTCACCGAGGCCTGCGCGCCGGTCAGGACCGCACGGGCGTCACGTGGGCTCAGTTGCTCCAGGGGCCCGCCACCGCCGGCGGCGAGGGCATCGAGGAACGCCTGGGTGTTGTGTTCGACGCCGGGGCTGCCGGCAGCGAAGGCCTGGCCGACGCTGAGGGCGAGGAGGGTGGTGGTCAGGGTCTTTTGTACGATGTTCATGGTGAAATCCTTTTGATTTGATTGATCTGCGTCAAGGGCGTTTGGCGACCGACTCAGTGGCTGTCGCTGCAACGTGTGAACAGATTAATGGGATGCCAGAACACGAAAAAGCGGCTATAAAGCGTTTTACTGTCAACCAAGGGGTGACAATGAACCCGTTCGAAGATATGCGTATTTTCTGTCAGGTGATGGACTCCGGCAGCTTTACCGCCGCTGCCGACCAGTTGGGCCTGTCCAAGCAGTTCGTCAGCCGGCGTCTGATGCAACTCGAAGAGCGCCTGGGCGTGCGGCTGCTCAACCGTTCGACCCGGCGCCTGGACGTCACGCCCCTGGGGCAGAGCTACTACGAGTCGGCCTTGCGTCTGCTGGGCGAGGTCGAACAGGTGGAGCAGGGCATCGCCGGCCAGACCGCCGAGCCCCGTGGCACCGTTCGCCTGAGCGCACCGCTGTCGTTCGCCCTGGCGCACCTGGGCTGCCTGCTGCCACCGTTTCTGCAGCGCTATGGCGAAGTCAGCGTCGAGGTCGATCTCAGTGACCGGCCGGTGGATCTGCTCGGCGAGGGCTACGACCTGGCGCTGCGGATCGGTACGCTGGAAGATTCGTCACTGATCGCCCGCCGTATCGCCAGCATCGACCGGGTGTACTGCGCCAGCCCCGAGTACCTCGCCGAGCACGGCACGCCGCTCAAGCCTGACGATCTGCATTTCCATGACTGCCTGCCCTATGGCCACGGTCGCCAGGTGCAATGGCGTTTCACCGGACCGGGCAAGCCGGTGGTGGTCAACGTCACCGGGCGGATGCGGGTCAACAACGGCGAACTGCTCCGGGACGCCGCCATTTCCGGAATGGGCATCACCTACCTGCCGATCTTCATCGTCGGGGCGGCGCTGGAGGATGGCCGGCTGGTACCGGTGCTGAATGAGCTGCGTCCCGAGCCGCTGGTGCTGTCGGCGGTGTATCCGCAGCATCGCCAGGCTTCGCGGCCGGTGCAGGCGTTCATCGAGTTCCTGCGTGAGCGCCTGAACCGCATCGAGGGCAGGCCCTAGTGGCCTGTACGGCGATCAACGACACAGGCCACCAGTCCCTCACGAAGGGCGCGTTCGAAAGGGCCGCCTGGAGCCCTCGAACCAATAGATCGTTGTGAAGTAGCCCCAGCCGATCAGGAATGAGGGCGCAATCGTCAACAGCACGTTGGGCGTGCCCGCCTGCATGTGAACCGCTGCCGACAGGCTGCTGAACAGGCTCACCACGGCCAGTGGCACCAGCGCGCGTCGAACCCGCAAGGGCCAGCCGGCACACATTCGCGCCAGCCTGAACATCAGCGACAGCGCGACCAGCGTCGAGCCATAGCTGATCAGCCCTTGAATGGCCGCCGCCAGGCCCATCGCGGCCATGCCGTGATCGGCGTTGGAGATCGCCGCCAGCGAACCATAGAACATGGCCGCCGGCAGTGCCGAGAGCAGGAGGGATCGCGTGTTCGCTCCCATGGCTATCGGATGATCTTTTCTTTGACGAACCACTCCGAGTCGGGTTGCAGCGCCACCACGCAGAGGATCTGGTCCGAGTAGGTGACGTGCCGGATGAAGTGCGCGTTGGTCACCTCATCGCTGGACATGTCCATCTTCGGGAAGAAGTTGGGGGCGACCGAACTCTGGCCACCGGGGATGACCCCGGTGTTCACATCCAGCACCAGGTCTTTGGACAGTGAACGAACGATCTCCAGCGCCAGTGACGACATCTCGGCATCCTGCACCTTGAGGCGCAGGTCGGGGTAGAAGCGGGCCGACGGAACCCGTGCGGACATGACCCGGAACATGTTGTAGACCACCGGGTTGTAGGTCTTGGCCACGATCAGGCGCGGCAGGCCGATGGATTGGATGACGTTTTTCAGAAAGAACTGATTGAGCTTCTTGAACAGCGTCGAGCCCCGGTACTCATCGGCGATCATCGCCGTCCACAGATAGAGGAACGACGATGAGCCGAATGGCAGGCTTTTCGCCCCGATGATCCCCACCACCCGCTCGCTTTCCGAGTCGATGGCCAGCGCCAGGTGCTCGTAAGTGTCGAAGATGCCGGGCTGGTTGCCAAAGTATTGCCTGACATCGTATTCGGGCATTCCCCGTTGCAGATCCTCGACGATCTTGACCTTGAAGCTCTCCGGGAAATTACGGCCGACAACCGAGTAATCCAGGTCCCAATCCGTGCTGCTTGTCTGTCTGTTCATAGGCGACCTTGATTCAGAGTTTGTTGTCTGGGAGAAATTTGAGTGCGTGGTTTTCGGACGTCTGTGTCGACGGCTGGATCCTGATGTAGTCGCCGCGTGCCCAGAGCCTGTTCATGTCCACATAACCGTTGAATTTGATGCCGGTGTTGGAAGAGGACAGGATGTAGCGGGAGTTATCGAGGTTCGACAGGTCGGCCACCATCCTGAAGGTGGCGGCAATGTTGGTGTTGAACGGGTTGGCCGGATCGCTGTAGTTGTAGCGGCCGACGTTCACCGTGAAATTGTCGCCCCCCAGGTTGTTGCGGTTGTCGAAGAACCAGGCCATGGGGCTCTTGTGCAGGGGCACATGCTCGCCAACGGCGGCATGCGCGCGCCCCCATTTCCAGCCGCTGACGTCAGCACCGTATTTGTCCCGGATCTGTTGCAGCGACAGGTTCAGGGAGGCCAGCAGCACCTGCCGGCAATGGTCATCCGCCCCACACCAGAAACCCTGGTCGGCCTTCCCGCTCAGCACCAGGTTGAGAAAGGCATCGTAGTTGCGCTGGTTCCAGCCGGCGGCCAGCAGCGCCTTGCCAATCTTCGGTTCCAGCAACGCCTGGGTGAGATTCTTCACCCAGTAGGCGGCGATCAATGGCGCTGCCGACTCAGGATCGGAGTCGAACCGCCAGGCCTTGAGCAGGTTCAATTGCTCCGGTTTCGACGCCAGCCCGTCGAGGGGTGCGAGCATTTTCGGCAGCAGGTCGGCCAGGGATGACGAGTAGCGATCGAGCTGGATATCGGTGGAGGTTTGCAGGGTATGCGGTGCACGCTCCTTCAACAGTGCCATGATGCGGTCGTAGCGATAGGGCAGGACCCAGTCATGGCCGAAGTTGAAGGCATAGTTGTCGGGCACGATGCGGTTGTTGGCGGTGGCGATGTAGCCGCTGGCCGGGTTGAACTGCCTGGGCTTTGCCGCTTCGGGCACATAGCCGGTCCAGTCGTACTTGGCTTCCCAGCCCGGCGCGGGGCCCTGGCCGAGGAGGTCGTCGTCCTGCGCCTTGACCGGTACCCGGCCGGCGGACACATAGCCGATGTTGCCGGCCGTGTCCCCATAGACCATGTTCTGCGGCGGCAGGCCGAAATCGGCGGAAGCCTGCAGGAACTGCGGCCAGTTCTGCGCGTGGTTGATGCCCAGGATGCTGTCGAAGGTCTTGTCGTTGGGATCCAGCCCGGTCCAGGCCAGGGCGATGACCACGGATTTCCTGTCGCCGATGGCCTGCTGCGCGGGCTGGTAGATATCGCTGATGACCGGGCCGTGCCGGGTGTGGCGCACCGACAGGGTAATCGGTGCCGCCCCCTTGACATTGATCTGCTCCTGCACCACCCGGAATGGCTGGTAGGTCGAATCCGAGGACAGGTACAGATTGCTGTCCGACGGATTCAGCTTCTCCAGGTACGCATCCTGGACGGACGAGCCGGTGTTGGTGTAGCCCCAGGCGATCTTCCTGTTGTGTCCGATCACGAACAGGGGCGCCCCGGCATAGGTGGCTCCCACCAGCGCCGAATCGGGTGTCTCCAGGGCCGCCAGGTAAAACAGCGCCGGGTTGGTCAGGCGCAGGTGCGGATCGTTGGCCAGGATCGGCTTGCCCGATACGGTATGGTCGCCGGCAATCACCCAGTTGTTCGAGCCGACACCCTCGACGTTCGAGGGCGGCAGCTTGTCCAGCAGGGCCAGGCCCGTGCCGGACGCGTCCAGGTTGTTGTACAGCGCGGCATAGTCGCGGGTCTTGACCGGCGCACTGCCCGGGTAAGGGGCGAACACCTCGTTGATCTGCGCGACGCTGAGGTTTTTCGACAGCGACAGGCGTTGCAACTGCATGCCGAGGTTGGAGCTCAGGGTCCACGAAAACAGCAGGTGCAGTGCGACGGAGTCCGAAGGCTCCCACTGCCGGGGCGCCGGGGAGCGGGTCAGGGAAAACTCCACCGGCAGACGATCGCCAAACTTGTCGATGAAGAAATTCACCCCGTCGCTGTAGCTACGCAGGATGTCCTGGGTCTGCGGCTTCAGTTGCTGAAAGATCAGCTCGGCGTTTTTCCTGAAGCCCAGCGTCCGGGCAAATTTGTCCATCTCCACTGTCGAGCTGCCAAAGGTCTCCGACAGGGTGCCGCTCGCGTAATTGCGGCTGAACTGCATCTGCCACAACCGATCACGGGCGTGGCTGTACCCCAGCAGGAAATACGCATCGCGCTCGTTGGCGGCCTTGATGTGTGGAACGGCGTTGGCATCCCAGGCGATACTGCCTTTATCGGAAATACCCTTCGGTACTTCCAGGACGCCGGTCTCGAACACATTGGACAGCGTGATGTTGTGCAGCACATACATCACGCCGGCCGTGGCGACGGCGAACGTGCCGAATACGCCATAGAGTATTATTTTTACCGATGTTTTCATGACATCCCACTTCCCGGATCAGTGAAATCACGCCACCCGACGATTTTTCTCTGCGTACTTGCTCACGAAAAACACCAGCGATACCCGTTCACCCTCGGTGACGGCTTCGACCTGATGGGGGAAGGAACAATCGGTGATCACCAGGGACTGCAACTCGGGGCGGATCAGATTCACCTGTTCGTCCTGTTTGTTGAAAATCAGGAATTCGCCACCGGCGAAGTGTTTGCCCAGTTGCAGGACGATCGAATAGAGGTAGTCGGGGTTGCTATCGATATCCAGGTGTTTGCCGATGAAGGAGCCGTCCTTCATCTTGTTGACCTGCATGCGCCGAATATGGAACTCGTCGCCATCGAGCAGCCGGGAGACGAAACTCAGCAATTTGTCGTTGCACACCAGCGAGATCATGTGATCGGCGAGCGGCTGGTTGACCCGGGTCGGTCGTTCGACATCGGTCATGAAACGGGCGACCGTGAGGTCGTTGAGTTCGTCGGCGTCACCGATATACACCTGCTCCCAGGGCAGCGACGGGTTGGCCAGGATGGCATTGATTTCATCCCAGTCATCCTGGCTGTACAGAAACCCGGTGGCGCTGGAGTAAAAAGAGCCGTTGTTTGCCAATTCTTTTTTTGCGACTTCGACAATGTTCATTTCACGTTCCTTCGTTGAGAGTGGTTATTAAACTTCGGCTTCTACCGCTGACGCCTTGCGCGCGGTCTGGGTTTCAAGGTGCTGCTTGTTCGCGTCGTACCAGGCGCAGATCCCGAAGGGATCGCTTTCATTTCGGCAAAGATGGTCGCGCAGGATCAGGAAGCTCTCGGTCATGCTCCAGGTTTCGGTCATCGGGCCGAATCGCGATGCCAGCGATTCGTTGGCGGCCCGTTCCGGGGCGATGCTCCAGAAGTTCACCCCCGGGTTGCGATGGTGAAAGTCATGGCTGGGCAGGTCCTGCATGAAGGAAAAGACCCGCAGGGGGATATCGATGAAGACCACGGCCAGCCCCCACGTCACTACCCGCCAGGCGAAGGCCCAGCCGGTGTGGTTCGCGGGGTAGGGGCGTCCGAAGAAGCGACCCCAGCTCAGCGATCCGTAGAAGATGTACTTGGGCAGCCCCCGGGTGTTTTGCGCAAACCACAGGTGTTCGGTGACGTGCTGGATCCAGGACGAGAACTGCGTCACCAGAAAGATCGGCAGCAGATAGAACACGGCAAAGGGCAGCATGTAGCCGGACAGGTAAACGCCGGTCAGCAGCAAGGCCCAATAGATTGCGCGGCTGATCCTTTCATGCCGGTCGGTCTTGATGAAGTTGACTTCGAGCCTGAACTTGATGTGCTCATAGATGCGCATCGGATGAAACGGGGCCAAGACCAGTTTGGTCCAGTATTCGCGCTCGCTCATGCCCTTGTAGAAACCATGGGCAGCCATGAACTGCAGGTCGACATCCTTGTCCGTACAAAAGGTATTGACGCTGTGGTGTTCACTGACATGAAGTTTCATGTAGTTATTCCACGGCGTATGCACGATGGGCATCGACAGCACCCACTTGCAGACAAACTTGGCCAGTCGCCTGTTGGCGATGCCGGCACCGTGAATGGTGTAGTGGAAGGTATGCAGAAGTCCTCGCTGGCGGTTGACCACCATGCAGATCATGGGAATCGACAGCAGCAGTTTGGTCGCCCAGTGCAGATCCGCCTGCAGCAGTTCGTTGCCGAGCAGGACCGCGGCGATGAACACCGCGTAACCCCAGCTGATCTGCAGAAACAGTTGCCAGGGTTTCAGCAGTGTTTCCTTGGGACCTTTCGGTGGATTCTGGTTGCCGGACTTGCCCGTCACCCAGGTCCAGAAGGCCTGGAGCGGCAAGTGCGCATAAGTGGCGCGGACATCGATACCGTGTCCGTATTTTGTATAGCGGGTACTAAAAAGTTCCTGTTTCATATTGGCAGTATCCCTACATCGCCTATAGATAATCCGTTTTCACATACAAGACAGCGACCGGGCCGAAGAAGGAGTAGAACGGTTCCATCTTGTAGTGGTCGACAGCCAGGACCACGAAGTCCTGATAGGCCTCCAGGAATATGCCTCCCATCAGGGCATATTCAGCGGCTTGCGAGAGAAAGTTGTTCCAGATGGTTTCGTCACTCTGGCCAACGAACCATTTGGAATACAGTGGACGTCTGGATTCGAAGATCTCTTCCATCTGTCCGTGGTCCAGACCGGTCTGGCCATAGTCCCCCGAGCGCAGCCGCTGCAGAATGGCCTGATGGCGCTCATGCCAACCCTGTTCATCACCACACAGTTCAAAGAACGACCCCGTGACGGCCGGTGCGCTCAGTTGATTGCCGATCGTCAGCAATTGCCGATTGACCTTGTCGAGAAACTCATCGCGGGCGTTGGCCGAATTCGCGTTGCGGTTGAACGAGATGTACTCGAACTCGCCGCCGAACAGTTTGTGTTCCAGGGGAACACCCACCGCGTTCGAGAACTCACTCAGGGCACTGTCCACCTTGAGCAGCTTCTCGCCCGCCAGCCCCGGTTTGGCCCCCACGTGGGTAAAGGTGTAGCGGGGCCTGCCTTCGGCATCCATGACATAGGAGTAGTCCGGGCATATCGCACTGACGATGGTCAGGCGCCGCCCCAATGACTGGCTGCGATGGATCTGCGCGACGACGCCTTCCATCGCGGTCTGCGTCGGCGGCATCAAGCCACCTTCGCTCAACAGCTGCGACAGGGCCGAGCCATACCGTTCAATGTGCGCGACATTCGTGTACTTGAGCTCGACGGAGGACTTCGCGGCATGTTCATCGGACAGCAGCAGCGATGCGATCGAAGGTATGCGTCCCTTGGTCTTGAATACGTGGATATTGGTCAGTACCCGCGCCTTGGAATTCGTCGGCAGCTCAAAGTCGAACTCTGAATACTTGTCCTTGAGCATCATGTAAAACAGGTAGTTGCTCACGGGCAGCGTCTTGTTGCCGAAAGACCTGCGCAGCTCGGCGTATTGGTGGCGCAGGGCCTCGATTCTTCTGGAGAGGAACTCCGGCTCCTTGGGGACATTCAACGCATCATGCGGAATCCCGCAGTTGATGCACTTCAAGAGGTCGCGACTCAGGCGTGAATCAATATTCAGGAACATATCAATTACCCGCGTTTGACCAGTGACTCTTGATTCACGCTTTCAGGGGCCTTCATGACGGCTGGCGCTTCATGAACATCCTTGAACAGCAGCATGTCGAGGAAACGGTTTTCCTTGTTGTCGGAAAAGCCTTGGGGGGCGAAGTTTTCCTTGGGGTTCTCGAAGGTGCCGAACAGCATGTCCCAGATCGGAAAGTCGCTGTAGTTGCACTCGTGGCGATCACGCTGGTGGTGGACCCTGTGCATCTCCGGGCGCTGGAAGAAGTAGCCGAGCCAGTGCGGGGTACGGATGTTGGTGTGATAGAACATCTCGCCCAGTGCCGCGAACATCACATAGAAGGCACCGGCCTCGATACTGATGCCCAGCAACACGTAGGCCACGGCGCTACCGAGCATCGAGTTGAAGACCATTTCCGTGGGGTGTTTGTAGAACGAGGTGAAGACTTCAATCCGTTGCGGGGCATGGTGAATCTGGTGGAACAGGCGCCACAAGGCGTTGTTGGCGTGACGCCAGCGGTGCCACCAGTAGGTCACGAAGGTATTGATGAAGTACGCGACGAAACCTGCCGCGAGCGGGCTGAGACTTTCAGAGATATGGAACAGGCTGTGGCCCTGCATCCATTTGTTCCAGGAGACACCGGCCAGCAGCGCCACCGCGATCTGAATGATGTTGAGGGTCATTGATCTGAAGAACCAGGTACTGACCTTGGGCAACTTCCATCCTGGGATAATATGTTCGAGAGCCAGTACCGCCAGGGCAACGCCTATCAGATAGAGAATCATGGTTAGTCCTTTAGTCCAGGTTTTATATAATCATCCAGCGTCTCGCCTAGTAGGCAGACAAGGCCTTTATCGTTTTCTCGTTAATCTCGATCCAGAATGCAACTACGGGTTTTCCATCGATCAACTGGGCGCTGGACACACGGTGTACATCCGCGCCCATTCTTCTGAGCAGTCGTTCGTTGCCGACAGCAGAAAAGGCGATGAGTCTTTTAACCTCATGGTCTTGCGCGACTCTGACGACCTGCTTCACCAAACGGCATGTATCCAGCCAATGGTCAGTACTCGGGGCATCGCTGTCCGATGAATTGACGGCAAAGCGGGAAAGTTCCCAGATGTCGTTCGACTTGGGCAACGGTATATCGCCCATCAAACCCGGGAAGATCTGTTCGAGAAGATAGTCTCTGCTCGTCGACAACATGCGTGCGCAGCCGCATACATTGCCGTGCCTGTCTCGAGCAATGACATAGTAGGTGTCTTCGTCATCAAATTCGTCGGACTCCAGGCCTTCCTCGCACTGCAGAGGCCAACCCATTTTCTCGACGAAGATTCTGTAGCGAAATAACCCGAGCCCGGCGATGAGCTCAGAAGGGAGTTGTCGCGCTGTACCATTTATTATATTCAGCATTCCGCACCAGCTTCCAATCCAGTTCCGCGAATTAGAAGTCATGGGTCTGCAAAAGCCTAGCTGCCCAAAAGGGCAGCTTCTAAAGTGCCATCTTCATTGCCTCTTTCCGGTGCCGCTATATTCCCTTCAAACCAATACGGTGCATCGCTGGATGTTGCTGCCGGATGACCGGGGTCAACTGTCGTGCCCGACTATTAAGCTGCTCGGCAGCTGACACTGCAAACCTTGTCTGGATATCCAGACAAAGAGCAGTTGTTGTGTCATATCGCTGCCCAGATCATAACCACGAGGTGAGCGTAACATGATGTTGCAACTGATTCCTCCCGGTGCTATAAGGACTTTTCCAGAAAAAGCTTCCTTGAACCAATTCCAACTAATGCTCAGTTTTGGTGCGGAGTCCTGGCACTCCCATTCACTGTATCCAGCATAGGCAACAGGCAGTCCGAATTCTTTTAATTCGGCAGTCAGGCTAGTGTCGATCCAGGCAAGACAAGGCTGGAATGACAAGCCAATCAACTCCGGATAAGACAGGCGTATCAACTGGTCTGGGGCTAGCGATTGCATCTTAATTACTCTGCCTGATTGTTGGTTTTATTTTTCAAATAGATTCCCCGTCCGTCCTGGCATCCAAACTCCAAAACATTGGAGTCGGGACTATCCCTTGCACCCTCACTAAAGGTAATTAGCTATGTCCGATTGGCGTGAACACTATCTTTCGCTATTTGCGCAGGCGAAAACAAAAGAGGAATTTCTGGTATTGCTCGAATCGGTTGTTCGGTCTTTCGAGTTTGATCGGTACTCATTGGGAATTCGTTTTCCATTACCCATTTCCAGTCCGAAATTTCATTTGTCATCCAATTACTCGCCGGCCTGGGAGAGTCGCTACATCGATAACAACTATTTCACTATCGACCCGACGGTGAAACATGGCCTGACCGAGCACCGGCCACTCTGTTGGTCCGCCGATGCATTCACCGAGCATCTTCATTTCTGGGAGGATGCCAAGCATTATCAGCTGGTCCATGGCTGGTGTACGCCCTCTCGGGCAAAGCACGACACCATCGGCATGCTCTCTCTGGTCAGATCGGCCAGCCCGATCACATCATTGGAGTTCAACGAGAAAGAAGCCAGGCTGGTGTGGATCGCCCATCTTGCACATTCCACCATGCTCGACTTCATTGCCCCCAGTTACATCCCTGAAGTGGGCGCATCCCTCACGGCCAGGGAGGTGGAAACCTTGAAGTGGTCGGCAACGGGCAAAACCTATTCCGAAACCGGGCAGATCCTGTCCATCGACGAAAGAACGGTGAAATTCCACCTGGTCAATGCCATGCGCAAGCTGCACTCCAGCAACAAGGTGGAAGCGGCGATGAAGGCCTATGCCCTGGGCATGCTTCATTGACCTGGCGCTGTAACTGAATCACTGGCGGGGAATCCAGATGGGCCGCCGGAGAAATACGCCAGCGTATTTCTCCGGCGCAGCGCACGCTACAGACCCTCAAGGGTGATTTCGCCGACCATGTAGAGCACCGACTCTCCCGTTATCAGCACACGGTCGCCAGCCATTTCGCAGCGCAACTGACCTTTGCGCAGGCCGCCCTGTTGTGCTGTCAGTATCTGTTTGTCCAGAACGCCGGCCCAGTAGGGCATCAGCGAGGTGTGCGCCGAGCCTGTCACCGGGTCTTCGTTGACCCCGACATTCGGGCCGAACCAGCGCGAGACGAAATCGAACTCGCGACCTTGGGCCGTCACCACGACACCCCGTAGCGGCAAGTCCTTGAGGCGGGCAAAGTCCGGTTTCAGTTTCTCCACGATCTGCTCGTCAGGCACGACGACGATGAAGTCGTCGGTGGCCAAGACGTCTGCCGACTCCAGGCCCAGTGCGGGCAGCAGATCCGCCGGGGGCGTGCAGGGCTCGGCGGTTTTCGCCGGGAAGTCCAGGGTCAGCCCGCTGCCGGAGCGACGGACCCGCAATTCTCCGCTGCGGGTCGAAAACCTCAGGACTGGCGCGTCGACGCCCAGCTTGTTGAGGATGACCCAGGCGGCCGCCAATGTCGCATGTCCGCATAACTCGACCTCGACCAGCGGGGTGAACCAGCGCAGTTCATAGACATCGCCCTGTTGGACGAAATAGGCGGTTTCGGAAAGATTGTTTTCTGCGGCAATGGCCTGTAGTTGTTCATCGGTCAACCAGTGATCCAGCGGGCAAACAGCCGCCGGGTTGCCGGCAAAGACCCGGGAAGCAAAGGCATCAACTTGAAAGATAGCGACCTGCATTGATCAAACTCCGGTTGTGGGCTGTTGCTTATAGGGAAGTAAGTACCGCTGGCGATAAGTTGGTTGTATTCACGATTAGGCTATGTACGAAATCGCTTGAAACTTGGTTATGCGGCGTTAAAAACCGGCTCGGAATGCTCATTGACAACCAGTCAACTGCGCTTCCTCGCCGGTTTTTGCCTTGCCTAACCTGCGTTTCAAACAATTTCGTACACAGCCTAGTGAGTGCCGGCAGTTACATGTATTGGATTTAAAACCAGGCACATAGCCTTGTATACCTGTCCTTTCGGGCAGGGCTGTCCAGCCGGCCATTGGGGGCGGATATGATCAGGGGGCAGGTTTAAACTTTCTGTGAGTTGATGTTTCGATTTCGGCTGGAATGACTACGGAAAAATCTTGCGTACAGCCAGCAAAATAGTCTTTTGACGAAATTCAGGCAACACTTTTAAACAAATCTTGAGTTGAATGACCGCTCTCGTTTAATGTCTCGCTCTGCTGGGGACAATGTCGATATATGTGAAACTCGTGTTCCCCGATCATAAGGAGATGAGATGCTGCAAATCCTGGGTAAGGCTTCCTCGATCAATGTGCGCAAGGTGCTCTGGACCTGTGCCGAGTTGCAGATTCCTTTCGAGCGACAGGACTGGGGCGCAGGTTTCAGGGAAACCGACAGCGCCGAATTCATGGCGCTCAACCCCAATGCGATGGTGCCCGTGATCAGGGACGACGGGTTCGTGCTGTGGGAATCCAACACGATCATCCGGTACCTGGCGAACCGTGCCAACGCCTTGCACCTGTATCCGGCAGAGGCCAGGGCCAGGGCTCGGGTGGACCAATGGATGGACTGGCAGGCCACCGACTTCAACAAGTCCTGGGGCTATGCATTCATGGCACTGGTTCGCAAAAGTGCCGCCCATCAGGACCCACAAGCGCTGGCGGAAGGTTGCCGGCAGTGGTCCAGGCACATGGCGATCCTGGACCGGCAACTCGAGGCGACGGGCGCGTATGTCAGCGGCAGCGAGTTTTCCCTGGCGGACATCCCGATCGGGCTGTCGGTGAACCGCTGGTTCGAAACCCCGCTGGAGCACCCGGACTTCCCCGCGGTCAGTGCCTATTACGAACGCCTGGGCCAACGTGCCGGTTTCCGCCTGCATGGCCGCAACGGCACGCCGTGAACCCCACGACCTCAGAAGTTGACCGAGGCACTCAAGCGCGCCGTGAGCGGCGCGCCCTGGAACAGGTAGTCGTCGCCCATGTACTCGCCGACATCGCGCCAGTAGCGTTTGTCGAACAGGTTGTCCACCGTCAGGCGGAACACCGTGTCGTAGCCGTCGATGCGCGTGCTGTAGCGGCTGCCGACGTTGAAGATCGCGTAGGCGCCGGTCTCGGCTCCGCCTTGATGGCTGGCGGACTTGCGGCCGCTGTACTGCATCCCGCCGAGCAGCGCCAGGCCGTCGAGCCAGGGCAGGGCGTAGTCGCCGGACAGACTGGCGCGTAGCCGCGGCACGTTGATCGCCTGGTGCCCTTCGTAGCTCGGCGTGCCGGTTTCGGTGACGCGTGCCCGGATCGCCGCGACGCTGGCGGCGATCTGCAGGCGCTGGGTCGCCCAGCCGTTGGCCGACAGTTCCAGGCCGGTGTTCTTCTGCTGGCCCTGCTGGACGAAGGTGAAGTCGCCATTGCCGTCAGGCTTGGCGTACTGGTAGCCCTGGCGGATCTGGAACAGCGCGGCGGCGAGGGTCATGCGTCGCCAGTCGTACTTGATCCCGGCCTCGATCTGGCGCGAGACCGTGGGTGCCAAGGTCTCGAACGCGTTGCTGGCAAACCACGGCGCGGTACCGCCCAATGACAGCCCCTTGCTGTAGCGGGTGTACAGCGACAGGTCTTCGATCGGTTTGTAGATCAGCGCCGCCTCGGGCAGGAACACGTATTGCCGGGTATGCCGAGCGGTATCACCGGCCTGGTCGAAGGTGCGTTCGTCCAGACGCACCTCGCGGCCGCCGAGGATGGTTTGCCATTGGTCGTTGAAGCGGATGCGGTCGGTGGCGAAGAGTCCGTATTGGCGGCTGTCCAGGTGGCGATAGGAGGGGCCGATGGCGCCGTCGTAACGCGGGAAGTTCTCCGGGTCGCCGTCGATATTGCCGTTGCCGATCCTTTCATTGATGGGGTTGTGCTGATCGACCACGCGACGGAATGCACTGGTGCCTACCGTCAGCTCATGCCCGAGACCGGCGGCATCAAAGTTGCCACTGAGGGCGGCCTGGATCTCGTCGTTGCGGCGTGTGTCATCGGGGCTGCGGAAATCGTAGATGTCGTAGTCGCCTTCGGGTGTGAAGTAATTGCCGAGTGAGCCCGATGGACAGTTGCTCAGGTAACCGCAACCCCAGGCAAACGAACTGTAGTCATCGATCACCACCCGACTGCGCGAAGCGCTCAGGCTGCCTTTCCAACTGTCGTTGAAGTGGTACTCGAACAAACCATTGATGTTCAGCGCATCGTTGCCCACCTGCGGAGAACCGCTCTGGTGACCCAGCAGCTTGCGCGGCGAGGCGCCGTGGGGCAGTTCGTTACCGCCGAGCAATTGATAGCCGGGCGCTGAGCGCTGCTGCTTGTTCTGGTACTCGACGTCCAGTTGCAGCAGGGCATCGGGGCTGATGTTCCAGTCGAAGGCCAGCGAGGCGAAATCGCGCTTGCCGTTGGTGTGCTCGACATAGGACTGGATGTCCTCGTGGGCCACGTTGGCCCGCAGGCCGAACTGCCGCTCGGGACCGAACCAGCCGCCGACATCGGTGGCCAGGTAGCCGCTGCCGCGGTCGTCGGTGGAGATGGTGACCGAGCGCACGTCGGCCGGGCGCTTGGTCACGTAGTTGATCACGCCGCCGGGTTCGCTGACCCCGCTTCCCAGGCCGGACAGGCCCTTGAGCACTTCGACCTGCTGCTTGTTCTCCAGGCCCACGTTCTGCTCGCCGGTGATGCTGCGGCCATTGATCCGGTAGCTGTTGGCGGCGTTGAGGGTAAAGCCGCGCACGTTGAAGTTCTCGTAGTAGCCCACCGGCGCATAGCTCTGGCCCACCGCCGCGTCGTTGCGCAGCACCTCGCTGAGCAGGCGTGCCTGCTGGTCCTTGAGCAACGAATCGGTGATGACCGAGACCGACGCCGGGGTATCGCGCAGCGGTGCACTGTCGAAACCGGCGACCGAGGCGTTGTCGGCACGGTAGCCGCTGGTGTCCTCGCCGACCACATTGACCGTCGGCAGCTCGGTTTCGGCAGCCTGTACGGCGGGCAGGCCGGTGGCGATCAGCAGCCCGAGAGTGATACGCGGGGCGGCGCGTTGGCCGGACCTGCGGTAAGCCTTGTACATCAACGATTCCTCGACATCCGGGCGACAAAAGCGCGCCATCATACAGAACGATGGAAACCGAGGCGTCTTTATGGCGATAGGCTCCGGGCAAACTGTCGGTGTTATCCAGGATGGGCTGTACGGTTTTCGTGAGGTCCAGGTGGAACATGAATTAAACTGGGGATCATCAAGATTAAAATGAGTTTGTCTCAATAGTGGTCGGATAACGACAATGGCTCCCATCAACACACAGGAGTTTTTGTCATGGCTTTGGCCCATTCCCTTGGATTTCCGCGCATTGGCCGCGACCGCGAACTGAAGAAGGCACAGGAAGCCTTCTGGAAGGGTGAACTCAATGAGGCCGGCCTGCGCGCTGTCGGCGCCGAGCTGCGCAAGGTCCATTGGGACCTGCAGAAGGACGCCGGTATCGAGCTGCTGCCAGTCGGCGACTTCGCCTGGTACGACCAAGTGCTGACCCACTCGCTGATGTTCGGCGTGATCCCCGAACGTTTCCGCCCGCACGACGGCAAGGCTACCCTGCAGACCCTGTTCGGCATGGCCCGTGGCGTCAGCGACCGTTGCTGCGGCGGTGTCCACGCCCAGGAAATGACCAAGTGGTTCGACACCAACTACCATTATTTGGTCCCGGAGTTCAGCGCCGACCAGTCGTTCCAGCTGGGTTGGGAGCAACTGTTCGAGGAAGTCGCCGAAGCCCGTGCATTGGGCTACCCGGTCAAGCCGGTGGTGATCGGTCCGCTGACCTACCTGTGGCTGGGCAAGGCCAAGGGCGGCGACTTCGACAAGCTCGACCTGCTGGAGCGCCTGCTGCCGCTGTACGGCCAGATCTTCCAGCGCCTGGCCGAACAGGGCGTGGAATGGGTACAGATCGATGAGCCGATCCTGGCCCTCGACCTGCCACAGGCGTGGAAGAACGCCTTCGAGCGGGCCTACAACCTGATTCAGCGCGACCCGTTGAAAAAACTGGTCGCCACCTACTTCGGCGGTCTGGAAGAGAACCTCGGCCTGGCCGCCAACCTGCCGGTCGATGGCCTGCACATTGATCTGGTGCGTGCGCCTGACCAGTACCCGACCATTCTCGACCGCCTGCCGGCCTACAAGATCCTCTCCCTGGGCGTGGTCAACGGCCGTAACGTCTGGCGCTGCGATCTGGAAAAGGTCCTGGCGGTGGTGCAGCACGCCCATGAGCGGGTGGGCGATCGCCTGTGGGTGGCGCCGTCCTGCTCGCTGCTGCACAGCCCGGTCGACCTGGAACGTGAAGACCAGCTCGATGCCGAGCTGAAAAGCTGGCTGGCCTTTGCCGTGCAGAAGTGTGAAGAGGTGGCGCTGCTGGCGCGGGCCGTGAGCGAACCGCACGCGGCAGAGGTGCAGAAGGCCCTGGCCGACAGCCGTGTCGTCCAAGCCAGCCGCGCCGCGTCGCCACGCATCCACAAGCCGGCCGTGCAGGCCCGTGTGGCAGCCATCACGGCCCGGGACAGCCAGCGCCAGTCGCCGTTCACCACACGGATCGGGAAGCAGCGCGCGGGTCTGAACCTGCCGCTGTTGCCGACCACCACCATCGGTTCGTTCCCGCAGACCGCCGCGATCCGCCTGGCCCGCCAGTCGTTCAGGCAGGGCAAGTTGACCGAGTCCGACTACATCGAGGCGATGCACAGCGAGATCCGTCATGCCGTGCAGATCCAGGAGCACCTGGGGCTGGATGTGCTGGTGCACGGTGAGGCCGAGCGCAATGACATGGTCGAGTACTTCGCCGAGCAACTGGACGGCTATGTATTCACCCGTTTCGGCTGGGTGCAGAGCTACGGTTCGCGCTGCGTGAAACCGGCGGTGATCTTCGGTGACCTGAGCCGTCCGCAAGCCATGACCGTGGAGTGGATCCGGTACGCCCAGGGCCTCACCGACAAGGTGATGAAGGGCATGCTCACCGGTCCCGTGACCATGCTGATGTGGTCGTTCCCACGGGAGGACGTGACCCGTGAAGTGCAGGCCCGGCAACTGGCACTGGCGATCCGCGATGAGGTCGTCGACCTGGAAGCGGCCGGCATCCGCATCGTGCAGATCGACGAAGCCGCCTTCCGCGAAGGCCTGCCGCTGCGCCAGGCCCAGTGGCAGCACTACCTGGACTGGGCCACCGAATCCTTCCGCCTGTGCGCCTCGGGTGTACGTGATGAAACCCAGATCCATACCCACATGTGCTACAGCGAGTTCAACGATGTGATCGAGTCCATCGCCGCGATGGATGCGGATGTGATCACCATCGAAACCTCGCGCTCGGACATGGAGTTGCTGGAGGCCTTCGAAGCGTTCGCCTACCCGAATGAAATCGGCCCGGGTGTCTACGATATCCACTCGCCACGGGTACCCGAGGTGGCCGAGATGGCCAACCTGCTGCGCAAGGCGGCCCGGCGGATTCCGGCCGGGCGTTTGTGGGTCAACCCGGATTGCGGGCTGAAGACCCGTGGCTGGCCGGAGACCGAGGCGGCACTGGTGAATATGGTGAGCGCAGCCCGCCAGCTGCGTGCCGAGCTGGCCTGAGGACCGGATAGCCGTAGCCGATTGGTGGAGGTTCCCGGGTTTTCGGGCCCCCGCACAAACGGGTCGCACGGAAGAGGGGATTGGGCATAGCATTCGCACTCGGGGTGGCGAGCGCTATCGGACTCGCCCCCGGTCAATGGATTGCCCGATGAGTCTACTCACCCAGACAGAAGCCCAGCAGCGCGCCGACGATATACGAGTGTTCCAGCTGGAGCTGGACCGGCTCGAACGCGAAGGCGCGCTGCAACTCTCTGCCGAGCAGCAGCTCGGCCTGACCCGCCATCACCAGGCGCTGCTCGCCGGCTACCGCGATGCCTTCGATATCGATCTGAGCACCCGCTCCCGGCAGTTGTCGATGGGCATGCGTATCGCCTCGTTTCTCGGTGCACTGGCCCTGGCGGCCAGCGTGTTCTTTCTCTTCTACCGCTTCTGGGGCACGTTCTCGACCGTCGCCCAGGTCACGACGCTGCTGTTGGCGCCACTGCTGACCTTCATCGCCACGATGTGGCTGCAGGGGCGCGACAGCACCGGCTATTTCACCAAGCTGGCAGCCCTGGTGGCGTTTGCCTGCTTCGTCCTCGATATCAGCATGCTGGGGCAGATCTTCAATATCGCCCCGTCCGACAAGGCCTTCGTCGTCTGGGGGCTCTTCGCCCTGTTGCTGGCCTACAGCTGCAACCTGCGCCTGCTGCTGTTGGCGGCGATCATCTGCCTGGCCGGCTTCGTCGCCGCGCGGGTGGGTAGCTGGGCCGGGGTATACTGGCTGGACCTGGGAGATATTCCGGAGAACTTCTTCCCGGCAGCCGTGTTGCTCGCTCTGGCTGCGCGGTTCATGCCGCACAAGCGCTTCCCCGGCTTCGCCATGACCTACCGGGTGTCCGCGCTCCTGGCCCTGCTGGTGCCGGTGCTGGTCCTGGCCCATTGGGGGGAGGGCAGTTACCTGGCGTTCGATCCGAAGCGGGTTGAGCAGGGCTATCAGGTGGCGGGTTTCCTGCTCAGTGCCGCAGCGATCTGGCTCGGCGTACGTTGGCATTGGCCGGATGTGGTCAACACCGGTGTGACCTTCTTCGTGATCTTTCTGTTCACCAAGTTCTATGACTGGTGGTGGGAGACTCTGCCCAAGTACCTGTTCTTCTTCGTGGTTGGCCTGGCTGCGGTGCTGGTGCTGGTGGTGCTCAAGAAACTGAGGGCACCGCAGGCCGGGGGTGTCCAATGATCAAATGGACAACCCGCTACACCCTGATTGCCGGTGTGACGCTGATGCTTGTCACCCAGGCGGTGGTTCTGCTCGGGGTGGCCCATAACCGCAGCGGAACGCCGCAAGCGGTACTGAACCTGTCCCAGCGTGAGCTGCAGTTGCCGTATGGCAATGATGCCGACAACAGCGGCCTGTCGCTGCATCTGCGTCTGCGGGGGCTGCATCCGTACGAGAACGCCTTTTCCGACCCGGGCGACATCACCGTCTGGCTGGACAAGGACAAGCTGGCGAGCCTGGGCTTCGATGTCTCCAAACCCTACGACACACAGTACAGGGGCAGCCGCTACGCCAGGCGGTTTTCCCGGCCGGTGTTCCTGGCCTTCGAGTTCAATGGTCCGGCCTATCGGCGGGCCGTCGAAAAGGCTCGGGCATACGAGGCGCGGGTCACGGAGAAAAATGCCCGGGAAGCGGCCAGCCGATCGCTGGCCTTCGAGCTGAAGGGCAACAGCCGGCTGTTCCTGATCGATGCCGGCCTGGATGCCCAGGCGCTGCGCGCGCAGTACCCGGATACCCGTCGATACCTGATCCTGCCCGGCAGGATCGAGCCCCTGGTGCTCGACAGCGGTGAAGACCGGCCGCGGCTGCTGACGGGGCGTGTCAGTGAGGTCGCGGCGGACAATATCAACGTGCCCGCCGCCTTCAGCCGCCTGCTCGAGCCGATACGGCAGCAGATCAGCGGGCAGCGCTACGAGGATCGCGAGAGTGACGCCTTCGGCTTCAGCGCGACGGTGGCCTTCGGGCAGCGGTTCGAGCCGTGGATCGTCGACCTGGCACCCACGCAGACGCCCCCTCGTCCGTAGTGAAGGGAAGGATCGGGAGCGCTGCTCAGGATTGACCTGCGGCGCTCCTCAGGGTTGTGGCCGGCATGGGCCTGGTAGAAATCATCATCCGCCGTTCAGGTCGGAGAAATGGTGCCCAGCAGGCCGATCGCGATGGTCAGTAGCAGGAAACCGCCGAGGAAAATTGCCATCTTGCCCATGATTTCAGGCCTCCTGAGCCAAGGAATTGCGGTGCAGCGAAAATCGAGTCATATCGAACTCTCCCCTCAAACACGACCCGGGACGCCGGGCGGTGACTTATTGTCGGGGGAAATCTGATCCCGATACAGATTCAGGTAACGAAGAAAAATACGGATCAGATGACTTTGGAGCTGGGCAGGTCATGGAGCAATGGCTCGCCACTGTTGCAGTGGCGAGCCAGGGGCTGTCAGTGGCGGTCCAGCCAGACGGTCTGGGCGTTGCAGAACTCACGCACGCCGAAGTGCGACAGTTCCCGGCCGAAACCGCTCTTCTTCACGCCGCCGAAAGCCACGCGGGGGTCGGAGGCGCTGTAGCCGTTGATGAACACGCCACCGGTTTCCAGCTCATCGGCCATCTGCCGTGCCAGCTCGACGTTGGCGGTGTAGACGGTCGAGGTCAGGCCGAACTCGCTGTCGTTGGCCAACGCCACGGCATGGCGGGCGTCACGGGCGGTGATGATCGACGCCACCGGGCCAAACAGTTCCTGCTTGAACGAGGTCATCCGGTCGGTGACATCGCCCAGCACGGTCGGCTCGTAGAAGTTGCCGTTGCCTTCGGCCTTCCTGCCGCCCAGCAGCAGGGTCGCGCCTTCGGCCAGGGTCGCCTGGACCTGCTGGTCCAGCTCGTCGCGCAGGTCGAAACGGGCCATCGGGCCGATGTAGGTCTCGGCCGACAGCGGGTCGCCCACCACCAGTTTGCGGGTGGCTTCGACGAACTTGCGGGTGAATGCCGCGACCACGCCCTGCTCGACGATCAGGCGCTTGGCGGCCGCGCAAACCTGGCCGGTGTTCTGGTAGCGGCCGATCACCGCCGCCTGCACCGCCGCGTCGAGGTCGGCATCATCGAGCACGATGAATGGGTCGGAGCCGCCCAGTTCCAGCACGCATTTCTTTAGCGCCGCCCCGGCTTGAGAGCCGATGGCGGTGCCGGCGCGCACGCTGCCGGTCAGGGTCACGGCGGCAATGCGCGGGTCGGCGATGGCTTTGGAGACACCGTCCGGTGTGACGTTGATCACTTCGAAAACACCCTCTGGGAAACCGGCATGCCTGAACGCATCGAGCAGCAGGTAGGCGCTGCCCATCACGTTCGGTGCATGCTTGAGCACGTAGGTGTTGCCGGCCAGCAGGGTCGGCACCGTGCCACGCAGCACTTGCCAGATCGGGAAGTTCCACGGCATCACCGCCAGGATCGGGCCCAGTGGCCGGTACTCGATACGGGCGCTGCCGTTGTTCACCAGCGTCGGTTCGGGCGCCAGCATGGCCGGGCCGTGCTCGGCGTACCACTCGCAGAGTTGCGCGCATTTCTCGATTTCGCCACGGGCCTGGGCGATCGGCTTGCCCATTTCCAGGGTGATCATCTCGGCCATCCGGCTGGCGTTGGCGCGCAGGGCTCCGGCCAGGGCGACCATCCGTTGCGCACGCTGGGCGATGCTGATCCGGCGCCAGCTGGCGTAGCCTTTGGCGGCGCGCGCCAGCGCTGCGTCGAGCTGCTCGGCGGACTCATAGGCATAGTGGCCGATCTGCTGGCCATTGAAGGGGTTGATCGAAATTGCGTGGGTCTGGTTCGACACAGTCATCATGGCACCGTCCTGTCGGGTGGGTTATGGGGCCAGATTACGGGGCTGTTGTTTTTCTGGAAACTGAATAATACTGAGCAAAACATTCACAATTGGAGAATGGTGTGGATCTGGTCCAGCTGGAAATCTTCAAGGCTGTTGCCGAGCAGGGCAGCATCAGTGCCGCCGCACAACTCATTCACCGGGTGCCATCGAACCTGACCACTCGCATCAAGCAGTTGGAGCAGGACCTCGGGGTGGAACTGTTCATCCGCGAAAAGAGCCGCCTGCGCCTGTCGCCGGCGGGGTGGAGCTTCCTCGACTATGCCCGGCGCATTCTCGACCTGGTCGCCGAGGCGCGGTTGACGGTGTCCGGGGAAGAGCCCCAGGGGCCGTTCGCCCTCGGCTCGCTGGAGAGCACGGCGGCGGTGCGCATCCCGGCGCTGCTGGCGGCCTACAACCAGCAATACGCCAAGGTCGAGCTGGACCTGTCCACCGGCCCCTCCGGCACCATGATCGAAGGCGTGCTGTCCGGGCGCCTGGTGGCGGCCTTCGTCGACGGGCCGATCCTGCACCCGAGCCTGGAAGGCGTGCCGGTGTTCGACGAGGAGATGGTGATCATCGCGCCCCTGCAGCATGCGCCGATCACCCGCGGCGCCGATGTGAATGGCGAGAGCATCTACGCCTTTCGAGCCAACTGCTCGTACCGTCACCACTTCGAGAGCTGGTTCAGCCACGACGCGGCGGTGCCCGGCAAGATCTTCGAGATGGAGTCGTACCACGGCATGCTGGCCTGCGTCAGCGCCGGTGCCGGCCTGGCGATGATGCCGCGCAGCATGCTCGAAAGCATGCCGGGTTGCAGCACTGTCAGTGTCTGGCCGATGTCGCCGGATTTTCGTTACCTGCAGACCTGGCTGATCTGGCGCCGCGGTACCGTGTCGCAGAACCTGTCGGTGTTCGTGCAATTGCTGGAAGAGCAGGGCCGGGCAAACCGCAGCCCGGCCGCGTGACGGACCGTCTGCCATCCCCGTATGCTTGGCGTTCGCCGAATGCCCCCACCCAGACAGGAGCGCGCATGACCCTCAGCTTTGTAAAGATGCATGCCCATGGCGATGACTTCGTCGTCATCGACCGTCGTGGTCAGGCGGACCCGATCACCAGCACGGTGGCCCGGCGCCTGGGCGACCGCCACCGTGGCATCGGTTTCAACCAGTTGGCGGTGGTGCTCGATTGCGAGGATGCGGCGGCCCGGGTGGTGTTCTGGAACTGCGATGGTTCGCCTCTCGAGACCTGCGGCAGCGCCACCCGTGGGGTGGCCGACCTGCTGATGCGCGAGTCGGGCAACTCGTCGGTGCAACTCAGGAGCAACCGGGGCTTGCTGACCTGCGTGCGCGAGGAGGGCGGGGCGATTTCGGTGGACATGGGCAAACCGTCGCTGGCCTGGCAGGAGGTACCGCTGGCCGAGGCCATGGACACCCTGGTCCTGCCGATTGCCGGCAGCCCGGTGGCCTGCAGCATGGGCAATCCCCATTGTACCTTCTTTGTCGAGGATATCGCCGCGGTCGACGTGGCCGAGCTGGGGCCGAGGATCGAAACCGATCCGCTGTTTCCGAAAAGGACCAACGTGCATTTCGTCCAGGTGCTGGACCGCGGTCATATCCGCCTGCGCATCTGGGAGCGGGGCGCCGGCATCGCGCAGGGTTCGGGTTCCTGCTGTTGCGGCGCGGTGGTGGGCGGTATTCGCCGTGGTCTGCTGGACGAGCGGGTCGAGGTGCAATGTGACGGCGGCACGGTCAGCGTGCAGTGGGATGGCCGTGGCGGGGTGATCCTGAGCGGGCAGGTGGAGACGGTTCTGCAAGGCACGATTGCCGGGTATTAGACTGGACAAGCGCCGGGAAAGGCGGTCCCATGTGCCGTTTTCATTCAGAGATAGTGCCATGTCAGAAATCATCGACGAATCCTTCTATGACCGTGCGGACGAGCACATCAACCTGTCCAACGAGCAGCTCAAGCAGGTCGAGAACTTCGGCAAGGTCAACGCTTCGATGATGTTCGGCACCACCCGCTTCAATGCCTGGGTCAGTGCGCGCAACTTCAAGTCCGGTGAGGAAATGGCCCAGGCCCGGGAGGCGATGCTCAAGTATTTCTGCGAGCAGTATCGGTTGATGCTCGAGGACAACCTCGACGATCACATCAAGCACTTCGACCTGTACATGGGGGCGAAGCAGGACTGAGTTGTCGAGGGTTCAGGTTCCGATCGTTCCCACGCTCCGCGTGGGAACGATCTTTGATCACATCGCTGATCGCTAACGGCTACGAGCCGCCAGCATCAACTGAGTCTGCTGCGCCAGGTACAGGCCTTGCCGGTCACCACCCTGGTGGCCCTGCATGACCTCAACCAGGCGCTGACCTGCGATTGCCTGGCGATCCTCGACCGGGGGCGCTGACGTAGTCGGCGGGGATGCCGTTGCCAGCGCAGTGACATACTCAGTGGGCGGAAGCCTTGCGCCAGGCGCTCATGATGGTCGCCAACACGATCAACGCGGCACCACCGGCCATGCGCAGCGACGGTTGCTCGCTGAACAGCCACCAGGCGCAGGCGATCGCATACACCGGCTCCAGCGCGATGATCATGCCAGCAGTGCGGGCCTGCAGGCCTTCGAGGCTTTTCACGAACAGGAACTGCGACAGCCCGGTGCAGAAGATGCCCAGTACCGCGAGATTCACCCAGTCGTCAGTGCTCAGGCTGTTGGTCGCCAGGTGGCTGAAGGCGAACGGTGCCACGAGGGCGGCGACCACGACGTTCTGCCAGAACGAAGTCTGCATGGCGTTCATGCCGCTGGTGTTGCGACGGTTGGCGACGGTCAGCAGGGCGAACGACAGGCCCGAAGCCAGGCCCCAGATCAAGCCTACGGTACCCTGGTCGAGCATGTCGAAGGAGGGCACCACCAGCACCAGGCCGGCCGACACCATCAGCAGCAGCAGGCTTTCGGTGGTGCCGATCCGGTCACGGAACACCAGCAGGTCGATCAGTGCGATGAATGCCGGGAAGCTGGCGAAGCCCAGCGTTGCCACAGCCACGCCACCGACTTTCACGGCGATGAAGAAGGTCACCCAGTGTGCGGCGAGCAGGGTACCGGTCAAGCCGATGATCGGCAGGTTGCGCCAGCTCAGCGCATCCAGCAGGCGGGTGCCCTTGAGCCCGGCGACGAAACCGAGGGCGATGAAGGCGAAGGTGGCGCGGCCGAAGGTGATCAGGCTGGCATCGGCCTGGATCAGAGCGCCGAGAATACCGGTCAGCCCGAACAGGACCGCGGCGATGTGGGCGACGAGCAATGCATTGCGGTGACCGGTTGCAGAACCGGCACTGGAGATCGATGTAGTAGTCATGGCAGTCAAATCTTCACAATTGTTGCGCACACAGAGATGGTCCGCTCGTGCGCGCGGGTCCATAGGTTCTGAGTCATATTGTTGTCTGCGACCGGTTGTCCGGCTCGGAAGGGCGCCGCAGCGTTGGAATTGTGAAGCGAGGCTGCATACTCGCGGGTGTCGCGGGACCGGCCTATGGCGTAAGGGCGGTCTGTGTGCGGATTATTGGATTTGCCGATTTTGACGGAGCGATCAGAAACGACACGGTTTTGTCGGAATACGACTTGCTGACCAGAGGTGGTTCATTGTGGTGCTGGCGGCTCTAGGCCGTCTGTCGCAGAGCGAGTGAGCCATGCCTGGCCCCTTCCGCTGTGGATGGCGAGTTTTGCACTTTATTTGGCGGGATATCCATCTGTGATCAGGGACGGGCCCCACATAGAATCTCTGAAACTGAAAGTTTATCTACGTTTTTATTTGAATGCTGATCTCAAGGTATCTTATATGGATCGCCGCAATGTGCTGAAAGTACTATTATCAGGTTTGGTGTTATCCATTACACCGACTCTGCCAGTGCCCGTGCTCGCGCAGTCCGCTCCTGACTTTGGACTGCCAACGCTGCCGCAAGAGCGCGTTCATCGCATTAAAATGGGGGGCGTAGAAATTATCGCTTTGCACGATGGCGCTACACGTCTCCCCTTGAGTGATCGCTATGTTGTCAATGCACCTTTTGCTGAAGTGAAGAAGTTGGCATCAGTCCAAGGCCTAAGCACTGAATACGTTGAGCTGCCGTTTACCGCTTATCTGATTGTTTCCGGCTCTCGCCACATTCTTCTCGATACTGGCCTTGGCGAGTTTGGGTCTCCGAGAGAAACCACTGGCAAACTGACAGAAAGTCTTCGACTTGCAGGTTACGAGCCCGAAGATATCGATACCATCCTCATCTCACATTTCCATGCTGATCATATCAGTGGGCTGAGAAATGCTGCTGGAAATTTTGTCTATCCAAACGCCACGGTCTGGGTGCCAGAACCCGAGTATGACTACTGGATGAGTGATGCCAACAGGCTGGCTGCGCCACTACAACGTAAAGGCGCATTCGAAATTGCCCGACGGGTGTTTCTTGGTATGCCTGAAAAGATGCTGAGAAAATTTAGTCCCGGAATAGAAGTTGCTCCCGGAATATTTTCAAAGGCTGCTTATGGGCATACCCCGGGACATACCATCTACGAAGTCCGCTCGGGCAAGAGTTCCTTTTACTACATCGCGGACATGATTAACGTTCCTGCTTTCTTTGCAACGCATCCTGAGTGGATGGTAGCCAGCGACATTGATCCAGAACGCGCGCTGGAAGTACGGCGGCAGTTCCTGAGTATGGTGGAGAAAACCAATCCATTGGTGGGCGGCTTCCATTTCCCATTTCCGGGCGTAGGGCATCTTGAACCTGAAGGGGCGGGCTACAAGTTCTACCCGGAAAATCAATCCAACTGATGTAGCCTGCCATTCAAATCGCACAATCGCCCAGGTTGCCTTGGGGGCTGGCGGCTCCAGGGTCTGTATGAAAAGCCTTGAGACGAAGGTCAGGCTGTTTTCAACGTAGCATCACCGAGGATCAAGGTTTTTCATACAGAGCCTAGAACGGGCTATTGCAGCGCAAGCATCATGGTGATGGGCGACAGATCGGGGCAGGCGGCGAAGCCCGCGTGCCTCGCGTAAAAATCGGCGAGCCTTTCATTCAAGGGATGGACCAGCACGGCGGTCGATCCCACTGTTTCGGCGGCATTGATACAGCGCTCGATCGCATCTTGCAGAAGGTCGATGGCATATCCGTTGCGCTGGATGGCAAGGTCTACACCCATTCGCCCCAGGATGGTGACTGGGTGCTGTGCGGGAGAGTTGCGTTGCCGGCTCCTTGGCGTCACGTGCGCACGCATGATCGAACCATTGGACAGGGTGTAGTAGCCGACGACCCTCCGGGTGCCTTTCAGGCAAATCACATACACCACCGCGTGTTTGGCGGCTTGGGCTTTATGTGCCTTGTGGAGGAGGTATTCATTGATCGACCTCTCTCCACAATCGAGATCACTTGGCTCGTGCTGCTCATCAATCCTGAGGCCTGCTCAGGTTGCCCTTGGATTTCCTGTACGTCCATACATAGATAACTACTGAGACAAAGGTCATCTGGGACCGGGTGTTGCCAATGAAAAAGCCCTGAACAGGTCAGGGCTTTTGGCGTCGCGATCCATGCGTGCGGAACGAATCAATCCCAGCTCAGTGCACCGCCGGTCTGGTACTCGATCACGCGGGTCTCGAAGAAGTTCTTTTCCTTCTTCAGGTCCATGATCTCGCTCATCCACGGGAACGGGTTGGTGGTGCCCGGGTACTCTTCCTTCAGGCCGATTTGCGACAGGCGACGGTTGGCGATGAACTTGAGGTAGTCCTCCATCATCGCCGCGTTCATGCCCAGCACGCCGCGCGGCATGGTGTCACGGGCGTATTCGATTTCCAGCTGGGTGCCCTGCAGGATCATCTGGGTCGCTTCTTCCTTCATCTCGGCATCCCACAGGTGCGGGTTCTCGATCTTGATCTGGTTGATCACGTCGATGCCGAAGTTCAGGTGCATGGACTCGTCGCGCAGGATGTACTGGAACTGCTCGGCGACGCCGGTCATCTTGTTGCGCCGGCCCATGGACAGGATCTGGGTGAAGCCGCAGTAGAAGAAGATGCCTTCGAGCACGCAGTAGTAGGCGATCAGGTTGCGCAGCAGTTCCTTGTCGGTCTCGACGGTGCCGGTGTTGAACTGCGGGTCGGAGATCGAGCGGGTGTACTTCAGGCCCCAGGTGGCCTTTTTCGCCACCGAGGGGATCTCGTGGTACATGTTGAAGATCTCGCCTTCATCCATGGCCAGCGATTCGATGCAGTACTGGTAGGCGTGGGTGTGGATCGCCTCCTCGAAGGCCTGGCGCAGGATGTACTGGCGGCACTCGGGGTTGGTGATCAGGCGGTAGACGGCCAGGACCAGGTTGTTCGCCACCAGGGAGTCGGCGGTGGAGAAGAAGCCCAGGTTGCGCATGACGATACGACGCTCGTCGTCGGTCAGGCCTTCGGGGTTTTTCCAGAGGGCGATGTCGGCGGTCATGTTGACCTCTTGCGGCATCCAGTGGTTGGCGCAGCCGTCGAGGTATTTCTGCCAGGCCCAGTCGTATTTGAAAGGTACGAGCTGGTTGAGGTCGGCGCGGCAGTTGATCATGCGCTTCTCGTCGACGGCGACACGGGCCGAGGCGCCTTCGAGTTCGGCCAGGCCTTCGGCGACATCGAGGGCGTCGAGGGCGGCCTTGGCGCGGATGATCGCGGCGGAGTCGCTGGCGGTCACGGCACGGGCTTCGAGGGCGGCGGCACCGCCGGCGCTGTCCAGGCGATCGAGGGTGGCTTCGGTGATCTGGCCGGCAACGGCGCCCTTGGCTGCCGCTTCGCCGTCTTCCTTGTCGAATTCGTCCCAGCTGAGCATCGGATATTCCTTGTAGGTAGGGGTGTTTGGAGGCCTGGTTCACTGCCTTTCGAGCAGGCAGGTAGACACGTGTTTGGAACTCCCGTTCAACAGGATTCACAGCACAAGCAGGCAATCGGCAAACCCTGGTGTTCCAGGGCGGTGAGAGGTGCCGTAGGAGAAGTTTGGCACATCATGTAGTGTTTTTCTTGGGTGTCGGCACACTATATGGTGGTTTTTCCGATGGGTCAATCCGCAGGTGGCTGCCGTGCGGTTTCGCCGCAGCCAGGGCGGCAGGGCCGCTGAGTGGCATTCGCCAATGCTCGATGACGCCTGCGCCATGGCCGCCCTGTCCGGCGGCCTGGCGACAGCAGATGAAACGGCCCCATGACGTCTAGTCGAGTGCCGCCAGTTGGCCTTGCAGGCGTGCGATCAGCGCACGGCTGCTGGCTTGCATGGGCGCACGCAGTTCGTCGCGAATCAGCCCCTGCAGGGCCAGCACGCTTTTCACCGGCGCGGGGTTGGGTTCGGCGAACAGGCTCTGGAGCAACGGCGTCAGTTGGAAGAAGGTGGTTCTGGCGGCGGTGAGTTGCTGGTCCCGGACCTGCCGGTGCAGTTGCACGAACAACTCCGGGCGAATGTGGGCCGAGGCGGCAATCGCCCCGGTGGCGCCCAGGCACAGGGCATTGAAGATCTGGTTGTCTTCGCCGCACAGCACATCGACCTTGCCGCTGGCCAGCAGTGCGAGGGTGTTGTTCAGGTTGCCGCCGCAGTCCTTGATGGCGACGATGTTTTCGTGGGCGACGATGTCGAGCAGGGTCGCCGCTTCGAAGCTGACCCCGGTGCGATAGGGAATGTCGTAGAGAATCAGCGGTACGCTGGAGGCATCGGCGACGGTCTGGAAAAACGCCTGCAGCCCGGCCTGGGAAGGACGGATGTAGTAGGGCGCGGGCACCAGCAGGCCTGCCAGTGGACGCTTGAGGATTTCACTCTGAAACTGCAGCAGTTCGCTGAGGTTGTTGCCGGCCAGGCCCATCACCACCTGCTGCGGTGTGGCCACTTCGAGTACCGCATCCAGTACCGCCAACTGCTCGTGCTTGCCCAGGGCGGCGGCTTCCCCGGTGGTACCGCAGACGACGAGACCGTCGACGCCACTTTCCAGCAGATGGCTGGCCAGCCGGCGCAGGGCGACGAAATCGATGGCCTGGTTGATGAACGGCGTGACGATGGGGACCCAGATACCTTGAAACGCGGACATGCACTTTCTCCTGATGGTTGACCGTTTCGTCACCGTCAGAAGCTTGGAGGGAAGTTGGGAGGAGGGAGGGTGCCCGTCGCGCTCAATGTCCTGTCAGCTCATCTGACGGGACAGCGCGCCCCGGTCACATGAGCGACTGTTTCTTCGATTTAGGGGCAAACGCAACGCACGCCACAGCCTTGGCATTCAAGCCCGTGGCGATAGCGAAAGTGTCGAGCGTTGCGGACATGTTTGTTTGCACCCTGATTCAGGCGCCCAGTTTTAAGAGCTGGCGCCGGGTTTGTCAATCCTTGGGCGTCTTGCCCAGGGAGAGCTCGGTGGTCGCTCGGCACGTGTGAAAGGTCTGTTGCTCCAGGCTCGTCCGGATCAGCGACGCCAATTGCCTGACCGCCCCCGTCGGCTCGGCCACGGCGCGGTGCAGCACATAACCCAGGTTCGGCACGTCGGGCAGCCCTGGCAGTGTTGTCAGGTGATCGGGCAGACCGATGCGGGTGCGCAGGGTGATACCCAAGCCCGCCGTCACGGCGGCCCAGATGCCGCCGACACTGGGGCTGGTCAGCGCCACCCGCCAGGGTATCCGTGCCTGATCCAGCGCTTCGGTGGCCGCACTGCGCAACACGCAGGGGGCATCGAACATCACCAGGGGCAGGGGTGCTTCCTCCTGGGCGAAGAGCTGATCCCTGGGGCCGATCCAGTGCATCGGCGTCGCGCCGATCCGGCTGGAGTGGGGTGTGTCGAGCGCGGTTTCCCAGGCCAGCGCCAGGTCCAGTTGGCCACGCTCGATCAGCCCCAGCAGTTCGGCGTTGCGGCCAATCCGCACTTCCAGGCTGACCCGCGGATGGACCTTGGCGAAACGGCGCAGGATGTCGCTGAGCAGGTGTTCGCCAAAGTCTTCCTGCAACCCCAGGCGCACACAGCCTTCGACCTGAGCCTGGTGCAGGCTGTCGAAGATCTCGTCGTTGAGTTCCAGCAGGCGGCGGGCCTGGCTCATCAGCGTTTCGCCCAGAGGCGTCAGCACCAGGCCGCGCCCCGACTTGAGCAGCACCGCACTGCCGACCTGTTCTTCGAGCCTTTTCAGTTGGGCACTGACGGCCGAGGTCGAGCGCCCGAGCCGGTCGGCCGCCTTGGCGAAGCTGTTCAGTTGCACGCCGGTGACGAAGGTGCGCAGGACATCGAGGTCGAAGCTGGGATGGCGCATGGCTTAAACGTCCACTTAATCGGGATTATGGGTTCTGATTAATCTGATATTCGGAATGATCGTCGCTTGCTAACTTGCCGGCGTCAACCCGATTCCAGGAGCTGTCCGCCATGCCTTTCGCCCGTATTTCGTTGCATCGGGGCAAATCGCCCGATTATCTGGAGAGGCTTTCCCAGAGCCTGCATGAAGCCTTGGTGGAAAGTTTCGACGTACCGCCCACCGATCGCTTCCAGGTCATTCACCAGCACGAGGTGGGGGAGTTGATCTTTGACGGGTATTACCTGGGCGGTCCGCGCAGCCAGGATTACGTACTGATCGCCATCACGGCTGGACGGTCGCGGGAGACGGCGGTGAAGCAGGCGTTCTACCGTACCCTAGTGGCGCGTCTGCAGGCGGCGCTGGGGCTGGACCCGGAGGATGTGATGGTGGTGATCACCACCACGGCGGCGGATGAGTGGTCGTTTGCCGGTGGGCGAGGGAATTGAGGGGGGTGATCCGCCAACGGCCACCCACGGCATCCGATCAGCGTTCGCCTGCGGCGGCAGCGATCACTCGCTCTCGAAAGCGCTGCAGCACCGACGAACTGTCGCCCACCCGCGTCGCCAGGTGAAGCGGCGCGATCAGTCCCGGGCATTCGGCCAGGGGCCGGTAGGCTATGCCATCGCCGCGCAGGCGCTGCATCGAGGCGGGGACGATGGACAGGCCAAGCCCCGCGGCGACCAGGCTCAAGGTCGCGGCCATGCGCGGGGCTTCCTGGATCACCCGGGGGCTGAAACCCGCCTCTCGACAGGCCACCAGGATGGCGTCGTACAGCCCCAGCCCGACTCGACGTCGATACAGCACGAAGGCTTCGCCCGCGAGGGCCGAAAGCGGCAGGGCCGTGTGAGTGTCCTGCGCCAGCGGATGGTCCATCGGCAGCGCCAGCAACATCGGCTCCGTCAGGATCGGCTCGGCTTGCAGGGTGGGTGTGCCGTTCAAGGGCGAACGCACGAACGCCGCATCCAGGCGCTCATGCACCAGCGCATCCATCAGCTCGCCGGTACCGGCTTCCTCCAGGACCACCGAGACACCACCAAACGCTTCACGAAAGTGCCGCAGAACACCAGGCACGAACGGATGCAGCGCCGCCGAACTGGTAAAACCGATACCGAGGCGGCCCTGTTCGCCACGGGCGGCGCGGCGCACCACCTCGGTCACCCCCTCGGCCCGCGCCAGCAGTTCCCGGGCTTCCTCCAGCAATGCCAGGCCGGCACTGGTCGGGCGCACACCGCGGGGCAGGCGCTCCATCAGGGTGACCCCCATCTCGGCTTCGAGCTTCTGCAACAGCCGGGTCAGCGGGGGTTGCTGCATATGCAGGCGCTCGGCCGCCCGGGTGATATGACCTTCCTCGGCGATGGCGACAAAGGCTTGCAGACGACGCAGTTCCAACATCTCAGATACCTTCAGGGTATGGCAGCTCATCATTATTGGCATTTGTCATCATGCTTTGCAAAACCTACGCTGTGCGCATTCCCTGAGCACAAAGAGGAAGCGTGATGACCTGGTCAGCCAAGCAGTATTCAACCTTCGAAGCCGAACGCACCCGCCCGGTACGTGATCTGGTGGCGGCGATCCCGACCCGCAATGTGCAGGTGGCGGTGGACCTGGGATGCGGGCCCGGCAATTCCACCGAGGTTCTGGCCGAGCGCTTTCCCGAGGCTCGGGTCACCGGTCTGGACAGCTCCGATGACATGCTGGTCAGTGCCCGTGCGCGCCTGCCCGGATTGAGTTTCGAACTCGCCGACATTGCCACGTGGAATCCGGGCCAGATGTTCGACGTGATTCTTGCCAACGCCTCGCTGCAATGGTTGCCGGATCATGCCAGCCTGTATCCGCATCTGGTGAGCAAGCTGGCCGGCGGTGGCAGCCTGGCGGTGCAGACCCCCGACAACATGCAGGAGCCTTCCCACCGGCTGGCGCGGGAAGTCGCGGCTGAGGGACCCTGGGCCGCGAAGATTGGCACTGTACGGCATCCACCGCGGCATGATGCGGCGTTCTACTATGAGCTGCTGAAACCGCATTGCGCGAACGTGGATGTCTGGCGCACCACCTACCATCACCCGCTGGCGGGCGGCCATGCGGCCGTCGTGGAGTGGTTCAAGGGGTCCGCCTTGCGGCCCTACCTGGCGCCGCTGGACGAGAATGAAAAGGCCGCCTACCTGGAGCACTACCTGGCGGCGATCAGTGAAGCCTATCCGGCGCTACCCGATGGCAGTGTGCTGCTGCCGTTCCCGCGGCTGTTCGTGGTGGCCAGTCGCTGATCGGCGACCGGGTCAGGTCATTGAGTGTCACGTTCTGCCGAGTGGCGCTCAGGGCCGCTTCCAGTTGTGCCACGGTTTTTTGCAACGAAATGCGGTTGCTGAAATAGGGAAGGGTCAGGAATGAGGTTTTTCCCTTGGGCCTTCAATCGCGATTGCAGAGCAGTCGCGATTTCCTGTGGGGAAATAAGAAATGTATGGCCAGCACCCACCCTGCAGGGTGCTGGCAACGTTGCTAAAGCGCGGTCTCCGGCTCCCGTTTTGCGGCTAGCGGGGTGTGTAGGTGGGACTGCAGCTCCAGCGTCTGCTCGAACAAGGCCTGCACCGCAGGTTGGTGGCTGACGGCAATGACGCTGCAGCCAGGCAGGCGCTCTCTGAGCAACAGCAGTAGCGCGCAGGCCGAGGTTTCATCCAGTTGGCTGGTGGCTTCGTCCAGGTAGAGCGTGTCGGGCCGGTAGAGCAGGGCACGGGCGAAGGCCAGGCGCTGCTGTTCGCCGCCTGAGAGTTCACGGGTCCATTCGGTTTCGCGCTGCAATTGGTCCTGCAGGACACCCAGGCCGACGTCCCGCAGCGTTGCGCGCAGTTCGGCTTCCCCGGGGACCTCTCTGGACGGGTAGGCCAGCAAGCGGTCCAGCCGGTCGCTGGCCAGATAGGCTTTCTGCGGCAGCAGCAGGCTGCGGCCGGGTGGCAATTGCCAGGTCCCGCGATGGAACGGCCAGACCCCGCCCAGGGTACGCAACAGTGTCGACTTGCCCAGGCCGCTCGGGCCGGCCAGTCGCAGCCAGCTACCGGGTTCGAGGTCCAGTTCCAGATGCTGAAGCAACGGGCTGCCATCGGGCAGCAGCACGCTGGCCGAGCCCAGTTGCAGGCGGCTGCCGAGAGCGGGTTGCCGGCGCTCGGCATGTGCCTGTTCCAGGGCGTTGTGAAACTGCCCCAGGCGTTCGACCGTGGCGCTCCAGTCCATGATCAGCCGATAGGCGCTGATGAACCAGCTGAGCGAATTCTGTACCGCGCCAAAGGCACTGCGGATCTGCATCAGCCCACCCAGGGTGATGGTCTTGGCCAGGAATGCCGGCAGGGCGGCGAACACTGGAATGATCAGGCTGATGCGGTCGTAGCTGACGGTGAAAAAGTTCAGGTCGCGTTCGCGGTTCATCAGTGCCCGCCAGTTGTCGGCGATTCGTTCGAAACGCGCCTTCAACTGGCGTTCTTCCACGCTTTCCCCGCGATACAGGGCGATCTGCTCGGCGTTGTCGCGCTTGCGCAGCAGGTCGGCCCGCAGGTCGGCTTCGCGATGCTGCTGTTCGTAGTTGAGGCGATGCAGCGGGCGGCCGATCCAGTGGGTCACTGCCGTTCCGACCACGGTGTAGATCACCGCGATCCACACCAGGTAGCCGTCCAGGGTCAGGCTGTAGCTGCCGAGGCTGAAGGTCTGGGTGCCGGATAGTTGCCAGAGGATGCCCAGGAACGCCCCGGCCTGGGCGAAGTTGGTGATGAACGACACCAGCAGGCTGACGCTGCTTTCGACCAGGCGCCTGACGTCTTCGGCGATGCGCTGGTCGGGGTTGTCCGGCTCGCCCTGGTGGCCCATGCGGTAGAACGCATGGTCAGCGAGCCAGCGGCCGATGACCTGCTCGGTCATGCTCTGGCGCCAGCGCAGCAGCAGGGCCTTGTGCAGCCAGTTCTTGTACACGGCGATCAGCACGAAGGCCCCGAGGTAGAGCAGGTACTCGCCCATCAGTCGATACAGCGCCGAGGTGTCGAAGGCACCCAGGGTGTCGTAGAAGGTCTTGCTCCAGGCATTGATCCGCACGTTGATCTGCACGATCAACAGACCCATGCCGATCACGCTGCCCAGCAGCAGCCACGACACCCACTGCTGGCGACTGCGCCAGTACGGCCAGGCCAGCCGGAAGAAGGTGCGCAGGGTGTTCATGGGCGTGCTCCGGAGGTTGGCAGCATTTGCAGTTCACGCTGGTTGGCCGGACTCCAGAGCTGCTTGGCCAGGGCCTTGAGGGCGGCCGGTTGCAGGCCTTGCACCAGTTGCCGCTGTTCACTCAGGTAGCGTGGGTCGGCATAGGCCCGTTCGCTGAGAATCAGCCGGTGGAGCTGGGTTTGCGGGTCGTTCAGCCGTTCGCGCTCCTGGCGCTCGAGTTGCTTGCGCAGGGCTGCCACGGTCTGGGCGTTGATGTGTTGCGGCAGTTGCGCGAGTACCTCGGTGGCCATTTGCCGGAGCTCGTCCAGGCGCTGCGGATCGGCGGTGAAGGCCAGGCGGCTGTCGATGCGCTGTGTGTCCTGAGCCAGTTCGCTTTCGAAGTTCAATCGATAGACGCCACTGGCTTCGCCGCGCAGCTTGGCCTTGAGCTCTTCCTGGGCCAGGCGCGCCAGCAGCGACACGGCGGCGGCCCGGGCCGGGCTCCAGGCGGCTTCGCTGAAACTGAAGGCTTGCAGATTGGCGCGGGGTTCCAGGGCAATTGCCAGGGTTTCCCGGTGGGCTCCGGTGAGCGGGGCGATGTCGTGGGCGGACAGCGCCCGGCCCCGTGGGATATTGGCCAGGTAGCGATTGACCTCGATTTCCAACTGCTGCGGCTCGATGTCACTCATCAGGTAGTAGGTGACCGGGCTCTGGCTCATGCGTTGCCATTGCTCCAGCAGGTCCTGGTGGCGCACGGCAGCCAGTTGTTCGGCATCGGGTTGCAGGGGCTGTCGCGGGGCGAAACGCAACCGGGCCAAGGCCTGGGCCTGCCGGGTCGAAACATTGTCGGCCTGGCGCGACAGGCCGTCGCGCATCTGCTCCAGGCTGTCGTCGACGGCCTGAGGATCGATCCAGGGCTGGCTCTGCCAGCTGTGATAGAGGGCCAGCAGCGGTTCCAGTCGCGCTCCCGTCGCCTGACCGGTGAAGGTCAGGCGACGGGCTTCGCTGCTCAGGCCGAGACTGACCTCATGCGCGCTGCGCCAGCGTTTCGACTGCGCCTGGCTCCAGCCTGGCGGGGCACTCTGGGAGAGCAGTTGTGCCGCGGTCTGTGCTTGCCATGGCACCAGGCCGTCGGCCAGATAGCCGGAGGGCGAGTCGATGCGCAACTGCGTCTTGCCATCCGTGCCGGCTCGTTTGAGCCAGACCAGCCGGTCGCCGTTGCTCAGTTGCCAGTGCTCGACCTGCTCGGCGTCGAAGCGTTGTTTGCCGATGATCCGGCCCGGCGTCTGCGGGACGGGCAGGCTCGGCAGTTCGGTCTGTTCCTCAAGCTTGGGCGGCACGGGGGGCAGTGGCGCTGCCCGCCACCGGGCAATGTCGGCCTCGACTTGCCTGGCGCTGGGCAGTGTGACGGGAGCCAGGCCAGGGGCCTGGTATTGCAGCACGCGATCCGGCTGGTCGGTCCAGTCGTTCCAGCGTCGGTTCAGGTCCGCGAGCTGGATACCGTCGAGCAGCTGCAGGGTCAGGTTGGCGATGGTGCTCGGGCGGACCACGCGGTGGTCCTGTATGGCGGCATCGTTGAGGCGGCGTACCCAGTCGGCGAAGTCACGGTCGTCGCCATTCTTGAGCATGCGCCGGGCGATATCGCGCAGGGCGGTTTTCTGCTGCTGGAGCTGCTGCTCGTCGAAACCGTTGTGGCGCAGGCGGGCAATCTCTTCGAGGATTTTCTGCAGGCCGGCCTCATGGCCGTTGGCACTGACCGCAGCGCCGACGGCGAGCACCGTGGACGCCTGGCCGATCTGGTGCTTTTGCAGGGTCAGGCTGCGTACCCCCGAACCGTTCTCGCGGCCCTGCTGAACCAGTTGCTGTTGCGCCAGCGACAGGACCAGGCGGTTGATCAGGCGTTGGCGCAGGCCCTCGGTGGTGGTAGCGCGGGCATCGGCCTCGTGGAAGCGGAACATCAGGGCGACGTTGCTGCCGCCGCTCTGGCTGTCCTGCACCTGGACGATGTTCAACTGTTTGCGCAAGGGCAGTTCCAGGTAGTCGCGACTGGGCGTCGAGGCGGTGGGCAACTGGCCGAACCAGTGTTCCAGGCGCGCCGGCAGGGTAGCGGGGTCGATATCGCCGGTGATCACCAACTGCATGTTGCCCGGTACGTACCAGCGCCGATGGAAGGCGGACAGGTCGGCCCACTGCGCGGCCTCGATACCCTCCCGGCTGCCGATGGGCGGGTGGTTGACGTAGCGTGAGCCGACCCGTTGGGCGTCACGTCGCTGTTCGTTCATGCGCTGGGCGACGCCCAGGCCACCGCGCCATTCCTCGAGGACGATCGGACGTTCCTGTTGCAGATCGGCAGCGGTGAAATCCACCGGACCGCTGATGGTCGCCAGTGCCTGCAGGCCCAGTTCCAGTTGAGCCGTGCCGGCGGCCGGGCTGAAGAAGTACTGGGTGCGGTCGTTGCTGGTGACGGCATTGAAGTTCTGGCCCTGTTTCCAGCCGGCGGCCAGCAGGCTCTGGCGTACCGTGCCGGGCAGGCTGCCACGCTGGTAGAACGACAGGTGTTCGAGCAGGTGAGCGACGCCGGCGCGTTCGCCGGTTTCATCCACCGAGCCGGCTTTCACCAGCAGGCGCAGGTCGACTCGGCCCTGCTGGCTGTGGTCCGGCAGCAGCCAGTATTCCAGCCCATTGGCCAGGGTGTCGCGCTGCAGGCGGTCGTCCCAGGGCAGTTCGGTGGTGGCTGGCCGGGAGGCGCAGGCGGTCAGCAGCAACAGGCCGGCAAGGCCTGTACAGAATGTCTTGATCATGAAGGGCTCGGGCTGGTTTCGGTCAGGGGCGGTCGGCCTTGCAGGAGCGGCAGCCGGCTAGAAGCGGTAGCCGACTTCCAGCCAGTACTGGCGGCCGATCTCGTAGGTGGTGGTTCCGGAATAGCTGACGATGGGCGACACCTTGTCCAGAACGTTGGTGATGTCCACAGCGGCGAACAGTGCCTGCTCGCGGGCGGTCGGCAGCTCCCAGTACAGGCGTGTGTCCCAGGTGGGGGCGGCCTTGACGGTTGCGGCCTCATACACGTCGTAGGTGGTCAGGCCGCCTTCGGCGTTGGGCAGGCTCGCGGTCTTGCCGGTGTTGACGATCTGCTGGTAGGGCCCGCGATAGCGCAGGAAGTTGCTCCAGGTCAGGTGCAGCGCTGGCAGGTCGGTAATGGTGGTGAGGCGGGCGGTCCAGGGACGGTTGAAGTCGCTGGTGGGCAGTTCGCTGTAGGCGGTCACCTTGCCGTCGTAGATCACATCGTTATCGTCGACTTCCGAGGCGGAGAGCACCTGCTGATAGTCGGTGTGGGTGCTGCGGGTGCGGTTCCAGTCGAGAGCCAGTTGCATCGAGGTCGAGGTCCCCAGGCCCTTGATGCGCCAGTCCGGGCTGACGGTCAGGCTGACGTTGTCGCTCTCGCTTTTGCCCTTGTTGGTGTAGGTGTAGTAGTTGGCGATGGTGGTCACGCCGTCGCCGGTCGGCAGGTCGAGGTTTCTCGCGGTGGAACGCACCACTTGGTCCTTGCCCTGGCGATGCACGTACTTGAGGTCGAAAGTGGTGTCCAGCCAGCGCTGGCTGATGCCCAGCATGACTTCATCGTCGTAGGGGATGTCCAGCTTGCGGAACGAGTTTTCGTCGACGCCATAGTTGACCCAACCGGCGAAGTCCTGAATCGTGGTGCCGGTCGAAGCTCCCCGGGTCCGGCGCCAACGCAGCGACTCGCGACCATCGGCCAGGCGATAGATGAACAGGTTGCGGCCGTAGTAGCGATTCAGGCCGCCGGTCAGTACGGTGGAGCGATCGGCGAATACGTCGTATTCGGCCGAGAACCGTGGTGCCAGGGTTTTCTTCTCCATGTAGTCGTCGGCGTCCAGGCGCAGGCCCGGACGCAGGGTCAGCTTGCCCAGTTCGATCTTGTCCTGGGCAAACAGGCCATAGCGTCGCTCGGTCAGCTCGATCTTGCCTTCACGGTAGTAGTTCAGGTTGCGAAAGTATTGGCGGGTCAGGGCGCCAAGGGCATTCCTGGAGATCGAGCAGTACTCGCTGTCGAGGGCACCGCTGGCGGTATTGCAGGTCAGGCTGCCGTTGGAGGCGCCCACTCCAAGGGTGGTCGCGGTCCAGACGTCGCCCGGGCGTTCGTAGGTGGCGGTCTGTTGGCTCAGCTCCAGGCCGGTCTGGAAATTGTGCGTGGTGCCCCAGAGCTGCACCGGCAGCCAATCCGCCTTGAGACTGTAGGTCGCACCGACCTGGGTCTGGGTCAATTCGCCCATGCCGCCCTCGGCGCTGGTGGCGGCGGTGCTCAGTACGCCGTTGCGATAAGGGTTGCCCCAGTTCTTGGCTTCGGACCAGCGCCAGGCCTTGTAGACGTTGCTGTCTGAGGTACGCGAGCTTTCCAGGTTGGTGTAGGCGAGCTTGTGGGTGTAGGTCGCCTGGTCGCCGAGCCAGATCGCCTGCAGCGACGCCTGGTAGCCACCCTGGTGAATCACCGTCGCCGAGTTGCGGGTATTGGCGCGAAAGTATTCACCCTCTTGCGGAGCATGGGTGAGGTTGAACCGGGTTTCGAGACGGTCGCTGGGGTTCCAGAAGCCCTTGAGCACATAATTGTCGATCTGCCGGCGTTGATCATGCTTGCCGTCGTCGGTGCCGCTCTGGTAGCCGTTGTCGTAGGCATTGAGCGGGATGATCGAGGTCTTGCGGGAGAAGTTCGCCATCAGGCCGAAGTTCTCGGTCAGGTGCCCCTCAAGGGTGGCCTTGTAGGTGAACTTGCGAAATTCCGGCTGGTTCTGCGCATCGCTCGACTGCTCGAAGGCATTGCGCTGGTCGTCGGCGATGTGGAACTGGGTCCAGGACGAGCGGGTCATGCTCATCGATACCTTGCCGTGCAGGTCTTCGGTCGGGCGGCGGGTGATCGCGTCGACCACCCCTCCGTTGAAACCGCCGAATTCGGCCGGCACGTTGCTGTCGTAGACCTTCACCGATTCCAGTTGGTCGGCATCCAGGGCGATGCCGTGGGCCCGGCTGGGCAGGCCCTCAATGCTGTTGTAGTCGTTCCAGGTATGGCTGCCGGGGTCCAGGTCGTTGTTGATGCTGATCCCGTCGATCATGAAGTTGTTCTGGTAGTACTTGGCGCCGTTGATGCTGATGTCCGCCGGGTCGATTTCACCGGCGGTGTTGGAGCTTTTTTCATCGGCGCGGAATTTCACGCTGGGGTGCATCTGCAGCAGGGTGGTGATGTCGCCATTGGCACCGGGGAAGGCTTCGATGGCGCGGCGGTCGATCACCGTTTCGCCCTGGAAGCCGCTTTCCTGGGGGGTACCCAGCACCACGATGTTTTCGGTGACCAGTACTTCGTGGGTGCTCTGGCGATAGGCCTCGGTCACCGGGATTTCTTCGAGGATCAGCGTGTCGGCAGCCGGGTTCAGGTGCCAGCGCACACCGCTGCCGTGCAGCAGGTCGACCAGCGCGTCGCGGGCCGAGAGGGTGCCACGGGCACCGACGGAATCGCGGTTGCGCAGCAGGGCGCTGTCGCTGCTGATCTGGATGCCAGCCTGCTGGCCGAAGGCGATCAGGGCGCCGGCCAGCGATTGCGCGGGGATGTCGAAATCGAAGCGCTGTTCCAGGCGTTGGCCCATGGAGAGCGGCTTGACGTCGTCGGCGCAGACACTGGCACTCATCAGCGCACCCACCAGCCCCATGGCCCCCAACCATTGGCCGGAACGGCCGAGCAGGGGTTTGTCGGTCGATCGGGCGAAAGGCGCCGTCCTGGAAATCGTCATGTATTGCTACTCCCCGTTGCATTGCCGAACGCATACGCGAACTAAAATGCGAACGCATCTCAAATGCGTTGCAGGCAAATGACGCAGTGCTTCGGGAAATTTTCAGAAAATAGTGAAAATAATTTCAGGCGGGTTGCATGGAGGGTTGGCGGGCCGGCAAATGACCGGCCCGCCCACGGGCTCAGGAGCGCGAGATGACCCAGAGATAATCGGACCAGGTCCGCAGTTGGCCACCATGGGCCTGGACCAGGGCCCGCAGCGCCGCTTGCGGGTTGCGCAGGTCGTAGACGCCGGTGACCTTTTCGGCGGCCAGGCTGTCGTCGGACAGCAGGATGAGCCCGTGATGGTAGCGACGCAGCTGGTTCACCAATTCGCCGATGCTCTGGTCATCGGCGACCAGTTGCCCCTTGCGCCAACTGGCGATCTGGGTCGACTGCAGGTGATTGCGTTGCAGGCGTCCGGCACCGTAGTCCAACTGCACTTGGTCACCCGCGGTCAGGACGTTGTCCAGGGCATCGGTCTGCAGGCGTTCGTCGCTGACCCTGACCGAGCCATGGGCCACGGCGACGTTCAACTGGCCGGGCGCCAGGCGCACCTCGAAGGCGGTGCCGGTTACCTGTACGGCGCCGCTGCCGGCCGTGACGGTGAAGGGGCGTTGCGGGTCCGGGGTGACATCGAAGTAGGCTTCGCCACGCAGCAGTTCGACCCTGCGTCGGCCCTCGTTGAAGTGGTTGGCCAGGGCGCTGTCGCTGCCAAGGGTGACCCGGGTGCCGTCGCTGAGCTGCACCAGGCGCATCTCGCCCACACCGCTGGTGTAGTCGGCACGCCAGCTGGGCAACAGCGGCAACAGCGCCAGCACCAGCACGGCGGCCACTGCCGTGCCGATCCAGGCCCGGCGCCGGGTGCGAGGCGTACGCCGGATCGGCTGCGCGGCGGCGGGTGGTTGGCGGGCCGCTTTCGGGGCGGGGCTCCAGTGCCCGGCATAACGGGGAGACAGGCCGCCGCCCAACCGCCAGACGCGCTCGGCCTTGCGCCACGCGGCGGCATGCTCGGGGGCGGCAGCCTGCCAGGCGGCACAGGCCGCTTGCAGAGCGGTATCGTCCGGGGCTTGCTGGACGCGTTCGAGCCAGTCGAGGGCGGTATTCCAGACCGGATCGTCGGCGAGGGAGGCCTTCATTGGCACACGGTCCTTGCTGGCTTGGTGGGCGATCATTGTCGCATTACTCATCGCCATCTCCCAGTCGCTCGGCACAATGGGTCAGCGCGGCGCGCACCAGCGAGTGCGCCAGGCCTACGGAAATGCCCAGGTGGCTGGCGATCTGCTGGAGGGTGCAACCGCCCAGCCGATGCATCTCGAAGGCGATGCGGGTGCGTTCGGGCAGTTCGGCCAGGGCGTCTTCCAACTGGCTCAGTTCGTCCTGATGATACAACTGGTGTTCGGGCGACGGTGTGTCGGCGGCCAGGGTTTCCAGCAGTTCGGCGCCGTCGGGCTGGTACTTGTCGCTGTGCAGGCGTCGGGTCAGGTCGAGAGCCAGGTTGCGCACGATGCGGTAGAGGTAGGCGACGGGGCGCTGGACAGGTCGGGTATCGCGCCCGTCGAAGCGCAGCCAGGCATCCTGCACCACATCCTCGGCCTGGGCCTGACCGCCGACGATAGGCGCGGCATAGTCGACCAGGGCCTGGCGATTGGCGAGATAGATATCGAGCTTGGAGTCTGGCTCGGCCATGGGAAAAGTAGAGGCGCCCTGAAAGTGAGTCATGAACAGCGGGCGCGACTTTACTAGTATTGAGAAGTATTATCAATTGAAGTCTTGCCCATCAGCGAACGCGATGGGCAGGACTTCAGGCGTGGAGCATCAGCTGACGACCCGATAGCACGGCTCATAGGCCGCGCCACCCGGCAGTTTCATCCGGTGCTGGGCGACAAAGGCCTGCAGCAGTTGGTCCAGCGGCCGCATCACCTCGGCATCGCCGTGGATCTCGTACGGACCATGTTCCTCGATCAGGCGGATGCCCTTGTCCTTGACGTTGCCGGCGACGATGCCGGAGAACGCCCGACGCAGGTTGGCCGCCAGTTCGTGGGGCGGCTGGTTGCGGTGCAGCTTGAGGCTGGACATGTTGGCGTGGGTCGGGTCGAACGGGTGCTGGAAGCCCTCGTCGATCTTCAGCAGCCAGTTGAAGTGGAAGGCGTCGTTGCGCTCGCGGCGGAACTGCTTGACCGCCTTGAGGCCCTGGGCCATTTCCCGGGCGACCTGCGCCGGATCGTCGATGATGATCCGGTAGTGCCTGTACGCCGCCTCACCCAGGGTCGCACCGACGAAGGCATGCAGTTGCTGCAGGTAGGCCTCGGCGCTTTTCGGTCCGGTGAGAATCACCGGGAACGGCAGGTCGTGGTTGTCCGGGTGCATGAGGATGCCCAGCAGGTAGAGGAACTCCTCCGCGGTGCCGGCGCCGCCCGGGAAGATGATGATGCCGTGGCCGACCCGCACGAAGGCCTCCAGGCGCTTCTCGATGTCGGGCATGATCACCAGTTCGTTGACGATCGGGTTCGGCGCCTCGGCGGCGATGATGCCCGGCTCGGTCAGGCCCAGGTAGCGGCCGGTGGTGATGCGCTGCTTGGCGTGGGAGATGGTCGCGCCCTTCATCGGCCCCTTCATCACGCCCGGGCCGCAGCCGGTGCAGATATCCAGGCTGCGCAGGCCCAGTTCGTGACCGACCTTCTTGGTGTACTGGTATTCCTCGCTGCTGATCGAGTGGCCACCCCAGCACACCACCATCTTTGGCTCCAGGCCAGGGCGCAGGGTTCGGGCGTTGCGCAGCAGGTGGAAGACGTAGTCGGTGATGCCCTGGGAGCTTTCCAGGTCGATGCGCTGGCTGCCCAGCTCGTTCTCGGTGTAGACGATATCGCGCAGGGCGCTGAAGAGCATTTCCCGGGTGCTGGCGATCATCTCGCCGTCGACGAAGGCGTCCGCCGGGGCATTGAGCAGTTCCAGGCGTACGCCACGGTCCTGCTGGTGAATACGGATCTCGAAGTCCTTGTAGGCTTCGAGGATGGTCTTGGCATTGTCGACATGGGCGCCGGTGTTGAGGATGGCCAGGGCGCACTGGCGGAACAGGGCGTAGATGCTGCCGGAGCCGGCTTCGCTCAGTTGCTGCACTTCACGCTGGGACAGGGTTTCAAGGCTGCCTTTGGGGCTGACCGAGGCATTGATTACGGATCGTTGGGTCATTCTCTATTCCATTAAAGCAACGCGGCCGGAGGGTAATGCACCGGTAGCGTCAGAAAGGCCGGCGCCGACCGATGTCGGGCGCCAGGGATGAGGCGGAAGGTATTCAAGTGCGCTGTACCGCCACGCATTTGATCTCCACCAGCAGGCCGGGGTGCGCCAGTTCCGGGACGCCGATTGACGTCCAGGCACAGTGCCCGCGCGGAAAAACACGATTCTTGACCTCTCGGAAGATCGCCAGGTGCTGGCTCATATTGACATGATAGGTGGTCATGTCGACCACGTCGTCAAAGCTGCAGCCGCCGGCTGCCAGTACCAGGCGCAGGTTTTCCCAGCAGGCGAGAAACTGGGCCTCGGGGTCCTGGATCACTTCCAGTGCCGCGGTTCGACCGACCTGTCCTGCGCAATACAGCGTCGTTCCGACCTTGACGGCGGGCGCGTAGCCGGCGCGTTCGACGATGTTCTGCATGGACGCTGGAACGATGATTTCGCGGTCTGCCATGGGCGGTTTTCCTGGTAGCTCTGAAAGCGGGCACTCGAGAAAGTGCCCTAGCATAGCTAAATCGCGCGCCCAGGTATGCCCCATTGCCGGGGCGGGAGGGGTAGAGGGTTCAAGGGTACACGACACCCAGTTGCAGCTCGGCGCACAGGCCGCCGCCTTCACGGTTGCTCAGGGTCAGCGAACCGCCCAGGGCCACCGCCAGTTGCTGGGCGATCGCCAGGCCCAGGCCGGTCCCGCCGGTGCTGCGATTGCGCGAGCTTTCCACTCGATAGAACGGCTTGAGCACTTCCTGCAATTCCGCTTCGGCGATGCCGGGGCCGCGGTCGAGGACCAGGATCGAGATGCCCTGGTGGGCCCTGGAGCGCACTTCCAGCTGCGCGGCACCGGCGAACTTCAGGGCGTTGTCCACCAGGTTGACCAGCACCCGGCGCAGGGCATGGGGGCGGACCTCGATCAGCGCGCCGTTCTTGCCCGTCAGTTCCACGGCCTGGCCGGTGTCCTGGTAGTCGAACACCAGGCTGTCGAGGAACGAGTCCAGGTCGATGCGGCAACTGAGTTCGGTCGCGCCATGTACGCTGCGGGCATAGGCGACGCCTTCGCGGACCAGGTGCTCGATTTCTCCCAGGTCCTGCCAGAGCTTGTCTTTCTCCGGCGATTCGTCCATGAATTCGGCGCGCAGTTTCATGCGGGTGATCGGCGTCTGCAGGTCATGGGAAATCGCCGCCAGCAGTTGCATGCGTTCCTTGAGGTAGTCGGCGATGCGCTTTTGCATGGCGTTGAACGCCGTGGCGGCATGGACCACTTCCGAGGGGCCGCTTTCGTCCAACTGCACGCCGTGGGTGTTGGGGTCGAGGTTCTCCACCGCCTGGGCCAGGCGGGTCAGCGGGCGCACGGCGATCCGCACGGCCAGCCAGGTGCAGCCGAGCATCAGTAGCAGTTGCCCGACCAGCACCGCTGGCAGCCAGGGTGACATCGGGGCCAGGGACGGGCGCACGTCGATGGTCACCGGGCTGCCGTCCTTGAGGGTCAGGTGGGCCTGGAAGTGTTTCACTGGCCCTGGAATGTCGCTGAAGGTCACCGGGTAGTCCGGGCCGAGGGCTTCCTCGATCGACGGCACGGCGATCGGCAAGTCGCCCGGACTCATGGGCACGCCGTGGCTGCCTTCGTCGAGCAGGTAGCCGTAGTTCTTGCGTGCCAGGCGTGGCAGCCAGCTTTCGCGTTCGACCGCCGGCAGCCGTTCGAGAATGGCGATGGAGGTCGAAACGTCAGTCTCCAGGTTGCCGAGCATGGCGTTCTTGGCGCTTTCGTAGCGTTCATAGGATTGCGCGCCGAACGACAGCGCCTGGGCCAGGATCAGGCACACCAGGAAGATCAGCGACAGTCGCGAGGCGAGGGTGCGCGGCCAGTGCAGCACGCGCCTCATGCCTCGGCACCCAGCAGTTCCACCGGCAGCGAGAACACATAACCTTCGCTGCGCACGGTCTTGATGTAGGCCGGTTCGCGGGCGTCATCCAGCAGGCGCTGGCGCAGGCGGCTGACCAGCAGGTCGATGGAGCGGTCGAACAGGTCGGCGTCGCGGCCCTGGGTGAGGTTGAGCAACTGGTCGCGGTTGAGCACCCGTTGCGGATGATCGAGGAATACCCGCAGCAGGCGGTATTCGGCACCGCTCAGGGCGACCATGGTGCCGTCCTGGTCGAGCAGGTGGCGGGCGGTGGTGTCCAGCTTCCAGCGTCCGAAGCCCAGCAGGCGGCCGCTTTCGGTGACCACCAGGTTGGGTGGCAGCATCCGTGTGCGGCGCAGCACGGCATTGATCCGTGCCAGCAGTTCGCGGGCGGCGAAGGGCTTGACCAGGTAGTCGTCGGCACCCATTTCAAGGCCGATGATGCGGTCGGTTTCGTCGTTGCGCGCGGTCAGCATCAGCACCGGGGTGGTCTTGTGCTTGCCGGCACGCAGCTCGCGGCACAGCAGCAGGCCGTCGTCGCCGGGCATCATGATGTCGAGCACGATCAGGTCCACCGGGGTGGTTTCCAGGAAGGCGCGCATCTGCCGGCCATCGGCGACGACCGTGGTGCGCAGGCCGTTCTTCTTCAGGTAGTTGCCGACCAGTTCCCTGATTTCCCGGTCATCGTCAACGATCAAGATGTGATCGACATGTTCCATCGGTCCGACCTCTGTCAAAAATGGTTAGGGCGCAGTCTAGCGACAAGCGCCGCGCTTGCCTGCCACGCTTTGTATTGCAGTGTATCTGGCGGGCGACGGATACATGGATATGCAAAAAAGTCGGCTCATGGGCGAACGCGCTGATCATCCTCGGCAAAATCCGGCTGGCCTGCGTTCGGCATCGGTGTGTATCGCACTGTATCCGACGGCGCTCCAGACACTTGAGCTTTAGCAGCGACCTGTTTGCGACACACAGGGGACACCTGGCGGGCATTCAATGAGCCCCATCGAGGCAACGGTACTCGACCTCACTGAAGCCAACCAGAAGGAAATGACCATGAACAGCAAAGCCCTCTTCGCCGCCTGCCTGTTTGCCGCCCTGAACGTCTGCACCCTGTCGGCCCGCGCCGAGTCCCTGGGCCAGTCGCAGACTGAAACCTACCGCTATGGCAGCCACCTGGACGTGCGCAAGGTGCTGTCCCTGAGCCAGGACGAAGGGCCGGAGTGCAGCGTGGTCAACGCCCGGATGACCTACCTCGATTCCCGGGGCGAACAGCACATCCTGGCCTACCGCAAGTTTTCCGATATCTGCCACGAGGGGAGTTGAGCCTTGGAACGTTTCGCCCTGGCCGTGTTTGGCCTTTTACTTCTGATACGAGAGTGCATGCCATGAACCACGTGAGAACCTACCTGAGTGCGATCGCCTTTTCCCTGGCCGGTGCCGCCGTACACGCTGATGCCGCGACCGAAAAACGCCAGTGCCCCGACGGCCAGTGCTTCCAGCTGACACCGGTGGGCGAGCAGCAGACGGCGCCACTGCTGGGTGAGAACGGCTCCAGCCGCACGCCGCAAGGGCGTTACCTGGAAGAAATGCAGGCCTGATGCACACCCGCGCCACCGCTTGTCCCGTATCGGGCGAGGGGTGGTGGGCAAGCCCTGACGGATAGAAGGGGGATGATTGGTGGTTAAAAAAAAGCTACTGCACAGGGAGTGCAGTAGCTGAAGTCTTAACCAAAGGATGATGAAGAAGAGTATGGCCCAATGACCGTTCCGGCAGCGTGCCGAAAACCGCTTGAGGCATAACTTTGCCATCGGGGAGCACGGTATCATCGTCCCCTGGTTATCGCTTATCAGCTGCATCAATAGTGATTATTGATACAAAACTGCCCGATTGTATCGAGTAGCGTGTTAGATGCAGCCCCGCTGTGTTCAGCGCTCCCCGAAAAGAGGAGCAGCGGGCCAGGGTCTGGGCGACCTGGCGTTGCGGCCCGATGTAGCTGAAGGTCAGGGTCTTCCAGTCGAGCAAGGCAGGGGCTTTTGCCTTCCCCGATGACAACCGATGTTGTAAAAGCAGTGACGCATGGGCTTTTCGAGCGTCTACGACTAGAATCCGCGACGTTATCATCACCAGCGTCGATACAGGCCTAAGAGAAAAGGGGACCTTATGATCATCAAACCACGCGTTCGTGGCTTTATCTGTGTGACCACTCATCCGGTGGGCTGCGAAGCCAATGTCAAGCAACAGATTGACTACGTCACCCAGCAAGGCCCGGTCAACGACGGACCGAAGAACGTCCTGGTGCTCGGCGCCTCTACCGGCTATGGCCTGGCTGCACGTATCACCGCCGCATTCGGTTGCGGCGCCAAGACCCTCGGCGTGTTCTTCGAGCGTGAGGGCGACGAAGGCAAGCTGGGCACCGCCGGCTGGTACAACAGCGCCGCGTTCCACAAGTTCGCCGAGGCCGAAGGCCTGTACGCCAAGAGCATCAACGGCGATGCCTTCTCCGACGAGGTCAAGCGCCTGACCATCGAAACCATCAAGCGCGACCTGGGCAAGATCGACCTGGTGGTCTACAGCCTGGCGGCTCCGCGTCGTACCGACCCGAAAACCGGTGAAGTCTACAGCTCGACGCTCAAGCCGATCGGCAAGTCGATCACCCAGCGTGGCCTGAACACCGACAAGGAAGTGGTTGCCGAAACCACCCTGGAGCAGGCGACCGAGGAAGAAATCGCCGGTACCGTCAAGGTCATGGGTGGCGAGGACTGGCAGCTGTGGATCGACGCGCTGGACGAAGCCGGCGTGCTGGCCGAAGGCGCCAAGACCACCGCCTTCACCTACCTGGGTGAGAAGGTCACCCACGACATCTACTGGAACGGTTCCATCGGCGCGGCCAAGAAGGACCTGGACCAGAAGGTCCTGAAGATTCGCGAGCGCCTGGCCGCCAAGGGCGGTGACGCCCGTGTGTCGGTACTCAAGGCCGTGGTTACCCAGGCCAGCTCGGCCATCCCGATCATGCCGCTGTACCTGTCGCTGCTGTTCAAGGTGATGAAGGAGCAGGGCGTTCACGAAGGCTGCATCGAGCAGGTCTATGGCCTGTACAAGGACAGCCTGTACTCGCCGACCCCGATCCTCGACGAAGATGGCCGCCTGCGCGCCGACTACAAGGAGCTGGCCCCCGAGGTGCAGGACCTGGTCGCCAAGCTGTGGAACGAGGTGACCACCGAGAACCTCAACGAATTGACCGACTTCGCCGGCTACAAGGCCGAGTTCCTGCGCCTGTTCGGTTTCGGTATCGAAGGTGTGGACTACGACGCCGACGTCAGCCCGGACGTGGCGATCGCCAACCTGATCCAGGCTTGAGTCGCGCCTGAGGCATCGATCGACCCGTGCGGTGAGCCGCACGGGTCATTGCCTGAAGCCGATCGCAGGTGCCATGCCCGGCGCCTGCGACTCACCCCCTCCCTCCACGGGCTGCCGCCCGACGCCGTCGCTGCCGTTTTCAATCCGCCAGCCGTTGCATCTTCGCCCAGTGTCCCGGCGCCAGGCCGAAGGTACTGCGGAATTGCCGGGTCATGTGGCTCTGGTCGGCGAACCCGGCCATCAACGCCGCCTCGCCCAGCGAACGGCCCTGTGCCAGTAACGAGCGCACCAGGTCCAGCCTGCGCATGCTCAGGTAACGATAGGGGCTGGTGCCGAACAACAGGCGGAAATCCCGGCTCAGGGCCCAGCGATCGCGGCCACTGTGCTCGGCCAGTTCGTCGAGGGTCACGGTACGGTCCAGTGCGCTGTGAATGAACTCGCGGGCGCGTTCCGCCGCCTGGTAGTCGAAGCTGCGCCGCTGGATCGGTGCGCCACAGACGGCATTGAGTGCGTGGGCCAGTTCGAAGATCGCATCCTGCTCCTGCAGTGGGTCGAGGGCATGGTCCATGTTCTGCAGCAGGGTTTCGGTGGCGATCCGCAGGCGTGGGTCGGCGCTCAGCCCGCCGGGGACGAAGGGCAGGGGCTGGCCGCCCAGCGCGGCCTGGATCAGCGACGGCTGGAGGTAGATCATCCGGTACTGGAAGCCGTGGTGGGTGCCGGCATGGCCATCGTGGACTTCATCCGGGTGCAGCACCATGGTCCCGCCGGGCAGGCTGTGGCGCTGGCTGCCGCGGTACTTGAAACTCTGCACACCGGCCAGCGTCCGGCCAATGGCATAGGTGTCATGGCGATGGGGGCTGAAACGGTGGCCATGGAAGAATGCTTCGAAACGCTCCATATGGCTGGTCTGCGGTGCGCGCTGCACCCAGTCGACGCTCGGCGTGTGTGTGCCCATGGTCCTGCCTGTTTTTATCTCTTTATTACCGGCCTGATAGTAAAGGAAAACGCCGGCAGGCGCCGCTTTGCCGCAGGCTTGCGGTTTTGCCCGACGGGTCGGGCAGGCCCGGGTCTGTTAGAATCGCAGGACTTTGATACTGCGAGGTTGACCGATGAGCGAACCGATTCGCCTGACCCAGTACAGCCACGGTGCGGGCTGTGGCTGCAAGATTTCGCCCCAGGTGCTGGAAGTGATCCTGGCCGGCAGCGGGGCCCAGAACCTCGACCCGAAACTCTGGGTCGGCAACGCCTCGCGGGACGATGCGGCGGTGTACGCCATCGATGAAGAGCGCGGCGTGGTTTCGACCACCGACTTTTTCATGCCGATCGTCGATGACCCCTTCGACTTCGGCCGGATTGCCGCGACCAATGCCATCAGCGACATCTACGCCATGGGCGGCGACCCGTTGATGGCCATTGCGATTCTCGGCTGGCCGGTGAACGTGCTGCAGCCGGAGATCGCTCGCGAGGTGATTCGCGGCGGGCGCGCCGTGTGCGACGCCGCCGGCATCCCGCTGGCCGGCGGGCATTCGATCGATGCGCCCGAGCCGATCTTCGGCCTGGCCGTTACCGGGCTGGTAGACAAGCGCAACATGAAGCGCAACGACACCGCCACGGCCGGCAGCATCCTGTACCTGACCAAGCCCCTGGGCATCGGTGTGCTGACCACCGCGGAAAAGAAAGGCAAGCTGCGCAGCGAAGACGTCGGCGTGGCCCGTGACTGGATGTGCACCCTGAACAAGCCGGGCAGCCGTTTCGGCAAGTTGGCCGGGGTGAGCGCCATGACCGACGTCACCGGTTTCGGCCTGCTCGGCCATCTGGTGGAAATGGCCGACGGCAGTGGCCTGACCGCCCGTATCGTGTACGAGCAGGTACCGCGCCTGGCGACGGTCGAGTACTACCTGGAGCAGGGCTGCATTCCTGGCGGTACACTGCGCAACTTCGACAGTTATGCCAGCAAGGTCGGCCCGCTGCGTGAGCTGCACAAGCGTGTGCTGTGCGACCCGCAGACCAGCGGCGGCCTGCTGGTGGCCGTCACTCCCGAAGGGCAGGCGGAGTTCCTTGCCGTTGCCGCCGAGTTGGGCCTGAGCCTTGAGCCCATCGGTCAACTGGTGGAGCGACAGAGCCATGCGGTAGAGGTGTCCTGATGCCAGGCGATATCACCGACTACCGCACACTGTTTCTCGACGATGTACCGATGATGGATGCCCGGGCCCCGGTCGAGTTCGCCAAGGGCTCCTTCCCCGGGGTGGTCAATCTGCCACTGATGAACGACCTGGAGCGTCAGCGGGTCGGTACCTGCTACAAGCAGCACGGCCAGCAGGCGGCCATTGCCCTCGGACACCAGTTGGTGTCCGGCGAGGTCAAGGCCGCCCGGCTGCAGGCCTGGGTCGACTTCACCCAGGCCCACCCGGACGGGGTGTTGTACTGTTTTCGTGGCGGCCTGCGTTCGCAGATCGTCCAGCAATGGCTCAAGCAGGACGCGGGCATCGACTACCCGCGAGTGGGCGGTGGCTATAAGGCCATGCGGACCTTCCTGATGCAGACCGTCGAGCAGGCGGTGGAGCAGGCCGACTTCGTGCTGCTGGGGGGCATGACCGGCACCGGCAAGACCGACGTCATCCTTCAGTTGAGCAACAGCCTCGACCTGGAAGGGCACGCCAACCATCGCGGCTCCAGCTTCGGCAAACGGGCCACCGGGCAGCCGTCCAACATCGACTTCGAGAATCGCCTGGCGGTGGATCTGCTGAAGAAGCGTGCCCGCGGTATCGAGCAGTTCGTGGTCGAGGACGAGAGCCGCATGGTCGGGCGTTGCGCCTTGCCGCTGGCGTTGTACCAGGGCATGCAGCGCTTTTCCATGGTCTGGCTCGAGGACAGTCTGGAGAGCCGCGTCGAACGCATCCTGCGCGATTACGTGGTGCAGCTCTGCGCGGAGTTCATTGCCGTTCATGGTGAGCACGGCTTCAGGCTGTTCAGCGAGCGTTTGTTGGGCAGCCTGGACAACATCCACAAGCGCCTGGGCGGCGAGTGCCATGGGCGGATGCGGGCACTGATGGTCGATGCCCTGGTCGAGCAGGAGCGTACCGGTAACGTCGAGTTGCACCGGGCGTGGATTCTGGGGCTGCTCAACGAGTACTACGACCCGATGTACGTGTTCCAGCGCGAGAAGAAAGGCGTGAGGATCGAGTTCGCGGGCGATCAGGCAGCGGTACTGGAGTATCTCGGGACCCGCACTCGACGCTGAGCGTTCGCCTGTAGGCGCCGGGCTTGCCCGCCAATGGGATCTTGAGGCCGCCCAAGGCTTCGCGGGCAAGCCCGGCTCCTACCGACAGAGTCCGGGCCTGCCCTCTACAGGGCAGGGGTCGGTCAGAGCACTGTCCACGCGACCAGACCGCTGACAATCCCGACCAGCATGGTCAGCACCGCCACGGTCACCAGCACCCGGGCATCGAAGTCCTTGCGCAGCATCAGCAGCGACGGCAGGCTGATGCTCGGCAGGGTCATCAGGAGCGCCACCGCCGGTGCGGTGCCCAGGCCGAGGGTCATCATGGTCTGCACGATCGGGATTTCCGCCGCCGTCGGGATCACGAACAGCGTCCCGACCACCGCCAGTGGCACCAGCCACAGCAGGCTGTTGCTCATGGCACCGTCGACATGGGGGAACAGCCAGACCCGCGCCGCGCCGAGCAGCAGCACCGCCAGGATGTAGATCGGGATAGTGCTCCAGAACAGTTGCCAGAGGGTCTTGCCCCAGCGTGCGAAGAAGTGCTGATCGCTCGCCGTGCTGGCCTCGACCACCGCTTCCACGGCCGGCTCCGGCAGGGTATCGGGCCGGGCCACCCGCTGGGCGATCAGCGACACGCCGAGCACCAGCACCAGGCCGGCCACCAGGCGGATCGCGCTGAAGCCCCAGCCGAGCACGAAGCCCATGAACACCAGGGTCGCCGGGTTGAGCACCGGGTTGGCGATCCAGAACGCCAGCGCCGCGCCGACCGAGACATTCTGTCGGCGCAGACCGGCGGCGACCGGTGCCGCACAGCAGGAACACATCATGCCGGGCAGGGCGAACAGCCCGCCGCGCAGGGTCGAGCCGAAACCGGCGCGGCCAAACAGGCGCAACAGCCAGTCACGGGGAATCAATACCTGCAGCAGCGAGCCGAGGATTACCGCCAGCACCGCCGCTTTCCAGATCGCCAGGAAGTACACCTGGGCATAGGCCAGTGCGGCGGCCACCGGTGAGCCCGGATTGTCGTTGATGATCGAGCCGCCGATGCTGTGGCTGTCCGCGGCGACGAAGGCCTTGGCGTAGTAGGGCGACCACTTGACGTAGTACAGGCCGATGGCGGCGATGGCGAGAAACAGCAGCGGTTTCCACCACAGCGACCAGCCCCGGGCAGGGGCGGTGGAGGAGAGTGAAGTCATGGCGAGCGGGCTCTGAAGGAGAGTGAAGGATATCGGGTGAATGATAACCCAGGGGCTGTGCTTCGCCATGTTATCCGGGTGAGATCTGATGTTTCCGGGTCGTCCGATAGCGACCTTTCATCACCGAGACACTGACTGTAAAGCTACAACCTCACGCCATCGGCGGCAGCCGCCGCTTCACCGGTGTCTTCTTGACGATCGCGGTATTGGTCTCCGCATGGCTGTTGAGCCGGTCGAGCAGGGTATCCAACTGCTCCATGTCCCGCACATGCAACCGGGCGATGAAGCAGTCATCGCCCGTGACCTTGTCGCATTCGGTGAACTCGGGAATCGCCTGGATCTGCCGTTCCACCTCGTGCAACTGGCCGGGCAGCGGGCGGATCCGCACGATCGCCTGCAACAGGTAGCCAAAGGAGCGGGGCTCGACCTCCAGGGTGTAGCCCCTGATCACGCCACGTTCTTCCAGGCGGCGCAGGCGCTCGGCAACGCTGGGGGCGGACAGTCCGCTGATCTGCGCCAGGGCCTTGAGCGAGCGCCGGGAGTCTTCCATCAGCGCCGTGAGCAGGAGTTGGTCAATTGCGTCGGTCATTTTGGTCTCGTAAGGTAAAAACGGCAGTCAACCTTGATCATAAAGGCAAAATCGCAGTTTAGCCTTTTATAGTCACTGGAGACGCCGTTGTGGCGCTTGGCATACTTTCGCCATCTGCCAAGGAGCTCAATCATGTCTCAATCACTGCATCGCGGGTCGCTGGAAATGGTCGCGGCCATGCTGATTTCCGGAACCATCGGCTGGTTCGTGCTGGTGTCCGGCCAGCCGGTACTCGATGTGGTGTTCTGGCGCTGCCTGTTCGGTGCGCTGACTCTGCTGGCGATCTGCGCCGTCATGGGCTTTCTGCGCCCGGGCATCCTGAGCCGCACCACCTTCCTGCTGGCGGTGCTCAGCGGGGTGGCGATCGTCGGCAACTGGGTGCTGTTGTTCGCGTCCTATTCCCGTGCCTCGATCGCCATCGGCACGGCGGTCTACAACGTCCAGCCGTTCATGCTGGTGGGGCTGGCGGCGCTGTTTCTCGGCGAGAAGATCACCGCGCAGAAGCTGTTCTGGCTGGGCCTGGCCTTTGCCGGAATGCTGGCGATCGTCAGTGCCCATGGCCAACAGGGTGAAAGTGGCGGCGATTACCTGCTGGGCATCGTGCTGGCGCTCGGGGCCGCGCTGCTGTATGCCTTTGCCGCGTTGATCATCAAGCGTCTGGCCGGTACGCCGCCGCACCTGATCGCGTTGATCCAGGTGGCCACCGGCACCCTGCTGCTGGCGCCCTGGGCGAATCTGTCGGTGCTGCCGGTCGGGGCCAGTGCCTGGGGCAGCCTGGTGACCCTGGGCATCGTTCACACCGGGGTGATGTACGTGCTGCTGTATGGCGCGATCCAGAAACTGCCGACGGCGTTGACCGGCGCCCTGTCGTTCATCTACCCGATCGCGGCGATCCTCGTCGACTGGTTTGCCTTCGGCCATCGCTTGCAGCCGCTGCAGTGGCTGGGGGTGACGGCGATCCTGCTGGCGGCGGCCGGCATGCAACAGGGCTGGACGCCCTGGAGCCGCCGGGTCGTCGCCCGGGGTTGACTGCCCCCCTGCGGGAGCCGGGTCCCACAGGCACAGTGGCATGGCACAAGCCCGGTGGGGGCATCGATCAGGCGCGATAGCGGGCTGCCGGCAATATCTGCATGTAGTTGGGCAGCATTGCCTGGCGCGCCGCTTCCAGAGCCTGCCACTGGGTTTCGTCCGGCAACGGTGGGATGGTCACGGTTTCGCGACGATCGAAGCCCACCAACGCCGCATCCACCAGGTCTTCGACTTCCATCACCGCCTGCAGGTCCTCGATCCGCTTGCCGGAGCGCTCCCAGATTTCGGTGCGGGTGGCGGACGGCAGGACGGCCTGGACATACAGCCCCTTGGCGCCCAGCTCGATGTTCAGGCCCTGGCTCAGGAACAGCACGAACGCCTTGCTCGCCCCGTAGACGCTCATTTGAAGCTCCGGCGCCAGGCCCACCACCGAGGCGAGGTTGATGATCGAGCCGCCACCGCTGCGGGCCAGGCGCGGGGCGATGGCATTGCTCAGGCGGGTGAGGGCGGTGATGTTGAGGGTGATGATCTGGTTGACCAGCTCCGGCGTCTGTTCGATGAAACTGCCGGCGCCACTCATGCCGGCGTTGTTGACCAGGATACCGATGCTGGCGTCGTCCCTGACCCGCGCCTCGATCCCGGCCAGTTCGCTGGCATCGGTGAGGTCGGCCTGCAGCACCTCCACGTTCGTCCCGGTTTCCGCGCGCAGGCGTTCAGCCAGCGATTCCAGGCGTGACTTGTCCCGGGCGACCAGCACCAGGTCGTGTCCGCGTTTGGCGAAACGGTCGGCATAGACGGCACCGATACCGGTGGAAGCGCCCGTGATCAGGACGGCGGGTTTGATGGTCATGGCGGGAATCCTCGTTGGCTGAATTTAAACATGATGATCATCATGTTTATTAAATATGATGTTCGTCATGTATACTGTCAAGCCTGTCAACGGAGGTTCGGATGAAAGTCAGTCGCGAGCAGGTTGCGCAAAACCGCCTGAAGATCCTTGAAGTCGCCGGCCGACTCTTTCGGGAGCATGGCTACGAGGCGGTCAGCGTCGCCCAGGTGATGAAGGCCGCGGGAATGACCCACGGTGGTTTCTATGGCTACTTCGCCTCGAAGGATGAGCTGGTGGTCGAGGCCCTGGCGCATGTGGCCTCGACCTCGCCGACGGTGGGCGATGACCTGGCCGGCTACATCTCTCGCTACCTGAGCAGCGACCACCGAGAGGATTGCGCGGGCGGCTGCCCGCTGGCCGGGCTGGCCACGGAAACCCGGCGCCAGTCCGCCGAGGCGCGGGCGCAGATGACCCGCAGCATCGGCCGGCAGCTCGAGCGCCTGGCGCAGGGCATGCCAGGCACCTCGACCGAGGAGATCCGGCGTGCCGCCACCGGCAGCCTGGCGACCCTGGTCGGTGCCCTGGTGCTGGCGCGGGTCTGTGACGACCCGCAGTTGGCCGAGCGGCTACTCGACGACAGCCGTGGCTGGCTGCTGGAGAAGAACCGCATCGGCTGATCGCCGCTGCGGGGTTTCCAGCGCCTGCTGCACGCAGCGCAGGGCGAGCAGGGTGGTCGGGTCGACCAGGCTGACCACGCCGCTGTCCAGCACGAAACGTTCGGCATGGGGCAGGATCAGCGGCAGTTCGGTACAGCCGAGGATCAGCACCGAAGCGCCCGCCTGGCACAGGTGGTTGGCGGCTTCGAGCAACTGCTCGCGGCACAGGCCGTCGGTGTGCCCGGCCTTGACCCCGCGTTCGCCGTAGATCGCTGCCATCACCCGTGCCTGCATGGCTGGCTGCGGGACGATCAGTTGCAACCCCCACTGCCGGGCCACGTCGTGGTAGACCCGGCTCTGCACCGTTCCCGACGTTGCCAGCAGGCCGACGCTTTTGCCGGCACCATGCTGCTCGGCGATGTGCCGGATGGTTACGTCGAGCATGTTGATGATCGGTGTCTTCAGATAAGGTTGGATCCGCTCGACGAACGCATGGGCGGTATTGCACGGGATGGCGATGGCATGCGCGCCTTCCTGCTCCAGGCGTTTGCAGGTGGCGTACAGCGCCATGCTCGGGTCGGTGGCCTGGTGCAGCAGGTTGGCGGTGCGGTCGGGGATCTGCGGGTTCTGCTCGACCACCATGCGGATATGCTCCTGGTCCCTGTCCGCCGGTGTGTGGCGGATCACCTTGGCCATGAAGTCGACCGTGGCCGCCGGGCCGACGCCGCCGACGATGCCCAGCTTGAAGCGTGGCGCGGGCGCCGGTTCGCTGGCGTGGATGGCGTAGTCGCTGTAGACCCGGTTGGCATCGAGCAGGGCGATGCCGCGCCGTTGCAGGTCCTGGCTGACCAGTGACAGTTCGGTCAGCCCCGGCAGGATCAGCGCGACGCCCTGCTCCTGCAACTCCACGCAGACCTGGTGCAGGTGTTCCAGCGGCGCCCCGTCGAACTGGCCGTCCTTGATCCCGTCGACGCCGTACATCGCTTCCATCAACCGTGCCTGGTTCTCTGTACCGGGATAGACCAGTTCATGGCGGTCGGCGAAGTAGCGTTCGAACAGCCCGCTGTGGCGCACATAGTCGGAGGTCAGGATACCCAGCCGGCCGCCTTCGGGCAGCGTGCGCTCGACCTGCTGGCGCAGGGCATGCAACAGGTCGAAGACCGGAATGCCCAGCTCGGCCTGGATCTCCTCGCGAAAGGTATGACTGGCAATACACGGCAGCAGGATCGCATCGGCTCCGCCGTTCTCCAGCGACTGGCACATCTGGAAGGCGTAGAACTTGCGCGAGCTCATGCTGGCGTCTCGGTCCAGCGGCAGCAGCACGTCCTTGAACGGGTGCTGCTCGAACAGGAAGTGGTAGCGCCCCTGGTCGGCAAGCACCGGGCGGCTGCTGATCAGCTTATAGAACAGGTCAGCGCCGGCCAGTGAGCCAAGCCCTCCGACAATGCCGAAGGTCTTGCCGGGAGAGGTGGATTTTTTCGCGTTCATGACGGTACTCAAGCCAGGGATTGCGTGGGTTGCACCGGGGCGGCCGGCTCGGCGGCGGTTTCGCCGGATTGCGCGCTGTCCTCCCTGCTCGCCACTACGGCGGTGGCGATGCTGTTGCCGACGATATTGGTCGCGGTACGGGCCATATCGAGGAACTGGTCGATACCGAGGATCAGCAGCAGGCCGGCCTCGGGCAGGTTGAACATCGGCAGGGTCGCCGCGACCACCACCACCGAAGCGCGGGCCACGCCGGCCATGCCCTTGCTGGTGACCATCAGCGTCAGCAGGATCAGCACCTGCTGGGCGAAGCTCAGTTCGATGTTGTAGGCCTGGGCGATGAACATCACGGCGAAAGCCTGGTACATCATCGAGCCATCGAGGTTGAACGAGTAGCCGAGCGGCAGCACGAAGCTGGAAATCCGCTTCGAGGTGCCGAATTTCTCCAGGGCGTCGATGGTCTTGGGATAGGCCGACTCGCTGCTCGCGGTGGAGAACGCCAGCAGCACCGGTTCGCGGATCAGCTTGCCCAGGCGCCACACCGAGCGCCCGAGGAACAGGCGCCCGATGCCGAACAGGATCGCCCACAGCACCAGGATGCCGACATAGAACTCGCCGATCAGCTTGCCGTAGTCCAGCAGCAGGCCCAGGCCTTCGGTGGTGAGAGCCGCGGCGATGGCGCAGAACACGCCGACCGGGGCGAAACACATCACGTAGTCGGTGATGCGGAACATGATTCTGGCCAGTTCATCCACCAGATTGCTGATGCCGACATACCCCTGTTTCTTGAGGAAGGACAGGGCAAAACCGAAGAACAGCGAGAACACCACGATCTGCAGGATCTCGTTGTTCGCCATGGCTTCGGCGATGCTGCGCGGGAACACATGGCTGATGAAGGCCTTGAGGCTGAAGTCGCCGACATTCACTGGTGCCGCGCCGCTGTTGGCGGCTGGCGCCACGAGGTTCAGGCCGGCGCCGGGCTGGAACAGATTGACCAGCAGCATGCCGATCAGCAGCGACAGCAGCGAGGCGCTGACGAACCAGATCATCGCCCGCAGGCCGATGCGGCCGACGGAGTGCGAACTGCCCAGGCTGGCGATGCCACCGACCAGGGTGGCGAACACCAGTGGGGCGATGATCATCTTGATCATGCGCAGGAAAATATCGGTGACCAGGCTGAAGTAGCCGGCCAGTTCCCTGGCCGCCCTGGCATCGCCGGCGTAGTGGTGGCAGGCCCAGCCCACCAGGATGCCGAGGCCGATCGCCAGGGCGATTTGCTTGGGAAGTCGTTTGCTGTTCACAGGAGCACCCTCAATGACCGTTCATTGTTTTTTTTGTCACGGGGCCAGTCTATGGCTGGGGAAAGGGCTCGATGATGAGTAAATGCCATACACTGATGCGTAATCGGAATAGTTTGCCGACGGTGATTGCCCGACACTGGCGGCTGCTCACGCCCAGCCCTCCTCAGCAGTGGGAATCACCATGCAGATCAAGTGGATAGACGACATCCTGGCGGTTGCCGAACTGAAGAACTTCTCCCGCGCGGCGGAGGTGCGCTGCATTACCCAGTCCGCGCTGTCGCGACGGATTCGTTCGTTGGAGGAGTGGGTCGGCGTGGAACTGGTGGACCGCGGCACCTACCCGGTGCAACTGACGGCCGCCGGACGGACCTTCTGCGAACAGGGCAGGGAAACCCTTGCCGACCTGCAGGAGCTGCGCGCGACCCTGCGCCGGGGCGACCGGATGCCCGGGCGTTCGATCCAGGTGACCGCCGGGCACAGCCTGTCCATGACCTTCCTGCCCAAGTGGCTGATGCGCTTCCAGCGTGGCAATGCCGGTTTCAACGCGCGGGTGGTGGCCGCCAATATCCATGATGCGGTCATCGCCCTGGCCGAGGGCGGTTGCGATCTGATGATCGGCTATCACCATCCCCAGGCGCCGATCCTGCTCGACTCGGAGAAGTTCATCAGCCTCACTCTCGGGCATGATTCACTGATCCCGGTCTCGGCACCGGACAAACGCGGCAGGCCGCTGTATGCCCTGCCCGGGAAAAAGCAGGCACCGCTGCCGTACCTGGCCTACACCGCGACCACCTTCCTGGGGCGGGTGGTTGAGGTGATCCTGAAAAATGCCGAAAGCCCCTGCGAGCTGGATCGTTGCTACGAGGCCGACATGGCCATGCTGCTGATGAAGATGGCCCAGGAGGGGTATGGCATTACCTGGCTCCCCGAAAGCGCGGTGCAGGATGAATTGCACAAGGGCACGCTGGTCCGGGCCGGTAGCGCGCACTGGAGTGCCGATCTGGAAATCCGTTCCTACTGCTCGGTGGCCAATGCCAACCCGACCATGCGCGAGTTGTGGAAGTCGCTGGAGGCCGAGCGCCGGCCTGCCTGAGCGCGCCTCAGTTGCCGATCAGGTACAGGCAGATCGACAGGGTCACCAGCGAGCCCAGGGTCGAGACCAGGATCGTGCTCGACACCAGCGAGGCTTCACGCTTGTAGTACTCGGCCAGCATGAACGGCCCGGTGCCGGTGGGCAGGGCACTGAGCAGCAGTGCCGAGTGGGCCCACAGCGGCGGCAGATGAAACACCCTGAACGCCAGGAACCAGGTCAGCAGCGGGTGTGCCACCAGCTTGAGCAGCACCAGCAACGTCACGCCCTGGCGCGGACCCTGTTGCTTATGCGCCAGGAACAGTCCGAGGGAAATCAGCGCGCAGGGGATGGTCGCCGCGCCGAGCAGGCTGAGAAACTTCTCCGCCGGTGCCGGCAGCGGGGCGCCACCCCAGGCCCAGAGGGCACCGAGCAGCGGCGACACCACCAGCGGATTTTTCGCCAGGGCCAGCAGCACCTTGAAGACGATCCGGTGCACCTGGCGCTCGGCCTGCAAGCCGATCTCGATACACACCAGCGCCAGGCCGAACAGCACGCAGACCACCAGCAGCGAAGCGATCAGCGCCGGTTCCAGGCCGTTCTGGCCGAGCACCATCACGCACAGCGGAATGCCGATGTAGCCGGTGTTGGCATAGGACGCGCTCAGGGCATCGATGCTGGCATCGGCGAAATGCCCGGCCTTGCGCCAACGCAGCAGCAGGGTCAGGGCGAAGATCGCCAGGGTGCTCAGAGTGAACGCCAGCACGAAGCCGGGATGCCAGATCTGCTCCCAGGTTGCTGTCGCCGTGGCCTTGAACAGCAACGCCGGCAGGCACAGCCAGACCACCATGCGATTGATCTCCGAGGCCGCGTTGGGCCCCAGGCGGTGGGTGCGACGGCAGATGAAGCCGACCAGGATCAGGGCGAAGATGGGCAGCAGGACACTCAATACGGAGGACATCGAAGCTGAAGCCTTGGGCATGCGCGGATGGGTGGGGAAGGGTAAGGGGGGAGATCGTTAGCTTGCAATTCTTCTTTGCCGGTGATGGTCCGTGGGTCGTGCCGGCAGCCGCGGCGCGACCCACGGACCATCATTGCGCCTCGCGGTCGAGCAACTGCCGCTTGCGCTCCACGCCCCAGCGATAACCGGACAGGTCGCCATCGCTGCGCACCACCCGATGGCAGGGAATCGCCACCGCCAGGCTGTTGGCCCCGCAGGCCTGGGCCACGGCACGGAAGGACTTTGGCGCGCCGATCATTTTCGCGATCTCGGCATAGCTGGCGGTGCTGCCCACCGGAATCGTGCGCAGCGCCTGCCAGACCCGTTCCTGGAAGGCCGTGCCGCGCAGGTCCAGTGGCAGGTCGAGACCAATCGCCGGGGCTTCGACAAAGCCCACCACCTTGGCCACCAATTGCTCGAAGTCGGCATCGCCACCGATGAAGTGGGCCCGTGGGAACTTGTCCTGCAGGTCCCGCGCCAGTGCCTCTGGATCGTCGCCCAGGAGGATGGCACAGACCCCGCGCTCGCTCTGTGCCACCAGGATCGCCCCCAGGGAACACTGGGCGATGGCAAAGCGGATTTCGGTATTGCTGCCACCGGCCCGGTAGTCGGACGGTTTCATGCCCAGCACCGCGTCGCTGGCTGCGTAGAAGCGGCTGCTGGCATTGAAGCCGGCACCGTAGAGCGCATCGGTGACCGAGCTGCCACGGGCCAACTGTGCCCGCAGCCTGCCGGCCCGGTGGGCGGCGGCGTAGGCCTTGGGTGTCAGGCCGGTATGGGCCTTGAACACCCGGTGGAAGTGGAACGGGCTCAGTCCCAACTGCTCGGCCAGGGGGTTGAGCGAGGGCAGGCTGTCCGATGCCTCGATCAATTGGCAGGCACGGGTGACCAGGGCCACCTGCTGCTGGTGGCTGGCGGTCTGGTCGGCGGCAGCCCGGCGGCTGGGTCGGTAACCGGCGGCCTCGGCCTGTTCGGCGCTGTCGAAGAACTCGACATTCTCCGGCCGTGGGCGCCTTGCGCTGCTGCTGGGGCGGCAATACACGCCGGTGGTCCGCACGCCGTAGACGAAGTCGCCGTCGGCGCTGGCGTCGCGGTTCAGGACTGCCTGCCAGCGTGGGTCGTTTTCCACGGTGCTGGCCTGGCGTGAAGCGACCTGGGTCGAAGTGTTCATGCTGTTCTCCTGTCGGATAAGCCGGTTTCGCTCAGTCTGCGGCGCTGGCCAAAACGGGGAACCCCGAGTCTTGCGGTTGAATTCTACTGCCTGTTCAGGTGGCGTCGTGAAAGATGATCCCCAGGGTGTGCCGGCGGCCCGAGTGTACGCGGCTGACGCCATGGCGCATGTTCACCCGGTAGCAGCCGCGAGTGCCTTCCACCGGCCGCTGCGCCACCGCGAAGATCAGTCCGTCACCCTGTTGCAGCGCGGCCACCTGGGGGCGACTCTGCATGCGCGGACGTTGTTCGGTGAGGACGAATTCGCCGCCGGTGAAATCCCGCCCGGGCCTGGACAGCAGGATGGCAACCTGCAGGGGAAACACCTGTTCGCCGTACAGGTCCTGATGCAGGCAGTTGTAGTCGCCGGCGCCGTATTGCAGCAGCAACGGCGTCGGGCGCTGCTGGCCGGCGGCATGGCAACGCTGCAGCAGGGCCTGGTGGGTGATCGGGTAGACATCGTTCAGTTGCAGGCGGCGGTTCCAGTCGTTGGCGATCAGGGCCAGGGGCGGGTAGAGCGCCGTGCGCAATTGGTGCACCAGGGCTGGCAGCGGGTAGTTGAAGTACTGGTATTCGCCCTGGCCGAAACCGTGGCGGGCCATGACCACCCGCGAGCGAAACGCGGTCTGTTGCGGATACAGGGCGACCAGCTCCCGGCACTGTTCGGGGCTCAGCAGGCCTGGGAGCAGGGCATTGCCCTGCCGGTCGAGGTCCTGGCCGATCGCCTGCCAGTCGAGTGCGTGTATCAGGGTGTGCATGATATGAGGGCCTTGAGCTGTGTTCAGGCCAACAGTCTGCTGCGCTGACCGTGGCGCCACACTCCGACTCTTGCGCTTGAATTACCGGGACGGGGCTGGGTTTCTCCTACGCGCTCCCCTAGGATATTTATCTTTGCCCTGTCAGGATTTTCCCCGATGTCCGCCGCCCACCGCCTTGCCGTGCCCCTGTCCAAAGCCTACCGCCTGCTCAACCACGGGCCCACCGTACTGGTCAGTGCGGCACACGATGGGCAGCGCAATATCATGGCCGCGGCCTGGGCCATGCCGCTGGATTTCGAGCCGCCCAAGGTGGCGGTGGTGCTCGACAAGTCGACCTGGACCCGGCGCCTGCTGGAAGCCTCGGGCAGCTTCGTGCTGCACGTGCCCTGCGTCGCCCAGGCGGACATCGTGCAAACCGTGGGTACCACCTCCGGCCTGGAACTGGGCCAGAGCCACAGTCGCGACAAGTTCGATGCCTATGGCCTGGAGACCTTCAAGGGCGAGCATCTCGACGCACCGCTGGTGGAAGGCTGTGTCGCCTGGCTCGAATGCCGCCTGTTGCCGGAGCCGCACAACCAGGAGCATTACGACCTGTTCCTGGGCGAGGTGATCGCCGCCCAGGCCGATTCGCGGGTGTTCAGTGACGGGCGTTGGCACTTTGAAGGACACGACTCGCTGCGCACCTTGCACCATGTCGCCGGCGGGCATTTCCTCACGATTGGCGACGCCGTGGACGGCCAGGTGTTGAAGCTGTAAATCAGATCCACAGGCCGACACCGATGGAATGCCCCATCGGCCGTTGCCCTGGCGCGCTATACCGTGGGCTCGGAACGGGTGTTAGTCTTGGGAACGCCAGAGGCTATGCCGGCCCGCGTTCGGTTAGGCTATGTACGAAATCGCTTGAAACTTGGTTATGCGGCGTTAAAAACCGGCTCGGAATGCTCATTGACAACCAGTCAAGTCGGGCGCGACCCCGGGCGTTCCTCGCCGGTTTTTGCCTTGCCTAACCCCTACCGCGGATTTCCCGCCGCTGTATTTCGACCACGGCTGTGTCGAGGCGGTACGCAGTGCGGCCGCGGGGCTTGGCTTGTCGCACATGGACATTGTCAGCGGTGCGGGGCATGACGCGATCTTCCTGGCCGAACTCGGCCCGGCGGGGATGATCTTCGTGCCGTGCGAAGGCGGGATCAGCCATAACGAAATCGAGAAAGCCGATCCCCAGGATCTGGCGGCCTCCGAGGCAATCGCCAAGGGCAGGCTCGCCGCCTGAAGGCCGAACGCCAATCTTTAGTGGGCCCGCACCTTGTGGGAGCCGGCAGGTTTAGCGTTATCAGGGGCCCCGCGGTCAGTCCTTATCTTGTGGCCCCAGCCTCCGAAGGCCACCATCAACCCGACACAGGCTTGCAACTGTTGCTCCAGCAGGACGACATAATCCTCCTCTCGGCATAGGTCGTCGCATTCATAGAGCTTTTATTTCACTCGCTGCCTGTTGTTGCCTCGATATCTATTACGATCAAGCCAGTGCCGATATTAATCTTTCGGAGGTTTTCAAGAATGGGTGCTTGTATGTTTATATTTCATACAAGTTTTTCGGAAATTTCTTTGCTGATTTTATGAGCGCGACCCTCGTTGCCTATGGCAAGGTGTATATGTCGTTTGCTTTCTAATGATTCAATAGGGTTCCTGAGGGTCGAAGCTTTCTGGAGAGGCCCCGACTCGATAATTATAAGAAAGGATGCCTGAATGAAGTTGAGTGATATTGGAAATACACCATTCTTGGAAATCTCGACTCTCGCCGGGAATGGTAATCGTTTCTTCTCAAAATGTGAGTTCATGAATCCAACGGGGAGTCATAAGGACAGAACCTACTTGAATCTCGTCAGTGGGCTTGAGGTATCAGGCTTTATAAAGCCTGGAATGACCCTTGTAGATTGCTCTACTGGGAACGGTGGAGCAGCGCTGGCGTGGATAGGTAGGGAAAAAGGTTACCAGATAAAGATATTCATGCCTGAGGGCATGACTCAGGAGCGTAAGGAGCAGATCATATCCTTTGGTGCAGAAATAGTTGAGACACCCAAGGAGGAATTTCTATCAGGCTCGGTCAGTAGGGCAAGGGCGTATTTGGCTGACGACAAGAGCGGGAATATCTATTTTCTGGATCAGGCGAGCAACCTGCTGAACAGGGAGGCATGGTTCGGTTGTGGCGAAGAAATACTCTTGTCATTGAAGGCGCAGGCTATCGTTCCTGACTTCTTCATTTGTGCCATAGGTACCGGCGGTACCTTTTCAGGTATTGCCGAGGTGCTGAAACGAGAGTACCCGGCAATTCGTACCATCGGTATAGAGGTTGAAAGTTCTGCTCCTCTTTATGCTTCGAGAAACTGTCTGAGCTTCAGGCATCGGCCCCACAATCTTATGGGGTTGGGAGCTGGAGTATTGTCTGAAAACACAATTTCCGGGCTTGTTGATGAAGTGCGTCTGGCCAATGGAGCCGCATCCTGGGGACGGATGAAGCAATTTATCCTGGAGTCAGGCCTGCAGATTGGACCTACCTGCGGATCGAATCTACTGATTTGTGAGGAGATAGGTCGTCAGGTTTCCAATAAGAATATAGTGACATTGTTTTTTGATAGTTCATGGAAGTACGAAAGTCGCTGGGATGGAATCTATCCGGAGTATCAGGAGGCGTGATGCTGCTTGAAGAAGTCTATAGAGCTGCCAGAGTTGTTCATTCAGGTCGTGCACTGACAACAGTCAATGAGTTTACTGACCAGCTTCCGGCTCTACGTCCCGAGGTTCTTATCGAGGTTGCACAGGCATTGATAAGAAAAATGGATCTTGGTGCGAGCAAGATTGTGACCGAGGAAGATAAAGGAGCGCCTCTTGCCACTGCCGTTTCGCTGTTAAGTGGTATACCCATGGCTATGGCGAGATGGTACCCCTATAGCCTCGGAGAACTGAACGAAAGGGTTGTGAGCATAAGCTCTGAGTATTTTGAGGGGCAGCTTTATCTTAATGGGATCAACCCTGGTGATCGGGTCGTGATAGTGGATGATACTCTCAGCACAGGTGGTGCAGTCATCGCATTGATTGAGGCGGTCCGGTGTGGCGGTGGCGAAGTGGTTGATGTTATCTGTGCAGTGGAGAAGCTTGGTTGTAATGGGGTAGACAATGTCTTGAGGGCAACCGGGATCCATGTGAAGACAATAATGAAGATCATCGTTGGGCCGGATGCCGTCCGGGTAGTCGGTTAGAGTTGGGGCGGTGAATATGTCTTGATATGGGTAAAGTAGAGGAATTGCCACCTTGAAAAGGTATGGAGTAGCTCTGGGCCTGTTGTTCTGCGCGGTAAGTGCCGCGTTTGACGTGTACGTCGCATTCATTACCCAGACCATCAGCACATTGGTGGTCATCTTCTACTGTTTCAGTGTTTCTGCGGTTGCCTTTCTGATCTATGCACTCTACACGGGTGGGGCTTCGCTGGTTATCAAGTTTAAGAAGGACTTGATGCTGGTCGCGTTGGTGAATGGCTCCGTGCTGCTCAATTGGGGTGGCCTGTTCTATGCACTTCGATACCTGGAGCCGGCCGTTGTCGGTGTGGCTTCGGTTGCCTGTGGCCCGGCCATTACACTGGTGGTTAGCGCCTTCGATAAAAAGAGCACCCGGGCCAGCCTGGTAGATACGCTGGTTTCCTATCTGGTGCTCGTATCGGTGGGGATCATGCTGTTCAACTCGTTTTCGGGGAACAGTGGGGTGGTGCATACCTCGGTCGAGCAACGGATTCTGGGCATTCTTGCTGTCGTTACCTGTGCCTTGGGCACCGTCCTGTACACCGTTTTTTCCAAGCGGCTGTTTGCTGCCGCCTGGGCGACCTACGAGATTCTTGCGGTCAGAAACGTCGCGATGGTCATCCTCTGCGCCTTTTTCATAGCGGTGACCGGGGATGGCTTTTCCATCGGTCGTGAATGGTTCTGGGCAATGGCTCTGCTGGTCTTCGTAGGGCATCTGCTGCCGATCTATCTCATCCAGAAAACCATCTATCACTTGAGCCCGCTGCATGTGTCGCTGGTGTTGCTGGCGCTGCCGGTGTTTGTCCTGCTGTTTCAGTACCTGGACTCACGGGTGGAGTTCTCGATCGCCAGTGTGCTTGCCATCGGCATCATCGTTGTTCTGTTGTGCGGGCGGGGAGTGGTGGACATCCATACCCGTATGAAAAAAGCGAGGTGAGCAATGGACAGGGTCGTGATGGTGGATGGGTTTTCCTCCGGCAAGCACCTGGCGAGGAGGCTCAAGGAAAGCGCCTGTGTGCTGCGACATTTGGCGTCCTCGGCAGCGCTGGACAGTTACTACTATGCCGGTTTCGATGGCTCGCTCTATGAAGACCTCCTGGTGAACCGGGATATTGAAGCTACGGTTGCATGGGTTGAAGGCTTCGCCCCGCAATTCATCATCGCGGGGGCCGAGAGCGGCGTCCTGCTGGCCGACCTGTTGAATGAGCGCCTGGACCTGCCTTACCGCAATCGGTTTGACAGGACCAAGGCTCGCAGGAACAAGTACGAAATGATCCGTTGTGTTGCTCAGGCAGGGTTAGCGGCGGCACAACAGTGCGTCGTTGATTCCTGGGTGGCCGCTGGCGACTGGATCAGGGGGAATGGTCGATTTCCTGTCGTGATCAAACCGCTCGAGAGTGCCGGTGCCGACGGTGTTGCTGTCTGCAATGACCTGGAAGCTTGCGAGGTGGCCTTCAGGTCCCTGCTGGGTAAGCGAAACAGGCTCAACTCGGACAATGTTCAGGTGTTGATTCAGGAGTACCTGGTGGGAGTCGAGTATGTCGTCAACATGGTTTCCCTGCGTGGGCGGCAGTTGGTGACGGAAGTGGTGAGATACCGCAAGCAACGGCTGGGCTGCGGTTCCGTCATTTATGACATCGATGAACTGGTGGCGCCTGACGACCCTGCTTTTCAGGTATTGGTGGGTTATACACGAGATGTAGTGCATTGCCTGGGGATCGAGAATGGTCCCAGCCATGCCGAAGTGATGCTCACCGGTACAGGCCCGAAACTGGTGGAGATCGCTGCGCGAACCGACGGTATTCTCAGGCCCGGGGTCTCTGAACAGACGACCGGACTGGGGCAGATCGAGGCGACTGCGCTGTCCATCGCCAAGCCGGCAGAGTTCGAGAGGCTGTTGGTTGCGCGGACGAGTTACCGGCTTTTGCAAAATACCTACAACGTCAGTCTGATCAATCGTTTGCAGGGGCGCTTTTATCGGGATGAGTTCATGAAAGAACTGCGTTCCCTTGAGTCATTTTTCGAGGCTGTCTTTTATTTGGAAGATGGCCAGCCGGTAGCGACCACCCGGGATGTTTTCAGTCAGCCGGGGACTGTTTATCTGGTTCATCCGGATCCTGAGGTGATCAGGGCGGATTACTTCAGAATTCGGGTGTTGGAGGAGGCGGGTATTTACTTGAGGCCTCTTCTTGGAGGGGGGATCTGAGAGAGTCGCCGCCCTCCCGGTTGCCAGCAATAGCACAATCTCCTGTGGGCGTCGGCTTGCTGGCGATAGCTTACTGTCAGTCGACATCTGCGCTAACTGACATACCGCTGTCGCCAGCAAGTGCGATGTTGGGCAGTGATCTGGTTTACATCCGCGAGCCTGCTTCCAGCGTCAGCCCTGGCCTTGCGGGCTCCAGCCCCCACCCAACGCCACCATCAGCCCGACACTGGCCTGCAACTGCCGGGTCTGCAGGGCCTGCAACTGTCGTTGCGCCTGCAGGGCGGCGGTCTGCGCGGTGACCACATCCAGGTAGTTCACCGCGCCAGCCTGGTAGCTGTTCATCGCCAGGGTCTGGGTGTGCTGCGCGGCATTCACCGCAGCCTGTTCGTCCCGGGCTTCCTGCTGCAGGTCGCGCAGTTGCGCCAGGTTGTCCTCGACCTCCCGCACCGCCCGCAATACATGGCTGCGGTACTGGGCGGACGCTTCCTCGAACTCGGCCTTGGCCTGCTGCTCCTGGGCACTGATCCGCCCACCATCGAAGATCGGCAGGTTGACCAACGGCCCCAGCGCCCAGTAACGGTTACCCGCCGACAGCAGGTTACCGACGCCCTGGGTCTGGCCGCCGACCAGGCCGGTCAGGCTGAAGTCGGGGTACCAGGCGGCCTTGGCCACGCCGATCCCGGCATTGGCGGCGAACACCCGGCGTTCGGCGGCGGCGATGTCGGCACGACGTTGCAGCAGGTTGCTCGGCAAGGCGCCTGGCACTTGGGGAATCGCCAGGATCTGCGGCGTCGCGGCCAGCTGGAAGTTGCTCGCCGACTCCCCGACCAGTTCGGCGATCGCATGCTCGGCCAGGTTGCGTTGCCCACGGACTTCGTCCAGTTGCGCCTCGGCTTCGGCCAGCTGGCTCTGGGCACGGGTCAGGTCGAGTTCCGAAGCGATCTTGCCTTCGTAGCGATCACGGGTCAGTTGCAACGCCTGGCTGTAGTCGTCCAGCGAACTGGAGAGAATCCGGCTCTGGGCATCCAGGCCATTGAGCTGGATGTATAGGCTTGCCAGTTGTTGCTGCAGGCTCAGCCGTGCCACCGCCAGGTCGTCGGCCGAAGCCTGGGCCTGGGCGTCGCCGGCGGCGACCTGGTTGCGGATACGGCCCCACAGGTCGAGGTCGAAGTTCAGCGCGAAACCGGCGGTGTTGCTGTTGTACACCGAAGGCTGGGTGCTGCCGCGCAGTGGGCGGTTGTCCGATTGCCGCTGGCGTTCGGGCTGGGCACTCGCGCTGATCTGCGGGAACAACCCGGCATGCAACTGGCTGGCGTAGGCCTGGGCACCGTCATAGTGGGCCAGGGCCGCCGCCAGGTCCGGGTTGGCCGTGAGCAGGCGCTGTTGCAGGTCGTTCAGGTGCTCGTCCTGGAACAGCAGCCACCACTGGCTGGACAACGGGTCGCCAGGCCTGGCCAGGTGCCAGGGGCCGTCGCTGGTCTGTTCGCGGTACTGCTCCGGCAGGTTGATCTGCGGCACCTTGTAGGTCGGGGCCAGCGAGCAGCCTTGCAGGCCGGCGATCAATAGCAGCCAGGCGCCGAGTTTAAGCTTTGCGGGCATGCTGTCCTCCGGCGTCGGCGAGTTTCACTAGGTCACCTTCGCGCAAGGCGTCCGGCGGGTTGTCGATCACGGTGTCGGCGGGCTTCAGGCCCTGGTCGATGACCAGGCGTTCACCCAGGTCCAGGCCGATATGGATATCGCGCAGGTGCACGTGTTTCTGCGCATCGAGCACCGCCACCTGGGTGCCCTTGGCGCGGAAGATCAGGGCGCTGGCGGGAATGCTCACGCCGTGGGTATCGGCCGGCACCGGGAGAGTCGCCTCGGCGTAGTCGCCCGGCAGCAGGGCGTTGTCCGGGTTGTCGGCGACGAACTGCGCCAGCAGGGTGCCGGAGCGCGCATCCACGGCTGTCGAATTGCCCACCAGGCGTGCGCTGAAGGTCTTGCCGGGGTGTTCCGGCACGCTCAACCGCACCTGCAGGCCGGGACGAATGACGCTGGCGTAGTTCTGCGGCACTGGCACATACAGCCGCAACTGGTGGGTATCGGCGATATCGAACAGTTCCGGATCGCTGTCGCTGTCGGCCTTGATCAACTGGCCGATGTCGGTGTTGCGGGCGGTGATGGTGCCGCTGAACGGGGCGCGGATGGTCTTGTAGGCCTCCAGCGCCGCCAGCCGTGCGTAGTCGGCCTCGGCGGCCTGGGCATTGGCCCGTGCCGCCGCCGCGTTGGAGCTCTTTTCATCGGCCTCCTGTTGTGACACCGAATGGGTGCTCACCAGGTTCTTCCAGCGGGTCGCGGTGGTCTGCGCCAGGCGCGCGTTGGCCTGTTCCTGCAGCATATGGGCATGAGCCTGGGCAACCTGCTGGTCGAGGTCCGGGCTGTCGATCCGGGCCAGGACCTGGCCGGCCAGGACCTGGCTGCCGATGTCACTGGTCCAGTCCTTGAGGTAGCCGCTGACCCGCGCATGGATCGGCGCCTTGCTCCAGGCCTCCAGGCGGGCCGGCAGGCGCAGGGTGTCGCCGGCAGCGTTCTGCGTTGGCTGGAACACGCTGACCATTGGCACGGCGGCGGCTTCGGTCCAGGCGGTCACGTCCCGTTCGTGGCGGGTTCGCGCGGCAATCCCGTTGGCCACCAGCAGCGCTGCCAGGGTCAGGCCGCCGACGCCCAGGTAGAGCAGGCGTTTGCCCGAGGGTTTGCGATCAGTCATGAGTCATTTCTCCAGCTACGGCGCGAAGGGGTTGTTGACGGCCATGCACCAGGCTGAACACCACGGGGACGAACAGCAGGGTGGCAGTGGTCGCCAGGATCAGACCGCCGATCACGGCGCGTCCGAGGGGGGCGTTCTGTTCCTGGGAGAGGGCCAGCGGCAGCATGCCGATGATCATCGCCAGGGCGGTCATGCAGACCGGGCGAAAACGGGTATAGCCGGCTTCCAGGGCGGCCTTGAGGGCATCGCCGTGCTCGGCCAGGCGTTCGCGGCAGAAGCTCACCACCAGAATCGAGTTGGCGGTGGCCACGCCCATGCACAGGATGGCACCGGTCAGCGCCGGCACCGACAGCGAGGTGCCGCTGAGGAACAGCATCCAGACGATCCCGGCCAGGGCCGCGGGCAGGGCGGTGATGATCACGAACGGGTCGATCCAGGACTGGAAGTTGACCACGATCAGCAGGTAGATCAGCACCACCGCGCCGAGCAGGCCGAAGCTCAGGCCGCTGAAGGCTTCATGCAGGGCGTCGATCTGCCCGTGCAGGCTCACCACCGCCCCCTTGGGCCGCAGCGATGCCGCATCGTCGAGGATCTTCTGCACGTCATGGGCCACCGCCCCCAGGTCACGGCCCTGGACGTTGGCGTAGAGGTCCAGGGTCGGCTGGATGTTGTAGTGGGTCACCACCGCCGGGCTGGGGACCCGGTTGATGGTCGCCAGGCCACCGAGGATCTGCGACTGGCCGTTGCTGCCGGTCACCGGCAGGGCTTCCAGTGCCGGCAGGCTGTCGAGGCGGTATTGCGGAGTGGCCGCGACCACGCCATAGGACACGCCGTTGGCCGGGTTGAGCCAGAAGGTCGGGGCCACCTGGGAACTGCCGGCCAGCGAGGCGACCATGCTGTTGGTGACGTCACGTTCGGTGATCCCCAGGCCCTTGGCGCGCATCCGGTCGACGTTCACCTGCAGCGACGGATACCCCTCGGACTGCTGGATCCGCAGGTCGGCGATGCCCGGCACGTGTTGCAGGCGACGCTGCAGTTCCACGGCGAACTTGCGGTTCTCCTCGGCACTGCGGCCGGAGATCTTCACGTCCAGCGGCGCCGGGGCACCGAAGTTGAGGATCTGGCTGCTGATGTCGGCGGGCAGGAAGGCGAACTGGCTGCCGGGGAAGCTTTCCGGCAGGGCGCTGCGCAGTTGCTTGACGTAGTCGGCGGTCGGCTTGTGACCGGGCTTGAGCGTCACCTGGATATCGCCGTCCTGCGGGCCGATGGTACCGCTGCTGCTGTAGGCCATGTCGATGCCGCTCAGCGGGATGCCGATGTTGTCGACGATGTTTTCCAGCTCCTCGGCGGGAATGATCTCGCGAATCCGTGCCTCGATACGGTCGAAGGCCGCGGCGCTTTCCTCGATCCGCGAGCCCAGTGGCAGGCGCACATGCAGGGCCAGGGCGCCGGCGTCGGTGGCCGGGAAGAAGTCCTCGCCCAGACTCGGCAGCAGGGCGAAGGAGGCCAGCACGCAGCCGAGGAAACCGAGCAGGAAGCGCCGGCGGCAACCCAGGGCGAGGGTCAGCAGACCATGGTAGACGTCGCGCACGGCGGAGAAGCCGCGCTCGAAGCTCTGCTGGAAGTTCAGCAGGCCCTGCAGCAGCGCATGGCGCTGGCGACCGTGCTGATCGCCTTCGTGATGATTGATGAACGCATCTTCCGGATGGTGGCCGGGACCGCCCTCGAGCACGTGGGGCTTGAGCAGGAACATCGCCAGGGTCGGCACCAGGGTCCGCGACAGGATGAACGAGCTGGCCATGGCGAAGATCACCGCCAGGGCCATTGGCCGGAACAGGTAGCCGGCGATGCCCTGCAGCATGAACATCGGCACGAACACGATGCAGATACACAGCAGCGAGACGAACGCCGGGCCGACGATCTGTCTGGCGCCGTCGAGAATCGCCGTCTTCACCGCCTTGCCCTGTTCCAGGTGCCAGTTGATGTTCTCGATGGTCACCGTCGCATCGTCCACCAGGATCCCCACCGCCAGCGCCAACCCGCCGAGGGTCATGACGTTGAGGGTCTGGCCGGTGGCCGCCAGCAGCGCGATGGCCGAGAGCACCGCGAGCGGGATCGAGGCGGCGATGATCAGGGTCGAGCGCCAGCTGCCGAGGAACAGCAGGATCATCGCGCTGGTCAGCAGGGCGGCGATGATCCCTTCACGGGCCACGCTGCCCACCGATTCCTTCACGAACACCGAGGCATCGCCCAGCAGCGAGGTCTTCAACTCTGGCGGCAGGGTCTCGTTGATCAGCGGCAGCATGCTGCGGATGCCGTCGACGATCGACAGGGTGGAGATGTTGCCGTTCTTCATCGCCGGCATCAGCACCGCCCGCCGGCCGTCGACCCGCACGACGTTGGTCTGTGGCGGCGAGCCGTCACGTACGTGGGCCACCTGGCCGATGGTGATCAGTGCACCGTCGACGGTCTTGATCGGCAGGTCGTTGAGTTCGTCGATCACCTTCGGGCTGTTGTTGAGCAGCACGGTGTATTCGTAGGGGCCGAGCTTGGCGGTCCCCACCGGGATGATCTGGTTCTGCGCCGCCAGCGCATTGCCGACGTCCTGGGCCGACAGACCCTTGGCGGCCAGCGCCTGGGGATCGAGGTCGAGGGTGATCTGGCGCTGTTTGCCGCCCATCGGGGTCGGCAGGGCCAGGCCGGGTACCGAGGTCAACGGCAGGCGGATGTTGTTCTGCACCAGGTCGCGGATTTTCGCTTCCGACAGGGTTGGGCTGGAGAATGCCATCTGCAGGATCGGTACTGTCGAGGCGTTGTAGTTGAGGATCAGCGGCGGAGTGATGCCCGGCGGCATCTGTTTCAGTACGGTCTGCGACACCGCTGTCACCTGGGCGTTGGCGGTGCGGATATCGACGCCGGGCTGGAAGAAGATCTTGACGATGCCCATGCCGGGCAACGATTGCGACTCGATGTGCTCGATGTCGTTGACCGTGGTACTCAGCGAGCGCTCGTAGGTATAGATCACCCGGCCGGCCATGTCGTCGGGGGACAGGCCGTTGTACTGCCAGACCACCGCCACCACCGGGATGCCGATATCGGGAAACACGTCAGTGGGCGTACGCAGGGCCGCCAGCGGCCCGATGATGCAGATGAAAATCGCCAACACGATGAACGTGTACGGCTTGAGCAGTGCGGTCTTTACCAGCCCGAGCATGCCTTGAACCTCCGGGGAGTGGAATTGCAAACCCCGGCAGTCTTGCCGCTGGAACCTAACGTTTGGCTTTCACCAACATGAAGGATCTTTTAGGTAACGACTTAAATTCCCTTCATTTCCCTTCATTTGTGAAAACCGCTCTATCTCGCCACTCTTGGCGCCGATCCGACGGCGATCCCGTCTACCGAAACCCCAGATGAATGTGAGAGGAGTTCATACGATGAACCACAAACCGCTGCTGCTGATTCCGACCCTGGGCCTGGTCTGCCTGCTCTCGGCCTGTGCCGGCCCGCTGCCCAAGGCTGACCCGAGCGAGGCCTGGATCGGCCTGCAGGGCCAGTCGAGCGACAACCTGATGGCGGAACGGGTGGACGGCAAGCGGGTGGACGACGGCCGCTATTTCGAAGTGGCGCCCGGCAAGCATGATCTGGAAGTGACCCTGATCCAGGGCGCCAACGGTGACCTCGACCAGCCGGAGTGCACCGGGCATGTCGAGTACGACCAGTTCAAGGCTGGCAGGCAGTACCACCTGGTGCAGTCCGGTTCGGGCAGCGATGTCGGCGCGATCCTGGTCAACGACCACGGCAAGCCTTTGGCCCAGTCCCATCTGTTCTCCTGCATCTGACGGCTCTTTTATCTTCGAGGTGACCCTGCATGACACTCAAACCGCTGATGCTGCTTCCCACCCTGGGCCTGGCCGTCCTGCTTTCGGCCTGCGCCGGCCCAATGCCCAAGGCTGACCCGCACCAGGCCTGGATCGGGCTGCAGGAGGAAGCGCCGAATGACCTGCTGGCTGAGAAGGTTGATGGCAAGCCGATCGATGACGGACGCTTCTTCGAAGTGACGCCCGGATCCCACAAGCTGGATGTGATGCTGGTGGAGATTCCGGTCGGCGATGGTAATCAGGAAGACTGTTCGGGAGAGGTCTCCTACAAACAGTTCAAGGCCGGTGAACACTACAAGCTGGTGGAGTCGAGCCTGGGCCAGGAAGTCAGTGCTCGCCTGCTGGACGCTCATGGCAAGGAAGTGGCCCATACCGGCGACTTCCAATGCATGCCGGGTTGAGGCGGCAATGGCAGTTACTGCACCGGGCCCCGAGTTGGGATCTACCGCCTGACGCCCGGTGGCAGCAAGAGCTACAAACGCAGATAGTCAGTATGGCGCGGCACTGATGGTCGCGTTGCGCCAGGCGGTCTGCAGCTGCTCGTCGAGCAGCGCGGGCACGCTCTTGCCCGGCTGTTTCTCCAGGCTCAGCTTCAACCCGTTGAGCGAGCGGCCGCTGAGGCGGTTCTGTGCCAGATCTTCGCGAAACACCTGCTCGGCGTCGGCGTACTGCTGCTGTTCCAGCAGCGCATAGCCGAGGGATTCACGCAGGGTGTAGTACCAGTCCGGCGGCTCGTTGTAGGCCAGTTGGTCCTGGATCTCGACCGCCTTGCGCCAGGCGGCGATCACCTGGGCCGGGTTGTCGCCCTGCAGGGCCTTCAGGTCGGTGAGCAGGTCCTGTTGTGGTGCCTTGGTGAGCACCTGGGCGGCTCTTTCCTTGAGGGCCATCAGGTCCAGCTTGCCCTGGCTGCTGGCCTGGGCCCTGTTCAGCAGGATCAGGTTGGCGATACGGAACAGCTGGAGGGCGTCGTTGTTGCCGTACTTCAGGGGCTTGTCACCCTTGAGGCTGTTGTCGACCGTCTGCCAGTATCCCTTGAGTGCCTCACCTGCCTTACCGCTGTCGGCTCCTGGCTGGGCCAGTTGCTTGTAGGCGTCGGCATAGGCCTTCATGGCCTGGGTGTAAGGAGCGGTCAGTTCCACCCAGGGTGTCTGACTGCCCTTGGTCGCGGCGGTGCAGGTGTCGTTGATGGTCTTGAGGCCGGCGATGATTTTCGGCTCGATCCGCGCCAGCGCGTCCCAGTCCTGGAAGCGTACGGCGAAGTAATAGGGTACGGCGTAGAAGTAGTCGGATTTGGTGGCGATCTCGTCAGGGTACTGCTTGCAGAGAAAATCCAGCGCGGCGTAGCGGGTGGTGTTTTCCACCAGTTCCTCGGCCATGTTCATCGTTTCGTTCTGCCGGCCCTCGATGGACAGGGTCCAGGTCAGGAAATGGATGTTGTGCCCCAGGTAGTGCAGCGGATAGGGGCTTTGCGGGTTGACCTGATGGGTGTAGGCGCGATCGACCGACACCGCGGTGTAGTTGGTGACACTGGCCAGGGCGTTGTTGCCGATGCGCTGGTAGATGTGCGATGCCATGTGCACCAGGTGGCCGATCGCCGGGTTCTGGTCGCGAAAGCGCTCGGCCATCGGCAGGCCGCTGGCGGGGAAGGGCGACTCTTCGATGGCGTGGATGTAGAAGTGGTTGGCGCCGGTGTGGAACTGGTCCTGGACCAGCACCCGGTTGAGTACCTGCAGGGCCTCGTAGGCGTGCTGGGTCGGCTCGACGTCGTTGGAGGTCGCCGCGGAGCCTTTCCACCATTTCCACGGTTCCAGGTTGAGCAGGGCATCGGCGTACAGGGTGGCGGCATCCAGGTCGTCGAAGTAGGTCTGCGACAGCTTTTTCATGGCCTCGGCGTAGCGCTCGTTGCCCTCCCTGCCGAGGAGTACCTTGCCCTCCTTGAGTGTGTACAGGCTCAGGAACGCACTGGCGTAGTCGACTTCGCGCTGCAATTGCCGGGGGCTGAACTTGTCTTTGGCGAGCGGATCAGCCTGGCGTGCCTTGGCCTTTTCGAGGGCGATCTGGGCCGAGCGATAGGCCAGGCGATCGCAGCCGAGGGTGGCGTCGCTGTTGATGTTCGAGTTGGCCGACAAGGCGATGCCCCAGTACGGCATCGCCGAGCCCTCGTCGACGCGGCTGGCCTGGTAGAAGGCACGAATGGCTTCGGCGAAGTTGAAACCGTACTGCAGGGCGATGCCCTGGCTGTAGAAGGCTTCGACCTTGTCGGCGTCCTTGAGGGCGACCAGCGGATAGCGGGTGCCGCCCAGGCCGGAGAGCAACTGGGCCGGCTGGGTGTCCTGGTCGCTGACACACTCGAGCAGGCTGCGCTCGTAGGGTTCGTCGGGCGGGGCCGGGACGAAACTCTTGGATTCTTCGGCACCGCCGTGGACATGGGCCTGGGCGGCGCCGGCCAGCAGGCAGAGGGCGAGCAGCGAAGGTTGGAACAGGTGGCGTACATCCATGTAGCGGTTACTCCAGAGGGGGGGCGGTTGATCATGTGGCGGTAGTGCCGGCCCATTCGCTGGCTTGCCAGCGAATGGGCCCTCAAGCCTTATTCCGCAGTTTCCATTCGATACCCAGTATTGTTGGGTTTTGGTGGAATGGCAATTTGCCGCTACGGCATTCGCTGACGGCCGGTGCCCTGGTCATCGGGGGAGATAAGCACCACGGGGGGAGACGCCGGGCGATCGGTGTGCCCGGCCGGTGTTCAGGTACGCAATTGATCCTTGCGATGGGTATTCAGGCAAACCCCGATAGCCACCACCACCGGCAGCAGCAACCCCCACAGTCCCGTCGCCAGATAGAGCAGCGCGGCACTGACGCAGCCGGCGGCGAAGGCCAGCAGGGTGGTGCAGATCGGCTTCAGACGCTGGCGGATCGTCGCCCGTTGCGCCGGGTCATGCTCACCCCACAGGGCGAACACATCGATGGCGAACTGGGTGACGTTGCCGGTCATCAGGGTGGTCGGCGGCGCGCCCTTGAGGTGCTGGCGGGAAATCGCATTCTGCACCGCCATGGCGGCGACGCCGGTCATGCCGGTGATCAGCGCCGTGGTGCTGTCGCCGTCGGCGAACGGGCCCCAGCAGATCGCCAGCCCGGCAAAGGCGGCGAGCATCAGTGTGTGAGCCACCAGCAGCAGGCGCAACGGCACCAGGCCGCGGCGGTGAATCGCTACGGCGGCCAGGTGCGTCAGGCCCACCACCAGCACGAAAACCGGCAGCGCGATCAGCTTGGACAGAGCGCCGGAGGCGCCATGGACGATGCTCACTCCCAGGGTCACGAAGTTGCCGGTGACATGGGCGGTGAACAGGCCCTGCAGGGCGAGAAAGCCCAGGGTGTCGACGAAGCCGCCATTGAAGCTCAGGGCCGGGGCCACGCTGGGGTGCAAGGAGGATTCCATGAAAGGTCCTTTCGGGTTCGGGAAGGAAAACCGCGGGAGGGTGTCAGTCCGCCGCGGATCATCGATCAGCCTAGAGCCCGGCGCGGCCCGGTGCTTGTATCTGGGTGCTGAATGTTTCATTTCATGGGCCGGTAGGCATACTGTCGACAAAGTTGGCTAGCCTTCTCCTCTCCAGCCGATCTCTCAAGGATGTGATGCATGCGCGTACTTCAAAGCAATGCCCAGGACGATTTCCGGGTCAAGGCGTATGCCGGCACCAGCGGGGTGTTGCTGGCCTTCGACCTGGCCGAGTCACGCCGTGCCGGCCTGCTCGGGTTTGCCATCGAGCGCCAGGTGGGCGACAAGCCCTGGCGGTTCCTGTTCAACAGCCTGACCTTTCCCGGCAGGGAGCACACCTTCCCCCAGTATCACGCCACCCCCAGTGACGTCGCACCGCTGCAGAAATTCCGCTGGGCCGACTACAACGTCGAGTCCGGTAGCACCTGCAACTACCGCGTGCACCTGGCCTATGGCACACCGGCTGCGCCGCGACTGGACGAGTCGCTGGCGATCAGCGTGACCACCGACAACGGTATGCCGAAGAACCAGCGGGTGATCTTCAACCGGGCGGTGGCGGCGAGCCAGGGGTTCGAGCGCAAGTTTCCCCAGCTGGACCAGCAACTGAGCGGCCAGAAGGACCTGCCGATCGAGCAATGGCCGGACGCCGCCCGCCTGTGGCTGGAAAACGGTCTGCTGGAGGCGCTGCTCGGTTTCATCGCCCGCGCCCGGGATGCGCAGTGGGGGCTGGATATCGCCATCTACGAATACCAGTTGCCGGCGATCGTCGAGGCGGTGAATGCGGCCAACGCCCGCGGCGCGCGCATCCGCGTGCTGTATCACGCCAAGACCGGGGACGAGGACACCGCGCTGAACGAGCAGAGCCTGGCGGCGATTCCGGCCGCGAGCAAGCGTGGGCGGGTCACCAGCAAGATCTTCCACGACAAGTTCATCGTCCTCAGCCAGCGCGACGGCGCTGGTGAGTATCAGCCTGCGGCGGTGCTGTGCGGCAGCACCAACTTCACCGCCAATGGCGTGTACCGCCAGGCCAACGTGATTCATATCCTCGACGACCAGCGCCTGGCGGCCGAATACAGCCAGGTTTTCGAGCAGATCTGGGCGGCACCGACGGATGTTGCCGCCACCCGCAAGTGGTTGACCGTGAACAACCCCATGGATCTGAGCCAGCCGCTGTTCGCCGGATTTTCCCCGCGCAGCGGCCAGGCTGACCTCAAGGCATTCGTGCAGATCATCAGTGCCGCGCAGAAGGACGTGCTGTTCGCCACCGCCTTCGAATTGCCCGAGCAGATTCTCGAGGCCTTGCTCGGCAAGCCCCATGACGATGTATTGCGTTTCGGTCTGCAGAACACGGCCAGCAGCATCTCCGGCATCCATGCCGACCGCACCGACGATTTCGTTGCCACGGCGCTGCTCGGCAGTGGCCTGGAGGGCTGGATCAAGGAGGGCCTCAAGGGGCAGAAGGGGCGCCTGCTGGTGCACACCAAGGCCATCGTCACCGACTTCACCACCGATGTGCCGACCATCATCAGTGGCAGTCATAACCTCAGCGTCGGGGCCAGTGAGGGCAACGACGAGAACTTCCTGGTGATTCGCGGCGATGTCGACCTGGCGGATCGGTATGGGCTGGAGATCCTGCGTTTCTATGAGCATTACCGGTTTCGCTATTACGCGAAGAAGCTGGCGCTCAAGCAGGTGCAACCGCTGGCGCCGGATGACAGTTGGAGCGATGCGTACTACAAGGATGGGGACCTGAGGATGTTGTCGCGGTTGCGGTTTGCCGGGCGCTGACAGGGGCCAGGGCCGAGCCCGGCGGTCATTTGTCCAGCGCTTTCGCGGGCAAGCCCGGCTCCTACAGAGTGTGGCCGAACGATGCTCTTGTGTATGGCGCAAACTTGTAGGAGCCGGGCTTGCCCGCGAAAGCGCCCCGCCAGGCGCATCACCGCTGGCGCTTCATCGCCGCCCGATACTGCCGCGTCCGGCGCCCGATGAACAACCGGTCCAGTACCAGGGCCCAGGCCGGTGAAACCTCGGGTCTGGTCCGGCGCCCCTGGCTCAGGCGCTTGAGCTGGAACTTCACCACCGCCATGTTTGCCAACGCCGCCAGCGGCTTTTTCTTCCAGCGGATCGGTGGCAGTTGCGGGTGGCTGTCGCGGCCTTCGCGCCAGTGACGGGGCAGGTTGGGCTCCACGGCCAACGCGGTACCGATGCCGGCCATGGCGACGCCGCTGTCGAGTACCTGTTGGACCACAGGCAGGCGGCGGATGCCGCCGGTGACCATCAGCGGCATCGTCGCGACTTTCGCCAGCTCACCGGCCATTTCCAGGAAGTACGCCTCGCGTGCCAGCGTCCGGCCGTCACGCGCTTCGCCTTGCATGGCCGGCGCCTCGTAGCTGCCGCCAGACAGTTCGACCAAATCCACCGGCAGGGCGTTGAGCCATTCGATGACCTGGCGGGCATCGTCGGCGTCGAACCCTCCACGCTGGAAGTCCGCCGAGTTGAGTTTCACCGCCACGCAGAAGCTCGGCGCCACCTCGGCGCGAATCGCCTTCACCACCTCCAGCAGCAGGCGGGCGCGGTTTTCCAGGCTGCCACCCCAGCGGTCGCTGCGACGGTTGCTCAGCGGTGAGAGGAACTGGCTGAGCAGATAACCGTGGGCGGCATGGATCTGCACACCGGTGAAGCCTGCCTGTTCGGCCAACCGAGCGCTGCGGGCGAAGCGGGCGATCACCTCGTCGATATCGGCTTCACTCATGGGCCGGGGTTGGGCGAACATTCTGGAAAACTCGCCCATCTCCAGGGACACCGCCGAAGGCGCCAGGCTGGCCTGGCCGAGATTGGCCGGGGTCTGGCGGCCGGGGTGGTTGAGCTGCACCCAGAACTGCGCCCCTCTGGCCCTGCCGATGGCCGCCCACTGGCGGAATTTCCCCAGGTGGCGTTCATCCTCCAGCACCACGCCGCCGGGGCCGGTCATGGCCCGGCGGTCGATCATCACGTTGCCGGTCAGCAGCAGGCCCGCTTCGCCGTCGGCCCAGGCGCGATAGAGTTCCATCAGGGGTTGGGAAGGGGCATTGTCCAGGTCGGCCATGTTTTCCTCCATGGCGGCCTTGGCAATGCGATTGGGGATCTGTACGCCGTTGGGTAACGACAATGCCTGGAAGGGTGACATGCTTGACTCCGGGGTAGTGGAGGGTTCAGGCTAAGTTTAAAGTAAGGTTTAATGTCAATAGCCGCTGCGAGGATTTCCATGAAAATCGGTGAACTGGCCCAACGCAGTGGCCTGGCGGCCTCGAAGATCAGGTTCTACGAGGCCCAGGGGCTGATCCGCAAGGTTCGTCGCCAGGCCAACGGCTATCGCGAATACCCGCCCGAGGTGTTGCAGACCCTGTCGATCATCCAGTGCGCGCAGCAGGCCGGCTTCAGCCTGGAAGAGTTGCGTGCGCTGGTGCCGACCAGCGAGCCCGGGACCTGGGACCATGATGAAATGATTGCCAGCCTGGAGCGCAAGATCGGCCAGATCGAGTCCATGCAGGCGCGCCTGGCCCAGAGCAAGCTGCAACTGCTCGGCGTGGTGAACAGCATCCGCAACAAGCCGGCGGATGTGTCGTGCCGGGAGAATGCCGAACGCCTGATGACGTCGCTGGCAGGGCCCCTGGAAGGTTGAACAGGGCCGGGCAAGCCTTGCGCCCCGGCCCTCTGCTAAGCCGTTACTCGCGCACCAGGGGCAGCGCCTGCGTGCCGGGCAGCGGCTTGCGCATCAGGGTGCCGACCACCACGGCGCCCAGCAGTGCCAGCAGGCCCGCCAGCCAGAGTACCGTGCCAAAACCGCCGACAAAGGCCTGGTGCGCCAACGGTTGTACCGCCGGGCGGGCCGCTTCCGGTAGCGTCGCCATGGCCGCCGGCATGTCACCGGCCACCACTCGCGAAGCGATTTCCTGGGCCCGGTCGAGCCAGAGGCTGGCCTGGCTGGCGAGACGGGCGTGCAGCAGATCCCGGGTATGCCCGGCCAGCACGGCGCCGAAGACCCCGATGGCCAGCACGATCGCGCTGAAACGCATGGTGGTGCTCAGGCCCGAGGCCATGCCCGTCCGATCGCGGGGCACGCAGGCCATGATGTTTTTCTGCGTGTCGCCGTTGAGCAACCCGGCACCGGCGCCAGTCACCGCGATCGCCAGGCCGAAGCCCGGGTAGCCGCCGCTGGAAACCGCCCAGGCACTGAGCAGGTTGCCGCAGCCGACCAGGGCCAGCCCGCTGGCCATCAGGGTTGCCGGTTGCAGTCGCGACGCCAGCCTCACGCCGATGCGCGGGCAGATGAGCATGGTCAGGGCGAAGGGCAGCATGCCCAGCCCCGAGTCGATCGCCGACAGCCCCAGGCCGTTCTGCAGATAGAACGGCAACAGCGTCATCATTACCTGGGCGCAGCCGGCATAGGCGAACATGCCGAGCAGGGCGCCGATGAAGCGCGGATGGCGAAACAGCTGCAGGTCGACCATCGGCCGTTTCTGCACGCGCTCGACCAGCACGAACACCCCCAGCAGGGCGCCGCCGACGAGCAGGCGGGTACTGGTCAGCGGGTGGCTCCAGCCGATCCGGTTGGCCTCGATCAGCCCCCAGATCAGAGACAGCAGCGCACCGCTGAAGGCCAGGCTGCCCCAGGGATCGAGACGCGCCGACTGGCTGTCGCGCGATTCCGCGACCGCATGGCGGACCAGCGCCACCAGCAGCAGGCCGACGGGCAGGTTGATGAAGAAGATCCAGCGCCAGCCCAGGTACTCGGTGATCAGCCCGCCGACCGTCGGCGCGGCGGTCATCGCCAGGCCCATGCAGGCCCCCCAGAAGGCCCAGGCGCGGGCGCGCTCGACCTCGTCATGAAAGGTGTGGCCGATGGTCGCCAGCGCCGAGGTCAGCAACAGCGCGGCACCGACGCCCTTGACCGCCCGCGCGATATCGAGGAACAGGCTGTCGGGCGCCGCGCCGCAGCCCAGGGAGGCGAGGATGAACAGGCCCAGCCCCCAGAGCAGGGTCTTTTTGCGCCCGAAGCGGTCGGCGATGCTGCCAGCGGGCAGCAGCAGGGCGGCGAAGGCCAGCATGTAGGCGCTGACCACCCATTCGATCGCGGTGAAATCGGCGCCCAGGTCGCGGGCGATGCTCGGCAGGGTCACGGCGACGATATTGGTGTCCAGGACAATCAGCGAGCAGACGCCGGACGCCGTGAGCAATGTCAGTCGCGGGCTCACCCGGCTCACGGCCGGGCCTGCACGGGCAGAGTGGCAGCGCTGGTCTTCGAGGCTTCGCTGTGGATGATTGCCTGGAAGGCAATGACGGTGGACGAGGCGGTCATTGCAAGTCCAGGTCGGTCGCAGTGGCTGAATGATAAGGGTGGAAGGTATTTGGCGGGCATGTTCAGGGCTCTCTACTGTGGCGGTGAGAACAGCTTATCGCGGGGAAAAACCATATGCGTTAGGCTGGCCTTGGCACTTCATTACCTTTGAGCTAATGACCATGGAAATCCGTCATTTCCGCTATTTCCTCGCCGTGGCCCGGCAGCGCAACTTCACCCGGGCGGCGGAACAGCTGGATATCGCCCCGCCGACCCTCACCCGGCAGATCCAGGATATGGAAAGCGCTCTCGGGACCCGCCTGTTCCAGCGCGGGCCACGCGAGGTCAGCCTGACCGAGGCCGGCGCGGCGTTGCTGCCCGAGGCCGAGGCGACCGTGCGCCAGTTCGAGTTCGCCCAGCGCAATGCCCAGCGCGCCGGACGGGGCGAGATCGGCCATATCGAGATCGGCTATGTCGCCTCGGCGGTGTACTCGGGCGTGCTGCAACAGCAGGTCAAGGCCTATGTCCGCGATTTCACCGATGTCAGCCTGAACGTGCGGGAAAGTCCCATGGCGGCGCTGCCGGGGCTGATCGCCGAGGGGCGTTTCGATATCGGCTACGTGCGTTCGCCGATGTCGCTGCCCGAGGCGGTGGAGGCGGTGCGCCTGAATGCCGAGGGCTTCGTGCTGGCGCTGGCGGACGACAGTTGGCTGTGCCGCTTGCGGAACATCGCTGCCGAGCATCTGCAGAACGAGACCTTCGTGCTGCCGGAGCAGATCAACGGTACCCTGCAGGTCGCAGCCCAGGGCGGCTACGCCCCCCACCTCGGGCCGCAGCCCGGTGGACTGGTGGCGGTGATTGCCGCGGTCTCCCTGGGCCAGGGGGTGGCGGTGGTGCCCGAGTCGGTGATCGGTCACGTCAACCTGCCGAATGTGGTCTATCGACCGATCGTCGGCTGTCAGGCGACATCCTGGCTGTCGCTGATTCATCGGCGTTTCGAAAAGGCGCCGGCGGTGGCCCGCTATATCGAGCGGGTTCGCCAGGATTTCCGCGCTGAGCGGGGCGCCGCGCGGTAACCGTCGCGCGCTGCGCTTTCATGATTTGAAATAGTTTGCCTGTCAGGCGGTTCTCCGGGGTCATGTAGGATTTATTTCCCTATTAGTCATTCAGGTTGGACATGAACACCCTCGCGGAACCTCCCGGTCGTCCCCTCACGCTTTCCTTCATGCACGCGCCCCGGTCGTGCGCCAGGCCCGGCAATCCCCCTGTCGAGCGTCTTTTCCTCTGTTGCCGCATCGTCTCCTGGCCGTCCCCGGGCTCGGTACCGTCGTGCGCGTCTGTTCGAATCCACTAAGGGAGCGCATTTTTCATGGAATGGTTGGCTGACCCCACGGCCTGGCTTGGCCTGTTGACCCTGATTTTCCTCGAACTGGTGCTGGGTATCGATAACCTGGTGTTCATCGCGATCCTGGCGGACAAGTTGCCGCCGCACCAGCGCGACCGCGCCCGTGTCATCGGCCTGTCCCTGGCGTTGCTGATGCGCCTGGGCCTGCTGGCCAGCATCGCCTGGATGGTGACCCTGACCCAGCCGCTGTTCGAGGTGCTGGGCAAGAGTTTTTCCGGCCGCGACCTGATCATGCTGTTCGGCGGCGTGTTCCTGCTGTTCAAGGCCACCATGGAGTTGCATGAGCGGCTGGAAGGGCACGTCAGCCAGCGCTCGGCGAATGGCGGTTACGCGCTGTTCTGGCCGATCGTCGCACAGATCGTGGTGCTCGATGCGGTGTTCTCCCTGGATGCGGTGATCACCGCCGTCGGCATGGTCGAGGAACTGTCGGTGATGATGATCGCGGTGATCGTCTCCATCGGCCTGATGATCGTCGCCAGCAAGCCGTTGACCCGTTTCGTCAACGAGCGGCCGACGGTGATCATGCTGTGCCTGGGCTTTCTGATGATGATCGGTTTCAGCCTCACCGCCGAGGGCCTGGGCTTCCACATTCCCAAGGGCTACCTGTACGCGGCCATTGGCTTCTCGGTGCTGATCGAGCTGTTCAACCAGGTGGCCCGCGCCCGGCGCAAGCGCTCTGCCCACGGCCAGCGGCCGCTGCGTGAGCGTACCGCCCATGCGGTGCTGCGCATGCTCGGTGGACGACGGTTGTCCAGCGAGGAAGTGGGCGAGGAGATCGCCGACCTGCTTGAGCCTTCGGCGGACGAGGCCCAGGTGCCGTTCGAGCGCAGTGAGCGGGTGATGATCAGCGGCGTGCTGCAACTGGCCGAGCGGCCTATCCGCACGCTGATGACGGTGCGGGCGCAGGTCGACACCCTGGACGTCGCCGACAGCCCGGCGCTCGTTCGGGAGAAATTGATCCGTTCGTCGTACTCTCGCCTGCCGCTCATCCGCCAGGGGGCGGTCGACGAGCCGCTGGGCTTTGTGCACAAGAAGGAACTGCTCAAGGCCTACCTGGATGGGACTGAACCGGGACTGGAGTTTTTGGCTCGCCGGGCGATAAACCTGTTAGACAGCTACTCTGTGCTCAACGCCCTGGAGCAGATGCGCCAGGCCTCGACCCATATCGCGTTCGTGGTCAACGAGTTCGGTGATTTCGTCGGTCTGCTGACCATGACCGACATCCTTGAATCGATCGCCGGCGAGTTGCCCGATGCCAGTGAGGTGGAAGGTCCCGAGGTGGTCGAGCAGGCGCAGGGTTTCCAGGTCAGCGGGGCCATGACCCTGAGCCGAGCGCGGCAGCGCCTCGGGATCGAGGCCCGGGCCACCGAGGATTACCAGACGCTGGCCGGGCTGGTGATGAGCCTGCTGGATCGACTGCCGATGGTCGGCGATCAGGTGCAGTGGGCGGGGTGGCGGATGACCGTGGTCGCGGTACGGGAGCGGCGGGTGACCCGGCTGTTTCTGGTGCGTTTGCAGGAGGGTGTCATGGAGAGGACACAGGGGGCTTGCTGATGAGTCGATCTTTCCCGTGCGCCTGGCGGCGAAGCGGGTAGAATCGGCGCCTTTTTGGTAGTCCGGAGGTGGCTCCGGCATGAGGTTTCAGGGTATTTCGATGCTCATTGGCAGTTATTCATCGTCGCTGGTCCTCATGTCGCTCTGCGTGGCGATCCTGGCTTCCTATACCGCCCTGGATCTGGCCGGGCGGATTGCCACCGCCAGCGGCCGGGCGGTCTACCTGTGGATGGCCGGGGGCGCCCTGGCCATGGGCGTGGGGATCTGGTCGATGCACTTCGTCGGCATGCTCGCGTTCCGCCTGCCGATCGAGCTGGGCTACGACGGGCCGATCACCGCCTTGTCACTGCTGATCGCCATTCTGTCCAGCGGTTTTGCCCTGTGGCTGGTCAGCCAGCCGCGCCTGCCGCTGATGCAACTGGCGTTCGGCTCGCTGATCATGGGCGCCGGCATCAGCGCCATGCACTACACCGGCATGGCGGCCATGCGGATGCAGCCCGGCATCGACTACGACCCGACCCTGTTCGGTGCTTCTCTGCTGATCGCCGTCAGCGCTTCGGCGGCGGCGCTGTGGATCGCCTTCCACCTGCGCCGCAACACGCCCTATATCCGCCTGGCCCGCAGCGGTGCCGCGGTGATCATGGGCGTGGCCATCGTCGGCATGCACTACACCGGCATGGCTGCGGCGAACTTCCCCGAAGGCAGTTTCTGCGGCGCTGCAGCCAGTGGCCTGGCGGTCAAGGGCCTGGACAACCTGGTGCTGGTGACCAGCCTGGCGGTGCTGTCGATCGCCTTGCTGACTTCGGTGCTCGATGCCCGGCTGGAGGAGCGCACCGCCGACCTGGCCGATTCCCTGACCCTGGCCAACCAGGAACTGACCCAACTGGCCCTGCACGACAACCTCACCGGCCTGCCGAACCGGATACTGCTGGCCGACCGCATCGACCAGGCGATGCACAAGGCGAGTGCCGAAGGGGGGTGTTTCGCGCTGATGTTCATCGATCTGGACGGTTTCAAACCGGTCAACGATGCCTTCGGCCATCATGTGGGCGACCAGTTGCTGCGTGCCGTCGCCCATCGCCTGCGTGACGACTTGCACTCCCAGGATACCCTGGCCCGGATCGGGGGCGACGAGTTCGTCCTGCTGGCGCAATTGTCCGAGCAGGATGACGCGCTGCAGGTGGCCACGCGTCAGGTCAGCCTGATTTCCCAGGTGTTCCAGGTGGCCGAACAGGATCTGCAGATCTCCGCGAGCATTGGGATCGTGCTGTATCCCGGCAGTGGCCGCACCGCCGAAGAGCTGCTGATGAACGCCGACGCGGCGATGTACCACGCCAAGGGTGCGGGCAAGAACGGCTACTGCTTCTTCGACGCCTCGATGAACGGCAATGCCCGCAAGAAGCTCAAGCTGCAGCAGGACCTGCGCCAGGCGCTGGAGACGGGCGAGCAGTTCCGCCTGCACTACCAGCCCAAGTTCGACGCTGTGAGCGGCTTGCCGATCGGTGCCGAGGCGCTGGTGCGCTGGCAGCACCCCGAGCAGGGGCTGATGATGCCGGACGCCTTCATCACCCTGGCGGAGAAGAGCGGGCTGATCATCCCGATCGGTGAATGGGTGTTGAACGAAGCCTGTCGACAGATGCGCCAGTGGTACGAACAGGGTTACCGGGACTGGCGTATCGCCGTGAACCTGTCGGCCCAGCAGTTCTGCCACTCCGGGCTGGTGGCCAGTGTCGCCAGTGCCCTGGCCCGGCACCATCTGCCGGCCAACAGCCTGACCCTGGAAATCACCGAAACCACCACCATGAGCGATGCCGACGCGAGCATGACGGTACTGCGCCAGCTCTCGGAAATGGGCGTGGATCTGTCCATCGATGACTTCGGTACCGGCTACTCCAGCCTGATGTACCTCAAGCGGCTGCCGGCCACGGAATTGAAGATCGACCGGGGCTTTGTCCGCGACCTGGAGCACGACTCCGATGATGCCGCGATCGTTTCGGCGATTGTGGCGCTGGGGCAGGCATTGGGGTTGCGGATCGTTGCCGAGGGCGTCGAGACCGACAAGCAGCGCGACTTCCTCACCCGCCTGGGTTGCAATTCACTGCAAGGCTACCTGCTGGGGCGGCCGATGCCGGCCGATCTGTTCATGGCCAGTATCCGCCAGGCGCAGGAGCAGCAGGCTACGGGGTGAGGTGGGTACGCCGGGTACCTCCCGCTTGCTGGCCCCCTGTTATTGTGGGAACGGGCTTGGCCGCTCCCACCAATCCTCCTCCCAAACTGCCTCTGCAAGCTGCAAACAGGTGTCCCTACACCGCCAGTGGAGTTTCGCCGCCGACGTTGCTGCCGGTCCGGGTCCGCATCAAGGTCGCGGCCATCCCGGCACCCAGCGCGGAAAACACCGCCCCGGCCAGAAACGCCGCCTGGTAGCCGTCATTGAGCGCCACCAGCTCCGCCACCCCGGCGCCCAGGTGCAGTTGCGTGCGCGCCGCCGCCAGGCTCGCCAGGGCTGCCAGCCCGAGTGCGCCACCCATCATGAACGCGGTATTGACCATGCCCGAGGCCAGCCCCGATTCGGACGGCGCGACATCGTTCATCGCCGCCAGCAGCAGCGGGTTGAAGGCGATCCCGGCACCCAGCCCCAGCAGCACCATACCCGGCAGGATATCGTGGACGAAGTTGCCATCCACCGGTGCCTGGGCGAACAGCAGCAGGCCGAGCGTCGCCAGGCCCAGCCCGGCGGCAAGCGGCCCGCGGATGCCGAAGCGCATCACCAGCCGGGCCGAGATTCCCAGGGAGAACACCGCCATGATCAGGTTCGCCGGCAGGAACGCCAGCCCGACTTCCAGCGGCGTGTAGCCCAGCACCAGTTGCATGTACAGCGCCGAGAGAAAGAACCAGGCGAACATCGCCGCGGCCCACAGTACCCCGACGACATTCGCCACCGCCAGGTTGCGCAGGCGGAACAGGCGCAGCGGCATCAGCGGAACCTTCACCCGGGTCTCGACCAGCAGGAACACCGCCAGCAGGCCGATGGCCAGCGCCAGTTGCCCGAGGGTGCGTGGCGAGCCCCAGCCCATCTCGTTGCCATTGACGATGGCGTACACCGCCAGCATCAGCGAGGCGGTCACCGTCAGGGCGCCGAGCACATCCAGGCTGCGCTCGGGATGCTGGTTGAGAGACCTGGACAGCAGGCGCAGCGACAACGCGATCACCGCCAGGCCGATCGGCAGGTTGACCAGGAAGATCCAGTGCCAGCTCAGGGTGCTGGTCAGCACCCCGCCGAGCAGGGCCCCGAGGCTGCCGCCACCGGCGCAGACGAAGCCGTAGACGCCCATGGCCTTGGCGCGTTCGGCCGGCTCGCTGAACAGGTCCATGATCAGCGACAGCGCCACGGCGGTGACCACGGCGGCAGCCAGGCCCTGGAAGGCCCGGGCCCAGATCAGCAGGGGCTGGGTCTGGGCGATGCCGCAGGCCAGCGAGGCCAGGGTGAAGAAGGCGATGCCGAGCAGGAACAGGCGGCGATGCCCGTACAGGTCGCCCAGGCGACCGCCGAGCAGCAGGAAGCCGCCGAAGGTCAGCATGTAGGCGTTCACCACCCAGGCCAGGGTGGTTTCGCTGAACTGCAGGTCGGTCTTGATCGATGGCAGGGCGACGTTGACGATGGTGGTGTCGAGCACGATCATCAGCACCCCGAGGCACAGTACTACCAGGGCCAGCCAGCGCTGTCGGGGGTTGGAGGAGGTATCGGGCACGGTCATGATGGTCTCTCTTGTAGGCAGGCGCGAGAGTTTAGGCACCGGTTCATGACGGGCTCAATGGTGAAATTGTCGGTGGATTGTGAAGAGGTGTTGCCGGGGGACGTGCGCTTGGAGCTCAAGGGGCTACACAGGAAACCGTGGAAGTCGGTGCGCTGGCGATAGCGGTGTGGTCACGGGATTGTTGCAGGGCTCGTTGGCCCTTTCGCGGGCAAGCCCGGCTCCTGCAGGTCCATGGCGGACACGAAATTGCGAACGCCGTAATCCTGCAGGAGCCGGGCTTGCCCACGAATGGCCCCCTAAGTCTTACCGGGTCAGCAAGGCTTCCAGCTTCTCCTGGTCGCGAGCGAACTGGCGGATCCCTTCGGCCAGCTTCTCGGTCGCCATCGCGTCCTCGTTGGAGGCCCAGCGGAACTGCGCCTCGTTCAGGCTCTGACGGGCTTCACCGGTGGTGCCCGGGGTCAGCTTGCGTACCAGGTTTCCCTGGTCCTGGGAGAGTTTCTCCAGCAGGTCGGGGCTGATGGTCAGGCGGTCGCAGCCGGCCAGGTGTTCGATCTGGTTGAGATTGCGGAAGCTGGCGCCCATGACTACGGTCTTGTAGTCATTGGACTTGTAGTAGTTGTAGATGCGGGTCACCGACTGCACGCCCGGATCGTCGGCGCCGGTGTATTCGTTGCCGGTGGACTTCTTGTACCAGTCGTAGATACGGCCCACGAACGGCGAGATCAGGAACACCCCGGCATCGGCGCAGGCCACGGCCTGGGCGAAGGAGAACAGCAGGGTCAGGTTGGTCTGGATACCGGCTTTCTCCAGCTTCTCGGCGGCGCGGATGCCTTCCCAGGTGGACGCCAGCTTGATCAGCACGCGGTCACGACCGACGCCGGCCTTGTCGTACAGCTCGATCAGCTGGTTGGCCTTGGCCAGCAGCGCGGCTTCGTCGAACGACAGGCGTGCATCGACCTCGGTGGAAATGCGCCCGGGAATCGCCTTGAGAATGCCGGCGCCCACCGCGACCGCGAAGTGGTCGCAGGCCAGGCCGACATCGCCCTTGGCCTGGGCCACGGCGTTCTGGAGCAGCTCGGCATAGCCCGGCAGGGCGGCGGCCTTGAGCAGCAGCGACGGGTTGGTGGTGGCGTCGACCGGCTTGAGGCGGGTGATCGCGTCGAGGTCGCCGGTGTCCGCGACCACGGTGGTGAACTGCTTGAGTTGTTCCAGCTTCGAAGTCATGAGCGTCTCTATCGGGAAGGGCATGGATCAATGCACTGATTGAGTGCCTGGGGCGTAAAAAGTTCTGTCGCAGGAATCGCTCAAGCATGCCGCGCAAGCCGGTGTTGTGCAACCCGCAACACGGGCCGGTTCATGTCGCGGGCGGCGGCATCAGCGTTGCGATCAGGGCGCGGACGGTGCCGGGCAGGGCCTCCAGCTCGCGCACCAGAATGCTGCGTTCGCGAATCGCCCACGGCTCGTCCAGCGCCACGCTCACCAGTTGCATCGTTCGGCTGTGCCGAACGGCCGCCGATTCGGGAATGATGCCGATACCGACACCGGCCTCGACCATCCGGCAGATCGCCTCGAAGCTGGAAACCTGGATACGCAGCGACAGGGTCTTGCCGATCCGTTCGACGTGTTCGCGCAGGAAACTCAGCAGGGTGCTGCCCTCGTGCAGGCCGATATGCTGGTAGGCCAGGGTCTGGCCCAGGCTGACCGCTGGCTGGCCCGCCAGCGGGTGGTCGGCCGGAACGATCAGCACCAGCCGGTCGGTGCTGAAGTGCAGCACCTGCAGGCCGCTGGCTTCGACGGGGCCGGCGATGATGCCCATGTCGCTGGTGCCGTCGAGCACGCCACGGACGATGTCCCGCGACAGCCGCTCCTGCAGGTCCACTGTCACCCCGGGGCGTTCCGAGAGAAACCCGGCCAGCACCTCCGGCAGGAACTCGGTGACCGCCGTGGTGTTGGCGAAGATGCGGATATGCCCGGCTGAGTCGCTGCCGTAGTGGGTGAATTCGCTTTTCAGGTAGTCGACCTGACGCATGATCAGCCGTGCGTGCTGCAGCAGCCGCTGGCCGGCGGGAGTCACCTCCACGCCACGGCTGTCGCGGTACAGCAGGCGGGTGTCGAGCTGCGCCTCCAGGGCCTTGATCCGCGCGCTGGCGGCAGCTGGCGAGAGGAAGGCGCGCCTGGCGCCCTGGGTCAGGCTCGGCGATTCGGCGATATGGATGAAGAGACGCAGGTCCGCCAGGTCGAAATGCATGGATGACTCCAGTCAGGGGGCGTGGCCCGTGTGGCAAGCGGACAGGCCGCTGGGCGTTCAGCATACCCGAACGCCGGTTTATCGAAATGCAAATTCTCGGAACGGCGATCAGCTTGCATCATCGGCGCACAACGATAAACGGCAAGGGGAAACCTTCCATGAGTGTGACGGATCCGAGAGCCTGGCTGGGCCGTAGCGAAGAGGCTCACGATCAACTGAGCCGCAACCTGCTCAAGCGTATCGCCGCGACCTTTGGCGAAAATGCGCCGGCCCATGGCGAGGCGTTGCCAGCGCTCTGGCAGTGGTGCTTTTTCCAGGACCCGCTGCCCGAAAGCCAGCTGGGCGGCGACGGGCATCCGGCCCGGGGTGGCTTCCTGCCGCCGGCGGACAATCGCAACCGCATGTGGGCCGGTGGCCGCCTGGAGTTCTTCGACAGTCTCAAGGCCGGCTTCGATGCCACCCGCGTTTCCACCATCCGCCATATCGAGGAAAAGCAGGGCCGTACCGGTGCGCTGCTGTTCGTCACCGTGTGCCATGAGTACTCCCAGGATGGCCGGCTGGCGATCCGCGAGGAACAGGACATCGTTTACCGCGAGCCGACCCCGCCCAAGCAGGGCAGTGGCGAGACGCTGCCGCAGGGGCAGTGGCACGAGGCGGTGGAGCCGACGCCGACCCTGCTGTTCCGCTACAGCGCCGTGACCTTCAACGGCCACCGCATCCATTACGACTACCCCTACGTCACCGGCACCGAAGGCTACTCCGGCCTGGTGGTGCACGGCCCGATGATCGCCACCCTGAACCTGCGCGCGTTCTGTCGCGCCCACCCCGAGGCCCGGTTGCGGCGCTTCTCCTATCGCGGCCTGCGCCCGCTGATCGCGCCACAGCCCTTCGAGGTCGGCGGACGGATCGTCGAGCCTGGCGTCGCCGAACTCTGGGCCGGCAATGCCGACGGTCTCGCCCAGCAGGCTCAGGTGCACTTCGAGTAAAAGCCCGCCACCGGACCGATCAAGACAAATAAAAAAAGGCCTTCTACCCATGAACTCCAATCAGAACGAAGCACTCAATGCCATTCGCGAGGGCGTGCGTGCCCTGTGCGCCGGGTTTCCCGCCGAATACTGGCGCAGGATCGACGAGGAAAAGGGCTTCCCCGAAGCTTTCGTCAAGGCCATGACCGAAGCCGGCTGGCTGTCGGCAATGATTCCCGAGGAATATGGCGGCTCCGGCCTGGGCCTGGCCGAGGCTTCGGTGATCCTCGAGGAGGTCAACCGCTGCGGCGGCAACTCCGGCACCATCCATGGCCAGATGTACAACATGTTCACCCTGCTGCGTAACGGCAGCGACGAGCAGAAGCGCCATTACCTGCCCAGGCTGGCCAGCGGCGAACTGCGCCTGCAGTCGATGGGGGTGACCGAACCGACCACCGGCACCGACACCACCAGGATCAAGACCACCGCCGTGCGCCAGGGTGACAGGTATGTGATCAATGGCCAGAAGGTGTGGATTTCGCGTATCCAGCACTCCGACCTGATGATCCTGCTGGCGCGGACCACGCCGCTGGCCGAGGTCACGCGCAAGTCCGAAGGCATGTCGATCTTTCTTGTCGACCTGCGCGAAGCCATCGGCAACGGCCTGACCGTGCAGCCGATTGCCAACATGGTCAATCACGAGACCAACGAGCTGTTCTTCGACAACCTGGAGATTCCGGCCAGCAGCCTGATCGGCGAGGAGGGCAAGGGTTTTCGCTACATCCTCGACGGCCTGAATGCCGAGCGCACGCTGATCGCCGCCGAATGCATCGGCGATGGCCGCTGGTTCGTCGAGAAGGCCAGCCAGTACGCCCGCGACCGGGTGGTGTTCGGCCGGCCGATCGGGCAGAACCAGGGCGTGCAGTTCCCGATCGCCGAAGCGCATATCGAGATCGAGGCCGCCGACCTGATGCGCTGGCGCGCCTGCGAGGAATACGACGGGGGGCAGAGCGCCGGCGCCTCGGCCAACATGGCCAAGTACCTGGCGGCCAAGGCCAGCTGGGAGGCGGCCAACGCCTGCCTGCAGACCCACGGCGGCTTTGGTTTCGCCAATGAATACGATGTCGAGCGCAAGTTCCGCGAAACCCGCCTGTACCAGGTGGCGCCGATCTCCACCAACCTGATCCTGTCCTATGTGGCCGAGCACCTGCTCGAACTGCCGCGCAGCTTCTGAGGAGCCCCGCATGAGCCATACCCAAGCCCTGGCCGAATTCCTCGCCGGCCTGCGCTACGAGCAGGTACCCGAGGCGGTGCTGGCCCGTAGCGAGGAGCTGTTCCTCGACTGGCTGGGCTCGGCCCTGGCCAGCCAGGGTGCCCATCCGATTCCGCTGTTCGAGGCCTATGCGCGCTGGATGGGCCCGGCGCACGGGCCGGCCGGCATCCTGGTCAGCGGCGAGCGCAGCTCGGCCTATTTCGCCGCACTGGTCAACGCCGCCTCGTCCCACCTGGTGGAGCAGGACGACCTGCACAACAGCTCCGTGCTGCACCCGGCCACCGTGGTGTTCCCGGCGGCGCTGGCGGCGGCCCAGGATCTCGGTAAATCCGGTCGCGAGCTGTTGCTGGCCTCGGTCGCCGGCTACGAGGCGGGGATTCGCATCGGCGAATTCCTTGGCCGTTCCCACTACCGTATCTTCCACACCACGGCCACCGTTGGCACCCTGGCCGCCGCCGTGGCCGTGGGCAAGCTGATGGACTTCGACCAGGAGCGGTTCATTCACCTGCTCGGCAGCGCCGGCACCCAGGCCGCCGGGCTCTGGGAGTTCCTGCGTGATGCCGCCGACTCCAAGCAGTTGCACACCGCCAAGGCGGCCGCCGACGGGTTGCTGGCGGCGTACCTGACGGCCGACGGCCTGACCGGGGCCCGCAACATTCTCGAAGGCGACCAGGGGCTGGCGGTGGGCATGTCCAGCGATGCCGAGCCGGCCCGCCTGTCCGATCGCCTGGGCAGCCGCTGGGCGCTGGTGGAGACCTCGTTCAAGTTCCATGCGTCCTGCCGGCACACCCACCCGGCCGCCGATGCGCTGTTGCAACTGATGGAACGGGAAGGCTTGCGCCACGAACAGATCGAACGGGTGGAAACCCGCGTGCACCAGGGCGCCATCGACGTGTTGGGCCGGGTCAAGGTGCCGCAGACCGTGCACCAGGCCAAGTTCTCCATGGGCACCGTGCTCGGCCTGATCGCCGTGCATGGCAAGGCCGGGCTGCCGGAGTTTCATGAGCTGGCGCTGACCGACCCGGCTGTTGCCGCCTTTCGCGACAGGGTCGGCATGACCCTCGACCCCGAAGTCGACGGCGCCTACCCACGGCGCTGGCTGGGCCGGGTGCTGGTGACGACGGTCGACGGCCGAACCCTGCCCGGGGCCATCGACGAGCCCAAGGGGGATCCTGGCAACAGCCTGTCGCGGGCCGAGCTGGAGGACAAGTTCCACCGCCTGCTGCAATTCTCCGGCGCCCGTTCCCCCGAGCAGGCCAGCGCCCTGATCCGCCAGGTCTGGGACCTGCGCAACACCACCGACCTGAAGGAACTGTGCTGATGAGCCTGGCAGCAGAAAACACTGCGGCCCCGCGGCCGCTGGACGGCATTACCGTAATCAGCCTGGAACACGCCATCGCCGCGCCGTTCTGTACCCGACAACTGGCCGACCTCGGTGCCCGGGTCATCAAGATCGAGCGCCCGGGTGTGGGTGACTTCGCCCGTGGCTACGATCAGCGGGTCAGTGGCCTGGCCTCGCACTTCGTCTGGACCAACCGCTCCAAGGAGAGCCTGACCCTGGACCTCAAGCAGGACCAGGCCGGGGACATCCTCGAACAAATGCTGGGCCAGGCCGACGTGCTGGTGCAGAACCTGGCACCGGGTGCCGCCGCGCGCATGGGCCTGTCGTTCGAGGCGCTGCATGAGCGTTTTCCGCGACTGATCGTCTGCGACATTTCCGGTTACGGCGAGGGCGGGCCCTACGAAAGGAAAAAGGCCTACGACCTGCTGATCCAGAGCGAAGGCGGCTTTCTCTCGGTCACCGGTGGTCCGGGCGAGGGTGAACTGGCCAAGGCCGGTTGCTCCATCGCCGACATCGCCGCCGGCATGTATGCCTACAGCGGCATCCTCTCGGCGCTGCTGCTCAGGGGCCGGACCGGGGAGGGCAGCCGGGTCGACATCAGCATGCTGGAAAGCCTGGTGGAGTGGATGGGCTACCCGATGTACTACGCCTTCGACGGCGCGCCACCGCCGCCGCGGGCCGGTGCCGCGCATTCGACCATTTACCCGTACGGGCCTTTCCCGGCCGGCGATGGCGGCACGGTGATGCTCGGCCTGCAGAACGAGCGCGAATGGGCGGCGTTCTGCGACAAGGTGCTGCTGACGCCGGAGCTGGCGGTGGACGAGCGCTTCTCGGCCAACTTCAAGCGTTCGGCCAATCGCGAGGTGCTGCGCCAGATCATCGTCGACAGCTTCTCGCGGCTCAGCACCGAGCAGGTGATCGAGCGCCTGGAGCAGGCGCAGATCGCCAATGCCCGGGTCAACGACATGCAGGGCGTGTGGCAGCACCCGCAGCTCAAGGCGCGGGATGGCTGGCGCCAGGTCGACAGCCCTTCGGGGAAACTGCCGGCTTTGCTGCCGCCGGCGCGCAATGCGGCGTTCGCGCCGCGGATGGAGGCGGTGCCGGGGTTGGGGCAGCACACCGAGGCGATTCTGCGGCAGTTGGGTTTTTCCGCCGAAGCCGTGGTGCAGTTGCGTTCGAGCGGGGTGGTCTGAGCCCTGTATCTGATCTTGAGGGCCCATTCGCAGGGCTTGCCCGCGAATGGGGCCCCTCAGATCACAAATCTCCCAAACAGCTGCGTGCACCACCACCGAACGAGGAATTCATCATGTCTTCATCCATTGTCCGCTCCGCGCTGTTCGTGCCGGGCAGCCGCCCCGAGCGTTTCGCCAAGGCCCTGGCCAGCGGCGCCGATGCGGTGATCGTCGATTTCGAGGACGCCGTCGAGGAGCCACTCAAGCGGGCCGCCCGTGATCACCTTGGGCAGTTTCTCGCTGACAACCCCGACGTGCGGGTACTGGTCCGGGTCAACGCCCCGGAGCACGCCGAGCATGCCGCCGACCTGGCCTTCTGCAAACGCCAGCCCGGCGTGGTCGGTGTGCTGCTGCCCAAGGTCGAGAGTGCCGCGCAGGTTGCGGCCGTGGCAGCGACCGGCAGGCGCGTCTGGCCAATCATCGAAAGCGCCCGCGGGCTGCTGGCCCTGGCCGAGATCGCGGGAGCTGCCGGGGTCGAACGGTTGTCCTTCGGTGGCCTCGACCTGGCCCTGGACCTGAACCTCGGTAGCGGCTCGCCGGCGGCCCGGTTTGCCCTCGACCAGGCCCGCCTGGCCCTGATCCTCCATTCCCGGGCCGCTGGGCTGGTGGCGCCGCTGGATGGCGTACACCCGGCCATTGATGACCCCGAGGGGCTGCAGCGCTCCATTCGCCATGCCTATGAAATGGGGTTCGCTGGTGCCCTGTGCATCCATCCCCGGCAAGTCGCGGTGACTCACGCCGCGCTGGCCCCCGGCGCCGAGGAACTGGCCTGGGCCCGGCGGGTGGTGGATGCCGGCCGCGATGGCGCCGGGGCCTACCAGGTCGACGGGCAGATGGTCGATGCGCCGGTGCTGCTGCGCGCTCGACGCCTGCTGGGGTTGCTGTAGGGGCAATCCCCGGCAATTGGCGGTGCCTGCCTACTGTGCATTGGGAGGGCACCGCTCCCGGAGCGCGCCTTGAGCCACCCTAAGATGGTATTTGCGGGGCGCCCTTCGGTTGCCCACGGCAAGCCCCCTGGCAGCGTTCGGCATGGCCGAACGCAGGTACTCAAAATTCGAAATTCACGACACGCATCGCTTTAGGCAACCTGCCTTGAACCACAACAATAAGAAGGTGACATCCATGCTCAAGTTGACCCGGGCGCTGTTCTGCGCCGCCACCTTGATCTCCGCCAGTCTCGCGCAGGCGGCCGATCCCATCGTCATCAAGTTCGCCCACGTGGTCGCCGAGAACACCCCCAAGGGGCAGGGCGCGCTGCTGTTCAAGAAACTCGCCGAGGAACGCCTGCCGGGCCGGGTCAAGGTCGAGGTCTACCCGAACTCTTCGCTGTTCGGTGACGGCAAGGAAATGGAGGCGTTGCTGCTGGGCGACGTACAGATGCTGGCGCCGTCCCTGGCCAAGTTCGAGCAGTACACCCGGCAGGTGCAGATCTACGACCTGCCGTTCCTGTTCAACGACCTGGCCGCCGTCGACCGCTTCCAGGGGGCCCAGGGCAAGGCGCTGCTGACCTCGATGCAGGACAAGGGCATTCTCGGCCTGGCCTACTGGCACAACGGCCTCAAGCAACTGTCGGCGAACAAGCCGCTGCGGGTGCCGGCCGATGCCCGTGGGCAGAAGTTCCGTGTCCAGGCCTCCAGCGTGCTGGAGGAGCAGTTCAAGGCGATCCGCGCCAACCCGCGCAAGATGAGTTTCGCCGAGGTCTACCAGGGCCTGCAGACCGGTACCGTCAACGGCACCGAGAACACCTGGTCGAACTACGAGAGCCAGAAGGTCAACGAGGTGCAGAAGTACTTCACCGAGTCCAACCATGGCCTGATCGACTACATGGTGATCACCAACAGCAAGTTCTGGGGCGGCCTGCCACCGGATGTACGCAGCGAACTGGAAAAGATCATGGGTGAAGTCACCGTCGAGGTGAACCGGCAGGCCGAGGCGCTGAACCAGAGCGCCAGGCAGAAGATCGTCGACGCCAGGACCAGTGAAATCATCACCCTGACTCCAGAAGAACGCGCGCAATGGCGCGAGGCGATGAAGCCGGTGTGGAAGAAGTTCGAGGGTGAGATCGGTGCCGACCTGATCGAGGCGGCGGACAAGTCCAACCAGCCTTGATCACCGTTCGGCGACGCGGAGCTGCATCCCCACGCGGAGCGTGGGGACGATCCAGCCAGGGGCCTCGCTCACGGGGCCGGCTGCTTCGGTTGCTCCCACGCTCTGCGTGGGAATGCAGCCCGTGACGCTCTGCGTCACCGTAACGCGATACCCGATCCAATCCTTTTTTCTCTCGCGGAGTCCTGTCCATGCCAACGCAATCCCTGCGGCGCATCTGGGCGCATTTCGAGGAAGGCCTGATCGCCTTCCTGTTGGCCGCCATGACCCTGGTGACTTTCGTCTACGTGATGGCTAACAACGTCTACACACTGTTCTTCAACCTCGCCGATCGATGGGCCTGGAGCAGCGGCTTTTTCAACAGCCTTGGCGACGCGACCATGAGCGTGGCCCAGGACATGACCTGGAGCGTGGCGCTGACCAAGGCCATGTTCGGCTGGCTGATCTTCTTCGGCATTTCCTATGGCGTGCGCACCGCCGGCCACCTCGGCGTGGACGCGCTGGTCAAGCTGACCCCGCGCCCGGTGCAGCGCTACCTGGCGATGCTCGCCTGCACCTGCTGCCTGGCCTATGCCGGGCTGTTCATGGTGGCCAGCTACAAGTGGCTGAGCGCGGTGCTGATGGCCGGTATCGGTGCCGAGGACCTCGACCAGTACGGCATCAAGGTCGGCCACATCGTGGTGATCGTGCCCATCGGCTTCGCCCTGGTGCTGATCCGTTACCTGGAAATCTTCTGTCGCCTCTTCAGCCGCCGCCAGAGCGGCCTGGGCCTGGCCGACGAGGCGGGCGAGGCCAGCAGGCTGGCGAACGAGCACAAGGAGCAGCACTGATGACCGTCCTCTGCCTGTTCCTGCTGCTGTTCACCTTCATGTTCCTCGGGGTGCCGATCGCGATTTCCCTGGGCCTGTCCGGTGCACTGTCGATCCTGCTGTTCAGCCAGGACTCCCTGAGCTCCCTGGCGATCAAGCTGTTCGAGACCTCCGACGCTTACACATTCCTGGCGATTCCGTTCTTTCTGCTGTCGGGGGCGTTCATGACCACCGGCGGAGTGGCCAAGCGCCTGATCGACTTCGCCAACGCCTGCGTCGGGCATATCCGGGGTGGCCTGGCGATCGCCGCGGTATTGGCGTGCATGCTGTTCGCGGCGCTGTCCGGTTCGTCGCCGGCGACGGTGGCGGCGGTCGGCTCGATTGCCGTGGCCGGCATGGTGCGTTCCGGTTATCCGAAGGCGTTCGGTGCCGGGATCATCTGCAACGCCGGGACCCTGGGCATCCTGATTCCGCCGTCGATCGTCATGGTGGTGTACTCGGCGGCGACCGAGACCTCGGTGGGCAAGCTGTTCATGGCCGGGGTGATTCCCGGGCTGCTGCTGGGGCTGATGCTGATGGTGGCGATCTACATCGTGGCGCGGATCAAGAAACTGCCGGCCCAGCCACGGGCGACCGTGCGCGAGTGGCTGGGCGCTGCGCGGCGGGCCTTCTGGGGGCTGCTGTTGCTGGTGATCATCCTCGGCGGAATCTACAGTGGCCTGTTCACCCCGACCGAGGCGGCGGCAGTGGCGGCGGTGTATTCGGCGTTCGTCGCGCTGTTCGTCTACAAGGACATGAAGGTCCGCGACTGCCCGAAAGTGCTGCTGGAGTCCGGCCGGCTGGCGATCATGCTGATGTTCATCATCGCCAACGCGATCCTGTTCGCCCATGTGCTGACCACCGAACAGATCCCGCAACAGATCACCAACTGGGTGGTGTCCGAAGGCCTGACGCCGATCGGTTTCCTGCTGATGGTCAACGTGGTGCTGCTGGTGGCGGGCAGTTTCATGGAGCCATCGGCTATCGTGCTGATTCTCGCGCCGATCTTCTTCCCGATCGCGATGAAGCTGGGTATCGACCCGATTCACCTGGGCATCGTCATGGTGGTGAACATGGAGATCGGCCTGGTGCATCCGCCGGTGGGGCTGAACCTGTTCGTGACTTCGGCGGTGACCGGTTTGAGCCTGGGGCAGACCATCCGCGCGGCCTTGCCGTGGCTGATGATCCTGCTGGCGTTCCTGATCCTGGTGACTTATGTGCCGGTCATTTCGCTGGCGTTGCCGCACTGGTTGGGGATGCCGTAGGGCTCGGTGGGATGATAGCCGTCGTCAGGGGCAGCGGGACTTGGTGACGGCGCTTTTTTGGTTATCCCGGGCCGGTAGGGGCCGCTTCAATCGGTCATTTCGAAAGGCCTGATGGGGGCCGCTGCTGATGGTTTGCGGGGGGCTGAGTGAGGGGGAATGGGGGGAGCGTGTACATATCCGTTTGCGCGTTTAGCTGATGTTACGGTTTCGCCCCTTACGGGCGAGTTACTTTTTTTCAGACGCCAAAAAAAGTAACCAAAAAACGCTTGCCCCTCCATTGGCCCTCGCTGCGCGAGGGTTCCTTCGCTCCGGTCCTGTTTCGAGAGCACGCCGTGACGGGCCATCCATGGCCCAACACGGCTCGCCCGGCATCCCTGCCGGGCAACTCTCGAAACAGAACCTCCACTCAGCCGGCTGGGAACGGGGCGGGTAGATCAAAAGCAAGATCACAAGCAAGAGCAAGAGCAAGAGCTTCGCGGCGGTGCGACAAGCCCGGTTCCTACAGGCCTGCGTCGTACACAGAGCCTGCATACGGCACCCATCTGTAGGAGCCGGGCTTGCCCGCGAATGGGCCATAAGTTTCACCGCATAATCTCCTGGCATCGCACCGCCATCTCCCGTTCTCGACGAATGCGCAACGGGCCTTTTATCGATACGCTGCTTGAGGCGGTAGGAAGTGGCGACGAAAAACGCCTCTACTTTTTGGCGCCTGCCGATTAGAGTTGGCGGATTTCGAAAGGCGCTGCTCTGGCCCGCCTCTCATGGAGGAGATTCATGTATTGCTTCGACCGCAGTTCCGTTCCGCCACCGAGTCTGTTGCAAAGTCGGGAGGCTAATGCTGACAGGCAGGCGTTGGCCGACTACTTTCTTGCCGACAGGACCAAGCGGGCGCAGAGCCGGGCACCGGAACCGGTTGTCGATCTGAATGAGAACTCAGTCCGTTCGGGGTTGGACCGGTTATTTCACGGTAAATGTGCGTTCTGCGAACGGGTGGTTCAGTCTAAGGCAACTTATCGATTTCGCCCGAGAGCGCAAGCCAGCCCACTGGAGCGAACTTCAAACGCTCACCTTTATTATGTCTGGCTGAGCAGTGCCTGGGAGAATCTCTACGCCATTTGCAAGGACTGCGAGCCTGTACGGCCGGACCACTTCCCGGTTTTGGGGCGGCGGGTAGCCTTGCCTTCGACGCAAGAAGTTGATGCCTATGCACAGGCTGGTAACGGTCTGTGGGGGGGCTACCCACTCAAGGAGCGTCATGTCTTGATCGACCCTTGCGAGCGGGTCGACCTGAGCCGGCATCTGTCGGTCGATCTGTCGGGTGAACTCTACGCCTTGAGCGAGCGCGCAGCTGCAACCATCACACACTTCAAGCTCAATCGTATTCAGTTGCTAAAGCTGCGCAAAAGCAAGCTGAAGACTTACTTCGACGATCTTATAGGCAACTGGTCTTTTTCCTTGGGAGAGGACGATTCACATCCCGTGCTTTTCGATTTTGCTCGAATGGATTTTGGTGGCTGCTGGTATTTGCTCTGCCGACGCATTGTACTGACGCTTTCAAAGTCCAGGGTTTCAGCTTCGGAACTGGCCCCGGATCGTATCGAACACACGTTGCGGGCCCTTAGCGAAAGCGCTGATGTCGTTGAGTGGTATGGAGGGTTGGAGCTCAGTCTGGCAGGGACTGCTGTGCGCGATTCCAGACCCGTTGCAAAGAGTGAGACGTTCGGGGCGCGTGATTGCCCATCGTTGGAATCGATCCGCTTCAGCAACTTCAAGGGCATAGAGCAACTTGAATTGAGGATACCCGCCGTGCCGCTCAGGCGGTCCTCGGGCACAAATGCTGTTCGGCCGGCCCTGCTGATTCTCGGTGAAAATGCCGCTGGAAAAAGCTCCATCCTTGAGGCCACAGCTTTGGTGCTCAGCAGCGATCTGGCTTGTACGAAACTGCCGGTGGACTACGCCTCGTTGCCTCTGGATCCCGAGTTACTGGGCGCGGTGCAGACTCCCCGTTGCAGTCTGGCCTCGGTGGTAGCGGTGTTCCAGGACGGTAGTGAACGGCACCTGACGATCAGCGAGGGCGAGTTCTGGCATGAAGACCGTGGACTGTCGGTTGACGGTCAGCCGCTCTTGCCTCAGGTCTTTGCCTATGGTGCCTTTCGGCAATACCAGAAGCGGGTCAGCCCTCGTAGCCCAAGTAAATCGATCATCAACCTTTTCGACTCGACAGCCCTGCTGTCCAATCCGGAAAAATGGTTGCTGAGTCTCAAGGCAGATGCCTTCAACAGTGTGGTTCGAACCTTGCGCGGCATCCTCTCGATCGAAGGCTCGTTCGAAATCATGGAACGCGACCCGCAGAACCAGCGCTGCCTGATCGTCACATCGGCAGGCGATGGCCAGCCCCTGTGCCGAACGCCACTGAGCCTGGCTTCATCGGGTTACCGTTCAGTCCTGGCAATGGCCTGTGACATCATCCAGGGCCTGATGAATCGACGACTCAATCCGCATTTCGAAAGCCTGGAAACGGCACAGGCCGTGGTACTGATCGACGAGGTGGAAGCGCACCTGCATCCACGCTGGAAAATTCAGATCATGCGCGCGTTGCGGGAGGCGTTGCCGCAGGTCACTTTCATTGTCACCACTCACGATCCGCTGTGCCTGCGCGGCATGCAGGATGGTGAGGTGATTGTCATGCAGCGTGTGTCCAGCGATCAACGCACGGATGTCCAGTGGCCGGTGATGGTCGAGCAACTGGTTCGCCTGCCGAATGTCAGCCAACTCACGGTCGAACAGCTGCTGACCTCGGACTTCTTCAGCCTGGCCTCCACCGACCAGCCTGAGACCGAGCGTGAACTGGCCGGCCTGGCCGATCTGTTGAGCGCGCGGGAGCAGGGCGAACGGTTGACTGCGCCGCAGCAGGACCTGCTGCGGCGGTTCGAACGTGATATCAGCGACGCCTTGCCGGTGGGTTCCAGCGAGGTTCAGCGGCTGGTGCAGGAGGCGGTGGTCGAGTACCTGGACAGCCGCAGACAGGTCTCGACACAAAAGCTTGCCCAACTGCGCAGCGCCGCCAAACAGCGCATCCTCGGCATCCTGGAGGGCATCTGAAGCATGCGTGCCGTCAGCCGCGACAGTGTCCCCGTGCCCGATGCGATGTCGGGAGATGACTCGCCAGCGAAAAAGGAGCTGCAGAAACTCCAGGATTACTTCAAGGCGCCAACGGGGGCGTTACCCGCCTTTGCCGTCTACAAGTCCGACAGCGTGAAGAAGCAGCTGCATGAGCTGTTCCACGGTAAATGCGCCTACTGCGAGAGCTTCTACTACGGCAGTGCCCCGGTGGATATCGAGCACTACCGACCCAAGGGCCGTGTCTACGAGGAACCGGATCATCCCGGCTACTGGTGGATCGCCATGGATTGGGAAAACCTGCTGCCCAGCTGTATTCACTGCAACCGGCGCAGTGGACAGGTAACGCCCACGTTATCGGCGAGCCTGGTCCGCCTGGTCAATGAAGACAAGGCGTTCAGCCGCTCAAGGATGCTTCAGACCGGCAAGCAGGACAGCTTTCCCATCCTCGGTCAGCGGGCTGCGGTGGGAGCGTCGGATTTTTCCGGTGAACAGGCACTGCTGCTGGATCCGTGCCGGGACCAGCCTGAAGAGCATCTGCGGTTTCATGTCGACAGCGACAACCTGATTGGTCTGGTCCTGCCCAAGCCCCATGACAGTGGCGGGCTGGCCCTGGGCGCTGGGGTGGCGGGTGTCAGGCCGGAGTTGCGCGGGGTGATCGAGCAGGCCCTGGCGGGTGGGTTGAGCCTGCGGGGCGCGGTGTCGATCCATGTCTATGGCCTCAACCGTCTCGGGCTGGTGCAGGAGCGCACGCGGGTGCTGCGCCAGTTGGAGTTTCTGGAGATGCTGGCGGTGGAAATGGGGCTGATGGCGCAGGAACTGGAGCCCGACAGTGAGGCTCCGGTTGTCGAGAGCGAGCAGGCGCGAGCGCGCAATGAACGCATTGCCAGGCGCCTGCGTTTTCTCCAGGAGCAGATACTCGGCGAGATCAAGACCATGGCTCGGCCCGAAGCGCCTTACTCGGCCATGGTTCGGGAGTGGCTGGAGGGGTTCAGGGCGCGTTTGAGCCGCTGAGGTTCAGGGCATGTCCCGCACACCCTGGCGCTCGGCCACCGCGCGCAACGTCCTGAGGCTGACCATCGGCGCGTCGACCACGAACCGGTTGGCCAGCCAGGAGGGAATGTCGCCCGCCGGCTCGGCCTGCAACTGGTAGGTCACCTCGGTCTCGCCATTACCCCTGGGCAGCATCTTCCACACGCCACTCAACTGGCGCACGCGGATCTGGCCGGGCACCGACGGCAGATAGTCGGGGGCCGCCTCCAGGCGGCGGATCAGGCTGCCGTCGTCATTCTGTTCGGTATGCACATGCAGCACCATGTCCCGCGGAGCCGCCGGCCAGGGCAGGTCGGTGGTCAGGTAGACCCAGGTGTCGTCGCCGTCGTTCTTCAACAGGCGCATCTCGGCGCAGGCGTACAGCCACTTGCAGGCGACCCGCAGATTTTCCTGCAGGTCGCGCAAGGTGGAGACCTCGGCCTTGATAGCGGTCACGCCGCGAAAGCTCTGGTAACGCGAACCCGGCACTTTGCTCAGGAAGACCTGGATGCCGTCCTCTTCATGGGCCAGCTTCCAGGCCTCGGGCGCAGCCATGGCGGCGCTGCTCAGGCAGGCCGTTGCCAGGGCGATCACGGATAGCAGGGTTCTCATCGACGGTCTCCGGGGCACGGAGGAACGTCCGTGTCTGCCAGATATAACACGCGGACACGAAATTTATTCGATGGCTTCGAAGGGAAGGGTAAGAAGCTCCCTGCCGGCGCCGACAGTCGACCGCGACGACAGGGAGAGCAGGCGGGTATCAGTGGCTGCCGGCGGCCTTGTTCAGGTCGCTTTCCTGCCACTCGGTATAGACGCAGGCATCGGCCGTGGCCCAGCGCACGGCGACTGAATCTCCGGCTTTGAGCGGCATGCCGGTGGCGGACAAGGCCTTGACGGTCATGGCCGTACCGCCCTGGGTGACGACGCTGCAGGTCTGGCTTTCACCGAGGAACAGCACCTCGCTGACGGTTGCCCTGACCTGGTTCCAGCCGGCGGCCAGCGGGTCGGCGGCGGCCTGTTCCAGGCTCAGGGCCAGGGCCTTCTCCGGACGCACCATCAGCAGGATGTCCTGGCCGTTCTGCAGGCCCGAGGTCAGGCGGATCGACAGCCCTTGCCCTTCGAAACCGGCGGCACCGTTGCCCTGGGCCTTGAGCCGCAGGAAGTTGGAGTTACCGAGGAACGAGGCGACGAAGGCGTTCGGCGGGTTCTGGTAGAGGTCGTAGCCGCTGCCCAGGCCGACAATCTTGCCATGGCTGAAGATGGCGATACGCTGGGACAGGCGCATGGCTTCTTCCTGATCGTGGGTCACGTAGACGATGGTGATGCCCAGTCGCCGATGCAACTGGCGCAGCTCGTCCTGCAGGTCTTCGCGCAGCTTCTTGTCCAGGGCGCCGAGCGGTTCGTCCATCAGCAGGATGCGTGGCTCGTAGACCAGCGCCCGGGCGATCGCCACGCGCTGCTGCTGGCCGCCGGACAATTGCGCGGGGCGGCGGTGGGCGAACTTGTCCAGCTGGACCAGCTTGAGCATGGCGTCGACGCGCTTGTCGCGCTCGGCGGCTGCCAGCTTGCGGATGGCCAGCGGGAAGGCGATGTTGTCGCGCACCGAGAGGTGCGGGAACAGCGAGTAGCGCTGGAACACCATGCCGATGTCACGCTTGTGCGGCGGCACGTTGACCAGCGACTTGCCCTCAACCAGGATTTCCCCGGAGCTGGGGCTCTCGAAGCCGGCCAGCATCGACAGGGTGGTGCTCTTGCCCGAGCCACTGGAGCCCAGGAAGGTCAGGAACTCGCCGTCCCTGATGTCCAGCGAGATGTTGTCCACCGCGGCGAAGTCGCCGTAGTGCTTGTTCAGGTTGCGCAGGCTGACCAGGGTGCGGTCGTTCTGTTGTGCAGGGTCTTTGATCACGGCACTCATGTTGTCTACTCCCGGGCGCTCAGGCGCTGAGTTCGTTGCGCCGACGCAGAGCGGCGGCAATCACCATCACCAATACCGACAGGCCGATCAGCAGCGTCGAAGCGACGGCGATCACCGGAGTCAGGTCCTGGCGCAGGGTGGTCCACATTTTGACCGGCAGGGTCTGCAGGGTCGGGCTGGCCATCATCACGCTCAGCACCACTTCGTCCCACGACACCAGGAAGGCGAACAGGGCGCCGGCGACCATGCCGGGGCGAATCGCCGGGAAGGTCACCTTGAACACCGCCTGCAGGCGCGAGGCGCCACAGATCACCGCGGCATCCTCGATCGACTGGTCGAACAGCTTCAGCGAGTTGATGATCGAGATGATGGTGAAGGGCAGGGCGACGATCACGTGGCTGACGACAAAGGCGAACATCGTGCCGGTGTAGCCGAGCTTGAGAAACAGCGCATAGACCGCCACGGCAATGATCACCAGCGGCACGATCATCGGCAGGGTGAACAGCCCGTAGAGCATTTCCCGGCCGGGGAAACGCCCGCGCACCAGCGCGAAGGCAGTCGGCAGGCCCAGCGCCACGGCGCACACGGTGGTCAGTACCGCGACCTTCAGGCTGGCCAGGGCGGCGTTCATCCAGTCCGGGTTGGAGAAGAACTGGCTGTACCATTTCAGTGTCCAGCCCGGCGGCGGGAACACCAGCCACTGGGACGAGCCGAACGACAGCAGGACGATGAACACGATCGGCAGCAGCAGGAACAGGGCGATCAGTCCGGTGGTGAAATAGAGGCCCAGGCGCAGGCGCCGGCTCATGGCATTCGGGGTCAGGAGCATGGCGGCTTACCTCGCGTTGCTCGCGCCGACCGGGGATTCCGGCTGGAGCTTCAGGTAGAAGTAGAACAGCACCAGGGTGATCAGGATCAGCAGGGCGGCGCCGGCGCTGGCCAGGCCCCAGTTGAGGAACGATTGCACCTGTTGAATGATGAACTCCGGCAGCATCATGTTCTGCGCGCCGCCCAGCAGGGCTGGCGTCACGTAGTAACCGAGGGACATCACGAACACCATCAGTGCACCGGAGAACAGGCCCGGACGGCACAGGGGCAGGAATACCCGGAAGAAATTGGTCCAGGGGCTGGCGCCGCAGATGGAGCCGGCCTGCAGGATCATCGGGTCGATGGCCTGCATGGTGGCCTGCAGGGGCAGGACGATGAACGGAATCATGATGTAGCTCATGCCGATCACCACGCCGGTCAGGTTGTGCACCATTTCCAGTGGCTGGTCGATGATGCCCAGGCCCATCAGCAGCTTGTTGATCACCCCGGACGCCTGCAGCAGCACCAGCCAGGAGTAGGTCCGCGCCAGCAGGCTGGTCCACATCGACAGCAGCACGATGTTGAGTATCCAGCGGCCCCAGCCGCGTGGTACCAGGGTGATCGCCCAGGCCAGCGGGAAGCCCAGCAGCAGGCTGAACAGGGTCACCAGGCCGGCCACCGAGAAGGTGTTGAGCAGGACCCGTGCGTAAGCCGAGTTGGCGAACAGTTGCTGGTAGTTGTCCAGCCCCGGCGTGGGTTCCAGCACGCCGCGCAGCAGCAGGCCGATCAGCGGTGCCAGGAAAAACACGCCCAGGAACAGCAGGGCCGGTGCCAGGTTGCCGGCGCCTTTCCAGCGGCGGGCCAGGGAGGGGGTGTTGTTCATCACAGCCGCCTTGCCTGAGGCCGAGCCGGCGACGCCAGTGGCGCCTCCGGTCGGTTGGGAGGAATGGGACGCGGTGGCGGCCATTTTCATTTGACCAGCCATTCGTTCCACCGTGTCGCGATAGCCGGACCGTTCTTGGCCCAGTAGGCGAAGTCAAGGGTGATCTGGTCCTTGGCGTAGGCGGTCGGCAGGTTCGGGGCCAGCACCGAATCCAGGCGCGACACGCTGTCGACGTTGACCGGCGCGTAGGCGGTCAGGTTGGAGAAGTCGGCCTGACCCTTGGCGCTGCTGGCGTTGGCCAGGAATTTCATGGCGGCGGCCTTGTTCTTCGACCCCTTCGGGACCACCAGGATGTCGGCCATGACCAGGTTCTGCTTCCAGCTCACGCCCACGGGGGCGCCGTCCTGCTGCAGGGCGTAGACGCGACCGTTCCAGAACTGGCCGAGGCTGGCTTCGCCGGAGGCCAGCAATTGCTGGGACTGGGCGCCGCCGCCCCACCAGACGATGTCTTTCTTGATGGTGTCGAGTTTCTTGAAGGCACGGTCCAGGTCCAGCGGGTAGAGCTTGTCGGCCGGTACGCCGTCAGCCAGCAGGGCCAGTTCGAGTACGCCAGGGCTTGGCCATTTGTAGAGGGCGCGTTTGCCGGGGTAGGTCTTGGTATCGAACAGCGCGGTCCAGTCCTGGGGCTTGCTGCCGGCGAGCTTGCCTTCGTTGTAGCCGAGCACGAAGGAGAAGAAGAACGAACCGACGCCGTGATCGGAAACGAAGCGCGGGTCGATCTTGTCGCGCTGGATCACGCTGAAATCGAGGGGTTCGAGCAGGCCTTCGCTGGCGGCACGCAGGGCGAAGTCGGCTTCGACGTCGACCACGTCCCATTGCACGTTGCCGCTTTCGACCATGGCCTTGAGCTTGCCGTAGTCGGTCGGGCCGTCCTGGACCACGGTGATGCCGCTGGCCTTGCTGAAGGGGTCGGCCCATGCCTGCTTCTGTGCATCCTGGGTGCTGCCACCCCAACTGACGAAGTTGACGCTTTCGGCGGCCATCGCGGCCTGGCTGCCCATGCTCAGCAAGCCGGCCAGCAATACAGCGGTCGTACCTTTTTTCAACACCATTTTCACGCCCTCATTGTTGTGTTCTTGAGCGGGCTATCGATGCCCGCCTATCGGGAGCAGCTGGTTTTTCAGTGCCTTTGCAGGCGGTCTTGGCAAGGCTAGTCGCCTGTCTCGTTGTCGGTCGGGTTCCTGTGAAAGTTTGTCAGGTCTATGGAATGTCATATTATGGTATTCCAAACTTTCTGCAAGCATTTTGCCTTACCGGTTATCCGGCCAGGAGGTTTTTTCTCCCGTCTTTACTGGGTGAAAGGGATGCTCTCGACCACTTCGAGGTCGTAACCGGTCAAGCCGGCGTATTTGAGGGGCGGGCCCAGATGGCGCAGCTTGCCGATGCCGAGATCCTGCAGGATCTGTGCCCCGGTGCCGACCTCGGAGTAGATTCGCGATTGCGAGCGGCTGTACTGGCGGGGTGGCTGGGTCAGTTGCGGAATCCGTTCGAGCAGGGCCTGGGACGATTCATGGTTGGCCAGCACCACGACCACGCCGCGACCCTCGGCGGCAACCCGCTGCAGGGCGGCCCACAGGGTCCAGTTGCTCGGCCCGTGGTACTCGGCACCGACCAGGTCGCGCAGCGGGTCGATGACATGCACGCGCACCAGCGTCGGCTCGTCACGGCGGATATCGCCCATGACCATGGCCATGTGCACGCCACCCTCGATACGGTCTTCGTAGCTCACCAGGCGGAAGGTGCCGTGCACGGTCGGCAACTCGCGCTCGCCGATACGCACCACGGTGTGCTCGGTGCTGAGACGATAGTGGATCAGGTCGGCGATGGTGCCGATTTTGATCCCGTGCTGGCGGGCGAAGACTTCCAGGTCCGGACGGCGGGCCATGGTGCCGTCGTCGTTCATCACCTCGACGATCACCGAGGCGGGGGTAAAGCCGGCCAGGCGTGCCAGGTCGCAACCGGCTTCGGTGTGTCCGGCGCGGGTCAGCACGCCGCCTTCGCGGGCGCGCAGGGGGAAGATATGGCCGGGCTGCACCAGGTCGTCGGCACAGGCGTTGGCCGCTACGGCGGCGGCCACGGTGCGGGCGCGGTCGGCGGCGGAGATGCCGGTGGTGACCCCGGTGGCGGCTTCGATGGAGACGGTGAAGGCGGTGCTGAAAACGCTGCCGTTGCTCGGCACCATCTGCTCCAGGCCCAGACGCTGGCAGTGCTCGTCGGTCAGGGTCAGGCAGATCAGCCCCCGCGCCTCGCGGGCCATGAAGCTGATGGCCTGTGCGTCGCAACGGTCGGCGGCGAGCAGCAGGTCGCCTTCGTTCTCGCGGTCTTCATCGTCCACCAGCAGAACCATCTTGCCCTGGCGGTAGTCTTCGATTATTTCTTCGATGCTGTTAAAGGCCATGTTGGATTCTCGGCGTGCGTGGCAGAATTTGTGGTATACCATAATACAAAATAAACAAACAATGAGGTCGACAATGAAGGCTTACTGGATCGCGCACGTGAATGTCACCGACCCTGAGCAATACACCGAGTACACCAGCCGCGCGCCGGCGGCCTTTGCCCGCTATGGCGGGCGTTTCCTGGCCCGGGGCGGGCGCTCGCAGGCGGTGGAAGGGCGGGAGACGCCGCAGCGCAGCGTGGTGATCGAGTTCGACTCCTACGAGCAGGCGCTGGCCTGCTACCACTCGGACTTGTATCAGGAGGCCAAGGGACACCGCGCGGGCGTGGCCGAGGCGGAAATCATCATCGTCGAGGGCATGGCGCCCTGACGTGACGCTACACGGGGGAATGGCCGTGATGATGGTTCGGGAATGCAGCGATGACGCTCTGCGTTACCAGGGCGGACTGGGAGGCGTTCCCTCGGGGACCGTGGGAAGGATCGGAACAGGGGCTCCAAGGCCCCCGCAAGGCCTCAGCGGATGAAGTGCACCTTGCCGGTATCGTCGTTACCAACATACAGGCCATAGACCCCGGCCTGTCGCTCCTCGATATAGCGCTCGAGAATCTGCCGGATCGCCGGGTAGTAGATGCAGTCCCAGGGAATTTCCTCGGGTGCGAAGAAACGGCGGTCCAGGGTCTCCGGCCCATACTGGTCGGTGATCTCCAGGGCGATGGCGCGGAAGATGATGTACACCTCGCTGATCTTCGGCACGCTGAAGATCGAGTACGGCGAGATGATCTCCGCGCGCACGCCGCTTTCTTCCCAGACCTCGCGCAGGGCGGCCTGCTCGGTGGTTTCGCCGCTTTCCATGAACCCGGCCGGCAGGGTCCAGGTGCCGGGGCGTGGTGGAATCGCCCGCTGGCACAGCAGGTAGCGACCGTCGCGCTCGATGATGCAGCCGGCGATGATCTTCGGGTTGACGTAGTGGATGTAGCCGCAGCCCCGGCACATCAGGCGCTCATGGGTATCGCCCGGTGGCACCTGGTGAGCGAGGTCACCGGCACCGCATTGCGGACAGAAGCGCGGGGCTGACATTTCAGCGACCTATGCGGGGTTCTTTCACGGCGATAGGGGCGACGATGTCCGGAATCGGCCCGGCCTCGTCCTGTTTGCGTTGCAGGTACTCCATCGCCACCTTGGCCGCGGCCCGGACGTGGTCCACCGAAGCCTGGTGCGCGGCCAGCGGATCGCCGCTCTTGATCGCCTCGACGATGCGCTCCATTTCCAGGTTGCTGGCGCCGCGGCGGTTTGCCTGGGAGACCGAGGTGGCCCGCAGGTAGCTGATGCGCGCCTGCAACTGGCGCAACTGGGTGGCGGCGGCGTGGTTGCCCGAGCCTTCGAGCAGCACGTCGTAGAAACCCTGGACCGAGTCGAGCACCTGCTGCAGTTCGCCGTCCTTGAGGGCCTTGCGGTTTTCCTCCAGGGCTTTTTCCAGGGCCTTGATGTCCTTGGCCTTGGCCCGCAGGGTGAACAGCTGGACGATCAGGCTTTCCAGTGCGCAACGCAGCTCGTAGATGTCCCGGGCATCGGCCAGGGTGATGATGGCCACGCTCGGGCCCTTGGCATCGGCGAACGCCACCAGCCCCTCGGACTCCAGGTGGCGCAGGGCCTCACGCACGGAGGTGCGGCTGACGCCCAGGCGATCGCACAGATCGCGCTCGACCAGACGGTCTCCCGGCAGCAGCTGGAAGTTCATGATGGCGCTTCGCAACTTGTCCAGCACGATTTCGCGCAGGGTGACGGGGTTGCGATTGACCTTGAAGTTGTCGTCGAGTGGCAGGCGTTTCATCGGTTGCGCTCTGAGTCGGGTCGTCCTGGGCACGGGAACAGGGTATCGGGCCTGTTACGCCGTGCCGGACAGCCATCGGTTAACTGGAGGAACCTGCTTCGGCGTCGGCCTCGGCAAAGGCTTCGCGGGCCAGCCGGAAACTGTCCACGGCCGCGGGGACACCGCAATAAATACCGACTTGAAGCAGGATTTCGCGTATTTGTTCACGACTGAGGCCGTTACGCAAGGCGCCCCGTACGTGCAGCTTGAGTTCGTGGGGGCGGTTGAGGGCCGAAATCATCGCCAAGTTTATCATGCTGCGCTCCTTGAGCGACAAACCCTCACGGCCCCAGACGTGGCCCCAGCAGTATTCGGTGACCAGTTCCTGTAGTGGACGGCTGAAGTCGTCGGCATTCTGGATGGATTTCTGCACATAGGCTTCGCCCAGTACCTGGGTGCGGATCTGCAGACCCTGCCGGTATTTCTCGTTGCTCATGTCGCGTCCTCGAAAAAGGGCCGTGCGCGAGAGGCCGGCGCACGGCCGAAACGGTGATCAGGCCAGGGCCGGCAGCGCGCCCAGCTTGCCCTTGTGGTAGATCATCGGGGTGACCGGGTCCTGTGGCAGGATCAGGTTTTTCACCGCGCCGACGATGATCGCGTGATCGCCGCCGTCGTACTCGCGCCACAGCTCGCACTCGATGATCGCCGTGGCCTTGGCCAGCAGCGGGTTGCCCAGCTCGCTGAGGCGCCAGTCGATACCCCTGGCCTTGTCCTTGCCCTTGCCGGCGAACGCATAGGCTTCGGCGGTCTGGTCGGCGGACAGCAGGTGAATCGCGAACTGCTTGCTGTCGCGCAGGATCGGATAGGTGTCCGAAGCATAGTTGGGGCAGAACAGCACCAGCGCCGGGTCGATCGACAGCGCGCTGAAGGCGCTGGCGGTGATGCCGACGATACCGCCGTCGGCGTCGAGGGCGGTGACCACCGTAACGCCGGAGGGGAAGGAGCCCATGACTTCTTTGTAGATACCGGGTTCGATCATTTCAGCTGTCTCCTAGCGCATCACGAAGGGGTCGGGCATCGGTGCCTGCGAGAGGTTGATCCACACCGTTTTCAACTCGGTGTAGGCCAGCACCGAATCGATACCGCTCTCACGGCCGTAGCCACTGTTCTTGAAGCCGCCGATCGGCGCCATGGCCGAGACGGCGCGGTAGGTGTTGACCCAGATGATCCCCGAGCGCACGTCCCGGGCCAGGCGATGGGCACGGCCCAGGTCGCGGGTCCAGATACCGGCGGCGAGGCCGAACTGCGAGTCGTTGGCGATGGCCAGGGCTTCGGCTTCGTCCTTGAAACGGATCACCGAGGCGACCGGGCCGAAGACTTCTTCCTGCATGATCTTCATCGAATTGCGGTCGCACTCGAACAGGGTCGGTTCATAGAACCAGCCGCCGCCGATGTCCGCGCGCTTGCCGCCGGTACGCAGGCGCGCGCCTTCGGCCAGGGCGTCGGCGACCAGGCCTTCGACCACGGCCAGTTGCTGGGCGGTGGCCATCGGGCCCATCTCGCTGGTTTCATCCTGCGGGTTGCCGATGCGGATGCGCCGGGCGCGGGCGATCAGGCGCTCGACGAACTCGTCGTAGATCTCGTCCTGCACCAGCAGGCGCGAGCCGGACACGCAGCTCTGGCCGGAGGCGGCATAGATTCCGGCGACCGCGCCATTGATCGCGCTGTCGAGGTCGGCGTCGGCGAAGATGATGTTCGGTGACTTGCCACCCAGTTCCAGGGACAGCTTGGCGAAGTTCTCGGCACTGCTGCGCACCACGTGGCGCGCGGTGGCCGCACCGCCGGTGAAGGCGATCTTGCGCACCAGCGGGTGGCGGGTGAGGGCGGCGCCGGTGCTCGGGCCGTAGCCGGTGATGACGTTGACCACACCGGGCGGGATGCCGGCTTCCAGGGCCAGCCGGGCCAGTTCGAGAATGGTCGCCGAGGCATGTTCGGACGGCTTGATCACGATGGTGTTGCCGGCCGCCAGGGCTGGAGCCAGCTTGATCGCGGTGAGGTACAGCGGGCTGTTCCACGGAATGATCGCCGCGACCACGCCGATCGGCTCGTGCACGGTGTAGGCGAACAGGTCCGGCTTGTCCAGCGGCAGGGTGCCGCCTTCGAGCTTGTCGGCCAGGCCGGCGGTGTAGTGGAAGAACTCCGGCAGGTAGCCGACCTGGCCGCGGGTCTCGCGGATCAGCTTGCCGTTGTCGCGGCTTTCCAGTTGCGCCAGTTGCTCCCTGTTCTCGGCGATCAGGTCGCCCAGGCGGCGCAGCAGCTTGCCCCGGGCGGTGGCGCTCAGGCCGCGCCAGGCCGGGTGGTCGAAGGCCGCCTGGGCGGCCTGGACGGCGCGCTCGACATCGGCTTCGTCGGCATCGGGCAGTTGTGCCCAGGCTTCGGCCAGGGCCGGGTTGAGGCTGTCGAAGGTCTTGCCGGACAGGGCATCGACCCATTCGCCGCCGATGCACATCTGAAAGCGTGCGAGTGTCATGCAACGATCCCCTTTATGGTTTGTTGGACGTAGGTGGTTGCAAGGAAGTCCAGGAGTACCTGGTTGACCAGGCGTGGTGATTCCACCGGCATCATATGCCGTTGCTCGGCGAGTACGGCAACCTGCGCGCCGGGAATCCGCTCGGCCAGTTGCCGGGCCATCAGCGGCGTCGAACCGGGGTCCAGTTCGCCGGTGGCGACCAGCGTCGGCACCTGGATGGTGTGCAGGTCGTCGGCGCGGTACATGTCCTGGGTGGCGAACAGCTTGTAGGTGGTCAGGTAGCCCTGCGGGTCATTGCTGGCCAGCACCTGGCGGATCGCGGCGATCTGCGCCGGGTTGGCGGCCTGGTATTCGCGGCTGAACCAGCGCGACAGGGCCGCCTCGGCATTGGCATCCGGACCGTGCTCCGCGGCCTGGCTGGTGCGGGCGATGACACCTTCGCGCTGTTCGGCACTGCGGTTGAATACGCTGTTGAGCACCACCAGGCTCTGCAGCCGTTGCGGATAGTTCAGGGCAAAGGCCCTGGCGACCAGCCCGCCCATGGAGAAACCGATGACGCAGGCGGTGGGCAATTGCAGGTGGTCGAGCAGTTCGCGCAACTGATCGGCATACCCGAGCAGCCCGCAGTCGGGGTCCGGGCGCGGGCTGGCGCCGTGCCCGAGCATGTCGTAGGCAATGACCCGGTAGTGCGGCGCGAGACCGACGATCTGGCCGCCCCACATTTCCTTGTTCAGCCCGACCCCGTGGATCAGGACGACGGGTTGGCCTTCGCCGGTCGCCAGGTAACTGGTGCCGGCCGGGGTGCGTTCAGCGGTGTGCCGAATCATGGAGCGCTCCTGCCTTTCTTATCTGATTACTGGGCTTTCTCGGCGGCCAGCTCTTCCAGGTCGATGTAGCGGTTGCCGATGCGTGGGTGCAGGCGGCCGCCGTCGGCGCAACCGAGGACCACGACGACTTCGTCGGCACGTGGCGCGTCTTCGATCTGCATTTCCAGGGTGATGTAGTGCGAACGCAGGCCTTCGTCGTCCTTGTGCATCATCGGGATCTGGATCGAAGTGCCCGGGCCGCCGCGCTTGTTGGTGAAGCTCAGGTAGCTCTTGGCCTTGACCGCTTCGCGGTAGTGGTTGCCGAAGCGCAGGGTGTGGATCACCGCCGAAGCGTGTTCGATCTCGCCATCGGCGCCGACCACGGCGGCCTTGCCATAGGCTTCGATCTTCTCGGCACCGCCAATGGCCTTGACCAGGCGCTCGACCATCAGGGCGCCGAGGTCGGAGCAGTTGGCACGGATTTCAGGCTTCAGGTCTTCGACGAAACCACGGCCCAGCCAGGGGTTCTTGATCACTACCGCCAGGCCGATCATGATCACCGGCTTGTCGGTGGCCTTGCCGCCTTCGATGAAGGTTTCCTCGATGTAGCTGACGATCTTGCGAATTTCGAAACTCATGGGGGCTCCTCGGTTGTGTGTCGGTCTGTTGGTATGATGGTATACCATAATATTGGCTGCGCAAGCCCCTTCAGCGAGTTTGTGCTGCCCAAGGATGACCGGAGGTCGGAACGAGCGGCTGAGGAGCCGGTTCTGAACGCTGGCGTCGGGAAGGGCCGGGTATCGATACGCCCGGCTGAGAGGTCAGAACTGCCGGCCGGGCAGGTTCTGCTGGCGAATCATTTCCATCAATTGGCGCAACCCCAACTGCGACTGGCGCTGGCTGGAGTAGTCCATGCACAGCGGCGCGCCGAGGCAGGACCATGGCGCCCGGTACCCGTCAGGCCTGACCCGTCGGCAAGCGTCCGCCACGCCCTGCGGCGCGGATCGTCAGCGGCAGTTGGCCGCCGTCACCCTGCAGGAGCCTGGCGTTCCACCCGATTCGGCGGCGTAGCGCCGGCAGTTGTCCAGGGATTTCGCGCTGGCGGTCTTCACGTTCGGCCCCCAGGCCAGTCCGCCGACACCGGTGCTCGGCACCGCCTTGGCGTAGCAGGGGTAACCATCGACCGGCGTCTGGTGCCCGGAGCAACCGGCGATCATCGAAAAGCTGTAGGCCAGCAGGAGCAGGCAGGGCAGGGATGGAAGGTGTTGTCGGCGGTCGGCGGTCATGGCACGTTCATTATCGGAAAAAAGAGTCGACTCTATTGTCCGGGGTTGTCGGTCAAGCGCAAGACCCGCAGGCGAGACAGTCGCGCCTGTCATGCATGGCCTGTCCGACAGAAACGGATGATCCGCCGGGCCCATTAATGGCATCATGGCGGACTGTCGAGGCGCACGAGCCTGTGCGCGTACCTTTCGAGCCTGGAGAGTTGATCAATGGCTGTGCAGCAAACCCTCACCGTGATCCCGCCGAACGCGTCCCTGAACGGCAAGGTGACGCCACCCGGTTCGAAGTCGATCACCAACCGGGCCCTGTTGCTCGCCGCCCTGGCCAAGGGCACCAGCCGCCTGTCCGGCGCGCTGAAAAGCGATGATACCCGCCACATGTCCAATGCCCTGCGGCAGATGGGCGTGACCATCAGCGAACCCGACGACACCACGTTCGTGGTCACCGGCAGCGGCCAGTTGCAGGTGCCGGAACAACCGTTGTTCCTCGGCAATGCCGGCACCGCGGTGCGCTTTCTGACCGCGGCGGTGAGCACCGTCAACGGCACGGTGGTGCTCGATGGTGACCACTACATGCAGAAACGTCCGATCGGCCCGTTGCTCGATGCGCTGCGTCGCGCCGGCCTGGATGTCGAAAGCCCCACTGGTTGCCCGCCGGTGACCGTGCGCGGCCAGGGCCGCGTGCAGGCGCGGCGTTTCGAGATCGACGGCGGCCTGTCGAGCCAATACGTGTCGGCGCTGCTGATGCTGGCGGCCTGTGGTGAGGAACCGGTGGAAGTGGCGCTGACCGGCAAGGACATCGGTGCCCGCGGCTACGTCGACCTGACGCTGGCCTGCATGCGTGCCTTCGGCGCCCAGGTCGAGGCGGTCGACGAGAGCACCTGGCGGGTCGCGGCCACCGGCTACAGCGCCTGCGACTACCAGGTCGAGCCGGACGCTTCCGCCGCCACCTACCTGTGGGCGGCAGAGGCCTTGACGGCAGGGCGTATCGACCTCGGCGTGGCCGGTGAAGATTTCACCCAGCCGGACGCCAAGGCCCTGGAGGTGATCCAGCAGTTCCCCAACATGCCGGCGGTGATCAACGGTTCGCAGATGCAGGACGCGATCCCGACCCTGGCGGTGCTGGCGGCGTTCAACCGCACGCCGGTGCGTTTCGTCGAGCTGGCGAACCTGCGGGTCAAGGAGTGCGACCGGGTTCAGGCGCTGCACGATGGCCTGAACGAGATCCGGGCCGGGCTGGCCGCGGTGGAGGGCGATGATCTGCTGGTGGCGGCCGATCCGGCGCTGGCCGGTACGAGCTGCAACGCGCTGATCGACACCCACTCCGACCATCGCATCGCCATGTGCTTTGCCCTGGCCGGGCTGAAGGTTTCCGGTATCCGCATCCAGGACCCGGATTGCGTGGCCAAGACCTACCCGGACTACTGGAAGGCCCTGGCGTCGCTGGGCGTGCAATACGCTTCGTAAGGCAACCGAGGGTCAGGCCTGGACCAGCGCCAGGCCCTGGTCGTTGCTGTCGACCGTCACCCGGCTGTAGTCCGCCAGCGTCGGGTGCGCTGTCTCCAGGGGGTGGCTGTGGGTGGCGGTGATCACCGTCACCGCCATACCCGCCGCTTCCGCCGCGCCAATACCGGCGGGCGCATCCTCGAAAATCAGACACTGTGACGGCTCGACACCCAGTCGCCGGGCGGCCAGCAGGTAGCCGTCCGGTGCCGGCTTGCCGCGGCCGACATCTTCGGCGGTGATCACCAGCGCCGGCAGGGCAATGCCGGCGGCGGCCATGCGGCTTTGCGCCAGGGCGCGCGGGGCCGAGGTCACCACCGCCCAGCGGTGGGCGGGCAGGGAGGCGAGAAACTCCCGCGCGCCCTCGATGGCCACCACGCCTTCGACATCGTCGATCTCGGCCTGGGAAATGGCCGCTGCCTCGCGCTCGGCGTCGATACCCGGCAGGTTCTGCCGGCGGATGGTATCGATGCAGCGCACGCCATGGATGGTCTGCAGAAAGGCCGGTACATCCAGGCCATGCCGTTGCGCCCAGTGGCTCCAGACGCGCTCGGCGGCGGCGATGGAGTTGAGCAGCGTCCCGTCCATATCGAACAGAAACGCCGCGAAGCGCTGACCCTCAAACATGGCGTATCCCCTCCGGGCAAAAGCCCATGCTAACACGCACACCTCCTCTGGCCGAGCGGGTGGGCAACTGTCGGTACCGCGCTTGCTACACTGAGAATTCCACGCCCGGACGGTCCGGGCGGTCGATGCGAGGTGCGTATGGATACTCAGCCTGCCGGTGTGACCCTTCCGTTTTCGCGGCATCCTCTGGGCGCGATGCCCTGGCGTGACGTGCCGGCGCCCGAGGAGGACGAAGTCGTCGAGGATGAGGTGGACGATGAGCCACCGCCGCAAACCTGGAAGCATCCCGAGGATGGCAAGGAGATGCCCGAGCGCGACCGGGAAACGCCGCTCAAGCCCTGATGGCGTGTCCTGATCCGGCTGTTGCCTGCCTGTCGTGTAGGCAATGGCCCTGTTCGCAGATCGCCGGGAACCTCCTTGTCTGTCGCGGCTCAGAGCCTTGCGGCCTTGATGGTCGAGCGACGAGAGATCATCATCGTCGGCCCTGGTGCCTTTTTGCACCCAGTTCCCATTCAGGTGAAAAACCATGAACCATGCAATTCGTGTCGTTGCCATTCTTCAATCCAAACCGGGCAAGGCTGCCGAGCTGGAGGCCGTGCTGAAGGCCGCTGTGGTGCCATCGCGTCAAGAAGCCTGTTGCCATGAATACACTCTGCATGTCGACCGGGAAAATCCCGGGCGCTTCGTTTTCATCGAGACCTGGAGCGACATGGATGCGATCGAGCGCCATCGTGTAACCCAGCACTACGGGATCATGGGGGCCGCCGCCGCCGACCTGGTCCAGGACAAGCAGGTCCTGTTGCTCAATGAAGTACCCGGACAGTAATACCGCCACGCAGGGACGCGTCCATTTTCCTTTCGGGATTCGACATGACCGTGCTGACTTCCTCTCTTGATGCCCTGCGGCAGGCGCGCTACTCGCCTGCCTGCGTACACCACAAGCCTGCGTACGTCGCAACCCGCGTACGCCGCACCTTGTGTTCGAGGGTGCTTGTGCATGGGTGTCTCGCTCAATCGTCGATCGAATGGATGTCAATGCCGTTGGCCCTGGCCTGGGCCACCAGTTCTTCGGTGTCGCTGCCGCCGGGGAAGGCGATCACCAGGTCCGGTTCGCTGTCCTGCAACATGAACCGGTTGCGGCGCCGCTCGGCCTGCTTGCCGTAGCGCTGCCAGTTGGAGGGGTAGCGCACGATGTGGGCGCCGGTTTCCCGGGCCCAGTCCTCCAGGGTGCTGCCCAGGTGCTGGTTGCCGCCGTGCACCAGCACCTCGATGCCCTGCCGGGCGTGGTAGGCCTCGAGCACCTTGCGACACAGGGCGGCATTCATGTAGTAGCGGCCGGCGCAGATCAGGACGCGCATGGGTAGTCATCCTTGTCGTTGCGGTCCCGTGTCGGACCGGACGCCTCCAGCGGCTCGCCCAGGCCCGGGATGTGTTCGCCGGCCCGCTCCAGCACCGGGTAGGCCAGGGCGGCGATGTGGTGATGCACCCGGCGGTAGTCGCGCAGCACCCGCTGGAAGATGTCCCCGGACTCGGCCCAGGCGCTCTTGTCGGCACTGAGCTTGCGAAAGTGCTCGCGACTGGCACTGGCCTCCAGGCGACGGATCGAGGCCTTGCGGGCGACCAGACGGTGGGCGCTGGCAATGTCCTCGCGCAGGAAGACGGTGATGGCCAGGCTCAGGCTTTCCAGCAGCTCATCGTGAAGGCGATGGATGTGCCCCAGCTCGAACTTCGAGAAGCCCTCGCCGCGCCGGCGGCGCCGTGCGGCCAACTGCGCCAGGTTGCTGGAGAGGATGTCGCCGGCATGCTCCAGGTTGATCACGAACATGAGGATTTCCTGGGCGCGGTCGGCGTCCTCGTCATAGAGACCATCCTGGCCGATGTCCGCGAGGTAGGCGCGGATGGCGGCGCTGAGCAGGTCCAGTGACTGGTCCAGTTGGCGGATCTGCTCGGGAGTGGCCTGGGTCGGGCTCTCGAACAGCCCGAGCATCTGGCTGAACATCACCGACAGCATGTCGGCCAGGCGCAGCGCTTCGCGCACGGCGTTGGACAGGCCGACATTGGCCACTTCCAGCCCGGCTTCGTCGAGGTACTGCGGCATGCCTGGGTCGGCTGCCGGTTCGGGGGCCGGCAGCCAGCGCGTCAGCAGGTTGGCCATGGGTTCCACCAGGCCGAGAAAGCCCAGCCCCAGTAGCAGGTTGAAGGCGCTGTGCAGGTACACCGCCTGACGGTCCGGGGCGATGCCCGAGTGTTCCAGCAGTGGGCCCAGCCACGACACCCAGGGCAGGATCAGCAGCGCTCCGAACAGCCGCACGGCGAGGTTGCCCAGCGGCATGCGCCGGGCGACCGCAGTGCTGGCATTGAGCACGGGTGGCAAGGCACCGCCGATGTTTACCCCCAGCACCAAAGCCAGGGTCGTGATCGGCGTCATTGCGCCGGTGCTGGCCAGCGAGGCGATCAGCAGGATCACCGCCACGCTGGAGTGGCAGATGCAGGTCAGCAGGGCGGCGACCAGCAGTGCGATCAGGATGTCGCCCTGCAGGCCTTGCATCACCGCCTGAAAGACCGGGGTGCTTTCCATCTGGCCGAGCACGCCGCCCAGCAGGTTCAGCGCGAGCAGCATCAGCCCCAGGCCGATCAGTGCGCAGCCGATGCTCTCGTAGCGCGAGTCATCGCGCAGGCGGAACACCACGAAACCGAGCAGCAGGACGATGGGGATTGCCAGCGAGGTATTGAAACTGAGCAGTTGCACGACCAGGGTCGAGCCGATGTTGGCGCCGAGCATCACCGCCAGCGCCGGCGCGAGGCTCAGGGTGCCGGCGGCGGTGAACGAGGTCGCCATCAGGCTGACCGCCGTGCTGCTCTGCAGGATGGCGGTCAGGCCGATGCCCGACAGCAGGGCTTTCCAGCGCTTGTCCAGGTTGCGGCCCAGGCCGTTGCGCAGTTGGGTGCCGAAGCCGCGCAGCAGGGCGGTGGAGACCATGTGGGTACCCCACAGCAACAGGGCGATGGTGCCGGCGAGTTTGATCAACAGAGTGGTTCCAGACATGAGGGTTCTCCCTGTGCTGGTGTGTTACTTCCTGGGTGGGCGCAGCAGCCTCACCGAGGCACGACTGATGGTGCTGGACAACCCCAGCAGGTAACGCATCTCGACACCGGTCAGGTGCCTGCGGACATACAGCCTGACGGTGACACGGCGGACGACCTGGGCGGCCTTGCTCAGGCACCGTACCGCCAGTGCCCGGACGCCGTAGTCGAGGAGGGCGAAGCATTTTTCCAATGGGTTCATGGCCGTCTCCCGGGTTTATCCGGTGGGGTCGATCCGGGCACGAACACCGCGACCCTCCTGATGGGAGGCGGCCGGGCGGCGCTCCCACAGGGGACGGTGTCGTACTCGGGTGCTCGTCAGAACCACTGCTTGAAGCGGCGGATGTAGAGGGTCTTCATGGTCTGGGCCAGCACGCAGTAGGTCAGCAGCGTGCCCACCAGCCATGGGAAGTAGCTCATCGGCAACGGCACCAGGCCCACCAGCGTGCCCAGTGGCGAGAACGGCAGGTAGATACCGATCGCGACGGCGATGCAGGTCATGACGATGATCGGCAGTGCCGCGGTGCTCTGGAAGAACGGGATCTTCTGGGTCCGCAGCATGTGCACCACCAGCGTCTGCGACAGCAGCCCCTCGACGAACCAGCCGGACTGGAACAGCGCCTGCATCTCCACGCTATTGGCGGCGAACACGTACCACATCAGCGCAAAGGTGGTGATGTCGAAGATCGACGAGGTCGGCCCGATCCACAGCATGAAGCGGCCGATGTTCTTCGCATCCCACTTGCGTGGCTTGCTCAGGAACTCCTTGTCCATCCGGTCCCACGGCAGGGCCAGCTGGGAGATGTCGTAGATCAGGTTCTGCAGCAGCAGGTGAATCGACAGCATCGGCAGGAACGGAATGAACGCACTGGCCACCAGCACCGAGAACACGTTGCCGAAGTTGGAACTGGCGGTCATGTTCAGGTACTTCATGATGTTGCCGAAGGTTTCCCGACCCTTGAGCACGCCTTCCTCGAGCACCATCAGGCTCTTTTCCAGGAGGATGATGTCGGCCGATTCCTTGGCGATGTCCGTGCCACTGTCCACCGAGATACCGACGTCGGCATCGCGCAGCGCCGGGGCGTCGTTGATGCCGTCACCGAGGAAGCCCACGGTGTGCCCGTTCGATTGCAGGGCCTTGAGCACCCGCGACTTCTGCAGCGGGGTCAGCTTGGCGAAGACCGTGCGCTCCTCGACCCGCAGCTTGAGGGTGGCCTCGTCCATGTGCTCGATGTCCTGGCCGAGCAGGGGCAGGCCCGGTTCCAGGCCGACCTCGCGGCAGATCTTGCAGGTGACCACCGCGTTGTCGCCGGTCAGCACCTTGACCGCCACGCCGATCTCGCGCAGGGCGGCAATCGCCGGGCCGGCGGTCTCCTTCGGTGGGTCGAGGAAGGTCAGGAAGCCGCGAATCACCAGTTCGCGCTCGTCGGCGGTCTTGTACTGGGCCTTGGCCTGGCCTTTGGCGATATTCCGGGTGGCCACCAGCAGCACGCGGAAGCCGTCCTTGTTGTAGTCGTTGGCCAGGGCCAGCAGTTCCTGGCGGCGCTGCTCGTCGAGAGCCATCACGGTGTCACCCTCCATCACCTGGCTGGAGATGGCGAGCATTTCCTCGACCGCGCCCTTGCACACCAGCAGGTGGTCGCCGTGGTTGTCCCTGACGATGATCGACAGGCGCCGGCGGACGAAATCGAACGGCAGCTCATCGACCTTGCTGTAGGCGAACGGCACCTGGAACTTCGGGTCCTGCTCGGAGAAGCGCAGCACCGCCTGGTCCATCAGGTTCTTCATGCCGCTCTGATGGTGGCTGTTCAGCCAGGCCAGGCCCAGCACCGCATCGTTGCGCCGGCCGTGGCTGTCGACATGGTGCTCGAGGATGATCCGGTCCTGGGTCAGGGTACCGGTCTTGTCGGTGCACAGCACGTCCATCGAACCGAAGTTCTGGATCGCGTTCAGACGCTTGACCACCACCTTGCGCCGGGCCATGGCGACGGCGCCCTTGGCCAGGTTGGCGCTGACGATCATCGGCAGCATTTCCGGGGTCAGGCCAACAGCCACAGCCAGAGCAAAGAGCAGGGCATCGCCCCAGTCGCCCTTGGAAAAGCCGTTGAGCAGGAACACCACCGGCACCATCACCAGCATGAAGCGGATCAGCAGCCAACTGACACTGTTCACCCCGCGGTCGAAGGCGGTCTGCACCCGCGAGCCGACGATGGCCTTGGCCAGTGAGCCGAAGTAGGTCCGCGGCCCGGTGGCGACCACCACGGCCTTGGCGGTGCCGCTGACCACGTTGGTACCCATGAAGCAGATGTTCTGCAGGTCGAGCAGGTTGTTCTGGTCGGCGGCGGCACCCGCTGCGGATTTCTGCGCAACGTCGCCGAGGGTGTCGTACTTTTCGACCGGCAGCGCTTCGCCGGTCAGCACGGCCTGGCTGATGAACAGGTCGCGGGACTCGATCAGGCGGATATCCGCCGGAATCATGTCGCCGGCCGACAGGTGCACGATATCGCCGGCCACCAGTTCACGCATCGGAATTTCGCGCAGGGTGGGCTGGCTGCCCATCTGCTCGCGACGCAGTACGGTGGCGGTGGTGCGGACCATGGCCTTGAGGGCTTCGGCGGATTTGCCCGAGCGGTACTCCTGCCAGAAGCGCAGGCTGCTGCTGAGGGTGACCATGGTCATGATAATGATGACCTTGGTCAGGTCGCCGTCTTCGCCGGCGCGCTCGGCCAGCCAGAAGTCGGTGAAGAAGCTGATGCCGGCCAGGATCAGCAGGACATAGATGAACGGGTTGTTCAGCGCATGGAGAAACTGCACCAGCGCGCGGGGCGGCTTGTCGTGGGCGACCTCGTTGAAGCCTTCGCGCTGCAGGCGGCCTTCGGCGTCCAGCTCGGTGAGGCCGTCGCGGCTGGCCCTGACGTTGCCCAGGGTGGTGGCCAGGTCCTGTTGCGATTCGCGGGCGGCACGCATCGACAGCCGGGTGTTGTCCTTGCCGTTGTGCTGGTGGTGCCGTGGCGGAGTTTTTACGTTGCTCATGGGAATGCCCCTGTCACGTCTTTGCGACCAGGCATGTGCGGCTCACCGAATGCGGGGCGAGCGAATACCTGCCGAGTCGCGAGAGTGCGATCGATTCGAATATGGGTGTTGGGGAATATTTAACGTTCGCTGCCCGCCCACGGAAAAACGACAGGCAGCGAACCGACTACTGGCTTCGTCCATAATGACTTTCTCGATATTCATTAATTAACGGGCAAAGAAATCCCGTGCACTTCAAAGTTGCGAAAGTGCATGTTTGGAAGTTGTCTTCGCTTGCGCCGGATAATTAGGCGGCGCGAACCTCGACGGCGCCTTCCAGGGTTTTACCCGCGCGCAGTGAGTGTGCGAGCGCGCTACTCTGCGGGTCCTGGCTGTCATCGAAGCTCCAGCGCTGCTGCAGCCGACCGGTGCTCGGGCAGATGCGCCAGCCGATGGTCGCACGTGGCGATGCCTGGGGAGCGGAGGAGGGAATTGCGAACAGGGCGCTGGGCCGCAGGGCCACAGTGGGCTCGCGGGACAGCTTGACGCGCATGCTGGAAGCAAAGGCGCGAACGCCTGGCATTACGGAAGATTTGAAAGTCATCACACACCTCGCGACCGGACTGGCGCCGGCAGAGGCGAGTTACGTGGAGCACGAGGCCCTGGCGCAGCTCACCCGACTGTGCGTCGAGTCCCGTCATTATTTGGGTTAAGCGCCCGATGAACCGCCTTCGCGGTGATCGGACTGCGTCTGGATACTGTGTCCATTGGGTTCTTTTTTAAGTTGAAAAAGGGCCTGTTTCGCAGGCAGGGGAAATTTACTCAGCGAGGCGTATCAAGTCAATAAAAAATAGGCTGTTTCGATACATATAAGCTGAATGGCAGCTGAAGTACTGCCGGATTGGATTTGAAGTTGTTTTACCGTTGGCTGGGGAGCCTGCCGCGATGGCAGGCTCCCGCAGTTGTTTACTCCCAATCGGCCTTGCCGATCGCCAGTCCATGCAAGCCGTTGTAGCTGGCGCGTTCCGGCGACTTCCAGCCTTCGAGCAGGCTGTCTTCGAGCTGGTAGACCTCGACGCCCAGCGGCCGGCACACGGACAGCGGGTCCTGGGCGTCCGGGCCCCACATCGGCAGCGACAGGTCGCCTCCCGGGCAGGTCGACAGGGCGCACAGCACGTCGATCTCGGCGAAGAATTCCAGGTAGTCGCCTTTCTTCGCCGGGCAGGCCTTCATGAAGTACATGTCGTCATGGTTCAGGCCGGTGCACTGGAAGATGTTCAGCACGTCGTGCACGTCGAACTCGGTCAGGCCGTGGGGCAGGACCGCGCGGGTCAGGTTGGAGTGGCAGTGGTGGTGGAAGTCCTCACCGGTGAGCATCTTGTTGACGTAGGGGTCGCAACGGGTGCCGAGCAGATCGTGCAGGCGCCCGCCGTGCTCATCGATGCCGTAGTCGGCCAGGCTGTCGTCGGTGATGGTCACCAGTGGCCGCAGGAACGGCAGGTTCGACCAGAGGCGGTCGTAGGTGCTCACGTGAGCACCCTGCAACTGGCGGGTACGGGCCGCCCACAGGCGTTCGCGCGGGTCGTTGGCGTTCCAGATGTTGAAGTCGCCGACCTGCGGGCCGACCGGTGCGGTCACACGGAACACGTGGCCGGCCGGCACCTTCCAGGCGCGGCCGGTGCGGATCGGCACCTCGAAGGACTCGATCAGGGTGCGGGCGTCCCGACGCTCGCGGATGCGATCGTAGAACGGCTTGTCGACCTGCAGGGCCGAGCCCTTGCTGACCTGGTAGGCGGCGGGGTAATCCTTGTACATGGGTAGGTCTCCGGTTTCAGGAACGGGGTGGGTGGTTGAACAGATCGAGCAGGGCGTGCTCGGAATCGTCCAGATAACGGGTCATGGCTTCGGCGGCGTCATGACGACGGCCGTCGGCGAGCAGGTCGTGGATCTGCCGGTCGCGTTCCAGCCAGGGACGCTGGAAGTTCTCTTCATCGGGCGCCACGGCGAACACCAGGCGCATCTGCGCGGCGATGTTGGTGAAGAAGGCGTCGAGCAACGGGCTGCGCAACAACCCGATGATGTGCTGGTGAAAGCGCAGGCTATGGGTACCGAAGGCCTGCCAGTCCTCGCGTTCGCGGGCCAGTTCGGCGGCTTCGATGGCGTCGAGCATGCGGTCGGACTCGTATTCGCGCAGCGGCTTGCTGCCCAGGATCGCCTGGACCTCCAGGGTGCGGCGCACCAGGAACAGGTCACGTACTTGTGGCACGCCGAGGCGCCGGACCATCACCCCCTTGTTGCGCACATAAGTGGCCAGGCCCTCATGCCCGAGCTGGTGCAACGCTTCGCGCACGGTGTTGCGCGAGGCGTTGTAGCGCACGGTCAGCTCGGCCTCGACCAGCGCCATGCCCGGCAGCAGCCGGCCGCCGATGATGTCTTCGCGCACCTCGCAGGCCACCTGGTCGGCCAGGGACAGGACGGTGCCGGTTTTTTCCGGGGTCTTGGTTTTCATGCCAGTTGCACATCCTTGAGGAAGCGGCTCATCCGTTCGCTGCGGTTGTCCAGCAGTTCGCGTGGCGCGCCGGCCTGGACGATCTGTCCGCTCTCCATGAACACCACGCGGTCGGAAACCTGGAAGGCGAACTTCATTTCATGGGTGACGATGACCATGGTCATGCCTTCGCGGGCCAGGTCCTCGATTACCTTCAGCACGTCGCCGACCAGCTCCGGGTCCAGCGCCGAGGTCGGTTCGTCGAACAGCATCACCTGGGGCCGCATCGCCAGTGCCCGGGCGATCGCCACGCGCTGTTGCTGGCCGCCGGAGAGCTGGTGCGGGTACTTGCCGGCGTGCTCGCGCAGGCCGACCTTGGCCAGCAGCGACAGGCCCAGCGCCCGCAGTTCGGCATCGCTGGCGTGACCGTGGTGGCGTGGCGCGAGTACGACGTTTTCCAGCACCGTTTTGTGCGGGAACAGATTGAAGCCCTGGAACACCATGCCGACCTGGACGATGCCGTCCATGTGCAGGCGGCTACCCAGGCTGCCGCCATCCTCGTGGCTGCCACGCAGGAACGGCGCGCCACACAACTCGACCTGGCCGCGGTCCAGTCCCTCCAGGCCGTTGAGGGTGCGGATCAGGGTGGTCTTGCCCGAACCCGATGGGCCGATGATCGACACCACCTCGCCGAAACGGATGTTCAGGTCGATGCCCTTGAGCACTTCCAGTTGGCCATAGTGCTTGCGCGCGCCGGTCACCCGCAGGGCGAACTCGCCGCGCCGCGGGGCGCTCTCCTGGCGGACGGGGAACCGTTCCGTCGGGCTGTCGGCAATCACCCTGGGCTGGCGGCGCGTCACGTCCAGGTGCTGTTCCAGGCGCCGCAGCAGGTAGCTGAACACCGTGACGATCAGTACATAGTAGAAGGCCACCGCGAGCATGGTCTCCATGACCAGGAAGTTCTGCGTGTACAACTGCTGGCCCACCAGCAGGATCTCCGACAACGAGATCACCGAGACCAGCGAGGTCAGCTTGACGATGGTGATGTACTCGTTGGCCAGGGTCGGCAGGGCTACCCGCAGCGCCTGCGGGATGACGATCAGGCGCTGTACGCCGGTGTAGCGGATACCCAGCGCCTTGCCGGCTTCGAGCTGCCCCTTGGCGACGGCCAGCAGGCCGCCCCGATGGATCTCGGCGATGTACGCCGCCTCGCTCAACACTAGCGCGATCAGGCCTGCGGCGTAGGGGTTGGACAACAGCGCGCTGGTGCTTGGAAACACCTGCGGCAGGTTGTAGACGAAGATCAGCAGCACCAGCAGCGGCAGGCTGCGGAAGAACCAGATGTACAGCGCCGCGCTGCGGTTGAGGGCGCGATTGCCCGACTGCCGGGCCAGGGCCAGCACGAAGCCGAGCACGATGCCCAGCAGCCAGGTCTCGACACTCAGCTCCACCACGGTGCCGACTGCCTTCCAGAAATCGCCGTTGACCAGCAGGCCTGCGGCGTAGTGCCAATCGAATTGCATGCTCGACGCTCCCGCTTACTGTGCCGCCTGGGGATTCTGGCCCAGGGCCAGGGCCACTTCGCTCGGGCTCGGTTCGCCGAGGTTGTAGCGGGTGAGGAGGGTCTGGTACTCACCGCTGCTCTTCATCGCCGCCAGCCCCTGGCGCAACTCGCCGAGCAGCGCATCGTTACCCTTGCGCACGGCCAGGCCGATCACCACCGGGTAGATCAGTTCCTTTGAACTGATAACCACCCGGCCCTTGAGCTTGTCGGCGGTGATCGCGGCCACCGCGGCGTCCTCGAACTGCACGTCGACGGCCTTGGCCAGCAGCGCCTGGGCCGCTTCCGGCGAGGTGGGGAATTCACGCGAGTCGATCGGCGCCTGGCCGTTGGCCTCGCAGTGGCTCTTGGAAAGTGCCATCAGCTTGGGAATCCACGAGCCGCCCTTGATCGAGCCGATGCGCTTGCCGCAAAGGTCTTCCGGACGCTGCGGGCGGAAGCTGTCATCGGCGCGGACCATCAGCGAGGCGCCGCTCTTGAGGTAGGGCACGAAGTCGACCTGGGTGGCGCGCTCGGGGGTGACGTACAGCGCCGAGGCGACTACGTCGAAGCGGCGGGCATTGACGCCCATCACCAGGTTGGCGAAGCGGGTGTCCTGGAACTGCGGGGTCAGCTTGAGGTGCTGGCCGAGCAGGGTCATGAACTCGGGGTCGAAGCCCGCCGGCTTGCCCTGGGCCAGGTAGGTGTAGGGCGGGTAGGTGAGGTCCGAGCCGATGCTCAGGCGGTCGGCTTGCAGGGTGCCGTCGGCGGCCTGTGCGGCGCTGGCGGCACAGAAGGTCAGGGCGAGGGTGAAGGCTTTGACTCGGGACATGGGAAACGCTCCACTGATGATTGTTCAACAATCGTTATGGATACGTATATCAATAGTCGTGCCATATACTGGGTTCATGGCCGATCAGACCGGCGCAAGGTGGCGATTCGCATCAGAAAAGCGCACGGCCTTTACCGCAAGTAACATCGTGGTGCGTCAGTGTGTGGCCTTTTTTCCGGCAGGACCGGCGGCTTGCCGGTCGATAGACGGGCAATCGGCGCTCTTGGCACAATCGGCTCTTTGGCAGGCATTCACTCAAGGGGCATCATGGACCGCTACGTACACTCCCTCCGTTCGATGTTGTTGCTCTCCGGGCTGCTGTTGGGGGCCGGTACACCCGCGGTCGCCGCGTCTTTCGATTGCCAGAAGGCCTCCACGGCGGTGGAAAAGGCCATTTGTGCCAGCCCCGAACTGAGCGGGCTGGATGGCGCCCTGGGCGCCTACTACAGCAAGGCCATGGCCACGCTGGCACCCGAAGCGGGTGAGGCCTTGCGCAATGACCAGCGGACCTGGCTGCAGGCCCGCAATGCCTGCGCGGCTGCCCCGGACAAGCTGGCCGCCTGTCTGCAACCTCTGCTGAGCCAGCGGGTGGTGGAGGTGGGCAAGCGGGTCCAGCCCGATACCGCGGCGCTGGACGCGCTCATCGCCAGCATTCCCTATCACCCGGCCGAGGCCGCCGAGGGGTTGAGAGGGTATCCGGGCAATGGCTTGGCCGCCGCCTGGCTGGTCTACCTGCGGCGTTTCGAACCGACCAGCGGGGTCACGCAAAAGGAGGCCGAGGAAAGTCGGCGAGTGGCGATCAAGGCGTTGTCGGACGACAGTTTCTCGCTGTCGGTCTTCACCGATACCGAGAAGGATGCCTCGGTCAGCCGTGAGCGGGTCGACCTGACGCTGCTGCGCATGCTGATCGAGCGATCGGAGTATGAGCCCTACAGTCAGCGTGCCTACGTGCACTGTTTCATTTTCTCGCGCCAGGGCGAGGATGCCTACGCCAGTTTTGGCCCGTTGTATGGTTCCAGCCGCGACAGTGGGGCGCCGATCTGCGAGCCCCAGGGCAATCTGTTCGAGCAGGGGCCGTGGAAACAGCTCGATAGCAGCTTCGAGCCGGTGCTGGCGGCGGCCAGCGAGAACAGCGGCACCATCCGTTTTGCCAGCTACGCCGGCTGGAGCCTGATGGCGCTGCGGGCAACCGTTTCCCCGCGGGATTTTCTCAAGGCCGCGGACCAGCAGGGTACGGATCCCGAGCAGGTCATCCGTGACTGGAGCGACGACAAGTCCTGGCCGACGAAACAGCGGCAACAGGCCTTGGCGGCCATTGAACCGGCGCGCCAGGCAACCAGCGCCTGGCTGCAGCGCGAGCGCGGCCTGTCGGCCAGCGAGGCCCGGCAGGCGGCAAGGGAGATCGTTCGCCAGTGGCTGGGCGACCGCCTGGATTTCGTTGGCGAAAACAGCGAAGGCTGATTCTTGACGCCTAAAATCCGGCACTCTATGATGCCGGCCATTAAATTGATATCAGTTGTATCAAGCAGTTATATCAAGGGACCGTCCAGACGGATTTCTCCTCAGGACGAGCTTCCTCGCGGCACAGCCGCCCTGCGTTCACCCCTTCGGGTCATCTCTTCATGTTCCGGGCGATGCAGCTCGCCCGGGCGACCGTTTCATGGCGCTCACGCCAGGCCAGGTCCATGAACTTGCCAATCGTTGGCAGGTCAAGGACCTGTTCGCGCTCGAAGTGGAGAACGCTGGCAATCACAACTCAGGGTGGATAACAGGGAGAGTCAGGTTTGATGGGTCATGTGTTCGGTTCGTTGCGATTGGCTGTCGCCATGCTGGCGGGTGCGGTATTGGCCGGTTGTGCCCAGTCACCGGGAACGCTTGAGCAGTGGGGCGGCTATGAGCCGCGGATCGGGCGCGTCGGTGGCAGCGATCGCCTGTCTGGCGAGAAGACACTGTTTGCCGAACCGACAAGCTACATGGATGTTCTGTTGAGCAACGCCCAGGGAGCCAGGCCATGAAGATCCCTGCCCTGATCCTGGCCATCGCGCTGCTGGCCGGTTGTGCTTCAAAATCCGACTACTACGTGTCGCCCACACCGGTGCATATCCCGGAAACCGCCACCTATTGGATCGACTCCTTCGATCTGGCACTGGTGGGGGAGAATCCTCGGTTTCTGTCCCAGGACATCCTGCGCCAGCGCTTGCGCAATCAACTGTCCGACAAGCTGAGCACCATTGGCCGCTATGCCAAAAACCGCGAAAGCGCCGATTACCTGCTGGACGTGAGTACGGTCTACACGCGCCACATCAGCGACTCCAAGGGCGGCCTGGTGTCGATGATCGTCGATGACAACACGATCCTGGCCAGTGTCGATTTCAGCTACAAGGTCAAGGTGTCCAGGTCTGGCGCCGAGGTGCTCAACTTCGCCCAGGCACGTGATCGCCTGATGCCAGCCGGCGTGCAGGGCAACCTGCGCAACTACAAGACCATGTGGGGCGCCATCAGCAACAAGGGCAATTCCGACGTCGAGGAGTTCTATGTCGACGTCTTGCCGAACTTCATCGTCAAGGACATCGAAGGCATTCCTTCGCACTGATCCCGTGCCTGTTCCGGCGCTTGTGCAACGCAAGCGCCGATCGAACACGATCCATGTTTCTCGCCATCACCCTCGCGGCATTGATGCACCTCCCACGCTCCCTATGATGGCCATGAAGTCTGTCGGATTCGACAGCCTCGCGTACTTTCATTCCTGCGAGCGCCACCATGACTGCAACGAGAACCCTCTACGACAAGCACATCGATTCCCATACGGTGTGTCGCCTCGACGACCAGGGCCATGTCCTGCTGTACATCGACCGCCAGGTCATCAACGAATACACCAGCCCGCAAGCCTTCAGTGGCCTGCGCGAAGCCGGGCGCGGCGTGTGGCGTCCGGAAACGGCCCTGGCCGTGGTCGATCATGTGAACCCCACCGCGCCCAGGCGCATTGCCGCCATGCCGGATGCCGGCGGGGCACGGCAGGTGTCGTACCTGGCCGAGAACTGCGCCGATTTCGGTATCGAACTGTTCGATGTGCTCGACAAGCGCCAGGGTATCGAGCATGTGGTCGCCCCCGAGCAGGGCTTCATCCTGCCCGGCATGGTGGTGGCGGCCGGCGATAGCCACACCACCACCTATGGTGCCCTCGGGGCCTTCGGCTTCGGCATCGGCACTTCGGAGATCGAACACCTGCTGGCCTCCCAGACGCTGGTCTACAAGCGCCTGAAGACCCTGCGGGTGACGGTCGACGGCGAACTGGCGGCCGGGTTGACCTCCAAGGACGTGATCATGGCGCTGATCGGCGAAATCGGTGCTTCTGGCGCGACGGGCTACGCCATCGAATTCTGCGGTTCGACCATCGATGCGTTGAGCGTCGAAGCGCGCATGACCATCTGCAACATGGCCGTGGAAGCCGGTGCCCGGGGTGCCTTCATGGCCCCGGACGAGAAGGTGTTCGCCTATCTCAAGGATAAGCCGCGGGCGCCACAGGGAGAACTGTGGGAGCAGGCTGTCGCCCGTTGGCGCGAGCTCAGGAGCGATGCCGGCGCGCGGTTCGACCGGGAGGTGCATCTGGATGCCACGGCCCTGGAGCCGATGGTCACCTGGGGCACCAGCCCGGACCAGGCGGCGCCGATCGGTGCACGGGTGCCGGACCCGGAAAGCCTCGACGATCCGATCCTGCGCCAGGACATGCGCCGGGCCCTGAACTACATGGGCCTGGAAGCCGGCATGCCGTTGAGCGAGATCGTCATCAGCCATGCCTTTATCGGCTCCTGCACCAATGCCCGGATCGAGGACTTGCGTGACGCGGCCCGGGTGGTGCGCGGCCAGCAGGTGGCCAGGCATGTGCGGGCGATGATCGTGCCGGGCTCCACCCAGGTTCGCGACCAGGCCGAAGCCGAGGGGTTGGCGGCGGTATTCATCGCGGCCGGGTTCGAATGGCGCCAGTCCGGCTGCTCGATGTGCCTGGCGATGAACGACGATGTGCTGGCGGCGGGCGACCGCTGTGCCTCCAGTACCAACCGCAACTTCGAAGGTCGCCAGGGCGCCGGTGCCCGCACGCACCTGATGAGCCCGGCGATGGTGGCGGCTGCGGCGATTGCCGGACGCCTGACCGATATCCGTTCCCTGGAGCAACGCCCATGAGCCTGCAACCGTTTTCCCGGGTCACCGGCAAGGCTGCACCGATGCTGGCGGCCAATATCGACACCGACGTGATCATGCCCAAGCAGTTTCTCAAGGGTATCGACCGCAACGGTCTGGATCGCGGGTTGTTCTTCGACCTGCGCTTTTTGCCTTCGGGCGAACCCAACCCCGAGTTCGTGCTGAACCAGCCGGCCTGGCAGGGAGCGAGCTTCATGGTGGTCGGGCCGAACTTCGGTTGCGGTTCCAGCCGTGAGCACGCGGTGTGGGGGTTGAAGCAGGTGGGCATCCGTGCCCTGATCGGCAGTAGTTTCGCCGGGATTTTCTACGACAACTGCCAGCGTAACGGCGTTTTGCTGATCACCCTCGATGAGGCGACGGTGCAGCGGTTGGGGCAGGTGGTGAGCCAGCCGCAGGGGGCCGAGATTTCGGTCGACCTGCAGGCCCAGCAGATTGGTTTGCAGGACGGCAGCGTGATCGGGTTCCAGATCGATGCCCTGCGTAAATCCGCCTTGCTGCTCGGGCTGGATGCCATCGGCAGCACCTTGCAGCGTCGCGAGCAGATCGAGGCATTCGAGCGCTCGCATCTGCAGGCCAATCCCTGGTTGAGCTGAGCGTGGCCAGAGTCCGTATACCTTCGTTTTGAATCGATTCATGTCTTGAGCAAGGCTTGGGTCCCATTCGCGGGCAAGCCGCGCTCCTACTGGGGCGGAGTCGAACGCAAATCCTGCGCTCGACGCAAACCTGCAGGAGCGCGGCTTGCCCGCGAACAGGCACCGAATGCGGCCTCAAACCATGGCTCTTCCCTGGAGGCGGGAAGGTCATGCCTCAGCGATCGTCGAAGCGTATCAGATCGACAATTGACGGAAGTGCTCCTGCAGAAACTCCACGCAGGCCCGCAATTTCCCCGAGTAGGCCAGCCGCGTCGGGTACACCGCCCAGACATTCGCACTCTGGGTGTGTTCGTGCAGCACCTGCACCAGTCGCCCCTGCTCCAGCAGCGGTTTGACGTCCCACAGCGAGCGCAGCAGGATGCCGCGCCCATCCAGTGCCCACTGCAGGACGATCTCGCCGCTGTTGGATGACAGCGGCCCGCGTACGCGCACGCTGTCCTGGCGGCCGTCGCACTCCAGGTTCCAGATCCCGAAGGCGTTGTCGCGCTCCTTGAGCACCAGGCAGTCATGCTGTTCCAGGTCGCTCAGTTGGTGCGGCGTACCACGTCGTTCCAGGTAGGCGGGGGCGGCGCACAGCACCCGGCGGTTGCTGACCAGGCGTCGGCCGATGTGCTGGCCGGGGATGTCATCGCCGACGCGGATTTCCAGGTCGAACCCTTCGCTGACGATATCCACCACGCGGTCGAACAGGTCCAGGCGGATTTCCAGTTCCGGGTAGCGTTCGGCCAACCGCGACAGCGCCGGGGCCACGTGGTTGCGACCGAAACCGAAGCTGCTGCACAGGTGCAGGCGACCGCTGGGGCTGTCATGGGCTTCGGACAGTTCGTCGCTGAGCTGCTGGAAATCTTCGAGGATGCGCACGGCCCAGCGTTGCACCCGTTCGCCGTCCTCGGTCAGGGCGATCCGTCGGCTGGTGCGGTGCAGCAGGCGGGTGGCGAGGGTGGTTTCGAGAATCTGGATGCGCTTGCTGACGTAGGCGGGCGACAGTCCCAGCTCGTCGGCCGCGGCAGCGAAGCCGGCCTTGCGGATGACGGTGAGGAATACGCGCAGGTCTTCGGGCAGGGGCACGGCGTCTTTCTTTGGATTCATGGGCGGAGCAACGGGCACTGGCGGCAGGAGCCGCCAGAATAGCATCCGTGGGAGCAGGATTTATCGGCGAAGTTGGAGGGCCCGTTCGCGGATAACTCCTGCTTCTACAGCATTACTCGGCGGGCTGGCTTACCAAGGCCTTGCGCTCGCGGCCGAGGGCGATCGGCGCCATCCTGCTACGGTCGAGCTGGCCTTCCCAGGCCGCCACCACCAGGGTCGCGACAGCATTGCCGATGATGTTGGTCAGCGAGCGGCATTCGGCCATGAAGCGGTCCACACCGAGGATCAGCACCATCGCCGCCACCGGTACGGTCGGCACCACCGCCAGGCTCGCGGCCAGGGCGACGAAGCCGGCACCGACCACCGCACCGGCGCCCTTGGAGGTGAGCATGGTCACCGCCAGCAGGGTCAGTTGCTGTTCCAGCGTCAGGTCGATATTGGTGGCCTGGGCCAGAAACAGCACCGCCAGGGTCATGTAGATGTTGGTGCCGTCGAGGTTGAAGGTGTAGCCGGTCGGCACCACGATGCCCACCACGCCCTTGGAACAGCCCAGCTTCTCCAGTTTCTGGATCAGTTGCGGCAGCGCCGATTCCGATGAGCTGGTGCCGAGCACGATCAGCAGTTCCGACTTGATGTAGCCCAGCAGGCGCAGGATGCTGAAGCCGGCATAACGGGCGATGCTGCCCAGCACACAGGTGATGAAGATCAGCGCGGTCAGGTAGAAGGTGCCGACCAGTTTCATCAGCGGCAGCAGCGAGCCCAGGCCGTACTTGCCGATGGTGAACGCCATCGCGCCGAAGGCCCCGATGGGGGCGACCCGGGCGATCATGCCGACGATGCGGAAGAACACTTCGCTGGCCTGGTGGATCACGCCCACCAGCGGCCGGGCCTTCTCGCCGGCCATCACCAGCGCCAGGCCGAACAGCAGCGAGACGAACAGCACCGGCAGGATCTCGCCCTGGGCGAAGGCATCGAAGAAGGTGGTGGGGATCACGTGCAGCAGGAAACCGGTCACACCTTCGCCGTGCTGGGCCTGGCCGACGAAGTTGGCGATGGCCGAGGTGTCGAGGGTCTTCACATCGACGTTGAAGCCCGCGCCCGGGTGCAGCGCGTGGGCTGCCAGCAGGCCGATGGCGAGGGCCAGGGTGGAGACGATCTCGAAGTACAGCAGCGCCTTGCCGCCGACCCGCCCGACCTGTTTCACGTCGTGCATGTTGGTGATGCCGGAGACCACGGTGCAGAAGATGATCGGGCCGATGATCATCTTGATCAGCTTGATGAAACCGTCGCCCAGGGGCTTGAGCTCGACACCGGCCTGCGGCCAGTGGTTGCCGATCAGTACTCCCAGGACGATGGCGATGACCACCTGGATATACAGGGTTCCCAGCAGTTTTCTGATTGTCATTTTTATTATCTCCGGAGTTACAGGCAAGCCGATCCCGCCAGGGGCCGTCACGGCGGCCCACGGGGAAGGGGTGTTTCAGATCAGGGTTGCAGGGCGCCCGTCAGCGCAGGAACGGCAGCACCTCGTCCAGCAGCGCCTGCGGGATTTCCTCGGCCAGGTAATGGCCGCCCGGCAGCGCCTTGCCGCGCACATCGGTGGCGACCCGTTGCCACTCGTGCAGTGGGTCGAAGCAGCGGCCGACCGTGCCTTCTTCGCCCCACAGCGCCAGCAGCGGCAGGTTCAGCTTGTGCCCGGCGTCGAGATCGGCCCGGTCGTGCTCCAGGTCGATACCGGCGCTGGCGCGGTAGTCCTCGCAGACGCCGCGGGCGCTGCCGGGCAGGCTGAGGCAGCGGATGTATTCGCTGAAGGCTTCGTCGGTGAACGGCTTGAGCCCGGCACTGCGGCTGCCCATGACGCTGCGCAGGTACTGCTCCGGGTTGGCCTCGATCAGGCTTTCCGGCAACGGTGCCGGGCGGATCAGGAAGAACCAGTGCCAGTAGGCGCGGGCGAAGGCTTCGTTGGTCTGGGCATACATCGACAGGGTCGGCGCGATATCCAGCAGCACCATGCGCTGCACCGCGTCGGGGTGGTCGAGGGCCAGGCGGTGGGCGACGCGGGCACCACGGTCGTGGGCCAGGATCGAAAACTGTGCGAAACCCAGGGCGCGCATCAGCTCGACGCCGTCGCGGCCCATCTCGCGCTTGGAGTAGTTCAGGTGCTGCTCGTCGGCCTCTGGCCGGCTGCTGTCACCGTAGCCGCGCAGGTCGGCGGCGACCACGGTGAAATGCCTGGAGAGCTCGCCCGCGACCTTGTGCCAGATGACGTGTGTCTGCGGGTGGCCGTGCAGCAGGAGCAGGCCTGGTCCGCTGCCGCCCACGCGGTAGGCGATGTCCACACCGTTGACGTGGCGCTGGTCTTTCTGGAATCCGGCGAACATGGAAGTGGCTCCTCGTTATGGTTGCCGACATCCTAAGTCCCACAGCGCTACAGGCAAGGCGCAAAGCGTGGTGCGCTCGTTCATGAAGTGTGTTGCTGGTCGCGGGCGAGGGTTCAGCCCCTGGACTGCTGGAACAGCTTCGCCGCCCGTGCCTCGATCTCGGCCTGGGTCAGGTCTTCCTTGTGGCTGGCGAGGAACCAGACATGGCCGAACGGGTCCCTGAGGGTGCAACTGCGGTCGCCGTAGAACTGGTCCTGCACTTCGCTGACCACCGTGGCCCCGGCCGCCGTGGCGGTTTCGAACTGCTTGTCGACATCCGAGACGTACAGATGAATACCGACCGAGGTGGGCCCCTGGGGACTGACGAACGGCCCTTCGCCGCAGGGTGTGCCGAGCATCAGCGGCGAGTCGCCGATGCGCAGTTCGGCATGGCCGATGCTGCCATCAGGCATTGACAGGCGCATGATCTCCGTGGCGCCGAAGGCTTGCTTGTAGAAGTCGATGGCCGCAGCGGCCTGGCTGACGCCCAGGTAGGGGGTGATGCTGTGGAAACCCTCCGGTATCGCTTTGACGCTCATCGTCGTTCTCCCTTGTCGTGTGGCGATGACCGGCCACCGTGGCCGGTCATCTGACTATAGGCCACGGGGGACGAGGGGTTGGGCGAGCTGACGGAGTGTGCTGCCGCCTCAGAAATCGACATCCGCCTGTCGGTTGTAGAGCGCCAGCAGGACGTCATAGCGGTGGCCGACGTTCCAGAAGTCATCGCTCAGCACCTGGGGTTCGGCGTGGTTGCGCCAGTCGCTTGCCAATTGCTCCAGGGCGGCCTGGTATTGTTGCATCGGCTGTTGCAGCCTCGACCACAATTCGTGGACCGGACCATGGCGGCGGTTGGCGGGGAGGGCGTTGCGATAAGCTTCGGCAGACTCCTGAGCTTGGCGCAGTTCGTCACGGGTGCTGCCGAGCAGGGGCAGGTCGAGTCGCTGCCGGCGTGCCGCTGCTTCCAGGCGGTCGATGCCCAGGCGGGCTTGCAGCATGTAGTTCAGCAGGTGCCAGTGCATGTCCCGGCCCAGCTTCTGCTCCAGGTGTTCCAACTGCCTCGGGCGCAGCGCGAGCTCGGTGCTTTCGAGTTCGCGGCGCAAGGTGTCGGAAAGCGGGAGGAAGGCCTGGACTCTTTCGGCGTGCCGCTTTCTGTCCGATTCGGCTATCACGCTGCTGAACTGGGCCTCCAGTTTCTCCGGCAGCAGGGGCTTGGCCGAGACCGAGTCCAGGAGCCCAGGTGCCTGGGCGCTTGTCAGGGCTGGCAGGTAGCGATCGGCGAGCAGGCCGATCTGCCGCGTGCCGTCGACAAGACTGGCCTTGAAGGCGTTGGCGGGTTTGCAGAAATCGTTTTTTATCGCCTGGTAATCATGGCGTTGCAGAGAGGGGAAGTCATCGTCCCTGTGGCTTTGCCCGGCCTCGCGATCCAGGCGCCAGGGCACCTCGGCGACATTCACGCACTTGACCAGTGGCCGCAGTGCATTGGCTTCGGCTGTCGCCTCACTGGCGTGACGGTCCAGCCAGATGTCGAAACGGTTCTGTTGCCGCTCGGTGCCGACCAGCAGGTAGAGACCGCAGATCAGCAGTACGCCGCCAGAGAGAAACCAGCGCTTGTCCATCAACGGGCCTCCTTGCCGTACCACTGTTCCCGGGTGGCCGGGAGACGGCAGTCCTCGACGCTTGCCGGCATGCGGCTGCACAGGCGCTCGGGCCAGGGCTGCAGCCCCTCGTTGCGGCCCGCTACGGTCCTGCCGTGCGCCACATAGAGCGCCAGCGTGCCGAGGCTGATACTCAGTATCAGGGCGCCGGCCAGCCAGCAGGAGAGGAGGTGGCGCCGCGGCCTTTTGCCTATCCGGTCAGTCCAGGCCAGTGCCAGCATCGTACCGGCGTAGGTCAGCAGGGGGAGCATGCCCAGCCAGGCGGCGGTCACTCCCGCCACCAGCCAGCAGGGCAGCAGTTCGCGCAGTAGCAGCGGCGCAGGACGGCGGGGGCTGAGCCTGTGCGACAGGCGTTGGCTGAGACGATGATCCAGCATCCAGACGCTGTCCGCCACCGCCGGCCAGAACCAGAGCAGGGTGCCGGTGAGCCCGCCCAAGGCCAGTGACCAAAGGGCAATGGCGTCGGCCGTCGCCTTCAACCCGCTGCCCGGCAACAGCTTCTGCTGCACCGCGGCGGCAGTGCAGGCCAATATCACCGCGGCGAAGCCAAGCCAACCGGTATCGGCGGACTGCCAGTCGCGCCAGAAGAATGCATTGGCGTCGGGCAGCCGGCTTTCCAGGCGTGGATGGCCGTGCCGGATCCTCTGCGCAGCCTGCTGGCAGGCCTGCCAGTCCTCCTTGTGGAAGCGGCGTGCGAAGCTGCGTCGCTCGGCCAGTGATATCGGGGCGAACAGCAGTTGCGTGGCGCGGTTGTCGGGCGTATTCGCCGGCAGTTGCAGGCGATGCATGTGCTGGGACAGCAGTTCTTCGTCCCGACTGCGTTCCAGCAGGCGCGTCCAGTACGGCTCCGGACAGCGGGGCGCGGGACCGACATCGTCCCACTGCCGCAGCTTGCACATCGCGTGAAAGAGCCGGGCAGACCAGAGCGGGCACTCCAGCAACAACCTGGCCAGTACTTCATCGAGCGGTTGCTGGTGGTCCAGGGCGTCGAGCCCGTAGAGTTGCACCCGGTGGTAGTACTCGCGCCAGAAACCTTCGACATTGCCCACATCGAGCTGATAGCCGAGGGCTTGTTCCAGGTTCCCCAACAGGCGTCGATGCAGCTCGGCGAGGGCGCTGCGGGGAACATCGGTAGGCCGCCACGGGCTCATCCACTGGAAGCGTTCCAGGCCCCAGTGGGCCAGCGCCGTGAAGTCCTGCCCGGGTTCGAGACAGCGCAGCAGCAGTTGTTCGCCGAATTCGTGCTCGCAGCCATAGAGGGGGCCTTGGCGAACCGCTCGTCGAGCAGGGCCGCAGTGATGCCTTCGAGTAACCGCGTGGCCGCGCGTTGGGCGCCAGAGTGGCCGGCGGGGCGGGGCTGCAGGCCGGTGTCCGTGTCGTAGTGGATGGTATCGCTGGCTGCTGCGATGTCCTCGCGTACTGGCTCGGGGCCCGTTTCGCGCCAGTCCAGTGCCTGCTCGTAGGCCTCGCGCAGTCGCTGGAAACCCTCCGGGTCATCGTCCGGGCGGGTGCGCTTGAGCAGGCTGGCGTACTGGCGCTTGATGCTCCGGGGATCGGCATCCGAGGGCAGGCCGAGGACTTCCCAACAACTCATCGATACACCTCGAACGCCGTGTTCGATGCGGCTACCACGATCATGCCCACAAGACTCCCGGTAAAGATCATTCCCTGATGGGGGAGCGATGGTATCAAAGTGCTGCTGTCTGCGCCGCAACAGGCTTTATCGGTGCAGCAGGCTGGCTTTTTGCTCGGCGCTGCCTAAGATGGCCGACACAAGGATCAGCACAAGGCTCGGGCGACAGCCAATGTCGGAAAAAGACACCATCTCCATCCATCTGGTGCGCGAGGCGCTGCTGCAGAGTTGCGTCCCGGGCGCGGCCACCGAAGAGGTGCTGGACAAGGTCGGGATCGACCCGCAGTTGCTGCAGCGGCCCGAGGCGCGGGTGCCGGCCAGTGACTATGCGCGGCTGTGGCGCCTGCTCGCGCGGCGCAACGATGACGAGTTCTTCGGCATGGACCCGCGCAAGCTGCGCGCCGGCAGCTTTGCCTACCTGTCCCGCATGGGCATGGCGCAGCCGACGGTAAGGGCCGGGCTGGAGTCCGTGCTGGCGTTCCTCTCGCTGATGTTCGAACGCCTGCAGGCCCAGCTGGTGACCCAGCAGAGCCTGGCGGAGATCGTCCTGGCGGAGCCTGAGGGGGAGGCCCGGCGACCGTTCACCTATTTCACCTACTGGATGATCGTCCATGGCGTGGCCTGCTGGCTGGCCGGACGGCGGATCCCGATCCTGGCCATCGAGTTGCGGTGCGACGAGCCGGACTACTGCGATGACTACCGGGTGATGTTTTCCGAGAACCTGCGCTTTGCCCGGCCGCGGACGCGGATGATCCTCGCCGCCGATTGCCTGGACCTGCCGATCAAGCGCAGCCACCAGGAGCTGCAGCGCTTTCTCGGGCATGCGCCGGCCAATATCCTGGTCAAGTACCGCGATGCCCAGAGTTTTTCCAGCCGGATCCGGCATGACCTGCGGCAGTTGCCGGCCCAGCAGTGGCCGGAAACCGAGGCGCTGGCGCTGCGGCTGTGCATGTCGGCTTCGACCCTGCGCAGGCGGCTGGCGGAGGAGGGGCAGACCTACCAGGGGCTCAAGGACAGCGTGCGCAAGGAACTGGCGATTGCCTGGCTGGCCGAACCGACGATCAGCTTCGGCGAAATCGCCACGCGGCTGGGGTTCGCCGATATCAGTTCGTTCTACAAGGCCTTTCGCAAGTGGTCGGGCTCAAACCCTGGGCATTATCGCAGCCTGATTCTCAACGACAGCCAGTAGCGCCGGGCACGGTGCTGGTCCGCCCTGTGCGGCATTTCATTTGATCCTTCCCACGGTCCCCGTGGGAATGCCTCCCAGGACGCTCCGCGTCCGCCCGGAGGGTGCTTGCGCCTATTCATCATTGGCCAAACCAGTCAAGCAGGTTGAAGGCTTTGACCATTGTCGCAAGTCCCTGACGGGGCGACTATTTCCTCGGTTTTTCTACGGTTTCCTCTAATAACAAGACCGGGAGATTGCTGGGATGCGTGACTATCTGACTGCCACCGAGACTTTCAATTATCAGCACGTGGCTGAAACGAGCCTGAAAGGCACCCTGACGGCGCTCAATGCCTGCGTCGAATGTTGTGACCGGTATGCCTTGCCGGGGCGGATCGCCCTGTTCTGGGAGGGCCGCGATGGCAGCAGTGCCACCTATACTTTCACGCAGTTGCAGGAGCAGGCCGGGCGTTTCGCCAATTTCCTGCTGGCCCAGGGCGTGGGGCGCGGCGACAAGGTTGCCGGGCTGTTGCCGCGCAATGTCGAGCTCTTGGTGACGCTGTTCGCCACCTGGCGCATCGGTGCGGTGTACCAGCCGCTGTTCACCGCGTTCGGGCCCAAGGCCATCGAGCATCGCCTGAACAGTTCGGCAGCCAAGGTGGTGGTCACCGATGCGGCCAACCGCAGCAAGCTCGATGAAGTCGCCGACTGCCCAACGATCGTCACGGTCGCCGGTGCCAAGGGGCAGGGCATCGTTCGTGGCGACTTCAGCTTCTGGGCCGAGGTGGACAATTACCCGGCGGCTTGCGAGCCGCTGATGCTCAGTGGCGAAGATCCGTTCCTGCTGATGTTCACCTCGGGTACCACCGGCCCCGCCAAGCCGCTGGAAGTGCCGCTCAAGGCGATCATCGCCTTCCAGAGCTACACCCGCGACGCGGTCGACCTGCGCCCCGAGGATGCCTTCTGGAACGTCGCCGACCCGGGCTGGGCCTACGGTCTCTACTTCGGCATCACCGGGCCGCTGGGCCTGGGCCATCCGATCACCTTCTACGATGGCCCGTTCACCGTGGACAGCACCTGCCGGGTGATCGAGAAATATGGCATCACCAACCTGACCGGCTCACCGACCGCCTATCGCCTGCTGATCGCCGCCGGCGAGGCGTTTTCCAGCCGGATCAGGGGGCGCCTGCGCGCCGTCAGCAGCGCCGGTGAGCCCCTGAACCCGGAGGTGATCCGCTGGTTCGCGGAAAACCTCGACGTCACTATTCTCGATCATTACGGGCAGACCGAGCTGGGCATGGTCCTGTGCAACCACCACGGCCTGCAGCATCCGGTGCACGTCGGCTCGGCGGGTTTCGCCTCGCCCGGTCATCGCATCGTGGTGCTCGACGACGATCATCGGGAACTGGGTGTCGGCCAGCCGGGGATTCTCGCCCTGGATCGTTCCCAGTCGCCGATGTGCTGGTTCAACGGCTACAAGGGCTTCGAGACCAAGGCGTTCGTCGGCCCGTACTACCTCAGTGGTGACACGGTGGAGCTGAACGCCGACGGCAGCATCAGTTTCGTTGGCCGCAGCGACGATGTGATCACCACCTCCGGCTATCGGGTGGGGCCGTTCGATGTGGAAAGCGCCCTGGTCGAACACCCGGCGGTGGTGGAGGCGGCGGTGGTCGGCAAGCCTGACCCCGAGCGCACCGAACTGGTGAAGGCGTTCGTGGTGCTCAATGCCCAGTACCGCGCCGAGCCGCAACTGGCCGAGGAGCTGCGCCTGCATGTGCGCAAGCGCCTCGCGGCTCATGCCTACCCACGGGAAATCGAATTCGTCGACGAGTTGCCCAAGACCCCCAGCGGCAAGCTGCAGCGTTTCATCCTGCGTAACCAGGAGATCGCCAAGGCCCAGGCCGGGGCCTGACACGACCCTGTAGGAGCCGGGCTTGCCCGCGAATAGGCCCTCAGGCTGAAAAAGCTTCGCGGACAAGCCCGCTCCTACCGAGATCCATCCAGAATTGAAATACCAACGAAGGACAGTGCAATGAACATACAAGACAAGGCTTTCCTGGTCAGCGGCGGTGCCTCCGGCCTTGGCGCGGCAACCGCTGACATGCTGGTGGCGGCGGGTGCCCGGGTGATGCTGGTGGACCTCAACGCCGAGGCCGTCGCCGCCCAGGCGCAGAAGCTCGGTGCCAATGCCCGCAGCGTGGTCGCCGACATTACCCGGGAAGACCAGGCAAAGGCTGCCGTCGAGGCAGCGCTCAGCGCCTTCGGCGGCCTGCACGGGCTGGTCAACTGCGCCGGCATCGTGCGCGGCGAGAAGATCCTCGGCAAGAACGGACCGCACCTGCTGGAGAGCTTCAGCCAGGTGATCAACGTCAACCTGATCGGCAGTTTCAACCTGTTGCGCCTGGCCGCCGCGGCCATGGCCGAGAGCGAGGCGGATGCCGGTGGCGAGCGTGGGGTGATCATCAACACGGCGTCGGTCGCCGCCTATGACGGCCAGATCGGCCAGGCCGCCTACGCCGCCTCCAAGGGCGCGATCGTCAGCCTGACCCTGCCGGCTGCCCGCGAACTGGCACGCTTCGGTATCCGCGTGATGACCATCGCCCCCGGCATTTTCGAAACCCCGATGATGGCCGGCATGACCCCGGAAGTCCGCGACTCGCTGGCGGCCGGCGTGCCGTTCCCGCCGCGGCTGGGCAAACCGTCGGAATACGCTGCACTGGTTCGGCACATCATTGAAAACAGCATGCTCAATGGCGAAACGATCCGTCTCGACGGCGCCTTGCGCATGGCTGCCAAATAGGAGAAATAGCCATGACTATCCAGGATCCCGTGGTCATCGTCAGCGCCGTGCGTACCCCCATGGGCGGCTTCCAGGGCGACCTCCAGAGCCTGACCGCGCCGCAACTGGGCGCCGCCTCGATCCGTGCCGCGGTCGAGCGCGCCGGGGTGGTGGCGGATGCCGTCGACGAGGTGCTGTTCGGCTGTGTGCTCCCGGCCGGTCTCGGCCAGGCTCCCGCCCGTCAGGCGGCGTTGGGCGCCGGGCTGGACAAGGGCACCCGTTGCACCACCCTGAACAAGATGTGCGGCTCCGGCATGGAAGCGACCATCCTGGCCCATGACCGGCTGCTGGCCGGCAGTGCCGAAGTGGTGGTGGCCGGCGGCATGGAAAGCATGTCCAACGCCCCGTACCTGCTGGACCGCGCCCGCGCGGGCTATCGCATGGGCCATGGCCAGGTGCTTGACCACATGTTTCTCGATGGCCTCGAAGACGCCTATGACAAGGGCCGGCTGATGGGTACCTTTGCCGAGGACTGCGCCGAGACCAACGGCTTCAGCCGCGAAACCCAGGATGCTTTCGCCGTCGCCTCCCTGACCCGTGCGCAACAGGCCATCCGCGAAGGCCGCTTCAGGGACGAGATCGTGCCGCTGCAGGTGACGGTCGGCAAGGAGCAACGGCTGATCAGCGATGACGAGCAACCGCCGAAGGCCAGGCTGGACAAGATCGCCTCGCTGAAACCGGCGTTCCGCCAGGACGGTACGGTCACTGCGGCCAACTCCAGCTCGATTTCCGATGGTGCGGCGGCGCTGGTGCTGATGCGCCGCTCCGAAGCCGAAAAACGCGGCTTGAAACCGCTGGCGGTGATCCACGGGCATGCGGCATTCGCCGACACCCCGAGCCTGTACCCGGTGGCGCCGGTGGGCGCGATCCACAAGCTGTTGAAAAAGACCGGCTGGACCCTGGACCAGGTCGACCGTTTCGAGATCAACGAGGCCTTCGCCGTGGTCACCCTGGTAACCATGGACAAGCTGCAGATCCCCCATGAGAAGGTCAACGTCAATGGCGGCGCCTGTGCCCTGGGACACCCCATCGGTGCGTCCGGTGCGCGGATCCTGGTGACGCTGCTGTCGGCACTGCGTCAGCAGAACCTCAAGCGCGGTATCGCGGCGATCTGCATCGGCGGTGGCGAGGCCACGGCGATGGCGATCGAGTGCCTGTAAGGAGTCCCCATGCTACCGAACCAAGAGCAACAACAGATCAGCGATGCCGCCCGGGACTTTGCCCAGGAACGGCTTAAACCGTTCGCCGCCGAGTGGGACCGTGAGCACCGTTTTCCCCGGGAAGCCATCGACGAAATGGCTGAACTGGGCTTTTTCGGCATGCTGGTGCCGGAGCAGTGGGGCGGTTGCGATACCGGTTACCTGGCCTACGCCATGGCCCTGGAAGAGATCGCTGCCGGTGACGGCGCCTGTTCGACCATCATGAGCGTGCACAACTCGGTGGGCTGCGTGCCGATCCTCAACTTCGGCAACGACGAGCAGAAGGCTCGTTTCCTGCCGGCCCTGGCCGGTGGGCAGATGCTCGGTGCCTTCGCCCTGACCGAACCCCAGGCCGGCTCCGACGCCAGCGGCCTGAAGACCCGCGCCCGGTTGGAGGGCGACCACTACGTGCTCAACGGCTGCAAGCAGTTCATCACCTCCGGGCAGAATGCCGGGGTGGTGATCGTCTTTGCCGTGACCGACCCGAGTGCCGGCAAGCGCGGTATCAGCGCGTTCATCGTGCCCACCGATGCGCCGGGCTACAAGGTCGCGCGGGTCGAGGACAAGCTCGGCCAGCATGCCTCCGATACCTGCCAGATCCTCTTCGAGGAGGTGAAGGTCCCCGTCGCCAACCGCCTGGGCGAGGAGGGCGAGGGCTATCGTATTGCCCTGGCGAACCTGGAGGGCGGTCGGGTCGGGATTGCCGCGCAATCGGTGGGCATGGCCCGGGCGGCGTTCGAGGCGGCCCGCGACTATGCCCGTGAGCGGCAGAGTTTCGGCAAGGCGCTGATCGAGCACCAGGCCGTGGCGTTCCGCCTGGCGGACATGGCGACCCAGATCGCCGTGGCGCGGCAGATGGTGCACTACGCCGCCGCCCTGCGCGACAGCGGCAAGCCGGCGCTGGTGGAGGCCTCCATGGCCAAGCTGTTCGCTTCGGAAATGGCCGAGAAGGTCTGTTCCTCGGCGTTGCAAACCCTCGGCGGCTATGGCTATCTGAACGACTTCCCGCTGGAGCGGATCTACCGCGACGTGCGGGTCTGCCAGATCTATGAAGGTACCAGCGACATTCAGCGCATGGTCATTTCGCGCAACCTGTGAGCAAGGACATTAACGATGAGCTACGAAACCATTCTGCTGGACATCAAGGGCCGCGTCGGCCTGATCACCCTGAACCGCCCACAGGCGCTCAATGCCCTGAACGCGCAGATCGTCAGTGAGTTGAACCAGGCGCTGGACCGCCTGGAGGCCGACCCAGAGATCGGTTGCGTCGTGCTGACCGGGTCGAAGAAGGCCTTTGCCGCGGGCGCCGATATCAAGGAAATGGCCGAGCTGACCTATCCGAAGATCTACCTCGACGACCTGTTCAGCGACAGCGATCGGGTGGCGAACCGGCGCAAGCCGATCATCGCCGCGGTGGCCGGTTTTGCCCTGGGCGGCGGCTGTGAGCTGGCGCTGATGTGCGACTTCATCCTGGCTGCCGACAACGCCAAGTTCGGCCAGCCGGAGATCAACCTCGGCGTGCTGCCGGGCATGGGTGGCACCCAGCGTCTGACCCGTGCGGTGGGCAAGGCCAAGGCCATGGACCTGTGCCTGACCGGGCGTTTCATCGATGCGGTGGAGGCCGAGCGTTGCGGCCTGGTGGCGCGGATCGTGCCGGTCGATGAGTTGCTGGACGAAGCACTGAAGGTGGCGGCCGTGATCGCCGGCAAGTCGATTCCGATCAGCATGATGATCAAGGAGAGCGTCAACCGGGCGTTCGAGGTCAGCCTGTCCGAGGGGGTGCGTTTCGAGCGTCGGGTGTTCCATGCGGCGTTTGCCACCGAGGATCAGAAAGAGGGCATGGCGGCGTTCGTGGCCAAGCGCGAGGCGCAGTTCAAGGATCGCTGAGCCTGGCCCAATCTTGTGAGGGCCGGACAGTGTAGGAGCCGGGCTTGCCCGCGAAGCTCCTGGCGTCCTCAAGGGCGCCTTCGCGGGCAAGCCCGGCTCCTACAAGGCTGGGCTTGCGGCACAGGTGCCGGCGTTATACCAGGTAGTGCTTGAGCTCCCGCGCAATCAGCATCCGCTGAATTTCGCTCGACCCTTCGTAGATCTGCGTGATCCGCGCATCCCGGTAGTAACGCTCCACCGGATAATCTTCCAGGTACCCATACCCACCATGGATCTGCATCGCCGAGGAGCAGACCTTCTCGGCCATCTCCGAGGCGAACAGCTTGGCCTGTGACGCCTCCGACAGGCACGGCTTGCCCGCGCTGCGCAGGCGTGCGGCGTGGAGGATCAGCAGTCGCGTGGCGTTGATCCGCGTGTGCATGTCGGCCAGCAGGTTGGCGATGCTCTGGTGCTCGATGATCGGCTTGTCGAACTGCACACGCTCGCGGGCATAACGCAGGGCGGCTTCGAAGGCGGCGCGGGCGATACCCAGCGCCTGGGCGGCGATACCGATCCGCCCGCCTTCAAGGTTCGACAGGGCGATCGCCAGGCCCTTGCCACGCTCACCCAGCAGGTTGGCCTCGGGTACCGTGCACTGGTTCAGGGTGACGGCGCAGGTGTCGGAGGCGCGAATGCCCATCTTGTGTTCGGTCCGGTCTACGATGAAGCCTGGCGTATCGGTCGGCACCAGGAAGGCCGAGAGGCCTTTCTTGCCCAACTCCGGGTCGGTCACGGCAAAGACGATCGCCAGGTTGGCACGCTTGCCATTGCTGACGAACTGCTTGGCGCCGTTGATCACCCACTGGCCGTCCTTGAGTTCGGCACGGGTGCGCAGGTTGTGCGCCTCGGAGCCGGCCTGCGGCTCGGTCAGGCAGAAACAGCCGATGGCTTGGCCGGTGGCCAGCTTCTGCAGCCAGGTTTCCTTCTGCGCCTGGGAACCGTAGTTGAGGATCGGGCCGCAGCCAACCGAGTTGTGAATGCTCATCAGCGCGCCGGTGGCACCATCGCCGGCGGAAATCTCTTCGACGGCCAGGGCATAGGCGACGTAGTCGACGTAGGTGCCGCCCCATTCCTCGGGAACCACCATGCCCAGCAGGCCCAGCTCTCCCATCTTGCGGACCAGGCCGTCGTCGATCCAGCCGGCCTTTTCCCAGGCCTGGGCATGGGGCACGATTTCGCCATGGGCGAAATCCCGGGCCATGTCGCGGATCATCACTTGTTCTTCGCTCAGTTCGATATCGTGCATGGCTTCAGTTTTCGCTTGTGTCTAGGCCTTGGAAAAAACGTGCGACCCGCTCGGGTTGCAGCGCGTGCAAGGTGGGTGGATTCCAGCGGGGCGTTCTGTCCTTGTCGATCAACAGGGCGCGCACGCCCTCCATCAGGTCGCCGTGCTCGAACCACTGGCGGTCCAGGTGCAACTCCATGGCGAAGCACGCTTCCAGGCTCAGGTGACGGCCCCGGCGCAACATCTCCAGGGTCACGGACATGGCCAGAGGCGAGCGGGTTTCCAGCAGGCTGACGACGTCCCGGGCCCACTCATGGCTGTCGGCGACGGTCACTGCACGCATCTGTTCGATGATGCTGGGCACGTCGGGCAGGGCGAAGAAGTGGTCGATGGCTGGGCGCAGCTTGTCCAGCGGTGCATCCGGCAGGGTCTGTACGGCCAGCTTGGCCAGCAGGCTCTGCAGGTCCTTGAGCGGGGTGTCGTGCCATTCCAGCTGGTCGAGGCGCTGGTCCAGCAGGGCCAGCCTGTCGCTGTGCAGGTACCAGTCGGCCAGGCCGCAGTAGAGCGCGTCGGCGGCGCGAATCTGCTCGCCGCTGACGCCCAGGTACAGGCCGATCTCGCCGGGAATGCGGGGCAGGAAGTAGCTGCCTCCGACATCCGGGAAGTAGCCGATGCCGACTTCCGGCATCCCCAGCCGACTGCGCTCGGTGACGACCCGCAGATCGGCGCCTTGCACCAGGCCCATGCCGCCGCCGAGGACGAAACCGTCCATCAGCGCCAGCACCGGCTTGCGGTAGTGATGGATGCAGAGGTCGAGAGCGTATTCCTCGACGAAGAACTCTTCGTGCAACCGGCTGCCGCTCTTGTAGCTTTCGTACAGCGAACGGATGTCGCCGCCGGCGCAGAAGGCGCGATCGCCGGCGCCGCGCAGGGTCACGGCGTGGATCTGCGGGTCTTCGGCCCAGGCATCGAGCTGGCGTTGCAGCAGGCGGATCATGTCCAAGGTCAGGGCATTGAGGCCGGCGGGGCGGTTGAGGGTAAGGTGACCGATGTGGTTGCGCACCTGCGCCAGGACATCGGCCGAGGTGTCGTCAAAATCCGTCGCAGCGGAGGATGAAACCCGAGCAGTCATTACTAACTCCCTGCTTTTATTGTCTTTTTAGGTGCGTTCGCAAGCGAACGATGGTTGATCGTATCAGTGCAAATTTGCCGTGTACAACCGAGATAAGTGCAGGTCTTGTCTGCATTTTTGCCTGTGTGGGCAGGCCTCTGGACAGTCTGGCTCAAGGTGCCGGGGTTGCAAGCCGGATCCGCGCTGTCCGCATGGCTGGCAGGCTGTGCGAATCCGGTTCGTATTGCGTGGACTCAGTGCTAAAGTCGCTTCTTTTTTTCGAGCAGGGAACGGTCATGCGGATGTTAATCGGGGCGGTGGCGGCAGTGGCATTGGCGGGGTGCATGGGCCCCGGCATGAATCAGACCCGCAGCACCGGGCCGACCAAGAGTTTCACCTCGACCAAGGCCGATAATGTCGTCGCCCAGTGCATCCAGTTCTCCTGGCAGGACGAAAAGGTCTTCGATGTCGACGCCGCAGCCTATCTGCAACCGGGCTACAAGGGTGGCTCGACGGTCTACACCCGTGGTTCCGAATACTTCGTCGATGTCCGCCGCGAGGCCGAGGGTACCGTGGTCGACTACTACGCCACCGTGACCAAACCGATCGGTGCCAGAAGGCTGGCGGCTGTCGCGACTTGTCTCTGAGGGGGGCCGGGCTCAGTTGCAGGCCTGGGTATGCAGCACGTCTGCAACCCACTGGTTGATGCTTTTATGGGCCAATTCCGCCTTGACGGCTATCGAGGCATGAAGTTCTGGCGCCAGGCGCAGGCTGAGTTTCCCCGAGTAGGGCTTCTGAGGGGAACGGCCCAGCTTGGCACAGGTTTCAAGGTAGTCATCAACCGCTTCTTCGAATGCGGCTTTCAGTTCCTTGACCGATTCGCCGTGGAAACCTACGACATCTCGAATGCCGGCAATGTGGCCGACGAATAGCTCATCTTCCGCACTGAACTCGATACGTGCGGCGTAGTTTTTGTAGTTCATCACATTCATGGTGTGACTCCAGCTTGTTCCAGAAAGGCTCGCGCATCGCGAACCTGATAAGGCTTGGCCTCTTTATCCGGATGTGGCCTATGAAACGTCACAACCACGTCGCTCAATTCGAAACGTACTCGTGACCCCTTGCCTTCAATAACCCTTGCTCCGACCGCGATGAAGAGGCTTTCAATGCGCGCCCATTCAAGCGTATTGGGGACAGGCCTCGCAAAGATGGCTCTCAGCGTGCTTAGCTGCTTGTTATTCATGGTATTAAAAAATGATATCAGTTTGAAGAAGAAAAACTGATTTTCAGCCGGAAGAAATCAAGCAGCAACCGCGATTAGGTCACCAGTTGCTTCAGGTGATTTTCACCGAGAGGCACTGGCCAGGGCGCCTTTCACCGCGCCCAAGGCAATTCCGTGCATCAGCAGTCGATGGCCCTGTGGCTCCAGGCCGGCATCGTCGGTCCAGGCCGGCAGGTTGTTCAGCAGACAGAGGAAGGTGCGCACGGTGGTGCGGGCCAGGGACTCGTCAGGGGAGAGGCCCAGGGGCGTGAGCAACTTGACCAGGTGGCTTTCGTAGCGGCGGCGCAATTCGAGCACGGCCGCCTGCTGCGAGTCGTCCAGGCAGTGGAATTCATGCTCCGCGACGCGGAAGAAATCGGCCTTGTCGCGGTGCAGGTCCAGGTGCGCGGTTATCAGTGCGTCCAGGCGCTTTTCTGCCGAGCGCGAGGCCCGCGCCGAGGGCGCGGCGACAATTTCGAGCAGGTCCAGATGCAGGCTCTCGATCAGCTCGAACAGCAGCGCCTGCTTGCTCTCGATATGGTTGTAGATCGAGCCCGGCTGGATGCCCAGGTGCGCGGCCAGTTCCCGCAGGCCAACCTGGGCGAACCCGCGCCGGGCAAACAGCGCCACGGCTTTGGTGCGGGTTTCCAGATGGCGTGAAGGTTTCTGTTCCGGCGCCTGCGATGCAATGGCAAGAGCTGCCCGGGCCATGGCCAATCAGCCTTCGTACGTGTAGAAGCCACGCCCGCTCTTGCGACCCAGGTAACCGGCCGCCACCATTTCCCTGAGCAACTGCGCCGGCCGGTACTTCGGTTCGTCGAAGCCCGAGTGCAGGCTCTCCATGATCGCCAGCAGGGTATCCAGGCCAATCAGGTCGGCCAGGGCCAGCGGGCCGATCGGCTGGTTGCAGCCCAGTTGCATGCCGGCGTCGATGTCTTCGGCGCTGGCCAGGTCTTCCTGGAGGACGAAGATGGCTTCGTTGATCATCGGGCAGAGGATGCGGTTGACCACGAAGCCAGGGCGGTTGCGGGCGGTCACGGCGGTCTTGCCGATCTGCGTGGCCAGGGCCAGGGCGCTGGCGTGGGTGGCGTCGCTGGTCTGCAGGCCGCGAATGACTTCCAGCAGACCCATCACCGGGACCGGGTTGAAGAAGTGCAGGCCGATGAAGCGTGCCGGCTGGCTGATGGCTGCCGCCAGTTCGGTGATCGACAGCGACGAGGTGTTGGTGGCGATGATGCACTCGGCGCCGACCACTTCGGCGACCTGCTTGAGAATGCGTTTTTTCAGTTCGAGGTTTTCCGTGGCGGCCTCGATCACCAGCTCGGCTCCGGCCAGCACCGCGTAGTCGGTACTCAGGCTGATGCGGCCGAGGGCGGCCTGCTTGTCCTCGGCACTGATCACGGCCTTGCGCACCTGGCGGTCGAGGTTGCCGCTGATGGTCGCCAGCCCTTTGTCCAGGGCAGCCTGGGACACATCGATCAGGCTGACCTGCAGCCCCGCCACCGCGCAGACCTGCGCGATGCCGTTGCCCATGATGCCGGCGCCGATCACGGCGATACGTTGGATAGTCATGAAGATCGTCCTTAAACCCGTTCGAAGATGACGGCGATGCCTTGTCCACCGCCGATGCACATGGTGGCCAGGCCATAGCGTCCGCCGGTGCGATGCAGCTCGTGGATCAGCTTGGTGGCGATGATGGTACCGGTCGCCCCGACCGGATGGCCGAGGGAGATGCCCGAGCCGTTGGGGTTGACCTTCGCCGGGTCGAGGCCCAGTTCCTGGCTGACCGCGCAGGCCTGGGCGGCGAAGGCGACGTTGGACTCGATCACGTCGAGGTCGGCGATGCTCAGGCCGGCGCGCTTGAGTGCCAGGCGGGTGGCCGGGATCGGGCCGAGGCCCATCAGTTCCGGTTCGACCCCGGCATGGGCGTAGGCCACCAGTCGGGCCAGGGGCTTGAGACCGTTGGCCTGCACCGCCGAGGCGCTGGCCATCAGTACGGCGGCCGCGCCGTCGTTGAGGCCCGAGGCGTTGCCGGCAGTGACCGTGCCGTCCTTCTTGAAGGCGGTGCGCATCTGCGCCAACTGTTCCAGCGAGGTGCTGCGCGGGTGCTCGTCGACGCTGAACAATTCGGTACCCTTGCGGCTGCGCACTTCCACCGGGGCGATCTGCCCCTCGAAGCGGCCTTCGTCGATGGCGCGGCGGGCCCGCACCTGTTCTTCCAGGGCCAGGTCGTCCTGCATCTGGCGGGTGATGCCATTGCGCTCGGCGATGTTCTCGGCGGTGATGCCCATGTGGATGCCGTGGAACGGATCGTGGAGGATGCCGAGCATGTAGTCGATGGCCTGCACGTTGCCCATGCGCGCACCCCAGCGGGCGGCCGGCAGCAGGTACGGGCCGCGACTCATGGATTCGGCACCGGCGCCGATGGCCACTTCGGCGTCGCCGAGCAGCAGGGTCTGGGCGGCCGAGACGATCGACTGCAGGCCCGAGCCGCACAGGCGGTTGACGTTATAGGCCGGGGTTTCCTTGGGAATGCCGGCGTTCATCGCGGCAACGCGGGACAGGTAGGCATCCAGGGTATCGGTGGGGATGACGTTGCCCATCACCACATGGCCGACCAGCGCCGGGTCCACATCGCTGCGCTGCAGCGCGGCCTTGACGGCAGTGGTGGCCAGATCGCTCAGGGGCACATCCTTCAGGGCGCCGCCGAAGGTGCCGATGGCTGTCCGGACGGCGCTGACGATATACACTTCGGGCTTTGACATGGGGCACTCCTGTTGGGTTGTCGTGGGCGCTTCGCTGTTGCTGTTGTTGGGGGAGCCGGTGGGGAAGCTTAGGCTGTGTACGAAATTGTTTGAAACGCAGGTTAGGCAAGGCGAAAACCGGCGAGGAAGCGCAGTTGACTGGTTGTCAATGAGCATTCCGAGCCGGTTTTTAACGTCGCATAACCAAGTTTCAAGCGATTTCGTACATAGCCTAGCCCGTCTCGGGCGCCCTATCTGCAGCAGGACCTATCTGGTCGCCCAGTCTAGGACCGCACATCGGTTCGGCCTATGCCGAAACCGCTCAGTAAATCTGTTCTTTTTTGCCATACGCAGCCTGAGATTCATGAAAGAAAAACATTCGGTGTCGTCGTACTTCGTCAAGGCCCTGCTGACGCGCTTTCTCGACCACCCGCAACGGGTCGCCGAGTTGCTGCAGGGTGCCGGTTTCAGCGAGCGCTCGGTGGAGGAACTGGGCGAGCGGGTGGCTCCCCGGCAATTGGCCCAGTTGTGGCTGGCGGTGATCCGCGAGCTGGGCGATGAGTTCTTCGGCTTCGACTCCCACGGCATGCCCGTCGGCAGCTTTGCCCTGATCTGCCGCGGCCTGATCCAGGCACCGACGGTAGGCAAGGCACTGGGCCTGTCGCTGGAGTATTTCGCGCTGTTCCTGCGCGACATCCAGGCCCAGGTGCAGGCGCGCGGCAAGCGGGTCGCCGTGGTGATGACCACGGATGCCCGCGACCCGTACCTGCAGGCGGTGGTTACCGAAACCTTCCTGATCCTGATCGTCGGCCTGATGTGCTGGCTGGCCGGCCGGCGGATTCCCATCAGTCGTGCACGCTTCGCCTATGCCCGGCCACCCCATGGCGACGAGCACCTGCTGTGGGGCGCCTATGTCGAGTTCGACGCGGCGGTCACCGAAATCGAGTTCGAGCGCGAGTACCTGCGTCTGCCGGTGCTGGCCGACCGCAAGTCGCTCTATGGGTTCCTGCGCGATGCGCCGCAGTCGGTGTTCATCCGGTTTCGCAATCGCGAGGGCTTCAGTGCCCGGGTGCACCAGCGGCTGCGTTCGTGCGGCTACGATCATTGGCCGACCCTGGAGCAACTGGCCGACGAATTCGGCATTCACCTGGCCAGCCTGCGCCGGGCCTTGCAGCGTGAGGGATTTTCCTACCAGGAGATCAAGGACGAAGTCCGTCGCGCCATCGCCTTCGAGCGCCTGCGCAGCACCCGCACGAGCATTGCCGAGATCGCCCTGGAAGTCGGCTTTCGCGAGCCGAGTGCGTTCCACCGGGCCTTCAAGCAATGGACGGGGGAGAGTCCGGGGAGCTTTCGTCTGCGCGGGCAGAAGGCGTAACGTAGGCGCCTTGACGTGCTAATCCATTCATTGCGAGGAAGCTCCATGTTGTCCCAGCACCTGACCGAATACGAAGACGCCAGCCCCGAAGTACGCGCGGTTTACGATGACATCATGCAGACCCGCAAGGTCGAGCAGGTCAACAACTTCTGGAAGTGCCTGGCCGCGCATCCGCCGACCCTGCGCCGCACCTGGGACAGCCTCAAGGAGATCATGGCCCCCGGCGCCCTGGACCCGCTGACCAAGGAACTGATCTATGTCGCCGTCAGCGTCACCAACAACTGCCCGTACTGCATCGCCTCCCACACCGCGGCGGCGCGCAAGGCGGGGATGACCGACGCGATGTTCGGCGAACTGCAGGCGGTGGTCGGCATGGCCAACGAAACCAACCGGCTGGCCAACGGTTATCGCATTCCGCTGGACGACGCCTTCAGGCTCGACTGAGCGACCTGCCATTCATCAGGGAGGATTCCCATGTTCAGTCATATCCAGCTCGGCGCGCGGGACCTGCCGCGCATGATTGCCTTCTACGAAGCTGTACTGGCCGAACTCGGCCTGGTGCGCATGGCCGATGAGCAGGATGGCGGCCCGCCGGGCGCCGGCTGGCGGTTGCCGGGTTGGGACTGGCCGCACTTTTTCGTGCAGGAGCCGTTCAACGGCCTGCCGGCGACCTGGGGCAACGGTGTGCAGGTGAGTTTCGCCGCACCGTCCCGGGCGGCGGTGCAGGCGGCCTGGGACCGTGCCCTGGCCCTGGGCGCAAGGGACGAGGGCGCGCCGGGCCTGCGGCCCCACTATGCGGCCGATTACTACGGCGCCTACTGCCGCGACCCGGAAGGCAACAAGCTGTGCTTCGTGCACACGGTCGAGCTGGAGGTGATGCTCACCCGGCAGCCGGGCAGGGCTTGAGTGTCACGGTTGCCTGTAGCCGTTTCGACCTTGAACAGCCAGGGCGGTTAATTCGGCTCAGGCGTTGCGCGTTTCCTTGATCATCTTCAGCCATTCGGTGGCGAGGCGATGGCAGTCGCCGGGCCACCGCGCGGTCAGCAGGTTGCCGTCACGGACGGTGAAGCCGCGTCCGGGTTTACTGGCCGAGTCACGCAGCAGCGCCGGTGGCCCGCTGATGAAGTCCCCGGGGCTGGCGAGCACGGTCTTGATCTCGGCTTCGACGGTCTGCGGGTAGGTGCGGTAGTAGCGACCGAGCCACGGCGCGGTAATCAGCCAGGCGGCCAATTCCATGGTCATCGACAGCAGGCCGGTGACCTTGCGTCCGTACAGCACCGAGCGGCCCGTGTCGGGGTCGAGGGTACGGGCGAACAGTAGCGGGCCGTGGCAGACCGAGGCGATCGGTTTGCCGGTCTTGAAGAAGTGCAGGGCGATCCGTTTCGCCGCCTCGGAGTCCAGCAGGCTGCGCATGCCATCGGCGTGGCCGCCAGGGACCAGCAGGCCGTCGAATTGCGTTGGGTCGACATCGGCGTAGGCCAGGGGATGCTGGAAGTGCGGGTCGGCAAGCATAGCCCGATAGCTGTCCAGGTCGGGCTTGCGGGTCATCAGCAGCGGATTGAGTGGGCCGAAGCCGTGTTCCACCAGGCGCGGGTCGGCATGGGCGACGGTGCCTTCGGGGGTGGCGAAACGGATTTCGATGCCGGCACGCTGCAGATACTGCCAGGGCACGCTGCTTTCGGTGGGGTCGTAGTCGCAGTGGGGCAGCAGGACGAGAATCATGCGGGGGCTGGCCTCGACAGGCATGGAAACATGAGTCGAGGATAGCACTCGTTCTGCGGTGGCAGCCGGCTCCCATCAGAAGGATCGGACATCCATTGCGCAGGAGCCGGGCTTGCCCGCGAAGGGGCCTTTTTTAACGCTCGATCGCCAGCGCCACGCCCTGGCCACCGCCGATGCACAGGGTCGCCAGGCCTTTTTTCGCATCACGCTTGATCATTTCGTGCAGCAGGGTCACCAGCACCCGGCAACCCGAGGCGCCGATCGGATGGCCCAATGCAATGGCGCCACCATTGACGTTGACCTTGCTGGCGTCCCAACCCAGTTCCTGGCCCACCGACAGCGACTGGGCGGCGAAGGCCTCGTTGGCTTCGATCAGGTCCAGTTGCTCCAGGCTCCAGCCGGCCTTTTCCAGGCAGCGCCTGGTCGCACTGACCGGGCCGATGCCCATGATCGCCGGGTCGACACCCGCGTTGGCATAACCGGCGATCTTCGCCAGCACCGGCAGGCCCAGGGCCTTGGCCTTGGCGGCGCTCATCAGGATCACCGCGGCGGCGCCGTCGTTCAGCGACGAGGCGTTGCCCGCGGTCACCGTGCCGTCCTTCTTGAACGCCGGCTTGAGTTTGGCCAGCGCCTCGGCCGTGGTGCCGGCGCGTGGCTGTTCGTCGGTGGCGAATGCCAGCGGGTCGCCCTTGCGCTGGGGAATCAGGATCGGCGTGATCTCGTCGACGAAACGCCCGGCCTCGATGGCGGCCACGGCCTTCTGCTGCGAGGCGGCGGCGAAGGCATCCTGGGCTTCACGGCTGATGTCGTACTTGGCCACCAGGTTCTCGGCGGTGATGCCCATGTGGTAGTCGTTGAACGCGTCCCACAGCCCGTCGCTGATCATGGTGTCGATCATCTGGCTATGGCCCATGCGCAGGCCGGTGCGGGCACCGGGCAGCACGTAGTTGGACAGGCTCATGTTTTCCTGGCCTCCGGCGATGATCACCTCGGCATCGCCGCAGCGGATAGCCTGGGCGCCCAGGTGCAGGGCCTTGAGGCCCGAACCGCAGACCTTGTTCAGAGTCATGGCCGGCACGGCGTGGGGCAGGCCGGCCTTGATCGCGGCCTGGCGCGCCGGGTTCTGGCCGGCACCGGCGGTGAGCACCTGGCCCATGATCACTTCATCGACCTGCGCACCGTCCAGGCCGGTCTGGCTCAGCAACTGGCGGATCACCGCCGCACCGAGATCCACCGCGCTGACGTTGGCCAGCGCACCCTGGAAGCTGCCGATCGCCGTACGGGTGGCGGCAACAATCACTACGTCTTGCATCGCTTCATTCCTCATCAGGAAAACTGCATTTCAGGCACATGGTCGGGAACGATCAGTTTACCCGCGGTCTTGCTGACAATCTCTTCGACGCTGACGCCAGGAGCGCGTTCCTTGAGGACAAAAGCGCCATTTTCGATTTCCAGGTAGGCCAGGTCCGTCAGCACGCGCTTGATGCAATTGGCGCCGGTCAGCGGCAGGCTGCATTGGGACAGCAGCTTCGATTCGCCATCCTTGGAGGCATGGGTCATGGTGACGATGATATTCTCGGCGCCGGCCACCAGGTCCATGGCGCCGCCCATGCCCTTGACCAGTTTGCCGGGGATCATCCAGGAGGCGATGTTGCCCTGCACGTCGACCTCGAAGGCGCCGAGTACGGTCAGGTCGATGTGGCCGCCGCGGATCATCGCGAAGGATTCGGCGGAGGAGAAGATCGACGCGCCGATACGGGCGGTGACGGTCTGCTTGCCGGCGTTGATCATGTCGGCGTCGACCGCGTCTTCGGTGGGGAAGGCGCCCATGCCGAGCAGGCCGTTTTCCGATTGCAGCATGACTTCCATGCCGGCCGGGATGTAGTTGGCGACCAGGGTCGGGATGCCGATGCCGAGGTTGACGTAGAAGCCGTCCTGCAGCTCGCGGGCGACGCGCTGGGCCATTTGTTCGCGGGAAAGTGCCATGTTCTTGTTCTCCGTAAGTCGAGGGGGCCGGGGATTACTTGCGCACGGTGCGCTGTTCGATGCGCTTCTCGAACGTGCCGCAGATGATCCGGTCGACGTAGATGCCCGGGGTATGGATCTGCGCCGGGTCCAGTTCGCCCGGTTCGACGATTTCCTCGACTTCGACCACGGTGATCCGGCCGGCGGTGGCCGCCAGCGGGTTGAAGTTCTGTGCGGTATGGCGATAGATGACGTTGCCGAAATGGTCGGCTTTCCAGCCCTTGACGATGGCAAAGTCGCCGGTGATGGATTCTTCCATCAGGTACGGGCGGCCGTTGAATTCACGGGTTTCCTTGCCCTCGGCCACGGGGGTGCCGACGCCGGTGGCGGTGAAAAAGGCCGGAATGCCAGCCCCGCCGGCGCGCATCTTCTCGGCCAGGGTACCTTGCGGGGTCAGCACCACTTCGATTTCCCCGCTGAGCAGTTGCTTCTCGAACAGGGCGTTCTCGCCGACGTAGGATGCCACCACCTTGCGGATCTGCCGGTCTTCGAGCAGCACGCCGAGGCCGAAACCATCGACGCCGCAGTTGTTGGAAACCACGGTGAGGTCGCGGGTGCCACGGCGCTTGATCTCGGCGATCAGGTTTTCCGGGATGCCACACAGGCCGAAGCCGCCGGAGAGTACGGTCATGCCGTCTTCGAGGCCGGCGAGGGCCTCCTCGTAGGACGCCACGCGTTTATCGAAACCTGCCATCTGCATGATCCTCTTTTGTTGTTCGTTGGCCTTCACGACCTTTGGACAGAGTGTTGCTCCGGGAAATATATTTGTTAAGTTGATTTTTAGGTTTGATTGATTGAGAAAACTCAATAAATGCCCGCTGCCATGAGAAAATTCCGATGACCGTCAAACAGCTTAGGGCGTTTCTCGCCGTTGCCCAGAGCCTGAGTTTCGCCGTGGCCGGTGAACGGCTGTTCCTCTCGCAATCGGCCCTGAGCCTGACCATCAAGGCGTTGGAGGAAGGGCTGGGCGGGCGCCTGTTCAGTCGCAACACCCGCAACGTCGCCCTGACTCCAGAGGGCGAGGCGCTGGTGCCGCTGGCCCGGCGCCTGATCGCCGACTGGGACAATGCCGAGGATGAATTGCGCCAACGTTTCACCCTGCAGCGCGGCCGGGTGACCCTGGCGGCGATGCCGTCGTTCGCCGGCAACCTGCTGCCGCCGATCCTCAAAACCTTTCGCGCGCGCTACCCGCAGGTCAACGTGGCGGTGAACGATGTGATCAACGAGCAGGTACTGGAGATGGTCGGCGATCGCCAGGTGGAGTTGGGCGTGGCCTTCGAGCCGCTGCAGAACTCGTCGCTACGCTTTACGCCGCTGTACATCGATCGCTTCGTGGCCGTGGTGCCAGCGGATTCGCCGCTGGCCGACGCGGCCGAGATCGATTGGGACACCTTGCTGCGTGAGCCCTTCATCACCTTGCAGCGCCCGTCGAATGTGCGGGTGATGCTCGAGGAGCACCTGCATGCCCGGGGCATGACCTTGCCGGTGGAGTTCGAGAGCCATCAACTGGCGACGGTGGGGCGCATGGTCGCCAGTGGCCTGGGCGTGAGCGCGGTGCCGGCGCTGTGTGTCGGGCAGATGCGCGAGCTGGGTGCGCGTTGCCTCACCCTGCATGGGCCTGTGGTCGAGCGGGCCATCGGCGTGTTGACCAAACCGGGCCATGAGTTGTCCACGGCGGCCCAGGCGCTGTTCGATATCCTGTTGGAAGAAAGATCCCGTTACCTGAATTTTGAGAAATAACTCGGCCCTGTGTGGATCTTTTCCTACGATGCGCAATCATTACCCCATGAATATTCAAAGGAGGTGTGTATGTTCGTCCGGTCTTTGACCCTCGCCGCCCTGTCGATCTTCGCGTCCGGCCCGTTGCTGGCCGCCGATGTCGACTCTCCGTTGGCCCAGGACTTCGGAAAATCCCGCGCACTGGTGGTGATTGCACCGAGCACCGCGGACCCGACCCTGGTCGGTCTGAAGAAGGCCCTTGACGAGCCGGCCAACCGCAAGGCGTTCGACGAGCGTCAACTGGTGCTGTACGAAGTAGCCCAGACGGTGGGCAAGCGCGCCGACAAATACATGGAGCAGCCGACCACCATGGCGCTGATCCGTGGACTGAAGCTGGGTGTCACACCGGAAGGCAAGTCCACGGTGATTCTGGTGGGCAAGGACGGCCAGCAGAAGACCCTCGAGCATGACGGGCCGTTGCCGATCGCCGAGGTGTTCAAGGCGGTCGATGACTTGCCGGCTGCCGAGAAAGCCACCGTCGCGCCGACACCCGCGCCAGCCCCGGCCGCCGCCGAAGCCAAGCCGGAGAAGGGCGGCAAGCCCGGCAAGGCGGAAAAACCGGGCAAGGCGCCTGCCGCGCCCAAGGATCTGGATGACTGATTCGGGTAGTATCCTGCAGTATTGACCTACGGAGATCGCTGGTATGTCGGGTGTTCACCAGGCTGCACAAGTCGGCTTCAGCGCCGAAGCCAAGACCTACGCCCAGGGGCGCCCTGACTATCCCGCCGAGTTGCTGCCATGGTTGCGTGACACCCTGGGCGCCGTCCCCACTGCCCGGGTAATCGATCTGGGCGCCGGCACCGGCAAGTTCACCCGCCTGCTCAGTCAGACCGGGGCCATGGTGACCGCGGTCGAACCGGTGGAGGCCATGCGCGCCGAGCTGTTGGCGCGCCTGCCGCAGGTGCGCGCGCTGTCGGGCACCGCCGACGCCATGCCGCTGGACGCCGGCAGCGCGGATGCGCTGACCTGTGCCCAGGCCTTTCACTGGTTTGCCCATGAATCATCGCTGGCCGAGATCCATCGGGTACTCAGGCCGGGCGGTCGGTTGGGGCTGGTGTGGAACGTGCGCGACGAATCGGTGGACTGGGTGGCGCAGATCACCCGGATCATCACGCCCTACGAGGGTGACACGCCGCGTTTTCATACCGGTGCCTGGCGCTTGCCCTTCAACGACAGTCGCTACTTCTCGGCGCCGCAACTGAGCCGTTTCGAGTACAGCCATGTGGGGACGCCCCGGGAGGTGATCATCGATCGATTCCTGTCGGTCAGTTTCATCGCGGCGTTAGCGCCGGCGGAAAAGGCCGCTGTCGCCGATCAGCTTCAACAGCTGATTCAGACCCATCCGGCCTTGCGTGGCCAGGAAACCGTTGCCTTTCCCTATCGCACCGAGGCCTATTGCTGCCTGCGCCGGGATTGATGCCTCGCGCGACCTGACGCCTGCTGCGGCAGCGGTGTAGGATGCCCTCGAATCAGCCATGAGCCGGGAGCCGATATGAAGGGCAGTTGTGCGTGTGGAACGGTCACCTATGAAGTCGATGCGCTCGACATGCCGATCGGGCATTGCCATTGCCAGACCTGCCGCAAGACCCACGCGGCAGCGTTTGCCAGCACGGCCGGCGTCAAGCGTGAACACTTTCGCTGGAAGACGGGGCGGGACGCGCTGACGGCCTATGAGTCGTCACCTGGCAAGCTGCGGCATTTCTGTTCGCGCTGTGGCTCGCACCTGATGGCCGAGCGGCTGAACATGCCGGTGGTGATCGTGCGAGTGGCGACGTTGGACGAGGACCCGGGGGTGATCCCCGAGCAGCACATCTGGGTATCCCATGATGTGCCGTGGTTGCGGTACGAAGGGCTGGTGCAGTATCCGCAGTGGCAGCCGGGGCGCTGATCACAGTACTGACATTGACCCCTTGCTGTTCGGGGTTTCCTCCCGGTTCCCCCTGGGGTTATGAGGTGTTCTCAAGGAGGCAAATCCCTCTGCTGAAACAGAGAAAGCGTCAGTCTGATCATTGATCTGGTTATAACGATAGATTTTATTTTTATAAACGGTCATAAGATTAACCGCTATGCTGCGCGCCTGTTTTGGTCGTCTCGCCCAGGGTTTGCTAATGGATGTCGGTAATTTCGGTTTTGTCGTAGCAGGCTTGGTGGTCGGCTTTATCGTAGGGATGACGGGCGTCGGTGGCGGCTCGCTGATGACGCCGATTCTGTTGTGGTTCGGTATCAACCCGGCAACCGCCGTGGGTACGGACTTGCTCTATGCGGCCATCACCAAGTCCGGTGGCGTGCTGGTGCACAAGCGCAACGACAATATCGACTGGAAGATCACCGGCTGGCTGACCCTCGGTAGCGTGCCGGCAGTGTTGCTGACCCTGTGGTTTCTCAGCAGCCTGAACGAGGCGCCCGATGAACTGAACCGCATCATCAAGCAGGCGCTCGGCGTGGTGCTGTTGCTGACGGCGCTGGCGGTGCTGTTCAAGAAGGCCTTGCTGAGGTTCGCCCACCAGCGCGGCGTCGACCACTCGCGAATCAGCGCGCCCAAGCTGAACGGCCTGACTGTGCTGACCGGCCTGGTCCTGGGCACCATGGTGGCGCTGACCTCCATCGGCGCCGGGGCCCTGGGCACGGTGGCGTTGTTCATCCTCTATCCGTTCCTGCCGACCCGGCGCCTGGTCGGCACCGAGATCGCCCATGCGGTGCCACTGACGCTGGTGGCGGGCCTGGGGCATGCGGGCATGGGCAACATGAACTGGGAACTGCTGGGCTTCCTGTTGATGGGCTCGTTGCCCGGGATCTACCTTGGCAGTCATCTGGCCGGACGGGTGGCCGACGGATTCCTGCGGCCGTTCCTGGCGTTGATGCTGTTCACCATCGGCTACAAGCTGGTGTTCTGATCACGCGGGAAGGTGACTGGCGCCTTCCTCGATCAGCCAGCGTTCGAACTTCTCCAGCGCCGGCGGGCGCTGCGCTGCAGGTCGGGTGACCAGCACATAACGTTCGCTCAACTGGGTGAACGTTGGCCATGGCGCACTGAGCCGGCCTTCCTTCAATTCCTGCTCGACATAAAGCCGCGGCACCAGGGCCATGCCAATGCCGGCCTTGGCCGCTTCAATCAGCAGCGCGTAGCGATCATAGGTAGGGCCTGCCGAAATGCCGGGCAGTTGCAGGTTGGCGAGCTGCGCGTAGCGGTCCCAACCGTAGGGGCTTTTATGCTTGTGCAGCAGTGGCATGTTGTGCGCCACGCTGTCGGCCAGGCGTGGATGGCAGACCGCGACCACGGGTTCCTCGAACAGCGACTGCACCTTCATCGGCTGCCAGGTCGCGTGCTCGTAGTTGATGGCCGCATGCAGGTCGCTTTCCTCAAGAGAGAAAGGCTGCGTCCTTTCGCGCAGATTGACTTCGATGTCCGGGTGACGCTCCCGAAACCGCGCGAGCCTGGGGATCAGCCAGCGGCTGGCGAGGGTCGGGATCACGCCGATTTCCAGTGAGGTCGTGCCTTGCGTGTCGCTCATCAACTGGCGGGTATGGCGTTCGATGTCGGCCAGCGCCGTGCGCATGCGTGCCGCATAGCTGGCGCCGGGAGCGGACAGTTCGACGCGGTTGCCCACGCGATGGAACAGCCTTACCCCGATGAAGTCCTCCAGCTTGGCGATCTGGCGGCTGATCGCACCTTCGCTCAGTGCCAGTTCCTGTGCGGCCTTGGCGAAGCTCTGGTGGCGAGCGGCGGCTTCCAGGGCGAGCAGCGCGGAGGTGCTCGGCAGGCGTCTAGTCATTGAGGGCCATCCATGGGGCGGGGGCGGCATCATGACGCATGCGCAAGCTGCCTTGCAAAAAAATCGGTAACGCATGAGAGGGCTGTTCCCTAGCATGGAGCGCGGATTGATCATTACAAGACAAGGGAGCGCCATACCGTGAAAACCACCGATCGTGCCTTGCTGGGATTGGGCGTACTGATTCCGTTCTGGCTGTTCCTGGGGGTTGCCCTGACTGCGCTCGCCTATCCGGGCTACAGCCATCTGGAACTGGCCATGAGTCAATTGGGCGCCGAGGGGGCACCCACCCACAGCTTCTCTGCATGGGTGAACAACTTCCCGTTGGGGCTGTGGTTCATGCTCTTTGCCTGGGGGCTGGCCAGACGCTTCAGGGACTCGCGGCTGGCGCTGCTCAGTGCGGCGCTGATCTTCGTGCATGGCCTGGCGAGCCTGGCCGCCGGCTACTTCTCCTGTGACCAGGGTTGCGTGCCTGCCCAGCCATCGCTCTCGCAACAGATCCACAACCTGTCGGGGCTGGTGATGTTCGTTTCGCTGACGCTGGCGGCATTGTTCTGGGTGTTCCTCGGCAAGCGACTGCTGTCGTCATCCGGCTTCGGCGTGTTTTCGGCAATCTGTGTCATCCTGTCGATCGTTACCGTGGCGATGATGGCCAAGGCCTTCGCCGAGGGGCACCTGTTTGGCCTGTACCAGCGATTCAACTATGGGGTGTCGGTGATCTGGGTCGCAGTGCTGGCAGTATTGGCCTTGCGTGGAACAGCGAGAGCAGAATGAGTGATAGGCAAGGCAGCATCCAGGACAGGATCAAGGCGTTGGTGGCAGCCAGCGCAGTGGACGAGATCACCTACAAGTCGGAGTGGCTGGGCTACCTGCCTTTCGGGGCCTTCCACTGGATCGAGCATCAGGGCAAGGATGTTTCCAGCGATTTCCCCGCAGGGTGGACGCTTGAGGACCTGACGGGGCTTGAGCGTTGCGGGTTCCTGGAGGTGCTTGAAACTCACCAGGACCCGGAGGATGAATTCGATCGATGGATCAGGTATCGCGTTTGCGTGACACGCCCCTGAGCCAGGATGAACCCGTGTTCGGCGCCGCTGGGCACCAGCGCCACAGCACGGCGAGCAGTAGATCCCAGAGGACTCCCATATGACATTGACTGTCGAACGCCTGATCAGCCTGGCGATGCTCAATCCGGCCAACGCTCAAATCACCGCACGCCTGCCTTCGCTGGGCCTGAACCAGTGCATGCTCACCGCAGGCTGCCTGTTCCAGGCCGTGTGGAATCACCAGGCGAAACTGCCGGCAGACTGGGGGATAAAGGACTACGACGTTTTCTACTTTGATGAGGACCTGTCCTGGGAAGCCGAGGATGCGGTTATCCGCTCGGTCGAGCGACTGTTCCAGGATCTCGGGGTCAATATCGAGGTGAGGAACCAGGCCCGCGTCCATCTTTGGTACGAGGAGCGGTTTGGCCGCTCCTACTCCCAGCTGCATTCGACCCGGGAGGGGATCGACCGCTACCTGATTGCCGGGACGTGCATCGGGTTGGATGTCGCCTCGGGGGAAGTCTATGCGCCGTATGGGCTGGCTGACGTGGAGCAGGGCATTCTGCGTATCAACCCCGAATACCCTGATCCGAACCTGTTCGAGCCCAAAGCAAGAAGCTATCAGGCTCGATGGCCCTGGTTGAGGATCATCCCGACCAGGTCGTAGCGATCCTCAACGCAGCTCGGTCACCAGGAAAAAGTGATGCCCGTAGGGCTGCACCGACGCATTATCCTGCCATTGCCTGTCGTTCCTGGGCTGGGTCAGTGGCTTGTCCGTTTCGTCATAGACGAGGGTATAGGCCACGTTCGTGCCGACATCGCCACCCGTTGAGCCCCAACTCCACTCATGGTACTTGGCCGACGACTGCGGCAGGCTGCGAATCGTTTCCAGGTAGACATGCCGCTTCAACTGAAAGCTCACCCAGCCGGCATCCACGCCATAGTGGTACGAGGCCGTCAGCAGGCCGACGGTAATGACGGGGGCTACGACGACTGACACCAGGCGTTTCCAGCGGCGCGTCCAGAGATTGGCCGCGAACCCTACGATGAAACTGCCGGATGCGACCAGCGCGGGCGCAGCGAGCAGGGGGATCAGGAGCAGCCAGAGCCCCAGGAGGCGGTCCAGTTCACTGCTGATGTAGAGAATCAGGCAGAACACCAGCCAGTCGCCGAGATGGCGTGCGGTGAAACGGTCGGCCTGGTCCTCTGCGGACGGTTTGATGCTGCTATCGAGAATGCTCAAGGCGTTTTGTCCTTCCATGACAACGCGAATTGACCCGGCTTCCTTTCGCGTACTGCTGTACCAGAAGGGGCGGGAGTGACTTCAACTCGCAACGATCTCTCCTGAGATCGTCGATGACCGGGTTCCGTCCCTGGGAGACGGTATAGTCAATAGTGACTAGTCAGTCAAACCCTATGAAAGCCTATCCACTTGGCGGCTATGTCCCGGCGTAGCTTGGCACGTGTGAAGAACATTGGACCCTTACTCGATATATCATTCGGTCTGAAGGTGAGAGGGCACTCAGGCAGTGGCTCCGTTTGGGGTGACCTATCGCTATCTCAGGCAGTTCCTCGCACAACAACGAGCGCGGGGTCGCCTTTCCAGCAGAGGGCATCTGTGATGACGAAAGTGTGACGGTTGCACGGTGCCTGGAAGGCGGCTCCGTGCCAGGGAGCCGCCATGGGGATCAAGGGTTGCGGCGCTTCAGGAAACCCTCGATGACGCCGGCGAAACAAGTCGTGAAACCGCAATCAACAGGCGGGCACATCAGCCAAGCGACTCGTCAAACGGCAACGGCACGTTCGGGTCACGCCGGACTTCAAACACGTTGAGCGTCATCGCCACCAGCGTGTAGTAGCCATACACACCGATCAGTTCGACCAGTCCCGGCTCGCCGAACAGCGCCACGCCCTGTTCATAGAGGTCGGCTGGCACGCGCCGAGTCTCGTGGAGCGATTGGCCGATGTCGTAGACGCATTGTTCGTCTGCCGCCTCGAACAAGGGGCCTGCTGTGCCCTCAAGGCATCGATGATCGCCCCGGACAAGCCGGCGGATCTGGCGATGGGCTCGTGGATCTGCCACTCGGCCTGGGAGCGCCACCAGGCGGCAGTGGTCAATATCGCCAGTTCGGTCAGGCGCAGCTCAAGGCGCGTGCCGTACCGGCAGAACGCTCCCAGGCGCTGGGCGTGATCGGCCAGCGCAGGGCTGTGGATCCACGCCAGGAACGGCCCGTCGAGGTTGCCACGCGGCCCCTTGAGGATGTCGGTGAGTACGCGCTGCTGATCTTCGCTCATGTTGCCGGCTGGCAACGGGGTCAGTCGGGATCTGATTTCCATGGGGGCTCCGTCAGAGTGCGTTGATGGCCACGTCGATGGCGCGGGCCAGCTTGTGGGTGATCTCGTCGATGTGGTGTTCATCGATGATGAACGGCGGTGCCAGCAGGATATGGTCGCCGTATTGGCCATCCACCGTGCCCCCCATCGGATAGCACATCAAACCTTCATTCATGGCGGCTTTCTTGAGGCGTGCGTGCAGCTTGAGTTCGGGGGCGAACGGGGTCTTGTCCTGCCGGTCGGCGACCAGTTCAAGGCCCTGGAACAGGCCGCGTCCGCGGATATCGCCGACATGGGCATGGTTGCCCAGCACTTCCATCAGGCGAGCCTGCAATGCATTGCCCCTGTCGATCACCCGATTGAGCAGGCCGCGCTGCTCGATGGCCTTCTGCACCGCCAGCGCCGCGGCGCATGCCGTAGCGTGGCCGATGTAGGTGTGCCCGTGCTGGAAGTAGCCGGAACCGTTCGCGATGGCGTCGCGTATGCGGGCACTGACCAGTGTCGCGCCAATCGGCTGGTAGCCGGCCCCCAGCCCCTTGGCGATGGTGATCAGATCGGCGCTGATACCTTCCTGCTCGGCGGCGAACAGTGAGCCGGTACGCCCCATGCCGCACATGACTTCGTCCAGGATCAGCAACACGCCGTAGCGGTCGCACACCTGCCGGATCTGCCGGAAGTACCCGGGGACCGCCGTGACCGCACCCAGGGTGGCTCCCACCACCGGCTCGGCGACGAAGGCCATGACATTGGCCGGCCCCAGGCGGAGGATTTCCGCCTCCAGTTCGAGGGCAAGGCGAGTGGCAAACTGTTCGGCAGTTTCGCCGTCGCGCTGCTCGCGGTAGGCGTAGCAGGGGCTGACATGGCTGACGTCAATCAGCAGCGGCTCGAATTGGCGGCGACGCCACTCATTGCCGCCCGCCGCCAACGCGCCCAACGTGTTGCCGTGGTAGCTCTGGCGGCGCGCAATGACATGCCGGCGACTTGGCTGGCCGATTTCCACGAAGTACTGCCGGGCCAGCTTCAGTGCGGTCTCGATGGCTTCGGAGCCCCCCGATACGAAGTACACCGACTCCAGGCCGGCCGGCGCGCGGGCCACCAGAAAATCCGCCAGCTCTTCCATCACCTCGGTGGTGAAGAACGAAGTATGCGCATAGGCCAGTTGCCCGATCTGCTGCCTGACGGCCTCGATCACCTGCGGATCGCTATGGCCCAGGCACGAGACCGCTGCACCGCCACTCGCATCCAGATACCGGCGCCCAGTGCTGTCGATGAGGTACGGCCCGTCGCCCGCAACGGCGGTGGGATAGGTTTGGGTGAAGCTTCGGTGCAGTACGTGGCTCATGATTCCTCCAAAGTTCGTGCAAATAATACTTGCATATGACAATGAAGCAACGGATATTTGCATTGCAGCAAGTGCAGAGTCACTGCTCGCTGGAATCCCTGGCATGGACTCGCCACCTAAAAACAATCAGGGGCCCGCCCCATACGTACTGACTGCCGCTTTCCCTCGCACCGACATCGGTGATCGAGCCCCCTTTTGCAGAGGAAAGACGATGAAAAAATTCTTCAAGGTATCGCTCGCAGCTGTGGCCCTTGCCATCACCTGCACTTCCCAGGCCGCCGACAAGGAACTGTTGATCGCCACGGACACGGCGTTCGTGCCGTTCGAGTTCAAGCAGGGCAATGAGTATGTCGGCTTCGATATCGATCTCTGGGCGGCCATCGCCAAGGAGATGGGCGTCAAGTACAGCCTCAAGCCGATGGATTTCAACGGCATCATCCCGGCCCTGCAGACCCATAACGTGGACGCCGCCCTGGCGGGGATCACCATCAAGGAAGAGCGCAAGCAGGCCATCGACTTTTCCGACGGCTACTACGACAGCGGCTTTTTGCTGATGGTCAAGAGCGATAACGACAGCATCAAGGGCGAAGCGGACGTCGCCGGCAAGACCGTGGCGGTGAAGAGCGGCACCTCGGCGGCCGACTATGCCAAGGCCAACTTCAAGGCCAGGGAACTGCGCCAGTTCCCGAACATCGACAATGCGTACCTGGAACTGCGTACCGGTCGTGTCGATGCCGCCATGCACGACACGCCCAACGTGCTCTATTACATCAAGACGGCCGGCGAAGGGCAGGTCAAGGCGGTGGGCAGCCAGATGATGGCGCAGCAGTACGGTATCGGCTTCCCCAAGGGCAGCGAACTGCGCGAGCCGGTCAACGCGGCGCTGAAAAAGCTGCGTGAGGATGGCACCTACGCGCGCATCTACGAGAAATGGTTCGGCACCCAGCCGCAGTAATCCCTTCCGCTTTTCTTGAGAGTTTCCGGTTATGCATTTTCAATGGAGCGCCATCTGGGATGCGCTCCCCGTTTTGCTGGAAGGCGCCAAACTCACGCTCTGGATTTCCATCCTGGGCCTGATCGGCGGCGCCGTCATCGGCGTGATCGCGGGCTTTGCCCGCGCTTACGGCGGGTTCCTCAGCAGTCGGGTAGCGCTGGTTTTCATCGAACTGATCCGTGGCACCCCGATCATGGTGCAGGTGATGTTCATCTACTTTGCCTTGCCCCTGATGATTCCGGTGCGCATCGACCCGTTCAGTGCCGCCGTCACCACCATCATGCTCAACTCGGGGGCCTACATCGGCGAAATCACCCGGGGCGCGGTGCTGTCGATCAACAACGGGTTCCGTGAAGCCGGCCTGGCGCTTGGGTTGTCCCGCCGCGACACGCTGCGCTACGTCATCGCGCCGCTGGCATTTCGCCGGATGATTCCGGCGCTGGGCAACCAGTGGATCGTCAGCATCAAGGATACGTCCCTGTTCATCGTCATCGGCGTGGCCGAGCTGACCCGCCAGGGCCAGGAAGTGATCGCCGGCAACTTCCGGGCCATGGAGATCTGGTCCGCGGTCGCGGTGATCTACCTGGTCATTACCCTGGTGCTCAGCTACGTCCTGCGCCGTATGGAAGCGAGACTCAAAATCCTATGATCGAATTCAAGAACGTTTCCAAGCACTTCGGCAGTACCCAGGTGCTGCACAACATCGACCTCAGTATTGCCAGCGGCGAGGTGGTGGTCATCATCGGGCCGTCGGGTTCGGGCAAGTCCACCCTGTTGCGCTGCATCAACAAGCTTGAGGACGTCACCGAGGGTGAGCTGATCGTCGATGGCCTGCGGGTCAACGACCCCAAGGTGGATGAGCGGCTCATCCGCCAGGAGGCGGGCATGGTGTTCCAGCAGTTTCACCTGTTTCCGCAAATGACCGCACTCGAAAACGTCGCCTTCGGGCCCATCCGGGTGAGGGGGCGGGCAAGGCCGAGGCGCATGCACTGGGGCGTGAGCTGCTGGCCAAGGTGGGGCTGGCCGAGCGCGCCGACCATTACCCGTCGCAACTGTCCGGCGGCCAGCAACAGCGCGTGGCGATTGCCCGTGCCCTGGCGGTGAAACCGAAGATGATGCTGTTCGATGAGCCGACCTCGGCGCTGGATCCCGAACTGCGCCATGAAGTGCTGACGGTGATGAAGGCCCTGGCCGAAGAAGGCATGACCATGGTGATCGTGACCCATGAGGTCGACTTCGCGCGCAAGGTGGCGAGCCGGCTGATTTTCATCGACAAGGGGCGCATCGCCGAGGACGGCGAACCTGAAACGCTGATCGCCAACCCGCCCAGCCCGCGCCTGCGGGAATTTCTCCAGCACGTGTCATAAGGTCGCCTAACCATGCTCGCTCAACTTCACATTGCCGGCAGCGCGTACGACCTGGGTTTGCGCCTGGGCGAATTCGGTCGCGAGGCCGTCAACACCCGGCTGCGGCCCTTGCCGCTGTGGCAACGACTGGCTGCCTTGGCCGGTTCCGACAAGGCCCGGCAGATGCAGGCCCTGGTGCGTCGGCACTACCCGCGTTACTGGCAGGAAATCGAAGGCCTGGCCGCCGGGCTGCAACTGCCGGTGGACGAAGTCTTCCTGTGGAACTGCCGCGGTGACTTCGCGGGGCTGGCCAGCGTGGACGGCTGTACCACCGTCTACGGTCGGACGCCGCAGGGCACGCTGATTGCGCACAATGAAGACGGGTTGCCCCAACTGCGCAACGATTGCGCGATCGTGCATGCCCGGCCCGATGAAGGCGCGGCCTTCACCAGCTTCATCTACCCCGGTTCCATTCCCGGCCACACCTTTGCGGTGAATGAGCATGGCGTGGTCGCCACCGTCAACAACCTGCGGCCAACCGATATTCCCGCCGGCTTGCCCCGCCAGATCCTGGGACGCGCGTCGCTGGATGCCCGGTCCATCGACGAGGCGATTGCCGCCGTTGCCACCACGCCGAGGGCCGGGGCCTTTCACCATGCCTTCGGCCAGGCGGGTTCGGCGCGGCTGGTCAGTGTCGAGGCGAGCGCCGCCGCAACGGCCGTGGTCGAGGTGGTGCAACCCGGCGGGCATTCCAACCACATGGTCCACGGGGCCCTTGCCGGGGTCGGCCAGGTGGTGACCGGCAGCTCGGGGTCGCGCCAGCAGCGGGTGGAGCGCCTGCTGGCAGAGGCGCAGACGGGCTTCAATCCATCGTGGGCCCTTGAGCTGTTGCGGGATGAGGCGGACCCGGCCCTGCCCATCTATCGCTGTGCGCCCGATGACCCGGATGACGAAAACACCCTGGCCACCGCGGTCTTCACCCTGACCGCGAGCACTGTAGAATGGCGCGTTTATACCCACCGCTCGACGGAGCAGCCGGACGCAGCGGGTGTGGTTTCTGTTTCCAGATAACGGATGGCCGGATGAGCAAAGCAAGCGAGCAACTGCCCGAAACGGTCAGCGGTTTGAAAGAACTGTTGGCCGCCATCGAGCGACAAGAGGTGGACATAGCCCTGGGCAGCAGCTCGACCCGCGTGCTCACGTCGCTGATCGAATCCCCCCAGCGCGCTGCCGTCTCGTCCATCAGCGAATTGGCGGAGCAGCTGGGGGTCAACGCCTCCACGCTGTCCCGCCTGGCCCGGCGCCTGGGGTATTCGGGCTTCAGCAAGCTGCAGGACGTGTTCCGTCGCGAGCTGACCGAGGGCAAGAGCTTCTACAGTGACCAGGCTTCCCGGCTGGTGGTCGGCCACGATGATTCCGGCGCACTCAGCCAACTGGCCCGACTGGGTCGGCAGGAAAGCGCCAACATCGCCAGCATGGTCGAGCAGGTCGACCCCGAGACCTTCGGCCAGGTGGTCGCCCGGTTGAGCACGGCAAGGCGCGTGCGCATTCATGGCATGCGCCAGTTCAACTCCCTGGCGCTGTTCATGTCGTACGGCCTGGGGATGTTGCGTCCCGATGTCAGCACCCTGGACTCCAGCCGCCAGGGCGTGGCCGATGCCCTGGCGCAGATGGATGCCGGCGATGTACTGGTGGTTGCCAGCTGCTTCCCGTACACCCCGAGTGTGCTGGCCACGGCTGAAGTAGCCGCGCGACACGGCATCGACGTCATCGCGCTGACCGACTCCGCCAGTTCGCCGCTGGCGAAGTCGGCCCTGCACAGCTTCTACGTTCCCAACCACAGCCTGTTCTTCAGCAACAGCATGTGCGCCTTCATGCTGCTCGCCCAGGGGCTGCTGAGCGCGGTTGCCAGCTCCCTCGGGGAAGCCTCGGTCGAGGCGCTGAGGTATCGTGAGAAACTGATTTCCGAGCTCAACGCTTCCTTGTAGTGCGTGTGGCGGCAGACAGGCATCGACGAACGGCGAAGGGGCGAGAGGCGCCGTGGGGCGATATCCACTGCTCCGACCTAGAGTGTGCCGATACGATCCAGTTCGCGTTTGAGCCCTTCGTGATCAAGCGTGGCGAAGGGCAATGCGAAAAAGGCACTGCAGCGTTTCCTGATGCGCGCCAGCGTGGCGTGGAAGGCGGCATCGATCGACGCCTCGTCGCCCACCACCTCTGAGGGATCCTCCAGCCCCCAGTGGGATTTCAGCGCGGGGCCGAAATACACCGGACAGGTTTCGCCGGCGGCCTTGTCGCAGACGGTGATGACGATGTCCGGCGGGTTGTCCTCGAAGGCCTCGTTACCCTTGCTGCTCAGGCCTGCTATGGAAATGCCGGCCTGCTGCAGGGTGCCGAGGCTGCGCGGCAGCACTTGCCCCTTGGGGAAGCTGCCGGCGCTCACGGCCTCGAAGCCTGACGGGGCCAGGTGGTTGAACAGGGCTTCGCAAAGAATGCTGCGGCAGCTGTTGGCCGTGCACATGAACAGGACTCGCATGGAGGGTTCCTCGCTTCGGGGTGGACTTCAGAGGCTCAGGCGCAGGGCCAGGGCTGAAAGGGTGATCAGCAGGACGGGCAAGGTCAGGAGAACGCCGACCCTGAAGTAGTAGCCCCAGGTGATGCGTACGCCCTTGCGCTCCAGCACGTGCAGCCAGAGCAGCGTGGCGAGACTGCCGATGGGCGTGAGCTTGGGGCCGAGGTCGCAACCGATGACGTTGGCGTAGATCATCGCCTCGCGCACCAGCCCATCGGCAGCGCTGGCCTGGATCGACAGGGCGCCGACCAGTACGCTGGGCATGTTGTTCATCACCGACGACAGCAGCGCCGAGAGCAGCCCGGTGCCGAGGGCGGCGCTCCACAAGCCGTGCTCGGCAAGCCGGTCGAGCAGATGAGTGAGCAGGTCCGTGAGGCCAGCATTCTTCAGGCCATAGACCACCAGGTACATGCCAAGGGAAAAGACCACCACCTGCCACGGGGCCTCGCGCAGCACACGGCGGGTAGAAATGCGCTGGCCGCGGGCCGCCACGGCGAACAGGCAGGCTGCACAGGCGGCCGCCACGCCGCTGATCGGGATGCCCAGGGGTTCCAGGGCAAACAGGCCGCCCAACAGGACCAGCAGTGTCCACCCGCCAACGATGAAGGTCGCGCGGTCACGGATGGCCGTCTTTGGTTCCTGAAGGGCCTCGAGTGCGTACTGCTTCGGAAGATCGCGACGGAAAAACACGAACAGCACCAGCAGGGTGGCGGCCACGCTGGCCAGGTTTACCGGAACCATCACCGAAGCGTACTCGGCGAAGCCCAGCCTGAAGTAGTCGGCCGAGACGATGTTCACCAGGTTGGAAACCACCAGCGGCAGGCTCGCGGTGTCGGCAATGAAGCCGGCAGCCATGACGAAGGCCAGGGTCGCGGCTGGCGGGAAGCGCAGGGCGAGCAGCATCGACATGACGATCGGCGTGAGAATCAGTGCCGCCCCGTCGTTGGCGAACAATGCCGAAACGGCAGCGCCGAGCAGCACGCAGAAGGCAAACAGGCGATGACCGCTGCCGTTTGCCCAGCGGGCCACGTGCAGGGCGGCCCACTCGAAGAAGCCGGCTTCGTCCAGCAGCAGGCTGATGACGATCACGGCGATGAAGGTGGCCGTGGCGTTCCACACGATCGACCAGACGGTGGGAATGTCGTGCAGCGACACGGCGCCGGTAGCCAGTGCGATGCTCGCACCGAGCGCGGCGCTCCAGCCGACGCCCAGGCCCTTGGGCTGCCAGATGACCAGAATGAGGGTGAAGACGAAGACGGCAGTGGCGACCAGCATGAAAGACTCGCTCGGTGGGTTGTCAGCAGCAGGAGGTGGTGCGTACGGGGCGGTCGTCCATGTTCTGCAGGCGTGCGGCATTGTCCTGCAGCCACGTGGCGTTGGCGTGCAATGTCACGTGCAGCATCTCGTGGACCCAGGCGGGCAGTTCCGGGTTGAGCCGGTAATACACCCACTGGCCCTGCCGGCGATCGAGCAGCAGGCCGCTGCTGCGCAGTTGCGCCAGATGGCGGCTGATTTTCGGCTGGCTGTCATCCAGGGCGCACATCAGCTCGCAGACGCACAGTTCGCCCAGCTTGGCGATCAGCAGGGTGGCGCGGGCGCGTGTCTCGTCGGCCAGGTTCTTGAAGACCTCGGGGGGAGTGATCACGGGAGCTACCTTGTATATATGGATAATCGAATATACGGATATCCATATTTAAAAGGCAAGCCCGATCGACGTTATTTCGCTGGTCCCGCAAGCGCTTGCCTGAGCCCGCGGCCATCGTGGTTGAACAGGCGACCGGGGCTCCGCAAGTGGCCACAAGCGTGCAGGCGAGCAAATGGTATCGCTTTGGCTTCTAGGCCGCCGCCTGAATCACACGGGGCATCTCAGGCAAACGCTTTCTCGAGAAAGGCCCCGAGCGTCTTCTCTTCCAGAATCTCGATGGAAAAGTGCCCGAAGCGCTTGGGCAACCAGATGATGCGCGTTCCGGAGGGTGACTGCAGATCCTCGCGGGTCAGGGGATTGCCGTTCTCATCTTCCGGCTGGACCCCGCAGGCGATCAGTTCGTCGTAGGCCTTTTCGATATCCGGCGTGGTGTAGCAGTGGCGATAGATCATGCCTTCGCCCACGGTATCGAGGAGCTGCTTCAGGTTGCCGGCCAGCGGCTCCACCAGCATGAAGCGTTCCTGCCCGATCAGCGCAACGGCGTAGCGCACATGCAGGCCGCCGCGGTCCCAGACCTGTGTCGTCGAGATCCTGGCCTGGAGTATCCGGGCGTAGTAGTGACAGGCCGCTTCCAGGTCAGCGACCAGTACGTCCACGTGGCTGAACTTCAAATCCATCGCCTACCTCCTTTTGATCGAGCCGGCAGAGTAAACCGGCCGGTTTGTCGTTGTCGCGCTGCATTGGATGCGGCGGGCCTGGTGTCACTGTCAGTCAAGCAATGGCGCTTATCGCCAAGACGTCCCGGGTGGAGCACTTTTAAGCTGGACTCCCGATCGTCTCCGAGTTCGGACACAACAATTTCAATAACCCCGGATGAATGCCATGAGTGCGAATATTCAAACAACCGGCACGTTGCGCAAGAATGCCCTGGGCATGTGGAGCATCGTGTTTTTCGTGATCGCCACCAATGGACCGCTGACCGGATTGGTCGGTGTGGTGCCCACTGCGATCCTGATGGGCAACGGCATAGGACTGCCGGGTGTGTTTCTGCTGGCAGGACTGGTGTACCTGTTGTTCGCGGTGGGTTTCGTCGCCATGGGGCGGTACGTACGCAACGCCGGGGCGTTCTATGCCTACGTTTCCAGCGGGTTGGGGCGGCCGTGCGGCACTGCCTCGGCGTTCCTCGCCATCACCGCGTATGCCGGCATGCAGATCGCCTGCTATGGCCTGATCGGCTTTTTCACCGCGCAGGCGCTGGAGAGTTTCGGCATCAGCCTTTCGTGGTGGGCGGCCAGCATGGGCTACGCGGCGCTGATCCTGTGCTTCGGCACCCGCAACGTCGAGTTCAACGGGCGTTTCCTGGCCTGGTTGATGCTCGCCGAACTGCTGGTGATTGCGGTCTTCGACCTGGCAGTGATCGTTCATCAGGGCGGGCCGGAGGGTTTCAGCCTGGCGCCGTTGCAGCCATCGAACGTCTTGGCCCCGGGATTGGGCGCGGCGCTGGTGTTCGTGGGCGGCGCCTTCATGGGGTTCGAGACCACCGCCATCTATGCCGAAGAAGCACGTGAACCGCACAAGACCCTGCCTCGCGCGACCTTCCTCGCGCTTTTGATCATCATGGGGTTCTACGCCCTGTCGTCATGGCTGATGATCGTTGCCATCGGGCCATCCCATGCAACGGCTTTCATCGAGCAGGATCCGGGGGCCGTCTGGTTTCGCCTGGCGAACGAGTGGGTAGGGCCGCTGCTCGCTGATTCGATTCATGTACTGTTGATCACCAGCCTGTTCGCCGTGTTGCTCAGCTTCCACAATTCGTTGTCGCGTTACCTGTTCGCCCTGGGACGGGAAAGGGTGCTGCCGCGGGTGTTCGCGCTCACCCACGCGCGGCATCAGACTCCCTGGTTGGCCAGCATTTTCCAGACCGCACTGGTGCTGTTGATCATTGCGGCCTGTGCAGTGCAGGGCGCCGATCCGATCACCCAGGTACTGCCGTTGGGCAGTGCGCCAGCCACGCTCGGTATTCTGGCCGTGCAGGCGATGACTTCGGTCTCCGTCATTGCCTTCTTCCGCCGCGATGCCAGGGGCAGCCATCTCTGGCAACGGCTGATCGCGCCGCTGTTGAGTGCGGGCGCGCTGGGTTACGGCATCTACCTGATCGTCATCAACATGGCCCTGCTGACCGGTGGCGAATCGATCTTCAATCAGCTGATTCCGCTGGGCATGCTCGGTGTGGCGCTGTCCGGTCTGCTGCTGGCCGGCTACCTGCGCTGGCGCAGGCCGGTGGTCTATCAGAACCTGGGGCGGGTCCTGAGCGAAGTCTGATACCCGGCAGCCGGTCCTTGGGGCCGGCTGTATTCTTCAGTTGCAGGCGGCCATGCGGAAGTCCTTCGGCGACTGGCCATAGCGGGCCTTGAACGCCCTGGAGAAGTGACTCAGGTCGCTGAAACCCCAGTCGAAGGCGACGGCCGATATCTTCTGTTGGTCGACGTGCTGCGCCAGCGATTCGGCGCAACGTTCCAGACGCCGCTCCATGATGTAGCGGCCAAGGGTGATGCCCTCATGGGCGAACAGCCGATGCAGCGTGCGCAGCGAGCAGCCCATGGCCCGGGCAATCAGGGCCGGGCTCAGCTCGGGGTTGGCGAGGTCGTCGTTGATCACCTGTTGCGCCCTGTTGAGCAACTGCGCCTGGGTCCGTGGAGCGCAGGAGGGGTGTTGGCGTATGTCTTCGCTCACCAGTGGCCGAATCAGGTGCAGCAGTGCATCCATCATGGCCTCTGTTGCTTCGGGGGTGTCGCTGCTGCTTTCGAACAGTTCGGTGACCAGTGCACCGGCGATTCGCCCGGGTCCCGAATCGGCGCGCAGGGTACGGTTGAGCAGCAGCCGGCGCCCGGATGCCAGCCGCTGTACCGTGTGACGCGGCAGGATCAGTGACAATTGGCCGGCCATGCCCTGGAAGCGAATGTCACAGGGCCGGGTGGCATCGAGCAGCACCAGATCGCCCGGTTGCAGCAGGCTCTGCTGCTCGCCATGCTCTATCCGGGCACTGCCGCTGGATTGGTGGACGAGGAAGAAGCAGTCATTGTCGTCATGCCGGATATCGTGGTGGTCGCGGTGGATATGCGGGCTGTTGCTGATGATTCGGGCACCCACCCGGGTTGGGTCGAAGGCGGGGGCGATGATCTGTCCGGAAAACTCAGTGATCGCTCGACCTGGCGGCGGCTCGCAATGAAACGCCCCGCAGTGGGCCTGCAAGGCGTGTTCCCAACGGCCGAAACCGTCACGTCCGTGAAAGCGATCATTATTCTGGACGAGCCCTTTCATGTTCCACCTCTGCACGCTTGTTCCTGCGATGGGTGCAATGTCGCCGCCAGGGGTGGCGATGGGTAGAAAGATAACATGTTAACGGGCGCCCTTCACGTCCTGAGACGCCATGACATCCCGGGTGTGCAGACCTGATCAGGTTCCCGCTCAGTCAATCAACCCATTCTCGTCATAAAACGGATACGGCCCCGCATATTCCCCGAACACCCCGTTGTGTGTCACCAGCCCACGCTGCGGGTGCCAGGCATGCAGCAGATAGCCGGCCGGCTCCAGGTTGAAGTGCGCTGGCGCCGTGTCCTGCAGGTCGAGAACGATCTGGTGGGACGTGCCCGGGCAGACACAGCAGACACTGCCGCCGAAACGACGCTGCATGGCGCGATGCAGGTGCCCGCAGAGCAGGCGTTCGACCTGCGGATGGCGCGCCACCACCGCTTCCAGCTCCGGTGCGTTCTGAAACGACTCGCGGTCCATGTGGCCGATACCGGTGATGAAGGGCGGGTGGTGCAGGACCAGCAGTGTCGGCACTTGCGGGCGCAGGCCCAGTTGCCGGTCGAGCCATTGGAGTTGCGCATCGGTGACACGGCCACCGTGGGCGCCAGGTGTGGTCGAGTCGAGACCGATCAGGCGCACCGGATGCTCGTCCACCACCCAGTCCAGCGGACCGTCGGTCGAACGCGGCAGGTAGTGATGGTCGGACAGGCCGGCCAGCATGTGCCCGCGATGGTCGTGGTTGCCGGGCACCAGGTAGCAGGGCATCTGCAGGCGCGCCAGCTCGGGAGCCAGCACGGCGTATTCATCCGCCCGGCCAAAGTCCACCAGGTCGCCGCTGATCACCACGATATCCGGGCGCGGGATGCTCGCGTTCAGGTGCTCGACGGCACGGCGCAGGGCGGCGAGGGTGTCGACCACGCCGTAGGTCAGGCGCTGGCCGGCCTTGAGGTGCAGGTCGCTGATCTGGGCGATGAGAAACGAAGAATTCAAGGAAACCTCTCGTACGGGGAAAACATCACGATTGCAGGGTGAACAACGCCTGGGGCTCGATCGCGAGGGAGATCGCTGCGCCGGTGGCGTGGATCTGCGGGTCGCTGCTGTCGACCAGCAGCGGTTGCGCCGCGCCGACATCCACCAGCAGGCGGCTCTGGGCACCCTGGAAGAACTGCCCCAGCAGCCGTCCACGCAGGTGCCCGGCACCGGGTTCCATGACCCGCAGATGCTCGGGGCGGCAGTAGACCGTGGTCGGCTGCTGCCCGCCGGTCCAGGGCAGCTCGCCGCCTTCGACCCGCAGTGCCTCGTGGGGGTAGTCGAGCACGGTGAAGGCGTTGAGATTGCCGACGAAGCCGGCGACGAAGGCGTTGGCCGGCTTCTGGTAGATCTCCCGTGGCGTGCCCAGTTGCGCGACGCGGCCGTGCTCCATCACCAGGATACGATCGCCCAGGGCCATGGCTTCGCCCTGGTCGTGGGTGACGAACACCGAGGTGATGCCCAGGCTGCGCAGCAGTTGGTCCAGCTCGCTGCGCAGGCGTTCGCGCAACTGGGCATCCAGCGCTGCCAGCGGCTCGTCCAGCAGCAGGACCCGGGGCCGTGGCGCCAGGGCGCGGGCCAGGGCGACCCGCTGGCGCTGGCCGCCGGACAGTTCGTGGATGCTGCGCTGGCCATGGGTTTCAAGGCCGACCAGTTCCAGCAGCTCGGCGCAGCGCCGTTTGCGTTCGGCGGTGGCAACGCCACGAACCTTGAGCCCGTAGACCACGTTCTCGGCGACGTTGAGATGGGGGAACAGTGCATAGTTCTGGAACACCATGCCGACGTCGCGGCGCTCGATGGGCAGACCGGTGACCTCCTGTTGACCAAAGTACACCTGGCCGCTGTCGGGACGCTCCAGGCCGGCGATCAGGCGCAGAGTGGTGGTCTTGCCACAGCCGGAGGGGCCGAGGATCGCCAGGATTTCGCCGGGTTCGATCTCCAGGTCCAACTGGTGCAGGGCAATCGTGCCGTCGGCAAAGGACTTGCGGCAGCCTTGCAGGCGAATCGGGGTGCCGGTCATGGGCGTTCTCCACGGGACAGACGGGTGCTGAGGGTCTGCACCGCAATCAGCAGTGGCACGATCAGCAAGAGGAAAATCAGCGTGTAGGCACTGGCGACTTCCAGCCGCGCCGAGGCGTAGCTGTCGGCCAGGCCCACGGGCAGGGTCTTGGTCATCGGGGTATGGAGCATCCAGGTCAGGTTGAACTCACCGAGGGACAGGGTGATCACCATCAGCACCCCGGCAAGAATGCCGGCACGGCTGTTGGGCACCACCACGTTGAAGAAGCGCCGCCAGGGACCGGCGCCCAGGCTGGCCGCGGCCTCTTCGAGCAGCGGCAACTGCTGGCGCTGCATCACCGCCATGACCGGGCGAACCAGGAAGGGCAGGGTGAACAGCACATGCCCCACCAGGATGAACAGCCAACTGCCGCGAAAGGCACCGAACTGGCCGTAGGTCAGCAGCAGTGCCAGGGCACTGGCCAGGCCGGGCATCGCCACCGGCAGCACCATCAGTTCCTCGAAGGCGCGGCTGAAGCGGTTGTTCATCCGCACCAGGGCATAGGCGGCCGGTACGCCGATGACGCACACGCACACGGCGCAGGCCAGGGCCAGTTGCAGCGACAGCCGGACGGTACCGGCATAGGCCTGCCAGACCTGGGCCAGCCAGGCGAACGTCAGGCCACTGGACGGGCCCTGAAAGTAGTTGCGGGTGAGCCCGGCGAGCAGTGACAACAGCACCGGCACCAGCATGAAGGTGCAGACCAGCAGGGTGAACGCCAGTTGCGCACAAAACAGCTTCGAACGTTTCACAGTACGCTCCCCGACGGCTTGACCCATCGGCGGGCCAGCAGCAATAACAGCCAGGTCACGCCACCGAGCACCACCGACAGTGCCGCGGCCACGGCGAAGTTGGCATAGTTGGTGAACACGTTGTAGATCGCCACCGGGGTGACGTTCAGGCGCGTGCCGAGGGTGAAGGCGGTACCGAAGGCACCCATCGCGGTGGCGAAGCAGATTGCCCCGCAGGACACCAGCGCCGGTGCCAGGCCCGGCACGATCACGTCGCGAACCACTTGCCAGAGCCCGGCGCCGAGGGACCGCGCGGCTTCCTCCAGGCTGCGGTCGAGGCTTTCGCAGGCGGCCATCACGGTGAGGATCACCCGTGGAATGGAGAAGTACAGATAACCGAGGAACAGTCCGGTCAGGGAATAGGCGAAGATCCAGCGCTCGCCGGCCAGGTGCAGGCCGAACTGGGCGAACAGGCCCTGGCGACCGGCCAGCAGGATCACCAGGAAACCCACCACCACGCCCGGAAAGGCCAGGGGGAACGTCAGCAGTGCCACCAGCAGCGAACGGCCGAAGAACCGCTGGCGAGCCAGGAACACCCCGCTGATGCCACCGACCAGCAGCGCCGCCAGGGTCGTCACCAGTGCCAGCAGGACAGTCTGCAACAGGCTGCCCAGGTACTGCGCGCTGCTCAGCACCTGCCAGTAGCCGCTGCCGCCGGCATCACGATCCTGTGCACCGAGCAGCACCAGATGGGCCAGCGGCAGCAACCAGAACGCCAGCAACAGTGCCACGGCCGGCGCCAGGGGCCAGGTCGCCGCCGCTGGCAGGCGCAGCCGTGGCCAGCCGCGGGGGCGGGCGGTCAGGTGATCGTCGAGCACCCGCGACACTTACTTCACCTCGCTCAGGTAGCGGGCGGCGAAGGCTTCCTGCACGGCGGCCATGTGCTCGTAGTCGACCACGCCGGCACGGGCATAGTCGCTGTCCGGCAGAAAGCGCGCGGCCACGTCCGCCGGCATTTTCATCTGCCGTACCGGGCGCAGGTAGGCATTGGCCCACAGGGTCTGGCCCTGGTCGGAGAGCACGAAGTCCAGGACCTTCTCGGCATTGGCGCGATGCGGGGCGTTGCCGACCGGGCTCATCACGTAGGGCACGCTGAGGCTGCCTTCCTTCGGGATCACGAAGGCGACGTTGGCCTGGTCCTTGTAGCGGGCACGGTAGGCGTTGAAGTCGTAGTCGACCAGGATCGGCAGTTCACCCGAGAGCACCCGCGCATAGGCGGTCTGCTTGGGCACGATCGGCGCGTTTTTTGCCAGTTTCCGGAAGTAGTCGATGGCCGGGGCGAAGTTGTCCAGAGTGCCGCCCATGGCCTGGTTGATCGCCACCGCCGAGACGTAGCCGACGAAGGCGCTGGACGGGTCGAGGTAGCCGACCATGCCCTTGTATTCGGGCTTGAGCAGGTCGGCCCAGCCTTGTGGCACGGGCAGGCCGCCGAGGGCGTCGACGTTGACCATCAGGCCGAGGGTACCCGAGTGAATGGCGAACCAGTGCCCGGCCGGATCCTTGAGGCCGGCGGGAATCTCGTCCCAGTGCCGGGGCTTGTATTCGCCCAGCACTCCGGCTTTCTGCGCCTGCAGGCCGAAGGTCACGCCGTAGTAGACCACGTCGGCGACCGGCGCGGCGCGTTCGGCGACTATCTGCGCCAGGGCCTGGCCGGAGTTCTTGTTGTCCAGCGGCACCTGCACCCCGGTGCTGTCGGCAATCGCCTTGAGCTGGCTGCCCCAGTCGGCCCATTCGGGCGGGCAGTTGTAGCAGATCGCGGTTTCTGCGGCGTGGGCGAGGCTGGCGATACCGCCGAGCAGCAGGGCGGCCAGGGTCTTACGGAACTGGGTCATGGAGCGTTTCCTCGTAGGGCCGCATGCTTTCGCCGGGCCGGATATGACAGGGCAGGCATTGGGAGGTGGGGCTGGCACCGTTGATGCGGGCCAGCAGGTGTTCGATCGCGGTGTTCGCCAGGGTGGTGATCGGCTGCACCACGCTGCACAGGGTCGGATGCATCTGGGTGCCGATGGCGATGCCGTCGAAACCGATGACCGACAGTTGTTCGGGTACGCCCCAGCCATTGCGACGCAGTTCGGCGATCAGGCTGATCGCCAGCAGGTCGTTGGAGCAGACCAGTGCGCTGGGTGGCCGCGGGCCACGCAGCAAAGGCTCGATGGCGGCGAAGTCGGCGCGGATATGCGCCGGCATCTCGATGACCGGCAGGGACGCCAGGCCAGCTTCCTGCATGGCGTCGCAGTAGCCGGCATAGCGCAGGCGGGCGCGGTCCGATTGCAGGGCGGGGCCGGCGACCATGCCGATCCGTGTGTGGCCGGCTTCCAGCAGGTAGCGGGTCGCCAGGGCCATGCCGGCGCGGTTGTCGACCGAGACCGCGCAGTAGTCGGTGTTGTCCGGCTGGTGGTAGGCGAGCACGAATGGCGTGTCCTCGCAGGCCAGGCTTTCCAGCAGGGTGTTCTGCTCGGCGTCGGTGACAGTCAGGATCAGGCCGTCGACCCGCTGGCGCAGCAGTTGCTCGACCACTGCGCTTTCGCGTTCGGCGGCGTAGTCGGTGGTCGCCAGCAGCAGGTTGTAGCCCCAGGCACTGGCGGCGCGCTCCATGGCCTGGAACTGTTCGGCGAACACCGGGTTGAGCAGGTTGGGCACCACCACGCCGATCAGGTTGGTCTGCTGCAGGCGCAACTGGCGGCCCAGGTGGTTGGGACGAAAGCCCAGTTCGCGGGCGGCGGCGAAGACCTGCTCGCGGGTCGCCGGACGCACCACCTCGGGGGTGGCGAAGGTGCGGGCGGCGGTCGCCCGGGAAACGCCGGCCAGGCGGGCCACTTCTTTCAAATCGCTCATTGTCGCGTCCTTGAGATCGATCTCATTGGGGGCGACAGTACGTGGCGAAGATGGCGAACAGATAAAGGAGTGATGACGGTTTGGTTTCAGCGGCAGAGGTGTTGTCGGTGCTGTCGCTTTCGCGGATTCATCCGCGGAAGCGATCGGGCAGGTGACCGGCAGCGTGCAATCGTCCTATTCGGCTACCACGGTTTTTGTCAAAGAGCTGTCGATCTTTGGTCTAAAAAAGGTAAGAAAACGACACTTTTTTTGACGTATGTGCGCGTGCAGTAGACAATGGCATTTCTGCCACCATTGATGCTGGCCAGTCTCTTCGTCCCTGCGAAGCCAGACTGCCCTCAAAGCCGCGTATTTGACGACTCTCCGGTCGCCGACCGGCTTGTCCGTTGAATGGTGCCGGAGCCGGCGGCCGTGCTGCCGGCAGCGTGTGCGACCACGCACCAACAGAATTCGTGTCACTCAAGTCAGCTGAAGCCAAGAACGACAAGAAGTCAGCGCAGGAGCGACATAAAAAGTGAGGCCGAGCCATTCTTGGCGGCCTTGTGTGCCCATCCTCCAGTTTTTCGAGTGCGGGAGTCCACGGTATTTCCGTGCGTCGTGGCCCTGCATGAACGAGAGCGGAGGAGCGGATGGCGTTCTATCGTAGGATGACAATATGTTGAAAAAAGTGAACACGGCGCTATTGGGCCTGGCCTTGTCGATCGGGGCATCGTCCTCGTTCGCGGCCGAATCCAAGAAGGTCGATGTGCTGCTGATCGGCGGCGGGATCATGAGCTCGACCCTGGGTATCTGGCTGAACGAGCTGCAGCCCGACTGGTCGATGGAAATGATCGAGCGTCTCGACGGCGTCGCCGAAGAAAGCTCCAACGGCTGGAACAACGCCGGTACCGGTCACTCTGCCCTGGCCGAGTCGAACTACACCCCGTACGGCAAGGACGGCAAGATCGACATCTCCAAGGCGATCGAGATCAACGAGTCGTTCCAGATCACCCGTCAGTTCCTGTCCTGGCAGGTGCGCCAGGGCGTGCTGAAGAACCCGCACTCGTTCATCAACTCCACCCCCCACATGAGCTTCATGTGGGGTGACGACAACGTCAAGTTCCTGCGCGATCGTTACGCGGCACTGCAGACCAGCCCGCTGTTCAGCGGCATGCAGTACAGCGAAGATCAGGAGCAGATCAAGAAGTGGGTCCCGCTGATGATGCAAGGGCGCGATCCGAAGCAGAAGATCGCCGCGACCTGGACGCCGATCGGCACCGACGTGAACTTCGGCGAGATCACCCGCCAGTACGTTGCCCACCTGCAACAGCAGCCGAACTTCACCCTGAAGCTGTCCAGCGAAGTGCAGGACATCAAGCGCAACGAAGACGGCTCCTGGCACGTGACCTACAAGAACCTGAAGGACGGCAGCGAAACCGCGGCCGACGCCAAGTTCGTGTTCATCGGTGCCGGTGGCGGCGCGCTGCACCTGCTGCAGAAGTCCGGTATCCCGGAAGCCAACGACTACGCGGCCTTCCCGGTCGGTGGTTCGTTCCTGGTGACCGACAACCAGGACATCGCCCTCAAGCACATGGCCAAGGCCTACGGCATCGCTTCGACCGGTGCACCGCCCATGTCGGTTCCGCACCTGGATACCCGCGTACTGGACGGCAAGCGCGTGATCCTGTTCGGTCCATTCGCGACCTTCTCCACCAAGTTCCTGAAGAACGGTTCGTACTTCGACCTGCTGACCAGCACCACCACCCACAACATCTGGCCGATGACCCGCGTGGGTATCGATCAGTTCGACCTGGTCCAGTACCTGGGCGGCCAACTGATGATGTCGGATGACGACCGCTTCAACGCCCTCAAAGAGTACTTCCCCGAGGCGAAGAAGGAAGACTGGCGCCTGTGGCAGGCCGGTCAGCGCGTGCAGATCATCAAGCGTGACGAAGAGAAGGGCGGCGTCCTGAAACTCGGCACCGAAGTCGTTGCCGCCAAGGACAACAGCATCGCCGGCCTGCTGGGTGCCTCGCCAGGTGCCTCGACCGCTGCGCCGATCATGCTGAGCGTGCTGGAGAAGGTGTTCAAGGACAAGGTGGCGACCCCTGCCTGGCAGGAAAAGCTGCACCAGATCATTCCCAGCTACGGCACCAAGCTGAACGGCAACCCTGAAGCCGTGCAGAAAGAGTGGAACTACACCGCCGAGGTCCTGCAACTGACCACTCCTCCGGTGATTGGCCAGACCGCGGCGGCACCGGCTGCAGCCCCGGCTGCGACCGACAAGCCGAAGGCTGAGGATCCGAAATCCGACATGGCGCTGTAAGCGACCCTGATCGAGTTTCGAGTCTCACAAAAACGCCACTCATCCGAGTGGCGTTTTTGCATCCGGCTTTCACAGGCCCCGTTGAATCGAATGATTTTCCTGTGCCGCGGTCAGACCCTTTGCATCCGTCTTGAGCCAAGGAGTCGTCCATGACCGTGAAATCCCTGATTGCCGGATTGTCCCTGGTGGCCTGTTCGGCCGTTGTGACACTGCCGCTGCAGGCGGCGCAGTCCTCCGATGAAAAAGTCCCTTCCACTTTCAGCAGCGGTGAGCTGGTGGTCGGCGACCGCGCCCCGGCGGTTTACCAGCGTGAGTCACAGGCGCTGCATGACTGGAAGAAACGCGGCCTGCATGCTCCGGAGGAGGACAGCCAGTGGGTGAAAATCAAGAATCAGTATGTGCTGGTGGCAATCACCAACGGCAAGATCATTGAACTCAAACCGGTAAAGCAATGAGTTCTGACCCGGTAGCTGTGCCGAATTATTCGCGGGCGAGCCCGGCTCCTGGCGTTTTGGGTCGTCCACATGACCTGAATTCGACACAGCCTCTGTAGGAGCCGGGCTTGCCCGCGAAGAGGCCGGGACAGCCGAAGCCGATTGGCAGGCTGCCCTGGCTCCGAGCTCAGAGCCCCACGTCCGGCAACACCGGTCGGTTGGCCAGGGCCTTGGCCATGATCTGCTCGACGAACAGCCGATCGGCCTCCGGCAGTGCCAGGCGCGGTGGGCGGGTCAGGGCGCTGCCGCGGCCGGCGATGGCTTCGCACAGCTTGATGCACTGCACCAGGTCCGGCCGCGCATCGAGGTGCAGGATCGGCATCAGCCATTCATAGATCGGCATCGCCTCGGCGAAGCGCCCGGCCTTGGCCAGGCGGAAGATGGTTTCGCCTTCCTTGGGAAACACGTTGGACATCCCCGACACCCAACCCTCGGCGCCCACTGCGATACTCTCCAGCACCACGTCGTCGAGACCGGCGAACAGCACGAACCGATCGCCGACTTCATTGCGCACGTCGATGAAACGGCGGGTGTCGCCGGAGGAGTCCTTGAAGCACACCACGTTGTCGCAGTCGGCCAGGGAAATCAGGATGTCCGGGGTGACGTCGTTCTTGTAGATCGGCGGGTTGTTGTAGACCATCAGCGGCACGTCGGCATGCCTGGCCACGTAGCGAAAGTGCTCGGCGGTCTCGAACGGCTTGGAGCCATAGACCAGCGCCGGCATCAGCATGACCCCGTCGACCCCGACCTTGCGCACCGAGTTGGCGACTTTTGCCGCCTGCACGCTGGTGAACTCGGCCACACCGCAGATCACCGGCACCCGGCCCCCGGAGGCGGCCACCGCGACTTCGGTGACGGCGATCTTTTCCTCGGCGGTCAGCGACGTGTTTTCGCCGACCGAGCCACAGACCACCAGGCCCGAGACGCCATCGCGGATCACGTTGGAAATTACTTGGTGAGTCTTTTCCAGGTTGATGGAAAAGTCGTCGTTGAATTGGGTGGTGACCGCGGGGAAGACGCCGCTCCAGTTGATGCGTTTACTCATGATGGACTCCTGGTTTAATTGTATTTCGTATACGATGTGGCTGATAAAAATCTGCGATTCGTGTGTCTCAGCGGGCGCCGTTCCAGCGCCGCAAGGTCGTGCATGGGTATTTAATCAGTGGGTATCAGGCTCCCGGCCAAGTGTCCGACAGTCGATAGCCCTGTGGCCACGGGTCAGCGGGGTCGAGCAGCAACTGGTGGGTACCGGTGATCCAGGCCCGGCCGGACAGGCACGGATAGATCGCCGTACGCCCGGCCAGCTCGGTCTGTGAGTCGATGCGGCAGTGGAACTCGGAGCCGATGATCGAGCGGCCGATGAAGCGTTCGCCGACCTTCAGCACCCCCTTGGCCTGTAGCACCGCCATGCGCGCCGAGCAGCCGGTACCGCAGGGCGAGCGGTCGATCTTGCCGGGGCGAATCACCACCGCGTTGGCAGCCGTGGCGATACCGTTCTCGTAGATCACCGGGGCGGCGATCTGGCAGAAGGAGATATGCGACCAGTCCGGGTTCAGCGGGTGGACGAAACCCAGTTGTTCGTTGGCGGCACGGGTGATCCTCAGGCCGGTCTCGACCAGATCCCGGGCCTCATCGGGGCGAATCGCAAAACCCAGGCGCCGGGCGTCGACGATGGCGAAACTGTCGCCGCCGTAGGCCGTATCGACCTGGAGCGAGCCCAGGCCTTCGACTTCGATCCAGGCGTCGAGGCGGTCGGCGAACGACGGTACATTCCTGATTTCCACCCGCTGGACCTTGCCGTCCCGGCATTCGGCTACGGCTTCGATCAGGCCGCCGGGAGCCTCCAGCACCAGGCGCGTTTGCGGTTCGGTCATCGGCAGGATGCCGCTGTCGAGCAGCACCGTGGACACGCACAGCGAATTGGAGCCTGACATCGGCGGGGTGTCGGCCGGCTCCATGATGATCCAGGCCATCTGCGCCCGCGGGTCCTTGGCCGGCACCAGCAGGTTGACGTGGCGGAATACGCCGCCGCGCGGTTCGTTGAGGACGAAGTTGCGCAGGGTTTCATCCTGGGCGATCCAGCGTGACTGCTCCCACACGGTGGCGCCCGGCGGCGGGGCGACACCGCCGACGATCACATCGCCGACTTCGCCTTCGGCATGGCAACTGACTACATGAACGATCTTCGAAGAACGCATTGCATACTCCTCCTTTCGTGTCTGCTCAACATTCCCCTGTAGGAGCCGGGCTTGCCCGCGAAAGCGCCGGCAAGGCTGCCACGCTGGCGAGGGAAATGGCCGCCTTCGGCGGTTCGCGGGCAAGCCCGGCTCCTAAAGGGATTGGGGGGCATTTCTACTTGACCGACTTGAGAAACGCCGCCGTCTCCGGCTGCCGTGGATTGCCGATGACCTGATCGGGCGAGCCGATCTCATGCACCAGGCCGTTGCGAAAGAACGCCACGCGGTCGGAAACGTCCCGGGCGAAACGGATCTCATGGGTCACCAGAACCATGGTCATGCCGTCCTCGGCGAGCATGCGCATGGTGTCCAGCACCTCGCCGACCAGTTGCGGGTCGAGTGCCGAGGTGGCTTCGTCGAACAACATGTAATCCGGTGACATCGCCAGGGCGCGGGCGATCGCCATGCGCTGCTGCTGGCCGCCGGAGAGCTTGCCGGGAAAGGTCTTGAGCTTGTCGCCCAGGCCGACATGGGTCAGCTGGCGCACCGCCAGTTCCTCGGCGTCCTGCCGGCTCTTGCCGAGCACCTTGCGCGGCGCCAGCATCACGTTCTCCAGCACCGTCAGGTGCGGAAAGGCGTTCCACTGCTGGAACACGATGCCGATCTTCTGCCGCAACTTGTTCAGGTCGGTGGCGCGGTCGTGGACCTCGATGCCGTCGACGCGGATGCTACCCTTGTGGATCGACTCCAGGCCATTGATGCACATCAGCAGGGTCGACTTGCCGGAACCGGAGCCACCGATGATCGACACCACCTCGCCCTTGTTCACCGTCAGACTGACGCCCTTGACCACTTCCAGGTCGCCGAAGGATTTGTGTACGTTGTCGATCTCAATCATTTTCTTGCCACCTTCTTTCCAGACGAGCGCCCAGGCGAGCGACCACCAGGCTCATGACGTAGTAGATAAGGCCCGCGATGCACAGCACCAGCAGCGGTTCCTGGATGCGCGTGACGATGGTCTGCGAGGCGCGCAACAGCTCGATGATGCCGATCCACATCACCAGCGCGGTGTCCTTCATGACCCCCAGCACCAGGTTCAGCCAGCCGGGGAAGGCCACCCGCGTGGCCATCGGCAGGACAATCCAGCGCAGGTCCTGCAGGTAGCTCAGCCCCAGCGAACGGCTGGCCCGGCGTACGCTCGGCGGCACCGACAGCACGCCGCTGCGCACGATCTCGGTGAAGTACGCGGCGGCGTAGATGCCCAGCACGATGCAGCCGACCGAAAAGGCGCTGATCTTCAGGCCCAGGATGCTCTTGAACGAGTTGAACAGGACGAACTGGATCAGCAGCGGCACGCTGCGAAACACGTCCAGCACCCAGGCCAGCGGCAAGCTCACCCGCGGCAGCAGTGCGCGCAGCAGGCCGAACAACAGGCCGGCGACGCTGCCCAGCAGGATCGCCCAGAACGTCAGTTGCAGCGTGACCCAGGCGCCGCTGAGCAGGAACAGCAGGTCATTGGCGGTAAGACTGGTAGAGAACATCGAGCAGACCCCTCAATAACGGAACAGCCGCCAGGACAACAGCCGGGCTATCGCGACGATCGCCTTGGCGATCAGGTAATACAGCACCGCCGCGATGGCGAAGTATTCGAAGGTGCGGAACGTCTTGACGTTGTATTCCTGGGTCACCCCGGTCAGGTCGTTGTTGAGCCCCACCACCACCCCCAGGGAGGTCATCAGCACCGCCCAGACCATCTGGTTGGTCAGGGGGTAGAACACCACCCGCAGCAACTGCGGCACGACGATCATCCGGTAGGCCTGGAAGGCGCTCATGCCCAGCGAGCGGGCGGCGCGCATCTGGGTGCCGGGCACCGCCTTGAGGCCGCCACGGAAGTTCTCCGCCAGGTAGCCGGCGTTGTTGAAGGTGATCCCGGCGAGCAGTGCGAACCAGGAACTGACATGCAGCCCCAGCGAGCCGAGGCCGAAATACAGGATGTAGATCTGGAACAGTGATGGGGTGTTGCGGGCGATCGACACCCAGCCGTTGGCGAAACCGCGCGGCAACGGTTGTCTGGCCTCGCGCATCACTGTCAGGGTCAGGGCGATCAGCACGCCGAAGATCATCGACAGGGCGGCGGTCTCGAAGGTCACCCAGGCGCCGCTGAGCATGTCGGGCAGGGCGCGGAACGCCGCGCGCCACTGGAAGGTGTAGCTGAAATTAAACATGGGCCGCTTCCTCCTGTTGCAACCAGGCTGGCAGGCGCCCACTGGCCTGGGCGGTGCAGGCGCTGTCGACGCATTCGGCGAGGCTGGCGAAGTGCACGCTGCGCCCGACCAGGCCGGGAGCGTAGTGGGCGTACTTGCCGGAGTTGGTCATCAGCGTGCGGGCGCCCGGCGGGATCACCGGTTCGCCGACCATGCACCAGCAGGTGTCGGTGATCAGCGTGGCGCCGAAGGCTTCGATCGGCTCCAGATATCCCGCCGCACGGGCCTGTTCCAGCACCGCGCGGCCACAGGTGATCGCCACGACCACCGACGGATGCTTGTGTCGGCCCTGGCACAACCGCGCCAGGTGGGCGAACTCGCCGAGGGAGAAGTGCGGATTGCCCAGCGAGATGACATCCACCGATGGGCTGCGGGCGCTGTTGAGTTCGTGCCAGCTTTCCAGCAGCCCGGCCAGGTCGATGCGTTCCACAGGCAGCGATGCATCCGCCACCTGTGCCGGATCGAGCGCCTCGGGGGTGACCCCGGCGATATGGAACAGGGGTGCCGCCGAAGTGGTGGCGAACGCGGCGCCAAACGCCTTGAGATCGTCGAGACCGGGCCGGCTGCGTTCCAGCCCGCGCACCAGGGGGATACGGCTGCCGCACAGCGTGCCGATGTGGTAGCCGAGCAGCGGGTAGAACGCATCGTCCAACGCGTTCAAGGTTGGCACCTCAATCTGCAACTGTGCCTTGCGCCGTTCGGCCAGGTGGCAACCGGTCAATGGGGCGCGGCCGGTCAGGGCGATGCAGATGTCCAGGTAATCGGGGTATTTCTGGGTCCGGGCACCGAGCACGCTATTGGCGTAGACCACGGCGTTGGATTCGGCCCAGACGATCTGCTCGCCGGCCTTGGGGGCGCTGTCGAGCAGGTACGGCGCACAGGTGTAGCTCAGTTGCGCGCCCATGGCCATGTAGGCGTTACCCAGGGCGCTGGCGGGTTCGCCGAGGGCCGCGTCGACCCCCAGCTCGCGCCAGCGCCGCTGGTCCACGGAGATGGAATTGAGGGTGGTCGGGACGCGTACCCGCGCGCCCCATTGCACCAGTTGTTCGGCAAAGCGCAGGCTCGCCGGGCCCGTATAGATGCAGCCATCGATATGGGCCTGGGTCACGTCCAGCAGGGCTGTGGCACCTTGCAGCCCGGCCATTCGCAGGACGATCTGCATGGCCACCTGGGCGGCCTTGCCATAGTGGCCGTCCAGCAGGCTGCGGTCGTACTCGCTGAGTTCGACGCTGCCGATTGCCGGGCGAAAGGAGGGCGGCGTTGGCGTGACCTGCCAGCCATCCGCAGGGCAGGCATCGAACAGGCTCAGGCGAGTATTTTCCACCCGGGCGAAGGCCTGGCCGCGCAAGGCGGCAAAGGCCTCCCTGCCGATGCACAGCACCGGCAGGGAACGGTCGAAAATCACCTGGGCCACCCACACACCCAACGTCAGGATCTCATCGGCCTCGGCCAGCACCAGGGCGGCAGGCGCATGGCCGTTGCTGATCGCCTCCATCATGACGCTGCTGCCGGTGCAGGAGCCGCGCCCGCTGGGCAATGCCAGCACACAGCCGCTCAGGTGCTGGCCGCTGAGGGGATGATGGCGATCGATCACCTCGCCGCTGAACGGATCGACGCCACCCCAGAAACTCAGGCCGACATCGGCGAACAGCAGGGGACCTTGGGCAGACCCTTCGACCAGACTGCGTCCGCTCAGGACAGTGGGCGTGCTGGGCATCGAGCGGTCCTCAGTAGTAGACGTGGGGAACGGTCAGGTCGGTCGGTGGAATCTCGGTGCCGACCCACTTGGTGAACAGTTCCTTGTAGCGCCCGGTCCGTACCTGCTGGTTGACGAACAGGTTGAGGTAGTTGATCAGGCCGTACTCGTTACGGGCGGCACCCAGCGACACATAGTCGATCACGTACGGGGCGTTGCCAACGACCTTCAGGCCCTTGTACTTGCCGGACTTGAGCGTCGCGGCGGCCACGGTGTTGGTCACCACGGTGGCGTCGATGTGGCCCTGGGCCACGGCCAGGATGGTGTCGTTCTGCGACTGGTAGGCACGGAAGCTGCCGCTGCCCCAGCTCTTCTGGTCCTTCTCCAGAGCGATGGCTTCGTAGGTGCTGCTGGTGTTGCCGACATTCTTGCCCTTGAGATCCTCGTACTTGCTGATGCCGGTGTCCTCGCGGGTCAGCACGACCATCTGGAAGGCGAAGTAGGGGATGCTCATGCCAATGGTCTTGGCGCGCTCGAGGGTGTCGGAGGTGGACGCGGTGATGACGTCGACACGGTCGGACATCAGGGCCGGGATCCGATCGGCGAACGGCGTTTCGACGACCTCGGCGGTAACGCCGAGGACTTTCGCCAGGTCGTTGCAATAGTCGACGTCGAAGCCCACCGGCTTGTTGTTGGCATCACGCGAGCCCATCGGCGGGAAGTCGAGGGTGACGGCACAGCGCAGCTTGCCCGAACTGATGATGTCATCGAGCTTGTCGGCCTGGGCCGTGGCGATGAAGCAAGAGCTGAGAACCACACTGAGCGCTGCGGCAAAAACGGGATTTTTCATGGAAGCCTCGTTTGTCGGTGAGTGGTGTTGGTTATCGTATTATGAATTTCGTATACGATATTAGATTAGCAATGACTGTGCCTGATTCCAGCTGGACAGGGAAATTCGTTGCAGAGCCTTGGCTTAGGGGGGCTGGTGGGCGCCGTGGGTCAAGGCGGGGGGACGTGTGGTGTTACAGAAGGGAGCAGACGAGGGCGAAAGCGCGCCTTAAAGGAACACAGTGGCGGCCGTTCGCGGCTTGCCCGCGAATGGCTCCTCAAGTCCACCCTCGGCCTCCTCACCAGACACCCGCCCTGACGTCACCGCTGCCGATGCGTCTCGCGATAATGGCTCGGCGACAACCCGGTCAGCGCCCGGAACTGGCGGCTGAAGGCACTGTGGTCAGTGTAACCGCAGCGCAGGGCGATCTCGGTTATCGGCAGGTCGGCCTGCACCAACAGTTGCGAGGCTTCCTCCAGACGCGCCTTGTGAATCATCTGCCGGGGCGTGAGTTGGAAGATCCGCTTGCACTGGCGCTCCAACTGGGCCACCGACAGGCCGGCGATGCCGGTCAGTTCGGCCAGGCTGATGGGCTGGGAAAAATGCTCGCGGATGTACGCATCCACCGCGGCGACTTTCGGAAAGGACGGATGGTTCGACTGCGGCAACTGCAGATCGCGGGAAATTCCCGCCAGGCCCACGATCCGTCCCTGCGGGTCGCGCAAGGGCACCTTGTGGGTCAGGCACCAGATCGGCTGGTTGCCGTAGTAGAGGTGCAGCTCCAACTGGTCGGCCAGTTCACGGCCGCTGCCCAGTACCCGGCGATCCTGTTCGGTGTAGGAGGCGCCGAAGCGCTCGGGGAACACCCGGTCGGCGGTCAGCCCCAACAACGCTTCGGTGTGCTTGAAACCACAGCGTCGGGCCAGGGTCTGGTTGGCGAAGGCATAGCGGGCCTGGTTGTCCTTGATGAAGAACACCACGTCCGCCAGGGTGTCGAGCAACGGTGCGATGCTGTGCAGGCTGTTCAGCAGCGTGGGCAGGTCGCAGGGCTTGAAGCTGTTGAGCGAGGCATACATGGCGGCAGGCATCTGGTGGCAACCCCCGGGATCATAGTGATCCGTCGGGGTTGCCGAAAGCCCCGGGCCACGCTTCATGCCGGTGGGGTGTCGTCCAGGTGCAACAAGGTGTCGATGCGTGCCGGGCCGAACGGTGGGCGCGGTGCCGCGGCCTGCCAGCCAAACAGGTAGGTGGTCGCACCACCACACACGCGGCCCTGGCAGGCGCCCATGCCGCAACGGCTGGCCAGCTTGGCCTCGCGCCAGTCGCGGTGGCCGAGCAGTTCGGCGTAGCTGACATCCTCGCAACGGCAGACCAGGGTGTCCGGCTCGGCCAGGGACTTGAGCCGTGGGTCGAGGGCAAAGGCCCTGTTCAGGTGGTCGGCAAAACCCTGCCAGCGTGCCCGCCGCGACCACAGGGCGCGGGCGGCCTGCCGCTCGCCCACGGCTGCATGCCCGGCGATCGCGCCTTCGACCAGGGCCAGCTCGCTGCCACCGGAACCGGTGCATTCGCCGGCGGCGTAATGATCGGCAAGGCTGCTGGCCTGCCAGTCGTCGACGGCGATGGCCTGGCCGGCGAGTGCACAGCCCATGGCCTGGCCGAGCTGGCTGTTGGGGATCAGGCCGAAGCCGCAGGCCAGTCGTTCGCAAGCCACTTCGACGATTCTGCCGTGCTGCCGCAGGCGCACACCTTCCAGGCGGTCATTGCCGAGGGCGGCAATCACGTGGGTATCGGTGCGGTAATGGCGGTCGAACAGAGCGAAGGCTTGCAGCCCCTTGTGTGGCCAACGCGGCAACTGTGCGGCAAAACCGGCGACGGCGGCCCGCGAAGCCTGTTCGGCGATTCGCTGGATCCGCGCCCCGGCCTGTCGCGCCGTGGCGGCGCTGGCGAGTAGCAACGGGCCGCTACCGGCGATCACCAGGCGTTCGCCGTTCACCGGCAGGCCGCCCTTGATCAGCGCCTGCAGGCCACCGGCACCGGTGACACCGGGCAGGGTCCAGCCGGGGAAGGGCAGCAGCAGTTCGCGGGCCCCGGTGCAGAGGATCAGGTTGTCGTAGCCGATCTGCCAGCCCCGTTGCGGGTCTTCGAGCAACAGCCGTTTCGGGCCACTGCGGGCGATCACCCGGGTGGCGGGATGGTGCTGCACATTGGCGCAATGTTGCAGGCGCTCGCGCAACTGCCGGGCCAGGGGCGGCAGCTTGGCCTGCGGCCCGTCACGCCAGATCTGCCCGCCGGTCAGTGGGTTGTCGTCGATCAGGGCGATGCGTGCGCCACTGGGGGCGGCGGCGAGGGCGGCGGCTATGCCGGCCGGACCGGCACCGATGATCAGCAGGTCGGTGGTTTCGCTCATGGCCGGGTCTCCACACGCATGCCGTCCTGGCACAAGGTCTGGCAGGCCAGGCGGCGGTAGCCATCGATACTGACCCGGCACTCCTGGCAGATACCCATGCCGCACAGCGGTGCCCGACGGCGGCCGCTCACCGACGTACGACTGCAGCCGTCACCGCCCAGGGCCAGTGCGGCGGCCACGGTGGTGCCATCGGCGACGCGCAGGGCGCGGCCGTCCAGTATCAGTTCAGGCATGGGCCGAGACTCCTGGAAAGCGCTGGGGCAGGTAGGGAGTGGCATCCAGCGGCAGCGTTTCGTTGAACAGTTGCCCGACCAGCAGATCGGCGGTGCCGGGGGCCGTGGTGACGCCCAGCCCTTCATGGCCGACGGCCAGCCACAGGCCCTTGCGCCGCGGGTGCTCACCCACCAGCGGCAGGCCGTCGGGACTCGCGGCACGCAGACCGGTCCAGGCACGGATGGCGTTGAGTCGGGCCAGGCCGGGCAGGTACTCGACGGCACGCTTGAGCAGCTTCGCCAGCATCCAGCTTTCGACTGCGAGGTCGCGGGTGCCGAACTGCCGCGAGGCGCCGATGAACAACTGACCCGTCGGGCGTGGCTGAATGTTGCAGGCGGTGGATGGCCCCTTGGCGTTGTGGGCGCTGGTGACATAACCCAGCTCCACCAGGGTATGGGTGACGCTGCCGGGATAACGGTCGGTGATCAGCAGATGCCCCTTTTTCGGCTCGATGGGCAGCTCCGGGCACAGCTCGTCAGCCTGCACGCCATTAGCCAGCACCACGGCACCGGCCGCGAGCCAGTGACCGTTGTCGAGCCGCACGCGCTGGCCGTCGATTTCGCGGACCCGCGCCCGACGCTGGCGAATGCCCGCGGTTTCGAGCATCCAGTGGGCGGTGGCCGGGGCGTAGAGAATGCCGTCGCCGTGAATCAGCAGGCCGCCCTCGAGCCCTTCGCGCAGTTGCGGTTCGCGTTCGTGCAGGGTCTGGCCGTCGAGCAGCTCACAGGCGATGCCGTGGGCCTGCAGGTTGTGGTGCTTGGCTTCGGCCACGGCCATTTCCTCGGCGTTGGCCGCGATCCACAGGGTGCCGTTGTTGCGATAGGCGCAGCCCTCGGGCAGCTTGGGCGCGTGCTCGCGCCAGCGTTGCACCGAGTATTGGCTCAGCGCCAGTTCGGCCGGGTTGTCATCGAGCACCAGCAGGTGGCCCATGCCCGCCGCCGTGGCATTGGGCAACCCGGCATCCAGCACCAGCACGTCGAGGCCCCGGCGGGCCAGGGCCTGGGCGCAGGCGGCGCCGACGATGCCGGCACCGATCACGATCACGTCGGCCACCGCGCCTTCGTTCACAGGCGGATGCCCCAGGCGAACGGGTCGTCCTGTTCGAGGATCAGGGTCGCTTCGGCGCTGATGTGTGCCCGCCCACGGATGGTCGGCACGATGCGCTCGCCGGCGGCCTCGTAGGAGCCTTCGAACTCGCTGCCAAGGATGCTGGCCTGACGCCAGACCTGTCCCGGTTGCAGCTTGCCATCGGCCGCCAGGCACGCCAGCTTGGCGCTGGTACCGGTGCCGCAGGGCGAGCGGTCGTAGGCCTTGCCGGGGCACAGGACGAAGTTACGGCTGTCGGCATGGGCGTCGTCGGCGAACAGCTCGATATGGTCGATCAGGCCGCCGTCCTCGCCACGGATGCCTTGCTGCTCCAGCGCCTGCTGTACGGCGAAGCTGTAGGCGGCCAGCGCTTCGAGGTTGTCGCTGGCGACGTCGAGGCCGTGCTCGGCGATCAGGAAGAACCAGTTGCCGCCCCAGGCGATATCGCCGACCACCAGGCCGATGCCCGCCACTTCCAGCGCCACGGCTCGCCGATAACGGTAGGCCGGCACGTTGCGCACGCTGACCGAGCGGTCCTCGTGCAGGGTGGCGTGCACGGTGCCGACCGGGGTCTCGATGGCATGGGTGCCCGGGCCGATCCTGCCCAGGTGGGCGAGGGATGCCACCAGGCCGATGGTGCCGTGGCCGCACATGCCCAGGTAACCGGTGTTATTGAAGAAGATCACGCCGGCACAGGCCTGCGGGTCCACCGGTTCGCAGAGCAGGGCGCCGACCAGCACATCGCTGCCGCGGGGTTCGAGGACGCAGGCGGCGCGCCAGCTATCGTACTGTTCGGCCAGGCGCTGGCGGCGCTCGGCCATGCTGCCGTGGCCCAGATCAGGGAAACCGGCGGTCACCAGGCGGGTGGGTTCGCCGCCGGTATGCGAGTCGATCACGGTGATACGTTTCATGGCAGGCCACTGTCGAATGAAGGAGATTGCAGAGTGGCCTGCGCGGGGGTGGTCCGGCTTGATGCTTTTATCGGGTGCTCATGACGAAATCAGCATAGTGGCATCTGGCTCAATGCGCGCGTGGCAGGTGCTTGAGCAGGGTCGCGCAGACACCGGCGATATGCTCGTCGAGCAGTTTCACCGCCCGTTCCACGTCGCGGGCGCGGCAGGCTTCGATGATTTCCCGGTGTTCATGATCGGCGCGCTCCTTGCCGGCGGACAGGCTCATCTGCATGCGCAGGTAGCGTTCCAGCTTGTCGTTGACCGAGCGGATCATGCCGACCAGGAACGGCCGCTGCGCCGGCTCGTAGAGACAGGCATGCAGCTCCCAGTTGAGTTCGGCCCAGCGGCCGACATCGTTCTCGCCGACGAACTCCTGGCAGATGCTCTCGGCCCTGGCAAAGGTGCTGTCGGTCATGTTCGGGATCGCCAGGCGCAACACCTTGTCCTCCAGCAGCATGCGCACCTCGAACATCTGCGCCAGCTCCAGCTCGGAGAGACGCGTGACCATCGCCCCCCGGTTGCGCTGGAACATCACCAGCCCCTCGGCCTCCAGCCGTTTGAGTGCCTCGCGCACCGGGATCTTGCTGACATTGAACTGGCGGGCGATTTCGTCCTGGCGAATCGGCTCGTCCTCGGCGAAATTGCCGGCGACGATCGCCTCGCGCAGGTGGCGGGTGATGATCTCCGAGGTGGAGGGCGCATTGCCCAGGTCCGGCAGATTGAGTTTGGGTAGGGACACGGCGCGATCATTCGAGAGGGATGGAAAGGATATGGTATACAAAAAACGTTCTGTTTTCCCTTCCTCTCGACGAGGCGGCACGCTGATGACGCCCGGGCCTTGTGCCAGGCGTCCGGGCCTGCTTCAGAGGGCGGGGCGCTTGCGCGGACGACCGCCCAGCTTGCCGTTCTCGCGAGCGGCGCGGGATTTGGCTTCGGTCGAGCGGGAACCGCCTTTCCTGCCCAACTGACCGGCCATCCACGATGCGCTACCCAGCACGCCATTGATCAGCGCGGGCAGGTGCAGGTCGACGTCCAGGGCCGGAAAATGCAGCCCCTGGCCGCTCGGGCTGAGGTCGATCCGTGCCAGTTGCGCAGGTTGGGCGTCGGCCAGGCCCTGGGCCAGCCGCGGTGGAAAGGACAGGCTCACGCCGGAGTCGAGACGGATCACCACGCAGTCGGTATCCGCGTCGTAATGGACCTGCTCCGCACGAGGCACCTTGGGTTGGGAGGCGTTTGCCTGCCTGAATTCGAGTTCAGTCAAAGTCACCGTGGATCTCCTTCCATTGCTGGCATTGATAGGCCAGGTCTTCGGTCAGCAGTGCGCACAGAAGCTTGAGCCTGCGATAGGTAAAACCGTAGTTGATACGCAGTTGCGGCGGACCTTCGGGGCACCGCAGGTGGAACACCGCTTCGTGCTCCCAGTTCATGACATGCACATGGCAGGGCCTGTGATCGTTGGAGTAGATCACTACTCGTACATCGTCGAATCGCGCTGTCGTCACCATGATTCAATAATAACCCATCCGTTTAGGTTTGAGAAAGTTGCCGACGTATGGCTGCTTCCTGCCGACATTCCCTGCCGGCACATTCAAGGCTAGACGGACTGCGGGTTACGACCCTGTTACAGGTATTTCCCGATATGTGTAACGATGGTTTTCGAGAGGTGCTGCTGGCCTCAGAGGGCCCGCAGCACCACGATCCCCGGGGTCTTTTTCACATAGGCGAGGAACGGCGAGTCGATGACCTGGTAGTGGTTCGACTGGGCCGAGGCGTTGCGCAGCACGGGGCCCTTGTCGGTCATGATGAAGATGCCCGTGTGGGTCACGTCCAGGCCCTGGGCGGGGGTGTAGATGCCGACGTAGTCGCCGGTGCGTAACCGGCTGATGACGGTGTCGTCGACGAACTGGCTGGGAATGTAGCTGATGGCGCGGGTCACCTCGGCGCTCGAACCACCGCCAGCAGGCGTCTTGAGGACCTTGGTGACGGTGGTGGCGTCCGGGCTGGCTTCGCGGGTCACGTCGCGGGCATTGAGCGGCGTGGCATGCGCCCAGTCGGTGAAGAAGTGTTTGCGGTTGACGTAGCTGATGTCGCCGTTTTCGTAGCGGGTGCGGACCACGTTCTCGATGAAGCGCGGCAGGCTGTCGGACTTGCGCAGGGCCTCGACGTAATCCAGGTAGGTGAAGCAGTCCAGGCCGCGAAAGTCGATCACCAGCTTTTCCGCCGAGGTCGCCGAGCCCACCAGCATATGCGGTACATAGGGTGTGCCGAGGAAGCTGGCGGAGATCTCGTCGATGCGCCGGCCGGTGTCGGGGTGGCCTTCGCTGGCCAGCCGCGACTCGATGAGCCTGATCTTGCCCAGGGTGTAGTCGTCCAGCTGGACCGGGGTATCGGGCGATGTCCGGGTAAAGCCGGTCAGCATCAGGCCGATTGCCAGGCCCGACAGGATCGACAGCATCTTGTTCATACAGTCTCCGAAAGACAGGCACCCCGGCTGTTCTTCAGGCGCGGATGCCGCCGAGCATTGTTTTCTGCCGCGTGACAGCTGTCAAAGAAAACTGCGTGGCACGCCTTTCGAACAGTTTTGAAGGCGCTGCGCGAACGCGATATTCTCGTGCCCACCAGCCTCCTGGTTCTCCTTGAGCATCATCACGCATGTCCGAATCACCACCGGCGGGGCACCGCCAATTCAGTCGCAGCCTCAAGACCCTGAATCTCGCCTACCTGAACGAGTCGGGCCAGGGGGCGGTCACGCCGCCGCCACCCCGGCGGATCGCCTTCGTGCTGCTCGACAATTTCTCGATGATGGCCTTCACCGGCGCGCTGGATGGACTGGTCACGGCCAACCTGCTGGGACGGGCGCCGCTGTATGAAGTGAAGACCTTTGGCATCGATCACCTGCAGATCGCCTGCGACCTGGGTATCTCCATCGCCGCCGACGACTGCATCAGCGCCCTGCGTCCGGACGGCGCCGACCTGCTGATTGTCTGCGGCGGCCTGCGCAGCCCGTTGCAGCCGGCCGGCAAGCTGGTGGAGAAACTGCGCCAGTGCGCGCGGGCGTCGATGCAACTGGGCAGCCTCTGGAACGGCTGCTTCCAGCTGGCCCATGCCGGCCTGCTGGACGGCCGTTCCTGCACCGTGCACCCGGAGAACCGCGCCGGCCTGATGGAAATCTGCCCGACGGTGCAGTTGTTGCCGCAGCCCTATGTGATCGACGGTGGGCTGATCAGCTGTGCCGGCGCCAACAGTGCCCTGGGCCTGATCCTCAACGTGATCCGCGCCCAGCAGGGCGACGAACTGGTACGGGGGATCGAGGCGATCCTCAGTTGCGACCGCAGCGAACAGACCGACAACATGCCGCTGGCGCGGGTCTCCCGCGATCCGCGTCTGCCGGTGGCGCTGCAAAGCCTGCTCGACCTGATGGAAAACAATATCGAAGACCCGCTGGAGCTCGACCAGTTGGCGGCCTACGTCAACCTGTCGCGGCGTCAGGTCGACCGACTGTTCCAGCAGTTCATGCAGAGCTCACCCAAGCGCTACTACCTGGAGCTGCGCCTGACCCGCGGCCGGCAACTGCTGCTGCAGACCAACGAGTCGGTGATCAACATCGCCACTGCCTGCGGGTTCGTCAGCTCGGCGCACTTCAGCCGCTGTTTCCGCGACTTCTTCGGTCACACCGCCAGCGAAGCCCGCGCGCGTCACCGCTGACGCCTGCACCTTCGGCCTTGACCTCGATCAAGGCCGGCTCCTCACACCGCGCTACTGTAGCCACTCCGGTCGGGCCATGGATTGTTCATCGCAGCAGTGGGCCCGGTACATGCTCAAGGAGGAGGTTAGTCATGCGCTCATTGAAGATCATTCTGTTGTCCACCGCGTTCAACGGTCTCACCCAGCGTGCCTGGTTGGCGTTGCGCGAAGCCGGGCACGAGCCCAGCGTGGTGCTGTTCACCACTGAAGAGGAGGTCTGCCGGCAGATCGAAGGCAGCGGCGCGCAACTGGTGATCTGCCCGTTTCTCAAGGACCGTGTGCCCGAGCAGTTGTGGCGCAATACCGAGCGCCCGGTGGTGATCATCCATCCGGGAATTGTCGGCGACCGCGGCGCCAGCGCGCTGGACTGGGCCATCAGCCGCAAGCTCCCGCGCTGGGGCGTGACCGCCTTGCAGGCGGCCGAGGAGATGGACAGCGGCGCGATCTGGGCGACCAGCGAATTCGAGATGCCGGCCCAGGTGCGCAAGTCGCAGTTGTACAACGGCCCGGTGGCCGATGCGGCGCTGATCTGCATCCATGAGGTGGTGGCGAAATTCGGTACCGATTTCAAACCGACGCCACTGGACTATGAATCGCCAGACGTGCGCGGCCACCTGCAGCCGAACATGAAGCAGAGCGACCGCAGCTTCAGCTGGCATGACAGCGCCGAGTTCATCAAGCGTCGTATCGATGCCGCCGATGGCCAGCCCGGGGTACTTGCCAGCCTCCAGGGTGAGCAGTACTACCTCTACGACGCCCACCTGGACAGCCGCTGCGGAACCCCCGGGCAACTGCTGGCGGTACACGATGACGCGGTGCTGGTCGCCACGGGCGATCGCAGCATCTGGATCGGTTCCCTGCGGCGCAAGCCCGCCACCGGCGAGGAAACCTTCAAGCGCCCGGCGCGCCATGTGCTGGCCGGGCGGCTGGACCAGGTGCCGACCCTGGACTGGTCGATCAGCACCCACCGGCAATGCCTGGAGGCCTACCAGCCGATCCGCTATCGCCAGGTGGGCGATGTCGGCGAACTGACCTTCGAGTTCTACAACGGTGCGATGAGCACCGAACAGTGCCGCCGGCTGGTCAGCGCGTTGCGCTGGGCCAGGGCCCAGGACACCAAGGTCCTGGTGTTCCGTGGCGGGCAGGGCAGTTTCTCCAATGGTGTGCACCTGAACGTCATCCAGGCTGCTGCGGTGCCAGGCCTGGAAGCCTGGGCCAATATCCGTGCGATCAACGATGTCTGCCGCGAACTGCTGAGCGCCCGGCAACTGGTGGTCAGCGGCCTGACCGGCAGTGCCGGGGCAGGCGGGGTGATGCTGGCGCTGGCGGCGGACGTGGTGCTGGCCCGCGACGGCATCGTGCTCAATCCACACTACAAGACCATGGGCCTCTACGGTTCCGAATACTGGACCTACAGCCTGCCGCGGGCGGTGGGGGCCGACCTGGCCCTGCAACTGACCCAGCAATGCCTGCCGCTGAGCACCACCCAGGCGCTGGCGATGGGCATGATCCAGGGCATCGGTCCGCGTTGTCCGCAGGCCTTTGGCGAGTGGTTGATGGGCGAGGCCCAACGCCTGGTTCACGAGCCGCACATGGCTCGCGAAAACAAGCAGGCGCCGGATCTGGAGGCGATGGAGTACTGCCGCGACCTGGAACTGGCGCAGATGCAGCAGGACATGGTGCAGGACCGCAATGGCTTCGCCGGCAAGTGCCGCAACTTCGTGCTCAAGCGCAAAGCCTGCGGTACGCCAGAGCGCCTGATCGCGCCCTGGGCCCGGCCGACCCGGACGGCGGGCGTGCTGACCTGCTAACCCAGCACGTGGGCGTGCCCGAGGGTCGACACCCGCACCTGGGCGCCGACCCGCGGTGCCAACATGCCGCTGCTGCGCACCAGCAGCGGACGTTTCCCCGCGTTGGCCAGTTCCACCGTCAAGGTGCAGGTATTGCCACCGAAGTCACAGTCGGTCACTACCGCCGGGCTGCCCGCGATCTCACCTGAGCCGGGCATGGCCAGTTGCAGTTGTTCGGGTCGCAGCATGATCTGCGCCGGGCCATGCAGGCCTTCATTGTTGACCGGCACCTTGCCCAGCTCACACTCCGCCCAGCCATCCTCGATCCGCGCCGGAAGAATGACCGCGTCGCCGAGAAACACGGCAGTGTCCTCGTCGACCGGGCGCAGATAGAGATCCATCGGCGCCCCGGCCTGTACCAGCCGGCCCTGGCGCATCACCGCCAGTTGATCGGCAAACGACAGCGCCTCGGCCTGGTCATGGGTCACCAGGATGGTGGTCACGCCGGCATCCGACAGCAGGCGCGCGACCATCTTGCGCATGGCCGCGCGCAGCCCTGTGTCGAGGGCCGAGAACGGTTCGTCGAGCAGCATCAGCCGTGGCCGCTGGGCCAAAGCGCGGGCCAGGGCGACCCGTTGCTGTTGGCCGCCGGACAGTTCATGGGGCCAACGGCTCGCCATCTGTGCATCCAGCGCGACACTCTCCATCAGTTCGGCGATACGCGGCTGTTTCTCGCTGGTCTTGCCGGCGAGGCCGAAGCCGATGTTGTCGGCCACGGTCATGTGCGGGAACAGCGCACCGTCCTGCGGCACATAGCCGATCAGGCGCTGGTGGGCGGGGATGGCGGTGTGGGCGTCGACCAGTGGCTGGCCGTCGAGCACGATGCTGCCGGAGTCGGGAAATTCGAAGCCGGCGATCATCCGCAGCAGGGTGGTCTTGCCCGACCCCGAGGGGCCGACGATCGCCGTGCGGCTGCCGGCGGCGAGCGACAGGCTGACGTTCTCCAGGGCCGATTGTGCACCGAAGGACTTGTAGAGCGAGTTGAGTACCAGAGCGTTCATCGGCCCGCCGTGCGTTTGGATTGATGGTAGAGAAGGCCGGTCAGCGGCAGCGACAACAGGATCATGATCAGGGCATAGGGTGCGGCGCCGGCGTAGTCGATTTCGCTGCTCAGGGCCCAGAAGCCGGTGGCCAGGGTGCGCGTGCCATTGGGCGCCAGCAGCAGGGTCGCGGTCAGTTCGTTGACCACGGCCAGGAACACCAGCGCCGCACCGGCGGCGGCACCCGGTGCGGCGAGGCGCAGGGTGACCAGCCAGAGGGCCCGAGCCGGCGAGCGACCGAGGCTCTGGGCGATGTTCTCCAGCTCCACCGGCGCCTGGGCGATGCCGGCGCGCAGGCTCACCAGGGCCCGCGGCATGAACATCAACAGGTAGGCCAGCAGTACGGTGAGCGAGGTCTGGTAGATCGGCCGGGCGAAGTGGATGGTCACCGTGACCAGCGCCAGCGCGACGACGATGCCCGGCAGCGAACTGGTGATGTAGTTGCAGCTTTCCAGCAGGCGATGCAGGCGCCCTGGCGAGCGGATCGACAGCCAGGCCACCGGCACCGCGGCGCAGGTGGTCAGCAGCGCACCGGCGGCCCCGAGCAGCAAGGTTTGTTGCAAGGCCGGCCACAGCTCATCCGCCTGCCAGACATCCACGCCGCCGGCGACCAGCCAGTTGCCCAGGGTGATCAACGGCACGCCGAGGGCCAGTGCACTGCTGAGCAACGGGACACTCAGGCCCACCAGCTTGCCCGCGACACCGAGCCGTACCGTGCGCTGCTGGCGGGCCGTACCGGAGCCGACCCGGGCGTAGCGGGCCTTTCCGCGGGCCGCCGACTCGACCGTCAGCAGCCCCAGGCAGCACAGCGCCAGCAGACCGGCCAGGGTGTGGGCCGCCGGGCCGCTGAACGTCGACTTGAACTGGTCGAAGATTGCCGTGGTGAAGGTGTCGAAGCGGATCATCGCGTAGAGACCGTATTCGGCCAGCAGGTGCAGGCCGACCAGCAGCGAGCCGCCACAGATCGCCAGCCGCAGTTGCGGCAGCACGATGCGCCGGAACACCGCCCAGGGCTTGAGCCCCAGTGATTCGCCGACGTCCTCGATGGCCGGGTCCAGGCGCCGCAGGGTGGCGGCGATGGGCAGGTAGAGGAACGGGAAATAGGCGATCACCGACACCAGCACGCCGCCGCCCAGGCCGTGGATCGACGGTACCAGGCTGACCCAGGCGTAGCTGTGGACGAACGCCGGCACCGCCAGCGGTGCGGTCGCCAGCAATGACCAGAGACGCCGGCCGGGCAGGTCGGTGCGCTCGGTCAGCCAGGCCAGGGCCAGGCCCAGTATCACGCACAGCGGCAGGGTGATCAGGGTCAGCAGCAGGGTGTTGGCCGCCAGTTCCGCCACCCTTGGGCGCCACACCAGTTCCAGCAGGGTGCTCCAGCCGGTCTGCCAGGCCGAAAGGACGACGAAGGCGATGGGCAACAGGGCCAGCAGGGACATCAGAAGCGACAGCCCGATGATCCACGGATTGCTCTGCCGAGCGAAAAATTTTCCGGCTCGCCGAGGCGAAAGCGCCGCAGGCGCGTGAGCGGCTGCGGCGGTGTCCAGAGGAGGGTTGGACTGCGGGAGCAATTACAGGATTCCGGCTTGGGTCATCAGGGCCACGGCCTTCTTGCTGTCGAGTTTCGAGGCGTCGACCTTCGGCGCGTCGAGGTCCTTGAGCGGCACCAGTTTCGCGTTGGAGTCGGCACCGACGCCGACTGCGTACTCGAACGAGTTGCCGTCGCGCAGCACTGCCTGGCCGCCCTTGCCGGTGACCCACTTGAGGAACGCCTGGGCCTCCTCCTGGTGCCGGCTGGACTTGAGCACGCCGCCACCGGAGAGGCTGACGAAGGCGCCCGGATCCTGGTGCCGGAAGTAGTGCAGCGAGGTGTTCTTGCTGTTCTCGCCGGTCTTGGCCTGGTCGCCGAAGCTGTAGTAGTGGTAGATCACACCACTTTCCACCTGGCCCGCGTTGACCGCCTTGAGCACCGCGCTGTTGCCGCGGTAGACCGAGGCGTTGGCCTTCATCGCCTTCAGCCAGTCCAGGGTGGCGGCTTCGCCCTTGAGTTCCAGCACGGCGGCGACGATGGCCTGGAAGTCGGCACCGGCCGGCGAAGCAGCCCAGCGGCCTTTCCACTCAGGCTTGGCCAGGTCGAGCAGCGACTTGGGCAGTTGCGCTTGGCTCAGCTTGTCCTTGTTGTAGACGAACACGGTGGAGCGGGCGGCGATACCGACCCAGTTGCCGTGGGCCGGACGGTAGGCGGCACCGACCTGTTCCAGGGTGCTCGGCGCGACCGGGGCGAACAGTTTGGCGTTGTCCACCAGCACCATGGCCGGCGAGTTCTCGGTGAGGAACACGTCGGCGGGCGACTTGTCGCCTTCCTGCACGAGTTGGTTGCCCATCTCGGTGTCGTCACCGTTGCGCAGGGTCACCTTGATCCCGGTTTCCTTGGTGAAACCCTCGACCCAGGCCTTGGTCAGGCTTTCGTGCTGGGCGTTGTAGACCACGATGCCCTCGGCGCTGGGCGCCGCGTAGGCCTGGCCGGCGCCGAACAGGGCGGTGGCCAGCAGGGTCATTTTGAACAGCGAAGGGAAACGGGAAATCATTCTGTGGAAGCTCCTGCGGTCTTGTGTACGGTCTTATGGTCGATGCCGAGGAGCGGGAGCGGGCGCGACTGCACCCTTTTCGCCGCTCCGGTTAAACAATAGGAATCATTCGCATGTTTGTTCGGGCGGGAATGTAGAGGGGCAGATGAGAAAAAAACGTGAAATGAATCGTTAAGCGGCGTCGTTTGCCGATGGGTTCAGGCAAGCGACAGCACCGCGATTGCATCCCTGCAAGGGCGGGTGCCGGGCCTCACTCCTGGCGGGCGAAGCGGATCACCAGGCGGGCGAAGTAGGCACCGGTGAAGATCACCGCCAGCAGGCGCAGGGTCTGCATGGCCAGCACCAGGCCGACGTCGGAATGGGTGTCGACCGCGATGATTGCCATGGTGTCCAGGCCGCCGGGGCTGGTCGCCAGGTAGACCGAGAGGAAATCCAGGCCCAGCCACTTCGCCAGCAGCCAGGCGGAGGCGGCGCACAGGGCGATCAGGCTGATGGCGCTGAGGATCATCACCGGCAGGCGCTTCCAGACGTAGAGCACGGTGGGGCGGTCGAAGCGCAGGCCGACGTAGCAACCGATGGCGCCGTAGGCCGTGGCCAGCAGCCAGGCCGGCAGGGTGATGTGCAACAGGCCGGACAGTTGCAATGCGCCACCGATCAGCAGGGGGACGAGCAGGGCTCCGGCCGGTACGCGGGTGCCGAGCACCACCCCGAGCACCGCTGTTGCCAGGGTCAGCCCCAGGCTGAGCAGGTCCAGCCCGTGTTGGGGCGCGGCCATTGCGTGCTGCTCGCCGCCGGCCGGCGCTTCGAGCACATGGCTGACCAGCGCGCCGATCACCACCACGCAGACCACCCGCACGTATTGCATGGTTGCCACGACCCGGCCGTCGGCCCCGAAATCATCGGCCATCGCGACCATGGCCGACGCCGCGCCGGGGGAGGTCCCCCAGGCGGCGGTGCTGGCCTGTATGCCGCCGAAACGGACCATCAGCAGGCCGACCAACGAGCTCAGGGCCACCGTCAGTACCGTGGCGAACAGCATCAGGTGCCAGGAGTCGGCCATGGCTTCTAAAACGGCCAGGGTCATCGAATGGGCGGCGAGCAGGCCGATGCAGCCCTGGCCCAGGCGGAATGCCTGGCGATGGATGCGGATGCGGGCGCCGCTGACGCCGAAGCCGATCGCCACCAGCATCGGCCCGATGAATTGACCGGCCGGCAGGTTGGCGTGCTTTAACAGTTGCCCGGCGCTGCCGGCGAGAAGGATCAGGGCCAGCCATTGCAGCGGGCGTGGCCAGTGGCTCAGGGAAAAACGCGATGAATCGGACAAAACTCCCTCCAGAGCGCCGGACGCACCTGTTGCAGGGCGTTGCGATCGACGCGATAGGTAAATTATTGATAGCGCAATTGATCAAGTCCAGTTTCTAATTGTCATGAACCTATAACTTTGGTTGATTGATTATGGACCTGCGCGATCTCACCTATTTCGAAACCATCGCCGAACTCGGGCACCTGGGGCGCGCCGCGGAGAAGCTCAACCGCAGCCAGCCGGCGCTGACCAAGAGCATCCAGCGCCTGGAAGAGTCGTTCGGTACCAAGCTGTTCGAGCGCGAGGGCCGGCGCATCAAGCTGACACCGGTCGGGGTGCTGTTGCAGCAGCGCGCCCGGCAACTGCAGCAGAACATCGCCGAGACCCACCGCGAGGTCCGTGACTTTGCCAGCGGTGTGCTGGGCAATATCCGCCTGGGCTGCGCGTCGAGCATGGCCGAGTACCTGCTGCCGCAGTTGACGGCGACCCTGCTCGAGCGTGCGCCGCAGATCACCCTGAACCTGGTGATCGGTCAGGACAACATGCTGCGCGAGTCCCTGCGTGCCGGCCGCCTGGACGTGGTGATCTGCCCACAGTTCGACAGTGATCCGCAGATACTGGCCCACCCGTTGTTCGACGATGAGGCGGTGGTGGTCGCCAGCCGCAACCACCCGATCTTCGACGGTCCGATCCGCCTGAAGGACCTGGGACGCTACCGTTGGGTGCTGCCGGCCACCGGTGTTTCCTCCCGGCGCTGGATCGACGGCGTCTTCCTGGCCCGCGGGCAGCCGCTGCCGTCGGTGCAGATCGAGACCAACACCATCTCGCTGCTGCCACCGTTGATTGGCCAGACCCAACTGCTGAGCTTCCTGGCGCGCAATACCCTGGAAGACGTGCGCGGGGCCATGCACCTGCGTGAGGTGCCGCTCAAGGAAACCACCATGAAACGCACCCTGGTCGCCGCCGTGCGTGACGGCGGCTACCTGTCCCCGGCGGCGCAGAGCCTGCTCGATCTGCTCACGCGTGATGGGCGGAGTTTTTTCGTGGAGCGTTGAGCGCAGGAAGCCAGCCGTCGGTGGCGGACTGCCTGAGTGTCGGTTACTCAGCCAGCATCAACGACCAGGCCACGGTCAGCACCATCAAAATGGCGAAGCCGCCATTGAGCGCCCGGCTCCAGATCGGATGGCTGAACAGGTGGCGCAACTGGCTGCCCGCAAAAAGCCATAGGACGTCGAATACCGTGCATACCAGAAGACAGATCGAGGCCTTGGCGACAGGCTCCCATGGCTGCGGCAGACCGAGCGTAAAACTGCCGAGCAGAGCGGCGAACGCGGCGTAGGCCTTGATGTTCGTCAGGCTCAGCATGACGCCGGCAGCCAACCCGGGTGTGCTCACTGTCGGCTGGTCATTCAGCGGCTCGGCGGTGGCGATGCCATAAGCCAGGTAAAGGATGTACAGGGCACAGGTGGCCATTAGCAGCGTGCTCAGCCAGGGAATGCCATGCAGGGCGATATACAGGCCGGCGTCCACCAGCGTGATGGCTACGATCAGTCCCAGGATGATGCCGATGAAGAACAGGAGCGAGCGCCGCAGCCCATGGACGGCGCCGCTGGCCGCCAGTGCCAGGGTGGCCGGTCCGGGGCTTGCCAGTAATGCGATCGCGGTCACGGTAAAGGTCAGTATCGCCTGGTCGATGGACACCAGCATTTCGAGCACCTTCGTCTGCCGTTATCAATGGCTGGGGTGGGCTACTGCGGCAGCCCGTGTTCGTGGCAGTAGTAGACGGTTCGGTGATGCTTCATGAAGTCGATGACGGCCCCGGCAACCGCAGTCGGGTCTTTGCGATGCAAAAGAACCTTGGCGATCTGCCGGGCTATCCATTCCATATGCGTCTCTTTCATGCCCAGGCGAGTCACTTCAACGGTGCCCAGCCGTATGCCTGACTCCCGGGTGGGGTCGCTGTCCCAGGGCAAGGGCATTTCATTGGCAATGATGTTGGCCGCTTCCAGTCGCTGTACCGCCTCGCGGCCGCAGGCAAAGGGTTTTGAGTCGATGACGATCTGGTGGGTCCGGGTGTAGCCCTTCTCTCGGTAGAAGGCTGTCACGCCGAGGTTGTCCAGGGACCTTGCCAGGGCCTGGGCATTGCGGACCACTTGCGTCATGTAGGCACCGCCGTACTCCAGCATCTCCGTGGCGGCCACCGCGAGTGCGGCCACCCTGTTGATCTGGTGGCTACCGGTCAGGGTCGGGAAAATCGCCGTGTGGATCGGCTCCGTGAGTTCATCGTCGTTCCAGGCCATGATGCCGCCCTGGGGGCCACTGAAGGTCTTTCCGGAGGAGCCGGTCATCAGGTCTGCGCCTTCCTTGAGTGGGTCCTGGAAAAGACCGGCGCCGATCAACCCCAACTGGTGGGCGGCATCGAAGTAGACCTTTCCACCCCAGGGGGAAACGATGCGCTTTATTTCAGCAATGGGCAGCGCAAACAGTGTCAGCGTCATTCCCAGGCCGATCACCGCCGGCTTGAGGTAGCGGGCGATCTGCTCGAAGCGTTCCAGATCCATGTCGCTGCTGCGGTGATGGAAGGGAATGTCCCATATCCTCAGTCCCCGGACCCCGGGGGCGCCGTTGCGCCGGTTACTGGTATCCCCACCCCGGATCAGCGGTACCGTCATGACGGTGTCCCTGGGGCGGGTCAGGGCCGTGTAGGCCGTCAACACCGCCGACATGCCGCCCATGAGGCGATGGTCGGCATGTTGGGCGGCAAAGGTCATTTTCAGCAGTTCCACGCACAGCGATTCCAGTTCGTCGATGTGCGTCATTCCTGAGAAAAAACGCTGGGCGCGGCCAATGTGCCCTCCGCTGCCGCGGGTACCCACCTCGCTTGAGAGGAGCGAGCGGACGCCAGGACTGGTGGGTGATTCGGCGGCCACGAGGTTGATGCATTGTTGCCCGCGCCACTGCGCGTTGCGTGCGACCGCGGCGTTGACCAGATCGGCCATGGCCGAGTATGACCGAGCCTGTTTCAGCAAGGTCCTGGCTTTCTCGAGGCAATCGGCATCATTCATGGTCGTGATTCCGCAGCGGGGTTCCTGGGACAATGGCGATCGTGGCGTCTCAGCTCGGCATGCGGGCCGCCTGCGCGTGCTGGTTTTCCCACCAGCGGTCATGACCGTGCAGGGCCCGGTCGAGGTACTTTTCATCGGCCCATGTCATGTTCAGGATGATCCGCGTGGCATCTTCAGTCAGTGCAACGGTGCGATGAAGGGTGGTGTCGGTACGCAGGAAATAGATATCACCCGTGGTGAAGCCATAGGTGGCTATCGGGTTGTTGCAAAGGATTTCGTGGATTCTGGGGTTGGATTTGTCCCAGGTGGTGTGGGGAACACACTGCAACATTCCGCCCTTGGCGATGGGCGGGGTCTCGATGATCCAGATCAGCGCAAAACTGTAGTCTCCCCAATGCCAGCCATGCGTGTCGCCTTTACGCTCCTGCTTGGTGATCAGGTATTCCTCATCCTTGGAAACGGAAGCGACAACCCGGCTGTCCGCGATCAGCGACAGGGTATCGAGCAGCGCCTGGGAGGTAGACAGCGAGACGATCAGTGGACTGTTCCTGGCGATGAACTCGCTGCGCACGACACTCATGTAGCGAGGCGTGTTATCGGTTGTCGCCAGGTGCAGGTCCCTGCGTTCGAGCTGGCGTCCGATAAGGTTGTTGACCTCGGCTGTCACCTGCTGGCGCAAGCGGTCATCCACGATGTCACGCAGTTTTATGAATCCATCGCGGGCGAAATCATTGCGTAGTAAGAAAATTCTTTCTTTGGTGAAATTGTTCTGGCAATGCTCTTGTAGGAGACTTTCGTTAAATACGTAATCCATTTCTATACTCCTGTTGGAATCAACTACAGGCAATAGGTCCGGCTGGCTCTTGCGGTCGTTGCATGAGTCATTCGGTTTTTTTGGGAGTACGACTATTGATCTCGAGACAAAGAGTAGGTGGAGGCGCTGAGGAAAGCCATTGTTTTTATTTGGAGGTGTGGTATGTAATGATTTTTCATTGTTTATTGAATGTTCGTAAGGTTTTTCGTATGAATAAGCTTACAAGGAACGGGAAGAGACTGGACGACATTGATCGCGCACTTGTTTTTCTTCTTTATGAGAACTCCCGGACGTCTATCCGGGCGCTGGCTCGCCGTGTAGGGTTGTCCGCGCCGGCGTGCAGCGATCGCCTGAAGCGCCTGGAACTGACGGGTGTGATTTGCCGGTTCAGTGTGGAGTTGAGCGCTTTGGCGCTGGGGTATGTGCTGCAGGCGCTGGTTCGGGTGAAACCCTACCAGGAGAAATTTCAGGACGTCGAGAAGTTGCTTCAGAACTTGGCTGAGTGCGTTGCCTGCTACAGGATTACGGGCGATGACAGCTTTGTCTGTCATCTCTATGTCGATTCTGTAGAACATCTGGATCATGTTCTGAGAGATATTGCGCGAGTGGCTGACACCCATACTTCAATAATAAAGGCAATTGAGCGAAAGCTTCCTGTTCTATAAATGGGGCCTTGGTCGGTTAGTTTCCATCGAGCGTAGGCCACCATTCGCTCCAGTGCTCTGCCCAGCAGCAGTGATGGTTGTAGCCGGGCATGACCTGGATTCGGGCGGCGGGTCGGCTCGGGTGTTCGGCGACGAACTGCCGGGTCAACTCAGGCGGAATGATCGGGTCGTCGGCGCCCACCAGGTGCACTTGCCTGAGGTGACTCAGGGCCGGGCCGAAATCGCCGGGGTTGAGCGAGCGGGTCAGCGGTTGCACGTGATGAAAGCGGGTCCAGGCCTGGTGGTCGAGGTTGCCGGCGACGGTGATGACGCTGTCGACGTCATCGCGGCGGGCGGCCAGCAGCAGGGCGATGGCCGCGCCACCGGAATAACCGACCAGTTGCAGTGTCTGGGCGTGGGCCTGTTGCTTGAGGGCGTCCACTGCGTGGTCGAGGCTGGAGACCACTTCGCTGGCGAAGCGCGCGTCGGTCCAGTAGTCACGATTGCAGGCGGCTGACTTCAGGTATTGGCAGGGGCGGGCGAGGTAGGCCGCGTTGCCGCTGGGCTGGGCGAGTGCCAGGCGCAGGGCCACCGGGTCGATGGGCGTCGGGTCGGTCGAGGGCTGGCTGGCGGTTACCCAGGCGAAGCCGTCACCTTCGAGGTAGATCGTCAGGCGTGGATTGTCGTTGAAGTGTTCCGGCCTGAAGACCTTGAGCTGAAAGGGCTGGCTGGCGATCTCCTGGGCTTGCCAGTGATGACCACGGGCCAGGTCGGTGGCTGCGGCGCTACGTGATTCGGGCGACGGCACGGCAGCGCAGCCGCTGACCAGCATCGTCATCAACAACGCCACGATTCCTTGTGGGAGCGGTGTGCCGCTTGGTACATGGGTTCGTTGGGGTAGGGGCGGCATCTCAGCTGCCGCCCTCGGGGCGCCCGCTGCTGACTTCTCCCGGCACGTCATCACCGGCCATGCGCTTGCGGAACAGCCCGGTGCGGGCCAGCAGCAAGGTGGTGACCGGTACGGTGATCGACAGCAGGATCGGGATCAGCCAGGCATGCATCACCGGTTCCGACTTGAGCGCGGAAAAGTACAGGATCGAGGCCAGCGCCACGCACCAGGCGCCGATGGTCGAGGCCAATGCCGGCGGGTGCATGCGCTGGAAAAAGTCCTTCATGCGCAACAGGCCGATGGCGCCGCACAGGGCGAACAGGCTGGCCAGCACCAGCAATACCGCCACCGGAATCTCGATCCACAACGACAGTTCATTCATTCGATCACCTCGCCACGCAGGAGGAATTTGGCCAGGGCAAAGGAGCCGACGAAGCCGAACAGAGCGATCAGCAGCGCCGCCTCGAAGTAGGTGTCGCTGGCATAGCGGATGCCCAGCACCAGCATCATCAGCATGGCGATGATGTACAGGTAGTCCAGCGCCAGGACCCGGTCCTGTGCCGAGGGGCCTTTGAACAGCCGCACCACGGTCAGGACCAGGGCCACGCTGAAGAGGAACAGACTGAACAGGATCGCGTTGGCGAGCAGGGCGCTCATTCGAAGATCTCCATCAGGGGGCGCTCGTAGGTGTCCTTGAAGTGCCGGATAAACAGCGCTTCCTCATCCAGGTCGAACACGTGCAGCAGCAGGATGCTGCGGTCCAGCGCCAGTTCCGACCAGACCGTGCCGGGAATCACCGTGCAGATCATCGACAGCGCGGCCAAACCGTTGGCGTCGCGCAGTTCCAGCGGCACCTTGATGAACGCCGAGCGCGGCGGTCGCCGACCGGCGTTGAGCACGCCCCAACCGACGGCCAGGTTGGATACGATCACATCTCGGCCCACCAGCAGGAACAGACGCAGGATCACCCAGGGGCGGCGGATGCGGATCGGCAGCGGCCGCAGGGGCGCCATCATCAGCGGCGCCAGGAAGCCCAGGGCTGCACCCAGCAACAGGTGGCCGGGACTGACCGAAAGGTTCAGCACCAGCCACAGCAGCCACAGCGCCAGGGACAGCCAGGGCGCGGGGAACAGGCGTTTCATGGCTGCACCTCCTGCGCGACGGCCTTGACTGCCGGGCTCGGTAACGCGCGGGTCGCCAGCACTGTACTGATATAGTGCCCGGGGTTGGCCAGGCTGGCGGCGGTGGCCTGGGTGTAGCGCAGCAGCGGCTCGGCCTTGACGGTCAACAGGATGCACAGGCCGAGCAGGACGACGATGGACAGGCACTCGAAGCGGCGCAAGGTCGGCGACGGGCGCTCCGCCGGGCTCCAGAAGCGCTGCACGCCCATGCGGGTGAAGGCGATCAGCGAGGCCAGCCCGGACACCACCAGCAGTAGCACCAGGGCCCAGGCCGCAGGCGAGATCGGCGCGTCCTGGCCGAGCCCCAGGGGGTTGAGCAGGGCACTGAGCAGGCTCAGCTTGGCGATGAAGCCCGACAGTGGCGGCATGCCGATGATCAGCAGGGCGCAGGCGATGAAGCTCAGGCCGAGGAAGGCCATGGTCCAGGGGATCACCTGGCCCACCACGGCTTTCTGTTCGTCGTCCAGGTTGGTGCCGGGGCGTGGGTGCAGCGATTCCAGCGGTCGGGGCAGCGGGTCGATGTCTTCGTCCAGCGGCAGCTCGTTGGCCGAGCGCGAACGTTCGATCAACTCGCTCAGCAGGAACAGGGCGCACATCGCCAGGGTCGAGCTGACCAGGTAGAACAGCGCGCCCGCCGTCAGGTTCGGCTGGGCGAAGCCGACCGCCGAGAGCAGGATGCCCGCCGATACCAGGATGCTCAGGCTGGCCATGCGTTCCAGGCGCTGGGCCGCCACGATGGCAATGGCGGCAACGCCTATGGTCGCCATGCCGCCGTAGATCAGCCAGTCGCCGCCGAAATACGCCGAGGCGCCGGCCTGGCCGGAGAACAGCAGGGTCCACAGGCGCAACAGGGTATACACGCCGACCTTGGTCATGATCGCGAATATCGCCGCCACCGGCGCGCTGGCCGAGGAGTAGGCCGGCACCAGCCAGAAGTTCAGCGGCCACATGCCGGCCTTGGCCAGGAATGCCACGGCGAGGATCGCCGCACCGGCGTGCAGCAGGCCACGGTCGGCCTCCGGCACCAGCGGGATCTTCACCGCCAGGTCGGCCATGTTCAGGGTCCCGGTCACGCCATAGATCAACGCCGCGCCGATCAGGAACAGCGATGAAGCCAGCAGGTTGATCGCGATATAGTGCAGGCCCGAGGACACCCGCGCCCGCCCGGAACCGTGCAGGATCAGGCCATAGGAGGCCGCCAGCAGCACTTCGAAGAACACGAACAGGTTGAACAGGTCTGCCGTCAGGAAGGCGCCGTACAGACCCATCAGCTGGATCTGGAACAGGGCATGGAAGCTGCTGCCGGCACGGTCCCAGCGGGCCATGGCGAACAGCAGGGCACACACGCCGACGATGCCGGTGAGCACCAGCATCAGCGCCGAAAGGCGGTCGACCACCAGCACGATGCCGAACGGCGCCTGCCAGTTGCCCGGCAGGTACACGCCGATGGAGGCGGGCTCCACCGATTGCTGGCTCCAGACCAGCAGCCACACGGAAATGCCCAGCCCCAGCAGGCTCGAACACAGATTGAGACGGGCTTTCAGCGGGCGGTGTTTCTCGCCGAGCATCAGCATCAGCGCGGCGGTCAGCAGCGGCAGCAGGATGGGGGCGACGATCAGGTGCGGTAGCAGACTCATTCCTTGGGCTCCCGACCGTCCACATGGTCGGTGCCGGTCAGGCCCCGGGATGCCAGCAGGACCACCAGGAACAGCGCGGTCATGGCGAAGCTGATGACGATCGCCGTCAGCACCAGCGCCTGGGGCAGCGGATCGGTGTAGTGCAGCAGGTCCTGGGGCACGCCGTCCTTGATGATCGGCTCCTTGCCGATGAACAGGCTGCCCATGCTGAAGATGAACAGGTTGACCCCGTAGGACAACAGGCACAGGCCCATCACCACCTGGAAGGTCCGGGGCCGCAGGATCAGCCAGACGCCGGAGGCGGCGAGTACCCCGATGGCAATGGCAATGACTTCTTCCATCAGGCGATTCCTCCCTTGAGTGCAGGCTTGCCGGGTGATGCGGTCAACTGACCGGGTCGGTGCGCACGAACCGACTGGTGCGCCAGCGCCGTGAGGATCAGCAGGGTCGAGCCGACCACCACCGCGTACACGCCGATGTCGAAGAACAGCGCACTGGCGACATGGATATCGCCCAGCAGCGGCAGGTGCAGGTGTGCGGTGTGGGTGGTCAGGAACGGATACCCGAAGGCCATCGCCCCCAGCCCGGTGAGCGTCGCGCAGAGCAGCCCGAAGCCCATCCAGCGCAACGGCCGCAGGCTCATCTGTGCCTCGACCCACTGGGTGCCGGCGACCATGTATTGCAGGATGAACGCCACCGACATCACCAGGCCGGCGACGAAGCCGCCGCCGGGCTGGTTGTGGCCGCGCATGAACAGGTACATCGAGACCACGAAGGCAATCGGCAGCAGCAGGCGCACCAGCACCGCCGGCACCATCATGAAGCCCAGCGCGGTGTCGCTGGCGCTGCGCGGGTTGACCAGGTCGGTGACCACATCGCTGGCCAGCAGGCGTTGCTGGTTGGGCAGCTCGAGGCTCTCGCGCGGCGGGCGGAAACGACGGAGCAGGGCGAAGATCGCCAGCGCGGTAGCCACCAGCACGGTGATTTCCCCGAGGGTGTCGAAGCCGCGGAAGTCCACCAGCATCACATTGACCACGTTGCTGCCGCCGCCTTCGGGCAGGGCCCGGCTGAGGTAGAACGAGGAAATGTCGTTCGGCGTCTGGCGGGTGAGCATGGCGTAGGACAGCAGCGCCATGCCGCCACCGACCAGCACCGACAGCAGCAGGTCGCGCAGGCGGCGAATACGCGCCTTGCGCAGGCTGTTGGGCAGCGGCGAAACCTCTTCGATTCGCCGTGGCAGCCAGCGCAGGCCGAGCAGGATCAGCACCGTGGTGACCACTTCGACCACCAGTTGGGTCAGGGCCAGGTCCGGTGCGGAAAACCAGACGAAGGTGATGCAGGTCATCAGGCCGCAGACACTGACCATGGTCAGTGCCGCCAACCGGTGGTACTTGGCCTGCCAGGCGGCGCCCAAGGCGCAGGCAATGGCCAGCAGCCAGAGGGTGACGAAGACGATCGAGCCGGGGATCTTCGGCCGGTCGCCCCAGCTCAGGCTGCTGTGCAGCATCGGGATCAGCCCGGCCACCAGCGCTGCCAGCACCAGCAGGAACAACTGCGGCTGCAGGCGCTGGGTGCCGAGCAGGCGGGTCAGGCGCCGCGCCAGGCGCATCTTCAGCACCAGTACCGATTCGAACAGGCGCTTGCCGTCCAGGCGGCCGATCAGCGGCGGACGGGCGAAGCGTCCGCGCTTGAGCTGGTTGCGCAGCAGCAGATAGAGCAGCACGCCGGCGGACATGGCGATCAGGCTCATGACCATCGGTGCATTCAGGCCGTGCCAGATCGCCAGGCTGTACTCCGGCAGGCTGCCACCGACCACCGGCAGGGCGGCGGCGGCGAGGATCGCGCCGACCACCTGGGCCGGGAAGATCCCCACCAGCAGACAGGTGAACACCAGCAGCTCGACCGGTGCGCGCATCCAGCGTGGCGGCTCATGGGGAGTGTGGGGCAGGTCGGTGGCCGGTGGGCCGAAGAACACGTCGACGGTGAAGCGCAGCGAATAGGCGACGCTGAAGGTGCCGGCGATGGTCGCGATGATCGGCAACGCCGCTTCGACCCACGCCGTGGAGTTGATGAACACCGTCTCGGCGAAGAACATTTCCTTGGACAGGAAACCGTTGAGCAGCGGCACCCCGGCCATTGCGGCACTGGCGACCATCGCCAGGGTGGCGGTGAACGGGATCAGCTTGACCAGCCCGCTGAGCTTGCGGATGTCGCGGGTGCCGCTTTCATGGTCGATGATGCCGGCGGCCATGAACAGCGAGGCCTTGAAGGTGGCGTGGTTGAGAATATGGAACACCGCGGCCACGGCGGCCAGCGGGCTGTTCAGGCCCAGCAGCAGGGTGATCAGGCCCAGGTGGCTGATGGTCGAGTAGGCCAGCAGGCCCTTGAGGTCGTTCTGGAACATGGCGCAGTAGGCGCCGAGCACCAGCGTTGCGGCACCGGCACCGCCGACGATCCAGAACCATTCCTCGCTGCCCGACAGCGCCGGCCACAGCCGCGCCAGCAGGAACACCCCGGCCTTGACCATGGTCGCCGAGTGCAGGTAGGCCGAAACCGGGGTGGGCGCGGCCATCGCCCGCGGCAGCCAGAAGTGGAAGGGGAACTGTGCGCTCTTGCTCAGCGCGCCGATCAGGATCAGTGGCAGCAACACGGGGTAGAGGGCATGGGCGCGGATTTTGTCACCGGCCGCCAGCACCGCATCCAGCTCGTAGCTGCCGACCACATGGCCGAGGATCAGCACCCCCGCCAGCAGGCACAGGCCGCCGGCGCCGGTGACGGTCAGCGCCATGTAGGCGCCGCGCCGGGCATCGGAGCGGTGGTGCCAGTAGCCGATCAGCAGGAACGAGAACAGGCTGGTCAGTTCCCAGAAGAACACGATCTGGATCAGGTTGCCGGACAGCACCAGGCCGAGCATCGCTCCCATGAACGCCAGGAAAAAGGCGAAGAAGCGTGGCACCGGATCGTCCGGCGACATGTAGTAGCGCGCGTAGAGTGACACCAGCGTACCGATGCCCAGCACCAGCATGGAAAACAGCCAGGCGAAACCATCCAGGCGCAGCACCAGGTCCAGGCCGAGGCTGGGCAGCCAGCTGACGGTCTGGTGGATCACGCCGCCGTGGGCGATCTGCGGGTAGAACAGGGCCATCTGAATTGTTCCGACCAGGGCAACCACACCGGCCAGGATCGATTCGCTGTTGCGCGCATTATGGGGCAGCACGGCTGCCAGACAGCTGCCTAAAAAAGGCAGAAGCAGTAGAACTATCAGTGACATAGGCTTCTAATCTGCAGGAGTTTGCGAAGGATCATACGTGGCCCGTCCGGGATCACCAACCCGGAAGCTGTCGCAGAATCCTACAAGGAGAGTGGCAAATGCCTGATATACCTGCCCGAAGAGTAGCAGTGTAGGAGCGTGGCTTGCCCGCGAAGAACGATCACGCGATCTCTAATTAATCTCCATCAGGGATTATTCGAATCCAGCCCCTGCGCTTCGACACCTTCCTCAACCGCCTCGGCACCCTTGCCCCTGGTCTTCAACTCACTGACGATCACTGCCGCCACGATCAGCCCCGCCCCGAGCAACGCCAACCCAGGCAACCGCTCACCCGCCAGCCGCCCGGCGATCCCGGCCCAGACCGGCTCGCCGGCGTAGATCAGCGTGGCCCGGGTCGGCGATACGCTCTTTTGCGCCCAGTTCATCGCCACCTGGATCGCCGCACTGGCGGCGCCCAGGCCGACGGCGCTGAGCAGCAGCGTCCAGGAAAACGTCGGCAACGCTTCCCGGGTCGGTGCGATCATCAGCAAGGCCAGCACCGAGGCGGTGCCCAGTTGCACCACGGTGACGCGGCGTACATCGACCTTGCCGGCATAGTTGCCGATCAGAATGATCTCGGCGGCAATCGCAATGGCGCTGAGGATGGTGGCGACTTCCCCCGAACTGAAATTCAGCTCGGCGCCGTTCGGTCCGGACAACAGCATCAGCCCGGTAAAGGCCAGCATGATGCCGATGCTGGGCATCAGGCCCGGCCGCTTGCCCAGCACCAGCCACTGCAACAGCGGCACGAAAGGCACGTACAGGGCGGTGATGAACGCCGACTGGCTGCTGGGAATGGTTTGCAGGCCCACGGTTTGCAAGCCGTAGCCGAGCATGATCGCCGTACCGATGAAGACCCCGGCCTTCACCTCGAACGCCGTCATGCCCCGCAGGCTGCGGGCCGAGAACAGCGCGACGATAATGGCCGCGGCGGCAAACCGCAGCCCGACGAAGAACATCGGTCCGCTGACGGCCATGGCGTGCTGCACCAGCAGGAAGGTGCCGCCCCAGATCATGGTGATCAGGATCAACACGCACTCGGCTTTGCTGAACCGCAGCACCGAAGGGACTAAACTGCCGGATTTGACCGATACCATGGCCTTGCGCGCTTCCTGGAGTGAGACGCACAATGCGCCGAAAGATGGGCAGTATACTGCGCAAACCCAGCATGTGAGCAATATAGTGCACAAAGAAACTTCGCAACGCGCTTCGGTTCTGCAACACGTCAGCCTCAATGTCCGGCGTCTGCGCCATGCGGCACAGTTGAGCCAGGCGGCGCTTTCGGAAAAATCCGGGGTCAGCCGGCGGATGCTGGTGGCCATCGAGGCAGGGGAAAAGAACGTCAGCCTGACCACCCTCGACCGCGTGGCCGAAGCACTTGACGTAGCTTTCAGCGACCTGATTCAGGCTCCCGATGCCCGTGACCCGAGCCGCATCAACGAACTGGCCTGGGCCGGTTCGATCCCGGGGAGCAAGGCGGTGCTGCTGGCCAAGGCGATGGCCAGCCGCGAGGTCGAGCTGTGGGAATGGCGCCTGGAACCGGGGGAGGTTTATCACTCCGAGCCGGACAACGATGGCTGGAGTGAACAGCTGTATGTCTTCGAAGGATGCCTGACCGTCTGGCTGGGGGAAGAACAGCGCTCGGTGGCGACGGGAGAGTTCTTCATGTTCCCGAGCAACCAGCCCCATGGGTATCGCAATGATGGCGAGGTCGCGGTGCGCTTCGTGCGCAATGTGGTGCTGTAAGGTGAATGGCCTGGGCGGGCGATTCGTATATAGCCTAGGCTTCGACTGATGTCCCTCCGAGTGTTGCCAGAGCAACAGTAACTGGACAGTTTGGCTGTTTTTCAGTTGCGTCCATTTCTAGGTTTTTATCATAACTATCTGAAATTTAAGAAATTTATATTCAGGCACGACTCCTGCTATGTCCTCTGCATGCGTTCTTTCGCACTCAACAGGACTCTGGAGTCGGTCTATGACAGCTGCCGCCAAACCCACCACTGTCGCCCATGTCATCCGCTCGGATGAAGAGGCGATCGCCGCCGCCAGGCAACTGGCCGCACGTTTTGCCGTCGAGGCCAGCGCACGCGACCGCGAACGCCGCCTGCCGGGCGCCGAGCTCGATGAGTTCTCCGCCACCGGCCTGTGGGCCATCACCGTGCCCAAGGCCTACGGCGGTGCCGGGGTGTCCTATGTGACGGTGGCCGAGGTGATCAAGATCATCTCGGCGGCCGACCCGTCCCTGGGGCAGATCCCGCAGAACCACCTCGGCGTGCTCGACATCCTGCTGCAGACCGCCAGCGAAGAGCAGAAACGCCACTACTTCGCCAAGGTGCTGGAAGGCTACCGCTTCGGCAACGCCTTCTCCGAAGCCAAGAGCAGGAACGCCGGCACCTTCGACACCCGCATCCGCTTCGACGGCGACAGTGTGGTGATCAATGGCGAGAAGTTCTACTGCACCGGCGCCCTGTTCGCCCATATCGTCCCGGTGGTCGGCCTCGACGAGGCGGGCAACGCGCAGATCGCCTTCGTCGAGCGTCATGCCCCGGGCCTGACCATCGTCGACAACTGGGACGGTTTCGGCCAGCGCACCACCGCCAGCGGCAACGCCCTGTTCGTCGATGTCCGCGTGCCGCGCAGCAGTGTCATTCCCGCTCATCTGGCCTTCGACCAGCCCACCGCCAACGGCCCGATCTCGCAGATCATCCAGGCCGCGGTCGATACCGGTATCGCCCTGGGCGCCCTCGAGGAAACCAAACGCCACGCCCGCCAGGCTCGCCCGTGGATCGACAGCCAGCAGGAACACGGTTGGCAGGACCCGTTCAGTCTCGCGGTCATCGGCGACCTGGAATGGCGGGTGCACGGCACCGAGGCGATCCTGGAAAAGGCCGGTCGGGCCATCGACCACGCTCTGGCGCAGCCCAGCGAGGACAGCGTCGCCGAGGCCTCGGTGGTGGTGGCCCAGGCCAAGGTGCTCTCCGCCGAGACCTCATTGCTCGCCGCCAGCAAGCTGTTCGAACTGGCCGGCACCCGCTCGGTGCTGGGCAAGCACAACCTCGACCGCCACTGGCGCAACGCCCGCACCCACACCCTGCATGACCCGGCGCGCTGGAAATACCACCTGATCGGCAACTACCTGCTCAACGGCGTCAAGCCGGCTCGGCATGCCTGGAACTAGGAGTCCGCGATGAACGCATTGAATCAAGCCATTCCCCGTGATGCCGCGCTGAACCATGCCGGCGCTGACCTGCAGGCTGCCCGCAGCGGCCTTGAACGGACGCTTGCCGCCGTGCGCGGCCACGCCAGCCAGGCACGCGATCCGCAGGTGATCAGCCAGTTCGGTGACCTGCAGATCCGTATCGAGGTCGCCACCGCCCTGATCGAGCGTGCCCAGCGTTTCGCCGACGGCTCCCAGGACGAGGCGGAAAAGCTCATCGCCGCCACCGAAGCGGCGATCGCCAGCGCCGAGGCCCTGCAACAGGTGGGTAACACCGAGTGGGCGCTGACCGGTCAGCGTGCCGTAGTGTCACCCAGCCATGACCCGCTGCAGGACCCCCTGCACCTGAAATACAAGCTGATTGGCAACTTCCGCCTCAATGGCGTGCTGCCCGACCGTTCCAGGAGTGCTGTCGATGTCCCGTGAAATCCGTCTCAATGCCTTCGACATGAACTGCGTGGGCCACCAGTCCCCCGGTCTGTGGGCCCACCCACGGGATCGTTCCTGGCAGTACAAGGACTTGGAGTACTGGACCGACCTGGCGAAGATCCTCGAGCGCGGCAAGTTCGATGGCCTGTTCATCGCCGATGTGCTGGGCATCTACGACGTCTACAACGGTAATGGCGACGCGGCGATCCGCCAGGCGGCGCAGGTGCCGGTCAACGACCCGTTGCAACTGATCCCGCCGATGGCGCTGGTGACCGAGCACCTGGGGTTCGGCCTGACCGCTTCGCTGTCCTTCGAGCACCCGTATCCGTTCGCCCGGCGGCTGTCGACCCTCGATCACCTGACCAGGGGCCGGGCCGGCTGGAACATCGTCACCTCGTACCTGGAGAGCGGGGCGAAGAACCTCGGCCAGCGCGCCCAGACCGAACACGATGCGCGCTACGACTACGCCGAGGAGTACCTGGAGGTCTGCTACAAGCTCTGGGAAGGCAGTTGGGAAGACGGCGCGGTGCTGCGTGATCGCGAGCGCAAGGTGTTCAGCGACCCGCGCAAGATCCACGAGATCCAGCACTTCGGCAAACACTTCCAAGTGCCCGGCATTCATCTGTGCGAGCCGTCGCCACAGCGCACGCCGGTGCTGTACCAGGCCGGCGCGTCGAGCCGCGGCAAGCAGTTCGCCGCCGAGCACGCCGAATGCGTGTTCGTCGCCGCACCGTCCAAGGTGCTGCTCAAGAAGGTGGTGGCCGACATCCGCCGGCGTGCCGCCGAGGCGGGGCGCGATCCGAAGAGCATCCTGATCTTCAACCTGCAGACGGTGATCGTCGACGAGACCGACGCCAAGGCCAGGGCCAAGTTCGAGGAATACAAGTCCTACGTCAGCTACGAAGGCGCGTTGGCGCTGATTTCCGGCTGGACCGGGATCGACTTCAGCCAGTTCAAGCCGGACGAGCCGCTGCGGCATGTACACACCAATGCGATCCAGTCGGCCGTGGAGACCTTCTCCACGGCGGACCCGAACCGGGTGTGGACGCCCCACGAACTGGCCGACTGGGTGGGGATCGGCGGCTTCGGACCGCTGTTCGTCGGTGGGCCGCAGACGGTGGCCGACCTGCTGCAGGAGTGGGTCGAGGAGACCGACGTCGACGGCTTCAACCTGGCGTATGCGCTGACCCACGAGACTTTTGTCGATGCGGTCGAGTGGCTGGTGCCGGAGCTGCAGAAGCGCGGCGTGTACAAGAAGGAGTACGCGCCGGGGACCCTGCGCGAGAAGCTGTTCGGGGCGGGACCGAAGCTGGCGGATATCCATCCGGGAGCCGGGTACCGGGATCTGGCGGCGTTGCAGCAGAAGCCGGTGCGCTCGGCCTGAGGGGCGGGCGATGGCCTTGAGGACGCCTTCGCGGGGTTGCCCGCCAATAGCCCCGAAAACAACACCCACAACTTTACAGACATACCCCATTGCCGCCAGCGGACCACCGCACGCCAAACCACAGCAAGAGGTGAGCCCATGAGCGTGCACGAACTCAAGCGTCCGCCCGCGACCCTGTCGCCGCAACCGGAAACGGTCTCGATCTTCCCCGCCGCCCTCGAACAACTGCGGCACTGGGCCCAGGTCAGCCCGCTGCATAGCGCCCTGCGCCACAAGCGCCACGGCCAGTGGCACAGCTGGCGCTGGATCGACACCCTGCGTGAGGTCGAGCGCCTGGCCGACGGCCTGCGCCAGCAGGGTTTCACGGCCGATTCGCGGCTGGCCCTCAGCGGCACCCTTGAACCCAATCTGCTGCTGTTGGCCCTGGCGGCCCATTCCATTGGCGGCCGGGTCTTCAGCCTGGCCCCGGACCTGAGTGTCGAAGCCCTCGGCCGGGCATTCTGGCGCCTGCACCCGAGCCACGGCTTCGTCGACAGCCGCCAGCAACTGCTCGACTGGATCGCCGCCGGCGATGCGGACAGCGCTCCCCGGGTGCTGATCGCCAACCAGTTGCCGGGTCGCCTGCCAGGCCTGCCACGGCAAACCGTGCTGGACTTCGCCGGCCTCTGCGGCGATAGCCCGGAACCGCGACCGATCGTGCTCTGGCGCGCACCGGCCGCCCAGCCACAACTCTGGAGCGAGGAGGACAGCGGCTGGCAGGGCGGCCTGGCGGTGGTGCTCGAGCAATGGCTGAACAGCGGCCACAGCCTGGCCTTCGCCGAAAGCCGCGACAGTGCCAGCCGTGATCGTCGTGAAGTGGCCCCGTCCGGGTTGCTGCTTTCCCCCGAGCGCCTGCAAGGCCTGGCCGACGAGATCGAACAGCGTCTGGCGCCCCAGGGCACCTGGCGTCGCCGGCTGTGCGAATGGTCGCTGGCCCATCCCGAACGCTTCGTCGCGCGCCTGCTCAAGCAGCGCGTAAGGCGCCTGCTGGGGTTCCAGCGCCTGCAATACATCTGGCAGCCGAGCCACCCCGCGAAGCTGCCGGCAACCTTCAACCAATGGCGGCTCCAGGCCCCGGGACGGAAAAGCGCATGAGTGTGGCCGAGCCGATTTTGCAGGTGCGGGACATATCCCTGTCGTTCAAGGGTGTGAAAGCCATCAACCAACTGTCGTTCGACGTCCGCCGCGGCGAGATCTGCGCGTTGATCGGGCCCAACGGCGCGGGCAAGAGTTCGCTGCTCAACCTGTTGAACGGCGTCTACCGCTTCGACAGCGGTGAGATCGTCTTCGAACACCAGCGCTTTCGTCGTATCGATCCGCTGGACGCCGCGCGCCGCGGTATCGGTCGCACGTTCCAGAACAATGCGCTGTTCAAGAAGATGAGTGTGATCGACAACCTGCTCACCGGCCTGTCGCGCTACCAGCGCAGCCACTTCCTCGAACAGGCCCTGGGCCTGCCGCGGGCGCGGCGCGAGGCCGAGGCGTTTCGGCGCCAGGCCCAGCAGATCCTGCAGTTGCTTGAGCTGCAGGCCCTGCGCGAGGTGCCGGTGGGCAATCTGTCCTATGGCTTGCAAAAGCGCGTCGAGCTGGGCCGGGCGCTGATCGCCGGGCCGACCCTGTTGCTGCTGGACGAGCCCATGGCCGGGATGAACGCCGAGGAAAAACAGGAAATGGCCCGGTTCATCGCCGGGGTCAATCGCGACCTCGGTACCACCGTGGTGCTGATCGAACATGACATGGGGGTGGTGATGGGCCTGTCCGATCACGTGGTGGTGCTCGACTACGGGCGCAAGGTCGGTGACGGTACGCCGGCCGAAGTGCAGGCCAACCCGGATGTGATCGCCGCCTACCTGGGAGCGGTGCACTGATGGCCTTCTTCCTGGAAACCCTGCTCGGCGGCCTGCTCGCCGGCACCCTGTATTCGCTGGTCGCCATCGGCTTCGTGCTGATCTACAAGGCCAGCGGGGTATTCAACTTCGCCCAGGGCTCGATGCTGCTGTTCGCCGCGCTGACCTTCGTCAGCCTGCACGAGCGTGGCGTACCCTTTGCCCTGGCGCTGCTGCTGACGGTGGTGGTGATGGTGATCGGTGCGCTGCTGATCGAACGCCTGGTGTTGCGGCCGCTGGTCAACCGTTCGCAGATCACCCTGTTCATGGCCACCCTCGGCCTGTCGTTCATTGTCGAGGGCCTGGCCCAGGGGCTGATGGGCTCGCAGGTGCGGGCGCTGGACCTGGGCATCGACGACGTGCCGCTGTTCGTCCACGGGGTGATGCTCAGCCAGTTCGACCTGATCGCCGCGGCCACCGCGCTGGTGCTGGTGGTGGTGCTCGCGCTGCTGTTCAACAAGACCCGCATCGGCGTGTCGCTGCGCGCGGTGGCCGACGACACCCAGGCGGCGCTGTCCATCGGCATTCACCTCAATCGCATCTGGCAGATCGTCTGGGCGGTGGCCGGGGTGGTCGGCCTGGTGGCGGGGCTGCTCTGGGGCGCGCGCCAGGGCGTGCAGTTCTCGCTGTCGCTGGTGGTGCTCAAGGCGCTGCCGGTGCTGATCATCGGCGGCTTCACCTCGATCGGCGGGGCCATCGTCGGCGGGCTGATCGTCGGCGCCGCCGAGAATCTCGCCGAGGTCTATATCGGCCCGCTGATCGGCGGTGGCATCACCCCCTGGTTCGCCTATGTCCTGGCGCTGGTCTTCCTTTACATCCGCCCGGCCGGCCTGTTCGGCGAGCGGGCCATCGAGCGAGTCTGAAACATGTCTGTTCCCGTGATCACTGAAACGGCACCCTGGGTGCTGGTTGAACGGCGCCTGCCGTGGAGCCTGATCGGCCTTTTGCTGCTGGCCTTCGGCGTGGTGCCGCTGGTGAGCAACGACTATTGGCTCAGCGCGATCCTGATTCCGTTCCTGGTGCTGTCCCTGGCCGGCCTGGGTCTCAACCTGCTGACCGGCTACACCGGGCAGACCTCGGTGGGCGCGGCGGGCTTCATGGCGGTCGGGGCCTTCGCCACCTACGGGTTCCTGCTGCGCCTGCCGGAGCTGGGCCTGCCTGTCGCGCTGCTCGGTGGCGGGGTGATCAGTGCGCTGGTGGGGCTGCTGTTCGGCCTGCCCAGCTCGCGGATCAAGGGCTTTTACCTGATGGTCACCACCCTGGCGGCGCAGTTCTTTTTGGAGTGGCTGTTCGTCAAGTTTCCCTGGTTCTACAACTACGGCTCCTCCGGGACCATCTCCGCGCCGAGCCTGAGCCTGTTCGGCCAGGACCTGAACACGCCGCTGGGGCGCTACCTGCTGACTCTGGTCACGGTACTGCTGCTGACCTGGACCGCGCGCAACCTGGTGAACAGCCAGACCGGGCGCAACTGGATGGCGATCCGCGACATGGACACCGCCGCCGCCGTGATCGGCATCCCGGTGGCACGCTACAAGCGCCTGGCGTTCGCCGTCAGCTCGTTCTACCTCGGCATCGCCGGCGCGTTGTGGGCCTTCGCCTACCTCGGGACGGCCAGCGCCGGCAGTTTCGACATCAATCGTTCGTTCCAGATCCTGTTCATCATCATTATCGGCGGCATGGGCAGTATCGCCGGCAACTTCATCGGCGCGGCTTTCATCAGCCTGCTGCCGATCCTGCTCAGCCACCTCGGCCAGGCCCTGCTGGGCGGTGCGGTGGATGCCGGGCAATTGCAGAACCTGCAGAAAATCATCTTCGGCGTGCTGATCATCCTGTTCCTGATCAAGGAGCCGGAGGGGCTGATCCGCCTGCTGGGCAATACCCGCGACCGGCTGCGCCACTGGCCGTTGCGCTTCTGACTTCCCGACCCGACATCCCTGGAGACCGATTCGACCATGCGTGCATTGTTCAAGCGTTCACTGACCGCCACCGCCCTGGCCCTGAGCATCCTCGGTGCGGCGGCACCCCTGGCCCAGGCCTCGCCGGACCAGCAGTTCTTCCCCTTGGCCACCTACCGGGTCGGTGCCTACGCCTCCAGCGGCGTGCAGGTGTGGGCGGGGATGATCGACTACCTCAACTACATCAACGAGGTCGAGGGCGGCATCAACGGCGTCAAGCTGGTGTGGCAGGAGTGCGAGACCGAGTGGACCGCCGAGAAGGGCATCGAGTGCTACGAGCGCTTCAAGAACGGCCTGGATGGCGCGCCGGTGGCGGTCTACCAGCCGAATGGCGCGCCGGCGGCCTATGCCTTGAGCGAGCGCGCGGAAGTCGACAGGATCCCGCTGATCACACTCGGCTACGGGCGCACCGAAGCCACCGACGGCAAGGTGTTCCCCTACAACTTCCCGGTGATGCTGACCTTCTACAGCGAAGCCTCGACCCTGGTGAACTACATCGCCCAGCGCGAAGGTGGCTTCGACAAGCTCAAGGGCAAGAAGATCGCCACCGTCTACCACGACTCGGCCTACGGCCGTGAAACCCTCGGCCCGCTGAAGTTGCTGGCGGAGAAGTACGGCTTCGAGAACATCCAGATCCCGGTGGCCGATCCCGGCAACGAGCAATCGGCGCAATGGCGCCAGGTGCGCCAGCTCAACCCGGACTGGGTGTTCCTGCGCACCTGGGGCGTATCGACCCCGGTGGCGGTCAAGACCGCCGCGCGCTTCGGCTTCCCGGTCGACCATATCATCGGCGACATCTGGGCCAGCTCCAGCGAGGACGTGCTGCCGGCCGGCGCCGCGGCCAAGGGCTACCTGGCGCTGACGCCGTACCCGGCGGGGACTGACTTCGAGATCCACAAGCGCCTCAAGCAATACATCCTCGACAAGGGCAAGAGCGACCTCAAGGACCTGAGCAACTTTGGCAGCGTGTACTACAACTCCGGCCTGGTGAACGCCGCCATCGCCGTGGAGGCCATCCGCACCGGCCAGGCCAAGTTCGGCAAGCGGCCACTGCACGGGGAGGAGGGCCGTTGGGGCCTGGAACACCTGGATATCGACGATGCCCGGCTCAAGGCCATGGGCTTCTACGGCCTGATGCAGAACCTCAAGCTGTCCTGCAGCGACCACGAAGGCGGCGGCTCGGCGCGGGTGCAGCAATGGGATGGCGCGCACTGGAGCCTGGTCAGCGACTGGATCGCCGCCGACCGCGCCCTGCTGCGGCCATTGATCGACGAGAAGTCGGCGGCCTTCGCCAAGGAAAAGAACCTGACCCCGCGCACCTGCGCGGCAGGCGAGTGAGCCATGGGCCAGGCGGCGATTGAAACGGGCGTGGCGCCACTGCTGCAGGTCGAGGACATCGAGGTGATCTACGACCGCAGCATCCTCGCGGTGTCCGGTGTGTCCCTGAGTGTGCCGCGTGGCGGCATCGTTGCCTTGCTCGGTGCCAATGGCGCCGGCAAGAGCACCACCCTCAAGGCCATCTCCGGGCTGGTACGCGCCGAGCGTGCGCAGGTGACCCGCGGCAGCATCCACTTCCAGGGCCAGGACAGCCTGGCGGTGGAGCCCAACCAGCGCGTGCGTGACGGCCTGGTGCATGTGCTGGAGGGGCGCCACGTGTTCGGCCAACTGACGGTGGAAGACAACCTGCGCAGCGGCGGTTTCGTTCGCGGCCTCAGCCGCCGTGAGCTGCAGGACGACCTGGAGCGGCTGTATGCCTGGTTCCCGCGTTTGAAAACCAAGCGCAAGACCCAGGCCGGTCTGACCTCCGGTGGCGAGCAGCAGATGGTCGCCATCGGTCGGGCACTGATGACCCGGCCGACTTTAGTCTTGCTCGACGAGCCATCCATGGGCCTGGCGCCTATTATCGTGGAAGAGATCTACGAGATCGTCGCCCAGCTCAACCGCGAGCAACAGGTGAGCTTCCTGATTGCCGAACAAAACATTAACGTAGCGTTGAAATACGCCACTCGCGGCCATGTGCTCGACACTGGCCGGGTGGTGCTCAGCGGAACGTCGGACGAATTGCTGGCCCGGAGCGACCTGCAGGATTTCTACCTGGGCAGGCACTGACAAGAGAGCGAAGAATGAGTGAAGTCCTGAGCGGACAGGCGACACACGCCATCCCGCCGGCAGCGGAGCAGGCTGACGTACTGATCGTCGGCGGTGGCTTGAGCGGAACCATGCTGGCGGTGCAGTTGCTGCGCCTGCCGGGGCGGCGGCGGGTGCTGATCGTCGAACCGCGGGCCGAACTCGGCCGCGGCGAAGCATACAGCGCCACGGAACTGGGCCACACCTTGAACGGCAACGCGGCGCGCATGAGCGTCGACCCGGACAACCCCGACGACCTCACCCAGTGGCTCACGGCCTACATTGCCCAGGGCGGCTGGCCGGAGTCGGACCAGCAGCACGTGCCGGTCAGCGAACTGTTCATGCCCCGTGGCCTCTTCGGCCTCTACGTGCAGCAACGCCTGGCCGAGGCGCGGGAGCAGGGCGCGGCCCGGGGCTCGACCGCCGAGCATGTGCACGGTGAAGTGGTCGACCTGCACAGCGACAGCGACGGAGTACGCCTGATACTGGCCGATGGTCAGCCGTTGCACGGCGCCCATGCGGTATTGGCGACCGGCATGTTCCCGGCCTCGCGCACCCGCCAGAAACAATCCAGCGGCCTCAACGCCACCGCCGTCGACCCCTGGGACGTCGCCACCCTGTCGCGCCTCGACCCTCAAGGCACGGTCCTGATCATCGGCTCCGGCCTGACCATGGTCGATGCCGTGGTCTCCCTGGAACAGGCTGGCCATCGCGGGCCGATCCGCGTCTTCTCCCGCCACGGCCTGCTGCCCCATGTTCGCCGCCAGCCGCCGACCTGGGTCGACTTCCTGGCGGCTGACCACAGCCTTCGCAGCCCGTTGCAACTGCTGCGCGAAGTGCGCCGGCAGTGTATCGAGGCCATTGAGGCCGGTATCGACTGGCAGGCGCCCCTGGACACGGTGCGTGCCCATATCGGCCGGTTATGGAGCCAGGCCACCGACGTTCAGCGCCGGCAGTTCGTGCGTCATGTGCGGCCCTGGTGGGAAAGCCATCACCACCGCTCGCCGCCGCTGAGCGCCGAACTGGTGGAGCGCCTGCACAGGGAAGGGCGGTTGACCATCGAGGCGGCTTCGCTCAAGGGGTTGGGCGACGTGCGGGATGGGCAGGTGAGCATCAGCATCCGGCCACGGGGCGAGTCACAGACCGTGACCGTCAGCGGTGTAGGCCTGATCAACTCCACCGGTATCGAATACGACTGGCGCCGGGTGGATCGTCCGTTGCCGCAGCAACTGCTGGCGCGCGGGTTGATTCGTCCGGGGCCACTGGCCCTGGGGATTGCGGCGGATGCTGGTGGTGCGGTGGTGGATGGCGAAGGCGATGTTTCGACACGGCTGTTCGCCATGGGCCCGCCGTTGCGCGGCATGTGGTGGGAGAGCACGGCAGTGACCGACGTGGCGATCCAGGCCAAGGCCCTGGCCGCGCGGCTGGTGCAATTGGCGGCTCGGGAGCAGGGTGAGGGCTGATCCAGAAAAATAAAAAATATTTAGAATTCAGGGGGTTGCCAGTGTCATTCAACTAGGACATAATGCGCGCCATCAGCACGGACGGCAACGTAGCGATCGCTGAAGAATCAAGGAGTTGCGGCAGGCACCGCTTGCAAGGGCGCTCGATTCGACCCTGAGGCCGAGTAGCAAAATGGTTATGCAGTGGATTGCAAATCCATCTACGCCGGTTCGATTCCGACCTCGGCCTCCACTATATCAAAAGCCCCGTAGATTAGCGTCTACGGGGCTTTTTATTTGTGCTTGGAAAAGCTGCTCCCTAAGCATCAGCCTCATTGTAGGTGCTGCTCGAAGCTGATCGACAGGCCCTCAAGGCTGATGGAAAACGCTGACACCCATTAGCCGCTCTCCGCCGTCTGCGGGATTACAGGATGCGGGGTAATGGACGATGAAAAACGAATGGAATGATGCCTGTGGCGAAACTCCATTTGATCGTAGTAGCGTTAAGCCTTGAACTCGTCAAGGATCGATCATGCCACAGCGCCTCAACCCAATGAAAGCAGCCCTTAGCCAAGCACCCAATGACACCTACCAACAATTCCAGGACCTGAGAGACGGCCTGATCGCTGCACTGGTCGATTGGCCAGTGCACAAGTGGGATGTTGTCGATAACTACTTGCCAACAAACGCCAAGGTCTCCCAAAAATCCAGAGAGTGGCTCAATGCGCTCGTCGACGTGCTGGACGTGAACCTTCCACGCCAAAAAGCCGAAGCCACGCCTGATCGGTTGGAAGAACTTCTGCTTCTAGCTTCGATGAAATCAATTGGATAGAAAAGCTCACCGGAGGCGGCGACAGATTTATTTTCTCAGTCCTAGAAAATAAATCCGTCCCAGTTCCCCGGTCCCAGTTCCCCCACATCCCATGCCTTGGCTAATACCCTTGTTGCATTGGCAGCTCGCGGGGAAGTTGAGGGCATCGAGGATGCAGCGACCAGCCTCTATGAGGCACTGGTCGCTGGCCTAAAGGTTATCCAAGCGTCTTGTAGTAATCGGTAAGCGTTTTATGGGACTCGATCAAAAACTCTGCGGCATTTTTGCCTGCGTCAGCAGTAACGCCTTTGTTTTTGTCAGAGGTCGATTCAGACCATGTCTTCGCGTTATGCAAGCACGCTGCTACCGTGCCTTTGCGTACGTTACCGGCCTTTCATGACTGGCGCATCGACCTTGACCGGGCAGCGACTAGGCAGACTGTTGTCAGCAGATGGAGAGCTTTCAGGGGCCCGGCTTCAGTTGCTGCCACTTGCCCGTCAGTGGGACGGATACACGCCACTCGCCGGTGCCCACTGGACTGGACGCATCCAATCCTCAGGTGGTTGGATTGGAGAGGATTACTTCGAAGTCCTCAAGCGCCTGCTGAAAATCCGAAAGGGCAAATGACACCGGCTGGCAGTCCACTATCCACCGTGTTTGCGCTCCGACTTCAAGCCCATCTGAAACACTCAGCCCAAACCGTGCCCAGGTAACGACGTCATTTGCGACGACCTGCTCAACCATGAGCACCGTGCAGTCGAAATCCATGTCATCCGCGCAGACGAGAAGGGGTACCAGTGTCGAGGTGCCGTCCTCACCCGGAGCGAAGCGGCGTTTGGCCAGCTCTTGCTCCTCTTCCTCCAGTAACCAAATTAGCGACAGCCCAAGCATTGCCGCCAGTTCGTAATTCAGGTGCTGGGCGGCCCACTGTTCGATGCCAATGCCATCGACCATCAGCCAGGCGCAGGCACTGCGAGAAAATTTTGCCTGATGACGAGCGGCACTGATGGAGTGAAGCATTGGGGCAGATTCCTTTTGAAATAAGCGTCTATCAATCACTGCGCTTCAAGTGGCTGATCAGGTGCAGATTGGGATGATCGCTGACAAGGGCCTCGATAAGGCGTTGTTCAACCTCGCGAGGCGCTTGGGGTTTGACTGAGAACGGTTGGTAGAATGACATCGCTACCATGCCTATGTTTTGGGCTTGAAGATTGGGTCGAGCAGTTGACCACCCCTTGGGCCTTACGAAGTCTCTACCCAATCTTCGTAATCAAGCCCAGCAACACGACTGAATTCGCGCACGTTGTTCGTCACCAGCATGCAGCCAGAAGCGATGGCATGCCCAGCGATGGCTGTGTCATTGGGTCCGATGGGCGTACCTGACTCGGTAAGCTTGAGTTTCACCTCTATCGTCGCATCCACCGCGCTCTGATCCCAGGCCAAGACCGCATCAAGGCGTTTCACAAACTCGTCGACCAGTTGCTTATGCTTGGCCGATGCCTTTTTGCCGATCTGCCCATAGCGCATTTCTGCATACGTAATGGCGGAAATGACAATCCGATTGCCTCGTTCAACTTCGGTCGTCAGACGCTGTATGACCGACGCTGGCTGTTCCCGCATGATGAACGAGCAGATACAGGTATCGAGCATGTAGGTGGTCACAGATTGAACCTGCCTTCATCCCCGATTACAGCTGGGCGCTCTTGCAGAAAGTCAGCATCAGCCTTTGCCACTTCAGAAAAAGACGACCAGGACGGCCGCACAGGGCGCAGAGTGATGACGTCACCCTCACGAGAAATTTCAAGCTCACCCACGCCCTCGTAGGCCATGTCGGCGGGTAGGCGAACGGCCTGGTTCTTGCCATTTTTGAAAATAGAAACGGTACGCATGTCTGACGACTCCTGCATATGTTCAACCTATGCATAATTTAGTGCTTTGGTTAGGCATATGCAAGGCATAGGTTTAATTGAGGGGCCAATTCGAACGCTCAGCGAGTCGTTGCCTGATCGACGCTCAAGCAGAGCGTGTTGTTGCCAAGGCAAGGCTGGGCCAAGGTGAAGATGACCAAGCCCCATGCCCTTATTAGCAGCCGATGTCTTTCACCAACTATCCACGAACAGGTTTGAGCGCCGCCTGCTCGGTCGCCGGCAATGTCGTCCAGACTTCAACCCGGACCGCTGCTCGATCTCCTCAACGGTGACTTGGTAGCTGCAGAAGCTGGCCGCACGAGGGGTGTCCTGGTCCATGATGAAGGCCGCAAAGGTCCCCTCGGTTGGCGTGCTGGTGGTGAAGATGATCTTCCAGTAGCCGCTGGGGATGGGGTGCTGCTTGGTGGTGCTGGGAAGGGTGTCGATGTAGCGCTCGTACAGCGTGCCGGTCATGCAATGCAAACACCAAAGACGAGCCCAAGGCTGCTGGCGTAGGTGCCTTGCAAGAAAGAACAGTACGTCCTCTCCGTGAGCTCAAGAGCATTCCAACCAGGTTGCACTGAAATCAACGGACCCGCCGCTGGTAAACATCCAGGTTTGTGTAAACCAGCGCCAACGTCGGCGTCGCCACACCGGCGGCGGACCCACGGGCCAGCAAATCGCCGATGATCTGATCGGCTTCTATCGTGCGCCCAGCGACCAGGTCACGGTACATCGAGGAGGTCTGTGGGGAGTCTTTCAAGGTCAGGACGCGCCGGGCCTCAGCCAGGAATCCCTCGCTGGGCGCTTCTCCAACGACGCGAACGATAGCGACGACCTCATCGATAATGCGTGTCGCAAACTCAAGTCCGCCTCGGGCCGCCACGACCTCGCCAATGCTGCCTCGCATCAGGCAGTTGATGCTGCCCATCGCGGCCAGCAAGGTCCATTTCTCCCACATTTCCCGAAGGATGGCAGGGGAGGTTCTGGCTTCAAAGCCGGCCTGGTCGAAGAGTTGATGAACCTGGCGTAGCCGCTCGGAACTGCTCCCATCCAGCTCGCCGTAGGCCATGTTGCTGAAGGTGCCCTGCTGAACGATTTGCCCTTGTTCATCCAGGCTGGTCGCCACTTTGCAAAGGCACCCGAGCAGCCGGTCAGCCCCGAAGCGCTCGGCGATCAGGTCCATGTGCCGCATCCCGTTCAACAGCGGCAGGATGACGGTGGATGGGCCTACGGCACCTGCCATGTCCGTCAAGGCAGATGCCAGCATGTAGGCCTTCACGGCCACGACGATGACGTCGTAAGGTGCCTTGATCTGGTCGACCGTGACCAGTTGAGGCCGGATTTCAATCGTTCCGGAGGGGGTCACTACACGCAGGTCATTCTCCTGAAGCTGAGAGGCACGCTGCGCACGCACCAGGAACGTCACATCTCTGCCTGCCTTGGCCAGCAGTGCTCCGAAAAAACCACCGGTAGCCCCGGCTCCTACGATCAATATGCGCACCGACGGTCTCCGCGAATCAGCTGAAACGGATGAATTTTCATTATGCGGGTATATGCCCGCAAATGACTTTAGGGCATGTGTGACTGAGGGTCAACCGGATTAAAGTTCACTCATCATCTAATCGTGAGTGGCCAGCAGGGTAGGACAATGGCTGGCCGAGGCCTGCACCTCCCAGGCACTTCATCTACCATCCTTGATCTCGTAATCGTGAGGAGTGAAGAAGCGCCCCTTGGGTGTGGGAAGACGGTTCGTCGTGTAGTGCTCATACCAGTACAGGGCCGTCGCCCAAATCGCCTCCGGGCTGGAGGCCCGTGACTCCAGGCCCGGCGTGATATCAAGGCCGGCAGAGGCAAACAGGGTTTCCAGCATGCAGGCCGATGGCAGCCCGACCCCATCGTGAATGGGGTTGGGCGTACGGGCGACGCCCCAGGCAAATGCCAGCCAGCGCAGTACGTGCTCCAGGGCATCGATATAGCTGCGCCCCTTTTCAAACAGCAGCAGCTGGCTGAGCACCGTTTCCTGTGGCACCGGAAAGGTAATCAGTGCAATGTTCTTCCACTTGCGGGTGTTGCCAAACTCGGCCAATGGGGTTTCCACGACGCCGTTGCGCTCGGTGGCGAACAGGCCATCGGCAGGCTGGAACAGCGGCACGTGGATAACGGTCGATTCCTTCAGCGAGCGCTGATGAAGTTTCAATAACAGGGCGGACGACCAGTACGACGGTAGCAGGTCGAAGCGCAGGTGCGATTGGCCGGTACGCAGCCTCCAGGACAAGGTGTCGTTGGCACCCAACAGCAGGATGTAGGATTGCTCGAGTGGTGCGTCCCCACCCAGTGCGGCGATGGCGCGTGCCAGCCAGTCGATATTGTTTTCTCTGGCCGGACGCTGCTGCTCGACGAAGTCGGGATTGGGATTGGCTACCTTGTTGAACTTCATGGGCATGGGACACCTTCCTGGCGAGGCTACTCAGGTATTGAGCAAGGTGAAAGGGCGGGTCGTCGTCGGGGGAGAGACCGGGGAGGTGATGGGGTGATAAGTGACCTTCATCTGAACGCCACTGCCCCAGCGGGAAAATTCGACAATGGCGACCTGGTTCCCGCTCCAGCGATTGTGCTTGTCGTCCTCGTTGTCTCTGGGCTTGAACTGCTTTTGCGCGCCAATGGTCGCGGCTGGCGCTTCAGGTGAGGCATGACGAAACCAGGTCTTGTGGGGGCCGAAGATACCCCTGACCTCATCCTTGAGGCTGGCCCACCGGTCCAGCACCGGCGTTACGCACAGGCTGCTTGGGGAACAGATGACTTCGGTCAGCGTGGTCCTGCCGGTACGGGTATGTACCGCTTGGGCAACCCGACTCCAATGCACGTCGCCAGTGAGGAACACCACCTGGATGCCGTATTCGGCCAGGTTGTCGAGCACCTTGATCAGTACGGCGAACTGTTGCTGATAGTTCGGCAGTTCGGCGTCCATCAATTTGCCGAACCGTGCCGGTTCGCAGAACAGGGTTTGCCCGGTGGCCAGCAGCCCTATGTGGGGTGTGCCGGCTTTCTTGTGGTCGATCAGTTGCTGTTCCCAGTCCCTGAGGGCCTGTTCGGTCTGCTCGGTCATCAGGCCCACGGGGCTGTCGAAGTCGAGCTGGCGATGGCTGCGGGTATCGATGAACAGCATGCACAGCGGCTCTATGTCCAGTCTCGTCCAGGTCCGATGGTTGTTGGGTGAGCCGCCTTGTTGGTAATCCTGGTACAGCTCTCGAGCAGCGTCGTCCCAGAAGTTCAGACCGGTAGGGGTTGGGGCGTGTTGGGTGCCTTTTTTCCAGAATTGCTCCCACGGATAGTTGTTCCAATACTCGTGGTCGTCCGGCAGGCACACGGCCGGGGCCTTGCTCAGGGCCTGCTGCAAACCACTCTGGCCGCTGAGCTCCGACAGCCAGTTACGTCTGTACTTGGCAGAAATGTCGCTGCGTAGGCCGGCTGCTGTGGAGGGCATGTCGTCCAGCGGTGGCTGGTCGAGGTAGACCTGGTCACCGGCGAACAGGGACATGTCCGGCTGCTGCGGAAGGCGTTGAATGAAACGACCCACATCCACCGGGTCGGTGCCGACGCAATAGCACGACGTCAGCAGGATCTTGAACGAGCCATGGGGAGCCGAGGGGACCTTGTCCGGTAATGAGCGCACACGCAGGAAATAGGGGGCGCCCACGTTGCCAGCCTCTACCCGAATGCGGTGTTCGATGCCCGGGCCCAGGGCGGTGAAGCTGAAGATGCCCTGATGATTCACCTGGGCGCCATCACGAATAGGGAATAGCCCTTGGGTCTCTGTCGGCTGCCAGGGGGCTCCGTCCAGCTGGAAGCTGACCTTGGGCGGGTGAGTCGTGTCGAACAGCCCCACCCACAGTCTGATTTCATCAGGAGGAGCGAGCAGGGGGCGCGCCATCAGCCGGGACATCCTTTCCTCCTACGGCCAAAAGGCCCGGATGCGGTTGATGGGAGACGGCGAAAACAGGGCTGGCCCAGGCTCGGGGTGAGGGCGCGACTGCCGGCTGGGGTCGTATGGAGTCGAAGACATGCTTACCCTCCCTGGCAAGTTGGCTTGCTAACCGGCAAGGGCGTTAGCCCGTCGTCTGTAGCGTTGAATCTAGTTCATGTCTTTTCGTTGGGGGCTGGCCGTCTGTCGGCACGCTGCGGTGCGCACTGCTGAATTCGTCGGCGTGGGGGCAGCGTTTCCAGTCGGTAGGCGAGTTGAGGTCAATACGATCACCTGGCTCTGTCTGTTCGCCTTCACCTGATAACATGGGGTTTTGGGCACGATTGATATCAAGAACTTCACCGCGTCGTTTGCGTGTACCAGGTCGATGCCGGGGGGCGATAGCCAGGTGGTGATGAACAACACAGCTTCTACACGTGGTTTGACGGCTCTGACGTGCGCGCTGCTGCTGAGCCAGTTCTTCCGTACCTGCCTCGGCGTCATGGCCCCTGAAATCCAGGCGGATCTGGACCTCTCGCCGGCGGGGTTCGGCCTGCTGTCATCCTGCTTCTTTCTCGCCTTCGGGTTTGCGCAGATCCCTGTCGGCATAGCCTTTGATCGCTATGGCGTAGGAGGGCCCACACGACGGTTGATGGCCCTTGGGGTGCTCAGCGCCGTGCTGTTTGTCTGTGCGCCTGGCGGCCTCACCGCCATGGTGGCGCAGGCCGGATTGGGGCTTGCCTGCGCCCCCATCTTCATGGGGCTGATGCACTACGCGGCCGAGGTTCTGCCGCCTGATCGTTATGTTCCGTTCGTCAGCCGTACCAATGCGCTCGGCATGCTGGGCGCGCTGTGTGCCACGGCCCCCCTGGGCTGGGTCATACAGGGCATCGGATGGCGCTCATCGATGGCGATCGCGGCCCTGGTCTTTGCCGTCGTCACCCTGAGCATATGGCGAAGCGTACAGGACCGGGGGCAAGCCCGGGAGCACAGCGAGAGCCCGACGGAAATGCTCCGGGCCAGTCTGAGCCTGCTGGCCATGCCGGCGCTCTGGACCATCATCCCGATGTGCATCGCCATGGCGGCGGGCACCTCATTCAGGAACGCCTGGGGAGGCCCCTACCTGGCCAGTGTCTTCGAGCTGGATATCGGTTCTCGAGGGTTGGCTCTGGCCGTTCTGAGTGTGGGGGCATTCTGTGTGGCCGGGCTGATGTCCTGGTTGGTCCAACGCTACGCGGTGCGCTCAACCGTCTTGAACTGGACGCTGATGACGTTCCTCGCCGCGATCGCGCTGGTGATCTGGCCCCAGGCTGGGGTGATGACCGACGTGGGCCTGCTGGCCTTGCTGGCGACGATCGGGGTGCTCCATCCGCTGGTGATGTCCCATGCCCGCAACCTGCTCAAGCCTTCGCTCAGGGGGCGCGGGCTTGGCCTGCTCAATGGGTTTGTGTTCCTCGGTTCGGCTTTTGCCTCATGGGCCTATGGCCTGATTGCCGCCGATGGGCTGCACCGCGGCTTGCCCGATGCGTCGATCTACAGCGAGATATTTGCCTTTTCGGCAGCGCTGACGCTGGTTGGCGGGCTGGCCTATGCCTTCAGCCCCCGGCGCTCTTTCCAGGATTGAAGGGGGCTGGCCCCGAGAAAGCATGGCGGGCCTTGCTCACAGGCTGATCGCCACGATTCCGGCCAGCACGATCACCGCCCCGGTGACGCGACGGGTGAGATTGCCCTCGCGAAAGAGCCAGTACGCGAGGAAAGAGCCGATGACAATGGACGACTCGCGCAGAGGCGCGACAAGGGCCACCGGCGCGCTCAGCATGGCCGTGAGAACGAGGACGTAGGCCAGCGGCGAGAGCACGGCGACGATGAGGATCGGCACCGCGTCGGCACGCAGGACGGCAGGGATCCGATGCCGGCGCCGCAGCGCCACGGGGGTCAGCATCAGGCATTGCAGCAGGAGTGTGCCTGCGTAATAGCTCAGCGGCGCCAGGTGCCACGAGGTGACCGAATAGCTGTCCCAGAGGGTGTAGCTGGCAATGGTGGCACCCGTCGCCCCTCCCCAGAACACCCCCGGCCGCGCCAGGCTGTTTGCGCTTCTGAACAGATTGCCGACAACGACGAGAATACCCACGACGATGAGCAACGCGCCGAACATCGCGACCACGGTGACCCGCTCCCCCAGCAGGAGCACCGCGACCAGCATCGTCAGCATGGGCCCCGTGCCGCGGGCGACGGAATAGACCACCCCCAGCTCTGCGCGCTGGTAACCGGCCTGCAGGATAAGGGAGTAGGCGATGTGCAATGTGGCCGAGACGGCGCAGCCCACCACGAACCGCCAATCGAACACCTGCTCACCCATGACCATGAGCGCAATGCCAATCGGCACGCAGAGCAGCGCCGAGGCGCAGCTATAGGCCCAGACGAACAGATAGGTGTCTTCGCGCTTGTATTTGGAGGCGATGTTCCACAGCGCATGGGCTGTCGCCGCGACGAGGACGAGCGCGACAGTGCCCGCGTTCATCAGTTGATGTCGGGCAGGTCGATGCCTGCCCGCTCGGCCCGACGGCTGCGCTGCGGGTCGCGCAGGGCGATGCCCGCGACCAGCGCGTCAATCACCACGAGTTGTGCCAGCCGGCTTCCCGCTGCGGCCATCTGCGCCGGCAGTGGCGCTCCGCCGACCACCAGCGCGATATCCGCGAGGGTCGCCAGTGGCGTGCCGTACTGGTTGGTGATGGCAATGAGCGAGGCCCCGGCAGAGGCGGCTGCATCGGCGATGGCGAGCGTGGATGAAGTGCGTCCGGTCGAACTGACGGCGATGACGACATCACCCGGGCCCAGGAGGCGGGTGGCGATCATCGCCGACAGGTAGTCCGGAATGCTGATGGTCGTGACGCCGACCGCGCGCAGGCGGAAGACGGCGTCGGCGGCGACCGTGGAGGAGGGGCCGGCGCCGAATGCAATCACCTGTCGTCCTGACAGGAGTGTATTGACCGCCTTGTCGAGCGCAGCGAGTTCCAGGGCCCCGCCGAGTGCGGTCAGGGCGTCGGTACCGGCGCGAATGGACGTCTCCAGCACGGCGGCCGACGTCGCGTCCGCGGCGAGGGCTTCAGGCGGCGCGAAGAACCTGGTGGTGCCGCGGGCGCGGGCGATCTCTATCTTCAGTTCGGCGAAGCCGCCGAACCCGATCGCACGCACCGCGCGAATCACGCTCGGCGGCGATACACCGGCCCGGGCGGCAACCTGCGCGGTCGTGCTGGCCCCGACGAACAGGGGATCGGCGAGCAGGACCGCGACGACCTTCGCTTCGCTTGCAGCCAGGCCACCACTACGGGCCTGAATGCTTCCGATCAATTGTCCCAAACGCTCGGCGTCGCCTGTAATGTGGTTACTATTTTCCTTTGTCATGCGTAATAGATTACAGTTGCCGGGTTGATAGCACAATCACCGTATGAACCGGTGTTCCGCCTCAGACTCGAAGGAGTGCGTTTCAATGAGCCCCACCATCAAAACAACCGTCGCTGTTCTGGGGCCGGGTGCGATCGGCACCACGATCGCCGCGGCGCTGCATGAAGTCGGCCGGACGCCGTTGCTGTGTGGACGTACGCCCCGCGACAGCCTGACGCTGCACGATGGCGATCGACTGATCGTCGTGCCCGGCCCGGTGCAGACGGATCCCGCGCCGATGGATCGACCGGTCGACCTGGTGTTTCTCGCGGTCAAGGCGACTCAAACCGCGGCGGCTGCACAATGGCTGGCGGCGTTGAGTGGTCCGCAAACCGTCGTATGCGTCCTGCAGAATGGGATCGAGCAGTTGGAGAGCGTCACCCAGCATTGCCCGCAGGCGCGCGTCGTTCCCGCAGTAGTGTGGTTCCCGGCCCAGGCGCAAGCCGATGGTTCGGTACGCTTGCGTGGCGACGTGCACATCAGCCTGCCAGACGCATCGGCCTCCCACGGGGTGGCGCAGGTACTGCAAGGCACCCGATGCTCGGTGGATCTGGCCCCGGATTTCAAGGCTCTGGCGTGGCGCAAACTGATGCAGAACGCGGCGGCCGGCCTCATGGCGCTCACGCACCGTCGTTTGGGCATGTTCAGCCGGCCCGACATGGCCAGGCTCGCCCTGGACTATCTGCAGGAGTGTCTGGCCGTGGCACGCGCCGAGGGTACCGAACTGGGCGATGAGGTGCCACAGGCCATCCTCGAGAAGTTTCAGGCAGCCCCCGCCGACATGAGCACCTCCATCCTGACGGATCGCGAAGCGGGTCGGCCACTCGAATGGGACATCCGCAACGGTGTCATTGCGCGTCGCGGCCGGGCTCTCGGTGTTCCGACACCCATCAGCGATGTCCTGGTGCCGCTTCTCGCCGCCGCAAGCGATGGCCCTGGCTGATCCAGCGGCGCGGGCTGATCGCCGATAATGCTGCCGCCCTTTGACCAGGCGGCAGATTTTTATCCCGGAGTGTGAATCAATAGCCGCCTCACAGACCAGTAAAGGTGATAGGAATGTTTGACTTCAGCCTGCTCGGGAAGAGCCGATTCGTGCGGCCTGGACCTTTGTGGCTGTTAGCGGCCTTGACGCTGCATGCTTCTTTCTCAAGTGCCCATGCAGTGGATACGCAGCCCGCTCTGGCCGATTCAGGCGCGACCAAAGACGGCTCCACAATGAACGACATTCCACCGCGCCTCCAGTGGACAGCGAACTATGGCTATTGCGGCGAGACAGCATTCATCAGCGCCGGGCTCTACTATGGCCAGTACGTTTCCCAGTTCGATACTCGTGCAATTGCCAGCCCGAATATCAACCAGTCGAAACGGGGTAGCCAGCTCCTGTTGGGCGTGAATGATGGGGTCACCGCCGCTCAGATGCGCTTGAAGTCTGTCGAGTGGGACAGCGTTACCACGCCGAACGCCAATGAATTCCTGGCATGGATCAAGGGTAATGTGCTGTCGGGCTATCCGGTCATCATGGGCGTTTACGAAAATCTTTCCAAATTCGAAGTCTCCGGAGATGAACGGGCAGGTGATGATGAGTACGACCATATCGTGCCCGTCATCGGTGTTTCGTCCACAGGGCCAGCCAACCAGTCGGCTACCTACCAGGCCGATGACATCATTACGTTCAGCGATAATGGCCTTTGGTCGCCTGATGGACCGCCGGCCTATCTTTATCGCTTCAAGTTCGGCGCCTTTCAGGCGAGCCGCCAGGAGGCCAATAATGAAAATCGACCGGTGTATTCCTTGCCTCGCGGCGGAAAAAACTATGCTGTGGCCATTACCGGAATCATCGACCGGGACGGGCAGACTCTGCCGGTTCGTCTGACCACCGACGTGAACGAAGAAAGGCCCGTGATGGGCGCCGGTTCGAACACCCGCCCTGCATCGGCCAGGGTCAACCTGACCGCCACGGTGTCGGGGCTCACCCCTGGCGTGACGTACACCCTGTACCGCTACGACAGCTTCGACAAGGTGCCCGACGCAGGTTTTAACAAACGAGCGTCCATGGCGGACAAACAGTGGAAAATCAACATCCAGACGGGGTCGACCTACGTATTGAACGAAACAATACGTTCCGATCAGGTAGCTGTATATCGAGCCGTTCCAGTTACGGCTCCATGAGCCATCTATGCAGAACGGGCATAGATCCAAATGGTCGGGCCGCGCAGAAATGGGGGCAGGGTAAGCCGTTGCTTGTAACGCAAACGATTACTCGGATGTTTCCGGATCGGATGGCATTGACGTGGGGACCTGCCATGAAGGTTTTTTGCCATCCTGGCTGTCGAAAAGGCGACGCGCCTTGCGGAAATCCTCGACGTTTTCGACGACCCAAGTCCAGATAGGGGACATACGCAGCAACAGTCCCCTACCCAGCGGTGTCAGCTCATACTCCACGCGGGGCGGGATCTCACCGAACTCCCGCCGGATCAGCAGACCGTCCCGCTCCATGGCGCGTAGCGTCTTGGTCAACATTCGCTGAGTCACACCCGCCATCTGCCTCTTGAGCTCGGCATGGCGCATCTTACCGTACACCCCCAAGGCATGCAGGATACCCAATGACCAGCGGCTCCCAGCGTGAGCGAGGACTTCCCGCCTGACGCCGTCATCCTCCTCTCTAAGGGTCTGGCAGATAGCTTCTGCCCGGCTGAGAGTTTCATGATCGGTCATTCGTCCCCCCTGGTATCACGCGTGTGCCTTCTTACGAGTGCTGCCTGAATCGTGCAGCATTCGCGCATCCTACAGGCAACAGGTCCCAGGAGAAATCATGACCGAAGTGACCCAGCTTTCCCCCCAATCCATTCTTGTTCTAGGCGCCGGCGAACTTGGCCTTCCGGTTTTGCGCAATCTCGCGCGAGTGGCAAAGCGTAAACCCGGCTCCACCCTCAGCGTCCTGCTCAGGGATTCGACCATCCACACCCAGGTGGCTGAGAAAAAGCGGGAAATCGATGAGCTTCGGCACCTGGGCATCCAGATGGTCGCCGCAGACCTGGTGAATGATTCAATCGATCAGTTGGCTGAAGTGTTCGCACGGTTCGATACCGTCATCGGCTGCGCCGGCATGGTCGCAGGTAGGGAAACCCCGATGAAATTAGCGACGGCAGCCCTCAAGTCCGGCGTGAAGCGCTACTTCCCGTGGCAGTTTGGCGTCGACTTCGAGGTGATCGGCCGGGGCAGCCCGCAGGACCTGTTCGATGCCCAGCTCGATGTGCGCGAGTTGCTTCGCGCCCAGGACAAGACGGAATGGGTCATCATCTCGACGGGCATGTTCACCAGCTTCCTTTTCGAGCCTGTATTCGAGGTGGTCGACTTCGAAAACGACACGGTGAACGCGCTGGGCAGTCTTGCCAACAGTGTGACGCTCACGACGCCAGACGACATTGGTGCGCTGACAGCGGAAATCGTTTTCTTCGAACCTCGCTTGCGCAACCAGATCGTCTACCTATCCGGCGACACTGTGACGTACGCCGAGCTTGCGAGTCTGCTCGAACACGTACTGGGACGCCCATTCAAACGTAACGTGTGGACGGTTCCGTACCTGCTTCAGGCGTTGGAGAAAGACCCCACTCATCACATCAAGAAGTACCGCGCGGTGTTCGCCCAGGGCAGGGGCGTGTCATGGCCCAAAGCGGGCACTTTCAACGAGCAGCAGTCGATTCGAGTCACCACCGCCGAGGCGTGGGCTCGGGAAAACCTGGCGGGCCGTTGAGTGCAATAGCCAGTCGCTTGAGGTCCCCGCGGAGGAGGGCGTAGGCCCATGGCGAAACCCACTGGAGAAGAACCCGGCCGGCCTGCCGATGCCTCCCGGTGGGTGCTCTGCTCAAGCATGCTGCCCGGCCGCAGGCCGTAGCAGCCGCCAGGCTAGTGGGCGGTCTTGACCACCAGGCGCCAGTGCACGCCCACCTTCTGGTCCGAGTGCCGGTGCTGGTTCCGGGGAGGGAAGTGGTCACCCTTGCGGGCGCTCAGTTCCTTGCCGCATCCGGTGCAGAGATAGATACCGGAGACCGGGACTGCAGCGTCGAATTCGTAGCTCAGATTCCACTCGTCCGAGTCACCCAGAAGTGCCATGGCCATCTTTCGATCCCTCATATGATGATGTCTGACTGCATAACGCTACTACCGCCTGGCTCAGGCCGGTTACTGGCATTTTGTCCATGCTGGATGCCCTGACAGGGCGTTCCACAGGTCGGCTACCGGCTGCCGGACAACCGCATCAGTACAAGGTTTTCAAGGACTTGGCCGTGGCGGCAACGAGGTTCGCTTCCGTACCCCGGAGCAGTCGGCTATGCTGTCTAATGGCCATAAACCAGACGGAAGGTACAGGGAAAAGGCTAAAGTGGAGGCATATCTCGCAGATAACTTCTATGTTGTCTGCATCGGCAGTGATATTCAAGGATCGAACTCATGACCCCACCTCAGTCCAGCCTTGGTTCCGTTTCTGGTCATCCGCGTTTTCGCTGGTTCGCGTTCATCCCGGTGGTACCTGCCGTTATCTGGATTCTCCTGCAATCAACGTCCCCGGCCAACCTGGCGGCCTGCGCGGTGCTGGTGCTGATCGGTTTGGGGGCCTGCGCCTGGAGTGCCGGCTCGGTGCGCGAGGTGCTGCGTCGTTCCACTGCGCGGGGACTGGCGGAGCAGGGCAGCAAAAATGCAGAGCAAGACCTCATGGCTTCGCGGGCGAAGCTGGATGAGGTGTTGCTGGGGGCCATGCCGATCTGGGCCAAGCAGGTGGAAAGTTCGCGCCTGCAGACAGAGGAGGCGATTGTCAGCCTGGTCAATCGGTTCAGTGGTATCGCCACGCGCCTGGAGGAAACGGTACAAGCCTCGCAGCAGGCGGCTGGCGAACTCGATGGCCAGGCCGCCGACGGCGCGCTCAAGGTACTGGCCCGCAGCGACAGCGAACTGAGCCAGGTGATCGATTCGCTCAAGGCCACCCAAACCAGCCGGGACCAGATGCTCGGCCAGGTGCGGGGGCTTACCGCCTATACCGGCGAATTGCGCACCATGGCCGCCGATGTCGCGGCGATTGCCGCGCAAACCAACCTGCTTGCCCTCAATGCCGCGATCGAGGCGGCCCGTGCCGGTGAGGCCGGCCGCGGTTTTGCGGTGGTGGCCGATGCGGTGCGCAACCTGTCGAGCAAGTCGAGCGAGACCGGCCAGCAGATGTCGGCCAAGGTCGATATCATCAATAACGCCATCACCCAATTGGTGGAGGCTGCTTCCAGCAGCGCCGACCAGGACAGCCATTCGGTGGGTGAGTCCGAACAGAGCATCCAGCTGGTACTCGAACGCTTCCAGAACATCACCGGGCGCCTGGCCGACTCCGCCGACCTGCTCAAGCAGGAAAGCTACGGGATTCGCGACGAGTTGACCGATGTGCTGGTCAACCTGCAATTCCAGGATCGGGTCAGCCAGATCCTCAGCCACGTGCGCGACAACATCAGTGCCTTGCACGATCACCTGCAGCAGGTCAGCCAGGCGCCGGAACGGGCCGAGGCCATCGACGTGCGGCAGTGGCTGGCGAGCATGGAGTCCACCTACGCCACCGACGAACAGCGGCGCACGCATCATGGCGCGGTCGCCACTCAGCAGACTTCACAAGACATTACCTTCTTTTAGGAGCCCATCATGGCGAAGAACGTATTAGTGGTCGACGATTCCAGCAGTGTGCGGCAAGTGGTTGGAATCGCCCTGAAAGGTGCCGGTTACGAGGTGATCGAGGCGAGCGATGGCAAGGACGCGCTGAGCAAGCTCACCGGGCAGAAGGTACACCTGATCATCAGTGACGTGAACATGCCGAACATGGACGGCATCACCTTCGTCAAGGAGGTGAAGAAACTGGCCAACTACAAGTTCACGCCTATCATCATGCTGACCACGGAGTCGCAGGAATCGAAGAAGGCCGAAGGCCAGGCCGCCGGTGCCAAGGCCTGGGTGGTCAAGCCGTTCCAGCCGGCGCAGATGCTGGCGGCGGTTTCCAAACTGATCCTGCCCTGACACTCCGATCGTGAGGAGGCTGCCATGTCCGTCACCCATGAAATCGTCGACGATACGGCTCGTGTCGGCATCGAAGGCGAGCTGACGATCTACACGGTCGCCGAGCTGGCGTCTGTGCTGTTGCCGAAGATTGGCGCGGCGCCGCGCCTGGAGCTGGACCTGTCGCAGGTCACCGAAATGGACGGTGCCGGGTTGCAGTTGCTGGCGGTCATAGAGCGTGAAGCCGGCCTCGGCGGTACGGCCCTGAGCCTGACCGGCAAGAGCCAGACGGTCATGCAAACGCTTCAACTCTGTCGCCGCAGCGCCTTGTAGCCGGCGCCGCGACCGTTTATCGATCGACAAGGAACGTCCAGGTGAGCATCAATCTCGATCAGGCACAGCAGACTTTCATCGTGGAGGCGCGTGAACTGTTGCAGACCATGGAGCAATCCCTGCTGCAACTGGAAAGCGAGCCTGGCGATCAGGATGCGATCGGCGCGATTTTCCGCGCGGCGCACACCATCAAGGGCTCTGCCGGCCTGTTCGGCCTCACGCCAATCGTCAGCTTCACCCATATCGTCGAGGATGTGCTCGATCGCCTGCGCGATGACAGTGTGGCCGTGGACGCCGCGCTGATCGCGCTGCTGCTCAAGTGCGGCGACCATATGCTTGAGCTGATCGAGGTGGTCGCCAACCGCGGCGAGGCGCTCGAACCGGCGGCGCTGGAGCGGGAAGCGGCCTTGCGGGCGGCGCTGAGTGTCTACCAGGCGCCTGCCGAGGCTGTCGAGCACGTTGAAGTCGCTGCAGCCGAAGCGGATGCGGGCACCCACGACGAGGTGCCCTGGCACATCTCCTTGCGCTTCGGCGTGGACGTGTTCCGTAATGGCATGGACCCCCTGTCGTTCCTGCGCTACCTCGATACCCTGGGACGGATGACCCAGGTGACCACCCTGACCGATGGCATCCCGGCCCTGGAAAGCTGGGATCCGGAGAGCTGCTACCTGGGTTTCGAGATCGACCTTTACTCCACCGCCGCCAGTCATGCCACCCTCAATGAAGTGTTCGACTTCGTGCGTGACGAGTGCGAAGTGCGCATCTTCATGGTTGATGAGGCCCCCGGGGATCCTGTTGGCAGGGATGTCGCGCTGTCTGAGCCGCAAGCCGCGCTTGCCGTCCCCCAGCGCCTGCCGGCGGCCAGTAAATCCAAACCCCTGGATGGCAACTATGTGCGGGTCAATGCCGACAAGCTCGACGAGTTGATCAGCCTGGTCGGCGAGCTGGTGATCGCCAGCGCCGGCGCCAGCCTGCTGGCCCGCTCCTGCAACAACGATCCGTTGCAGGAGGCCACTTCGAGCGTGTCGGGGCTGGTGGAGGAAATCCTCGATGGCGCGCTGCACCTGCGCATGATTCCGATCGGCGACACGTTCAACCGCTTCCGGCGCGTGGTACGCGACGTCAGCCAGGAACTGGGCAAGGACATCGAGCTGATCATCAACGGTGCGGAAACCGAGCTGGACAAGACGGTGGTGGAGAAAATCGGCGATCCGCTGATGCACCTGCTGCGCAATGCCATGGACCACGGTATCGAAAGCGCCGAAGCCCGGCGTGCGGCCGGCAAGCCGAGCAAGGGCCACCTGAGCCTCAATGCCTATCACGACTCGGGGAGCATCGTCATCGAAATCGCCGACGACGGCGCCGGCCTGAACCGCGAGCGCATCCTGGCAAAGGCCCAGGAGCGTGGGCTGGTCGCCAGCGGTGCGGTGCTCACCGACCAGGAAATCTACAACCTGATCTTCGAGGCCGGCTTCTCCACCGCCGAGGCGGTGACCAACCTGTCCGGGCGCGGCGTGGGCATGGATGTGGTCAAGCGCAATATCACCCTGCTGCGGGGCACCGTCGACCTGGACAGTCGTCCTGGCGAGGGGACCGTGGTGCGCATTCGCCTGCCGCTGACCCTGGCGATCATCAATGGTTTCCTGGTGGGCCTGGACCACGCGACCTACGTGATCCCCCTGGACATGGTCCAGGAATGCGTCGAGCTGGATGAGCACCAGCGCCAATCCAGCCGCAGGCAGGGCTATCTGGACCTGCGTGGCGAGGTGTTGCCCCTGGTGGACCTGCGCGAACACTTCAGGCACGAGGGGCCAGCAGCCCGGCGGCAGAACGTGGTGGTGGTGCGCTATGCCGAACACAAGGCCGGCCTGGTGGTGGACGAGTTGCTCGGTGAGTTCCAGATCGTGATCAAACCCCTGGGCAAGCTGTTTGGCGCACTGCGTGGTATCAGCGGCTCGACCATCCTGGGCAGCGGTGCGGTGGCCCTGATTCTGGATATACCGGCCTTGCTCAGCCAGATCGTACAACTGGAAGCCCGTACGGCCCAGGCACCTTTGTCGTCTCCTGTCGTTGGTCGCTGAAGTCTTTGCATTTCCATGGAGGTTCCCCGATGAAATGGTTCTACAATCTGAAAATTTCAATCAAGCTGATCAGCTCTTTCCTGGTGGTCCTGGCGCTGACCGCGGCCATGGGAGCCTTCGCCATCGTCCAATTGGGCAGCGTCAACCAGGCGGCCCAGGACATCCGGGGCAACTGGATGCCCTCCATGCGCGCCGCAGCAGGCATGCGCTTTTATGCGGCCAACTACCGGCTTAAGGAAAACCGCCACATCTCCACTGAGGTGGCCGAGGAAAAGGCCCAGGCGGAACGCGAAGCCGCCGAGGCGCGCCAGCAGTTCGAAACCAGGCTCGACACCTACGAGAAACTGGTCTCGAACGACGAGGACCGTCAGCTTCTCGATAGCGTCAAGAGCGCCTGGGCCACTTACCTGGCGGGCAGTCAGAAAGTGTTCGAGCTGTCCCGGCAGAATGAGGAGGCTCAGGCCCGTGGCGTGCTGCGCGGTGAGTCCAAGGTGCATTTTGACGAGGTCACGGGGCGCCTGGAGAAAATGATCCTGCTCAACGACGCCGGCGCCACATCGGCGGGTGACAAGGGGGCGGCGTTGTACGAAAGCTCACGCCTGTCGATCGTTGCGGCCCTGATCGTGGCGCTGGTGGTCGGCCTGGGGCTGGCCCTGTTCATCGCCCGGATCATCTCGCGTCCGTTGCGCCATGCCGCGGCTGTCGCCGAGCATCTGGCCCAGGGCAACCTCAACGCCCATATCGAACCGGGCGCCAGGGACGAGACCGGCATGGTGCTCAACGCCATGCGCAACATGGTCGGCAAACTGGCGCATATCATCGGCGACGTGCGCAACGCGGCCGACAACCTGGCCAGCGCTTCGGAGCAGGTCAGCGCCACCGCGCAATCGATGAGCCAGGCCACCAGCGAACAGGCGGCCAGCGTCGAGGAAACCAGTGCCTCGGTGGAGCAGATGAGTGCCAGCATCAACCAGAACACCGAGAACGCCAAGGTCACCGATGGCATGGCCAGCAAGGCTGCCAAGGAAGCCACCGAGGGCGGCGAGTCGGTGCAGCAGACCGTGGTGGCGATGAAGAAGATCGCCCAGCGCATCAGCATCATCGATGACATCGCCTACCAGACCAATCTGCTCGCCCTCAATGCCGCCATCGAGGCCGCACGGGCCGGCGAGCATGGCAAGGGCTTCGCGGTGGTGGCTGCCGAGGTGCGCAAGCTGGCCGAGCGCAGCCAGGTGGCCGCCCAGGAGATCGGTGAGCTGTCCTCCAGCAGCGTGGACATGGCCGAGAAGGCCGGCAAGCTGCTCGATGAAATGGTGCCGTCGATCACCAGGACCTCCGACCTGGTGCAGGAAATCAGCGCCGCCTCCGAGGAACAGGCCGCCGGTGTCTCGCAGATCAACATGGCGATGACCCAGCTCAACCAGGTCACCCAGCAGAACGCCTCGAGCAGCGAGGAGTTGGCCGCCACCGCGGAAGAAATGAGCAGCCAGGCCGAGCAGTTGCAGCAGGCCATGAGCTTCTTCGTGCTCGATTCCACTGCCAGGGCCGCTCAGGTTCGCAGCCCGGACAACCCCGGCCACGTGCCCGACCGCCAGGCCGCGCGGCCAGTGGCGCAGGCACCGCGCAAGGCGTTCGCCCACAACATGGCCGAAGCCTTGGACGAATCGGAGTTCACCCGCTTCTGATCGCAGGATCGAGGCCGGCTCAAAGGGAGAATGACATGGGCGCTGTAATGACCACCCGCCACACTGCGATCGCGACAGACGAGGATGCGCAATACCTGACCTTCATACTCGGCGGCGAGATGTTCGCCCTCGGCATTCTGGGCATCAAGGAAATCATCGAGTACGGCAGCCTCACCGTGGTGCCGATGATGCCCGCCTTTGTGCGCGGCGTGATCAACCTGCGCGGTGCCGTGGTGCCGGTGGTGGACCTGTCGGCCCGCTTTGGCCGGGCAACCTCGACCATCACCCGGCGCTCCTGTGTGATCATCATCGAGGCCCGGAGCGAGGAGGGTGAGCCCCAGGACATCGGGTTGCTGGTGGACACCGTCTCCGCGGTGCAGGACATACCGGCCGACCAGATCGAACCGCCACCCAGCTTCGGTGCGCGGATTCGCGCCGATTTCATCAGCGGCATGGCCAAGGTCGACGGCAAGTTCGTGATCGTGCTGGCGGTGGACAAGGTGTTGTCGATTGACGAGATGTCCAGCCTCGCCGAGGTCGCCCAGGCACCGGGGCTCGACCTGGACGCGCGTTAAGGTTCGAACATGTCAGACACCGCTTCTCTGGATGATCGTGAGTTCGGCCAGTTCCAATCCTGGTTGTACCGCGTGGCCGGTATCAATCTGTCGATCGCCAAGAAGGCCCTGGTGGCCGGGCGCCTGTTCAAACGCCTCAAGCATTTCGAACTGGAGACTTACGGCGAGTACTTCAGGCTGATCATGAGCGATCAGAATAAGGGGGAGCGGCAGGTCGCGCTGGATCTGCTGACCACCAATGAAACCTATTTTTTCCGCGAACCCAAGCACTTCGACTTCCTGCGTCAACAGGTCCTGCCCAAGGCCGCGCCAGGCAAGGTGTTTCGCGTGTGGAGCGCGGCCAGTTCTTCCGGCGAGGAACCCTACAGCCTGGCCATGACCCTGGCCGAACATCTGGGGACCACGCCCTGGGAGGTGGTCGGCTCGGACATCAGCACCCAGGTACTGGCTCGGGCGCGCACCGGGCATTACCCCATGGAGCGCGCTGGCACCTTGCCCACGCCGCTGCTGACCAAGTACTGCCTCAAGGGTGTTGGCCGCCAGGAGGGCACCTTCCTGATCGACAAGGCCCTGCGCAACCGGGTCAATTTTGTCCAGGTCAACCTCAATGAAAGCCTGCCCGAGCTTGGTGAGTTCGAGGTGATTTTCCTGCGTAACGTCATGATCTATTTTGACCAGAAGACCAAGAGCCAAGTGGTGGCCCGCCTGCTGCCGCGCCTGAAGTCCGGTGGTTACTTCATCATCAGCCATTCGGAAAGCCTCCACGGCGTGAATGACACGCTCAAGCTGGTGGCTCCGTCGATTTATCGCAAACCATGAAAAAGCCCGTAGATGTGAGTGAAGTGATATTGGCGCCAGGGCAGGTCAGCTTTGCCTCCCGGGCGACGCGCCTGCGTACCTTGCTGGGATCGTGCGTGGCGTTCACGTTCTGGCACCCGCAACGGCTGATCGGCGGCATGTGCCATTTCATGCTGCCGGCACGCTTGCGCCGCGACCAGTGTCTGGACGGCCGCTATGCCGACGAGGCGGTCGAGCTGCTGTTGCGGCACGCGCGCGCCCACGGCACCACGCCGCAGGATTACCAGGTCAAGCTGTTCGGCGGTGGCGAGATGTTCCCCGAGCAGCGCCGCGCCGTGTCGACGCAGGACGTGGCCCGTCTGAACATCCGCGCGGCGCTGGACCTGGCCGAGCAGCATCGGTTGCACCTGGCTGCCCAGGACATGGGCAGTACCGGCTACCGCACGATTGTATTCGACCTGTGGAACGGCAACGTCTGGGTCCGGCACCAACCAATGGGAACCCTCTAGAACATGCCTAACAGAAAAATCAGCGTGTTGCTGGTCGATGATTCGGCCGTGGTGCGCCAGGTGCTGCTGACGATTCTCAACGACACGCCGGATATCCAGGTCATGGGGGCCGCCTCCGATCCGATTTTCGCCATGGACAAGCTCGCCCGGGAATGGCCGGACGTGATCGTGCTGGACGTGGAGATGCCCCGCATGGACGGCATCACCTTCCTGCGCAAGATCATGAGCGAACGGCCGACGCCGGTGGTGATCTGCTCGTCCCTGACCCAGAAGGGCGCGGAAACCTCCCTGCAGGCGCTGTCGGCCGGCGCCGTGGAGATCATCACCAAGCCGACCACCGGGTTGAAGAATTTCCTGATCGACTCGGCGGGCGAACTGGTCGGGGCGATTCGCGCGGCGGCCAATGCCAACGTCAGGAACCTGGGCAAACGCAGCGCCCCCGTAACGCCTGCGCCGGTGCCCGCCAGCAAACTCAGCGCGGACGCGATCCTGCCCGCGGCCACCGGCCATGCCATGGCCCAGACCACCGAACGCATTGTCGCCATCGGCACTTCCACCGGCGGGACCCAGGCCCTGGAAACGGTACTGACGGCGTTGCCGCGGGTGTGCCCGGGGATGGTGGTGGTGCAGCACATGCCGGAGAAATTCACCGCCTCCTTCGCCGAGCGCCTCAACAGTCTGTGCCAGATCGAAGTCCGGGAAGCACGCAACAACGACCGCATCCTGCCCGGCCTGGCCCTGATCGCTCCGGGCGGTAAACACCTGATGGTGACCCGTAGCGGTGCCTTTTACCACGCCCAAGTCATCGACGGCCCCCTGGTCAACCGCCATCGTCCGTCGGTGGACGTGCTGTTTCGCTCCGTGGCCAAATTCGCCGGCAAGAACGCCACCGGCATCATCATGACCGGCATGGGCGACGATGGCGCGCGCGGCCTCAGGGAAATGCTCGACGCCGGCGCCACCACGGTGGCCCAGGACGAAGCCAGCTGCGTGGTGTTCGGGATGCCCAAGGAGGCGATCAAACTCAATGCCGCGCAGCGGATCATGGCGCTGCAGGACATTCACCAGGCGATTCTGCATAAGTGAATCCTGGGGCGGGCCTGCCATCATCCGGGAGGACGTCCGGCACAGAAGGTCTTTGGAGTGTGAGCAGAAGGTGGGAAGCACGTTGATGCAGGCAATCAATGCAACTCCCCTATGCTCATCCCCGAGGCCTTCTGTATGGCGCAGGCGAAATCATGCATGGAATGATTCGATACAGCGTTACCGCCAACGAGCAGGCTGTAACGAACACCTCTGATGCTCGGGTCGACAGATGATGGCCTAACGAACAGACTGGTGAATGATCGCAGCACAGCAAGGCCTTCACCGCGCTCATAGATTCTGTCGATAGACAGTCCCACACGGTTTACATCACGGGTCGCTGGATCCACGCTGAAGTATCCTGTTACGGGCGATGGATCAAATGCATACACGTGGGACACCTTCAGGTTCGCAGGTGTGGCAGGAAGGGCATAGGCAAACTGCTGGGCCAATCCCCCGCCAAGAGAGTGGCCGGTGGAAATCAGCTTGGCGTCGGCTAGCCAGCGTCCCTGTGCTGATCGGCTACGGTCTGAATACTCTTGCACGAAAGCAGGCGCAAAGTCTCTCACCAGGCGCGTGTACTCGTCGTCAACCTTGAACGTGAACCAGCGGAGATTCGATTTCCAATCCTTGCCGCTTTTGAACACGGTGCCACCAAACGCAACCACAACCTGCTTCAGGTCACGGTTCTCCCAGACTTCCGCACGAAGGTGGGAATCTCTCATGACCGTATCCAGGTGGCCATTGGGAAGTGGGAAATTAGTCCAGCGTGTCCAACCATGCTTTGCCAGTACCTGATTGGCAGTCGTTCCCTGGCAGATATCTTTGGGCTCATCGACAACAACACGCGCGTACGCGGCGTCGGACAACCAAGCATATTGCCAATGATTCTTCGCTTCGATTTGATTGGGAAATGGCTTGCCCAAGAGTCGATTGCCAGGTTCGCGGACTACCACTTCATCATGTGTCTGGTTAAAGGCGGCACAACCACTCAAGATTATTGGTATTAGCAAGGAACGGCCAAGTACAGTTATACGATAAGTTGCCATCACTTCTTTCCCTATCGATGGTGAAAAAACTAGCTCATCCCTGCCGTTGATGCAGATTGATTTAGAGTATTGGCAATTTGCCATTATCTTGCGTAATTGATTTTCTATTGAAATGGATCGTCCGGTGACTGCTTTTTGACGTCATTTTTTGAAGTTCGTGAAGGTTCGCCCCAGCCCATGAGATGCGCCACTCCCCATCGTCGCCTTGCCATTCGGACCGCTCCGACTGGTCGACGAGTGGCATATTGCCATCTTTCTATTTCTAACTATGCTCAATCAGTGTCAGCTTTGCTGGCAAAGGGACTTGTATAGGCTGACAAGATACATCTCCGGTCTACCCACAGCCAACGCACGCCTATCCAGTTCCCTGCATGTAGTAGTCCAATAACTGTCAACGAGCGTCAGCAGGATGATAGCTAAATGCATGAGTAGGACGGCTATATTTATAGTTGCACTTTCCTCGATCGAGGCGTGTACATCCATCCAGCTTGTATCCCGGTACGATGAAAACATAGATAAACAAACTCAGGAGTTGCAGAAGTCACTTGACAGGCACTTAACGTCTCTTCGTTTTTCCAGCGATGATGCCCTGAAATACGAAGCAAATCAAAAATTTTATACCGATGTCCTGTCAGATATAAATGCAATTGGCGTAAGGGCAAGCGCAATCTACAAAAATAAACTGACGATCCAACAGCTAGAGCTGGCGGAGCAAAACCTCGCCTGGCTAGTTCTTCTCAATAAAAGATGTATCGATGGGGCTCTCTCGATTGAGCAAAAAGAAAAAGTCAAGAGTAACGGCGTTGATCTCTCTATGGACTGCAAAACCGAAAATGGGGCTACAAAGAACGAGCCAAATAGAGGGGGGCAAAAGCTGAAGCGCGCATTCATAGAGCCAGTGAGAAATATGTTTAACCAAAATCTTGGAGCAATTATGGCGCTTGAGTTGGCTAAAAAACGCGGCGACGGCAATGACGAAGAATCAAGTAAATAAGGGGCGTGAAAATGGCAAGCATAAAAATTGATGAAATTTTTCCGCTCATGGTTGCTGCGGCAAAATTAGAGTTTGGTAAAAAATGGCCAGCCATTAAGGACTATGCTGAGGCGGAGCTGGAGAAACTGGCAAGAACCTTGGTGCAAATTGAAAAATTGAAGCTCACCAATCAAATAGATGAAGGTGAAGCCAGCGTACTCCTGGAAATGCAGAGGAATACGGCAAGAGCCGTCATGCTGGCTTTAGAGGGCATGAGCCTGATACTGGTTGAGGCAGCAATAAATGCAGCGCTTCAAGCAGCTAAAAAAATAGTCAATGACACTATTGGGTTTGTTTTGCTCTGATTCAATAAGCTTACTGCTGCAGTTGTCTATGGTTAAATCCAATAAAGGTGCCCATATGTCAGAGGAACGATTCAGGATCTGGATTACTTTTTGGCAGTTTGTTCTGGGTGCCGTCGTTGTCGGTATTTTTTCTACTGTCATCAGTCATCAAATACAGAAGCGGGAAGTAGAAATAAAAGAACAGGAGTCAAGTGCAAAGCTCCTTGAACAGGCGCTGCAAGAAGATATAGGCGTTCGCCGTCGTCTGTCTCAATATTTTGCAAGTGTCACGCGCTCGCCGGAGTTAAGGGAGCGTTGGGGGGAATATTCAAAAATTGTTGAGGCTGAGTACGAGGAAACAAAAGTCGAGAAGAAGAAGCTTCAAGAGCAGGTGAGAAACTCAAACCTCAGCACTTTAGAGCGCGACAACCTGTTGCAACGCATTGGTGAGCTGGAGCAGCAACTCAGCCCCAAACCCGGGATTCGTAAAGCCCCTACGCAAGCCAGGGTCTATATACATATAAGCTCTGAAGCCCAGCGGTCTGCCGCCGAGCAAACAGCCGTAGCCCTTCGATCTGACGCAGTGGCTGTTCCTGGCGTTGAATTGCGTGCAAACACGCCCCGCAAAACAGAAATCCGTTATTTTATGCTTTCGGAACGAGCAGAGGCCGAAGGGCTTGCATCGGCTATAAGAATGAACTGGCCAGATACAATCATTCAGTACGTCGCAGGGTTTGAGAACTCTACGGCCATTCGTCCCCGACACTATGAGCTGTGGATATCAGCAAATGCCAAATCTCAACTCAGTCGTTCTGATTGATCTCTTTCCCGTAGGGTATTGGATTTGGCGATATGAGTTGGTTTCGTGTGTGATGGGCAATGTTGCACAAGCGCAGGCCTTGGTCAGCGGTTCCTTTGCTTGCCCCCGGAGGTCAGGGGGCAAGATGCCCATAACCGGCGGCACGGGTGAAATCGGCAAGATGCCAAAGGCTTCCGTTCGCTCCCCACGTGCCATCGGCGACGTCCACCAGTTGTATCGACGTCATCAGCATGCGCCGATCATTCGGTTCCCGGCATTGTTCGACGGCTTGGTGCAATGCCTGCACATAGTTCTTGCGCATCCGCTCGTCCAGAACACCGGCCGGCACCTTGACCCTGAGGATGCAGGGAATGGCCTGGGCATGCAGGTTCACGCCACCGCAGAACCAGTCTTCAGCTCGAACCTCTTCGGTGAGTACCCAGCACAGGGCGCGCTGGCGGGGGTCATTGCCGATGTGTTCGCAGGCGATTGCGACCTCGCTGACGCGCTGCAGCAGGCGCTCGCGTTGCTGCTCACTGAACGCTCCGCGGGGTACCTTGATCAGGATATTGGGCATGGCTGAAACCTTGTGGATGGAAGGAGGTGCTATTGGGCCAGCTCCCCGACCGCTGCAACAGTGACCGATCTGTCTCTTTTCGTGCATAATCGGTCAATGCATGATTTCACCCTTATCGTCACACCGGGTGCATTCGCCTCCAGCGTCTGTTCCACCCTGGACATCCTCGCCACCGCAAAAGCCGTTGCGGAGCGTCGCGGCCTGGCCACGCCACGTTGGCGCGTGTGCGGCCCTCAACCCGGATGGGTGGGGTTGGGGCATGGCCTGCAGTTGCCTGTGGAGCCATTCGAGGCCGAGGTCGAGGACAACTCCTGCTGGGTCATACCCGGAATCGGGGTCAGTGATATCGGGATGCTCGAGCAGCGCCTGAAGGAGCCCTGGGTGGCTCCCTTGCTGGCGGCGTTGAACTCGCACATCGCAAACGGCAAGGAGGTGGCCGCCTCCTGCTCGGCGGTCTTTCTGCTGCAGGCGGCGGGGCTGCTGGAAGGACGGAGCGTGACGACTTCCTGGTGGCTGGCTCCGCATCTGCAGAAGATGGCAACGGGCTGTCGTGTCGACCCGGATTTCATGGTGCTGGCCGATCCTCCCCTGACCACGGCGGGGGCCGCGTTCGCTCAAACCGATCTGATGCTGCACCTGCTACGCAGGCGTCTGTCGCCTGAAATAGCCGATTGGGTGAGCAAGGCCCTGCTGCTGGATCGCCGGCAATTGCAGTCCCCGTTCGTGGTGCCCGCCATGATGGTGCAAGGCAATGCCCTGGTCTCACGCCTGACCGCACAGATCGAGGCTTCTTTGCCGGATCTACCGGGAGTGAGGGCCCTGGCCGCGAGTGTCGGCATGTCCGAGCGGACCTTGTCGCGCCACGTCCACAAGGCCACGGGGCACTCCACCCGGCAACTCATCCAGCGGGTGCAGTTGCACAAGGCGCGGGCACTGCTCGAATCCGGCGAGCACTCCGTCGAAGCCGTCTCGGCACTGGTCGGATACCAGGATGCAACTGCGTTGCGGCGTTTGATGCGTCGGCTGTTGAACGCAACTCCGCAACAGTTGCGCCTTTCTCCGAGATGACCTCGGTACGCACCCCCATCATCGTCACTGCCGTTGTCGCTTTCCTCGTAGGCCCAGCCCATCGAAAACACACGCTCGATCCAGCCTTTGAGCAAGGCGGGGAATGACCACCAGCAGATCGGGTAGACGATGACCAGGGCATCGGCACGCTCCAGTCGTTGCTGCTCAGCTGCTACGTCAGCCGGCGCTGCTGCCTGCTTCATGAAAAGCGCCTGCTCCGTCCGGTTGAAGCGCGGATCGAGCCCTTCGTCAACAACTGCGGCTTGAAATCTGTGCCATTGCACCCGCGCAACGCACCGACCACACTCACGAGCCAGACGGGGTATCGCGAAGGAAACCGTTGCCCGCTCGATAATGCGGCATCGCCAGCATGAGTTGCGGTTTACCCGCACCTTCAGCGCGTTGCCCTCCACGAACAGCAGGACAGGAACACATGCCAAACCCTTCATACGGTGAATCCTCATGCAGCGCTGCGGCCAGTGGCCAGGTGGAAGTGCGTGGCGCGCGGGAACACAACCTCAAGAATGTGGATGTCGCCATCCCACGCAATGCGCTGGTGGTGTTTTCCGGCGTGTCCGGCTCCGGCAAGTCCTCGCTGGCGTTTGGCACGATCTACGCCGAGGCGCAGCGGCGCTACTTCGAGTCGGTTGCACCGTATGCGCGGCGACTGATCGATCAGGCGGGCGTACCTGATGTCGATGCCATCGACGGCCTGCCGCCAGCGGTCGCGCTGCAGCAGCAACGGGGTGCGAGCAATGCGCGTTCCTCGGTGGGCAGCGTGACCACACTGTCCAGCCTCGTGCGCATGATGTACTCGCGCGCCGGCACTTATCCGGCCCATCAGCCGATGCTCCATGCCGAGGACTTTTCGCCGAACACGCCGCAAGGCGCCTGTCCGGCCTGCCATGGTCTGGGTCATGTGTACGAGGTGACAGAGGCCAGCATGGTGCCCGATCCCTCGCTGAGCATCCGTGAGCGCGCCATTGCGGCCTGGCCGCCGGCCTGGCATGGCCAGAACCTGCGCGACATCCTGGTCACTCTGGGCTACGACGTCGATCGTCCCTGGAAGGATTTGCCGAAGAAGGACCGGGACTGGATTCTTTTCACCGAGGAGACACCCACGGCGCCGGTCTATGCGGGCCTCACGCCGGCCGAGACCCGTGAGGCGCTCAAGCGCAAACTCGAACCCAGCTACATGGGGACCTTCACGGGCGCCCGGCGCCATGTGCTGCACACCTTTGCCAACACCCAAAGCGCACTGATGCGAAAGCGCGTATCGCGCTACATGGAGGGCCGGCTGTGCCCGGCCTGCCATGGCAAGCGACTCAAGCCCGAGGCGTTGTCGGTGACGTTTGCCGGGCTGGACATCGGCGAGTTCATGCAAATGCCCTTGGATCGCTTGGCGGCCTTGCTCGAGCCTGTTGCCCTGGGCGATTTCCCCGCTCACACGGCACAGGAAACGAGCGATCGCGGGGTGACACGGCGTGACCGTGCCGAGCGTGCCGCCAACCGTCGAACGGTTCATGCGAGCGCGCCTGACGTGCGGCGCACCAGCACGCTTTCGCAGGAAAAGCGTCTCGCCGCGCAGCGCCTGGCGGGTGGTGTGATGGCCCGTCTGCGCCAGCTACGCGGATTGGGTTTGGGCTACCTCACCCTGGACAGGGCGACGCCGACGCTGTCGGCTGGCGAACTGCAGCGTTTGCGCCTGGCCACGCAACTGAGCTCCATGCTGTTCGGCGTGGTATACGTGCTGGACGAACCTTCGGCGGGCCTGCACCCCTCTGACAGCCAGTCCCTGTACGACTCACTGGACACACTGCGCGATGCCGGCAATTCGGTCTTTGTCGTGGAGCATGACCTGGATCTGATGCGTCGTGCGCAATGGCTGGTGGATGTCGGGCCGGACGCGGGAGAGCGTGGCGGCCGCGTGCTTTACAGCGGTGTGCCGCAGGGGTTGCGTGAAGTTGCCGAGTCGCATACCGCGCGTTATCTGTTCGACGAGATCCCCGCGCCGCTCAGCCGTGAGCGCGAACCGGCCGGATGGCTGGAGCTGCACGGCATTCGGCGGCACAACCTGCATGGCGTGGACGCCCGCATCCCGTTAGGGGTGTTGACGGCGGTGACGGGCATCTCCGGGTCGGGCAAGTCCAGCCTGTTCGCCCAGGCCCTGCCGGAGTTGCTGCTGCACCTGGGGCACGAGCCGCAGGACGATGCGGCGGAAAGTGCCGAGGCTGAAGGCCCCACCGTGCTCGAGGTCACCGGCGGTCATCTGGCCGGAGACCTGGAGGTTGTCCAGCGCCTGGTCCAGGTCGACCAGAAGCCGATTGGCCGCACGCCACGTTCCAACCTGGCCACCTACACCGGTTTGTTCGATCACGTGCGCAAGCTGTTCGCTACCACGCCGGATGCGCGCCGTCATCGCTATGATGCCGGGCGGTTTTCCTTCAATGTGCCAAAGGGGCGTTGCGAAACGTGCGAAGGGGAGGGGGTCGTCAGCGTGGAGCTGCTGTTCATGCCCAGTGTCTACGCACCATGTCCGACCTGTCATGGCGCGCGCTATAACGAGGCCACGCTCGCCGTGCGCTGGAACGGGCGCAACATCGCCGATGTCCTGTACATGACCGTGGAAGAAGCCCATGACTTCTTCGCGGGCGAAGAGGCCATCGCCCGCCCGCTGCGGCTGTTGCGTGAGATCGGCTTGGGTTACCTGCGACTGGGGCAGCCCGCCACTGAATTGTCCGGGGGTGAAGCGCAGCGTATCAAGCTCGCCACGGAGCTGCAGCGAAGCCAGCGAGGCCGCAGCCTGTACGTGCTCGACGAGCCGACGACCGGCCTGCATGCCGCGGATGCCGACCGCCTGCTGGTGCAGTTGCAGCGCCTGGTCGAGGCCGGCAACACGGTGGTGATGATCGAGCACGACATGCGCGTGGTGGCTCAGGCCGACTGGGTGATTGACGTGGGGCCGGGGGCCGGGGAATCCGGTGGTCGTATCGTGGCGGCCGGCACGCCCCGGCAGGTAGCGATGGCGTCCGGAAGTCGGACGGCTTCGTTTCTTGCCGAGGCGCTCGGGCGCACGCAGTAGGAGGGGCATGGTGTCGGGGGCCCCGGCACAGGGCATTCTCTGAGTAAGTCACTGCCGGGGCGCCTGACCAGGCTCTGCACGAAATGTATCTGCGCTCACCCAGGCTGCGTTGAAAACCGCCTTGCCTGGCCTTCGCTCGAAAGCATTTCGTACAGACCCTAGTCATACCGTTGGAAGATCTTGGAGATGATTTTCCACTCGCCATCAACTTTCAGCAGCGAAAGAAAATCGTGGAAGCTGGCGCCCATGACGTCGTTTTCCATGTCCACACGGACAACGGCGGCGGTGGGCGCAATAGCCAGGATATCCAGGCGGCTGCGAGCATTCGGTGACGCTCCCAACGACTCGAAAAAACTTTCGAATACGGGAATGGCCGGGCCCTGAAGCAGGTCATTACCGCTGTAGCCCCACATGATGGCGTCCTGGTGAAAGGCGCTGTTGATTCGCGCGATGTCTGCCGTGCGATAACCCTCGATATAGGCTTGTGCTGCCTGAATCACTGCGTCGTATTCGGTGGTGGCGATGGGTTTCAGATGTGAAGTCATGATTTGAGGCCTGCATGTGTCAGTGGTCATGGCCGGCGTAACGCCTTGTGCGCTGATGAGCCGGCTGAAACGGGCTGATGTTTCCAAGCCCAGGTTTCGGGGCGTGCCACTCAATGAGAGGCGTGGCCTATCCAGGCCAGCTTCAGGGGGCAGCGTCCGACTGACTCTACGGACAGACTGGCGCAGCACAAACGACGTTTTTCCCTCATTTCAAGCCATATTGGAGCAGGGTCCATTGGCTCCTTGTCGGAATGATTTACCATCAGTTCATCGTGGATCTTTCCTCCCTGCTCCTGGAACAACTGATCATGCATCGGATCGGATTCTTCGTTTGCCACGGCCATGACGCGCTCGATCTCGCCGGGCCACTTTCGGCGTTCAACCAGGTGGTCACTGTGGCAGGTCAAAGTCCCTATGAGCTGTGCGTGGTGTCACTGACGGGTGGAAGCGTGTCGGGAAATACGGGACTGCCCATCGAGACTGCGGTTTATGAGGGAGAAACCTTCGATACCGTGGTTTTCGTCGGGGGGGACATCGCTCCGATGCGGACCGTCGAGACGGTCATCGCCGCGAAAGTTCTGAGCGCGAACGCTGCCCGGGTGGCCAGCGTCTGCACGGGGGCGTTTCTGCTGGCCGAGACCGGGTTGCTGGACGGAAGAAAGGCAACCACTCATTGGCGATATGCAGCGCAATTGCGGTCCAACTTTCCCAGAATCAAGGTCGAGGCCGACAGTATCTACATCATGGATGGCCATGTCTGGACTTCCGCCGGTATCGCCTCCGGGATAGACCTTGCCTTGGGGATGATCGAGAAGGATATGGGCGCCGACGTGGCGCGTGGGGTCTCAAGGTTATTGGTGGTTCCCTACCGTCGTCCGGGGGGACAATCCCAGTTTTCCGAGATGTCGCAAATGGACCCGCAATCAGACCGGATTCGGATTGCATTGAATTTCGCCCGTGCCCACCTGGCTGAGCCACTGCCGGTAGAACGGCTCGCTGACGCTGCTCGACTGAGCTTGCGGCAGTTTGGACGGGCCTTTCGCCGAGAGACCGGAGAAACGCCTGCAAGGGCGGTGGAGCGCCTGCGGGTAGAAGCAGCGAGGCTGCGGTTGCAGGATGGCAGTGAGCCGATCGAGCAGATTGCGCTGGCGGTGGGATTTGTCGATCCGGAAAGGATGCGTCGGGCCTTCATCAAGATCCATGGTCATCCACCCCAGTCTATCCGGCGCCAACGCAGAGACGGGCTGAAAGAAGATGCCCAACCCGCCCCTGCGTGTGTGGAGTGACCTTCAATGCTCAGGGGTTGAGCGGCTTCGCAGCCTCATTATCGTTCCACATGTCCCGATGAAGTTTCCATTCTCCGTTCTGTTTCAAAAAGATCAGGATCTGTTTGCCCCGGTACTGGACCTTGCCCGTGTGATCACGAACAACCGCATCTGACACTTCGGTAACCGCTTGGTCATCGCCGTAGAACTCGTAATCGCTGAAGGTGACCGTATTGGGCTTTTTGCCCACGAAGGCCTCTGTAAAGTACGCAACAATCGCGGCGGGCCCCACGACCCGTTCCCCACCCGGTTGCAGCAGTGCGCCATCTTCGGTGTACAAGCGCCCGATGGCCTGGTAATCCCCGTTTTTATACGCTTCGGCCCAGCGAATGTTTTCAGCCTTGATAGCTGTTTCGGTCGCAGGCTGCACATTCGCGGCGCACGCGAGGGAAGAAGCTGTGGTGAGCAGGATGGCGGCGGTTGATACAGTGATTTTCCGTGTGATGATCGGCATGTGTTTCAGTCCACAATTTTTACATCAGAGGTGACCAGGAGGCTGACCAGGGGCCGGCCTCCTGGCGTGGAGACTTCATTTGACGCCTGGAATCCGAGCGAGGCCCTTGGATGCTCCGGGAAGGTCCTTGTCGACCATGGCAATCACCTCGGGCCTGGCGTCTCTTGGGTGACCAGAGTGGAATGGCGGCGCAGGATCGTATTCGATCGCCAATTGCGTGAACTCGGCAGCTGTTTGGCCTCGCAGCTTCGCTGCGACGCGCAGAGCAAAGTCGATACCTGCTGTCACACCGCCACCACTCATGAAGCGACCGTTATCGTCTTCCACGAAGCGATCAGGTACCGCAATCGCGCCGTACTCGCCGAGCTTGTTGATAAAAGCCCAGTGGCAGGCGCTTTTCTTGCCATTGAGAATGCCGGTGGCGGCCAGAACCAGGGATCCGTTACACACCGAGGTGACGTGCTTGGCGCTTTCGGCCAGGCGGCGGATCTGTTTCTGATATTCCGGTTGCATCGGGACAGAGAGATCCGACCCTCCAGGAACAAGAATCAGATCCGTTTTTTCGATATCAGCCAGGCGTTCGGTGTTTCCATAGACGACCCCGAATTCCAACGTCACGTTTCCACCCTTGACGCTGGCATAACGCACCTGGGTATTGGGAAGCCGGTGGAAGATTTCACTCGGGCCAGCAAAGTCGAGCAGTGTTCCGCCATCGTAAGTGACTATCAAAATAGTGAGCGGGTCATGAGGGGACATCGCGGCAGGCTGGTTCGGCTGAGCCAAAGGTTTTGCAGTGGCGGCAGATGCTGACGCGGCAGGAGCAAGCAACGTGCTTGCGCCGAACATGGCGCCCAAGGTCGCCACGCTGCCGAACTTGAGAATGTTGCGACGGGAATGCCCAGCCTTTAATAACTGGTCGAAACCCTTATCATCATTTTTTTCAGTCATGATAAAAGCACCCATATTGTGAATCAAAGTAAGCAATACCCAACCAATAAAACATTACAGTGGGTTGTAATGGCGGCTGGTAGTTGAAAAGGTACGGGTAATGCGCTCGGGCGTAACTTGCCCTATGAGTCAAAGCTGGGATGCGCCGCCATCTACCACAAGCTCCGTGCCGACCACATAGGAAGATTCGTCACTTGCGAGATACAGGGCCGCATAAGCGATATCCTTGGGTTCACCCATGTAGCCGACAGGAACAAACTTCGCAAACTCGCTTTTGAAATGTTGAAGATCTTCTTCGGGCATGCCCCATTTCGACAAGAGAGGTGTGTTGATTCCACCAGGGGCAATCGCATTGAAGCGGATCTTGCGATCCAGAAATTCGAAAGACCAACTGCGTGCTAGGGACCTCACTGCCGCCTTGGCCGCAGCGGTCAGGGAAATATTGTGCTTGCCCGTCTGGGCCACGAAAGAGGTGTTCAATATGAACGATGCCCCCTGACGCAGCGCTGGCAGCACGACCTGAAGTGTGTACACCACGCCCTTGACGTTGATATCCATGATGTCGTCATAGAGAGCGGCATCTATGTCGTTGAGGGGCGAGGGCAATGCACAGCCGGCGTTAGCGAATACAATGTCCAACCCGCCAAACTTTTCATGCACCTGAGCCGCGATCTTGCGCATATCGTCAAGCGAGCGTACATCACCCTTGAGAACCAGGGCGTCCTCGCCCAGTTCAGCCTGGATTTTTCCAAAAATTGTATCGTCGCGACCGGTCACTGCAACTCGGGCACCTTCTGCAATGAACAACTTGGAAGTCGCCAGGCCAATTCCGCTGGTGCCACCGGTGATAAGTGCCGTCTTGTTATCAAGCCTCATTGGATCTTTCCTTACGTAGTGAATGATTGTCCAAGGAATGAGAGCGCCTTGTTGTGCTGGCGCTTGTGGGTGTGTTTCAGCATGAATTATGAGACGGGAGTGCAATGGCACAAAGGACTTAAAACCCTCATTTCGCGACACCGGAAAGGCAAGGCGGATATCCCGGATCAGCCGGTATATCGACAAGTTGCCCGCCGTAGTTTGTAACTCCGCAGTGTGCGGATTATTCAACTTGCGCCTGGCCGGCCCGGCAGTATTTCCATCAGAGTGCACAAAGGAGCCAGTCGCAACATGGCCCGAAACGAGGGAAATACGTCGTTTGCGCTTGATGCAGTCATACGTAGTCTTGGGTCAGGGCGAGAGTCCACAAGGCTTGAAATACAGATGAGGCGTTCTGAATGGGCATTTTCGACTGGAAGCACTGGATGGTAATACTGCTCGTTGCAGTACTCATTTTCGGAACTAAAAAGCTGAAAAATGCGGGTGCTGATGTGGGGGAATCCATCAAGAGTTTTCGCAAGGCCATGAGCGACGATGAAAGAACTTCCGATGAAGCGACAGCTCGGCCGTTGGCTCAGCCACAAACTATCGATGGTGAAACTCATCAGGTTGTAGAGCCTGTCAACAAGGCGCAGGCCTAGACCTTCGAGCTCCAGCTCGGCCCGTTCAGAGGCCGAGGGCGACCGCCGCCGGCCTGTCGCCGCCTGCCGGCAGGCTGGGGTTGAAACCCAGGGCAATGTCATCGGAGGGGCGGGTGAAGTGCGCCAGAGGCACGGGCCGGCTGAGGAAATACCCCTGGGCTTCATGGCAACCGTATTCGCGCACCAGGTTCAGGCAGCGGAAGGTTTCGATACCTTCGGCCACGGTGCGGTAGCCCAGCTCATGGGCCAGCTGGAACACTGAACGGGCGATGATCCGGTTGCGTGGGCAGTGCTCGAGGTCGGTCACCAGCGACTTGTCCAGCTTCAGCACATTGGCGGGTATTTCATGCAGATAGGCAAAGTTGCTGTAGCCGGTACCGAAGTCATCGATGGCCACGTCCACGCCCAGTTGGCGCACGGCCGCCAACTGGGTGATGACCTGCGGGTCGGCCCTGATCCATTCGCCTTCGGTGATCTCCACCTCCAGCCGTGGCGGCGCGATATGGTAATGCTGGCAGGTGCGGCTCAGGGTGCGCGCGATGTCCAGGTCCTTGAAGTCCTGGGCCGAGAGGTTGATGGCCAGACGAACCTCGTCGTCGTTCCAGGCCGCCAGTTCGCTCAGGGCGCGGTCGATCACCCAGCAGGTCACGCGGCTGATCTGTCCGGCGCCTTCGATCAGGGGGATGAACTCGGCGGGCGAGATCATCCCCAGGCGTGGGTGCTGCCAACGGATCAAGGCTTCGGCGCTGAGCAGGCGGCCATCGTGCAGGCTGAAGCGCGGTTGGTATTCCAGGTACAGCTCGCCATTGTCCAGTGCCGTGGGAAAGTCATTGAGCAGGGTGAACGCCCGGCGTTGCGCACGATCCTGGGTTTCGTCGTAAACCGCCCAGGGACCATGGCGCGAAATCGCCAGTTCGACCGCATGGGTGGCCTTGCGCAACAGGTCGGCCGCTGGCTGGTTGCCGAGTTCGCAGGTGGCGACACCGATGCTCATGGCCCGGGGCGCGAATGGCTCGCTGATCAGTGCCACCAGGGCACGAAACAATTCCTGCTGGCGAGGGGCGCGGCAGTTGAGCAACACGCAGAAGTCCCGTTCGCTGATGTGATAGAGCTCGGCCACGCCCTCCAGGCGCTCACGCAGGCGCTGGGCGGTTTCGCGGCGTTGCGATTGGCCGCTACTGACCCGCTCCTCCAGGACCAGGCGGTCGTCGCCGTAGCTGTCCTGAAGCCGCATGACCATCAGCAGGCGCGCCGTGGCATCGGCGTCCACCAGGCCCTGGGTGTCGAGCATGAACTGCAGCAGGTTGGGCAGCCGGCTGACGGGGTCGCGGTAGCGCAGCGATTGGCTCTGCTCGATCTGCACCATGACCATTTCGGCGAAGTCTTCCAGTGCCGTCAGCTCGTGGGGTTCCAACGGATGCGGGGCCTTGTCGATGATGCACAGACGGCCCAGGGCCTGCCCGTTGCGGTCGCGCAGCGGTGCGCCGGCATAGAAGCAGATGCCATCGGTGGCCGTGACCAGGGGGTTGTGGCCGAAGCGCGCGTCCTGCCGTGCGTCGGGCACGTGCAACACCCCCGGGCGGTCCAGGTGATGGCGGCAGAACGATTGTTCGATGGGCGTCTGAGGCGCATCGAAACCGACACGGCCGGCAAACCACTGGCGGTCCTTTTCGACCAGCGAGATCAGCGCCGTCGGTACCTTGAAATAGGCGGCTGCCAGCCGACAGATGCGGTCGAAGTTCTCGTTGTTGGCGGTTTCCAGCCATTGCAGGGCGTGCACGGCCGCCAGGCGTTGCTGTTCGGCGTCGAAAGTAGGGGGCATCAGGCGCTCCTGGAGGGCGACGATGACCCTGGGCAGTGGCTAATTGATATTTAAATGCTATCAACTTACGACCACCCTCCTTCGGGAAGGTTTCACACTGGCACCGACCTTCTTTCCGATCGCCTTCGCCGCCGTTTTCAGGCAGCAGCTCAGAGGGTTTCCTTCTCGCGCACGGTCAGCGGACTGCTGGCCACGAACCGGGCGATCTCGTCCTTGCGCATGAAGGCGACGCCGGCCCTGCTCTTGGCATAGGTGATGAATTCGTCCCACACGCTCACCATCTGCGGGGAACCGCTGATGCGATCGTGGGCGCTGATGGACATCATGCGGCGGCGCGATCGCGCTTCCTCATACAGCACATCGAAGTCCCGCTTGATCTGCGCCAGAAATCCGTCCGGCGAGTAGTTGCGTCCCTCGATCAGCAGGATGTCGTTGTTGCGCAGGGTGTAGGGGACGACGATGAAGTCCTTGCCGTTGACCTGCTCGATAAACGGTTCGTCGCGACTGAGGTCGTCGATGTGGTAGAGGTAGCCCTGTTCCTGCAGCAACGAGAGGGTATTGGGGCCGCGCCGCAGCCAGTTGCAGTTGTAGCCCACGGGGCGCTGGCCGGTCACTTCCTCGACCATGCGAGTGCCCTCGGCGATGAACCGGCGCTCCTCCTCGCGGCTCATCGCGTACTGCGAGCTCCAGCGCGGGCCATGGCCTGCGGCTTCGTGGCCCCTGGCAACGATTTCCCGGGCCAGCTCCGGGTGGCGGCGCGCGGCCTCGCCGATCATGTGGGAGGTCACTTTTACGCCGTGGCGATCCCAAAGGTCGAGCAGGCGCGGAACTCCCTCCCGATAGCCATAGGCGAACCAGGTGTTGGTCGCGGCATCCGAAGGCACGTTGGCCGGGAACTCCACCTTGGGGAACGGGCTGTCGGTGCCTTTGGGGGGCTGGCCTCCTGCCTCGAACTGCATCGAAATGGAAACCACCAGGCGGGTGTCGCCTGGCCAGAATCTGCCATTGGCGTCATGTGGCTGGGTGGCCATTGTTTTCTGTGGACCGGCCTTGGCGCCGGGGAGCATGGACGCGGTGGCGATGCCGCCGGCCAGCACGCCGGTCTGCTTGAGGAAACGACGCCGGCCGTTATCCGGCGCCTTAAGGGATTGTTCTGTCGAGGCCATGGGGGATCTCCGTTATCTGGCCACCAGGCCGGCTTGTTGAAGGAACGTCAGGTTGTCTTCCAGGTGCCAGTTTTCGGCGATGCGTCCGTCGGCGACCCGATAGATGTCGGTCGCGATGAAGTCGATGTTCTGGCCTTGTCCCGGCTTGCCCATGAAGGTGCCGGTGAAATGGCCCGTGAAGTGCAAGTGCGTGACTACCCGGTCGCCGGCCACGATCATCTGGCGGATTTCGCAACGCAGGTCCGGCACGGCGGAGCGGAAGGCCTTCGACGCGGCCAGCACGCCTTCGATGCCCTGGGCACGGCCGCCAGGCAGGGTCTTGTCGGAGAACGTCGGTGCCAGGGCCTGGCGCGCCATGGCTTCCTCACCGGTGTTCCAGAATGTGCCGTAGCGGCTGGCCGCGAGGGTTTGTGCTTCGAGCGTCTTCTTCGGCAGGCTGCCATCGACGACCAGGGTCGCGGGTTGGACGAGTTCGCCGGATTGGGCCAATACCGGTGTGACCACGGCCCCCAGGATGAGGGCTGGGATCAGGGCGGCTGCACGAAGCCGTCGGTGAGAGTTGAAGGACATGGTGGTCTCCTGGATTCGGGAAGTGGGGGCTGCGGCGCTGGTGTGCGGCCTGTCACCATGGTTACTCAACAAATCGTCGACAAATACCGGTATTCTTTGAATGGATCCTTTCCAATATTTCAAGAGTTGACGGATGATCGACAACCTGCCCAGCCTGCGCACCTTCGTGCGCGTCGTCGCCGCAGGCAGCCTGTCGGCTGCTGCGCGAGAGATGGACCTGTCGCTGGCGATGGTTAGCAAGCGCCTCACGCAACTGGAGCGGGAGCTGGGGATCCGTCTGCTCCAGCGCACCACGCGAAAGCAGGTACTGACAGAGGAGGGGGAGCTGTTTCATGCCGAAGCCGTTCGGATACTGGCGGCCATCGAACAGGCGGAGGCGGTCATCTCGGGGCGATCCCAGGCGATTGATGGCACGGTCCGTCTGAGCGCTCCCGTCGAGTTTGGACGGCAGTGGATCGCCCCCGCGATTGCCGCTTTCCAGAAGAGGCATCCCAAGCTGCGCGTGCAATTGGAGCTTTCCGACGTTGTCGTCGATCTGCTCGATGCCAACATCGACCTGGCCATCCGTTTCGGCAACCTGGCCGATTCATCCCTGATCGCCCGCCCGTTGGCGCCGAATTTCCGGGTGTTGTGCGCATCGCCGGACTACCTGAGGCAGTTCGGTGCGCCCACTCATCCCAATGAGCTGGTTCATCACCAATGCATCCTGATCGGCAGCCGCCCTCGAGCGGTGTGGACCTTCGATGGCGAGGAGCCTTTGTCGGTGCAGGTCACCGGGACGTTCGTCACCAATGACGGCAGCGCGGCCCATGCGCTGGCGCTCGAAGGGGCCGGTATTGCGCGCAAGTCGATCTGGGACGTGGGCGACGAAATCCTCGACGGCCGGCTGAACAGGGTGATGCCGACGTTTGCCATTGCGGCGGCACCGTTGAATGCGATCTACCCGACGGGACGCCACCTGGCGCCGCGTGTGCGGGCATTGGTGGAATTCCTGGGGGATCGGCTCGGCAAGGCATGGCGCTGGGAGCGCATGCGCCAGGTTGGGGCTGAAGGCTTGCAAGCCAATTAATGGTTTCTGACAGGGATCGCCCGCTGTTTCTGCGGCGAGCTGAAGCCTGCAAACAGGCAGTACGGGGCCATTTGAGTCACGACTGGGTTCGTCGCCTACCGGGGGCGGATCACGACTGACCATAACGACTAGTCAGAAAGAATGATGGAAGTTCGGCCCGCTGCCCGCTATAGCTGAAGGGCAGCAAGGGTCTTACAAGGACGCGCAAGATGATGATTTCTCTGATCACCCGGCTTATCGCAGGTTGCGGCACCGGTGCCGTCACCTATGACATCCTGCAGAGCGCGGCACCGGTTTTTCTTGAAGAAACCGAAGACCGGGATATTTACCGGGTGGTGCTTCGTCGGGGCGAGTTTCGGTACATGAAGGATGCGCCCTGTTTCGGCGGTTTCGATGCCGAGCTTGCCATGGGGTCGACCCTTTGCGGGGAGGTTCTGGGATCCCTCTCTGACCATGCGGCTGTCGGGGGCAATACCCCGGATCTGCTGGTGTTGAGCGTCAAGGCGAGGAGCTGGGGCTGATTGGGCGGAAGGGGGCGGGACGCAACCATCCTCGTCTGTCCCCGACCTTCCTGAAGGCTGCTCGACCTCCCACGGGCCCGGTCGAGCAGCCGACTGACAAGGCGCACTTCCCTGTGCTGTCGCCCGGCGTGCCCTCAGAGCACGAACACGTTCACCTGCTTTTCCAGGTTATGCGCCAGTTGCTGCAGGGCTCGGGCGGTTTCGCTGGTCTGCTCGACAGCCTGGCTGTTCTGCTGAGACATCTGGGCGATGCGCTCGACGTTGCGTGCCACATCCTGGCTGGCAGCGGTCTGTTCGCGCAGGGCCAGGGAAATCTGGTCCACCACACGCACCACATCGCTCGACGACTGGCGAATGTTGACGATGGCTTCACCCGCCTGTTGAGCCTGTTCGACACCGCCTTTGACCTGGTTCACGCCGATATCCATGCTGCCGACCGCGTCCCGGGTCCCGAGCTGGATTTTTTCCACCATCTCGGTGATTTCCTGGGTCGAGTTGGCGGTGCGTTGTGCCAGCAGCCTGACCTCATCGGCCACCACGGCGAAGCCACGGCCCTGCTCGCCGGCGCGGGCCGCCTCGATGGCCGCATTGAGTGCCAGCAGGTTGGTCTGTTCGGCAATGCCCTTGATGACACTGACAATGCTGGAGATATGCTCGGCATGCTGGTCCAGCTCGGCGATCTGCGTGGCCGAGGCCTGCACGGTCTCGGCAATCAGGCGCATGCTGGCCAGGGTCTCCTGGATGACAGTGCCGCCCTCGCTGGACTGGCGTCCCGACTCGCTGGAGAGCCTGTGTGCATCGCCCGCGTTGTCGGCCACATGGTTGATGCTGACCGTCAGTTCCTCCACCGTGGCGGCCATGGAGGAGGCCGACTGTGACTGCTCGTGGGTTGAGGCCGAAAGTTGCAACGAGGCGCTGGAAATACTCTCTGAGGCGCTCACCAGCTGTTCGGCACCCCGTTTGATTTCACCGATCATGACGCGCAGGCGCTCCTGCATGGTGGCGAAGGCCTGCAGCAGGATACCGACCTCATCACGCCCGTCGCTGGTGATGCGGCTGTCGAGGTGTCCGTCGGCGATGGTTCTGGCCACATCCACCGCCTGGCGGATGCGCCCGACCAGGGTGCTGGAGAGCGACCAGGCAATGAGCATCGCCAGCACGGCCGCTGCCAAGCCGCCGCCGATGAGAATGGTCAAGGCGGCGGACTTGGCGTCGTACATGGCGTTGGCGCGGGAGTCCTGCAGGGCTTTTTCGGTATCGCGCAACTGAGTGACGAGCTGGCGCATGGCGTCCATCTTGGCCTTGTCGTGGCCGGCCGCGATCTGGTCGCTGATGACGCCGATCGCTTGTCGACCCGCATTGATCTCCTTGCGCAGGGCGATGTTGGCCTGGACGTCATCGTTCATCCATTGTTGGTACAGGGTGCGCAACTGCTCCAGGCGTGCCTGCTGCTGAGGGTTGTCGGCGGTGGCACTCTTGAGCTGGCCGTAATAATCATCGAAGGCTTTTTCGCCCTGTCGCAGGGGCTCCAGAAAGCTGTCCCGGCCGGTCAGCGCGTAGCCACGCATGCCGGTCTCGATATTGATCAGACTGCGCAGCACGGCCCCTGACTGGTTCAGGACTTCGTAGCTGTGGATGTTGCTTTTGACGCTGCTGCTGACCTGATCGAAGCCACGCAGGGCCGAAAGCACCAATATTACGATGATCAGCAGGACCAGGCCGAAACCGGCGTAGAGCTTTTGTGAAATGCTCAGATTGGAAAACATAGGAAGGCTGCTCCCGAACCGTTGACTGAATGCTTCACCAACGCTTGCCATGAGAGGGGCGAAGTGATGGCTTAATGATGACTAATTGGCATCATCGATCGGACTTTTCTTGTACAGAAAAAGTTCAATGTACAAGTTATTTTTTGCGAGATGAGGGATGGACCGCCTGCACGTTCGCCTGTTTTTCAACCTGTTGGCCGGGTTTCCATGCGGGTTCGTCGTGATAATCTGCTGCTTCACGGCCTCGGTACAGGATGAGGCTCCTTATCGATTAAAGCAGGTGCTCCCATGCAGAAATCCCCTCCAGAAGGTCTTCCACGCTATCGGCTGCTGACTGGCAAGGATGACGCCAAGTTTTGCCATCGCGTGTCGGAGGCATTGGCATTGGGTTACCAGCTTCACGGTTCGCCCGCGGCCACCTTCAACGGTGAGCATGTGATCGTTGCGCAGGCGCTGATCTGGAACCCGGACAAGTAACGGCGCCACCGCTGGGGGAGCCGGCTTGCTGGCGATGGCGGTCGATCGGGCGGCGCAGGGCTTGCAGGAAAGTCGCACCGCCGACGGCTGAAAACCGCACGCTTGCGGTTCTGTTTTCCGGCTGCTGGCGGTTTTGTTCCTGATGACACTGGGGTCCCGATACCCCAGCCAGGAGCAAGCAATGTTCTATCCCATCGAAAGCAGACTCGGCCCGTTGCGCAGTGCCATGGAGCTGACCTTGCACACCTTTCATGCCGTGCAGATCTGGCAAGGCAGGGCCGCCAGCGAGGATAAGACCGCGATCATCGGTTTTGGCGGCTTTCTCGGCGCAATCAGGAACGTGACGCGTGGCGCCGAGCAGGGCGATCCGTATGCCGACCTCTGGATGTTGCGCATCCAGGAGAAACTGCAACGCTGCAAGGCCGAACTGGCGCTGATCCAGGACAATCTGGAACTGCTCATGAGGGCCTTTCCGGACGCGATCAGCGTGGAGGAAAACTTCAGTATCCGGCCCGTCAGGTTGCCGATCGTCATCACCACCCAGTTCGGTTACCTGGCGATGTATCTGCTGATCACCTACGACAATATCGTGCGCCGCCTGCTGCACGCCTACCACGTTGCGCTGATCGATCGACGGGAGATGGAGAGCCGGATCCATGCCGGTGGTCGCCTGTTGCGCGGCCTGTTCGGGTTTCCCCGCAGGTACCGCCATTCCGGGGCGACCCGGGTCGATTTCGCGTATGACAACGACCAGGCCCGGCAGGCCAGGAAGCTGTTCGGCGAGTTGCCCATGGATGTGCTGGATGGCACACGGCGGGCGGATTTTGCTCCGCCTCTCGTCCGTGACCGGGTCATTGAAGAAGCTGGCGATGTGGTCGAACAGTTCCCGTGGCTCGCGCCTGCGCCCAAGGCCAACGGCTATCAGGCGCCCGGGCTGACGACCGGCGATTGAGTCCCGCGATGTCCCTCAGCTACCCAGCCCATCCCGGCTGGGTAGTCTTTTTATCGGGTAGCGCTCCTGAATCGCCCGATCCTGTCCAGGGCACGCTCCAGGTTCGGATCGCCATACACGACATACTGACGGTCGACGACGACGGCCGGAATCCTGCTGATCCCGAGGCTCCAGGCATCGACGATGTCCTGATGGGCGCGGCTGATGTTGGCGGAGACCTCGGCGCTCATGATTTCCCCGAAGGCCGCCTGGGCTTGTGCCGGATCGGGAGGAAGATTTTCGAAAAGCGCCACCTCCAGCTGATCGAGGCGATCAAGATGAATCAGGCGCGTATCCGCCGACACATCAACCGGGTGCGCCGAGTCGGTGATGACCCAGGTCTCGGCCAGGCAAGGGGAGAGGCAGGCGAACAGCACGGCAGGGCTGCACAGTCGCAGCAGAGGATGAATATTCATGACAAGGATCCAGGTGACAGAAACCTCAATCCTCGGCAAAACGCCCGTCGCTGACAGCCGGAAAACTGCTCTGCGCCGGGCGGCTTTTGCTCACCGCCGCTCTCCCTGTTCGCCGCCGTGGTCGGTGCAGGCCGCGCCGCTGGCGATACCGCGCGCCCGGTCCATCCGCTGCGCAACGACCATGGCCGCTTCCAGCTCGCTGATGCCTTGGGCATTCATCAGTTCGTGACGCTCGGCCTTTTCCTCCGGTTCCGTCATCGCCATGGTCAGGTAGAGGCTCGGTGGCACCGCACGAAACAGCACCTCCATCGACTTGGAGAGGATCACCCCTTCGGTGAACTTCCCGGACTCCTTGCGGGCCGACAGCATCAGGGTTTTCTGCGCATCGGTGAGCGCGCGGAAGCGGGCGATCTTGTTGACCTCGTCCGGCGGCATATTCAGGCAGATCCACCACTCGATCATGTTCAGCATCGGCTCGGCGGCCTTGGGCAGGTCGTCGACGTTCTGGGTGGCGAGCCAGAACCAGGCACCCAGCTTGCGCCACATCTTGGTGATCTTTACCACGTAGGGCGACAGCAGCGGATTCTTGGTGATGATGTGCCCCTCGTCGGTGACGTTGATGATCGGCCGGCCGAGCATCTGGTCGCGTTCGGCGATGTTGTTCACCGTGTTGATCAGCGAGATGTAGGCGATCGACAACTGCGCGTTGTAGCCTTCGCGGGCGTAGGTCGCGAGGTCCACCAGGGTGATGTCGGCTTCCGGCCAGGGCGAGCCGTCGCGGTTGAACAGATCGCCGTCGGCGCCCTGGCAGAACATGTCCATGGCATCGGCCATCTCCTGCAGGCGCAGGCGACGTGGCTCCGGCAGGTCGCTGTCCTGGCCCATGTGCCGCAGGGCATCGCGGACGTCCTGGGTCAGCACGGTCTTGCCCCGGGCGGTGCAGACCTGGGCAGCGTTGAGAATGCTCTGGCGAATCAGGCTGCGGTCGGCGCGAGTCAGGCGCTGTTCTTCCTTTTCCTCGCCGCCGGTGATCATCAGGCGCGCAGTGATCTCGAGTTCGCCCAGCACGTCGCGTTCGTCGTCGCTGCTCTCGTCGTCTTCGAGCTCGTCAGCCTCGGCCAGCACTGCCTGGCTTGAGGTGTTCATCAGACGGTGGGCGTCGGCGAAGGGCGCCAGGCTGACGCCGGAGCCGGGAGCGAGCTTGACCCGATGTACCTTCAGCCCCAGGCGCCGGGCGAAGTCGGCGAACAGCCCGAAGCTGTTGCCGGCCTCGGCGATGAACAACCGTGGCCGGTAGATGGCGACCACCTGGTTGAGCAGGTTGTTGAGGGTGGCCGACTTGCCGGCACCGGTCGGGCCGAACAGGAACAGGTGGGCGTTCATCTGCCGGTCGAGCCGGTTGAGCGGATCGAAGGTCAAGGGCCCGCCGCCGCGGTTGAAGAAGGTGAACCCCGGGTGCCCGGTACCTTCGCTGCGTCCCCAGACCGGCGCCAGGTTGGCGACGTGCTGCACGAACATCAGTTGGGTGTACCACTCGCTGTGACGCATGCCGGGGTTGAATACGCAGGGCAGCCAGCGCAGGTAGCTGTTGAGCGGGGCGACTTCGTGTTCGTCGCGCACCGGTTGCAGCCCGGCGTTGAGCATCACGTTGTTCAATTGCAGGGTACGTCGGTCGAGCTCCTCGACATGCTGGCCGCGCAGGTAGAAGGCCACGGCGCCGCGATAGAGCTTGTGGGCGCTGCCCAGGTGCGAGCGGGCCAGTTGCACATCGTCCCGGGTCTGTTCGGAGGCGAGGGTGTCGCCCACGGATTTTTTGGCCAGGTGATTGAGGTGGTTTTCCAGGGTGTCCTGCGGGGTGATCACCAGGGTGATGCAGAGCACGGTGTCCTCGGGCATCTGGTCGAAAAGGGCATTGATGGCATCGCCGCCCTTGGGGGTTTCCCCGGTCAGGTGGCCGGTTATCGGCGGTATGCGCAGGCGGTCGAGCACGATCACGCGATGAGGCATCCGATCGAAATACCACAGGCCGTGTTCCACGTCCGAGCGGGGCTGTTCGAAGAACAGACGCTGGGCGAAATCGCTGCCGCTGGCCAGCGCCAGCTCGTCCTCGGTGGCGTCCGGCGGATAGTCGGCCTGTTGATAGAAGCGCTGGCGGTCTTGCGGTGAGTCGCCCAGCAGATTCGGCTGTGGATTGAACCAGTGCAGCAGCCAGCGGTGAATCTGCACGCCATCAAGGCGACGGGCCTTCACGCCGGCATTGCCCAGGCCGCCGACCAGGCGTTCGCAGAGGCTGTTGAGAGCCTGCTCGCTGCCTTGGCCGCGTTGCAGCGGCGTACCCTTGCTGCGCCGGTACACCACCAGGCGGATCTTGCGGCATTGACCGCGCCACGGGAGTTGGGTGACCGTCGTGTCTTCGAACAGACCTCCGGACTGAGACAGCGCCTCCAGGTGCTGGCCGAACATCCGCAGGTAGCACTCGCTGAATGCCGAACCGCGGGCACGCGGCTGGATGTAGGCGTCGAGCGTGCGCAGATAACCGCTCCAGTCGGGTTCGTCCTGGGCATAGAGCTGCAGCACCCAGGGCTGTTCCTCCAGTTCGTCGAAACTATCCTGCAAGGCGTTTTCCAGGGCGTCACGCACGGTGCGCAGCCAACTGGCCTCGCGGCCCTCGGTGCCGATGGAGGTCAGTTCGAAGAACGCCGCGACCGACTCGCCGTCCTCCAGCAGCAGGCACTGCGATTCGGGCAGGTATTCCACCCACGGCAGCAGCTCGACGAAGCTGGGTGTCACGTCATAGAGGGCCTGCTCGTCGGCCTGGGTGGCGGGGCCTTTCTGCCTGGCTGGCATCAGTAGTCCTCCGTACGTTCGCCGGGCAAGGCGTACTGCACCCGTTGGTAGAGCGGAAATACCGTGCTGTAGCCCGGCACCGGTACCGGATCGGAGCCGGCGAGGTGCGGGAACACGTACAGGACCAGGTCCGGGTTGGGCAGGCGCCGGAACTGGCTGTGGATTTCGTTCCGGGCGGTTCGGGTATAGGCCGGCTGGTCGCCGGTGCGTTCTTCGAGTGGGCGGCGCAGGGTCTGACGGATCTCCTCAAGGTGATGGTCCAGGGGGGCTGACCGGATTGGCTGTCCCAGATATCGGCCATGGTCTGCGGGCCGTGGGGCAGCAACTGTTCCTTGTCCGTCGTGCAGCCACAGATGAACAGGGCGCCCAGCAGCAGGCCGGGCAGGGGCTTAATCGAGGGTATTGGCATGGCCTGTTCCTGCAAGTTGCCGCACCTGGCGGCCGAGGGTTTCGTAGTCGATCTCCAGTTGCCGGTCCAGATGCACGGCGACCTGGGCACCCGGCTGTACGTAGACCGCGGCAAAGGCCTGGCCATACAGCTTGTTGACCCAGTCGCCGACGTCTTTCACGCCGCCGGAGAGAATGCTGTTGAGCGCCGAAGGACCGGCTCCCACGGTGGCACCGCCGGGGGTGATCACGGTGCCGGTATCGGCCCTGTCGGCTTCGAGCAGTGCCGCCACACCGGCACCGGCCGCGGTGATCAGGCTTCTGCTGCCCAGGTACTGCTGGGCGTTGGAGCGCCGTTCGCCGGCGATGCAGGGCACCCCATAGGGGTCGCTGAGCCAGCCGATGCCACCCTGGATCCTGCCGGACGAGGGGTTGGCGGACGGGCTGCTGCCCTGTCGGCCGGTCAGTTTCTGCGGCGTTGGCAGGGTGCGGATGCGGCCGTCGTTGAAGACGAAGGTCAGGCTGACGATCTGCCCGCGTACGCAGGACAGAGTCCAGTCTCCGGCGGCGGTACCGCTGAGCACCGCTCCGGCGACGTCCGGCAGGTCGATGCCATTGGCGGTGAGGTTGTCCGCGCCGATCAGTACCTTGAACGGGTAGGGGTCATTGACCACGCCATCCACCGGAACCCGGCCAACCAGCGCGGTCATGGCGATGGAGCCGGTCAGGGTGCTGTTTTCGGGGAGGGTATAGACGCGGTTGACCGGCGCCGGGTCCTGGCCGCTGGTGAGGTTGCGACCGGTCACGCCAGTGTTCTCCTTGTGCTGGCTTTGGCCCGGGTCGATGGCTTCGCGCAACCTGTCGGGGAACTGCAGGCCCGCTGCCGGTTTGCCGGAGCCGGCAGGCACCGGCTTGCCCCGGGCATCGATGGCGGTGGCGTCCTGGGGTTCGGTCCAGACCAGATCGTCCTGGGCGAAGCGCGTTTCGTCGCCAGGTTCCAGGCCCAGGCCAATCGGCAGGTCGGAGTCTTGCCGGCCGATGAAGCGCGTCGACAGCCTGTCCTGCAGATCCTCCAGCAGGCTCTGTTTCTGTTGGGGACTCAGGTCCTGCCCGAGGCCTTGCGGTGTGCGTTCGAGCTCGGTGTTGAGAATCTTCTGGATACGCTGATCGAGATCGCCGTCGCGCTGGCGCAGCCGGGTATTTTCCTCCTGTTGGCTCTTGTTTTCCGATAGCAGGGCCTTGAGCTCCTCGCGCATGGCCTTGGTCTGGGCAACCAGGGTCGCGACCGTGTCGTGCGGGGTATCGCCATCGATGCCCAACTGTTTCATCTCCTCTGGAGTCAGGCGGTGTCCGCTCGGGTCGGAGCGGTCCCGTGTGGCGTCCTTGTCGGAACAGGCCCGGAGCAGGCCAAACAGCACCAGCAACACCAGGGGCAGGAGCAGCCATTTGAGCAGGGCATTACTTTTCATCGGCATTCCCGTGCTTGGCGTGGCGGCGAGGGCGCGCATCGATCGGACTGAGGCTGGGCAGCAGCGATTGGGCAAGGTCCCGTCCCCGTGTCACCAGGTAGACCACCGTCGTGTCGCTCGGCTGCCGCGCGGGGCCGAGGTAGGGGTGCTGGAAGGCGGCGCTGATGAAGTCGCCCTGCAGCTCGCGCGGATCAAGGGGCAGGGCGGTGCTGGCGAGGTTCTGCAAGCGGACGGCACTGACAATGTGCTCGTCCAGTTGCCAGGCGCCCAGCAGGCTCGCCGAGAGGGGCTGGCCGGGCAGCAGGCTCGACAGGTCCGGCGCATGCCGCAGCTTCATGGCGACCACTCCCGGCAAGGGTTCCACCGTACGTAGCGGGGCATAGAGGTTCTGCGCGGCATAACGGGTAAGGGTGACCGGTATCGGTGTCTCCCGTGGGGCAACGGTTTTGCCCGTCTGCGCATCGGCGTCCTTCACCGCAGGTGCGGCGTAACGCGTGGGCACTGCGGGCGCCTTGACGATCCGGATGGGCTCCAGGGCAGTCGCGCCCTGGGGGGCGCTGGCGGCGATATCGATCAGGATCAGTTCACCGCTCTGCACATCCTGCAGTTGCAGCCGGGTCGGCTCGATCGGCACGTTGGCGCGCAGGTACAGAGTGCCGCCGGTGCTCTGGATCCGCAGCTTGTCGCCCAGCGAGCGGGGCACGCCGACCCGCACGTTCCGGTCGATGAACAGCACCCGTTCCTGGCCGACCTGCAGCGGTACGGCCAGGGGCAGTCGCTCCCAGGTCATCAGTTCGACGCCGTGGGACGTGCCGATGCCCAGCCAGAGGGCGGCTAAAAGCAGTGAGCGGCGCATCAGTCGTCTCCTTTCCGAGGGTCGGTGCTGACGCCCGACGGCCAGGTGCTGATGCGCTGCGGGACGCCGTCGTAGCAGTCCAGGGCCAGGCCGAACGGATTCTTCTGCGGGTCGATATCCCGACGTACCACCTTGAGCGGGTAGCGCACGAAGCTCTGCTTCACTCGCTCGGAACCGTAGAACTCCTCGGTGGCGAGATCGAGATTGAGTACCCACCGGTCCCGCCCCAGCACCTTGACCCGCTGCTCCGGGGCCTGGCCGTAGCTGCGCTCGGGAATCTCGAAGACGCCACGGGTGCGGCTGCGCAATTCACCGGCGACCTGGCGCTGCTGGAAATCCTGCTCCAGCAGCGACTTGCACGCGGGTGTCAGGTAGGCGGAGAGCTTGTGGATGGCGCGCAGGTAGTCCTTCTCGCCGTCCGCGGGCCAGCGGTTGAGTTGCTGGAAGATATACAGCCCGAAGGTATAGACCGATTCCGGCGGTACCTCCCACCATTTGCGCGTGCTGCCCGAGCGCAGGTCCGGCGGGATGTTGATGGTCAGGTTCCGGGGTGCCTCCCACCAACCCAGGCCCAGCAACAGCGCCACCCCGAACAGCAGGCCGCAACTGGCGCGCAGGGAGGTGACGTGGGCCTGCAACCGACTCACTTCGTTCTTGAAATGGCTCATGGGCGAGGGCTCCGGCGCGTGCTCCACAGTCCCGAGCGGTTCACCAGGTCGTGGCCGCCGACCCAGGCGGCCGGTACCGCTGAGCGGGTTGCCAGGTACCACTGCAGGTAACGGTACAGCCAGGTCTGCGGCTTGCCGCGTTTATGGCGCCGCAACAGTCGGCCGCCGACGAACAGCCCCAGGCCCATGCACAGCACGATGCCCGAAGGCATCAACGCGATGCTCTGCAGCAGTATCGCCGCGACGGTACCGAGACCGGCGCCGACCAGGGCGGCGGCGATCAGGGTGATCCACATCTCGTCGGCGGTGAGCCCGAGCACGATGACGGGTTGGTGGTTGAGGCGCGAGGGCAGAAAACGAATGGTTCCGTCGGGCAGGCAATGATCCGGGTCGTGTGTCATCGCAGTCATCTCCTCACAGCACCTCGGTGCCCTTGGTCAGCAGCCAGATCACCACCACCAGCAACAGGGCGCCGACGCCGCAGGTGAGGCCGAACTGGCCCCAGGTCTTCCTGCCGTTCTGCACCTCGGAGTAACTGCTGTAGGCGTGGTAGGCCACGCCACAGAATGCGGCGGCGGCAATCGCCAGGGCGATCAGTGCGACGATGTCGTAGCCGTGGTTCTGCAGGGTCTGGATGATGCCGTTGCCCTCGCCGCGGCTGGGTGGTTGCAGCTCGGGCAGGGCGGCGAGGCCCGTACCGGGTGTCAGGGCCTTGCCGGCGGCCAGGCAGAGGGTGAAGGGACGGAACAGTTTCCTGAAGAGCGAGAGGATGGTCATCGGGGGCCTCCATGGCGTTGTCGAAATTTGCGCAAAATCACCGCAACAGCAGCAGGGTGAGCAGGATGTAGATCAGCAGCACCTTGATCGTCAGTCCGGCGAACCGGCCCTGGGATAGCTGGCCGCTCGCCCAGCCCCGGTAGGCGCAGGCGATCGCCCAGGCGGCGAAGATCAGGGCGACGGTCAGGGCCAGGCCGGTCAGCAGGCCGGCGCTCTCTTGCGGGGTGAAACCGCTCATGGCCTGGAAGGCACTGAGCTGCGAGGGGTCATGCTCATGGCGTCTCCCCGGCGGCACGGGTGTAGTGCCCGCTCGGCTCCGGCACGGCACGGGGCTGCGCCCGCGCTGGCGAGAGGTAGTGTTCGATGCCTTGGCGAATCAGCTCCAGGTCGGCGGAAAGCTGCGAATAGTCGAAGTTGAACCGGGCGTGCTCGTCAGTGGGCAGGGCGGCGTCGGTGTACACCTGCCGGGTCATGGTATCGAGCAGGCGCAACAGCCCGGCCAGACGGGTGCGCTCATGAGCCGTCGGCTCGGCCTGGGCCAGGCTGGTGGCCAGGCCGAGCAGCGCCAGGAGGTAGTACGGGTATTTCAAGGCAAGGGGCATACAGGCGTTCCGCTCGAAGAAAGTTCGCTGAGCGTGCCGCAGACGCTGGAGGGGAACAGCCGGAAAACAGGATCGGATGGCGTGGGTTTACGGCTCTGGCGCTTACAGATATTTCTTGAAGCTGCCGACCGAGATGCTCACCGCCAGACCCAGGGCCAGTGCCCCCGGCAGTGTCACCAGCAGCGGATTGACGCTGAACGGCAGCGCGGGGTAAATGATCCATGGCGCGACCCAGAGCGGCGCGATCAGCCGCTTGGCGCGGTGGTAGATGAACCCCGATTCCCTGCCGGCGCCAAAGCGCCGCAGGTCCCTGCGCACCAGGCCATCCACCACGGCGCCGAGGAGCACCATCAGCACCAGAGGCAGCGTCAGGGTCAGGATCAGTAGGCGCAGCAGAAAGGTCAGCACGGCATACACCGCCGCCAGGCCATAAGACTCGATGTGGGCATGGACCCGCCCCACATGGCTCCGTAGCCCCGAGCCGGGCTTGTCGTTCGAGCGGGCCGCTTCGCCCGACCGGCTGATCCAGTCGATCAGCCCGGTTCTCTCGAAGCACCATTCGTACACCTGCGTGATGATCCACTGGGCCGTCTGTTCGGGCTGCTCGAGCAGCAGGCTTGCGGGGTGTGCAGCGCAGATCCACGCCAACTCGCGGTCGAGCATGTCCCGCGAGCGCTGCCAGCCTTCTTCCGGCCAGAACAGCAACAGGCCGAACCACTCGCTCAGCACGCTGAAGAACAGCGCCACCAGCAGGATGCCGAACAGGCTGAAGGGCAGTTCCAGGATTTTGCCGAGCAATCCCTTTTCACGTGTTGATTGCGGGTGTCTGGCGGTGGGTGTGGTGCTTGGCACGGGCTCGCTTCCTTCAATGAATCGCCACTTCACGCAGCTCGAAGCAGAGCAGCAGTGTCCCGGCCAGCGGGTCGCGAACTTCGATCCCCCGGGGGCCGACCCACCTTGGGCTCAGGCCGTTGTCCTCCAGCAGGGGGTAGAGGGCCTGGCCATCGAGCATTCCCAACTGGGCGAGGCCGAGCAGATCGCTCAGTTCAGCGCAGATGGCCGGCACCGAGGCATGGGGCGCCCATACTGCGACGAAGCGCAATTCCACCCGGGTCGGCCACTTCATTGCGGCCTCATTGATCCAGGCCGGTTTCGGTCACCAGCACCGGGTAATGCTCGATACCCAGGCGCCGGGCGAGGTCATCGGCTGAGGCCGGGGCCATGTCCAGGCCCCTTGCGAGCAGGCGCAACTCGGCCAGAGCCGGCAGCCGTTGCACGTTGACCACCAGGCCGACCGCCTTGAGGTCGCGCAGTACCTCGACCCGTTCCCGCAGCCAGTGTCGCGACAGCTCGTCATCACCCACCAGAAAGATCGGCCGCAGGCCGGGGATGTTGTGGACGCGAGGTGCGATCCGTCCGGGTTTGAGGATGACGGAGCGGACCGGCAGCATGTCCGCCTCTGCGTAGGGGCTCACGCGCACGGTGGGCAGTTGCATGGCCTTACCCGGCCGTGGCGCTGCGGACAGGTTGAGTGAGCGGTAGTAGGCCAGCGCGGAGGTACCGCCCAGGTCCTCCACGACCTTAAGCTCAGCCTCGGTCGCAAAGGGAACCAGCAGCATCAGGGCGCCGAGAGAACGAAGGGGTTTCATGGGGTGTTCCTTCCTTGATCCAGTCCATGTGAAACGCGCGCCAGCTGGCGCGCGAAGGCCTTGCGATAGCGTTCGGCGGGCGCACCCCCGACGGGCCGGTGATAACGCCCGGCGGTGGTCACCCAATCGATGCCGGGCTCCTTGTGCTCCAGCAGCAGGTGGGTGACGACGCTCAGGTTGCGGTACGGGTCCAGCGCCTGGCAGGGGTGAGTGAAATGTTCGCCGTTCCAGCCCAGGTTGACCTGGCCGAGCCCGGCGTCCACCCGTTTGGCGCCGACCTCGTGGATCGCCAGCAGCAGGGCGCGGCAGGCTGATCGACGGTCGGCGAAGCGCCGGGCCTCGCCGGCGACATTCAGGGTCCAGGGCCAGGGTATCAGCCGGCCGCGCAGCCGGGCGCCACTCTCCTGCAGGGCCAGCGCGTACAGCACCTGTGCCGGCACCGGAGTGCCTTGCGTCGCCCAGCGGTAGGCCAGGGGGGGCGCCGCGGCGACCGGCAGGCTCAGCAGGCCGGCAACGGTCAGAACGCCCCACAGGCGCAGATGGCCCGGGCTCATTGCCGTCGCCATTGACCGTTCACCGGGCGCATCACGGCGGGAACGGGCCCGCTGTCGCCCAGGCGGGCCCAATGCCCGGCATCATGATTGAGGGTGATTTCCCGCCGCCGCACCTTCTGCGGATCGATGCCGGCCTGCCTGGCCCAGTCCCGTAGCAGGCTGTCGTTGCCGCCGTTGTCGAGCAGGTAGAGATCGAAGCGCTGGCCATCGCGTTGCAGCTGCCCGACGCGGGTGATGCAGCTTTGGCAGCCGGGTTTCACGAAAACGGCGAGCCGGCCGGCGGCCTCGACCGGTGAAGCCAGAGCGGCGTTGCCGATCAGGTTCACCGGCAACTGATCGGCGTACAGCCGTTTATAGGCCCTGTCGTAGGCCCTCTGGTAATCGAGCAGCTTCTGCAGGCGGGCGAATTCGGCCTGAGCCTGCATCTGCGCATAGCGCTCCTGCTCGGCGGAGTCCCGTGCTTCGATGCCAAGGGCCGTCAACGGGTCGAGTTGGGGGGAGTGCACACCCAGCGGGCCTTCCATCAGGCGACGATAACGCTGCCATTCTTCCTGTTTGAGCCCCCATTCGGCGGCGCGCTGCTGGTCGAGGGTGCTTTGCCGGTAGAGGCGATCTGACTCGGCCGTCTGAGTGACGGGTTGTGCCATGACCGGCACCGACAGGAGCAGACCGCTCAACAGCCACCCACATCGTTGTTCGTCCCTCATGGTATCGACACCGCCGTGGCAGATCCGTCAGGCTTGACCCAGTGGGCCTTTCCCGAATCCAGGGCGGTCAGGCGCCAGCCCTGGAACAGCATGCCGGGCCGCAGCAGGTGCACATCTCCCAGCCGTTGCAGGCCCTGGGGCAGGACCGCCAGAAATGCCTCGCCCGCCCGGGACTCAAGGCCCAGGAGGGTGAAGGGGGGCGGGCTGGGCTTGGCGCTCACGGGGTTTGTCTTACGAGCTTTCGGCCTGGTTGAGGCACCGGGTGGCGCAGCCGCGGCCGTCGGCGTGGCGGGGCAGGTCGAGGAACACTTTTCCACGGTGGCCTGGAGCATCAGCAAGGTGCCTTCGCTGTGCTGCAAGCGGGTGCTCATGGCCGTCAGGTCCGCGGCAAGGCTGTCGACGGTGCGAGTGGTCGTCTCCAGCGCGCCCAGGCGCTTGAGCAGCGAATGCTGCGCGTGCTGGAAGTCTTCCTTGAGCACGCCCTTGAAAGGCTGCATGCCTTCCAGTTCATGATCGATACGTTGCAATTGCTGTTGCAGGCTGTGTATCCGCTCGGCGGTCTGCCCTGCCTGCATCGCGTCCGAGAGGGTCGAGAGCCGGTCGGCGAAGAACACCGCACAACCCACCACCAGCAGCACCGTTGCTCCTTGTACCAGTGCACTGCGTGAAGGCCGTTTCATTCTCGGCCTCCGGCCAGCGACGTCGCGCTGAAGCAGATGCGCCTGGCGCGCTCGTCGATTTCCACCTGCCAGGCCGGCCCGGCCAGGGCCAGCAGGGCGTTGCCGACCGTGATCGGGCCCAGCCGGTAATGCGCGGCGGGCAGCGGGTGGGCATACAGCACTTGCACCCCCTCGGGCGCGGGGCACAGGCGATAACCCGAGCGGCGCAGGACATGGATCATGGCGTCCTGGACACTGGGGTTCAGGTGATCCGGTATGCGGATATCGATGACCTGGCGCAGCAGATCCAACTGGTCGGCCCGTGGCGCGGTGTTGACCAGGGTGTAGCGCGCCAGTCGCAGTGGCGGTGACAGCTCGGGCTGCAACGGACGGTCCCGGGACACAACCGGCAGCAGCGCCCCCGCAGAGTCACTGAGCCCGGTGGACGCAGGTGGCGGTTCTGGCGAGACGCAGCCGGTCAGCGCGATCGCCGCCAGCGGCACTGCAAGCGTTACAAGAGCGGCCAGGGGCCGGGTAGGGGAGCCATGCATCCAGGTGTCCTCACGCGGTGTTGAGCACAGGGTTGCAAACCTGCGAGACCGTCACCGTCAGGAAACTGGATTGCGATGCGCGTTATTTCAGGCGGCCTCTGACCGCGAACAGGAAAAAGCCCGCCGAAGCGGGCCTTTTCTTGAGGTTGTGCCCGGGGGCGAGAATCGCGACGGTCACCCGGGCCATTCTTCCTTGAGCGAAAGCAGCAGGTACGGCAGCCCGTTTTTCCTATTCAGCAGGCTGAGCACCAGTTGCAGACGGAACCGTTTCCCCTTGAGCGGGCACAGGTCGAAATGCACCTGCTCGGCCTCAGGTTGCCGGTTGTGGGCCTTGGCCGCTGCGCCAAGCAGCTCCCGCAGGCGGATTTCGAAGGTTGACCCCCGTTGGCCCCTGTAGTCCTTTACGGCTTTCTTCCATAGCCGCGGGGTCAGGATAAGGGCGTGCCTGAAGGTAGCGCCCGCCTGTTGCGGTTGGGACATATGACTTCTCCTGTTGGAGAGAAACCACCGGTCCCGACCGGGAGGTGATTTCCCGGTTGAGGTAACAAGACGATGCAGCAGGTCACACCCGTATGCTTGAGCGTCTGCCCTGGGCGGATGCAAGAGTCGGGGAGAACAGCGCAGTCACAGTGAGGCTTCCATCGACGGAGGTCGATCGGTCGCATGACTGGAAGCGCTGCGACCTGGAGGCGGACCCTACGCAATGGCGTATCGTAGCCCCTCGGATCCAAGCTACATCGGCATGGTGCTGAAGATGTCAGCGGTATGCCCCCACACAATGAATAATGCTGTGGGGGCTGTCAAAACCCGATCTGCTACAGGTTCTTTCGGGGCCACCTCAAAGTGTGACGAATAGCGCCGAGGTCCAGACCCGCGACTGGTCACGCTGGCGGGCGCTGATGAACAGCGGATGTTCACGGCCTTTTTCCAGGCTCAGCGAGTTCAGCTCGATCCGTCCCGCCACTTCGCGTGGTAGCGGCGCCTCGCTGATCTGTTCCAGCGAAACCTGCAGCTCGGCACCCGACAACGGCTTGACGAACGAGCCGCTGGCCAGCAGTTCCTCGCCGCTCAGGTGCAGCGTCACCGTCGGGACATGCACGTGCGCAGGCGGTGTGAGCGGGTCGCCGACCTTGACGTAACCATCGATCCGCAACTGCACGTTGAGGTGGGCGCCGGCCAACTGGGAAATGTCGATTTCCAGGCTGTCGGTGTCGCCGTTGGTGTCGGTCTTCAGGGCCAGGGTGGTGGCGTCCTTGCGCCAGGCCACCTGTTCGGGGTGGTCGGCACCGATGAAGCGGAAGGCGTTGATGGTTGCGCCGGTGAGGCTGATCTCGCCCGTCCAGTAGGCGCCGCGGTAGCGGTCCTTGATCCGTGCACCGCCCAGGCGCAGACGGATCCGCCGTGGCGACAGGCCGGCCTCTGCATGCAGGTTGCGCGACCAGATGCGCTGTTCGCCACGGAACAGTTCGATCTGTTCCCAGCCGGCGTCGCCCAACAGCCGGTAATCCAGGGCGGTTTCACCGTTGACCGTCAGCACATCGCCCATCAGGTGCTCGCCCAGGCGCAACACCGCCAGGCTGCGTTCGCCGGTGGTCGCGAAGGTGTGGCGGGCACGCAGGGCCCGGCCGACGCCGGCCCGGTCGAAGCTCTCGGCGATCACGCCGGTCAGGCCGCCGCGCGAACCGAACACCGCCGTGGCCGGTACACCGCCGCCGCAGCGGCCCTGGTGCTCGTCGCTGTTGGCCGCGGCACCGACCCGGTAGCCGCGCTGCAGCGCTTCGGCGTAGACCCAGTGGAACTGGCCCCAGGCCGAGCCGACTTCCACCAGGCGCTCCAGTTCGGGGTGGTGCCAGTCGAGGTTGCAACGTCGACCACCGACGTGGGGCATCATCAGGTGGCCTTCCGGGTTGTGCGCGTAGGCCGCGTACAGCTCATCCACCGGCCAGGCACCGGGCTTGATGGTGCCGGCGGTGAACTCGTTCCATTCGAAGGACCGCACCAGGCGTCCCTGGGCATCGAACGGGAACTGCGGCTTGCCCTCGTGGAGGAACACCACGTTGCGGTCGCCGCCGGCGCAGGAGTTGCCGCACCACTCGGTACCCGGATAGCAGACGAAACGCCCCGGCTCGTTGAGTTCGTGGATCAGCTTGACTGCCGCATCCCAGCGCTGCTCGGTGATGTTGAAATCGTTGGCGGTATAGCCGAGCACATCGAGGCCGGCGACATCACGACCGTAGCTGAGGTTGTACAGGGTGTCGTTGGTGCCCACGGTGTCATCGGAATGCACGTGCAGGTCGGCATACAGTGGCCGCAGCGTGCCGAGTGCCGCATCGACATTGACGAACGCCGAGCCGGGTTGCACGCCGGCCTGCCCGGTGACGGCCTGGATCGACCATTCGCCCTGCGCCGTCAATTCGATGGTCGGCACCCGCAGGATCGCCCAGCCTTCGCCGGCCAGGGTGAAGGGCAGGCGCCGGATCTGCTGCGCAGGCCCGGCCAGCGTGAGTTCGCCGGTCAGTGGTGTGTGTCGGCAGGTGTTGCCCCAGGCGTCGTCCGCGCGTACCAGGAGGTCGAACGGCTGGCCTTCGCCGACCAGGCGCGGGGCGATCACCTGCAGTCGCTCCGGTGCACCGGGAATGATGTCCAGCAGCAGGTCGCCCGGTACTTCGGCGAACTTGGAACTGCCCAGTGGGTCGATGAACAGGCGCAGGCGGAAGTCCTTTTCGACGAAACTCTGCACGCGGGTGCCGGCACCTCCCTGGCGGCGGTCGCCGAGGCGGATGATGATGCGGTCGCCGGGGTTGAGATAGCCGTCGACGATGTCGATCAGGATGGCCTTCTGGAAGGGCCGCTCATGGCCCTTCTGGTCGAAGCGCACCTTCAGGTGCTGCACCGTGGCCGGGCTCTGGCCCGGCACCAGGTCACCGGCCTGGTACTCGGCGCTGACATAGTTGGCCGCCGTCGGGTCGGAGGTCTGGAACAGCGCCCAGTCCGAGTAGAACTTGAACGCCAGCTTGAGCCAGGCGCCGTCGGCCAGGCCGCTGGCACCGACCTCGTAGACGAAAGTGATCTCGTCCCACTGGCCGGCCACCAGGGTCTGGCGGTCGCACTGGATGCTGCCGAGGAAGGGGCGTGCCTTGTTGCGTTCGTAGAGCCCGCTGGGGGCGATGTACGGGCCGGCGTCACGGGGATCGAAGGTCTGGCTCACGGGAATACCTCGTTGGAAATCGCAAACGTGATGGGAACGGCGGGGCGCCTCAGGCGGCCCGCCAGGATTGGTAGTGACGTTCGAGCCGGCGGAACACCAGGCTTTCCATCAGCCAGGCGAGCAGGCCGATGATGACGATGCCCAGCAGCACCTGGCTGCTGTTGCCGATCTGGCCGCCCATGGAGACCATCCAGCCGATGCCCTGGGAAGCGCCGATCATTTCGGCGGCCACCAGCGCGCGCCAGCCCTGGCTGAAGCCGATGCGCAGCGCGGCGGTGAGAAACGGCAGCGACGCCGGCAGGTAGATGTGCAGCAGCAGTTGCAGCGCAGTGGCGCCGAGGGTCCGGGCCGCGCGGACTTCGCCGTCGCGGATGCCCAGTACGCCCTCCTGCAGGGTGACGATCATCGGGAACACGGCGGCGATGAAGATCACCAGCATGATCGAGAAGAACCCGAGGCCGAAGATGATCAGGATCAGCGGTGCCCAGGCGATCGGCGGGATCGCCATGAACAGGCTGTTGAGCGGCGCGACGAACTCGCGCAGGCGCCGCGACAGGCCGGCGGCAGTGCCGACCAGCACTGCGACGATCACCGCGCTGGCGAAACCGACCAGTTCCTCCAGGGCGCTGGCGCGGAACTGCTTCCACAGCGAGCCGTCGTCGATCCAGCGCAGCGCCTCGGCGGCGACCACCCAGGGTTGTGGCAGCACGTAGCTGGGGAAACGGCTGGCCAGGACGATCCAGACCAGCAGCAGAAAGGGCAGCGAGGCCCAGCCCCAATGGGGTCTTGGCAATTTCATCGGCGGCTCAACGGGAGGCTTTCTGCAGGTAGGAGGTGTCCACCAGGTCCTTCAGGGGCACCGTGGTGTTCATGAATTTGAGCGCGTTGGAGTAAGCCATCAGGCGCTCGATGAATCGCTGGTCGGCGTCGCTCAGTTCGGCCGACCAGCCCAGGCGCTTGCGCGCTTCGGCGACGATGGCCCGGCCGTCGGCCTGGGTGCCGTCGGGGCGCTGCACCGGCTCGAGGCGGAACGCGTCGGCGATGATCGCGTTGGATTCGCTCGGGTGCTCGTTGAGGTAGGCAATGGCCCGGCGGTGGGCGCGCAGCAGTTTCACCACGTCCTCGGGACGCTCACGCAGGGTTTGCGGCAGGCCGATGACCACGTACCACGGGTATTGCGGCAGGGCCTGGTTCACATCCAGCAGCAGGCGGGCCGAGCCGCGCAGCAGGGCCTGGCTGACGAAGGGTTCCCAGGAGAAGGCGGCGTCGACGAGGCTGCGGTCGAGGGCGGCGTTCATGTTGCCTGGCGGCATGTCGACGATGTCCAGGTCACTGTCCGGATTCAGCCCGGCGCGCTCGCCGAGCACGTAGCCGCGCAGCAGCACGTCCATGCCGCTGCCTTTCTTCACGCCGGCCAGCTTGTGGCCCTTGAGCCCGGCCAGGTCGTGGATCTGGCTGTGGGCACCGGCCAGCACGGCGGCCTGGCCATAGTTGACCTTGGCCAGGATCACGCTCTTCAAACCCCGCGTATACCACTGGTACACCGGCGGTGCGCCGACGTAGGCGACGTCCAGCTCGTGGGCCGCCAGGGCCTGCTGGATCACCGGGCCGTCGCCGAGGGCCTTGATGTCGACGTCCAGTCCTTCGTCACGGTAGTAGCCGAGCTTGTCGGCGATCAGTACGGGGGCGTTGGCCATGGCGAACACGTAGCCGATGCGCAGCGGTTCGGCGGCCTGGGCCGGGGCCAGCCAGGAGGTCGCCGCCAGGGCGACCGGCAGAAGCAGTTTCTTGATCATGTCGGGCTCGTTGTCAGTGGGTGGAGTCGATGCGCAGGGGGGGAGCGGCCATGACCTCGCTGATGCGCGTCATCAGGTCATTGCGGTAGTCGAGAAACTCGGGCAACCGGCGGGTCTCGAGGTTGCTGCGCGGGCGCGGCAGGCCGATGGCCAGCTCGCTGTGAATGCCGCCGGGGGCAATGTTCATGACCACCACGCGATCGGCGAGAAACACCGCCTCGTCGATGTCGTGGGTAATGAACAGCACGGTCTGGCCCAGTGTGGCCCACAGGCGCAGGGTTTCCTCGTTCATCGCCGCGCGGGTGATCGCGTCGAGGGCGGCGAACGGCTCGTCCATCAACAGCACCTCGGGCTCCAGCACCAGGGCCCGGGCCAGCGAGACGCGTTGCTGCATGCCGCCGGAGAGCTGACGCGGCAACTGCCGTGCGGCGTGCTCCAGGCCGACCAGACGCAGGTATTTCAGGGCCTGCTGGCGTTGCTGTGCCGCGTCGCCACGACCGGCGAGCTTGAGCCCGAAGCGCACGTTCTCCAGGGCGCTGAGCCAGGGAAACAGCTGCGGGCTCTGGAACACGTAGCCCAGCCTGGGCAGCTCCGGCCGGGTCGGCAGGCCGTTGACCAGCACCTGGCCGGCCTTCGGTTTCTGGAAGCCCGACAGCAGGTTCAGCAGGGTGGTCTTGCCGCAGCCCGAGGGCCCGAGAATGGCGACGAACTCACCAGGGCGAGCGCGCAGGTTCAGCCCCTTGAACACGGCATGGCCGTTCGGGTAGGCGAATTCGACATCCCGAACGTTGAGGGCATCGGGGGGCAGGTAAAGTTCGGCATGGGACATGGCAAGCGGCACCGAGTCATCTAGAATAGGCAATGCTTGGAATAATACGTATTAATACAAGTTGTCCCAAGACTAAATGGTCATAACCTTAGAAGCGAAGCGCCATCACCGTGCTTCATTCATTCCAACGGATCGGTAATCACGTGACTCTCCAGCGAGCAAGCGCCACCTCTCTCTACGAACAGATCGTCCAGCAACTGCTGCACGAGATTCAGCAAGGGCATTACGGTACCGACGGCAAGCTGCCGTCCGAAGCGGAGTTGATGGCACGTTTCGCCGTCAGCCGGGTGACCATCCGCCTGGCCCTCGGCAAGCTGGAAGAGGACGGCGTGGTGGAGCGCAAGCAGGGCAAGGGCACCTTCGTTGCCGCGCAGCAGGTTCGGCACAATCTGGATGCGCTGCGCAGTTTCCATGAGTCGTTGCTGCTGCAAGGGCTGCAGCCGACGATGAGCATGCTCGGGCATGAGCGCATCCCGGTGCCCGATGAATTGCGTAGCCTGTTCGAGGGCCATTGCGTGAAGGTCGAGCGCCTGCACTGGGTCGATCAGGAGCCAATCGCCTATGCCTGTAGCTATCTGACGGATGAACTGCGCGAGGTCGATTGGCAGGAGATGGCGCAGGTGCCGTTGTACTCGGTGCTCGAACGCACCACCGGGCGGGCGGTGATCCGCGCCGACATGGCCATCCGTGCCCGCGAAGCGGACAAGACCCTGGCCGCGCACCTGGGCGTCAAGCGCGGCACGGCCCTGCTGGTGATGGAGCGCACCTCCTGGTTCGACGATGACCGCTGCTGCGATCGCACGACCTTCTTCATCCGGCCCGAGCGTTATGCGTTCGTGCTCAGTGGGGTGTTCAAGAGCCGGTGACAGGACGGCGGGCTCCCCTGTCCAGGCGCGGTGCAACAAGGCTTGAAGCCAGGTGGGCGTCGAGGCTGATACCATTGCGCGATCATTGGTTCACTGTCTGGAACACCTTCATGAGCACCCCGTATTTCCGCCAACCCGTCGCCCAGGACGCCGAGCGCTGCTACGAGATCGAGATCGGCGCCTACGAGGGCGACGAAGCCGCCACCCTGGAAAAGATCCGCACCCGGATCGTGCAGTACCCGCAGGGTTTCCTGATTCTCGAGGTCGATGGCGGCATCGTCGGTTTCATCAACAGCGGCTGCGCCCATGAAGTGGTGATGTCCGACGAGGCGTTCAAGGAACTGGTCGGTCATGATCCCGTGGCACCCAATGTGGTGATCATGTCGGTGGTGGTCGACCCCGCCCACCAAGGCAAGGGCTACGCCAAGGTGCTGATGAACGAGTTCATCGCGCGCATGAAATCGCAGGGCAAGCAGACCATCCACCTGATGTGCAAGGAACAGCACGTCGAGCTGTACCGCAAGATGGGCTATGAGTACGTACGACCGTCGCCATCGGATCACGGTGGGATGGCCTGGCATGAGATGGTCATGTCGCTCTGAGTGGCTTGTAGAACTGGAGTAGCATGGTAGAGTAGAGTTAATAACAAATTATGTTTGAGGCTCTACATGAAAAGTTGGCTGCTTCTCGTGCTGGGGCTGCCTACCGCAAATTCGACCGAGCGCATGCGGGCCTGGCGGGCGCTCAAGGCGTGTGGCGCCAGCGTGCTGCGCGATGGGGTGTACCTGTTGCCCGAGCAGGCGGCTGGCCGGGAGGCGCTGGAGTCGGTAGAGCGTGAGGTCCTGTCCATCAACGGCACCGCGTACCTGTTGCGGGTCGATGACGACGGCGAGCGGTTTTTTCCGCTATTCGACCGCAGTGACGAGTACGCCAAACTGCGCGAGCAGATCGCGGCCTGTCAGCACGAGCTGACTTGCGACAACGCCCTGCAGACCGCCCGGCAGGTGCGCAAGCTGCGCAAGGCCTTCGCGCAGATCGGCACGATCGACTTCTTCCCCACGCAAGCCCGGCAACAGACTGATGAAACCCTGCAAGGGCTGGAAACGGCGATCAGCCGCACGCTGTCGGCGGACGAGCCCAGTCGTGGTGACGAAACGCTTCGCCTGTTGGCCATCGCGGACTTCCAAGGTCGCCGTTGGGCAACTCGCAAGCGACCGTGGGTGGACCGGCTGGCCAGCGCTTGGCTGATTCGCCGTTTCATCGACCGAAGCGGTGAGATTCTCTGGCTGGACACCCCCAGCGATTGCCCGGCCGACGCGCTGGGCTTCGACTTCGATGGGGCGACCTTCAGCCACGTCGCGGAGCGTGTCACCTTCGAAAACCTGCTGGCCAGTTTCCAGCTGGATGACCCTGCGCTGAAGCGCATCGCGGCGCTCGTTCACTATCTCGATGTGGGCGGCCAGCAGCCGGCCGAAGCGCCCGGTATCGAGCGGGTGCTGGCGGGGTTGCGCGAGAGCCTGGTTGACGATGACCAATTGCTGCTGGCCGCGAGCGGCATCTTCGACGGCCTTCTGGTTGCTTTTGCAAACGACGAGAAAAACCATGACTGACTCCCCTGTACGCGCCGCCGGGCAGGCGGCCGAGGCAAGGCCGCCCGTGAGCCTGTTCGAAGCCTTCCTGTTCTGGTTGAAGCTGGGCTTCATCAGCTTCGGCGGCCCCGCCGGACAGATCTCGATCATGCACCAGGAACTGGTCGAGCGCCGCCGCTGGATCAGCGAGCGGCGCTTCCTGCATGCCCTCAACTACTGCATGTTGCTGCCGGGGCCGGAGGCGCAACAGCTCGCCACCTATATCGGCTGGCTGATGCATCGCACCTGGGGCGGGGTGATCGCCGGGGCACTGTTCGTGCTGCCGTCGTTGTTCATCCTGATCGCCCTGGCCTGGATCTACGTGGCGTTCGGTGAGCTGCCGGTCGTTGCCGGCCTCTTCTACGGCATCAAGCCCGCCGTGACCGCCATCGTGCTGCAGGCCGCCCACCGCATCGGTTCGAGGGCGCTGAAGAACGCCTGGTTGTGGGCCATCGCCGCGGCGGCCTTTGTTGCGATCTTCGCCCTCGATGTGCCATTCCCGGCCATTGTCCTGGTGGCGGCGCTGGTGGGGTACCTGGGCGGCCGTTTCCTCCCGGACACGTTCGTCATCGGCGGTGGACATGCCGCGGCGAAGTCGAGCCATGGTCCGGCGTTGATCGACGATGACACGCCCACCCCCGAACATGCGCGCTTTCGCTGGGCGCACCTGCTGCGCCTGTTGGTGATCGGCGCGGCGCTCTGGGCGTTGCCCATGGGGCTCTTGGCCGCCGCATTCGGCTGGCAGGGGACGCTGACGCAAATGGGCTGGTTCTTTACCAAGGCCTCCTTGCTGACCTTCGGGGGGGCCTACGCGGTGCTGCCTTATGTTTATCAGGGCGCGGTCGGCCACTATGGCTGGCTGTCGCCGACCCAGATGATAGACGGCCTGGCCCTGGGCGAAACCACGCCGGGGCCGTTGATCATGGTAGTGGCGTTCGTCGGTTTCCTCGGTGGCTACCTGCAGCCGATGTTTGGCGCCGACCAGCCGTTTCTCGCCGGTGCGGTCGCCGCCAGCCTGGTCACCTGGTTCACGTTCCTGCCGTCGTTCCTGTTCATCCTGGCCGGTGGCCCGTTGGTGGAGTCCACCCACAATGAGCTGAAATTCACCGCGCCGTTGACCGCCATTACCGCGGCGGTAGTCGGGGTGATCGTCAACCTGGCGCTGTTCTTCGCCTACCACGTGTTCTGGCCGGACGGCATCGAGCACCATACCGACTGGCCGTCACTGATCATCTGCGTGGCGGCGGCCGTGGCCTTGTTCAGGTTCAAGCGTGGGGTGATTCAGGTGTTATTGGGGTGTGGCCTGGTCGGCATGCTGGTCTATCTGGTGCGGCATGGGCTGCTGGCTGGTTGAACGGTCCTGCGCTGAATGTGCAGCGACCCTAGTGACCGCCGTAGGCACGCACAGTATTCTCCCACGCCGATGGTTCGTAGGAAACCGACTTAATCTCGGAAGGCCATTTCGTCTCTTTACCAGGTGTTACGAGCTACACACTCGTCAACCGCAAAATCGCCGGCAGGGTCGCCAACAGCAGCGTCACCGCCATCCCCGCATTGAAGACCAGCGCGAACCGTGGCCGGGTCAGCAACCGGCGAAACGCCACCCCACCCACCGCCCAGATGCCCACGCAAGGAATCGACAACGCCGTCAGCAGCGCCGCCGCGATGCAGAGATTCACCACGTGGTTTTCCACGGGAATGTAGGTCGCTGCCGCACTGATCGACAGTGCCCAGGCCTTGGGGTTGATCCACTGGAACACCGCGCCACCCACGAAGCCCATCGGCGGACGGCTGTCCTGATGCAGTTCCAGCGGACCGCTGCTGGCGATCTTCCAGGCGAGCCAGACGATGTAACCGGCTCCCAGCATCGCGAGCAGGGTATGGATGACCGGCACCGCTTCGAACAACTCGCCCAGGCCCAGCCCGAGAATCGCGAACTGCACGCCCACCCCGAGGGCGATACCGGCCACCAGTGGCAGGGTGCGCCAGACGCCAACCCGCGCACCCGATACCAGCACCATGGCATTGTTCGGGCCGGGGGTGCCGGTCATGACCACACCAAAAAGCAGAAACGCGACAAGCACCGTGAGATCCGTCATGAACACCTTCAACGAGCGGTAAAAGAAGGTGGCTATTTTATTGTTTGAATCGCGCACATTGGTTGCATAATGATGTGTGGATTTGGCTTTGGTGCAATAAATGACAGATATTGACAAAATTGACCGAAAAATATTGCGTGAGCTTTCCCGGGATGCGCGGCAGACCAATGTGAAGCTCGCCGAGCGGGTGGGATTGTCTGCTTCGGCGTGCCTGCGGCGGGTGCAGGAGCTGGAGCGCTCGGGTGTGATCACCGGCTACCGGGCGGTGATCGACAGGAGCAGGCTGGGCGCCGGCTTTGTCGTCTACGTGACGGTCGGGCTGTCCAATCACACCAGGGAAAGCCTCAAGGCATTCGAGCAAGCGATCAGCCAGTCGCCGGATGTCGTGGAGTTTCACACCATCACCGGCTCCATTGAGTACCTGTTGCGGGTCGAGGTCGCGGACATCAAGGCCTACAAGGCCTTTCACACCGATGTGCTGGGGGTGCTGCCGCACGTCTCGTCGATCACCAGCCATATCGTGATGGATTCGCCGAAGAACGAACGCCCTTGAACCAGAGCGCTTGCGATCCGCATCGGCGCTGTTTTGGTCAATTGGCCGGCAGCGACACCAGCTCGATCTGCGAACCCCATGGCGTCAGGAAGTAGAACCACTGCACGCCATCGGGGTTGGTAATCGGCTCGTTCAGCACCTTCAGGCCCCTGGCCTTGATCACGGCCAGGCTGCGAGCCATGTCTTGGATCCGCAGGGCGAAGTGAGTGGCGCCGATGTCGTCCTCATGGGGTTGCAGGTGGTTGATCTTTGGCCCCTTGTACTGGAACAGCTCCACCTTGGCGCCGCCTTCCAGTTGCAGCATGACGAAGCGTTCCAGTTCGCTGGACTGATTCCAGCGGAACTGCTTCTTCCACTCAGCCGGAAGGGCACCCGGACGAATGTCCGAGATCACTTGGGCACCCACCAGGTCGGTGAAGAGTTTCACCGCCGAGTCGATGTCGGGTACGTTCATGCCAACGTGGTCGATGGCCGAAACCTGCAGCGCCTCAGGGGTGGTTGCCGGAGTGCCGGCTGTGGCGGCCTGGGCCATCGAGACCAGGGCCAGGGACAGTGTCAACAGGGCAATTTTTGCTGTTTTCACGGGATATTCCTTGGGATGTAGGGTGACGAGGCCGCAGTGGCTGCGGCCTCCGTGCGGATCAGATCTGCGCCTGGCCACCGTCGACAAACAGCTCGGTACCGTTGACGAAGCTCGCGTCGCTCGAGGCCAGGAACAGTGCGGCACTGGCGATCTCTTCCGGCTCACCCACGCGTCCCTGCGGAATCTGCGAGGCCAGGTAGTCGAGCAGGCCTTGCTGCTGCGCCGCATCCGGGCCGGCCAGGTCGACCAGGCCAGGCGTACGGGTGGCGCCAGGGCTGATGGTGTTGACGCGCACGTTGCGGTCCTTCAGATCGAGGATCCAGTTGCGGGCGAACGAGCGCACGGCAGCCTTGGAGGCGGCGTACACGCTGAAGGCCGGGGTGCCGGAACTGGCGGCGGTGGAGCCGGTGAGGATCACCGAGGCGTTGTTGGCCAGCAGCGGCAGGGCCTTCTGCACGGTGAACAGCACGCCCTTGACGTTGCGGTCGAAGGTGTCGTCGTAGTGCTCTTCGGTGATTTGCCCCAGTGGCAGCATCGAGCCGCCGCCGGCGTTGGCGAACAGCACGTCGATGTAGCCGCGCTCGGCCTGGATGCGCTGGTAGAGGGCGTCGAGCTGGTCGAGGCGGGTCGAGTCGACCTGCACGCCAGTGGCGTTGCCGACCTGGGCCACGGCGGCGTCCAGTTCGGCCTGGCGGCGGCCGGTGATGTAGACGTGGGCGCCTTCCTGGGCGAAGCGTTTGGCGGTGGCCAGGCCGATGCCGGTGGTGCCGCCGGTGACGACTGCGATTTTGCCTTCAAGTTTGCCGATCATGGTGTTTCTCCCGTTGGGTAGGTGATGTGTTGCGAGATGGGAAAAGCTTATCGACGGGCTGATCTTTTCAAAATAGAATTGTCTGAAACCTATCGTTGTAGAAATGAAATGAGCAAATTGCCCGATTTTGAGGGCCTGGCGATGTTCGCCAAGGTCGCTGAAGAAGGATCGTTCGCTGCTGCCGCCCGGGTCATGGGGGTGTCGGTGCCGACGGTGTCGCGTGCGGTCGCCAGGCTGGAGGAGCGCTTGGGTGGCCGGTTGTTCAACCGTACCTCGCGCCAGTTGTCGCTGACCGAGTTCGGCCTGAGCATGGCGGCGAAGGCTGGCGACATCTACCGCCAGGCCGAGGAGGTGGAAAGCGAAGCGCAGGAGCTGTCGGTGCAGCCACGCGGGCAGGTACGCCTGGCGATCCCGATGTCGTTCGGCCTGCGCTGGGTCGCGCCGCTGATGCCGGAACTGATCCGGCGCTTCCCCGAACTGTCGGTCGACCTGCATCTGTCCGATGCCTCGGTGGACCTGATCGCCGAGGGTTTCGATGCCGCGCTGCGGATCGCCGCGTTGCCGGATTCCTCGCTCGTCGCCCGCCGGCTGTGTGCCGTGACCCAGTTCCTGGTGGCGTCGCCTGCCTATCTGGAGCAACACGGTCAGCCACGGCATCCAAGGGAACTGGCCAACCGGCGGTGCCTCAGTTATGCCTACCGGGCCCGCACCCAGGTCTGGCGGTTCAGCCACGACAAGGGGGCTGAAGAAGATGTCGTTCCCAGCGGGCCGCTGCGGGTGACCAACTCCGACGCGATGATTCCGGTGCTGCTGGAAGGACTGGCGATCGCCGAATTGCCGGAGTTCATCGCCAGTGAATACCTTGCCGATGGTCGCCTGGTGCGCCTGCTGCCGGAATGGAGCATGACCCGTGGCGGCTTGTATTTCGTCACGCCGTCGGCACGTACGCGGCCGGTGAAGATCAGGGCGCTATCGGACTTTTTCGCCGAGCATCTCAGTGAACCTGCCTGGCGCTGGCCCAGGTAGAGCAGGGGCCATGATCGCGACTTTCGTTTCATAAATGAAAAGATGGATTTCTATCTTTAATGTTTTTGCTAGAAAGGGCCTTCGCTAGAGTGGAGGGCGTCGCCGCCGGTCACTGGCGGTAAACGAATCGACCACTCGAGGATTCCTCCGATGAAAACTGCCGTGCAACTCTTCCAGAACTACCTGGACGCCATCCAGAACCCCCGCGCCGCGGCCGAACTGTTCGCCGAGGACGGCGCCCTGGAAATTCCCTACCTGAAATCGCTGGGCATCACCGACCGTGTCGAGGGCCCGGAGCAGATCGAGGCCTTCATCGCCTCACTGCTGAACAAGGTTCCGGCGTTCAAGTTCCGTCGTATCCGCTTCCTGATCGATACCCCGGACCAGGCCTTTGCCGAGTACGACGTCGAGGCGCCGGTGCCGGCCACCGGGCGCATCTACCGCCAGTCCTACGCCGGTCGGCTGGTGGCCCGTGACGGCAGGATCCAGTTGCTGCGCGAGTCGCTGGACACCGTCGCCGCCGCCACCGCCTTCGCGCCTCGCGATGCCGTCTGATCGCCTTTCGCGATTCCGCAGGGCCTGGTTGCGCAACAACCCGTGGGGCCGGCCGGTCCGGCTACGTCTGTAAGGCCTTAGCTTTTTCCTGTTCAGGCAACAGGAAAAAGCTGGTTTCGCCGCGCGCCGGGTTCCCACCAGAATGCACTCCGACCCCGGGAGTACGTCGAGTGACGGCCCCGGATACACCACGCAACGCCTGGAGTGCGTATGAACGACCTCGACTATTGGCAGCAGCGGGCCGCCGGCCTGAGTTTTTGCGACAAGGCCCTGATCGATGGCCGGCCGGTCAGCGCCGCCGATCGTGCAACGTTCGACGCCATCAACCCGGCCACCCACCAATTGCTGGCCCGCGTGGCGTCCTGTGGCCAGGCCGAGGTCGACCTGGCGGTCAGCAATGCCCGTCGAGCCTTCGAGCAGGGGCCCTGGGCACGCATGGCGCCGGGTGAGCGCAAGAGAGTGATGCTGCGCCTGGCCGAACTGATCATGGCCAACCGTGAAGAGTTGGCCCTGCTGGACTCGCTGAACATGGGCAAGCCGGTCATGGATGCCTACAACATCGACGTGCCGGGTTCGGCTCACGTCTTCGCCTGGTATGGCGAGGCGCTCGACAAGCTGTATGACCAGGTCGCGCCGACCGCGCCCAATGTGCTGGCGACCATCACCCGCGAAGCCCTGGGAGTGGTGGCGGCCGTGGTGCCGTGGAACTTCCCGCTGGACATGGCCGCCTGGAAGCTGGCGCCGGCACTGGCCGCCGGTAACAGCGTGGTGCTCAAGCCCGCCGAGCAGTCGCCATTCTCCGCGCTGCGCCTGGCCGAACTGGCCCTGGAAGCGGGGCTGCCGCCAGGCGTGCTCAACGTGGTGCCGGGCCTGGGCGAAAACGCCGGACGGGCGCTGGGCCTGCACCCGGACGTGGATTGCCTGGTGTTTACCGGTTCGACCCGGGTCGGCAAGTACTTCATGCAGTATTCCGCCCAGTCGAACCTCAAGCAGGTGTGGCTCGAGTGTGGCGGCAAGAGCGCCAATCTGGTGTTCGACGATTGCCGGGACCTGGACCTGGCGGCGCAGAAGGCCGCGTTCGGGATCTTCTTCAACCAGGGCGAGGTCTGCTCGGCCAACTCGCGACTGTATGTGCAGCGCTCGATTCACGACGAGTTCGTCGAGCGTCTGCACGCCCAGGCCCGCCAGTGGTTGCCCGGCAATCCCCTGGATCCGGCCAGCCGCGCCGGTGCGATAGTCGACGCCGGGCAGAGCGCGCGAATCGTCCAGGCCATCGACCTGGCGCGCGAGGAGGGCGCCCGGCTGGTGTGTGGCGGCCGGCGCCTGACCATCGACGGCTCGGACAACTTCATCGAACCGACCATTTTCGCGAACGTCGACAGCCGGATGAGCCTGGCCCGCGAGGAGATCTTCGGCCCGGTGCTGGCGATCAGTGCGTTCGACAGCGAGGAGCAGGCGGTGCGTCTGGCCAACGACAGCATCTATGGCCTGGCGGCTTCGGTCTGGAGTGATGACCTCAATCGTGCGCACCGGGTTGCGCGGGCGCTGAAGGCCGGTACGGTGTCGGTGAACACGGTCGATGCGCTGGATGTGACGGTTCCGTTCGGCGGGGGCAGGCAATCGGGTTTCGGGCGCGATCTGTCGCTGCATTCGTTCGACAAGTACACCCAGCTCAAGACCACCTGGTTCCAACTGCGTGGTTGAAACAGCCGTTATGTTTTTCCTATATCCACTCCATATATTTGATGCTTTCTGAGTAGGTATTCCTGAGGGAATATTGAAACACCACAGTGACAAGTTGCCGCCGGCTCTTTCGAAGCGGGCGCGATGCAATCCTCTTTTGGCCCATGGCCGGTACTGCCAGATAAATAACAACCAACCCAATAGGCAGCGGGAGTGCGTTTAATCATGTCAAACATCTTGCGTGGACTTTCCTTTCGTAAAACTCTCCTGGTTTCGGCACTGGCCGTGGGCATGGCCGGTACCGCGCAGGCGGGGTCGTTGTCCATCGGTCACACCACCTGGGTCGGCTACGGTACCTTGTACCTGGCGCGCGATCTGGGCTACTTCAAGGAGCAGGGGCTGGACGTCACCTTGACCACCATGGAAGAAGCGTCGATGTACATGGCCGCCCAGGCTTCGGGCAAGCTTTCGGGCTCCGCCTCGACCATCGACGAGATTCTCAAGTACCGCAGCAAGGACTTCTGCTTCCGGGCGGTCGCCGCTCTCGATGAAAGCCACGGTGGCGACGGGGTGCTGGTGGGCAAGGACGTCACCAGCCTCAAGGACCTCAAGGGCAAGCCCATCGCCGTGAACGAGGGCTCGGTGTCGCAGTTCTGGCTGTCGTATCTGCTCAAGCAGAACGGCATGAGCCTGGCTGATCTGGATGTGCAGAACATGACGGCTGACGATGCCGCCACCGCGTTCATCGCCGGCCGCGTGCCGGCCGCAGTGACCTGGGAGCCACACCTGTCGCTGGTGCGTGAAAAGGGCCAGGGCAAGGTCCTGGTCGACAGCAGTGCCACGCCGGGGGTGATCGTCGATGTGGTCGCGCTGTCGTGCGATGTGATCGACCGGCAACCCAACGATGTCAAGGCGCTGGTCAAGGGGCTGTACAAGGCCGTGCAGTACACCCATGACCACCCGGAAGAAGCCTACAAGATCATGGCCAAGGGCGTGGGTGGCTACCTGGCCGACCCCAAGGAACTGGCCGCGGCCGCCAAGGGCGTGCGTTTCTATGACCAGGCCATGAGCGAGGCCTTGCTGGGCACACCAGGCAAGCAAGGCGAGATCGCCGGCATCATCCGCCTGGCCGACGACACCTGGAGCAGCCTGCAGAACAAGACCCTGGACGTTTCCTACGGCGACCTGGTCGACACCCGTTTCGTCAAGCAATAAGGCGGAGGCTCCCTGATGATCGATCGTCAATCCTGGGTCAGTCGCTGCCTGACCCCGAAAGTCGAGCTGCCGGCAGCCCTGGTGTTCAGCACCAGTGCGCTGGGCTGGCTGCTGGTGTTCGGCCTCTGGGCCGGGCTGTCCTACGGCGGTGTGGTGCCGTCGATGTTTCTGCCCACGCCAGGGGCGGTGGTCGAGGCGGGTCTGCGCCTGGCCGCCGACGGCACCCTGGGCAAGCACGTGCTGGCCAGCGTCGAGGTGGTGCTGATCGGCTTTGCCGTGTCCTCGCTGGTCGCCGTGCCGCTGGGGTTGCTGATGGGCAGCTTCCGGGTGGTGCAGGCGTTCCTCGAGCCGCTGGTGAACTTCATCCGCTACCTGCCGGTGACGTCCTTCGTGCCGCTGTTCATCCTCTGGATCGGCATCGGCCTGGAACAGCGGGTCGCGGTGATCATCTTCGGTACCTTCTTCCAGCAGTTGGTGATGGTGGCCGACGTGTCCAAGGGCGTCTCCAGGGACCTGATCAACGCCTCCTACACCCTCGGTTCCAGCCGTCGCGACGTGATCGTGCATGTGCTCGGCCCGGCTTCGCTGCCGGGCGTGCTCGACACCTTGCGGGTGACCATGGGCTGGGCCTGGACCTACCTGGTCGTCGCCGAACTGGTCGCCGCCTCCAGCGGCCTGGGCTACATCAGCCTCAAGGCGATGCGCGGCTTTCAGGTCGACGTGATTTTCCTCGCTATCGCGGTCATCGGCCTGCTCGGCCTGCTGACCGATCAACTGTTCCGGGTGCTTCGGCTCAAGGTGGTGTCATGGGCGCAGTAACTGCAATGCAAATGCCGGTCAACCCGGTGAAACAGCCGGTGGGTGCGCAGCCGCGGCTGCAGGTGGATCAGGTCTGCCTGCGCTACCGCAGCCCTGACGGCAATATCTTCACCGCCCTGGAGAACGTCTCGCTGAACGTGCCGGACCAGCAGTTCGCCGTACTGGTGGGGCCTTCCGGCTGTGGCAAGTCCAGCCTGCTCTACCTCACGGCCGGGCTGGCCGAACCGACCTCCGGCAAGATCCATGTCGGCGGGCAACAGGTGCGGGGGCCTGGCGCGGACCGCGGCATGGTGTTCCAGAGCTATACGCTGTTTCCCTGGCTGAGCGTGCGCGACAACATCGCCTTTGGCCTCAAGCGCAAGGGCATGGCCGCCCGGGAGCGCAAGGAGATCGTCGATTACTACCTCGACGAAGTCGGCCTGACGGCTTTCGCCGAGCGTTATCCCAAGCAGCTCTCGGGCGGCATGATGCAACGGGTGGCCATCGCCCGGGCCTTGGCCAACGACCCGCAGATCCTGCTGATGGACGAGCCTTTCGGCGCGCTCGACAGCCAGACCCGCATGCAGATGCAGCAACTGTTGCTCAGGGTCTGGGAGCACAGCAAGAAAACCGTGGTGTTCGTCACCCACGATATCGACGAGGCCATCCTGCTTGGCGACCGGGTCTACGTGATGGGCGCACGACCGGGGCGGATCAAGCGCGAACTCGATGTGCCGATGCCGCGCCCGCGTGACATGGACATGGTGATGGAACGCGAATTCATCGAGATGAAACGCGACATCCTCGGCCTGCTGCATGACGACTTGCAAGTTGCCCATTGAGGGGGAACTTCCAAACCTGTTTCACGGGTTTGGAAGTTGTTTTATCCGACTGTCTGGCGATATCGAATAATTATAGTCAGGCACAAGTTTAATAATAATTTACCGATGACCAGGCGCTACTTAATCTGCTGCAGCCGGCTCGCAACTACTGTTCATTCAAATACACCAAAGTCCTGGTGAAGGATATAACTCATGTCATTGGATAACATTGAAATCGATACCCTCGTGGTGGGTGCCGGCCAGGCCGGTGTGGCCATGAGCGAACACTTGAGCAAACAGGGTGTGCCTCACCTGGTGCTGGAACGCAGCCGCATTGCCGAAGCCTGGCGCACCGGCCGCTGGGACTCGCTGGTGGCCAACGGACCCGCCTGGCATGACCGTTTCCCGGGGCTGCAATTCGACATCGATCCCGATGGCTTTGCCGGCAAGGATCAGGTGGCGGCCTACTTCGAGACCTACGCGAAAAAGATCAACGCTCCGATCCACACCGGTGTCGAGGTCAAGCGTGTGACGCGTCATGCGGGGCGTCCGGGCTTCACGGTGGAGACCTGTTCAGGCACGATCCGTGCGCAGCGCGTGGTCGCGGCGACCGGTCCGTTCCAGAAACCGGTGATTCCGGCCATCGCCCCCAGGGATGAGCGCCTGTACCAGATCCACTCGGCCCAGTACTTCAACCCGCAGCAACTGCCGGAAGGGGCGGTGCTGGTGGTCGGTGCCGGTTCGTCGGGTGTACAGATCGCCGACGAACTGCAGCGCGCCGGCAAGCAGGTCTATCTCTCGGTCGGCCCGCACGATCGTCCGCCGCGTGCCTACCGCAACCGCGACTTCTGCTGGTGGCTGGGCGTGCTCGGGCTGTGGGACACCGAGACCATGCAGGCCGGCCGCGAACACGTGACCATCGCCGTCAGTGGCGCCCGAGGCGGCCATACCGTGGATTTCCGTCGCCTGGCCCAGGCTGGCATGATCCTGGTCGGGCTGACCGAGTCCTTCAACGGCAGCACGGTGACGTTCAGGCAGGACCTGGTCGACAACCTCGACAAGGGCGATGAAAGCTACCTGGCTCTGCTCGACGCCGCGGATGCCTACATCGAACGCAACGGCCTGGACCTGCCGCCGGAGCCGAGCGCCCGTGAGCGCGTCGGCGATTCGCCCTGCATCACCCGGCCACTGCGTGAGCTGAACCTGGCCGAGGCCGGGGTGAGCTCGATCATCTGGGCCACCGGCTACGCCGTCGACTACGACTGGCTGCAGGTCGACACCTTCGACGACAAGGGCAAGCCACAGCACCAGCGCGGTGTCGGCAGGGAGCCGGGGATCTACTTCGTCGGCCTGCCGTGGTTGTCGCGTCGCGGTTCGGCGTTCATCTGGGGCGTGTGGCACGACGCCCGGCATGTGGCCGGCCACATCGCCACCCAGCGTTCCTACCAGGACTACGAGGACGCCGCCCAGCGCCAGGCGGCCGGTGCCCTGTCCGTCGCCAGCGCGCCCGTGCCCCAGGTCGCCACCGCCTGATCAACCCCGCCAGGCGCGCCCCCGGGGCGTGCCTCGCCCTTTTCGAGGAAACCTGCAATGGCCACACCGACGCACACCCGTATCCGCATGTTCAATACCAAGGAAACCTACCCCAACCAGACCCTGGACAACGACCTGTGCCAGGCTGTGCGCGCCGGCAACACGGTGTACGTGCGCGGCCAGGTCGGCACCGATTTCGCCGGCAACCTGGTGGGCCTGGGGGATCCGGCCGCGCAGGCCGAGCAGGCGATGAAGAACGTCAAGCAACTGCTGGAAGAGGCGGGCAGCGATCTGTCGCACATCGTCAAGACCACCACCTACATCATCGATCCGCGCTACCGCGAGCCGGTCTACCGGGAAGTCGGCAAATGGCTCAAGGGCGTGTTCCCGATTTCCACGGGGCTGGTGGTGTCGGGCCTGGCCCAGCCGCAGTGGCTGATGGAAATCGACGTGATCGCCGTGATTCCCGGCTGACGGAGCCTTGCCATGACCTTTTCCATCGTCGCCCGGTGCGAAAGCACCGGCCAGTTCGGCATCGCCATCAGCTCGTCGAGCATTGCCGTCGGCGCCCGTTGCCCCTGGCTGCGTCCCGGCGTGGGCGCGGTGGCCTCGCAGAACATCACCTTGCCGGCATTGGGGCCGGAAGCCCTGGATGAGCTTGAGCAGGGCCTTTCTCCTGCCCAGGCGCTGGACCGGGTGCTGACGCGCAACGGCTACAGCCAGTACCGGCAGATCACCGTCATCGACCACCTGGGGCGCACCGCGCATTTCAGTGGCAGTGAAACCCTCGGCGTGAACAACGCCGTGAGCGGTGAACAGTGCGTGGCGGCCGGCAACATGCTGGCCAGCCCGGCGGTGATCGAGGCGATGGTCCGCAGCTTCGAGCAGGCCGAGGGCCAGTTGGCCGATCGCCTGCTGGCGGCGATGCAGGCCGGACTGGGCGAGGGCGGTGAAGCCGGTCCCGTGCATTCGGCGGCGCTGGTGGTGGTCGGCGAGCTGCTCTGGCCGATCGTCAACCTGCGCGTCGACTGGGCCGATGAGGATCCGCTCGGCGAACTGGGCCAGCTGTGGCAAGCCTACCGTCCGCAGATGCAGGACTACATCGACCGCGCCCTGGACCCTTCGCGGGCGCCTGGCTACGGTGTGCCGGGAGATGATCGATGAGCCTCAGCCGCGAGTTGCTGGCGCGGCTGGTGGCGTTCGATACCACCAGCCGCGAGTCGAACCTGGCGCTGATCGGGTTCGTGCGCGACTACCTGGCCGAACTGGGTGTGCCCTGCGAACTGATTCACAACCCCGAGGGGAGCAAGGCCAACCTGTTCGCCACCATCGGCCCGGCGGATGTGCCGGGCATCGTCTTGTCCGGGCACACCGATGTGGTGCCGGTCGACGGCCAGGCCTGGACGTGTCCGCCGTTCGAGCTGACGGAGCGGGGCGGCAACCTCTATGGGCGCGGCACGGCGGACATGAAGGGCTATATCGCCTGTGTCCTGGCACTGGTGCCGGCGCTGGTCGACAGTGCCCTGCGCCTGCCGGTGCATATCGCCTTGTCCTATGACGAGGAGGTCGGTTGCCTCGGCGTGCGTTCGCTGATCGAGGTGTTGCGTGGGCGGGCGGTCAAGCCGCTGCTGTGCGTGATCGGCGAGCCGACGCAGCTCAAGCCGGTGCTCGGGCACAAGGGCAAGCTCGCCATGCGTTGTGACGTGCAGGGCGCGGCCTGCCACTCGGCCTACGCGCCGCAAGGGGTCAATGCCATCGAGTATGCCGCCCGGCTGATCGTCGAACTCGGTCGCCTGGGCGAAGCACTCAAATCTCCCGGCCAGCATGACGGGCGCTTCGATCCGCCGTTCTCCACGGTACAGACCGGCGTGATCCAGGGTGGCAAGGCCTTGAACATCGTGCCAGAGGATTGCCGGTTCGATTTCGAGGTGCGCGCCTTGCCGCAGATGGATCCCTGGCAAGTGGCCGAACAACTGCAGCGGTACGCGTCCGACACGCTGTTGCCGGCGATGCGCGCGGTCAGTACCCAGAGCGACATTCGCTTCACCGAGTTGTCGAGCTATCCGGGGCTGGCCACTTCGGTCGAGAGCCAGGCGGCCGGTTGGGTGGCGCAGTTCTGTGGTTCGCGCGAGTTCGGCACGGTGGCCTTTGGCACCGAAGGCGGGCTGTTCGACCAGGCGGGTATCCCGACCGTGGTCTGCGGGCCGGGCAGCATGGATCAGGGGCACAAGCCCGACGAGTTCGTCAGCCTGGCGCAGTTGCAGGCCTGTGACCAGATGCTGGAGCGGGTCCTGGCTTTCGCTTGTCAGGTCCGATGACGGCCCCATGCGGAGGTTGCGTCGGCAACCTCACGCCCCCTGCGGCACTCACTTCTGTAGCCGCGCCAACTCCTCGATGCAGTACTCCACGAACAGTTGCGCCGGCTTGGTCAGTTGCGAGCGTCTCGGCCAGGCGGCCGACAGGCCCGATCCCGTGACGGTCTCCGCCAGGGGGACGCAGGCCAGTTGCCTGCCGTCATAGGTGTAGTTGGAGAATGGTCGGGTGACCAGGATCGAAAAGCCGAAGCCCTGGGCGACCATGCCCCGGACCATCTCGATCGAGGGGGAACTGAAGGTGATGTGCGGGGTCAGGCCGCGCTCGGTGAAGATGCTGACGAAGTAGGTCCGGCTGGGCAGGGTCCCGAGCAGGATCATCGGTTCGAGGACCAGGTCATGTAGCGACACCTTGGCCTGATGGGCGAAGCGATGATCGGCCGGTAGCAGCGCATAGGGTTGTTGCGGGGGCATCAGCGGCGCGGTCTCGATGGTGTGATCCAGGTCGTGCTCGAAGAGCATCGCCAGGTCGATGCTGCCGCTGGTGAGTGCCTGGATCAGCTCCTGCTGTTCGCCATCGCGGATCCGGATCTCCACGCCCGGCCAGCGTTCGCGGAAGCCGGCGATGAGGCGCGGCAGGTACAGCGGCGCCACCGTCTCGTAGCAACCGATATCGATCTGTCCGGCCACCACATCGTTGTCGGCCAGGGCGTTCTGCTCGAACTCGTGCGCCATGCGCAGCAGCTCCTGGGCCTTGCGGTAGAAGCGGTTGCCGGCCGGGGTCAGCGACATGCCGCTGGCGTGCTGGCGGATGAACAGCTGGACGTTGAAGCTGTCCTCGAGCTGGCGGATGGCGGTCGAGACCGAAGGTTGCGCGATGTAGAGCTTGCGCGAGGCTTCGGCGACGCTGCCGCATTCGACGACGGCGGTGAAGTACTTCAACTGGCGAAGGTTATAGGCGGCCACGGAATCCTCTCATCTGACACCTTGCAGAACCTTATTCAAGCGCACCCCGATAGTGCGTGGTTATAAGTTTTTTCCGGGTAAGGCGGAACATTTTTACTCATTTCCCCCGAGATGCCGCCCCGGCACTATGAAGCGGCCCGATGCCGTCCGGCATCGAAGAACAACACCTACAGGGCAGGCACACCCGTTGCCCATCTGCCAGCAATCTTCATGCCTCGCGTGGTTCAGGCGCGAGCGCCATTGTCCAGGGGAATGTCTGATGAAGCAGTTCGATTACGTCATTGTGGGAGCCGGCTCGGCCGGTTGCGTGCTGGCCAACCGGCTGAGTGCCCACCCGGAAAACCGCGTCTGCCTGATTGAAAGCGGCAGCCATGACAACAGCGTGCGTATCCAGACACCGGCCGGGACCATCACCCTGTACAAGAGTCGCAAATACAGCTGGAACTTCTTCTCCACGCCACAGAAGCAGCTCAACAATCGGCGCCTGCACACCCCGCGGGGCAGGATGCTCGGCGGCTCCAGCTCGATGAACAGCATGATCTACATCCGCGGGCATGCCAGCGACTACGACCGCTGGGCCGCCGCGGGTTGCCCGGGGTGGGACTGGAACAGCCTGTTGCCGTATTTCAGGAAGTCCGAACGCAACCTGCTCGGCCAGGACCTGCACTATCACGGTACCCAGGGCGAGTTGTGCGTCGATGTGCCGCGCGACCCCAACCCGGTGTCACGGCTCTTCGTGCAGGCGGCCGAGCGCTGTGGCATTCGCCGCAACGATGACTTCAACGGCGCCCGTTTCGAAGGCTCGGGGCTGTACAACGTGACCCAGAAGGACGGCAGGCGGCTGTCGAGCTTTCGTGCCTTCGTGCAACCGGTGCGGCAGCGGCCGAACCTGACGGTGCTCACCGACTGCACGGTCAAGGGCGTGGTCTTCGATGGGCTGCGCGCGGTGGGGGTGCGTCTGCTCGATGCCCGCGGCGAGTCGGTGATCCGCGCCCGGCGCGAGGTGATTCTCAGCGCCGGAACCCTGGGCAGCGCGCAACTGTTGCTGGCTTCCGGGATCGGCCCGAAGGAGCAACTGATCGAGGCCGGGGTCACGCCGCTGCACGATCTGCCGGGTGTCGGCAAGAACCTGCAGGATCACCTCGACGGCCTGGTCACCGTGCGTTCGCCATCCCCCCGGACCCTGGGCTTTTCCCTGGGCGCCTTGCCGAGCATTCTCGCCGCGCCGTTTCGCTACCTGCTTGGCCGCAAGGGCTGGCTAACCACCAACTACGTCGAGGCGGGCGGTTTTGCCCGCACGCCGCTGGCGGGCGAACTGCCCGATGTGCAGTTTCACTTCGTGCCCGGCTACCGCAGCCATCGTGGTCGCCTGTTCGAGTGGGGGCATGGCTATGCGCTGCACACCTGCGTATTGCGTCCGCGCAGCATCGGCCAATTGCGCCTGCAACCGGGAGGGGCGCTGGCCATCGATTTCAACTTCCTGGCCGACGACGAGGATGCGCGGGTCCTGGTCGAGGGCCTGAAGCTGGCGCGGCAGATCCTTGCCGACCAGGGTTTCGAGGCGATTCGCGGGACCGAGATGTTGCCGGGCAGCCATGTGCAGTCCGATGAGCAACTGCTGGCCTATATCCGCAAGCACGCCGCCACGGTGTTTCATCCCGTGGGCACCTGCAAGATGGGCACCGACGCCATGAGCGTGGTCTGTCCGCAACTGAAGGTGCATGGCCTGGAGGGGCTGCGGGTGGCCGACGCGTCGATCATGCCGACCCTGATCAGTGGCAACACCAATGCGCCGTGCATCATGATCGGGGAAAAGGCGGCCGATCTGCTGCTGAGCGCACAAGGGAGCGGCCAGGCCGCGCTGTGACGGCTGAAACCCGCTCACCCCAAAGGGTGATAGGCCGGCACCTCCAGTGATGAGAAGATGCCCCTGGCCGAACACCACCACCGGTACCGGCATGCGCTGAACTGCAAAAGGCCGCCTCGATGGCAAGCAATCGACTGACCACCCAAGACTGGTACCGCCACATGGCCGACGTCACCTGTGTGATCGGCCAGCCAGGCTTCGTCGATGCCCTGTTCGCGGCGCTGTGCCACCTGGCCCCGAGCCAGGGCACCATGGTCTATCTGTTTCCGCGCCAGGGGCTGCCGTCGGCGTTGGCCGAGACCCGGGATGACGGGCCCTGGTTGCCCCAGGGCAGCATCCGCGAGTACATCGGCGGCCACTACCTGCTGTGCCCGTTCTACCGCGCGGCGATGGAAGGGGCGAGCGCCGGCTGCTACCGGTTGGCCGATGTGGCGCCGGACCATTTCAAGCGCAGCGAGTACTACCTGACGTTCTACCAGCACTCGCACCTGGAGGATGAGGTGAACTACCTCGTACCGCTGGGCACGGAACTGGTGATTGCCGTAGAGCTGGCCACCACGGCCACCTACCGTGCCAGCCAACTGCGCGACCTCCAGCGTGTGACCCCGTGGGTGCTGGCCGTGGTCAGCCAGCACTGGCGCCATCTGGAAGGCCAGGTGCTGGGCGGGCGTTTCGAGAGCGCGATCGAGCGACAGATCGGCCGTGCGCTGAACACCTTCGGGGCCTCGGTGCTGACCGAGCGCGAGTGCGCCATCGTGCAACTGCTGCTGCGGGGGCATTCGAGCAAGTCGCTGGCCCGACGCCTGGGCGTCGCCGAGGACACCATCAAGAGTCACCGCAAGAACATCTACGTGAAACTGGACATTTCCTCGCACTCGGAACTGTTCTCGCTGTTCATCAATTCCCTGGCCCTGGCCCGGGACGGTCTGGGCCAGGACCCACTGGCGCACTACCTTGATCACCGACACTGATGGATATCCCGCTGCAACGAGGGTCCTGGCCCGGATGAACACCGGCCATGGGCTTACGGCAGGCTGCTGCCTGGAAAAAGACCACAACGCGATAGGAGTCATGGCCATGAACGCCCCCGTTACCCCGCAACGTACCACCCGCGACTACCAGGCGGCCGACGCCGCGCACCACATTCATGCCTTCCTGGACCAGAAGGCCCTCAATGCCGAAGGCCCTCGGGTCATCGTGCGCGGGGAAGGCCTGCACCTGTGGGACAACGACGGCAAACGCTATCTGGACGGCATGTCCGGCCTGTGGTGCACGCAACTGGGCTACGGGCGCAAGGACCTGACCGCCGCGGCGGCGACCCAGATGGATCGGTTGGCGTACTACAACATGTTCTTCCACACCACCCACCCGGCGGTGGTCGAACTGTCCGAGCTGCTGTTCAGCCTGCTGCCCGGCCACTACAGCCACGCCATCTACACCAACTCCGGTTCCGAGGCCAACGAGGTGCTGATCCGTACCGTTCGCCGCTACTGGCAGGTGGTGGGCAAGCCGACGAAGAGGATCATGATCGGCCGTTGGAACGGCTACCACGGCTCGACCCTGGCGGCCACGGCCCTGGGCGGGATGAAGTTCATGCATGAGATGGGCGGGCTGATTCCGGATGTGACGCACATCGACGAGCCCTACTGGTATGCCCAGGGAGGCGAGTTGAGCCCGGCGGAGTTCGGCCGTCGCTGTGCGCTGCAACTGGAGGAGAAAATCCTCGAACTGGGAGCCGAGAACGTCGCCGGTTTTATCGCCGAGCCGTTCCAGGGGGCTGGCGGCATGATCTTCCCGCCGGAAAGCTACTGGCCGCAAATCCAGCGCATCTGCCGCCAGTACGACGTGCTGCTGTGCGCCGACGAGGTGATTGGCGGGTTTGGCCGCACAGGGGAGTGGTTCGCCCACCAGCACTTCGGTTTCGAGCCGGATACCCTGTCCATCGCCAAGGGCCTGACCTCCGGCTACATCCCCATGGGCGGCCTGGTGCTGGGCAGGCGTATCGCCGAAGCACTGGTGGAGCAGGGCGGGGTATTCGCCCACGGGCTGACCTATTCCGGCCACCCGGTGGCGGCAGCCGTGGCGATCGCCAACCTCAAGGCACTGCGCGACGAAGGTATCGTCAGCCGGGTGAAGGACGACACCGGTCCCTATCTGCAGCGTTGCCTGCGGGAGGTGTTCGAGCAGCATCCGCTGGTGGGCGAGGTGCAGGGCGCCGGGCTGGTGGCGGCGTTGCAGTTCGCCGAAGACAAGGCCAGCCGCAAGCGTTTCGCCAACGAAAACGACATCGCCTGGCGCTGCCGGACCATTGGCTTCGAAGAGGGCCTGATCATTCGCTCGACCCTGGGGCGGATGATCATGGCGCCGGCACTGGTGGCCGGGCGCAGTGAACTCGATGAGCTGGTCGAGAAGACCCGCATCGCCGTCGACCGTACCGCACAGGAACTGGGCCGCCTCTGAGCCCTGCCTGCCGCATGAGCGTTCGGGGTGGCGGCGACGCCGCCCCGGGCCTAGCATTGAAGCGGACGTGCGCCCTGGCCCATCCCGATTGCATTGCTCACGAGGGCCCGGCGATCAGCCGCCGGTCCTGTTCTCTGAACGGCTCGTTTCGAGGGTTTGCTGCGACTCGACAGCCGCCACCACCTTGAGCTCGACCTGGCCGACCTCCAGGGCCTGTTCGATGATCAGGTCACCGCCCTGGCTTTTCAGCAGCGCCTGCAGGCGCTGGAACTCGTCACACCAGATGGTCTCGATGTCGCGGTCCCGGGTCTTGTCGCGTTCGTGGCTCATGGCCACGGCACGCACTTGCAGGCGGCCGGTGTCGGCCTTGCCGCCCACTTCGACCCCGAACCCTGGCGTGGCGGTCTTGCGCAGTACCACCCGACCGTTCTGCGCCCACGCGGTTTCCATGCCTTCGCGGGTCTCGTAGCCGAGGCTCGCAAGCCCCTGCAGCACCGCCTGGCGACGGGCGATGGCCGCCTGTGCCTGCAGGTGGGCCGCGATCGCGACCTTGCATTGCTCGATCAGTTCGTCCATCTGCTGCGGGTTCGGGCTGGCGTGACTGTTTGCGACGCGCTCCAGCAGTGGCTGATGAGTGGAATCCTTGAAGGCGGCCACTTCGTTGGCCAAGTCCTGCAACTGATTGAAACGGGCGCGTTGGTCCTGGTAGCGGCGCGTGGCGTGGGCCAGGTCGAGTACCAGGCTGTCGAGTAACAGGTTGCGGGCCTGCTGGCGCGACTCGGCCTCGGCCTTCCGCAGTTTCAGAACAAATGCTTCGGCCGCTTGTGCACCGTGCAGCAGTTGCAGTTCGGCAATGTGTCGGTCGATGCGCAACAGGCGGACATCCCTTGAACCGTCGAGCTGCTGCCGGGCGATCCAGTCGGCCAGCGAAGGTGTCGGCGTATCGCTCTTCAGTTGCTGGGCGAGGGCGTGTTGCTCTGCGCCGAGGGCTTCCTGTGCGGGCACGCTGGTCAGCAGGGCGAAACCCTTTGCCAGCAGGGTATCCGCGTCTTCACGTCGGGCACCCTGGGCCAGTTCGCCGATCTGCTGCCACAGTTCGCCGGTTACCCGGCCAGGCTTGGCGTGCAGGGCCTTGATCAGGGTCGCCGCGGTTTCGTGGACACGCCGCTGTTGCTGGCGTTTTTCCGTCGCCCGGATAATTGCCCGTTCCTCGCGCTCTTCCAGGTCACGTTCGAGGAAATCGATTTCGATGGGAACGGCCTTTTGCAGTTCGCGCAGTTGATCCTGTTGCAGCAAGGCGCGCAGGCGTTCATACCGGGCCAATGTCGCAGCCCGGTCGGCTTCGCTCAGCTCGCCGATTCTGCCGGCCTGCGCCAGCCAGCGTTCGAGGGCGGTTGCCAGGCGCTGAAGGTGAGCCTCGCAGATCGCCAGGATCTCTTCCCGGGTGACGATGCGGACGACTTTCGGTCCACTCATGCGCTGGTCTCCGTGAGGGGCGCCGGGCTGTCCGGCTGGGGTTCGAGGGCAGGTTGCAGGGCGTTCTCGATCGCCGCCCGCAGCCGTGCCCGTTCATTCTCGCCATCGTGGTACCAACCATGGGACGAGACCCGGTGCAGGCTCGCAATGGCCCGGTGCAGCACCGACGGCCGCCAGATTTCCCGGGCCCGGGCGCGGTTCAACAGGGGGTGGCAGGGGGAGTCGCATTCGATGCCAATGGCATACAGGCCCGTGGCCGGGTTCTCGATCGCAAAGTCCAGGCCAAAGGCATCGCCCTCGTTGGCACTGCTGGCTTGCCAGCCGAGCGACTGAATGTACTGGCCGACAGTGCTGACGAAACCGTCGCGCGGTTGCTGCTGACGGCGCCGGGCCTCGCCACGGTCGGTCTGCAGGCGGTTGAGCAGGCTGCTGCTGGTGGCGAACTCCCCGGACGACAGGCTCCGGGCATACTCCAGGTAACCCTGCAGGTAGTCGCGGGGGCTGTTGGGGGCGCGGTGGGTGTTGAGCATGTCGGAGATGTCGGCGATCGGCATCGAGGTGACCAGCACCACCTTCCGGCGGGCGCGGGTGACGGCCACGTTCAGCCGCCGCTCGCCGCCTTTCTGCCCGAGCACGCCGAAGCTGCGGCGGAACGCGCCCTGGCTGTTGCGGCCGAAGGTGGTGGAGAAGACGATGATGTCGCGTTCGTCACCCTGGACGTTTTCCACGTTCTTGACGAACACCGACATGTCTTCGCCGTCTTCCAGACGCTCGCGCTCCTGGGCGTAGGCCTGGCGGAACACCTCGTCTTCCTCGGCGCGTCGCTCCAGATGTTCCTCGATCAGGTCGGCCTGCTTGCGGTTGAAGGTGACCACGCCGATGGACGGGCGCTGTTCGTGAGGCTGGCGCCAGAGCTCGGCGAGATGCTCCACCACCCGCTCGGCTTCCAGGATATTGCTCTGGTTCTGGTAGAGCCCGTCCACCTGGATCAGCTCCAGCGGCTTGATCCGCAGGATATTGGCCTGGGGATGGCGCACCGGCACGCTCAGGCGGTTGCCGTAGAACGACGCGTTGGAGAAGCCGATCAGTTCGCGGTAGGCCGACCGATAGTGGATCTCCAGGGTGGTGCTGGGCAGTACGCTGCGGGCCAGTTGCAACAGGTCCGGGCAATCCTTGATCTCGCGGCGGTTCCAGGTGTCTTCGAAGGCTTCGCGCTGTTCCTCGTCGGCATCTTCATCCGGCAGGTCGCCGTCGAACAGTTCGGCCTCGTCACTCTCGACCCGGCTTGAGAAGAAGGCCGTGGGCGGCATCTGTTTCTCGTCGCCGCTGATCACTGTCACCCGGCCGCGGTAAAGCGTTGGCAGGGCAAACTCCACCGGCATCTGCGAGGCTTCGTCATAGATCACGGTATCGAACAGGCCGGCCTTGAGCGGCAGGACGCGGCTGGCCACGTCGGGGTTCATCAGCCAGACCGGGCGCAGGCTCATCAGGCCCAGTTCCGAGCCCATTTCGATGAACTCGCGCAGGCGTCGCGAGCGTTTGCCGGTCAGGCGGGTGACGTCTTCCCATTGCTTGCGGCTGCCCAGGCGGGCAGTGTCGACGCCCTTGCCGAGCAGTTCGCGGTTGAGCAGGCGCATCTGGATGTCGGCCTCGGCCAGGCCGGCAATCTTCGCCCGGGCCTCGTCCTGGCCGAACAGCAGCTCCGGGTTGGCCTGTTCGATCCGGTGCTTCCAGCCGAGCCGGGCTTCACGATTGAGCAACCGGCGCACGGCGCTTTCGAGCTGGTCGACGGGGAACTGATCGAGCTTGTCCTGGATTTGGCGCAGCAGGGCGAGCAGTTCGAGGTCGGCCTGGCCGAGTTGCCCGACCCGGCCGCGAAAACGCTGGTAGGCAGCCAGTGCGGGCAGGTCCTGTTGCAGTCGGGTCAGGGCCAGCAGGTTGCTTTCGTTGGTGGCGACGGCACGTTCAAGTGCCTGGCGCAGGTCGTCGCCGATCCAGTCGGCCAGGGCCTTGAGCCGGTCCAGGCTGTGTTGTCGTGCACCGTGGCGCACGAGTGCGGCATCGAGGTCCTTGAGCAGCGCCTCGAAGCTCTGTTTCTGCCCCGTAAGAATCGCGGCATCGACCTGTTCGCCACGCGGCGCCGACGCCAGGCCCTGGGCCAGTGCCTGGATCTCGCGCAGGTGGCGGATATCCTGGCTGGTCAGGCTCGCCAGCTCCAGCCGGACGGCCTGGGCAATCGCTTCCAGGCCCAATGCCTGGCGCGCGGTGTTCAGGGCCGCATGCAAAGGGCGGGTGCGGATTTCCAGTTCGGCGGCGGCCAGCAGGGCCGGCAGGCGGGAGTCGTCGGCCTGGGCGTCGTGGCTGCGCAGGAAAGCCCGCACCCGCCCGCGCCGCATCAGGTGCAACGGGTTGATCCGGGCCAGCCAAGATTTGGCTTTGAGCACCTGGGCGGTCTGTACCCGCAAGCTCTCCAGTTCCTTGTCGGTCAGGGCACCGAGTGCCGGGGAGTGGGCGGGCAGGTAGTGCGCGGGATCCAGCTGGCGCAGCTGTAGTTCGACATCACCCAGCTCGGCGAGCAGGCTTTCGCCGCGCAGGGCCTGGGCCGTTTCGCTGCGACGGAACAGCGGCAACCAACGGGCCAGCCGCAGGCGCTGTTCTTCCTTCAGGCCCAGCAAGGCCTCGACATGTCCGGCCATCCAGTTCCGGTAAGGCGTGGGGTCGTCGACTTCGAAACTGGACAGGTGTTCCTGCAGCACGCCCTGGCGAGCCGCTTCCGCGGCGACAAACGCCTGCAGGCATTCGGTGAAAGCCTGCAAGGTCGCCGGGTCGGCGGCGAAAGGCTGCAACTGTGCCAGGGCGCTGCCTTCGAAACGGGCCGGCAGCCAGAGACGGATCAGCGGTGCGCAGTTTTCTTCAAGGCGCGTCAGGCTGGCGATGTCCAGTCCTGCCAGGCGCTGGCGCAGTGCCGGAAACTCCAGGGGAGGGCTGCCTTGCTCCAGTTCGATCAGTTCTCCGAGCAAGCCGCGGTAACTGATGCCGGTCGCCTCGTCGAGACGATGCAGGCTCTGGTGGAAACGGTCCAGTTCGCCTTCCAGGGTTTCGATGCGTGCCGCCAGGCGTTCGCGCTGGCGCTGCCAGTCAGGGGCCCAGGCCCCCTCGATAAACAGCGCTTCCAGTTGCTCGCGGATGCTGCGAATGACCGGCTCGCGGTCGCGGTTGACGTCATTGAGCATGACGATGCGCTGGCCCAGGCCTTCGGCAACCAGGCGCTTGTGCACCACCTCCAGGGCTGCATGCTTCTGGCAGACGATCAGCAGGCTGCGCTGGCGGCCAATGGCGTCGGCGACCATGTTGACGATGGTCTGGCTCTTGCCGGTGCCCGGCGGGCCCTCGACCAGCAACCCGGGACTTTGCCGGGCGCGCAGGACGGCAGCCTCCTGGGACGGGTCGCTGGCGGCGGTGAAGAAGCGCTGCAGTTCGGGCGGTATCCCGCTGTCCTGCGCTTCGCCCGGCTCCTTGAGGCGCAGCGCGGTTTCCAGGCCGGTGCCAGCGGGGGACAGCGACCTCAACTGGCGCAGATCCTCGCCGATGGCCTGGCCCATGAAGGTGACATGGAACAGCACGGCGGCGCAGGCCAGTTCGTCCTTGTACGGTGTCACTTCGATGCTGGTCGGCGGCAGCGCGGTCAAGGCCCGTGATCGAGCCGTGGCGAGCATGCCAAAGGCGTCCATCACATCGGCGGCGCGGATCGCCGAGCGGCCCAGCAGTTCTTCCGCGGTCTTGCGCCACTGCTTGCAGGCTTCGGGGCCGAGCAGGCTGTCGAGCGCCGGGTTGAGCCGGACTTCCTCGCGTTCGCCGTCGAAGGCAAGTGCGACCTGGGCGCGGCTGCCGACTTCGACCAGCAGTTTCAGCGGCCACAGCAGCAACGGCACGATGCGTGGGCGGGTATTGCCCCGGGCATCGCGACTGAGCAGGAACGGGAACCCCAGGTACAACCCGTCGATGCCGGTATCGCGCTTGTACAGCGAGCTTTGCCGGTGCAGCGCGTGGAGTCGCGATTCCAGTTGCGTGTTGGCCAGGAAGCTTTCCGGGTCGAGATTCACCGAACGGGCGTTGCGCAACAGCAGGTGATCGAGCAGGGCGGCGGCGGGGCGACGCTCGCTGTCCAGTTCCTGGAGATCGACCCGCGCGGTGGTCTTGCCGATGCTCATGCGTACCAGTGGCCCACGCATCACCGCGGTGACGACCTTCTTCTCGAAGAAATCGAGGATCTGCGAGACGTACTGCTGCTTCTGCGGCTCCAGCCATTGCTCGGCGGGAATCGCCAGCAGCACCAGGGCCTTGGCCAGCGGCATGCGCCGTTCCAGGCGGAACTGCTCCGCCCAGTCATCCACCGCCGGTACGCCACTGCGGGCGAAGCCGCTGATACGCTCGTCGACGGCGCGATACAGATCCTGCCGGCTGTGCTCCAGCAACGCGCTGGCGCTCTGGGTGTCAAACAGCCGGACATCGGCTTCCCTGGCCAGGCCCGCGGCTTGCTCGACGATCGCCGTGGCCGAACGGAACTGGCTGATGTTCGCGCTGAGCAGGACGATCAGGTCCTCTTCGGCGATCACCCGGCGTTCCGACAGGGCCTGCAGCCCAGGATGGTCGGTGTCCGGCAGCAGGCGCTGGCGGTCCTGCCACTGGGCGGCCAGCCGTGCGCGGGAGGTGGACAGCAGATAGATGCGCAACTGCTCTTCGTCGACCTCGATGTGCTGGTGCAGCGCCCGCTGGCGAACGTTCTGCGCGCGGACGCTGAGCCGCGACAGCCAGCTTTCGGTCTGCAACTGTTCGAGCAGGTCGGGCAGCGAGCCGCTGATCAGCCGGTAACCCTCCAGCGGATGGTCCAGCAGCCAGCCCGGGGTGACGATTTCTCCGCGATGGATCAGCGGGATTTCGGGGTTGAGCAGTTTGAGGGCCAGCATCAGGCGGAAATCGTCCTCGATGCCTTCGTGCTGGGCCACCTGGCGCAAGCCGGCCAGTAGCCGCGGCGCCAGGCCGATGTGTTCGGCCCAGGTGACGATGACGCCACGCAGCAGATGGTCGAGGGCCTGGGCCCAGTGGTCCGCCTGGGCCGCCGCCAGGGCGAATACCGAGGGTTTGCGAAAGCGCTGGCTGCCCAGGGTGATGGCCGCGCCTTCGTCATCATCCCGTTCGCTGTACGACGAGGCCGGAGCCTCTACCGGCAGGCCGTTGAGCCAGTCCTGCAGCTGCGGCCACTGCCAGCGCTGGTGCCGGTCACGGGCCAGCAGGCCGCGCAGCAGCAGGTTCAGTTGCGGGTCGAGATCGTCGGGGATCGGCACGCCGTTGGCGAGCACATGAATCAGGAAGGCGTTGGGGTTGATGCCTTCGAAGCAGGCACCCTGGGTCAGCTGTTCGAGCAGGACCATGCCCAGGCTCCACCAGTCCGACGCCGGGGCCACGCCGCCGGCGATCGCTTCGGGGGCCATGTAGCGGCTGGTTTCCAGCGGGGAAACGATATCCAGGTCGAACTCGGACAGCCGCGCCGAGCCAAAGCCGCTGATCACCAGGTCCAGCGGTTCGCGGCTGCGCACCAGCAGGCTGGCCGGGCGCAGGTCGCGATGGCGCAGGCCGGCCTCGTTGAAGGCATGCAGGGCCTGGCCCAGCTCGCCGACCACATGGCGAACGGCGGCGGCATCGCGGACGACGCTGCCGAGGTCGGCCAACGTGCCGCCGGTCAGCTCCTCGATCACCTCGTAGGCGCGCTCATTCCAGCGGCCGGTGGCGAGAATCTCCGGCACATGGTCGCGGGGCAGCCGGCGGATCACGTCGTAGATGGCCGGGTCCGGTTCGGCACCCGGGCGGTACAGGGTCAGAACGGCCTGCTGGTCGCTTTCCTCATGCCGGGCGATGTAGCGCTCGCGGACGCCGTCGGTGCAACTGATCTGCCGCAGCAGGTGCCAACCCTCCACCCGTGTGGCGCTGTCGGGTTGCAGGGGCGCTTGTGGCGGCTCGATGTCGTTCGACGGGGCAGCCGCAGGGCCGCTGCCACACTCCAGGCACATCAGGTCGCCGGCCTCCAGGGGATGGCCATTTTCGCAGAGGGCGGTGAGGGGCGCCGCGGCGACTTCGTCGGCGACCTGGGCCAGTTCGTCCACGGTGACCACCGCTTGGGGACGCCAGCCATCGGGGTGAATGGCCTCGCCGGACAGGTCCCAGCCGCAGGCATGGTCACCGAGGATGCCTTCACAGAAGATTTCCGCGAGCGAGCGCTCCGACTGGCAGTTTGGGCAAAAACGAATCATCCGTATCACTTCCCTTGGCGAGGCCGCGAGGTATGGGCGCTCAGCTGTAGTTGGTGGCCTTGGTCATGGAGCAGGTCGCGTAGCCGAAGCAGGTCGTCACGCCTTGGGATGCCGGCCATCCAGACGCTGCCATCGTCGTCGAACATCAGGTCCAGCGCCTTGTCGGCAGGTATTAGCCGCCGCTCATAGGCGGCCAGACGCGTGCGCCCCCGTTCGGTGAACAGGCTCAGCCGCTGGTTGTCGCTGCCGCGCAAGGCCATCGATTGCGGCTGTTCCTGCCGGTAGGGGTCGCTGATCAGGCCGTCAATCAGGCCATGGGCCTGCCGTAGCCTGGGTTCGAGCTGCTCCAGCGAATAGCCGCTGTAGACCAGGATGTCGACGTCGCTCAGGCGGCGCAGTTCACCGAGCAGGGCCAGCAATGCCTCGAACTGATCGAAGGGCTCGCCACCGGACAGGGTGATGCCTTCGGCCTCGGCCAGCCACGGCTGCAGTTGCGCCAGCAGTTGAGGCAAGCCGATACGCCAGCGGCCGGGGCCCCAGGTGTCGGCGGAAATGCAGCCCGGACAACGAATGCTGCAGCCCTGGAACCAGATGCCCAGGCGCCGTCCCGGTCCCAGTGTGGTGACCGGAAAATGCACCCGTGACAGGCTCAGTTCCATGTTCAGCGACGTTCCAGGTTCAGGCCGGTGGCATCCAGTTCGGTAATCAGGAACGCCTGGCCCGGTTCCGCCTCCTGGTCGAACAGCGCCCTGGACAAGGGGTTGAGCAGGCGCGCTTCGAGCTGGTTGCGGATGCCGCGGCCACCGTTGGACAGGTCGCGCAGGCACAGGTCGTGCAAGGTCTGGCGAGCGGCCGGGGTCAGTTCGATGGTCAGTTGCTGGTCGCGCAGGTCGGCGAAGGTGCTCTCGACCATCTGGGTGAAGATCTGCTCGGCGACCTCCGCGCGGATGAAGTCGAATACGATGATGTTTTCACCGATGCGGTTGAGGATTTCCGGGCGGTTGAGCACCAGCTTGAAGTAACGGTCGATCTCGCCGTGGACCTTGTCGCGGACCATTTCATAGGGTTCGCCCGGCAGCACGTTGGCGGCGCGTTCGCCATTCTCACCCTGGCGGTAGATGCCCAGGTTGGAGGTGAACACGATCAGCGCCTCGGAGAAATACACCCGATCGCCGCGGCCGGAGGTCAGTACGCCGTCGTCGAGGATCTGCAGGAACTTGTCGAGGATGCGCGGGTGGGCTTTCTCGATCTCGTCAAACAGCACCACGCTGAAGGGTTTTTCGCGGATGGCGTTGGTCAGCTCGCCGCCCACGTCGTAGCCGACGTAGCCCGGTGGCGCGCCGATCAGGCGTTGGTCGGCATGTTCGGCGCTGAACTCCGACATGTCGAAGCGGATGTATGCGCTTTCGTCGCCGAACAGCAGGCTGGTGATGGTTTTCGCCAGCTCCGTCTTGCCGACCCCGGTGGGCCCGGCCAGAAAGGCCACGCCCCGCGGGCGGTTGCCCTTGCGGCTGGCACCGACGCCGGTCATGGCCCGCTTGACGATGTCGAGCATGTGGGTCACGGCATGGGTCTGGCCCTTGACGCGCCGGCGCACGATGTCATCGGCTTGGCGGATGCGCTGCCGGTCGATCTTCAGCCAGGGGTCTTCGGTGACGCCGACCTTGTAGCGACGCACGGCATCGGTGATGCGTTCCATCGGCACGTCTTCCACCCGGGCCAACTGGGCGATGGCGCTCAAATCGAGCAACAACAGGCCTTCGGTGTTTTCGACGAAGGCGTCGATGGCCGCCTGCCGCTCCTGCTCGCCGGCGTCGGACTTGCCCGACAGCCCCTTGAGCAGTGCCGGCGCCAACGCCCGGCGGGCCAGCTGGTCGGGTTTGGACACGGGTATGTGGCGCAGGCGCGGGTTGTCGACCAGCAGCCAGTCGGGCAGGTCGCCTTCCTTTTCCACCACCCACAGCACGCTGTTGAAGAAGGGTTTGCGCTGTTCTCCGGCCGGGCGGCTGCGGGTCTGGTGCGACAGGACCAGGGCCTGGGTGAACAACTGGTGTTCGGCCGCGCTCAGCGAGTCGTTGCGCACCACCAGGCGGGACGCGAAGTCGACGATCAGGGCGATCGGCTCGCCCGGGCGATTGACCAGGCGTTGCAGGGTAACCCCCAGCAGGTCGATTCCCGCTGGGGCAATGCCGTCTACTGGCGTGAGGCCCAGTTCGGTGAGCAGGGCCTGCCCGGTAGCCGGGTCGCTGCCGGGGCGCCCGAGCATGCGGAAACCGGCGACGGGATCCCAGGCGAGCACTTGGGCATAGCCGCTGCTGAGCAGCAGATCGCACAGCGCCTGGTTGAAGCTCTGCGCCGTGACGGTGCCGGGAGCTACCTCGCAGGCTTGCAGGTCGCGGATGTTCCCTGACAGGACAAATTGGCTTTTCAGCGGCAGGAAGCGCAACAGGTCGCGCGCCCACCGTGGCTGTTCAAACGGAGCATTCCCTGGCATTGGCGACTCGCAGCGGTAAGGATTTGCGTAGGATGTTACCTACAAGATGTCTTCCTTAATACCCTATTCGGGTCTGAAAAAAGGCATGGCGCGAGGTCAAGGCGGTGGCCCGCATACCCCTGGACGGGTAGCGGGCCCTGGCAGGCGGCCTAGTGCGCCGGGGTAGTCTGGTGGGCCTCTACCGCTTCGGTCAGGTCCTGGGTCATGCGCAGTTCGACGCCGGTGGGGGAGTACTGGGTGGCCGCGGCGAACGGCGCGGCGGCGACCGGCACCGGGTGTGCACGACGGCGCCAGACGAAGAACATCACCAGCGCCAGGTTGAGCACCGCGAAGGCCCAGAACAGCCCGGACGGCCCGGCCCATTCCATCAGCGGTGAAATCGCCAGGGGACTGATCGCCGAGCCCAGCGAGTTGATCAGCAGCAGCCCCTGGATCATTCGCACCAGGGCGCCGGACGGCGCACTGTCCGCCGCGTGGCTGACGGCCACCGGGTACACCGCGAAGACGCCCCCGCCGAGCAGGAACATCACCACCAGCATCGGCCAGCCCGACGCCGGCAGCAGCAGGGTGATCGCCGACAACAGCACGCAGGCGGCGCTCAGGACGATCAGTACGGTCTGGCGGTCCTTGCGGTCGGACCAGCGGCCCACCGGGTATTGCAGCACCATCGCACCGAAAATCACCGCGGCCATGGTGTGGCCGACTTCGGTGACGCTCAGCCCGACCTTTTGCAGGTACAGCGGCAGCAGGGTGTACACCGCGGCAATGATCACCCCGGAGCCGAAGCAGCCCATCACGCCGGTCGGGGTGATGCGGATCAGTTGGCCGGCCGGCAGTGGCTCGGCGCGTTCGACCGGCGGGGTGACCCGCGGAATCATGGCGATCGGCACCAGCGACAGCGAAGCGAGCATCGCCGCGATGGTGAACGGTACGCTTTCACCGGCGTCCATCACCGGGCCGAGGCTCATCTGCCCGAGCAGGCCGGCGCCGTACAGCGCGATCATGTACAGCGCCAGCAGGCGTCCGCGGATCTTCGGCTCGGCCACCAGCAGCAACCAGCTTTCCACCACCAGGTACACCCCGACGAGCGCCCAGCCGCCGACCAGGCGCAGGCCGGACCACACCCATGGGTCGTGGCTCAGGCCCTGCAAGGCGATGGTGACCGCGATCAGTGCGGCGAAACAGCTGTAGGCACGAATATGGCCGATGCGCACGATCAGCCGCTCGTTGAAGACCGAGCCCAGGGTCAGGCCGATGAAGTAGGCCGACGACACGATCCCCACCATGCTGGCGGAGAATCCCATTGCGTCCAGGCGCAGGGTGGTGAGCGAAGACATCAGCGCGCTGCCGATGCTGATGATGAACAGACCCAATAGCGGTGCCAGCGCCATGGTCAATAATTGCACGGACATGATGACCTCAGGAAACGGACGGAGTGACGGTGTTGCAGGCGGGGTCTTATAGGAGTTCTGGGCTGGCAACGCAGGCGCGGATCTTAGCGGGCAGGGTCGTGCAAATGAAGAGGTCGACGCGCGATTTTCGGCATCCTCATCGCCGGTGTGATGTTTTGTCGCAGGGGCGTGAACGGTGGTAGTGGCGAATTCTGCGCCTACCGGAGATTTTGCGCTAACATCGCCGCTCATTTTCCTGACGAAGATAAGGACGTCACATGACCTTCATTCTGATCCTTCTGGTTATCATCGCCCTCCTGGTCTTCTATGTCATCGGCATCTACAACAAGCTGGTGACCTTGCGCAACCGCTTCAAGAATGCCTTCGCCCAGATCGAGGTCCAGCTCAAGCGTCGTCACGACCTGATCCCCAACCTGGTGGAAACCGCCAAGGGCTACATGGCTCATGAGCGCGGTACCCTGGAAGCGGTGATCAACGCCCGCAACCAGGCCGTGACCGGTCTCAAGGCCGCCGCCTCGAAGCCGGGCGATGCCGGCAGCATGGCCCAGCTGGGCAGCGCCGAGGGGCTGCTGAACAGTGCCCTGGGCCGCCTGAACGTGACCCTTGAAGCCTACCCGGACCTCAAGGCTTCCCAGAACATGCAGCAGCTCGGTGAAGAACTGAGCAGCACCGAAAACAAGGTGGCCTTCGCCCGGCAGGCATTCAACGACGCGGTGATGGCATACAACACCTACAAGCAGACGTTCCCGCCGGTGTTCTTCGCTGCCGCCTTTGGACACTCCACCGATGCCAGCCTGCTGGAGTTCGCCGACAGTGCCGAGATCCAGGCTGCACCCAAGGTGTCGTTCTAATCCGCTTTCATCCACGGACGGTTCATGAATTTCTTTGAACACCAGGACCGCGCCCGTCGTCAAACCGGGCGCCTGATCCTGTTGATGGCCCTGGCGGTCATCAGCCTGATCGCCCTGACCAGCCTGGCTCTGACCCTGATCTGGCACTTCTATGGCGAATCGGAGAGCCGCCGCAGCGTGACGCCGGTGCTGGACCCGACGCTGGTCGGCGCCGTGGCGCTGGTGGTGATCGGCGTGGTGCTGTTCGGCTCGCTGTACAAGCGCGTGCAGTTGAATGCCGGCGGCAAGCTGGTCGCCGAAAGCCTTGGCGGGCGGCTGATCAACCTGGATCCCCAGGACTTCCATGAAAAGCGCCTGCTCAATGTGGTCGAGGAAATGGCCCTGGCTTGCGGTGCGCCGGTGCCGTCGGTGTATGTCCTCGAAGATGACAGTATCAACGCCTTTGCCGCCGGCCTGAGCCCCAAGGATGCGGTGATTGGCGTGACCCAGGGGGCGATGAGCCTGCTCGATCGCGATGAGCTGCAGGGCGTGATCGCCCACGAGTTCAGCCATATCTACAACGGCGACATGCGCCTGAACATGCGGCTGATCGCCTTGCTCCACGGCATCCTGCTGATCGGCCTGATCGGACACTGGGTGTTGCGCAGCGATAGCGGTTCCTCGCGCCGTTCCTCGTCCTCGAACGACAACAAGGGCGAGCTGTTCAAGGTGGCCGTTGGCCTGACTCTGCTGATACTTGGCTATGCCGGGACATTTTTCGGCAATCTGATCAAGGCTGCGGTCAGTCGCCAGCGCGAATTCCTCGCCGATGCCTCGGCGGTGCAGTTCACCCGCAATCCCGACAGCATCGGTGGTGCCCTGAAGAAGATCGGTGGCCATGCGGCCGGCTCGCAGTTGCGGGCGGCGAATGCCGCTGAGTTCAGCCATCTGTATTTCGGGGCCGGGATCAAATCGGCCATCGACGGTCTGTTCGCCACCCATCCGCCGTTGGCGGAACGTATTCGTCGGATCGAGCCGGGTTGGGATGGCCAGTATCCGCAGGTGAAACGCTCGGGCACCCACCCCGAAGAGCTGGCCGCGCCATCGACGCCGTCTGCTCGCCCGGCCGGGTCGACGGCCTTTGCTCAAGCGGCGGTTGCCCAGTCCATTGCCGCGATCGGCGACCCTGGCCTGGCGCACCTGCAGGAGGCCCGGGATACCCTGCAGACCTTGCCCGAGGCCCTGATCCGGGCTGCCCACGGCAGGGAAGGCGCCCAGGCACTGGTCTACGGTCTGTTGCTCGATTCGGTGGAGGTCCTGCAGCAACAGCAACTGGACCTGCTGCGCCCGCATCTGCAGCCGGCCCTGGCCGAGCGCCTGGAAGCCTTGCGGGCACCGTTGCGCGAGGTGCCCCAGGGGCAACGCCTGGCCCTGGTCGATCTGGCGATCCCGGCGCTCAGGCAGTTGGGCCGGGACGAGTTCAACGCCGTGAAGCGTGGCATGGCCTTGCTGATCCGCACGGACGATCGGGTCGAGCTGCTGGAGTGGACCTTGTTGCGCATCGTCGAACGCAATGTCGAAGGTCTGCGCTCGGTGGCTGGCAAGTATCGCCTGGAGGCGCTGGCCGACGAGGTGGCGCTGCTGCTGTCGTTCCTGGCCCGGGCCGGGCAGGCTGATCCGCAGCGGGCCGGCCAGGCGTTTGCCCATGGCTGCGCCGAACTGGCGTTCGTGGTGCCGGCCTTCAGGGGCGAGGGCGACCTGAAAGCCCTGGAGGCGGCCTTGCATCGCCTGACCGGTTTGCTGCCGCTGCAGAAGCCGGCACTGCTCAAGGCCATGGCCCGTTGCATCTGGCATGACGGCCAAGTCACTGCGGCCGAGGCTGAACTGATGCGGGCGGTGGCCGATATCCTCGATTGCCCGATGCCGCCGTTGCTTGCGGCGGCTCAGGCATGATGCTGCTTCATTGGCTGCATCTATCTGGCTGATCCATGCGTTACACTGATCAATCTGTTTCCGATGAGTGTACGCCGTGGCCATCAACTTCGATTTGAACGATCTGCAGGCCTTTCGCGCGGTGGTCGAGCAGGGCAGTTTCCGCAAGGCGGCCCAGGCCATCAATATTTCCCAGCCGGCCCTGAGCCGGCGGGTGGAAAAGCTCGAGGAAGCCCTTGGCGTGCGGCTGTTCGAACGCACCACCCGACGGGTCAGCCTGACCCAGGTCGGTCGCGCCTTCGCGCCCACGGTGGAGCGGCTGCTGGATGATCTGGACGTTGCGCTGCTGGGCATCACCGATGTCGCTTCGACCCGGCTGGGGCATGTCACCGTGGCCTGCGTGCCCTCGGCGGCGTATTACTTCATGCCCAAGGTGATTGCCCACTATCACCGCCAGTACCCGAAGATCCGGATCAAGGTGCTCGATTCCAGCGCCAACGACGTGCATGCGGCGGTGCTCAGCGGCGAGGCGGACTTCGGCCTGAGCTTCACGGGCAATCTGCAGCCGGAAATCGAGTTCGAGCTGCTGGTGGAGGAGCGTTACGTGGTGGCCTGCCGACGTGATCATCCGTTGGCGCAGCAGGCCAGTGTGAGCTGGAAGGAACTGTACCAGCAGGACTACATCAGCCTCGACAAGACTTCGGGCAACCGTTTCCTGCTCGATCAGGCACTGATTCGTCTCACGCCGGAAAAGCCGGGGGTCTGCGAGACCCGGCACGTCACGACCATGATCGGCCTGGTGGAAGCGGGGCTGGGGGTGGCGGCGGTGCCGACCATGGCGATGCCGGGACCGGAGCATCCGATTCTGACCGGTGTGCCGTTGATCGAGCCGCAGGTGATGCGCAAGGTGGGGTTGCTCAAGCGCCGGGGCCGGGTGCTGACCCCGGCGGCCCTGGAGCTGGAGCGGCTGATCGTGGAAATGAAGCAGCCGGCGGGGTAGTGGGGGTTATGAGGTGGGGGCTGGCCAGGCCGTTTGCGGATGAATCCGGTTCCCACGGACTGTTGTGAGAACCGGATCTGTCCGCGAAAGCGCCAGCATCCGCCGCGCAAAACGGCTCAGCGGCTCACTGAGTCCAGCCCGGTGGCCTTCACCGTCTCCTGGGCAGCCGGGGCAGCCAGGTACTGGAGCAATGCCTTGGCCTGTTCCGGGTGTTGTGCATCAACCGGAATACCGGCGGCGAACCGGGTCACCGATTGCACCGACTCCGGAATCTTGCCGACAAAGGTCACCCCCGGTACCGGCAGCAGCTCGCTGACCTGCTGGAAGCCCAACTGGTATTCGCCGCTAGCCACCACCGTGCCCACCGGGATCTTCGGTACCATGCTCGCCTTGGGCTTGAGCTGGGCCTCGATGCCCAGGCGCTTGAAGAGCTGCTCCTGGATATACACACCGCTGGCGCTATCGGAGTAGGCCACGGACTTGGCCTTGAGCAGGGTGTCCTTCAGTTCCTGCTCGGTGCCGATGGCCGGCTTGGCACTGCCTTCGCGCACCACCAGGCCGATCCGCGAGTCGGCCAGTTCGACCCGCGAAGCGGGCACGACCTTGCCTTGCTTGATCAGTTCATCGAGGGCGTAGCCGACCATGATCACCACATCGGCCTTTTCGCCGCGCGCCAGTCGATTGGGGATCGCCTCCGGGGCCTTGCCCATGGACGGGCCGAGCGCGGTGTCGAGGGTATTGCCGGTTTCGGCGGCGAATTTCGGGCCGAGAATCTTGTAGGCGGCGGTAAAGCCACCGGAAGTCATCACGCGGATTTCCTCGGCCTGGGCGACGCTGCCCAGGGCCATGCTGCCGATCAGGGCGAGTTTCAGAAAGAGTGCTTTCATCACATGTCTCTTATTGGAGGGGTGGAATACGATGCTGCCCCGTGGGAACCGGCTCCCACAGGGCAGAGGGGGCACAAACTAGAGGGCAGGCTTGAGCTGCAGATTCGCCTTGCGATACAGGAACAGCGTCGCGCACAGCGCACAGATGGCGGCAAGGCTCATCCAGTAACCCGGTGCGGCCTTGTCACCGCTGTATTCGATCAGCGCCGTGGAGATCGCCGGGGTGAAACCGCCGAACACCGCGGTCGCCAGGCTGTAGGCCAGGGAGAAACCGGCCACGCGGACTTCCGCCGGCATGATTTCGGTCAGCGCGGCAATCATCGCGCCGTTGTACATGCCGTAGAGGAACGACAGCCACAGCAGCACCAGCAGCATGCTGCTGAAGCTCGGTGCCTTGACCAGCAGCGACAGCGCCGGATAGGCCGTGGCCAGGGTCAGCCCGGCCATGGCCAGCAGTACCGGACGGCGGCCGATGCGGTCGGAGAGCGCGCCGCCCAGGGGCAGCCAGCAGAAGTTGGAGACACCCACCAGCAGGGTCACCAGCAGGCTGTCGGCGGTGCTCAGGTGCAGTACGGTCTTGCCGAAGGTCGGTGCGTAGACGGTGATCAGGTAGAAGGCGGTGGTGGTCAGCGCGACCATCAGCATGCCGGCAATCACCGTGACCCAGTTCTGTGCCAGGGTGTTGAGCACTTCACGCATGCCCGGGCGACGCTTGCGCTGGGCGAACTCCTCGGTTTCCGCCAGGTTGCGGCGCAGGAAGAAGATGAACGGCACGATCAGGCAACCGAGCATGAACGGAATGCGCCAGCCCCAATCGGCCACGGCGCTGGCGGCCATCCACTGGTTCAGGCCATAACCCAGGGCGGCGGCGACCACCACGGCGACCTGCTGGCTGCAGGACTGCCAGGCAACGTAGAAACCCTTGCGCCCCGGTGTGGCGATTTCCGCCAGATAGACCGAGACCCCGCCCAGCTCGGCGCCGGCGGAAAACCCTTGCAGCAGGCGCCCGAGCAGGACCAGGGCCGGAGCCAGCAGGCCGATGCTCTCGTAGCCGGGTACCAGCACGATCAGGATGGTGCCGCTGGCCATGATCGACAGGGTGACGATCAGGCCCTTGCGCCGACCGACCTCATCGATATAGGCACCGAGGATGACCGCGCCCAGCGGGCGCATCAGGAAGCCGGCGCCGAAGACCGCGAAGGTCATCATCAGCGAGGCGAACTCACTGCTGGCAGGAAAGAAGGCGGCAGCGATATAGGTGGCGTAGAAGCCGAAGAGAAAGAAGTCGAACTGCTCGAGGAAGTTGCCCGAGGTGACACGGAATACCGCGCCCGCCTTGGCACGGGCGGAACTGGCGGTGGGTGGTGTGGCGTGCATCGTTAGATCTCCAGCGTTTTTATGGCCTGCATCGGGTGCAGATTTTTATTGGTGGTGATACTGGAGCAGCCTTATAGATTTGATAAGTGCATTTTTAGAATGGATTGATGCATGTTATGGATCATTGCCAAGCTTTTGGTTGGGCGTGCTCCCAGAAAGCGCTAGTTTATCGGGTAGAGTCAGGAGATCACCCTGGGCGGCGGGACGGAGCGAAGCCTGATGTGAGTTCGTACAGTCAGGGTTCAGCAAGATCTGCTCACGGATATTGAGCAAAACGCTATGATCCGCAGGGTAGAGCGGATTTCGGGGGTGTGTGATCAGCGGTTCATCGGGAGTTTTCGGGCTGCGCCTGTCGCGCCAGGCCAGTGGCATGTTGGCGATCCTGATCGCCATCGGCCTGTCATCGTTGGACACCGCCATTGCCAACACGGCATTGCCGGCGATTTCCAGCAGTCTGCATACCACGCCCGCCGCTTCGGTGTGGATCATCAACGCCTATCAGCTGGCGGCGGTGGCCACCCTGCTGGCCTTCGCCTCCCTCGGCGGGGTGCTTGGGCATCGCAAGATCTATATGTTCGGCCTGGTGCTGTTCACCGTGGCCTCGGCGTTGTGTGCGATGTCGACCACCTTGACCCAACTGACGCTCGCCCGGGTGCTGCAGGGCATTGGCGGCAGTGCGATCATGAGTGTCAACGCGGCGCTGATCTTCAGCCTGTTCCCGCCGGAAAAACTCGGCAAGGGCATGGGGCTCAATGCGCTGGTGGTGGGTATCTCGTTCGCCGCCGGGCCCACCGTGGCCTCGCTGATCCTGTCGGTGGCCGACTGGCCCTGGCTGTTCGGGGTGAACATTCCCATCGGGCTGATTGCGCTGGCGATGGCGATCCCTTCGCTGCCGCATACGCCGCCCAATGGCCAGCGCTTCGCCTGGGGCACGGCCGGCCTGAGCGCGCTGACCTTCGGTTCGCTGATCTATGCGTTGGGCGAGGGCGCCCAGTTCGCCGGGGCGACGGCGATCTGCCTGGCACTGCTGGTGTGTGTCTGCGCCGGTTACCTGATGATTCGCCGGGAGGCCGGGCATCCGGCGCCGATGTTTCCCCTCGATCTGCTCAAGCGGCCGATGTTTGCCTTGTCAGCCCTGACGGCCTTTTGCTCGTTTGCCACCCAGGGCCTGGCGTTCGTCTCCTTGCCGTTCTTTTTCGAGACGGTGCTGGGCCGCGATCCGGTACAGACCGGCTACCTGATGACGCCCTGGTCGGTGGTGGTGGCGTTGATCGCCCCCTTTGCCGGGCGACTGTCGGACCGCTACCCGCCAGGGTTGCTCGGGGGAATCGGCCTGGGCGTGCTGTCGCTGGGCATGTTGTCCCTGGCCTTGCTGCCCAGTGATCCGAGTGCATTGGAGATCGGCATCCGCATGATCATCTGCGGGCTGGGTTTCGGCTTCTTCCAGTCGCCGAACCAGAAGGCGCTGTTGACCAGCGCGCCGCGTGAGCGCAGCAGCGGGGCCAGCGGGACGATCGCCACGGCGCGGTTGCTCGGGCAGTCGACCGGGGCGGCGCTGGTGGCCTTGAGTTTCGGTATCTCGAGCCATGAGGGGCCGATTCTGGCACTGTTTATCGGGGCGGGGTTTGCGGCGGCGGCTTGCCTGGCGAGTTTTTCGCGGTTGGTGGCGCGTCACGACATTTGACATGTTGACCCCGCCTTTGGCGGTTCGCGGGTAACCGAGCATCGGCCGGCCGCTCCTGCAAGGGGGAAAGGGATGGACAGGGATTACCTGGCGTTTTTTGCGTCGCTGTTTCTTTCAAGGCTGGCCGATCAGATCCTGTTGTTCATCGTCCCGCTGATGGTGTTCCAGACCACCAACAGTGCCGCCTGGACGGGATTGGCGTTCTTTGCCGAGGCGCTGCCACGGTTTCTGGCCTTTCCGGTATGCGGGGCCTTGTGCGACCGCTTTTCGCCGGTGCGTATCCTGCATCTGAGCCAGGCCTGCCGGGCCGTGGCCTGCGTACTGGCCGTTGCCGGTCACGGGCTGTTCGACGGGATCTACTGGCTGGTTGTGCTGTCGGCGTTGTGCGGGGTACTGACCACCCAGGGCATCATGGCCCGGGAGGTGCTGTTGCCGCATATCTTCGCGCGCTACAGCTACACCAGGACGCTGTCCTATTCGCAGATCGCCGACCAGAGCGGCCTGGTGCTCGGCCCATTGTTGGCCGCGCTGCTGCTGGAGGTCATGGCCTGGCAATGGGTGGTGCTGGGCGTGGCCGGGCTGTTCGTGCTGGCCGACCTGGCGATGCTCGCCTGGAAACGCAGCAGCGCGGTCACGCTCCCTGCCTTCGAACAGCAGCCGGGACCCTGGCTGCAGCCCTTGCGCACGGCCCTGGGGCATATCCGCACGCTGCCCGAGTTGCAGAAAATCATCTGCCTGGCGATCGGGGTCAACCTGATCGTCGGCGTGACCCTGGCGACCTCCGCCACCCTGGTGGTCGGCGTCCACGAGCAGGGCAAGGATTACTATGCCGGGCTGCAGGCGGTGGGCGCCGGTGTGACCATCGCCATCCTGTTCGTGCTGGCACGGATCAGCCTGTCGTTGCGCCTGCTGGGCGGGCTGTCCTATGCGCTGATTCTGCTGGGCGGTTTCATCAGCGGCTTCAGTCCCTCGATCGCGGGGTATGTGCCAGGTTTCCTGCTGGTGATCGGCTTTGACAAGATGTTCAACGTGTACATGCGCAGCGTCCGCCAGCGGGCCATCCCGGTGCAGGATTTCGGCAAGACCGTTGGCGTGATCACCTTGCTGAACAACCTGTCGCAGCCCCTGGCAGGTTTGCTGGTCGGGATACTGGCGGCACCGCTGGGGGCTCGTGGGGTGGTGCTGGTGCTGAGCATGGCAAGCACGCTCATCGGCGTGGCGGTGTGCTGGCGATGGTTCAGGCGCGTACCGACAACCTGATCGCGCCACTGGAAAAACCCCGCTGATTGGATATTCTGTGCGGCGATTATTGATCCGGCCAGCCGCTGCTACAGGCCTGGCGACAAGTACAGAGGATGTGGTGATGGCGGGCAGGTTGATCTATCTCATCGGGCCTTCGGGCTCCGGCAAGGACAGTCTGCTCGATGCCGCCCGCGATGACCTGGCGCAGCATGGTTGCCGGATCGTGCGACGGGTCATTACCCGTTCCGTCGAGGCGGTGGGCGAAGCGGCCCACGGGGTCAGTGCCGAGCAGTTCGCGGCGATGCGCGAGCAGGGGGCCTTTGCCATGAGCTGGGAGGCCAACGGCCTGAGCTATGGCATTCCCGTTGAAATCGATCAATGGCTGGCTGATGGCCTGGACGTGCTGGTCAACGGCTCGCGCGGCTACCTGCCCCAGGCCCGCCAGCGTTATCCCGACCTGCTGGCGGTGTTGCTGACGGTGGACCAGGCGGTGTTGCGCGAGCGGCTGCTGGAGCGGCGTCGTGAGTCGCCGGCGGAGATCGAGGCACGGTTGGCGCGCAATGCGGCCTTTACCCTCGGAGCCGGAGACGACCCGTCGCTGGTGCTGCTGGACAACTCCGGGCCGATCCGCCAGACCGTGACCCGGCTGTTCGCCCTGATCGGCAAGGCGTGAACCCGCCGACGTCCCGGCAGGTGTTGTCTGAAGTCGAAGGGGGGCTGTCCGGCTGCCGTTCATTCCCGACAGCCGCCTGAGCGAGGGCGGCCGGGGCCGCAGCCTGCGGACCGCTGATGGTGGTGTGGGGGCGAGCGCCTGGAGGCGTTGCGAGCCAACTTCCCCGGTTGAACGCGCGTGCAAAATGGTTCGTGATGCCCTATAACGGCTGACATCGTAAAGCCTGGCCTGGCGTTTCGCCAGCCGGGCTTGTCTCGGGAAGAGGTTATCGATGTTGCGTATTCGCGGGTTGAGCAAGGCCTACGCCACGGCCCAGGGACCGCTGGCCGTGTTGCAGGGGGTGGATCTGGAACTGGAGCAGGGCGCGAGCCTGGCCCTGATGGGGGAGTCGGGCAGTGGCAAGAGCACCCTGTTGCATCTGGTGGCCGGCCTGGACCGCGCCGACAGCGGTTCGATCGAGGTCGGCGGGCGTGACCTCTGCCAATTGAGCGAAGTGCAACTGGCCAACTGGCGACGCCAGGACATCGGCCTGATCTTTCAGCAGTTCAACCTGATCCCCAGCCTGAGCGTGGCCGACAACCTGGCATTCCAGGCGCGCCTGGCCGGGCGCCATGATCGGCACTGGGAGAACCAGCTGATCGAGCGCCTGGGGCTTGGGCAGACCCTGTCGCGTTATCCCGAACAGCTCTCCGGAGGCCAGCAACAGCGGGTCGCCCTCGGCCGTGCCCTGGCGGCCCGACCACCGTTGATCCTGGCCGACGAACCCACCGGCAGTCTCGACGAGAGCACCAGCGACGAGGTGCTGGATGTGCTGCTGGAACTGCTCGCCGACAACGCCACCAGCCTGTTGATGGTCACCCACAGCGAACGCATGGCCAGCCGCCTGCAGCGTCGAGTGCGTCTGCACGGTGGCCGGCTGAGCGAGTCATGAGGACGTTCTACTGGGCCTTGCGCGCGCTGCTCAGTCACTGGTGGCGGCATCGCGTGCAACTGGCCAGCGTCCTCGCCGGGTTGTGGTTGGCCACGGCCTTGCTGATCGGTGTCCAGGCGCTCAACAGCCAGGCTCGGGACAGTTATGCGCGGGCCAGCCAACTGATCGGCGGTGCGGCGCCTTATCGCCTGGTCAGCCGCGATGGCGGGCATTTCGAGCAGCAGGTGTTCGTCCGGTTGCGTTTGGCCGGCTGGCCGGTCTCGCCATTGTTGCAGGGGCGTCTGGAACTGGATGATCCCGGCCGGCCGGGGCATGTCCAGCGCCTGCAGGTGTTGGGCATCGATCCGGTCAGTTTGCCGCGCGACAGCAGCCTGGCCGGTCAGGCCGTGGACAGCGAACCGTTGCTGGCCTTCATCGGCGTGCCGGGGCAGACCTGGGTGGCGGCCGATACCCTGCAGCGCCTGGGGCTGAAGGTCGGCGAGCGGCCACGCACGCCGCAAGGGTTGCTGCTGCCGCCTCTGGCCCTGCGCCCGCAACTGCCGCCCGGCCTGCTGCTGATGGATATCGGTGCCGCCCAGCAGTTGCTCGATGCCCCGGGGCAGTTGTCACAACTGTTGCTGGCGACCGACTTTGCACGCACCGATCCGCCGTTGCCGGGCGATTTGCGCCATCGCCTGCGTCTGCAGGCGCCGGGTGACGAGAGCGACCTGGCACACCTGACCGAGAGTTTCCATCTCAACCTCAGTGCCCTGGGTTTCCTGGCATTTATCGTCGGCTTGTTCATTGTCCATGGAGCGATCGGCCTCGCCTTGGAGCAGCGCCGCGGTCTGCTGCGCACCCTGCGTTCCTGTGGGGTCAGCGCCCGCTGCCTGTTGAGCGCGCTGGCGGTGGAACTGCTGGGATTTGCCCTGGTGGGTGGACTGCTCGGCGTGATCAGTGGTTACGGTCTGGCCAGCCTGCTGCTGCCGGATGTCGCCGCGAGCCTGCGGGGGCTCTATGGTGCCGAGGTGGCTGGCAGCCTGAACCTGCCGGCCAGCGATTGGCTGGCGGGGCTGGGGCTGTCCGTGGGCGGTGCCTTGCTGGCCGGCGCTGGCAGTGTCTGGCGGGCTGCGCGGCTACCGTTGCTGGCATTGGCCCAGGCTGAAGCCTGGCGGGCGGCCCAGGCCCGGCGGTTGCGCCAGCAGTTCTGGTTGGCCGTGTCGTTGGCGTTGCTGGTGCCGGCGTGCATCGTCTGGGGCAACAGCCTGGCCAGTGGCTTTGCCTTGATGGCGGCCTTGCTGATTGCCGCGGCGCTGTTGTTGCCGGTTTGCCTGAATGGGTTGCTGAGCGCCTGGCTGCCGGCCTGCCGTCGGCCCCTGAGTCAGTGGTTCATCGCCGACAGCCGCCAGCAGTTACCGGCGCTGAGCCTGGCGCTGATGGCCTTGCTGTTGGCTCTGGCCGCGAACATTGGTGTGGGCAGCATGACCTCGGGCTTTCGCCAGACCTTCAACGGCTGGCTCGACCAGCGCCTGTTCGCCCAGTTGTATATCACTACCCAGGACCCCGCTCAGAACGCGCAACTGGAACACTGGCTGGCGGCACGCAGCGATGTCCAGGCGGTATTGCCGGGTTGGGACGCCGAAATCAGTCTGCAGGGCTGGCCGACCCAGGTGCGCGGCATACCGGAGGTGCCGGCCTATCGGCAGCACTGGCCATTGCTGGCGTCGGTCGATGGGGCCTGGCCGCGGTGGCTGGCGGGCGAGGGGGTGATGGTCAGCGAGCAACTGGCGCGGCACCTGGGGCTCGAACTCGGTCGCTCATTGGTGCTGCCTACCCCGGTTGGCGACTGGTCGCTGCCGGTGCTCGGCATATACGCCGACTACGGCAATCCCAAGGGGCATCTGCTGCTGGAGGGGCGTGCGCTGCAGGCCCACTGGCCTGAACTGCGGCCAACCCGCTACAGCCTGCTGACCGCTGCCGACAGCGTGGCGCCGCTCAAGCAGGCGCTGCGGCAGACCTTTCATCTCGACGAGGCGCACCTGATCGACCAGGGCGAACTCAAGGATACGGCCGGCAAGGTCTTCGAGCGCACCTTCGCCGCGACCACGGCCCTCAACAGCCTGACCCTGGGGGTGGCCGGCGTCGCGCTGTTCATCAGCCTGCTGAGCTTGAGCGAAAGCCGCCTGGGGCAGTTGGCGCCGTTGTGGGCGCTGGGGGTTGGCCGTCGCCAACTGCTGCTGTTGAGCCTGGGGCAGACCCTGCTGCTGGGCTCGCTGACGCTGTTGCTGGCAATCCCGCTGGGGCTGGCATTGGCCTGGTGTCTGGTGGCGGTGGTGAACGTCCAGGCCTTCGGCTGGCGTCTGCCGATGATCGTCTTCCCCTGGCAACTGCTGCACCTGTCGCTGATGGCGCTGGTGGTGACCCTGGTGGCGGCCGCCTGGCCGTTGTGGAAGTTGTTGCGGGTCAGCCCGGTGGCCTTGTTGAGGACGTTTGCCAATGAACGCTAGGGGCTTGTTCGCGTTGCTGTTCGGCTTGCTGCTGGTCGGCTGCGATCAATCGCCGGCACCTGAAGTGCAAGGCTTCGCCGGTCTGGGCGCGAGCGCCAGCGATTTCGCCCAGGTCGTACCGGGGCAGACGCTGGAGTTTCCCCGCGACCACGGTGCGCATCGCGACTATCGCATCGAGTGGTGGTACATCACCGCCAACCTCAAGGATGCCGAGGGTCACCGCTATGGCGTGCAATGGACGTTGTTCCGCAGCGCCCTGCGGGTGCCCGGCGACCTGCAGGGCTGGAGCGAGCCCACCTTGTGGATGGGGCATGCAGCCCTGACCAGTGAGCAGGGGCATCACTATGCCCAGGCCTTGTCCCGGGCCGGGGTCGGTACCGCTGGCGTCGAGGCCGAGCCGCTGCATGCCTGGATCGACGACTGGCAACTGCGCAGCCTCTCACCGGCCAACCAGGGCCTGGGGCAGATGTTGCTGACGGCCCATGGCAGCGATTTCGGCTACCGCTTGCACCTCAGTAGCGATCGGCCGTTGGTGTTGCAGGGGGATCATGGCTATAGCCTGAAGTCCGGCAAGGGGCAGGCCTCGTGGTACTACAGCCAGCCGTATTTCCAGGTCAATGGCAGTCTGCAGGTCGACGGGCGTGAGGTCCAGATCAGCGGCCAGGCCTGGCTCGACCGCGAGTGGAGCAGCCAGCCGCTGGCAGCGGAGCAGTCCGGCTGGGACTGGTTTTCCCTGCACCTGGCCGATGGCTCGAAGGTCATGCTGTTCCAGGTGCGCCAGCAGGGCGGCGAGGCCTATCGGGCCGGGACCTGGATCGGTGCCGATGGCCAGGCGCAGGTGCTCCGGGGTGACGATATCCGGCTGACGCCCGGGCGGGCGGCCCGCGTCGCTGGCCGCCAGTTGCCGGTGGAGTGGCAATTGGAGATTCCGAGCAGGCAGTTACGCATCGAGACGAAGCCGTTACGGGACGATGCCTGGATGGGCACCACCTTTTCCTACTGGGAGGGGCCGATCAGCCTGAGTGGCAGCCAACAGGGCGTGGGGTATCTGGAGATGACCGGGTATTGAGGGCGCTTCCAGATGGCCTGGTTGATATTCGCCTGACCGCAGCGTGCCCGATAGAGGATGACTTAAAGGAGGACTGACATGAGCACCGAACCAATCCGCTTCAATGATGGTGCCTCGTACGAGCGGTACATGGGCAAGTGGAGCCAACTGGCGGGGGAGGCGTTCCTTGACTGGATAGCCCCGGCACCGGGCCAGCGCTGGCTGGACATCGGCTGTGGCAACGGGGCCTTCACCGAAATGCTGATCGGGCGCTGCGAGCCGGTGTCGGTGGATGGCGTGGATCCCTCCGAGGAACAACTGGCCTATGCACGTACACGACCGGCGCTGGGCTCCACCACGTTCCTGCTGGGTGATGCGATGGCGCTGCCCTACGACGAAGACGCGTTCGACATTGCGGTGATGCCGCTGGTGATTTTCTTCGTTCCCGAGCCGGCCAAGGGCGTTGCCGAGATGGCCAGGGTCGTGCGCCCTGGCGGCGTCGTTGCCGCCTATGCCTGGGATATGTACGGGGGCGGCTTCCCCTATGAGGCGCTGCTGTCGGAGATCCGCGGGCTGGGCATCGCGGTGCCGAAGCCACCCAGCCCCGAGGCTTCACGGATTGAGGACATGCGCCAGCTCTGGGGCGCGGCCGGCCTGCATGACATCGAGACACGCGCGATCGAGGTCAAGCGCACCTTCATCGATTTCGATGATTTCTGGGAAACTGCCCGGGGCGCGCCGAGTGTCGGTGCGACGCTCGCCAGAATGGCCGCCGAGGATCTGGCCCGGCTCAAGGCTCGGCTGCGTGAGCGCCTGCCGGCCGATGCGCAAGGCCGTATCACCTACGGCGCCCGGGCCAATGCGGTGAAGGGGCGGGTGCTGGGTTCGTGACCGCAAGTCTCAGCCTTCCATCGTCTCGGCCCCAAGCGTCTGCACCAGGCCTTCGAGCATTTCCGTGGTCGCAGGGTCCTGCGCCGGCTCGACCACGGCTCGTGCTCCGAACTGGCGCGTCAGGCGATATTCGCTCGGCGTGCAGTTGGCGAACTGCTTGAAGGCGCGGGCGAAGTAGGAAGGGTCCTTGAAGCCGGCCTCATAGCCGATGCTGGTAATGGGCATCTGGCTGTTGTCCAGCAGCTCCTTGGCGAAGTCCATGCGCTTGTTCAGGATGTAGTCGGTGAAGCCGAGCCCATAGGTTTCCTTGAACAGGCGGCTGAAGCGGAAGGTGGTCATACCGCAGCGCGTGGCCAGTTCCTTCTGGTCGATGCTGTCGCGAAAGTGCTGGTCGATGTACAGCAGGACATGGCTGAGCGCCTGGTGCTTCTGATGGTCCGCGGTCATCCGGATACTGCCCGGCAGGGTCGGCGAGTGGTCGATCCGTGGGGTCTTGCGCTGGTCGTTGACCGGGCGACGCAACTCGTGGAGCTGGAGCACCGCCGCCAGGTAGCGATTCCTTTCGGCGACGCTCAGGGGCAGCACCATGTATTCCCAGACACACGAACGCATGGCCCACACCGCCAGTTCCTCGGAGTGCTGCACGGTGAACATGGTGATCGGGATGGTGGGGGCGGCGTGCTTGATCTCCAGCAGCATCCTCAAGCCCGGTGTATCGGGACGATCGAAGTGGATGCAGATCATGTCGGGGTGCAGCTTGCCCGAGAAGGCCGACTCTTTTGCCAGTGTGCAGTCGCAGGCCTGCTCAAACTGCCTGATGAGTTCGGGGGTGCTTCGATCCCGGGTTCGATCGAACCACAGCAGTGATGGTTTTCTGGTCACCTTCGACGTCATGCGCTCTGCTCTGAGGTTCGTACGGCCATCCATTGAACAGTATTGCCAATGTGGCAGCGCCTTTTCAGATTGAATCTCGATAAAAAGAGCCGACCTCAGTGCCTGCTGTTCTATGTGGCGTCGGTGCCGTCTCATGCCTGCAAACGTCTGCCCGCAAAAAAGTCCTAGGGATACGCAAAATCCTCCTAACCCTCCTGCAAGTGCCCTGACTACTGTAGCCACAAGCAGTTTTAAAACAGCTGCTGCCCGGTCATAACAACAAGCGAATGAGGTGTACGAAATGACTCTTCAAACTATCAAGACTTCGATAATGAAGTTCGCCAAAGATGAAGATGGCCTGACCATTGTGGAATACGCAGTGGCCGGTGGCTTGATTACCGTGCTGGTGGCTGCAGCCTTCGTGCTTTTGGGTGGCGCCGTGAACACCAAGATCAGAGCGCTGTGCCAGGCCGTCAATAACAACGTTGCGTGCTGATTACCCCCGACTCTTTGCCGGGGTGGCGCAGTTGTTCGTGGAATAACCGGTGGTCACTTCTTATCGGGGAACCACCGGATAATTCGATGAACTTCGAGCGATCCCTGTCGATGCAAGTTGCGGGTTGCATGAATGCTCAAGTGAGGTGTGCAAAATGACACTGCAAACAATAAGAGCGGCGATACGCAAGTTCAGCGCGGATGAAAATGGCCTGACCATCGTCGAGTACGCGGTGGCCGGTGGCTTGATCACCGTCGCTGTGGCCACGGCGTTCACGCTGTTGGGTGGCGCGGTGAATACCAAGATCATGGCGCTGTGCCAGGCCGTGAATAACAACGTTGCGTGCTAACGACCCATCCCACCTGGGAGACGCGCCATGTCCACGGAACTGCTGTTTTCTACCGTTTTGCTGATAGGACTGCTTGGCGTGGCGGTGGTGAGCGACCTGCTTCGCCACCGTATTCCCAATACGCTGGTCCTGTTGGGACTGGCGCTGGGGCTGGTCGGTCAGTTTCATTCAGGGGGTATGAGCGGATTAGGCGATGGCCTGTTGAGCGTGCTGATCTGTTTTGCCCTGTTCATTCCCATGTATGCGGTGGGCGGCATGGCGGCCGGTGACGTCAAGTTGATGGCCATGGTCGGCAGTTTTCTTCCTTTCCATTATGCCTTGTGGGCGGCGTTGTTCAGCCTGATCGCTGGCGGCCTGTGCGGTTTTCTGATCGTGCTGATTCGCGGTCAGTTATTCAAGACCCTGGGACGCTACTGGCTGATCATGCGGGCGCAGGCCTATCTGGCGCCCACTGCGGATGAAGCGGCCGGCAAGCCTTTCCCTTATTCGATTGCCATATTGCTTGGCACGTTGAACACCCTCAGCTGGCAACTGTTTGCCAGCGGGTTGGGAGGTTAGTCATGCGCATCGTCGAGAGTGACCGTTATCACAGTGAACGAGAGGCGGTGCAGCGGCTCGCCCCCCAACCCTGCACGATCAGCGAGACAGGGCTGACGGATAGCTTTCTCGGTGACCTGGTCTGCAAGCATCTGCATGATGCCGGGGTGCTGGACATGCCGCGGCTGGTCGAACGCCTGGCGCTGACCGGTGCCGTGCTGGAAGAGGTGCTGGCGTTTCTGCGCAAGGATGGCCGCGTCGAGGTGCTGGGCCAGGCGGGCGGGCAAACCGGTGGGCAGTCGCTGCGTTACGGCCTGACCGAACGCGGTCGCAGTTCCGCTCGCGATGCCCTGTCGCGCAGTGGCTACATCGGTGCGGCACCGTTCCCGGTGAGCACCTATCGTTCGCTGCTCAAGCTGCAGACCATCCACCATGGCAAGATCGGCGCGCACGACATGCGCATGGCGCTCGATGGCGTGGTGCTCACCGAGCAGATGCTCGATCAGCTGGGGGTGGCGCTCAACTCCGGACGGGCGCTGATGATCTACGGCCCGGCCGGTACCGGCAAGACCTACGTCAGCAGCCGCCTGATTCGTCTGTTCGCCGATCCCATCTGGGTTCCCCAGGCCATCGCGATCAATGAATCGGTGGTGGAGATCTATGACCCGCAGGTGCACCAGCGCCTGGATGACGACAGTCAACTAAACAACCTGATGCTCAACAAGGGCATCGATCGTCGGCTGCTGCGCTGCAAGCGCCCGCTGGTCATCACCGGTGGCGAGTTGAGCATGGAGCAGCTGGATATCCGCTATGACCCCTTTACCCGCCAGTACCAGGCCGCCCTGCAGCTCAAGGCCAGCAATGGCCTGTTCATCATCGACGACATGGGCCGCCAGCGCATGACGCCCGCCGAGCTGTTCAACCGCTGGATCGTGCCGATGGAAGAGAAGCGCGACTTCCTCAACCTCGGTGGCGGACGCCATTGCGAACTGCCGTTCGACCTGATCCTGGTGTTCTCCACCAACCTCAATCCCCTGGAGTTGGCCGACGAGGCTTTCCTGCGACGGATTGGCTACAAGCTGCAATTCGGTTACCTGAAGCCCGACCAGTACGAGCAGATCTGGCAGCAGGAGTGCGAGCGCCTGGGCATTCGGCATGACCCGATGCTGGTGCGCTACGCACTGCAGAAACTCTACGCCCTCGAAGGCATGCCGCTGGTGCCTTGTCACCCCCGCGACCTGCTGAACATGGCCCTCGATCGCCAGCGTTACCAGGGCGGCGGCGGGCCGCTGTCGCCACAGGAACTGGATTGGGCCTGGCGCAACTACTTCGTCCAACTCGACTTTCTTTGAGTGGGAGATACACAAATGAGCTCTCGTACTGCAACCCTGATTGGTATTTCCCTGGTCATGGGCCTGGGTGCCGCGTGGATGGCCAACTCCTGGTTGAGCGCACGGCTCAATGCCAGCCCGGATGATCACCTGCGAAACGTGGTGGTCTCCACGGTCGAGATTCCGTTCGGACAGATGGTCGAGGCCCAGCAGGTCACGACCGTGCGCATGCCCACGGAGGCGATCCCCGACGACGCCCTGGACGCCACTGAAAAGGCGGTGGGCAAGATTGCCACGTTCGACATCCTGCGCGGTGACATCGTGCGCGGCGCCAGGTTGAGCGAGCACTTGGGCGGCAGCACCCTGGCCTCGCTGATCGCACCGGACAAGCGGGCCATTTCGGTTCGGGTGGACGACGTGGTCGGCGTCGGCGGGTTCCTGCTGCCCGGCAATCGGGTCGATGTGCTGGCCACCAAGCACACCGATGGCAACAGCAACAACGCGGTGTCCCGAACCATCCTCGAGAATCTGCGGGTGCTGGCGGTGGACCAGACCGCGGGGACCGACAAGACCCAGCCGGTGGTGGTGCGGGCGGTGACGCTGGAAATGACCGCCGCCGAGGCGGAAAGCCTGGTCACGGCCCAGACCGAGGGCAAGTTGCAGTTGGCCCTGCGCAATCCGCTGACCGTGGACAAGAAACCGGTCGCTGCGCCCGTGGCACCTGTCGAGCCGCCGGTCACCGTCGCCAGCGCCACGCCACCACCCAAGCCCGTCGTGCATCGCCGCAGCAGTGGCGGCGGCACCATCACCGTGATCCGTGGCATCGAGGCCCGGGTGGTCAACGTGCAGTGAACGAGCGCCCCACGGACCGTGGGGCGACCGATTCGGTAACGGCAAGTGAGGGACTGACGATGTGTCCTCGAATTCAACCACGGCTTGCCCTGACGCCCGGGTGCCAGCGCGGATCGGTGACCGTCCTGATGGTGATCGCCCTGACAGCGATCACCATGCTGGCAGCCCTGGCGCTGGACGGCGGGCACCTGCTGCTGAACAAGACCCGGCTGCAGAATGCGGTGGACGCCGCGGCCCTGAGTGGCGCCAAGACCCTCAGCCAGGTCAGCGGCGGCACCGGCATTGCCGCCACCACGCGGGCTGCCGCACTGAACACGCTGACGCTCAACGCCAATGCCAGCGGCAACACCGAGCTGGCGGCGGCCATCGGCGGCAATGCGGGAACCTTCGCGGTGGTGGAACTGGCCAACAGTGTCTACGGACCGTTTTCCTATCCCGGGCCTGCGGATGCCACCTATGTCCGGGTCACGGTACCGAGCTACAGCCTGACCGGCTTTTTCTGGAGTTTCGTCCAGACACTGGGCAGTGCCGGCCTGGGCAACAAGAAGGTGGTGGCGATGGCCACCGCCGGGCCGAGCCCCACCAGCCCCTGTGATCTGGCACCGTTGATGGTGTGCGGTGACCCCAGCCAGTACAACCCCGGCGCGGGCAACTTCTGGGGTTATCGTTTCGGTGACCTGCAGGATCTGAAAACCGGCTCGGGCACCTCATCGGCGATTGGTCCCGGCAACTTCCAACTGCTCGATTTCGGCTCGGGTGGCAGCGCGGTCAGGGAGGACCTTGCCGGCGGCGGCTCGGTCTGCCGCAGCGTCGGGCAGAATGTCACGACTTCGCCGGGCAACAAGGTCGGTCCGACTTCCCAGGGCCTGAATACCCGCTTCGGCGAGTACGCAGGCGGGATGAAGGCTTCGGACTATCCGCCCGACCTGGTGGTCAGCTACAGCACGCCGATGATCACCAACAATTCGGGCACCCTGCAGTACAACGGCCAGACCGTCACCTCGAGCAACGGCTCGCTCACCGCAGGCGGCCAGGCACTGCTGGACTACAACGACTGGCGGGCGAGCACGGCGGCCTGTGTCGGCGGCTCCGGCAGCGGCTGCCAGAGCGGCGGGGTCTTCGAGCGGCGGATGCTCAAGGTGGTGATTGGCGACTGCACCGGGAAAAACAACGGTGCCACCTCGATCCCGGTGCTGGGCTTTGGTTGCTATTTCGTCGTGCAGCCGGCCGGTGGCAGCGGGAGCACGTCGGAGATCTTCGGCCAGTTCGTGAGCGAGTGCGAAGGGGACAACGTACCGGGTCCCAATCCTTCGGCGGACAGCGGCCCGCTGATCATTCAGTTGTACAAGACCTATATCAATGGCAGCGGCACCCCGAGCAACGACTCGTAGGAGGCGTCATGGGACTTCATGCGTTCCGACAGCCCAGGCACCAGCAGGGCCTGGCCCTGATCGAGTTCACCCTGGTTCTGCCGCTGTTGCTGCTGTTGTTGCTGGCGCTGGGTGAATTCGGCCGGATGCTGTTCCAGTACAACACCCTGTTGCAGGCCAGCCGCGATGCCGGTCGTTACGTCGCCGGCCAGGCCTGGAACCCGACGCTGGGCACCGTCGTACTGAGCAGCTCGCTGCAGACCCAGACGCAGAACGTCGCCGTCTACGGTGTGCCGACCAATACCGGCAGTGCCGTGGTGTCGGGGCTGACCACCGCCAACGTGACCGTCAGTGCGCTGGGCAGCAACCATGTGCAGGTCACCATCAACTACACCTTCTGTCCGGTGATCGGTGGTGGTGCCTGCAGCGGCTCGCTCAGCGGGTTCTTCCCGACGCCGATTGCACTGAGCATTCCGCTGGTCGCAACCACTGTGATGAGGGTGCTGTGATGAATCGCAAACAGATGCGTGGGCTCTACACGGTGGAATTCGCCATTGTCGGCCTGCTGGTGTTCATCGTGTTGTTCGGCGTGCTGGAAATGGGCCGCCTGTACTTCACGGTCAATAGCCTCGATGAGTCGGTAAGGCGGGGTGCGCGCCTGGCGGCGGTGTGCAATATCAGCGACCCGGCCGTGCTGCAGCGGGCGATCTTCAATGCCGCGGGCAACACCGGCCCGAGCCCGCTGATCAGCAACCTGAACACCACGAACCTGGTGCTGAGCTACCTGGACGCCAGCGGCGCGGTAGTGGCCAATCCCAACGATACCACCAGCCCCACGGGATTCCGGGCCATTCGTTATGTCCGGGTGAGCCTGTCGGGCTACGTGTTCAACCTGTTCATTCCCGGCCTTGGCGTGGCCATTACCTTGCCCACCTTCAGGGCGATCCTGCCACGCGAAGCCCTTGGACATCACTCCGAATCGGGGGAGGTCACGCCATGCTGAACATCAAGGAAACCCCGTTGAACCTGGCGACCGGCAAGTCCGGGCTGCGCTTGCTGATCAGTAGCCGCGATGCCACGGCGTTGCGGGATCTGCAAGGCGTCTGCCAGCGCATACCCAGCCTGGAGGTGAGCACCCGCCTGGTGAGCAATGGGCATGTCGACCCGCTCTACGGTCTGGAGCGGATGCCCGACCTGCTGTTGTTGCGCGTCAGCCACCTGTGGCGCGAGGAACTGGCGGCTCTGCTCCAGCGCCCCGCCCATGAGCGCCCGCCGTTGCTGGTGTGCGGGTTGTTGAATGAGCAGGAGGCCATGCGTCTGGCGATGCAGGCCGGGGCCCGCGATGTGCTCCCGGAGCCGATCGCCGAGATGGAACTGGTCGCCGCCCTGAACCGTCTGGTGGCGGAGGCCCGCGCCAGCAGCGGGGCGCAAGGCAAGCTGATCGCCGTGATGAGCGCCAAGGGCGGCTCCGGCGGAACCCTGCTGGCCTGCAACCTGGCCCATCAACTGAGCCTCAAGGACAGCAGCACCCTGTTGCTGGACATGGACCTGCAATTCGGCAGCGTGGCGCATTACCTGGAGGTGGCGCAGTCGCACAGTCACCTGGAGGTGCTGCAGCAGGTCGACGGCATGGACAGCGTGGCCTTGCGCGGGTTCTGCAGCCATTTCAGTCCGACCCTGCACGTCCTGGGCGGTCGGCCCGGCGAGCTGTGCCTGGCCCAGGACGCCCAGCCGGAACAACTCGATACCTTGCTGCAACTGGCCCGTGCCAGCTACGACTGGGTGGTGGTCGACCTGCCGCGGCAGATCGACCACCTCACCGGGTCCGTGCTGGAGCAGGCGGACCGGGTGTACGTGGTGGTGCAACAGAGCGTCTGCCACCTGCGCGATGCCAGCTCCCTGATGCGGATTCTTCGCGAAGACCTGGGGGTGCGTGGCGACCAGTTGCAGGTGGTGGTCAATCGCTATGACAAGGCGGCGCCCGTCAGCCTCAAGGACATCGGCGAAGCCTTGCGCAGCGTGAACCTGGTGAAACTGCCCAACGACTTCGGCCTGGTCAACCAGAGCCAGAACTCTGGCGTGCCGTTGGGGCTGCAGGCACCGCGGGCGCCGATTACCGTCGCGATGCGCGAGATGACCGGGCAGTTGTACGGCAACCCGCTGGCCGGGAACAACGGCCTGTTCAAACGCGCCTTCAACCGTATCTTCAGGGGGTGAGCCATGATCAGCGAATTTCGTAACCGCTTGCGCAAACAGTCCGGCAAGCCCCTCGTGGCGCTGGCCGCCCAGCAGGGCGATGAGCCGCCGGTGCCCGCCGCGGAGCTGATGGCCTGGGAGCGCACGGCGCCGGAGATCCCCTACGAGACCCGTAGCCAGGTTACCCCGGTGGAGGCCGAATGGCGGGAGCGGATTTACCAGCAATTGCTCAAGGTCATGGACCTGTCGCTGCTCGACGCGCTGGAGCAGGCCGAAGCCGCGCGGCAGATCCGCGATATCTGCCAGCGTCTGCTGGATGAACATTCGGCGCCGGTCAGTTCGGTCAGTCGCCAGTTGATCATCAAGCAGATCACCGACGAGGTGCTCGGTCTCGGCCCGCTGGAGCCGCTGCTGGCGGACCACAGCGTGTCCGATATCCTGGTCAATGGCCATGCCTCGGTGTATGTCGAGCGTTTCGGCAAACTGCAGAAGACCGATGTGCGCTTTCGCGACGATCAGCATCTGCTGAACATCATCGATCGCATCGTGTCCAGCCTGGGGCGGCGTATCGACGAGTCCTCGCCATTGGTCGACGCCCGGCTCAAGGATGGCTCGCGGGTCAACGCGATCATCCCGCCGCTGGCCATCGACGGGCCGAGCATGTCGATCCGTCGATTTGCCGTGGACCTGCTCAACACCGACAGCCTGATCCAGGTAGGAACCCTGACCCCGGCCATCGCGCTGCTGCTCAAGGCGATCGTGCGCGGTCGCCTGAACGTACTGATTTCCGGCGGTACCGGCAGCGGCAAGACGACCCTGCTCAACGTGCTGTCCAGCTACATCCCGCTGAACGAGCGGATCGTCACCATCGAGGACTCGGCCGAGCTGCAACTGCAGCAGCCCCATGTGGTACGCCTGGAGACCCGCCCCTCCAACATCGAGGGGCGTGGCGAGGTGAGCCAGCGTGAGCTGGTGCGCAACAGCCTGCGGATGCGCCCGGACCGTATCGTCATCGGCGAAGTCCGAGGCGTCGAGGCGCTGGACATGCTCACGGCCATGAACACCGGCCATGACGGTTCCCTGACCACCATCCATGCCAATACCGCGCGCGATGCGCTGGGGCGCGTCGAGAACATGGTGTCGATGACCGGTGCCACCTTCCCGATCAAGGCCATGCGCCAGCAGATCGCCTCGGCCATCGATGTGGTGATCCAGCTCGAGCGCCAGGAGGACGGCAAGCGTCGCCTGGTCAGCGTACAGGAGATCAACGGCATGGAGGGCGAGATCATCACCATGAGCGAGATTTTCTCGTTTGCCCGCAGTGGCGTGGGTGAAAACGGCGAAGTGCAGGGCGATTATCGCCCCAGCGGGATGATCCCGGCCTTTCGCGAGGTACTGGCCAAGCGCGGTATCGAGTTGCCACTCTCGCTGTTCCGCCCCGAGTGGATGGAGGGACGCTAGTCATGAATCACATCTCCGGCGAATTCATTCTGATCTTCCTGGGCATGGTGTTCATCGCCGCCTTCCTGCTGGCCCAGAGCGTGGTGGTGCCGGTGTTCGGCGAGGCGAGCAGGATGCGCAAGCGCATTCGCGGTCGCCTGCATGTGCTGGAGAAGGCCAACAACCTGCCGAACATGCAGACCGTGCTGCGGCAGAAATACCTGACGCGCCTGTCGCCCCTGGAGGCCGCGCTCGAACAACTGCCGTTCATGGCGGACCTGACGCAACTGATCGAGCAGTCCGGGCATGAATACCGCGCCTATCGGGTGCTGTTGCTCGGAGTCGCCATGGGCGCAGCGGCCGGGGCCCTGGCGCTGATGATGGGCGCCTCCGGGTGGGTGGCGCTGCTGGCGGCCCTGATGGTCGCCTGGTTGCCGCTGCTGAAAATCTTCAGGGACCGCAACCGGCGATTTGCCGACTTCGAGGTGGGCCTGCCCGATGCCCTGGATGCCATGTGCCGCGCGTTGCGCGCCGGGCACCCGTTCAACGACACCCTGCGGCTGGTCTCCGAGGACCAGAAGGGGCCGGTGGCCCATGAGTTCGGCCTGACCTTCGCCGATATCAACTATGGCAATGACGTGCGCCGGGCCATGCTCGGCCTGTTGGAGCGCATGCCGAGCATGACGGTGATGATGCTGGTGACGTCGATCCTCATCCATCGCGAGACCGGCGGCAACCTGACCGAGGTGCTGGAGCGCCTGAGCCGGCTGATTCGCGGACGCTTCCGCTTTCAGCGCAAGATCAAGACCCTGTCGGCCGAAGGGCGCATGTCGGCCTGGGTGCTGGTTTCCATTCCCTTCGTGCTGGCGGCGGTGATCCTGGTCACCACCCCAGCTACCTGCCGGTGCTGATCAATGATCCGGTCGGCCACAAGATGATCATCGGCGCCTTCTGCGCCATGTTGGTCGGGATTTTCTGGATACGCAAAATCATCCGTATTCAGGTTTAGGCGGTTTTCACCCTGTGGAGGGGCGAGTCATGGACTATCTGCTCGGGTTGTTCAGTCGGGTGACGGAGAATGAGGCGCTGGCTCGCCTGTTGTTCGTCAGCGCGATCGGTTTGAGCACGGTGCTGGCGGTGGTCACCGTCATCCTGTTGCTGATGGGGCTGCAGGATCCGATGCAGCGTCGCCTGGCCTCGATCAAGCGCGGACATATCGGCGGCACGGTGGGAGCAGAGGTGCCGGGTGGCCTGCAGGTGCTCCTGGAGCGGGTGGGGCAGCAGTTCGGTTCGACCGAGACGGCGCAGGCGTCCGCCACCCAACTGCTGTTGATCCACGCCGGGTATCGCTCGTCTTCAGCGGTGCAGGTGTACTGGGCGGTGCGCTTGCTGCTGCCCTTGCTGCTGCTGGGGCTCGGGGTGCTGGTGTTGCCGCTGGTGCCCAGGCTTTCCCTGGCCCTTGGTTTGCTGTTGCTGACCCTGGTGGCGGGTGTCGCCTGGCTGCTGCCGGCATTGTACGTCGGCAAGCGCAAGCAACGGCGGCAATGGCGTTTGCGGGCGGCCTTTCCCGATGCGCTGGACCTGATGGTGGTCTGCGTGGAGTCGGGGCTGGCCCTGCCGACGACCATCGAGCGGGTGGCTGAGGAAATGGCGGTCAGCCAGGTCGAGCTGGCCGAGGAACTGGCGCTGGTCAATGCGCAGATCCGTGCCGGGGTCAGCAACACCGAGGCGCTCAAGCAACTGGCGGTGCGTACCGGGCTGGAGGATGTGCAGGGGTTGGTCAGTCTGCTGGCGCAGAGCATTCGTTTCGGTACCAGCGTGGCCGAAACCCTGCGCATCTATGCCGACGAGTTCCGTGACCGGCGTACCCAGGCGGCCGAGGAGGCAGGCGCGAAAATCGGTACCAAGCTGATCTTCCCGCTGATTTTCTGCCTGTGGCCGAGCTTCTTCCTGATTGCGATCGGCCCGGCCATGATCGGGGTGTTCCAGGCCTTCGGCAGTCCATGATCGCCGAACGCCGATCCATGACACCGGCGCTGGCTCATTTGCCGCTGACGCTGCCCGATTCCTTCTGCTGGTAACGCTCGGGGATGGGATAGTTGAAACTGTTGAGCCAGCGTTGCATGGCCAGGTCGCGTTCGGCGGCCGAGGCGGTCTGCAGTTGAGGAGAGGCCACCACACCGCGAATCTGCAGTTGCAGCCAGCGTTCGGTGTCCTGCTGCTGCTCTGACGAGGGGCCCGGGTCAATCGCCCAGGCGCTCGTGGACAGGCAGGCCAGGGACACCATCAACAACCTCTTGGTATTCATCTCGACTCCTCGTCTCTACTTGATCTCACTGCCGGGAGCGGCATCGGCGCCCGGGCGCGCGCCCTCGACAGCCGCTACGTTCCGAGCCTGGGCCTTGAGTTTCGCCGCCCGGGATTGCGCCTCGGTGACCTGTTTCGGGCTCAGGTTGGAACGGCTCGCCAGCTCCGCGGCCTGCTTCCAGTTATCCTGATAGATCAACAGTGTCACCAGGTTGAAGGCGGCCAGCGAGTCTGACTGCTTGAGCTCCAGGGCGGTCAGAAACTCGAAGCGTGCATCGTTGATCCGCCGTTGGTTGAGGTAGACGACCCCCAGGTCATTGCGGATCTTTTCATCGGTGGGCGCCATCCTCGCGGCCCGTTCAAGATGGTCCAGGGCAGTGGCATTATCGTTTCGGGCCGCCGCCAACTGACCCAGGCCATGCTCGCCTTCGGCCGCCAGGCAAGTGCCGAGCAGCCCCTTGTACAAGGGTTCGGCGTCGCTGCGGCCGAGCATGCGCAGTATGCGAGCCTTGCGCAGGCGAACCTGGACCAGGTCGTCGGGCAGGCCTTCCAGGTTCGCCAGGCTGGCATACAGGCGGCCATCGTTGATCATTTCGTCGGCCAGGTTCAGGGTCAACTGCTGATCCGAAGGGGGAGGCGTGCAGCTGGCCGGTCGGGAAGACAGGGTATTGCTGGCACAGCCCGTGAGCAGCACCGTTGCCGCCAGCGCCATCACCGTTTTCATTGCGAAAGCCCCATGCGATTGTCGAAGTCACCGCTCTCGAGGAAGTACATGCGGTAGAAGTTCGGGTCGTAATTGCGCAGTTGCTCGCCAGGCAGCGAGGGCAGCTTGGCGTTGGCCGCCAGGGGTTGAACCAGGTGCGGCGTGACGATCATCAGCAGTTCGCGTTCGTCACGGTTGAGCGTGTTGTTGCGGAAGAATGCGCCAAGCACGGGAATGTCGCCCAGCCCCGGAAACTTGTTCACCTGGGCGGTGTTGCGGCTGCTGATCAGGCCGCTGACGACGAAGCTTTCGCCATCGGCCAGGGAAATGCTGGTGTCGGTACGGCGCACGGTCAGCGCCGGGACCACGATGCCGGAGATCTGCACGCCATTGGAGTAGTCCAGCTCGCTGACTTCGGGGGCGACTTTCAGGGTAATGCGACCGCTGCCGATGATGGTCGGGGTCAGGGTCAGGCGGACACCGAATTCCTTGTACTCGATGGAGATGGTATCGCTGCCCGAACTGGGTACCGGAATCGGCACTTCACCCCCGGCCAGGAAGCTCGCACTCTGGCCGCTGAGGGCCACCAGGCTCGGGCGTGCGAGGGTATAGGCGAAACCGCTGCCCTCCAGGGAGTTGATCAGCCCCAGCACATTGCCGCCGCCAATGCCGATATTGAACGAGTCGTTGTTGAGGGGGATGTTGGGCGCCAGGCGGCCAATCTGGCCGGGCGTCACCGTCACGCCGGGCACTGTGCCCGGCGAACCGAACAGGAAATTGCCGCTCTTGCCGAAGATCGAGGTACTGGCCTCCTTGAGTTTGCTGCGGCTGACTTCGACGAAGCGAATATCGGTCTGCACCTGGCTCGGCAGCAGCGGGTCTTCGGAAGGGACCGTCGAGACGCTGGTCAGCGCCGCGGTGGCCTTGCCCTTGACGAACACCATGCTTTGGCGTGGCGTCGGCGAGCAGGCGGTCCAGACCATCAGGCTGGTGGCGCCTGGAGCCATGCCGGTGAGAATGAAGGCACTGCCGCCGCTGGTTTGTACATCGGCGATCTTCGGGTCGCCCACGGCCAGTTGCGTAATGGGCACCGGCATCCGCAGTTCATCCTGAAGCCCCTGGCCCACCTCGAACACGGTGGGCAAACTGGCCAGTTGCGAACAGTTTCCCGCCGCGGCCTGGGCCGCTTCCATCCCCAGGCCCATCCATAACAGGCCTTGAACAATTGTCCTGAAAGCAGGCACGGTACGATAAATCATGATAGGTACACCCTCGCCGAACAGGCCGTCCGTGGGCTGACTGGGTTACCCCAGAACTGCCCCCCCACACTAACCACCAATGACGCCAGCAATATCCTCGATACCGCGCACGATCAGGGGAACAGGTCTGACTGATTCGCCGACTGATCGTTGAAAACAACTTGGGGTGATACAAGCCGGAATGGCTCGGTCCTTGTGTGAAAAGGTAGTTCAATCAAAGCAAAGCGCCATGATCGAAAGGAAAAACTTTCACTGCGCGAGGAGGGTGCTTGGCCCATTGATCCGGGACAGATCAGGGGCCTTGGCTACTTCGAGAGGAACTTGGGAGCGAACTTATGTGAACTTTGCCCAATAAGTCTGCCCTGACCCGTTACTTGGCTGCCGTATCTTGCGACTGGTTGTTGGCGTGATACAGCGCCAGGTGATTGGAAATGCACATGTCATAGGCCTCGACCAGAAACAGATGAGGCTTGGAGGCGATCGGTGGAACCAGGCAGCGGGTGGTGACGCGTTTGCCCAGTATTTCCGTATCGATATAGATGAGATTCACCGGAGACTTTTTCGGGTTTTCCTCTGCACTGAAGTACGCCCGGGTGTATTCCTCTTTGCCTTCGGTCTTGTCCAGCGATTGACTGTCGATCCGGGTGGTCAGGACGTCTCCGGCCGGAAAGCTCTTGTCCGCCATCAGCGCTACGCCGATCGGGCCGGTGAAGCCGGCCAGCAGCGCGTTCTTGCGCAGTTGCGATTGCAGGTTGGCATAGGTGACGAAGTGCAGCACCTTGATCGATGGCTGGCTGCCCAGTTCCGGCAGCGTTTCATAAGCTCGGTGGGCCAGCAGCCGCGGGCCTGTGGGTTTGGTCGCGGTGTCCGCTACACGATAGATGGCATAGGCATCACTGGTGATCAGCAGACTGAAAATCTCTTTTTCGCTCTCACTGTGGGGGCGCAGGTCCTGGATGGCGATCTTGTCCGACTGCTCCAGCCCCGGAAACTCCGGTGGCGGCACGGGTGGCTGGCTGGCGCAGCCGGCAAGGACCAGCAGGCTGGTGGCAAGAAGGGTTTTCAACGGGTGCATGGAACGTCCTGTTGTCATGGAAGAGAAGGGCTTCGGGTTGGCTTCGAATCCATCTGCCGGGTGAGCGAATGGATAGTGGCTAATAGCCATTCCATGATACGCGGCTATTGCCCGGCAACGGTATCGGTTTTGCCGAGTGCCCGGATGATATTCTGCCAACACTTCTCGATTTCCCTGGCAACCAAGCCACGCGGGTGCCTGGACTGCGGCTCGTCGACCACCCTGGGATTTTCCACAAGCCAGGCATCCGACCAGCCGGCCCATTCCCCGGCGACACACTTGAGGTTCGCCTGCAGAACCGGGAAAACCTCGTTCCACAAGATGCGCTGGACCTCTTCCTGCGAATAGCCGGACTCCCGGATGGCTCGTGCAATGGCGTCGTAGGTCAGCGGGTCGATCTCGGTATCGAGAAACAGCGACGAGAGGGTTTGCCAGATTTTCAGACGGTTCGTGTCAACGGACCTCATGGATGACGCTCCTTCAGCGGATGCCAAGGCAGACGTTGGCGTACATAGCCTAGGCGATGGGTAGAGCCGATTCGCCGTCCATCCCGCAAGGCGGATCATAAGTACCGTGCCAGCCCACCAGGGTGCGTTCGAACGAGTCCGCAAAGTACCTGGCGCCCTTGGCAATCCTCACCACGCCGCCGGCATAGGCCACCAGCATGGCTTCTTGCGCACGATGCTCCGTGGCTTCGCTCCACGCGCTGCTGCTGGGCAGCAGGTCCGGATCATTGGGGCTGACCCAGTGGACCTTGCTGACTTGCGCCGCCCGCCGCAAAAGCTCGGCCAGCCTGGAGTGCCCCTGATCCCGGGCGATATCCGCCGCCGTCTGCTCCTTGCCGGTCATGCTGTCGAGCGAGGCACCGGCACGAATCAATGCCCGGCAGGCGGCTTCATGACCGAAGTAGGCGGCCTGGTGCAGAAAGGTCCAACCGGAAGAGGCTTTTTGATAATGGCAGCAGCGCCGTGCAATCTGCGGCCACTCGCTCCACTCTGATAGCAGTGGATCCCACTTGCCATGCTTGGCCTGCTCGTAGGCCTGTTCCACGAGATTGTGCAGTGCGCTCATTTCGTTCTGTTCATGAGGGGGGAGTCGCTATACCGTGGCCACCTGCGCAGGAAAACGAAGGCCTGGACAGGGGCTAGGCGCACCTTCACGTCGCAGGCCCATCATTTCTCGCGTTCGACACACTGAATAAAATCCAACGGCTGTGTCTGCAAACAGTAACAAGAAATCGGAACATTGCGCATCAGGGAGAGGGAGATCAATGAGTTCATTCAGAGTGCGCAGGCTGGAAGGCACCGATACCCAGGCCTTGCTGGCATTCGAAACCCATAATCGTGAATGGTTCGAATCACGCATCGATGCACGCGATCCAGCCTTCTACTCATTGCAGGGCGTCACCGTGCATATCGAGGACTATCTGTCCGGCTTTGCCAAGGGCAACTGGCATCCGTTCGTTTTGGAGGACCCCAGCGGCAGGATCGTCGGCCGGGCCAATCTGAAAGATATCGACTCGTCCAAAGGCATCGCTGAAGTCGGTTACCGGGTCGCTCGGGACGTTTGCGGGCAGGGGCTTGCCACACTGGCCTTGAGGCATCTGATTCAGCAGGCCCGGCAACACTGGAAGCTCAAGCAATTGGTGGCGTATGTCTACAAGAACAATATCGGCTCAGCCAAGGTGCTGTATCGTTGCGGATTCCGGATCGAGCAGGCGCCGCAGGAAGAAGTAGGGGATGATCGGCATCGATGGGTGCTGTCGATCTAGCTCGGGAAGGCCTGTCCAGAGCAGGCCAGCTGGGCTGGCCTGTCGGAGTGTCTGTCCCTTGTTTGACTTGCTGAATCGTTTCACTAGGTTTATAAAAGTCGAACAATTCCAATAAGGACCGCCCATGAACACCCTCCGACTGATTTTCGGCGTTACCGCTCTGACCACCGCTTCCCACGCCCTGGCCTGGGACTATGTGCTGCTCGACAGCGACACCCCTGCGCAGAACCGCCAGATCACCAGCCAGCAACTGGGGATCAAGACCGCCAAGCCGTTCTCCATAACCCTGCGCACCTTGCACGGCGGCCGCCAGGAAGGGGTCAGCATTGTCGACATCGACAACGGCACGATGAAGCTCTCGGTGGTCCCGACCCGGGGCATGAACGTTCTGCACGCCTCCGTGGGCAATGTGCGCATGGGCTGGGATTCTCCGGTCAAGGAGGTGGTCAACCCGGCCTTCATCGAACTCAATGGCCGTGGCGGCCTGGGCTGGCTGGAGGGTTTCAACGAACTGGTGGTGCGTTGCGGCTATGAGTGGGTCGGTCACCCGGGGCTGGACAACGGCGAATTGCTCACCTTGCACGGCCGGGCGGCGAATATTCCGGCCAACAGGGTCACCCTGCATATCGATGAACAACCGCCTTACGCCATTCGCCTGCAGGGCGAACTGAAGGAGCAGGCGTTCAAGAAAGTCGACTTCTCCGTGGTCACCGAACTGTCGACGTTGCCCGGTAGCGTGAGCTTTGCGCTCAATGACACGCTGACCAACAACGGCGACTATCCGAAGGAATACCAGGCGCTGTACCACAACAACTTCAGCACGCCGTTCCTGGAGCAGGGCGCGCGTTTCGTTGCGCCGGTGAAGCAGGTGTCGCCGTTCAACGACAAGGCCAAGGGCGACCTGCCGGACTGGCAGACCTACCGCGCGCCAACCCGGGACTACGACGAGACGGTCTACAACGTCGTGCCCTACGCCGATGCCAAGGGCGATACCCTGGCGGTATTGCACAACAAGGCCGCAAACCTCGGGGTGTCGGTCGGCTTCAACACACAACAGTTGCCGGTGTTCTCCCTGTGGAAGAACACCGACACCCAGGGCCAGGGCTACGTGACCGGGCTGGAGCCAGGTACCAGCTTTTCCTATAACCGTCGTTACCAGCGTCCGCTGGGGTTGGTGCCGACCATCGGTGCCGGGCAGAAGCGGCAGTTCCAGATCAGCTATAGCCTGCTGGCGGACAAGGCGGCCGTGGATCAGGCGGTGCAGCGGGTGACCCAGATCCAGGATGGGCGCAAGACGGAAGTGCGCGGTACGCCCCTGGTGGACCTGAGCAAGGAATGATCCATCCTTCACTCGCACAACAGCAAAGGGCATTCGCGATCCGTCGCGCCGTCTGCGTCGGCTAGTCGACGGCGATCAGGTTGTCCCGGCACTCCAGAATCAGCCGGGCGCCTGTTCGCTCGCCGGTGCCGATCTTCAGGTTGAAGCCATGCAGGCTGATGATCGCCGCGACGATCGACAGGCCCAGGCCGAAGCCGCTGTGCTGGTTGCCGTCATCGCAGCGGTAGAAACGCTGGAACACCGCATCGCGCTCCGAGGGTGGAATGCCCGGGCCGGTGTCGATCACCTCGATCCGTGTGCTGCCCTGGTCGCTGGCCGCCAGCAGCACTACTTCACCGCCCGGCGGGGTGAACTTGATCGAGTTGCTCAGCAGGTTCGCCAGGGCCTCGAAGAGCAGGGCGCGGTCGCCGGTGATGTGCGGCAACACTTGCGGCAACTCCAGGCGCAGGCTGATTTGCGCTTCTTCGGCCAGGGGCAGATAGAAGTCATGCAACTCGCGCAGCAGCGGTAGTGGGTCGAGCACCACGAAGCCGGAACGGCGTTGGTGGTCTTCCAGCTCGGAGATCCGCAACAGCCCCTTGAAGCGCGCCATCAGGGTGTCGGTCTCGGCAATCACGCCGTCCAGTTGCAGGGCCTCGGGAGAGTCGTGCGGGGCCTGCTGCTGGATGCGGTAGAGCTGCGCGCGCAGGCGGGTCAGCGGGGTGCGCAGGTCGTGGGCGATGTTGTCGCAGACGCCCTTGACCTCGTTCATCAGCCGCTCGATGCGGTCGAGCATGGCGTTGACGATGGCCGCCAGCATGTCCAGCTCGTCGCGGCGGTTGGACAGTGGCAGGCGGTGGCCGAGGTCGCCGGCGACGATCGCTTCGGCGCTGGCCTGGATCGCCCGGATACGGCGGATCGGCCGACGCCGCAGCAGATGCCAGCCGGCAATGCCGGGCAGAATGGTCAGCGACACCGCCCAGAACAGCGCATGGAGGATGATCCGCGTCACGCCGAACAGCGAGCCGTTGTCACGCACCAGCAGCAGCCAGCGGCCGTCATGGGTCTGGGTGGCGACGGCGTCGCAACTGTCCTGGGGCAGGTTGGGGTCGTCGGAATCGATGCAGTTGGTCAGTTCGTGGATGTGGCCGTCCATGATCAGGTCCGGCGGCATTTGCTTGATCGGCCCGCTGAGGTGCATTTTCTGTTCGTTGAACAGGCCGTAGGCGTCGACCCCGCGCATGTCGAAAGTCATGCTGGTGGTCAGCGCGTCCAGCAACTGCTGGCCCTGGAAGCGCGAGAACAGGTGCTGGCGCTGCATCAGCGAGTGGCGCGCCAGCGTGTCGAGGTAGCCGGAGACCTCGTAGTAGAGCACGCCCATCAGGCTGCAGCTCCAGGCCACGAAGAGGAAACTGTAAAGCGCCAGCAGGCGGCTGGTGGACGAGCGCCAGCCCTTAGAGGGGTTCGGCAATGACATAACCGGAGCCTCGTACCGTGCGGATCAGCGGTGGCAGGCCGGGACTGTCGATTTTCTTGCGCAGGCGGCCGATGTGTACATCGATCAGGTTGGTGCCCGGGTCGAAGTGATAACCCCAGACTTCCTCGAAGATCATCATCCGCGAGAGGATCTGCCCGGTGTTGCGCATCAGGAACTCCAGCAGCTTGTATTCGGTGGGCAGCAGGCTGAGCAGTTGGTCGGCGCGGGTGGCTTCGCGGCTGATCAGGTTCAGTTCCAGGTCGGCGACCCGCAGCGAGGTCTCGAACTCCCGGGCCGGGCTCTTGCGCCGCAGCAGTACCTCGACCCGGGCGGCCATCTCGTCGGAGGCGAAGGGCTTGGTCAGGTAGTCGTCGCCGCCGGCGCGCAGGCCACGCACGCGCTCGTCGACATCGGAGAGGGCGCTGATCATCAGGATCGGCGTGGCGACGCCAATGGTCCGCAGGGTGGTGACGATGGCCAGGCCATCGAGTTCCGGCAGCATGCGATCGAGGGTGATCAGGTCGTAGTCGCCGCTCACGGCGCGTACCAGGCCTTCACGGCCATTGTCCACCCAGTCCACTTCAAGCCCATGGCTGCTCAGTTCAGCCACGATTTCCTTGGCGGTTACAGCATCATCTTCGATGGTCAGGATGCGGGTCATTGCGGTTGCCTCGTACGGACCTTCACAACAGGCGTGGGATTTTGCCAACAAACCAGTGAAAGCTTTCTGAAGAAATTTTCATGTTTTCCTGGCGGTCGTTAAGGGGAGCGCCCCGATATCGGATCGAGGCTTGAAACATCTAGCCACACCTTTGCTGAATAAAGCCTGTCATCAAGTTTTTCAAAGAGATTGCGAACGTTCCTCAGGATTTGGTATCTGTTTGCTTGCAGCCGCTGCTCGTGCGAAGTGGCTGATTCCCCTGTCCGACACCTTGCGTTTGCGGTGTCCGGATCGTCCTCAGTACAGGTCTTTTTATGCATCGCCGTAATCTCCTGAAAGCTTCCATGGCCCTGGCGGCCTATACCGGCCTGTCGGCCAGCGGTTTGTTCGCGGCACGGGCGCTCGCCGCCACCGCGGACGGTGACATCGAACATTTTGATTTCGAGGCGTTGCAGGCCCAGGCGAAGGGACTCGCTGGCAAACCTTATGTCAGTACGCGGCAGGTGCTGCCGCCGACGCTGGCGAACATGACCCCGCAGCAGTTCAATGCGATCCAGTACGACGCCCGGCATTCGCTGTGGAATGAGCTCAAGGGCCAGCTGGATGTGCAGTTCTTCCACGTCGGCATGGGCTTCAGGCAGCCGGTGCGCATGTACAGCGTCGATGCGAAGACGCGCCAGGCGCGGGAAGTGCATTTCCGGCCGCCGCTATTCAATTACGCCAGCAGCGGTATCGACCCGTCCCAGCTCAAGGGCGACCTGGGTTTTGCCGGCTTCAAGCTGTTCAAGGCCCCGGAAATCGATCGCCACGATATCGTCTCCTTTCTCGGTGCCAGCTATTTCCGCGCAGTGGACAAGACCGGTCAGTACGGCCTTTCGGCGCGCGGGCTGGCGATCGACACCTATGCGCACAAACGTGAGGAGTTCCCGGACTTCACCAAGTTCTGGTTCGAGACGCCGGCCAGGGACAGCACGCGTTTTGTGGTCTATGCCTTGCTCGACTCGCCGAGCGCCACCGGCGCCTACCGTTTCGATATCGATTGCCAGGCCGAGCAGGTGGTGATGATGGTCGAGGCCCATGTCAACGCGCGGGTGGATATCGAGCAGTTGGGCATTGCGCCGATGACCAGCATGTTCAGCTGTGGTACTCACGAGCGGCGCATGTGCGACACCATCCATCCGCAGATCCACGATTCCGATCGCCTGGCGATGTGGCGTGGCAATGGCGAGTGGATCTGCCGACCGCTGAACAACCCGGCCAAGCTGCAGTTCAATGCGTTTGCCGACAAGGACCCCAAGGGCTTCGGCCTGGTGCAGACCGACCACGAATTCGCCAGCTACCAGGACACCGTGGACTGGTACAGCCGCCGGCCGAGCCTGTGGGTCGAGCCGACCACGCCCTGGGGCGAGGGCTCGGTGCAGTTGCTGGAGATCCCGACCACCGGCGAAACCATGGACAACATCGTCGCCTTCTGGACCCCGAAGCAGCCGGTCAAGGCCGGTGACTCGCTGAGCTACGGCTACAAGCTGTACTGGAGCGCGCTGCCGCCGGTGGGTACACCGCTGGCACGGGTGCATGCGACGCGCTCGGGCATGGGTGGTTTCACCGAGGGCTGGGCGCCGGGCGAGCATTACCCCGAAGTCTGGGCCCGGCGTTTTGCCGTGGACTTCAACGGCGGCGGGCTGGAGCGGCTGCCGGAGGGGAGCGGGATCGAGCCGGTGGTCACCACCTCCAATGGTCAGGTGAAGGATTTCAGTGTCCTCAAGCTGGATGAGATCGGCGGCTACCGGGTGATCTTCGACTGGTACCCGACCAACGACAGCGTCGACCCGGTGGAGATGCGACTGTTCATTCGCAGCGGCGAGCGGACCTTGAGCGAGACCTGGTTGTACCAGTACTTCCCGCCCGCGCCGGACAAACGGCGTTATCCCTGAGGGGCGAGGCACCGTTTGAAATAGGTGGTGCCTGCTCCGTCGCTTTCGCGGGCAAGCCCGGCGCCTACAGGAACGTGCAGAACAAACAGCCCTGTACGGCACAACCTGCAGCAGCCGGGCTTGCCCGCGAAGAGGCCCTCAGGGTCACCGTATATCCGGCACCAGCACCGGATCTTCCCGATACCACTGCGGCTCCATGCGCTTGAGGTTCTCCACCTTCGGCAGGTCGTTGATGGCGATGTAGGGCACGTAGGGATGCAAGGTCAGGTAGTTCTGGTGATACCCCTCGGCCGGATAGAACACCTTGTTGTCCTCGATCCGGGTGACGATCTTCGACGGGAACACCCTGGCGCCATCCAACTGCGCGATATACGCCTGGGCGATCTTTTCCTGCCCGGCGTTCACCGGGAAGATCGCCGAGCGGTACTGCGTGCCGCTGTCCGGCCCCTGGCGGTTGAGCTGGGTCGGGTCGTGGGCCACCGAGAAGAACACCTGCAGCAGCTTGCCATAGCTGACCTGGCTCGGGTCGTAGGTGATCTGCACTGATTCGGCATGCCCGGTATCGCCTTCGCCAACCTGTTCGTAATGGGCGGTACCCGCCGCGCCGCCGGCATAGCCGGACACCACGTTCTGCACCCCGCGCACATGTTGGAACACGCCCTGGACACCCCAGAAGCAGCCGCCGGCGAACACGGCCGTGGCCTGGCCGGCGGTGGCCGGCTCATCCAGCGCCGGCGGAGCGATCTGCACCGCCGGCTCGGCGGCAAAGGCCAGGCGCTGCACCAGCAGGATCGACAGGGCCAGGCCGGCCACAGCGGCCATCGTCAACAGCGGCGAGACGTTTTTTTTCTGCATCATGGACTTGCTCATTTCATGCATCCTCTTGGCAATCAACCGAAGGTGAAGGCGTAGGCCTGCACACCGGGGTCGAGAAATTCGATGGAAAAGGTGTGGTCGCCGATGTCACCGGCCTGGCGCACCAACTGATACAGGCGCTGTTCGGTCACCGTGCCCTGGCCGTTGGCGTCGGTATCGGTGCCGTGGTCCGCGCCCGGCGCCTTGCCATCGACCTGCACCTTGAAGCGAACGGGTTGGCCGCTGGCGGAAGGGCCGAGCACCAGATGTAGGTCACGGGCATGGAAGCGGAAAACGATAGAGCCGCCTGCCTGGTTCAAGGCCGCCTGTTCCGGGCGCACGGTCCAGTTGCCCGCCAGGCCCCACTGATTCAGCTGCGGTTGCCGGGGCGCGTCATAGGTCTTGGGTTGGTCGGCGAGCTGCTGGCCCGGGGAAGCGAAATGCTCGGCACGGTCATAGCCGATGTAGGTTTCCGGCGATTTCACTTCGGCTTCATCCGCCGCCTGCATCACACCGCTGGCCTGGGCGCTGACCACGCCGCCGGAGACGTTCCGGTTGCCGGCTTCGGCCAGCAGTTGCTGGATCACCTGCTCGGAGCCGGCATAGTCGCCTTCGCCGAAGTGGTGGTAGCGCACCCGGCCCTGGGCATCGATGAAGTAGTGCGCCGGCCAGTACTGGTTGTTGAAGCCACGCCAGATGGCGTAGTCATTGTCGATCGCCACCGGATAGCGGATCCCCAGCTTGCTCACGGCCTGGCGTACGTTGTCGATGTCGCGTTCGAAGGCGAACTCCGGAGCATGCACGCCGATCACCACCAGGCCCTGGTCGTGGTATTTCTGTGCCCAGGCGTTGACGTAGGGCAGGCTGCGCAGGCAGTTGATGCAGGAGTAGGTCCAGAAGTCGATCAGCACCACCTTGCCCCTGAGTTCGGCGGCGCTCAGGGGGGCCGAGTTGAGCCACTGCACGGCGCCGGAGAGGTCGGGCAGGGTGCCTTCGACCGGCAGGGGGCGTTCAGTCGACGTTTTGGCGGCCATGGCCATCATGCTGCCGGCCGGTTGTTCATCGTGAACCACCGCCGCCATCATTGCGCCTGGCTGCGGCGCCGGGTTGAAGGTATCCAGCAGTCTCTGCTCGATGCCGGCAGTGGCGACCGTCGAGACCCGGGTCAGCAGGCCGGTGTCCAGGCCCAGGGCAATCGCCGCCACCCCGGCGAGCATCGCCGCGCCGAGACCGCGGCGTAGCCACTGGCCGGTCCCGAGGTTGCGTTTCATCACGCTGAATACCCGGCCACCGACCAGCAGGGCACCGGCCAGGGAGGTGGCGGCACCGGCGGCATAGGCCAGCAGCAATAGCGTGGTGCCGATGTTGGCGCCCTGCAGGGCCGCACCGGTGAGGATCAGGCCGAGGATCGGCCCGGCGCAGGGAGCCCACAGCAGACCGGTGGCGATACCGAGAACGAACGACGAGCGCACGCTCGGCTGCCCGCTTTCCGCCTGGGCCGAGCGTGACAGCCGGTCACCGGCCGAAACCAGCGGCCGAGCCAGGCGATCGGCCAGGTGGGGGAAGAGCAGGGTGATGGCGAAGAAGGCCATCAGCGCCATCGCCAGCCAGCGCCCGTACTGATTGGCCCGCACCACCCAGCCACCGCCGACGGCGGCGAGGGTGGCGACCAGGGCGAAGGTCAGGGCCATGCCGCACAGCAGCGGCAGGCCGCTGCGGCGCAACGACTCGCCGGAGCGGGCGAACACGAAGGGCAGCACCGGCAGGATGCACGGGCTGAGGATGGTCAGCAGACCGCCCAGGTACGCCAGGATGATTAAAAGCATGATGCAGATCCTTGTCGATGAAGTTGAAACGTTGCCGGCCGTAGGTCTCTGGCTGGGGTTGGCCCCTGTAGGAGCAGGGCTTGCCCGCGAACAGGCCCAGCCGCTCAGCCCGCACTCGGCGTGAAGCTCATCGCCACGCCGTTCATGCAGTAGCGCAAGCCGGTCGGTGCCGGCCCGTCGGGGAACACGTGGCCCAGGTGGCCGCCGCAGCGATGGCAATGCACTTCGGTGCGGACCATGCCCAGCGAGCTGTCGCGACGGGTGCCGACGGCGTTCTCCAGCGGCGCGGTGAAGCTCGGCCAGCCGGTGTGGCTGTCGAACTTGGCCGAGGAGGAAAACAGCGCCTGCCGGCAGCCGACGCAGGCGAAGACACCGGTGCGGTGTTCGTCGTTGAGGGGGCTGCTGTAGGGGCGTTCGGTGCCCTCATGGCGCAGCACCTGGTACTGGCTGTCGTTCAGCATCGCCCGCCATTCGGCGTCGCTGTGGTTGACCTCGAAGGTCTCGTCCGTGGCGCCTGGGGCAGCGTTGCCGCCGAGGGTGGCGGCCACCGCGCGCCAGTCGACGAAACCGGCGGCGAGCAGGGCGGCGGCACTGGAAAGAAGAAAGCGTCTTCTGCTGGACATGGCGTGATCTCCACGGCAATTGATCAGGCTTTCAGTGTCGGCCGGCAACGGTCGCCAAATCCTCCCGCAAAGTTAAATTAATCGTGAACATTTTCCCCCTGCCGATTCGGCACAATGGGGCGGACGTCATATGCTGTGAACGTCCCGGATATTTCACCTGCAGGAACGCCACACCATGGATTCACCCAAACGCATTCTGATCGTCGAGGATGACCTGCACCTGGCCGGGCTGCTGAGCCTGCACCTGCGGGACGAGGGCTACGAGGTCACCCATTGTGCCGACGGCAATCTGGGCCTGGCACAGTTGGAGAAGGGCGGCTGGGATGCGCTGATCCTCGACCTGATGCTACCGGGCGTCGATGGCCTGGAAATCTGCCGCCAGGCCCGGGCCATGGCGCGCTACACGCCGATCATCATCACCAGCGCCCGCTCCAGCGAGATGCATCGGGTGCTGGGCCTGGAGCTGGGCGCCGACGACTACCTGGCCAAGCCGTTCTCGATGCTCGAGCTGGCGGCGCGGGTCAAGGCCCTGCTGCGGCGGGTCGATGCCCTGGCCAGGAGCCTCAAGGTCGACGCCGGCAGTCTCGAACTCAACGGCCTGAGCCTGGACCCGCTGGCCCGCGAGGCCCGGCTCGACGGCCAGGCACTGGACCTGACGCCACGGGAGTTCGACCTGCTGCACTTCTTCATGAAGAACCCCGGTACGGTGTATTCACGCCTGGATCTGCTGAACCAGGTCTGGGGTTACCAGCACGATGGCTACGAACACACGGTCAACACCCATATCAACCGCCTGCGGGCGAAGATCGAGGTCGATCCGGCACAGCCCGAACGGATTCTCACGGTCTGGGGCCGCGGTTATCGTTTTGCTCCCGCGGGGCGTGCCGAATGAACCTGAGCCTGTCCCAGCGCCTGTCCGTGGTGTTCTCGATCCTGCTGCTGGCCTGCTGCGGCGCCTCGGTGTGGCTGCAGGTGCGCGCCAGTGACATGCACGAAAAGGAGGTGGTGCAGGGGCTGTCCCGCGACCTGGCCCGCAGCATCGCCCTGGAAAACCGCCTGGTGGGTACCGAGGGCCTGACCATGGACGGTGTGCGGGCGCTATTCGGCCAATTGATGAACGTCAACCCCAGCGTCGAGGTGTACCTGCTCGATCCGAGCGGGCGGATCACCGGCGACGCCGCGCCCCAGGGCCATCTCAAGCGTGACCAGGTCGACCTGGAGCCGATCCGGCGCCTGCTGGACGGCCAGCCGCTGCCGATTCTGGGCGATGACCCGCGCAGTACCGATGGACGCAAGGTGTTCAGCGCCGCCGCGCTGCACGGTGGCGGCAAGGAGTTGGGCTATCTCTACGTGGTCCTGCAGGGCGAAGAGCATGACCGCCTGGCGGCGCGCGTGAGTGCCAGCACGGTGTTGCGCACCACGCTGTGGGCCATGGGCCTGGTGGCATTGCTGGGTTTGATCGCCGGTCTGATTGCCTTTCGCCTGATCACCCGGCCACTGCGTCGCCTGACCGAGACCATGCGCGATTTCGACACCGATGCCGCCCCGGTCAACCCGCCGACACTGCCTCTTGCCGGTTCGGGGGGGGGCAACGAAATCGAGGTGCTGGAAGCCAGTTTCGCCCAGATGGCGGTGCGTATCGGCGAACAGTGGCGGGCCCTGACCCAACTCGACCAGGACCGGCGCGAGCTGGTGGAGAACATCTCCCATGACCTGCGTACGCCACTGGCGTCACTGCACGGTTACCTGGAAACCCTGTCGCTCAAGGGCGAGCTGCTGGCGCCGGACGAGCGCAAGCGTTACCTGGGCACCGCGCTGGCGCAGAGCAACAAGGTCCGGCAACTGGCCCAGGCCCTGTTCGAACTGGCGCGCCTGGAGCATGGCGAGGTGCGTCTGGAACGGGAGGATTTCTCCCTCAGCGACCTGATCCAGGACGTGTTCCAGAAATTCGAGCTGATGGCCGAAACCCGCCATTCGAAGCTGTTGGCGGTACTGCCGCGCGGTGCGGCGATGGTGAGTGCCGACCTCGGCATGATCGAACGGGTGCTGACCAACCTGATCGACAATGCCCTGCGTCATACTCCGGAAGGCGGCAGCATCGAGGTGGCGCTGGTGCATGCGTCGGGCAAGGTCCGGGTGACCGTCAGCGATACGGGGCCGGGTATCCCGCCCAAGCTGCTGGACAACCTGTTCCGGCGTCCCTTCAACCAGGACGGCGACCGTCGCAGCGGCGGCCTCGGCCTGTTGATCGTGCGGCGTATCCTGCAGTTGCACGACAGCCAGATCCGTCTGCTGTCGGTGCCCGGCAAGGGCGCGGTGTTCTGTTTCGAGCTGGCGGCAGCGGGCGAGTGAGTCAGGCGCTGGGGATGTTCAACGCCTCTTCGAGAAACCGCTGCATCGCCCTGACGGCCGGGGCCTGGACGGCGGGGACGGGGCGCACGTAGAGCCCGAAGGTCACCACCGGTGCGGCTGGCAGACCTTCGGCAGCCCCCAGCACCCGCATGCTTTGCGCACGGATGTTGCCTTCGAGCAGTACCGCAATGCCCAGGCCGGCCTCGACCGCCGATTGCACCGCCGGCAGGCTGGTACTACTGCACACCACCCGCCAGCCGATACCGGCCTGTTTCAGCTGCTGCTCCACCCGCGGCTGCCAGAGGCACGTGCCGCTGAAGGTCACCAGGGACAGGACCCGAGCGTCCAGCGTCGGTTCGAGCACCAGCCCACGGGCGCCGACCCAGAACAGCGGCAACTCCCAGCTCACCTGGGGCCTGGCGTTGATGCCATGGGTGTCGCCGACGACGATATCCAGTGCACCCTCGAGCAGCCGGGCGGACATGGCTGCGCTGCTGTCGACGGTGATTTCCAGGCTGACCTGCGGATAGGCCGCGGAAAACCGTTGCAGGGCCCGCGGCAGGCTGCCGATGGCGATATCCTCCAGCAGGCCCAGGCGCACCGTGCCCGCCACCTGGCTGGCCGCCAGTGCCCGCCGGGCATCGGCACCGGTGCCGAGAATGCTATGGGCGTAGGGCAGCAGGGTATGACCGGCCTCGGTCAGGCGCAGGCCACGGGGCGAGCGTTCGAACAGCCGCCGCTCCAGGTCCTCCTCCAGGCGGCGCAGTTGCATGCTGACGGCGGCCTGGGTCCGCCCCAGGCGCTGGGCGGTAGCGCCGACCGTACCGGTCTCGGCGACGGTGGCGAAAGTTCGCAGCAGGCTGCTGTCGAGATCGCGCATTATCAGAATTCCTTAAGCTGGAATCAGGAATATCAGGTTATTTGAATATCGGCCGGCTGGCTAGGATAGGCGCTCATTGACAGGAGTTTTTGCCATGCAGGACAACGCCGCCGTACTGAACCCCCCAGTCGCACGCACCTCTCGCCGGAATCTGTTACTGGCCGCGGGGCTGTGCGTGCTGTCGATGCTCTTCGTGCAATTCGGTGCGGCACTGTCGACACCAACCATGGACAGCTATGGAACCTTCAGTACCACCTGGTTGCGCCTGTGCTGGGCGGCGGCGATCCTGGGACTGCTGGTGCGTCCGCGGTTGCGCAGTTACTCGTGGTCGCGCTGGGGGGCCGCCGCCGGGCTGGGGCTGGCCATGGCGGTAATGACCAGCTGCTTTTTTGCCGCCATCCAACGCATTCCCCTGGGGCTGGCGATCGCCATCGAGTTTCTCGGGCCGCTGCTGGTGGCGAGCCTGGCTATCCGTCGTTGGCGGGCGCTGGTCTGGCCGTTCCTGGCGCTGCTGGGCGTACTGCTCCTGGCGCGTAATGACCAGGGCTGGGTCGGTGAACCCCTGGGGCTGCTGCTGGCCTTGGGTTCGGCGGCGGGCTGGGCCGGCTATATCCTGCTGATGAAACGGGTCGGCAGCCTGTTCTCGGGGTTTGAAGGACTGTCGGTGTCGCTGCTGGCCGCTGCCGTGATCACCGCACCCTTGGGGCTGTGGCAAAGCGGAGGGCACCTGCCGTGGCTGCAGGTGGCCAGTTGTGCCGGGCTGGCGCTGTTCGTACCGCTGCTGCCCTATGGCCTGGAGATGATCGCACTGCGGCGGATGCCAACCTCGGCGTTTGGCATCCTGATGAGTGTCGAACCGGCGGTCGGTGCATTGGCCGGCTACGTGGTGCTGAGCCAACCGATGGTGCCGCTGCAGTTCGCCGGCACCGCCTTGGTGGTCAGTGCCAGCCTGGGTGTGCTGGTGCTGCCTTGAGCGACGCTCAGGCCGGTTCCTGGGGGCGGCTTGTCGCCGATACTGCCGGCAACAGGCCGTATTGCCGGTCGGTGACCCGCGCCACGGCATGACCATGCCGGGCGATACGGTCGAAGACCTCGTTGCTCAGGCGATTCAGGCTGGTGGGGAAGCTTGCGGCAAACGCCGCATCGCTGCCTGCCGGCGCCTCGATCAGCGCGCTGGCGATGCCCAGGTAGCTGCCGCGTCCGGGCGCCTGGTCGAGGTATTCGACGAAGCTGCGTATCCGCAGGGCCCGGGACTGGTCGGACATGATGTCGGCCATGCGCTTGAGCCGCCAGGGGCTCAGTACGCCGGCCTGGAAGCCCGGCTTGAGTGGTGCGCCGGCATCACAGACGACGATCGGGTATTCGTAGCGTTTGCTGCGTCCGGTGGCCGCGTCGAAGAACGGCTCCAGGCCGAGGTTGTCGTAGACACCACCGTCATACAGGTGCAGCCTGGCGAAGGGCGGTTTGGTTGGCACCGCCGTGTTCAACGGCGCATCCCAGCCGCGTTGCATCCATTTGAAGCGCCGGCTGTCGAGCACCAGCGGGCCGATGCCGCCGGGAAATGCCGCCGAAACCGCCAGGGCCTCGGCCAACGGCATGTCGCTCGTGGCGGCGTAGCCGATGGAGTAGTCGCCCATGTTGCTGCGCTTGAAGCGAAAGCGCTTGCCGTTCTCGGCCGTGGTGCCGTTGATCGACCAGTCCGGCCGGACACCGACCTGCGACAGCAGGCCATCCACGCCCCATTCGTTGCGCAGGCCCAACGCCAGCAGGTTGGCCCGCGACAGCAGGAAGCGCCAGTTCAGCGGATTGAGCAACTGGCGCAGGCCACTGAGCAGCAGGCTGCGTGAGCAGAGTTTTTCCCGCAGCAGCGGATACAGCCGCTGCAGGAACTGCGCCGAATCGGGCCACTGCCCGCCGTTCTCATGCAACAGCAGTCCCACCAGCAGGCTGCCACCGGAAACGGTCGAGAGCTGGCTGACCCGCTCCAGCGCCTGTTGTTCGGCCAGATACCTGAGTACCCCCAGATGAAACACCATGGCCCGGACACCGCCCCCGAGAGGGCCAGGGCGAAATCCGAACGTTGATCAAGCGAGACGGCGGCAGAATCCATTGTTCCTCTCTGACAGGGGCTGATAGGGGAAAGAGTGCAGTAATAGCTTTTCGATATTAACCGTTCTGCTGACGAATGGTCGTGTTTGCCCCGCCCAACCCCGGACTTTCGACCGGGGAGGGGAGCAAAGTCAGCATATTTTGTAGGACTGGTCTGAATTGCTGGTGACGGGCAGGCCCGGCATGAACTTGTCAGCGTACGCCGATCTTATGACGAACGTGGCAACAGGCTCATTGATTATTTATCGCCATGGGACCCGCAGCAGGCGCGCCGGGCACTGTCGGTGTAGCGATCATGGAACCGGACCCAGTTCATGATCGGGCCTTCGTTGCGTCCCTTGGGCGTCAGGTCGAGGAAGTTGTGCGCGCCGATCAGTATGTCCAGGCCTCGCGCATAGGTTGAATAGGTATGGAAGATCTCACCTTCGCTGTTGCGGTAGAACACGCTGAGCCCGGGCATTTCCTCGGCACCGCCGGCGAGGCGTTGGTAGTTGTAGTCGATCTGGCCGCTGGCCCGTTCCTCGGGCGAAAAGCTCACGCCGAAGTCGTGGTTGAAGTCGCTGCCGGCCGAGGACAGCCACTCGAACCGCCAGCCCATGCGCCGTCTGAAGGCCTGGAACCGGGCCCACGGCGCGTGGGAAATGGCAACGAACGCAACGTCGTGATGGGCCAGGTGCAGGTTGGCACCGTCGAAATGATCGGCCAGGAACGAACAGTGGGGGCAGCCCTCGGCCCAGCCGTCGCCGAACATGAAGTGATAGACGATCAACTGGCTGTGGTTGCCGAACAGGTCGGCCAGCCGTCGCGGGCCGTCGGCACCTTCGAAGCGGTAGTCCTTGTCGACCCGCAGCCAGGGCAGGGCACGCCGCGCGGCGCTGAGCTGCTCGCGCTGACGGCTGAGGGCCTTCTCCTGGATCAGGTGTTCCCGACGCGCCGCCAGCCACTCCTGGCGCGATACCACGGCATGTTGTTCAACGTTGGGCTGGTTCATCACGAGGTTTCCTTGTGGTCGGTGCCGCCCGGCAAGGGCGCCGGGAAGCGGTGGGGGTACAGTTCTATGCTTAGTCGATTGGCGTCTGGCCTTCTCGACAGTCGCTTGTGGGCAACGTCTGAACCGGACCAGCGGCATTCCCGGAAAAATATTTTCAGCGGCCTGTCGATTCCGTGCCCGGCCGTTCGATTAACCCGTAGAGCCGCCACAGGGACGGCTCATCCACCATCAGGAGAACAGCTATGCGATTTATGGTGATCGTCAAGGCCAGCCCCGAATCGGAAGCCGGGGAAATGCCCAGCGCGCAACTGTTGACCGCCATGGGCGCCTACAACGAGGAACTGGTGAAGGCCGGGGTGATGCTCGCCGCCGAGGGCCTGCATCCCAGTTCCAAAGGGGCCCGCGTACGCTTTTCCGGCCAGCAGCGTACGGTCGTGGAGGGTCCCTTCATCGAGACCAGGGAATTGATCGCCGGCTTCTGGATCTTCCAGGTCCAGTCGCTGCAGGAGGCCATCGACTGGGTCAAGCGCTGCCCGAACCCGATGGTCAGCGACAGCGATATCGAGATTCGCCAGATCTTCGAAGCCGAGGATTTCGGCGAATGCCTGACCCCCGAGTTGCGTGAGCAGGAAGAACGCCTGCGCACGCAGTTGTCCGGACAACCGTGAAACCTGACGACAGGAGATCCACCATGAGAATCATTCCCTACCTGACCTTCAACGGTGACTGCAAGGAAGCCTTCGCTCTGTACAAGCGCGTGCTGGGCGGCGAGCTGTTTTCGCTGTCCTTTGCCGATGCACCCGCGGAGGCTGAAGTGCCCAAGGACAGTGACAAGATTTTGCATGCCTGCCTGACCGTGGGCGGGTTCAGCCTGATGGCCTCGGACTGCCCGTCCGGCCAGCCGTTTCAGAAACCGCAGGGGGTATCGGTCTCCCTCAACGTCGACAGCGCCGCCGAGGCCGAGCGCTTGTTCAAGGGGCTGAGCGAGGGCGGCAAGGTTTTCATGCCGCTGGCGAAAACTTTCTGGGCTGAACGTTTTGCCATGTTCGAGGATCGTTTCGGCGTGGCCTGGATGGTCAACTACGAAGGGGTCAAGTCGTAACCCCGCACTCTTCCGGATTGCACGGTCTTGTGCCGGGCCGGAGACTTGTGGGAGCGGGCTCGCCCGCGAAGCGTTTAGCGGTCCTGAGGACCCGTTCGCGGGCAGGCCCGCTCCCACTATCGAATCCTGCGGGTCAGGCGGTCTTGCGCCGCTCGACCCCGGTCGGACTGCCCAGGTCGGCCATTCGACGTTCGATCAGTACATTGCGCAGGGCCTGACGCGAAGGTGCGTCCAGTTGGTGCGCGCGCAGATTGAGTTCCAGCAGAATCGGGGTGGACCAGTTGCGGTAGGTGCGTTCGGCCATCAGTACGGGGGTCGTCATTGATTTCTCCTTGAACAATGGTTTGCCGGGCAAACGGGGATTCCATGAGTTGCCAAGGCTAGTAGAGAACCCAAAATGGTGCATGCGATGTCCGACGGCTGGCATTGTGCAATCGTGCTGTTCGTCGGATATCGCCCTTGTCCCGAAAACACCGCTCAGCCCTTGAGGGCCGCCTCGATCACGGCGATGTCGATCTTGCCCATCCCCATCATTGCGTCGAATGCGCGCCTGGCCGCCGCCGGGTCCGGATGGCTGATCGCCGCGGTCAGCGCCCGTGGCGTGATCTGCCACGACAACCCCCACTTATCCTTGCACCAGCCGCAGGCACTTTCCTGCCCGCCATGGCTGACGATCGCCTGCCACAGCCGGTCGGTTTCGGCCTGGTCGTCGGTCGCCACCTGGAAGGAGAAGGCCTCGCTATGGGGGAAGGTCGGGCCGCCGTTGAGGCCCAGGCAGGGGATGCCCATGACCGTGAACTCGACGGTCAGGACATCGCCCTGTTTTCCCGAGGGGTAGTCGCCGGGAGCACGGTGGACCGCGGTGACCGAACTGTCGGGGAAGGTCTGGGCATAGAAGGTCGCGGCTTCCAGTGCCGTGCCGTCGAACCAGAGGCAGATGGTGTTTTTGCTGGGCATGCCGATACTCCTCGGTTGATGGTCGGGAGGTTGTGTTTCAGATCCGTGCCAGGGCCTGTGCCAGGTCGGCCCGCAGATCCTCGACGTCCTCCACGCCCACCGACAGACGTACCAGCGCATCGCCGATCCCCAGTTGGGCGCGTGTCGCTGGAGGGATGGTGGCATGGGTCATGATCGCCGGGTGCTCGATCAGGCTTTCCACGCCACCCAGGCTTTCGGCCAGGGCAAAGATCCGCACGTTTTCCAGAAAGCGTCGCGAACCGGCCAGGTCGGTTTTCAGATCGACGCAGATCATCCCGCCAAAGCCGCCCATCTGTCGACGCGCCAGTTCGTGCTGCGGATGGGACGGCAGGCCGGGGTAATGCACCCGCGCCACCTGTGGCTGGCGTTCCAGCCAGGTCGCCAGTTCCAGGGCGTTGCTGCAATGGCGCTCCATGCGCAGCGCCAGGGTCTTCACGCCGCGCAGGGTCAGGAAGGCATCGAAGGGCCCGGAAATGGCACCCACCGCGTTCTGCAGGAAACCCAGGCGGTCGGCCAGTTCGGTATTCTGCCCCACCACCGCGATGCCGCCGATCACGTCGGAATGGCCGTTCAGGTACTTGGTGGTCGAATGCACGACGATATCGAAACCCAACTCCAACGGCCGCTGGATCCAGGGACTGGCAAAGGTATTGTCGGCGACGCAGAGGATGCCCCGGTCACGGCACAGGCGGGCAACGGCCGCCAGGTCGGTGAGGCTCAGCAGGGGATTGCTCGGCGTCTCGATCCAGACCATCCGTGTATCTGCCTGCAAGGCCGCCTCCAGCGCACCGGGGACGGTCAGGTCGACGAAGCTGAATCGATGCCCGGCGCTGCGCTGGCGCACCTTGTCGAACAGGCGGAAGGTGCCGCCATACAGGTCGTTGCCGGAGACCACATGGGCACCGGCGTCGAGCAGTTCGAGCACGGTGGAGATAGCCGCCAGCCCGGAAGCAAAGGCGAAGGCCCGGCTGCCGCCTTCCAGGTCCGCCACGCAACGCTCCAGGGCAAAACGCGTGGGGTTGTGCGAGCGGCCGTAGTCGAAGCCCTTGTGCACCCCGGGGCTGTCCTGCAGGTAGGTGGAGTTGGCGTAGATCGGCGGCATCAACGCCCCGGTGGTCGGGTCAGGCGCCTGACCGGCATGGATCACCCGGGTGGCGAAGGCGCGGCTGGCCGCGGATTGGTCGTGCTGGCTCATGCGAGGGATCTCCGCAGGTGATTGAGCAGGTCGAAGCGGGTGATCAGGCCGTGGAAGCCCGAAGCGTCGGCGATGATCGCCACCAGCCCGCGGTCCAGTTCAGCCTGCAGTTCGGCGAGGCTGGCGCCGGGCGAGAGGGTCTGCAACTGGTCGGTCATGACGCTGGCGACACTCAGGCGGAAATGCGCGGCATCGTCATGCATGCCGAGCAGGATGTCGGACTCGTCGATGACCCCGACCAGTCGTTGCCCATCGACCAGTACCGGCAGTTGCGAAACGTCCGCCAGGCGCATGCGCTGGAAGGCGGTCAGCAGGGTATCGTCCGGGCCGACGCTGATCACCCGGCCGTCCTCGAAGCGGCGGGCGATCAGGTCGCGCAGGTCGCCGTAGCGCTTGACCTGCAGCAGGCCCTGGTCGTTCATCCACTGGTCGTTGTAGACCTTGGACAGGTAGCGGGTGCCGGTGTCGCAGACGAAGGTGACGACGCGCTTGGGACGGGTCTGCTCGCGACAGTAGCGCAGTGCCGCCGCCAGCAGGGTACCGGTCGAGGAACCGCCGAGAATGCCTTCGGCGCGCAGCAACTGGCGGGCGTGGTCGAAACTTTCCTCGTCGGTGATCGAATAGGCCTGGCGCACGCTGGAGAGGTCGGCAATCGACGGAATGAAATCCTCGCCGATCCCTTCCACCGCCCACGAGCCGGCCGTGCCGAGGCTACCGCTGCGGCTGTATTCGGCGACCACCGAACCCAGCGGGTCGGCCAGCACCATCGACAGGTTCGGCTGCACGCGCTGGAAGAACCGGGTCAGCCCGGTGAGGGTGCCGGCCGAACCGACGCCGACGACGATGGCGTCGACGTCATGCTGGGTCTGCGCCCAGATCTCCGGTGCGGTACTGGTTTCGTGGGCCAGCGGGTTGGCCGGGTTGTTGAACTGGTCGGTGAAAAAGGAGTCGGGAATTTCCCTGGCCAGCCGGGCGGCGACATCCTGGTAGTACTCGGGATGGCCCTTGCCGACGTCGGAGCGGGTGATATGCACCTCGGCGCCCATGGCCTTGAGGTGCAGGACCTTCTCGGTGGACATCTTGTCCGGTACCACCAGTACCACCCGATAGCCCTTGGCCCGGCCCACCAGCGCCAGGCCCAGGCCGGTGTTGCCGGCAGTGGCCTCGATGATGGTCGAGCCCGGGCGCAGCCGGCCGTCGCGCTCGGCGGCGTCGATCATGGCCAGGCCGACCCGATCCTTGATCGAACCGCCGGGGTTTTGCGATTCGAGCTTGAGAAACAGCGTACAGGGGCCGGTGTCGAAACGGCTGACCCGGACCAGCGGTGTATTGCCGATCAGTTCGAGCACGGCGGGGCGGGAATTGTTCTGCATGTCTTCACCTCGTTACGGATGGCTTCGTATTGGATGGACAGCGGCCCGGGGAGCGGGTTGTGAAGGAGTGGTGTTTGGACCATAGGTCGGGATTGCGCCGATCGCAAACGGGCGGGGGCAGGGTGTTTTGCCCAGGGGCGTGCAATCAGGGAATGGCGGTCTGCTGGCCACCCATAAATAAGTAGCTGTATTCAAAGAAATTTTTTATCTGATGGGGCTTCCCATCGCGAATAAAGGTTGATACATTTGTCCTCGTTGTCGCAGTGGCCCGCCAGGGTCGCCAAGGAAAGCGACAATGTCAGCTTCAAATCTACAGGGGCGTCGCCAAGCGGTAAGGCAGCAGGTTTTGATCCTGCCATGCGTTGGTTCGAATCCAGCCGCCCCTGCCATTTTATCTCTTCTCAAGTTTTTATTTTCAGACCGATCAAGTCTTGAATCCCGTTTTTCCCGATTGAATGCACGCTACGGATATCTGCATGCTGGCGAGCTTCCACAGGGAATCACGCCACATTCAGGATTGTTCGCACAGCCGAAAACTTGCTAAAACGGACGCCTCTCACTGCGCGCCGATACCAGGGATGGCCGAATGATCCATGGCGGACTTGTCGTTCTGATCCACTACGGGCTTTACCTGATACCCGGCCTGCTGCTTTGCGGGTTCTGGTTTGGCCTGGTGCCTGGGACCCAGCCGGCCCTGCGCATCATGATCCTGCTGCTGACCTTCGTGCTGCTGCGCGACGCGATGACGCCGCTGGGCCTCTGGTCGCTCAGCGGCGACCTGCAGATCGGCTTTATCGCCAATCCGTTCGTGCTGACCGTGCTCGGTGGCTTGTCCCTGGGACTGGTGGCGCTATTGGCCTGGCGGGTGCCGTCGTTGTGGCAACGGGTTGTGTGGTTCAGAGGCAACCGTATTGCCGGGCCGGTGCTGGGTGTCGCTATCGGCTGCCTGATCGGTTTGCCGTTGCGGCTGTATCAGGGCATCGAACCGGCCGCGATCGCCGGCTACTGGAGCTGGTTCCCCGCAATGCTGGTGCTGGCCTATGGCGCCAATGCGCTGGAGGAGGTGCTGTTTCGCGGGTTCCTGCAAGGCTATCTGGAGCAGCAGGTGTCGCTGCTGCGGGCGGCGTTGATCAGTGCCGTGGCGTTTTCCGCCTGTCATGCCTTCCTGGCGCTGACGGTTACCCAACTGGGTTGGCCGGTGCTGCTCTTCACCCTTCTGGAGGGGCTGGCTTGTGCGCTGGTTCGCATGCGCCATGGCGTGCTGGCTTCGACGGCGACTCATGGCACGGCGATCCTGCTGATCGCGGTACCGATGGCGGGTTGAATGGCCGCCTGCGGCGGATCGCCAGCAAGCCGGTTCCCAAAGGCGCAGCATCAGCGCTAGTGACGGGGCCGATGTGGAAGCCGGACTCATCCATGAAAGCGAAGCCAACGCTAGTGCACCAGCTCCGCCAGCAACTGCTCCTTGTAGGCCTGCAGCAGTGCGCAGGCTCGATCGCGCGGATGGGGCAGGTCGATCCTGATCTCGTGCTTGATCCGCCCCGGGCGGGCGTCCATGACAATGACCCGGTCGCCCAGGTACAGCGCTTCCTCGATATCGTGGGTGACCATGATCACCGTGCAGCGCTGTTTGAGGCAGATGCCTTGCAGTTCATGCTGCAGGCGCACCCGGGTCAGTGCGTCCAGGGCCCCCAGCGGCTCGTCGAGCAGTAGCACCTTGGGCTGGTTGATCAACGCCCGGGCAATCGCCGCCCGCTGCGCCATGCCACCGGACAACTGATGCGGGTAGGCATTCTCGAAGCCCTCCAGGTTCACCAGGGCAATATGTTCGGCCACCAGGCGGTCCTTTTCCGCTTGGGTCAGCGGGTGGTTCTTCAGGGCCAGGGCGATGTTCCGGCCCACCGTCATCCAGGGAAACAGGCGGTGGTCCTGGAACACGATGCCGCGCTCCAGGCTGGTGCCGGTCACCGGCTTGTCGTCCAGGAGGATCTCGCCGTCATATTCGGCCTCCAGGCCGACGATCAGCCGCAACAGGCTGGACTTGCCGCAGCCGCTGGCGCCGACGATGCTGACGAACTCGCCGGGACGGATGTCGAGGTTGATGTTCTCCAGTACCGGCAGCGTCCGGCCTTCGAGCCGATAGGCCTTGCTCAGGCCACGAATTTTCAGGGCGCCGCTGTGCAGAGTGGGGTCGGCTGGTGGCAGGTGTTGGGCTATGGCATTCATGGGCAGGCCTTTCAACGGGTGGCGCGCCAGCGCAGCAGGTGCCGGCTGAGGCGGTTGAACAACAGATTCATCAGGTAGCCGCAGAGGCCGATGCACAGGACCCCGAGCACGATCACTTCCATGCGCGAGCCGGCTTCGGCGTTCATCATCAGGTTGCCCAGGCCGGGGCCTGAGGACAGGAATAGTTCACTGCCGACCGCCGTGACCCAGGCGAACGCCAGCGCGTGCAACACGCCGGTGGCGATCGCCGGCAGCGCGGCCGGCAGCAGCACGTGGACGAACTGCTGCGTACGTCTGAGCACCAGCACCTGGCCGACCTCGCGATAACGCTGCTCGACCTGGCTGAAACCCTGATAGGTGTTGAGGACCATCGGGTAGAACGCGGCGAGGGTGACGATCAGTAGCTTGGAGAACTCGCCGTTGCCGAACCACATGGCGATCAGCGGAATCCAGCCGAGCATCGGCACTTGGCGCACCGAGTGGAACAACGGGCCGATCAGGCGGTTGGCCAACGGCGACAGCGCCATCAGCACCCCCAGCGCGACGCCGAACAGGATACCCAGGGCCAGCCCGACACTGGTCCGGGTCAGGCTGGCGGCAAGGTTCACCAGCAGTTCGCCGTTACCGAGCATTTCCAGCAGGGCCGCGACGATGCTCGACAGCGGTACGAAGGCGTAGGCGCCGGCGGCGTTCTGGCGCGACAGGTATTCCCAGAGGCCTAGCAACAGCAGGGGGAGCAGCAGGCCGCGGCATTTTCCAAGTAGGCGGATCATCGGCGCTCCTGGTTGGCTTGCCAGCGGAACAGGCGCTGTTCGAGCTGGCGAAAGGAATAGTCGAGGGCAAAACCGATCACGCCGGTGATGAACACGCCGACCATCACCACGTCGATGCGCAGCATCTGCCGGCTCATTTCGATCATCTGGCCCAGGCCGCTATCGGCGGCCAGCAGTTCGGTCGCCACCAGCACCACCCAGGCACGCGTCAGAGCGATTCGCAAGCCGGTGATGATCGACGGGGCGGCGGCGGGCAGGGCGATCTCGCGGACCAGGGTGGGCCAGCGCAGGCGGTAGACGTCGGCGACTTCGAAGTAGCTGCGCGGGATCGCCCTGACCCCTTCGCTGGCGGCCAGGGCCACTGGAAAGAATGCGGTTTTGGTGACGATGACGATCTTGAAGGTCTCGTCGATGCCGAACAGCAGCACGAACATCGGGATCAGCGCAATGCTGGGGATCTGCCGCAGGGTATGGAACAGCGGCGAGCAATAGGCCCGCACCTGTTCCGACAGGGCCATCAGAATGCCGAAGGCCAGGCCGGCCAGGGCGCCGATGCCAAAGCCGAGGGCCAGACGCGACAAACTGTTGTGCAGGTGTTCGAGCAACTCGCCGCTGGTCAGCAGTTCCTCGAAGCTTTGCAGGACCTGCACGGGTGGGATCAGCAGGTTTCGGGGGAATAGTCCGGCCTCGGCAACCAGTGCCCAGAGCAGGAGCAGGGCCAGGGGCGAGATCAGCCAGGTCAGGGCGTTGAGCGGGCGCTTGTGGGGCATGGGCGGTTCGGGTCTGTTGAGGTTCACCCAGGGTGTCGCAAGAGGTGTGCCAGTTGGTAGTGGGAGGCTGGACTGACGCTATCGCCCGCAAGCCGGATCCCACAGGTTCCGTGTCGTAGGGTGATTCTGTGAACGACAGGGTCGCTGTGGGAGTCGGCTTGCGGGCGATAGCGCCGTCACGGGCACCATCCACTGATGCCCTGGCAACACTCTGTTGCTGCTCCAGCAGCAGCCCATCAGCAATCTCCTAGAAGTTGTAGCTCAGGCTGGTGTAGTAGAACGCCCCTTGGGCGCCCTCCGGGCTGGTGATCGAGTACTTGGGTACACCGTACAACTGTGTACCGTTGGCCTTGTCCGGGTAGCTGTCGAACAGGTTGATCGCGCCCACCGAAATCTTCAGCGCCTTGTTGAAGGTGTACGACACGTCCAGGTCGGTAACCCATTGCGCGCTGTAGGTCTGGTCCAGGTTGGGGTTGGTGGCGTTCAGGCTCTTCCACTCACCATAGCGGCGCTGGGCGATGGTGACGCCCCAGTTGTCATACAGCCAATTGGCGCTCAGGGTCAGCTTGGAATCCGGCGTGCCATCCTCGATCAGGCCCTGGGTGGCACGGCCGATGATCTGCGAACCGCTGATACCCCCGACATCGCGTAACGCGGTGATGGTGGTGTTGTTCTTGCTGAAGCCGCTGCTCAGGTTCAGTCGACCCCACTGCTGCAGGTCCAACTGGTAGTTGCCGGTCAGCTCGATGCCGTCGGTGCGGGTGTCGGCGATGTTGGTGTAGAACGCGGCGCTCTGGATGTTGGCGTACGGCGTGCCGGCGAAGATCGGTGAGACCACCGACGCCGGCAATTGGTCGGAGAGGGTGATACGGTTGTCGATGTCGATGCGGTAGGCGTCCACCGTGACCGAGGCGTTGGGCAGTGGCCGCCAGACCAGCCCCAGGGAGTAGTTGGTCGACTCCTCCGGTTTCAGCGCCTTGCCGCCAAGCAATTGCGCTTCGGGGCTGTCGGCGCGCAGGGTACGCTGCTGGACTTCGACGTAGTTGCCGCTGCCTGGCGGCTGCTCCACCACCTGCACGCTGAAGGACGACATGCCGCTCTGTACCAGCGATGGCGCGCGATAGCCGGTGCTGGCGGTGGCCCGCGCGGCCAGTTCCGGGGTGAGGTCGTAGCGCAGCGACAGCTTGCCGTTGGTGGTATCGCCGAAGTCCGAGTAGTGCTCGGTGCGCACGGCGATGCCGGCCTGGAATTTCTCGGTGATCTGGCCTTCGACGTCGAAGTAGGCACCCAGCACCTTGCGGTCCAGGGAGGCGGCGTCGACCTGGGTGATCCCCGAGTAGTAGCCTGGAATGCGCCGGCCGGTGATCGGGTCGATGGTGTTGAACAGTGGGCCGTTCTGCCAGCCGGCGGCTTCACCGGCGCTCAGCTCGTAGTTCTCTTTGCGCCAGGCCAGCCCGGCGGACAGGGTCAGCGGCTTGGCCAGCAGGTCGGTCGGAAAGTCGCGGACCCAGTCCAGGGTGATATTGGTCTGGTCGGCCTCACGCTTGCCGGTATAGATACTGCTCGGACTGTTCACGCCCCAGCTTGGGTTGATGGCGTTGCGGTCGTTCGAGGTCAGGCTGTTGTCGCCGTGGTTGATCGCCAGGTCGAACTTGCCCAGGTGCTCGTCTTCCCAGCGCAGGCCGCCGGTCACGGCGTAGTCTTCCAGTGAGTAGCGGGTCACCGGCAGACGGCCGTCGGGGTAGCGTTGCAGGGCAACACTGCCGTAGTTGTTGCGCAATGTCGTTGGTGGGTCGAAGAAGTTCTCCGAGTCGGTGTTCTTGTGCGAGTAGGTGGCAAAGCCGTAGGCGGTCAGCCCCTGGCTGAGGCCCATCTCGCTGTTGGCGATGAAGTTGTACTGGTCGGAAACACCGTTGGTGCCCCAGTTCCAGGTGCGATAGCGGTTGTTCTGCTCGCGCGGCGTGTTGATGCTGGTGTCGCCGGGGTAGAAGATCCGGTTGTCCGGGTTGGTGTTGCTGGCCGGATCCTGGCTGCCGGCATCGAAGCTCAGGGTCAGGAAGCCGTCGTTGGGCAGGGTGAAGCCCTTCCAGCCACTGTATTTGCGCTGCAGACCGTCGCCCTTGTCGTAACCGCCGAAACGGTAGCCGATGTTGCCACCCTCATCCTTTTCCTTGAGCACGATGTTGATCACCCCGGCGATGGCGTCGGAGCCGTACTGGGCGGCGGCGCCGTCACGCAGGATCTCCACGCGCTCGATGGCGCTCAGCGGGATCAGGCTGATATCGACCGCTGCGGCGCCACGGCCATTGACCAGGCTCTGGCGGGTGATGTTGGCGCTGGTATGGCGCCGCTTGCCGTTGACCAGCACCAGTACCTGGTCGGTGGCCAGACCGCGCAACGAGGCACCCTGGGCGATGGAGCCGGCGAACGAGCCCTGGGGCGACTGCGGCATGGTGAAGGACGGCGACAGGGCGGTAAGGGCGCCGGACAGGTCACTGGCGCCGGTCTCCTGCAATTGCTCGGCGGAGAGCACGTCCACCGGGGCGGCGCTTTCCAGCGCGGTGACATCGCTGCGGCGGGTGCCGAGCACCACCACGGTATCGAGGTGATCGCTGCTGGCAGCAGGTCTGGAAGGCGATTCGGCAGCGAAAGCGGGCACGGCAAGGCTGCCAATGACCAGCGCGACGGCGCCGGCCAGCGGATGACGAGGGAACATGGAAAATTCCTTTCAGCTTGAAAGTGGTTGATGGCCGCCCCCATCCTCGTGGGAGCCGGCTTGCTGGCGATGGCGGTGGGATAGCTCCCACTGACCAGGGTGGATAGCCGCCTTCGGCGGATCGCCAGCAAGCCGGCTCCCATAGGGGGCTTGCGTTAGAAGCGGCTGGTGACGCTCAGGCCGACGGTGCGTGGGTCGCCGTAGGTGATGACGTACTGCCCGGCCGTGCCGTTGGGGCGGCCGTGGACCTGGTAGCGGCGGTCGGTGACGTTGTCGATGAAACCGGTGACGCTGAGTTTTTCATCCGGGCTGTACCAGGTCAGCCGGGTGTTGGCCAGGGTGTAGTGCGGCTGGCTCAGCAGTTTGTCGGCGCTGCTCTGGCGGTCTGCCAGGAAGTACTCCTTGTCGCGATAGCTGACGTCACCGCTGGCCACCAGCTTGCCGCCGATTGCCAGCGGGAAGGTGTAGTCGGCGCCCAGCGAGACCACGTTGCGTGGCGAACGGACGAAACTGTTGCCGCTGTAGTCGCCGGTGACTGCGCCGGTGGTGGGGTTGGTGTTCTTGAAATCGGTGTATTCGGTGTCCAGGAACGACACGGCGGCCCGCAGGTGCAGGTAGTCGGTGGGCTGGCCTTCGAGTTCCAGTTCGGCACCCTTGACCTTGCCCTTGGCGCCGTTGGTCAAGGCGGTGGTCAAGACGCCGTTGTTGACGGTCAGCAGGTTCACCTGGATGTCCGAGTAGTCGTAGTAGAAGATATTGGCGTTGGCTGTCAGGCGGTGGTTGAACCACTCGGATTTGAGGCCCAGCTCGTAGGCGTCGAGCTGTTCCGGATCGACCGTGGTCAATTGCGCCAGGCTGGTCGACAAGCCGGTGTTGAAGCCGCCGGAGCGGAAGCCATGGGCATAACGGAAGAACACCCGGACGTTGTCGTTGATACGGTATTCGGGGGTCAGGTCGTAGGTCCAGGCTTCCCAGGTCTTGTCCTCCTGGCGATTGCCATTGGTGCCGCTGCCCGCCAGAGGGATCAACGGACCGTTGGCGGTGGCGCGGGTGAGCTGGCTCAGGTAGAGGTCGATGTCCTTTTTTTCCTGGGTCCAGCGCAGGCCACCGGTGACGCTGAAATTGTCGGTGAAGTCGTAGGTCAGGTTGCCGAACAGCGCGTAGCTGTCTGTCTTGTGGGTGTAGTTGAGGTTGCGTACGTCGGTGACGCCGCCGGTCTGGTTGGAACCTGTGCCATTGGGCGTGGTGCCGGGCGTGACGATTCGGGAGCCGTTGCTATCCAGATCCTCGTGGAAATAGTGCGCGCCGGCCAGCCAGCGCAGGGTTTCCTGCTGCGGCGAAGCCAGGCGCACCTCCTGAGAATACTGGCGGTAGGCGTTGTCGCTGAAGCTGGTGCCGTTGACCTCGTAGGGACTGTAGTCGGCGTCGCTTTTGGAGCGCCCGCGGATGTAGTCGTAGGCACTGATCGAGGTCAGGGTGTAGTCGCCCAGGTGCCAGTTGAGAGTCAGCGAGGTGCCATCGTGGTCGAGGCGCGAGTCGTCATCGACGTTCTGGTCGACATTGCGTCCTGACGGGCGCCGGTAACCGACGTTGTAGTAGCGGCCGATCGGCAGCGTGCCGTTGGCGCCGTCACCCTTGTACTCGCGGCTGTGGACCTTCAACAGGGCGTCCAGGTCCGGGTTGAGCTTGGCCAGGAACTGCAGGCGCACGGCCTTCTTGTTGACGTCGCCATAGGTCGAGTCGTCGAAGCGGTTGTTCTGGAAACCATCGCGCTCCTCGGAGTACAGCGAGACTCGCGCCGCCAGCTTGTCATCCACCAGGGCACCGCCGATGGCGCCCGTGAGGATACGATCATTCTTGCTGCCGATACCGAGGGTGGCGAAGCCGTCGGTGTCGAAGGTCGGCTTTTTCGAAATGATGTTCACCGCGCCGGCGGTGGTGTTCTTGCCGTAGAGCGTGCCTTGCGGGCCGCGCAGGACCTCGATGCGCTCCAGGTCGAACAGCGGACCGCCGCCGGCGATCGGCGCGTTGAGGTAGACGTCGTCGGCGTAGATCCCGACCGGAAAGACCGTGGCGGCGCCCGTGTCACCGGTGCCCAGGCCACGGATATACCAGCGAGGACGGGCGTCGCCGTCCGGGTTCTTGGCCGAGACGTTGGGAATGAAAGTAGTGATGTCGCGCAGGTTGCGCGCGCCATCGGCGATCAGGTTGCTGCCCTGGACCGCCGACACCGCCACCGGAACCTCTTGCAGGGTTTCTTCCCGGTGTTGGGCGGTGACGGTCACGGCTTTCAGCACCGGCTCGCTGTTGGTGTCGCTGGCCTCGCTGTCGGAGGTTTGCGCTGCCAGCGAAACTTCGCTGAAAGTACCACCGGCGAGGGCCAGGGTGAGCCATAGGCTCCTGGTGATTGGATTAAGTGTGTGCATCAAGTCTCTCCCCCTTGAATGTTTTGCTGAAGGGGCTTGAGCAGAGAACGTGCCAAGAATTTTAATGGTGTGGGTTCTTGCTGTTTAGTGCCTGTATTGCATTGAAAATAAAGGGTTTTATTTTATTTTAAGATGAACCGGCAAGTCGTTTTTCGGATAGCTGAGAAGTGCTTTGAACGCATTTAAAGTGAGTTGCCGGGGATTCAGCAGAAGTTGCTTGGAAGGTGCTGCTGGAGCAGCAAAGACCGGAAGGAGGGGTGTTGCTGGGCAAGCAGTTTGAGGTGAGAGGGTGGTGGGGTTTGGATCGCTATCGCCAGCAAGCCGGCTCCCACTCTGAATCTGTGAGGGCCGGCTTGCTGATAATCAGGCCGACATGAGCGACACAAACCTCAGACCGCTACCCGGGACGTCGACCCGATCACCTTCTCCAGCACCCGGAAATCGATCCACTCCCGTACATCGAAGCGTCGCGGAATGAAGGCCCAGCGATGCAGGAAATCGGTGAAATCCTGCAGCGCCTCGATCGACCGCGCATCAAGCGTGGTACGCAGGCGCCGATGGGCATCCTCGCCATAGGCGGCCGACACCCAGTACTCGCTGGTGTTCAGCTCGCGGGCGAGAAAGCGCCGGGTTTCCTCCGGGTTGGCCCAGGCCCACTGTTCGGTACGCAGCACGGTGTCGACGATTTTCACGCTGGCATCGAAATGCTCTTCCAGCAGGTGAGTGTCCACCGTCAGGGTCCGCGGCGTACCGTTGTTCGAGCGGATCAGCGGGTCCGGGTGCGAGCCGGTGTCGACCACCACGTGCAGACCGAACTCGTTGGCCAGGTGCACGGCATGGGCACCCTTGAGGAAGATCGCGTCGATATCGCCACGCAGCAGGCCGATCAATTCGTTGTTGCGGCGGCTGTAGTGGGTCACTCCGAGGCTGATCTGCGAGCCGTGGACGTAGGCCTTGGGGTGATCGCTGTAGGTACCACCGTAGGGATAGTCCACCAGCTCGACATCATTGACGCTCAGACCTTCGAGTTTCAGGGCATTTTCCAGGCCGCGCAGGGCCTGGGCACGGGTGAAATCGATCTGGACGTTGGCCCATTTCGGCAGGCCGAAGCGGCGGTTCTTCAGGTCGCGGACGGTTTTCACGCCGCTTTCCGCAGTGGTCAGGATCAGTTGCACCTCATCGGTCCAGGACAATCCTAGTACCCGCGTCTGCACGCCGCTGGAGTAGGCCCAGATGGCCGGGATGTTGCCGCCATGACGCACCGAGTTCCGCAGGTGATGGTCGTAGTGCGCCTCGCGGACTTCCCGTTCGCTGGACTCGCGCAACGACTGGATGTTGGTGCCCCAGGGCTGAAAGGCCTCTGCCAGGCGCCCGGACTGTACGGCGATACCAAGCCCAGTGGGGACCGGGCTGTGGGTGTACCAAAGCGTATCGAGTGGTTTGCTCATAAAGGCCTTCAGTTCGAATCCATGAAACCCGATGGTCAACCTGCCAGCGCGGCAGGAGTTTGCAGCAGCGATTCCAGTGGCCGGCGGTCGATCCAGTCACGGACATCGAAGCTTTTGGGAATGAAGCGCCAGCGGTGCAGGAAACCGGTGAAATCCTGCAAGGCCACGATGGCCTGTTCGTCGAGCCCGGTACGCAAGCGCAGGTGCGCGTCGTCGCCGTAGGCGGCGCTGACCCAATATTCGCTGCTGTTGGTTTCCCGGGCAAGGTAGCGGCGGGTGTCTTCCGGATGGGTATGGGCCCAGTGTTCGGCGCGCAGGACCGAGTCGAGAATGCCCCGGGCGACGTCGAAGTGCCGTTCCAGCAGGTTCAGGTCGACCGCCAGGGTCCGTGGCGTGCCGTTGTTGCTGCGAATCAGCGGCTCGGGGTGAGCGCCGGTGTCGATCACCGTGTGCAGGCCGAACTCGTGGGCGTGACGGGCGGCGCTGGCGCCTTTGAGGAAGATCGCGTCGACCTCGCCGCGCAGCAGGCCGAGCAGTTCCAGATTGCGGCTCTCGGTCTGCCGGCCGTTGACCGGTGTGCCGGCGACGGTCCGCCCCCGGCTTTCGCTGAAGGTGCCGCCATAGGTGAAGTTCACCAGTTGCACGTCGCCGACCTGCAGACCTTCGAGCTGCAGGGCGTTTTCCAGGCCGCGCAGGGCCTGGGCGCGGGTGAAGTCGATCTGCACGCTGGCCCAGTCCGGCAGGCCGAAGGTGCGGCCCTTGAGGTCCTTGACGGTTCTGATACCGCTGTCGGGGCGGGTCAGGATCAACTGCGTCTCATCGGCCCAGGACAGGCCGATCACCCGGGTCTCGCGGCCTTGGGCGCGGGCCCAGATGGCCGGGATATTGCCGCCGTGACGCACCGAGTTGCTCAGGGTGTGGTCGAAGTGCGACTCGCGTACCGCCTTGTCGTCGGACTCGCGCAGGGATTGCACGGCGGTGCCGAGGGCACCGATGGTCTCCTGCAGCCAGCCTTTTTGCACTGCGATGCCGAGTCCGGTCGGGACCGGGCAGCGCGTGTACCAGAGCGTGTCGAGTGGTTGGGTCATGTTCGGGACTCCATGGCGCTCAGGCGCTGGCTTTGAGGGGGGCAGTGGCGGGCTCGGCGGCAGAGCGCTGGTGCACCAGTGGCAGGACTTCCTGGCCGATGCGCAGGGCTTCCTCCAGGTGTGGGTTGCCGGCGAGGATGAAGGTCGAGAAGCCGGCGTCGCGGTATTCCGCCAGGCGCTCGGCGATGTTCTGGTGGCTGCCGACCAGGCCGACCGTGGGGCCTGGCTTGGCCTTGGCGAAGCCGGCCCAGAGGTTGGGACCGATGATCAGGTCTTCGAAACGGTCGATGTTCTGGTGATAGGCGGTCTGGCGCGCGCCGCCGACCGAATCCGAGCCACTGGTGAAACCCTTGGCCAGGGCGCTGCCGCGACCGTCGAGCTTGTCGAACTGACGGCGCAGGTCGGCCCAGGCCTGTTCCTCGGTTTCCCGGGCGAACAGGTCGACCCGCAGGCCGAAGCGCACGCTGCGGCCCTGTTTGTCCGCCAACTCGCGCACCCGCTCGATATGCGGCTTGAGCCTGTCGATCGGCTCGGCCCAGTTCAGGTAGACATCGGCGTGCCGTGCCGCTACCTCGAGGGCTGCATCGGAGAAGCCGGAGAAGTACACGCCGGGCCTGCGTTCGTTGTGCAGGCCGGGGGGCAGAGTGCCATTCTCCAACTGGTAGATATCGCCATCGTAGGAGAAGCGCTCGTTACGCCACAGGCCCTGGATGATGTCGAGGAATTCGCCGGTGCGCTTGTAGCGCAGGTCGTGTTCGAGGAAGTCGCCATGGGCCCGCTGGCTGGCCGGGTTGCCGCCGGTGATGATGTTCCAGTCCAGGCGGCCGCGGCTGAGGTTCTGCAGGATCGCCGCCTGTTGCGCGGCGTAGGCAGGCAGGGTCCAGGTGGCCTGGAAGGCGATCAGGAAACGGATGCGCCGGGTCTCCCTGGCCAGTGCTGCGGCGGCGATCCACGGCTCGGGGCCGGTGGGCAGCAGGGCGCCTTCGAAACCCGCCAACTCGGCGGCCTTGGCGACCTGGGCGATGTAGTCGATATAGGTGAAATCGTCGGGCTCGCCGTTGGGCAGGCGGCCGGGGGCGATATGGCCCGGACGGTGCCGGGCGCTGCCGCGGTTGTGTTTGTCGGTGCTCAACTGCGGGCCGTCGGTGCCCAGTGGCAGGCGCCAGAAAAATTCAGTGCTCATGGGTGCTCCCGGTTCAAGTGCACGATGGGTTGGGCACGGGATTGCAACGGCCATGCCACCGACCTGCCCGGGCCTTTGGGCGCCGGCTTGCTGGCGATGGCTATCGTTCTGGTGCCGTCTATGCAGGGGGATGGCCGCCTGCGGCGGATCGCCAGCCAGCCGGCTCCCACAGGTTTGTGTCGGTGGGGGGGATTAAGGCACTTCAGCAAGGGTGCTTCTGTAGCAGCACCTCTCCAGCAATAGTTGCTGTGGACGCAACATCAGGTCTGACAAGCGCCGTCCCTGCGGGAGCCGGCTGGCTGGTGATCCACCGAGGGTGGCCATTCGGCCCCGGCGCCCCTGAGCCTCAGGCTGGCGCCGCAGCGTTGATCTCGTCAACACTGGCCCCATTCCCGGCATTGTGCAGGTAGGTCTGATACAACGCCGCATAGGCTCCACCCTGGGTGATCAGATGAGCATGGGGGCCTTGCTCGACCAGTTGCCCATGGCGGATCACCGCAATGCGGTCGGCATCGCGAATGGTCGCCAGGCGGTGGGCGATGATGATCGCCGTGCGGCCTTCGCACAGGCGCCGGAATGCCTGCTGGATACGTCGCTCGGTATGGATATCGACCGCCGATGTGGCCTCGTCCAGCACCAGCACCGCCGGATCGGCCAGGTAGGCCCGCACCAGGCAGACCAGTTGCCGTTGTCCATGGCTCAGGTGGCCGCCCAGTGGTCCGACCTCGGTCCGGTACTGATGCGGGAGGCGTTCGAGCACCTCATCCGCACCCAGCTCCCGGGCTGCGGCGATCAGCGTGGCATCGTCGGCCTGCGGGGCGGCCAGGCGCAGGTTGTCGAGGATGCTGCCGCTGAACAGCACGTTGTCCTGCAACACCACCCCGACGTTACGCCGCAGTGTCTGTTGCGTCAGTTCCCGCACATCGATGCCGTCCAGCCGTACCACGCCTCCCTGCACGTCGTAGAAGCGCGTCAGCAATTGCACCAGGGTGCTCTTGCCATGCCCGGATGGGCCGACGATCGCCAGCACCTCGCCAGCGCCGATGTGCAGGTTCAGGTCGTTGATCACGGGCGACAGCCCGAGTGGATCGTAGGCGAACCGCACCTGCTCGAACCTCACCTCGCCACGGGCCCGTTCCAGCGTGCGAGGCTCGACCGGATCGTTGACCTGCGCAGGGGTGTCGAGCAGCAGGAAGATCCGCTGTGCTGAAGCCGAGCCAGTGGCATAACGCTCGAACAGCTCCGACAGCTCCTGCAACGGGCCGAGAAACAGGAAGACGTAGAACAGGCTTTCGGCGACCTGGCCGACGCTCACCGCCGACGCCGCCAGGCCATAGGCGCCGACCAGCAGCAGCGCGGCCATGCCTGCGGTGCTCAGCAGCGCGGTGAACGGGGCGAACCAACTGGCGCGCAGGCTGCCGCGAATCAGCGCCTGGTTGAAGTCGATCAGCAACTGCCGGTAGCGTCGCCGGTTGCTCTCTTCGCGTGCGCACTGCTGCAGCATGCGCACGCCACTGACGCTCTCCACCAGGTGGGCGGTGAATCGGCTGCGGTTTTCCGCGACCCTGGCCCAGTTGCGCTGGGAGATACGCTTGAAGCTCCAGGTTGCCAGCACCAGCAGCGGCACCGTCGCAGCCAGGCTGAGAAAGAACCGCGGATCGATGCACCACAGCATGATTGACGCCAGTGTGCAGCGCAGCAGCGCCCCGAGCAGTTCCGGCGGGCCCTGGATCAGCAGCGGTTCGAGGGCATCGACGTCGCGGTCGGCGCGGGAGATGATCCGCCCGGCCTTGGTCCGGTCGAAATAGCCGACGCTCAGCGCCTGGACATGGGCGAACACCCGGACCCGCAGGTCGTTGAGCACTCGGATCGCCGCGCTGCCGGCGACGAATTGCGAGACCCCGGCCAGCAGGAAACGTCCCAGCCAGCTGGCCGCCAGCCCAAGTCCCAGCCAGAGCACCAGGTGCTCGTCCAGCAACCAATGGCCGCCCTCGTGGACCAGGCCGCGATCGAGCAGTTCGCGAACGAACCACGGCCGCAGGAACACGGTGAACACCAGCAGCAGTTCGATGCCGATGACGCCGAGAATCGCCGTGCGGATCGGCCGCAGCAACGGCAGCAGGCGGCTGAACATGCTACGGTCGAGAGCCTTCCTGGCAAGCATTTCCTCGATTTCGATATCGCTCAGGGCTTTGCCCGCGGTTGGATTAGCCATGGTCGATCCCCAGCAGGTCACGGTAGTGCGGGTGGGTCTTGAGCAGTTCGGCATGGGTGGCGCTGGCGGCGATCCGGCCGCCGTCGAGCAGCAGCACTCGGTCGGCCAACTGGATGGTCGACAGTTTGCTGGAGATCAGCAGGACGCTGATGGCGCGGCCCTGCTCGCTGCGCAGCCCGCGGATATTCTCCAGCACCCGGCGCTCGGTCAGGGCGTCGAGCGCGCTGGTGGCATCGTCCAGGCAGAGGATATCCGGGGCGCCGAGCAGGGCGCGGGCCAGGCTCAGGCGTTGGCGCTGGCCGCCGGACAGGGTCACGCCGCGATCGCCCAGCGGCGTTGCCAGGCCCTGGGGCAGGCGTTCCAATACTTCCTCGGCAGCGGCCAGGCGCAGCCCTTCACGCAACTGCTCGTCGCTGGCGGCCGGCGCGGCCAGGCGCAGGTTGGCCGCCAGGGTGTCGGAGAACAGGAAGCTTTCCTGGGGCACCACATGCACCCGCCGGCGCAATTCGGTCAGGTCCAGTTGGCGGATGTCCTGCCAGCCACTGCTGTCGTTGCCGAGCAGCAGACGGCCAGCGCCGACATCGCCAAGGCGCGGCAGCAGACTGGCCAGCAGGCTCTTGCCGGTGCCGGTGGCGCCAACCAGGGCCACCACTTCGCCGGGCAGCAAGGTCAGGGAGCAGTCATGCAGGATATTCCGGCCGCCACCGGGGGCGCTGACGCTGACCTGTTCCAGCTTCAGTCCCACGGGCGTGGCTGGCAACCTTTCGCGGCCGCTGCGGATCGCTGCCGGTTCGTCCAGCAGTTGCCAGATCCGTTCGGCGCTGGAGCGGGCATCGGCGAAGGTCTGCATGACCCGGCCGATGCCTTCGATGCGAAACACCAGGGTGGTGGCGATCAGCAGCGAGGTCACCAGTTCGCCGATGCCCAGTCGTCCGACCGCGACCTGGTGGGCACCATAGACCAGAATCCAGACATGACCGAGAGCGACCACTGCCTGTGGCAGCGGGATACGCGAGCTGGAGTAGGCCAGGGCCTGGCGGGCGAGTTCGGCGAAGACCGCCACCTGCTCGGCGAAGCGGCGGATGCGTCGGTGTTCGAGGGCGAACGACTTGATCACCCGGACTCCGCCGATACCTTCGCTGAGGTCCTGGTTGACCCGGTCGTAGGCGGCACCGACGGCGCGGTCCAGGCTCACCAGGCGCTCGGTCTGCAGCACAAAGATCCACAGGCCGAAGGCAGTCAGCAGCAACGGCACCAAGCCCAGCAACGGGTCGTACCAGCCCAGCAGGCCGACTGCGGCCAGCACCACCAGCGGCGTTTCCACCACCTGGCGCCAGAAACTGATCAGCGCATCGCGGACCTTGTCGGCATCGCGGGTGGTACGGGTGATCATCTCACCCATGCCGTGCTGCCAGTGATAACCCAGGTGCAGGCTCTGTACCTGCAGGAGGATACGTTCGCGCAGGCGGGTCAGCAGTTCCTGGCTGAGCACCAGCGACAGTACGCCGGCGGCATACTGCAAGACGCCGCGCAGGGTGGCCACGGCAAGCATCAGCCAGAACCAGTACCAGCCAAGGCTGGCGTCCAGGCTGCCATCGGCCTGACGGACCACGGCGCGGCCGGCACTGACATCGTTGACCGCGTGGCCGATCAGCCATTGCTGCCAGACCAGGCCCATGTTGACGCTGATGAACAACGCGGCCACCAGCACGAAACGCCAGGGCATCTCGCGATAGATCGCCAGGCTGCGGAGCAGGGGGTGTTTTTCGCTCATGAAAGGCTCGACAGAAGAATTGCGGACCATCCCCTCTGGTTGTCTTCCTGTGGGCGCCGGCTTGCTGGCGATGGCGGTGTTTCAGACGACGTGGAGGTCGACTGTTGAGTCGCTATCGCCAGCCACACAGGCCACTAAGAGGGGATGAGGGGCTCAGCGGGTGGTGGCGCCCTGTTTTTCCTTGGCGTTGAGAATGGCGGTGTACTCGCCGGGGTCGACGCCGTTGAGGTAGTAGTTGCCGACGTGGTGCAGGCGCCAGCGAATCGGGTCGTGGGTGGTGTGCACCCGCGCATTGCGCCAGAAACGGTCCAGGTTCCATTTGCTCAGGGACGAGCTGGCGCCGAGCAGCGAGAAGATGTCGCTGGAGATTTTCAGCGAAGCGCTGTCGGCGTGGGCCCGGGCGGTAGCCACCGATAGGATCAGTTCGTCTTGCAGCGCCTTGTTCTCCGGGTCCAGCTCATGCCGGTCGAACACCCGTGCGGCATCGCGCAGCAGCGACTCGGCGGCGCGCAGAGCCACGGCGTACTCGCCGATCTGCTTGATGATGTGCGGTTCTTCGCTGGCCTGCTCGACACCACTCTCCACCCAGGCACGGGCGTTGTGCCTGAGGTAGTCGACGGCCGCGTCCAGGGCGCCGGCGGCAATGCCGGTGTCGATGGCCGCGTGCAGAATCTGCGGGAAGGTCAGCCCGGTGCGTTTCATCGGACCCTTGCGCCGTGAGACGAAACGCTCGTCCAGCTCGATGTTGTCAAAGATCACCGTGCCGCTGACCGAGTTCTTTTGGCCGAACGCGTCCCAGTCGTCCACCAGGGTCAGGCCCGGGGTGTCGCGATGCAGCAGTATGCCGGCGCCGCCGTCATCGCTGGCGGCGGTCAGGGAAATCCATTCGGACAGGTAGGAACCGGTGGAGTAGAACTTGCTGCCGTTGAGTACCAGCGTGCCGTCCTCGCGGCGATCGACACGGGTCTTGAGGGCGAATTTGTTCTTCCCGCCGACTTCCGCCAGGGCGTTACCCAGGCGCTTGCCGGCCAGCACATCGGCGAGCACACGGTCGCGCACCTCGTCTGGGTAGCCGATCACGCCGCGCAGCATCACGTTGTGGATCTGCAGTAGCTGGCCGACCCCGCCGTCGGCCACCGAAATCAGCCGTACGGTTTCGACGATGGTTGCCACCGACGCCCCCAGGCCGCCATGGGCCTTGGGTACACCGATGGCGGTGATGCCGCTGGCCGACAGCAACTGCGCCTGGCGCCGCGGCAGTTGGCCATTCTGCCGGCTATCGGCGGCGATCTCGGCGATCTCTCGGGCAATTTCCCGGGCGGCCTCGATGGCCTCAGCTTCGCTGCGCAGCAGGCGCACGGGCGGTTGCTCCTGCAGCGACGGGGTGAGGGGGGGGCGTTCGAGCTTGCTCATGTTCTACCTCTGGCAATTCACTGGATGAGTCCGTCTTGTGTCTCGTGGGGAGGTGCTCTCCCTGTAGGAACCGGCTTGCTGGTGATGGCGGAGTGTCAGACGACGCGGATGTCGACTGCTGGATCGCTAACGCCAGCAAGCCGGCTCTTGCAGGTCACGAGGCAAGGCAGCGGCGTTGCCGGGCCTTGAGCAAGTTCTGCGCCAGCGCTGTGAAACCGGGCTGTGAGCCTTGCAGGGCCTGACTTGCCGCTTTGCCGAGAGGCACCCGTCAAAGGGCGACTGCTGCTGGAGCAGCAGCGTCGGGAGGTGACTGCTCAGCCAGCAGCAATCCCGGCGCAATACTGCTGGACCATCAGCAATTTATCCCCGCCGATCTCCGGTGATCTGGCTGCAGCCCTTTGAAACCAATGCCTTCAGCTCTTGGCACGGGCGCTGCAATGGCACCCGTATCGACTTGCCCAAACCAATGGAGCTGCCCATGACCGCTGTCGCTACCCTGCCCGAGCCAGAGGCCCGGACCGAGCTGGACCAGATCTGGTTCACCCGCTGCCCGGTGCCTACCGCCTCCGGCATCGCCTACAAACTCGGCTGGCTCGGCGAGGAGTTCGCCGCCGAAGGTCTGCCGGTCTCGACCCTGCAGGAGGCCCGCCAACTGGGCCACCATCACTACGATCACCAACTGCCGGGGCTGTTTCGCGAAGGCGGCAACGTGCCGGCCTTGGCGGCCCGCGCGGCCGGTGCGCCGAGCCGGCTGATCGGCCTGACCTGGATCGAGGAGTGGCAGACGATCCTGGTTCGCCCCGATTCCGGCATCAGCCGCCCCGAACACCTCAAGGGCAAGCGCCTGGCCCTCCCGGCCTGGGGCGCCAGCCGCCCGGGCAGCATCGCCCGGGCCATGAGCCTGCACGGCTACAAGGGTGCGCTGAGCCTGGCCGGGCTGGGTTTCGATGACGTCGAACTGGTGGAAGTGGCCCTGCTGGACCAGGAACTGGCCAGCGACCCGCGTGCCGGGCTGCAGCGGCTATGGTCGGGGCTGGACTACCTGGCCCGTGGCGAGGTCGATGCGGTCTACGTCAAGGGCGCCTCGGCAGCCGACGCCGCACGGCGCTTGGGCCTGGTGGTGGGCATCGACCTGGACCTGATCGCCGAGCCGCGCTACCGCATCAACAACGGCACACCGCGACCGATCACCGTGCACCAGAGCCTGCTGGACAACCATTTCGATGTGGTCGTGCGCTTCCTCGCGCAAACCCTCAGGGCCGCCGAATGGGCGGCCGGCAACCGTGAGGCGCTCAACAGCATCCTCCAAGAGGAGACCCGCGCCGGCAGCGCCGGGGTGGCCGAGGCCTATCGCGGCGAGTTCCACACCACACTGGCTCCGGACCTGTCGCCACAACGTCTGGAGTTCCTCGGTATCCAGAAGGATTTCCTGTACCTGCACGGTTTCCTCGAAGGCGATTTCACCATCGCCGACTGGGTCGATCCGCGCCCCCTGCAAGCCGCCCATGAACTGTTGGCCAAGCGCCGCGCCTGAAACTGGAGAACTGCCATGACTGCACTGCTCAATGAATCGTCCGTGAACGAAGCGCTGCTGGACAAGGAACTGCAAGCCTTCGTCGACAAGGTGCTGGTGGAGGCCGAGGAGGCATTCACTGTTTTCCGCGAGACCCACACCATCACCGCCAATGGCACCGTCGGCTTTATCGAACGGGTTCCGGGACGCGAACTGCTGGTCTCGGTCAACTACGGTGGCCCGTGGAACTACCGCAAGCCGCTGCAGGCGACGGTCACCGACTTTGCCGGGAACGTGCTGCTCGGCAAGGGCAAGGGTGGCCTGGGGCGCTACACCAGGCTATTCCAGCAGCATACCGATATCACCACCGTTTCCCACGTGCATTCGCCGTACCTCGGCGCTTGGGCCCAGACCCACCGGACCTTGCCGTTTCATTACGTGCCGGTGCAGCGCTACCAGCTGGCACGCGAGCTGCCGGTGTACATCGACCGGCGCCAGGCCGAAGTGGATTTCATCCTCGAGAAGATCGCCGAGAACCCCTTCAACCTGGCGATCCTGGAGGCCAACGGCGGTTCCACCGTTTGGGGCAAGCAGGGCCTGCGCGCCACGGCGGAATTCATCCTGCTGCTGGAGGAGGGTGCCCAGTTGCAACTGTTGGCCGATGCCCTCGGTGGTTCGCGGCCCTATGGGCCGGGCGTGCTGACCCAGCAGTGGAAAATGAGCGGCTTGTACGAGCGGGCCACGGAGCTGGGGTTGGTGCCGGCGATCGACCGTCACAACTGACTCCTTTTGAGGCGCCCCCGCCCCCTGTGGGAGCCGGCTTGCTGGCGATCCGCCAAAGGCGACCCTCCATGGTGATAGACAGCTCGCTATCGCCAGCAAGCCGGCTTCGACAGGGAAATGCGTGCTCCCGTGGAGCCACCGTAATATTTCAAGGAACATGAACATGGCCGTAAAGATACTCTGGTACCTCACCACTCCCGATGGACCTTATCCGTGGGAACCCGAGGGCCGCTGGAAAACCGATTTCGAACACCTCAAACAACTGGCGGTGGCCAGTGACCGGCTGGGCTACTACGGTTCCCTGCTCGGTTCGAGCCCCAACGAAAGCCTGGCCGTGTCGGCGGCCCTGATCGATGCGACCAAGCGCCTGCGTTTTCTGGTCGCGCAACACCCAGGCGAGCTGTCGCCGGCGGTCCTGGCCAAGTGGGCGCTGACCTTCGATCAGTTCTCCAACGGCCGCCTGCTGTTCAATGTGGTCAATGGTAACGATGCGGGCCTGGCGACCCTCGGTGTACATTACCCGCACGACGAACGCTACGATTTCAGCCTCGAATACTGGCGCAGTTTCCAGAGCATCTATGCCGGTGAAACCGACGGCTACGACGGCCGCTACGTCAAACTGGCGCCACGCTCGCCTGGCGCGGCCGGGCATCCGCTGGGCGGCTGGCACCCGCCGAAGCAGAAGCCCGGCATTCCGCTGTGGGGGGCCGGCACCTCGGCGCCAGGGGTGGCGCACTCGGTGCAACTGCTCGACGTCTACCTGAGCTTCGCCAATACGCCACCGGCACTGGGCGAGAAGTTCCGCAAGGTGGCCGCCGAGGCGGCGAAGATCGGTCGCGAGCTGACCTTTGGCACCCGGTTGCAGATCATCGTCCGCGAAACCGAAGAGGAGGCCTGGGCCCACGCGGAAAAACTGCTGCAGCGCACCTCGCTGCAAACCGCCCGCGCCGCCATCGAGCGGCAGTTGCCGCCGGGGGCGACGCTGGACAACTTCCACAGCGATGACCCGCAGATCCAGCGCAACGTCGAGAGCATCCGCGCCGGACGCCTGCCCAAGGCCCGCGACCTGGAGATTTACCCCAACATCTGGCTCGGCCCGAGCCTGTTCGGCTTCAACATCCTCGGCCCGGCCGCCGGCACCTACCTGGTGGGTAGCGCTGAACAGGTCGCCGAGCGGATCCGCGAATACGAGGCCCAGGGTACCTCGGCCTTCATCCTCTCCGGCTTCCCGCTGATCGACGAGGCGCATCGTGTTGCCGACCTGCTGTTCCCCTTGCTCAATCTGGATCACGGTTTCGACGTCCCCAGACTGGGGGTGAAAACCCGCGCAGCAGTTGCCGAGCCGGCCTGAGGAAGCGCTCATGAGTCAGGAATTTTCCCGCCGGGCGTTTCTCGGCAACAGCCTGGCGGTCGGCGGTGGCCTGCTGCTCGGCAGCAGCCTGCTCGGCGGCTGCGACAACCGCGACGCGAGCGCGGCGACCGGTATGTTATCCGCGACCCCGGTGCATGGGGGCCGGCTGCGGGTCGGCATCATCGATGGCGACCAGGCCGGCAACCTCGATGCCCACAAGCCGGTGGGCGGCGGGATCATTCGTGGCTGGGCGCTGTACAGCAAATTCTGGGAATGGAACCCTGACGTCAGCACGCGCCTGGCCCTGGCCGAGTTCGCCGAGCCGAATGCCGACGCCAGCGCCTGGACCATCCGCATCAGGCCGGGCCTGGAGTTCCACCACGGCAAGAGCATCGATGCCGACGACATGCTGTTCTCGATCCTTCGCCTCACCGACCCCAAGCTGGCCTCACCCTATGCCGGACTGGTCGGTGCCATCGACCGCTCGGCGCTGCGCAAACTCGACAAGCGCACGATCGAGATCCGCTTCAAACAGGGTCAGAGCTTCTTCCCTCTGGACGAAACCCTGATCAGCTTCGGCGGCATCGTGCCCACCGACTACGACCCGGTGACCAACCCGGTGGGAGCCGGGCCGTATCGGCTCAAGCGCTTCATCCCCGGACAGCGCTCGCTCTACCGCCGTTTCGAGAATTACTACAAACCCGGCCAGCCCTATGCCGACGAACTGGAAATCATCGAGTTCAAGGACCAGGTTTCCCGCGCGGCGGCATTGCGCGCCGGACAGATCGACGTCGCCAGTGGCGTGCAGGCCGAGCACAGCGCGTTGCTCAAGGCCGACTCGCGCCTGAAGCTCTACGTATCGCCGACCACCTCGTTCACCGGTTTCAACCTCAATCTGGCCCGGGAACCGTTCCAGGATGTGCGGGTACGCCAGGCGTTCCGCCTGCTGGCCGATCGCAAGGAACTGGTGGAGCGCGGCCTCAATGGTTTCGGACGGATCGCCAATGATCTCTATTCACCCCAGGACCCCACGTACAACCACGAGATCGCCCAGCGCCCATACGACCTGGACCAGGCCCGTTCGCTGCTGCGCCAGGCCGGCCAGCAGGACCTGCGGGTCGAACTGACCACCACCCCGGGGGCTGGGGTCAACGCCGCGCTGGTGTTTGCCCAGCAGGCGAAGAAGGCCGGGGTGGAGATCAAGGTCACTCAGGTCGATGGCTCGGTGTTCAACGGCCCGCAGCGCGAGAGCTGGCTGCTGTCGCCAGGTTCCACTCCGGCCCGCGGCTTCCTCGCCTCGGCGTTGCACAACGATGCGCCCCAGGCGATCTACAACCGCAGCAACTTCCACGACGAGCGTTTCAGCGCGCTGTACCAGCAGGCGCTGGCGCAACCGCAACTGGAGCCGCGTAGGCTGCTGGTGCACGAAGCCCAGCGCATCCAGCACGAGCGTGGCGGTCTGCTGATCTGGGGCTTCAGCGATGTGCTCGACGCCGCCTCGGTGCGGGTCGGCGGCCTGACGCCGGAACAGACCACCTTCGCCTCCTGGCGTTTCGACGAGTTGTGGTTGAATCATGCGTAAAGCCCATCGCAAGACCTCGCGGACACCGGTCTGGCTATCCTGGTTCATCGGTCGCCTGGGCTATGGCCTGCTGACCGCCTGGGTGATCAGCCTGGTGGTGTTCATCGCCACCCAGGCGCTGCCGTCGGACCCGGCCCGGGTGATTCTCGGCCCCGACGCGCCGTTGCAAAGTGTACTGACCCTGCGCCAGCAACTGGGGCTTGACCAGCCGATCATTCTGCAGTACCTGCGTTGGCTCGGGCGCGCCCTGAGCGGCGACCTGGGGATCTCGCTGGATTCCAACGCCGCGGTCGCCGGCATTCTGTTCAGCCGTTTCGGCAACAGCCTGGCACTGGTGGCGGGCGTGTTCCTCCTGGCGGTGCCGGCGGCGCTGGCGCTCGGCGTGGCCCTGGCGCTGCGCCGGGACCGGCGCCTGGATCGCTGGAGCCTGTCGTTGCTGATCTTTCTCAAGGCGACGCCAGGTTTTCTGCTGGCCATCGCGCTGGTGCTGCTGTTTTCCATGCCACACATGGACCTGTTGCCGGCAGTGTCGATCCTCGATCCGGAGCGTCCGCTGCTGCGGCAACTGCAGTTCCTGGTATTGCCGGTCGTGGCCTTGAGCCTGTCGACCCTGCCGTATCTGACGCGCCTGGTGCGCTCGTCGATGATCGAGGCGCTGGAGTCCGACTATGTCATCGCCGCCCGGTTACGCGGCATCCCGCAGTGGCGCATCGTCTGGCGGCATACGCTGCCCAATGCGCTGGTGCCAGCGATCCAGGGGGTGGCGCTGACCCTGCGCATCCTGCTCGGCGGCGCGTTGCTGGCCGAGGTGGTCTTCAGCTATCCGGGGATCGGCACGCTGTTGAACGCGGCCATCCAGATGCGCGACCTGCCGATGATCCAGGCCTGCGTATTGGTCATCACCCTCAGCGTGGTGCTGATCAACCTGCTGGCCGACCTGCTGACCGTGTTGTCGACCCCCAGGCTGCGCACGGCCTGGCGGGTCTCTCTGATCCAACGTAACCAGCGCGGTATTCAGCCCTGGTGGCGGCGCTCGCCGAAGGCGCCTTGAGAGGTGATACATGAGTGATATCCGATTGTTGCGCGGGCGCCACTGGCTGGCCGAACCGCAGACCCGCAAGGGCGCCCTGATCACCCTGGCGGTGGTGCTGCTGGCGCTGCTCGGCCCGTGGCTGGCACCCCATGGCAGCACCGACATGGTCGGCCAGGTTTATGGGGCGCCGCAGGCCGGTGCCTGGCTGGGCTACGACTTCCTGGGGCATGACGTGCTGTCGCGGCTGCTCAGCGGTGGGCTGTCGGTCCTGTGGATGTCGGTGGCGGCTGCCCTCATCGCCCTGGCGGCGGGCAGTACCCTGGGACTGCTGGCGGGGCTGTCGCGACGACGGCTGGACCAGTGGATCAGTTGGCTGGCGGATGTATCGCTGGCATTTCCCGACCTGATCCTGGTACTGCTGATCGTCTCCATGCTCGGCCGGGCACCCTGGCTGATCGTGCTGACCGTGGCGATTGCCTTTATCCCCGGCGTGATCCGCCTGGCCCGTGGCTGCGCGGTCAGCGTGGCCGGGCAGGAGTTCGTCGAGGCGGCGCAGATGATGGGGTATTCGCGCCGGCGCATTCTGTTCCGCGAGATCCTGCCGAATATTCTGACGCCACTGCTGGTGCACCTGGGCAACATGCTGACCTGGGGCATCGGCATGCTCTCGGGCCTGAGTTTCCTCGGCTATGGCGTGGCGCCACCGGCCGCCGACTGGGGCCTGATGATCAATGAAAACCAGGCCGGCCTGCTGGTGCAGCCATGGGCGGTGCTGGCGCCGGCGTTGCTGGTTGGCATTTTCGCCTATGGCACGAACATCTTCGCCGAGGGTATCGGCCGCAGCAGTTCGCGGATCGGAGACCAGTCAGCATGAATGCCATTGCCGAAATGGAGCCACGCTTGCAGGCAGGCGTTCAGGTGCTGCGGGTGAGCGATCTGCGAGTCGAGCTGTCGGCCCAGGTCGATGTGCTGTCGGGGGTGTCGTTTGCGGTGGACGCCGGTGAGATTCTCGGCCTGGTGGGCGAATCCGGTTCCGGCAAGACCACCCTGGCCACCGCGCTGCTGGCGCATGCCCGACGAGGGGCGCGGATCGTCGGCGGCAGGATTGAGGTGGCTGGGCAGGCATTGCTGGAGCTGCGTGGCGAGGACCTGCGCCGGGCCCGCGGCAGCCTGATCGGCTATGTCGCCCAGGACCCGGCCACGGCGCTGAACCCGGCATTGCGTATCGGCCAGCTGTTGCGCGAAACCCTGGAAACCCATCAGGACGGGCTGAGCCGTGCTGGCGTGCGCCAGCGTATCGGCCAGACCCTGTGCGATGTCGGGCTGCCGGATGACGAGGCGTTCCTGCGGCGCTTTCCCCATCAGCTGTCTGGTGGTCAGCAACAGCGGGTCATGCTGGCGTTGGCCTTCGTGCTGCGGCCACGGCTGATCGTGCTTGACGAGCCGACGACCGCCCTGGACGTCAGCACCCAGGCGCATATCCTCGAGACCCTGCGCGACCTGTGCAAGCGCCAAGGTGTGGCGGCGGTGTACGTGTCTCATGACCTGGCGGTGATCAAGGACCTGGTGGACCGGGTCATGGTGATGTACGCCGGACGGCTGGTGGAGATCGCCGGGCGGGACGCGCTGTTTGCGCGGCCGGCCCATCCGTATACCCGTGGCTTGCTCGCGGCGATTCCGGATGTCGCCCAGCGCCGCGATCTGCAGGCGATTGCCGGTCAGGCACCAGCACCGGGGCAACGTCCGCGAGGTTGTGCGTTTGCGCCGCGTTGCGCGTGGTCCCGGGCCGAGTGCACGGCGGCGGAACCGGCCCTGAGCGAGTGGGCGACGGGGCAGGCGGTGGCTTGCCTGGCTCCCCATCGTGAACCCTTGCATTGGCTCGCCCAGGCAGTATTGGGGCAGGTGACGGCTGGCTCGGCGACGGAACCCTTGCTGGAGGTCGAGCGGCTGAACGTGGCGTATGACCGGCAGGTGCTGTTCGACGTGTCGCTGCAACTGCTGCCGGGGGAGTGTCTGGCGCTGGTGGGCGAGTCCGGCTCTGGCAAGACCAGCCTGGCCCGTGCCGTGGCCGGACTGGGGGAGAATGCCGAGGGCGAGCTGCGTTTTGCCGGGCAGGCATTGAGCCTGGAGGCGCGCGGGCGCGAGAAGGGCTTGCGACACCGCATCCAGTACATCTTCCAGAATCCCTATCGGGCGCTGAATCCGCGGCAGACGGTGTTCCAGACCTTGAGCGCGCCGTTGCAGCACTTCTTCGGTATCAAGGGTCGCCAGGCCTGCGAGCGGGTGGAGGCGGTGCTCAGGCGCGTGTCGTTGCCGGCGGCGGTGATGGAGTTGTATCCCCACAGCCTGTCGGGCGGCGAGCGCCAACGTGTGGCGATTGCCCGGGCGCTGGTGTGCGAGCCGACGCTGCTGATCTGCGACGAGATCACCTCGGCGCTGGATGTGTCGGTGCAGGCTTCGATCCTGGCGTTGTTGCGGCAGTTGCAGGAGGAGGGCCTGACCCTGCTGTTCGTGACCCATGACCTGGGGGTGGTCCGGGCGATTGCGGACCGGGTGCTGGTGCTCAGGCAGGGGCGGGTGGTCGAGCAGGGAGCGGTGGATGAGGTACTGGATCGCCCGGAGGCGGAATATACCCGCTCGTTGCTGGAGCATTCGCCGACGTTGCTGGGTTTGCGCTGATAAGGCACCGCTGCGCGGTGATCGCCAGCAAGCCTGCCCACAGGTTTTGTGTACGCAACAAGACCTGTGTCGCAAGTGTACTCGATACGGCCGGCAGCATATGACGCTGTGGGAGGCGGCCTGGCGGAGCTCCGCTTGCTGGCGATAGCGGTATCGGCCATGATACCGCTCCCCACCTATGCTACCCGCGCCTTGCGCCGCTCTGCCTCTTCACGTACGGCCGGGATGATCCAGCGCCCATAGTCGATCGTGTCATAGAGCGGGTCGTAACCTCGGTTCAGGAAAGTCGTCACGCCGAGATCCACATAGTCGAGCAGCGCCTGGGCCACCGTTTCAGGCGTGCCGACCAGCGCCGTGGTGTCGCCATAGGCACCCACCGCTGTCGCCGTCGGCATCCACAACGCCCGGTCGTGCCGGTCGCCCAACGCTGCCGCTGCCAGCAGCCGTTCGGAACCGGTGCCCTTGATGCGCTTCTGCCAAGGGCTGCCCGCCGCGAACTGCGGGTTGGCCTTGATCTGTGCCAGGATCTGCTCGGCCCGCTGCCAGGCCAGTTCCTCGGTGGCGCCGAGGATCAGCCGCACCGACAGACTCACCCGCGGCGTCGCAACACCCGCTGCCTGCGCTGCGGCCTTGAGCTTGCCGATCTGCTCGGCGACGCCGCTCAGCGGCTCGCCCCACAGCGCATAAAGGTCCGCATGCTTGACGGCGATCTGGTAGGCGATGTCCGACGAGCCGCCGAACGAGATCGGGATATGCGGCTGCTGCAACGGCTTGACCGGGGAAAACGCACCCTTGATGTTGAAATACTTGCCCTCGAAATCGAACGGTTGCTCTTCGGTCCAGGTGCGCCGGACGATTTCCAGGTATTCGTCGGTGCGCCGATAGCGTTCGGTCTTGTCCAGCAGGGTGTCACCTTCCTGGGGTTCGGCGCTGATGCCGGTAATCGCGTGCAGGCGAATCCGCCCGCCGCCTGTGGTGTGGTCCAGTGTGGCGAAGGCGCGTGCCGCAACGGTAGGAGCGGTCAGCGCCGGGCGATGGGCGATCATGAAACCCAGGCGTTCGGTATGGGCCGCCGCGTAGGCGGCGATCTGCAGGCTGTCGGCACTGCCCGGGCCGCTGGCGATCAGGACCCGGTCGAAACCGGCATGCTCGTGGCTGCGGGCGTGGTGGCGAATGAACTCCAGGTCGAAGTCCGGGCTGCGTACGCCTCGGGTCTCGGACCACTGGCGGGGAAAGATCATGCCGACAAATTCAATGGACATCGTGGTTGCCTCTTTGGGGGGAAAGGGTCAGAACTGGTAGTCGAACTGCGCCAGCACGGTGCGTCCGGGCATGGGTTGCAGGAAGGTGTTGGTGGAACCGGCCAAGCCGCTGACGAAGTTCAGCTCGTTGGTCAGGTTGAGCACCCGCAAGGTGGTGCTCCACTGCGGCTGGCGGTAGTACAGCGCCAGGTCGAGGTTGTATTCGTTGGGGATCTTCACGGTCTTGCTCAGGTTCAGGTACCAGTTGCTGGTCCACCAGCCGGACAGCTCGGCACCGAAGCCCGAGTCGAAGCGATAGTCGACATAGCCACTGGCGGTGTATTCGGGAATCTGCACGGCGTCGAAGCGTCCGGAGGGCCGCTGGTTGAGGCTGTTGTTATCGCCGAACACCGTGCCGTTGTCGGGAATGAACCCGGCCGAGGCGAAGCCGGCCTGCGAGGTGTATTCGTTGTAGGCATTGAGTTTGGACAGATTCAGGCCGCTGCGCAGGTGCTCGTCCGGCTGGTAGCGGATGGTCGACTCGACGCCCTTGATCACCAGCCGGGCGATGTTGTTGTTGCTGTCCGGCGACTGGTCGCGGGCCTGCTTGAAGGCGGCCAGGGTGAAAAACAGCTCCCTGGGCACGGCCTCGACCTTCAGCCCCACTTCATGCAGCACGCTCAGGCTCTGGAAGGCCAGCGGGTTGAGCTGGTTGGCGCCGGTACCGCTGCCCCAGCCGAGGCCATTGGAGAAGAACCCGGTATTGACCGCCAGCGAGCGGTCGAAGGTGTAGTACAGTGTGCTGTTTTCTGTGGGCTTGACGTAGGGGCTGACCTGCACCGAGAACAGCCGGTAGTCGTGGCTGTCCTTGCGTGGGTTGCCACCCGGCAGTACGAACGGGTTGTCGATCTCGGCATCGATCCAGCTGCGGCTGGCACCGACGTTCAGCCCGAACCGTTCGCCGAAGTGCAGGTTGTGCTGGCTGAACAGGGTCTTGGTGGTACAGGTGCTTTCGGCGGTATAGGGGGCGACCGACTCGGCATAGAGCCCGCCGCCGATGGGGTACATGGCCGGCAGGTTGAGCCAGCCGTAGTAGCTGGAGTACTGCGGTACGCCGGCCTGGCCGATCCAGGCCGCGTTGCCGCCAGCCGGGTTCGCGCCGGTCAGACCGAGCAGGGTGCCGGGGTTCTTGCCGGAGGGATCGAGGGTCAAGTCGTAGGCGTTGATGGTTGAGCCGAAGCTGTTGTTGGCGGCGATCGACTGGTTGAACTCGCGGCGGTAGATCAGCCCGCTGTTGCTCTCGTCGCGCAGGCTGAAGTCACCCAGGCGCAGTTCGTTGTTCCAGTGGAACTCGAAGCGGTTGTCGAAGATGTTGTCCTTGGATTTGACCTGAAACGAGCCGACCGCATCGGTGAGGTCCCTGGAGCGCTGGTAGAACGTGCTGTTGGCCAGGGTGATGGTCGGCGACAGGTCGGCCTCGATCCGCAACTGGGTGGTGAAGCGCCTTGAGCGGTTCTGGTCTTCGGCGCGTTGGCCGACTTGGGGCGACAACGAGGTCAGCCCATTGCCCGCCAGGCTCGGGTCGTACACCCAGCCGCGCAGGGTGCCGGGGCTGCCCTGGGTATTCGGCGAGGCCGCCTGGAACGTGCCGTCGACCACCGTGTACTGGCCCTGGGCATTGCGCTGGCGCTGGACCCAGCCCAGGGTCGCCGCATCGGCAGCACCGGAGGCGAGCACCGGTGACCACAGGGTCGTGCCATTCTGGATGATCGGCGTGGCGCGCCCGGCGTAGTACTTGCCGCTGTCCACCAGTTCCTGGGTGGCACGGTTCCAGCCGTGGGTGATGTTGTAGTCGTAGTAGTTGTCGTAGCTGGCGTTCCAGTCGACCCTTACGTTGTCGTTGCGCCAGGCCAGTGCACCGTAGAAAGCGTCGAAGTTGTTGTCGACGTTGTCGTAGAAGTCCTGCTGGCGCTGCTTGGTGATGCTGACCCGGTAGGCGAGGTTGTCGCTCAGGGGGCCGGTGTTGTCGATGCTGAACTTGCTCGAGTCGCGGGACGTGCCGTCCGGTATCCAGGCACCGACCTCGCCGCTGACCCTGGTCCTGAAGGTGCTGAAATCGGGCTTCTTGCTCAGGTAGTTGATGTAGCCGCCGCTACCGGAGACCGACCCATAGGTCACCGATGACGGGCCGGCGACGATGTCAGCGCCTTCGTAGGCGTTGAAATTGGCCGGGTGGCGCACACCGTAGGCGCGTTGGCCGTCCTGGAACACCTCGGAGCCCTGGCCGCGGAATTGCGGGGCGATGCCGGCGTTCTGGCCGCCGCCGCGGGTGATACCGGGGGCGTATTTGACCAGGTCATCGGCGCTGTGTATCGGGTCATTGGCCAACTGCTCGGCGTTGATCTGGGTGACCGAGCGCGGGGTATCGAGGACTTTGGCCTCCGTGCCGCCGTAGACCGAGGACGGTGGTCGGGTGGGCAGGGCATCGTCGTCGGATTGGCTGGCGCTGGCCTTGACGGTGACGGTTTGCAACTGGGTGTCGGCGGCGTGCGCCGGCAGCGTCAGGCTGGACAGGATAGCCAGCGCCAGGGCGCTCTTGCGCAGGTTTTCAGGGCCTGGCGCGGGTAAAAAACGTGCGATAGAGGGCATGACGAACTCGCCTCGAATGCCAAGGTGATGGAAACAGGGAAAGGTTGTGGGTGGAGGGGAGTGGCCGCCTGCGGTGGTTCGCCGACAGACCCGACTCCTACAGGTACTGCGTTGAATCCGGACGCGCCCATTGCAGGAGCAGGGCTTGTCGGGACGCCGCATCGCCGCGAAGAGGCCCCCAAGCCGTGCCCAAAAACCTGGAGTCACCCACAGTCAGGCGCTGTCCCTGAGCCACAAGCGCTCGAAGCGCCAGGTACTGAACAGCGATTCCTCCGCCGCTGCGCCGCCGACCCGGGTGGCGACGCTGTCGAGCAGGTCTGCGTACCCCCAGATCAGCAGACCGCCGCGCTCGTACTGGATGCGCTGGGCCTGGTGGACCAGGGCCGTGCGCTTGTGCAGGTCGGGCTGGGCCATGGCTTCGAGGAACACTTGCGAGAACTGCGGGTCGTTGAAGTGGGTTTTGTTCGACACCGCGAACGGCGCGTCGGTATGAATCGCGCTGGCCAGGAACGGCGCCCCGATACTGCCGCCGGTGCTCAGAGCCCAGTCGGTGCGCTGCGGGCCCTCGAACGTCGCCTGGTCGACCTGCCTGACCTTCAGGGTCACGCCAACGCGCTTGGCCTGTTCGGCCAGCACCAGTGCCGAAGACAGGCCGGGGCCGGCGGTGGTGATCAGTTCCACCTCGAGTTTTTCCTGGCCGGCCTCCTTGAGCAGTTGCGCCGCCTTCTGCGGGTCGTAAGGCCGCGGCCCGAGGTCGTGGTTGAAGGTCGGATCGCTCGGTGCATACAGATCGTTGGCGACCCGGCCCTGGCCGTTCAGCGCACGTCGCACCAGTTCCTCGCGATCGGCCAGCAGGCGGAACGCCTCGCGTACCCGCGGGTCGTTGAACGGCGGCTTGTCCAGGTTCATGTCGAACGACAGCCAGTTGCCGCTCACCGACTTCAGCAGGCGTACCCGCGGATCACGCTGCAGCACTTCAAGCTGTTCGGTGGGCATCACGTTGGCCATGTCGATCTGCCCGGCGCGCAGGGCTGCCAGGCGCGCGACCTGGTCCTTGAAGTCGATGATTTCCAGCTCGTCGGCGTAGGGCTTGCCTTCCTTGTAGTAGTTCTCGAAACGGGTGAACAGTGAACGCTGGCCGGGGTTGTAGCTTTTGAGCCTGAACGGCCCGGCGCCGACCGGGTTGTTCACCGGATGGTAATCCACCGGGACGATGCCGCCGAAGTTGACCCAGGTTTCCGCCAGCGGCATGTAGCTGCGGCCCTCGCGAAAGCCCAGGCGTACGGTCCGCGAGTCGAGCTTGACCAGATTGTCGCGATCGACCCAGTGCAGCAGCGCCGCATAGGGCGAGGCCAGTTGCGGGTCGGTCAGGCGGCGGATGGAGAAGATCAGGTCGTCGGCGTCGATGGTCTTGCCGTGGTGGAACTCCAGGCCCTGGCGCAGGCGCAGGGTCCACTGGCTGGCATCGGCATTCGGTTCGGCGAGCTCGGCCAGAGCCAGGCGTGGTTGCATGTGCTCATCCCATTCCCAGAGCTTGCTGTATAGGGCAAAGCCGCGGACGATGCCGCCGCCGACGGGTTTGTGGGCGTCCAGGTTGCCGTTCTGGTTGCCGTCGATGATACCCAGGCGCAACCGGCCGCCATAGCGTGGTTGGTCGTCGGTGGCGGCGCTGGCTGCCGGCTTGTCATCCTTCTGACCGCAGCCGGCGAGCAGGCTGCCTCCGAGGATGAGCCCGCCACCGAGGGCGGCGCTGTGGCCAAGAAAGGCGCGCCGGCTGAGTGAATGCGAATCCTGGCTCATGTGATCAGGCTCCGCTCGGACCGTTGGCACTGTGGAGTGCCAGCAGCGGTTCAGCCGTGCGGCTCAGGCCACCGCGTTCGCCACGAAAGTGCGGCAGTATGTGCTCGCCCAGGCGGTAGGCTTCTTCCAGGTGCGGGTAGCCGGCGAGGAAGAACAGATCGATGCCGAGGGCGTTGTATTCGCGAATCCGCGCCACGACGTTTTCATGGCTGCCCACCAGCGCGCAGCCGGGCGGAATGCCGATGTAGCCGAAACCGGTCCAGACGTTGGGGTGGATGAAGAAGTCCTCGAAACCCTGGGCCTCGCTCTTGTGGGCAAAGTCGTTTTCGTAGCTGAGCTTGCGCGCGGTGCGCAGCCCGGCATGGGCCGCCACGGCCTTCACCGCGCCACGGGCAATGCCCTCGTCGAAGAAGCGCTTGGCTTCGGTCAGCGCCAGTTCCTCGGTCTCGCGGGTGATGACATCGATGGACAGGCCGAAGCGAATGCCGGTGCGGCCGTACTTCAGTGCGCGTTCGCGGATGTCGGCGATCAGCGCGGCGATTTCCGTCGGGTGCTCGGCGCGCATCAGGTAGAAGTCGGCGTGTCGCGCGGCGAACTCCCGCGCCGCGATCGACGAACCGGCGGTGCAGATCAGCGGCAGCTCGGCCTTCTTCTGCGGGCCGCGCAAGCCGCCGCCATCGGCCTTGTAGAACTTGCCGTCGTAGTGGAAGGTTTCGTTGTTCCAGTAGCCCTTGACGACGTCCATGAACTCGATGGCGCGTTCATAACGTTCGTCATGCTCGCTGAAGTCGCCGACCTGTCGCTGGATCGTGTCCGAACCGCCGTTGATGATGTTCCACACCAACCGGTTGCCAGTGGCGCGCTGGTAGGTCGCGGCTTGTTGCACAGCGACCCAGGGCGTGTAGTGGTAGGGCTGGAACGCAGTGACGTATTTCAGCGTACGGGTTTCCCGAGCCAGCAGCGAGCAGACGGTCCAGGGTTCCTCACCGCTCGGTGCGTTGACCATCAGTGCGCCGCCGAAGCCATTGATTTCCGCGGCGCGGGCGATCTGGCCGAGGTAGTCGATATAGGTGAAGTGGTCGCCGACGCTGAAGCCGGAGACTGCGCCGGTGCTCGGACCGCCACGGTGCCAGTCGCCGCGGTTGCGTGGGTCGCCGGGGAGGAACTGGGTCTCGCCGTGCAGCGGCAGGCGGGTAAAGAATTCGATGCTCATCGGGACTCCTGTCATGGATGTTGAGTGATCTGGCCACGCAGGTTCGGCCAGTAGTCGGTAAGGTTCAGGTCGATCAGCGCCTGGTTGGTGTAGCGGGTGGCCAGCGCCGGAGTGATGTCGTAGTTGTCGCGAATCAGGTGGTTGGCCAGGGCGTAGGTGCTCAGGGCCTGGTAGTGGGCCTTGAGCTGCTGGTCGCTCTTGGGGCCCCAGCGATCCTTCCAGCTCACCGGGTCGCCCTGGTCGTCGCGGCGCAGCACGCTTTCACTGATGCCGGCACGGGAGGACAACTGGTAGTAGGCGTCCTGGTTCGGTTGCTGGGAGATCCACCAGGCGGCCTTGACCCAGGCGGTGGCGAGCAGTTGGGTGATGTCCGGATGCCGCTCGACGAAAAGGTCGGTGCCCCACAGGTCGGAGACCAGGCGCCAGTCGTTGCTGCCCTGCTTGGTCGACCAGATGATCCTGCCGACCCCCTTGTCTTCCAGGGCATAGGCTTCGTTGAGCAGTACCGCGGCGTCGACCTTGCCAGCGGACACGGCGGCGGCGCCGACCTGAGGGTTGAGGTTGGCGACCTTGAAATCGTCGAGCGTGAGCTGTTTGCTGGCGAGGAAGTTGCTGAAGGCGAACTCCCAGGGGCGGCCGCGATGCAGCGCCAGGCGCTTGCCTTTCAGATCCTCGATGGACCTGGCCGTGGAGTTGGCTGGCACCACCAGGTAGACGTTGTTGCCGCTGCCGCCCGGTACGATCAGCTTGCCTGGTACGCCACCGGCACCGGCGATCACCGAGGGAAGGTCGCCGCGCACGGCGAAGTCGATGCTGTTGTTGCTGAAACCTTCGTTGATCTGCGGACCGGCGCCGGCGTGGGGCAGGGCGACCCACTCCAGCTTGACCCCACGCTGGCTGAGCTGCTGTTCCAGCCAGCCGTCCTCGATCACCCGTCCGGGAATGCCGCCGAACACCGGCTTTCCACCCTGCGTGAACGCCACGATAGCGATCTTTACCGAGGCCGGTGCCGATTCGGCGAGTGCGCCGACGCTCACCAGTAACCCGGCCAGGGCGGCCAGGCTGTTGCGCCAGAAACCTTTCATCGAAATTCCCCCCTCTACAGCGATGCCGATCCTCTGTGGGACCGGCTTGCTGGCGATCCGCCGCTGGCGGCCAATGTGTGATGTTCCCGAGGGGGCAGAGCAGGTTGCGTGCCAGTGAACCGTCATTGCGCTGCAGACCGCGGTCGACAAGGGCGCAAGGGGTTCTGGCGAGTATCGTCGGGACAATCATGTGTTGATTGATACACAGGCGGCTGCTGACCGATTGCTGCTCCAGCAGCAGACGTGTAACAAAAAACATGCATATGATTTCAGGGAATATATAAATATTAATTAATAATTATTTAGTCTAAAAATCTTCGGGCACTATGGGGGCGCGCTTTTACTGCCAGGAATGCACCATGTCGCTGATCACACATCCCAACGCCCGCGAATTGACCAAGTCGGTGCGTGCCACCGTTCTGGTTTTCAAGGACCCGCGCTCCCAGGAGCTGCTCAGCCGCATCGAGCGCCTGGCCCCCAGCGAGGCCAACACGCTGATCATCGGCGAGACCGGTACCGGCAAGGAGTTGGTCGCGCGGCACATCCATCATCTGAGCCGACGTGGGCGCGAACCCTTTGTCGCGGTCAACTGCGGAGCGTTCGCCGAGACGCTGGTGGAGAGCGAGCTGTTCGGCCATGAGAAGGGCGCCTTCACCGGCGCCACCACGAACAAGGCCGGCTGGTTCGAGGCGGCCAACGGTGGCACGTTGTTTCTCGACGAGATTGGCGACTTGCCACTGAACATGCAGGTCAAGCTGTTGCGAGTGCTGCAGGAGCGTGAAGTGGTACGCCTCGGCTCGCGCACGCCGATTCCGATCAATGTGCGGCTGGTGGCGGCGACCAACGTCAACCTGGCCGACGCGGTAGTGGCGGGGAATTTCCGTGAGGATCTGTTCTATCGTCTGCATGTGGCGACGATCCGCTTGCCGCCGTTGCGCGAGCGCCCAGGAGACATCCTGCCGTTGGCAGAGTTTTTCCTTGAGGAGCATTGCCAGCGCCTGGGCTACAACCGAGCATCACTGAGCAGCGAGGCCGAACGCAAACTGCTGGAGCACAGCTGGCCCGGTAACATCCGCGAGTTGGAGAACGCCATCCATCACGCCTTGCTGGTATGCCGCAATCAGCGGGTGGCCCCTTCCGACCTGCATCTGGTGGACATGCGTCCGGTCAGTGGCGTGCGGCAGGACGAACCCGCACCGCCAACACGGGCGATCAGCGGCCCGGCGGACCTCGAAGCCGCGCTCAATGCCTTGTTCGAGCGCAATATCCCGGATCTGTACGAGCATATCGAGGAAACCATTTTCCGCACGGCCTACCGCTATTGTCACGGCAACCAGTTGCAGACCGGACGCCTGCTGAACATCAGTCGCAACATCGTCCGGGCGCGGCTGGAGAAGATCGGTGAGTTGAGTCGATCGGCGGAGTAGGCAGTGAGGCCCACGGGGCTGCCCGTGGGGCCGGGTGTCACTACGGGAGTGCTTCGCGGCTGAAGGCTTGCACTTCCTTCACCAGGCTCTGTGCCGCCAGGTGCACCAGAGCGCCGCCCTTTTCCACGCTGGCCAGGGCCGGGTCGGAGCCCATGCGGCCATCCGGGAAGCGTGCACGGAAGTCGAGCGCTTCGCGGATCGGCCCGGTGTTGGCGATCTGCGGCGAGTACTCGGCCGACTTGATGGCGTCCGGATAGGCCCACTGCGTCACAGCGATCTCCGAAGGCGTGGCGTGGCTGCCGTGGCCGGTCGGGAACTGCTCACGAGCCAATTCGCCGACGCCCTCAAGGTCCCACCAGTTGCACAGCTTCAGGGCGAAACCGGCGCGGCGCCTGGCGAAACTGGCTTCGGCATACAGTTCGGAGAACGCTGCCTCGATCGAGGCGATGTTGCCGCCGTGGCCGTTGAGAAACAGGATCTTCTCGAAGCCGTGACCGGCCAGGGAGCGTACCCAGTCGCCGATGGCGGCGATGAAGGTCGACGGCCGCAGCGAGAGGGTGCCTGGAAACGCCAGGTGGTGTTGAGCCATGCCGATGTTGAAGGTCGGAGCGATGAGGATATCGGCGCTTTTCTGCGCCTCATGGGCAATGATCTGCGGACACATCCAGTCTGTCCCCAGCAGCCCGGTGGGGCCATGCTGCTCGTTGGAGCCGATGGGTACGACGATGGTACGGCTGCGTTCGAGAAACTGGCCGATCTCGGTCCAGGTCGACAGGTGCAGAAGCATTGGATTTCCTCATGGCTGCTTGTTATGTACGGCACATGCTGCGCCGCTGTCGCTGACTCGGCAAGGGTACTGCCGATCCGGTCCACCGTCCCTGCGGGAACCGGAAATGCCTTCTGTGGGAGATTCTAGGGTTCTGCGCGAGGCTTGGGGGCCTTTTCGCGGGCAAGCCACGCTCCTACAGTCAGGGGGTGAACCTGGCAGGGCTTCAAGGATCGACCTGGCCCATCAGTTCGCCAACCGACTCCGGGCGCTTGGCGTAGCGCTGGGCCAGCACCGCGCAGACCATCAGCTGGATCTGGTGGAACAGCATCAGCGGCAGGATCAGCACGCCGATGGTACTGCCGGCGAACAGCACCTGGGCCATGGGTACGCCGGTGGCCAGGCTCTTCTTCGAACCGCAGAACAGGATGGTGATACGGTCTTCCTGGTCGAAGCCGAAGGCCTTGCCCAGCAGGGTCGACGCTGCCAGAACCAGACCCAGCACCACACAGCAGACCACCACCAGGCCGGCCAGGTCGCGGACGGGGATCTGGTGCCAGATGCCTTCGTTCACCGCTTCGCTGAAGGCGCTGTAGACCACCAGCAGGATTGAACCCTGGTCGACGAACTTCAGCCAGCTCTTGTTGCGGCCGACCCAGGCGCCGATCCAGCGCCGGGCGATCTGGCCGGCAATGAACGGCAGCAGCAGTTGCACGCTGATCTTCACGATGGCATCGAGGGTGGAGCTACCCTCGCCATGCACATTCAGCAGCAGGGTCACCAGCAGCGGCGTGAGGAAAATGCCGAACAGGCTGGAGGCCGCCGCGCTGCAGATGGCCGCCGGTACGTTGCCTCGGGCCAGGGAAGTGAAGGCGATCGCCGATTGCACCGTGGCGGGCAGGGCGCAGAGGTAGAGCATGCCCATGTACAGCGAGTCGCCGATCAGCGGCGAGAGCACCGGCTTGAGCGCCAGGCCCAGCAGCGGGAACAGCACGAAGGTCAGGCCGAACACCAGCAGGTGCAGGCGCCAGTGGCCGGCACCGGCGAGGATCGACTCGCGCGAGAGCTTGGCGCCGTGCAGGAAGAACAGCAGGGCGATGGCGATGTTGGTCAGCCAGCCGAAACCGACCGCCACCTGGCCACTGGCGGGCAGGAGGCTGGCGAGAATCACCACGCTGATCAGTGTCAGGGTGAAGTTGTCGGGCAGGAAACGGGGTCGGGTCATGGGGGGCGTTATCCGGGGACAGAAACAGTATGGGCACTTTAGCCGGTTCGATGCCTTCCGACTAACGCCAATAAGTCCCTGGATATCGCCTAACGGACACCTGTCCGGAAACACCCCTGGTCTGAGCCGTGTGCGATCCCCGTGGGTGCGGCTTGCCGGCTCTCCGCGATGGGCGGCAAGCCTGCTCGGTGTTTGAAGCCGTCGGGTCGATTGCTATCGCCAGCAAGCCGGCTCCCCCAGGGACCTTGCAAACATCGCGGGTCACCTATTTCAGGTAGCAGGCGCCCAGCCAATCCGGCGGGTTGGGCGCCAGTTGCCGGGCGAGCGGCAGATAACGCTGGTCCAGCTGTGCCGCCAGCCAATACAACTGGCTGCTGCTTTTCGGTTCCCAGCTACCGCTGTAGCCGCTTTCGCCAACACCTGCACGGTCACGGTCGAATTTCACGGTGGTATGGACGAACTCCTGGTGGCTGCGTTGTCCGCTGGCGTAGGTCGTGAGCCAGTCGAGCGAGTGCGCCAGCCAAGCGCCGCCTGGTGTGCGGTAGTCCAGCCAGTTGCCGCCGATGCCGTAGGGGCGGGCCGCCAGCGCGGCCTGGACCAGTGGCTCCAGGTCATAGACGACGTAGTGCAGGGCATCGCGCTCCTTGAAGTCGGTAACGGAGCCATCGGGCAGCAGGTTATCGGCGACCTGTTGGCGAAAGAGCCCGAAGGCCTGCCTGAGCATCTGGCGGTCAGCCAGCGCGGCTGCAGACAGGGTAACGAGCTTGACCCGATGGCTCTGCCAGTTGTTGGTATGGGTCCCCCCCTTGGCGCCATGGAACTGGGCGACCTGGGCCAGGTAGCCATTGCCGAGGTTGCGCAGGAAGGCGCGACTGGTCTCGCGGGTCTGCGGCCGCAACTGTCCGGCGGTCAGCTTGTAGGCCTCGATCAGTTGCTCAAGTTGGGTCTCGTCGATCGGATTGAAATCCGGCTGATAGGTGCTGAACCAGGCCGCGAGGCCTTCATCGACCTGCTTCAGATAGCGTGGATCCCCGTTCAGGCGCCAGGCCAGTGCTGCCCGACGCAGGATCGGCCAGTCCCTCTCGGCGGCAATGCTCTGTTCGCGCATGCCCTGGCCTGGCAGGGTTCCTTCGGTGTGCAGACGGGCCAGCGGTTGGGGCGTGGCGCTCAGTTGCCGACTCGCCGCAGCCAGTAGTTGCCTGGCAGACGGACTGCTGGCGGAGGGTTGGCAGGCACTGGCGATCCCGGAACCGCCGGGGTCCGGTTCCACGGCAGCGAAGGCGGCGCTCGAGAGTGCGGTGCACAGCACCATGCAAAATCTCAATCCGGCATGTGCCTTGCGGCGAGCAGTCAGTGACACGTTCCATCCCGGTGTTTGAGGGGCGACGCGGAAAATCTAGCACGGCGTGGTTCTCGGCAAGATGAAAGGATCAGGCCGTCGGTTCATGTAGCAGAGGCCTTTGTTCCTGTCTGCCCAACTGCAGGGAGAGGATCGCCAAGCCCTGGACCATAGCCGCGCAGCCCAGCAGCAGAAGTTCCCCCTGTGCGGCGCCGGCCAGGCTCTTGAGCGCACCGAACAAGGCCGGCGCAAAGGCATAGCAGCCTTGGGCCGTGGCAACGATCAGCGTGACCACTCGCTGGGTCTGCGCCCCTGGAAACTCCACTTGTGCAATCAGCGGTGGCAGCGAGGTGGCGTTGCCGATGCCTACGCCGAACAGGATGACCCCGACCCACAGCGACTCAGGGAAAGCTCCCAGCCCAGTCAGCACCAGGCAGCCGAGCAGTTGGCAACCGTAGCTCAGGCAGGCGACGTTGCGGCGATTCGCCCCCGCTGGCATCAGCCAGCCCACCAGTGTGCGACCTGCGATTGCGCTTGCCGTTGCCAATCCCATCGCCAGCCCGGCACGGGTCTCGCTGACATGCCCGGTCAGGATGAGAAACAGGTGAGTGACCAGCCCGATCTGGGCGAACAGGCCCAGCGACATGGCCACCGCCAGGGTGACGAAGCAACGATCGCGCCAGAGCGAGGTGGTTACGGCCATGAGGGCAACGGCTGGCTGCACGGGCGGTTGTGCGGCACCGTCGGCATGCTGCCCGAGCATTTCCGGACGGAACCTGAACACCGTGATTGCCAGCACGGCAATGGTCGCCGTCGACACGCTGGCAATCACGAGGGCCGCCTGGCTGAAGCCGATCCGCTCGATCAGGTACACCCAGGCCGAGGAGAAAATCACGCCACCGATACTCGCGCCGTTATAGGCTGTTGCCAGGGCGGATGGGCGCTTGAGCACAAACCAGGGAGAGATGAGCGCATTGACGGCGGCCGCGCCGAGCGTGACCCAGCCCAGGCCGCTCAGGGTCGCGGCGATGAACAGTTGGTAGGGCTGGGCGGCGATGGACCAGCCGTAGATGCCGACGCCCAGCAGCACCGAACCCAGCACGGTGGTGAGAGGAAGTCCGAGGCCCCTGTAGAGCCGGGGCAGATTCACCACTACCAGGATTCCCGCGAGGAAATGCAGGGTAACTGCCGCCGAACACAGTGGCAGGGGCCAACCGGTGCGCTGGATCACCGCGTGAAGGAAGATCGGCGGCCCATAGAAACCGATACCCCAGCCAAACACCGCCATCAGGAAGGTCGCTGCCACGACCTTTCGGCCAAAAAAATTCGCTTGTTTCATGAATGCATCCTTTCAACAGGTTTTTGGCGAGTATGATGCGCGCTGACAGAGATACTTCATGTAATGGTGAACTATGGATGCAGAAACAACTGACCTGTCCCTGGCAGCCGTCGCCGGTGCGATCGCCGATCCGGCACGGGCACGAATGCTCTGCAGCCTGCTCGATGGTCATGCACGTACGGCCACGGAACTGGCGGCCGTGGCTGATATCGGTGCGTCTTCGGCCAGCGGGCACTTTCTGCGCCTGCGTGAGCAGGGACTGGTTGAAATGCTGGTGCAGGGCAGGCATCGCTACTATCGCCTGGCCAATTCCCAGGTGGCTCGGGCCCTGGAGGCGCTATTGGCAATCAGCGCCCGCGATGTGGTGCCGTTCCAGTCGGCAACGCCTTCAGCCTTGCGGCAGGCCAGGACCTGCTATGACCACATCGCGGGAGAGGTCGCCGTCAGGCTGCATGACGCGCTGTTACGAGGAAACTGGATCGAGGCTGCGGGCAGGGATTACCGCTTGACGGCACAGGGAACCAGCGCCCTGGTTCGTTTGGGCATCGATGTCGAGGCGGTGTCCCGCCAGCGCCGACGCCTGGCCTATCCCTGCCTGGACTGGAGCGAACGTTCTCCGCATATCGGTGGGGCGTTGGGGGCGGCGTTGCTGGAGTTGCTGCTCAAGCGTGGCTGGGTCAGCCGTCATCTTGATTCACGCGCCCTGAGTCTGACGTCCAAGGGCGCCAAGGGGTTGGATAAGGCGTTTGGGATGAGTGATTGAGAGATCCACAATCATCCAACCGATATTTCCAGTATCTCGTCTCCAGCTTCATCCAGCGTGCCTGTCGAGGTCCAGCCCAGGTGCCGGTAGAAACCGTAGGAGCGTACGCTCGGGTCGCTGGCACATGCCAGGAACAAGCGCTTGAACCCTTGATCTCGCAAGGTATCGGTCATCATCGCCAGCAGGTGTTTACCGATGCCCTGGCCCTCGTAGGCGGGTAGCAGGGCCAGCACGGTGATTTCCCCGGTATCCCGGTCACCAAAACAGTAGCCGACGATCTGGCCGTCCACGCAGGCGACGAAGCCGGGAGCGCTGCCGTCCAGGATGCCTGCGCTCCAGGACTCGACGGTGATCCCCAGGGCGCGCAGATCCTCCTCGGTGAACGCATTTTCTCTCGTCAACCCGCGGATCCTGATGCAGGTCGATGAATCAGCCGGTTCGGCGCGGCGGAAGGTTAGATGGGGCACCAGGCAAATCCTCTCGGTTCGGGCTGTCTTGTCGCGGGATGAGAAACCGCTCGACCACTTTTGCGGACAAGTGGTTGATAGGCAATTTGCGTTAGTAAATAGGCAACAGCCGATCCTCTACAAGCCTCGGGACGATGGAATTACATTGTTTTTCAATGTTTAACAGACGGCTACACACTGGTAACAGGTGACGGGGAAAGTAGGTTGCGTGAGCAGGTTTCGAGCCCAGCCTGAGTGGCCGGTTCAACGTTGCAGGGATGTCATCGGTTTTCCGGGCGAGGTTGGCGATTGAGCATCCTGCCCAATACCGACCTTCCCATCAGCTGATGTTGCACCACCGCCAGCAGGTGCAGCGCAACCAATCCGCCGAGCAGTGCGCACATGACATGGTGTTCCTGATGCAGTTGCAGCAACGCGGATCTGGAATGAACCCACTGTGGCAACTCGAACAGATCGAGTATCTCCACCGGGTGATTCATCATCAGCACCCCCGTGACCAGCACGGCAGTCACCGTGGCATAGATCGCCACATGGGCAAGCCCGGCCAGGCGAGCCTGCCAGCCACGGTGGGCGGGGTGCGCGGGGGACTTTATCGCGAGCCAGAGACGCCAGGCGAAAAACGGGATGAAAAGGCTGGTGAGTTGAGGGTTGAACGACTCGACCCATTGCCGAAATGGCGCGTGCTGATCCAGCAGGGTCACGCCGAAGCCGCTGAAGGTCGCCCACAGGATCACGGCGGCAGATAACCAGTGCAGGAAGATGCGGGGTTTGGAATAGACGCCTGTTTCGCTGTCCTTGAGCATGGGCGTGGGGCAGTGGGAATGCTGAGTCAACGGGATGCCTTTTGGGAAATGAGTCTGATTCTCATAGGTGGCAAAAGGATATCCCTCTTAGCAGGGGCTGTAAATTCCGACGATTCGCGCGGTTTTCGGGAGTGAGGCGCAAACCCCATCAAATCCGAATGAACCCTCGCCACTGGCTCCTACCTAACGTCAGACACAAGGGAGGAAAACCATGCAAATCGAATATGTCTGGATCGCCCTGGCGGTGGTGGTGTTGCTGGTCGAGTTGTGGGCCATCAGGAGTGTGCTCAGGAGCGGACGGAGCGCCGGCACCAAGGGATTATGGATCGTCGTGTTGATCTGGGTGCCGGTGCTGGGGCTGGTGCTCTGGTTCTTCATCGGGCCGAAGGAGCCGACCCGGGAATTGCCGGCTACCGGACAGGGAAGGGGTTCGTTGTAGAGTGGCGACTTGTAGAGTGGCGATTCGTATCATCCGCTATTTGTGAACGGGGTCGCCTGGCGCCGATAGGCGGCCCGACGGGTGTGAGTCTAAGATGTGCACCTCAATCGCCGAGGAAGGCCGCTGATGCAATCCCCATTCGATCCACGGCTTCATGTCGATTGGAAAATACCTGGCGGCGAGCTGCTCGCGCTGTTCCAGCATTACTATCCCCAGATCAGCGTATTTTCCGGCGCAGGGTTCGAGGCGCTGCTGGATGAATTGTCCAACGAAATGGCTGAAGTCTGCCTGCAGGCCCTGGTGCCCCTGTTGGCGCAGCAGGGCTACGACGTGTGGAACCTGGATGCCGGAGCCGATGACTATCGGCTAGTCATCGTGCCTGTTGAACAACGCCGGGCCTTTGCCCGGTACTGGGAGAAGGATCACGGCGAGCCAAGGCTCACCCCGATCTTGATCGGAGCACAACAGCCGTCCGTGCCCGAGCCCGACAAGGCCAGGGGCAAGCGCCGCAAGCTGAACTGGCGGCAGGAGGTGCACCACTATCCGGGCGCCACCTACGTTGACGAGACCCACTACAGCAACGGTTGGGCCTCGATCACCGAGCAGGACGAAGAGCACTGGCAGTGTTTCCTGATCAATTACAACCCATGGCCGCCAACCGAACAGGACATGCTCGAGCACCGAGCCGATGGCACGGACGGGGCGGACCTGCAACTCATCCATGCCAGCCCCGAGCGCAGCCTGTGGAAGCGCCGCGTCAAGAGGGGGGAGCGCCACGGCGAAGACCGGTTCCGCTATGAAACCTGCCAGGGGCAGGCAATCCAGCCTTTCGGTCCGGCGGGGGTCGATTGGCCGGAGTTCGAGTGGGCCACTCTGGTCATGGGTTCGCGGATATTCGAACGCCAGCGCCTGTATGAGCCGGAACACCTCACGCGTATCTGGCGCATCACCGCGGACTCCAGTGAGGTGATTTTCGAGTGCCCGGATGACGTGGCGATCCTGCAGATCGGCCCCCGTCGTTTGCTGTTCATGCAATACAACGGGCCGCGGTGCTGGATCTGGGATGAGGAGCAGCCGGGCCAGGCCGCGGCTGCCCGGTCGATGCCCGCAGGCGGTGCCCAGGACTGGGCCTCCAGCCTGTACCTGGGCAACGACGAAGTGCTGCTGTTCAGCCAGGGCCAGCGCCAGAATCCGGAGGATGCGGGTTGGGCCGAGCGGGTATTGGAGGCGTGGCGTTTCAACTTCGTGACCGGCAGCGCGAGCAGGGCGGTGCTGGATGGGTTTGGCAGCGAGATTCGCCAGCAGACACAGTATTTCGTCACGCAGCCCAAGCGCACGATCACGCTGCGCACCTTCCATGGCAGGGTGCAGGCTTGCCGTGGACACGGCGATTGGTGGGTGCTGAACTATCAGTCCAACAGTTTCGGCACACGGACCATCGCCTGGTTCTGGAACCAGAGCAGCAACCGGGTGCTCAAGCTGTCGTCCAGGGATATTCCACGGGTCGAGCCGACGATTCGCTACCTGCCGACCCAGGATCGTTACCTGGCGTTCGAACGGGATTTCGTCGCACGGCTGCCGGCGTTTGCCGAGATGGTCGAGGCCAAGGGCTGTGAGGTGCTGGTCTTCGAGTAGTCGGTGAAAGCCCGCTCCCACAGGAGAGCGAGCTGCAGTGTCTGGGCTTATCGAGTGGTTGCCTGCTTGCGGGTCAGCACACCCGCCAGCAGATCGAGGCCGGTACAGAACACGAAATACACCAGCGCCACGAACACAAAGATTTCCGTCGGATGAACCATCACCCGGTTGCTCACCTGCGTCGCCACGAACGACAGCTCGCCCACGCCGATCACATACGCCAGCGACGTGTCCTTGATCAGTGAGATCCACTGGTTGAGGAACGACGGCAGCATGATCGGCAACGCCTGGGGCAGGATGATCAGGCGCATGACCTGTACCGGCCGCATGCCCAGTGCCCGTGCCGCGGCCCACTGGCCGGCCGGCAGGCTCTGGATACCGGCGTGCACCGAGTACGCCAGGTACGCGCCGCCGATCAGCGACAGGGCACAGACCACGGTGAACAGCGCCGGGATGTCGAAGTGGAACAGAATCGGCAGCAGGAAGTAGCTCCAGAAGATCAGCATCAGTACCGGGATCGCCCGCAGGAAACCCAGTACCGCAATCAACAGACCTTTCGGCCAGCCTTTGACGGTGCTCAGGGCAATGCCCAGCACCAGGCCGAGGATGGCCGCGCTGACGCCGGACAGCACGCTCAGCACCAGGGTCAGCGCGGCGCCGCCCAGCGGGCCGTTGGGGTAGGCACCGAGCAGGAAGTAGTCGAGGTTGTCGGTGATGACGGAAAAGTCCATGGCTCAGGCCGCTCCCTGGCGATAACGGCGGGTCTGGCGGATCCACTGGCCCGCCGCTTCGATCAGCGCGATGCTGAAGATGTAGAGCAGGGTGGCGAAGCCGAACGCCTGGAAGGTCTTGAAGGTCTCGGTCTCGACCTGGCGCGAGGCGTAGGACAGCTCGGCCAGGCCGATGGCCATGGTCAGCGAGGAGTTCTTCAGGGCGTTCATGTATTGCCCGAGCAAGGGCCCCAGGGCCGTGCGCAGGGCCTGCGGCAATACCACGTAGCGCCACACCTGTGCCGGGCGCAGGCCCATGGCCAGGCCGGCTTCGCGCTGTTGCGGACGCACCGAGGCGACGCCGGCGCGGAACTCTTCGGCGATAAACGCCGAGGTGTAGAGCATCAGCCCCCAGAAACCGGCGATGAATTCGAAGGACGGCCAGTCGAGGGTCATGCCGGCGACGCTCACCTCATGGGGCAGGTTGAGCCAGGTCACCAGCTCTTCGGGCAGCAGCGCGCTGACGCCGAAGTACCAGAAGAACAGTTGTACCAGCAGCGGAGTGTTGCGCAGCAGCGCCAGGTAGCCACGTGCAGGCCAGGCCAGCCAGCGCGAGCCGGACAGGCGTGCCAGGCACACCAGAAAGCCCAGCCCGGTCGCCACCAGGCAGACTACGGCGGACAGCGCCAGGGTCAGGACAAATCCATCGAACAGCCATTTCAGGTACTGCGGGCCGAGCAATTCACCAAACATCGATCACGGTGTCCATCCAGAAGACAAAGAGCCCGCACGGCGAACCGGGCAGGCTGTGGGGGTACGGCGGGGAGGGCGATCAGCTCTTGTCGCCGATCTTGTACAGGCGCGCCAGCGGGGTCTTGGTGTCGGGACCGAACCAGGTGTCGTAGATCTTCTGCGCCTGGCCCTTGGCTTCCAGTTCCACCAGGGTCTGGTTGACCAGGTCGGTCAGGGCGGTTTCGCCCTTGGGAATGCCGACGCCGATCAGGTCGTTGGAGATGGTGAAGGGCGGTACTTCGTACTTGTCCTTGTCCGGCACGTTGGCCAGCAGGCCGATCAGTTTCGGGCCGTCCTGGGTGATGGCCTGGACGTTGCCGTTGCGCAGGGCGGTGAAGGCGAACGGCGTGTCGTCGTAGGCAACGACCTTGGCACCGGGGAATTTCTCGCGCAGCACGCCTTCGTTGACGGTGCCCTTGTCGACGCCGACGCGCCACTTGTTCAGGTCGTCGCGGGACTTGAGAGTGCCTTTCTTGACGATGAACTGCTGGCCTGAACTGAAGTAGGGAATGCTGAAGTTGACCTGCTCGGCCCGCTCCGGGGTGATGGTGAAGTTGGCCAGCACCAGGTCGACCTTGTTGGCGACCAGCAACGGCACGCGGTTGGCCGGGTTGGTCGGTTGCAGTTGCAGTTTCACGCCGAGCTTGTCGGCGATGGCCTTGGCGTAATCCACGTCCAGGCCTTCGATCTGCTTGGTCTTGGCGTCGATGAAGCCGAATGGCGGGTTGCTGTCGAATGCGGCGACACGCAGGACGCCGGATTTCCTGATGTCTTCCAGGCGGTCGGCGTGGGCCAGGCCCGAGACGATCGCGAGAGTAAGGGCAGTGAGGGCAGTCAGTTTTTTCATGGGGTTCTCAACACTTGATGGATGATTCGGCGCCGAGTCTTGCAGCCCAACGACTGAACGACAAAAGAATATAAAAGAATGATTTGATCTCTTTTGGGTATAAGTCGATTTTCCGGGCTCTCTTTCCAGGCTTTCCCCGTAACTCGCGTTCCAGAGCCTTCCGGCCCGGCCGGGGAAGGAGCCTGCGACGCCCACCTGATCATGACGAGCCGATCGACAGCGAAACTAAGCTAATTCTAAAAAGATATTTATTGATGATTTTTAAGATCAGATAGTTTGAATGGAAAGCCCCATCCGTTCCGATCACAGGGAGTGAAACATGCCGCAGCCGTTGGACATCACCGCATTACCGCTGCTGGACCTCTCGGCGCTCGATGGCAACGCCGAACAACGCCAGGACTTCCTCGATGCGCTGCGTCACGCGGCACGGGACGTTGGCTTCTTCTACCTGACCGGTCATGGCGTCGACAGCGGCCTGCTGCGGCAGGTCCAGGAACATGCCCGGCAGTTCTTCGCCTTGCCCGACGAGGAAAAGGCCGCCGTCGGCATGATCCATTCGCCACATTTCCGTGGCTACAACCGCGCCGCGTCGGAGATCACCCGGGGCCAGCCGGACCTGCGCGAACAGTTCGATGTCGGCGCCGAACGCCAGGCGCTCGCGGTGGACGCAAACACGCCGACCTGGGCCCGCCTGCAGGGGCCGAACCTGTGGCCGCAGGCGTTGCCGCAACTCAAGCCGCTGCTGCTCGAATGGCAGCAGGCCATGACCGGCATGTCACTGCGCCTGCTGCGGGCCTTCGCCGAGGCGCTGTCGTTGCCCGAAGGGGCCTTCGACCCGTTGTATGGCGACAAGCCCAACGAACATATCAAGCTGATCCGTTACCCCGGTCGCGCGGCGAACGAGAGCAACCAGGGCGTCGGAGCCCACAAGGACTCCGGCTTCCTCAGTTTCCTGCTGCAGGACCGGCAGGCCGGCCTGCAGGTGGAAGTCGAGGAGGGCCGCTGGATCGATGCACTACCTCGGGACAACACCCTGGTGGTGAACATCGGCGAGTTGCTGGAACTGGCCACCAATGGCTACCTGCGTGCCACGGTACATCGTGTGCAGTCGCCGCCGGCGGGCAGCGAGCGGCTGTCGATCGCCTTCTTCCTCGGTGCGCAACTGGATGCGGTGGTGCCGCTGTACCCGCTGCCGACCGCCTTGTTGCGCGAGGCCCGCGGACCGGCCAGCGATCCGGACAACCCGTTGTTCCGCGACGTCGGCTGGAACTACCTCAAGGGCCGCCTGCGTTCGCACCCCGATGTCGCCCAACGTTTCTATGCCGATGCACTGGCGCCCAGGGCCGTCAGCGCCTGACCCCTACACCCGATCAAGGACTATCAGCATGTTGAAAAAAACCGCATCGACCCTGGCGGTCTGGGCCGGACTTTGCTCTTCGTTCACCGCCCTGGCGGCCGAGCCCTTGCGGGTGGCCGCCGACCCGGTGCCCCATGCGCAGATCCTCGCCTATGTGCAGAAGCTCGACCCGCAACTGAACCTCAAGGTCATCGAGATCCCCAACGGCGTGAACTCCAACGAGTTGCTGGCCCATGGCGATGTCGATGCCAACTACTTCCAGCACCTGCCGTACCTGCACTCCCAGGAACAGGCCCTGGGCCAGAAGTTCGCCGTGGCGGCGACCGTGCACATCGAGCCGCTGGGGATCTATTCACATCGGCACAAAAGCTTCGACCAGGTACCGCCAAAGGGCACTGTGGCCGTACCCAACAACGTCACCAACCTCAGCCGTGCGCTGTACCTGTTGCAGGACAACGGCCTGATCAGGCTCAAGCCCGGCTTCAACAACCCGGCCACCGACCAGGCCACGCCCAAGGACATCGCCGAGAATCCGAAGCAGTTGAAGATCCTCGAAATCGAGTCGCCGCAGATACCGCGTGCCCTGGACGACGTGGACCTGGCGGTGATCAACGGCAACTACGCGTTGGAAGCCGGGTTGTCGCCGGCCAGGGATGCCCTGGGCCTGGAGAAGGCCGGCAACAACCCGTACGCCAATATCGTGGTGACCACGCCGAAACTGCAGGATGACCCGCGTATCCAGCAGTTGGCCAGGGATCTGGTTTCGCCGCAGGTGGCGAAGTTCATCGAGGACAACTACGCCGGATCGGTGATCCCGGTCGCGGGCAACGTGCAATGATCCGCGTCGAGCAGTTGAGCAAACGCTATGGCGATGGCCCGGCGGTCCTCGACCAGGTGTCGCTGAGCATTCCGGACGGTTCGATCTACGGTATCGTCGGTCGCAGTGGCGCCGGCAAGTCGACCCTGCTGCGCTGCCTCAATCTGCTCGAGCGTCCGACTGCGGGGCGGGTGGTGGTCGATGGCCAGGACCTGACCGCGCTGTCCGACCGCGAGCTGCGTCGCCAACGCCAGCGCATCGGCATGATCTTCCAGGGCTTCAACCTGCTGCATTCGCGCACGGTTTTCGACAATGTCGCCGTGCCCCTGGAAATCGCCGGCATCGCCAGGGCCGAGCGCCAGGCGCGGGTGGGTGAGTTGCTGGAACTGGTGGGGCTGGCGGACAAGGCGCAGGCCTTTCCCTCGCAACTGTCCGGTGGGCAGAAACAGCGGGTAGGCATTGCCCGCGCGCTGGCGGCACGCCCGGCGTATCTGCTGTCGGACGAGGCCACCAGTGCGCTGGACCCGGAAACCACCGAGTCGATCCTGCAACTGCTGCGCGACATCAACCGTCGCCTGGGCCTGACCATCGTACTGATCACCCATGAACTGGACGTGGTCCGCTCGATCTGCGACCACGCGGCCTCCCTGGCCCATGGCCGGCTGCTGGAGTCCGGTCCGTTGCCGCGGCTGCTGGCGGACCCGGACTCCGCCCTGGGGCGCTCGTTGCGCCCGGCCGCCCCTCCGCGCTTCGACGATGAAGTGCGCACACCGAGCCTGAGGTTGGCACTGCCATGAACCGCACGATCGATTGGAGCGAGATTTTCCAGCTGGTGCTCAATGCCACTGGCGAGACCCTCTACATGGTGCTGCTGGCCGGGTTGTTCACCCTGCTGATCGGCCTGCCGCTGGGGGTGCTGCTGTTCGTCACCCGCCGCAACGGCCTGTATCCGCTGCCGCGGTTGAACGGCAGCCTGGCGGCGCTGGTCAACCTGGGGCGGTCGCTGCCGTTCGTGGTGATGCTGATTGCGCTGATCCCGCTGACCCGGCTGGTCGTCGGCACCACCCTGGGCAGCACCGCCGCCGTGGTGCCGATCACCATCGGTGCCTTTCCGTTCTTTGCCCGCATTGTCGAAAGTGCACTGGATGAGGTCGAGAAGGGGCGAATCGAAGCCATCCTGTCCATGGGCGGCGACATTCGCCATGTGATCCTCAAGGTGCTGCTGCCCGAATCATTGCCGGCGCTGCTCGCCGGTGTGACGCTGACCCTGGTGATGCTGATCGGCTTTTCCTCAATGGCCGGGGTCATCGGTGGCGGCGGCCTGGGTGACCTGGCCATCCGCTACGGTTACCAGCGTTTCAACAACGAGGTGATGGTGGCCACGGTGGTGGTGCTGGTGATTCTGGTGCAGGGTGTACAGAGCCTGGGCGACCGTCTGGTGCGCTCCCTGGCCCATCGGCGTTGAGAATTTCCCCGCTGCTTAGACTGATTATTTCTTTCGGTTATTTGTATAGCGCTTGCAAGCATATCCATGGCGCCTGAAGCGCTGCTGGAATCGCTCTCTCGTCTGCCTCGGCAGCAAAGTCGCTGCCATGACGGATATCTCTCCATAAAAGGCAGCGCAACGGTCGTTTCGGCAGTCGTTTCTGCTGCTTGATCGGCGTCTTGTCGTCTGTGGGGCATTCCCTAGAATCCGCCCCATCCGCTTCATCCAACTATCGAAGATCAGGGAGTTCCACCATGATGAATGCCATGCAGATGCAAATGCCGATGAACACCATGCCGATGATGCCAGCCATGGGCATGCCGATGATGATGGCGACCATGACCTGCGAAATGATGGATGACGGCATGCTGTGCAAGATGATGCCGGCAGCGGGCATGGACATGGCGATGTTCCGCAACAGCGCGCAAATGATGCAGATGATGATGGACTGCGGCATGCCGATGATGATGCACTGCGCCAACATGAGCATGATGTGCATGTCCCAGACCGCAATGGCGATGCCGATGATGAACGGCATGATGCCCATGCCGATGATGGGCATGCCGATGCCATCGATGAAGTGCGTGATGGAATGCTCCATGCAGGGCGACGCCATGATGTGCAAGGTCATGCCGATGGCCGGCATGAACATGGACATGATGAAGAGCTGCTGCACCCTGATGATGAAGCTGATGAACGATTGCGGCATGCCGATGATGATGAGCTGCAACGGCATGCCGTTGATGTGCTGCACCTGCTGATCGCTGATCCGATCATGAAAGGCCCGGCTGGAGCGATCCACGCCGGGCTTTTTCGTGCCGGGTCGTTCAGTCCAGGCGTTCGGGGTGGGTCACCACCAGATAGGCCACCGCTTCGCTGTCGGCGGGGTTGCGGTAGCGGTGCGGCTGGTCGGCGTAGAACAGGATCGAGTCGCCAGGGGACAGCAGGTAGCGCTCGTTGTTGACGCTGATCTCCAGTACGCCCTGGGCCACCACCAGGTTCTCCTGGACGCCGGGGCCGTGGCCCTCGGATGCCTCTTCGCCCAGTGGGCTCAGGCGCAGCTCGTAGAATTCCGATTGGCGGGTCACGTCGAAGGGAAACAGGGCGCGGCTGGTGAAGGTGCCATTGGCGTTGACCAGGCGCTTGCTGCGGCTGGCCGAGAGTACCGCAACCCCCTCGAAGGCGCGGTGTTCGAGAAACGCCGCCACCGAGACCTTCAGGCCCTTGGCGATCTTGCACAGCACCTTGATCGACGGCACGCTGCGTCCGGATTCGATCTGCGCGAGCATGGCGCGGCTGACCCCGCATTGGCGGGCAAGGGCATCGAGGGAAAGGTGGTGTTTGCCGCGCAGGCGCTGCAGGTTCTCGGCGACCCGTGCACAGATCGGGTCTTCGTCGAGCGCCGGCAGGTTGTTCAGGTCCAGGGTTGGCTCATCGGAGCCGGCCAGGAACCGCGAAGGATCTTGTGCGTTCACGCGTGACGGGTCTCGCTGGCGCGTACGCCCTGAGCCCATTGGAACGCCTGTTGGCCAGCGTTGCGTGCATAGAGCGCCCACAGTACTCGGCCCAGTTGCTGCGCCTGTTTGCGCTTGCGGTAGTGGGCGAGGTCGATGACGGTATCGGTCGGCTGCATGGGGACTCTCCTGTGTCGGTATGCGCTGAGAGTACGTGGTTGTTCTAATAACGATAAATACTGATTTTTTATTGATTGATTACTTTTTGGTCTTAATCGCTGCGCCTGACAGTCCACCGTTCCCCTGTGGCAGACCGGGTACAATGGGCAAGTCCGGGCATTTCCCCCCCCGAGCCCGGACATGCCCTTGCCCGGAGCCCGATTGTCGATGTTCACGCTGACCCGCCTGCAAACCCCACCCCCAGAGTCGATCAAAAGCCAGATCCTGCAAATGGTGGTCGACTATTTCACCGATATCAGCCAGGTCGCGCTGCCCCCGAGCAACCCGTTGTACAACCTCTATCAGTACGGGGTCGGCTACGAGGTGCATCTCTATCTGGAGGCCATGGACGGCAGCAAGGGCATCCCGGCGGAACTGGTCGTGGCCCTGGATGACGAGGACCCATCGCAGGTGCTGGGCTTTGTGCTGTATCTGCCTGCCAGGGATGACGCTCAGGCCTGCGCCGTAGCCTACATGGCCGTCAAGGCCGATCGCCGCCGACAAGGTGTGGCCCGCGCGATGCTGGCGCGGATGTTCGAGCACTACCCCCACGCCGAACTGGCCTGCTCAGCGGGCAAGGTGCCGTATTTCGAGGCGATGGGATTCCAGGTGCTGGCTGCCCGCGGGCCGCAGGTGCTGATGAACACTCGTGATCACGGTACCGACGGCCTGATTGCGGTGATCGACGTGGCGCCGATCTACAGCTCGAAGGAGGTGCGGCAGATTCATGCCTACCTGTTGCAGCAGCACGGCCGCAAGGCGATGGCGGAGGCCGAGAAGAAGCGCGACCGCCACCTCGACCAGCTTACGCGCCAGGCCAGTGCCCTGGTTCAGGAGCGTCTTGGCTGAGCCGCACTATTGTTGGGTGCCGAACATCGCGGTCCAGTAGATGCCCGAATCGCTCTTCGGGTCGACCGCATAGGCCCCGCCCATTTCGTGGAACTGCGGGTTCATCAGGTTGGCGCAATGGCCGGGGCTGGCCAGCCAGCCATCGACCACCTTGCGCGCACTGTCCTGGCCGGCGGCGATGTTTTCGCCGATCTGCTGGGCGAGGTAGCCCGCCAGCTCGGCGCGGTCACCCGGCGTGTGACCGTCGCGGTCCTGGTGGTCGAAGAAGTTGCTGTTGGCCATGTTGCGGCTATGCCCCTCGGCCGCGCCCGCCAGCAGGGCGTTCCAGGCCAGCGGTGCACTGGCGGCGAACGGCTGGCTGCCACACTGGCGCGGCTGGCTGCGGGCGCCGTTGATCATCTCCAGCAGTTTCTGGCCCTCGGCCTGGGAATCGCCAAGGCGGGCGGTCAGCAGCGGCCGCGCGAGGACGATACGCCAGTCGTTGCCCTGGCGGCTGACGCCGATGTCGACGAACTGCGGGTCCAGCACCACCCGGCAGAAGCTCTCGCGCACGGCCTTCATCGCTGCATCGGCATCCCGCGGCCCGGACAGGCTGATCGCCTGCACATTGACCATCGGATAGGCCGCCCGCGTCAGCGCCTGCTGCAGGTCGCCAGGGCTGTCCGGCGGCAGGACCAGGCGGGGATCGGCCGCCAGCGGTGGCAGTTCCAGCGAGGCCTGGCCACCACAGCGCTGGATCTGGCCACGGTAGCTGTTGATCGACTGCAGCAGTTGCGTTTCGTCGCTGGCCAGGGCATTGACACTGACTGCCAGCCCCAGGGCGAGCACGGCTGGACGCAGAGTGGAAAACAGGGCGCGCATGGACATCTTCCTCGAACGAACTGCGCACATGATGCGCGATAGTGCCCCGGTGAAGGCAAGGCCTTTTGTGTGAAACCGGTGGTGGAATGATTCATCCGTGGTGCGGTCGAACCTGCCAGCCCGCCCCGGATCGACTGCCCGGCCGTGGCAGGTTGACCATCGCGGGCAGGGTTCATTCGACAGGGTTCGATCATGCGTCTCAACGGGATAGTCGCGTGTCTTGTGATCACTTTTATCGCCTGCGAAGCCGCGCTTGTCGCGGCTGCCGAATCACAACCCCAGCCACAGGTCGTCATCGACAAGGCCGAAGCGCTGGAACAGAAAGCCGCCGAAAAGCAGAGCCCGGCAGCGCAGCCGAAGGCGCCAACCCTGACCCGGGGCGAGACGCAGGCGGTGGACCCGGCTGGCGATGCCGCGGTGGCCGATACCATCACCTGCCTGTCGCGCACTATCTACTGGGAGGCCAAGGGCGGTGAGCCGGCCGACATGGAGGCGGTCGCCAGTGTCGTGATCAACCGACTCGGGCATGACGGTTTTCCCGGGACCATCTGCGAAGTGGTCAAGCAGGGCTCGGAGAAGAAGGCCTGCCAGTTCTCCTGGTGGTGCGACGGTCGTCCGGACGATGTCCAGGAGGAGGACCGTTATGCGCTTGCCAAGGAAATCGCCCGCAAGGCCCTCAACCAGCAGCTCGAGGACCGCACCCATGGCGCCATGTACTTCCATGACCGCAGCGTCAGTCCGGACTGGGTCAGGCAGTACATCCGCACCGCCGAGACCGCCAGGTTCCTGTTCTACAAGCCCAGGGACGACAAGGCGAAATAGCCCTGTGCAGCGCAACGGTGCGGTCAAACCCTGAAAATGGTCTTAAATAACCGTCAGGGGGTGTCGGCACGCTTCCTGTTCCTGCGGCCGACCGGTTTGTCCTGGGCTGATAGAGGGCTGCATTGTGTCGATAAGATTGCGTCTGTACCTGCTGATAGGCAGCGGCCTGCTCACGGTGCTGGTCATGGGGTTGGTCGGTTACCTGGGCAACCTGCGGATGGCGCAGGCCACCAGCGACAGCGAGGTAAGCATGACCCTGCTGCGCAATCACCTGGAAGCCGACATGATGCACGATGCCCTGCGCGCCGATGTGCTGTCGGCGATGCTGGTGGGGCTGGGCAAGAGCGCCAGTTCCGATACCGAGGTGCGCGATTCGCTGACCGAGCACGCCAAGCACTTTCGCGAAGTGCTGGAGGAGAACCTCAAGCTGCCGGTCAACGACACGCTCAAGGCGGCGCTGAACCAGATCAGGCCGAGCCTGGAAACCTACATCGGCGCGGCCGAGCATATCGTCGACCTGGCCATTGCCAACCCGGACGGTGCCCAGCAGCAGTTGGGCTCGTTCAACAGTGCGTTCAGCCAGTTGGAGGACGCGATGGCCAAGCTGAGCGAGCTGATCGAGTCCAACGCGCAGTCGAGTGGCGAGGGTACCCGGCACACCATCAACAACGCCAACCTGGTCCTGGCGGGGGTGCTGGTCGCCGGCCTGCTGTTGCTGCTGGTCCAGGGGCGTTGGGTCATCAACGGCATCATGGGCCCGTTGCAGGCCGCCAGCCGTATTGCCGCCGACATTGCCCATGGCGACCTGAGCACGAAAATCGACGAGCCGCGGCAACAGGACGAGGCTGCCCGGCTGATCCGCAATCTGGCGACCATGCAGCGTGACCTGCGCAGCATGATCGAGGTGGTACGCAGCAATGCTCATGGCGTCAACGACATGAGCGAACAGTTGAGCGGCGGCTGTCACCAGGTGGCGGGCAGCAGCCAGCAACAGAGCGAGGCGGCCGGCACCATGGCGGCGGCGGCCAGCGAAATGACGGCGAGCATCGAGGAAATCACCCGCCACGCCGAGCGGGCCCTGGACATGGCCAACCAGGCCGAAGCGCTGGCCAAGAACGGCGGCCGGGTGATTCACCAGGTGGTCAGCGACATGGATGACATTGCCCGCTCGGCACAGCAGTCGGCGCAGGTGATTCGGACCCTGGACAAGGAGTCCGAGGCGATCTTCGGCATTGTCCAGGTGATCCAGGGCATTGCCGAACAGACCAACCTCCTGGCGCTCAACGCGGCCATCGAGGCGGCCCGTGCCGGCGAGCAGGGCCGCGGTTTCGCCGTGGTGGCCGATGAGGTGCGCGGGCTGGCCGGACGCACCAGCGCCTCGACCCAGGAAATCGCCGATATGGTCCTGCGTATCCAGAGCAGTACGCGCGAGGCGGTCAGCAGCATGGAGGCCGGGGTGGCCCAGGTCGACAAGGGCATGGCGGTGACCGCCGAGGTCGAACGGGCCATCCGCGAAATCCTCGAGGCGACGCTCAACACCAGTCAACTGGTCAACGACATCTCACGGACCATCGGCGAACAGAGCCTGGTCAGCAACGAGATCTCCCATCAGGTGGAGAAGATCGCCGACATGTCCGCCGGCAACAACCGGGTCATCGGCCAGACGGCGGAAGCCACCGACCAGTTGTCCAGCCTGGCCGGGAAACTGTCGCAATCGGTGGACCGCTTTCGGCTCTGACGACACTCAGGCGAGGTAGCGGCGGAACCAGGCCACGGTGCGGTCCCAGGCCAGGTTGGCGGCCGCCTCTTCATAGCGGGGCGTGGAGTCGTTGTGGAAGCCGTGGTTGACGCCCTGGTAGATATGCACCTCATAGGTCTTGCCCGCACTCTTGAGGGCCTGCTCGTAGGCCGGCCAGCCGTCGGTGATGGGTTTGTCCAGTTCGGCATAGTGCAGCAGCAGCGGCGCCTTGATCCTGGCGACATCCTCGGCCTTGGGCTGGCGGCCGTAGAACGGTACGGCCGCGCCCAGCTCGGGGTAGGCCACGGCCGCCGCATTGGCGACTCCGCCGCCGTAGCAGAAACCGGTGATGCCGACCTTGCCGGTGCTGGCATCCAGTTTCATCAACCATTCGATGGCGGCGAAGAAATCGTTCATCAGCTTCTCGGGGTCGACGCTCTTCTGCAGCGCCACGCCTTTCTCGTCGTTGCCGGGGTAGCCGCCGACCGAGGACAGGCCATCCGGCGCCAGGGCGATGAAGCCGGCCTTGGCCACGCGCCGGGCGACATCCTCGATATAGGGGTTGAGACCGCGATTCTCGTGCACTACGACCACCGCCGGGACCTTGCCCGTGACCCGGGCCGGGCGGACCAGGTAGCCACGCACCTGCTGATGGCCTTTGGGCGAGGGGTAGGTGATGTATTCGGCGACGATTTCCGGGTCGGTGAAGGACACCTGTTCGGCCAGCGCATAGTTCGGGCTCAGGGCTTGCAGCACGCTGGCGGCTGCCATCGCGCCGAGGGTGAACCTGGCCGCACGGTCGATGAACTCCCGCCGGGTGATCCTGCCATGGACGTAGTAGTCGTAGAGTTCCAGCAGTTCGGGAGCGAAGTCTTTCGCGGTCAGACGTTCCATCGGTGGCTACCTTGTCGAGTGGTTCGAGGGACGGGGCCACCCCACCGTGTGGAGGGCGGCCCCGTTGGCCTTGGCTCGACTCATTAAAGCAGCCTTTGGCGCCAGGGTGTACGACAGCATCAGACCAGGGTGGTCTGTGGTGTCCCCAGCAGGCGGGTGATGGTGTTGACCAGTTCCTGCTGCCTGGCCCGATCGCGCAGGTATCGCGCCTGTTCGGCGGCGACGTCGGCGGCGCAGTGCGGGCAGGTGGTCTCGTCGGCGTGAATGTATTGCAGGCAGCCGCGACACAGGGCCAGTTGTGGTGGAATGCGTCCCTCCTCGGGGGACTTGCGCCCCTGGTTGATCCAGGCCAGTTTGATCACCTGGCCGCTGTCGCTGACGCTGCCGATTCTTTCCCCGGTGTCGATGCGTTCGGTGATCAGGTCGAAACGGCCAACCGCGAAAGAGGCCTTGGCCGCATCCTCCAGCTTGACGATGCGTTCGCGCAGGCCGCGCTTGTGCAGGTCCAGGGCGCGATAATGGCAGTAGGGGTTGTTGCCGGGCTTGCCCAGTAGCGAATGCGAGGTCCAGGTACAGCCGCCGCGGCAGACGTCATTGTAGTAGCAGCCGCGACAGTAGCCCCACAGGTCCTCCACCGAGCGCAGCCGGCCGAAATGCATGCCTTCGCTGTAATGCCAGATATCCTGCAGGCTCATGTTGCGGACATTGCCACCGGAAAAGCCGACGGTCGCCAGCGACGGGCAACCCTTGACCGTGCCGTCGGCCTCCAGGGCCAGTACGGTCTGGCCGGCGGCACAGCCGCTCCAGTGTACGCGCTCGTCGCCGAAACCGCGCCACAGGTGCTCATAGGGACCGTAGTAGCCGATGTTGTTGCCGACGTTCATCAGTAGGCCGCGTTCGACACCTTCGCGGTACAGGCGCGCCAGCAGCGGCATCACCTCGAGCAACTGATAGGGCTGCAGCAACAGTTCGGGATGATCGACGGCGTTGCCCATGGCCACGGTCAACTGGATCTGCCAGTGGGTGGCGCCGAGGCCGATGATCAGTTCCATCAGCTCGGGCAGGTCGGGCAGGGTGGCCGAGCCGATCTGGGTGTTGACGCTCACTGCCAGCCCGGCCTGTTTCGCCCGGCGTAGGGTGTCCACGGCCTTGTCGAAGGAGCCTGGCACATTGCGCACCTTGTCGTGCAGCGGGGCCAGGCCGTCCAGCGACACACCCACGCCATTGAGCCCGGCCTCGACCGCGGCCTGCAACTTGGCCGGGGTCAGGTTGCGGCCACCGGTCTGGATCGCGCAGTACATGCCGTGGCCGTGGATGGCCGCGATCAATCGGGTCCAGTCCTTGCGCAGGTAGGCTTCCCCACCGATCAGGGTGATCTCGCGGGTGCCGAGGGCGGCGAGGGCATCGATCACGTCCAGGCATTCCCGGGTGTTGAGTTCATCGGGGCGTCGATGGCCGGCGCGTGACCCGCAATGCAGGCACTTGAGGTCGCAGGCGAGGGTGATTTCCCAGACCACATGGACCGGTACATAGCGCTTGAGGTCGGTTTCGCTGAGGTAGCGGGCGGGGCGATTGTCTGACATGGAAAATCCTTGCGCAGCCATAGGTGCGCGGCATCAGTCCATCGAAAGGCCCGTGCCGTCCCGGATGGCCGTGGCACGAGCGGATTCACCAAAAGAGCCCGGGCGCAAGCGGGGTGCGCCCGGGGTGTTGCGATCAGCGGGCTTCCAGGCGGCTGATTTCCGCGTTCAACTGCTCCAGGGCAGTGCGCAAGGCGCCGCTTTGCGCCAGTTGCTGCTCAGCCTGGCTCTGCACGGCCTTGAGCTGGGCCAGGTTGCCGCTGGTCGTTGCCTGCTGGATCGCGGCGGCGTAGAGCGGGATCGGATGCCGGTTGTGCTGCTCGGGCGCTTCGAGGGCCTGGCTGACCGCGGCATGCCGGACCTGCTGCCAGCGACCCTGCTCGTAGTAGCGGTAGTCGACGAAGCCGCTGGCCCAGTTGGCTTCCAGGATGCCACTGAGGTGGAAGGTCTGGGCGATCTGGCTCAGCGGGCCGCTCGGGCTGCCGGCCAGGGTCAGGATGATGTGGCTCTCGACCGAGGGTGAGAGCTTGGCCTCGCTATAACTGCCCCACACCTGTGCCTCGAAGTGGATGGGCGGGTAGGTGCTCTGGAAGAGGTTGGCGATACCGCTGACTTTCCTGCGGACCGTATCGACCAGCAGGTCGAGGGTCAGCACCGGTGCACCGATCAGCGGCTGGCTGATGTTCAGGCGTGTGTGAAAGAGTCCTACAGACATGATGCAGCTCCTTTGAAGTGAATTCAGGACAGGCGGCTCAGCGGCGTTCCAGGCGGCTGATCTCGCTCTTGAGGTTGTCCAGCGCGGCCTGCAGTTGCGGTTGCTGGTCCAACTGGTGCCTGGCCAGGTTCGCCAGGGATTTCAACTGGGCCAGGTCGCCAGCGGCAATGGCCGTCTGAATCGGCGCGGCATACAGCGGCAGAATCGGCGGATGCGGCTGGAGCACAGGGCCTGGCTCCAGCGGCAGGGGCTGGACGTGCGAGCGCACGCCACTGACCAGATGGGCCGGCACGTTGCTGGCTTCGACCCAGCGCTGGCCATCGAAGTAGGTATAGTTGGCGACGCCTTCCTTCCAGTCGCTGCCGACGACCAGATGCGCCTTGAAGCTGATGATCGAGTTGGAGCCCTGGCCCCCGTGATTGCCCTGGACACTGAGCAGGATCTTGCTGACACCGGGCTGCATCACGGTGAGGTAGCTGTACTCGCCCCAGACATCGACGTCCAGGTTGAGCGGCGGGTTGGTGGCCTGGGTGACCGCGGCGGTGCCGGTCAGGCGCTGCTCGGGGCTGAAGGCCAGAAGATTGAGATTGACGCCGGGTGCGCCAGCCAGGCCGGTGCCGATCCGGTAGGCGAGCGGAAACAGGCCGACTGGCTGCTGAAGAGTAGCGGACATGGTGATTGCCTCCATTGCAATACTTCGGAAAATAACTTCAGTGTTTTTCCAGGCGAGAAACTTCCTTGGCCAGTTTTTCGTAGGCGCTGTGCAACTCCTTGTTTTCCGGCTTGGAAACGTCCCGTTGTTTCAACAGCGTTTTCATTTGTTGCAGATTGCCTTCCGTGATCGCGTCATGGATGGCTACCCCATACGGGGTGATGGGGTGAGTGGCGGGTTTGTTCATGGCGATGCCTTCCTTGGTAACTGTGGGGGGCTGCCGGGTTGGCAGCGTTTGCAGTTAAGCAGGCGCGAACGAATATGCAATGAACAATACGGGCAAAATGCCAGTTAATTTTGTATCAGGGCTGATTAATAGCGAAGTGTAAAATGAGAGTTTCTTTATATCGTGATTGGCGATAAAAAGTTTTGGTTATTTATCGCCAATCCATTATTGGCTTATTGCGAAAGATAATATTTGGTCAGTTGATACCCGGGGGTTCTACGAAGTTTTTCGAGCGTCGCCCGGGCGAGCGCAAAGACATTACCTCTAGAGTTGGGGATGCGAATTAGCCACACAGACCCTAGCGCTGCTGAGCCCAGAAATCATGCAACCCACGCGCCGCCGGCTCGATGGCCGCCACGCGCTGGCGATGCAGGACCACGTCGAGGTCGGCCGGCAGTTCGAAGTTGTCCTGCTCGGCGCACAGGGTGATCGCGTCCAGCCACTGGGCTTGCGCCGCCGGCAACGCCGGCCATTGGCTGACACCGACGCCGCGCAGATAGCCGAAGCACCATTCCTCGGCCAGGACCAGTGGCTGGCCCTGATGCTCGGTTTCCTCGAAGCGGGCCTTGAAAGCCTGGGCATCGCTGGCCAGTCGGGTTGCCCGGGCGTTCATGTGGCGCACGCTCAGGTCGATGAAGCGTTTGCACTCCTGGGGCGTTTCCCAGTTCGGATTCTGGTCGCCCCAGATCGCCGGGAACCACACCGAGATATCGACCGGCAGCGGGCCGGACACCAATGCGGTGAGGTAGCCGTCGAGCTCGGAAGGATTGAGGACGGAGTGGTCGTCGCCGTATTTGAGCAGCGTGTCTTCGATGAACTCGAAGTCGGCGTCGTTCAGTGGCTGGTCTTGCATGGGAGGATCCTTGCTGGTTCGGGCGCGGCAGCCATTCGCCGCGCTGGAGAAAAGGCGCGCAGGATGGCGCGTTCAGCGGCATTTATCCAGCGTGGCAACGCGACGGGCGAGGGCGCATGCGCGCCTCGCCGCGCTGACCATCACTTTTCGAGCGGCTTGCGCCCGGAAACGAAGTGGCCGACATCGTTGAAACCGGGTGTCGAGGCATGCCCCGGGGTGACCAGCGAATCGATGAAGGCTTCGTCCTCGGCATTGATTTTCACGTCCAGCGCCCGGGTGTAGCTGTCCCACTGTTCCTCGGTGCGCGGACCGACGATCGCCGAGCTGACCGCGGCATTGTTCAGCACCCAGGCAATGGCGAACTCGACGATGCCGACGCCGCGGCCCTGAGTGTATTGCTGGATCTGCTGGGCGATACGCAGGGACTCCGGTCGCCATTCGGTCTCGAGGATACGCCGGTCCTGGCGTCCGGCACGGCTGCTGGCGTCCGGTACCACGTCCGGGGCGTACTTGCCGCTGAGTACTCCGCGGGCCAGCGGGCTGTAGGGCACCACGCCAAGGCCATAGGCCGCGGCGGCGGTGATCTGCTCGACTTCGGCCTGGCGGTTGACGATGTTGTACAGCGGCTGGCTGATCACCGGCCGGTCGACACCGAGCCGCTCGGCCACGCGAATCACCTCGGCGATTCGCCAGCCACGATAGTTCGACAGGCCCCAGTAGCGGATCTTGCCCTGGCGCAGCAGGTCGCCGATGGTCGCTACGGTGACCTCCAGCGGCGTGTCGTGGTCCTCGCGGTGCAGGTAGTAGATATCCAGGTAATCGGTGCCCAGGCGGGTGAGGCTGGCCTCGATGGCATTGAAGATATGCTTGCGGCTCAGGCCCCGGCGGTTCGGGGTGCCATCCGCCGGGCCGAAGCCGACCTTGGAGGCGATGACCCAGTCGTGGCGATGGCGCGCCACGCCTTCACCGACGATTTCCTCCGAGCGCCCGGCGTTGTAGACATCCGCGGTATCGATGAAGTTGACGCCCTGGTCCCAGGCCTTTTCGATGATGCGCAGCGAAGTCTCGGTATCGGTCTGCTCACCGAACATCATGCTGCCCAGGGTCAGGGTGGAGACCTTGAGTCCGGAGTGACCGAGGAGGCGATAGCTCATGCTGGAGGTCCTTTTACACGGAAGGAAAGTGCTTCATCAGATACCAGAAGCCCGGCCTGGAGCAATCCCCAATTTCCCCGGCAGCCGTGAACGAGCGGATCGGGTGGTTCGCCGCGTTTCCTGCCGATACGGGTCGAGCACGGCTACCGTTCGTCGGAACTGTCATTTCTGACAGGTATCCAGTCACGGTGAAATCGAGAAATATTTTGTTACGACTTGCTGCGGAGCAAGTGCTGCCCAGGTCGCATTCAATCTTGGTTCTACAGGGAGAGGAACAATGTTCAAACCCAGACATTTCGTCGCACTGGCGCTGTCGGTGATCGTGGCGCAGGGCGCGATGATTCCGGCAGCCATGGCCCAGGCCCGGCCGGCACCGACGACGCAGGGCATCAGTGTAACCAAGGCCGGTACTCAACTGGCAGCGGCCACCCAGAAACACCGGAAAAAACACAAGGTGCACAAGAAGGCGCAGCACTCGGCACAGCAGGAAAGCGCGACGAAGACCCTCGCGTAGCGGGCTTCCCTTGGGGGGAACGAAGGCCTGATAGCCGGCGCTGCCGGTATCAGGCCTTTTTCATGGGAACCGGTTACTGCGCCCGCAGGCCGCGGGTCACGCGCAGGGCCAGCACGGCACCGGCGACGATCACCGCGGCCAGCACGTACAGTGCGGCATCGGTGGACCCGCTGGCATCCTTGATCCAGCCCACCAGGTAGGGGCTGAGAAAACCGGCCATCTGGCCCATCGAGTTGATCAGCGCCAGGCCGCCGGCGGCCGCGCCGGCACTGAGCAGGGCGGTGGGCACCGGCCAGAACATCGGCAGGCCGGTGAGGGCACCCATGGTGGCGATGCTCAGGCCAAGAATGGCAATGGCCGGCGAGCTGGCGAAGTTCACCGCGATCAGCAGGCCCACGGCGCCCATCAGCATCGGTACCACCAGATGCCAGCGCCGCTCCTGGCGCAGGTCGGCGGAGCGCCCGACGAACAGCATGAACACCGCGGCCAGCAGGTAGGGAATCGCGCTGAGCCAGCCGATCACCAGGTTGTCGCTGAAACCGAGGTTCTTGATGATCGAGGGCAGCCAGAAGTTGATGGCATAGACGCCGCTCTGGATGCAGAAATAGATCAGCCCGAACGCCCAGATCGCCGGGTTCCTGAACACTTCGCCGAGGGAATCGCTGACGGTGCGCGGCTTGTTCGCCGCGTCCTCGGCCTGGTCGGCTTCCAGCACCGCGCGCTCCTCGGCGGTCAGCCACTTGGCGTTGGCGAACTTGTCGGCCAGCAGGAAGAAGGCGGCCACGCCGAGCAGGACGGTGGGGATGCCTTGCAGCAGGAACATCCACTGCCAGCCGGAGAGACCACCCTGGCCGGCGGCGAAGTGGTTGAGAATCCAGCCGGAGAAGGGGCTGCCGAGCAGGCCCGAGACCGGAATCGCCGACATGAACAGGGCCATGATGCGGCCGCGTCGGAAGCTCGGGAACCACTGCGAGAGGTACAGCACCACGCCAGGGAAGAAACCGGCTTCCGCCGCGCCGGTGAACAGGCGCAGGGTGTAGAACTGGGTCGGGGTGGTGACGAACAGCAGGCAGGTCGACAGCGTCCCCCAGGCGATCATCATCAGCGCGATCCAGCGCCGCGGGCCGAAGCGGGTCAGTGCGAGGTTGCTCGGTACGCCGCACAGCACGTAGCCAATGAAGAAGATCCCGGCCCCGAGGCCGTAGACCGTCTCACTGAACTTGAGGGCGTCGAGCATCTGCAACTTGGCGAATCCAACGTTGACCCGGTCGAGGTAGTTGAACAGATAGCAGATGAAAATGAAGGGGATCAGGCGCAGGGTGATGCGCTTGTATACGGCGTTTTTCAAGTCAGCGGTGGCCTGGGGCAACGCGGCGCTCTGTGACATGTCGGTCTCTCTTTATTATGATTTTTCGCGATGCAAGGGTAACGTTGCTCGCCCTGTGAGTCTCGGCCACCCCGATGCTGCTGTCTTTGTGCCGGCGCACAGGGTTTGCCAGCATGACCTGTGCCGCTGAACAATTCATTGCAAGGACTCCTTCTCTCATGTTCGAACTGGACCACGACCTCGCGCAGGATATCGTCGACCGCACGATGGCGATCCTGCCTTACAACGTGAACGTCATGGACAGCCAGGGCCTGATCCTCGGCAGCGGCGAACAGGAACGCATCAATACCCGCCACGAAGGCGCGCAACTGGTGCTGGCCAACGGCAGGGTGGTGGAAATCGACGTGCAGGCGGCCAAGTGCCTCAAGGGGGTACAACCGGGCATCAACCTGCCATTGCTGCACGATCAGCGCCTGATCGGTGTGTTGGGCATCACCGGTGATCCGGACCAGTTGCGCACCTATGCCGAGCTGGTGCGGATGACGGCCGAGATGCTGGTGGCGCAACGTCATCAGCAGGCTGAACAGCAGTGGCGGCGCCAGCGCTGCGATGACCTGCTGGCGTTGCTGCTCGGCGATGATGGTGACTCGCCACGCCTGCTCGACGAGGCCCGGCAGATGGGGCTCAAGCCACAATTGTCGCGAATTCCCTGCCTGTTCGAACTGGAACCGGGGCAGGCCACCGAGGCGCTGATCGCCTGGCTGCGGTCGCGTTACCCGGACAGTTGGTGCTTCAGTGCCAGCGAAGCGTCGTTGCTCTGGTGTCGCCCGGCGACACTGTCGCTGGATGAACCGCGCCTGCTGGAAAAACTCGACGGCCTGGGCTGGAAGGTATTGCGAGTGGCGGTGGGCGGCCAGGCCGATGGTCTGGCGGGGTTGCGCCGCTGTTATCGGCGGGTCAGCGATCTGTTGGGCTATGGTCGCGAAGTGCTGCCGAATACACGCGTGCTGCTGCTCGATCGTTATCGCCTGCCGGCAATGCTCTGGCGCTATCGCAACGACGATGCCCTGGAGGAACTGCTCAAGCCGCTGCGCAACGTGCTGGCCAAGGACGGCAACGGTCAGTTGCTCTTGACCTTGCGCAGTTGGTGCGAGCATGACGGCCAAAGCCAGGCCTGTGCCGAGGCACTGGGTATCCATCGCAACAGCCTGCGTTACCGCATGGAGCGGATCGCCGAACTCAGCGGCGTCGATCCGTTGCGGCTCGATGGCATGCTGGCGTTGTACCTGGGGGTGCAACTGTTGCCCCAGACCTGACGTCCTGTGCTGCCCTTGTAGGAGCCGGCGGTGCGGCGATCCGACTTGTCGGGGCGCCGAACCGCCGCGAATGGGGCCCCAAGCCTGGCCCGCACGCCTCGGGTTTGTGTGAATGAACAATAAAGCCCCGCAATGCTTGTGCAGCAGACCGGCGTCATGCGCCGTTTCTGCTGGCAGCATGGACGCTACAAGAACCGGAGAAGCCCCATGAAAATCATCATCGCCCCCGACTCCTTCAAGGACAGCCTGAGCGCCGACGGTGTCGCCAGGGCCATCGCCGAGGGGCTGGCCGAGGTCCTGCCGCAGGCGCAACTGCTCCGGTACCCCATGGCCGATGGCGGCGAGGGCACGGTGGAGTCGGTGCTTGCCGCCTGCAATGGCGAACTGCGGAGCGAAACCGTCCAGGGGCCGCTGGGTGCCCCGGTACGGGCCCACTGGGGCTGGTTGCCGCAAAGCCGCACCGCGATCATCGAGATGGCCGAGGCCAGCGGCCTGCAACTGGTGCCGCCCGGACAGCGTGATGCCTGCGTCACCAGCACCTTCGGCACCGGCCAACTGATCGGCGCGGCCCTCGACGCCGCAGCGCAGCGTATCATCCTCGCCATCGGTGGCAGTGCCACCAACGATGCCGGTGCCGGCGCCTTGCAGGCCCTCGGCCTGGGCCTGTTCGATGACCAGGGCCGCGAGTTGCCCCGTGGTGGCCTGGCTCTGGCGGGGCTGCAACGGATCGACCTCGGCGGCCTCGATCCACGCCTGGCATCGGTACGTTTCGAAATCGCCGCCGACGTGAACAACCCCTTGTGTGGGGAACAGGGCGCCTCGGCGATCTTCGGCCCGCAGAAGGGCGCGTCGCCGACGCAGGTACACGAGCTGGACGCGGCGCTTGGGCATTTTGCCGATCAGTGCGCCGCAGTGTTGCCACGGGATGTGCGTGACGAGCCGGGCAGTGGCGCCGCGGGTGGGCTGGGGTTTGCCGCCAAGGCGTTCTTCGCGGCGCGGTTCCGCCCGGGGGTGGAGGTGGTCGCCGAACTGGTGGGACTGGAGCAGGCGGTGCAGGGCGCCGACCTGGTGATCACCGGCGAGGGCCGCTTCGACGCCCAGACCCTGCGCGGCAAGACGCCTTTTGGCGTGGCCCGGATCGCTCGCCAGCAAGGTGTGCCGGTCATCGTGCTGGCCGGCACCCTGGGCGAGGGTTATGAGCAGATGTACCAGCACGGGGTCGACGCCGCCTTCGCCCTGGCTTCCGGGCCGATGAGCCTGGAACAGGCCTGTGCCGAGGCGCCGGCGCTGCTGTCGGCGCGGGCACGGGATATCGCCCGTGTCTGGAGGCTGGCAGCCGGGCGTTGAGCGTCCTGTACCACCGGGTCGCGCGTGGGGTGGTGTCCGCCAGGTGATTCGGCGTTAAGCTTGGCAACACCAATGGTTTGTCAGGAGACGCTCGATGGCTGGTATCCGCCCGCAATGGACCCATGAGGAGGCCATCCCAGAACGGGGCGGCCGCCAGGAGCGCTGTTCCCGGGCGGGATGGGCCGGCCTCGTCGATGCGTGAACCTTCCCTGCCGCCTGCCGCTGCCACCCCTGTTCAACCACGCCGCCTGGGGCCCGACCTGATCGCCGGGCTGTCTATCGCCGGTCTGCTGCTGCCTGAGGCGGTGGCTTATTCGAGCATTGCCAACCTGCCACCCCAGGCCGGGGTGATCGCGCTGTTCGCCGGGTTGTTCTGCTACGGCCTGTTCGGCACCAGTCGCTTCGCGATCGTTTCGGCCACCTCGTCGTCCGCCGCGGTGCTGGCCGCGGCGACGCTGTCCGTGGCCGGTACGGACATGGCCCTGCGCCTGACCATGGCCATCGGCCTGGTGATGATCACCGGCCTGATGTTCCTGCTCGCCGGGCTGTTCAAGCTGGGCAGCGTGACCTCGTTCATCGCCAAGCCGGTGCTGCGCGGCTTCGCCTTCGGCCTGGCGGTGACCATCATCCTCAGGCAGGTGGCGAACATCGTCGATGTGCATCCGCCACACAGCGACCTGATCCGCTTCATCCCGGAACTGCTCGGGCAATTGCCGCATTGGAACTGGGCGGGCGCGGCAGTGGCCGCCGTGGCGCTGGTGCTGTTGACGATCTTCGGGCGCCTGCGCCGTGTGCCGGGTGGGTTGCTGGTGGTGATGCTGGGTATCGTGGCAGGCAGATGGCTGGACCTGCCGAGCCTGGGGATCAGCCTGATCGGGGTCATCGACCTGCAGTTGGCAGTGCCGTCACTGCCGCGCCTGGGTTTCTCCGACTGGTTGAAACTGGTGGAACTGGGCTTTGCGCTGGTGATGATCCTGTACGCCGAATCCTATGGCTCTATCAGCGCCTTTGCCCTCAAGCACGGCGACCGGGTCAGTTCCAATCGCGACCTGCTGGTGCTCGGAGGGGCCAACCTGTTGTCCGGGCTGTTTCATGGCATGCCGGCTGGCGCGGGGTATTCGGCCACCTCGGCCAATGAAGCGGCTGGTGCAACATCGCGTTGTGCCGGGGTGGTCGCTGCGTTGGTGGTGCTGGCGATCGTGGCGACCGCGCTGCCACTGATTGCGCTGACGCCGGAGCCGGTACTGGCGGCGATCGTCATTCATGCGCTGGCCCGGGCCGTCAGCCTGGAGCCGCTGCAACGCTATTTTGTCTGGCGCCGCGATCGTTTCCTGGCGATTTGCGCGGTGGCTGCCGTGCTGTTGCTGGGGGTGCTGGATGGGCTGCTGGCGGCCGTGGCGATCAGCCTGATGCTGATGCTGCGGCAGATGTCCTCGGCGGCGGTGCAGGTGCTCGGGCATCTGGCCGACGGGCATGACTTCGTCGATTGCCAACTGCATCCCCAGGCACGGCAGGTGCAGGGTGTGTTGATCCTGCGGCCTGGCGAAGCGCTGTTTTTCGCCAATGCCGAGCGGATTCTGCGCAGTGTGCAGCGTTTGGCCCATGAACAGGGGCCGCAGGTGCGGGCGGTGATTCTGAGCCTGGAGGAGTCACCGGATCTGGATGGCACCAGTATCGAGGCCTTGCAGGATTTTATCGTCCGCTTCAAGGGCGAAGACAAGCGGTTGCTGTTCGCCCGGCTGAAGCATGGGGCTCACCAGGCCTTGCTGGCGTTGCCGGAGGCGGATCTGTCCGAGGTCGTTCTCAGTGAGCTGAGTGTGTATGCAGTGGTGCAGCAGGCGGGGGCCGCGGGGGGACAGGGCTCGGCCTGACACCCCCACAATCATGGGCTGGGCCTGCGGGCCCTTTCGCGGATAAATCCTGCTTCCCCAGCGGATCGTGGTGACCCCCCCCTTCTGTGAACGCCGGAAACCCGTGGGAGCAGCATTTATCCGCGAGAGGCCCTCAAGACGCCCCTAGAGCGGCATGAGGGACCGGGACTCCACGAACTGCACGCCCGCGGCCTCCATTTCGCCCATCGCCCGCTTCAGCGAGCCGTCCAGGTCGATGGCGCGGCAGGCGTCCGGGACCAGGAAGGTGGTGAAGCCCGCCGCCCGCGCATCCAGCGCCGACCAGGCAACGCAATAGTCCAGCGCCAGGCCGACCAGGTACAGCGTATCGATCCCGCATTCCCTGAGGTAGCCCGCCAGCCCGGTGGGTGTCCGCCGGTCGGCCTCGACGAATGCCGAGTAGCTGTCGATCTGCGGGTTGCAGCCCTTGCGGATTACCAGCCGCGCATGGGGCAGGTGCAGGTCGGCATGCAGCTCGGCACCGTGGCTGCCTTGTAGGCAGTGATCGGGCCAGAGCACCTGGGGCCCGTAGGGCAGTTGCACGGTATCGAACGGCTGGTGCCCCGGATGGCTGCTGGCGAACGAGGCGTGGCCGGCAGGGTGCCAGTCCTGGGCGATGATCACGTTGCGAAAGCGCCGGGCCAACCGGCTGATCAGCGGCACGATCTCGTCGCCACCGGCAACGGCCAGGTTGCCGCCGGGTATGAAATCGTTCTGCACGTCGATGACGATCAAGGCGCAGCGTGGGTCGTCCAGGGGCAGGGCGGTGGAGTTTGGCATGGGCGTGTCCTTGTCTGCCGGGTTCAGTTGACGGTCGAGCATACAAGCATGGCACAGCCGGGGGTGTCTGCTGCAATGGCTTGCTGCTGTAGGCGGGTGACGCCATGGAGGGTACGCTGTCGGCTGTTGCGCCATGGGGAACACTCCCCATGGCTCGATGCTCCAGGGGCTGTATGAAAAGGCTTGAGACGAAGGTCAGGCAAGGCGAAAACAGCCGAGGAAGCGGAGTTCACGGGTTGTAAATGAGTATTCCGAGGCTGTTTTCAACGCAGCATCACCGAGTATCAAGGTTTTTCATCCAGACCCTAGACGGCGAAGCGTTGGCGAAGCAGCTCCGCCATGGCGTGCAGTTCGCTCGCCGGATTGCGCCCAATGAGCATGTAGGCGTGGGTCTGGCCAACCCAGAACACCACGTTCATGCCACGACGGACCTCTTCGGTCGGCGCTCGCACACCTTTCTTCGCCCGGGTGATGCACAGGGCCAACGGCCCGTGCCGCGGGTCCAGGTAGGCCAGTTGCGCAATCGGCTCGCTTTCGTACTCGAGCATCTGGGCTCGCTTGAGCTGCGCCCCCGGCAACAGCACCTGGGGTGGTTCCAGTACCAGCCCGAGGCCCTTGTCGAGGGTGCGCAACTGCGCGCGCTGGGAACCTTCGTCGTCCGGCAGACCATCCAGGGTCTGCGCGGTATAGAGCGTCATGTAGTCGGCAACCACGCTGCGCCAGCTGACTTCAGTCTGATCCTTCGGTGCGTGCCAGGCCTGGAACAGTCGATCGGCGGCGATCCCGGCGACCATGAAACTGGCGGCGACCGCCAGGAATCCGCGTCGGCTCATCGATCGCCTGGCCGGTTTCGATGGCAGCGTTTCGAGCATCTCGGCAAGACGACTATGCGGTGCCTGCTCCAGCAGTTCATCGTAGGCTTCCCGGAAGGGCAGGTTGCTGCGGCCCAGCCATTCGACGCGCTCGGCGACCGCCGGGTTCTCGGCAATGGCAACCGCCACCCGGGCACGCTCTTCGGCATCCAGCTGGTCGTCGAGAAAGGCCACCAGCCGCTCATCGGAAGGCATCTGTTGAGAAAACTGGTCAGTCATCGCCGTTCTCCACGGGTTGAGGTGGGTACGGCACGCAGGGGCGGGTTCTGCGCCAGCTTGATGCGCGCGGCGGCGAGCCGGCTCATGACCGTGCCGATCGGCACCTCGAGAATATGGGCTACTTCCTTGTACGACAGGCCTTCGACATAGGCCAGGAACACGGTCTCGCGCTGAGCCTCGGGCAAGGCGTCGACGCGCCTGATGACCTGCGCGGCGAGCACGTGGGTCTGTGCCACCTGCTCGCCATCGAAGGCCAGCACCTCGTCGGCATCGACCTGGCCCTGACCCCGGCGCACGCGCTGGGAGCGGATCTCGTTGAGCCAGATCGAATGCAGGATGCTGAACAGCCAGCGATCCATGCGGGTACCGGCCACGAACTGTTCACCACGCTCCAGCGCCCGGACGCAGGTGGCCTGCACCAGGTCGTCGGCGAGGTGTCGTTGCCGGGACAACAGCAGGGCGTAACGCCACAGGCGTGTCAGGTGCTGGCCCAGTTCGGCTCGTATTTCCTTGTCGCTGGCGATGGCAGCCTCCGCGTTTTTCGGTGTTCAGGCCTGGGTCGGATGGGCGATGGCGTCGGCCAGGTCTTCATACTCTTCGCACTGGGTGCCACAGAGTGACTTGATGGCCTGCAACTGCTCCCGGGCGAGATCCAGGCGACCCTTGATCACATAGGCTTCACCCAGGTATTCGCGGACCTGAGCGTAGTTCGGATCGAGCTTTACCGCCTGCAGGTAGTAGCCGATGCCTTCGTCGGTGCGTCCCAGCTTGCGGGTGGCATAGCCGCGATAGTTCAGGGCCTTGGCGGTATCGGGATTCTTCAGGGTATCGAGGACGTTCAGCGCCTCCTGGTACTGCTGGTCCTTGGCCAGGCTGTAGGCGTAGTCGGCGCGTGCGTCATCGCTGGCGCGGCTGCTCACCAGGGGTTCGCATTTGTTGGTTTTCGGATTCCAGACCTGCTGGCTGGTGCATTTGGGCTTGGGTGGCGCCGGCTCGTCGCCGGAGGCCAGTGCCAGGTTGCTCGACAGGGCAACCAGCGCGGAAACGATCAAGGTGCTTTTGCGAAGGCTCATGGGTAGTGCTCCAGAGAATGGGCAACGATGAGAACGCCTGGGCGCCAGGTTTTATTCAATACCTCGGAAAATTATTTTATGCGGCGCTCCATCGGGCTCCCGGTTCCCGTTGCCGTAGGACCGCAACCCGTGCCCGTGTTCCAGACTGTTGCAGGGTTTTATCCAGTCGAGAGCCGGCGGGGCCGGACAAACGCCATTCGTGCAGAGGCTGTGGTTGGCGCTCAAGCCGCTGTCAGAGCGCCAATAACTGGCGTGCCATGCATTGCGCATTTTCGGCTGCACTGTGGTCACCCATGACCAGTGCCACGGTAATGGCGCCGTCGATCAGGATCAGCAATTGCCGGGCAACCACCAACGGATCGTCGATGCCATGGGCTTCACAGAGCTCGACGAGGTAGTCGAGCAGTTTCTGCTTGTGTTCCTTGGCCAGCAGGCGCACCGGGTCCTGCGGGTCGCCGGTTTCGCCAGCGGTGTTGATGAAGGCACAGCCACGAAAGCCTTCCGAGGCGAACCAGCCACCCAGCACGCTGAACAGGTTGAGCAGGCGTTCGCCGCTGGTGGGGGCCTTGTCGACTTCATCGCGGTACCACTGCATCCAGCGGACATCGCGCCGGCGCAAGGCCTCGATAGTGAGGTCATCCTTGGTGCCGAAGTGCCTGTAGATGCTCTTGCGTGCCACGCCGGAGGTCCTGACCAGCAGGTCGATCCCGGTGGCATGGATGCCGCCCTGGTAGATCAGCTTTTCGGCCGTTTCCAGAAGGGTCTCGCGAGTAGGGTTGGGTATGTTCTCGTTCATGGGCACGATGGTGGAACGATCGTTCTCAATGGTCAATCCCCCTTGCAGGAATATTTGCCGGCGGCCGGAGCCGTGGCGCTGCCCAGGGTCCCGGGCCGGGTGGTGGGACTGTGTCGGGCAAGCCTGCTGCCACAGTATGACGGGGACATCAGACTGTGGCAGCGCGGGAGGTCAGACCCTGAAGAAACTGACCTTGCGTGTCAGGTTGTCGGCCAGCGCCGACAGCTCGCGGCTGGACAGGGCGACCTGGTTGGAGCCGACCGAGGTCTCCACGGCGGCATTGTGGATGCGGCTGATGTTCTGGTTCACTTCCTGGGTCGCGACCCCTTGCTGGGTCGAGGCACTGGCGATCTGCGCGTTCATGTCGTTGATTGCACCGACTTCCTGGCGGATACGGACCAGCGCATCCTCGGCGACGCGGGTCTGCTCGACGGTACGCTGGGCCAGTTCCCGGCTGTTGCGCATGATTTCGGCGGTGTCGCTGGCGCCGGCCTGCAACTGCCCGACCATCTCGCGGATCTCCCGGGTCGAATCCTGGGTGCGGTTCGCCAGGGAGCGCACCTCGTCCGCCACCACGGCGAAACCCCGTCCGGCTTCGCCGGCGCGTGCGGCCTCGATGGCCGCGTTCAGGGCCAGCAGGTTGGTACGCTCGGCAATCGAATTGATCACCTCGACCACGTTTTCGATGGCCTGGCTGTCATGGGACACCCGCCCGACGGACTCGGCGGCGTTATCGAGCACTTCGGCAAGGCGCTGCATGTCGCTGGCGGTGGTCTGCACCACCTGCTTGCCGCTTTCCACCGCCTGGTCGGCAGCGTTGCTGGCCTGTGCGGCGTTCTGCGCGTAGGCGGCGATTTCGTGCACCGTGGCCGCCATCTGGTTGACCGCGGTGGCCATGCGTTCGGTTTCCCCGGTCTGCACGCGCATCTGCTCGTTGTTGCTCTCGGAACTGGCCAGCAGTTGCGAGGACGAGCCCATCAGGTCGTGGGCAACGGCGCGCACCTGGGTGATGGTTTCGGCCAGGTGGCGGTTGCTGGTCTTCAGTGCGCCCATGACGCTGTTGGGGTGGCGGGTGTCGATCACGCCGTCGAGTTGACCGTTGGCCAGTTGCCGGATCGCGTCGGCGACGGCTTCCGGCTCGGCACCCAGGGTCGACTTGAGGTTGCGGATGATCAGTGCCGAGACCAGCACGCTGAGCAGGATGGCGACGGTGGTGACCAGCAGCATCAGCGTGGCGAAGTGGCTGGCGGTGGTGCGCACTTCGGCCAGTTGCTTGCCGATCGAGGCCTCCTCCCAGTCGATCAGGGCGTTGATACGCTTGAGCCATTCCTTGTAGGCCGGCGAAATATCGCTCAGCAGGAAGGCCTGGGCCTTGTCCATGTCGCCCTGTCGGCGCAGCTCGATCAGGCGGGAGGTGAGGGCCAGGGTGCTCCGTTCGGTGCTCTTGATGTCGTCCAGCAGGCGGCGCTCGGCATCCGAGGCGCCCATCCTGGCGAAGATCGCGTCCATCGGTTGTGCCGAGTCCTGGTAATCGGCGTTCAGTTTCTCGATGGTGTTCAGATGGGTCTGCAGGCCGGCATCGTCACGCACCAGCACGGCATCGCGGATGGCGATGGCACGGTCATGCACGCTGCCGCGGAAGTTGATCGCGTAACGTTGCTTGACCGCGCTGTCGTCGCTGACATCGGTCAGCGTCGAGTCGATCAGGCCAACACGATTGACCCCGATCAGGGTTACCAGGATCAGCAGCGAAAGCACCAGCCCAAACCCCAATCCAAGGCGTTTGGCGATTGTCAGAGAGCGGGGCATTTCAGGTTTCCTTAGCGTAAACGCAGGATTGATATCAGAGAGCCATTATCTGGGTAGACATGTAGCCTGTTACAAGGGCGCATTCCAATTTGTTTTTATCTATCGCCGCGATGGAAGTTGCATCCCGGCGTTGGCAGCAATGCCCTGCTTGAACACGAGCATCCGGGACAACGCATGGTGTAAGCTCACGTCTTCTCCGAATTCGACCCGAGCCCTATGCCGTCGCTTTTCAAACGCGCCCTGTTACCCAAACTGCGCAGCTTCCCGCTGACCGCCGACTCCCTCACCATCCTGCCCTCGGCTGCCGAGTTCCGGCGTTGTCTGCTGGAGCGGATTGCCGCGGCACGGCAGCGCATTACCCTGGTGGCGTTGTACCTGCAGGAAGACGAGGCCGGGCAGGAGATCCTCGATGCCCTGCATGCGGCCAAGGCGGCGCGTCCGGAGCTGGAGATCGTCGTGGTGGTCGACTGGCTGCGCGCGCAACGCGGGCTGATCGGTGCCGCGAAGCAGCCGGGCAATGCCGCCTGGTACCAGGCACAGACCCGCGCCCATGAAACCGAAGTGCCGATCTATGGGGTGCCGGTGCAGACCCGCGAACTGTTCGGCGTGCTGCACCTCAAGGGCTTCATCATCGACGACTGCGTCATCTATAGTGGCGCGAGCCTGAACAACGTCTACCTGCACAAGTTCGACAAGTACCGTTTCGACCGCTACCACCTGCTGCACAACCAGGCGTTGGCCGATTCGATGCAGGGGCTTGTGCGCAAGGAGTTGCTGGCTTCCCATGCGGTCTGCCGCCTGGATCTGCCGAGCCTGCCGAGCACCCGTAGCCTGCGCGGTGGCATCGGCGACCTTCGCAGCCGCTTGAAAAGCGCCCAGTACGACACCCGCGCCGGCGGTGAGCCGAGCTTCAGCCTGTCGGTCAGCCCGTTGCTGGGGCTGGGCAAGAACAATCCGCTGAGCCGGGTGATCTGCGAGCTGATCGCCGCCAGCCAGTTGCAACTGACCATCTGCACGCCGTATTTCAACCTGCCGTTGGCGGTGACCCGGGAAATCAACCGCGCGCTGGAGCGCGGGGTGAAGATCGACATCATCGTCGGCGACAAGACCGCCAACGACTTCTATATTCCGCCGAGCCAGCCGTTCAAGGTGATCGCGGCGTTGCCGTACCTGTACGAAATCAGCCTGCGGCGTTTCGCCAAGCGCCATCAGGCGGCGATCGACAAGGGTTTGCTGAACCTGCACCTGTGGCGTGATGGTGACAATACCTACCATCTGAAGGGCATGTGGGTCGACCAGCGCTACACCCTGCTGACCGGCAACAACCTCAACCCACGGGCGTTCCGCCTGGACCTGGAAAACGCCTTGCTGATCGACGATCCGCGCAGCGAGTTGCTGGAAGTGCGGGCACGGGAGCTGCAATTGATCCTGGAGAACACCCGGCGTATCGGCAGCTTCCGTGAGCTGGAGACGTTGGTCGACTACCCGGAGGCAGTGGGCAAGTTCCTGCGGCGGGTGAGCCGGGTGAAGATCGAGCGGTTGCTCTATCGGATACTCTGATCCGTTGTGGGTGCCGAATTCATTGCGGCGTCGCGAAGAATCCCTCCCGGGCACGCGCAGGCGCCCGGGAGGGCAGGGCCTCAGTTCAGGCCCAGCTTGCCGCGCAGGGTCGACAGGTCTTCAGCCAGGGTGTTGACCGGGCCGACCAGGGCCTTGCGGTCATTGTCCTTGACCTTGTCATAGGTCTCGAAACCACCGTCCTTGGTCTTGTACTTGGCCAGGATCTTGTCCACGGTGGCAAAATTCTTGTCGACCTTGGCGGCGAAAGCCTTGTCCTGCTTCTCGATCTGTGGGCGGAACAGGTCGACGATTTTCTTCGCGCCGTCGATGTTGCCCTGGAAGTCATACAGGTCGGTGTGGCTGTAACGGTCTTCCTCGCCGGAGATCTTGGTGGCGGCCACTTCTTCGAGCAGGGCGGCAGCGCCACCGACGACTTTCTCGGGCGGGAAGGTCAGGCTGGCCACGCGCGATTGCAGTTCCTTGACGTTCTTGTCCAGGCCGTCGGCCAGTTCGCCCAGGCCCTGGGTCGAGTTTTCGGAGAACAGGCTGTATTCCAGGCGGTGGAAGCCGGTGAAGTCTTCGGCCTTGACGCCTTTTTCGTGATCGTCGACACGCGAGTCGATGGCTGCGTCCAGGTCACTGAACAGCTCGGCGATCGGCTCGATCGACTCGTAGTGAACGCGGGTCGGCGCGTAGAGCTTCCTGGCGGTCGCCAGGTCGCCTTTCTTCACGGCATCGGTGAACTGCTGGGTCTTGCTGGCCAGTTCGTCCAGTTGCTCGGTGACGTAGATCTTGTAGTCCGAAACCGGGCCGACCAGGTCCAGCGGTGCGGTGGCCGCGAAGGCCGAGAGCGGAGTGTGCAGCAGGCCGACGGCCAACAACAAAGCAAGAGGCGACTTCTTCATGAGAACTTCCCGGGTGAGTTAAGGGTCAAGCCGTGGTTTTTTGTTGTGTTGCAGAAAGCAGCGAGCGACCGATGAAGTCCTGGTCGCCGGTGACGCCCGGCAAGGTGAAGAAATAACCGCCACCGATAGGCTTGAGGTATTCCTCCAGGGGCTCGCCGTTGAGCCGGGTCTGGACGGTGATGAAGCCCTGTTCCAGGTCCGATTGGTAGCAGATGAACAGCAGGCCCATCTCCAGCTGGCCGTTCTTGCTGACCCCGTTGGAGTAGTTGAACGGCCGGCGCAGGATCAGGTTGCGCTGGGTCTCGGCAGTACGCGGGTTGGCCAGGCGGATATGGGCATCGAGCTTGGTCAGCTTGCCTTCCGGATCCCTGGTGTAGTCCGGCACCTGGGTTTCCTTCTGGCCGCCCATGGGCGCGCCGGTGCTCTTGACCCGGCCGATGATGCTTTCCTGCTCCTGCAGCGGGGTACGGTCCCAGCGCTCGACCAGGTTGCGGATGATCCGCACCGCCTGGTAGCTGCCGTTGGCGGCCCAGGCCGGTTCGTCGCTGCCCGGCTGGACCCAGACGATCCGGTCCATGGCGCTGGCGTCGTTGGAGTCCGGGTTGGCCGAGCCGTCACGGAAACCGAGGAAGTTGCGTGCGCTCTGGGCCGGCTCGCCAGGCTTGGTCGGGGCCTGTGGCGGTACGGTGCCTTCCTGTTTCCAGCGCACCAGCAGCAGATCCGGCGTGTTCTTGACGATGTCGCGCAGGGCGTGAATGTTGGTGTCCGGGGTGTTGGAGCAGAACTGGATGCTCAGGTCACCGTGGCACAGGTCCGGTTGCAGCGCATCGTTGGGGAAGCCGACCATCTGGATCAGGCGCTTGGGCTTGACCGACTCCAGGCCGAACCGCTCGTCGAACAGCGAGTGGCCGACCGACACGGTGATGGTCAGGTTGTCTGTCGTGACGACCGGGCCGAGGATGCCGGAGTCCAGGGGCGGCAGCTTCGGATCGACCTGTTTCACCGCGCCGCCATTCATCAGGAAAGCGATGCGTTCGTTGAGGGTGCGGAACAGCCGTTCCAGGTCCTTGCGGTCACTGGCCAGGACGTCGAAGGCGACGATCATGCCGGCGGCCGGGCGCGGGGTGACGATGCCGGTCTGGTGCTTGCCGTGGAAATCGTGGCGGTCCTGGGTCTTGTCGCTGCTCGGCGCCTGGGTGACCTGGGCCTGGGCTTGCGCCGCCGCCATGGCCGGGCAGCTCAGGGCACTGCCGGCGATGGCCGCGCCGGCCACGCCCATGCCCAGCAGGACACGCCGGCGGTCAGCGGAAAATTCTTTGTTGCGCTGTGGTGAATCGCTCATGTGCGGCTCGTCTGCTGATTAAAGGCCGGAGAGGCCAAGGGCGGAATCGATTCCATCGAGTGCATCGGCCAGAGCCTTGGCCTTGTCGGCAATCTGCTTGCGTTTTCCGGCGCCGACGGTGTCGTAAGTGGCATAGCTGTCGCCGCTGCGCAGGCCGTTGAATTCGGCGTCGAGGGCCACGGCCGCGCTGTCGAGCCTGGGCAGCAGCTCGGGTGCCGATTTCACCAGCAGCGGCCGCAGCAGCTCGATGACCTTGCGAGTGGCCTGCAGGTTGGCGGCGAAACCGTTCAGGTCGACATGGCTGTAGCGTTCTTCCTCGCCGCTGCCGCCACGGGTATCGGCAATGCTGCGCATGCTGCGGGCGACGATGCTGACCAGTTGCTCCGGTGGCAGCGACTGGGCCAGCAGTTGTTGCCTGAGGGTGGTCACATCGGCCTGCAGCCGCTCGGCCACCGACTTCAGACCGTCGACGCTGCGCTGCTGGAACAGGCCGTACTCGATCCGGTGGAACCCAGCGAAGCCTGGGTCCTGCTCACGTTTTTCGTAGTAGTCGGCGCGGGCGTTGATGCCGTTGTCCAGTTCGGCGAAACGCTGGGCGGCGGGCGCCAGGCGCTGGTAGGCGGCACGGGCCGGCACATAGAGTGCCTGGGCCTGGGCCAGGTCGCCGGCGTTGATTGCCTGCTGCAGGGCGTCGACGGCCTTGATTAGGGCGCTGCCCTGGGTGCTGAGGTAGACGCGGAACTCCGACAGCGGGCCGATGAACGCGGTCATCGAGGGGCGCGCCTTGGCGGCGGCTTCCGAAGCGGCGGTCGGGGTGACGTGCAGGGTGCCACGCGGGTTGCTCAGCAGGCCGCAGGTGATCGCGTAGTCGCCGGGAGCGAGGTTGGCGTTGATCACCTGGCTCAGGCCCGGGGCGATGTTCTCGCGCTCTTCGACCACCAGCACGCCATCGAGGATTTCCCATTCCACCGCACGGTCGGACTTGTTGACGATGCGGAAGCTGTTCAATCCGGCCGGTACGCTCAGCGCGTTCGGGTCGCAGCTGTGAGCGAGGATATTGACCGTGATTTCGTTGTGATGGCTCTGACGCTTGCTCGCGGCCAACTGCGAGGCGTAGTAGAACAGTCCACCGGCCGCGATCATCACGATCACCGAGCCGGCTACCGCCCAGCGCAAGGCCTGGGGCGGTTTGCCAGTTGCAGGGTTGGACATGGGTAACCTTACGGGTTGGGAACGGAAGAAGTTTGCTTGGCGGCCGGTAGTGAGGCCGGGATGAAGAACATCACCAGGGCGATCACCAGGTACAGCAGGTAGGCGCTCAATACGCTGACGGTCGGCGCGTCCTGGTAGCCGAACATGCCGGCCAGCACCGAGCCGGCCGGGCCGTCCATCGGCAGCGTGGCACTGATGTCGAAGACCACGTCCTGCAGGTGATTCCACAGGCCGGCCTCATGCAGTGCCTGCACCGAGTTGGCCAGGATGCCGGCCGCGACCACCAGGATGAACAGGCCGGTCCAGCGGAAGAACAGACCCAGGTTCAGGCGCATGCTGCCGGTATAGATGGCGAAGCCGACGAGGATCGCCAGGAGCAGGCCGAGCAGGGCGCCGATCGGTGCGCCCGGGCCTTCGCTCTGCTGAAACACGGCCAGCAGGAAGAACACGGTTTCCAGGCCTTCGCGGGCCACGGCGAAGAACACCATGGCGATCAGGGCCCAGACCTGATGTTTCGACCCCGCCAGGGCCTGGTCGAGGGAAACGTGCAGGGCGTGCTTGATGGAGCGCGAGACCTTGCGCATCCAGAACACCATCGAGCTGAGGATGCCGACGGCCACGAGGCCGACGATGCCTTCGAACAGTTCCTGCTGCCTTTGCGGGAATTCGGCGCTCACCAGTTCCAGGCCACCACCGACCAGCAGGGCCAGGGCCGCGGCGAGAAACACCCCGATCCAGACGGCGGGCATCCATTGGCCACGGCCGGTCTGCTTGAGGTAACTGGCAATGATGCCAACGATGAGCGCGGCTTCGATGCCTTCGCGCAACATGATCAGAAAGGGAACCAGCATTCGGCAAGCACGTCCGTTACTTAAAGTGGATAGTAATTTGTAACATAATGATACTCATTACTAAACAGCTTTTGCCGCCGCTAGCTGAACCGTGGCTGAACGGTTGGGGAGGGAAGGGGCCGGCTTGTTGACGATAGCGGTGTATCAGCAAGCCGATGCGTTACCGAGAGGTCGCTATCGCCAGCAAGCCGGCTTCTGCAAGGGATTGGGCCGCGGTCAGGAGCCCAGCGCAAAATCGACCGCCGCCAGCGCGTGCAATTCGGTGGTATCGAGCAGTGGCAGGCGACTGTCCGCGGGCTTGATCAGCAGACCGATTTCCGTGCAGCCGAGAACGATCGCCTCGGCACCGCGAGCGGCCAGCCCCTCTATCACCTGTTGGTAGACCTGCCGGGAATCCTCCTTGATGACCCCGACACACAGCTCGTCATAAATGATCCGATGGACCGCCTGGCGCTGCACCGCCTCGGGAACCAGCACCTGCAGCCCTTGGGCCGCCAGCCGCTGCTTGAGGAAATCCTGTTCCATGGTGAAGGCGGTCCCGAGCAGGCCGACTTTTCGGACGCCAGCGGCGAGAGCCGCTTGCCCGGTCGGCGTGGCGATATGCAGGAAGGGGATGTCCACGGCTTCCTCGATCTGCTGCGCCAGCCGGTGCATGGTGTTGGTACACAGCACCACGCACTCGGCACCGCCGGCCTGCAAGCGACGCGCCGCATCCTGCAGGATCAGCCCGGCATCGTCCCAGCGCCCGGCGTGCTGGGCCTGTTCGACAGGCCCGAAGTCTACGCTGTACATTAGCAGCGGCGCCGAGCGCAGCGGGCCGAGTCGCGAGCGGACCTGCTGGTTGATGATCCGGTAGTACTCGGCGCTGGACTCCCAGCTCATGCCGCCGATAAGGCCGATGGTGCGCATGTGGTGCTCCTGTCGATAAGGGGTTGCCGCGGCAGTCTGCGCGCTGGCGTCGATCATGATCTATCAGGAAATTTCAGATGCCCGGACAACGCCCCGGTGTGTTTCCCCTGCCAGCCCGTTCGCTGTTGGACGGCCGCCTGTGCCTGCAACTGTTGCCGCGTTCCGCCTATAGCGGTCGGGATCCGGTGCAGTGGCAGACCCTGGGCATTGCCCTGGAGCATCAGTGGGGTGTGCACGCGATCGATTCCGACCGACGCGTGGACTTCGACACCCATCCCGGCACCCTGGCCCTGACGCCGCCGGGTGTCGAGGTGTTTTCCGAGTCCGCCGAAGGTGGCGAGTATCTGCTGGTGCGCTGGCAACTCGAGGATGAACGGCCGCAGATACAACGCCGGCTGGAGAGTACCGGGCACGCACGAGGCTTGGCCCTGGGGCGGCAACTGCGCCGCCTGTTGCTGGAGCCGGACGGTGATCCGCTGCGGCTGGAGGCGACGGCACTGGAGTTTGTCGGCTTGTGCGATTCGATGCCGGCCGGCAATCCTCGACCGCGGGACTTTGCGGGGGTACTGCGCCGTTTTGCCGAGGATTTCGCCCAACCCTTGAGCCTGGCCCGGTTGGCGGCGGGGCAAGGGCAGTCGCAACTGCGCTTTCTGCGGGACTTCACCCGGGCCGTTGGCATGACGCCCCATGCCTATCTGCTGGAGGTTCGGGTGCAGGCGGCCCGGCGGATGATCGAGAGCGCTGACAGGCCGCTGGCGGAGATTGCCCTCGATTGCGGTTTTGCCCACCAGTCCCACCTGGGCAGCGCGTTTCGCAAGGTGCTGGGGATCACGCCTGGGGATTACCGCAGGCGTGTCACGGTTCGTTAACCTGCCACCCTACATATCCATTGGCGTCCACTCCCTGGTTGGCGGCTCCTCGACCATTGCCTTCGGCACCACCTTGCCCGTCGCCTGTTCAACCCGCTGCGCCACCTCCGGATCGTCGGAGAACAGCATGAGGCTGGCGTCATCCAGACTCTTTTCCGATTGATCCCGCAAGCAGTAGCCGATTCCCAGATACAGCGAAACCACCGCCATCAGATTCAAGCCGGTTTCCAGCATCGTCCTGTCCTCCTGTCCGTCAGCACTCAGGCAATCTGCGCCGCCTGTCGGGCCAGCGCGGTATCCGCCACCCGCACCGTGCGCCAGGTGTTGTAGGCCATCAGCAGCATGCCGCCGAGGAAGAACACTCCACCGACGAAGCGCACGACAAACCCGGGATGGCTGGCCAGCAAGGCCTCGACGAAGGAGTAGGTGAGGGTGCCGTCCTCGTTCACGGCCCGCCACATCAGGCCCTGGGTGATGCCGTTGACCCACATCGAGGCGATGTACAGCACTGTGCCGATGGTCGCCAGCCAGAAATGCAGGTTGATCAGCCCGACGCTGTGCATCTGCTCGCGGCCGAACACCCTGGGGATCATGTGGTAGAGAGAACCGAAGGTGATCATCGCCACCCAGCCCAGCGCGCCGGCATGGACGTGGCCGATGGTCCAGTCGGTGTAATGGGAGAGGGCGTTGACGGTCTTGATCGCCATCATCGGGCCCTCGAAGGTCGACATGCCGTAGAACGCCAGGGACAGCACCAGAAAGCGCAGGATCGGGTCGGTGCGCAGCTTATGCCAGGCGCCGGAGAGGGTCATCATGCCGTTGATCATGCCGCCCCAGCTCGGTGCCAGCAGGATCAGCGACATGGCCATGCCCAGCGATTGCGCCCAGTCCGGCAGGGCGGTGTAGTGCAGGTGGTGGGGACCTGCCCAGATGTACAGGGTGATCAGAGCCCAGAAGTGGACGATGGACAGGCGATAGGAGTACACCGGCCGGCCGACCTGCTTGGGCACGAAGTAATACATCATGCCGAGAAAGCCGGTGGTCAGGAAGAAGCCTACCGCGTTGTGCCCGTACCACCACTGCACCATGGCATCGGTCGCGCCGGAATAGACCGGGTAGGACTTGAACCAGTCCACCGGGATCGACAGGTGATTGACCACGTGCAACATGGCGATCACCAGGATGAAGGCGCCGAAGAACCAGTTGCCGACGTAGATGTGCCGGGTCTTGCGCCGTACCACGGTGGTGAAGAACACGATGGCATAGGCGACCCAGACCAGCGCCATCCACACCGCGCCGCTGAACTCGATCTCGGCGTATTCCTTGGTGGTGGTGTAGCCCAGCGGCAGGCTGACGAACATGATCACGATCACCGCCTGCCAGCCCCAGAAGGTGAAGGCGGCCAGGGTATCGCTGTACAACCGTACCTGACAGGTACGCTGCACTGCGTAGTAGCTGGCGGCGAATTGCGCGCTGCCGGCGAAACCGAAGATCACCAGGCTGGTGTGCAGCGGGCGCAGGCGGCCGAAGGTGGTCCAGGGCAGGTCGAGGTTCATTTCCGGCCAGACCAGTTGCGAAGCGATCAGCACGCCCATCGCCATGCCGATCACGCCCCAGAACACGGCGGCGATGACGAATTGTCGGACCACTTTGTAGTTATAGGCTTCTGCGTTTGCTGCTGTACTCATGCTCACGTCTTCCACGGTTGCCAGATCCTGCCAGGCCACCCCGGCCCGACATGGGACGGACTGTAGGAACTGCCGCGCAGGCAAAACAGACTCAGAAATGGCTCATTCATACGGATCAGGCTTTTATCCGGCGTAGATGGGCGATGATCTCGCCTGATATGGGTTTTGCTGAAAGTGACTGTCCTGTTTGCTGGTTTCAGGGGAACAGGGCGGCCCCAGGAGAGTGGCGGCAGTTTTCCGCGCAAGTTCCTACAGTAAAAAGCTGCATTTCAGATTTGCCGGACCGGCGCGGGTGTGCGAATTTGTCGCTCCGCCCATAGGTCGATCGGCGCTTTCGTGCTTAACTTCGACCTCTTCAAATATTTCTGGAAGGATTTCGTTCATGGCTCAAGTCACCCTCAAAGGCAATCCGGTCAAGGTCAACGGCCAACTGCCACAGGTCGGCTCCAAGGCCCCGGCCTTTTCCCTGGTCAACGCCGGCCTGGCCGATGTCACCCTGGAAAGCTTTGCCGGCAAGCGCAAGGTGCTGAACATTTTCCCAAGCGTCGACACCCCGACCTGTGCCACCTCCGTGCGCAAGTTCAACGCCCAGGCCAACGACGTGGCCAACACCGTGGTGCTGTGCATCTCGGCTGACCTGCCTTTCGCCCAGGCCCGCTTCTGCGGCGCCGAAGGCCTGGAAAACGTACAGAACCTGTCGACCCTGCGGGGTCGCGAGTTCATCGAGAACTACGGCGTGGCCATTGCCGAAGGCCCGCTGACCGGCCTGACCGCCCGTGCGGTGGTGGTGCTGGACGAGAACAACAACGTCCTGCACAGCGAACTGGTAGGCGAGATCGCCGACGAGCCGAACTACGATGCGGCCCTGGCTGTCTTGAAGTAAGCGGCGACCTCAGTCACCCACGGCCTGGCCTCGTCCAGGCCGTTTTTGTTTGTGCAGTGCTCTAGCGTGGGCCTGGTGCTGTGACAATTTGTGTTTGGGCGTAGGTGTCGCCGCCATATCGTGGTTAACTTCGACCCTTCCTCTACAACCGTTCAAAAGGATTCGCCGCATGGCTCAAGTGACGCGCAGGGGTGTGGTGGTGCAGGTCAATGGCGAACTGCCGCTCCCCGGCACCCGGGCACCCGCATTCTCCCTGGTGAACAAGGACCTGGCGGATGTCGCCCTCAGCGACTTCGCCGGCCAGCGCAAGGTGCTGAACATCTTCCCCAGCGTCGACACACCGACCTGCGCCAAGTCGGTCCGTGCCTTCAACGCCCACGCCAACGGGCTGAACAATACCGTGGTGCTGTGCATTTCCGCTGACCTGCCGTTCGCCCAGGCGCGCTTCTGCGGTGCCGAAGGCCTGCAGAAGGTGCAGAACCTGTCGACCTTGCGCGGCGCTCGATTCATGCAAGACTACGGCGTAGCCATCGCCGACGGGCCGCTCGCGGGCCTCACCGCCCGGGCCGTGCTGGTACTCGACGAGCAGGACCAGGTGCTGCACAGCGAACTGGTCGCCGATATCGGCCAGGAACCCGACTACGCCGCCGCTCTCGCTGTCCTGCAGTAAGCGACCTTGCATTTATTCACGGCCTGTCCCTGTCCAGGCCGTTTTTCATTTGCGTTTCAGTGCCTTGCCCAAAGGTCGAAGAACGTCATGCAAAGGTAAATTGCCGGTAAAGGCACTTTGCATGAAACATTTGAGTGCTTATCTTTCAGGCTCCTAAGGAAGAAGCTCTCGCCCACAATGGTTGATCACTCCATGCAATCCTCTGCTCCTCGCAAATCCCGTCGTTGGCTGTTCGGCCTGTTCACCGTGTTGATCATCGCGGCGCTGTGCTGGCATTTCTGGCCGGCCGGCGAGCACAAGACCGAACACAAGCCGGCAGGGCATACCGGCAAGACGGGCATGATGCGCCCGGGCTTCGGCGCTTCCACCGGGCCGGTACCGGTGCGCGTGGCTCCGGCGACCGTCGGCGATTTCCCGCTCTACTACAAGGCGCTGGGCACCGTGACCGCGCTGAACACGGTCAATGTGCGGGCGCAGGTGGGCGGCCAACTGGTCAAGATCAATTTCCAGGAAGGGCAGATGGTCAAGGCCGGCGACGTGCTCGCCGAAATCGACCCGCGCAACTATGAAAGCGCCTTGCTGCAGGCCCAGGGCACCCTATTGCAGAGCCAGGCCCAGTTGAAGAACGCTCAGGTCGACCTGCAGCGCTATCGCGGGCTGTATGCCGAGGACAGTATCGCCAAGCAGACCCTGGACACCGCCGAGGCCACCGTACTGCAGTACCAGGGCACGGTGAAGAACAACCAGGGCGCGGTCGACGCGGCCAAGCTGAACCTGGCGTTCACCAAGATTCGCGCACCGATTTCCGGACGCCTGGGCCTGCGCCAGCTGGACGTCGGCAACCTGCTGGCGGCCAACGACACCCAGGCCGTGGCCGTGATCACCCAGACCCAGCCGATCAGCGTGGCGTTCACCCTGCCGGAGAACAACCTGGACGTGGTGCTGCCGCGTTTCCGCAGTGGTGCGCACCTGCCGGCCGAAGCCTGGGATCGTGGTGATGTGAAGCTGCAGGCCACCGGCGTGCTGCAGAGCCTGGACAACCAGATCGACATCACCACCGGCACCCTGAAGTTCAAGGCGCTCTACGAGAACAAGGACCAGAGCCTGTTCCCCAACCAGTTCGTCAACGTGCGCCTGCTGGCCGATACCCTGAAAGGCGTGATACTGGCGCCGAGCGCGGCGATCCAGTTCGGTACCGACGGGACCTTCGTCTATGCGCTGGAGGGTGACAGGAAGGTCAGGATTCGTCCGCTGAAGGTCGGGCCGAGTGACGGTAATGTCACTGTGATCACCTCGGGCCTGGCCGCCGGTGACCGGGTGGTGCTCGAAGGCACCGACCGCCTCAAGGATGGGGGCGAGGTGGAAGTGGTCAATGACAGCCAGGACGTACCAAGTACGCCAGCCGAGCACTTGCACGGTGCCAAGGCCAAGGACGGCGAAGCGGGTACTGACACCAAGGCGAAAAAGGTCGGCGCATGAATCTCTCGCGGCTGTTCATTCTCCGCCCGGTAGCGACTACCCTGAGCATGCTGGCGATCGTCCTGGCCGGGGTGATCGCCTACCGGCTGCTGCCGGTGTCGGCACTGCCCCAGGTCGACTACCCGACGATCCGTGTCATGACCCTGTATCCGGGCGCCAGCCCGGACGTGATGACCAGCGCGGTCACCGCGCCGCTGGAACGCCAGTTCGGGCAGATGCCCGGGCTGACCCAGATGGCTTCCACCAGTTCCGGCGGTGCCTCGGTGCTGACCCTGCGCTTCAACCTCGACATCAACATGGATGTCGCCGAGCAGCAGGTCCAGGCGGCGATCAACGCCGCGACCAACCTGCTGCCCAAGGATCTGCCGGCACCGCCGGTGTACAACAAGGTCAACCCGGCGGATACCCCGGTGCTGACCCTGGCGATCACTTCGAAAACCATGCTGCTGCCCAAGCTCAATGACCTGGTCGACACGCGCATGGCGCAGAAGATCGCCCAGATCAGTGGTGTCGGCATGGTCAGCATCGCCGGTGGCCAGCGCCAGGCGGTGCGGATCAAGGTCAACCCCGAGGCCCTGGCGGCTAACAGCCTGAACCTGTCCGACGTGCGCACGCTGATCGGCGCCTCCAACGTCAACCAGCCCAAGGGCAACTTCGACGGCCCGACCCGGGTGTCGATGCTCGATGCCAACGACCAGTTGCGTTCGCCCAAGGAATACGCCGAGCTGATTCTCGCCTACAAGAACGGCGCGCCGTTGCGCCTCAAGGACGTGGCCGAGATCATCGACGGTGCGGAAAACGAACGCCTGGCGGCCTGGGCCAACCAGAGCCAGGCGGTATTGCTGAATATTCAGCGCCAGCCGGGGGCCAACGTCATCGAGGTGGTCGACCGGATCAAGGCGCTGCTGCCGAGCATCACCGACAACCTGCCGGCCGGCATCGACGTCGCCGTGCTCACCGACCGCACCCAGACCATCCGTGCTTCGGTGACCGACGTACAGCATGAACTGCTGATCGCCATCGCCCTGGTGGTGATGGTCACGTTCCTGTTCCTGCGCCGGGCCAGCGCCACCATTATTCCATCGGTGGCGGTGCCACTGTCGTTGATCGGTACCTTCGGCGTGATGTACCTGGCCGGCTTCTCGATCAACAACCTGACGCTGATGGCCCTGACCATCGCCACCGGTTTCGTGGTCGACGATGCCATCGTCATGCTGGAAAACATCTCGCGCTTCATCGAGGAGGGTGACAGCCCGATGCAGGCGGCGCTCAAGGGCGCGAAGCAGATCGGTTTCACCCTGGTGTCGCTGACCCTGTCGCTGATTGCGGTACTGATCCCGCTGCTGTTCATGGCCGATGTGGTGGGGCGGTTGTTTCGCGAGTTCGCCATTACCCTGGCGGTGGCCATCCTGATTTCCCTGGTGGTCTCGCTGACCCTCACACCGATGATGTGCGCGCGTCTGCTCAAGCGTGAACCCAAGGAACAGGAGCAGGGGCGTTTCTACCGGGCCAGCGGTGCCTGGATCGACTGGCTGATCGAGTCCTACGGACGCAAGCTGCAATGGGTATTGAGGAACCAGACGCTGACCCTGCTGGTGGCCGTCGGCACCCTGGCGCTGACCGTGTTCCTTTACCTGGTGGTGCCCAAGGGCTTCTTCCCGGTGCAGGATACCGGCGTGATCCAGGGTATTTCCGAGGCGCCGCAATCGGTGTCGTTCGCCGCCATGAGCCAGCGGCAACAGGAACTGGCCAAGGTGATCCTGGCCGACCCGGCGGTGGAAAGCCTGTCTTCCTATATCGGTGTCGACGGCGACAACGCCACGCTCAACAGCGGGCGGCTGCTGATCAACCTCAAGCCCCATCGTCAGCGAGACCTCAGCGCGGCGCAGGTGATCGCACGCCTGCAACCGGAGGTGGACCAACTGGTCGGCATCCGGCTGTACATGCAGCCGGTGCAGGACCTGACCATCGAGGATCGGGTCAGCCGCACCCAGTACCAGTTCAGCATGTCCTCGCCGGACGCCGACCTGCTCGCCGAATGGAGCGACAAGCTGGTCCACGCCCTGGCCCAGCGCCCGGAACTGACCGACGTCGCCAGCGACCTGCAGGACAAGGGCCTGCAGGTGTACCTGGTGATCGACCGCGATGCCGCCTCACGGCTCGGCGTGTCGGTCTCCGATATCACCGATGCGCTGTACGACGGTTTCGGCCAGCGGCAGATTTCCACCATCTACACCCAGGCCAGCCAGTATCGTGTGGTGCTCCAGGCCCAGGCCGGGGAGAAGATCGGCCCGGCCGCCCTCGATCAGATCCACGTCAAGACCACCAGCGGCAGTCAGGTCCGGCTGTCGAGCCTGGCGCGGATCGAGGAGCGCCAGGCGCAACTGGCGATCTCGCATATCGGCCAGTTCCCGGCGGTGACGATGTCGTTCAACCTGGCGCCGGGCGTCGCCCTGGGCAAGGGCGTCGGGATCATCGACCAGGTCAAGCAGGAGATCGGCATGCCGATCGGCGTGCAGACCCAGTTCCAGGGCGCCGCCGAAGCCTTCCAGGCCTCGTTGTCGAGCACCTTGCTGCTGATCCTGGCGGCGGTGGTGACCATGTACATCGTGCTCGGGGTGCTCTACGAGAGCTATATCCATCCGGTGACCATCCTCTCGACCCTGCCATCGGCCGCGGTGGGTGCCTTGCTGGCACTGATCCTCAGCGGCAATGACCTGGGCATGATCGCCATCATCGGCATCATCCTGCTGATCGGTATCGTCAAGAAGAACGCGATCATGATGATCGACTTCGCCCTTGACGCCGAACGCAACCAGGGCATCCCGCCCGAGCAGGCGATCTACCAGGCGGCGCTGCTGCGCTTCCGGCCGATCCTGATGACCACTCTGGCGGCGCTTTTCGGTGCCGTGCCGCTGATGCTGGCGACCGGCTCCGGCGCCGAACTGCGTCAGCCCCTGGGCCTGGTGATGGTCGGCGGGTTGCTGGTCAGCCAGGTGCTGACGCTGTTCACCACGCCGGTGATCTACCTGTTCTTCGATCGGCTGGGACGGCGCTGGGGGCGGCATCCGAGCCGCCTGGAGCAGGCCGACACATGAACCTTTCCGGACCCTTCATCCGCCGGCCGGTAGCGACCATGCTGCTGAGCCTGGCGATCGTCCTGCTCGGTGGCGTCAGCTTCGGCCTGTTGCCGGTATCGCCACTGCCGCAGATGGACTTCCCGGTGATCGTGGTCCAGGCCAGCCTGCCGGGTGCCAGCCCGGAAGTCATGGCCTCGACCGTGGCCACACCGCTGGAGCGCTCGTTCGGGGTGATCCCCGGCGTCAACACCATGAGCAGCCGCTCCAGCCAGGGTTCGACCCGGGTGATCCTGCAGTTCGACCTGGACCGCGACATCAACGGCGCGGCGCGGGAGGTGCAGGCAGCCATCAACGCTTCGCGCAACCTGCTGCCCAGCGGCATGCGCAGCATGCCGACCTACAAGAAGGTCAACCCGTCCCAGGCGCCGATCATGGTGTTGTCGCTGACCTCCGACGTGTTGCAGAAGGGCCAATTGTACGACCTGGCCTCGACCATCCTGTCCCAGAGCCTCTCCCAGGTGCCGGGCGTGGGCGAGGTGCAGATCGGCGGCAGTTCGCTGCCGGCGGTGCGCATCGAACTCGAACCCCAGGCGTTGAACCAGTACGGCGTGGCCCTGGACGATGTACGTACCACCATCGCCAACGCCAACGTGCGCCGGCCCAAGGGATCGCTGGAGGACGACCAGCGCAACTGGCAGGTGCAGGCCAACGACCAGTTGGAGAAGGCCAAGGACTACGAGCCGCTGATCATCCACTACCAGAACGGTGCGGCCCTGCGCCTGGGCGATGTGGCGAAGATCAAGGACAGCGTCGAGGACCGCTACAACAGCGGTTTCTTCAACAATGACGCCGCCGTGCTGCTGGTGATCAACCGCCAGGCCGGCGCCAACATCATCCAGACGGTCAACGAGATCAAGGCGCAGTTGCCGGCTTTGCAGGCGGTGTTGCCGTCCAGCGTCAAGCTGAACCTGGCCATGGACCGCTCGCCGGTGATCAAGGCGACCCTGCATGAAGCCGAGATGACCCTGCTGATCGCCGTCGCCCTGGTGGTGCTGGTGGTCTACCTGTTCCTCGGCAACTTCCGCGCGTCGCTGATTCCGACCCTGGCGGTGCCGGTGTCGCTGATCGGTACCTTCGCCATCATGTACCTCTACGGGTTCTCCCTGAACAACCTGTCGCTGATGGCGCTGATCCTCGCCACCGGCCTGGTGGTGGACGATGCGATCGTGGTGCTGGAGAACATCTCCCGGCATATCGACGAGGGCGTGTCGCCGATGAAGGCGGCCTACCTCGGGGCGAAGGAGGTCGGTTTTACCCTGTTGTCGATGAACGTTTCGCTGGTGGCGGTGTTTCTGTCGATCCTGTTCATGGGCGGCATCATCGAGAGTCTGTTCCGCGAGTTCTCGATCACCCTGGCGGCGTCGATCATCGTGTCTCTGGTAGTCTCCCTGACCCTGACGCCGATGCTCTGCGCCCGCTGGCTCAAGCCCCAGGGCGCGCAGACGCGCCTGCAGCGCTGGAGCGAGCAGGCCAACGAGCGCATGGTCAGCGCCTACGCCCGCAGCCTGGACTGGGTGTTGCGCCACCGGCGCCTGACCCTGCTCAGCCTGCTGGTGACCATCGCTGTCAACGTCGCACTGTACGTGGTGGTGCCCAAGACCTTCATGCCGCAGCAGGACACCGGGCAACTGATCGGTTTCATCCGCGGCGATGACGGGCTGTCGTTCGGCGTGATGCAACCGAAGATGGAGACGTTCCGCAAGGCGATCCTGGCCGACCCCGCGGTACAGAGCGTGGCCGGCTTCATCGGTGGCAACAACGGCACCAACAACGCTTTCATGCTGGTACGTCTCAAGCCGATCAAGGAACGCAACATCTCGGCGCAGAAGGTCATCGAGCGCCTGCGTGACGAGATGCCCAAGGTCCCCGGCGCACGCCTGATGCTGATGGCCGACCAGGACCTGCAGTTCGGCGGCGGTCGCGAGCAGACCACCGCGCAGTACTCCTACATCCTGCAGAGCGACGACCTGGCGGCCCTGCGCGAGTGGTATCCGAAGGTGATCGCGGCGTTCAAGGGGCTGCCGGAACTGACCGCCATCGACGCCCGCGAAGGTCGCGGCGCGCAGCAGACCACCCTGGTGGTCGACCGCGATACCGCCAAGCGCCTGGGCGTCGACATGAGCATGGTCACCGCAGTGCTGAACAACGCCTACAGCCAGCGGCAGATCTCCACCATCTATGACAGCCTGAACCAGTACCAGGTGGTGATGGAGGTCAACCCGAAATACGCCCAGGACCCGGAAACCCTGAACCAGGTCAAGGTGATCGGCAGCGACGGCCAGCGCATTCCGCTGTCGGCCATCGCCCACTACGAGAACAGCCTGCAGGAAGACCAGGTCAGCCATGAGGGGCAGTTCGCCTCGCAAAGCCTGTCGTTCGACATGGCCCCGGGCGTGACGGTGGAGCAGGGCACGGCGGCGATCGAGCGGGCGGTGGCCAAGCTAGGCCTGCCGGAGTCGGTGATTGCCAAGATGGCCGGCACCAGCGATGCCTTTGCCGCCACCCAGAAAAGCCAGCCGTTCATGATTCTCGGCGCGCTGGTGGCGGTCTACCTGGTACTGGGGGTGCTCTACGAGAGCTACATCCATCCGCTGACCATCCTCTCGACCCTGCCTTCGGCCGGCGTCGGCGCCTTGCTCAGCATCTACCTGCTGGGCGGCGAGTTCAGCCTGATTTCCCTGCTCGGGCTGTTCCTGCTGATCGGTGTGGTGAAGAAGAACGCGATCCTGATGATCGACCTGGCCCTGCAACTGGAGCGCCATTCGGCGCTCGAGCCCCTGGCCTCGATCCGTGAAGCCTGTCTGCTGCGCCTGCGGCCGATCCTGATGACCACCCTGGCGGCGATCCTCGGTGCACTGCCGCTGCTGCTGAGCACCGCCGAAGGGGCGGAAATGCGCCAGCCGCTGGGCCTGACCATCATCGGCGGGCTGGTCTTCAGCCAGGTCCTGACCCTTTACACCACCCCGGTGGTTTACCTTTATCTCGACCGCCTGCGCCACCGTTTCAACGCCTGGCGTGGCGTCCGTACCGATGGTGCTCTGGAAACTCCGCTATGACTGACCACTCCTACTGCAATGCGACCGCCCGGGCCGCACAACGCCTGGAAATGGCCCGCGGCTCGCGCCTGCTGAGCCTGGCCCTGTGCGGGCTGATGCTCAGCGCCTGCGCCGTCGGCCCGGACTACAAGCGCCCGGAAGCCGCCACGCCGGCGCAGTACAAGGAAGCCGCCGGCTGGCGCCAGGCCCAGCCCAGCGACTCGCTGGCCCGTGGCGCCTGGTGGGAGCTGTATGGCGATCCGGTGCTCAATGGCCTGGTGGAAAAACTCAACAGCGGCAACCAGACCGTGGCCCAGTCCGAGGCGCAGTTCCGCCAGGCCCAGGCCCTGGTGCGCAGTTCCCGCGGGGCGTTCTTTCCCAGTGTCGACCTGAGCGCGGGCAAGACCCGTTCCAGCCAGGGCACCGGCAGCAGCAACTCGAGCCTGAGCAGTTCCGCGAGCGGGATTCGCGACACCTACAACGCGCAACTGGGCGTGAGCTGGGAAGCCGATGTCTGGGGCAAGCTGCGCCGCGGCCTCGAGGCGGACCAGGCGAGTGCCCAGGCAAGCTTCGCCGACCTGGCGGCGATGCGCCTGAGCCAGCAATCGGAACTGGTGCAGAACTACTTGCAACTGCGGGTGATCGATGAGCAGAAACGCCTGCTCGAAGCCACCGTGCAGGCCTATGAGCGCTCGCTGAAAACCACCGAGAACCAGTACCGCTTCGGCGTTTCGGACAAGGCCTCGATCGCCCAGGCGCAGACCCAGTTGAAAAGCGCCCAGGGCGACCTGATCGACCTGGTCTGGCAGCGCGCCCAGTTCGAGAACGCCATCGCCGTGCTGACCGGGCAGGCGCCGGCCGACTTCAAGCTGGCGGCCACCCGCGACGTTCCGGCGTTGCCGCCGATTCCGCTGGGCCTGCCGTCGCAACTGCTGGAGCGGCGTCCGGATGTCGCCTCGGCGGAGCGCTCGGTGATTGCCGCCAACGCCAAGATCGGCGTGGCGAAGGCGGCCTACTACCCGGACCTGACCCTGAGCCTGTCCGGCGGCTACAGCAGCAGTACCTATGCCGACTGGATCAGCCTGCCGAACCGTTTCTGGTCGGTGGGGCCGAAACTGGCGATGACCCTGTTCGACGGCGGGCAGCGCTCGGCGGAAGTGGAACGGACCGAGGCGGTGTATGACCAGACTGTCGCCAAGTATCGCCAGACCGTGCTCGACGGTTTCCGCGAGGTGGAGAACTACCTGATACAGCTCAAGGTGATGGAGAACGAGGCGGTGGTGCGCCAGCAGGCGCTGGACTCGGCCCGTGAATCCCTGCGCCTGACCGAAAACCAGTACAAGGCCGGACTGATCGCCTACCTGGATGTGGTCACCGTGCAGACCACTGCCCTGAGCAACGAGCGCAGCGTGCTGAGCCTGCTGCAGAGCCGGCTGATCGCCAGTGTGCAACTGATCGCCGCCCTCGGCGGGGGCTGGGACGGCGCCACCGGGCCGGTGGCCGCCAAGTAACCCGATCCCTGCGGTGGGCCTGTTCGCGGCCAGCCTGGCTGGCCAGCGCAACTCCGTCACTCAAAAAAGGTATAGCGGTCCTTGCCGCTGTGCTTGGAGCTGTAGAGCGCCTGGTCAGCCTTGACCAGTGCCGAGTTCAGCGTGTCCTGCGGCTCGATCCGGGCCAGGCCGATACTGATGGTCACCGGATACTCGGTCATCGCTTCACGCACCCGTCGGCACAGGCGCGCCATCAGTGCCTCGGCCTCGATACGGGGCATGCCGTGCAGGTACACTGCGAATTCCTCACCGCCCAGCCGGGCATACTCGAAGTCCCCCATCACCGTCCTGATGTCCGCCGCCACGCGCTTGAGCACTTCATCGCCGACGTTGTGGCCGTGCACGTCGTTGACCTTCTTGAAATTGTCGACATCAATCATTGCCAGGTACTGGGCATGATCCTGCGGCGTCGTGCGCAAGTGCTGCTGGGTCTTGCTCATGAACGAGCGTCGATTGGGAATGGCCGTCAGCGCATCGATATAAGCCTGTTCCAGCAGCCGTCCAGCCATGATGTGGTTGTGCAGCTTGGCCTGTCGCAGCCTGAAGAAACTGTAGAGGGTAATTCCGGTGAGAAACAGCGAATAGCTGAGGATCAGCGCCCCCTTGAGCTCGTAGACGACGATCCCGGTCATGAAGAAGGGATCGAGCACTACCCAGCAAACGCCCACTGCGCAGAGAAATGACCAGCGACTCAACGGCAGCACCGAGGCACTGTAGAGAATGCTGGAGGCTGCAAGTATCTGCCAAACCGCATGCTGCTCCTGGGGCAGCCCCTCGATCACCAGTCGGATGCCCAGGGCGATCACGGCGACGAACACCAGGTTCAGCAGGTCGAAGTGCCGTGCCTGGCGCACGAAGCGTTGCAGGATCACCAGGGCGGTCAGGCTGGCGATGAACAGCAGGGACATCCAGGTGAAACCCTGGGCGCCAATGAAGCTGACGATCAGGTCGAACAGCAGCCAGATCCCCAGGCTGGCCAGGTAGATCAGGCTGCAGAAACCGCGCAGCCGTTCGAAATCGTGTTGCGCAAACTCCGCCTGGAGTGCCGGTGTAGGAGCCTGGCTGGTCACCTGGGCTTCAAGGGTCTTGAGCATTGCGGGCCTTGTTACGCGTTCGGAATCGTCTATGTGGACGATAGCGCAACTGAAGGTCCGCGAACCACTGCGCAGACCGGCCAGCCGCTTCGCTGCATGGCCGGTTGACGCCTACGTCAGCTACGCGGGCCGATGTCTATGCGTACGAATGTCCCCTTGGAGTTTCCCCCTACCTTGCCAGCCCGGCTTGAGAGTTTGTAGTAGGCCATGTGCACGCCATCGTCCATTTCGAGGAAATATTGCGCATCCAGGATGATCACGGTGTCGTGTTCGGCACTGGTCACCAAGGCCTGGCTGATGGCCGGCTCGTCGACCCCGCCGAGGCTGAGGCCGATCTGGTCGCCTACGGTCTGCCCGGGATAACGGTCTATATGGAACTTCACGCTGTTGCAATGCCTGCGCAGGTAGTCTCGGGTCACCCCCGGGTAACCGACTTCGTCATCCACCCCAGGCTTGCTGCCTCCTTCGCCGTCCTTGGGTACGCGCAGGTCGATGGTGAATCTCTCCGTTTCCGATTCGAAGGTGGTGCCGGCATGGTTGCGTACCTTGAAGGCGACCTTGGCAACGCCTTGCTCCCACAGATACTTGTAGGGCAGCCATACCCTGAGCGGGAAGTGGATCGGCCCGGGCAGCGGCACGGGCACCTCGTGGGGGCTGCCGCTGGGCGATGTGTAGAGCAGGGTCATATGGTCGACCTGACCGGCTTGCGCCGAATCGGGCCACGCTTCCTTGACGTCCAGGGCAAGGTTGGACGTGAGGGCGTCGACGGGCAGAAGGTTGTGTTCCGGGTATTCGAATTTTTCCAGCGCTACCGGAATTTTCAGGGCGGGAAGAGGAGTGTGATCCATCGTCGTGATCTCCATCGTGGCTGACAAGCGACAGGTGCTGCCTGGGCAACACCTGTCCCGCTGGCAATCCGGATGGATACAGCTGCCAGACGCCCATTAGGGCCTGCGCGGTCGAGACTGGCTACTGTCAGTTCTGACAGTCTTGCCAGGTTCCCGACGAACGTCAGATCACCGCGATCTGCACTTCATCGCCGGCCCAGCGCACTGGCCAGACTCGCAACTGCTGCTCCGGATACTCCAGGCAACTGCCGTCCTCGAGGTTGAAGTGCTGCTTGTACAGCGGCGAGGCGATCACCGGCTGGCCCTTGATATGGCCGACGATGCCGCGGCCGATCACATTGGCGCCGGACAACGGGTCATGGTTGTCGATGGCATACAGGGTGCGTCCCCGGGTGTCATCGGGCAGGTAGAACAGCGCGACCTGGGCGCAGTGGAACCAGACCACCACGCCGGAGTTCTCCACCAGGTCTTCGCGGCGGCAGACCGCCTGCCACTGCAAATCGTTGGCCATGCTGTGTTGTGCGGTTGACTGGCCCATCAGAGCACCTCCTCATGTACGGCAATCAGGTTGAGTTCATCGGCGCGCACCGGCCGGCGCTGCGCACGTTCCTTGACGAAATGGATGTCCGGGTCGCCGCGCCGGTCGTTGACGAAGGTGCGGAAGCGCTTGAGTTTTTCCGGGTCGCTGATCGCGTTGGCCCACTCGCATTCGTAGCGCTCGACCACCCGTTGCAACTGGTTCTCCAGCTCGGCGGCCAGGCCCAGGCTGTCGTCGATGATCACCGCCTTGAGGTAGTCGAGGCCGCCCTCGAGGTTTTCCCGCCACACCGAGGTGCGTTGCAGGCGGTCGGCGGTGCGGATGTAGAACATGAGGAAACGGTCGACGTAGCGGATCAGCGTCTCATCATCCAGGTCGGTGGCGAACAGCTCGGCGTGGCGTGGGCGCATGCCGCCGTTGCCGCAGACATACAGGTTCCAGCCTTTCTCGGTGGCGATCACGCCGATGTCCTTGCTCTGGGCCTCGGCGCATTCGCGGGTGCAGCCGGACACCGCCAGCTTGAACTTGTGTGGTGCGCGCAGGCCCTTGTAGCGGTTCTCCAACAGCAGGGCCATGGCCACGCTGTCCTGCACACCGTAACGGCACCAGGTGCTGCCGACGCAGGATTTCACCGTGCGCAGCGACTTGCCATAGCCATGGCCGGTCTCGAAGCCGGCATCGATCAGTTCGCCCCAGATCTCTGGCAGTTCGTGCAGTTGTGCGCCGAACAGGTCGATGCGCTGGCCACCGGTGATCTTGGTGTAGAGGTCATATTTCTTCGCCACCACACCCAGGGCGATCAGCTTGTCCGGAGTGATTTCGCCGGCGGCGATCCGCGGGATGATCGAGTAGGTGCCGTTCTTCTGCATGTTGGCCATGAAGGTGTCGTTGGTGTCCTGCAGCGGCACCAGCGCCTTGTCCATGATCGGCCGGTTCCAGCACGAAGCGAGGATCGACCCCACCGCCGGCTTGCAGATGTCGCAGCCGGTGTGACCCTTGCCGTGACGGGCGAGCAGTTCCTCGAAGGTCTCGATGCCACCGACCCTAACCAGGGCGTAGAGCTCCTGGCGGGTATGGGCGAAGTGTTCGCAGAGGCTCTTGTCGACGGCCACGCCGCGGGACACCAGTTCGTGCTCGAAGACCTGCTTGAGCAGCGCGCTGCAGCCGCCGCAGCCGGTGGCGGCTTTGGTCTGCGCCTTGAGATCGGACAGATCGCTGCAACCGGCATCCACCGCGCAGCAGATCGCGCCCTTGGTGACGTTGTGGCAGGAGCAGATGGTCGCCGTGGCGGGCAGGGCATCGGCACCGAGGGTCGGGGTGCCTTCGTTCATGGGCAGGATCAGGCTGGCCGGGTCCTGGGGCAGGGCGATGGAGTTCTGTACGTATTGCAGCAGGGTGTCGTAGTAGCTGTTGTCGCCCACCAGTACCGCACCGATGACCTTCTTGCCCTCGGCATCGACCACCAGGCGCCGGTAGGCGGAGTTGGCCTCGTCGATGAAGCGATAGCTGCGTGCGCCCGGGGTGGCGCCGTGGGCATCGCCGATCGAACCGACATCGACGCCGAGCAGCTTGAGCTTGGTCGACATGTCGGCACCGTTGAAGGTGTCCGCGGCTTCACCGGCCAGGCGGCTGGCGACATTGCGCGCCATGCTGTAGCCCGGCGCGACCAGGCCGAACACGCTGCCGTTCCAGGCGGCGCATTCGCCGATGGCCGAGATGGCCGGGTCGCTGGTCTGGCAGTGGCTGTCGATGACGATGCCGCCCCGTGGCGCGATCTCCAGCCCGCTGTTGCGGCCCAGCAGGTCCCGGGGGCGAATCCCGGCGGAGAAGACGATCAGGTCGGTTTCGAGAAATTCGCCGCCGTCGAAATTCATCCGGTAGCGGTACTGCTCGCCGGCGACTATTTCCTTGGTTGCACGGGAGAGGTGGACACCGACGCCCAGGCCTTCGATCTGCGCCTTGAGGGCGGCACCGCCATCGCCGTCCAGTTGCACCGGCATCAGACGCGGGGCGAACTCGACCACATGGGCTTCCAGGCCTAGGGACTTGAGCGCATTGGCCGCCTCCAGGCCCAGCAGGCCGCCGCCGACCACCACGCCACGGCGTGCTTCGGCGGCGGCCGCGCGGATCGCGTCGAGATCGTCGAGGGTGCGGTAGACCAGCCGCGCCGAGCCTTCGGAGCCGGGAATCGGCGGCACGAACGGATAGGAACCGGTGGCCAGGATCAACTGGTCGTAGGGCTGGCGGCCTGAACGGGTGACGATCTCGCGCCTGTCGCGGTCGATCTCCAGCACTTCGACGCCCAGGTGCAGCCTGACCCCGTGACGCTCGTACAAGCCGGGCTCGCCGAGGGCCAGGGCCTGGGCGTCCTTGCCGGCGAAATATTCGGACAGGTGCACGCGGTCATAGGCCGGTTGCCATTCCTCTCCATAGACATGCAGTTCGAACTGATGCAGGGCGCCACGCTCGATCAACTGCTCGACGCAGTGGTGGCCGACCATGCCATTACCCACGATCACCAGTTTTCTGCGATGTTCGACATTTACGATAGCGTTCATGGAGCTTCCTCGGATCACGGCCAGTCACGGACTGGCGCAGCCAGAAAAAATGCAAAAAAAAACGCCTGGAGCCGAAGCTCCAGGCGCCTTTGCCTGGTGTCTTATTCCTGTTCTGTGTGTGATCGCCGTTGACCACCTGAACGGTCTGCCAGGTCATTCATGGCAGAAAGTGACTGGATAAAAGCAGGGAGTGTGCCAAGTGCCGGTTTGTACGGTTTACTCGGTCTTTGTCGGTATTTTCCGAATAAATTCGACCTGTGTTGGTGCGTTCCGCTTGGCGGCTGCCAGCTATGGGGGCGCCCCCCAGGGCTCTTTCACGGATGAATGCGGCTCAATACACATCCCGCACATAACGCTTGTCCGCCGCCAACGCCTGGACATATGCCTGTGCCGCATCCGCATCCAACCCACCATGGGTGCGTACCACCTGCCTGAGCGCCGCATCCACATCCCGCGCCATGCGGCTGGCATCGCCGCACACATAGAACCCCGCACCTTCCTCCAGCCAGGCCCACAACTGTGCGCCTTGCTCGATCATCCGCTGCTGCACGTAGATCTTCTGCGCCTGGTCCCGGGAAAACGCGGTATCGAGCCGCTGCAGATGGCCCTGTTCACACCATGCCTGCAGTTCCTCGCGGTAGTAGAAGTCACTGGCGGCATGCTGCTCGCCGAAGAACAGCCAGTTCCTGCCCGTTGCGCCGATCGCCTGGCGCTCCTGCAGAAAGGCCCGGAACGGCGCAATGCCGGTACCCGGACCGACCATGATCATCGGCGCCGAAGGATCGGCTGGCGGGCGGAAGTTCGCCGATTTCTGCACGAAGATCGGCACATCCAGGCCCTCGGCGCGGTCGGCGAGGAACCCCGAACAGCAACCGGAACGCGCCTGCCCGGCGTGCTCGTAGCGGACAGTCGAAACCGTCAGGTGCACTTCGCCCGGATGTGCCTTGGGGCTCGAGGAAATCGAATACAGCCGCGGTTGCAGCGGTTTCAGGCAATCCACCAGTTCCTGCGCACCCAGCTCGACCTGCAGCTCGCGCAGCAGATCCGCCGGTTGCCGGCCCCACAGCCAGTCCTTGAGCTCGGTCTTGTGTTCATCGGCCAGCAGGCGCTTGAGCTGGCTGCTGCCCGAGCGTTGAAAGACCCGTTGCAACAAGGCCGGACTGATCCGGCCGATCTCCAGATGGCGGCTCAGGGCGTCGACCAGCGGCATGGGCGTCTGGTCCTTGAGGAACACCACCGTCTCGGCGCTGCACGCGCTCAGGCAGCCACGCAGTTGTTCCACCTGTTCGGGGCAGTGGCTGGGCCAGACACCGAGGGCATCGCCGGCCTGGTAGTCGAGGCCGCTGTCAGCCAGGTCGAAGACGAACTGCCGGGTTTCCTTGCCCGCGTCGGGGCCGCTGAGCAGACGGTTGTGCTTGAGCCGGGCCGAAAACGGTTGCTGGCGGCTGTAACGTGGGGCACCGACGAGCACCACAGGCTGGTCGGTGAGGGCCGAATCGAGCTGTTCCAACCAGGCGCTGGCCGGCTCCTGGTAGTCCGGCTCGCAGTCGACCCGGGCCGCCAGACGCTGTGCGCCGAGACTGTGCAGGCGCTCGTCGAGCTTGCGGCCGAAGCCGCAGAACTGATCGTAGCTGGAGTCACCGAAGGCCAGCACGGCAAAGCGCAGATGGGCCAGGCTCGGGGCATCGTCGGCTTCCAGCGCCTGCCACAGGCCATGGGCGTTGTCCGGCGGGTCGCCGTCACCGAAGGTGCTGGTCAGCAGCAGCGCACGGCCAGCCTGGCTCAGCTCCCGAGCCTGGATGCTGTCCATCGAGGCCAGCCGCACCCGATGGCCTTTCTCCCGCAGGCGCTCGGCGGCCGACTTGGCGAATGCTTCCACCGTACCGGTCTGGGACGACCAGAGCAGCAGCACGGGCGGCTGTTCGTTCGTGACTGCCGGCAGCACCTGGGGCTGGGCCGGCTCCTGGCGGGCGAACAGACCGGCCAGGAGCCCTTCGAGAATCAGTCGGTTGGACGGTTGCAGCGGCGCATTCGCCGGCAGGGTCGGGACACCGGCTGCGGCCTGACTGTGGCCCAGTCCGAGCAGGAAGCCTTGCAGGTAAAGGTTTTCATCGGGCGCCAGCTGGAGGCTGGGCGTGCTGTCGAGCCCGAGAATCCGGGCCAGGGCTTGGGTCTGCATCGTATACGCGGCCTCCGTGCGCAGGGGCAAGGGCTGTGGATCAGGCTTGGGCGAAGCGACCCGGTGCAGGGTCACGGCGCTGAACTTGAATTCCGGTTGCAGTGAGATCGGGTCCACGGCATCGCTGGTCACGGCGTTGATCGCCAGGTCGTCGCCGTAGACATCGTTCCAGTGGAAGGGCGCGAAGCAGTTGCCCGCTGCCACTCGCTCGCTGATCTGCGCCGGCAGCACGGCGCGTCCCCTTACGGAACGCACCTCGACGGCATCCTTCTCGGAGATACCCAGGCGCGCCGCATCGAACGGATTGATCTCGACGAAGGGGCCGGGATTGAGCCTGTTCAGCGCCGCGACCTTGCCGGTCTTGGTCAGGGTGTGCCACTGGTGCTGCAGGCGCCCGGTGTTGAGTACCCAGGGGAAGTGGTCGTCGGGTTGTTCGGCCGGTGGTTGCCAGGGCCGGGCGAAGAACCTTGCCCGGCCGCTGGCGGTGGGGAACAGCAGGCGCGGATGAGTGCCATCGGCAGCCGCTTGCGTGCCGTCGTTGAGGTAGCGGATCGGGTTGCGGTCCTGCTGCTGCCCGGGGCCGCAGGGCCACTGCAGGGGTGTCTGCTCCAGGCGCTGGTAACTGGCGCCGCGCAGGTCGTAACCGGTGCCGGGGTTCCAGGCGCGCTTGATCTCCTCGAACACTTGGGCGGCGCTGGTGTAGTCGAAGGCGTCGGCATAGCCCATTGCACAGGCCACCCGGGCGATGATCTGCCAGTCCGGCAGGGCCTGGCCGGGGGCGTCGACGGCCTTGCGCATCAGCGTCAGGTTGCGTTCGGAGTTGATCATCACCCCCTCGGTTTCGGCCCACAGGGCGGCCGGCAGGAGGATATCGGCGTAGCGGTTGGTTTCGGTGTCGAGAAAGGCGTCCTGGGCGATCACCAGTTCGGCGGCCTGGAGCCCGGCAATGACCCGTTGCCGATTGGGCGAGGATGCCACCGGATTGGTACAGATGATCCAGCAGGCCTTGACCTTGCCGGCCTGCATGTCCTCGAACAGGGCGACGCTGCCGCCACCGACCCGCTGGCTCAGGCTGCCGCGGGGAATCTGCCAGAGGTCTTCGATGAACTCACGGTCGGCGGCCACCAGGGCCGAGCGCTGGCCTGGCAGGCCGGGGCCCATGTAGCCCATTTCCCGGCCGCCCATGGCGTTGGGTTGGCCGGTGAGGGAGAACGGCCCGCTGCCGGGACGGCAGATCGCCCCGGTGGCCAGGTGCAGGTTGCACAGGGCGTTGGTGTGCCAGGTGCCGTGAGTGCTCTGGTTCAGGCCCATGGTCCAGCAACTCATCCATTCGGCCGCCTCGCCGATCCATTGGGCGGCCTGACGGATCTGCGCCTCGGGCAGGCCGGTCAGGCTGGCGACCCGGGCCGGGTGGTAGTCTTCAAGAAACTCCGGCAATGCGTCCCAGCCCTCGGTGAAGCGGGCGATGAAATCGGCATCGGTGTGGCCGTTCTTCAGCAGCAGGTGCAGCAGGCCGTTGAGCAGGGCCAGGTCGCTGCCCGGCCTGATCTGCAGGAACAGGTCGGCCTTGTCGGCCGTGGCGTTGCGTCGCGGGTCGACCACGATCAGCCGGGCACCGGCCTTGAGCCGGTCCATCAGGCGCAGGAACAGGATCGGGTGACAGTCGGCCATGTTCGCGCCGATCACGAAAAACAGCTCGGCCTGGTCGAAGTCCTGATAGGAGCCCGGCGGCCCGTCGGCGCCCAGCGACAGCTTGTAGCCGGCGCCGGCGCTGGCCATGCACAGGCGTGAGTTGGACTCGATCAGATGGCTGCGGACAAACCCCTTGGCCAGCTTGTTGATCAGGTACTGGGCTTCCAGCGACATCTGCCCGGAGACATAGAAAGAAAGGGCGTCGGGGCCGTGTTCGTCGAGGATCGCCTTGAGCCGGCGCGCGCTTTCGTCGATAGCCTGGTCCATGCCGACCTGGCCCGGGTCACGCTTGCGCTCGTGGCGCATGAACGCCTGGGCCATGCGTCCGGAGTGGGTGAGCGGCTGGGCGCAGGTACTGCCCTTGGTGCACAGGCGGCCGAAGTTGGTCGGGTGCTGCCTGTCGCCGCTGACCTTGATCACCTTGTTGTCGCGCACCTCCATGACGATGCCACAGCCGACACCGCAATAGGGGCATACGCTGCGTACGCTGGTCTGGGTCATGGTCTGTTGCTCCTGCCCGAGGAAATGATGCGTGCGGAAAAGAAAAAGGCGCTGTGTCGCTCTCCGTCGAAACGGGGCAACACGGCGCCTTTGTCGTGAGGTCAACCGCCTGCGTTGGCGGTCGTTGTTCCGGTTTTTGCAAGCTTTGCGCCAATTTGCGCAAAACCTGCTGAGTCGATGGGGCCGTGGTTGTCTGAACGAGCGCTGTCGCCAGCAAACCCGCTTCCACCGGTGCAACTGCACCGCAGCTGTCATGGAATACCTGGGGGAGCGGGCTTGCCCGTGAACGGCTCAGCCTGCACGGTCAATGACTGTGCATCGAGCCCCGTGCCCCAGCCTGGTGCAAAATCAGGGCCTGGACGCAAACACCTCGCCGATGCTGCGGCGCCTGGCCTGGGCCTCGCAAGCGCTGATCAACTGCTCCAGATCCTCGGCCGTCACATCGATGAACGCTTCCATCTGCGCCAGGGCCAGCTCCAGATCTTCACGGGCGATACCCAGGGGCTCGCCGGGGCGAGGAGGGTTGATAAAGGTCCTGGGCGGCTCGACATGCACCTTGGGGTAGCGCACCCGGGTCAGGTTGTTGTAGCCGATGGCAACCGCCAGCAGGCAGGTCGCCGCGAGCATCACCGGCTCCACGACCCGCCAGCCCAGGGCGACGGTATCCGGGTCGGCGATCACCATCAGCAGGGCGAGGGCTCCCGCTGGCGGGTGCAGGCAACGCAACAGGCACATGGCAAGCACCGCCAGGCACACCGCCAGACCGGCACTGCCCAGGCTGCGGTCGAGGAAATGCACCACCAGTATCGAGGCCAGGGTGGCGCACAAGTAGCTGCCGATGAGTGACCAGGGCTGGGCGAGGGCACCCGAGGAGACGGCGAACAGCAACACCGCCGACGCTCCCAATGGCCCGATCAGGTGCAGCGCCACTGGCAGCCCGAACAGCCGGGCACAGGCCCAGACACTGATCAGGGTGCCCAGGGCCACGCCAATGGCGGCACGGCTCCATTCGGTGGGGCGGGTATTGAGCGAGGGCGGCAACAGACGGCGGGACCAGCGGGCAGGCATGTCGGGAACAATCCACTTCAAAGGCACGGGACAAAAAAGAAGGGCTTGCGCGACTGGCGCAAAGCCCTTTCAAGGTTCCTGAGTTGGGGGAAGGAACGGCACCAGTGTGCCGGTTCCTTGAATCGCTGGCTAATTCATAATAATGAGCTTCAAGTGCATTATTTTTGCAGTGAAGGGAGGCTGCGACCGGCCAGGTAGCACAGGCAGCCACCGACGGCGGTGAGGCCGCAGAGCGCGTAGAACATGCTGGGTGCAGGTGCGTTGATCAGCAGGTAGCCACAGATCACCGGGCTCATGGCGCCCCCCAGGGCCGCCAGGTTCTGCGCGCCCAGATAGCTGCCGCGCAGGTGCTCGGGGGCGATGGTGTCGATGAACAGGTACTCGGCCGGGTAGATGATCATTTCCCCGAGGGTGAAGATGAACATGGCGATGCACCAGGACACCAGGTTGCCGGCCTGGCTGAAACCGATCAGGCCGATGATGAAGAAGGTGATGCCCATGCCCATCCAGTAGCGCAGTTGCTCGCGCTTGAGAAAACGGCCGATCTGGTACTGCAGCAGGATCACGCTGATGGCGTTGCAGGCCAGGATCGCCGACAGGGTCGTCAGGGCCTCCTGGCTGCTGTGGGTCACCAGCAGGTACTGCGACAGGTACAGGGTGTAGCGGCCATGGACGATGGTGTTGAGCAGGCAGCCGCCGGTGAACAGGATCAGCGTGCGGTCGCCGCGCAGGGTGCGCAGGGTATCGAGGAAGCTGACCGGCTTGCCCGGTGAGTCCCCGTTGCGCGGAGCGATGCCGAACATCAGGAACATGCTCGCGAAGGCAATGCCGGCCGCGATCAGGAACGGTGCCAGCGGATGGATCCCGGCAATCACCACGCCGAGCATGGGGCCGGTGGCATAGCCGACGTTGGTCAGGGTATAGCGCAGCGAGAACACCCTGGCCCGCTGGCCCATGGGCAGGTTCTCGCTGATGATCGCCTTGGAACCGATCAGGAACAGGGCCGAGGCGGCTTCGGTGATGACCAGGGTGAGGGTGGTCAGGTAGAGGTTCTGGGCGAAGGTCAGCAGGGTGAAGCCGATGGCGCTGGAGAGCATGGCCAGGATCAGCAACCGGCGCTTCTCCAGGCGATCGATGACATAGCCGCCATAGAGCGACATCAGGGTGGCGATGAACACCGCGATACCCAGAAGCAGGCCGACGTCCTGCTGGTTCAGGCCCAGCTTGCGGCTGAGGAACAGGGTCAGCAGCGGGCTGGTGATGGCGCGGCTGACGACGATGGTCACGGAGCAGATCATCAACCGGCGGATGACGAGGGAGTAGGTGGTCACTGGGGTGCTCGAGTCCTTGTTCTTGTGTGTTCGGCGAGTCGCTACGCCCGCGTCGCGGGCGTTCGCTCAGGGCAGGTAGGTCCGGTAGTGCCGCTCGTGGACCGCCGCCGGATGGTCCTCGGTCAGTGGCGCGGCAGTCTCTCGCCACCATTGCGCGACGTCCTCGGCGGTGGCGATCCACACGTCGTCATGTTCGCGGATGCCTTGCAGCAGCTCGCGCAGCATGCCGATGCGCCCGGGCGTGGCGATGATTTCCGGGTGCAGGCGCAGTACATAGCACAGGCCGAAACGGTGAAACCCGGCGAAGTCCATCTTCAGGTTGCCCAGTGTGTGGCTGTAGGAGGCGATCCGCGATTGCGCCGGAGGGACGGCGGGGCTCAGGTTGAAGGCGAAATAGGGCTCGTCCTCCAGTTCGTAGTGCAGCGGCAACTCGATCAGCCCGGGCGCCGTCGGATGGGTGAACGGCAGGTCATCGCCACGCCATGAGGACGACCAGACGATGCCCTGGTCCCGCAGGGCCTCGGTAAAGCCTGGCTGCCAGTGACCGGCGGGAATGCGGAAGCCCCGCGGGCGTTGCCCGGTCAGGCTGGCCAGGCTTTCGCAGCCGCGGATCAGCGCGGCCTTCTGTTCGTCGAGGCTGAGCCGCTCATAGTCCTGGTGGCGGTAGCCGGCGCAGGCGATTTCATGGCCGCCAGCGAGGATCGCCCGGATATGCGCCGGGTTCTCTTCGGCGACGATGCCCGGAATGCACCAGCTGCTGGGCACCGCCAGCTCCTCGAACAGCGCAAGCAGCCGCTCGACCCCGCGCTGGGTGCCGTAGCGCCACACCGACAGGGTCTTGTCACGTCCGGCCACCTGCGGCGCCTGGGTGAGGATGCCGTGGATGTCGTTGTAGTCGACGGTGATCACCACCGCGCTGCGATAGGGCGCGGGCCAGGGGCTCTGAAACGGCGGCAGGGCGAGCGATTTGCGGATGAACTCAGCCATGATGATGCTCCTTGAGCCACCAATGGGCGACGTCGCGGCAGGTGGCAAACCACACGTCATCGCGCTCGCGCATGTGTTCGAACAGCCGTTCGAGCAACAGCAGGCGGCCTGGCTTGCCGGTGATCTTGGGATGGAACAGGGTGGTCAGGCACAGACCCTCGGCGGCGGCACCGTCGAACTCACGGCACCAGTTGTCCAGGGTCAGCTCATAGCTGGCGGTGCGGTCCAGGCCACTGGGAAAATCCGGGCTCCGGGTGTAGGCGATCGAGGCATAGTCGTCCATCTCCCAGCGCCCGGGAATTTCCACCAGCGGCCGCTCGTGGCCGGGGACATTCACCAGGTAGGGGCGATCGTCGCCACGCATGCTGCTGGAATAGATCACGCCGTTTTCCACCAGCATCGCCGGCGTGTCGCTCTGCCAGTCGCCTGACGGTGTGCGAAAGCCTTCGGCGCGGATGTTCAGGTGTTGCCAGAACACCTCGCGGCATTTTTTCATTACGTCCTTCTGCTGCTGCAGCGAAAGGGCGTAAAAGGATTCGTGCTTGTAGCCGTGGTAGGCCACCTCATGTCCGCGCTCGACGATCGCCTGGCACTGCCGGGGCCAGTTCTCCACGACCCAGGCCGGGACGAAGAATGTGGTGGGCAGGGCAAACGCCTCCAGCAGGTCGAGCAGGCGCGGCAGCGCGCGATACGGGCCGTAGCCGCCGAAGCCGAAGTACTCGGGCTTGCGCCAGATCGAGTCGTCGAGCATGGCATCGCCGGTCGGGCCGTCGAGGTCGAACGCCAGGGCCAGGCAGGCTTTGTGCCCATCCGGCCAGGTCGGGGTCGAGGACATGGGTGGTTGTTCCTTGTTTACACCAGCGCTTACTGGCCTTTGTTGATGGCGACGCTGTCGACCGCACCGACCGACAGGTCCCATTTCTTCAGGATCGCCTGGTAGCTGCCGTCGGCGATCATGCCCTGCAGGGCGGCCTGGATGGCGTCACGCAGTTCGCGGTTTTCCTTGCTCACGCCAAGGCCGGTGAACTGCACGGTCATGGGGGTGCCGATGATCTTGAAGGTGTTCTTTTCCTGGGTCGTCAGGTACGGCAGGGTCTCGCTGCCCTGGACGGCGGCGGCGATCCGGCTCTGGCGCAGTTGCGCCCGGGCGTCGGCCGAACCTTCGGTGCCGATCACCTTGATCTGCTGGTCGGCCGGGCAGTGGGCGCTGCTCCAGGCGGCGATTTCCGCCGGGAAGGTGGTACGCCGGCTGGTACCCACGGTCCTGCCGCAGATATCGGTCATCTCGTTGATGTCCTTGTTCTTCTCCAGGGTGTAAAACTGCGAGCCGCTGGTGAAGTAATCGACGAAATCCACCGCCTTCTGCCGTTCCGCGGTGTCGGTCATGCCCGAGAGCACGATGTCCACGCGCTTGGTGGTCAGGGCGTTGATCATCTGTTCGAAGGAGGTCTCCTGCCACTTGATCTTCACGCCCAGGCGCTCGGCCAGGGCGTTGCCCAGGTCGAAGTCCAGACCGGTCAGCTCGTTGGTGGCCGGGTCCTTGAAGTCCATCGGCGGATAGTTGGGCACGATCGCCGCGACGATCTCGCCCTTGGCCTTGATGCTGGCGGGCAGCTCGGCAGCCCAGGTGAAACCGGAGGCCAGGAGGCTTGCGAGTACTGCGGGAATTGCGAGGTTCTTCATGGTCGTTCTCTTATGAAATGTTGTGAGGTTCAAATGGAACCTAGGTTCGAACGGCAGAAATGAAGCTTTGGGTGCGGGGGTTTTGTGGATTTATCAGTATTTCTTCGGGGCTTCCTTCCTCCACGATCTGCCCGCCGTCCATGAACACCATGCGATTGGAAACCTCGCGGGCGAAGCCCAGTTCATGGGTGACGACGATCATGGTCATGCCGGTGCGCGCCAGCTCGCGCATCACCGACAGCACCTCACCGACCAGTTCCGGGTCGAGTGCCGAAGTGGGTTCATCGAACAGCATCAGCTTGGGCCGCATCGCCAGTGCCCGGGCGATCGCCACCCGTTGCTGCTGGCCGCCGGACAGCTCGATGGGGTAGCTGTCGCGCTTGTGCGCCAGGCCGACCCGCGCCAGCAGTTCCAGGGCTTCGTCGGTCGACTCCTTGGGCGAACGCTTGAGGACCTGGACCGGACCTTCGATGATGTTTTCCAGCACGGTCATGTGCGGGAACAGGTTGAAACGCTGGAACACCATGCCGGTGGCCAGGCGCTGGCGGGCGATCTGCGCTTCGTTGAGTTCGTGCAGCTTGTTGCCGACCACACGGTAGCCGACCAGCTCGCCGTCGACCCAGAGGCCGCCCTTGTCGATCTTCTCCAACTGGTTGACGCAGCGCAGCAGGGTGCTCTTGCCCGAGCCGGACGGGCCGATGATGCACAGCACCTCGCCCTGTTCGACTTCGATGTTGACGTCCTTGAGGGCGTGGAACGAGTCGTAGTGCTTGTTCAGGCCGACAGCCTTGACGATGGTTCTCATGTTCGGTTTCTCCAGGACGCTTACGAACGCTTGCCGGCGCCGCGGGCGAATCGGCGTTCCAGGCGGCTTTGGGCAAAGGACAAGAGGGTGATCGCCAGCAGGTACCAGATACCGGCGACCATCAGCAGCTCCATCACACGGGCGTTGGCGTAGTAGATGTTCTGGGCGTTGTAGAGCAGTTCCGAGTACTGGATCACGCTGGCAAGACTGGTCGCCTTGACCATGCTGATGAACTCGTTGCCCACCGGCGGGATGATGATGCGCATGGCCTGGGGCAGGATGATCCGGCGCAGCGCCTGCAGGCGCGGCATGCCGATGGACTTGGCTGCCTCGTACTGGCCGGTGTCCACCGAGAGCAGGCCGGCGCGCACCACCTCGGCGGTGTAGGCGCCCTGGTTGATGCTCAGGCCCAGCAGGGCGGCGACGAAGGGGGTCATCAGGCTGACGGTATCGACCTGGAACAGCCCGGGAATCCCTACGGTAGGGAAGATCAGCGCCAGGTTGAACCACAGCAGCAGTTGCAGGATCAGCGGCGTGCCGCGGAACAGCCAGGTGTAGGCGATGGCGACATAACGCAGGATCGGGTTGCTCGACATGCGCATGATCGCGGTGATGACGCCGAAGAAGATCCCCAGGATCATCGCCAGCACCGCCATGACCAGGGTGTTCAGCAGACCGGTCAGGATCGACCTGGCGCTGAAGAACTGGCCGATGTATGACCATTCGATCTGGCCGTTGGCGAAAGCGCGGACCAGTCCGGCCAGGGCGATGACGATCAGGGTGGCGAAGAATATCCGCCCGTAGTAGCGCCGTGGCACATGCTCGTACTGGGTGATGTCGAACTGGTTCTCGGCCTGCTTGCGCTCGGCGAGCAGGCGATCCGCCTGGGTCTGGCTCATGGTATGTCTCCGTCTGCGGCGCCAGGGGCGCCGCCAGTATTTCTGCCTTGGATCACCGCCCCCTGTAGGAGCCGGGCTTGCCCGCGAAGCTTTTGGCGGCCTCAAGGGCCCATTCGCGGGCAAGCCCGGCTCCTACAGGGGAGGGGGTTACGGGATCGGGTGTTGGGTCAGAGGCGCAAGCCCGCGTAATGGGTGGTCCATTGCTGTTGCACGGCCAAGGCCGCCTTCAGCCGGGCGATCTGCTCGCGCACCTGCTGCGGTGCGGTACCGCCCCAGCCGCTGCGGGCGCCGATAGCCGCTTCCAGGGTCAGGCAGTCGCGGACGTCCGGGGTCAGCCGGCTGTCGATTTCGGCCAGCAAGGCCGGGCTTGCGTCCCACAACTCGAGGTCGCGGGCTTCGCAGGCCTTGACCAGCGCGCCGGTGATTTCGTGGGCCTCCTTGAACGGTACGCCTCGTACCGCCAGCCAGTCGGCGACTTCGGTGGCCAGGGCGAAACCCAGCGGCGCCTGGCGCCGCAGTTCCTCGACGTTGACGGTCATGGTCGCGACCATTCCGGCCATGGCCGGCAGCACCAGCAGCAGGGTGTCGACGCTGTCGAGCACGCCGTTCTTGTCTTCGCTCAGGTCGCGGTTATAGGACAGCGGCAGCGACTTGAGGGTCGAGAGCAGGCCGGTGAGATTGCCGATCAGGCGACCGGCCTTGCCCCGGGCCAGTTCGGCGATATCCGGGTTCTTCTTCTGCGGCATGATCGAGCTGCCGGTGGCATAGGCGTCGTCCAGGCTGACCCAGCGGAACTGCCGCGACGACCACAGGCAGAACTCCTCGGCCAGGCGCGAGATATTGATACCCAGCATGCTGGCGACGAACAGGAACTCGGCGACGTGGTCACGGCTGGCCACAGCGTCGATGGAGTTTTCACAGACCCCGTCGTAGCCCATCTCGCGGGCCGACTGCTGCGGCTGGCGGGCGATGGCCGAACCGGCCATGGCCGCGGCGCCGAGTGGCGAAAGGGCGGTGCGGGCATCCCAGTCGATCAGCCGCTGGACATCGCGCAGCATCGACTGGGCGTGGGCCAGCAGGTGGTGGGCGAAGACGATCGGCTGGGCCTGCTGCATGTGGGTGAAGCCCGGGCAGATGCTTTCCACATGCTGTTCGGCCTGTTCCACCAGGGCCTGTTGCAGGGCCAGCACTTCACTGGCCAGGGTGCGCACGTGGTCACGCAGGAACAGCCGCAGGTCGTTGGCGGTCTGGTCGTTGCGCGAGCGTCCGGCGCGTAGCTTGCCGCCCAGGGCGCCGAGGCGTTCGGTGAGCAGGCGCTCGATGAAGGTGTGCACGTCCTCATCGTCGAGGGTCGGGGCGATGCGCCCGGCCTGGAACTCCTCGCCGATCCGGTTCAGTGCCTCGACCAGGCTGCGGGTTTCCTGCTCATCGAGCAGACCGGCCCGCTGCAGTTCGTGGGCATGGGCACGGGAGCCGGCGAGGTCATAGGGCGTCAGGCGGAAATAGCGTTCCGGGCAGCGCGACAGGGCGGCCAGGGCCGCGGCCGGGCCGCTTTTGAAACGGGCCCCCCAGAGGCGATCGGTGGCTTGGGTCATTATTGTTTTCCTCACACGAATTGAATGTTCGATGCACCGCCGCAGCCCGCCTGAGGACGGCTCGGAACCGGCCTGCGGCGGGTGGGTCATGCATTGTTCAAGAGGGCAGTTACAGCGTAAGGGAACCGATCGCAATGTCGGTTTTTGAATACCTGGAGTCAGCGGGTTTTCGCTGATTTGCAGAATTTTGTTGTGGTTGCCAAGCCTTGTTTTCTGTGGTCATTATTATTAACCGGCTATGTTTTTCTTGTGGGACAGATCCTGGTTAATAGGCGGTTCGAGGTCAATAAGCATTATGGAAACCCAACTTTCCACTTCTGGAAACCCATCGGCGAAACCGACTCAGAGAGCTCCCCTGGCGCTCAGTGGACTGGATTTCAAATTGCTCAAGGTGTTCAAGGCGGTGGTCGAGGCCGGTGGCTTCAGCGCCGCCCAGAATGAGCTGAACGTTGGCCTCGCGGCCATCAGCAAGCAGATCTCCGACCTGGAGATTCGTATCGGCATGCGCCTGTGCACCCGTGGCCGGGAAGGTTTCTGCCTGACTGAGGAAGGTAGCCTGGTGTATCAGGCATCCATCGAGTTGTTTGCTTCGGTGGACAAGTTTCGAGACCGGCTTAGTTCTGCGCAGAATGAACTGATAGGGGACCTTGGTATTGGTGTCGTGGATAATACCATTACCGATCTTAATTCTCCGTTAGTTGCTGCGCTGCGAACTATCAACGAGCAGTCGCCGAAAGTAAGGCTGCGCCTGCATGCGGCACAGCTGGATGAAGTGGAAAGAGGGGTTGTCGAAGGCCGGTTCATTGCCGGAATAGTTCCGGTTTATCAGAAAAGGGAAGAGTTCGATTACTTCAATCTGTACGAGGAACTGTCCGAGGCTTATTGCGCTGTCGGTCATCCGTTGTTCGACCTCGACGATTCGCTGATCGACACCGATGTGCTGCGCAATCATCCGTTCATCAATCACCGGTACGCGATTCACCGCGACAAGCTGAACTTCGTCGGCCACGACAGCCATTCGGCCTCGGCGTCCCAGGTCGAAGCGGTGGCGATGCTGATCCAGACCGGGCGTTTCGTCGGCTTCCTGCCCCAGCACTATGCGGCTGCGCAGGTTGCCAGGGGCCAGCTGCGCGCCTTGCGGCCGGAGACCATTCGCTTCAACACACCATTCAATCTGATCCTGCGCCACAACACGACACGCGGTCCGCTGATCAAGGCATTTGCCCAGGCCCTTGGCGTGGATCTCAAGGTACCCGCCCAGGTTCTTGCAGAGGCTGCCGGTGTTCGTTCAAGTTCGGACCGTTGACGGATTTATTGCAAGTCGGCGCCAGGGTACGAATGGGTCGGGCGCGGCTGTTGGTAGTGCTCGCGATAGTTAAGGCTTTATTCGGGCAAACTTGCGTTTCCTTGCCGGCGCGTCGGCACAGGGAGCAATGGAAAATCACAACGCTTGCGCTCGCCAGCGGACTGTTGCAAAAGTCGGGAAGGGGATGTTGGCCGGGTAAGGAGACGCCCCGGCAATTGCCTTCGGTTAATTAATACCCTTGTTGCTCGCCGAACCGTCTTGCCAACCATGCCCGGCTCATTCCAGCAGTCGTACGAAACCCGGTTGCAACCCGAATACCTCGACCCCTTCCTGAGTCGCCTGCCCGGTCGTGATGGGCACCTGCCTGATCGGCTGGCCCGGCGCCTCGCGATAGTCCACCCGCATGCCCCTGGCATCGTGACGGATCGCCGCCGCGGGCAGGACGATCGCCTGGTCGTTGCGATAGGTGACGATGGTCAGCCGGGCACTCATGCCCAACCGCACCCGTTGCAACTGCTCGCGGGTCAGCTTGGGAATCGACAGTGTCACCGGAAACTGCGCACTGCCGCCCGGTACATCGTTGGGCAGGGCCAGGCTGCTGACGATATCGACCGAGCCGCTGAGCCGCTCGCCGTCGAAGCCGTCGCCGAGGATTTCCACGCTCTGCCCCGGATGCAACTGGTTGATATCCAGCTCGGAAACCTTGCTGACGATCTTCAATTGCTCGATGTTCGCCAGGCCGAACAGTACCTGCCCCTGGCTGACCCGGCTGCCGGTCTGTACCGGTGCCGAATTGCTGTTGGACGAGTTTTGCGAACCGTTGCCGCCCGGCGGGGGGACGACGATGCCGGCGAACGGTGCGGTGACGTCCTTGCCGTCGAGCAGGGCCTTGAGCGTCTCGTACTTGACCGTGGCGTTGGTCAGTTCCATATCGGCGATCAGCCGGTATTCGCCCTTGCCCTGGTCCAGTGCCTGCTGCAGCTCGCCTTCGGCGGCCGTCAGGTCCATGCGCTGGCTCTGCAATTGCTGCTGCAGGTCCTGCAGTTCATTGCGCGGGATGATACCGCGGTCGAACAGGTTCTGGCTTTCGCCCAGCTTGCGTTCGGTGTTGCTCAGCGTCATCTGCGCGCTGCGCAGGCTGCGCCGGGCCCGGGCGACCTGCTGGCTGTTGCTCCAGTCCTGCAGTTCCTGCACCGAGCGCCGCGCCTTGAGCTGGGCCGACAAGGCGTCGCGCAACTGGATCTCGAGCAGGCCCGGGTCCATCTGCAGCAGGGTCTGCCCGGCCTCGACCCGTTGTCCCTGTTCCACCAGGATCGCGCGTACGTTGCCTTCGAACGGGGCGGTCAGGATGATGGTCTTCTGTGGCTCGATCTTGCCCACCAGGCCGATCTGGTGCACCAGCGGTGCGGGCTGCACCGGTATCCAGCGGTCATCCCCGGACTGGTCGGCGGCGGGCGCACGCAGGGTGGTGACGACGACACCGGCCACCGCCAGCGCGAGCAGCAGCCCCGCGCCCTGTATCCAGCGCTTGCGCCGAATCTGCTTGTCAGTAGTCATTGAGTGCAATGTCCCAGCTCTCCAGTGTCATGCCCAACGTCAGGTCGAGCTGCGTCTGGGCGTTCAGGTAGGCGATCAGTGCGGTGAGGCGCGAGCTCTCGGCGTTGCGCAGGTCGCCTTCATAGCTCAGCACCTGGAAGTTGCTCGAGCGTCCGGCACTGAGCTTTTCCCGCTCGATATCCAGCTTGCGGCGGGACAGGTCCACCGCGCGCCGGGCGATCTCGTACTGTCGCCAGCGGGTGCCAAGGTCGCGAACCACGTCATTGACGCTACGCTCCAGGGCCTGGCGGGCGTCGGCCTGGATCAGTTCCTGTCTTTCCACGTCGACCCGTGCATGCACCTCGGCCTGGCGGGTACTCAGGTCGCCGATGGGGATCTGCACCTGGACCCCGGCATAGCTGTCCCAGCGCCGCGAGCCGTTGTTGCCGACGTCATTGTCGAGGCGGTCGCGAATCTGGTTGGCGCCGGCCACCAGCGACACGTCCCAGCGCCCCTGATCCTTGGCGATCACCAGGTTGAGGTCGGCCTGCTGGCTGCCCAGCAGGATGGCCAGGTACTCCGGCTGCTGGACCTTGGCCACCCGCAGGGCATCCTGCTTGTCGATGTTGACCTGCGAGGCCTCCAGCGCTTCGCTGGCACGGATCTGCGTCGACAGGTCCAGGGCCAGCAGGCGCAGCAGCGACAGGCGGTTGATGTCCACCTGGTTGCGGGCTTCCTCCACCCCCAGTTCCTGGGTGGCGATATCGGCTTCGGTCTGGACGATCTCGAACTCGGCCATGCGCCCGGAGGCGATCAGCGCCTTGTTCACCTCCAGCAGGGCCCTGGCGCGCTTGAGTGCGTCCTGGGTGATGGTCAATTGTTCCTGGGACCTGAGCAGTTCCCGGTAGGCGGTGATGATGTCGCTGATGGTCTGCGACACGCTGGTCTTGAGGTTGAGCCGGTTGATCTGCTCGGATATGCGGGCCAGGCGCAGCGGCGCGGTGGTCACGTCCCAACCGGCGCCGCGCATCAGCGGCTGGATGATCGCCAGGTCGAGGCCGTCGCTGCGATAGCGGCCGGCGACGTCGGCATTGTTCAACTGCTGGGTCCAGGCCATGCTCAGGCGAGTGCCGTACTCACCCAGCAGGCTGGCGGTCGGCGACAAGGTGGTATTGCGTGCGCTGTCCTCCGAACCCTTGGTCGTCCGGTATTGTCCGGAGAGCAGCAGCTTGGGGTTGAAGGTGTCCTCGGACACCCGCAGGTCGAACTTCTGGGCAATGCGCTGCAGGTAGGCGCTGCGGATGCCGCGGTTGTTTCGCAGGCCCAGGTAGACCGCGTCGCCCAGGGTCAGATTGGTGATCTGCTCGCTGAGCAGCACGCTGCGGGTCTGGTTGTTGCGCAGCGACGGCGCCGACGGCTGGCCCACCAGCGGGCTGGCGGCGAAGGCCTGGCAGCAGAACAGGCAGAGCAGGGTGGCCGTCCATGGCCTGCGTCTATTCATCGCGCAGCGCCTCCACCGGTTGCAGGTGCGAGGCCGAGATGGCCGGATAGAGCCCGAAGAACAACCCGACCAGCAGGGTGCTGCCGACCCCCAGCGGCAACGAGGCGGCGGCCAGGGAAAACTGCCAATCGGACAGCCGGGCATAGAGGTAGGCCGCCGTGACCCCGAGGATCGCCCCGGACAGCGCGCCCACCGCCGTCAGCGTCACCGCCTCGAGCAGGAACAGGTTGCGAATGTCCCGTCGCCGTGCCCCCAGGGCCATGCGGATACCGATCTCCCGTCGGCGTTCGGACACATTCATCAGCATCACGTTCATGACCCCCACGCCACCTCCCACCAGCGAAATGCCCCCCAGGGCCATCAGCAGGTAACCGAAGGTCCGGCTCTGCCGCGTCATGCCATCGATCATCTGCTGGGGAATCTGCACTTCCACTTCGCGCCCGCGCAAGGTGCTTTTCAACGCCGCGGCCAGGTCGCCGGCGACGGCTTCCATGTCCTGGTCGGCGGCGGCCCGGGCAACCACGCTGGTGATCTGCGGCGAATCGACGATGCGGCGCATGCCGGCCAGCGGCAGGAACAGCGAATCGTCGGTCTGCACCGGAATCAGCGCGGCCGCCGGTTGGCTGTGCAGGATCCCGATGACCTGGAACAGATAGTCGTTGAGGCGGATCCGGTCACCGACGCGCAGGGGCAAACCGGCGCTGCCCAGGGTTTGGGCGATATGGTCGCCGACCACGACATGGGTTTCACCCTGGTCGAAATCGGCAAGGAAGCGGCCCTCGCGCAGCTTCAGGCGCATGGTGCCGGCCAGTTGCGCGGTAGTGCCGACCCAGTTGGTATTGCTGCCATGGCCCCGGAACACCGCGGACCCGCTGGACAGCGCGATCGGCGCCAGGTACAGCAGGGAAGGCACCATCGCCTGCAGGCGCGCGGTGTCGATACTGGCGGGCATCGGCTCGCGCAGGTCGGCACTGCCGGGAAACTGCGCGGCCAGGGTGTCGGTGCCCATGTCCTTGAAGATGGCCGCCGCTTCCTGCGCCGCGTTATGGCCGATATTGATCAGTGCCACCACCGACGAACTGCCGATGACGATTCCCAGCAGCGCCAGTATCGACCGCTTGCCCAGGGTGCGCAGGCTGACGAACGCCTCGTGCAGCAATTGGCTGGCACTCTGCTGGACCTGCAGGCTCATGCCGGACACGTCTCGTGCACGACGCCATGCTGCACCCGGATCTGCCGATGCAGGCGCTCGGCGATGTGCGGGTCGTGGGTGACGATGATCAGGGTGACCTGGCGCACCCGGTTGAGCTCCAGCAGCAGGTCCATGATTTCCCGCGCCGTGCTGCTGTCCAGGTTGCCGGTCGGTTCGTCGGCCAGGATCAACGAGGGCTCGCCGACCAGCGCGCGGGCAATGGCCACCCGCTGACGCTGGCCGCCGGAAAGATCGGCCGGGCGATGGTGGGCGCGCTCGCCGAGACCGACCTGTTCGAGCATCGCCCTGGCCCGCGCCAGCGACTCGCCGCGCGGCACGCCACGGTAACTCAGGGGCAGGGCGACGTTGTCGAGGGCGTCCAGGCGGGGCAGCAGGTTGAAACTCTGGAACACGAAGCCGATCTGCTGATTGCGGATGGCCGCCAACTGGTCGGGGCTGGCACTGAAGATATCGTGCCCGGCGAAGTGGTAGCGGCCGCTGTTGGGCAGGTCGAGCAGGCCGAGGATATTGAGCAGGGTGCTTTTGCCGGAGCCGGAAGCGCCGAGGATGGCGCAGCTTTCACCGGCGTCGATGGACAGCGAGACATCCTTGAGGATGGTCAAAGGTTGCTCGGCGAGTCGATAGGTCTTGCCGATGCCTTGCAGGCAGATGAGGCCTTTGTGAGCGGTCGTGTCAGTCATTACGCAGAGCGCCGGCAGGCCCGTCCGCGATCCAGCCGCTGCCTGAGCGCGTTGCCAGTGTCCAGGCATGTTGCAAGGCAGGATCAGGCACAGGTTTTGTTTTCCTATTTTAAAATTTTGTTTGAATAGTATCCGCGATCCCGCTCCGATGCCAGCGGTTCGGCGCAACGAAAAGGGCTGTCTGGGCTTGCGATTTTGTGACAAGAGGAAACACTTTTTTGACACATTCCATCGTATTTTTCGTGAGTCTTCTATTGCCTTGCGCGAGGGTAGCGAATCCGCGAGAAGCTTGCGTTCCAAGGCTTTCAGAGGTATAAAAAATCAAATTTATTTTTAAAACGCTGTTCGTTCGGTCAGCTATCTCCTTGCAAAGGCTTCCCATCCATGGTCGCAAAGAAACTCAGCGCTCCCAATGTCACCAAGACTCGCTTGCTGGACGCCACGGAAGAACTGTTTACCAAGTACGGCTATGACGCCGTGCTGCTGCGCCAGATCACCGAACGAGCCCAGGTCAACCTGGCCGCCGTGAACTACCACTTCGGGGACAAGGACTCGCTGATGACGGCGCTGCTCGAACAGCGCCTGGGCCCCCTCAACGAACAACGCCTGGAACTGCTGGCCCGCTGCGAAGAGCAGGCTGACGGCCCGCTGGACTGCGAGACCCTGCTCGGCGTGCTGTTCGCCCCGGCGATGGGCCTGGAGCGCAGTGGCTCCGGTGAGCAAGGGCGGTCCTTCGTGCGTTTTCTCGGGCGGGTCTACAGTGACACTTCGCCTTTCATCCAGGAATACCTCAAGGAACACTACCAGCCGGTGTTCGAGCGTTTCTTCAATGCCTTCGCCCTGGCCTTGCCGGACATGCCGCGCAACGAGGTTGGCGTACGCCTGCAGTTTGCCCTCAAGGCCATCTCCGGGGTGATCGCCGGTACCGAGCTGCGCTTTCTGATGCAGGCCATGAGCCTCGGCCGGCCGGCGACGGATGCCGAGGTCATGGCCAAGCTGATCAGCCTGGTGTCGGCGGCGATTCATGCACCGATGCAGGACCAGCAGGCGACCAGCGCCCTGGACCGGGTACTGGAAACCCAGCACGAAATCCGCCAGGGTCACTCGGCGGGCGCCAAGGTGGCGAGCAAGTAGCGCGGTTCATGGCGCTGCCCGGTCGGCCGTGAGCGCCTGGCCGGGCTGGCCGATCAGCACATCCTCAAAGAACCCGCCGATGGCCTCGGTGGGGTGACGCAGCTGGATCTCCAGCACCCAGAGCCTCTCGCTCGGCACGATGTCCAGATCCGCCAGGGTCGCGGGACCGTGCAGGGCGTGGGGAAAGTCGGTCAGCCGGTGGCCGGCGAGATTGCGTTCCAGCAGCCAGCCCTTGGCTTCGGCACGAGCCTGGGCGAAGTCGTACAGCTCGCGCCCGCTCAAACCGCCGCGCCAGGCCTGGCAGGTCTCGTCGAAGACTTCGTGCAGGGCCTGGGTGCAGGCCTTGTGCAGTGGATGGTCACCGAAGACGAACGTGTCACCGTAGTCGCCTTCATAACCATCCCAGACCGGGCCGAGGTCGACCACGGCGATATCGGTTGCCTGCAGCCTGCGCTGCAGATCCATGCCCTGGCGTGGTACGCGGATGGTATCGGGGCCGAAGCGCACGTAGGTCGGGTGCCAGGTGTGGGAGGCGCCCATGGCTTTCAGGTGCTGGTTGGCCATTTCCAGGGCTTCGCCGGTGGTCATGCCGACCCTGAGCTTGCTGACGATCTGGGCCAGGGCGCGTACCGACTGTTCGCGGGCCGCCAGCATGCCTTCCAGGGAGTAACGCGGGCCGACCTGCTCCAGCACCGGGTCCCGTGGCCGTGCAGTGGCCGTGACGCCACTGGGCACGAAGGCCTCGGCGATGAACCGCTGTGGCGCCAGCCCGGCGGTGAGGCACTGGCTGCGCACCTCGCTGATCATCCGGCTGTTGCCGCAGGCGTAGACCTGCGCATCGGCCCAACGATGCCCATGCTGCAGCGCCACCTGTTGCAGCCGCGCCTGTGTGGACAATACCGCGAACCAGCGCAGTCGCGGATGTGCCCGGCTGGCGGCATCGAGGAATTCGCGATCGTAGAAGTCCTCCGCGCTCGATCCACCCCAGTACAGGGTGACTTCGGCCCCGTCGGCCAGGGCCCTGAGCAGCAGTGGCTTGATGCCGGCGTAGCCGGTGCCGCTGGCGAACAGCACGACCGGGCGCTGGCCATCGGGTTGCCAGGTGCAGGCCCCGAACGGGCCCTCCAGCGCCAGGCGCTGGCCGTTGTGCAATGAGTCGAGAACGCCTTCGGAAAAGACCCCACCCGGCACCCGACGAATATGGAACACCAGTCTGCCCTGGTCCTGTTCCGGCAGGTTGGCCACGGAAAAGCAGCGGCTGTCACCGTTATCGAGGCGAAACCTCAGGTACTGGCCGGCCCGCACTGGCAAGATATCGGTCGTTTCGGCCTGCAGCACCAACTCGCTGATATCGTGGCTGAGTGCGCGCTTGCCGAGCACCACGGCCGGGACTTCCAGGGTTGGCGTATCCAGCGACCAGCCGGGAATCTCCAGGCGCATATCGTTGCAGGCATGGCTCTGGCACAGCAGCGCCTCATCGGCGGCGAGAGGGAAGGAGGGCAGCGGATCGTCCGGGCCGAGCCGCTTGTCCCGGCGTTCGCCGCTGAGCACCTTGACCTTGCACGAGCCGCAGGCGCCGCGGCGACAGGAGAACGGCACCGGCAGACCACTGGCGAGCATGGCGTCGAGCAACAGCTCGTCGCCGGCACTGAAGGTTTTGCCCGAGGGCGACAGTTCGATGACATGGCGATGGGGATGCATGGCGACCTCGGCACAGGGAAGACCCTCATTGTTGCGGTAGACTAGGACCATTAAAACCTCCAGTTCTGGAAACTTCAGATGGTCCAGTTGCGTAAATGGCGGCCCTTGCTCAATCTCGATGCGGACCCGGGCCAGGCGTCCTATCGGCGGATCGTCGAAGGCCTGATAGCGGCTATCCGCGAGGGGCGCCTGCAACCCGGCAGCCTGTTGCCGGGTACACGGGAAATGGCGCAATTGCTCGACGTCAACCGCAAGACGGTGATCCTCGCGTACGAGGAGGCCATCACCCAGGGCTGGCTGGTCAGCGAAGCGCGCCGCGGCACCTTCGTCAACACGCAACTGGAAGCGATCGCGCCGTGCCAGGGCATAGCCCGGGACTTCGCTCCACGCCTGCTGGCGGAACCGCCCGTGCCTTACCTGCAAGCCAGCCGTCGCGACCTGGCACTGCAGCGCCTGCCCGGTGCGCTGTTCTTCGACAACGGCGCCTCCGACCATCGCCTGCTGCCCCAGGCCGTACTGCACCGTTACTACCGCAATGCCCTGCGCAGCAGTTTTGCCGCCAACACCGTGCGTCATGGCAGTGATGGCAGCGATGACCTGTTGCGCACGGCCCTGGCCGAGATGCTCAGGAACAATCGCGGGTTATCGGTGAGTGCCGAGAACATCTGCCTGACCCAGGGCACCCAGATGTCGCTGTACCTGGCGGCCAGCGCGCTGATCCGGCCGGATGACGTGGTGCTGGTGGAGCGCCTGAGTTATCCGCCGGCCTGGGCGGTGTTTCGTGCCCTGGGGGCCCGGCTGGTGACGGTCGACATCGACAGTGAAGGCTGCCAGGTGGACCAGATCGAAGCCTTGTGCCAGCAACACCGGGTGCGGATGATCTACCTCACGCCCCATCACCAGTTTCCGACCACCGTCAGTCTGCGCGCCGAGCGGCGGCAGAAGCTGCTGATGCTGGCCCGGCGTCACGACTTCTGCGTGATCGAGGAGGACTACGATCACGAATACCATTTCGAGGGTCGGCCCTATCTGCCGCTGGCCAGCGATACCGGGCAACGGCATGTGATCTATGTCGGTTCGTTGTCCAAGGCCCTCGGCTCGACCTTTCGCTGCAGCTTCGTCGTGGCGCCGGTCAATGTGATCCAGGTGCTGGAGCAGCGCAGCGCGCTGGTGGTGTCCCAGGGCGACGCGGTGATGCAGACGATGCTGGCGGCACTGATCAACGACGGCGAACTGAAAAAGCATCTGCGGCGGGTGTCGAAAACCTATCGGCAGCGGCGTGAAGTGCTGCAGGACAGCCTGATGAAGGCCTTCGGCGAGCGCATAGCCATCCGCCAGCCCCAGGGCGGCCTGGCTCTCTGGGTGGATTTCGAGGCCGGGACGGACGTCGACCGGCTGGTCGCACAGGCTCTGGAGCACAAACTGGTGGTGCGCAGCGGACGGCAATTCTCGCCCCTGGATCTGCCGGAGAACGGCCTGCGCCTGGGGTTCGCCTCGCTGGATACGGACGAAATCCACGAGGCCGTGCAACGCCTGGCGCAGGCCTCACGGCACGCCGTCCGCCAGCAGTTGCCAGGCGTCAAGGCTGCAGCAGAATCGCCTCGGCCAGTTCCTGGTCGGTGGCCTGCAGGTCCGGATGTTCCTGGCGAATCTGCCTGAGAGCCGCTTCCAGGTAGGCGCCGCGTATCGCGCCGCCACTGGCGATGAAGCTGGAGGCCTCATCGCGGGAAGGGGCCACCGTCTTCTTGTCCTTCTTGAAGGTGGAATAGAGCGACGCCGATATCCCGGCCGAGGTCGCAATATCACCGGCATCGACCCTGGCGAGGGCATGACCGGCAGGAAGCAGGGCAGCAATTGAAATGACCAGCACTACGCGACGCATGATCGTACGCTCCTGGAATTCAGGGAAGGTGTTACACCTTAGAGCGTAGTTGTTGGCGCAGCACGGCATCGCCCGCTTATCGGACGCGGACCGTCAGCGCCGCACCGACCGCCAGGCCGCTTCGGCCAGTTCGTGGCGATAGGTCCGTGGGGAGTGCTCGACCCGCCCGGCCAACCAGGCCCGGCAATAGTTTTCCGCCGGGCCGACAATCAGCGAAAGCAGCAGCTCCCTGGGAATCTCCAGCCGTTCATCGCCATCGACCGTGGCCGCCAAGCGCTCGCGCAACTGTCGGTTGCGGACCTTGTTGCGGGCCGCCAACTCATCGGCGAACGGCCCCTTGCTCACCACGAACCGCGCCTGGTACTGGAAGCGCGCCCATTGCGGCTGGTCGTCGACCCAGTCCACATAGCTGTGGACCAGGCCCTGCAACAGTTCCTTGAGGGTTCGCGCCTCGGCCAGGTGGGTCTCGCGCAACCGGGCCTGGTCATCCAGCGCGGCGAAGAACAGGGCCGCGACCAACCCCTCCTTGTTGCCGAAGTGGTGATAGATCGCCCCCACGCTGGTATCGCAGGCCACCCGGATGGTCTCGATGGTGCTGGCCTCGATGCCCTGTTCGTTGAAGCACGACAGCGCCTGCCTGAGGATCGCCCGTTTCAGTTCGGCCCTGCGGCCCGGGTAGCAACGTTCCAGCAGATCGGGATTTTCCATTGGGGGCAGCCTTGTAGTGGGCGGGAGAGGGCGCGGGGCCCGGTTCGGGAAACTGGCCTAGCTTGACAGATTTTTCCAATACGGAATATTGTTCTTTTACAGAATAATATTCTGTTTAATTCGTTCACCTTCTGGAGAGTTGCCAAATGAGTCAATCCCTGAACATGTTCACAGCGGTAGGGCCGGAGAAATTCAGCCAGATGACCTGCCAGATGGCGCCGTATTTCAGCACCATCGAGCCGTTGGTCAGTGAGCTGCGTGCCGGGCATTCGGTGGTGCAGGTGCCCTTTCGCCGGGAAATCACCAATCACCTGGGCACCGTCCACGCCATTGCCCTGTGCAATGCCGCCGAACTGGCGGCGGGGCTGATGACCGATGTCTCGATTCCCGCTGGTGCGCGCTGGATTCCCAAGGGCATGAGTGTCGAGTACCTCGCCAAGGCCAAGACCGCCGTACGCACCGTGGCCGATGGCAGTGCGGTGGACTGGCTGACGCCGGGTGACAAGATCGTGGCGGTCGACACTTTCGATGAGGCGGGCGTCAGGGTGTTCACGGCGCGGATCACCATGAACGTCAAGCTGTCCTGAGGACTGAAAGGGCACATGAACGGCGCCGCTGCTCGTGTGCCATTTTGTCGCACCGGCCGACGTCGGCAGGGCGACAGTGGTAAATTGCCTGCCCATGACCTCCTTTCTTCCCCCGGGAACATTCAGGCGCCGCACTGGAGCCTGGCTGAGCCTGTTCGCCATGCTGCTGGTGTTCGCCGGCCCGTTGATCGGGCAGGTGGCCAGCCAGGCCCGTGCGCCGCAGGTGACCCTGGAGGATCTCTGTGGTGGTCCTCCAGCAGGTTCCGGCCTGTTGCCGGAGCGCAGTCCCGCACCTTCCCCGCATCACCTCGCGCTCTGGGAAAAATGCGGCTATTGCTCGCTGCTGTTCCAGCATCCGGCATTGGCCGATTCCCATGGCGCGCTGTTCCTGGGCTCAGTCCCGCCGCCCGGCTACCCCGGTATTGCGTTCAGCCCGCAGCGGGCCGTGGCACCGGTCTTTCCCGGCTCCCGCTCGCGTGCGCCACCCCGGGCCCGTGCCTGACCCATCCTTGTCAATCGTGGTCGGCAGCGTGACTGTGCGCAGTGGCGCCAGAGCAGCAGGCCACCACCCCTTGCGTTGCACAAAGGCTACCTAGAGGGCCGTTTACATGAATGAGTTATTGACTCGCCGCCAGGTCGTTGCCGGCCTCGGGGTTCTCGGGCTTGGATTGCTGGCCGGCTGCGACAGCTCCGGCAAGCTGACCTACAAGTACGGCAAGGACCTGAGCGACGAGATCCTCGGGCGCAAGTTCAAGCTCAAGGACACCCAGGGCAACGTCACCCTGCTCGGCAGTTTCAGCGGCCTGATGCCGATGATCTTCTTCGGCTTCACCCAGTGCCCGGCGGTTTGCCCGACGGCGCTGGCTCGCGCGGCCCGCGCCAAGAAACTGATGGGCCCGGACGGCGACAAGCTGCAGGTGGTATTCATCACCCTCGACCCGGAGCGCGACACGCCGCAGGTGCTCGACGCCTACGTCAAGGCGTTCGACCCGAGCTTCGTCGCCCTGTACGGCACCCTGGAAGAAACCGCGCAGACCGCCAAGGAATTCAAGGTGTTCTACGAAAAGATCCCGGCTGGCGACAGCTATACGCTGTCCCACACCGCGACCAGTTTTGTCTACGACAGCCGCGGTCGTCTGCGTCTGGGCCTGTCGCCGTCGCTGACCGCCCAGCAATGCGCGGAAGATCTGCTCACCGTCATGTCGGTCTGCTGACAGGCGCTAGCTAGAAAAATTCGAGATAATCAAATGAAGTCATTGAAATATATAGTTTTTTCAATTTTTGGAATGATCAGCCTGCACGCTTCGGCACACACCCTGGTGCAAGACGCCTGGGTCCGTGCCACCGTGCCGGGACAACCCTCCACCGGTGCCTTCATGCGCATCACTTCGGCTGAAGGGGGCAAGCTGCTGGAGGCGAAATCGCCCGTCGCCAGACTGGTGCAGATCCACGAGTCGAAGATGCAGAACGACATCATGAGCATGCAGCCGGTCGCTTCCGTCGAGTTGCCAGCCGGCAAGACCGTCGACATCGCACCCGAGGGTTACCACATCATGCTGATGAACCTGGTCGGCCAGGTGAAGGAGGGTGACAGTGTGCCGCTGACCCTGGTGGTCGAGAACGCCAAGGGCGTGAAGGAGTCGATCGAGGTCAAGGCCGCGGCCCGGGCCCTGACCGAAATGCCGATGCACGATCATGGCAACATGACTCACTGACAAACCTTTTGCGGTTTCGGCAGAAAACGCCCCGGCAGGTCGAACCTGTCGGGGCGTTTGCATTGGCGGCCGCTGTCTGGTGTATCACAGTGTATCCGGGGCCGCCATTGATACATTGGCCGGCTTTTCGAGGGTTTGCGGACACCTGCGCGATACATGGCTGCGATTGACTGTGAAGCCTCCCAGGCACACAGGAAATGCTGACATGAAATGGCTTTATAGCGGATTGGCCGCGGCGGGCGTGGCCCTGTCGGTGGGTATCGCCCTGGCGGCACCGACATCGAACAGTGCGGCCAATGCGGAAAATGCTTCGCCGATCTATGGCGTGACCATCCCCGATGGCTATCGCCAATGGGAACTGGTGGCACCTTCACTGCAAGGACCGCCGCTGAACGAACTGCGGGCGATCCTCGGCAACCCGACGGCGCTCAAGGCCTATCGCAGCAACGACACCCGCCCGTTCCCCGACGGCACCATCCTCGCCAAACTGGCCTGGAAACACATGCAGTCGCCCGAGGCGGCCAGTGCCCTGGTCCCGGCGGACTCGACCACCGTGCAATTCATGGTCAAGGATTCGAAGAAATATGCCGCCACGGGCGGTTGGGGTTTTGGCCGTTTCATCAACGGCAAGCCGGCCGATGTGAGCCAGCATGAAACCTGCTTCGCCTGTCACCAGGCCTTGGTCAAGGACCGCGACTACGTGTTTACACGATTGGCGCGTTGAAGGCAGCTCGTTCGCGCGAATCCCAAAACCGGATCAGCCAGCCGCTTGCGCTTCTGGCTGATCCGGTTTTGGCGCTGTTCCCCGCTGGCCCATTCGCGCGCAAGCCTGGCTCTTACAGAGCTGCGGCATTCACAATATCCTGGTACACCGAGAGACTGTAGGAACAGGGCTTATCGGAACGTCGTACCGCCGCGAAGCTTTTGCTGTTGATCTCGCTTTGGCTTTTGATCTTGCTTTTGATCCACCGGCCCCGTTCCCAGCCGGCTGAGTGGAGGTCCTGTTTCGAGAGTCGCCCGGCAGGGATGCCGGGCGAGCCGTGTTGGGCCATGGATGGCCCGTCACGGCGTGCTCTCGAAACAGGGCCGGAGCGAAGGAACCCCTCGCGTAGCGAGGGGCCAATGGAGGGGCAAGCGTTTTTGGTTACTTTTGCCGCTTGGCAAAAGTGACTCGCCCGTGAAGGGCGAAACCGACACATCAGCTAAACGCGCAAATGGATATGCCCACGAGAGAAGCCTTAACGCCAGGGCTCCTGCTAACCTTGACCAACCCGCCGCTCCATGACCCGAGCCAGCACCGCCAGATCCATATCCCCCTCGCCATGCTCGACCGCATCGACCAGGTTGTCCCGAATCAACTCCGCACTTGGCATCGGCACCGAAACACTGCGCGCCGCCTCCAGAATCAGATTGACATCCTTGAGCCCCAATACCGCCTTGAACGCCGCATTCCCATATTCACTGCGGCCGATCAGCGCCCCATACCCGGAGTAGACCGGCCCCGGAAAGATCGTGGTCGAAATCAGATCGATCAGCGCCGCCGACTCCAGGCCATGCCCCTTGACCAGGCTGGCCGCCTCGGCCATGGCCTCGACTGCGGACACCAGCAGAAAGTTGGTCGCCAGCTTCATCGCATTGGCACTGGCCACACGCTCACCCAGGCGCCAGGTCTTGCGCCCGATCAGGTCGAACAGCGGCTGCACCTGATCCAGCGCCGTCGCCGGCCCCGCAGCCAGGATATTCAGCTCCCCGGCAATCGCCACATTCGGCCGGCCCATCACCGGCGCGGCGATATAGGTCAGCCCCGGGCCTGGTGCAACCCGGCCAGTTCCTCGGCAAAGTCCACCGCAATGGTCGCCAGGTTCACGTGAATCAGTGGCGCCCTGAGTTCATCGAGCAAACCGGAGTCGAGCAGCACCGAACGCATCGCCTGGTCATGGGCCAGCATGCTGAACACCACGTCCACCTCGAAGGCCTGGCGCGGCTGCATGGCCGCCTGGGCGCCGAGTTCCACCAGTGCCTGCACCGGTGCGGGCGAACGGTTCCACACCCACAGTTCATGGCCGGATTTCAGCAGGTTGCTGGCGATGGCCTGGCCCATGCTGCCCAGGCCGACGAAACCGATTTTCATGAAGACACACTCCTGACGTAAGGGGATGGCATGGACGGCATCCGCCGCCCGACACGCTATTGAGCACACCGGCAAGCGTCTGGAGTATGTCAGGAATCCTCCAGCATGCCTCGAAAGGTATCGGCTGCCGACTTCGATACATTGCCATACAGTGCAAACGCCGTATGGCCTGGGTCGCGCGCGGTTCCGAGCCCTGCATGAGCCAGGCGCTCAGGAGAGAAAAAGCGCGAAATCCCTTCATGAACGACGCAAGTTTGTATTTCCACCCAACAAAATTCGTGGTTATTATCCATCCGCGCTGTGGGACAGAATCCCCTCCAGTGTAAGAAGATTGCTACGGACAGCACAGTCCAGGCAGTCGCAGCCGATCGGGTCGACCCTAGCGCTGTCATCCCTGCGCAGGCCTCGTCACTGATCGTGAATCCTCCAGGGAATGAGAGGCTTGAATTGGTCAGAGAACCGAACGCCGCGCTTATCCAGCAATTGTTCGAATCCCGGGTCCTGCGTGATCCCTCGGCCCCGGCGCTGGGTTTCAGGGGGCAGGTGCTGAGTTACCAGCAACTCAACACCCGGGCCAATCGCCTGGCACACCACCTGCGTTCAGCCGGTGTCGGGCCCGATACACGGGTCGCCCTGTGCCTGCAGCGTTCGCCGCAGATGCTGGTCGCCGTGCTGGCCGTGCTCAAGGCCGGCGGCGCCTATGTCCCGCTGGACCCCACTTACCCCGCACAACGCCTCGCGCACATGCTGGCCGACTGCACGCCGCGGCTGGTGCTGACCCATGCCCCGGCGCTCGTCGGCCTGAACCCGGCGCTGGCCGGCCTGGCCGAACAGCCCGTGGTGCTCGACCTGGCCGACGAGGCCGCCTGGGCCGACTGTCCGGCGGACAACCTGCCGGCCCAGGCCCTTGGCCTGAACGATCGTCACCTGGCCTACGTCATCTACACCTCGGGTTCCACCGGCCTGCCCAAGGGTGTGCTGCTCGAACATCGCGGGCTGGTCAACCTGGCCCGGGTCCAGGGCCCGCTGTTCGCCGTCGGGCCCGGCGACCGGGTGCTGCAATTCGCTTCCTTCAGTTTCGATGCCTCGGTGTTCGAATGGGTCATGGCCCTGAGCCATGGCGCCTGCCTGGAGATCGTCGAGCCGGGCACATTCTTGCTCGGCGACAACCTGGCGCAGGTGCTGCGCGAGCGGCACATCAGCCATGCGACCCTGCCACCGCTGGTGCTGGCCGGGCTCGGCGACCCCGCCGCATTGCCCGAGCTGGTGACCCTGGTGCTCGCGGGCGAGGCGCCGAACCCGGCCCTGGCGGCCACCTGGGCCAAGGGGCGGCGGCTGTTCAACGCCTATGGCCCGACCGAAACCACCATCTGGGCCACGGTCTATCGTTGCGACGAACACCACGACCCGCAATCGCCCGTGCCGATCGGCGAACCGATCGGCCAGGCCAGTGCCATCCTGCTGGACGAGGCGGGCACGCCGGTGCGCCCGGGCGAGGTGGGTGAGCTGTTCATCGGCGGTATCGGCGTGGCCCGGGGCTACCTGAATCGTCCGCAACTGACCGCCGAACGTTTTGTCGACAGCCCCTTCGCCCCCGGCGAACGCCTGTACCGCACCGGCGACCTGGCGCGTTTCGACGCCGACGGCCAATTGCTGTTCCTCGGCCGCAGCGATTTCCAGGTCAAGGTGCGCGGTTTCCGTATCGAGCCTGGCGAAATCGAGGCCTGCCTGGACAGCTTGTCGGGTGTCGAAGAATCCCTGGTGATCGTCCGCGAAGACACACCGGGGGAACGCCGGCTGGTGGCCTACTACCGGGCGGCGGACGACATCAGCCCGCAGCGGTTGCGTGAGCACGCCCGGCAGAGCCTGCCCGAACACATGCTGCCGGCGGCCTGTGTACGCCTGACGCACTGGCCGCTGAATGCCAACGGCAAGCTCGATCGCCAGGCCTTGCCGGTGCCGGATGCCACTGCGCTGATCAGTCGCGAATATGTCGAGCCGGCAGATGGGCTGGAACAGTGGCTGGCGGATATCTGGGCGCAAGTGTTGAAGGTCGATCGGGTAGGGCGCGAGGACCATTTCCTGGCCCTGGGCGGCGACTCCCTGAGTGCCTTGCAGATCACTGTCAGGGTGCGCGAACAGGGCGGTCGGCACCTGCCGCTCAAGAGCCTGTTTCTCGAGGGCACGTTGCGCCAGGTGGCACGGCAACTGAGCGAACCCTTGGCCGCTGGCCCGGCCGTTGTCACCGAAGCGTCGCCGATCGCCCCGCTGTCCTACCAGCAGAGCGGCGTCTGGTGGCTGAACAAGGTGTCCGACGCCCGGGCCTATCACGCCCAGAGCGTGATCAGCATCCATGGCCGGCTCGACGAACCGTTGCTGCAACGTTGCCTCGACGAGATCGTCAGCCGTCACGAGATCTTGCGCACCACCTTCCATGACGACGGCGAAGGCGTGCCGTATCAGCGTGTACATGACCAGGCCCGGGCCGCGCTGGCCTGCATCGATATCCCGGCGGAGGATGAACAGGCGTTCATCGAACGGGTCGAGCAGGAGGTGCACCGCGCCATCGACGTCGCATGCCTGCCACTGGTGCGCTGGCTGCTGGTCCGACGGGGGGCCGAGGCCTATGCCCTGGTGCATATCGAGCACCATTTCGTGCACGACGGCTGGAGCGCCAACCTGTTCCTCGAAGAACTGCTGCATCTCTACCAGTACCATCACGGTGATCGCAGCGACCCGCTGCCGTTACCCGGGGCGCAATACGGCGAATACGCCCGCTGGCAACAGAGTGAGGCGGCCGAGGCCGAATACGAACGGCAGATGTGCTTCTGGAGGCAGCAACTGCAGGACGCGCCGTTCACCCTGCCGCTGCCCACCGATTATCCCAGGCCGGCGCAACGCAGCGGGCGGGGCCGGCAGTTGCGCTTCGAACTGCCGGCCGAACTGGCTGCCAGGCTGCGTCAGTTCAGTGATGCCGAAGGGGTGACGGTCTTCACCACGCTGTTCACCGTGTTCCAGCTGTGGCTGGGACGGCGCTGCGGTATCGAGGACTTCCTGGTCGGCTCGGCCGTGGCCAACCGCAAGTCGGTGGCCTACGAGCGTTGCCTGGGGATGTTCGTCAACAGCGTGGTGATCCGTGCCGATCTCGGCGGTGCGCCGACCTTCCGCGAGCTGCTGGGGCGTACTGCCGAGCGCATGCTCGATGTCTACGACCACGAAAGCCTGCCTTTCGAACGCCTGGTGCGCGAGTTCCAGCCCAGCCGCTCGCTGTCGCGCAACCCGCTGTTCCAGGTGGCCTTCAGTTTCCACAACTCGCAGACCCCGCAACTCAAGGGACCGGGCTTCGACCTCTCGCTGTTCGAGGCCTACAGCAACCAGACGGCGAAATTCGACATTGAGGTGGTGGTGATTCCCCGGGGCACCCGGGCCGACAACCTCGACACTCTGTCGCTGCTCTGGAACTACTCGGCTGATCTGTTCAAGGAAGAAACCATGACCCGCTTGCGCGACAACTACCTGGCGTTGCTGGGGCAGTGCCTGGAGGCACCGGAACGCCGCCTCGACAGCGACTCGGTGATCGGTGCCGAAGAACGTCACCGGCTGCTGACCGAATGGAACCCGGTCACGCCTGCCGAGCCGCCGTCACGTTGCCTGCACCAGCTGTTCGAGGAGCGGGTGGCGCTCGATCCCTGGGCACCGGCGGTCAGCCTCGAAGGCCAGACCCTCGGCTATGGCGAACTGAACGCCCGGGCCAACCGCCTGGCGCGGTACTTGCGAACCCTTGGCGTCGGCCCGGATGTGCTGGTGGGGCTGTGTGTCGAGCGTTCGCTGGACATGCTGGTCGGCCTGCTGGCGATCCTCAAGGCCGGCGGTGCCTACGTGCCGCTCGATCCGGTGTATCCGAGCGAGCGCCTGAACCTGTTGCTCGCCGACAGCAGCCCGGCAGTGGTGGTGACCCACGCCGCCGCCAGGCCAAGCCTGACCGCCGCCTGCAAGGGCCTGGCCAGCAAGCCACGCCTGCTGGACCTGGAAGTCGATGCCACGCGCTGGGCCGAACGGCCCGCCGACAATCTCGATCCGCAGGAACAGGGCCTGACCCCGAACCACCTGGCCTACGTGATCTACACCTCCGGTTCCACCGGCACGCCCAAGGGCGTGATGATCGAACACGCCCAGGTGGCGCGGCTGTTCAGCAGCACCGCCCGACAGTTCGAGTTCAACGCCGACGATGTCTGGACGCTGTTCCATTCCTTCGCCTTCGATTTCTCGGTCTGGGAGATCTGGGGCGCGCTGCTGCATGGTGCACGCCTGGTGATCGTGCCGACCCTGACCAGCCGCACCCCGGCGGATTTCTACCAGTTGCTCTGCGAGCAGGGCGTGACGGTCCTCAACCAGACCCCGAGCGCTTTCCGCAGCCTGCTCGGTGCCCAGGCGCGCAGCACTGCGGCCCACAGCTTGCGCCAGGTGATCTTCGGCGGCGAAGCACTGGAGATGACCACGCTCAAGCCCTGGTTCGCCGATCCGCGCAACAGCGACACGCAACTGGTCAACATGTACGGCATTACCGAAATCACCGTGCATGCCACCTACCTGGCGCTGCGGGCCGAAGACGCGGAGCAGACCGGCAGCCCCATCGGCCGGCCCCTGGCGGACCTGCGCTGCTACCTGCTCGGCAGCGCCGGACAGTTGCTGCCGATCGGTGCCGAAGGCGAGATCCACATCGGTGGAGCCGGGGTTGCCCGCGGTTACCTGAACCGCGCGCAACTGACGGCCGAGCGTTTTATCGACAACCCGTTCGTTCCGGGTGAACGCCTGTACCGCACCGGCGACCTGGCGCGCTACCGTGCCGATGGCAGCCTGGAATTCCTGGGCCGTAACGATTTCCAGGTGAAGATCCGCGGGTTCCGGATCGAACTGGGCGAAGTCGAAGCCTGCCTGGCACGCTGCGCCGGGGTGCGCGATGCGCTGGTGATCGCCCGCGAGGACCCGCCGGGCGAACCACGACTGGTGGCGTACTACACGGTCGTCGACGGTGCCGTGCCGACGGTCCAGGAACTGCGCGGGCAACTGGCGGCGGCACTGCCGGAGCACATGGTCCCGGCCGCCTATGTCAGCCTGCAAGCCCTGCCGCTGACCGCCAACGGCAAGCTCGACCGCAAGGCACTGCCGGCGCCTGACGACAGTGCCTTCGGCACGCGCCCCTTCAGCGCTCCGCAAGGTCCGGTGGAAATCGCCCTGGCCGAAGCCTGGGCCCATGTGCTCGGTCGCGAGCGGATCGGCCGCGAGGACAACTTCTTCGCCCTGGGCGGGCATTCGCTGTCGGCCCTGCGGGTCCTCGAGCGCCTGCGACGACAGGGCATCGAACTCGATGCCCGACTGATGTTCAGTGTCCCGGTGCTGCGCGAACTGGCCGCCGGGGTCGAAGTGGCGGAACTGGCCGCCCCCATTCCGGCCAATGCCATCGTTCGTGGCCAGTCGATCACCCCTGACTGCCTGCCGCTGGTCAGCCTGACGCAAGCACAGATCGACGCCATCCTGGCCACGGTGCAGGGCGGTGCGGACAACGTCCAGGATATCTACCCGTTGTCGCCGTTGCAGGAAGGCATGCTGTTCCACCACTTGATGGCGCGCAACGGCGATCCCTACCTGCTCTGGTGCCTGATGAGCTTCAGCGGCCGGCCGACCCTGGAACGTTATGTACGGGCGCTGGAAACCGTGATCGAGCGCCACGACATCCTGCGTACCTCGGTGTTCTGGGATGACCTGGAAGAGCCGGTGCAGGTGGTCTGGCGTCAGGTCGACGGCCTGGTCGAGGAGCTGCAGCTGGATCCGGCCGAGGGTGATATCGCCACGCAATTGCGCCAGCGCTTCGATCCCCGGCAATTCCGCCTGCCGCTGGACCGTGCGCCGCTGATGCGCCTGGTCATCGCCCGGGACGAGGCCAACGACCGCTGGCTCGGCCTGCGCCTGTTCCATCACATCATTGACGACAACACTTCGCTGAAACAGCTCAATGCCGAGGTCGAGGCGGTGCTTGACGGCAAGGCGGCCAGCCTGTTGCCGGCGCTGCCGTACCGCAACTTCATCGCCCAGCGGATCAGGGGCGGCGACCAGCAGGCCCAGGAACAGTTCTTCCGCGGTATGCTGGCCGGCATCAGCCAACCGTCGGCACCGTTCGGCCTGCTCGATATCCAGGGCGATGGCAGCGGGGTCAACGAGGCCCGGTTGATGCTTGACAATGGCCTCTGCCAGCGCCTGCGGCAGTCGGCCCAGGCCCTGGGAGTCAGCCCGGCCAGCCTGTTCCATGTCGCCTGGGGCCAGGTGGTGGCGCACACTTCCAGTCGCCAGGACGTGATCTTCGGCACCGTACTGTTCGGTCGCCTGTACGGCGGCGAGGGCGCCGAGCGCATCCTCGGGCCGTTCATCAACACCTTGCCGATCCGCATCGACCTGGCCGCCGAGGGCGTGGCCGCCTGCGTGCGCCGCACCCATGGGCTGCTGACCCAACTGTTCGAGCACGAACACGCCTCGCTGGCCCTGGCCCAGCGGTGCAGTGCCATCGCCTCGCCAACGCCGCTGTTCACCAGCCTGCTCAACTATCGCCATAGCGAACGGGCCACCGAGGGCGGTGACTCGACTTCCGGCGCCTGGAAGGGCATCGAGGTGCTGGGCGGCGAAGAACGCACCAACTACCCGCTGGTGCTGGCCGTGGACGACAGCGGCGAAGGTTTCCGCATCGGCGCCCAGGTCTGCGCGGCACTGGATGCACAACGCACCTGCGCGATGATGCGGCAGGCGCTGGAAAGCCTGGTCCGGGCCCTTGAAGAGGCACCGCAAAGCCGTGCCGACCGGCTGGATATCCTGCCGCCGGAGGAACGCCGGCAGTTGTTGCAGACCTGGAATCCACCCACGCCGCACACCGGCGTCAGCGACTGCCTGCACCCAGCGTTCGAGCGGCAGGTCGCCCGCCAGCCTGCGGCAGTGGCGGTGAGCTTCGAGGGCACGAGCCTCAGCTATGGCGAGCTGAATACCCGGGCCAACCGCCTGGCCCATCACCTGCGCCAGCGCGGGGTGGGCCCGGAAGTGCGGGTCGGGCTGTGTGTCGAGCGCTCCCTGGAGATGCTGGTGGGCCTGCTCGCCATCCTCAAGGCCGGCGGCGCCTATGTGCCGCTGGATCCGGCATATCCCGCCGAGCGCCTGGCCTATCTGCTGCAGGACAGTGGGGTGGCGCTGGTGCTCGTTCATCAGCCCACGCGCACGCTGTTGGCCGAGCCGCTTCACGCTCTGGCGAATGCTCCCGAATGCCTGGAACTGGATCGTGAAACCTGGGCCGACGGCCCGGCGGACAACCTCGACCCGGCGCGCCTGGGCCTGACCCCGGCCAACCTGGCCTATGTCATCTATACCTCCGGCTCCACCGGCCAACCCAAGGGCGTGATGATCGAGCACCGTCAGGTGGCCCGGCTGTTCGCCAGCACCGCGGCGCAGTTCGCATTCAATGCCGGCGATGTGTGGACCCTGTTCCATTCCTTCGCCTTCGACTTCTCGGTCTGGGAAATATGGGGCGCACTGTTGCACGGCGGGCGCCTGGTGATCGTCCCGGCGTCGACCTGTCGCGCTCCGGCAGACTTCTACCGGCTGCTCTGCGAGCAGCAGGTGACCGTGCTGAACCAGACGCCCAGCGCCTTCCGTGGCCTGCTGCAAGCCCAGGGCCGCAGCGAGGCGACCCACAGCCTGCGTTGCGTGGTGTTCGGTGGCGAGGCGCTGGAAACCACTCTGCTCAAACCGTGGTTCGCCGACCCGCGCAACAGCGACACGCAACTGGTGAACATGTACGGCATCACCGAGATCACCGTGCATGCCACCTACCTGGCACTGCGCGCCGAAGATGCCGAGCGTTCCGGCGCCAGTGCCATTGGCCGGCCGCTGGCGGACCTGCGTTGCTATCTGCTCGATGCGGCAGGGCAACCGGTGCCGATCGGTGTCGAAGGCGAGATCCACATCGGCGGTGCCGGCGTTGCCCGCGGCTACCTGAACCGCGCGCAACTGACCGCCGAACGCTTCATCGACAGCCCCTTCGTCGCTGGCGATCGCCTGTACCGCACCGGCGACCTGGCGCGCTACCGCGCCGATGGCAGCCTGGAATACCTGGGGCGTAACGACTTCCAGGTGAAGATCCGCGGCTACCGTATCGAACTGGCTGAAATCGAAGCCTGCCTGGGCGGCTGTCCGGGCGTGCGCGAGGCGGCGGTGATCGCCCGCGATGAGCAACCGGGCGAACCGCGGCTGGTGGCCTACTACACGGTGGCCGAGGGGGCCGCACCGGCTGTCCATGAGCTGCGCACGCAGTTGGCGGCAGCGTTGCCGGAGCACATGGTGCCCGCCGCCTACGTCCGCCTCGACTGCCTGCCGCTGACCACCAACGGCAAGCTCGACCGCCAGGCGCTGCCGCGGCCCGACGAAACCGCCTATGCGCTGCAGACCCATGTGGCGCCGAGCACCCCGATCGAACGGGCTCTGGCCGAGATCTGGTGCGAGGTGCTGCGCTGCGAGCGGGTCGGTCTCACCGACAACTTCTTCCAACTGGGTGGTCACTCGTTGCTGGCGACCCGCATCGTCGCCCGTATCGACGATCTGCTGGGCATCGAGCTGCCGATGCGGGTGATGTTCGATCATCCGACCATCGAGGCGCTGCTCGATTACCTCTTTACCCAGGCGCAGGAAACCCGCGCTTCCCCTTGAGCCCCTGAGAACGTCCCGGCCCACAAGGCCGGGTCGCGGCGTGCGGGGCCAATCACGCCCCTGAACCCTACAAAAACAATGCAGTCATGGATGGAAGCCTCTCATGTTCGACAAAACCTCGTTGCGTGATATGACGCCGGCGCAATTCGCCGCCTTGCACAAACGGTCGAAAATCACGCCGGCAGAGCGGGGCGACACGGCACCGCGGGCCTCCTTCGCGCAGCGTCGGCTGTGGTTCCTCGCCCAGTTGGCCGGGGGCGGCGACGCCTACCACGTACCGTTCGGGCTGCGCCTGCATGGGGCGCTCGACCGCTCGGCGCTGAAACAGGCGCTGGACCGCCTGGTGGCGCGCCACGAGGCATTGCGCACCACCTTTGCCGCCGAGGGGGACGAGGTGGTCCAACTGATCGCCGCGGCCGACTGCGGGTTCTCCTGGCAGCTCCACGATCTGGCCGCACAGCCTGAACCCGAGCCGCAGGTGGCGTTGCTGGCGGACGAGGAGGCGGGGGCCGCTTTCGATCTGCACAAGGGGCCGCTGTTTCGCGGGCGCCTGCTGATTCTCGGCGAGCAGGAACATGTCCTGCTGCTGACCCTGCACCACATCATCTGCGACGGCTGGTCGATGGCGGTGCTGACCCGTGAACTGGGCGAGCTGTACGAGGCCTTTCGCCAGGGGCTGGACGATCCGTTGCCGGCGCCGTCGTTGCAATACGCCGACTACGCCCAATGGCAGCACGGCTGGCTGGCCGAGCAGAGCCAGGCCGGCCACCACGACTACTGGCGCGACACCCTGGGCGGCGCTCCGGCCCTGCTGGAACTGCCCGGCGACCGTCCACGGCCGGCCCTGCAGCGCTACGAGGGCGGTTTCGAACCGCTGCTGCTGGATGAAAACCTTAGCCAGCAACTCAAGGCCCTGAGCCTGCGCCATGGCACCACGCTGTTCATGACCCTGCTGGCCGCCTGGGCGGTGGTCCTGGCACGCCTGTCGGGCCAGGACGACATCCTGATCGGCACCCCGGTGGCCAACCGTACCCGTCGGGAAACCGAAGGGCTGATCGGCTTTTTCGTCAACACCCTGGTTCTGCGTCTGTCCCTGGCCGGTGCGCCGACCACCGCGCAGTTGCTGGAGCAGGCCCGGGCCGTGGCACTGGGCGCCCAGGAACACCAGGAGCTGCCGTTCGAACAGGTGGTGGAGCGGCTCAACCCGCCGCGCAGCCAGGCCTACAGCCCCCTGTTCCAGGTGATGTTCGCCTGGGAAAACACCGAGCCGGGCGCGCTGCGACTGGGCGGCCTGGACAGCCAGCCGCTACGCAGCCGCCACCAGGCGGCCAAGTTCGACCTGACCCTGGTGCTGGCCGAGCAGGGCGGGCGCATCGGCGGCGGCCTGGAGTACGCCACGGCCCTGTTCGACGCGGCCACGGTCGCGCGGTTTGCCGGCCATCTGCGCCAGGTGCTCGAAGGCATGGTCGCGCAGCCGCTGCAGCCGGTCACGGCGTTGCCCCTGCTCAGTGCCGTGGAGCGTGACCGTCTGGTACGGGACTGGAATGGCCGTGAGCAGGCTTTCGACACCCGGCGTTGCCTGCATGAGCTGTTCGAAGCCCAGGCAAGCCGCGATCCCCAGGCCATTGCCGTGCGCTATGGCGACGACAGCCTGACGTATGGCGAACTCAATACCCGGGCCAATCGCCTGGCCCATGAGCTGCGCGCCCTTGGCGTCGGACCGGACGACCGGGTCGGGCTGTGCCTGGAGCGCACCCTGGACATGCCGCTGGCCGTCCTCGCGGTGCTCAAGGCCGGGGGGCCTACGTGCCGCTGGACCCCGGCTATCCGCCGGCGCGGCTGCGCCACATGCTGGTCGACAGTGCGCCTTCGGTGCTATTGAGCCATGGTCCGGCCCGGCCGGCGCTGCTCGCGGCCCTCGAAGGCCTGCCAGAGCAACCGCTGTTGCTCGATCTGCAACAGGATGCGCAACGCTGGGCTTCGCACCCGCCGCAGGACCTCGCACCCCAGGCATCGGGCCTGACGCCACGCCACCTGGCCTATGTCATCTACACCTCGGGTTCCACCGGCCAGCCCAAGGGCGTGATGGTCGAACACCGTGGCCTGCTGGCGCTCAGTGCCGCCTGGGAACAGCTGTACGCCCTGCGTCCGGGCCTGCGCCACCTGCAGATGGCCGGGTTTTCTTTCGACGTGTTCAGTGCCGACCTGATCCGCGCCCTGTGTTTCGGCGGTGAGCTGGTGCTGTGTCCGCGCCAGACCCTGATGGACCCACCGGCTCTCTACCGCCTGCTGCGGGATGCGCGGATCGACTTCGCCGACTTCGTCCCGGCGGTGCTCAACCCGTTGCTGGCCTGGGCTGAGGAAAGCGGCCATGAACTGGCGTTCCTCGACACCGTGGTCTGCGGCTCGGACACCTGGAGCGCCCACAGTGCCCGCCAGTTGCGCCAGCGGTGCGGCGAGGCGGTCCGAATCGTCCATGCCTATGGCGTGACCGAAGCCAGCATCGACAGCACCTGCTTCGAACTGCCGGCCCAACCGGCGGCCGACGCCGGCCTGCCCATCGGCCGGCCGCTGGCCAACACCCGTATCTACCTGCTGGACGCCCTCGGCACACCGGTGCCGACCGGCGTTGCCGGCGAGCTGCACATCGGCGGCGTCGGTGTGGCCCGCGGCTACCTGAACCAGCCGCAACTGACGGCCGAGCGCTTCATCGACAACCCGTTCGTGGCCGGCGATCGCCTGTACCGTACCGGCGACCTGGCACGCTACCGCGCCGACGGTCAACTGGAGTTCCTCGGCCGTAACGACTCCCAGGCCAAGCTGCGCGGCCTGCGCCTGGAGTTGGGCGAGATCGAGGCGCGCCTGCTCGATGTGGCCGGGGTGCGCGACGGCGTGGTGCTGTTGCGCAACGACGCCGAGCAGCCCAGGCTGGTCGCCTACTACGTCGAAAGCGAGGCCGGGAGCACCAGCCCCGGCGCCCTGCGCGAGCAGTTGGCCCTGAGCCTGCCGGACTACATGCTGCCCGCTGCCTTCGTGCGCCTGGACAACTTGCCGCTGACCGCCAACGGCAAGCTCGACCGTGGCGCCTTGCCGGCACCCGATGCCGCCGCTTTCGACCCGCGTCACTACGTTGCCCCGCAGGGCGAGCTGGAAACCGGCCTGGCGCGCATCTGGAGTGAAGTGCTGGGGATCGAGCGGGTAGGGCGCGACGACAGTTTTTTCGCCCTCGGCGGGCATTCACTGCTGGTGATGCAGGTGATCGCGCGGATTCGCCGCCAGCTCAAGCGCGAAGTCGCGGCCTCGGCGCTGTTCGCCAGCCCCCAGCTGAAACAGTTCGCCCGCAGCCTGGAAAGCGCCCGGGAGGCGGTCCGGGCGCCCATCGCGCGGATCGAAAGGGGCGTCGCGCAAACGTTGTCGTTTGCCCAGCAGCGCCTGTGGTTCCTCGCCCAGATGGAGGGTGGCAGCGCGGCCTACCATATGCCGCTGAACCTGAAATTGCGCGGCCCGTTGCAGGTGCCGGCGCTGGAGCGCAGCCTCAATCAACTGGTGGCGCGGCATGAAGCCCTGCGCACCCGCTTCATCAGTGTCGAGGGCGAGCCCCGGCAGGTCATCACCGAGCCAGGGCAGGGCCTGAAGCTCGAACGGCTGGAGGCCACTGCCGACCTCGACGGTCTGGTGGGGGCCGAAGGCGCACGAGCCTTCGACCTGGAACAGGGGCCGCTGATCCGGGCCGGGCTGGTCCGTCTGGCCGAGGACCAGCACCTGCTGTTGCTGACCCTGCACCACATCGTCTCCGATGGCTGGTCGATGGGCGTGCTGACCCGCGAGCTCAGCCAGTTGTACGCCGCAGCGCTGGAGGATCGCGACGATCCGCTGCCGCCACTGCCGCTGCAATATGTCGATTATTCGGCCTGGCAACGCCAGTGGCTGACCGCAGAGGTACTGGAACGCCAGGGCCGCTATTGGCGCGAAACCCTGGCCGAGGCGCCGGTGCTGCTGGAACTGCCGCTGGACCACAAGCGTCCGGCGGTACAGGACTATCGCGGCGGTGTGGTGCCGCTGGTGCTCGACGAGGCGCTGACCCGGCGCCTCAAGGACCTGAGCAGGCGCCAGGGCACGACGCTGTTCATGACCCTGCTTGCCGGCTGGGCGCTGGTGCTGTCGCGGCTGTCGGCGCAGGCCGACGTGGTGATCGGCGTGCCGTCGGCCAACCGCCCGAGCAGCGAACTGGAGGCGCTGATCGGTTTCTTCGTCAACACCCTGGCCCTGCGCCTGAAGGTGACCGGCAACCCCAGCGTCAGCCAGTGGTTGCAGCACACCCGTCAGGTCGCGCTGCAGGCCCAGGAGCACCAGTACCTGCCGTTCGAGCAGGTGGTGGAGCTGCTCAACCCGCCGCGCAGTCTGGCCTACAGTCCGCTGTTCCAGGTGCTGTTCGCCTGGGAACAGGGGCAGCAGGGTGAACTGGCCCTGCCGGGCCTTGCAGTCGAGCCGCTGGCAAGCCGCCAGCACGTCGCCAAGTTCGACCTGCAACTGGCCCTCAGTGAACGCGACGGGCAGATCGTCGGTGGCCTGGAATATGCCTCGGGGCTGTTCGAGGCGCAGACGGTCGCCGGTTTCGGCGAGTACCTGCGCCGGGTCTTGATGCAGATGGCCGCCGATAGCGAGCAGCCGGTCGCCAGCCTCGACCTGCTGACCCCCGGGCAGCGTCGGCAACTGCTCGACGAGTGGAGCCGTAGTCACACCGATCGCGTTCCGCAAGGCGGCTTCCTTGCCCGTTTCGAAGCCCAGGTGCAACGCGCGCCACAGGCCGAGGCGCTGGTCCATGCAGAACAACGCTACAGCTACACCGAGCTGAATGCGGCCGCCAACCGCCTGGCACATTTCCTGCGCGGGCAGGGCGTCGGTCCCGAGGACCGTGTCGGCCTGAGCCTGGAGCGCTCGCCACAGATGGTCATCGGCCTGCTGGCGATCCTCAAGGCCGGGGCCGCCTATGTGCCGTTCGACCCGGCCTATCCGGCCGAGCGCCTGGCCTACATGTTCGCTGACGCGGCGCCGAGCCTGCTGCTGACCCACTCGAGCCTGAGGGAAACACTGCCGGCCACGGCGACCGAACGCCCCCTGTACTGCCTGGATAGCGACCAAGCGCGCTGGGCCGGGCAATCCACCGACAATCCCGGCGTGGCGATCGGGCCGGACAACCTGGCCTATGTGCTATACACCTCAGGTTCCAGTGGTCGCCCCAAGGGCGTCGCGCATACACACCGGGCGCTGGACAACCTGATCGACTGGCAGCTGCTCGACGCCGCCGGCCCGGCCCCGGCGCCACGGCGGGTGCTGCAGTTCGCCTCGCTGAACTTCGACGTGTCGTTCCAGGAAGTCTTCAGCACCCTGTGTCAGGGCGGCTGCCTGGTGCTGATGGACGAGGCGGGGCGCAAGGATCTCGCCACGCTGCGCCCGACCCTGGTGGCCAGTGGCGTGCAGCGGGCGTTCCTGCCGTTCGCAGTGCTGCAGCAGGTCGCCGGCCTGAGCGACGGCGACACACCCGGGCCAACCGGCGGCTGTGACCTCGTGACCGCTGGCGAGGCCCTGCGGGTCAACGACGAACTGCGCCGCTTCGTCCAGGGGCTGGGCGGCGCGCACCTGTACAACCAATACGGGCCGACCGAAACCCACGTGGTCAGCCAGTTCAGCCTGGCCTGCGCCGAAGCCGCCGACTGGCCCGAGGCGCCGCCGATCGGCCGGCCGATCAACAATGCCCGGCTGTATGTGCTCGACGAGGCGCTGAACCCGGTGCCGCCCGGCGTTGTCGGCGAGTTGTACATCGCCGGTGCCTGCCTGGCGCGCGGTTACCTGAACCAGCCGGAATTGACCGCCGAGCATTTCCTGCCCGATCCGTTCAGCCGCGAGCCGGGGGCCCGCATGTACCGCAGCGGCGACCAGGTGCGCTGGCTGGCCGACGGCAACCTGCAGTACCTGGGACGCATCGACCAGCAGGTCAAGCTGCGGGGTTTCCGTGTCGAACTGGGGGAAATCGACAGCCTGCTGCAGCAACAGCCGGGCGTACTGGAAGCGGCCGTGCTGCTGCGCGAGGATGCCCCGGGGGACAAACAGCTGGTGGCCTACATCGTTGGCCCGGCGTCGGCCGAGACGCTGCGCGAAGCCCTGCGCCGCCAGGTGCCGGAACATATGATCCCCAGTGCCTGGGTGTCCCTGGCGCATCTGCCGCTGACGCGCAACGGCAAGCTCGACCGCCGTGCGTTGCCGGCGCCGGAGCGGGTGTCCGGCAGCGCCTACGTGGCGCCCCGGGATGCCGACGAGATCCAGTTGACCGACATCTGGGCCGAGGTGCTGCGCTGCGAACGGGTCGGGATGCAGGACAACTTCTTCGAACTGGGCGGTCATTCGCTGTTGGCCACGCGCCTGGTCTATGCGATCAACCAGCGCATGGCCGCACAACTGTCCCTGAGCAGCCTGTTCAAGACCCCGACCCCGGGCGAGCTGATGGCCGCGATTCGCGCCAGCCGTGACGAGCAGATCCAGCGTGAACCGGCCTTCGCGATGATCGAGCCGGACCTGGCCAACCGCCATGAGCCGTTCCCCCTGACCGATATCCAGCAGGCCTACTGGTTCGGCCGCGAATCCACGGTCAGCCTCGGTGGCGTCAGTGCCCACGGCTACGAGGAACTGCGCATCCGCGATTTCGACATCCCGCGCTTCGAGCGTGCGCTGAACCGGATGATCGAGCGCCACGACATGCTGCGCGCGGTTTTCCTCAGCGACGGCACCCAGCAGGTGCTGGCCCAGGTGCCGAGCTATCGCATGCCGCAGCTCGATCTGCGCGGCCTGGACCGCGAAGCCGCGCAACAGGCCCTGGACCACAACCGCCAGCGCCTGTCCCACCAGGTGCTGGACGCCAGCCACTGGCCGCTGTTCGAGTTCAGCCTGACCCTGCTCGACGCTGGCATCAGCCACCTGCACATCAGTCTCGATGCGTTGATCGTCGATGCCGCCAGCAGCCAGATCCTCGCCCGCGAACTGATGGGCTTCTACCTGGAACCGCAACGGACGTTGCCGGTGCCGGGCCTGAGTTTCCGCGACTACGTACTGGCCGAACATCGGTTGCGCAGCGGCGTGCGCTACGAACGGGCCCTGGCCTACTGGCGCGAACGGGTCACCCGCCTGGCACCGGCGCCGGACCTGCCGCTGGTGTGTCAGCCGCAGAGCATTGCCGCACCGCACTTCACTCGGCGCGACCGGCAGTTGTCGGTCGAGCACTGGAGCCGGATCAAGGAACTGGCCAGACAATTCGGCGTGACCCCTTCAGTGGTGCTGCTCACGGCCTTCTGCGAAGTGCTTGCGCTGTGGAGCCGTCAGCCGCGCTTCACCCTCAGCCTGCCACTGTTCAACCGCCTGCCGCTGCACCCGGAGGTGGACTCGATCATCGGCGACTTCACCTCGCTGGTGCTGCTCGAAGTCGCCATCGACGGCAACCTCGGCTTTACCGACAAGGCCCGGGCGATCCAGCAGCAACTGTGGCAGGACATCGACCATGCGGTGGTCAGCGGCGTGCGTGTACTGCGCGAGCTGTCCCAGGCCCGTGGGGCCCAGCAGACGGCGATTCCCATCGTGTTCAACAGCACCCTGTCCGAGGCGGCCACCCAACAGGCCGAGTACAACCTGGCCGATGCGCTGCAGGCGCAGAACGTGCACAGCATCACCCAGACCCCCCAGGTGTGGATCGACCATACCCTGCTGGAGCTGGAAGGGCGCCTGCTGTTCAACTGGGACAGCATCGACGAGCTGTTCCCGCAAGGCCTGGTCGAAGCGATGTTCGTCGCCTACAACGGCATCCTCGACCGCTTGCTCGAACCCGCGGCCTGGGCCGCCAGCACGCCCGGGCTGCTGCCTCAGGCCGGCCTGCCGCCAGCGCCGGCGTATCCGCAGGCATCGCCGCTGATGCATGAGCTGTTCGAGCGCCAGGCGCAGGCGACGCCGGATGCCCCGGCGCTGATCGCGCCGGGCCGACAACTGAGCTACGGGCAGTTGCGCCACGAGGCCCGTCGGCTCGGCGCCCACTTGCAGACCCTGGGCGTGCGGCCCAACCAACTGGTCGCGGTGATGATGGAGCGCGGCTGGGAACAACTGGTGGCAACCCTGGCGATCCTGTATGCCGGCGGTGCCTACCTGCCGCTCGATCCGGCGCTGCCGGCACAACGGGTACGGCATATCCTGGAGCGCGCCGAAGCGCGCCTGCTGCTCGCGCAACCCGGCCTGAAGGCGGACAGCGACTGGTCGTCGCGGGTGGAGATCATCACCCTGAGCGAAACCATGGACATGGGCGAGTCGGTGTTGCAGGCGGTCGAGCAGAACCCCGCAGACCTGGCCTACGTCATCTACACCTCCGGTTCGACCGGCGTGCCCAAGGGTGTGGTGATCGACCACCGCGGCGCGGTGAACACCCTGCTGGACATCAACCGGCGCTTCGCCGTCAGCCCGCAGGACCGGGTGCTGGCGATCTCGTCGCTGAGCTTCGACCTGTCGGTGTACGACTTCTTCGGCACCCTGGCGGTCGGTGCGGCAGTGGTGCTGCTCGAACCGCGCCTGGCCCTCGACCCGTTGCACTGGCGTGAGCTGATCGAGCGGCATCGCGTCAGCCTGTGGAACTCGGTGCCGGCGTTGTTCGGGCTGCTGCTGGAGTCCGTCGAGCAGCAGGGCGGCCAGTTGCCGACCTGCCTGCGCCTGGCGATGCTCTCCGGCGACTGGATCGCGCTGAACCTGCCGGACCGGGCGCGGGCGCTGCAGCCGGCGATCGAAGTGATCAGCCTCGGCGGCGCGACCGAAGCCTCGATCTGGTCGATCTGCTACCCGATCGGCCAGGTCGATCCCGACTGGCGCAGCATTCCCTACGGCAAGGCCCTGGACCAGCAGAGCTTCCATGTCCTCGACGAGGCGCTGCAACCGCGGCCGACCTGGGTGCCTGGCCAGCTGTATATCGGCGGTATCGGCCTGGCGAAGGGCTACTGGCGCGACGAGAAACAGAGCGCCGCGAGTTTCTTCGCCCACCCGGCGACCGGTGCCCGGCTGTATCGCACCGGCGACCTGGGCCGCCTGCTGCCGGACGGCAACATCGAATTCCTCGGGCGCGAAGACAACCAGGTCAAGGTCCAGGGCTACCGCATCGAGCTGGGCGAGATCGAAGCCGTGCTCAACCGTCACCCCGGCGTGCAGAGCGCGGTCGTACGGATTCTCGGCGAGCAACTGGGTGAAAAACGCCTGGCAGCCTACGTGATCAAGAGCGATGCACAGTTGCAGTCCGCGGATTTCGCCCTGTATCTGGTGGACAAGCTGCCGGCCTACATGGTGCCGACGTCATTCACGTTCCTTGAAACCTGGCCACTCTCGGCCAATGGCAAGGTCGACAAGAACCGCCTGCCGCAGCCGCAGGAGGAGGCGGACGCGGGACCCTTGCTGGTTGCTGAAGGGCCCGAGGAACAACGCCTGGTGGAGATCGTCCGGCAACTGCTCAAGCGCGAGACGATTGCCGGCAACGCCAATCTGCTCAGCCTGGGCGCCACGTCCATCGATATCGTGCGGATCAGCAACGCCCTGGCAGCCGAACTGCAGTTCCGTCCGCACCTGGCGCAACTGCTGGCCCAGCCGACCCTGGCCAACCTGCTGGAACTGTACCGTCGCCACCGGGAGACCCCGCTCCCGGCCGGCCGTGTGCCACAACCGCCAGCGCTGCAAGCGGAGGCGGTGATCGAGGATCCGCAACTGCGCCAGCAGTTCAAGGCCGACGAACGCGGGCGTCGACGTTTCGCCCGGCCGTTGCCGGCGGTGGCCCTGTCCCTGCCGGGCGAGGCCGGCTTCGCCCAGCGTTTCCGGGACTGTCGTTCGGTGCGTCGCTACGACCAGCGGCCTATTGCGACCCTGGCATTCGCCCACTGGCTGGCCGGTCTGTCGCGCGGGCAACTGGAGGGCGAGGTGAAATACCAGTTCCCCTCGGCCGGCGGTCTCTATCCGCTGCAGGCCTACCTGTACATCAAGCCGCAGCGGGTCGAAGGCGTGCCCGGTGGGACCTTCTACTACGACCCGGTGCGCCACCAGTTGCTGGTCATCGGCGAGCAATCCCGGCTCGACCCCGACACCTACGACTACTTCGTCAACCGCCCGGTCTACGAGAACGCCGCGTTCTCGCTGTTCCTCATCGCCGACATGGCGGCGATCCGTCCGCTCTATGGCGAGCGCAGCCGGGATTTCTGCCATATCGAGGCCGGCGCCATGACCCAACTGCTGACCATGACCGCCGCCAGTCACGGCCTGGGACTGTGCGGCATGGGCTCGATCGACGAACAGGCACTGCCGGCGCTGTTCGACCTGGGGCCGAGTCATCAGTTGATTTATTCGATGGTGGGCGGCCTGCGGGCTGAAGGCGAACAGCGCAGCATCGAGGTGGAGGCGTTCAACCGCACGCACACGGATGACGACAGCGACATGGAGGAAATTGAGCTATGAATGCCGAACAGTTGCTGGCCTTTTTCGACCGTCACGGTGTGGTGCTGGAAGCCGATGGCGACAAATTGCGTTGCAAGGCGCCCAAGGGTTTTCTCACCGAAGACCTGCTGCAGGCACTCAAGCGGCACAAGCAGGCATTGATCGGCCGGTTGACGGTCAATGACGGCCTGCGCCCGCGCGCAGTCGGCACGGCGCCGTTACCGCTGTCGTTCTCCCAGCGGCAGTTGTGGTTTCTCGACCAGTTGGAGCCGGGCAATCCGTTCTACAACATCCCCAATGCCCTGGTGCTCAAGGGGCGCCTGGACGTCAGCGTGCTGGAGCGGGCACTGAACGAACTGGTACGCCGCCACGAAGTCCTGCGCACGACCTTTGGCGATCACGACGGCGAGCCGTGCCAGGTGATTCACGAGCACCGTCCGCTGGCACTGGCGGTCACCGACCTGAGCCAGCTGCCGGCCGCCGAACGCGAGTCGCTGGCACAGGCACGGGTGGCCGAGGAGGCCCGGGCTGCGTTCGACCTGGCCGATGGCCCGCTGTTGCGCACCTCGTTGCTGCGCCTGGCGGACGACGAACACCTGTGGCTGTACAACCTGCACCACATCATCGCCGATGGCTGGTCGATGGGCATCGTCCTGCGTGAAGTGGTGACCCTCTATGGTGACTACCTCAGGGATCAGCCGTCGAGCCTGGCGGCGCTGCCGGTGCAGTACGCCGACTATGCCTGCTGGCAACAGCGGCGGCTGGGCGGCGCGGCCCTGCGGGAGCAGCTCGACTACTGGCGCCGGACGTTGGCCGACGCACCACCGTTGTTGACGCTGCCCACCGATCGGCCACGGCCACGGGTGCAGCGTTATGCCGGTGCCACCGTCGCCAGCCGTCTCGACAGCCGTACCCTGCGGGAACTGCAGGACCTCGCGCGGCAGACCCAGGGTTCGCTGTTCAACGTGTTGCTGGCGGCACTGGCGGTGCTGCTGTGGCGCCACAGCGGCCAGCAGGACGTGTGCATCGGTACCCCATTCGCCAACCGCGGGCAGGCCGAGATCGAGCCGCTGATCGGCCATTTCGTCAATACCCTGGTGATCCGCAACCGCTTGCAACCGCAATGGACCTTCGCCGAGCTGCTGCGCGAGGTTCGCGCCCGCATGCTGGAAGTCCACGCACACCAGGACGTGCCGTTCGAGCGGGTGGTGGAGGCGGTCAATCCCGAGCGCGATACGTCCTATTCGCCGCTGTTCCAGGTGATGCTGGTGTTGCAGAACACCCCCGGCGCGGCCGTGGACATGCCCGGGCTGAGCCTGGCGTCCTACGGTACCAGCAGTGCCACCGCCAAGTTCGACCTGGCCTTCGAGCTGGTGGAACAGGCCCAGGGCCTGCAACTGGTGGTCGAATACAACACCGACCTGTTCGATGCGGGCACCGTGGAGCGGCTGAGCGGCCACTACCGGCAACTGCTCGAACAGGTCGCCGCGGACGCCAAGCAGCCGATCGGTACCTTGCACCTGTTGACCGGGGCCGAGCGCGAGCAGATCGTCGTCGACTGGAACCGCAGTGCGCCGCTGGCCCGGGAGCCGGGCTGCGTGCAACAGCTGATCGAGGCGCGGGCGGCGGCGGCAGCGGACGATTGCGCCGTGGTGTTCGAGGGCGAATCACTGGGCTACGCCGAACTCAACCGTCGCGCCAATCGCCTGGCCCATCACCTGCGCAGCCTTGGTGTCGGCCCGGACGTGCGGGTGGCGGTGTGCCTGGAGCGCTCGCTGGAACTGCCGGTGGCGATCCTCGCGGTGCTCAAGGCCGGCGGCGCCTACGTGCCGCTGGACCCGACCTATCCGGTCGGGCGCCTGGGCCATATGCTGGCCGACAGCGGACCCCGTGTCGCCCTGGTCCATAGGGCGACCCGCCCGTTGCTGCGCGAGGCCCAGGGCATGGCGCACCACGAGGTGCCAGTGCTGGATCTCGACACGGACGCGGCGCAATGGGCTGGGCAGGCGGTGGACAATCCCGATCCGCAGGTCATCGGCCTGACCCCCGAGCACCTGGCCTATGTGATCTATACCTCCGGCACCACCGGGTTGCCCAAGGGCGCAATGGTTGCCCACCGCGGGCTGAGCAACCTGTTGCTGTGGTGCCAGCAGGTCTGTGGCGACGGCCGGCAGGCGAGCATGCTGCAAAAGATTCCGTTCGGCTTCGACGCCTCGGCCTGGGAACTGCTCTGGCCCCTGGCCATGGGCGGACGCCTGGTGCTGGCCCGGCCTGGTGGCCATCTGGAACCGGACTATCTGGTCCGCACCGTACGCGAGCAGCGGGTGTCCGCGCTGGTCTTCGTACCGGCCATGCTGCAACTGTTCCTCGACGTCGACGAGGTGGGGCAGTGCCAGGACCTGCGCAACGTCTTCTGCGGTGGCGGCGAACTGACTCCGGCGATTGCCCGGCGCTTCCGGCAGGTATTGCCCGCTGCGCGCCTGCACAACGTCTACGGCCCCACCGAAACCACGGTGATCAACAGCATCTGGACCCTGCAGCCCGGTGCCGACGTGCCAGAGCGGCAGTTGCCGATCGGCCGGCCGATTGCCGGCAACCGCTTGTATGTGCTCGACGAGCATGATGCGCCGGTGCCGGTCGGCGTCAGTGGCCACCTGCATATCGGTGGTGTCGGCGTGGCCCGTGGCTACCTGGGCCTGGCGGCGCTGACGGCCGAGCGTTTCATCGACAGCCCGTTCGTGCCCGGTGAGCGTTTGTACCGCAGCGGCGACCTGGCGCGCTACCGCGCCGACGGCCAGCTGGAGTTCCTTGGCCGCAACGACTTCCAGGTCAAGCTGCGCGGCGTGCGGGTGGAACTTGGCGAGATCGAGGCGCGCCTGGAGGCCTTCGCCGGCGTGCGCCGCGCCGTGGTGCTGATGCTCGGCGACGGCGCACAGCACCAGCGCCTGGTGGCCTGCTGCAGCTTCATGGCGCAAGCCCGGCCCGAGGAGACGGCGGTGCACGAGCATCTGGCGCTGACCGTGCCGGCGCAGGTCCTGCCCAGCGCCTACCTGTGGCTGGAAGAACTGCCGCTGACCGCCAACGGCAAGATCGACCGCGACGCGTTGCGGCTCATGGCCGACCAGGACCTGGCCAACCGCCAGGTCAACCTGTCGAGCCCGCGCGACCACATCGAACTGGCGCTCTACCAGATCTGGAAAGGCCTGCTGCTAGCGCCGCAGATCGGTATTCGCGACAACTTCTTCAATGTCGGCGGCACCTCGATCGCCGCGATCAAGATGGCCCATCAGGTCCGCGAGGTGTTCGGCATCGAGCTGCCGATCCGCGTGGTGATCGGCCATCCGACCATCGAGGCCCTGGGCGGCTGGATCCGCTCGGGAGCGGGGCCGGCCGCGGCGCAAGGCAACCTGATCGAGTTCCGGCCGGGTGCCGGCCAGCGCAATGTGGTGTGCATTCATCCGGCGGGGGGCACGGCGTTCTGCTACCTGTCGCTGGCCAAGGTCCTCGACGAATCGGTCGGGGTGTATGGCGTGCAGTCGCCGGGGATCAACCCGGGCGAGCGCACGGAGCCTACGGTCGAAGCGATGGCCGTGGCCTATCTGCGACTGATCGAACCGCTGCTGGCCCAGCCGCTGATTCTCACCGGGCTGTCGTTCGGTGGGCTGGTGGCCTATGAGATGGCCCGGCGCCTGACCGAAGCGGGGTACCGCCAGGTCACCGTGGTGCTGCTCGATACCCAGGGCTCGGACAACGCCGCCTACCGCCAGCAGATGGCACCGGTGGACATGGCCGAGTTCCGCGACAAGCTGGTGCGCTTCAACGGCATGTACCCGGGCATCGACGATGCCCAGGTCGAGCGCTATTTCCATATCTACAACCACAACCGCATGGCCGTGGCCGACTATGTCTGTGCCCCAGGGCCGGGCGGGTGGTGCTGATCCAGGCCCGCGAGGGCTTCAGCCGTACACAACTGCGTGGCCTGCGCGGTTTCTGGCGGCGTCGCGCCGGGGACGGTTACCTCGCCCGGCTGGTCAATGGCGGCCACTGGGACATGCTCGAGACCGTCGAGCTGCGTCGTGTCGCCAGGGCCCTGGAACAGGAACTGCGGCGCTTCGATGTTGCCGCGCCCGCCGATTCCTTGCCGCAGGAGGCGTAATGGACAACGCTCAGCAAGCTACTACCGTGGTCCCATCGCCGACCCTGCTCGGACGCTTTGCCGAACAGGTGCGGGCAACGCCCCTGGCCCTCGCGGTGCTCGACCGGCAGACGCAACTGAACTACCACGAACTGGCCGCTGCCAGCGAACGCATCGCCCAGGGGTTGCTGGCGCGGGGCGTATTGCCCGGCCAATCCCTGGCGTTGCGCATGCCGCGCTCCTGGCGCTGGCTGTCGGCAATCCTCGGCGCACTCAAGGTCGGCGCCGTGGTGGTACCGCTGGACCGTGCCAGCCCATTGGCGCGCCAGGCCCGCATGCTGGAGGACGGCGGTTGCGTCGGTCTGATGCTGGACGAGCCCTGTGCCGAACCATTGGCCAACCTGTGGCAGGCCGACGTCACGGCGCTGCTGGAACACGAGGCGCCGAGCCGGTTGGCGCTGCCCGGCGAACCGGCCGAAGTGAGCTTCCTGTTCTACACCTCGGGCTCGACCGGTACGCCGAAGGCGGTGGAGGTCGGCGAGCGTGGCCTGTTGCGCCTGGTGCAGCCGGATGGCTACATCGACATTCGCCCCGGCGACCGCTTTGCCTGCCTGGCCAACCCGGCCTTCGACGCGATCAGCTTCGAACTCTGGGCGCCACTGCTCAACGGTGGTGCCTGCGTCATCATCGCCGACGACGACCTGCTCGATGCCCGGCAACTGGCACAGGTGCTGGAGACGCAGCGGGTCGACAGCCTGTTCATGACCGTGTCGCTGTTCAACACCCTGGCCCAGGAGTACCCGCGTTGTTTTGCCAGCCTGCGCCAGGTTCTGATCGGCGGCGAACAGATCAGCGCCGTGGCGGTGCGCGACTGGTACCGGGCCAACCCGGACAGCGCCTGCCGGATCTTCAACGTCTACGGCCCGACCGAATGCACCACCTTCGCCCTGTGCCAACCGATTGCCCGTGATTTCATGGGCGCCTCGGTGCCGATCGGACGTGCCTTGCCCGATACCGGCCTGCGCATCCTCGATGAGCAGCAGCGCCCGGTCACGCCGGGCACGGTGGGCGAGCTGTACCTGAGCGGCAGCGGGGTCGCCCGTGGCTACCGCCACCGTCCGGAGGAAACCGCGCGCAGCTTTCTCATGCTGCCGGACGACGCTGGCCAGCCAAGGCGCCATTACCGGACTGGCGATCTGGTCCGGGAGAACGAGGCCGGCCTGGTCGAGTACATCGGCCGGGCCGACCGCCAGGTCAAGATCCGCGGTTTTCGGATCGAGCCGGGTGAGGTCGAGCAGCGCCTCCTCGAGCATCCCGGGGTCGCCCAGGCCTATGTCTGCACGCGCCGCCAGTCCGCCGAGGATCACCAGTTGCTGGCGTTCATCGTGCCGCGAGGCACCCTGGAACAGGCCGACTTCGACGCCTACCTGCGGGCGCAGTTGCCGGGCTACATGCGCCCGCACCATCTGTTCCTGCTCGACCGCCTGCCCCTGACCGCCAACGGCAAGGTCGATCGCGCCCGGTTGCTGGAACAGGACCGGCAACCCTGGCGCGCCATACCGACGGGCGAGCTGCCGGCCGCCAGTGAGCAGGGCGCGGAACTGTCCTGGCTGTTGGCGCAGGTGCGGAGCTTGCTCGGCCAGCCATGGCTTGGTGCCCAGGATGACTGGCTGGGCAGCGGCGGCGATTCGCTCAAGGCCTTGCGCCTGCGCTCGGCGATCCGCCGGCAATGGCAGGTGGAGTTGAACCTGGCGCAACTGCTGGGCGAGGACTTCGCCGCAGTGGCGGCCAGGCTGGCGACACCGCAGGTGTCCGCGGCGGCATACCCGCCGGCACCGCTGCCGAGCGCCGCCTGGCGCCTGCCGGCCACCGCCGAGCAACGTCGGTTGTGGTTGCTGCAACAGCGCGAGCCGGACTCGACGGCCTATAACGTGCCGTTGGTGCTGCGCCTGCCGGTCGGGGTCGACCCGGACGCGTTGGGTGCGGCCGTGGACCAACTGGTCGAGCGCCATGCCGCGTTGCGCACGCGTTTCGTATCCGGGCCGGACGGTCTCGATCAATGGGTCGCCGAGCAGGGTACGCGCTGCCTGCGCATGCCCCGCGGGCGATTTACCGAAGACAACTGGCAGGCTTTTGCCGAACTGGTGTTCGCCACCCCGTTCGACCTGGGCACGGCGACGCTGTTCCAGTCCTGGCTGCTGCCGTTCGCCGACGGTAGTGCCCGACTGTTGCTGCATCTGCATCACTGCGTGGTCGATGGCTGGTCGCTGAACCTGTTGTTCGACGACCTGCAGGCCCTCTACCAGGCCAATCGGCAGGGGCGCCACCTGCCTGAACCGCCCGCTCGCCTGACGCCGCTGGAATTCGGCCAGTGGCAGGGGCAATGGAGTGTCGCGCCGTACTATCGCCAGCAGCGCCGTGCCCTGGCGCAGTTCTACCGCGAGCAGCCGCCAGCTTCGCCGGCCTTGGCCCCGCAGCGCCGCGTTGGCGGCGCCCAGGCCCGACAATTCCGGCAGAGGCTTGCGCTGTCGCAATCCAGGGCTCTGGAGCTGTTCTGCACGCAGCAGCGCCTGACCCGTTTCGAGGTGCTGTTCAGCGTCTTCGCCTGGAGCCTGCATGCGCTGACCGGCCTGTCACATCCGCGCATCGCCAGCCCGGTGTCCAACCGGCCGCTGGGGGAGTTCGAGGAGGCCGTGGGCATGTTCGCCAACACCGTGCTGATCCCGACCGAACTGGATGGCCGGCAGTCGCTGGAGGCACTGCTGCACGCGCAGACCGATCGGGTTCGCCAGGTCCTGGCGTTGCAGGACGTGGCCCTGGCCGATGTGGTCGAGGACCTGCGGCTGTCGGGCCAGCAGGCGCTGTTCGACTTCATGTTCGTGCTGGAAAACACCGATTTCAGCAAGCTGGACGGGCTGGGGGCCCAACTCGAATTCAGCGGTCCCGTGCAGGCCAAGTGCGCGTTGACCCTGTCCCTGGTGGACAGCCCCGACGGGCTTGCGGCCTGGTGGGAGTACCAGTGCGACCCTTTCGACCTGCAACGTATCGAGGCGGCCGCCGAGTTGTTCCACGCCGGTCTGGATCTGTTGCTGCAGGCTCCGGACAGTCCGCTGGACCGGCTGCTGCTGCCCTACCGGCACCGCCTGCCGCCGGCCAGCCTGGGCGAACGGGTACAGCCGCCGTTCGCCACCCTGGCCGACTGGTTCGAACATCAGGTGCGCTGTACACCGGAGGCCACCGCCCTGGTGGCCGGCGAGCGGCGGGTGAGCTACCGGCGCCTGAACGAACTGGCCGATACCCTGGCAGCGACTCTCGGCGATGGCGCGAGCCTGCCAGCGTTGGACGGTGAACCGGGCCCGGTACTGCTGTTCCTCGATACCTCGGTGGAACATATCGTCGCCCTGCTGGCCCTGGCCAAGCTCAATCTCACCGCCGTGCCGCTCGATCCGGCCTATCCGCAGGCGGTGCTGCGCCAGGTGATGAGCCAGTGCCGTGCCCATGGCCTGCTGTACAGCGACGCCACCGAAGCCGCCCTCGAACGCCTGGGCGAGCACGCCATCGCGCGGCATCGGGTGGCACTCGATGCGCCGCCGCGGCCGTTTTCCCGGACGCCGCACCAGGGCGAGCGGCCGCTGTACATGCTGTTCACCTCCGGCTCGACCGGCATTCCCAAGGGCGTCCAGGTCACGGACCGGACCCTGTGCAACCTGCTGCACTGGCAGCGCGGTGCGGGTGAGCTGGCCCCACGGGCGCGGACCCTGCAGTTCTCCATGCTGTCGTTCGATGTGTCGTTCCAGGAGATTTTCAGCACCCTGTGCGGCGGCGGCTGCTACCACCTGATCGTCCCGGCCTGGCGCCAGGATGCTCCGGCGCTGCTGGATTACCTGCTGAAGGCGGACATCGAGCGGCTGTTCATGCCCTGCGTGGCCCTGCAGCACCTGGCCGAAACCGCCGTGCGGCGGGGGATCTATCCGACGCAATTGCGCGAGGTGGTGACGGCGGGGGAACAACTGCTGTGCAACGACACCCTGCGTGAATGGTTCGCCGGCATGCCCCAGGCCAGTCTGTTCAATCATTACGGTCCGACCGAGACCCATGTGGTCTGCGCCCTGCGTCTTGCGCCAGAACCACGGGACTGGCCGTTGCGCGCGTCGATCGGCCGGGCGGTGAACAACGCCTGTCTGCTGCTGGTGGATGAACAGGACCGGCCGCTGCCCGCCGGCATGCCGGGTTACCTGCTGGTGGCGGGGCCGATGGTCGCCCGCTGCTACCTGGGGGATGCGGCGCTCAATGCCAGCCGCTTCGTCGAACTGCCCGATGATAGCGGAGCCACGCGGCTGTTCTATCGCACCGGCGATCTGGCCCGGGTCGATGCCCAGGGCTGCCTGCACTACCTGGGGCGCGACGATCAGCAGGTCAAGCTGAGCGGCCATCGCCTGGAGCTTGGCCAGATCGAGGCCGCCCTGATGCAACTGCCCGAGGTGAGCGGCGCCGTCGTCACCCTGGACGCCGACTCGGCGAAGCTGAACGCCTACCTGCTACTCGACGGGCCGCCGCCGGCACCGCAGGCGCTGGACCGGCGACTGGCCCGCGAGTTGCCGGCCCAGGTGCGCATCGATGCCTACTGGCAGGTCGGGGAGTGGCCCCGCACGCCGAGTGGCAAGGTCGACCGCAAGGCGCTCCAGGGCCTGGGGGAGCCGCTTCCACGGGAGGCGGCAAACGCATCCGAGGAACCGGCCAACCCGTTGCAGCAGCGTCTGCGCGAACTGTTCGAAGCGGTGATCGGCCGGCCGATCGGGCTCGACCAGAGCTTCTTCGAAGCCGGCGCGACCAGCCTCGGGCTGATGCGCCTGCACGCCCGCTACAACCAGGAAAGCGACCTCAAGGTGAGCATGGCCGATCTGTTCGAGCAGGTCAGCATCCGTCGCCTGGCGGTCCATCTGGCCAGCACGCCGGTCGAGGCGCAGCAGCCACTGCGCGGTGGGGACAACAGCCATTCGCCGGTGGCGATCATCGGCATGGCGGTGAATGTCGCCGGTGCGCCCGACCTGGGCGCGTTCTGGTCGATGGTCCAGGCGGGCGAGTCGGGTATCGAGCTGTTCGCGGCTGAAGAGGGGCTGGTCGGCGCCCGTAGCCAACTGGCCGGGTTGTTCGACTTCGACCCCGAGTACTTCGGCATCAGCCGCCAGGAAGCGCGGCTGATGGACCCGCAGCAACGCCACCTGCTGATGGCCTGTGTCCAGGCACTGGAGCACGCGGCACTGGTGCCGTCGGCGGACGGGCCGCGGATCGGACTGCTCGCCAGTTGCGGCGAAACCACCTATTTCCAGCAACTGCTGCGCCAGGCCGGCGACAGCGAGCTGCCGGACGCCTTCCAGATGGCCTTGCACCACGACAAGGACTTCCTCGCGACCAAGGCCGCCTATCACCTGAACCTCGGCGGGCCGGCCATGAGCGTGCAGGCCGCCTGCGGCAGCTCGCTGATCGCCGTGCACCTGGCCTGTGCGCTGCTGCGCCAGGGCGATGCCGATGTGATGCTGGCCGCCGGGGTGCTGGTGGACCCGACGCTGACCGAGGGTTACCGCTACCGGCCGCAGCACATCTTCTCCCGGGACGGCCAGTGCCGACCTTTCAGCGACGATGCCAGCGGTACCCTCGGCGCCAGTGGCTACGGGGTGGTGGTGCTCAAGCCGCTGGCCCGGGCACAACGCGATGGCGACCGGATCTACGGGGTCATCGAAGCCTCGGCGCTGAACAACGACGGCCATGACAAGATGAGCTATACCGCACCGTCGGTGGCCGGCCAGAGCGCAGTGATCCGCGAGGCGCTGGACAAGGCTGGCCTGCGCGGTGCCGACATCGGTTATGTCGAGGCCCATGGCACCGGCACGCTGCTGGGGGATCCGATCGAGGTGGCGGCGCTGGGCAAGGCCTTCGGCACGGCCCCGGCGGACAGTTGCGCACTGGCCTCGGTGAAGAGCCAGATCGGTCACCTGGGGGCGGCGGCCGGGGTGGTCGGGTTGATTCGTGCGACCCTGGCGGTGTATCACGCGGTGGTGCCGGCGAACCTGGGCTTCAATCGGCTCAACCCGCAGATCGATCTGCAAGGCACGCCGTTCTACATCCCGACCCAACCGCGCGCCTGGCCGCCAGGGCGCCGGCGCGTGGCCGGGGTGAGCAGCTTCGGCATCGGCGGCACCAATGCCCATGCGCTCGTCGCCGCCAGCCCCACGCCCGAGCCGGTTTCGGCAGCGGGCGCGGCCTGCCTGCTGCTCAGCGCCCACAGCCGCAGTGCACTGTTGCGCAACATGGCGGCGATCAAGGCCTATCGGGAGGCGTTCCCACAGCGGCATGAGGCGCTGCTGCGTTTCCTGCAAGCGGGTCGCCGCCAGCAGCGCTGGCGTTATGGCGTGTGCCTGGCGGCCGGGGAGACCTGGCAGGTGGACGAGGCACTGATCCGCGAAGTGCCGCCGTCGACCCGCACCTGGTCGGTCGGGGATGCAGAACCGCAGGCCATCCTCCGGGTCTGGTACGACGGTACGCGGCTCACCTGGCCGACGCGCTCGGCCCCTCCGCCATGGGACCTGCCGCCGTCGGCATTCGATCTCGAGCCGTGCCGGTTCCAGCCGGCGGCCGCGTTGCCGGCGGTGCCGCTCGACAGCGCAGCACAATCGACTCGCAATGCCTTGCCGGACTGGTTCCACCAACGCCAATGGGTACGCCTGCGCCGATTGGGCAGCGGCAGCCCCCACGAACGTCGCGGCACCCTGGTGGTATGTGCCAACGAGGCACTGGACGGCGGCCTGCTGGACGCCTTGGGCCGCGTCTATCGACGGGTGGTCCAGGTCCGCGCCGGCAACGGCCTGCGGCGCCTGGCTGCCGATCGTTTCGAACTGGATCCGGGTGATTCCCAGGCACTGACGGCGCTGTTGGCCGAACTGATCGCGGCGCAGGTGGAGGAGTTGGACTGGCTGCACGCGTTGCCGCTGTCGGTCGGTGGCGCGGTGAACGAGCAGAGCCTGGCCGCTGCGCAATGGGCCTGCCTCGATACGCCGAGCGCCTTGCTCCAGGCCTGGGGCGAAGTCTCGGGGGTGCTGAAGCTGCGGCTCTGGTTGCTGTCCTGGCAGGCCTGTGCAGTCAACGGCGAGGTGCGGCGTCCGGAGCTGGGCGCCCTGGCCGGGGTCTGTGAGGTGGCGCCGCAGGAGTATCCGCTGCGGGTTCACTGGCTGGACCTGCCGGGTTCGCAGTGGGCGGACCAGGCCGGCACCTTGGCGGCACTGCTGGGCGACTCGGCGGCATTGCCACGGCGTCTGGCGATTCGCGGCGACTACCTGTGGCAGCCACGCCTGATTGCCAGCCCGGCACCGGCGTCCCTGCCGGCCTCGCCCTTGTTGCCGGCAACCGGCACCTTCCTGGTGCTGGGGGGTAACGGCGGCATCGGCAGCAGCCTGTGCGAGCACCTGCTGCAGGCGCCGGGACGGCGGGTGATCGTGCTTTCCCGTCGCGGTGAGCGGCCGCAGAATCTGCGCGACTACGGCGATCGGGTCGAGGTCGTGCAGGCCGATATTGCCGATCTGGCGCGCTGGCCGAGTGTCGTCGAGCAGTTGGCGCGGCGTTACGGCGAACTGGTCGGCGTCATTCACGCCGCGGGCATCGGTGCCGGCAGCCTGATTCGCCATCGCGATGCCCGGCAGATGGACAGCGCCATGGCCGCCAAGACCCTCGGCATGCTGGCGGTGGAAATGCTGATCACACGGTTGTCGCCGGGGTTCGTGTTGTACTGCTCGTCGATGTCGGCGCTGCTCGGCGGTGCCGGGCATCTGGACTATGCCGCTGCCAGCGGCGTCATGGACGGTTTTGCCCATTACCAGCCGGAGGCGGCCAGTCGTTGCGTACGGCTGGGCATCAACTGGGATATCTGGCGCGAACGCGGCATGGCCACCGCCGTGAGTGCCGGTGACGAGGCTCACCAGCGCCACCTGGCAGTCGGTTTGTCCGTCGAGGAGGGGGCAAAGGTGTTCGACCTTGCGCTGGCCCTGCAACTGCCGCAGTGCCTGATCTCGACCACTGCGATCGAGGCGTCGCGCGGGTTCTACCCGCGGCGGCACACTGCGCGGGTGCCCGAGGTCGTAGCTCCCTCCGTCGAACGCGGGCCGGACCCGGCGGCACATCTGGGCGAGTGCCTGTGCCAGTGGCTGGGAGTCGACACCCTGGACGACGAGGACTCGCTGTATGAACTGGGCGCCGACTCGTTGACCCTGCTCGACCTGATCGACGAGGTGCAGTCGCGGCTGGGCATCGGCCTGCAACTGTCGCAATTGAGCCACAAGGTCAGCCTGCGGGAAATTCTCACGCTGATCGAGGGCAGTGGCGCCAGGACGGCTGTCGTCGATTGGGCCCAGGCGGTGCAACTGGATGTCTGGAACAGTGGCAACGGCCGCGACTGGCTATGCCTGGTGCACCCGGTGGGGGGCGATGTCCAGGCCTATCGCGAGATGGCGGCGGCCTTGCCCGAGGCGCTGGGGGTCTGCGTGATCGCCGATCCGCTGCTGCAGCATCCGCAGTTGCCGCCGATCGCGATCGAGCAGCGCGCCGAACGTTATCTGGAGGCGCTGCAGAGCCGTTTCCCTCGGCAGTCCTGCCACTGGCGGCTGGCGGGCTGGTCGTTCGGCGCCTGGGTCGCCCAGGCCATGTGCGCGCAGGCGCAAGCCATGGGCCTGGCACAGCCGCTGCTGTACCTGATCGACCCGCCGGCGCCGGATGCCGGTGCCGAGCTGGCAGGGATGGACGAGGGGCATATCGAGCAGGTGTTCCAACGCGAGTTCGCCCAGCGCTGGCCCCAGGCGAGCGGGCAGGGGCTGTCCGAGGAAATGCGCGGCTACCTGCAACGCCTCACCGCCTGCTGCAAACACAACATGGCGAGCATGGCCGCCTTCACACCACCGGTTCTGCCGAACACCCAGGCCCGGTTGCTGGTCGCCACCCAGGCCAACCCCTATGGCGTCGGTCGCGCCTGGCCGGCCGACCAGCTCAAGGCGGCCTGGCAGGCGCTGCTGCCGCGGCTGTGCGACTGGCAAGCGCTGGATACCGACCATTACGGCATCGTCGCCGGTCACTGGGCACGGCTGATTGGCGAAACGATCGGCCAGGGAGGCGAACATGCGGCATGAGCGCAACGTGGACTGGCTGCAGGCGTTGATACCGGTGCTGCTGGCCGGGCAGGCCAAGGACTGGGCACTGCGCTGGAGCAACGAGTTGCAGGCGGCCCTGGCCGGGTTTGGCGAACCGCCGCCGTTTCGCCTGTTGCACGCCTGGCAGGCCGAGACGGTGTTGCCGGTGTTGCTCGAGGCCGACGTCGAGGGCACCAGCGTGGCGCAGCTGAATGTCCTGCGGCAGTTGCATCGGCGTGCGGCCCTGGGCCTCAACGGCCGGCGGGGCGAGTGGCTGGCGGCCCTCAAGCCGGTATTGCCGGCGCTGTACCGGCGAGCCTTTCCCTATGCCACCGGCTATGCCCGGGCCCATGAGATCGCCATGGTCTACGCCAGCGCGCCGGCCAATACGGCAATGATCGCCGAGCACTTCGGCGATGCCCAGGCCTACGCGGACTACTACGCCCAGCTCAGCACCGATGCCAACGCCGCCGCGTTTGCCGATGCCAACAGCCGGGCCTACGCACGAATCGCCGCCGCGGCCTATGCCGACAACGATGCCCAGGCCTACGCCGGCATCTGTGCCGGGGCCACGCGGATCTGCGCGCTGGTACGCGCCGGTAGCGGTGAGCGACAAGCCGAGGCCGGACGACAGGTATTCAGGCACCTGGCAGAAGGCTTGAGCCGCTGCCTGATCGAGGCGGTTCCGGCCGCACGGGGTTATTTCTCTGGAGAGCAGCATGAACAATGAAACGGAAATGTTCGACGTGGTGATCAATCATCAGGGCCAGTACTCCATCTGGCCCCAGGGCAAGGACATGGCCATCGGCTGGGCGGCTGTCGGGGCCCGGGGCGAGCGTCAGGCCTGCCTGGACTATATCGCCGAGCACTGGACCGACATGCGCCCGCGCTCCCTGCGTCAGGCCAGGGACTGAAGGCGGCCTGACCGGGCAGATTGCGGCAATAACTCAACAAAAAGGTGAGGGAACATGGATCAGTGGGCATTGAAGGCCGTCGAGAGGATCGCCGGCGAACGTCGGGCGCCGTACCAGCACATCACCGTCGATCGGTTGACTCCGATCATCGGCGCGCAGATCGGCGGGGTCGACCTGTCCGGGGAACTGGCGCCCGGGCAACTGGCGGAAATTCGCCGGGCCTTTCTGGAAAACCACGTGCTGGTGTTTCGCGACCAGCACCTGAGCGTCGAGCAGCACAAGGCCTTTGGTCGACTGTTCGGTGAGTTGCGCGCCTTGCCGCTGGAGGATATCGACGGCGACGATGCGGAACTGGTGGTCATCCGTGCCACGGCACAATCGCGCTTCGTCGCCGGGGAGGCCTGGCACACCGACGGTACCGCGGACCTGGCACCGTCGATGGGTTCGATGCTGTACATCAAGGAAACCCCGGCCATCGGTAGCGGTGGCGACACCTTGTTCGCCAATATGCACCTGGCGTTGGACATGCTGTCGCCGACCCTGCAGGGTTTTCTGCAGGGGCTGACGGCCATCCATGATGGGGCGATTCCGTGGAAGGGCTACCCGGCGCCGGAGGGGTTGCCCAGGACCGAACACCCGGTGGTGGTGCGCCATCCGGAGACCGGGCGCAAGACGTTGTTCGTCAACTCCGGGTTCACCTCGCATATCGTGCAACTGTCCGAGGGGGAAAGCCGGGCGCTGCTGGACCTGTTGTTCGGCCTGGTGGCCCGCGAGCCGATTCTCACCTGCCGGGTACGCTGGGAGCCCAATACCCTGGTGTTCTGGGACAACCGCTGCACCCAGCACCATGCGGTATGGGACTACTTCCCGCATTCGCGGTATGGCGAACGGGTGACAATCCTCGGTGAGCAGCCGCAGCCCTATACCGAAACCTGAAATCCTGTGGGCCCGCAGGCCTTCGCTCATCGACCGAATGGAGCGGGATGTGGGGTGGGTCAGGCCCACTGTGGCTGGGCGAGTCGGGGAAGCAGCGCCTCGACGATCAGCTCGCCGAAGGCCAGGTTGCCGTGCAACGGGTCATCGATCTCGCAGAACCGCGGGGCCTGCCAGCCATCCTCACCGTTGGCGGCGTCCCGCACATCGATCAGCTCGACGCCCAACTCGCGCAAGCGTCGAATCAGCACCTCCTGCGCCGCGATGAATACCTGCGCATCGGAAAACTCCGGCACCCGCTGCGGTGGCAGGACCACCAGCACCCTGATGCCCAGTCCCAGCACCCTTTCGTAGAACGCCAGGGCATACCGGCTCATTTCTACTATGATCGACTCGAACAGGGGCCCGCCCAGAAACCCGGCATCGAACTCGCCACTTTCATCCTGATAGCAGTGCCAGTTCGGCCGACTGGCGAGAAAGTGCACGCTCATGCCGAGCGTACTGACCAGCGGAACCGGCAGCTCTTCCAGCCGGGCCACCCCGGCCAGCTCCAGCGCCTGGCGATAACGCTGGTCCATTTCCGTATCACGAAACCCCACGTCCCCCGGCTGCGCTACCAGGAAGTCGACGTTGAAATCCCGTCCGGCCCCCAGCGGACCGCCGCAGGCCATCAACCCGCGGGCTTGCGCCGCCTTGCCGATCGGCCCGGCGTTGGAGTCGCCCAGCAGCAGGAAGCTAGGGCTTGGCGTAGTAGTCGAGTACGGCGTCTTCACAAACAAGGTCCTCGCTGGGCAGATGAGCGATCGGGTTGGCTGGTGCCACCGGCGGTTGGCCGTTCAGGGCGCTGAAGAACTGCCGCATGACGAACGCCACCCCGGCGGCCGTGACTTCGCGTTGGTTGTCCTGGTAGAAGGCGGCCCTGAACGGTGTGCCGGTGATGATCTCGTAGGAGGGGAAGTAGTCGACTTCCGGCTGTTCCTCGCACAACTGGCCGGCCACCGCGCGCAACACCGATTTGGAGTAGGTGGTGGCGGTCACCACATGCTGGCCGGTCGCGGTAGCGGTCAGCGGCACCGGCGACACGGTCAGCAGCACCCGGATCCGCGGATTCACCGAGCGCAACAGTTCGAGTGCCGTGTGCATTTCACGGTGACTGTCGACGAAGCCGAAGTTGTGCAGGGCATGGACCTGCGGATCGAACGTCCCCTGCAGCGTACCGGGGCAGAGCGGGTACACCAGGCCGTTGCGTCGATTCACCCAGGCCTCGGTCAGCCCCAGGGTGAAAACGAAGACCCTGGCCCGCTGCAACGCCGTCTTCATCGCCGCCAGCGTGACCTGTCGGGCCTCCAGCAGCGCCTGCCGGCTGGCATGGCCTTCGGGCTCGACCACCGGCCGCATGGGGTCGAAGAAACGTCCATCGCGGCTCCAGACCTCGTCGGGCATGGCCTGCCTGCCCAGGCACCACTCCAGCCACTGGCGCAACATCGCCGGGGTGTAGAGGTTGCCGGTGCGAAAGGAGAACACGCCATAGTGCCGCGCCTTGCGCTCGGCTTCCGACAGGCCGGCCGGCGCCGGTTCGCTGTCGACCCAGTTCATCCCGCGCTCCACCAGTGCCCGGCCGATATGCTGGGCAAAGCAGGAACCGGCGGTGACGATGGCATCGTCGCGTTCGATCCCGAATTGCGGCAGCCACAACTCGCTCATGCTTTCGGCCGTCTGCTGTGCCACGGCACTGCGCCAGAATGAACGAGGTGCCAACAGTTGGTAAGGATTCATCCCGGGTTCACTCCGAATTGGACCTGGTTGAGGGCGATCATGTTGTCGGTTCCAGCGCGCTGGCCGGCTGGCCGGCATTCAGTGCCCGGTAGCCGAGCAGGCCGATGGGCAGGCAGGCCAGCGCCAGGGCGGAAAACAGCACCACGCCGCCCAAGTGGCTGATCACCAGCGCCCCGAGCAGCGGCGCCAGCGCCGAGCCGAGCCCGGCCAGCATGGAAATGCCGATGAAACTGCCGCGCATGCCGGGCGGCGCGAGGCGATCGATCAGGGTGGCGAACAACGGCATGACGATGATCTCGGCCAGCGTCGCGAACCCGATCGCCAGTATCCAGCCGTACCACAGCGCGCCGGTGTTCAGGGCAATGATCGCGTGGCCGATCATCAGGCAGGCGAGGGCGAGGATGTAGGCGCGCTTGTCGGCCAGGTTCATCAGCCAGCCCATCAGGCACAGGTGGAACACCAGCACGACCGAGGCGTTGGTCACGCTCAGGCTGGCGATCACCGCGTTGATGTCCTCGACCTTGAGTGCCAGCAGGTAGAAGGTCAGCGACTCGTCGACCTGGGCGTAGACCAGCACCAGGAAGAAGTTGGCGACGATGATGGTCAGGAATAGCCGATTGCCGAGCATCGCCCGCAGCACCTCACGCAGGGGCGGCGAGGTCGGCTCGGTACCGGCCAGGTGCGGCGCCTGCAGCCGATAGCGCGCGGCGCCGAAGATACTCAGGGCCAGCAGTGCGTAGGTGACGGCGGCGATCGGAAACACCGCGTCGCTCTCGCGGTTGGCGAACCACATGCCGAGCAACGGCCCGCTGGCAGCGGCGCAATTGACCACGTAGTAGCGGATGTGGAAGAGAAAGGTGCGTTGGTTGTCGGTGGCGACGGTGTCGCTGAGCAGCACCCGCAACAGCGGTTCGAGGATGCTGTGGGCGACCGCCATGCCGATGATCGCGACGAAGTAGCTGGTCTGCCCGGGTGCCAGCCCCATCAGCAGGAAGCAGCCGGCGCCCAGGGCGCAGCCGAAGCCCATCAGGTTGCGGGCATTGAAGGTGTCACCGAGAAAGCCGCTGAGCGGTGAGAGGGCGATGCTGATCAGCGCACCCAGGGCCAGTTGCGCGCCGATATCGGTGATCGGCGTGCCGAAGCGTCGGTTCATCGCCACCACGATGAACGGCCAGACCATGAACGAGGCGACCCGCGACAGGCCGATGCCCAGCAGCAGCCAGCGGGTGGCCGCGGGCAGGGCCCACAAGGTCTTCCATAGGGCGGGTTTCTGGCGCAGATCCATCTGGCTCGTCTCGACAGGGAAACAGGGCCCCGCCTGGAGGCGGGGCCTGCTCATTGAAGAGGGCAATGCGCCGATATGCAAGCCCCGCGAAGCCGGTCGACGACTTTATTTGCGGGGCGGGCGAGAGCGGCCGTCAAGGCCGCTCACTTCAGTGTGGCGCGCGGGGAATGGTCTTGAGCAGATCGGCCGGGCTGATATGGCCGACCACCGCACTGCCCGGTTGCGGCAGGTCGAGGATGTGACCCTTGATCTTGCCGATGATGTGCATCTCGCAAGGCTTGCAGTCGAACTTCAGGGTCAGCACCTCGTCACCCTGGATCAGTTGCATCGGCGCGACCTTGGTCCGCACGCCGGTCACGCCCTTGGCCTGTTTCGGGCACAGATTGAAAGAGAACCGCAGGCAGTGCTTGGTGATCATCACCGGCACTTCACCGGTTTCCTCGTGGGCCTCGAACGCCGCGTCGATCAGCTTGACCCCATGACGGTGATAGAAGTCACGGGCCTTCTGGTTGTAGACGTTGGCCAGGAACGACAGGTGCGACTCCGGGTACACCGGCGGCGGGCTGGTCTCGGCCTTGCGGCCACCGCGCGGATGGGCGGCGACGCGGGCTGCGGTCAGCGCCTCGATCACTTCGCGGCGCAGGCTCTTGAGCTGCGAGTTGGGGATGAAGTAGGCCTGTGGCGCATCGAGCTCGATGGCGGTGGCGTGGTATTGGGTGGTGCCCAACTGGCCGAGCAGGTCGCGCAGTTGCTCCAGGGCCTGCTCCGGCTTGTTGGCCAGGCCGAACGGGCCGTCCAGGGCCACGCTGGCGCTGACACCATCCTCGCTGGTGGCGGTCAGTTCCAGACGCTCCTCGCGCAGGCGCGCGCTCCAGCTGACACCGACACGGCGCTCGGCGGAGGTCTTGAGCAATGCCTGTTGCCAGTTGTGATCCAGGTTGCGGTTCAGCGGGTGGTTCGGACGCAGGCGGTGCATGCCCTCCGGCATCTCGTTGGGTTCGACGCGGTAGCGGTAGCGTTTTTCACCGTCCTCCTCGAACTCGCCGCGCGGTTCGGCGACGTTGGCACGGAAGCCGACCACTTCGCGCTTGATCAGCACGTTGAGGCCATCGCCGTTGGACAAGGGCTCGGTGGTCACCACCTGCAGGTCGCGCTTGCCGGCTTTTTCCACCACGCCCACCGGCAGGCCGGTGAAGGTCGGAGTGTCGAAGGCGCCGATATCGATCTTGCGCTCGCTGACGAAGTAGTCGGTGCTGCCGCGGTGGAAAGTCTTCTCCGGGTCCGGCACGAAGAAGTGCGCGGTGCGGCCGCTGGAAGCGCGGGCCAGGTCCGGGCTGCCTTCGAGAATGTCGTCCAGGCGCTGGCGGTAGTAGGCGGTGATGTTCTTCACATAGCCCATGTCCTTGTAGCGGCCCTCGATCTTGAACGAGCGCACGCCGGCTTCCACCAGGGCGCGCAGGTTGGCGCTCTGGTTGTTGTCCTTCATCGACAGCAGGTGTTTCTCGTAGGCGACCACGCGGCCCTGGTCATCCTTGAGGGTATAGGGCAGGCGGCAGGCCTGGGAGCAGTCACCACGGTTGGCGCTGCGGCCGGTCTGCGCATGAGAGATGTTGCACTGGCCGGAAAAGGCCACGCACAGCGCACCGTGAATGAAGAACTCGATCGCCGCGTCGGTTTCGTCGGCGATGGCGCGGATTTCCTGGAGGTTCAGTTCCCGGGCCAGCACCAACTGGGAGAAGCCGGCCTGGTCGAGGAACCTGGCCCGTTCCAGGGTGCGGATGTCGGTCTGGGTGCTGGCGTGCAGTTCGATCGGCGGGATATCCAGTTCCATCACGCCCAGGTCCTGGACGATCAGCGCGTCGACCCCGGCATCGTAGAGTTCATGGATCAGCTTGCGCGCCGGCTCCAGCTCGTTGTCGTGCAGGATGGTGTTGATGGTCGTGAAGACCCGCGCGTGGTAGCGGCGGGCGAACTCCACCAACTGGGCGATATCGCTCACTTCGTTGCAGGCATTGTGGCGGGCGCCGAAGCTCGGGCCGCCGATATACACGGCATCGGCCCCGTGCAGGATGGCTTCGCGGGCGATGGCCACGTCGCGGGCGGGGCTGAGCAATTCCAGGTGATGCTTGGGTAGGGACATGTTTTTCTAGTCAGGCTGCACGGTCAAGGCGTGCATTGTACCGGCGAAACGCCGCGCCGGCACCCGTTGCGGCTGACCGGTCAGGCCTTGGCCGCCATCGCCGTGACTTCCACCTTCATGCCTTCGACCCCCAGGGCTGCCACGCCGATGGCTGCACGTACCGGCCAGGGTTTGACGAAGAACCGCCTGTAGACCTCGTTGAACGCCGGGCGGTCGGCGATATCGGTCAGGTAGATGGTCAGGTGCAGGACGCGGTCCAGCGAGCTGCCGGCCTTCTCCAGCGCCACCTTGAGCGCCTGCAGGGTGCATTCGCTCTGCCGGGTGATATCGCCCAGTTCCAGGCTGCCGTCGGCACGGGTGGGGATCTGGGTGGACACCAGCAGGCCGCCGAAGCCGGCCACGTCGGAGGAAATCGAGTCCGCGTCGGGATCCGGCAGGAAGGTCAGGTCATGATTGGCCATGGGGTTCTCTTGTTGAAAGTTGCGCAGGGAAGGGCGCGCACCTGGCACGCCCGTTGATGAATCAGCCCGGCAGTATAGGCGTGACGCGCCGGTACCGGTACCGCATTGCCCCGACGAGTGGATTCGCTGCCGGAAAATAGAGACTTGCATGATAAAAGCCGCCATGAAATATTATGATCATAATTTTTCGTTGCCAGCGATAGAGGTCAGACCGCCATGGGCACTCAAGTCCACATTGCCCCCGAAAGTACAACCGCTGTGGCCCCGGCGCGGCGCAAGCCACTCGTGCGCCTGGCGGTGCTCGCGGCAGCGGTGGCCGCGGCCGTCGTTTACGGCAGCCACTGGTGGCAGACCGGACGGTTCGTCGAGGACACCGAGGATGCCTATGTCGGCGCCGAAGTCACGGTGATCAGCGCCAAGGTCCCGGGCTACATCAGCGAAGTGGCGGTGAGCGACAACCAGTTCGTCAGGGCCGGGGACCTGCTGGCCCGCATTGATGTCCGTGACTACCGCATCGCCCTGGCCAAGGCCGAAGGTGCCGTGGCCGCCCAGCGGGCGAGCCTGGCCAACCTCGATGCCACCGAACAGTTGCAGCAGGCGCTGATCAGCCAGGCCCGTTCGCAGATCGATGCCAGCGATGCCGAGGCCCGCCGCGCCCACGACGACCACGCCCGCTACCAGACGCTGGTGCGCAGCCTGGCGGTCTCCGTCGAAAGTGCCCAGCGTGCCGATGCCACCTGGAAAACCGCCCAGGCCGAACGGGCCCGGGCCGAGGCGGGACTGCTGGCGGCGCAACGCCAATTGGCGGTGATCGAAACCCAGCGGCAACAGGCCCGGGCCATGCTGGAACAGGCCCAGGCCGAGCGCGACCAGGCACAGTTGAACCTCGGCTACACCGAACTGCGCGCACCGCTGGACGGGTATGTCGGCAACCGCCGGGCCAAGGTCGGCGCCTATGCGGCAGCCGGCAGTCAGCTGATTTCGGTGGTACCGGCCCATGGCCTGTGGGTGGACGCCAACTTCAAGGAAGATCAGCTCGCGCGGATGCAGGTCGGCCAAGCGGTCAATATCAAGGCCGATATCCTGCCGGGTCGTGAGTTCCATGGGCACATCGAAAGCCTGGCACCCGCCACGGGCGCCCAGTTCAGCGTGCTGCCGCCGGAAAACGCCACCGGCAACTTCACCAAGATCGTCCAGCGTGTTCCGGTGCGGATCCGCCTGGACGGCAGCGACGCCGACTTCGGTGCCTTGCGCCCGGGGCTGTCGGTTCAGACCGAAGTGAACACCCGCGAACAACCGGCTATCGAACCGGCGGTTGCCCAGGCCAGCCGGCCATGAGTGACGGGCTGCCGACACTGAGCACCCGGCAGAAGGTCGCCGCCTTTGCCTGCATGTGCCTGGGCATGTTCATCGCCCTGATCGACATCCAGATCGTGTCCGCCTCGCTGCGCGATATCGGCGGCGGCCTGTCGGCGGGCGCCGATGACACCGCCTGGGTGCAGACCGCCTACCTGATCGCCGAGATCATCGTCATCCCGCTGTCCGGCTGGCTGTCGCGGGTGATGAGCACCCGCTGGCTGTTCGCCGCCTCCGCCGCCGGCTTCACCCTGACCAGCCTGCTGTGCGCGGTGGCCTGGAACATCCAGAGCATGATCGCCTTTCGCGCGTTGCAGGGTTTGCTCGGCGGTTCGATGATTCCGCTGGTGTTCACCACCGCCTTCATCTATTTCAACGGCAAGCAGCGCATCATCGCCGCCTCGACCATCGGTGCCATCGCCTCGCTCGCGCCGACCCTCGGCCCGGCGGTCGGTGGCTGGATCACCGACATTTCCTCCTGGCACTGGCTGTTCTACATCAACCTGCTGCCGGGCCTGTTCGTGACCCTCAGCGTGCCGCTGCTGGTCCGGGTCGACCAGCCGAACCTGGCGTTGCTCAAGGGCGCCGACTACCTGGGCATCGTGCTGATGGCGGTGTTCCTCGGTTGCCTGGAATATACCCTCGAGGAAGGTCCGCGCTGGAACTGGTTCAGTGACAGCACCATCACCCTGACGGCCTGGGTGGCGTTGGCCAGCGGGGTGCTGTTCATCTGGCGCTGCCTGGAAATCGACGAGCCGATCGTCGACCTGCGTGCCCTGGGCGAGCGCAACTTTGCCCTCGGCTGCCTGTTTTCCTTCATCACCGGCATCGGCATCTTCGCCACCATCTACCTGACACCGCTGTTCCTCGGCCGGGTGCGCGGCTACGGGGCACTGGATATCGGTATCGCGGTGTTTTCCACGGGGATCTTCCAGTTGCTGGCGATTCCGGTGTATGCGTTCCTTGCCAGCCGTATCGACCTGCGCTGGATCCTCATGCTCGGCCTGGCGTTGTTCGGCCTGTCGATGTGGAATTTTGCGCCGATCACCCATGACTGGGGTGGCAAGGAACTGCTGCTGCCCCAGGCGATACGCGGGTTTGCCCAGCAACTGACCGTCGCGCCGACGGTGACGCTGACCCTCGGCTCCCTGGCACCAGCCCGGCTCAAGCTCGCCTCGGGGCTGTTCAACCTGATGCGCAACCTCGGCGGCGCGATCGGTATCGCTGCCTGCGCCACGGTGCTCAACGACCGCAGCAACCTGCATTTCCTGCGTCTGGCGGAGCACCTGAACAGCCGTAACGAAGAGATGAATCTCTGGCTCGAACGCTTGAGCAGCAGTGCCCAGGCGCTTGGCCAGAACAGTCTGGATGCCAGTCAGATCGCGTTGCGCCAGCTCTGGGCCCTGACTTGGCGAGAGGCCCAGACGCTGACTTATGCCGATGCGTTTCTGGTGATCATGGTCTGCTTTATTCTGGCGACGGTGTTGGTGCCGTTGATGCACAAGGTTCAGCCACCGCAGCAGCCTTCTGCGGATGGGCATTGATCAGGTGCGGGAGCTGCTGTCTGTTCGGCTTTTTCCGGGGGAGGTGGGAGGTGGGAGGTGGGAGGTGGGGTACATATCCGTTTGCGCGTTTAGCTGATGTTACGGTTTCGCCCCTTACGGGCGAGTTACTTTTTTTCAGACGCCAAAAAAAGTAACCAAAAAACGCTTGCCCCTCCATTGGCCCTCGCTGCGCGAGGGTTCCTTCGCTCCGGTCCTGTTTCGAGAGCACGCCGTGACGGGCCATCCATGGCCCAACACGGCTCGCCCGGCATCCCTGCCGGACAACTCTCGAAACAGAACCTCCACTCAGCCAGCTGGGAACGGGGCGGGTGGATCAAGAGCAAGATCAAAAGCAAAAGCAAAAGCTTCGCGGCGGTGTGGCGTTCAGCAAAAAAACTGAAGGGCCCATGCGTATGCCATCGCCAGCAAGCCGGCTCTCACATTTTTGCGTGTAGACTTCCAGATTTTCCGTGATCGGTAACGGTAAGGCGTGCGTATGGATCTGCGTCAGTTGGAAGCTTTTGCTGCGGTGATGTCGGCGGGGAGTGTCACCGCCGCGGGGAAGATGCTCGGCCGTTCGCAGCCCTCGGTCACCCGGGTGATCCAGGAACTGGAGCAGGAGCTGGGTTTCGCCCTGTTCGAACGCAGCGGGCCGAAGGTCACGCCGACGCACAAGGCCTTCATGATGTATGGCGAAGTCGAGAGCGCGCTGTTGGGGATACGCAATATCCGCCAGCGCGCGCAGCATATCGCCCAGGAGGAGAATCACCAGATCAAGCTGGTGGCGATTTCGGCCCTGGCCGCCGGCCTGCTGCCGGCGGCGTTGGCTCGCCTGCCCGAGACTCTGCGGCCGCAGCAGGTCCAGCTGCAGAGCATGTCGCCGGAAAACGTGGTGCAGGCGGTACTGTCCAAGACCATGGACCTCGGCGCGGTCAGCCTGCCGCTCGAACATCGCGGGCTGGATATCCACTGGATCGGCGAAGCCTCCTGTGTCGCGGTACTGCCGCAGCATTCGCCCCTGGCGGCCCATGAAGTGCTGCCCATGGATCTGCTGGCCCGCCAGACACTGGTCACCATGGCCAACCCCTACCGCTTTCGGCGGCGCATCGACAAGGCTTTCCGCGACGCGGGCTGCGGCACGCCCCGCATGCTCGACACCAACACTTCGCTGATCGCCATGCAGATGGCCCGCGCCGGCCTGGGCGTCGCCCTGGTCGATCCGTTTACGGCCAGGGGCGTGCCGGTGGAAGGCGTGGTGGTGCGTCCGCTCGGTTGCCATATCCCATTCTTCTTCGGCCTGATCTCGGCCTTCGCCAGCCCGCTGTCGGACGTGGCCCGGGCACTGATCGATGAAATCGCCCATTCGGCAAGATTGCTCTTGCCGCAAATGCTCATGCACGAAGCGGCAGCCCATGACGCGCTGCTGCAAAGTATCTATGCCGAGTAAGCCACGCGCACGTGGCGGCTTCTCGACAGGCACGACCGCCTGAAAATCATATTGGTTATATAAATATGCCTTTTTGTGCTTTGCGAGAATAAAAAACGCCTCTTAGTATTCGGATTACGAATTGAAGGCCGCCAAGAATTCATATTTGAATGTTAACGGCCTTTGCAGAAATGCGATTCAAGGGACGGGGACCGATCTCCCGACCTCATGCCGAGTACCCCATACATGTCCGATGCTACTGCCGCCGCCGGCCTGGCGAAACTGGAAGCACGCCTGCGCCAGGATCTCGACTGGCTCGATCTGCCCGCCAAACCCTGGGTCAAGCCACGCCTGCACGACGGTCAAGCCGTGCTGGACGTGGCGATTATCGGCGGCGGCATGGCCGGCCTGGCGCTGGCTGCCGAGTTGCGCCACCAGGGGGTGGCGGCAGTGATCTTCGATCAGGCGCCCGCCGGCTTCGAGGGGCCATGGGCGACCACCGCGCGCATGGAAACCCTGCGCTCGCCAAAACAGCTGACCGGGCCGGCCCTGGGCTTGCCGGCGCTGACCTTCCGCGCCTGGTTCGAGGCGCAATTCGGCCAGGAGGCCTGGGAGCGCCTGGACAAGATTCCGCGTCTGCAGTGGGCCGATTACCTGCGCTGGTATCGCAAGGCCCTGGCGCTGGAGGTGCGCAACGAACACCGGGTGAGCCGGGTGGCGCCACGCGCCGACGGCCTGGTGGAACTGCAGGTGCAGGCTGGCGCCCGGACGCAGCAGTTGCTCGCCCGCCATGTGGTGCTCGCCACCGGCCGCGATGGGCTGGGCGGGCCGTGGGTTCCGGACCTGGCGCGGGCACTGCCCTATGAGCTGTGGGCGCACTCGGCGGACGGACTGCGCAACGAGTGGTTCGAAGGCAAGCGGGTTGCGGTCATCGGTGGCGGCGCTTCGGCCATGGACAGTGCGGCGACCGCACTGGAGGCCGGCGCCAGCCGGGTCGACCTGCTGATCCGTCGCGCCGAGCTGCCGCGCATCAACAAGGGCAAGGGCGCCGGCAACCCGGGGATGACCCATGGTTACTGGCGGCTGCCGGCGGCCTGGAAATGGCGCCTGCGCAACTATCTCAACACCCAGCAGGTGCCACCGCCACGGGGCAGTACCTTGCGGGTCTCGCAGTCGGGCCGCGCGCGTTTTCTGCTGAACAGCCCGCTGCTGGCCGTGCAGGCAAACCCGGCCGGCGGCGTCTGGCTGGACACGCCGACCGCGCGTCTGGAAGCCGACTTCGTGGTGTTCGCCACCGGCTTTCGCACCGACTTCCGTCTGCGCCCGGAGTTCTCGCCGTTTTGCGCGCAGGTACGGACCTGGCGCGATCGTTTCGAGGCCCCAGCCGACGAGGCGGACGCGGAGCTGGCGGAACTGCCGGACCTGGGCAGCAACTTCGAGTTCCAGGAAAAAATCCCCGGAAGCTGTCCCGGCCTGAATCACATCCACTGTTTCAGCTATCCCGCCGCCCTCAGCTTCGGTGCGGTATCGGGCGACATTCCGGCGATCAGCGAGGGCGCCAAGCGATTGGCCCAGGCGCTGATCGGCGAGTTGTTCAACGCCGATATCGAGCAGCACTACGCGGCCATGCGCGACTACGCCGAACCGGAACTGCTTGGTGACGAGTGGGTTGCCAGCCAGCCGGACGCCCACGAGATGCGGCAATGATCGGCTGGACCCTGCGCCGGCTGGGCCAGTCGCTGCTGGTCATCTGGCTGATGACCCTGGTGGTGTTCATCGGCCTCAATGCGATCGGCAACCCGATGGACATCCTGGTCGGCGAAGACCTCAACCAGGCCGAGCGCCTGCAGGCCATCGCCCACCTGGGGCTGGACAAGCCGCTGTGGGAGCAGTACCTGATCTTCCTCAAGGGCGCCGTGCACGGCAACCTCGGACAGAGCTTCGTCTATCACGAAGACGCCATGCGCCTGATCCTGCAACGCCTGCCGGCCACCTTCGAACTGGCGTTCAGCGCGCTGTGCCTGGCGGTGCTGATTGGCGTACCGCTGGGCCTGTTCGCCGGGACATACCCGGAGCACCCGCTGTCGCGACTGATGATGGCCGGCAGCATCATCGGTTTCTCGCTGCCGGCATTCTGGATCGCGCTGATGATGATCCTGCTGTTCTCGATCACCCTCGGCTGGCTGCCGGCCAGCGGTCGTGGCGCCACCCGTGAGCTGTTCGGCGTGCAATGGTCGTGGCTGACCCTCGACGGCTTGCAACACCTGTTGCTGCCGGCGCTGAACCTGGCGCTGTTCAAGATTTCCCTGGTGCTGCGCCTGACCCGCGCCGGCGTGCGAGAGGTGCTGCCCCAGGAGTTCGTCAGGTTCGCCCGGGCCAAGGGCCTGTCACCGCTGCGGGTGATGGTCATGCACGTGCTGCGCAACACCATGATCCCGGTGGTGACGGTACTGGCGATGGAGCTGGGTTCGACCATCGCCTATGCGGTGGTGACCGAAAGCATCTTCTCCTGGCCGGGCGCCGGCAAGCTGATCCTGGACAGTATCAACACCCTGGATCGTCCGGTGGTGGTGGCCTATCTGATGGTGGTCGTGGTGATTTTCGTCGTGCTCAACCTGGTGGTCGACGGTTTGTATTACCTGCTCGACCCACGTGTTCGTATCGAGGCTGGCCGATGACCGCCGTGCTCGCCCATCGTTTGTCAGCGCAAGCGCCGTGGCGGCGGGTGCTGGTGGAGTTCCTCGGCTCCCCCTCGGCCGTGACCGGCGTGGTGCTGTTGCTCGCGGTGATGCTGCTGGCGCTGCTGGCCCCCTGGATCGTGGTGCAGAACCCCTATGACCTGATGCAGCTCAACGTGCTGGATGCGCGCCTGCCACCGGGCAGCGCCAATATGGACAGCGGCTATACCTACTGGCTGGGCACGGACGGGCAGGGCCGCGACCTGGTGTCGGCGATCCTCTACGGGCTGCGCATCAGTCTGTGGGTGGGCATCGGCTCGGCGCTGATCGCCGCGCTGATCGGCACGCTGCTCGGGCTGCTGTCGGCCTACGTCGGCGGCTGGGTCGATGCCTTGCTGATGCGCCTGGTCGACCTGCTGCTGTCGTTCCCGGTGATTCTCATGGCGCTGATGATCCTCGCCTGGCTGGGCAAGGGCGTGGGCAACGTGATGCTCACCCTGGTACTGCTCGAATGGGCCTACTACGCCCGCACGGCCCGCGGCCAGGCGCTGACCGAGAGTCGTCGCGAATATGTCGACGCCGCGCGGGGTCAGGGCATCGGTTCATGGCGGATCGTCATCGGCCACATCCTGCCCAACTGCCTGCCGCCGCTGATCGTCATCGGCGCGCTGCAGATCGCCCGGGCGATCACCCTGGAGGCGACCCTGTCGTTCCTGGGCCTGGGGGTACCGGTGACCGAACCCTCGCTGGGCCTGCTGATCGCCAACGGCTTCCAGTACATGCTCGGCAACGAGTACTGGATCAGCCTGTTTCCGGGCCTGGCGCTGCTGATCACCATCGTCGCGATCAACCTGGTGGGCGACCGCCTGCGCGATGTCCTGAACCCGAGGTTGCAACGATGAACCTGCCTGAATCGGCGATTGTCGCCGCAACGGACAAGGCCGGCGTGCCGACGCTCGAAGTGCGCAACCTCTGCACCTCGTTCCACACCCGTGCCGGCGTGTTGCCGGCGGTGCGTGACGTGTCGTTGCGGGTGCAGCCGGGGCGCATTCTCGGCCTGGTGGGCGAATCCGGCTCCGGCAAGTCGGTCACCGGTTTCTCCATCCTCGGCCTGGTCGATGCACCCGGGCGGATCAGCGGCGGCCAGGTGCTGTTCCAGGGCCGCGACCTGACCCGGCTCTCGCCATCGCAACGGCGCGAGTTGCAGGGCAACCGCATCGCGATGATCTTCCAGGACCCGATGATGACCCTCAACCCGGTGCTGCGCATCGATACGCAAATGGTCGAGGCGGTGCGTGCCCATCGATCGCTGGGCAAGCGCGAGGCCCGTGAGCACGCCGCGCGTACCCTGGCGCGAATGGGCATCGCCAGCCCCGAGGAGCGCCTGCGCGCCTATCCCCATCAACTGTCCGGCGGCATGCGTCAGCGCGTGGCGATTGCCATTGCCCTGTTGCATGCGCCGGACCTGATCATCGCCGACGAGCCGACCACCGCCCTCGATGTGACGATCCAGGCGCAGATCCTCAGCCAGGTGCAGCAACTGGTGCGCGAGCAGGGGACCTCGCTGATCTGGATCACCCACGACCTGTCGGTGGTGGCCGGCCTGGCCGACGACGTGGCGGTGATGTACGCCGGGCGTATCGTCGAGCAGGGCACGGTCGACGATGTCCTCGACCAGCCGCAGCACCCCTATACCCAGGGCCTGATCAACAGCCTGCCCAGCCGCAACAGCCGCGGCCAGCGCCTGCGGCAGATCCCCGGCATGGCGCCGGATCTGCTGTCGATGCCCGTCGGCTGTGCCTTCGCCGCCCGTTGCGCGCAGGCTTCGCCGTTGTGCGCGGCAGAACCTCAGCCCCTGCAGATGCCACGTGGACGGATCGTCCGCTGTTTTCACCCGGGAGCCGCCGATGCGCAGTGAGCAGATACCTCTCATCGAGCTGAACCAGGTCAGCAAGACCTTTGGCAAGGCGCCTGACGAGCGTACCCTTCAGCATCTGCTGCAACGCCTGTGCCTGACCCGCCCGCAACCGCGGACCCACGCCGTCGACCGGGTCGACCTGCGCATCGCCCGCGGCGAAGTGGTCGGGCTGGTGGGCGAGTCGGGCTGCGGCAAGTCGACCCTCGGGCGGATGGTCGCCGGGTTGCTGCCGGTGTCCTCGGGCAGCGTCCGGGTCGACGGCCTCGACCTCGACAGCCTGACGGCCGGGCAGCGCCAGGCCGTGCGCCTGAAGGTGCAGATGATCTTCCAGGACCCGTCGGCCAGCCTCAATCCGCGCCTGCGGGTCGACCGTATCGTCGGCGAGGGCGCGCTGTTGCACGGTCTCACCGACCGGCGCGGTTTCGACGACTACGTCTGTGCCCAGCTCGAACGTGCCGGGCTCAACCCGCAGTTGCGCCAGCGCTATCCGCACCAGTTCAGCGGCGGCCAGCGCCAGCGCATCGGCATTGCCCGGGCCCTGGCGGTGCAGCCGCAACTGCTGGTGTGCGACGAGTCGGTGGCGGCCCTGGATGTGTCGATCCAGGCGCAGATCCTCAATCTGTTCATGGACCTGCGCGACCAGCTCGGCCTGACCTACCTGTTCATCAGCCACGACCTTGGCGTGGTCGAGCACCTGTGCGACCGCGTGGTGGTGATGTACCTCGGCCGGGTGGTGGAGAGCGCGTCGGTGGACGAAATGTTCGCCCGCGCCAACCACCCGTACACCCAGGCCCTGCTGGCGCAGATTCCGCGCTTCGATGTCCGCAATACCCGTTATGACGCGATCCAAGGGGAAATCCCCAGTCCGCTGAGCCCGCCCGGCGGGTGTCATTTCCATCCTCGCTGCCCGCGCGCCACGGCGCGTTGCCGCGAGGAAGTTCCAGCCCTCAGGGAGGTTTCGCCGAACCACCTGAGTGCGTGTCACCTCAACTAGCATCCCTGAACGGGCGCGCTGATGCCCGGCATGCTTTTCGCCATTGCGTACAAGGAATCACCCATGCAACCACGTGTTCGCTCACTGATCGCCTCGGCGCTGCTCCTGGCCGCCGGCGGCGTCTCGGCCCAGGACCTGCGCATCGGCTACGCCGACCCGGTTTCCTCCCTCGACCCGCAACTGAACAACTATGCCGGCGACCGCTCGGTGGCGCTGCACGCCTTCGAGTCACTGGTCAATCGCCACGATGACAAGACCCTGCCGGGCCTGGCCAGGAGCTGGAAGGTGCTCGACCCGACCACCTGGCAGTTCGAGCTGCGCGACGACGTCAAGTGGCAGGACGGTACTCCGCTGACCGCCGACGACTTCGTCTTCTCCTTCGAGCGGGCGCGCAACGTGCCGGGCAGTGTCGCTTCCTACGCCGGGGCCACGCGCACCGTGGAGTCGGTGCAGGCCAAGGATGCCCATACGCTGCTGATCAAGACCCGCACACCGAACGCCAACCTGCTGCCCGATGTCGACTCGATCTACATCGTCAGCCGCCATGCCGGTGCCACCGCCAGCAGTGCCGACTACAACTCGGGCAAGGCCCTGATCGGCACCGGGCCGTATCGCTTCGTTTCCTACGTGCCGGGCGATCGCACGATCTTCGCGCGCAACGACAGCTACTGGGGCCCCAGGCCGACCTGGGACAAGGTCGACTTCCGCTTCATCGCCAACGCCGCCAACCGCACGGCGGCGCTGCTGGCCGGCGATGTCGACGTGATCGACAAGGTCTCGCCGACCGATGTCGAGCGCCTGCGCAAGACCCCGGGGATCAACGTCTTCGCCTACCAGGGCCTGCGCGCGCTGATCATCCAGCCGAGCTTCCGCGAGGGGCCGAACGAGTTCATTCGCGACAACAGCGGCAAGCCACTGGCGCAGAACCCGTTGCGAGACGTGCGGGTGCGCAAGGCGCTGTCGCTGGCGATCAATCGCCAGGCCATCGACCAGCGCATCATGCAGGGCACGGTCACCGAGGCCAACCAGTGGATGCCGGCCAACACCTTCGGCTACAACCCGCAGGTGAAGAACATTCCCTACGACCCGAAACAGGCCAAGGCGTTGCTGGCCGAGGCCGGCTTCCCGGACGGCTTCCAGCTGACCGTGCACGTTCCCGGCGACCGCTACCCGCAGGCACCGGAAACCTTGCAGGCGGTGGCCCAGTTCTGGACCCGCATCGGTCTCAAGGTACAGCTGGAAGTGCTGCCCTGGGCGGTCTACGCCGGCAAGGCGAACAAGAACGAGCTGGCGGTCAGCGTGATCGCCTGGGGCAATGGCACGGGCGAGGCGGCCTATGCGCTGACCAACATCCTCACCACCGTCGACAGCAGCAAGGGGCAGGGCGCCTCCAACTGGGGGCGCTACAGCAACCCGCTGGTGGACAAGGCGCTGATCGATTCCACCGCCGAATTCGATGAGGCCAGGCGGCGCAAGATCCTCCAGGATGCGGTGAAAGTGGTCAGCGACGATGTCGGCATCATTCCGCTGTTCCACTACCAGAATATCTGGGCTGCGCGTAAAGGCCTGAAGGTCGAGCCGCTGGTCAGCGACCGTACCGCCGCGCTGATGGTCACCGAGCAACCTTGAACCCAACGCCTTCCTGCCTGGGCGGGAAGGCTGTCATCGATCCGCAGGAAACCTCATGCCTTCCATCACCGTCAACGCTGTCGTGCCCGATCTGCTCGACAGCCTGCTGAACCTCCAGCCCGGCACGGCCTTGCACGACGTACGCCATGCCCGGGAGAAAGTCGTCTCGGCGACCCAGGGCAGCCAGGAGCTGTTTTTCGCTGCCGAACTGGGCAACGACCTGTCGCTGTGCGAGCGCCTGTGGGTGGCCTACTACGCGGCGCGACTGACTCCGCAGGCGGCGCTCGCCGCACACTACCTGGCGCAACTGCATGAACAGGGTATCGACAACGCCACCCTGGCCAGCATCGACGCGGGAAACCTCGAAGCGCTGGGCGATAGCCGCCTGGCAGCGATACTGGGTTTTACCCGTACGCTGATCGAGTCCCCGGTACATGGCGACAAGGCTGCACTGCGAACGCTGCAACAGCGGGGGCTGAGTACCGAAGAGATCGTCGTCCTGGCGCAGTTGATCGCCTTTGTGTCCTACCAGGTCCGCCTGGCCGCCGGCCTCACGGCCTTGTCCCGCGCAGGAGCCGCCTGATGAGCGAACCGATCCGCAGCAACGGTTTCACCAACGAAGTGCTGGGCTGGAAAGCCTGGCTGCCGACCATCGACCTGCAAAGCGCCACGCCGGAGCAGATCGCGGTGCTCGAAGAGAGTCACCCGCAGGCCAAGACCTCGGACTATTACCTGACCCTGGGCCATCACCCGGACATCCTGCGCCAGCGCTCCCAGGCGTTCAACGCGATCATGTACGCCCCGGGCGGCCTGTCCCGCGCCGAGCGCGAACTGGCCAGCACCGTGGTCTCGCGGATCAACCGCTGTGTCTATTGCGCCTCGGTCCACGCGCAACGCTTCGAGCAGTTGGCCAAGCGCAACGACGTGATCCGCGAGATCTTCGCCGACCCGGCCACGGCCGGCACGACGCCCCGCGAGCGGGCCATCGTGCAGTTCTCCATCGACCTGACGCTGGCTCCGGCGAACCTGGGCGCCGGTCACATCCTGGCACTGCGCGAGCATGGGCTGGACGATGGCCAGGTGCTGGACCTGATCCATGCCATTTCGATCTTTGCCTGGGCCAACCGGCTGATGCTCAACCTGGGCGAGCCGGTGTTTCCCCGGCAGGCGTGACGCCCGGAGGGGAGGCAGGGCCGGGCGAAGCCTGCGGGCGCAGGCCTCAATCGACGAGGATGATCTTCGACACCAGCTCGACGCTGTTCCTGGCCTGGAGTTTCTTCATCAGCCTGGCGCGGTGGACTTCCACGGTACGATGGGAAATCTGCAGCTGCTTCGCCACTTCCTTGCAGGTCAGGCCCTTGACGATGTGCATCGACACCTCACGTTCGCGGGGCGTGAGGTCCACGGCGATGCGCTGCATCCGGCCCAGGCGCTCCAGGTGCCAGACGATCAGCTTGAACGGGTCGCTCGGGGTCAGGGTATAGCCCTGCGACCTGGCCCAGAACACCTCGCCGTCCTTGCGCTGCAGCAGGCGCTCATCGGAGTAGGAACCGCTCTTGCTGCGCCGCAGCCCGTTGCGACTGCGAGTGCCGAAGGCCCGGTAGTCATCCGGGGAAGGATGGATCAGCAGGGTCAGTTGTCCCAGCAGCTCTTCGCGCGAGTAACCGAACAGTTCCAGGAAGGCGGCGTTGCAGTCGAGTATCACACGGTCGCCGGTGATCAACTGGGGGGCGGGTGACGCCATGAATGCCAGGCGCTGCAGATCCTGTTGTTGCACGATAGCGCTCATTGACATCCTGATTCGGTGGGGGCGTTGTTATTGATGAGCCCAAGGCTGGCTTACGTACCCCATGTACGTAGTTGTACCAACTGGCGAGCGATCCCGTTGGTATTCCATTGTAATCGATGCTTCAGCCAATCCAAGAAGGAAATCGCCATGATCCATGACCGTGTCCCCATTGTCGCGGCCAGCTGTTTGCCTTACGTGTGTCCCGACGATTGTGCCGCCAACAGGGAAAAGGCCCGCACCTCGCTCCTTCAGGCACGCAGGAGCTGAGCAATGAATATCGCCAACTGGCTGGATGACGCCGGCCGGCGTTGTCCGCAGCGGCCCGCCTTGTTCGAGGGAACACGGGAGGTGGCCGACTATGGCACTTTTGCCGCACTGGTCCGCCACCGTGCCGCCTATCTGACCGGCGAGCACAGCATCGTTCCCGGCGACCGCATCGCGTTGTTCATGCCCAACTGCTGTGAATACCTCGAACTGCTCCATGCCATCTGGTGGGTCGGTGCCGTGGCGGTGCCGATCAACTGCAAACTGCACCCCAGCGAAGCGAGCTGCATCATCGGCGACGCCCAGGCCCGGCTGATCTTTACCGATAACGGCGGACTGTTCCCGCGCGAGGCCTTGCCCCGCGGATGTCGTGAGTTGGAACGGGAGGACATGGGCGCGCTCGCTCCGATGGATGCGGTACTGCCGGACACGCCCTGCCCACGGCATGCCGACGACCTGGCCTGGCTGTTCTATACCTCGGGCACGACCGGGCGTCCCAAGGGGGTGATGCTCAGTCATGGCAATCTGGTTGCCATGTCGCTGTGCTATCAGTTGGATGTCGACCCGGTCAGCGCCGAGGATGCCGTGCTCTATGCCGGGCCGATGTCCCATGGTTCCGGCCTGTTGAGCTGCATCCACGTGCGCTGCGGCGCCCGTCACGTAGTTCCGGATTCCCGCGGTTTCAACGCCGATGAGTTGTTCGAGCTGGCCGCACGACTGGAGCGTGTCTGTGTCTTCGTGGCACCGGCCACGCTGCGGCAGATGGTCGAGCAGGCCCGCCGCCAGGGCTATGGCGGCGAGGGCATCAAGACCATTGTCTATGGTGCCGCGCCCATGTACCTGGCGGATCTGGAAGAAGCGCTCGACACGTTCGGTCCGCGGCTGGTGCAGATCTACGGTCAAGGCGAGAGCCCGTTGATCAGCAGCTTGTCCCGTGAGGTGGTCGCGGCTCGAAGCCACCCCGACTGGACCAGGCTGGCCGCGTCCGTGGGGCGGGCCCTGGCGTGCCTGGAACTGCGTGTGCTGGACGCCGGACATGAGCCGCTGCCGTGCGGGCAGTTGGGGGAAATCGCCGTGCGTGGGCCCACGGTCATGCGCGGCTACTGGGGGACCGACCTGGCAACGCGGCGTACCCTGGTGGATGGCTGGCTGCTGACCGGCGACGTGGGCTTTATCGACGATGCCGGCTACCTGACGCTCACTGACCGGGCCAGGGACGTGATCATCAGCGGTGAAGTCAACGTGTATCCAAGGGAGGTCGAGGAAGTGCTGGTGCAGCATCCGCAGGTCTTCGATGTCTGCGTGGTGGGGCAACCCGATGCCGAGCTGGGCGAGTCGGTGGTGGCGTTCGTCGTGCCACGTAGTGCCGGGACGCTCGACGAATCCTCGCTCGACGCCTGGTTCATCCAGCGCATGGCGGCATTCAAGAAACCGAACAGGTACATCCTCTGCAGCACCTTGCCCAGGAACAACGTCGGCAAGATCCTCAAGACCGAATTGCGCCAGTGGCTCAAGCGCCATGCCGGCGAGGCCTGCATTCCCTGAGGGTGGTAGCGGCGGTGCGAGCGATGGCGATGCGGGCCCAGGCGCGATGATCGCCGCGAGCGCCCGCATCAGCCCATCGTCTGCTCCTCAGAGGTTCTTGCCGCCGCGCTCCATCCAGCCTCCGCCCAGGGCCTTGTACAGATTGACCTCGGCGCTCAGTTGCGCCAGCCGGTCAGTGATCAGGGTCTGTCGGGAACTGAACAGCGAGCGCTGGGCATCGAGAAAGGTCAGGCTGTTGTCGACGCCGACGCGATAGCGACGCTCGGCCAGGCGGTAATACGCCTGGTTGGCCTGCACCAGAGCGTCCTGCGCCTGCAGTTGGTCCTTGTAGGTCTGGCGGGCGGCCAGGCCATCGGAGACCTCCTGGAAGGCGGTCTGGATCGATTTCTCGTACTGCGAAACGCGGATGTCCTTCTGGATCTTCGCGTAGTCCAGGCTCGCCCGCAGGCTGCCGGCGTTGAAAATCGGCAGGTTGATCTGCGGCTGGAACAGCCAGCTTCCCGAGCCGCCCTTGAACAGCCCCGACAATTCATTGCTGGAAGTGCCCGCGTTGGCGGTGAGGGTGATGCTCGGGAAGAACGCCGCGCGGGCGGCCCCGATGCTGGCATTGGCCGACTGCAGTTGGTATTCGGCCTGGAGAATGTCCGGACGTCGCTGCAGCAGGTCCGAAGGCAGGCCCGCCGGCAGTTCGGCGATCCAGTCGGCGGCCAGCGGCTGGCTGGACGGGCTGTCCGCCACCGGTGCTCCCACCAGCAGGGTCAGGTTGTTGAGGTCCTGGGCGACCTGGCGCTGGAAGGTCGCCAGGCTGGCCCTGGCGCTCTCCACCGAAGTGCGCGACTGGCTAAGGGCCAGGGCCGAGGCCGTACCGACCTGGTTGCTGTGTTCGGTCAGGCGCAGGCTCTGCTCGTAGGAGGCGAGGGTGTCCCGGGTCAGGGCCAGCAGTTCCTGGTCGGCGCGCCAGGTCAGGTAGGCATTGGCGACACTGGCGATCAGGCTCAGTTGGGTAATGCGGCGGGCCTCCTCGGTGGACAGGTAGGTCAGCAGGGCCTGGTCGCTCAGGCTGCGGACACGCCCGAACAGGTCCAGCTCGTAGGCGCTGATGCCCAGCGTCACCGAGTTGCTGTGACTGATGGCCGCCTTGCCGGCCTGAGTGATGCTGGCCGGCACGCGCTGGTGCGTGCCGTTGCCAGTGGCGCTGATCGCCGGGAACAGGTCGGCGCGCTGGATCCGGTATTGCGCCTGGAAGGCTTCGACGTTGAGGGCCGCCACGCGCAAGTCGCGATTGTTGCGCAAGGCGCTTTCGATCAGTTGTTGCAGTGTCGGGTCGCGAAACAGCTCTCGCCAGCCGACGTCCGCCGCCAGCGTCGCCGGGGCCGTGGCCTGATCGAGTGTGCCGGGGTATTGGGCGGCGACCGGCGCCGCCGGGCGCTGGTAGTCCGGAATCAGCGAGCAACCGCCCAGGGCCAGCGCGGCCAGCAACCAGGGACTGAGGGATCTGTTCATTCTGCTCCTATCATCCACTTGGCCAATCCATGTCGCCCGCTGACACCCAGTTTGGCGGCGGAGCGCTTGAGGTAGGTTTCAATGGAACTGTTCTTGACGCAGAGTTTCTCCGCGATCTCGGGTACGGTACCGCCGGCCAGCAATCCGAGGCAGACCTCCTTTTCCCGTGCCGACAACGTGATCTCGCAGGCACTTAAGCGCTCACCGAACTCCTGTTGCAGTTGTGTCTGTTCCAGGCTCGAGGCATGGGCTGTCTTGCCCTGCGGGTTTCTGGCGCTGGCCTGGCGACAGGCACGGGCGTGTCTTTGCGCCAGCGGCAGCAACGTCTCGGAGAGGCATTTGAGGAAGGACAGCTCCTGCAGGGAGTAATCGCGTTCCACCCGCGGGCGGTGCAGCGAGATCACGCAGCAACGGTTGGCCTTGCGTGAAATGAGGCTGCATTGATGGGACGTGCCGAGGCAATTGTTGTCTTTTTCGTCTTTCATCCGGGCGTTCAGATGAATCAGCAGTGCGTCCTGCACCTCCAGCACCCGTTTGACCAGAGGGTGGTCGTTGCGGTGCATGGCGTTGGTCGGACAGACCGCCTGCATTTGCGGGCTCAATTCGAGGCCCGCATGCCCCAGCAGTTGGACATCGACAACCGACGACTGACTGTCGTCGACGGTCCATTCGCTGAGTTCGATCCGGCTGACAGCCACCGAGGCGTTGACCAACTGATGCATGTTGCTCAGAAACGTCTCGTCCCCGATGCTGGAAATCAGTCTCCCCAGTTCTTGATAGATATGGGCGTTCTTTGCTTCTTTGACATTCGTTCGTGGGCTCATATGCTGATCCTGCATATCAGTAATAGCTTGCAATTCTGTCGGCAGGGCAGAGGCGATCCGTCCATTACCCTTCGACGCTCAAACCATTTCTTGCCTGATACCTGGCAGCCCAGGCATGACGTGTGAATCCATCCACAAAAACGATTCAGTACTGAATCATTAGACCCAGCTACGTAGGATAAGTCTGTAGTAGAAAACAGGGACATCCTACACGGCTGAGCCGGCGCCAGTTTAGCTGGCGCCGACTTTTCCAGAGTGAAGCGCTTCTCCATCAGGATGATTGAACGGCACTCTCCCTCAACGCCCGGGAGATCGCATGGCCCAGGGCCCCGACATGGGGTGGCTGGACCAGCGTGTTGTGCGTTCCGGGCAGTGCCGTGACGACTGGCGCGGCTTCCAGCAGCGCCCCCCAACCCAACAGCGGATCGTTGCGTTCCTGCCCGCTGGCGGTGAACAGCGAGACCTTGAGCGAGCTGGCCGGGCTCACATAGGCGCCAATGGCCAGGCGTATCGCATAGGCCACCGCGAGATGGCTACGCAGCAGGTCGGCATCGACGTCCTGGGGCAGCTCTTGCGGAAGCAGGCGATGAGTCATGCACAACGCCAGCATCGCCTCGATCGCATTCTCCTGCGCCAGTGCGGCCAGTTGCTGCCGCACCTGGGGTTCGACCTGCGTAGGCAGCCAGGCCATCAGGAACTGCGCCTCGCTCAAGGACTGCGCCGGGGCCGGCTCGGGACGTGCCGAAGCGTCGATGATGCCGACGAACTCCAGGGACTCACCCGCGGCCTGCAACTGCCTGGCCATTTCATAGGCGATCAGGCCACCGGCCGACCAGCCGGCGATCCGGTAAGGGCCTTGCGGCTGGACCTGGCGAATGGCTGCCAGGTAGCGCGCGGCCATGGCCGGCACCTCGAACAGCGGCGTTTCCCCGGCGACCAGGCCACTGGCGGCGAGGCCGTAGACCGGTACCTGCGGGTCCAGTGTCGGAGCCAGATCGCGGGCATACTGCACTTCACCGCCCAGGGGGTGGACCAGGAACAACGGTCGTTGCGAGCCCGTGCGGCGCACAGCCACCAGGTTGCCGTGCTGACCGGGACGCGCCTGGCCGTCCAGGGTCCGGGCGAAGCCGGCGATGGTCGGCTCGACGAACAGGTCACGCACCGCGATCGGCTTGCCGAGCACCTTGCGCAGGCGCGAGGCCATCTGCACGGCCATCAGCGAAATACCGCCGAGGCTGAAGAAATCGTCATGCCGACTGACCTGCTCCAGCTTGAACAGCTCCTTCCAGAGTTGGGCGATGGCGATTTCGGTGTCGCCCTGCGGCGCCTCGTAAGGCCGCGGCTCGGGGCGCGGTTCCTCGACCGGTGCCGCGATCGCCACGGCATCGGCCGAACGCGGCAATGCCGGCGTGTTCTCCAGCAACTGGCCGATGGACTGCTGTGCATCGCCCAGCAGATTTTCCAGGACCTTGGCAAACAGCTCGGCAATGGCCTGCACGGTGCTGACGTCGAACAGGTCGCTGGCGTATTGCAGGCTGCCGCGGATACGTTCGCCGGTGTCCACCAGAGACAACGACAGGTCGAACTGCGTGGTGCGGTGGGCGCTGTCCAGGGACGCCACCTGCAGCCCGGGCAGTTGCAGCGGTGCCGGTGGGGTGTTGTCCAGGCTCAGCATCACCTGGAACAACGGGCTGTGGCTCATGCTGCGGGTCGGTTGCAGGGCGCTGACCACCTGCTCGAAGGGCAGGTCCTGATGGCTGTAGGCCGCCAGGGTCAGGTCCTTGATCCTGCCGAGCAGGTCGCTCACCCGCAGCTCGCGGTCGGTACCGATACGCAGCGCCAGGGTGTTGGCGAAGAAACCGATCAACGACTCCAGTTCCGGCCGCTGGCGGTTGGCCACGGGGGTACCGACCACCACATCGTGCTGGCCGCTGAGGTGGTGCATCAATACCGACCAGCCGGCCAGCAGCACCATGAACAGCGTGCTGCCCTGGGCCTGGCTGAAGGCGCGCAGGTCGGCGCTCAGGCTTGGCGAGAAGGCGCACTCGACGATGCCGCCGGCATAACTCTGGATCGCCGGACGTGGCCGATCCAGCGGCAGGCTCAGCAGAGTGGGCGCACCCTCCAGGTGTTTGCGCCAGAAGTCGACCTGGGCCTGCAGCGCCGGGCCGTCCAGGGCCTGACGCTGCCACGCGGCATAATCCACGTACTGCAGCGCCAGGGCCGGCAGCGGATCCTTCTGCCCCTGGCTGAAGGCGTTGTACAGCACGCTCACTTCATGGGCCAGGACACTGTTGGACCAGCCGTCGGAAACGATGTGGTGCAGGGTGATCAGCAACACATGCTCGTCGTCCGCCACTTGCAGCAGTTGGCCGCGCACCAGCGGCCCCTGGCTCAGGTCGAACAGTTGTGTGGCATTGTCCTGGCCGAGACGGGCCAGCGTGGCCTCGCGGGACTCGGCCGACAGCGCACGCAGGTCCTGTTCCGTCAGCGGGAAGCGGGTATCGGCCGGAGCGATTTTCTGCAGCGGCTCGCCATCCACCAGTTCGAAACGGGTGCGCAGGGTTTCGTGGCGCATGACCAGGCGATCCAGGGTCGCCTGCAAGGCCACCTTGTCCAGCCGGCCGCTCAGGCGCAGGGCCATCGGCAGATGGTAGGCGGCGCCGGCGGCGTGATCGAGGTGGTCGAGGAACCACAGGCGTTGCTGGGCGAACGACAGCGGCAGCCGACCCGAGCGGTTGGCCCGGGGAATCGATTGCGCCTCGCTCGGTGCGCTGGCGTTGACCAGCGCGGCCAGGCCCCGCACGGTGGGGTCGTCGAACAGCTCGCGCAGGCTGATCCGGGCGCCGAGCTTGCGGCGCAGCCGCGAGAGCAACTGCACGGCCAGCAGCGAGTGTCCGCCCAGTTCGAGGAAACCGTCATGGCGGCCGACCTGGTCCAGGTGCAGCAGGCCTTTCCAGATCTCGGCGATGGCCTCCTCGGTCTCGCCTTGCGGCGCCTCGTAGGCCTTGCTGGCCAGGGCGTCCTGACCAGGAGCGGGCAGGGCGCGACGGTCGAGCTTGCCGTTGGCGGTCAATGGCAGCTTGTCCAGATGCACAAAGGCGCTGGGCACCATGTATTCGGGCAGACCGCCCAGCAAGGCACTGCGCAACTGCTCGGCCGGCACCGGCTCGCCGCAGACATAGGCGACCAGCCGCTGGTTATCCGAGTCGCCCTGGCTGTCATCGCGGGCGATGACCACCGCTTCGCGAACACCCGAGATCGCCAGCAACGCGTTCTCGATTTCCCCCAGTTCGATGCGGAAACCGCGGATCTTCACCTGGAAGTCGTTGCGGCCCAGGTACTCCAGGGTACCGTCGGCCAGCCAGCGACCCAGGTCGCCGGTCTTGTACAGGCGGGCCCCGGGTACCTTGCTGAAGCGGTCGGCGATAAAGCGTTCGGCACTCAGCGCGTCGCGGTTAAGGTAGCCACGGGCCACACCGGCACCGCCGATATGGATCTCCCCGGCCACGCCCAGCGGTGCGGGCTCGCCCCGGGCATCGAGGACATGCACCTGGACGTTGGCGAACGGCCGGCCGATGCTCGGTTTTTCGCCCAGATCACGGATCAGGTCGAGGGTCGCGTCCACCGTGCACTCGGTCGGGCCGTACATGTTGTAGAAGCGGATGGTCTGGCAGTTGCGCAGTTTTTCCCAGGTGCTGGCGTTGATTGCCTCGCCACCGAGCAGCACGCTGACCGGCTGGTAACTGCGACGCTCCAGCAGGCCGGCGGCGAGCAGGGTATCGAGCTGCGACGGGGTCGAATCGAAGGCGTGCACCTGGTGCTGTTCGAGGAAGTCGAGCAGCTCGCTGCCGCTGGCGCGGATCAGTTGCGGGATGATCACCAGCTTGTGTCCGGAGAACAGCTGCGAGATGCCCTTGATCGACATGTCGAAGAAGAAGCCGGCATTGAGCGCCACGGTGGCGGGTGTCGGGCAGTGCTGGTGGGTGGTGCGGGTCAGCACGTGCCAGAAGTTGAACACCGAGCGGTGCTCGACCATCACGCCCTTGGATTGGCCGGTGGAGCCGGAGGTGTAGATCACATAGGCCAGGTGCTCAGGCGTCAGGTCCGCAACGACCGGGTTGACGTCGAAAACCGCCTCGTCCACGGCCTGCAGCGATTCGGCGGTGTCCAGCAGCAATACCGGCAGGTCGCCGGCCGGCAGCGATAGCGCGGCCTGGGTCAACAATGCCCGTGGCTGGCTGTCCTGGAGCATGAAGGCCATGCGCTCGGCCGGGTGGGCCGGGTCGATGGGCACATAGGCGGCCCCGGCCTTGAGCACGCCGAGCAGGCCGACGATCATGTCGAGGCTGCGTTCGGCGCAGATGGCCACGCGTTCGTCCGGTTGCACGCCGAGTGCCAGCAGTTGCCGGGCCAGGTGGTTGGCGCGGCGGTTGAGCTGGCGATAGCTCAACTGGCGGTCTTCGCAGAGCAGGGCCACGGCATCCGGGTTGGCACGGACCTGGGCCTCGAACAGGGCATGGATCGGCTGGGCCGGTCCGAAGTCGGTGGCGGTGTCGTTGAAGCCGTGGAGCAACTGTTGCCGTTCGGCTTCGGGCACCACCTGCAGCTCGGCGGCCGGGCGCGCGGGGTCCTGTTCAAGGGCAGCGACCAGTTCGGCAACGGCCTGGCCCAGGTAGGCGGCGATGCAGTGCGGGTCGATGCCGCTGATCGATTGTGCGGTCAGGGAGAACACCTCGCCGACGTTGGCCACGGCAATCTCGATCGGATAGTTGGTACGGGTTTCCGAGGCGAGGAAGTGGATGCCGTCATGGTCCGCCATGTCCTCGACGTCCTCCCCGGAGGCGTTGACCAGATCGCCGTGGCGGCAGTTGAGGATCACCGTGAACAACGGCAGCGCGGCATCCACCGCACTGCACCGCTGGGCCAGGGCCAGCGGCGCCTGTTCGTGGGTCAGCAGTTCGCTGAGCTGCTGGTAGGCATCCTGGACGATATCGCGCACGCTGGTGTGTTGCAGGCGAATGCGCATCGGCAGGGTGTTGATGAACATCCCCAATGCCTGGTCGGCGCCGCTGGTGCCCTGGGAACGGCCCGACAGCACGGTGCCGAAGATCCCGTCGTCGCGTCCGCTGGTGGCCGCGACCACCAGGCCCCAGGCCGCATGGAACAGTACCGAGGTCGGTACGCCCTGGGCCCGTGCGCTGCGGTGCACGCGCTGGCTGAGGTCTTCGCTCAGGTGCTGCACCGAACGCTGAATCCCGGCACCGTTGCCATGCACATCCAGCACGCCGTAGGGCGCAGTGGTGGCGTCGACATCCGCCAGCAGGCGGCGGAAGTAGGCTTCATGCTCGGCCTGGGAGATGCTGGCGGCCTGGGCGATGAAATTGCGGTACGGCTGGGACGGTGGCAGTTGGTCGGCCTGCCCGGCCAGGACCGCCTGGATCTCGCGCATGATCAGGCGCAACGTCACGTTGTCGCTGACCAGGTGATGGTCGAGCAACGCCAGCAGCCACTGTTCGCGCGGGGCATCGTAGGTGACGTACGCGGCGATCAGCGGCGCCTGTTGCAGGTCCAGGCGCAAATGGTGGGTGTCGGTTCGTTCACGCAGCATCTGCAAGGCGTCCACGCCGGGCCCGCAGTCGAGTGTGACCACCGGCAGCCGGGCGCGACGATGGACCACCTGCACCGGTTGCGGCAGGCCTTGCCAGCGCAGGGCGGTACGCAGGATATCATGGCGGTCGATCACCACCTGCACCGCGCCGAGGAAGTCATCGAGCAGGGCACGGCTGCTGAAGGTCACCACGGTGCGCATCAGGTAGGCATCGCCTTCGGACTGCAACAGGTGGTGGAACAGGATGCCTTCCTGCAAGGACGACAGCGGGTAGATATCCTGCACGTTGGCCGCGCCACCGGGCACATCGGCGACGATCTGCTCGATCTCCTGCTGGCTCAGGGTCACCAGCGGCAGCATGTCCGGCGTCAGGGCCGTGCAATCGGCCGGGATCAGGTTGGCCGGCACCTGCCGTTCGGCATTGTCGCCACCGGCCAGCACGGTGGCCATGGCTTGCAGGGTCGGTGCCGAGAACACCGTGCGCACGTCCAGTTGCAGGCCGGCCTGGCGCAGGCGCTCGATCAGGCTGATGACCAGGAAGGAATGACCGCCGAGTTCGAAGAAGTGATCCTGGCGCCCCACACGCTCGATGCCGAGCAGTTCCTGCCAGGCCTGGGCCAGGGTGAGTTCGATCTCGCCCAACGGCGCCTCGTAGTCGCGGCTCACCGCGGCATCGCGGTCCGGTGCCGGCAGCGCCGCACGGTCCAGCTTGCCATTGGTGGTCAGCGGCCAGGCGGCGAGGGTCACGAAGGCACTCGGCAGCATGTGTTCGGCCAGGACGCTGGCCAGCTGGCTGCGCAGGGCCGAGGCATCGAGGCTGCTGCCGTCCTCGGCGATCAGGTAGGCCACCAGGCGTTTGTCGCCGGGTTGGTCCTCGCGCACGATCACCATGGCTTCGCGCACACCGGTGCAGGCCTGCAGTTGCGCTTCGATTTCACCCAGTTCGATACGGAAACCACGGATCTTGATCTGCGAGTCGTTGCGACCGACGTAGACCACGCCACCATCGGCGCGGTAGCGGGCGACGTCACCGGTGCGGTAGAGGCGCGCAGCGGGGAGGTCGGAGTAGGGGTCGGCGATGAACCGTTCGGCGTTCAACGCGTCGCGGTTCAGGTAATGCCGGGCGACCCCGGCACCCCCGATGTAGATCTCGCCATTGACGCCCACCGGTACCGGCTGCTGGTAGTCGTCGAGAATGCGCAGGCACAGGTCCGGCAGTGCCGGGCCGATCAGGCTGGGCGCGGCGGCGTCGATCTCGGCCTGGCTGACCGGGTAGTAGGTGGCGTGCACGGTGATCTCGGTGATCCCGTACATGTTCACCAGGCGGGTACGCGACAGCGGGGTGGTCGCCGTCCACGGCCGCAGGCTGCGGAAGTCCAGGGCCTCGCCACCGAAGATCACCTCCCGCAGCGCGTGCTCCTGCGCACTGCGGCCACGGGCTTCGATGAACTGGCGGAAGGCGCTCGGCGTCTGGTTCAGCACCGTGACCTGCTGCTGGCAGACCAGCGCGTAGAAGTCGTCCGGCGAACGGGCGACGTCACTCGGCACGATCACCAGCTTGCCGCCGTAACTCAGGGCGCCCCAGATTTCCCAGACCGAGAAGTCGAAGGCGAAGGAGTGGAACAGCGTCCAGGTGTCGTTGTGATCGAAGTCGAACAGCTCGGCGGTGGCGTCGAACAGGCGGGCGACGTTGCCGTGTTCCACCAGCACCCCCTTGGGCAGGCCGGTGGAACCCGAGGTGTAGATGACATACGCGAGGTGCCGTGGTGTCAGGCCCAGTTCGTCGGCCTGCGGGTTGCGGTCCAGGCTGCTGTCACTGGCGGCGTCCGCGCGGTTGAGCTTATCGAGTGTCAACACCGGTACGGCATGCGGCGGCAGGGCGTCGAGGCAGTCGGCCTGGGCCAGCAGCGCCACTGGCGCGCTGTCGTCCAGCAGGTAGCCGAGGCGTTCGGCCGGGTAGGCCGGGTCCAGCGGCACATAGGCCGCGCCGGCCTTGAGTACCGCCAGCACCGCGCAGAGCAGGTCGACACCGCGCAACGACAGGACTGCCACCCGGTCATCGGGGCGCACACCCTGGGCGAGCAGGGCACGGGCGATGCCGTTGGCGCGGCGGTTGAGCGCCTGGTAGCTCAGTGTCTGTTCGCCGAAGACCAGGGCGGTGCGTTGTGGGTGCGCTTGCGCCTGGGCTTCGAAACGCTGGTGAATCAACTGCTCGACCGGGAACACCGCCTTGGGCGGCCGCAGGGCCGGCGAGGCCTGGCGTTGCGCCGGGGTCAGCAAGGGCAGGCCGAGGACCGGCTGCTCGACATCCGCCACCAGCGCCTCGAGCAGAATCTGGAAGTGTTGGGCGAAGCGTTCGACAGTGCCGCGGTCGAACAGGTCGCTGGCATATTCGATTACCCCGCTCAGGTTGCCGCCTTCGCTGCCCAGGGTCAGCATCAGGTCGAATTGTGCGGTTTCATGGGCCTGGGCCACGGGGATCACGTTCAGCCCGGGCAGGCTTTGCTCGGCGCCGACCGGCGTGTTGTCCAGCGACAGGGCGACCTGGCACAGCGGGTTGTGGCTCAGCGAGCGCGGTGGCTGCAACGCCTCGATCACCTGCTCGAACGGAATGTCCTGATGCTCCTGGGCCGCCAGGAGGGTCTGACGGACCTGTGCCAGCAACTGCCCGACACTCGGGTTCTGCCCCAGGTCCACGCGCAGGGCCAGGGTATTGACGAAGAAACCGATCAGGTTTTCGGTTTCGGTGCGGCCACGGTTGGCCGTCGGCACACCGATCACCACGTCGCGTTCATTGCCCAGGCGGGCCATCAGCACCGACCAGGCACTGAGCAGCGCCATGAACAGGGTGACGTTGTTGGCCTGGCAGAAGCGTTCCAGGCGCTGGTACAGCGCCGGAGCGACCTGCACCGGCACGTCGCCGCCGCGGTAGCTCTGCACCGCCGGACGTGGCCGATCGGTGGGCAGCGACAGCAGCGCTGGCGCCCCGCCGAGGTGGCCGCGCCAGAACTCGGCCTGTTCGGCCAGGTACTCGCCGGTGAAGGTGCGGCGCTGCCAGGCGGCATAGTCGGCATACTGGATCGACAGTTCCGGCAGCGGGTCCGGTTGGCCCTGGCTGAAGGCCCGGTAAAGCTCGGTGAATTCCTTGACCAGCACGCCCACCGACCAGCCATCGGAGATGATGTGGTGCTGGGTGATGAGCAGGATGTGCTCGTCATCGGCCAGGCGCAACAGGCGTCCGCGAATCAGCGGGCCGCGTTGCAGGTCGAAGGGCTCCGTCGCTTCGTTGTTGCCGATGCGCGAGGCACTGAGGCTGGCCTGTTCGTAGGACAGCGCGCGCAGGTCCTGTTCGGCCAGGCTGAAACCGCAATCGGCCGGGGCGATGATCTGCACCGGCTGCTCGCCCTGGCGCTGGAAGGTGGTACGCAGGCTTTCGTGGCGCGCCACCAGGCGGTCGAGCGCGGCTTTCAGCGCGCCGCGGTCGAGATCGCCACGCAACAGCAGCGACATCGGCATATGGTAGGCACTGCTGGCACCGGGATCGAGCTGGTCGAGGAACCACAGGCGCTGCTGGGCAAACGACAGCGCCAGTGGCGCGCCGCGCTCGACGACGGTGATGCTGTCGCTGACGGCCGTTTGCAGGCCACCGACCACGCGCGCCAGCTCCGCCACCGTCGGATGGCTGAACAGCTGGCGCAGCATCATCTCGCCGCCCAGTTGCTGGCGTACGCGGGACACCAGTTGCGCTGCCAGCAGGGAGTGGCCGCCGAGTTCGAAGAAACTGTCGTGGCGACCGACGCGCTCCAGCCCCAGCAGTTCCTGGAAGATCTGCGCCAGGGCCTGTTCGGTGGCACCTTCGGGCGCGGTGTAGCCGCGCTCGGACATGGCGTCCAGATCCGGCGCCGGCAGGGCGTCCTGGTCCAGCTTGCCGTTGCCGGTGAGCGGGTAGGCGGCCACACTGACGAAGGCCGTGGGAATCATGTAGTCGGGCAGGGTGGCGCCCAGTTGCTTGCGCAGCGCTGCCACGTCCAGGCGGTTCGAGGATTGCGGGATCAGGTAGGCGATCAGGCGCTTGCCCTGGGCCGCATCGTCGCGGGCCAGCACCCGCGCCTCACGCACGCCGTCGCAGGCCAGCAGTTTGGCCTCGATTTCCCCCAGTTCGATACGGAAGCCGCGAATCTTCACCTGGGCGTCCATCCGGCCCAGGTGAATGATTTCGCCGTTGTCCAGCAGCTTGCCGAGGTCACCGGAGCGGTACAGGCGTTCGCCGGGGCGCATTGGGTCGGCGATGAACCGTTCGGCGGTCAGCGCCTCGCGGTTCAGGTAGCCGCGGCCGACCCCCAGCCCGCCCACGCAGATTTCCCCGGCCACGCCGATCGGCAGCAGCCGTTGCTGGGCGTCGAGGATGTAGGCCACGGTGGTCGGGATCGGCCGCCCGACATTGGAAATGCCGGCGGCGATGTCCGCCGCGCCGATCGCCTTGTAGGTCACGTGCACGCAGGTTTCGGTGATGCCGTACATGTTCACCAGCGCCACCTGGGGGAAGGCACGATGGAAGGCATCGAGCTTGCCCAGTTCCAGGCTTTCACCGCCGAAAATCACGTAGCGCAGGCGTTCCAGGCGTACATCGTGGCCGGCCAGTGCGGCCGCGCTCAGTTGCAGGAAGGCCGACGGCGTCTGGTTGAGCACACTCACCTGTTCGCGTTCGAGGAACGCCAGCAGTTCCCCCGGATCGCGACGCAGGGCCTCGGGCACCAGGGTCAGGCGGCCGCCGAAAAGCAGGGCGCCGTACATTTCCCAGACCGAGAAGTCGAAGGCGTTGGAATGGAACAGCGACCAGACATCCTCGGCACTGAAATCGAAGGCCGAGCGATTGTTGTGCAGCAGGCGTACCACGTTGCGGTGTTCGAGCAACGCGCCCTTGGGTTCGCCGGTGGAGCCCGAGGTATAGATCACATAGCACAGATGGTCCGGGGCGTTGAGGTTGGGCAGGTTGGCCAGATCCCGGGGACTGCCCCCGGTGTCCGCCAGGGCGTCACTGGAGAAGACTTCGATCCCGAGCGCCAGCAGCGCCGGGCTGGTTTCCCGGCCGGCGACGGCCTTGCGTGCGCCGCTGTCGCGCAATACGTAGGCGATACGCTCGGCCGGCGAAGCGGGATCGATCGGTACGTAGGCGGCGCCGGCCTTGAGCACCGCCAGGGTGGCAACGATCATGGCCAGCGAGCGTTCGAGGACGATGGCCACCAGTTCCTGCGGCTGGACGCCGGTATCGCGCAGGCTGTGCGCCAGGCGGTTGGCCTGTTCGTTGAGCTGGCGATAGCTCAGGCGTTCCTCGCCCAGGTTGACGGCGATACGGTCCGGCGTCTGGCGGGCCTGCTCCTCGAAGATCTGGTGCAGGGTCAGGGTGTCGGGCCAGGCGGCCTCGGTGTCATTGAAATAGAGAATCTGCCGCTGGCGCTCGACCGTGTCCAGCAGGGCGACATCGTCGACCCGCAACTGCGGGGTGTCGACGAGCGCCTGCAACAGGCGCACGTAGTGCCGCATCAGTTGGTGGATGAACTCGGGGTCGAAGAAGTCGGCGTTGTAGGCCAGGTGCCCGCGCCATTGCTGTTCGCCGGCATCGATCAACAGGTGCAGGTCGTTCTTGCCATAACCCAGGTTGGTTTCCAGGGTATTGACCTCGAGCCCGGCCACCAGGGTGCGCTGGTTACTGGCCTGCTGGAAGTTGAACAGCACGTCGAACAGTGCGGTGCGGCTCATGTCCTTGGCCGGATTGAGCGCCAGCACCAGTTGGTCGAACTGCATGTGCCGATGCCGCCGGGCGTCGGAAAGGGTGCCGGCGGTCTGCTCCAGCAGCGCCAGCAGGGTGGTGTCGCTGTCGCAGTGGCTGCGGATCACCACCAGGTTGTCCAGCGGCCCCACCACGTCCTGCAGGGCCGGTTCGCGGCATGCCGCGCTGGTGCCGACGACCAGTTCGTCGTGTCCGGCATAACGCCGCAGCAGGGCGGTGAAGGCACTCAGGGCCAGGCTGTCGGTACCGACGCCGACCTCGCGGGCCAGGTCGCCGAGACGCTTGACCAGCGCCGCCTCGATGACGAACTCATGGGTGGCTTCGGTGAAGACATGGACCGCCGCCCGTGGGCGGTTGAGTGGCAGTTCCAGGGCCTGCAGCTTGCCACGCAACTGGTAGGACCAGTAGGCACGCAGGTTTTCCAGCACGGCGGCGGGCAACTGGCGTTGCCAGGCGGCGAAGTCGGCGTAGCTCAGGGCCAGCGGCGGCAGCAGGGCCTCGCGCCCGGCGCAGGCGGCTTCATAGAGCGCCAGCAGGTCGCGCTTGAGCAACTGCAGGGAGGTGCGGTCGGCCAGCAGGTGATGCACGGCCAGGGCCAGCACGGCGTCGTTCCCGTCGGCGCGCACCAGGCTGGCACGCACCAGGCTGCCGCCGTTCATTTGCAGTGGGCGGCGGGTCTGCGCCAGCGCCAGGGCTCTCAGCTCGCCCGGGACCGCCTGGAACTGTTCCAGCGTCAGGCTGGCCGCTGCGTCAAAGCTCTGCCAGGCGGTGGCACCGTCGGAATGCACCCGGCAACGCAGGATGGCGTGACGGGCCAGCAGCCCGTCGAGGGCCGTTTGCAGGGCCGCGACATTCAACTCGCCGGACAGCTCCAGCAACAGGGCGACGTTGTGGTAGACCGGGTTGGCTTCATACAGGTAACCGGTTTCGAAGGTATCGACGAACCAGACGCGCTCCTGGTGATAGGACAGCGGCGTGCGCTGTGCGACCGGCGCCTGCCGGGTGACTTCGGGCAGGCTCGGGGCCGGGTCCAGTTCCAGGGCGCCGATGCGGGTCTGCGGGGCTTCGGTGAAGCAACGCAGCAGGCGCTCGAAGCGCGCCGCCAGGCGTTCGATGGTGCCGGCGTCGAACAGCGCGGTGGAGTACGACAGGCTGCAGGACAGGCTCGGGCCGCCTTCATCGATGTGCAGCGACAGGTCGTGCTGGGTGTTGTCCTTGTGCGACGGCAGGAACTGCAGGTTCAGCCCCGGCAACTGCAACTGCCCGCCGGCACCGCCGGCATTGGTGTAGAGCATGGTCTGGAACACCGGGCTGTAGCTGGCGCTGCGCGGTGGCTTGAGGGCTTCGACGATCTGCTCGAACGGCGTGTCCTGGCGGCTGGCGGACTCCAGCATCAGTTCCCTGACCTGTTGCAGCACCTGATCGAGGGTCGGGTTGGCGTCCAGGCGCACGCGCAGGGCCAGGGTGTTGACGAAGAAGCCGATCAGCGCCTGCACCTCCGGGCGGTCGCGGTTGGCGGTCACGGTGCCGATCACCACGTCCTGCTGGCCACCGATTCGGCCCAGCAGGACCGCCCAGGCGGCCATCAGGGTCATGAACGGCGTTGCGGCGCGGGACTGGGCGAACTTGCCGATGGCCTCGGACAGCGCCACCGGCAGGTCGAAGCCCAGGGTCTCGCCCTTGTAGCTCTGCACGGCCGGGCGCGGCCGGTCGGTGGGCAGGGTCAGCAGGGCCGGGGCACCGGCCAGTTGGCTGCGCCAGTACTCGACATGCCGGTTCAGGCGTTCGCCCTCCAGCTGCTGGCGTTGCCAGGCCGCATAGTCGGCATATTGCAGGGTCAGGGCGGGCAGCGGGTCGGGCTGACCGGTACTGAAGGCCTGGTACAGCGCGGCGAATTCCTTGACCAGCACGCCGATGGACCAGCCGTCGGAGATGATGTGGTGCTGGGTGATCAGCAGGCGATGTTCATCCTCGGCCAGGCGCAGCAGGCTGCCGCGGATCAGCGGGCCGTGGAGCAGGTCGAAGGGCGCCGCCGCTTCCTGCTCGCTCAGTTGCACGGCCTGCTGTTCGGCCTGGTCCCGGGGCAGGTGGCGCAGGTCGTGCTCCACCAGGTTGAAGCCGCAGTCGGCCGCGGCAATGACCTGCACCGGCTGCTCGCCCTCGCGGCGGAAGGTGGTGCGCAGGCTTTCATGGCGGGCAACCAGGCGATCGAGGGCGGCCTTGAGGGCGTCGCGGTCCAGCGGACCCTGCAGCACCAGTGCGGCCGGCATGTGATAGGCGGCACTGGCCGTCGGGTCCAGCTGGTCGAGGAACCAGAGGCGTTGCTGGGCGAACGACAAGGCCAGCGGGCCGTTGCGGTCCACCGCAGGCATGGCGTCAGAGACGGTATCGATGACCCGTGTCGCACCGCGTTGCTTGAGCAGACGCAGCAGTGCGGCACGTTTCAACTGGTCGAGACTATCGTTATGTGAATTCAATTTATCAAGCATCCTTGGAGACGATAGCGAGCAGTTCGCTTTCAGACAGCGAAGCCATTTCTTGTTGCAGGTCCAGCAGTTCGTCGGACTCGTACTGAGCCAGTTGCAAGGTGGTGACCAGGTCGGCCAACGCCTGCAGCGACGGGTGTTCGAACAGGCCGCGCAGGGGCACTTCGACGCCGAAGGTCTCGCGGGCCCGCAAGGTCAGTTGCACCGCCAGCAGCGAGTGACCGCCGAGTTCGAAGAAGTCGTCGTGGCGACCGATCCGCTCCAGGCCCAGCAGCTCGGCCCAGATCGCGGCCAGCAGCTCCTCGGTCTCACCGTTGGGCGCTTCGTATTCGCGGTGGGCGAAATCCTCGGCTCCCGGGGCGGGCAGGGCCTGGCGGTCGAGCTTGCCGTTGGGGCTCAACGGCAGCTGTTCGAGCACCACGAAGGCCGACGGCACCATGTAGTCCGGCAACTGCGAGCTGAGGTACGGCCGCAGTGTCTGACTGGCGTTGCCGGCGGACAGGTGCGGTTCGACGCTGAGGTAGGCCACCAGGCGCCGGGCTCCCGGCACGTCCTCGCGGGCGATCACCGCGGCCTCGCGCACACCCGGCAGGGTCAGCATCAGCGCTTCGATCTCCCCCGGTTCGATACGGAAGCCGCGGATCTTCACCTGCTGGTCGTTGCGCCCGAGGAACTCGAGCACCCCGTCGGCCCGCAGGCGCACCAGATCGCCGGTGCGATACATCCGGGCGTCGTCGCCGGCCGCGAACGGGTCGGCGAGGAAGTGCTCGGCGTTCAACTGCGGCCGGTTCAGATAGCCGCGGGCCACCCCGTCGCCGCCAATGTAGAGTTCGCCCGAGACGCCCAGCGGAACCGGCTGGCCCTGTGGGTCGAGCAGGTACAGGCGGGTGTTGGGGATCGGCCGGCCGACAGGCACCGTGCCCTGATCGTCCGGCGTGCAGCGATGCACCGTGGCCCAGACCGTGGCCTCGGTCGGCCCGTATTCGTTGTACAGGGTGATGGCCGGCTCGAATTCGGCACACTCGCGCACCAGCAACGGTGGGCAGGATTCGCCGGCGACGATCATCTCCCGCAGGGTGCGGCGGCCCCTGGTGGCCGCCAGGCTGCCCAGCACCAGGCGACCCAGGGACGGGACGCAGAGCAGGGTGGTGACCGCCTGCGCGTCGATGAACCGGGCAATGGCCTCGGGGTCGCGGGCCGTGTCGGCATCCGGGATGCACAAGGTGCCGCCGCTGAGCAGGGTGCCGAAGATACCCGCCACGGAGCTGTCGAAGGCGATCGACGACAGCAGCAGGAAGCGCCGTTCGCTGTCCGAGGCGTACACCGCACAGCGGGCCAGGGTCGAGGCCACCAGGCTGCGGTGCTCGATCGTCACGCCCTTGGGCTTGCCGGTGGAGCCCGAGGTGTAGATCACGTAGGCCAGGTGCGCCGAGGTCAGCTCGGCGGCGGCGAACGTCAGGTTCGCCGCCTCCGCAGGCGGCACCGGTACCGTGGTGTCCGCCTGTTCGAGGGCCAGGCAGCGGGTTTCGCCAGCCGGCTCGCCGAGCGCCGCACGTCCGAGCGGATCGGCCAGCAACAGGCTTGGCTGGGCGTCCCCGACGATGGCGGCCAGGCGTTCGGCCGGGTAGGTCGGGTCCAGTGGTACATAGGCGGCACCGGCCTTGAGGATGCCGAGCAGGCCGATGATCATCGCCGTACCGCGCTCGACGCAGATCGCCACCAGGTCACCCGGCCGCGTACCAGCCTCGACCAGGCGCCGGGCCAGGCGGTTGGCGCGGGCGTTGAGCGTGGCGTAGTCGAGCTGCCCATGGGCATCGACCAGGGCGATGGCGGTCGGCGTCCTGCCCACCTGCTCTTCGAACAGCTGTTGGATGCAGACGTCCTTCGGATAGTCCAGATGATTCTGGTTGAAGGTGTCCAGCAGCAGGGTACGTTCGGCGGGCGGCAGCACATCCAGTTCTGTGAGCGCGATCTTCGGCGTGTACATCAGCGCCTGGGTCAGTTGCTCCAATGCCCGTTGCATCAGTGCGCACAGGCGCTGTGGGTCCACCGGCCGCACGCCTTGCACCTGCAGGCCCAGGGCATCGCCGTAATCGTTGACCGACAGGGTCAGCGGGTAGTTGGTCCGTTCGGCACTGCCAAGCAGGCGCATGCCCGGCCACTGCAACTGGCTGTCGTCGCTCTGGTGCCGGTAGTTGAGCAGGCTGGTGAACAGCGGCAAGGCTGTCGCCACACCGCTGCAACGCTGGGCCAGGGCCAGGGAGGCCTGCTCGTGGATCAGCAGTTCGCCAAGGTCGCGGTGGGTGGCCAGCAGCAGTTCATGAGCACCCTGGCTGGCCAGTTGCACGCGAACCGGCAGGGTGTTGATGAACACCCCCAGGGCCCGTTCGGCACCGACCGAACCTTGCAGGCGGCCGGCGACCACGGTGCCGAACACCACATCATCGCGTCCGGTGCAGCGCGCCAGGACCTGGGCCCAGGCCACATGGAACAGCACCGCCGGGGTCATCCCGCGCTCACGGGCCTGGGCGCGGATCCGCCGGGTCAGGTCGTCGCCCAGTTGCAGTTCGGCCTCTTCGATGTGGTTGCCATCGCCCTGTACTTCCAGCAGGTCGAACGGTGCGGTCGGTGCATCGACATCCGCCAGGCGACGGCTGAAGTAGGCTTCATGGACCTCGGCCGGGGTGGCCTGGGTCTGGGCGATGAAGTCACGATACGGCTGCGGGGCCGGCAACTGGTCGCCCTGGCCATGGAGGATCGCATGGATTTCCTCCAGGACGATTTCCAGGGTCACGTGGTCGCTGGCCATGTGGTGGTTGAGCAGGGCCAGCAGCCAGCGCTCGGAGTGCGGGTCGCGGGCGATGCAGGCGCGCATCAGCGGCCCCTGGCGCAGGTCCAGGCGCAGCTGCCGCGGGTCGTTGAGGGTACGCAACTGCTCCAGCGGGTCGCGGTCGCTGTCGAGGGTGACGCTGTGCACCGGCAGGTGCGCCTGGCGTTGCACCACCTGCACTGGCTGCGGCAGGCCGTCCCAATGCACCGCCGTGCGCAGGATGTCATGGCGGTCGATGACCGTTTGCAGGGCCGCGATGAATGCATCGAGGCGCTGGCGGTCGTCGAATTCGATCATCGAGCGCACCAGGTAGGCATCGCCTTCGTGGCCCAGCAGGTGGTGGAAGAGAATCCCTTCCTGCAGCGGCGCCAGCGGGTAGATGTCCTGGATATTGGCGGCCCCGCCGGGGACGGCGCTGACGATCCGCTCCAGTTGCGTGGCATTCAGGTTCACCAGCGGCAGCATGTCCGGGGTCAGCTCGGTACAGCCGGCCGGGATACGGTTGGCCGGGGCCTGGAAGCGGATTGCCGGCTCATGGCTGATGGCAAGGGCCATCTCCCGCAGACTGGGAGAAGTGAATACGCTGCGTACGCTGGCATTCATGCCCTGTTGGCGCAAACGCTCGATCAGGCTGACCGCCAGCAGCGAATGACCGCCCAGCTCGAAGAAACCGTCGTGCCGTCCGACCCGCTCCACGCCGAGCAATTGCTGCCAGATCTGCGCGATGACGTGTTCGACCGGACCCTGGGGCGCCTCGTAGGTACGGCTGGCGAAGGCCTCCTGGCCCGGTTCCGGCAGGGCGCGGCGGTCGAGCTTGCCGTTGGGGGTCAATGGCAGCCGGTCCAGCACCACGAAGGCGCTGGGTACCATATGGCCGGGCAGCCGTTGCAGCAGCTCGGCACGCAGTTGCTCGGCGGACGCCGGTTCGCCGCACAGGTAGGCCACCAGGCGCTTGTTATCGGGGGCGCTTTGGTGCGCGCGGGCAATCACCGCCGCCTCGCGAACACCCGGCAGCGCGGCGATCGCGGCCTCGATTTCGCCCAGCTCGACGCGCAGGCCACGAATTTTCACCTGGTCGTCATTGCGACCCAGGTATTCCAGCGTGCCATCGGGCAGCCAGCGACCGATATCACCGGTCTTGTACAGCCGGGCCTCGGCCCGATCGGTGAACGGATCGGCGATAAAGCGTTCGGCGCTCAGTTCCGGCCGGTTCAGGTAGCCACGGGCGACGCCGACGCCACCGATATGGATTTCGCCGCGTACGCCCACTGGCAACAACTGGCCGTGGCTGTCCAGCACATGCAGTTGCATATTGCGGATCGGCTTGCCGATGGGCATCGAACGGTCCCGGTAGGTCGCCAGGTCGGTGTCCGCCCGGTGCCAGGCCACCACGTCGCTGCACTCGGTCGGGCCGTAGCTGTTGATCACGGCCGGTCGCGGCTGAGGGAGTTTTTCCAGCATGGCGATCTGAATCGGCTCGCCACCCAGTACCACCCGCTTCAAACAGGCCAGGGCCTGGTGGCTGTCGGCGTCCACCAGCGCATGGAAAGCGCTCGGCGACATGTTCAGATGCGTCACACCGGCTTCGGCGATCTGCGTGACGATGGCCTCGGGGTTGAACGGCTCTTCGGCCAGGTGCAACACCGCACCGACCATCAGTGGCGCGAGAATGTTCTTCTGGGTCAGGTCGAAGTTATAGGAGGAGGCCAGCAGCACCGCGTCCCCGGCGTGGAACTCGAGGTCGTCGAGGTACCAGTCCAGCAGGTTGCGCAGGCCGCGATGCTCGACCATCACGCCTTTGGGCAGGCCGGTGGAGCCCGAGGTGTAGATCACATAGGCCAGGTGGTTGAAGCCCAGCGCCGGCACCTCGGGGTTGTGCTGCGCAGCCTGTTGCAGCGATGGGTCATCCAGTTCCAGCGTGGCCAGGCCTTCGGGGACCGGCAACTGCAGCCCGTGCTGAATCACCAGGGCCTGTGGCGCACTGTCGGCCAGCATATGGGCCAGGCGTTGCGCCGGATATTGCGGATCCAGCGGTACGTAGGCGGCGCCGGCCTTGAGGATGCCCAGCAGGCCGATCACCATCTCCGGGCTGCGGCGGGCGCAGAGGCCAACGGTATGGTCGGGACGTACCCCCAGGGCGATCAGGCGATGGGCGATGCGGTTGGCCCGGGCATTCAGTTCGGCATAACCCAGGGACTGTCCGGCGCAGACCACTGCCACGGCGTTCGGGGTGCGCGCGGCCTGTTCTTCGAAGACCCGGTGGGGCAGGCGTTGCGGCGCTTCGTCCAGTGCCGCGAGCGGCGGATTGAACGATGACAGCAACTGCTGGCGCTGTTGTGCGTCGAGCAGCGGCAGGGTTGCCAGCGGCTGCGTGATATCGCCGAGCAGGGCGTCGAGCAGGTGCAGCAGGTGGCGGCTCCAGCGTTCGATGGTGCTGGCGTCGAACAGATCGGTGGCGTACTCGAACTGGCCACGGATGGTTGCGCCGTCGTCATTGAGCGACAGGCTCAGGTCGAACTGGGTGGTGCCGCTGGCCTGGGGCAGTGGCGTCAGTTCCAGGCCGGGCAGTGACAGCGCCTGGTCCTGCGGAGTGTTACCCAGCACCAGCATGGCCTGGAACAGCGGGCTGTGGCCGAGGCTGCGCTCCGGTTGCAGGGCTTCGACCACCTGTTCGAACGGCAGGTCCTGATGGTCGTAGGCCTCCAGGGTGATGGCCTTGACCCGCGCCAGCAATTGCTCGACGCGTTCGTGGGCCTGGACATCGACCCGCAGGGCCAGGGTGTTGACGAAGAAGCCGATCAGCGCCTCGGTTTCCTGGCGCGGCCGGTTGGCCACCGGGGTGCCGACCACCACTTCGGCCTGGTTGCTCAGGCGCGAGAGCAGGATCGACCAGGCGGCCAGCAGGGTCATGAACGGAGTCAGGCCCTGTTGCTGGCTGAACTGGCGCAGCCGGGTGCTGAGGGTGGCCGGCAGTTCCAGCGCCAGGGTGGCGCCCCGGTAACTCTGTACCTGGGGCCGCGGACGATCGGCCGGCAGTTCCAGCAGGCCTGGCGCACCGCTCAGGTGCTCGCGCCAGAAACGGGTCTGGGCCTGCAGGCGTTCGCCTTGCAGGTACTGTTGCTGCCAGGCGGCGTAGTCGGCGTATTGCAGGGTCAGCGCCGGCAGCGGATCGTCCAGGCCCTGACTGAAGGCGCTGTAGAGGCGGTTGAACTCGCCGATCAGCACGGCCACGGACCAGCCATCGGAGACGATATGGTGCTGGGTGACCAGCAGCACATGCTCGTCCTCGGCCAGTTGCAGCAGGCGTCCGCGAATCAGCGGACCCTGGCTCAGGTCGAACGGTGCGCCGGCTTCCTCACGGCCCAGTCGCTCGACGGCCTGTTGCCGGGCCTGCTCGTCCAGGTCCCGCAGGTCATGCTCGAGCAGACTGAAGCCGATGTCCTCTGGGGCGAAGCGCTGGCGGACGTGATCGCCCTGGCGTTCGAAGGTGGTGCGCAGGCTTTCGTGACGCGCGACGATACGGTCCAGGGCCCGTTGCAGGGCCTGGCGGTCGAGCTGGCCGCGCAGGCGCAGGGCCGCGGGCATGTGATAGGCGATGCTGGCGGCGTGGTCGAGCTGGTCGAGGAACCACAGGCGTTGCTGGGCCAGGGACAGCGGCAGGTCCTGGTCGCGGGCCACGGCTTCGATGCTCTGCACGGAGGAACGGCCGGCCTGGTCCACGCACTGGGCCAGGGCTTGCAGGGAGCCGATGCCGAACAGGGTGCGCAGGTCGATCTCGGCCCCCAGTTCCTGGTGCAGGCGGGCCTGCAGTTGCACGGTGAGCAGCGAATGGCCGCCCAGTTCGAGGAAGCCGTCGTGACGACCGACCTGGTCGAGACCGAGCAGGGTTTTCCAGATTTCGGCGATGGCCACTTCGGTCTCGCCGACAGGGGCCTCGTAGGCCTTGCTGGCCAGGGATTCGACACCTGGGGCGGGCAGGGCACGGCGGTCGAGCTTGCCGTTGGCGGTCAGCGGCAGCTTGTCCAGGTGCACGAAGGCGCTGGGCACCATGTATTCGGGCAGGTGCTTGAGCAGTTCGTTGCGCAGTTGTTCGGCAGGTGCCGGTTTGCCGCAGATATAGGCCACCAGGCGCTGTTCCTCACGGGCGATGACCACCGCTTCGGTGACACCCGAGATCGCCAGCAACGCGTTCTCGATTTCCCCCAGTTCGATGCGGAAACCGCGGATCTTCACCTGGAAGTCGTTGCGGCCCAGGTACTCCAGGGTACCGTCGGCCAGCCAGCGACCCAGGTCGCCGGTCTTGTACAGGCGGGCACCGGGCACCTTGCTGAAGCGGTCGGCGATGAAGCGTTCGGCACTCAGCGCGTCGCGGTTGAGGTAGCCACGGGCCACACCGACGCCGCCGATATGGATTTCCCCGGCCACGCCCAGCGGCGCGGGCTCGCCCCGGGCATCGAGGACATGCACCTGGACGTTGGCGAACGGCCGGCCGATGCTCGGTTTTTCGCCCAGATCACGGATCAGGTCGAGGGTCGCGTCCACCGTGCACTCGGTCGGGCCGTACATGTTGTAGAAGCGGATGGTCTGGCAGTTGCGCAGTTTTTCCCAGGTGCTGGCGTTGATTGCCTCGCCACCGAGCAGCACGCTGACCGGCTGGTAACTGCGACGCTCCAGCAGGCCGGCGGCGAGCAGGGTATCGAGCTGCGACGGGGTCGAATCGAAGGCGTGCACCCGGTGCTGTTCGAGGAAGTCCAGCAGTTCGCTGCCGCTGGCGCGGATCAGTTGCGGGATGATCACCAGCTTGTGTCCGGAGAACAGCTGCGAGATGCCCTTGATCGACATGTCGAAGAAGAAGCCGGCATTGAGCGCCACGGTGGCGGGTGTCGGGCAGTGCTGGTGGGTGGTGCGGGTCAGCACGTGCCAGAAGTTGAACACTGATCGGTGCTCGACCATCACGCCCTTGGATTGGCCGGTGGAGCCGGAGGTGTAGATGACGTAGGCCAGGTGTTCCGGGGTCAGGCCGGCAACGACCGGATTGTCATCAAAGGCTTCATCATCTGCCGCGCGCAGTGACTCGGCGGTGTCGAGCCGCAGCACGGGTAGCTGGCCGGCCGGCAGGCTGAGGGCGGCCTGGGTCAGCAGCGCGCGCGGCTGGCTGTCGTTGAGCATGAAGGCCATGCGCTCGGCCGGGTGGGCCGGGTCGATGGGCACATAGGCGGCCCCGGCCTTGAGCACGCCGAGCAGGCCGACGATCATTTCCAGGCTGCGTTCGGCGCAGATGGCGACGCGCTCGTCCGGCTGCACGCCGAGTTGCAGCAGCTGCCGGGCCAGGTGGTTGGCGCGGCGGTTGAGCTGGCGATAGCTCAGCTGGCGGTCTTCGCAGACCAGGGCCACGGCATCCGGGTTGGCACGGACCTGGGCCTCGAACAGGGCATGGATCGGCTGGGCCGGTCCGAAGTCGGCGGCGGTGTCGTTGAAGCCGTGGAGCAACTGTTGCCGTTCGGCTTCGGGCACGACCTTCAGGTCGGCGGCCGGGCGCGCGGGGTCCTGCTCAAGGGCAGCGACCAGTTCGCTCACGGCGTGGACGAGGTAGTCGGCGATACGCCGTGGGTCGATACCGTCGATGGCCTGGGTGGTCAGGGAGAAACCGCCCCCTTCATCGGCCACGGCCACTTCGATCGGGTAGTTGGTACGCGCTTCGTTGCTCAGGAAACGCACGCCATCCCAGGCCAGCACGTGCTCCTGGTTGGCCAGAGAGCCGCCGTCGGTGGAATGGCGATAGTTGAACAGCGTGGTGAACAACGGCAGGCCCGCCGCGACGCCGCTGCAACGCTGGGCCAGGGCCAGGGAGGCCTGCTCGTGGGCCAGCATTTCGCTGAGGTCGCGATAGGTCTCGTCCACCAGTGAGCCGACCCCGGAGCGGGCCAGTTGCACGCGCACCGGCAGGGTATTGATGAACACCCCAAGGGCGCGGTCCGCCCCCGCCGAGCCTTGCAGACGGCCGGCGACCACGGTGCCGAACACCACGTCATCACGGTCGGTGCAGCGCCCGAGTACCTGGGCCCAGGCGATATGGAACAGCACGGCCGGAGTGACCCCGGCGGCCTGGGCACGGGCCCGGATCCGCTGACTCAGGGCCGGGTCCAGATGCTGGCTGGTCTCGCTGACCCGGGCACCGTCGCCCTGGACATCGAGGATGCCGAACGGTGCGGTGGGCTCGTCGACATCGGCCAGGCGACGGCTGAAGTAGCCCTCGTGCACTTCGGCCGGGGTGGCGAGGACCTGTGCGACAAACTCCCGGTAAGGCTGCGGAGCCGGTAGTTCGGCGCCCTGGCCCTGCATCAGGGCACGGATTTCCTCGAGCACGATGCCCAGGGACACGTGGTCGCTGATCATGTGATGGTCGAGCAGGGCCAGCAGCCAGCGCTCGGCGTGTGGATCACGGGCGATGCAGGCGCGCATCAGCGGCGCCTGTTGCAGATCCAGGCGCAGCCGTCGTGGGTCGCTCAGTTGCTCCAGCTGGCTGCGCGGGTCCTGGTCCGGGCTCAGGGTGAGTGTTTCCAGTGGCAGTCGCACCTGGCGATGGACCACCTGCACGGCCTGCGGCAGGCCGACCCAGTGCACCGAGCTGCGCAGGATGTCGTGGCGGTCGATGACCGTTTGCAGGGCTTCGACAAAGGCATCGAGGCGCTGGCGGTCGTCGAACTCGATCAGCGAGCGCACCAGGTAGGCGTCGCCTTCGTGGCCCAGCAGGTGATGGAAGAGGATACCTTGCTGCAGTGGCGCCAACGGGTAGATGTCCTGGATATTGGCGGCCCCGCCGGGGACGGCGCTGACAATCCGCTCCAGTTGCGTGGTATTCAGGTTCACCAGCGGCAGCATGTCCGGGGTCAGTTCGGTACAGCCGGCCGGAATGCGGTTGGCCGGTGCCTGGAACAGGGCCTGGCTGTCGCGCCCGATGGCCTGGGCCATCTCCCACACGCTGGGCGCGGTGAACACGGTGCGGACACTGGCATGCAGGCCGCGCTGGCGCAGCCGGTCGATCAGGCTGACTGCCAGCAGCGAGTGGCCGCCGAGTTCGAAGAAGCGGTCATGACGACCGACCTGCTCGATACCCAGCAGGTCCTGCCAGACCCCGGCGACGATCTGCTCGACCTCGCCGCGCGGGGCTTCATAGGCGCGGCTGGCAAAGGCTTCCTGGCCCGGAGCGGGCAGGGCGCGGCGGTCCAGCTTGCCGTTGGGGGTCAGCGGCATGGCCTCCAGGTGTACGTAGGCGCTCGGCACCATATAGTCCGGCAAGGCCTCCAGCAGGGCCGCGCGCAGTTGCTCGACCGGCACGGCGTCGCCACACAGGTAGGCCACCAGGCGCTTGCTTTCGGATTGGCCGGGTTGGCTTTCCCGGGCCACGACCACGGCTTCGCTGACGCCTTCGCAGGCGGCCAGCACGGCCTCGATTTCCCCCAGTTCGACCCGGAAGCCGCGGATCTTCACCTGGTCGTCGTTGCGGCCCAGGTATTCGAGGGTGCCGTCGGCGCGCCAGCGGGCCAGGTCGCCGGTCTTGTACAGCCGGGCGTCCGAGGCGGTGCTGAACGGATCGGCGATGAAGCGTTCGGCGCTCAGTTCGGCCCGGTTGAGGTAGCCGCGGGCCACGCCGACGCCACCGATATGCAACTCACCGGCCACGCCCAGGGGCGCGAGGTTACCGGCGGCATCCAGCACATGCAGCTGGGTATTGCGCACCGGCGTGCCGATGGAGCGGAAGTCTTCGTTGTCGCGTTCCATCAGGCGGATCGAGGCGTTGACCGTGGCTTCGGTCGGACCGTAGGCGTTGAACAGCGCCGGGCGATGGGTTTCCCGCTCGAACCACTGGGCCACCGCCTGTTTGCCCACGGCTTCGCCGCCGATCATGAACTGGCGCAGGGAGGTCGGCAGGGGGACATGGGCATCGCGGGCGACCTGTTGCCAGAACACGGTGGGCAGGTTGGCGACGGTGATCGCGTACTGCTCGCACAGCGCGGCGAAGGCGGCGGTGCCGGCGATCCAGGCGTCCGAGCGCAGCACCAGGGTGGCGCCGGAGAGCAGGGCACCGAAGATCTCCTCGACGGACATGTCGAAGGTCATGGTGGCGAATTGCAGGACGCGGTCCTGTGGATTGAGGCCGTAGCGTTCCTGCAGGGCGCCGATCTGGTTGCACACGGAACGGTGCTCGAGCATCACGCCTTTCGGCTTGCCGGTGGAGCCGGAGGTGTACATCACGTAGCACAGGTGCCGCGAGGTCAGATGGGCGACGTGGGGATTGGCGTCGTTACCGGGGCTGTCCGTCAGCGACAGGTTGGGAATCGACAGTGGCGGCAGTTGCCGGGCCAGATCGCCCTGACTCAGCAGCACCCGTGGCGCGCTGTCGTCGAGCATGTGTTGCAGGCGGTCCTGCGGATAGTTCGGGTCGAGTGGCACATAGGCGCCACCGGCCTTGAGGATGGCGAGGATGCCGACGATCATTTCCGGGCTGCGTTCCACCAGCAGGGCCACCCGCTCATCCGGTTGCAGGCCCGCGGCGATCAGGCGATGGGCGATGCGGTTGGCCCGGGTGTTGAGTTCGGCATAGCTCAGGGCAATGCCTTCGGCCTGCACCGCGATGGCCTCCGGGCGTGCCTGCACCTGCTGTTCGAAGAGGTCCTGCAAGCGCAGGCCTTCGGCGAACGGGACGTAGGTCCGGTTGAAACCGGTGAGCAGTTCGCGACGCTGCTGGTGATCGAGCAGCGGCAGGGTTGCCAGCGGCTGCGTGATATCGCCGAGCAGGGCATCGAGCAGGTGCAGCAGGTGGCGGCTCCAGCGTTCGATGGTGCTGGCGTCGAACAGATCGGTGGCGTACTCGAACTGACCACGGATGGTTGCGCCGTCGTCATTGAGCGACAGGCTCAGGTCGAACTGGGTGGTGCCGCTGGCCTGGGGCAGTGGCGTCAGTTCCAGGCCGGGCAGTGACAGCGCCTGGTCCTGCGGAGTGTTACCCAGCACCAGCATGGCCTGGAACAGCGGGCTGTGGCCGAGGCTGCGCTCCGGTTGCAGGGCTTCGACCACCTGTTCGAACGGCAGGTCCTGATGGTCGTAGGCCTCCAGGGTGATGGCCTTGACCCGCGCCAGCAATTGCTCGACGCGTTCGTGGGCCTGGACATCGACCCGCAGGGCCAGGGTGTTGACGAAGAAGCCGATCAGCGCCTCGGTTTCCTGGCGCGGCCGGTTGGCCACCGGGGTGCCGACCACCACTTCGGCCTGGTTGCTCAGGCGCGAGAGCAGGATCGACCAGGCGGCCAGCAGGGTCATGAACGGAGTCAGGCCCTGTTGCTGGCTGAACTGGCGCAGCCGGGTGCTGAGGGTGGCCGGCAGTTCCAGCGCCAGGGTGGCGCCCCGGTAACTCTGTACCTGGGGCCGCGGACGATCGGCCGGCAGTTCCAGCAGGCCTGGCGCACCGCTCAGGTGCTCGCTCCAGAAACGGGTCTGGGCCTGCAGGCGTTCGCCTTGCAGGTACTGTTGCTGCCAGGCGGCGTAGTCGGCGTATTGCAGGGTCAGCGCCGGCAGCGGATCGTCCAGGCCCTGACTGAAGGCGCTGTAGAGGCGGTTGAACTCGCCGATCAGCACGGCCACGGACCAGCCATCGGAGACGATATGGTGCTGGGTGACCAGCAGCACATGCTCGTCCTCGGCCAGTTGCAGCAGGCGTCCGCGAATCAGCGGACCCTGGCTCAGGTCGAACGGTGCGCCGGCTTCCTCACGGCCCAGTCGCTCGACGGCCTGTTGCCGGGCCTGCTCGTCCAGGTCCCGCAGGTCATGCTCGAGCAGACTGAAGCCGATGTCCTCTGGGGCGAAGCGCTGGCGGACGTGATCGCCCTGGCGTTCGAAGGTGGTGCGCAGGCTTTCGTGACGCGCGACGATACGGTCCAGGGCCCGTTGCAGGGCCTGGCGGTCGAGCTGGCCGCGCAGGCGCAGGGCCGCGGGCATGTGATAGGCGATGCTGGCGGCGTGGTCGAGCTGGTCGAGGAACCACAGGCGTTGCTGGGCCAGGGACAGCGGCAGGTCCTGGTCGCGGGCCACGGCCTGAATGCTCTGGACAGCCGAGAGGGTCGCCTGGTCCACACGCTCGGCCAGGGCTTGCAGGGAGCCGATGCCGAACAGGGTGCGCAGGTCGATCTCGGCCCCCAGTTCCTGGTGCAGGCGGGCCTGCAGTTGCACGGTGAGCAGCGAATGGCCGCCCAGTTCGAGGAAGCCGTCGTGACGACCGACCTGGTCGAGACCGAGCAGGGTTTTCCAGATTTCGGCGATGGCCACTTCGGTCTCGCCGACAGGGGCCTCGTAGGCCTTGCTGGCCAGGGATTCGACGCCCGGGGCGGGCAGGGCACGGCGGTCGAGCTTGCCGTTGGCGGTCAGCGGCAGCTTGTCCAGGTGCACGAAGGCGCTGGGGACCATGTATTCGGGCAGGTGCTTGAGCAGTTCGTTGCGCAGTTGTTCGGCAGGTGCCGGCTCGCCGCAGATATAGGCCACCAGGCGCTTGCTTTCCGCCTGGCCGGGCTCGTCTTCACGGGCGATCACCACCACCTCGCGAACCCCGGCGCACAGGGCCAGGGCAGCCTCGACTTCGCCGATCTCGATGCGCAGGCCGCGGATCTTCACCTGGAAGTCGTTGCGCCCCAGGTACTCAAGGGCACCGTTGGCCAGCCAGCGGCCCAGGTCGCCGGTCTTGTACAGGCGCGCCTGGGGATCGCTGGAGAACGGGTCGGCGACGAAGCGCTCGGCCGTCAGTTGAGGCTGGTTCAGATAGCCCCGGGCAACGCCGATACCGCCGATGTGCAACTCACCGGCCACGCCCAGCGGTTGTACCTGGCCCAGGGTATCGAGCACGTGCATCTGGATATTGGCAATGGGGCGACCGATCGGCACGCTTTCGCCCGGATCGCCGGGACGGCACTGCCAGGCGGTGACGTCGATGGCCGCTTCGGTCGGGCCATAGAGGTTGTGCAGCTCGACACCGGCCAGTTGTTGTTCGAAGCGTCGTTGCAGGCCACGGGGCAGGGCCTCGCCGCTGCACAGCACCCTGCGCAGTTCGGGGAAGTCGCGGCTGGCGCGATGTTCCAGGAACAGATCGAGCATCGATGGCACGAAGTGCAGCAGGGTGATACCGGCCTCGCGGATCACCCGGGCCAGGTAGTCCGGTTCCTGATGGCCACCCGGACGGGCCATGACCAGTTCGGCACCGGCGAGCAACGGCAGGAAGAACTCCCAGACCGACACGTCGAAACCGAACGGGGTCTTCTGCAGCACCCGGTCGGTAGCGTCGACGGCGTATTCGTCACGGGCCCAGAGCAGGCGGTTGACCACGCCCAGGTGTTCGTTCATCACCCCCTTCGGTGTCCCGGTGGAACCCGAGGTGTAGAGCACGTAGGCCAGGTGCCCGGGCAGCAGGCCGAGGACCCGGGGATCCGGGTTGAAGGTCGGCTGTGCCGCCAGTTGTGCGCTGTCGTCGGGGTCGTCGAGCAGCAGCACCGGCACGTTCAGGGCCGGCAGCCCGTCCCGTAGCGCCTGGACGGTGAGGACCGCACGTGGCGCGCTGTCGTCGAGCATGTAGGCCTGGCGGGCACTCGGCAGGTCAGGGTCGACCGGCACATAGGCACCGCCGGCCTTGAGAATGCCCAGCAGGGCGATGACCATCTCCGGGCCGCGGCGCAGGCTGACGGCAACCCGGGCATCGGGTTCCACCCCCAGTTCGATCAGCCGGTGGGCGAGCCGGTTGGCCTGGCGGTTGAGTTGTTCGTAGCTGAGCAGCGGCCCGCTGTCGCCGCGTACGGCACAGGCGTTCGGCCTCTGGGCGACCTGCTGTTCGACCAACTGGTGGATCAGCACGTCGCGCGGATAGACGCGGGCGGTATCGTTGAATCCGACCTGCAGCTGCCGGCGTTCCTCCTCGCCCATCAGCGGGAAGTGCGCCACGGGGGTGTCATGCTGTTCCAGCACCGCTTCGAGCATGGCGAACATGCGCTGTTGCAGGCGCTGTGCCTCTTCGAGGCTGTAGTAGGCGGTGTTGAAGTTGAAGTCCAGGTGCACGTCTTCGAACGGATGGTAGTCGCGCACGAAAATCGCCATCGGCGTCTGCTCGTAGCCGTTGTCCATGGTGATCACCCGCGACGAGGTGCCACCAAACTGATCGTCGCCGTCGAGGCTTTCGAACGACAGCGAAACGTCGAACAGCTGCCGACGCCCGGTCTGGGCCAGGCGCAGGGTGCGGTTGAGCTCGGCGATGGGGAAACGCTGGTGGCGGTAGCAGCGACGCAGTTGCGCACCGGCGGCGTTCATCAGGTCCAGCAGCGAACCTTGCGGGTCGACCGCCAGGCGAATCGGGCTGACCGAGGAGAACATGCCGGCGGTGGCTTTCTGGCGGGCGGTGGTGCGGTTGTGCACCGGCATGCCGATGACGATTTCATCGACCCCCACGGTACGGCAGAAATAGGTGCCGACCACGCTGATCAGCACATGGGCCACCGACAGGCTGCGTTCGCTGGCGAACTGCGTCAGGGCGTTGTACAGCGACCGCGGCAGCATCGCCTGGACCTGGGCGCTGGGCGCCAGTTCGTTGGCCTTGCCGGCCTTGAAGTCGGCGCGGCGCTGCAACAGCGGCGGTGGCAGTTGCGCGTAGACTTCCTGCCAGAACTGACGGTCGCGCTCGTAGCGCGAGGACTGCAGGTAGGCACGGTCTTCCTCGAGAAACGACAGGTAGGAGTGGCCCTCGGCGACTTCCTCGTTGCCGGCCAGCAGGCTGTTGTAGGCGGCGCCCACCGCATGCCCGATCAGCGCCACGCCGATGCCGTCGGTGACCAGGTGATGGTAGCGGTTGAGCCAGTAATGGCGCTTTGGTCCGCAACGCACCATGCGCGCCTCCCAGAGCTGGCCGGTCAAGGACTCGAACGGTTTGCGAAAGGCTTCGCGCAGATACTCCATGGCCAGGCCGGCGTCGTCGTCGGCCTCGGAAAACTCCACCACTTCGAGCTTGACCTTGACCTCGGGCAAGACCCGCTGGCGACCGGTGCCGCCTTCATGGCTGAAACTCAGGCGCAGCGTGTCGTTGCGGTTGGCGACCATTTCGATCGCTTTCTCGAACAGCGGGATGTCGATCTCGCCGCGGATCTCCAGGGACATGCCGATGTTGTAGTAGGGCAGATCAGGGTGGGCGATCTGATCGAGCCAGATACCCTGCTGGACCGAAGCCAGTTCGTGGGACACGCTGGTTTGCGCGGACAGCTTTTCGGTCGACGAATCCATTTCGGAGCACCTGTTTGCAGAAATCAGTGGGCTCGTCTCCGAGCGAGGGACAGCACGGCGCGAAGGCTCGATTGTCGGTCGGCGGGACGAGGGAAAACGTGCGAAAAAAGCTAGAGCATCCACCCGTTGATGTCTGTCATGGGAAGCAGGGACAACCGCGCGGTGCGGGCATCGGTGCGTTTGGGCGCGTGCGTGTGACTCTGTTATATCAACGGCCCTGAGTGTTCTTGCGAGGGTCGCACCATGTCATCGATTGCCGAAGTGAACCGCCCTGAGTCGAAGTTCTGGAGTCTGTCGCGTTTTCCCAACCATCCTCAGGCAGGCCCTGTCGAAGTGATCGATGCGTTGACGATTACCCGGGAGGCATTCATCCGTCGCTACGTCAACCGCAACCGTCCGTGCCTGGTGAAGAATGCCGTGCGCCACTGGCCGGCGTTCCAGAAATGGCAGCAGTTGGACTACTTCAAGGCGAACTCGCGCAACAAGCCGGTGGTGGTGCGTTCGAAGATCGTCTCGGAAGTCATCGGCTGGTCGAAACCCGAGGTCAAGGCGGCGCTGACCGCGTATGCCGACACGGTTTACCGGGAGATGCCGTTTCACGAGTTTCTCGACGGCCTGGGCGAGGGGCATGATCCCCTGGTGGCGGACAGCTGCCGTTTTTCCGAAGGCTCGGCCATCGAGCAGATGAAGGATGACGTCGGCGGCCTGCCGTTCATGCCGCAATTATCCAAGTCCCGGCATTACCCGCCCCATCGCAGTTTTCTTTACCGCAACTCCTATACCGACTGGCATTTCCATGTGGTCGACGAGACTTTCATGGCCCAGGTGGTCGGTGCCAAGGAAGTGCTCCTGCTGCCGCCGGACGAGGCCAGTTGGCGGGCGCTGCGGCCGGTGATCGAAGAGGCGGGCTACCTGTATGACATCGATACCCGGCGCTTCCCCGGAACGCGCGACCTGAAGGCGCTGCGCACGGTGGTGGAACCGGGCGATGCGCTGTACATCCCGGTGTACTGGTGGCACGCCGTGCAATCGATGGACGACGCGTTCGGTGCCACCGTTGCGGCAACCTTCCCGACGCCCCTGCATGTCAGTGGCGATATCCGCTCGCCGATCGCCAGGCGGGTGCTGCGTACCTATCTGTTTTCCCGGCTGGCGCCGCTGGTGCTGGGCGCGGTGGCCTACTCCCTGGCCTGGCAGCTGGCGCAGAAGGTGAGTGATCTCTTCAGCCCTCGCGATGTGCGCCCATGAGCCTCTCGCGCCGTCTGCCATCCTTCGACCTGGGACGAAGTTTCTATTTTCTGTGGTGCGGCGAGTCCCTGGCGATCGTCGGCACCGCCCTGATGGAGTTCGCCCTCGGGGTCTGGGTCTACTCCCATACCGGCTCGGCAGTGGCCTTCGCCAACGTGGTGTTGGCGGCGACGCTGCCCGCGGTGGTGTTCCTGCCGTTGGCCGGTGGGCTGGCCGACCGGGTCAGCCATCGACTGATCATCATCTGTTGCGACGTCAGCCTGGCGCTGCTGCTCTTCGCCGTCATGGGGCTGCTCTGGTTCGATCGCCTGGAGCCGCTGCACCTGTATATCTTCAACTGCCTGGCCTCGATCGTCTCGGCCTTCCGCAAGCCGGCCTACCAGGCAGCCGTCAACTCGATCGTCGCCCCCGACAAGTTCACCCGTGCCTCGGGCCTCATGGGGATCAGCAAGAACGCCTCGGCGCTGGTTGCGCCGTTGCTGGCGGGTGCGATCATGGCCCACGCGGGGTTGGTGACCATCCTGGCGGTGGACCTGATCACCTTCTGCTCCGGCACCTTGCTGGTGATCAAGGCCTTTTCCCATCTGCGGCAGTCCTGCGAACGACCTGACAGCCCTGCCAAGGGCACGGTGCTGCACGGAGCGATGGGGAACGTCGCGGCCGCCCTGAGGTTTTTTGCCGGCACTCGGCTGATGGCCGGCCTGTTGGTCTACACCATGCTGCGCAATGCCATGCTGTCGCTGGCCACCCTGATGATGACGCCGTTGCTGCTGTCCACCCTGGGCAGCCAGACCCTGGGCATGGCCTACACCTGGGCGGCCCTGGGCGGGCTCGCCGGTGCCGGGCTGCTGATATCCATGGGCAACCCGCGACGATTGATGGCCCTGGTGGCCGCGGCTGATCTGTTGCTGGCGCTGTGTGTGATCGCCCTGGGTGTGGTCTCCCACGCCTTTGCCTACTGCTCGCTGGCCTTTGTCGCCATTACCGCGGCGAGCGTGGCCGACGCCAGTGTCAACTCGCTCTGGATGCGCAGGATCCCCGCCGGCAACCGGGCGAGTGTCTTTGCCTTGATCAGCATGCTGACCATTGCCACCACCAGCCTGACGATCTTCGTCGGTGGCCTGCTGGTCGACCACTGGTTTCAACCGGCGCTGGTGCCTGGCGGGGCCTATGCCGAATCGATCGGACGCTGGCTGGGGGTCGGCCCGGGGCGCGGGGTGGCAATGCTGTTCGTGGTGGCCGGGGCCTGCTTTGCGCTGTTGGCCCTGAGTGTCCTGTGCCATGGGCCGATGCGCCGCCTGGAGGGCGCGCAGCCCGAGGCGGCACCGCGGCACACGGCTGATCCGGTACAGGCCGACGCCCTGTGAAAAAGCCCTGAAGGCCGCGTGGCGGGCCTGTTGTACCAGATTCCCGTGACAGACAGGCCAGGGGCGCTGGGTCAACCTTTGCAGGCTCTCGCGCAGTCGTCAGGACTGCGCCCGCATCGCCATCCGAGCCGACAACAATCGATAGAGGAGGACCTATGCGTCCGTCATTTTATGATCCCAGTCACTTCCCCAAGCTTCAGCACCTGGCCAACAACTGGGAGGTGATTCGCAAGGAGTTTCTCGCCCTGAATGCGCCGACCCTGACCATCAACCGGGTCGGCAAGCAGATCACCGATATCGTCAACGAAGTCGATGAACACATGGCTGCCGGTGGTCAGTACGGCTGGATCTGGGGCTGGGGCGACAACATGGAAGTGATGCCCGAGTGGACCCAGTATGGCCTGATGGCCTACGACACACCGATTCCCTATGCCCGTGAGGCGATGCCGGAAACCATCGAGCTGCTGACCCAGATCCCCGGGGTCAAGCTCTGTGCCCTGCTGCGCATGGAACCCAACGTGTTCCTGGGCACCCATGCCCATACCGGCACCTGGGAGGAGGGGCTGCTGCACATGCAACTGACCATCGATGCGCCCGTCACCGGCAACTACGCCTACCTCAACGTCAACGGCAACTTCAACCAGAGCACCAATGGCAACCTGGTGATCTTCGACGGCTCGCTCGATCACTTCGCGGTCAATGCCTCGCGCGATTTCCGTACCGTTCTGTACCTCGAGTTCTATCGCGAAAAGAACATGATCGCCGCCTGATAGCGGACGCAGCGGTCCGCGCAAACGGGCCGCTTTGGCCGTCGCCGGCAGCAGGAACGAAGAAGGGGGCGCAAGCCCCCTTTTGTTGTCTGTCCGCAACCGTCAGGCGAAAGACGGCTGCAGGACTTCTTCCAGGAAGTTGAAGGCGGTCTGCTTGGCCAGCTGGGTGGACTCGAAGAACGCCAGGTGGCTGCCATCGCGCTCCACATGCAGGGTGGCCTCCTCGATCGAGGCGGCGATGTGGCGCGATCCGCCGATATGCGTGGTGGCATCGGCGTCGCCGGCGACCACAAGGGTCGGCACCGCGACCCGCGCCAGCTGCGAGGCCAGCTCGGTCTTGTTCAAGGCGTCGTTCAGGCGCGCATAGCGATAGAACAGCTCCGGGTTGACGTAGGGATAGAGCGCGACATGGGCGATCGGCTCGGGCGTGGTGGCCAGCGTCGCCTGGTCGAGGAACATCGTCTGCAGGTCGCTGGCCTCGTGGCGGTCCTGGGCCGCGGCTTCCATCAGCCACTCGAAGTTCTGCTGATGGGCGGTGCGCAGGTTGTCGTCGCCCAGGTTGTAGTCGCCATGCCACAGGCTCAGGGAACTGACCCGGTCGCCGTGGGCCGCGGCGGCACTGAGGGCGATCACCGCGCCGCCGCAGATGCCCATCAGGTGGGCGGTGGACAGTTCGTAGTGATTCATCACGCTGATCAGGTCGGCGACCTGGGCCTGGGTGTCCACGGCGATGCCATCGAAGGACTCGCAGGCACCGAACAGCCCGCGGGTCTCCCAGGTGACCACGAAGAAGCGTTCGCTCAGTGCGTCGAACCAGTCGCGGCAAAGGTCGAAGGGCATGCCGCAGGGCAGGGCGAGGACGATTGCCGGACGCTCCCGGTGGGTGCCGGCATAGACCGACAGGGCGACGTTGTCGCGGGTGGTCAGGTGCAGCGCCTCGATGTGCGGCGCGGCACCGCTGAAATCGAAATGCTTGAGCGCCCGCTTGAACGCCGCGCTCTCTTCGTCATCGTCGAAGTGATCGTAGCGGTAGTCGAGCGCCTCGCAGATCTTGCGGCTGATAAAGTATTCGAAGGACGACAGCTGGGCCTCGCCCCCGTGCAGGTACTGCAGGGCATGCACGCCGATCCGCGCAAAGGCGGCGTTGACCGCGCGTTCCGTGGCCCTGACGCTGGGCGAGGCCTGCTCGGGGAGCGGGCCATCGCCGTGGGCGAGAAAGCTCAGGCAAACGGGATCGGGCAGGTGGGTGGCAAGGTGCCTAAGCATCCTCACGGTCTCGCACAGGCGCAACGTTGCGTCGGTGGAAATAGTCATGGATTTCAACTCCTGTAGGCACATTGCGCAGGCCAACTGTCGTCAGGCTGGTAGGGATCAGGCCACTTCGAATTTCTTGCCGCGGGTGGTATGGGTCACGAGGCGGTTGTAGTCCGGCGTCTTGTTACCGACCACCTGTACCGCGCCGTATTTCTCCAGGCTGATGCGACCGCCGTATTCCTCGATGTGATCGGAGTCCGGGTAGATCTTCACGAACGACGGCACATAGCGCGACGCGAAGCCCATGCGCATTTCCTGGGACTCACCGTTGTGCGGGTAGGAGGCGTGCATCAGGGTCGACCAGAAAATGATGAACTGGCCGGCTTTCATCACCATCGGCACGGCGGCGGATTCGTCGGGCTTGAAGTTCTCGTCGATCTGCAACTGGCGATAGTCGTAGCCGAAGAAACCGCGACGTACGCCGTCCTTGACCACCGAGCTGTTGTTGGCCTCGGGGTCGTAGCTCATGCGCTTGGTTTCGTCATAGTTCATGCTGTTCTGGGTGCCGGGGATGAACTGCAGGCAACCGTTGGCGATGGTGGCGTCGGTGAACGCGGTCCAGACGGTGATGGTACCGCCGAAGTCCTCGTGTTCCGGCCAGAGGATCTGCGGCTTGCCGGAGGCGTTGGCGAAGGTGTCGGCCTGGTGCCAGTCGGTGCCTTCATCGCCTGGGTACTTGGGGAAGAACTCGGTGCGCCAGCACAGTACGTCCGGGCCGAGAATGCTTTCGACGCGGTCGCAGATCTGCGCGCGGCAGATGTGATCGGCCAGGAAGTCGTCATCCAGGTGACGGTCGTAGTTGGCGATGTTGGTGCCGGCGGAGATGGCATCCAGGTCCTGGTAGGCCGCCGCGCTACGGTCGAGCATGCGCAGGCGGGTACGCTTCCAGGCCTCTTTCATTTCTTCCGGCGAATAGGCATCGAATGGGCCGATGAAACCGTTCTTTTCGAACGAGGCGCGTTCTTCCGGGGTCAGGGCGAATTTTTTGCTCACGGGTCTTTCCTTTTGGTCAATGGGCTTGAACAAGGTTGCGGGAGATGTAGTCGGCCAGGACCTTGGCGGTCGCGCCGTTCGCCAGGACACCGGGGTCGAGGCTGATCTGGAAGTGAGTCTTGAGTTTGTTCAGCGAGCGGATCAGGGCCAGGGAGGTGCCGCCGAAATCGAAGAAGTCGTCGTTCAGACCGATGTTCTTCAGGCCCAGGTCCTCGTTCCAAATCTTGAGCACGAACTGTTCGGGAGCCAGTTGCGTGCGGGAGATATAGTCGGCCAGCACCTTGGCGGTTGCGCCGTTCGCCAGGACACCGGGGTCGAGGCTGATCTGGAAGTGGGTCTTGAGTTTGTTCAGCGAACGGATCAGGGCCAGGGAGGTGCCGCCGAAATCGAAGAAGTCGTCGTTCAGACCGATGTTCTTCAGGCCCAGGTCCTCGTTCCACACCTTGAGCACGAACTGCTCGACCTGGTTGAGCTCCGGGTTGCCGGCCGCGCCGACCGGGGTGACGCCGCCGGTGGGCGAGGGCAGTTGCTGCTTGTCGATCTTGCCATGGGCGGTCACCGGCAACTGCGCCAGGGCCAGGTAGGTCGAAGGACGCATGTAGTCCGGCAGGCTGGCGGCCACCAGGGCGGTGACTTCACCACGGACCTGCTCGGTCCAGGCGCCGAGGCCATGGCTTGGGACCACATAGGCCACCAGGCGCAGGTCGCCATCGCCATAGTCGTGTGCGCCGACATGGGCGGCCGCCACGTGCGGGCTGGTCTGCAGGCAGGCCTCGATCTCGCCCGGCTCGATGCGGAAACCGCTGATCTTCAGTTGCTCGTCGCAACGACCGGCGTAACGGTACTCGCCGTCTTCACCCAGGATCAGCAGATCGCCGGTGCGGTAGGCGCGGGTCGAGGTGCCGGGCAACTGGATGAACCTTTCGGCATTGAGGCTGGCACGGTTCAGGTAGCCCTGGGCCACGCCGGCGCCTTCGATATACAGTTCGCCGGCCGTGCCCCGGGGCACCGCTGCCTGGTTGGCGTCGAGCAGGTGCAGCCGCCAGCCATCCAGCGGCTGGCCGACGGAGACGATCGCACCGGTTTCCAGGTCCTGGCCCAGGACACGCTTGAAGGTGGTGTGAACGGTCGCTTCGGTGATGCCGTACATGTTGATCAGTGCCGGCTTCTGGTCGCCATGGCGCGCGACCCAGGAACGCAGCACGGTGGTCGGCAGCGCCTCGCCACCGAAGACCACATAGCGCAGGGCCAGGGGCGCCTTGCTGCCACGATCGGCCTCGTCGAGGCCGCGGAAGGCCGATGGGGTCTGGCTGAGCACGGTCACGCGCTGGTCCGACAGCCATTGGCGCAGGGCGCTCGGAGAGCGGGAGACGTCATACGGCACCACGCTGACCTGGCCACCGTGGGCCAGGGCGCCCCAGATTTCCCAGACCGAAAAGTCGAAACCGATGGAGTGGAACATCGACCAGACGTCCTGGGCGTTGAAACCGTAGACGCGTTGTGTACTTTCCAGCAGGCGGCTGACGTTGCCGTGGGCAACCTGTACGCCCTTGGGCTCACCGGTGGAACCGGAGGTGTAGATGATGTAGGCGGTGGCCTGGTCCGGGTCGCGACGGCCGACATCGGCACTCGGCTCCAGTGCCGGCGCGGACAGCAGTTGGTCGAGTGGCAGCACGCGCAGGGCCGGGCTCTGCGGCAGGTTCGCGGCGTCGCCGATCACCAGGTTCAGGCCGCTGTCGCGCACGATGTGCTCGACACGCTTGCCCGGATACTGCGGATCGATCGGGACATAGGTACCGCCGGCCTTGAGGATGCCCAGCAGGCTGATGACCAGATCGACGCTGCGTGGCAGGTACATGCCGACACGCATGCCATCCTTCACGCCCTCATGGCGCAGGCGCGCCGCGAGCTTCGACGACAGCGCGTCGAGTTGCGCATAGCTCAATGTCCGAGTGGCGTCGGACACCGCCGTTCGCTCGGGAAACTCACGCGCCCGTGCACCGAATATCTCATGCAGGAAAGCACCGGACGTGAGAGGGGCTGGCGCGGTGTTGACCGATTCGCCAGTGTTCTTGATCGGCATGACTTACGCTCCTGTGTAATAACCAGGTGCAGCGAATCGGCGCCTTGACGAGTTGCGCTGCACTTGAGACGTCCCTGCGGCCTGGGGACCCATTGCGAAAGAGCCGGCACGATCCGCAGTGGCCGCATTTCAGCATTGAGCGGTCGCCGGCGTCTGTCGCGGGAAATGGGGACAAAGCCGTCACGGGCGGCATACGCGGCGCCTGTCCCGGTTTGCAGTGACAGACAGCTCCCCGCCATCGATGTTCTTATCCTTGCGCGGCGCTGGGACCGGTTCGGTCTCGCGCCATACAACGTGGATGTGAGGGGCTGTGGTCCAGGAGTGTTCAATGAGTCTTCAAGCTAACGCTGCGCCGGTTTTCACCGCTGACGAACTGCCGAACTCGCCGGCCTGGCCCGATGGAGTGGGCGACCCGTTGGTACGCCTGTCCTTCCTGGCCCCCGGCATCAGCCTGCCGGTGGTGGTCGAGCCCGTCGCGGCCGGCCTGGATCCGGCGCTGTGGGCATCCACGCAACGCGAGGCGATCGAGGCGTTGCTGTGCCAATACGGCGCGCTGCTGTTCCGCGGCTTCGACCTGGGTTCGGTCGCGGCCTTCGAAACCTTCGCCGAGGCGCTGTCACCGGGCCTGCATGGCAGTTACGGCGACCTGCCGAAGAAGGAGGGTGGGCGCAATGTCTATCGCTCCACGCCCTATCCCGAACGCGAGATGATCCTTTACCACAACGAAAGCTCGCACCTGGAGAGCTGGCCGCGCAAGCAATGGTTCTTCTGCGAACAACCCTCGCGGGTCGGCGGGGCGACGCCGTTGGCCGATATCCGGCAAGTGCTCGGGCGCCTGCCGGCCGAGGTGGTCGAGCGCTTCGAACGCAAGGGCCTGATGTACAGCCGCACCTTTACCGCCGGTGTCGAGCCGGGCTGGGAATCGTTCTTCGGCACCTCCTCGCGTGACGTCGTCGAACAGCGCTGCCGTGAGCAGGGCACCGATTTCGAGTGGCTCGACGCCGATACCCTGCAGATCCGCACCCAGTGTCCGGCGGTGATCACCCATCCGTTCACCGGTGAGCGTTGCTTCTTCAACCAGGTGCAACTGCACCATCCATTCTGCCTGGGTGAGGAAATGCGCGAGGACCTGCTGGACATGTTCGGTGCCGACCGCCTGCCACGGCTGGTCAGCTATGGCGACGGCTCACCGATCGAAGACTCGGTCATGGCCCTGATCGGCGAGGCCTACGAGGATTGCGCAGTGCGTTTCGACTGGCGCAAGGGCGATGTGGTGATGCTGGACAACATGCTCGCCGCCCATGCCCGCGACCCCTACGAGGAACCTCGGCTGATCGTCGTCGCCATGGGTGAAATGACCGCCCGGGACGATGTCTGGAAGCCCGTCTGAACGACCCCACGCCGGGTCTCCCAGGACTTTAAACGGCCGGCCGGCGAGCGGGCCCCAGCATTCAAGGACAGTCACCAATGAACAACGGGCAAGAGAAAAAGGCCAAACCCGGCTCGGTCATGCGCCTGCTGTGGCGCAACCATCCCTGGCTGACCCTGATGACCCTGTTGACCGGGGTGATCAGCGGCGTGGCCTCCATCGCGGTGGTCAATGTGATCAACCAGGCGATCCACGAGGAGCGCTTCCAGTGGCAGACGGTGTACTGGTTTGTCGGCCTGAGCGTGGTGGCGCTGCTGTTCCGTAATGGCGCCGCGCTGTTTCCCGCCTATGCCAGCATGCGCATCATGACCCGCCTGCGTATTGCCCTGTGCCGCAGGATCCTGGTGACGCCTCTGGAAGAGGTCGATCGCCGCGGGGCGCCGAATGTCCTGACCATGCTCACCAACGATATCCCGCAATTGAACAGTACCCTGGTGATCATGCCGACGGTGCTGGTGGAAACGGCGGTGTTTCTGTTCGGCATCGGCTACCTGGCCTATCTGTCCTGGATCGTGTTCGCACTGACCATGGGCCTGATCGTGCTGGGGGTCACGCTTTACATGGGCTTTTTCATGGGGGGCATGAGCGTCACCCGCAAGGTGCGCGACGAGTTCACCGCGTTCAACGAATACACCCATGCCCTGGTGTTCGGTCTCAAGGAACTCAAGCTGAACGGCATTCGCCGCCGCTGGTTCAGCCGTTCGGCGATCGAGGAGTCCTCGACCAAGGTGGCCCGCTACAACTATTTCGAACGGCTCTGGTACACCGCGGCCGACAATGTCGGTCAACTGACCTTGTCGCTGCTGATCGGTTGCCTGCTGTTCGTGGCCCCCATGGCCGGCACAATCGACAGCAAGACCCTGAGCGCCAGTGTGCTGGCCGTGCTGTACATCATGGGCCCGCTGTCGCTGCTGGTCAGCGCCATGCCGCTGCTGGCCCAGGGACGTGTCGCCAGTGCCCGCCTGGCGGAGTTCGGTTTCTCCATCAACGACCCGCATCCCGAACCCGAAGCCCTCGCCAGCGAAACCGCCAACGTGCTGTTCCTGGATCACAAGAGGGACTGGAACAGCATCCAGTTGCAGAATGTGCGCATGAACTACGTGGATCCGATCAGCGGCTCCGGTTTTGCTCTGGGGCCCATCGACCTGACGGTACGTGCCGGTGAGTTGATCTATATCGTCGGTGGCAACGGCTGCGGCAAGAGTACCCTGGCCAAGGTGCTCAGCGGACTCTACATCCCCCAGGAGGGGCAGGTACTGCTCGACGGCAAGCCGATCACCGACACCTCGCGCAACCACTACCGTGACCTGTTTTCCGCAGTGTTCTCCGACTTCCAGCTGTTTAACCGCCTGATCGGCCCGGACGAGCAGGAGGATGCCAGCACGGAACTCGCGCAGAAATACCTGGCGACCCTGGGCCTGGCCGACAAGATCAGCATCGAGGGGATGGGCTACTCGACGACCAAGGCGCTGTCCTATGGGCAGCAGAAACGCCTGGCCCTGGTTTGCGCCTACATGGAAGATCGGCCGATCTACCTGCTGGACGAATGGGCCGCCGACCAGGACCCGCCGTTCAAGCGTTTCTTCTACGAAGAGCTGCTGCCGGATCTCAAGCGCCGCGGCAAGACAGTCCTGATCATCACCCACGATGACCAGTACTTCCAACTGGCCGATCGCATCATCAAGTTGGTGGACGGGCAGATCGTCTCCGACGTGAATTGTGCGGTACAGGGCAAGCGCGCCTGAATACCAGCGCTTCTTGACGCTTCCCGGGAGGCGGCTCCGCCAGGCTGGGCGAGGTCGCCCCCGGACCCGACTCAACTTTTAGCTATCGCCACCTTTTCGTCGTGGTGAGGCCGACCCTTTGCGAGAAGAAATGTATGGCGTTTGCTCTGACCGCTGCCCAACGCAATATCTGGCTGGACCAGATGACCCGAGGCGATTCGCCGCTGTACAACATCGGCGGCTATCTGGATATCGAGGGGCACCTCGATCCCGAGGTGTTCCAGCGGTCGGTCGACCTGCTGATGCAAAAGCACGACGCCTTGCGCATGGTCCTGCTCGACCAGCGCGACGAGGAGGGCGTGCCGCTGCAGTCCTTTGCCGAAACACTGCCGATGTGCGTGGCACCGATCGACCTGCGGGGCGAGGCGGATCCCCGGCAGGCTGCCCAGCGCTGGATGCAACGCCAGATCGAGACCGCCTTCGAGATGCGCGGCGGCCCGTTGTTCCGTCTCCATTTGCTCAGGATCGACGAGCAACGCTATTACTTTGTCATCCACGTCCACCATATCGTGCTCGATGGCTGGGGTATCGATGCGCTATTCGCTTCTCTCGGTCAGATCTACAACGCACTGCTCGATGAGCGTACGCCGGATCTGACGGCGCCGTCCTATGTCGACTTCATCGAGGACGACCACGCTTACCGCCAGTCGCCGCGTTTCGCCCACGACCAGGCCTACTGGCTGGAAAAGTACAGCGAGCTGCCCGAACCCTTGCTGCCCCCACGCCACCTCCAGGCCCAGGGCGAAGGCCCGATCCGCAGCGGCCATTTCACCTGCGGTTTTGCCCGGCACTTCGACATCAGCCTCGACGAACTGGCCCAGAGCGTTCAGGCCTCGCGTTTCCACGTTCTGCTGGCGGTACTGTATGTCTACTTCACCCGGATCCATGCGCGCGATGAGCTGGTGGTCGGCGTGCCGATCCTCAACCGTTCCAATGCCAAGTTCAAGAAAACCCTGGGGCTGTTTACCCAACTCAGCGCGGTGCGCCTGAGGTTTGGCGATGAGCTGTCGTTTGCCGAGCTGGTGCAGGGCATCTGTCGGGCGGTCAAGCAGGATTACCGCTACCAGCGTTTCCCGCTCAGCGATCTCAACCGCTTGCTGGAACTGCGCCGTACCGACCGTCTGCAGCTGTTCGACCTGACATTCTCCTACGAGCCGCACCATTACCTGATCCGCTTCGGCCAATCGAGCGCCCGGGTGTACAAGTCCTCGAACGATCATGAACAGACGCCGCTGGCCATCCACCTGCGCACCAACCTCCACGACAATGAATCCCGGCTGCACTACATCTACAACGAGGCGTATTTCCAGGCCGACGAGATCGAGCCGATGGCCGAGCGCCTGCAGCATGTGCTGGACCAGGGGCTGGCGAATGCGCAGTTGCCCGTGCGCGCGTTCTCCGTGCTCAATGCGAGCGATGCCTCGCAGTTGCAGGCATGGAATGCCGGGCAGCAGCCGTTCGCCCAGACGCAGACGATCCACCAGCAGTTCGAGGCCCGCGCCGCCGAGCGGCCGGAGGCCGTGGCGCTGGTATACCAGGACGAAAGCCTGACCTACGGCGAACTCAACGCCCGCGCCAACCAGGTGGCCCACCGCCTGCTGGCCCTGGGCGTGCGCCCGGATGACCGGGTGGCCATCTGCGTCGAACGCGGCCCGGCGATGATCATCGGTCTCTTGGGTATCCTCAAGTCCGGTGCCGGCTACGTGCCGCTGGACCCGGCCTATCCCCGTGAGCGCCTGGCCTACACCCTGGGCGACAGTGAACCGGTGGCCTTGTTGAGCCAGCAGTCGGTGCAGGAGGCCTTGCCACCAGTGCAGGTGCCGGTGATCAATCTCGATGATCTGGATCTACGGGACGAGTCCGTCCGCAATCCGCAGGTGCCGGGGCTGACGTCCGCGAGCCTGGCCTACGTGATCTATACCTCCGGCTCCACCGGTCTGCCCAAGGGCGTGATGGTCGAGCACCGCAACGTCGCGCGGCTGTTCACGGCCACCGAGGACTGGTTCGGTTTCAACGAACAGGACACCTGGGCGCTGTTCCACTCGTTCGCCTTCGACTTCTCGGTCTGGGAAATCTGGGGCGCGCTGCTGCACGGCGGGCGTCTGCTGATCGTGCCGCAACTGGTCAGCCGCTCGCCACAGGATTGCTACGCACTGCTGTGCAGCGCCGGGGTGACAGTGCTCAACCAGACGCCGAGCGCGTTCCGCCAACTGATTGCCGCCCAGGGCGACAACGCCCAGCCCCATGCACTGCGCCAGGTGATCTTCGGCGGTGAGGCGCTGGACACGGCGATGCTCAAGCCCTGGTATGCGCGGTCCGTGAACGCCGGTACGCAACTGGTGAACATGTACGGCATCACCGAAACCACGGTGCACGTGACCTATTACCCATTGCAGGCCGAGGATGCCCTGCGCATCGGGGCGAGTCCGATCGGCAAGCGCATTCCCGACCTGCGCCTGTACCTGCTCGATGGCCATGGGCATCCGGTACCGCCTGGCGTGGTGGGCGAGTTGTATGTCGGCGGCGCGGGCGTGGCCCGGGGTTATCTCAACCGTGAGGAATTGAACGCTTCACGCTTCCTCGACGATCCGTTCGACCCGGCCCCGGGGCGCGGATGTACCGCTCCGGCGACCTGGGTCGCTGGTTGGCCGACGGCAGCCTGGAGTACCTGGGGCGTAACGACGAGCAGGTGAAGATCCGCGGTTTCCGTATCGAACTGGGCGAGATCGAGGCGCAACTGGCCGCCTGCGAGGGCGTGCGTCATGCGCTGGTGCTGGTGCGCGAGGACGAGCCGGGTGACAAGCGCCTGGTGGCTTATGTCATCTCTGCCGCCGGCGTCGAGCTGGACGCCGTGCAACTGCGCGAGCAACTGCGCCTGACGCTGGCCGAATACATGCTGCCGAGCGCCTTCGTCAGTCTGCAGGCCTTCCCGCTGACCGCCAATGGCAAGCTCGATCGCAAGGCCCTGCCGGCGCCTGCGGCCGAGGCCTATGCCCGGCGCGAATACGTGGCCCCCGAGGGCGCGGTGGAAGTGACCCTGGCCGGGTTGTGGGCCGAGTTGCTCGGCGTGGACAGGGTGGGGCGCCACGATCAGTTCTTCGAACTGGGCGGCCACTCGCTGCTGGCGGTGAAACTGCTCGAACGCATGCATGAGGTCGGCCTGAAGGCCGATGTGCGGGTGCTGTTCGGTCAGCCGACCCTGGCCGCCCTGGCGGCCGCCAGCGGCCACGCAAGCGAAGTGCAGGTCCCGGCCAACGGCATCCCCGCCGGTTGCCGGCACATCACCCCGGACATGCTGCCCCTGGCCCGATTGAGCCAGGCCCAGATCGACCGCGTGGTCGCCGGCGTGCCGGGTGGCGCGGCCAATGTCCAGGATATCTATGCCCTGGTGCCATTGCAGGAAGGCATTCTCTATCACCACTTGAGCAGCGACGAGGGCGATCCCTACCTGTTGCGGGCTCTGCTGCGGGTCGACCGTTTCGAACGGTTGCTGGATTTCAGCGAGTCCTTGCAGGCGGTGATCGACCGGCACGATATCCTGCGCACCAGCGTGGCCTGGGAGGAACTGGACGAGCCGGTCCAGGTGGTCTGGCGCCAGGCCCGGCTGCGCCTCGAGGCGTTCCTGCCGCATCCGGATCAAGGTGACGTGGCGACCCAGTTGCAACAGCACTTCGACCCGCGCCGGATGCGCCTGGATCTGCACCAGGCTCCGATGATGCGTCTGCACTACGCCGAGGATGCCGCCAACGGCGGTTGGGTCGCGGTCCTGCTGTTCCATCACCTGATCGACGATGCCACTTCCCTGGCCCTGCTGGGCCGGGAGATCGAGGCCTTCAGTCAGGGCCGGGGCGCCGAGCTGGCGCCTTCGGTGCCGTATCGCAACCATGTCGCCCAGGCTCGCCTGGGGGTGACTCGTGAAGAGCATGAGGCGTTCTTCCGCGAGATGCTCGGCGATGTCGACGAGCCGACCCTGCCCTTCGGCCTGCAGGACCTGCAGGGAGACGGCAGCGGCATCGAGGAGGCCCACCTACCGGTGGATCCGGTCCTGGCCCGGCGGCTGCGGGATCAGGCCCAGCGCCTGGGGGTGAGCAACGCCAGCCTGCACCACCTGGCCTGGGCGCAGGTGGTGGGGCGTCTGTCCGCTCGCCAGGACGTGGTCTTCGGCACCGTGCTGATGGGCCGCCTGCACGGTGGCGAGGGCGCCGATCGCGCCCTGGGCATGTTCATCAATACCCTGCCGTTGCGAATCGCGGCAGGGGAGCAGGGTATCCAGGCGGCCGTGCGCACGACCCACGGGCGACTGGCGGCCTTGCTCGGTCATGAACATGCACCGTTGTCGCTGGCCCAGGCTTGCAGTGGCGTCGCGGCGCCGACCCCGTTGTTCAGCGCGCTGATGAACTACCGGCATGCCGCCGTGGGTGCCCAGGCACCCGAGGACGTCGGTCAGGCCAGGATCTGGGGTGGTGTCGAAGTGCTGGGTGGCGAGGAACGGACCAACTATCCGCTGTCGCTGTCGGTGGACGATCTGGGGGATTCCTTCGGCCTCACCGTTCAGGCCGTGGCCGGAGTCGGCGCGCAACGGATCTGCGGCTACCTGCATACCGTGCTGGAGCAACTGGCCGAAGCGCTGGACAGCCGGCCCGATGCGCCACTGCACAGCCTGGACTGGTTGCCGCCGCAGGAGCGCCGGCAGCTGCTGGAGGACTTCAACGCCTTCGATCGCGCCTATCCGCCAGGACTGCTGGTCCATCAACTGTTCGAGGTCCACGCTGCCGCACAACCTGACGCCGTGGCCGTCACCTATGAAGGCCAGCGCCTGAGTTATGCCGAGCTGAACCAGTGGGCCAACCAGATTGCCCACCGGCTGATCGCCGAGGGCATCGGCGCCGACGACCGGGTGGCGATCTGTGTCGAGCGCAGCCTGGAAATGGTCGCCGGCCTGGTGGGCATTCTCAAGGCCGGTGCCGGCTACGTGCCGTTGGACCCGTCGTACCCGGCCGAGCGCCTGGCCTATATGCTGGAAGACAGCGCCCCCAGGGTGCTGCTGACCCAGCGGGGCCTGCGCGAGCGTTTCCCCCAGGCGACCATGCCGGTGTTGCGGCTGGAGGCCGAGGCCAGGGGCGAGAGCGGCATTGACGCCGCGCCCCGGCACAATCCGCAACTCCCGGCACTGACCCCGCAGCACCTGGCCTACCTGATCTACACCTCGGGTTCCACCGGCCAGCCCAAGGGTGTGGCCATGCCCCACGCGCCACTGGTCAACCTGATGCAGTGGCAGATTGCCCAGGCCGCCGAGCAGGGCCGGCCCGTGCAGCGTACCTTGCAGTTCGCCGCCCTGGGTTTCGACGTGGCGTTCCAGGAAGTCTTCAGCACCCTGTGTGCCGGTGGCGAGCTGTCGCTGATCCATGCCGATATCCGCCTGGATTTCCGCCGGCTGTTCCAGCATATCTGCCAGCAGCGCATCGAACGGCTGTATATGCCGTGCATTGCCCTGCAGGCCCTGGCCGAGGCCATGGCGGCCGAAACCGGGCAGCCGGCCTGCGCCTTGCAGGATGTGATCACCGCCGGTGAGCAGTTGCGGATCACCGGGCCGATGCGGCGCTTCTTCGAGCGTCTGGACGCGGCGCGTCTGCACAACCACTATGGCCCGACCGAATCCCATGTCACCACGGCCCTGACCCTGAGCGGCGATCCACAGGCCTGGCCGACCTTGCCGAGCATCGGCCAGCCAGTGGCCAACACCCGTATCTACCTGCTCGATGAACAACGCCGGCCGGTGCCGGTGGGTGTAGCGGGGGAGATCTACATTGGTGGTGCCTGCGTCGCCCGAGGCTATCTGAACCGTGATGAACTGACCGCCGAACGCTTTATCGCCGATCCGTTCGCCACCACCGAAGGGGCGCGCCTGTACCGGACCGGTGACCTGGGTCGCTGGCAGCCCGACGGTCATATCGACTACCTGGGCCGCAACGACGACCAGATCAAGATTCGCGGTTTCCGTATCGAACTTGGCGAAATCGAGGCGCGCCTGGGCCAGTACCCTGGCTTGCGGGACACGGCGGTACTGGCCCGTGAGGACCGTCCCGGCGAAAAACGCCTGGTGGCGTATTTCAGCCTGCAGGACGGCCAGGCGCTTCCCGAGGCCGATGACCTGCGCCTGCATTTGCAGGCGTTGCTGCCCGACTACATGATTCCAGCGGCCTATGTGCACCTGGAAAAACTCCCGGTTTCGCCCAACGGCAAGCTGGACCGCCGCGCGCTACCCGAACCTTCGGCCGATGCCTTCGTCAGCCGCGACTACCAGGCGCCGGCCGGTGCCATCGAAACCAGCCTGGCCGCGCTCTGGTGCGAAGTGCTGGGTGTCGAACGGGTCGGCCGCCAGGATCATTTCTTCGAGCTGGGCGGTCATTCGTTGCTGGCGGTGAAACTGATCGAGCGCATGCGCCAGGCCGGCCTGAGTGCCGACGTGCGCGTGCTGTTCGGCCAGCCGACCCTGGCGGCGCTGGCGGCCGCCGTGGGTGGCGGGATCGAGATCGTGGTGCCGGCCAATGGCATTCCCGCCCACTGCGAGCGCATCACCCCGGATATGCTGACCCTGACCCAGCTGGACCAGGACAGCATCGACCGTATCGTCGCCGGCGTGCCTGGCGGCGTCGGCAACGTGCAGGATATCTACCCGCTGGCGCCGTTGCAGGAAGGTATCCTCTATCACCATATCAGTGCCGAACAGGGCGATCCCTATCTGCTGCAAGCGACCTTTGCCCTGCAGGACCTGGCTCAGCTGCGCCGTTTTGCCGACGCCCTGCAAGCGGTGATCGATCGCCATGACATTCTGCGCACGGCGTTGCTCTGGCAAGGTCTGGAACAGCCGCAGCAAGTGGTTCTGCGCCATGTCGAACTGCCGCAGGAGCAATTGCCGCTGGACCCGGCCGAGGGCGATATCCTCGGCCAGTTGCAGCGTCGCTTCGACCCCCGCGAATGTCGCCTGGACCTCACCCGGGCTCCGCTGATGCACCTGGCGTTCGCCGAGGATCCGGCCAACCGGAGGTGGGTGGCGATCCTGCTGTTCCACCATATCGCTCTCGATCACACCGCGCTGGACGTGATGAGCGCAGAGATGCTCGTCCATCTGCAGGGCGTGGCCGGGCAACTGCCGGCAGCCATGCCATACCGCAACTACGTGGGCCAGGCGCGCCTGGGGGTGAGCCGCGAGCAGCACGAAGCGTTCTTCCGCGAGATGCTCGGCGATGTCGAAGAGCCGACCCTGCCGTTCGGCCTGCTGCAGGTGCAGGGCGACGGGCGGGGCGTCAAGGAAGTCCGCCGCGATCTGCCGGCGGATCTTTGCCAACGCCTGCGCACCCAGGCCCGGCAACTGGGGGTGAGCGCGGCGAGCCTGCATCACCTGGCCTGGGCCCGGGTGCTGGGTGGCGTCAGTGGGCGTGACGACGTGGTGTTCGGCACGGTACTGCTGGGGCGGATGCAAAGCGGCGAGGGCGCGGATCGGGCGCTGGGGATGTTCATCAACACCCTGCCGTTGCGCGTCGACGTTGGCGCCTGCGGGGTGCGCGATGCGGTGCGCCAGACCCACCAGCGCCTGACCGCGCTGCTCGGGCACGAACATGCGCCATTGGTCCTGGCCCAGCGTTGCAGTGCGGTGGCGGCCTCGTCGCCGCTGTTCAGCGCGCTGCTGAACTACCGGCACAGCCCGGCACGCGAAGCCAGCGGTGGCGATCAGTGGGCCGGAACCCAGGTGCTCGGCGTGCTCGAACGGACCAATTACCCTTGCACCTTGTCGGTGGACGATCAGGGCGAAGGTTTCCTGTTGAGCGTCCAGGTCACGGCCGGAGTCGACGGTGAGCGGGTCTGCGGTTATATGCAGACAGCCTTGACCGAGCTGGTCGAGGCTTTGGAGTGCACGGCGGATGTGGCGGTGCGTGACCTGGCGCTGCTGTCGCACGCCGAACGCCGACATCTGCTGGAAGACTTCAATCCCGCTGCCGTGCCTTACCCTGCCGACCTGACCCTTGCCGGGCAGTTCGAAGCCCGGGTCCTGGCCAGCCCCGATGCGCTGGCGGTGGTCCAGGCCGGGCAAAGCCTGACCTATGCCGAACTGAATCGCCAGGCCAACCAACTGGCTCATCATCTGCTTGACCTGGGGGTTCAGCCTGACGATCGCATCGCCATCTGCGCCCGGCGCGGCCTCGACACGCTGGTCGGCCTGGTGGCGATCCTCAAGTCCGGCGCCTGCTATGTACCGATCGATCCATCCCACCCGACGGAGCGCCTGGCCTACCTGCTGCGCGACAGTGCACCACGGGTGCTGCTGACCCAGGCCGAGCTGCACGAACGGCTGCCAGCGGTCGAGGTGCCGGTGCTGCTGCTCGACGCCGAGGCACGCCGTGCGGCGGGTGTCGACGCGCAACCGCAGGACAATCCGGTGGTCGCCACGCTGGGCGCGGCAAATCTGGCCTATGTGATCTACACCTCGGGCTCGACGGGTGAACCGAAGGGCGTGATGGTCGAGCACCGCCAGTTGTCCAACCTGGTGAGCTGGCACTGCCGTGCCTTCGCGCTGACGGCGGGTGGCCAGACCGCCAGCGTTGCCGGTTTCGGCTTCGACGCGATGGCCTGGGAAATCTGGCCGGCGCTGTGCGCCGGGGCCACCTTGCACCTGCCCCCGGCAACCGCCGGCAGCGAGGATATCGACGGCCTGCTGAACTGGTGGCTGGCACAGCCACTGGAGGTGAGCTTCCTGCCGACGCCGATTGCCGAGTACGCCTTCAGCCAGTCGTTGCAGCACCCGACCCTGCGTACCCTGCTGATCGGCGGCGACCGCCTGCGGCAGTTCCCCGAGGGGCAGCGGTTTGCCCTGGTCAACAACTACGGTCCGACGGAAACCACGGTGGTGGCGACCTCGGGGCTGATAGAAGGGGGGGCTGCGGCGCTGCATATCGGCAAGCCGGTGGACAACACCCGGGTCTATCTGCTCGACGAGCAGTTGCATCCGGTACCGCTGGGCGTACCGGGTGAGCTGTATGTCGGCGGTGCCGGCGTGGCCCGTGGCTACCTGGGGCGTGCGGCGTTGACCGCGGAGCGTTTCTTCAAGGACCCGTTCAGCGGCGAACCCGAGGCGCGGATGTACAAGACCGGCGACCTGGCGCGCTGGCTGGCCGATGGCAACCTCGAGTACCTGGGGCGCAACGACGACCAGGTGAAGATCCGTGGCCTGCGCATCGAACTGGGCGAGATCGAAACCCGCCTGGCCGGGCATCCGGCGATCCAGGAGGCGGTGGTCCTGGCCCGTGAGGACCATCCCGGCGAGAAACGCCTGGTGGCCTACTACAGCTCGACCGATGCCACGCTGGAGATCGAGGCGCTGCGCGCCTACCTGCTGGAGCGACTGCCGGAGTACATGGTGCCTTCGGCCTATGTGGGCCTGGAGGCTTTCCCGCTGACCGCCAATGGCAAGATCGATCGTCGGGCGCTGCCGGTGCCGGATCTGGCGGCACTGGTCAGTCGTGGCTATGAAGCGCCGCAAGGGGACATCGAAATCACCCTGGCGCGAATCTGGAGCGAGGTCCTCACTGTTGAGCGGGTGGGGCGGCATGACCACTTCTTCGAACTGGGTGGGCATTCGCTGCTGGCGGTCACGCTGATCGAGCGTATGCGCCAGGCCGGGTTGAGCGCCGACGTGCGGGTGCTGTTCCGTCAACCGACCCTCGCGGCCCTGGCGGCGGCGGTGGGCAGCGGCACGGAAATCGTGGTGCCGGGCAACCTGATCCCCGCAGGCTGCGAGCGGATCACCCCGGACCTGTTGCCGCTGGTCAGCCTGACCCAGGCGCAGATCGACCACGTGGTGGCAAGCGTGCCGAAGGGTGCGGTGAACGTGCAGGATATCTATCCGTTGGCGCCGTTGCAGGAAGGTATCCTGTATCACCATCACCTGGCCGTGGACCACGCCGACCCTTACCTGCAACACGCACTGTTCAACTTCGACAGCCGGGCGCGGGTCGAGGCCTTCGTCCAGGCCCTGCAAGCGGTGATTGCGCGTCACGATATCCTGCGTACCGGCGTGGTCTGGGAAGGTCTGGACGAACCGGTGCAGGTGGTCTGGCGTCAGGCTGCCCTGACGGTGAGCGAGGTGTCGCTGGATCCGCAGGTCGCTGATATCGCCGAGCAATTGCGTGCCCGACTGGACGACCCACAGGTCCGTCTGGATATTCGCCAGGCGCCGATGCTGCGCCTGGACTATGCGCAAGACCGGCCCAACGGGCGCTGGACCGGTCTGTTGCAGTTCCACCATCTGGTCAACGACGCCACTTCGGTCGGGGTGCTGGTGGCTGAAGTCGAAGCCCATATGCAGGGGCGAGAGGAGCAGCTGCCGGCCTCGATTCCTTATCGCAACTATGTTGCCCAGTCCCGCCTGGGCGTGAGCCAGGCCGAACACGAGCAATTCTTCAGTGAAATGTTGGGCGATGTCGATGAGCCCACCTTGCCGTTCGGGCTGCAGGATGTGCAGGGCGACGGCCGCGGCCTCGAACAGGCCCAATGTCCTGTGGGCAGTGACCTCAGCCGCCGTCTGCGGATTCAGGCCCGGCAGTCGGGCGTCAGTGCCGCCAGTCTCTTTCACCTGGCCTGGGCCCGTGTCCTGGGCAGTGTCGCGGGCAAGGATGACGTGGTGTTCGGCACGGTGCTGCTGGGACGCCTGAAAGGCGGCGAGGGTGCCGACCGGGCATTGGGGATGTTCATCAATACCTTGCCTTTGCGCGTCGCGCTGGGTGGGCAGAGTGTGCGCGAAGGGATCATGAACACCCACGCGCGCCTGAGTGCCCTGCTCGGGCATGAGCATGCGCCGCTGATCCTCGCGCAAGGCTGCAGCGGCGTGGCCGCGCCGCTGCCGCTGTTCAGCTCGCTGCTGAATTACCGTCACCTGACGAGTGAGATTGCCGAACCGTCGGTCTGGAGCGGGATCGAGACCATTGCCGGCGAGGAACTGACCAACTACCCGCTGACGCTGTCGGTGGACGACCTGGGAGAAGACTTTGCCCTGCGCGTCGGTACCCTGGCGGGCACCGGTGCGCAACGGATTTGCGACTACATGCACACAGCTCTGGTGAATCTGGCCAATGCCCTGGAGCGGGCGCCCCAGACCCCACTTTCCGCGCTGTCGGTGCTCTCGGCTGCCGAACGCCGGCATCTGCTGGAGGATTTCAATCCTGCGACCGTGCCTTACCCTGCCGACCTGACCCTTGCCGGGCAGTTCGAAGCCCGGGTCCTGGCCAGCCCCGATGCGCTGGCGGTGGTCCAGGCCGGGCAAAGCCTGACCTATGCCGAACTGAATCGCCAGGCCAACCAACTGGCTCATCACCTGCTCGGCCTCGGCGTGCAACCTGACGATCGCATCGCCATCTGCGCCCGGCGCAACCTCGACACGCTGGTCGGCCTGGTGGCGATCCTCAAGTCCGGCGCCTGCTATGTACCGATCGATCCATCCCACCCGGCGGAGCGCCTGGCCTACCTGCTGCGCGACAGCGCGCCACGGGTGCTGCTGACCCAGGCCGAGCTGCGCGAACGGCTGCCGGCGGTCGAGGTGCCGGTGCTGCTGCTCGACGCCGAGGCCCGCAGCGCAGCGGGTGTCGACGCGCAACCGCAGGACAATCCGGTGGTCGCCACGCTGGACGCGGCAAATCTGGCCTATGTGATCTACACCTCGGGCTCGACGGGTGAACCGAAGGGCGTGATGGTCGAGCACCGCCAGTTGTCCAACCTGGTGAGCTGGCACTGCCGTGCCTTCGCGCTGACGGCGGGTGGCCAGACCGCCAGCGTTGCCGGTTTCGGCTTCGACGCGATGGCCTGGGAAATCTGGCCGGCGCTTTGCGCCGGGGCCACCTTGCACCTGCCCCCGGCAACCGCCGGCAGCGAGGATATCGACGGCCTGCTGAACTGGTGGCTGGCACAGCCACTGGAGGTGAGCTTCCTGCCGACGCCGATTGCCGAGTACGCCTTCAGCCAGTCGTTGCAGCACCCGACCCTGCGTACCCTGCTGATCGGCGGCGACCGCCTGCGGCAGTTCCCCGAGGGGCAGCGGTTTGCCCTGATCAACAACTACGGTCCGACGGAAACCACGGTGGTGGCAACCTCGGGGCTGATGGAAGGAGGGACTGCGGCGCTGCATATCGGCAAGCCGGTGGACAACACCCGGGTCTATCTGCTCGACGAGCAGTTGCATCCGGTGCCGCTGGGCGTACCGGGTGAGCTGTATGTCGGCGGTGCCGGCGTGGCCCGTGGCTACCTGGGGCGTGCGGCGTTGACCGCGGAGCGTTTCTTCAAGGACCCGTTCAGCGGCGAACCCGAGGCGCGGATGTACAAGACCGGCGACCTGGCGCGCTGGCTGGCCGATGGCAACCTCGAGTACCTGGGGCGCAACGACGACCAGGTGAAGATCCGTGGCCTGCGCATCGAACTGGGCGAGATCGAAACCCGCCTGGCCGGGCATCCGGCGATCCAGGAGGCGGTGGTCCTGGCCCGTGAGGACCATCCCGGCGAGAAACGCCTGGTGGCCTACTACAGCTCGACCGATGCCACGCTGGAGATCGAGGCGCTGCGGGCCTACCTGCTGGAGCGCCTGCCGGAGTACATGGTGCCTTCGGCCTATGTGGGCCTGGAGACTTTCCCGCTGACCGCCAATGGCAAGATCGATCGTCGGGCGCTGCCGGTGCCGGATCTGGCGGCGCTGGTCAGCCGCGGCTATGAAGCGCCGCAAGGGGACATCGAAATACGCCTGGCCGGGATCTGGCAAGAACTGCTGGGTATCGAAAAGGTCGGCCGCCATGATCATTTCTTCGAACTGGGCGGTCACTCGCTGTTGGCGGTCAGCCTGGTCGGGCGCATGCGCCAGGTCGGTCTGAGGGCCGATGTACGCGTTCTGTTCGACCAACCCACCCTGGCGGCCCTTGCGATAGCGACGGGCCAGGGCAGCGAGCTGGAAATCCCGGCCAACCTGATTCCCGCGGATTGCCAGCGGATCACCCCGGACATGCTGCCGCTGATCAGCCTTGAACAGGCCACGATCGATCGTGTCGTGGCCATGGTGCCCGGCGGCGTGGCGAATGTGCAGGATATCTACCCGCTGGCCCCCCTGCAGGAAGGGGTTCTCTATCATCACCTGGCGGCTGAACAGGGCGACCCCTATGTCCTGCAGACGCTGTTCGAGATGGCCGACCGTGAGCGTTTGAACACCTTTATCGACGCCTTGCAAAGCGTGATCGCCCGTCATGACATCCTGCGCACCGCCGTGCTCTGGCAGGGGCTGGAAACACCGCTGCAGGTGGTCTGGCGTCAGGCTCGGCTGTCTCTGGAAGAGGTCGAACTCGATGCAGCCGAAGGCGAGATCGTCGAGCAGTTGCAACAGCGCTTCGATCCCCGTCATTCGCGCCTGGACATGACCCAGGCACCGCTGATGCGGCTGGTCTTCGCCGAGGACCGGCCCCATCGACGCTGGGTGGCGATACTGTTGTTTCACCACATGATCCTCGACCATACCGCGATAGAAGTGGTCCTCCATGATATGCAGGCACACTTGCTGGGCCTGGCCGGCCAGCTCGGTGCCGCCGTGCCCTATCGCAACTATGTGGCCCAGGCCTGCCTGGGCACGAGCCGCGAGGCCCAGGAAGGATTCTTCCGCGAACTGCTCGGGGATATCGATGAACCGACCCTGCCGTTCGGGTTGCTCGATGTGCAGGGCGATGGTCGCGGTATCGAGAAAGGCAGCCTGGCCCTGGACCACCGCGTGGACTCGCGCCTGCGGGCCCAGGCCCGCCAGCTGGGGGTGAGTGTCGCCAGCCTGGTGCACCTGGCCTGGGCCCAGGTGCTGGGCAAGGTTTCGGGCAAGCGCACCGTGGTGTTCGGCACCGTGCTGATGGGCCGGATGCAGGGCGGCGAGGGCGTCGACCGGGCACCGGGGATGTTCATCAACACCTTGCCGCTGCGTGTGGAGTTGGCGGGACAGGGGGCTCGGGACGGGGTCCGGGCGACCCACGCCCGACTCACGGCGCTGCTGGGTCATGAACATGCGCCGTTGGTGCTGGCCCAGCGTTGCAGCGGTGTGGCTGCGCCGCTGCCGCTGTTCAGCGCGCTGCTCAACTATCGCCACAGTGTCGCGGCCGAACCCTCGGCTGAGGCGCTCGAGGCCTGGCGAGGTATCGAGGTGCTGGGCGCAGAGGAGCGCACCAACTACCCGTTGACCTTGAATGTCGACGACCTGGGTGACGGGCTCGAGTTGACGGTGCTGGTGACTGACAAGGTCGGAGCCCAACGCGTCTGCGGCTATATGCAGTCGGCGCTGGAACGCCTGGTCGATGCGCTGGAGCAGTCACCGGCTGCGGCGCTCGACAACCTGTCGATCCTGCCGGCCGACGAGCGTGAGCAGTTGCTGGTGGGCTTCAACGACACCGCGCTGGAATATCCGCAGGCGCAGACCATTCATGGGTTGTTCGAGGCCCAGGTGGAGCGTACGCCGGATGCCGTGGCGGTGATCCATGACGGCAGGCAGCTCAGCTATCGCGAACTGAACGAACAGGCCAACCGTCTGGCCCATGCCCTGCGCAAGCAGGGTGTGCAGCCGGACTCCCGCGTGGGGATCTGTGTCGAACGCGGCGCCGAGATGGTCGTCGGCCTGCTGGCGATTCTCAAGGCCGGGGGCGCCTATGTGCCGCTGGATCCAGCCTATCCGGCTGAGCGGATCGCCTACATGCTGCAGGACAGTGCGCCGGCCGTGGTGCTGGCCCAGAACGCGACCCAGGACCTGTTGGCCGGCGTGTCGGTGCCGGTGATCAATCTGGATCAGGGCACCTGGCAGGACGAATCCGTCCGGAATCCGCAAGTGCCGGGCCTGACCTCGGCCCATCTGGCCTACCTGATCTACACCTCGGGTTCGACCGGCTTGCCGAAAGGCGTGATGATCGAACACCGCAACACGGTGAACTTCCTGACCTGGGCCCACGGGGCCTTCGACAACGGGGCCTTGGACAAGACCCTGTTCTCGACCTCGCTGAACTTCGACCTGGCGGTCTACGAGTGCTTTGCACCACTGACCTCGGGCGGCAGTATCGAGGTGGTGAAGAACGTCCTGGAACTGCAACACGGCGAGCACGCTATCGGCCTGATCAACACCGTGCCTTCAGCGTTGAAAGCGCTGTTGGAAGTGGATGGTCTGCCTGCTTCAGTTCACACCGTCAACGTGGCCGGTGAAGCGCTGAAACGCAGCCTGGTGGAATCGCTGTTCGAGAAAACCACAGTCCAGTGCCTGTGCAACCTCTATGGCCCCTCGGAAACCACCACCTACTCCAGCTGGGTGGCCATGGACCGCGAAGACGGCTTCGCCCCGCATATCGGCAAGCCGGTGGGCAACACCCAGTTCTATCTGCTGGACGAACAGCAGCAACCCGTCCCGCTGGGCGTCCCGGGTGAAATCTACATCGGCGGTGCCGGCGTGGCCCGTGGCTACCTGAACCGCGATGATCTGACCGCCGAGCGCTTCCTCCGGGACCCGTTCAGCCAGGACGCTTCGGCAAGGATGTACCGCACCGGCGACCTCGGCCGCTACCTGCCAGATGGAAACATCGAATACCTGGGCCGCAACGACGACCAGGTGAAGATCCGCGGTTTCCGCATCGAACTGGGCGAGATCGATGCCCGCCTGGCGAAACACCCGGCGATCCGCGAAGCGGTGGTCACCGCCCGCGAGGACGTGCCGGGCGACAAGCGCCTGGTGGCCTACTACACCCTCCAGTCCGCCGATAACGAGCCGGCTATCGACAGCCTGCGCGGCTGGCTGCTGGGGCAATTACCGCCCTATATGGTCCCGGTGGCCTATGTGCGTCTCGATGCCTTGCCGCTGACCCCCAACGGCAAGCTCGACCGCAAGGCTCTGCCGGCCCCGGACGGGGATGCGCTGATCAACCGTGGCTACGAGGCCCCGCAAGGCGAAAACGAAACCCTGATCGCCGGGATCTGGCAAGAACTGCTGGGTGTCGCGCAGGTCGGCCGACATGACCATTTCTTCGAGCTGGGCGGCCATTCGCTGCTGGCCGTGAGCCTCATGGAACGGATGCGCCAGGAGGGGCTGGAGGCTGACGTCAGGGACCTGTTCGAACACCCCACCTTATCTGAATACGCGGCAACGATGGAAAGAATGGAGATTGTTCTGTGAGCGTGATCGAACTGTTGGCCGTATTGAAAGAGAAGGATGTGCAACTGGCTGTCAAGGGCGACCAACTGGTAGTCAGCGGCCGACGACAGTCCCTCAGCGAGCCCGCCGTGCTGGCGATGCTGCGCGACAACAAGGCGGCGCTGATCGAGCTGATCAACGCTGGCGAATACTCCAGTGGCAAGGCCGGCGAGGTGGAGATTCCCGCCCTGGCCATTCCGCCCGGTTGTACGTGCATCACCCCGGACATGTTGCCGCTGGTCAGGCTCGACCAGGCGGCCATCGAACAGATTGTCGCCACGGTCCCCGGCGGTGCGGGCAATGTGCAGGACATCTACCCGCTGGCGCCCTTGCAGGAAGGTATTCTCTATCACCATATTGCCGCCGGGCAGGGTGACCCCTATGTCCTGCAGGCGCAGTTCGCGATCGCCAGTCGCGCGCGTTTCGACGAGTTCGCTGCGGCCTTGCAGCAGGTCATCGACCGTCACGACATTCTGCGCACCAGCGTGGTCTGGGAAGGCCTGGACGAGCCGGTGCAGGTGGTCTGGCGCCAGGCCCGGCTGGCGATCACGGAAATCGACATCGATCCGCTCGCCGGCGCCGCCATCGAGCAATTGCAGCAACGTTTCGACCCACGGCATTACCGCCTCGATATCAGCCAGGCGCCCTTGTTGCGGCTGGCCTTCGCCCACGATGCGGTCAACCGGCGCTGGGTGGCGATGCTGCTGTTTCATCACATCGCCATCGACCACGCCGCCCTGGAAGTGGTGCAGCAGGAAATTCATGCGTACCTTTATGACCAGGCCCGGACGCTGGGCACGCCGGTACCGTATCGCAACTACGTGGCCCAGGCCCGGTTGGGCGTGAGCCGCGAGACCCATGAACGGTTCTTCCGCGAGATGCTCGGCGACGTCGACGAGCCAACGCTGCCATTCGGCCTGCAGGATGTCCGTGGCGACGGCCGTGGCGTCGAGGAAGCGACCCAGGCGCTGCCCGCCGAACTGAGTCGGCGCCTGCGCACCCAGGCCCGGCAGCAGGGAGTGAGCGTGGCGAGCCTGCATCACCTGGCCTGGGCCCAGGTACTTGGGCGCCTGTGCGGGCGCAGCGATGTGGTGTTCGGTACCGTGCTGTTGGGGCGGATGCAGGGCGGCGAGGGGACTCGGCGGGCGCTGGGCATGTTCATCAACACCTTGCCGCTGCGAGTGGCCGTCGGCGAGCAGGATGTGCGTGCCGGGGTCAAGGCGACCCATGCGCGGTTGAGCACGTTGCTGGGGCATGAACATGCCCCATTGTCCCTGGCTCAGCGTTGCAGCGGGGTGGCCGCGCCGACGCCGTTGTTCAGCACCTTGCTCAACTACCGGCACAGTTCGGCGGATACGGTGAGCGGCGAGACGGTGCAGTTGTGGGAGGGGATCGAGGTACTGGGTGGCGAAGAGCGCACCAACTATCCGCTGATCCTGTGCCTGGATGATCTGGGCGAAGGTTTCAGCCTGACCGTGCAGGCGGTCAGCGGAATCGATGCGCAGCGGGTCTGCGGTTATATGCAGACCGCGCTGGAGCAGTTGGTCCAGGCTTTGGAACGAGCTGCGACCGTCGCGCTCAACCGCCTGCCGATCCTGCCGGCCGACGAGCGCGAGCAGTTGCTGGTGGCGTTCAACGACACCGCGCTGGAATATCCGCAGGCGCAGACCATTCATGGGTTGTTCGAGGCCCAGGTGGAGCGTACGCCGGATGCCGTGGCGGTGATCCATGACGGCAGGCAGCTCAGCTATCGCGAACTGAACGAACAGGCCAACCGTCTGGCCCATGCCCTGCGCAAGCAGGGTGTGCAGCCGGACTCCCGCGTGGGGATCTGTGTCGAGCGCGGCGCCGAGATGGTTGTCGGCCTGCTGGCGATTCTCAAGGCCGGGGGCGCCTATGTGCCGCTGGATCCAGCCTATCCGGCTGAGCGGATCGCCTACATGCTGCAGGACAGTGCGCCGGCCGTGGTGCTGGCCCAGCATGCGACCCAGCAGTTGCTGGCCGGCGTGTCGGTGCCGGTGATCAATCTGGATCAGGGCACCTGGCAGGACGAGTCCGTCCGGAATCCACAGGTACCGGGCCTGACCTCGGCCCATCTGGCCTACCTGATCTACACCTCGGGTTCGACCGGCTTGCCGAAAGGCGTGATGATCGAACACCGCAACACGGTGAACTTCCTGACCTGGGCCCACGGGGCCTTCGACAACGGGGCCTTGGACAAGACGCTGTTCTCGACCTCGCTGAACTTCGACCTGGCGGTCTATGAGTGCTTTGCACCGCTGACCTCGGGCGGCAGTATCGAGGTGGTGAAGAACGTCCTGGAACTGCAACACGGCGAGCACGCTATCGGCCTGATCAACACCGTGCCTTCAGCGTTGAAAGCGCTGTTGGAAGTGGATGGTCTGCCTGCTTCAGTTCACACCGTCAACGTGGCCGGTGAAGCGCTGAAACGCAGCCTGGTGGAATCGCTGTTCGAGAAAACCACAGTCCAGTGCCTGTGCAACCTCTATGGCCCCTCGGAAACCACCACCTACTCCAGCTGGGTGGCCATGGACCGCGAAGACGGCTTCGCCCCGCATATCGGCAAGCCGGTGGGCAACACCCAGTTCTATCTGCTGGACGAACAGCAGCAACCCGTCCCGCTGGGCGTCCCGGGTGAAATCTACATCGGCGGTGCCGGCGTGGCCCGTGGCTACCTGAACCGCGATGATCTGACCGCCGAGCGCTTCCTCCGGGACCCGTTCAGCCAGGACGCTTCGGCAAGGATGTACCGCACCGGCGACCTCGGCCGCTACCTGCCAGATGGAAACATCGAATACCTGGGCCGCAACGACGACCAGGTGAAGATCCGCGGTTTCCGCATCGAACTGGGCGAAATCGACGCCCGCCTGGCCAGACACCCGGCCATTCACGAAGCGGTGGTCACCGCCCGCGAGGACGTGCCGGGCGACAAGCGCCTGGTGGCCTACTACACCCTGGCCGAGGGTCATGCTTCGGTGGAGATCGACAGCCTGCGCCGCCACCTGCAGGAAAAACTGCCGGAGTACATGGTCCCGGCCGTCTACGTCGTCCTGGAAAAACTGCCGCTGACCCCGAACGGCAAACTGGACCGCAAGGCCCTGCCGGCACCGGACAGCAGTGCCTTGAGCCATCGTGGCTACGAGGCTCCGCAAGGCGAAACCGAAATCGCTCTGGCGCGGATCTGGAGCGACTTGCTCAAAGTCGAGCAGGTCGGGCGTCACGATCACTTTTTCGAGCTGGGCGGCCATTCGCTACTGGCCGTCAGTCTGATCGGCCATATGCGCCAGGCCGGCCTCAGTGTCGATGTGCAGGCGCTCTTCAGCCAGCCGACCCTGGTGGCCCTGGCCGCGGCCGTGGGCGGCGGGCGGGAAATCGTCGTTCCGGCCAACCTCATCCCGGCCGGCTGCGAGCACATCACCCCGGCGATGTTGCCGCTGCTCAGCCTCGACCAGGCGGCTATCGATCGTATTGTCGCCAGCGTGCCGGGTGGGGCGGCGAATGTGCAGGATATCTACCCGCTGGCACCCTTGCAGGAAGGTATCCTTTATCACCACCTGTCGGCCGGCGCAGGCGATCCCTACGTCCTCCACGCACTGTTCACGGTGCCGGACCGCTCGCGGCTGGACGCCTTTGCCCAGGCGCTGCAACAGGTTATCGACCGGCATGACATCCTGCGCACCGCCGTGCTCTGGCAAGGTCTCGACGAGCCGGTCCAGGTGGTTTTGCGCCAGGCCCGGTTGCACTACGAGACCTTGGCGTTCGATCCGCGTTCTGGTGAGGTGGTGGACCAGCTCAAGGAACGTTTCGATACCCGCTACTCGCGGATGGATGTGACCCAGGCGCCGCTGATGCAACTGGTGTTCGCCGAGGACGAAGGACAGCAGCGCTGGGTGGCCATGTTGCGCTTCCACCACATGGCCCTGGACCACACGGCCCTGGAGGTGGTGCGTCAGGAAATCCAGGCGTACCTGCTGGGAGAGGCCGAGCAGTTGGGCAGCCCGGTGCCGTATCGCAACTATGTGGCCCAGGCCCGCCTCGGTGTGAGCCAGGAGGAACACGAACGGTTCTTCCGCGAACGCCTCGGCGATATCGACGAACCGACCCTGCCGTTCGGCCTGCAGGATGTGCAGGGCGACGGCAGCGATATCGAACAGGCCGATCTCGCACTGGACGCCAGCCTGAGCCTGCGCCTGCGGACCCAGGCCCGTCAGCTCGGGGTGAGTGCCGCGAGCCTGGTGCACCTGGCTTTCGCCCAGGTGTTGGGGCAGGCCAGTGGCCTTGACCAGGTGGTCTTCGGCACGGTGCTGCTGGGCCGGATGCAGGGCGGCGAGGGCGCCGATAGAGCCCTGGGCATGTTTATCAATACCTTGCCGCTGCGGGTGACCCTTGGCGGTCAAAGCGTGCGTGAGGGGGTCAAGACCACCCACGCCGAACTGACTGCCTTGCTCGGGCACGAGCACGCCTCCCTGGCACTGGCCCAGCGTTGCAGCGGGGTGAGTGCGCCGCTGCCGTTGTTCAGCGCCTTGCTCAACTACCGCCACAGCAGCCTGGCCGTGACCGAGCAGGCGCAGAGCGCCTGGCAGGGCATGCAGGTGCTGGGCGGGGCCGAAGAGCGGACCAACTATCCGCTGACCCTCAACGTCGACGACCTGGGGGAAGGGTTCCACTTCACGGCCTTGGTGGCGACCGCCATCGGTGCGCAACGGCTTTGCGGCTATCTGCACAGCGCCTTGGACGGCCTGGTGCAGGCCGTGGAGCAGGCGCCACAGACAGCGGTGCAAACGATTTCGATCCTGCCGGCCAGCGAGCGCGAGCAACTGCTCGAGCACTGGAACCAGGCTGGCCGGACCTATCCCGCCGATGCACCGATCCACCAGCAGTTAGAGGCCCGCGCCGCCGAGCGGCCGGAGGCCGTGGCGCTGGTATACCAGGACGAAAGCCTGACCTACGGCGAACTCAATGCCCGCGCCAACCAGGTGGCCCACCGCCTGCTGGCCCTGGGCGTGCGCCCGGACGACCGGGTGGCCATCTGCGTCGAACGCGGCCCGGCGATGATCATCGGTCTCTTGGGGATCCTCAAGTCCGGTGCTGGCTACGTGCCGCTGGACCCGGCCTATCCCCGCGAGCGCCTGGCCTACACCCTGGGCGACAGTGAACCGGTGGCCTTGTTGAGCCAGCACGCGGTGCGCGAGGCGCTGCCGGCGGTGGATCTGCCGCTGATCAATCTCGACGATGGCGATCTACAGGATGAGTCCGTCCAGAACCCGCAGGTGCCGGGGCTAACTCCGGCCAGCCTGGCCTACGTGATCTACACCTCCGGCTCCACCGGTCTGCCCAAGGGCGTGATGGTCGAGCACCGCAATGTTGCGCGGCTGTTCACGGCCACCGAGGACTGGTTCGGTTTCAACGAACAGGACACCTGGGCGCTGTTCCACTCGTTCGCCTTCGACTTCTCGGTCTGGGAAATCTGGGGCGCGCTGCTGCACGGCGGGCGTCTGCTGATCGTGCCGCAACTGGTCAGCCGCTCGCCACAGGATTGCTACGCACTGCTGTGCAGCGCCGGGGTGACGGTGCTCAACCAGACGCCGAGCGCGTTCCGCCAGCTTATTGCCGCCCAGGGCGACAACGCCCAGCCCCATGCCCTGCGCCAAGTGATCTTCGGCGGTGAGGCGCTGGACACGGCGATGCTCAAGCCCTGGTATGCGCGGTCCGTGAACGCCGGTACGCAACTGGTGAACATGTACGGCATCACCGAAACCACGGTGCACGTGACCTATTACCCATTGCAGGCCGAGGATGCCCTGCGCATCGGGGCGAGTCCGATCGGCAAGCGCATTCCCGACCTGCAACTCTATGTGCTCGACGCCCGTCGCGAACCGGTACCGGTGGGGGTGGTCGGCGAACTGTATGTCGGCGGGGCCGGGGTCGCCCGAGGCTACCTGAACCGCGCCGAACTCAGCGCCGAGCGTTTCCTTGCCAACCCGTTCAGCACCGACGTGAATGCCCGCCTGTATCGCACCGGCGACCTGGCTCGCTGGCTGGCCGACGGCAGCCTGGAATACCTGGGGCGTAACGACGAACAGGTGAAGATCCGCGGTTTCCGTATCGAACTGGGCGAGATCGAGGCACAACTGGCCGCCTGCGAGGGCGTGCGCGATGCCGTGGTTCTGGTGCGCGAGGATGAGCCGGGCGACAAGCGCCTGGTGGCCTACGTCATCGGTAACACGGACGCCGGGCAACTTCGCGAGCAACTGCGCCAGACACTGGCCGAATACATGCTGCCAAGCGCCTTCGTCAATCTGGAAGCCTTCCCGCTGACCGCCAACGGCAAGCTCGACCGCAAGGCTCTGCCGGCCCCCGACCGCTCGGCGGTGGCCAGCCGTGGCTACGAAGCGCCCGAAGGCGCCACCGAGATCGCCATTGCACGAATCTGGCAGGACCTGCTGCAACTGGAACAGGTCGGTCGCCACGATCACTTCTTCGAACTGGGCGGCCACTCGCTGCTGGCGGTGAAACTGATCGAGCGCATGCGCCAGATCGACCTCAGCGCCGACGTGCGCGTGCTGTTCGGCCAGCCGACCCTGGCCGCCCTGGCGGCGGCCGTGGGCGGCCAGCGCGAGATCGAGGTGCCGGCGAATGTCATCCCGGCCGGTTGCGAACGCATCACGCCGAACATGCTGCCGCTGGTCTCCCTGGGTCAGGAGGATATCGACCGCATCGTGGCCAGCGTGCCCGGTGGCGTTGCCAATGTGCAGGATATCTACGCCCTGGCGCCGTTGCAGGAGGGGATTTTGTACCACCACCTGGCCGCGACCCAAGGTGACCCGTACCTGCAATACTCGCTGTTCAGCTTCGACAGTCTCGAGCGTCTGCACAGTTTCGCCCAGGCCCTACAAGGGGTGGTGGCGCGGCACGATATCCTGCGTACCGCGGTGCTCTGGGAAAGCCTGGACACGCCGGTGCAGGTGGTCTGGCGCGAAGCGCCCCTGGGCGTTGAACGGCTGGAGCTGGACCCGGCGGAGGGCGATATCGCCGAACAACTGCGCGAGCGTCTGGACCCGCGGCACACCCGCCTGGATATCCGCCAGGCGCCGATGCTGCGCATCGGTTACGCCCAGGATCCGCTGAACGACCGTTGGCTTGGCATGCTGCTGTTCCATCACCTGGTGGACGACGCCACTTCGCTGCGTATCCTCTGCGGCGAAATCGAGGCGCATATGCTTGAGCGGCAGGCAGAGCTGCCGCCATCCGTGCCGTATCGCAACTATGTGGCCCAGGCCTGCCTGGGGGTCAGCCGCGAGGGACATGAAACGTTCTTCCGCGACATGCTGGGCGATATCGAGGAGCCGACACTGCCCTTCGGCCTGCAGGACGTGCAGGGCGATGGTCGCGGCATCGAGGAAGTACGCCGGGACGTGGAGGCCGGCCTGAGCCGGCGCCTGCGCTTGCAGGCGCGGCAGCTCGGGGTCAGCGCCGCGAGTCTTTGCCACTTGGCCTGGGCCCGGGTATTGGGTGCCGTGTCGGGCAGGGACGATGTGGTGTTCGGCACCGTGTTGCTGGGTCGCCTGCAGGGCGGCGAGGGCGCCGACCGGGCCCTGGGCATGTTCATCAACACCTTGCCGCTGCGGGTCACACTGGGGGCGCAGGGCGTGCGTAGTGCGTTGAAAGCCACCCATGTCCGACTCAGCGGCTTGCTCGCCCATGAACATGCGCCACTGACCCTGGCGCAGCGTTGCAGTGGCGTGGCCGCGTCGACGCCGTTGTTCAGTTCGCTGCTCAATTACCGGCAGATCGATATCAACGTGACCGACCAGGCGTTGGCCGCCTGGGAGGGTATCCAGACGCTGGATAGCGAAGAACGCACCAACTACCCCCTGACCCTGTCGGTGAATGACTTGGGCGAGGCGTTCAACCTGACGGTCATGGCCGAGGCGCAGATCGGCGCCGAGCGGGTCTGTGGCTATATGCACTGTGCTCTGCAAAGCCTGGTCGAGGCGCTGGAAAACACGCCGGCCCTGCCATTGACCCAGGTGTCGATCCTGCCCGATGCCGAGCGCGAGCAACTGCTGGTCGGCTTCAATGCCAGTCGCCGTGATTACCCACGGACGCAGACCGTGCAGGGTCTGTTCGAAGCCCGGGTTCGAGCTCGTCCCGAGGCGTGCGCGGCGATCCATGACGGCGTGTCGTTGAGCTATGCCGAGCTCAATAGCCGGGCCAATCGCCTGGCCCGCCATCTGCGTGGTCTCGGCGTGCAGCCGGGGGACAGCGTGGCGATTCTGCTGGAGCGCTCCCACGACCTGCTGGTCAGCCAGTTGGCGGTACTCAAGTGCGCGGCGGTCTATGTGCCGCTGGATATCAACGCCCCGGCCGAGCGCCAGGGCTTCATGATCGAGGACAGCCAGGCGCGGGTTCTGTTGACGCGTCATCGGCTGTCGCTGTCTGCCGCCGTGCAGCGTGTGGAACTGGACGGTCTGGACCTGTCTCGCCTGGACGGTGACGACCTGGGGATTACGCAGTCCAGCGAAAGCCCGGCCTATATCATGTACACCTCGGGTTCCACCGGTGTGCCCAAGGGCGTGCTGGTGCCGCACCGGGCTATCACCCGCCTGGTGATCAACAACGGCTATGCCGACTTCAACGACCGGGATCGTATCGCCTTTGCTTCCAATCCGGCCTTCGACGCCAGCACCATGGACGTTTGGGGTGCCTTGCTCAATGGCGGCCAGGTGCTGGTGGTGGATCATGAAACGCTGTTGGAGCCGGCACGCTTCGGTGAGTTGCTGGTCAGCGCCCAGGCCACGGTGCTGTTTGTCACCACGGCGGTGTTCAACCAGTATGTGCAACTGATCCCCGAGGCGATCAAGGGCCTGCGGATCCTCCTGTGCGGTGGTGAGCGCGGCGACCCGGCCTCGTTCCGTCGTTTACTGGCGCTGGCGCCACGGCTGCGCCTGGTGCATTGCTACGGACCGACCGAAACCACTACCTACGCCACCACCCATCACGTGACCGAAGTCGCCGAGGACGCCGACAGCGTGCCGATCGGCCGTCCCATCGGCAATACCCAGGTCTATGTTCTCGATGCCCGCCAGCAACTGGTGCCCCAGGGGTGCAGCGGTGAAATCTGCATCGGCGGCAAGGGTGTGGCATTGGGTTACCTCAACCGCGCCGAACTGAGCGCCGAAAAATTCATTGCCGACCCGTTCAGCGCCGAGCCGGATGCCTTGCTCTATCGCACCGGCGACCTCGGGCGCTGGTCGGCCGATGGCCTGCTGGAGTGCCTGGGCCGTAACGATAACCAAGTGAAGATACGCGGTTTCCGCATCGAGCCGGGGGAAATCGAGGCGCGCCTGAGCACTCATCCGCAGGTCCGCGAATGCATCGTGCTGGCCCGCGAGGACGTCCCCGGCGACAAACGCCTGGTGGCCTATGTCACCGCGACCGGCGAGCCGGCCACGGCGGAAGCACTGCGCAGTTACCTGCAAGGCCTGTTGCCGGAGTACATGGTACCCGGCGCCTATGTGCAACTGAGTGCATTGCCCCTGAACCTGAACGGCAAGGTCGATCGCAAGTTGCTGCCGATGCCGGAGTCGGACGCCCTGGCCTGCAGCGAATACCAGGCACCGCAAGGTGAAGTGGAAAATCGGCTGGCGTCGATCTGGGCGGACGTGCTCAAGGTCGAGCGGGTGGGGCGGCATGACCACTTTTTCGAACTGGGCGGTCACTCGCTGCTGGCGGTGACGCTGATCGAGCGCATGCGCCAGGCAGGTCTGAGTACCGATGTGCGGGTGCTGTTCAGCCAGCCTACCTTGGCCGCGCTGGCGGCGGCGGTGGGCAGTGGCCGCGAGATCCAGGTGCCGGCCAACCTGATTGCGCCGGGCTGTGAACGGATCACGCCGGACCTGCTGCCGCTGGCGAACCTGGATCAGGACGCCATCGATCGGATCGTCGCCACGGTGCCGGGCGGTGTCGCCAATGTTCAGGACATCTATGCCCTGGCGCCATTGCAGGAAGGCATCCTCTACCACCACCTCAGCGCGGAGCGGGGCGACCCCTACTTGCTGCAAGCGCAGTTCGCCTTCGACAGTGAGGAGCGTCTGGACGATTTTGCCAGGGCCTGGGAGTTCGTGATCGGTCGTCACGATATCCTGCGCACCGCGTTGGTCTGGGAAGGTCTGGACGAACCGGTACAGGTGGTTTGGCGCGAGGCCCGGCTGATACGCGAAAACCTGGAGCCGGACCCGCGGGCCGGCGATGTGGCGACCCAACTGCTTCAGCGGTTCGACGCCCGACATTATCACCTCGATATTCGTCAGGCGCCCATGCTGCGCTTGATCCAGGCCTGGGATGCGCCGAACCGGCGCTGGCTGGCGTTGCTGTTGTTCCACCACCTGGCGATGGACCACACCGCGATGGACGTGGTGAGCCATGAAATGCAGGCCTATCTGCTCGGTCAGCAGGCGCAACTGGGCGCGCCGGTGCCGTATCGCAACTACGTGGCCCAGGCCCGCCTGGGCGTTAGCCAGCAAGAGCACGAGCGATTCTTCCGTGAACGTCTCGGTGATATCGAGGAGCCGACCTTGCCGTTCGGCTTGCAGCAGGTCCAGGGTGATGGACAGGGCATCGAGGAGGCCCAACTGACGGTGGGTGTTGCCCTCGGTCAACGCTTGCGGGCCCAGGCCCGGCAGGCGGGGGTGAGTGTGGCGAGCCTGGTGCACCTGGCTTGGGCCCAGGTGCTGGGTCGGGTTTCTGCCCGCGACGATGTGGTGTTCGGTACGGTGCTGATGGGCCGGATGGAGGGCGGCGACGGTGCCGACCGCGCCTTGGGCATGTTTATCAACACCTTGCCGCTGCGAGTGGTCCTGGGCGGGCGCAATGTGCGCGAGGGCGTCAAGGCGACCCATGACGAACTGACCGCGTTGCTCGGGCATGAGCACGCCTCCCTGGCGCTGGCCCAACGTTGCAGTGGCGTCAGCGCGCCGCTGCCGTTGTTCAGCGCGTTGCTCAACTATCGCCACAGCAATTACGCCGTGACTGACGAGACGCGGGCAGCCTGGCATGGCATGCAATACCTGAGCGCGGAGGAGCGCACCAACTATCCGTTGAGCCTCAGTGTCGACGACCTGGGCGAAGATCTCCTGTTGACCGCCCAGACCGTTCCAGTGATCGAGGCCAAGCGGATCTGCGCCTATATGCACCAAGCCTTGCACAGTCTGGTCGAGGCACTGGAGCAGGCCAGCGAGGTGCCGTTGCCGCTGTTGTCGGTGTTGCCGGACGATGAGCGTCGGCTGTTGCTGGAGGGCTTCAATGCGACCGCGGTCGACTATCCTCGGGACGAGACCGTGCACGGGTTGTTCGAAGCCCGGGTGGCGGCCTGTGGCGATTCGCTCGCCGTCGTCGACGAGAACGGCAGCCTGACCTATGACGCACTCAATCGCCAGGCCAACCGTATCGCCCACCGCCTGATCGAATGGGGTGTTGGCCCCGATGATCGGGTGGCGATCTGTGTCGAGCGCGGCGTGGACATGCTGGCGGGGCTGCTGGGCATTCTCAAGGCCGGCGCCGCCTACGTGCCGCTGGACCCGCATTTCCCGCTCGATCGCCTGACCTATATGCTGGAAAACAGCGCTCCGGTGGCGACTCTCACTCAGCAAAGCCTGCAGCCGATCCTACCCACCAGCAGCGTACCGGTGTTGCTGCTCGATCCCGGGCTGGCCGAGCGCGAAGGCTTCCTGGCGCAGCCCGAGACCAATCCACTGCGTCATGACCTTCATCCTGAACATCTGGCCTACGTGATCTACACCTCGGGCTCCACCGGGCTGCCGAAAGGCGTGCAGATCAGCCACCGGGCCTTGGGCAACTTCCTCCACGGCATGGGCCGCGAACCGGGGCTTTCGCCTGATGATCGGCTGCTGGCGGTCACCACGATTTCCTTCGACATCGCCGCGCTCGAACTGTACCTGCCCCTGGTCAGCGGGGCCTGTGTGGTCCTGGCCTCCCGTGAGGCGACCGTGGACGCCTTGCACTTGCAGCGCCAGCTCGAGGAGCAGCGGATCACCGTGATGCAGGCCACCCCGGCCACCTGGCAAATGCTGGTCAGCAGTGGCTGGGCCGGCAAGCCGGACCTGCGGATCTTCTGCGGCGGCGAAGCCCTGCCGCGCAACCTGGCCGGTGAGCTGCAGGCGCGCAGCCGCGAACTGTGGAACCTCTACGGCCCCACGGAAGCCACCATCTGGGCCTGTGTCGCGCGCGTCGATGCACCGGGCGACCCGGCCATCCTGTCGGCGACAGTGCCGATCGGCAAACCGATGGCCAACACGCGGCTCTACCTGCTGGACGACAACCGCCAGCCGGTACCGCTGGGCGTGGCGGGCGAGCTGTATATCGCCGGCGTACAAGTGGCGCGCGGCTACCTGAACCGTCCGGACCTGACCGCCGAGCGTTTCCTCGACGATCCGTTCCACGATGGGCGCATGTACCGCACCGGCGACCTGGCGCGCTATCGGCCGGACGGCACGGTCGAGTACCTGGGCCGTAACGACGACCAGGTGAAAGTCCGCGGCTTCCGCATCGAACTGGGCGAGATCGAGGCCCGTCTGGCCACGTATCCCGGGATCAAGGACTGCGTGGTGGTGGCACGGGAGGATCAACCGGGCGACAAACGCCTGGTGGCCTACTTCACGCCGCAGCAGCCGGATACCGTGCTGCCGATCCAGAGCCTGCGCGAGCATCTGCAAGCGGCATTGCCCGAGTACATGGTTCCGACGGCCTATATGCAACTCGATGCCTTGCCCTTGACGCCTAACCGCAAGGTGGATCGCAAGGCGCTGCCGGCACCGGATGGCGCCGTATCCAGCCGCGAGTACGAAGCGCCGCTGGGCAAGGTCGAGGAGCGCCTGGCCGCTATCTGGGCCGACCTGCTGCACCTCGACCGGGTCGGTCGTCACGACAACTTCTTCGAACTCGGCGGCCACTCGCTGCTGGCGGTCACGCTGATCGAGCGGATGCGCAAGGCCGGTCTGAGTGCCGATGTGCGGGCACTGCTCGGCCAGCCGACCTTGGCGGCGCTGGCGGCGGCAGTGGGCCAAGGCACGGACATCGCGGTGCCGGCCAACCGGATCCCCGAGCCTTGTGAACACATCACTCCAGACCTGTTACCGCTGGTCAGCCTGACCCAGGCGCAGATCGACCAGGTGGTGGCGACGGTGCCGGGCGGTGCGGCAAACGTGCAGGACATCTATCCGCTGGCACCGTTGCAGGAGGGCATTCTGTTCCATCACCTGTCTGCCGGTGAAGGGGACCCCTATGTGCTGCAATCGCAGTTCCGCTTCGACAGCCGCAGTCGCCTGGACGACTTTGTCCAGGCGTTGCAGAGCGTGATCGAACGGCATGATGTCCTGCGCACATCGATCGTCTGGGAGGGCCTGGAGACGCCGTTGCAGGTGGTCTGGCGTCGTGCCCGGCTGAAGCTCGAGCCCCTCGGGCTCGATCCGCGCGACGGTGAACTCTCGGCGCAACTGCTGCAACGCTTCGATCCGGCGCATTGCCGCCTCGATCTCCATCAGGCACCGCTGCTGCAGCTGGCCGTCACCGAAGAGGCGTCCAGCGGGTGTTGGCTGGGTGTCCTGCGGTTCCATCATATCGCCATCGACCACACCACCCTTGCGGTGGTGCAACAGGAAATGCAGGCGTTCCTGCGTGGACAGGCGACCTCGTTGGCGCCGGCCGTGCCGTATCGCAACTATGTGGCTCAGGCACGACTGGGCGTGAGCCAGCAGGCCCATGAAAGCTTCTTCCGCGAGATGCTCGGCGATGTCGACGAACCGACCCTGCCGTTCGAACGGCAAGAGGTCAGGGGCGATGGACAGGCGATCGCCGAGGCTCACGCGGGACTGAGTGCCGATCTGTCTCGGCGCCTGCGTGGTCGAGCCCGCCAGGCGGGAGTCAGCCCGGCGAGCCTGGCGCACCTGGCCTGGGGCATGGTGCTGGGCCGTCTGTGTCAACGCGAAAAAGTGGTGTTCGGTACCGTGCTGATGGGCCGGATGCAGGGCGGCGAGGGCAGCGACCGGGCCCTGGGCATGTTCATCAACACCTTGCCACTGCGCCTGGACCTGGGCGAGCAGGGTACCCACAGTGCCCTCAAGGCGGCCCATGGCCGGTTGACCGCGCTGCTCGGTCATGAACATGCTTCCCTGGCATTGGCCCAGCGTTGCAGTGGCGTGCCGGCATCGATGCCGCTGTTCAGCGCCTTGCTCAACTACCGGCATGGTGGCGGTGAAGCCAGCCAGCAGGTTCTGGATGCCTGGCAGGGTATCGAAAGCCAGGGTGGGGCCGAGCGTACCAACTACCCGCTGACCCTGTCGGTGGATGATGACGGTGTGGGCTTCGGCCTGACGGTGCAGGCGGTTGCCGGCATCGATGCACGGCGGGTCTGCGGATATATGCAGGCCGCGCTGGAGAGTCTGGTGGATGCCCTGGAACAGGAGCCCGAGGCACCACTGGGCGGCCTTTCTATCCTGCCGGCCGACGAGCGCGAGCAGTTGCTGGTGGGCTTCAACGACACCGCGCTGGAGTATCCGCAGGCGCAGACCATCCATGGGTTGTTCGAGGCCCAGGTGGAGCGTACGCCGGATGCCCTGGCGGTGGTCCATGACGGCAGGAAACTCAGCTATCGCGAACTGAACGAGCAGGCCAACCGTCTGGCCCATGCCCTGCGCAAGCAGGGTGTGCAGCCGGACTCCCGCGTGGGGATCTGTGTCGAGCGCGGCGCCGAGATGGTCGTCGGCCTGCTGGCGATTCTCAAGGCCGGGGGCGCTTATGTGCCGCTGGATCCGGCGTATCCGGCCGAGCGGATCGCCTACATGCTGCAGGACAGTGCGCCGGCCGTGGTGCTGGCCCAGAACGCGACCCAGCAGTTGCTGGCCGGCGTGTCGGTGCCGGTGATCAATCTGGATCAGGGCACCTGGCAGGACGAGTCCGTCCTGAATCCACAGGTGCCGGGCCTGACCTCGGCACACCTGGCGTACCTGATCTACACCTCGGGTTCGACCGGTTTGCCCAAGGGCGTGATGATCGAACACCGCAACACGGTCAACTTCCTGACCTGGGCCCACGGGGCCTTTGGCAACGGAGCCTTGGACAAGACGCTGTTCTCGACCTCGCTGAACTTCGACCTGGCGGTCTATGAGTGCTTTGCACCGCTGACCTCGGGCGGCAGCCTCGAGGTGGTGAAGAACGTCCTGGAACTGCAGCACGGCGAGCATGACATTGGCCTGATCAACACCGTCCCGTCGGCACTCAAGGCGCTGCTGGAAGTCGACGGCCTGCCGCAATCGGTGCACACGGTGAACGTGGCCGGCGAGGCGCTGAAACGCAGCCTGGTGGAATCGCTGTTCGAGAAAACCACAGTCCAGCGCCTGTGCAACCTCTATGGCCCCTCGGAAACCACCACCTACTCCAGCTGGGTGGCCATGGACCGCGAAGACGGCTTCGCCCCGCATATCGGCAAGCCGGTGGGCAACACCCAGTTCTACCTGTTGGACGAGCAACAACAGCCCGTCCCGCTGGGCGTGCCGGGTGAAATCTACATCGGTGGTGCCGGCGTGGCCCGTGGCTACCTGAACCGTGATGATCTGACTGCCGAGCGTTTCCTCCGGGACCCGTTCAGCCAGGACGCTTCGGCAAGGATGTATCGCACCGGCGACCTCGGTCGCTACCTGGCGGATGGAAACATCGAATACCTGGGCCGCAACGACGACCAGGTGAAGATCCGCGGTTTCCGTATCGAACTGGGCGAGATCGAGGCGCGTCTGGCCAGGCACGCCGACGTGCGTGAGGCGGTGGTGATGGCCCGGGAGGACGTGCCGGGAGAAACCCGCCTGGTGGCGTACTTCACTCCGGCCGTTACGGGGCTTGTGTCCGACAGCGGCAGCCTGCGCACTTATCTGCGCGGGTTGTTGCCGGACTACATGCTGCCCGCGGCCTATGTGCAGCTCGAGCGGTTGCCCCTGACCCCCAACGGCAAGCTGGACCGCAAGGCTCTGCCGACACCGGACAGCAGCGCCTACGCTTCGCGTGTCTACGAAGCCCCGGTGGGTGAGGTGGAGATCAAGCTGGCGGCGCTCTGGGAGGATCTGCTCCAGGTCGAGCGGGTGGGGCGGCATGACCACTTCTTCGAGCTGGGTGGGCATTCGCTGTTGGCGGTCAGCCTGATCGAGCGTATGCGCCAGGCGGACCTGGAAGCCGATGTCCGGGTGCTGTTCGGCCAGCCGACACTGGCCCAGGTAGCCGCGTCGGTGGGTACGACACAACAGGTGGAGGTACCGCAGGCGAAGGTTCCGACACTCAAGCGCAAACGCGTTATCTGAAGCCCTGGCTCCGTACCTGACCGATTGCCGATCGGTCAGGTACGGAGCCGTTTTTCTCCCCCCATCCCCCCTGGCAACACGTCGAACTCTCGCAGGGCCGAGCCTTGTCCCGGCTTCCCATGACAGACAGTCCCAGGTGGATGCTCTAATTTTCGAGGCCTGTGGGGAGCATGGCGAATAGGGGTTGTTTCGCATGTGTCAGTGGTCCGCGAGCATTTGCCGCCGCGGCGCCGGTCACGCCTGCATCCCGATTGCCATGCTGTCTTCGAACCTCGAAGCCCCTCCGTTTTTATCGCGCGAACGCTGTCTCCGACACCGAGCCCTTGGGTTGTCAACCCTCTCCGACATGATAAACAGTAGGTTATTCGATGCACTTCAGCGAATTGATGGCAGTTCTTTCCACGCACGCGATTGGCCTTCAACTGGAAGAAGACAATCTGGTGATTCTTGGTGACGACGAGGGCCTTGACAGCGCCGTCTTCGATAGCCTGGTCGTGCACAAGGCGGAACTGCTCAGGCTGGTGGCTCGAAACGGAGGGGAATGGCTGAGTCCGGCCTTGCGCATCACGCCGCAGATGTTGCCGTTGGCCAACCTTGGCCAGGCCGCCATCGACCGGATTGTCGAATCGGTGCCGGGCGGAGCCGGCAACGTGCAGGACATCTACCCGCTGGCGCCCCTGCAGGAGGGGATTCTCTACCATCACCTGGCCGCCGGGCAGGGCGATCCCTATGTATTGCGTTCGTTGTTCGCGGCCGAGAGCCGCGAACGTCTCGACGATTTCGCCCAGGCCCTGCAAGCGGTGATCGACCGGCACGATATCCTGCGCACGGCGATGGTCTGGGAAGGCCTCGATGAGCCGATGCAGGTGGTCTTGCGCGAGGCGACGCTGGCGGTGGAGGAAGTCGCCCTGGCACCCGGAGACAGTGATATCGAGACCCGCCTGTGTGAGCGTTTCGATCCCCGGCATTACCGCCTGGACCTGCGCCAGGCCCCGCTGATGCGCCTGGTGTGCGCCGAGGACCGGGCCAATGCGCGCTGGGTCGCGCTCCTGCTGTTCCACCACATCGCCATCGACCATGCCGCGCTGGAGCTGGTGCAATACGAAATGCAGGCCTACCTGCTCGGCGAAGGACACGCGTTGCCCGAGGCGGTGCCCTACCGCAACTATGTGGCGCAGGTCCGGCTCGGTACCGGCGCCGATGCCCATGAAGGCTTTTTCCGCGACATGCTGGCGGACGTCGATGAGCCGACCCTGCAATTTGGCGTAGCGGAAATACCTGGCGGCAACCCGCGGATCGAAGAGCTGCACCTTCCTGTCGACGCCGATCTGAGCCGGCGTCTGCGCGACCAGGCCCGCCACTTGGGCGTCAGTGCCGCCAGCCTGCATCACCTGGCGTGGGCGCGGGTGGTGGGCGCCGTGTCGGGCAAGTCCGATGTGGTGTTCGGCACCGTACTGATGGGCCGGATGCAGGGCGGCAAGGGCGCCGACCGGGCGTTGGGCATGTTTATCAACACCCTGCCGTTGCGGGTGAAACTCGAGGGGCACGCGGTCCGCGAAGGGGTCAGGACCACCCACGCACGCCTGACCGCCTTGCTCGGTCATGAACACGCGTCCCTGGCCCAGGCCCAGCGTTGCAGTGGGGTGGCTGCCCCGACGCCCTTGTTCAGCTCGCTGCTCAACTACCGCCACAGCGCCACCGGCTCGCAGGTCTCGGCCGAGACCGCCCGGGCCTGGGCCGGCTTGCAGAGCCTGGGTGGCGACGAGCAGAGCACCTATCCGATCACCCTGTCGGTGGACGATCTTGGCGAGGGGTTCAGCCTGGCCGTCCAGACCCTGGTGGAGATCGGTGCGCAACGTATCGGTGACTATATGCTGGCGGCTCTCGCGGCGCTGGTGGAAGCCCTGGAGCAAGCGCCGCAGACACCGTTGCAGCAGTTGGAGATCCTCTCGGCCGCCGAACGCCAGCAGGTGCTGCATGGCTTCAATGCCACGGCGCGTGACTATCCACGGCACAGCAGCCTGGTACAGCTGTTCGAGCAGCAGGTGGCGGCGCAGCCCGATGCGTTGGCTGCCGTGCAGGGCGGGCAGGCATTGACCTACCGGCAACTCAACGGCCGGGCCAATGCCCTGGCGCAGTATCTGGCCGGTCTCGGGGTACAGCCGGGCGATCGCGTGGGCCTGCTGCTGGAGCGTTCCTTCGACCTGCTGGCCGGCCAGTTGGCAATCCTCAAGTGCGGCGCCGCCTATGTGCCGCTCGATATCAATGCTCCCGCCGAGCGCCAGGCGTTCATGTTGCATGACAGCGAGGCGCGGCAGGTATTGACCCGCGGCTCCAGCGAGGTGCCGGAGGGTGTCCGGCGGGTAGATCTGGACGCGCTGGCGCTGGTCACCGACGTGTCGAACCCGCAGCCGCTGTCGGGCGCCGAGTCGGTGGCGTACATCATGTACACCTCCGGCTCCACCGGAACCCCCAAGGGGGTACTGGTGCCGCACCGCGCGGTGAGCCGCCTGGTGCTCAACAACGGCTACGCCGATTTCAACAGGCAGGATCGGGTGGCCTTCGCCTCCAACCCGGCCTTCGACGCCAGTACCCTGGATGTCTGGGCACCGCTGCTCAACGGCGGCTGCGTGGTGGTGGTGGAACAGTCGGTGTTGCTGTCCCTGGAGGACTTCCGCGCCCTGCTGCTGACCCAGTCGGTCAGCGTGCTGTGGATGACCGCCGGCCTGTTCCATCAGTATGCCGCCGGCCTGATGGACGCCTTCGCACAATTGCGCTATCTGATCGTCGGTGGCGATGTGCTGGATCCTTCGGTGATCGCCCGGGTGCTGGCCGAAGGTGCCCCCGGGCATCTGCTCAACGGCTACGGCCCGACCGAGGCCACGACCTTTTCCACCACCCATGAAATCACCTCGGCCGGCAACGGTGCGATTCCCATCGGCCGGCCGATCGGCAACAGCCAGGTCTATATCCTCGATGCCTTGCGCCAACCGGTGGCGGTGGGCGTGGCCGGCGAGCTGTATATCGGCGGGCAGGGCGTGGCCAAGGGCTATCTGAACCGGCCGGAACTGAACGCCACGCAATTCATCGCCGACCCGTTCAGCGACCAGGCCGGGGCGCTGATGTATCGTACCGGCGACCTCGCGCGCTGGAACGCGGACGGTGTTGTCGAGTACCTCGGGCGTAACGACGACCAGGTGAAGATTCGCGGTTTCCGCATCGAACTGGGGGAGATCGAGGCACGCCTGGCCGCCTGCGCGGGCGTCAGGGAAGCGCTGGTGCTGGCCCGCCAGGACGAGTCCGGGCACAAGCGCCTGGTGGCCTATCTGGTTGGCGAGCCAGGCAACGCCTTGTCGGTGCCTGCGCTGCGCAGCGAGCTGGCGGCGTCCCTGGCCGAATACATGGTGCCGAGTGCCTTCGTGATCCTGGAGTCGTTCCCGCTCACCGCCAACGGCAAGCTGGATCGCCGCGCCTTGCCGGCGCCGGACGCCGACGCCTATGCCAGTCGCGAGTTCGAGGCGCCCGAGGGCGAACTGGAAACCACCCTGGCACAGCTGTGGGCCGACCTGCTCAAGGTCGAGCGTGTCGGGCGCAACGATCACTTCTTCGAATTGGGCGGCCATTCGCTGCTGGCGGTGAGCCTGATCGAGCGCATGCGCCAGTTGGGCCTGAGTGCCGACGTGCGCGTGCTGTTCAGCCAGCCGACCCTGTCGGCCCTGGCCGCCGCCGTGGGAGGCGGACGCGAGATCAGCGTGCCGGCCAACCTGATTGCGCAGGATTGCGCGCGGATCACCCCGGACCTGCTGCCACTGGTCAGCCTGACCCAGGCGCAGATCGACCGGGTGGTGGCGACGGTACCCGGTGGTGTCGCGAATGTGCAGGATATCTATCCGCTGGCGCCGTTGCAGGAGGGGATTCTCTATCACCACCTGGCCGCCGGGCAGGGTGACCCCTATGTCTTGCAGGCGCAGTTCGCCTTCGATGATCACCCGCGCCTGGACGCCTTTGTCCAGGCCTTGCAGACGGTCATCGACCGCCATGACATCCTGCGCACCGGGGTGGTCTGGGAAGGCCTGGATGCGCCTGTGCAAGTGGTCTGGCGCCAGGCGAGACTGCACCTGGATGCGCTCGAGCTCGACCCGGCGGCCGGTGATATCGGCACGCAACTGCATGGCCGTTTCGACCCCCGGCACTACCGCCTGGACATCGGCCAGGCTCCACTGATGCGTCTGGCCTATGCCGAAGATCCGCTCAACCGGCGCATCACCGCGATGCTGCTGTTCCATCACATGGCCCTGGACCATATGGCGATGGAGGTGGTGCAACATGAAATGCAGGCCTGGCTGCTGGGCGAGGCCCAAACCCTGCCGGCACCGGTGCCGTATCGCAACTACGTGGCCCAGGCGCGCCTGGGTGTGAGCCAGGCCGATCACGAAGCGTTTTTCCGTGACATGCTCGGCGAGGTCGACGAACCGACCCTGCCGTTCGGGTTGCAGGACGTGCAGGGCGAGGGTCGGGATATCGACGAGGCCAGCCTGCTGCTGGACAAGCGGCTGGACCAGGGCCTGCGCGCTCAGGCCCGGCACCTGGGGGTGAGTGCCGCGAGCCTGATGCACCTGGCCTGGGCCCAGGTGCTGGGCAAGGTTTCGGGCCGGCAGGATGTGGTGTTCGGCACCGTGCTGATGGGCCGGATGCAGGGCGGAGAGGGCGCCGACCGGGCGCTGGGGATGTTCATCAATACCTTGCCGCTGAGGGTCGCGGTGGGTGGGCAGGGGGTACGCGCCGGAGTCAAGGCGACCCATGCGCGGTTGACCGCGTTGCTGGGGCATGAGCATGCGTCCCTGGCATTGGCCCAGCGCTGCAGTGGCGTGGCGGCGCCACTGCCGCTGTTCAGCGCCCTGCTCAATTACCGGCATAGCGCCGTGGGCAGTGTGTCCGAACAGGCCATGCAGGCCTGGCAGGGTATCCATATCCTCAGTGAGGAAGAACGCACCAACTATCCGCTGACGCTGAACGTCGACGACCAGGGCGAAGGCTTCAAGCTGACCGCGTTGGTGACATCCTCGGTTGGTGCGCAGCGGGTGTGTGGCTACATGCGCACGGCGCTGGAGCAGTTGCTGGAAGCACTGGAACATACGCCGCAAGCGTCGCTGCAAAGCCTGTCGATCCTGCCGGCCGACGAGCGCGAGCAGTTGCTGGTGGGTTTCAACGACACCGCGCTGGAATATCCGCAGGCGCAGACCATTCATGGGTTGTTCGAGGCCCAGGTGGAGCGTACGCCGGACGCGTTGGCGGTGGTCCATGACGGCAGGAAACTCAGCTATCGCGAGCTTAACGAACAGGCCAACCGCCTGGCCCATGCCCTGCGCAAGCAGGGTGTGCAGCCGGACTCCCGCGTGGGGATCTGTGTCGAGCGCGGCGCCGAGATGGTTGTCGGCCTGCTGGCGATTCTCAAGGCCGGGGGCGCTTATGTGCCGCTGGATCCAGCCTATCCGGCCGAGCGGATCGCCTACATGCTGCAGGACAGTGCGCCGGCCGTGGTGCTGGCCCAAAATACGACCCAGCAGTTGCTGGCCGACGTGTCGGTGCCCGTGATCAATCTGGATCAGGGCACCTGGCAGGACGAGTCCGTCCGGAATCCACAGGTGCCGGGCCTGACCTCGGCCCATCTGGCCTACCTGATCTACACCTCGGGTTCGACCGGCTTGCCGAAAGGCGTGATGATCGAACACCGCAACACGGTGAACTTCCTGACCTGGGCCCACGGGGCCTTCGACAACGGGGCCTTGGACAAGACGCTATTCTCGACCTCGCTGAACTTCGACCTGGCGGTCTACGAGTGCTTTGCACCGCTGACTTTGGGCGGCAGCATCGAGGTGGTGAAGAACGTCCTGGAACTGCAACACGGCGAGCACGATATCGGCCTGATCAACACCGTGCCTTCAGCGTTGAAAGCGCTGTTGGAAGTGGATGGTCTGCCTGCTTCAGTCCACACCGTCAACGTGGCCGGTGAAGCGCTGAAACGCAGCCTGGTGGAATCGCTGTTCGAGAAAACCGGCGTGCAACGCCTGTGCAACCTCTACGGCCCTTCGGAAACCACCACCTACTCCAGCTGGGTGGCGATGGATCGAGAGGAGGGCTTCGCCCCGCATATCGGCAAGCCGGTGGGCAACACCCAGTTCTATCTGCTGGACGAACAGCAGCAGCCCGTCCCGCTGGGCGTCCCGGGTGAAATCTACATCGGCGGTGCCGGCGTGGCCCGTGGCTACCTGAACCGTGACGACCTGACCGCCGAGCGCTTCCTCCGGGACCCGTTCAGCCAGGACGCTTCGGCAAGGATGTATCGCACCGGCGACCTCGGTCGCTACCTGGCGGATGGCAACATCGAATACCTGGGCCGTAACGACGACCAGGTGAAGATCCGCGGTTTCCGTATCGAACTGGGCGAAATCGATGCCCGCCTGGCGAAACACCCGGCCATTCACGAAGCGGTGGTCACTGCCCGCGAGGATGTGCCGGGCGACAAGCGCCTGGTCGCCTACTACACCCTGGCCGAAGGTCATGCTTCGGTGGAGATCGACAGCCTGCGCCGCCACCTGCAGGAAAAACTGCCGGAGTACATGGTCCCGGCCGTCTACGTCGTCCTGGAAAAACTGCCGCTGACGCCGAATGGCAAACTGGACCGCAAGGCCCTGCCGGCACCGGACAGCAGTGCCTTGAGCCATCGTGGCTTCGAGGCTCCCCAAGGCGAAACCGAAATCACCCTGGCACGGATCTGGTCCGAGGTGCTCAAGGTCGAGCAGGTCGGACGTCATGATCACTTTTTCGAACTGGGCGGGCATTCGCTGCTCGCCGTGAGCCTGATCGAACGCATGCGCCAGGCCGGTCTGAGCGCCGATGTGCGGGTGCTGTTCAATCAGCCGACCCTGGCCGCGCTGGCCGCTGCCGTGGGTGGCGGACGTGAGATCGTGGTCCCGGCCAATGCCATCCCGCCGGGCTGCACGCACCTCACTCCGGACATGCTGCCGCTGATCGACCTGGACCAGGCGGCGATCGAGCGAATCGTCGCCAGCGTGCCGGGTGGTGCGGCGAATGTGCAGGATATCTATCCGCTGGCACCGCTGCAGGAAGGCATTCTCTATCATCACCTGGCCGCCGAGCAGGGTGATCCCTATGTTCTCCATGCCCTGTTCAACGTGGCGGACCGTCAGCGGCTGGACGCCTTTGCCCAGGCGTTGCAACAGGTCATCGACCGGCATGACATCCTGCGCACCGCCGTCCTCTGGCAAGGCCTGGACGAACCGGTCCAGGTGGTCTGGCGCCAGGCCCGCCTGCATTGCGAAGCCTTGGTGCTGGATCCGCGTGCCGGTGAGGTGGCGGATCAGCTCAAGGCGCGTTTCGACACCCGCCACTCCCGGCTGGACGTGACCCAGGCTCCCCTGATGCAACTGGTGTTCGCCGAGGACGAGGGCCAACAGCGTTGGGTGGCCATGTTGCGCTTCCACCACATGGCCCTGGACCACACCGCCCTGGAGGTGGTGCGGCATGAAATCCAGGCGCATCTGCTGGGGCAGGCCGAGCAGTTGGGCAGCCCGGTGCCGTACCGCAACTATGTGGCCCAGGCGCGCCTGGGGACCAGCCAGCAGGAACACGAAACGTTCTTCCACGAGATGCTGGGCGATATCGACGAGCCGACCCTGCCATTCGGCCTGCAGGATGTGCAGGTCGACAGCCACCTTATCGACGAGGTGAGTGCCGTTCTGCCGTCAGCCCTGAGCCAGCGACTGCGGGCCCTGGCCCGGCAACTGGGGGTCAGCGCCGCCAGCCTGCACCACCTGGCCTGGGCCCAGGTGCTGGGCAAGGTCTCGGGCACCCGGGATGTGGTGTTCGGCACCGTGCTGATGGGGCGGATGCAGGGCGGCGAGGGTGCCGATCGGGCCCTGGGGATGTTTATCAATACCTTGCCGCTGCGGGTCACCGTGGGCGAGCAGGGGGTGCGGGACGGGGTCAAGGCGGTCCACGGGCGACTGAGCGCGCTGCTCGGTCACGAACATGCGTCCCTGGCCCTGGCCCAGCGTTGCAGCGGCGTGGCCGCGCCAACCCCGCTGTTCAGTGCCTTGCTCAACTACCGGCATAGCGCCGTCGACGCGGTTTCCGAACCGGCCTTGCAGGCTTGGCAAGGGATCGAGATTCTCAGCAGTGAAGAACGCACCAACTACCCGCTGACACTGTCGGTGGACGACCTGGGCGAAGACTTCTCGCTGAGTGTCCTGGCCCTGGAGGGTATCGGTGCGCAGCGGGTCTGCGACTACATGCACACGGCCCTGGTCAACCTGGCGGCGGCCCTGGAGCAGGCGCCCCAGACGCCGTTGGCTGAACTTACGATCCTGCCCGATGCCGAGCGCGAGCAACTGCTGGCGGGCTTCAACGCCAGCCATCGCGACTACCCACGCACGCAGACCGTGCACGGGCTGTTCGAAGCCCAGGTCCGTGCCCGTCCCGAGGCGTGCGCGGCGATCCACGACGGCGTAGCGTTGACTTACGCCGAGCTCAGCGCCCGAGCCAACCGCCTGGCCCGGCACCTGCGTGGCCTCGGCGTGCAGCCGGGCGACAGCGTGGCGATGCTGCTGGCGCGCAGCCATGACCTGCTGGTCAGCCAGTTGGCGGCGCTCAAGTGCGCGGCGGTCTATGTGCCGCTGGACATCAATGCACCGCTCGAACGCCAGGGCTTCATGATCGAGGACAGCCAGGCACGGGTCCTGCTGACCCATAGCCAGGTGTCGCTGGCGACCTCGGCACAGCGGGTGGAACTGGACCGTCTGGACCTGTCCGCTCTGGATCCGGATGACCTGGGGATCACCCAGTCCAGCGAAAGCGTGGCGTACATCATGTACACCTCCGGTTCCACCGGCACCCCGAAAGGCGTGCTGGTGCCGCACCGGGCCATCACTCGTTTGGTGATCAACAACGGCTATGCCGACTTCACTCCCCAGGACCGGGTGGCCTTCGCCTCCAACCCGGCCTTCGACGCCAGTACCCTGGATGTCTGGGCGCCGCTGCTCAATGGCGGTTGCGTGGTGGTGATCGGCCAGGACGACCTGCTGTCCCCGGCGAACTTCCAGCGCCTGTTGCTGGAACAGTCGGTGACGGTGTTGTGGATGACCGCCGGGTTGTTCCATCAATACGCTGCCGGCCTGGGTGAAGCGTTTGCCCGTCTGCGCTACCTGATCGTCGGCGGCGACGTGCTGGACCCGGCGGTGATCGCCCGGGTACTGGAAAACAGTGCCCCCGAGCATCTGCTCAACGGCTACGGCCCGACCGAAGCCACGACCTTCTCCGCGACCTACGAAATCACCGCGGTCGGCAACGGGGGCATCCCGATTGGCCGCCCCGTGGGCAACACCTGCCTGTACGTGCTCGATGCCCAGGGCCAGCCGGTGCCGGTGGGTGTGGCAGGGGAGCTGTATATCGGCGGGCAGGGCGTGGCCCTGGGTTACCTGAACCGGGAAGAACTGACCCGGGAAAAATTCCTCGCCGACCCATTCGACGGCGAGCCGGACGCCCGCCTGTACCGCACCGGCGACCTGGTGCGCTGGCGTGCCGACGGCAACCTGGACTACCTGGGCCGCAATGACGCCCAGGTGAAGATCCGCGGCTTCCGGGTCGAACTGGGCGAGATCGAAGCCCGCCTGGTCGAGCATCCCGAGGTCAGGGAAAGCGTGGTGTTGTGCCGCGAGGATGTTCCGGGCGACAAACGTCTGGTGGCCTACTTCACGGCGCAGCAGCCTGAAACCGTGCTGCCGATCGAGAGTCTGCGCGACCATCTGCAAGAGTCCGTGCCGGAATACATGGTGCCGGCGGCCTACGTGCAGCTTGATGCCTTGCCCCTGACCGCCAACGGCAAGCTGGACCGCAAGGCGCTGCCGGTGCCGGATGCCCAGGCCCTGATCAGCCGCGGCTACGAGGCGCCGCAGGGCGAAGTGGAAGTGCTGCTGGCGTCGATCTGGGCCGATGTACTCAAGGTCGAGCAGGTCGGTCGCCACGACCACTTCTTCGAACTCGGCGGTCATTCATTACTGGCGGTGACGCTGATCGAGCGCATGCGCCAGGCAGGCCTGAGTGCCGATGTGCGGGTGCTGTTCAGCCAGCCGACCCTGGCCGCCCTGGCCGCGGCAGTGGGTACGGCCAGCGACCTGGTGGTGCCGGCCAACCGGATTGCTCCGGATTGCCAGCGGATCACCCCGGACATGTTGCCGCTGATCGAGCTGGATCAGGCGGCCATCGACCGTATCGCGGCCACCGTGCCGGGCGGTGCGCCGAACATCCAGGATATCTACCCGCTGGCACCGTTGCAGGAGGGGATTCTCTATCACCACCTCAGCGCCGAGGAGGGCGACCCCTATGTGCTGCAAGCGCAGTACGCCTTCGACAGCCGTGCCCGCCTGGACGACTTCGTCCAGGCACTGCAAGCGGTTATCGACCGACATGACATCCTGCGCACTTCCATTCACTGGGAAGGCTTCGACCAGCCCTTGCAGGTGGTCTGGCGCCGTGCCGAACTGAGCACCGAGGAGCGCGCGCTGGACCCTCGCGTCGGCGATATCGCCGAGCAGTTGCAGGCCGGCTTCGATCCGCGCCAGGTGCGCCTGGATATCCGCCGGGCGCCGATGCTGCATCTGGCCCAGGCCTGGGACGAGCCGAACCAGCGCTGGCTGGGGCTGCTGCTGTTCCATCATCTGGTCATGGACCACACCGCGATGGACGTGGTGCAGCACGAGATGCAGGCCGCTCTGCTCGGCCAGCAGGCGCAACTGGGCGCCGCTGTGCCTTATCGCAACTATGTGGCCCAGGCCCGCCTGGGCGCGAGCCAGGAGGAGCACGAACGGTTCTTCCGCGCACGCCTCGGCGATATCGACGAACCGACCCTGCCGTTCGGCCTGCAGGATGTGCAGGGTGACGGCAGCGAGATCGAACAGGCCCACCTGGCCCTGGACCTGGGCCTGAGCCTGCGTTTACGAGCCCAGGCCCGTCAGCTCGGGGTGAGTGCCGCGAGTCTGGTGCACCTGGCCTTTGCCCAGGTACTGGGGCAGGTCAGCGGTCGTGACCAGGTGGTCTTCGGCACGGTGCTGCTGGGCCGGATGCAGGCCGGCGATGGCGCCGACCGGGCCCTGGGCATGTTTATCAATACCTTGCCGCTACGGGTGACCCTTGGTGGTCAAAGCGTGCGTGAGGGGGTCAAGACCACCCACCACGAACTGACTGCCTTGCTCGGGCACGAGCACGCCTCCCTGGCGCTGGCCCAGCGTTGCAGCGGGGTGAGCGCGCCGCTGCCGTTGTTCAGCGCCTTGCTCAACTACCGCCACAGCAGCCTGGCCGTGACCGAGCAGGCGCAGAGCGCCTGGCAGGGCATGCAGGTGCTGGGCGGGGCCGAAGAGCGCACCAACTATCCGCTGACCCTCAACGTCGACGACCTGGGGGAAGGGTTCCACTTCACGGCCTTGGTGGCGACGGCCATCGGTGCACAACGTCTTTGCGGCTATCTGCACAGCGCCTTGGACGGCCTGGTTCAGGCCCTGGAGCAGGCACCAGAGAGCGCCGTACAGGCGATTTCGATCCTGCCGGCCAGCGAGCGCGAGCAACTGCTCGAGCACTGGAACCAGGCTGGCCGGACCTATCCCGCCGATGCACTGATCCACCAGCAGTTCGAGGCCCGCGCCGCCGAGCGGCCGGAGGCCGTGGCGCTGGTGCATCAGGACGAAAGCCTGAGCTATGGCGAACTCAATGCCCGCGCCAACCAGGTGGCCCACCGCCTGCAGGCCCTGGGTGTGCGCCCGGATGACCGGGTGGCCATCTGCGTCGAACGCGGCCCGGCGATGATCATCGGCCTCTTGGGGATCCTCAAGTCCGGTGCCGGCTACGTGCCGCTGGACCCGGCCTATCCCCGTGAGCGCCTGGCCTACACCCTGGGCGACAGTGAACCGGTGGCCTTGTTGAGCCAGCAGTCGGTGCAGGAGGCCTTGCCACCAGTGCAGGTGCCGGTGATCAATCTCGATGATCGGGATCTACGGGACGAGTCCGTCCGCAATCCGCAGGTGCCGGGGCTGACTTCCGCGAGCCTGGCCTACGTGATCTACACCTCCGGTTCCACCGGTCTGCCCAAGGGCGTGATGGTCGAGCACCGCAACGTTGCGCGGCTGTTCACGGCCACCGAGGACTGGTTCGGTTTCAACGAACAGGACACCTGGGCGCTGTTCCACTCGTTCGCCTTCGACTTCTCGGTCTGGGAAATCTGGGGTGCGCTGCTGCATGGCGGGCGTCTGCTGATCGTGCCGCAACTGGTCAGTCGCTCGCCACAGGATTGCTACGCACTGCTGTGCAGCGCCGGGGTGACAGTGCTCAACCAGACGCCAAGCGCGTTCCGCCAGCTGATTGCCGCCCAGGGCGACAACGGCCGGCCCCATGCCCTGCGCCAGGTGATCTTCGGCGGTGAGGCGCTGGACACGGCGATGCTCAAGCCCTGGTATGCGCGGTCCGTGAACGCCGGTACGCAACTGGTGAACATGTACGGCATCACCGAAACCACAGTGCACGTGACCTATTACCCATTGCAGGCTGAGGATGCCCAGCGCATCGGGGCCAGTCCGATCGGCAAACGGATTCCCGACCTGCAACTCTATGTCCTCGATGCCCGTCGCGAACCGCTACCGGTGGGGGTGGTCGGCGAACTGTATGTCGGCGGGGCCGGGGTCGCCCGTGGCTACCTGAACCGCGCCGAACTCAGCGCCGAGCGTTTCCTTGCCAACCCGTTCAGCACCGACGTGAATGCCCGCCTGTATCGCACCGGCGACCTGGGTCGTTGGCTGGCCGATGGCAGCCTGGAATACCTGGGGCGTAACGACGAGCAGGTGAAGATCCGCGGCTTCCGTATCGAGCTGGGCGAGATCGAGGCGCAACTGGCCGCCTGCGAGGGCGTGCGCGATGCCGTGGTTCTGGTGCGCGAGGATGAGCCGGGCGACAAGCGCCTGGTGGCCTATGTCATCGCCGCCGGCGTCGGACTCGACGCCGCATGGTTGCGTGACCAACTGCGCCAGACGCTGGCCGAATACATGCTGCCAAGCGCCTTCGTCAATCTGGAAGCCTTCCCGCTGACCGCCAACGGCAAGCTCGACCGCAAGGCGTTGCCGGCCCCCGATCGCTCGGCGGTGGCCAGCCGTGGCTATGAAGCGCCCGAAGGCGCCACCGAAATGGCGATTGCGCGTATCTGGCAGGACCTGCTGCAACTGGAACAGGTCGGTCGCCACGATCACTTCTTCGAACTGGGCGGTCACTCGCTGCTGGCGGTGAAACTGATCGAGCGCATGCGCCAGATCGACCTCAGTGCCGACGTGCGCGTGCTGTTCGGCCAGCCGACCCTGGCCGCCCTGGCGGCGGCCGTGGGCGGCCAGCGCGAGATCGAGGTGCCGGCGAATGTCATCCCGGCCGATTGCGAACGCATCACGCCGAACATGCTGCCGCTGGTCTCCCTGGGTCAGGAGGATATCGATCGCGTGGTGGCCGCCGTGCCTGGTGGCCTGGCCAATGTGCAGGATATCTACGCCCTGGCCCCCTTGCAGGAAGGCATCCTGTATCACCACCTGGCCGCGACCCAGGGCGACCCGTACCTGCAATACGCGCTGTTCGGCTTCGACAGCCTCGAACGCCTGCACAGCTTCGCCCAGGCCCTGCAAGGGGTGGTGGCGCGGCATGACATCCTGCGTACCGCAGTGCTCTGGGAAAGCCTGGATGCGCCGGTACAGGTGGTCTGGCGTGACGCGCCTCTGGGCGTTGAACGGCTGGAGCTGGACCCGGCGGCTGGCGATATCGCCGAACAACTGTGCGAGCGCCTGGACCCGCGGCACACCCGCCTGGACATTCGTCAGGCGCCCATGATGCGCATCGGCTACGCGCAGGATCCATCGAATAACCGCTGGGTCGGCATGCTGCTGTTCCATCACCTGGTGGACGACGCCACTTCGCTGCGTATCCTCTGCGGCGAAATCGAGGCGCACATGCTCGGCCGGCAGGGGGAACTGCCGCCGTCCGTGCCGTATCGCAACTATGTGGCCCAGGCCTGGCAGGGAATCAGCCGCGAGGAGCACGAAGCGTTCTTCCGCGACATGCTGGGCGATATCGAGGAACCGACACTGCCCTTCGGCCTGCAGGACGTGCAGGGCGATGGTCGCGGCATCGAGGAAGTCCAGCGGGGCGTGGATGCCGACCTGAGCCGGCGCCTGCGCTTGCAGGCACGGCAGCTCGGGGTGAGCGCCGCCAGCCTGTATCACCTGGCCTGGGCCCGGGTATTGGGCGTCGTGTCGGGCAGGGACGATGTGGTGTTCGGCACCGTGCTGCTGGGTCGCCTGCAGGGCGGCGAGGGCGCCGACCGGGCCCTGGGCATGTTCATCAACACCTTGCCGCTGCGCGTGACCCTGGGCGAACAGGGCGTGCGCGAGGGCCTGAAGGCCACCCATGCCCGACTCAGCGACCTGCTCGCCCACGAGCATGCGTCGCTGGTACTGGCGCAGCGTTGCAGCGGCGTGGCCGCGTCGACGCCGCTGTTCAGTTCACTGCTCAATTACCGGCAGATCGATACCCGTGTCACCGACCAGGCGCTGGCCGCCTGGGAAGGCATCCAGGCCCTGGACGGCGAAGAACGCACCAACTACCCCCTGACCCTGTCGGTGAATGACTTGGGCGAGGGCTTCAACCTGACGGTCATGGCCGAGGCGCAGATCGGCGCCGAACGGATCTGTGACTATATGCACTGCGCCCTGGAAAACCTGGTGCAGGCGCTGGAACAGACACCGCAAGCCCCATTGGGCGGGGTGAACATCCTGCCGGCGGGCGAGCGCCAGCAATTGCTGGAAAGCTGGAACACTCCGCATGTCTCCTATGCCGATGACACCTTGATCCACCGCACCTTCGAAGCCTGGGCGGTGGCGCAACCGGAAGCCGTGGCGCTGCAATACGAAGACCGCACGCTGAGCTACGGCGAGCTCAATGCCCGCGCCAACCAGGTGGCCCACCAGTTGCTGGCCCTGGGCGTGCGTCCGGATGACCGGGTGGCGATCTGTGTCGAGCGTGGCCTGGAGATGATGGTTGGCCTGCTCGGCATCCTCAAGTCCGGCGCCGGCTACGTACCGATCGACCCGGCCTATCCGGCCGAGCGGATCGCCTACCAGTTGCGCGACAGCGGCCCGGTGGCGGTGCTGGCCGATGCCGCCGGCCTGGCACTGCTGGAGACTTTCGACGGTCCCCGGCTGGACCTGCGCAGCCCGGCCCTGCAGGCCCAGCCCAGCAGCAATCCGCGGGTCAGCGGGATCAGCCCGCACCACCTCGCCTATGTGATCTACACCTCCGGCTCCACCGGGCTGCCCAAGGGCGTGATGGTCGAGCACCGCAACGTCGCCCGGCTGTTCTCGGCCACCCGGGCCTGGTTCGAATTCAACGAGCAGGATGTCTGGGCGTTGTTCCATTCGTTCGCCTTCGACTTCTCGGTCTGGGAAATCTGGGGCGCGCTGCTGCATGGCGGTCGCTTGCTGATCGTGCCGCAACTGGTCAGCCGCTCGCCGCAGGATTGCTACGCACTGCTGTGCACTACCGGCGTCACGGTCCTCAACCAGACCCCGAGCGCGTTCCGCCAGTTGCTCAACGCCCAGGGCGAGAGCGAATTGCGCCACTCCCTGCGCCAGGTGATCTTCGGTGGCGAAGCCCTGGAAACCGGGATGCTCAAGCCCTGGTACGCACGGGTGGCCAACGCCGGCACCCAATTGGTGAACATGTATGGCATCACCGAAACCACCGTGCATGTGACCTACTGCCCGTTGGTGGCGGCCGATGCGCAACGTGCTGGCGTCAGCCCCATCGGCGTGCGGATTCCCGACTTGCAGCTATACGTGCTCGATAGCCGGCGCGAGCCGGTGCCGGTGGGCGTGGTCGGCGAGTTGTATGTCGGCGGTGCCGGGGTGGCGCGGGGTTATCTGAACCGTGACGAGCTGACGGCCGAACGTTTCCTGCCGAATCCGTTCAGCAAGGATCCCCAGGCGCGCCTGTACAAGACCGGCGACCTGGGACGCTGGCTGGCCGATGGCAGCCTCGATTATCTGGGCCGCAATGACGACCAGGTGAAGATTCGTGGCTTCCGCATCGAACTGGGCGAAATCGAAGCCGCCCTGGGCGCCTGCACGGGTGTCCGCGAGGCGGTGGTGCTGGCCCGTGAGGACGAACCGGGGGACAAGCGCCTGGTGGCCTATGTGGTTGCCGCGTCCGGCCACGAGGTGGTGGCCGCCGAGCTGCGTGCGCAACTGTCGCTTTCGCTGGCCGACTACATGGTGCCCAGTGCCTTCGTCAGCCTGGACAGCTTCCCGCTGACCACCAATGGCAAGCTCAACCGCAAGGCGCTGCCGGCGCCGGATGCGCAAGCCCTGGTGCGACGTGAATACGCGGCCCCCGAAGGTGCCGTGGAAAACGCCATCGCGCAGATCTGGCAGTCGCTGCTGCAACTGCCGCAAGTGGGGCGCCATGACCACTTCTTCGAGCTGGGTGGGCATTCATTGCTGGCGGTCAAGCTGATCGAGCGCATGCGCCAGGTCGGTCTGGTGGCCGATGTGCGCGTGCTGTTCAGCCAACCGACGCTGGCGGCCCTGGCCGCGGCGGTGGGCGGGCATCAGGAAGTCCGCGTGCCGGACAACCTGATCGTGCCGGGCTGCGAACGCATCACCCCGGACATGCTGCCCCTGGCCGATCTCGATCAGGCCGCCATCGACCGCATCGTCGCGAACGTGCCCGGTGGCGTAGCCAATGTGCAGGACATCTATGCCCTGGCACCGCTGCAGGAAGGGATCCTCTATCACCACCTGGCCGCCCATGAGGGCGACCCCTATGTCCTGCAGGTGCTGTTTGCCTTCGACGACCGCCAGCGCCTGGCCGCGTTTGCCGAGGCCCTGCAGAGCGTGATCGAACGCCACGACATCCTGCGCACCAGCGTGGCCTGGGAAGGCCTGGACCAGCCGGTGCAGGTGGTCTGGCGCGAGGCTCAACTGAGCCTGGAAGAGGTCACGGTCGATCCGGCGGCGGGTGAGGTACTGGCCCAGTTGCACCAGCGGTTCGATCCGCGCCACTACCGCCTGGACATCGGCCAGGCGCCGCTGATGCGGATCGCCTATGCCCAGGAGCCGCTCAGCCAGCGGATCAGCGCGATGTTGCTGTTCCATCACATGGCCCTGGACCACACGGCCCTGGAAGTGGTGGTGGAAGAGATGCAGGCCAGCCTGCAGGGCCTGACCGGGCAATTGCCGGCCCCGGTGCCGTATCGCAATCATGTGGCCCAGGCACGCCTGGGGGCCAGCCGGGAGGAACATGAAGCGTTCTTCCGCGACATGCTCGGCGATATCGACGAGCCGACGCTGCCCTATGGCCTGCAGGACGTGCAGGGTGACGGCCGTGCCGTCGTTGAAGTGCAACAACTGCTCGACAGCGGCCTGAGCCTGCGCCTGCGTGGCATTGCCCGGCCACTGGGCGTCAGCGCCGCGAGCCTGATGCACCTGGCGTGGGCCCAGGTGATTGGCCGCCTCTCGGGTCGGGATGAGGTGGTGTTCGGCACCGTGCTGATGGGACGGATGCTGGGCGGCGAGGGCAGCGACCGGGCCCTGGGGATGTTCATCAACACCTTGCCGTTGCGCCTGAGCGTCGGAGACCTCGGCGCCCTGGCCGGGGTCAAGGCCACCCATGAGCGCCTGTCGACCCTGCTCGGTCATGAGCATGCTTCATTGTCCCTGGCCCAGCGTTGCAGCGGCGTACCGGGTTCGCTGCCGCTGTTCAGTGCCCTGCTGAACTACCGCCATAGCACCGGTGGCGTGGCTTCGTCCGAGGCGATTGCAGCCTGGCAGGGTATGCAGACCCTGAGCATGGAGGAGCGTACCAACTATCCGTTGTGCCTGAACGTCGATGACCTGGGCGAGGCTTTCATGCTCACCATCCAGGCCGTGGAACAGATCGACGCGCGTCGGATCGGCGGCTACATGCAAGCCGCCCTGGAGCAGTTGGTCCAGGCTCTGGAGCAGGCGCCGACCACGGCGCTCAACCGCCTGTCGATCCTGCCGGCCGACGAGCGTGAGCAGTTGCTGGTGGGCTTCAACGACACCGCGCTGGAGTATCCGCAGGCGCAGACCATTCATGGGTTGTTCGAGGCCCAGGTGGCAAGCACGCCGGATGCCTTGGCGGTGGTGCATGGTGAACAACGCCTGAGCTATCTCGAACTGAACGAGCAGGCCAACCGCCTGGCCCATGCCTTGCGCAAGCAGGGTGTGCAGCCGGATTCGCGAGTGGGCATCTGTGTCGAACGCGGCGCCGAGATGGTCGTCGGCCTGCTGGCGATTCTCAAGGCCGGGGGCGCCTATGTGCCGCTGGATCCAGCCTATCCGGCTGAGCGGATCGCCTACATGCTGCAGGACAGTGCGCCGGCCGTGGTGCTGGCCCAGAACGCGACCCAGCAGTTGCTGGCCGGCGTGTCGGTACCGGTGATCAATCTGGATCAGGGCACCTGGCAGGACGAATCCGTCCGGAATCCGCAAGTGCCGGGCCTGACCTCGGCCCATCTGGCCTACCTGATCTACACCTCGGGTTCGACCGGCTTGCCGAAAGGCGTGATGATCGAACACCGCAACACGGTGAACTTCCTGACCTGGGCCCACGGGGCCTTTGGCAACGGAGCCTTAGACAAGACCCTGTTCTCGACCTCGCTGAACTTCGACCTGGCGGTCTATGAGTGCTTTGCACCGCTGACCTCGGGCGGCAGTATCGAGGTGGTGAAAAACGTCCTGGAACTGCAGCACGGCGAGCACGATATCGGCCTGATCAACACCGTGCCTTCAGCGTTGAAAGCGCTGTTGGAAGTGGATGGTCTGCCTGCTTCAGTTCACACCGTCAACGTGGCCGGTGAAGCGCTGAAACGCAGCCTGGTGGAATCGCTGTTCGAGAAAACCACAGTCCAGCGCCTGTGCAACCTCTACGGCCCTTCGGAAACCACCACCTACTCCAGCTGGGTGGCGATGGATCGGGAGGAGGGCTTCGCCCCGCATATCGGCAAGCCGGTGGGCAACACCCAGTTCTATCTGCTGGACGAACAGCAGCAACCCGTCCCGCTGGGCGTCCCGGGTGAAATCTACATCGGCGGTGCCGGCGTGGCCCGTGGCTACCTGAACCGCGATGATCTGACCGCCGAGCGCTTCCTCCGGGACCCGTTCAGCCAGGACGCTTCGGCAAGGATGTACCGCACCGGCGACCTTGGCCGCTACCTGCCAGACGGCAATATCGAATACCTGGGCCGCAACGACGACCAGGTGAAGATCCGCGGTTTCCGCATCGAACTGGGCGAAATCGACGCCCGCCTGGCCAGACACCCGGCCATTCACGAAGCGGTGGTCACCGCCCGCGAGGACGTGCCGGGCGACAAGCGCCTGGTGGCCTACTACACCCTGGCCGAGGGTCATGCTTCGGTGGAGATCGACAGCCTGCGCCGCCACCTGCAGGAAAAACTGCCGGAGTACATGGTCCCGGCCGTCTACGTCGTCCTGGAAAAACTGCCGCTGACCCCGAACGGCAAACTGGACCGCAAGGCCCTGCCGGCACCGGACAGCAGTGCCTTGAGCCATCGTGGCTACGTGGCCCCCGAAGGGGAGATCGAAATCGCCCTGGCCCATATCTGGCAGGAGTTGCTCGGCCTGTCCCAGGTCGGCCGGCATGACCGGTTCTTCGAACTGGGTGGTCATTCGTTGCTTGCCATGCGCCTGATTTCGCAGATTCGCCAGCAACTGGGGGTCGAACTGGGTCTGGCCGAGCTGTTTGCCCAGGCCGAACTGGCGGACCTGGCCCAGGTGATCGCCCAGGCCGGGCGCAGCACCTTGCCGGAAATCGTGCCGGTGGCCCGCGACCAGGCCTGGCCGTTGTCCTTCGCCCAGCAGCGCCTGTGGTTCCTGGCGCAGATGGAGGGCGCCAGCGCCGCCTACCATATGCCCGGTGGCCTGAGCCTGCGCGGCGTGCTCGACCGTACGGCCCTGCAACGGGCCCTGGAGCGCATCGTCGCGCGTCACGAAGGCCTGCGCACCAGTTTCATCCTGGGCGACGACGAACAGCCGCTGCAACGGATCGCCCCGGCAGACGCCGGCTTCAGCCTGCAACTGCACGATCTGCAGGGCCTGGCGGATGTCGACGCCAGACTGCAGGCGCTCGCCAGCGAGGAAGCCCTGCAAGCCTTCGACCTGGAACAGGGGCCGCTGATTCGCGGCCGCCTGATCCGCCTGGCCGAGGATCATCACGTACTGCTGGTGACCCTGCACCATATCGTCTCCGACGGCTGGTCGATGAATGTCCTGACCCGCGAGCTGGCCGCGCTCTACGCCGCGTTCAGCCAGGGCCAGGAAGATCCGCTGGCGCCGTTGCCGCTGCACTACCTGGATTACGCGGTGTGGCAGCGTCGCTGGCTCAGCGGCGAGCGGCTGGAACAGCAAACCCGGTACTGGCAACAGGCCCTGGCCGATGCCCCGGCGCTGTTGATGCTGCCTACCGACCGGGTCCGTCCGGCCCAGCAGGACTATGCCGGTGCCGCGCTGCCGGTGGTCCTCGACGAACAGCTGACCCGCGGCCTCAAGGCCCTCGGCCAGCGGCACGGCACCACCTTGTACATGACGGTGATGGCCGCCTGGGCCGCGCTGCTCGGCCGTCTGGCCGGGCAGGAGGAAGTGGTGATCGGTTCGCCGGTGGCCAACCGTACCCGCAGTGAAGTCGAAGGGCTGATCGGCCTGTTCGTCAACACCCTGGCGATCCGCGTCGACCTCGGCGCGCAGCCGACCGCCGAGGCTTTGCTGGCCCGGGTCAAGACCACCACCCTGGGCGCCCAAATGCACCAGGACCTGCCGTTCGAGCAGGTGGTGGAAGTGGTCAAGCCGGTGCGCAGCCTGTCCCACAGCCCGATCTTCCAGGCGATGCTGAGCTGGCAGGACATGGGCGGCAGCGACCTGGCCCTCGGCGACCTGCGCCTGGAAGGCCTGGACGCGGGGCATACCCTGGCCAAGTTCGATCTCTCGCTGGACCTGGGCGAAGTCCAGGGCCGCCTGCTCGGTTCGCTGGAATATGCCACCGCGCTGTTCGATGAAGGCACCATGCGGCGTTACCTGGGCTACTTCCAGCGCCTGCTGGAAGCCATGGTCGCCGATGACCAGCAGGTGCTGGAAAGGGTGCCATTGCTCGATGACGCCGAGCGTGAACAGTTGCTGCGGGGCCTCAATGCCACCGAAGTGCCGTATCCGAGCCACAGCACGATTCACCAGTTGTTCGAGGAGAGGGTGCAGGCGCAACCGCAGGCCATCGCGGTGGCCTTCCAGGATCAGCGTTTGAGTTATGCCGAACTGAACCGCGAAGCCAACCGCCTGGCCCATCGACTGATCGGCCTGGGCGTCGGTCCGGACGACCGGGTGGCGATCTGCGTCGAGCGCGGGGTGGAAATGATGGTCGGCCTGCTCGGCGTGCTCAAGGCCGGTGCGGCCTATGTGCCGCTGGACCCGGCCTATCCGGCCGAACGCCTGGCCTACATGATCGAGGACAGTGCGCCGTCGGTCCTGTTGACCCAACGTGCATTGCAGGAACGCCTGCCGGCACTGGAACTGATGCGGTTGCTGCTCGACGCCGACCAGCGCCAGGCTTTCAGCGAGCGCGACGACAACCCGGTGGTCCCGGATCTGGGCGTACGCAACCTGGCCTACGTGATCTACACCTCCGGCTCCACCGGCAATCCGAAGGGGGTGATGATCGAACACCGCGGGCTGGTCAACTACAGCGTCGATGCCGCGCGCCTGTTCGGCCTGACCCCGGCGGACACCGTGCTGCAGCAGAACACGCTGAACTTCGACCTGTCGGTGGAGGAGATCTTCCCGGCCCTGTTGGCTGGCGCCACCCTGGCGCCAAGCCGGGAGATCTTTGGCAGCGAGGGGACGCAGGACTACGGCATCCGTCCGACCTTCCTGCACATGACCGCCGCCCACTGGCACACCCTGGCCGCCGAATGGCACAGCCAGCCGCAACTGGCCGCGCGCTGCCTGGCCGATGTCCGGCTGATCAACGTCACCGGCGATGCGCTGTCGGCGCAGAAGCTCAAGCTCTGGGATGAAGTGCGCCCGACGCATACCCGGCTGATCAACACCTACGGTCCGACCGAGGCCACGGTGTCCTGCACCGCGGCGTACGTCAGCCATGATGCCGAGGCCGGCAGCGAGGGCAGCGGCAACGCCACCATCGGCAAGCCGATGGCCAACACCCGGATCTACCTGCTCGATGCCCATCAGCAGCCGGTGCCGTACGGTGTGGCCGGCGAGATCTTCATCGGTGGCGATGGTGTGGCACGCGGCTACCTGAACCTCGAACAGGTCAACGCCGAGCGCTTCCTGGTCGATCCGTTCAGCGACCAGCCTGATGCGCGCATGTACAAGACCGGTGACCTGGCCCGCTACATGGCCGACGGCCGTATCGAGTACCTGGGGCGTAACGACTTCCAAGTCAAGGTCCGCGGTTTCCGCATCGAACTGGGCGAAATCGAGTTGCGCCTGGGCAACTGCGCCGGGGTCAAGGAAGCGGTGGTGATCGCCCGGGAAGACAACCCCGGCGAGAAGCGTCTGGTGGCTTATGTGGTCGCGCAACCCGAGGCAAGCCTGGACGCCGCCAGCCTGCGCGCGGAACTGGCGCCGCAACTGGCCGAGTACATGCTGCCAAGCGCCTTCGTGCTGCTCGACGCGTTGCCGCTGACCCCGAACCGCAAGCTCGACCGCAAGGCCCTGCCGGCCCCGGCGGAGGAGGCTTTTGCCAGCCGTGAGCAGGTCGCCCCGCAAGGCACTGTCGAAACGGTCCTGGCGCAGATCTGGCAGGACCTGCTCAACCTGGAACAGGTGGGGCGTCACGACCACTTCTTCGAGCGGGGTGGCCACTCGCTGCTGGCCATGCGCCTGATTTCCCAGGTGCGTCGACGCCTGGGCGTCGAACTGAACCTGGCGGACATCTTTGCCCAGCCGGAACTGGCGGCCCTGGCCGAGGTGCTGGCGCACGCCGCCGGCAGCAGCCAGCCGCCGATCGTGCCGGTGTCGCGCGAGCAGGCCCTGCCGTTGTCGTTCGCCCAGCAGCGCCTGTGGTTCCTTGCGCAACTGGACGGTGGCAGCGCGGCGTATCACATCCCGGCCGGGCTGCGTTTGCGTGGCAGCCTGGACCGTGTTGCGCTCAAGCAGGCGCTGGATCGTATCGTCGCCCGCCACGAAGCGTTGCGCACCACCTTTATCCAGTTGCCGGGGCAACAGCCGGAGCAACGCATCGCCCCGGCCGACATCGGTTTCAACCTGCAATGGCAGGTGCTGACCGGGCAGGCCCAGGCGGAAGAAGAACTGCGGTCCATCACCGCGCAAGAGGCTCGCGAGCCATTCGACCTGGTGAACGGGCCGCTGGTGCGTGGACGGCTGGTGCGCATGGCGGATGACGACCATGTGTTGCTGGTGACCCTGCACCATATCGTTTCCGACGGCTGGTCCGCCGGCGTCCTGACCCGTGAGCTGGGCACGCTCTACGAGGCTTTCCGCCAGGGCGCGGAAGATCCGTTGCCGGCCCTGCCGGTGCAATACGCCGACTATGCGCTATGGCAACGTCGCTGGCTGGAGGGTGAAGTCCTGCAACGGCAGGGGCAGTACTGGCAGCAGGCCCTGGCCGGGGCGCCGGTTCTTCTGACCCTGCCGAGCGACCGGCCAAGGCCGGCACAGCAGGACTACAGCGGGCATACGGTAGGCCTGGCCCTCGACGCCGAGCTGACCCGCGACCTCAAGGCGCTGAGCCAGCGCCAGGGCAGCACCCTGTTCATGACGGTGATGGCCGCCTGGGCCGCAGTGCTCAGCCGCCTGTCCGGCCAGGACGACGTGGTGATCGGTACGCCGGCGGCCAACCGTCAGCAGGCGGAGGTGGAGGACCTGATCGGGTTCTTCGTCAATACCCTGGCGATCCGTGTCGACCTCTCGGCCGCACCGAGCGTCGAGAGCCTGTTGCAACAGGTCAAGCAGCAGACCCTGGCCGCCCAGGCGAACCAGGACCTGCCGTTCGAGCAGGTGGTGGAGGTGGTCCGGCCGCAACGCAGCCTGGCCCACAGCCCGATCTTCCAGGCGATGTTGTCCTGGCAGAACACCGAGGATGTCGATCTGGCGCTGGGTGACATGGCCCTGCAGGGCATCGGAGTGACCAGCAGCACGGCCAAGTTCGACGTGCTGCTGGACATGACCGAAGTGGGCGACCGCCTGTTCGGTACCCTGGAGTACGCCACGGCATTGTTCGACGAAGCGAGCATGCAGCGCTGCCTGGGTTACCTGGAAGCCATGCTGCGCGGCATGGCGGCCGATGAACGGGCGCTGGTCGGCGAGATCGCCTTGCTCGACGAGGCGCAGCGCCAGGAACTGCTGGACGGTTTCAACGCCACGGCGGTCGACTATCCGCAAGACCTGACCCTGCACGGGCTGTTCGAGGCACGGGTCGCCGACTGCGGTGAAACGATCGCGGTGGTGGATGAGCAGGGCAGCCTGAGCTACGACGCGCTCAACCGCCAGGCCAACCGTATCGCCCACCGCCTGATCGGCCTGGGCATCGGCCCGGACGACCGGGTAGCGATCTGTGTCGAACGCAGTCAGGCGATGGTGGCGGGGCTGCTGGGGATTCTCAAGGCCGGTGCCGCCTATGTGCCGCTGGATCCGGACTACCCGATCGATCGCCTGACCTACATGCTCGGCAACTGCGCGCCGGCAGTGATCCTCACCCAGGAGTCGCTGCGGTCGGTGTTGCCACCGAGTGACGTACCGGTCCTGTTGCTCGATCCGGCCCAGGCCGGGCATGAGGGGTTGCTGGCCCAGCCAGACCATAACCCGCTGCGCGCGGACGTTCGTCCCGAGCACCTGGCCTATGTGATCTACACCTCCGGCTCCACCGGCCAGCCGAAAGGCGTGATGAACGAACACCGCGCGGTGGTCAACCGCCTGCTGTGGATGCAGGACGAATACGGCCTGGACGCCTCGGATCGGGTGCTGCAGAAGACCCCGTTCAGCTTCGACGTGTCGGTCTGGGAGTTCTTCTGGCCGCTGTTCAACGGTGCGCGGCTGGTGATGGCACGCCCCGGCGGCCATCGCGACCCGGCCTACCTGCGGCAGGTGATTGGCGAGCAGGGCATCACCACCTTGCACTTCGTACCGTCGATGCTCGACCTGTTCCTGGCCCACGGCCAGACGCAGCAGAGCGCTCTGCGGCGGGTCATGTGCAGCGGCGAGGCACTGCCAGGGCACCTGGTGCGGCGCTTCAAGCAGCAGTTGCCGCAAGTCGGCCTGTTCAACCTCTATGGGCCGACCGAGGCGGCGGTGGACGTGACCGCCTGGGATTGCGCCGGACCGCTGGAGCAGACCCCGGACAACACGCCGATCGGCAAGCCGGTGGCCAACACCCGGATCTACCTGCTCGACGCGTACCGTCAGCCGGTGCCGCGAGGCGTGGCCGGGGAGCTGTACATCGCTGGCGTGCAGGTGGCGCGTGGCTATCTGAACCGTCCTGAACTGAGCGCCGAGCGGTTCCTCGACGATCCGTTCGGTGACGGACGCCTGTATCGCACCGGCGATCTGGCCCGCTATCTACCGGACGGCAACATCGAGTACCTGGGCCGCAACGACGACCAGGTGAAGATCCGTGGCTTCCGTATCGAGCTGGGGGAAATCGAAGCGCGCCTGGCCGCTTGCGCCGGGGTCAAGGAAAGCGTGGTGCTGGCACGGGAAGACAACCCCGGCGAGAAACGCCTGGTGGCCTATGTCACGGCGCAACAGCCGGAAACCGTCCTGGCGGTCGAAGCGCTGCGTGGTCATCTGCAGGCTGTGTTGCCGGAATACATGGTGCCGGCGGCCTATGTGCAGCTCGATGCGTTGCCGCTGACCCCCAATGGCAAGCTGGACCGCAAGGCCCTGCCGGCTCCGGACGCTGGCGCGCTGATCAGCCGTGAATACGAGGCCCCGCAAGGCGAAACCGAAAACCTGCTGGCGCAACTCTGGGCCGAACTGCTCAAGGTTGAGCGCGTCGGGCGGCATGACCACTTCTTCGAGTTGGGCGGCCATTCGCTGCTGGCGGTAACGCTGATCGAACGCATGCGCCAGATCGGCCTGAGCGCGGACGTGCGGGTGCTGTTCGGCCAGCCGACCCTGTCGGCCCTGGCAGCGGCGGTGGGTGGCAACCCGGAAATCGTGGTGCCGGCCAACCGGATCGCTGCCGGCTGCGAGCGCATCACGCCGGACCTGTTGCCCCTGGTCGACCTGACTCAGGAGCAGATCGACCGGGTGGTGGCGAGTGTGCCGGGCGGTGCGGCGAACGTGCAGGATATCTACCCGCTGGCGCCCTTGCAGGAGGGGATTCTCTATCACCACCTGGCGGCGGAGCAGGGCGATCTCTATCTCCAGCAGGCGCTGTTCCACCTGCGGGACCGCGAGCGGCTGTCGGCCTTTTTCGACGCCCTGCAGGGGGTGATCGGTCGTCATGACATCCTGCGTACCGCCGTATTCTGGGAAGGCCTGGACGAGCCGGTGCAGGCGGTCCTGCGTCAGGCACCGCTGGTGCTGGAGGAGTTGCCGCTGACTGCGCAGGACGGCGATATCGACGAGCAATTGCGCAAGCATTTCGACCCGCTGCACTACCGCCTCGATGTGCGCCAGGCACCCTTGCTGCGCCTGGCCTGTGCCTACGACGCCAGCCGGCAGCACTGGGTGGCCGTGCTGCTGTTCCATCACATGGCACTCGACCATACCGCGCTGGAGGTGGTGCAGCACGAGATGCAGGCCTATCTGCTGGGGCAGCAGGCGCAGTTGGGCTCGCCAGTACCGTTCCGCAACTATGTGGCCCAGGCGCGTCTGGGCGGCAGCCAGGCCGACCACGAAGCCTTCTTCCGCGAGATGCTGGGCGATGTCACCGAGCCGACCCTGCCGTTCGGCCTGCAGGAGGTACAGGATGGCAGCGCCATCGAGCAGGCCCGCCGGGTGGTCGACCAGGCCTTGAGCCAGCGTCTGCGCCAGTGCGCCCGTCATCTGGGCGTCACTGTAGCCAGCGTGCATCACCTGGCCTGGGCCAGGGTGGTCGGCGGGGTCAGCGGTCGCGAGGACGTGGTGTTCGGTACCGTGCTGATGGGCCGGATGCAGGGCGGCGAGGGTGCCGATCGCGCGTTGGGGATGTTCATCAACACCTTGCCGCTGCGCATCGAGGTCAATGCCCGTGATGTCCGGGCGGGCGTCCGGGCGACCCATGACCGCCTGACGGACCTGCTCGCTCACGAGCACGCGTCCCTGGCCCTGGCCCAGCGTTGCAGCGGTGTGGCCGCGGCGACGCCGCTGTTCAGCGCGTTGCTCAACTACCGGCATAGCGCCGTGCAGGCCGACAGTCAGGCGCTGTCGGCGTGGAACGGGATCGAGGGGCTGGGCGGCGAGGAGTGGAGCAACTATCCGCTGACGCTGTCGGTGGATGATCTGGGTGAGGATTTCGTCCTGAGCGTCGCGGCCCTGGAGGGCATCGGTGCGCAGCGGGTCTGCGACTACATGCACACGGCCCTGGTCAACCTGGCGGCGGCCCTGGAGCAGGCGCCCCTAACGCCGTTGGCTGAGCTTACGATCCTGCCCGATGCCGAGCGCGAGCAACTGCTGGTGGGCTTCAACGCCAGCCACCGCGACTACCCACGCACGCAGACCGTGCACGGGCTGTTCGAGGCCCAGGTCCGTGCCCGTCCCGAGGCGTGCGCGGCGATCCACGACGGCGTGGCGTTGACTTACGCCGAGCTCAACGCCCGAGCCAACCGCCTGGCCCGGCACCTGCGTGGCCTCGGCGTGCAGCCGGGCGACAGCGTGGCGATCCTGCTGGCGCGCAGCCATGACCTGCTGGTCAGCCAATTGGCGGCGCTCAAGTGCGCGGCGGTCTATGTGCCGCTGGACATCAATGCACCGCTCGAACGCCAGGGCTTCATGATCGAGGACAGCCAGGCGCGAGTCCTGCTGACTCATAGACAGGTGTCGCTGACGACCTCGGCACAGCGGGTGGAACTGGACCTCCTGGACCTGTCCGCTCTGGATCCGGATGACCTGGGGATCACCCAGTCCAGCGAAAGCGTGGCGTACATCATGTACACCTCCGGTTCCACCGGCACCCCGAAAGGCGTGCTGGTGCCGCACCGGGCCATCACTCGTTTGGTGATCAACAACGGCTACGCCGATTTCAACGAACGGGATCGAGTGGCCTTCGCCTCCAACCCGGCCTTCGACGCCAGTACCCTGGATGTCTGGGCACCGCTGCTCAATGGCGGCTGCGTGGTGGTGATCGGCCAGGACGACCTGCTGTCCCCGGCGAACTTCCAGCGCCTGTTGCTGGAACAGTCGGTGACGGTGTTGTGGATGACCGCCGGGTTGTTCCATCAGTATGCCTCGGGCCTGGGTGAGGCATTCTCGCGGCTGCGTTACCTGATCGTCGGCGGCGACGTGCTGGACCCGGCGGTGATCGCCCGGGTACTGGAAAACAGTGCCCCCGAGCATCTGCTCAACGGTTACGGCCCGACCGAAGCCACGACCTTCTCCGCGACCTACGAAATCACCGCGGTCGGCAACGGGGGCATCCCGATTGGCCGCCCCGTGGGCAACACCTGCCTGTACGTGCTTGATGCCCAGGGCCAGCCGGTGCCGGTGGGTGTGGCAGGGGAGCTGTATATCGGCGGGCAGGGCGTGGCCCTGGGTTACCTGAACCGGGAAGAACTGACCCGGGAAAAATTCCTGGTCGACCCATTCAACAGCGAGCCGAATGCTCGCCTGTACCGCACCGGCGACCTGGTGCGCTGGCGTGCCGACGGCAACCTGGACTATCTGGGCCGCAATGACGCCCAGGTGAAGATCCGCGGCTTCCGGGTCGAACTGGGCGAGATCGAAGCGCGCCTGGCCGAGCATCCCGAGGTCAGGGAAAGCGTGGTGTTGTGCCGCGAGGATGTTCCGGGCGACAAACGTCTGGTGGCTTATATCAGCTCGACCGGAGAGTCGATCCCGGCGGAGGCGCTGCACAGCTACCTGCAAGGTTTGCTGCCCGAGTACATGGTGCCGGCGGCCTACGTGCAACTTGATGCCTTGCCCCTGACCGCCAACGGCAAACTGGACCGCAAGGCGTTGCCGGTGCCGGATGCCCAGGCGCTGGTCAGCCGCGGCTACGAGGCGCCGCAAGGCGAGATCGAAAGCCGATTGGCGGCACTCTGGGCCGAACTGCTCAAGGTCGAACGGGTGGGGCGGCATGACCACTTCTTCGAACTCGGCGGTCATTCGCTGCTGGCGGTGCGACTGGTCAGCCAACTGGCTGCCGTTGGCTTGCCGCTGTCGCTGGCCGAGTTGTTCCAGCACGCGACGGTCGCGCAGTTGGCTGCCCTGCTGGGCAGCCGGGCCGAGCCCGCAGGGGTTGAGCAAGTGGTGCCGGTACGCACCACCGGCAGTCAACGGCCGTTGTTCCTGGTCCACGAGTTCACCGGCCTGGACCTGTATTTCCCGACCCTGGGCCAGCATATCGACAGCGATATCCCGGTCTATGGCCTGCCTGGCATTCCCCTCGGGCAGCCGCAGTTGCAGACCCTGGAATGCCTGGCGAGCCGTCTGTTGAACCTGATGCGCAGCGTCCAGCCGCAAGGGCCTTATCGTCTGGCCGGCTGGTCGTTCGGCGGCTTGCTGGCCTACGAGATCGCCATCCAGTTGGAGAGCCTGGACGAGGAGGTGGAGTTTGTCGGCCTGATCGATACCTACATGCCGCGCCTGGTGGATCAGGGCCGCGAGCGCTGGAGTCCGCACAGCGCGCATCGCCAGCATCTGCTGGAACGCTGTGAATCGTTCTGGAATGCCCAGGGGGTGAGCGAGGAAACGCTGGCGGCACTGGACGTGGTGCGTTCAAGGCTGCAGGACTTCGATTTCGAAGGGCTCCTGCAACATTGCCGCGAGCAGGGCGTATTGCCACCGGAACTCGCTGTTTACGAGGCCGAGTCTCTGTGGCGGTACCTGGATCGCGAGGTGGCCCACGGGCATGCCCAGGCCCACTACACCGTGTTCCCCACCAGCGTGCCGGTGCACCTGTTCACCGCCACCGAGCTGGCCCACGATGCCGTGCCTCATGACGGTTACCTGGGGTGGGACGCTGTGCTGCCGCGCAGCCAGCTGCAGCGTATCGAGGTCGCAGGCGATCACCAGAGCCTGATGCAGGCACCGCATATCCAGCGCCTCGCAGGGGCGCTCAATACGGCGTTGGCTTCGCTGGCCGGGCATTCGGCGCCAGTGCGCGCCAAGCACCAGCCGTTGCTGACGATCCAGGGCGGGCGCGGCGATCACACGCCGGTGTTCTGCGTACCGGGGGCCGGCGACAGCGTCACGGGCTTTATCGGCCTGACCGACGCGTTCGGTGCGCATTGGCCGATCCATGGCCTGCAACCGCGCGGGCTGGATGGCCGCACGGTGCCGTACGGTTCGGTGGAAATTGCCGCCGAGGCCTACCTGCGGGCGCTCGACAGTGTGCAACCCGAAGGACCGGTGCACCTGCTCGGCCATTCCTTCGGCGGCTGGGTGGTGTTCGAGATGGCCCTGCGCCTGGCGGCTCGGGGGCGCGAGGTGGCCTCGTTGACCCTGGTCGACAGCGAATCGCCAGGCGGCAACGGTGTGGTCGGCAGGCCCTACACGTCGATCGGTGTGCTGGAACGCCTGATCGAGACCATGCAACTGGCGGCGGGCAAGTCGATGGACATCGACCGGGCCGCCTTCGAGGCACAGGGCGATGCCGGTCAACTGCAGCTGTTGCATGCCGGCATGGTCCGCGCCGGGCTGCTGCCGCAACGCTCGGCACCGGACTCGATGCGCGGGCCGGTGCGGGCCTTCGGTTCGGCCTTGCGCACCCGCTACCAGCCGTCGGCGGTCTATACCGGCCCCGTGCGCCTGGTGCTGGCCGATGACCCGGTGCTGGACGCGGCGGGCAACCAGCGCGAGCAGCAGGCCATGGTCAACGGCTGGCGGCGTTGTGCCCCGGACCTCACCGTATGGCGTGGGCCGGGTAACCATTTCACCATCCTCAAGGCGCCACATGTGCAGCATCTGGCGAGTTGGTGGCGAAGCTTCCATTAACCCAACCTCTTGAAATCCGGCGGCGAGGTCGCCGGGTCAACCTCCAACGCATTCGTGGCTTTCTATGAAAAAGTTGAAGTTTCGCAAAGTGGTAATCGTGACAGTGCTGCTGGTCCTGGCGGCGATCGTGTTCTACAGCGTCCAGGCACCGGCCAAGCCGCCGGAGTATCTGACCGCCAGTGTCGAGCGCACGGACATCGAGAACTCCGTCCTGGCCAGCGGGGTGCTGCAGGGCATCAGGCAGGTCGATGTCGGCGCGCAGGTGTCCGGCCAGCTCAAGTCCCTGAAGGTGAAGCTGGGCGACAAGGTCAAGGAGGGCCAGTGGCTGGCGGAAATCGACCCGGTGGTGCTGCAGAACGCCCTGCGCCAGGCGCAGGTCAATGAACAGAACCTGACCGCGCAGAAACAGGCGGCGGCGGCGCAGCTCAAGGATGCCAAGTCCACCTACGAGCGCTACAAGCAATTGCGCGAGGACGATGCGATCTCCAAGCAGGACTTCGAGACCGCGCAATCGAACTTCGAGGTCCGGACCGCCAACCTGCTGTCGCTGGAGGCCCAGATCAGGGATGCGCGGATCCAGGTGGAAACCGCCAGGGTCAACCTGGGCTACACCCGTATCGTCGCGCCCATCAGCGGCGACGTGGTGGGCATCGTCACCCAGGAAGGCCAGACCGTGATCGCCAACCAGCTGGCGCCGGTGATCCTCAAGCTCGCCGACCTGGACACCATGACCATCAAGGCCCAGGTCTCCGAGGCCGACGTGATTCATATCAGCCCGGGTCAGGAGGTGTATTTCACCATTCTGGGGGATGTCGACAAGCGCTACTACGCCAAGCTGAGGGGGACCGAGCCGGCACCGCAGAACTTCCTGGAAACCCAGACCGCCGGTACGCCCAAGCAGAATACCGCAGTGTTCTACAACGCCTTGTTCGATGTGCCGAACCCCGATCACCGCCTGCGCATTTCCATGACCGCCCAGGTGCATATCGTGCGTGACCGGGCCAAGGAGGTACTGACGGTGCCGGTCGCGGCCCTGGGCGAGAAGAACAAGGACGGCACGTTCCCGGTGCGGGTACTCGACGCGCAGGGCCAGGCCCAGGTGCGCAACGTGCAGACCGGCATCAACAACAATGTCCGGGTGGAGATCAAGACCGGCCTGGCCGAGGGTGACAAGGTGGTCATTGGCGAACCGTCCGCGACACCCGCGGTAGCGGGGGCCTGACCATGAGCCGGCCTCTGTTGGAACTCAAGGGGATTACCCGCCGTTTCGTCGCCGGCGAGAAGGACTTCGTCGCGCTCAAGGACATCAACCTGACGATCAATGCCGGTGAACTGGTGGCGATCACCGGCGCCTCGGGCTCCGGCAAGTCGACCCTGATGAACGTGCTCGGTTGCCTGGACCAGGCCAACACCGGCAGCTACAAGGTCGACGGGCGCGAAACCGGCAGCCTGACGGACGATGAGCTGGCGCAACTGCGTCGCGATCACTTCGGTTTCATTTTCCAGCGCTATCACCTGTTGCCGCACCTGGCGGCCAGCCAGAACGTGGAAATGCCGGCGGTCTACGCCGGCACCGGTGAGAGCAAGCGCAACAGCCGTGCCCATGAACTGCTTGAACGCCTGGGACTGGCGGCGCACCTGGAGCACCGCCCCAACCAACTGTCCGGTGGCCAGCAGCAGCGGGTCAGTATCGCCAGGGCCCTGATGAACGGCGGCGAAATCATTCTCGCCGACGAACCCACCGGGGCCCTGGACAGCGCCAGCGGCAAGGAGGTGATGAAGATCCTGCTGGAGCTGCATGCGGCCGGGCACACGGTGATCCTGGTCACCCACGATGACAAGGTCGCCGCCCATGCCGAGCGCATCATCGAGATCCGCGACGGCGAGATCGTCAGTGACCGGCCCAATCCGAATCGTCCGGTGGAGGGCGGGAAAACCGCGCAGCGCCCACCGGCCAAGCCCCGGCAGGGCAACCGCCTGATGGCCGCTCTGGCGCTGTTCCAGGAGGCTTTCGTGATGGCCTGGGTGGCGCTGATCTCGCACCGCATGCGCACCTTGCTGACCATGCTCGGGATCATCATCGGCATCACTTCGGTAGTGTCGATCGTGGCGATCGGCGAGGGGGCCAAGGAGTACGTGCTCAAGGATATCCAGGCGATCGGCAGCAACACCATCGAGATCTTCCCCGGCAACGACTACGGCGACAACAAGGCGGGGTCCATCGAAACCCTGGCGCTTTCCGATGTGGCGGCCCTCAACAGCGAGTACTACATCGACAGTGCCTCGCCGAACATCGGGCGCAGCCTGCTGGTGCGTTACCGCAATATCGATGTGACGGCGACCGTCAGCGGGGTCAGCCCTAGCTACTTCCAGGTGCGTGGCATCAAGATGGGCCTGGGGGTACCGTTCAACCAGGATGACGCCCGGCGCCAGGCCCAGGTGGTGGTGATCGATCACAACACCCGCATCCGCCTGTTCGGCGCCTCGGCGGACCCGCTGGGCCAGGTGATCCTGGTGGACAACCTGCCGTGCACGGTGATCGGCGTGACCGAGGACAGGAAGAGCATTTTCAACACCAGCAAGAGCCTGAACATCTGGATGCCCTTCGAAACCGCTTCCGGTCGCGTACTGGGCCAGCGCTTCCTGGACAGCATCACGGTGCGGGCCAGGGACGGGCAGCCGAGCAAGGTGGTCGAGGACAACATCAACAAGCTGATGGAAAGGCGTCACGGCACCAAGGACTTCTTCACCTACAACCTCGACAGCGTCATGCAGACCGTACAGAAGACCAGCCAGTCGCTGGCCCTGCTGTTGTCCTTGATCGCGGTGATTTCCCTGGCGGTGGGCGGTATCGGCGTGATGAACATCATGCTGGTGTCGGTGACCGAACGAACCCGCGAAATCGGCATCCGCATGGCGGTGGGGGCGCGCCAGTCGGATATCCGCCAGCAGTTCCTGGTGGAGGCGGTGATGGTCTGCCTGCTCGGCGGGATCATCGGCATCAGCCTGTCGTTCGGGATCGGCTATGTGTTCTCGCTGCTGGTCAAGGAATGGAAGATGGTGTTCTCGCTCAGCTCGATCGTCACCGCCTTCATCTGTTCGACGCTGATCGGCATCGTGTTCGGCTTCGTGCCGGCGCGCAATGCCGCCCGGCTCAACCCGATCGAGGCATTGGCACGCGATTGAGCGGACCGCAGGAGCCCGCGCGGCTCCTGCCCGGCGCCCCGGAATGTCCCCATTTCCCATGCCAGACAGGCCACTGTCGCTGGGGTTAAATGCAGGCCACGAAAGGGCGATGTGGCAGGGCGGGCGCGGTTCCCGTGCCCGTCCCCGTATTGACCCGATGTCCTCATTTCCCCTGACACCTGTGCTCGGAGTCTGCGAGAGCGTTATGCCTATCGCCAAACCTGTTGCCCGCTTGCTGCTGCCCGTGCTGTGCGCGGCGCTGCTGGGCGGCTGCACACTGGGTCCGGACTACCAGCGGCCACAGGTGAAGGTGGCGAGCCGCTGGTATGCGCCGCTGCCCCATGGCGCTTCGGTGGTAGGGCTGGACGACTGGTGGCGGCAGTTCAACGACCCGGCACTGGCGGCGCTGCTGCGCCTGGCCGAGGCCGACAGCCCGTCCCTCGACCAGGCGTTGGCCCGCATCGCCCAGGCCCGTGCGACCCTGGACGGCAGCCTGGCCGATGGCCGGCCGCAACTCAACGGTGGCTTGAGCAAGGCGCGGGCCGGCGTCAGCCAGCGTGCCCTGAACAAGGTCGGCAGCACCTCCGGGGCGACCCTCGATGCGAGCTGGGAACTGGATCTGTTCGGCAAGCTGCGCCGCAGCGACGAAGCTTCGCGCCATCTGTTGGAGGCCCGGATCGATGACTGGCATGACGCCAGGGTATCCCTGGCGGCCGAGGTCGGTGATGACTTCGTGCAGTACCGCGGCTGTCAGCTGTTGGTCAACGCCTACCGCGACCAGGCGCAATCCCAGGAACAGACCGCGCGCCTGACCCGGCTGTCGCACCAGGCCGGTTTCACCTCCGCCGCCGATGCCGCGCTGGCCGATGCCAGTGCCGCTGCGAGCCTCGCGACCCTGACCAATCAGCAAAGCGCCTGCGATGTGCTGCTCAAGAGTCTGGTGGCCCTGTCCGGCAGCAGTGAGGACAAGGTGCGTGAAGTGCTCGGCGATCTGCCGCCGCGCCTGCCGGAGCCGGCCTTGCTGGATGTGCGGGAAGTGCCCGCCAACCTGGTTCGCCAGCGTCCGGACCTGGCCGCCAGCGAACGCGAACTGGCGGCCGCCAATGCGCAGATCGGAGCCGCCCAGGCCGACCGCCTGCCCAGTCTCGGCCTGGTCGGCTCCTTGGCCGTGGGCACCACCACCGGCCAATACAGCCGAACCTGGAGCCTGGGGCCGCAGCTCAGTGTCCCGCTGTTCGATGGCGGCAAGCGGCGGGCGGCCGTGGACTCGGCCCGGGCCGGCTATGACTCGGCCCTGGCAACCTATCGGCAGACCCTGCGCACGGCCGTGCTGGAGGTCGAGCAATCGCTGGTGCGCCTGGACGCCGCGCGCCGCTCGGAGGCCGATGCCCGGCGCGCCACGCAAGGTTACGAGGCGTATTTCCAGGCCGTCGATCGCAACTGGCAGGCCGGCAATGCCAGCCTGCTCGACCGCGAGCTGGCGCGCCGCTCGGCGTTGTCGGCGCAAATCGAACTGATCACCCTGCAACAGAACCAGGTGCGCTACTGGATCGCCCTGTACAAGGCCCTCGGCGGCGGCTGGCAGGACCGCGACGGGCTGGCGGGCGAAGTGCCGAAGCGGGGTGGGGCATGAGGCTGACGGCAGGCCATGGCCTGCTGGCACTGGCTGGGCTCGCGCTCTCGGGATGGCTGCTCTTCGGTCGCGCCGCGCCGGCACCGGCGGCCACGCCCGTGGTGGCTACCAGCCTGAGCGTCGAGGCGGTGCAGCCGCGCCGTGAAGACTGGCCACAGGTGCTGGTGGCCAGCGGAGCCCTCGCGCCCTGGCAGGAGGTGCTGATCAGCGCCGAGACCGGCAGTTTGCGCATCGCCAGCCTGAACGCCGATATCGGCGACCGGGTGCGCAAGGGGCAGGTCCTGGCCACCCTGGCCGATGCCAGTGTGCAGGCCGACGAAAACAAGCAGAAGGCCGCGGTGGCCCAGGCGGCCGCACAGTTGCAGGAGGCACGCTCCAACGAGCGACGCGCGGCGGTGGTCGGGCAGAGCGGCGCCTTGTCGGAGCAGCAACTGGAGGAGTACCGGGTCAAGGTACAGACCGCCGAGGCCAACCTGGCGTCGGCGAACGCCGATCTGCGCAGCACCCGCATCCGGCTCGCGCAGACCCGTATCGTCGCGGTGGACGATGGCATCATCTCCGGGCGCAAGGCCCTGCTCGGCGATGTGGTGGCCACCGGCAGCGAATTGTTCCGGATGATCCGCGCCGGTCGCGTCGAATGGCAGGCCGAACTCGATGCGCGGCAGTTGCCGCAGGTACGCGCCGGACAATCCGCCGAGCTGGAACTGCCGGATGGCACGCAGGTGCGGGGGCGGGTGCGCCTGGTTGCGCCGGTGCTGGACAGCAAGACCAGCCGCGCGCTGGTCTATGTCTCCTTGCCCGGCGACTCATCGGCACGGGCCGGCATGTACGCCAGCGGCCGCATCGAACTGGCCGACCGCGCGGCGCTGACCGTTCCGGATACCGCCGTGGTCCTGCGCGATGGCCGCTCCTATGTGTTCGTGCTGGGCGAGGACATGCATGTCACCCAGCAGGGGGTGGAAGTCGGGCGCCGGCGCGGGCGGGCCGTGGAAATCGTCGCCGGGCTGACCGAGCAGGCGCGGATCGTGCGCAGCGGAGGCGCCTTCCTCAGCGACGGGGCCAGCGTGACCCTGGTCCACAAGGCGGACGAGCGATGAACATCTCCGCACTGTCGATCCGCTACCCGGTACCGGCGGTCATGCTGTTCGTGCTGCTGACCCTGTTCGGCGTGTTTGGCCTGGATCGGCTCGGCATCCAGGACTTTCCGGACACCGACCTGCCCACGGTGGTCATCAGTGCATCGCTGGAAGGGGCGGCGCCCGAACAACTGGAAACCGAGGTGGCGCGCAAGCTCGAAGACAAGCTGACGTCGTTGCGTCTGCTGCAACATGTGACGACCTCGATTACCGAAGGCAGCGTCAGCATCAACGTCACCTTTGCCATCGACAAGGACGGCAACGAAGCCCTCAACGAAGTGCGCAACGCAGTGGACAGTGCCAGGGCCGAATTGCCGGCGAGCCTCGACACGCCGTCGGTGTCGCGCCTGACCACCAATACCTCGGCGCTGCTGACCTACGTGGTCGATGCCCCGCGGATGAACGAGCAAGCCTTGTCCTGGTTCATCGACAATGAATTGAGCAAGCACCTGCTGGCCGTGCGGGGCGTCGCCAAGGTCGTCCGGGTCGGCGGGGTGGATCGGGAGATCCAGGTCGACCTCGATCCGGCCATGATGGCAGGGTTGGGGCTTGGCGTGACGGACGTGGCCGCTCGCTTGCGGGCGATGCAGAAAGACAACTCCGGCGGCCAGGGCGATCTGGGCAGCGGCCAGCAGGCCCTGCGCATCCTGGCGGCGATCGACGACCCGGCGCAGCTCGGCACCGTTCGCCTGCCCACCGGCGATGGACGCATGGTGGCCCTGCAGCAACTGGGTTCGGTCCGCGATACCCATGCCGAGCGCAGCACCCGGGCCTTTCGTGACGGCAAGCCGGTCATCGGCTTCCAGGTGATGCGCTCCCTGGGTTTCTCCGATATCGGGGTGACGGCGGATGTGCGCCGCGCGATCGACGAATTCGACGGCCAGCATGCGGATATCCGCATCGAAGAGGCGAGCAACAGCGTCGCGCCGGTGCTGGAGAACTATCGCGGCTCCATGACCCTGCTGTACGAGGGCATGCTGCTGGCCGTACTGGTGGTCGGCTGGTTCCTGCGTGACTGGCGGGCCACCCTCGTCGTGGCGACCGCGCTGCCGTTGTCGATCATTCCTACCTTCGGCGTGATGTATTTTGCCGGTTTCACCCTCAATACCATTTCCCTGCTGGCCCTGGCGCTGGTGATCGGCATCCTGGTGGACGATGCCATCGTCGAAGTGGAGAACATCGCCCGGCACCTGCGCCTGGGCAAAAGCCCGCGCCAGGCGGCGATCGAGGCCTCCGACGAAATCGGCCTGGCGGTGGTGGCGACCACCGTGACCCTGGTGGCGGTGTTTCTGCCCACGGCGTTCATGGGCGGGATATCCGGCAAGCTGTTCCGCCAGTTCGGCGTGACCGCCAGCGCGGCGCTGCTGTTTTCCCTGCTGGTGGCGCGCATGCTGACGCCGATGATGGCGGCCCATGTGCTCAGGGCCAGGTCCCATGTAGAGCAGGATGGCGGCTTGATGATCCGTTACCTGGGCTGGATCCGCACCAGCCTGAGCCGACGCCGGACCACCATGGCCCTGGTCGGCCTGCTGCTGCTCGGCTCCCTGGCGCTGATCCCGCTGTTGCCCACCAGTTTTCTGCCGGCCCAGGACAATGCGCGCAGCACCATCAGCCTGGAACTCGTGCCCGGCAGCAGCCTGGAGCAGACCGCCGCCATGGTCTTGCAGGCCGATGCCCGCCTGCGCACGATTCCCGAGGTGGCGCATGTTTTCGCCGCGGTGGGCAGCGGCGATATCTCCGGCGGCGGCAATCGCAAGGCGAGCCTGACGGTCGACCTGCTGCCACGCGACGAGCGCGCCCTCAAGCAGTCCTCGGTCGAGGCGAAGATGCGCGAGGCGCTGCGCAGCCTGCCCGGGGTGAGAGTCAATGTCGGCGGCGACCGCAGCGGGGAACGCCTGGACATCGTCCTGGCCAGTGACGATGGCGACCTGCTCGAACGCACCGCCAGTGCCCTCGAACCCCAGTTGCGCCAGCTCAGGGGGATCGGCAACGTGACATCGAGTACCGCGGTGCAACGGCCGGAGATCCAGATGCGCCCCGACTACGTGCGCGCAGCCGAGCTGGGTATCAGCAGCCAGGACATTGCCGACACCTTGCGCCTGGCAACCTATGGCGAATATTCATCGTCCCTGGGCAAGGTCAACCTGTCCCAGCGTCAGGTCGACGTGCGGGTTCGCATGCAACCGCAGGTGCGCACCGACCTGGAGAGCATCGCCCAGTTGCGGGTCAGGGGCCACGACGGCCAGGTCGCGCTGGCGTCGCTGGGCGAGATCGGCATGGGCAGCGGGCCGGCGCAGATCGACCGGCTGGACCGCCTGCGCAACATCACCCTGTCCATCGAACTCAATGGCCGCAATGTCGGCGAAGTGATGGATGAAGCCCGGCAACTGCCGGGCCTGCAGCACCTGCCCGGGCAAATGAAGCTGGTTGAGCAGGGCGAGCTGCAACTGATGAGCGAACTGTTCGGCAATTTCAGCCTGGCCATGGCCGTCGGCGTGTTCTGCATCTACTCGGTGCTGGTGCTGCTGTTTCATGACTTCATGCAGCCTTTCACCATTCTTTCGGCCTTGCCTCTGTCGCTGGGCGGCGCCTTGTTGGCCCTGCTGCTGGGCGGCATGAGTTTTTCCATGGCGTCGGTCATTGGGCTGTTGATGCTGATGGGGATCGTGACCAAGAACTCGATCCTGCTGGTGGAGTACGCAATCATGGCCCGCCGGGACCAGGCCATGCGTCGCCACGACGCCTTGATCGATGCCTGTCACAAACGCGCCCGGCCGATTCTGATGACCACCATCGCTATGGGCGCGGGGATGTTGCCGACGGCATTGGGCTGGGGCGGGGAATCGGGCTTTCGCCAGCCGATGGCCGTGGTGGTGATTGGTGGCCTGCTGGCTTCGACGGTCCTTAGCCTGCTGGTGGTGCCGGTGATTTTCACCTATGTCGACGACGGGCTCGAAGGGATCAAGCGGCTTGTGCGTGTACCCCGATAGGCGGAATGGACCGCCATCGAGGTGTTTTCAATAACCGGGAAATGGATTCAGAGGGCATTTTGCAGCGTGTTGGAACTCTCCGGGGCAGCCTTGGCGTCGGCCGAATGCATCCAGCGGATCAGCGAACGGCGACCGCCGATGCCCATCTTGATGGAGGCACGCTTGAGATAGCTTTCCACGGTATTGACCCGCAGCGCCAACTGCTCGGCCAATTCCGGAGCTGTGCGCCCGGCGAGCAGGCCGACGCAGACTTCGGTTTCCCGGGAGGACAGGTTCACCCCGAACATTTCCAGGCGTTCGAGGAAGCGCTGGCGCAAGGCATCCAGACCGCTGCCATCCAGATCCTCGGTCGCCGAAAGGTCTTGGGGGTGGCTCGGTGTTGGCTGCAGGGCCTCGACATGTTCGCCGATCATCGGCAGCAGGACGCAGGAAAACTCCTGGAGGAACGCACATTCCTGCGGGGAAAAACCTGGCGATGGCGCGGGGCGGTAGAGGGACAGGGCGTAGCAACGACTCCGGGTACGACAGATCAGGTGCAGGTGGTTGGGGCGGGTGTGCAGGGTGGAGGCGTGTTGGCAGCAGGTCAGTTCGGTTTGCGGCCACGCCCCGACAGCGTCATCGACGGGGGGCGCGGGCCATTTGACCGCGGCGGCGTTCATCAGGGTATCGGTGCAGATCGGGCTGATGCCCACGCCGCCGATGCTCGAACTGGTCGGATCGGCGGTATCGAGGCGCAGTTCGGTGATGTGCGTGGCATCGATCGGCAGTTGTGCCGTGATCAGGTCATGCAGCATGCGCGGAAAATGACGATTGCCAGTACTGGCAATCACCTTGCCGACAGAGGGGAAAAGCCATTGCAGATTCATCAGGTCTCCATTTTGCTGTTGGGCACAACCGCAGGGCGCCGCCCAAGGTTCCATGAGATTTTTCGGGTACGTATCAGTGGGTCGAGGTCATCAGTTGGCTGGGGCTGGGTGAACGCAGTGCGCCGTCGTCGAAAGTCCGCAGTGCGGCCATGGGTGGCGGTCTTTCGGTCAGGCGTTGCACATGATTGATCCTGAGTATTCGGTGGTAGATGGCTGGCGTGCATTCCAGCGTGCCGTAGATGACTTTTTCGCCTTTGCTGCCTTGCACGACATTGCGTCGAGCGACCGTCCAGCCGGAGCGTTTTAGAACTTTCTCCATCAGGGCGTCGACAATGACTTCATAAGTACCGATTTCTTGAGTGGAGGCGAACTGCAACATGGCCAGGAACAGCGCGACGGTGCGCAGGTCAACTTTGGCTTCGGTAAAGCCGCTGTCCGAAGTGTCGCTGTTCAACAAGGCAAAGCGACTGGCTTCCCAGCAGTCGATCAGGTTTGGCCTGGAGCGATCATCGCTCAGGACGAAGTTCAATGCCCCACAGATCAGGGTCGGTTTGTAGGAGGGGCGAAGTCTGACACAACCGGTCACTTGAACGCCTTTGTGGGTATAGAGGTAGAGGGCATCGTCATCGTCGTATTCGTCGAATTCATATTCGCTGCCGCAGTAGCTTGCAATATGCCACTTGCGTCGATCGATAAAGGCGGCCTTACGAATACTGAGTATTTGCTCTAATACATGGGAGGGGAGTTCGGAGTAGCTGGCGACGGCGACATGCACCTTGGAAAAAATATAAGAGGTCCAGGAAAACAGGTACGAGTGAGGGGCATAACCAATCATAAATGCGTCGCGAGGAGGAGATAGATGCATATTGTTATTGATCCCGGGTAAGCACGGCAACTGTACTTAAGTGCAGCTGCCGGCTGAAGGATAACTGCTGTCTAATTACCATCGCCCGAATACCGAGCTCGCCGTTCATTATCAGGCTCGCGCCGAGTGCATGACGGATTTTACAATTCTGTGACAGCGATCACGAATTGCTCATGACTCGAAGTATCGAGGGTGATTATTCATCGAATTGAAACAAAGGCAAGGTGCGCCCGCCTTTAATCGGCGAGGCAGGGAAGAACGACTTTTCCAGAGTGCGGAAACGTCGAGCGTGAAATAAATCCATTGTGGAATTTTTAGGGGGCGTGTCATGTACTACGTTGCAATTGCGATGCTGACGGTACTGCTGGTACCAGGTCCGACGAACTCGCTGCTGCTGCAGTCGGGGGTCACTCGTGGTCTGGGGACTTATTCACTGAAGTTGATTCTCGCCGAATGGACGGCCTACCTGATCCAGATCACCGCGTGGGGGTTCTTCATCGATGCGCTGACGCAGGATTACGCATGGGTGGTGGTGCTGACCAAGAGCCTGGCGGTGATATTCCTGTTCTACATTTCCCTGAAATTGTGGTTTTCGGCGCAGGCCGATGCCTCCGGAAAACCTTCTGCCATCTCGGTTTCGGCGCTGTTCGTGGCAACCCTGACCAACCCGAAAGGGCTGTTTTTCGCCTCATTCGTGGCCCCGCCAGGCACCTTCCTGCATCTGCAAAGCTACCTGGAATTCATGGCCGTCTTTTCCCTGGTGATTCTGCCCGTGGCTCTTGTCTGGGTGAGTCTGGGGGCGTTTTGCGAACGCAACTTCTCATCGTTCATATCGGGCAACAGGGTCAATAAATTTGTTTCCTTGGTCATCGGGCTGTTTGCCAGCATGGCCTTGTACAACTTGGCCTCGAAAGTTATCCTGGCCTGAAAGATTCCTGGCGCAGTGCTGGAAAGATCAAGACGATAACCGGGTCGGCCTCGGCGGTGAAAGACCCGCGGGGAAGGAAAGAGGGGCTGACTCGGGACTATCGGTTAGAAAATATTGTAGCGAATGGCCTTGACCATGGCCTGTCTGATATTGGTGCAACCCAGTTTCTCGGTAATTTTCTTGGCGTAGAATTTCACCGTGCGTTCAGTGATATTCATGATCAGGCCAATCTCCTGATAGTTCTTGCCAAGGGCCAGCCAGTGTAGAAACTCGATTTCCCTGGGGCTCAGTGACAGCAACTCTTCCTGGTTCTCTTCAATGGGCCGGTGCTGATGGATGATGGTACTGATTGCCTGGATCAGGAACAGATTCGAGTGAATGATGCGTTCAAAGTCAGGGTCGCCTTCGACACAGGGCAAGTGCAATGAACCGAAAGCACTGCCGGGCTCATGAGTGGGAATACTGAAGCCCTGGTCGATACCATAACGGGCGGATTGCTCGAAGACTTTGTTGGGAGTACGGGCACGGTCGTGTATCGTCGCCCAGAAAAAAGGGGATGAGGTGATGGCGGCATTGGCCATGACCGGATCGGACTTGTAGAGTGCCTGTTTGCGATAGGTGTCGACCCATTCTTGCGGATAGTTTCCATGAATGGAAATTTCGCCGTTTTCAATTAAGTGCGAGTCGGCGTAGACATAGGCGAATCGTGTTATTTCCAGCTTTTGAAGTGCCCAGCTCAAGACTTCGACATAGGTTTTTTCGCTGGCCCCAGGCATGTTGTTTTCAACTTCTCTAGCCAGATCAAACGTATGTTTGATTGTGCGGAGTTTGGGCATGAGAAACGGGCTCCGGTCAGCTCAATGTGCGCCGATTTATGCATCCGTAGTGGGGGGTGACATCTGTTTTATAACATCGACGAAAAACCATTTCAACATGTGTCAAAGTGAAATCATCCAAGGTAAAAAACCGACTGAATCACTCATGTTTGACGTCATTCCCTTGCCTTGACCGGCCAGGGTGGTCAGGTCCTTCGCGACGATTCAGTCCGTACCGGAGGAACTGTGTGACCGCCCAGTCACGAACAAGTTCCCCGGTAGACACGTCGTTTTCACCGCAGGTGAAAGGTGTCAGGGCAGGCACGAGGGTGGCCTGCTGTGCGTCAACGAGCGCTCTTGTCCAGCATCGCCAGCAGCAACACCTGGGTGCCAGCCTCGGCCCAGTGCGGATGGATGTGTTCAGCCTCGTTATGGCTCAGGCCGTCGACGCAAGGCACGAAGATCATCGAGGTCGGCGCGACGCGGTTGAGGTAGCAGGCGTCATGGCCGGCGCCGGAGACCATATCCCTGTGGCTGTACCCCAGTTGCTCGGCGGCGCGCCTGACACTGTCGATGCAGCCGGCGTCGAAGTCGATCGGCGCATAATCGAAGATCTGCTCGACCTTCCAGCGCAAGCCCATGCCTTCGGCAATGCGTTGGACCTGCTGGCGGAACTCTCGATCCAGTCCGGCCAGCGCTTCCTCCCGCGGATGGCGGAACTCGACACTGAAGAACACCCGCCCCGGCACCACGTTGCGCGAGTTGGGGAATACCTTGATCAGGCCAATGGTCGCCCGGCCTTCATCGCCCTGGGCCAGGCCCAGGGCATTGACCGCCTCGGCGACCCGTGCCAGGCCGAGGAAAGCATCCAGGCGCAGGGCCATCGGCGTGGTGCCAGCATGGGCGCTGCGGCCGAAAAGCTCGACCTCGTACCAGCGCTGCCCCTGTGCCCCGGTGACAACACCGATGGTGATGTCTTCGGCCTCAAGGATCGGCCCCTGCTCGATGTGCAATTCGAACGCGGCATGGATATCGCGGCCGCCCATCGGTTCGGAGCCGGCGTAGCCAATGCTTGCCAGGGCCTGGCCGAGGGTGATGCCCTCGGCGTCGGTGCGCGACAGGCCGTAGTCGAGGTCGAACACCCCGGCGTAGACACCGGAAGCGATCATCGCGGGGGCGAAGCGCGAGCCTTCCTCGTTGGTCCAGTTGATCACTTCGAGCGGCCGCTCGGTCTCGATGCCAAGGTCGTTGAGAGTACGGATCACCTCGAGCCCTGCCAGCACGCCGTAGATCCCGTCGAATTTGCCGCCCGCAGGTTGCGAGTCACCGTGGGAGCCGGTGATCACTGGCGCCAGGCTGTCGTCGCGGCCGGCACGACGGGCGAAGATGTTGCCCATGGCGTCGATGCGGATGCTGCAGCCGGCCTCACGTGCCCATTGCACGAACAGGTCGCGGCCACGGCGGTCTTCTTCGGTAAGGGCCAGGCGTGAAACCCCGCCGTTCTCGGTGGCACCGATACGGGCCATTTCCATCAGCGAGTCCCACAGGCGTTCGCCATCGATGCGCAGTGGCTGGCTCATGCCTCACCGTCCTGTGGTTTGACCTGGTAGCGGAAGTCGCAATGGGAAGCACCGCCCATGATGGTCTGGGTGCGCTTGAGCTCGACCCGTGGGTCGTAGCCGACAATGAACAGTTCGTCGCGGTTGCACGAGAGCAGGTGGCCGATCTCACCCAGGCCCATCTCGTGGTACATCTCGGCGTAGCGGCAGCGGTGCACGTCGTAGTCGAAGTGGGTGGCGTCGCTGGCGATCACGTCGACCTTCAGCGCGTCGTCCTTCTCCCAGAGCTCCTGCAGGTCGACGAAACCCTGCAGGTCGGGGCCATTGGGCTCGCGCGCAGCAAATTGCCGGCCGGCCTCGACCGCGGCCTGGGACACGGCCTCACCGATCACCGCGGCGGCCTTGTCCTTGCCGTAGTCGCGCACCAGGATTTCGTAGATGGGTTTGATGATCTCGGCCTCGATTCGCCGGCGGGCGAGGATGCCCAGTTCTCCGTCATGTTGACTCATAGTGTGTGCCTCCATCAGCTCCACGGACCGTCCGGGCGGTGGTGATACAGGGATCGCCACCGCCGGCCGGGTTATTGTTGGCCGCCGGCTACGCTGACCGGCCGCCAGGTATTGGCCTTGACCTGGTAAACGGTAAAGGTCGGGTTCTTCAGGTTGCCTTCGGCGTCGAAGGCGATCGGACCGGTGACGCCCTGGTACTGGCTGGCCTTGAGCACCGGCAGGTACTTGGCCGGGTCGGTGGAGTCGGCCTTCTCGATAGCGGCGATCAACACACCAACGCCATCGTAGGCGAAGGGGGCGTGCAGCTCGATATGGGTCTTGTAGTGTTGCTCGTAGGTCTGCTCGAACGCCTTGCCGCCAGGCATTTGTGCCACGGCCAGGCCCGGCTCCAGGGCAATGACGCCTTCGCCTTCCTTCTGCGCCAGTTCAAGGAAGGTCTGGCTGACGAAGCCACCGGCGCCCATCAGCGTGGCCTTGATTCCCAGTTGCCGGATGCGGCGGGCCAGGGGCGCGGCCTGGGCATCGACGCCGCCGAAGAAGATCAGGTCTGGGTTCTTGCTGCGGACGGTGGTCAGCACGGCGCTGAAGTCCACGGTCTTGTCGTCGACGTATTCGCGCGACACCACGCTGCCGCCATTTGCCTCGATGGATTTGACGAACTGGTCGGCCAGACCCTGGCCGAAGGCGGTGCGGTCGTCGATCACGGCGATGCGTCTGGCTTTCAGGGTTTCCAGCGCGTAGCGACCGGCGACCTGGCCGCCATCATCGTCATGGCCCATGACCCGGAAGCTGGTGTCGAAGCCCTGTTGGGTGTAGGCGTGGCCGGTGGCGACCGGCGCGACCTGGGCAATGCCGGCGTCATGATAGACCCGCGCCGCCGGAATGCTGGTACCGGTGTTCCAGTGGCCGACCACACCGACCACACCGGCATCGACCAGGCGCTGGGCGACGGTCACGGCGGTGCGTGGGTCGGACTGGTCGTCTTCCGACAACAGTTTGTAGGTCACGGCTTCGCCATGGATTTTCGGGTGGCGGGCGTTGGCTGCGTCGATCGCCAATTGCGCGCCGTTTTCCAGGTCCTTGCCGATCCGTGCGGAAGGGCCGGTGAGGGGGCCGGCCAGGCCGATGAGAACCTGCTGGTCGGCCTGGGCAACAGCGCTGGCCAGGCTGCTGATGGCGATACCGATCAGACCGGCGCGCTTGATGAGGGCAGTGATGTGCATGTGGGTGTCCTGTTGCAGAGTGCGACCTGACGGGTCGCTGGTTTTATTGGCTCCGGAGGCCCGGTGGCGGTTCGGGTTCATTCGCCGAGGTAGGCGGCACGGACATGCGGATCGTCCCGCAGGTCCGCCGAGGCGCCGTGCAGGCTGACCCGGCCGCTGTCCATGACATAGGCACGCTGGCAGACCTGCAGGGCGAGACGTGCGTTCTGCTCGACCAGCAGCAGGGTCATGCCGCTGTCGCAGACCTGATCGATCACCTCGAAAATCTTCTCCACCATGATCGGCGCCAGGCCCATCGACGGTTCGTCCAGCACCAGGAGGCGCGGGCGCGACATCAGTGCGCGGGCCAGGGCCAGCATCTGCTGTTCACCACCGGACAACAGCCCGGCCGGTTGCCGGACGCGACGGTGCAGATGGGGAAATCGTTCCAGCCAACTCTCGATCTCCTGCTCGACCTGTTCCTGGTCGGTGCGGCAGAAGGCGCCGGCGTGCAGGTTCTCCAGCACGCTCATGCGCGCGAACACGCCACGGCCTTCCGGCACCATGGCGATGCCCTGGCGCAGCAGTTCGTGGGCGGCACGGCCGGCAATCGAGCGACCGGCGAAGCGGATCTCGCCGGCGCTGGCCGGCAGCAGCCCGGTCAGCGCCTTGAGGGTCGAGGTCTTGCCGGCGCCGTTGGCACCGATCAGCGTGACCCGCTCACCCGGGTCGATGTGCAGGTCCAGCAACTTGACCGCGGCGATGGCGCCGTAGTGCACGCTCAGACCCTGGATGCGCAGAAGGGCTTCAGGCATGGGCGCCAGCTCCGAGATAGGCCTGGATTACCGCCGGGTCGCGGCGGACCGTTTCGGCATCGCCCCGGGCGATGACCTGCCCGTGGTCGAGTACCGTCAACTGGTCGCAGATGCCCATGACCAGCTTGACGTCGTGCTCGATCAGTAACACGGTGCAGCGGTCGGCGCGGATCTTTTCCAGCAGCTCGCGCAATTGCCGTTTTTCGCTGAGGTTCATGCCCGCCGCCGGCTCGTCGAGGGCCAGCAGGCGCGGTTCTGTAGCCAGTGCCCGGGCGATTTCCAGCCGGCGCTGGTGGCCGTAGGACAGGCTGTCGGCGCGGTAATCGGCGAACCGGCCGATGCCCACGTAGTCGAGCAGTTGCCGGGCCCGCTCGCGGGTCTGGCGCTCCTCCTCGCGGCCGCGTCGATGGCCGCTCAAGGCCGCCCAGACGCCGTTGCGGGTGCGCACATGTCGCCCGACCATGACGTTTTCCAGCGCGCTCATGGCGTTGAACAGGCGGATATTCTGGAAGGTGCGGGCAATTCCGGCCTGCGCCACCTTGTGTACCGACGAAGGCCGGTAGTCCTGGCCGTCGAGATGGAACTGCCCCGAATCGGCGCGGTACAAACCGGTCATCACATTGAAGAAGGTGGTCTTGCCGGCACCATTGGGGCCGATCAGTCCATGGATATGGCCGTTCTCGATGCTCAGACTCACGTCGCAAAGTGCCGCCACGCCGCCAAAGCGTTTGTTCACGCCGTTGATTTCCAGCAGGATCGTGCTCATCGCGCGCCTCCGTTACCGGCTGGCCAGAGGCCAGCTGGTCGATAAAGCATGGCGAGGATCAGCGCCAGGCCGTAGAACAGTTGACGGATGATTTCCGGGTCCAGCAGCACCTGGCCGAACAGGGCCTGTTGCAGGCTGCCCGTGCTCGCTCGCAGCACCTCCGGCAGGGCGGCCAGCAGCACGCAGCCGAGAATCACTCCCGGAACGTGGCCCATGCCACCGAGCACCACCATCGCCAGCACGGCGATCGATTCGTTGAGTGTGAAGGATTCCGGCGAGACAAAGCCCTGGAACGAGGCGAACAACGCCCCGCTGACACCGCCAAAGGCCGCGCCGATGGCGAACGCCAGCAGTTTCAGGTTGCGGGTGTTGAGGCCCATCGCTTCGGCGGCCTGCTCATCCTCGCGGATCGCCAGCCAGGCGCGACCGATACGCGAGCGCTGCAGGCGAATGCAGGTGAACAGGATCGCCACCATCAGCGCCGCGAACAGGTAGTAATACAGGTACACCGACGGCAGGCGCAGGCCGAACAGCTCCTGGGTGCGGGCCAGGTTCACACCCCACAGTTGCAGGGGATCGACCGAGGAAATGCCCTTGGGGCCATTGGTCAGGTTGATCGGACGGTCGAGGTTGCGCATGAAGATGCGGATGATCTCGCCGAAGCCCAGGGTCACGATCGCCAGGTAATCGCCACGCAGGCGCAGGGTCGGTGCACCGAGCAGGATGCCCAGGCCGGCGGCCAGCAGCGCGGCCAGCGGCAGGATTAGCCACAGCGGCGCATGCATCCCGCCGGGCAGCGCGGCGGCCAGCGACGGAAACTGGGTGAGCAGGTGCGGCGAGGAGAGCAGGGCGGCCAGGTAAGCGCCGACCGCATAGAAGGCGATGAAGCCCATGTCCAGCAGCCCGGCGTAGCCGACCACGATGTTCAGGCCCAGCGCCAGCATGATGTACAGCAGCGCGAAGTCCAGGGTGCGGACCCAGGCGTTGCCGCCCGCCTGGCCGACCAACCAGGGGGCGAGCAGCAGGGCGGCGGCGAACAGCAGCAGGCCGAGTTTTGCCCGTGGTGCGGTGTTGTTGAGGATCGATTCGACGGTCATGCGCGGCTCGCCAGTCGTTCGCCCAGAAGGCCGGTAGGGCGCAGCACCAGCACGGCGATCAGCACCATGAAGGCGAACACGTCCTGATAGTTGCTGCCGAATACGCCGCCAGTGGCTTCACCGAGGTAACCGGTGCCCAGGGACTCGATCAGGCCGAGCACGATGCCGCCGAGCATCGCGCCCTTGAGGTTGCCGATCCCGCCAAGCACCGCGGCGGTGAAGGCCTTGATGCCGGGCAGAAAACCCATGTAGAAGTGCGCGCTGCCGTAGTTGCTGGCCATCATGATTCCGGCCAGCGCCGCCAGTGCGCCGCCGATGGCGAAGGTCAGCACAATCACCTGGTTGGGGTTGATGCCCATCAGGCTGGCGACCTGCGGGTTTTCCGCCACGGCGCGCATGGCCCGGCCCAGGCGGGTGTGATGGACCAGCAGGAGCAGCGCGGCCATCAGGGCGGAGGCGATGCCGATGGTGGCGAGTGCCGTGACGTTGGTGATGGCGGGTGGGTGCAGGTCATCACCGGGGGTGACTTCGATCGGGTCTAGCGGTAGCAGTTGCACGAACATCTGCGGGTTGCGCGACCACACCAGCATCGCCACGGTCTGCAACAACAGTGAAACACCGATACCGCTGATCAGCGGCGCCAGGCGCGGGGCGTTGCGCAGACGCCGGTAGGCGACGCGTTCGATCAGCACCGCGAGCAACGCGCAGGCGGCCATGGCGCCCAGGGTCGCCAGCAGCAATACCAGCAGGCCGGGCAGAGCTGGGAACAGTGATTTCAGCAGGTGGATGAGCGACAGGCCGATCAGCGCGCCCATCATCAACAGGTCGCCATGGGCGAAGTTGATGATCCGCAGTATCCCGTAGACCATGGTGTAACCCAATGCGACCAAGGCATACAGGCTGCCGAGCATCAGGCCGTTGAGCAGTTGTTGTATCAGGGTATCCATTGCAGCGAAAAAGCCTCTGGTGCCAGAACGACCGCAAACGCACAAAGGCCGGGCCGGGAAGAGGCGCACAGTAGTTCTACATTCTATTTTTATCAAATATCTGTAAAAACTATGCTTATAACCAAAGCAAAAACCTAGAAATCTTGCGAAAAACAGTGGTTTTCAGCGTTTTATTTTTAGAATATTCTCAACACATGAAAAATACAGAACAGTTAGATAGCGATCCGCCCCTTCGTGCAGTACGCACCTTCGAAGCCTTCGCCCGTCACGGTGGCGTCAATGCCGCCGCGCGCGAGCTGGACATCTCGGCGTCTGCCATCAGCCACCAGTTGCGCCTGCTGGAGGAGTTTCTGCAGCAACCGCTGACCTTCCGGCAGGGGCGCAACCTGATCCTGACCGAGGAGGGCCGCGAGTATTACCGGGCGATCCGCTCGGCCTTCGCGGTATTGCGCAGCGCCACCGACCACGTGCGGGAAAAGTCGGCGCTGCGCCAGGTCACCATCAGCCTGATCCCGTTGTTCGGCATCAACCTGTTCATTCCGCGCCTGCCCGAGTTTCTTGAGGAAAACCCCGGCCTGGACATCAGTGTCACCTACGCCAACCACCGCAGCTATCCGAGCGATGCGGCGGATATCTCGATCCGCTTCGGTACCGGCCACTGGCCGGGCTATCACAGCGAACCGCTGATCTCCGGCGCCGTTGCGGCGTTCTGCAGTCGCGAGTTCCTGCAGCGCCACGGGCCGATCGACAGTCCCGAGGCGCTGGTCGAGCTGCCGCTGTTGCACGACGAAGAACGGGGCACGTGGGCGCAATGGTTCCAGCAGGCGGGCGTACGCCGCTCCACTGCGCTTAACGGGCTGTTGTTCGAGGATGGGCAACTGGCATTGACGGCGACACTGACCGGGCTCGGCTGTGCGCTGCTGCGTGAACCGCTGGTAATGCCTTACGTGGCCAGCGGCGAACTGGTGCGGCTGTTCGATAGCACGGTCGATGACGGTCGCGGCTACTACCTGTGCCGGCGTGCTGACAGCGAACTGTCCCGCGAGGGCCTGAACCTCTATAGCTGGATCAAGCGCAGCCTGATCGGCAACCCGGGCTGAGTACGCTGCGCAAACGACCCCTTGCGGGCGCCGCGAGACTGTGCCGGAGTCAAAGATAGCCAGCTCCCCAAGGGATGACGTCTTGGCCCAGGCTGAATCTTGCCGGCACACGGACGTTACGTTTGTATCGCTTCAGTTCTTGGAGCGGCATAATGCCACTACCTTGGGCACGCGGATGTGCCCGCTGTTTACCATCCCCCCGCGCCATTCGAGGTTCGCCAGTATGCAGTTCATTGACGATTCCGATGCCATGTACCGCCTGCTCATCCAGAGCGTGGTGGACTATGCCATCTACATGCTCACTCCCGAGGGCATCGTCGCGAACTGGAATCCCGGCGCCGAGCGCGCCAAGGGGTACACCGCCGGGGAAATCGTCGGCAATAACTTCTCGCTGTTCTACAGCGAGGAGGAGCGTGAGCGCGACCAGCCGGCGCAGAACCTGGAGATTGCCCGGCGGACCGGCCGCTTCGAGGACCAGGGCTGGCGCCTGAAGAAGGATGGCAGCGCCTTCTGGGCCCACGTGGTGATCGACGCGATTCATGATGACCACGGGCAACTGATCGGCTTCGCCAAGATCACCCGGGACATCACCGAGAAGCGCGACAACGAGCTGCAACTGATGGAAGCCAAGGTGCTGGCCGAACAGTACAGCGCCGAGATGGCCTCGCTGTCGCGCTTCCTCGACTCGGTCATTTCCAATATTCCCGCCAGCGTCATTGTCAAGGACGTGCAGACCAACCGGGTGCTGCTGGCCAACGACCAGGCCGAGGCGCTGTTCGTGCCGAACGGCGGCAGCATGGTCGGCAAGCTCATGGCCGACTGCCTGCCGGCGGAGTCGGCCGCCTATATCGAACAGCAGATGAGCCAGGACCTGCGCATCGGCCAGGTCAGGACCGTCGAGACCCTGGTCAATACCAATCGCGGCCCCAGGACCCTCAGAAGCCGCACCGTGCTCAACCAGGACCCCGGCAACGCCTCCGAGTACGTGCTGTTCGTCGCCGAGGACGTCAGCGTCGAACTGGCCGCGAACGCCAAGATCCACCACATGGCCCACCATGACGCGCTCACCGGCCTGCCAAACCGCGTGCTGTTCCACGAGCGGCTGAGAAACGCGCTGCAGCAAGCCAAGGGCACGGGCAGGATCACTGCCACGCTGTGCCTGGACCTGGACGACTTCAAGAACGTCAACGACGCCCTCGGCCACGGTTTCGGCGACAAGCTGCTGCGGGTACTCAGCGCGCGCCTGCGGGCCGAACTGCGTGACAACGACACCCTGGCGCGGCTGGGCGGCGACGAATTCGCTGTGATCCTGCCGGATCTGGAGACGGCCGAGGTCGCCGAGATGACCGCGCAACGGCTGATCCAGGCGATTCGCCCGGCGTTCCTGATCGACGGCCACAGCTGCTCGGTCGGCATGAGTATCGGTATCGCCCTGTCGCCGCAAGACCACCATCATCCCGAGCAACTGATGGGCTACGCGGACATGGCCCTGTACGAGGCCAAGCGCAACGGCCGCAGTCGCTTCGAACGCTTCAGGCCGCAGCTGGACGAGGCGGCACGCTATCGTCGCACCATGGAAACCGACCTGCGCACGGCGCTGCACTTCGGTCATCTGCAACTGCACTACCAGCCGATCGTCACCCGGTGCGGCAAGGAGATCTCCGGCTACGAGGCACTGCTGCGCTGGCGGCACCCGACCAAGGGGATGATCATGCCGAGCGACTTCATTTCCATGGCGGAAGAGACCGGCCTGATCCACGAGGTCGGCAACCGGGCCCTGAACCTGGCCTGTCAGGAGGCGGCCAGTTGGGGCACGGAGCAGACCGTTTCGGTGAACCTGTCGCCGATCCAGTTCAAGAACCCTGGCCTGGTGGATTCGGTGGCGCTGGCCCTGGCGGACGCCGGCCTGGCACCGTCACGCCTGGAGCTGGAGATCACCGAATCGGTGCTGCTGGACAACAGCGAAGAGAACGTGAACATGCTCCGGGCCTTGAAGGCACTGGGCGTGGCCATCTCCCTCGATGACTTCGGCACCGGCTACTCGTCACTCGGTTATCTGCGCTCGTTCCCGTTCGACCGGATCAAGATCGACATGTCGTTTGTGCGCGAGATGGCCCATAGCAAGGAAGCGCTGGCGATCATCAGAGCCATTACCGGCATGAGCAACAGCCTGCTGATCAAGACCACCGCGGAAGGGGTGGAGACTGCCCAGCAGGTGGAGCAACTGATCATCGAAGGTTGCTCGCACTTCCAGGGCTACTTCTTCGGACGGCCGATGCCGGCGGACGAGCGGCTGGGGAGCCTGTCCTCGGAGGCGGACGAACGCTTGTCGCCAGCGGCCTCCCTGTAGGAGCGGGCTTGCCCGCGAAAGGGCCCACAAGCCTTGCCCGCGCGCTCAGGCGCGGTCCGGCAGGGCTTTGCGCCGCCAATTAACCAAACCTTCGGCGCACCGCGTAGTCAGTTCTGATAAGGGCCCCGTTTCGAGTGGGCCAGGGCGGTGGCCGAGGAAACCCGTCTGCCTGGGCTGCGGCAAGCCGAGCTGCAACCCACCCGCCCAACCCATCCATGCGTAGGAGGCAACCATGGCCCGAGCCCTCTGGAAAGGTGCGATCAGCTTCGGTCTCGTGCATATCCCGGTATCCCTGAACACTGCCGTGCACGCCCAGGGCGTGGATTTCGACTGGCTCGACAAGCGCAGCATGGACCCGGTGGGCTACAAGCGGGTGAACAAGGTGACCGGCAAGGAGATCGAAAAGGACAACATCGTCAAGGGCGTGGAGTACGAAAAGGGCCGCTATGTGGTGATCAGCGAAGAAGAGATCCGCCAGGCCCGACCCGCCGCAACCCAGACCATCGATATCTTCTCTTTCGTCGAGGCCAGCGAGATCCCCTTGCAACACTTCGATACGCCGTACTACCTCAGCCCGGACCAGCGCGGCGGCAAGGTCTATGCCTTATTGCGCGAAACCCTTCACAGCACTGGCAAGGTCGCCCTGGCCACGGTGGTGCTGCACACCCGCCAGCACCTGGCGCTGTTGCGGCCACTGGACGCGGCGCTGGTGCTGATCACCCTGCGTTGGCCCGATGAAGTGCGCGGGCTGGACACGTTGGAGCTGGACAGCAGCGTGACCGCCAGCAAGCTGGACAAGCGCGAACGGGAGATGGCCAAGCGGCTGGTGGAAGAGATGAGCGGGCCCTGGACGCCTGACGATTACCATGATGCGTTTCGCCAGACCATTCTCGACCTGGTTCAGGAGAAAGCCAGCAAGGGCAGGATCGAGACCGTGGACAAGGGCGAGGAGGGCGGCGAGAAGGGCGCGGACATCATCGACCTGACCGAGCTGCTCAAGCGCAGCCTGGCGGGGAGCGGTGGCGCCAGGACGAAGAAGAAGCCGGCGGCGAAACGGCCCCGCAAGGCATCCTGAGGAGGAAGGCGCAGGCCCGCCGACCTGTTCGCGGATAAATGCGGCCCCCCGCTTTATCCGCGAACGCGCCTGTTGCCGCGAGCCGGCCGGCAGCCCCTCAGCCGATCCCCAGTTGCCGGCGCATACGCACAGTGATCGACTGGCGCACCTTGGCCATCTCCGCCCACGGGTCATCCACCTCGGCCAGGCGCTCATGCAGGTTGCCGATGTTCCACTGGTTGGCCCCCTTGAGCTGCGTCAGCTCCTCACGCCAGATCGGCACCGACACCGGCAATCCTTCACGGGCGCGCAGCGAATAGGCGGCGACGGTGGTCGCCCCTCTGCCGTTGCGCAGATAGTCGATGAAGATCCGCCCGATCCGGTTCTTCGGCCCTGACACGGCACTGAGCCGATCCGGAAACAGCCCTGCCAAGTGCTCGACGATGGCGTGGCAGAAGTCTTTCACCTCATCCCATCCCGCTCGCCGGGTCAACGGCACCACCAGGTGCATGCCCTTGCCGCCACTGGTCTTGAGAAACACCTTCAGGCCCAGCTCGTCGAGCAGCGTCAGGGTCAACCGAGTGGCTTCGAGCATGGCCTTCCACGGCAGCGCCGGGTCGGGGTCGAGGTCGAGGACGAAGCGGTCCGGCTGGTCAAAGTCCTTGTCGGTAGCGTTCCAGGTGTGCAGTTCGAGCATGTTCATCTGCACCGCAGCCAGCAGACTGTCGGCGCGATCGAACACCATCGCCGCCTGTCCGGCCTGTTCCTTGCCATAGCTGACCACGCCGGGAAGGTGCAACTGCCCGGCATGTTTCTGGAAGAACATCTCGCCGCCCAGGCCATCCGGTGCGCGCACCAGCGCCACCGGCCGATCCTTGAGCTGTGGCAGCAGCCAGCCGGCGACCTGGGCGTAGTATTCGGCGATCTGCCGCTTGGTGGTGCCGGTGGTCGCGTCGATCACCCGGTCGGGGTGGGTCAGTCGCAGGCTACCCGTTTCTGCGGGCGGCGCCTGCACAGCCTTTTTGCCGGGCTGGGCCAGTTCCAGATCGATGCCGCTGGCCGGTTTGTCATCGCGCAGGCCGTGAAAGACCGAATGACGCACCACGCCGTCCCGGGTCATCTGCGCATAGGCAACCTCGGCCAGCAACTGCGGCTTGAGCCAATGCACATCACGGGCTTCGGCGCCGGTCGGTGGATTGGCCAGCGCCGGCTTCCTGGTTTCCAGCGGCTTGAGACGCCCATGAATGCTCGCCAGCGTCACGGCGCTGAAACCGGTACCTACCTTGCCGGCGTAGCGCAGTTCGCCACGGTCGGGGTCGTGCAGGGCCAGCAGCAGGGCCCCGAAGGCGGTGCGGCGGCCCTTGGGCTCGGTATAACCCACGACCACGAACTCCTGGCGCCGCTTGCACTTGAGCTTGACCCAGTCACTGCTGCGACGGCCCCGGTAAGGACTGTCGGCGCGTTTGCCAATCAGGCCTTCCAGTTCCAGGCGACAGGCGCTGTCGAGCAGCGCCTCGACCGGCTGATCGAAATCGGCGGAAAACTTCAGTCGTTCGGAGCCGTTGTGTTCGAGCAATTGCGCCAGGGTACCGCGCCGATCCTGTATCGGTAGCGGGCGCAGGTCCTTGCCGCCGAGGAAGGGCAGATCGAACAGGTAGTAGGTGATGCGCTCGTCATGCTCGGTGTCGAAAGCATTCTGCAACGCCTGGAAATCGGCAACGCCGTGACGGTCCAGGACGACCATCTCGCCATCGAGCCACGCCGAATCCAGGCCCAGTGCCTTGAGCGCCTTGACCTGGCGCGGCATTTTCGCGCTCCAGTCGTGGCCGTTGCGGGTGAACAGGCGAACGTCATCCCCGTCGATACGGGCCAGGATGCGGTAGCCGTCGAACTTGACCTCGTAGCGCCAGTCCCCGCTGGGTGGCGAGTCGACCAGGGTGGCAAGCTGCGGTTGCAGCGCCGCCGGCAGGCTGGCCGCCTGGGGCCGCGGCTTCGGTTTGGCTTCATGTTGGCGAGCAGGCGAGGCCGCCTGGCGCGGCACCAGGGTTCGATCGCTGAGTACGCTGTCGGGGAGAGCGGCGACGATGCTGTAATCCGCTTCGCTGCGGGCCTGGCCGTCGTGGGACTTGACCAGCATCCATTGCTCCTTCTTGCCCGCCAGGTGAGTGCGGAACAGGTTCCAGGTGCCCGACAGCTTCTCGCCTTGCAGGCGAAAACGCAGCTTGCCCTTGGCATAGGCTTCACGAGGATCGCCCTCCGGCTCCCAGATGCCGCGGTCCCAGACGATCACGTCACCGGCGCCGTAATGCCCCTCGGGGATGTTGCCCTCGAAATCCGCATAGTCCAGCGGGTGGTCTTCGACGTGAACCGCCAGGCGACGAACCTTGGGGTCGAGCGAGGGGCCCTTGGGGATCGCCCAGCTTTTCAGGGTGCCGTCCAGCTCGAGGCGAAAGTCATAATGCAGATGGCTGGCGTCATGCTTCTGAATGCAGTACTGCAGCGCGTGCGCCGTATCGGGGCGCCGACGCTTGCCGGCGGGCTCGGGCGTGGCATTGAAGTCGCGTTTGCGCTGATATTCCTCAAGAGGCTTGGCCATGACGGGCTCCATAACGATTCACGAGGTCTCTCTGCTTGGGAGGCGAGGGCCAATCCGGGAGTTCAAAAAAGCTCGTGGCTGCCGCAGAGCCTGCCTATAGCTGCACCTGCGGCTCCACGCCGGGCTCGGTGACCAGTTCGTCGTCCAGGCCGAGATCGGCCAGCAGGCGGCGGGCGTCGTACGGAGCGTGCACCTTCTGGTCGTTGTCGAAGTAGCAGTACACGTCACGCGAAGCCCGCCGGGCCGGTGCCCGCTGAACGATCAGCTCGGCATCCCGCGGCTGGCCCCCCTCGCTCCAGGCCTGGATCCGCGAGCGCCAACGGTGCAGCGCCTTGGCGGTGTAGCCGCTGCTGTAGAGTTCGACGTCGCCGTGCAGGCGCAGGTAGACGAAATCGGCGGTGACATCCTCGACATACGGCCATTTACCGGCACTGTCGGAGACCACCAGCGCCACCTCGTGCTTGCGCAACAGGTCGACGAACGTCTCGCAGAGAAAACTCGGATGCCGGATTTCCACGGCATGGCGCAAGCGCGCGTTACCGCGAATGGTGGTGCCGCCGTTGCCCTGCAGGCGCTCGGCGGCATGTCCGGCGCAAGCCCGGGCGGCCTGGCGGTCCTTGGGCAATTTTTCCAGGAAGTCGCTGAAGCGCTGTTCATCGAACGTCATCGACGGCGGAAACTGCCAGAGAAACGGCCCCAGCTTGTCCCCCAGCATCAGCGGGCCTGAAGCGAAGAAATTGGCCAGCGGCTCGTCGATCTCGCGAAGCCTGCGCACATGGGTGATGTAGCGCGGCGCCTTGACCGAAAACACAAAGCCATCCGGCGTGCTGTCGCGCCACTGCACATAGCGTTCAGGCGTCTGCAGGGCATAGAACGAACCATTGATCTCGATGGTGTTGACTGCCCGCGAAGCGAAGGCCAACTCATCATCCTGGCGCAGCCCCTTCGGATAGAAATCCTTGCGCCACGGGCTGTAGCGCCAACCGGAAATACCAATGCGGATCTCGCTCATGAGTGCATCCATTCATTCGAGTCAATACATACTCATAGCGACCCTTGGGAATCCTGGAGGGTTCAGGGCGATGGACAAACGGCCTGGGTGATTGATGGCTGTTCTACCTACTGTCGTCGAGTGGTGAATCGGGATTCCCATCGGCCTCGATCTGACAGATTCGGCCTTCTTCGCCTTATATCATCGCAGTGGATACACACTTTAAACTTCGCGCCGTCGTTAGTTATTACCCATGACGGCGATGATTGCTGCCTTCAGGTATCTTGCCAAATACCGGGCACGATGTAGGAAATTGAATAGAGCCACTGATGATATTAAGGAATTGTTGTGAGAAAGTTACTGATCCCCGCCTTGTTTGCAGGCTGTTTCGGAACCGGGGTACAGGCTGCGGAAATTTCCGCGGCCATCGGCGCTACAGGCCAGGGAGCCCCGGCCCTTCGCGCGGGCCTGGGCTTTGGCTGGGATCAGCAGTGGTTCAATACTTCCACAGGGCATCTGACCGGCTATTGGGATATGGGCTACACCTATTGGGGGGCCGGAGATCAGGCGGGAACGCGTCACACTCTTTCTTTCGCCCCGGTATTCGTCTACGAGTTCGGCAACTCGGGCGTAGTACCCTTTGTGGAGATCGGTGTAGGTGTCTCCACTTTCTCGGGCTCGAGAGTCGGCGACAAGAAACTGGGAAGTGCCTTCAACTTTGAAGACCGACTGGGCGCCGGTATCAAGTTGACGAACAATCAGCGCCTGGGTGTTCGCGTCATTCATTATTCCAACGCGAGTATCAAGAAGCCAAACCAGGGCATAGAGTCGTACTCATTGTTCTATAGCCACGATATCTGACGGGCCTGGCGAGAGCGAATTCGGGCAAATGATTCTGAACACCCCGGCGACGGCAGCGGTCTACCCCTTCGTGTTCAACGTGGGCGGTAAGCTATCGGCGACTGTCAAGCGGGCGCCCGCATACCGCAAAGGCTAGGAGGCGACATGGAAAAAGACACGCAAGCACAGGCGAAAACCCAGGGTGAGCAAGAGCGGGATAACGATGCTCACCGGCCCGACGGCTCGTCCGGAACCGGGCACGACTCCACCGCACAAAAAACAGCCCGGGACCAGGGCCCGCATTCATCCGAACAGGCGAGTGTGAAGAACGACCTCGGCTTCGATCCGGACTCCCCAGACCTGGAGGACCCGCAAGTGGATCCCCAAGGGCCGGCAAAACCGCCCAGGGACGAGCGCCAGCACTAGATAAAACCGGGGCCGGGGGCCATCCGGGAGCCCCTGGACCCGGCTCATCAACTACGGATGTCCGTCACTTGCCATGGCTGGCATGCAACGCCTTGACCTGCTCCAGGTGATGCTCGAGCGTCGGCAGGGTCTCGCTGGCGAACGCCTTCAGCTCGGCCTTGTCCGAGGAAGCCGCTTCCTTCTTGAACAGCTCCACGGCTTTTTCGTGAGCCTTGAGCTGGTTCTCGACATAGGACTTGTCGAAGGATTCGTCACGCCATTCCAGGATCATCTTCTTGACCTTGTCGGTCAGCGCCACCTCGTCGGGCACCTCGATGTCCAGCTTGTGGGCGATCTCGGAGAGCTTCTGGTTGGCCTGGGTGTGATCGCTGACCATCTTTGCGGCGAACTGCTTGATGTCGGCGCTGTGGCTCTTCTCCTGGGCCAGCTTGCCGAGCACCACTTCGGAGATGCCCGATTCGGTGGCGGCATCGACGAAATCGTTGGAGGTCGCGGCCTGCACCTGCAGCGATGCCATGCCCAGTGCCAGCGCCAGGCCCGCGTATTTGAAGAATGGATTGCTCATCTTTCACTCCTTGCTCGTTGGTGCGACTTCAGTGTCGCGTTAGGTGCGACCCGGGGCCTGGGAAAAAGGTTTAGTTTTTTTGCGGGCGCGGGCGACCAATGACACGGGACGCAATTAAATAAAACCTTCACGGCAGCGACAGGTCAGTCTTTGTAAGGGCCTTCTTTCCAGGGCCAGGGAGGTGCCAGATGAAACTCGTCTGCCTGTTGTATGGATGCCAGTGGCGCAGCCTGCTGATCAGTGACGTCGCCGGGCACAAATGCGAATGCTGCGAGCGCTGCGGGGCCGTGCGCCACCGCCATGCCGACCAACCCATCCACCTGTAGAACCCGGCTTGCCGGCGAACCGCCGCAGGCGGCCATCCAAACGGAGAACCCTCATGCCTAAGCCAAACACCCAAAAGCCTCCACTCGATATCGACACCACCGAAGACCGCATGGCCAGCGTCCATGAACTGGACTTCAGCGAACGCCGCGACGAACGCCAGGGCCGCATCGGCGACGAACGCCCGGCGCGGGAAGTGGAAGAGGAGTATCCGGCCAGGCGCGTGGCCGAGAGCGGCATGACCGGCGGCGAGGCGCTGAGCGACAGCCCCCATGAAGACAACGTCACCCTCGATGACCTCAGCCCCGAGACGCTGTTCGACGAAACCGGCGCCCGCGGCCCGGACGAACCGGGTACCGGCGGCACTCCGGCGGACCAGAGCCTGCGCCGGGTCAAGGCCGCTGAGATCGGCGGCGGCATTGGCCTGGACGAGGCCGAACTGGCGCGCTCGGCACCGCTCGACGGCGAGCCGTGGACCGATGACGTCGTCCCCTCCAACAACGGGAGAACCTCCAAATGAACCTACAGCGCTGTGCCTGCAATCATTGTTCCTGCACCGTAGGGGCCAACGCCGTCATACGCGATGGCAAGGCCTATTGCTGCCAGGCCTGTGCAACGGGCCACCCCCAGCACCAGCCTTGCTGCAAGGGTGAGTGCAAATGTGGCGAGGCAAGTCATTCGACTTCACCTTGAGTTTCGTGGCCGGGCCTGGCTCGTGGCTGTAATGGCAGCTCCCCGCCAGGCTGAGTGTCCCTTTGGTCTTCCCACAGCCTGCTGTTGCGGGAGACGGCTCTTGACCCGCCAACCCTTTCCATCCCCCAATAGGCTTCTCGTCGCGCAACCAGGGAACAGGACGCACATGGGGCTGCAGATTTCCGACACCGACACCTTCATCACCTACCTGAATGCCGTGATAGCCGTGGCGGCGCTTTGCCTGAGCATCAGTAATCGAAGGACTCAACTGGCGACCTATCGCCTGACCCGCTCCAGCCACTGGAGCAGCACCAACGACCTGCACGTCATCAGCGCCGAGCAACTGGACGATTCCGTCCTGGTCAAGCTGGTGTTCTTCAATCCCGGTGCGATCGCCGCCTTGATCCAAAGCCTGGCCGTCTACGAAATTCCGCCGTCGGTCTGGTGGTGGCCACGCCGTTTGGACGGGCTACGGCGCAAGCGCATCGGATTCGCCCAATGGTGGCCAACGTGCGATGAAAACGAGAAGACACCGCGCCTGTTTGCAGACCGTTATCAGCAACTGCTGGTGAAGGAGAGCCGCGTCATCCTGGTGAGATTCCCCGGCAGGATCAATCGCCTTGTCCATGCCTTTGAGCTGAAGACCAATCATGGCCCGATCACTACCTGGTATGCCCTGGACTTCATCGAGAAGGGGTTTGCGTTTCAATCCTATCGGCGTTTCAAGTGAGGTCGGTCGGGTTTCATGCTATTCAGGCTGACGCCGACCACTCGACAAGCGAAGGACAGGGAATGCTCATCGTCTTCAGCGGCCTGCCGGGCACCGGAAAAACCACCCTTGCCAGGGCACTGGCCGAAACAACAGGCGCCGTTTATTTGCGGATCGACACGATCGAGCAGGCGATTCGCAACTCGGGGGTGCTTGCGCAGGGTGTGGGGCGCAGCGGTTATCTGGTCGCCAATGAGCTTGCACTCAGCAACCTCCGCTTGGGTCGCCTGGTCATCGCCGATTGTGTCAATCCGGTGGCCGAAAGCCGAAAGGCATGGAGCGATATCGCCTCTCGGGCGGGCGTTCGGTTGGTCAATATCCAGGTGATTTGCAGCGACAAGCACGAACATCGGCGTCGGGTGGAAACACGGGAAGTGGATGTTCCGGGGCTGACGCCACCCAGCTGGCAGTCGGTGCTGGAGCATGAATACGAAGCGTGGGAAGAAGCGCCGTTCAGCATCGACACTGCCCGGATGTCTCCGACGGATGCGGCCAGAATGATCACCAGTAGCCTTTTTCCCTTGCCGTAGAGCAGTTGCAGTCAACTAATTAGATAAGCCCACGTCGACAATATGCAAAGAGTCATCTATACCAATGGCAAAGTAATGGCGCATTCAGCCATCCCGCCTCTGCAGCGTTAAGCTACTGCTATCCCGCTACCGGGCACACGGTGGCGGGGAGGCTACCACTGATGCTGCGGATTGCTCTCGTCGAACCCATTCTGAGTGGATGATGGAACCTATGGCGATGATCATGAGTAGGGTAATCAAACGGTTACTGATAGCCAATGCCATCTTGTTATGCGGTTGCTTCGGCGGAGAATCGCCCCGGCTCTTGGAGCCTGTAGAAAAGGAGCTGGGAACAGATGGGCCAATCACCATGCATTATCATTCTGCGGTTTATTACCCTGATGAAATTTCACTCCAAGGAGGTGGTTATATAGTCGGGATTGAGAAAGGCGACCCTGATAAAATTCTTCAACCTGGGGAGACTCTGACGTTCGAGCAGCCCAACAGTGCAGATGAAACCGTCAGAAGCCAGCAGGCGGCCACTCACGCAGGCAAGATTATGTTCGTGTCGCACATTATTCGTGACCAGTCTCCTGGAAGCGCAAAAAGGAATTGCAGCTTGTTCAATGCCTATTATCGTGCAGGCGTCACCACAACGCCTCTTCGTGGTTGTGATGAACCATCCTTGTACCCTCCCGAGATCGCCTCAAAAAACGCGTATCGTTCAAGCTGGCTTGGTATGGATACACTGAGAGATTCTCTAAGTGCCGACATAAAATCCCAAGCCTATACTCATATAATTGTTGTGGTAATGGGGTGGAATACCGTTCAAGAAGAAGCAGTAAGAAATATTAACTCCATTATTAGGGGAATCAAGCATGCCAGCAGAAGAAGTCCTGTCACATTTAACCCACTAGTCATTGGCGTGACCTGGCCAAGTCAGTGGAACAACCCATGGTTTGATCCTGTTTATAAATTAACCAGCTTCAGAACAAAGGCAAAGGATGCCGATGAAGTTGGGTTAACCTGGTTAGGTGTTCTGTTGGGTAAGACCATTCCAGAAGCTAATAAACTTGCGAACAGAAGTATACCAGTAATAGCAATAGGACATAGCTTTGGGGCACGGGCGGCGACCACAGCCGCTTGTGACGGGCCAGTAATAGCCGTTGAGGCTGGCTCTCGATCTTCGAAGCGAACGGTGGATTTGTTGATCAATTATCAGGGAGCTTTCTTGACAAACAGATTGTTGGATAAGGGCCAAGACGGGAGCCTGAACGATAAATGTCCTAGGGCAAGGAACATAGCCTTAACTTCCTCCAAAAACGACACCGCTGTCAAAAGAGCTCTTTGGGGAACTTACGCCGGAAGCGAAAAAAGTTTCCTGGAATACTGTTCCGCACCTTCCAGCCTCATAAATTGCGTAAAAGCAGATGCAAAAGGCTTAATCGCTCCATTGCCGAATTCCAGTCGAAAGTTTACCTATATCAATGCGGACGACTTAATTGTCTACAACGCATTTTATACAGGAGGAGGGGCTCATAGTGATATTTATCGAGATGAGCAAGGAACCCTTTCATGGTCTTTTATCGAGGCGCTTGGCAGTAAAAGTACCTCATCATCTGCCACAATCATGCAACCATAACAGGTAAGGAGAGGTTGTTGGACACCTCCTGGAGGCGCACCAGATAAGCAGTGCTTGCAGCCATCAGATACTCAAGCGCTTGCAAGAACATTTGATCAAGGATTCTGCAACTCCTCAAACCCCAACTCCCGAATAAACACCGAAAACAGCTCCGGCTGCGAGGAAATATCCAGCTTCGCGTACAAATGCCGCCGATGCGCCTTGATGGTCTCCGGTGAAATTCCCAGCCGCTGGGCCATGGCCTTCGACGAATACCCGCGCAGAATCAGCCGGGCGATTTCCAGTTCCCGCTCGGACAACACCCCCTGACCAAACTTCGCCAACGCATCGCCCACCGGCGGCTGTACCGGCACGGAGATGCCGATACGCGTCCAATTCTGATGGAGCAGGGCCAGCACCCAGCCACTGACCAGGCTCAACTTCCCCAACTCCGCCGAATCAAACGCCCGGCGCATGCCGAGCGACAGCGACAGCACTCCGTCCGGCAGTTGCAACAGGAACTGCACTTCATCCACCAGCACATGGTCCTGGAAGTAGTTCAGGTAGTAGTCCGTTTGCCAGAAGTGGTCAGGCGCGACTTCCTCGAGGTGATAGAAACCACTGGCCAAACCTTCGCGAGCGGCCTGGTAGAACGGGTCCAGCAGGTACAACCCATCGAGATACAGCTCACCCGCCGCCGGTGCCGGCGCCGCATCGTATTCCTCGAGCACATGGGGCGCGCCCTGGGCGGGGAAGTGAATCGCCAGGGCGTTGTCGAACGGCACCCAATGGCGCAGTACCAGGATCAGCTGTCGCCAGAAGCGCGGGCTGCCGATCTGTTCGATCGCGCGCGCCAGCGCGGTATGGCTGGCGACTTCCTTGAAGAGAATGTCCACGGCTGAGTCCTTGAAACGGGTAGGGCATTGGCGCCCGATTTAGCGCGCCTGTCAACGGGGGTACCCCATAGGGGGAATTGCCCGGCCGGGCGCATCTGCCTAGATTCCAGGCCTATCAAGCGAGCCGTCGAGCCCGCAACTTGTCGAATTCCAGTTCTGCCTCCCAACACCTAGAACAACGCGAGGATGAACCTATGACCGCTCCTTCCCCTGAACTCAAACCCACGCTGAGCGTGCCCGATGTGGTCGCCATCACCGTCTCTTCGGTGACGCCCGCCAGTTCGGTGTTTGTCATTGCGCCGTTTGCGATCGCCCAGGCCGGCACCGGGGTGATCTGGGCGTTCATCCTGGGGGGCGTGCTGGCGCTGATGTTCGCCCTTTGCTATGCGGAGCTGGGCCGGGCCCACAGTGCCGCGGGCGGCGAGTACGTGTTCGCCAAGCGCGTGTTTGGCGGCATGGCCGGCTACGCCACGTTCCTGACCGTGCTGGCGATGCTGCTGTTCATTCCGCCGGTACTGGCGACTGGCGCGGCGACCTACCTCAACGCGGCGCTGGGCACGCAGTTCGACGGGCAGACCGTCGCCCTGGTGATCGTGGCCCTGAGCTATCTGCTCGGCATCCTCAACATCAAGCTCAATGCCTGGGTCACCGGCAGTTGCCTGTTGCTTGAGGTGGCGGCGCTGATGGTCATCGTGGTGTTGGGCTTCGGCCATGCCCGGCAGCCGGTCGGCAACCTGCTCAACCCGCTCATGCTCGACAATGGTGTGTTGCACGCGGCGCCCTGGGCGTTGGTGATCGGTGCCGTCGGCACGGCGCTGTTCTCCTTCAATGGCTATGGCGGCGCCGTGTTGCTCGCCGAAGACATGAAGTGCGGCGGGCAGGGCATCGCCAAGGCCGTCCTGTGGTCGCTGGTGCTGGTGGTGGCTATCGAGTTGATTCCGCTGATTGCGCTGCTGATGGGCGCACCGTCGCTGGAAGCCATGCTGGCCAGCGCGGATCCGATTGGCTACCTGCTGACGGCCCACGGCAACGAAACACTGTCCCGACTGGTCAGTGCGGGGATTTTCCTGTCGGTGTTCAACGCCATCATCGCCCTGGTGATCCAGATCGGCCGGGTGATCTACAGCAGCGGGCGCGACGAGTTGTGGATGCCGTCCCTGAACGGGGCCTTCACCCGCATCCATCCCAAGTGGGACTCACCCTGGCTGGCTACGCTGTTCCTGGCCGTGCCTTCGGCGGCGTTGACCTTCAGCTCCAACCTGTCGGAACTCACGTCCTTCACCGTGCTGCTGATCCTCTGCGTCTATCTGGTGGTCGGCCTGTGCGCATTGTTCAGCCGGGTGCTGCGCCGTGACCGTGAGCATCCGTACCGGATGCCGCTGTGGCCGCTGCCGGCCCTGGTGGCCGTGATGGGCGCGGGGTATCTGCTGGTGACCTTGCTGGCTGGTGCCTCCACCCGGGATATCTTCATCATTCTGGGCATCCTGCTCGGCTCCGTGGTGCTATACGGCACCTACGGCAAGCTGAGCCCGGCTTTCCAGAAACTTTAAGCGAGAGAAACGATGCGAGCACGCGACTTTGGTATCACCCTGGGCCTTGGAAAGCCGGGCCCCCACAACGCAATCACCGACGTGCCGGGGGTGCGGGTCGGCCATGCCACGCTGGACAAGGTCCATGAGGGCAAGCCCGTGCGCACCGGTGTCAGCCTCATCGAGCCCCGTGCCGGCGCCGCGCGCTACGAGCCCTGCTTCGCCGGCTGCCATGTGCTCAACGGCAATGGCGATGCCACGGGCCTGGAGTGGATTCGCGAAGCGGGGCTGCTGACCACGCCCATTGCCACCACCAACACCCACAGCGTCGGTGTAGTGCGTGATGCGCTGATCGCCCATGAGCACGCGACCCTGGCGGACCCGTCGACCTACTGGTGCATGCCGGTGGTGATGGAGACCTACGACGGCGTGCTGAACGACATCTGGGGTCAGCATGTGAATGCCGGGCTGGTTGAACAGGCGCTGGCGGCGGCCAGCGGCGGGCCGGTGATTGAGGGCGCCGTAGGTGGCGGCACCGGCATGATCTGCCATGAGTTCAAGGGCGGGATCGGCAGCGCTTCTCGGGCCTTGCCGGCGGAGCAGGGTGGCTGGACCGTCGGCGCCTTTGTCCAGGCCAACCACGGCCAGCGTCGCGAGCTGCGGGTCGACGGCTATCCCGTAGGCCGGGTACTGCTGGATTTGCCCTCACCGTTTATCGAACAGGATACCCCGGGCATGGGCTCGATCGTGGTGGTGTTGGCTACCGATGCCCCTTTGCTGCCGCATCAATGCCAACGCCTGGCACAACGCGCCTCGGTGGGCATCGCCCGCACGGGCGGGGGCACGGATGATTCCAGTGGCGATATCTTCCTGGCTTTCTCCACCGGTAACACGGGGCTGGCGCCGGCCGATTACAATCGTCGTATTCTGCCTCGGACGGCCCAGGTCGCCATGGTCAATAACGACCATATCTCGCCGCTGTTCGCGGCGGCGGCCGAGGCGGTCGAGGAGGCGATTATCAACGCGCTACTGGCCGGGCGGCCGATGCGGGCCGGGGATGGGCGGGAGGTGCCAGCCTTGCAGGGCGCACGCTTGATCGAGGCCCTGCAGACCCTGGGCTGGCGAGCCGCAGCGGTATAACGCCGCTCTGCAGGCAACAACACAATCGAATGATCGGGCCCGGCTGCGCGTGCTGCGCAGCCGGGCCTGTTGCAGGATAGCAGCAAAATAATGGCAATTTAATACTAACTTTCATCTCATCTTAGTTGCCCTCGATAAAAGGGACAGTTTGAAAAAATGTCTGTAGGACGGTTGCTTTGACTCGTACAGACGAGTATGTTCTTTACTAAATGTTACTCAGCGCCACCCATCAAATTTTCAAAACAAGATCCTGAAAAGGGAAGGGTAAAGAGCATGAGCCACCATCGCTGGAAAACCGTCCGTCCACCCCTGCATTTCCCGTCGCCACCCTGAACAATCCGCGCAGCCTGCAACTTGCTGGTCACATGGATGGCTGATTAATGGCCAAGGGAGAAGTGCGCCTGCAAAAGGCTATCTGAACGGGCACCTATCACCGAGTCGACAATATCGGGATGACAACACGTCATTTCGTATCGCTATGCATTATTAAAAGCTGGTCATTTTATTCCATGAAGACCAATACATTTCTATTGGTTCGAGAGGTATTGCTATGCCTGCTGGAGCGATATTCATATCCTTCGATGCTGTTGCGGTTTCCGGCATCACCGTCGAAGCCTCGAAACTGGCGAAACATCTCCTGCGCAAGGGGATAACTTCGTACCTCGACCTGGGTTATGAAATAAAGGTCGACAAGGGCAACTTCAACAAACCCTACGATCATGAAAAGGATATCTATCGGGATATCTTCAACCTGGTGCGGATCGAGGATATCGACACCGTGCCTTATTACAACGTGGACTTCATCGAGTACTCCCACAACATCCTCATTGCCCAGAAGGCCCAGGTATCCGCGCAGGAGCAGCAACACCTGCTCAAGGCCATTGGCGAGTCGGCTCAGGCCTTGTCCCTGCGGATCATCCAGTTGTGGGAGCAGCTCGATATCCGGCATGTCATCGTGGAAAACGCCACGCTGCCGGAAAACATCATCTACACCCAGGCGCTGTACCTGGCCATCGAGCGCTACGGCCGGCAGCATGGGCTGGGCAATTTTGTCATCTGGCGCGACCACGACCTGATGTGGAGCAGCGAAAAGTCCGTGATGAAATACGGGCCGGAGCCCTATCCCCATGCGGTCAAGCCGGTCAGTTCGCCCCATATCACCTATGTCACCCTCAACAACGACCTGAAGGACAAGCTCGAGCACTGGTGCGATCACCGGGTACAGGTGCAGGTCCGCAGGAACACCTATGACTTCAGTGGCCAGGGCCGCTACCACTCTATCAAGGAGCGCCTGGATATCCGCGACAGCGACCTGCTGATCGCCCGCACCACGCGGATCATTCCGCAAAAGCGCCAGGATCGCGATATCCATCTGGTACAGCGCTTGAACCAGCGCTTCGCCCGGGAGGGCAGCCGGCGCCGGGTGTACCTGGCACTGGCGGGCGACCCCGGCGAGCATCCGGCTTATTTCGCCGAATTGAACCAGTTGGCCCGGGAACTTGAGGTCGAGGCCTATATCAAGTTCGTCGGCGCACTGTCCCACGACTATATGCCGTCGAATGAGCGGACAATCACGGTCGAGGATCTTTACCACTCCTGCGACCTGGTTTCATTCCTGACGTCCTGGGGTTATGACAGTTATGGCAACCCCGTAGGAGAGGCCATCAGCAGCCAGCGCTGCTATATCGCCAGCAACTATGAGTATTACCAGGAAGTCTATGGTCGACATGGCTTCGAGGCGCCGATCATGGCGATTTCGCAAGAACATGACGGCCTGCCCGACGACAACTTCGTCGAGCAGGTCTACCAACTGCTGAACGACAAGGCGCTGATGGAACAGATAGCCCAGCGCAACTTTGCCATTGGTCGGCGGGTGCTCTCCAACAATATCGTGGACATGCTTGACCTGAGCCCTTGCGGAGGAACTATGCGTGATACTGTTTCTGTTTCGGTGGTGCTGCCGCTTTATAACGAAAGCGACCGAATCGATGTCGTGCTCGACTCACTGTTCCACCAGAAAACCCGGGACAATCTGATTACCCATGCCAGTTATGAACTGATCATCGTCGACAACAATTCGACCGACGATTCAGTGGCCAAGATCAGGCGTTTCAGCGAGCGCCATCCTTCCCTGGATATCCATGTGATCCAGGAGCTTACCCAGGGGGTTTCCTCTGCCCGCAAGCGCGGCATGGACTATGCCTCGTTGCGCTCGAAAGAGCGGGATATCCGCCTGGGCGTCGACAACCGGCACTACATTGCCTCCGCCGACGCCGACTGCACCGTCGACCCGTACTGGCTGCACGCGCTGATTGCCAGGATGATCGCCGAAAACGGTGACCTGGGCACCTGCAACTACTACTACAACGAAGCGCATTTCCGCCAGCGGCCGAACCTGTACAACGAGATCCAGAAGACCCTGCGTTGCCGCGAGATGTCCTTCTCGCTGTTCGGTGGTTTCCCGGACGGCAAGGGGTTCGCCGTCGAACGCCGGCTCTACGACCGGGTCGGCGGCATCGAGATCTTCTACCAGCTGGAAAACGGCCGTTTCGTCGAACACCTCTCCGATGACTGGGACTTCGGCATCCGGGTGATCGCCTGGGGCGGCAAGCCGGTCTACGCCCACGAATCACGGATCGAGATCAACAGCCGACGGGTGGACACCATTCTCGACGAGGTGATCACCGGCAATGCCTACGGCCAGGACGGCATCATCATCATGAAGGACGTGCGTCCGGAGGCCGAAGAGCAGGCTCCGACACTGCGCGACACCACGCCTGCCGAGTCGCGGCAGGCCTGGGAGTACTCGATCAAGGACTACGTGCCGAAGAACATCGTGCTGCCGGCGCTGCTCAACCCGCACATTCTGTTGGAGAATCCGGCGGTGCGGGCGTTCTTCGGCGAGCCGGTGGCGGACCGCCTGTACCAGCGCATCCACGAGATCAAGCAGCAGTCGCGGGTGATCGACTTCAAGCCGATCCACGCCTACAAGACCCCGTCCTATCGCCTGTACTTCGAGTTCCGCGAGGAGATCTTCAGCGCCCTGCGCCGCGCCGTGGGCGAGGACATCGGCTACCCACCGCCATTGCCGGCCTGTTTCGACAAGGTCAAGCCCGAGGATTTCCAGCGTTTCGTCTACTACTTCGCCGAGGACCGCGAGTCCGGCGAAGCCCATAACTACTTTGCCAACGGGGGGGTGTTCTGATGAACGGCGAAGCCCTGCACTCACTGCACGATATCGACCCGAACTACCCGGTACCGCGGGTCCATGAGTTCCTCGCGCACCCGGACAACAGCGCCTTCCTTGAGTACGTGTTCAACGACCCGTTCGGCTGCCACGTGTTCCCCGGCGATATGCCCGGCTATCCGTTGCCGTCGTTCTTCGCGGACATGGACCGGGAAATCCGCCAGGCCAGGCAGATCCACCTGTGGGCCTACATTCCCACCTGTCGCTACCGCTGCCATTTCTGCCAGTACCCGACGGTGATCCTCAACCCCAAGGCGGCCTCGTCCCAGGTGGTGTTCCGCGACGTGGTGGACTACAACATCCGGGAAGCCGGCCTGTGGCTGCAGAAGGTGCCGAGCCTGGCCCGGGCCGAGGTCGGCGAGTTCAATATCTTCGGGGGGACGCCCTCGCTGCTGCCGGAGTCGGAGCTGCGCCGGTTGATGGCGTTCTACCGGAGCCACTTCAACTTCTCGGCCGCGACCCTGCGCTTCGAGGGCGAGCCGGGCACGCTGAACAGGGAATACCTGTCGCTGCTCAAGGAACTGGGTTTCACCAAGATCAGCTTCGGCGCGCAGTCCTTCGACGACCGCATCATTGCCGCCTGCGGGCGCATGCACTCGGCCGAGGAGTGCGTGGACACCATCCACCACGCCCGCGCCATCGGCCTGGAGTGGGTCAGTGTCGACCTGATCTACGGCATGCTCGGCCAGAGCGTCGATGATGTGAAGTACGACATGCACAAGGCCCTGGAGCTGGAGCTGTCCCATGTGGTCATCAGCAAGCTGCACATGGAGGAGTTCATGAAGACCCGCACCGGGGTCTCCGGCGAGAAGCAGAGCCACTGGCAGCGCAAGGGCCTGATCAGCATGAACGACATGACCTTCCCGGGCCTGGGCAAGCAGTACCAGATGCGCGAGCTGGTGGAGCAGTACCTGGCGCCCAGCTATCGCGAGCACCCGACCATGTACTTCCACCAGAACGACCTGCAGCCGGAAAAGTGGAAGGGCCTGATCACCGACCTCGAGACCCAGTACCCCGAGGTGGCGATCGGCCTGGGCGGCAGTTCCAAATGCACCCGCGCCGAAGCGATCAATATCACCGGCTATGCCAAATACAAGCAGGCGCTGGACGAAGGCCGCCTGCCCATCGACGAAAGCCGTGGCGTCTCGCCGCTGCAGCGGGAGGTGAACGCCTTCAAGATGGCCCTTTCCACCCTGGTGCCGGTGGACGACCAGGTGTTCCGCCAGCGCTTCGACGGACGCAGCTACCACGACAACCCGATCATCAGCGCAGCCCTCAAGACCCTGGTGGACAAGGCTCTGGTCAGCGTCGAGGGCGAGCGGGTGCGGCTGACGCCCAATGGCGTGACCCTGGTGGAAGCCATCATCAATACCCAGTTCACTGAGCCCCGGGCCTGAAGGAGCGCGTCGATGCAACAGCACAACACCCCCTCCACAGCGGTCTTCAGCCTCCACTACATCGCCATCGATACCGAGGCCGGGGTGACGCCGGAGCAGTTCGAAACCTTCGTGCGCGAGAAGGGCGTGCACCTTCCCTGTTACCCGGGCTGGAGTTGGACCCTGCTGCGCGGGCTGCGGGGCGAGCGGGCAGGGCAGTACCTGATGCTGTTCGAGATCGCCAGTGTCGAACAGCGTGACCTGTATATCACGGCCGATGGCAACAAGACCGAACGGGCCCGCCAGTTCTGGCGTGAGCGGCCGCAGGCCCTGGATATCCTCGGTGAATGGCGACGCTACGGCACCTACGCCGAACTGCCGACGCTCTACACCGACTACCGCCTGCTGGCCGAAAACCGCAAGAGCACGGTCGCGCCGGGCCCGCGCTACCAGGAGCGGGCAGGGCAGGCGCCCATCGCCCGGGTGATCGGCCTCCACAACCTGGCGTTACGTGCGGATGTCCAGGCGCAGACCTTCGAGACCTTCATTGCCGAGAACCACCACCGCATCGAGGACTACCCGGACTGGAAGTTCCACCTGCTCAAGGGCGAGCGCGGCAATCGCCTGGACCAGTACGTGGTGATGATGGAGATCGCCAGCCTCCAGGCGCTGGATGTGTTCTACCCGGAGCCGGATATCGCCACCGACGAGGCGGCGAAATTCGCCCGGGCCCATCGCGACACCAAACAGATGTACGAGGAGTGGAAGCAACTGGCGTCGTTCTCCGGCTCGCCGCAGATCTACACCGACTACCTGTCGGTCGCGCAGAGTCTGAGCCGATGACGACTCAAGTGCTCGACTCACGACTGGCGGGCAATCTGCGCCAGCAGCAGGCTACTCGGCGGATTTTCCTTGTCGCCGGGCTGGGCATGGCCGCCTGGGCACCGCTGATTCCCTTCGTCAAGGGCCGGCTGGCCATCGGCGACGACACCCTGGGCCTGCTGCTGTTCTGCATCGCCGCCGGTTCCATGCTGGCGATGCCCTTTACCGGGTGGCTGATCGCCCGGTTCGGCTGCCGGGCCGTGATCCTGGCCTGCGCCACACTGTTGTGTCTGGTGCTGCCGTTCATGATGCATGCCAGCGCGACGCTGGTGCTCGCCGCGGCCTTGCTGCTGTTTGGCGCGGTCAACGGCCTGCTCGATGTGTCGATGAACGCCCAGGCGGTGATTGTCGAACGCGACAGCGGGCAGGCGAAGATGTCCGGTTTCCATGGTTTCTACAGCATCGGCAGCGTGGCCGGGGCGGGTGGCGTCAGTCTGCTGTTGTGGGCGGGGCTGGAGCCTCTGCAGGCGATCCTGCTGGTGGTGCTGCTGATCGCGTTGCTGGTGATGCAGGCCTGCGCCCATCTGCTCGGCCGACAGCCCCGGGAGCCTGGTGAGACCGCTGGCCTGCTGCAAGCGCTGGCCCAGCCGAGCCTGCTGGTCATCGCGCTGCTGTGCTTTTTCATCTTCATGATCGAAGGGGCGATGCTCGACTGGTCGGCAGTGCTGCTGCACAGCGAGCGGGGCATGGACAAGAGCCACGCCGGCTTCGGCTACACCCTCTACGCCCTGGCCGTGGCGCTGTGCCGGCTGGGCGGTGACCGCCTGGTCAATGCCGTGGGGCACCGGCGCCTGCTGGCGGCCGGTGCCGGCTGCGCCGCCATCGGCCTGTTGCTGATCGTCTCGATCGATCGGCCGGGGGTGGCGCTGGGCGGCTTCGTCCTGGCGGGCATCGGCCTTTCCAACATCGTGCCGATCCTGTTCAGCACCGCCGGCAACCACCCGCGCGTGCCATCGGGCGTGGCCCTGTCAGCCGTGACCCTGGTCGGCTACAGCGGCCTGCTCAGCGGCCCGGCGCTGATCGGCCTGGTCGCCCGGCATGCCAGCCTGACCAGCGCCTTTGGCGCCGGGGTGGTGATCCTGCTGCTGGTCTGCGCCAGCGCCTGGCGCATCACTGGCCGGGGGCCGAAGGCTGTGCGCTAGACACCGGTTTGTTTCGTCCCGACGTTACCCCTCCATGGAGTCATCATGAATCAGGAATCCGCAGCGGTATTCAGCCTGCACTACATTGGTCTCAACCTGAAAAAGGGCGTCACTGCCGAGCATTTCGAGGATTTCGTGCGCCAGCGTGGCGTCGCCATCCCGGCGTATCCCGGTTGGCGCTGGACGTTGCTCAAGGGCCTGCGCGGCGAGCGACAGAACCAGTACCTGATGCTGTTCGAAGCGCCCAGCGCCGAAGAATATGCCCACTACATCGACCACAACGGCGACCAGACCGCCCATGCCCGCGAGTTCTGGCAGCAGCACGGCGAGGCGCTGGAACTGATCGCCGAATGGAAAACCTTCGCGACCTTCGCCGAACTGCCGACCCTTTTTTCCACCTATTCGCTGCTGGCGCAGAACAACCACAGTTCCCTGGCCGAAGGCCCCAACTACCGCGCCGTGGCCGGCGAGAAACCGGTGGCACGGGTGGTGGGCATCCATAACCTGGCGTTGCGCTCCGGCGTGTCGGCGCAGACCTTCGACGACTTCATCACCGGCAATATCCAGCGCATCGAAGACTACCCGGGCTGGAAGTTCCACATGCTCAAGGGGCAGGGCGGTAACCGCCTGGACCAGTACGCGGTGATGCTGGAGATCGAGAGCCTGGCCTCGCTGAATGCCTTCCACCCGGAACTGGACGTGTCGACGGAAAAGGCATTGACCTTTGTCCGCGAGCACCAGGAGAGCGAGCGCATGTACGAGGAATGGCGGCAACTGGCGTCCTTCTCCGGTGCACCGCAGGTGTATACCGACTACATCACCATTGCCGGGAATGGCGACTGACATCAGCGGACTTCTGAGACGGCCGTTCCTACGCTACGCGTAGGAATGCCTCCCAGGACGCTTGTCGTCCGCTCTTGTGACGCAGCGCGTCACGGACTGCGTTTCCCACGCGGCACGTGGGAACGATCAGTAACGTCGTGTTGGTGTTCAGGCTCGAAAAGTCTAGAATCCGCGCTGTTGCAAGGCCCCAGCGAAGGAAAGCGAGACGGAACCATGCTCGAAGCCAACCCCAATTGCCCGATCCGTCGTCGGCTGGCCCATCTGCCCTGGGTCGGTGATAACCGCGCCGGCTTGCGCCATTGGCTGGAGATCCAGCGCGACCCATTGGCCTGGCTGCAGAAAATGCACGCGATGCAGCCGGACGTCGCCGTCATGCGCATGGGCCCGCAGCGTGTCTGGTGTCTGTTCCATCCGCAAGCCGTGCACGAGCTGATGGTCGAGCATCGCGACGACCTGCGTCGCTGGGCGCCAGCCCTGTGCATGCTCAAGCAATGGAACGGACGCAGCTTCATGATGCGCGAAGGCGAGCCGGCCCAGGCACAGCGCAAGGCGGTGCGTCCACACATTACTGCGCCAGCGGCCAGTGAGGTGCGCCACCTGGCCGCACACTGGGCAGAGCGGATAGAGGAGGGGCGCGAGTACGATCTCGACCTGGAAATGGCCGCGTTCAGCGCCACCCTCAGCGGTCACGCGCTGTTCGAGGTGGACCTGGAGCCTTCGGCCTACCGGATCGCCAAGGCAGTGCGCCTGCTGTCGCGGGTGGCGTTGCTGGAAATGTCCACCGGTCTGCCCCTGGGGCACTGGTTCCCGAGCAAACTTTGCCCGCGCAAACGCTGGGCGCTTGGGCAATTGCGGGCGGTGGTCGACGAGGTTGCGCAGCAGTCGCCCAGGCCCCTGGTCGAATTGCGCGATGAACTCTGCACGCTACTGATGGCATCGCACCAGTCCACTGGCGTCACCTTGACCTGGTGCCTGTTGCTGTTGGCGCAACGTCCGGACCTGTGCAAGCGACTGCGGGCCGAACTGGCCCCCATCGACTGGCCAGCCATCCGCTCGGTCAGTGACCTGCGCAACTGTCCCTTGCTGCGGGCGGTGCTGCAGGAATGCCTGCGCCTGTACCCACCAGCCTACGGCCTGGCGCCACGGCAGGTGACGGCAGACATCGAAGTGTCCGGGCATTCGCTCAAGCGGGGCGACGTGGTCATGGTCTCCAGCTGGATCACCCATCGCGACCCACGCTGGTTCGAGGCGCCCCTGGAATTCCGCCCGGAACGTTTCCTGGACTCGGCAACGTGGCCGCGCGGCGCCTATTTCCCGTTCGGCCTGGGGGACCGTTCCTGCCCGGGAACCGCGATGGCGATGATCGATCTGGCGGCAGCGCTGGCCTACTGGGTGGAGCATTGGGACATCGTGTACGACGGCGAGCTGGCGCCACGGGGCTGGTTTTCCCTGCGGCCGCAGCGGGCTCGGGTTCGGTTTGTGCGGATAGCCGAGGGTTAGTCGAGTGGCTGGACCTCAGTGTATGACTGTGTAACCGGTTTTTCGTCCTCTTTAACCAGAATTTCGACACTGTATTCCTTTAGCGGAAGGATCTTGGGGCGGCCATCCTTATAGATGGCCAGCTTGGAGCCGGAGGTGGCCACCAGAAAGCCCGAGGCAATGATCTTCTCGCCGTCCCTGACCACGTAACAGCGCTTTTTTGCCTGCTCGGAGAAATCGCAACCCTTGGCAAAGATCTCGCGATCGCGCTTCAGTGTCTGTTTGGCGCCATATTCGCCAATGGCGCCAGGGAGAAGCAATACCGGCAGCAGAATGAGCGGAATCAGCATCAACAAAGTCGTGATAACTGCGGAAAGCACCACGAGTCCACTGGTGAGCGCGACGTATCGATTGCGAGTGTATTTTTCAACAGTGCTCTTTATCCGAATACTGGTTTCGAATTTCTTGATAAGCACCCATTCAGTGGAAAGCCCCAGGATAGTGCCGGCGATGATTAGCCAGACCACCGGGTTGCGCACAATGCCGGTCCAGTTGCCAAGCGACTCGACCAGGGCCACGTAGGCGTAAACGAAATAATCGCGAGCTTCGACCTCGAATAGTCCAGAGGGAATATGCAGGCCACGCAAATAGTCCTGCCAGTAGATCAATCCAGTGACGTACGGCGCGGCGTAACCGACGAAGCCGAGAAAAGGCAACGCGAGTACCCAAGGGCATTGACTGGTGGATTTGGCGATGACGGCAGGCGTAGTCGTGTCGATCTTTTCTTCAGCGCTCATTGGAATCCTTTCGTGTGGTGGCTGATCAAGCTGAAAGCGCAGGGCGTCCGAGCTGAATTGGAGCGGGCGCCATTTTACGTTCCGGCAAGCAGATTCGACGAGGGGCAGTGTGAACGCCATTACGCACATACACGATTTAACATAATATACATTATGCGTAGTATAATATGACTCGTTCAGTCCGCTTCTCCACAGAATTCACGAGCCGGACCTTACGCAAATCAAGACCTTGCGCTAACGTCTCGCTCCCGGACGTTTCGCTCATTGCATCGCCACATCCTCCAAGGACGCTTCATGAAATGGATCATCACCGCAGCCATGCTGTTTGTCTGTAGCACAGGATCAGCCCAACCTATCACGCAACCGTTCACTGCTCAGGTTCAGAAAGTCTCGGACGCAGTGCTTTGCGGAGTCTACAAAGGTCAACGCTCGGAGTTCGCCAACGTAATGAACAAGCAATGTCGCGCTCAGGCACGCGCCGAGTTCGACGGCCTGCCAGATAAAAAGGCGCTCAAGGACTGCATCAAGCCTGGCAATGTGATCGACGATGACGTCAGGAAATGCATGAAAGGCCTTTGACCCGGCCAGACAAAGGCCCCAATGACGTATCCAGCCTCAGCATAAACAAGGGATCAGCATGCTTCGTGGAATGAAGGCACCACTCATGGCCTTACTCGGCACTCTATCGCTCATTCAGGCATCGCCATCCCTGGCGGATAACATCAATGGGAAGAACCTCTATTTACAACGATGCGCCATGTGCCATGGTGCCGATATCAAGGGAACAGGCCCGCTGGCTAAAAAAAGCAATCCTCCCACGCCTGATCTGACGACGTCAGCCTTCAAAAAGCGGTTGAATGATTACCCGGGCGTTATTGTTTCATCGGTAATAGGGGATTTGATTCCAAGAACCTTGCAGGAGAACGGTGTAAAGCTGCCTTCGCACGCCTGGAGCGTTAAGGATTTTCGCGATTTGAACCAATACATGGTGGGTGCTATTTCAGAAAGTCGATAATCCCGCTTGACTGACATTCATCCCCTCACACTGCTGGGATACGACCTTCACGGGCAACTCATGAGATAACTCAACTAAATGGAGATTTAGTTGAGTTATCCAATTCCAGTCATTTAACCGCCCGCTTCTCGGTTGATTCCGGCTGTGTTAAAACCACTCAAAACCTGAACCGGCGAGGACGTACACATGGGGCAACTCAAGGAAGCTTTGAAGCTGTTCAACGATGAGGAGCTTGAAAATGTGCGCGAGCATGTGAAAACGCTCTTCGATCTGGGCAAGGCACGCGCCACAGTCGCCGAGCTGGAGCTCACGAACCGCTTGAATACCTCCCTGGGCAGCGACAATCAGATAGTGCCCATTTCGAACATCATCGATACCTATTCGGAGGTGCATGCCTACAACCCTGCCGTGACCGATCGCCAGGTGCTCGGTGCGGTCATGGGGCCTCTGGAAAAAATCGTCGCAGGCGGTTCTGCCAGGATGCGCAATGTCATTGGCAGCCAGATAGCGGACATTATCAGGACCTTTCTCGCCCACGACGAAGAACTCACGGCAGGAAAGGACAGATACTTCGTCCTGACTGACGGCCCCTCCATCGTCAAGTTGGACCTCAGGATCTGGGCAACTTCTGTAAATGCCAGCGACATTCGTGAAAAGATCCAGAAAATCCTGGTGATCTCAGCCGTAAAGTCATCGATTGATATCCAAAAAACCAATCTCAATACCTTTATCTCGCTCTACCAGAGTCAACTAAGCCGATCGTCTCTGAGCCCCCATGAAATCATCGAGGAAATCACTCAAGCCACAGAGATCATTCGCGCACTCAAAAGCTTTGCAGCGCCGATCTAACGGCCGCGCCACCGGCTCTCACTCATAAAAGCAAGCGCCACTGCGCAACCGGGTGGCGCCCGCCAAGAACGCTCAATGGGCGTGCAGGGCACGTGCACAAAATTTGGGAACGATGCACCATCCGAGGGCTCTGATGCTACTCTGAAGCCGTTTGCTATCAGTCAGGCTACTGCCCCATGACATCCGCCGCGCTAGAGAGACCTGCCGTGGAACCCGCCGCCCGTCCATCGACGCCCCGTCCCTGGCTGGCCCGGCTGTGTCTTTCCCTGTCGCTGCTGACTGCACAGGCCGCATTGGCCGCGCCCTCTCCCATCGATCTGTACATCCTCGATGCGCCACCGTTGACCTTTGTCGACGATTCCAACGGACATGGCATCGTCGGCGATATTGCCGTGCAGGCCATCGCCAGGACAGGCCACACCGCCCATATAGAGGCATTGCCGTGGGCCCGGGCGCAGCGGCATGTCAGTGACAAGCAGGATCTGTTGATTGCACCACTGACGCGCACACCGGAACGTGAGGATCGCTTCACCTGGATCGCACCGATCATGAGCATGGACCGGGCGTTTTTCAGTCTCGACAAGCCGGTGACCAGCTTCGACCAGGCCAGGAAGACCTATCGGGTGATCGGTGTCGGGCTGGGCAGCGCGCAGGAGGAAATCCTGCGTACCCAGGGTTTTGACAAGGACCAGATCTACCCGCTGACCATCGGCGACAATCCCGCGCAGATGCTGCTCATGGGCCGGATCGATGCCTGGTTCAATGGCGTTCCGGAGAGCCGCTATATCTGGCCGAAGCTCTCCGATCGCAAGCTGTACATGAGCCCGGTGATGAGTTCGGCGCAGGTGTATCTGGCCTGCTCCAAACAGTGTTCCGCGGATCTGGTGAAGCGGCTGCGCAATGCCGTGGAGGCACTGCGTCGGGATGGGACCCTGGAGCGGTTGCGGGTGAGGTATATGCCGGAGTGATGATAGCTGCACTCCCCACCTGTTTGAGGTTACGGTGGGTCTGCCCGCCTTTCAGGGGGCAGTCCAAAGCCAGGCAAGGCTTGGCAGTGCCCTTTCTTGTTGTTGCATACCTTGTTTCCGCCTGATGGAACTGGCCCAATGTGGTCGTCCGATATCTACAAGACATCCGTAGGACTGAGCTCGTCGTCTCTACGAATTGCCTGACAACCCTCCCCACATGAGCCGGACAGGAGCCCAGATGCAGCTCAAACACAAAATCGTCGCCTTGGGGATTCTACCCCTGGCGCTGGCGATCGCGGTGATCTGCGGCCTGGTGTTTTCCCTCAACCGCCAGTTGGGCGACCAGCAGGCGCAACTGATCGAACACAGCATCCTGGCCAGCAAACGCGCCGAGCTGAAGAACCATGTCGCCCTCGCCCAGAGCCTGATCGCGCCGTTGTATAACGACGGCCAGGGCGATGAACAGGCCCGGCAGCAGGTGCTGGAGGTGCTGCGCAAGCTCAGTTTCGGCGTCGATGGCTATTTCTTCGTCTATGACCGCCAGGGGCGCAACCTGATGCATGCGCGGCAGGCGGAGCTGGTCGGCCGGGATCTCTGGGAGATGCAGGACCCCCACGGCCTGGCGGTGATCCAGGCACTACTGAAAACCGCACAATCCGGCACGGGTTTCCAGCGTTATGCCTGGAACAAGCCGTCCACCGGCCAGGTCACCGGCAAGTTGTCCTATGTGGTGATGCTCGATCGCTGGGGCTGGATGCTCGGCACCGGCATCTACCTGGAAGATGTCGACCAGGCCACCCGGCAGGCCCGCGACGAGGTGGCCCGTGGCATTCACGAAACCATGCTGGCGATCGCCCTGGTGGCACTGGTCGCGGTGCTGTTGGTGTTCGCCGGCGGCATGACCTTGAACTTCAGCGAGCAGCGCCTGGCCGACCGCAAGCTGCGGCAGTTGACCCGGCGTATCGTCAGCCTCCAGGAAGAGGAACGCTCACGGATCTCCCGCGAGCTGCATGATGGGATCAGCCAGTTGCTGGTGTCGATCAAGTTCAAGTTCGAGCTGGCCGGGCATGTCTTCGAAAAACAACAGTACGCCAAGGGCCTGGGCATCCTCAGAGAAGCCACCGAGCGCATGGGCGAAGCGATTGGCGAAGTGCGCAACCTGTCCCACGACCTGCGCTCGTCGCTGCTCGACAGCCTCGGCCTGCCGGCGGCGATCGGTCATCTTGCCGCGGAGTTCGAGCAGCGGACGGGGTTGCAGGTGAGTTGCAGCGTCAGTGACTTCGACAGCCGCCTGGCCGACGAGGCGGCGGTGTCGTTGTTCCGTATCGTCCAGGAGGGCCTGGCAAACATCGAACGGCATGCCCGGGCCCGTCACGTTTCGATCAACCTGTACAGCAGCGAAACCTCGATCCGCCTGCGAATGGTCGACGATGGGATCGGTTTCGACATCGCCCAGGTCACCCGCAGCCAGGCCGGTATCGGTCTGCGCAATATTCGGGAACGGGTCGAACAGCTCGGCGGACGCGTCGAACTGACATCGATACCGGGTAGAAGTGAACTGGATGTGTTGTTACCGGCAGCTCGGCCCAGGGAAGAAGCCGACCGCTAGGCTATGTACGAAGTCGCTTGAAACTTGGTTATGCGCCGTTAAAACCGGCTCGGAATGCTCATTGACAACCAGTCAAGTCGGGCGCGACCCCGGGCGCTCCGAGCCGGTTCTTGCCTTGCCTAATCTACTTTCGTACACAGCCTGGTTACAGGCAATCCTGCGCGGCACGCTCGAACGGCGAGGCCTTGAAGGTCGATGCCAGCAGTTGCCGTTCATAGAGAAACACCTTGCCGCCGCTGGGCGCCTTGTAGGCCTCGAGCACATTGTCCGCGGCGAACTTGCTGGCCACGACGATCTTGTAGTGCCGCTGGCTCTGGGAAACCATCGGGGTCAGGGCGTTTTTCTGCAGTTTCGGCACCACGCACTCGGTGTACTCCTCCGGCGTCTTGCTGGTCTGCAGGGTCAGCGTCGGGTCGTTGGGGGCGGAGGCACACCCCTGGAGCAACAAGGCGGCGAAGGCCAGAACGGGAAGCAGTAAGCGGCGCATGGGCAAATCCTGGTTAAAGACGCTGTTCGTTGGAATGGCGGCAATTTTCCGGTGTGCCCCGGCAAAACGGAACTTGCGATGCTTGATGTTCACTATTACCGGAACCGATAGTTCACTGCCCTTGCCCTGCTCCAGCGTGATTCAGCAACGGTATTTTCAAGGCGTTCAGCCGGTTGATCAGGCGGTCAGTCATGGCTAGACTCAGGCGGCCAGTCTGGAGACCGACAATGCCTGAACTACGCCCGCACTACTCGAGCCCCGATGCCCGCGACCTGATCCTGGATGCGGCGCTGAAGATATTTTCCGTCTCGGGTTTCGAGGGTGCATCGATTCGCCAGGTGGCCCTGGCCGCCCAGGTTTCGCCGCCGCTGATCCACCATCACTTCAAGGACAAGGAAACCCTCTGGGAACAGGTGGGCGAGCGGGTCACCGCCGATTTCCAGGTGTGGTTCAAGGACCTGTCGCTGACGGAAAACGCCGTCGATGCCCAGACCGTCCCGACCTTGGTCGGCGCCTATATGGATTATTGGAAATCCCACCCCAGCGCGCTGCGCTTCCAACTGTGGCGGATCATGGGCAAGCAGGACGAGGAACGCAAAAGACGCTCCGAACAGCTCAACAACCTGTTCGTGCCGATTTTCGCCAGGGCCCAGGAAGCCGGTTACGTGCGCAACGACATACCGCCCGGCCAGGCGATGATCACTGTCGGCGGGCTGATCCAGTATTGGCTGCACAGCCGGATCGAGGCCCAGGATGCCATCGCCGTGAGCGGCCACCCGGTGCCGGGTGACCAGGCTTTCCTGGCCTATGCCCTGAGCCTGATCACCCGTCCCGCCTGATCAGCCGGTCAGGTACTGCTCACGCAGGCGCTCGCGCAGCCCACGCTTGCTGATCTTGCCCACCGCGGTGGCCGGAAACACGTCAATGAAGCAGTACTGGTCCGGCTGCTTGAAGCTCGCCAGCCCCTGCTGCTGCAGGAAGTCACCGATTTCCCGCGATTCCATGGGCTGGCGCAGGATGATGAACGCGCAACTTTTTTCCCCCAGGTACTCGTCCGGCAAGCCGACCACCGCCGCATCATAGATCGACGGGTGGCTGATCAGCACACTCTCGACCTCGTCCACGGCGATCTTTTCGCCACCCCGGTTGATCTGCTCCTTGTCGCGCCCGCAGAGACGCAGGTAGCCCTCGGCGTCACGCCGGGCCAGATCACCGGTGCGGTAGAAACCGTCGGCGCGGAAGGCGTGCCGGTTATGCTCGGGCGCACCGTAGTAGGCGCGCAGGGTGTACGGCCCACGCACGAGCAAATGGCCCTTCTCCCCCACCGGCAACTCCCGATCCTGGTCGTCGACGATCAGCACTTCGTCCGCCGGCGACAGCGGCCGGCCCTGGGTGGTGCAGACCCGATCGAGCGGATCGTCCAGGCGGGTGAAGCTCAGCAGCCCTTCGGCCATGCCGAACACCTGCTGCAGTCGGCAGCCGAGGGTCGGTTCGACGCGGCGCGCGACATCCTCGGCGAACGAGGCCCCGCCGACCTGCAGCACCTGCAGCGAGTCGAGTACCGGTGCCAGTTCCTGCGCGGCCTCCAGCCACAGCAGAACCAGGGTCGGAACCAGCGAGACATGGGTGACGCCATGGGCCTCGATCAGTTCGAAGCACTCGATCGGGCTCGGATCCCGGGCAATCACCACGCAGCCTCCGACACTGAGGGTGCCGATGAAGCCGGGACTGGCCATGGGGAAGTTGTGGGCCATGGGCAATACCGCCAACTGGCGCGAGTCACTGTCCAGGCCACTGACGTGGGCACTGGCATGGGCGTTGTACAGGTACTCGTTGTGCCGCCGTGGAATCAGCTTGGGGATGCCAGTGGTACCACCGGACAGCTGGAAGCAGGCGATATCGTCGGGGCTCGGCTGGGCGATGGTCGCCGCAGTGTCCTGCCCCGCCATCAGGTCGCGCCAGGACTCCTGCGGCTCGACCGCCACCACCAGACGCAACGACGGCGAGCCGATACGGATGCGCTCGACCACCGCCTGCCTGGCGCTGTCATGGGGGTACTGCGGATGGAACCAGGCCACCGCATCGGTCAGGCCGACGAACTGGCCGATCTCCCGTTCGCCATGGGCCGGCAGGGCCATCACCGGGACCACGCCGAGGCGGAACAGGGCGAACACCAGTTCGACGACGGCCGCCTGGTTGTTCAGTTGCACGATCGCCACCTGGCCCGGCCGCAGGCCGCGGCTCCACAGTGCGGTGGCCAGGCGCTCGACACCTTCGTACAGTTGTCGATAACTGAGGCAGCGCTCGCCATCGACCAGCGCCGGGCGTTCCCCATGGCGCTCGGCCTGGGCCTTGAGCATCTGGCCCAGGCTCAGTTCCTGCCAGTACGGCAAACGACGGTATTCGCTGGCCAGGCCGGCGGGCGGCGCCACGCACTGCGCCCTCAGTTCACTCAGATTCTGATGCATGCTTGAAAATCCCTTTGGATGATTGGCTTCCTGTCAGGCCTGCAGCCGCGATGCCTCGACCAGGTTTTCACTCAGGCCCGGTGCCAGCGCATCGAGCATGGTCCGCAACTTGACGCAGGTTTCGCGGTATTCCAGTTCCGGCTCGGAGCCGGCCACCAGGCCGCAGCCGGCAAAGGCCCAGGCATGCTCGCCGCGCACCAGTGCCGAACGCAGGGCCACGGCGAATTCGCCATCGCCCTCGCTGTCCAGCCAGCCGACCGGTGCGGCGTACCAGCCGCGGTGAAGGCTCTCGTGCCGGCGAATCCAGCGGATCGCCGCCTGACGGTCCAGCCCGCCCACCGCCGGCGTCGGGTGCAGCGCCTCGACCACCGCGAGCAGCGGCACTTCGGGCAGCAGACGGCCGTGGATCGGCGTCATCAGGTGCTGGATATGCTTGAGTCGGTGAACCACCGGGACCTCAGGCACCTGCAACTCGGCGGTGAAGCGCCTCAGGTCACTGCGCAGGGTTTCCACCACCAGCGCATGCTCATGGCGATCCTTGGCGCTGGCCAACAGACGGTCATGGTTGGCCCGATCACTTTGCGCGCAGGTGCCACGGGGAATACTCCCGGCCAGCGCGGTGGTCCGCAGTTGCCCGGCCTGTTGCAGCACCAGGCGTTCCGGCGTGGCGCCGAGGAAGCAGCTGTCGCCACGGCGGAAGGCGAACAGATAGGCTCCGGGGTTGCCCTGCGCCAGGGCCTGCAGGATGCGTGGCAGGCTGAAAGGAGTGTCCGCCTGGATCCTGACCTCGCGCGCCAGCACCACCTTGTGCAACTGGCGGCTTTCGATATCGGCCAGGGCCCGCTTCACCCGCGCCTTCCATTCCTCCGCCGGCAGGCTTTCCCGAACCCGCGGATTGCGTCCCGGCTGCAAGGTCGTCACCGGCCTGCCCTGCTCCGTCTCCCACCAGTAATAAAGGTCGTCCAGCAGCTCCTGGCACAACGCCTGGCAGTCGGTCTGTTCGTCGATCTGGCTGGCCAGCAACAGATGCTCGCCCTGGCGGCTCAGCCGGGGCAGGACGAAAGCGGCCTCGGTAAATGCCCGCCATTGTTCCGAGCAGGGATTTTCCCGGTCGAAGGTGCGGCCGCCGAACAGCCGTGGCCGCTGTGGTCCGACGATGACCGCCTCGGCCATCCAGCATTGCCAGGCCTGTTGCAGCTCGACCAGCGACTGGTCCTGCTGCAGCCCCAGTTCCAGGGCACGGCCGACGCCCACCATCGCCGGGCCCGATTCGGCGAACTGCCAGAGTACGGCCTGAGTGAAGCCCCAGGCGGCGGCAAAGGCCCGCAGGCCGTCACAGGCCGGCCAGGGGCAACTGAAACAGGCCAGGACCGGCCGTTGTTGGTCGGTGGCGCGTTGCCGGGCCTGCTCCAGACAGTCGCGCAAGGCCGTGCGATCGATAAAGGGACTCATGCTTGCACCCGTTCAGGATAAGTGGCGCGCCAGTGCAGGATCTGCTGCTGGATGTTCCAGTGGATGATCTGCTCGTAGAGTTTTTCGATGAAACCGACCTCGAGGCCGGCCGCCTCCGCCCACTGGCGGCGCTCGGCAAGCATCGCCGCCACCCGCTCCGGCGCGGGGATGCTCTGCTCGCTCGGCTTGAATCGGGCGGCGGCCTTCACGTAGCGCAGCCGTTGTTGCAGGGTTTCGAGGATCTGATGATCGAGCGCATCGATACCGTCGCGAATGTCATTCAGGTCCAGGCAGGCTTCAGGTGTCTTGAGGTTCACAGTCGGCATGGCATTGATCTCGGTTAACGGAGGTGGACGTTGCGGGAAGCGGTATGGACCGCCAGGTTGGCAGGCGCGAGCGGCCCTACGCTGCCGGCGAACTCGGCCACCTGCTGCAGCAGGTGAAAGTGCCCGCCCGGTTGCAGATGCAACTGGTCGATGGCCGCCCAGTCGCGCCACCGCTCCAGGTCGGCCAGCGGCACATGCTCGTCATCACGCCCGTGAAACAGGCTGACGGCACAGTCCAGGGGCTTCGGCGGCTGGGCGCGATGGGCTTCGGCCAGGGCAAAGTCGGCACGCAGCATCGGCAGGAACAACGCCCGCGCCTCGGCATCACACAGCAGTTGCGGGGCGATGCCTCCCAGTTCCAGCAGGGCCGTGGCGAACGCCTCATCCGAGTGCCCGGCCAGGCAGCGATGCGGCGTCAGGTGCGGCGCGCGGACCGACGATAACAGCAGCCGCGCCGGCGGCCGCCCCTGCTCGCACAGCCGGGCCGCCAGCGCATGGGCAACGAAGCCGCCCATGCTGTGCCCCAGCAGTACCAGTTGCTGGTTGCGCGGCAGCGCCGCCAGGGCCTCTTCGGCCAGTTCGGCGATCGAGCCCGGCAACGGCTCGAACATCCGCCGTCCACGCCCGGGATAGAGCATGGCCGAGACTTGCACAGCGGTTCCCAGGTGTTCGGCCAGGGGCCGGTAGGTCGCCGGCTGACCGCCGGCGTGGGGGAAGATGAACAGGTGCACGGGGCTGGGCGACTGACCGCCCAGCGCTTCGAAAGTCAGCTTCATGAGCGTTCTCCAGGTCAGTCGCGGGTCAGGCCGAGCAAGGTTTCGGCAATGACCGCCAGCGACTCCTGATCACTCAACAGCTCCCAGTGCAGCGTCCACAGCGTCTGTGGCGCCGGCGCCTGCTCCAGCAGGTCCTGCCAGTCGTGCAACGGCTCGGACCAGCATTCGGCACTCGCCGCGCTTTGCAGGACGCGCACCGGCGCCGCCAGCCGTGGCGTCGGGTAGCCCGCCAGCCCGGCATGCAGGTTGCGACAACGCTGCAGCAGCGCCTGGAATGCATCGGGTTCCAGCCCATGGGGGATTCTCCCGGCCTGCCGCGCCTGTAGGTACAGATCGCCGGCGGGCACCGGCGGCAAGCCGAAGAAACGCGCCGGCTGCAGCACGCCATCCTGCTCGAAGCAGCGGGTGGAGAGCGGATCGAGCAGCATCAGCCCGGCCACCGGTTGGCCGCGGCGTTCCATCTCGCCGGCCAGCGCCGTGGCCAGTTTCGCCGCCACCGACCAGCCCAGCAGCAGGACCGGTCCGGGCAATGCCTTGAGGGTCTCGATAAAGCCGTGCAGTGCCGCAGGCAGCTCGCTGCCGCAGCGCCCCTGGGGATCGCGCAGGCCCACCAGGCTCAGTTGCCCGTCCAGGCGGACGGCCAACTGCCGATAGCTCTCGCACTCGCCATCAGCGGTCGGCAGGCAGACCACATTGACTCCACCCACCGGGCGATTGAGCATCACCAGTGGCTGTTCGGCCTTGGGCTGCCCCAGCCAAGCGACGAAATCCTGCAGGCGCGGATGCTGGAACAGGTCGCGCAAATGCACCTCGCACGCCAACTGCTGGCGCAGCAAGGCCATCAGCCGCGTGGCCAGCAGGCTGTCGCCGCCCAGGGCGAAGAAATCGCTGCGTCGGCCAACCTTGTCGCGCATGAGCAACTGCGCCCACAGGGCTGCGACCTGGGTTTCCAGCCCCGGATGGGCCGGCTCGTAGTCATCGCTGCCGGCCTTGTCGCCCAGCTTCAGGGCCGGCAGGCGGCCGCGATCGACCTTGCCGTTGCCGCTCAACGGCAAGCGCTGCAGGGTGACCCAATGCGCCGGCAGCATGTACTCCGGCAGGTGCCCCGCCAGGTGCCGCCGCAGGCGCTCGGCATCGAGACGGACCGCCGGCTCCAGGTTCTGTGCCAGCAGCACATGCTGGGCAATCACCGCCGCCTCGCTGCCGGCCTCGGGGAACACCCGCTGCCGGGCGAAACCGCTGCCACGCAGTTCGGCCTCCCATTGCGGCAACGACAGGAACGGCAGGTTGTTCTCCACCCGCCAGTCGTCATAGTCGCTCATGCCTTCGATGAAACCGATGCTGACCATCTGCAGGCGACAGTTCTGCGTCGCCTCGATCACCAGCAACTGGCCGCCGGGGCGCAGGATCTGGCGCAGCGAGGCCAGGGTGTTGGCCAGGTTGCGCGCGTCGTGCAGCACGTTGACCGCCACCACCAGGTCCTGGGACCCCAGGCGTACGCCTTGCGGCTCGGGCTCGTCGTTGATGTCGAAGTGGCCGTAGTCGATGAAGTCCCAGCGGGCGAAGCGCTGGCGGGCGCGCTCCAGGAAGAAATCCGAGAGGTCGGTGAAGCGATAGCGCACATCGTGCCCCTCAAGGGCGGCAAACAGCGATTCGCTGGTACCGCCGGTACCCGCACCGACCTCGAGGACGTTCAGGGTGCCCTGGCGGTTGCCGGCCAGGTGCCCCACCAGTTGCGCCGCCACCCGGTTGAGGAAGGCATTGACCGGGTTGAACCGGTAGATGCCTTCGGCGACCCGGGTCGAGCCCTCGGGGAAGTAGATTTCCAACGGGTCGAGGGTGCCGCGGAACAGCGACAGGTGGCCGTCGATGCTGCGGCGGATATAGGCCAGCACCTGTTCGGCATGGTCACCGAGCATGCCGATATCGCTCAGGGCCTGCCAGGCCGCCTCGAAGGCCTCGGCACCCAAGCCGCGGCGGGCGGTATAGCTATCACCGTCGCCCGCCTGCAGGAAACCGTCGTCGGCCAGGGTCTGCAGCCATTGCCCCACCAGCTTGGCATAACGCGGCAAGGCCTGCAGGCGCTGCATGACCTGCGCCTTGTCGTGGGTCATGCCCTCTTCGGTGAACAGGCCGGCCTCAGCCAGGGTCTTGGCCATGCCGAGCGCGGCCAGGCGTTCGATATCACGCCAGAAGGCATTGAAGCGTGGCAGGTCCAGATCGACCAGGGCCTGCTGCACCTCGTCCCGGCCGGCCTCGACAGTGGCTTGCCAGCGCTCCTCGACGTCCGCCGGCGGCTCCTGCCGGCAGCCGACCGGGTTGAGCGGGTCGTGCCGTTGCGCCGGGTCCAGGGTGACGTAAGCCACCAACTGACGGCTGCCGGCGCTGTCTTCCTGGACGTCCACCGCCGTACCCCGGATGCCGGGCTGGCGCGCCAGCACCGATTCGATCTCGCCCAGTTCGATCCGATGGCCCTTGATCTTGACCTGGAAGTCCTTACGACCGAGGAATTCCAGGCGGGCACCTGCGGTATAGCGCGCCAGGTCGCCGGTGCGATAGAAGCGTGCACCGGTCTGCGGGTCGAGGCTGAACTGCGCGGCGGTACGCTCGGGATTGTTCCAGTAGCCCAGGGCCACACCGATACCGCCGATATACAGGTCGCCCTTGACCCCTTCCGGGCAATCGCGTCCCTGGCTGTCGAGCACCCGGTAATACTGGTTGGTCAGCGGGTAACCATAGGGAATCGAAGCCCAGCACGGGTCCACCTGCCCGACCTCGAACCAGTTCGACCAGATCGACGCCTCGGTGGCGCCCCCCAGGGCCACCAGGGTCAACTGCGTACCACAGGCCCTGGCCCGGGCCGGCAGGTCCAGCGGCACCCAGTCGCCGGACAACATCGCCAGGCGCAGGCTCTGCGGCAGACGGGCGCCCTGCCCCTGCAGTTCGGTCAGCAGCATGTCGAACAGCGCCGGCACCGAGTTCCACACGCTCACGTCGTGGCGTTGCAGGCTGGCCAGCCAGTGCCGCGGCTCGCGCAGGCTGTCGGCCGCCGGCAACACCAGCGCCGCGCCGGCCGCCAGGGTCCCGAAAATGTCGTAGACCGACAGGTCGAAACTCAGCGACGACAGGCCGAAGATCCGGTCGCGGGCATCCACCTGCCAACGGCGGTTGATGTCCAGCACGGTATTCAGCGCGCCGCGGTGGTCGATCATCACGCCCTTGGGCTGACCGGTCGAACCCGAGGTGTAGATGATGTAGGCCAGCTCTTCATCGCGGCCCATCCCCACTTCCGGCGACAGGCCTTGGGCGGCGCGGGTCGCAAGGTCCACGGCCAGGGTGGCGAACGGCCAGTCCCGTTCGGCACCGCCGCGCTCCACCAGCACCGCCCGAGCGGCGCAATCCTGGTGGATCAGACGCAGGCGTTCCAGCGGCCCATCGGCCGCCACCGGCACGTAGACCCCGCCGGCCAGTAGCACCGCGAGGGTCGCGGCGATCTGCACCGGGCCCTTCTCCAGGCAGACCATGACCCGGTCACCCGGCACCACGCCAGCCTCGACCAGGTGGCTGGCGATGTGCGCGGCCACTTCGAACAATTCGGCGTGACTCAGGCACACCGAGTCGCTGAGCAGCGCCGGCGCCTGCGGGGTTTCCTCGACCCAGCGCAGCCAGGGCTGATAGAGCACGCCTTCGGGCAACTCGCCGGCCGTGGCGTTGACCTGCTCGCGCTCCTGCTGCTGGCGCGGCGGCAATGGCAACGGCAGCGACTGCTGCCAGTCCTGGGTGCAGAGCCATTCGATGGCCTGGCGATAACAGCCGAACATCTCATCCAGCAGCCCGGCGGGAAACAGCTCGTCGACCGCGTCCCAGTTGAGCATCAGGCCGTCGGCCAGCGGATAGGTCTGGTGATCGAGCCAGACCTGCGGCGTCTGCGACACCGACCAGCCGAGATCGCCCAGTTCCTGGCGGAACAACGGTGCCGGCATCGGCTTGTCCAGGTTGCAGGCGAACACCACCGGGGCGCTGCGGCGGGTTTCGTGGGCCATTTCCCGCAGCACTTCTAGGCCCGACCAGGCATTGTGCTGCAGGTCGTCATGCAACTGGCGCTGCAGGCGCCGGGTCTGCTCGACGAAACTCAGCGGCTGGCTGACATCCACTTCCAGCAGGGTCAGGTTGGTGAAATCGGCGATCATGTGCGCGACGTCCGGCGCCTGTTCCTGGCGGTCGAACAACGGCAGGTTGAGCACGAAGTGCCCGTCGCTGCTCCAGCGCCCCAGGACCTGGGCAAAGGCACTGGCCAGCACGCTGGCTACGGTCAAGCCGGCGTCGCGGGCACGCGTTTGCAAGGCGGCCAGGGAGGCCAGGTCGAGGGTGAAGGCCCGTCGCGAAAAACGGGTGCGGGTCAGTTGTTCCGGCTGACGGGCCAGGGGCAGCGCCGGGCCGCCGGGCAGATCGGCGATGCGCTGGCGCCAGTAGTCCCGGGAGGCCGCCAGGCTCGCTGTACGCTGTTGTGCCTGGGTCGCCAGGTAGTCGGCGAAACCGGTGCTCAGGGCTGGCAATTCGCCGCCGCGGCCGACATAGAACATCGCCAGGTCGTGCAGGAAAATTTCGAAGCTCAGCACGTCGGCGACCAGCAGGTCGAGGTTCAGGTGAATACGGCTGCGCCCTTCGCCCAGCAGGCTGAGCTGCACATCGCAAACCTCACCCTCCTCGACCCGCAGGCGCCGATGCGACAGACGCTCGCGCAAGGCCAGCAGGCCGGCTTCGGCCTCCGTCGCGGCGGCGTTCCGCCAGTCGTGGCGTTGCAACGCGGCCCACGGGCTGCGTGGCAAAATCTGCTGCTCACCGCTGGGCAGGAAACGCGCCCGCAGCATCGGGTGACGCTGCAGCAGCTGGAACATGGCCTGTTCCAGCCTTGGGGCATCGACCGCCTGGCCATCGAACTCGGCATACAGGTGACAACCGACACCGCCGAGGTGCTGGTCATCCTGGCGACCGATCCAGTAGGCCTGTTGAATCGGTGTCAGGGCAAAGGCGGCGTCCGGTTCGCTCTTCGCCACCGGCGCCAGTTGCGCCCGTGGCTTGCCCGGCCGGGCCTGGGCGGCCCAGTCCTGCAAGGTGGGGGCTTCCAGCAGGCGGGCCAGGCTCGGCAGCTTGATGCCCCTGGCGGCCATGCGGGTCTGCAGGCGCATCAGCTTGATCGACTCCAGGCCGTATTCGATCAGTGAGCGGTGCGGGTCCAGTTCCCGCGGGTCGAGGTCGAGCAGACTGGCGACTTCCTGGCGCAGTGGGTCGAGTAGAGAGGTCGCGCCGCTGGCGTCGACCGGGTCAAGTTCTCGTTTGGCATATGTCACTTAGAAACCTCCTGTTATCAAGTCAGTCAAGTGCCGTTCAATCGCGTTCAGTTGCCGTCGGGTTGCTCCCGTAGGGTTCGACTCAGCAGGCTCACGGCCAGCGGCAACGCCAGCAGTCCGAGCCCGTAGAAAACCGGCCAGCCCAGTCGGGTCAGGCCTTGCATGAGGGTCATCAGCACGAACAGGGCGATCAGCCGGCTGATACCATAGAGCGCCGCATAGTCGGTGGCGGCCTGGCGGCTGTTGGCCCAGCCGAGGATCACCGCGCAGATCACCACGTACAGGCCGCTGACGCCGAGGTTGATGGTGATGGCGCCGAGCATCGCCAGCGCCTGCCGGCCCTGCCAGGCGCCCAGCAGGAGCAGCATCACCGCCAGCAGGCCGAGCACGCAGAACACCGCCAGGCTGGTGCGCAGCCCGAGCCGGCGCAGGGTCCAGGGCGCCAGCACGGCGGCGAACAGACCACACAGCGGCGACAACAGCCCGACCACCGAGCCGACGGTTTCCAGGGGGACACCCAGGTCGATAAGCATCACCCGATTGAGGCTGAACAGGCTGATCAGCACACTGGAAACCACGGACAGCAACAGCAGGCGCCGGCGCATCATCGGCTGGGCCAGGGCCCGGAACAGGCTGGCGGAAGGCTCGGCCGCATGCCGCTGGCCGACCGCCGGGCGCCAACCGAGGATCGGCAAGGTGGTCAGCGCCAGCAAACCGGCCACGGCGAGAAAGATCGCCTGCCAGCCGAGACGCTCGAACAGCATCACGAACACCCCGCCGCCGGTCATGGCACCGATGCTCAGCGCGCCGACCTTCATCGCGCCGGCCAGGGCCCGGCTATGGGCCGGGGTGGTTTCGGTGACCAGTGCATCGAGGGCCAGGTCCATGGTCGCGGCGGCAAAGGCCACCAGCAGCCCCAGGGCCAGCAGCGCCACCGCAGGCCACTGCTGGCCGAGGCCGATGCTCACCACGGCGATGATCGCCACGGCCTGCATGGCCAGGATCCAGCCAACCCGATGTTCGCACCAGGGCCAGCGCCAGCGGTCGACCCACGGTGCCCAGAGGAACGTCATGCCGAACGGCAGCAGCAACAGGAACAGCCAGCCCATGCGCCCCAGTTCCAGGCCCTGGGCTCGCAGCAACGGCGGCAGGCCGCCCTGGACCAGGCCGAACAGGATGCCGAAGGCCAGGTACAACAGGCCGATGCGCGGCAGCAGGCGCCAGTAGTTCCGGTGCCCCTCGGAACGGACGACGGCGAGCGTGGAGAGGTCTTCAGACATTCGCGGCGCCCTCAGAAGTTCGCCGTCAGGCCGACGCCGACGACCCGGCCGCTACCGATCTTCACCGCCTGGACCGAGGCGCTGTAGTAGGCCCCCATGGCCTCGTAGCGCCGGTCGAACAGGTTGTTGCCGAACAGGTAGACGCCATAGTCCTTGTTCTGCCAGCCCAGGCGGGCGTTGGTCAGGTCGTAGGAACCGAGATTGAAGGTATTGGCGACGTCCGCCGCGCGCTTGTCGAGGTAGTGGTAATCGACATGGCCGTAGAACTCGCCGCTGATCGGCACGCCCCACTGCTCGGCCGGCACCCGGTAGTCGAGCCCCAGGTTGGCGGAGTACTCCGGCACGTTGGGCACCTGGTTGCCGTCACGGGCACCGCGGGTCAGCGCGGTGACCGTGGCGTCGACATTCTTCAGCTCGGCATGGGTGTAGCCCACACCGGCGTTCACACTCAGGCGCTCGGTCAACTTGAGCCGGGATTCCAGCTCGGCGCCGACCGAGTCGTAGTCGACGGTCACCGGCTGGTAGTTGACGCCGTTGTAGACATAGAGGTGGCCGTCCTTGACGTCGTTGTAGAACACCGCGCCATTGAGGGCGATCCGGTCATCCCACCACAGGCTCTTGAAGCCCAGCTCGTAGCTCCAACTCTTCGACGCATCGAAAGACTGCTCGTCGCGACCGAACGGGGTATTGGAAGAGTTCCACGGATAGTCGGCACCGACCACGCCGCGCCCCACGCTGACGTAGGTCATCAGGCTGTCGGACCAGTCGTAGCTGAGGCTGCCGCGCCCGGTGAGGAAATTGTCCGACATCGAGGCGTTCTGGTGGTACTGGCTGACAGTGCCCAGGTCACCGCCGCTGTAGCGATAGGTCGCGTCCTTGCTTTCGTGGGTGCCACGCAGGCCGAGGGTCGCTTTCAGGCGCTCGGCCAGGGGCACCGTCGCCTCGCCGAACAGCGAGTAGCTGTCGGTGCTGAAATCGTTCTTCTGCTGGCCGCTGAACACCGCAAAGCGCGGCTGGGTAAAGGCTTCGCCGTCGGTATGGGCGGTGAACTGCGAGTGCCAGAGGTTGATCCCGGTGACCCACTGCACGTAGCTGTCTTCCAGGGACGCGAGGCGAAACTCCTGCATGTAGGCGATATCACGCAAGGTACCGCGATAACGGTCGGCATCGCCGTCGAACACCGCTTGCGGGCTGCCGGTCAGCGCCGAGTAGAGCACGCTGTCGATCATGTCCATGCGCTGGTCGAAGGTCGAATACTGGACGCTCGACAGCGAGGTCAGTTGCGCCCAGCCCAGGTCGTGGGTGACCCGCAGGTTGACCGCCGAACTCTCCCGGCTGAAATCGTTGCGCGGGTTCAGCCCGCTGTCCGGCGTTCGCCCGCTGCGAAGAATGAAGCGCGGCGCATCGTCGTCATTGCGGTTGTAGGAGAACGTCAGCAGCGCCTGGGTGTCGTCGTTGGGCAGGAACAGCAGCGAACCGCGCATCGCGCTGATCTGCGAGGCACCGTCCTTGCCGCCGGCGGCGCGGTTGGAGATGTCGCCGCCCTGCTCGCTGTAGCGCAAGGCCAGGCGCCCGGCGACGTTGTCGCCCAGGGCCTCGTTGCTGATCAGTTCGCCCAGGGCGTAGCCCCGGCTGCCCCCTTCCACCCGCACCGAGCCTTCATGTTCGAATGACGGCCGATTGGGTACCACATTGATCGCCCCGCCCTGGGTGTTGCGCCCGTACAGGGTGCCTTGCGGGCCCCGCAACACCTCGACCCGCTCGATGTCCAGCAGCGCCGGCGGTACCCCGTAGGCGGAAACCGGCACTTCGTCGACGTTGAACACGATGGAGGTGTCGTCGGCCGACAACGGAGAAAACGAGCCGACCCCACGGATATTGCCGGAGTTGCTGTACTGGCCACCGGATTCCATGTAGTTGAAGTTGGGCACCTGACGCGCCAGGTCGGCGTTGCTCGACGCCGGGGCAATGTTCTGCCGGGCCTGTTCCGGGGTGATCACGTTCATGCTGACCGGGACCTGCAGTTCGGTTTCCTCACGCTTGCGGGCGGTAACCGTAATGTTCTGCAACTCGAGGGTGGGCCCACCGCCCTCCTCGGCAATCGCCGAAGACACGCTCAGCCCCGGGCTCAACATGGCGCCATAGACCAGGCCCAGCGCTGCCCTACCCTTAAACGATTGCCACATTGACCCGTCCTCTCCCTGAACCGCTGAGCATGCTTTTTAAGAATGAGATGCAATAATATTTATTGACTGAACGAATAGTCAATACACTGAACATGTAAATAATAACGCCCACGGATGACACGGATGCAACACCGTGCGCGAAACATCTGAAGGAAAATGAGGGGAGAATCAGTGGAGACGGGGGAGATGGTTCAGCACTTCGCCTCGGCCAGGCTGGCGCACAGCCGGCTCACGCACACCGAACCGACCACCGCGAGAATGATCGGCACCAGGAAGTCATGGTCGATGCGGGTGAACTCGACCACCAGGACAATGGCGGTGAGCGGCATGCTCATGGAGGACGCGAGGAACGCCGCGGCGCCGACGATGGCAAAGGCACCCAGCGGAACGCCCGGCCAGGCCAGGCTCCACAGCCCGCCGAGAATGATCGCCAGCAACGCGCCGATGGCCAGCCCCGGCGTCAGCAGACCGCCTTCGGCACCGGCACGCAGGCTGCTGCTGGTGATCAACACCTTGACCACCAGCAGCAACGCCGCCAGGCCGATCGTCAGCTCGCTGTCGAAGCCCAGTTGCGCGGGCCCCTTACCGTTGCCGAGGATCTGCGGCAGGTAGACGGCAACACAACCGATCAGGGTGAAGTTGAGCAACGACAACAGCGGCAGTTGCCAACCCCGCGCCGCGTGGGTCCGTGCCTGCCCAGTGAGGCGCACGAAACCATGGGCGGCCAGCCCGAACAGCGGGCCGGCGAGCAACGCCCAGGCCAGCAGGCCGGGACTCAACGGCAAGGCCGGCACCACGTACTGCACCTCGGCACCCAGGCCGATCCAGGCGACACAGGCGCCGATCGCCGAAGTCGCCAAAGCCATGATCGCCGCCGGCCAACTGAAGCTGCCGACCAGCACTTCCAGCACGAAGATGGCCCCGCCCAGCGGCACGTTGTACACCGCCGCCAATCCGGCGCCCGCGCCACAGGCGATCATCAGCCGCCGGGTTTCGGGCGACAGGCCGGCCTTGTGCGACAGCCAGGTGCCCACCAGGGCACCGACCTCGCGGGGCGCGACTTCGCGGCCCAGAGGGGAACCCAGGGCGACGGTGACGATCTGCAGCAAGGCATGGGCCAGGGTGGTTTTGCCCGGCATCTCGGCGGCACCCGGCGCCACGGCTTTCTTGACGCTCACCAATGGCCGGCCGAAACGATAGAGCAGCCACCAGCCCAGGCCGGCGACCAGGCCACAGAGGGCGAGCACCAGCACCCGGCGCTCGGGCGAGGCACTGCTGACGCCGACCAGGAAGCTTTCGTGACTGCTCAGGCTGTCCTGGCCGTAGCCATAGGCGAGGTGCTGGATGGCGTGCAACAGCATCGCCAGCAGCATGCCACCCAGGCCGGCACCGATGCCGGTGAGGATCACCACGCAGCCGAGGATCAGCCGTTGCCGCATGCCTGAACGGGTCTGTGGGCGTACGCCCTGCTGCTGTAGTCCCTGTTGCGCCAAAGCCATTGCAATCCCCGCACCGTCCAATACACCCGCAGGTCAGTATGTAGCGTGGGGACGGGCCTGCAAATCCTCGGATGGGATCGAGTCAGGCAGGGTTCAGGAAAGCCTGGCAGGCGTTGCTGCAAACGGACAAACAGGGCTGACAGCACCCCGTTTCTCTCCATGGGGCCACGCCTGATGCATGCCCTAGCTCTGCGCACGTCGCAATGCATTGAAGGCCAGCTCATCCTGCAATTCCTTGAGCAGGCGCACGGCATCCTCCCGCTGGCGCAAACCACCCAGGGCAATCCCCGCGACCATCAGGTCGACACGCCCGCTCTCGCGGTCATAGACCCGCACGCTCAACGAAGCATCGCCCAGCACACAGTCACAGGCCAGCGGCGCAAAGCCCTGTTCGAGCAGCGCTCGTAGATCCATTAAAGAAAACACCGGCGATATCCTTGAGCAGGTTGGCTGCGAGCCGGGCAACAGGCCCGACCGCCATGCCTCCATGCTGGGACGCCAGACCGGCGCAGGAAACCCGAATATGAACTAATGGCACTGGTGCATTTGCACTATCAGTCCTGCGAACGGGTGCCGAACAGGCCACGCTCACGGGCCCAGACAATCGCCTCACTGCGGCTGTGCACGTCGAGCTTGGAGTACACCGTCGCCACGTGATTGCGCACGGTATTGGGCGCCAGCTTCAGCCGCGCGGCGATTTCCTTGTCGGCCAGGCCTTCGCAGATCAGTTCCAGCACATCGCGTTCACGCGGCGTCAGGTCGGCGAAGGACAGGCCCGGCAGCTTGCGGGCGTTGACGTTCTTCACCGTCGCCAGCTTCTCGATCAGTTTCTGGCTGAACCAGGACGTGTCCTGCATCGCCGCCTCGATCGCCGCCACCAGTTCCAGCTCGGAGCGCTTGCGTTCGGTGATATTCATCAGCACCAGCAGGTAACAGTGTTCGTCCTGGATCTGCACACTGTCAGCGGACAACGCACAGTCGATCAGTTCGCCGTCCTTGCGCCGGATGCGCAGGTCCAGGCTCTCCAGGCGACCGGCCTTGGCCAGGGCGGCGAACACCTGTTCGCAGAGTTTGCCGTCCTCGAACAGGCCGACCTCGTCGAGCCGCATGCCCAGCAACTCCTGCGCCTGGTAGCCAGTGGTACCGAGCAGCGCCTCGTTGACGTCCAGCAGTTGGCGACTGGCAACGCCACAGAGCAGGGTCGGCGCCGGCGCCAAACGAAAGGCCTTGGCGAAACGCTCCTCACTCTGGCGCAAGGCGGTTTCGGCACGGCGGCGCGGTTCCAGGTCCATGAAGGTGAACAGCATGCAGTCCTGCTCGTTGATGTCCAGCGGCTGGCCGGCCACGATCACCAGCTTGCTGCCGCCTTCGGCCAGCTTCAGCTCGGCCTGCATCTGCGGAATGGTCGCCCCCTCCCCCAACCGCTGGATCGCCAGCTCGCGGCGCTCGGCGTCCTCCAGTACATCGAGCTCGTAGACCGAGCGACCGATCACCTGGTCGCGGCTGTAGCCGGTCATTTCGAGGAAGCCCTGGTTGACCTTGATGTAGCGCAGGTCGCTGAGCCGGCAGATCACTGCCGGTGCCGGGTTGGCACCAAAGGCCTTCTCGAAGCGCTGCTCGGCACTGGCGAGCTCCGTGGCGTCGCTGATGATCAGCACCAGGGATTCCGGTTCACCGGCGCGGTCGGTGAGGATCATGCTGCGGATATGGTGCACCCGGGTACGCTCCGGGTCGGCATGGGCGGTGACCTCGACCACCAGGTCGCTGAAGGTTTCGCCATTGGCGACCCGGGCGATCGGGTAGCTGTCGGCACTCAGGGGGTGGTGATTGCGGTAACGCAGGGTAAAGCGCTCGCGATACTGCTCGGCATTCGCCCCCAGTTCGCCGACCTCGCTGACACCATGCATGGCCAGGGCAGCCTCGTTGGCCCAGAGAATGCCCTGGTCGACTTCGATCAGGATCACTCCGTCGGACAGGCCGGCGATGATCTGTTGCAGTTGGCGGCGGTTGGTTTCGGTGGCGAGGACATCTTGGCTCATTGTTTCTCCCGAGGTGTCTGATGGCGCAAGGGCCGGCGTTCAAGCCGGCCGTTGCAACATCTGACCCCCGCGAGGTGCGCAAGTGCCTGAAAAATATAGGCCAGGCGCAGAACCCCATCACCTGTAGGAGCCGGGCTTGTCGACAAGATCGGTGTCAGGGCTTGAGCGACGCGGCGATCCAGTTCGCCAGGTCGATGACCTCGGTGGCGCTGATGGTATGTACCACACCGGGGTATGAATGAAACTGCGGCTCGATGGACAGGCTCTTGAGGTACGTCAGCGCATCGGTCGCTCCGGCGTAGGGAACCTGCGGATCCGCCGTCCCATGCCCGATGAACACGCTCAGGTTGCGGTAGTTCGCCGGCGTCCTGGCCTGGGTGCGCACCACCGGCAACAGCCGTCCGCTCAGCGCCGCGATGCCGTGCAGCACCTCGGGATGCCGCAGCGCCACCTCGTAGGTCATCATCGCGCCCTGGCTGAAGCCGACCAGAAAGACCTTCTCCGGCCGGGTGTGATACTTCTCGGTGACCCGCTGGATGAAGTCGGTCAGCGCCTCGGCGCTCAGCTTCAGGTCATCGCTGTTGCCATCGTACTGCGCCGCATCGGTACGCTTGTGGAACCACTGGTAGCCACCCGAACTCAGTTCCAGCCGGCCACGCACCGACAACACGGTGTAGTTGTCCGGCAGGCTCTCGCGGATGCCGAACAGGTCGTCCTCGTTGCTGCCATAGCCATGGAGGAAGATCACCAGCGGCTGGTCGCGGGTATCGGGCTCGGCCTGTTCCAGGTAGGTCAGTGGCATGTCGGCCAGCAGCTCGGGTTCGGCTGCCTGGGCCAGGGAACAGGTCAGCAGCAGTGCGAAGGCCAGGGGTTTGAACATGGTCGATCCTTTCGGGTAAGCGGGCGATAAGGTGTTCAGAGCAGGAAGCGATCGGTGACATTGCGCCGCTCGTTGTCGTCGCGCATGTCGTAGCCGGCCGTGGTGGCGATATTGGCGTGGTGCGCCAGCTTCTGGGCAATCGACACATCGTACTCTTCGATCACCCGGGTGATAAAGGAACGCCGGAAGTCATGGGGCATGATCTCGACACCCACCTGCCGGCCGCGTTGCTTGGCGATGTAGTAGATCGCGTGCTTGGTCAGCCGTTCGCGGGTGATGTGGTGGCCGCGACGAATCCGGTTGAACAGGAAGCTGTCGTCGGCCACACCCGCGGGCAGTTGCTCGCGACGAAAACGCAACCAGGCGTCGAGCTTGTCGAAGGCCCAGGCCGGGGCGAACTTGATCAGTTCACGGTTGCCCTTGCCGATCACCCGCAGGCTGCGCTCGGCGGCGTTGACCTGGTGCAGTTCGATATCCACCGATTCGGACTTGCGCATGCCGGTGCCGTAGAGGATCGCGATGATGGCGGCATCGCGCAGGCCCTGGGGCCGCGGGTCGGCGGCGCAGACGTCCATCAGGTCACGGATCAGCGTGCGGCGCAGGTTTCGCCCGGGGCTCAGACGCGAGCCGCCGGCGGCCTTGACCGCGCGGATTTTCATCAGTTGCTCGGGGGTGATCAGGTCCTGTTGCCAGGCCTGGTTCATCACGCCGCGGATGGCGTTGACGTAGAGCGACGAGGTATTGGGCGCGAAGCCGTCTGCCCGCAGGGCGGCCACCAGCGCGGTGAGATGGGCCGGTTGCAACTGGTGCCAGGCGATCTCGTCGACCGGCGTGTCCTCCAGACCCAGGCGATCGGCGGCATCCTGCAGCACGTAGCGCATGGTCTGGCGGCTGGAGGGCGCCAGGCGGGCCAGGTACAGCGTGACCGGCGCAAGCGTCCGGGCCAGAGCGGTGGGTGCGTTGATCGGCGGTGGAGAAGACAAGACCTGCACTCGAACGGGGGTGAGGTCGCCACTATACCGCGACTGGATGGTTATACAGTAGCGGATGCTGATTGGGGTGAAGTGATGGGTCGACCGGCCCTTTCGCGGGCTCCTGCTGATACACAAAGCCGAGGCGACGGTGGCAGCGGGCTCGCCCGCGGAAAGGGCCGGCACAGGCGCGCCAGAAACCGGCTCAGGACTCGGGAACGCCCTGCTCCCATTCGGACCAATGGCCGACGATCTCCTGCACCAGGGTGCTACCCACCCGGTAGAGGTTCTCCAGCGCCGGGGCGAAGCCACCCTGCCGGGCATAGTCGAGCAGGTTGTCGGCATCGCTGTAGCCGGGATACGGCCGGTCGAAGTTCGAGCCGGCGCGCAGCACCGCCAGGCGCCCGATGTCCAGCAGGCCGGCCCTGGCCGCCCGCGACAGCGCTTCATAGGTGGAGTTGTCTTCCTGCTGGGTGGTGCAGTAGACCCCCTCGCCGTCGGTCAGCAACCGGGTCCACACCTCTGCCCGCTCGCCCAGGCGCGTACCGGAAAACCAGGTACAACTCGAAGCGGTATCGCCACAGATCACCTGCGGCGGCTGGTTGGCCGGCGCATGGGGATACTTCGTCCGCCAGAGCGCCGACTCGGCGCTTTCGCTCAGGACGACATGGCGGGTCAAGGCATACGCCTTGGCCTGCAACCGCGCATTGAGCTCGAAGACTTCGGTGCGATAGTCCAGCGGCGGCTTTTCGTCCGGCCCGCGGGTGTTGATACCGATGTAGCCGCTCGGCCAGTGCGGCGGCGCATCCCGCGAGTCGAGCCCCCACTGGGTACCGAAGTCCACCAGGTAGCGGGCCCAGGCCGCGGTACCGAGAGTACCCCGGTGCGGGTTGATGCCGGCAATGCCGACGATCAGGAAATAGGTCTGGCGCAGGTCGAAACGGTTCGACAGGGCCAGCGCCAGGGTCGAGGCCGTCGCATTGGTCTGGCCCATGCCGGTCACCAGCAGGCAGACGCCCTGGTCGTTGCAGAGAATGTTCGGGTAGTCGGCACTCAATCCCGGCAGCGGTATTTCCTGGTTGAACGCCAGGCGCTCGATCCAGCTTTGCGCTTCGGGCGCGAACATGCTGATCAGCACGACTTTCGGCGTGATCGGCAGCTCGGCCGTGGATGACATTGTCGAGGACATGAAAACTCCATTCAGGGGGCTGCGGGCTCCGGTGCCCGCAGCGCGGCTCAAGCGGCTCGCCGAATCAGTGCGGCAGTTCGAGCTGGCGGACGATCCGGTCCTTCACCAGCAGCCGTTTTTCCTTGAGCTTCCTCACGTCGTCATCCTCTGCCAGCGCCGCCTCGGCTGCCAGCACCTGCTTGTCGATCTCGTCGTACTCGTCGAGCAGGTGGTTGAGCTTGCTGTCCTGGGCCCTGCGTTCCGTGACCTGCTCCCGGGTCAAATGCAAATCTGCGAACAAGTCGTGCTTAACTGGCATATCGTCACCTCGTAAATCTTGAAACCGATGGCTGTTCAGGGAGTTACCGCCTATCAATAGCATGCCCGGACGCCGATTGCCTCACTGCTTTGCCTTGCGACGGCGAATCCACAGCCAGCCAAGACCACCCAGCAACGCCGCCGCACCCGCCAGCACCAGCCCCTTGTAGGTGCGCAACGCCGAACGCATGGCGTTGAGCGGTTGGGTCAGGTAGCGCCGATTGGCCTGGTCGAACCGCGGCTCCTGGCACTGCTGGCCGAAATTCCCGGCCCAGCTGACATAGGGACCCTGTTCGACATAACGCTGGTACAGCGAGATTTCCTGATCGCTACCGGCAACCCAGCCGGCGGCCTTGCACAGTACCGCGGCAAACGCCTGGCTGCTGTGGGGCAACTGGTCGGCCGCCCGGCTGGCCAGGTCGGCAGCCACATAACGATAGTGATAACGCTGGTTGGGCTTGGCCTGCGCACCCTGCTGGCGCTTGACTTCCGCCTCCTCCAGGAACGGCCCCGCCTGCACTTCGACGGTGCCCAGGCTGTAGCTGCCTCCCAGCCAGCGGTAGTCCGGCGACATTTCATAGCCGAGGATTTCCATTCCCGACTGGCGCGCCAGCTTCGCCGCGGCATACAGCGCCTCGGCACGGCCGGTGGCGGTCCAGCGCGAAGCGCCGTCCTTGCGGTCCTGGCCATAGGCCTGGGCGGCGGCCTGCAGTTCAGGGCTGTCGAAGTACGCCGGGGCCTCATCGTAACGGCCCTCGCGCAACAGCCGGCGCCCGAGCAATTCGCGCAACTGCGCCGCCACCGGGCGGCGTACGTAGTTATCCTTGTCTTGCTGGGTGGCCGGCGGCGGCGCCGTCACATGGGCATCGACATAACCTTTCAGCTCATCGAGGGTCAGCACCCGCTCGGCCACGGTCGCCGCGTCCGGCCAATAGATGTCCTGGCTGCGATAGAGCTGGTCGAACGCCTGCAGGTAATCGCCACGGTCCAGGGCCAGGATCGCGCTTTCGCCTTCGACCCGGCAGCCGGGCTGGACCGTTTCGTAGGCCCAGTCCGGCGTGCGTCGCGAGCCCCAGACCTCGTCCTTGGGGAACGCTGCCGCGGCCTTGGCATAGGCCGCCGCAGCCTGGACCTTGTCGCCGTCACGCAGGGCCAGCTTGGCCCGCAGCCACCAGGCCAGGCCGCCATCACCGGCATGTTCGAGATAGCCCTTGGCGGCGGCGAAATTCCCCTTCTGGTAACTCAGCGCCGCCAGCCGGTCGGCGTTCTCCAGGCTGTCGCCGACACTGGCGAGCAGCAGTTGGGTCAAGCGTTGCTCCTGTTCCGGCTGTTCGTCGAAGAACCAGCCAACACGGCTCAACAGGTAGGCGGTGAACAGCTTCTGCACCGTCGGATGGGTCAATTGTTCCTTCAACGGCTCATCGGGCAGCGCCACCAGTTCGGCGGCGACCAGCCTGAGCGAGGCATAGCCACTGGCCGAACCCAGGCGGCTCTGGCTGGCATACAGCTGGATCGCATCCTCCCAGTTGCCCTTGAGCTTGGCCAGGCGGGCCTCCTCGCCCAGGCTGGCGATTCCCAGTTCCAGCGGATCGCTGAAGTCGCCGGCACTGAACTCGCGAGCCTGCTGAAAGGCCAGCCGTGCCTGGGCCTGCAAGGCGGCCGGCGTCTGTTGCGGATCGTCGCCGGCCTCGGCGCTCAGCGCCACCAGCGCCCGTCCCAGGGAATAGGCTGCCCAGGTGCTGCGCAGCTTGCGCTGTTCGGCGGGCAGCGCCAGCACCTTGCGGAAATACTCCGCCGCCAGGGCGTGGCTGCCAGCATCAAAGGCCACCGCACCGGCAATATACAGGCGCAACTCATCGGGCAGATCGGCCCCCTGGGCCTCCACCTGCTGCGGATCCTGCAGGGTGCGCAACTGGGCGACCCTGGCCCGCAGATTTTCCGGCAGTTCGCTGGCCTCGACCTTGTCGCGCTGCTCGCGGTAGGCGTTGGTATTGTCATCGCTGTACCAGTACATCCTCAGGGTCGCCTCGGTGGCGGGCTTGAGGCCGGCGACCGCCTGGCCGAGACGGTTCACTTCGAAGGCAAAGTTGGTTTCCGGCAGGTCGGCCAGTGTCTGCGCCCGGTCGTCCAGCAATCGCAGCGGAAAGTCCGGGCCGCAGGCCAGTGCCGAACCGAGCGGCAGGCTGAGGGACAGGCACAACAGGTGCCGGGGCCAGTTACGGGTAGACATGCCACGCTCCTTGATCGATACGGATACAGCGCGCCCAACCCAGGGCACGCCGGCCGCCAGCGGCGATACGGACGCTGGACTGGCGGCTGAAGACGAGATGTTGCGGTGATGCCTGCAAGCTGTAGCCATTGAGCCCATCGGCGCCATCGCAGTGTTCGGCGCTCAGTTCCACCCGTTCGGGCAGCGGCTGGTCGAGGTTGCCGACGTTGGCGAGGCTGATGTCATAGAGTCCGCCCTTGGACGACAGTTCGACCTGCCACCGGGCGGACAACGCATCGCCCCGGGCCACCGCAGCCAGGGTGGTCAGGCTCCAGGCCCGGCGGTCGCCCGGCAAGGGCAGGCGGAACCAGATCAGCCCGGCCAGGTGCGCCGGTGGTTTGTCCCGCAGTTGCCGGCTCAGTTGCGCCAGTTGCTGCGGATCGGCCAGCAGCTCACGGCGCTCGCCGCCACGGTTCAACGGTGCTTCACCCTCCACCAGCGGCGCACCGCCGCTGTCCGGCAGCAGCGCCACCCCATAGGCGGGCAAGGCGAGATAGAACGGCTTTTCGCTGATGCGGCTCCAGCGTTCGGCCCATTGGCGGGCCTGAACCGGGTCGAACAGGCCCAGCCGTGGATGGCTCACGGCGTGAACCTGCAACACGCTGCTGTCCACGACCTGCAACAACCCGGGCAGTTGCGGGCTGTCGAGCCAAGCGGGCAAGGCGGTGATACTCAGTTTCAAGCCGGAGGGCAATTGCCCGCGCAATTTCAGCAGGAAGTCGGTATAGCCCGACAAGCGGGCACTGGCGCTGTCATGGTCGATTTCCAGCCCGGTCAGCTTGACGCCGGCGGCCTGCCAGTCGGTCAGCATCTGCCCGATCTGCACGCGCGCCCCCTCCAGGTCCAGTGCCGGCAGTTGACCGTCCAGGCGCACCACTGCGATCAGTGGCCGGCCATCCGCCTCGAGCCGCGGCAGATCGACCAGCGCCCGGCTCCACCCTGCACCAGGCTGTGCCTGCAACGCCAGCACCCGCAGGGTCGAGAAATCCGCCCGGCTCTCGGCCAGGGCCTGCTCATGGGCGGGCCGCCACTGGCGCTGCCAGACATACAGTTGCTGGTCGAGAGGCGTTGCCGGGTCGGGCTGGCAGCCGGCAAGCAGCCCCAGCATCAGGCATGAACACAAGCGGCGAAGAAATGTGGCGGGCATACAATCCTTTGTCGGGCGCATGCGAGCGCCGTTTCGAGGGACGATATTACCTCAACGCGGTGGCCGCCGGCACGCGCAGGCTGAAGCAGCCGGCTGGGAAATGGACGACAGATGGCAGGGCCGAATGACGATGGTTCACTTGCGTCTGGAAAAACGCGATCTAGTCTTTCTCATAATCTTGAGTCAATGCCCTCAACCGAAGTCTGGTCAGCCGTTTTGCCCAGTGACAACGACACAGCGGAGTCCGAGTCATGGAGGAAACCCTCATCCTGGTCGATGAGGATGATTGCGAGACCGGCAGTGCGCAAAAGCTGTTCATCCATCAACAGGGCCTGCGGCACCGGGCCTTCTCGATCTTCATCTTTGATGAACATGGCCGCTTGCTGATGCAGCAGCGGGCCATGGGCAAGTATCACTCCCAGGGATTGTGGAGCAACACCTGCTGCGGACACCCGCGCCCGGGCGAGCAGACCCGGGCCGCCGCGCAACGGCGGCTGTTCGAGGAAATGGGCCTGAGCTGCCCGCTGCGCGAAGTGGCCTCGCTGCTCTACCGGGAACAGGTCTCGAACCAGTTGATCGAGCACGAATTCGATCACCTGTTCGTCGGCCTCAGCGATATCCCCCCGCTGGCCAACCCCGACGAAGCCATGGCCTGGAACTGGCTGCCGCTGGCCGAGATCCCCGGGCACATCGCGGCCGCGCCGCAGCAGTACACGGTATGGCTACGCCGGATCTTCGAGATCTACCCGCTATCGACCCTGCGTTTCTGGTACGAAGTCGCCCTCACCGCGCCCCTCTCCCCTCATTCGTTACGCTGAGAGGACCGGAGCATGAACACAGACACGCACTGCGCGGTGGCGGGCGGCCTGCCCAATGAAAAAGCCTGCCGCCCCCTTGATGACTGGCGCCGCGCCGTACTGGCACGCCTCGAACAACGGCTCGATGCGCAACTGCCCCCGGCGCACACCGTGCCCTCACGCCTGCACGAGGCCATGCGCCATGCCCTGCTGAACCCGGGCAAGCGTCTGCGTCCGCTGCTGTGCCAGGCCAGCGGCCTGGTGGTAGGCGCAGATCCGCAGGCCCTCGACGTGGTGAGTGCCGCCCTGGAAATGGTGCATGTCAGCTCGCTGGTCCACGACGACCTGCCGGCCATGGACGATGACCCGTTGCGCCACGGGCAGCCGACCGTCCATGTCCGGTTCGACGAAGCCACCGCCATTCTCACCGGCACGGCCCTGCTCACCCAGGCCTTCCTGACCTTGCAGCACGCCCCGCTGCCCAGCGCCCGCCGACTGCGCCTGGTAGCGGAACTGGCCCAGGCCACCGGCTCGCTGGGTATGTGCGGCGGGCAGATGCTGGACCTGCAGCCGCCGGCAATGCCGATGGACCTCGACACCTTGGAGCGTTTGCAGCAGCGCAAGACCGGCGCGCTGATCAGGGCCGCCGTGCGCATGGGCGCGTTGTGCGGCCGCCCGCTGCGGGCCGAGGTCGAGGCGCTGGAGCGCTATGCGACCGCCATCGGCCTGGGCCTGCAGGTGGTCGACGACGTGCTGGATGTCACTCAGGACTCGGCAACGCTGGGCAAGACGGCGGGCAAGGACGTCCGCGATGCCCGCTCGACCTACGTCTCGCTCATCGGCCTGGCCGCCTCGCAGGCCCTGGCCCGGCAACTGAAGCAGCAGGCCCATGCCGCCCTGGCCCGCTTCGACAGCCGCGCAGACTGCCTGCGGGCCCTGGCCGACCAGGCCATCGACCGCCAGCGCTGAGCGGTGGAGGCAGCTACGCCATGTTCGAACTACTCAATACCATCGACAGCCCGCGCGATCTCCGGGCCCTGCACCGGCAGGCCCTGCTGTCACTCGCCGACGAGTTGCGGGCGTTCATCCTGCACAGCGTCTCCCGAACCGGCGGGCACCTCTCGGCAAACCTGGGCAGTGTGGAAATCGCCATCGCCCTGCACTATGTCTTCGATACTCCGCACGACCGGATCGTCTGGGACGTGGGGCACCAGTCCTATCCCCACAAGATCCTCACCGGTCGGCGCCAGGCCATGGCCGGTGTTCGCCAACAGGGCGGCATATCCGGTTTTCCACGGCGGCAGGAGTCCGAGTACGACAGCTTCGGCACGGCCCATGCCAGCACCTCGATTTCCGCCGCGCTGGGCATGGCGCTCGGCATGCGGATCAAGGGCCGGCGGCGCCACTGTGTCGCGGTGATCGGCGACGGTGCCTTGAGCGGTGGCCTGGCCTACGAGGCGCTGAACAATGCCGGGGTGCAGGCGGACCTGCCGCTGCTGATCCTGCTCAACGATAACGACATGTCGATTTCCCCGGCGGTCGGCGCGCTGCGCAACCACCTGGCCGGGCTCACCACCTCGACAGCCCGGCCCGACGCGGCCAGCCTGTTCGAGGCCCTCGGCGTGGAGTACAGCGGCCCCATCGACGGACACGATCTCGACGCGCTGATCCCCGCCCTGCAAGCGCTGAAAGGTCGACCCGGCCCGCAACTGCTGCACGTCATCACCGAAAAGGGTCACGGCTACAGCCCGGCCGCCAGCGACCCGGTGCAGTATCACGCGACGGGCAAATTCAATGCCCAGGAAGGTCTCCAGGCCGTGCCTCCCGCTCGGCAGAGCTACGCCCAGGTGTTCGGCAACTGGCTGTGCGACGAAGCCGGGCAGGACCGGCGCGTTGTCGCCATCACCCCGGCGATGCGCGAAGGTTCCGGTCTGGTGGAGTTCGAGCGGCGCTTTCCCGATCGCTACTTCGACGTCGGCATTGCCGAGGCGCATGCCCTGACCTTTGCCGCCGGTCTGGCGACCGAAGGCCTGAGGCCCGTGGTGGCGATCTACTCGACCTTCCTGCAGCGGGCCTACGACCAGTTGATCCACGACATCGCGTTGCAGAACCTGCCCGTGCTGCTGGCCATCGACCGCGCCGGCCTGGTCGGTGCGGACGGCGCCACCCATACCGGAGCGTTCGATCTGGCTTACCTGCGCTGTGTCCCCAACCTGGTGATCATGGCGCCGGCGGATGAGAACGAATGCCGGCAGATGCTGCACACCGGCCTGTGTCACAACGGACCGGTAGCGGTGCGCTACCCGAGAGGCAGCGGCTGCGGCGTCCCGCTGCAGGCCCGGCTGACGCCCCTGCCGATCGGTCGCGGCGAGATTCGCCGACAGTCGACCCAGCCGGCAGGCCGGCGAGTGGCCATCCTGGCCTTCGGTTCGCTGTTGTCCGCCTGCCTGGAAGCTGCCCGGCGCCTGGATGCGACGGTGGCCAACATGCGTTTCGTCAAGCCGCTGGACATGAATCTGATAGAACACCTGGCCAGCAGTCACGACTTGCTGGTAACGGTGGAGGAAGGCTGCGTCAAAGGTGGTGCCGGGGCCGCCTGCCTCGAATACCTGGCCGCCTCGCTCAGTGGCCGGCCGACCCTGCAACTGGGCCTGGACGATCACTTTATCGAACACGGGACCGTCGAGCAGTTGCTGCAAGCCTCGGGCCTCGATGTCGAGGGGATCGTCACCTCGGTTCAGGTCTTTCGCGAGCAGGTCCGCTCGCGCGACGGCCGGCCCGGGTCGCCCCCGCCCTGAACACAGTCGCCATAGTGACTGACACAACCCTCTCGTTTTCGGAGAAAACAGCATGCCAGCGTTCGAACTGCCAACCTTGTCCCTGCCGTTTCCAGCGTGTATCAATCCGCATCATGACGCGGTCAACGAAAGCTGTCGGTCGTGGTTCATTTCGATGGAGTTCGAGGACCAGGAGGGTGTGCTACGGGAGTACGAGAGCGTCCGTTGCTGCGAGCTGATGGCTCGGGGGTTTCCCTGCATCGGGCCAACCGAGCTGGGAAATCTGACAACCCTCGGCTTCTGGATGTTCATGCTCGACGATAGTGTGGACCAGGGTCCCATGAGCATGCCGCATACCGCTGCCAGGCAGCATTTGGATCGCGTTTTTTCCCTGATCAGCGGAGCCAGGGACAAGTCGTCGTCCCTAACGAAACTGGAAGAATCGGGTGTCATACTGGTGTCACGGATACTCGATGAAATGACCCCGGTTGGCCGTGTACGCCTGCTTGACGACATACGCACATTGTTCGACCGGGTGACCCATCAGGTCGAAACCAGCAGCCGGTTCCCCGACAAAGTGCCGGACCTGCTGAGTATCGCCCGCCATCGCCGGATTGCTTCGGCAGCCCTGGTTACCTTCAGGCTTGGCGAATATGCCCATCACGCCGAGCTGCCGGAAGCCTTCTACCGGAGCATTCTGTTCGAAGCACTACAGGACAGCGCCGCCGATGTGGTCACCATGATCAATGATCTGTACTCCTACGAGAAGGAACATCAGCACCTTGAAATCCACAACTATGTTGTGGCCTGCCAGGACCTGCTGGGCGGCACCCTCGATGAAGCGGTGACCTTCCTCGTGCGGTTGCTGAACTCGCGGGTCCGCTGTTTCCAGCAGGCCCGCGAACGCCTGCCGGAACTGATCCGCACACAGGCCTTTTCAACTGGCGAGCAACATGCCATCCAACTTTATGTGCAAATGCTGGAACACTGGATGCGAGGCAACCTCGACTGGTCGGAGAAGGTCCCGCGCTACAACGCCATCCGCCAGCAACAGAGCCGCTGACCTCCTGCGCTCAGACCTGCCACCAGCGCGGCAACAACTGCCGGACCCGGGCCTCGGCGAACCGGTCATCGATCAGTACCACCACGCCGCTGTCCTGCTGGCTACGGATCACCCGCCCCGCCGCCTGCACCACCTTCTGCAGGCCCGGGTAGAGGTAGGTGTAGTCGTATCCCGAGCCGAACAACATCGCCATGCGCTGCTTGATCTGCTCGTTGAGCGGGTTCAGTTGCGGCAGGCCGAGGGTGGCAATGAAGGCACCGATCAGCCGCTGGCCGGGCAAGTCGATGCCCTCGCCGAAGGCTCCGCCCAGTACCGCGAAACCGATGCCCTGGCTGTGCTCGGTGAACTGTTCGAGAAAGGCCTGGCGCTGGCTCTCCTCCATGCGCCGCGACTGCAGCCACAAGGGGATGTCCGGGTGGGTATCGGCCATCCGCTGCGCCACCTGTTGCAGGTAGTCGAAGCTGCTGAAGAACGCCAGGTAGTTGCCGGGACGCTGCCTGAACTGCCCGGCCAGCAGCTCGACGATGGGCGCCAGCGACGCCTGGCGATGGACATAACGGGTGGAAACCTGGCTGACGATGCGCAGGTCCAGCTGTTCACGCCGAAACGGCGACTCGACGTCGATCCAGGCCGTGTCGGCGGGCAGCCCCAGCAGGTCGGCATAATAGTGCCGGGGGCTCAGGGTCGCGGAAAACAGCACGCTGCTGCGCGCCGCCGTCAGGCGTGGCCGCAGGAACGCTGCCGGCACCACATTGCGCAGGCACAGTTGCGACAAGCGTCGGCGGCCCACGTCGCGCACACTGATATCGAACAGGAAATGCTCGTCGAACAGCTCGCCTACCCGGGCGAACTGCAACAGCTCGAAGTAAAACGCCTGAAGCTCGCCATCCAGCCCCTGGGGGTGGTCATTGAGATAGTCGCCGATGGCCGCGGTGCACAGGGTCATCGCCGACAACAGCTTGCCCGGCGCCTGGTCGTAGGCCTGGTAGTTGGCGACCTGCTCCTTGTGCAGCACATTCCATTCGCGGCTCAACCGCTGCAGGGCTTTGTGCAATGGCTGTGGCGCCGTCTTGCGCACCTGCCCGAGCACGTGCTGGTCGAGGCCGGCGCTGTACATCTGGCGACCGCGCTCGACCAGGTTGTGGGCCTCGTCCACCAGGGCTGCAACCCGCCACTGGTTGGCCTGGGCCAGGCCGAACAGCAGCGCGCTGAAGTCGAAATAGTAGTTGTAGTCGGCAACCACCCAGTCGGCCCAACGGGCCATTTCCTGGCTCAGGTAATACGGGCAGATGTCGTGGGCCAGGGCGATCTCGCGCAGTGCCTGGCGATCGAGCAGGGTCACTGCGGCGGCGGCCTCGCGCGCGGCCGGCAGGCGATCGTAGAAGCCGCGCGCCAACGGGCAGGCCTCGCCGTGGCAGGCCTTGTCCGGATGCTCGCAGGCCTTGTCCCGGGCCACCAGTTCCAGCACGCGCAACGGCAGGCCTGGCTGGCTGGCGTGCAGCACCCGCGCGGCGTCCAGGGCCAACTGGCGTCCCGGCGTCTTGGCGGTGAGAAAGAACACCTTGTCCAGCCGCTGCGGGGCCAGGGCCTTGAGCATCGGAAACAGCGTACCAAGGGTCTTGCCAATGCCGGTCGGTGCCTGGGCCATCAGGCACCGACCGGTGCTGACCGCCTTGTACACGGTCTCGGCCAGGGCGCGCTGGCCGGGGCGGAACTCGCCATGGGGGAATGCCAGCTGGCGGGCGGCCTGGTCGCGGGCGCTGCGATGGGCCATTTCCTGTTCGGCCCAGTGCAGGAAGCATGCACACTGCCCCTCGAAGAACGCCTTGAGATCGGCGGCACTCCAGGTTTCACGCAGCAGCGTTTCCTTTTCGCTGACGACATCGAAGTACACCAGCGCCAGATGGATTTCGCTCAGTTGCAGGTGCTCGCAAGCCAGCCAGCCGTAGATCCGGGCCTGGGCCCAATGCAGTTGGCGGTGGTTGGCCGGCTGTCTGGCGAGGTCGCCACGGTAGGTCTTGATTTCCTCCAGTTGGTTTTGTGCCGGATCATAGCCATCGGCCCTGCCCCGAACCCGCAACTGCTGGTAATGCCCCTCCAGGGCCAGTTCGGCGCGATAACCCTCGCTGCGACGCGCGGCCACGGTGCGGTGGCCGGTGATGCCCTCCAGGGCGGTAGGCGACGGCGTGAAACGCAGGTCGAGGTCGCCGGCCTTGGCGGTGAACTCGCACAGGGCCCGCACGGCGATGCTGTAGCTCAAGCGACCGGCTCCGCCCATTGCACGTAGCAGACCGCGACCGGCATCTGGTGCCGGTGACAGAACTCCAGCCAGCGCAACTGGTTGTCCTGCAGGCGGTCGCCGGGGCCCTTGACCTCGATCATCCGGTAGGTTTTCTGCGCCGGCCAGAACTGGATCAGGTCGGGCATGCCGGCGCGGTTGGCCTTGATGTCGAGCAACAGCCGTTCGAACCAGTGCCGCAGGTGCGCCGGCGGCAGGCACTCAAGCGCCTGTTCGAGCAGCTCCCCGGTGAGCACGTTCCAGAACACGAAGGGCGACTGCAGCCCCCATTTGGCGACGAAGTTGTGTCGGATGGTCTGCTTGTAGCGCTCATCCGCCAGTTGCTCCAGGCACATGGCAAACAGCTCGGCGCGGCGGGCATGGAAATCCTCGCTGTGCAGGTCGGCCGGCCCGCTCTGGAAGGGGTGGAAGAACGCACCGGGCAGCGGCGCGAAGATCGCCGGCCAGCACAGCAGGCCGAACAGCGAATTGATCAGGGTGTTTTCGACGTAATGCACCGGCCCCTGCTCTTCCCACAGGTGCCGGGCGACCCGCTGCTCGACCGACTCGTGCGGCTCGCAACTCAGGCTGAAGTCCAGGCGCATCACCGGCACCGGTGCACTTCGGGCAACCGCCGGCAGCCCGAGCCGGCGCCGCAATCGCGGCAGAATGCGCTGCAGGTGCTGTTCTTCCCCGGCGCTCTCCGGCGCCGCCAGGGCCTCGTCGGCCAGGGTCATGGCCAACCCGTGCTCGCCCAGGCGCTCCAACACCCGGATACGCCGCAGCCGGGCGCCGGGGTAGCGGCAACCCTGGTAGATCGCCAACGCGCCGGCCAGGTCCTCCAGGCGCTCGCTGTGCTGGCCCAGTTGAAACAGCAGCTTGCCGCGCCGACGCTCCAGCCAGGGGTTGTCGGTTTCCAGCCGGCTGACCTGCTCCAGCACCCGGCCCACCTCCTCCCCGACCTCCAGGGCCTGCCGCGCCGCCTGCAGGTGCAGGTAGCCGTCCACGTCGGCGCGGCTGCGCAGGCCACGGGAGTCGGCATGAAACTCGACTTTTTCGTAGCTGAAGATGCCGAGGTCGGCCAGCACGAACTCCGACCAGTCCTGGTACAGGTTGCCGAAGAACATCAGCCGCAGGCGGTCGCACAGGTCCATCACCTGCAGGCTGTAGAGCCGGTCGGGTACCTGCGGGCACCACTGGGCGAACGGCCGCGGTTCGACGTGCAACGGCGCCAGCAGCTCGTACAGCTCGGTTTTCTTCAACCTGGACGGGGCCTGGAACGCCTGGACGATCTCGGCCTTCTGCAATACAGCGAACAGGCTCTCCAACGCCAGCGGCAGGTCATCGCGGACCCAGCCAAGGGCCAGCAGCGGCTGTACCGCAGCGGTAGTATCGCCAATCTCGTCGTAGTTCAGCCGGCTGCCGCGAAAGTGCTCGCCCTTGCGCATGACCATGCGCACCAGCAGCGCCTGCGCGGCCCTGGGCAGTCTGGCGAAGTCGTCGATGAACGCCCGCTCCCGCGCATCCAGCAAATCGGCGTAACGCTGCGTCAGCCAATCGAGCACACACTGGAAGTTGTTCAGGTAGTAAAACGGATCGTCGAGGGGCGCAGTTGTCACGGGCAGGCAGGACCACGGTTGTCGAATGCTGGTTATGCATACAGATAACAGCCCTCCCCGCGTCTGGCAAACACAATTGGACAAAGGGTTGCCCGGTACGGGGTTTCAGGGCCCGGACTCCAGGCGCAGGGCATTGCATAGCGCGCCCAGGGCCGGCTCCAGGTGGCGGTGACCGTTGGAGGTGCTGCTCAGGCGCAGGCAATCGCGGTGCAGGCCGTGCAGGCTGAACAGTTCACCGGGGGCGATGACGATGCGCTGTTCCAGCAGGTGCTCGAAGACCTTGCGCATGTCCACTTCACTCCGGGCCCGTGCCCAGACCGTGGCGCCGCCCTGGGGCGGGACGAAGTCGAGGCTGTCGGGCAGGCGTTCCTGCAACAGTTGGCAGACCTGCGACATGCGCTCCTGCAGCAGGCGGCGCAGGATACCCAGATGTTGGTCGAGACGCCCGCTGCCGTACAAGCGGGCAATCGCCTTCTGCCGGGTCGGCGACATGCGGAACGAGCGCAGCAGGAAATGCCGTTGCAGTTCCACCCCGAAGTGTCGCGACAGCAGGTAGCCGAATGGCGCCTCGCAGCCCATGAAACGCTCGAAGCCGGCCAGCACCAGCAGGCGATCCGGGTCGACCAGGTCACGCATGCGCGCGCCGGCGGGCTGGTAGGCCAGTTCACCGTGGCTGTCGTTCTCCAGCAACCACACGCCAAACTGTTCCAGCAGCCGGGCGATCTGCTGGCGATGCTCGGCCGGCATCAGGCTGCCCCGGGGCATGTTGACCGCGGAAGACATCAGCAGCAGCTTGACCGGCTGTGTGCGCAACAGCTGTTCGAGCTGTTCCAGGTCGAACAGCCCGTTGCCGCCCAGCGGCAATTCGACCACGTCGACGCCTCCGGCCTGCAACAGGCGCAGGATCACCCAGTCGCAGGGCGACTCCACCAGCACAGTGGTGTGTTTCAACGCCAGGGCCGCCATCAGGGTTTCCAGCACACTGCGCAGGTCGGCACCGATATAGACGTCGTCGGCATGCCAGTAACGCTGGGCCGAGGTGGTGTAGCGCACCGCCAGGGCGGCTCGCAGCTCCATCTCGCCAAAGGGTTGCAGTTGCGGCTGCTGTTGCCGCGGGTACTGGCGTACCAGTTCACGTTCGAGCAGCAGCAGCGGATTGTCCAGCGACAGCAGCAACGCCGGCTCGTCATTGCCCAGCACCAGGGTGCCGGGCCTGCGCGAATGCACGTAGATGCGCTCCAGCAGATCGGCCCCGCCACTGACGAACGAGCCGCCGGGTACCGGCAAGGCGTAATAGCCCGACTTGGCCTGGGAATAGACCCGCCCCTCCTTCTCCAGCAGGGAATAGGCGTACTGGACGGTGGAAATCGACACGTTCAAGCGCTCGGACAACTGGCGCAACGAGGGCAGCTTGACCCGCGCTTCGGTTTCGACTTCGTTGATCAGGCTGACCAGATAGCGATAGACCGCCTGGTAGGCAAAGCCCGCAGGCTTGCCTTCCGGGGTCGTTCGCGGCGTCCGGCCGCTCGGCCCGGCCGGGGTCGAAGCGGGTTCGGGAGATTTCGAGGCAGTCAATCGCAAACCCTTTAGCGTCCCGACAGGACTTCCTTGCGGACTTCGCCACTGTCGGGATGGATGATATCGACACGGTGCTTGTCCGGGTCGCTGGCCCGGACCCGGGCAATCAGCGAGGCGGCGGCACTGAAGTCGACCTGTTTTTTCTGGTAGAGATCCTGCAGGCGTTCAAGGGGCAAACCGCTGACCTCGCTCAGCCACTGCTCGACCTGCTCGCCGGCCGGCTTGCCCGACAGCGCCTTGTGCAGCTCCGGCAAAGCCACCAGCATGCCCGGGTGACAGCGGCGCAGGAACGGTTCCAGGCCACGGCCCTGATTGACGAAGGGCGCGAACAGCAGGCAGATCAGTTGCCCCTCGCTCAGGCCATAGGCCTCCTGGGCGTAGACCCGGGCCAGCGCCCGGCGGCCGAGGAGTTTCTCCGAGCTGTCGTAGGCCGCCATGGCCTGCTCGATCAGGCGTGCCGACATGCGTTTCTTGCGCATCATCACCACGGCCAGTTGCAGGTATTCGGTGATCCCCGTCTGGTAGCTCAGGCCCCTGACATACTGCGCCTGCAGACCGCGCATATGCGCCATCAGCAAGGGATTGGCGCAGTCGGATTCACTGAAGTGAAACGCCAGGTCGTCGAAGCGGAAACCGAGGAACTCGGTCAGCAACGGCCAGCGCTGCTCGATATCGCTGCCCACCAGGTCATGCACGCCGACCAGCATCGGCGGCTGGCTGCGGCTGGAGCGACTGATGGCCGGCCCCTGGGGCTGGGTCGCGGCGTCACCGTAAAGCTCCCGGTAGTATTCCAGGCTGAGTTCGTTGCAGGTCCTGACCGCCTCCTCGAATTCCAGCGCGCGCCCGCCGAGCGGGCTGCGCTCGGGAGTTTCGGTCGAGCGCAGCAACCATGTCAGGTACTGTTTCTGCTCGCGGGGCGGATCGCCGATGATCAGCGCATCGATGCCCTGGTCCCAGGAACTGGCCCGCTCGTAGAAATCGGCCATCGACAGGTAGCAGTTGTTGCAGAAGGTCGTGCGGCCATCGCCCGCCGTCAGATGGCCGTTCATGAGCAAGTCGCGCCGGTTTAGGTCGCGCCCCAGGTCGGACAACGGCGTGCGATGGTGGAACGGGCGCACGTGCCGGTTGTCGACCATCAGCAATTCCACCCGCGGATCGTCATAGACGAACAGGGCGCAATACCCCTGATGGATGTTGTTCATCACCGTGGACGTCAGGCCCGCATGACGCGAGGTGGCGATACGCAGGTTGAAGGTGGCCGGCGAGCGGCCGGCGATGCTCAACTGCGCGGCCCTCAGGAAGGCCAGCGTGTAGCTGCTGTCCTTGCCGCCACCATGGGCCACCATGACCTTGAACTCACCGATCCGCTCGATACCGCCGGCAGCGACGATCAGGCGCTGGATCAACAACTGCAGGGCGATCCGTTCGGCACGGGTGAAGTAACTCATCAACCGTTGTAGGACCTGTTGATATACATAGTTCATTGCCTGCTCATGAATAGAGCTCATAGCCTTTACACCTGGATTGGGTTCAGTGTCGGGCCAACGGCGCTCGTATTATCCGCGCTTGCCAGGTCTTGCCATGTTCAGGTGCCTGTTTGGCGTCCGCCACCGGAACATGTCGGGCAACAACAAGAGTATTACCCCGAGCCTGCAACATCCTATAGCAGGATATACGAGAGTGCCCTGATTACTGATTGCCGGTTAGCGTTGGAAATTTTCGGAGAAAGAACTTCCTAGGAATATTCTTACATCAACTTACAAACTTCGATTACATGCAATATCTTAACTGGCAGCACCCCGCCGCACGGGCGCTGCCTGGCCCTGCCTATGCTCTGCAAACTCGGCGCCCAAAGCTTGTGCAACTGGACCACTGCGGTACAACAACTGAAACTCGACCATGACTCATTCCTTGAGCTGAAAGTTACCGGTTAATTATCAGTGCTTAGAGCACGATTAACAGATACAGAATTTCTGAAAAAACCAGTTCAGTTGCAGTAAAACAGGCATTCCGGGGAAGTTCATCCGCGATAAAATATTGGACAAAATAAAAAGCCCCGTATCAGTCGCCTGATACGGGGCTGATGACACCTTGGCCGGCGTCAGGCCGGATCGAGCTGCAACGCCACGCGACCACGGCATGGACAGGCGTCCATGAAACGATGGGCCTCGACGAACTCGTCGAAGGGAAACGCGCGAATCTCCATCGGCGGCAACACACGATCGGCCGTCAACTGGTTGATATCGCGCAGGGCCCGTTGCACTGCCGCCTGGTCCTGCACAATGCCCAGCTCCGGCTTGCCGGTGAAGTTGCCGATGCAGTGCACGAAGAACTGGATGTTCTTCTGGAACGCCGCGCAGGCCGGGAACGGCGTCTGGTTGCCGCCCTGCAGGCCATAGAGCACCAGGCTGCCACGCGGCGCCAGCACATCGCCGAGCATCGACATCTGCGGGCCGCCCAGGCCGTCGAAGACCATGTCGACACCCCGTCCATCGGTGTACTTGTTGATCTGCATCAGCAGATCCTGCTCCTCGGTGACCACCACCTTCTCGGCGCCCAGGGCCAGCAGGCATTCGCGCTCCTCGGCGGTCTTGGTCGCGGCGATCACCTTCACGCCCAGGGCCTTGCCCAGTTGCACGAAGGCCGGGCCGGCGCAGTGGCTGGCATCGGTGATCAGGGCGAACTGCCCCGGCTTGACTCGCGCCAGGTCGACATAGGCGAAATAGGCGATCAACAGCGGGGTGTAGTGAACGCTGGCCTGGACCGGCGTCAGCACATCCGGATAACGGGTCAGGGACGAGCGCGGCATGAGGATCACTTCGCCGTACACTGGATAGTCGTTGGGGCTCTGGGCCGGGAAGCTGGCGACCTTGTCACCGACCGCCAGGTCATCCACGCCATCGCCGACCGCCGTGACCACGCCGGCCATCTCATGACCGATACCGGCCGGCAGACGGGCGTGGGAGGACGCCAGGTTCTGCCGCCAGAGCACGTCGTACCAGCTGATACCGATCGCCTCGACACGCACCTGCACTTCGCCCGGTGCGGGCAAGGTCGTCGCATGCTCTTCGCACTTGAGCACCTCGGCCGAACCAAACTTGTGAAAACGGATCGTGCGGGACATCGCAAACCTCGCCAAATGAACTTCTAATGACACGAACTCTATCCGGGCTTTGTGGGGAACACTATCCGTGCCCGTTAATAGTCGACATGCCTGTCATTGATTCGGGGGCATTGTACACAATGTCAGCCGCAGCGGGCCGCAGCTGTGAGAAAAGCCGCTTTTGCCGGCCGGACAGGCCCCGAAATCGGGGACCAGACGCCGCCATTCCCCGGCGAAATGGGAAAGTTCATTTTTCCAGTGCGAATCAGACGGTTTTGCCCGTAAGATTCACCTCTTACGTTATTGACCCTCCTGTGAAGCGAGCCCGATGAACCGTAACGACCTGCGCCGCGTCGACCTGAACCTGTTGATCGTGTTCGAGACCCTGATGCACGAGCGCAGCGTCACCCGGGCCGCGGAAAAGCTGTTTCTCGGCCAGCCGGCGATCAGTGCGGCGCTGTCGCGCCTGCGCAACCTGTTCGACGATCCGTTGTTCGTACGTACCGGCCGCAGCATGGAACCTTCGGCCCGGGCCGAGGAAATCTTCGCCCTGCTCTCGCCGGCCCTGGACTCGATCTCCACGGCAGTGAGCCGCGCCGCCGAGTTCGACCCGGCCACCAGCACCCAGGTGTTCCGTATCGGCCTGTCCGACGACGTCGAGTTCGCCCTGCTGCCGCAGTTGCTCAAACGCCTGCGCGCCGAGGCGCCGGGCATCGTGCTGGTGGTGCGCCGGGTCAACTACCTGCTGATTCCGGCCAAGCTCAGTTCCGGCGAAATCTCCATTGGCGTGTGCTACACCTCCGACCTGCCCGCCAATGCCAAGCGCAAGGTACTGCGCCGCAGCTCGCCCAAGGTGCTGCGCGCCGACACCATGCCCGGCCCGCTGACCCTCGATGACTTCTGTTCGCGCCCCCATGCGCTGGTGTCCTTCGCCGGCGACCTGAGCGGCTTCATCGATACCGAGCTGGAGAAACTCGACCGCAAGCGCCATGTGGTGCTGGCGGTTCCGCAGTTCAACGGCCTGGGTACGCTGATCAGCGGCACCGACATCATCGCCACCATCCCCGACTACACCGCCGATGCCCTGACCGCCGCCGGTGGCGTGCGGGCCGAGGACCCGCCGATTCCGGTGCAGAGTTTCGAGCTGCACATGGCCTGGCGCGGTTCGCAGGACAACGATCCGGGCGAACGCTGGCTGCGTTCGCGGATCCAGATGTTCTGCGGGGACCCCGAGAGCCTGTAGGCCGGTTCCACTGAAGGCCATAAAGGCTTTTAATACAAGCACTTAAGTCGAAAATGCGTCCATTACCGTCCGTCTGATTCCACTCAATTTCAGCTTGACTGGGGGTATCCACGGCAATGCGCTTGCTGGTCATGCTGCCGGTGCGTCCGGGAGAACTGGTGAAGATGCGTTGGGAAGACGTCGACCTGATCAACGCCGACTGGCGCTTTGTGGTCAGCAAGACCCGGTACCTGGACAAGAGCAAACACATCGTCCCCCTGCCGGAGCAGGCGCTGGTGCTTCTGCGCGAGCTGCACAAGCGCCGAGTGGTGGATGAGGCGGGCAACGGCTGGGTGTTCGTCTCCCCGGTCTACCCGGGGCGCCCCATCAATGCGACCTCTCTGGCCAAGTCCTATCAGCGACTCTGGCCGGAATATGCCATTACCGCTCACGGCTTTCGCGCCACCTACCGCACCCTCGCCCATGAGCATCTGGGCATCGATCCGATTGTACTGGAGCTGTCGTTGTCTCACCGCATGCCAGGCGCACTGGGCGCGGTGTATGCCCGCGCTCAATTGCTACCGCAGCGTCGGGAGGCCGCGCAGCTATGGACGGATTATTTGGATCGGTTACGCAAGAATGCGGCGTTAGCGACGCAGATTGACTGAGTCAAAGTGGTAGCCGACCAGGTCGGTGGCGACCTCTGGTTCCAGCTGTACGTGGTGCACCCTACCCTTGCCGATCAGTTCGTCGCCCGGGCACTGGCGGCGGGCTATCGAACCCTGGTCCTGACTACCGACGTTGCGGTCAACGGCAAGCGAGAACGCGACCTGCGCAGCGGCTTCGGTCTGCCGTTCAGGTGCAGCCCCAAGGTGGTACTGGATGGCATGCTGCATCCGCGTTGGTCTTGGCGCCTGCTCACCGGTGGCATGCTGCAGATGGCCAACTTCGCCAGCCGGGAAGCCTATGACGTGGAACTGCAGGCCGCCCTGCTCTCGCGGAAAATGGATGCGAGCTTCGATTGGAACACCCAGCAGCGACTGCGGCAGCGTTGGCCCCATCGCTTACTGGTCAAGGGAGTGCTGCACCCCGAGGATGCGTCCCGCTGCATCGAGCTGGGCGCCGACGGCGTCATCCTGTCGAACCACGGGGGACGTCAGCTCGATGCCAGCTATTCGCCGTTGGCGACGCTGCCGGACATCGCTCAAGCGCATCTGATGCCCGCGCCCTGCATGCTGTCGCCTTGGATCGAGACCAGGTACACATGGGGTGCCCGTATATTCAAAAGCTCATCCAATGAGATCTGCCGCTCGATGTGATCAGCGGCCGGTGACGGGAATCCCGCCGGCACCTTGAAGGCACAGAGAGGCAGCGCAACGCCGCCCCCTGCCAAAGGACCTAGAATGGTAAAGCACATGACGCACGACTTCCGATACACCTGTACGAATATACAGTTAACTTAGAATAAACTTTACTCCTCGCGCTCACAATAGGCATCATTTATTTAGCAGCGTCAACATAGACTCGACAAGCCCCTTATAATTATAGGCGCCCTCTGCCGAATCATTTCCGCATTCATACTTCGAAACCTTCCCCGCATCGACCAACAAGAAGTTGTTAGCGATCTGTTTCTGGTAGAACCCTCTTGCACTCATCTTATGACATGGCAAAGCAATGACAGCAGCATGAGACTCCCTTGATGCATAGAAAAGACGAACAGAGACAGAAGCGCACCCCATAATCTCTTCATTAATGAACATTAGATGGCCAAATCTCTTTTTTTCATCTTCCCTCGAACCTTCAAGCTTACCGCCAATAGCAAGCAATACACGCTTCGCGATATCCATTGACGCGCCATCTGAGATCCCGGGTAGTGCTTGTTGGATTATCTGCGTGCCAACAGGCACCGCGCAACTTCTGATTTCTAGGTTTCTATCATATCTTTCAAGCTGAACGAACAAACCGCTACCCTGAAGAAGCGTCATCCATCCATCATAGTCAAACAGGTCTCTCCCACTTTCGCTCATGGCCTTAGCCATGGCATCAAACAAGGTAGAGACGCCTTTGAACAAACGCCCAGTCTCATCACTCAACGTAGCCTCTCTACTAGTTGAGGCTGTAAAAATATTACCAGTGGAATTTAGCTGAAGCTTAACCACCGCATCTTCGTCTTGAGACATAGATTCAAAATCAAACCTTCCCATGCTTGCCCATCCCTGCTCAACCAAGATGATGATTAGTACCCCGAGAGCCTGAGCCCGAGCACCTGGACAGAAGCTGCCCCGCCTAGTTATACGCCTTAGCCTAAGAGAATTGAAAGAGTGGAGTCCGTAAAGCTCTACGCGTGGAAGCAAGACCCGACATGGTCACCTTGGTTAAGCCGGTCTCTATCTCGCAACTCAAGCTTGATATCCATTTGTTCCCTCACCCCAGAAATGGGTAGTCCCGCTCAGTTCCCTCCCGAATGCAGCAGGGCGTGTTGAAGTATGTGCTGCTCGTAGGCCTGATCAGCCGCCGCCACCTTGTTGGCACACAAGAACGCCTGGCACCCCATATTGTGAGTCAGGCTGATCTACATGTTGATTACGATCCGTTGCAGCTCCAGCGCATACAGATCGGAGATCAAGTTGATCGGCGTATGCTCATCACGTACTAGCTCCGCCCACAAATCGGCCCCATCTTGGTAAGGTCCGATCGGCTCCAACGCAGAAAAATAGTACCCGCCCCGGTCGACTGCTTGATCAAGCGAATGGGCAACAACGTGAAAGGGTACCCCCTACAGCAACAGCGACGTGACCCAGAACGTGATTGCGGCCAAAGGCCGTGGCGAGGTCCGCCCTGTCTGGGAGCTTTTCTACAACCACTACGTGGTACTCAAGGGCCTTAAGGCGCCCTACGTCACGGCAGCCGCCCAAAAGGTTCGGCCAGAGGGCGGGGCGGCAACTACGGCCCCAACAGCGGTGGGTATGACCAACTGGGCTACGGCACCTTGACCTTTACGCTCGAAGCGAAGCCATGAAACCACGTGCTCGTCATCCCCTGGCCGGTGACGAGCACACGACTGACACCCCTGCTCGATTCACGGGAAAGAGATTCAGCCCCCAACTAGATCTCGGCCAGACAAGTCCTGTCAAAGCTGAGCGGCGTTACCGTGACATGACCATCCTGCAAGGCCTTCGTATCCGAATCTTCCTCGTCAGATGCCGACTCACGGTGCAACTGCAACCAATGAAACTCCTGACCCCGCGGATCCTGGCCGCTCACCACGCGTACACCTCGCAGGGCGCCCCTTCCTTGGCGCGTGATGCTGATCGGGGGCGTCTGCCCTGCCATGACCACAGGAAAATTGACATTCAGGCAGACATCCCTGGGCCACTTCATCGAAACAATCTGCCGCAAGATCTGCGCTCCCTGATCCTGTGCGCAACCCCAGGGCATCGCCGCTCCGTCCACGAATGCCTGGCTCAGAGCGATCGAAGGCACGCCGAAAAGCAGGCCCGTCATCGCCGCCCCCACCGTTCCTGAGAAGGCGGTTTCGTTGCCCAGATTGGCCCCTCGATTGATGCCTGAAAGAACGATGTCAGGCAGCGGGTGCGTGAGCAAATGCCCCAAGGCCATCGCCACACAATCGCTTGGCGTACCGTCGACAGCCATCCGCCGCACCCCATGGCTGCTCAAGCGCAAGGGGCGGTGAAGGCTGATGGCGCTTGAGGTTCCACTTTGATCCAAGAGAGGGGCCACGACCCAGACCTCACGGGCAATCCTGCCAGCGATTCGCTCCAGCACCTTCAATCCGGGCGCATCGATACCGTCGTCATTCGTAAGCAATACCCTCTCGAACAAAGGCCTGCCCGCTTCCATTGTCTCTCTCCCCAGGCTAGATTGGCACACACTACGACAAAATACCTATGCATATATAGCTATATTTAGATAGCAATCACAATGAACGCCTCAGCCTTGAGAAAACACATCACCCAACTGGCCAAGAGATTGCGCCAGGAGGGGCGCAACTCCCCTGAAACCTGGACGCAAATGCTAGTGCTCAGTTCGATTGATCACCATGGCAGCAGCGCCACACCGTCGGTGATAGCCAAGGCGGAAAGCATGCAGTCCTCCAACCTTGCCGCCACACTTCGGGACCTGGAGGCCGCAGGCCTGATTCATCGCCAGGCTGATCAACAAGATCGGCGCAAGATCCTGCTCTCACTTTCAGAACAGGGACAAGCCCTCCTCAAAGCCAGTCGTGACCGGCGAGACACCTGGTTGGGTGAAGCCATGAAATCGCAACTGACAGACAGTGAACGCGAGCAGTTGGAAAACATCATTCCCATCCTGGTCAAGCTTGCCCGGGCGCCCTGAGCATCGAGCACACGCGGTTATCAGTGAGACCTGGCTTTCCACGCACCCTCAGGAGCCAGTGCTGGACCGAGGTCTGGCATGGCCAAACAACAACGTATAAAGCACCGGCACCAGCCCGAGCGTCACCAGGGTACCCAGTGCCAAACCGCCCATGATGGTGATCGCCATGCCCTTCCACAGTGGGCCGGCGAACAGCATCAGCGGCACCAGGCCAACGATGCAGGTCAGCTTCGTCATGACGATGGGCCTCAGGCGCATCACCGCAGCCATCACCACCGCGTCATGCAGCGACTCCCCCGCCGTTGACTGCGCCTCGATGCGTTCCAGCAGCAGTACCGCGTTGTTGACGATGATCCCGGCCAGCGAAAGCAGGCCGAAGGTCGCCATGAAGCCGAATGGGTACCCCGTCAGCAGTAACGCCACGGCCACGCCGATCAGTACGAAGGGCACGCTGGCGACGACAATCAGCAACTTGCGAAACGAATTGAACTGCCAGATGAACAGCAGCAGGATCGCCACCAGGGCGTGCGGCAGGTATTTCAGCAAGGCCTGGTTGGCCGCCGCCGCATCTTCGATTTCCCCACCCAGTTCGATCCGGTAACCCGCAGGCAGATCCAGGTTTGCCACCTGCGGGGCCAGTCGCTCGACAATCGAGCTGGCGGTCAACGACGGGTTATGCCCCACCACGGTGATCGCCCGCTGCAGATTGCGGCGCTGAATGGTCGAGGCCTCGAACTCGCTCCGCAGCGTCGCAATCGCGGACAGAGGCAGTGCGGCCGCGCCGTTGGCCGGAAATATCAGGGTACTGCCCAGGTCCAGACCGGACGAACCCACCTCACGCGCGACGATCGGCACCATCGCCTCACCGTCCTGCAACGATGACACCTGAATCCCGTCGTTTCGCAATTGCAGGGCCTGGGCGATCTCCGTGCTGCCGACGTTGGCCAGCCGTGCCTTGTAGGGATCGACCTGCACCGTGTAGCGCGAAAGGCGGGTACGCCAATCGTCGTGCACGTCCTCGGTGCCGGGCAAGGCCCGCAGCGCCGCCTCGAGCTTGCCAGCCAGATCACGCAGGACTGCTTCGTCCGGACCGATCACCCGATAGATCACCACACCGGCTTCGGTGCTTCCCATCGAGAAGCGCTTGGGCTGCGCCTCGACTTGCGGGTGTTCGCTCAACAGGTAGCGACGAGTCCGTTCGATGACCGCGTCCAGGTCAGCGCCTTCGCGGACGCTGACCGTGAAGTAGGCAACCTCCGGTGCCGGCAGCGGCGGATTGAGCCCCAGGACGATGCGCGGACCGCCCCCGGCGACATAGCCGATGCTGTCCAGGACATCGCGATCACCGCTCAGCCAGCGGCTGATTTCCCGTACCGTCTGCAACGTCGCGCGGGAACTGCTGCCCGGCTCCAGCGTGAGCGGAATCTGGAACTGCATGCGATCGGACTTGGGCAGAAAGTCATAAGGCACCTGGGTCAGCACGAAAGCCGCTGCCGCCAGCAACCCCAGCATGCCGCAGAGAAAACTTTTGGGGTAATTCAGCAACGTCGCGATCAGACGCCGGTAACCGCGGTAGAACCTCGAATCGTATTGGTCCGGGTGTTCGCAGGCCTGGCCCGCGGAGGGTGCCTTGGCAAAGTAGAAACACAGCAGCGGCGTCACCGTGACGCTGAGCAGCCAGGAGCCGAGCAGCGTGACCGCCAGCACCGTTGCGAGCGATCGCAGGTATTCATTGGTACTGGTCTGGCCCAGAAAAAACGGCGAGAACGCCAGCACGATCACCAGCGAGGACGTCAGCAATGGAATCATCAGGGTGCGCCCGGCCTCTTCGGCCGCCGAACGCCGCTCCTGCCCCAGGTGCATCCGCCGCTCGATGTCTTCGGCGATGACAATGGCATTGTCGACCAGCAGGCCCAGCGCCAGAATGATCGCCGCGATCGATACAGTCTGCAGTTCAACCCCCACCGCGCGCATGACGATGAGGGAGCCGAGAATGGTCAGCGGCACGATGGCCCCCACCACCAGGCCGGTACGCCAGCCGAGGAACAGCATGACCACCGCCATGACGATGACCACGGTCTCCGCCATGACATGCTGCATCTTCTGCATTTCGTGATGAACGACATCCGGCTGGAAGGTCACCACGTGCAGGGTGAAGTCCGCCGGCAACTGACGCTCCAGTTCCTTCAGACGCGCACGCAGTGTCTTGCCGAACGCCTGCATGCTACGTCCCGACTGCATGGAAACGGCCAATACGACGGCGTCCTGGGCCTGATAGACAGCGGCCGTCTCCGGCGGATCGGCGGGCCCGACAGAGACCTTGGCGACACTCTGCAACGGCAGCGTCTCGCCATTGGACAATCGCAGCGGCAACTGGCGAAGCTGCGTCTCGCCCAGCACTTCACCGGACACCGTCAGGGTGGTGTTCTGCCCGCCCAGGACCGGCATTCCGCCCGTAGCGATGACGTTCTGCCCCTGCAGTTGCTGGACCAGTTGCTGGACGGACAAGCCTGTAGCGGCCAGGCGCTGGCGATCAAGGTCGATATACAGGCGCTCATCCTGCAAGCCATACAGCTCGACCTGCTCGACACCCGGCAAGGCATAGAGCTGGTTGCGCAGGCGCTTGATCGGCCCGCGCATCTCGCCCAGGCTGTAGCCCGGTGCGGTCACGGCCACCGAGGCCACCGTGACCCGACCGAAATCATCATCGACGAACGGGCCCTGGGCTCCGGCTGGGAAACCGGCACCGGCCTCGGCGGCCTTGGCTCTGACTTTCTGCCACAGCGCTCCCAGGTCCTTGATCTCATCGTAGGCCGTGACCTGGATGATCACGCTGCCCGGTCGCACGGTCGTGACCAGATTCCTGATCTCGGGCAACTCGCGCAGTTTTTCTTCCGTTGGCCGGGCCAGCAGCTCTTCTGCCCGCTCGACCGGCAGCCCGTTGAAAGCAATGCTCACCAACGCATCACGAACGGTGATCGAAGGTTCCTCCTGCGAGGGAAAGCCGAGGAAGGTCACCACCCCGCCCAGCAGGATCAGCAAGGCGGCGAACAAGGTCAGGCGACTGGAGTTGATCGCGCTGCGGGTAAGGCTCATGGTTCAGTTCCCGATCAGGCGAGTGGTGGGCTGGAAAATGCTGACCGACTGGCCATCCGTGATGAACGAAGCGCCGGCGGTGACCACCCATTCGCCTCGCTGCAGGCCACTTTCGAGCAATGCTCGGCCCTCCTCGACCCTCTGGATCGATACAGGCCGCCTGAAGACTTTCTGCTCTGTCGGCAGGTAGACATAGACGTAGGGCTTGTCCACGCCCACCCACAGCGCCCGCTCGGGAATGGACAGGACAGGGGGCGTGGGCTGTTGCAAATGCACCAGCACGGTGAGGTCACTGGGAATGGCCGTGGACGGATCACGAACCTTGAAAATGCACAGTTGCGTCAGGCCATTGCTGGCCTTCGGCGAGACACCCTCCAGCACCAGAGCAAACGGCTTGTCAGGCGAATCGGCACGGTAGGCCGACGCTGAGTCGCCCGGCTTGAGTCCTGCCGCCTGGTCCACGGGCAGTGACGCGACCACCTGCTGGTCGCCGGCCGATTCCACCTCCAGCACCACTTGCCCAGCCCCCAGCTGGGCATAACGGTCCGCCCGACGCGAGACGACGCGCCCGGAGAACGGCGCCATCAGTTGGCTGCGCTCGAGCTCGCGCTGTGCCAGGGCCAGATCGGCCTGTGCCCGACGCCTTTCGGCCTGCGCCTGCGCATCGCTCTCGCTTGCCTGCTCAAGAACGCCTTGCGAAACACTGCCCGCCGCGAACAGCCGCTGCTGGCGTACCAGGTTGCTTGCGCGCTCGACAGCCTGTGACCGGCTGGCGTCCAGTCTGGCCCGAGCCTGCTGCAGGCGAAGCCGAGCCGGTTGCAGATCCAGGCTGGCCAACACCTGCCCTGCCCTGACCGTGTCACCGACCTCGACGAACAACTCGACCATCTGCCCAGCGGATTCAAAGGCCAGCTCTGCACGCTGACGTTGACGCACGGTACCGGTGAATACGGCATCACGGCCGTTCAACGGCGTCACGGCCTCGATCTTCACGGCTCGCTTGATGGGCGCGATGGCAGGCTGCTCCCTAGAGCAGCCCCACAGCATCAAGGCGCCTAGCATCAGCACCAGCCATCCGGACAGGCTGCTGCTCACCGCGCAGCAGCGTAACAAATCGAAAGAGCGTTCCATGAATGGCCCCTCAGAAGCTGTAATTCAACGCGAGCAGGCCGGTCGCTTCGAGGTGGGTTTCCACCAGCGGACTTGCGCCTGCCTGGTCGGTGTAATGCGAGGCACCGAGACTGGCCACCGTCGACCAATGGGCATCGAACATATGCTGCCAGTTGAGGGCCATCGAATAGGCGTAGATCCCGCCATCGGCCTGGAACCTGGAAAACCCGGAGCGCTGGCTTTGCAGTGAGCTGACACCGAAGTAGGTCTGGTTGTAGCGCCCGTCGCCGGCATGGGCATCGATATCGACGGCAACCGTGTCCCTCGGGTTGTGATAGACGATACCCTCCACCCCCAGCCGATAGCGGTTGCCGCGCTTCTGCCCGGCGGTGCGCAACTCGGCTTCGGCGCTGACGGACAGCCATGGCAGCAGCTGCTGTGCCAGCGTGAAATCGGCCACAGTCGCCCCAGCCACGCTGCCCATGCCTTCGAGCTCATTGGAACCGGGACGACTGCTGGTATTTTTATCGCTTCGACCGAAGTCATAGTTGAGCGCGGCACTGGCACTGAAGCCACTGGGCGATTGCCACTGCAGCCCCAGGCCGCGAGTGCTGTCGATGAACAGCAGGCCGCGCTGCAGGCTCAGCGTCGGTACCCATTGATGGCGATATTCGTCGGCACCCATGTAGCGCGGCACAATGGCGACGCCCATACCCAGGGTGACGTCAGTCTTCTCTCCCCAGAGGCTTTGCCCGGTGTTCGTAACGCCCTGCTCGGCCAGGCTGACGCCACTGCAGAGCAATACGCCGGCAGCCAGCAGGCATCGGGGCAAGGCATTGCCCGGTTCACGCAACAGGTTGAGAGGATTCATGATGAGGCTCCGGTATCAGGATGAGATGGAGGTGCTGCGGCATCCGTACCACTGAGCACGCGATAGATATCCAGGCGATTGAGCAACACGTCGTAGCGGGACTGCCGCCACGCCAGGTCGGCCTGGGCAAGACGAATGCGGGAGGTCAGCAACTGACCGCGCTCGGCGCCGCCCGCCGCCACCACGAGGGACAGGCGATCGGCCTGCTCCTGGGCCAGGTTGCGCAGGTCGGTTTCACTGTGCAGGCGCTCCAGAACCTGCTGCCGCCGGGTCAAGACATCGGCGACTTCACGAAAGGCCGCCTGGACGGTCTTCTGGTACTGCACGACAGCTATCTGCCGGCGCACCTCGGCCAGGTCCAGATTGGCCAGGGAACGCCCGCCGTCGAACAAGGGCAGCGTCAACTGGGGCGAGAACAGCCAGGCGCCCCGGCCGGCATCGAGCAGATGCCCCAGGCTTTCACTCGCCACGCCGATCCCGGTACTCAACCGAATGGTCGGAAAGAAGGCCGCCCTGGCGGCGCCGACATTGGCGTTGGCGGCCTTGAGCAACTCCTCGCTCTGACGCACGTCGAAGCGCTCCAGCAGACGCTGGGAGGGCATGTCGACCAGCCAGCCGGGCGTGCTCAAGGCCATCGCCAGCGCCTCATCGGACACCGGCGGCGCAGCCGTCCAGGTCGGGCCATAGCCGCCCCACAGTGCCAGGGCCTGGGTGGCACGCGAATGATTGGCGATAGCCGCCTGCAACTGGCGCTGGGCGCTTAGCGCCTCGCCTCGGGTCAACGCCAGGTCGTCGGCGGACAACGCGCCCTCGCGCTGCTGCTCCTGTGCCATGCGCAGCAACGCCTGGCGAGCCTCACAGATACGTTGGGCAGCGACCTGTCGGGCACCGGCCTGTTGTTCGAGCAGGTAGGCGCGGACGATTTCGATCAGCAACGCACGACGGGCCGCCTGCTGACCGAGGGTCGTCGCCAGATAGTCATGGCGTGCCGCCGCTGAGAGGTTCTTCACCCGGCCGAAGAAATCCAGTTCGAAGTCCGAGACCCCGAGAGAGGCGACACTCAGGTCCTGTCCGTAGCGCTCGTCGGCCGCCGCGTTATCGAAATGCTGACGATCACGCTGAAGGCCGGCATTCAAGGTCGGGCTGCGGTCGGCATCGCTGACGCCGTAAAGCGCCCGGGCCTCCAGCACACGAAGGCCCGCCAGCTGGAAGTCGCGGTTGGAACCGAGCGCCAGCACGACCTGTCGGCGAAGCTGCCCGTCCGGCGCCAGTTCCGCCAGCAGGGTCTCTTCATCAGCGGACAAGCTTGCCGGTGCCCCTTCCACAGGGTTTGCGACCAGGCTCTGGCCCTGCTGTCGCGGCACAGCCGGTACCGGACGCTCGTAGTCGGGTGCCAGGGAACACCCCGCCACCGCCAAGGCGAGCAGAAGCTCGCAGAGGCGCTGCGCAAGGCGTCGGGTAGACTTGGACAAGGGCGTATTCGTCAGCATAGGATCGCTTCGCGACAATGAGGTCTGCGAGCCATCCTAAGGGCCGACTTTCAATGAATCGTCCGCAAAATATCAAGATTTGATCAAGAGGCTTCCCCGTGTCAGGAAAACGTATTCTGGTCGTCGAGGACCATGCCGACAGTGCCAGTATTCTGGAGGCCTACCTGCGGCGCGATGGCTTCGAGGTCGCGCTGGCCGAAGACGGACAGCGCGGTATCGACCTGCATCGGCAATGGAAACCCGACCTGATTCTGCTGGACATCATGCTGCCGAGAGTGAGCGGCACCGAGGTGCTGTCCACGGTCCGCCGCAGCAGTGACACACCGGTGATCATGGTCACCGCCATGGGTGACGAGCCGGAAAAACTCGGGGCACTGCGCTACGGTGCCGACGACTACGTGGTCAAGCCCTATAACCCCAAGGAAGTGGTGGCCCGCGTCCACGCGGTGCTACGACGCTCGAACAGCAGCGCCAGCAATGACCGTCAACTGTGCTACAACCGTTTGCGGGTGGATCTCGAGGCGGTCACCGCCGCCATCGACAGCGTCGGCGGCGACCCCATCCTGCTCGACCTGACGCCCACCGAGTTCAAGCTGCTCGCCACCCTGCTGGCCACCCCGGCCAAGGCCTTCACCCGGGACGAACTGCTGGAGATCTGCCTGCCGGACAGCGACGCCCTGGCCAGGGTCGTCGACACCCACGTGCACAACCTGCGGCGCAAGCTCGAAGTCCACGCAATCGTGGACGTGCTGGTGACCGTCCGCTCCATTGGCTACCGGTTCAGGTGATGACGTGCCCCGATACCTGAGAATGAAAAGGGTCCGCCTGTGGCACTGGGTAGGTCTGCGCATGAGCCTGCTGGCCATCGGCGCGGTGCTGGCCATCGCCTTCGCCATGTGGGTGCACTTCACCCTGATGGACAGGGCCATGCTGCAAAGGATTCCCGTGCCTGTGCAAGCCGAATTCCAGCAGTTGCGGGCCGATCCACAGCTCAACCAGGCCAGGCTCTGGCAGATCCTGAGCCAGTACTACCCGATCGAAAACGTCCTGGCCGGCCTGGGCAACAGCGACTGGCTGCTGCTCTGGCTGCTGGTGGCCACGTCCATTCCGCTCATCCTGCTGTTCGGCTTTCTGTTTTCACGCCCGCTGTCACGCCAGTTTTCATCCATCGCCCAAATGGCCCGCCATGTCGCCCAGGGCGACTTTTCGACCCGTCTGCCGGCCAACGAAAAGGCCCCCGACGAGTTGCAGTGCCTGATCGGCGACTTCAACAGCATGACCACCCAACTGCAGGGCTATGAACAGGAAGTGCGCGAGTCCAGCGCGATGATCGCCCACGAACTGCGCACCCCGCTGAATGCTGCCCTGGGACGTGTCCAGGGCATGATGGACGAAGTCTTTCCCCGTGACCTCAACCAGCTGGAACGGGTCAAGGGACAACTCGACCAGTTGAACAAGCTGGTGGACGAACTGCACCTGCTGTCGCTGGCCAAGGCGGGTCAGTTGGTACTGGACAAGACCCGGTTCAACCTGGGGCAACTCGTCCATGAACGCCTGAGCTGGTTCAACACGCAACTGCACAGCGCCGGCATCGAGCCCGAGGTGCGAATCGCCGAAAGCCTGCACCTGCGCGCCGACAATGGGCGCATGGGACAGGTCATCAACATCCTCATCGACAATGCCCTGCGTTACGCCGCCCAGGGTGGTGACCTGCAGATCAGTGCCGTCACGGCCGGGACCTCGATCATCCTCAGCGTCGCCGACCGCGGCCCCGGCATCGACCCCGCAGACCTGAGCAACATCTTCGACCGCTTCTGGCGGGCCGAACGTTCCCGCGCCCGGCACAGTGGTGGCAGCGGCCTGGGTCTGTCGATCGCCCAGGCCATCTGCGCCGCACATGGCGGCACCATTGCCGCCGCCAATCGTGTCGGCGGCGGTACGGTGATCCGGATCGAGATGCCGGCCTGACTTTTGGAAGGTGCCCGTCTTCGACGGTAATGGCTCGCTAGCCGAACCGGCTGGCGAGCATCGAGATACAGCGGGCCAGTTTCATTCGGGTGGGGGTATACGGCGCAAACAGCCATCGGATGGGCAGGAAGGCTCCGCCGGTGAGCACCGCCCGCTCGTGGGAAAACGCCCGAAAACCATGGATGCCGTGGCTGCTGCCCATTCCCGAGTGGTTGACTCCGCCAAAGGGCAGTTTGCACTGCGTGTACTGCTGCATACAGTGATTGATGCAGGCGCCACCGGAACTGGTGACCGCCAGCAACCGCCTGGCCACCCTCCTGCTCTGGCTCCAGATATACAGCGCCAGCGGTTTGGGCCCGGCGTTTATCTGCGCGACAACCTCCTCCAGATGGTCGAACTCGATAATTGGCAGCAGCGGCCCGAAGATTTCCTCATGCCCGATGCGCGCTGCATTGATCGGAGCCCCAAACAAGGTGGGGGCGACATGACAACGGTCGATATCGTATTGGCCACCCCAGAGCAAGGGAACGCCACACGCCTGGGCATCCTCGATCAGTTCGGCCATACGCTCGGCATGGGAGTGATCGATGATTCGCGCCAGATCCGACGTTTGCGCCCCATGACGTGCGACCAGAATCACTTTGCACGCCTCGACGAACGCCTCTCGCACACGTCGATGGACGAACACATGATCGGGGGCGATGCAGGACTGCCCGGCATTGATCAACTTGCCCCACAGTAACAATTCGGCCGCGCGCTCAAGGTCAGCACTCTCGTCGACCACCGCCGGAGACTTCCCCCCCAACTCCAGGGTCACACTCGTCAGATGCCGCGCAGCGGCGGTCATGACAATGCGCCCCACTGCGGGCGAGCCGGTGAAAAAGATATGATCGAAAGGCAGTGCCAGCAACGCGGTGGCGGTCGCCACCCCGCCCTCGATCAGGACCACGGTATCGGCGGTGAATACCGCACTCAGCACCTGGGCCAGCACTGCATTTACCGCCGGCGTGTATTCGGAAGGTTTGCAGATGACTGTGTTACCCGCACCAATCGCCGAAACGAGGGGAGCGATGACGGTCGCCACCGGGTAATTCCACGGTCCGATGATCAGGCACCGGCCGCGCGGCTGGTATTCGATGCGCGCCGCCGAACCCAGGCTGGTGATCGTCATACCGACACGCCGTGGGCGCATCCACTGGCGAAGATGTCGGATCGCATGGGCGATCTCCTCCAGGACGGGAAGGATCTCGGTCAACTCCACCTCCAATTCAGGCTTGCCGAAATCCTCCACGAAGGCCTGGTACAGGGCCGGCCTTGCGGCCACCAGGGCCTTCTGCAAACGTTTCAGGCTGGCGATACGCTGGGCTGCCGATGAAGTACGCAGTTGAAGAGCCCGGCCTTTCTGGGCCTCGAAGCAGGCGCTGATACGGGTGGGATCAGTATCGGGGACACACTCGCAGAGCCGATTCATTTACGCTCTCCAGGCAGGTTCGGACAATCACTGGACAGGTTCGCGGGACCGTTGGCGACGGGCGGCAGCTCACGCCGCAGAAGAGCGGCCAACACCGGTTTGGGCAGCACACGCCCCAGGCGCACCAACCACCGCATGGACAAGGGGAACAGGTAATCCCAGTCGCCGCCGCGCAGGGCCCGAATCATGTGGCTGACGGCCTGTTCCTCGGAGATCTCCAGTGGCGCAGGCATGCCATCGTTAGCAGTCGAGGCCGTGGCGACAAACCCAGGGTAGAGAGACAGGAAGCGGATACCATCCGCCGCGAACTCGATGCGGCACGTGTCCATCAGCAGCCGCATGGCACCCTTGGCCGCACAGTAGGGCCCCTGAAGCGGCACGCCCAGGAATGAAGCCAATGAATTGGTGTGCACGACCAGACCGGCGCCCTGCTTGCGCATGTGCCACAACACGGGAAACAGGTAATGGACAACGACGTCATAGTTGCCCCGCATGCACTGCGTGACTTGTGCAGCCGTCATCTGGCGCATGTCGAGAGCCGGCGCACCACCGGCGTTGAGCACCACCACGTCGATGCGCCCAAGGTCGGCAACCGTTTCGTCGACCACCCGGCTGGCGCTCGACTCATCCAGGGCGTCTGCAGCATGGATGAGACAGCGCCCGCCCTTGGCGTGGATCTCCCGTTGCAACTCGGTCAGGCGGTCCAAGTTGCGAGCGGTGGCCACAACCACCGCCCCTTGTTCGGCAAGCCGTAACGCCAGGCAGCGGCCCATACCGGACGAAGCGCCGACGATCAGCACCACCTGGTGTTCGAAGGGCGACGGCCCCGGGGTGACATAGCGGCGAATCGAGAGCACCAGGCCGACCACCACCAGGGAAAACACGGTACTGACCAGCGTGACCGTATCCGCCTGCTCCCCCACCACCCACTGCGACGCGACCAGGGGCCCACAGGCACTACCCAGCAGTTGCATGGCCGGGATCAGGATCGCCACCCTCCCGCTCGGGTCCAGGCGCAGCGCCAGGCGGATCTGGAAAGGCGTGAGCGACAACCAGACGAAGCCGAACAGGCCACAAAGCAACAGGAACCCGGAGGCCCCGCGTTGAATCGAGGCGTGCATCCCCAATCCGACACCGGCCAACACCAGTGCCGCCATTGCCAGCATCGATAATTCCGGGATACGCCGTACCATCAGGGTACCGAAGGCACCGCCCAACACCTGCATGAACAGGGTGCCCGCGATCAGCCATTGAGCACCTGGCCCATCCAGGCCCACCGATTTGCCCAACGGTTCCAGGTAGGCCCACAAGGCGCCAATCGCACAAAGCTGGCCGAACACCGCGAGCAGAAGCAACACATGTCCCATCGACCAGACAAAACCGTTATCCCCACCCTCATCCAGGATCGCCGGCAACCGGTCAGGCTGCCAACGCACCAGAACCAGCACGCAAAGGGTCAACAGGGCGAGCAAGGCGAAGCCCCCCGAAATGCCGAGTCGAGGCAGGACTGTAAAGGCCAGCAATGCGGCAATGGTTGCCTGGGCCAAGGTCTGCAATAGCATGAACAGCCCCGACAACCGATCCGGGTCGGCAGCCCGCAGCAGCAGGCTGACCGCACCCCAGACCAGCACGCCCTGGGCGAACCCGGCCAGGGTTCGTACCGCCATCAGCGGGACATCGCTCACGGCCTGTAGCGTGGCAAGGTCCATACAGACGGCAACCAGTGCTGCCACGATCATCAACGACCGAAAGCGAACACGGGATTGCAGGATATCGCCGAGTACCACGCCCAGGCCCAACGACACGATCTCGCCCATGGCAACGATCCCAACGCCCTCCATCGACAGGCGGCCTGCCGCCAGCAACTCTCCCAGCAGCAACGGCTGCAGACCCGTCATCAGTGTGCCGATCGAGCCCAGGGCAAGGGCGGCGATCACATGGCTACGGCCAAACGTAGAGGTGGCTTTCATTGTTGTTATCCCCCGGGACGACTCAATAACCACGGATTTCCTGAGGCAGTTGTCCGTTGGCATAGGCTTGTGCGGCCCTCTTCTCGTCCTTGAGCAAACGGCCGTTGGCAACGAAATCGATCAGCCAGGGCAACTGGCTGATACGCTTCCCGGTTGCCTTGGCCAAGGTATAGGCCTTGGCGCATTTTTCGAACAGTTCCGCATTGAGCGCCATCCGGGCGGAGGTGGTTCCAAGGCAAACCGGCACCCCTCGGATCAGCAGGCTGTTGCCCCCAGCCTGCAAACTGCGCGGCAAATCCCGCTCATGCCCTGCCGGTGGCCCCATATGGCCCAGGTGGCGGGCCTGTTCGTCGAACAGCACCGGCAGTTGTCCCCCGAAGCCGGCCAGGCAGAAACCGAACGTGCCGCCCCCCATCAGGATGGCCCCCACATCGGGACGCGCGCGGTAGATCGCGGCATGGGTGATCGCCTGCGCGTCATCGCCAGCCTGGGCTTGCCAATCGAACGTTTGCGGCTCGCCCTTGAGCACCCAACCCACCAGCATCGAGCGGCCGCCCGGTACCCGAATCGAAAAGCTGGCCTCAGGTTCGACCACCTGGCTCGCCAGGCGCTGGCGCAGATCCAGCCATTGTTGCCGTATGACCGTGTTCATCAGACGTCCCCCTACACCAGTTGAAAAACATTATCGAAGCGCTCAAGTGCATCGTCGATCACCGCGTCGGTATCGGCCAGGCTGGTGTAGATACGGCTACCGGCCAGGGTGATCAGACCGTGCGCGGTGTAAGCGGCGCCCATCTCTTCCATCATGTGTTTGCGGCTTTTCGCCTCGTGGCGGGCGCGCAGCAATTTGATCGGATTGCTGGTGTCCAGCAGCAGGACACCCGAGGTCTGCAGGTGCACGATGGAGCCGATGTTGTAGGCAACATAGGGCAGGCCACGGCGCGCGATGATTTCCTCCAGACCTGCCCGCAGCCGATCGCCGGCCCTGCCCGCGACACCGGCCGCATCCAGCTTCTGCGCCTCGCGCAAGGCGTAATAGCCCGCCACACAGGAGAGCGGGTTGGCAGACAAGGTGCCGCCGACGAATGCCCGCCGTGCGGAAGTACCAATCCCACCCGCCAGCAGCGCCATCACCTCGCGGCGCCCACCAATGGCGCCGGCCATGGGGTAGCCCCCCGTCAGGCATTTGCCGAGCACGGTGATGTCTGGCATGACGTTGAAGTAGGCCTGTGCACCGCCCATGCCCGCCCGGAATCCGGTCACCACCTCATCGAAGACCAGCAACGTGCCGAATTCATCGCAGAGCTTGCGCAACTGCCGATTGAAATCCGGGTGCACCGGTCGTGTGCCACTTTCAGGGCCGAACGGCTCGACGATGATCGCCGCGGTGCCGCCCCGCAGCCGATTGATCAGCAGCCGTCGTCTCAGGGCTTCGAGATTGTTTGGCGGACTCTCCTGGGTGCAACCGGTCGCCCCTCGGGGAATCCCCACCGCCTCCAGCCGCCCCGTACCGGGCAGGCGCATCCCATACACCAGTTGATCACTCCAACCGTGGTAGGCCCCTCCGACCTTGATCACCCATTTTTTACCGGTGTAGGCACGGGCCAGGCGGACAGCCGCCATCACCGCCTCGGTACCGGAACCCAGTAGACGCACCATGTCCACGCCGGGCATGACCTCGCAGACCAGTTGCGCCAGCTTGACCTCATACTCGTGCAGCAGCCCGGTCACCGGCCCGCACTCATCGAGAATGCGGTTGACCTGCTCCCGAATGACAGGATGGTTGGATCCCAGCAAGGTTGGGCCCCCGGCCTGCAGGAAGTCGATGTAGCGGTTTCCATCGACATCGGTCAGGTACGCGCCCTGGGCCTGGGCAATGGCCAGGGCAAACGGGTGGTTGAACGCCAGGTTGTGCTGCACGCCCCCGGGGATCACCGTTTTCGCGGTCTCGGCGAGCTGCCTTGAACCTTTGCAGCGCTCTTCGAAATAGGACATCACCCGGCTGAGCGCATCCCGGCGAATGGGCCGGATCGGCTGTTTGACCAGCGCATCGAAGCGCTGATAGAGACTGTCGACATCTGGCCAGGTCGAGATGGCCGAGCAAGCGGCGGGACCTGTTTGAGGAGCGGTAAAAACCTGATTCATGGTTGCCTCTATGGACGCTTGAAGGAATGAACGGATGTTGACGACGCATCCACCAGCGCCGCGATCAGCGGCAGCGACGCCGCCCGCTGGCCCGGTTGCTCCTGCAGGCGTGCATTGATGTGATCGAGCAGGTATTGACGACAGAAGTCTTCGAGCCCCTCCAGACGCTCAAGCGTCGTTTCAATGTCCGGGCCGCAGCACAGCACCCCGTGATTGCGCATCAGATAACCGTTGAGGTCGGAGCGGACCGCACGCTCCAGCTTGCTGGCCAGCCATCGGCTACCGGAAGGCGCATAACCCACGATGGGGACTCGTACCCCAAGCAGTTCTCGCGTGGGTGCGCGATCCACGACCAACGCTTCGCCAAATAGCGTGCAGGCACTGGCCAGGGGTTGATGTGTGTGGATGGTGCACTGCACGTCAGGACGTCGACGCAACACCCGCGCATGCAGGCTGCTCTCGACCGACGGAGTCCCCTCGCCGGCGACCTTGTGCAGATCCTTGAGCCGCACGATGCACACGTCCTTGGCCTGCATGCTGTGGTAGTCAACGGCAGAGGGCGTGACCGCCATGTGCTCGGCATCGATACGCAGCGCCAGGTTGCCACCCGTTGCGGCAAAGAAACCGAGTCGTGACAGGTGCTGGGACAGCTCCACGACCCGTTGTTGAAAGATGCTCATCAAATGCTCTCCGGAGGGTTTAGGCGGCGGTACAGCGGTGTCAGGCACTTCTGCACTTCCTGGAAGGTGGCGAAACGATCGTCGTAAAGCCCCTTGAGATCCCTGGACGGCTCATAGGTCCGGTGCGGCCGCTGAAGGCCGGGGATGTCGTCGAACTTCAGGGCACCCAGGCCAACAGCCGCGATAAAGGCAGCTCCACGGGCGTTGGTCTGGATGGGGTGGTCGGGCTGATGAATCCGTTGGCCGGTGACATCGGCCATGATCTGGCACCACAGGTCGGACTGCGCGCCCCCGCCGACCGCCGTGATGGCCTCGCCGGAGCGCCCGAGGAAGCGGCCAAACGGCTCCAGCATCCAGCGGGTATTGAGGGCAATGCCTTCGAGGAACGCGCGAATGACGTCTTCACGCGAATGCTCCAGCTTCAGGTTGAACAGCCCGGCTCGCAGGCTCGGGTCGTCGACCGGCGAACGCTCGCCGCACAGCCAAGGCATGTAGATCAGCCCGCGGGCCCCCGCCGGCACGCGGGAGGCGATCCGGTCCAGCAACTCGTAGACATCCGGGTGCTGCTCATCGCTGAGCAACTCGTCGGGGTGATAGATGATCCGATCACGCAGAAACGACAGGTTCGCCCCGGCGGCCGTCTGCATGGCCATCGCCAGGTAGCGTCCGCTGATCGCGCTGGGCACTGCGGCCATATGGTTGCGCACACTGGATTTCTTGAAGGGCACATGCGCCCCGACCCAGGAAGACGTGCCCAGGTAGAGATGCGGCGAGTAGTCGCTGACCGCCGCACCCACTGCCACCGCCGAGGTGTCCGTCGCCCCCGCCACCACCCGGGTATCGGGCGACAGGCCGAGGCTGGCCACCAGGTCCGGCAGCAGCGGGCCCAGCACTTGGGTGGAGTTCACGAGTTCGGGCAGTTTCTGTGCATCGATACCCAGCCCGTCGACCAGGCCCTGGTGATACCGAATGTGCCGCGAATCACGATTGTCGGTCACCCAGGCCGTCAGCATCGAGTCGCCGGTGGCACAGAAGCGCCCGGTCAGCTTCAGGTTCATGTAGTCGAGGACATTCAGGAACTTGTACGTTCGGGCGTAGCGCTCGGGCTCATGGTCGCAGATAAAAGCGATGTGCCCCGCCGAGTCCTTGCCGGACAAGGCCGGTGCACCACCGGTAAGACGCAGCGAACGCCACAGTTTCAGGGGCGCGTAACCGCCCAGGTTGAATCGGCCACCGCCCATGCGGCGCTTGACCGCGGCGGCGCCACGCATATCCAGCCACAGCATGGCGTTGCCGATGGCCTGCCCGGCCCGATCCACGCAGACCGTTCCCTCGCTCTGGGTGGAACAGCACACGGCGACCACCTGGCGGCGCCTGGCCGGATCCGCCTGCAACAGCTCGCTCGCGCCCTTCAGGAACGCGGCCCACCAGTCGCCCGGATTCTGCTCGGCACTGACCCCGTTGACGTGCAGGGGTACGCTGTTGAAGACCCAGGCATGCACCTGGCCGTCCAGGGACACCAGGGCGCACTTGCACCCGGATGTGCCTAGGTCCACCGCCAGGACGAGTTGCTCCAGCCCGGCGGCCACCGAAGGCGACCGGGATACGAAAAATGCAGTCATGGCAACTACTCAGAAAAGGCGGGAAACCGAAAAGACCCAGCGACTGTCATCGGTGGTCCGCACATGATCACCGTCCTGGACCCTGTACAACTCGCGCGCCCGGGTATGCGGCGAGACCCAGTCGACACCCCAGTCGAACCCCCAGTGCCGGTGCGTCAGCCCCACCCCATAGTCGGAGAAATTGGCCTCGGAGAAATTGGCGATCTGCTGGTAGCCGGCATGCAGTTTCAACTGTGTATTACGCGCCAGCGCGTATTTGTAATCGAGGTCGTAGAGCGTGCTGCCGCGGGAGTTCTTTTCCCCCCTGGCATAACACTCCAGCGCCTTGGTCGGGTCACTGCTGTACTGCAGCATCGCCCCGCAGACACCCCCGGTGTTCGCACCCCGGTAGGTTTTGGAGAGCACCTGGGCGATGCGCCCCTCCAGCGCGCCATACCCGACCTCGAGCACCGCGAACTGCGAGTTGTAGTTCGTACTGTGTTCGTCGGTCGGTGTGAAGGTGTCGAAGTCGAAACGATTGGGTGCCTTGAACTGCGCCCCGGGGAACATCTCACTGGCCACCCCCACGCCGAAATGCCAGGCCTCCGGATTGCCGAAACGATACCCGCCGGCGAGCAGCACACCGGCGCCGTCGCCCCCGAGAAATTGCTTCTTGCTGACCGTGGTGAACTCGGCAAGAGCCACCAACCCGCTCTCGTGGGCGATCTGCACGGTGACCTTGGCCCCGGGCCGATTCAACGAGTCGGACACACTGCGTGTGCGGTTATCCGAAGCCAGGCGCGCCGTGACATCGATCGCGTAAGTGGCGGTTGCATCCGTTGCATCCTCATCCGCCGCAGCGAATGCCGGAGCGAGCAACGACAGCAGAACCGCTGCCAGGGCGTCCTGGACATGAGCTTTGCACATAGGATTCTCCTCCTGACCGGACCGGGTTATGCAGGACACACCGGGGTGGCCGGGAACGTCTCCACGCGCTTGAGCACTTCGGTCTTGCCAAGGATCTCGGTGCCGACGAAAGCCCTGATGTTGAGCAGACCGTCCTTGAGGCGAACGACGCCCTTGTACTTCTTGTGATCGCGCGGATCGTAGACCCAACCCTCACGCCAGGCCTCCTCCTCATACCGGGACATTTGCAGCACATGGGTGCCGCAGTCGCTGGCAACGGAGGCCTGGTCCCTGACCCACACCACCTGGCCACAGAGCATGGAGGCGCCGGTCGGACAATCCGCCAGGCGGATGACCGCATCCTCGTCCTCGGTGAGCCACAGGCCCTTGGCCTCGGCGGGTCCCTGGGCGGCGTGGCCGGTGCCGCAGAGCAAGCCAAACAGAGCGAACATAACGCAGGGTCGTAGCTTCATCGTCTTGTCCTTTCATTGATTTTTTTGTTCTACAGAAAGGCAGTCACACACCGCATCGATCAGTTATGATAGTGATGACTACACGATAGTTATAACTATCATTTTTCCAAAAAACAAGCGTCCGATAGTCTTCGCTATCTTTTCTGCTTTTGCCTGAAGGGACACCATGGCCAAGTCCGCTCCACCGCCCACCTCATCCCCCAGTGCGGGTACCGCCCTCGCCGCGAAAAAACGTCCCGCCCAGCAACGCGCGACCGAAACCTATGAACGGATCCTCGACGCCACCGCGAAAATTCTGACCGAGGTGGGCATCGAACGTCTGTCGACCAATCTGGTATGCGCGCGAGCGGGACTGACACCTCCGGCTCTGTATCGCTACTTCCCCAACAAGTTCGCCCTGCTCAGTGTGCTGGGGCAACGTCTGCTGGAGCGCCAGAACGCCTGTATCGATCGATGGATAACTCCGCAGGTCCTGAGCGGTACTGCGCTTGAACTGGAAACGGCCTTGAGCGGGCTGATCCTCAATACCTACGAAGTGACACGCGAGACCGAAGGAGGCATGTGGACCCTCAAGGCGCTACGCGCCGTGCCGGTACTTGAACACGTGAGGCTGGACTCCCATCGCCGCGTGGCCCGGGAGCAGGTCGACGCGATGATGGCACTGTTTCCGCACGCCCAACGCGAGACCCTGGATGATGCCATCCGCCTCACCGTGGAGATGATCCACGCCACGGTGGAGATGCTGTTCGACGAGAACATGGATGCGGCGAAAGTCAGTGCAATGATGGCCGCGATGATCGCCAGTCAACTGGAGCGAATCCTGTAGGCGGCCGAAGCATCGGGCCGCATCTGAAAACCCAGTTTTCGTCCAGGCCACCTCCATGGACCTGGTCCGAAGACTGAGCCAACGACTATCAGCGTGTACCGCGGCGGCGCAGCTCAGCCGGGCTGAAATAGTCGGCCGGGGGATTCGGCTGGTCGAAATCAATGGAGCGTGGCTCTTCGCTATCCATCTTCTGGGCATCGTAGCGGCGCGATTGCAGATCATAGAAGGCGTCGGCGGCCGACCAGATCGTGGGCAGGTTGTAGTAATTCATCAGGTAGGAAACAGACACACGCCACAACTCACCCCGCCCATCGTACTGATCGGCCAGGACGATCTGCCAGCTGTCCTCATCGAAGTAGAGCGTGCGCTTGGAGTACAGGTGCCGGGCACTGGGTTTCAATGTGCCTTCCACCACCCAGACGCGGTGCAGTTCATTACGGGTGTAAGCAGGGTTCAGGTGACCCGGTTTCAACAGGTCCTTATAAGTCACACCGGGACTGCTGGTCTTGTAGTTATTGTAGGGAATGTAGATTTCCCTTTTTCCCACCAGTTTCCAGTCAAATCGATCCGGGGCCCCGTTGAACATGTCCTTGCTGTCCAGCGTCATCAAACCCGCATCGTCACCAGGAGAATCATAGGCCAACGTCGGGGCTCGGCGCACTCGACGCGAGCCAGCTTCATAGGTCCAGGCCAGGCGCGGTTCACGGACCTGATCCATCGTCTCGTAGACCAGATTGACCACACCGGCTATGCGCGGCGGGCTGATCGCCACGCTGAAATAGTGAAACATGACATTCTGCAGTTCAGAAAAACTGGAGGTTTTATCGTAGTAGTTGAACAGGACCTCCTGCTGATACTTGGACATCGTGAAACTGCCGTTGGTCTCGACCGAGGCCTCGTTGAGCGGCTGTACCAGATGGGTTCCGCGGTAACGCGCGATATGGTTCCAGACAACCTCTACACCACTTTGCGGGATTGGAAACGGGGTACCCCCAAACGCGTCAGCAAAGCCATTTCCGCCCTCCAGCAGTTTCGCCGTGGTCGCATTTTTCAAAGTATTGTCATACACCCACTGGGGCGCTGCCGCCGTACGACGGGTTTGATACACCGGCATCTGATAAGTGTCCGGGTACGTCTTGAACATCGCCATCTGACCTGCCGTCAGCTTGTCCTTGTAACGATCCAGATTGGCCGAGGTGATGGTGAATAGCGGCTTGTCCTCTGGAAACGGGTCCACATAGTGGTCACCCGACTTATAAGGCACGGGCGGCTTTGTCAGCCCTCCACTCCATGCCGGAATGCTGCCATCGGCGTTCCCTGCCTTCTCTGCACCCAAGGGTGTCAAGACTGTTCCAAGTTTCTGTGCTTCCTGAACAGAAACCGCCGCCTGGGCCGTGACGGCAAAAGATCCGAGTATCATTGCGACACTCAAGAGGGGCGCTACTCTAGGCATGGTGAGTCTCCAGCATGGTATTGAAATACGGCCAATCAGAAGGAATATTTGACGTCGAAGCTGACGTTGTCGCGATCACGCACGGTGTTGCTTTTCCCGGCCCCATAAAAGGCGGTGTATTGAACTTCGGTTTCCAGACTCCCCTGATAGTTCGCCTTGAGCCCCACGGTGTAGGCCTGCCGACCTTCCATGAAGTTACCGGTCAGGTCGGAGTTACCCTTGAAGTCATTTGAATAGGTCAGGAACGGTGAGAGATTCACACCGACATACACATCATTCCACGTTCCCGTCATCACCAATGTATAACCATAAGAGTCCCGACTGATGGGGTTACCGGGCAGATCTGGAGAGCCGGCAAACTTGCGTTTTTCTGGTGTTGGAGTAAACGCGGTGTAAGTCAGGCTACTGCCATGCAGACTCTCGGTTGCCAGTTCGGCGATACCAATCAATGAGTCAAAACTCAGCGCCGGGCCGAAATTGTAGATAGTGCCCAACGAGGCATTAAAGGCCTCGACTCGCTCGTAGTTATTCAGACTGCCGGAGCGGCACAACGCTTTACCGGACACCTGAATGCACGCTTGAGAGCCGGAGACTGACGCGTCATATACATTGGTCGAGCCGGAAACGCCCTGACCGAGGATATCACCCAACAAATCATTGGTTGCACTGATACTGATCGGCAAGTTCGGTCGATAAGCCAACTCACCAAACACCGATGCATTGCCCAATGTCGTGTTGAAACTGAAGCCGTACATCCGTACATCCTCGACATAGGCACGACGAACCACCGCATTCCCCACCAGGTCAAGTGTCGCGATGGCGCCAGCGTTGCTACCTGCCAAGGCCGACAACGTGGACATGTCGACCCCCTGATAGTTGCCCAGGTTGACCGACTCCAAGGGCTCCTTGGTGTGGTAGTTGACGAAATAAAAGCCGAAATCGGTGTAGTTCAAGGCCGGGGCGATGTAGTGCAGGTTGATACCGAACTGGCCGCTGTCCCGCGCCTTTTCATCCTTGCCGATATTGGCCACCTTGAAGATACCGGTGCCTGAATCCATGAAGCTGTTGAGCCCATAGGGCCCGGCACCCAGCCGGGTGCCTGGAACACTCGCGGCAATCGCCTGGTAGGCCGAAAATGCCGGTGCCAGGTCCGGGACCTGCACGTAAGCCTGCCTGCCTCCCTTGCCGAACAGATCTGTTGTGGAATAGTAGGTGCCCACCGGGTCAAGCGAGCTCTCCTTCCAGTCCACCTGGTAAAAGGCCTCCATGGACAGGTTGTCCGTCAAGCCAAGGTTGAAACTGAGGGCCCCTACAGGTACGAGGACTTCCTTGAGTTGCGAACCGGGCAAGCGAAACTTGGTAACGTCCAAAGGGTTGGTGGTGTTGACCCCTCCTCGGTAGAACATGCTTTCGCCCCAGTTGAACACCTGCTTGCCGGCGCGAACAGAAAAAGGATGGTCCAACAGATCCCATTTGCCATAGATATACGCATCGAGAAGTTGTGCACCTCGTCCGGCATCACGCCGAGCCTCATAAGTGAAACGATCATCCTTGGGATAGTTCTGGCTGGGTTCAACGACAGCCGAATGGTTGTAGTAGTCGGTTCGCTTATCCATGATCTGGGTGTCATAAAAAGCGGTACCACGAACAAAGACGCCGTAGTTCTTATAGGTCGCCCCCAATTCGGAGGTCAACTTATAGACTTCTGAAACGAGGCCAGTGGCGAAATTCCGATCGCCATCATTGCCGTTGAATTCATCATTGTGTTTATCCTGACTTTGAACTCGCCAAGTCGTCCCATAGGACACCGTAGTATCGAGAGTTCCCTTGACTTCATTATCCAGAAAGTCAAACTCGACCGCTTCCGCTACTGGTATCAGCGCCGGACACAACCCCACCAATACCAGACCAACGCTGGCACGCAGGCACACTTTCCCCGACTTCCTACTTGATTTATTCATTCGAAAATCACTCCACAGCAGTTTTTTATTTTTCTGAACTACTCACCGCTCAGGGCAAGGGCTAGTTTTTTCCAGGCTCGTCAACATGGGGAGATTTCAACCTCGGACCCTTTGGACGAGTGGATACTCAGTGAAAGTCGATTTAATCCAGGTCACGGGAAACCACATAAGCGGAGATGTTCCCGGTCAGGGTTCGCGAAGGAGAGAGACGCGCCAACCAGGTGACGATGTTGTTGCTGATACCCGGCATGACCGCCGTGCGACCGGCGAGCATCGCCCGGTAACCGATTTGCGCAATCTCCTCGGGCTCGCTGTAGCCAAGCCTGGCCATGCGTCGCTCATCAACCAGCCCGGCCGCCACGAAAAAATTGGTTCGGGTCGGACCTGGCGCCAGGTGGGTGCAGGTCACACCGGTACCTTTCAGATCATGGGACAGTGACTCGGATACGCTGATGACATAGGCCTTTGATGCGGCATAGGCCGCCTCCAGGCCATGCGGCACGACATACCCCGCCGACGAACTGAGATTGAGCACCCGCCCGTGACCCCGCTCGATCATCGGCCTGACAAAATGCAGGGTCAGCTCCGATAACGTCACGATGTTGAGGTGAAGCATCGCCGTGAGCTGCGCGGCGTCATAGTCCTGATAGGCCAGACCGACGATACCGGCTCCGGCGTTGTTGACCAGGTACTCGATCGGCAACTCCAGCGCGTTGACGTGCGCCACCAGGCGGCCAGCGGCCCCCGGCACCGACAGGTCCTCGCAGAGTGCGTGCACCTTTATGCCGTACTGCTCGGTCAATTCGTCAGCCAGCAGCTCCAGCCTGGCTCGACTTCGTGGGCTGGCGCACAACACCAGACCGACACCATCACGGGCGAACAGCCAGGCCAACTCGCGACCGATCCCTCCCGACGCCCCCGTAATCAATGCGTAGTGCATGACTTCACCTTTGTTCTTGTTGTCGGCTCGTTGCTGGATTCGAGTGTAGGACCGCAAGCCGCCGTCTCCGCATAGGCTCACAGGCCAGTTTGGGGTCAGTTCCGGCCATCCGAACCGGCAGCTTGCTGGCCTGTTCGGACCCCTAGAACGGCCTCCTTCACCCTTGGTCGCGATCCCCCCAGGCTCCTATCCTTGCGCCAGTACAGCGAGGGGCAGCCGCGCCCTCTTCGCTCATTACGCAGAGACAGCCCCATGAGCCGTGTTACACCAACAACAAGCAGATCGATCGGACAGCACACGCACGACTACGCCTATTACCGGACCGTCCTGGCCAATCACGCCTTACCGGCGGCCTTCATTGACCTGGACCATTTCGCCATGAATCTGGAGCGACTGCGCCAGCGCGCGGGCAACTTGCCCATTCGCCTGGTGACCAAATCCGTGCGCTCGGTAGAAATGATTCGCCGAATACTGGCCGCCGGCTCTTTCATGCAAGGTTTGCTCTGCTACAGCGCGGGGGAAGCGGCATGGCTGGCGAGCCAGGGATTCGACGACATTGTGGTCGCCTACCCCAGCGTGGAACCCACTGACATCCGGGCTGTCGCAACGCAACTGCGTTATGGACGCGCTATCACGCTGATGGTCGATAGTATCGAGCAGGTGATGAAGATCAGTCGCATCGCACAGGCCGAGGACGTCGTCATTCCTCTGGCGATCGACCTGGACATGTCTTCGGCCTTCCCCTTCATCCACTTCGGCGTCCATCGCTCACCCATCCATGACGAGACAACCGCGCTGATACTGGCCCGAAAGATTGCCGAACAGCCAGGCGTTGCCCTGCAAGGGCTGATGGGCTACGAGGGACAGATCGCCGGCTTGATGGATGACGTACCGGGAGAGCCTGTCAAAAGTGCAGTGATTCGCCATCTCAAGAAAAAGTCGATTGTGGAGGTCAACGCTCGCCGACAAGCCGTGGTGGACGCCCTGAGGAAAGATGGGCATACGCTGCGATTCGTCAATGGCGGTGGCACCGGCAGTTTTGAAAGCACCCGCCAGGACCGCTCGGTCACCGAGCTCGCCGCAGGCTCGGGCCTCTACGCCCCCACCCTGTTCGATCACTATCGGGCGTTCAAGGTGCTCCCCGCCGCCGGCTTTGCCCTGCCCGTTACCCGCGTCCCCAAAGCGGGTGTGGTGACCTGTTCGGGGGGCGGCTACATCGCTTCCGGACCGATGGGCAAGAACCGCTTGCCACTTCCCTGGCTGCCCGCCGGTTGCCGCCTGCTCGCCAACGAAGCCGCAGGAGAGGTGCAAACCCCCGTGCAACACGCCTTATCGACTTCGCCGGCAACCGGCGACCCCATTCTGTTCCGCCACGCCAAGGCCGGCGAGCTCTGTGAACGCTTCAACGAACTGCTGCTGATTCAAGACGGCCAGATCATCGACACAGTGCGCACTTACAGGGGCGAGGGAAAAAGCTTTTTCTGAACGGCCAGCTCAATCCCCCGCTTGGCCAGCCACTTGCGATCCGCCGATGGAAAACAACAATGAACCAATCAGCCACCCCAGTGACATCACTCCTCGACTCGACCCACGACCTGCAGGCGTTGTTTGACGCCCAAAAAGCAGGCCTGCATCGCGACGGCGCCCCCTCTTACGCAGATCGCATGAGCGCCCTCGATAAACTGGCGCAGATGATCAGAAACAACCGCCAGTCATTGCTTGAGACGGTCTCACAGGACTTCGGCAACCGCTCCTTTGCCGAAACGGAACTGGGCGAATTGATGCCCATCCTCAACAGCATCAAGTATGTCCGCGCGCATCTTAAAAAGTGGATGCGCCCGCACAAGCGCAAGGTCGGTATTGCCTTTCGGCCGGCCAGTGCACAGGTACAGTATCAACCGCTGGGAATCGTGGGCATCCTGGCCCCCTGGAACTACCCCTTGACGCTGACACTGGTGCCCCTGGTTGAGGCCGTTGCCGCCGGTAACCGGGTCATCATCAAGCCCTCGGAACTGACCCCCCGCACGGCCGAACTCCTGAAAACCCTGATCAGCGCGACCTTTCCCACAGATCAGGTGGCCGTCGCGACGGGCGGCCCGGAAGTCGCTGCACAACTGAGCGCTCTGCCCCTGGATCACTTGCTGTTCACAGGCTCGACACGGATCGGTCGGCAGGTCATGGCCGCCGCTGCGCCGAACCTGACCCCCGTCACCCTGGAGCTGGGCGGGAAATCACCCGTCATACTCTGTCGGGACTACCCCATGGAGAAGGCCGCCCGCATTATCGCCATCGGAAAGTTCTTCAATGCCGGGCAGACCTGCGTTGCACCGGACTATGCACTGGTGCCCAATGACTTGACTGAAACCTTCGCCGCCGCCCTGCTTCGCGCCGCCAAGACGCTTTATCCGTCCATTGCCGGCAACCGCGACTACACCTCCATTGTCTCCCAGCGCCACTATGAACGCCTGGATGACCTGATCGAACAGGCTCAATGGGCAGGGGCGAAGGTCTGGCAATTGAACCCGGAGGGTACCCTGCAGGAACGCAAGATCGCTCCCACGATCCTCACCGCGGTCTCGCCCGAGGCCACTGTCATGCGGGAGGAAATATTCGGCCCGATCCTGCCGATCATTGGCTACGACACACTGGAAGAGGCCATCGCCTTCATCAATGAACGCCCCAAGCCCCTGGCCCTCTACGGCTTCTCGATGCAGACGCCAAATATTGAACGGATTCTCGAACAGACCCGCTCCGGCGGCGTGACGATCAATGGCACGATGCTTCATGCCACCCAGGAAGACCTGCCCTTTGGCGGTGTCGGAGAAAGTGGTACCGGCGCCTATCACGGCTACGACGGTTTCGTTCAGATGTCCCACGCCCGCGGTGTACTCAAGATGAGCCGCTTCAACATGTCCCACAGGATCGCGGCGCCGTACGGGAAAATCACACGCCTGGTCACCCGCCTGATGCTCGGAAAGTAATTCGTCCACCCATAACAACAAGCAAGGTGAATCGATGACAGCAGTTCCAGCAGTACCCGCGCTCCGCCCCGAGTTGAGCGCCCGCGTCGTCATGCGACTGGCGCTGGCGTACGCCCTGGCGACCAATGGCCTTGTTCTGACACCCTTTCTGGTGGCCGCCGTCATGCTGCGCTTGCAGCTCGACGAAAGCGTTGCCACACAGATTGCCGGCGTTGAAATACTGGGGTTGGCGCTCAGTTGTGCCGCCATGCCGCGCTGGATTGCCCGCACGTCACACACATTCACGCTGTACGCACTGCTCGGCACCATCGCCGGACAGGCCTGCAGCGCGCTGGCCCCAACACTCACAACCCTCGGCATCGCCCGCGGTTTTACCGGCATCTGCGAAGGCATTCTGTTCGTCATCGTCGCCGCCAGCGTTTCCCAACGCGTCTCGGCAGAGCAACTCTGGGGAAAAATCAATGTGCTGGCAGGGGCGATCAACGGCAGTGTGCTGGTGCTCATTTCCTATTTGCCCCAACAGTGGCTGGGACGCTGGCTATTTGTTTTGTTGGTGGTCGTGGCCGTTCTCTCGGCACCGGCGGTTTACGGGATCGGGCGATTGACCGGCCAGGTGGCTGAGCCCCGTCCGCGCCGCAAAATACCGATCCGCCTGGTCCTGGCCGTCTGGGCCGTGACGGTATTGATTTACGGCGCCCAGGCCTCGCAGTGGGCCGTTTCCGGCATTGTCGGCAATCAGGCCGGACTTTCCCCCTCCTTGATTGGCGTCCTCTTGTCGGTGTCCTCCCTGATAGGTTTTGCCGGGGCCATCATCCCCTCGCATCGCGCCAGCCATCAGCATCGACTGGCACTCATCTGGCTCGCCCAACTCGCCCTGATTGGCTCAATCCTCTGCTTCTTCCGTGCCACCGACGGCTGGTCCTACTTCCTCAGTCAACTGGCTCTGAACTGTTCGTTCTTCGCGATCATCCCCTTCATGAGCGGACTGCTTTCGGAGGTCGACCCCGATGGTTCCCTGGTCTCACGTACCGTGGTCGTCACCTTCCTGGGTGCCGGGCTCGGCACCGGGGTGGCCGGTGCGCTGTTCGACCAGTTTGGCGGCGTCTACTTCTCATATGGGCTGGGCCTGAGCATCGCCGCCGCACTGCCCTTCGTCTGGTGGTCGCTTCGCGGCAACGCCTCTCTCGCCCGTAGTACCACGTCACCGTCCCTCAATTGACGGCCCCTTCACTACCAGGAGATCACTCAGTGAACGTTATCGAGATCCCCGTCACCCCCTGCATTGATGTCCCTCTGGCACTGGGAGAAAGTCCCGTATGGGATGACGAGCGCGAAGTGCTCTGGTTCGTCGATATCGACGCGCCAGCGCTCTTGAGTTTCAACCCGCTCACCCGCGAGTTGATGCGTTTCGACATGCCATCGCCCATCGGTTGTGTCGGCCTGAGCCACGACGGCCGACTGATCACCGGTCTCAAGTCCGGGGTCCATCTCTTCGACCCACAGACCCGGGAGCTGCAGTTTCTGGTCAACCCGGAAGCGGATCGTCCCGACAACCGCCTCAATGATGGCAAGGTGGGCCCCGACGGGTGCTTCTGGGTGGGCAGCATGGATCAAAACAGCATCAACACGACGGGCGCCCTCTACCGAGTGACGCCCGAAGGGCAGTGCACCCGCGTGCTGGACAACCTTTTTGTCTCCAATGGCCTGGCCTGGAGTCCGGACCACCGCACGCTCTATCACACTGATGGTACGACTTCGGCGATCAACGCCTACGACTTCAATCCCGTCAGCGGCGAGCTGTCCAATCGGCGAGTCCTGGTGACACTCGACTACGAACAGACCGGCTGGCCAGACGGCGCCGCCATGGACAGTGCCGGTCACTACTGGAGTGCCGGAATCTACCGAGGAATGATCAATCAGATCTCGGCTGATGGGCAGCTGTTGCGCAGCCTGCAGATGCCCGTGCAGGGAACCACCATGGCGTGTTTCGGCGGTAAAGACGGCCGCACGCTGTTCATCACCTCCCTGACAGTCGAGCTCGACGACCAGGAGCAGGCGGGCACCCTGCTCTCTTGCGAACTCGATGTCCAGGGCACGCCGGCATTCAGGTTCGGAAAGCCTGCAACCCCCGCCTCCCACTGATCCAACCCCATCAAGCGGGTACAGGAAAAACATCATGAAAAAGAAGAAACCACAGGTGATCCTGCTGACCGGCGCCGCCAGCGGTATCGGTGCTGCCAGCGCCAGACATGCCATTTCCCTGGGCTACAACGTCATACTCGCCGATATCAATCTCAAGGGTGCGAAGGCGCTGGCGACGTCCCTGGGTGAACGGGCCCACGCCATCGAGCTGGACATCTGTTCGGCGAGCCAGTGGGAGCGCGCACTCGATACCGCGTACCAGCACTTCGGCCAGCTCGACATTCTGATCAACAATGCCGCCATCGTCTGCACCGGTTACGCCCGGGACGTGTCCCTGGAACAGCACCAACGGACCCTGAACACCAACTTCATGGGCCCGCTCACCGGCACCCTGGCGACCCTCAAGCGCTTCCGCGAGCAAGGCCATGGCCACGTGGTCACCGTGTGCAGCATGACCGCTTTCATGCCCTTCCCGGGCATCGCCAGCTATGGGGCGTCCAAACAGGCACTGCGGGCATTCCATCATGCACTCGCCCTGGAGGAGCGGCATGGGCCCGTGCACTTCACCATCCTGCACCCGACGTCCACCGAAACCCCGATGCTGGAACAGGAGGCCAAGGACGATGCCGCCTCGTTCGCCTTCGCCACAGAGTCGGTAAGCCCTGAGTTCGTCGCGGAAACACTGTTCAAGGCGATCAAGAAAAAGTCGATCGAAGTGTTCATGCCACCCGAGCAGGCCCGTGCTATCCGCATGCTCGGCACTGATCCGAAAAAGCTGCGCGGCCTGTTCGACACCATGGAAGAAATCGGTAAGCAGACCCAGCAGGCACGACGCTCCGCATCCGTCCTGTAAATCGGCGCCGGTGTCTGGCCGGCGCGTGCGGCGATAAACAAAAACCGCAGGATCCTCTGTCACGAGGTCCTGCGGTTCTGGGCGTTTGGGTTCAGTGCCGTGACCCGCTCACGGCACCGGGGTAGCGCCTGGCTTATCCGCGCTGGAACACCGGCAGCCATTGCAGGGCCGCTCCCGGGTCCCCCTTGATCTTGATCTTGCCCTGCATGAAGGCCACCGGCGCATTCAGCTTGCCAGCGATCAGACCTTCAAAATCCTTGCGCGAAATGGTGATCGTGGTATCGGCCTCGATATCGTCATTGCTCACGGTGGAGCCCGATACCGAAATAAAACCGACGTCCTTGAGACTGACTTTCAGGCTCGTGGCAGGGGTAGGACCGCTGGCAATTGACGCCTTGAATTTTTCGGTCACTTCAGTGAGATATTCCATTTTGAGATACTCCAATGCGAGATGTTCGATGCTCGAAAATCCCGGGGTGAATGAATGGTTGAATGGCTGGACCGCAACAGAACGGTTAGGACCGGTAGTCCGAAGCAAGGCGGTCCAGCTTGCGCAGAAGGGCCGGCCAGACGAAGCCTCCGCCCATGCCTTCGGTCTGAACCCGCGCAGCATCGGCAACGCCCTCGATAATGCGCGGATCAATGGCAAGCAGATCGCCGCCGGCTTGCGCGGCCAACTGGATCTGACAGGCGCTTTCGAAGATGTACATCGCCAGAAAGGCATCGGCGATGCTCTGGCCGACGGTGAGCAACCCGTGATTACGCAGCATCAGGAAACTGCCTGCGCCCAGGTCCGCCTGCAAACGCGGCTTTTCCTCATCACGAAGCGCCACGCCCTCGTAATCGTGGTAACCGAGGCCTGCGAGGACAAAGGACGCCTGCTGCGAGACGGGCAACAGGCCGCCGCGTTGTGCACTGACGCCGACACCAGCCCGGGTATGGGTGTGAAGCACACACTGGACATCGGCACGTGCCGCATGAACGGCGCTGTGAATGACAAAACCCGCCTTGTTGACCGTAAACCCCGACTCACGGACCTGGTTACCCTCCTGGTCCACCAGCACCAGCGACGAGGCCGTGATTTCGTCAAAGAGCAACCCGTACGGGTTGATCAGGAAGTGATGTTCGGGGCCGGGGAGACGAGCACTGATATGCGTGAATACCAGGTCCGTCCAGCCATACAGGGCCACCAGCCGATAGCAGGCTGCCAAGTCACATCGCAGTTGCCACTCCTGTTCACTCACATGAGCCTTGAGCGAAGGGATGTTCATACAATCTCCTTACCTTTTCGGGTTCTTATTGTGCTGTTCACCTCAGTTCTGCCCGGTAAGCATAAAGCGATACCCCGTTCAGCCCTGTCGCTCAAACGGACAGCTGAGAGTCTTTTCAGGTCAGCATCGATATCCGGCAGACGACCTCGAAAAAAACGTGGCACAACGCCCCAAACAGGCACATCAAAACCGTCGAAAGGCTTTAGAATCTGAAGAAAAAAAGGACATCCCGATGGACGGTTCAGCTCATTACACCCAGGCCAACCTGCATGTTTACCTGCTGCGCTGCCTCGCCGGCATGAGCAAGGACTTCGGGATTGAGCCGACGCGCCTGTGCATGGGGTTGGGGTTCGACATAGCAGACCTCTCCAACCCCGATTGTCGTGTCTCGTTTCGCCAGGCCAGTTCGATGATTCGTCGGGCACTGGACATGACCAAAGGTCGGGAGCGTGGCCTGGGGCTTGATATCGGCTGCAATGAAACCATCGGTTCCATAGGCCTGGTCGGCTATGCGATGCTCACCAGTCCGACACTAGGCGAGGCCATCAACCTCGGCATCAAGATGCAGAGCCATGCCGGAACCTTGTTGCAACTGGATCGTATCGATAGCCCCAGCCACATCTCGATTCGCGCCAGCAACTTCTTTCACGAACCCGACCTGCAGACATTCCTGATCGAGGAAACCTTCGGCACCTTTCTGAACCTGGTGCGCACCCTGGTCGGGGATGCCTTCAACCCAAGCTCCATCGACTTGAGCTATTCGAAACCGCCCTACTCGGCCCAATACGATCAAGTCTTCAAATGCCCGGTGCGTTACGAACAGAAGGACAACCTGTTCACCTGTGAAGCCCATTGGGCCGACAAACCAATCGCGACCTACGATCCGCTCAGTCACCGCCAGGCCCTGGAGTTCCTCCAGATGAGCGTGACTCGGCAATCGGCGGAAAACGAGTTCATCGAGTCGATCGAGCGAATCGTGCGCCGTGACCTGCGCCAGCCCCCTGCCCTGGCCACCGTCGCCACGCAGTTGTGCATGAGTGACCGGACGTTGCGCCGACGATTGGCGGACCAGGGGCGGTCCTATCAGAATGTGCTCGATACGGTCCGTAAACAGCGAGCGCTCGCGCTGCTGAGCAATTCGCGCCTGACGATTGAAGAAGTTGCTTATGAAGTGGGCTTCAGCGACGCGCACAATTTCCGTCGGGCCTTCAAGCGATGGACCGGACATGGGCCACGACAAGCCCATTGACCTTCACTGGCGCCCCGTGAGTCGTTGACGTCAAGTCTCTCTTGGCTGCCCCGGCGCCGTTACGGGGCGTCGAATCGTCCGGACGCGTGAACGCCTTCCAGACAGACGCCCAGTCCTCGATCAGTTGCGCCGTCACCAGCAACGGCCAGGGGAATCGCGCTTACAGCGCGGACTGCTCCAGCCAATAGGCTTCGGCAGCCCCTTCTATCAGGCAAGGGATAGCCTGACAGAAGGACCGCTACCGCGAGCCTGTGCTCGCCCGGTCGCTGAACAATACCGTTCAGGCGCGCGGACTCGCGCGCAGAATGGAAGGTTCCTCGCCACGGTACAGCGCCTCGACCGAGTCCGCACGCCCGTGCTGCCAGGCTTCACCGCAAGTCAACGCATGCAGGCATTGATCGGCGGCACACGGGCCCGCCAGGGCCGGGCCTGTTCCAGCTGCGCGGCCAGCGCCAGCAGCGTGGCTTCATCGCCAAAGCGGCCGGCGAAGTGCGCCCCCATCGGCAAGCCTTGTGCGCTCCAGTGCAACGGCACCGACATCGCTGGCTGCCCACTGGCGTTGAACAAGGCGGTGAAGGGGGAATAACTGTGAAAGCGCTCGATCAGCTCGGCAAGGCTCAGGCGGTCGTCGCGCAGGTCCAGCTCGCCGATCTCCACCGGCTCGCGGGCCAGGGTCGGGCTGAGGATCAGGTCGTAATCCTGCATGAACGTTGCCAATTGCCGGCCAAGGGCATGGATCCATTCGACCGCTGCCGCATACTGCGCACCACTGACACCGCCCTTTTCCCGCAGAATGATGCGCGTGCGGACTTCCAGTTCCTCCGACGGCACGGGCGCCCCGCGCATGCGCGCCAACAGTTCGAGATAGTTTTGTGTGCTGGCACCGATGATGGTGAAGACCTGATCGAGAAACTCGGGGATCACCACCGGCAAGCGAGCTGGCTCGATCCGATGTCCCAACGACTGGCACAAGCTCGCCGCCTGGCGCACGGCCTCCAGACTCTGCGCGGAGGTCCCCCAGGGCCCGACCTCCTCCACCAGGGCAATCCGCAGTGGCCGCGGCGCCTGCTCCAGAGCCGTCACATAGGGCCGTGCATGAAGCGGCGCGGCGTAGGGGGCCCCCAGGTCGATACCGGCAGTGGCATCCAGCAACGCGGCACTGTCACGCACCGACAAGGTGATGCAATGGTTGGTGCCCATGCCCGCCCACCCCTCGCCGACCATGGGGCCGGACGGCAGCAGGCCGCGGCTGGGCTTGAAACCGAAGACACCACAACAGGACGCCGGCACCCGCAAGGAGCCCCCGCCATCGTTGCCATGGGCAAAAGGCACAACCCGTGCAGCGACCAGGGCTGCGGCTCCGCCGCTGGAGCCACCGGCGCTGCGGTCGCGGTTCCAGGGATTGCGAGTGGCCCCCAAACGGGTGGACTCGGTGGTGTACGAGCTACCGAACTCCGGCGCCGTGCTGGTGCCGACGATCAGACATCCGGCCCGTCGCAGACGGGTCACCACCTCTGCCTCGAAATCGGCACGCGCCCCACCCAGGGCCAGCGAGCCGTTGGTCATAGCCGCCCCGCGTACCGGTGCAAACAGGTCCTTGATCAAGGTCGGCACACCGGCAAACGCCCCCGCACGAGCCCCAGGCTCCAGGGCCGTCTCGCGGGCACTCTCATAAAGCCGCTCGGCAACGGCATTGAGCGTTGGCTCGACCCGCTCCAGGCGTTCGATCACCGCGTCGAGCAATTCCACGGGCTGCACCTCCCCCCCCCTGACATGGGCGGCCAGGCCGGTGGCGTCTTCCTTGTCCAACAACTGTTGGATGTCTTGCATGCTGGATACTCCCGATCTATTTCAATGACGAATGGCTGGAGGGGTGAGGTCGCCCGACCGGCGGCCCAGCAAGGCAGCCGTTCCCCATAGCAGCGCGACAGCAAAGCTGGCAAAGGCCAACCACCCAACGACGTGGCGCAGGTCCCCGGCAAACGCCCCCAGTGCGGCCACGGCCAGGGGGCTGACAAACTGGCCGAAATACAGGCAGGCGGTGAAACCGCCCAACCCTCGGCCGCGGGTTCGCGCACTCAGCGATGCCATCACCGGTGCCATGGCATTGGGCACCAGCAGTCCGGCCCCCAGCCCATGAATCAATACCGCCAGTAACACCGCGTTGTAGCTCTGCGCTTGCATGAGCAGCCACAACCCGGCCCCCATCAGCACCAGCAGCACCGTGTTGGTCCCGGCGATGCCCAGGAATCGCCGCAACAACGGCCAGGCCAGCGAGCCACCGAGCGTTGCCAGCAGGCCCAGCCCCGCGGACAGACCGATCAGGGTGCTGGATGTGACCCCGAGGCCGACCAGCAGAATGGGGGTCTGTACCGGCACCACGAAGCTCAGGACCATGCCACCGAGAATCAGCAGGTAGCCCAGGGCCAGCGGCACCACGGCGACCCGCTCCGTGTCCTGAATCTGCGTGGCAGGCTGGGTGCGCAAGGGCTCCCACAGCACTTTCATCATCGCCGGCACCAGCAACAGCGGCAGCAGGTACAGAAGGAACGGGAGGCGCCAGGACTGCTCGCCCAGGGCACCGCCAAGGACGAAGAACAGCGCACCGACCAGACCGATGGTCACCACCTGCCGATTGATGTAGCGCAGCCGTTCCTCGCCCTGCCAATAGTCGGCGATCAGGGTGGCGCAACAGGTCATCACCGCCGCCTCGGCCAAGCCGAACAACAGGCGCACGACGACAATCGACTGCAGGTCGGCGAGCAGCGCCGGCAGCGCACCGAGCAACGCGTAGAGCACCGTGGCCAGCACCAGCAGTGCCTTGCGCCCCAGCCGATCGGCCAGCCAACCGGCCAAGGGCGCACAGAGGGCTATCGCCAGTGCAGGCCCGGTCACGGCCAACGGCACAAGAAGATCCGCCTGGGGATTGAGCGGCCCAAATTCGGCGCCCAGCTTGGGCAGGATCGGCGCGATCATCACCGACCCCATGATGGTCAGGCTGCTGCCCAGCATCAGCACCAGACCTTCACGACGTCCCGTGGCCTGACGCATACCAGGCGCCACCAGGCTCGTGGCAGAATGCACATAAGTCATGGTTCGGCCCTCAGAAGCTTTGCGAAACGCGCAGGGAGACGGTGTAGCCTTCGGCACGGTTGGTGGCGCCCTGCTCCTTGTAGACATGCAACCAGACAGGCGGCAACCCCGGCTTGAAGTAGCTCACCGCTGGCCCCAATGCCATTACCCGGGCACGGTTGCCGCTGCTCAGACCCGGCGCATCGTCATCGCTGAGCTGGCGGTAGTAGTAGCCGCCGATACCCGCGGTCCACGGGCCGAAGTGTTGGCCCACGGCGAACTCATGCCGGTACTCCGCCCCGTTCCTGTAGTCGGTCGCCTGGTTGCGCGTGTTGACATCCACCTCGAAGCTCGACGACACCTCGAAACCGGTATCGCTGAGGTAGGTGGCATTGACGATGGGAGAAAAGGTCCAGTGATTGAGACCGGGAGACACCAACCGGTTCTTGTCGTAGTCGCCCGTGGGCGCCTGGACCTGGAACTGGGTGTTGACGAAAAGGTTGGGTGACAGGTTCCACTGCAGGATCAGCGGCAGGAACTGCACGTCGGCCAGACGGAACGGATCGGCCGCAAGCTTCAGAGGCCCCCCCGGAGTGGGCACTTCGAGGGAGGCGTCCATCTTGAAGAAGGGCACCACCGTCCCGAAACCGTATTGGGCCCCCAGCACCGTGTAGTCGGTCATCCGCATGTAGGCTAGACCGATGGAAAGCACATCCAGGGAGAAGTTGTTGTCCACCGACCGCCCGTGTCGGTCCTTCTGCACATGGGTCGAATAGAAGGACGTACGCAGGCCCACGGTGCCGAACGGCGTGGCCGGTGGCATCATCCCCGCACCGAAGTCATAGACCCCCACGGCCGTGGTCGGCGAGCCGTTTTCCGTCGCCTGCACGGTACTGCACATACCGCACAAACCCAGGGTGAACAAGGTGATGCGGCTGAGATTTGAATTCTTGTCGTGACTCATCGAATGCCCCTCCCAATCAAATGGTGTGGGCCATCCTAGTAACGCTGCCGATAGACAAGTTATCCGATTTCAGCACACTTGATGACGGCGCAAGGTTTGCGATGGCGTCTCGCCGAACAGGGTCCGATAGTCGTGAGCGAAGCGGCTCAGATGCCAGAAGCCCCAGCGCGCCGCCATCTCCTGCACCCCTTGCCCATACGGACCGTCACGCAGCTCACGACGCACCGCATTGAGGCGCAACGCCCTCAGATATGCCACCGGATTGATGCCGAGTGTCTCCTGGAAACAATACTGGAGCTTGCGTCGACTGGCACCGATGTGATTGCACAGGTCGAGGATCGACAGGGGCTCATCCAGATGGCCGAGGGCATACTCCCTGGCCCGATCAACCATGCGCTTGCGCGCCGTAGGACTCAAGGGTGGGGCCTGGTCCGGCGCCACCAACTCCAGCAACTGGACCATGACCGCATCGCGCAGTCCCTGTCGCACCGCCGCATGAGCCAGCAGGTTGTCGTCTGCCTGGGCGGCCACGTCCAGCTCATCGAGGAGCAGCTTCAGCTCACCTTGCAACGAGGTTGTTCCCAAACGGTAACACTTGGGAAGATCAGTAATTCGAAAACGGGCGCCCTGGCGCTCCAGCAGATGCTCGAACACCTCGATCTCAACCGCCACACCCAACAGGTCCAGATGCGCGGGCGTGCGCAAGTCCGGCAGGTGATCACCATGGGCCACCAACAGGCTCGGCTCATGGATCGGATGGCCGGCGCAGAACACCGGGCCCTGGGAACTGAGCGGCACGCTGAAGGTGATCGCCCCTTCCCAGGCGTTGCCACTCTTGAGCATGGACTGATTGGAACAGTCGCGCACCAACTGCATCCAGCCCGCGCGGAACTCGATCAACTCGCCCTCGAAGCGCCCCGGCGTCAGCTGGTCATACCGCACCTCCCAGCCCCCCATGTTCCTGGCGTGCTGATCGATGTCGCACGTGTGATGGCGATGGATCGCTGAAGGTAAGCCCGCCATGGCGGTGCCTTTTTCCAGACCTGAGTTATTGTTGTTCATCGGCGGATCCTGTTGAGCCCACAAAGCCTACAGGCAGCGAAACAGGCAAGTTCCATTCCTTCACATCGACCGCCGGGGCAATTGTGCCGAAAACGGCTAGGCCCCTACACGACAAACCGCCAGCAGGCGGTTTTCAGCGGCCCGGCCCAAGCTCGAAACGGGCTCGGGCTTGAGCCGGCCAGACATGCTGAGCTACAGGGGAGCCGGCTGCACCTCCTTGAAGGTCAGCCCCTGACTGTTCTTGACCTGCCAGGGATTGCCCCCTCGGTCTGGCTGAACACCACCTGGTCGAAGCGTGAATCCTTCAAGCCATCAATGTTCGCCTTGGCCGGACCGCTGAAACGTACCCGTTCGAAAACCAGGCCCTGGTGGTAGGCATTGCCCTGGCTGTCACCCTTGACCTCGATCGCCGCAAGCTTGGCCTGCTCGACGCTGACATCGCTGACGTGAATATCCCTGAACTGCCCGGGGATCGCGGAGCGCGTATAGTCGAGCTTGGCGTTCGGATCGTTGTAGTCGAGGGTGAAGATGAACCCCTGCTTGACGGTATTGCGAATCGCCGAATCGCGGAAAATGACATTACGCGCCCCGCCACCCATGAAGTTGGTGCTCTTCATGCGCAAGCCGGCATCGGTGCCGTCGGAAACATTGTCTTCGGCCAGGATGTTCTGTATCCAGGCGCCAGTGTGGCTACCAGCGACCACCATGCCGTGCCCCTTGCGAAAGTAGTTGTTGAAGATCCAGGCCTCTTCCTGGGGCTTTTGGTGCACCGCCTCGGCCCCCGTGCCAGCGGCGAAGTTGACGCAATCGTCGCCCGTGTCGAAGAAGTTGTTGAAGACCATCGCGCCCTTGCTGTTGGCGAACTCGACGCCATCGCCGTTGTTCGCGTCGTAGGTCTTGTGCGTGGTGTTGGCCAGCACCACATTCTCGGTTTCCAGGTTCATGATGCCGTGGTAGGCCGGGTTGACCACGGTGAAACCGCCATAGAAGACATTCTTCACATCACGCAGGGTGATCAGCGACGAACGCATCTGCCCGTAGGCGTCCTTGACGTTCATGCCACGGGCCAAGGCCTGCTCCACCTGGGCCCTGGCGAGGATGCCGTCCTGCATGTAGCGGGTATTGTCACTGGGTATATAGAACGGCAACGCCTGGCCACGCTCGTCGATCACGTCCGCCCGCCGCTTCCAGCCATTGCCGTCAATGGTGCCCTTGCCGACGATGCGGATGTTCTCGAACGTCTGGTGCTCCTTGGGATTGCGCGGCAAGGCGTTGATCAGCGAGGCCGGACGCACCGTCGTGGAATACGGGTACTGGATGTAGCCCGCCAGCGGATAGTCTTCGGCGCGCTCGGAACCGAGCAGCGTGGCGCCTTCGGCGATTTCCAGGGTCATGTTGCTTTTGAGATACAGCGCACCACTCTTGTAGGTGCCCTTGGGCAGCAGCACCTTGCAGCCGACGGTGCACGCATCGATGGCATTCTGGATGGCCTGGGTATCGAGGCTGCTGCCATCTCCCTTGGCCCCATAGTTTCTGACGTTGAACACCGGCGCCACCTTGCTGGTGCGTTGCACCAGCGCCGGGCTGTCGGCAGACTCCTGGCCGTCGCTGCCCACCGAACGCACGGTGAAACGGTACTGCGTGTCCGGCTTCAGGCCTTCAGCGGTATAGCTGTGGATGCCGATGCGGTAATGAAAGTTGCTCGTGTCCTGCTCGTAGAAGCGGTCGATGTAAGGCTTGGCCGGCGAAACCCGGTCGTTGTTCGCGTTGCTGCCGCCCAGCAGGACACCGTTGGCATAGACCCGATAGTCGCGGATATCAGCGTGATCGGCGGGTTTCTCCCAGACCAGGATGATCTGCTGGTCATCGACGGCCAGGGTCGGCACCTGCAATCGCGACGGTGGCTGCAGCGCCCATGACGGCAGGCTGCACCCCAGCGCCAGTGCGGCGAGTCCCAGGCGCGCCAAAGGGTGGCGCGACGAAACGGCAAAAGGGTCTTGGTACGACATGTGGTTTTCCTTGTTTTTATCCATCATCACACCAGGACGCCCGACCTGTGGGTCGAGGCCGAGCACCCGGTTTCCTTGAAATGCCGCCGCAATGGCGGCTCACCCGACCCGTTCGTAGCCGGCCGCCTGGCTGAAGTCCCGGCTGGCCTGCACCAGCATCCGGGTGTACGCATGGGACGCCAGGTCCTGGCTCAGGGCCGGGCAGTCGAGCGACTCGACGATCCGGCCCTGCTGCATCACGGCCACCCGATCACAGAGGTGCGTGACCACGCCGAGGTCGTGAGTCACCATCAGGTAGGTGAGTTTTTCCCGCTGCCGCAGGTCTGCCAGCAGGTTGAGGATTTCCGCCTGCACCGACACGTCCAGCGCCGAGGTCGGCTCATCCAGCAACAGCACCCGCGGTTCGAGGATCAGAGCCCGGGCGATCGCCACCCGCTGTCGCTGGCCGCCGGACAACTGGTGCGGATAGCGGTAGCGGAAGGTTTCGTTCAGGCCAACCTTGAGCAGGATCTCGTTGATCCGGTCATCCTTGTCGGCAATCGCGTGGATGATCAACGGCTCGCGCAGGGCCGTATCGATGGTGTGACGCGGGTGCAGCGAGCCATAGGGGTCCTGAAACACCATCTGCACCTGGCGAAAGTGCGCCTTGGGAATCTTGTGCTGCAGCGGCACCCCGGCAATGCTCAGGTCACCGCTCCAGTGCCGATACTGCCCGGCCAGGCAGCGCAGCACCGTGGTCTTGCCCGACCCGGACTCCCCCACCAGGCCAAAGGATTCGCCATCGGCGACGTCGATGCAGACATCGTGCAGTACCTGGTTGGCCGTCGGACCGGCGCCGAAACTCAGGTTCAGCGAGTGTGCTTGGATCATGGTCATGGTCGGGTCCTCAGCAGGTCAGCCAGAGCGGGTCGCGTTGCAGCACCGGCAGCCGCTCACGGCGGTTGTCCATGCTCGGCAACGCGGCCAGCAGGCCACGGGTATAGGGGTGTTGGGCGTGATCCAGATCGCAGGCGGCCAGCGACTCGACCACCCGCCCGGCATACATCACCAGGACCCGGTCACAGTAATGGCGTACCAGATTGAGGTCGTGACTGACGAAAATCAGCCCCAGCTCCTGTTGCTCCACCAGCTCTTCCAGCACGCTGAGCACCTGCTGGCGCACCGAAACGTCAAGGGCCGAGGTCGGTTCATCGGCGATAAGCACCTGCGGACGGGTAATGACCATCATCGCGATCATGATGCGCTGACCCATCCCACCCGAGACCTCGTGCGGATAGAGGTTGTAGACCCGCTGCGGATCACGGATGTGCACCTTTTCCAGCATCTCCATGACCCGCTCGCGGGCCTCGCCGCGGCTGGCCTTGTGATGCGCCAGGTAGGCTTCGGCGATCTGGTCGCCGACCTTCACCACCGGGTTCAGCGAATACTTGGGGTCTTGCATGATCATCGAGATGCGCTGGCCGCGGATCGACTGCATGACCTTTTCGCTGGCCGAGAGCAGATCGATCTCGCCGAAACGCATGGCCCGGGCCGTGATCTTCGCGCTGGCCGGGTGCAACTTGAGCAGGCTGCGCCCGACCGTCGACTTGCCCGAACCGGACTCGCCGACGATGGCGAGCTTTTCCCGGCCCAGGGTGAACGACACGTCACGCACCGCATGGGTTTCTTTCTGACCGTTGACGAAGCGCACATTGAGCCCTTCGACCTTCAATTTGATGGCAGACATACAACCTCCGATTACTCGCTACGCGGGTCAAGGATGTCCCGCAGGCCATCGCCCAGCAGGTTGAAGGCCAGGCTGACCAGCATGATCGCCGCCCCTGGGACAGCCACCAGCCACCAGCACTCGAGCATGTAGCGCCGCCCCGTGGAAATCATCGCGCCCCACTCCGGCAACGGCGCCTGGGCGCCCAGGCCGAGGAAACCCAGGGCCGCGGCGGTGAGGATGATCCCGGCCATGTTCATGGTCAGCCGGATGATCACCGACGACAGGCACATCGGCACGATGTGCCGCAGGATGATGCGGCTCGACGAAGCCCCTTGCAGTTCCACCGCAACGACGAAGTCAGCCTTGCGCAGAGAGAGGGTTTCGGCTCGCGCCAGACGGGCGATCGGCGGCCATGAAGTCAACGCAATGGCGACCACCGCATGCTCCAGGCCAGGCCCCAGGGCCGCAATGAACGCCAGCGCCAGGACCAGGCTGGGAAAGGAAATGAAGATATCGGTCAGGCGCATGAACACCGTATCGACGATGCCGCCGTAGTAGCCGGAGACGGTGCCGATGAACAGCCCGATGGGCCCGACGATCACCGTCACCAGGGCAATGATGTACAACGTGACCCGCGAGCCGTAGACCAGCCGGCTGAAAATGTCCCGGCCATACTCGTCGGTGCCGAACCGGTGGACGGCGCCCGGAGCCTGCAAGGCGTTGCCCAGGTTCTGCACCACCGGATCGTGGGTGGCGATCCAGGGGGCGAAGGCCGCGACCACGATCAACAGTAGCGCGACCAGCAACCCGGCCAGGGTCATGGGGTTACGCAATAGATGACGCAACACCCGCAGGCCGCTTTTGCAAAAGGCATCGAAGCTGGACCCCGGGGTACGCTCCAGCCGCCGCTTGGCGCTGGATTCGGCAGAAGAGAGGTTGGCAATCATTGGCATGTTCTCGGGTTGAATTCACATTCGCCTGGTACACCAGACGTTGTTCAGCGCTGCTTGTAGACGCCCAGGTAGCGGGTCGCCTCGGCGTCGTCGCCACTGAACCCCTTGACGTCAGCCGCACTGACCACGGTGTCGGTCATCTGAGAAATCATCATGATCGGGCCGACCTGCTGGTCGTAGAGGGTCTGCGCCTGGTGGTACAACTCCAGACGCCGGTCCGCGTCACGCTCGACCCCGGCTCTGTCGATCAGGCTGTTGAGCGGCGGACTGAAGAACGACGCACGCCAGCCCTGGAAGTTCGGCAGACCGGCGTCATCGCGATTGTCGGGGTTGTAGGCGAAGGTGCGCAGGCTGAAATACGGATGCGGATAACGTTCGGCCCCTCGGGCCACGATGATCTCGAAGTTGCGTGCACGCATCGCGCCGTACACCTGGTTGCCGGTACCGGGGACGATACTGGCCTTGATCCCACCCTCGGCCAGGGTCGCCTGCAGGCGGGCGGCGATGTCGATGAACGGCGGTTCCGACAGGGTCCGGATGGTGGTGCTGAAACCGTCGGGGTAGCCGGCCTCGGCCAACAGTTGCCTGGCCTTGGCAACGTCCAGGTGATAGCCCGGATCCGGCAGGCGCGCCTGCAACCCAAGCTGCATCGGCTGCTGGTTGAGCTTGCCGTAGTAAGGCATGACCTGCTCATCCAGGCCCTTGTAGTCGATCAGGTTGCGCACTGCTTCGCGGACCTTGTCCTTGGCGAATTCGGGCTGCTTCATGCTCAGGGCCACGTAGTACATCGTGCCGCGCGGCAGCGACTGCACCTGCAGTTTTTCCGAACCGTCGATCGCGCGGATATCCGGCGCTGCCATGCCATAGGCCAGGTCGAGGTCGCCACGTTCAAGCATCAGGCGCAGCGACTGGGACTCGGTCATGTGCCGCACCACCACGCGCTTGAGCTTGGCTGCGCCAGCCCAGTAGCCGTCGAAGCGGGTCAGCAGCAACGAGTCGTTGGCGGTCCACTTGCTCAACACGAACGGCCCGCTGCCGGCCTCGTTGGTCACCAGCCAGCCGGCCCCCAGGTCGCCATTCTTCTCGTGCGCCAGGACGGTCTTGCGGTCCACCACCACGGCGCTTGGCGATGTGGCCAGGGAGTCCACCAGCAGCAGCGGGTCCATGACCTGCGGCAGGTCGATGACCAGCGTGTGGTCATCACTGGCGCGAATCAGCGAGCGGATGTTGTCGACGCTGTAGCCATAGGCCTTCCAGGTGGTGGCCAGACCGTAGTTGAGTTTCATCACCCGGTACAGCGACCAGGCGACGTCCTCGGCGGTCAGCGGGTTGCCAGAATGGAACTTCACGTCCTGGCGCAGGTGGAAGGTGACCTGCCTGCCGTCCTCGCTGATGTCCCAGCGCTCGGCCAGTTGTGGCAGGTGCTGTTCCGGGTTGCCCCGGTCACGCTTGACCAGGGTGTCGTAGAGATTGGCATTGACCCCGGAGGCATCCAGGCCGGGTGCGTTGGCCGGGTCGATGGAGAACAGGTTGACCAGGCTCATGCCGACGATCAATTGGTCGGCCGGGGTCTTGGCCTGCACGGCCGCCATCGGCGCCACGATCAGGGCGGCCGCCAGCAGGCTGGCGTGCCATCTGGAAAAAACAGTTTTCATGAAAAAATCCTTCTTTTTATAGTTTTATCGAGACTGCAGGTGCGGGCTCAGCGGGTACGCGGGTCGAACACCTTGTACAGGGCGTCGCTGATCAGGTTGAGCGCGACGAAGATCAGGCCGATCACCAGCACGCAGCCCATCACCGCGTTCATGTCGCCCAGCATCAGGCTGCTGGTCAGGTACTGGCCGAAGCCTGGCCAGGCGAACACGGTCTCGATCAGCACCGCCCCCTCGAGCAGGGAACCGTAGGCCAGCGCCACCACCGTCAGCAATTGCACGAGGATGTTGCGAAAGGCATGGCCCCAGACCACCTGTCGCCGGGACAGGCCCTTGACCCGGGCGGTGATGATGTATTCCTGGGACAGTTGCTCGAGCATGAAGCTGCGGGTCATGCGACTGATGTAGGCCACCGAGTTCAGGCCGAGGATCAGCGCTGGCAGAACGATATGCCGCAAGGCGCTGGCGAAGGCTTCCCAGTCACGGGCCAGGGCCGAGTCAACCAGCAGCAGGCCGGTGACTTCCGGCACCATGCCGTCATACGCCAGGTCGATACGCCCCGCGCCACCGGCCCAGCCGAGCCAGGCGTAGAACACCAGCAGCCCCATCATGCCCAGCCAGAAAATCGGCGTGGAGTAGCCAAACAGGGTGATGACGCGCGCCATGTGATCCCCCAGACGGCCCTGGTTGCTGGCGGCGCAGACGCCCAGCGGCAGGCCGATCAGCACGCCGAACAGGATCGCCAGGGTCGCCAGCTCGATGGTCGCCGGAAACACCCGTCGGATGTCGTCGAGCACTGGATGGCCAGTCAGCAGGGCGTTACCGAAATTCCCGTGCAGCAGGTCGTTGAGGTACAGCCCGAACTGGGTCCAGATCGGCTTGTCCAGGCCCATGGCCCGATGCACCTGCTCATAGGTGGAGCTGTCGGCGTCCGGGCCGACCACCGCCAGTACGGGGTCCAGCGGCATGACCCGACCGATGACGAAAGTCAGTGCCAGCAGACCGAGCAGGGTCACCAGGACCGTGCTGGCGCGCCGGACGGTGTTGGAGGCGCGAGCCCCCAGCACAGAGGCAGTCGAAACAAACATAGTGATCTCCTGATCAATCATTTACAGGGGCACCGGGCATGCGGACTTTCGTCGCGCACATTGCTCAGCGCTGCTTGTAGACGTCCTTGTAGCGGGTGGTCGCGGCGGTGTGGCCCTGGAAATCGGCGACATCGCTGTAGACCAGCACCGTGTCGGTCATCTGCGCGACCGGCAGGATAGCGCCAACCTGCTGGTCGAACTGCTCCTGGATCTCACGGTATTGCGCCTGCTGCCTATCGGCATCCGGCTCGACCTCGGCGCGCTCGATCAACTGGTTCAGCTCGGGACTGTAGAACGAGGTGCGCCAGCCCTGAAAATTGCTCAACTTGGCATCGTCCCGGTTATCCGGGTTGTACACCAGGGTACGCAGGCTGGAATGCGGGTGACGCTCCGCCCCGCCACCACCGCGACCGACGATGATGTCGAAGTCACGCTCGCGCATGGCGCCATAGATCTGGTTGCCGGTGCCGGTGATGATGCTGGCCTCGATCCCGGCCTGGGCCAGGGTCGACTGCAGGTTGGAGGCGATGTTGATGAACGGCGGCTCGGCCAATACCCGGATGCTGGTCTTGAAACCATTGGGATAGCCGGCCTCGGCCAGCAGCTTCCTGGCCTGCTCGACGTTCAGCCGATAACCCGGATCCGGCAGGCGCGCGGCCAGCCCCAGCGGCAGCGGGCGCTGGTTGATCAGCCCGTAGTGGGGCATCACGGTCTGGTTGATGCCCTGGTAGTCGATCAGCGAACGCACCGCCTTTCGCACCCGCACGTCGGCGAACATCGGCTGCTTCACACTCAATGCCACGTAGTAGAGGGTACCGCGCTGCAAGGTCTGGGTACGGACCTTGTCACTGTGCTGCAGGGCCTCGATATCCGGCGCGGAGATGCCTTTGGCGATGTCCAGATCGCCACGCTCGATCATCAGCCGCAACGACTGCGACTCGGTCATGTTGCGCATGACGATGCGCTTGAGCTTGGCCGGGCCGCCCCAGTAGCCGTCGAAGCGGCTCATCAGGATCACGTCGTTGGCACGCCAGTCGTTGAGCACGAAGGCACCGCTGCCGGCAGCATGGGTCACCAGCCAGGCCGCGCCCATGTCGCCATTCTTCTGATGCTCGAGGACTTTCTTGCGATCGAGGATGAAGGCACTGGGCGAGGTCGCCAGGGTATTGAGCACCAGCAAAGGATCGGTCGGTCGCGGCAGCTCGATGACGAAGGTCTGGGCATCGCTGGCGCGCATGTAGCGCTCGACGTTCTCGGCGCTGAAACCGTAGGCCTTCCAGGTCGAGGCCAGGGCGAGGTTGAGCTTGAGGACGCGCTGCAGCGACCAGGCGACGTCCTCGGCGCTCAAGGGATTGCCGGACTGGAACTTCACGCCGCTGCGCAGGTTGAAGGTCAGGGTCTTGCGGTCATCGCTGACCTGCCAGTGCTCCGCCAGGGCCGGCAGCAGGCGGTCCGGCTGGGCCGCATCCTGCACCAGCAGCATGTCATAGAGGTTGGCGTTGATCTCCGACACGTCCAGGCCGGTCGCGGCGGCCGGGTCCAGGGACAATAGGTTGATCATGCTCATGCCGATGATCAACTGGTCGGCCGGGGTCTTGGCATAGGTGACCGGCACAGCGGCAAAGGCCAGGGTCGCCACCAGTGCCCGCGCCAGAAACGAGGGACGAATATTCATAGTGAGAGTGCCTTTCTTATATTTATTGGGCGCTCGGGTGACCCGGTATCGAGCGGGACACCCGTGTACAGATCAGAAGCTGTTAAGGGTATGGGTCTCGATGAAGTCGAAATCGATGTCTTCGCCCAAGCCAGGCAGATCGGACAGGTGAACGAAACCGTCGCTGTCCATCGGGTCCACCAGTTGCTTGAGGTAGGCCGGTACCTCGTCATAGTCCAGGTACGGGTGCAACAGGCCGCGCTCATACCAGGTGCAGTTCTTGATGGCCCCGACCACGGCCAGGTTCGCGGCCCCGTTCCCATGGATTTCACAATCCATGCCGAAGGACTCGGCCATGTGCGCGACCTTCAGGCACGGCGCAATGCCGCCTACCCCGGCCACACCGGCGCGCAGGATGTCGCAGACATCGTGCTTCACCCAACTGGCGCGGCTCAGGTGCTTGCCAGCCAGGGTTTCCGGGCCCAGTACCGGAATATCCAGATTGGCGGCCAGCCAGGCATAGGACTCGGCGGAGTCTTCCATCATCGGCTCCTCGATCCAGGCGAAATCGAGCTTCTCCAGTTCGCGACCGATATACAGGGCGTCGGTACGGCTGTACCAGTGGTAGCCGTCGAGCATCAGCGCGATATCCGGCCCGACCGCCTCGCGCACCGCGGCGCAGGCCTTGACGTCGATCTTCGGACTGGGTGCGAAGGACACCGGTGGCATCCAGGTGTGCAGCTTGATCGCCTTGTAACCGCGCTTGACCAGGGTTTCGGCGAAACGACCGTAGTCTTCGGGGGTCGCCAGGCCACCGGGCAGTTCATCGCCGCACATGGTCGAGCCGTAGGCCGGCACCTTGTCGCGAAAGCCACCGATCAGTTTGTGCACCGGCACCCCGAACTTGCGCCCGGCCCAGTCCCACAGGGCCTGCTCGACCAGGGCCAGGGCGCGATCGGTCAACTGACTGGCACTGCCACGCTGCCAGTGCACCAGGTCGTGCCAGATTTTCTCCCGATCCAGCACGTTCTGCCCCACCAGCACCTTGCGAACAAAGCCATCGAGTACATAGGGACGGATCAGTTCCGGCGCCCCGAAGGCAAACCCTTCAGAGCCATCTTCGCTACAGATCCGCAGGAGGGCCATCTGGGCCTGAGTGACATCGCCGGGGTGCGCATGCCCGGCGCTGTCCACCGCGCGACGGGTCGGGTAGGAAAACACCTGGACGTTGACTGCTGTGATTCTCATGGGCGTCTTTAGCCTTTTTTATTGGATTCATGACAAGGATGCGGCCGCTGACGAAGATCATAGGTCATCGTACAACAATTGAAAAGCCGCCCCAAAAAACCCGGGGAAAACCCAAAAAACGCCTTTTCACCCCGTAAAACCTGCCCGTAAATGAGCAAAAAAGAATAACAAGCTCATCTTGATACGCCTACACAGCGGCAATATATGTAACACAATGTTTCAAAATGCCTCATACCACGTAGACGTCGGGCAATGTCGTACGATAACTTATCTCAACGGAAAAGATGAGACTCAATCTCAACAACCGTATCGTTCGACAACCTCAACAAAAACAATAAAAGAAGACCGTATGAACAACACTCTACGCACCCTCGCAACCCTCGTGACCGTCAGCCTGCCCTTCTGCGTCAACGCCGACTCCGCCAACATCAACTACCGCCATCAGCTCACCGAGGACGACCGGGCCCATGCCGATCGGATCAAGCTGGCTTATCGCATGGACAGTGGGTTGGGATTCGAGGGCGAACTGAAGTACCGCACCGCCGGTGACCGCAAGGATGTCGCTTACGACAACATGGTCAACAACGGGCATGAGTTCACAGTTAGTTACAACTATGCACTCAGCCCGCAGTCGACCCTGACCCCGGCGTTCCAGATGGACAGCTCGAAGGACTCGACCACCTACAAGTTCGGCCTCAAGTACAACTACAAAATCAACGATGCGTTCTACGTTGCGACCCGCTACCGGCTGGACGCGAGGAAACTCGATCGTGACCAGATCAACGAGGACCTGCCAGATCGCGCCAAGGACAACCAGAACACCCATCGCTTCGAAGGCTGGCTCGGCTACACCCCGGCCAGCAAGTGGGCTTTCGAGTATCAGTACATTTACTTCAAGACCGACTACATCCGCTACGACAACAACAAGAGCGACTACGAGCAGAACCTGATCGTCAAATACAAGCTGGACAAGAAGTGGGCACCGTTCATGGAGATCGGCGATGTCAAGGTCAACTCCACCACCGATGATCGCCAGGCACGCTGGCGCCTGGGCGTCCAGTACAACTTCATGTAGGCCACGCGCGGCCTGGTGATCGCGCATCGCTCGCCAGGCATGCCGTCATTCTCGAACCACTCGCAACCAGAGCAAGGAAGACCTGACCATGAGCATCAACCCAACGTCACACAAACCCTTCAACCGCATCCTGCTGACCGGCGCCGCGGGTGGCCTGGGGCAAATCCTCAGGGAGACCCTCCAGGCGCATGCCGCCATCGTCCGTTCCTCGGACATCAGCCCGATGGCCCCCAGCCGCGGCGAGCACGATGAAGTGATCAACTGCAACCTGGCCGACAAGGCCGGCGTCGAGGCACTGGCCAGGGGTGTCGACGCGATCGTTCATCTGGGCGGGATTTCGGTGGAGCGGCCTTTCGAGGACATTCTCGAGGCCAATATTCGCGGCACCTTTCACCTCTACGAGGCCGCACGCAAACACGCAATCAAGCGGGTGGTCTTTGCCAGTTCCAATCACGTCACAGGGTTCTACCCACAGGGCATCGAGGTGGATGCGCACTCCCCCCGCCGCCCGGATGGCTACTACGCGCTATCGAAGTCCTACGGTGAAGACCTGGCGACCTTCTACTTCTACCGATATGGCATCGAGACCGTCAGCCTGCGCATCGGTTCGTCATTCCCTGAACCACGCAACCTGCGGATGCTCTCGACCTGGCTGAGCTATCCCGACCTCGAACATCTGGTGGAACGCGCCCTGCTGACCCCCGAGGTCGGCCATAGCGTGGTCTATGGGGTTTCCGCCAACCGCGACCGCTGGTGGAGCAACCGTCACGCGACGCACCTGGGCTTTACCCCGCAGGACACCTCGGAAGACTTTCGGGCCCGGATAGAACAACAGCCCAAACCTCAGCCCGACAGTCTGTTTCAAGGCGGAGCCTTCACCGCCGCCGGGCCGTTTGGTGACTGAAAGGGCAACGCCTGCGTTCAGTTTTCCAGCGTGTGCGCGCCCAATGCCTCATAGGCGCGCCGCATGCGCTCGCGGCTATTGGACAGGTGCAGGCGCATGGCCGCGCGCGCGGCATCGGCATCGCGTCGCAGGATCGCCTGATAGATGTCTTCGTGCTCTCGACTCAGGCGCTCCAGATAAGGCTCGGTGCGATCATTGGCCACGCGTGTGGAGTGCAGGCGCGCACGTGGCAGGATGCTGACGCCCAGGTGCAACATGATATCGGTGAAATAGCGGTTACCCGTGGCCAATGCGATCTGCTGGTGGAAGCGGAAGTCCGCGGCCACGGCGTAATTGACGCTGACCACTCTGGAGTTCAGCAGGTCCAGTGAATCACGCATCACCTGCAGGTGTTCATCGGTGCGACGGGCACAGGCCAGCCCTGCCGCCTCCACTTCCAGACTGATGCGCAACTCCAGAACGGCGAGCACGTCATGCAGCGTGACAATGCTCTCGGGGTCGATTCGAAAGCCACTCGGTCCTGGCACATCGCACACGAAAGTACCGATGCCATGGCGGGTTTCAACCAGACCGGCGGCCTGCAATCGGGAAATGGCCTCACGGACCACGGTGCGGCTGACACCATGCTCCTTCATCACCTCGGACTCGCTCGGCAGCTTGGCGGCACACTCAAGCTCTCCGTCGTGAATACGCCGGGAGAGTTCGGCGACCAGATTCTCGGCCAGGCTGCGGTGCTTGGGACGAACGCTGGGTTGGACACTCTGTTTGTCCATTGAGAGCACTTATCTCGGCTGGAGGAATGAATCCTTATAATAGCCCAAGCAGTTGTACGACAACACGCCCTCACGGTTAACAGAACCTACCTGCACAATCTGGTGTCTGGTCAACGAACGGATGGCGTAAACGCTGCATCTTCAGTTATATACAGATCGATTCCATATTTTTCCTGTCGAAGCGGGGGCGGTAGGTGTGTCGTTTTTTTCATAAAACCTCATAAACTTGTACGACAACACATCAGATCACATGATAGTATTTCGCATGTAGCGGACGTTCGATTCGCTGCAGTGGCGACAAGGACGTCCGCTTGAAGGACACGCCAGACACTGGCGTGTGCGTACTTAAGTCAATCAAGGATCTGATTACTCATGGTAAAACCCACAACGTTCACACTCGGCAAACTGACCAGCGCAGTGGCCGGTGCCCTCCTGCTTTCAAGCCTGCCCGCCCATGCTGCCGACATCTGGCTGGATGTTGCCACAACAGGCTGGGCCACCCAGAACGGCGGCACCAAGGGGGGTTCCCGAGCTGCAGCGAATAACATCTACACCGTCAAAAACGCCGCCGAGTTGAAGGCAGCACTGAGTGCCAGCGCGGGCAGCAATGGTCGCATCATCAAAATCACCGGGATCATCGATATCAGCGAAGGCAAGGCTTACACAACGACCGCTGACATGAAGAAACGAGCCCGTCTCGACATTCCGGGCAAAACCACCATCGTCGGGACCAGCAGCAATGCGGAAATCCGTGAGGGTTACCTCTACGCCAAGGAAAACGATGTGATCATTCGCAACCTCACCATCGAAAACCCATGGGACCCCGAGCCGGTGTGGGATCCGAACGATGGTGCCGACGGCAACTGGAACTCGGAATACGATGGCCTGACGATCGAAGGCGCGAACAACGTCTGGGTTGACCATGTCACTTTCACCGACGGGCGTCGCACCGATGACCAGAATGGCACCGCCAATGGCCGCCCCAAGCAACACCACGACGGCGCATTGGACGTCAAAAACGGCGCCAACTACGTGACCATCTCGTACTCCGCATTCAAGTCCCATGAGAAAAACAACCTGATCGGCTCGAGCGACAGTCGCACGACCGATGACGGCAAGCTCAAGGTGACCATTCACAACACGCTGTTTGAAAACATCTCGGCCCGTGCGCCACGCGTGCGCTTCGGCCAGGTACACCTGTACAACAACTACCATGTGGGCAGCGTCAGCAATAAAGTGTATCCGTTCACTTATGCCCATGGCGTAGGCAAGAACTCGAAAATCTTCTCCGAGCGCAACGCCTTCGAGATCAGCGGCGTCAGTGGTTGCGACAAGATTGCTGGCGATTACGGCGGCAGTGTCTACCGCGACCAGGGCTCGATCCTCAACGGCAGCGCACTGAGCTGCTCGTGGAACTCGAGCATCGGCTGGACGCCGCCCTACAGCTACACCCCGCTGAGTGCGGACAAGGTCGCCGCTGACGTCAAGGCCAAGGCGGGTGCCGGCAAGATCTGAATGCCCCCTGCGTGAAGGAAAAGCCCTCGGTGACGAGGGCTTTTTCATGCCGTCAGAAGCCTTGGGTTTGAGTGCTGTCGCGGGCAGCCCGACCAGCCCCCACAGGCCCCACTACTGCACCAACTGGTTGATCTCGATGATCGGCAGCAACACCGCCATCACGATCACCAGCACCACCGCGCCCATCACCACGATCATTAACGGTTCGAGCAACGCCGTCATCCCCATCGCCCGCCGTTCGATATCCAGCGACAGGGTCTGCGCCGCCCGCTCCAGCATCGGCGGCAAGGCGCCGGTCTTCTCGCCGCTGGCGATCAGGTGGATCAGCAACGGCGGAAACACCTTCTCCACCTTCAGCGCCGCCGCCAGGTTCACCCCTTCCCTGACCCGCGCCGTGGCCTCGCTCACGCTCAGGCTCAAGCGGTCGTTCGACACCGTCTGCCGCGCCGCCTCCAGCGCCCGCAGCAACGGCACCCCGGCACCGCCGAGAATCGCCAGGGTCGAGGCGAACCGCGCCGTGTTCAGCCCCAGCACGAAACGCCCGATCATCGGCAACCGCAGGATCCGGCTATGCCAACCCAGCCGCGCAGCCGGCTGGCGCAGGTACAGCCGCCAGCCCCAGAACGCCCCCGCCAGCCCGGCAAAGCACAACACGCCCCACTCGCGAATGAAGTCGCTGGCATTGAGCATCACCAGCGTCAGCCCCGGCAGGTCCTGGCGCGCCTGGGAAAACGCGCTGACCACCTGCGGCACCACGTAGCTGAGCAGGAAGATCACGATGCCCACCGACACCAGCCCGACCACCGCCGGGTAGATGAACGCCGTGAGCACCTTGCCGCGCAGGTTGTTGCGCTCCTCGATGTAGTCGGCCAGCCGTTCCATGACCAGGGCCAGGTCGCCGGATTCCTCGCCGGCGGCGATCAGCGCCCGGTAGATTTCCGGAAAGTCCCGGGGCCGCCGGGACAGCGCGTCGGCCAGGCGCATGCCGCCCCGGACATCGGTACGCACCGCACTCAGGGTCTGGGCGATGTGCTTTTTTTCCGCCTGTTCGACCGTGGCGCTCAACGCCGCCTCCAGCGGCAGGCTCGCTCCCAGCAGGCTCGCCAGTTGACGGGTGGCCCAAGCCAGGTCGTTGTCCGAGAGTTTTGCGCTGAACAGCCCGCCGGCCGTCTCGCCACTGTCGCTGCTTTCGGCCCGCAGCGACAAGGCGGTCAGCCCACGCCCGCGCAAGGTGGCCATGGCCGCGCCCTGGCTGTCGGCCTCCAGATGGCCGGACTCGATCTTGCCCTGGGCATCGGCCGCTTCGAAGCGATAGCGGTTCATCAGGCGTCCCTCGTCACACGCAGGATTTCTTCCGGCGCCGTGGCACCCGCGCGGACCCAGCGCTCACCATCCTCGCGCAGGCTCAGCATGCCCGCCGCCCGTGCCGCCTGGCGCAACGCCTGCTCGCCGGCGCCCTGGTGGATCAGGGTGCGAATAGCGTCGTCGATGCAGAACAGCTCGTGGATGCCGGTGCGGCCGCTGTAGCCGGTGTGGCTGCAGGCGCTGCAGCCGACCGGGCGCCAGGTGCCCGGCGTGGCCGGATCGGGCTGGCGGCAGTGCCGGCACAGCCGCCGCACCAGGCGCTGGGCCAGCACCCCGAGCATCGACGAGGCCAGCAGGAACGGCTCCACGCCCATGTCGATCAGCCGGTTGACCGCCGACACCGCGTCGTTGGTGTGCAGAGTCGCCAGCACCAGGTGCCCGGTCAGCGAGGCCTGCACGGCGATCTGCGCGGTTTCCAGGTCACGGATCTCGCCGATCATGATGATGTCCGGGTCCTGGCGCAGGATCGCACGCAGCGCCAGGGCGAAGGTCATGTCGATCCTGGCGTTGACCTGGATCTGGCTGATGCCCGGCAGGTCGTATTCCACCGGGTCCTCGACGGTGAGGATGTTGCTGGTGCTGGCGTCGAGCCGGGCCAGGGCGGCGTAGAGGCTGGTGGTCTTGCCGCTGCCGGTGGGTCCGGTGACCAGCACGATGCCGTGGGGCTGGCGGATCAGGTGGTCGAGCCGGGCCAGCAGGTCCGGGTCCATGCCCAGGGTTTCCAGTTGCAGGCGCCCGGCCTGCTTGTCCAAAAGGCGCATCACCACCCGCTCGCCATGGCCGGTGGGCACGGTGGAGACGCGGATGTCGATCGGCCGTCCGGCGACGCGCAGGGCGATACGGCCGTCCTGGGGCAGGCGTTTTTCGGCGATGTCCAGTTGCGCCATGATCTTGATCCGCGACACCAGCGCGCCGTGCAGCGCCTTGCGTGGCGAGACCACGTCGCGCAGGGTGCCGTCGACCCGGTAGCGCACCACCGAATGGGTCTCGAACGGCTCGATATGGATATCGCTGGCCTCGTCGCGCGCCGCCTGGGTCAGCAAGGCGTTGATCATGCGGATCACCGGCGCGCCGTCCTGGGTGTCGAGCAGGTCGGTGACTTCCGGCATGTCCTGCATCAGCCGGTCGAGGTCCACCTCGTTTTCCGCCGCGCCGACCACGGCGGCAGCGCTGCCGGTGTCGGCATAGGCCGTGGTCAGCAGGCTGTCGAGTTCCTCATCACGCACCCGCTCCAGCCGCGCCGGCCCGAACTGCCGGCGCGCCTCGCTGATGGCCCAGCCGGGGGTCGAGGGACAGGCGGTGAGCACGCCGTCGACCAGCACCAGCCGCTGGGCCTTGGCCCAGGCGTACGGTAATGCGTTCATGGCTGCGCCTCGTTCAGCGACACCGGCACCGCGCGGATCGGCCTGGGTGCCTGCGGCACGGGCACCGGCTGCGAGCCCGGAATGGCGTGGGCCGCACTGGGCAACTGCGGGGCCTGCATGTCCGGCAAGGCCCAGTTGCGTTCCGGCGTCAGGCTGCCCTGGGCACGGCGGATGAAGTCGTAGCGGTTCAGGGTGATCGCCCGCCCCGCCGCGCCGTCACGGATGATGTACGGCCGCAGGAACACCATCAGGTTGGTCTTGTTGCTGTCGCGCCGCTCATGGCGGAACAGCGCGCCGATGCCGGGGATGCTCGACAGCAACGGCACGCCGTCGTTGCTCTGGCTGTAGCCGTCCTGCAGCAGGCCGCCCATGACCATGATCTGCCCATCGTCGAGCAGGATGCTGGTGTCGATCGCGCGCTTCTTGGTCACCGTGCCCGCCGCCGTCGCGGTGGCGCGGTCGTCGACGCTGCTGACCTCCTGATACACGTCCAGCTTCACCGTGCCGCCCTCGGAAATCTGCGGCCGGACGTTGAGCTTGAGTCCGACCTCCTCGCGCTGGATGGTCTGGAACGGGTTGTTGCTCGAACTGCTGCCATTGGTCACGTAGCTGCCGCTGACGAAGGGAATGGTCTGGCCAACGAAGATGCTCGCCACTTCGTTGTCCAGGGTCAGCAGGTTCGGCGTCGACAGCACGTTGGAGCCGCCCTTGCTCTTCAGGGCCCGGGCCAGCACCTTGAGGTCCATCACCTGCCCCACCCCGGGAATGTTCACCGATCCGCGCACCACGCCGATATTCAGCCCCTGGGGCAAGGCGTCGATGCTGTTCTTGGCGGTGGTGACGATGCCGGTGTTGCCCAGGTTGGCCCCGGCGAACACCCCGCTGCCCCCCAGGTTGCCGCTCTGCCACTGCACGCCGAACTCGTTGGCCTCGTCCTCGCTGACCTCGACGATCAGGCTCTCGATCACCACCTGGGCACGGCGCTGGTCGAGCTGGTCGATGACCTCGCGCAGGCTGCGGTACAGCGGCTCCGGCGCGGAGATCAGCAGGGTATTGGTGGTCGCGTCGGCTTGAATGGTCACGCCACCCGCACTGAAGGCCACACTCTGATCGCTAACGGCAGGCCCGCTCTTGCCGGTTGTACTACTGCCCTGCCCATAAGCGCTGCCGTTGCTGCCCGAAGTGCTGGTGGATGGGGTACTGGCCAACGGACTGCTGTTCTGTCCACCCTGCCCGCTGCCATTGCTGGTGCCGCCCATCACACTGAGCGCCGACCGCGTGCTGTCAGTGGTGCCGCTGTCACTCTCACCTGTCAGCAGCCCGCGCAGGGCCTGGGCCAGCTTGCCGGCCTGGGCGTTGCGCAGATAGACCACATGCAGGTTGCTCGGATTGCTCTGGGCGTTGTCCAGCTTGTAGATCAGATTGCGCGCCAGCTCGGTGCGCTCGGGACTGCCGGCACGAATGATAATGGTGTTGGAACGCGGATCGCCGATCACCGCGATTTTCTGGGTCGGATCCCCCCCCGGTGCATCGAGCAGCTCGGCCACCATTGGCGCAATATCAGCGGCGATGCCGTTATGGATCGGCACCACGTCGGTGTCGATGGCACTGGGCGTATCGATCCCCTGAATCAGTTGCGCGACCCGGGTGAGATTCTCGGCATAGTCGGTGACGACAATCGTGTTGTTACCCGGATAGGCATTGATCGGATTGTTCGGCGAAACGATGGGCCGCAGCACTGGAATCAGGTTCACCGCGTTCTCGTAATGCAGGCGGAAAGTGCGCGTCAGCATGCCGTTACCGGCCGGTTTGTCGGCACTGTAGATCGGCCCACCCAACAGTTTGGCATCCGCCTCCGGCACCACCTGGGCGATACCGCCGACATCGACCACGCTGAAGCCCTGCATGCGCAGCGCTGCCAACAGCATGTCGTAAGCCTGGCGGGCCGGCACCTGGCCTTCGGAAACAAGGGTCAGGCTGCCCTTGACCCGTGGGTCGACCAGAAACTGTTGGCCGGTGGCCCGGGACAATGCGCGAACCACCGCCTGGATGTCAGCCTCGACGAAATTCAAGGTCACCGGTTGCTCACCCAACGGGTTGGCCGGTAGTGAGCGGCTGCGCGCCGCGCCACCCGGAGCGCGCCCGGGAATATCATGCAACAGCCTGGGCACAGGCCGGGTCTGTGCCTGCGCACGCTCGCGATCCCGTAGGACGTCTCCACCGCGCTGAGTGTCGCCCAAAGGCCGACCGAGTTCACTGTCGACCAGCAACGTGGATTGACCGGGCCCGGTGGCGGTGTTGCTGCACGCCCCCAGGACCATGAGCAGCAGGGGCAATGCAATACGTACCGATTTGGGTCCTGAACCCTTCATGAAGCTTCCTTAGCGTCCAGCGCCTGATCCATGCGAACGGTGCCTGACAACGTGCCGGCGGTCTCATTGGTCGCCGCCTCGCCTGCACGTTGCAAACGGGCCTCGACCACTTTCAGTGAAAACTGCTGCGGATGGCTCAACAGCCAGACGAGTATCGCCTCGGCTGGGGCCGCCTCGAAACGCAAATCCCAAGTGCCAGGCTGTTCGGCCTGGAGCTGGAAGTGCCCGGCGAGTCCACTGGATTGCAGGCTTTGCCGCAGAGACTGCTCCAGGCTTTGCCCGTCCGGCCTGATATGAACCTCTTGCAGCAACGACTCCAGTGCTTCGTCCTGCGCTCGCAGTTTCGGTATCTCGGCTTGCCAATAGGCGATTTTTCTCAGAGGCGGCTCGACCAGGGCTACCCACACCACCAACGCGGCTAGAGCCACGGCCATGCCGCTGACCATGGTTTTCTCCCGCGGCGTGAACGCCTGCCAATGGGCTTGGAGCTGACTGCGCCAGCGTTGCCAACGGGCACGGTAGTTTGCCAAGGCAGCCTTACTCATCGCCTGCACCACTGCTATCGTCGGTGGGGGCGTCGGGGTAGCCCGCCGGGCCTTCGACGGGGCGCAGCGTCCAACCGTTCTCGTCGGCCTTGGCGCTGATACCGACCCGTGCCAGGCTGTCCTGCCAGGAGCGATCAGCACCGAACCGCCGGGCGTCGGCCAGTAGCGTCAACTGCAACGCCCCGTCGACGAACACCAGGCGCTCCACACTTGCCGACATGAACGGCATGCCGCTGCCGGCCTGCAACACCAGGCGATTGAACAACTGACCCGGATCACTCACCGCGCCCTGCTTGCGCGCCGCCAGTTGCTGGCGGGCCTGTTGCAGCGGATTGAGGATCACCGGCAGTTCGGGAAATGCCTGCCTGACCCGCTGACTCATCTGCTGTTTCATGCGCTGACCCTCACTCACCTCACGGGCGGCGTAGAGGTTCAGGCCGATCGCCCAGACCGCCAGCGCCAGCAAGCAGCACCCCACCGCCCGCCCCCACCCCTGAGCGGCAACACGGGGTTGCCGCGTGCCGCCCTGCAGCCCCCACTTTGGCGCAACGCCCGTCCAGAGCCATGTGGCGGGCTGTTGCGTGAATACTCCGGCAGGTGCGTTGTCACCGATCCAATGGAAAACCTCGCCCTGGGCCAGCCGCTCGGCCAGGCACTCCTCGAACACGGGTTCCACCGTCGCCTGCTCGGCATTCAGGCGCAGCAACAACTGACCGTCCTGCACACAGGCACTTGTCTGTCCGTCAGGGGGCAAGGCCAACCTGTAGGGTGCCGGGTAAAGACCCCGCAACGCCAACCGATGCTGCCACAGCAACTGGCCGAGACAGTCCAGGTGCGCCTTGGGTAACCAACTCACATGTACCCACCCGGCACCATCACGGCCGCTGTGGGCGATATGCATCTGATCGCTGTCCCCCAACATCAGCGCCTGGGCGGCGAGGCGCACGGCGGCACCGATCCGGGCGGACGAAAGTGGCGGTATTTCGATACGCGTCAGAACGCTGTCGACAGGGTGGAGAAAACACTCGACAGCTTGTGACCTGGCGGCCTCCCCCAGTTGCATGAATGTGCCGACACGGGGCTGGCTGACACGGCCACTCGAGTCCAGGCCCACGTACTCGAATTCGGAGTGGGCCGTCAGGTGTGCCAACGGCGGCAAGGCAATTCTCAGCAGCGTCATACGCCCAGCCTCGACCAGATCACCTGGGGTCGTTGCTCCTGTGGACGATGCAGGAACGCGTTGATGCCGAGCCGACGCCGATCACAACGTGCCTGCCCCTGGAGCAGGAACCACTCGCTGGTGATACCGACATTGAGTCCATCCACACTCAAGTGCGGCAGGTGCAGACGATTGACGAAGTCTCCCCGGTTGATGAACCACAAGCCACTGTCACGTTCGGCCACCACGGCCTGCGCCTGCGACAGGGACAACCCCGGCACCACCGACGCCAGGACCTCGGCACTGGCGGTGTTGGCGTTGACCCAGGTGTTGGCCGGGATGATGCTGACGAATTGTTCCAGTCGAGCCAGCACACGCTCATTCATCCCCTGGATATCGCGCAGCCCCTCCAGGGTGCGCAACATGGGCCGGGTTGCAGGCAGCGGTTGGCGGGCCACCCCCGCAGAAGTGGGCCGATCGCTGGCAAGGTGGCTCGGAGCGGTATCCTGCCCGGCCGCTGGCGGACTCATCACTCGCGGATAGGATGCGATGACTCTCTGGCTGATGCGCTGACCGAGACCGGTGTCGATACCGATCATTTCGCATAACCGGGCAAAGCTGCGGAGTTGCCCGACGTCGACGCGCTCGTTGGTGAGCAGATTGCGCAGGTTGAACTTGCCTTGCTGGTCCACCAGACGCCCCTCGAAAGGTCCCAGCAGGACGTTGGGCGAGGTGAACCGAATGGGCCGCGCCCAAGGTTGATCCAGCCGGGTCAGCACCTCCTGCTGGCGAGACGCCCAGAGCAGTTGCCGGCTGGCCTCCAGACCGCCCTGGAGCACCGCGCGGCCTTGGGCGTGACATTGCTGCGCCTCGAGTGAACGAGTGAACACACGCTGCCGGGTGAGCATGCCTGCCGCGATCACTGCCACCACGGCGGCGATCAGCAGGGCACTGATAACCGCCGTGCCAGCTTGGCGGGTCGATAGCTGCGAATACGTGTTCATGGCAGAGCCTAGAGCTGCCAGGACCCGATATCCGCGTTCACCCCTTCGCCATCCGGTTGGCCGTCGGCCCCTAGTGAAAAGACGTCGATTTCGCCGTTGGCGCCAGGATTCAGGTATTGATAAGGACGCCCCCACGGATCATTGGGCAAGCGTTCCAGGTAGGAACGCCATTGGCCATCCTTGGCGTTCGCCGGCCGTTCCACCAGGACCTTCAGTCCCTGGTTCAGGGTGGGGTAACTGCCGTGATCGAGACGATAGAGCTTCAGTGCCTGCATCAGCCCCGCGACATCCTGCTTGGCGGCTGTGGCCCTGGCCTGATCAGGCCGATCAAGGACCTTGGGCACCACCATGGCGGCGAGAATTCCGAGAATGACCACCACAACCATGATCTCGATCAGCGTGAAGCCCTGCTGACCGTGACGGCCACCGGAACGGAATCTGACGCGCGCGCAATCCATTTCAACCTTCCTTGGTATATGACAATTCGTCGCGCAGTGTAACAAAACCTACTGAATGAAATACAAAAATACACCGTGCAATACCTACCCTGCTCGCTGACACCAGGTGCTATTCTGCGCCCCTGTTTTTCGGTCAAGAGTCACCCATGGAGAGGTTGTGCAAGGAGCGGGGTTTTACATTGATCGAAGTGCTGGTGGCCTTGACGATCATTGCCGTCGCCCTGTCGGCGGCAGCACGCGTTGCGGGCCTGATGACGCAGAGCAACGGACTGTTACGCGACCGTTCGATCGCGCTGCTGGCGGCGCAGAGTCGACTCGCCGAACTGCGCCTGGAAGGCCATCTCACGCCAGGCATCAAGCAGTTCGAGTGCGACCAGGGACGACTGCAACTGCGCTGCGACCAAAGCATCACCCCGGACGCCGAGGCCAACCTGATGCGCGTCATGCTGTTGGTGTCGGATCGCAAGCACGAGGCACCGCCGCTCGCGCGGCTCGATTCACTGCTGGGCCAGCCCATGGAAAAACACCCATGAGGCGCGCTCAAGGGCGGATCAGTCGGGGCAGCGTGGGCACGTCCGGCAACGGGCTGATCTTGAGTCGGGTCGGCTGCGAACCGCGTTCGAGGATGACCGCATCCCCCTCGATCGCCAACAGACGCACGCCGGGGGCCAGGCGCTCACCCGCCAGAACACCGCGAGGCGGCCCACCGTTGAGACTGATGATTGCCACCGCCCCCTGTGCACCGGCAATCACGCCAGACACCTCGACCTCCATCGCCACCGGCTGGTTGGAAAACCACTGCAAGGCGGGTGTGTCGATCCCTGCGATCGGGGTCGAACGCTCCATCACCGGCGTATTCGATTGCGCCGGCGTCAACAACAGCGATGACCAGAACAACACACCCGCCAGCGCTGCCAGCAATGCAGCCCCTTGCAAAATACGTGGCGCCGCTACGCCCAAAATCAATGTCAAGACGAAACCTCCCTGTTGTCCTGCACGGCAGTCTACAGGACAACAACAGCTTTGGGTCCAGGCCATTTCTTGAGCGGGACCACTGAGTTCGACAGGATTGATTCATCACGACGGAACGTTAAGTCATGCCCTCACCCAGACAACAGGGTTTCACCCTGATCGAGCTGATGGTGGTGCTCATCATCGTTGGTATCGCCACTGCCGCCGTGAGCATCAGCATCAAACCCGACCCACGACAGTTGTTGCACAAGGACGCCACTCGGCTGGTCCAACTGCTGCAGATCGCAGAGGCCGAAGCGCAGGCCGACGGTCGCCCAATCACTTGGGAGCCAGGCGCCAAAGGGTTTCGCTTCAGTCGCCCGAATGAACAGGGTCTGGGGTTCGATGACTTCTCGGCGGATCCACAACTGCACCCTCGCCTCTGGGAAAGCGCCTCGATCAAGGTACGCGTCACCCCCAGGCAACCGGTGGTCCTGAATGCCGAATGGTTCAACCCACCATGGCGCCTGGAACTCTCCGACGGCCGCTACCGACTCACCGTGCAACGCACGGCAGCCGGGCAACTGCAGGTGGTGGATGCACCATGAGGCACAGGCAGAAGGGTTTCACCCTGATCGAAGTCATGGTGGCGATTCTGCTGATGGCCATCGTCAGCCTGATTGCCTGGCGCGGCCTGGACAGCGTGACCCGCACCGACTCCCACCTGCAGCGCGACGCGGAGCAAACCCGGGAGTTGCTGCGGACCTTGCAACAGCTCGAACGCGACCTGGCCTTGCGGGCCAGCATCGAGTTGCGGGAACCGAGCCCGACCGATAACGACACCGAACAAACCGAAAAGACCGGAGCCATCAGCGTGCGCAGCACGGACAGGAACACCTTCAGTCTCGATGTGATTCGCAGTGCGGCCACCTCGGCGGGCAGTTTGCAGCGGGTGCGTTGGTGGTTGAAGGGCGACACCCTGTACCGGGCCAGTGCGGCAGCCCGTGATCGCTTGCCTCTGCCGGCGCCTGAGCCGCGGGCCGGTGTGGCGGCCCTGAGCAACATCAGTGGGTTACAGGTACGGGTTTGGGAACCCGGCCAGGGCTGGCGTCAATTGAGTGGCAATCGCAAGGTCGACCCTGTGGGGTTGGAAATACGACTGACCCGGCAGACGCCTCAAGGGGAGGAACATTACAGGCAGGTATTCGGGCCATTGGATTAATCCGCAACGCCATCCAAGACGTGCCGACCTGCCCGGGGGAGCCCAAGATTTCGCCTTCCGCCCATACCGGCATGTCGGCCTTCTCGTCGGGCAGCGAGCTTCAGTGAGCCTTGCTTGCAAGCAGGCAGGTGCGCGTCAGATCTCCAATCATTTTACGGCAGCGATTTACAGGAGCGATCAGGTCGTGGATGCGCCCGGTCAAGATGCCCTCCAGTTGGCCAGTGTGCATGGGCCAGCGCACCCTGCTCAGGATGCCACGCCAGTAGCTTTTCAGGCGTTTAGCAAACTGCTTCAGAGCGGGGACCCCGATACCTCTAAACGCTGCAAGTCCCTGCGCCAGGTGCAACCACCCTCCTCTGGCGCGCCATTTTGGTGCGCAACCCCGTGTCGCGGGAACAGGCCCGGCGCCTGGTCTTCCCGCATCGCCCGGCCTCGACGCCGATAACCGATACAAATGCCGCAAAATCGATCATCCCAGCCGGGAAAAGCGGTCGATTTCTGCACTTGCGGTTTTCCGGCATCGTTATTGCTAAAGCTTGCCTACCAGCGCAAGTCTTCGTTCACCAAAGAAAAATGTGAGCCAGGCCACCAGCATGGAAAGGCAAGCGACGCCGATCCGAAGCGCCGCTGGCAGTCGATAACGCACACTGAGGTGCCCCCACAGCCAGTACTCGATCATCTCTCGCAGGGTCTCGCATCGTGAAATAGCCAGGTAGAAGGAAAATGCCGTCGTCTTGAACGGCAAGGAGTGCGATATGTCCCGAGATTTTTTCAACGAAATGTATGACGCGGACGGTGCCTGCCGCCCCCATTATCAGCCGTTTGCACACTGGCTGGCGGATACACCGCCCGAACTGTTGGAGCAGCGCCGTCGCGAAGCCGACCTGCTGTTCCACCGCGCCGGTATCACCTTCACCCTCTACGGGGACGAACAGGGCACCGAGCGCCTGATCCCCTTCGACATCATCCCCCGCAGCATCAAGGCCAGCGAATGGCAAATGGTCGAACGCGGCTGCATTCAACGGGTGCAGGCGTTGAACCTGTTCCTGGCCGACGTCTATCACGATCAGCGCATTCTCAAGCAAGGCATCATCCCGCCCGAGCAGGTGCTGGTGAACGAGGGTTATCAGATTGCCATGCAGGGCCTGGACCTGCACCGCGACATCTATGCGCACATCGCCGGAGTCGACCTGGTGCGTGACGGCGATGGCAGCTACTACGTGCTCGAAGACAACCTGCGCACCCCCAGCGGCGTGAGCTATATGCTCGAGGACCGCAAGATGATGATGCGGCTGTTCCCAGAGCTGTTCGCCAGCCAGCGCGTGGCGCCCATCGACCACTACCCCAACCTGCTGCTCGACACCCTCAAGAGCGCCAGCCCGCTGGACAACCCCACCGCCGTGGTGCTGACCCCGGGTCGTTTCAACAGCGCCTATTTCGAACACGCGTTCCTGGCCCGGGAGATGGGCGTGGAACTGGTCGAAGGGGCCGATCTGTTCGTGCGCGACGACCATGTCTTCATGCGCACCACCGCCGGCCCGAAACAGGTGGACGTGATCTATCGGCGCCTCGACGACGCCTACCTCGACCCGTTGTCCTTCACTCCCGACTCGTTGCTCGGGGTGCCCGGCCTGATTGCCGCCTACCGCTCGGGCAACGTGGTGCTGGCCAATGCCGTGGGCACCGGCCTGGCCGACGACAAGTCGATCTACCCCTACGTCGGCGACATGATCCGCTTCTACCTCGACGAGGAACCGATCCTCAAGAACGTCCCGACCTGGCAATGCCGCAACCCCAAGGAGCTGTCCCACGTGCTGGCGCACCTGCCGGAACTGGTGGTCAAGGAAACCCAGGGCTCCGGCGGCTACGGCATGCTGGTCGGGCCGGCCGCCACGGCGGCGGAAATCGAAGACTTCCGCGCGCGGCTCAAGGCCCGCCCCGAGGCCTACATTGCCCAACCGACCCTGAGCCTTTCGACCTGCCCGACCTTCGTCGAGAACGGCATCGCGCCGCGTCATATCGACCTGCGGCCGTTCGTCCTGTCGGGTAGCGAAACCCGCCTGGTCCCCGGTGGCCTGACGCGGGTGGCCCTGCGTGAAGGCTCGCTGGTGGTGAACTCGTCCCAGGGCGGCGGCACCAAGGACACCTGGGTAGTGGAGGACTGACACATGCTTTCAAGAACCGCTGCGGACCTCTACTGGATGTCCCGTTACCTGGAGCGCGCCGAGAACCTGGCACGCATGCTCGAAGTCAGCTACTCGCTGTCGCTGATGCCCCAGGCCGGCCGCACCGACGGCCAGGCCGAGCTGGCCATGTCGCTGCTGGCGGCAGGCACCCTGGATGACTACAACCGGCGCCACGACGCGCTCGACACCGCGCGCATGCTGCATTTTTTCGCCTTCGACGAAACCAACCCCGGCAGCATCTACTGCTGCCTGCAGGCGGCGCGCACCAATGCCCATGCGGTGCGCGGGCGGATCACCGCCGACATGTGGGAGAACATCAACGCCACCTGGCTGGAAATGCGCAAGATCGCCAGCAATGGCCTGGCCCGCTACGGCATGAGCCAGTTCTGTGACTGGGTCAAGGAGCGCTCGCACCTGTTCCGTGGCGCCACGGCGGGCACCATCATGCGCAACGATGCCTACTGTTTCATCCGCCTGGGGACCTTCATCGAGCGGGCCGACAATACCCTGCGCCTGCTGGACGTGCGCTATGAGATGTTCGGCGAGGCGTCGGAAGAAGTCAGCGACCATTCGGCCCGCGGCTACTACCAGTGGAGCGCCCTGCTGCGCGCCCTGTCGGCGTTCGAGGCCTTCAACGAGATCTACCGCAATGCTCCCAGCGCCAGGCAGGTGTCCGAACTGCTGCTGTTGCGCGCCGACGTGCCGCGCTCTCTGCATGCGTGCATCGAGGAACTGGACCACATCCTCGCCGGCCTGCCCAGCAACAGTGGCCGCGCCTCGCAGCGCATGGCCGCGGAACTCAACGCGCGCCTGCGCTACACCGACATCGACGAGATCCTGGAGGCCGGCCTGCACCCCTGGCTGACCGATTTCATCGAATGCATCCGCCAACTCGGCCAGACGGTTCACCACTCCTACCTGGAGGTCGTATGAAGCTCGCCATACACCACGACACTCGCTACACCTACGCCAACCCGGTGAGCGCAAGCATCCAGTTCCTGCGCCTGACGCCCAAGAGCACCGAGCGCCAGCAGATCCTCGACTGGCGCGTGCAGATGCCCCGCCAGGTACGCAGCCAGATCGACCCCTATGGCAACGTGCTGCACGTCCTGACCCTGGAAGAGCCCCACAGCGCCCTGGCGCTGAGTGCCTGCGGGCAGGTGGAAATCGACCAGTCGCTGGAAGTCGAACACGACAGCCAGTCGCCCTTGCCGTTCCTGCGTACCAGCCGCCTGACCCTGGCCGACGCGGCCCTGATCGACTTTGCCACACAACGTTGCGGCCGCCGCCGTGATCGTGCCGCCCTGATCGAACTGATGGCGGGCCTGGCCGAACGCATGCCGTACAGCCCTGGCACGACCGCGGTCGACAGCACCGCGGCCGAGGCGTTCGCCGCCGGGGTGGGCGTGTGCCAGGACCATACCCATGCATTTCTTGCCTGCGCCCGCAGCCTGGGGATCCCGGCCCGGTACGTCTCCGGCTACCTGTGCACCGAGGATGAAAACCACCTGGCCAGTCACGCCTGGGCCGAGGCCTGGCTGGAGGATGGCTGGTACAGCTTCGACGTGACCAATCGACTGGCCAGGCCCGATCGTCACCTGAAACTGGCGGTGGGCCTGGACTACCTCGATGCCTGTCCGGTACGCGGCATGCGCCGCGGAGGCGGAGCCGAGTCGATGCTGGCGCAGGTCAAGGTCACCTCGCTCCCACAGGGGCAACAGCAACAGTAGGCCCCTCCACTTCAACCCGCGCCCCCCGCCGTCGCCATGACGGCGGGGCATCCAACGTACACAGGTAAAACACATGACGTACTGCGTGGCCATGCACCTTGCCGACGGGCTGGTGTTTGTCTCCGATTCACGCACCAATGCCGGGATCGACCAGATCTCGACGTTTCGCAAACTGTTCATTTTCAGCACGCCGGGCGAGCGGCTGCTCGTTCTGCAGAGCGCGGGCAACCTGGCCACCTCGCAATCGGTGGTCAACCTGCTCAGGCAGCGTTGCAACGGCACGGGCAACCACCTGTTGAATGTCCGTACGCTTTATGACGCAACGGTGCTGGTGGCCGAAACCATCCGTGAGGTCGTCATCCGCGATCGCAGCAAACTGGCGAGCAAGGTCGACCTGAGCTGCTCGTTTCTGGTCGGTGGGCAGATTGCCGGCGGACCGATGGGCCTCTACAGCATCTACCCGCAAGGCAATTTCATCCAGGCCACCGAGGACACGCCGTTCCTGCAACTGGGGGAAAGCAAGTACGGAAAACCGATCCTCGATCGCAACCTGACGTACCAGACGTCATTGGGCGAGGCGTTGCGTTGCGGCCTGATCTCGTTCGATTCGACCATCCGCAGCAACCTGTCGGTGGGCATGCCCCTGGACCTGCTGGTGTATCGCAAGGACGCTTTCGGGCCGGCGCAAAGCTATCGCATCACCCAGGACGATCCCTACTACGCCCAGATCCGCAACCAGTGGTGCACCGGGCTCAGGGACCTGCTGGCCGATCTGCCGGCACCGCCCAAAGACTACATGGCCTGACGTCCCCCGTAACCGGACCTTTCGTTCATCGAGGTTTTTCCTGGCAGGTGCCCCTTGTCCGTGCGGTGCGCCTGCGACTCCGGTGCAAGCGGGCACAGTCCCCCTTGCCGGCGCCTGCCACCGACTGGCTACTGCATCCCGACCCGAGTCCCTGTATCCTTTGCCCGAAACCAGGAATGGCTTTGTGCTATGCCCCCTTCGGAAAGGGTCGCCGGCCCAGGAATTCGGACTCCCATCAGGTATTGACGTGAAGCGTGACATCCACCTCGTTGTCCTTCTGCTATCGATCATCGGTTGCTCACTCGCCTCGTTGACGCTCTGGAAAGTGATGGCCTCCCGCGAGCGGGCGCTGGAGGAAATCAATACCCACAGCCTTAACCTGACCCAGGCGTTATCCACCTATTCCGAAGGCATCGTCAGGCAGAGCTCACTGCTGCTGCTCGGACTGGTCGAGCGCCTGGAAACCGAAGGCAGCGGGCCCGCCCAGATCGAACGCCTGAGCCAACTGGTCAGCCGCCAGCAGCCCCTGATGCCGCAGATGAGCGGCATTACCGTCTACGACAGGCACGGACACTGGCTGATGTCGTCCAACCGCCCGATACTGGTCGGTGCCAACAGCAGCGACCGGGCCTACTTCATCCATCACCGCGACGACCCATCGCGCGAGCCGTTCATCGGCCTGCCCATCCGCAGCCGCACCAACAATGAATGGGTGATCACCATCAGTCGCCGTTTCAACGACGCCGACGGCGGGTTCGCCGGCGTGGTGGCCGTTACGCTGGGGGTGGAGAACTTCCTGCGCCTGTTCGGCCAGATCGATGTGGGCCAGGAGGGCGCCATCGGTCTGTCCTACACCGACGGCTCGATGCTGGTGCGCTACCCGTTTCGGGAGCAGGACATGAGTCGCAACTTCTCCAAGTCGCCGATCTACGCCAAGTACCTGGTCGACAAGACGGTGGGCACCGCCTCCTTCACCTCCAGCCTGGACGGGGTGGAGCGCCTGTACGCGTTTCGCAAGAGCGACAAGCTGCCCCTGGTGACCACCGTGGCCCTGGGCAAGCGTGAAGCCCTGGCGGCCTGGCAACTGGAGGCGCTGCTGTCGTTGCTGGTGGTGTGTGGTCTGCTGGTGGTCACAGGCACCATCGGCTGGATGCTGATACGCAATATCAACCGCCGTATCGCGGTGGAAAACGAACTGCGGCTGACCCAGCAACAGTTGCTCGACAGCAACCAGCAACTCGAACGCCTGGCGATGCACGATGCCCTGACCGGCCTCGCCAACCGGCGCTGCTTTGACGAAACCCTGGAGCAGGAAGTCGGCAGGGCCCGCCGAAACGGGACATCGCTGGCGTTGCTGATGATCGATATCGATTATTTCAAGCGCTACAACGACACTTACGGCCACCCCGCCGGCGACGCCTGCCTGCAACAGGTGGCCCGGCTGCTCTCGACCTGCATTCGCCGTCCACCCGACCTGCTGGCGCGCTACGGCGGTGAAGAGATGGCCGTGATCCTGCCCGATACCGACAGCGCCGGCGCAACCGTGGTCGCGCGCCTGATGCTCGAACGCCTGGCTCTGGAACCTATCGCTCACCCGAGCAGTCCCTTTGCACAGGTGACCGTCAGCATTGGCATTGCCTGCGCCACGAAAACTGACCTCGACAACTGGCAGCCGCTGCTCGAACGTGCCGACCAGGCGCTCTACATCGCCAAGGAGGCCGGGCGCAACCGCCTGCATGTCGGCTGAAACAGGCCGGCAAGGCACATGCTGATGGTGTCCCCCTCCTCTGGCCAATCGAGATCGCATCCTTGAACGACTTCCGGCAAACCGCTTCCTCCAACCGTGCGCTTGACTGGCTGAACTTTTTCCTAGCGGACGTGCGCGACGGCCTGGGGCCTTACCTGGCGATCTATCTGCTGGCCGTGCACCAATGGCAGCCGGCGAGCATCGGCCTGGTCATGACCCTGGCCGGCATCGCTGCACTGCTGGCCCAGACGCCGGCCGGCGCGCTGATCGACCGGACGCCAGCCAAGCGCGCGGTGGTGGTGATTGCCGCCCTGCTGGTCACCGGCAGTTGTCTGTTGCTGCCGATGGTCTCGTCGTTCGGGCTGGTGGCCCTGACGCAGACCGCCAGCGCCCTGGCCGGCTCGGTGTTCGCCCCGGCCATTGCCGCCATTTCCCTGGGCCTTGCCGGCCCCAAGGCCTTTACCCGGCGCGTGGGCCGCAATGAAACCTTCAACCACGCCGGCAATGCCTGCTCGGCCCTGCTGGCCGGTGGCCTGGCCTACCTGTACGGGCCCGTGGTGGTGTTCTACCTGATGGCGGTGATGACGGTGGCCAGCCTCATCGCGGTCAGTCGGATACCCGGCGCGGCCATCGATCACCAGGTGGCACGTGGCCTGGCCCATCTGCCAGCGGGCGACGCTCACCCGGCCGGCCTTGCGCTGTTGCTGCATAACCGCACCCTGCTGCTGTTCGCCGTGTGCTGCGCCCTCTTCCACCTGGCCAACGCGGCGATGCTGCCGCTGGTGAGCCAGAAGCTGTCGCAGGTCGATCTGCACCTGGCCACGCCGCTCACTTCCGCCTGCATCGTCGCGGCGCAACTGGTGATGGTACCGATGGCGCTGCTGGTGGGCGCCAAGGCCGAACAATGGGGGCGCAAGCCTTTCCTGCTCGCCGGCTTTCTCATCCTGCCGCTGCGCGGCGCACTCTACGTGGTCTCCGACAACCCGTTCTGGCTGGTCGGCGTGCAACTGCTCGACGGCATCGGCGCGGGGATCTTCGGCGCATTGTTCCCGATCGTGGTCAAGGACCTGACCGAGGGCAGTGGCCGCTTCAATGTCAGCCTGGGTGCGCTGAGCACGGTGTTCGGCCTCGGTGCGGCGCTGAGCCCCGGGCTCGCCGGGCTGGTGGTCCAGTCGGCCGGCTACGACGCCGCCTTCCTGACGCTGGCCGCCATCGCCGCGGCCGCCTTCATGCTGGTGTTGCTCGCCCTGCCGGAGACCCGCGCTCGAACGGCCCCGCAAGTGGCCTTTTCATAACACCTCGGCACTGTCCAGGCGCTGCAGCAAGGTCTCGCCACGCTGCCACAAGGCCTCACGGCGTGCCTGCGACATGCCGTCGAGGCTGCGATAGACCAGGGCCAGCCGCGGGTTGGCCGCCAGCGGCTGGCGATGGCGGATGAGGAAATGCCAGTACAGCGCATTGAATGGGCAGGCATCCTCCTCCACCGCCCGCTCGACCTTGTAGCTGCACGCCTTGCAATGGTCGGACATGCGCTGGATATAGCGACCACTGGCGCAATAGGGCTTGGACCCCAGGTAGCCGCCGTCGGCATGCATCACCATGCCCAGGGTGTTGGGCAGTTCAACCCAGTCGAAGGCATCCAGGTAGACGGCCAGATACCATTCGCAGATCGCGGGCGGCGCGATCCCGGCCAGCAGCGCAAAATTGCCGGTGACCATCAGCCGCTGGATATGGTGGGCGTAGCCCAGTTCCAGGGTCTGGCCGATGACCTGGGCCATGCAGCGCATGCGGGTCTTCCCCGTCCAGTAGAACTCCGGCAATCGACGCTCGTTACCCAGGTAGTTGAGCCCGGCGTATTCGGGCATGCGCAGCCAGTAGATGCCCCTCACGTACTCGCGCCAGCCGATCAATTGGCGAATGAAACCCTCGGCGGCGTTGAGGGGCACCCGCCCCTCGCGCCAGGCGCTGTCGACGTCTTCGCACAGCTGGCGGACATCCAGCAGGCCGATGTTCAGCGCGGCACTGATACGGGCATGGAACAGATAGGGCTCGCCCTCGGCCATCGCATCCTGATAGTCGCCGAAGGCCGCCAGGCCGAACTCGAGGAAATGCGCCCACAGCTCCCGGGCCTGGTCGTGGGTCACCGGATAGTCGAAGGTGTCGAGCGCGCCGTAGTGCTCAGGGAAACGCTCACGGACCAGGTCCACGACCGCCGCCGTGGTCGCATCCCGGGCAAAATGTGCCGGGAATGGCCCGCGCAAGCCCCGGGGCAACGCTTTGCGGTTGTCGCCGTCGAAGTTCCAGGCACCGCCCACCGGGTGGCCGTCGGGCTCCAGCAACAGGTTGCAGCGTTTGCGCATGCCCCGGTAGAAGTGTTCCATGCGCAATTGCTTGCGGCCGGCAGCCCAGCGCGCGAAGGCTTCCCGCGAGCACAGGAAGCGGGTGTCACGGTGCCAGACCAGGGGCAACCCGGTGTCGCGCAGGGCCTGTTCCAGGCGCCATTCGCCGCACTCGGTCACGTGCAGTTCCTCCACGCCCAGCCCGGCCTGCCAGCGGCGCAGCTCGCCGGCGATGCTGCCCGTATTGCCCGGATCGTCCAGCGGCACGTAATGCACCCGCCAGCCACGCTCACGCAGGGCCTGGGCGAAATGGCGCATGGCGCTGAAGATCAGCACGATCTTCTGTGGATGATGGGGCACGTAGCGCGCCTCACCCTCGACCTCGGCCATCAGCAGGACATCGCGCGTCGGGTCCAGTGCGCGCAGTACCGCCACATCGAACGAAAGCTGGTCGCCCAGCACCAGGCCCAGCCGCACCGCCTGCGCTACCACTGGCTGGCCAGCGTCACCGGCACCCGCAGGGGTTCGATCGGGCCGCTGCGCTGCCCGCACATCTCATCGTGCACCACGTGCTGCACCAGCATGCAGCGCAACGGCGGTACATCGGCGAGCAATTGTCGCAGTTCGGTGGTCGAGCGCAGGTGCATCACCTCGCCTCGTGCATCGCACAAGGTTTGCGGCCCGGTCCCGGTCAGTGCGCGCAGGACATAGAAACCGCCCTCCAGGGACAGCAGTTCAAGCTCATCGATGGCGCCGGCGTGGGCCAGCTCGGTCAGGTGTTGCAGGTTCATGGTGTGCCCTCCGGCAGGCGGCGGAAGAACAGGGTGATCTGCCCGATCTCCACGCCGAGTTTGCTCATGCTCGAGCGGTTGATGAGGGTGTCGTCATCCATGCGGTACATCCAGTCGTCCAGGTCGACTGCCCAGTGCCGGCTATCGACCGGCAGATCCAGGCGATAACGCCAGCGCAAGGCATTGCCGGCGACCTGCCCCCGTGCCTCGCCGATCACGTCACCGGCCGTCCCGCGCCAGCGACCGGGGCCATCCGGGGTGAGCGTCCAGGTCCGCTGCTGGCGGGTCCCGTCGCTGTAGAGGAAATGCTCGTCGAGAATCAGGCTCTGCCCTTCACGGCGGCTGTCGATGCGCACCTGGAAGCGCTTGACCGCTTCGCCCGAACGCTTCTGGAACATGCCCCAGGCCTGCACCGGTCGGGAAAAGAACTCCACCAGGTCCAGGCGCGGCTGCTCCCCGGCATAACGATCGACATCAACGTTGCCGCAACTGCCCAACAGCAGGCAGCAGATCAACAGCAGACTTCTGTACATGCTCACTCTCCTGACGAATTCCCCGCCTGGCCGAGCAGGCGCTGGCGCAGTTGTGGGTCACGGGCGCGCGGGTCGAGCCAGATGGCGAAGAACGACCGGGCAAAGGCCGGGTCGGCGATTTCCCGGCTCAGTCGACCGTCGACATAGAAACGACAGCCCTGGCCCGGCAGATACAGCCCGGTGATGCGCATGCCCGGGCGGACATCGACGAATGCCTCGCGCATTGCCTGCGCCCAACGCGCCTCGGTGGCAGGGGGCAGCGGCCCGTCGGCCAGTCGGCGGATTTCATCCAGGCTGGCCTGTACCAGCGTGTCCCGGGACAACGACCGGTGGTAGATCAGATCCAGGGCGAACGGCTGTTGCCAGCCCTGTACCGGCCCCGCACTCCAGACCTGGGCGCTGTACAGGCGCAGGCCGAACCAGGTGAACTCGCCCGTGCCGATCAGCCGCGCTCCCGGCAGCCCGGAGCGCCAATCCGCCCAGGCGGGGGGCGTGATCGTCAGCAGCAGGCCGAGGACGAACGGGCTGAGCGCCGAGGTTCCATATGTCATGACCAGGACACCGGAAGCGGAGAATATTGTACAAGCATATATCCTTGTACAAGTTTTTGTATAAATTTTCGAAGACCTGGGCAGGTTCGGATCGCCCTGCCCTCGACACCGCGAAAATCAGGACTGCGTGGCGGGCACAGCATGCCAACGAGAGCTAATCTGCGCTTGTCAAGGCAGACCCTTGCGAAAATTTGTCGCATTATTTCAAATTAACTATTCAGTTAATTAGCAAGCTAAGGGTATAGTCGCCCGCATTCACACAGCGAGACGTTCTTGTATGACACAACCTTCTCAGGCCCGCGGCCTCAGCAGATTCATCCTTTCCGGTCTGGGCATCGTCATCGCCCTGCTCGGCCTTGCCCTGGCCGCTGGCGGCGTGCGCCTGGTCACCCTGGGCGGTAGCGGATACTTCCTGATCGGCGGCCTGGTCATGGCCAGCGCCGGGCTCCTGATCGCCCGCCGCAAGCCGGGTGGCGCCTGGCTGTTCGCCGCGTTCCTGATCGGCACCGCGATCTGGGCACTGGTGGATACCGATCGCAGCTTCTGGCCAATGTTCTCCCGCCTGTTCATGTTCAGCGTCATCGGCCTGGTGGTCGCGCTGGTCTACCCGACCCTGGTGCGGGCCTCCGGCCGCACAGCCGGACGCGGCGCCTACAGCGTGGCCGGGATACTGGCGATCGCTCTGGTCTGGGCGGTGGGCAACATGTTCGTCGCTCACCCCACCGTGCCGGCCACCGGTAACGGCCCGGCACTGACACCGGTCGATCCGGCCAAGGCGCAGAAGGATTGGGCGCATTACGGCAACACCGAGGGCGGCAGCCGCTTCGCCGCGCTGGACCAGATCAACCGTGCCAATATCAATCAGTTGAAGGTGGCCTGGACCTACCATACCGGCGATGTGGCCATCAGCGACGGCAACGGTGCCGAGGACCAGCTGACCCCGCTGCAGGTCGGCGACAAGGTGTTCATCTGCACCCCGCACAACAACCTGATCGCGCTGGATGCCGACACCGGCAAGGAACTGTGGAAGAACCAGATCAACGCCCAGACCAAGGTCTGGCAGCGTTGCCGCGGCATGGCCTACTTCGATGCGACCCAGCCGCTGGTCCAGCCGTCCCAACCCAACAGCGTGCCGGTGATCGCCGCCAGCGTGCCGGCCGGCGCCAACTGCCAGCGTCGCCTGCTGACCAACACCATCGATGCCCGCCTGATCGCGGTGGACGCCGACACTGGCGCCTTCTGCGAGGGCTTCGGCAACCATGGCCAGGTCGACCTGAAAGCCGGTCTCGGTGATGTACCGGACTCTTACTACCAACTGTCGTCCGCGCCGCTGATGGCCGGGACCACCGTGGTGGTCGGCGGCCGTGTCGCCGACAACGTCCAGACCGACATGCCCGGTGGCGTGATCCGTGGTTTCGACGTGATCACCGGCGCCATGCGCTGGGCGTTCGACCCGGGCAACCCTGAGGACAGGCAGGCACCGGCCGAAGGCAAGACCTACGTGCGCAGCACCCCGAACAGTTGGGCGCCGATGTCCTACGACCCGGCGATGAACACCGTGTTCCTGCCGATGGGCAGCTCGTCCACCGACATCTACGGCGTCGAGCGCACCGCGCTAAACCACAAGTACGGCGCCTCGGTCGTCGCGCTGGATGCCAGCACCGGCGCCGAGAAGTGGGTCTACCAGACCGTGCACAACGACCTCTGGGACTTCGACCTGCCGATGCAGCCGAGCCTGATCGACTTCACCCGGGATGACGGCAAGCAGGTCCCTGCCGTGGTCATCGGCACCAAGGCCGGGCAGATCTACGTGCTCGACCGCGCCACCGGCAAGCCGCTGACCAAGGTCGAGGAAGTACCGGTCAAGGCCGCCAACATCCCCAACGAGCCCTACTCGCCGACCCAGCCGAAATCGGTGGGCATGCCGCAGATCGGCGCCCAGACCCTGACCGAGTCGGACATGTGGGGCGCGACCCCGTTCGACCAGTTGCTGTGCCGTATCGACTTCAAGAAGATGCGCTACGACGGCCTCTACACCGCGCCGGGCACCGACCTGTCGCTGAGCTTCCCGGGTTCCCTGGGCGGCATGAACTGGGGCAGCCTGTCCACCGACCCGGTCAATGGCTTCATCTTCGTCAACGACATGCGCCTGGGCCTGTGGATCCAGATGATTCCTTCGGCCAACAAGGGTGCCGCCGCAGGCGGTGGTGAAGCGCTGAACACCGGCATGGGCGCGGTGCCGCTCAAGGGCACGCCGTATGCGGTGAACAAGAACCGCTTCCTGTCGGTCGCCGGCATTCCATGCCAGGCCCCGCCCTACGGTACCCTGACCGCCATCGACATGAAGACCCGCCAGATCGCCTGGCAGGTCCCGGTCGGGACCGTCGAAGACACCGGCCCCCTGGGCATCCGCATGCACCTGCCGCTGCCGATCGGCCTGCCGACCCTCGGCGGCACCCTGTCGACCCAGGGCGGCCTGGTGTTCATCGCCGGCACCCAGGACTTCTACCTGCGCGCCTTCGACAGTGGCAACGGCAAGGAGATCTGGAAATCCCGCCTGCCCGTGGGCAGCCAGGGCGGCCCGATGACCTACGTGTCACCGAAGACCGGCAAGCAGTACGTGGTGATCACCGCCGGTGGCGCGCGGCAATCGACCGACCGCGGGGATTACGTAATGGCGTACGCCTTGCCGTGATCCTGGAGCCCGCCTGCGGGTGGGCGTTCCATTCGCCTGACGGGGCCAGCTCGAACCAGCCCCGTTCGGCATCCATGTCCAGATGGACACAAAGCTTCACAATCCCTCACATTCCTCTCGACCGTTGCGAGGCACACTAGGACCTTGCGCAATGATTCCGTCGAGTGCCCATGCCTCTTTCCCCTTCCTCGGCCAAACGCTGGCTGATCCTGTTTGCCGTGATGCTGGCCTTCCTGCCGGTGGTGATCGACATGACGATCCTGCACATCGCCATTCCGCCACTGACCCTGGCACTGGGCGCCTCCGGCACCGAAGTGCTGTGGATCATCGACATCTATCCGCTGCTGATGGCCGGCCTGCTGGTGCCCATGGGCACCCTGGCCGACCGGATCGGCAACCGACGCATTCTGCTGACAGGGTTGCTGGTGTTCGGGATCGCTTCCCTGCTGGCGGCCTTTGCCCCGAGTCCGGCCATGCTGATTGGCGCCCGCGTGCTGCTCGCCCTTGGCGGTTCGATGATCATGCCTTGCGTGCTGGGCATCATTCGCAGGACCTTCGAGGATGAAAGGGAGCGAGCGATGGCCTTGGGCCTATGGGGTACCGTCGGTGCCGCAGGGGCGGCGGTCGGGCCGCTGATCGGCGGTATGCTGCTGGAACACTTCTGGTGGGGCTCGGTGTTCCTGATCAACGTGCCGGTGGTGCTGGTCGTGGTGCTGTCCGCCTTCGTGCTGTTGCCCCGCCGCGAGATCACCACGCCCGGCGGTTGGGCCTTTGGCCAGGCGCTGGTGTTGATCGCCGGCATCATTGCGCTGGTGTATGGCATCAAGGCCGGGGTCGCCGGGACACAACCGCTGGTGCTCACCCTGTGGATCCTGGCTTTCGGCCTGCTGTTGCTGACGCTGTTCGTCCGCCTGCAACTACGCGCCGAAAGCCCGATGCTGGACCTGTCGCTGTTCTCGCATCCGGCGATCCTGGCGGGCATGATCATGGCCCTGGTCGCCTGCGGGGCGCTGGCCGGGGTGGAACTGACCCTCGCCCAGGAACTGCAGTATGTGCTGGACAAGACGCCGTTGCAGGCCGGGATCTTCATGATCCCGATCATGGCGGCGGCAGCGATCGGCGGCCCCTGCGCGGGCCATCTCACCCACCTGTTCGGCCTGCGCCTGGTGGCGAGCCTGTCATTGGCCCTCTCCGCGCTGGTGCTGGCGCTGCTGGCCAACGCCGACTTCCATCATCCCGGCCTGTGGGTACCGGCCCTGCTGGGAATGCTGGGCCTGGCCCTGAGCATCGGGCTGACCGCCTCTTCCATCGCGATCATGGGTTCGGTCGACGCCAGCAAGGGCGGTGCGGCGGGATCGCTGGAGGCCACCGGCTATGAACTGGGCAGTGGGCTGGGCATCACCTTTTTCGGCGTGTTCATGTCCAGCGTGTTCGGGCGCACGCTCGAACTGCCGGCCAGTCTGGCCCAACCGCTGGCGACCCAGGCCAGCCGTTCGATCGGTGACTCCCATGTCGTGGCCCGGCAGTTGGACGCGCAGCAGGCCGGTGCGGTGATCGAAGCGGCAAAAGCGGCCTTCTCGACCACGCACTCGGTGCTGCTGACCACCTCGGCCGTGCTGATCGGCCTGCTGGCGGTCGCGGTGTTCTTCATGCTTGCCGGCCATGCACCCAGGGACATGTCCCCGGCCTAGGCCAGCGGGATCACTTGGCTGCGTGCCTGGCCTGCAGTTCCGGCATCGCCGAAGAGTGATGGTTGAGGATCTTCCACTGACCGTTCAGTTGCTCATAGACGAAGGTGTAGCGGGCCTGCACCTGACGGGTCGAACCATCGGTCCCGGTCAGGGTGAAGGTGTAGACGCCGCTGTCGATCGCCACATCGTTGCCCAGGCGATGGATGTCGCGGTAGTTGATCTGTCCGATCGGCTTGAGCGCCAGGAAGTGGTCGAAGTAGTCCTTGATCTGCGCCGGCGTGGTGCGCACCTGGTTGGAGACCGTCGGCTGCAGCATGGCGTCCGGCGCATAGAGGTCCACCACCGCCTGGGCGTTGCCGCTCTTGAGGGCCGCGTTCCAGCGATCGAACAGGTCGGCGATCTCGCGGTCCTTCTGGTTTGCCGGCTGCGCGGCGACGTCGTGGTAGACATAGGGGGCCGTTTGCGCAGCCTGGGCAAACGGGGCGCTGAGGGCTGCCAGCAGTACCAGGGCCGAAGTCTTCATGTGCATTGCAACTCTCCAGTGATGTCCGATGGCTGCACTTTGCCCGGCGCCGCCCCGGCCGCCATCGGCCAACCGGAGCCTTTTGCCTATGCCATTCGGCAGATAGCCCACGGCCCGGTTACACGGTTTAATAGCGCCCTCGCCCGTACGGGCACGCCTCTCGAAGCGTCGGAGCCCGACCATGCAAAACCTGCCTCATGATCCGGGCAGCGCCCTCGCCATCCGCACCCAGTACCGGCAGTCACAAAGTCGCGCGGCGCGCCTGCGCCTGCTGGTCGACACCGGCCAGGAACTGACCCGGCTGTCCCCGGCGGCCATGCGCGAACGCGTGCTTGTCCGCGCCTGCGCGTTTCTCGCCATGGATCACGGGGTTCTGCTGGAGCACGCGGCCGATGGCCGGGTCCACAGCAGCGCGAGCCTGGGCAGCCAGGAGCGCCTGAACAGCCTGGAGCAGCAGGTCGATACCTCGCTGCGCAGCCCCTGCTGGCAGGAACAGCCCGGCGCCCTGCTGTCCCGGGTGCTGCGGGTGCCGTTGCGCGGAGGCGACGACCGGGCCTTCGGCCTCCTGGTGCTGGCCAACAGCACCGGTATTGCCGCGCCCGATAACGAAGACCTCGAATCCCTGCAACTGCTCGCCACCCTGCTGGCCGCCCACCTGGAAAACGACCGCCTGCTGAGCACGCTGATCGTGCGCGATCGCACCCTGTCGGATCTGGTCAGCCGACTGTTCCGCGCCCAGGAAGACGAACGCCGGCGCGTGGCCTACGACCTGCATGACGGCCTGGCCCAGACCCTCGCCGGGCTGCATCAACGTCTGCAGGGTTTCGCCGGCCGGTGCCCGACACTGCCGCAGGCGCTGGATGCCGACCTGCAGGCGATCCTGAACCTGGCCCAGCATTGCGTGGTCGAGGGGCGCCAGTTGATCGCCGGACTGCGCCCCAGCGTACTCGACGATTTCGGCCTGCTCACTGCTCTGGACAAGGAAGCCGACCGCCTGCGCGACGCCGGCATCCAGGTGCAGTGGACAGCCCGCGACCCGGCGCGCCTGTCGAGCCCGGTGGAGATCGCTCTGTTCCGGATCGCCCAGGAAGGCATCAACAACATTCTCAAACATGCCCTGGCCAGCCAGGTGCAACTGGCCCTGGAAGTGCGCGACGGCCAGGCTCTGTTGCGGGTGGCCGACAATGGCGAAGGTTTTACCCCGGCCCTGGCGCTCGCGGCCCACGACGCCCGCCACCTGGGGCTGGCGACGATGCAGGAACGCGCCAGCCTGCTCGGCGGCACATTCACCTGCATCAGCAGCGCACAGCGCGGCACGCAACTGTCGATCAGCGTGCCCTGCACCCTGGAGGAAACCGCACAATGACAGCCGCCCTGCGCCTGGTCCTGGCCGATGACCACGAGGTCACCCGTACCGGCTTCGTCGCCCTGCTCGCCGGCCACCCGCAATTCGACGTGATCGGCCAGGCCTGCGACGGCCAGCAGGCCGTGGAGCTGTGCGAACGGCTACAGCCCGACATCGCCATCCTCGACCTCCGCATGCCGGTGCTCAACGGCCTGGGCGCGGCGCGGATCCTGCAACAGAAAATGCCGGCGCTGAAAGTGGTGATCTTCACCATGGACGACAGCCCGGATCACCTGGAGGCGGCCATGCAGGCCGGTGCCGTGGGCTACCTGCTCAAGGACGCACGCCGTGACGAGGTGATCGATGCCCTGCAACGGGTCGCGCGCGGCGAGGAGGCGCTGAACAATGCGGTCAGCGCCCGTCTGCTGCGGCGCATGACCGAACGCCACGGCCAGGGTGCGGCGGCCAGCGAAAACCTCACCGCCCGCGAGCGGCAGGTGCTCGGGCTGGTGGCCGGCGGCCTGAGCAACCGTGAAATCGGCGAAAGGCTGGGCATTACCACCGGGACCGCCAAGGCCCATGTCGAACGGGTCATCGGCAAGCTCGGCGCAGCGGACCGCACCCAGGCCGCGGTTCGCGGCATCGCACTGGGTCTGGTGACGCAACCGTGAGGCTGCTTTCCGCCCGACGCTGGATCGACCTGCCGCTGCGGGGCAAGGCGCTGGTGGCGATCTCCCTGCCGCTGGTGATCCTGCTGATGTCGCTGGTGCTGATCTACATCACCGAACGCCAGACTGCCCACGCCGAAGAGGACGTACGCCGGGTGCTGCGCGTCCAGGGCGATATCCAGACCGTGCATACCCTGCTCGCCGAGGCGGCCGCCAGCGTGCGCGGCTACCTGTTGACCGGGCGCGAGGACTTCCTGCCGGGCTACCTGAAAGCCCGCCCGCTGATCGACGGCGCCCTGCAACGGCTGAACCGGAACGTGCGTGATGAACGGGTGCGCCGGCACCTGGAAGCCATCGAACCGCTGATCGACAGCAAGGTGGCGGGCCTTGAGGAAATGCTCGCCGGACACCGCGCCAACCCGGCGGCGATCACGCCGATCCTGATCAGCAACAAGCACATTCTCGACGAGCTGCGCGAACATATCGGCACCATCCTCACCCTGGAGGACACCCTGCTGGCCGAGCGCACCGCCGCCGCGGTCGCGACCCGTCAGCGACTGTTGCTGTCGACACTGCTGGCGGCCTTCTGCGGCCTGTTCGGCGCCATCGTCGCGGTGCTGTTCCTGTCCAGGGGCATCGTCGCCCGGGTGCAGCAGGTCAAGGGCAATGCGCAGCGCCTTGCACTCGGCCAGCCACTGCAGCCGCAACCGCCGGAAAACGATGAAATCGGCCAGCTCGGCACCCGCCTGGTGGAAGCCGGGCTGCTGCTGGCCGAACGCGAGCGGGCCCTGCGCGACAACGAGGAACGGCTGAGGCTGATCATCGACGGCGTGAAGGACTATGGCATCTTCGCCCTCGACACCCGCGGTTTCGTCACCAGCTGGAACGCCGGCGCCGAGCGGATCAAGGGCTACACCGAGCAGGAAATCATCGGCCAGCACTTTTCGCTGTTCTACCTGCCCCAGGAATGCCCGGAACATCCCGAGCATGCGCTGCGCGAGGCGACCCGCGATGGTCACTACATGGAAGAGGCCTGGCGTATCCGCAAGAATGGCAGCCGCTTCTGGGCCAGCGTGGTGATCACCGCCCAGTACGACAGCCGCGGCGCCTTGCGCGGCTTCTCCAAGATCACCCGCGACATCACCGACCGCCGCACGGCCGAAATCGCGCTGCGCACCGCCCGCGAGGAAGCCGAGCGCGCCAGCCGCGCCAAGAGCGAGTTTCTCTCGCGCATGAGCCATGAACTGCGTACCCCGCTCAACTCGATCCTCGGTTTTGCGCAATTGCTGGAGATGGATGCGCAGCCGGGGCAGGAAGCCAACGTCGGGCACATTCTGCGCGGAGGCAAGCACCTGCTGGGGCTGATCAACGAGGTGCTGGACATCGCCCGGATCGAAGCCGGGCACCTGCAGTTGAACCTTGAGCCCGTACCCCTGGCACCGGCCCTGCAGGAGGCCCTGACACTGGTCTCGCCAATGGCCGCCAGTGCCGGCATCCGCCTGTTGCCATTGCCCGCGCTACCGGCGGACAGCGGCATCATCGCCGACCGGCAGCGCCTGACCCAGGTGCTGCTCAACCTGCTGTCCAACGCCATCAAGTACAACCGGCCCCGGGGCCAGGTCAGTATCGAGGTCAGGATCGATCAGCCACGGGTCGCGGTATCGGTCAGCGACACCGGCAAGGGCATTGCCGCCGAGCGCCTGGGGCAACTGTTCAAACCGTTCGAGCGCCTGGATATCGACCCGAACATCGAAGGCAGCGGCCTGGGCCTGGCGCTGAGCAGGAACCTGCTGGAAATGATGCAAGGCCGCCTGACGGTGCACAGCCAGCCCGGCCTGGGCTCCCGATTCACCCTTGAACTGCCGTTCGTGCGCCTGCAGGAGAACCCGCAGCCCGGTACCGCCGCCCTCGAGCGACCGGTCGAGCCGCCGGCGCCCTGCGCACCGACCTGGCGCGGCCAGGTGCTTTACATCGAGGACCATCTTTCGAGCCTGGCGCTGATCGAAACCCTGTTGCAGCGACGCCCGGGTATCAGGCTGCTGTCGAGCATGCAGGGACAACTGGGGCTTGACCTCGCCGCGCAGCATGCGCCACAGCTGATCCTGCTGGACGCGACGTTGCCGGACATGGAGGGGCTGGCCATCCTGCGCCTGTTGCGCGAATCGCCTATCACCCGCTCGACCCCGGTGCTGATGATGACCGCAGACGCCAGCGAGACCACCCGCCAGGCGCTGTGCGAGGCCGGTGCCACGGCGGTGCTGGGCAAGCCGATCCACATCCCCACATTCCTCGCCCACCTTGACCAGTACCTTGCGGAGCCCGCGTGAACAACGACCTGCGTATCCTGATCATCGACGATCAACGCCCCAACCTCGACCTGATGGAGCAACTGCTGGTGCGCGAGGGGCTGAGCAACGTCCTGAGCAGCACCCAGCCGTTACGAACCCTGGACCTGTTCAACAGCTTCGAGCCGGACCTGGTGATTCTCGACCTGCACATGCCGGAGTTCGACGGCTTCGCGATCCTCGAACAATTGAATCGGCGCATTCCGGCGGGCGAGTACCTGCCGATTCTCGTACTGACCGCCGACGCGACCCGCGACACCCGCCTGCGCGCCCTGGCGCTGGGCGCGAAGGACTTCATCAGCAAGCCCCTGGATGCCCTGGAAACCATGTTGCGGGTGTGGAACCTGCTGGAAACGCGTGCGCTGTACAAGACCCTGCGCACGCTGGTGCCCGCCGAACGGATCGAGCTGCTGCGTCAGGCGGGGACGCTCTAGACAGACCGCCAGACGTGGTCCGTACCGAGGCTCAGTGACCGCTTCCAGAGGCCTTGCCGGTCGATGGGCCGGCAGGCGCTCACGAACCGGTCCCTATCCCACCCAGCCAACCGCCGTCTTCGGAATGATGTCGGACTCCTCCAGCTTGGACGCGAACATGCTCACCGCCTCCACCGCATCGCTGGTGCCGCTGCGGATCTGCAGAATCACCGAGCCGGCCTGGTCGGCCAGGGTGACGCCACGTTGTGCCCCCTCCTGGGTGACATGCATGCTCGCCACCGCATCACGGGTTTCGGCGAGGATCTTGCCGATCACCTCGGCGATCTCGGTGGTCGAACGGCTGGTGCGTCCGGCCAGTTGTCGCACCTCGTCCGCCACGACGGCAAAGCCCCGCCCCTGATCACCGGCCCGCGCCGCTTCGATGGCGGCGTTGAGGGCCAGCAGGTTGGTCTGTTCGGCGATGCCGCGGATGGTATTGACGATGGCCGTGATCTCCTCGGAACGGCCGCCCAGTTGCCCGACCAGGCGCGACGAATTGCCGATGTTGTCGGCAATCAGGCGCATCTCCTTGGCCGTCTGCTGGATGACCTGCTCACCCTGTTCCGCGACGCGCTCGGTCTCGGCGGAAATATGGTAGGCCCGCGCCGCGCCGAGGGAGTCCGCCTCGAATTTCTCGACACGCTCGGTGATGTCGCTGGCGAACTTGACGATCTTGCTCAATTTGCCAGCGGCATCGAAGACCGGGTTGTAGGTGGCTTCGAGCCAGACGGTCTTGCCGTGCTTGCCGATGCGCTTGAACTGGCCACTGAAGAACTCGCCGGCGTTGAGCCGACGCCAGAAATCGCTGTACTCGCTGCTGTTGACCAGGCTGGACTCGCAAAACAGCCGGTGATGCTTGCCCTTGAGGTCGCTCAGGGCATAGCCCATGGTGCTGAGGAAATTGTCATTGGCCCAGAGGATATTGCCACTCAGGTCGAACTCGATCACCGCCATCGCCCGGTCGAGTGCCGCCAGCTTGGCGCCGGTGTCGGCCTCCCTGACCACCTGGCTGGTGACATCGAGGGCGTATTTGACCACCTTGCAGACCTGGCCCTGCTCATCCAGCACCGGGTTGTAGCTGGCCTCCAGCCAGACGTTCTGGCCCTGGGCGTTGACGCGCTTGAACGTGCCGGAAACGAAATTCCCGGCGCGCAGCTGGGCCCAGAACTCGCTGTACTCGCGGCTGCGGACCAGCTCGGGGTCACAGAAGTCCTTGTGGGACTTACCAGGCAGTTGGTCTGCACGGTAGCCCATGGTTTTCGAAAAATTCTCGTTGGCGCGGATGAGCTTGCCATCCAGGCTGAACTCCACCACCGCCATGGAGCGGTCGAGCGCGGCAACCAGTCCCTTGTAGTTCTCCATCTCGGCCGTCCTGGCCGCCAGTTCATCTTTGAGTTTTCTATTGAACATGACACACCTCGGCAAAGGACGCACACCCTTAACCGATTATCGGCCGATAAGGGTATGGCTGAAGGCCCTTCGAAAGAATTAAGGGTATGCCTGATTCTAGATGCGGAGATGGATGAGTGGAGGGCTGGGGTGAGGCGGTTGGCGTATTCGCGGGCAAACCCGGTTCTGCAAGGGCGCGGCATACACGGAACTTGTGTACGACACCTTCCTGTAGGAGCCGGGCTTGCCCGCGAAGCTTTACCCTTGAGCCCGCAGGCGAACGCCGTTGGGTCTAGAGCGTGTAGGAAACGCCAACCTGAACGGTGCGCGGTGCACCCGGATAGGCATAGACGTTACCGAACGCGCCCTCTTCATAGTCACGGTCAAGCAGGTTCTTCACATCCAGGTTCAGCCGCACCTTCTCGTTGACCTTATAGAAGCCGAGCAGGTCGACGACCGTGTAGCTGCCCATGGAGAAGCCGGTTGCGGCAGTCTGGCCGGCACGCTCGGCGACGTATTTGCCCCCGACACCCAGGCCCAGCCCCTTGAGCGTACCCTCCTGGAACTCATAAACGTTGAGCAGGCTGAAGCTGCTGCGCGGGATGTTCATCAAGCGGGTTCCCTTGGGAATCGTGGTGTCCTTGGTCACCTCGGCATCGACATAGGCATAGCCGCCAATCACCCGCCATTGCGGCGTCAGGTTGCCGGTCACGTTCAGGTCGAAACCGCGGCTGCGGACCTCGCCTGCTGCGACCTTGAAGGTGGTGGGGTCAACCGGATCCGCGGTCAGCACGTTGCGCTTGTCGATCTGATAGATCGCCGCATCGACGCTCAACTGACGATCGAGTGCTTCCCACTTGATCCCCACCTCATAGGATTTCCCCTTCTCCGGGTCGAAACCGCCGCCCTGGCGGCTGGCGCCACTGTTGGGCTTGAAGGAACGCGCAGTGTCGGCATACACCGCCAGCGTGTCGGTCAGGTCATAGTTCACCCCAAGACGCGGGGTCACGCCGTTTTCGCTCTTGGTCCAGCTCGGCACGCCCGTCACGAAAGACTCATAGTCATCTTCGAAACGCTCGAAGCGAGCCCCTGCCAGCACCTTCAGGCGCGAGGTCAAGGCCACTTGGTCCTGCACGAAGGCCGCGTAGGTCTTGAGGTTTTCCTTATCATGGGTCGGCGTGCGGGTCAGCGCCGGCCGCGCCTGACCGTACACCGGGTTGAAGATGTCGACCGTATAGGAACCCACGGCACCGCTGGAGCGCCGGATGATCGACTTGTAGTCGTAGTCCTCGTACTCGACACCGGTCAGCAAGGTGTGCTCCAGGCCCCAGGTGGCGAAATGCCCGGTCAGGTTCAACTGGGCGTCCTTGTCCGTCCACTCCAGCTTGCGGTAGTTGAAGTTGCGGCCCAAGGTACGCCCATCGGTGCCGATGCCGTTGGCCTCGACCGCATTGCCCTGCAAGGTCCCGTCCAGCCACTGGAAACCGCCGCCCAACGTCCAGTTCTCGTTGAGCAGATGCTCGAAGCGCACCTGCGCCATGTTGTTGTCGTTGTGCAGCTTGCCCGCGTCCTTCTCACCGAAGAAAGTCTCGCGCGAAGCCGTGCCAACCTGCTTGGCATAGTGCGTCACACCGCGATCCAGCGGGTGGTTGTTGCGCATGAAATCACCCTCGAAGGTGATTTTGGTATCGTCGGTGGCCTGCCAGGCGATCACCGGCGTCACGCCATAGCGTTCGGTCTCGATGTGATCACGAAAGGTGTCTCCGCCCTCGCCGATCACGTTCAACCGATAGGCCAGGCGCCCTTCCTCATCCAGCGGGCCCGAGGCGTCCAGGGTCCCGCGCTTCATGCCCTGATCATCCAGTTGGCTGCCCAGCGTGACGGTGCGCTCGGCCAGCGGCTGCTTGGACACCACGTTGAAGGTACCGCCGGGATCTCCGCGGCCGTAGAGCGTGGTCGCCGGCCCGCGCAGCACTTCCAGGCGTTCGATGGTGTTGGCATCGGGCATGTTCGGGTAGCCGCGGTTGATCGGGAAACCATTGCGGTAGAACTCCCCCGTGGTGAAGCCGCGAACCGTAAAGGTGGTCAGCCCCTGCCCGCCGAAGTTGTTGGCCCGTCCCACGCCGCCGGCATAGTCGAGCGCGTCCTGCAGGCGGGTCGCGCCGATATCCTCCACGGCATCCTTGGGCACCACGCTGATCGACTGTGGCGTCTCGTGAATCGCGGTATCGGTGCGCGTCGCACTGGCTGAGCGTGTAGCACGATAGCCCTTGACCGGCCCCTGTGCGGTTTCATAGTCCGCAGTACCGACGACATCGGTGGCTTGCAATTCCAGGGTGGTCTTTTCCACGGCGTTCTGCTCTGCCCAAACGGACGAGGCAAACGCCTGAAGCACGCAAATCGAAATCAGGGTGCGACGCATTAACAATGAATCCTAGTAAAAGAGCCAAATGAGAGGGTATAGGCGCCAAAAAATCCGGCGCATGGTATGCCATCTCATTAGCTTTTGATACTGATTCTCATTAAATATTTTGCAGCGAGGCGACAACTGTGATCGCCTCGTCGTCGCGAAGGTTGCCGAATCAGGCGACCTTGAAGCGGTTGACCAATTGTTGCTGGTGCTCGGCCAGACGCGCGAGTTCACGGCTGGTGACGGCGGTCTGCTCGGCTCCGGCACTGACCTGTACCACCAGGTCATTGATCTCGTTTACGTTGCGGCTGATGTCTTCGGAAACGGCACTTTGCTCCTCGGCCGCCGAGGCGATCTGGATATTACGGTCGCTGATGCTGGCGACTCCTTCGGAGATCTGCCCCAGCAGCTCGCTCGCCCGCTCGATCCGGATGGCCCCCGCACGGGCCTTCTCCAGCGTCTCCTGCATCGAACTGCTGGCACGGTCCGAACCCTGCTGCAGGTTGACGATCATCTGCTGGATATTGCCAGTGGACTCCTGGGTCTTCTGCGCCAGGGTGCGCACCTCCGAGGCCACCACTGCGAAGCCGCGACCGTGGTCCCCTGCCCTTGCCGCCTCGATGGCCGCGTTCAGCGCCAGCAGGTTGGTCTGCTCGGCAATGTCGCGAATGACGTCGATCACCGAGGAAATCGCGTCGCTTTCGTGCTTGAGGTCGCCAATGACCGAGGCGGTCTGCCCGGCCTGGGTCGAGACCTGACGAATCAGTTCGATGGTCCCCTCGATCTCGCCGCGCCCCTGGGTGGTGCTGGCATTGACCTGTTGCGACAACTGCGCCGCATCGCTGGTGCTGCGGGCGACATCGCGTACGGTGGCACTCATTTCGTTGATTGCCGTGGCGACCAGTTCAGTGCCCTGGCGCTGTTGCTCGACACTCTGGCTGGTCTGCACCGTGACTTGCGAGGACTCTTCGGCAGCCGTGGCCACCTGCGCGGTGGCACTGCCGATTTCCTGCACGATATCGCGGATCTCCTGAGCCATACCATTGAGGTTGCGCGAGATCTGGCCGAATTCGTCCCGGCCGTCATAGGTGGTGCGGGCGGTCAGGTCACGTTGTGCCAGGCCACCCAGCACACGGTTCACCTCGGCCACGGCTTCATTGATATTACAGATGATCAGATAGGAGAGCAGCGAAACGGCCAGCAAGGCCGCGACGGCACCGCCGATCGTCAGCCACAGGGCCCGGCTGGCGTCGTCACGACGCTCTGCGGCCAGGGCGCTGACGCTCTGCCCCAGGGCTTCCTCGACCCGTCCCATCAGGTCGATGCGCTGCGTGGCGGTCTCGAACCAGGCCTGGGGCCTGATCCCCAGTGACTGGCCCATGGGCACTTCAAAACCCAGACGTTGCAGCCTGGCGACTTCGAGCGCCGCCGGTGCCTGCATTTCCCGGTCGAACTGCTGCAACGAGGTTTCGGGAGCCTTGCGGCGGAAAGCATCGGAATACGCGGTGAACTCGCCAAGGTTGCGACTGAAACTGGACAGCAGGGCTTCATCGAAATGATCCTGGTTGAACACCAGGCCCAAGATCACCCGCTCCCGCCCGGCCCGCTCTTTCATCTCGATGAACTGATTGAGCGCGCCCAGTGCATAGACAATCGTTGCGTTATTGACGTGAGCCTCCAGCGATTGCGTATAACCGATCAGCTGTTTAATGGTCTCGGTATAACGCTGGCCGGAGTCATTCGCCGTGATTGCCAGCTTATCAACCTGTCGACGAACTTGCGTCAGCTTGTCCAGGGCATCGATAACCGTAGCGAGGTTCTCGCCGTTAGTTGCCGAAAGGCTGCGCACGACATCGATCGAGTCATCGGATTCCTTTCGCAACTGCCCCAGGCGATCCCCCATCGCCGTACCGCGACTGCCCAGGAAAACCCCGCTGGCACCGCGCTCCCGCTGCAATGTGGTGATCAGGCGACTCAGTTTCTGTGCGGTGGCGCTGGCACTCACTGTCGCATTCATGTCCTTCAGGGTCTTGTAGTTATCGACAACGAAAACCCCCGCCAGCATCAGAAACCCCAACAAGGGCAACATCAGGATCAGCATTAATTTCATGCGCAACGGCAGGTTTCTGAACATGTGACTTCAAGCCTCTTTATGAACCGATAAAGTTTTAGCGCTGTGAAGTTGCTTGTTCTTGTCCCTCGATGCGCGAACGCATCTTACGCGACATAGCGAAGTGCCATCACCCCTATTGGAGTAAATAATCAGTTACGCGGAAATCTCTATCACACTATCTATCGGCATTCATTGACCCAAATCAGCAGAATATATTTAACCTGTCTCGGTCTCTCTCGAAAAACGCCCCCTGTTGCATTTCCGGCAACAGTGATTTGCACCGGAAGAGATTGATAGGCTGCTAACGAAGGGCGCATGCTAGAGGGCTGGCTGCGCGCTCATATCATTCCGAATGATAGTTACCTTCGCTTCATTCGATTCGTGTGCGATCAGCGGCCAACGCATGATCCGCCCATCCTCAATAGATTGGCGGACTCCCCCCATGGAACAGTCACTTAAACTTTTGCGCTTCCCTCTCGCGGCCCTGGCAGTCGTGGTGATGAGCGCTTGCGGTAAGGCACCGGTGGCAGCAGGCGGCGCGATGCCGGCGGCCAAGGTCAGCGTGGCCAAGGTCATCGAACAACCCGTCAACGAATGGGACGAATTCACCGGGCGCCTCGAGGCTCCGGAAACCGTGGAGATCCGTCCGCGCGTCTCCGGCCAGATCGACCAGGTGGCCTTCACCGAGGGTGCGCTGGTGAAGAAGGGCGACCTGCTCTTCCAGATCGACCCACGCCCCTACCAGGCCGAAGTCCATCGCCTTGAAGCCCAACTGCAGCAGGCCCGCGCCACGGCCAACCGTACCGCCAACGAAGCCGAACGCGGCAAGCGCCTGCTGACCAGCAACGCGATTTCCACCGAGCTGGCCGACACCCGTACCAGCACCGCCCAGGAAGCCAAGGCCGCGGTCGACGCGACCCAGGCACAACTGGACCTGGCGCGTCTGAACCTGAGCTTCACCCGCGTCACCGCGCCGATCACCGGCCGTGTCAGCCGTGCCGAAATCACCGCCGGCAACATCGTCACCGCCGATGTCACGCCGCTGACCAGCGTGGTCTCCACCGACAAGGTCTACGCCTACTTCGACGCCGACGAGCGGGTCTACCTCAAGTACACCCAGCTGGCTCGCCAGGGCAAGCGCGGCCAGACCACGCCGGTCTACCTCGGCCTGTCCAACGAAACCGGCAACCCGCACCTGGGGCAGATGAACTTCGTCGACAACCAGGTCAACCCACGCACCGGCACCATTCGCGGTCGCGCAGTGTTCGACAACAGCGACGGCAGCTTCACCCCCGGCCTGTATGCACGCCTGAAGCTGGTCGGCAGCGGCACCTACGACGCCGTGCTGATCAACGACGAAGCGGTCGGCACCGACCTGGGCAAGAAGTTCGTGCTGGTGATGGATGCCGACAAGAAGACCGCCTACCGCACCGTCGAGCTGGGTCCGAAGATCGAAGGCCTGCGCATCGTCCGCAGCGGCCTGAACAAGGATGACACCGTCATCGTCAAGGGCCTGCAGCGCGTGCGTCCTGGTTCACCGGTGGATCCTGAAGTGATCCCGATGGCCAGCAAGGAAACCCTCGCCGCCCTGGCGCAACAACGACAAGCCCTGGAAGCCAGCAACCTGTCCCAGGTCGCCCCGGCCAAGGCCGCCCCGACCCAGGCAAACAAGCTGGCCGCAGCGACTCCACGCGGTTAAGGGATACACACGATGAATTTTTCCCAGTTCTTCATATCAAGACCGATCTTCGCGGCCGTACTGTCGCTGTTGATCCTGATCGCCGGTGCGATCTCGCTGTTCCAGTTGCCGATCAGCGAATACCCGGAGGTGGTGCCGCCGACCGTGGTGGTGCGGGCCAACTTCCCCGGCGCCAACCCCAAGGTGATCGGCGAAACCGTGGCCGCCCCGCTGGAGCAGGCGATCACCGGCGTCGAGAACATGCTCTACATGTCCTCGCAGTCGACCGCCGACGGCAAACTGACCCTGACCATCACCTTCGCCCTGGGCACCGACCTGGACAACGCGCAGGTGCAAGTGCAGAACCGCGTGACCCGTACCGAGCCCAAGCTGCCGGCCGAGGTGACCCGGATCGGTATCACCGTCGACAAGGCCTCGCCCGACCTGACCATGGTCGTGCACCTGACCTCGCCGGACCAGCGCTACGACATGCTCTACCTGTCCAACTATGCCCTGCTCAACATCAAGGATGAGCTGGCGCGCCTGGGTGGCGTGGGTGACGTGCAACTGTTCGGCATGGGCGACTACTCTCTGCGGGTCTGGCTCGATCCGAACAAGACCGCTTCGCGCAACCTGACCGCCACCGACGTGGTCAACGCCATCCGCGAACAGAACCGCCAGGTCGCGGCCGGCCAGTTGGGCGCCCCGCCCGCCCCGAACGCCACCAGTTTCCAGATGTCGATCAACGCCCAGGGCCGCCTGGTCACCGAGGAGGAGTTCGAGAACATCGTGATCCGTGCCGGCGACGACGGCGAGATCACCCGCCTGAAAGACATCGCCCGGGTCGAACTCGGCTCCAGCCAGTACGCCCTGCGCTCGCTGCTGAACAACCAGCCGGCGGTGGCGATCCCGATCTTCCAGCGTCCCGGCTCCAACGCCATCGAGATTTCCAACGAAGTCCGGGCAAAAATGGAAGAGCTGAAGAAGGATTTCCCCCAGGGCATGGACTACAGCATCGTCTATGACCCGACCATCTTCGTCCGTGGCTCCATCGAGGCGGTGATCCACACCCTGTTCGAAGCCCTGGTGCTGGTGGTTCTGGTGGTGATCCTGTTCCTGCAGACCTGGCGCGCCTCGATCATCCCGCTGGTGGCCGTACCAGTGTCGCTGATCGGTACCTTCGCGGTCATGCATGTGTTCGGCTTCTCGTTCAACGCCCTGTCGCTGTTCGGCCTGGTACTGGCGATCGGTATCGTGGTGGACGACGCCATCGTGGTGGTGGAGAACGTCGAGCGCAACATCGGCCTGGGCCTGAGCCCGGTCGAAGCCACCAAGCGCGCCATGCGCGAGGTGACCGGCCCGATCATCGCCACGGCGCTGGTGCTCTGTGCGGTGTTCGTCCCGGCGGCGTTCATTTCCGGCCTGACCGGCCAGTTCTACAAGCAGTTCGCCCTGACCATCGCCATCTCGACCGTGATCTCGGCGTTCAACTCGCTGACCCTGTCGCCGGCCCTGGCCGCGGTACTGCTCAAGGACCACCATGCGCCCAAGGACCGTTTCTCCAGGTTCCTCGACGCGCTGCTCGGCGGCTGGCTGTTCCGTCCGTTCAACCGCTTCTTCGACCGCGCCAGCCATGGCTACGTCGGTGCGGTGGCCCGTGTCATCCGCGTCAGCGGCGTGGCGCTGGTGCTCTACGCCGGCCTGATCGTGCTGACCTGGCTCGGTTTCTCGACCACGCCGACCGGCTTCGTGCCCGGCCAGGACAAGCAGTACCTGGTGGCCTTCGCCCAACTGCCGGACGCGGCGAGCCTGGACCGTACTGAGGACGTGATCAAGCGCATGTCCGACCTGGCCCTGAAACAGCCTGGCGTGGAAAGCGCGGTGGCCTTCCCCGGCCTGTCGATCAACGGTTTCACCAACAGCCCGAACGCCGGCATCGTGTTCGTCACCCTGAAGCCGTTCGACGAGCGCAAGGACCCCAGTGAGTCGGCCGGCGCCATCGCCGGTGCGCTGAACGGCAAGTACGCCGGGATCCAGGAAGCCTACATGGCGATCTTCCCGCCGCCGCCGGTTCAAGGCCTGGGCACCATCGGTGGCTTCCGCCTGCAGATCGAGGACCGGGGCAACCTGGGCTACGACGAGCTGTACAAGGAAACCATGAACATCATTGCCAAGAGCCACAGCGTGCCGGAGCTGGCGAACCTGTTCACCAGCTACACCGTCAACGTGCCGCAGGTCGATGCCGCGATCGACCGCGAAAAGGCCAAGACCCATGGCGTGGCCGTCAGCGACATCTTCGACACCCTGCAGATCTACCTGGGTTCGCTGTATGCCAACGACTTCAACCGCTTCGGTCGTACCTATCAGGTCAACGTCCAGGCCGAACAGCAGTTCCGCCTCGAATCCGACCAGATCGGCCAGTTGAAGGTCCGCAACAACAAGGGCGAGATGATCCCGCTGGCGACCTTCATCAAGGTCAGCGACACCTCGGGGCCGGACCGCGTGATGCACTACAACGGCTTCATCACCGCCGAAATCAACGGTGCCGCGGCCCCGGGCTACAGCTCCGGCCAGGCCCAGGCGGCGATCGAGAAGCTGCTGCAGGAGGAACTGCCCAACGGCATGACCTACGAGTGGACCGACCTGACCTACCAGCAGATCCTCTCGGGCAACACCGCATTGCTGGTGTTCCCGCTCTGCGTACTGCTGGCGTTCCTGGTACTGGCGGCCCTGTATGAAAGCTGGAGCCTGCCGCTGGCGGTGATCCTGATCGTACCGATGACCCTGCTGTCGGCGATTGCCGGGGTGATCCTGTCCGGTGGCGACAACAATATCTTCACCCAGATCGGCCTGATCGTACTGGTGGGCCTGGCGTGCAAGAACGCGATCCTGATCGTCGAGTTCGCCAAGGACAAGCAGGAAGAAGGTCTCGACCCGCTGAGCGCGGTACTGGAAGCCTGCCGCCTGCGTCTGCGGCCGATCCTGATGACCTCGGTGGCGTTCATCATGGGTGTGGTACCCCTGGTGTTCTCCAGCGGTGCCGGTGCCGAAATGCGTCATGCCATGGGTGTGGCGGTGTTCTCCGGGATGCTCGGCGTGACCTTCTTCGGTCTGCTGCTGACCCCAGTGTTCTATGTATTGATCCGCCGCTTTGTCGAGCGTGGTGAAGCTCGCAAGGCTGCCCGGGCCCTCAAGCTGGAGGCGCAACAATGAGCAGTATGAAGGCCTTTCTCCCGAGCCTGCTGGTACTGGCGCTGAGCGCCTGTGCCGTCGGCCCGGACTACAAGACCCCCGACACCCCGGCGGCGAAGATCAGCGCCGCCAGCGATGACAGCGCCGATCGCAAGAACTTCGACCGCGCGCGTTTCGAGGGTGTCTGGTGGCAACAGTTCGACGATCCGACCCTCAACCAACTGGTCACCCAGTCCCTGAGCGGCAACCGTGACCTGCGTGTCGCCTTCGCCCGCCTGAAGGCGGCGCGGGCGATCCGCGACGATGTCAGCGACGATGCGATGCCGACCATCACCAGCCGTGCCAGCGCCAACCTCGGCAAGGGCCAGGTGCCTGGGCAGACCGAAAGCCGGGTCAACAGCGAACGCTATGACCTGGGGCTGGACATGGCCTGGGAAGTCGACCTGTTCGGCCGCATCCAGCGCAACCTGGAGGCCGCCGACGCCGACCAGCAGGCGGCCGAAGCCGACCTGTACCAGTTGCAGGTGACGATGATCGCCGAACTGGTGGATGCCTACGGGCAACTGCGCGGCGCGCAACTGCGGGAAAAGATCGCCCTGGCCAACCTGAAGAACCAGCAGGAGTCCCGGGGCATCACCGAAAGCCTGCGCGATGCCGGTGTCGGCGACCAGCTCGACGTGGTCCGCGCCGATGCCCGCCTGGCGGCGGTCGAGGCCAGCGTGCCGCAATTGCAGGCCGAGCAGGCCCGGCAGAAGAACCGCATCGCGACCCTGCTCGGCGAGCGTCCGGACAGCCTGACGGTGGACCTGAGCCCGAAGGAGCTGCCGGCGATTTCCAAGGCCCTGGCCATTGGCAACCCGGGTGACCTGCTGCAGCGTCGGCCGGACATCCTCAGCGCCGAACGCAAGCTGGCCGCCGCCACTGCACGGATCGGCGTGGCCAAGGCCGACCTGTTCCCACGGGTCAGCCTCAGCGGCTTCCTCGGCTTCACCGCCGGGCGTGGCTCGCAGATCGGCTCGTCGGCAGCCAATGCCTGGGCCCTGGGCCCGAGCATCACCTGGCCGGCGTTCAACCTGGGCAGCGTGCGGGCCCGCCTGCGCGGCGCCAATGCCGAGGCCGAAGGTGCCCTGGCGACCTACGAGCAGCAGGTGCTGCTGGCCCTGGAGGAATCGCAGAACGCCTTCACCGACTACGGCAAGCGCCAGCAGCGGCTGATCTCGCTGATTCGCCAGAGCGAATCGAGCCGTGCCGCCGCCGACCTGGCCGCGATCCGCTATCGCGAAGGCAGCGTGGACTTCCTGGTGCTGCTCGATGCCCAGCGCGAACGCCTGGCCGCGGAAGACAGCCAGGCCCAGGCCGAGGTTGACCTGTATCGCGGCATCGTCGCGATCTACAAGGCGCTGGGAGGCGGTTTCACGCCGCAGACCGTCGCCAGCAACTGATTCAAGCTCTCCCGGTTGGATGCCCCTCCGACCGCTTCGGCCCCGCAGCCCTTGGGTTGCGGGGCTTTTTTTCATGCATGAACAACACCGGGCGATAGTGTTACAAGATATTTCATCAACTCCGAAATACTCTAACGAACTGTCATTTCTGACAGTTACCGGGGAAGCAGGCGCTGGGTACGTTAAGGACGCGCATAGATCGTGCGCGCACTCATCGCAAGGAGAAGCGTCATGAAAATTCCCCCTCGTCTTGTCACCTCACTTGGCCTGGCTATCGCCGTCGCCAACCTGGCCATGACGGCACAGGCTGCCGGATGGGCCTATAGCATCGGCAACGGCTCATTCAGCAATACCCTGGTGGCTGCTCTCAATGATTTCCATGTGGCTGTGGGCAGGGCCGAAGGCACAAACTTCATCACCCGAGCCGTCTATGACACTACCGCTGGCGGGGCCACGGCCCTGCCCTCCCTGTTCGCCTCCCCCAGTGGCGTGCAAGCGAGCTGCACCGCCGACGCGGTCAATAATGCGCCGCTCAGCACCGCCGTGGCCATTGGCACCTGTGAAGACGCCAACGAAGTAGGCCAGGGTGTCAAATGGAATCTGAACAATCCCAGTGCAGCCCCTGTGCAAATGCAACCACTGCCCCCTCTCGCCGCGCTGCACCTGGTAGCTGACGTAGAGACAGAAACCGTTGCCGTCAACCAGGCAGGTATCGTGGTGGGCAACAGCATCAGCCCCACGGGGGTGAGCTCTCCGGTGTACTGGAGCGCCGCCGGGGCGGCGAACCTCCTGCAACCGCCGCTGCTCGGCTCGGTCGACAACTGCAACGTGGTGGATATCAATGACGCTGCGACCCCATCGGTCATCGGCAATTGCCCGGCGGGGGTCGGAGGCCTGGGAAAAAACCTGGCCGTGCTCTGGACCACTCTCACCAGCAGCTATACCGTGTTAACCGTGCCCAGCGGGGCCAGCTACTGCGAGGCCAGTGCGATCAATGCAATCGGACAAATCCTCGGCACCTGCTACTACACCGGCACCGGCAGCGGCACGCCCGGTGTGTATAAAACCGTGCAATGGCCGGCCGGCGGTACCAGCGCGCCAGCAGTGATGACGACCATCAACGGCAGTACCTCATTGCGTAACTCCGGGGTAGCCATGAATGCTTCGGGGCAGATCACCGGCAACCGGGTGAAAGCCGGCGGCTTGACCGGGCCCTTCGTCTGGGACCCCGCAACAGGTACCAACGGCATCCCGATCCCACTCTTGTCGGGCAGTTCGCAAGCCGTCGCCAAGGCGATTTCCAACAATGGCATCGTCGTCGGTTGCGGCGAGGTCAATGGTGAAAGTGAAGCCTTTGCCTACCATCTCACCGGCGCTACGCTCATCCCGATCACTTCCCTTGGCGCCGGTGGCAACGACTGTGCCGACGCCATTTCTCCCAATGGCGCCTATACCGCAGGCATCAGCGAAGACGCGAGCGTAAGCCAGCAGGGAGACGGCGTGGTCGCCAACACCCCCTGAGGCGGGCACGTGAAGGGTTCAGGGTTTGCACCTGAGTGTATTGGTTTGATCCAGAGGGATACTGAAATGACTCCTATCGTTCTTTCGTCGTCGGCCCGTTCCGGGGAGACAAAAACGGCGTACTCCTTGCGCTCCCGAAAAGGGCTTGCATTGGCCTTGCTGGTTGCAGCGGGGATTATCTGCCCGCTGATCGCGACACCCAGCCAGGCCGCGCTCGCCTGCCGCACTACTTGCCATAGTAACGTGCCCGCCAGACCCCTGAGTTACGCTTCGGCTTACACTGTCGGATACAACAATGGGTATAACAGTGGCTATAAAGCGGGTTACATAGCGGGCAACACCCATGCTCTTGCCATGCAGTACAATGCAGGCTACGACTATGGCTTCTCAGGCGGTTACAGCGGCGGTTATCCCGCCCACCCGCCGATTTATCGCCCGGCCCGCTATTAAGACTCTGCCACTCCCCCACAGCCCCGAGTGTCCCTGGCCTCGGGGCTTTCCTGTCGCCCTTTCATACTTCGATCGATTCAGTCGATAATCCGCCCATGTGCAGTGAGCGGTCTACCGCTTACCAGGGACAGGATTCAGCAACGCAAGGAAGTAACAAATGGCAGTGATAAACGGAACAGATGGGGCGGACACGCTGGCAGGAACCAGCGGGAATGATGAGATCAACGGACTGGGTGGCAATGATCTGATTCTAGGAAGTGCGGGTGCCGACAAGATCGATGGCGGCAACGGTACCGACACCGTCAACTATTCGTCATCCACCGCAGCTATCAACGTCGACCTTCGTTATGGCGTCGTAGGCCGGACCGGTATGGGTGGTGATGCCGAAGGCGATACCCTGGTCAACGTCGAGAGGGTTATCGGCTCGGCGTTCGACGACACCTTCAGCATCGACACCCTCAATGCGACGCTCGAAGGGGGTGCCGGTGACGATGTTTACATCATCAGCAACACACTCGGTACTGCCATCATCGAGCAGGCCGGTGGAGGCAACGACGAGGTCCGTACCAGTTATGGCGCGCACACCCTGTCGGCCAACATCGAGCGCCTGACCTATACCGGCACCGGGGCCTTTACCGGCTACGGCAACGCTGGTGACAACATCATCACCGGCGGGATTGGAAACGACACATTCTATGGTGGCGACGGGGCCGATCAGTTCATTGGCGGCGCAGGTACCGATACGGTCAGCTACACGGAAAGCGCCGTCGGCGTAAACCTCAACTTCCGGACCGGAGTTCACTCGGGTATCGCACGGGGTGATACATACAACAGCATCGAAGCGATTCTGGGTTCCAACTACAACGACATCTTTGTTGGCGACAGCCGAGCCATGGCATTCAATGGCGGCACGGGCATCGATCTGATCAGCTATGAAAGCTCGGACGCAGGAGTCACCATCGACCTGAAGACCAAGGTCAACGGTGGTGACGCCGCCGGTGACACCTATACTGGAATCGAACTCTTCCAGGGTAGCCGGTTTGCCGACACGCTGTCGGGTTCGACTGCCAACGACAACTTCATTGGAGGTGCCGGTGCCGATGTGATCGATGGCCGCGAAGGCATCGACACAGCCTGGTATGCCAACAGCAGCACCGCCGTAAATATCAACCTGCTGACAGGCGTCAATCAGGGTGGAGATGCCGAGGGCGATGTACTGATCAACGTCGAGAGTCTCATCGGCAGCAATTTCAACGATATCCTGACCGGTAACGCAGTTGCCAACGGCCTTGAAGGCGGCCTGGGCAATGACACCATCTACGGCGGTGACGGCGATGATGTCATTTACGGCAGCCTCTATACCGCGCTCGGGCCGTTCGCAGTTGACGTTACGGCCGCCGGTCCGCAGGCCGATATATTGTACGGCGGAAATGGCAATGACATCATCATCAGCGCTCCAGATGACCGGGGCACCTTCGCCTTTGGTGAAGCCGGTAATGACACGATTACCGTGATCAGCGGTACCGCCGATGGTGGCGATGGTGCCGACATCCTGATCGGTGCCGGCAACAACTTCTCGCTGTTCGGCGGCGCGGGCAATGACACGCTGCAAATGGGCCTGAAGGTCGAGTTCCCATGGCAAATGAAGTCCGGAGGCTTTGCCGACGGCGGCGAAGGCGATGATACCTATATCGTCAACACCAACCAGTTGGTCACCATTCAGGACACGGGCACCAGCTATGGCGACAAGCTGGTCCTGAACTTCCTTGGTTCCGGAATGCTGCTCGATCGTGTCGGCAATGACCTCTATCTGCACAACAACAGTGTGGCGGCCGGAGAGATTCCACAGGAAGGCGTGCGCCTGAAGGACTGGTTCGCCGGTTACGACACCATCGAACAGATCCAGACGGCGGACAACCAGATCATCAACCTGCCAGCCAACAGCGGCGATGCATTCGCCATGTTCGGCTAACCGACTGAAAGCCTAATATTGGCTGAGGCTGCGAGAAGAAAGGGATGAGTTCGGTCAAGGGCTCATCCCCTTTCAGCGCACGGCTTTTCGAGAGCTGATAATCCAAAGCTGCACTCGATGTCCTGTTGATAGACATCGTCGATCAAACCGTCGGATAAAGCGATTGGACAAGCCCGACCCGGACTTCTAGTCTACGCCTGCGTAAACCCCGCGCTTCAAGCAGTTCCTGCCCATGATCGTCCGCCCCAAGCCGAACCTGTTCGCCATCCTGTTTTCCCTCAAGGGTTCGATCGCCCGCCGGATTGCCCTGCGTTGCCTGATGGTGACCCTCCTCGCCGCGGTCATCGTGCTGGTGGAAACCGCGCGCCCGGAGCTTTTTTCCAAGGTCAACGCCACGCCGTTCACCCTGCTCGGCCTGTCGCTGTCGATCTTCATGAGCTTTCGCAACAACGCCTGCTACGACCGCTGGTGGGAGGGCCGCAAACAGTTGGGGCAGATGATCATCGATATCCGCTCGGTGATCCGCGAAAGCCAGGTGCTCGGCGAGGGTCCGCAGCGCACCGTGCTGTTGCGCGAGCTCTGCGGCTTCGCCCATGGCCTGATCGCCCGCCTGCGCCGGGAAGACGAACGCCAGGCCATCAGTCCCTGGCAGCAGGACATGCCAGACCCCGGCCACCCGAATGTCACCGACCAGTTGCTGCAAGCCATCGGCGCCCGTTGCCAGGCCCTGGCGCACCAGGGGTTGATCAGCGAATGGCGCTATACGGTACTCGCCGGGCTGCTGCTCAGCCTCAGCCAGGTCCAGGCCAGTTGCGAACGGATCAAGCTGACACCACTGCCCTTCCCCTACAACCTGCTGCTGCACCGGACCATCTACCTGTTCTGCATCCTCCTGCCCTTCGCCATGGCCGAACCGCTGGGCTGGCTGACGCCGGTGTTCACCGCCATCGTCAGCTACACCTTCCTCGGCCTGGACGAGATTGGCGATGACCTGGAGGACCCGTTCGGCTTCGATGAAAACGACCTGCCCTGCAGCGCGATCCTGCGCACCGTGGAACGCGAAATCCTCGCCAGCCTCGGCCACCGCGACCTGCCGCCACCGCTGCAACCGGTGGAATACGTCCTCAACTGAGCCCCGGGGTTTGACTCCGGGACGCTGCTGACCGAAGCTGGCAACCTCACGAAAAGCTCGCCAGCTCACGGACCCTGCATGACGAAGCCCCGCCGCTATCTGCTGATCAGCCTGTCGCTACTGCTCGCCCTCGGCTTCATCTGGCACAAGCTGCCCGGCAAGCTGGCCGCGCCCCAGGCGCCGCACGTCAACTACGGCCAGGCGCTCAAGCAGGCGCACAACGGCCTGCCGGGGGCTGCGCGGGTGCTGTATCAGCAGTTGGCGCGCACCGACCTCTCGGACATCCGCCGCGCCGCGCTGCATGCCGAACTGCCCAACTACCCCAGCCCGCGCGCGCTGAAATTGGCCGATGCGGACCTGCAGAGCCCGTCGGCGCTGGTGCGCGAAGCAGCGATCCAGAGCATCGTCGGGCTGGTGCCAGGGGCCCAGCGCAGCCTGCTGCTGGGGCCGGTGCTGGAAGACAGCGAACAGGAAGTCCGTTTCGCCGCGGCCAATGCCATGCTCGGCCTCTCACCGGACGACCAGGGACTGTACTTCGGTCCGCTGCAGCAGGTGGTCGACGAATATGAACGCACCCTCAAGGCCCAGCCGGAAAGCGCCGAGGCGCAGTTCCAGCTGGCCCGGCTGTACCTGCATGAGGGGCAGCTGGACGAAGCCCAGCAGTCCCTGGAACGCGTCTCGCAACTGGAGCCGAACAACCTCAAGGCAGTGGTCGCGCAGGTCGAACTGCTGGATAAACGCAACCAGCCGGACCAGGCCCGCCAGTTGCTGGCCAGGCAGTTGGAGCTGCAACCGCAGTCGGCTTACCTGCAACATGCCCTGGGTGTGTGGCTGTTGCACCACGGGCAGAGCGAATATGCGCTGCTGAGCCTGGCCAAGGCGGTGGAACTGGAGCCGGACAACAGCGAGTACCGCTTCAAGCTCGCCACGACCCTGCATGATCTCGACCAGCTCGAGGCCGCCCAGCGCCAGTTGGAGGAACTGGTCCAGCGCCACCCGGCGAACCGCAAGGCCCGGGTGCTGCTGATCGCCTACTGGAAGGAAAGCGGCCAGTTGCAGAACGTGCAGATCCTGCTGGCCCAGCTGGAGCAGCAGAATCCGGATGACCCGGCGTTGCAGCAAGGCCTGTAGCCCTCCCACACAGACACAATAGCGCCGTTGAAGTGGGGAACCGTGGGTGACGCTGAAGGTCCAGTAAGGAACTCCCAGCCAAAAGAGCCCCTGGAATTGACTACATCCACTGCCCCCAGCACACCCAAGGCAGCCACTGGCATCGAAGGCCTGGACGACATTCTTTCCGGCGGCCTGTCCCGCGGCCATGTGTTCCTGCTCGAAGGCCAACCCGGTACCGGCAAGACCACCGTCGCATTGCAGTTCCTTCTGGCCGGTGCCGCCGCCGGGGAACGCTCGCTGTATATCACCCTCTCGGAAACCGAGGAGGAACTGCGCCAGGGGGCCAGCTCCCATGGCTGGGACCTCGACGACAACATCGAGATCTTCGAGCTGACGCCGCCGGAGAACCTGCTCGATACCGAACACCAGCAGAGCCTGCTGTATTCCTCGGACCTGGAACTGGGCGAAGCCACCCGGCAGATCTTCGAGGCGGTCGAACGGGTCAAGCCGACCCGCGTGGTGCTCGACAGCCTGTCCGAGATCCGCCTGCTGGCCCAGAGTTCGTTGCGCTACCGCCGGCAGATCCTGGCGATCAAGCATTACTTCGTGCGCTACGACGCCACGGTCCTGCTGCTCGACGACCTGACCAACGAATCTCTCGACAAGACCGTGCACAGCGTCGCCCACGGGGTGATCCGGCTCGAGGAACTGGCACCCAACTACGGCGCCGAACGGCGCCGGGTCCGGGTGGTCAAGTACCGTGGGCAGAAGTACCGCGGCGGCTACCATGACTTCACCATCAGCAACGACGGCGTCCATGTGTTCCCGCGCCTGGTGGCGGCCGAGCATCGCGGCGAGTACCTGCGCCAGCAGCTGAGCAGCGGTATCAAGGAGATGGACGCCCTGCTCGGCGGCGGCATCGAAACCGGCTCCAGCACGCTGATTCTCGGCCCGGCCGGTACCGGCAAGACCCTGATCGCGATGATCTTCGCCGCAGCAGCCGTGGCCCGCGGTGAAAAGGCCGCGCTGTTCATCTTCGACGAGGAACTGGGCCTGCTGTACGAGCGCATGAAGAACATCGGCATCGACCTTGCCGCCCTGCGCGCCACCGGCAACCTGTGGATCGACCAGGTCGACGCCGCCGAACTCTCCCCCGGGGAGTTCTCCCACAAGGTCCGACGTTGCGTGGACGAGGGCCATATCAAGACCGTGGTGATCGACAGTATCAACGGCTACCAGGCGGCCATGCCGGAAGAAAACGCGCTGATCCTGCACATGCACGAACTGTTGCTGTACCTCAATCGCCGCGGCGCCGCGACGTTCATGACCGTCGCCCAACACGGGCTGGTCGGTGACATGCAGGCCCCGGTGGAGATCACCTACCTGGCCGACACGGTGATCCTGCTGCGCTACTTCGAGGCCCTCGGCCAGGTGCGCCGGGCGATGTCGATCATCAAGAAACGCACCGGCTCCCATGAGTCGACCATTCGCGAATACCGCATCAGCCCGCGCGGGATGACCATCGGCGAACCGCTGGAGGCCTTCCAGGGCGTGCTGCGCGGCGTTCCGACCTATCTCGGCGAGGACCTGCCGCTGCTGCAGGACGCAGACTTGTGAGTCTGCGCGACGAGGTCTCCGAACGGGCGATCATTCTCGCGCCCTGGGGGCGCGACAGCCAGATTGCGCGGATGGTCCTCGAACAGGCCGGATTCAGCGGGGTGGTCGCGCAGAACCTGCCGACACTGTGCGACGAACTGAAGCTCGGTGCCGGCCTGCTGATCATCGCCATCGAGGCCTTGCAGACGACCGACCTCGAGCCGCTGCTGCAGCACCTGCAGGAACAACCGGCCTGGTCGGACCTGCCGATCGTCCTGCTGACCCATCATGGCGGCCCGGAACGACCGGCCTCTTCCCGCTTCGGCAGCCAGCTGGGCAACGTCACCTTCCTCGAGCGCCCCTTTCATCCGGTGACCCTGATCAGCCAGGTGACGTCGGCCATTCGCGGCCGAAGGCGACAGTACGAAGCCCGTGACCGGCTGATCGACCTGAGCCAGAGCGAATTGCGGCTAAAGGAAACCCTGGAAACCCTCGAGCAACAGGTCGAGGAACGCACTGCACAACTGCGTCACAACGAGGAAGCCCTGCGCCAGTCGCAGAAGATGGAAGCGGTCGGCCAACTGACCGGCGGCATTGCCCACGACTTCAACAACATGCTGACGGGCATCATCGGCAGCCTGGAACTGCTCAAGCGCCGACTGGCGCGCGGGCGTCTGGAGGACCTGGAAAACCTCATCGACCTCGGCGTGACCTCGGCCAACCGCGCCGCCGGCCTGACCCACCGGCTGCTGGCCTTCTCCCGACGCCAGTCGCTGGACTCCAAGCCGGTGGACATGAACGAGCTGGTCAGATCCATGGGCGAACTGCTCCATCGCAGCCTGGACGAGAGCATCGAACTGCGCATGAACCTGGCCGAGGCGCTGTGGACCGCCGAAGCCGACCCCAATCAACTGGAAAGCGCCCTGCTCAACCTGGTGATCAATGCCCGCGACGCCATGCCGGACGGCGGCCAGTTGCTGGTCAGCACTTCCAACCAGACGCTGGACCTGGCCTTCACCCAGACCCAGGGCCACCTGGAACCCGGCGACTATGTGCTGCTGCAGGTCCGCGACACCGGCTGCGGCATGCCGGAGAGCATCATCAGCCGGGTATTCGACCCGTTCTTCACCACCAAGCCGATCGGCCAGGGCACCGGCCTCGGCCTATCGATGATCTACGGTTTCAGCAAGCAGTCCCATGGCCACGTCAGCATCGACAGCCATGTCGGCCAGGGCACCTCGGTCAACCTCTACCTGCCGCGCTACAAGGGCGAGCCGACACTGCAGGACGATTCGCTGCAACTGCTGCCGACCTCACACGCTGCGGAAGGCGAAACCGTGCTGATCGTCGAGGACGACCCGGCCGTGCGGGTGCTGGTGCGCGATGTGTTGAGCGAGCTGGGCTACCACTTCGTCGAGGCGGCGGACGCCAATGCCGCCGTACCGGTGCTGGAGTCCGGCCAGCGCATCGACCTGCTGATCAGCGATGTCGGCCTGCCGGGGATGAACGGCCGGCAACTGGCGGAGATCGGTCGCCAATTGCGCCCCGGGCTCAAGGTGCTGTTCATCACCGGCTATGCCGAGCATGCGGCAGTACGCGGCGGCTTCCTCGATCCGGGCATGCAGATGATCACCAAGCCCTTCAATCTGGACCTGCTGACGGCCAGGGTGCGGGAAATGATCAACGCCTGAGTCAGGCCAGCAGGCGCTGGATCTGCTCCTGCAGGGTATCGAGGTCGAACGGCTTGGCCAGGATCGGCGCCTTGCGGGTGATCGGGCTGTCCGTCTCGAGGATCTCCGCCGGATAACCGCTGATGAAAATAACCTTCAGGTCCGGGCGCAGCTTGATCGCGGGCTCGGCGATGTCGACCCCGGAAATCCCGCCGGGCAGCCGGAAGTCCGTAACCATCAGGTCCAGGTTGGGCTTGGTCGCCAGTATCTCGAATGCCTGCTCGCCGTTTTCGGCCTGCAGCACCCGATAGCCCACACTGGACAGATAGGCCGACAACACCATCAGGATCGACGGGTCGTCCTCGACGATCAGGACGACGTCTTGTGCATCTTCACTCATGGAAAACCTTCATTCTCAAAATTCTGCCCATACGACCACCGGCCCGCCCGGAGGTTGCGTCGGTTTACCGGTTTTCCTGTAACGGCAGGTGAACGCAAAAGGTTGAGCCTTCACCCAACCGGCTGCTGACCGTGATGGTACCGCCATGGGCGGCGACGATCTGCTCGGAAATGAACAGGCCCAACCCCAGCCCGGCGACCGCATGGGCCGCCGAAACCCGCTCGAACTGCTGGAAGATACGTTTCTGGTTCTCTTCGCTGATGCCGATACCGCGGTCACGGACCTCGATGCAGGCCTGATTGTCCCGTGTATAGACGCGGACATCGATCGGGCTTTTCGCACCGTAGCGCACAGCGTTGGTCAGCAGGTTGGAAACCACCTGCTCGATACGGAACTCGTCCCAGTTGCCTTCCACCGGGCCGCTCGTCTCGAAGTTGAGGGTCGATTCGGCAGCCTGGACCTGGGGAGCAAAGCCTTCCAGCAGCTTGCTCACCAGCTGCGACAGATCGAAGCGGCTCGGGCGGATCGACAGCTTGCCGGTGCGGATACGCGACACGTCGAGCATGTCCTCGATCAGCCGGATCAGGCTCCGGATCTGCCGCTCGTCACGCTCGACCATGGCCGTCATTTTGTCGAGGGTGAAGGCCGCGGCGTTGTTGCGGGCCAGGTGCATCTTGCGCAGTTGGGTTTCGAGGATCAGCCCGTTGAGCGGCGTGCGCACCTCGTGGGAGACGATCGACATGAAATCGTCGCGCATGCGCACCGCGCGTTGCAGTTCCTCCTGGGTCGCCTGCAGCTCGCGCAGCAGTGCCTCCTGCTCGCGCCGGCTCTGTTCCAGGGCCTCGACCTGCTGCTTCATGGCCTTGCTCTGCCGGTACAGGTCGACAAAGACGTTGACCTTGCTCTTCACCGCATGGGTGTCCAGCGGCTTGTAGAGAAAGTCCACCGCGCCGCTTTCATAACCCTTGAAGGCATAGTTGAGCTCACGCCCGCCGGCGCTGACGAACACGATGGGAATGTTCTTGGTCTTTTCCGTGCCGCGCATCAGTTCGGCCAGCTCGAAACCGTTCATGCCGGGCATCTGCACATCGAGAATGGCCATGGCGAATTCATGCTGCAACAACAGCGACAGGGCCTCGTCGGCGCAGTGGGCCTTGTAGACGACACGATCCTCACGTTTGATCAGCGCTTCCAGCGCCAACAGATTTTCCGGCAGATCGTCGACGATCAGCAGTTTGGCCTGGATAGTACTTAGCATGCGATTCGTTCCAGCTCGGCAAGCAGGCGGCCAATGCCGCGAAGAGGGAGTATGTAGTCGGGAGTATGCAGCGCCAGGGCCGCCTCGGGCATGGTGGCCACCCGCGCCTCGCGCGGGTCCTGCACCACCGTCAGGCCACCCTGGGCCTTGACCTGGGCCAGTCCGCCGGCACCATCGTGGTTGGCTCCGGTCAGCAGCACCGCCAGCAGTCGTGAGCCATAGGCATCGGCGGCCGATTCGAACAGGTAGTCGATGGAGGGACGCGAATAGTGCACGCGCGCCTCGCAACTGAAGGAAAACGTGCGGTCCTGCTCCACCGACAGGTGATAACCGGGTGCCGCGAAATACAGGGTACCGGGACTGATCAGTTCCTTGTCGGCCGGTTCCCTGACCGGCATCGACACACGCCGGGCGAATACCTCGGCCAGGTGGCTCTGGCGCTCCTCGGGCAGGTGCAGCACCACGATGATCGGCAGGCCGAAACCTCTTGGCAACTCGCCGAACACCGTCAGCAACGCTTCGACACCGCCAGCCGAAGCCCCCATCGCTATGGCTTCGACACGCTGTCGCTGGGTGAACTCAAGGGCCAGTCTGTTCATAGCTTGCGATAGATCCGCTCTTGCTTGACCAAGGTCTCGAACTGCTTGCCAAAGGAGGAAAATTCCAGGGTTTCCCTGTTGCCCAGCGCGAGGAACCCCCGGTAGCAGAGCGACTCGTGAAACAAGCCAAAGGCTCTATCCTGAAGCTTTTTATTGAAATAAATCAATACGTTACGACATGAAATTAATTGAGTTTCTGAGAATACGCTGTCGGTTGCCAGGCTGTGATCGGCGAAGGTCACGTTCTCACGCAGCGTCTTGTCGAAAATCGCATAGCCATAAGCGGCCGTGTAGTACTCGGAAAACTCCCGCTGCCCACCCGCCAGCTGATAGTTACGGGTATAGGCAGGTATGTTGTCCAGGGAAAAGATTCCCTGCTTGGCCTTTTCCAGCGAACTGGGATTGATATCGGTGGCGTAGATGATGGTGCGTTCCAGCAGGCCTTCCTCGCGCAGCAGGATCGCCATCGAGTAGACCTCTTCCCCCGTGCTGCAGCCGGCCACCCAGATCTTGATCGACGGGTAGGTCCGCAGCAGCGGCACCACCTCCTGGCGAATCGCCAGGAAATGGCTGGGGTCGCGAAACATCTCGCTGACCGGAATGGTCAGGAACTGCAGCAGTTGCATGAACGCCGCCGGGTCGTGCAGGACCCGTTCCTGCAGCGCGGAAATGGTCGCGCAGTCGAACTGGCGCATGGCGTGAACGATCCGGCGCTTGATCGATGCACCGGAGTAATCGCGAAAATCGTAGCTGTACTTGAGGTAGATCGCCTCGATCAACAGGCGTATTTCAATGTCGATGTTCTGCTGCACTAGATCCTTTCCATTTTCGGCAACCACACGCGAATCAGCGAGAACAGGCGGTCCAGGTCGATCGGCTTGGCCAGGTAGTCGTTGGCGCCGGCCTGCAGGCAGCGTTCCTGGTCGTCCTTCATCGCCTTGGCCGTCACCGCGATGATCGGCAGCTTGCGCCAGCGCGGGTCCTTGCGGATTTCGACGGTGGCTTCATAACCATCCATTTCCGGCATCATCACGTCCATCAGCACCAGGTCGATGTCCTCGACCTCATTGAGCCGCTCGATCGCTTCGCGGCCGTTACGTCCGATCTCGACCACCGCGCCCTTGTGCTCCAGGGCGCTGGTCAGGGCGAAGATGTTGCGCACGTCGTCGTCCACCAGCAGGATCCTGCGACCTTCGAAGACCTTGTCGCGGCTGCGGGCGGTCTTGAGCATGCGCTGACGTTCATGGGACAACTGCGATTCGACTTTGTGCAGAAACAATGTCACTTCGTCGAGCAGGCGCTCCGGCGAGCGGGCGCCCTTGATGATGATCGAGCGCGAATACTTGCGCAGGTCGGCCTCTTCATCGCGGGTCAGGTTGCGTCCGGTGTAGACGATCACCGGCGGGAACGAGCGGATTTCGTCGGTGGACATCCGCTTGAGCAACTCGTTGCCGAGCATGTCCGGCAGCTTGAGGTCGATGATCATGCAGTCGTAGACATTCTCGCGCAGCAGGTCCAGGGCCTCCTGAGCCAGCCCCACCGCGGTGATCTGGATGTCGTCGTCGCCGATCAGCCGGGCGATGCTGTCACGCTGCAGGTCGTCGTCCTCGACCAGCAGGACGCGCTTGACCTTCTGGGTCAGCTTGGCCTCGAGCCGGGAGAAGACCTCCTTGAGTTCCTCGCGGGTGGTCGGCTTGACCGCGTAGCCCATGGCGCCCATGTGCATGGCGGTTTCGACGCGGTCCTCCACGGAAATCACGTGCACCGGGATGTGCCGGGTCGACGCCTGCTCCTTGAGGCGTTGCAGCACGGTCAGGCCGGAGTGATCGGGCAGGCGCATGTCCAGCAGGATCGCATCCGGGATGAACTGCGCCGCCAGCCCGAAGCCCTCGTCGGCACCGTGGGCCACCAGGCACTGGTAGCCCAGTTCGTGGGCCAGGTCGTAGAGGATCTGGGCAAAGCTCGGCTCGTCCTCGATCACCAGGATGCTGCGGGTGGTGAACGGCGCCTTGTCACGATCGTCGGCGAAACGCTCGATCGGCGTTTCGATCGCCGCCGGCGGCTCGACACGGGGGCTGGCCGCCATGATCGACGGCACGTGGGCCGGCACCGGAGCCTGGGTGACCTCGTTGGTGGCCATGGTGTACTCGCGCGGCAGCGCCAAGGTGAACACACTGCCCCGACCCGGCTCACTGGCCACACTGATCGAACCGCCCAGCAGCGCCGCCAGGTCGCGGGAGATCGACAGGCCCAGGCCGGTACCGCCGTAGCGCCGGTTGGTGGTGCCATCGGCCTGATGGAAGGCCTCGAAGATACTTTCCTGCTGCTCGACGGCAATGCCGATACCGGTGTCGCGCACACTGAAGACGATGCCGACACCGGGCCGGCTGGAAACGGTCAGGTTGACATGGCCCTGCTCGGTGAACTTCAGCGCGTTCGACAGCAGGTTCTTGAGCACCTGCTCCAGGCGCTGGCGATCGGTGAACAGCATCTCGGGCGCGCCCTCCTCGATCACCACGCTGAATCCCAGGCCCTTGTCGTTCGCCAGCGGCAGGAACAGGTTGTCCAGGCCTTCAACGAGCCGTGCCACGCTGGTGTTCTCGGGGCGCACCTCAAGCTTGCCCGCCTCGACCTTGGCGATATCGAGAATGTCGTTGATCAGGTTGAGCAGATCGTTGCCGGCGGAATAGATCGACTCGGCGAACTTGACCTGCTCGTCGGTGAGGTTTTCCTGGGGGTTCTCCGCCAGCAGCTTGGCCAGGATCAGCGAACTGTTGAGCGGCGTGCGCAGCTCGTGGGACATGTTGGCGAGGAACTCGGACTTGTACCGGCTCGAACGCTGCAGTTGATCGGCCCGTTCTTCCAGCTCGACCTGTGCCTGGTTCAGCTCGCTGTTCTTGCGGTCCAGAGCGTCGCGCTGTTCGGCCAGGGCCGTGGCCTGCTCGGCCAACTGCTCGTTGCTCTGCTCCAGCTCGGTCTGCTGGGTCTCCAGGTGCACCTGGGATTCCTTGAGTACCCGGGATTGCTCCTCCAGTTCCTCGTTGGCGGTCTTGAGCTCCTCCTGCTGCACCTGCAACTCTTCGTTGAGTTGCTGGGTCTCGGCCAGTACCTCCTGCAGGCGCTGGCGATAGCGGGCGGCCTCGACGGAAGTGCCGATACTGCCGGCAATCAGCTCCAGCAATTCGATGTCGCGCTCGACGAGCTCACGCAGGAAGCCCAGTTCGATCACGCCGTTGACTCGCCCATCGTCGCGTGTCGGCACCACCACCACGTGGCGTGGCAACCCCTCGCCGAGACCGGAACTGACCTTGAAGTAGTCCTGCGGAAGTCCGTCGAGACGAATCAGGCGGTCCTCGGTGGCGGCCTGGCCGACAATACCTTCATCGGTGAAGACCTCGACCCGCTGCTGCTCCTGCTCGCGAGACAGACCATAGGTGGCGATGCGCCGGAAACCACCATGCTCCTCACGGACATACAGGACACCCACGGCACTGCCCAGGTACTGGGCGCAGAACTGCAGAATATTGCGCCCCAGGGGGCTCAGCCCGAGTTGGCCGAGCATCTGCGAGGACAGTTCGTTCTGACCGCCACGCAGCCAGGCCTGCTTCTCAAGGCGCTCGGAACTCTTCAGTTGCGACTCGAGATTCTTCCCATAACTCGCTGAAAGATTTAGTAAATCTCTTCTACCAACGTAAGCCAGGAGCGCACTCAGGCCCAGCACGAAGACCAGATAGGCAGTGATGCTCCATAGGGTGGTACGCCGCACATCGTCATTGCGGGACAGGCGCAGTTGCTGCTCGGTGTCGATGGCATTGGCATACTCGCTGCGGATCTCGTCGGTCAGGCGCTTGCCACGCCCGGCCTTGATCGCTTCGCGATAGTCGCCCTTGCTGCGCTGCAGATCGATCATCGATTGCGCGTATTCGGTCCAGGCCCCCTGCAGGGCCTCGATGCGCCTGAAACGATCGACCTGCTGCGGGTTGTCCGCCACCAACTGCTGCAAGCCGCGCAGTTCGGCCATGATCTTCGGCTTGGCGACTTCATAGGGGTCGAGGAAGTGCTCATCGCCGGTGATCAGGAAACCGCGCATGCCGGTTTCCAGGTCCACAGACAGCGTCATCACCTCATTGATGTTGTTGATCACCCGGTCCGTGTGCTGCACCCATTGGATCACCGAAAGCAGATAGCTGATCAGGGAAACGAAGAACACTGCGCTGAGCACACCCACCCCAAGCGGCAGGCTGATGTTGCGACTCAGGAGTTTGCGAAAACTGCTCTCATCAACCGAAGACGGTGAATTCATTTCGGGCCCCGGAGGAAGTCTTGAAAACCAAGGAGTTTGACGTAATTTTGTAAAAAAAGGATCCATTTTTCTCACAGCGTAGAAGGCATTTTCCTGCCTCGCACTGCCCAGCATCAATCAGACCCGCTATCCTACTCTCTTGTACAGCAAAATATTTTTGTACAAGAAATAGAACTTGTGGCAATTGGCCGCTTACCAATACAAAAGACAGGCACCTTCCTGCTCCGCTTTCACTTTTTTGGGAAACCCCTTATGTGCGCAGCCAGCTCCACCATCCTGGTCGTCGAAGACGACGCCATTGTCCGCATGCTGATTGTCGATGTGCTGGAGGAACTGGAGTTCAGGGTCCTGGAGGCCAGCGGCAGCGACGCGGCCCTGGAGTTTCTCAATGACACCGCCACCCCCATCGACCTGCTGATGACCGATGTCGGCTTGCCCGACATGGACGGCCGAGACCTGGCGAGGACCGCGTGCCAGGTCCGCCCCGGACTCTCGGTGCTGTTTGCCAGCGGCTACGCCGACAGCCTCGAAGTACCCGCCGGCATGCAGGTGATCGGTAAGCCGTTTTCGATCGATCAGCTCAGATATAAGATTAAAAGCATTATCTAACTCATTGTTTTTATTGAGATTATTATTCTAGAAATAACTTTAGGTTCGGCTTTTTACCGCAGCCCTCCCCACCTTTTCTCGACCCGGTGGTCACCATGCAGCTCAGTTGACGCACCGGTAGATGGCATGCTTTCCTACTCGTCTGTTCTGGGTGCCCTTCACAGGGTGAAACGGGAAACCGGTGCGTCGGCGGATGCTTCATCATGCCTGACAAGTCCGGTGCTGCCCCCGCAACGGTAAGCGAGAGAAGCGTCAGATCCACTGTGCCAGCCGGCATGGGAAGGTGATGCTGGAAGGTTCGAGCCAGGCTGGAACCCCTCGCGAGCCCGGAGACCGGCCCGGAAATATCGAATGACAAACCTGCGGTGGGCAGGCGCTGTTGAAACCTCCGGGCCCGGCCCGCCGAGGTTTTTCTGCGCGTGGCCGCCTGCTGAAGACCCAGAAGGAAGCGCCATGTCCGTCACCACCGCCAGCCATTCCGGCACCGTCACATCGACCCGCAGCCAACGTCTCGTCGCCGCCATCGGCGCCAGCGTCCTCGGCGTGCTGCTGGTTTATTTCGCCGGGTTCTCGCACATCGATGCGGTCCATAATGCTGCCCACGATACACGTCACAGCGCCGCCTTCCCGTGCCACTGAGCCGTGCCACCGAGAACCCTGCCATGATCAAGCGTATCGCCCAAACCGCCGGCTTCAGCGGACTGCTGGCCGCCCTGCTGCTGACCCTGCTGCAAAGCTTCTGGGTCGCCCCCCTGATTCTCGAAGCGGAAACCTACGAGAAGGCCCCGGCCAGCGAAGCCCATGAGCACACCGGCGCCGCCATGGCCGGGCATAGTCACGAAGGCCACGATGAAGCAGCGTGGGAGCCGGAAGATGGCTGGCAGCGCGTGCTGTCCACCACCGGCGGCAACCTGGTGGTCGCGGTCGGTTTCGCCCTGATGCTCGCCGGCCTGTATACCCTGCGTACGCCCAATCGCACCTCCCAGGGGCTGCTCTGGGGGCTGGCCGGCTACGCCACCTTCTGCCTGGCACCGACCCTCGGCCTGCCGCCGGAACTGCCCGGCACCGCCGCGGCGGATCTGCTGCAACGGCAGATCTGGTGGGCCAGCACCGCTGCCTCCACTGCCGTGGCCATCGCCCTGGTCGTGTTCGGCCGGCATTGGCTGCTCAAGCTGCTGGGCGTGGCCATTGTCGTGGTGCCCCACGTGATCGGTGCACCGCAACCGGACGTGCATTCCAGCCTGGCACCAGAAGCACTGGAGGCGCAGTTCAAGATCGCCTCGCAACTGACCAACGCGGTGTTCTGGCTGGCCCTGGGCCTGATCAGCGCCTGGCTGTTCCGTCGCAAGGCCGACACTCGGCACCGGGCATGACAAAGCCCCCCGCGCAGCCAGCCCTGGCGGCTGGCTTCGGTTGCCGGCAAGGCTGCGAGGCGTCGGTCCTGCGGCAACTGCTGGAAAGTGCCCTGCAGAGCTGTCGACTCGACCTCTCGGCAGTCACCGGGCTGGCCAGTATCGATGGAAAACGCCATGAGCCGGGATTGCTGGAACTCGCTCGACAGTTGCAACTGCCACTGCTGTTCTTCAGCGCCACGGCGCTGCAACCCTACGAGCCACATCTGAGCCATCGCTCCAGCCTGGCTTTCGCCCATACTGGCTGCCACGGCGTTGCCGAAAGTGCCGCCCTGGCCCTGGCCGAACAACAGGGACAGTCCCCGGCAAGCCTGCTTATTTCACGCCAGAAGCACCCGCAGGCGACCTTCGCACTGGCCTGGACCGGGCAAAACCCTGGATAATCCCCTCCTCCTGCATGAGCGTTGTTCATGTGGACCCAGGATTTACCCGCAAACCCACCCGGCGAGCTCCGCGTGCGCTCGACGCGAAACGAGCGACTGCCGTCAGGGCTTCGCGGATAAATCCGGTGCCCATGGAACCTTGCGCGCAGCCCGTTCAGAGAAGTTTATGACCGTCTATTTCATCGGTGCCGGCCCCGGCGATCCGGAACTCATTACCGTCAAGGGCCAGCGCCTGATCCGCAGTTGCCCGGTGATCATCTATGCCGGCTCACTGGTACCTGCGGCCGTGCTGGAGGGCCATGGCGCCAGCCAGGTGATCAACAGCGCCGAACTGCACCTGGAACAGATCATCGAGTTGATCAGGGCGGCCGATGCCCGCGGCCAGGATGTGGCCCGGGTGCATTCCGGCGACCCATCGCTGTACGGCGCCATCGGCGAGCAGATCCGCCACCTGCGCGAGCTGGGCATCGCCCACGAAATCGTTCCCGGGGTCACCGCCACCGCTGCCTGCGCGGCCCTGCTCGGTGCCGAGCTGACACTGCCGGATATCTCCCAGAGCGTGATCCTGACTCGTTACGCCGACAAGACCGCGATGCCCGCAGGCGAGGAGCTGGGCGACCTGGCCCGGCACAAGGCGACCATGGCGATTCACTTGGGGGTCAACCATCTGGCGAAGATCGTCGCCGAGCTGCTGCCTCATTACGGCGCGGACTGCCCGGTTGCGGTGATTCACCGCGCCACCTGGCCCGACCAGGACTGGGTACAGGGCACATTGGCGGACATCCAGGCCAAGGTCGAGGCCAAGGGATTTCGGCGCACGGCGCTGATCCTGGTGGGACGGGTACTGGGCAGCGACCATTTCAGCGAATCATCCCTGTATCGGGCCGGTCATGCCCACTTGTATCGACCCTGAACAGGCGGAGAAAAAAACGATGCCCGAACCGACGTTTTCCGGAGCCAAGCTGGCACTGCTCTGCGGCGATCAGTTGTTGACCTACCTGCGCGACATGAAGGACGGCATCCCCTACCCTGGCCACTGGGACTTTGCCGGCGGTGGCCGCGAAGGCGAGGAAACCCCGAGCGAATGCGCGCTGAGGGAACTGGACGAGGAGTTCTCCCTGCGGATCGGCGCCGAACGCATCGAGTGGGCGCGACGCTACCCCAGCGTCACCCAGCCGGGCAGCCACTCATGGTTTCTGGTGGGGCAACTGGACCCGGTGGAGATCGAGGCGATCCATTTTGGCGATGAGGGACAGTACTGGCGGATGATGCCGATTGCCGAGTACCTGGAGCATCCGCTGGGGGTGCCGTATCTGCAGGAGCGGTTGCGCGATTACCTGCGGGGGCGCTAGCGAGCTTCAGGACGTATTCGCGGGCAAGCCCGCGAATGGGCCGACACAGGCACCACAAATCCTGCCCCCAATAAAAAACGGTGCTCACGGGCACCGTTTCTTGCGACTCAAGGCAGCGAACGCCCTGCTACCGGACTCAGTAGTAGGCGTTTTCTTTCTGCGTATGGTCGGTCACATCACGCACACCCTTGAGCTCGGGCACGCGCTCGAGCAAGGTGCGCTCGATCCCTTCCTTCAAGGTCACGTCCGCCTGGCCGCAGCCCTGGCAACCGCCACCGAACTGCAGCACGGCGATGCCGTCGTCGACCACGTCGATCAGGCTGACCTGGCCGCCGTGGCTGGCCAGCCCCGGGTTGATCTCGGTTTGCAGGTAGTAGTTGATGCGCTCGTTGATCGGGCTGTCGGCATTGACCATCGGCACCTTGGCGTTCGGCGCCTTGATGGTCAGCTGGCCGCCCATGCGGTCGGTGGCGTAGTCGACCACCGCGTCATCGAGGAACGCCTCGCTGAACGAATCGATCCAGGCGGTGAAACTTTTCAGGCCCAGCGCGGTGTCTTCCGGTTTTTCCTCGCCCGGCTTGCAGTAGGCAATGCAGGTCTCGGCGTACTGGGTGCCCGGCTGGGTAATGAAGATGCGGATGCCGATCCCTGGAGTGTTCTGCTTCGACAGCAGGTCCGCCAGATAATCGTGGGCGGCATCGGTAATGGTTATGGCGCTCATGGAATCTCCTCACAGATTGCTGTCAGTCTACGCCAAATCGCGCCACTCGACAAAGTCCTAGTATTTTTGTCGGAAAAGCATCGAGACCCCATTCGTCGAGCCGACCAGCAGCGCCGAGAAAATCAGTGCGCTCGCCAGCCAACCCGCCGGACTTGGCCAGACCCCCAGCAGCAGGATCGAGCCGAGAATGCCAAAGACCGGAATCAGCAATGACAGCGGCGCCACCCGGGACAACGGGTACTCGCGCAACAGCAGGTTCCAGCCCCAGTAGCTCAGGTGCGTGGCACCATACACCTGAAACGCCAGCGAGCCCAGCAGGCCGGCGCCGATCTGCCCCGGCAGTTCGACGAAGGGTGTCACGCCGCCCCGGAGCCAGGCCAGCAGCAACAGTGGCAACGGTGCGAACAGGCTGGCCCAGAGGACAAAGGCAAACACCTCCTTGACCCGTGACAGCTTGATCAGCACGTTGCCCAGGCTCCAGGCCACGGCGCTCAATACCACCAGCAGCAAGCCGGCCCTGCTCGCCCCCACCGGGCTGCCGAACAGCACGCAGGCCAACCCCAGGGCCGCCAACAGCGCGCCGACGAGTTGGGACGCTTTCAGCGTCTCGCGAAACAGCAGCACGCCCCAGCCCAGGGTAAAGAAGGCGCTGGTCTGGATCAGCAACGAAGCCGTCCCCGGCGGCACTCCCAGGCTGATGCCGAAGTTGATCAGGCCCCACATGGCAACGCCGAAAATCATTCCGTAGGCGGCTATCCAGCCCATGGCCACCTGCGGACGGCGGATGAAAAACACCCCCGGCAGCGCCGCCAGGGTGAAACGTAGCGCGGTCAGCAGCAAGGGATCGACCCGCGCCAGGCCGAGCTTGGTGACAGGGAAATTCAGGCCCCAGACCGCCGTGACCAGCACGGCGAGCAACAGGTGTTTTTTCTGCATGGCAAACCATCCGGATAATCAGTTCCGGGCTACTTTGCCCGCAGGTGCAATGGCCCGCTTGCGGCTCAAGGCCAGATAAGGATAAAAATGGGCCAAAGATCAACCCCTGCCCCTTTATCCCATGCCCGACTTCTACCCAAGCAGCGCCCAGGACGTCATCGTCACCCGTCATGACTACCGTGACGGCCAGCGATTCGACTCGCACCGCCACGAACGCGGCCAGTTCGCCTATGCCGGGTGTGGCGTGATCACCGTATTCACCGACGACGGTGACTGGGTGGTGCCGCCAGGACGCGCCGTCTGGGTGCCTGCGGACCTGCCGCACGCCATGTGCATGCGCGGCCCGGTGACCATGCTCAACGCCTATGTTCTGGCCGAAACCGGGCAACGCCTGGCACTGGCCGGGCAGTGCCAGGTCCTGGAGGTTTCCGAACTGCTGCGCCAGTTGCTGGCACAGGCGGCCGAGGTTGGCAGCAACGGCAGCTGCAATGAGCGTGACAGCTACCTGCTGGGCCTGCTGCTCCACGAGATGGCCCGGATGCCCCGGCTGGCACTGAACGCGCCGCTGCCCCGGGAGCCTCGCCTGGCGCGGATCTGCCGCCGCCTGCTGGACCAGCCCTCACTGGAGGTCGCCATCGACGACATGGCCCGTGACGCCGGCATGAGCCGCCGCACCTTCACCCGACTGTTCCGCCAGCATACCGGGGTCAGCTTTGTCGAATGGCGCCAGCAGGCCTGCCTGCTGGCGGCGGTGGTGCGCCTGGGCAACGGTGAAGCCGTGACCCGGGTCGCCCTGGAGCTGGGCTACAGCAGCCCTGGCGCCTTTGCCACGGTCTTTCGGCGGGCGCTGGGGGCGTCCCCCAGCCGCTACTTTCAGCAGGACACGCCCTACAGGTTCTCGTAGCGGTTCATGTCCAGCACACCGGCATTCACCGGGTCGGTTTCCTTGAGGTACGTCGTCAGGTCATGGAAATAGAACCAGAACTGCGGGTGGCTGCGACGAATGCCCCAGCGCTGGACGATCTGCTCGAACGCCGCCGCATCCCGGGCCTGCTCCATGGCATCGACGAACGCGGTCACCTGCTCGGCCGGCACGTTGAACATGAAGTTCGGATAGCTGCTCAATACGCCGGGGTAGATGGTCACGGTATCCAGGCCCGGCTGGTAGCGGTAGGCCTCGCCGAGCATGAATGCGACGTTACTGTGGGCCCGGTTGCGCAGCAGGCTGTAGACCTCGCGTTTGCCGCCACGGGTCTCGACGCGCAGCATCGTCGCCTCCGGCAGTTGGTCGATCACCTTGAGCCCAGCCGCCGGGCGCGAAGCCAGCCGGCTCAGGGACTGTTCGGCCTCCTGCAGCGCCGGGTCGATATTGGGCCGCGAGCAGTAGGCGCCGTCACAACGGTTGATCGGGTCCGGGTGGACGTTGAGATCGCCGTAGCGCGCCAGCAACTGCCTGGCAAAGTCGAGTTTCGGGTCCTTGCCATGGAGCTTCAGCGCGCTCGGCTTGCTGTCGTCGATACGCTCGTAATCCAGCCACATCTTGATCTTGCCGCTGTTCTGGTACCAATCGTCGAGATAGCCATCGCGCGAATCCGCCGGCATCAGACGCAGGAAGTTCTGCTCGGCGCCGTTGCGGATGAGGTCGAAGTACAGCCGGGTCTGGGCCTGGTGCGAAACGTTGCCGAACACGTCGAAGTTCACCGCCAACTGATAGTAGGTGCGCTCCAGCAGCGGATAGTCGAACAGCCACAGGGTCTGCGGGACTTCGCCGATCAGCCCCTTGCTGACCGTGGCGCTGTCGAAATGCCGGAAAATGCTCAGCAAGGCGTTGTCATTGCCGGCCCACAGGCTCGACCAACTGGGCGCCGGCACGGCGGCATAGGCTTCGGTGCGCAGCGACTCGTATTCGTTGCGCTTGTCCCGGTAGGCCAGCCACAGGCTCAGCACGCTGCCGACATCGTCGTTCTGCCCGGGCATCGCCAGCAGCGGCGTGGCCTTGCCCCGATAGCTCGGGTCGGTGATGTACAGATCATGCTCCGGCGCCTGGAAGAGCGCCCAGAAGTTGTCACGGATCACGTCGGTTGCAATCTGCCCCCGGCAGACCGGCCCGCGGATGAAGGTGTCGACGAAATACTCGGCATTGTCGAGCATGAACTGGTAGCGCGCCGCGGCCGGGATCGCCTCGAAGGTCTCGAACGGATTGGCCCGGCGCTGCGGGCCATAGCCCGGCAAGGCGCTGACCTGCCAGTTGCCGCTGTAGAACAGGGTCTTGATCCGCGCCATCTTCGCCGCGTTGAGGGCATAGGTGATGTGGGTCTTGTGGACGATCGCCCCCTGCACCGGCCACAGGCGGTAGTAGACCTGGGTGCCGGGATCGTCATTGGGGCGCCGGGTGTTGATCAGGTCGATCGGCTGGCCGCTGGGCGTACGCGAACGCACCCACTGGTAGAAGTGCCCGGATTCGCCGCCATCGAAATAGATGTGGGCCAGGAACCAGTGCTCGTACAGCCAGCGCGCCACCAGGCTTTCCCGGGCGCCCGGGGCGTTGAGCAGGTTTTCCCACTGGCTGATCTGCTGCGCCTCGCGGGCCGTCGGCGCCAGCGGCTGGGCATCCATCGGCGCACCGAGCGCCAGCCAGGCGCGCAGGGTCTGGTACTGGCGGTCGGTCAGGCCGGTCACCGCCAGCGGCATGCCTTCCCGGGGGTGGGCACTGGCATAACCGTCGAACTCCTCGGGCAACGGGCACAGGTTCTGCCGGTTCAGGCCCAGCACGATGTCGTCCGGCAATTTGGCATTGGGCTGCAACGGCGTGCGGTGCCCCAGTTCCAGCATGCGCGCCATCAGCGCCGCCTGGCTGCCCTGGGCATCGAGCACCGAATAGAACTTCTTCTGGCGCCACTGCAACGGGGTCTGCGCATCGATATACAGACGTGTCGGCTTGAGCGCCTTGCTGCGGTCGCCATCATAGACCGGCAGCTTCGACGCCCCCCGCGCCGCGCCCTCGGCGCTGCCCAGGTTGAGCTGGCAGGCGGAGTCGTAGCAGGCGTGGCAGGCCACGCACTTCTCGGTGAAGATCGGTTGTATATCACGGGTGTAGGAAATCGCAGGGGCCGGGCTTTGCGCCTGAGTGACACTGCTGAATAGCAGCAGTAAGAAAACACTGACAAAGCGATGCGACATATCCCTGGTCCTGGAAGTAAAAAAACGCGCTGATTCTACCCTGTCGCCAAGGTTTCAACATGAGCGATTTTCATGGAAAAGCCCGACATGCTCTCAAAGCGTACAGCTTTGCTATCATCGCGGCTCTTTTTGTATCCGTCTTTCCAGGTAGTCCCATGTCCGACCGCAGCGCTCGCCTCAACGCTCTCCAGCAGGCCCTCAAAGAACGCATCCTGATTCTTGATGGCGGCATGGGCACCATGATCCAGAGCTACAAGCTCGAGGAGCAGGACTATCGCGGCAAGCGCTTCGCCGACTGGCCGAGCGACGTGAAGGGCAACAACGACCTGCTGGTCATCACCCGTCCGGATGTGATCGGTTCGATCGAGAAAGCCTACCTGGATGCCGGTGCCGACATCCTGGAGACCAACACCTTCAACGCCACCCGCGTCTCCCAGGCCGACTACGGCATGGAAGAGCTGGTCTACGAACTGAACGTTGAAGGGGCGCGCCTGGCCCGACAGGTGGCCGACGCGAAAACCCTGGAAACCCCGGACCGGCCACGCTTCGTCGCCGGCGTCCTCGGCCCGACCAGCCGTACCTGCTCGCTGTCGCCGGACGTGAACAACCCCGGCTACCGCAACGTCACCTTCGACGAACTGGTGGAAAACTACACCGAGGCCACCCGTGGCCTGATCGAAGGCGGCTCGGACCTGATCCTGATCGAAACCATCTTCGACACTCTCAACGCCAAGGCGGCGATATTCGCCGTACAGGGTGTCTTCGAGGAACTGGGCTTCGAACTGCCGATCATGATCTCCGGGACCATCACCGATGCCTCCGGCCGTACCCTGTCGGGCCAGACCACCGAAGCATTCTGGAACTCCGTGGCCCACGCCAAGCCGATCTCCGTCGGCCTGAACTGCGCCCTCGGCGCCAGCGAACTGCGCCCTTACCTGGAAGAGCTGTCGGACAAGGCCAGCACCCACGTCTCCGCCCACCCCAACGCCGGCCTGCCGAACGAATTCGGCGAGTACGACGAGTTGCCCGAGGCAATGGCCAAGGTGGTCGAGGAATTCGCCCAGAGCGGCTTCCTGAACATCGTCGGCGGCTGCTGCGGCACCACTCCGGCGCATATCGCGGCGATCGCCCAGGCGGTCTCGGCGTATGCGCCGCGAGTGATCCCGGACATTCCCAAGGCCTGTCGCCTGTCCGGCCTGGAGCCGTTCACCATCGATCGTCAGTCGTTGTTCGTCAACGTCGGCGAGCGGACCAACATCACCGGTTCCGCCAAGTTCGCCCGGCTGATCCGCGAGGAGAACTACACCGAAGCCCTCGAAGTCGCCCTGCAGCAGGTGGAAGCCGGCGCCCAGGTGATCGACATCAACATGGACGAGGGCATGCTCGACTCGAAGAAGGCGATGGTCACCTTCCTCAACCTGATTGCCAGCGAGCCGGATATCTCCCGCGTGCCGATCATGATCGACTCCTCCAAGTGGGACGTGATCGAGGCCGGCCTCAAGTGCATCCAGGGCAAGGGCATCGTCAACTCCATCAGCATGAAGGAAGGCATCGAGCAGTTCATTCATCACGCCAGGCTGTGCAAGCGCTACGGCGCCGCCGTGGTGGTGATGGCCTTCGACGAGGTCGGCCAGGCCGATACCGAGGCGCGCAAGAAGGAAATCTGCAAGCGCTCCTATGACATCCTGGTCAATGAAGTGGGCTTCCCGCCGGAAGACATCATCTTCGACCCGAACATCTTCGCCGTTGCCACCGGCATCGAGGAACACAACAACTACGCGGTCGACTTCATCAACGCCTGCGCCTACATCCGCGACGAGCTGCCCTATGCCCTGAGCAGCGGCGGCGTGTCCAACGTGTCGTTCTCGTTCCGCGGCAACAACCCGGTGCGCGAGGCGATCCACTCGGTGTTCCTGCTGTACGCGATCCGCGCCGGCCTGACCATGGGTATCGTCAACGCCGGCCAGCTGGAGATCTACGACCAGATCCCGCTGGAGTTGCGCAACGCGGTGGAGGACGTGATCCTCAACCGCACGCCGGAAGGCACCGACGCCCTGCTCGCCATCGCCGACCAGTACAAGGGCGACGGCGCCGCCAAGGAAGCCGAAACCGAGGAGTGGCGCGGCTGGGACGTCAACAAGCGCCTGGAGCACGCCCTGGTCAAGGGCATCACCACCCATATCGTCGAGGACACCGAGGAATCGCGCCTGTCCTTCGCCCGCCCGATCGAAGTCATCGAAGGCCCGCTGATGGCCGGCATGAACATCGTTGGCGACCTGTTCGGCGCCGGCAAGATGTTCCTGCCCCAGGTGGTCAAGTCCGCCCGGGTGATGAAGCAGGCGGTGGCGCACCTGATTCCGTTCATCGAACTGGAGAAAGGCGACAAACCGGAAGCCAAGGGCAAGATCCTGATGGCCACGGTCAAGGGCGACGTGCACGACATCGGCAAGAACATCGTCGGCGTGGTGCTGGGCTGCAACGGCTACGACATCGTCGACCTCGGCGTGATGGTCCCGGCGGAGAAGATCCTGCAGGTGGCCCGCGAAGAAAAATGCGACATCATCGGCCTGTCCGGGCTGATCACCCCGTCGCTGGACGAAATGGTCCACGTGGCTCGGGAAATGCAGCGCCAGGACTTCCACCTGCCACTGATGATCGGCGGCGCGACCACCTCCAAGGCGCACACCGCGGTGAAGATCGAACCGCGCTACAGCAACGACGCGGTGGTCTACGTGACCGACGCCTCACGTGCCGTCGGCGTGGCCACCCAACTGCTGTCCAAGGAGCTCAAGGCCGGTTTCGTCCAGCGCACCCGCGAGGAATACATCGAGGTCCGCGAGCGTACCGCCAACCGCAGCGCCCGCACCGAACGCCTGAGCTACGCCGCCTCGATCGCGAAGAAGCCGCAGTTCGACTGGAGCGGGTACCAGCCGGTCAAACCGACCTTCACCGGCACCCGCGTACTGGACAATATCGACCTGCGCACCCTGGCCGAGTACATCGACTGGACGCCGTTCTTCATCTCCTGGGACCTGGCCGGCAAGTTCCCGCGCATCCTCGAGGATGAAGTGGTCGGCGAAGCGGCCACCGCGCTGTACAAGGACGCCCGGGAGATGCTCGACAAGCTGATCGACGAGAAGCTGATCAGCGCCCGTGCCGTGTTCGGCTTCTGGCCGGCCAACCAGGTACAGGACGACGACATCCAGCTGTACGGTGACGAGGGTCAGCCTCTGGCCAGGCTGCATCATCTGCGCCAGCAGACCATCAAGACCGACGGAAAACCGAACTTCTCCCTGGCCGACTTCGTCGCACCACAGGGCAGCGGCCTCACCGACTACGTCGGCGGTTTCATCACCACCGCCGGCATCGGCGCCGAGGAAGTCGCCAAGGCCTACCAGGACAAGGGCGACGACTACAACTCGATCATGGTCAAGGCCCTCGCCGACCGCCTGGCCGAGGCCTGCGCCGAGTGGCTGCACGAACAGGTGCGCAAGGAGCACTGGGGTTATGCCAAGGACGAACAACTGGACAACGAGGCGCTGATCAAGGAGCAGTACAGCGGGATCCGCCCTGCCCCCGGCTATCCGGCCTGCCCGGATCACACCGAGAAGGCCACCCTGTTCAGCCTGCTGGACCCCGAGGCCAGCGAAGGCAAGGCCGGTCGCAGCGGCGTGTTCCTCACCGAGCACTACGCGATGTTCCCGGCGGCGGCGGTCAGCGGCTGGTACTTCGCCCATCCGCAGGCACAGTATTTCGCCGTGGGCAAGGTCGACAAGGACCAGATCGAAAGCTACACCGCGCGCAAGGGCCAGGACCTGGCCGTCAGCGAGCGCTGGCTGGCACCGAACCTGGGTTACGACAACTGACGCGATTCGCGGGCAAGCCCGGCTCCTGCAGTTACCTCCACGTTCGCGCGTGGGCAGGTCTCACCGCACGCCCGGCGACCACCGCGGAAATTGTCTATGCTCTCCACACACAGAACTGTGTGGAGGGCTTTATGGACGACCCTATCAATAACAAGCCACCGACCTTCTGGCAGATGCTGCACAGTGTGATGGCGGCGGCGTTCGGCGTTCAGAGCGGGAAAAACCGGGCGCGCGACTTCACCCACGGCAAGCCCAGCCATTTCGTGATCCTGGGCATCCTGTTCACCGCCGTGTTCGCCTTGACCCTACTGGGTATCGTCAAGCTGGTGTTGCACTTCGCCGGCGTCTGATGCACACGAGAATTCACGGTTCCCCGCTCCTTCGGGGAACCGCGTGCTGCTGCATCTGGCTACACCCCTTTCATTCCTGAGCCCCACAACAGACTGCACACAGACCCGGGAACAACGTCTGGCTCAGGCCAGGCCAAACGGCCCGATCACTGATGACTGACCCAGAACACCGCCGTGACCACCACCAGGATGATCAGGAACAGGATGGCCCAGGCATCGACCGCGCTGTCGCTTTTCCTTGTCTTGGTTGGATTGCTCATCGCATCGCCTCTTGTAGATTTTGTCGGTGATTGCTCGAAGACTCATCGACAGTTAAGACCACAATTGTCCCCACCACAACCAAGGGCTTTGCGGCTTCGCGGAGCATATCGATTTTGGTTATGTTCATATTCAAAAACATCATTTTTGCACATAACCGCAAACTGCTATCTTTCGCCGGCTCCCCCTGGGAGTGCGCGGCCGTGCGCGCGGAATTGTTCAGGTCTGGCGACGGTGTCTTGCCCTCGACAGACCTATAAAGCCTGAAAACAGGATCAATATGTACGTATACGACGAGTACGATCAGCGAATCATCGAGGACCGCGTCAAGCAGTTCCGTGATCAGACCCGACGCTATCTGGCGGGCGAACTGAGCGAAGAAGAGTTCCGCCCCCTGCGCCTGCAAAATGGCCTCTACATCCAGCGCTTCGCGCCGATGCTGCGGGTCGCCGTGCCCTACGGCCAACTGAGTTCGCGCCAGACGCGGATGATGGCCAGGATCGCCCGCGACTATGACAAGGGCTACGCCCACATCAGTACCCGGCAGAATATCCAGTTCAACTGGCCGGCGCTGGAAGACGTTCCGGATATCCTCGAGGAACTCGCCACCGTGCAGATGCACGCGATCCAGACCAGTGGCAACTGCCTGCGCAACGTCACCACCGACCAGTTCGCCGGCGTCGCCGCCGACGAGCTGATCGACCCGCGCCCCTGGTGCGAAATCGTCCGCCAGTGGACCACCTTCCACCCGGAATTCGCCTACCTGCCGCGCAAGTTCAAGATCGCCATCAACGGCTCGAGTTCCGACCGTGCGGCCATCGAAGTCCATGATATCGGCCTGGAAGCGGTGTACAACGCCGCCGGCGAGCTGGGCTTCCGGGTCCTGGTCGGCGGTGGCCTGGGCCGTACCCCGGTGGTCGGTGCCTTCATCAACGAGTTCCTGCCGTGGCAGGACCTGCTGAGCTACCTCGACGCCATCCTGCGTGTGTACAACCGCTATGGCCGTCGTGACAACAAGTACAAGGCGCGGATCAAGATCCTGGTCAAGGCCCTGACCCCGGAAGTCTTCGCCGAGAAGGTCGAGGCCGAGATGGTCCACCTGCGTGGCGGCCAGACCACCCTGACCGAAGCCGAAGTGCAGCGGATCGCCAAACACTTCGTCGGCCCCGACTACAAGGTGCTGCAAGACCAGGCTGCCGAACTGGCGGCACTGGACCAGCAGCACCCGGGCTTTGCCCGCTGGCGCGTGCGCAACACCCTCGCGCACAAGAAGCCGGGTTATGTCGCCGTGACCCTGTCGCTGAAGCCGACCGGCGTTGCCCCGGGCGATGTCACCGACAAGCAGTTCGACGCGATCTCCGATCTCGCCGACCGCTACAGCTTCGGCCAGTTGCGCACCTCCCACGAGCAGAACATCATTCTCGCCGACGTCGAGCAGAGCAAGCTGTTCGAACTGTGGGGTGAACTGCGCGAATACGGTTTCGCCACGCCGAACATCGGCCTGCTGACCGATATCATCTGCTGCCCGGGCGGCGACTTCTGCTCCCTGGCGAACGCCAAGTCGATCCCGATCGCTGAGTCCATCCAGCGCCGTTTCGACGACCTGGACTACCTGTTCGACATCGGCGAACTGGACCTGAACATCTCCGGCTGCATGAACGCCTGCGGCCACCACCACGTCGGCCATATCGGCATTCTCGGGGTGGACAAGAAAGGTGAAGAGTTCTACCAGGTTTCCCTCGGCGGCAGCGCCAGCCGCGACGCCAGCCTGGGCAAGATCCTCGGCCCGTCCTTCGCCCAGGACGACATGCCCGACGTGATCTCGAAGCTGATCGACGTGTACGTGGAACAGCGTACCGAAGACGAGCGCTTCATCGACACCTACCAACGTATCGGCATCGACCTCTTCAAGGAACGCGTCTATGCAGCGAATCATTAAGAACAACCAGGTGGTCGACGAGACCTGGCACCTGCTGCCCAAGGACGCGACCCTCGACGGCATCACCAACTGCGACGACCTGATCGTCCCGCTGGCCCTGTGGCGCGACCACGGCCACGCCCTCAAGGCCCGCGACGGCGGCCTGGGTGTGTGGCTGGACGCCGACGAGGAAGCCGAGGAAATCGGCGACGACGTCAAGCACTTCCAGGTGATCGCCTTGAACTTCCCGGCCTTCACCGATGGGCGCAACTACTCCAACGCCCGCCTGCTGCGCGACCGCTACGGTTTCAAGGGTGAACTGCGGGCGATCGGCGACGTGCTGCGCGACCAGCTGTTCTACCTGCATCGCTGCGGGTTCGATGCCTTTGCCCTGCGTGCCGACAAGGACCCGTATGAAGCCCTGGAAAGTCTCAAGGACTTCTCGGTGACCTACCAGGCCGCCACCGACGAACCGCTGCCGCTGTTCCGTCGTCGCTGAAACGCTGTGGTCCGGGCTCGCCAGAGCCCGGGCCCGGTCGCTCCACGGCAAAAGCCGAAACGCTTGATCGATTTGAATGTTGCGGTGCTCTTATCCGCGAAAGCGCCCTCAAGACCGCCAGAAGCTTCGCGGGCAAGTCCGGCATCTACAATTGCCCCTGCGGCGTCCTTTGCAGTATCTCTCCGGTCAGTTTCTCCAGTTCCCTGCCCTGCTCTTCACGCCAGGCCTTGAGCTGGTCCCCCATCTGCGCCTCCAGTTCGATATCGATGAACTCATGCCACGCCGGGTCCTGGCGACTGGTACGCCGGGCATCGAGTGCCTGCACTGCGGCCTGGTACCGGCTGTTGATCGCCTCGAAGCGCTCGGGATAGCGGGCCTTGAGATGGTCACTCCAGAACTCGCGCGCGGCCAACGAGCGGAGGTAGTCCGGGCCCTTTTCCCGTTCGAGCACCTTGAGGCAGGCGGCATCCAGCACCGGCTGCGGGACCCGGGCCAACTCGGTGAAGGTCATGTGGGCCGGCTGCCCCGGCAGGCCGAGCCGGTTGGCCAGGCCAATCCGGTAGGCCAGCCGGACCTCCAGTGGGTCGACGTGGGTACCCGGCAGCCTGAGGCGTGCCTCGACATCGGCCTGCGCCAGGGCCTCGACCTCATCCAGGCGCCACAGCCCCCTGGCCAGCTTCAACAGATTCGCCTCGGTGAGGGCCGGACTGTCGTCAGACATGACCCTGGCCTGGAACACCAGGGTCCGAACTTCCAGGTCACTGAAGATCAGTTCCGCACCATCGGAGCAGGTCTGCGGCTGGGACGCCGTCACGAACAGTTCTTCGCGCAGATGGGTGTACTGGCTCGCCGCATCCAGCACCTGCCAGACCCGCCCGCTCAGCGCTGCCCGTGCCTCGCGGTACTCGGCCGTGGCGGCCAGGTCGGCCAGCAGGCGGAAAAAGTCGCCGGCCCCCTGCTCGCGGAACAGCGCCCGCCATTGCTGCTCTTTCAGTGCCTCCTGCCCCCGGGACAGACCCACGGTCCAGCGATCGTAGGCCTGCTGCGACGGTGTTCGGCGAAGGGTGTGCGCACGACGCCGGGCCGGCGTATCGATGCCGAAGTTGATCCCGGTCTGCTGTTCATAACGCTGCAGGCGCTCCATCTGCACCGTCGACAGCCGCGGGTTGTCGTGCAGATGAATCACCCGGTTGGTGGCGACCGGATTGGCGTAGACCGACTCGGGAATCGTCACGATCAGGTTGTCGCGCAGGTCCAGCATCTGCAAGCGGTGCAACAGGCCCAGGCCCGTGGGCCACTCCTCGATGTGGGTATGGCGCAACAGCAGGTGTTCCAACGCGGGCATACCGCTGACATCCGGCGGCAACACCAGCGGATTGTTCGAGAGGTTCAGGAACCTGAGCCTGGTCAACCGCCCCAGGACCCCGCGGACCTGGGTGTTCATCACGATCTGATTGCCTGGCAGATGCAGATGCACCAGTTCGGACATTTCCGCCAACGCTGCCGGCAAGCCGTCGAGGTGATTGAACCCCATCGACAACCAGCGCAACTGCCGAAAGTGCGTCAGAAACGACAGTTCGCTACTGCTGAGGCCCATGTCGTTCATGAATAGAAAACCCACGTGACTGAAATCGGCGGTGAGCGGCGGCAGGTCGCCGACGCGCATGCCCAGCAGGTCCAGTTCATGGAAATGGCGTCCGCCCAGCAGGTTGCGTGGTGATTGCCGACGCCAGCAGGCCAGGATAGCCTCCGCCACCCGCTGCTTGTTGTCCATGGCCACGGGGGCCACCTGCAGGCTGCCGCGAACCCGGCGCCAGGTCTGGCGCTGTACCCAGCTGTCCAGTGTGGCGGACAAGGTTTCATATTCCTCGCGCCGCCGCTCGAGCTCGATCAGGCAGGCCGGTTCGGAAAGATCGAGCGACGTGATGAACGTTCTCACTTCATCGGCGGAAAAACCCGGGTACAGGTCCCGTACCCGCTGGCTCAGGCGTTCGGAGTCACCGACAACGGCACCAACGTCGCTCAACGGGTAGCCAATACGTCCCGAGGCCAGGCGCATCGGCGGCTTGAAGCGCTGACTGTACGGTGCCAGGCCCAGAATGCGCTGGCCGCTCTGCGAATCGACGGTGACCCGGCGGACAATCTGGTCCCGAAGCCAGGTGCCATTGACCGTCGCTCCAGAGCCGAGGCTATCGCGCGCCGACTGCGGCAAGGCCAGCGCCAGGGCGTCGAAGATATCCTGTGCCGTCCCCAGGATCAGCCCTTCGCCATCGAGGGCCGTGTATTGGTGACCGACCTTGAGCAGCACACGAAGGGTCGTGGCCTGCGCCGCGCCCACCGCCTCGACCGCCTCACTGATGATCCGCTGCCGGCGCAGCTCCAGGCGCAGGTTCTTCGGCCAACCGGGCAACAATTCAAGAGCATGCAACGCCAGGCGATCGGCCTGGGGCTCTTCATTGCTGGCCAGATACCAGCTTTCACAGACCCGATTGAGCTTGAGCTGCTTGAGGTACCAGCGAATCTCCTCGACCAGACGCAACGGAATCCGTTCGCTCATCTGCTCCAGCTCGGCACCGTTGGCCTGGCTGATCAGTTCCTCGGCGATGCTCCTGGGCAGCCCGGGAAAGCTGTCGAGCATACGCCTTTCGAGCGCGTTGTCGGTCATTTCGCTGACCTCGTACAAGGTATCGAACAACCACTGTCGGCGCTGGGCCGCCGCCTGTCGAAGGCGTAGCGCCAGTACCCTGGCACGCTCGGCCCGGTCCGGCAGGGTGCTGCCCAGCAGCTCCAGGCGTTCGGTTTCGCTCAGCATGCCCAGGGACAGGTTCAGCATATCGCCCGACTTGAGTTGCGACTCGCTGATCTGCAACGACGAGAATTGCTCCGAAGTACGCAGGCCATACTCTTGCAGTATGTCGCCCTCGGCATTGAACAAATGGATAACGCGGTTTTCCGGCCAACCCGGCAATGATGTCAGCACCCGCAGTTGCAGATCACCCTGCTCCAGGGTCCGTATCCGGGCACCCGACGCATCGGCAATGAATTGCTCGATGGCCTGGTCGATTCGGAAACGCTTGAGGGTATCGAGCAGCAACGCTGGCGGGCGCTGATTGTCCACCAGGCTGCGGCGCAGGGCGGGCACCTCGCTGCCGTACAACTGCCGGACCTGCTGCAGGATCCGTTCACCCAGCCCGGCAACCGGCCGCCCCAGGCGCTGGAACAGTTGCATCGCCGACCACTGCGCCGGCCGCGCATGCAGTGTCTGCCAGGTGCCCATGCCATTGTGCCGCAGGGCCGGGGCATGGAAAGCCTCACCGCCTGGATGTTCGATTCGCCAACACAGGCGCTGGCGGTCATAGCCCACCACGTAGAGCTTGCCCTCCAGGGGCAGGTAATGATTGCCCTCGAACGGATAGAGCCCGGTTTCGTCGGGCATCGTGCCCTCCGGCAGCCGGATGCCCCGCTCGTAGGGCGCCAGGTCGGGGCTCCACAAGCGGGTGCGTCCGCCGACCTCGACCGGAATCAGCGAGTCGACCAGAGGTGATACCTTGATCGACTTGAACAGCGCCCGGCCGCCACCGATGACCAGTGCTCCGGCCGCGAACAGCGCGACATTCTCCGCCACATCCATCAGGTAACCGAGGGCTTCGTGCCTTTGCCCCAGGTGCCAGGCCTCCAGGCCGTTATAGACGTCCGTGACCAGTTGCACCACGGTCGCCGCCAGGATCACCTCGCCGATCACCGGCACGAACGACAGGGCCAGGGTCAGCAGGCTCAGCCCGGCCTGGAGGTAGGCATCCAGCCTGGCCTGTCGCACCCGGGCATCGACATCGGCCGTGGCCACCACCAACTGCCGTGCATGAGCCTTGATCTGCTGGTAGCGCTGCTGGTGCAGACTCTCGAACAGGTCACCCTCGATCCGGATCTCACTCAACGTCACATGACGAGGGGTGACGCCCGTGGGCGGGCGGCCATAGCGCCTGAACGCGATTCGACCGTGAATGGTGGCCAGGAAACGCAAACGCTGTTCTTCGACGATAAAACGGCTGAAGAAGCGCAGGTAGTCGGGATCCTGCAGCTTCAGGGCCAGGTCCTGCTCAAGAGAGAAGAAGCTGCTGTAGCGCTTGAGGGGGCCAGGGGATCCCCGGGAATATAGGCGATGCAAGGGGCGACCGCGTCGCTCGAGAGTTGTGCCCCGATCACCACCCAGCCGAAGGACTCGATGTCGAACAGGTTCATCCGGCTGTAATGAACCCTGGCCCCTTCCAGCTTCAGGTCGGTTTCTCCATTGGCCAGGCGTATCAACAGATCATGCACCGTCGAGGTGATCGCCCCTTTCATGCAGGCGATATCGGCGCTGACCCTCAGCGCACGCTTGTCATAGTCGAGAAAACGCCGATTGACCGAGCCCGGAGCGCGGTCGGCGGGTTTGAAGACATTGTCGATATGCGCCTGGTAATGCCTGCCGAGGTCCAGGCCGCGGCAGATTCCGGCGAAGACCTCCGGCGCGAGCACCGCCCTCCGGCCGGGTATGCGACCGGGCAGCCTGATGATCCCCCTGCCCTTGAGCGCGCCCGGCTCGGTCTCGCCAGCCTCGAAATTCTGCAGGGCCGCGCCCAGCAGCGTCTGGCGCTGTACGAAGGAATAGAGCCTGCTTTCGAAGATACTCAGCAGGTAGGTCTCGTCGATCCTGATGAACTCGGTGTGGTCCACCTCCAGAGCGGTATTGAGATGTTTCTCCAGTGCCGCGAGCAACAACGGTCGGCAGAACTGCTCGATACCCTGCAACTGCGCCAGGACCTGTTGCACTTCGTGCCTGGCGGTTTCCAGCGCCAGCAGGTGCTCGCGAAACGACTGACGCATGGCCGCACCGGCCTTGTACAGCCAACCGGGTAGCTTTTCCCTGACCGTATCGAAATGCACCCCTAACCCTGCCGACGCGGCATTGTCGACGGTGGAACCTGTTTCTGCCATGAGCCTCGTCCTGAAAATCCATTGAAGGCTCCAGCGTATTGACGGGACAACGACAGGGAGGGGTATTTATCGCTGGCCCCCTGGCCGCTGGCGACAGGAGGCGCCAGCGGCCAGGGAGCGGAAGGGTTACCAGAAACGCTGGCGGGTCAGGCGATTCCAGCCGTTGAGCAGCACCCGCTCGAACGAGGCGCTGGCGGCCAGGCCGACACGCTCCTGCAGGCTCTTGCGCTCGGCATAGTGCAGATGGAACAGTTCGGCGCTCTTGGCGCGTTCGGCCAGGTATTCGTCACTGGTGCGCAGTTCGTCGACCAATTGCTTGTCCAGCGCGGCAATGCCCAGCCAGACCTCGCCGGTCGCCACGTCGTCGATCGCCAGTTGCGGGCGATAACGGGCGACGAAGTTCTTGAACAGTTGATGGGTGATGTCCAGATCCTGCTGGAACTTCTCCCGGCCCTTGTCGGTGTTCTCGCCGAACACCGTCAGGGTGCGCTTGTATTCGCCGGCGGTCAGCACCTCGAAGTCGATGTCGTGCTTCTTCAGCAGCTTGTTGACGTTGGGCAGTTGCGCCACCACGCCGATGGAACCGAGGACGGCGAACGGCGCGCTGATGATCTTGTCGCCAATGCACGCCATCATATAGCCACCACTGGCCGCCACCTTGTCGATGCACACGGTCAGGGGCACCCCGGCCTGGCGGATACGCGCCAGTTGCGAGGCGGCCAGGCCGTAGCTGTGGACCATGCCGCCGCCGCTTTCCAGGCGCAGCACCACTTCGTCCTTCGGCGTGGCCAGGCTGAGCAACGCGGTGATTTCATGGCGCAGGCTCTCGGTGGCACTGGCTTTGACGTCACCATCGAAGTCCAGCACGAATACCCGGGACTTGGCCTGGGGCTGTTTCTTCTGCTTCTTCTGTTTCTTGTCGTCCTTGCCCTGTTCCTTGCGCAGCGCCTTGAGCTGCTCCTTGTCCAGTAGCGTCTGCTCCAGGCGTTCGCGCAGGCCCTTGTAGAATTCGTTCAGCTTGCTGACCTGCAACTGGCCCGCGGACCGGCGCCGGCCCTTGCTGCGCAACGAAGCCGCGACCACCAGCACCACGATGATCGCGATGACCAGGGTGACGGTCTTGGCCAGAAAACTGGCGTATTCGGAGAGAAACTCCACGATAGCTCCTTAAAAAATCCAGACAGCCCCGGTTCCGGCGGCTTGACGCCCCAAGCATACCGTCGGGACAGCCCTGCGGCCAGCCGCCGTCACCGCGCGATACAAGTCTCTAACAGACATTTCAAACGAGCGTATGTTTTTTCATTGACAGGCTTCCGGCATCCTCATAACCTCGCCAGAACATCAACGTACCGGGATGACGCGGACGTGGGCAGCATCTATCTGATTCGACATGGCCAGGCCTCCTTCGGCGCGGACGACTACGACGTCCTCTCGCCGACCGGCGTGCGCCAGGCGCAAGTCCTCGGCCAGCACCTGGCCGAGCTGGGCCTGAGTTTCGATCGTTGCCTGGCCGGCGACCTGCGTCGCCAGCAGCACACCGCGGAGCTGGCCCTGGAGCAGTTCGCCCGGGTCGGCATGCCGGTGCCGCCGCTGGAGATCGATGCCGCCTTCAACGAGTTCGATGCCGACGCGGTGATCCGCGCGCTGCTGCCGGCCATGCTGCCGGACGAACCCGAGGCTCTGCATATCCTGCGCAACGCCGCGCAGAACCGTGGCGAGTTCCAGCGCATCTTCGCCCTGATCATCGCGCGCTGGCTCGACGGCAGCCACGACCCGGCGGGCCTGGAAAGCTGGCTGGGTTTCGTCGAGCGGGTCAATGGCGGCCTGCAGCGGATCCTGGAACGCGCCGACAACACTCAGAAGATTGCCGTGTTCACTTCCGGCGGGACCATCACCGCCCTGCTCCACCTGATCACCCAAGTTCCCGCCAGGCAGGCTTTCGAGCTTAACTGGCAGATCGTCAACACCTCGCTCAACCAGCTCAAGTTCCGTGGTCGCGAGGTGGCCCTGGCTTCCTTCAACAGTCAGACCCACTTGCAACTGCTGAAGGCGCCGGAACTCATCACCTTCCGCTGAGAGCCGGCCAACCGTGACCCTTGGGGTCGCTGTAATCACCCATAAAAGGATCGAACCATGACCGCTGTAGCCAAAGCCGTAGAAGCGATGAAAGCCAAGTTCAAACCAGAAGCCGCTGCCGGCCTGGACGTTGTCTTCGGTTTCCGTATCGATGAAACCCAGCACTTCTCGCTGATCGTCAAGGATAAAACCTGCGAATTGAAGGAAGGCGAAAACCCGGACGCCAACGTGACCCTGGTGACCGACAGCGAAACCATGCAGGGCATCGTCAGCGGCGACACCGACGGCATGCAGGCCTTCATGAGCGGCAAGCTGCGCGTCGAGGGCGACATGATGCTGTCGATGAAGCTGAGCGAGCTGTTCCCGGCCTGATACCGGCAGCGTAGCGCTTGAACGCAAAAGCCAGGGATTTCCCTGGCTTTTGCTTTTTTACCGCTCCGACATTCGCCGATCAGTTGCTGGCGAGCTTGTCGTCCTTCTTCACCGTCTCTTCCAGCGAGAAGCGGCCCAGCGGGTTCTGTTGGAAGTTCTCGATGTTCCTGCGCGAGATGTTGATGTAGGGGCTGTAGTACAGGTCGATCCAGTTGACATCGGCCTTGGCCATCTTCTGCAGGTCGACGTACATCTGCTGGCGCTTGGCCGGATCGCTCTCGATACGTGCCGCCGCCACCAGTTCCTTGACCTTCTCGTTGCGGTAGCCGGTCATGTAGTTGTTGTTGGTGTCGTGACCGAGGACGAAGGTGGTCTTCTGGTCGGCATCGAGGATGTCGTTGGTCCAGTACATCACCGAGAGGTCATAGGCGCCGTCGATCAGCATCTGCCAGCTCTGGGTCGGGTCGACCTTCTGCAGGTTGGCGGTGACGCCGACCTTGGCCAGTTGCTGCTGGACCATGACCGCGATCTGCTCGTCCGCCTCGTTGCCGGCGTTGACCACATAGTTGAGCTTGAGGTCCTTGACGCCCGCCTCGGCCAGCAGCTTTTTCGCCTTCTCGGGGTCATACGGGCGCTGCAGGTTGTCCGCGTAGTGGTACTGACCGCCCTTGGGGATGTAGGAATAGGCCACGGTGCCCTTGCCGAAGGTCACGGTATTGACCAGCGATTTCTTGTCGATGGCGTAGTCCAGCGCCTCACGCACCTGCTGCTTGGCCAGATCGCCGTGGGCGTGGTTGATCAGCAGGTGGTCCTCACGGGTCGACGGATCGAGGTGAACCACCAGGTTCTTGTCTTTCTGCAGGGCATCGACCCGCGAGAACGGCACGAAAATCGCCGAATCCAGCTCACCGGCCTGGACCTTCAGCATCCGCGTGTTGTCATCCGGAATGGAGATCCACTCCACGCCATCCAGGCTGACGTTGGCGGCATGCCAGAAGTCCGGGTTCTTCTCAAGCACCACGCGATCGCCACGGATCCATTCCTTGACGGCGAAAGCCCCGGAGACCACCGGCTTCTCCGCATAGGCGTCTTCGCCCATCGTCTCGATGGCCTTCTGCGACAGCACCGAGGCGGTCGGCGAAGCCAATTGCGAAACGAAGGGGGTCGATGGGGTCTTGAGGGTCACCACCAGGGTCTGCGGGTCCCTGGCTTCGGCCTTGTCGATCAGCTTGAACGAATCGCTCCACAGCGAGGCCTTGTTGTCACGGATGCGCAGCAGGCTGAAGGCCGCATCGCCGGCGGTGATCGGCGAACCGTCGGAGAACTTCGCCGCGCGCAGCTTGAAGGTGTAGGTCAGACCATCCGGCGAGACCGACCAGGACTGCGCCAGGCCGGGCTGCAGCTCGGTGCCGGCCTTGTCGACCCGCACCAGGGTGTCGTAGACGTTGGCGAACACCCAGGTATCGCGGTTCTGCGCACTCTTGATGGGATCGAAGGTGGTGCTGTCCTCCCGGCAACCGATGGTCAGCACGCCCGCGGCCTGCGCCACGCCCGCCGCCAGCGAGCAGACGGCCAGGGCGGCCGCGCTCAACAGTCTGAAGTGCCTGGATCTCATGCGTATAACTCCCTGTTAATCGAGGTTGGGGTTGGGGTTTGCGACAACGGTTGCTCGAGCACGCAGCTGTAACGCTGGTGTTCGAGCTGATGGGTGGGCGGCCGGGCCTCGGCACAGGCGGGCCGGGCCTGCCGGCAGCGCGGATGAAAGGCGCAACCGCTCGGGGTCTGCAGCGGGCTCGGCGGCTCGCCGGGCAAGGGTTCGACGGGCAGGCGGCGTTCGGGGTCGATATCGGGGATCGAGTCGATCAGGGCCGCGGTATACGGATGGCGCGGCGCACCGAACACCGCCTCGACATTGCCCTGCTCGACGATCTGCCCCAGGTACATCACCGCCACCCGGTCGCACAGGCGCCGGACGATCGCCAGGTCGTGGGCGATGAACAGGATCGACAGATTCAGGCGCTGGCGCAGCTCCAGCAGCAGGTTGACGATCTGCCCCTGGATCGACACATCGAGCGCCGCCACGCATTCGTCGGCGACGATAAGCCGCGGTTCCACCGCCAGGGCCCGGGCAATGCCGACCCGCTGGCACTGCCCGCCACTGAGGCTGCCCGGCTTGCGCCCGGCCAGCTCGGGGCGCAGGCCGACCAGGTCGAGCAGTTCCTCGACCCGCGCGGCGATCCGTGCGGGCGCCACCTTGCGCTGTACCCGCAGCACTTCGGCGAGGGTCTCGCCGATGCTCAGGCGCGGATTGAGCGCGGCATAAGGGTCCTGGAAGATCATCGCGGTCTCGCGACGCAGTCGCTCCAGCTCGATGGCACCGCCCCGGGCGACGTCGACACCGTCGAACAGCACCTGGCCAGAGGCGATATCGTTCAGGCGCAGGATCGCCCGGCCAAGGCTGCTCTTGCCGCTGCCGGACTCACCGACCAGACCCAGGGTCTCCCCCGCCGCCAGGCTCAGGGACACGCCATTGACCGCCCTCACCCATTGCCGACGCAGCCCCAGCAGGCCGCGGCCCTGGGCGGCGAAGCGCACGTGCAGATCCTTGACTTCGAGCAGGCTCATGGCTGACCTCCGACCCGCAACGGATAATGACAGGCGACCCGCTGCCCCTGGTCGAGGGCCCGCAGGTCCGGCAAGGTTTCACGGCAGTCGGTCGCGGCTTGCTGGCAGCGCGGATTGAAACGGCAACCCGCCGGCAAGTCGGCGAGCAACGGCGGCTGGCCGCCAATGGTGCGCAACGGCTCCTGGCTGGCGCCACCGGCCGGCTGGCAGGCCACCAACCCGGCGGTATAAGGATGCCGCGGGTACGCCAGCAGGTCCTGCTTGCGCCCATGCTCACAGAGGCGACCGGCATACATCACGGCGATCGAGTCGCAGGTCTGCGCCACCACACCCAGGTCGTGGGTGATCATGATCAGCGACAGGCCGCGCTGATCGCGCAAGTCCAGCAGCAGCCGCAGGATCTGCGCCTGCACCGTCACATCGAGGGCGGTGGTCGGCTCGTCGGCGATCAGCACCTTCGGCTCGCAACCGAGAGCCACGGCGATCATCGCCCGCTGGCGCATGCCACCGGAAAACTCGTGGGGGTAGTTGTCGACCCGGCGCTGCGGGTCGGGAATACCCACCTGGCGCAGCACCTCGATGGCCTGGGCCCGGGCCTCGCGGCGCGAGCACTGCTGGTGCTGGCGGATGCCTTCGGCGATCTGCTCGCCGATACGCATCAACGGATCGAGATGGCTGCCGGGGTTCTGGAACACCATGCCGATCTGCCGACCACGCATGGCTCGCATGCCCTTTTCGTCCAGCGCCAGCAGGTTCTGCCCGGCCAGACGCACGGCCTTGCCCTCGACACTCAGGCTGCCGGACGGCAACAGGCGCATCAGCGCCCGACAGGCCATGGTCTTGCCCGAACCGCTTTCCCCGACCAGGCCGAGGATCTCGCCCTCGCCCAGGTCAAAGGACAGACGGTCGACCAGGGTCAGGGGTACCGGGCCATTGTGGGCCACCACGCTGAGCTCCTGTACCTGCAACACCGGCGCACGACTCATGTCCGCTCCCCCATGGCTTCGGCGACACCGTCGGCCAGCAGGCTGAAGCCCATGGCGAGGGTGACGATGGCAATCCCCGGAAACGTGCAGATCCACCAGGCGCTGGTGATCAGGCTCTGCCCTTCGGCGACCATGGTGCCCCACTCCGCCGTCGGTGGCTGCACCCCCAGGCCGAGATAACTCACCGCCGCACCGTTGAGCAGCACCAGCACCGCATCGGACATGGCGAACACCACCGAACTGAACAGCGCATTGGGCAACAGGTGGCGGAACAGGATGCGCCCATGGCCGAAGCCCAGGCTCCTGGCCGCCAGGGCGAAATCGCTGTGCTTGAGAATCAGGATCTGCGAGCGGATCAGCCGTGCATAGGACACCCAGCCGACCAGGGCCATGGCGATGTAGAAGCTGGTGAGGCCCGGGCCGAGGATCGCCATGATCGCCAGCATCAGCACCAGGAACGGAAAGGCCAGGACGATATCGATCAGGCGCATGCAGAGGGTATCGAAGCGCCCCCCGATGTAGCCGCACAGGGCACCGACCACGGTGCCGATCAGGAACGGGAAGACCACCCCCAGCATCGCCAGTTGCAGGTCGACCCGGGCGCCCCAGATCACCCGCGACAGCACGTCGCGGCCGAAGTGATCGGTGCCGAACCAGTGCGCCGCGCTCGGCCCCAGCAGGCGCACCTCGGTGTCCTGCTGGATCGGATCGTAGGGCGCGATCCATGGCGCGAAGAGCGCCAGCAGCAGCCAGCCACCGAGAATCGCCAGGCCCAGGACCATCGCCAGCCGGCCGTTGCCCAGCCGCAGGCCGAGCAAGTTGCGCCGCAGTGTCATCGTCTGTGCGTTGCTCATCGGACGTTCACCCGCGGGTCGATCGCCACCGTGGCCACGTCGGCCAGAAAGTTCACCGCCACCGTCGCCAGGGCGAGGACCATCGCCACCCCCTGCACCACCATGTAGTCACGGCCGAAAATGCCGCGCACCAGCAACTGGCCGATACCGGGGATGGCGAACAGGCTCTCCACCACCACCGTGCTGCTGATCAGCCAGCCGATGTTCACCGCCAGCAGGTTGACCGTCGGCACCAGGGAATTGGGCAGCACATGCCGACGCAGGATCGCCGCTTCGGACAGGCCGCGGGCGCGGGCGGCGGTGACATGATCGGCCTGCAGTTCGGCCAGCATGCTGGCGCGCAGGTTGCGGATCAGCACCGAGGACAGCGCCAGGGCGATGGTCAGGCACGGCAGCGTCAAATGGTGCAGCTTGTCCAGCCAGGTGCGCCCGTAGCCGGTCACCGGGAACCAGCCCAGTTGCACGCTGAACACCAGGATCAGCATGATGCCCAGCCAGAACGCCGGCACTCCCAGGCCACTGGTGGTGAACACCCGCACCAGGTTGTCGGCCCAGCCGTCCTTGTGCCGCGCCGCCAGGGTCGCCAGCGGAATGGCGATCAACAGCGCCAGTAGCACGCTGCCCAGCACCAGTGTCAGAGTCGGCTCGATACGGGTGGCAATCAGCTTGAGCGTATCGACCCGATACTGGATCGACTGCCCCAGGTCGCCCTGCAACAGGTTCCGGAGGAAATAGAAGTACTGCAGCGGCAATGGCTGGTCGAGGCCGAACTGCGCCCGGACATTGGCCAGCGCCTGCGGCGTGGTGCGCGAGCCCAGCAGGGCCCGCGCCGGATCGCCGGGAATCGAGCGGATCAGCACGAAGGTCACCAGGCTGATACCGAACAGCACCGGCAGCAGCTGCAGCGGCCGGGTCAGGATGAAACGGTAGCGCTGCAGGTTCATGCAACGCCCCGGTGTCGCCGCAGGAAGTCGAGCAGGACCGGGAAGTAGGCCTGAGGCTCCTCGTAGAACGGCATGTGGCTGCTGTTGGGGAAGACATGCAGCTCGACATCGCGCAGCGACCGTTTCATCCGGTAGGCGCAGGCCGGGGTCAGTTCATCGTGCTGGCCGGTGGTGATCAGCACCGGCATCTCGAAGGCCTTCATTTCCTCGATGCGGTTCCAGTCCTTGAGGTTGCCGACATACAGGAACTCGTTGGGCCCCTGCATGGTTTCGTAGGGTTCCATGTTCCAGTCGCCCAGGGAGCGCCGCACCGGTGCCGGCCACTCGTCGAGACGGCACACGTGGCGGTAGTTGAGCAAGGTGATCGCCGCCTGGTACTGCGGGTGGTCGAACCGCCCTTCGGCTTCATGGCGCTGCATCATCGCCACGGTCTCGCTGCCCAGGGCGCTGCGCAGGCGTTCCAGTTCCAGGGTCAGGTGGGGGATGTCGCCGACGGTGTTTTCCAGCACCAGGCTCCTGAGGTGGCCGGGATGGTGGATCGCGTACTCGATCGCCAGCCAGCCGCCCCAGGAATGCCCGAGCAGGTGCACCCGCCCCAGCTCCAGGGCCTGGCGCACGTGTTCCACCTCGGCGACGTAGCGGGTGATATCCCACAGCGCCGGGTCGGTAGGACGGTCGGAGGCACCCGTGCCCAGCTGATCGAACGCCACCACCCGCAAGCCCTTTTCCTTCAGCCAGCCATGGGCGTCGCGCAGATAGTCGCACGGCAGGCCGGGGCCGCCGTTGAGACACAGCAGCACGTCGTCGCCGCTGCCGAAGCTGTAGACAACGATGTTGTGGCCATCGACTTCAAGGGTGTAACGCTGATCCGGTTCCAGCTCGTACCACATTGCCGCTCTCCCTGTTGCAGACCTTGTGGCCTGTCGGCTTCACCCTAACGGGTAATTTCCGAGCCCATAAGCTAGCAATTCTTATAGGTTTGGTATGGCTGTCCCTCGCCGAGGCGTGGCATTCTACTTGCTTGATTTCAGGATTGAAATTTTCAGGAGAGCAAAGGATGCAGACCAAATTCACTGAAGTCGACCCCCGCCGCTTATCCGGCAGCACCCTGGATGAGCTGATGGACAACGCGATGGTCCTGGCGGGCCAGCTGGGCTTCGATGCCCTGGTCTACGACTACACGCCGGTACCGACGGACCACGAGGGCGCCCTGATCACCCCGTCGCTGCTCAAGGTGCGCAACACTCCGTCGGACTGGCATTCGCTCTGGTGCGAGCAGGGTTTCTACCAGATCGACCCGGTGCAACACCTGGCCCTCAATAGCACCTCGCCCTTCGTCTGGTCCTACCGGCCCAAGGCCGAAACCGCCCTGCAGAAGGTCATCGACCAGCGCCACTCGCCCGTGACCAGCTACCTGCATGACCGCCAGATGACTTGCGGCGTGAGCGTGCCGATTCACCTGCCCAAGGGTGGATTTGCCTCGTTGACGGGATTACGCACAGGCAACGGTAAATATGTCCTAAAGGACGCCCAGCAGACCCTGACAGAATTCAGCGTTATTTCCCACGCATTACAGGAAGCGGCCTACCCATTATTCAGCCCTGAGATACGCGCCTACCCGCACATCCATCTGACCCGGCGCGAGCGGGAGTGCCTGCAATGGGCTGCCGAGGGGCTCACCGCCAAGGAAATCGCCGAACAACTGCACCGTTCACTGGCTACCGTGACCCTGCACCTGGCCTCGGCCATGCACAAACTGGGGGCGAAGAACCGCGTACAGGCAGTATTGCGCGCCGTGCACTATCGACTGCTGGACAACTGAGCCGCAAAACCTAGCAATTCACCTAGTTATGCCGGCCGGCCAGTTTCGCTATCGTTCCCCACATCGTGCATACAGGGAGCTTGGCGAGATGGAATTCAAGGAAATACAGGAAGGCTTTGCGAACTTCGGCCCCTACCAGACCTGGTATCGGGTGACCGGTGACTTGGCCAATGGCCGCACACCCCTGGTGATTCTCCACGGGGGCCCGGGTTGCACCCACGATTATGTCGACGCCTTCAAGGACATCGCCGCCAGCGGCCACGCGGTGGTGCATTACGATCAACTGGGCAACGGCAAGTCCACCCACCTGCCCGATCAGGACCCTTCATTCTGGACCGTTCAGCTGTTTCTCGACGAACTGGACAACCTGCTCGACCACCTCGGCATCCGCCAGCACTACGTGCTGCTCGGCCAGTCCTGGGGCGGCATGCTCGCCAGCGAGCACGCGGTTCGTCAGCCGGCCGGGCTCAAGGCGCTGATTCTCGCCAACTCGCCATCGTGCATGCGCACCTGGGTCAGCGAAGCCAACCGCCTGCGCGAGCAACTGCCACCCGCGGTGCAGCAGGCCCTGCTCAAGCACGAGAAGGCCGGTACCTACAGTGATCCGGAATACGTCGAGGCGTCGCGGGTCTTCTATGATCGCCACGTCTGCCGCATCAGTCCCTGGCCGGAAGAAGTGGCGCGCACCTTCGCCCAGGTCGATGCCGACCCGACCGTCTACCACACCATGAGCGGCCCGACCGAGTTCCACGTCATCGGTTCACTGAAGGACTGGACCATCATCGATCGCCTGCACCGGGTCCAGGTGCCGACCCTGGTCATCTCCGGCCGCCACGACGAAGCGACCGAAGCGGTGGTCAAACCCTACGTGGAGAAGATCGCCGGCGCGCGCTGGGCGCTGTTCGAAGACTCCAGCCACATGCCCCACGTCGAGGAACGCCAGGCGTGCATGGGCACGGTCCTGCAATTCCTCGACGAAAGCCTCTAGCCCGCTGCTTCGCCCCTTCCCCTTCGAGAACTGCCCGGTCTGATTCAGACCGGGCTTTTTTCGGCTACGCTGCATTCCGGCTCGCGCATCAGGAACGCTGATCATCCTGCAACACCCAGACCTATAAGGCCCGTTCAGGCTTGTGAGCGACGCAGGGCGAGCATTAGATTAGCCAATAATCTCTGGCCTCCAGAATAAGCAGAAGGGATAAGCATGGCGCTTACTGACCAGTCCACTCAAATCCGTGCCGGCGAAGAACTCGATGCCGCCCTGATCGACCCATACCTCAAGGCGCATATTCCCGGCCTCAGCGGCGAACCGAGCATCAGCCAGTTCCCCGGCGGGGCCTCGAACCTCACCTACCTCATCCAGTACCCCGAGCAGGAGTTCGTCCTGCGGCGGCCACCGTTCGGCCACAAGGCCAAGTCAGCCCACGACATGGGCCGCGAATTCCGCATCCTCAACCAGCTCCGGGACGGCTTCCCGTACTGCCCCAAGGCCTATGCGCACTGCACCGACGAAAGCCTGATCGGTTCCGAGTTCTACGTCATGGAGCGGGTCAAGGGGATCATCCTGCGCTCCGAACTGCCGCCGGAACTGGGCCTCGATGCCGCCCGTACCGAGGCCCTGTGCAAGAGTTTCATCGACCGCCTGGTGGAACTGCACCGCGTCGACTACACCGCCTGCGGCCTGGCCGACCTGGGCAAGCCGGAAGGTTATGTCGAGCGTCAGATCCGCGGCTGGAGCGAGCGTTATGAAAAGGCCATGACCCCGGATGCGCCGAGCTGGGCAGCGGTCAAGGCCTGGTTGAACGACAAGATGCCGGCCGACCACCCGACGTCCAGCATCGTCCACAACGACTACCGCTTCGACAACGTCATCCTCGACCCCGAGAACCCGATGCAGATCATCGGCGTACTCGACTGGGAACTGACCACCCTCGGCAACCCGCTGATGGACCTGGGCAACACCCTCGCCTACTGGATCGAGGCCGACGACCCGGCACCGGTGCAACTGATGCGCCGCCAGCCCAGCCACGCGCCAGGCATGCTCACCCGCCGCCAGTTCGTCGAGTACTACGCCGAACGTGCGGGCCTGGCGATCGACAACTTCGACTTCTACTACACCTACGGCCTGTTCCGCCTGGCCGGCATCGTGCAACAGATCTACTACCGCTTCTACCACGGCCAGACCCAGGACAAACGCTTCGCGCAATTCATTCACATGAACAAGCTGCTGGAGCAGATGAGCCTACAGGTTATCCGCAACTCCAGCCTCTGATCGCGACTACAACAAGGAAAAACCATGTCCAAGACTCAGTTGTTCGACCTCGACGGCAAGATCGCCTTCGTTTCCGGTGCCAGCCGCGGCATCGGTGAAGCCATCGCCCGGCTGCTGGCCCAACAGGGTGCCCACGTGATCGTCTCCAGCCGCAAGCTCGAAGGCTGCCAGCAGGTGGCCGACGCGATCATCGCCGACGGCGGCAAGGCCACCGCGATCGCCTGCCACATCGGCGAGATGGAGCAGATCAGCCAGGTCTTCGCCGGCATTCGCGAACAGTTCGGGCGCCTGGACATCCTGGTCAACAACGCGGCGACCAACCCGCAGTTCTGCAACGTGCTGGACACCGACCTCGGTGCTTTCCAGAAAACCGTCGACGTGAACATCCGCGGCTACTTCTTCATGTCGGTGGAAGCCGGCAAACTGATGCGCGAGCACGGCGGGGGCAGCATCATCAACGTCGCCTCGATCAACGGCGTCACCCCGGGCATCTTCCAGGGCATCTACTCGGTGACCAAGGCCGCGGTGATCAACATGACCAAGGTCTTCGCCAAGGAATGCGCGCAGTTCGGCATCCGCTGCAACGCCCTGCTGCCGGGCCTGACCGACACCAAGTTCGCTTCGGCCCTGGTCAAGAACGACTCGATCCTCAAGACAGCGCTGCAGCAGATCCCGCTCAAGCGCGTGGCTGACCCGAGCGAAATGGCCGGCACCGTGCTGTACCTGGCCAGCGACGCCTCCAGCTACACCACTGGCGTGGCGCTGAACGTCGACGGTGGTTTCCTCTCCTGACCCCTGGGTTGCAAAGTCCTCCTTGCAGGAGCCGGCTTGCCCGCGAAGCTTCAGGCGCCCTCACCGCCGCCTTCGCTGGCAAGCCAGGCTCCTGCGGTCTTGGCCGCCACAGGCCGATCGCTCCGACAGATCCAGCTTCCCTGCGCCGATGACCTCGGCTTTGTAACCGTTCGTCGCTCCTGTTAAAGTCCGCGCCCATGAAACTGGCCCGTACCGACCGCTCGCTCATTGCCTGGATGCTTTACTGCTGCGTCCTGTTCAATGTGTTCGCCTGCAGCATCGGCCACGGGCAGATGGTCGGCCAGCAGCTCAACGGCATCGGCGGGCAGTTCTGTGCCGTCGATCCGGGCACCCGGGCGCCGCTGTCGAGCAATCCCGCCGAGGAAAAGCTGCCCACCCTGGCCAAGGCCTTCGGCTGCCCGCTGTGCTCCACCGGTGGCATGGGCCCGGCGCTCAACTCCAGCCTGACCCTGGCGATCCTCCCGGAACAGCACAGCCCGCCGCGGCTCCACAGCCCCAACCTGCCACTGCCCGGTCGCTTCACCTGGCCTTCGGCCCATCCCCGCGCACCACCCCTCGCCTGAGTCATTGCGCCCGACGATCAGCCCATCCGGTCGACGCCCAACCGTGTCGTGCCCGTGCGCGCTGGAGATTTGCCATGATTTCAGGAATTCACCATGAAACGCTTCCCCCTTTTTGCGGGCCTGCTCGGCTGCCTGTCCGCCGGAGCCTGGGCGCAAGACACGCTCGACCTCGCCCCCATTACCATCGAAGCACAGCCAGCCACCGAACCGGGGCTGGACCTCGACACGCCGATCGCCACCGGCTCACGCCTGGGCCTGAGCCCACGGGAAACCCCGGCCTCGGTCAGCGTCGCCAACCGTGACAGCCTCGAACGCCACGGTGCGCGCAACTTCCAGGATGCCGCCAACAGCCTGCCAGGGGTCAACGCCACCGCTCCGCTGGGCTTCGGTGGCTTCGTCTCCTACCGCGGCTTCACCAGCGGCCAGGTCAGCCAGATGTTCAACGGCATCGTCGTCCCCACCGGCCTGGCGCGACCGGTGGATGCCTGGATCTACGACCGGGTCGAACTGGTCGGCGGCCCCTCCTCGCTGCTCAATGGCGCCGGCTCCGTCGGCGGCTCGCTGAACTACATCACCCGGCTCGCCAGCCGCCAGGAACAGGCGGCCGAAGGCAGGATCAGCTATGGCAGCAACGACACCCGGGAAATCTCCTTCGGCCTCAATCACGCCCTGAGCGATCCCGGCGCCGACGTGCAGCACTACGCCCGCCTGGATGTCAGCCACAACGCCAGCAACGGCTACATCGACCGCAACCGGCGTGATGCCTGGAGCGCGGCATTCTCGCTGCTCAGCGACCTGACCCCGGACCTGTCCCACACCCTGGCCCTGGAGTATCAGGACGAGGTGCTCGACAGCCCGTACTGGGGCACGCCGGTGCTCAACCCCAAGGTCGGCGAGCTGAAGATCGACAGGCACAACCGTTTCAACAACTACAACGTCGCCGATGGCCAGTACGTGCAACGTACCCGCTGGCTGCGCTCGATCATCGACTACCGGATCAACGACAGCACCAGCCTGCGCAACACCCTCTATCATCTGGGCAGCGAACGTGACTACCGCAACCTGGAGACCTATCAGTACAACGCCGACAACACCGCCGTGAACCGCTCCACCGCCTACCTGGTGCGCCACGCCGGCGAGCAGAACGGCGACCAGTTCGAGTTGCGCCACCAGTCCAGCCTGTTCGGCCTGGACAGCCGCTGGGCCGGCGGTTTCGAGTACCGGATCAACACCACCACCAACCACCCGTGGAATGTCTCGGCCGCCAACCGCGTGAGCCCGGACCACTTCGATCCCGGCTACTTCTACGCGCTCCCCGGTACCCGTCCGGGTTTTGTCAGCGACAAGACCAACCAGGTCACCACCCGCGCCCTGTTCGTCGAAAACCGACTGATGCTGACCGACAAGCTGGCCCTGTTGACCGGGCTGCGTTACGACGACATCGACCTGGACGTGACCAACCACCGAGTGGTGACCGCCAGCAATCCGCGACACCTGCGCCGTCGCTGGGAACCGATCACCGGGCGCGCCGGGCTGACCTACCAATTCGTACCCTCGGCCAATGTCTACGTGCAGTACAGCACGGCGGCCGAACAACCCGGCGGCACGCAGAACTTCGACGTATCCACCGGCAGACAGTGGGAAATCGGCAGCAAGTTCGACTACCTCGACGGTCGTGGCAGCGCCACGGCGGCGACCTATCACATCGTGCGCAAGGACTTCGCCGTCACCGATCCGCTGGACCCGAACAACACCCTGCCGGTGGGTCAGCAATCATCGAAAGGCATCGAACTGGCCAGTTCGCTGCGGATCACCCCGAAACTTCTGGCCGAAGGCAATTTCGCCTGGGTCGATGCGCAGTACGATGAATTCAACGAGAAGAACGCCGCCGGCATCGTGGTTTCGCGCAAGGGCAACACGCCGACCAATGTGCCGGAACGGGTGGCCAACCTGTGGCTGACCTATGACTTCGATCCGCACTGGCAAGGGGGTGTCGATGCGCGTCATGTGGCCAGGGTGTATGCCGACAGTGCCAATACCCGGTACGTGCCGGGCTATACCCTGTATGGCAGCTTCCTGAGCTACAGGCTCGACAGCCACACGACGCTGACCGGGCGGGTGCGCAACCTGACCAACCGGGTCTATGCCGAGTTCGCCCACGTGTCCCCGGCGTATTACCTGGGCACGCCGAGAACCTTCGAGCTGGCGGTACAAACCCGCTTCTGATGGGGTTCAGAGATCGGATAAATCCTCCCACAATGCCCGCGTCGTTCGCAGGATCCATGCACGGCGCGAGCACTTGGGGGAGCCGGCGGTCCGGCGTCCCGGTTCATCCGCGAACAGGCCTCCACCGAACCTACAGGCTGTCAGCGACCTTCTGCGCCACGTCCGCCGGCACCCAGGCCTTCCAGACCTGCGGGTTGTCCTTGAGAAAGGCCCGGGCCACCTGATCCGGCGGCAGGCGTTCCTCGCTCATTTTCGCCAGCGCCTGGTTCAACAGGTCGATCGGCAGGTCGACCTTGGCGAAGAACTCCACCACCTGCGGATGTTGCTGGCGGAACGGTGCCGACACGCCGATACTCAGCTTCGAGGCCAGTGACCGGGTCGGCTTGGGGTCGGGATTGTCGGCATCGGTCAGGGTCTTCCAGGCCTCGGCATCGAACGGCGGCTCCTGCAGTTGCACCAGCTTGAACTTGCCCAGCAGCGGCGTCGGCGACCAGTAGTAGAACAGGATCGGCTTGCCGCGCCGAATCGACGAGGTGATTTCGGCATCCAGCGCCGCACCGGAGCCACTGCGGAAGTTCACGTAGCTGTCGCTCAGGCCATAGGCCTTGAGCTTCTGCTTGTTGACGATCTCGGAGGTCCAACCGATCGGGCTGTTGAGAAAGCGCCCCTTGCCGGGCGACTCCGGGTCCTGGAACACCGCCTTGTAGCGCTTGAGATCCTCGACACTGCGCAGCCCCGGTGCCAGGGGCCTGATACCCCGCTCGGGGTCCCCCTTGATCACATATTCCGGCACCCACCAGCCCTCGGTCGCGCCCTTGACGGTATCCCCCACCGCCACGACCTCGCCCGCCGCCTCGGCCTTGACCCAGACCGGGCTGCGCCCGGCCCACTCCTCGCCGATCACCTGGATATCGTTTTTGGCCAGCGCGGTTTCCAGGGTCACGGTGGTGCCCGGCAGCGTATCCGTCGGCAAGCCGTAGCCCTTCTCGACAATATGTCGCAACAGCTCGGTGATCAGGCTGCCACTTTCCCAGTTCAGGTCGGCAAAGTGGATCGGAACCGCCGCACGGGCCGGAAGCGCCGCGAAGGCAACGCTCAATACCGCCAGAGCGCCGGCGAACAGCGCACGAAATCCTTTCATGGGTCTACCTCAGTCATGGAATCACCCTCGACGCGTTGCCGAAAGTCTCTGAATTAATCAGTCAACTGACTTTAGTAGAGGTTCCTTGACAATCACGGCGCGATTCAATCCGTATCGTGCGTCTGAAGTTGCTGCAACTCGCGCCGGACCATGCTGGCGTATTCCGCCGGGGCCATTGCATAGAGCTGTGAAGCGACCCATGGCAACCAGGCGCCCTGCAACTCGCCCTTGCGTTCGAACAGGCGCCGGGCATCGCGGCGAGCCTGTTCCAGGTGCTGCCGATGAAACCCGGCCCTGCCGCCACTCATTGCTCGCTGGCCTTGAATGTCAGCTCGCCCTTGCGCCACTTCGCGGCCTTTCGGGTGACGTCCTTGAGGGTCTTGGTCAGGCCTTCCTGCAGCTGTTCATGGGCCGCGAACACCATCACCACGGTATGACCTTCCTTGAACAGGATGCCGTGGCCCTGTTCGCAGGTGACATAGGCGTAATCGCCCAGTCCATAGACCGTCAGCTTGATTTCGCGAAACTTGATATCGAACTTCCCACCTTCGCGACTGGGCAGTACCGCGGCGCGGAAATGATCGCCGACTTTCAGTTCAAGACGCTGTTTGTCATCGACGACCATCGCCGTTTCAGTGTCGATTTCAGCGATATAGATGCCTTCGGCGGTTTGTTCGGTGATGTAGACGAAACGTGATTGAAACTGCTTGACCAGCTTTGCCCGCAAGTCGCCCAGTACGAACAATGCGTGCATATCCAGATTACTGACTGCCAACGAAAAGCCCTCAAACCCAAAAATGAAGCCGCCCGGCAGGGAGCAGGCAGCACAAGTCCTTCGGTCATTGCCGACGGTTACTCACTGGAAACCCTGATGACGGGCCTGTCGCCCCCCCGCAGGTCGCGTGAAAAGACACAGAGAGACTAATGGATCAAAAGCCCCGTTACTTCTGCGAATACTCACCAGAGTGTGAAGGAAAACACCGCATATCGCTGACGCCAGCCAGTGGGACAGTGAAGTTGCGGAGATGACCTTTCTGAAAAAGCGAAGTTTCCGACGTGCAAGTTGAAAGCCCCCAGGACAACGATCGGGGGCACGGCTTCGATTTTAGAACACGTCGACCCGTCACTGCCAATCAAACCACCGTCAAGTGGTATCAGACAAGACAAAAAGTACTGATCGATTGCCGGTCTGGCAATCCCCTGCGGCAGGGTACCTGCGATTTCCGCGGGATAGCCGCTCAAGCACCCGGTAACGATGCCGATACAATGGCAGGCATCCATTGAACGGAGTCCATGATGATCAGCCTGAATCCACTCGCGATGCCCATGTCTTCGCTGACCAGCCGCAGCGACGACACCGAGGATGCGGCGCCGGTCCTGTCGATTCGCGCCCTGCTCGGCGAGGACACCGACAGCGACTTCAATACCGCGTCTGCCGGCGACAGCCTGGCCGGCAATGAGCTGGCGGCGAAAAACCGCATCAGGCAATTGAAGAAACAGATCGAGCAGCTGCAGCAGAAACTGCGGCGGGCCAACGCCCGCCTGGCAGCGCTGAAAAAGGCCCGCTACCGCAGCGAAGAGGCCCGCAATGCGGCCATCCAGCCGGCCCGGGCCGAGGTAATGGCGCTCAACAGCGCCTTGAGCAGTGTCAATATCGCACTGTTCATGGCGCAGAAACTGCTGGCCGGGATGGTCAACACGACCGTCTGACAGCGCCGAACCCATCAGGCGCGGGGCCAGCGGTCACTTGTGCGGCGCGCTTTCCGGCCGGTAGCCCAGGCGCAAGCCACCCCAGTGCCGGCCCTTGACCATGATCGGCACCGAGAGATCGTGCATCAGCTCGCCGGTATCGCGGGTATAGGTCTGCAGCAGCACCGGTTGCTGATGGCTGCCACAGCGGATGCCGGTGCGGTCATCGAACTTGCGCTTGGTGCGGTTCTGCAGGGCGTCCTTGGCCGTATCCCCGGTCAACGGCTGGGAAAACGCCTGGTTGTGGGTCGGCACATAGCCTTGCGGGGTACAGGCGATGGCGAACACCAGACCCTCATGACGGCTCAGCAGCGGCTCCTGGATCGCCGGCAGGACCTGGTCGGTGTAACGGTCGAAGCGGGTCTGGTACTTGGTCGGTGAAGTGTTGGCAATGGGCTGGTAACTGCGATCGAACAGATCCTCGAGGCTGATGCGGTTCTGCTCGATATCGGCCTCGAAGCGGGCGGCGATCTGCGCCGCGCCCTCGCGCGCCAGGTCGTAGACACGCTGGTGATAATCGTCCAGGCCGACCTCGGCCAGCCGTTCGCTGATGGTCTCGGCCTGCCCTTCCATCTGTACCGCAGCCTCGGCCAGCCGCCGGGTTTGCTGGTCACTGATCGACAGGTCGCCGCGCATCTGCTCTACGGCGCTGAACAGGCTGCCCAGTTGCTCGCGATTGTTCTGGGCGCCGTGGGCGATTTCGCTGACCTGGCTTTCCACGCCCGCCGCCAGTTGGGCAATACTTTCCAGTTGCCGGCCGGTGTGTTCGACCTGCTCGACACCGCTCTCCAGGTCCACCGACAACTGCTGGATCTGCTCCACCACCTGTGCCGTGCGCTGCTGGATATCGGCGACCATCACCCCGACCTCATCGGTGGCGGCCGCGGTGCGCCCGGCCAGGCCACGCACTTCGTCGGCCACCACGGCGAAACCGCGTCCGTGCTCGCCGGCACGGGCCGCCTCGATGGCTGCGTTGAGGGCCAGCAGGTTGGTCTGGCTGGCGATCGCCTGGATCACCAGGGTCACTCGCTGGATTTCCTCGCTGCGCTGGCTCAGGGCCTCGATCAGTTGCCGACTGGCCGCCGCGCGCTGGCTGAGCTGGTGCATGCGGCTGATCGACTCCGACAGCACCGCGTGCCCCTGGGCACTGCTCTGCCGCGCCTCGCTGGCCGAACCCAGCGCCTGCTGGCTGAGCTGCGACGTGGCCTGCTCGGTGTCGATCACCTGTTCGGCGCTGCTGACGATCTGCGCTGCGGCATCGAGTTGCGATTGCAGCTTGGCGGCCAGTTGCTTGACCGCAAAGGCCACACCGGCGGCGGACAAGGCGTTATGGCTGGTGGCATAGGACAGGTCGCGGGTCAGTTCGCCCAACGCATCGCCCTCGGCCCGGGCGGCAATGGCAGCCGGACGTGGGCGCAACAGCGGCAACCAGGCCAGCAGCAGCGCCAACGGCAGGCAGACGCCCAGGGACCAGTTGGCATAGGCCATGGCCGTCAACAGCAGCGTCAGCCCGATGCTCTGCAGCAACGGTACGAGCCAGCGTGGGGACGACTTCGACTGCGCCTCCAATGGCGCGAAAACCCCGGACAGAATTCCTTCTCCAGACATAGGCGTTACCCACTCTCGGCTTCTGATTGTTTTCCTTCATTAAACGCCATCACACGGCCATTATCCATGGTCCATTAGTGGTAATCGGTGAAGGGGAACGATCATGGGGCCGGGCGGCGCTGAAGAACGTGAGAGGGTTCAGGGGCAACACCGCAGGAACTGACGAGCGGCCGGGTCGGGACTCTGCACGCCGTACCCGCGCGGCGAAGTGCTCGCAGCCGATCATGTCGGGGCGTCGGGTACGGCGTCTATCGGCGCTTGCATCGGGGCGCTTTGGCACCCCGACGAGGCCGCGGGCATCAGGAGGCCGATCAGGCCTGGCGCTGGTGCTTGTCGATCTGCTCGTGACGCTCCTGCGCCTCGATGCAGTATTTGGTGGTCGGGCTGATCAGCAGGCGCTTGAGGCCAATCGGATCGCCACTGTCGTCACACCAGCCGAAGGAGTCGTCGCGAATGCGGTCCAGGGCCTGTTCCAGCTGCGGCAGCATGCGCTGGTCGCGGTCGATCGCGTTCACCAGCCAGGTGCGCTCTTCTTCGACGGACGCGGCGTCGGCCGGGTCTGCCGGAGTATCGAGGCTTTCGATGGCGACACGGTTCTGCTCGATACGCTCGTGGGTTTCCACTTTCATGGCTTGCAACAGTTCAGTGAAGAAAGCCAGTTGCTCGGCGTTCATGTAGTCGTCCGCCGGCATGGCCAGCAACTTTTCCTTTGTCATTGATTTCTCTATAGAAAATACGTGCATTAAGGCGAATTAGGGAGCGTTCTGGGCACCTGAGGGGATGCACAGAAAGGCGCCGTCCATTCCAAGCGCCACCCGGCACTCAATTTACGAGGGGCGGCAGTCTAAGGCCGAGTTATCGAGTCAGCAACAGAAATGACAGCAAAATCGTTCGATAGCCCCGAACAGGCGCGATGAAGCCCTGTATACGGGGGGTATCGGAGTGCTTTTATAACAAGAAATTCCCTGGCCTGCCTGTATCCGGGAGACGGACGGCAGTGACCAGCGGGCCGGGAATGGCCGCACCACAGGCGCCAACCCTGCGCGCGGCCCGGACTGCCACTATTCGCGCAAGGCCCTGCGCAATACCTTGCCCACCGTGGTCTTGGGCAGTTCCTCGACCCGGAACTCGACGATCCTCGGCACCTTGTAGCCGGTCAGGTACTCTCGGCAATGCGCCAGCAACTGCATTTCGGTCAAGCCCGGATCCCGCCGCACGACGAAGATCTTCACCCGCTCCCCGGTCACCTGGTCCGGCACGCCGATCGCCGCCACCTCGGCCACGCCCGGATGCAGCGCCACCACGTCCTCGATCTCGTTGGGATACACGTTGAAGCCCGACACCAGGATCATGTCCTTCTTGCGATCCACCAGGCGGATGAAACCCTGCTCGTTCATCACCCCGATGTCCCCGGTCGACAGCCAGCCGTCAGCGTCGAGGACCTTGGCCGTCTCGTCCGGGCGCTTCCAGTAGCCCTTCATCACCTGTGGTCCACGTACCTGCAGCTCACCCTCCTCGCCGATTTCCGCCAGCGTGCCGTCCTCGCGGACGAAGCGCACCCAGGTCGACGGCAACGGCACCCCGATGGTCCCGCTGAACTCGCCCTCGCGCATGCGCTTGATATCGATCGGGCTGATGCTCACCACCGGCGAGCACTCGGTCAGCCCGTAGCCCTCGATGATCGGCACCCCGGTCACCTCCTGCCAGCGCCGTGCCACGGCGGTGTGGGTGGCCATGCCGCCGGCGATCGCCAGCTTCAGGTCGGAGAAGTCCCGGGCGCGGAATTCGTCATTTTCCAGCAGGCCGTTGAACAGCGTGTTGACGCCGACGATGCCGTTGAACTTCTCCTTGCGCAGGATCATCTGCACCCGTTTCACGTCCCGCGGGTTGGCGATGAGGATGTTGCGCCCGCCCAGGCACATGAACATCAGGCAGTTCACCGTCAGCGACAGTACGTGGTACAGCGGCAACAGGGTGACGTTGGTCTCCTGCCGGTTCTCGTCAAGCTGGTCGCCGACCCAGGCCTTGGCCTGCATCAGGTTGGCGAGGATGTTGCGATGAGTGAGCATCGCGCCCTTGGCGTCGCCGGTGGTGCCGCCGGTGTATTGCAGGAAAGCGATGTCATCGTGGGCCAGTGCCACTGGCTTGGCCTTCAGCCCGCGGGCCTGCTTCAGCATCGCCGGGAAACGGATCGAGCCCGGCAGGTCGAAGGGTGGCACCTGCTTCTGCACATGGCGCAGCACGAAGTTCAGCGCGGCGCCCTTGAAGGTCCCGACCAGGTCCCCGATGGCCGCCACCACGATGTTCTTCAGCGAACTGCCGTCCATCGCCTGTTCCAGGGTGTGGGCGAAGTTCTCGAAGATCACCAGGGTTTCGGCGCCGCTGTCCTTGAGCAGGTGCTTGAGCTCGCGGGCGGTATACAGCGGGTTGACGTTGACCACCACGGCGCCGGCCAGCAGGGTGCCGAACAGGCAGATCGGGTACTGCAGGCAGTTGGGCATCATCAACGCCACGCGATCGCCCTTCTTCACCCCGCGCGACTGCAGCCAGGCGGTGAAGGCGAAGACCCGGCGCTCCCATTCGTCATAGCCCATCTCGGTGCCGATACTGACGTAGGCCACCCGCTGGCGGTACTTCTCCACATGTTCGAGGAACACCTCGCGCAGCGACGGGTAACGGTCGATCTCGGCCTCGACATCGGCCGGCACGCCGGGGTGGTAGGCCTTCACCCAGACACGTTCGGTACTCTGCAGGCTCGCGACACTCATGGCAGTCTCCTTGTTGTTGTTTTATTTTTCGACGATCGCCGTGACGCCCAGGCCGCCAGCGGCACACACGGAAATCAGCCCGCGGCCGCCACCGCGCTGGTCGATGGCCTTGGCCAGGCTCGCCAGCAGCCTGCCGCCGGTGGCGGCGAACGGATGTCCACAACCCAGCGAACCGCCATTGACATTGAGCCTGCTGCGGTCGATGGAGCCCAACGGCGCCTCCAGCCCCAGCCGTTCACGGCAATAGTCGGCATCCTCCCAGGCCTTGAGCGTACACAGCACCTGTGCGGCGAAGGCTTCGTGGATCTCGTAGAAGTCGAAGTCCTGCAGGCTCAGACCTTCGCGGGCGAGCATTCGTGGTACGGCGTAGGCCGGTGCCATCAGCAACCCTTCGCTGCCATCGACGAAATTCACCGCTGCGGTTTCGCCGGTACGCAGGTAGGCCAGCACCGGCAGGTTGTGCGCCGCCGCCCACGCCTCACTGGCCAGCAGCACCACCGAGGCGCCGTCGGTCAAGGGCGTCGAGTTGCCGGCCGTGAGGGTGCCGTTGCGCTTGTCGTAGGCCGGTCCCAGCCCCGCAAGCCTCTCCAGGCTGGCGTCGGCGCGCAGGTTGTTGTCGCGCTGGAGTCCGCGATACGGGGTGATCAGGTCGTCGAAAAAGCCCCGCTGATAAGCCGCATGGAGCGACTGGTGGCTGCTCAGGGCCAACTCATCCTGGGCCAGGCGCTTGATCTGCCAACGCTTGGCCATCTGTTCGCAGTGTTCGCCCATGGACAGCCCGGTGCGCGGCTCGCCATTGCGCGGCAGCAGCGGCTTGAAGAACATCGACGGGCGAATGCCGAGCAGGCTGCGCAGCTTGCCCAGGGTATCCTTGCTGCGATTGGCTTCCAGCAGGATTCGGCGCAACGACTCGTTGATGCCGATCGGCGCATCCGAGGTGGTGTCGGAGCCGCCGGCGACCCCGACCTCGATCTGCCCCAGGGCGATCTTGTTGGCCACCAGCAGCGCCGCCTCCAGGCCCGTGCCGCAGGCCTGCTGGATGTCATAGGCCGGAGTTTGCGGCGCCAGCGTGGTGGACAGCAGCGTCTCGCGGGCCAGGTTGAAGTCCCGCGAATGCTTGATCACCGCACCGGCGGCGAACTCGCCGAGGCGCTGGCCATGCAGGCCGAAGCGCTCGACCAGCCCTTGCAGGGCGGCGGCCAGCAGGTCCTGGTTGCTGTCATGGGAATACGCGGTATTGGAGCGGGCAAACGGAATCCGGTTGCCGCCGAGAATCGCGACCCGTCGTACCGGGGCCGGGGTGAAACTGTATTCGGTCATGCGGAGTTTCCTTCCATACACTGGCCCTTGTCTCTTGTGTTTCCTGTGGGAGCGGGCGGCGTGTTCAAGTAAGCGTGAGCACCCCACGCATGTGCGGCTTGTCACCCGCCGCCGTGCGCACTTCAAAGGCCTGGCGCGCCTCGGAGGACGGCAACTTCCATAACGTCGCACTGCCGGGCAGGAACATCGGCAGCTTGAACTCGCAGTCGAGCCCGGCCGCGTCCAGGGGCCGCGGTGGCTGTTGCGCCGCCAGGGCCCGGCCGAGGGTCCACATGCCATGGGCGATCGGCCGCTTGAAACCGAACAGCCGGGCGCCTGGCCAGGAGGTGTGGATCGGGTTGTGATCGCCCGACACCCTGGCAAAACGCCGTCCCAGGTCCGCCGCCAGCGGCCAGCGCTGGGTCAGGACCCATGCCTGTTCATCCGGCTCCAGCTCACCCTGCCAGGGCTCGCCGAGCGGCGCGGCGACACCCCGGCGCAGGTACAGGCTCTCGCTTTCCCAGACCAGGCTGCCATCGCCATGGGCCTGGCTGACGATCAGCAGCGCCTGCCCCTTGGGGTGCGCCACCCAGCGTTCGCAATGCACCTGCAGGCGCAACGCCTGACCCTCGTGCAGCCGCCGGTACTGGCGGATGCGATTGGCCAGGTGCACCATGCCGCTGGCCGGCCAGGGAAACGCCGGGCTGGTCAGCAACAGCAGGTGCAGGGGAAACGCCAGGGTGTGCACGAAGGACAGCGGCACCCCGTGTTCGCGGCGAAAGCCACAGGCACGGGCGTAACGCTCGATATCCGTCGCGCGCAGTTCCACGGCCGGCCGTACCAGCCGCTCCTGCGGCAGGCGCGGCGCCCCCTCGACCTTGGGCTTGCGCAGGCTGCGCAAGCCGCTCCACAGCAACTGGCCGGTCGAAGGCACCGGATCGATGATACGAAGGGTCGAATCGGCGTTCATGGTTCAGGCCCCCAGCAGGCTTTGCCCGCACACGCGGACCACCTGCCCGTTGATCCCGCCGGAAGCCGGGTGTGCCAGCCAGGCGATGGTCTGCGCCACGTCCTCGGCCTGCCCGCCCTGGGACATGGCGTTCATCCGCCGCCCAGCCTCGCGGATCAGCAGCGGGATCTTCGCGGTCATCTGGGTCTCGATGAACCCCGGCGCCACACCATTGACCGTCACCTGCTGCCGCCCGGCCAATGGCGCCAGGCCCTGCACCAGGCCGATCACCCCGGCCTTGGAGGTGGCATAGTTGCTCTGCCCGAGATTGCCGGCGATCCCGGAAATCGACGACACACAGACGATCCGCCCGCCGGGGTTGAGCCCCTGCCCTTCGAGCAGCGCCGTGCTCAGTCGCAGCGGCGCCTCGAGGTTGACCGCCATGACCTTGCGCCAGGCCGCTTCGGTCATCTTCGCCAGGGTCTTGTCCTGGGTGATGCCGGCGTTGTGCACGACGATATCGAAGGCCCCGTGCTCCCCGACAAAGGCCAGCAGGCGCTCGGCGGCCTGCGGCGCGGTGATGTCCATGGCCAGCGCCGTGCCCCCCAGTGAACCGGCCACCTGCTGCAACTGCGCCTCGACCGGTGGAATATCCAGGCAGACCACCTCGGCGCCCTCGCCGGCCAGCACCTGGGCGATCGCCAGGCCGATGCCGCGACAGGACCCGGTGACCAGCGCCCGGCGTCCGGCCAGCGGCCGCTGCCAGTCGACGGCCTTGGGCACATCCACCGGCTCGGCGATGCGTACCACCTGGCCGGAAACATAGGCGGAACGGCGCGACAGGAAGAAGCGCAGGCTGCTGTCCATTTCCGTTTCCGCACCGGGTTCCACGTACAACAACTGCACGGTGATGGCCTTGCGCAGCTCCTTGCCCAGCGAACGCACGAAGCCCTCCAGGGCCCGTTGTGCCACGGCCTGGGCCAGATCTCCGCAGTGCTCCGGCGGCGTGCCCAGCACCAGCACGCGACCGTGCTGGCTCAGGCGCCGGACATTGGCATGGAAGAACCGGTACAACTCGTCCAGTTGGGCGATATCGGCCAGGCCGCTGGCATCGAACACCAGGCCCTGGACCTTGACCGTGGAGGGAGCCTCGACACTCGCCGGGGCGGCGGCGACCGTCTCGGTAGCGGCGAAGATCCGCTGCAACTCGCCCAGCAACCGACCTTGTGGCGCCCCCGCCAAGACCACCGGATTGAGATGGTTGCCCACCTGCCCCTGCCGGTAGCGCTGCAGCGGCAACGGTTGCGGCAAGCCGACCGAGCGGGCCAGGCGCCGCCCCCAGGGCGAATTGACGAAAGCAAGATAACTGTCAGACATGAAAGAATTCCGTTCCAGACCCGAGAAAGATCAATAGCTGCTGTCGTCAGCGACAGCCGTGCCTTCGCTGACCGCCGCACGCCGCCTGGACGCCGGCTTGGCGGCCTGCTCGAAGTGCGCCTGGCGCCGTTGCAGGGCTTCGAGCAGACCGAAGTCCTGCGGGAAGTCGTCGACCTGGATTGCGTGGTCGCCGTACTCGACGTAGCGTTCGAGCAACTGCTCCTCCTCGGCGCTGATCAGTTGCAGTTCCAGGGCCTTGGCACGCCAGGCCACGAAGGCCTCGCGGGAGATCGGCAGCGGCGCAATGGTCCCGTCGCGGACCGCTGTCTTGAGCCGCGCCTCGATCAGTTCCACCTGCGGCAGCAGGCGGAAGGCCAGTTCGCCATAGGCCAGCTTGTCGATGTCCGGTTGCGGGATATAGGAATCGGCCAGCAGCCGATCGCGGCTCGCACCCGACTGTTGCACCAGTTCGGCGACTTCGCCGAGCAGGCGGTCGGACGGCTTGCGCAGCGGGATACCGAACGGGAAGCTCAGCGCGCGAATCACCCGCGCCGCGGCCTTCGACGGGTAGTTGTCAAGGGTTTCGGCCAGGGCCTCATGGGCACGCAGCAAGGCATCCTGGGCAGCCCAGTGCACCAGCGGCAGGTCGCCCTGTGGACGCCCGTCGTCCTCGAAGCGCTTGAGCACGCAGGACAGGATGTACAGTTGCGAAAGGATGTCGCCCAGGCGACCGGTGATGCTTTCCTTGCGTTTCAATGCCCCCCCAGCACGCCCATGGAGATATCCGAGGCCAGCGCCAGCACCACCGACAGGCGTTCGATCTGCCGGTAGTAGGCGGTCAGCGCCTTGTCGGTTTTCGCCGGGGCCTTGAGCAGGCGCCCGCCACTCAGGCCATGGACCGCCGCCCGTACGGTGTTGGCGACGACGAAGCTGATATGGCCGAACATTGCACTGTCGAACGCGTCCAGGCCGGCACGCCCCTGGGCGCGGGCAGCTTCCATTTCGCGGAACACATAGGGATGGCAACGAATCAGCCCCTGGCCGTAGATGATCAGGCAGCGGGTCATGATGTTCGCGCCTTCCACGGTGATCGCGATCGGGCTCTGCTGGTAGGCGCGGGCCAGGAAGTTGTTCGGGCCCATGCAGATACCCTTGCCGGCGACGATGTCCATGCCGTCATTGACCACCGCCCGGGCACGCTCGGTGACGTGGTACTTGGCGATGGCCGAGATCACCGACGGTTTTTCCCCGGCATCCAGCGAGGCCACCGACACCTTGCGCACCGCGTCACAGGCATACAGGTGCCCGGCCATCCGCGCCAGGGGGGCCTGCACGCCTTCGAACTTGCCGATGGGCAGGCCGAACTGCTTGCGCATCGCCGCATAGGCGCTGGTGCCCCGCACCGCGATCTTGCTCAGGCCGACGTTGGCCGACGGCAGCGAGATCGCCCGCCCGGCGGCCAGGCATTCCATCAGCATGCGCCAGCCGTTGCCGACCTGGTCGCGGCCGCCGATCACCCACTCCAGGGGGATGAACACGTCCTTGCCCTGGGTCGGGCCGTTCTGGAACACCGCATTGAGCGGCCAGTGCCGACGGCCGGTCTGCACGCCGGGATGGCTGGTGGGAATCAGCGCGCAGGTGATGCCCAGGCTGCCCTTGCGCCCCAGCAGGCCCTCGGGGTCTTCGGCGCGGAACGCCAGGCCGAGCACCGTGGCGATCGGGCCCAGGGTGATGTAGCGCTTGTCCCAGGTGACCCGGAAGCCCAGCACTTGCTCGCCCTCGAACTGGCCCTTGCAGAGGATGCCGACATCCGGGATGGCCCCGGCATCGGAACCGGCGTACGGGCTGGTCAGGGCGAAGCACGGAATGTCCTCGCCGCGCGCCAGCCGCGGCAGGTAGTGCTGGCGCTGGGCCTCGGTGCCGTAGTGCAGCAGCAGTTCGGCCGGGCCGAGCGAGTTGGGCACCATCACCGAGATCGCCGCCGCCGAGCAGCGGGTCGACAGCTTCATCACCACCTGGGAATGGGCGTAATGGGAGAAACCCTTGCCGCCATACTGCCTGGGAATGATCATGCCGAGAAAGCCGGCATCCTTGGTGTATTGCCAGGCCTGGGGCGACATGTCCTGCCAGACCTGGGTGGTTTCCCAGTCGTTGGCCATGTCGCAGAGGGTTTCCACCTCGTTGTCGAGGAACGCCTGTTCCTCCGCGCTCAGGCTCGCCGGAGCCGCCTTGAGCAGGCGCTCCCAGTTCGGCTTGCCGCTGAACAGCTCGGCATCCCACCACACCGTGCCGGACTCGATAGCGGCGCGCTCGGTGTCGGACATCGCCGGCATGATCTGGCGAAACAGCGCCAGAGCCTTGCTGCTGAGCAAGACCCGACGCAGCGGTTTGATGGCCAGCACCCCAGCGGGCAGCAGGACCAGGATCGCCGCCACCGCCGCCCCCAGCGGACCGACCACGTTGAACAGATAGCCGCCGGCCAGCCAGGCTGCGGCAACGCCGAGCCAGAGAACGGCCGCAGCCTGTCGATAGGCGAGTACGAGGGCGGCAACGAGCCCTGCCAATAACCATACCATCATGGAATACCTCTCTCTTTGCGTACGAGACAACCAGCGAGGGCGGGATTCAGCGCCTTCTCGAAGATCACCTTACAAATGAAGCGCACGCGTTTCAAATTTTATTTTTAAATATTTATTTATTTCATGGGCAAAAAAATGAGGCCGAACGGGTTCAGCCTCAATGAACGGTAAAAGGAGTGAAAATGCGCGCTCAGATCACTTCAGTGCATGCCTCAGAAACGATAGGTCGCCGATAGGCTGACCACTTCGCCCTTGCTGTTGACCTTGCCATCGAGCGAGGCGCCACCGAGACGATCCTGGTTCTGGGTCTTGAGCTTGACCTCTTCCACGAACTGGCGTGAATACGCACCGTCCACACTCAGGCCCGGTATCGCCCTGATTTCGTAGCCAAAGCCCAGCGATGCAAACCAGCGGTCGCCGTCGGGGATACGCGGGTCGCGGGTCGAATTGCGGGTTGGCGTCTGGTCACGGGCCACACCGGCACGGAAGGTGAAGTCATCGGTGACCTTGTAGTCGCCGCCCAGCGAGAGCATCCAAGAGTTCTTGTAGTTATAGGGAATGGCAACCAGCGTATTGCCATCGGATTTCAGCGTCAGGTTCTTGAACGATGACCACTCGGTCCAGTTGACGCTGGCCCCCAGGGTGAACCTGTCGTTGAACTGATGAACCCAGTCGAGTGCCGCTGTGGCGGGAATGTCCAGTTGGGTCGAGGCGTTGGCCCCATCGGGAAACAGCTTGAGTCCAGGATAGGCAAACTCGACCAGCGTCTCCCCATTCGGCCCGAAAGGCTGGGTCATGAGACCCCTGGAGGTCTCATCCGCGTAGATGTTGTATTTGCCCTCCATCTTGTTCTTGATCTTGGCGTGATAGTTCAGTCCGATCGTATCGACCTCGGTCGGTTTCCAGACCACCCCGGTAAACCAGCCCACCGAAGTATTGTCTACCTTCACCCGAATCAGGGACTGCCCCATGCCCGATGGAAGCTGAACTCCACCGAAGTTGGGGGAGAGAGAGGCTGCTGCCAGAAGGTCAATGTTCTGGCTGACGAAACCACTGCTGTGCTGGACGATGAGGCCACCACCCAACGAAAACTGATCGTTCACCTTGAACGAAAGAGATCCAGTCAGTCCGACCGTCTCAATTTTGGTGTCTACGGCAAAATCACGTCCTTTCCAATCCTGATCCCAAGTGCTTTTCATGCCTTGGGGAACCACCTGGCTCAGGCCGAAACTGATCCGGTCGTTGATCGGCATCACCAGAAAACCGGTAGGCAACCAGGCTGTAAAACCTGCCTGACCACCATTGCCAGTACGCTCGTTGAAAACGGGAGCGCCGGTCAGTGGGTCAGTCGTCGTGTTGGAAGTCGGCTGGCCGGTGTAATCCTTGGCCGTTCCCTTGTACTTGATGCTGATTCGCGCGTAATCCACGGTCTGCTGCACGACCGCCTGATCGATAAATGCCATGGCAGCCGGGTTGTTGAACGCAGCCGAAGGATCGTTCTTGAACAACGACCCCCCGCCAAATGCCCGCCCCCATCCTGGCGCACCGTAGGTCGGTGTCTGGAAGCCACCCGCCTGCACCGAACCGGACGCCATCACACTGCCCAGCAGTGCCAGTCCAATCGCTACATGCAACTGCTGTTTCTTATTATTCATGCCCCACTCCTTATTATTATCTACCGCTGCGCCGTAGCTCTTAGCACTCAACAGGCGCCTCTTGCGAGGCGCCTGTCTTTCAGCGGGTGATCAGCCCATTACGGAGTACCCAGCCTCAAGGGGTGATGCTGATGGTCGGAGCGCTGACAGACAGCGAAGACACGGTGCAGTTACCGCTCAGCGCCTGGTTGGTAGCGCTCAGAGTGCCACCGACCGTCCCCGTGGCGGTCCAGGTCACGTTAATGGTGCTTGGGCCGCAGTTGGTCGATGGCAGGCTGCTGATGGTGTAGCCCACGTTGGCGATGGTACCGGCGGTGGTGCTGGCGGCAGTAATCACCCAGCCTGGAGAAGGCAGGTTCTTGAACTGCGGCAGTTGGCACAGACCGCTACCGCTGGCAGTGCTGAAGCTAGTGATCGTGGCAACACCATTGGCGACTGTGCCGCTTGCGGTGACAGGGCAGGTCACCGGAGCCTGGAACGACGACGGCGACTTGACGGTGATGGTACCCGTGGCCGAAAACGGACCATTCGGGCCGATGGTTGCGGCGGATGCCATGGATGCAGCGCCCATGCAGACAGCGATAGCAGTTGCAGACACGAGAGTCTTGATGCCTTTCATTGTTGTTTTTCCTCACATGTATGGCGATTCATTTCGCCGGGGTTAATGGCCTTTTGAGACGACACGGAGTACCGCAACCACGACCGAGTTTCCCTTTCAGCCAAACTTCAAAATTCTGCTGTGGCCTGAACCACCGCCGACTCAGGGGACTACCCGGAACGTCGGCGGCATCTGGATCGAAACCGTCTTGATGGTGCAACCGCCGTCCAGCGCCACGTTGGCCGCCTGGAGCTTGCCGGTGCTGTTGTTCCAGCTGCCTTCGGCGGTAGTCGGCCCGCAGTCGCCGCCCACCAGCGGCGCATGCACGGTGACCTGGATACCCGACATCGCACCGCTGGTTTCATCCTTGGCGATCAGCTTCCAGGGCAGGTGCGTGGCCTCGACCTGGCCGCACTTGAGGCCGCCGTCGAAACCGACCTTCTCGACGCTGACATAACTGCCGTCGGCACTGATCCGGCCACTGACCTGGATGGTGCAATCGGCACTGATGATGCTCTTGGCGAAACTGATGGGGCCCTTGGCGGTGAACTCGGCATTGGCCGGCTCGATCCGCGCCGCGGCAAACGCTGGCGCCACCTGGGAAAGCCCCAGCAGCGCGGCAACGACACGAACGGTCAACAGAACCTTGTGCATGGTCGACATCCTTCCCGTTACTTATTGTTTTTATCCGGTCAACTTGTCACGGCTGCAAACAGCCCCTGAAAGTGGGCAAGCCGCTCCCGTCATGCGCACGTTCAAGTACGCATTCAATGCAACTCTTCAATTCAATCGGTGTAGCGAGTGCCGTACTGTTGAAGCAACTGCTTTCGCCTGGAAGGTTGCAGATTCGCCAGGCGCACATCACCCGCGTAGTGCGCCAGCACCCGGTGATCCATCAGCCGCCGCCAGAGGAACGGCACGTAGGCCCAGACGATCATGCTCGCGTAGCCGTAGGGCAGCTGCGGCGACTCGTCGAAGTGCCGCAGTGCCTGGTAACTGCGGGTGGGATAGGCGTGGTGATCGGAGTGGCGCTGCAACTGGAACAGAAAGATGTTGGTGACAATACGGTTGCTGTTCCAGGAGTGCCGGGGCGAGCAACGTTCATAACGGCCATTGGGCAACTTCTGACGCAACAGGCCGTAATGCTCCACATAGTTCACCACTTCCAGCAGCGAGAACCCGTAGATACCCTGGATGATCAGGAAAGGAATCACTGCCACACCCAACCAGGCAATCAGCACGCCCCACAGCACCACACTGAACAGCCAGGCCGTCAGCACCGTGTTTTTCCAGTGGAAGGTCGGCAGGCCCTGCTTGTGCAGGCGCTCGCGCTCCAGGTGCCAGGCCGAGCGCAGGCTGAACCAGACCGAACGGGGCAGGAAGCTCCAGAAACTCTCGCCCAGGCGCGAACTGGCCGGATCCTCCGGCGTCGCCACCCGTACGTGGTGACCGCGATTGTGTTCGACGAAGAAGTGCCCATAGAAGGTCGGTGCCAGGGCCACCTTGGCCAGGAACTGCTCCAGCGGCCGGGTCTTGTGGCCCAGCTCATGGGCGATATTGATCGCGATACCCGTCGCCGCCCCGGTGGACATCGCCATGCCCAGGTAGGTGAACCAGCCGATACTGCCATGCACCTGGGCCCGCTCGGTGATGTAGCCCAGCAGGCCGGCCAGGCCGCCCTGCAGGTGATGGGCCTGGACCAGTTGCGTCAGGCCACCGCCGATGATCCAGTCGATGCCCCCGGCGGCCATCCAGGCCGTGGTGACCACGGAAAGGCACATCAGGGCGACACAGGCGTAGATGATCCAGCGGTAGTAGGTCTGTTTTTCGAGGTCAGGAACGATGGTTTCCGGTGGGTTGCTGCGGTCTTCGCCGAGCAGGCCGTCGATCATCGGGATCAGGCCGAAGATCACCACCACCCCGCTCCACCACAGCGATTGAACGCCGGTGACCAGGGCAAAGATGCCGGACAGTACCGGGGTTGCCATGGGCAAGGCGCCGAGCCACCACAGGTGACGCTTGCCATCCGTCCAGATACCAGGTGCAGCGACAGTGGAGTTCATGGCAACCTCCGGATGACGCTGATGGACGGCGCTGTGGCGGATGCAGCCCAGATGCGGGCCGAATCTTGCGCCAGGCAGCGGGCAGGAGTAGACAGAGAAAATGCTTCAAAAGGCGTTATTTTCATTATTCTAACCGCTCAATTGCATTTTTTAAAAAAAACATTCAAAACGTTTTTTCAAAAAACTAGCCCGATTTCGATAGCTCGTCAACTATTTTTTTGGCGTCATTTCGAATGTCGTTCGTGGCGCCGCTCGCACACCTGAAACCCATCTCAGGAAAGCGTGGCGGCCGCTGCTTCGTGTTGCCGGGTGATGCCTTGTTGCTCGTTGGCCCGAGCGGCGACAGCGCGCACCATGGCCACGACCGGCTCAACTGCCGTCACCGGCAGCATGTGCCCTCGCCCCTCGAGAATGTCCATTTGAATGCCGGGCACCAGGCCCGCCATCGACTCGCCGTGCCGGCGATAGTCCAGCACCTCGTCCTGCGCGCCGTAGATCAGCCCCACCGGCAGGTCGAGCTGCGGATAGCGCCGGACCATCCGCGGCAGATCGTCGTTGACCGTGGCGATCTCGCTGGAGGCGCAATAGAAGTTGCCGGAGCGCATGCCCAGCAGGCCGCCGCCGCGCTCGGCGAAATCCGCTGGCGGCCGTTCGGGCGCGAACACCGCCTTGAGCAGGCTGCCGCGTCCGAGCATGGCCATGGGCGCCGCCAGGGTCCGGGCGAACCAGCGCCGGATGAAGTCGGGCCTGACCCCCAGTGACAGGAACACCAGGGGCAACATGCGCTGCGGATGGGTCAAGGGAGCCACCAGCACCAGCCCGGACACCCGCTGTGGATGATCGAGCGCCAGGGCCAGTGCCAGCGCGCCACCCAGGGAGTGCCCGACGACCAGTGGCCGGTCCAGGTGCAGGATCTCGATGAAACGGGCGACCAGGCTGGCCTGCGCGGTAATGCTGACACCCGCACCGCGAGAGCGGCTCGAATAACCGGAACCGGGGCGATCCAGGGTGATCACGCGGAACTGCTCGCGCAGCCGGGGCGACAGCGAATGGGTCAGGTTGCGCCCGCAACCGCTCAGACCATGGATCATCACCAGCACCGGGCCCTTGCCTTCATCCACGTAGTGAAGGCGCTCGCCGTCGACTTCGATGAAACGCCCATCGGGTGGTACGGCCTGTTCGATCCGGCGATTGATCCGGTTGCTGGTGGCCCAGAGTCCGACACTGCCCAGCATAAAAGCCACCGCTGCTACGCCCCATCCCATGACTTCAGCCCTCTGCTTCCCTGCACCCGGCCAGAAACCGGTATTGGCTCCTGCCGTGGCTATCTCCCGGCGCCTGTTTCGCGACTCCCATCGGTCGGGTGAGTCGGTCAATTCGTACAGACCACTAGCGTAGGTGAGATTTTCAGGTAAATTATTTAAATTAATTTTTAAAACAAATAATTTAATTGTGCAACACCGGGTTTTCCCCAAGCGACGAAACTGACGGTCAGGCGTCGCCACAATCGAGGTACACACCATGAATGCGTACTCGTCACCCCCAGGCCGCGAATCGGTCGATATCGCGATCATCGGCTCCGGCTTTGCCGGGCTGTGCATGGCCATCAAGCTGAAAGAGGCCGGGATGGCCGATTTCTTCATTGCCGAACGCGCCGACTCGCTCGGCGGCACCTGGCGGGACAACCACTATCCGGGCTGCGCCTGCGATGTGCAGTCCCATGTCTATTCCTTTTCCTTCGCACCCAACCCGCACTGGAGCCGGCAGTTCGCGCCCCAGGCGGAAATACGCGCCTACCTGGAGCGCTGCGCCCGGGACTTTGGCCTGACGCCGCACCTGCGCTACAACATGGAGCTGCAGCAGGCCGTGTACGACGAGACGCAGCAACGCTGGCACCTGAGCTTTTCCGATGGCCGCGAGGTCAGCGCCCGGGTGTTGATCAGCGGCATGGGCGGGCTGTCCCGCCCGGCATTGCCGGATATTCCGGGGCTGGAGAATTTCGCCGGCAAGAGCTTTCATTCCCAGCACTGGGATCACCAGTACCCACTGGAGGGCAAGCGTGTCGCGGTGATCGGTACCGGTGCCAGCGCCATCCAGTTCGTGCCGCAGATCGCCCCGCGGGTGGCGCACCTGAGCCTGTTCCAGCGCACCCCGCCGTGGATCCTGCCCAAGCCCGACCGCCCGTTGTCCGGCGCCGAGCGCTGGCTGTTCAAGCACCTGCCGTTCACCCAGCGCCTGGCCCGTTCGGCCATCTACTGGCTGCTCGAAAGCCGGGTGATCGCCTTCGCCCGCCAACCCAGGCTGATGAAACTGGTGCAGAAGGTCGCCCTGCGCCACCTGCACAAGCAGGTCGCGGCCCCGACCCTGCGCCAGGCCCTGACCCCCGACTACACCATCGGCTGCAAGCGCATCCTGATCTCCAACGACTATTACCCGGCGCTGACCCGCAGCCACGTCAGGGTGGTGACCCAGGACGTGCAGCGGATCGAGGCCGATGCCGTGGTCACCGCCGATGGCCTGCGCCACCCGGTCGACTGCCTGATCTACGGCACCGGTTTCCAGGCCACCGAACCGCTGCCCCGTGGCCTGCTGATCGGCCGCAACGGCGAGGACATCATGGACGCCTGGGCCGAGGGTGCCCACGCCTACCTGGGCACCTGCCTGCCCGGCTACCCCAACCTGTTCCTGATCATCGGCCCCAACACGGGCCTGGGGCACAACTCGATGATCCTGATGATCGAGGCCCAGGTCGACTACATCCTCCAGGCACTGAAACAGATGCGCGACCAGCGGATCCGCGCCCTGGAGGTCCGACCCCAGGTCGAAAGCCGGTACAACAGCCGGCTGCAGCAGCAGCTCAAGCGGGCGATCTGGTCCACCGGCGGTTGCCGCAGCTGGTACCTGGACCCGCGCACCGGCAAGAACACCACGCTCTGGCCGGGCTCGACCTGGCGCTTCCGCCAGGCGACGCGGCACTTCGAGCTGCGCGACTACCTCACCTTCGGCGACAGCCATCAGCGCCCCGCCGCTGCCGTGCCCGCCGCCATCGAACCCGCACAAGGCAGCCACTCATGAAGACATTCGACGGCAAGGTCGCCGCCATCACCGGCGCCGCTTCCGGCATGGGCCGCGCACTGGCTATTGCCCTGGCCCGCGAGGGTTGCCACCTGGCGCTGGCCGACAAGAACGCCGCCGGCCTGGAACAGACACTGCACCTGGCCCGCGCCGCGGCGCTGCTGCCCCTGCGCATGAGTTCGCAGGTACTCGACGTGGCCGATCGCCTGGCGATGTTCGACTGGGCCGCGGCCACCGCCGCCGAGCATGGCCAGGTCAACCTGATCTTCAACAACGCCGGCGTGGCGCTGTCGAGCACCATCGAGGGCATGAGCCTGGAAGACCTGGAGTGGATCGTCGGCATCAACTTCTGGGGCGTGGTGCATGGCACCCAGGCCTTCCTGCCCTATCTCAGGCAGTCCGGCGAGGGGCATATCGTCAACACCTCCAGCGTGTTCGGGCTGTTCGCCCAGCCGGGCATGAGCGGCTACAACGCCAGCAAGTTCGCCGTGCGCGGTTTTACCGAAGCGCTGCGCCAGGAACTCGACCTGATGAACTACGGCGTCTCGGCCACCAGCGTGCACCCGGGCGGTATCCGTACCGATATCGCCCGCGCCAGCCGCATCAGCGACAACGTCAAGGGCCTGCTGATCGACAGCGAGCAACAGGCCCGGGCCGACTTCGAGAAGCTGTTCATCACCAGTGCCGAACAGGCCGCCAGGGTAATCCTGCAGGGCGTGCGCAAGAACCGCCGCCGCGTGCTGATCGGCCGTGACGCCCACGCCCTGGACCTGTTCGTCCGGCTGCTGCCCAGCGCCTACCAGGCCCTGGTGGTGTTCCTCACCCGGCGCCTGTCGCCCCTGGGCCGCCGCAAGAACAGGGCCGCAGGCTACGACGTCAAGGACTCGGGCGGAATCTGACCGCCCCCAACCGACATTTCAGGAGGGCCAGCCATGCTGCCAATCCGTCGCGACATCCACCCCGAACTGCCAGCCGAACGCATCAAGGACTGGCATGCCGAAGGCCCTTGGGTCACGCATTTCTTCAACGCCCTGTCCCTGCTGTTCCCCTCCGGCGAGCTGTTCTTCATGGACAGTGTGCGCCACTACCGCGACCGCATAGAGGACCCGCAACTGCGCAAGGCGATCCAGGGCTTCATCGGCCAGGAGGCCATGCACAGCCGTGAACACCTGCTCTACAACGACCTGCTGCAGCACGCCGGCCTGCCGGCGCACCTGCTCGACCGGCGCCTGCGGGCCATCCTCGACTTCCAGAAGAAACACTTCGCGCCGTCGTTCAACCTGGCGATCACCATCGCCCTGGAACACTACACGGCGATGCTCGCCGACCTGCTGCTACGCGACCCGAGCCGCTTCGGCGATTCGGTCGAGGGCTACCGGCAGATGTGGACCTGGCACGCCCTGGAGGAAACCGAACACAAGTCGGTGGCCTTCGATGTCTGGAACACGGTGATCAAGCCGGGGCCCAAGCGCTACCTGCTGCGGACCGGCGCGATGCTGTCGACCACGTTCTTTTTCTGGCTGGTGGTGTTCGACTTCCATGTCCGCCTGCTGATCGCCGACCGCAAGGCCGGCCATCACCTGCGGGGCGGGTGGCGGATGATCAAGTATCTGTTCGGCTGGCGCGGGGTGTTTCCACGCATTGCGCTGCCGTGGCTGGACTATTTCAAGCCGGGGTTCCATCCCTGGGACCATGATAACCGCGAGCAACTGGAGCGCATCGAGGGGTTGATGGAGGCCATCAAGCGTGGCAAGCCTGCCCAATAGCTGAGTGGGCGCCGGAATCAGCTGTCACCTTTAGAGCCCTGTTCGCGGATAAATCCTGCTCCCGCAAACGCTTCGCGCTGATCACAGGCCCTATGAGCCCGGTCAATCGGTGGGAGCCGGCGGTCCGGTTCATCCGCGAACAGGCGCCCCCCAACCTCAGAAGGCCTCCTCCACCGCCTTCACCTCACTGGCGGTGTCGATACTCACCACCACCGACATCCCCGGCCGCAGCCGCTCGGCCTCGGCCTGGCCCGGATCGACAGTGATCCGCACCGGCACCCGCTGGGCGATCTTGACGAAGTTGCCGGTGGCGTTATCGGCCTGCAACAGGCTGAACTCCGAGCCCGTGGCCGGCGCGATGCGCTGGACCCGCCCGGTAAAGCGACGATGGTCGAGGGCATCCACGGTGAACGACGCCGCCTGCCCTTCGCGCACCCCGGCCATCTGCGTTTCCTTCATGTTGGCGATGATCCAGCGCCGCTCCGGCACCAGCGCCATCAGTTGCGCACCGGAGTTCACATAGGCGCCCAGGCGCACGCCGATCTGCCCCAACTGCCCGTCCCGGGGCGCCACCACCCGGGTATTGGACAGGTCGATGCGCGCCAGCTCGACCGCCGCCTCGGCACTGGCCACCGCCGCTTCCAGCGACCCGCGGTTGACCACCACCGTCTGCAGGTCCTGCCGGGAAATCTCCAGCGCGGCCTCGGCCTGGGCGATGGCCGCCAGGGTCTGGGCCCGGTCGGCACGGGTCACGTCCAGCTCACGGCGTGATACCGAGCCATCGGCGATCAACGCCTGGTTACGGGCCAGGTCGGCTTCGCTCTTGCGCGATTGCGCCTTGCTGTTCTCCAGGGCGGCACGCCGCTGGGCAATGGTTGCCTCGGCACTGCGCCGTTGCTGCAGATTGTTGGCCAGGGCAGCCTTCTGCACCGCCAACTGGGCCAGTGCCTGGTCCAGGCGTTGCTGGTAGATGCGGTCGTCGAGGCGCACCAGCAGGTCGCCGGCCTTGACGTGCTGGAAGTCCTGCACAGGCACCTCGAACACATAGCCGCTCAACTGCGGGCCGATCAGCGTCACCTGGCCGCGAACCAGCGCGTTCTCGGTGCTCTCGATGGCACTGCTGAACGGCGGCAGTTGCCAAGCGTACAGCACGATCAGCACGCCGACCAGGGCGATCGCGGCAAAGCCCAGCGACGAGATGATCCGCACCCGCAACGAGCGCGGCTCGGTCGACGATGCCCCGGGAGGCGTCTGGCCCTCGGCGGTGGCGGCAATGGCATTGGTGGTGGTGACGGATTCGCTCATCGTGGGGTGGCACCGCTGCTGGAGGTGGAAGGTGGAGGATTGCCGGCGACCCGCCGCGTGGTGCTCATCAGCCACAGGCTGCGGATGAAGATCCAGATCATGGTCAGCACCGCGATCAGCGCGATCAGCATGAACACATCGTTATAGGCCAGCACGTTGGCCTCGCGGGTCGCCGCCGTGGCCAGCGCGCTCATGCCCTGGGTGGTACGCAGCGCCGGATCGAAAATGGTCGAGGCATAACCGGCGGCGGAACCCTGTATCCGCGCGGCCACCAGCGGGTCGCTCAGCACCAGGTGCTCGACGATGCTGCTGGAGTGGAGTTTCTCGCGCACCACCTGGAAGGTTCCCAGCAGCGCCGAACCGATCAGCCCGCCGAGGTTGTTGCAGATCCCGAACAACACGGAAAAACTCACCAGGTTGCGCGGGTTGGTGATCACGTTGCGGGTGCCCAGGGCCATGGTCGGGCCGACGAAGAAGGTACCGCCGAACGCCAGCAGGAACTGGCTGAGGTACATGTTGGCCGGACGGGTCAGGTTGTTAGAGAAGCTGTCGAGGGAGGAACCCAGCGCCATCAGCGCCAGGGAAATGATCAGCGGCATGAACAGGTGGTCGGGATGAATGGTCAGGGCACTGACCGCCAATCCGGCGATGCTGCCCACCAGCATCACCAGATAAAGGCTGCGCATCTGCTCGCTCCCCATATTCAGGGCCTGCAGGAAGCCCACCGCCCCCGTGGACTGCTCGGAGAACACCAGGCGGATCAGGATCACCGCCAGCGCCAGGCGGATCATCGCCCCGCTGCCCAGCCAGCGGGTCATCAGCATCGGGTTGCTGCGGTTGTGCTCGATCGCCAGCCCGGCCAGGATCAGCACGATCGACGCGGCGCTGGCGATGCCGATCCACGGCGCCTCCAGCCACCAGTCGATGCGGCCCAGGGACAGCACCGCACACAGCAGCGCGACACCGGTGGCGAGGATCGCGAAGGTGAGAAAGTCGAGCTTTTCGAAGGTCCTGAAACGGTCGCCCGGTGGCAGCTTGAGCAGGAACACGCAGCCCAGCGCCGCCAGCGCCAGGCCCAGTTCGAACAGGTACAGGCCACGCCATTCGGCGATCTGTAAAAGGTCCTCGGAAAACAGCCGGGCCAGCGGCAATGCCAACTGCGAGGTGCCCAACCCCAGCACCAGGGCCTTGAGCCGCCATTTCGCCGGGAACGCCTGGATCATGTAGTAAAGGCCGAGGGAGCTCAGGGCCGCGCCGACCATGCCGTGGGCCGCGCGCACGGCAATGGCCGAACTGAGGTCGTTGACGAACAGGTGGCCGAAGGTCACCAGGGCGTAGAGCACCAGGAACACCTCGGTGAACGCCCGCAGACCGAACTGCTGGCGAAATTTCACCAGCAGCAGGTTCATCGAGACATTGGTCATCACATAGGCCGCCGGCAGCCAGGCCATTTCCGCGGTGGTGGCGCCGAGTGCGCCCTGCAGGTAAGGCAGGTTGGCCACCACCAGCGCATTGCCCAGGCCACCGGTCAGGGCTACCAGCAGCCCGACCATGGCATAGGCCAGGCGCCGGGGCGTCGAATGCAGTGGAGTCGAGGGTGAGCCGGGCAGACTGGGGCGTTCGTGGGGCTGCCAGTTGCGCGGCGTGTACTGATTCATCCCGGATTCCCGAATACAAGAGCGACTTGGAGATTACTTATTTTCGTACAGCGCCGGGAGCCTGTCAGAAAAATTCCCATGCTCGAAGCGGTTGCAGTGGGTTGAGCAAAAAATCACCGATTGCAAGCCGCAGAACGTTACAAGTTTTCACATCCCCCCGGATTCCTGAATAGAGCCTGTCTGTATGTCAAAAAGGACACGATGTTGAGCTATCTTTCATAGGCTTTTCACATCTCTACGTTTACCGTAGCCCCTGTCCAGGACTCAAGTCAGGGAATTGATGGAAATCATGAAGATAACGCGACATCACTCCTTTACCTTTCACGGTTTTAGGCTTTAATCGCCGGATGTCCGTCGTGTGTGTTTAGCATCTTCCTACAAGCAGTTCTGGTTTTGCCCGACACACTGGTACAAGTCGTCTTTCCCATGGTGAAATCCGACCTGTCACACGATGACACAGATCATCGCTTGCATTACTGAAACCTTTCTGGAAAGAAGCCTTTGAAACCTTACCCGATTCAGCGCGTGTCGATCGTCATACCGGTCTACAACGAAGAACAGAGCTTGCCCGAGCTGTTGCGCCGTACCGAAGCCGCCTGCGCGCAGTTGAGCCAGGACGTGGAAATCATCCTGGTCGACGACGGCAGCCGTGATCGCTCCGCCGATCTCCTTCAGGAAGCCGCCGAGCGCGAAGGCAGCCCGGTGGTTGCCGTGATCCTCAACCGCAACTATGGCCAGCACGCAGCGATCATGGCCGGTTTCGAGCAGTCCACCGGTGACGTGGTGATCACCCTGGACGCCGACCTGCAGAACCCGCCGGAAGAGATTCCGCGCCTGGTGGCCCAGGCCGCGCTGGGCTACGACGTGGTCGGTACCGTGCGCAACAACCGCCAGGACTCGGCCTTCCGCCGCTGGCCGTCGCGCCTGATCAACCTGGCCGTGCAGCGCTCCACCGGCGTTGCCATGAGCGACTACGGCTGCATGCTGCGCGCCTATCGCCGCAGCATCGTCGACGCCATGCTCGCCTGCCGCGAACGCAGCACCTTCATCCCGATCCTGGCCAACAGCTTCGCCCGCCACACCACCGAGGTGCTGGTGCAGCACGCCGAGCGCGAGCACGGCGACTCCAAGTACAGCCCGATGCGCCTGATCAACCTGATGTTCGACCTGGTCACCTGCATGACCACCACGCCCCTGCGGCTGCTGAGCATCATCGGTTTCGCCATGGCCGGCCTCGGCGCGCTTTTCGCCTTGCTGCTGATCTTCCTGCGCCTGATTTTCGGCGCCGAATGGGCCGGTGACGGTACCTTCGTGCTGTTCGCCGTGCTGTTCGTGTTCACCGGCGGCCAGTTCATCGGCATGGGCCTGCTGGGTGAGTACCTGGGTCGCATGTACAGCGATGTCCGCGCCCGTCCACGCTTCTTCATCGAGAAAGTGCTGCGCAGTCAGCCCTCTTCCAGCAGCACTGCCGCGCAAACCCCTTCTACAACTACTGTCAATCAGGTTGCCCCATGAATCCGAAAGCTGTTGTCTTTGCCTATCACGATATCGGTTGCGCAGGCATCGAAGCCCTGCTGAACGCAGGTTATGAAATCGCTGCCGTGTTCACCCATGCCGACGATCCCAAGGAAAACACCTTCTACGGTTCGGTAGCCCAGCTGTGCGCCCTCAAGGGCATCCCGGTGCATGCCCCGGAAGACGCCAACCACCCGCTGTGGATCGAGCGCATCGCCAAGCTGAACCCGGATTTCATCTTCTCCTTCTACTACCGCAACCTGCTGAGCGAAGCGCTGCTGGCCACCGCCAAAAATGGTGCGTTCAACCTGCACGGCTCGCTGCTGCCACGCTATCGCGGCCGCGCGCCCGCCAACTGGGTACTGGTCAACGGCGAGACCGAAACCGGCGTGACCCTGCACCGCATGGTCAAGCGTGCCGATGCCGGTGCGATCCTGGCGCAGAACCGCGTCGCCATCGAGCGCTCCGACACCGCCCTGAGCCTGCACGCCAAACTGCGTGACAGCGCCGCCAGCCTGCTGCGTGACGCCCTGCCACAACTGGCCCAGGGCAAGCTGAGCGAAACCGCCCAGGACGAGTCCAAGGCCACCTACTTCGGCCGCCGTACCGCCGCCGATGGCAAGCTGGTCTGGAGCAAGCCTGCCGAACAACTGTTCAACCTGGTTCGCGCCGTGACCAAGCCTTATCCGGGTGCGTTCTGCGCCGTGGGTGAGCACAAGCTGATCGTGTGGGGCGCCGAAGTGGTCAAGGGCAACGAAGGCCAGGCGCCTGGCCGCGTGATCAGCGTCGACCCGCTGCGCATCGCCTGCGGCGAGGACTCGCTGGTGATCAACGCCGGCCAGCGCAATGAAAACGGCCTGTTCCTCAGCGGCCCGCAACTGGCCAACGAGCTGGGCCTGGTCGACGGCTCCCTGCTGCGTGGCGCTGAAGCGGCCCGCAAGAAACGTCGGACCCGCGTGCTGATCCTGGGCGTCAACGGTTTCATCGGCAACCACCTGTCCGAGCGCCTGCTGCGTGACGACAAGTACGAAGTCTATGGCCTGGACATCGGCTCCGACGCCATCGAGCGCCTGCGCAGCCACCCGAACTTCCACTTCGTCGAAGGCGACATCAGCATCCACTCCGAGTGGATCGAGTACCACATCAAGAAGTGCGACGTGGTCCTGCCGCTGGTTGCCATCGCCACCCCGATCGAATACACCCGCAACCCGCTGCGCGTGTTCGAACTGGACTTCGAGGAAAACCTGAAACTGGTTCGCTACTGCGTCAAGTACAACAAGCGCGTGATCTTCCCGTCGACCTCCGAAGTCTATGGCATGTGCCAGGACAAGAACTTCGACGAAGACACCTCGAACCTGATCGTCGGCCCGATCAGCAAGCAGCGCTGGATCTACTCCGTCTCCAAGCAGCTGCTGGACCGCGTGATCTGGGCCTACGGCGCCAAGGGCCTGAACTTCACCCTGTTCCGTCCGTTCAACTGGATGGGCCCGCGCCTGGACCGTCTGGACTCGGCCCGTATCGGCAGCTCCCGCGCCATCACCCAGCTGATCCTGAACCTGGTGGAAGGCACGCCGATCCGCCTGTTCGACGGCGGCGAGCAGAAGCGCTGCTTCACCGACATCGCCGACGGCATCGAGGCGCTGGCGCGTATCGTCGACAACGAGAACGACTGCTGCAACGGCCAGATCATCAACATCGGCAACCCGGACAACGAAGCCAGCATCCGCCAACTGGGCGAAGAGCTGCTGCGTCAGTTCGAAGCGCACCCGCTGCGCGGCAACTTCCCTCCATTCGCCGGTTTCCGCGAGGTGGAGAGCAAGGCGTTCTACGGCGCCGGCTACCAGGACGTGGAACACCGCAAGCCGAGCATCGAAAACGCCAAGCGCCTGCTGAACTGGGAGCCGACCGTCGAGATGAGCGAAACCATCGGTAACACCTTGGACTTCTTCCTGAAGGAAGCCATGCTCGAAATCGCGGAAAAACGCTGATGCAAGCTGGACTTCGTATCGATGTGGACACCTATCGCGGCACCCGTGACGGTGTGCCGCGACTGCTGGAACTGCTCGACGAGGCCCAGGTCAAGGCGACGTTCTTCTTCAGTGTCGGGCCGGACAACATGGGGCGCCACCTGTGGCGCCTCATCAAGCCGCAGTTCCTGCTGAAGATGCTGCGCTCCAAGGCAGCCAGCCTGTACGGCTGGGACATTCTCCTGGCCGGCACCGCCTGGCCAGGCAAGCCGATCGGTCGGGACCTGGGGCATCTGATGCGCCAGACCCTGGCCGCCGGTCACGAAGTCGGCCTGCACGCCTGGGATCACCACGGCTGGCAGGCCAATGCCGGACGCTGGAGCGAAGCCGAGCTGATCGAACAGATCCGCCGTGGCGTCGACTGCCTGAGCGACATCACCGGGCAAGCCGTCGAATGCTCTGCCACCGCCGGCTGGCGGGCGGACGAGCGCGTCGTGCAAGCCAAAGAACATTTCGGCTTTCGCTACAACAGCGATTGCCGGGGACACGGCCTATTCCTGCCACGGCTGGCAGACGGTAGCCCGGGCACCCCGCAAATCCCCGTGGACCTGCCGACCTTCGACGAAGTCGTCGGGGCGGACCTGGCCGCGAAAGACTTCAACGCATTCATACTCGACCGGTTCAGCCCGGCGAAACTGAATGTCTACACCATCCATGCAGAAGTAGAAGGGATTCTGATGGCAAACGAGTTTCGTCAGCTGCTGGCGCAAGCCAAGGCACGCAGTATCGAGTTTCAACCCCTGGTCAATCTGCTGCCAGCCCAACTGGACAGACTGCCCGAAGGTCGGCTGGTGCGTGGCACCCTCAGTGGCCGTGAAGGCTGGCTGGGGGTGCAGCAGGGATGACCAGACGCTGGGCTTTGCCACTCCTGTTCCTCGCTTTCCTGCTGTTCTATCTGGCTCCGCTGATGAGCCACGGCATGTGGATTCCGGATGAAACCCGCTACGCGCAGATCGGCCAGGAAATGCTCCTGCGCGGCCACTGGGCGGCACCGCACTTCATGGAGCTGCGCTACTTCGAGAAGCCGATTGCCGGCTACTGGATGATTGCCATCGGCCAGGCGATCTTCGGCCAGAACTTCTTCGGCGTGCGCTTCGCCTCGGCCCTGAGTACGGGCCTGAGCGTGTTGCTGGTGTATCTGCTGGCCGGGCGCCTGTGGAACGACCCGCGCAAGAGCTTCGCCAGCGCCGCGCTGTTCATGAGCTTCGGGCTGATCGCCGGCCAGGCCGGCTATGCCAACCTCGATCCGCAATTCACCTTCTGGGTCAACCTGAGCTTCGTCGCCCTGTGGCTGGCGATCGACAGCCAGACCCGCAAGGCCCGCCTGCTGTCCTGGGCGGCCCTGGGCTTCGCCTGCGGCTGGGGCTTCATGACCAAGGGCTTCCTGGCCCTGCTGCTGCCGGTACTGATTGCCCTGCCCTACATGATCTGGCAGAAGCGTTTTCGCGAACTGGTGGGTTATGGCCTGGTGGCGGTGCTGGTCGCCGCGCTGGTCAGCCTGCCCTGGGTCATCGCCGTGCACCTGCAGGAACCGGACTACTGGCGTTTCTTCTTCTGGCACGAGCATATCCGCCGCTTCGCCGCCGAAGACGCCCAGCACACCCGGCCGTGGTGGTTCTACCTGCCGCTGATCGTGGTTTCCAGCCTGCCCTGGGCCCTGCTGTTCCCGATCACCCTCAAGGATGCCTGGAAAGGCAAGGGCCAGCGGATCACCGCGTTCCTGCTGCTGTGGCTGTTCCTGCCGCTGGCGTTCTTCAGCCTCAGCCGCGGCAAGCTGCCGACCTACATCATGCCGTGCCTGATGCCATTGGCGCTGCTGATGGGCCATTCGCTGATGGAGCGGCTCAACCAGGGCCTGCCCAGGGTGTCGCGCCTCAATGGCCTGCTCAACCTGCTGCTGGGCCTGCTGGCGCTGGCTGCGGTGGTGTTCTTCCAACTGAAGAAACCGTTCTACGACAACGAGCCGCAGCACCTGGCCCTGCTGTGCGTGGTGATCGTCGGCTGGATCCTATTCAACGCCCTGACCGTGTTCAAGCCGCTGCAACTGTGGGCGCTGCCGGCACTGGGCATGGGCCTGCTGATCGCCCTGCTGCCGGCGGCGATGCCGAGCGTGATCGTACACAACAAGATGCCCGACCAGTTCATCGCCGACCACGAGCAGGAACTGGCCAGGAGCCGTCATCTGCTGAGCAACGACCTGGGCGCCGCCTCGGCCCTGGCCTGGCGGGTGAAACGTACCGACATCACCCTCTACAACACCCAGGGCGAGGTGAAATACGGCCTCTCCTACCCGGAGGCCGAGCACCGTACCCAGGACATGGACCAGATCCAGGGCTGGATGGAGCAGGCCCGGCGTGAAGGCCAGGTGGGTGTGGTGATGCGCGTCAAGGACGAGGAAGAGTTGCGCGAAATCGACCGGTTGCCCAAGGACTTCAAGCGTTACGACGAAGGCAATATCGTGATCCTGATCTTCCCGCAGAGCGCTCCATGACCCTGGTTCTTCTCCTCGGCGCCTGCCTGCTGACGTGCCTGGGCCAGGTGGCCCAGAAGTTCGCCGTCGAAGGCTGGCGTGAAACCTCCCCGGGCGTACTCGACAAGCTGCGTTCGCCCTGGTTGTGGCTGGCCCTGGCCAGCCTCGGCCTGGGCCTGCTGGTGTGGCTGCTGGTGCTGCAGCGGCTGGAGGTGGGGATCGCCTATCCGATGCTCAGCCTCAACTTCGTGCTGATCACCCTGGTGGCGCACTACCTGTTCAAGGAATCGATCGACCGCCGCCACTGGCTGGGCGTCGCCCTGATCATGGCCGGCGTGGTGCTGCTGGGGTTGCATCTATGAGCCTGGCACGCGGTTTCACCTTCGCCAGCGCTAGCGTGGTGCTGGTCAGCAGCGCCCAACTGGGCATGCGCTGGAGCATGACGCGCCTGCCCGAGCCAAGCCAGTGGCTGGACGCGCTGATGACCGGCAACGTCTCGCTGGTCGCCCTGGCCGTCGTAGCGGCTTCGATCCTCGCCTATGCGCTGTCGATGCTCTGCTGGCTGATGGCCCTGCGTGACGTGCCGCTGGGCCGCGCCTACTCGCTGCTCAGTGTCAGCTATGCACTGGTCTACCTGCTGGCCGCCAGCCTGCCGTTCTTCAACGAAAGCTTCAGCCTATCCAAGACCCTGGGGGTGGCGTTGGTCATCCTCGGTGTCCTTACGATCAATTCTCCACGTATACCCCGTCCTAGAGACTCCGTATGAAAATCAGCGTAATTGGTAGCGGTTATGTAGGCCTGGTACAGGCGACTGTTCTGGCCGAAGTCGGTCATGACGTCGTGTGCATGGACGTTGACCAGAACAAGATCGACTTGCTGCGCAAGGGTAATATCCCGATCTTCGAACCAGGGCTGGAGACCATGGTCAAGAGCAATCTGGAAAGTGGCCGCCTGCACTTCACCAGCGATGAAAAGCTGGCCATCGAGCACGGCCAGGTGCTGTTCATCGCCGTCGGCACGCCATCGGACGAGGATGGTTCGGCCGACCTCAAGTACGTGCTGTCGGTGGGTGACGCCGTGATCCGCCATCGCTTCGAACCGCTGATCCTGGTGGAAAAATCCACCGTGCCGGTCGGCACCGGCGACACCCTGCGCGCCCACATCGAGGCCGGCCTGAGCAAAGCCGGCCGCAGCCTGCAGTTCGATATCGTCTCGAACCCGGAATTCCTCAAGGAAGGCTCGGCGGTCGAAGACTGCCGCCGGCCGGACCGCATCATCATCGGCTGCGAACGCGAGGAAGTGCGCGAGGTGATGCGCGACCTGTACGCACCGTTCAACCGCAACCATGACCGCATCATGTTCATGGACCTGCGCAGCGCCGAACTGACCAAGTACGCCGCCAACTGCATGCTGGCGACCAAGATCAGCTTCATCAACCAGATCGCCGAACTGGCCGAACACCTGGGCGCCGACATCGAGGCCGTGCGCATGGGCATCGGCGCCGACCAGCGCATCGGCTACCACTTCATCTACCCGGGCTGCGGCTACGGCGGCTCGTGCTTCCCCAAGGACATGCGCGCCCTGATCCACAGCGCCCAGGAAGCCAACTGCTCCAGCGACCTGCTGCAGGCGGTGGAGGCGATCAACGAACGGCAGAAACACAAGCTGTTCGACCGCATCAATGCGTTCTACAAGGGCGACCTCAAGGGCAAGACCTTCGCCCTCTGGGGCCTGGCGTTCAAGCCCAACACCGACGACATGCGCGATGCGCCAAGCCGGGTGCTGATGGAAGCGCTATGGGCCGCCGGTGCCCAGGTCCGCGCCTTCGACCCGGAAGCCATGCAGGAAACCCAGCGCCTGTATCCCGATGAACCGGGCCTGTCGCTGATGGGTACCCCGGAAGCGACCCTGGTCGGTGCCGATGCCCTGATCATCTGCACCGAGTGGCAGCAGTTCAAGGCGCCGGACTTCGAGCGGATCAAGCAGCGCCTCAAGGCGCCGGTGATCTTCGACGGCCGTAACCTGTATGACGCCAACCGCATGCAGCGCAAGGGTTTCACCTACTTCGCGATCGGCCGCGGCGCGTCCCTGGAACTGCCGGTGACCCGCCATGGCCAGGTAGAAGCCTGATCCCCGGCGTGCCTCTGTAGGAGCCGGCTTGCTGGCGATAGCGGTCTGACAGCCCCGATGCGGTCATTGAATGGCCGCCTGGCGGCGGTTCGCGGGCAAGCCACGCTCCTACAGACTTCCTTCGCGTCCTCAAAACGGTGTCATCCTCCTTTCACAAGGACTTCGTTGTGACATTGACCTCCCGCGCCACCCTCAATCGTCAGTCCCTGGGCCTGGGCCTGCTCGCCCTGCTGCTGTTCCTCGCCGGGGTTCACCAGCAGGCGGCCATCGGCTTCGATTCGCGCTTCGTCCTGTTCGCCCAGGAAATGCTGCGCCACGGCCCGGGCTTCTTCCCCACCACCTACGGCGAGCCCTACCCCGACTACTCGGCCTTCTCGACCGTGCTGGTCTGGCTGTTCGCCCTGCCCTTCGGCACCGTCAATGCCCTGGCGGCGTGGCTGCCCAGTGCCCTGGCAGCGGCCTGGATCGTGGTGCTGATGTACCGGCTGGTCGCCCCCCACTCCCCGCGCTGGGCACTGCTGAGCATCGCCCTGCTGTTGTTGAGCAACACCTTCATCACCGAGACACGTGCCGTCTCGCTGGATCTGCTGCTGGCCGCCGTCGGCTTCTCGGTGTTCTACCTGGGCTACGCCGCCGATCATTTCGCCGCAACGAAACGCCATGGCTGGATACTCGCCCTGCTGGTGCTGGGCTTCGCCATCCGCGGACCGATCGGCCTGGTGATCCCCACCGGCATGCTCTGCAGCTACTACCTGCTGGGCGGCCAGTGGCGACGCCTGTTCGTCTTCGGCTTCCAGGCCCTGGGCCTGCTGGCGGTCTGTATCGCACTACTGCTATGGCTGGCTTGGCTGGATGGCGGCAGCGTCTTCCTCCATGAAGTGATCCGCATGCAGTTCACCGGCCGCATGGATGGCAGCGAAGGCTCCAGTGGCCTGCTGTATTACTTCGGCAGTTCGTTCGGCAACTACGCCCTGGCCTATCCGCTGGCGGCCCTGGTGGTGGTGGCACTCTTCGCCGGTGGTCGCCAGCAACGTGGGCCGGCGCTGCAACTGATGCTCTATTGCCTGGCCGCCGGCCTGATCGTGATGCTCGGGCTGTCGGTACCGCAGGCGAAGAAGGCCCGCTACATCCTGCCGATGGCGCCGATGATCGCCATCGTCGCGGCCTTTGCGTTCCAGGCCGGCCAGGGGCGGCTGTTCGCTTGGCTGCGCGGACTGATCCAGGGCCTCTGGCTGCTGCTGCCGGGGCTGCTGATCGGCGGGATGATCCTGCTGCATCGACGCTTTCCCGAGGAACTGCCGACACTGGGCATCGCCCCCTGGCTGGTGGGTGCCCTGCAGGTCATTGCCGTGGTGATGCTGTTCAAGACCCGCTGGCGTGCCATCGGCCTGGCGGCCTGTGCGGTATTGGCGATGTGGTCGAGCTACATCCTGGTCGTCGAGCCGGTCGAGCGGACGGCCTATGACACCCGGACATTTACCCGGGCGGCCCAACAGTTGATCCATCAGGCGCCGGCGCCCGTGGTGCTGCACGCCATGGGCAAGGACGCGAAGGCAATCAAGTTCATGGTCAACCTGGACGAGGATCTGCAACCGCTGTTCACCGATACGCCGCAGCAGTTGCAGGCGGTGAGCGGGCCGGCGTGGCTGGTGATGGACAGGCAGGATTACCAGAAGCTGCAGGGTACGCCGGTCGGGGCGCTGGTGCCGGTGTTGAGTGGGCGGTTCGACAAGAATGATTTCGTGCTGCTCAAGCAGCCCTGATACGGAGTCGCCTGGCCGCTCCTGGCGGTTCGCGGGCAAGCCCGGCTCCTACGGGGGATCGATACCGAACGCGGCATTGGCGTACGGCACCATCCTGTAGGAGCGTGGCTTGCCCGCGAACCGCCGCAGGCGGCCAGACGACACCAGCCGACTACCCTCAGGCGATCACCACACTGGCGCCTTTGAGCGTATCCAGCCCAACCCCCACCAAGGTCACCGAATCAGCGCCAAAGCTGAGTACGGTGTCATTGCCGACCACCTTGGCATGTTCAAGAACGTTGTGCCCCTGGGTATCGGCATAGCCCATGAACACCAGCTTGTCCGAAGACTGGAAGCCGCTGATGCGGTCCTGGCCAAAGGCACCGTTGAACAGGAAGGTGTTACCCCCGCCCCGCGCCTCCATCAGGTCATTGCCCGCCCCGCCGATGAACAGATTGCCGCCCTTGGCCGCGCCGATCAGGTGATCGTTGCCGCCATTGCCCAGCAACCATTCACCCGAAGCCGTCGCGGTCAGGGTGTCCGCCCCGGCGCCGCCCACCTGCGAAGCGACATACTGGCCGCCGGACAGGCTCTGGTCAGCGACCTTGTGGGCCACGTCCCGGGACAGGAACACCAGGTGCGGTTCGCTGCTGACCAGCGTGCCGATATCCCTGGCAATGGTGATCCCGCCCTGGGCATCGCGAAGATACAGCGTGCCCTGGCCGTCATTGGCGATCTCGACGCTGTCGAGAGGCTTCTGCAGGTCAAGGGTGTTATGGCCCTTGCCACCGAGAATGATGTTGTAGCCGCCGTCGTCGCGGAACCTGTCATCGCCGCCGCCCCCTTCGAGATAGTCGTTGCCGCGCCCGCCCTTGAGCAGGTCGCTGGCCTCGCTGCCGATGATGAAGGTGGTGCCGCTATGGGCCTCGGCGTTGCGGTTGAGGTCCTGCACCCAGGTCTTGTCCCGCGCCGGATCCGACAGGTTGCTGACGACGATGGTCGAGTTCCTGCCGGTCAGGTCGTAGAACGACGAATCGACTATCCGTTGCATGCCGTTGCCATAGGCGGTCGGCAGATGCGACAGCCAGGTGGCGATGTTGCCGATGGAGAACGGCATGGCGTTCCAGGCATCGGACGCGTAGTGGTCGTTGAAGTTGACGATGTTGTTGGTCGCCGAAGCCTTGTAAGCGTCATGCACGCCGAGGGTCGCCAGGGTTAGGCTGGAGCCGTCGAGGGCCCGGAACACCGGATCGTTTTCATAGCCGATGTTCAACACATGGGTGCCCGCGCCGCTCTGGGTCGGCGAGGCGAAGGCGATGTAGCTGGCATCCTTGTAGAAACCGCCCCACTGGCCCGCACCCAGGTCCGCCAGGCTGTTGACCGCCAGCCCGCCCAGGCTGTGCCCGCTGACCAGCACATCCTTGCCGCCCAGGCCGTTGGCCCGGGCAAAGGCGGCGACGCTGTCGAGCAGGCCGGAGAAGGCATTGGCGCTGTAGTTTTTCGCGTAGTCCTTGGGGCCGATGGCCGCCAGCAGGTCATTGATCGCATCACCGATGGTGTCAGTGATCACGGTTTCCCGCGGGCCGCTGGTGCCGCGAAAGGCGATGCCGATGGAGGTCAGGTGGCCCTCGGCGTCGTACTTGCCGAGCACTTCCGCCTGAGCGGTGGTGTAGCCGGCCTTTTCGCCGTAGAAGGTACCCCGGCCATCGGTCTTGCCGGCGTAACCCAGCTGGCTGGCGCTGATCGGCGTCCAGCCGGCAGCCTTCACCGCCGCCAGCGCCGCCTTCTCCGAATCGGGGTTCCAGGGCACGCCGGGAATTACGCCCTGGGCGTCCGTGCCACCGATCAGCGCCTTGACCAGCGTCGCCGGCAGGCCGAGGCCGAAGCCGTGCTGCTGGTAACCGACGGCCAGGCCGTTGTCGATGTTATGGTAGGAATACAAGGTGATCGCCATCGCGTCAGCGTACAGCGCCTTGGAGACAGTGGAACCCGCATTTTCATAGTCAAAAACACCCATGGTATTGCCTCTCTGTTGTTGAAATTGTCGAGAAAGCCTGCAACGGAAGTCAGTGAACGGCCGCCGGCGCCACGAAAGCCTCATCGACCCTGGCCAGGTCGGTTTCGCGCAGCGTGCCGGCGTAGTAATGCAATCGGGTCCAGGCCATCAGGTAGTCATAGCGCGCCTGCGCCATGTCCCGACGGGTGCTGTAGAGCTGTTGTTCGGCGTTGAGCAGGTCGAGGTTGACCCGCTCGCCGCCGAGGATGCTTTGCCGGGTGGAGAGCACCAGCGACTCGGCCGAAGCCAGCGCCTTGCGGTAGGCGCGCAGCTTGCTCGCCCCCGACTGGCAGGCGTTGTACTGGCGCCGCAGCTCGATCAGGGTTTCGCGGGTCTTGCCATCGAGTTCGTATTCGGCCTGTTCCAGGTTGGCACTGGCCTGGCGAACCGAGGCGGACACCCCGCCACCGGCGAACAACGGCACGCTGACCTCGAAGCCGACGGTGTTGGTGTCGTAACGCTGGTTGTAGGTGTTGCCGCTGTCGGACTCGCTCTTGCGCAGGCTGGCATAGGCATTGAGCTTGGGCAGGTGCCCGGCGCGGTTGCGCTCCACTTCGTAGTGCGCCACCTCCACCGCCTGGCGCTGGGAAGCCAGCGTCGGGTTGTTGCTCAGGGCCAGCTCATGCCAGGTGGCGAAGTTGGCCGGCTCCAGTGGAAACGACTCGAACCCCTGCGCCAGCGGCGCCAGCTCGGCGACGTCGACCGTCGGCACGCCGATCAGCGCTCCCAGCTCGCGCAACGCCGCATCCTGCGCATCGCGGGCCTCGATCTCCTCGGCCGTGGCCAGTTCATAGCGCGCCTGCGACTCGAGGATGTCGGTGCGGGTGCCCTCGCCCCGGCGGAACAGCTGCGTGTTCTGCTGGAACTGTTCGTCGAGAGCCTTCTTCCGGGCCCTGGCGATCTGGATCTGGTCCTCGGCGAACAGCGCCTGGGTGTAGTAGGTCAGCACCCGAACCAGCAGTTCCTGGCTCTTGCCGCGAAAGGTTTCGTCGGCAAACAGCGCCTGGGCCACGCCCTTGCGATAGTTGGCATAGGCCTCGTAGTCGATCAGCGGCTGCTGCAGGGTCAGGGTGGAGCCGGAACTGGTGTAGTTGCGGTCCTCATGGAAATTGCCGCGTTCGTTGAGGTAGGTGACCCGAGAGTCGTTGCGGCCCTGGTTGTAGTTGTAGGACAGCCGCGGCAGCAGGCCGGCGCGGCCAATGGCACGGTTTTCCTGGCCGGCATCGCGCTCCTTGAGCGCGCCGAGGAACACCGGGTCGTTGCGCAGCGCCTGCTCATAGACCTGGAACGGCCCCATGGCCTGGCAATCGAGGGAAAACAACAGCAACGCAGCCGCCACACACAGCGGTTTGGTCATCAGGCGCAACATACTACTCCTCGGTCAACGCAGAGCCCGCACGGTCCATCAGGGGCTTGAACAGATAGTTGAGCAACGACCGCTCACCGGTGCGCACGAACATTTCCGCCGGCATGCCCGGCTTGATCACCAGCCCGTTGAGTTTCTCCAGGGCCAGGTCGCTGACCGAACTGCGCAGTACGTAATACGGCGTACCACTTTTTTCATCGAGCAACTGGTCGGCGGAAATCAGGCTCACCGCACCGCTGACCCGCGGCGTGCGATTCTGGTTGAAGGCGGTGAACAGGATGTCCACCGGCAATGCCGTGCCGACCTTGTCCACCAGGTGGACCGGCAACCGCCCCTCCACCTCCAGGCGTTCGCCCTGTGGGACGATCTCCACCAGGGTGTCGCCGGCACGCACCACCGCACCTTCGGTATGCACCCCCAGGTTCACCGCGATACCTTCGGCCGGTGCGCTGATTTCGCTGTGCTGCAGTTCGAAACGGGCCGAGGTCAGTTGCTGTTCCAGGGTCAGGGTCTTGAGCTGGGCCTCGGCCAGCTGGCTGCGCACCTCCTTCTGGTATTCCTCGGCGTGCTGCGAAAGCTTCAATCGCGACTCGAGAATGCCCTGCTCGACCCGCCCGCTCTCACCGCTGTTCTGCGCCAGGTCCTGCTGCACCTGGGACAGTTGCCGCTCGTACTCCAGCAGGCGGTTGGCCGGGATATAGCCGTTCTCGGCCAGCGGCCGCAGGTTGTCCAGTTGACGTCGCAGGGAGTCGGCGCGGGCGTTCATGTCGGCGCGGGCCCGACGCATGCCGGCCAGTTGCGCACCAGCGCCCTCGATGGCGGCACGAATACCGGCCTGTTCGCGGGCAAACGCCTCGCGCCGGCTGCTGAACAACTGCCGCTGACCTTCGAGCACCAGGCCCAGTTGCGGGTCGGTATCGGCGGTCAGCTCATCCGGGAAGTTCACCCGCTCCAGGTTGTCCCGCTCGCTCTGCCAGCGCGCCTGGCTGGCCCAGGCCACCCGGTACTGCGCGCGCAGGGACTGGACATCGGCCGAGCGCTGGGTCTGATCGAGGCGAAACAGCGGCTGCCCCTGGCGGACCAACTGCCCCTCGTGCACCAGGATCCGCTCGACCACCCCACCGCCGAGGGACTGCACCGCCTTGCGCTTGCCGGAGACCACCACGGTCCCTTGGACCGCAATGCCCTGGTCCAGCGGCGCCAGGGCCGCCCAGGCGAAGAAGCTGCCGGCACCCAGCAGCGCCAGCCACCAGCCGGCGCGGACAAAGAAGCGGGCATCGCGCTCCTGGCGCTCGTGGGGTTCATCGTGTTGCATCAGGCTGTCCTGGCTCATGCTCCACTCCTGCGTGTCGCTGCACCGTATTGCCGGCTCAGGCTGAGCCCGGCCGGAGTTGGGGATGGCTCGCGCGGGGCTTCGGCCACCGCGGCAGCCGCCGGTTGCGCGTTGCCGGCCAGAGCCTTGAGCACCTCGGCGCTGGGCCCGAAGGCCTGCATCCGCCCCTCGTTGAGCACCAGCAGCTTGTCGGTCTGGGCCAGGGACGTGGTCCGGTGGGTCACCAGGATCACACTGCTGCCCTGGGCCTTGAGCTGGGCGATGGCCGCGGTGAGCGCCGCCTCGCCGACCGCGTCGAGGTTGGAGTTCGGCTCGTCGAGGATCACCAGCCGAGGGCCGCCATACAGCGCCCGGGCCAGGGCCACCCGCTGTTTCTGCCCACCGGACAGGCCGCAGCCATCGTCGCCCAGCAGGGTGTCGTAGCCCTGGGGCAGGCGCAGGATCAGTTCATGAACACCGGCCTGTACCGCGGCAGCCACCACCTTTTGCGGGTCGGCCTCGCTGAAACGGGCGATGTTCTCGGCCACCGTGCCACTGAACAGTTCGATCGATTGCGGCAGGTAGCCAATGTGCGGGCCGAGTTCATCGCGGTCCCAGCGATGGATATCCGCGCCGTCCAGGCGCACCACGCCCGCCAGGGTTGGCCAGACCCCCACCAGCACCCGTGCCAGGGTGGACTTGCCCGACCCCGAGGCGCCCAGTACGCCCAGCACCTCACCGGCCTCGATGGCAAAGCTGACATGGTGCAAGGTGGCCCCGCGCCGCCCCGGGGGCCCGGCGCTGACCTGCTCGAACGCCACCCGCCCCTTGGGCTCGGGCAGGCTCATGGCGGGCTCGCCCTGGGGAAACTCGCGCAGCAGTTCGTCGAGCCGCCGGTAGGCCAGCTTGGCCGCGCTCCACTGCTTCCAGACGGCGATCAACTGGTCGATGGGGCTCAGGACGCGCCCCATCAGGATCGAGCCGGCGATCATCATCCCGGAGCTCATGTCGCCCTTGATCACCAGCAAGGCGCCCAGGCCCAGTACCAGCGATTGCAGGCACAGGCGCAGCGACTTGCTCAGCGAAGTCACCAGGGCGCCGGTATCACTGGCCTGGTTCTGCCGCGCGAGAAACCGCGAGTGCACCTGGAACCAGCGTCGACGCAGGGCCCCGAGCATGCCCATGGCCTGGATGGTCTCGGCATTGTGCAAATGGCTGGTGGCCAACTGGCTGGATTTCTGCGAATAGCCACTGGCTTCGGCCAGGGGTTTGCGGGTCAGCCACTCGTTGAGGCAGGCCAGCGCGATCAGCAGTACCGCGCCCACGCTGGCAAACACTCCGAGCCACGGGTTGAACAGGAAGATCACCAGCAGGTAGAGGGGAAACCACGGCGCGTCGAAGAACGCGAACAACGCGGGCCCCGTGAGAAACTGGCGGATATGGGTCAGGTCGCCCAGGGCCTGGCCGGCATGCCCCTCGCCGCGAAACAGGTTGCGTTCGAAGGCCGCCTTGTACACCCGCAGGTTGAACTGCCGTTCGAGCTGGCTACCGATGCGGATCACGATGAAACTGCGGATGGTTTCCAGCACCCCGATGAAGGCGAAGAAGCCCACCACCATCAGCGTCAGCATCACCAGGGTGGTTTCGTTCTGCGACGTCAGTACCCGGTCGTAAACCTGCAGCATGTAGATCGACGGGACCAGCATCAGCAGATTGATCAGGGCGGTGAAACAACCGACGCTGATCAATATGCTCTTGTAGTCACCCAGTACGCGGAACAAGGGTGTACCCGAAATCATCTTCAACGATTTCATTTATCGTCCCTGATTTTTTGATTCTCGAAATTCGTGAGACCCGCAAGGATCTCTGCCTATCACTGAAGTGGATTCAAAACAGGCAATGGTCCTGTTCCCGAGGCGATGGATTCGCCATCCAACGGACAGAGGCAGCCATCAGGCTGCCTCCTTTCCCAGACTCAGGCGACGATATCCGTCTGCACCGCCTGCCCGACGGTCATGACCCGGAAATCGGCCACGCCGTCCCCATCGAAGTCGACCGTCAGGTCATACCCCAGCACCGCCTCACGGGCCTGCCCGGTGAACTTCTCGACATAGGTCAGGCCCGAGCCGTGGGTGAGAGCACTCAGATCGATCTTGTCCTTGCCGCTGACGAAGTCGACGATCCAGTCGGCACTCTCCGGGATCGAGTCGCTGATATCGCGATACAGGAAGGTATCCCGACCGGGGCCGCCCACCAGCCAGTCAAGCCCGGGGCCCCCGACGAGGATGTCGTCGCCGGCCCGGCCATTGAGACGATCCTCGCCGTCGCCACCATTGAGGTGGTCGGAACCGCGGCCGCCGATCAGGAGGTCGTCACCGGCGCCCCCGTAGAGGGAACTGGCCTTATGGCCCGCCTTCAGCATGTCGTTGCCAGCGCCGCCGAGCAACAAGTCATGACCACCGCCGCCGACGATACGATTGTCCTGGGCATTACCGACGATGTAGTCGTTGCCGGTCGTGCCGTTGAAGTTGACAAGCGGGTCATGGGGCGCATCCTGCTTGGGAGAAAAGGGATTGAGGATAAACAAAGACATATCATTTCCTTAAAAATCAATAGGTAAAGCGACAAGAGCGCTTCACCAACGAAAGGTGGTATCGGGCGGACTCTTGTGTACGGCTGTCTTGGGCTGGCGGTCACCCGCGCTTGCCGAAACTCAGTCGCGGCTCTTTCTGCCGAGGGTCAGCTCACCTTGCTGGCGTGACACCGAATAACCCGCGCCATCCCGGTTCAGGTGCACCAGGCCGCTGCCCTGCTGATCGAACAGCCACAGGCCATCCGGGGTCGGCTCCCAGCCGCTGGGGCGCTCGCCGAGCAGCTCGGTGGCGCATTCCAGGTCGCCCGTCAGTATCGGCGGCTGGGCCGCCAGCTCCAGCACGCAGGTCCGCGCCGGGCTTGCACTGCTGGACAACTGCCATTGGCCCGCGAGCGATTCGCGGCTGGGTAACACCAAACTACTGGCCATGACGGCTTCTCCCATGAAAGTAAGTGACAGGGCCAGCAGCCAGGCCCCCCTGCGTTTTCGAGTGATGGGCCCGCTGGCGGGCCGGTGGTGGTCTTGCATGCGTTCCTTGCTCGTGCGTTTGATACCGTCAGACCAGAATATCCGTGACCGCCATCCGCCCTACGGTGACAACCTGGAAATCCGCCAGGCCCCGCCCGGAAAAGTCGATGGCCAAGGTGCCCAGGTCGGTGTCGGCGTCATGACTCAACACCGCCTCGCCGGCCCGTCCGGTAAATGCGTCGACGAAACTCAGGCCGGTCCCCTGGGTCAGCCTGCCCAGACCGATCTGGTCCTGGCCGCTGACAAAATCCATGATCCGATCAGAGGCCTGCGGCGTCGAGTCGGTGATGGCGCCGAACACGAAGATGTCGTTGCCCTCGCCGCCCCAGAGGCGATCCGCACCGCCACCGCCATGGAGGATATCGCTGCCAGCGCCGCCACGCAGTTCGTTGGCTACGTCATTGCCGATCAGTACATCGTGGCCCGAACCGCCCATGGCATTCTCGAGGGTGACGCCGTGGGCAATCGAGACATTGCCCCGCAGGCCACCCACATCGGAGAACGAACCGGCCCGCAGGTTGATTTCCTGGTCCTGGGTGAAACCGGAGAAGTCCAGGGTGTCATTGCCACCCCCATCCCACACCGAGAACACCAGGGCATCGGCAGACGAGTGGGCACTGAGGTAGTCACGGCCGGTGTTGGAGTTGAAACCGTAGACGGTGTCATCGGCGCGGGTACTGTAGTTGGCCCCGTAGAGTTTCTGGATCGCCGCGATATCGTCGCGCAACGGCGCGGATGAATAGTGTTCGGCGCCGTTCTTGACGAAGTCCTGCCCGGTGTTGCTTTCGCTGAAGTAGCTCATGATGCTGTAACCCAGCGTGTCCTGCACGTAGCCGGCATCCCGGTAGCTCGGCTGGTCCACATTCGCCCCGTAGTCACTGGGGTGGGACAGCCCCAGGGTATGGCCGATCTCATGGACCAGCGACATGCGCCCATAGTTGTTCAGGCCGGGTGCACTGTTGAGGTCGTAGCTGTCGCTGACCAGGTACCACGACTGGCCGTCGTAGTCGGGATCGGACCCTGGCGCATAGGCGAACGCCGCGCTGCCCGCCGGGCCGACCTCGTAGTTGCCAAAGCTCAGGTGCCCTTCACCACCGCTCGGCGCCTCGGCGAAGCTCAGGTTGGCGACATCCGCCCAGGATTGCAGGGCCAGCACCGCCTGCGCCTGCTGCAACGCGCTGAACTGGCCGAAGCCGCCGAGACCGTGGTCGACCTTGAGCTCGACGAAGTTCGAGGGCGGCGTGTCCGGGAAGGCGAACGTCAGTTCGACGGTACCGTTGCCGTCCTTGTCCTTCCAGGACTGGCCGCTACGGGTGAGCTGCTGCGCCGCCTGGTCCACGGAATAGCTCGGCTTGCCGCTGGTGATAGGGGAATTGATCGTTGTCACGCAAAATCCTCAAGGCAGGGCATCAGGCCACGATATCCGTGACGGCCATCCGACCGACCGTGATGATCTGAAAATCCGCCAGGCCCCGCCCCGCGAAGTCGATCGCCAGGGTGCCCTGGTGGGTGCTCTCGTCATAGGCCAGTACCGCCTCCCGGGCATTGCCACTGAAGGCACTGACGAAGTTCAGGCCCGAACCGCGGGTCATCCCGGCCAGGCTGATCTCGTCCTGACCCGTGGTGAAATCCATGATCCGGTCAGAGGCCTGCGGCGTCGAATCGGAGACGGCGGAGAACATGAAGCTATCCTTGCCGGCACCGCCCCAAAGTTCATCCGCACCACCGCCGCCCTTGAGAACGTCGTCGCCGGCACCACCGCGCAACTGGTTGCCCAGTTCGTTGCCGACCAGCAGGTCCTTGCCCGAACCGCCCATGGCGTTCTCGATAGCAACGCCATGGGCGATGGAAACATTGCCACGCAGGCCGCCCACGTCGGAAAACGCCCCCTCATTCAGGTTGATCTCCTGGTCCTGGGTGAAACCGGAGAAGTCCAGGGTGTCATTGCCACCGCCATCCCAGACCGAAAACACCAGCTTGTCCGCGGATGAGGTGGCGGTCAGGTAATCGCGGTCGGTATTGGAGTTGAAGCCATAGGTGGTGTCACCGGCGCGGGTGCTGAAGTTGGGGCCGTAGAGTTTCTGGATCGCCGCAATATCGTGCAACTGCGGCGCCGAAGGGTAGACATACGCGTCGTCCTTGGCGAAATCCTGTCCGGTATTGGTTTCACTCCAATAGCTCATCAGGGTGTAGCCGACGGAATCCTCGACCACATCGGCCTTCAGCCCGTAGTCATCGTCGCCGCTGATCCGATTCCACAGCCAGTCGAGCCAGGTATCTTCCCGGGAGTTGTAGTCACCGGGGTGGTCCAGGCCCAGGGTATGACCGATTTCGTGAACCAGGGCGAATCGGCCAGCGCTGCCCATCACCGGCGCCTGGTTGGGCCCGTCGCCAGAGGTGCGGCTACGCAGCCATCCGGACCAGGTATCGTCGCTGGGCACCCGGTACCAGGACTGGCCGTCAAGGATGGGGTGGCTGTTGGGCAGGAAGGCGAATGCCGTGGCACCGTGCATGCCATCGCTGAAATTGCCAAAGCTCATTTGCCCCTCCCCACCCGCCTGGGCCTCGGTGAAGGTCACATTGGTCACATCCGCCCAGGTCTGCATGGCCAGTTTCGCCTGCGCCTTCTGCTGCGCATTGAACTCACTGAATCCATCCAGGCGCATTCCAACGAAGGCCGGATTGGGTGCGGTGAGAAACTGGTAGGTCAGGTCGATTCGGCCGTTACCATCCTGATCCGCCCAAAGCTGATTGGAACGGGCGAGCAGCATCGCCGCCTCATACGTGGTCAGGGAAAACTTTCCGGAAGATTCCAAAGTATATTGCCGGGCCTCGGACGGAAACTGTCCAGAGAGAACTTTATTGTAGCTGGTAGATGTCATGCTGAATCCTTGAGGCATGGAGAAACTTGCTCGAACCGGTAATTAACCGATAAAAAGCCGAACTATTGGACTGTCCCCTGCCTGAAGCCTCCTGCAAATAACGCTCATTCGTCCATGCCCCGTACAACTTTTGAAAATGCTATCTGAAGCATGCTCAGCCCCAAGAGGAAAAGTCGACAAGACCGTTAAATCATCCAGACTTTCCACTCAAGATTTCCCTTTGTCCAGGCAACAGCGACTCCCGGCTATATCGGCCAGGTCGATCCGGTCCTCGCCGCTGACGAAGTCCATGGTCCAGTCGCCGGCCGCTGGCGTCGAATCCGATAGCCTGGTGAGCACCCTGCAGGTAGGGGTGATCTGGTTGACCGCGTGCCCCTGACAATAGAGTGGCTTGTCATCGATCGACAGGAAGGTGCCCATCTGGGCGAATCCCGATGCGAGCGCTCACCCGACACCTTCTGATTCGAGGAGGCGGCGCAGGCGCCACCTCCCGTTTCATCGACTCAGGCCACGATATCCGTGACCGCCGCCTGGCCCACCGTGGTGACCAGGAAGTCCGCCACACCGTGCCCGGAGAAGTCGACCGCCAGGGTGCCGAGGTTGGTACCCGCGGCGTAGGTCAGTACCGCATCGCCGGCATGCCCGGTAAACGCGTTGACGAAGTTCAGGCCCGTACCATGGGTGATCCCGGACAGGTCGATCTTGTCCTGGCCACTGACGAAATCCATGATCCGGTCGGCCGCCTTCGGTGTCGAATCGGAAACCGCGCCGAACACGAAGGTGTCGCTGCCGGCACCGCCCCACAGCTTGTCCGCACCGCCAGCCCCGTAGAGGATGTCGTTGCCGGCACCGCCACGCAGTTCGTTGGCGACGTCGTTGCCGATCAGCAGGTCGTTGCCCGAACCGCCGATGGCGTTCTCCACCGTTACGCCCTGGGCAATCGAGACGTTGCCGACCATGCCGCCCACATCCGAGAAGGAACCTGCATGCAGGTTGATCTTCTGGTTCTGGGTGAAGCCGGAGAAGTCCAGGGTGTCATTGCCGCCGCCGTCCCAGACCGAGAACACCAGCTTGTCCGAAGACGAGGTGGCGCTCAGGTAGTCACGACCGGCGTTGGAGTTGAAACCGTAGGTGGTATCCCCGGAACGGGTGCTGTAGTTGGCGCCGTAGAGCTTCTGGATCGCCGCGATATCGTCCATCAGCGGGCCGGACGAATAGGCCTCGACGCCGCCCTTGCTGAAGTTCTGGCTGGTGTTGCTTTCGCTCCAGTAGCTCATGATGCTGTAGCCGCGGGTGTCCTGCCCGTAGGTCGCATCCTTGTAGCTCGGGTTGCCCTCGCCGGCGTTGTAGTCGCCAGGGTGGGACAGGCCCAGGGTATGGCCGATCTCGTGGGTCAGGGTCTGGCGCCCGTAGTTGTTCAGGCCCGGCGTCTTGTTGACGTTGTAGCCGCTGCCGGTCAGGTACCAGGACTGGCCGTCGTAGCCAGGCTCGGTCCCCGGCAGGAAGGCGAATGCCGCCGCACCCTCCTGACCGGCGCTGTAGTTACCGAAGGTCATGTGACCATCTCCGCCCCGCGCCGCCTCGGTGAAGGTCACGTTGGCGACATCGGCCCAGGACTGCATGGCCAATACCGCCTGCGACTTCTGCAAGGCACTGAACTGACTGAACCCGGTAACGCCCAGACCACTGAAATTCGAGGTCGGGGACGTCAGGAAGGTATAGGTCAGCTCGATCTTGCCGCTGCCGTTCAGATCATGCCAGGCGGCACCGTCACGCAGCAGTTGCGTGGCGGCCTGATCGACGGAGTAGGAGGGTTTGCCATTGACCGTGAGATTGCCACCGCGGTCATACTGATGGCTGAAGCTATCGATCTGGTTGAAGGCGGAACTTGTACCGCTGGCCGCCAGCGCCGACTCTACCGAAACAATAGCTTTCGCTTTGACTTTCGACATAAACACACTTCCTTGTTTACAAGTGAAACAGTTTTTGTCCGATAGCGACAATCCCTTGGCGAGATCATCCTATCACTCGCCCTTTTTGAAGGCAGCGAGAAACTGACACATTTTGAAATCAACCGTCCAGCGCTTTTTTTGATATCAAAACGCCAAAATCCGGAAAGATCCCGTAAACATTGCCTATGTCTGTGAAAATATTTTCTGACAGAAGTTTCCCAACCCCATGAGCAGGACATCGCGAACATTCAAGTGAGAAAAATGCATAAGCGAAGTGCATCGTTAAATGACCAATGGGTCATTTATCAACTTATGGGTCTTATTACTATTTTTCACCCTTTATTATTGTAGGACAATCCAACTATTCAACGCCACCGGTCCAGCCCCCGCATTCCCGCCATGGCATGCCCGCGAGGCCCCCGACAGCTGCACAGATGTTCTAGACTTGCCCTGGCCAGGCAGTGCCTACTGTTATCCTGCACGATTGAGCTATGTTCCAGGTACAGCATGCCCAGCAACGCCGACAACTGGATCGACCTGACTCAGGATCGCGATACCGGTATCGAAACCCTCCGTGCCCACTTCAAGGGGCACGCCTATGACGCCCATTGGCACGACACCTACCTGATCGGTGTCACCGAACAGGGCGTGCAGCAATTCAATTGCCAGCGCACCCGCTTTCACAGCATGCCGGGCCATGTGTTCATGCTCGAACCGGGGGAAATCCACGACGGCGACGCGCCCACCGAAGGCGGCTTCACCTACCGGACGCTGTACCTGGAACCCCACTGGCTGGAGCGTGAGCTGGGCGCATTGTTCCAGGAAGCGCCCGCCAACAGCCAATTGTCCTTTGCCACACCGCTGGCGACTGGCGACAGTCGCCTGGCCCAGGCCACCAGCGCGGCGTTCCAGGCGATGCACAGCCCGGAGCTGCGAATCGTCCAGCAAAGCGCCCTGGACCAGATGTTCGACGCCCTCACCCGCCACCTGCACTGGCGCACCCGCTACCGCGAGGACCCACGCCTGCCGCGGGTGGCACAGCGGGCCCGGGAATACCTGCATGCCAACCTGCAGCTGGATGTCAGCCTGGATGACCTGGCCGCGGTGACCGGTGTCGACCGCTTCCGGCTGACCCGGGCCTTCAAGTCGGCCTACGGCCTGCCACCCCATGCCTACCTGGTGCAATTGCGCCTGGCCCGGGCGCGGCAACTGCTGGCCCGTGGCGAACAACCGGCCACGGTGGCGATGACCCTCGGCTTCTCCGACCAGAGCCATCTCGGACGCTGGTTCGTCCGGGCCTACGGCCTGACGCCGGCAGCCTACCGCAAGCGCTGCTCAAACCTTCCAGACGCCTGAGGCGGCAACCGCGAAGATCGTTGCATCGATTCATTCGCGGAGCCGCCCTTCATGCTGTCCACTTTCCCCAACCTGCTTCCTTTCGTGCTGTTCGCCTTCGTCGCCTCGGTCACCCCCGGGCCGAACAATATCCTGGTGCTGAGCAACAGCGCCCGTCACGGCGTGGCGGCGGCGTTGCCGATCATCCTCGGTGCGGGTACCGGAGCCGCGTTGATCGTGCTGCTGGTGGGCAGCGGAATCGGCCAGTCACTGAGCAACCTGCCCGCGCTGCAAAGCCTGATGCAATGGCTGGGACTGGCCTGGCTGAGCCGGTTGGCCTGGCAGATCTTCACGGCCCCGGTGAACGCCGTGGACTCCACCGCCACTCAGGCACGGCGTCTCGGCCTGCTGGGCGCCGCCAGCCTGCAATTGATCAACCCCAAGGTATGGATGATGGCCCTGGCGGTGGTCGGCGTGTTCGCCGGCAACGGTGCCGAACGCCAGGCACATGTCGCCTCCTTGTCCCTGGTGTTCTTTCTGGTATCACTGCCGTGCATGGGACTGTGGGCCGTGCTCGGTGCCGGCTCGGCCCGACTGCTGCGCTCGCCCCTGGCGATGCGGCGTTTCAATCGCGGCATGGCGTTGCTGTTGCTGGCCTCGGCATGGATGAGCGTGCTGGCATGATGGAGTCCGAGTCGCCCTAGTGCAAAAGCCGGTCGCCCTGGTGCGCTTTTGCCAGGCAATGGCTGCGTAACTTAGCCGAACGGTGCAAGAAGACACCGGCCACGACAATAACGACCTGCCACGAGACTCAGCGCTCATGAAAACCCCGAACCTGAAAAGACTGTTCAACGGTTGTCTGCTCCTCGGCGCCACCGCATTGCTCGGCAACCCGGCCTTCGCGGCCGAAGACGCTTCCTGCAAGAACGTGCGCATGGGCGTGGTCAACTGGACCGACGTGATTGCCACCAGTGCGGTGGCCGATGTGCTGCTCAACGGTCTGGGCTATGAAAGCAAGCAGACCAGCGCCGTACAGCAGATCATCTTCGCCGGCATCCGCGACAAGCGCCTGGACATCTTCCTCGGCTACTGGAAGCCGGCGATGGACAAGAACATCGAGCCCTTCGTCAGCGCCAACCAGGTCAAGGTCATGGCCAGCCCCAGCCTGGCCGACGCCCAGGCGACCCTGGCGGTACCGCAGTACGTGGCGGACGCCGGACTGAAGACCTTCGGTGATATCGCCAGGTTCAGGGACCAGCTCAAGGGTACGATCTACGGTATCGAACCCGGCAGCGGCGCCAACACCACGATCAAGACCATGATCGACACCGACCATTTCGGGCTCAAGGGTTTCAAGCTGGTGGAGTCGGGAGAGGCCGGCATGCTGGCCGCGGTGCAGCGGGCGATCAACCGCAAGGAGTTCGTGGTCTTCGTCGGCTGGACCCCGCACCCGATGAACATCAACATGAAGATCGCCTACCTGACCGGCAGCGAGGACGTCTACGGCCCCAACGAAGGCGCCGCAACCGTCTCCACCGTGACCGCCCCGGACTATGCGCAACGCTGCCCGAACGTGACCCGGCTGCTGGAGAACCTGACCTTCACCGCAGCCCAGGAAAGCCAGCTGATGGTACCGATCATGGAGCGCCAGGCTCCCCAGGATGTCGCCCGGCAGTGGCTGCGTGATCATCCCGAGGACCTCAAGCGCTGGCTGGCAGGGGTCACCAGCATCGACGGCCGGGATGGCGTGGCAACGGTGCAGGCCAGCCTGAAAGCGCAATGACCGACTATCGCCTTTCCCCCGGCATGAGCGCCTTCGTCAGCAAGACGCTCGGTTTCACCTCTCCGGACAGCAGCATCCAGGGCCTGCGCCGCAGCTACAGCCGGATGTGTCGGGCCTTCACCCCGCCCCGTCCGGCCGATATCGAAGTCCGGGAGCAGCGTATCCGCCAGGTGCCGATACGCCTGTACCGCCCGACCTCGCCTCGCCCGGCCAATGGCTGGCCCTGCGTGGTCTATCTGCATGGGGGTGGCTGGGTGGTGGGTGATCTGGACTCCCACGACTTCATCACTGCCGAACTGGCCTCCAGGCTCCAGGCCGTGGTGGTTGCCGTGGACTACCGGCTGGCACCCGAGCACCCCTACCCGGCCGCATTCGACGATTGCCTGGCCGTCTGGCGCGGCTTGCGTGCCGAGGCCGGCACCTGGCAGGTGGACCGGCGGCGCATGGCGATCGCCGGCGACAGTGCCGGCGGCAACCTGGCCGCCGCCGTGTGCCTGGCGCTACGCGATGCCGCCGAGCCGCAACCGCTGCTGCAGGCACTGATCTATCCGGGACTGGGTGGCAGCGACGGCCTGCCTTCACGTAGCGAGTGCGCCGACGCGCCGTTGCTCAGCAGCGACGATGTACGCAGCTATCACGCCTGGTACCTGGCGGACAGCGACAGGCCTGAAGCCTATGCGATGCCACTGCGGGCAACGAACTTCCAGGGCCTGGCCGCGGCGTTCATCGCCGTGGCGCAGTACGACCCGCTGCGGGACGACGGTGTCTGCTATTTCGAGCGCCTGAAAAAGGCCGGCGGCAGCGCCAGCCTGCATGTCGGCCTGGGCCTGGTGCACGGCTGCCTGCGGGCACGGGGCCAGGTGCCCGAGGTGGACCAGCTGTATGAAAAGCTGCTGGCACAGTTGCGACGCCATCTGACCCTGTGAGCGAGCGCGCCGCGAAGCCTCTACCCCGAGCGGGAGCCGGCCCCCACAGACAGGGCCGGCGACGTCAGATCACGAAACGGGCCACCATCGCCTTCAGGTCCACCGCCAGGCGCGACAGCTCATGGCTGGCAGCGCTGGTCTGGTTGGCGCCGGCAGCCGACTGGGAGGCCAGGTCACGGATGTTCACCAGGTTGCGGTCGACCTCGCGGGAGACCTGTGCCTGCTCCTCCGAGGCACTGGCGATCACCAGGTTGCGCTCGTTGATCAGGTTGATCGACTGGGTGATCTGCTCCAGCGCAACCCCCGCCGCCCGTGCCCGCTCCAGAGTATCCTGGGTACGCTGGTTGCTCTGCTGCATCGACTGCACGGCTTCACTGGTGCCGTTCTGGATCCCCGCCACCATCTGCTCGATCTCGCGGGTCGACTGCTGGGTCCGATGGGCCAGGGCCCGCACCTCGTCGGCCACCACCGCGAAACCACGCCCGGCTTCGCCAGCCCGGGCCGCCTCGATGGCGGCGTTGAGCGCCAGCAGGTTGGTCTGCTCGGCAATCGCCCTGATCACGTCCAGCACCTGGCCGATGTCCCGGCCCTGGGCGGCCAGGCCCTCGATCAACGCCGAAGTGCTCTGCACGTCATGGGTCATGGTCTGGATCGCTTCCACCGTCTCCACCACCCGATCCCGCCCGTCGCGGGCGGCGTGGTTGGACTGCTGGGACGCCTCGGACGTCGAGACCGCGTTACGTGCCACCTCTTCCACGGCGCTGGTCATTTCGTTGACTGCGGTGGCCGCCTGTTCGATCTCGTTGTTCTGCTGTTGCAGGCCACGGGAGGCCTCTTCCGTCACCGCGCTGAGTTCCTCTGCCGCCGAGGCCAGTTGGGTGGCCGAGCCGGAAATCTGCTCGATGGTCTTGCGCAGGTTGTCCTGCATGCTCGACAGGGCCGTCAGCAGGCGCGCCGGCTCGTCCGTACCGTCGATCCGGATCGGCTTGGTCAGGTCGCCACCGGCAATGATCTCGGCGGTTTCGACGGCGGTCTTCAAGGGGCTGACAATACTGCGGGTCAGCAACCAGGCCAGCAGCACCGTCATCAGGGCGGCAATCACCGAAACGCTGATGATGCCGGTACTGGCATTGTCATACTGACGGCCCGCCTCGTCCGAGGCGGCCTTGGCCCCGGCCTTGTTGATCTCCACCAGTTGATTGAGCTGCACGCCCATCAGATCGGTCCCCGCCTTGATCTGGGTATTGATCAGGTTGCGCAACTCATCGAGCTTGTTCTGCCGGGACAGCTCCATCATGCGGGTCTGATCCTGCAGGTAGGTCTCGAGGGTCGCGGAGAACTCCCGGTACTTGGCCAGTTCCTCGCCCTGGGAAGGCAGGTCGGCATAACTTTTCTGATCCTTGCGAACCTTGTCCACCAGGAACGCGATGCGCGTTTCGGCTTCCTGCAGAGCGGCAGGTTCACGATTGGTCAGGACCCGAAAGGACAGGATGCGCATCCGCAGCACACCCTCGATCACATTGCCCAGGTAACCCACGCTGGGCAACTGGTTGGTCTGCATGTCGATGGACGCCTGACGGATCACCGTCATGCGGGTTTGCGCAAACACTCCCAGCACAATCACCAGCAATGCAATGAATGCAAAACCGAGAAAGGCCCGAGGGGCGATATTCATATTGCGTAGGGACATGGGAAGCTCTCTCTCAACAATGAGGCGATCAGCATCCATGCCATCTCTCTATCGGGCTCTGTCACCGGATAGTTTCAACGCCATGCAGCAAAACGACATGGACTCATCAGCAATATCGGCAGGACTTTATGTTTTATACAGGGCGAAAAGTAAAAATACTTCCAGAAATTACAACTAGTTGAGAACTCTTATCTATGACGCCAAAAAGATGGCCGTTTAATATTAAAAAATCGATTCAGCTAGTGTAACTTTATAACGCTTTAAATAAAACTGGATCCAATACCCAAGGGAAAACAATGAAAAAGGCGGAAAGCGAATGCACTTCGCCTCCCGCCTTCTACCAATCCTGGAAAACCCCGTGGTTATTCACCCGTCTTGATCTTGCTCCACAGCCGTGTGCGAATCCGGTCGATGTTCAACGGCATGGCCTCCAGGGCAAACAGCTTGCCCATCATTTGCGGGCTCGGATACACCTTGGTGTCGGCCTTCAGGGCCGGGTCGACCAGGCTGTCGGCCGCCGCGTTGCCGTTGGCATACTTCACGTAGTTGCTGATACCGGCCATCACTTCAGGCCGCAACAGGTAGTTCATGAAGGCATAACCGGCCTTCTCGTCCGGCGCATCGGCCGGCATAGCAACCATGTCGAACCAGATGGCCGCGCCCTCCCTGGGAATCGAATAACCGATCCTGACCCCATTGTGCGCCTCCTGGGCGCGACTGGCGGCCTGCAGGATATCGCCGGAAAAACCCACCGCCACGCAGATATCGCCATTGGCCAGGTCGGTGGTGTACTTGGATGAATGGAAGTACGCCACAAACGGCCGCACTTTCATCAACAGCGCCTCGGCCTTCTTGTAGTCCGCCGGGTTCTTGCTGTGGTGCGGCAGGCCCAGGTAGTTGAGTGTCGCCGGCAACAATTCGGGGCCATTGTCGAGAATCGCTACACCACACTTGTGCAACTTCTGCATATTCTCCGGCTTGAATATCAGGTCCCAGGAGTCCACCGGCGCATTGTCCCCCAGTACCGCCTTGACCTTGTCGATGTTGTAGCCGATCCCGGTGCTGCCCCACAGATAGGGGAAACCGTGTTCGTTGTCCGGATCGTTGACCTGCAGGGCCTTGAGCAGCACCGGATTGAGGTTCTTCCAGTTCGGCAACTGGCTCTTGTCGAGCTTCTTCAGCGCGCCGCCCTGGATCTGCCGGGCCATGAAGTGGTTGGAAGGAAACACCACGTCATAACCCGATTTGCCGGTCATCAACTTGCCATCCAGGGTCTCGTTGCTGTCGTAGACGTCGTAGCTGAAACCTATCCCGGTTTCAGCCTGGAAGTTCTTGGTGGTGTCCGGGGCGATATAGTCCGACCAGTTGTAGATCTTGACGGTTTCGGCCGCCTGGACGAAGGACGCCACCAGCATCAGGGGAGCAAGGGACATGCGGATCATGAGTCGATTCCTGGGTATGGTTGTTATTGGCAGGCTCAAGTGATCAGAGGATCAGAAAATCAGCACATAGGTCTTGCGCACGGTCTCCTGGATATCCCAGATGCCGGTGCTGTTGGCCGGCAGCATCAGGGCATCGCCGGCTTCTATCTGCAGGGGCTCGCCCTCATCTGGCGTGAAGGTGCAGCGGCCCTGGATGAAGTGACAGAACTCCTGGGCGGTGATCTGCCTTCGCCAGCGCCCCGGGGTGCACTCCCAGATGCCGGTCTCGACGCCGTCGCTGCGCTCGACGCAGGTGACCGAAGTCACCGACACCGGCTCGCCCAGGGGGACCGCGACCGGAGTCGAGGTCTCCAGGGCGACCGTGGCGGTGTTCTTGAATTGCGTAATGCTCATGGATTGGACTCCAGCGGATGAATGATCCGGCGCCCCAGCGCCGGCTACTGCATGAAACTTTCCATGAAACCGGCCAGGCGGCTGGCCAGCTTGCGGCGCCAGGGGGCGGCATTCGGGTTGGCCAGCACCTGATCCTCGTGGACGAAACTGCGCACGATCGCGTTGTAGCCCAGCCAGCGGCAGGGCTCGGGTTCCCAGGCACGGAGCGCGGCCAGCCCGCCTTCATGGATCACCCAGGGCTGCCGGACACGCGCGGTATCCTCGCGCAGGATCAGGTCGGCCAGGGTGCGCCCGCCCAGGTGACTGGCCCCCACGCCCTCCCCGCCATAGCCGCCGGACAGCGCGATACCGTTGGCACGATCGCAGAGCATGTGCGGCCGGAAACGTCGCGACATGCCCAGGTTGCCGCCCCAGGAATGGCTGATACGGACCTTTTTCAACTGCGGGAACAGCTCACCGAACAGGTAGCGACGCAGCTCGATTTCCTGCCCGCTGAGGTTGAAGTCATGCCGCAGCCGGCCGGCGAAGCGATAACCGCCGCGGGCACCGAAGACCAGTCGATTGTCGGCCGAGCGCTGGCCGTAGGTGACCTGGCGGCTGCCTTCGCTGAAGGCCTGGCCGCGGTCGAGGCCGATTTCCTCCCAGGTGGCCGCCGGCAGCGGTTCGGTGGCCACCAGCAGGCTCTGCACCGGTAACTGGTAGCGGCCCAGCGGTGGCAGGGTCACCGAATAGCCTTCGACGGCCGGCACCACCCAGTGGCTGCGGACCTGGGCCTTGGCGGTGCGCAGCCCCCCGGGGCGCCAGTCGGTGACCGGCGTGTTTTCGTAGATCGGCACCCCCAGCCGCTCCACCGCACAGGCCAGCCCGCGGGCCAGCCGGGCCGGCTGGATCGTCGCCATGTGCGGCGAGAAGATCGCCCCGTACGGCCGGGCGATGCGAATCTGCCGGGCCAGCTCGCTGGGGCTCAGCCAGGTGTAGTCGGCTTCGTCCAGGCCCTGGCGGTGCAGGCCCTGCAGGTAGGCCCGCAAGCTGTGTTCCTGCTCGGGATAACGCGCGGCACAGTAGAGCACCCCGCCCTTGCGATAATCGCAGTCGATGGACTCCTGCTCGATGACCGCTTTCACCTCGTCGGGAATGCCGTGCAGCAGCTCGAAGGCGTCGCGCCGTTGCTGCGGCGACAATCCGGCCAGCAGGCGATCCTCGCCCAGCAGGTTGCCCATCAGCCAACCGCCATTGCGCCCCGAGGCCCCGAAGCCGGCGGTCTGCGCCTCGATCACCACCACCTTCAGCTGCGGGGCCTGGCGCTTGAGGTAGTAGGCGGCCCACAACCCCGTGTAACCGGCACCGATGATCGCCACATCGACGTCCAGGTCCCGCTCCAGGCTGGGCCGTGGCGTCAACGGCTCATCGAGCTGATCCATCCATAAACTGATATTTCGCCAGACCGGCATGCAGGACTCCGCGACCTGTAACAGATGGCTGCGATGCTAGTCCGGCTGCTCAAGGCGTGTCTTGCGCGCGTGCACGCAAGGAAATTTGCCGGACATAGGCCTTGGGCGACAGGCCGGTGTGCTGGCGGAAACAGCTGTAGAAGGCCGACAGCGAGTTGAAACCGGCGGCGAACGCCAGGTCGTCGATCCGCGCCGACGGCCCGGTCTGCTCCAGCGCCGCGAGCAGATGCCGCAGGCGGGCCTGGTTCACATAACGGTAGAAGCTCTGGCCGAGCACCTGGTTGAGCAGGTAGGAAATCTGGTTGCGGCTGTAGCCACTCTCCCTGGCCACCCGTTGCAGGTCGAGGCCGGGGTCGAGATAGGGTTGCTGGCGCTCGAAGTACTGCTGCAGGTCGTCCGCCATGAAGCTCAGTTGCCGGGGCGAAAGGCCCAGGCGGCTGGTCGCCGGACGCAATGGGCTCGCCTCGGGGCTGGCGGCCTGCTCATGCACCAGCGAGGCGTATTCATTGACCCGCCAGATCAGCCCGTCACGGACGGTGATCGCCTCGCTGGAACGAAACGACACCAGCCCCGCGCCACCGCGCAGGGTGAGCTTGTACTGGATGAACGCCGTGTTGCCGTCGAGACGGATCCGGTCACTGTGTTCCAGCGCCTCACCGCAATCGCGGGGCATGCTGGCCTGTACGTAGTCACGCAACTCGCCCAAGCCCATCACGCGGTTCTGGAAGAAATCGTGATACTGGACATCCGGGTGATACAGGGCCATGACGCCGTCCAGGTCGCGATGTTTCCAGCGCAGGTGGTAGCGCAGGACGATTTCGCCGGTGGCCTGGGTCTGCAGTGGACCGTCATCGTCGTCGAACATGGAGCGCTCGCAAGTGAAGGTTTCATGACATCGATCAAGTTACAGGAAAACAATCGCCCCACAGGCCGAAAAAACTCCCTGCGGGTGATGGACGGGTGCTATTTTTAGCACTCGGCTTTTTAACACAAGGCCAGGTCGGACCATGAGGTCCTGCCGTTCCTACCCGCGAGCACAAGGAAGCGCTCAATGACACAGGTGGGCAACATGAGCAAATTCTTCAGCAAGGTCACGTTTCCCAATGCCTGCCAACTGATGCGCTGGCATTTTCATCCGATGGGTTTCGAAGCCAGCATGGACGCGCCGGGCAGCATGGTCGCCCGACTGTTCGACCGGGCCAGCGGCGAGACCCTGATCGCCATCGCCGGCATCCCCTGTGCGACGGTGATGAATGCGGCCGATGTGGAACGCATCATCGAGGCGATCGAGGCCGAGCTGGAGTCCTTTGTGCCACCCCAGAACCTGCAGGTCCTGGCCTGATCAGTCACACGCTGTCGCCAGCAGGCCGGCTCCCACGGGGTACAGCCGTGCCGGTGTGCCTACCTTGTCAGTGACACCACCGTTCACCTGGCGCGCCAATCGGCAAAAAACGCCTTGCCCGCCGCGATCCGATCGGACGCCTTCGGCGCATTCGCCGCCTGGGCATCCGGAGCGTCCAGAAACCAGTAGCAGTGCTTCACCGCCCGGGTGATGCCCACATAGGCCAGGCGCAGGATCTCGTCCTTCTGGGCGCTGTCATACGGCTCGGCATCGCCGTCCCGGGCCAGCCCGGCCATCCGGTAGACCTGGTTCTTGTACGGCGAACGCGTCAGGTGCAGGCAATCACCCAGGAGAAACACCGCATCCGCCTGCAGGCCCTTGGCGCTGTGGTAGGTCAGTTGCTTGAGCCGCCGTTGCTCGAACGGCAAGCTAGAATCAGCATTAACTACAGCCTGAATATGCTCTTCAATCAACAGCTTATCGCTACTTTTTCGAAATAACATCAAGACACTGTCACCGTTTCGATAGTGCTCTGCCAGGCGCCTGCCCAACTCGGCATCATCGCGCTCGAACACCTGCACCGGCCCCCCTTCCCTGGGCTCGCCGGCAGCCTTGGCCTTCTTCCCGGCGATGGCCGGCGCCGCGCGCACGATATGCTCGGCGGCATCGATGATGTGCTGGTGGCTGCGGAAGTTGTCGCTGAGCATCACCCGCGTGGTCGACGGCGATGGGAACTCCTTGCCGAACTCCATGAAGTACTTGGGCGAGCTGCCCCGCCAGCCGTAAATCGACTGCCAGTCATCGCCCACGCACAGCAATGAGGAGTGCTGGGCGCCACGCCCGACATGCAGTGCCGGACCGCGCCGGCGAATCTCCCGCAGGCTCGCGCGCAGCCAGGAAACGATCTGCGGCGAGACATCCTGGAACTCGTCGATCATCAGGTGCGACAGCGGTCGCAGCAGCTCGTCGCTGAGCAGCGCCTGGTTTTCCGGGCTGTTTTCACCAAACAGCGAGAACATCCGGTTGTAGGTCATGATCGGCGGCGACTGCGCCAGCAGGTGTGCTTCCAGGGCCTTCCAGAACAGGCTCAGGGCTTCGAAGAAGAACCGGTCCGGATCATCCTTGGCAAAGCTCATCCGGCCGACCGCCACGCTGACGTCCAGGCCAAGGTTCTCGATGAACCCGGCCGCCATGACGAAACAGTCGAGCAACGGCGCCGAGGCCAGCTCACCCTTGACCTTGTAGTCGAATCCCGGGCCGGCACTGGCATTATCGCCCAGGGACGCCAGTACGCGCTTGGCCGACTCATAACTATCCAGCCATATCAATGGCTTACGACAGAAAGCTTGAAACAGGGTGCGCTTTACCGCCCACTCCGCACGCACCGTCAGGCGCGACCCCGGGCGGGTGATCTGCGGACTTTCGCGCGGGTCGAAGCCCAGCACCACCCAGGCATCCAACTGCTCGATGTAGCCGTGGCAATGGAACGGCGAGCCGTTGATCTCCAGGATCTCGCGGTTCGGTTCGATGCCCTTGATCGGCCAGGCACCGGCGCGGAACCACAGGTCCTCGATGGTATCGCACAGTTCCTCATCGCGCCGGGAAGCCAGCTCGGTCACCGCCATGCGCTTCTGCACGTCAGGATGGTCCTGCTCCAGTTCCTTGAGCTGCAGGGCATGCTTGTACAGCGGCGCCAGAATCTCGCGAAAACGTGGATTGTCCCGCTGCAGGCGGTGGTAGCAGGCGTTGAGGTGTTGGCGCTGGGCGTCGTTGATCCGCAGGTCGAAGGGGTTGCTGTCGCTTGCTTCGTCGTCGCCGACCGTGCGTGCCCCCAGATTCTCGAACGCCTGCAATTGACCGAAACCCGGCAGGCCGCGCACCATCGGCAGGATTCGCGAGTGGAAAGTGCGCACCACCTCCCTGGCCTCGCGCAGGCCGAGCGGGCGCCCCCACAGGGCGAAGACCTCGATCAGCTTGGCAATGAAATCCTTGCGCGACTCGCGGGTGAAGGTCACCACGGTCAGCGAGTCGAGCTCGAAGCCCAGGTAATGGGTCAGCAACAGGATGCGCAGCACCAGCGAAGTCGACTTGCCCGCGCCAGCCCCGGCGATCACCGCAGTCGACGGGGTATCGCTGAAGATCATTTTCCACTGCGCCGCGCTGGGTTGCCCATGGGCGGGCAACCGTCGGGCGACGTCGGCCTTGATGCGTTTCTTCAACTCGGCGCTCAGCGGCAGGCGCCAGTCGTCGAACAGGTTGTCATCGACCCCGGGCGCCCGGTGCTCCGCTGGACGGGTATCACGGATCAGCAGAACCTGGCGGCCTTGCTCCAGGCCCTCGGCGTGCCCTTCCCGATAGCCGTACTCGACACCGGCGCTGTGGCCGCTGCGAAAGCCGTCCGCCTGGCCCTGCAACCAGGACGCCACGTGCTGCGCCCGCAGGCGGCTCAGGCCACCGCCCAACAGACGGGCCAGCAGGCGCCTGAACAGCGGCAACTGGGCCAGGGAGGAAAGTTCGGCAGGCGGTTCGGGGCTGTATTGCGACACGCTGACTCCAGGTATGGGACTGTCCGGGCGAAAGGCCTATGGTCGCCCGATTGGACCAGCAGTTCTAGTCAATTGCTTTTCAATCAGCCATTTAGATGACGAAGTGAAAGAACAGACATCACTCTGCCACTGACCAATTATCGATTAAATCGATCATTATTAAGAACAATTTACGCTTTTTATCGATATTGCTTTGACCGATGATGAGTCCATCAACCACCGGTCATCGCGACACCAGCCCGCGACGAACCTGAACAGGAGCAGAATCATGCTGCAACTTCGACCTTTCAACAGCCTGGGCGGTGCCCATCATGGCTGGCTGAACGCACACCACCACTTCTCGTTCGCCGAGTACTACGATCCGCAACGCATGCACTGGGGCAACCTGCGGGTCTGGAACGACGATGTCATCGCCCCCGGCACCGGCTTCCCGACCCATCCGCACCGGGACATGGAAATCATCACCTATGTGCGTGAGGGCGCGATCAGCCACGAGGACAACCTCGGCAACAAGGGCCGTACCGAGGCCGGCGATGTGCAGGTCATGAGTGCCGGCACCGGCATCGCCCACAGCGAGTACAACCTGGAGTCGACACCGACCAAGATCTTCCAGATCTGGATCATCCCGCAACAGGCCGGGGCGGCGCCTTCCTGGGGCACCCGACCGTTTCCCAAGGGCGAGCGTGGCGAAGGCTTCGTGACCCTGGCCAGCGGCCGGGAGGGTGATGAGCAGAGCTTGCGGATCCGCGCCGATGCGCGGCTGGTGGCGGCCAACCTCAAGGCCGGCGAAAGCGCCGAGTACCCTCTGGGCAGCGCTCGCCGCGCGTACCTGGTGCCAGCCACCGGGGTGATCGAGGTCAACGGCCTGCGCGCCGAGGCCCGCGATGGCGTGGCCGTGGCCGAGGAAGAGGTGCTGCGGGTCACCGCGGTGCAGGACAGCGAGATCATCCTGGTGGATGTGGCTTGAGGCGGCGGTGACTGTACCGACGCTTTCGCGGCTGAATCCGACGCCCACAGGTTCTGTGCAGTACACAAAATATGTCTGCACCCCGATCCACTGTGGGAGCCGGATTCAGCCGCGACCGGGCACAGGCATCAGGCCGGGGAAATCGCCCCGTCCACCAGCACCTGCGCCTCTTCCACCAGGCGCTTGAGGTGATCGTCGCCGATAAAGCTCTCGGCGTAGATCTTGTAGATATCCTCGGTGCCCGATGGCCGCGCGGCGAACCAGCCGTTCTCGGTCATGACCTTCAGGCCGCCAATCGCCTGTCCGTTGCCCGGCGCATGGCTGAGAATCTGCCGAATCGGCTCCCCGGCCAACTGGGTCGAACTCACCTGCTGCGGCGACAGCTTGCCCAGCAGCGCTTTCTGCGCCGGCGTGGCAGCGGCATCGACCCGTACGGAGAACGGTTCGCCCAGTTCGTCGGTCAGGCCACAGAAGATCTGGCTCGGATCACGACCGCTGCGCGAGGTCATCTCCGCCGCCAGCAGCCCCGGAATCAGGCCGTCCTTGTCGGTGGACCAGACACTGCCGTCCTTGCGCAGGAACGACGCACCGGCACTCTCCTCGCCACCAAAGCCCAGGGAGCCGTCGAACAGCCCGTCGGCGAACCACTTGAAGCCCACCGGCACTTCGTACAGGCGACGGCCCAGGCGCGCCGCCACGCGGTCGATCAGGCCGCTGCTGACCACGGTCTTGCCCACGGCCGCCTCGGCGCGCCATTGCGGACGGTTCTGGAACAGGTAGTCGATGGACACCGCCAGGTAGTTGTTCGGCGCCAACAGGCCGCCAGAGGGGGTGACGATGCCATGGCGGTCATGGTCGGGATCGCAGGCGAAGGCGACGTCGAAACGCTCCTTCAGGCCGATCAGGCCCTGCATGGCATGGCTGGAGGATGGGTCCATGCGGATCTTGCCGTCCCAGTCGACGCTCATGAAACGGAAGGTCGGATCGACCTGGGTGTTCACCACCTCCAGGTTCAACTGGTAGTGATCGGCGATCGCCGACCAGTAGCGCACGCCGGCGCCGCCCAGCGGGTCGACGCCCAGGCGCAGATTGGCACTGCGGATGGCGTCCATGTCGATGACATTGGCCAGGTCCGCCACATAGCTGTTGAGGTAGTCATGGCGGTGGGTGGTGGTGGCCTTGAGCGCGCGCTCGTAGCTGATGCGCTTGACCCCGGCCAGCTGGTCGGCCAGCAGTTCGTTGGCCTTGGCCTCGATCCACTTGGTGATATGGGTATCGGCCGGGCCGCCATTGGGCGGGTTGTACTTGAAGCCGCCGCTTTCCGGCGGGTTGTGGGACGGGGTGATCACCACGCCGTCCGCCAGGCCGCGGGTGCGACCGCGGTTGTAGCAGATGATCGCGTGGGACACCGCCGGCGTCGGGGTGTACTCGTCGCCCTGGGCGATCATGGTTTCCACGCCATTGGCGGCGAACACTTCCAGGGCACTGGCTCCCGCCGGGGTGGACAGTGCATGGGTGTCGATACCGACGAACAGCGGACCATCGATCCCCTGGGCCTGGCGATACAGGTAGATGGCCTGGCTGATGGCCAGGACGTGCCATTCATTGAAACTCAGCTCGAACGAGCTGCCCCGATGTCCTGAGGTACCGAAGGCGACACGCTGGGTGGAGATCGTCGCATCGGGTTGGCCGGTGTAGTAGGCCGATACCAGTCGCGGGATATCTACCAGCAACTGTGCCGGTGCCGGTTTACCCGCAAAAGGACTGAGTGTCATGCAAAACCTCTGGAAGTGAAGGGTACGGGGAAAGCGCGCAGTTTACTGGCAGTTCGACACCGCCGGTAAGCTATCTATCCCGTGGCGGGAAAGATTTTTATGAGAGGCGCCCCCTTCGGGCAAAGGGGGCGCGGGAGGGAGAGTCGTGCAGCGCGAATCCGGCGTCAGGACGCCCTCGCCCGCTCCTGCTGATGGCCGCCACCCTGGCTGTATTGCAGGTCATGGCGCAGCTTGGCGATCAGCTCCGAAATGGCGCGGCTGCTATCGAGCTTCGAGGCGCAGATGCCGGTGACCATCAGGTCCACCCGCTCGGATTTCCTGTCGAACACCTTGACGGTGAGGGATTCATCCGCCCCGACACTGCACTGGCAGCGCGTCGGCAGAAAGCTGCTTTCAATGATATTGCGTAATTCAAGCGACGATAGCGATAGCATGGCGACTCTCTCCGTTATATGAGACTGCCAGTTTCGAAGCCGGGACGGTCATCGACCGCCTGCGGATGGTTCACACATCACAAGCCCTGCAAGCGCCACCGCCCTGTCCTATCCTGAAAGGCGGGTGCACCAACACAGACTAGGCCGTTTCCCCGCCATGCGTGAGCGCTGTTCGTCCGACAGGCGCACCACTGGTCGAGTTAATAGCGAAATGCCGCTATTCGGCCGGCAAGAAAAAACCTTTGCCGAGGCGGCATTTGCCCTTATCTTCGCCAGTTGTTTGCGGTTGCACCGTGAAAACGGTACGGACCACCCGCGTTGTATCTTTCCACCGAGGGCACGACCCCTCCTGACCCCAGGGCACAGAAAGCTCATGAATTCGACGACCATCGCCGCCACCTTCCTGCTGGCCATGACCACAGCCGCCAGTGCGGTCGCCGCCGACAAATCGGACCTGGCGCCCTTCCCCAAGGCGGAAGACGGCTTCACTCGCACGGTCATCCGTGTGCCGAAAATGACCAAGGACTCCGACCACCGGGTCGAGATCATCGCCGGCAAGGTCCTGCCCGTCGACTGCAACCAGAAACGCCTGACCGGCAACCTCGACGAGAAAAACCTGGAAGGCTGGAGCTATGCCTACTATCGCCTGGAAAGTGTCAGCGGCCCGGTTTCCACCCTGATGGCCTGCCCGCCCGGCACCAAGCCGAAAAAGGACTTCGTTCCGGTCGTCGGCAACGGCTACATGCTGCGCTACAACAGCAAGCTGCCGCTGGTGATCTACGCGCCGGACGATGTGCAGATCCGCTACCGGATCTGGAGCCCGTCCAAGCTGATCAAGAAAGCCGTCAGCGAATGACCCGGAGAGCCAGCCGATGATCACCTGCCACGTCAAATACGTCATCGATCCGTATCAACTGGCTGAGTTCGAGGCCTATTCCAAGGCCTGGATCGGTATCGTCCAACGCCTGGGCGGCACCCACCACGGCTACTTCCTGCCCAGCGAGGGCGCGAGCAATATCGCCTATTGCCTGTTCAGCTTCAGCTCGCTGGCCGAGTACGAACGTTATCGCCAGGCGGCCCTCAGCGACCCGCAGAGTACGGCCCTGGTCGCCTCGGTGGTGGAGAAGAAGTTCATTCTCAGCTACGAGCGCAGCTTCATGCGCCCATTGCTGTCCTGAGCCAGCCCGCTCAGGCGGGCACCGCCTGCGGCCTGACCAGGGCCGCACGCTCGACCACATGGCGCAGGCTGTCGAAATTGATGTTGGCACCGGAGTTGATCGCCACCAGCGTCTGCCCCCGGGCCCCACTACCCGCCACGTACTTCCTGATCCCGGCCACCGCCAGCGCGCCCGACGGCTCGGTGATGGAGCGGGTATCGTCATAGATGTCACGGATGGCGCTGCATAACTCGTCGTTGCTGACCGTGATCACCTCGTCGACATGCCGCCGGCAGATCTCGAAGCCGTACGCACCGATCTGTGCCACCGCCACCCCGTCGGCGAAGGTCCCGACCTGCGGCAACACCACCCGCTCGCCGGCCTGCAAGGCCCTTTGCAGGCAATTGGAATGCTCCGACTCGACCCCGATGATCCGCACCTGCGGTCGCAGGTATTTGACGTAGGCGGCGATCCCGGCGATCAGGCCACCACCACCGACCGGGACAAAGATCGCGTCCAGGGTTCCCTGGTGCTGGTTGAGCAGTTCCATCGCCACCGTGCCCTGGCCGGCAATCACCTCGGGATCATCGAATGGCGAGACGAAGGTGTAGCCTTTTTCCTGCGCCAGGGCCAAGGCATGCGCCAGGGCGAAGGGAAAGCTGTCGCCGTGCAGTACCGCCGTGGCTGCACGGCTGCGCACACCCTGCACCTTGAGCTCGGGCGTACTGGTGGGCATGACGATCGTCGCCTTGATCCCCAGGGTACGCGCCGCCAGGGCCACGCCCTGGGCATGATTGCCCGCCGATGCGGTGATCACCCCGCAGTTGCGCTGGGCTTCGCTCAGTTGCACCAGCTTGTTGTAGGCACCACGGATCTTGAAGGAAAAGGTAGGTTGCAAGTCCTCGCGCTTGAGCAGCACCTGGTTGCCCAATGCCTCCGACAACGCCGGGGCCGGTTGCAGGGGCGTGCAGATCGCCTGATGGTAGACCGGTGCCGCAAGAATCCTGCGGACATAGCGGCCCAGCAGTTCGTCATCGACGTTGGCGTGTTGGCTGACGGTATCGGTGTTCATCTGGCTCTCCGGGTTGGCACTTGACCTCGGAGGCAGAAACGACAAACCCGCCTCGGAGGCGGGTTTGGGTAAACAGGTGCAGCTCAGCCCGCCGGATAAGGAATGGCGATAATAATGCTTGGCTGAGGCAGAACGTGAGCGCAGGTCATGGCCCGAAACTATCCGGGAGCGATGGACAAGTCAATGGGGAAAATTCGCCGTGGCTTGCCTGAAATATACGAAACATATACGCTTCGTATATCAACTTCCTCAAGAGAACCCCATGGGTATCGTCAAGATCTCCGATGAACTGCATGAACAGGTCCGCATGGCCAGCGCCGCCATGGACCGCTCGATCAACGCCCAGGCCGAGTTCTGGATCAAGCTCGGCCTGCTGGCCGAACTCAACCCGCAACTGGGCTACAACGAGTTGGTCAATCGTCTGCTGCTGAACCGGGACGATCTCATCCGGGGGCGCAGCTGATGTCCGTCGGCCTGATCAAGAGCGAAACCGAACTGGCGCTGATGCGCGAGGCCGGGCGCCTGCTGGCGCAGGTCTTCAGCATGCTCGACGGCCTGGTGACCGCCGGCCTGTCGACCCTGGAACTGGACCGGCGGGTCGAGACCTTCATCCGCCAGGAGTTGCTGGCCCGCCCGGCGAGCAAGGGCCAGTACGACTACCCCTACTCCATCAACACCTCGATCAACGAAGTGGTGTGCCACGGCATGCCCGACGCCCGGGCGATCCTGCACGAGGGCGATATCGTCAATATCGACATCACCCTGGAAAAGAACGGTTTCATCGCCGATTCCAGCAAGATGTACCTGATCGGCGCCGTCAGCCCAAAGGCCCGGCGTCTGGTGGACAAGACCTTCGAGGCGCTCTGGGAAGGTATCCGGGTGGTACGCCCCGGCGCGCGCCTGGGCGATATCGGCCATGCCATCCAGAAACACGCCGAAGGCAATGGCTACAGCGTCGTGCGCGAATACTGCGGGCACGGCATCGGCCGGCAGATGCACGAGGAACCGCAGGTGCTGCACTTCGGCCGACCGGGTACCGGCCTGGTGCTGCGCGAAGGCATGGTCTTCACCATCGAACCGATGCTCAACCAGGGCAGCCCACGCACTCGTGGCCTGAAGGACGGCTGGACCGTGGTGACCCGCGACGGCAGCCTGTCGGCGCAGTGGGAGCACACCGTGGCGGTGACCCGTGACGGCTTCGAGGTGCTGACCCTGCAACCGGAACTTCAGGATTGTCCGACACCTCAGTGAAACCTCACGCAAACGCGATCAACTGACGCGGTCAGCCTTCCCGGCCAGACGATTGAGCCCCACGACCATCAACCCCGCCCCCGCCAGCATCGCCAGCAGGAACAACGGGTAGGATACCCACCACGGCGTGCCGGCGGTCATCATGCTGTATTCGGACATGCCACCGATGCTGGCGATCAGGTTCAGCGGCAGGAATACCACGTTGATCAGGGTCAGCTTGCGCAACAGGCCATTGGTGCTGTTGTTCATCAGGTTGCCACGGGCATCGATCAGCGCGGAAAACACGTTGGAGTAGATTTCCGCCTGCTTGTAGCACTGGTTGTTCTCGATGATCAGGTCGTCGATCAGGCCGATCGCCTGTTCGCCGAAGGCCTGCTTCTGCGCATGATTGCGCAGCCGCGTCAGCACCGCGCCGTTGCTGTGCAGGGCATTGATGTAATAGATCAGGCTCTCGCTGAGATTGAACATCTGGATCAGGTGGCGGTTTTCCATCGAGGCATAGAACTTCTGCTGCAGCTCGCGGGCAACCATCTTGATCACCTTCAGGTGCCCGAGATAGTGGTGGATGTTGTTGAAGAGCATCTCCAGCAGCACGTCGAGCGGCGTGTTCAGCGCCTTGTGGCTGCCCAGGCCATCGAGCTGGGAGGCATGGGTGGCGATCACCAGCAGGCGCTCCTCGCACAGCAGCAGGCCGCAGGAGGACACTTCGAAGGACAGGCTGTCCGCTCCCGAGTAGTTCAGCGGGCGCTTCCAGATCAGGAACAGGTTGTCCGGGTGGAACTCGATACGCGAGATCTCGTCCGGGTCCAGGGCCGAGGCCAGGGCATGTTCGTCGAGCTTGAAATGACTGCGCAGCAGTTCCCGCTCGACCGCATCGGGGTTGCAGAACAACATCACCGCGGCCTCCAGGTGCGCGACAGCCTGCAAGGCCCCCTGCCGCAATTCGAAACGCCTGATCATCGCCGCCCTCCTACCAGGCCTGGCCGCGACGCTTGAGCTCAAGGCGCCGGATGAACTCCTCGAGCACCAGCCCATACAGGTCATCCTGCAGGTAGGCATCCTCGATCCCGGCATCCAGGTTCGGGTTGTCGTTGACCTCGATCACCACCACCTTGTCGCCGGACTGCTTGAGGTCGACCCCATACAGCCCGTCGCCGATCAGATTGGCGGTTCTGACCGCCAGGTCGACCACTGCCCGCGGCGCCTCGTGAATCGCCAGGGTGCGGCATTCGCCGTTGACGTCCTGGCCCTTGGCCTTGTGGTTGTAGATCTGCCAGTGTCCCTTGGACATGAAATACTGGCAGGCGAAGATGGGTTTGCGATTGAGCACCCCGATGCGCCAGTCGTACTCGGTGTAGAAAAATTCCTGGGCCAGCAACAGCACCGAATGCTCGAACAGTTCGGCGGTCGCCTCCAGCAAGGCCTGCTGGCTCTCGACCTTGATCACACCGCGGGAGAAACAGCCGTCGGGGATCTTCAATACCAGCGGAAAGCCCAGACGCTCCCCCACCCGCTCGAAGTCTTCCGGTCGCTCCTTGTACAGGATCTCGGTCGCCGGCATGCCCAGGCCATGGCTCTTGAGCAGATCGGTCAGGTAGACCTTGTTGGTGCAGCGCAGGATCGACGCCGGATCGTCCATCACCACCACACCCTCGCTCTCGGCCTTCTTGGCGAACCGGTAGGTGTGGTTGTCGACGCTGGTGGTCTCACGGATCAGCAGGGCATCGTATTCGGCGATCCGCCCGTAGTCCTTCCTGCCGATCAGTTCGACATCGATACCCAACCCCTTGCCGACCCGGATGAAATTCTCCAGCGCACGGGCATTGGAAGGCGGCAGGGCCTCCTGGGGATCATGCAGGATCGCCATGTCGTAGCGGGCCAGGCGACGCGAGCGCGGCAGGCGCCAGATCCTGCGACTGAAACCGTCCAGCGCCTGGGCAAAGTGGTCTTCCTGGTCATCACGCAACTTGTGCAGCGTTCCGGCCTTTACGCCTTCGACATGCCAACCATTAGTCTTCTTGAAGTCCACCAGCAATAGAGGACAGGGAAATACTTCAAACAATTGCCGGGCAAGTTCCTGCAAGGGCTCGATAACCGTACTACCAAAATACAGCGTCAGGGTAAAACCTTCGGTATCACGATAAAGATGATCACCCAATGCCCGGTCCAGGGTCTTGTCCAGATCATCCAGGGCTAACCCGTAAAGGGATTTGCGGGCCAACTCGCTGATGGTCTTCACCGACGGAATGACCCGATGCCCACGCGCCTCGGCCAGCAACGAGCAGTAGTAGCCGTGCCCCAGGTACTTGTAGCTGCGACACAGGTTGATCACCTGCACGCGCTTGCCCGGCTCACCGGCACGGGACTGTTCGAGGTACTCCTGGGCCGTGACGATATCCTCGCAGGGAAAGTACGAAGCCCAGTCTTCCTTGCGTTCGACAATAATAACCAGCTGACTGCCCAGATTATTCGACAAGGACAAATAAGTTTCTGGGGATATTGCTACCGGAAAACTTTGATCGGATACTTCGCGCCAATCACCTTGCACCGCTGACATAGAGATAGATCCGTTGAACAAGACACTTTCTATTAAGCACGAAGTTTCGGGAAAGTCCCGTTTCGTTACGCAACTTTTACGGTGGTTATATGGATCTTGTCTTTCGCCCTGCCACAACCGATGACTTGCCCGCCCTGCTGCAACTGGAGGAGCACTGTTTCACCAGCGACCGCCTGACTGCGCGCAGCTTCCACTGGATGATCAATCGCGCCCATGCCCGGCTGATCGTCGCCCAGCAGGCCGACGCTCGGCTGGCCGGCTATGCGCTGCTGCTGTTCCATCGCGGGACGTCCCTGGCACGCCTGTACTCCATCGCCATCGCACCCCACGCCCGCGGCATCGGCCTGGGCAGGCAACTGTTGCAGCGCAGCGAAGCCTGCGCCCTGGACCACGATTGCGCCTACCTGCGACTGGAGGTCCGCACCGACAACGGCGCGGCGATCGCCCTGTACGAGCACAACGGCTATCGCCGTTTCGGCCTGATCAACGACTACTACGAAGACCACGCCGATGCCCTGCGCCTGGAAAAGCGCATCCTGCACCATTCGGCCAGGCGCGAGGCCCAGGTGCCCTACTACGCCCAGACCACCGAGTTCACCTGCGGCCCGGCCTGCCTGTTGATGGCGATGGCGGCCCTGCAGCCCGAACGCCCGGCCACTCGGCGCGAGGAGGTACAGCTCTGGCGCGAGGCGACCACCGTCTTCATGACCTCCGGCCACGGCGGCTGCAGCCCCCAGGGCCTGGCGCTGGCGGCCTGGCGGCGCGGTTTCGCGGTACGCCTGCAAGTGAGCATCGATGGCCCCCTGCTGCTCGACGGCGTGCGCAATGCACATAAAAAAGCCGTCATGCGCCTGGTGCATGACGGCTTTGAAGAGGAACTGCGAGCGACCGATGTCGAACAGGTGCTCGCTGGCACCCTGGACCTGCCCCGCCTGCTGGCGGCCGGCGGCAAGCCACTGGTGTTGATCAGCAGCTACCGCCTGACCCGCTCCAAGGCACCGCACTGGGTGATCGTCACCGACTGCGACGAGGAGTTCGTCTACCTGCATGACCCGGATGTCGACCACAGCCAGCATCGCCAGCCGCTGGACTGCCAGCATCTGCCGGTCAGCCACGGCGAGTTCGACAAGATGAGCGCCTTCGGCCACCGCAAGCTGCGGGCCGCGGTGATCCTCTACTCCAGGCCGACCCTGTAGAGTGCGCCGTCATCGGCATCGGTCAGTACATACAGATAGCCGTCCGGCCCCTGGCGGACATCGCGTATGCGCGACTTCAACCCACTCAACAGGCGCTCCTCATGCACCACCTGGTCGCCATCGAACTGCAGGCGGATCAGTTCCTCGGCGGCCAGCGCGCCGATGAACAGGTTGTGCTGCCATTTCGGGAAACGGTCGCCGTCATAGAAAGCCATGCCGCTCAGGCCCGGGGATTTTTCCCAGACATGATGGGGAGGCACGGTGCCCTTGACCGTCTTGCCCTGGGCCTCGGGAATGGGCTGGAGCGAGTAGTTGATGCCATGGGTCGCCAGCGGCCAGCCGTAGTTCTTGCCGCGCTCGATGATATTGATCTCGTCGCCGCCACGGGGCCCGTGCTCATGGGTCCACAGGGTACCGGTCCAGGGATTGAGGGCGGCGCCCTGCTGGTTGCGGTGGCCGAAGGACCAGATCTCGGGGCGTACCCCCTGCTGGCCGACGAAGGGATTGTCGTCGGGCACCCGGCCATCGGGGAAGATCCGCACTACCTTGCCCTGCAGCTTGTCCAGGTCCTGGGCGGTCGAGCGCTGGTTGTTTTCGCCGAGGGCGATGAACAGGTAGCCATCACGGTCGAACACCAGGCGCGAACCGAAGTGGTTGCCCTCCGAAAGCTTGGGCTCCTGGCGGAAGATCACCTTGAAGTCGACCAGTTGCTTCAGATCCGCCGACAGCCGTCCGCGCCCGACCGCGGTGCCGGCTTTGCCGCCTAAGCCGCCGCCTTCGGCATAGGACAGATAGACCAGGCGATCCTCCTTGAACGACGGCGACAGCACCACGTCCAGCAAGCCCCCCTGGCCCTTGGCCCAAACCTCGGGAACGCCGCCCAACGGCGCCGAGAGCTTGCCGTCGGGGCTCACGACCCGCAGCCGCCCCGGACGTTCGGTGACCAGCATGCCCTGTTTGTCCGGCAGGAAGGCCAGCGCCCAGGGATGCTCCAGGCCGCCAACGATCTGCGTGGCAGTGACCGGCCCCAGCTCGGAGTCGACGGTCTGCGCCGCCAGGGCCGGCTGCAGCGGCAGGCTCAGCAAGGCGCCGGCGCAAAGCGCGGCTATCAGATTTTTTCGCAACATGGACAGTTCCTTACGGGGATAAAGAAGGGCCACGGCAACGTTCAACGCTGCGTGTTCGGACTGCGGGTACCCGGCTGGATCGGCACCGCCATCGGTGCCTGCTGCTGGCGTGGGTAGCCGTTGCCGATCGCGCCGTTCTCGATGGTCGAGGGACGCGGCGTCGGCAGCGTGTTGGGCCCGCGCAGGGGCGGCGTGCCGGGTTCGGAGCCCTGGCGGCTGTTGGGGTTGGCGCGCCGGATCGGGCTGTTGTAGGGGTTGTCGCTGTTGGGCAGGTTCTGCGCCAGTTGCAGCGCGGCGGGCCGGCCGCCGTCCAGGGGCGCCGCAACGGCGGGAATGGCGATGGCCAACAGGCCGGCTGCCAACCAGGGTGCCAGGCCGATTACCACTCTGTTCATGACGCCTCTCCTGATGCGATAGATCATTCCCTTGATTGGATAGCACCCAGGCCCGCAGGTTCGAACCTGAGGGAAATTTCATATGACAGAATGCTTCAGCGCCGCGCCCGGCACCCCTTCGGCGAAAGCCACAGGCCACCCCGGGGTGGGTGGAACTGGACGGGTAGCGCAACGCTCTCGTCGGCTCCCGAGCGCCTCCAGGCCCCCGGGAGCCTCGCCGGTTGCTACTGATTGGCGGGTTGACGCACCCTGTGCATTGGCAGCGATACCGCATAGGCCATCGCTTCTTCCCGGGTCTGGAACGAACCGAGTCGATCGGTCCCGGTGCACACCTTCCAGGGGCCACCGCCAACGCGGATCACATCATAGCCGTTGACATGCGTCTTCAAGAGCTGGGAAACGCTCATGGTCACCTCCTTTTCACGTCCAAAGATCCAAGGCGTTGCCCCGCCACCATACACCCGCCTGGCGCCAACGGCCCCTCCGTATGTCGGCGAGACGCTGGGACTGTTCGCGCGCCTGGTGGGCTGCATCTTCTTCTCCAACCTGGTCGAGCCGGGCGCAACGCCGTCCGGATGACGTTCAGGCGCAGACCGGCGTACAACTGTCATCACACCTATGCGACAATAGGCGCAATGGTCCGGTCTCAACCCCCGCATTCATCGCCCAACCATTGGGCCACAGCCTGCAGATGCTGCTGTCGCCCCATGCCTGTTGGTCCAACTCAAGCTCCGACTGGAGCGGGCTGGAAAGACTCAAGATTGGTATCGAGTCGGTATCGGCTGAACGATCCAGCTGCGCAAGCTATTGATAGGTAAGTATTTTGATCTCCACAGCTAACATCACGATGCAATTCGGCCCCAAGCCACTGTTCGAGAACGTTTCGGTCAAGTTCGGCAGCGGCAACCGCTACGGTCTGATCGGCGCCAACGGCTGCGGCAAGTCGACCTTCATGAAGATCCTCGGCGGCGACCTCGAACCGTCCAGCGGCCAGGTCATGCTGGAGCCCAACGTGCGCCTGGGTAAACTGCGCCAGGACCAGTTCGCCTACGAGGAATTCACCGTGATCGACACGGTGATCATGGGCCACGAGGAGCTGTGGAAGGTCAAGGCCGAGCGCGATCGCATCTACTCGCTGCCGGAGATGACCGAAGCTGACGGCATGGCCGTCGCCGAGCTGGAAACCGAATTCGCCGAAATGGACGGCTACACCGCCGAATCCCGCGCCGGCGAACTGCTGATGGGCCTGGGCATCCCCCTGGAACAGCACTTCGGCCCGATGAGCGAAGTCGCTCCCGGCTGGAAGCTGCGGGTGCTGCTGGCCCAGGCGCTGTTCTCCGATCCGGAAGTGCTGTTGCTCGACGAACCGACCAACCACCTGGACATCAACACCATCCGCTGGCTGGAAAACATCCTGACCCAGCGTAACAGCCTGATGATCATCATTTCCCACGACCGGCACTTCCTGAACAGCGTCTGCACCCACATGGCCGACCTGGACTACGGCGAGCTGCGCCTGTTCCCGGGCAACTACGACGAATACATGACTGCCGCGACCCAGTCCCGCGAGCAGTTGCTGGCCGACAACGCCAAGAAGAAAGCCCAGATCGCCGAGCTGCAGACCTTCGTCAGCCGCTTCTCGGCCAACGCCTCGAAGGCCAAGCAGGCCACTTCCCGGGCCAAGCAGATCGACAAGATCCAGCTGGCCGAGGTCAAGCCCTCGAGCCGCGTCAGCCCGTTCATCCGCTTCGAACAGACCAAGAAGCTGCATCGCCAGGCGGTCACCGTCGAGCGCATGGCCAAGGGCTTTGACGGTACCACGCTGTTCAAGGACTTCAGCTTCACCGTCGAAGCCGGCGAGCGCGTGGCGATCATCGGCCCGAACGGTATCGGCAAGACCACCCTGCTGCGCACGCTGATGGGCGAACTGACCCCGGATGCCGGCAGCGTGAAGTGGACCGAATCGGCCGAACTGGGCTACTACGCCCAGGACCACGCCCATGACTTCGAAGACGACGTCACCCTGTTCGACTGGATGAGCCAGTGGACCCAGGGCGGCGAGCAACTGGTACGCGGCACCCTGGGCCGCATGCTGTTCTCCAACGACGAGATCCTCAAGTCGGTCAAGGTCATCTCCGGGGGTGAACAGGGCCGTATGCTGTTCGGCAAGCTGATCCTGCAAAAGCCCAACGTGCTGGTGATGGACGAACCGACCAACCACCTGGACATGGAATCGATCGAGGCGCTCAACCTGGCGCTGGAAAACTACCCGGGCACGCTGATCTTCGTCAGCCACGACCGCGAGTTCGTCTCGTCCCTGGCTACGCGCATCATCGAGCTGAGCCCGAATGGCGTAACCGACTTCAGCGGCACCTACGACGACTACCTGCGCAGCCAGGGCGTGCTGTTCTAAGAGGCTCCCGACCGCTGCCATGCTCCCCGTGGCAGCGGTTATGCACTGATGAGTCAAAGACCGTTGGCTGCCCAATCGCGGTGAGGACGCCGCAAAAATTAGTTAGCCTGCTTTCATTTATCCCGGCATGCCGCCATGATGGAGTTCTCCAACCGCCCGCCCGCGAACGAGCCTCCATGTCAGCCCAGCAACCACCCCGCCAGCCCGGCAACCTGACCGTCACCCTGCAAATCGTCTCCATCGTTTTCTACACCTTCGTCGCCTTCCTCTGCATCGGCCTGCCGATCGCGGTATTGCCCGGCTATGTGCATGAACAGCTGGGGTTCAGTGCGGTGATCGCCGGCCTGACCATCGGCTCGCAGTACCTGGCTACCCTGCTCAGCCGCCCCATGGCCGGACGCATGGCCGACAGCGTCGGGACCAAGCGCGCGATCATCTACGGACTGGTGGGCATCTGCCTGAGCGGCGGACTGACCCTGCTGTCGACGCTGATCCAGCAGTGGCCCCTGGCGAGCCTGATCATCCTGATCCTCGGGCGCCTGCTGCTCGGCACCGCCCAGGGCCTGATCGGCGTCGGCACCATCAGTTGGGGGATCGGCCAGGTCGGCGCCGACCAGACCGCGCGGGTGATTTCCTGGAACGGCATCGCCTCCTACGGCGCCATCGCCATCGGTGCGCCACTGGGGGTACTGATGGTCGCCGACTACGGTTTCGCCAGCCTCGGCATCGCCCTGTCGGCCCTGGCCGCCGGCGCCCTGCTGCTGATCCGCAACAAGCCCTCGGTACCGGTGATCCGCGGTGAACGCCTGCCGTTCCGGGCGGTGTTCGGCCGCATTGCTCCCTACGGCACCAGCCTGACTCTGGCGTCGATCGGCTACGGCACCCTCACCACCTTCATCACCCTGTTCTACCTCAGCCGCGGCTGGACCGGCGCCGCCTACTGCCTGACCGTATTCGGCAGTTGCTTCATCCTTGCGCGGCTGTTCTTCATCGGCAGCATCAACCGTTTCGGCGGTTTCAAGGTGGCCATCGCCTGCATGAGCATCGAAACCCTCGGCTTGGTGCTGCTCTGGCTGTCCCCCTCCACCGGCTTCGCGCTGGCCGGCGCGGGCCTGGCGGGGTTCGGCTTGTCTCTGGTGTACCCGGCCATCGGCGTCGAAGCCATCCGCCAGGTGCCCACCAGCAGCCGCGGCGCGGGGTTGAGTGCCTATGCGGTGTTTTTCGACCTGGCGCTGGCGATCGCCGGCCCGCTCATGGGCGCGGTCGCGTTGAACCTGGGATATGCGTGGATCTTCTGCTGTGCGGCGCTGCTGTCGATCATCGGCCTGTCGGTCACCGTGCTGCTGGCACGGCGCCCGACAGCCGGATGAGTCACTGATCGGCGGTCTGCATGCCGGCGCGGTTCGGCACGCTCAGGGTCTTGCTGAAGAAGCGCCCGGCCTCGGAGATCAGATCGCGGTGGATATCCGCCCGGTTGACACCTTCGGGGTCGGTACACAATCCCGGCGTGGCGTGCAGCTGTTCCTCGCTGCAGGGCGCCATGAACACGAAGTGTCCGGCCCCGGCGATCAGCTTGAACTGCGGCGCCACCGGCAGCTTGCGCGCCAGGGCCGCGGCGTTCTTGTCAGGGAACACCAGCTTGTCGCCATCGCCGCTGTACATCAGCACCGGCACGTGCACGTCGGCCAGCGTGTGCCGGCCGAACATCAGGCCCAGTGGCGCCATCAGCATCAGCGCATGGACCCGTGGGTCGGCCACCGGCTGCAGGTCATCGCGGTCGACGATCAGTTCGCCCTTGGTGGTGCAGGCGTCCTTGTCGTCCGGAAACTCCTGGCAGTAGCGCCGCAGGCGATCGAGGTTCGGCTGTGCGCCGGAGAGGATCAGGGCGGTCTCGCCGCCGGCGGAATAGCCGATCACCCCGACCTGATCGGCCTCCACGAACGGCGACAGCATCGGGTCGCCGAGGGTGGCGGTGATCGCCTCGGAAATCTGCATCGGCCGGCCGTAGAGGTTGCTCAAGGTACCCAGCCGGCTGTGGTCCTTGTAGTTGTCGCCGGGGTGCAGCACCGCGACCACGACGAAGCCCTTGCGGGCCAGCGAGGTTGCCAGGTCATGCAGGGCCAGCGGCGTGCCGGTGTTGCCGTGGGATAGCATCAACAGTGGATAGCGGCCAATGGCGATCCGCGAGTCCTCGCTGGCCTGGATGGTGTAGCCGCCGATCTTGCTCCACTGCTCACGGCCGGTGGAGGGGTAGAAGACAATCGCCTTCATCGGCTGCAGATCCAGCGGATCGAGAAACGTCAGACGATGAAAACCCACGCTCCAATGAGCCGCGGGAGCCGCCTGCACCGTCGTGAAGCCTGCGGCCAGGCAAATCAGCAATACTGCACAAAGACGCATCATCGGGATGCCCACCTTTGTCGAGTCACTACACACCAAAATCTCTGTCATTCCTTGAAACTGAAGCACTGCACCGGGCTTCGACCGACTCTTCGCAGTTTTCCAGAGCGCCTGTGCGGATGGTTTTTGCACAAGATGGGCCAAACCTGCGCAGAGAACGCAAAAAACTCCGTACCCGATCATTCATCATGATCAGAGTACAGAGTTTAGTGTTTGTTACCGGAAGTTTCTTGCGCGTTTACAAAAGCTTTACGGGGCGGCGAACAAGGTGTCGTTTATTCGCGCCTGGGCGTCGCTCATGGCCTTGGTGCGCACTTCTTCACCATAGCCCAGACCGTGGGCGCGAACGAACTCGATGTCGGTGATGCCGAGGAAGCCGAACAGTACTTTCAGGTAGTCTTCATGGCCTACACCGGTCGGCAGGCCCACATGCAGGCCACCGGAAGTCGAGACGATCACTACCTTCTTGCCACCGGCCAGGCCTTCAGGGCCGTTTTCGGTGTAGCGGAAGGTCTTGCCGGCCACGGCGATACGGTCGATCCAGGCCTTGAGCTGGGTCGGCACGCTGAAGTTGTACATCGGCGCGGCAATGACGATGGCGTCCGCGGCCAGGAACTCTTCCAGGGTCGAAGCGCTCAGTTCGGCTTCGTGGCGCTGGGCCGCATCGCGCAGTTCGGCAGCAGTGCCGCCGGCAGCCAGGGTCAGGCTGGAGAAGTGGCTGATGGCATCGGCGGCCAGGTCACGGTAGGTCACCACGCTCGAAGGCTCGGCGGCCTGCCAGGCCTTGACCACGCTTTGGCTCAACTGACGCGAAGCCGAGTTGTCACCCAGGATGCTGGAATCGATGTGCAAGAGTTTCATGCGGGATCTCCAAGTGAGGATCGCCACTTGGCGATCGAGTTGGGATAATCCTACTTGCGAAGCCAATAAATGATTAGCCGCTCAAAATGCGATAGATTGTCCTACCCATAGAACGACCGGAACTTCACACCATGCAAGACCTCAACGATCTCTACTACTTCGCCAAGGTCGTGGAAGCCGGTGGTTTCGCCGCCGCCGGGCGCCTGCTGGGGATTCCCAAGTCCCGGCTGTCACGGCGGATCGCCGAACTGGAAGAGCGCCTGGGCGCCCGCCTACTGCAGCGCACCACCCGACAGTTGAAGCTGACTGCGGTGGGCGAACGTTACCTGCGCCATTGTCAGGCCATGCTGCTGGAGGCGGAGATGGCCGACGAGGCCGTGGCCAGCATGTCCAGCGAACCTCGTGGACGGCTGCGGGTGTCGTGCCCGATCGGCCTGGCCCAGGTGTTCATGCCCCGGGTGATTGCCAGCTTCCTGGCGGCGCACCCGCTGGTGCAACTGGAGGTGGTGATGGTCAACCGTCGGGTCGACCTGGTCACCGAAGGCATCGACGTCGCTCTGCGGGTTCGTGAACATGGCGACGAGGACCCGTCGCTGGTGACGCGGCGACTGCGCCAGGCCCAGACCTTCATGCTCGCCACCCCGGCCTTTCTGCAGCAGCACCCGATCGACAGCGTCGACGACCTGCTGAACGCCCCCGCCCTCGGCGCCCTGGAGGCCGACCGCCAGGTCCATCTCAGCCTGCTGGACGAACGCGGGCAGAAGCGCGAGCTGGCGCTCGAAGCCCGGCTGGGCGTGGACGACTTCATCGTCCGCAAGGCCTGTGCCCTCGCCGGCCTGGGCTTCACCGTGCTGCCCATGCTCTACTGCGAGGAAGAACTGGCCAATGGTACCTTCGTGCGAATCCTGCCCGAATGGTCACTGCCGGGCGGCTGGCTGCAGGCGGTCTACCCGCACCGTCGCGGGCTGCTGCCGGCCGTACGGGCGTGGATCGACCACCTGGCCGAAGCCTTCAGGGAATGTGGAGACAGAGCACTATGAAAGGAGCCAGCATGAACAAGGAGGCCGTCGCGCGCTTCTGCCTCGACCTGCCCGGCGCACGGGAAGACTACAAATGGGGCGGCGTCAGGGTGTTCTCGATCGCCGAGACCAAGATGTTCGCGCTGCTCAACCTGAGTGGCGACACACTGTCGCTCAAGGTCGGCAAGGAACTGTTCCTCGGCTATGTCGACCGCCCCGGAATCCGTCCCGCGCCTTATCTGGCGCGAGCGTTCTGGATCAGCATGAACGCGCCCTACCCGCTGGGCGCCGAGGAACTGCAGGAGCTGCTGCGCCGCTCCCACCAACTGGTGGTCGCCAAGCTGCCCAAGCGCAGTCAGGTCGGCCTGCTGCTGTAGCGCTACCCTACAGAAAGGACAGCTGCGCCAGGGTGGCATCGAGAAACAGCCGATCGATCCAGAAAACCTGGTGCAGCAACACGATCAGCCAGAACACCACCTGGAACGACAGCTTGCGGGTTTTGTGCCGGAACACCTGCTGGGCGATCAGTGCCCCCGGCCAGCCGCCCAGCAGCTCGACGCCATGCAGAACCTTCTCCGGTATGCGCCAGGCGTCATTGCGCGCCTTGCGCTTGTCGTTCCAGTACAGAACGAACGCCAACAGGCTGGCGCCGCCGTAGAGCCACAGCGGCCAACTCGTCCCGCTGCCCAGCCACAGGCGCAGCGCGCCGAAACCGGGCAAGACGCAGAGCAGCAGCCCCAGCAGCACCTTGAGCTTGAGCTGGCGGACCCGGCCCGTGGGCGCTGGCCGGCCATTGCCGGGAGTGTTCGGCTTTCTCATCCCTTGGTCGACCAGTCGACCCAACCGAACTGCCAGGTGGCCAGGATCACCAGGCCGAAGACGATCCGATACCAGGCAAACGCCGCGTAGCTGTGGCTGGCGATGAACTTCAGCAGGCCGCGCACGGCGATCATGGCGAACACGAAGGAAGTGACGAAGCCCACCGCGAACACCGGCAGGTCGGCCATCTGGAACTGATGGCGGAAACCATAACCGGAGTACACCGCGGCGGCGACCATGGTCGGCATGGCCAGGAAGAACGAGAACTCGGTGGCGGTCTTGCGCGACAGGCCGAACAGCAGGCCGCCGATGATGGTCGCACCGGAGCGGGAGGTTCCCGGAATCATCGCCAGGCACTGGGCGAAGCCGACTTTCAGGGCGTCCTGCCAGCGGATCTCATCCACCGTTTCGGCATGCACCGTGTGCTCGCGCCGCTCGGCCCAGAGGATGACCACACCACCCACCACCAGCGCCGAGGCCACGGTGATCGGGTTGAACAGGTAAGTGGCGATCACTTCCTTGAACAACACCCCGAGAATCACCGCCGGCATGAACGCCACCAGCAGGTTGAGGGTGAAACGCTGGGCACTGCGCTCCCTGGGCAGGTCCCGGACCACGGTGAAGACCTTCTGGCGAAACTCCCAGACCACCGCAAGGATCGCGGCCAACTGAATGATGATGTTGAAGGCGATTGCCCGTTCACCGCCAAAACCCAGCAGATCGGCCACGATGATCTGGTGGCCGGTGCTGGAAATCGGCAGGAATTCCGTCAGGCCCTCGACAATCCCCAATATCAACGCCTGTGCGGCGGTCCAAAAATCCATCATTCCCCCTCAAGGCCCGCTCCCGCAGGCCCTACAAAAATCGAAAAGCGTGATTCGCCATCTCGGCGATCCACTGGCAAGCCTGCTGCGCAGTTCGTCGGCAAACCGTGAAAAATGCCTGAAAAATCAAACAGCAACTCAGGTTTGTCGAGATTGGGCCGAAATCCTATCAGACATGCCTGTTTATCGCTGCCTCGATAGTAGCCATAAGCATAGTGGGCACTCTGGGCTAAACCTGCTGGTATAAGCTGCATGACAGCAGGACAACAAGAAAAAAAGGAACGGTGGTCTTATGAATAGCTTGCGCAGTGTGTCGATCAGCCGACGCTTGTGGCTCATCCTGGTCCTGGCGGTAGCCATGCTGCTGACCCAGGGCCTGCTGATGCTCAAGCAGACCCATGACAACCTTTACCAGGCCAAGGCCCTGAAAACCCAGCACGTGGTCCAGACCGCCAGCGGCATCCTCGCCTACTACCAGGGGCTGGAAACCGCCGGCACCCTCAGCCGCGATGCCGCGCAGAAACAGGCGCTGAGCGTCATACGCGGGCTGCGTTACGACCAGAACGACTATTTCTGGATCAACGACCTGCGCCCGGTCATGGTCATGCACCCGGCCAACCCCAAGCTCGAGGGCCAGGACCTGTCCGGCATCAAGGACCCCGATGGCTATGCGCTGTTCAACGAGATGGTGATTCTGGCCAAGGCCAAGGGCCGCGGCATGATCGATTACCGCTGGCCGAAGCCGGGCGCCAGCGCTCCGGTGCAGAAAACCTCCTATGTGCAGTTGTTCGAGCCCTGGAGCTGGATCATCGGCTCAGGCGTGTACATCGACGATGTGCAGGCCGAGTTCTACGAGCAGGTGCGCAATGCCTCGCTGGTCGGCCTGGCGATTGCCGTGCTGGTGAGCGTGCTGGTCCTGCTGATCGGCCGCAGCATCGTCCATCCGCTGCGGGAAACGGTCCAGGCCATGGCCAACATCGCCAGCGGCGAAAGCGATCTGACCCGCACCCTCGATACCCACGGCCAGGACGAAGTGACCGAACTGGCCCGCCACTTCAACGCCTTCACCAGCAAGCTGCGTGGCGTGGTCAGCCAGTTGCAGGTTTCGGCCAGTGAACTCGGCCAATCCTCCAGCGACCTGGGTAACAGCGCCATCGAATCCCAGACCCGCAGTCAGCAGCAATCGCAGCAGATGGAAATGGTGGCCACGGCGATCAACGAGGTGACCTATGGCGTGCAGGATGTCGCCAAGAACGCCGAACAGGCCGCCAGCGAGGTGCGCGATGCCGAAGGCCAGGCCCGCCAGGGCCAGTTGAACATCGACAACAGCCTGCAGCAGATCGACCAGTTGTCCGCCACCATCGCCCAGGCGGTCGAGGTGATCCGCACCCTGGCGGCGGAAAGCACGCAGATCGGCAGTGTCCTGGAAGTGATCCGCGCCATCGCCGAGCAGACCAACCTGCTCGCCCTCAACGCCGCCATCGAGGCCGCAAGGGCCGGTGAACAGGGCCGCGGCTTCGCCGTGGTGGCCGACGAGGTGCGCTTGCTGGCCCAGCGTACGCAGAAATCCACGGCGGAGATCCAGGCGATGATCGAACGTCTGCAGAATCACTCCGAAGCGGCGGTGAAAGTCATCGGCGACAGCAGCCGTGTCTCGCAGCAGACCATCGAACTGGCCGGGCTGGCCGGCGAAAGCCTGAATGCCATCAGCCAGGCGTTGCGCAACCTCAATGGCCTCAATGCCTCGATTGCCAGCGCCACCCTGCAACAGGCCCATGTGGTCGAGGAGATCAATCAGAACGTCACCGAGGCGGCGGGCCTGTCCCACACCACTGCCCTGGCGGCCGAACAGTCGAGCACCGACAGCGACCGGCTCAAGGTGCTGAGCGAACAGCTCAACGGGTTGCTGCGCCAGTTCCGTATCTGACCGGAGAGCCTGTTCGCGGATCAGTCCGGCCCCGACAATTTTGCGGCGCACACAAGACCAGTGCTCACCGCGATGCCTTGTGGGGCCGGCGTCCAGGCTTATCCGCGAAGAGGTCGCGAGAGATAAGCGCAATCGCGCTGCGGCCCTCCCTTCTCCCTGCCACTCTGGGTACAATCCGCCCCCCCTTTCCCTTCGATCCAGAGGTCTCCCATGTCCGGGCTTGAACTGTTCGCCGCCGCCCTCGGCGTGATCGCCGTCTGGCTGACGGTCAAACAGAATCCCTGGTGCTGGCCGATCGGCCTGGTCATGGTGCTGCTCTACAGCTGGATCTTCTTCGATGTGAAGCTCTACTCGGACCTGCTGCTGCAGGTGGTCTACGCCGTGCTGCAGCTCTATGGCTGGTGGCAATGGACCCGCGGCGGCATCGTGCACCAGGGCCGCGAGGTGTCCAGCCTTGGCCCGCAAGCCCTGCTGGGCGGCCTTGCCGTCGGTGCCTTGGGCAGCCTGCTGCTGGGCGCTGCCATGGCCACCTGGACCGACGCCGCACAACCCTGGCTCGATGCCGCACTGACCGCCTTCAGCCTGGTCGCACAGCTGTGGATGGCGCAGAAACGCATCCAGTGCTGGCCACTGTGGATCGCCGTCGATGTGATCTTCGTCGGCCTGTTCATCTACAAGGACCTGTACCTGACCGCCGCCCTCTATGGCCTGTTCACCCTACTGGCCGTGCAGGGCTGGCGCGAATGGCGTACCGACCCGGCGTTGCAGGCATGAAGGTGGTGGTGCTGGCGGGCCCCGAATCCAGCGGCAAGAGCTGGCTCTGCGAGGCCCTGCAGGCACGCTTCGGCGGCCTGCTGGTGGGTGAATACGTGCGTCATTTCATCGAGCGGGAACAGCGCGACACCTGCCTAGCCGACATCCCCGCCATCGCCCGCGGCCAGTTGGTCTGGGAGGACGAGGCGCGGGCACGGCAGCCTTCGCTGCTGATTCTCGATACCCACCTGCTGAGCAACATCCTCTGGAGCCAGACCCTGTTCGGCGACTGCCCCGCCTGGCTCGAACCGGCCCTACTCGCCCGGCATTACGACCTGCACCTTCTGCTCAGCCCCGACGGCGTCGAATGGACCGATGACGGTCAGCGCTGCCAGCCCGACCTGGAGGAGCGCCGGGCGTTCTTCGAGGCCAGCCGGCAATGGCTGACCCGGCACCGGCAGACGGTCGAGGTGCTCGGCGGTGATTGGCAGCAAAGGCACCGCCAGGCCATGGGTGCGGTCGAGAAGCTGCTGGGACGCTGACTCCGGCCAACGCCGCAAAAGGCCTGGCCCCGCAGCCGCAGTGTCCACTCATGAAACACCCTGCACCACCGCAAACGACCAGATTCAACAGCTTGGGGCCCTTGCACGGCCATGTGTCAAGCCACTGATACAGCTGTCCGAAAGCCCCATTCCACGGGGCTTTGCCACCTCTCCAGCGCTCTCCCGGCACGGACCTGTTTCAAAGCTGAAACAGGCAAACACCGTCACCTGCCCGACAGCCCTGGCAACCCATTGATACAGAAGAAAAAACGAAAAGCGGCACAGCTTCTGCTCTTTCCTTCCCAACGCTGAACAGGGCCAGCGCACTGAAGAAGGAACACTGCCGTGGGGATGACAAGAACAGCTTTAACCCGCACCTTGCTGATCGGTTGCGCCATTGGCTCGCTGTTCAGCCTGACCGCCGAGGCCGGTGGCAACAACGGCGTGATCGTCCTCGAGCGCACCGTCCAACCGCAAATGTACGGCCGCCCGCCCCTGCAGCCTGATCCGAATCCGACCACGGTCAATGCCAACCCCTCTGCCCGTGTCATCTCGCTGACCAACGGCATGGAACTGAGCGACGGTGATATCGCCGGCATCAGCACCGGCGCAACCGTTAACCGTGTGATCACGGTCCATACCGAGCACATGCCCGGCCTGAGCAACCCCAACGGCCTGCCGGGCCTGTCCTCCGGACACGGTGGCGGCAGCGGTGCCGGCATCGCCAATACGGTCAATCGCGGGCTGTCGGCCGGCATGGGTGCCCTCAACGCCATCGGCAAGGGGCAATGAAATGAAGCGCACCCTGCTTTTTCTCGCCCTGTTCAGCAGTTTCACCGCCTACGCCGACAGTGGCGTGACCGCCAATGACAATGCCGTGATCAACAACTCCGGCCAGCAGTACAAGGGCAGCCTCATGGTCAACCAGGCCGCCGGCGACCAGCAGCAACAGATCAACAGTCGTGCGATCGCCATCGGCACCGACGCCAGCGCATCGACCGCCCTGACCCAGAAGCTCAGAACCCCGGCCAGCACGGCAATCAACGCCAAGGCGGCCATCCAGGGCAACGCCTTCAGCAATGGCACCGGCATGGTGGGCGTCAACCAGTCCGCCGGCGCCAACAACCAGATGATCAACGCCGTGCGCATCAGCATCAGTGCTGCGCCGCAGAGCGTCGATGACAGCGCCCTGTCGCAACAGAACGTGGCGCTGTCACCCAACTCCGGTTCATCCGGCACCCCAGGCAGTCGCCAGGTCGTTACCAGCGACCAGGCCTTCACCGGCAGCCGGGGCGTGATTCAGGTGAACCAGAGCGCGGGGGTGGGGAACCGCATGGCCAACACCCTCAGTATCCGGGTCGCCGACTGACCCGAGCAGTGCAATTAGAAAGTACCAACACTTAACCAACTAATAAGCACGGAGATACATCATGAAACCTACAATGGCTCTCAAACCACTGGTGTTCGCACTGGCCGCAGTCATGGCAATGGCCGCCCAGGCAGGCGGCAACAACCACGGCCATGGTCACCATGGCCCCAAAGGTCCTGACCTCGGCACCCTGCTGCAGATCACCGCCGGCGCCGGCGCCGCCGTGATCGACACCCAGTACAGCCACAACAACGCCGTGATCAACCAGGGCACCAGGAACAACGCCAGTGCCAATGACTCGCTGAACGGCTCGAGCGGCAACATGGGCGCCAACGTTGCAGCCGGCGACGGCAACCAACAGGACAACGCCGCCGCACTGGCCACCGCCGACGAAAGTTTCATCTTCGGTACCGCCGTCTCGGCCAGCAGCGCCACCCAGACCAACACCAACAACGTCGTGCTCAACCAATCGACCCAGAACAATGCGTCGATGAACAACTCCGGCAACAATGGCTCCGGCAACATGGGCGTCAACATCACCGCCGGCAACTTCAACCAACAGAAAAACAACCTGGCCATCGCCGTCTCCGGTGGCCGCGTAGCCACCGCCGCCGCCGCCGCCAACCAGACCGAAAGCGGCCTGCTGGTGACCAACAGTGGCGTGCAAGCCTATGAGAAAGAAACCCTCAAGGGCACCATCGATCTCAAGGGCAGCTACAAGGGCACCGGCTCCGGCACAATCAAGGGTGACGACGATCATCATGGCCATGGCTACAAGGGTGGTCATGACAACGATGACCAGAAGTTCACCTTCAAGGAACAAGGCTCTGTTGAACTGGCCGGCTACTGGACCCAGCAAGTGCTCACTCCCAACGGCTGGAAAAACGTTGTCACCAACAACGCCAGCATGAACAACTCGGCCAACCACATGTCCGGCAACGCTGGCATCAACGTTTCGGCCGGGGTGGGCAACCAGCAAAGCAACTCGCTGTCCATCGCCGCCGGTTGCAAAGCCTGCATGTAGTCGCGACAGCAGAGAGCCCCGGAAACGGGGCTCTTTTTTCCGCACCTGAAGGCGTATCGACCATGCGTATTCTCGTCCTTGCCTTGCTGATCGGCCTTTGCGACCTGACCCAGGCCGCCACCATGGCGGTCCCCGGCCTGCCCGGCGCCAGCGTCTTCTACAAGAACGTACAGAGCATCCGCGAACGGCGTTTCGCCAACCTGGTCCAGCAGAAAACCGATTTCAGTTGCGGCGCCGCCGCCCTGGCCACGGTGCTGCGCCAGGCCTACTGGCTGGATGTCGACGAGGAGCAGGTGATCAAGGGCATGCTGACCACTTCCGATGCGGAGCTGGTCAAGACCCACGGTTTCTCCATGCTGGACATGAAGCGCTACGTCGAGAGCATCGGCATGCGCGCCCGCGGCTATCGCATACCCGCCGACAAGCTGACCAGTGTCAGCATTCCGGTGGTGGTGCTGATGGATATCCGCGGCTACAAGCATTTCGTGGTGATGCAGCGCGCGGACAAGGACTGGGTGTACATCGGCGACCCGGTGCTTGGCCACAAGCGCTACGCTGCCGCGGATTTCGCAAAGGGCTGGAATGGCATCGTGTTTGCCATCGTCGGCCCCGGCTATGACAAGACCAACGCTCTGCTGGCCCCGCCGGCCCCGCTCACGGCGAAAGACAAGCTGGATACCTTCAATCCGGTCAAAGACGCCGAGCTGATGGATTTCGGCTTTATACAGAGCGATTTTTTCTGAAGTGCAGTAACGAGTAAGGGAGCAGGAAGCCCCGGGAGCAACAGATGAAAACTCCACACTGGCTGGTCGTGAGTTGCCTGGCATTCACCTGCCTGCCCGCACAGGCGACATCACCCTTCAAACCCATCGAAATCAAGGATCAGGAACTGTCCGAACTGCGTGGCCGTTATGTCATGCCGGGACGCATCATCAGCTTCGGCGTCGTGATGGAAAGCAGTTGGAAAAACGCCAGTGGCGACATCATCGGCGCAACCACCAGCCTGCAGATCCAGCAATCGACGGTCAAACCGCAGTTCTACGTTTCCACCTACAGCAACCAGGGCAACGGCTCCCCTGCCGCCCCGGGCTCCGGCACGGTGGTCGGCGGCAACGGTTTCACCACCTCGGCCGGCGTGACCCAGGTGGTCCGTGCCGCCGGCGATGGCAACAGCGCCTACAACAATGTCGCCATCAACGTCAGCGAAGCCAACCAGGCCCCCGTCAGCGGCCAGCAGGTCGGGCAGATTCTCAACAGCGGCGGTAGCATCAGCGGCTCTGGCGCGGCCGGCAATATCACGGTTTCCGCGGTCTCCGGCGGCATTCAGATGGCGATCGCGGCCAGCAACAACCAGGGCCATTCGCTGCAGCAGATCGCCCAGGGTGGCGTCCTGCAGTCCACCGCCCTGCTCGGTGGCCAGAACCTGGTCCACAACATGACTCAACTCAATGTGGTATTGCAGAACAACCTGCAGACAGTGGGAGCCTTGGACTGCAACCTGACCCAACTTAAAGGCCTACGCAACATGGGATTCTGAACTACGCTCACTTTCGACCATTGGAAGTCAGTAAGGGATGGCTAATTTCATGTACCGATCGTTTTCTCTGCGGGCGGCAATTTGTGTGGGGACACTTTTCCCGGCAGCGATGTTGCAAGCGGCACCTGACGCCGAGGTGGAGGCCCTGAAACAGGAACTTCTGGAGCTCAAACAGCGTTACGTTCAACAGCAACAGGCGCTTTCGGTGCTGGAACAGCGGGTTCGACAGGTCGAGGACCAGCCGGCGGCGCCGCCGCCCAAACGCCTGGTCAAATCGCCGGCCGACCTGAGAAAGGGCCAGGCGGTGGCGGGGGCCAGCGCCAATGCCCCGGGTGCCGCGGCAGGGACCTCCGGGGCCTCCTATGGCCAGTCGCTCAAGGATGATTCGGCACCGGCCCAGAGTGTTTCCGACCTGTACAACGAAGCCAGCGGCTTCTTCGGCAATGGCAAGTTCAGTGTCGAAACGGGTATCACCTATTCGCGTTATGACACCCGGCAGCTGACGCTGAACGGTTTCCTCGCACTGGATTCGATTTTCCTCGGCACCATCAACCTCGATCGGATCAAGGCCGATACCTGGACGCTGGATCTGACGGCTCGCTACAACTATGAAAACCGTTGGCAGTTCGACATTAACGCTCCGGTCATCTATCGCGAGTCCACCTATCAATCCGGCGGTGGCAACGGCGGCAGCGCCGCCTCGACCGTGGAAGACACCGTGACACGCGACCCGACACTCGGTGACGTGAACTTCGGGGTGGCCTACAAATTCCTCGATGAAACGGAAAGCCTGCCGGATGCGGTGGTCAGCGTCCGGCTCAAGGCGCCGACCGGCAAAGACCCTTTCGGCATAAAATTTGTCCAGTCGCCAAAGAGCAGCAGCCTGTTCGTGCCTGAGGACCTGCCCACCGGCAATGGCGTCTGGGCGCTCACCACCGGCCTCTCGCTGGTCAAGACATTCGACCCGGCGGTACTGTTCGGCACGTTCGCCTACACCCATAACTTCGAGGACTCCTTCAGCGACATCAGCGCCCAGCAGGGCGTCACGCAGCCAGGCAAGGTCAGTATCGGCGACAGCTACCAGTTCGGTGCGGGCGTTGCCTTCGCCTTGAACGAAAAGATGAGTATGTCGTTCTCGGTGTCCGACCTGGTGCAACGCAAAAGCAAACTCAAGCCCGATGGGCAGAGCTGGCAAAGTGTAGTGGGCAGCGACGCCAACGCCGGCTATTTCAACGTCGGCATGACCATCGCCGCCACGCCGAACCTGACCATCGTTCCACAATTGTCCCTGGGCATGACCCCCGACGCCCCGGACTTCAGCTTCAGCCTGAAATTCCCCTACTACTTCTGATCCAGCCTGATGGCGCCCTCTGCCCCGGCCATCGCCGTGGCAGAGGCGCCTGTGAACGGCGCCATACCTGCCTGGGCAGCCTCCAGTGCCTAGCGAATCTGATGCTTGTGCAGCAGCCGGTAGAACGTCGGCCGGGAAATCCCCAGCACCTTCGCGGCGATACTCATGTTGTCGCCATGCCGATTGAGCACATCGCACAACGCCTGGCGCTCGGCCTGATAGAGGTAATCCTCCAGGGTACCCATGGCCAGCTGGGCACTGGATTCGCTGGCCAGGCCCAGGTCACCGGCCTCGATCTGCCGCCCCTCGGCCAGCACCAGGCCACGCCGGACCCGGTTGGCCAGCTCGCGCACATTGCCCGGCCAGCCATGGTTGCCCATGGCGACCAGCGCCTCCTCGCTGAAACTGCGCGGTCGCCGCCCGGTTTCCTGGCTGTAGAAATGGGAGAAATGGTTGGCCAGCATCCGCACGTCACCGTGGCGTTCACGCAGCGGCGCCGTCACCACCTGCAGCACATTCAGACGGTAATAGAGATCCTCGCGAAAGCGCCCGGCAGCGATCGCGGCTTCCAGATCGACGTGGGTCGCAGCCAGGACCCGCACATCGACCGGGATCGGTTGGCTGCCGCCCACCCGCTCGATGTGTTTTTCCTGGAGAAAGCGCAACAGGTTGGCCTGCAGCTCCAGCGGCAGGTCGCCGACTTCGTCGAGAAACAGTGTCCCGCCATTGGCCGCTTCGATGCGCCCGACCTTGCGCTGGTGCGCTCCGGTAAAGGCGCCCTTCTCGTGGCCGAACAGTTCGGACTGGATCAGGTGCTCGGGAATCGCCCCGCAGTTGATCGCCACGAAGGGCTTTGCGTGGCGCTGTGACTGACGGTGCAGGGTACGGGCGACCAGTTCCTTGCCGGTCCCGCTTTCACCCCGGATCAACACCGGCGACTCGGTCGGCGCCAGTTTTCCGAGGAGCTTGCGCAACTCGCGGATCGACCGGCTGTCGCCGAGCAACTCGTGCTCCGGCGGTTCGACAGGGGCCGGCCCCTGCCCGCGCAGGCGCGCCATGCCGAAGGCGCGACCCAATGTCACCTGTACGCGGGAAACGTCGAAGGGCAAAGTATGAAAATCGAAGAACCACTCGCAGACGAAGTCACCCACGTTCTGCAGGCGCAGGACTTCCTGGCTGAGCACCGCGATCCATTCGGTGCCGCTGCGACTGATCAGGTCCTTGACCGCATCGGGGCGCTCCAGATGAAACGGTTGCAGGCGCAACAGGCCGATATCGCAGGGCCGATCGACCGCCGCCTCGAGCTCGCAACTGTCGACATCCCAGCCAATGCTGCGCAGGCCGGGAAGCAACTGGTGGCAGTCGTTGCAGGGATCGACCACCAGGAGACGCCTTAGCGGTGTGGCTTCTTGCATGACAGCTCCCTGGCACCTGAATTATAAAATTTTATTAGAAACAGTAATTTGGCAAACCTGGCTGTAACACTAGCAAGAAATTGACGCTAACTTGTACCGATTGAGCATAAGGGCGAAAGCCGATCGAACGCGCCAAACATAACAGTGAAACCATTTCGGTATTCGAGAGTCTTGTTGGAGGCACTGAAAAAAAGTTGAAAAAAACTGTATTTCCCGTGTGACCTGATGCCCCTCAGCGGACATCAGTACAAGTAACCAGCCGCGACGGTGCGCCCAGCCGACGGCTGACACACTGTTTGGGCATACTTGAGAGAAGACCCCATGAACGCCCCGCTCCGTTTCAACGAAGCACTCCTGATGGCCGGCAACGCATTCAAACCCTTCCAATGCGTGGCCTGGACGGCACAAGACAAAGGCGACCTGAGCCTGACCGTAATCGATCGCACCAACAACAGCATCGACCGCCGGCAGATCTCTTGCAGTGACTATTCGAACCTGGCGCAGTTGAAATCCGTTCTGGAACAGGCCCGTGCCGAATTGAGCAAGAAGGGCTACGACTTGCAGCCCTGGACTTTCTCGGCCTGATTCTCGATCTTTAAAGCGATAAGCTTCGCGGGCAAGCGCTGCCCCTACAGTAACCGAGCAAGACACGCCGCAATATCTGCAGGAACGTGGCTTGCCCGCGAATGCGATCAAATGGACACAACTTTTAACTGAAGTTAGAGCAGCTCGATGTGCCGATAATCGGCCCCGAGTTCACTGGCCAGTTGCCGCGCCCGCCCCAGGCGAATCGGCCCCTTCTCCAGGTCGACCAGTAATGTCGGGCAATTGAATGGCGCCAACCCCGTCCAGGCCTTCAGGCGCCCATCGGTCAAGACCAGTACCCGCTGCCGCTCCTCGGCAAAACGCCGCTGTCTGACGGCCAACCAGTGGCCGGCCTCCTGCAAGGCCGCCAGCAACGGCGTTCCGCCGCCCGCCCCCAGGCTCGCCAACCAACCCGCCAGGCCACTGGAGGCCTTCAGCCCCTGGACCTGCCACTGCGGCCGGCTGCCACTGGCGGTCAACAATGCCAGGCGTGCCCGCTGGCGATAGGCATCGTCGAACAACTGCGCGAGCAGCCCCTTGGCATCGCTCAGGGCCTGATGTCGCCGGGTGGAAGCCGATGCATCGACGATCACCAGCCACAATTCGTGGGCCGTACTGCTGCGCAAGCGAAAACGCAGATCGCGGCGGGCCTTCGGCCGCCCACCCAGTAGCGTCCCGAGCCAATCGATCGCCCCGCTCGCCGCACCCCGGGCCGCACCCTGGCGCCCTCCGGGAACCTCACCCGCACCGGTTCTGGCATTCGCCCCCGGCTTGAGTCGAGGGCGAATGCCTAGGGCTTTTTTGGCCAGCTCGGAATATCCCGACGAGCCCCCATGGCCATGGCCTTGGCCGGCAGTTCACCCCATTGCCCCTGGGCCTGCTCCGTGCCCGGGGCCGGATCGGGGCGGTTCTGTGGCGCGCCGGCGGGAGGGTTTGACGAGGTTGCGGGCGAGTTCTCGCGACGCCGATGACGCAAGGCAAACTCGGCGACCGCCTCGATATCCTCGTCGGCGATCTGCCGCGCTCCCCGCCAGGCGGCGTGGGCACGGGCCGCCCGCAGCCAGACCAGGTCGGCGCGCAGGCCATCGACCCCGGCGGCAAAACAGCGCTCGCTGATCGCGGCCATCGCCCGATCATCCAGGTCGATTTCCGGCAGCAACGCCCGGGCCCGCTCGCAACGCTCGCGCAGCACCTGCTGTTGTGGCGCCCACTGGTCGCAGAAGGCCTGCGGGTCGCTGTCGAAATCCAGCCGGCGCCGAATGATCTGCGTCCGCTCGGCCGGTTCCGGCTGGCCGCTCAGGGCGACATTCAGGCCGAAACGGTCGAGCAATTGCGGGCGCAGCTCGCCTTCCTCGGGGTTCATGGTACCGATCAGCACGAAGCGCGCCGCATGCCGATGGGAAATGCCGTCGCGCTCCACCAGGTTGGTGCCGCTGGCCGCCACATCGAGCAGCAGGTCCACCAGATGATCGGCCAGCAGGTTCACCTCATCGACATACAGCACGCCGCCGTCGGCCTTGGCCAGCACGCCGGGGGAAAACTGCGCGCGGCCCTCCCCCAGTGCCGCGTCCAGGTCGAGGGTGCCGACCAGGCGCTCCTCGGTGGCCCCCAGGGGCAAGGTGACGAACTGCCCGCTGACCAGCAGGTCGGCCAGGCCACGGGCCAGGGTCGACTTGGCCATGCCGCGCGGCCCCTCGATCAGCACACCACCGATCTTCGGGTCGATGGCGGTCAGGCACAGCGCCAGCTTCAGCGCATCGGCACCGACCACCGCCGACAGCGGGAAATGCGGGGAGTCACTCATGGTGCATAGTCCTCAGGCATCTTCTTCAATATCCAGCAGCAGGTTTTCCAGCGCCTCGCGGTATTCCCCCGGTTCACGCCACAGCCCGCGCTGCTGGGCTTCCAGCAGGCGCTCGGTCATGTCGCGCAAGGCATGGGGGTTGTGCTCGCGGACGAACGCGCGGGTGTCGGCATCCAGCAGGTAGGCATCGGCCAGCAACGCGTACTGGTGATCGTCGATCAGATGGCTGGTGGCATCGAAGGCGAACAGATTGTCGACCGTCGCCGCCAGTTCGAAAGCGCCCTTGTAGCCATGACGCTTGACCCCGTCGATCCACTTGGGGTTGGCCGCCCGCGAGCGGATCACCCGGTTCAACTCCTCCTTGAGCGTGCGGATCTTCGGCAGGTCCGGCTGGCTGTGGTCGCCATGATAGCTGGCGGCGGTTTCGCCACTGAGGCTTTCCACCGCCGCCAGCATGCCGCCCTGGAACTGGTAGTAGTCGTTGGAATCGAGCAGGTCATGCTCGCGGTTGTCCTGGTTCTGCAACACGGCCTGGACCTGGCTCAGGCGCCGGGCGAATGGCGCCCGGGCCGCGGTACCCTCGTCGGAGCCGCCATAGGCGTAGCCACCCCAGTTCAGGTAGACCTCGGCGAGGTCCTCGCGGCTCTGCCACAGGCGCCCGTCGATGGCGTTCTGCACACCCGCGCCATAAGCGCCCGGCTTGGCGCCGAAGATCCGCCAACCGGCCTGGCGTGCGGCCTGCTCGGCATCCAGGCCCTGCGCCTGCAGTTGCTCGCGCTCCTGGCGAACGCGGGCCGCCAGCGGGTTCAGGTCCTCGGGTTCGTCCAGCGCCGCCACCGCCTGCACCGCCGCGTCGAACAGACGGATCAGGTTGGCGAAGGCGTCACGGAAGAACCCGGAAACCCGCAGGGTCACGTCCACCCGAGGGCGGTCCAGCAGGCTCAACGGCAGGATCTCGAAGTCGTCGACCCGCTGGCTGCCGGTGGCCCAGACCGGCCGCACGCCCATCAGCGCCATGGCCTGGGCGATGTCGTCGCCGCCGGTGCGCATGGTCGCCGTGCCCCAGACCGACAGGCCAAGCTGACGCAGGTGGTCGCCGTGGTCCTGCAGATGTCGCTCGAGAATCAGGTTGGCCGACTGGAAACCGATGCGCCAGGCCGTGGTGGTCGGCAGGTTGCGTACGTCCACGGAAAAGAAATTGCGCCCGGTAGGCAACACGTCCAGTCGCCCGCGGCTCGGTGCACCACTGGGACCGGCCGGGACGAAGCGCCCGTCGAGGGCGGCAAGCAGGCCCTGCATTTCCGCCGGCCCGCAAGCATCGAGCCGCGGCGCCACCTGTTCGAGCAGGCCGTCGATGATGCTGCGCACATCGGCCCATGCCTCGCTGTCCGGCAGCTCGGCGAGGCCCGCCAGGGCCTGCTCGATCAAGGCTGCGGCATACAGTTCCAGGCGCTCGCGACTGTCGCCGGCGGTGCGCCAGGTGGCCGCGCCGAGGTCGCGCAGCGCCTCCGGGCGGCGGCCGGTCCAGGGTTCGGCCAGGTTACAGTCGAGCGGGTCGAAGCCCAGTTCGAAGGCCTTGGCCAACGCCCGCAGCAGGCTCGACCGGGCACCTCGCCCGTCACCGCGGGGAATACGCAGCAGGGCCAGCAGGGTATCGATGCGCAGCCGTCCCTGCGGCGACTCGCCGAACACGTGCAGACCATCGCGGATCTGCGACTCCTTGAGGTCGCAGAGGTAGGTGTCCAGGCGCGGCAGCCAGATCGCTGCGTCGGCATCGCTGTCGAGCCCGGCATCCAGCTGCAGCTCGCGGTCGATCTGCGTCTCGCGTACCAGTTTGAGGATGTCTCGCTGCAACTCCCGGGCCCGGCGTGGGTCAAGCAGTTGCGCTTCGTAGTATTCGTCGGCAAGCAGTTCCAGGTCGCGCAACGGGCCGTAGGTTTCGGCACGGGTCAGCGGCGGCATCAGATGATCGATGATCACCGCCTGGGTCCGGCGCTTGGCCTGGGCCCCCTCGCCCGGGTCGTTGACGATGAACGGATAGATATTCGGCAGCGGCCCCAGCAGCGCATCCGGCCAGCAGTGCTGCGACAGACCGACCCCCTTGCCCGGCAGCCACTCCAGGTTGCCATGCTTGCCGACATGGATCACGCCGTGGGCACCATAGCGGTGGCGCAACCAGAAATAAAACGCCAGGTAGCCATGGGGCGGCACCAGGTCCGGATCGTGGTAGACCGCACTCGGGTCGACCTGATAACCACGGGCCGGCTGGATGCCGACGAAGGTCAGCCCCAGGCGCAGCCCGGCGACCATCATCCGCCCGTCACGGCACATCGGGTCGTTTTCCGGCTGCCCCCAGCGAGCCAGTACCGCCTGGCGGTTGGCCTCGGGCAATTGCTCGAACAGGGCCTGGTATTCGGCCAGCGCCAGGCTCTGCCGGCAGGGTCGCAGATCGAGGCTGTCGAGATCGTTGCTGACGCCGCCGAGCAGGGCCTGGATCAGGCCGGTGCCACTCTCGGGCAGTTCGGCAACCGGGTAGCCCTGCGCCTGCAAGGCCCGCAGGATATTCAGCGCCGCGGCCGGCGTGTCCAGGCCGACACCGTTGCCGATGCGGCCGTCACGGGTCGGATAGTTGGCCAGGACCAGGGCGATGCGCTTGGCGCCGTTGTCCAGCCGTGCCAGGTCGACCCAGCGCCGCGCCAGTTCGGCGACGAAGTCCATGCGCTCGGGCTGGGCCCGGTAGCAGACCACGTCGCTCTGGCTGCGCTCGCTGCGCCAGGCCAGGTCCTTGAAGCTGATCGGCCGGCTGATGATCCGTCCGTCCAGTTCCGGCAAGGCGATGTGCATCGCCAGGTCCCGCGGCCCCAGGCCCTGCTCGCTGGCCTGCCAGCCGGGCTCGTTGTCCTGGGCGCAGATGGCCTGGATCACCGGAATGTCACGGCGGAACGGCCGCAGGTGCGGCGCCTCGGGGGTCGATTGGGCAAAACCGGTGGTATTGAGGATCACCGCCGCCGACACTTCGTCCAGCCAGTCCTCGACCGTCGCCAGGCAGGCCGGCTCCTTGAGGCTGGCCACGGCGATCGGCAACGGGTTCAGCCCGGCCGCCTGCAGGCGCTGGCAGAACACATCGACGAAGGCGGTGTTGGCCGCCTGCAGGTGCGAACGATAGAACAGCAGCGCCGCTACTGGTTGGTCGGCCTGCCAGTCGGTACGCCAATCCGCCAGTTGCGCATCGACCACGCGGGGGTGGTAGATCGCCGTGCGCGGCAAGGCGCGAGGCTCGTGCCACGGGTAATCGCGCCCCAGCCAGGTACTGGCCAGGCAATTGAACAGTTGCAGGGCGTTACCCAGCCCCCCCTGGCGCAGGAAATGCCAGAGCCGTTCGGCCTCGGCCGCCGGGACGTTGCCCAGGGCGCTCAGTTCCGGGTCGGGACGGTCATCGCCCGGCACCAGGATCAGCGCCACGCCGCGCTCGGCCAGTTGCACCAGGCGCTCGATGCCGTAGCGCCAATAGCCGATCCCGCCGTGCAACGACAGCAGGATCACCTTGGCGTGTTGCAGCACCTGGTCGACATACAGGTCGACCGAGGCATGATTCTGCACCTGCATCGGGTTGGCCAGGCGCAGGCTGGGGTAATCGTCCGGCAGTTGCTGCGCCGCTTCGGCGAGCAACGCCAGGCTGGAATCACCGCTGCACAGGATCACCAGCTCGGCGGGGGTTTGTCCCAGGTCGGCAATGTTGTCGTCCGACACGAAACCGCCGGGCTGGGTCCTGAGCAGGTGCATGGGGTCAGACCGTCAGCGCCGCGCGCAGGGTCGACTCGAGCAGGGCGGCATCCAGTTCCTGACCGATCAGCACCAGGCGGGTGACACGCGGCTCGTCAGCGCCCCAGGCACGGTCGAAGTGCTTGTCGAAACGGGTGCCCACGCCCTGGATCAGCAGGCGCATCGGCTTGTTCGGGATCGCCGCGAAGCCCTTGACCCGCAGGATGCCGTGCTTGACCACCAGTTGCGTCAGGGCATCGAGCAGCAGGCTTTCATCGGCTTGCGGCAGGTCGATGGAGATCGAGTCGAAGGCATCGTGATCGTGGTCGTCATGATCGTCGCCCTCGTGGTGGTGATCATGGTGGCTGTGACGGCTGTCGATATGTTCTTCGGAGCCGGCACCCAGGCCGAGCAGCACGTCCAGCGGCAGGCGACCGCTGCTGGCCTCGATGATCTTCACCGCCGGTGGCAGTTCCTCGGCCACTTCCAGGCGGACCTTGGCCAGGTCTTCGGGGGCGATCAGGTCGGTCTTGTTGAGAATCACCAGGTCGGCGCTGGACAACTGGTCGGCGAACAGTTCGTGCAGCGGCGACTCGTGGTCCAGGTTCGGGTCGAGCTTGCGCTGGGCGTCCACCTGGTCGGGGAAGGCGGCGAAGGTACCGGCGGCCACCGCCGGGCTGTCGACCACGGTGATCACCGCATCGACGGTGCAGGCACTGCGGATTTCCGGCCACTGGAACGCCTGGACCAGCGGTTTGGGCAACGCCAGGCCGGAGGTTTCGATGAGGATGTGGTCCAGATCGCCGCGCCGTGCCACCAGTTCGCGCATCACCGGGAAGAACTCTTCCTGCACGGTGCAGCACAGGCAGCCATTGGCCAGTTCGAAGACACGACCGACCGCCTCTTCCTCGGTGCAACCGATCGAGCACTGCTTGAGGATTTCACCATCGATGCCGAGTTCGCCGAACTCGTTGACGATCACCGCAATGCGGCGGCCCTGGGCGTTGTCGAGCATGTGGCGCAACAAGGTGGTCTTGCCCGAGCCGAGGAAGCCGGTGACGATGGTGACGGGAAGCTTGGCCAGTGTTTTCATCGGGATGCCCCTTGGCAAAAATAGCGGGCATACGGGACGAGAACCGCTGCCGGAACAGGCGCGGGTAGGTTCGCCACCGGATCACCCCGCCCGGTTTAAGTGAAATTCTGTCACGAGGCAGGTCTCCTGGCTTGCGGGCGGGTGTTCGGCAGTCGCCCGATCACCGGGTCTTGCGCCTTCCCGCCCCCAAGGGGCAGTGGCCAGGCAAGACTATCAAACCGCTCACAGTTGCGGGGGCAGCCGCGGCTTGCCGCGTTCCCATCTTAGCTTCGGCCGGATGCCGAAGAACCTCGAACCTGCAAGGCTACGCAGTGCGCGGGAGCAGGTCAATCTCGACGGCCGCTGTGGTTTAATTGCGCCCCCCTTTCACCCTGCCCGTTTCAAGGAAGCCCGCCCATGAGTGCCACCGGCACCACCACCGTCCTGGTCATCGGTTATGTCTGGCCCGAACCCCGTTCCTCGGCCGCCGGTGGGCACATGATGCAGATTCTCGAAAGCTTCCTCGAAGCCGGCTGGCACATCACCTTCGCCAGCCCCGCCAGCGTCGGCGAGCACAAGGCCGACCTGCAGAGCCTGGGAATCGACGAACAGGCCATCGAGCTCAACAACAGCAGCTTCGACACCTTCATCACCGCCCTGCAGCCGGATGTGGTGCTGTTCGACCGCTTCATGATGGAGGAGCAGTTCGGCTGGAGGGTCGAGAAGCACTGCCCCGACGCCATCCGCGTGCTGGAAACCTCCGACCTGCAAAGCCTGCGCGACGCCCGCCAGCAGCAGCTCAAGGAACGCCTGAAGGCCGATCCGGATCCGAACGACTTCAGCACGCTGTTTGCCCCCGACCTGCCGCAGGTGTTCCAGCAGATGAGCGAAACCGATCAGGCCCAGCGCGAGATCGCGGCGATCTACCGCTCGGACCTGAGCCTGATGATCTCCGATGTCGAGATTCGCCTGTTGACCGAGCAGTTCCGGCTGCCGCCGGCGCTGCTGCACTGGTGCCCGCTGATGCTCGATCAGCCCGCTGCCTTTCGGCCGTTCGAGGAGCGCGCGCATTTCCTCAGCATCGGCAACTTTCGCCACGCACCGAACTGGGACGCGGTGCTCTGGATGAAAACCACCCTCTGGCCGCTGATCCGCCAGCAATTGCCGAGCGCGCAACTGCACGTCTACGGCGCCTATACACCGCCCAAGGCCACCGCCCTGCATAACCCGACCCAGGGCTTTCACGTGCTGAACTGGGCCGAGGATGCCTTGCAGGTCATGAGTGCGGCGCGCATCTGCCTGGCACCGTTGCGCTTTGGCGCCGGGATCAAGGGCAAGCTCGCCGATGCCATGCTCTGCGGCACGCCAAACGTCACCACGCCGATCGGTGCCGAAGCCATGCACGGCGACTTGCCCTGGCCCGGCGCCATCGAGACCCGCGCCGAAGCCCTGGCCGCGGCCGCCGTGCAGCTCTACCAGGACCCGGCGGCCTGGCGGCAGGCCCAGGTCGCAGGCCAGGCCTTGCTGGCCGCCCGCTACGACCGGCGTCAGCACGGCCCGGCCCTGGTGGCGCGTATCGAGCAATGCCGGCAGCGACTGGCGCAACATCGGCGCGACAACTTCACCGGCGCCATGCTGCGGCATCACCATCACAAGAGCACCCAGTACATGGCCCAGTGGATCGAGGCGAAAAACCGCAAGGCCTGAGGCCTCATGCCGAAGGCAGGAACAACCGGGCAATCTCGATCAGTTGCGGCCCCCGATCCGGCGCCAGCACCAGGGCCGAACGCGGCGGCAACAGCCGGCCCTCCGGCGAACGGGCGGGTTTCCTGGCGAAGTTCACCGTGATCAGGGTGCCGTCGCTGAACGAGGTACGCTGAACCAGGCGATCGGCCGAGAACACCTGAAAATCGCTCAGCCGCTCGGTGAACAGCCTTTCGTGCAACGGCCGAAACACCTTGTCATAGGCCCGAATGAACGGCAGATCGCGGGCCAGCACCTGGTCGTTGAGGTGATACAGGGGCGGTACCATGTGCAGCAACTGCAGCAACGCCGTGGTTTCCCGCTCGCTGGAGAACTTCAGCGAGCCATATTCCCAATGGTGGGTACTGACCAGGCTGTCGTGGAACACCAACTGATACAGCGGCAGGCGAAACTGCGCCGAGGTGACGAAGCGGGCGACCGCCGGCTTGAGCGGTATCGGCTTGAAATACAGGTCCGGGGTCTCCGGCGGCCAGTACCCGCCGCGGTAGAACGGCGACTGCTTGTTCTTGCCGATATCCGGGTCCATCCAGGCGAACGGCTGGGTGGCGATGCCATGGCTGTAGGCGATGCTGGGCACATAGAAGGCCACCCCACCCTCGCTGCCGGTGACCAGCCCCAGCTCGGTGCCGGGAAACTGCAAACGGCGCCTGCGCGCCTCGGCATCCTCGCGCTCGCTGGTTTCCCGGCCCGGGGTATAGTCCCTGAACTCGGGACCGGCGGCATCGACATCGAGAAAATAGCTGTTCAGGCGGGCGCCCCGGGCAACCGCACTGATACGCCGTTGCGCATAGGGTTCGACCACCCGGGAATTGACATAGACCCCGCGGCCATTGAAGCCACGCAGCTTTTCCCCCCGGCTGTCGCGATAGCCCGCCGCCGCCAGTTCGTCGCCCATCTGCGCCGTGGCCCAGGTGGCCCGCAGGTTGGAGGGATGCGCACTGCCGTAGCTGTCATACACCGCCACCAGATAACCGGCAGCCTTGGCCGCCTCCACCGCCTCGGGGTGCCACAGCGCATCGCGCCAGTCGTCCGCCCCCAGCCAGGCCCGGCTCAGGCCGGCCTTGCGCAGCGCCTCCACGGTCTCCAGCGACAGACCGCCGCCCCAGCGCCGGGGCGATGCCAGCCAGGGGCCGAACGCGTCGAGCAACTGCCCGCGGACCTGCTGCCCCCAGGCCACATTCGCCGCCGGATCGTGATTGCCCGGCAGCGGCTCGACCGGCACCAACGGCAACGCCGCCTGCAATGCCGTATTGAGCGCACGGGTCACCTCGCGCCGACGAAACAGCGACACCCCGCTCTTCCAGTCACCGGCCTCCTGCAACGCGGCCTCGAAACTTTCCCGTGCCGGTGGGTCGAACGCCGCCCACAACCTCGATGCCAGGTGCCGATGATCCTGGCGACGCGCGGCAAAAAACCTCAGGAACGCCGGCCAGTCCTTGATATCCGCGGTTTTCAGCGGCCCCGCCCCCCACAGATAGATATGCGCGGCCCCGCCAAGCCGGGCGACCAGCGGCTGCCGGGCAATTTTCTGTTTCAGCGAAACCAGGCGGTGACGGGCCTCCAGCCACTGGCGATAGAAACGCGCGCCATACAACGGATCGGCCGGGCCGACCCTGATGCTGACCGTGAAGGGCGCGTCCCCGGCCAACCGGTTGAACTCGTGACTGATCCGCGGCAACGGTCGCGAATCCTGCTCGATCATGCCGAAACGGGTATCGAAGGGCGTTTCGATCAGCCAGGTGATCGAGTGATCGCCCCGCAACTCACTCCAGAAGGGCATCGACAGCAGGCCGTTGAGGGCATCCGGCTCATAGCGGCGCAACAGCCAGTCCAGCCACTGGCGATCGTCAGCGGGGACATAGGCGCCCTCCCCGAACGGCAGTGCATAGGCCTCGATGGCTGCGGCCTCCACGGGCCGCGGCCACTCCAGCAGCCCCGGCTGATCGGCGCGGATCGACAGGCGCAAGGCGTCCTGCTCGATCCCGGCCTCGACCCGGAAGCGATCGGCACCGTGGCTGATACGCCAGCTGCGCCCGGACAATCCGTTGGCCCGGGCACTGTCGGAAAAGGCCGGCGCGCTCAGTACCGAGACCTGGCCATCGTCACGGTGCAGGATGACCTGCAGGGTCGCCGGATCGACGCTGAACACTCCGCCGCTGTAGGGCAGGTCGACCGGCAACTGCCCGAAAACCGGCAGGCTGGACAGACACAGGGCCAGCGTCAGGAACAGGCGGCGAAATCGATCAATAGCGGGTACGGGGCGCATGGCGTTCCACAGAGGTATCCCAGGAATTTTGAGAGCCTGCGGACACTAAACGACATCGCCCTCCTTCTCCGTAAGAACGGTCTCTTAGCGACACCTGAAATATCGCCAAATCGCTGCTACCAGGATCTGTCCTACGAACCCAGCGGGCGACGCAGCAGGTAGGTATCCATGATCCACCCCTTGCGTTGCCGGGCAGCCTCACGCAATTCACGGATCTGTCCGTGCACTTCATGCAACTTGCCGCTCACCAGCAGCTCGTCCTCGGTGCCCAGGTAGGCTCCCCAGTAGATGTCCAGGGTCTGGTCGACGAACTGGCCGAAGGCACAATGGGCATCGAGCATCACCACCACATTGTCCAGGTCGGCCGCTTCCAGGCGCCGGCCAGTGGTGATACGGATCGGTTCGCCGATGCGGTTCAACGGGATTCGATGCCGCGCCGCCAGCGCCTGCACGCTGCTGATCCCGGGGATCACCTCGACCTCGAACGCCGGGCCGCCAAGCGCCACTACCCGCTCCAGTACCCGCAGGGTGCTGTCATACAGGCCCGGCTCGCCCCAGATCAGAAAGGCGCCGCACTCGTTCTCGCCCAGTTCCTCGTCGATCAGCCGGGCGAACAATCCGGCGCGCTGCGCATGCCAACGCTCGACCCCGGCTTCATAGGCATCCTCATCGTCCTCGCGCAGCGGGTCGCTGACCTGTACCAGGCGATAACCCGGCTGTTCGATGTAGCGCTCGCAGATCTCCCTGCGCAGGTTCACCAGCTCTTCCTTGGCCCGTCCCTTGTCCAGCAGGAAGAACACCGTGGCGCGATTCAGGGCCCTGATAGCCTGCAGGGTGATCTGCTCCGGGTGGCCGGAACCGATACCGATCAATAGAACGCTCTTCACCGTTTTGCTCCTGGAAATGGGCACGATAGACGCCGTCCAGCCTGTTTCAGCTTATCCGAAACCTGGCGCAAGGTTGGCAGATGGCCGACGAAGGAGGCATTATCGAGCAGCAATAATAATAAAAGCGCTTCCAATGACTCGAACGACCCGTATCACCGATCCCTCCTATGAACTGATGGATGACCATAACGGCCTCTCCATCATCTACCGCCAGCACGGCTTCCCCTGCCCGCTGGTACGTTGGCATTTCCACAAGGAATACGAGCTGCACCTGATCGTCGCCAGCTCCGGCAAGGTCTTCATCGGCGACTACATCGGCAACTTCCATCCCTACACCCTGTTCCTCACCGGCCCCAACCTGCCCCACAACTGGATCAGTCAGGTGGCCGAAGACGAGGTGGTGCCCAAGCGCGACATGCTGGTGAACTTCACCGACGAACTGTTCGAGGAAGGCCACCAGATCTTCGCCGAGCTGAAAACCCTGGCGCCGCTGCTGGAACGGGCCCAGTACGGTATCGAGTTCCGCTGCAAGGACACCATCGGCCAGGCCGCGCAACTGATGCAACGCATCGCCGACTCCCAGGGCGTGACGCGCCTGGGGCACTTCCTGATTCTGCTGGAACTGCTCAGCACCTGCGACGACTACCAGTTGCTCTCCGGCGTCACCACCCCGCAACTGGCCGACGAAAACAATATCGACCGCACCAACCGCGCCGTCGACTACATTTTCGCCCACTACGCCCGGGAACTGCCGCTGGAAGAAGTCGCCGACTACCTGGGGATGAAGCCCACCTACTTCTCCCGGGTGTTCAAGCAGGCCACCGGGCGCTGCTTCGTCGAGTTCGTCAATCGCCTGCGCATCAGCAAATCCTGCGAACTGCTGGTCGATGGCGACAAGCCGGTCACCGATGTCTGCTTCGAGTCCGGTTTCAACAACATTTCCAACTTCAACCGGCGCTTCCAGCAGCTCAAGGGCATGACCCCCTCGCACTATCGCCGCCTGGCCGTCCAGCGCCTGACCGAACAGAACCTCGGTTGACCCACTTCGGGCGCCCCGCTCGGGGCGCCCCCGGCCGATTGCGCAAAATCCTGTACGGATTTACCCCCGCCCGCCTACCCCGGAACACCCGGCCTTGAGCCTTCGTACGGAGGTTTCAACGAGACGCGCCCTACCCATCGAGTGCAAAAAAGTATCGATCACAGTGTCTTCAAGGATTTGTCTGGCTGGCGATTGAGGGCTGTAATCAGCCACAGATTCTTCCGGGGCACAGGAAGACACAACAACAATAAACCGACCTTCGACCGCCACCGGGCGCCAGAAGAGGAGTGTTCGATGAAAGCCATAGCAAAAGCTCTGCTCGTCTCCACCTGCCTGACCGCCAGCAGCGTCAGCTTCGGCGCCCAGACCCTGACCATCGCCACCGTCAACAACAGCGACATGATCCGCATGCAGAAGCTGTCGAAGACTTTCGAGGCCGAGCACCCGGACATCAGGCTGAACTGGGTGGTGCTGGAAGAAAACGTGCTGCGCCAGCGCCTGACCACCGACATCGCCACCCAGGGCGGCCAGTTCGACGTGCTCACCATCGGCATGTACGAAGCCGCACTCTGGGGCGCCAAGGGCTGGCTGGAGCCGATGAACAACCTGCCCGCCACCTACGACATCGATGATGTGTTCCCCTCGGTACGTGATGGCCTGTCGGTCAAGGGCACCCTGTTCGCCCTGCCGTTCTACGCCGAAAGTTCCATGACCTACTACCGCACCGACCTGTTCAAGGACGCCGGCCTCACCATGCCCGAGCGGCCGACCTGGGAGCAGTTGGGCGAATTCGCCGCCACGCTCAATCACCCGGACAAGGAGCAATACGGCATCTGCCTGCGCGGCAAGGCCGGTTGGGGCGAGAACATGGCGCTGATCACCACCGTCGCCAACGCCTATGGCGCCCGCTGGTTCGACGAGAAGTGGCAGCCGGAATTCACCGGCCCCGAATGGAAGAACGCCCTGAACTTCTACGTCGGCACCATGAAGAAATCCGGCCCGCCCGGCGCGTCGAGCAACGGTTTCAACGAAAACCTGGCGCTGTTCAACAGCGGCAAGTGCGCGATCTGGGTCGATGCCAGCGTCGCCGGCTCGTTCGTCACCGACAAGACCCAGAGCAAGGTCGCCGACCATGTCGGCTTCACCTTTGCCCCGCACCAGGTCACCGAGAAAGGCTCGGCCTGGCTCTACTCCTGGGCCCTGGCGATTCCCACCAGTTCCAAGGCCAAGGACGCGGCGAAGACCTTCAGCGCGTGGGCCACTTCCAAGGAATACGCGGCCCTGGTGGCCAAGGAAGATGGCATCGCCAACGTCCCGCCGGGCACCCGGGCCTCGACCTACAGCGACGCGTACATGCAGGCCGCGCCGTTCGCGAAAATCACCCTGGAATCGCTCAAGGTGGCCAACCCTAAAGACCCGAGCGCCAAGCCGGTGCCCTACGTCGGCATCCAACTGGTGACCATCCCCGAGTTCCAGGCCATCGGTACTCAGGTCGGCAAGCTGTTCTCCGCCGCACTGATCGGCCAGACCACGGTCGACCAGGCCCTGGCCTCGGCCCAGCAGAGTACCGAACGCGAGATGAAACGCGCGGGCTACCCCAAGTAGACGCTGACCTGCAGGCGCCGGGCTTGCCCGCGAAGATATCGGTCCAGGCAACACGCCATGCCAGGAACGCCGAGTCGCACCCTTCGCGGGCACGCCCTGCTGCACAAGATCCGCTCCCTGACCCCAAGCGGTTTTGAACACCATGAATACCACTACTGCAAAAGCCCATATGGACCGTCCCCAGCCGCTGCGCAAAAGCCGTCTGCGCAACCCCGGCTGGTTTCTGGTCAGCCCCTCGGTAGCCCTGTTGCTGCTGTGGATGATCGTACCGCTGGGCATGACCCTGTACTTTTCGCTGATCCGCTACAACCTGCTCTACCCTGGCGAAAACCAGTACGTGGGCCTTGAGAACTTCAGCTACTTCCTCACCGACTCGGGCTTCCTGCCCGGCGCCACCAATACCCTGCTGCTGGTGGGCAGCGTGCTGCTGATCAGCGTGGTGTTCGGTGTACTGATCTCGGCCCTGCTGGAAGCCAGCGAGTTCCTCGGCCGCGGCATCGTCCGGGTACTGCTGATCTCGCCGTTCTTCATCATGCCCACGGTCGGCGCGCTGATCTGGAAGAATCTGCTGTTCCATCCGGTCTCGGGCGTGCTCGCCGCGCTGTGGCGGCTGTTCGGCGCCGAGCCGGTGGACTGGCTGGCGCACTACCCGTTGCTGTCGGTGATCATCATCGTGTCCTGGCAATGGCTGCCCTTCGCCATCCTGATCCTGATGACCGCCATGCAGTCCCTCGACCAGGAACAGAAGGAAGCCGCGCGCCTGGACGGTGCCGGCCCGCTGGCGATCTTCTGGCATCTGACCCTGCCACACCTGGCCCGGCCGATCGCCGTGGTGGTGATGATCGAGACCATCTTCCTGCTGTCGGTGTTCGCCGAGATCTTCACCACCACCAACGGCGGCCCCGGCTATGCGTCGACCAACCTGGCGTACCTGATCTACAACCAGGCGCTGGTGCAGTTCGACGTCGGCATGGCCTCCGCCGGCGGCCTGATCGCCGTGGTCATCGCCAACATCGCCGCGATCATCCTGGTGCGGATGCTCGGCAAGAACCTGACAGACAAGCCCTGAGGCCCGCGCCATGACGACCCTGACCCTCAAACAATCACGCCGCCTGCAGAGCGTGCTGCTCGGCATCCTGGCCTGGGCCCTGGCCCTGCTGATCTTCTTTCCGATCTTCTGGATGGTGCTGACCAGCTTCAAGAGCGAAATCGACGCCTTCGCCACGCCGCCGCAGTTCATCTTCAGCCCGACGCTGGAGAACTACCTGCATATCCAGGAACGCAGCGGCTACCTGCGCTTCGCCTGGAACTCGGTGGTGGTGTCGTTCAGCGCCACCGCCCTGTGCCTGCTGATCGCGGTACCGGCGGCCTACTCCATGGCGTTCTACGAAACCCAGCGGACCAAGCGCACCCTGCTGTGGATGCTCTCGACCAAGATGCTGCCACCGGTGGGCGTGCTGATGCCGATCTACCTGCTGGCCAAGTCGTTCGAGCTGCTCGACACCCGCCTCGCGCTGATCGTGATCTACACCCTGATCAACCTGCCGATCGTGATCTGGATGGTGTACACCTACTTCAAGGACATCCCCCGGGACATCCTCGAAGCCGCCCGTCTCGACGGCGCCACGCTGTTGCAGGAAATGCTGCGGGTGCTGCTGCCGATCAGCAAGGGCGGCCTGGCCTCGACCATGCTGCTGTCGCTGATCCTGTGCTGGAACGAGGCGTTCTGGTCGCTGAACCTGACCTCCTCCAATGCCGCGCCGCTGACCGCGCTGATCGCCTCCTACTCCAGCCCCGAGGGGTTGTTCTGGGCCAAGTTGTCCGCCGTCTCGACCCTCGCCTGCGCACCGATCCTGATCTTTGGCTGGATCAGCCAGAAACAGCTGGTCCGCGGCCTGTCCTTCGGTGCCGTGAAGTAATGACCCCAACACGGACCGGTGTTCTGCCAAACAACCGAGGAGCCACATCATGGCCAACCTGAAAATAAGACATCTGCAAAAAGGCTTCGAAGGTCTGTCCATCATCAAGGGCATCGACCTGGAAGTGCGCGATCGCGAATTCGTGGTCTTCGTCGGCCCGTCGGGCTGCGGCAAGTCGACCCTGCTGCGGCTGATCGCCGGCCTTGAGGAAGTCACCTCCGGCACCATCGAGCTGGACGGCCGCGACATCACCGAAGTCAGCCCGGCCAAGCGCGACCTGGCGATGGTGTTCCAGACCTACGCCCTGTACCCGCACATGAGCGTGCGCAAGAACATGTCCTTCGCACTCGACCTGGCCGGCGTGGCCAAGGCCGAGGTCGAGCGCAAGGTCAACGAGGCCGCGCGCATCCTCGAACTCGGCCCCCTGCTGGAGCGCAAGCCCAAGCAACTCTCCGGCGGCCAGCGCCAGCGCGTGGCCATCGGCCGGGCCATCGTGCGCAACCCGAAGATCTTCCTGTTCGACGAACCGCTGTCCAACCTCGATGCCGCGCTGCGGGTGCAGATGCGCCTGGAGCTGGCGCGCCTGCACAAGGAACTGCAGGCGACCATGATCTACGTGACCCACGACCAGGTCGAGGCCATGACCCTGGCCGACAAGGTGGTGGTGCTCAACGGCGGGCGCGTCGAGCAGGTCGGCTCGCCCCTGGAGCTGTACCACTCGCCGGTCAACCTGTTCGTCGCCGGCTTCCTCGGCACGCCGAAGATGGGCTTTCTCAAGGGCAAGGTCAGCCGCGTCGACGCCCAGGGCTGCGAAGTCGAACTGGAGGCCGGCACCCGCATCAGCCTGGCCCAAAGCGGCGCCAGCCTCAGCGTCGGCAGCCCGGTGACCCTCGGCATCCGACCGGAACACCTGGAAATCGCCAAGCCCGGCGACTGCGTCCTGCGGGTCACCGCCGATGTCGGCGAGCGCCTGGGCAGCGACACCTACTGCCACGTCCGTACCCGTTCCGGCGAGGCGCTGACCATGCGTATCCGCGGCGACCTGGCCAGCCAGTACGGCGAAACCCTCGACCTGCACCTGGACAGCGCCCACTGCCACCTTTTCGATGCCGACGGTGTGGCGCTGCCCCGCGCGCTGCGTGCCGCGGCCTGATCAAGAGAACCCGCAATGAACCTGAACAAACAGAACCTGCACAACCTGTCCCCCCAGGTCGCACTGCCCGGCTATGTGGCGAGCGACACCCGGCAAGGCATCGCCCATATCGGCGTCGGCGGCTTCCATCGCGCCCACCAGGCCTACTACACCGATGCGCTGATGAACCTCGGCGAAGGTCACGAGTGGAGCATCTGTGGCATCGGCCTGCGCCCCGAGGACCAGGGCGTACGTGACGCCCTGGCGGCCCAGGACCACCTCTACACGCTCTACGAACTGGGGGACGGCGACGACACCGAAACCCGCGTCATCGCCTCCATCAGCGGCATGCTGCTGGCCCAGGACGGTGCCCGGGCACTGATCGACAAGCTGGCCTCGGCCGAGATCCGCATCGTTTCGCTGACCATCACCGAAGGCGGCTACTGCATCGATGACAGCACCGGCGAGTTCATGAGCCACCTGCCGCAGGTCCGGCACGACCTCAGCCATCCGGACACCCCCCGGACGGTCTTCGGCTTTCTCTGCGCGGCCCTGGCGCAGCGGCGGGCCAACGGCATTGCGGCCTTCACCCTGATGTCCTGCGATAACCTGCCGCACAACGGCGCGGTGACCCGCAAGGCGCTGCTGGCCTTCGCCGCGCTGCGCGACGCCGGCCTGCACGACTGGATCGCCGCCAACGTGAGCTTCCCCAACGCCATGGTCGACCGCATCACGCCGATGACCAGCTCGGCGCACCGCCTGCAACTGCATGACGAGCACGGGATCGACGATGCCTGGCCGGTGGTCTGCGAACCCTTCGTGCAGTGGGTGCTGGAAGACAAGTTCAGCAACGGCCGCCCGGCCTGGGAGAAGGTCGGCGTGCAGTTCACCGACGACGTCACGCCCTATGAGGAGATGAAGATCAAGCTGCTCAACGGCAGCCACCTGGCCCTCACCTACCTGGGTTTTCTCAAGGGCTACCGTTTCGTCCACGAGACCATGAACGACCCGCTGTTCGTCGCCTACATGCGCGCCTACATGGACCTGGACGTCACCCCGCAACTGGCCCCGGTGCCGGGGATCGACCTGGGCGACTACAAGAACACCCTGGTCGAGCGTTTCTCCAACCAGGCGATTGCCGACCAGTTGGAGCGGGTCTGTTCCGACGGTTCGTCGAAGTTTCCCAAGTTCACCGTGCCGACCATCAACCGGCTGATCGCCGATGGCCGCGACACCGAACGCGCCGCCCTGGTGGTGGCCGCCTGGGCCCTGTACCTCAAGGGCGTCGACGAAAACGGCGTGCGCTACCGCATTCCCGATCCACGGGCCGAGTTCTGCCAGGCGATGGTCACCGATGACAACCTGATCGTGCAACGCCTGCTGGGCGTGGAGGAAATCTTCGGCACTGCGATTCCCCAGTCCGAAGCCTTCGTCGCTGCCTTCAAGTCGTGCTACGACAGCCTGCGGGAAGTGGGGGTGAGCAAAACCCTGGAGCGCCTGCTGGCGAGAACCTGATCCCATTACCCTGTAGGAGCCAGGCTTGCCCACGAGGGGTCTTCCTGACATTGACACGTTGTCAGGGCCGACGCCTTCGCGGGCAAGCCCGACTCCTACAGGGTTGTGTTCACACCACGACCGGGGGCGCGCCCCAACCACCAGGCACCACCATGAACCAGAAACTCTACCTCGGCATTGACTGCGGCACCCAAGGCACCAAGGCCCTTGTCCTCGACAGCGTCAGCGGCCAGGTGCTGGGCCAGGGCTCGGCCCGCCACGACCTGATCAGCGGCGCCAACGGCCGCCGCGAGCAGGACACCGGGCAATGGCTGGAGGCGTTCATCCAGGCCACCCACCAGGCCCTGCAAGCCGCACAAATCGATGGCCACGCCATCCGTGGCCTCGGCGTTTCCGGGCAGCAGCACGGGCTGGTGCTGCTCGACGAACAGGGCCAGGCCCTGCGCCCGGCGAAACTCTGGTGTGACACCGAAAGCACCCCGCAAAACCAGCGCCTGCTCGACTACCTGGGCGGCGAAGCGGGCTCGCTGGCGCGCCTGGGCCTGGTGATCGCCCCCGGCTACACCGTGTCCAAGCTGCTCTGGACCCGGGAGCAGCACCCGGACCTGTTCGCCCGCATCGCCCATGTCCTGCTGCCACACGACTACCTCAACCACTGGCTCACCGGCCGGGCCTGCGCCGAGTATGGCGATGCCTCCGGCAGCGGCTATTTCGACGTGCGCCGACGTGACTGGGACCGGCCGCTGCTCCAGCACATCGACCCCAGCGGCCGCCTGCAGGCGGCCCTGCCGGAACTGATCGAGGCCCACCAGCCAGTCGGCCGGATACAGCCCGCCATCGCCCGGCGGCTGGGCATCAACCCCCGGGCCGTGGTCGCCAGCGGTGGTGGCGACAACATGATGGGCGCCATCGGCACCGGCAATATCCAGCCCGGCGTGATCACCATGAGCCTGGGCTCCTCCGGCACTGTCTACGCCTATGCCGAGCAGCCGCTGATCAGCCCGGATGCCGCAGTGGCGGCGTTCTGCTCCTCCAGCGGCGGCTGGCTGCCGCTGATCTGCACCATGAACCTGACCAACGCCACCGGCGCGGTGCGCGAACTGTTCAGGCTCGGGCTCGACGAGTTCAACGCCCTGGTGGCACAGGCCCCCATCGGCGCCGAGGGCGTCAGCATGCTGCCGTTCCTCAACGGCGAGCGGGTGCCGGCCCTGCCCCGGGCCAGCGGCAGCCTGCTGGGCCTGACCCTGACCAACCTGAACCCGGCCAACCTGTGCCGCGCCGTGGTCGAGGGCACAACCTTCGGCCTGCGCTATGGCCTCGACCTGCTGCGCGGCAACGGCCTGCAGGGCCAGAGCATCCGCCTGATCGGCGGCGGCGCGAAAAGCCCGGTCTGGCGGCAGATGGTCGCCGACATCATGAATACTCCGGTCATCTGCACCGAACAGAGCGAGGGCGCCGCCCTCGGTGCGGCGATCCAGGCGGCCTGGTGCGAGTCCGGAGCGCTTCACGGCCTCGCCGAACTGTGCGAGCGTTGCGTCAGCCTCGATACCGGCAGCGAGACCCGGCCGATCCCGGCCCATGTCAGCGCCTATCAACCGATTTATCACCGCTACCGCCAACAGGTCGCGGCCCTTCAAGAGCAAGAGTGAGCATCCATGTATCTGGTCTGTGGTGAAGCGCTGTTCGATTTCTTCAGCGAGCCCGACGCGAGCGGGCAAACCTCGAAAGTGAATTTCAAGGCGATTGCCGGCGGTTCGCCGTTCAACGTCGCGGTGGGCCTGCGCCGCCTGGGCGTGGAGGCGGCGCTGCTGGCCGGGCTGTCCAACGACTACCTGGGGCGCCGCCTGCAACAGGTTCTCCAGGAGGAAGGCGTGCGTGCCGACTACCTGCGGGCTTTCGACGCGCCCACCACGCTGGCGATGGTTGCCGTCGGTGCCGATGGCTCGCCCCAGTACAGCTTTCGTGGCGAGGGCTGTGCCGACCGCCAGTTGCTGCCGGAACACCTGCCGCCCCTGGACGACGCGGTGCGCGGCCTGCATATCGGCTCCTACTCGCTGGTGGTGCAGCCGATCGCCGATACCCTGCTGACGCTGGTCCGCCGGGAAAGCGGACGCCGGCTGATCACCCTCGACCCCAACGTACGCCTCAACCCGCAGCCGGACATCGGGCTGTGGCGCCAACGCATCGCCGCCCTGGCGGCCCACGCCGACCTGATCAAGGTCAGTGACGAGGACCTGCACCTGCTCTACCCCGATCGCGAACCGCAGGACGTCGCCCGGGAATGGCTGGAGCAGCGCTGCCAACTGCTATTCCTGACCCGTGGCCGCCAGGGTGCCAGCGTCTACAGTCGTCGCCACGGGCATTGGTCGGTGCCGGCCCGACAAGTCACCACGGCCGATACCGTGGGGGCTGGCGACACCTTCCAGGCGGCGCTGATCGCCTGGCTGACCGAGCAGCAACTGGATTCGGTGCAGGGCCTGGAGCGCCTGGAAAAGACCCAGATCGAAGCCATGCTCGACTTCGCCGTCCGCGCGGCCGCGATCACCTGCAGCCGCATCGGGCCGGACCTGCCCTATCGCCACCAGGTGGTCTGACGGCAGGAAAACGACGGATGGTGCCTCGAACTGTCATTTCTGACAGGTGGCAAACGAGAGGCCGTAGCGTTAACTAGGCTGTGTACGAAATTGTTTGAAACGCAGGTTAGGCAAGGCAAAAACCGGCGAGGAAGCGCAGTTGACTGGTTGTCAATGAGCATTCCGAGCCGGTTTTTAACGCCGCATAACCAAGTTTCAAGCGATTTCGTACATAGCCTAAGCCCGTCACTTGTAGAAGGTCGTCACAGGTGAGCCAGAGAAACGTCTCATCAAGGATGGATCAAACATGGCAAGCCTTCTGAAAGCTCATGCAACCACGCTCATGACCTGTGGCGTCCTGTCCGTCGGACTCATCGCACCGCTCGCGCACGCCGCCACCTTTCAGCCCGTGGGGCCCACCAGCGCTACCGCCAGCAGCATCGCTCAATCGGTGAACAGCACCGGCAAGGTCGTCGGAGCCATCGGCTCCGATACACCGGGCGGCCCCGATCGGGCCTGGGTCGATCCGGGTGTCGCGCTGACCCCGCTGAACAGCGGTGATTCATGTCGCGCCAACAGCATCAGCAACGAACCATCGACGGGAAGTCCCAATCGCATACTCGGTGTCTGCACGGCACCCAGTGGCCTGGCACGTGTAACAACCTGGTCATCCGGACTCAACAACCCCACCGAGGACAAACCGCTGTCGCTGCTCGGCACCGGGCTGCTGCCCGACACCAGCGCCAAAGCCACCTCCCGCAGCCGCGTCACGGGGTTCACCGCCGGCCAGAGCCTGAACAGTGCAGGACAGGCCACCTCCGTTGTCTGGAACCAGGGCAACGCCGTCGCTCTGGCCCTGCTCGACGTACCGCTGGTGCGCGACAACTGCCTGCCTGTCGGGGTCAATAACCAGGCATTCAACAATCTCGCCATCGCGCTCAACTGCCCCGGCCCCGGTGGCACGGTAACGCCAAAGCTTGCCACCAACGGGCTGCTGGGCTTTACCGTGGTCAATCTGCAGGTGCCCACCAACAGCCATTGCGAACTCGTTGCCGTCAACACACAGCGCCAGGTTTTCGGTACCTGCCTGGACCCGGCAACCTCCAAGCCGACAGCCGCCTACTGGGAAACCCCGTCCAGTGCGCCGAAGTTGCTCAATATGTCCGGGCACCCGGCCAACCAGGCCAAATTCGCCAATGAACTCGGTTATGTGGCGGTCACCTATCAGCTGACATCGGGTGGCTTCGGGGCGGCGCTCTGGCAACCGGCAGCCAGCCGCATATGGTTCGTCACCCCACCGGCGAACATCACATCCCTCGCTATCGTCGCGCTGGCGAGCAGCAATCGCCTGCTGTTGGACCAGACCAATACGGCACAGATCGTCAACGGTGCCACCTGGACAGTTGAAAACGGTCTGCAGGCCTGGGGCAGCTATCAGGGGCAGCCGGTCCAGGGTATCGACATGGATAGCAGCGGCAGCTATGCCGCTGCCACAGCCACGGTCGCGGGGAAAGTCGTAGCGCTCAGAGCAATCCTGCCCTGAACCGATCCTCGGGAGCGCCGGGCAGCCCGCTCAACCCGGGCCGTCTTCGCCGTCCTCCACCAGGCCCCAGTCCTTCACATCCAGCTCCCGAGCCGCCACCGGCGGCGCGGGTGGTGTGCTCTGCGGGGTCAGAGCCCCGCCGTCCTGATGCAATTTCAGGCGCAGGCGCAGGTTGTTCACCGAGTCGGCGTTCTTCAGCGCCTCCTCCTCGTCGATCGCCCCCTCCACCACCAGGTTGAACAGCGCCGTGTCGAAGGTCAGCATGCCGCTGACCTCGGATTTCTCCATGATGCCCTTGAGTTCGGAGAACTCGTTGCGCTTGATGAAATCGCGGATCGTCGGTGTCCCCAGCATCACCTCGACCGCGGCCCGGCGCTTGCCGTCGGTAGTGCGCACCAGACGCTGAGAGACGAAGGCCTGCAGGTTGTTGCCCAGGTCGTTGAGCAACTGCGGGCGACGGTCCTCGGGGAAGAAGTTGATGATCCGGTCCAGCGCCTGGTTGGCATTGTTGGCATGCAGGGTGGAAATCGCCAGGTGCCCGGTGTCGGCAAAGGCCAGGGCGTGCTCCATGGTTTCACGGTCGCGGATCTCGCCGATCAGGATCACGTCCGGGGCCTGGCGCAGGGTGTTTTTCAGCGCGGCATGGAAACTGCGGGTGTCGACCCCTACCTCGCGCTGGTTGATGATCGACTTCTTGTGCCGGTGAATATACTCCACCGGGTCCTCGATGGTGATGATGTGCCCGCTGCTATGCCGGTTGCGGTAGTCGATCAGCGCCGCCAGGGAGGTGGACTTGCCCGAGCCGGTGGCACCGACGAACAGCACCAGGCCACGCTTTTCCATGATGGTTTCAAGCAGGATCGGCGGCAACTTGAGGTCTTCGAAACGGGGTATTTCCAGCTTGATGTTGCGGGCTACGATGGAAACCTCGTTGCGCTGCTTGAAGATATTGACCCGGAAGCGCCCGACACCCGACAACGACAACGCCAGGTTCATTTCCAACTCCCGTTCGAACTGCTGGCGCTGTTCGGCGTCCATGATACCGTCGGCAATCAGCGCCACCTCGCCGGTCTTGAGCGCTTCGGTGCCCAGCGGCTTGAGTACGCCATTGAACTTGGCGCAGGGCGGCGCCCCGGTCGACAGGTACAGGTCCGAACCGTCCTGGGCGGCAAGGAGTTTCAACAAGGCGTGGATTTCCATGGCAACGATGTCCGCAATACATTCGAATGAGGTTGAAATGCTCAACCAGGCGTCATTTCAGATTGGCAACGCGCTACAGCTTGGCGGGATAATGGCCCGCCACGCAACCCAAAGCTTCATCTTCAAGGCAGGTTTATGAACGGATTGCCCCACGACAACGATGTCGCCACCCTGCTCGCTTGCCTGGACTGGTCGCAAACCGCCCTCGGCCCGCGTCAGGACTGGCCGCAGAGCCTGCGCACCGCTGTCGATATCGTCGTCCATTCCCCCATGCCGATGCTGCTGTTGTGGGGCACGGAGCGAGTGCAGATCTATAACGACCGTTTTTCCCGGCTCTGCGGCAACCAGCATCCCCAGGCCTTCGGGCAAGCGTTTGCACTGACCTGGCCGCAATACCTGGAGTTTAGCGCACCGCTGTTACAGGCCGTGACCCAGGGCCGCAGCGTCGAGCTGGCGGAACAGCAGTTCATCCTGCAGCGCCCCGAAGGTGACACCGACCTCTGGCTGGACCTGACCTACAGCCCGGTGCGCGACGAGTCCGGCGAGGTGGCCGGCGTGCTGGCCACCGCCATCGAAGTCAACGAACGACGGCTGCGCGCCCAGGAACTGGAGCAACGCTCCGAGGCCAGCATCAAGGCCCAGCGCGACAGCGAGGAACGCCTGCAACTGGCGATGGCCGCCACCGGCACCCTCGGCACCTGGGACTGGGATATCGACCAGGACCGTTTCGTCACCGATGCCCGGTTTGCCCGGCTGCATGGCGTCGACCCGGCACTGGCGGCACAGACGCCCCTCAGCGTGTACATGGAAAGCGTGCACCCGGAAGACCGGGGCCTGGTCGCTCGCGGCATCAAGCACTGCCTGGAGAACAACACCGAGCACGCCGAGGAATACCGGGTACAGACCGACGGCCAGATCCGCTGGGTGTTCGCCCGCGGCCGCTGCTATCAGGGGCCCCATGGTCGCGCCCAACGCTTCGTCGGCGCCGCCCTCGACATCACCGAACGCAAGCAGAACGAACAGGCCCTGCGCCAGAGCCAGACCGAGCTGCAACTGGTGATCAACGCGGTGCCGGCGCTGATCGCCTACGTCGACCGCGAGGAGCGCTTTCGCCTGAACAACAGCGCCTATCTCGACTGGTTCGGCAAGACCCCACAGGAACTCTACGGCAAGACCCTGCGCGAAGTGCTCGGCGAACAGGCCTATGCCATGCGCGCCGAACATGTCGCCGGGGCCCTGGCGGGCAAGGCCTGCAGCTTCAGCCTCGACACGCCCTATCGCGACGGCAGCACGCGGCACGCCAACATGCGCTACCTGCCGCGCCACGGCCAGGATGGCGCGGTGAACGGCTTCTACATCTTCGTCAGCGATGAAACCGAGCGCAAACGCACCGAGGAAGCCTTGCGCAACCTCAACGAAACCCTTGAGGAGCGCGTCGCCCAGCGCACCCAGGCGCTGGCCGAGTCGAACCAGCGCCTGCAGAACGAGATGTTCGAGCGCGAGCGCGCCGAAGACGCCCTGCGCCATGCGCAGAAGATGGAGGCGGTCGGCCAGCTCACCGGCGGCATCGCCCATGACTTCAACAACATGCTCACCGGCATCATCGGCAGCCTGGACCTGATGCAACGCTACATCGCCGCCGGGCGCAGCGCCGAGATCGGCCGCTTTGCCGATGCCGCGGTCAACTCCGCCCAGCGCGCAGCCGCCCTGACCCACCGCCTGCTGGCGTTCTCCCGCCGACAGTCGCTGGACCGCAGACGCATCGAGCCGAACCAGCTGGTGCAATCGCTGGAGGAGCTGTTCAGCCGCACCAAGGGCGCCCACATCGAGCTGCAGGTGCGCCTCGGCCAGGACGTCTGGCCGGTCAATACCGACACCGGACAGCTGGAAAGCGCCCTGCTCAACCTGGTCATCAACGCCCGCGACGCCATGCCCCATGGCGGCACGCTGCTGATCGAGACGGCGAACAGCTACCTCGACGGCAGCGACATCAGCACGGTGGAACCGGTCAAGGCCGGCGACTACGTGATGATCGGCGTCAGCGACAACGGTACCGGCATGAGCCCGTCGGTGATGTCCAAGGCCTTCGACCCGTTCTTCACCACCAAGCCGATCGGCCAGGGCACGGGCCTGGGCCTGTCGATGATCTATGGTTTCGCCCAGCAATCCGGCGGCCATGTCACCCTGCACAGCAAACCCGGCGAAGGCACCTGCGTGCGTCTGTACCTGCCACGCTTTCACGCCCAGGCCGTCGAGGACGAGCCACCTGCGGACTGCCCGCAATCGCCGACCGCATCAGTCGATGAGTCGGTGATGGTGGTCGAGGACGACCCGGCGGTGCGCATGCTGGTGCTCAACCTGCTGGACGAGCTGGGCTACACCGTTCATCCGGCCGCCGATGCCAGGACCGCCCTGCCGCTGCTGGAATCGGCGCTGCGCATCGACCTGCTGGTCACCGACGTGGGCCTGCCGGGCATGAACGGCCGGCAGTTGGCCGAGATCGCCCGCCAGCACCGCCCCGGGCTCAAGGTGCTGTTCATGACCGGTTATGCGGAAAAAGCCGCCGAACGCCAGGGTTTCCTCGAGGAAGGCATGGACCTGATCGCCAAACCCTTCACCCTGGACCTGCTGGCCAACCGGGTGCGCGACATGCTCGGCCATTGCGGCTGATTTCAGGCATAATCGCGCGCCCCAGCGTTTCAAGGTAGCCCGTCAATGAAAGCCCAAGCCCGTCATATCCTGGTCAGGACCGCCGAGGAGGCCGAACAGCTCAAGCAGCGCATCGCCAAGGGCGAGGCCTTCGACGTGCTGGCCAGGAAGCATTCCACCTGCCCCTCGGGCAAGCGCGGCGGCGACCTCGGCGAAATCCGCCCGGGGCAGATGGTGGGGGCCATCGACCAGGTGATCTTCAAGAAACCGCTGCGCACCGTGCACGGGCCGATCAAGAGCAAGTTCGGCTATCACCTGGTGCAGGTTTTTTACCGCGACTGAAGGTAGACCGCGTTATCGTGCTTCGCGGATAAACCCACAAGTGCTCGCGCCGTGCATGAATCCTGCGAACGACGCTGACACTATGGGAGCAGGGTTCATCCGCGAAGAGGCCGGCAAGGCCCCCCGACGTCCGGATCAGTCCCGTGGGATCAGCGCACCACGCACCTGAATCACCCGGCTCGCCAGTCGATGTCCGGCCAGTGCCGCCGCCTGTGGATCGCCACCCGTCAGCCGACTGGCCAGGTAGCCGGCACTGAACGAGTCCCCCGCCGCCGTGGTATCGACCACCGTCTCGACCTGCTGCGCCGGCACCTCGAACGCCTGGCCCGCGCACCGGATCAGGCAGCTTTCGGCCCCGCGCTTGATCACCACCTCGGCAATACCGAACGCCTCGCCAGCACTGAACACCGCGCCGGCATCGGCATGCCCGAACAACGCCTGCTCGTCCTCCAGGGTCAGCAGCGCCGTGTCGACGTAGGGCAGCACCGAGCGATAGGCCGCCCGGGCCTGCTCGACACCTGTCCACAGCCGTGGCCGGTAGTTGTTGTCGAAGACCACCCGGGTATCGCCCTCACGCGCCTGACGCAGCACCGCGAGCAGCTTGTCCCGGCCGGTTTCGCCGAGCACCGCCAGGGTGATGCCGCTGAAATACAGCACGTCGTAGTCCGGCAGCGCCGCCAGGACCGGCGCGGCCGTGGCGGCGGTGAAGCAATCGCGGACCGCCGCCTCGTTGCGCCAGTAGAGGAAGCGCCGCTCGCCGCGCTCATCGGTCTGGATGCAGTACAGCCCGGGCAAACGACCGGGCAGGCGCTGGACCAGGCCCAGGCCGATGCCCTCCTCGGCCCAGATCCGGCACATGGCGTCGCTGAAGCTGTCGTCGCCCAGGGCCGTGACGTAATCCACCGAGCCGCGCCCGGCCAGTTCGCGGGAGAGGTACACCGCGGTGTTCAGGGTGTCGCCGCCGAAGCTTTGCCGCAGGCTGCCATCGGCGTGTTGTTGCAGTTCGATCATGCATTCGCCGATCAGGGCGATGCGCGGAGGAGGCAGGGTCAGGGTGCTCATGCTGGGAATCTCGTGATGGTGTGTCGGGCCTGTTCGCGGGCAAGCCCGCGAAAGCGATCTCAGGCTAGGCTATGTACGAAATCGCTTGAAACTTGGTTATGCGGCGTTAAAAACCGGCTCGGAATGCTCATTTACTCCAGTAAACTCCGCTTACTCGCCGGTTTTTGCCTTGCCTAACCTGCGTTTCAAACAATTTCGTACACAGCCTAGAAACAGGTCTCGAAGGTTTCGATCACCCGCAACTGCTCATCGACAATGCACCCCACCCGCCACTTGTCGAAGGTCAGGCACGGGTGGGAGGTCCCGAAGGAGATGATGTCCCCCACCCGCAACTCACAGCCCGGCGCCACGCTCATGAAAGCGTGCTGGTCCATCACCGCCGTGACCTTGCAGGCACTGACATCCTCGCCCAGCGCCGCCGCCACCCCGGCCTGGTAGCGTCGCAACGGCATCGGCAACCCGGCATCGAACGCCACGTCGCGCTTGCCCAGGGCGATCACCGCAAAGCCCGGTTCCGGCATCGACTGCACATGGGCCCAGACCTCCATCGCCGGGCGCAGGCCTTCATCCAGATCGGCGCGGCGATGCAGTACGCAGCACTGCGCCTCCTTGTAGATGCCATGGTCATGGGCCACATAACTGCCGGGGCGCAGCACACTGAGAAAACGCCCATCGGCATTCTGCGCCTTGAACTCCTCGGCGATCAGGTCATACCAGGCCGAGCCCGAAGCGGTGATGATCGGCTTGGTGATGGCGAAGGCGCCGCTGTCCTGCAACTGCACCGCCAGGCGCACCAGGGAACCGGCAAAGGCACGGATGCCGCTGACGGCCTGGTCGCCGTGGATCACCCCTTCATAGCCTTCGATCCCGGTCAACGCCAGCGCCGGCTGGGCCCGGATCGCCCGGGCGAGGTCGAGCACCTCCTGCTCGCTGCGGCAGCCACAGCGGCCGCCGACCACGCCGTACTCGATCATCACGTTGAGTTTCAGGCCACGGCCGGCGAAGAACCCGCCCAGGGCGGCGACGTTGTCCGGGTGGTCGACCATGCAATGGAACTCGAACGCCGGGTCCGCCAGCAGCTCGGCGATCAGCGCCATGTTCGCCGTGCCCACCAGCTGGTTCGCCATCAATACCCGTCGTACGCCGGCGGCATAGCCGGCCCGGGTCTGCACTGCGGTGGCCAGGGTCAGGCCCCAGGCGCCCTCGGCCAGTTGGCGCCGGAATAGCGCCGGGACCATGCTGGTCTTGCCGTGGGGGGCCAGTTCGGCGCCGCTGCGCTGCACGAAGTCCTGCATCCAGCGGATATTGTGTTCCAGCGCCGCACGGTGCAGCACCAGCGCCGGCAGGCTGACATCACTGACCAGTTGGGCGCCGATGGCGGCCGCGCCCTTTTCCACCGGGGGAAGGTTCACAGGCATGTCTCTGACTCCTCGAAACGCGGCCGCAGGCAGCCGCTGCTAATCGTTGATCCGACGCGCCAGGTTGTTCGCGCTGTCGATCAGCACCCGGCGATAGTCGTGGTAGTTGTTCTTCGCATCGGCCCTTGGGGCGACGATGCACAGGGTCGCAATGCAGATGCCGCGCTCATCCTTGACCGGCGCGGCGAAACAGTGGGTGAAAGTGTCGGCAACGCTGTCGAAGGAGAAGAACCCGTCGATTCCGGCCTGGCGGATTTCCTTGAGGAACACCTCCAGGGGCAGGCGCTGGCCGTCGGGCAGGATGAAGTCGTCGGGATCGATCAGGTCGACGATTTCCTGATCGCTCAGGTGCGCCAGCAGCAGACGACCGGATGCCGTCCAGGGAATCGGCGCGTTTTCGCCGATATCCGAGGAGATGCGGAAATGCCGCTCGCCCTCCTTCATCAGCGCCACCGTGTACTTGCGCCCGTTAAGCAGGCACATCTGCGCGGTCTCGCGGGTCTGGCTGACGATCTCCTGCAAGGCGTGATCGGCCTCGCGGCTCAGGTCGAAGTGGCGCAGGTGGGCCTGGCCGAGAAAGTACAGCTGGCGACCGAGGTAGACATGCCCTTCCTTGCCGACCGGCTCCAGGATCCGCCGCTCCAGCAACGAAGCCACCAGCTCGTAGACCGTCGACTTGGGGCTGCCGATGCCACCGGCGATGTCGTTGGGACGCAATGGCTGGCCGACCTCCTTGAGGTAATCGAGGATATCGAACGCCCGGTCCAGTCCCTTTGCGCGGCGCTTGATGGTGTCTTCGCTCATGATTGGTGCAATCCCATGGAAAATTTGCCGGGGAGTTTACCCAGAGTGCCGCGGTGATCGTTAGGGCCCATTCGCGGGCAAGCCACGCTCCTACAGGTCTGTGCTGTCTGTAGGAGCGCGGCTTGCCCGCGAACGGCGCCCCAGGCTCACTTCTTCCGGTAGGCGATACAGTCGATCTCGACCTTGCAGTCGACCATCATGCTCGCCTGCACGCAGGCCCGCGCCGGCGCATGCTCGGGCTTGAAGTACTCGGCGAACACCTTGTTGAAACTCCAGAAATCCCGCGGGTCCTCCAGCCAGACACCGGCCCGCACCACATCCTCCAGACCGTAGCCGGCCTCCTCGAGAATCGCGATCAGGTTCTTCATGGTCTGGTGCGTCTGTTCGACGATCCCGCCGCTGATGATCTCGCCATCCACCGCCGGCACCTGGCCGGACACGTGCAGCCAGCCATCGGCTTCGACGGCCCGGGCGAAGGGACGCGGCTGCCCGCCACCCGCGGTGCTGCCAGTGCCGTAACGAGTAATGCTCATGATGTGCTCCTTGAGTGAAAGTTAAAAACGGGTGTTCCTGAGGAATTCCGCCAGACGCGGCGACTGCGGGCGCTCGAACAGTTCCTTGGGTGGTCCCTGTTCCTCTATGCGCCCCTGATTCATGAAAACGATCTTGTCCGACACCTCGAAGGCGAAACGCATCTCGTGAGTGACCAGCAACATGGTCATGCCCTCCTCGGCCAACCCCTTGATCACCGCCAGCACTTCGCCGACCAGTTCCGGGTCCAGCGCCGAGGTCACTTCATCGAACAGCATCAGGCTCGGGTTCATGGCAATGGCCCGGGCGATCGCCACCCGCTGCTGCTGGCCGCCGGACAGTTGCCCCGGATAGTGATCGCGGCGCTGCAGCAGGCCGACCCGCTCCAGCCATTTCTCCGCCAGGGCCACCGCCTGGTCCCGGGGCAGCTTCTTGACCTTGAGCAGGCCCAGGGTGACGTTCTGCAACGCGGTCAGGTGCGGGAACAGGTTGAACTGCTGGAACGCCATCCCGGTCATGGCCCGGTGCTGGGCGATCACCTTCTCCGGATGACGGACGCGCTTGCCATCGACCTCGCTGTAGCCGATCGACTCGCCATCGAGGGTGATCTGCCCGCCCTGGAACTCTTCCAGCAGGTTCACGCAGCGCAGCAGCGTGGTCTTGCCCGATCCGCTGGAACCGATCAGCGTGACCACGTTGCCACGGTGCATGTCCAGGTCGACACCCTTGAGCACTTCGAGCTGACCGTATTGCTTGTGCAGCCCGCGAATGCTGAGCAGTGCTTGCTTGTCGTTTGTCGCAATCATGGCAACGCCACCCGCTTTTCAATATGCCGACCGAGCAGTTCGATGGCGTAGTTGATGATGAAGAACAAGAACCCGGCGAACAGGTAGAACTCCAGGGTCATGAAGGTCCGGGCGATCACCTGCTGGGTGCTGAGCAACAGCTCGGCAACGCCGATCACCGACAACAGGGTCGAGGCCTTGACGATCTCGGTGGACGAGTTGACCCAGGTCGGCAGGATCTGCCGCAGGGCCTGGGGCAACAGCACGTATCCGAGCGCCTGGAAGAAGGTCAGGCCGATGGCCTGGCTGGCTTCCATCTGCCCGCGGGGAATGGCCTGCAGCGAACCGCGGACGATTTCCGCGACATGGGAGCCGCAGAACAGCGTCAGGCCCAGGGCACCGGCCTGGAACGCACTGATCTGCCAGCCCAGGGCCGGGGCCATGTAGAAGCAGGCCAGCACCAGGACGAACACCGGCGTACCGCGGATCAGGTCGACGTACAGGCGAAATGGCAGGCGCATCCAGACATTGCCGTAGGCCAGCACCAGCCCGGCGACGATGCCGATCAGCGTGCCGCAGACAATCGCCAGGGCCGAACACTGCACGCTGGTCAGAAAGCCCTGCCACAACGGCTCGCGGGCGATCCACAACTCATGCAGCCAATGGGGGGATTCGTACATGACAGGCTCCTAGCGGCGGATCGCCAGACGCTGTTCGAGCTGACGCAGCATCAGGGCAATGAGGTAACAGGCAGCCACGTAGAGGGCGGTGGTGACCAGCCAGGTCTCGATCACCCGGTAGCTCTCCACGTTGATCTTGCGGGCGTAATAGGTCAGCTCCGGCACGGCGATGGCGGCCGCCAGGGAGGTGTCCTTGAACAGCGAGATGAAGTTGTTGGACAACGCCGGCAGCACGTTGCGCAGCATCACCGGCACCGTGATGTAGGCACGCACCTGCCACTCGCCCAGGCCGATCGCCAGCCCCGCCTCGCGCTGGCCCTTGGGAATGCTCAGCAGGCCGGCGCGGAACACTTCGGTCAGGTAGGCCCCGGCATACAGCGACAGGGTGATGATGAACGAAGGGATCTTGTCCAGGCGGATGCCCAGGCTCGGCATGGCGAAGTAGATCAACAGGATCAGCACCAGGATCGGCGTGTTGCGGATCACCGTGACGTACACCGAGGCCAGCGTACGCAAGGTGCGGTGCTGGCTGAGCAGGGCGAACGCCATCATCAGGCCGATCACGCAGCCGATGGCGATCGACACCAGTGCCAGCTCCAGGCCCAGGCCGAGCCCCGCCAGCAAGCTGGGGAAGTCGCGCCACACGGCAGCAAAATTCAACTGATAGTTCATGGTTCACAGTACCTTCGACAGGGCACCGCACGCGGCGCCCTGCTCTGGAGAGATCACTTGAATTCGACGGGGAAACCGATTTCCGGAGTGGGCAGGTCGACACCGAACCACTTCTTGAAGGAGGCGGCGTAGGTCGGGAACTCGACCCCGGTCATCGACTCGTGCAGGGCGGTGTTGACGAAGTTCAGCCAGTCCTGGTCGCCGCGCTTGACCGCACAGGCATAGGTCTGCGGGCTCCAGGCGTAGGCAGGGCTGCGGTAGCGGCCGGGGTTCTGCACCATCAGGTACTTGACCGAGGACTGGTCGGTGGCAGCGGCGTCGGCGCGGCCGGAGTTCACGGCCTGGTACATCAGGTCGACGCTGTCGTACTGGTCGACCTTGGCCTTGGGCAACGCCTGGTGCACCAGTTCCTCGGCATAGACGTTCTGCAAGACGGCCACGGTGACCTTGTCGCCGGCGGCCCTGAGGTCCTCGATTTCCTTGTACTTGCTGTTTTCCGGCAGCAGCAGGCCGACGCCTTCGCGGTAATACGGCAGGGTGAACGCCACCTGCTGGGCACGACTGGCGGTGACGGTGATGAACTGGCAACTGATGTCGACCTTGTCGGTCAGCAGGTTGGGAATCCGCGCATCCGACGACTGCACCACGTACTCGACCTTGCTCGGGTCGTTGAACAGGCCCTTGGCGATCATGGCGCCGATGTCGATATCGAAGCCCTGCAACTTGCCGTCCGCCCCCTGGAAGTGCCAGGGCGCGTTGGTGCTGCCGGTGCCGACGATCAGGTGACCGCGCTTGAGCACGCTGTCGAGCTTGCTGTCGGCGGCCTGGGCCGTCCCTACCGCAGCCGCCGTGGCGGCCAGAATGAAAGCACAGGCTTTGAACAAGGAAGGTACGCGTTGCATGACGTTGCACTCCGATGATGTGTATTCCGCTATAGCGGAACTTGGTATGTAACAACGGAATATAGAGCAGAAAGTGTGCCACAGGAAATCGCGGTCGTTAACCGGCTCGGTAAAGTTCAGGAAAATCAGAGAGATAGGTTTTTCTGCAGGAAACCGGTTACACAAGGTGCGCGTGGGCAAATGCTACGGAAGGCAACGATGGTGGGTGCCAAGGCCCCAAGGCGGTGCAGGAGCGAAGATCAGGCGCTTCGCGGACAAGCCCTGCTCCCATCGTTTTTTGCCGCATGCAAATCTTGTGTACGACATCACCCTGTAGGAGCAGGGCTTGCCCGCGAATGGGCCGCCAGGAGCAGCACGAAATCCGGACCAGCGCAGCGGCTTCTGCTTTGCGGCACCCGAGCAAACAGCTAGTATCCCGCCCTCTCTTCCCACCGCCCTTGCGGGCCTACATGGATGTCGCGATGCGTTCCCTGCTTCTGCTCTGTTTAGTTACCCTGATCACCGGCTGCAGCATCAGGCAGCAGGTCACCCCAGTCGATTTCGCCGCCAACCCCGCCGCACGGATCTGCGTGATCCCGGCTGATGGCGTGCGTGAGTCGTTTACCGAAGCCTATGGCAATGCCCTGAAGGCCAAGGGTTTTACCGTGGAAGTGCTGCCCAGCGTCAGCAACCCGCAGAACTGCCCCCTGAGCAGCACCCTGCTGGGGCGCTGGAGCTGGGACATGGCGCTGTATCTGTCGGAAGTGGATATCAGGGTCTACCAGTTCGGCCGGGAAGTCGGCTCGGCAACCTATAACTCAAGGAGCGGCTCATTGCGCATGGACAAGTTCATCAACGCCGAAAGCAAGATCAAGGAACTGACCGACCAGTTGTTCCCGATCGGCGTGCGCCCCCTGAGCGCCCAGCGCTGAGATCGCAACAGCCCAGGCAGGCGCGAGTGCCAGGCATCCCCCTGGGGCTCGCGTGCGGGAACGCAACGGCACCCTGTTCGAGCTGTCTGGAAAGTGTCGCGGCCGCGCTCAGTGCAGCAGCATCACCACCGCCACGGCGAACGTCGCCATCACTGCCGTCATGCCGGTCATGTACAGTGCAAACCCCTTGGCCATGCTGATCCCCCGAAATAGGCTGTAGAAATCACCGTCGTTTTTTTGACCCTTCCAACAAACGGTTAAGGATTCTAGCAGCGAGTGATGTGTTTTTGACATTAACTTTCGCATGAATACTTTCGCCTCCCGATCGGTGGCGGCTGCACCATTTAATTAGCAGCCTAATAAAAAGCTCCGCACTTAATTCAGCGTTAATCGTGTGCAGGGAAAGTGAAGTCGACCGCGTCAGCGCAGATCTCCCCTGCCGCCTTGCGCGGCATGTCCAATGCCCTGGCGATTGGACCCTTGTTCAGCCTGATTCGGAGAAAGATCATGAAGTTTCGCACCTTACTGATGAGCGGTGCCCTGGCCCTGAGTGCCTTCGCCGGCGTGGCCCAGGCCGACACGGCTGCCACCGCCCAGGCCGTGCCCTATCACTACGGCATGCCCCTGAATATCGACAAGGTCATCTCGATGACCGAACAGCCCACCGCGGACTGCAAGGTGGTCAAGGCCGACATGAAGTTCATCGACAAGGCCGGCAAGACCGAGGAAGTCAGCTATCGCAAGCTGTCGGATGCCTGCAACTTCAACAACTGAGGCAGGGTTTCGAAGGCCCATTCGCGGGCAAGCCCGGCTCCTACAATTTTGTGTCGTTCACAATCTGGCGTACTCCCTCGAACCGTAGGAGCCGGGCTTGCCCGCGAATGGGCCCCAGAGCCCTGCCTACCCTAATGAAATCCCCCGCAAGCAGGCGCTGCCCCAGGCTCAGCGGCTGTCGAAAGCCTTGAGCATGGCCTTCTGCGTTGCCAGCAGCCGCCCCTTCACCGCCTCCCGAGCCCCTTCCAGGCGCGCCGACGGCGCCACCACGCACAACGCGTAGGCACTTTGCCCGGCCAACAGCTCGACACCCATGGCGCTCACCCCCGGCATATGCCCGTCGGCATCGAAAGCCACCCCCGTGCGCCGCACCTCCGCCAGCTCCGCCAGCAGGTCCGGCCAATGGGTCTTGGTCATGGGCGTCAGGCTCTTGAGCTGCTTGCCCAGCAGTTGTACCACCGCCTCGTCGCTCATCCGCGCCAACAGCACCTTGCCACCCGAAGTCGCATGCATGGTCAGGAACGAACTGGCATCCGGCACCACCCGCAACGGCTGGTTCGACACCGCCATCTGCAGAATCAGCAACTCGGCACCGCTGGCATGCAGCAGCACCGCGGTTTCACCGGTCTCGCGCGACAGCTGTTCCAGGTAGGGCCTGGCCTTTTGCGTCACATCGATATGGCTGTGGGACGCCAGGCGCATCAGCGCCGGCCCCAGGCGCACCCCGGCCGGCCCCTGGATTTCCAGTAACTGTTCCTGGGCCAGGGCATCGACCAGCCGCTGGACCGTCGAGCGCGGCAGATCGATGCGCTTGGCGATCGCCCCCAGGCTCAAGCCCCCCGGTTCGTCCTCCAGGCAGCGCAGAATGGCAGCCGCCCGGCTGATCACCTGGATACCCCCACGTTCGGTTTCAGGGACTGACATCGACATTGCTCCTTTGTACCGCTCACTGATACAGTGTACCGAAATATTGTTAGCGGTGACGTTTTCGCGCAACCGCCTTCCACAGGATTTGCGTGCATGCTGTCCCCACCCCCCGGGCCACCCGTGGCCGTTCCCTTCGATCGGCGGCTGATCATCGGACTGGTCGGCGTACTGATCGCCGCCCTGACCTCGGGCATCAACGACCGCGTCACCGAACTGGCACTGGCGGATGTGCTGGGGGCGTTCGGCATCGGCCATGACGAAGGCACCTGGATCAGCGCATTGTATGCAGCGGCGGAAGTCTCGGCGATGCTGATCGCGCCCTGGCTGGCGGTGACCTTCTCGCTGCGGCGCTTCGCCATGGCCATGACCCTGGCCTTCGGCCTTTTCGGCGTGCTCTGCCCCCTGGCGCCGAACCTTGAGGCGCTGTTGCTGCTGCGGGTATTGCAGGGCCTGGCCGGCGGCGCCCTGCCGCCTTTGCTGATGACCGTGGCCCTGCGTTTCCTGCCCTGGCACTACAAGCTCTACGGTTTGTCGGCCTATGCGCTCACCGCCACCTTCGGCCCGAACATTTCCCTGCCCCTGGCCGCCACCTGGACCGAAAACCTCGACTGGCGCCTGGTGTTCTGGCAGATCGCACCCTGCTGCCTGCTCGCCACCGCCTTCATCGCCTACGGCATCCCGCAGGACCCGCTGCGCCTGGAGCGTTTCAGGCAGGCCGACTGGCGCGGCGCGCTGCTCGGTTGCGGCGGCCTGGCCATGCTGGTGATCGGCCTGCTGCAGGGCGAACGCCTGGACTGGTTCGCCTCGCCGCTGATCGGCCTGCTGCTGGGTGGCGCGGCCCTCTGCCTGCCGCTGTTCCTGCTCAACGAGTGGTTCCACCCGCTGCCGCTGTTCAAGGTGCAACTGCTGGAACGGCGCAACTTCGCCTATGGCATCGCCACCCTGGCGCTGTTCGTCATGGTCTCGATGTCCAGCGTCGCCCTGCCCGCCAACTACCTGGCCCATATCCAGGGCTACCGCGCCGAGCAAAGCATGCCGCTGGCCCTGCTGATCGCCCTGCCGCAACTGCTGCTGGCGCCCCTGGTCGCCACAGTGATCAACCGCAACTGGGTCGACTCGCGCTACGTGATCGCCTGCGGCCTGCTGCTGATGACCCTGGCCTGCCTCGGTGGCTCGCAGTTGACCAGCGCCTGGGTCCGCGAAGATTTCTACCCGCTGCAACTGCTGCAGGCCCTCGGCCAGCCGATGATCGTCGTACCGCTGCTGATGGTCGCCACCGGCGTGATCCAGCCCATCGAGGGCCCCTTCGCCTCGGCCATGGTCAATTCGCTGCGTGGCCTGTCCTCGGTGATCGGCGCGGTCCTGCTGGAGAATTTCATCACCACCCGCCAGCACCTGCATTCCAACACCCTGGTTGACCAATGGGCCGCCAACCAGCAGGCCCTGATTCCGCTGCTCGATGAACAGCCGCTGGCCGGCATGGCCGCGCGCCTGCGCGAACAGGCCTTCGTATTGAGTTTCAGCGATGCCTTCCTGGCCATGATCGGGCTGATGGCGATCCTGACGATTCTCCTGTTGACCCTGCCGACCCGCCCTTTCCCTCCCCAAGCGCCGAAAATGCCATGAAACCGAAACTCTCTCTCAGCCTGGTCGGGGGTGCCGTACTCCTGATCGTCGCTTACAGCGGCTATCACCTGCTGCGCAACGACGGCACGCAGAGCACCGACGACGCCCGCATCACCGCCGATTCGGTACTGATTGCCCCGCAGATCGCCGGCGTGGTGAGCAAGGTCGCGGTGGCCGACAATGAACCGGTCAAGGCCGGCCAACTGCTGCTGGAAATCGATGCCCGCGACTATCAGGCCGCGCAGGCGGCTGCCATCGCCGCGGTCAACGCGGCCCAGGCCCAGGTGAAGGACCTTGCGGCGGAGCTCGAACGCCAGGCGACGCTGATCACCCAGGCCGACGCCACCCTGCGCTCGACGGCGGCCTCACTGAAGTTCGCCCAGGCCAATGCCCAGCGCTATCGCAACCTGTCCAGTTCCGGTGCCGGCACCCGCGAAGAACAGCAGAAAGCCGATGCCGAACTGGCCCGCTGGCAGGCCGTGCACGACCACGACGCGGCGGCCAGGCTGGAACAGCAGAAGAACCGGGAAGTGCTCAAGGCCCGCCTGGAGATGGCCCACGCAGCAGTGGAACAGGCCCGCGCCGCGCTGCTCAAGGCCGATCTGGAGGTGTCCTATACCCGGATCGTCGCGCCCCACGATGGCGTGGTCGGCCAACGCAGCGTCCGCGTCGGCGCCTATGTCGCGCCGGGCAAGGCAGTCATGGCGGTGGTCCCGATCAGCGATGCCTACGTCGTCGCCAACTTCCGCGAGACCCAACTGGCCCACATGCAGCCGAACCAGGCCGTCGACATCAGCATCGACAGCTTTCCCGACCGCACCTACAACGGCCATGTCGACAGTCTCGCGCCCGCCACCGGCCTGAGCTTCTCCGCGATTGCCCCGGACAACGCCACCGGCAACTTCACCAAGGTGGTACAACGGATTCCGGTGAAAATCGTCTTCGACCATGACCAGCCCGGCCTGAACGACCTGCGGGTCGGCATGTCGGTGATTGCCCGGGTCATCACCCTGGAGAATCGATAGGATGCGTGGCTATTTTTACCTGCTGGCCTTTTTCGGACTCGGCGCCTGCAGCGTTGGCCCCGACTTCTCCAGGCCTGCCGCTCGACTGCCCGCCACCTGGGCCGCAGAACCCCGGGAGGTGCGCAGCAATGCCGCCACCCGGGCCATCGAGGCCCACTGGTGGCGGCAATTCAACGATCCGTTGCTGAGCGAACTGGTCGAACGCGCCGCCCAGGCCAACTTCGATGTGCGCACCGCCAATGAACGTCTGCTGCAGAGCCGGGCGGCCCGCCAGATCGCCGGTGCGGAGCAACTGCCCGGGGTGGCGGCCGACGGCAGCTACCAGCGCCAGCGCAACAGCGCCGTCGGTCTGATGGACGCCTCGGGCCACAGCGGCAAATCGCCTTTCGAGCTGTGGAACCTGGGCCTCGATGCCAGTTGGGAAGTCGACCTGTGGGGCCATGTACGACGCGGCCTCGAACGCGCCGGGGCCGCGGTCGAGCTCAGCCGCGCCCAGCGCGACGGCGTGCTGCTCAGCGTCGCGGCGGAAACCGCCACTGACTACCTGCGCCTGCGTGGTACCCAGGCGCGCCTGGAAGTGGCGCGGCAGAACCTCGACATCGCCCGGCAGAGTCGCGACCTCACCCAGACCCGCTACGACAACGGCGTGACCACCCAGCTGGACACCGCCAATGCCGCCGCCCAGGTTGCCGATATCGAAGCCCGCCTGCCCTTGCTCGAGGCGCAGCAGGCCCATCTGATCAATGCCCTGAGCTATCTGCTCGGCGAACAGCCGGGCAGCCTGAGCGCACGGCTGTTGCCTCCGGCAGCGATTCCCCTGCCCCCGCTCCGGGTGCCGGTCGGCCTGCCTTCGGAACTGGCGCAACGGCGCCCTGACATCCAGCAGGCCGAAGCCGCCCTGCACCGCGCCACCGCCGCCATCGGCGTGGCCGAGGCCGACTTCTATCCACGGGTCAGCCTAGGCGGCGGCTTTGGTTTCCAGGCGCTGCAGGGTTCGGACATCGGCAGTTGGGGTTCGCGGCAATGGAGTTTCGGTCCCAGCCTGTACCTGCCGATCTTCCAGGGCGGCCGGTTGACCGGAACGCTCGAACTGCGCGAGCACCAGCAGCAGGAAGCGGCGTTGAACTACCAGCGTACGGTGCTCGCTGCCTGGCATGAGGTGGACAATGCGCTGACCGACTACAGCGCCGAACAGCGTCACCATGCGGCCCTGGAAGAAGCGGTGAAGCAGAACCGGATCGCCCTGGCCAATGCCCGGCAGCGCTACAAGGAGGGTGCGGTCGACTTCATCAACGTGCTGGGCGTACAGCGAGCGCTGATCGCCAACCAGAGCGAACTGGCCGACAGCGCGACCCGCGTGTCGACCAACCTGGTGCAGCTCTACAAGGCACTGGGCGGGGGCTGGCCACAGCCTGCCAAGGACAGTTGAAAACTCCCACAGGGTCTACCGCCCAACGCGCCCCAGGCGAAGCCGCGCCATGTTCAGCGTATCGGTCAACACTCCATCGCGAATCGCATAGGCGCGCATCACCCCCTCCTCCTCGAACCCGAACTTGCGGTACAGGGCCTGGGCCGCCTGGTTGTCGACATAGACGCTCAACTCGACCCGCTGCAGGTTCATCCAGTTGTCCGCCACCTCCAGCACCGCCGCCAGCAACTGCGAACCGATGCCCTTGCCCTGCCAGGCCGTCGCCACGCCCATGCCGATACTCCCGGCATGACTGCGCCGCACCCGCGCATACTGCTCCAGCGAGCAACTGCCGATCACCACGCCCTGATGCAACGCCACCAGCGACAGCTGGCGCTCGTTGCCCTGGTTCTGCAGCAACCGCTGACGCCACACCTCGGCGGACTGGAACGGCATCTGCAGGACCTGACGGCAGACCGCAGGCTCGTTGTACAGCGCGGTGACGCCGTCGATATGGGCTTCGCGGAAACGTTCGAGGGTGATGGCGGGAGTGTCGGCGGGCATCGTCTTTTTAATCCATGAAAAATGACAAGGCCGCCCAGTGTAGCGGCCTGTACGGTTACAGGCGAATCAGCCACACAGGCCGCCAGACCTACTCAAACCACTCCCGCCGCTCCCTGAAGGTGTTCAATATCAGCTCGACGATCATCTGCACCTCTTCCCTGCCCTCGGCCCCACGCCGGGTGGCCAGCCAGGCACGCCGCTGCATGCCCTCGTGGAACAGGCCGGGCAAGGCCGCCAGGCCACGGTCGAAGCGGGTGATGTAGCGCGGCAGCAGACCGATGCAGGCACCGCAGCGGATCATTTCCAGCATCAGCTCGTAGGAATGCACCTGCACCACGCCGGCCAGGCGCTGCTCCAGCACGTTGTTCCACGGCTGGAAACCTTCGACCTGGCGATCCTGCTGCCACTGCACCAGCATGTAGTCCTCCAGGTCCTGCAGCGAGTCCGGACGCACCGCCACCCGCGAGTAGCGCTTGGCGATGTGCGGCAGGTAATCCAGCCGCGCCAGGGGCTGCGGTGGGGTCGTGTCGAAACTCGGCCCGGGCAGTGGCGAGTCGCCATCCGACAGCCAGACCACCACCTCGGCACTCAACGCCTGCAACGACAGGACGCTGTCCACCGGGATGATTTCCAGGCGCACGCTGGCGTTGCGACGCAACAGGGCGATCAGGTCGCGACCGAGGATGTCGTGCAGGATCGACTCGGCAATCGCCAGCCTGACCAGTGGCTGCTCCATGACCGGCAGCCGCCGTTCGTGGGCCAGGGCCAACAGTTGCGCCTGCAGGTGCTGGCCTTCACGGCTCAGGGTCAGGGCGCTGCCCTGGTAGACGAACAGTGGCCGATTGAGCTGGTCTTCAAGCGCCGCCAACTGCTTGCGCAACTGGGTCGACTTGATATTCAGGCTGCGCGCCGCCTGCATGAAGCAGCCACAGCGCGCACTGGCGAGAAAAAACTGTGCGGTTTCCGGCTCGATCCGCTCGGCCAGCGCCAACCAGCCCCCGTGCGTCTCGACGGGGCCGTGATACTCCATGTCGCCCGTACGCTGGGCGGGTTCATTCAACGACATCATTCAGACTCCCTGTCGACGCCTCACGGCGCCCAACCATCCAATGGCAAGTTTCCCGTCAGTGTTTGTCTTCCAGTACCTGGTTGAGCACCGCGCCATCGATGCTCAGGGTCGCGGTGTTCAGCATGCCTTCCAGATAGGCCTTGGCAATCTGCTGCTGACGCTGGGCCCGCAGGGCTTCACGCAGGCGATCGCGCAGCTCGTCGAGAGTGGCCGTGCGTGCCGGCTGCAGCTCGGTGAGCCTGACGATATGAAAGCCCGCCGGGCTCTGCACCGGATCGGCCACCTGGCCGACCTTCAGCCGCGACAATGCCCCGCGCACTTGCGGCATCAGTTGCTCCAGCGGTTGCAGTCCGGTATCGCCACCGCGGCTGGCGGTTTCGCGGTCCTGGGAATACTGGGTCGCCAGGGCGGCGAACTCGCCCGGTGCGGCCTGGGCCTTGCGGCTCAGGTCCACGGCCTGCCTGCGCACGCTTTCCAGCGATTGCTGATCGGACACCGCCAGGAAGATCTGGCTGACCCGGTACAGCGCCGGCGTCTGCCACTGCGACTTGCCGCTGTCGTAGACCTGCTGCAGCTCCTCGTCACTCGGGTAGTCGGCCGGCACCTGGCTGACCGAGGCCATGTAGTTGCGAAAGACGATCTGCTCGGTCGCCGCCCGGGTCTGCTGCTCGATTTCCGGGCGCTGGCGCCAGCCCTGGGCATCGGCCTGTTCGAGCACCGCCTTCTCCGCCAGGCGGGTGCGCAGCCAGCTTTCCAGGGCGCCGCGGTTGCTGCGCAACTGCTCGCGCGACGCCTGCGGCAACGCCGCGAACAGCGCCTTCAGCTCTTGCGGGGACACTTGCTGGTTGCCCAGCCGGGCCACCGTCGGCGCACTCGCGGTGGCTGGTACGGCGGCCGGTGCCGGCTGCACCGCCGCCACCGGATCGTTACCCGGACGCATGGCCAGGGCAACGGCCCCGACCAGCACGGCCAGCGCGCCCGCGCCGGCCAGCAGGTTGCCTTTGTTCACAGGGCGGCCTCCTCCTCACGGGTTTGCTCCGGCTCGGCCGCAGCCTGGGCCTTGGCCTGCAACTGCGCGGCCTGCTGGCTGTATTCGCGCAGGTAGACGATGAACTCCTGCAACAGGCGATCCCACAGCTCCAGGTTGGCCCGCAGGTAGTTGACGCTGACGCCCGCGGCGACCACCACGTCCATCTCCATCACCAGGAACTCGCCCTGCGCCGACAAGCGGGCGAAACGCCGCGAAGCGTTCCACAACTCGGCCAGGCCGGCCGGCAGCTCGCCCTGCACACGCAGGGCGCAGCTGTAGGTGAAGTCGACATAACCGCCCTCCTGCGCGCCCGGGTTGCCGAAACGCACGGCATAGCCGATGCCCTGGCTGGCGCTGAGCAGTTGCACGATACCGTTCTGCTCGGTGCGGTTGACCCGGTAGCCGGCGCCTTGCAGCAGCTCGGTCAGGCTGTCGGGGGTAACTTGTTCGATCAGTTGCTCGCTCATGGAGGTTCTTCCTTGTGTCATGGGTTCAGGGATGCGTGGGTCGCATCGAACTGGTTCTTGTAGAGGTCATCGCCAAAGGCCTGGGCCATTTCCTCGAACTTGACCCGGGCGCTGCCGGCAAACGGCTGGCGGATCTTCATCACTTCGGCCACGTCGATCTTCTCGTAGGCGGCGAGGATGTCCTTGGCGATGCCGTACATCTGCTGATTCTTGGCTGAACATTGCTGCACTTGTGTGTCACGCTCGGTCAACTGGCCCTGCAACCTGGCCCGTTCGGCTTCCTTGGCCTTGGCCATCACCAGCAGGTCGTCATAGGCCTTCTTGTACTTGCCCAACTGCTCGTTGGCCGCCACGGAGAAGGCCTGGGCCTGGTTTTGCAGGGCCTGCTGCTGGCCAGCCAGTTGCTCGCTCAGGCCCTTGGCCCTGGCCAGCTCGGCCGTCAACTGCCGGATCTGATCCTGGGCCGCCCTGGCCTGGTTCTCGGCGGCAATCCGTGCCGCACTGGCCTGGGCCTGCTCGCTTTGCAGCGCCTGCAACTGCTGGGTGGTGCTGCGCAGCTGGGTCCGCAGGCGCTCTTCCATGCCTTCGGCGCTGGCGCCGTGGGCAGTGAAGAGACCAACGGTCAGCAGGCACAACGCTGCCGGGATTCGCCTGTTCATGGGGATTCTCCTTCGGGCTTAGAAGCGCGTGTTCAGCTCAAGTTGGAAGACATCGACCTGGAACGGGTCGCCGTAGACTTCCTCGGCGCTCAACCAGCGGGCCGAGGCGATGATGTTCTTGTCCAGGCTGTAGTTGCCGCCGATGAAGTAACCCTTGGCGTTGGTGCCGCCCAGGTGGTAGGAGGAGTCGTTGAAACCGTCAGGCAAGGCGTCCGGCTGGATGTACTTGTAGCCGGCGTAGAGGTTCCAGTCGCCCTTCTTTTTCAGCTCGAGCGCGTTGCCGAGGGTGAATTGCATCATCAACGCGCTGCCACCGCTTTCGAACTCGCCGTTGCTGTTGATGTTATTGACGATCTGGCCTTCGGAGCGCTTGAGCATCTCGCCCTTGTCGTACGCCAGGTTATGAATGAAGTTGGCCTGGCTGCGCAGCTTGAAGTCTTCGGGCAGTTGCGTATCCCAGGCCAGGTTCAGGTCGAGCACGTTGAATTCCGAGGCCAGGCCCAGGTACTGCGGCTGCGGCGTCAGGTTCGGGTTGGTCGGGTTCGGCGTGATGTTGCGCAACAGGAACACGCTGTTGCCGTGCTGCATGAAGGCCAGGCGGGTGCCATCCGTGTCGCAACCCGGCTGGCCGTCCCACGGCTTGCAAGGGCTGGAACGCTTGCCCTCGATATCGTTGAAGCTGTAGTAGGCCGCCGAGCCCTTGAGGCTGTTGTCGGCGTTGATCTTCCAGTTGGCGCCGATCTGCCCGCCGATCAGCCATTTGTTCTGGCTGTCGGCCTTGTCGATGCCGTTGCTGGTTTCCGAATCCGAGGTGTATTCGACCGGGAATGCCCCGAGGGTACCGAACAGGCCCCATTCGCTGTTGAGCGTGTGATTGAACACCGCCGCCACGCCGTCGAAGTTCAGGTCGTTGGAGTACATCATGTCGGTGGAATAGAACGGGTTGGCGAAGCGCCCGCCGGTTACCGTCAGGTCCTGCGAAGGTTTCCAGCTGATATACCCCTGGTCGAGCCAGATGTCTTTCTTGGCAAAGCCGCCGCCGAGGGTCTGGGTGGTCGAGACCGGGTTGTTGTCGGAGCCGGTGCCGATGCGCACGCCGGCGACCCACTCGGGCGTCAGGACCGCCTTCATGCCCAGGCGGGCGCGCAGGCGGAACAGGTTCTCGCGGTCCTCGCGGCTGTTGAGCAGCGGCGGATACTGGGTGTTGGTGCTCCGGTTCACGTCATAGGGCGAGCCGCTGTTGATCCTGGCGTAGTCGACCAGGGTGTTGCCGTTGCCACCCGAAAAGTAGCGGGACTCATTGCGCACGCGCAGGTCACCGTCGAAGCTGATGCGCGAGACCCAGTCCGGGAAAGTGTTGGGTTGTGCCCAGTTCTCCTGCCTGGCGGTCGCCATGACCTCGGCCTTGACCTGGTCGCGGATCTGCTCGCGGACGATCGCCGGCACGTACTGCACCCGCACCTCTCCCGGCGTGGCCGAAGGGGCCGCAGCCGCCACGGCGTTGGCCTGACGTGCCTGGACTGCCTCCTTCTCGGCCTGGGCGATCAGGCCATCGGCCTGTTCCTGCTTGAGCACACCCTGCTGCACCAGCAGGCGGATCAGATTGATCGTGGCGTTCTGCGAAGGCGCGGCGGGCTGCGCCGCCACCGCCTGGCCGACCAGGGTCGCGATGACCATGCCGACCGCCAGGGTCAATCGATTCACGTTGGAAATCATTTGCACACAACTCCTGTTGAAAAGCGTGAAAGTGTTCGATCAGTCCGGGCGTCGGCCCTTGAGCGATACGCGAATGGGCAAGGTCAATGAAGCCGGTGTGCGCTCCCTGAAACGCGGTGCGTTCTGCAGGGACGCGATGATCCGCTCGTCAATCTTCGGCTCGCCGGTCCCCTTGACCATGGCCACCTTGAGCACATCGCCGTCCGCCGAAAGCCAGAAATCGACCTGCACCGAAAACGCCAGCCGACGCAGGTCCGGGTCGTCACGCAGCAGCCGTTGCAGGGTCGCGGCCAGGTACTGCTTGTAGGTACCGGTGCCCAGCCCGCCCCCGCCGGAACCGGCCATGCCACCGCCCTTGCCCGCGCCGATGTTGAACGCGTCGCCGCCGGCCTGGGCGTCGCCGTCGATCTGCATCGGGTTGGCCAGGTCGTCCGCCGGTGACGGCGGTGCCTCTTCCTGAGGCTTGATGTCCTCGGGCTCGGGCGTCGGTTCGGGCACCTTCTCCTCCACCGGCGGTTCCGGCTCCTTGGGTTTCTCCGGCTCCGGAGGCGGCGGTGGTGGTGGAGGCGGCAACGGGATGATCATCGGCACCTTCGGCGCCTCACGCCGTACCCCGCTCATGTCATGCGCCCACTGCCACAGGAACCAGGCGGCAGCCGCCCCCAGCAGCAGCCCGGCGCCCCACTTGAACAGGCGCAGCGGCGACGGCTTCACGGGCTCGGGGCTGATCGGTAATTTCGCGGTCATGGTCATCCCTGATTCGGTTTGCCGGTGACCAGCCCGACCTGGGACAGCTCCAGGCGCCGCAGCAGGTCGAGCACTTCGATGACTTTCTGGTACTGCACCGTGGCGTCGCCGCGCACGATGATCGGAAAGTCCGGGTTCTGCGCCTTCTCGATACGCAGGCGTTCCTCCAGCTCCGGCAGGGTCACCGGATAGGCATCGAGGAACACCTGGCCACCGTCGTTGACCGAAATGGCCTTGGTCTTGGCCTCGGACAGCGACACCGAGGCACTGGCCTTGGGCAGGTGGATCTGGATCCCCGAGACCTGGGCCGTGGCGGTCAGGATGAACATCACCAGCACCACCATCAGCACGTCCACCAGGGGCGTGATGTTGATACTGTCGACGGCGGCATCGTCATCGTCGTCATGGGAGGCGTTTACGGAAGCCATGGCAGTTCCCTCCCCTCAGACCGATAGCAGGTCGACGGCATGCTGGCCGGCCTGGGCGGGCCTGGCACGATTGGCGTCATGGCTCTGCCCCTCACCGTGCATTTCCGCCAGGCGGGTGATGAACTCGTCGACGAACACCCGCATGTCGGCACTGACTTCCTTGTTGCGGGTGATCAGCCGGTTGTAGCCGAACAGTGCCGGGATCGCGACGAACAGGCCCATGGCGGTGGCCAGCAGGGCTGCGGCCATGCCCGGAGCGATGGCGTTGATGTTCACGTCACCGGCCATGGCCGTGCCGAGGAACACCACCATGATCCCCAGCACCGTACCGAGCAGGCCGATGTACGGGCCGCCGGCGATGGCGTTGGACAGCGTCGAGAGTTTCGAACCCAGTTGCTGGTTCTCCCGGGTGCGCACACCGTCCATGGAGCAGCGGATGGCCTCGATGGTGGCCGCCGAAACCGACGAGGTATCGGCGCCCTGGGCGCGACGGGTGCGAATCTCCTTGACCGCCACCAGATACAGGCGCCACAGCGAGGAATGCTCCAGGCGGCGGGCCAGGTCCTGGTCGTCGGCGAACATTTCCAGGCGCGTACCGACCTGGGCGAACTGCTCGCGGAACGCCTCGTTGGCGCGGCTGACACGGCTCAGGGCGCGGTTCTTGCGGACCATAATGACCCACGACTGCAGCATCATCAGCACCAGGATGGCGATGATCACCCAGGCATCCGCCGGCACCGACTTGAGCAGGAAGCCCAGGCTGCCGAAGCCGAAACCGGACTGTTCCTCATCGGCGCCATAGGCCACCAGCTTCGACTCGGCGCCTTGCGCGCCGGCATCGGCCAGCAGCACGGCGGCCGGCCGCACGACCTTGGACAAACGCAGCTCATCGATGGCGCCATGGAAGCCGGCGAAGGGGCTCGCCGCCGCCGCGGGGTCGGCAGCCGGCAGGTCGCCGCCCAGGGCGATCGGCGAATTGAACGCCGCGACTTCCTGGGCCAGGCTGGCACTCTCACGGCCGTTGACGAACAGCGAGACCTTGCTGCCCTGGGCGGTCAGCGCCAGGTGTTGCCACTGGCCGGGGTTGAGCGGCTGGGTCGATACCGCGCGCTGACCGTTGACCTCCACGAAGGGCGTACCCTGGCTGACCCCCAGCAGCAAGGCATGGCCGCCTTCGCGCCGGGCCATCAGCAACTGCTCGCCCGAAGCCTGGTCCAGACGCACCCAGGCGCTCAGGGTGAAGGCCCCCCCGGCGTTGTATTGCAGCGACGGACTGGCCGGCAACAGCAGCGGCTGGCCACTGAACTGCAAGGCCGCGCCGATCACCCCGTCGATACGGCTGCCGGTGGCGTTCTGCGCGTGGTTGGAGAAGGCCGTGGCATCCTTCGCCGGCGTCCCCGGCGCGCCATCGAAGTGATAGACCGCGGTGTAGTTCGGTTCGAAGGCCAGTTGCCCATTGCTGGTGGCCGGGGCCTTCGGGTTGCCGTAATACATCCAGATGTCCTGGCGCTGGCCGCCTTCGACCTTGGGCACATCGACCCAGATCAGCGCCGAGCCCATCAGCGGGTCGAAGCTTTCGATCTGATAATTGAGCACGGTCTTGTCGTCGGCCGCGATGAAGCGCAGGTCCGAACCGTCTTCCTTGACCCCGTCGAAGGTGAAGTTGCCGGTGTGCAGGCGCACCAGCAGGCTGGTGCGACCCAGGGCCTCGCTGATGGCCGCGCCCTGGGGCGTGGTGTCGACGCTGATCTGCTTGCGGTAATGCCAGTCGTCCTGCCACCAGGCCTGGGCGGTGGCCGGGAGCACGAAGCCCAGGCAGATCAACAGGGACACGATTAAGCGTGACATGCGGTGGTTCTCCGTCAGTAAAAGGGTCAGAAAGTCGCCTGCACACTGAAGTGCAGACGTGAGTCGTATTTGCGGGTGTTCGGGCCGTCGAGCAGCGGGTAGCCCCAATCCAGGCTGCCGGACAGCCATTTGCTCAGGCTGGCGCGTGTCCCCAGGCCGACGCTGGCCAGGCTGTATTCGTCTTCCTGCTCGGGCAGGGCCTTTTCCAGGGTCAGCCGCGCGCCTTCGGCGAAGGCGTAGAAGCGCCACTCCTTGACGTAGCTGCCGACAAACCTGGCCAGCGATGGCGTGCGCAGTTCCTGGGAGAACAGCATCCCGCTGTCACCCGAGCGCTCGGCCGCCAGGTAGCCACGCACCGAAGTGGCGCCCCCGGCGGAAAACTGTTCGTTGGACACCAGCGGGCCGGACGCCAGCTGGAAGGCTGCCTTGGACGCCGACTGCCAGTCGCGGGTGAAGGTGTAGGTGTAATTCAGGTCGCCCTTGAGCACGGTGAAGCTGGGGCTGGCACGGTAGCGCTTGTAGTCGAACTCGTCGGAATCGCTGCCATAGCCGAAGAAGCTGCGGGTCGCCGCCACCAGGTTCAGGCCCAGGCCGAGCTGGGCGTTTTCGGTATAGCGGTAGCCGTTGTAGCCAAAGGTCAGCGGGGCGTACTTGAGCGGAATCTGGTCGCTGCTGCTGCCGAACTTCAGCTCTTCCTCGAAATCCTTGAAGTCCACGCCGATGGAGAACGAGTTGGCCCAGGCCCCGCTGGAAGGCAAGGTGTAGATACCCGAGACGCCATAGGAATGGCCCTTGCCCAGTACGTTGCTGCCGCCGATGGTGGCGACATTGCTGTCGGACTGGTAACCGGAGAACTGCAGGGTCCAGCGCTCGCTCAGCGGTGCGCTGTAGGAACCGGACCAGACCTTGGCGTTGCTCTGGTCCTCAGGTGCGGTGAAGTAGGTCAGCGAGACGCTGTGCCCCAGTTGCCAGAGGTTGTCGTAACCCAGGGAGGCGACTGCTCGCAGCTCCTTGGTGTCGGCACTGTAGTCGTTGTTCAGCCCAAGGCTGGCGTGCCACGGATTCTGGTCCTCGACCTGCAGGTCAACGTCCATGGTCCCGGGCCGTTGGCCTTCGCGCACCAGCGGCATGACCTGGCGACCGGCGCCCTTGTTGAGCGCCGCCAACTCGCTCTGGACCTTGGCAAAATCCGGTACCTCGCCCTCTTTCAGGGCCGGCACGTCTTCGCGGATCTCCACCGGCGAATAGTGTTTGGCACCCACCACGCGCACCCGGCCAACCTTGGTTTCGCTGACCTGCAGGAAGACGATGCCACCCTCGACCTTTTGCTCGGGCAGTTCGACGAACACCGACTGATACCCCTTAGCCTGATAGACCTTCTGCAGGGCATCGCGGGCGCCTTCGATATCGGCCAGGGCCTTCTGCGGACCGAGGAACGGGTAGACCGCTTCCTCGATATCCCGGGCCTGCAACACGGTGTTGCCGCGCACGACGTACTCGTTGACGTCCACCAGACGGGCCACCGGAGCCTCCTCGGCGACCGATGGCCCGGCCAGCAGGGCCAGCACCAGGCCCGCGCCGGCCGGCCAGGCGCGTCGTGCCCCTGTCGGTCGCGCCGTCTCTTTGAAGAACAGATGCTCCACACCGCCCCCTTGATTCAAGAAATGGCCCCGAGCGTTGTCGAGGCCGCATGGCCGGGGCTGTCGCCCCTGGCGCCTCATTGGTTGTTCGTGATCGCCAGCGATGGATGCCTTGCCAGCCAGGTGTGCAACAAGGCGAAGTTCAGCGAGAACTCCGGCATCTGCAGCAGGGCGCCACAGAACAGTTCACCGACGATTTTCTGGATCAGCAGCACGGCCTGCGGGTTGTCCAGCAGCGTGGCGATGTCCTTGCTCAGGACGTTGAAGCTCCAGACCTTCTGGTTCAGGTCCAGGCCGACGAACCAGCGGAACAGCAGGTTGTAGTTGAGCTGCTCGTACAACTGCTGTTCGCCGGGCACCGAATACAGCAGTTGCAGCAGAAGGATGTGCATCACCGTCTGCGGGGCGATCAGCATCTTCGCGTTGGCCCCCGCCGCCAGCAGGACGTCGCGATGCTCGTCGAGCAGGTCGTCGATCTGTGGCCGCAGCAGCACCAGCGAATGACCGGGCGGGATGTAGCTGGAGACCTCCTTCAAGGCGCCCTGCCAATCTTCCTGGGACACGATCCAGACCCACGGTGCACCGTAGCGATAGACCGACACCGGCTTCTTGCGCGCCGCCTCGACGATCTTCGACAGGCGCTGGTCCAGCTCCTGCATGCCCACTTTCGAGTAGCGTTCCATAGTCCCCATACCCTCCCCTCCAGCGTTCCCTGCAACCTTGGAAAACGGGGCCTGACGCCCCCTTGCCCGTTCTACATATCCAAGACGGGGCTGGCCTTGTGCTACCGAACTTTTGTCACAAAAGCTTCATTCCTGGCGCTTTCCGGCCAGCAAATGCGGCCTGAAAAATCCATGCCCGTAGGCGCCGGTGGGGCCCATGGAAGTGGGATTGCCCGCCACAGGACGGCCGGGCAAAAAAAGGCGGCCATCAAGGCCGCCAGAGAGGAGAAAGAACCCGCGTTTACAAGGTCAGGTTGCCCCGTTCCTCTTCGGTCAGGCGTAGCCTGGCCTGCTCGCTCAAGGGGCCCGCACCGAGGACCTGGACCGGGCTGTCGGGGTTATAGGCTGGCGTGTGGCTGGCACTGTCGCGACTCGGGGTCACCGGTTCGCTGCCGAAACCGAGCACCTCGACGGTGAAGACCGACGGCCGATCCTGCTTCGCCGCCTGTTGCTGCTGCCGCGCGGCGTCTTCGGCCGCCTGGGAGGCCGCAGCGCCGGCGGAGCTGGCGGCGGTCATGGCCCCGGTGTTGATCGACGCGGTCATCGGCACCCCCGAGGACTTGCCCTGGGTCTGGATGTTGGCCGCGTTGACCACCTGCAAGGCCGCGATGTTGACGTTGCCCGACACCCGAATTCCCGCCTCGCCGGCATCGATGGTGCCCAGCGGCGCGATCAGGTCGATGTCGCCCGGCGCGATCTCCGGAATCGGGTTGAGCGTCGCGATCCCCGCCCCGGTGCTCGGTACCGAGGGCGACAGGGTGACATTGCCCCAGTTGTCGTAGACCCGCTTGGGCGGCGTATAGACCACGGTGGTCTTCGAACCGCGGCCGGCGTTGATGTCGCCGGCCGCCGACCAGGCCATGATCGAACCGCCGAAGGTGGTCATGATCCGGCTCTGCCCCAGCAGGATGCTGTCCAGGGAATAGAGCTGGATATCGCCGGCACCCTGGGTGATCACGCCGGCCGTGGACGGTGGCGCCACGCCCTCGATACCGAATACCTGGCCACCGCCCGGCGTGAGCATCTGGATGTTGCCACCGAAGTCGGTGTGTACCCCGGCGCCACCGAACAAGGTGATGTCGCCCTGGTAGGTGATCGGGTTGCCCGCCACGTCGGTCTGCGGGAAGAGCAAGGCGATGGCCTCGCGACCGCGCAGGTAGCTGCCCTGGCGTGGTCCGCCAACCTGGTTGTACTCGCGTCCCGCCGCTTTCAGCTCGGCGAAGTAGACCTCGCGGGCGAAGATCCGCTGTTGCTCGGGCGACAGGGCCGCGTAGTCGGCACGCGCCTGATCGGCAGTGCCACTGAAGCCGTACCGCTCGGCCAGCCAGGCGACCAGTTCGGTCTCGTAGGTCTTGGCCACCTTGCCGCCGCTCAACGACTGGCCGGCCTGTGCCAGGTTCTCCGGGTTCAGGTAGGTCTGGACGAAACGCAGGTAGTCCGCGCCATTCGTGCCGAAGCCGGCCTGCATGACGATGCTGGCACCCGGGCGGCTGTCGCCGGGGACCACGGCACCGATGCTGGTGATGCTGGCCTTGTCTTCCATCAGGATGTTGCGCCCTGCCGTCAGCTCCAGGGTACCGGGACCGGCCACCGTGAAGTTGCTGTAGAGAATGTCGCGGCCGGCGGAAACGATGGAGACATCGTTCGGGTCGTTGTGCACGAACAGGTTGCCGGTGCTGGTGTATTTGTTGATATCGGTCATGCCCGAATCACTGCTGCCCAGTGCGGTACCGCTGCTGACGATATCGCGACCGGCCATCATCCAGACCGGGCTGGCGCCTTCGTACCAGGTCTGGCCAAAGCGTGGAGTGCCAGTCCCCTGGAAGCTGATGATTCGGCCGCTGGTGACGCCCAGCAGGTCGCCGTTGAGCGCGTAGAAGCGCGAAGGGAGACGGCTGGCGGCAATGGTGTCGGAGGCGGTGGCGGAGCCAAAGGCGAACAGGGGCAATACCGCCGGTACCTGGGCCGTGTTGCCATCCGTCGACAGGTTGTTGCCGTTGGTCACCATACTGCCGTTGATCAAGCCCGCGAATGCCGGACGCCAGGGGTCGCCATCGTTTCAGCGGCCGCGCCGGAACGACTGACGCTGAACCCACTGGCGTAAATGGAGTCGCCGGCCAGGAACTGCAGTTCGCCGGTCACCGAAGGTGCCAACAGTAACGGTGCCTTGTATTCGGGGTCTCTCAATTGGCTGGTGGCAGCCTTGCCATAGTAGAAACTGCCGCTGGCCGCGACCGCCCGCAGGATGGAGGGGTAGACCACCGCCGCATCGGTGACGGTACCCAGGGTATAGGGGGTGAGGTTGCCACCGGCCGAGAACAGATCGATCGCCGTATGCCCGGTCCACAGGGTGAACCAGCTCTGGCCCGCACCATTGACGCCGCCGCTGACAAAAGGCGTGGCGTTCATCAGGGCGACCCTACCCGGATCCTGCACGTTCTGTACGACCAGATCGCCCAGCGTAGACAGATTGAACGTGGCATCCCCCGGAACCAGCGTCATGCCGCCGGCCGAGAGGGCGCGAGTAGCGATCGTCGGATCATAGGCCCTGACCTCGCCAGGTGCCTGGTCCGTGGCCTGGTTGCCGTAGTGCAAGGCCACGCTGCCCATCGATGCGCCATTGAGTTGCACATGCCCGCGCAGGTCGACCAGCAAACCGTTCTGCTGTCCCTGGGTGAGATCGCTGGCCGGGTTCAGCGCGCCCCCTACCCGCAGGTTCAGATCGCCACCGCCGGTCATCTGCACGCTGCCATCGGCCGCTACCCGCCCCGTGCTGCCAACGGCAAGCACCAGGCCCTGGCTGCGCGGGTTGATCGACGTTGCAAACGCCGCCCCGGACAGGGGGGCCAGGATGCCCGCATCCCCCGCCACACGGACATCGACATTACCGCCGCCCAGGGTGCCGAACCCGGTGAAACCGACCATCTGGTCGGCGCCACTGCCGCCCAGTGCGGCAGTGTTGGTGTAGGTGCCGAAGTTGATCCACCAGGCGGTTGGCTGTGCCTGTCCCCCTGTGTCGACGCTGCCGCTGCCCTGGCGCCAGAGCCAGTTGCCGACACCGGCGGTGTCATGGCCCAGGTCCGCCGAGTTGGGCCGTCCCAGGCCAGTCGAGACACGGTCCATGATATTGCCGGTGAGATCGCCGCCCACCTTGAGGGTCAGGTTGCCACCGGCGTCCGGGTACCAGGCACGGTAAACGCTGGTGGCACTGCCATTGACCAGCTCCTCGTAGCCACCGAAGGCATCGCCAAGGACTGTTCCGCCGGTCCCCCGCGCCCGGGCCTGGTTGTAGGGATCATTGGCGGAGGTGGCTGTCGATGAGTTGCCGGCGGTGTAGACGCCGTAGAGCGAGTCCATCTTCAGATCGCCACCGGCCAGCAATTCAAGGTCTGCCGTACCGGTACGAACCACGCTGAAGCGCTGGCTACCGGCAACCAACTGAGACTGACCGACCGCCTTGCAGAACGTCGGGTTGTCGGTACATAGCTCAGGGTAACCAATGGCATCGAAATCGATGGGTTGGCCAACCAGGCTGGTATCGCCGGCCCAGTTCAGCGACCCCTCCTCGGTCCAGACATAGCTGGTGGCTGCCTTGCAGAACGTCGGGTTGTCGGTGCACAGATCCGGGTAGCCAATGGCATCGAAGTCGATGGGTTGGCCGACCAGGCTGGTATCGCCGGCCCAGTTCAGCGAACCTTCTTCGGTCCAGACATAGCCACCCGGCTTGGCCTTGCCGAACATGCCGTAATGGGTATCCGCCAGATGCAGGTCACCGCTGACAGGGTACGGCTGGACGATACGGCTGTCGGCCGCTTCGGTGTCGGCTCCCGCCACCAGGCGCAGCGACCAGGACTGCGAACCTTCAGCCAGCATCGGCGCAACGGCCCAGATCTGCCCCTGGCGGCCGGCAACCTCAGGACGCAACTGGATGGACTCCACGCCCGCCAGCAGTTTTACATCGGTACCCGAAGGAATCAGAGCACCCCGGGACAGAACCTGGTTCCCATTCAGGACCACGGTCTGCGTCGTACCGGCAACGCCCGGCAACGGCACGCCCCTGGGCCAGGTCAGGGCCTTGAAGTTGGCCGCCACCGGAAGCAGGCTGCCGGCATCCAGCTGGGTGCCCGCCGCCAGGGTCTGGGACTGACTCAACAACGTACCGGCGGCAAATAGAATATTGCCGGAGGCGTCGCGTACCGCTGCCGCCAACACGGTCCCCGCCGGCAGCGACAGCGCCTGGTCGAGTGTCGCCGATACCGGCAGGCGGGTTCCAGGCGCCAGTTGCAAGCCTTTTATCGGCAAGTCGTAGTTGAGAGTGACGCCGCCGGGGAAGGTCGTGCCATCGGCCAACGTCACCCCGGCCCCCGGTACCACGGTATCGCCACCATTGATGTCGCTCCCTGGCAGCAAGATCCAGCCCTTGTCGTCCTGGGTCGCCGGCGGTGGCGCGAACCCGTCGCTGATACTGCCGTAGATATTCAGGTCGCCACCGGCCCGTAAGGTCAGGCTGCCGACTTCGCCGGAACCGTAGACCCCGGTCTTCCGGGTGTTCGGGTTCACACTGGCATAACGATAACCCGACAGATCGATATCGCCTTGCACCACCAGGTCGCCGTCCGGCGTCGCGCTGACAATCTCCACGCCGGGACGCAGATGGAAGGCATCGGCATAGGTGGCGTTGTTCAAGCCCGCCAGCTTGCCTTGCATCAGGCTGGTATTGGCCAGGGCAGCATTGATGAACGCGGTACTCTGCAGATGCTTGGCGTCCAGGTAGGCCTGGTCGATGATCTGGTAGGGACGGCCGCTGGCCGCCGGATCGGTGCCGTAGGCCGCATCGTCATAGCGCCAGGTCCCGTTGACGGCGATCGAACGCGCCCCCTGGATGGTCAGCGGACCGCTGGCATCGATGGCAATGTCGCCGCCAGTGGTGCCGCCCAGGCGCGGAGCATTCAGTTCCAGGGTACCGCGGGCACGGCCGTCGTTCTGCCCCGGCAGATTGCCCAGCGGCCCATCGGTGCCGTGGCGCAGGTCGATGCGTGCACCGCTGCCCAGGGTCAACTGACCATTGCCCGAGTTGAGTTCGACGATCGCCCGGTTCGGCGAATCGATGATCTTGCCGTAGCTGTCGACCCGCAGGCGCGTACCATGGGCATCGAGTACGGCGCTGCCGTCCAGGGTCAGGCCGTTTTTCGCCGACAGGCGAATACTGCCCACCCGCTCGCCGCTCGCATCGACGGTGCCGCTCACCCGCAGGCTGCCGTTGTCGATGGAGACAGTCACGTCACCGGCCTTGAGGCCCTCGCCAATGGTCAAGTCGCCCTGCTTGAACTGGAAGCTGCGCGAACCGGTGACCTGCCCCTCGTTCAGCCGCTGGTTGAGGGCGGCGAACTGCTCATCGAGCGTTCCCGTCGCTCCCAGCCGTTGGGCCTGGATCTCAACGCCCGCCGCCGTGTACGGCATCAGGGTGCCGCCCGCATCGTAATAACCGCCGCTGGAGCCGAGAATACGCCCCTGCAGGTCAACGATACCGGCCGCTGCATCCAGCGCCACCGCGCTCAAGGTCCCGGCCTGGTTGTACCTGGCCGACAGGTCGATACGCGAGCCCGCCGCCTGGTGGATATTACCGTTGCGGCTCTCCAGCCTGACGCTGCCGCCCCAGCCGTACTTGGTCACGTCGTTGAAGACAATGGCCCGCCCGGCCACATCGAGCCGGGCATCATCGGTGAGCAGCACGTCACCGGTCGCCCCCAGAGTGACCTTGCCGCTGGGCAGGACCACGGCGCTGGCCAGTCGGATACTGCTGCCCTGCAGGGCCAGTTCGGCGCCCTGCCCGTTCACCTCACCCACAGCGGCGCCCGACGACGAAACGTCAATCGTGCCACCAGCGGTGATGCGGTTCACCGAGCCAGCCTCACCGGTCATCAGCGGTGTCAGGACGTTCAGGTTGCCGCCGCTGTACTGGAAGCCCTTGCCGGCCTCGTAGGCACCCTGGCTCCGGTAGACCGAGAGGCTGCCCTTGTGGTTGGCGGTGATGCGTTCGCTGGCGTTGAGATTGACGTTGGCGAAACCAAGCACCAGGCGATCGAAGCTCTTGACCGTATTGGGCTGGGCGAAGTCGCCATAACCGAACTCGATGCGTTGGGCATTGATATCCAGGCGCCCGCTGCCGGTTCCCGCGCCACCAGCGATCACCGAACCGGCCGGCTTGTCCGAGCCCAGCCAGATCAGGTTGGCGGTATGGATCGTGGCCACGTCGCCAGCGCCACCGGCACCGTAGATCGCCGGAGTGGACAACATCAGGTTGCTCAGGCGCGACTTGCCGGTCTGTACGTCATAGGTATCGAGCGTCGTGGTGCCATGGAAGTTGAACGCATCACGCGCCGACAGTTGCAAGGTCTCCAGGGCCGGCGCACCGGACTGGGTGTCACCTTGCAGCAGGCGATCGATCAGTTGCTGGTTGAGCGTCAGGCCGGCCGGCAGCCGATTGCCGGCCACCGCATCGGCCAGCGCTTCTGGCGTACCGACGTTGATATTGTTCAGGGCCAGGGTCAGGTGACGAGTGCCGTAACGCACCTTGTCATCGAGCTGGAACGCTGTCGGCGTGACAGCGGCGATGCTGCCGTTGGAATACAGCGAAGTCTGGCCGGTGCACGGGACAAGGGCACAGGTACCCACCTTGATCCCGCCCGTCACCGCCGTTTGGCCCTCAGGCAGGTTGACGACATTGAGCAGACCGTTGGAGACGGCGAGCAGGTTGCCAACCTGATAGATAAAGCCGTTCCGGGCATCGTAGGCGGCGTTGCCGTAACCCAGTGTGGTGATCGAGGCGCCCTGCTCCAGCACGATGTCCCCGGAACCGGTGGCCAGGAACACCTCCGGTGCTCCCAGGGTCGCGCCGTCGCGCATGACGATGCTGCTCGACAGTTTCGACAGGGTGATGTAGTTGCCGCCCTGTCCATAGGTCAGCGTCGGCAACCCGCCAATCACCATGCGCCCCGCCCCCAGGGCACTCAGGCTTTGTGCATCCAGGGTCACACCGTCAAACTGCGCCGTGGCCTGGCGCCCGGCGCCGACGATTTCCAACGCGGAGCCGTTACTGCCCAACACCGCGACCGTACCGGCATACCCCCCTTCGGCGGCGTCGAATTTGCCGATCCCCGCAAAGGTGAAGGCTTTCTCCCCGGCGCCCTTTTCCAACTCCAGCTTGAGCGTCCGGGCGTCCTTCGGCAGCAGGGCCCGGGGCACGCCGAGGCGGGCCGCGTCCGCAATCGCGAACTGTGCATAGCTGGTTTCGTTGTACTGCGAGTAGCGACGCAAGACGTCGCCGGAGGTCAGGATGATCTGGTTGGCGACACCGTTGCGGATACCGGTGTTGGCAATGGACAACTGGCCCGAGGTTGACCACGATCCGTTGCGCATCCGTTGCGTACCACCCGCCGTGCCGCCGGTTGCCAAACCATTCAGTTCGACCCGGAAGGCACCGGGCAACAGGGCGTAGGTCGAAGGCATCAAGGTGTAGGTGCCAGCCGGCAGCCCGGGAATCCCTGCACCGAGAGTGATCTGCTGGCCGATCATCGGGTCGACCGCGCCCCCTTCCGGTGATACCGGCGCATAACCCGGCTGCACGCCGGGCACGATGGCATAGATCGGGTTGGTCGCCAGGCCCGGCAACAGGAAGCTGCCATCGGAGCCGAACTGGACCAATGGATTGAAACGCGCATCAGTGGAACCGCCACGCCCGGAAATGAAACCGGCACCGAGCAGGTCGCCACCGCCGGACAGGTCCAGGGTGGCGTCGGGCAGGACCGACACCGACTTGCCACCCAATGCGATACCCACCTGCAATCCGCGGTTGGCGGTGGGTGTACCGCCCTGCCCGAGGAATTCCACCGCCTTGCCGTTGTAGTAATAGGTCTGGCCATCGAAGGTACCACCATACGGAAGCACCAGGCCCTTGCCGCTGACGGAGGTGATACTGCCGGGAAGCAGTTCCACTTTCTCCACGCCTGGGGTGCCCAGGCCGCTGCCGATTTCGATCAGCCCCAGGGGCGCTCGGACCACGCCACCCTGTTTGATGACCGCCGCCCCGAGCCGCAAGCGACCAAAAGCCGAATAGGGAATCGGCGCACTGGCATCGCCCACGCGACCGATGGTCAAGGTTCGCGTCGGATCGAAACCGCTACCACTGCCTCCGGAACCCGCCATGATGGCGGCACTGGTCTGTGTGGTCGGGTACAGCTGGGCCGCGCGCAGAGTCATGTCACCGGCAGTGTACAGACCTGTCTTGGGACCTGTCGTCGGATCGGTATCGCTGGAAACCGCCAGGAAGCGCAAGTCGCCCTGGCTGGTCAGCTCCACCTGGTCGAAACCTCGACGCTCGATGGCCACCGCCGGTTGGCCCAGGTACGCGACGGAGCTCTTGACCCCGAAGGTAACGTCACCGCGCACATCAATCAGCTTGGCATCCGCAGAGAACACACCATGGCCCAGCGGGGTTGGCGAACGACCGTTCAGGCCGGGAACGACATAGCTCTCTTTCCCCAATGACTCGAGCATCCCACCCAACAGCAGATAGGCGCTGGAAAGACGAACCCGAGCCTGATCCGCGGCGTTGCCCGTCAATCCCAGGTAGCTGGAATAGAGTTGCAGGCTTTGGCGGGTCGATAGCGTCACATCGCCATCAACGCTCAACAGGCCACTGCTGAACAAGGTCAGGTTGTCAAAACCTCCAGCCTCGAACTGGTCGACGCCGAACCGGCCCTGCCCGTAGGTCAGCACACCCGCCGCGTCCTCGGCCGTGGTCGGTAGCGTATTGGCCTGACGGATCTGGCTGAGCACCAACTCGCGGTAGTTCAGCACTCGATCGGTGGCAAACGCCTTCAAGTACGCCTGGCTTTGCAGGGCCACCGTCAGCGTGCCGCCAGCAGCGCCCTCTGCGCCGGCGCGGGCATTGAAACGGCCATCCAGGTACAGGCCGTTGTTCGAGGCCAGGGTGATGCTGCCGCCATTGCTGGCGACCAGCGTGCGCCCCTGCCCCGGGACGTCGAGCATCGCCTGTGTGCCGGAGGCTTCCAGTCGTGCACCTTCACGAACCACCAGGAACAGGTCCGCCGCCTTGACCTTGCCCGTCGCGGCGTCGAACGTGCCACCCAGGCTGATACTGCCGCCGTTGGCCACCCGGCCGTAGACGCGACCACTGGCATCGGTCGCCGTCACGGCCCTGGCCGCCACATCGATCAGGGCGTGCTCGCCCACCCAGATGGAGCGGCCATGGCCGATGGCATTGACCTGATCCGAACTCCCTGTGGGGATCGCGCCCAGGCTGACCTTGCCACCCCAGGCGCTCAACGTGCCATCCAGCGTCAGTTGGCCGATACTGTTCAGGGCGATGGCCTGGCCGGGATCGACATGGATGAGCGCACCGCGGCCGACATTCAGTACGGTGCTGGCCATGTCCGCAGCACTGGATGTATTCGTCCCCGCGTTAAGGCTCAGGCTGGCGCCGCTACGCTGGGTCAGCACCCCCTTGGCGGCATCGTTCTGGTAGAGATCGGGCGTCCAGCGTTCCAGCAGTGTCGATGGCGATCCCCCCGACGGTATGTCGCCGGCCTGCTCCCCGACCCGATAGACCGGTATGCTTACGTCGACCTGAGTACCGTCGGTGACGGTCAGCCCCTGGTTTCCGGTGATGTCGTAGGCCGAGAACCCCTTGTTGAAGAAATCGCCCGCCAGTTGAAGGGTACCGGAAGCTGCCGGTGTCGAACTGTCGCCGATCTGTACCTTGCCGGCCTGCAGCTTCAGGGTGCCGCCACCGTTGACGCCGTAGCCACGCAGTTCACCAGCAAGCGTCAGATCAGCTGCCGCCGTGGAGTTACCCACGTTGACAGCAAGGGTGATGTCACCCCCTTTGCCACCGCTGAGCTTGCGATTATTGAGCAGGGCAGCCCCCGAAGAGACATCGACCAGGCTTCCCGTCCCAAGCGTCACATCACCGGTACTGCGTAGCGAAACCGCCCCCCCGTTGATATAGGGCAACCGGCTGTTATCGCCATCCAGCGCCAGGTTGCTCCATAGGCCAGTGGTATCGAGTTTCACCCCAGCCACGATGTCGACCACGGCCTTCTGGCCAGCCGCCGGCTGGATGATCTGGTCGATGACGCCCTGGGTCGGGTTGGCGGAGTTCACCTGATTGAGCACGTTGCCCAGATGCAGGCTACCGGAGTGAGCGGTCAGGTTGGCATTGACCCGGACCTGCGGCCCGTACAGGGTGATATCACCGCCCTTGCCCACGGCCAGGTCGCCATTGACCTGGACCTGCTGCCTGGCCGCCACCTTGATGGCGCCGAGCTGGAAACCATTGAGTTGATCGCTGTCCAGGTACAGGGTGCCCTGGCGATTGGCTGGCAGCGCGGTGTCCAGGTCCAGTCCGGCTGCAATCTGCTCGACCCCGTCGCCGATCTGCACCTGGTCCGCAACCGCGTCCAGGCTGTAGCGCAGGGTGCCGGTCTTCTTGTCATGGATCGGCGTGTACTTGCCGAAAATCAGCTGCGCCCGCTGGGCGACAGCGTTGCGCGATTGCTGGTAGCCATCGAGATTGAGGTTCGGCGCCTGATTCTGCCGGTCGCCCTTGAACACCTCACTGACGATCTGGCCTTCCAGCACCGCGTTGCTGGTACCGATCACCAGCTTGCCAGCATCACGGCCCACGGTGTAACCCGATTCATAGCGTTGCTGCTGCGCGATCATCGGGTTGTAGAAATACTCGGTCTGGCCCCAGCGGGCACTGCTGGACTCGAAGCCCTTGTAGATCCCCGAATAGAGAATGTCTCCGGGGGCCCGGGACAATTCGTAAAGGCGACCGTCGGGCCCCTTGAGCCAGGTCTGCCGGATGTAGCCGGACTGTACGTCGACGGTGCCGCCGGACAGGTTGAGCTGTGCGCCCTGCTGGGTCACCACCTCCTTGCCGGTGAAGGTCAGCGTGCCGCCCTGGGCCATCCATTCGCCGATGTTGTGGCCCTGGGTACCGAGATACCCGCCGACTTCCAACAGACCGCCCGCCGTGTACCAGCGATCGGTGGCATAGCCGTTGGTGCCGGCGGGGACGAACACCAGCTCGCGCAGGTCGACCCAGACGTCGTTGTTGATCAGCTTGCCACCGTCACGGTTGACCGGTGCGTCGCGCTGTTCGTTACCTTGCACGTTGATCTTGATGTTGTTGGACTCCATCGAGACCTTCACGCCGACCGCGCCGGAAACGTCGATCACCGCGCCATCACGCACCAGGCTGCGCTGGGCGGCACTGACGGCCACCTGGCCGCCGGTGGCGAGGGTGATGGAACCCTTCTGGAAGTCGACGTTGCCCCCACTGACGATCTCGATGCGCGACTGGTCGGTGCGATCGCTGACCGTGCTCAGGTTGTTGAAGAACCCGGTGATCAGGGTGTTTGGCAAACCGTCGAGACCGGTCAGGCCGTTGTTGCGCTGGCTGTCAAGAGCAGTAGCATCGGTGTTTTCCAGCAGGATCGCGGTGGTACTGCCCTGCCCCAGGGTCACGCTGCCAGTGGTGTCGGTAGCCGAGTTGAGCAGGTGAATGGTGCCACGGGTGTCGACCGAGGTGCTCGCCAGCGCCACACCGTTCTGCTGTACCTGGTGCCCGGTCAGGGTGATATCGCCGGTGGAGGCCAGGATCAGACCGCTGTTGCTCACCTTGCCGGCGGTACTGCCGGCTTTCAGCGAAGTCGCCACTTCGTTGCCACGGGTGGTCGAACGCTGGTTGCTGCTGGTACCGACACCGCGACGAATGTAGAAGTTGTCACCCGCGGCCAGGGTGGTCTGGCCTTTGGCAGTAGCGATGGTCCCGGCGTTTTCCACCTCGGAACCGAGCAATAGCGCATAACCGCCGGCCTCGGTCGACGAGGTGGGCGCCAGGGTCTGGATGATCGCACCACGCTGAACCTCGACCTTGCCCGCCGCATCGGTGAAGGTCGGCTGGGTGCCATTGGTGTCGACGTAGATGCCCCGCTGGATGAACTGATCGTCGCTGATGGTTGCCGCAGCGGCCACCAGGTTGCGCACGTTGACCTGGCTGGAACCGCTGAAAACCACACCGTTGCGGTTCATGATCATCACGGTGCCATTGCCCTTGACCTGGCCCTGGATTTCGCTTGGGCGTGCCAGCGGGTCGTTGACACGGTTGAGCACCGCCCAGTTCGACTGCTGCTGGAAATCCACCGTGGTGTTGCGCCCGACGTTGAAGGTTTCCCAGTTGAGAATCGCCTTGTCGGCGGTCTGTTCGATGGTCACGGTGGTCTTGCCACCGGATTGGGTCTGGGTCGGCGCCTTGGCATTGAGCCAGCCCTGGGTCAGGCTGTTGTCGACCTGCAGGCCGCCCTTGCCCAGGCCATCGGGAATGTTGCTCAACTGGCCGAGCGCCGCCTGGCGACCGGCCGCCTGGGCCGCCTGCTGGGCGGCGATGGCGGCGACGGTGCTGTTGAGACTGCCCAGCGAACGCTGCAACTGCTGGTTGGCCCGGCTCTGCTCCGCCAGGGTCGGGATACCCGGAATCTGTCCGCTGTTGTTGCGCGCCGCGGTGGCCGACAGGTTGGCCCCCTTGTTGGTGAACCAGGCCGAACTGAACGCTGTTTCCGCCTGGGCGCTGCCCGCCACCATCCACAGGGCGATGGCCTGGACCAGGGGCTTGAGCCGCAGGATCGAGGAGGCGTCGTCGTGACGCCGGGCGTTGAGTCTTGCCGAGGGTTTGCAGCGCAGCATCACTCCATCCTTTTCAGATCGTGCCAAGGGCGGCAACGCATGACCCGATCGGTGACGGGGCGTTGCTCATTACCGGATAGGCGGTTACGGAAGGTCGCGACCGAACTTCTGTCATGGAAAATTCATCTGCCGGGAACCGTGCTCCCAGACGCAAGAAATCAGCAACGGCAGGACCGTTGCTGATCGGGTATTGCCAGTCGTTGAAGCCAGGGTTACAGCGGACGACCGATGGTGTTGCAGACGCTGGTGTTGCCGATGTACTGGGCGCTGGTCGCGGTCAGGAAGCTGCTGCGAACAGCCACTTTCCAGGCAGCCGGCAGCGGCACGAAGCGGTTGGCGGTGATGGCGGCGTCGTTGTTGCTGGCAGCGTTGGCACCGTAGTGACGGGTGAAGAAGTCACGAACCTGAGAGGTCTGGGTCGCATCGGCGTAGCACTGGCTGAACACCAGGTTGGTGAAGCCCAGGATCGGGTAACCCGAAGATGGGTAGGCTACGACGCTTGGGTCGGTCGAGCTGGCAGTAGCAGCGAAAACAGGTACCCAGGCGTTGGGGTTGGCACGGTTGGCGGCAGCTGGAACCGGTACGGCAGCGATGGCGGCCGAAACGTTGGCAGGGGCTGGCGACAGGCCGTTGATCTTGGCCACTTTGGTGGCGTCGTCCAGACCGGCCAGGGTGGTCGCGGCGAAGTCGGGGCTCATGTAGGTCACACGGCCTTCTACAGCGTTGACAGCCGCCATCACACCGGCGCTGGTATCGGGTTGAGCGGGCGAAGCCTGGTCGGCGCTGATGGCACCGGCTGGCAGACCACCCGAGAAGCTGGTGCCGAAGGTGGTGGTGACAGCGAAGGTGCCGCCTTCAGTTGCAGCCGAGCACTTGGCGTTCAGGAAGCGGGTGAACAGCTCGGTGGTACCGCTGCTGGCTTTGCGGTAAACGATCTGGATGTTCTTGTTGACGCCTGGAACGATGGTGTTCCAGTTGGAGATACGGCCGGAGAACACGCCGCAGAGTTGGTCAACGGTCAGGTTTACGCTATTGCCGCCAGCCAGGTTGAAAGGCACGGCAACCGAAGTGGCAACCGATGGCACCTGGATCAGCGGGCCCCAGGCGGCACCGTGAGCGGAGACGTAGCCATCCAGTTCAGCCTGGGTCAGTTTCGAGTCGCTACCGGCCCAGTGTACGTTCTTGCCAGTGGTACCGGCCACGAACTTGGTGTAGTCGTTGTTCAGGAAAGCTGCTTTACCTGCACCGCTGCCTACGCCGATGTAGGGAGCAAAACCGGCAGTCAGTACGCCGGAAGTCTGGTACAGCGGTTGTGGCAGGGTGGCACCGCCGCCGTTGAGGTCAGCCATTGCAGCCTGTGCGGTGCACAGGGCGGCGAGAGCCAGGGAAACTGCCAGAGCGTTGCGCTTAAACATGAAGAATCTCCTTTCGTCGTGTTCGTACGTTGAGGTTGCTCGTTCGTGACGCCATGGCGCTCGATGCGTCGCCTTCGTTCCAGACGACTTGTGGGCTGAGGCCATGACGCAGAAGTTCTCAACTTCCGGTGACAGATAAAGGAAAAAACCTCGGGTGGATGCGATTGATTTTCAAATTATTTATCGGGTGATTTCGCTATTTTTACTGCAAGTTCATGGTGTTTTTTCGGGAGTGGCAAAGAGCCCTGCGCTACAGGCGACGGGAACCGCGACACCCTTTTGCGGATATGACAGAACAGGGAACCCGAGTTCTGAAGTGGCAGTTCCTGCTAAGGTGCAGGAAATCTGAAAAAAACTGCAGGCTCCCCTTCATGCCCCACCTTGCCCGAACCCATCCCCGCCTGACCATCGCCACCCTGCTCGGCCTGGCCGCTGGCGTACTGGTGCCGCTCAGCCCGGTACTGACCAAGGTCCTTGTTGGCTGGAACAGTGCCGTCTGGTCCTACCTGGCCATGATGCTGTGGCTGACCGTGCGGTCCCGGCCGGAGGATGTGCAGCGGTTCGTCGAACGCGAGGACGAGAATGCCGGGACGGTGTTGCTGATCGTGTCGATCGCGGCGATTGCCAGCCTGGCGGCGATCACTTTGGAGCTGGCCGGCGGCAAGGATCTGGAGGCGCATGCCCGGGCCTGGCACTACGCCTTTACCGGGTTGACGGTGCTGGGTTCATGGCTGCTGATCGGAGTGATCTTCAGTGTGCACTATGCGCGGCAATTCTATCTGTCAGATGAGGATGAGCCGCCGTTGCGTTTTGCCGATGGTGAAAAGTATCCGGATTACTGGGACTTCCTGTACTTCTCTTTCACCATTGGCGTGGCGGTGCAGACGTCGGATGTCGGTGTGGCGACCCGAGCGATGCGCAGGGTGGTACTGGCGCAATCGTTGATCGGGTTTCTGTTCAATACGGCGATACTGGGCTTTTCGATCAATATCGCGGCGGGCTTGTTTGGCTGAAAGGCTGGCTTACACCAGACTGTAGGAGCTTGGCTTGCCAGCGAAGACGGCCTTGAGGGCGCTAAAAGCTTCGCGGGCAAGCCCTGCTCCTACAGGGCCGGAAACATCCGGAAGAACCGGATATGTCCGGCAGGAGCAAATGGCAGGATTACTCGGTGGTCAGCACACCACGGCGAATCTGGTCACGCTCGATGGATTCGAACAGCGCCTTGAAGTTGCCCTCGCCGAAACCATCATCGCCCTTGCGCTGGATGAACTCGAAGAACACCGGGCCCATGAGAGTTTCCGAGAAGATCTGCAGCAGCAGACGCTTGTCACCCTCCTGCGAAGCGCCGTCCAGCAGGATGCCGCGCGATTGCAGTTCCTGGACCGGCTCGCCGTGGTTCGGCAGGCGGCCTTCGAGCATCTCGTAGTAGGTGTCCGGCGGCGCGGTCATGAAGCGCATGCCGATCTTCTTCAGCGCATCCCAGGTCTTGACCAGGTCGTCGGTGAGGAAGGCCACGTGCTGGATGCCTTCGCCGTTGAACTGCATCAGGAACTCTTCGATCTGCCCCGAGCCCTTGGACGACTCCTCGTTGAGCGGGATACGGATCATGCCGTCCGGCGCGGTCATCGCCTTGGAGGTCAGGCCGGTGTACTCCCCCTTGATGTCGAAGTAGCGGATCTCGCGGAAGTTGAACAGCTTCTCGTAGAAGTTCGCCCAGTAGGCCATGCGCCCACGATAGACGTTGTGGGTGAGGTGGTCGATGATCTTCAGGCCCGCCCCTTTCGGGTTGCGATCGACGCCTTCGAGGTAGACGAAGTCGATATCATAGATCGAGCTGCCCTCGCCGAAACGGTCGATCAGGTACAGCGGCGCGCCGCCGATGCCCTTGATCGCCGGCAGGTTCAGTTCCATCGGGCCGGTGGCGATGTGGATCGGCTGGGCACCCAGCTCCAGGGCACGGGAATAGGCCTTCTGCGCGTTCTTCACACGGAAGGCCATGCCACAGACGGACGGGCCGTGCTCGGCGGCGAAGTACGAGGCTTCGCTGTGGGGCTCGTTGTTGAGGATCAGGTTGATCGCGCCCTGGCGATACAGGTGCACGTTCTTCGAGCGGTGGGTCGCGACCTTGGTAAAGCCCATGATCTCGAAGATCGGCTCCAGGGTGTTCGGGGTCGGCGATGCGAATTCGATGAACTCAAAGCCCATCAGGCCCATCGGGTTTTCAAAGATATCTGCCATGGTGGCGCCTCATCATATCAATCAAGTAACGGTCGGTTAGTTGCTGTCGATGCGGACGCTGGAGGGTGGCGCGCAGGAAATCCCCCGCACGCTGCGGGCAAGGAAGTCGCCGTAGATCAGTTTGAACCCGAGTATCTTCATTGCAACCCAGTCTCTCAGGGCGAGGCTTCTGTCGCCAGAAGACATTATTCTTATATGCGTAAGCAGATTCTACATGGCGTAAAACGTTTTGTCCGTATCACTTTTCATTTCCGGTTGGGCAACGGCGATGCCAGCCGGTTGCAGAGGTAGATGCCGACCAGGATCAGCACACCGCCCAGGCACATGATCAGCGTCAGTTGCTCGCCCAGCAACAGCGCACCGCAGATCACCGCGGTCAGTGGGTTGAGGCCGATGAATACTCCGGCGCGGGTCGCGCCCATGCGCTGGATGCCATCGTAGTACCAGATGTAGGCCAGCGCCGAACCCAGGCCGCCGAGATAGACCAGGCTCAGCAACTGCTGCGGTGTCAGGGCGCGGATCACCTCGACACTCGCCTCCCCGCGCAGCCAGGTCGCCAGCCACAGCATCGCCGTGCCGAGCCAGATGGAATAGGCCACGGTGGCCAAGGGCCCCAGCGCGCGGGTCAGGTTGCGGGAAAACAGCGAGTAGATCGCCCACGACAGCACGCAGCCAAAGATCAGCAGGTCACCGATCCAGGCCTGGCTCGCCCCCGCGAACAGCGAATGGTTGCCACTGACGATCACCAGCCCAGCGCCGCCCATGCACACCAGGATACCGAGGACCTTCACGGCACCGAGGCGCTCCTTGAAGAACAGCCAGGAGGCCAGCCCGAACACCGCCGGGTTGAGCACCACGATCAGCGAGGCCCGCGAGGCGTCGATGTAGTGCAGGCCATAAAAGAAGCACAGGTTGTAGAAGAAGATGCCGAAGAAGCCGAGCACCAGCAGTTGGGCGAACTGTTTCCGGTCAGGCAGCACCAGCGGGATCCGCGCCAGCAGGATAAAACCCAGCAGGATCAGGCTGGCCAGCAGGAACCGCAGGCTGGCCAGCAACCACGGGGCGATGTCGGCGCTCAGGAAACGCCCGGCGACAAAGGTGCCGCCCCAGATCATCGAAACCCCGGCAAGCTTGAGATAGACCCACGGTTCGTCGCTGTGGCTGAAGGTGCCGGCCTGGGTGTGCATGATTTCTCCTGGGCACGCGGCCCGATGGGTTGCTAATCTGCGCGCATTATTTTTCTTATTCCCAATCATCGTAAAATGAGTAAAAACTCATGACACTGACCCAACTGGAAGTGTTTTCCCTGGTGGCCGAACTGCAGGGTTTCACCAGCGCCGCGCATCGCCTGGGGATCAGCCAGTCGGCGGTGTCCCATGCCCTCAAGGGTCTGGAACAGGAGCTGGGGGTCGAGCTGTTGCGCCGTCATCAGCACCGGGTGGAACTGACCGATATCGGTGCGCAGTTACTGCAGCGAACCCGGGCCATGCTCGGGCTGGCCGAGACCCTGAAGCAGGAGGCCGCCGACGCCAGGGGCATGAAAAGCGGGACCCTGCGGATCGGCTCCTTCGGTCCGACCGCTTCCAGCAAACTGTTGCCGGCGCTGCTGGAACGCTACCGGCGCGAGCATCCCGGTATCCAGGTGCATGTCGATGAAGGGCCGGACCGCCAGGTCGTGCAATGGCTGGAAGAACGGCGCATCGACATCGGTTTCGTGGTGCTGCCCGAAGAACGCTTCGACACCATCCCCCTGGTGCAGGACCAGATGATCGCCGTGCTTCCGGTCGGCCACGCCTTGAGCCACAAGGCGGCGGTCGAACTCCGGGAGCTCTGCCAGGAGCCGTTCATCCTCACCGGTGCCGGCTCCGGCGAACTGGTTTCCAGGCTGTTCGCCGCCCAGCGCCTGGTGCCCGATGTGCGTTACCGCACCACCCAGTTGCTCAGCATCCTCGCGGCGGTGGCCCGTGGCGAAGGGCTGACGGTGATTGCCGAGCAGTCGCTGCCCGACCACCCTGCCCCGGGTTATGTCAGCCGCCCCCTGTCACCGCCGGTCACGCGACAGATCGGCCTGGCCGTACTCGACCGCCGCGCGGTTTCCCCCGCGACCGAGGCGTTCCTCGACCTGGCCACACGCGGCAATCATCGTTGAACGTGCGAATGCATCAGCCCCGACTATCCTGCCAGGAGCCGTGCCACCCACCGCTTCCCCTGCCCAAACAGGTCTTCCCATGCCACTGACTGTCAAAGGCCGCCCCTGGCCTGCCCGCTACGGGCTGAATCTGCTGATCGGCCTGCTGCCCGTCGTTTCGGGTATCGCCATCCTGCACTGGCAGGCCGACCGGGCGCTGAACGCCAATACCCGGGAAACCGCCCAGGATGCCCTGAAGCAGTTCGAGCTGATGCTCGACAACGCCGAGCGGGCCGCCCACGCCATCGTGCCACTGGCCGGGCGCCCCTGCGCCCAGGTGGAACTGGCCCTGCGCGAGCAGGTCACCCGCCGCCCGTTCGTGCGCGCCGCCAACCTGGCCTGGGACAACAACCTGTATTGCACATCGTTGTTCGGCCCCTACCAGGAAGTCATCGATCCGGCCAACTATGTTGCCGGCAGTCTCTGGCTGATGAAGGGCAACACGGTGACGCCCGGCTCATCGCTGCTGGCCTATCGGCTGGCGCAGGGCAACGGTGCGGCGATCGTCAGTATCGACGGCTATCACCTGAGCAACCTGCTGCACCTGATGGGGCGCGAGACCGGCCTGGTGTTGCAGGTCGGCAACGCCTGGACCTCCGGCCTGGGCCAGATCATGGATGGCAAGGCCCCGGCATTCGCCGTGGCCCGTACCACACTGCGCTCCACCCGCTTCCCGTTCAGCGTCAGTGCGGGCTTTGCCGAGGGCGAGACCTGGCGCTACCTCGTCCGGGAGTATCGGGAACTGCTGGCGCTGCTGCTGATCCTCGGCCTGCTGGCGGGCATCACCACCCGCTGGCTGCAGAAGCGCTCGGGCGCGCCGAGCAACGAACTGCGGCGGGCACTCGAGGCCAGGGAGTTCATCCCGTATTTCCAGCCGGTGGTGCGCAGCGGCACGCTGCAATGGTCCGGTCTCGAGGTGCTGATGCGCTGGAACCACCCCCGCGAAGGCCTGGTGCGCCCCGACCTGTTCATTCCCTTCGCCGAGCACTGCGGGCTGATCGTACCAATGACCCGCTCGCTGCTGCAGCAGACCGCCGCCCTCCTCGCGCCCCATTCGGCGTCGTTGGAGCCGGGGTTTCATGTCGGTGTGAATATCACCGCCCAGCACTGCCACGACCTGCGACTGGTGCAGGATTGCCGGGATTTCCTGGCGGCCTTCGCTCCGGGCCAGATCCGGCTGGTGCTGGAGCTGACCGAACGCGAGCTGATCGAACCCGGCGAGGTCACCCACCAACTGTTCGAACAATTGCACGACCTGGGCGTGATGGTTGCCATCGATGATTTCGGCACCGGCCATTCCAGCCTGAGTTACTTGCGCAAGTTCAACGTCGACTATTTGAAGATCGACCAGAGTTTCGTCGCCATGATCGGTGCCGATGTGTTGTCGCGGCATATCCTCGACAGCATTATCGAACTGAGCGTCAAACTGGAACTGGGCATCGTCGCCGAAGGGGTGGAAACAACCGAGCAACGCGATTATCTGGCCGCCCGCGGCGTGGATTTCCTGCAGGGTTATCTGTTTGGAAAGCCGTTGCCGGCGGCAGACTTCCTCAATAGCCTGAAATGCCAGGCCAGTGAATATCGTGAATAGTGTCCGGCGGCGAAGATAACGGTTCAATCCCGGTAACATCTGCCGCCCCGGACATATGATTTACTCTTGGACAAATAACTACTACACTTTTCCTGCCTGCAGTAAATCGACGGGAAAGCCTCTGGCTTATCAATAATGATCCGCGGCATTCCGGGCGTTACCGACAACGCCTTATCGGATCGACTGCAAGCGCCGGCTTGTCTCTCTCGTTACAGGTTGCCCGCAACCCAATAGACCACTGGAGTAAAAACCTTGTCCAAACTCGCTGAGTTCCGTGCCGCAGAAAAAGCCCTTCAAGAACAACTCGCCCAGCTGGAAGCATTGAAGAACGATGCCGGGCTCAAGAAGGAAATCGAGTTCGAGAAGAAGCTTAATGACCTGATGACGAACTACGGCAAAAGCCTGCGGGACATCATCGCCATCCTCGACCCGCACGCCAGCTTCGGCAAGGCCGCCCAGGCACCGAAACAGCGCCGTGCCCGCGTGGTCAAGGTCTATCAGAACCCGCACACCGGCGAACTGATCGAAACCAAGGGCGGCAATCACCGTGGTCTCAAGGCCTGGAAAGAACAGTACGGTGCCGCGACTGTCGATTCCTGGGTTCGCAGCTAACTGCCCGGTCGGTCGATAAAGAACAAACCCTGCACATGCAGGGTTTTTTCATGGATATAACCTTGCCCGCCGAGTGTGACAGTTGTATGCCACTGCAATCGCCAGCCTACTGGCGGCGCAAGCAGGCGCCAGATATTTCAGCGCCCGACAGGCATAGTTCAAAAGAGTTCAACCCGTTCGAAACTTTCATCCGGATCGGTTAATGACAGTTTGCCAGTAGGCTATGGACTACTGCCATCAAACCTGATCCGCTTGTAAAAAATCCCCCACACTCCTGAGTGAACAGTCGTACCTCTTTGCGTCGGTCGGATAAAAAACGCCGCCTTGCATCTTTCACATTTTTTTCACATCAACTCTTACAGGATGAAGGCTGCTAAAGGACTAGCGCCCCAATGCCCGCTTCGGCGGGCTTCTTTATGCCTTCGATATTTACCCGTCGCCTCTGCATATAACGCCCCAAGCCAGTGAAGTAGCCGGCTATTACCTTTTGCCTTGAACAGCGCTCCAGAATGCGGGTCGAGCGGATTTGGAGCTTGAGTCCGCTTTCCGTATCATCCCTTTCCCACAAGGTCCAATGAGCGACCGCCGTTCCATCACCTTCGCGGAGGGCTTATGAGCCTGCACGACCTGAACACCTTCCCTGGCGTAACCGCCCAACCCGACAGCGCCACCCAGGGCTTCGTGTTCAACCACACCATGCTGCGCGTCAAGGACATCACCAAATCCCTGGATTTCTACACCCGGGTACTGGGTTTCTCCCTGGTGGAGAAGCGTGATTTCCCCGAAGCCGAATTCAGCCTGTACTTCCTGGCCCTGGTCGACAAGGCACAGATCCCGGCCGATGCGGCCGAGCGTACACAATGGATGAAGTCGATTCCCGGCATCCTGGAACTGACCCACAACCACGGCACCGAAAACGACCCGGACTTTGCCTACCACAACGGCAACACCGACCCGCGCGGCTTCGGCCACATCTGCGTCTCGGTACCGGACATCCGTGCCGCCTGCGAGCGCTTCGAAGCCCTGGGCGTCGAATTCCAGAAACGCCTGAGCGACGGCCGCATGAAACACCTGGCCTTCGTCAAGGACCCGGATGCCTACTGGGTTGAAATCATCCAGCCAGCACCGCTGACAGACGCCGAATAAGGCGCTGCCACGCAAAAGCCCCATGGACCAAGGATCCATGGGGCTTTTTTACACCATCACCCTGTTGGAGGGCGATCAGGCCGGAGCCGAAGTCCGAATCAGGTGATCAAAGGCACTGAGCGAAGCCTTGGCCCCCTCGCCCACCGCGATCACGATCTGCTTGTACGGCACCGTGGTCACGTCACCGGCCGCGAAAATCCCCGGCAGCGAAGTTTCGCCCCGCGCATCGACGATGATCTCGCCCCGTGGCGACAGCTCGATGGTGCCCTTGAGCCAGTCGGTGTTCGGCAGCAGGCCGATCTGCACGAAGATCCCTTCCAGATCGACGGTGTGGAACTCACCCGAATCACGGTCCTTGTAGACCAGACCGGTGACCTTCTGGCCGTCGCCCTTCACTTCACTGGTCAGCGCACTGGTGATCACCTTGACGTTCGGCAGACTGTGCAGCTTGCGTTGCAGTACGGCGTCGGCGCGCAGCTTGCCGTCGAACTCCAGCAGGGTCACGTGGCTGACGATACCGGCCAGGTCGATGGCCGCCTCGACACCGGAGTTGCCCCCGCCGATCACCGCGACGCGCTTGCCCTTGAACAGCGGGCCATCGCAATGCGGGCAGAAGCACACGCCCTTGGCCTTGTATTCCTGCTCGCCCGGCACACCCATTTCGCGCCAGCGGGCGCCGGTGGCAAGGATCACGGTCTTGGCCTTGAGGCTGGCACCGCTCTCGAAGCGTACTTCGTGCAGGTCGCCGGCATGCTTCGCCGGAATCAGCGCACTGGCACGCTGCAGGTTCATGATATCGACGTCATACTGGCGTACGTGCTCTTCCAGGGCCCGGGCCAGCTTCGGCCCTTCGGTTTCCTGGACCGAGATGAAGTTCTCGATCGCCATGGTGTCCAGCACCTGGCCACCGAAACGCTCGGCCGCAACACCGGTGCGGATGCCTTTACGCGCAGCGTAGATTGCCGCCGAGGCACCGGCTGGGCCACCCCCGACCACGAGGACCTCGAAGGCCTCCTTGGCGTTGAGTTTTTCCGCCTGCTTCGAGGCGGCACCGGTGTCGAGCTTGCCAAGAATCTCTTCCAGGCCCATGCGGCCCTGGCCGAAGTTCTCGCCGTTGAGGTAGATGCTCGGTACGGCCATGACCTTGCGATCGTTGACTTCATCCTGGAACAGCGCACCGTCGATGGCGACGTGACGGATGTTCGGGTTCAGCACCGCCATCAGGTTCAGCGCCTGGACCACGTCCGGGCAGTTCTGGCAGGACAGCGAGAAATAGGTCTCGAAGTTGTACTCGCCCTCGAGCGAGCGGATCTGTTCGATCACTTCGACACTGGCCTTCGATGGGTGGCCGCCGACCTGCAGCAGGGCCAGCACCAGCGAAGTGAATTCATGCCCCATGGGCAGGCCGGCAAAACGCAGGCTGATATCGCCACCGGGGCGGTTCAGCGAGAACGATGGCTTGCGCGCATCGCTGCCGTTTTCCAGCAGGGTGATATGAGTCGAAAGGCTGGCGACGTCTTTGAGCAGCGCGAGCATTTCCTGAGATTTCGCGCCGTCATCGAGGGAGGCGACGATCTCGATCGGTTGCGTAACCCGTTCCAGGTACGACTTCAACTGGGCTTTAAGATTGGCGTCCAACATGCGGGCGATTTCCCTTTTTCAATACGGTAGAAATAACAACGCCCAGGTGGATACCACCCGGGCGTCATGGGGCGGTGCGGCTGACTTATGAAGTGCGGATGACCGCCCTCGACTGGAGCATGGACTTAGATCTTGCCGACCAGGTCCAGGGAAGGCGCCAGGGTGGCCTCGCCTTCTTTCCACTTGGCTGGGCAGACTTCGCCTGGGTGGGCAGCGACGTACTGGGCAGCCTTGATCTTGCGCAGCAGCTCGGAAGCGTCACGGCCTACGCCGCCATCGTTGATTTCAACGATCTTGATCTGGCCTTCAGGGTTGATCACGAAGGTACCGCGGTCAGCCAGGCCGGCCTCTTCGATCAGCACGTCGAAGTTGCGGGAGATGGCCAGGGTCGGGTCGCCGATCATGGTGTACTTGATCTTGCCGATGGCTGGCGAAGTGTTGTGCCAGGCAGCGTGGGCGAAGTGGGTGTCGGTCGAAACGCTGTAGATCTCGACGCCCAGCTTCTGGAATTCGGCGTAGTTGTCAGCCAGGTCTTCCAGTTCGGTCGGGCAGACGAAGGTGAAGTCGGCTGGGTAGAAGAACACGACAGACCACTTGCCTTTCAGGTCAGCGTCCGACACTTCGACGAATTCACCGTTTTTGAAGGCGGTTGCTTTGAAGGGCTTAACTTGGCTGTTGATGATAGGCATCGTTGACTCTCCGTCAGTGGTTGTGAACTTGATGGGAGAATCCTAGCCATTCTTTTCCGATCTGGCTCATTGGCAAAGCTGATGCTCGCGATTGGTTTTCGCTATAAGCCCTACGTATTAATAGAAGAAATTTTATCAGCCCGGCCTCACCGACTTCTCGACGGCCAGGCTCATGCCCTCGAACGGGCTGGCCTCGACATAACGCATGGCGGATTTCAGGTCCTTCCAGCCGACATAACTCATCAGTGACTTCAGATCCCAGCCGCTGCGATGGGCCCAGGTGGCAAAACCCCGGCGCAGCGAGTGGCTGGTGTAGTGCTCGGCGGCAATCCCGGCGCGCGCCAAGGCCTGGCGCAACAGCGGGATGATGCTGTTGGCGTGCAGCCCCGCCTCGCCCAGGTTGCCCCAGCGGTCGATGCCGCGAAACACCGGCCCACGGACCAGTACCGCACAGTTGATCCATTCGATATAGGCCTGCACCGGGCAAAGCCTTTGCAACGCCGGCGTTTGATAGGTACGTCCGAGGTTGTCGCGATCACTCTTGCTGCGCGGCAGATAGAGCGTGATGCCGGCGCCGGCCTGGGCCACCACATGCTCAACCTCCAGCCGGCACAACTCATCGCTACGAAAACCGCGCCAGAACCCCAGCAGGATCAGCGCCAGGTCGCGCCGCGCCCGCAGCAGTCGCGGCCGATCCTCCTGTGCCAGGGCCGCCTGCACCTCCTGCTCCAGCGAGACAACCACCTGTTCCAGGTGCTGCAACTGCAGCGGCTGGGCCTGCTTCTCCTGCACCGGATGCAACGCGCGGATGCCCTTGAACACCTGGCGCACCACCGGTGCCTTGGTCGGGTCGGCAAAACCCTGGCTGTTGTGCCACTGGGCCAGGGCCGACAAGCGCAGTTTGAGGGTGTTGATCGACAGCACGCCGGCATGGGCCGCCAGGTAGCGCGCCACGCTGTCGCTGGTGGCCGGCAGGAAGCCGCTCCAAATGACTTCGAAATGTTCGATGGCCGCCTGGTAGCTGCGGCGGGTGTTGTCCCGCGTGGCGGCGTGCAGGTAGCGATCCAGCTCGCTCATGGGCAGAAATCCCGGCAGGTGTGCGGAAAAAACCGGGTTGGAAGCGAAAAGCGCTTCTCACACGGGGTAATACCACTATATCCCATGTGAAAAATTCGGAATATCGCTTTATATTTTTTTCGATTTATACTATGTATTTACATGCTACGTAACACAGTACGAAATCGTAGGAGAGAACATGGCTCGCGGCGGCGTGAACAAGGCGGTGGTGCAAACGGCCCGTATGGCGATCCTCGCCCGTGGCGAATACCCCAGCATCGATGCGGTACGGATCGAAATGGGCAATACCGGCTCGAAAACCACCATCCATCGCTATCTGAAGGAGCTGGACGAAAGCGACCAGCGCCAGGCGGCCGCGGGCGAGCACCTGGATGACGAACTGACCGACCTGATCACCCGCCTCGCCCGCCGCCTGCAGGAACAGGCCCGCGAGCCGCTGGAGCTGGAACAGGCCCGCCATCGCCTGCTGGAGAACCAGTGGCAGGAGCAGTTGGGCGCCCTCACCCGCCAGTTCGAGCAGTTGCAGCAGGACTTCGACGTGCAGGCCGCAGCACTGGCCCAGGAAAGCGAGCAGTTGCACACCACCCGCTCGATGCTGCAGACCGAGCAGACCCGCAACGCCGGGCTGAGCCAGGCCTGCAGCGACCAGGAACTGCGCCTGGCGGACAAGGAAGCCCAGGTGCGCTCCCTGGAAGACAAACACCAGCACGCCCGCGACGCCCTGGAACACTTCCGCAACGCCGCCCGCGAACAGCGCGAGCAGGACCAGCGGCGCCACGAGGGGCAGTTGCAACAGGTGCAGATGGAATTGCGCCAGGCCCAGCAGAATGCCCTGGTCCGCCAGGATGAAATCACCCAGTTGCACCGCGACAACGAGCGGCTGCTGGCGGAAAGTCGCGGCATTGCGAAAGAGGCCAGGCAGCTTGAAGAGCAACTGCACAAGGGCAGCAAGCGCGAGGAACAGTTGCAGAGCCTGATCTCGACGCGGGAAGGCGAGCGCACGCTCCTCCAGGAACGCCTGAGGGTGGCGCAGCAGGAAAACGAGTCGCTCAAGCAGGGCCTGGAAGCGCAGCGGTCAACGAACAGGGAACTGGAACTCAGGCTGCGCGAGGTCGAGGCGCAACTGAGCAAGGAGCGGGAGAATGCACGGGAAGCCAAGGCCGCTCCAACCCGGACGATTGAAAAACAGGCTGTCGAATCAGTTGTCCAGACCCCGGGCAAGGTCTGATCCGGCAATACTGCCGAGAACTTCGTTGGTGTCGTACTCGACCCTGAAACTGTTGCCGTCGCAAGCCACCACCAGGACCTTGCGGGTGACGACATGGGTGACCCCCGGGGTCGATTCGAACCGCAGTTCATCCCCTACGTTGATGAACGGATCGAAGGAGATGCGCTGGGCTTTCTTCTGCTTGCCGTCGGAAAAGTGGATCAGGTGAGTCTCCATGACGACCTCCTCCAGGGATTCAGAAACGCCCCGGTTTCGCGATCGCCTGTCGATCGCCCAGCCTATTTCATGGCGTATCGACCTCGCCGGCTACTGTCAGAAATGACAGTAGCGACGAGCGGCACATGGCACCCTGCCTCATCGCTGCCGCCGGTACCGCATCAACGACACCAGAAAGAGCAGCAGCAGGATTACGTCGCCAACACCAACTCCAGCTGACTGAGCAGATACACGACCCGTTCATCCCCGTGATAAACGCTCACACGGCTCCTGACCCAACAGGAATTTGCCGGATCTGGCGTTATTTCCACACTGAACTTCAACACACTGTCAGCCCCCATCAGCTTCTCTGCCGACAACTGCGTATCCCGTACACAGAAGCGTGTTCCCATACCGTATTTTTTCCTGAGCAACTCGCCGGTAACCTGAAACGCCGTCTGCGAAATAATTGCTACCGGCCAGCACGGAAAACCGGGAAAGTGCCCGGCACATTGCTGCGCAGACAAAGGTCCCGCCAAGGCCTCCAACTGCTCATGCTGGTACTTCAGGCTATAGATGGGCACCGGCCATTGATAAGGGGAACGGGAAGTAACACCCCGAATGTCGTTGGCGTAGCTGCGGAAATTACGCTGAAACAATGCCGGCGAGAGAATGGCATATTCACAGACCAACTCTGCTATCGGCTCGCGACCCCATGCCCGCGCTGAAACTTCCAGGGAGCGCTTATCGAGATTCACGACCTGGGCACTGGCGTGGAAACCTTCTTGAGCCATAGCCTGCTTAGTGCTCTTTCGTATGAAATGCGCTCGGGTTGCCAGATAATAGCCGTCAGCCCCGTTTTGCAATGCAACAGCCGCACAGCCACCCAGAATAGCCATATGCCGCCCCAACTCACCGGCTGTTATGGGGCCGACCTCATGGACAAGAGGCTGCTCGGAAGTGAACGTCCCCATCAGTGATTCCCCCTCCTGCCAAAGCGCCTGAAAGGCGAAATACGGCACTTGCAGCCTGATTCGCCGAGAGAGTTCAGCAGGATCAAAAGACCGCCTTTGCTCTTTCATACCCACGCACCCACGCCGTGTTTTCGAGAACGGATAATCGATGATGTCCTCGAACACCCAGACAGGGACAACACCGGCCCCGGGGTCGATACTCCAGGACTGGAGTTTGCAGACGGGCCTTACGCGGTCAGCCTCGCTGATCGCCTATCTGCCACTGGACCTATTTCATGGCCTCTCGGGGCCGTTCGCTACTGTCAGAAATGACAGTAGCGACGAACGGACGAGTCACTGCCTGCCTCGATACAGCATCAACAGCACCAGGTACGGCCCACCGTCGCCACCAGCCCCGCCGGGCCACGCGGCAGGACAATAGCCTGCCGATGCCCCTAAACCTATGTGGAACGAATCCTCTGCGGGGCACCGGGGGTGGTGAATGAAGAGGCCAGCGCCGAACGGGTCGGAACCGGCTCAATGGCCTTGGCAGAAACAACCCGCCAAGGCGCCGCCACCCGCTGAACACGGACAAACCGGGCAGCCCTTTCTCATGGCAGGCCAGGAAACCGCCGACTAGCCCGACCCGCCATGCCGGAGCAATCATCCAGGCTGGTTCGCTGTCGTCGACAGCACCTGTCCCACGTGGTCGCGATCTTCCAGGCCACAGTGCGCATTGCGCATTGATCGTCTGAAGTTCGCCCAGTATTCGGAAGCGCGAACGGTCGTCGATGCCCTCCTCGACCGAATACACCACACCCCCATGACGGAGACCCCAGCCGTCAGGTGGTGTCTCCGTTGCTCGCAAAGAAAAGGAGACACCATGGAAATGAAGACCTTGCTGCACGAACTTCTGGCGGCATTCGGTGCCGACCTCAAAGGCACGGAGAAACAGCTGAAGCAGTCGATCGCGGATGTAGGGAGCGAGTTTCGCGGCACCCTCAAGCGCGTCCAGACGTCACTCGGCGACAACAACAGCGGGTTGCGGACGCTGCTTGAACGACAAAGTGAGCAGATCGCCGCGCTGAATCTCAGCATCGACGACCGGTTCAACGAACTACGCTCGTTCAGGGGAAAAACCGTTGACGGTCTTTCCGACAACGCCGGAGCGAAAGGCCATGAGCCTCTTGCACAGGGAGAGGAACCGGAGGAAGTCATCGACGAAAGAGACGTTCGGCTGGAGGCGGCCATCAGGCGCCTCGACTCGAAGAATCGACTCATCCAATGGCATTTGGGGATCATCAGCGTCGGCGTGGCCTTCCCGTTCGTTCGGGACGCGTTCGAACAGATCCTTGCGCTTTGCCAACGTTGATCCACCGTTACGCCTCGGCCTGAGCGAGGCGGCTTGACCCTTTGCTCGCCCGCCCGGGCGAGCAAAGGTTTTCATCCCTTTACGCCTGGGCGGCGGCCAGCTTGTCTTCGGTGCGGGTGTCGAAGTCCGAGGCGTCATGCCGCTCGCGCAACTGGCTGGACAGTTCCCCGGACACGCGGTTGACCATCCGCCCGCGCTGCACGGCGGGACGGGCGTCGATGGCGTCGGCCCAGCGCCGAACGTTCGGGTAGTCCTGCACCGACAGGAACTCGGCCGCGTCATAGAGCCGGCCCTTCACCAGGCCACCGTACCAGGGCCAGATGGCGATGTCGGCGATGGTGTAGACGTTGCCGGCGATGTACTCGGTGACGGCCAACTGCCGTTCCAGCACATCGAGTTGGCGCTTGGTTTCCATGGCGAAGCGGTTGATCGCGTATTCGATCTTGATCGGCGCATAGGCGTAGAAGTGCCCGAAACCACCGCCCAGGTACGGCGCACTGCCCATCTGCCAGAACAGCCAGGACAGGCACTCGGCACGGGCCGCCGGTTCGGTGGGCAGGAACGCGCCAAATTTCTCCGCCAGGTACTGCAGGATCGCCCCTGACTCGAACACCCGGATCGGCTTGGCACCGCTGCGGTCCAGCAGCGCCGGGATCTTGGAGTTCGGGTTGACCTCGACGAAGCCGCTGCCGAACTGCTCGCCTTCACCGATACGGATCAGCCAGGCATCGTATTCGGCCCCCTGGTGCCCGAGCGCCAGCAGTTCCTCCAGCAGGATGGTGACCTTCTGCCCGTTGGGCGTGGCCAGGGAGTACAACTGCAGCGGATGACGGCCGACCGGCAGTGCCTTGTCATGGGTCGCGCCGGCGATCGGCCGGTTGATGTTGGCGAACTTGCCTCCATTCTCGGTATCCCAGGTCCAGACCTTGGGCGGCTGGTAATCCGATGAATCACTCATGCTCGGTACTCCTTGGTTTCAATGGATGACGCGTTGGCGTGCCAGGGCTCGCGCCCCTAGCGCACCGATGAATTGTCGTTGCGACGCGAATACAGGCAGTCCTGCGCCAGGGTTGCGCGCATCTGTGTCGCCTCCTGCTCCAGCCGCTCGCACATGAAGTCGACGAACACGCGGATCTTGCGCGACAGTTGCCGGCTCGACGGCCAGACGATGCTCAACGTGTCCGGTGGAATCAGGTAGCCATGCAGCAGGCAGTACAGCGAGCCGTCGGCCAGCGCCTCGCGGGCCAGGAAGTCGGGAATGGTGCCCAGGCCGAAACCCTTGATCAGCGCCGCGCGAACCATTTCCATGTTGTTGCTGACCATCACCGTGCGGGTCCGCGGCTCGCGCGCACCCTCCTCGCGCAGCAGCGGAAAGTCCAGCAGCTTGCCGTTCTTGTAGTAGCGAAAGCGCACCGCCAGGTGATCATCCAGCTCGGCCGGGGTCTGCGGCACGCCATGCCGCTCCAGGTAGGACGGTGCCGCGCACAGCACCGGCTGCACGCCGGGCAACGGCCGATGCATCAGCCGCGAGTCCGGCAGCTCGCCGCTGCGGATGACCACGTCCATCCCCTCCTCGATCACATCCACCAGCTTGTCGCTGAAGTCCAGGTCCAGCTCGATATCGGGATACAGTTCCATGAAGGCGATCAACACCGTCTGGAACAGGTGATAGCTGGCCGCCGGCATGCTCACGCGCAAGCGCCCGCGCGGGATTTCGGTGGACTGCGACAGCGTCGACTGCGCATCGTCCAGGTCATCGAGGATGCGCCGGCAACGCTCCAGGAACACCCGGCCCTCGTCGGTCAGGCTGAGGCTGCGGGTCGAGCGCTGGAACAGCCGGACGCCCAGGCGCTGCTCGAGCCGGGTCACGCCCTTGCCCACCGCCGACGCCGACAACCCCAGCGCCCGGCCCGCCGCCACGAAACTGCCCAGCTCCGCCGTGCGGATGAAGGACATCAAGCCACTGAGTCGATCCATCTGCCGCCCCCATTCGATCATTTTATTCCGCTATAGACGGAATTCTTACCGTTTTTCACACGATTACCTGTTCCTTATCATCCTTGCACGTTCTGTCGACCCCGGTAAACCACCGGATAGTCGATGCAGTCACCTTTAACTGCGGGCGCCTTGACCGGCCCGACACCAGGATTTCATGTCATGTCCAACCTGCTGCTACAACAACGGCTGATACTGCTGGCGGTGTGTATCACCGCCATCACCATGCCCTTCAACTTCACCGCGCCCGCGGTCGCCCTGCCGGCCATCGGCCAGTCCTTCGGCGGCTCGCCCATGGAACTGAGCTGGGTCACCAACGCCGTCATGCTCACTTTCGGCAGTTGCCTGATGCTGGCCGGCACCCTGGCCGACAGCTACGGTCGCAAGAAAATCTTCATCGGTGGCGTCAGTGCGTTCGCCCTTCTGGCCGCGATCCTGCCTTTCGCCCCCAACCTGGTCCTGTTCGATGTGCTGCGTGGCGCCCAGGGGGTGGCGGCGGCACTGGCCTTCTCCGGCGGCATGTCGGCCCTGGCCCAGGTGTTCGACGGTGCGGGTCGCATTCGCGCCTTCAGCTTCGTCGGCACCAGCTTCGGCATCGGCCTGGCCGTCGGCCCGGTCATCGCCGGCGCCATCATCGAAGCGTTCAACTGGCAACTGATGTTCCTGCTGATCACCGTACTGGCAGTCATTTCCCTGGTACTGGCCGGCCGCTACATGCCGGAGTCGCGCAACCCTGACGCCGCCGGCATCGACTGGCCCGGCGCGATCACGTTCACCTGGGCGCTGGGCATCTTCACCTTCGCCATTCTGGAAGTGCCGGAGAGCAGTTGGACCAATCCGCTGGTGCTCGGGCTGTTCGTCGTGGCCCTGCTGTCCTTCGTCGCCTTCGTAGTGATCGAAAAGCGCGTGGCGCAACCCATGCTCGACCTGAGCCTGTTCCGCTACCCACGCTTTGTCGGCGTGCAATTGCTCGCGGCCGCTCCAGCCTACTCCTTCGTGGTGCTGCTGATCCTGCTGCCGATCCGTTTCGTCGGCATCGAAGGCATGAGTGCGATCGCCGCCGGCTGGCTGCTGATCGCCCTCTCGGCCCCGCTGCTGGTACTGCCGATCGTCGCCGGCTACCTGACCCGCTGGCTGTCGCCGTCGACCCTGTCCGGCAGCGGCCTGCTGGTTTGCGCGGCCGGGCTGTACTGGCTCAGCCAGGTGCCGGTGGGCAGCAGCGCTGCCGAACTGGCCTGGCCAATGCTGGTAATCGGTGCCGGTATCAGTCTGCCCTGGGGCCTGATGGATGGCATGGCGGTCAGCGTGGTGCCCAAGGAGCGCGCCGGCATGGCCACCGGCATCTTCAGCACCACCCGGGTGGCTGGCGAAGGCGTGGCGATTGCCGTGGTCACCGCATTGCTGTCGGCCTATACCGCCAGCAACCTGGGCGTATTGGCGCAGGGCGACCTGAGCGAGGTGGTCGGGGCCGCCCAACACCTGGCCACCGGCAACCTGGCCGGCGCCGAGCAACTGCTGCCGGCGGCCGGACGTGAAGCCCTGGCGGCCGGCTACAGCGCCGCGTTCAGCAGCCTGTTGTGGGTACTGACGGTGATCACGGTGCTGACGGCCGCGGTGGTGTTCCTGTTCCTCGACCGCGGCCAGGTCGAGGACGGCGAGGCCGACGGCACGACCCTGGACCCGGCGGCCTGAGCCATCAGGCTCGGCCAACAGCCCCCAGGGTCTTCAGATAGGCACAGAACATGTCCGCCATGGCATCGGCATACACCTCGATTTCCGCCTCGGTCCGCGGGCTCTCCGAATAGGTCTTGCCCACGGAACCGAGGGTCATGCCGATCAGCTCACAGGCCAATGCCCGGGTGCTCGCCGAGGCTTCGGGCAAGGCCTCCTCAATGAACAGTTCGAAAGTCCGCCGACCCGCCGCCCTCACCTCCCGGGCCTGGGGCGCATCGCGGTACAGCGGCGCCGCATCATTGAGCGCCACGCGCACCGCGGCCTCATCGCATTCGGAACGGACGAACGCCCGCACCAGGGTCCGTAGCCGCACCAGCAGCGGATGCGCGCGGTCCTCGACAATGGCGCAGAGCATGTCGCTGGTCTGTTGCCACTCATCGCTCTGCAAACGGAAGAGGATCGCCGCCTTGTTCGGAAAGTACTGGTACACCGAACCGACGCTGACACCGGCCCGCTCGGCCACCCGCGTGGTGGTGAAGCGGCGCATGCCTTCCTTCGCCAAAACCTGAACAGCGGCCTGCAGAATCGCCGTCACCAGCTCATTGGAGCGGGCCTGCCGGGGCTGTTTGCGTGAGGTAATCCGCGGGCTTGGGCGTTCGCTCATGGGAATGGCTCGCAATGCGAATAGAAAATGTGAAGGTTCATTCGCATTATAACGGCTCACCTACCTGCACAGGAAAAGCCCATGAGCACCCTGACCCAAGCCCCGCTCGCCCCTCTGCTGGAACGCCTGTTCAGCCAGGCCGACGCGAGTTCGCCGATGAGCAGTCCGGCCTTCGCCAACGTCTCGAAGCAAGAGCGCGAGCGCCTGATGCGCAGCAAGACCGAATACCTGAGTCTCTATACACAGTTGAAGGACTTTCCGCTGGCCGTTTCCCGGGAGACCGGTAGCCTGCTCTACATGCTGGCCCGTAGCTGCAATGCCCGGAACATCGTCGAATTCGGTACCTCGTTCGGTATTTCCACCCTGCACCTGGCCGCGGCGCTGCGTGACAACGGCGGTGGACGCCTGATCAGCAGCGAGTTCGAGCCGTCCAAGGTGGAACAGGCAAGGCGCAACCTCGTGGCCGGCGGGTTGGCCGACCTGGTGGAGATCCGGCTCGGCGATGCCTTGCAGACCCTGGCGAACGACCTGCCGGAGCCTATCGACCTGGTCCTGCTCGACGGTGCCAAGGCGTTGTATCCGCAGATTCTCGCGCTGCTGGAAAGCCGCCTGAGGCCAGGGGCGCTGATCATCGCCGACAACGCCGACTACAGCCCCGAGTACCTGGAGCAGGTGCGCGGGAGCGGTTCGGGCTACCTGTCCGTGCCGTTCGCCGAGGACGTCGAGCTGTCCATGCGCCTGGGCTAGCCGTACGTCGCCCTGATCGAGCGTAATCACTCCCGAAGCGGTCACAACCCAGGCATTGCCGCTACCGGCATCGGCAGCGGCATGTGGCAATTCCTCCGGTCGAAAGGCAATCGTGCCAGGCCAATGATCTTTATCGTCAAGGAGACCTACCATGACCGTAAACATCAGCAATCTGACGATCGCGACTCCAGTCGCCACCTCCGCCACCAACCCCGTAGCCCTCGAACTCAACGGCGCCCAGGCCATCTCCCAGTTTCCCAGCGTGATCCAGGTGCTGCCGGACGGCTCCCTGCAGTTCAACGCGCCCACTCGGGGGGCGTCGAGCAAAAGCACCCATCGCACCCGATGCGAGTGGAAGGAATCGATCTACTGGTCGCTGGCCAGCGCGGCGCAACACATCAACGACCAGGAAATGACGGTGATCAAGGTCAACTCCGCACAAAAGGTGGTCATTGCACAGATGCACGTGAAGGGTGACGATAGCCCGGCGGTAAAAGTGTTCTGGAACAAGGGCAATATCACCCTGGGCTTTCGCCAGCGCTACAACCAGACCGACCCGGTGAACACGACGGTGCTCAAGGGCGTTGCGCTCGGGGCGCGGTTCCGGGTCAGCATCCGCGCGACGTCACAGGGCACGGTCAACGTGACCGTCCAGAGCAACGGCCTGTCCGGCGCCTCGGGTGACCTGCAACTGGACGCCAGCTGGAATACCCAGCTGTTCGACTTCCACGGCGGCGTCTACAACCAGATCGATTTCACCGACGCGACACCGGCCGATGACGGCTCGATCTGCATTATCAGCGACCTGCAGATCAGCCACCTCTAGGTGATCACCCTATCAACCGCCAGGGTTGTCAGCCCAACGAATAATCGAACCGATAGGCATGCTGCCCCTCGGTAATGGTAATCACCATCCGCCCGGCCAGCCCCACCAGATCCCCGGTCGCCGAGTCCGGCACCACGATGATCGACTGCTCGGGCACGCCCCGGCTCATGGTCGAGCTGTGCTGCAGGACGAAACTGCCCTTGCGGCCATCCAGCGTACCGGTCACCGTCTCCAGCGCCACGTAGCCGGCCGAGCCCTGCACGCCGCTGCGAAAGGACAGCATCTCGCCCTGGCTGGTTGCCACCAGGTCGCCGTGAAACCGCTTGTCGAGGGACATGCGCCCCAGCCCCGCGCCCCCGGCAGTCTCACTCAGGGATTCGGGGTTGAGCTTGACGTCGAAAAGTCCGTTTGCCTGCTTGTTCATCATGAAGGGTCTCTCGAGAGATGGAACGTTCACCGCGTATTTAACAGATTGCCCTTCGACGAACCAGCAACCTCGAACCGCCGCGCCCGTGGCAAACCCTACCTATCTACCTCACGCCGGGCAGGCACGGCGCCTAGCGTAGCCGATTCGAATCACGTATCGGACCCACGCTCATGTCCAACGCCCCCACCAACCTGCCCGTTGCCCCCACCCGGCCGGAGGCCCTGTTGGCCGCCGCCAGCCAAAAATACGACTACTCCATCAGCAGCGCCGGCCACCTGCTGAACCTGATGGTCCCGAAGGAGATACGCGAGGCCCTGAACAACGCGCGAACGGTCGACGAGGCCCGCGCCACGCTGTCCCGGCTGTGCCGTCAGCCGACCTTGCTGCAGGCCCTGAAAGACATCAGCGGTACACCCATCCCCTCCGGCGGGGCCGCCTGGGCCGCCCTGGCCAGCCTGGTGCGCGCCACCGGCGCCAGCGCCGATTGGGCCAGGGATAACGGCCAGGCGTCGATCGCCGCCTTCATTGCGCCCGGGCTCGGCGAACAGCGGATCGACTTCCTGCAGGCCGTATTCATCCGCGTTCTGCTGACCCAGGCCTACGATCAGCCGGAGCCCCTCTCCAGCGACGTGGGCACGCCGCCGCCCCCCCTGGAAAGCCCTGCACGGCTGGCGGACAGTGCCCAGCCAGGCGCCAACCTGGCGCTGCTCAGCGCGCTGCTGCCGGCGACCACGCCCCGACGCCCACTGGCCTCGACCCTGCTGGCGTACCTGGGGGTCTACGACCTGTCGACCCGTATCCCCACGCACTGGAGTGCCGTCGAGGACTATCAATTTCTGCGTGCCCTGCCGCACTTCCAGGCGCTGGCCGCAAGGATGGGCGACGGCACGACCGACACGCCGGTTTCGCCAGGGCAACAGGCCCACCTGCTGATCCAGGCGCTGCTGGCCACGGTGGAAGCCGACGTCAGCGACCTGTGGCCACTCGGTACCGAATTGGGCACTGCGGATGCCGCCGCCGGCCAGGGCTGGCACGTACTGCGCGACAGCGCCATCCGCGACATCGGCCAGCAGTTGCTGGCCCGGCACAGTGTCGATGACCCGGAACAGGCGAAATTCCTCGCCCGCCTGCTGCTGCAGCGCGAGCGCCCCGAATGGTTTCTCGAGGACGTCGAGACCATCCACAACGACTACGCCCGGGACGTGGCCTCCATCACCTGGCGCTACGTCACCCGCCTGTGCGAAGCGCTGGCGCCGCGCTCGACCCTGGGCAAGCCCCTCGGCGAAGTGGTGCGCCTGGCCGGCGCGCTGGAAAAGCTCGCCGGCGTCTGCGCGCTGGACCCGGGCACCGGCCAGGCAAGGCCCGCCGATGCCAATGAACTCGGCACCCTCAGCGGATTGCTGCTGGCCGAGTCCACCCAGGCCTGGGGCAGCGTCTGGCAGGCCAGAAACGCCGCGCAGTTGCTCGACACCCTGAACCGGGTCGAACAGAACCATCGGGGCCTGCTCGAGCACCTCGGCGCGGAAAAACCGCCGGACCTGACGAAACTGGCCAGGCAGGCCCTGCGCGCGCGCAAGGCCGACCCGGACGAACGGGTCCAGGTCACCGAACACGCGGACACCTATTTCAACTTCTCCCCCTCCCCCAATCAGGTGCTGCGCAGACCCGACCCGACCTGGACGGTGTCGGCCGTGCAGCGCTTGCTGATGAAGGATGCCGGGATTTTCGAGGAGGAGCGCGCCACGGTGGTCGGCCAGTACCAACAGCAGATCGCCCGGTACGCCAACGCGCGCCTGCCCCTGGTGGAAATACGCATCTCGCAGATCCTGCAGCAAATGGCACCGCAAACCCTCAAGCGCCTCGACAGCGGGCGCTGGCGCGTGCACCAGTTGTCTTCGCGCAACGCCCAGCTCTATCAGGAAGGGATTTTTGCCGTGGTGGAAATGGCCCCCGAGGGCAAGCGGCCGGCCCTCTACCTGGCGGCCCGAAAGGACCCGTCCGGAGTGTTCTTCCTGCGCCAGGAAAACGTCCAGGACATGCGGAAAAAGGAACAGGGCGGCCCCCTCGACACGGCACTCAAATACAACCTGGTCGTGCACCTGGGCGGCAAGATCATCAAGGTCATCAGCGAAGCGGCCCAGGATGTGCCCGTCGAGGGGATAGGCCTGGAGCCCGGCGCCTGGCAGGACGGTAAACCGGCGGCGGACCGATCCAGCCTGCACCCGCTCGACCCGGGCAGCGCGGCCTGGCAACTGGCACGCCAGTTGGCCAAGCCCCTGTGGCTCGACCCCATGGTCTGGGAAGCCGCCCACGAGGTCGACCGCAAAGGCCGTGCCCCCTGGCAGAGCGGCGCCAGCTTCAGCCTGTGGTCGCTGATCCCGCTCTACGACTACTTCAAGAAACCCGTTGCCGAGCGCGGCGAGGAGGATCATCGCTCGGCCCTGTTCGACGTCGGCACCTTGTTCGCGCCCGGCGCCGGTCATGCCAGCCGGGCCATGTCGCTGCTGGCCCAGGCGGCCTTGAGCGCCGCGCGGGCCGGCCTGCTGCGAACCCTCGGCCAGGGGCTCACGCTCAAGACCGTGATCGGCGGCCTGCAAGGGGTGATTAACGCCACCGCGTCGCCGCTGTTTCGCCAGGGCCTGCGGGCGGGTGGCCTGCAGTTGACCCAGGCCGCCGGGGAAACGCTGCTGAATATTTCGCCGGTCCCCCTGCCCAACACGCGCTGGTTCGGCAAGCGCAGCCAGCAGCTCTGGCAATGGCTGCCGGGCCCGCAACTGAGGGAAAAGGCCACGCGGCTGATCGATGAGGTGCTGACCAACCGCCTGCGGCCGGCGAACCTTGGCAACCTCAGTGCCTACGTCGTCGAGGATGGCGAAGCCCTGCTCCGTCAGGCCCGCCCGCACCGCTTCAATGGCAGCGCCAGCCTCTACCACGCCAGGGACAGCCGCAACGCCGACCGCTGGCTGATCCGCTACACGGATGACACGCGCCGCGAAAAGGTCTACGAGATCAAGGGCAACTTCAAGCCGCAAAACCACTACGTGGAGATCATCGACCCCATCAGCCGAAAAACCGTGCTGACGGTGGGCAACCAGGCGGGAACCTGGCAGCGGCTCGCGGCCAAGGGTGGCGTGCTGCCCAGCAATGGGCGCAAGATCACCTACCCGATCATCCAGCAGTGGCAGGAACTGGTCAAAACCGACAGCAGCAAGGCCACGCTGAAATTCCAGGCGCAGTTTGCCAAGTCCCACGGGCTGAAGGACAGAAGCCTGTGGGAGTACGTCTCGGTCAATGGCGAACTGGCCGATGAGGGGAAATTCCTCCAGGCCGAGGCCGCGGGCCGCACCTTCAGCCCGCCCACCGTACAGCAACTGCGGGAATGGCGGGACATGCCCGCCGCCGTCCGCCGCAAGACCTCGCAATTCCAGTTCGCCATGGACCACGGCATCCAGTTGCGCGCCCTGGCCCGCCAGGCCAGGAAAACCGGTGAACTGAACTGGCAGGGGCAATATGCCGTCGACCTGGACGAAGGCCGAACCTTCCACGCGCCCACCGCGGATGACCTCAACGCCTGGCGTAACCTGACCCCGGGTCATGCCATCCCCTGGTACGAGTTCGCCCGCGAGCACAGCATCAACCCGAAGACCTTTTCCCGCCTGATCAACCGCGGCCACAAAGCGGACGGTGCCCTGAGTGTGATGGGCGAACATTCGATCAAGCAGAAGACCGGACAGACCTTGCGCGACGTCACCGCCGCGGATATCCAGGCCTGGCGCGACCTGTCACCGGCCGAACGCAAGCAAACCAGCCGGGAACGGTTCGCGGTGGCCCGTCACATCAACCCGAACATCCTCGGCAGACACATCACCACACAGGGCGAACTCAAGCCACTCGGCGAGTTCCGGGTCAACCAGGCCGCCGGTATCGAATACCACGAGCCCACCGTGCAAGAGATCATCGAGTGGCGGGACCTGCCCAGGGCCGAACGCGGAAAGACCTCCCGCGACCGCTTCGCCCTCGACCGGCGCATCGACGTGCCGGGCTTCCAGATCCATGTGAAGGCCAACGGCGAGTTGACGGCGGTCGGCGAGGTCAAGATCCGGCCCGGCGATGAAACATTCCGGCCGCTCACCGCCCAGGACCTGGTCGACTGGCGCGACCTGTCGGCAGCGGAACGCAAGCAGACCAACCGGAAAAAGTTCGCCATCGCCCGCGAACTCAACCCCCGGGTATTCGCCGATGAGGCCCAGGCCTCCGGTGAACTCAAGCCTCCAGGGCAGTTTCGCGTCGACAAGGCCAATGGCGTGGAATTCCATGAGATGACCGCCGAAGAACTGGTCGCCTGGCGAGACCTGTCCAGGGCCGAACGCAAGCTGATGCCCTGGCACCGGTTCGCCCTGGAGCGCCAGATCGATCTGAAGAGCTTCCACCAGTTCAGCTACACCAACGGCAAACTCAAGGACATCGGGCTGTTCAAGGTCAACGCCGCCGCCCGGCAGCGCGCCGCCGCGCCAGACGGCCAGCCAGCGCTGCCGCCCGCCCAGGCGGCATCAGCCGAGGGACCGCCGGCCAAACGTGGCCGGTACGCGCCGAAGGCGGCGATGTCGCCGGCCGAGGCGAAAAAATACGTGGCCCACCGTGTGCTGGAGTTGCAATCGCAACTGCCGTCCTACACAAAGGACAAGACCACCATGGCCGTGGCGCTGCTGGACGACCCCGACGGTCGACAGATCACCGCCATCGCCTCCAGCAATCCCAGGGGCTACCTGCCCAAGGGGGTCACCGTGAAAAAACACGAGCACTTCGTCCGTGGCAATCTGCACGCCGAAGCCGACATCCTCGAATGGGCCGCCCAGCACCAGTACCAGGTGGCGGTGATCGGCGCCGGCCGGCCCATCTGCCGCCCCTGTGCCGAATTGATCGAAGCGGCCCAGGCCGTTCCCGCCACATCGCTGAAGAAGGTATGAACATGAACACTCGACTCGCCACGGTAGCGCCAGAACTGGTGAACTGGGCCGAAAGCCTGCCGGCAGCCCGCCGGCGAACGCTCGCCTGCGCGGTGGCGCAATGGGCCTGCGCCAGGACCGATGTGGCCGGGCTGCTGGGCGAAGGCCCGCTGCAACGCCTGCTGCAACCTGGCTACCATGCCACGGCGCAGGACCGCGCCCTGCTCGGCGCCAAGGCCGATGAACTGGACGAACAGTACTTTCGCCTCGCCGATGAAGGGGAAATTTCGGAGCAGGCCCTGGGCGGGTTCGAACAGGCCAGGGCGCTGTCCTCGCTGCTCTGCTCGTTCGATGCAGGCAACCTGCCGAGCCTCTGCGACACCCTGTACGAAGCGCAGGCGGTGACCGATGACCTGCCCGCCTTCGAGCAACTGTGCCGAAGCTACGCCATGCCATAGATACCTACCACATCCGCACGCGGCCCGCCCCTAGTGTGTCCGATTCGAACCACGAATCGGACCACAGGCCATGCCCAACTCCCCCCAAGACCCTCTTCCTGCCACCGCAGCCCCTCGTTCGGCGCGCAACCGCCGCCTGATCATCGACCAATTGCCCACCTGGCTTTCCGGTGCCAGCCTCGAACGGCGCCAGGCTTTCGCCGCCTGCCTCAAGCGCAGCCAGGCGTCCAAGGCCGCCCTGGCCAAACACCTCGACGGCTTCAAGAGCGTCAGGGAATTTGCCGCCCCGCTGCTGGCCCAGGCCCTGCTGAAACACTACGGCCCGGGCCTGGACGTCCACCAGGATCGGCTCAAGCACGTCCACATCCTTGCCGCCGCCACCCTCGGCAGCCCCCGCCAGGAACAGATCGTCAACCAGAGCCTGCTGCAGGCGGCGCTGCAGAATTTCGAAAGCAGCGAAACCGGCCATTTCGGTTTCGACCGCGGCTCGGCGATCCTGCGCACCAGCAGCCTGCCGCTCAAGCACGCGATCACCCCGCCGGACTTCGCCAGCCTGGCCCGCCAACTCGACCTGGGCGGCCAGTACCAGAAACACATCGAAGGCTTTCTGCTGTCTGCCGAGCCGGGTCAACGCGCCGGCTACCGCCAGTTGTTCGAGCGCCAGCAACGCGACGAACTGGCCCTGCAGACGGAAATCGCCCGGCTGCAGGGCCAGCTGGACGAGGCCGCCTACCAGATGCTGCAGAGCCTACTCGACCCGGACCGCACGCCCAGCTGGGACCAGCGCCCGATCAGTTGCAACACCCTGACCCTGCTCGACTTCGCCAACCCCAGCGGCAGCTACGGTGCCCTGCTCAAGGGGGTCCTGCTGATCGAACGCCAGGCGCCATCGGGCAGCAGCGAGGCCCCCTGCGTGCTCTACCTCGCCGGTGAGCCGAAAGGGGCCGTGCGCCAATATGCCTCGCGCCAGGCCGTGCATGACGACCTGCGCGAACGCCTGCGCGACAGCCACTACCGGACCTTCTTCCAACGCTACGTGCACGTGCGCAGCCAACCGGCGTTCTTCCAGACGCTGGCCGAATGCCTGGCCCCCCTGGACCGCCTCACGGGCCAGCGCAAGCCGGCAACGAATGCCGACCTGCAACTGCAACTGGGCTCCCTGGGCGACGACCCGCTGGACGAATTCTGCGTGTTGCAAACCGTGAAGCGGCTCGACGACGCGCGGGTCACCGCGGTCCCCACCGACGACGAGGACCGGAAAACCCGCAACGCCCGCCTCAAGTCACTGCTCAACTGGACCGAGAACCTGCTGTTCCTGGTTCCCGGGCTGGGCGAAGCCATGCTCGCGGTGGCCGGCGGACAACTGCTGGTGCAGCTCTTCAACGGCATCGAACAGTGGCGGCACCATGAGCAGGAACAGGCCGTGCTCGGTTTTCTCGGCGTGGTGCTGAACCTCGAACTGCTCGGCCTGGCGACCGCGATGCACGTCGATTTCGACGGCGCGGACTTCATCGAGGGGCTGCACCCGATCAGCCCCGAGCCCGGCAGACAGGCACTCTGGAAAGCCGACCTGGCGCCCTACGAACAGACCCTGCCCGAGCTCGGCCGGGCGCACCCCGACGCCACCGGACTCACTCACCACCAGGGCGCCGCCTACCTGAAACTGGAAGGCCGCCACTACCGGGTCGGCCCCGACAACGGCCGCCATCGCTTCCGCCTGCGCCACCCCAACCGCGCCGAAGCCTACGCGCCGCTGCTGCGGCATAACGGCAAGGGCGCCTGGCAACTGGAATTCGAACGGCCCGAGCAATGGCAACAGCCGCAGCTGTTTGCCCGGCTGGACCCACAGGCCGCCAGCCTCGACAGCGAGTCGGCCAACCGCGTCCTGCAGGCCAGCGGCATCGACGAACGCCTGCTGCGGCGCATGCACATGGACCGCCAGGCACCGCCCGCGCTGCTGCAGGACAGCCTCACCCGCTTCCGGCTCGACCAGGACCTGAGCCAGTTGATCCGGCGCCTGAGCAGTGGCGCCGCGGCCGACGGCTCGCTGAACGAGCTGCACATGGAGCTGCAACTGCTCACCAGCGAACCGGTCTGGCCGCGCACCAAGGTCCTGCGCCTGCTCAACCGCCAGCGTGCGCAGATCCAGGAATACCCGGCCGGGCAGCCGCCGGAGGTCAGCCGCATCGACCTGCAATGGCCGGGCCTCGATGCCAACCGCCTGCTGAGCCACGTGCTGGAAAACCTCACCGAGGGTGAAATCCGCACCCTGCTGGACGAGGAGTTCGGCGCCGGCCCGTTCAGCCTCCAGACCCGCACCGCCAACCTGCGGCGCAAGCTGGCCTCCCAGGCGAGCGTGCAGCGCCAGGCCCTGTTCACCTCGCACTACCGCTACCGCACCCAGTCGGAGCTGCCCGCGGCCTCCGTGATCCAGCGCGACTTTCCCGGGCTGTCGAGCCCCATCGCCGAAGAGCTGGCGAGCAACGCCCGCCCGCTCGAACTGCAGCAACTGCTCAACGCCCGCCGGGTACCGCTGCGCCTGGCCGAAGAGGCACGCCACTACCTGCGCAACCAGCGCCTTACGCGTGCCGTCGAAGGGCTCTACCTCGCGTCCGGGCCCAACCCCGACAGCGACCGCCTGATCCTGCGCCTGTTGCAAAGGCTGCCCGGCTGGCCGCGGCAGGTGCGGCTGGAGATCCGCGAGCGCACCGTCAATGGCGCCCTGCTGGACAGCATCGGCGACGAGTCGGCGAGCATCCGCAAGATCCTGGTGTGCAACGGCGGCGGTTACGACACCTACGACGCCCAGGGCCAGGAACTGCACGCCGCCGACGACCTGTATGCCAGCGTCCTGCACGCCCTGCCCGATGCCGAACGCCAGGCCCTGGGCTTTCCCGGCACCCACGAGGCCGAGGGCCTGCGCCAGCGCCTGCTGCAACAGCCGCTGCCGCCGCGCCGGGAGCTGGAAAAACTGCTCGGCCTGCCGCCCATCCGCCCCGGTTACCAACCGCCGATGCGCCTGGCCGATGGCCGGCTCGGCTATCCGCTCAGTGGCAGCGGTGCCGGCGGACGGTCCCTGGGCTCACGCTCGGCGGCCTTCACCGAACTGGCCGAGCGCCTGTACCCGGATCACGCCTGGCAGGAAGTGCAAAGGTTTCTCGGCCTGCAGGGCCTGAACGAAGGCGCGGCCGTGCGCCGTCTCGAAGCGTTGGAGGCCGAATACAACACCCTCTGCGCCGAACTCGATGCCTGGTCGACGGCCGCCCCGGGGTCCATCGCCAACCAGCAGTTGCGCAGCCAACTGGCGGACAGCCTCATACGCTGCTGGCGCCGCGCCCCTTCCACCAGTTCCACCCTGGGCGGTGTCCAGTTCAACTTCCTCACCATGGGCGACCTGACGCCCCTGCCCACGCTCTCGGCGGACTTCAGCCATGTCAGCGAACTGACCCTGCTGCATGGTTTCCCGAATGCCCCGAGCAACATCGACGGGTTTCTCGCGCGCTTCCCCAGGCTCCAGCAACTGAGCATTCGCGGCGGCATCCTCCAGGAACTGCCTGCGCGCCTGGAGTCGATGACGCAACTGACCCACCTGGACCTGAGCAGCAACCGCATCGTCCTCACCCCACAGGACGCCAGCCGCCTCGCCGCCCTGACCCGCCTGAGAAGCCTGAACCTGGGTCGCAACCCGGCACTGGGACACACACCGGACTTCAGCGCGATGACCGAACTGGTCTACCTCTACCTCAACGACTGCGGGCTCGCGACCTGGCCCAGCGGTTTTGAACGACTGCACGGGCTGGACCTGCTGAACCTGCGCTCCAACCGCCTGACCCATGTGCCGTCGGCGCTGCTGCGCACCAGCCAGGAAGGACAGCGGATCGCCAGGGCCCTCGACCTGTTCAACAACCCCATCGACAACCTCGATGACGTCGTCGAGTACTACGAAGAGACCGATATCGACTTCAATCTGGAGCTGCCGATCGACTCGGAGGACGATGACCTGTCACTCGACGATGAGCCCATCCACAACCCGCACCTGCCACGCGGCCCGGTGTCCCGGGATGGGGAGGCCTGGCTGCAGGGGCTGGCGCCCCAGGAGCAGGAAGCCTTTCACAATGACTGGCTGCTGTTGGCCAATGAAGAGCCGGCGGAGCAGTCCGAGGCGTTCTTCCGGGTGATCCAGGACCTGCAAAAGTCCGCCGACTATCTGGACACCCGCCTGCGCCCGCGGGTGCTGGACAAGGTCCGCCGCATGGTCCGCGCCATGGTCGCCGACACCGCGCTACGCGAGAAGCTGCTGCTCAAGGCCAACGCCCCGGATACCCATGCCTGCGAAGACGGCATCACTGTGGTGTTCAGCGACATGGGCCTGGATGTGCTGGAACACGAGGCCTATGCCCAGCCCACCCCGCAGCAGATCGAAGCCAGCCTGCTGGAACTGGCCCGGGGCAAATCCCGCCTGAACCGGGTCAATCAGCAGGCGCGGGCGGAGATCAATCGGCGCAAGGCCGAGGGGCGCAACCCGGATGAGGCGGAAGTCTACCTGGCCTACCGCACCGGCCTGGTCGAACGACTGAACCTGCCCTGGCAGGCCTCGACCATGCAATACGGCGAGATCGCCAACATCGACCAGGACCAGCTGGACCGGGCCTACGCCAGCATCCTCGACCTCGAACGACAGCCCCTGGATCGGGTCAGGGAAGCCTTGCGGCAAGGGTTCTGGCGGGACTACCTGGACATCCAGTACCTGCAGGAACTGGATGCGAAAAGGGCCCTGCGCGACAACAAGGGCGGTGCCCTGGATGACCTGCACGGCGCGCAACAGCGCTGGTTCGCCAGCGCCGGCCTGCCCGCGGCGGAAAAGGCCCGGCTGAAGTCGGCCATACAGGCCGCGGCCCGTATCCTCGGCATGTCGGACCAGGCGGTGTTCGCCCGTAGCATGACCGACGCCGAATACCAGGCCCTCTACGAGGCAATCGCCCGCGAATACGAAGACGAACTGGAGCGCCTCACCCAGCAGGCCCTGCAGGAACTCGAGCCGAGGGTCGCCTGACATGCCGCGCACACCTCTGCCCCCCGTCCTCGACCTGCCTCACGCGCGCTTCATCCTGAACCGCCTGCCACGCTGGTTGAAGGACACCCACTCCGAGCAGCGCGCCGAGCTGCGCGAAGCCCTGGCGACCGCGCACCGGTCCGCCGCCAGGGCCAGCAGCCTCCTCGCCCCCCTCAAAAGCCTGGACAGCTTTGCCGAGCCCATCCTCGAACTGGAGCTCAAGGCCAGTCATCCGCAATTGCACGACATGCAACGGGCCACCCTGGACAAGCGCTGGCAACGCGACACGTTCCTCTGGCAGGCCATCTACGACAGCAGCCCCGAGCACAGTCTGCTCGAGGCGGCCCTCTACAACTTCGAAGACTGGGAAACCCGCCGCAGTGCGTTTGGCAAGGGTTCGACCATTTACCTCACAGGCAAGGCCCAGGGCCTTCGGAGCGAGCTGCTGCCCGAGGAGTTCGCCCAACGTTGCCGACAACTCGACCTGGGCCACAAGTACCTGCAACACCTCATCCAGGTGCTCGACGACACCAACCCGGCGAACGAGCCGCTGGGCTCGGGGAGCAAGCATCAGGTATTCATCAGGCATCAGCGCAACTGCTTCCAGGCCGAACTGCAGATGGCCTACCTGAGTGGCAACCTCACCCAGGAAAGCCTCCAGGCGCTCAAGGTGTTCCTGTTGCACTACGACGCCACCTACGGCAGACGCCTGCGTTGCCACCGGGTCAAACTGCTGGGGCAGATCCTTCCCGGTCTCATCCACTTCGCGGCCGACCCTGACAATGACCAGGGGCGCTGCGCGGTCTATTTCGCCGGGCACCCCACCTACCCGGTCAGGGAGTACAGCTCCCTGAAGATGTTCCAGGTCGCGCTGATGGCGCAACTCAATTCGGCAAACCTGCGACAGCAGTTGGGCCAGCTCCTGCCGCTCGATCACCAGGAGCCGCTGCTGCTGGCCAAGCTGAAAAAAGCCATGCAGAGTTCCAGCGCACCGGACACCCAGCTCGTCAGCCTGTCCGGCTGGATCGAAGAGGATGTGTTCGAGGAAACCCACCGATTGCGGCTGCTGCACCTGATGAGCGACCTCGGCAGGCTGGCGCCGTCGTCCAAAGACGTCAACGCCGAGCGGCGTGAACAACTGCTCGATGAGTTCAAGCTGGCCGGCCTGGACCTGCTGTCCAGCCTCAAGGACCGCATCCCCCGGTTCAAGCGAACGCTGGCGGCCCCACCGGAGATGCTCGGTACGAACGCCATCTTTCAGGACCTCCACACCTGGGGCAAGGCCGAGCGGCTGGCGGCCGCCCTCCATCTGCTCAATATCGTCGAGGCCCAGGCGAGCGGCCAGGTGACGCAACCGATGCACACCGAGGGCCGCTCACTGCCCGAACTGATCCCTGTTCGCGCCAAGGGCGGGACGCGCCTCTGGAAGCCCGACCCAAGCCACTACCGGGTAGCCCTGCGCCTGCCCGAAGGCCAATGGCAGACCAACGCCCTGGGGCTTCATGAAGTGGCGGGCAAGCACTATCTGCTGCTGGACGAATCGTATTACGAGGTCCGCTACGACGGACATCACGGCCACTGGCACATCCTCGGCCAGACCCAGCCGGAGACCTACTCGCCCCCGCTGCGGCACAACGGCGTCGGTGCCTGGCGCACGATACACGAGGACGTCAGGCAATGGTCCGACGCCAGGCTGATCGCACGCCTGTCCCCGCTGGCAGCCCAGTTGCCGCGCCCACTGGCCGATGCCCTGCTGCCTCTGGGCAACACCAACCTGCACACCCTGCGACAACTTCACAAACACCACCGCCGCACCCCGCCGCTGCTGCTCGACAGCCTCAAGCGCCTGTGGATCCTGAAGGAAATCGAGGGTTTCAACCTCGATCAACCCCGCGACAATGCCTGCTCCACACTCTGTTCGGCCATCCGTTCATACCTGGCGAAACTGCTGTCCGACGTGCCGGCCGGCACACAGCTGCGGTTCAGGAAGCAGAACTCGCGCAAGTTCATCCAGTACCCCAAGGGCTCGCGCTGGGTCGACGTCGATGAAGCGTACTGGCTGCCCGATCTGCTCGATCACCTGTACCAGCAGTTGGATCACCCCAGCGCCACCACACAGCGGCATCTGCGTGAAGAACACCCCAAACTGCCCTTGAGCTTCCTGGAGGATCTGGATTTTACCCGGCAGGTCCTGGCACCGACCGAAACGGCGCTGCCGAACCTGGACAGGGAAATCAACCGGGCCCTGGAGCAGGTGCAGGTATCACGGGCATTCGAGGGGCTGCATCCGGACTGGCCGCATGCCCAACACAGTGAACGCCTGGCCTTTTCCCTGCTGGAAACATTGGCGGGTTGGCCAGAGGATATGCGTCTTGAGTTCGTGGACAACGAAGCCAGGCCGTGCCAGCCTGCGTCGGGCATCGGAGCGATCACCAGCCTGAACCACCGGCGGCTGCTGAAAAAGGGCGCCTTTTACGAGATCCAGGACCGACAGGGCAGGACACTCTCGAGCACGGCCGACTTCTACAATGCCCTGTGGCAGGTGCTGCCGACCCCGGCCCAGAGGAAGGTGAGCCAACACCACCAGATCAGCCTGGAAGAGGGCAGGAGTACCGCCGATCTGAAACAGGCCTTGTTCGGGCAGGCCGCCAGGCTGCGCGGCCAGGCTCCCGCGGTGCGCAACCTGCAGCACTTCCTGGCACCGCCCATCAGCGCCTCCGCCGCGCCCCTGCCGGTGCAGTTCGCCGTCCCCGGCCGCCTGGTGTCCGGCCTGCAATTGCGTGACGACGGGATCTACTGGAACCTCAACCGTCACCCGCTCGCCAACCATGACCATCGGCACTACATTCTCGAACGTTATCGCTACTACCCGGTGACCTGGACGCCCGAGGGCTGGCGACTGCTGAACGCCAGCAACCCCTACGGTTTCTATCAGCCGCTGTTGCAGCGCAGAAGCAAAACCGACCCCAGGTGGACCCTTCACCATCCGGACCAGCCGCCGCGACTGCTGGCACAGCCCGACAGCCTGCCAGTACCGGCGGACAACGACACCCGCGACGAACGCCTGCAAAAGAAGATGTTCACACAGGCCCAACGCGTGCGCCTGCAAACCGCCAAATCCTACCATTCCTGCGCGAACTCGCCGTTGACCTATGACCGTGTCGACAACGCCCGCTACCCGCTGCGGGACCTGGAAGGCAGGCCCATGACCATCACCCGGCTGCATTATTCCAACGCCGAGGATGCCCCCCAGACCCTGGCACGGGCGCAACAACTGCTTGCCTACCTCGGGCAGGGCGTGGAGGTGGCACGGCTTTACGAGAGCAAACTGCGCATCCGGCGCTTCCAGCCGTGGCACATGCTGTCCGCCCACGAGCAGCATCTGGTTGGCCGCTTCCGCGTCGCAGCCCGCCGCGACCTGGCCAGTGGCGAGTTGCTCGGCGTCTACGGCGGCATGCTGATTCCGTTGCTGCTCTGCCACCATCGTCGCGACCCTTTTGCCACCTGGGTCGAGGTGGACCGCTCGCTGGAATTGATGCGCCTGCGCGACGGTCGGCTGCAGACGGCCCTGCCGTGCCTGACCGCAGACAACATCCTGTCGCGGATCAACACGATCTTCGAATACGAGGATGGCGTGCCCGTCAGGCAGGCCAGGAGCGGTTACAACGTCCAAGCCATGGCCTTTCCCGTCGACATCCGCACCCATGACGGCTGTATCGAGAAGGACCGCTACTTCATCACGGCGCTGTTCACCTCCCGGGTCGTCAAGGCCGACGAGGAACTGCGCCTGAACCACGGCTACAGTCACGAGCAGATCCAGACCCTGAACAGTGCCGAGTCCACCCGCTGACGAGCACTGCAATAGCTACCGCAACCCATGGAGGTGCCGCGCCTACCCTGCCCCTTCGAACCACCAATCGGGGCCACCCCAAATGACCACCACTGCAAGCCTTACGAGCGGCGCCACCCCTGGCGCCGCCTCCCCTGCCCCCCAGTTGAACCGCCACCAGGCCTTCATCGCCAGCCGCCTGCCGGCGCCGCTCAAGCAACGGCATTCGGCCTGCCTCAAGCCGCTGCTCGACATCCACCCCACCACCCCGGCCTGGTACAGCCAGGCCGACGCCAGCCTGCGTGGCGCCTTCGAGGCCAGCCAACTGGCGCGCTGCGCCAGCCAGCACCCGTTCGAAAGCCTGCTCGGCCAGATCACCCCGCTGGCAGCCTTCGCCGCGCCGCTGCTGCAACTGGCGATCCGGCAGACCTTCGGGCTGGAGCTGGATGTACACGACACCTATTTCGTGCGCCGCCTGCAAACGCCGCGTCCGGCCAGGCTGGGCGGGCTGCTCGACTTCTCCGCCGGCGACCCCAAGGTCAGTGGCTGGTACTGGGATGTCACGCTGCTGGAGGCGGCGCTGCACAACTTCACCGCCGACGAAGCGGCCAAACCGCCCACCGAAGGCGACGAGTTCATCACCCGCGACCACAGCACCGAGCAGGTGCGGATCGCCGCCTACGACCGGGAGCGCGCGCTGTCCCTGCGCCCCGAGCAGTTCGCCACGCTGTGCCGCCAGCTCGACCTGGGGCAACGTTACCAGGAACACCTGCACGCGGTACTCAACCCGGCCGATGCCACGCAAAAGGCCCAGGTCCGCCAGACCTGGACCACTCACCTGCACAACCAACTGGCCGAGGCGGTGCACCTGGCGCGAATGCAGGCGCACATCCCGGACGATGCCTACCAGATGCTCACGCACTGGCTGGCCGACGGCACGGACCTGCGCCTGGGCGGCCACCCGGTGCAGCCCGCGCGCCTGCGGATGCTCGGCGTCGACCTCGACGAAGTCCTGTTCCTGCGCCCCGACGCCGGCCCGTCACCGCGGCGCTGCCTGGTCTACCTGCCCAACGACGAGCTGCATCCGCTGCGCCACTACGATTCCAGCACGGACTTCATGATCGACCTGCGCACGCGCCTGCACAGTGCCCGGTTCCGGCGTTTCTTCGCCCGGTTCATTGCGCTGCGTGAACAGCCGGCGTTCTTCAGCGCGCTGAAAAAACGCCTGGACCCCGGCGACCGCCATGACCTGTGGGACGACTACACCGTCGATCCCGAACGGCGCGTGGGGCTGGACCTGATCGAACTGTACCTGCCGACGGACAGCCGACCCTCGCTGCCAAACCTGCTCCGGGAGCAGTGCGAATCCAGGATCGAGCGCCTGCTCGGCGACGCCCGGGCCCTGGCGGTGCCCACCGACGACGAGGATCGCCAGGCGCGTATCGCGCGTTTCCTCGGCTTCGCCGACGCGGCCATGGACCTGCTCAACCTGCTGGTGTTCATCCCCGGCGTCGGCCAGGTGATGCTGCTGGCCATGGGCACCCGCCTGCTGCATGAGGTCTACGCCGGCATCGAGGCCTGGGAGGCCGGGGAAACCCGCCAGGCCTGGGCCCAACTGCTCGGCGTGGCGATGAACCTGGCCTTCATCGGCAGCGCCGGCGTGGTACTGCCGCATCTGGACAGCTCGGCCTTCGTCGACGGGCTGATCCCGGTCAGCGTGCGCCAGGGCATCACCCGGCTGTGGAAACCCGACCTCGGCCCCTATCGGCACCCGCTGCAACTGCCGGCCCGCTCCCAGCCGGATCGGCTGGGCTTGCACGAGTACCTGGACCATCGCTATCTGCCGCTGGACGACGGCTACTACCAGTTGCACGCCGACCCGCGCAGGGCCGGACGCTATCGTGCCCGCCATGGCCGCGCCGAGGAACTGCTGCACCCCTACCCCCCGAATTCCACAGCAATGGCGCCGGCGCCTGGCGCCACGCTTTCGAACGCCCCCTGGGCTGGTCCGACGCCCACCTGTTCCAGCGCCTCGGCCCCGAGGCCGCGCGCCTCGACGCCAGCGCCGCGCGGCATGTCCTGCACATCAGCGGCGTCGACAACGACGCGCTGCGCGCCCTGCATCACAACCGCGGGCGAACCCCCGCGCTGCTCAGCGACAGCGTGACCCGCTTCGCCCTCGACCGCGAGCTGGCGCACCTGCTGCAACGCCTGGAGAACGGCGGCAATTCAGGCGGTACCCTCGACGAACTGCACATGGAGCTGCAACTGCTGACCAGCGACCCGGTCTGGCCGGCCACCCGGGTCCTGCGGCTGCTCGACGATGCCGGGCGCACGCTTCAGGAATACCCGGCAGACATCGACGCCCAGGTACCGCGGATCGAGGTGAGCTGGCCACAGCTGGAGGCCGATGACCTGCTCCGCCAGGTGCTGGGCCCGCTCGACGACAGCGAAATCCGCCTGTTGCTGCGCGAGGAGTTCGGCCAGGGCAGCACCAGCCTGGCGGCCCGGGTCGCGGCCCTGCGCCGACGCCTGGCCGGGGCTGCGCTCAAGCGCCGCCAGGACCTGTTCGAATCCCACTACCGCCACCGCACGGCCGCCAGCCGTGGCGAACCGGGGGCCGCCCTGTTGCAGCGCGATTTCCCCGGCCTGCCGGACCGCCTGGCCGAGGAGCTGGCCCGCGCCGCCGACGGCAACGAAAGCAAACGCCTGGCCGCCGGCCGGGTACCGCTGCGCCTGGCCGAGGAAGCCCGCTACCTGTTGCGCAACGTGCGCCTGGCGCGCCTGTACGAGCCGCTGTACCTCGACTCGGTCGGCCAGGCCGAGGGGCATCGCCTGGTGCTGCTGATGCTCGGCAAGTTGCCGGGCTGGTCCAGCCAGGTCCGCCTGGAGGTACGGGACCGTTTCTTCGCCGGCCCCCTGCTCGACAGCCTCGGCCCCGAGACGGCGCCGATCCGCAAGGTGCTGGTGAGAAACGGCGAACGCTACGAGGCCCATGACGATCAGGGCCAGGAACTGCACGGTGCCGACGACCTGTACGCCAGCGTGCTGCACGCCCTGCCCGATGCCCAGCGCCAGGCACTGGGTTTTCCCCATGTCGGCCAGGGCGCGCAACTGAAACAGGCCCTGCGCGCCCTGCCGCCGCTGCCCCGCGCGGAACTGGCGCGGCACCTTTCGCTGCCGCCCATCAGGCCACGCTGGCGTTCGCCACTGCGCCTGGCCGATGGCCGGGTCGGCTACGCGCTGAGCGGCCGCGGCGCGGGCAACGGTCCGGGCACGTCCCTCGTCAGCCGGCTGGCCCGCGAGCTGTACCCGAACCTGTCGCTGGCGCAGGTGGAAACCCTGCACGGCCTGCGCGACCTCGGCCAGGGCGCGGCGATCGGCCGGCTGCGGGCCCTGCAAGGCGAATACCGCACCCTGGAAAACGAGCTGGAGGCCTGGGTCGGCGAGCCCCAGGGCGCCGAGGGCAACGGCAAACTGCGTTTCGCCGTCCAGCTCAAGCGCTGCTGGCGCCACGAGACCGATCGCGCCATCGACCACGAAGGCGACCCGATCGTCCTCGACCACCAGGGCATGCGCGTGCCCGGCCATGAACTCACCCTCACCGGCTACCCGCTGGACAGCCTGCCGCTGCTGTCCGGGCGCTTCGTGCATGTCGCCGAATTGCACCTGCGTTCGATCACGCTGCAAAACTCGCCGTCGCTGGAGCGGTTTCTGGAGGCGTTCCCCAACCTGCTGCGGCTGAACCTCTCGGGCAACCTGCTCACGCGCCTGCCGGCGGCCCTGGCGCACATGAACCGACTGACGCACCTGGAGCTGAGAAACAACCAACTGGTCATCCCCGCCACCGGCACAAGCCCCCTGAGCCCGTTGCGCCACCTGCAAACCCTGAACCTGGAAAACAACCCGGACCTGGGCACCCTGCCCGATCTGCGCCCGCTGGCCGCCCTGCGCTTCGTGAACCTGCGCAATACCGGCCTGCGCGAGATCCCACAGGGCTATGACCGCTTGCCCGATCTGCGCCGCCTCGACCTGCGGGACAACCGCATCAGCCAGGTTCCCGACGAAGTCTTCGGCCTGAGCGCCGCCCGCCAGCAACTCAACCTGTCGATCAACCTCGACGCCAACCTGATCCCCGCCGACCTGCATCGACGCATCGCCCGCTACCGCCAGCAGACCGGCATCGACCTGGGCCTGGAAGTGCTGCCGGAGAGTGACGACCTTTCCGAGTCGAGCAACAACTCGCGCCCGCACTCCCAGGCCAGCCAGCACCACAACCGCTGGGGCAGCGCCTCGCCCGTGCCGCGTGACAGCGCGCCCTGGCTGCCGGGCCCGGATACCGCCGAGCACGAACTGCGGCGCAACACCTGGCTGCGCCTGGCCAGCGACGAGATCGAGGCCTCCGAGGCTTTCTTCAAGGTGCTGGCCGACCTGCGAAACTCCGCCGACTATCTCCAGGGCGATGGCGCCCACCGCCCGCAACTGCTCGATCGGGTCTGGCGCATGGTCAAGGCCGCCGAGCAGGACAGCGCCCTGCGCCACCGGCTGTACCTCATGGCCAACCGCGCGGTCGACACCAGCGGCAGCATGATCGAGGCCGATACCTGTGAAGACGGCATGACCGTGACCTTCGACGACATGGGCCTGGAAGTCCTGCTGCACGAGGCCCGGGCCCTGCCCCTCGAACAGCGCGAAGAGCCGTTGTTGCGGCTGGCGCGCGGCAAGGCCCGCCTGGCCCAGGTCAAGCAGCGGGCCCGCCAGGTGATCGAGGCGCGCCGCAACAGCCAGGAAGCCGTGCATGAAGCGGAAATCCACCTGGCCTTCCGCATCGGCCTGGCCAGCCGGCTGGACCTGCCCTGGCAGGCCGGGAGCATGCTCTACAGCCAGGAGGCGAACGTCGACCGGGCGACACTGGAACAGGCCAGCCGGGCCATCCTGGCCGAAGAGCGCCTGCCCGGCGAAGCGGCCAGGCGCCTGCTGGAGCAGCCGTTCTGGGAAGAATACCTGCTGGAGCGCTACGGCCAGACCCGGCTCAAGGAACCCAGGGAGCAACGCGACGACATGATCGGCGCGCTCGATGACCTGCTCGACGCCCAACGCGAATGGTTCACCGGCGATGCCCTGGACCGCACCCGCAAGGACGCATTGCAACAGACCATCAGCCAGTCGGCGCGCACCCTGGGCCTGACCCAGACCGAAGCGTTCCTCCGAGCCATGACCGACAGTGCCTACAAAAGCCACGCCGAGCGTATCGCCAGGACCTACCAGCGGGCATTGGCGCAGTTGACCGAACAACTGCGCCAACAGCACGGGCTGTAAGCCCACGCCAGCACTATCTAACGCCCCGCCCGCGCCGGTCGCGGTAGCGTGGCCGGCATTCCGGCGGCTCCACCCCGCCCCCGCGCGGCGGGGCCGCTCCCCCCATGAAGGTACCCTACATGCCCGATCAACCTCCCTTTTACCTGCTGTCCCAGGCCGCGGAGTTGCGCAGCACCCTCAGCGCCGAAGAACAGGCGCTGTCCATCGACAGCGCCGAGCGCAATTGGCTGAGCAACCTGTACCTGGCGAACCAGGACGCCCGCGAGGCGCTCGATGAGCCGATGTACGTCGACAAGCTGCTCATCGTCGCCCAGGGCGCCACCACGGCGGACCTGGCCGGCAGCTTCCTGGCCAGCGGCGCCGCCGGCCACGCGGTGTTCCTCTGCACCCCGGCATTCGGCCTGGAACGCTTCGGCTCCCGCGACCTGGCCCTGGCCAAAGTACGCGAACGCCTGGCTGTCCCGGCCCAGCGCGATGAACTGCTGCGCTTCGTCCCGCTGCACATCCGCAACGCCATCGGCCTGGAGCCACTGCCGGCGCTGATCACCCGCCCGATCCAGGGCATCGTCCTGGATGACCGGCGCCAGGCCATCAACACCTACCTCGACATCACCCTCAAAGACCTGCAGGACGAACTGCTGGAACTGCCCAGCCTCAAGTCCCTGCTCAATCGGTTGTTCGACAGCACCCTGGGCAAGCGCTTTCCCCAGGCCAACCTGAAAGCCCTGCGGGTGATCAGCCACCCGGCCCCCAGCGCGGCCGAATCGACCAGCGGGCAGCCGCTGCGCGCCCTCTCGACCCACTCCCTGACCGAGACCCTGCTGGAGCGCTACAACCACGGCCCGTGGCCCGGCGACCAGGTTCACGAGTTCCTCGCCCCCGGCTACACCGCGCAGGCAGCGGACACCGCGGTCTGGGAAAACACCCTGCTCACCCTCGCCAGCCAGTTGCCAGGCCACCTGCAAAGCCGGCTCAACGCCTTCTGGGACGCCCCGCTGGCTATCGGCCAGCCGCGCCGGCACTTGTTCGTCGACGCCCTGGGCAGCCGTTTTCGTGCCGAGCTGCTGCACCAGGAACAGGACCTGAATGAAATCGCCGCCGACGACTACCCGGTGCTGAGCGCCCTCTATCCGCTGGACCGCTCCCGGCTCGGCGCCGTGGCGCTGTACACCCTGATGGTCCAGTCCAGCGCCGGCTCGTACCCGCTGGCCAACGCCTTCGTGGTGCACAACCTGGGCCGCCGCTCCGCCGAATACCTGCTGTATGGAGCCGATCGGCTGCAGGCCTTCGACAGCCAGGCGGCGCTGCTGGAATCGGTGAGGACGCAACTGCAGCAGCCCGGGCAAGACCCAGACTGGCACCTGGGCCTGTCGCTGCGCGAACGCGCCGAACTCCAGAGCGCGTCCCTCAGCGGGGTTGCACTGGTCGCCAGTTCCCTGTCGATTTTCGATACGCTGTTCAGCCGCGTCATCAGCAAGCTGCTGGACAATGTCAGCTACGTGCTCAAGCGCTATCGCGACAGCGACGGCGCCCTGGTGCTGCCGGCGGCCTTCGACAGCGCACTGGATATCCGCGGCCTGATCTCTCCCCGGCTACCGGCCCTCGCCAAAGGCCCGCGCTGGAGCCATCGGCTGGACCTGTCGCCCAGCGAAAAACCGGCGTCACAGCCGCTGATCAAGACCCTACGGCCAACCCTGGAGACCGCCCGGCACCAGTTGGCGACCCTGGAACAGCTCAAGAGCCGGCTCAGCGAAGGCCTGCAAAAACGTCCGTCACTCAAGGACTTCATCCGCGGCGAGCTGTCCAGCGCGCTGAAGCAGGCAAAACTGCACAACCTCTCGCCCGACAACCTGTACCTCAACCACTACGCCTCGGCACTGCCCGAGGTCGGCGATCCCAGCCTGCCCCCGCTGACGTCGCGGAGCGTGGTGGACCATGTGCTCGAACGCCTGACCGACGGCAGCGGCGAACCCGACCAGACCACCAGCGGCCTGTTCAGCAAAACCGCCGACGGCGGCTGGTCACGGGTGACCAACCTGGAGATCGAACCGTTCAACCGGATCGTCGCCACCCTGCTGCCGGACCTGCTCGGCCAGTACCTGCGCCGGCAACGCTCGCTCTATGGCGAGCTGTCCGGCACCCTGCACGAGGCGATCCGCAGTGGCTTGCGCCAGGAAGTGCAACTCAAGGAAATGCGCGGCGCCCTCAACGCCGGCGACCTGGACCTGCTCGACAACCTGCTCGACAGCCATCGCCGCGACGAGCGCCCGGGCCTGCACGGGTTCATCCCGGACGCCTTCGCCCTCACCTACAGACCCGACACCGCAGCCGCGCCGATCAGGCTGCACAACTGCTTCCTGCTCACCGCCCACGGCGGCCTGGACCAGGAGCACTCCGGCAGAACCCTGCTCTGGACTCCGGCCCAGGGCGCCGAAGCCTTCGACTCGCTGCACAGCGCCGACAACGAGTTGCAACGGCGTCTGCATGACCCGGTGGAGCGCCTGTCCCTGCTGGAAAACACCACGCAAGAGCAACGGCCCCGGCATTTGCCCATCGCCACGCCGCAGCGCGGCAACCGCCGGACCTACCCGAGCCTGGGCTTCGAGCTGATCCACAACGGCCTGCAGAACAATCGCTACAACTCACTGATCGACAAGGCACTGGCCGACTTGAACCATGCCGTCACCTCGGATTACAAGGGTGACAACCTGCACCAGCACCTGCAAAGCTGCCTGGACAGCCACGCCACCGTGCCCATGCTCGAACGGGCGCTGCAAGCGGCGCAGAACAGCGCCACCCACCTGGCGCTGCCGCCCTGGCTCAGGAGCGCCAGCGACAGCCAGCAGTTCGCCCTGGCCGCCCTGCTCGACCGCTATCGCCAGGACGCCGCGACCACCGACGACTACCACCGGGGCATTCCCGATATCCGCGAGACCGCCCGCACCAAGCTCAAGAGCCTGCTGGCGCGGGACTTTCCCCAGGCCTACCTGGACCCGCAGCGGATCACCGTCTGGCTGACTCCGCGCGAGGCGGCGCTGCCGCTCAGCGAACCGTTGAGCGAATTCGTCCTGCGCCATGTCGACGACATCAGGCCGCGCGCGATCAGCCTCAGCAGCGACGCAGGCAGCCTGCCCGGCACGTTGACCGACGAGCGGATCAAGGCCCTGGTGCAGGAGGCGGACATCGGCCAGCACTACGCAGCACTGCTCGAATCGCATCTGTCGCCCGAGGTGCTGCACAACGCCCATCGCCGTCCGGCGTTCAGCCGGCACAGCTTCTGGCAGGGCCTGCTGCACGCCTTCGTGCAACGGCTGCGCAACACCCTCTCGGAAAAGGCCCACGCCTACATCAAGCACCTGCTGGCCATGCCGGACGGTGTCGCGCGCCTGCCGCTCGATGGGCAGCACATCGAACTCAAGCCACTGCAACTGCAAAGTGGCGCGCAGACGCCGGCCGACCCGGTGGCCGGGTTCTACCTGATCGGTCCGCACGCCAGCCAGCCGGGCCCGCGTGTCCTGTTCTGCCCCCAGGGCGATCGACCGGTGTTCCAGGAATACCCCAGCGAAGCGGCGCTGCTCGGCGACCTCGGGCGCTCCACCAGCCTGCAGCAGCAGGTCCTGGAACGGCTGCCCCTGGCACGCTACGCGCACTACGCGCAGCAGGCGTTCAAGGGCGCCCTGACGCTCGGCGACCACCCCGAGCGCGGCAATCTGTTCCATCGGCTGTACCAGGACATGACCGGCCTGTTCAAGCACCTGCTCGGTTGCCAGTACCTGGCAGGCCGGGGCTCGCTCTGGAACAAGGCGCTGTCCTGGCTCAAGGGTGAACTGCAACAGGGTGCGACCCACCTGCTGGGCCGGCTGCGCCTGCCGTGGCTGGTCTGGCAGTCGCTCTCGCAACTCAGGGACGCCGGGCAGAAAGCCTGGCAAGGTCGCTGGAGCGAGGCCATCGAGGCGTTCGCCATGACCCTGGCCAAGCTGGCGATGGCGCGCCGCGGCTGGGTCCAGTCCGACCTCGGCGGTGCCGCGCAGCCCCCCGCCAGCGCCCCCGCCGAATCGCCCTTCCCCAGCCAGGCCTGGGGCGACCAGCGCCTGACACCCGGGCAAAAGGCCATGCTCCTGGGCCTGCAGGCCCAGCGCGTCGCCCTGCAGCACATGACCCCGAACCGCGCCGGCGACCTCTACACCGACCCGGCCAGCCGGCAGACCTTCGTGGCGATCGGCGGCCGGGTATTCCGGGTACGCCAGGAACAACAGCGCTGGCGCATCGTCACCGACAGCGGCCAGGGCCCCTGGCTGCGCCAGGATTCCCGGGGGCAGTGGTCATTCGACCTGGCCGACCGCTGCCTCAAGGAGGCTCACCATGAAAATGCTTGATCATTGCATCGGCCAATGGGCGATCCGCGAAGAACTGCGAGTGGAGGCCGTCGGCATCCACGACATCCGGCAACTCTATCCCAACCGCGCCCGCATGCTCGCCCATGCCCATCGCCAAGCCGTGGCATACCTCAACAACGCCCTGTACAACGTGGACCGGCTGTTCAACGGCCAGCGGCTGGACACCAAGCGTCGCCGCTTCATCGAAGAATTCCTCGGCGTTGCCCAGGTCGACAACGACATCATCCGCAAACTCAAGATCCGCATGGGCGTCATGCTCGACGAATTGCTCAAGCCCTCGCTCAACCCACAGCACTCGTCCCGTTACATCGTCGGCTCGGGACGGCAGCCGGAGCACACCAACCAGGCCTTTACCGTGAGGCGGGAAAAGGGTGGGAACATCTACCTGACCGAACGCTTCTTCGAGCCAGGCCTGGAGGTGTACCTGCCCATACGCCCGCGCACCTTCGACGCCTATGGGCACCACATGGCCACGGTGCTGCTGCACGAAATCAGCCACATGACCCTCGAAACCCTGGACTTCGCCTACCTGGACCCCAGCCGCCCGTTCGTCGACCTGATCGACACCAGCACACCCGATGGACGGCTTCGCCACCTGGTGCTCGAAGAACTGCAACGGAATGCCTTGTCCGCCACCACACCGGGCAACGAGCTGTTCAAGACCCTCGATGACTACGAACTGCGCTGGTACGACCTGGAAGGCGACCTCAGGCAGCGGGTATTGAGCCTCACCGGCACCCGCGACCTGGACAGCGCCCGGCGGGTCTTTTACTCCGACGCGGGCAAGCGCACCGATGTGATTCTCAACAACGCCGACTCCATGGCCCTGCTGATCACGCACCTGGGCCGACCGGTGGAGTTTCAGCCCCTGGAAGAACCCAGCTCCAACCCGTCAACCTGAGCCACGAAGCCACCCACATGAACCACGAGAACCGCAGCACCACCCTGGCAGCGGAGCTGTCCGCTGTCAGCTCGGCCTTTCAGAGCCGCGTCATCGAGCTCCCGCCGGGCGACAACCTTCTCCCCAGCCCGGCCTTCAAGGCCGATGGCACCAGCATCGCCGAACTGACGCTGAAGTTCCTGCAATCGGCGCTGCCCCATCGGACGTTCTCGCAGGACAGCCTCGCCAACCTGAGCCCTTCGCAGTTGTTGTGGGCCTGGCTGAGCCCTGGCGAGGTGAACAGCCAGAAGGCTGCGGCGCTGGTGCAGAGTATTGTCCACTCGGCACTCGACGACAGTCCCGGGGTCGAGAACAACCCCAGGGTCCAGGCCTTCGTCACCCTGCTGTCACGGCACTTCGCCTCGGAGCACCCGTCGACGCCCATCGGGCTCACGCCGGATATCCGACAAGTCCAGGCCGACATCATCCACGGCAGCCTCACCGCGCAACCGCCCACCCCGGGCCTGACCCTGGCCGAACGCGAACGGCGCCTCGACGCCTACGCCACCCGCGTGCGTACCAGCCTGGCCAACACGGAAAAAGGCAGTGAAGCGCAGAGAAACAGCCACTTCATGACCCATCAGCCCTTCACCCGGCCCGAGGGCTATATCAGCGCCGGGCTGCTCGCCGCCAGCCTTGATCCCCAGGAAAGGATTCCCATCATCTACACCAGCGCCACCCGCACCCTCGCCAACGAGGAACGCACCTCCAGCCGCTACGAGCGCACCTATGCCGCCTGGGAGATCGCCGCCGGCCTGCACCAGCACGACGCCCCGGACAACAGCGGCAGCGTGCTGAACTTCCAGTACGAGCAGTTCAGGTCGGAACAGGACCGGCAGCGGGTCAGGGACCTGGAATCGCTCGGCCAGGGCCTGAGGGACCACTGGCAGGAGGACGTGCTGGCCGCCCTCGACGACGTGACGGACGCCCAGGCCAGGCGTTCCGGGGAGGCCGATGCGTATCAGGTCAAGGCCATGCTGGCGAGCCTGCGCCGGGACCTCGTCCTGTTCGGGAAAACCTCCGCCGCCACGCAGAAAGCCGTGATCCGCACACTGGATTACAACGGGCAGGTGATCATTCCCAATCTCTATGGTTATCCGCTGGAAGGCTATGCCTTCATTCCCTACCAGCCGTATGACCAGGTCCACCGCCCCAATCGCGGGCTGATGCTCGACCTGCGCAACGTCACCATCAGCGCCATCAACGGCGACCCGGCGTTCGCGCACTGGGCCCGAAACCACAAGGGCACGCTGCTGCAACGCTTCAACAGCTGCGACGCCCAGGGCGGCCGGGATGCGCACTGGCCCAGCGCGCCGAACCTGCTCGACACGCTGATCGACAACCCTTCCGCGCAACTGGAGCGCCCAGTGTTCCAGGGCAGTTTCCCGGTGCGGCAGGCCTTCAACTACACAGGGTCGGCGACCGCCGGATACCGCTTGAAGTATGCGCCCTTCGACACCATCGCCAGCCTGTATACCCAGCTCAACGCCAGGAACGCCCAGGCCCGCAGCCAGACCCAGCTGTTCAGCAGTACCCAGCGCAACTGGCGCACGGCGCAAAAGATCTGGGCCAGCACCTTCGGCTACATTCCCGTGGTCGGCAACATCGGCAACCTGGTGTTCGGCGTCCATGAGCTCACTGCCGGCATGAGTGCCCAGGAACGCCTGGGCGGCAGTGTCGCCATCCTGATCTCGACCCTGCAGTTGGCCCATGAAGTGCCGGCGATCGTCGCTGGCACCCCCCCCCTGGAAGACACCGGCAGCCCCGGGTTCGGCTGGAAGGCGAACCCACAGGGCAGCGAGTGGCGTTTCAGCCTGGAGGCCGAAACCCTCGACCTCGTCGGGGTCGAATCCGCGGTCGAGGACCGGGAAACCGGCGTCGAGCCCGACACGCAGCAACCGCCACCCGCCCTCCCGTCCGTGGTCGTCACCGAAACGACGGTGGTGGCACAGGTCAAGGATGACGGCTCGGTGTTCGAGCTGGCGGGCAAGTCGTATATCCGGGTGAAGGAGCAGGTCTTTCAAAGCCGAAGCAGCCTGCTCGGCCCGGAACAGCGCACGGTCATCGACCCGCACAGCGAAAGCCCGCTGTTCCAGGTGCACAATGGCAGTGGCAGGTGGCAAAGGCTGCGCGGGCTCCAGGGGGGCGGGCATTGCCTTGGAAAACTGTGCTACGCCTCGGTCAGCGAAACCGAGGTGGGCATCGAGATGCACCCCGCCCCCCCCGCGGACGAGTCTGCGGCCAGTGACACGGTGCTGTTCGCGCTTTCCAAGACCCAGCGCCAGCAAGCCTTCGCCGCTGAGGTGGTCAACCTGGAAATCTGGCTGAGCCATGAGCAATCACTGGCCGAATTCAAGGCCATCTACACCCGGGAACAAGCGAATCCCCATGGTTTCTGGGGCCCGGCCCAGAGCTACACCGACTGGCAAGCCATCCGCCGCATGGTCCGCGACGACACCTCCCGGCTCCCCCTGCAGGACATCGACCACCCGCTGCCGAATGAAATGCTCGATGAAATCAGACAGCAGTTCACCCGCCCACCCCATCCGACGCTGCATCTGGATGAGGAGGCCAGCACCCGGGCGCTGTTCGACAAGATCCTGGTGCCGCCCAGCAGTGCCGATGACCTCACCTTCCTCGTCGGCCACCGGCAGAGCCTCAGGCTGGCCAGCTACACCCGCCGCATCCTGTTCAAATACGGCTTGACCGCCCGGCAACTGCGCCTGCTCATTTCCGAGCGGGCCACGGTGCGCGATACCGTGCGGACGGTGATCGACGAACGTTATCCCGACCTCCGCGAGCGTGCGGAGATTCTCTTCAACTCCCACGAATTCGACCTGCAGCACCTGCCCTTGAGCCAGAGAAAGCTGGACACCTTCCTCGAGTGCCTGGAGGACCAGAGCATTGCCGTGGAGAAATTCCGCCTCATCGTCCAGTGCATCGATAGCGATACCCTCCCGCCCCCCAGCTCGGCCATCTACCTGTTCAGCAACAGCCGCAAGATCAACATCCTCAAGGCCCTGGACGAGCCACAACTGCGGCAACGACTGCAAAATGCCTCGACCCTGGTCGAAAGGACTTCCAGTTTCTGGAGACGCCTGCGGCATCGTAACTACGTGGTCGAAAACTCCGCGACCGGAGACCCGGTTGCGATCCTCAACTGGTCGTTCTTCAAGCTCAAGAGAACCCCCGTCCTCAGGGACGCGGGCCAGTGGTACGTCAAGGAGCAATGGTGGCCGGATATGCTGGACAAGCGCTATGCCAGCTTCGATGAGCTCGAGCAGGACCTGCAACGGCGGTTCGGCGGGTTCCGGCAGACGCTGGCGACGGAAAATATCACCCTGGTCTCCACCCCCGCCCTGGCCGCGGCCAGCTACGAGGTCGAACGCTCCCCGCAAGGCGCGCCGATCGCGGTTTTCTACCGGGCCTTGCACGAGGCACAAACGAAAAGGGTCCCTATCGTCAGCGAAGCCGGCAAGCTGTTCGTGGTCAACAGCGACCCCAATTGGTCGGCGGTGAGCGACAGGGCCTTTTCCACCCTCGGCGATCTGGAGCGGGCCATCCGGGGGGCCTTGACCGAGCCGCTGGAAATCTGAGGCACGGCCCCCGGACGGCGCCATGCACAGTTACCGCAGGCCCTGGCGGCAGGGCACCTACCCTGGCCCTTCGAATCAACAATCGGGCCCGCTCCCATGACCGCAACGACCGCAACAACCGGCAGCGACCACGCTGCCGGCTCCCCTGCCCCGGCTCTCAACCGCCACCAGGCCTTTATCGCCAGCCGCCTGCCGGCGCCGCTGACGCAACCCGGCTCGGCCTGCCTCAAGCCGCTGCTCGACATCAACCCCACCACCCCGGCCTGGTACAGCCGGGCCGACGCCAGCCTGCGCAGCGCCCTGGAAAACAGCCAACTGGCGCGCTGCACCAGCCAGCACCAACTCGAAAGCCTGCTCGGCCGCATCACGCCCCTGGAGACCTTCGCCGCCCCGCTGCTGAAAACGGCCATCCAGCAGGAAACCGGCCTGGACCTGGACGTGCGCAACACCTATTTCGTGCGCCGCCTGCACGTACGGCGCCCCTCCAGCCTGGGCGGGCTGTTCGACTTTTCCGCCGGCGACCCCAAGCGGCGCACCTGGTACTGGGATGTCTCGCTGCTGGAGGCCGCCCTGCACAACTTCACCGCCGGCGAAGCGGCCCAGCCGCCCAACGAGGGCGACGAGTTCATCACCCACGACCACAGCACCGCCAACGTGCGGATCGGCGCCTACGACAAGGACCGTACCCTGCCCCTGGCGCCGGAGCGCTTCGCCACGCTGTGCCGCACCCTCGACCTGGGGCAACGCTACCAGACGCATCTCACCGCGGTGCTCAACCCCGAAGAAGCCGCGCAAAAGGCCCTGGTGCGCCAGACCTGGACCACGCACCTGCACAACCAACTGGCCGAGGCTGTCCACCTGGCGCGGATGCAGGCGCACATCCCGGACGACGCCTACCAGATGCTCCGGCAGTGGCTGGCCGGCCGCACCGATATCCGCCTGGGCGATCATGCCGTGAACCCCGGCTGCCTGCGCATGCTCGGTGTCGACCTGAGCGACATCCTCTTCCTGCGCCCCGAGTCCGGCCCGTCACCGCGGCGCTGCGTGGTCTACATCCCCGGCGACGACCAGCATCCCGTGCGCCACTACGACTCCAGCGCCGACTTCATGGTCGCCTTGCGCACGCGCCTGCACCAGGCCCGCTACCGGCGCTTCTTTGCCCAGTTCGTGCCGGTACGTGAACAGGCGGCGTTCTTCATCGCCCTGAAAAAGCGCCTGGACCCCACCGACCGCCACGCGCTGTGGGACGACTACACCGTCGACCCCGCACGGCACGTCGGGCTGGACCTGGTCGAGCAGTCGCTGCGGGTCGGTACCCGTCCGTCCCTGCAGACGGCGCTCAAGGACCAGTGCGAACTGAAGATCGGCCGCCTGCTCGGCGATGCCCGCACCCTGGCCGTGCCCACCGACGACGAGGATCGCGAGGCGCGCATCGCCCGCTTCCTGGGCTTCGTCGATGCGGCCATGGACCTGCTCAACCTGCTGGTGTTCGTCCCCGGACTCGGCCAGGTGATGCTGCTGGCCATGGGCACCCGCCTGCTCCACGAGGTGTACTCGGGCATCGAAGCCTGGGAAGCCGGCGACACCCGCCAGGCCTGGGCCCACCTGCTCGGCGTGGCGGTGAACCTGGCTCTCATCGGCACCGCCGGCGTGGTGCTGCCCCATGTCGACACCTCGGCCTTCGTCGACGGACTGATCCCGGTGAGTGTCCGTGAAGGCGTCTCGCGGCTGTGGAAGCCCGACCTCGCCCCCTACCGGCACCAGCCGAACCTGCCAGCCCGCAGCCAAGCCAATGAACTGGGCCTGCACGAAGCGGCGGACGGGGCCTACCTGCAGTTGGAAAGCCACTACCACCGCCTGGACGCCATCGGGCCGGGCTATTATCGCGCCCGCCACAGCCAGGCCGCCGAACTGCTCAACCCCTATGCCCCCGAATTTCGCAGCAACGGCGCCGGCGCCTGGCAACACGAACTCGAGCAGCCCCTGGGCTGGAGCGACGAGCGCCTGTTCCAGCGGCTGGGCGCCGATGCCGCCAGCCTCGACGCCGCGACCGCCCGCCGCCTCCAGCACATCAGCGGCGTCGACAGCGATGTGCTGCGCGCCACCCACCAGAACGTCGAGCGGCCACCGGCCCTGCTCAGCGACAGCGTGACCCGCTTCGCCCTCGACCGCGACCTCGGCCGCCTGGTGCAACGCCTGCAGAACGGCGGTGTATCCAGTGGCAGCCTCGATGAACTGCACATGGAACTGCAACTGCTGACCACCGACCCGGTCTGGCCGCGTACCAAGGTGCTCAGGCTGTTCAACGCCGCGGGCCGGACGATTCAGGAGTACCCGGCGAGCGTCGACGCCCAGGTCCCGCGGATCGACGTGCGCTGGCCGGACCTGGACGCCGACGGCCTGCTCCAGCAAGTGCTGGGCAAGCTCGACGAGGGCGAGATCCGCAGCCTGCTACGCGAGGAATTCGGCCAGGCCACCACCAGCCTCCCGGCCCGGGTCGCGTCCCTGCGCCGGCGCCTGGCCGGAGATGCGGTGAAGCGGCGCGCCGACCTGTTCGAGTCGCACTACCGCTACCGCACCGCCGGCAGCCGTGGCGAACCGGGCACCGGGGTGCTCAAGCAGCACTTCCCCGGCCTGCCGGACCCGATCGCCGCAGAGCTGGCCCGGGGCGCCGATGCTCTGGAACGCCAACGACTGATCAGCGGGCGCCTGCCGGCGCGCCTGGGCCGGGAAGCCCGCCACTACCTGCGCAACGTGCGCCTGGCGCGTCAGCACGAATTGCTGTACCTCGACTCGGCCAGCCAGGCCGAGGCCTACCGTATCGTCCTGAGCATGCTGCGCAAGCTGCCGGGCTGGTCGAGCCAGGTGCGCCTGGAAATCCGCGACCGCTTCTTTGGCGGCCCGCTGCTCGACAGCCTCGGCCCGGACACGGCGCCGATCCGCAAGGTGCTGGTCAGGGACGGCGAGCAGTACCTGGCCCATGACGCCGACGGCGAGGAGCTGCACGGCCCGGACGACCTCTATGCCAGCGTGCTGCACGCCCTGCCCGATACCGAACGCGCCGCGCTGGGCTTTGCCCATGTCGGCCAGGGCGCCCAACTGAAACAGGCCCTGCGCGCCCTGCCGCCGCTGCCGCGCGAGGACCTGGCCCGCCTGCTGGCCCTGGCGTCGCTGAAGCCGGGCTTTCGCCCGCCGATGCGCCTGGCCGACGGCCGGGTCGGCTACGCCCTCAGCGGGCGCGGCGAAGGCCTGAGCCGACGCGACGGCCTGGCGCGCCAGCTGTACCCGAACCTGTCCGTCGAGCAGGTGGAGGCCCTGCACGACCTGGGCACCCTGCGCCCGACCGAGGCCCTGGCCCGGCTGGAGGCTCTGCAAGCCGAATACCGCGCCCTGGAAACCACCCTGCAAGCCTGGCAACGCGAACCGCAGAGCTATATCCAGGCGTTCAACAGAGGCCGGGCCATGGCCGGGATCCTCCGCTGCTGGCGCCATGAAATGGAGCCCGGCGCCATCGGCCTGCTCAAGCTCAAGGGCAACCTGGGCCGCCTGCCGGTGCTCCCGGCCAGTTTCGACCAGGTCACTGCGCTGCACCTGGAACACCTGGAGCTGGAGGACTGGTCGACGCTGACGGATTTCCTCGGCCACTTCGCCAAGCTGGAACGCATCGACGCCTCCAGCCACCTGCTGGCGCATTTGGCCCCGGCGTTTCGGCAGTTGCCGGGCATCCGCTACCTGCGGCTGCTGGACAACTACGCGACCGCGCTCGGCCCCGACAGCCAGGGTTACTACCGCTTCAAGGCTGGCAGCGACACGCTGTATGCCTTCAAGCACGAGGACGGCAGCTGGGCTCCGGTCACCCCACCGCCGGGCCGCTTCGATGCCACCGGCCAGCTGGTTTCCCCCAGGCAGCTGCCGTCCTGGACCGACGGCGAAATCTGGCAGCACTACCGGCTGCAGGGCACGGCCGCCGACGCGTTCCGCAACCAGGCCGCCCTCACCGGCAAGAGCCCCGCCTGGGAGTATCCGGGTTCGCGCGAGCGCGCCCGGACCCGGCTGCTGCGCGACCTCAAGTGGGCGTTCCCGGAAAAGACCACCCCGGAGCGCGCCGAGCTGCTCAAGGGCTACAACCTGCTGCCCAGCCAGTGGCCGCTGCTGAAAAAGGCCCTGCAGGACACCGGCCGGATCCCCGACTGGGCCGAAAGGCACAAGATGCAGATGCAGGACGCCGGCAACCTGCAACGCTTCGACCTGTTGCAGGCCGAGGTGGTCCCGCAGATCCGCCATCTGCGTAACTTCGAGCTCGCCAAGCTCGAACTCGACCGGGATTTCCCCGACTACTACACCCGGGATTTTCTCGACGCCTTCCTGCTCAAGATCGGCTACCAGCGCAATATCCGCAATTGCCTGTACCGCACGGACATCCCGGCGATGTTCCGCAGCGACGACCGCACCCCGTTCGAACTGGCCCGCGACAACACAATGCTGGCCCGCGAGACACCCGGCGAGGAACGCGCGACCACCGAGGAGGCCCTGAGCGCCAGTTTCAGCCTCGACGATGCCAAAAGTTATGGCCTGGGGGGCGGCCCGGGTGAAGGTCAATTGCGCTACAACAGCCAGTTCGACCGTTACCCGGGCGGCCGCGATTCCGACTCGGACATGCAGACCGAGGGCGACGCCGACAGCCAGGTGGAAAGCGGCTCGGACGCCGACAGCGATGAGCCGTGGAACCGCGAGCGCGGCTACAGCCCGCGGCGGCTGCGCCAGAGCGTGGCGTTCCTGTACATGATCGACACCCGGGGCATCGAGGTGGTCCCCGGCCAGGAGAACGAGTTCTTCAACAGCGCCGGTCCCCAGGGGCTGTTTCCCAACGACGACATCGAAGGCGAAATCTCCGTGCCGACGCTGGGGCTGAGTGCCGACCGGGTCTGGCTGGTCAATTCCAGCCAGACCCGCGCCGCCAATGTGCACGCGATCAACGAGGCGGCGGGCGAACAGGCCGCCGGCATCGAGCACGACACCTGGGACGGCGTCGAGAACCAGACCGTGTACGACGACCTGATCGACCAGGTCGCGGTGTCCGGCGGGCAGGTGGTGACGGCACCGCCCAACAGCTCGATCTTCTCCGATGACGTGGTGTGGCCACATCCGCAGCCGTCGGCCTGAAGCTGAACGGTGGCTTCTGGCCGATCATGGCCAGAAGCCCAGGCGCCGCGAATCAGCCGGCCGGCAAGCGCTGGCCGGACGCCCGGTCGCCTTCGAGCAGCGAATCCACCACCGCCCGTGCCATTTCCACCGAGTGCAGCAGGCTCCAGAACAGCGAGCGTTCGAAGGGGTCGGTGTGCAGGCTGAGTTCGTCGCCATTGAGCTGCGCCGATTCGAGCAGGCGCGAAACGTGGGTCAGCGCGTCATAGGCATTGACGCCCGGCTGGATGGCGAACAGCGACGGTTTGCCGGGGGACTCGGCGGTGACGGGTTTGGCGCGGGTGACGGTGAGGGGGTCGAGTGAGTCGTCGGCGTCGTGTTCTGACGGGGGATCGGGGGTGAGTTTCTTAGTCATTGCGTAAAGCCCTCTGTAGGAAAAGAGCTTGTCACTCACGCTGCAAAACGATGGGTGGCAAGCTGTACACAGGTTTGCAGACCGGACAGAGGAGCCGGCAGGCCGAAGCCTCCTGCGCACAGCTCGCCATGACACGAGCATGAAAAAGCCGCTTTCGCGGCGCTGTGCGCCTCCGTATCCGGGCTGCAAAACCCGCGTCGCTGAATTTGCAGCGACCCACGGACTGTATTCCCGGCACCTTGGCGCACACCATAGTGTCCCACGCCTGATTGTCGTGGGACATATTGGATTGTGTTGAAGGTTGTTTCTTACAGAGATCAGCCCTTGGCCAGCGACCCCGACACCGGCAGGCTGTCCAGCAGCCGCAAGCCAGTGGTTTTCACGAAGGTCGCGTAGTCCATCGGCCGTTCGATACGGGTTTCGGCGTTCGGCAGCACGTAGGCCCAGGCGCGGCCCGAAGCGCTGTCATAGACCAGCTTGAACAGCCGCGTCGGCACCCAGACATTGTTGTCGCCGACCGTGCCATGGCCTTCGTCGAACAGCGGGCCGGTGAACACATAGACGTTGCCGCCCGCACGCTGGGCGAACTTGCGCACGTCGGCCTCGACCTTGCTCCAGATCTTGCGGTTGTTGGTCGGGTCCTGCGGCACCATGTTCGACAGGGCGAAGGATTGGGCCATGGCATTCGGCGTCGGCGCATCGGCCGCCGGCGCCTGGTGCCCGCGGTCCACCGCCGGCTGCTGGGCGCGGTAGTCGCTCAGCTCGGCGCGGCCGCCCTTGGGAATGCGCGGGTCGGGGTAGAACTGGTTGGTGCGTTCCTCGCCCTTGGCGTCCTTGAGCTGCGCGGCGTTCAGGCGCTCGACCACCACCAGCGGGGTCTTGCTGGTCTGCGAGTAGAGCACCGCGAAGGTGTCGGAACACAGCGCCATCGGTTTCATGCTCGCCGGTACGCTGCCGAGGTTGATCGGCCGCGCGTTCGGGAACAGTTGCGCGCAACCGTCGAACGAGGCCTGGCGCTCCTGGCTGGAATACAGGTCGAGGGCCGCGCTCTGGCTGATGGAGCCTGCGCGGTGCCCCGACTTTTCGTGTGCCGCGGGCGCGTCGAGAAAATCCAGCACACTGCGCGCCTGCACCGCGCCGCTGGTAAACAACAAAAGGGCTGACAAACCGACTGCTAACTTGCCTGGTTTCATGCGTCGCTTCTTTACTCGGGAGGGTCGAAAAAAATCCTGCAAAGCCCTCTAGGTCGGGGCTCGGCGAGGCTTCTACCATCCACTGCCGGCAAAGGACAAGAAAATCCTGCAACGAGCGTAGGAATCGGCGAAAAGCTGGCAGACTGACAGTACTTAACCCGGAAAACCCGACGATTTTCCGCCGCCATGGCGTTAAACTGCCCGGCCCTTTCCGACTGCCGACGTTAGCCCGATGAATCCGCAAGCCCTGTCCACCCTCCATGCCCACCTGCTCGACGCCCTGGCGAACCCGCCCACGGAGACCCGCAGGCTGTTCCATGGCCGTGGCCGTTGCTGGCCGGGGCTGGAGCAACTGACCGTGGACTGGCTGCAGGGCGTGCTGATGGTCTCGCTGTTCCGCGAGCCGGAGGCCGCGCAACTGGACGCGCTCAAAACCATGCTCGGCGAACTGGACCGCTCGCCGGCCTGGCAGGCCAGTGGCGCCCATACCCTGTTGCTGCAGCACCGCTACCTGCCGCTGAGCCCGGCCGAATGGCTGCTGGGCGAGCCCATCGACGAGTGGACCCTGACCGAAGGCGGCCTCAAGTACCGGGTCGACCTCGGCAAGAAGCAGAACAACGGCCTGTTCCTCGACATGCGCTACGGCCGCGACTGGGTCCGCGCCCAGGCCGGTGGCAAGCGGGTGCTCAACCTGTTCGCCTACACCTGCGGTTTCTCGGTGGCGGCCATCGAGGGTGGCGCCGAGCGCGTGGTCAACCTGGACATGTCCCGCGCGGCGCTGAGCCGCGGTCGCGACAACCATCGCCTGAACGGCCACGACCTGGGCAAGGTGGCGTTTCTCGGCCATGACCTGTTCAAGTCCTGGGGCAAGGTGATCAATGGCGGCCCCTACGACCTGGTGATCATCGACCCGCCGTCGTTCCAGAAAGGCAGCTTTCTGCTGACCAAGGACTACCAGCGGGTACTGCGCCGCCTGCCGGAACTGCTGGCCGAAGGCGGTACGGTGCTGGCCTGCATGAACGACCCGTCGCTGGGTCCGGACTTCCTCATCGAGGGCGTGACCCGCGAGGCACCGGGCCTGCGCTTCGAACAACGGCTGGAGAATCCGCCGGAGTTTCCCGACAGCGATGCCGATTGTGGCCTGAAGGCCCTGGTGTTCCGGCTACATCCCGGCCTGGCCTGAACATCCGGGGCGAGCCGGCTGGCCCGTTCGCCCGATACGCCCAGGCGGTTTGCGTCACATGTCGTGAATCGGCAAGCTGTCGACCAACAAGAAACCTATATTCAACTACCTGACTGACCGATCGTTCCCACGCTCCGCGTGGGAACGCTCATTAACCTATCTGCCCACCCGCGAGGCTGTTGTGTCCAGAGGCATCGTTTTATCGGTATCGGCGTCCTGCCTGTTCGCCGTCATGTATTTCTACACGTCCCTGCTGTCGCCGCTCAACGGCGAGGACATCTTCGGTTGGCGCATGCTGCTGACCGTGCCCTGCATGACCGTATTCATGCTGATTTCCGGCGACTGGAAACTGGTGCCGACTCTCGTCGCGCGCATCGCCCGGCAGCCGGCGCTGCTGCTCACGCTGATGGCCTCCTCGGCGCTGCTCGGCGTGCAGTTGTGGATTTTCCTCTGGGCGCCGCTCAACGGCCACAGCCTGAACGTGTCCCTGGGCTACTTCCTGCTGCCGCTGACCATGGTGCTGACCGGGCGCATCGTCTACGGCGAACGGCTGTCGCGGCTGCAACTGCTCGCCGCCCTGCTCGCCCTCGGCGGCGTGCTCAACGAGCTGTACCAGGTGGGCCGGGTGTCCTGGACCACCCTGGTGGTCGCTGGCGGCTATCCGGTGTACTTCGTGCTGCGCCGGCGCACCGGCACCGACAACCTCGGCGGCCTGTGGTTCGACATGGCGCTGCTGCTGCCGGTGTCCTGGTGGTTCGTGCACAGCGGGGAGCAGGGCTTCGCCGTGGTCGACCAGCGCCCGGCGCTGTATGCGCTGATCCCCGGGCTGGGGCTGATCAGCACCGCGGCGCTGATCTGCTACCTGCTGGCCAGCCGCAAGCTGCCGTTCGGCCTGTTCGGCCTGCTCGGTTATGTCGAACCGGTGTTGCTGGTGTTCGTCGCCCTGCTGCTGGGCGAAAGCATCGCCCCGGGCGAATGGCTGACCTACATCCCGATCTGGCTGGCGGTGGCGGTACTGGTGCTCGAAGGGGTCAAGCGCCTGCTGAGGCAGCGCCGGGCCCAGTAGCCCCTGATCGTGTCCACCGATGGGAGAGCGGAGGGTCTTGCGGCACGGGCTGTTGCCATTCAGTCCGAGAGGCGGCGGATTGATACCCGCCGCCTTCGCCTGGACGACTGCCGCCCCAGCCTGCCTGGCTCAGAGGGCCGCAAACCCGCGCTGCAGATCCTCGATCAATGACTCCACCGCCTCCAAGCCGATATGCAGGCGAATCACCGGATGGCTCGCCGCCACCGGGAACTGCCGATCGCCCAGGTCGGCCAGGGTCACCAGGCTCTCGTAACCGCCCCACGATGCCCCCAGCCCGAACAGTTGCAAGGCATCGATGAACGCCTCGGCCTGGCGCCTGTCGGCTTCGGCGAACTCGAATGACAACAACCCATTGCTGCCACTGAAATCCCGCCGCCACAGCGCATGCCCCGGATGCTCCGGCAACGCCGGATGGAACACCCGCCGCACCTGCGGCTGCGCCTTGAGCCACTGGGCAATTTCCAGGGCCTGGCGCTGGTGCACCTCCAGCCGCGCCGCCAGGGTCCGCGCACCGCGCAGCACCAGGTAGGCGTCGTCCGGGCTGACCGTGTTGCCGAAGCTGTCGCTCATGCGCGCCAGCGCCGGCCAGGCCGCCTGGGTGGTGCAAACGCTGCCCATGACCACGTCGCTGTGGCCGGCCAGGTACTTGGTCAGGGCCATGATCGAGATGTCCGCACCGAGCGCCAGCGGCCGGTACTGGTAGGCCGAGCCCCAGGTGTTGTCCACCGCCACCAGGATATTGCGCGGCTTGCACAGGGCGACGATCGCCGGCAGGTCGGCCAGTTCGTACAGCAAGGAACCAGGCACCTCGCAGTAGACCAGCCGCGTGTTGGCCCGCAGCCGCGCGGCGAGGTCCTGGCCATCGGCCGTAAAGTACTCGACCTCGATGCCGAACGGCCCGAGAAACTCTTTCGCCAGTGTGCGCACCGGCCCGTATACGCCGTCGGTGATCAGCACATGATCGCCCGGCCGCAGGTAGGCCAGCAGGGTCTGCGCCACCGCCGCCAGCCCGGTGCCGAACAGCCGCGTGCGGTAGCCGCCTTCCAGTTCGCTCACCAGGTCTTCCAGGGCGAAGGCCGTGGGGTTGCCACGGGCGCCGTAGCTCAGCACCTGTTCATGGTCGCGCCGACGGCGGGCATCACGCATCTGCGCGACGTTGTCGAACAGCACCGTGCTCAGGCGCGTCACCGGCACGTTCACCGCCCGTGCCCCGCTGCCCGCCGCAGTACGGGCCGCGTGGACCAGGCGGGTGCGCACAGCGCTGGCAGCCGCCGGTTTCAGCGGCTTCAGGCTGGCGATTTCGGCCGCGGTCATCTGCCCCAGCAGGCCGGTCTCCCAGGCCAGATACTGGCGCGCCGCGTCCTTGTTGCCGGAATGTCGGTCGTGGGTGAAGAACAGAAAGTCGATGCAACGCTCATCAGGCAATGCGGCCGCGTCGCTCACCAGCGGCAGGTCGGCCGCCTGCCAACGGGCGAGATCGCCCGCCAGCAATCGGGCAGCGGCCTGTTGCGCCGCCGGCAGTTCCAGCAGTGCCAGGCGCGCCACCGCCGGGTCGTCGGCGATCAGCACCAGTGGCCGCCCTTCCCCGGCCAGCTCGGCGGCCAGCAACGGGCGGATGGACCACTGCGAACCGGCCACATGGTTTTTGCGAAAGCTCATGCTCGGCCGCAGGTCGATCAGCGCCACCCGCCGTTCGGCCCACTCACGCACCAGCACCTCGGGCTCGATCCGCGGCAGCTCGGGCAACGACGGCAGCGTCGTCACCGGCAGTTGCAGGCCGCTGTGCAAGCCCTCCGCCAACACCTGGGCATTGTGCCCCAGTTGTCGCAGCCAACTGGCAACGATCGGCGCCCGCACACCATCGTCGTCGAACAGCACCAGCCGCGCCTGGCGCACGCCGATGTACAGGTCGGTGGCCTGGATCAGTTGGCCGCCGGGCGTGTGCTGTGCGCCGGGCAGGCTGCCACGGGCGAATTCCTCGGCACTGCGCACATCGCAGAGAAACAGGCTGCCCGCGGCGCTGGCGGCCCAGGCTGCGACCTCGGCGGCGCTGACGCTCGGCACGCCGGCACGCTGCGCCAGTTGCCGGGCGGCGGCGCGCTGTTGCTCGACGCCAGCCGGCGCCTGCTCGTCGCGGTAGCGCCGGGTGCTGCCATGTTCCAGTGGCAGGTCGGCCAGGTACCAGCCCTGGGTGCCGTTTTCCAGGGCGTAGACCGGGTTCTTCACCCCCAGGTTGATCAGCGTCTGCGCGCCGATGATGCTGCGGGTGCGGCCGGCGCAGTTGACCACCACCGGCGTCGACTCGTCCGGCACCAGGTCGTGCAGGCGGTAGCCCAGCTCGCCGTTGGGGCAGCAGATGGAACCGGGGATGGTCATCTTGCGGTATTCGTCGAACGGCCGGCCGTCGAGCAGCACCAGCGGCTTGCCCTCGGCCTGCCAGGCCGCCAGTTCGCCGGCGCTGAGATGGGGCGTATGGCAGGCCTCTTCCACCCGTTCGCCAAAGGCCTTGGACGGCACGTGGACACCGGCGAACAGTTGCAGGCCGGCAGCCTGCCAGCCATCGGCGCCGCCTTCGAGGCGATGCACCTGGCGGTAGCCGAGGTCGGCCAGGCGCCGGGCCGCGCGCAACGACAGCTCGCCGCCGTCCTGGTCGTAGATCACCAGGCGCACCGCCGGGTTCGGCGCCAGGCGCCGAGCTTCCAGTTCCAGGCGGCTATAGGGCAGGTGCACGCCATGGAACAGGTGCGCCTCGCCGTACTGGCCGTGTTCGCGGAGGTCGAACAGGGCGATTTCCCGGCCATCGAACAGCCACGTCTGCAACTGTGCCGGGGTAATGGTTGTGCTCACGAAAGCCTCGTCTCGGGATAAAGATGTCATTCCAGCACCAGCGACCGTTCGGCCGGCGCCACCTCGCGGCCGCGGGCATAGGCCCGCTGCACCGCCGGCCGGGCCTGGATGCGCTCGCGCCAGGCCCGGATCGCCGGGTAGTCGGCCAGGTCGAAGCCCTGGCGGCGCGGCTGAATCCAGGGAAAGATCGCCATGTCGGCGATGCTGTAGTCGCCGGCCACGTAGTCGCGCCCGTCCAGGCGCCGCTCCAGCACCTCGTACAGGCGGGTCGCCTCGCCCTGCAGCAGGTCGAGGGCGAACGGAATCGGCTCCGGGGCCTTTTCCCGGAACAACTGCCACTGGCTCAGGTACGGGGTGACATGCCCGACCTGCCAGAACAGCCACTCCTGCACGCGCTGGCGCTGGACGCTGCCGGCCGTGGGCAGGAAGCGCCCGGCCTTGTCCGCCAGATACGTCAGGATAGCGCCGGATTCGAACAGGCTCAGCGGCTCGCCGCCGGTGCTCGGCGTGTGGTCGACGATCGCCGGAATGCGGCCATTGGCGCTGATCTGCCGGAATGCCGCGGCGCGCTGCTCTCCAGCGCGGATGTTCACCGGTTGCAGGCGGTGGTCCAGGCCCAGCTCTTCGAGCAGGATGCCGATCTTCAGGCCATTGGCGGTCGGCCAGTAGTAGAGGTCGATCATCAGGCGTAGGCCTTGATCGAAGGCGCCATCTGCGACTTGTTGTAGTTGAGGACGGTGCCGTCGTCCTGCACGCCGTAGCGGCCTTCGAGGGATTCCAGAGGGCGCCCGTAGAGGTGGAAATGCAGGGTCGCCTGTTCGCCGTCGACGCGGATGCTGTGCAGGTCCTCGCCGAGGAAGGCGATCGAGGTGCCGGGCTGCACCACCACCTCGCGCTCCAGTTCCAGCACCGCGCGGGCCGGGTCGCGGCCATCGTCGCGGCGGGTGTAGACACGGTTCAGCTCCTGGCCCTCGACGGCGCTGATCACCGCCCAGGTCTCGTGGTTGTGGGCGATGGTGCTCTTGCCCGGCAACAGCGAGTTCAGGTACAGGGTCGGGGTTTCGCCGTCATCGTTGAGGCGGTAGCGGAACGCGGTGTTGCCCTCGCCCGCCACCGGCGCCGGGAAATGATCGAAGTTGAACAGATCGCGGCGCTCGGCCAGTTCTTCCAGCAGGGCAACGATGGCTTGCAGGGCCGCGCGGTCGACGCCGCGCTGGTGGATGGCGCGGATCTTCACCAGGAAGGTTTCGATCACGTTGGCGCGTTCGGTGGTGCTCATGGCAGGCTCCTTGTAGGTGCGTCAGATGGACAGGCTGAAGGGGCTGATATTGGTCAGGCGGTACGGGTCGGCCTGTACCGGACGACGGTTGTCGCCCAGGGCATGCCGGAGGAACTCGCGGGTCCGCTCGCTTTGCGGCTGCTGGAAAATCCGTTGCGCACTGCCGGATTCGACGATCCGGCCGTTCTCGGTGAAATACACCACGTCGCTGATCTCCTCGGCGAAACGCATTTCGTGGGTCACCAGCACGCAGGTCATGCCTTCCTCGGTCAGCTCGCGGATCACCGTCAGCACTTCGCCGACGGTTTCCGGGTCGAGGGCCGAGGTCACTTCGTCGAACAGGATCAGTTCCGGGCGCATCGCCAGGGTGCGGGCAATCGCCACCCGCTGCTGCTGGCCGCCGGAGAGCTGGCCGGGGTAGGCCTCGGCCTTGTGCTCCATGCGCACCTTGGCCAGCAGTTGCCGGGCCTGCCGCTCGGCCTCGGCACGGCTGCGGCCGAGCACCTTGCAGGGGGCGATCAGCAGGTTCTCCAGCACCGACAGGTGCGGGAACAGGTTGTACTGCTGGAAGACGAAACCGACCCGCTTGCGCAGCTCGATCAGTTCGGCCTCGCGCTGCAGGCGGTGCACCTCGGTGTCACCGACACGGATGCTGCCGCGCTGCGGCTTGAGCAGCCCGGTGATACAGCGCAGGAGGGTCGACTTGCCCGAGCCGGACGGGCCGATGATCGACACCGCCTGGCCGCGCTGCACGTCCAGGTCGATGCCCTTGAGGATCGGGTTGGCGCCGAACGACAAGTGCAGGTCGCGCAGGCTGACCAGGGGTTCAGTAGAAGGCATAGCGGCGCTCCAGGCGTTGGGTCAGGCGGGAAATCGGGTAGCAATAGGCGAAGAATAGCGCCAGCACGCTGAAGTAGATCAGCACGGTGAAGCCGGTCCGGTTGACGGTGTTACTGGCGATCTGCGCGGTGTCGATCAGGTCGTGCACGCCCACCAGCGAGGCCAGCGCGGTACCCATGGTGATCACCGCATAGAGGTTCATCCACGGCGGCAGCATGCGCTTGAAGCACTGCGGCAGGATGATCGAGCGAAACAGCTGGCCGCGGCTGAACGCCAGCGAACGCGCCGCTTCCCACTGGGTCGACGGAATCGAGCCGATGGCACCGCGAAAGATCTCGGCGACGTTGGCGCTGGCCGGCAACGCCAGGCCGAGGGTGACCTTCACCCAGTCGGGGAATGGCAGGTAGTAGCCGCCGACGTGGATCTCGAACGGGAACACGTAGGTGGTGAAGTAGATCAGCACCAGCCACGGCGCGTTGCGAAACAGTTGCACCCACAGCCGCGCCGGCAGGCGCAACAGCCGCAACGGCGACAGGCCGAGGGCGCCGATCAACAGGCCGAGCAGCGACCCGAGGGCGATCGCCAGCAGGCTGATCAGGATGTTCTGGCCGAAGCCCGCCGCCAGCGCCGGGCTCCAGCGCAGCAACGATTCGACCACCGCGGTTTCAATGGCCATAGCCGGGCATCCTCAGGCGCGCTTCCAGGTAGCGGCCGACACAGTTGACGATAAAGCTGAGCAGGCCGAAGAAGCTGAGGATCAGGATCATCAGTTCCAGCACGTTGTCGCTCTGGGTCCAGATCATGATCGAGGCGTAGGTGATATCGCCGACAGCGATGGCCGAGGCCACGGCGGTCATCTTCACCAGGTCGATCAGGTTGTTCACCAGCGCCGGCAAGGCGAAGCGCAGGGCCAGCGGCAATTGCACGTTCCACAGCAATTGCCGGCGGCTGAAGGCCAGGGAGCTGGCGGCTTCGAGGGTCACCGGCGGCACCGCCTCGATCCCCGCACGCAGCGCCTCGGCATGGAAGGCGCCCTTGTGCAGGGAGATCACGATCACCACCCAGGCGAACGGCGTCAGCGGGTTGGCCGCGCCCACCGCCTGGGTCAGCAGCATGTTCAGCACCAGGAAGGCGCAGTACAGCTGGACCAGGGTCGGCGTGTTGCGCGTGACCTCGACGAAGACCCGCGCCGGACGCGCCAGCCATCGGCTGCCGCTGGTGAGCATGGCGGCCAGGACCACCCCGGCCAGCAGGCTGCCGACAAGGGTCAGCCCGCACAGCAGCAAGGTGGTCCAGGCCCCCTCCAGCAGGCTGCCGCGCTGGTAGGCGTCGAGCAGGAAGCGATAGTTGAGGCCCAGTTGCGCGGCCCACTGCACGAACGTTTCCATCAACCGCGATCCTCGACCAGCCGGGCGCAGGCCGCGGCGATCCGCCGGCCGGCTTCACGGACGCTGTCGGTGGCGGTGGCGATCGACAGCCGCAGCCACGGCGACAGGCCGTAGGCGCTACCGGCCACGGCGGCCACGCCCGCCTCCAGCAGGTAATCCACCAGGTCGTTGTCGCTGGCGATCAGGCCCCCGTCGGGACGGCGCCGGCCGATCAGGCCGGCGCAGCGGATGAACAGGAAAAAACCGCCTTCGGGCACCAGCACCTGCAAGCCGTCCACCCCGCTCAACGCGGCCACCAGCACGTCGCGCCGCTCGCGATAGGCCGCCACCTGCGCCGGCAGGAAATCCAGCCCGCCCTGGTAGGCGGCCAAGGCCGCGGCCTGGCTCACCGAGGACGCCCCGGAAGCCGACTGCGACTGCACCACCGCCATGGCCGCGGTGAGCACCTGCGGGCCGGCACCGAAGCCGATGCGCCAGCCGGTCATGGCGTAGGTCTTGGACACCCCGCCCACCAGCAGGCAACGTGGCTGCAGGTCCGGCGCGACATTGAGCAGGTTGAGCGGTGGCTGGCCGTCGAAGCGGATGTGTTCGTAGAGTTCGTCGAGCAGCACCAGCACCTTGGGATGCCGGCGCAGCACCTCGGCCAGCGCCTGCAGCTCGGCGGCGCTGTACACCGCACCACTGGGGTTGCCGGGGCTGTTGAGGATCAGCCAGCGGGTACGCTCGCCGATCAGCGCTTCGAGCTGCGCGGGCGTCAGCTTGCAGCCCTGCTCCAGGCTCGACTGCACGAACACCGGCTCGCCGCCGTTGATCCGCACGCTGTCGGGAAACGACGGCCAGTACGGCACCGGCACCAGCACCTCATCGCCCTCGTCGAGGGTCGCGGCGAAGGCATTGAAGATGATCTGCTTGGCACCGTTGGCGATGACAATGCCGGCCAGCGGGTAGTCCAGGCGGTTTTCCTCGGCCAGTTTGCGCCGTACCGCTTCACGCAGGGCGCGCACGCCGGGGGTAGCGGTGTACTTGGTGGCGCCGGCGGCAATCGCCGCGCAGGCGGCCTGCTTGATGTGCCCGGGGGTGTCGAAGTCCGGCTCGCCGGTGGTCAGGTCGAGAATGTCCCGCCCGGCCTCGCGCAGCTCGGTGGCGCGGGATTTGGCGGCGGCATTGGCCGACAGCGAGACCTTCTGTACCCGCCGGGAAAGTTGAACGGTCATGGCAGCACCTTGCCTGGGTTGAGCAGCCCGCGGGGGTCGAGGGCCTGTTTGATCCGCCGCATCAGGTCCAGCTCCACCGGGCTCTTGACCTGCCCCAGCAGCTCGCGCTTGCGCTGGCCGATACCGTGTTCGGCGCTGATGGAGCCGCCGAAGGCGTGGGTGTTGCGGTGCACCAGCTCGCTGAGGGCGGCGTAGTGGGCCATATGCGCCTCAACCGGCTGGCCCAGGGGTGCGGCGACGTTATAGTGCAGGTTGCCGTCGCCCAGGTGGCCGAAGGTCAGGTTGCGCACGCCGGGGAAATGTTCCTGCAACAAGGCATCGGTGCTGGCGACGAACTCGACGATGCGCGAGATCGGCAGCGAAATGTCGTGCTTCATGTTGCGCCCTTCGCGGGCCTGGGCCTCGCTCATGTTCTCGCGCAACTGCCACAGCGCCGCGCTCTGGGCCAGGCTCTCGGCGATCAGCGCATCGGCCAGCAGACCGGCCTCGAAGGCCTCGCCCAGTACCCGCTCGAACGCCGCGCAGGCGTGTTCGGCGCCGTGGTTGTCGGACAGTTCGAGCAGCGCAAACCACGGCTGCCGCGCCGTGGCGAACGGCTGCGGGCCGTCGGGGAACTGCTGGCGCAGCAACGCCAGGCAGGCCGCGGACATCAGCTCGAAGGCGGTCAGGTCGGCGCCGAAACCGGCGCGGGCATGGGACAGGAAACTCACCGCCTGGGCCAGCGAGTCGAAGGCCAGCAAGGCGGTGCTCCGGGCCTTGGGCAGCGGGAACAGCTTGAGGGTCGCGGCGGTGATGATACCCAGGGTGCCTTCGCTGCCGATGAACAGGTCACGCAGGTCGTAGCCGGTGTTGTCCTTGCGCAAGCCGCGCAGGCCGTTCCAGATCTCGCCGTCGGCGGTGACCACTTCCAGGCCCAGGGTCAGCTCGCGGGTATTGCCGTAGCGCAGTACCCCGGTGCCGCCGGCGTTGGTGCCGAGGTTGCCGCCCAGGGTGCAACTGCCTTCGGCGCCCAGGCTCAGGGGGAACAGACGGTCGGCCTGGCGGGCGGCATCCTGCAGGTGCTGCAGGATGCAACCGGCCTCGACGGTGACGGTGTCGTTGTCGGTATCGAGCTGGCGGATGCGGTTCATCCGGTCCAGGCGCAGCAGCACGCTGCGGCCGCTGTCGTCCGGCGTGGCGGCGCCCATCAGCCCGGTGTTGCCGCCCTGCACCACCAGCGGCGCGCCATGGTGGGCACACACACGCACCACGGCGGCGACTTCCTCGGTGCTGGCCGGGTGCACCACCGCCACCACCTTGCCGTGATAGACCCGATGCTTGTCACTCAACCAGGCCGCCCCGTCGACACCGTCGCGGACATGGGCGGCGCCCAGCAACTGCTGCAACTGGCTGAACAGCAGGCTCATGGCGCGGCCGCCAGGGGGGCGCTGTTGCGGTACTGCTCATGCAGCTTGAGCAGGGCCTGGGACGGCGGCATGCCGGTGCGCTTGCCCAGTTCGATCAACCATCCGCTGCGATGCCAGTCGCGGACGATGGCGTCCAGGCGGGCCTGGGTGTCCCACTCACCCTTGCGGACCCAGATCACCGACGGCGACGGGATCAGGTCGTCGGGCAAGGGAATCTCGTAGCCGCTCCACTCGGCCTCGTCGAGCAGGCTGTGCATGGTCGGGCTGACGTGCACCGCCGCCACACAACCGTTGCCGCGCAGCGACAGCAGCGACTCGGACTGGCTGCGGAAGGCCTTGATCTGCGCGCCGTAGGTTTCCTGCAGCGGCTTGATGAAGTTGCTGCCCTGGGACACGCACACCGGCTTGCCCTTGAGGTCTTCCCAGCGAGCGATGCCGGCGCCCTTGCGGATCAGCGCGGCGCCGCCGACTTCCTCGTAGGGGGTGGGCACGTAGTCGAGGATTTCGGCGCGTTCTTCGGTCAGTTGCATGTTGGCGACCAGCACGTCGACCTTGCCCTGCTGGAGGAACTGCACGCGGTTGGGGGCCAGGACCGAGACGGTTTCCAGTTCGACGCCCAGGCGTTCGGCGATGCCCTTGGCCAGTTCGACGTTGTAGCCCTGGTGGGCACCGGTGGCGGGGTCGATGGTGCCGAACGGCGGACCGCTGAGGATCACCCCGACACTGATCCTGTGGCGTTGCTGGATCTTGTCCAGGGTGGCGTCGGCGTGGGCCAGGCCGGTGAGCAGCGCCAGGGCCAGCGGCATGTACTTGAGCATCGCGGTATGTCCTTTGGATGGTGGGGAGGACCCGAGGGCCTCTTCGCGGGCAAGCCGCGCTCCTACAGGGTCCGTGTCGTACGTAAGGCGTTTGTACGCCGCAGCTTTGTAGGAGCGTGGCTTGCCCGCGAAGAGGCCCCCAAACCTCACAAACACTCAGCGGCTGAACATCAGCCCTTGTATTTCTCGTGCAACTCCACCAGCGCCGGCGACGCCGGGGCGATGTGGTTGCGCGTCTCGGCCTCGATCAGCCAGCCGCTGCGGTGCAGGCCCTGTACCACGCTGTCCAGGCGCTTCTGGGTGTCGGTCTCGCCGGTGCGGGTCCAGATCACCGACGGCGCCGGGTTCAGCTCCGGGGTCAGCACGCGGTAGTCCTTCCACTCCGGATTGCCGGCCACCAGCGGGTTGATCAGCGTCGAGTCGTGCACCGCCGCCACGCAGTTGTTGCCGCGCAGGGCCAGCAGGGACTCCGACGAGCTCTTGAACGCCTTGATGTCCGCGCCCAGTTCGGTCAGCGGCTTGACGTAGCTGCTGCCCTGGGAAGTGCACACCGGCTGGCCCTTGAGGTCTTCCCAACGGGCGACCTTGCTGTCCTTGGGCAGCGCGGCGGCACCCCCGATCCTGTAGAACGGCGTCGGCACATGGCCGAGGATCGCATCGCGTTCCTGGGTCCATTCCATGTTGGCGATCAGCAGGTCGACCTTGCCCTGCTGCAGGAACTGCACGCGGTTGGCCGGCAGCACCGGCACCAGCTCCACCGCCACGCCGAGGTCCTTGCCCAGGGCGTTCGCCAGGTCGACGTTGAGCCCCTTGGGGTCCTGGGTCGCCGGGTCGATGGAGCCGAACGGGCCACCGGACAGCACCACGCCGACCACCAGCTTGTGCCGCTGCTGGATCTTGTCCAGGGTGGCATCGGCCTGGGCCGCGGCGCTCGCGCCAAAGGCCAGCAAGGCGCCGAGCACGGTGGGCAGGAAGCGATGGATCGGTGTGCGCGTGAACTGCATGGTTATCCCCTCGATGGCGGCCGGCGTCTCCCGGCCTCGTTGCCCCGCATGCTAGGGACGGCCCTCCACGAACGGAAATGCAAATATCTAATATTGTTATAACTTTCTGGTTATTAGGTTTTTGAAAAAATGGCATAACCCGTATTTACAGGGCCTTTATTGGGGGCTTGCATTTTTATCTCGCCATATGCATAAGAATCCGTAATCTATTGCGAACCACCCTTGATATGAATTCGAGCCGCCCATGCCCTCGCCCACCCTCGATCTGGAACTGCTGCGCACCTTCGTCGCGGTGGTCGACCACCACACCTTTGCCGAAGCCGGCCAGCACCTGGCCCGCACCCAGTCGTCGGTGACCCAGCAGATGCAGCGCCTGGAGCACCAGGTGGGGGTCAGCCTGTTCCAGAAACAGGGGCGGCAGAAACAGCTCACCGAGCCGGGCCGGCAGCTGCTGCGCCATGCCCGGCAAATGCTCTCGCTCAATGATGAAGTGCTCAACTCGCTGCAGGAGAGCCATCTGAGCGGGGTGCTGCGCATCGGTTCGCCCCACGACATCGCCGACACCATCCTGCCGCCGATCCTCAGCCACATCGCCCGCTCGGCCCCGCGCCTGCGCCTGGAGATCGACGTGGGCCGCAGCCCCTACCTGATGGAAGACCTGCACCGGGGCAAGATCGACATGGTGATTTCCACCCGCGAGGACTCGCGGCTGCAGGGTTTTGCCCTGCGCACCTCACCGGTGTGGTGGATCTGCTCGGCGCAGTACATCCATGTGCCGAGCGAGCCGCTGCCGCTGATTCTGGTGGAGGAACCGAGTATCTATCGGCGTTATGCCATCGAGGCGCTGGAACGCGCCGGGATCGCCTGGCGCCAGGCATACCTGGCGTCGAACCTGATCGGGATCAAGGCGGCGATCCGCGCGGGGCTGGGGGTGACGCCGCGCAGCATGGAACTGCTGGGGCCGGATATGCGAGTGCTGGGCGAGAACGACGGATTGCCGCGGTTGCCGGATGTGACCTATCACCTGTGGATCCGGCCGAATACGGTCAACCCGCTGGTACGCCGGGCCTATGACCTGATCCGCGCGAGCCAGGGGTTGTAGAGCTCTACCGACCTGCCCTCACAACTGATCGTTCCCACGCTCCGCGTGGGAGCGATCAGGTTACCGGTAGCCAGAGGCGGAATCGGGCTCCACCCAGCGGCGATTGCTCGACCGTCAGCGTCCCCCCCTGGGCCTCCGCCGCGCGCCGGCTGATCGCCAGGCCCAGGCCAAAGCCGCCCGTGGAACGATCACGACTGCGATCCAGCCGATAGAACGGCTCGAAGATCCGCTCGCGTTCCTGCTCGGGAATGCCGATCCCATCGTCATCCACCCACAACTCGCAGCCCTCGGTCGTCGCCTGGATGCCCACCTGGATGCGCCGCTCGCAGTAGCGCATGGCATTGCGCAGCAGGTTCTGTACCGCCCGCGCAGTCAGCCGCGGGTCCAGGGAGAAATGCTCCTGGGAACCCTGCATCAACACGTCGAGCACAATATCCGGCGCCTCCAGTTCTTCGTCGAAACTGCCGAGGATGCTGTCGACGAACTCGTGCAGCGGCACCAGCACCCGCTCCGGCAGCCGCCCGGGATTCTGCAGGCGGCTGTAGGACAACAGTTCCAGCACCAGGTCATCCAGCTCGCGGATGTGCCCGACCAATCCCTGCAGTCGCTCACGTGAAGCCGGCGGCAACTCGTCGGACAGCGCCAGGGCCAGGCCGAAATCCAGCCGGGTCAGGGGCGTGCGCAACTCGTGGGACACCGCATTGAGCAGGTCACGCTGCTGGTTGAGCAGGCATTCGATGTCGTTGGCCATGGTGTCGAACACCTGCGCCAGTTCGCCGATGTTCGAGCGCGGCGAGATCCGCGTGCGTTCGCTCAACTGGCCCTGGCCGATCTGCCGGGCGGTCTGCTTGAGGCGCTCCAGGTCCCGCCAGTGCGGGCGCAGCCAGAACAGCAGGCAGCCCAGCAGCGCTGCGCCGACCAGCACGTTCATGCTCCAGTACAGCAGCTTCACGTCCAGCGGGTCCGGCGGTATCACCACCTGCACCGCCAATTGCCCATCCAGCGGCGAGGCCACCAGGTCCGGCGCGCCCCAGTCGCCGACACGGATGGCGTTCTCGCCATGGCGCAGGCGCTTCTGCTCCGGCTCGCTGAAGCTGATGTCGTCGATGCGGATCAGCGAGACCCGCAGCGGCGCGAAACTCTGGTCCAGCTCGGCCGCCACCGCCGGCCAGCGCGCGTTCGGCACCGTCTTGAACTGCTTGACCAGGAGGTCCTGCATGCCCCGCGCCTGGTCGATGTTGTAGTTCAGGAAGCGCTCGTGAAACACCCCGACCACCAGGTCCGGCACCAGGTAGATCGCCGCGCTGAAGGTGATGATGGTCATCAGGTAGAGCCGGATGAGGATCTTCAGCATCGGCTCAGCATTCCCATTCGGAACGGCTGAACAGGTAGCCCTTGCCCCAGACGGTCTTGATCTTGCGCGCCTCGCCGGCGTGATCGTCGAACTTGCGCCGCAGCTTGGAGATCGCCACGTCCACCGAGCGGTCGGTACCGTTGAACTCGATACCGCGCAGGCGCTGCAGGATCTGGTCGCGGCTGAGCACTTCGCCGGCATGCCGGGCCAGCACCACCAGCAGGTTGTATTCGCCGCTGGACAGTTCCACCTGCTGGCCACGCCAGGTCACGGTGCGCTCGGAAAGGTCGATGCACAGGTTGCCCATGAGGATCTGGTCGCTGGCCACCTGCGGTTCGCTGAGGCTGCTGCGGCGCAACAGGGTGCGGACCCGCGCCAGCAGCACCCGCGGCTCGCAAGGCTTGGTGACGTAGTCGTCGGCGCCCATCTCCAGGCCCAGCACCTGGTCGTGGCTGTCGTCGCGGGCGGTGAGCATCAGGATCGGCAGGCTCGCCGAATCGGCGCGCAGCAGGCGGCACACTTGCAGGCCGTCGAGGCCCGGCAGCATCAGGTCGAGGATCACCAGGTCCGGCGGCTCCTGCCGGGCCCGCTCGCGCACCTGGTCGCCACGGGCCAGCACGTTGACCTGATAGCCGTTGCGCTCCAGGTAGCTGGCAATCAGTTCGGCAAGGGCGGTGTCGTCTTCGACCAGGAGAATCGTCGGCATAAATAACTACGAAATGAAGGAAAAGGTGAAGGATATACGCCCTTACGCGTGCGCGAGCATTCGCTTCACACTTTTTCACCAACCACCTACATTGCTTCACAGCAGCGCTTGACGGCCGCCCTTAGCATGGCCGGGTCATCATTGGGACTCGATTATGTTGAAGAAGCTGTTTGCCCCGCTCTGCCTGTCGGCGCTGGCCCTGGCGCTGACCGCCTGTGACCGGTCCGCCGGCGAGCCCGAGACCATGCCCGCGCCCAAGGTCCGGGTCGAGACCATCCACACCCAGCCCCTGTCGATCAGCAGCGAGCTGAGCGGCCGCATTGCCGCACCGCGGATCGCCGAAGTACGCGCGCGGGTCGCCGGCGTGGTGCTCAAGCGCCTGTTCCAGGAAGGCAGCGACGTCAAGCAGGGCGACGTGCTGTTCCTGATCGATCCGGCACCGTTCAAGGCCGACCTGGACAGCGCCGTGGCCGCCCTGCAGAAGGCCGAGGCCAATGCCTTCCAGGCCAGGCTGCAGCACCAGCGCTACCGCGAACTGGTGGAGAGCAACGCCATCAGCCGCCAGGACTACGACAACGCCCAGGCCGCCGCCCGCCAGAGTGCCGCCGACGTCGCCGCCAACCAGGCGGCGGTGCAACGGGCCCGGCTGAACCTCGGCTACGCCACCGTCACCGCGCCGATCTCCGGGCGTATCGGCCGTGCGCTGGTCACCGAGGGCGCGCTGGTCGGCCAGAACGAGACCACCGCCCTGGCGCTGATCCAGCAGTTGAACCCGATCCATGCCGACCTGACCCAGTCGACCCGCGAACTGAACGACCTGCGCCGGGCCTTCCGCGCCGGCCAGTTGCAGCAGGTCGGGCAGAACCAGGCCAAGGCCACGCTGATCCAGGACGACGGCAGCGCCTACCCGCTGCCGGGCAAGCTGCTGTTCACCGACATCAGCGTCGACCCGGGCACCGGCCAGGTGATCCTGCGCAGCGAGTTCCCCAACCCGGAACTCGACCTGCTGCCCGGCAGCTTCGTGCGGGTGCGCGTCGAACAGGCGGTCAACCGCGAAGGCATCAGCATCCCGCAGCGGGCGATCCAGCGCGACAGCGCCGGCGTGCCGCAGGTGCTGCTGGTGGACGGGAACATGCAGGTCAGCCTGCAATCGGTGAGCCTCGGCGCCACGCAGAACGACCGCTGGATCGTCAACGCCGGCCTCAAGCCCGGTGACCGGATCATTGTCGAAGGCCTGCAGCACGCCCGCCCCGGCGAGCCGGTGCAGATCGACGACAGCCCCCTTTCCCTCGCCCAGTCCAAAGGACAGTGAGCATGCCGCACTTCTTTATCGACCGCCCGATCTTCGCCTGGGTGGTCGCCCTGTTCATCCTGCTGGCGGGCGTCCTCGCCATCCCGCAGCTACCGGTGGCGCAATACCCCAACGTCGCGCCGCCGAAAGTGGAAATCGTCGCGACCTACCCCGGCGCCTCGGCCCAGACCCTGGACGAAAGCGTGGTCAGCCTGATCGAGCAGGAGCTCAACGGCGCCGACCACCTGCTGTATTTCGAGTCCCAGAGCAGCCTGGGCAGCGCCACCATCACCGCGACCTTCCAGCCCGGCACCCACCCCGAAATGGCCCAGGTCGACGTGCAGAACCGCCTCAAGGCGGTCGAGCCACGGCTACCCGCCGCCGTCACTCAGCAGGGCCTGCAGGTGGAAAAGGTGTCCGCCGGCTTCCTGCTGCTGGCGACCCTCACCTCCAGTGACGGCCAGTACGACGACACCGCGCTCAGCGACTACCTGGCGCGCAACGTGATGAACGAGATCAAGCGCCTGGACGGCGTCGGCAAGGCCCAGTTGTATGGGGCCGAACGCGCCCTGCGGATCTGGATCGACCCGCAGAAGCTGGTCGGTTTCAACCTCACCGCCGCCGATGTCAGTGCCGCCGTTGCGGCGCAGAACGCCCAGGTCTCGGCCGGCAGCATCGGCGACCTGCCGGGGCCGTCGACCCAGGAAATCACCGCGGCGGTGCTGGTCAAGGGCCAGTTGTCGACGCCCCAGGAATTCGCCGACATCGTCCTGCGGGCCAACCCGGACGGTTCCACCGTGCGCATCGGCGATGTCGCCCGGGTGGAGATCGGCAGCCAGGAGTACCAGTACTCGACGCGCCTGAACGGCAAGCCGACCACCGCCTTCAGCGTGCAATTGTCGCCGGGCGCCAACGCGCTGAAGACCGCGACCCTGGTACGGGCGAAAATGGATGAACTGGCGCGCTACTTCCCGGCCGGCGTGGAGTACAAGATCCCCTACGACACCTCGCCGTTCGTCAAGGTATCGATCACCAAGGTGATCTACACCCTGCTCGAAGCCATGGTGCTGGTGTTCGCGGTGATGTTCCTGTTCCTGCAGAACATCCGCTATACGCTGATCCCGGCGCTGGTGGTGCCGGTGGCGCTGATGGGGACCTTCGCCACCATGCTGGCCCTGGGTTTCTCGATCAACGTGCTGACCATGTTCGGCATGGTGCTGGCCATCGGCATCCTGGTGGATGACGCCATCGTCGTGGTGGAGAACGTCGAGCGGATCATGGCCCATGAAGGCCTGCCGCCCAGGGAAGCCACCCGCAAGGCCATGGGCCAGATCGGCGGCGCGATCATCGGCATCACCCTGGTGCTGGTGGCGGTGTTCATCCCGATGGCCTTCATGCCGGGCTCGGTGGGAGTGATCTACCAGCAGTTCTCGTTGTCCATGGCGACCTCGATCCTGTTCTCGGCCTTCCTCGCGCTGACCCTCACGCCGGCGCTGTGCGCGACCCTGCTCAAGCCGATCGCCCCGGGCGAGCACCACGCCAAGGGCGGCTTCTTCGGCTGGTTCAACCGGCGCTTCGAACAGATGAGCGACGGCTACCAGGGCTGGGTGGTCAGTGCGCTCAAGCGCAGCGGCCGCTACCTGCTGCTGTTCGGCCTGCTGGTGGTGCTGCTGGGGCTGCTGTTCAGCCGCCTGCCCGCCTCGTTCCTGCCGGTGGAGGACCAGGGCTACACCATCACCGACATCCAGTTGCCGCCGGGGGCGAGCAAGAACCGCACGGTCAAGGTGGTCGAGCAGATCGAGGCCAATGACGCCAGCGAAGCGGGCGTGGGCGACACCACGATGATTCTCGGCTTCAGTTTCTCCGGCAGCGGGCAGAACGCCGCGTTGGCCTTCACCACCCTCAAGGACTGGTCGGAACGCAGTGCCGAGGATTCGGCGGCGGCCATTGCCGAGCGGGCGAACATCGCCTTCAGCGAACTGAAGGATGCGGTGGCCTACGCCGTCCTGCCGCCACCGGTGGATGGCCTCGGCACCTCCAGCGGCTTCGAGTTCCGCCTGCAGGACCGCGGTGGTGTCGGCCACCCGGCGCTGATGCAGGCGCGCACCGAACTGCTGGAAGCGGCGCAGAAGAGCAAGGTGCTGGCCAACGTCCGCGAAAGCGCCCTGGCCGAAGCGCCGCAGGTACAGTTGGAAGTCGACCGCAAGCAGGCCAATGCCCTGGGCGTGTCGTTCGCCGATATCGGCGGCATTCTCTCCACTGCCGTCGGCTCGGCCTATGTCAACGACTTCCCGAACCAGGGCCGCATGCAGCGGGTGGTGATCCAGGCCGAAGGCGACCAGCGTGCCCAGGTCGAGGATCTGCTGAAGATCCACGTGCGCAACAGCAACGGCAAGATGGTCCCGCTGTCGGCCTTTGTCCAGGCGCGCTGGACCCAGGGCCCGGCGCAGTTGACCCGCTACAACGGCTACCCGGCGATCGCCATCTCCGGCGAATCGGCACCGGGCTACAGCACCGGCCAGGCCATGGAGGAGATGGAGCGGCTGGTGCAGCAACTGCCGCAGGGCCTGGGCCTGGAATGGACCGGGCTGTCGTTGCAGGAGCGCCTGTCCGGCGCCCAGGCGCCGATGTTGCTGGCGCTGTCGCTGCTGGTGGTGTTCCTGTGCCTGGCGGCGCTGTACGAGAGCTGGTCGATCCCGACCTCGGTGCTGCTGGTGGTGCCGCTGGGAGTGCTCGGTGCGGTGCTGGCGGTGACCTTGCGCGGGATGCCCAACGACGTATTCTTCAAGGTCGGGCTGATCACCATCATCGGCCTGTCGGCGAAGAACGCGATCCTGATCATCGAATTCGCCAAGAGCCTGTACGACGAGGGGCATGACCTGCTGGAAGCGACGGTCCAGGCTGCGCGGCTGCGGTTGCGGCCGATCATCATGACCTCGCTGGCGTTCATCCTCGGCGTGGTGCCGCTGGCGATCGCCACCGGCGCCAGCTCGGCGAGCCAGCAGGCGATCGGCACCGGGGTGATCGGCGGGATGATCACGGCGACATTGGCGGTGGTGTTCGTGCCGGTGTTCTTCGTGGTGGTGATGAAGCTGGTGCGGCGCAAGGCTTCATGATGCTTCGCTGAACCTGGGGCCCCTTCGCGGATTTATCCGCGAAGGGGCCCCACCAGACAGCATAAATCCCGGTTATTGCACCAACTGGTTGATCTCGATGATCGGCAGCAACACCGCCATCACGATCACCAGCACCACCGCGCCCATCACCACGATCATCAACGGTTCGAGCAACGCCGTCATCCCCATCGCCCGCCGTTCGATATCCAGCGACAGGGTCTGCGCCGCACGCTCCAGCATCGGCGGCAAGGCGCCGGTCTTCTCGCCACTGGCGATCAGGTGGATCAGCAGCGGCGGAAACACCTTCTCCACCTTCAGCGCCGCCGCCAGGTTCACCCCTTCCCTGACCCGCGCCGTGGCCTCGCTCACGCTCAGGCTCAAGCGGTCGTTCGACACCGTCTGCCGCGCCGCCTCCAGCGCCCGCAGCAACGGCACCCCGGCGCCGCCGAGAATCGCCAGGGTCGAGGCGAACCGTGCGGTGTTCAGCCCCAGCACAAAACGCCCGATCATCGGCAACCGCAGGATCCGGCTATGCCAGCCCAACCGCGCCGCCGGCTGGCGCAGGTACAGCCGCCAGCCCCAGAAAGCCCCCGCCAGCCCGGCAAAGCACAACGCGCCCCATTCACGGATGAAGTCGCTGGCATTGAGCATCACCAGGGTCAGCCCCGGCAGGTCCTGCCGTGCCTGGGAAAAGGCGCTGACCACCTGCGGCACCACGTAGCTGAGCAGGAAGATCACGATGCCCACCGACACCAGCCCGACCACCGCCGGGTAGATGAACGCCGTGAGCACCTTGCCGCGCAGGTTGTTGCGCTCCTCGATGTAGTCGGCCAGCCGTTCCATGACCTGGGCCAGGTCGCCGGATTCCTCGCCGGCGGCGATCAGCGCCCGATAGATCTCGGGAAAGTCCCGGGGGCGCCTGGCCAGTGCCTCGGCCAGGCGCATGCCGCCCCGGACATCGGTACGCACCGCACTCAGGGTCTGGGCGATGTGCTTTTTTTCCGCCTGTTCGACCGTGGCGCTCAACGCCGCCTCCAGCGGCAGGCTGGCGCCGAGCAGGCTCGCCAGTTGGCGGGTGGCCCAGGCCAGGTCGTTGTCCGAGAGTTTTGCGCTGAACAGCCCGCCGGCCGTCTCGCCACTGTCGCCAGCCTCGGCCTTCAGCGACAGCGCGGTCAGCCCGCGCCCGCGCAGGGCCACCATGGCCGCGCCCTGGCTGTCGGCCTCCAGATGGCCGGACTCGATCTTGCCCTGGGCATCGGCCGCTTCGAAGCGATAGCGGTTCATCAGGCGTCCCTCGTCACACGCAGGATTTCTTCCGGCGCCGTGGCACCCGCGCGGACCCAGCGCTCACCGTCCTCGCGCAGGCTCAGCATGCCGGCCGCCCGTGCCGCCTGGCGCAACGCCTGCTCGCCGGCGCCCTGGTGGATCAGGGTGCGAATAGCGTCGTCGATGCAGAACAGCTCGTGGATGCCGGTGCGGCCGCTGTAGCCGGTGTGGCTGCAGGCGCTGCAGCCGACCGGGCGCCAGGTGCCCGGCGTGGCCGGATCGGGCTGGCGGCAGTGCCGGCACAGCCGCCGCACCAGGCGCTGGGCCAGCACCCCGAGCATCGACGAGGCCAGCAGGAAAGGCTCCACGCCCATGTCGATCAGCCGGTTGACCGCCGACACCGCATCGTTGGTGTGCAGGGTCGCCAGCACCAGGTGCCCGGTCAGCGAGGCCTGCACGGCGATCTGTGCGGTTTCCAGGTCGCGGATTTCGCCGATCATGATGATGTCCGGGTCCTGGCGCAGGATGGCCCGCAGGGCCAGGGCGAAGGTCATGTCGATCCTGGCATTGACCTGGATCTGGCTGATACCCGGCAGGTCGTATTCCACCGGGTCCTCGACGGTGAGGATGTTGCTGGTGCTGGCGTCGAGCCGCGCCAGGGCGGCATAGAGGCTGGTGGTCTTGCCGCTGCCGGTGGGCCCGGTGACCAGCACGATGCCGTGGGGCTGGCGGATCAGGTGATCGAGCCGCGCCAGCAGGTCCGGGTCCATCCCCAGGGTTTCCAGTTGCAGGCGCCCGGCCTGCTTGTCCAGCAGGCGCATCACCACCCGTTCGCCATGGCCGGTGGGCACGGTGGAGACGCGGATATCGATCGGCCGGCCGGCGACGCGCAGGGCGATACGGCCGTCCTGGGGCAGGCGTTTTTCGGCGATGTCCAGTTGCGCCATGATCTTGATCCGCGACACCAGCGCGCCGTGCAGCGCCTTGCGTGGCGAGACCACGTCGCGCAGGGTGCCGTCGACCCGGTAGCGCACCACCGAATGGGTCTCGAACGGCTCGATATGGATATCGCTGGCCTCGTCGCGCGCCGCCTGGGTCAGCAAGGCGTTGATCATGCGGATCACCGGCGCGCCGTCCTGGGTGTCGAGCAGGTCGGTGACTTCCGGCATGTCCTGCATCAGCCGGTCGAGGTCCACCTCGTTTTCCGCCGCGCCGACCACGGCGGCAGCGCTGCCGGTGTCGGCATAGGCCGTGGTCAGCAGGCTGTCGAGTTCCTCATCGCGTACGCGCTCCAGCCGCGCCGGCCCGAACTGCCGGCGCGCCTCGCTGATGGCCCAGCCGGGGGTCGAGGGACAGGCGGTGAGCACGCCGTCGACCAGCACCAGCCGCTGGGCCTTGGCCCAGGCGTACGGTAATGCGCTCATGGCTGCGCTTCGTTCAGCGACACCGGCACCGCGCGGATCGGCCTGGGTGCCTGCGGCACGGGCACCGGCTGCGAGCCCGGAATGGCGTGGGCCGCACTGGGCAACTGCGGGGCCTGCATGTCCGGCAAGGCCCAGTTGCGCTCCGGCGTCAGGCTGCCCTGGGCACGGCGGATGAAGTCGTAGCGGTTCAGGGTGATCGCCCGCCCCGCCGCGCCGTCACGGATGATGTACGGCCGCAGGAACACCATCAGGTTGGTCTTGTTGCTGTCGCGCCGCTCATGGCGGAACAGCGCGCCGATGCCGGGGATGCTCGACAGCAACGGCACGCCGTCGTTGCTCTGGCTGTAGCCGTCCTGCAGCAGGCCGCCCATGACCATGATCTGCCCATCGTCGAGCAGGATGCTGGTGTCGATCGCGCGCTTCTTGGTCACCGTGCCCGCCGCCGTCGCAGTGGCGCGGTCGTCGACGCTGCTGACCTCCTGATACACGTCCAGCTTCACCGTGCCGCCCTCGGAAATCTGCGGCCGGACGTTGAGCTTGAGCCCGACCTCCTCGCGCTGGATGGTCTGGAACGGGTTGTTGCTCGAACTGCTGCCGTTGGTCACGTAGCTGCCGCTGACGAAGGGAATGGTCTGGCCGACGAAGATGCTCGCCACTTCGTTGTCCAGGGTCAGCAGGTTCGGCGTCGACAGCACGTTGGAGCCGCCCTTGCTCTTCAGCGCCCGGGCCAGCACCTTGAGGTCCATCACCTGCCCCACCCCGGGAATGTTCACCGATCTGCGCACCACGCCGACGCTCAGCCCCTGAGGCAAGGCATCGATGCTGTTTTTGGCGGTGGTGACGATGCCAGCACCGCCCAGGTTGGCCCCGGCGAACACCCCGCTGCCCCCCAGGTTGCCGCTCTGCCACTGCACGCCGAACTCGTTGGCCTCGTCCTCGCTGACCTCGACGATCAGGCTCTCGATCACCACCTGGGCACGGCGCTGGTCGAGCTGGTCGATGACCTCGCGCAGGTTGCGGTACAGCGGCTCCGGCGCGGAGATCAGCAGGGTATTGGTGGTGGCATCGGCCTGGATGGTCACGCCGCCGGCGGAAAACGCCAGGTTCTGCTCCTTGCCCGGCCCCGTGCCGGAAGCCAGGCTGGAACCATTGCGGGCGGATTGACCGTAGAGCGAATTGCTGCCGCTGGTGCTGCTGCCGGTCTGGGGGGTGCTGTTGACCTGGCTGCCGTTCTGGCTGTTGTTGCTGTTACTGCCGCCGCCGAGCATGGCCCGGGTCTGGTCGCCCTCGCCGCTGCTGTCGCTTTCGCCGGTGAGCAGCCCGCGCAGGGCCTGGGCCAGCTTGCCGGCCTGGGCGTTGCGCAGATAGACCACATGCAGGTTGCTCGGGTTGCTCTGGGCGTTGTCGAGCTTGTAGATCAGCTCCCGGGCCAGTTGCGTGCGCTCGGGGCTGCTGGCGCGGATGATCACCGAGTTCGAGCGCGGATCGCCCAGTACGCTGATTTTCTGCGTCGGGTCGTTGCCCTGGTTCTCCAGCAACTCCGAGACCATGCTGGCGATATCGCTGGCGATGCCGTTCTGAATGTTCACCACATCGGTGTCGATGGCGCTCGGAGTGTCGATGCTGGCGATCAGACTGGCCACCCGTTGCAGGTTCTGCGCGTAGTCGGTGATGACCACGGTGTTGTTGCCCGGGTAGGCGTTGATCGGGTTGTTCGGTGAGACGATCGGTCGCAGCACCGGAATCAGGTTCACCGCGTTCTCGTACTGCAGGCGGAAGGTTCGCGTGACCATGCCGTTTTCCGCCGGCTTGTCCGAGCTATAGACCGGTCCGCCGAGCAGCTTGGCATCGGCCTCCGGTACCACCTGGGCGACCCCGCCGACATCGACCACGCTGAAGCCCTGCATGCGCAGGGCCGAAAGCAGCATGTCGTAGGCCCGGTAGGCCGGTACCTCACCTTCGGAGACCAGGGTCAGGGTGCCCTTGACCCGCGGATCGACCAGGAACTGCCGTCCGGTGGAACGCGACAAGGCGCGCACCACCGCCTGGATATCGGCGTCGACGAAATTCAGTTGCACCGGCTGGTCGCCCAACGGGTTGCTGGCCGGGAGCGCCTTGCCCGGCCCATGGCCGGCCCGTGCCGAATTGCCCACGGGATGCAACACGCGCCGCGGCTGCTCGGCCTGCGCCTGGGCCCGCTGCCGCTCAGCCAGGACGTCGCCGCTCTTCACGGTCGAACCCAGTGGCCGCCCGAGTTCGCTTTCGGCCAGCAACGGAGCCTGCGGCGCCGTACCGCTACTGCACGCGGTCAATGCCAACAGCAACCACGGGGCCGCCGCCTGGCGGCAGCGCAACCCATACAACCAGCCTGAGCACTTCATGAAGCTTCCTTAGCGCCAAGCGCCTGATCCATGCGAACGGTTCCCGACAGTCTGCCCGCCGAGCCTTCGGGTTCGGCCGCGGCCGCCCGTTGCAGGCGGGCCTCGACCACATCCAGGGAGAATGAGCGGGGTTTTCCCAGCAGCCAGTCCAGCAGCACGTCGGCCGGTGCGTCGTCGACGGTCAACAGCCAGCCGGCGCCACGGCCCTGCAACCGGTAATGCCCGGACAACCCGCTGGCTTCGAGACTGGCGCGCAGCCCCGCTTCCAGGTCACCGGTGGCCGGTCGGGCAAGACCTTGCAGCAGGCCTTCCAGGGTCTGGGCCTGGGTTTTGAGCCTGGGTGTTTCGGCGGCCCAGTAATCGAGCGTCTTCAACGGCGGCTGGATCAGCACCAGCCAGACCAGCAGCCCCGAGACGCCGAGGGCCATGCCGCCGACCAGGCGGCGCTCCCGTGGCGCCAGACTGCGCCAGTAGCCCTGCGCCCGGGCCGACAGGGCCTGCCAGCGGGCCCGGTACTGCGCCAACCTGGGGTTATTCATTTTCCGTCTCCGCCAGCGGTTGCCCCGGTTCGGCCTGGGCCTTGAGGGTCCAGCCCTCGGCGGCGGCGCTCGCCAGCACCCCGGCCTGGGCCAGTTCGGCCTGCCAGGCGCCGGCCGCGCCCGGCTTGCGGTTGTCGGGCAGCAGGTTCAGGTGCAGTTCGCCGTTTTCGAACACCAGGCCCTGCACACCGCCGACCACGAACGGCATCGCCAGGCCGGCCTGGCGTAGCAGTCGGGAGAAATCGCTGTCGCCGGCAGCGCCGGCCTCCCGCCGGGCCAACTGCTGGCGCGCCTGCTGCAAGGGGTTGAGCACCACCGGCAGTGCCGGAAAGGCCTGCCTGACCCGCTGCACCATCCACGCCTTGAGCTGTTCGCCCTGCTCGGCCTGCCGCGCCGCGTGGAGGTTCAGGCCTACGGTCCAGACCGCCACCGCCAGCGCGCAGCAGGCCAGCGCCCGTCCCCAGTGACCGGCACTGGCGCCCGGCTGCCGCAGGCCACCGTGCAGCCCCCAGCCCGGTGCCTGGCCGGTCCAGCGGCGGTCGGCGGGCACTGCCTGGAACAGCGGATTCGCCGCCGGCGCTTCACCGAGCCAATGCAGCACTTCGCCGCGGCCCTGCCATTGCGCCAGCGCCTGGTCGATATCCGGGTGCACTTCGGCCAGGTCCACGCCCTGGCGAATCAGCAGATGCTCGTCGCGGGCCTCCAGCACCGGCTCGCCGGCAATCACCGGCAAGCAATAGGCCGCCGGATACAGGCCACGCAGGCCCAGGCCGGCCTGGCGCACCAGGGCGCCGAAACGTTCGAGCACCTCCCGTGGCAACCAGGCGACCGGCACCCGGCCCTGGGCATCGCGCGGGCCATGGGCGATGTGCATCGACTCGCAGGCGTCGAGGATCAGCGCCTGGGCCGCGCAGTCGACCGCCGCGCGGATCTTCGCTGGCGGCAGCGCCGGCAGTTCGAGGCTGGCCAGCAGGCTGTCCTGGGGGTGCAGGTAACATTCCACGGCCATGCCCCGGTTGGCCTGCCCCAACTGCCTGAGGTTGGCCCGGCCGGTTTCAGCGAGCCGGCCCTGGCGGTCGAGCCGGGCGAACGCCAGCGGACTGTCGAGTTCCAGCGCCTGCAAGGGCGGCAGGACGATACGCAAGAGGCTCATACGCCCACCCGCGACCAGATCACCTGGGGCATTTCCAGCTCGCTACGGTGCAGCAACGCGGCCAGATTGACCCGGCGCCGGTCGTTGCGTACCTGGCCGACCAGCAGGAACCACTCGCTGGTGATACCGACCTTGATGTCGGCAACCGCCACTTGCGGCATGCGCAGGCGGTTGACGAAGTCGCCACGGTTGATGAACCACTGCCCCGCATCACGCTCGCCGATCAGGCCCCGGGCCCGCTGCGGCGACAAACCCGGCACCTGGGAAGCGAGCACCTCGGCGCTGGCGGTATTGCCATTGACCCAGGTGTTGGCCGGCAGGATGGTCACATGGGGCGCCAGCCGGGCGAGGGTCTCGTCGTCCACGCCGTCGACGCTGCGCAGGTCATCCAGGCTGCGCAGCATCGGCCGGCTGGCGGGCAGCGGCTTGTCGGCAGCTCCCGGCGAGGTCAGGCGACCGCTGTCGAAGGTGCCCTGCACCTTCGCCGCGGCCTGGCGCTGCGGATTCGGCAGGCGCGGGTAGGAACTGATCACCCGCTGGGCAATGCGCTGGGCGACCGCCGCCTTGACGCCGAGCATTTCGCACAGGCGGGCAAAACCCTCCATCTGTTCGTCATCGACGCGCTCGTCGCGCACCAGGTTGCGCAGGTTGAACTTGCCCTGCTCATCCTCCAGGTGGCCGTCGAACTGGCCGCCACGTTCGCCGAGGATCGGCCGGGCCCAGGCCTGGGCCTGGTGGGTCAGCGGGTCGCGCTGGCGGGCCTCCCACAGCCGTTGGCGGCTGATTTCGAGGCCGCCACGCAACTGCCAGGCGCCCTGGACCCGCGATTGCTCGGCCTCCAGGTTGCGGGTAAACAGGGTTTCGCGGGTGAGCATGCCGGCGGCGATCACCGCCACCACTGCGGCGATCAGCAGCGCGCTGATGATCGCCATGCCCTCCTGCTTCGCGGCCATCGGGGAATGAGCCTTCATGACCGCGACTACAACTGCCAGGAGCCGATATCGGCATTGACCCCGTCACCGTCCGGCTGGCCGTCGGCACCGAGGGAAAACACGTCGACTTCACCGTTGGCGCCCGGGTTCAGGTATTGGTAAGGACGTCCCCAGGGGTCGTTGGGCAAGCGTTCCAGATAGGAGCGCCAGTTGCTGTCCTTGGCGTTGGCCGGCCGCTCGACGAGGATCTTCAGGCCCTGGTTCTGGCTCGGGTAGCTGCCGTGATCGAGGCGGTAGAGCTTGAGCGCCTGCATCAACCCGCCGATGTCCTGCCTGGCCGCGGTGGCCCGCGCCTGGTCGGGCCGGTCGAGGACCTTGGGCACCACCATGGCAGCGAGAATCCCGAGGATGACCACCACGACCATGATCTCGATCAGCGTGAATCCCTGCTGTGCCCGACGACCTCTGGAACGGGAATTGATACGCGCGATATCCATCTCGACAGTCCTTGGCTTGATTCGATTCGCGGCGGATTGTTGCAAGAAGATATGTCACCGATATTGAAAATCCTCGGGTGAATCGCCCGGGCAAAAACTCGGGAGCTTTGGTCAGCAAGCGGTCAAACAGGCACGCTAGGCTCCGGACTCGCTTCCCCATGTCGAGACAGCCCATGCAGCGCCCGTTCCGCCAACAAGGCTTCACCCTCATTGAAGTGCTGGTGGCGCTGGCGATCATCGCCGTGGCGATGTCCGCCGCGGTGCGCGTGGCCGGTCTGATGACCCAGAGCAACGGCCTGCTGCGCGATCGCTCCGTGGCCCTGCTGGCCGCCCAGAGCCGGCTGGCCGAGCTGCGCCTGGAGGGTCGGCTGGGCACGGGACGCAAGTCCTTCGAGTGCGATCAGGGCCGCCTGGCCCTGCGCTGTGATCAGACCATCGGCCCGGCCGGCAGCCCACGGCTGTGGCGGGTCGAGATCCTGGTAATGGACCGGCACCACGAAGGGCCGCCGCTGGCGCGCCTGGAAACCCTGATGAGCCTGCCCGACCTCAAGGCCGCGTCAGTTGCGGCAGGAACGGCGCTTCGCTGAGCCGGGTCACCGCCAGGTGCAACTTCTGCGAGCCCTGCTCGATCAGAATGCCGTCGCGCTCGATCGCCAGCAGCCGTACGCCCTGGCCCAGCCGCTCACCGGCGAGATAGCTGCGCGGCGGGCCATCGTTCAGGCTGAGGATCGCCACCGCGCCACGCGAGCTGGCCATCACCCCGGAGACCTTGATGTCGAGCCGGGCCGGCTGGTTGGAAAACCACTGCAAGGCCGGATTGTCGCTGCGCGTCGCCGCCACCGCCGGCTGAGCCGCGGGCACCTGGGACACGGCCGGCGTCAGCAGCAGCGTCGACCAGACCAGCACACCGGCCAGGGCGGCGAGCAGGGCCGCCGACTGAACGATCTGCACCGGGGAAAAGCGCGGGGTCCATTGCATGCTTGAGGCTCCTTTTCTATCGGTCTGCGCCACAACGAAGGGCCCACAGGGGCACGTCCGAACAGCCTACCGGGCAATTCTCACGTTTTTATTTCACACGCCCATCATCTTTGCCAGGCAGCATGGAGCCAGCCTCGAGGAGCCTTGTCGAATGGATGCCCTACGCCCCGCCCAGGCGGGTTTCACCCTGATCGAACTGATGGTGGTGCTGGTGATCGTCGGCATCGCCAGCGCCGCCATCAGCCTGAGTATCCGGCCCGACCCACGGCAACTCTTGCGCAAGGATGCCGAGCGCCTGGCCCAGGCTATCCAGGTGGCCCAGGCCGAAGCCCGCGCCGATGGCCGGCCGATTCTCTGGCTGAGCGACCGCCAGGGCTACCAGTTCATCCGTACCGATGGCCAGGGCGGCAAGGAGCAGTTCGACGCAGACCCGCAACTGCGTCCGACCCGCTGGCAGAGCGCATCGATACAGGTGCAGCGGGATCGCGACAGGCCCCTGATACTCGACGCCGAGTGGATTGCCCAGCCCATGCGCCTGTCGCTCTCCGATGGACTGCACAGCATTGGCGTGGTACGCAGCGCCAACGGCGAGGTGCACGTGCAATGAAGCGCCAGGCCGGTTTTACCCTGATCGAGGTGATGATCGCGCTCATGCTCATGGCGGTGGTCAGCCTCATTGCCTGGCGCGGCCTGGACAGCGTCAATCGCACCGACGAACACCTCAGGCGCAGCAGCGCGCAGACCCAACAGTTGCTGGCCGCGCTGGGCCAACTGGAGCGTGACGTGGCGCTGCGCGCCGGGATCGAGCTGGTGGAACCGCTGCCGCCCGACCAGGCACCTTCGCCGTCGGCCGGGCCAGTTCCGTTGAGCGTGCGCAGCGCCGAGGGCAAGGGCTTTCGGCTGGACCTGATTCGCGCGTCGCCGCAGCAGGATGGCCGCCTGCAGAGGGTGCGCTGGTGGTTGAAGGGCGGGACGCTTTACCGGTCGGCGGCAGAGGCGCGCTCGAGGTTTCCGCTACCGGCCCCGCAGGACGGGGTGGCGGTGCTGGAACAGGTGACCTCGATGGACCTGCGGGTGTGGCAACCGGGCAAGGGTTGGCGGCCGTTGAGTGGCAATCGCCAGGACAATCCGACAGGGCTGGAGATCAACCTGGTGCGGGATACGCCACAAGGCGGGGAGCGCTATCGGCAGGTGTTGGGGCCGTTGGAGTGAATCCGGGAAGTGGGTGGAAGATGGGCGGGCCCACAATACTCAACTGAGCAACACCACCCCACCCGGCAATTCGGTGCACTTGGCCCCATAAGCATCGCGAATCAGCAACGCCACCCCCGCCAACTGATCCAGGCTGAACCGCGCCTGCACCTTGCGCTTGCCCAGTTCACTGTTGAGCAACACCAGCATGCCCGGTCGATAGCGGTTGATCTCGCTGATCACCGTGGCCAGGGTCGCATCGTTGAACACCAGCATCCTGTTGCGCCAGGCAATCACCGCCGTCGGGTCGACAGTCTGCGGCTCGCCGGCCTGGCGGGTGTCGTACACCAGTTGCCGGCCGCCCTCCAGGCGGAAACGCCGGCCCAGCACCTCCACCGTCAGGGTACCTTCGATACAGGTGACACAGACGCTCCGGTCGAGGTTGCGCAGATTGAAGCGCGCCTGTTCGGCCGTCATCAGTCCGCCGCCGGCCTGGACTTTGACCGGTCCCCGGGTCCGCGCCAGCACCTCGACCTCGCCACTGAGCAGTTCGATCCGCGTATCACCGTTGTCCGATGGCAGCCGGTTGATCCGGGTCTGGGTATTGAGCTCCAGGCTGACGCCATCGGCGAGGTCGACGCGCCGTTGCTCGCCGACCTCGGTGCGATAGTCCGCCCCCAGGCCGGAGAAACCGCCCGGCACGGTGCCGCGGACCAGGAAAAACGCCGCCGATGCGGCAATCGCCCCCCCCAGGAAGGCCCGGCGCCCGAAATGCCGGGCCCGTGGTGGATGCTGCAGGTGTTCGAGAGCCGGTTTGAGCGACTGCCACAAAAGCTTGGCCTGTTCGAAGGCCCGGGCGTGCTCGGGGCTCTGTTCGCACCATTGGCGCAAGGCCCGCGCATCGGCGACGGTGGCCTGGCCGGAGGTCAGGAGAATCAGCCAATCCCGGGCTTCGCTCTGCAGGCGGGCGCTCGGGCCGGCCCGCAATGGGGTAATGGAAGTCGTGTTCAAGCGCACAGGTACTCACGAAGATTTCGCTGATGTATGACTAAGACGGTTTTCCCGCCCCGGGACCGAACCGCTGAATCACTTTTCTTTCCAGACGGGCCGCACAATGCCCCAGGGCGGCCTTCAGTTCCTTCTCGACCATGCGCGTGGAAATACCGAAACGCTGGGAAATCTCCAGGTGAGGCGCCTCCTCCAGGCGGGCGGCGATGAAGATCCGCCGGCGTCGGGCCGGCAGTTCGTACAACGCGTCGAGCAGCGCCTGAATCTCCTTCTGGCCACCGACCACCCGCTCCGGGTCAAGGGCCTCGTCACTCAGGTGCAGCAGTTCCTCGACCTCTTCGCCGGTGAGCAGGCGCGCATCGGCCTGGCGGCGGTCGGCGGCGATGTTCAGGGCCATGCGGTACAGGTAGGCGTTGGGCTGGGTCAGGTTCAGCGGCGGCTCCATGCGGTCGACCCGCAGGTAGGTCTCATGCAGCACGTCATTGGCCAACTCCTCCGACCCCAGCCGGCGGCGCAGGCGCAGCTTGAAATCGTCGTAGGAGGTCAGGAACAACCGGACCATCGGACTGTGCCCGATATTCTTCATACCCCAGCGGCTCCCTTTGGTGCTGTGCAATCCATGCTCGTTCCTGCTGAATCCGGCGTTAAAAGAAGGGTCACCGGCTGGCGCAGCGACGACGGGGCCGAACGCTCGACCCGCACCGTACGCAAACGCTCGACCAGCGCCCCATCGCGCTGAACATCCCCGGTCGAACTGACCAGACGGCTGTGCTGCAGGGCACCGTCCTGGCCGATCCAGACCTGCAATACCGCCCGGTAGGTGCCGGGACGGGTCAAGGGGACGGCGCACAGGGCCTGCTCGATGGCCTGCTGGATCGCCCGTGCGTAACTGCCGGCCAGGGCCCCGCCCTTGCCGGCCGGCGCCCGGGCCGACGACTCGCTGACCTGGGCCACCTGCAGGGTGAAGGCGTCGGCACGGGCATAACGCGCCATCAACCCGCTGCCGGTGAGCAACAGGGCCAGGGCCTCGCCGGCCCGGTAGTGGCCGTGTACCGCCAGGGAGCGGCGGGCCCGGGTCAGGTCGCGGTCGACCAGCACCGCCATGCCGGTCTGGCGACTGAAGGCATCCAGCGCACCGGCCAGGTCCTGGGCAGCGATATCGAACTCGACACGGGCCTGTGGATCGACCTTCAGCGGCTCGGCCGCCAGGCAGACGGGCGCCTGCCCGGCCAGCAGCGCAGCCAGGGCGATGAGTAGCGGACCCAGGCGAAAAAACGACAGACGCACGGCCACGGATCGAAGTCCCTGCACTGCTGACGTGTCCCTGAAAACCGTCATCCTGAGGGCTGTTTATGAACCTGGTATGACGGTCGCCGCAAAAAAACCATCACCCAGGCCGGCCGGGCTTTGCACTAGACTTCAGGGCACCAGGACCGCCGCCGCGCGGTCAGCCAGGAGGCCACATGAAAGCCCTTTCACGTCTTGCCAGCATGCTTCTGCTCGCCACCCTGCCCGGCCTGGGCCACGCCGCACAGGTTGAGCCGAGCGGTTGCGTCGAAGTCAGCGTCGACGGCTACAAGGCACCGGACTACTCGTGTCTGAGCCAGCAGATGAGCAGCCCGGAAAACCGCGAAGCCAGGCGCCGCAACCTGGAAGCGACGAGCCCGGATATCCGCACAAAGGCACCGAACCAGGTCGGCCTGGCCACGCCAGCCGCCACCCACATACGCATGGGCAATACCTTCGGCACCTCGGTCAAGCCGCAGCGGCCGGTTTCGGGCCAGTAGCACCACCGCAATTGGCCCGTGGGTTTTGCCGGAAATTGGCTATAGGTGCGCTCGCCTGCCGCCTCTACTCTTGTTCACGCCGCCCTGCTTATCGGGGGGGCCGTCCAAACAGGAGAACCGCCAATGTCTGTCCAGGCGACCAATACCCTTCGATTCAAGGCCGCCCCGGGGTGCAGCGCCGAACTCGGGCGGCGCCTGGAAACGCTGGCCGAAACCCTGCGCCATGCCCCCGGCTGCCTGGACTACGCGGTGACTTGCGCGGGCGAACCCGGCGAGTGGACCGTCACCGGCCACTGGCAGTCCCCCGCAGCGCTGCAGGCGCATTTCCAGTTGCCGGCCCTGCAAGGCTTCATCGACCTGCTCGGCACCCGATTGGCCTGGCGCATCGACTTGCAGCACTGAAGTCGGTGCCAGCAGCGCTTTGAAGCAGGCAGCAGGGAGAAGCCTGGGAATTTTGCAGTGACCGTGATGACGCTTTCGCGGGCAAGCCCTGCTCCTACAGGGCTATGTCGTACACACACTCGTGTACACCACCAAACTGTAGGAGCAGGGCTTGCCCGCGAAGCTTTTGATCTTCGGCCCCGTTCCCGGCAGGCTGAGTGGAGGTCAGTCGGCAACCCCCAACCGCCCCACCCCGACCCGCTCCTGGCGAGTCCGCGTCGCCAGGCAGTAGTACAGCGGACAAGTCACCACCAACCCCACCAGCCACGACAGATCCGCCCCCTCGACCAGATTGGCATAGGGCCCGACATACAGCGACGTGTTGGCAAACGGCAACTGCACCAGAATCCCGATGAAATACGCCACGATCGCATGCAGATTGAAGCGCCCGTAGATCCCCCCATCCGCACTGAAGATCGAGGCAATGTCGTACACCCCGCGCTTGATGAGGTAGAAGTCGATCAGAAACGCTGGCCGAAACCCTGCGCCATGCCCCCGGCTGCCTGGACTACGCAGTGACTCGCGCGGGCGAACCCGGCGAGTGGACCGTCACCGGCCACTGGCAGTCCCCCGCAGCGCTGCAGGCGCATTTCCAGTTGCCGGCCCTGCAAGGCTTCATCGACCTGCTCGGCACCCGACTGGCCTGGCGCATCGACCTGCAGCACTGAAGTCGGTACCAGCAGCGCTTTGAAGCAGGCAGCAGGGAGAAGCCTGGGAATTTTGCAGTGACCGTGATGACGCTTTCGCGGGCAAGCCCTGCTCCTACAGGGCTATGTCGTACACACACTCGTGTACACCACCAAACTGTAGGAGCAGGGCTTGCCCGCGAAGCTTTTGATCTTCGGCCCCGTTCCCGGCAGGCTGAGTGGAGGTCAGTCGGCAACCCCCAACCGCCCCATCCCGACCCGCTCCTGGCGGGTCCGCGTCGCCAGGCAGTAGTACAGCGGACAAGTCACCACCAACCCCACCAGCCACGACAGATCCGCCCCCTCGACCAGATTGGCATAGGGCCCGACATACAGCGACGTATTGGCAAACGGCAACTGCACCAGAATCCCGATGAAATACGCCACGATCGCATGCAGATTGAAGCGCCCGTAAATCCCCCCATCCGCACTGAAGATCGAGGCAATGTCGTACACCCCGCGCTTGATGAGGTAGAAGTCGATCAGAAACGCTGGCCGAAACCCTGCGCCATGCCCCCGGCTGCCTGGACTACGCGGTGACTTGCGCGGGCGAACCCGGCGAGTGGACCGTCACCGGCCACTGGCAGTCCCCCGCAGCGCTGCAGGCGCATTTCCAGTTGCCGGCCCTGCAAGGCTTCATCGACCTGCTCGGCACCCGATTGGCCTGGCGCATCGACTTGCAGCACTGAAGTCGGTGCCAGCAGCGCTTTGAAGCAGGCAGCAGGGAGAAGCCTGGGAATTTTGCAGTGACCGTGATGACGCTTTCGCGGGCAAGCCCTGCTCCTACAGGGCTATGTCGTACACACACTCGTGTACACCACCAAACTGTAGGAGCAGGGCTTGCCCGCGAAGCTTTTGATCTTCGGCCCCGTTCCCGGCAGGCTGAATGGAGGTCAGTCGGCAACCCTCAACCGCCCCACCCCGACCCGCTCCTGGCGGGTCCGCGTCGCCAGGCAGTAGTAAAGCGGACAAGTCACCACCAACCCCACCAGCCACGACAGATCCGCCCCCTCGACCAGATTGGCATAGGGCCCGACATACAGCGACGTGTTGGCAAATGGCAACTGCACCAGAATCCCGATGAAATACGCCACGATCGCATGCAGATTGAAGCGCCCGTAGATCCCCCCATCCGCACTGAAGATCGAGGCAATGTCGTACACCCCGCGCTTGATGAGGTAGAAGTCGATCAGATTGATCGAAGCCCACGGCACCAGCACCAGCAGCAGCGCCAGGATCAGGCCGATGAAGTGCGAGATGAAGTCCGCCGAAGCGCCCAGCGCCACCAGGCAGCAACCCGCCAGGATCACCCCGGACAACAGCACCCGTACCTTGATGCTCGGCGTCCAGTGCCCGGCGAAGGTCTGGATCGAGGTCACGATCGACAGCACCGCGCCATACAGGTTGAGGGCGTTGTGGCTGATGATGTTGAGCAGGAACAGCACCATCAGGATCGGCCCCAGCCAGCCGGTGGCCTGCTTGACCGCCAGCATCGCCTCGGTGCCCTCGGGCGTGGCCAGTGCCGCCACCGCGCCAAAGGAGAACGACAGGATGGTCCCCAGGGACGCGCCCAGGTAGGTCGCCCAGAACGGCCGGCTGATGCCGATGTCGACCGGCAGGTAGCGTGAGTAGTCTGAGACATAGGGCGAGAAGCTGATTTGCCAGATCACCCCCAGCGATACCGTGGCCACCCAGCCGGACAGGTTGAAACCGCCCCGGCTGAAGAAGTCCGCCGGCAGGTCGTGGGCGAAGATGTAGATGAACCCGGCCAGCAAGGCGCCGCCCATGACCCAGGTACCCAGGCGGTTCAGGCTGTGGATGAAGCGGTAGCCGATCACGCCGATGGCGGTGGCGCCCAGGGCACCGATCAGCAGGCTGGCCGACATCGGCATCGACGGCACGATCCCGGTGATCGACTTGCCCGCCAGGACGATATTGGAAATGAAGAAGCCGATGTAGATGATCGCCGCGAAGAACACGATCAGCAAGGCGCCGTAACGACCGAACTGGCCACGGCTCTGGACCATCTGCGGAATGCCCATCCTGGGCCCCTGGGCCGATGCCAGGGCGATCACCAGGCCGCCGACCAGGTGCCCGAGGGCGATGGCGACCAACCCCCAGAACAGGTTGAGGTGGAACACCTGCACCACCATCGCCCCGGTGACGATCGGCAGGGGCGCGATATTGGTACTGAACCACAGGGTAAACAGGTCACGCGCCTGGCCATGGCGCTCGGCCAACGGCACGTAGTCGACCGTATGCTGTTCGATCAACGGATCTTGCTGGGACATAGTCATGAACTCGGTTCTGTCTGTTCTTATCTTTGTGCGAAGCCAAACCAGGGGGTGCTCTGCGGCACCGCCCAATGAACACCATATTATGGTATTCCAAAAAATCCACAAGACTGATCCGCATTTCCTGACGGCATCTGATCCGCAATTCTACTCCGAAAAAACCCGGTAGAATCAACTGAAAGCCCCGTAAACATTGGGATTTCGTCAAATGATTAAACGTTTGTCGGCCTCCTGAAAAAGCCCTTGCAAAGACAGAATTACGGTATACCATCAGACAATAATTCAACAAAAATGCCGCTGGCGGCGGCCGAGGTTTCTCCAATGATCGACGCAACCCTCTACAAGCAAGTCATGGGCTCGTTCCCGTCCGGTGTCACCGTGATCACCACCCTGGACGACGACGGCCAGATCGTCGGCCTGACCGCCAGCGCCTTCAGTTCGCTGTCGATGGAACCGGCGCTGGTGCTGTTCTGCCCCAACTACAGCTCCGACTCGTACCCGCACCTGATCAGGAGCAAGCGTTTCGCCATCCACGTGCTGTCCGACGCCCAGCAGAAGGAGGCCTATGCCTTCGCCCGCAAGGGCAAGGACAAGGCGCAGGGCATCGAGTGGAGCCTGAGCGAGTTGGGCAACCCGCTGCTGGGCAACGCCACGGCGATCATCGAGTGCGAGCTGTGGCGTGAATATGAGGGCGGCGACCATGCGATCATGGTCGGCGCGGTGAAGAACCTGATCGTGCCGCAACGTGACTGCGGCCCGCTGGTGTATTGCCACGGCAAGATGGGATCTCTGCCCGCCGTGGCCTGATCGACCGGCCTTGCTGCGGCAGTGCCCGTGGGCACCGCCGCGCTCCCCCGCCTCAGGTCCGGAAGCGCCGGACCCACTGATTCAGGGTTTCGGACAGGTGCGTCAGGTTCTGCGCATCCTGACTGGTCGAGTCCGCCAGATCCGCCACCAACTGCGCATCGCCATGAATCTGGCTGATGTGCCGGTTGATGTCCTCGGCCACCTGGTGCTGCTCTTCGGCCGCCGTGGCGATCTGGGTGTTCATGTCGCGGATGACGTCCACCGACTCACGGATCAGCTCGAAACTGGCCCGCGCCTCATTGATCGACACCACGGTTTCCTGGGACACCTCCAGGCTGGCGTGCATCTGCTGGCCCATCTGCTGGGTACGACGGGCCAGGGTGCCGAGCAGCTCATCGATCTCGCCGGTGGAGTCGGCCGTGCGCTTGGCCAGCGCCCGCACCTCGTCGGCGACCACGGCAAAACCGCGACCCTGCTCACCGGCACGGGCGGCTTCGATCGCCGCGTTGAGCGCCAGCAGGTTGGTCTGCTCGGCAATCGAGCGGATGGTGCCGAGAATCGACTGGATGTCATTGCTGTCCTGCGCCAGTTGCTGCATGGCCTCGGCCGACAGGCCGATCTCCTGGCTCAGCCGGTCGACCTTGTTCACCGCCGTCTCGATCTGCTTCTGCCCGCTGTGGGCCTGGCGCTGGCCGTTGTCCGCCGAGTCGGCGGCCTGGTTGCAGGAGCGCGCGACCTCATTGGAGGTGGCGACCATTTCATGGAAGGCGGTCGAGACCATGTCCACCGCCTCGCGCTGGCGCGCGGCGACCTCGGCCATTTCCCGGGACACCGCGGTGGTGCTGCCGGAGGTGCTGTGGATCTGCACCGCCGCCTCGCCGATACGCTGGATCAGGCTGCGGATCGCCTCCAGGAACTGGTTGAACCAGCCCGCCAACTGCGCGGTTTCATCGCGCCCACGCACCTGCAGCCGTGCAGTCAGGTCACCCTCGCCCTGGGCGATGCCTTCCAGGCCATTGGCCACCCCACGGATCGGCCGCACGATCAGGCCGGCGAAAAACGCCCCGGCAAAAGCGAACAGCACGGCGCAGACGACCGCGATGGCGGCGATGATCCAGGTCAGGCGTGTGACACCGGCCATCACCTCGCTTTCGCGCACCAGGCCGACGAAGCGCCAGCCCAAGGCCTCGGAAGGCTGGACGTTGGCCATGTAGCGCTCGCCGGCCAGTTCGACCTCGACCAGCCCCTTGCCGGCCTTGGCCAGGGCCGCGTAGCCATCGCCCAGTTGGCTGAGGTTCTTGAAGTTGTGCTCGGGCTGTTGCGGGTCCACCAGGACCTTGTCGCTGCCTTCGGTGAGCATCAGGTAGCCACTGTCCCCCAGGCGGATCTGCTTGACCAGGTCGGTCAGTTGCTTGAGCGAAACGTCGATGTTGACCACCCCGCCCTGCTCGCCCAGGCGATTGGCGAAACTGCGCACCGTGCTGACCAGCACCACGTTATCCGCAGCCCAGTAGTAGGCACCGGTGCGCAGGGTCTTGCCCGGTTGGGCCATGGCCGCCTGGTACCAGGGACGGGTACGCGGGTCATAGTTGGCGAGATTGGGATCTCCCGGCCAGAACACATAGCCGCCCTCACGGGTACCGAGGGACAGATAGCTGTAGGCCGGATGGCTCTTGGCCAATTGCGCGAACAGCCGGAACACCTGCTGGTCCTGCTCGCCCATGGCAACTTTCGGTGCCTCGGCATCCAGATAGCGCTTGAGCTGGCCATCCACATTGTGCAGTTGAGGGGCTTCGGCGAGGAACTCGACGTTCTGGGTGATGCCCTCGAAAAACAGCTGCATAGCGTTCTCAACCTGGCGGATTTCCCGGCCACTGCTGTCCAGGAACGCCTCGCGGGCCTCGTTGCGCAGGTTGATGATGATCAGGACTGCCACGAGGATGACAGGCAAGGCGGCAATTGCGGCGAATGCCAGGATCAGTTTTTGTTTTATGTTCATCGGGTAGGACGCGTTCCTTGTCAGGTGAGTGCGAGTCGTCGGTGAGAAAACTTTTGCAGACATTCCATATTATGGTATACCAATAACCTATCGATGAGCCAGTTTCTCTGGCCGACTCGAACCCGCTTGAACATATCCGGCAGCGCCCCGCGCGCCATCCAGGCAACAGGCCCGCAGTCGACCGGCCAACTACAAGAGACCCGAGGTAAGCGTCATGAAATTTTCCCTGTTCGTGCACATGGAACGCTGGGACGAAAGCGTCAGCCACCGCCAACTGTTCGAAGACCTCACCGAACTGACGCTGATGGCCGAAGCCGGTGGTTTCAGCACCGTGTGGATCGGCGAGCATCACGCGATGGAATACACCATCTCGCCCAGCCCGATGCCGCTGCTGGCCTACCTCGCGGCCCGCACCACCACCATCCGCCTGGGCGCCGGCACCATCATCGCGCCGTTCTGGCACCCGCTGCGGGTCGCCGGCGAATGCGCCCTGCTGGATGTGATCAGCAACGGCCGGATGGAAGTCGGCCTGGCCCGTGGAGCCTACCAGGTCGAATTCGATCGCATGGCCGGTGGCATGCCGGCCTCCTCCGGTGGCCTGTCCCTGCGGGAGATGGTTCCGGTGGTCCGTGCCCTGTGGCAAGGCGACTACGCCCACGATGGCGAGATCTGGAAGTTCCCCACCTCCACCAGCGTGCCCAAGCCGGTCCAGCAGCCCAACCCACCGATGTGGATCGCCGCCCGCGACCCGGACTCGCACAACTTCGCCGTGGCCAACGGTTGCAATGTCATGGTCACACCGCTGATGAAGGGCGACGAGGAAGTGCTAGACCTGAGGAACAAGTTCCAGACCGCGCTGGACAACAACCCCGGCGTGCCACGTCCGCAACTGATGGTGCTGCGCCACACCCACGTGCACGCCAAGGACGATCCGCAAGGCTGGAAAGTCGGCGCCACGGCGATCAACCGGTTCTACCGCACCTTCGATGCCTGGTTCGGCAACAAGCAGGTGCCGCAGAACGGGTTCCTCGCCCCGAGCCCGGAAGAAAAGTTCGCCGAGCGCCCGGAGTTCGAACTGGAGAACATCCGCCGCAACACCATGATCGGCACGCCGGAGGAGATCATCTGCCGCCTGCGCTACTACCAGGAACTGGGGGTCGACGAGTTCAGCTTCTGGTGTGACAACAGCCTGTCGCATGCCGAGAAGAAGAAGTCCCTGGAACTGTTCATCCAGCACGTGGTGCCGGCGTTCCGCTGAAGTCCTCCATAGCCCCCCTTGCGGGAGCCGGCTTGCCAGCGAAGGCGCTCTTGAGTGCGCCAGAAGCTTCGCGGGCAAGCCCGCTCCCCCAGAGGAGTTACTCTCGTCACAGGGGTGTGATTTTCCGGCCAGGCTGCTGCGCTATGTCACACCGCCGGCCGCTGCGCAGGTGCTATATTCCCGTCACTCCGCCAGCGCCCCGGGCCTTGCCCCGAGGCGCTGGCGATCTTTTGGCTACAGACGACGGTGACGCATTCCATGAGCAATCCCCTTCCCCTCGCCCGCGATATCGACGGCAAGGCCATTGCCGCCCGGGTACTCGAAGAAGTCCGCGAGGATGTCGCGGCCCTGGCCGGGCAAGGTGTCGTGCCGTCCCTCGCGGTGCTGCTGGTCGGCGACGATCCGGCCAGTCATGTCTACGTGCGCAACAAGCTGCTGCGTGCCGGGGAAGCCGGTATCCGCTCCCTGGAGCATCGCCTGCCGGCCAGCGCCAGCCAGGCCGAAGTCCTGCACCTGATTGCCGAACTCAACGCCGACCCGGCCGTCAACGGCATCCTGGTGCAGTTGCCGCTACCGGCGCACATCGAGGAACAGGCGGTGATCCACGCCATCGATCCGATCAAGGACGTGGACGGTTTTCATCGGGAAAACGTCGGCGCCCTGGTGCAGGGTGCCGAAGTGCTGACGCCCTGCACACCGAGCGGCTGCATGCGCCTGCTGCAGGAAACCTGCGGTGACATCAGCGGCTTGCACGCGGTGGTCATCGGCCGTTCGAACATCGTCGGCAAGCCGATGGCCACCCTGCTGCTGCAGGCCCACTGCTCGGTCAGCGTGATCCACTCGCGCAGCGTCGACGCCGCCGCCCTGTGCCGCCTGGCCGATATCGTGGTGGTCGCGGTCGGGCGGCCGCAGCTGGTCGACGCCAGTTGGCTCAAGCCAGGCGCCGTGGTGATCGATGTGGGGATCAACCGCATTGAAACCGAAGCGGGTGCGCGGCTGGTCGGAGATGTCGACTATGCCAGCGCACGCACGGTGGCCAGCGCGATTACGCCGGTGCCGGGCGGCGTCGGGCCGATGACCATTGCCTACCTGCTGAAGAACACCGTGATCGCCACTCACCTGCAAGGCGCCCGCCGCCCCCTCGCCGCAGTAGCGGGATGATCGCGCCTAGAGGGCGCCGGCAAAGGCCCGGCGCCCAGCCTGCATTTCGGTGCGCAGTTCGCCGATAAAGTTGGCGACCGACCTGATGCTGGTGAAACTGCTGATGGCGACACCATTGAGCTGAAGGTCCACGCGTCCGGACACCGGGTCGAAGATCTTGATCATCAGCGCACCGTTGCCGTTGGCGGTGCAGGTGCAGGACAACGGGAGAAAACCGGACTCAATGATCTGGCACAGTTCACGTTCTGGAAGCATGGCGGTCATCCCTGAAGGCGAGCTCGAGGCAGCTCTTGCCGAACCAGCGTAGACCACCTGCCGCGAAGTGCCTGCGGCGTGACGGTCTGGAACCGTTCCTGGCTCACCACTTTAAGGAAATGTGAACCCCGTCACGCTATCAACCCCGAATCAGTGCTTGGCCGGCAGTGCCACCAGGGCGAACGCCTTGCGCAGGCGGGCCATTTCCTCTTCCTTGCCGACGGTGACGCGCATCCAGGTCGGCCAGTTTTCCCAGGTGCGCGCCACCCGTACTCCGTGCTGCGCCAGGGCCTGGGCCACGTCACTGGCCGGGCGACGCAGGTCGACCATGAAGAAATTGCCCTGGGCATCGGTGCAGGTGAAGCCGCGGTCGCGGAACCAGGCCATGCTCTCACTGCGGATACGGGCGTTAGCCTGCCGGCGCTCCGGCAGCAGCGCACGGTCTTCCAGGCTGGCGATGCCGCCCAGCAACGACGAAGCGGCGGCGACATTCTGCTCGCCCAGCACGTTCAGCTTTTCCAGCAGCGCCGACTGGCCGACGGCATAGCCCAGTCGCGCCCCCGCCATGCCGTAGATCTTGGAGAAGGTACGCAGCACCAGCAGATCGGGATGGTCCTTGACCAGCGGTACGCAACTGGGGGCATCGCAGTAGTGGATATAGGCCTCGTCGACCACCACCAGCGCACCGGCAGGCTTTTCCCTGAGGGCCCGCTCGATCTGCGCCATCGGCGTGAGGGTGCCGGTCGGGTTGTTCGGGTTGCAGATATAGATCGCGCCCAGGTTGGCATCCGCCGCGAGCATGGCGCCGATGTCATGGGCATGCCGGGCATCGAGGTCGATCTCATGCACGGCCGCTCCCTGTGCCCTGGCGGCCAGAGCCGGTGCCTCGTAGGTGGGTGTCGCCAGCACCAGGCTGCGGCTGCCACCGGTAAAGGCCATCACCGCCTGCTGCAGGGCGACCTTGGAGCCGGCGTAGATCTCGATGTGTTCTGCGGGCACCGACAGTTGCCGCGCCAGCAGGTCAACCAGCTGGTACTGGAACCGGTAAGGGTAGCGTCCGGACAGGGCGACGCCCTGCTCCATGGCCCGCCGAGCCGCCGCCGAGGGCCCCCAGGGGTTCTCGTTGAAGTCGAGACGGACCTCGCTGGACGAAGCCTTCGAAGCGGCGGGCAAGGCCGCCGAAAATGCCCTTGCCGACCCCCCTAACAACGGCAGTGCTGCCATCAACCCCACCACCGAACGACGCGTTACATCCACCATTTACCCGATCTCCCTTGATCTCCAGGCTGGATGGCCTCCAGGCCACTTGCAAAAGCTTGTTATCAAAGGGACGAAACGGAAAAAGTACGATTTATCGGCAATCGGGTATCGGTCATTCTACAAATAGTGGCATATTCAAACCATTCCAACCTGCCTCCCCGGCACGCCCGCACGATTGGGCTAGAGTTTTTATCCGCATCAGCCTAATTCTTTTCATAGAGTCGGCAGATAGCTTTGTATGGAAGACAGGAGCAGTCGGAATGAGAAACAACCAGCCTGTTACACAGCGTGAAGTCTCGCTTGCCCCGCAACAAAAGCTTATCTCGACGACAGACGCCCGAGGCGTGATCACCTACTGCAATGACGCGTTCGTGGAAATCAGCGGTTTCGATCGGGCCGACCTGATCGGCGCACCCCAGAATATCGTCCGCCACCCCGATGTCCCTCCAGCGGTATTCGCCCATATGTGGGGTGCCCTCAAGCAGGGGCGGCCCTGGATGGGCATCGTCAAGAATCGCTCCAAGACTGGCGATCACTACTGGGTCAACGCCTACGTGACGCCGATCTTCGAAGGCAGCCAGGTGGTGGGCTACGAATCGGTCAGGGTCAAGCCGACGGCCGAACAGGTCCGTCGTGCCGAGTCGTTGTACCGGCGTATCAGCCAGGGCAAGACCGCCGTGCCGCGCCAGGACACCTGGCTGCCGCTGCTGCTCGACTACCTGCCCTACCTGGGACTGGGCCTGGCGGCCGCCGTGAGCGGCCTGTTCCTCAGCGCACCGCTGGCGATCGCCGTGACCGTGGGCCTCTCCGTGCCGATCGCGCTGCTGTCCTCGCGTTGGCAACGGCAAGGTCTGCAGCGTCTGCTGCAACTGGTCGAGCCCTCGACCAGCGATGCACTGCTGGCGAAGATGTACAGCGATGCGCGAGGCCACCAGGCGCGCCTGGAAACCGCCCTGGTCAGCCAGGATTCGCGCCTGAAGACCTGCCTCACCCGCCTGCAGGACACTGCCGAGCAGGTCAGCGAACTGGCCGGACAGTCCGACCTGCTGGCCACCGACAGCTCCAAGGGCCTTGAGCGCCAGCGCCTGGAAACCGAGCAGGTGTCGGCCGCGGTCAACCAGATGGCCGCGACCACTCAGGAAGTGGCCAGTCATGTCCAGCGCACCGCCGATGCCACCCAGCAGGCCAACCAGCTCACCCGCCACGGTCGCGATGTGGCCCGCGACACGCGCCAGGCCATCGAGCGCCTTTCGGCGGTGGTCGGCGAAACCGGCATGACCGTGGCGCAGTTGGCCAGGGACAGCGACGAGATCGGCACCGTGGTCGACGTGATCAAGGGCATTGCCGACCAGACCAACCTGCTGGCTCTGAACGCCGCCATCGAGGCGGCCCGCGCCGGCGACATGGGGCGCGGCTTTGCCGTGGTGGCCGACGAGGTTCGACAACTGGCCCAGCGCACCTCGCAATCCACCAACCAGATCCACGAACTGATCACCAAGCTGCAGACCTCATCCAGCAATGCCGTGCAGACCATGGAGAACGGCAATCGCCAGGCCGAGGAAGGCGTGGCCTGGGTGCTCGAGGCGGACAAGGCCCTGGTGGGGATCAGCGAAGCCGTCGCCCATATCACCGACATGACCTCGCAGATTGCCACCGCCACGGAAGAACAGACGGCGGTCGCCGACGAGATCAGCCGCAATATCAGCACGATCGCCCAACTGGCCGATCAGTCCTCGGAGCAGGCCATCCTCTCCACGGAACTGAGCAAGGACCTGACCAGGACCGCTTCCACGCAATACTCCCTGGTCGAACGATTCAATCGATAGCCTGGTTGCACAATGGTCGGTCAACGCCGAAACTCAGCGCCAGGGCTGAAGCGATCATGCACGCCGCTGTGTCAGCGGTCTGTACGAAATGTTTTCGAGCGAGGGCCAGGCAAGGCAAAAACCGGCGAGCAAGCCCAGTTGACTGGAGTCAACGAGCATGGCGAGCCGGTTTTCAACGCAGCCTGGGCCAGCGCAGATCCATTTCGTACAGAGCCTGGCCGCGTCAGCTCTGGCACGTTGATCCTCCTCTGACTGACACAGAAATGCCGCTCTCTCAGGAACGTTTTATGTCGCTCAAAGCAACCTTTGCCGCTGTGCTCAAGGCCATGCGCGCCACCCGTGGACTCTCCCAGAAAAAACTCGCCGAAGTCAGCAGCCGGACGTACATCTCGAAGTTGGAACGTGGTCAATGCTGCCCGACCCTGGAGATGATCAGCGCACTGAGCGTCCCGCTGAACGTCAGCCCGCTGACGCTGATGGCTGTCACGCTTGGCGCGCAGACCGGTGAACCGATCCAGGTGCTGCTCGGCCGCCTGGAACGCGAAGCCGCCGAGCTGGCGCAGTCGGGGGTGCTCAAGGAACTGCAGATTCCGTTCAGCGAGGAACCACGGGTACCGCCGCGTCGTGCCCAGCCCCGCCTGCGCGATTCATCCCAGGCCATTCGGCAAACCGAGTTCTGCTTTGCCGAGTAGCCCTGGAACCTTGCGTTTGCCTCAGCTGTTGCGCAGGGCGTTTTCGAGGTCGGCAATCAGATCCGCCTCGTGCTCCAACCCGATCGAAACACGGATCAGTCCCTCGGACACACCGGCCTTGGCACGCAGTTGCGCGGGCACGCCGGACTGGGTGGTCGAGGCCGGATGGCAGATGAGCGACTCGGTGCCCCCCAGGCTCACGGCGGACTTGAACAGGGTCAGCGCATTGATGAACTTGAACGCCCGCTCGCGGCCACCGTCGAGGATGAACGAGAAGGTGGAGCCCGGCCCGCTGCACTGGCGCTCGTACACCGCCTGATAACGCGAATCGTCAATCAGTTCCGGATGCAGCACCTTGATCTTCTGATAGGGGTTGTTCGCCAGCCAGTGGGCAATGGCGCTGCCGCTGCGAGCCGCCTGCTTCATGCGCAGCACCAGGGTTTCCATGGAGCGCGAAATCATCCACGAGGAATGCGGGTCCAACTGCGAACCGAAGGCGCTGCGGATCGCCCGCACCTTGGCGATCAGTTCCCTGCTGCCGGTGATGCCGCCGGCGACCAGGTCGCTGTGCCCACCGACGTACTTGGTCAACGAGTAGACGCACAGGTCGGCGCCATGGCGGATCGGCTGCTGGAAGATCGGCCCCAGCAGCGTGTTGTCGCACACGATCAACGGACGGTAGCCATGCCGGGCCGTGAAATCATCGACCTCCGTCCGGATCGCCTCGAAGTCCACCAGGGTGTTGGTCGGGTTCGCCGGCGTCTCGATGTAGCAGATTCGCGCAGCGCCATGGCGCGCGGCGGCCTCCAGTGCCTCACGGATCGATTCGCGCGACAGGCCGTTGTCGATGCCGTGGGAACCGATGCCCCACTCGGGCAGGATCTTGGCGATCAGGGTTTCGGTACCGCCATACAGCGGTGCCGACTGCACGATCTGGTCTCCCGGCCGCAGGAAGGCAAGCAGCACCGCGGCAACGGCGGCCATGCCGCTGGAGGTCACCGCGGCCGCCTGCGCGCCATCCAGCACCGCCAGGCGGTCCTCGACCATTTCCAGGTTCGGATGGTTGAAACGGCTGTACACCAGCCCGGCGGCCTCCCCCTCGGGCAGCGGCTTGCGGCCGGAAACGATATCGAAGAACTGCGCACCGTCTTCAGCGGTACGGAAGGCAAACGTGGAAGTCAGAAAGACCGGCGGCTTGACGGCGCCCTCGGACAGAAACGGGTCGTAGCCGTACGACATCATCAGCGTTTCCGGGTGCAGCTCGTGATCGGCAATTTTCTTCTTGTGGTAGCTGGAGTAGGACATTCGTGAGTCTTCCCTGAACTGAAATAGAGCCCACGCACCTCGTCTCAGCCACGCGAGACACGACGAACCGAGCGGGTGGTGAACCCATCCAGTGTATCCACTGCCCCGAAAAAGATTCTTTCCATTTTCATCATGTTAAAGCCAGAATGGGAAATATTCTTCCATAAAAAGTCAGAATGATGAAATCAAGAACTGCGAAGATCGAGCTGGACGACACAGACCTGAAAATCCTGAAGATCCTCCAGGACGATGGTCGACTCAGCAACGCCGAACTGGCGGAGCGCGTTTCCCTTTCGCCCTCGCCCTGCTGGAAACGCCTCAAGCGCCTGGAGTCGATCGGTGCAATCAGGGGCTACCAGGCCATCCTGGACAGGCACCTCATGGGCCTGGGTGTCGTCGCCTTCGTCAGCATCCTCCTGGACAACCACACCGAAGCCACCTGCCGGGTCTTTGAAGAGCGGGTCCGGCAAATGCCCGAGGTCACCGCCTGCCACAACATTTCCGGGCAGCACGACTACCTGCTGCAGGTGCTGGCCGATGACCTGGAAAGCTTCTCGGCGTTTGCCCTCAACCGCCTGCGCACCATCCCCGGCGTCAAGGAGATGCAGTCGAGCTTCTCGTTGCGCGAAGTGAAGGCGTCCAACAGGATCAGCGTTCGCCAGGCGTGACTCAGCGGGCCTGGCTGAGAATGATCCGGTCGAACAGACGATCACCCAGCCATACCCGCAGGCCAATCAGCAGCCTGGCGAACTTGCCGGCCACGTAGCGCGTGCGTGGATTGCGGCTGGCGACGGCCCGGGAGACAACGTCCGCGATCACGCCCGGATCACTGGCCGTCCCCTGGCCGTAGGTCTGTCCGATCAGCCTGGCGACCACCTGTACCAGCCGTCCATAGGGCCCCTCGGCCGAGCGCTTGACCAGGCTCTGGCTCGCGCCCTCGCCGAAGCCCGTTTCGATAACGCCGGGCTCGACGATCACGACCTTGATGCCGAACTCGGCGACTTCCAGGCGCAGACAGTCCGACCAGCCCTCCAGGGCATGCTTGGTGGCGTGATACCAGGCCCCCAAGGCGCTGTACATCTTGCCGCCCATCGAAGTGATGTTGACGATGTAGCCTGAGCCCCTGGCACGCATCGAGGGCAGCAGCAACTGCGTCAGGCGCGCCGCGCCGAAGACATTCACCTCGAACTGGTAGCGGGCCTCGTCGATGCCGATTTCCTCTACCGGCCCGTACAAACCGAAGCCGGCGTTGTTGACCAGCACCTCCACGCCGCCGGTCTGGGCGAGGATGGTTTCAACGCCGGCAACTATCTGCCCGTCGCAGGAAACATCCATGCGCAGGACCTGAGCGCCCAACCGGGCCAGATCGGCCATCTTCTCGACACTGCGCGCAGCGACGTAGACCTGATAACCCTCCTCGATCAGTTTCCTGGCAATGGCCTTGCCCATGCCCGACGAAGCGCCGGTGACCAAGGCGGTTTTCTTTGTGTGGGTGAACATGTCGAACCTCGCTTGTCTGGATGGAACCCATTATCCGGATACCGCCAGGCAGCTCACTTGCCATCGGTGCCAGGAGGCCGACAGTTCGCGCCAACGCTGAACGAGTTGTCCTGTCGCTCAATTCGGGCGCATGGCATGGCGGACGCGCTCGGGCGTCTGCCCGGTCCAGTCCTGGAAGGCGCGGTAGAAGGAATTGGGATCCTCGAAGCCGAGCAGGAAGGCAATCTCCCCTCCGGACATCGTGGTACTGCCCAGGTAGTGCCGGGCCAGGCTCTCCCTCGTGGCATTGACCAGGGCACGAAAGTTTTCCCCTTCGTCCTCGAGACGGCGCTGCAGCGTGCGTTTGCTCAAGCCCAGGCGCTCGGCGGTTTTCTCGATGGTGGCGGCGTTGCCTGGCAGCAGTTCCAGCAACACCGCCCGCACACGCGCCACCGTCGTCGCCGTGGCATCGAGTTCGCTGAGTCGTCGGCGCAGATCGGGCTCGAATACCCGCCACATGCCTTCGTTGACAGTGAGGAATGGACGCAGCACATCCGCTGCGTCAAAAGTGACAGCGGGACATTCCGCGTACTGCACGGGCGCACCGAAGAAGTGCTCGTAACGCCGCGCATAAGCGCCGGGGGGCGACTTGGGAAGAGCGACCCGCAGCACCCTGATCGGTTCGCGGGTAGCGAGACGGGCCAGGCGCAGGAAGAATGCCACCTCGGCCACCTGCAACGAATACGGCACCGCGCTCTGCGCCAACAGCCAGCGAGGCGATAGCGTCAACTCCCCCGCCTCCCCCACGACCACCTCAAGGCTCATGGGTGCCACCAGTTGCTTGTACTTGGCCAGGCGCTGTACGGCCTGCATGAGATTGGCGCTGCACAGGGCCGCGAACAACGGTGGACTGAAGGTCTCCGCCGACACGGTTTCGACCAAGCGCAGGGGAAACATCAGATCACCCGATTCCGCCTCCAGAGCACTCCAGAAACGGAAATACTCTTCTGTGCTGAGCCCGGGCCCTGCCCGGGAAAACAGGTCGTCGGGGAGACCGGCCCGACGCAGGACATGAACGGGTTGCAGGCCAAAGTCCCTGAGCAGGACCTGCCAGCCGATGTCCAGCCCAAAGGTTTTGTTCTGCATCGTCAGCCCCTGTCGTGGGTCCAGGGTGGCGACATGCCGCCCTTTCAAGCATGCCCCAGTATAGAGAGATGGCGCATTTTCCATTCATGCAAAACGCGCCACGGCCTATTCAAGTGGCGCCACGGCCTCATGCCTTTGCCAATACCTCCCGGCTATGCGCCCATTCCGGAGTTTATCGCCGCCAGGACTGCGCTCTGGCACAATGGCAGCATGACTTTCCTGCCCGATCCCCAGCCGATAACCCCGCCACAGCCTGATGCGCTGACCAGGAGGACGTGACTCATGCCCCTTGTCACCGACGACTGGCAAGCTGGCACGTTGATCGAAGCCTCATGGGTGCGTGCCGATGCCGCGAGCTTCCCCCGCCATACCCATGATGAGTATGTGCTGGGCACGAACCTCAAGGGCACCGAACACATCTGGCTCGATGGCCGGACGCTGACCGCCAGGCCCGGCGAGATCACCCTGTACAACCCGCTGGCCATGCAGGCCTCGGAGTTTTGTCCGACCGGGGTCGAGTATGTGAGCCTGCATCTGGACCCTGAGGGTATTTCCCGCGTGGTCAGGGACAACAACCTGGCCAGCAGCACCTTTGAGCAGGGCGTTTTCAGTCACCCCGACCTGCACCAGGCCCTGCTCGACTTCGCTCGGACACCGGCCGCTCATCGCAGGCAGCGGGAGGAAGCTTTCCTGTGCCTGCTCTGTCAATGGCTGGAACCCCGCAATACGCGGTTCGGCGAACAGCACGCCGCCGTCTCGCGGGCCGTCGAGTACCTGCGTGACTGCCTGACCCGCAAGGCCGATCTGGATGACCTGGCCGCAGCCGTGGGTCTGAGCAAATACCACCTGGTGCGATGCTTCAAGAAGCAGATCGGACTGGCGCCCCTGCAATACCAGATGCAACTGCGGCTGATCGAGTCACGCCGGCGGCTACGTGATCGGGCCTGCGTGCTGGACGTCGCCACCGAACTGGGCTTCTACGACCAGAGCCACTTCATCAACGCCTTTCGCAAGGTGATGGGCGTCTCTCCCCAGGCCTACTCGGACGCTTACAGGGACAGCCCGCGAATGCCACGCAAGGGCCCACGGCGCTAGGCGACAGGCTGCCCGAGGATGAACTCCTGGTACCCCGTTGCGATCACGTAGGCCGCGAACCAGGCGAAGATCAGTGCCGAGGCAATGTAGCTGTACCTCAGCATGCGGTCACCCAGCAGCTTGCCGCCGTGGCTGGCCGCGGTGCACAAACCGACGCTCCAGCACACGCCCGCCACGAAAAAACCGGCGAGAAACAGGGATGCATTGCCCAGCCCACCGGCACCGGAGCGGGAGATGAGCGTGCCGCCCACCGCCGCGAACCAGAGGATGGCGCTGGGAGAAGAGACGGCCATGAATATTCCCCGCAGGAACGCCTTGATCGCCGAGCGCTCCACGACCTGCCCCGCGTTCTGCATGGTGCCATGGCTCTGCCAGGCATTGATGATCATGCGCACGGCGAAGTAGATCAGCAGCGCCGATCCTCCGATCCACAGGCTCCACTTCACCCAGGTGAACTGGAGCAGGACGGTCATCCCGACCAGGGCCAGGATCGCGTAGATCAGGTCGCCGAAGCAGGTACCCAGCCCGAGCCAGAAACCCTGCAGAAAGCCCCGCTGCATCGCCAGGGTGATCATGGCGATATTGGCCAGGCCGATGTCGAGACAAAGCGAAAGACTGAGAAGAAAACCACTGGTGAACTGCACGGACAAACCCAGGCAAACGTAAACAGGTCGCTGATTGAGCCAGAACGCGGCGGCGGAATATTGGAAAAAATTGCTGTTGCCCAGGTATCTGCCAACACCGCCCGGGCCAGGGCGGCCACAGACCTGACTCGTGACACCAGGGTTGCGCTCGGCGCTGTAGGCCGGCGGGCAAAACGCCGAGGCAAGCTGCCGCCATGTTCCGACAGAGCGCTGCTACACTGATGAGGTCGAACGGAGGATCCCATCATGTCCGAACGAGAACTCACCAACCTGCTGTCGTTGATGAACCAGCGTCAGGCCTGCCTGAGCAGTGCCTGCAAGGAGATAGCCGACTGGATCGACCGCCAGGGCGACATGCCGGCGGCCGGCAAGATCCGCGCGAGTCTCAAGGCACTGGAGGCCGAGGATGCCCAGGTGCGCAAGACGCTCACCTCGCTGAGCATCGAGCGTCCATTGCCCAGGTTTCGCAGCTGACTGAAAACAGGTGAATGGATCCGTGTTTTCCGGCAGCGGCACGGGACAAGCCTTCGTTGGCACGAAGGCTACGGTGTGCTGTTGTCCGCTCGCCGCCGCCCCTCCCCGGCTATAGCTACAGGCTATACCCCACGAACGCAGCCTGATCGACCGCCCTACCTGGCCTTTGACACGCTGGCCTTGCTCAGCCCCTTGGCATTGTGATCGCCCGGCGTGGTGGCCGAAATGGCGGTCGCCTTCGACAGGCCCTGGGTCGCCTTGGAGTGGGCGACGCCGGAAGTGGCAACGCCATGTCCCTTGGAACCGTTACGGGCCTGGCCAGTATGTTGGCCGCTCACCCCATGATCCCGAACCGCCTTGCCGACATGATCGCTCTGGTGACCCAGTGCCTGGCCTCGCCCCTCGGCGCTCGCCGAGCGCCCGGCACCGGCGTGACCGCCGCCCTCTCCCCCATGCCCGCCGTGGCCGCCACCGCCGTTGCCACCTCCACCGCCCTTGGCATAGGCGGAGGTCACGAGGGAGAGTTGTGCCGGTAGCAGCGGAGCAGTTGCAAACATCATGAAGCAGGACATGACGGCAATCAGGTTGGTTTTTTTGAAACGCATGATGGCTTCCAGTTGAGTGAGTCTTTTGCACTGCCTGGGACTCGATCAATGGGTTGCCGTTCAATGGAAGACGACAGACGGAAGCCTTGATGGCCTTTTATAAAGTGAATGAGAACGCCTCTCCCTGGATCCCTTCGACAACCGGCCACCGCCGAAGCGAATGGCCGGTGGAACGGGTCAATTGAAGGCACCACTGAGCACTTCATAGATGATCCCGCTGGCAATCGAAACCAGGATCAGGTCGGCCCCTGCCTGTTGCCATTCATAGCCGTCGTAACGCGGCAACTGCCCCAGCAGTCGACCATCGAGCTTCCTGGCGATACCGGGTGGCAGCGGCTTGCCCCGGGCCAGGTTCTTGCGAATCCCCGGCGGCAAGGCAGGCCCCGGGCTCCAGTAGTCACGGTATCCACCCAGCACGACGAGCACCCCATTGCGGTCGATGCTGGGACCCTGCGCCCGATCGCCATGAGCGGATTTCCTGCCTTTACCGTGACCGCCCTGATCGTCCTGGCCCTGAAAGCCCTGGGAAAACTTCTTGCCGTTTCCCTGGCCATTGCCCGGATCTGCCCAGGCGGAGCCGGCAGCCAGCACCAGGGCGGTGGTCAGGGCCGTCAACAAACGAGCGTTACGCATGGTCGTCCTCCTGAAAAGGAAATGTCTCACCGCTATCAATGTAGCTGCCCCGAAGCCGGTGCGCCGTGCCAGCAGAGGCTCAAACCGCTTGCGGCCCGCCTCCCAGATGAACCAGCAGGCTTTGCATCGGCGCCGCCAATTCATGCCACTGCCGAAAGCAGAGGCAGAGCTGCCGCCGTGCCCAGTCATCGTTCAAGGCAAGCAGCCGAAGGGGGTACCGCCGTTTGTAACGCCGGGCGATGTCCTGGGGCACGATCCCGACACCGACGCCATGGGCAACCATTTCGCACAAACCTTCGAAGGTTTTCATGCGAACCCTGAGATCGAGAGGCCTGCCCGCGGCATGGGCATGGTCGTTGAGGTGATCCTGCAGGGCATTTCCGGGGGACAGGCCGACGAAGGGAAGATCCACGACCTGCGAGAACGTGACGTCCTTGCCTGGCGGAAATGGCTGCCCGGCCGCCGCGATCAACACCAGGTGATCCTTCGCCACGGCCTGCAACTGCAGGCCCTGCGCGTCAACGGCATCCGAGACGACACCGGCCTCGACCAATCCAGCCGCCACCGCGCTGACGATGTCGGCACTGGTGCGCTCCCTGAGTTCGAGGCGTAAACGGGGGCGCTCGGCCAGCCACGGTGCAAGGCGGTTCGGCAGAAACCCGGTGAGTGCGGCGGTGTTGGCATACAGGTGGATCGTGCCCCGGACACCGGCGGCAAAGTCCTGCAGTTCGCCCTTGAGCCTCTCCTGCTGCCGAAGCATCAGCCGGGCGTGATGCGCCAGCACCTCGCCCGCCTCGGTGGTCACCACTCCTCGCGGGCGTCGATGCAACAGGGCCACGCCGGCGGCGCTTTCAATGCTGCGCAATCGCTCGCTGGCCGAGGCCAGGGCCAGATTCGCCCGGGCCGCGCCAGCGGTGATGCTGCCGGCATCCACGACACACAGGAACAACTGCAGGTCCGCCAAGTCGAAACGCATGGATCACCTCGCTCCTGCCTTCGGATCATCCGAAGGCTGTGCTGATATTTCCGCATTGTGCAGCGTTCCGCCAGAGGCTTCAATTCAGCCCTGTCCCCCCTCGAAGCGGATCACTCATGCACGATCACACGCTGTACATTGTTCTGTTGGTGGGCACCTTCCTGGCGGCCGGCCTGGTCAAAGGCGTCACCGGCATGGGGCTGCCAACGGTGGCCATGGGATTGCTCGGCACGGCGATGCCGCCGGCGGCCGCTGCCGCGATGCTGCTCATACCGTCTTTCGTCACCAACGTCTGGCAACTGTTTTGCGGCCCATCGATAACGCGTCTGCTACGCAGGCTCTGGCCGATGATACTGGGCATCCTGCTCGGCACCGTGGGCGGCTCGGCATTATTGGTGAAGGCAGACCCCGTCTGGTCAGGCTTCGGCCTGGGCATGGCGCTGATCGTCTATGCCGTCTACGCCCTGGTTGCGCCCACCCTCGCGGTGCCGGGCCGGGTGGAAAAATGGCTATCGGCGGTCATCGGCCTGATAACCGGGGTGGTGACAGGGGCGACAGGTGTGTTCGTGATGCCTGCGGTGCCCTACCTCGGGTCACTGAACATGAACCGGGAGGAACTGGTTCAGGCGCTGGGCCTGTCCTTCACCCTCTCCACGGTGGCCCTGGCCATCGGGCTGTTCTCCCACGGCGCCTTTCACGTCGAGCAGTTCGGTATGTCGACAGCAGCCGTCGTGCCGGCACTGATCGGCATGTGGGTGGGCCAACGTGTACGGAGGCGGATCAGCCCCCTGCGCTTCCGCCAGTGTTTCCTGCTGTTGCTCCTCGTGCTTGGCCTTGAGCTTTGCTCTCGGCCGTTGCTCTGAGGCAACCTGGAACAGGGTGGCTGCGCTCAGGCAGACGACTCGCCGTCCTGTGCCGAACGCAGGTGCAGATAGACGGTGTTCCTGGAGACCCCCAGGTCCTGGGCAACCCGAATGACGGCGCCCTTGAGCTTGAAGATGCCCTGCTCGTGAAGCAGGTTGATGACCGCCTTGTTGTAGCCGCCCGAGGACACCGCCATCGTCTCGGCGACCTTCCTGCGCGCCGTGCTCAGCGCCACCAGCACGGTTTCATTGACGTCAGCGCCAAAGTTCTCCGACAGCACCTCGGGGGCGCCGGCGGGCAGTTGTGTGAAACTGCCGAGGATCTCGTGCAGCGGCGTGTTCAGGTGGAAGTTGATGCACAACAGCCCTATCGGCGTGCCCTGCTCGCCGCGGATGACGAGGGTGGTGGACTTGAGCGGTTCACCGTTGCGATTGCTGCAGAAGTAGCTCATGCCGGAGCGGTTCGGCGAATCGTTGATCTCGGCGAGCATGCGCAAGGCCAGGTCGGTGATCGGAGCGCCCGCCTGCCGCCCGGTCAGGTGCCCGTTGATGATCTTGATCACCGAGGCGTCCAGGTTGTCCAGGCTGTGGAGGACGAACTCGAAGCCCGCCCCCAGGTAGGCTGCCAGGCCGTCCAGCAGCGTCGAATGGGACTGCAGGATGGCCTGGTCTGCCGGCGAAAGCTTGACCATGCTCCGGGGCATCAGGCCGAGACGGCGATCGCCTCGATCTCGACCAGCACACCTTTTGGCAGGGTCTTGACCGCCACGCAGGAGCGTGCCGGCTTGGACACGAAGAACTGCTCGTAAACCTCGTTGAAGACGGCGAAATCGGCCATGTCATGCAGGAAGCACGTGGTTTTCATCACCTGCTCGAAGCCGACCCCACCTTCCTTCAGGACAGCTTCCAGGTTCTTGATGGTCTGCAGCGCCTGCTCGCGAATGCCGCCTTCCACCACCTGGCCACTGGCAGGGTCCAGCGGAATCTGGCCGGAGGTGAAAATCAGATTGCCGAAAGCCTTGGCCTGGGAGTACGGGCCGATTGCAGCGGGGGCATTGGCGCTGGTGATGGTCTTCATGAAAGGGGCTCCGATAGCGATTGGTGTGACCCATGAGGGGAAGCCCAGGATGCTAAAATGAACAAATGCTCATTCGCAATACTTTTATTCACTCTGCAGCATCATGCCGAAGCGCGGCCCTGCCATTGCCCGAGCAGCCGTCGACGTTACAAAACCGGGGGCTTCAGACGAGGACCAGCGGGTTTTCACACCATCGGCGAAGGGCTGCTCCCCGTCATTCAGCGTCAAGCTCCGCATTGGAAGGCTTGTAGCCCAGGCTGCGCATCAGATCGCGCGCCGTTTCGAAAAACACCTGCTTGAAGCTGTCCGCACATTCCTCCGTCAACCGGCTGGCAGGCCCGGAGATGACCAGCGCGCCCATCAATTCATGCTGCGCACCATAGATCGGCAAGGCCATGGATGAGGCATGCGGGTCGGTCGCACCACAGGAATAATAGGGTTTCTCCAGGGCAATGCCGGTCTGGAACGGCGCGCGCAGGGCCTGGGCACCGGCGGCCTCGTCCATGGGCCGCATGTCGCCTGGCTGCATGTTGAGACGAAGGCGATGGGAGGAGTTGACCCGATACTGGCACATCCGATAGGCGCCATGACGCACGTAGAACGAGGCGGTCTCGCCGGACTGCTCGGCCAGATAATGCAACCGAGGCATGACATGTCGCTCAAGGTCGAGGGTTTCCTGGTACACCGCGTTCAACCTCATGACCTCACTGGCCAGTTGATAGCGGCCATCGCTCATTCGAGTGATGAAACCGTGGTTCTCCAGCGACACCATCAGCCGCATGATCGTGCTTTTGATCAGCCCCGTACGCTCCGTGAGTTCCACCAGGCTCAACGCCGAATCGCCCATTTGAAACGCTGAGAGCACAGTCAATACACGGTCGGCCGAAGCCACACCGTTTACCGCTGGACGCGGCCGCGCTTTTACCATCAGAAAGACCTCACGTGATTGGTGCCCTCATGTTTCGCAAGGGCTAATGCACGCATTATCCGACAACCCCCCTGCTCCTCGCCATCCTTGTGCCGCCGATGCGGCCCTGGATGGATTCGGGCAAGAAGACCAGCCGTCCCTGGCCTCGGCGTAATCGGTGGACTGGCGTTGAAAAACCTCTTCGCGCTGGCCCACATGAGGCCCGGCCCCCAACGGCCCGCTGGCGCTGCCGGAGGCCATGCCGCCAAAATATTAGAACAACATTCCTTTTTTTAATCCACCTACAACCACACCACTCTTCACCGCATCCTTACCACGCAGTTAAATCGGAAAATACCGGACGCCAGGCATCGCATTTTTGAAACTTATGATTTATTTTGAAATGGCATTTCATTAAATTGCAAAACACAACAACAACCAGGCGCCCTGTTGCGCCCCTGTCGCCCGGAGCCTCCATGAGCTTCTTCGCCGCGCCACCGCGCACCGAAACCACCGTTTTCACACGCCTGCCCGATCGCTACCGCGATGTCCGCCCCACTGCGTGGGCCAATGCCAATCGCCAGGGCCGGGCCATCGACTCGTTTCTCGAAGGCCCATCCTTTGATCGTCAAGGCAACCTCTACGTGACCGACATCCCCAACGGCCGGATTTTTCGCATCTCCCGCCAGGGAGAATGGGAACTGGTCTGCCAGTACGACGGTTGGCCGAACGGCCTGAAAATCCACCAGGATGGGCGAATCTTCATCACCGACTACAAGCGCGGCATCATGGTGCTCGATGCGCAGAGCGCAAGGATCGAGCCATTGCTGGAGTCCGCAGGCTCGGAAGGTTTCAAGGGCGTCAATGACCTGGTGTTCGCCCCCAACGGCGACCTGTACTTCACCGACCAGGGCCAGACCGGCCTGCAGGATGCCAGTGGGCGCGTGTACAAGCTCGACGCCGGCGGCAATCTCACCTGCCTGCTCAATACGATCCCCAGCCCCAACGGCATCGTCTTCGACCCGCACCTGAACCACCTGCTGATCGCGGTGACCCGCGCCCAGCAGATCTGGCGAATCCCCCTGGGCAACGGCTCGATCATCGGCAAGGTGGGCGTCTTCGCCCAGTTGCATGGCGGCCTCGGCGGCCCGGATGGCCTGGCCCTCGATGCCCAGAGCAACCTCTATGTCGCCCACACCGGTTTCGGTTCGGTCTGGAAGCTGTCCAGAGTCGCGGAGCCCCTGGAGCGCATCGTCTCTTGCGTCGGGATCAGCAACACCAACCTGGCCTTTGGCGGCGACGATGGACAGACCCTGTTCATCACCGAATCCGAGACCGGCAGCATCCTCCAGGTTCGTACCGCCAGCCCCGGGCTGCCCCTGTATTCCCATAGCTGACAGCCATACGGCTCACACAACAATTACAAAAAGAGTAATGACATGTCCCACGACACTCCCCACGCTGCGGCGCCGCTCGACGACGCCGAGGGCGAACGCCTCATGCGCCGCGTTCTCTGGCGACTGATCCCGTTCATCTTCCTCTGCTATGTGATCAGCTACCTGGATCGCACCAACGTCGGCTTCGCCGCCATCAGCATGAACCAGGACCTGGGCCTGACCGCAACCTTGTTCGGCTGGGCCGCAGGGCTGTTTTTCTTCGGCTACTTCATCTTTGAAATACCCAGCAACCTGCTGCTGCAACGCTTCGGCGCACGCGTGTGGATTGCGCGGATCATGATCACCTGGGGCCTGGTCTCCATGGCGACGGCGTTCGCCACCGGCCCCATCAGTTTCAGCATCGCACGCTTCCTGCTGGGCCTGGCCGAAGCGGGCTTCACCCCCGGGGTGTACCTGTACTTCACCTACTGGTTCCCGGGCAAATGGCGGGCCAAGGCGACTGCGGCATTCCTCCTGGGAATTCCCGTTGCCAACATCGTCGGCTCGCCGCTGTCCGGCTGGCTGCTGGAACAGCACGGCGTCTGGGGGCTGAAGAACTGGCAGTTGCTGCTGGTGACCGAGGCCATGCCGGCCGTGCTGCTGGGCGTTGCCTGTCTGTTCGTGCTGGTCGATACCCCGGCGAAGGCCAAGTGGCTGACAGCACGCGAAAAAGCCTGGCTCAGCGAAAGGATTTCCAAAGAGCAGCAGACCATTGGCGCATCGCACGGCAATACCCTGCGCGCCGCCCTGACCAACCCCAAGGTGTTTACCCTGGCCGCCATCAATTTCTGCTGTATCGTCGGCTCCATCGGCATCGGTATCTGGCTACCCCAGATCATCAAGGGCATGGGCATCAGCAACGGGATGGTTGGCCTGGTGGTGGCCCTGCCCTATCTGCTGGGTGCGGTGTCGATGACCCTGTGGGCCCGTCTGGCCAACCGCAGCCAACGGCGACTGCCCTATGTCGTGGCGGCCCTGGCGCTGGCCGCAGTGGCCCTGGTTGCCGCCGCCCTTACGACCCATCCAGTGCTCAGGATCGCCAGCCTCTGCGTGGCCGTGGCCAGCATCCTGTCGTTCCAGGCAACGTTCTGGGCCATTCCCTCGACATTCCTCACCGGCCGCGCCGCGGCGGGAGGCCTGGCGATGATCGTTTCGATCGGCAACCTGGGCGGTTTCACCGGTCCCTTCCTGATCGGCCTGATCAAGGATGCGACCCACAGTTTTACCCTGCCGTTCTTCGCCGTGGCGTCGATCCTGCTGATCGGTACCTGCCTGATGATCTGGCTGGGCGACCCGGCCAAACAGCAGCCGGCACAGCCCCGGGCACTCGACAGTCACGCCTGAGCCGCCGCGTGGCGCCTTATCGCAAAGGGCGCCGCGCGACCAGGATCACCAGAAGACCGACCGCCAACAGGCCGCCGGCAATCCCCAGGGTTGCCGGCGCACCGCAATGGGCGGCCATCAACCCCGCCAACATGCCGCCCAGCGCTTCGAAACCGAAACGCATGGCGATGTAGAACGCGACCACGCGACCACGCAACTGGGCCGGCGCAGTGCTCTGCAACTGCATGTTGGTGCTGACGTTGTTCAAGGTGATGCCAAACCCCAGCAGCCCCAGGGCCAGCAGCGCCCATGGCAGCGCCTCCGAGAGCCACAGCCCGATCAGGGCCACCGCGCAGAGCAGCGCACCGGCATCGGTAAAGCGCCGCAAGCGCTGCTGCGCGCCCCCGACCGCCAGCACCAGGGTGGCGACAAAGGCGCCCGCCCCTGCCGCCCCCCAGAGCCAGCCGAGAATACGCGCATCGCCGGCATACACGGCCTTGGCCAGAATGGGCAGCAAGGCGGCGTAGCAGGAGGCCAGCAGGTTCACCATGATGACGTTGCCCATGAGCTGGCGAACGCTTCGGCTGCGCCACATGTAGGCCAGCCCCTCGCGAAACACCTGGGCAGTCGATCCGGCGGCCTTGGGCGCCGGCGTGCCGCGCACCTTCAGCAGGCCACCGAGCAACGCCAGGAACCCCAGGGCCGTGAGCATGAAACAGGGCGCTTCGCCAGCCAGGGCGATCAGGCCGCCCGCCAGGGGTGGGCCGACGAAACGCGCCGCATTGATGAGCATGGCATTGAGCGCCAGGGCGTTCGGCAAGTCCGCAGGGTCGTCGACGAAACTGCCGATCAGCGCCTGGCGCAAAGGAGTCTCCAGGGCATTGAGCAAACCCAGCAGCAGCGCCATCACGGCGATGAACACTCCATCGATCCAGCCCTGGCTGGTTGCCAGGGCCAGGACAAGCGATTGCACCACCAGCATCCCCTGCACAGCGATCAACAACCGGCGCTTGTCATGGCGGTCGATCCAGGCGCCGGCGAGCGGACCGATCACCAGTTGGGGGGCCAGCGAAAGAAAGGTGATCAGGCCCAGCAGGACGGCCGAGCCTGTCAGGTGATAGGCCAGCCAGGACAAGGCGACCTGCTGCACCCATTTGCCCAGGGTCGAGACACCCTGGCCAATGAAGTAGATCTGGAAGTTGCGATAAGCGAGCGCCCGAACGGCCGCGGGCCACGGGTTACGACGAGACGACGATGAATCGGACAAGACTGCGTATCCTCAATAGGCCCGCGTCCGTGTCCAACTCATCGCCTCGTGCATACCGGTGGCGAGGTATGCATTCTGTGCTGAATCAGCCCGGCAGCAGGCAACCTTTCTTCTTCAGGGAATCCAGGACCCAGGAGCGGTCATTGGTACCCTGGGCAATGTGCTCCATCTGGGCGGTTTCGGCAGCATGCTTGGCGGTCGCACGCTCGTAGACTTCGGCAACATGGTCGTAAGGCACGCACAGCAGGCCATCGTCATCACCGATGACCAGGTCGCCCGGCTCGATCACCATACCATCAATGGCGATCGGCACGTTGATCTCACCCGGCCCATCCTTGTACGGCCCCCGGTGCGAAATACCGGCGGCAAACATCGGAAAGTCGCCTTCGCCAATGCTCGCGGCATCGCGGATCGCGCCATTGACCACGATACCGGCCACACCACGCTTGACCGCGTAGGCCACCATCATTTCGCCGATCAGGGCGTTGGTCAGGTCGCCTCCGGCGTCCACCACGATGACATCGCCGGGCTCGGCGATATCGATCGCGTAATGCAGCATGAGGTTGTCACCAGGGCGCGCCTTGACGGTCAGTGCCGGGCCGGCGAGTACGCCTGCGCGATGCATCGGGCGCAGTCGGGCTCCGCCTGCGGTCATGCGATTCATCGAGTCGCTGACGTTGGCGACCGGAACCTCGCGATAGCGCCCAACCCATTCTGTGCCGACCTTGCGCGCGCGCTCAAGCACTTGGAAGCCAATGCTCATGTGACCTACCTCTCTTGGTTTTTATTGGATGTCTTCGACAGCTGCCGAATCACATTTTTAGAATGTCATTTCATATTTGCATTGGCAAATGCTTTTTCAACCTGAGTTCGTGGACTCGACGAACAGCAGAATCATTTTCTTGCAACGCCATTTCATTATGTTAGGGTTAATCATCGCCGCTTCCGAGCGAGCGCATTTGCCCAGACAAGAACAAGGTATTCACGATGTCCCGCACCCTGCTGCTTACCGGCCCTGAACTCGCCGCCGATGCCATGACACTCGCCGCCGAGCACGGCATCCGAGTGATCCCGACCACACCGTATCTGCCGGAGCAGGAGCTGGAAGCGATCATCCGCGCCGAGCAGCCCGACGCGATCATCGTTCGCCAGGGCAAGCTGACCCGCGACATGATCCAGGCTTCGAGCAAACTCAAGGTGATCGCCAAGCATGGCGTCGGCTACAACACCATCGACATCCAGGCCGCCGCGGATCACGGTATCCCGGTCTCCATCGCGGTCGGTGCCAACGCCCAGTCCGTGGCCGAGCATGCCTTTGCATTGATGTTCAGCGTGGCCCGGCAAACCGCGCTGCTCGATGCGCGGATGCGCGATGGGCACTGGGACAAGAGCTCGGCCAACGGCATCGAGCTGTTCGGCAAGACCCTCGGCCTGGTCGGGCTGGGCTCGATCGGCAGCATTCTCATGGACCTGGTCGCGCCCCTGCGCATGAAGGTCAAGGTGTACGACCCCTACCTCAAGCAGTTGCCGGAGCGCGCCCATGTCGAGCGGGAGGAAGACTTCGATCGCCTGCTGAGCCAAAGCGATATCATCAGCCTGCATTGCCCGCTGACCGAGAGCAACCGCGACCTGATCGCTGCCGATCAGTTCGCCCGCATGCGTCCCGAGTGCATCCTGATCAACACCGCACGGGGCGAGCTGATCGACACCGACGCCCTGGTACAGGCGCTGAGCGAGCGCAGGATCGCCGGTGCCGGCCTGGATACCTTCAACCCCGAGCCGCCGCCTGCCGACAGCCCGCTGTGGGGGCTGCCAACACTGGTTGCCACTCCCCATGTCGGCGCCAACACCTCAGCAGCCAGGGATCGGGTCGGACTGGTCGCCCTGGGCCAGGTACTCGACACCTGGGCGGGCAAGGCCCTGGATCCGCGCTGCGTCGTCAATCGCCACCTGCTCGACAACTGATCGATAGACAGGCGCCCGGCCGTTGCCCGGCCGAGCGCCTTCACCCAGCGAAACTCCAGAAAAAAAACAATCGGAGAGCCCCATGAATCCTGCAACTTCCCAGCCTGACGCACTCGAGCGCAGTACCATGCGGCGGGTCGCCTGGCGACTGCTACCCTTCCTCATCGTCTGCTACCTGATCGCGATCATCGACCGCGGCAACATCGGCATGGCCTCGCTGCAGATGAATGCGGACCTTAACCTGACAGCCAAGGTCTTCGGCTTCGCCAGCAGCCTGTTCTTCTTCGCCTACTTCCTCATCGAAGTCCCCAGCAACCTGGCCATGCAGCGCTACGGCGCACGAATCTGGATTGCCCGGATCATGATCACCTGGGGCCTGATCTCCGCCGGCACCGCCTTCGTCCAGGGGGCCAACTCGCTCTATGTGATGCGCTTCCTGCTGGGGGCGGCCGAGGCCGGCTTCTTCCCCGGCGTGCTGCTCTACCTCACCTACTGGCTGCCGTCGGCCTACCGTGCCCGCATGGTGGCGTTGTTCATGGTGGCCATTCCGGCGGCCAACTTCATCGGTTCGCCGTTGTCGGGCCTGCTGCTGGGACTGGACGGCTGGATGGGCATGCGCGGCTGGCACTGGCTGTTCATCCTCGAAGGCATTCCGGCGGTGCTGCTGGGTATCGCCTGCCTGTTCGTGCTGACCGACCGTCCGGAGCAGGCCCAGTGGCTCACCGACGAGCAACGCTCCTGGCTCACCAGCCGCCTGGCTGACGAAGCCTCTAAAAAGACCGCCATCGGCCACATTTCCCTGTGGAAGCTGCTGCGCCACAAGGATATCTGGGTGCTGGCGCTGATCTATTCGGGGGCCTCCGCGGCGGGCAGCACCATGAGCGTGTGGGCGCCACAACTGCTCAAGACCTTCGGCCTGACTTCCCTGCAGATCGGCCTGGTCAATGCCATCCCCTACGGCATCGCCTCGGTACTGATGATCATCTGGGGCCGCAGCTCGGACCGTACCGGTGAACGCCGCTGGCACACCGCCATGACCCTGCTGCTGATCGCCGCCGGCCTGCTGATGACCCTGTTCACCTCGTCGCTGGCCGCCACGGTGTTCATGCTGACCCTGGTGCTGGTCGGTGCCTACTCGATGAAAGGCCCGTTCTGGGCGCTGGTTTCCGGCTGGCTTTCGTCATCCACCGCCGCCGCCGGCCTGGCCGCCGTGGGGGCCATGGCCAACCTGATCGGTGGCGGCCTGATGGTCAACGCCTACGGCGCCATCCACGATGCCACCGGCAGCTATGCCCTGGCGCTGATGCCACTGGCAGCCCTGTGCACCTTCGCCGGCATCAGCGTGCTGGTCATCGGTCGCAAACGCCAGCTTGAGCAGGCCGCACCCGTCCCCGCGGCCAGCGCCAAGTAAGTCGCTGCCCCTCCCCGCGATACCCACCTCCGCCCTCGGCGGTGGGTATCGTGCCCCCAGAACAACAATAATCGAGGTATGCCCGATGTCCCTGTCACGTCGTCATTTCCTGCTGGCGGGAGGCGCACTCGGCGCCGCCGCCTCCATGGGCGCCCTGGCCAAGGTGCCCTTCAGCGAGGGGGAAGCCAGCCCCCGACTGACTCCGCCGGCTGGCAGCGTGGACTGCCACATGCACCTGTACGACAGCCGTATCCCGGCGGCCCCCAACGCCACCCTGCTGCCACCCGATGCCTCGCTGGAGGACTACCGCGCGCTGCAGAAACGCCTGGGCATCCGCCGCATGGTGATCGTGACGCCGTCCACCTACGGCACCGACAACCGTGTCATGCTTGATGGCCTGCTGCGCAGCCGGGGGGATGCACGCGGAGTCGCCGTGGTGGATGGTTCGGTCACCGACGCCGAACTGGCCCGCCTGCAGGACGCCGGCGTACGGGGTATCCGCTTCAACCTCAGCCTCGGCGGTACCGCCCTGGACGATCTCGAACGTCTTGGCGCACGGGTCAACGAGCTGGGCTGGAATGTCCAGTTCGCAACCGGGCCCTTGCTGCCGGAAGTGGCGCCGCGGCTGCTCAAATTGCCAGGGAGCATCGTCATCGACCACATGGGCCACGTCCCCCAGCCTGAAGGCCTCAAGTCGGCGGCATTTGCCTCGCTCGTGCAATTGCTCGACAGCGGTCGGGCATGGGTGAAGCTCTCGGCACCGTACCTACGCTCGAAGGTTGGCGCTCCGGGGTTCGAGGATGTCGGGAGGGTGGCCGGCCACCTGATCGGTCGCTACCCCCAGCGCATGCTCTGGGGCAGCGACTGGCCACACCCGACCCTCGCCAGCGGGCAGAAGCCGGATGATGCCTCTGTCCTGGACCTGCTGCTGGCCTGGGCGCCGGAGGAAAGCACCCGCGCCCTGATCCTGCGCGACAACCCTGTCAGCCTGTACGGTTTCTGATTCGCTGCGGGCGCTGCCCCGGCGCCCGCCTCCGTTGCCGACCGTTGGAGGGTTTCAACGGCCTGGCACCGGTTCATGGGGCTTGACCCGCGGCATCACGATGTCATGCTGCTTCACGCGCCGATACAAGGTCGCCCGGGAGATACCCAGGGCTTGCGCCGCCGGCCCCGGCTGCCAGCGATGGCGCACCAGGGCCTCGAGCAACGCCTGGCGCTCGGGACTGGCGGGGCCCTCCGCCCGCACCGGTGGCAAGCGGCCGTGCAGATCCTCGGGCAGGTCCTCCAGGCGGATGCTGTCACCTGGACAGATGGCGCAGGCGTAGCGCAGGACATGGCGCAACTGGCGCACGTTGCCCGGCCAGCTGTAGCCCAACAGACACTCCAGGGCCGCAGCCCCCAACCCCAGGCGCAAGCCGCAGCGTGCGGCTTCCTCGTCGAGGATGCGGTTGATCAGGTCCAGCTTGTCGCTACGCTCGCGCAGCGGCGGCAGTTCGAAACGCGCACCGCTGAGACGAAAATACAAGTCCTCGCGAAAGGCGCCTTCGGCCACCAGGGTCGACAGGTCGCGGTGGCTGGCGCAGATCACCTGAATGTCCACCGCCTGCCGCCGCGCCGCGCCCAGCGGCGCCACTTCGCCCTCGGCCAGCGCCCGCAGCAGGCGCGTCTGCAGGGCCAGCGGCATGTCACCGATCTCGTCGAGGAACAACGTGCCGCCATCGGCCTGCTGCAGCAGCCCGCGCGCGCCCTTGCGCTCGGCACCGGTAAAGGCGCCGGCGACATAACCGAACAGCTCGCTCTCGATCAGGCTCTCGGGGATCGCGGCGCAATTGAGCGCCACGAAGGGCTTGTCGCGCCGCGCGCTTTGCTCATGCAACTGGCGGGCGAAGACCTCCTTGCCGGCGCCGGTTTCGCCATGGATCAGCACGGGCAGGTTGCGGTCCTTGACGCGGACCGCCAGGCGCAGGCTCTCGGCGATCCGCGGATCCGGTTCGCCGGCGGCGTGGCGCGCAACCGCCCTCTTTTGCGCGCCCCGGGGAACGCTCAGACGAATATGCAGGCCGTGCTCGGCAACATGCCGCGGATGTTCGTCGGCGGCCGCGTGCAACAGGTCCGGATCGAAGACCTCGCCGATGTGCCGTGGCAGTTGTCCATGGCGCTCCAGCAGGTAATGCCGGGCCGAGGGGTTGAGCGCCTGTACGCAACCGTCGGCGTCCCAGGCGAAGAGAAACTCCGGCTGGCTGTCGACATAGCCGGGGGCGGCGTGTGCCCGCAACACCCACAGGCCACGGGTGCTGTGCATGAAGAAGGCGTTTTCGATGTCACGGGCACTCTGCACGGTCATCTGTCGGATCAGATGCTGGCTGCGGCGGTCATCCGGGGATTCGACGGCCGACACGTCGAGGACACCGAGCAGTTCGCCCCAGGGGTCGAACACCGGTGCCGCCGAGCAGGTCAGGCCGATGAAGGCGGCGCGGAAATGGTCACGCTTGTGCACCGTCACCGGGATGCCATTGGTCAGCACCGCGGCCACGCCACAGGTGCCCTCCTCGCCTTCCGACCAGCAGGTTCCCAGGTACAGCCCGGCACGCCGGCAATCGGCACGGATCGCCGACTCCACGCGATAGTCGATGGTATTACCCTGGGCGTCGGTGAGCAGCACACAGTAGTCGGCGTCGCGCACCCGGCCATGCAGCCGCGAGACCTCCTCGCCGGCGATGCACAGGAAGCTCTCGGCGCGCTCTCGGTATTCCCTGAGCAGCGTCTGGCTCAGGATCCGCGGGCCCTGCAGGGAGCCCGGATCCAGGTGGTGCTGCTCCATCGAGCGGCGCCAGGAGTCGAGGATCAGGTTCGGTACCGGCGCTTCAGGCAAACGGCCGGCATGACGCAACACACGGCTGACACAGTCCACGTGGGCTCTGGAGTAGGCAGGAAGCATGGGGCCTCCACGGCGTGTTTCATTGTTCTTGTTGCGCTCATTTAAGCCCCGCCTCGCCTGCGGGACAAGTGCCACGAACAGGCGGCGGCCGACTGAGACGCAGCGTCTCAACGTCTCACCGCAGCGCCGGGCAGGCTGACATGGCCCGTCTCATTCAGCTGTGGCCCCAGGCCCCGCCCGATACGGCACCAACCGCTCTGGCACACCACATGCGCCGTCATGAATAGCGCCCTGGCACCGCCCTTGCTATGACCCGGCAGACACCGGGACGTCATCCCGCACCCACAACAACAATCAGAGGTGCCTCATGTCCGCAACTGTTGCTTCGCCCTGCTTCCTGGCCGGCAAGGTCGCCCTGATCAACGCCGTCGGTGGCGGCCTGTCCCTATGAGCGCCCCACTGCGTGTCGGCATCATCGCCAACCCCGCCTCGGGACGGGACCTGCGCCGCCTGACCGCGAATGCCGGGCTCTACTCCAGCACCGACAAGGCCGCCGTGGTCCAGCGCCTGCTGGGCGCCTTCGGTGCCACCGGCATCGAGGAGGTGCTGATGCCACCGGACATGACCGGCATCGCCGCGGCCGTGCTCAAGGCGAGCAGCGGCCGCCACGCCCGCGAAAACCGCTGGCCACGCCTGGAGTTCCTCGACATGCCGCTGCGCCAGAGCGTGGAGGACACCCGCCTGGCCGCGCGCCTGCTGGTCGAGCGAGGCGTCAGCCTGGTGGCCGTGCTCGGTGGCGACGGCACACACAAGGCAGTGGCCGCCGAGGTCGGTGACATCCCCCTGCTGTGCCTGTCCACCGGAACCAACAACGCCTTCCCGGAGCTGCGCGAGGCCACCGGGGCCGGGCTGGCCGGCGGGCTCTATGCCAGCGGGCGGATTCCTCCGCAGGTCGGCCTGCGACGCAACAAGCGCCTGCGCGTGCGACTGGCGGCACGGGGTATCGACGAGATCGCCCTGGTGGAGGTCGCCGTCTCGCCGCTGACCTTCACCGGCGCCCGCGCCATCAGCCGCGCCGAGGACCTGGCGGAAATCCACGCGGCGTTCGCCGAGCCCCACGCCATCGGCCTGTCCTCGCTGTGCGGGTTGTGGAACCCGGTGTCACGGCGCTGTCCCCGCGGCAGTTGGCTGCGCCTCTCCCCGCAGGCTGACGAGGCACTGCTGGCGCCGCTGGCCCCGGGCCTGCTGCAAGCCTGCGGCATCGTCGCCAGCGGCAGCCTCGAGCCGGGGGTGCCGCGCCTGCCGCTGCTGGCCGCCGGCACTCTGGCGCTGGACGGTGAACGCGAGATCGAGTTCGTCGCCGCCGACCGCCCCAGCATCACCCTCGAACTTGACGGCCCGCTGAGCATCGACGTCGAGGCCGCCCTGGCCTTCGCCGCCCACCATCATCTGCTGGCCGTTGCCGGCAAGCCCGTGAACCACCCTGGAGAACAAGAAAATGTCCACGCTACCGACTGAACAACTGCTCCATGCCTATCGCGTGATGCGCACCATTCGCGCCTTCGAGGAACGCCTGCACGTGGAGTTCGCCACCGGCGAGATTCCCGGCTTCGTGCACCTGTACGCCGGCGAGGAGGCCTCCGCCGCCGGGGTCATGGCCCACCTCGACGACGAGGACTGCATCGCCTCCACCCACCGCGGCCACGGTCACTGCATCGCCAAGGGGGTGGACGTGTACGGCATGATGGCCGAGATCTACGGCAAGAAGACCGGCGTCTGCCAGGGCAAGGGTGGCTCCATGCACATCGCCGACCTGTCCAAGGGCATGCTCGGCGCCAACGGCATCGTCGGCGCCGGCGCACCGCTGGCGGCCGGTGCGGCACTGGCCGCCAAGCTCAAGGGCAACCGCGCGGTGGCCGTGGCCTTCTTCGGCGACGGCGGCTCCAACGAGGGTGCGGTGTTCGAGGCGATGAACCTGGCCTCGGTGTGGAACCTGCCGTGCATCTTCGTTGCCGAGAACAACGGCTACGCCGAGGCCACGGCCTCGAACTGGTCGGTGGCCTGCGATCACATCGCCGACCGTGCCGCCGGTTTCGGCATGCCCGGGGTGACGGTGGACGGCTTCGACTTCTTCGCCGTGCACGAAGCCGCCGGGGCCGCCATCGAACGCGCCCGCGCCGGCGAGGGCCCGTCGCTGATCGAGGTGAAACTCACCCGCTACTACGGCCACTTCGAAGGCGATGCCCAGACCTACCGTGCCCCCGATGAGGTCAAGCACTACCGCGAAAACCGCGACTGCCTGATGCAGTTCCGCGAGCGCACCGTGCGCGCCGGCCTGCTGCAGGCCAGCGCCCTGGACGGCATCGACGCCGAAGTGCACGCGAGCATCGATGAAGCCGTGCTGCGCGCCAAGGCCGATCCCAAGCCGTCGCCAGCCGACCTGCTGAGCGACGTGTACGTCGCCTACCCCTGAGATCAGCCGCCGGGCGCCGTGCGACAGACCCGCACCCCGGCCCATGGAACAACAAGAGGAGAGCCATCATGGCCAGAAAGATCAGTTACCAGCAGGCCATCAACGAAGCCCTGGCCCAGGAAATGCGCCGCGACCAGACGGTGTTCATCATGGGCGAGGATAACGCCGGCGGTGCTGGCGCACCCGGTGAGGACGACGCCTGGGGCGGCGTACTCGGCGTCACCAAGGGCCTGTTCCACCAATTCCCCGGCCGCGTGCTGGATACCCCGCTGTCGGAGATCGGCTACGTCGGTGCCGCCGTGGGCGCCGCGACCCGTGGCCTGCGCCCGGTGTGCGAACTGATGTTCGTCGATTTCGCCGGCTGCTGCCTGGACCAGATCCTCAACCAGGCGGCCAAGTTTCGCTACATGTTCGGTGGCAAGGCGGTGACCCCGCTGGTGATCCGCACCATGGTCGGTGCCGGCCTGCGCGCCGCCGCCCAGCACTCGCAGATGCTCACCGCACTCTGGACGCATATCCCCGGGCTCAAGGTGGTCTGCCCGTCCTCGCCGTATGACGCCAAGGGGCTGCTGATCCAGGCCATCCGCGACAACGACCCGGTGATCTTCTGCGAACACAAGCTGCTCTACTCGATGCAGGGCGAGGTGCCGGAGGAGCTGTACACCGTGCCCTTCGGCGAAGCCAACTTCCTGCGCGAGGGTGATGACGTGACCCTGGTGACCTACGGGCGCATGGTCCACCTGGCCATGGACGCCGCCGCCAGCCTGGCGCGCCAGGGAGTCTCCTGCGAGGTGCTGGACCTGCGCACCACCAGCCCGCTGGACGCCGACAGCATCCTCGAAAGCGTGGAAAAGACCGGTCGCCTGGTGGTGATCGACGAGGCCAACCCCCGTTGCTCCATGGCCACCGACATCGCCGCGCTGGTGGCCGAACAGGCGTTCGATTCGCTCAAGGGCCCGATCCGCCAGGTCACTGCGCCGCATACACCGGTGCCCTTCTCCGACGCCCTGGAAGACCTGTATATCCCCAGCGCGGCGAAGATCGAGGCCACGGTCCTGGAACTGGTGCAAGGGAGGAAGGTGGCATGAGCCGAATCCATACCCTGACCATGCCCAAGTGGGGCCTGTCGATGACCGAGGGGCGTATCGACTCGTGGCTCAAAGATAACGGCGACGTCATCGAGAAAGGCGACGAGGTGCTCGATGTGGAGACCGACAAGATCAGCAGCAGCGTCGAGGCGCCCTTCAGCGGCGTCCTTCGCCGGCAGGTGGCACGCGAGGAAGAAGTCCTGCCGGTCGGCGCCCTGCTGGGCGTGGTCGTCGAAGGTGAAGCCAGCGACGAAGAGATCGACGAAGTGGTCAGGCGCTTCCAGGCCGAGTTCGTTCCGAACGACGGCAGCGAGGCTGACAGCGGGCCCACACCACAGAAAGTCGAGCTGCAGGGGCGTGTCGTGCGTTACTTCGAGCGCGGCGAAGGCGGCGTACCGCTGGTGCTGATCCACGGTTTCGGCGGCGACCTGAACAACTGGCTGTTCAACCACGAGACGCTGGCGGCCGGACGCCGGGTCATCGCTCTGGACCTGCCGGGCCATGGCGAGTCGGGCAAGACGCTGCAACGCGGCGACCTCGACGAACTGAGCGGCGCGGTACTCGCCCTGCTCGATCACCTAGATATCCAGCAGGCACACCTCGCCGGGCACTCCATGGGCGGCGCGGTGGCGCTCAATACCGCACGGCTGGCGCCTCGGCGGGTGCGCACGTTGAGCCTGCTGGCCAGCGCCGGGCTGGGCACGCAGATCAATGGCGACTACCTGCAAGGCTTCGTCAGGGCCAACAGTCGCAACGAGCTCAAGCCGCTGTTGGTGCAGCTGTTCTCCGACCCGGCACTGGTCAACCGGCAGATGCTCGAGGACATGCTCAAGTACAAGCGGCTCGAAGGTGTGGGCACGGCGCTGCAGCAGCTTGCCGACCAGCTCTTCGCCAACGGCCGGCAGCAGCACGACCTGCGCCATCTCCTGGATACCGCCGAACACCCGGCCCTGGTGATCTGGGGCGAGGCGGACGCGATCATCCCGGCCAGCCACGCCGAGGGGCTGCCTGCCGAAGTTCACGTGCTGCCCAAACAGGCCCACATGCTCCAGCTCGAAGACGCCGAGGCGGTCAACGCCCTGCTGCTGGACTTCCTCAAACGCCATTGACCAACGAGGGTCCGCCCATAGGGCCGGGCCCAGGAGACAGCCATGACCCTCAACACCAACAGCATGCGTGCCGCGGTCTGGCACGGCCGCAACGATATCCGTGTGGAAAACGTGCCGCTGCCGGGTGACCCGCCAGCCGGCTGGGTGCAGATCCGCGTGCACTGGTGCGGCATCTGCGGTTCGGACCTGCACGAGTACGTCGCCGGTCCCGTGTTCATCCCGGTGCAAGCGCCACACCCGCTCACCGGCATCAAGGGCCAGTGCATTCTCGGCCACGAATTCTGCGGAGAAATCGTCAAGCTCGGCCCCGGCGTCGAAGGCTTCAGCAGCGGCGAGGTCGTCGCGGCCGACGCCTGCCAGCACTGCGGGACCTGCTATTACTGTCGCAACGGTCTGTACAACATCTGCGAGAACCTGGCCTTCACCGGCCTGATGAACAACGGCGCCTTCGCCCAATGGGTCAACGTACCGGCCAACCTGCTGTACAAGCTGCCCGCGGGCTTCCCCGCCGAGGCCGGGGCGTTGATCGAGCCGCTGGCGGTGGGCATGCACGCGGTGAAGAAGGCCGGCAGCCTGCTGGGGCGCAACGTGGTGGTAGTCGGCGCGGGCACCATCGGCCTGTGCACCATCATGTGCGCCAAGGCCGCCGGTGCCGCGCAGGTGATCGCGCTGGAGATGTCCTCGGCCCGCAAGGCCAAGGCCCGTGAGGTCGGCGCCAGCCATGTGCTCGACCCGAACGAATGCGACGTGCTGGCGGAGGTGCGCCGCCTCACCCATGGCCTGGGGGCAGACGTCAGCTTCGAGTGCATCGGCAACCAGCACACTGCCAAGCTGGCCATCGACGCCATTCGCAAGGCCGGCACCTGCGTGCTGGTGGGCATCTTCGAGGAACCCAGTTCGTTCAACTTCTTCGAGCTGGTGGCGACCGAGAAGCAGGTGTTCGGCTCGCTGGCCTACAACGGCGAGTTTGCCGATGTGATCGCCTTCATTGCCGACGGCCGCCTGGACATCGCCCCGCTGGTCACCGGACGCATCGAGCTTGAGGACATCGTCGAGAAGGGCTTCCAGGAGCTCGTGAACAACAAGGAGCACAACGTGAAGATTATCGTTTCACCCCAAGTGCCTTGAGTTTCACCTTGAGGGCCGCAGGTTGCGGCCCTCTTCAGTTATGCAGCCGGTATCAGACCCCACCTGTTACATCGGTGAACAGCAGAATCTCCCCTCCAGAAGCTGACGGAAAAGTAATGTCGGGCTCAGGTCGCTGACAGCACGGGATCACTAACTTGATCACGAAGCCAGGGACCAGGCCGGCCGCATTGGCCTGCCTGGAGACCCGCGAATCATCTGACTGGACGCAACGGCATGCAAAGCAAAACCACGAGACGTTCCTTCGTCAAGGGCCTGGCCGCCACCGGCCTGCTGGGCGGGCTGGGCATGTGGCGCGCCCCGGTTTGGGCGCTGACCAGCCCGGGCCAGCCGAATGTGCTGACGGGCACCGACTTCGATCTCTACATCGGTGAGCTGCCGGTGAACATCACCGGCACCCCACGCACGGCAATGGCAATCAACGGTTCCCTGCCCGGGCCGACTCTTCGCTGGCGCGAAGGCGATACCGTCACGCTGCGCGTGCATAACCGCCTCAGGCAGGATACCTCCCTCCACTGGCACGGCATCATCCTGCCGGCGAACATGGACGGCGTGCCAGGCCTGAGCTTCCACGGCATCGCGCCCGATGGCCTGTACGAATACAGGTTCAAGGTCCGCCAGAGCGGCACCTACTGGTACCACAGCCACTCCGGCCTCCAGGAGCAGGTGGGCGTGTACGGCGCACTGGTGATCGATGCCAGGGACCCCGAGCCATTCACCCACGAACGTGATTACGTCGTCATGCTCAGCGACTGGACAGACGAGGACCCGGCAAGGGTTGCCTCCAGGCTCAAGAAGCAGTCCGACTACTACAACTTCCACAAGCGGACCGTCGCGGATTTCATCAGCGATGTGAGCGAGACGGGTTGGTCGGCCGCGTTAGCCGATCGCAGGATGTGAGCCGAGATGAGGATGAACCCCACCGACCTGGCCGACGTGAGCGGGTACACCTACACCTACCTCATGAACGGCCAGGCCCCGGACGGCAACTGGACCGGCGTATTCAAGCTCGGCGAGAAAGTCCGCCTGCGCTTCATCAACGCCTGCGCCATGAGCTATTTCGATGTGCGGATTCCCGGCCTCAGGATGACGGTGGTCGCCGCGGATGGGCAACCCGTCCATCCGGTTTCGGTCGACGAGTTCCGCATCGCCGTTGCGGAAACCTACGATGTCATCGTCGAGCCTGAAGACCAGCCGGCCTACACCATTTTCGCTCAGTCCATGGATCGCACCGGGTACGCCAGGGGTACCCTGGCCGTCCGCGAAGGCTTGCAAGCCCGGGTGCCGGCGGTCGACCCGCGCCCCCCGCTGTCCATGAACGACATGGGCATGGATCACGGCGGGATGGATCACGGCACCATGCCGGGCGGTATGCCGGGCATGGACCACGGCACGATGGCCGGCATGGACCACGCCCGCATGACCGGCCTGAGCACGACGCGGCAGGGGCATCCGGATTCGGAGAAGCACAATCCCCTGGTCGACATGCAGGCGACGAACCCGCTACCGAAGCTGAACGATCCGGGCATCGGGCTGCGTAACAACGGACGCCGCGTGCTGACCTATGCGGACCTGCGCAGCACCTTCCCCGACCCGGACGGCCGGGAGCCGGGCCGCACGCTCGAGTTGCACCTGACCGGCCACATGGAGAAATTCGCCTGGTCCTTCGACGGCATCAAATTCTCCGATGCCGAACCGCTGCGCCTCAGGTACGGCGAGCGCCTGCGCATCACCCTGGTCAACGACACCATGATGGCTCACCCCGTCCACCTCCACGGCATGTGGAGTGATCTGGAGGATGAGAACGGCCGTTTCCGGGTGCGCAAGCACACGATCGACATGCCGCCCGGCTCAAAACGAAGCTATCGGGTAACGGCCGATGCGCTGGGGCGTTGGGCCTATCACTGCCACCTGCTGTTCCATATGGAAATGGGCATGTTCCGGGAAGTCCGCGTGGAAGAATGACGGGAGATTCGAGATGACCCCACCGATGCAGCGTAACGCCCTTTTCCCCACGGCGGCGGCAGGCCCGCTTGCAGCCAATACCCCATTCTCCTGGTACGGTGACCAGGCCAAGGCAGGGCAACATGAGCAATAACCTGGCAAGACCCGCGCTGCTGACCTTGACCGCTGCCCTCGGCCTGCTGAGTGGAGCGAGCGGTTTCGCCGCTCAAGAGAGGGATCATTCGGCGATGGGACACGGCAACATGCAGACGGATAGCGCACCCTCGCCGGGATCGATGCCAGGCATGGATCACGGCGCCATGAATCATGGTGCCATGAATCATTCCGGCATGAACCCTGGCCCGACTACGCCGGCGGCGACCAGCCGGACGCCGATTCCGGCCCTGACCGACGCCGACCGCCAGGCCGCCTTCCCCCCATTGGGCGGGCACCAGATCCATGACAACCGGATCAACAGCTTTTTCCTGCTGGACCAGCTCGAGTACCAGGCTGCCAACAAGGGCAGCACCCTGGCCTGGGAAGCCTCGGGCTGGGTGGGCACGGACACCGACCGGCTCTGGCTTCGCTCCGAAGGCCAGCGTACCGATCGCACCACCGAGGACGCCGAGCTGCAGCTGCTGTACGGGCATTCGATCAGCCCCTGGTGGGACGCCGTCGCAGGGGTACGCCAGGATTTCAAGCCGCAATCGCCCCAGACCTGGGCGGCGTTCGGCGTCCAGGGCATGCCGCTCTATGACTTCGAAACCCAGGCCACCGCCTTCATCGGTGAAAACGGCCGGACAGCCGCTCGGCTGAAAGGCGAGTACGACATCCTCCTGACCAATCGCCTGATCCTGCAGCCAACCGCTGAAGCCAATTTCCATGGCAAAAACGACCCGGCGCGCGGCGTGGGTTCCGGCCTCTCCAATACCGAAGTCGGGCTGCGGTTACGCTATGAAGTCGTGCGCCAGTTCGCCCCCTACATCGGCGTCACCTGGAGCCGCGCCTACGGCAGGACCGCCGGCTTCATCCGCGACGAGGATGGGGACGTGGATGAGGCGCGTTTCGTTGCCGGCATCCGGGTGTGGTTCTGAGCATGAACCGTGCCCGCGCCGCCGTGGCAGTGGCCGATGCCATTCATTGTTTGTGCTGGTGCAACATGGTCTGAATCTGGTGGGTCGCCTGGCGGGTACTTTCCGCCAGTTTGCGCACCTCATCGGCCACCACGGAAAATCCACGTCCCACCTCCCCCGCCCTGGCCGCCTCGATCGCCGCGTTCAGCGCCAGGAGATTGGTCTGGTCGGCAATCCCCTTGATCACCCCCACCACCGTCGCAATCTGGTCGTAGGTCGCCTGATTCTGCGTCAGCATCTGCTGATGGGCTGACTGGGCCGATCGTTCATCGCTGATATCGCGCACCGCGCCAATCACCCGGGTCAATCGCCCCTGCTCATCGCGCACTCCGCGGCCACGCTCGCGGCACCAGATATAGCCCCGGCTCTTGTGCCGCATCCGGTACTCGAAAACATACTCGCCACTGCCTTGGGGACCGAGGATTTCACGGTCGAAGATTGCCATCATCTTCGGCAAGTCGTCCGGATGGGTGATACCCACCTGGGCCTCCCAGCCATCAGGCAACTCCTGGGCGGTGTAACCCAGCAGGACGCGGAACTGATTGGAAAAGCGCATGCAACTGGCCGGGTCCTGAACGTCGCCGTTGACCACCGCGATGTCCCAGCAGCCCTCGGTCAGGGTCGACTGCAACAGTTCCCAGACCCTGGCCTCCAACTGATGCTGGCCAGCCCGCTGCAGGTGCTGTTGCACCTCAAGGTCGAGAGCCTGCTCCCGCTGGCGCATCGGTTCCAGTTGCCGATGCAGGGTTTCAAGCGCGTGCTCAACCTGCCCCAGGCGAATGGCCTGTTGCTCGGCCAACTGCGTGGCCGCCTGCAACTGCTGTGTAAGACGCGCGTTTTCCTGCGTGGACTGCTCCAGTTGCCGGGCCTCGCCGGACCCTTGTGGCTGTTTGTGCTTCTTGAAGAACATGCGCCTGCCCTTTGTGCGTCACGTCGAAACACTGAATCTAATCGCAGGCCCAGGGTGATTACTTGTACGAGCCTGAAGCGGGTCTTGCCCATGCCTGCCAGGCAAGGGGACAGCACCCTGTCGACAAGAGGGGTTCGCCAGGCAGGTGCAAGGATCACGGTCTCGCATCGATGAAACACCGTGGTGCTTCAGGACTACAGGGGGCAGCGTGGCCCTTTGAAAAACGATGTTATCCGGGCCTGAGGGGTGTGTTGTTATCACGAACGACAGGAGGCGCGACCGAAGGTGATCACGATTGAGGCGATCATCATCACGCCAGCCAGTATGAAGGTCAGGCGCATGCCGGAAGCGATCGCCAAAGCGCTGGCGTGCGAGAACGCTTGCGTTCCGACACCGTACGAGAAAACGGCCCCCATCACGGATGCCCCGGTGATCAGGCCGACATTGCGCGACAGGCTGAGCAGTCCCGACACGGTGCCGCGCCGATCCTGGGGCACGTCTGCCAGTGTGGTGGTGTTGTTGGCCGCCTGAAAGAGCTGATAGCCCGGCGTCAGGACGATGATGGAGATCAGGTAGCCCGCAACGCCGATCATGTTCGGCACAAACGCGAGCAAGAAAGCGCCCGCCGCCAACAGGGCCAGTCCCAGGGCCAGTGCACGGTCACAGCCCCAGGCATCGACGAGCCGTCCCGAGGGAACCCCGCTGAAGATGGAGATCACCGGGCCCATGGCCATGACGCAGCCGACCTGCGCCGCCTTCAGGCCCAGACCGACGCCCAGAAAGAAGGGCCCCACCACCAGCGTCGTCATCATGACAGCGGCCACCAGGCCGTTGACAAGCAGGTTGGGCACCAGGCGCCAGCCCAGCACCGACCACACGCTTGCAGAAGGCGTCGTGCCCTCGCCGGTGTCGCCCGGCAGCGTCACGGCAGCCAGGATCAAGGCGATAAACGCCAGCGGGAACTGGACCCAGAAGATCCCGCGCCATCCCGTCACCTCGATCAAGAGCCCTCCCAACGAGGGGCCCAGCGCTGTTCCGAGTGCCGAGACGGTACCGAGCAGGCCCATCGCACGCCCCATACGCGCCTCACTGGCCGTCTGGCGCATCAACGCCATGGCCAGCGTCATCAGGAAGGCGGCGCCGATACCCTGGAGCGCCCTCGCACCGATCAGCAGCCACAGGTTGGGCGCAACGCCGCACAGCCCCGAGGCAACGCCGAATATCGCCAGTCCAGCCATGAGCATCGGTTTCAGCCCGAAGCTGTCGCCGAGCCGGCCGGCGATCAGGACCGCGATCGTCAGGGTCGCCAGGTAGGCGACGACCACCGACTGCACCTGGGCGAAAGGTGCCGAAAACGCCTCGGCCAGCGTGGGCAGCGCGATATTGGCAATGCTGGTGCCGAGCGAGGTCAGCAGCATCGACAATGCCAGCGTGAACGTCATGCCTGCTTGTGTTCTCTTCGATACGAGCGATTGCGCCCAATTCATCACCTTGCCCCCTTTCCAGAATTTCAGACTCAAAGTAGTTTGCAACTTCAAGTCAACTTGAGGTCAAGCATGAAACTTCTGGATATTGGCGAGGTGTCGGCGAAGAGCGGGATCAGGCCCTCGGCGCTGCGCTACTACGAAGAAGCCGGGTTGATCGCGTCCATCGCACGGCATGGGCTGCGCAGGCAGTTTTCGCCCGAGGTGCTGTTGCAGCTCAAGCTGATTTCGATGGGTAAATCAGCGGGTTTCTCGCTTGGGGAGATTGCCGGCATGTTCGGCAGGGATGGCCTGCCGGACCTGTCACGCCCCTTGCTCCATCACAAGGCTGACGAGATTGACCGCCAGATCCGCGAGCTGACGGCCCTGCGCGACACCCTTCGCCACGTTGCCGACTGCCCTGCGCCATCCCACCTGGAATGCCCCACTTTCCGGCGGCTGGTAGAGATGGCCGGCAAGCGCGACATCAAGCAGGCAAAGAAGAAATCACCCGCCTTCAAGGCCAACCGGTGACCCTGGAAGCGGGCCCGCCCAAGGCGTCACACCGGTCTCGCCAACCAGGCCACGAGGTCCTCGGGCGGCATGGGCTTGGCGTAGTAATACCCCTGCCCCTGATCACATCCCCAGCCACGCAGGAGGTGATGGTGTAAATCCGTTTCTATACCTTCCGCCACAACCGTGAGACTCAAGTCGCGCAGAAGGCTGATCAAGCCTCGAACAATGTGCCACTCATTGTTTCCCGGCTGCAGGTTGGCCAGCAGCGAACGGTCGAGCTTCACGCTGGTGGCGGGGATTCTGCGCAGATACACCCAGTTGCTGTAGCCACTGCCAAAATCGTCGATGCCAATCGCCACACCCAGGTCTCGGAAGCGTTGCAGTTGCTGGTGGACCATATCGAAGTCGGTCACGAGTGCGCTCTCGGTGAACTCGAGTTCTATATGGCGAGCGTCCAGGCGGTATTCGCTCAGCGCGCGGGTCAAGTCCTCGAACAGGTGGCCGTCACCCAGATCCAGCGCAGAGATGTTCAGCGATACCGACAGCTGCAGCCCTTGAGCCTGCCATTGGGCCAGTTGCTCGCAGACACGCCGGACCACCAGGCGTGTGATGCCACGAATCGATGCGGTCGTTTCAGCCAAGGGGATGAATTCCGCGGGGCTGATCGGACCCAAGGTGGGATGGGTCCAGCGCAGAAGTGCCTCGACTGCCACACAGCGATTATTGGCCAGGCCGACCCTGGGCTGGTAGACGAGCCGCAATTGATCCGAAGCGATAAGCGCCGCCTCGAGATCGTTGAGCAATGTGGTGCTGCGACGCAGGCTGGCATCCACCACAGGGTCATAACCCAGCCAGCGATGTTCGCTTTGACGTGCGGCGTCGGTCATGCTGGCCATCAGGCGCAGGCTGTCGAGTGAGGCATCGACCTCTACGCCCAGTTCCAGAACACTGATCGCCACGTCCGCGAACACCGGCACGTTGCCACAGTGCAGCGGCCTGCTCAGCGCCAGGACGATTTTATTGAGTTGTTCGGGCAAGGTCATCGCCTCGCAAGGCTCGACCAGGGTCAGGAAGCTCAGGGTACTGACCCGATACAGACGTGCGGATGCAGGCAGCACCTCCAACAGGACTTCCTTGACCGCGAGCATGAAATCGGTGAAGAACTCCACACCCAGAGCCTTCACCTGTCTGTCCATGCCAGATGCCGAAATCGGCTCGATCAATACAGCCAGTTGGCCGGCAAATGCATCGGCCTCATGAAGGTCAGCCTCGAAGCGCCGCCGATTGGGCAACCCGGTGATCGGGTCGTAAAAATGTTGCTGGTGGATGGACTGCAGTCGCGACACCACAATCTGCGCGGCATTGCGCAGCAGCTCCTGATCGCGCTCGTTCAGAGCCGCTCGCGTCTTCCGGTCGATGATGCACAGGCGGCCTACACTCACACCGGGCCTGACCATCAGGGCAGCCCCGGCGTAGTAGCGGATGTACGGGTCCCCCGTCACCAACGGATTATCGACAGTACGGGAATCTGTCTGTGCATCGCAGATTTCCAGCACCGTCTCCTGCCCCAGGCAGTGAGCACAGATGGACAGCTCCTTCGGCGTACGCTCCAGGGCCATACCTATCCGTGCCTTGAATATCTGATAGTCGCGATCAATGATGCTGACCAATGCGATCGGCACATTGAAATAAGCGCAGAGCATGGATACGACGCTGTTCAGCACAGGGTCCGAGCCGCTTGAAAGCTCGGACGTCAAACGGTCGACCTCGACCAGACGCAAGCGTTCATCCTGCTCGATTGTCGTATTGTCCATGGTAACTCCAGTTGCAGTGTGAAAGGCGCATGCCCTTAAGAGTGGCACATTGCCGGTTTGTTCATCCTTGAGGGCTCCGCAAGGTGGAACCTCATGCTCCTTCAAAGGAACTAATGCCAGACCGTTACTGACGGGGAAAGCCTCCAGGCAGCGCCCTAGACGCTTGCCAGCTATGATGATGGCCAGAAACCTCAACACCGGAGTCATTCTTGTCCAGTTTTTTTAGACGGGCCGTAGACGTTCTTCAACGTTTGGAACGAATTCATCTCAAGCGCCCGACACGCTACCTGGGGGCGGTGCTGGTGGTTGCGTTGTGCGGCGTTGCGCGCGCGCAGATGTCAGCCTCGGCGCTCCCTTACCTATTCTTCATACCCGGTTTGATGTTCATCGGCTTCTGGTTTGGTGTAGGACCCTCCGTACTGGGATGCGTCCTGGCAGTGCTGGCGGCACAATATTTCTTCATAGGACCGATCGGTTTTGACGACGACCCGACGACGTGGCTCAACAGCCTGAATTTCGGATTGGTCACCTTGGGCATAGCCATCGTCTGCGCCCTGTTGCGACGCAGCCTCAGAGCACTGGACAAGGTCAATAAAAACCTTGAAGGCGAAGTGCAACGGCGCACGGATGAGCGCGATGGTATCTGGAGGGCATCTCCCGATCTGATCTGCACGCTGTCCGAGAGCGGTGAAGTGCTGACGATGAACCCCGCCTGGCAGGTCGAAACCGGCTGGAGCGAGCAACAACTCAGGGAAGGCGCGTTTTCCAGTCTGATTTCACCGGCACAGTTATCGGACGCGTTGCGCAGTCTCGGTAATCGCCCCATAGCGGAACTCGATACCCAGAGTGTGCGCAGCAATGGCCAGCCCCTGCTCCTGAACTGGAGAATCGCGGAGCGTGTAGGCCTATATTTTGCTATCGCACGGGACATCACCCTCTACCGTGAGCGACAGCAGGCACTGGAACGGGTCAGCACCCAGTTGCAGCAGAGTCAAAAAATGGAATCGCTCGGACAATTGACGAGGGGGCTGGCGCACGACTTCAACAACCTGCTCACCATCATCAATGGTACCCAGGAGATGATCCAGCAGCGCCTCCTCCAGGGGCGATTCGGTGAAGTCGAGCGCTATGTCACGCTGGCCAGAGACGCCACCCACAGGGCCAGTTCACTGACACATCGGCTGCTGGCTTACGCCAGGAAGCAACCCTTGGCGAGTGAAACGGTCGACCCCGCCCTGCTCATGGAGGGCATGAAAGAGCTGATTGCCAGAACGCTGACACCGCAGATTGAATTCCAGTTGCTGACAGCCTCAGGCTCAGCCCTGTGCTACTGCGATGCCCATCAATTCGAAAATGCCCTGTTGAACCTGTGCATCAACGCACGCGATGCCATGCCCAACGGCGGTTGCCTGACCGTCGAGGTGCTCAGGCTGACTCTGGACGCTCCCCCGCCGGGTTCCGATCTGCACAGGGGTGACTATGTGCAGATACGGGTCACGGACACCGGCCAGGGCATGCCGGCCAGTGTGGCCGAGCATGCGTTCGAGCCGTTTTTCACCACCAAGCCGCTGGGTTCGGGTTCCGGCCTGGGACTCTCGGTGGTGCAGGACTTCATACGTCAGGCATCCGGGCATGCGCAAATCGAATCAGTGTTGGGTGAAGGCACCTCGGTCAGCCTGTTCTTGCCGGTATACAGCGGCGTGATGCCGGCTGCGAAAGATACCCCCGTCGACAGGATCGATAGGGCCGGACAGACGAACCTGGGCTCGGCGCTGGTCCTCGACGATGAGGCCGCCATACGCGAACTGGTCGGAGAGGCATTGCAGGACATGGGCTACCAGGTGGTCGAAGCGAGTACACCCAGTCAGGCTCTACAGCAGATCAATGAGCTACAGAATCTGCAGTTGATTGTGACGGACATCATATTGCCCGGTAATGTGAATGGCCACGACGTCGCCAAGGCTGCATGGGCAATGCGACCCGCCCTCAAGATTCTGTTCATATCAGGTTTCGTCGATGCCACCACCCGTATTCACGAACAGCAGGGCAAGGCCAAGCTGCTGGTAAAGCCCTTTACCATTCAGGAGTTCAAGACAGGCGTTGAACGACTGCTCAGTTAGCCCGACGGCTTCGTCGGGGGGATCATCGATTCACCTGCAAGCCAGGAAAATAGCTAGCCATACTATTACCACGACGCCGAACGATTAAACTTTCTGTGAAATCTTCCGATAAAATGGAACCAGCTAACGATGCGGAAGTGAAAAATGTTTAACTCTCACCTTAAAAAGGAGCTACAGCTACTCAAGGAGGAGATTAACGAGCTCCGCAGCAGACAAAATCTCATAAAAAACGAGATGCTGGAAGTTACAGTTGATCGCAACATGATCATCACGGCCGTCAACAGCAACTTCTCCAGCTTTGTTGGCCACGATCCAGACAAGCTCTTAGGTAACCCCCTGGGAAATCTCACGCCCAGTTACGTAAGAGACTTGCCTTGTTTCAAGAACTTTCAAAAAGCCATGAGCCTTGGCACAAGCGTTACAGATGAATATCGGTACATTGCAGCCAACGGCCAGATGGTTTGGATGAGAGCCATGTGGTGCCCTGTCAAAAACGAGACCGGCAGCGTTACCCACATGACAGCCTATGGCTGCAATGTGACGCAGAATGTAAACAAGTCAAGAGAGAACGAAGAGCTCATTCAAGCGCTGTATAGATCAACGGCAGTCATTGAGTTCAACCTGGACGGCACAATAATCAATGCCAACCAGAACTTTCTGAATACCGTAGGGTATTCGCTCGAGAGCCTATCAGGAAAACACCACAGGATATTCTGCGACCCCGAATATGCCTCCTCACCCGCCTACCAGGAACTGTGGAAAAGGCTGAATGACGGTCATTTTGTCGCCGAACGATTCAAGCGAATTGACAGTTCAGGCCGAGAACTCTGGTTGGAGGCTTCCTACAACCCCGTTCGCGACACTACCGGCAAACTCTACAAAATCGTGAAATTTGCCACAGCCATCACCGACCAGGTAAACCGGGAAAGGGAAGTCAGCTCGGCGGCCGGGATTGCCTACGAGGTCTCGCGCAAAACGGACAGTTCGGCCAAAAAAGGTGCGGAAGCCGTTCAGGACACCGTTGACACGATGAACAAGATAGTCGCGCAGGTCTCCAACGCCTCAGAGGGCGTTGAAGCCCTTGGTCATCAGTCACACCTGATCACCTCTATCGTTTCGACGATTGGAGGTATCGCGCAACAGACAAACCTGCTGGCCCTGAATGCTGCCATCGAGGCCGCTCGCGCGGGCGACCAGGGTCGCGGGTTTGCAGTCGTTGCGGACGAAGTTCGAAAACTGGCAGGAAGAACCAGTACCGCAACGGAAGAAATTGTCGAAGTTGTCCAACGAAACAATGCCCTGGTGGCGGAGGCGGTGACCAGCATGAGTGAAAGCCGTCGGCAAGCGGAAATAGGGCTTTCACTGGCCAGCCAGGCAGGAAACGTCATCGTCGAGATCCAGTCAGGAGCACAAGAAGTGGTCAGCGCGGTAGGAAGATTTGCCAACCATCTCTCTAACGAGGGGTGACAGCAAAATACTGTAGCGGTCCTCCCATCACTGCGGTACTGACGCCCAGGCACTCATTACCCACGTCATCAGGCGGGCAAGCCCGCCGATGACTTCACCAAGGCATTTCCACCTTGACCCAAGAGCAGGCCACTCAGTGGCCCTGACGATGCAGGCTATTGAAGCGCTCGTAATGCATGCTCACGGGTTGTACACCTTCATGAAGTGTCTTGTTCCAACACCTTGTTCATAAAGATAACGGCAAGCGTGCCGATACTCCAAAAGCACTCCAGTCACTGCACGCTGTTTTTGACGATGAGCAAGGAACACAAAATGATGTCTACTCGTCAGAACGCACTCAAAGCAGCAGACGTCATCCTGTGCGGATTGGTGTGCCTGGCAGGGCTGGCCATCACCTTTCTGGTACTGACTCTGTTCGAAAGGTCAGAGCAGCGTACCGTTAGCGTTGCTTTTGAGCTGGAGGTCGACGAGAGATTCAGTCGCCTGCAACGACGCTTTAATACCCAGGTCCTGAAACTGGATGTTGTGAGGCGTTTCTTTATCAACGCCGACGATGTCACTGAAAGGGAGTTTTTGGGATTCGTCACGCCCCTGGTCGGAGAGGACGAATCCTATGGCTGGGTACCGAGGATTCTCGAGAAGGACCTCCAGGCTTTTCGCGCCAAGGCGCTTGGTAACGGCACCAGTGATTTTTCATATCATGAAATGAATCCCGTCACCGGCGAGAGAGCCCCCCTCACCCACCGGCCGGAACACTTGATATTGCTCTACTTATTGAAGCGCGATGACGTAACGATCATGCCCGGGATGGATGTTCTGGCTCGCCCGGGCCGCCAAGCCTTGATGAGCAAGGCACGAGAAACACGTCAAATAGCCGTGTCGGAACCGTTGGAAATGACCAATGGGCAGTCGGGAATTTTCTTTGTCGCACCTGTCTTCAGCGAGTCCCCCAAGGCTTCCTTGAACGATGATGATTTGCAGGGATTCGTTGTCTCCACCGTGCGCTTGGCTTCTTTGATGGAACAAGGGATTCCATTGCCAAGTCTGCAACGACTGAACGTGACGCTTTCATTGAGCGACACGCAGCATCAAGGGGAAACCATTTATCACAGCTCGACCCCTGCTGCCCCTTCAGGGCTGTACGCGCAGCGGCTGCTGAAAGTAGCCGACCAGAATTACCTGATCCAGTTCAGACCCAGCTCGGCCTTTCTGCTCAGCAACAGCTACGCCCTGTCCACCAACCTGATCATCGTGTTCGGAGCAGGGCTGACACTGCTGCTGACCTCGATGGTGTACATGCTGATCACGCAGCGCGCCCGTGCGCTCTTGCTGGTTGATGAACGCACACAAGACTTGCGTCTGTTGAACATCACCGACCACCTGACCGGCGTCTATAACCGCCGATACTTCGAAGAATTGATGGAAAGCCTGCTCGTCGAGGCTACCGTGCAATACCGCCCTCTGTCGCTGATCATGTTTGACGTCGATCACTTCAAACAGATCAACGACCGCTACGGCCATCAGTGGGGTGATAACGTTCTGAAGTCGTTGTGCACACGGATACGTTCGGCCACACGCAAAACCGATCTGTTGTGCAGAACGGGCGGAGAAGAGTTTGCATTGATCTGCCCGGATACCGAACTGGACGATACGAGACTGCTGGCAGAAAAGCTTCGAGCTCTGATAAGCAACCTGCCGTTTGACGATATTGGACAGGTGACTTGTAGCTTCGGCGTTGCGACGTGGACTCCATCAGAATCGTTTGACGCCTTCGTCCGGCGTGCCGATACCGCGATGTACAGAGCCAAATCAAGTGGTAGAGATCAAGTCCAGCTTGCCGAGGTGTAGCAGAGCGGCTGCCGGGGTCCAACACCACCAAGCAGCACGCCGGAAGATCATCTTCACCAACAGCCCGCCGACCGAGGGGACTATTGCGGCTTTTCCCGACGATAAGGTGAGGCCTCACCCGTACTAGGCCCATCGTGTCCCCGCCACATCCCATGACAGCGCCTGCTGCTCTCTCACGTGACTCCAGGTGCCGTGGTCCAGGCGGTACATGACCATTGTCTTGAAGATCCGCTTGTTGACGCCTTCGTACTCGATCAGCGTGACCAGCAGCGGAACGTCGGCCTCCCAGTATTGCTCAATGTAAGCCAGCTGTTTTTCGATGGTGCCCGTGGGCGCATAGCTGAACAGAAAACAGAACTGGGGGCGTTCCTTGAGGGCCGCATCAGAGAGCTTTTTCGGCTCGTTGATTCGGTACTCGCGAGGCGTCGTCCACTCCCACTCGGCAAAGACTACCGCGCCCTTGTGCGAATCGCGGATCACCGCATCGGTCCGGCCACTGGATTCAAAATGAGCGTAGTACCCCATCAGGTCGGCGACCCGGCGTACGGTGTAGCCGGTATGGATGTTCCAATCCGAGGTCGAGCCCCAGTCCCGACTGTAGCCATCCAGGGGGAAGTCGCGGTACCAGCAATAGGCAAACAGCGTCGAGAAATCGTTGAGCAGGTCCGTCTTCATGTGTCATATCCTTTTGGGCCAGTGAAATGCTGAGCCCTTGATAAAACCCTCAACCTCGCTTTTTTGCGCCTTTGGGCCCCGCTGCACAGGTATGATACGCGCCCGAAGCCGTCCGCTGGAGGCGGTGTGTTTGAGCACAGGAAGTCCCATGAAAAAAATGCTGTTCGGTGTGTGTCTGCTCTCACTGGCCGGTTGCGTCAGCTCGCCCGATACCACCTTCACCCAGGCCACCCCAGGCTGCAAGTCGTCCACCACTGAGGTCAACGGAAAACCGGTCACCACGCAGTTCTGCATCAAGTCCATCGCCTTCAAACCCTCGCAATACCGAGTGGCTGTCAACGACCAGGTGCTGTTCACCGGTACGGATTACCAACGCGTAGCCTTCACCAAAACCATCAAGGAAGGCCCGGCCAAAGGTGGGTGCGATGAGCTGATGCAATTGCAGGGCTCAGGTTCCAAGCCGGTACTCTTGAACCAGTTGCCCGCCGAATTGGTGGCCGGTTGCCGAATTACCGCCGACGCGGCCGGAAATGCCCAGCCCTTCAGCAAAGACGCCGCCTGCGACAAGGTGTTCTACAAGTCGCTGGTGTCGTTGCTGGGGAAAGTGACGCCGGTTGAAGTGGCCCGCCAATGCACCGTAGCGATCGGTGAGCAAAAAGTGTTTGACCAGCGTTTCGATTTTTAGAGAACGCAGCTGGAGCGGAGGAATGGGTAGCGTTCCTCTGCTCTGGCCGTCAGTCGAGATTGTAGTGGTCAACTCATCCCGGACACAGAATTGAGTTTTTCTTCCGCAACCGCCGGCGGTACGAAGCCGTTGTGCTGATGCGGTCTTGTCCAGTTGTACCGCTGCATGAGGTAAGCGAGCCGGTTCCCGTCCATCATCATGGTCAGGGCCCCCCTGATCATACACAACGCTGCATGATGAGGCCCAAGCTCTATGGGAGCGCAAGGTCCGCATCGCAGCGAGCTCACTGTCGTATCGATCGAGAAACTATTCGACGTGCCTGCCGACCGGCTTTATAGTTCCGTTTAGTGGAACAGATGTGACCCGTATGAGCGAATACGAAGTGAATGAGCATGGCGTTCCTCAGTATCCCAAGGGGCATGCTGGACGGCTGTTTGTGACCCTGGCCGCGATCGACCGCCTGGAGCGTGCGACGACTACCAGCGTTGCGGCGTTGACGGGGCTTAGCAAAGGCAAGATTGACGACTACGTGCGAGTACTCAACCTAGAGTTCGGCACACGTATTGTGAAGCAAGGTCCCGAATTTCGTATTGAGTCTTGGGGAGAGGTGTTGAAGCGAGCCGGTGTCAGAAAGGCTCTTCAGGCCCCCTTTGACGGGGCAAACCCGACGCCTACTGAAGCTCAGAATGATCGACAGGAAACCTCATGAATATCAAGAAGCTGCACATAAAAGGCTTTAAGAGCTTGGCTGATTTTCAGCTTAAGGATGTCTCGCCGTTTCTGGTATTTGCAGGTGCCAATGGCTCTGGGAAAAGCAACATTGCCGATGCTCTGGCATTCATGGGGGCAGTCGTCAAATTCGGTGCGTCACAGGCCAGGACGCAGTTTGGAGGCTTTTCTCAGATTCACTGTTACAAGTACCGCAAGGAGCTGCGCACCAGCATCAGTTTCTCCATGGAGGTTGAGCTGGATGGCAACCTCCACGATTACAGCCTCACGATCCGCTCCCTGGACAAGAAACCTCAGTTGGCAGAGATGTTGAAGGTGGATGGCAAACTGTTGATTGATCGACGTCCGGGGGCGGATTTAAAAGTCCAAATGGGCGAGTCGACGGGTCTCCAAAGCCTGCCTGACTACCCGCAGGATCTGGCGGCACTGATGCTGTTGGGGCAGAGTCCACTTCGTGCGTTTTTGACCAATACCAAGGTGTTCCGTATTGATCCGATGGCGGCGAAGGAGCCGGATAGTTCGACCACCGATACCACCGAGCTGGACACTCAAGGGAAGAATGTTACGTCCATGCTGACTGTCCTTGAGAAGGACCCTGATTTCAGGGACCAAGTCCTGGAATGGATGGAGCTGATCGTCCCCGGAATGGAAAGCCTCTCCACTGAGAAGCAACGCTTGGATGGATCGACGGTCATTACCTTCAAGGAGTCAGGAACAAAAACACGCTTTCCGGCAAAGCTGGTGTCAGATGGCACGATCTATGTGCTGTGCATTCTGACTGCCGTACTAAGTCGTACGAGCAAGACGGGTATCACCATCATTGAGGAGCCAGAACGCGGCATTCATCCCAAAGCCATTGGTGAGCTGGTACAACTGATGCGCGATAGCGCTTCAGTCAAACATCCTGTTTTTCTGACCACACACAGTGAGTCGATTGTCCGCAGCCTGGAGACCACAGAGCTCTATTTCGTCAGTAAGCAGGACGGTAAGACCCGCAGTCAAGCCGCTTCAAACGCGGGTGTTAAGAAAGCTCAGATCCCTCTCGATACGGCCTGGCTGACCAACCTCTTTGACGGAGGATTACCATGGTAAAGGCCGGTTTTATCGTGGAGGGCGCCAGCGAAAGAATCGTCGTTGAGTCGCTGTCATTCAGAACGTTGTTGCAGTCCTGCGGCTACGAGTTGGTCACGCCGGTGGTCGATGCGAACGGTGGGGGTAACCTGCTACCCCATAACATCGAAGCGTTTGTCGATCGACTGGATGAAGCGGGGGCGCAAGAGATTTTCATCCTCACGGACTTGGAGGATGAAGCTCATGTGCAGACGGTCAGAGACCGGGTGTCCCATCAGCGCATTCGCTTTGCGTTTGTGGCCGTCAAGGCACTGGAGGCTTGGTTCCTGGCAGACACCCAGGCCATGAACGCCTGGCTGAAAACTGATGATTTTTTTGAAGAAGCGCCGGAGCAAACAGCAGAAAAACCCTGGGAGAGAGTCAAGCAGGTTGCTGCACAGCGAGGTGCTCGAGGGCCTGGCAGCAAAGTCGCTTTTGCCAAAAAGGCTGTCACACACTGGGGATTCAGCGTCGAGCACTCATCGGCTCACCCTTCCTGCCCCAGTGCACGGGAGCTGATTGAATTCCTTCGCAATAACCGGTGACCGCCCAGTGCCAGACGTGACGATGCACTGGCTCGAGGCCGTATGACCTGTCGTAAACCGCAAGCTGCTTTGGCGAGTTTGCGACCCTTGGGGCTCGCTTGCATCCCCATGCCTCTGGCCCGTCCGGGGCCGGCTCGCTCCGCTTGCTTGGGACGACTCCGAGACAACGGATGCCAAAAGCCTGGTGATTAATCCGCACTGGGTTCACGAAGGTTAAGTCAAGCTGTTCTATCAGAATAAGATCAAGAAAGCCGCTCAAACAACGGCAACCCATTTATCTGAGGCCGAGCAAATAAATAACCTTGCATCAAATCAATACCCAGCGCCACCAAAGCTTGGCTCTCTTCGTCAGTCTCAATCCCTTCGGCAATAAGCGTAATGCCCAATCGCTTGGCCACCAATACGATGCCGGCGACGATGGCTTGGCGAACCAAATCCTGATTGATTCCCCGAGTGAGTGCCATATCTAGCTTGAGTACAGCAGGCTGAAACTCTGCGAGTAGATTCAGCCCTGAGTAACCCGAGCCAAAATCATCTATTGCAGTGGTGAAGCCCTGTCGCTCGTACTCCTTGAAGATTGACTTCAAGTGCTCGGTGTCTTCGATCCGCTCGCCCTCGGTCACTTCGAACATGAGCAGGTTGGCGGGGAAGTTGAATGTTCGAGTTGCCTCTAAGGTAGCCCGAATGCAAGTGTTGGCACGGTAGACGGCATTTGGCAGAAAGTTGATGCTCAACTTACAGTCTGTCTGCCGCCCCAACCCCAGTGCAGCCGCTTGCTCGATGGCTTTCACGCGACAGGCCTGATCAAAGCGGTACAAATTGTCGGGGGATACCTTGGCCAAAATTTCCCCAGCGCTTTCGCCCTTCAGACCGCGAACCAGTGCCTCATAGGCGAACGGTCTGCCTGAGGGCACATGGATTATGGGCTGGAATGCCATGGTAATTTCGAAATCCAGGCTGGCAAGATCACGACATTGGGAGCAACCAATCGCTAAAAAGGGCTGGGGAAAAACAGGCTTGCTCATAGAATATCGTCGAGATCAGGAAGTATGTCTGTGCAGGATGCTCGAATATGCACATTAAGCCAATCTCTTCCCGTCCAATCCATCGACGGATGGACTGACTGCCCAAACGTTTTCGGCCTTGTGCGATTGATAGTCGACGACGGTTCGATACAGAGGGTCAGCATAACGTGGTGACCAGGATCTTGCCGACATGGGCCATGACGTTGCGCATGAAGTGCACGCGGCAGCGCTGCCAGGTGGTGTGGAAAACCTTGGAAACGGCGGCCTTGAGGCCTTCGTGGGCATCGGAGATCACCAGCCTTACGTCCCGCAGGCCCCGTCGCATCAGGCTGCGCAGGAAGTCCGTCCAGAACGGCTCTGCCTCCGATGGACCGACCCGCATGCCCAGGATTTCACGCCCACCATTGGTGTTCACGGCCACGGCGATTATGACGGCGACCGAAACGATACGCCCGGCCTCCCGCACTTTGACGTAGGTCGCGTCGATCCAGAGGTAGGGCCAGTCGCCTTCGAGGGGGCGGTCGAGAAAGGCGTGGACGCGTTCGTCGATCTCGCCAGCCAGCCGTGACACCTGGCTCTTGGAGATGCCGGTCATGCCCATGGCCTTGACCAGTTCATCGACCGAACGCGTCGAGACGCCTTGGATGTAAGCCTCCTGAATGACCGCTGCCATGGCCTTTTCGGCAATGCGCCGTGGCTCCAGGAAGCCTGGGAAATAGCTGCCTTGGCGCAGCTTGGGAATCTTCAGATCAACATCACCGGTGCGGGTTTGCCAGAGGCGATCACGGTAGCCGTTGCGGCTGTTTGTCCGGTCAGGGCTTTTGACGTCGAAGCCGGCGTTGCACAGGCCTTCGACATCGAGGTCCATCATGCGCTGAGCGACGTACTGGATCATTTGCTTGAGCAGATCAGCGTCTGCCCCTTTCTCAACCAACTCGGTCAATGCGATAGTGGGCTTGGGCATCGTGATTTCCCTGGTGTTCGTTAGGTCTTCGCAAACTCAACGTTAGCCAAGAACCACGATGACCATCCTCTTTCGCCCGCAGGGCGCCTTCGGTTGGTTCAGTTACACCACTTCTCGGGACACGATCATCAGAAAGCGGAACAGTTGTACGCGACATAAGGGTACACCCCCTTTATCGAACTGGCTGTTGTACCCCTAAACGGCTGGATTTCCGTGTACAGGCCTGGAATCTGATGGAAGGCAAAAACGAAAAAACCCGCCAGAAGGCAGGTTTTTCGGGGGTTCCAGAGATCTCGTAAGCGCTCTATGGAATCTGAGATGGTGCCCGAAGCCGGGGTCGAACCGGCACGTCCTTTCGAACGGGGGATTTTAAGTCCCATGCGTCTACCAATTTCGCCATTCGGGCGGCAGCGCGGTGAAGCGGTCGACACGGCGGCTCATGCGGAGCTGGAGAAGCTCAAGGCCTCTCGGTACCGGTGCGACAAGGGCACGAATATATACATCCCCTCCCCTTGAAGCAAGTTCACCGGCGCCAATTTCCCGTATTCGACACATTTCGCAAGCTTATGATTTTCAAGGGATTGCGTTCTGATTCGGATGAAGCGGTGAATCAGGGAAACACTTGCCCGTCATCTTCCCGCTTTTTCATTGCCGGCACTACCCGTTTTCAGGGCGGCAGCATCGGTCCCTGCCGATCCAACTCACGGAATTTTCCCTGGAGAAACTGATACAGGGCCTGCACCGAGGCGGAAATCTGCCGACGATGAGGACACACCAACTGCAGCCGGGTGCTCTCGCCATGATATTCGGGCAGCAACAGTTCCAGGCGCCCGGCCGCGATATCGGCGCGTACTTCCAGCCAGGCCTTGTAGATGATGCCCTCACCCGCCAGCGCCCAGTGCCGCACCACATCGGCATCGTCACTGAACAGCGTGCCCGTCACCGAGACGTCCCGGCGCTGGCCGTCCTTGTAGAACGCCCATTTGTCGTAGTAGCGACCTTGCAGCACGTAGCAGAGGCAATTGTGTCCGGCCAGCTCATCGAGGCTGCGCGGGCGCCCGTGGGCTTTCAGGTAGGACGGGGCCGCCACCAGCACCCGGCGATTTTCCGCCAGGGGCAAGGCGACGAAACTCGCATCCTCGAGTTGACCGTAACGGATCGCGACATCGACGGGATCACGGAAGACGTCGGAAATCTGGTCGGAGACGGACAGGCGCAGAATCAACCGCGGATGCAGGCGGCGAAACTCGATCAGCCAGGGTGACAGCAGGTTGCGCCCGAGGTCGGAGGAAACCGCCATCTGCAGAGTACCCTGCAACTCCAGGCACTCGACATGCAGTTGCTCGCGCCCTTCGCGCAGGGTCTCCAGCACACCGCGTGCATACGGCAGGTAGCGCTCGCCTTCGGCGGTCAGGCGCAGGCTGCGGGTCGAGCGGGCGAACAGGCAGATGTCCAGCTCACGTTCCAGGCGCTGGATCGCCGCGCTGACCTGGCCAGGCAGCAGGTCCACCTCGCGGGCGGCATTGGAGAAGCTGCCCAGGGCGGCGGAGCGAACGAAAAGCGCCAGGTCATCGAATCGGATCATTTTCACACCGGGAGTGAAAGAGCTAACCGATCTTACCCCTTTATCTCTCCGAGCACGAAGATCAGAATCAGCGCCAATCCCTCATCCCGCTTCCATGGAGTTCCTGATGAACCTCGCGCACATCACCGCCCAGCGTTACACCACCAAGGCCTTCGACGCCTCGAAACGCATTCCCCAGGCCGCCATCGACGAACTGCTGACCCTGCTGCGCAACGCCCCTTCATCGGTCAACTCGCAACCTTCGCACTTCATCGTGGCCTCCACCGCCGAGGGCAAGGCGCGCCTGGCCAAGGGCGCCGAGGGACGCTTCGCCTACAACGAACCGAAGATACTGAATGCCTCCCACGTGATCGCCCTCTGTACCCGCACCGGCATGAGCGACAGCCACCTGGAGAAGGTGCTGCAGCAGGAACAGGCCGACGGACGCTTCGCCAGCGATACCGCCAAAAGCGGCCAGCAACAGATCCGCTCGGGCTTCGTCGACCTGCACCGCTATGAGCAGAAAGACCTGCAGCACTGGATGGAGAAGCAGACCTACCTGGCCCTTGGCACTCTGCTGCTCGGTGCCGCCGCGCTGGGTATCGATGCCACGCCGATGGAAGGCTTCGATGCCAAGGCGGTGGATGCCGAACTGAACCTGCATGCACAAGGCCTCACCAGCGTGGTACTGGTCTGCCTGGGCTATCGCAGCGACAGCGACTTCAATGCCAGCCTGCCGAAGTCGCGCCTGCCGGAAGACTATCTGTTCACTCACCTCGACTGATCGGGCTCAGCCAAACCGGTTTGCCTCAGCTTGCCAGGCCATGGCCTGGCGAGCCCTTGCGGCCCGCAATCCGCTTGCCCTCCTGCAACCCCACCTCCTGCGCCTGCCCGTCGCGCTGCTTGCCCTGTCGCGCCTGCCCCACCAGCCGGGGAATCAGCGGCCCTTCCGGCAGATGCCGCCAGAAACGCCCCGGCATGTGCTGGCGCATCGCATCGGGATTGACCCGGGCCGGGTTGAAAATGTGCCGGTAGTAGGTCAGCCACAATTCAGCACCGGGATCATCGGCATGCCGGGCCCATTGGCGCCACTGCTCGGGGCAGTGGCGCCGGTAGTCGAGGGTTTCGCCATCGAAACGGATGCCATCACGCGGCGTCGCGATCAGCCAGCGTTGCCGGCCCATTCGTTCGGCGAAATGCCCGCTGGCACTGGCGAGAATGTCATGGGCCGGCTCATGGAAGGCCACCAGGTCCAGTTGCAGCCGCTCGGCCAGGGCCTCGGGCAGCGGCACGAAACGCACGAAGGCATGCAGGTGATGGGCCTCGCGACCGACCTGGCGGATCCGTCGTTGCAACTCGCTGCCCAGGCGGTCGCCGGCGAGCATGGCGGTGCGGTCGCCATGGGCGACCCGCCAAAGCACCTCATAGAGCAGATTCCAGCGCTGCTCGCCACGGTAGCGGGCGGCCTGTTCGAGATGCGCCAGCAAGGCCGCCGGCACCCGCGCACAGAACACCCCCGGGCCCGTGGGCAACGGGGTGGATCCGGCCAGCAGGTCGGCCATCGGCCCCTGGCTCCAGGTCACGTCGACCGGGTCGATACCATGACCGAGCAGCACCCGCGCCTGGTCACGCCAGGTCGCGAAATCATCGTCACAGTCCAGCGCGATCATCCCCACAACCCCATCTGCAGGGGTGCCTGGGGCTCGCGCAAGCGACTGCGCAGTAGGCCGCTGCAGGCTTCCGCCTGGGACGGCCGATAGTCGCTGGTGACAATGAACGGCCGGGCCTTGTCCAGCACGCAACGCAGCTGGATCAGGTCGTCGTAGCGAATGCGCCGCTCCCGCCGCAGCGCGACCATGCGCTGCACGCTGCGCAGGCCGATCCCCGGAATGCGCGCCAGCAACGCCGGTTCGGCACGGTTCACATCCAGCGGAAAGACCTCGCGGTTGGCCAGCGCCCAGGCGAGCTTGGGGTCGATGTCCAGCGCCAGGTTGCTCGACTGTTCCAGCAGTTCGCCCGCCTTGTAGCCGTAGCCGCGCATCAGGAAGTCGGCCTGGTACAGGCGGTGTTCACGCAGCAAGGGGGGCGCAGCCAGCGGTACGCTGTCGGGGCTGTCGGGGATCGGGCTGAACGCCGAGTAGTAGACGCGCCTGAGGCCATAGCCCTGGTAGAGCGATTCGGCGTTGCGCAGGATGGTGCGGTCGTCCGTGGCATCGGCGCCGACGATCACCTGGGTGCTCTGCCCGGCCGGGGTGAAACGCGGCGCCCTGGCCTCGCCCGCCACCGCCTGCTGGCCGAGGTGTATGGTCCCCATGGCCTGGCGGATGGTGGTCACCCGCTTCTCCGGCGCCAGGCGCTTGAGGCTGGCCTCGGTGGGTAGCTCGATGTTCACGCTCAGGCGGTCCGCCAGGCGCCCGGCCTCCTCGATCAGCAGCGGGTCGGCGTCGGGAATGGTCTTGAGGTGGATGTAGCCACGGAACTGGTGCTCCTCGCGCAACAGCCGCGCCACCCGGATCAGTTGCTCCATGGTGTAGTCGGCCGAGCGGATGATGCCGGAGCTGAGGAACAGCCCGCTGATGCAGTTGCGCCGGTAGAAATCGAGGGTCAGGCGCACCACCTCCTCCGGCGTGAACCGTGCCCGCGGCACATTGCTGGAACGGCGGTTGACGCAGTACTGGCAATCGTAGAGGCAGAAGTTGGTCAGCAGCACCTTGAGCAGCGAGACGCAGCGGCCGTCCGGGGTGAAACTATGGCAGATGCCCATGCCGTCGGTGGCACCGAGCCCGTCACGGCCACGGGAACTGCGCTTGGGCGCGCCGCTGCTGGCGCACGAGGCATCGTATTTGGCGGCGTCGGCGAGAATGCCGAGCTTGGCGATGAGTTGCATGGGACATACTCGAATACTGATTATCCATACAGTATTCCGAGATCACGCCACATGCAAGCGCCACCCGGCAAAAGGCCCGTTCAGCACGTCGCAAAAACAGAAAAGCCCGAGGCGATCACTCGCCCCGGGCTTTCAGACAGCCGGGCTCAGTAGTCGATCAGACCTTGACGATCCAACCGGCTGGCGCCTCGATGTCACCGGTCTGCACGCCGGTCAGTTCCTTGTACAGGCGCTGGGTCACCGGGCCGACCTCGGTTTCGCTGTGGAACACGTGCAGCTTGCCCTGGTATTCGATGCCGCCGATCGGCGTGATCACCGCGGCGGTACCGCAGGCACCGGCTTCGGTGAAGTCGCCGATCTTGTCGATCAGCACATCGCCTTCCACCACTTTCAGGCCCAGGCGCGATTCGGCCAGCTCGATCAGCGACAGACGGGTGATACCCGGCAGTACCGAAGGCGACTTCGGCGTGACGAACTCGTTGTTGGCGGTGATGCCGAAGAAGTTGGCCGAACCCACTTCCTCAATCTTCGAATGGGTCAGCGGATCCAGGTAGATGCTGTCGGCGAAGCCATTTTTCTTGGCTTCGGAGCCCGGCAGCAGGCTGGCCGCGTAGTTGCCGCCGACCTTGGCTGCACCGGTGCCCTGGGGGGCTGCGCGGTCGTAGCTGGAGATCACGAAGTTGTGCGGCTTCATGCCGCCCTTGAAGTACGGGCCGACCGGGATGCAGAAGATCGAGAAGATGAACTCCGGTGCGGTACGCACGCCGATGTTGTCACCCACGCCGATCACAAACGGACGCAGGTACAGCGCACCGCCAGTGCCGTACGGCGGAATGAAACGCTCGTTGGCCTTGACGACCTGGCGGCAGGCCTCGACGAAGGCTTCGGTCGACGGCGCCGGCATCAGCAGGCGGGCACAGCTGCGCTGCATGCGTGCGGCGTTCTGGTCAGGCCGGAACAGGTTGATCGAACCATCCTTGCAACGGTAGGCCTTCAGGCCCTCGAAGCACTGCTGGCCGTAATGCAGCGCGGTCGAGCCTTCGCTGATGTGCAGGACGTTGTCTTCGGTCAACACGCCATTGTCCCACTCCCCCTTGCGGAAGTAAGACAGGTAGCGCTTGTCGGTCTTGATGTAGTCGAAACCCAGCTTGTCCCAGTTGATGCTTTCCTGACCCATGACACCCTCAATCTGATAACTGCCCGGATACCCCGGGTTTATGACTTTTTTGCGCAGACCACCACAATACTCTATTCGGACAGGAAATCGCAGCCTGGACGATGTGCATGTCCTACATGCGTTTATGCGTGGTTCCCACGACGTGCTGATATTCAGTCGATACCGGCCGCCAGCACGGCCGATCGGCCCAGGCGATACTGGTTGTTGCCACTGCGCTTGGCGTCGTACATCGCCAGGTCGGCGATGTGGATCAGGGTGTCCATGCTCACGGCATGATCGGGGAAAACCGCCACGCCCAGGCTGGAACCGATACGAATCGGCTGTTCGTCGAGGCTGATCGGTACCGACAGCTCGATCAGCACCTTCCCACACAGGCGATGAATCTCTTCCGACAGGCCAATCCCCTGTTGCGCCAACCCCTCGAAAATCAGCACGAACTCGTCGCCGCCGATGCGCGCCACGGTATCGGAGACCCGCATCAGGTTCTTCAGGCGGTTCGCGGTGGCGATCAGTATCTGGTCGCCGGCGGCGTGACCATGGGCATCGTTGATTTCCTTGAAGCCGTTCAGGTCGAGAAACACCAGGATCACCCGCGTTCCGCCATCACGGGCACGCTCCAGGGCCCGGGACAGCCGTTCCTCCAGTACCAGGCGATTGGGCAGCCCGGTCAGGGCATCGTTGTGGGCCAGGGTATGCAATTGGCTGGCCCAGGCCTTTTCCTCGGTGATGTCGCGGACCACACCCATCATCTTGACCACCGAATCGTGGACGTTCTTCACCACGTTACCGGTCTCGCGCAGCCAGTGGATACTGCCATCCGGCCAGATCACCCGGTATTCCTCATCGTGGTTCTCACCGGTCTCGATGCAGCGCAACTCGCCGGCACGTACCCTGTCCCGGTCATCGGGGTGCACGCTGGCGCAAAACAGTTCGTAGGACGGCACCACTTCGTCGACCTTGTAGCCGAACATGCCGTAGATGGCTTCCGACCAGTAGAGCTTCTCGGTATCGACATCCCAGTCCCAGGTGCCGATCCGGGCGAAATACTGGCTGCGCCGGAAACGCTCGGCATCGTCACCGGTCTCGCCGCGCCGGTTGCACTCGCTCAACCGGTGCAAGAGCGTCCGGCACTCGGCCAGCTCCCGGCGAGCCTGGCGCCCGCGCCACCAGAACACGACGATCAGGGCAACCATCGACACCGCGACAAACGCCTCGATCCACTCGCTCATCCGTGAAAACCAGTCAACTTGAACATGGGCACGCAAAAGGTAAATAGCCAGTGGCTATCTTAATCCATGCTCAAGGTGCGCCATAGCGGTTTAGTGGCAATGTGCCTCGACCCTCGACCGAGGTCACGCCGGCCGCCGGCAAGCGCCGCGTAAAGACAGCCCGTCGACGCCCGTCACTCTTCTTGTTCGAGAGAGTCGATTTTGCTATACCTGCACGCTGTTTTTCACCCGCAATAACAGTCGCCTCTCCCGCATGTTGCTTGTGTTGATCCGAACGGACCGCCACGCCCCGCCTGCTCGGCGAAATCACCCTGCTCGACATCCACCACGCCCTCGGCGCGCCGAGCTGGAAATCATTCATGGGGTAGCCCCCCTGGAGAAGTCATGACAGAGACAGAACTGCAGGTCACCGACCTGCTCGAAGGCGACGGCAAGGCTGTGGTCAAGGGCGCGCTGATCACCACCCAGTACCGCGGCACGCTCGCCGATGGCAGCGAATTCGATTCTTCCTACAGCCGCGGCAAGCCGTTCCAGTGCGTGATCGGCACCGGCCGGGTGATCAAGGGCTGGGATATCGGCCTGATGGGCATGAAGGTCGGCGGCAAGCGCCGGCTGTTCGTGCCGGCGCACCTGGCCTATGGCGAGCGCGGCATGGGCTCGCGGGTGGCGCCCGGTGCCGACCTGACGTTCGAGATCGAACTGCTGGAAGTGCTGACCCGCGACGATTGAGGCGCTCAGGCGACCAGCCGCAGTTGCATGACGATGGTGCGTTCCTCGCCGTGCCAGACATCACGCACAGCCTCGAACCCCAGCCGTGCGTAAAAGCCTTCGGCGGTCACCGTCGAGGGCACCTTCAACCACCCGACACCCGCCTCCCGGGCCAGCCGGACCACCTCGGCCAACAGGGCCCGGCCGACGCCGGAGCCCTGGGCCCGCGGCGCCACGAACACGCTGCGCACCACCTCGCCATCGAGGCTGGCGGTGCCGATGATCCGCTCTCCCTGCTGGGCCACCAGCATGCTCCGAATGCCCAGCAGGCTGCGCACATCCTGCGGGCCGAAGCGCTGTTCGACGCGGTCGATCACCGCTGCCGGATAATCCGCGGCATTGCTCTCACGCAGTGCCTGGATGATCACCTGGCTGATGGCTTCGGCATCCTCGTCACGGGCCAGGCGAATGCTGTACACCATGGGGCTGAACCTCAAGCATCCGTTCACTGAAGGCACTATCCTACGCGCCGCGACCAGTGCGCAAGGGCAAGCTTGTTCCCCGGGAAACCCTGCGACTATGCTTGGTTTGCCGCCCGCCTTTCGCCCACCGGAGATGACCTCATGCCCGACCCGCAAGTCGACAGCGCCCTGGAAACCCTGCTGCCCCTGATGGCCGGGCAACCCTTTCTGGTGCTGACCGGTGCCGGCATCAGCACCTCCTCCGGCATCCCCGACTACCGCGACAGCGCCGGCGTACGCCGGGGCAAGGCGCCGATGATGATCCAGGAGTTTCTCGGTTCGCCCCAGGCCCGCCGTCGCTACTGGGCCCGGGCCATGCTCGGCTGGCCACGGGTGCGCCAGGCACGGCCGAATGCCGCCCACCGGGCGCTGGCCAATCTGCAGGCGGGCCAGCACCTGAGCGGCCTGATCACGCAGAATGTCGATACCCTGCACGACCAGGCCGGCAGCCATGACGTGATCGAGCTGCATGGCAGCCTGCACAAGGTGTTGTGCCTGGATTGCGGCATCCGCCTGGAGCGCGATGCCGTGCAGCACGCGCTGGAAACACAGAACGCCTATCTGCTGGAGATCGAGGCGGACCAGGCGCCCGATGGCGACACCCTGCTCGATGCCCATTTCGAGTCGGACTTCCAGGTCCCCCGCTGCCCCCACTGCCAGGGCGAGCGGCTGAAACCGGATGTGGTGTTCTTCGGCGAAAACGTCGCCCCGGCGACCGCCAGCCGCGCCCTGGCCTGCACCGAGCAGGCGGCGGGGCTGCTGGTGGTCGGCTCGTCGCTGATGGCCTATTCGGCCTTTCGCCTGTGCAAGCGCGTGGCCGAACGCGGCAAGCCGCTGATTGCCATCAACCTGGGCAAGACCCGCGCCGATGAACTGCTGGACTACAAGTTCGCAGCCTCCTGCGAGCAATTGCTGCCCTTGCTTGCCGAACACCTGGGCTGACCGGCCAGGCTTCGCACTGTCGACTCAACCCGGAATGGTCAGCCCCTTGATCACCGCCGGCCGGGCGAGGAACGCCTCCAGTGCGCGGGTGACGTGGGAGAAGTCCTGGATGCCCACCAGCTCGCCGGCCTCGTAGAAGCCGATCAGGTTGCGAATCCATGGGAAGGTGGCGATATCGGCGATGCTGTAGTCGTCGCCCATGATCCAGCGGCGGTTCTCCAGACGCTGGTTGAGCACCCCCAGCAGTCGCCTGCTTTCGGCGACATAACGGTCGCGTGGCCGCTTGTCCTCGTAGTCCTTGCCGGCGAATTTGTTGAAGAAGCCGAGCTGGCCGAACATCGGGCCGATTCCGCCCATCTGGAACATCAGCCACTGGAGGGTTTCATAGCGGGTCGCCGGGTCCACGGAGAGGAAACGACCGGTCTTCTCGGCGAGATAGACCAGGATCGCCCCGGACTCGAACAGCGGCAACGGCTGGCCGCCCGGGCCATCCGGGTCGATAATGGCAGGAATCTTGTTGTTGGGGTTCAACGACATGAACTGCGGGGTCAACTGGTCGTTGGTGGCGAAGCTGACCAGGTGCGGCTCGTAGGGCAGGCCCAGCTCTTCGAGCAGGATCGACACCTTGACGCCGTTGGGGGTCGGCAACGAATACAGCTGGAGGCGGTCTGGATGTTGAGCGGGCCATTTTTGCGTGATGGCGAACGACGAAAGATCGGTCATGAAAGGCTTCCGGCTGGCGACTGGGAACAACGTTCGAGCCGATTATAGGCACAGCCTGCGGGCCCGCTCACCCTGTCTGAGCCGGCAATTTGCGATACGGATGATCATCAACCCGTGAGTCTGGAGATACCCATGAAAGCGAGAACCCTGAGCCTGTCACTGTTGACGGCAGCCCTGCTGGCCCTGGGCGGCTGCTCGACGCCCACGGTCGTGACCTTGCAGAACGGCACCCAGTACCTGACCAGGGACATGCCGAAGACCCACGGTGCCGATGGGTTCTATGAGTTCCGGGACATCTCCGGGAAGAAGGTGCGGGTCAAGGCCGACGATGTCGCGACGGTCAAGGCGGAGGATTGAGGCGTCGACTCCGGGGGCTGTTCGCGGGCAAGCCATGCTCGCAGAGAGGGTCGCGCAAGGCCAGAAAGATCAGCGGAAATCCCGGCTGCGCACGGTGATGTCCGCCAGCATCGGACTCAGGTCGCTCAGGCGTCCGGCAATCACATTGCGCACCTCGCCCTCGGTTTCCAGGCGCCCATCCACCCTCAGCAATTGCGAACCCACCAGCACCTGTCGCTGGCGTTCGGCCAGGTCGCGCCAGACCACCACGTTGGTGTTGCCGAACTCGTCTTCCAGGGTGACGAAAATCACGCCGCTGGCCGTACCCGGACGCTGGCGGCCGGTCACCAGGCCAACGATGCTCACCGGTCGCCCATGTTCGAGCGCCAGCAGTTCCCGCGAACTGCGGCAGCGCAAGGCACGCAGTTGCCCACGCAGCAAGGCCAGCGGATGCGGTCCGAGGGTCGTGCCCAGGCTGGCATAGTCGGCCTGCAGGTCCTCGCCGACACTTGGCCGCGGCAGGGCCACCGCGGTCTCGGCCTCCCGTGACAAGCCGGCGAACAGGCCCAGTTGCGGGTCGACCCCGGCCACTTCCCAGCGGGCCCGGTAACGATTGCCCGCCAGGCCACGCAGGGCACCGGCATCCGCCAGCAGCTCGCGGGTCCGGCCATCGAGCCGCGCCCGCTCGATCAGGTCGGCAATATCCGCAAAGCCCCTGCACTGCCTGGCCACCTCGATCTGCCGCGCATCCTCCTCGCGAAACCCGCGGATCATCCGCAGCCCCAGGCGCAGCGCCGGCTGCGGCCCCTCGTCCGGCTCCAGGCTGCAATCCCAGGTACTGGCGCGGACATCCACCGGACGAATCCGCAAGCGGTGACGCCGGGCATCCTGGAGGATCTGGTCCGGACTGTAGAAGCCCATCGGCCAACTGTTGATCAGCGCACAGGCGAACGCCGCCGGCTCATGGCACTTGAGCCAGCAACTGGCGTAGGTCAGCAGGGCAAAACTGGCGGCATGGGACTCGGGAAAACCGTAGCTGCCAAAGCCCTTGATCTGCTCGAAGATCTGCGCGGCGAACTCCGGCTTGTAGCCACGCGCCGCCATGCCATCGGCCAGTCGCTGACGATGGGGTTCAAGCCCACCGTGGCGTTTCCAGGCCGCCATGGAGCGGCGCAACTGGTCGGCCTCGCCGGGCGTATAGCCTGCCGCGACCACCGCGATCTGCATCACCTGCTCCTGGAACAGCGGCACGCCCCTGGTCCGCTTCAGGACTCCCTTGAGATCGTCTGACGGATAGGTCTCGGGCTCATGGCCGTGTCGCCGACGCAGGTACGGATGCACCATGCCACCCTGGATCGGCCCCGGACGGACAATCGCCACCTCGATCACCAGATCATAGAAGTTCTTCGGCTTGAGCCGCGGCAGCATCGACATCTGCGCCCGCGACTCGATCTGGAACACACCGATGGTGTCGGCCCGGCCGATCATTTCGTAGGTCGCCGCATCGTCCGCCGGAATGCTCGCCAAGGTCCAGCGCGGCCCGCCGCGATACTGCTGCACCAGGTCGAAACAGCGGCGCAGGGCGCTGAGCATGCCCAGGGCCAGTACATCGACCTTGAGCAGCCCGACCTTGTCCAGGTCGTCCTTGTCCCACTGGATGATCGTCCGCTCGGCCATGCTGGCGTTTTCCACCGGCACCAGGGTGTCCAGCGGCTGCTCGGAAATCACGAAGCCGCCCGGGTGCTGGGACAAGTGCCGGGGAAAACCGATCAGTTGCCGGGTCAACCCCAGCACCCGGCGCAACACCGGGCTGTCGGGGTCGAAGCCGTTTTCCCGCAGCCGCTCGGCCGACGGCGGCTCGTCGCTCCAGCGGCCGCAGGCATCGGCCAGGGCATTGACCTGGTCCGCGGGCAGGCCCAGCGCCTTGGCCACATCGCGCACCGCCCCCGCGCCGTGATAGGTGCTGACCACCGCGGTCAATGCCGCCCGCCCGCGGCCGTAACGACGGAAGACGTACTGCAGCACCTCTTCGCGGCGTTCGTGCTCGAAGTCGACGTCGATGTCCGGCGGCTCGTTGCGCTCGCGGGACAGGAAGCGCTCGAACAGCATGTTGGTGCGATCCGGGTTCAGTTCGGTGACCCCCAGGGCATAACAGACCACCGAGTTCGCCGCCGAGCCACGACCCTGGCAGAGGATGCCCTGGCTACGGGCAAACTGGACGATGTCCTGCACTGTCAGGAAATAGCTGTCGTAGTCCAGTTCGGCGATCAGCTTCAGTTCCTTTTCAATCAGATCCCGGACCCGCTGGCTGATCCCCTCGGGCCAGCGTCGGCGAAGCCCCTGCTCCGTCAGGTGGCGCAACCAGGAAGCCGGAGTCTGCCCCTCGGGTACCAGCTCGCGGGGATACTGGTAATTCAGCTGGTCGAGGGTAAAGCGGCAACGCCGGGCAATCACCAGGCTCTCGGCCAGCAAGGCTGGCGGATAGAGACCGCGCAGGACATCGAGGCTGCGCAAATGCCGTTCGCCATTGGCATACAACTGCTGCCCGGCATCGGCCACGCGCACGTGCAGGCGGATGGCGGTCATGGTGTCCTGCAAGGCACGGCGGCTGCGCACATGCATATGCACGTCGCCGCTGGCCACGGCAGGGATCGCCAGTGTCGCGGCCAGGGCCTGCAGGCGGGCCAGGCGCCCTTCATCGTCTTCGCCGCAATGCAGCTCCACCGCCAGCCACAGCCGTTCGGGAAAACGCTCGCGCAACCAGCGCCCATCGGCCTCGGCCAGGTCCGGGCCCGGTAGCCACAGGGCCAATAGCCCCGACAGCGCCTGTTCGAAATCCTCGCGCAGCACCTGGTATCGGCCCTTCTCCACCCGCCGCCGGGCCTGGGTGATCAACCGGCAGAGCACCTGGTACCCTGCCAGGTCCTCCACCAGCAGGACGACACGGGGGCCGTTCGCGATCCGCATCTCGCTGCCGATGATCAGCGGCAAGCCGGTGTCCTGCGCTGCCTGCCAGGCACGCACGATACCGGCCAGGGTGCACTCGTCGGTAATCGCCAGGGCTTGATAACCCTGCTCCCGAGCCCGCTCGAACAGTTCCCGGGCACTGGAAGCACCGCGCTGGAAGCTGAAGTTCGACAGGCAATGCAATTCGGCGTATTCGCCACTCATGCGAACCAGCCCTGCAGCAGCAGCGGGCCGCCCTCACCTGCCGGACGATAGGCCCAGCCCTGCCGGCCGCCACGGATCTCGACCCGATAGTAGTCGCGGCGCACATCCGCGCCGTCCCACCAGCCCGACTCGATGCGTTCCGGCCCGAGCAACACCCGCGCCGCCTGCTCGGGCAGCGGCAGCGGTTCCCTGAGCAACCAGCCCGGACGCAGCGGCCCGGCCTGAGACAGTGGGCCCGGCGTACTGGCGGCCAGCGGCTGCCAGGCGCATTCGGGACGGTGGTCGGCCTGGAAGCACAGGCCCTGCACGGCCTCGTCGCCCAGCCGGGCGCGCAGGCGTTCGCGCAGTTGCTCCCAGGGCAAGGACTGTTGCGGGCGTTCGTCGAACAGCTCGCGGTGTTGGGGGACGAACGCCGGCAGGTCCTCGGCCTCCAGACGAAAACCGCGCACCGCCGACTCGACCTGGATCTGCTCCAGGCGCCCACGGGCCAGTTCGAACAGCATCGCCGGGTCACGTTCGGCACTGAGCAGACCGACCTTGATCCGTGTGTCGGCGCCTTCGGCATGTTCCAGCAGCATGTCGAAGCGCTGCACACCGCTGTCGCGGCCACAGAGAAACGCCGCCAGGTCGCCGGTCAACCGCCGCAGGGGAAACAGCAAGGCCTGGTGGGACGTCACGTCGAAGTTCAGTTCGATCCGCGCGGCGAAACGATCCGGCGGCTGGTAGAACGCCAGGACCAGCGGCCGCTCGCCCAGCAGGGTGTCGATATGCTTGAGCAGCGACGCCTCGAAGCGCCGGGCCAGGCTGTGCCGGGGCAACGCCAGCACCTGCTGCAGGGTGCGCAGGCCCATGCGTGACAAGGCCGTGGCCGCGCCCTGCTCCAGCCCGACCCGGTCGATGGACAACTGCCCCAGGGCCTGTCGCAGGGCGGCCTCGTCGGCCAGGGCCAGGCCATCGTAGGCATTGGCCAACACCCGGGCCGCCGCCGGATGGGGCGCAACCACGATCCGGTGACGAAAACCCAGTTCGGTCAACTCCCTGCGCAGGCGCGCCTCCAACTGCGGCCAGGGGCCGAACAGGCCCAGGCTGGACTCGATTTCGAACAGCAGGGCCCGGGGATAACGCAGGCTGACCTGGGAACTGAAACCGTAGGCCCAGGCGGCGAGCAACTGCTGCCACTGCTCGATCTCGGCAGGGTCGTATTCGGCCGTGGCGAACGCCTTGGTCAGCGCATGGGCGGCCGTCAGCGATTGTCCGGGGCGCAGGCCCAGGGCCCGGGCCGAGGCGTTCACCGCCTGCAGCACCCGCCGTTGCGGCGAACCGCTCAGCAGCGCCAGTGGCGCATCGGGCTCGGGGATGCGCCGCAGCACACCGTCCAGCGCCAATTGCGGGAACACGATGCAGACCCAGCGCATGCCAACCTCAATGCCCCGCGCCGAAGGCGATCGGTGCCGGATAGGCCAACCCACCCCGGCACTTGAGCACGCGCAACTGCGCGGGCCTGCCATCGATGGCGAGCCGCAGGGAAGCGGGCGACGGGTTGATCGCCTCCTCCAGCGAGCGATAGGCGAATGCCAGGGTCTGGCCACTTTCCGCCGCCACCTGCAAGCGCCGCAGCGCCCGGTCATCGGCCTGTTGCGGCCAGCACAGCACGGCACCGCAACTGCCGGAGCGCAGGCACTGCTCGGCGGCCCACAGGGCATCACGGGGAGCGGCCTGGATCACCGACAACTGCCGCAGGTCCACGCCAGCGCCGAGCCAGGCCTGGGGGTAAGGCACATGGGGCGGCGCCACCAGCACGACTCGCTCACCGCTGGCCGACAGGCGCGCCAGGGTCGGCCAGAGCAGTTGCAACTCGCCCACGCCCTCGCCGGCGATGAGGATCTCCGTCAACGCCGACTCCGGCCAGCCACCGCCGGGCAGCACCGCATCCAGCCGGGCATGCCCGGTCGAGGGCAGGCGGGCGGCCTGTACCGCCGGCCGGCCCTTCCAGACCCGCCGCTCATCGAGCAGCGAATCGAGCGCGACCACGGCACCCATCAGCCTTGCCTCACCAGGCCGCAGAACACCCCTTCGATGGCCAGTTCCTGGTGTTCAGGGTCGACGACGATCGGGGCATAGGCCGGGTTGCGGGCCAGCAGGCGGATACCGGTCGCACTGCGTTCGAAACGCTTGATGGTGACTTCGCCATCGAGCCGGGCGACGACGATCTGGCCGTTGCGCACCTCGACATTGCGCCGCACCGCCACCAGGTCGCCATCGAGGATGCCGTCGCCAATCATCGAATCACCCTGGACCCGCAACAGGAAGTCCGGCGTGCGGGAAAACAGCGCCGGGTCGAGCCACAGGCGCTCGTGAACCTGCGCATCGACATCGATCGGCCGCCCCGCCGCCACCCGCCCCAGCAGCGGGATTTCCAGCAGGGCCGGACGTGCGGGCTGGTTGAGCAGGCGGATGCCCCGCGCCTGATGGGCATTGACCTCGATGAAGCCGGCCTCGGCCAGGGCCACCACGTGCTTGCGCGCCACGCTGCGCGAGGCGAAACCAAAGGCCTCGGCGATCTCGGCGAGGCTCGGGGGCTGGCCGTGGTCCGCGATGCGTTCGCGGATGAAGGTCAGGATGGCGGAACGGCGGGGAGTCAGATTCGTCATGGAGTACATTTGTACTCCTGTGGGATTTTCCTGACAAGAGCCGCCAGTCGCTCGCCGGCCATGGATCGCTCCCAGGCCGTCACCCAGGCTGCGGAACCCGCTCCAGCGAATCACTGAAAACGCCATGAACCGAACCGACCTACAGACTTATCTCACCAGCCAACTACATGTAAGAAAACACCTGAATAACCAGAATAAAAACAACAAACCTCTTTAATCCGAAGAAACCTAAAGAATATTGAAAATGGAAATCCAGCCGTTATATTCAAACCCGGCAAATAGCAAACCCCCTCTACAACCCTTTGAATCCAAAGCTTCAGCAACCACAGATCAAAAAGGCAAGTCATAAGGCCAAGTCCAGCAAATGGACTTTCACGATAAAAACGGAAACTTGTGCCAGGAGGCCATCCCGCATGCATCCAAAACATCCGGCTGAACTCGACAACCTGTTCCAGCACAATACTTTCATGCCCGACGCGTCGCCCAACCGTTTCAGTCGCCTGCTGGACCAGATCGACCAGGACCGCTACACCACCCTCGCCACCCTCTATGCCGAAGCCTATCGCCTGTTTCCCGCCACGCCCGAACTCGGCGGGTTCTTCGCCAGCACGGCCAGCCTGATCCTGCTGCCAGCCGTCGAGCGACGGGCAACCCTCAATGAACCGGCCTTCCAGATCTGGGCACGCCGCTGCGTCTGCCTGACCTACCAGGTCCTCGACGGCCTGCAATCGGCTCGCGGGGTCCTGCTGGAGAGCCTGCGGGCCTTGCCGGAGCTGCTGCAGCGCCTCGCCCGGGCAGCCGCGGAGCACCAGCACGCCAACCGCCCACCCGTGCGCCGCTTCGATATCGACCCGCTGATCGCCGCCGAACTCGCGCCCTGCTACGAATTCCCGAGCGACGAGGCGACCCGCCAGCGCCTGGAGAACACTGGCTATTCCATCCATTTCTTCAGCGATGTGGTGAATGTCGCGCTGTCGCGCATCGCCCTGACCTGGCCCGGCTGTCACGAGCAGTTCCGTCACCTGGTCCGGCTCATCTGCTACCTGCCGGACAGTCACTTGGGCAGCGGCTCGGCCAGGCGCTACAGCGGCGCGATCCTGCTCTCGGCCAGGGACCACTCGCTGCTCGAGGTCGAAGAGTCACTGGTGCGCGAAACCGCCCACCAGTTGCTGTATTGCATCGAGGAGATCTGCCCGATCGTCGATCCCCAGGCCGATGAGGAACGCCTGTACTTCCTGCCCTGGTCGAACCGCCCCTGTGGCCTGGCCGAATATTTCCAGGCGTTCTTCGCCCAGCTCATGCGGCTCAAGTACCTGGAGCGCGTGCGCCAGCGCCCGGCCAGCGAAATGCAGCGCGCCGAGCACCACCTGGTGTTCATCCTGCGCGGCCTGGGCCGGGCCCTGGTGACGCTGACCGGCAGCCGCGAACTCACCGCCCGCGGCCGCCTGCTGCTGGACAACCTGGCCGAGGAGGTCCTGGCGCTGGAGCGGCATCATGCCAACCTGCTGGCTCGCAGCGGCCAGCTGTACGACATGCGCCTGGCGGTCTGAACACGCCGCTCAGTTTGGGTCCAGCAAACCACCGGCCCAGTTGCGCGACAGGCGACTGCCGGTGAACTTCGCCACCACCATGCCCTGGGGCACCAGCCGGTCGCGATGGCGCGTCAGCATGCGGCCGGCCTGCTCGGCATACAGCACCACCTCCGAGGACGGGTCTCCCGGGCGACCGATGATCCGCGCAAACCGCTGGCCCTCCTCGACCTGCTCGCCCAGTTCCCGTTCAAACACCAGCACGCCGGGGCACGGTGCCAGGATGGTTTCCATGTGTCCCATTTCCATGGCCGCCACCGGCCAGTCAGCCACCGCCTGGTCCTCGGCGATCACCCCCTGGGCACACAGCCAGGCATACAGGCCGGCGGCATCCTGCTCGGCGAAACGGTCGGCGACATCGCCCTGCCCGCGCAACTCCAGGGTCGCCGCCATGCGCCCGGCCGTCTCGCCGGCCCGCAACCAGGGGGCGATGAGGGTTTCCTCGAAGGAACCGTCGCCGCCATCGTCCCAGATGATTGCCACGTCCATCTTCATCGCGGCCGCCAGGGTCCGGCCGCGGGGCCAGAAGCTGCGGTGCAGGTAGAGGTAGGGCAGCGCCTCGTCATCGGTGTGCAGGTCCAGCACCACATCCGCCGGAGCCGCCAGTTCCACCAGTTGGCGCTGCCATGCCTGGACATTGGTCGCGCACCGCCCCAACGCCGCCGACTGGTCGAACCCGCGGTTGAAGTTCTGCCCGGTGGCCTCGTGAAAACGCCCGAGGATCCGTCCCTGGCGAAACTGCCCGATGCCCAGCGGGTTGGCCTGCGGCACCACGGTCACACTGCCCCGGAGCCGGCCCGCGGCCTCGGCGCCGGCCAGGCGCTGCAGCAGCAGGTGCAGCACCAGCATGCCGGCGATTTCATCGGCATGGACCCCGGCCTGCAGGTGCACCTTCAGGCCGTCGCCAGGCTCGCCGAAGCGCCAGGCGCCGACCCGGACCGGATCGCCGTTGTTGTTGCGCACACTGAACGAAACATCCTGCGCCATGCCCTCGCCCTCCCCTCATTGAAGGTTGAAAATCGTTACCGTCGACAGTGGAAATTGAACACTCGTTCAACTAAGCTTTCACGGGCAAGCCCGTTCCTGCAGTGGTCGCGCCCGCCGCACATCCGGTGCCCACTGGATACTTCTGGCAGCGGCTTGCCGGACCGCCGTGAGGCACCCGCCCATCCGCTCTCTCGAACAAAGGAACATCGCGTGCCAACCGCCTCTCCCAAATTCCGCCGTGCCGAACCCGACGAGCGTCGCGACCTGCTGATCGCCGCCACCCTGCGCTGCCTGGCCCGGGACGGTCATGCCGGCATCTCGGTACGACGTATCGCCAGCGAGGCCGGGGTCTCCGTCGGCCTGCTCAATCACCACTTCGGCACCCTCGACGCCCTGATCGCCGACACCTACCACAAGCTCGCCAGCGAACTGACCAGCAGCCTGCTCGACGAAGTCAACCAGGCCGGCAGCGCCGCGGAAAAACTCGAGGCGTTCCTGGTCGGTTCCTTCTCACCCAGGGTCCTGGACCCGCAACTGCTGGGCGTCTGGGTGGTGTTCTGGAGCCTGATCCGCCATTCCGAACACGTCAGCCAGTCCCACGAGCGCAGCTACGGCGCCTACCTCGACCTGATCCATCGCCTGCTCGACGACCTGGCCGACAGCGAAGGCTTCGTGATCCGTGACACCCGCCTGGCCGCCATCGGCCTATCGGCGATGCTCGACGGACTCTGGCTCGAGTGGTGCCTGAACCCCGAGACCTTCAGCCCCGCCAACGGCCTGCACATCTGCCGGTGCTGGATAAAGGGGTTGCGAAATGGAGCATTCGACACCGACGACGTCCCGTGAAGCAGGCTCAACCAGGCCGGCGTCACCCCGGGGCCGGCTCATCACACCGACCTGCGCAGCGGTGTGCCGCGCCGTTCGGCGAAGGCGAACAGCGCCTCGATCAGGAACGTCAGACAGACATAGACGCCGGCCACCAGCAGCAGCGGCTGGTACACCTGCAGGGTCTGCGCGCGCACCACGTTGGCCGCCCCCAGCAGGTCGATCACCGCGATGGTCGAGGCCAGCGCCGTGGACTTGAGCAGCATCACCGTCTCCCCCGCCAGGGTCGGCAGCAACAACCGCAGGGCCCGTGGCAGACGCACCCGCAACAGTGCCTGGCGCGGCGTCATGCCGAAGGCCGAAGCCGCCTCCATCTCGCCCTTGGGTACCGCCAGCAGCCCACCACGGATCACCTCGCCGACATAGGCGCCCACCGACAGCACCAGGGCGAAGACGATGTACCAGTAGCCGTCGCGCAGATAAGGCCAGAGAAAACTGCCGCGAATCGGCGGGAACTGCGCGAACAGGCTGCCCAGGCCGTAGTAGAAGATGTAGATCTGGATCAGCAGCGGCGTGCCGCGCAGCACGCTGGTGTAGAACAGGCTGGCCCTGGCCAGCAGGCGGTTCTTCGACAACCGCGCCAGGGCCACCAGCACGGCCAGGATGAAGCCCAGCACGCTGGAAATCAGCAGGATGCCGACGGTAGTCTGCAAGCCGCGCCCCAACAGTGCCGTGTACTCGAATATCCACGCTGGAATCATTGCGTTCACTCAGCCAAAGGCATCCAGCGACGAATGCGCCGCTCGAGCCGTCCCGACAGGTAGTTGGACACCAGCGTCACCGCGTAGTACAGCGCGGCGGCAGTGAGGTAGAACAACAGGTAGTGCCGCGTCGAACCCGCACCCTGCTTGGCGGTGTACAACAGCTCGTTGGTGCCGACCACGCTGATCAGCGCACTGTCCTTGATCAGGTTGATCCAAAGGTTGGCCATGCCGGCCAGGGCATGGGGCGCCATGATCGGCAGCGTCACCCGCCGGAACAGGGCCAGCCCGGTCAGGCCATAGGCCTTGGCCGCCTCGATCTGGCCGTAGGGAATCGCCTGGATCGCCGCGCGGAAGATCTCCGAGGCATAGGCGCCCTGCACCAGCCCCAGCACCAGGATCGCCGCCAGCGGCCCGCTGACATTCACCGCCGCCTGCCCGAAATGGGCCAGCAGCGAGTTGAGCAGCATGGAACCGACGTAGTACAGCAGCAGGATCAGCAACAGCTCCGGCACCGCGCGGAACAGGGTGGTGTAGCCGCGCATCAGCGCCGCCACCGGCCGCGGCCCGCCGACTTTCAGGCAGGCCACCAGCAGGCCGATCAACAGCCCGACGACGAAGGCCCCGGCGGAAATCTGCAGGGTCATCCAGAGCCCCTTGAGCAGCGCACTGCCCCATCCCTGCTCGCTGAAATCGATCAATTCGAACATTGCTGGCATTTCACTCTCCCGTCACTGACCTCAAACTTCGCACCTACCGCCGTTTCTGAAATCGGCACCGTCCTGTAGGAGCAGGGCTTGCCCGCGAAGCCTTTCAGCGATCCCGGGGACGCCTTCGCGGGCAAGCCCTGCTCCTACAAGGGGCGGTGGTGTACCGGGAACGGTGTTCAGAACGCCGGTTTCACGCTGGTACCGAAGTAGCTCCGGGAGAGTTCGTCATAGTCCCTGCTCGCCAGCAGGGTCGTGATGGCCTTGTCCAGGCGGGCCTTGAGTTCGGTGTCGTCCTTGCGCAGCCCGGCGCCCACACCGCGACCGAAGATCGGGTCGTAGGGCACCGAGCCGAGGTAGGCCAGGTCCTTGGCGTCGGGGGTCTTGACGAAGGCCGTCATGGCCGTGCCGTCCGCCATCATCAGGTCGATGCGCCCGGCGATCAGGTCGGCGTTGGCCGAGTCCTGGGTGTCGTAGTACTTCACCTCGGCGATCTTCTCGTAGTAGGCCTTCAGGTAGCTGGCGCTGACGGTGGAGTTCTGCACGCCGATGATCTTGCCCTTCAGATCATCCGGGTACTGCTTCACCGAAGCCCCCTTCGGGCCGACGATGGCGATCGCCGAGTCGTAGTAGGCCTTGCTGAAGGCGATCTGCTTTTCCCGTTCCTCGGTCACCGACATCGAGGAGAAGATCACGTCGATCTTCTTCGCCAGCAGCGACGGGATGATCCCGTCCCAGGCCACCTCCCTGATCTCGCACTCGGCCTTCATTTCGCTGCACAGCTTGTGGATCAGGTCGACCTCGAAGCCCTTCCACTCCCCGTTGGCCTGCTTCTCGGTGTAAGGCGGATAGGGTTCTGCCGCGACCGCGAAGCGGATGGGCTGAGCCTGTGCAGCACTCATGTCGGCCAGGAGGATGCAGGCCGCACCGGCCAACCAGTTTGCCAAACGTCGATATCCCATGATGTTGCCCCGTCTTCTTATGTTGCGTTAGCGAGTTTGATGAGCGTTGACGAACTGCCGGCAGCGCTCACTGCGTGGGTGTACGAACACTTCATCCGGCGAACCGGTTTCCTCGATCAGCCCCTGGTGCAGGAAAGCCACCCGGGAAGAGACATCGCGGGCGAAGGCCATCTCGTGGGTCACCAGGATCATGGTCCGGCCTTCTTCGGCGAGAGAGCGGATCACCCGCAGCACTTCGCCGACCAGCTCCGGGTCGAGGGCCGAGGTGGGTTCATCGAACAGCATGACCTTGGGCCGCATGGCCAGGGCCCGGGCGATGGCCACCCGTTGTTGCTGCCCCCCGGAGAGAAACGCCGGGTACTCGTTGCGCTTGGCCGCCAGTCCTACGCGCTCGAGCAGCGCCTCGGCCCGTTCGGTGGCCTCGGCGCGGCTCTCGCGCAGGACCTGGGTCGGCGCTTCGATCAGGTTCTCCAGCACCGTGCGATGGGGCCAGAGGTTGAAGTTCTGGAACACCATGCCCAGGGTCGAACGGATGCGCACCAGTTGCCGGGCATCGGCCACCAGCGGCGCGCCGGGGCGGTCATAGTTGAGCCGGAGGCTTTCACCATCCACCAGGATGCGGCCCTGGTCCGGCACTTCGAGCAGATTGATGCAGCGCAGCAAGGTGCTCTTGCCCGAGCCGCTGGCGCCGATCAGCGAGATCACCTCGCCTTCACGGGCGGTCAGCGAGACCCCCTTGAGGACCTCGATATTGCCGAAGCGCTTGTGCAGGCGGTCGACTTCGATCATCGGTCGGGTCGCCTCCACTTGCACCGTGCCCTGCACCGTCACCGGCTCGATCAGCGGACGGGCCGGCTCGTCGGCCAGCCGCCCGACGAATTCGCGAATCCTTCGGCAAGCCTCGGCCAGGCGTTCCTCGCCAAGCGTGAAGGACAGGCGCACGAAGCCCTGTGCCGGCTCGCCGAACGCCGCCGCGTCGAGCACCGAAACCCCGGCTTCGCGCAACAGTCGCCAGGCGAACTCCAGCGAGGTGAGACCGGTCTGGCGCACATCGAGCAGCACGAACATGCCGGCGTCGGGCTTGAGCACCGCGAGCCGCGGGCATCCGGACAATTCCTGTACCACCAGGTCACGGCGCCGGCGATAGATGTCGCGCATGCCCTGGGTCACCTCGTCATGGGCCTGCACCGCCTTGAGCGCGGCCTCCATGACGAAGCCGGGCAAGCCGTAGAGCATGCTCAGCACCAGGGTCTCGGCGTGGCTCACCAGGGTGGCGTCGGCGACGATCCAGCCGATGCGCCAACCGGTCATGGCGTGGGACTTGGACAGGCTGCCGATGGTCACGCAGCGTTCGGCCATGCCTGGCAAGAGCGCGAGACTGACATGCTCGCGCTCGAAGGCCAGGCTCTCGTAGACCTCGTCCACCACCACCCACAGGTCATGGGCGATGGCCAGCTCGGCGATCGCCTGCAATTGCTCTCGGCCAAGCACCACGCCGGTGGGGTTGTTCGGATTGGAAAAGAAGATCGCCCGGGTACGTGGGGTAATCGCCTTGGCCAGCAACGCGGCATCGAGCCTGAACCCTGCGTCCGCGGCACAGGGCACGCGTACCAGGGTCGCACCCGAGGCCTTGAGGGTGGCCTCGTAGGTGACGTACATCGGGTCCAGGGCGATCACCTCGTCGCCGGCATTGAGCAGGCACAGCGAGGTGATGAACAACGCATTCTGTGCCCCGGCCACGGTGATCACGTTCGCGGCCTGCAACGGCCGATCGAAACGCTGGCCGTAGCGGGCGGCGATAGCCTCGCGCAAGGCCAGGCGGCCGGCGATCTCGGTGTAGTGGGTATCGCCTTCGCGCAGAGCCTCGATGGCCGTCTCGGTGATGAAATCGGGGGTGGGGAAATCCGGGTCGCCCACACTGAGGATGATCACATCCTCGCCACGGCGCTGGGCTTCGAACGCCGCATGATGGATATCCCAGGCGGCGACGCCCTGGCCACTGATCCGTTCGACAAAGGGTGAAAACCGCATGCCAGTGCCTCGTTCGAAGTTGAAGAAACGCAAGCCCGCAAGCCACCCGAGGGTGCTGGAGCCAACATAGCCAAGACTGAACAGTCGTTCAATAGCAGAAAGCCGTGAGTTTCGCGTTCAGCGCAAACAGGTCGTTTTCACGACAGTGCCCTAACGCACACAGGCGTGTTTGAGCTCGATCAGCGTCACCCCGGCATGCGCGAACCCGGCGCGCAGATCACGCTCCAGCGCCTCCAGGTTCTGCGGCTCGGCCACCCGGCAGCCGAACGCCCGGGCCAGCAGTTGAAAATCCGGATTGCGCGGCAACACGCCGATCGGTTCGATATCCAGGTCGAGCATGTCGTCGCGGATCTGGCCGAGGGCATCGTTGTTCCAGAGCAGCACCACCAGCGGGCTGTCCAGTTCCTCGACGGCCGTGGCCAGCTCCTGGGCGGTGTAGAGAAAGCCGCCATCGCCCACCAGCACCAGCCCGGGACGTTGCGGTGCGGCGAACTTGCCACCGATCCCCGCCGGCAGGCCGTAGCCGAGGGTGCCGTAGCCGGTGGGGTGCAGCCAACTGCGCGGGGTGCGGCTGGCGAAGGCGTAGTTGCCGGTGTAGGCCAATTGGGTCATGTCGCTGCTGATGAAGGCATCGGCCGGCAGCACCGCCGCGATGCGATCGAGAATCCGCTGGTGGAGGCTCTGCAACGCGCCGTGCCCCTCGCGGATGGCGGCCTTCAAGGCCGCGACCGCCCGGCTCGCCTGTGCGGCATCGCGCGACGCCGTCGGCAGTCGCGCCAGCAACGCCGCCAGGGTCTGCTGCGCATCGCCGTGCAGCGCGACGCGGCAGGGATAGCAATCGTTGAACTTGCGCGGGTCGATATCGACCCGGATCACCTCGCCGCTCAGCGGCAGCCGTTCGCGCCAGTAGTCGGTATCGGCCATTTCGGTGCCCACCGCGAGCACCACGTCAGCCTGCCCGATCAGTTGCCAGCCGGGCTCGACGCACAGGCTGGCACCGGCATTGAGCGCCAGCTCCGGGGCCAGCAGGCCCTTGCCGGCGACACTGGTGAACAGGGGCGCCGCCAGACGCTCGCTCAGGGCCCGCAACTCGTCCCCGGCCGCCAGGGCACCGCCGCCGGCGATGATCATCGGCCGCCGGGCCTGCTGCAGCCGCGTGGCGGCCTCCTCCAGCGCCTGGGCACTGGGCAGCCCACGCCCCGGACGGCGTACCACCTCGGCACTCCAGTCGCGGCTGACCGGCCCGGCCAGCACATCCAGCGGCACCGCAATGTGCACCGGCCGCGGCCGCTCGCTGTCGAACACGGCAAAGGCGCGGGCAACCAGTTCCGGCAGGTCGTCGGTGTTCAGCGCCACAGCGGAAAACGCCGTGATCGGCGCGGTGATCGCCCGCTGGTCCCGGGTTTCATGCAGGCAACCCCAGCCCTTGCCGAGGCTGGCGGTGTGATTGACGCTGGAAATCACCAGCAGCGCAACCGAGTCGGCATAGGCCTGGCCAATGGCGGTAGCGGCGTTGGTCACCCCGGGACCGGTGATGATGAAACAGACCCCCGGCTTGCCGCTGACCCGGGCATAGCCGTCAGCCATGAAACCGGCCCCCTGCTCATGCCGGGTCAGCACGTGGCGAATACCGCTGCCGGGCAGCCCGCGATACAGCTCCAGGGTATGCACGCCGGGAATGCCGAACACCGTGTCGACACCATAGCGGGCCAACAGCCGCACCAGGGCCTGGCCACCGGTGAGCGGGGTCAAGGAAACGTCGGGGATCGATGGGGAGTTCATGCCAGCCCTCGCCTTTGTCGTTGTGGAGTGATGGGGAGCGCGCAGAGATATTAAACACTTGTTCAATAGCATGGCAATCGCCACCCAACCCCGCCCAAAAAAACGAAAGGAACGACTATCAGCTTGTTTTTAAAGGCTATTTTTGTGACAAAAAATACGTCCGGCACAGACCTGTTACATCTTTGAACATCCTTGTCGCGTCCAGCATTAACTACCGCTCCCGGCCCTGGGCTTGCGCGCTGAATGGCAGCCATCACCCAACGACAAGGAACCCGGCATGAGCCCCACCCTCCTCTCGAAGACAGCCGACCCGAGCGTTTCGCTGGAGCAGGCCATCGAGCACTTTCTCGCCGACCTGCCCGAGCAGACCGCCCGGCGCATCCGCCTCGTCAGCGGCATCGACAGCCCGGCGCTGCGCAGCGCCTACGCCGAATCCCCGCAGGTCCCCGCACTGCTGCTGGACACCCGCGCACGCTTCGAACTGGACCGGCAGATCGACGACTTCATCGACACGCTGGACACGGCCCCACCGGCGAACACCGGGGTGCCCCACGTGCACTGGCAGTTGCAGTTGTCGGGCCTGGAACTGGTCTGGCCGGCGATCTGCGTTCTGCAGGTGTACGATCCGCCGGCGACGGTGGCGGGCGAATATGGCGCCGACCTGTCGCCTGACCTGCCCAGGGTACGGGTGGCACGTGCCCACCTGCTCGACGGCACCCTGTGGAGCCATGCCCTGGCGCAGATGTCCCCGGACCAACGCGAGCGGCTGCTGGATGGCCAGTACCTCACCGCCGATACGCAGTTGGCGGCGCTCAGGCAGAGGATCAGGCCCCTGCTGCGCTCGCACCGGCAGGAACTGTTCGACAGTTTCCACGCCGCCAGGCAGCGCTCCGATGATCCCCTGGTGAATCGGCTGCGCCAGCGGCTGCCGCGCCTGTCGAAGTCGGCCGCCATCGAGCTGCTGGTCAATGCCAGCGCAGGCGATCTTGAGGCAATGCGCTTTTCCACGGGTGAACTGAGCGGTCGCCAGGTGCGGGACGCCCACTGGTATCTGCAGGAAGAGCGCTTGAGCCAGGCCTATGAGGGGCTGTTTCTCAAAAGTCGACAGCACCATGGCGACAGCCTGCGACTGATGCTCTGCAGCGTCGCCAGCCTGCCCGGCTGGCCAGCGGAGGGGGTTCGCCTGGAACTGCGCGACCAGACGATGGACGGCCCATTGCTGGCCGGCATCGGCGCCTCCCAGGCCGGACAGCGGCATATCATCCTGCGCCACCCTGACCACTTCACCCTGGCGGTCACCGAAGGCACGGCGCCAGCCCCGGAGCCCGACCTGCCCTCGGCCCTGGCGAGCCTGCCCGAACCGCTGCGCAGCCAGCTCGGCCTGACAGACACTGAAACCAGCCGACGCCAACTGCAGCAGGCGGCCCTTTCACGCGACCACCTGCGCACCTTGCTGGAAATCCCCGCCATGCACCCCCCGCAACGCCTGCCCGACAGCAATGGTTTCCAGCATGCCTCGCCTGTCGCCTTCGTCTCCCCCGACCAGCTTGCCCAACGCCAGCGAGCCCTCTTCGACAACCTGGCGGCCACCAACGGACGGACCCTGTTACTGGCGCAACAGCAGCCCAACTTCCGCTGGTTCGCTGCCCTGCTCCTGGGGCGGCAACTGGCGCAGGACTTCCCCCAGGCCGCCTCGACGGCCCCCGATGCGATTTACCTCAACACCTTCGAACAGACGCGCTACCGGCCCTTGTCGGAGCTGGGCGAACCCGGCGAGCAGGTGCTCTATCGCCGGGTCACGCAATCGCGCACGCTGAAGGAAGTCTTCGTCCAGCACCTGGTCGGCAACCGCCAGACGTTCGACACGACCCACAGCGGGCTGTATGCCAGCCCGACCGACGCCTATGCGCCGCAACAATTGATCGGCCTGGACCTGGACCGACTGGCAGATACCCTGGACAAGGCCGGCAAGACCTTCGACACGCAGTTCGCCGATCGGCTGGACAATTTCTGGAACGGCGCCGAGACGCTGCTGAAAGAGAATCTGCGCACGCAGATTCGCCAGGAAGCGCAGTTGCGCGAGCTGGACCTGACCCTGGACGAGAGCAATCGACAGGACCTGGAGCGGGTGCTGGACCATCCCACCCAGGCCCAGCGCCTGAAAACCCATCCCGCCGACGGGCCGATCCATGTCTATCGGATCGTCCTGCAGGCGCAGGACGCGCCCCTGGAAGGCAGCCTGGTCATCACCCGCAGTCCCGATCTGGACACCTACAAGCTGCCGGCCGTGCTCTATCAGGTCGGCCGGGGCCTGGAGCAGTTCGTGACATTGCAGGCCCTCAAGCGCAGCCTGGTACAACGCTTGAGCGACGAAACCGAGCGCGAGGCGCTGCTCGACCTGCTCCCCAACCGGCAGCACGCCCTGATTGCCGCCAACCCGCCCGAGCGCACGGCGCCGTTCAGCTACCGGATCGAGACGGGCGACGCCCTGCAGGTGCTGGTCGATGGCCTGCTGGCCAAACAGAAACTGGATTTCGCCGACACCTGGCGCTTCGTCCGGGGAGCGCCGGGGCTCGACAATGATGCCGACGAGTTCGCCCGGCAACTCAACGACTCCGTCAACCTGGCGAAAAGCCTGGACATCTTCCCGGTGCTGGAGCGCCGCAATCGCGACCTGATGTTCGGCGACCTGCTCGGGCGCCTCGAAAAACTTTCGGCAGACGAACAGAGCCGGCTGGCCAGGCTGTGGCGCGCAACCCTGAGGACCAGCCCGGTGCCCGCCAGCCTCGGCGATCTGCCCGCGCTCAGGAGCCATGCGAGCGGCCTGCTGCGCACGTACCTGCAACAGCACTATCCCCAGGCCGCCATCGATCCCGACAGCACCGAGGTACAGGTCACCCACACCCGCACCTACCCGAGCCCCGCCTGGCAGAGCCTGCCATCGACCGTGACCAGCCGCCACCGCAGCCTGTCGCTGACCGCCCTGGCACTGGAGAACATTCCCGGCTCGCGCCTGGGCGAGTCCGTCACGTTCAAGGCCAGGGCCAGCACGCTGACGGGCAGCCCACTGAACCTGTCGAACAGAGACATCACCACCATCGTCCGCACCGTGGATGCACCCGGTCGATACAAGACACTGCTGCGCAACAGGCTACAGGGGCCGGACCAGGCATCGCTGCGCCGTGACTGGGTCGTGGGAGAACGGGCCCGCCTGGAACTGCATGCCTATGTCGCGCACCTGAGTGGCGATCTGCTCGATGACAAGGACAGCCCGTCACAAAACGGCTACAGGCGTATCGAGCATCTGCTCAGGTACCCCTCGGCCAGCAAGCGCCCGCTGCTCGATGGGCATGAAGTCCATGCCAACTACCTGATGCTCGGCGGCACCGGCGAGGCACACAATGGCATGAGCGTGGACGAAGTGCTGGTCATCAGCACCAGCGTGCCAGCCAGCACGCTGCTGTTCCTCGCGCCGCAGGCACCGGACGGCAAGGCCTTGCGCGAACTGGCCAACCCCGCCGCGCTCGAAGCCTTGCTGCGCGAGTCGGGCTGGAAGCAATACTGCATCTCGCGGGCCGCGCGCAACGAGCAATGGGACCCGCAACAACTGTTCGCGCGCCAGTTCCCGCAGGTACGCTACTTTCCCATCGCCGGCGATCTGTTCAGCACCCTGTTCGATGCCCGGATCAGGCATGTGATTGCCAGCGTGGAATATTTCGCGGCGAGCAACCAGCGGGTGGACCGTGACACCCTCTGGTACTGGATCAATGCCGGCCTGCACCTGGCCGCCGAGATCGTGCTGGGCCTGGCCCCCTTGCAACTGAGCATGCCGGCCTACCTGCTGCGCGGCCTGTACGGGCTGGCCCATGCCAGCCAGGCCTTGGCCCTGAGGCACTATGAGGAAGCGGCCGATGGACTGATCAGGACATTGTCCGATGCCGCAGCGCCGTTGCCCCTGCAACCGCTAAAACCGCTGCTGCGACAGATTCCCTCGATGCCCTCGAAACTGTCCCGCCTGATCAGGACCACCCGGGCCGGCCAGGACGGCCTGCGCCAACCGCTACTGAGCGCCGAGCCCTCGACCGTCACGCCGATCCGCTACCTGGCCTCTGACCTCAGGCGGCATGAGGTGCGCAGGCTCCCCGAACTGGAGTACCTGCGCGACGGCCTGTTCGTCGACCGCGCCTCGCGCCTCACGCAGTACATCCAACTGGAGGGCAAGTGGTACCGCACCGGCACCCGTGCCGGCCGGCGCTACGTGCTCATGGAGCACCATTGGACGCAGGATATCGAACTGATCCAGGTTGGCAGGCATTGGCAGCCCCAGCCCATGGGCCGCCTGTCGGGCGGTATGCGCCAGGCGCCGGATCAGGTCGGCGCCGCGCGCTATGAGATCCCGGCCGACCATCGCCAGACGATCGCCACCTACATCGACAGCGGCGCCGCCATCGACCCCAACGCTCCGGGACTTTCCGCAGGCCAGCGGCAGGCCGCCCTGCAATACACTCAACGCCGCCAGCAATTGGTGGCACACGCCGAGCGCTTCTTTGCCGAGGGCCCGACCCTGCCAGCCAGGACACCCATCACCGACCTGGCGAGCGCCGGGTCGGCGACACAACTGTTCGAGCGGGCCTATCGACACAAGGACGGCATCGTCCTTGGGGTGCCCCATGGCGCCAAGGGCGGTCGAAAGATCCTGATCGAGCAGATGCGCTCACTGGCCAGGGACCACCGGCTCAAGACCCTCTACCTGGAAAACCTGATGAACGACCTCGACCAGGCGAGCCATCTCGACGACTTCAACCGCACCGGCTACCTGTCGCCGCTGTTCCGGGAAAAGCTGCGCCAGCTGGATATCCTCGAGGGAATCGACCCCCAGGGCCTGCAGTCAATCCTTCGCCTGCTGCGCGAGGCCCATGAAAATGGTGTCCGGGTCCAGGCCCTCGACTGTGTCGCCAGCTATCGCCTGGGCCTCAACCAGTCGAACCCGAACAGAACCCGCCCCCTCAAGTACTACGCCCGGCAAGTGATCAACGCCGACCAGTTGCAACACGGGCCGGGCCGCTGGATCGCCCTGGTCCAGGACATCCATGCCGCCACCCTCAAGGGTGAACCCGGCCTGGCAGACCTGATGGGCGCGGTGAGCCTGCGCGCCAACGATGTCGGCGGGCAGCCCTTGCCCCTGCAGATCCTGCAGGATACGGGAGACTCCACGCGGAACAGGTTCGGCCAGCTGTGGTTTCTGCGCGCCGATGCCCGACTGGATGTGAACGTCTCCCCCCTGCCCCTGCCACAGGTGCCGAGACCCCATCGGGCGCTGATGAGAACACGAGGGGACTTCCTGATCGAACAACGCGGCGGGCAGTATCACGCGGTCTGGCTGTCCCGGCGCCTGATCGACCCGGGAATGCCGCAGCCGTTCGTGGTGTTCGACCAGCCCATCGTGCAGAGCCGGCGTGTGCACAGCTCGGGGCGCAGCTACGAGGTGTTCCATATCGAGGACCCGACGGGGTTGTTGCGCCCGGAACTCGGCCGTCTCATCGGTACCGAATACAACAGCCTCGCCGACCTGGCCTGGGGGCTCCAGCAATCCGGCCTGAAGCAGGTGGTGGAACTCGACGACCTGGCCGTCTACCTGCGCCAGCCGGTACTCGACACCCACCCACAGTTGACCCGGCCGGGCATGTTCACCATCGAGACGGCACCCCAGGGGCCGGTGCTGATCAGTCGCTCCGTCGATCGCTCGCTGAAGGCCACGCCCATCAGGATCAAGACCGGGACCCGGCAGTTCTATATCCATCAACCGAGGTGGGGCTTCAGCGAAGCCCGCCTGTTCGACAGCATCGACAGCCTCAGTCAGGCCCTGGTGAGCGAACGAGGGCTGGTGCGTTGGGTCGAATCCACCGACCTGTGACTCACGCCGCCCGCGAGGTGCGGGCGGTGAACAGGTAACCCGCGCCGTGAATGGTGATGATCAGTTCCGGCGCGGCCGGGTTGTCATGCAGTTTGCGCCGCAGGCGCCCGACCAGCACATCGATGGAGCGGTCGCTGGGCAACCATTCGCGGTTGCGCAACTGCTCCATCAACTGATCGCGGCTCAGGGTCTGGCCACTGTTGCGCAGAAATACCTTGAGCAACTGGAACTCGCCGTGACTGAGCAGCGTCTCGCTGCCATCGAAGGCCTTGAGCCGACGGCGCTCGGTGTCCAGGGTCCACTCGGCGAAACGGGCGAGGTGGCTGGAGTCGGCCGGTTTGTCCGGCTGTATCCGGCGTAGCAGGTTGCGCGCGCGGCACAGCAGTTCCCGCGGATTCAACGGGCTGCCCAGGCAGTCATCGGCGCCACAATCGAGCGCGGCGATCCGCTCGGCCTCGTCATTGCGCCCGCCGACCAGGATGATCCCCACCTGCGAATTCGCTCGCCATTGACGGACCCGTTGCAGGCAGTCCGGCAACTGCATATTGAGCACCACCAGCGCCACCGGCTGGCGCTCGAGCAGGCACGCGGCCCGCTCGGTGGACGCGACGCCGTCGACGCCATACCCTTCGGCGGCGAGACAGGCCTGCAACTGTTCACGGATCAGGCGATCGGGCTCGACCACCAGTACACGAGGCATGCTCTTCATTGCCAGGCTCCTGTTCGGCCGGCGGGCGGCCGTTCTTGGAATCATGCGAAGCGGTGGGAACTGGCATGCACTCTAGCGACTATTGAACAGTTGATCAACAAGCTTGACGGGGCGCCCTGAATCCTCGTTCAGCGCAGAAAACGCCGGTAGCCGCCCATCTGCAGGCCGTCGACCCAGGCCTCGCAGATCTGCACGCCCTGGGCCGGGGTGAAGGTGTTGGGGTTGAGCCCGCATTCGAGCCACAGACCATCGAGCAAGGCACTCAGGCCGATGGCCGCCAGGTCGCTGTCGAAGCCCTCCCAACCCTCCTCCTCGGCCAGCAGGCTCAGGGCATTGCCCACGATGGTGCGGTACTCGCCGTAGGAATGGTCGTGGGCACGGTCGATGGCATCGGCAGTCTTCACCGCGCCCCAGAAGGCCAGCCAGGCTTCCAGCAGCTCGGGGTCGAGCATGGCCGGGGAAAACGATGATTCGAAAAACGCCGACAGGTGCCGACGGGCGCCCTCGCCCGCCCTGGCCACCGATTCGCGCAACAGGCTCATGACCTGCCCGGTGATGTGCAGGTAGGCATCGGCCACCAGTTCATCCTTGCCGGCGTAGTGATGGCCGATCAACCCCACCGACACCCCGGCCTCGGCGCAGATCTTGCGGATCGAAGTGCCGACGAAGCCGTACTTCTTCAGGCAGCGCAAGGTCGCGGCCACCAGGTTGGCCTTGCGCAATTGGGGGTCCATCCGTAGAAAACGTGCTTCCTCGGCCATAGTGCTCCTGCCCTCTCAAGGTCGATGACTGACGGTACCTGCCCGAATCAGCCGATGGGGTACAGCGCCTCGTCGAACTGCGCCAGGCGCGGAAACACCAGCGGACGGTCCTGGTCGAGGCTTTCCAGGCGCCGATGGTAACCGAGCAGGCATTGTTCGCGAGCCTCGGCACTGATGTAGGGCACGTGCCAGGCCACGTAGGGTGGCAGCACGTCCAGCCCGACATAGGCCAGGGTGCCGCGCAGCAACGGGCGCAGCATGTCCTCCAGCGGCCCGTGGATCGCGCCCTCGCCGAACATGTGCTCGCGCCCGCCCAGGGTCACGGTGACCAGCGCCCTCTTGCCGACCAGGCCACCCTGGTCGTAGAAACGCTTGCCGCCGTAGCAGAGGCCGGACACCAGCACCCGGTCGATCCAACCCTTGAGGATAGCCGGTACGGAGAACCAGTAGAGGGGGAAATTGAGGATCAGCAGGTCGGCCCACAGCAGCTTCTCCAGCTCCTGGCGGATATCCGCGGCCAGGCTGCCGTTCTTCACGCCCACGCGTTGTTCCAGGGCATAGACCAGGTAGTCGAGGTTGTCCCGGCTGGAAAAGTCCCCGGCACTGGCGACCGGGTTCCAGTTCATCGCGTAGAGGTCGCAGACCTGCACGCTGTGACCCTGAGCCTGCAGGGTCTGCAGCGCCTGGTCGCGCAGGGCGGCGGTGAAGGATTGGGGTTCAGGGTGGGCGTGGATGATCAGTACGTTCATGGAAGGTCCTCATGGCGATGCCGAAGCGGCCGGAACAGCGCCGCCAAAATGGTCGCAAAACTCTGTGGGAGCCGGGCCTGTCGGGAGGCCGCACCGCCGCGAATGGGCCCGCCCAGACATAACCCGGCTCACGCCAGGCGAATCAACGCATCCACCGCCAGCGCCCCCTCGGCATTGACCAACAGCGGATTCACATCCAGTTCCAGCAACTGCCCGGCGTTCTCGCAGGCGTAGTCCGCCACCGCGCGAATCGCCGCGACCAGCGCCGGCAACGGCACCGCCGGGCCGCCGCGAAAGCCGCTGAACAGCGGCGCGCAACGCAAGCCCAGCAAGGCCTGCTCGATGGCCTGGTCGGTGGTCGGCAACAACAGGCTGCGGCTGTCCTTGAGCAATTCCACCAGGATGCCGCCGGCACCGATCACCAAGGCCAGGCCAAAACCGGGCTCGCGCTTGACCCCGACGATCAGTTCGGCCAGCGGCGGCGCAGCCATGCGTTCGAGCAACACCTGTTCGAAGCGCACTTGCGGCGCGTGCCGGGCCAGACGCTCGCGCATCGTCTGCAGGGCACTGGCCAGGGCGACCTCGTCCTGGAGATTGAGCGCGACGCCACCCGCCTCGGTCTTGTGCGGCAGCTCGGCGCTGACCACCTTGAGCACCAGCGGATACCCCAGGCTGCCGGCCTCCAGCAGCGCCTGCTGCGGATGGCCGATGCGCGCCTGCGGCAATGGCAGGCCGAACGGCCGCAGGGCCTGCTTGGACTGCCACTCATCCAGCAGGTGGCCTGAGCCTGCCGCGGCCGTCGGGCAGATCGGCACCAGGGCCGCCTGCCCATCGGCCAGCAGCCCTTCGCGGCGCGAGCGGTAATGGGCGATCCGTGCCCAGGCCGCCAGGCCGTCCTCGACCCCTTGCAAGGCCGCCACCCCATGGGCGTGCAGGCGCTCACGAGCCGATGCCGGCAGCAGTTCGGGAAATGCCGAAGCGACGAAACCGGTCCTGCCATGACGCTCGAGCGCCTGGCAGTACAACTCCAGCAACAGGTCGCACTCCTGGCGCTCGCCGGTAAACTCGGCCGGATAGTCGAGCACCAGCACGGCGGCATCGGCCGGCGTTCTCAGGGCGGTGTCGAGCATCCGCTCCAGCGCTTCCCGGTCGCCCCAGATCGCCGTGGTGAAGTCCAGCGGGTTGACCAGGTTGGCGTAGCCGGGCAGCACCTGCGCCAGTTCCGCGCGCTGCCCGGCATCCAGTTTCGGCAGCTTCAGGCCGCTGCGTTCGGCGTAGTCGGCAATCAACCCGGCATCGCCACCCGAGCAGGCCAGCCCGGTCAGGCTCGGCCCCATCGGCAGATTGCCGCAGGCGGCAGCCTTGAGGGTTTCCATGAAGCTCACCGGGCCGCTGACGCGAATCACCCCGAGGCGATCGAACAGGCTGTCATAGAGCGCGTCGGAGCCGGCCAGGGAACTGGTATGACTCAACGCCAGTTCGGCGCCGATCTGCGACACGCCGGTCTTCAGGGCGATCACCGGAATACCCTTTTCCAGGGCCTTGCAGGCCGCGCGGGCAAACCCCGGCACGTTCTTCAGGCCCTCCAGGTGCAGGCCGATGGCGGTGACCCGTGGCTCGTCGAGCAGCACGTCCATCAGCTCGGCCACGCCCAGTTGCGCCTGGTTGCCGACCGAGGCCAGGTAGGCCAGCGGCAACGAGCGGTCGCTCATGGACAGGTTGTAGGCGAAGTTGCCGCTCTGGGTCAGCACCGCCACGCCCTTCTCCACCGTCTTGCCGCCATGGGCCACCGGCCACAGGGCGACGTTGTGCAGGTAGTCGAGCAGGCCATAGCAGTTGGGCCCGAGCAGCGCCATCTCGCCCGCCGCCTGCAACAGTTGCGCCTGCAGGGCCTGGCCTTCGGCACCGGTCTCGGCGAAGCCGGAGGCATAACAGATCGCCCCGCCCGCGCCCCGGGCCGCCAGCTCGGCGACGCAGGTCAGGCTCAGTTCGCGGCGGGTGGCGATGAACACCGCGTCGGGAGCGCAGGGCAGTTCCGCGACCGAAGCCACGCAGGGAATTCCGTCGAGGCTGGCATGTTGCGGGTTGACCAGCCACATCGGCCCCTGGAAGCCGCCTTCGGCGCAGCGCTTGAGCGCCCGCGCCATGCTGCGCCCACCGACGAACGCCAGGTGCCGAGGGGCCAGCAGACGCTTGAGATTGTCTCGAATGGACATGCCGTGCTCTCCTGGTTCGCTCAGCGCAGCAACGGCCGCAGCAGCTCGCGGGAAATGATGTGGCGCTGGATTTCCGAGGTGCCCTCCCAGATCCGCTCGATCCGCGCATTGCGCCAGATCCGCTCCACCGGCCCCTCGTCCATCAGGCCCATGCCGCCGAAGATCTGCACCGCCTCGTCGGCGGCACGGCCCAGCACCTCGCTGGCGAACAGCTTGGCCATGCCGGCCTCGCCGTCGGTCAGGGTGCCCTGGTCCATCTTCCAGGCGGTGTGCAGGGTCATCAGTTCGGCGGCGCGGATTTCGGTGGCCATGTCCGCCAGCTTGAAGGAGACGCCCTGGTAGCTGCCGATGGGCTGGCCGAACTGCCGGCGGTCGGCCGCCCACTGCAGGGCCGCCTCTAACGCGCGCTGGGCCTGGCCGACGCAGTTGGCGGCGACCATCACCCGGCCGGCGGTGAGCCAGGCGTTGGCGACTTCCCAGCCCTTGTCCACCTCACCGAGCACCTTGGACGCCGGGACGCGGCAGTCGTCGAAAAAGATCTCGCTGGTGTGATACCCACGGTTGCTCACGCATTTGGGGCCACGGCGGATGGTCATGCCAGGGGTGTCGCAGTCGACCAGGAAGGACGTCACGGCATTGCGCCGGCGGCCGTTGTGCTCGTAGGTGTCGGTGACCGCGAAGACGATGGCGAAGTCGGCGTGCCCGGCATGGCTGATGAAATGCTTGCTGCCGTTGAGGATGAACTCATCGCCCTCGCGCACCGCGCGGGTCTTGATCGCATTGGCGTCGGAGCCGGCACCGGGTTCGGTCAGGGCGAAACAGTCGATCTTCTCCCCGCGCACGCAGGGCAGCAGGTAGTCCTCGATCTGCGCGCCCTGGCAGGCCATGAGGATCTTCGACGGCCGCGCGACGAAGACGTGCAGGGCCCAGGAGACCTTGGACAGCTCACGTTCGATCAGCGCCTGGGACAGGTAGTCGAGGCCGCCACCGCCGACCTGCTCCGGCATGTTGAAGGCATAGAAGCCAGCGGCAATGGCCTTGGCGCGGATCTGCGCGGCAAGCTCCGGCGGCACGGCATCGGCGCGGTCGACCGCGTCTTCGTGGGGCAGCAGTTCCTTCTCGACAAAACTGCGCACCGCTTCGACCAGCATGTCCTGCTCTTGGGTCAGTTGGAAATTCATGGGTTACCTGCTGTCCGGTTACTGGCCAATGAAGTGGGGAGCACGTTTTTCCACGGCGGCCCGCAGCGCCTCGACGCCATCGCGGCTGCGGCCGCAGAGCAGGCCGGCGGCCTGTTCGGCCTGCAGTTGCTCGGCCAGGCTGCGAGCGGCGCCCTCGCGCAGCAGCGCCTTGGTCTGGGCGAAAGCGAAGGTCGGGCCGGATGCCAGCCGCGCGGCCAGTTCGTTGGCGGCGCCGGCCAGTTGTTCATCGGCGCAGACTTCACTGACCAGGCCGGCGGCCAGGGCCCGCTCGGCACTCCAGAGTTCGTCGAGGAACAGCAGGCGCTTGGCCTGTTCCGCGCCGATCAACCGTGGCAGGTGCCAGCTGGCCCCGGCGTCCGGCGAGTAGGCCATGCCGGTGTAGCCGGCCTTGAACCGCGCGGTTTGCGCGGCCAGGCGGAAATCGCAGCACAGGCTCAAATCCATGCCCGCACCGACGGCCGTGCCGTTGACAGCGGCAATGGTCGGCTTGGCGAAACCGTGCAGGCGGCTCATCAGCACATGGGCGGTTTCGGTCCAGCCATAGGTTTCGAGGACGCCGCGGCGTTCGGCGTCGGCCCATTCGGCGAGGTCGGCGCCAGAGCAGAAGCTGCGGCCATGGCCGGTCAGCAGCAGTACCCGCACCGCCGGGTCGGCGGCATGCCGGTCGAGCAGATCGATCAGCGACTTGAGCGTGGGGATGTCCAACGCATTGCGTTGCTCGGGGCGGTTGAGGGTGATCCGGGCGATGCCGGCCTCCACCGTATCGAGCAGGGTCGGTTGGGAGCTCATGGAAGGCCCTCGGCTTGTTGTTCTTGGGTGTGAGGTGGAACGCTGAGGGCGATACTAAACAAGTGTTCAGTAGAGTCGCAATCGCTTGAAGTCCTTCATTCAATTTCTTGGAATATTCATCAATCTATTGATTTATATGAATTTATCTTGATGAAAAAGCCTGCCGGCAGGGGAAGTTGTTACATCTTCGAACAACTCGCTGGAGGGGTTGACCGGGGGCCGTCAGCAGCAGACCAAAGAACATCAACACCGCTGATATCAACTATTCCTGCCACCGCCTTACACCACCTCGGCCCAATCACTAAACTGCCCTACCCGTCCCGTTCCAGAGCTTCCCGACCATGTCGACCCACCCCCACGCCACGCCCGTGATGACCCGCGCCCTGGTGATGCTGTTCGCCTTCTGCTGCGGTGCCATCGTGGCCAACATCTACTACGCCCAGCCGATCATCGAACTGATCGCCCCGGACCTGGGCATCTCCGCCCACAGCGCCAGCCTGATCGTCTCCCTGACCCAGATCGGCTATGCCCTGGGGCTGTTCTTCCTGGTGCCGCTGGGTGACCTGCTGGAGAACCGCAAGCTGATGATCGCCACCGTAGTGGTCTCGACCCTCAGCCTGGTGGCCGCCGGCCTGTCGCGACAGCCCGGTGTGTTTCTGATGGTGTCGCTGCTGATCGGCTTCAGTTCGGTGTCGGTGCAGATCCTGATTCCCCTGGCCGCGCACCTGGCCCCGGAGGCGTCCCGCGGGCGGGTGGTCGGCGGGATCATGGGCGGCCTGCTGCTGGGCATCCTGCTGGCCCGGCCGCTGTCGAGCGTGGTGGCCGACCACTTCGGCTGGCGCACGGTGTTCATCGGTGCCGCGGTGTTGATGCTGTTCATCATGCTGGTGATCCTGACCACCATGCCCAGGCGCCAACCCAGCCACAGCGCCACCTACGGGCAACTGCTCGGTTCACTGGGCAAGCTGTTCCGTGACCAGCCGGTGCTTCGCCAGCGGGCCTGGTACCAGGGGTTGATGTTCGCCACCTTCAGCCTGTTCTGGACCGCCGTGCCGCTGGAGTTGTCACGGGTCCATGGCCTGTCGCAGTCGCAGATCGCGCTGTTCGCCCTGGTCGGCGCGATGGGCGCGATTGCCGCGCCACTGGCCGGGCGCCTGGCGGATGCCGGACACACCCACCGCGCCTCGCTGCTGGCGATGCTGCTGGCGACCCTGAGCTTCGTTCCGGCACTGGTTCACCCGGCCTATAGCGTGATCGGCCTGGCCGTGACCGGCGTGCTGCTGGACTTCGCCGTGCAGATGAACATGGTGCTCGGCCAGCGCTCGGTGTATGCCCTGGATGCGGCCAGCCGCGGGCGGCTCAATGCGCTGTACATGACCAGCATTTTCATCGGCGGTGCCATCGGTTCGGCAGCGGCCAGCAGCTTGTACGAGCAAGGTGGCTGGGCGGCGATCATGGCGCTGGGCAGCGCCCTGCCGCTGGTGGCGCTGCTGAGCTTCCTGGTGGTGGCCGGTCGGCAGAAACGGCTGGCTGCGGTGGCCTGACCATCGGGATTGGTGGTGACCGGTCTTTGGTTTTCGCGGATGAATCCGGCTCCCGGTTTTGTGGCGCACACAGGATTTGGGCTCGGCACGTGATCCGCGAAGGCGCCCCCCACAGCCACCACCGAATCCAAGTATGATCGACATTTTGCTCACCACAGGGCGTGGATCATGACCGCAACGAAAGACCGGGTTCGCATCGTCGACAGCACCGTCCTCTCGGACGACTGGTACCTGCTGAAGAAAACCACCTTCGATTTCCTGCGCAGCGACGGCACCTGGCAACGCCAGAGCCGCGAGACCTATGACCGTGGCAATGGCGCGACCATCCTGCTGTTCAACCGGGAAAAACGCAGCGTGGTGCTGACTCGCCAGTTCCGCTTCCCGGTGTTCGTCAACGGCCATGACGGCATGCTGGTGGAGGCCGCCGCCGGCCTGCTGGAGAACGCCTCGCCCGAGGAGCGGATTCGCGCCGAGGCCGAGGAGGAAACCGGTTACCGGGTGCAGCACGTGCAGAAGATCTTCGAGGCCTACATGAGCCCCGGCTCGGTCACCGAAAAGCTGCACTTCTTCCTGGGCGAGTATGACGGCGACAGCAAGGTCGGCCATGGCGGCGGTCTGGAGGCCGAGGGTGAAGACCTGGAGGTCCTGGAGCTGTCCCTGGAAGATGCCCTGGCGGCAGTAAGGCGCGGGGAAATCGTCGATGCCAAGACCATCATGCTGTTGCAGTACGTGGCCTTGAACAACACCCTCGATATCCCGCGCTGATCCACCTCAGACCGGCGAGTACGGCAAGGCCCGCTTGTGCGCGGTCCGGGCGTAAGCCGCTTCGATGATTGCACTGACCTGCGCCGCCACCGGCTCGCCCAACAGGTAGGCGTCGATCTCGGCGTAGGTGCAGCCATAGGCGGCTTCGTCCGGCTTGCCCGGCACCAGTTCCTCCAGGTCCGCCGTCGGCGTCTTGAACACCAGGTGCTCCGGTGCGCCCATGGCCGACGCCAGCCGACGCACCTGGCCCTTGGTCAGGCCCGACAGCGGCGCCAGGTCGCAGGCCCCGTCACCGAACTTGGTGAAGAAGCCCATCAGCGCCTCGGCGGCATGATCGGTGCCCACCACCAGCCCGTCGACGAAATTGGCCAGCGCATACTGGGTCATCATCCGCGCCCGGGCCTTGACGTTGCCCTTGACGAAATCCACCCGGGCCGGGCTGGCTTGCAACGCCTCGACGTCGAGGCTGTCCATCAGCCCCTCGACACAGGCCGAGATATTCGCGCTGCTGATCTCGTCCGGCCGGATGAACGCCAGGGACGCCTGGGCATCGCTTTCGTCGGCCTGGGACCGGTACGGCAGGCGCATGGCGATGAAACGTGCCGCCACGCCCTCCTCGCGCAACTGCTCGACCGCCAATTGGCACAGCCGGCCGGCGGTCAGCGAATCGACCCCGCCACTGATGCCGAGCACCAACGCCCGGCAGCCGGAACGCTTGAGCGTCGCCTTGATGAAGTCGATACGCCGGGCCAGTTCCACAGCCTCGTCACCACCGGCCAGTTGCCGGTTCACGCCGAGTGCCTGGGCAATACGATCCTGGGTCGCGGTTCCCATCTCACACCTCCAGTTGCCGATTGATTTCAGTCACCTTGAACACCTGCGCCGCGTAGCGCAGGAACGACGGGTCTTCACAGACGTTCTTCACCGGGTCGTCGGAGAACTTCACCACCGGTTCGCCGTGCACCCGCACCAGCTTCATCACGATGCTCAGCGGTTCGACACCCTCGACGTCGCACGCCAGGCTGGTGCCCATGCCGAAGCCGAAACGTGCCTTGCCCCGCACATGGCGCATGATCGGCAGGCACTTCTCGAAGTCCAGGCCATCGGAAAACATCAGTTCCTTGCTCATCGGATCGATGCCCAACTGCCGGTAGCGCGCCAGCACCTTGTCGGCCCAGACCAGCGGATCACCGGAGTCCTGCCGCAGGCCGTCGTAGAGCTTGGCGAAGTACAGGTCGAAGTCCTTGAGGAAAAAGTCGGTGCTGATGCAGTCGGTCAGGGCGATCCCGAGCCGGCCGCGATACTCGCGTACCCAGTTTTCCAGGGCTGCGTTCTGGCTTTCGCGCAGGCGACCGAGTTGCTGGTGCACCATCAGCCACTGGTGGGCCATGGTGCCGATCAGCGGCAGGTCGAACTCGTAGGCCAGGTGAGCGTTGCTGGTCCCGACGAACACCCCGGGGAAGTCGCGGCGCATGATGTCCACCACCTCGCGCTGGGCGCGGAACGACAGCCGCCGGCGGGTCGAGAAATCCGAGACCCGCAGGTCGGCCAGTTCCTCGCGGCTGAGGTTCTTCTCCAGCCATTCGAACTTCTGGTAGAGCTTGCGGCTGACGTCCTCCAGCAGCACATCCGGGTACTTCTCGCGGTTGCGCAACTCACTGACCAGGGCCAGCACCGGCTGCTCGAACATGATGCAGTGCAACATCGGCCCGCGGACGCGGATGGCCAGTTGCCCATCCACTTCGCTGACGTGGATGTAGCGCAGGTTGAAGCGGAACAGGCCGAGGAACTGCTCGAAGTCCGCCGTCAGGTACTCGCGAAACCGCCGGTTGAACAGGAAGCGCAGCTCGCCTTCGCGCATCTGCAGGCCGGCGAGCTTTTCCAGCTCGGTGCGCACTTCGGGAATCAGGTGGCAGAGCTTCTCCCGGGAACGGACGATGAACTGGTATTCCACCTCGACGTTGGGGTGCTGGTGCAACACCGCCTGCATCATGGTGAAGGTGTAGTAGTCGGTATCCAGCAAGCCCTGGATGACGCCGCCTTCGCGGTTGAATGCGCTTTCCATGAATTACTCCTTGTGGCCGGTCGCACGGACCAGCTGTTCGCGACTGTTGACGACTTCGATACGCGCCTGCTGCAGGTCGTGGATGGCCTGCTGCGCGCCCTCGGCGCTAATGGCCCGGCAGGCCGGCAGGTAGACGATGACCTTGAAACCGGCCCCCGCCAGTTGCAGCGCGGTGGTCTTGACACAGAAGTCCAGAGCCAGGCCGCCGACGATCACCTGTTGGACCCCGCGGGCATTGAGGTACTCGATCACCCCCGTGGAGAGCTGGTGGTAGAGGTCATGGAAACAGGCCCCGTAGGGGTGCAGCGCCGGCTCCACGCCCTTCCAGACGAAGTAATCGTAGTCCTGGGGCGCCGGCAGTTCGTCAAGCAGGGTGAAACCTTCGGTACCGGGGACGCAGTGGCTGACCCAGGTCAGGTCGGCATGTTCCAGGCCGGTGGGCTTGAGCATGTCCTCGTGGGACTCGACCACCCAAGGCGCCTGGGGACTGTGGGCGTCCTTGCTGCCGACGCGGATCCCGGCCAGCGAGGCCATGAAGTTCAGCTCGGCACCGATCAGGTGGCCACCGACGACCGGCAGTTCATCCGGGCAGAGTGGCGTGAAGCCCTTTTGGGCATCGACATCGAAGGCGGCGGTCGTGATCACTTGAGCAGTCATGGCAGGTTCTCCCTTTGCGATGAGACAACGGTACATGTCATGTACTTTCAAATCAAGCCTGGTTTCAAAAATATTCAGATAACCCATTTAAAAGCTATTAATCGCGAGAAACCCTTCTTGACCAATAAGTACATGACAAGTACTTTTAAGAAAAAGGAGATACCTTCCATGTACGAGCTCGCAATTTACGGCGGCGCCTTCAACCCGCCCCACGCCGGTCACGCCCAGGTCATGATCGAGGCTTCGCGCCACGCACGCTCAGTGTGGGTGGTGCCCTCCTTCAGGCACCCCCATGGCAAGCGCATGGCCGAATACGAGCGGCGCCTGGGCTGGTTGCAGGCAATCGTCGAACAGGTGCGGCCGGCCTGCGCCTCGGCGATCTCGGTGAGCCGGATCGAGCAACAGTTGGCCCGACTGACCGATGCACCGATCTACAGCTATGGGCTGCTCTGCACCCTGGCCGACATCACCAGACTGCCAACCCGACAGATCGCCCTGGTGGTCGGGCATGACGTCGCCGCGCAACTGCCGGACTTCCATCTGGGTACGCAACTGCTCGAACGGTTTTCGGTGCTGTGCGTGGATGAACAGGTGGGAGTGCGCAGCACCCTGCTGCGCGAACGGCTGGCCCTGGGCGAGACACTGCCCGCCCACTGGATGGCACCGGGGATGAATCCGGTAGACTACGGACTCTATGCCGCACACAGGAACTGACATGCCGGACCCGATCCCCAGCTCACCGAAGAAAAGCGACTACCTGCACACCGTCGACCTGTGCGTGCTTTTCTACTGCCGCGAGACGCAGGCGCTGCAGATCCTGCTGCACCAGCGCGAGGCCGAGCCGTTCCAGGGCCATTGGGCGCTGCCCGGCCTGGTGGTCAACGGCGCGGTGCCCGACCTGACACTGGCCGACGCGGTGGAACGCCTGCGCGCCAGCGACAAGGTCAACCTGCCGCTGGCCTGGATCGAACAGGTCGGTACCGTCGGCGATGCCTTCCGCGATCCCCGCTGCTGGTCCTCCTCGACCTACTACCTGGCGATCGTCGCCGAACCGCCGAGCCTGAACGAACACCAGGCCTGGTTCGCCCTCGACAGCGTTGCCGACGGCTCGTTGCGCCTGCCGTTCGATCACAACACGCTGGTGGCGGCGACTCAGGAACGCCTGCTGTCCAAGTCGCTCTACAGCAGCCTGCCGTTGACCTTCCTCGGCACCGAGTTCAGCGCCCCGGAGGCCACTGCGATCTTCTCCCTGGTACTGGCGCGCCCGGTGCTCAAGACCAGCACCCGCCAGCGCCTGCTGAAGATGACCGAAGCCGGTTACCTGCGCGAAACCGGGCGCAAGAAACAGGGGACGGCGGCCGCCCGCAGGCCACCCTGGAAAACCTCAAGCCCGGTGCCCTCTACCTGTTCGACCGCTGTTTCCTGGAGTGAAAGCCCGCATGAAGCCCGATACCGAATCCGAATGCCTGTTGCACACGCCCTACTTCGACGTGGTCAAGCAAGGCGGCTATTTCATCGTCAAGGAACGCCAGGCCATCAACGGCGTGGTGGCGATCCCGGTGATGCCCGACGGACGCCTGATGCTGGCGGTGCTGCAGCGCCGGGCCATCGGCGCGCAATCCATCGAGTTTCCCCGTGGCGCGATCGACCCGGGCGAGACCGCCCGCGATGCCGCGGCCCGCGAGCTGCTGGAGGAGACGGGCTGGCCGGCGCGCAATGTCACGGAGCTGGGGTTGCTGCACAGCAACACCTCACTGATCGCCAGCGCAGTGGCCGTGTGCAAAGTGGACATCGAGGGGCGGCCAGCGAAAACACCGATGGCGAAGTCGACAAGGTACTGTTCGTCACCCGACAGGAACTGATGGCGATGATCGCCGCGGGCAGGATCACCGACGGCCACACCCTTTCGGCCGCCATGATGCTGGTCGCCCAGGCTCCCGGCCCGGCGTTATAGCGTCACGCTGCCGCTGATGCAGGTCACGGCGGCACCGCCGACCCAGATCTCGTCGCCGACCTGTTCCACCCGGACCCGCCCGGCACGCCCCATCGCCGTACCCTGGCTGACCCGATAGGACTGCGGCGCCCGCCCCTCGCCCAGCAGCCAGCGGGCGATGCCGGCGTTGAGGCTGCCGGTGACCGGGTCCTCGGGCATGCCGTCGCCGGCGATGAAGGCCCGCACCTCGAACTGGCACTCATCGCCATCGAGTTCCGGATGCCAGGGCGCAACGACACCCACGGTCAAGCCTGCCAGTTGCACGTAGTCGGGCCTGATCGCCAGCACCCGCTTCCGGTTGGGCAACATCAGCACCATCCAGTCCGCCCCGTTGTCGACCCACTGGGCCTCGAGCACGTCTTCAGGCGCCAGGCCAAGGCCCAGTCGGACCCGCTCGCGCAGTTCCGGCTCGACCGGGCCGGCACGCAGCAGCGGTGGCGCAAGAAACGCCAGGTCCTCGCCCTCGCGGCGAATCCGTACCAGGCCGACGCCACACTCCTGGATGATCTCGTCGCCCCTGGGGACACCGCCGGCCTCCAGCCAGGCATGACAACTGCCCAGCGTTGGGTGGCCGGCAAAGGGCAGTTCCCGGGTGGAGGTGAAGATCCGCACCCGATAGTCCGCCCGCGGGTCGCGGGGTACCTGCAGGAAGGTGGTTTCGCTGAGGTTGGTCCAGGTCGCGAAGGCCTGCATCTGCTCGTCGGTCAACGCATCGGCGGCGAACACCACGGCCAGCGGATTTCCCTTGAGGGGTTGGCGACTGAACACATCCAGTTGCTTGAAATCGTGCTGGCTCATGGCGCTACTCCCTGTCGAAAGAACGTGATCGGTGGTCAGTGCGCCATTTCAACACACAACCCTCGTTCAAATCCCGTCGCGGGCAATGTCCATCGCAAAGTAGGTCAGGATGATATCGGCGCCGGCGCGCTTGATCGCCCCCAGGCTCTCGCGCACCACGCGATGCTCGTCGACGGCACCGGCCTGGGCGCCGAACTTGATCATCGCGTATTCACCGCTGACCTGGTAGGCCGCCAGAGGCAGGCGCGAGGCTTCGCGGATATCGCGGATGATGTCGAGGTAGGCCCCGGCCGGCTTGACCATCAGCGCGTCAGCGCCTTCCTGCTCGTCCAGCAGCGACTCGCGCACCGCTTCGCGGCGGTTCATCGGGTTCATCTGGTAGGCCTTGCGATCACCTTTCAGCGCGGTGCCACCGGCTTCGCGGAACGGCCCGTAGAGGGCCGAGGCGAACTTGGTCGAATAGGCCATGATCGAGGTATCGAGAAATCCGGCGGCATCCAGCGCACCGCGGATGGCCTGGACCTGGCCATCCATCGCCGCGGACGGCGAGATGAAATCGGCCCCCGCCTGGGCCGCGACCACCGCCTGGCGGCCGAGATTGCGCAGAGTCGCGTCATTGTCCACCGCATCGCCATGCAGCACGCCGCAATGACCGTGGGAGGTGTACTCGCAGAAACAGGTATCGGACATCACCACCATTTCCGGCACGGTGTCCTTGCAGATCCGCACCATGCGCGCCACCAGGCCCTGCTCGTTCCAGGTGTCGCTGCCATCCGCGTCGAGGTGGTGAGACACTCCGAAAGTCATCACCGACTTGATCCCGGCACGGGCGTAGCGCTCGATCTCGCTCGCCAGTTTCTTCTCGGGAATCCGCATCACCCCGGGCATGCTGGTGATGGGTACGAAATCATCGATACCCTCCTCGACGAAGATCGGCAGGACCAGGTCGTTGAGGCTGAACTCGGTTTCCTGGAACAGGCCGCGCAGGCTTTCGTTACGGCGCAGGCGACGCAGGCGCGTGGTCGGGAATAGCTGTGACATGGAATTTCCCAAAGCAGATTCAGAGACGGATTCAGAGGCTGCCGAGCTTAGGTCAATCGACCAGCGGTTTACACCGGCAGATCAGGAAAGCTCTATTGCACCCCCTGCAACAGTCTGCCGCCCACAAGACCCGCAGCACCAGCGGTTTTCACGGCGAAATCAAGACTTGCCGGTCATTTTCCGGCCATCCGGCCTATTGGCCAAACCGCCAGCGGTGGTGAATTTGCAACATGTAGTGCGATAAAAAAATCACTACAAAACCATTGACGGGCGCTTTTTGCCCTTGCATGATGAAGCCACTCCCCGATCGGGAGTGCTGCAAAAAGCTGTTGTGACAACAGGCTCGACAAGCCGTCGAGCTGTTCCGGATCTGTACTGCCCACAAGGCAGATTGATGAAGCTGACCTGTCGTGATCGTCCCAACGGACGAGAAGCACCGGCCTAACATCCTCAAAATGCTTGTGGCTGACTTCGTTACTGTCGTCGGCGCCGTTCAAGGATCGCGCTGCTGCTTCTTTTCGTCGAGACGTCCTGTGTAGCGGGCCTGAACCCACGCTACACGAATCATCACCAGGGCTGGCGCCACATTCCACGGGCAGTATTGCCCGCATGCGGCACCTCAGCAATTCGCCGTCTTGGCAACGATACACGCGTAAACCAGACAGATTAACGAGTGGTCAAAGGGGCTTTAACATGAATCTGAACAATCAACCAACTCTCGATCAACTGGCTGAACTGTTCGCATCCCGCAAGGACAGCCACGACGACCATATCCTCTGGATCAGCGAAACCGGAGAGGTAAGGCTCGATCGCCGCGCGTCCCATGTCGACGAGCAGCATTTCAGCCGCGCCCAGCCCAACCTGCTGGCCTGCCTCGTGATGTACCGTCGCGGCCAGGGCTACACCGGGAAAAAGGCGGCGGCGGACAAGGACTTCATGGGCCGCGTCATGCAGTCCCTGAAGGCCGAATGGGCTTCCCACCATCACGCGCTGGCCAAGAGCGCCTGACGGCTTGAGCCATCGAGCCCACCCATGATGGGTGGGCTCACTCCCACGCTCCCACCGACGTGCAAAAATCCAGAGTCCTGCCGGATTTGCCCAGCTCAGCGTAGCGCCTCTCTTCCACACTGGAGTCATTGCCGATCACCTGCGGCCCGATTCCATTGAGGAGAACCCCACGGGCGACCGTGCCTTCGCGCCCAGGGCCTGCCACCGGGTCAGTTCCGGCGCCAGCGGCAGCCGCGCTTAGTCAGGCCCGACACTCGACGTGCAGCACACCGTCCGCGCCTGACGTGCAGCGCATTTCCAGTGGCAGGAAGGCTTCGATCACCCGCATGTTGCTCTGCAGGTGCTCGGTCATCTGCGGCGTGGTAAAACTCCCACCGCCCGCCATTGCCATGGGCAGTAGCAGTTGATCGGCCAGATGCTCGCCCACCGCCGCCTTGCTGTTCAACCAATGCCGTGCCGCGTCGACCGCCGCATCGGCGACCGCCTCGGAGCGCACGTTGAACTGCCCGAAGGCGCAGAACACCTCGCTCAACCGCTCGCAGCGAAACTCCAGCAACAACACGTTGCCAGGGCTGTCCGCCGCGATACGCTCCGTGCGACAGGCCTCTTCGGGCAAGTGCAGGCGCTTCGCTACCCGGGCCAGCTCACGCTGGGCAACGTCTTCGACAATACCGCCGAGCAGCACCCGCGCATCACGCGCCAGCACTTCACCGCGCTCGGTCAGGTACAAGGGCTGCAAGGTGGAAGGCTGGACGAACACTTCCAGTTCGCCACCCCCGGCCGGCACGAAGCCGTGGCGCAGCAGTTGCAACTCGACCGTTGCGCCCATCCGCCGCAGCAGCGGCAACCAGGCGCGCTCGAGGAACTCGTATGGCGGTGCCAACGGGTTGTGGGTTCCACCACTGATCAGCACCCGGCTAGGCTCCGACGCCCGCAGCAAGGCCGGCAGCAAGGTCTGCAACACCAGCGAACAACTCCCGGCCGTACCGATGGCAAAGCGGAAATCCCCGCCCCGAATCGCCCCCGGTTCGAAATACAGGCTTTGCGAACCCAGCTGTGCGCCTTCCACCTGAGCCCCACAAACCTCGGCAGCCGCCAGCACCGCCGTCAGGTGCTGACGCAGCAGGCCGGGCCGGCTGCGCCGCGCCCGAATGTTACCGATACGCAGTGCCCGCCCGGTCAACATCGACAGGCTCAGGCCGCTGCGCAACACCTGGCCGCCGCCCATGGCGCCGTCCAGTTCGATCATGTCCTTTTTCATAGGCTTCCTGAATCATGCATAAGTACGGACCATCTCCCTCAGGTAGTGGTCCAGTCGTTCACTGTTCTCATGGGTGCGCGGCAAGACCGGCACCGGCCGCTCCAGTTGCGCCTCGATGAAGCCGTGCAACGCCGGGCGACGCGGGCCATGGGCAGCCTCGTCGGCGCTGCGCTTGAGTTGCAGTAACTCATCGACTTCCGCCAGCAGCAGCGGATCGTCGATCGTCCCGAGCAGCGCATCGAAGGTCATCGGCGGCCGCCCCCGTCCCAGGTCGATCCAGCGCACCGCCAGCAGGGGCCGCAGCACGTAGAAGTACTTCTTGAAGCGCACCGTTTCCCCTTGCAGGTAGCCACGAAAATTCTTCCTGGCCATCGACAGGTAGTGATTGCGCGCGGCGGGCGGGCTGTAGAACGCCTCGGCCAATTCACGCAACGAACGGGTCGCGGCCTCCTCACGGCGATACACCAGGGGCGAATCGAGCCATTCGAGCAGGGTCGGATTGGACTTGCGCAGCAACCCCAGGGTTTTGCGCAACTCCCAGCCACCGATATCCAGCTCATCGTCCAGCGGCCGCTCGATCACATCCCGTGCCTCGTTGACCTGGATGAACCAGTCCGGCTTTTCCACATAGACGAAGCGCACATCGTAATCGCTGTCCGTCGAGGAAAAACCCCAGGCACGGCTGCCCGATTCGCAGGCATACAGCACCTTCACATTGCGCTCGCGCTCTATCCGCGCCAGCTCCTGCAACACCCGGGCACGCATGGCGTCATCCAGCGGGTGGCGTTCGAAGTGTTCCATTTCCCTGTCCACTCCCAATCCCAATCAGTCACGCTCATGCGCAATAGCCAGGCTCTCCTGCCCTACCGGAGCCAATCGACGCTCCCCTTGGGCAATACCCCTTGCTCCTCCAGCGCCTGCAATTGTCGCTGCAATGTCTGGCGTACTTCCCGGGGTGTGCTCATGTCGCCCGATGTGCATCGACGAGCGCAGTAGTCGACCAGATGCTCGAGCCATTCATTCGAGCCACTTGCGTCCTGCCCATGACGCCGCAGCAGATACTCCAACTGCCGCCACCCCGGCTTGAGGCTCAATAGCCGCAGGCGACGCGACTCGGGCAACTGGTACCAACGGTCATCCATAAACCGCTCCAGCTCAAGCTCGAAGCACCCCCAAGGCTGCTTTCGAAGCAGTGCCACCGCCGTGTTGAAAACCTTGTCCGATGAATCGCCAAGGGCCTCGACCTGCTGCGCCACACCCCGTTCGCCCAACGCATTCAGCGCCTGTGCACGAACGTTGAGCGAGCAGGAATGCAGTGCCCGAGCCAGCATCAGATCAGCCTGAGGCTCGTTCAAGTCCCGGGCTAGCCCAATCAATCCCAGCCACTCGCGTCGGGTACCGGGAGCTGGACCAGCCAACCGTTCCAGCAGTACCTGGCGGGAATCCAGCTGCCAACGTGGTGCCGCCCAGATCGCCAGGTTACGCATGCTCGCCGACACATCGAACAGAGCCTTGCGCAGGGCTTGCCGCGGGTCGTCGAGCAGCGTCAACAGCACCCGCAGTACCTTGACCCGGACGCTGGCACCCGAAGTGCGCATCGCCTCCTCCATCAACGGGAGAGCTTCAGAGGCCGGTAAGTCGGCACAGGCCTCCACCGCCAGCTGCCGCACGCTCATGTCCGGGTGACGCACCGCCACCTTGAGCAACCCTGGGCGCGCCGTCGAGTCTTCGAGCAGGACACCGAGGAGGAACCGTCCGATTTTCCCTGTGGCACCCCGAAAAACCTCCTCCATCGGTTGCCGCACAGGCGCCAGCAACAGCGCCGAGCGCACCCGGGCAAGGGTGTCGCCATGATCGGCACGTCGACCACCCGCCAATGTCAGCAAGGCCTTCAGCGCCTGCAGCAACAGCACTGCGTTGTCGGAGACCAGATACGACTCCAGCGCCAGGGCCGCCTGCCGCCGCACCTGCGGCACCCAGTCATTCAGGCGTTCGAAGAGCGCCTCCAGCGCTTCGACGCTGACATGGGCGGACAACTCGCGAACCGCGGCCTCACGGACGAAGCCGTTGCCAGAGCGACTGAGGATCAGCAACGCAGCCCGAACCTCGTGATTGTCCAGCAGGTCGTGAACATGTACCGATTCGCAGTCTTCCAGCAACGGAAGCCAGCGCCGCACTCCCTCCGATTCGTATCCATTACTCATCATCCTACCCCTTCACACAAACCACCTGCCGCAAGGTATGCAGCACTTCCACCAGCTCACGCTGGGCGTGCATCACCTGGTCGATGTCCTTGTAGGCCATCGGGATCTCGTCGATCACCGCTTCGTCCTTGCGGCACTCCACATGGGCCGTCGCGCGGATCTGGTCTTCGACCGTGAACATCTGCTTGGCCTTGGTCCGGCTCATGACCCGCCCGGCACCATGGCTGCAGGAGCAGAACGATTGCTCGTTACCCAACCCGCGGACGATGAAGCTCCTGGCCCCCATGGAACCGGGAATGATCCCCAATTCACCCTTCCTCGCCGAGACCGCGCCCTTGCGGGTCACCAGCACCTCTTCACCGAAATGCCGTTCCTTCTGCACGTAGTTGTGGTGGCAGTTCACCGCCTCCAGCGCCACGTCGAACGGCTTGCGAATCACCTGGCGCGTGGCGGCGATCACCGCCTCCATCATCACCGCACGGTTCTGCCGGGCGAAGTCCTGGGCCCAGGCGACCGCTTCGACGTAGTCGTCGAAGTGCTGGCTGCCTTCCTCGAAGTACGCCAGGTCCCGGTCCGGCAGATTGGCGATGTGTCCGCGCATATCGGCACGGGCCAGTTCGATGAACAGGTTGCCGATAGCGTTACCGACACCACGCGAACCGCTGTGCAACATGAACCAGACCCGGTTCGCCTCATCCAGGCAGACCTCGATGAAGTGGTTACCCGACCCCAGGGTTCCCAGGTGCTTGCGATGGTTGGCGTTCTTCAGTTTCGGGTACTTGTCGGCAATGGCCTTGAACCGCGGCTCCAGCGCCGACCAGGCCAGGTCGGCCACACTCGGTACCTCTTCCCAGGCGCCTTTATCACGGCCGCTGCGTGGGCTGGTACGACCATGGGGAACTGCCCGCTCGATGGCGCTACGCAGGCCCTGCAGGTTGTCCGGCAGGTCGCTGGCGGTCAGCGAGGTGCAGGCGGCAATCATCCCGCAGCCGATATCCACGCCCACCGCCGCCGGGATGATCGCGCCCACCGTCGGGATCACGCTACCGATGGTCGACCCCTTGCCCAGGTGCACATCGGGCATCACCGCCATGTGCTTGAAGATGAACGGCATCTTCGCCGTGTTCATCAGTTGCTGGCGAGCCTCGGGCTCGACCGGAACCCCCTGGGTCCAGAGTTTGATCGGTTTGCCGTTGGCGACTTCGAGCAAGGTGTAGGTCTGGTCTTGCATATTCTTCATTTCCTGATGGCCGCAACTTCGGCCTTGTCCTGGTTTGACGGCGACAACGAGGGGTGAAACCTGCGCCACGCTCTGCCATTGAGCTATCACCTTGCGGTGTACGGGAATCGAACCCGCGACCACGGCGTACTGTAGTTCCACCGGCATTCGCCGGGTAAATCATCAAAAGGGTGGTACGACAAGGGAAGTGACTGATCCGTGTTGCCACGGGCCGGATTCAGACCGGCATTCAGATGTACAGCCACTGGCATTCGTACCTTTCGTGACAACCGACAAGAGGGTGGTGAGACGTCTTTGGATGTAGTCCCACCGGCATTCGGTTGCCGCGAAATTCAACAGGGTCGTGCCCTGCCCATCACGGGCGAGCAGGCTTTCCTTCGTTCAGATCGGCAGTTCGTCGATCACCTGCACCCAGTGCCGCGCACTGTAGGTGCCGGCGGTGAACTGGTCGATGACATCGAACACCGTGTCACTGAAACCGCCGACATTGAGGATGTCCGGCCGATCCGCTGCCTGGGTGCTCGCCCCGGGCTGCAGGTCGATGCAGATCAGGCGCACATCGGGGTTGATCCGGCGCAGACGCTCCCACTGCAGCAGGGTTTCACTGGCGCCATAACGGCGGTCATCGATCCATGACTCGTTGTCAGAGACCAGGATCAGCGTATCTACCCTGGCCCGCTCGCGAACCAACTGCGCCAGCGGTGCCGAGCAGCAGGTTCCCCCGCCACCAATCGCGGCCAGTTTCTGCGCATTGCTCATCACACTATCCCGCGGGTTGAGCTGCACCTTCACCACCTCGTTTTCAAAGGGCATCACCCTCGCCTGCGGCGTCTTGCGCAGCACGGCGGCCGCGATCATCGCCGCCACATCGATGCAGCGCACCGCCGTGGTCGCCCCCTGGCGATAACCGGTGACCGGGCTGTGCATGGAACCGGAAACATCCGGGCAGACCACCACCGAGCCGCGCAAGGCCGGGACATTGTCCAGCGACAACTCCAGGGCATCCTGCAACGCCTCGCCAATCACCGCCGGCACCTCCTCGCCGATCATCCGGTAGGCCGCGAGCAACTGGTACGGATAAACCCGCGCCTTGGCCACCTCCTCCGGGTTCGACAACCGCGCGGCCACCGCCGCGGCACATCCCGCAACCTTGAAAGCACCGTGGCGGGCCAGGGTGTTCAGGTTCATCCGCAGTGCCTGCCAGCCCATGTTCATCGCCAGCTCCGCCCACTGCTGCGGGTCCAGTGCCTCGTTGCCCAGCAACTGGAACGGTACCTGCGGCAGTTGCCGGCTCGCCCCGCCACGAAACTCCAGCAGCGATCGGGTCAGCGGCGGCAAGGCATCGAACGCCACCGGCTTGCCGATCACCCAGGCGAAGAATGCCTCGCGCCAGGCCTCTGCCGGCTTGGGATGAACCATCTTCAGCACATCGGCCAGGGACGGCTGGTTACCCACCGAAGCCTGCAGCAACTGTCGCTCGCTGGCGTTGTTCAGCCACTCCTGGACCAATCGCTTGGGCTGCGAGCCCAGCGACTTGCGCCCGGTGACACCGCTGCGCAGGATCTGCACGAAGTTGCGCAGCATCTTGCCGCTGTCCACCACCTGGGCGAATACCACCGGCAGCATCACCGACCGCTGGGCCGCCAGGGCTGCCAGCAGCAAGGCCGGCATATCCTTCATGTGACCGTGCTGACGAGCGTAGATCGCCGCCTTGGCGACGAAGGCACTGTCGACCTCGGCCACCCGCTTGAGCACTTCGTCCAGCTGACCTTGTGCGCTGGCATGGTAGGTCTGGTTCAGGCAACCGGTCACCGCCAACTGTGCCAGGGCATGGCGAGCCGTGTAGGCGTATGCCGCAGCGCCGGAGGCATTGTGGGTATCACAGGCCACAGGCTGGGTGCGGGCCTGGAACAGTTGGGTGTTGGCCATCTTGGCTTCTCGCTCTGTTGTCTCGTTCGTTGCCAGAGATATTGCAGAGCACGTGCCAGCTTTTCAGAACTCGCCCAATATTTTTATAAGTAATTGATTTTATTGATAAAAATATTTTAACCCAAGAAAAACCAGCTCAATGACCCGACGAGCCCGTGATTTTTATTTATCATTGGGTATCGTCATTTATCCAAAAAGATAAACATGTCCAGCAAGCGTACGGTCACCATCGGCTTCATCGGTTCCAACCTCGATCGCGTCGGCAAGGGCGCCAACCGCTGGGGGCATTGGCGGCCCAGCATCGGCCTGTGCCAGCAGCCCGACCTGCTGGTCCATCGCTTCGAACTGATCCACGGCACCGATGCCCGCGATGTCAGCCTGGCCGAGCGGATCCGCAACGACATCCGCCAGGTATCGCCGGAAACCGAGGTGCGCCTGCACCCCATGACCCTGCGCAACCCCTGGGATTTCGAGGAGGTGTACGGCGCGCTGGACGACTTCACCAACGCCTACCACTTCGATACCGAGCATGAGGAGTACCTGGTGCATATCACCACCGGCACCCACGTGGCGCAGATCTGCTGGTTCCTGCTGACCGAAGCGCGCTACCTGCCGGCACGCCTGGTGCAGACTTCGCCGGCCCGACGCCTGGACGAAGAGGCCCGGGCCACCGGCACTCACACCCTGATCGACCTCGACCTGTCGCGCTACGACCGGATCGCCAAGCGCTTCAGCGACAGGCGTCTGGAGGGCCTGGCCTTTCTCAAGTCCGGGATCGCCACCCGCAACGCCGCCTTCAACCGCACCATCGAGCAGATCGAGCGGGTCGCCGTGCGCTCACGTGCACCAATGCTGCTGATTGGCCCGACCGGGGCCGGCAAGTCGTTTCTCGCCCGACGCATCTATGAACTCAAGCGCAACCGGCATCAGGTCGAGGGCCGGTTCGTCGAGGTCAATTGCGCCACCCTGCGTGGCGATGGCGCCATGTCGGCGCTGTTCGGCCACACCAAGGGCGCGTTCACCGGCGCGCAGAACAGTCGCGAGGGGCTGTTGCGGGCAGCCGATGGCGGCCTGCTGTTTCTCGACGAAATCGGTGAGCTGGGCCTGGACGAACAGGCGATGCTGCTCAAGGCCATTGAGGAGAAACGCTTCTTCCCGCTGGGCTCGGACAAGGAGGTCGACAGCGATTTCCTGATCATCGCCGGCACCCATCGCGACCTGCGCAGCCGGGTGGCCGAAGGCCTGTTCCGCGAGGACCTGTACGCCCGCATCAACCTCTGGACCTTCGACCTGCCCGGCCTGGCGGACCGCCGCGAAGACATCGAGCCGAACCTGGATTTCGAGCTGGAGCGCCACGCCCGCGAACAGGGCCACCTGGCGCGCTTCAACGTGCAGGCGCGGCGCCGCTACCTGGCCTTCGCCTGCTCCAGCGAAGCGAGCTGGCTGGGCAACTTTCGCGAGCTGTCGGCCTCGATCACCCGCATGGCGACCCTGGCCGACAGCGGGCGCATCGACGAAACCCGGGTCGAGGAGGAGATCGGCCGCCTGCGCCGCGCCTGGGGCCTGAGGGAAGCCACGGACGCCGTGGAGCGCCTGCTCGGCGAGGGCGCCGGGGATATCGACCTGTTCGACCGCCTGCAACTGAAGGCGGTGATCGAGGTCTGCCGCCGTGCCAGCAGCCTCTCGGATGCCGGCAGACAACTGTTCAACGCCTCGCGCCAAGCCAAGACCAACCCGAACGATGCCGACCGCTTGCGCAAGTACCTGGCACGGTTCGACCTGGACTGGAAACGGCTGAAGGACGACGTCTGAGGCCATTGCATGGGATAAGGGCGCTTAAATGAGCGGAAAATGACGTTTTTTCGCGTCTGGAGGCCGCTTTCTGTATCGTCCTCGCGGGATCAGTCTACGATTCTGTAAGACCGGTCGCCAAGGAGTGTGGCCGCGACACAAGAACCAGATGAAACCGCAAGAGAGAGCCATCCATGAAGACCGTCGCAGAACTGTTGAAACTCAAGGGTAGCCAGCGCCAGGAGGTTTACACCGTCCGCAACGATCACACCGTGTTCGAGGCGCTGATCAAGATGGCCGAGAAAAACGTCGGTGCCCTGCCGGTGGTCAGCGAAAGTGGCCAGGTGGTCGGCATCATCAGTGAACGCGACTACGCCCGCAAGGTGATCCTGCACGGGCTGAGCTCGGTGACCACCAAGGTCAGCGAGATCATGAATGCCCCGGTCATTACCGTGGACACGCACCAGCGGGTCGAGACCTGCATGGCCATCATGACGGAAAAGCACCTGCGTCACCTGCCGGTGGTGGAAGACGGCCGGCTGATCGGCCTGCTGTCGATCGGTGACCTGGTCAAGGAGGCCATTGCCGAACAGGCCGACCTGATTCGCCAACTGGAACAATACATCCGCGGCGAATAACCGTTTTTTCCACTGAGTTGCCAATGTCGATCCAGCTCCGATCGGCATTGGCATGCCGGACATCCCCCGCAAACCCCTCGCACCAATACTCCCGGATACGGCCCAAAGCCCCGTAAATCCGGGGGAATTCGCACTTCCAAATTTTTCACAACGCTTTCACTTCGCGCCCACCTGCGCCTCTTTAAATTCCCACTATCGCGATCAGCCCTCGGTGGACGCCTGATCACGAGGGTCATTTACCGGGCCGATGCCCTTTCAAAGTTGCCAGACCAGTCGATGGGTGAATTCGTGGTTATCCTTACTGCCGTCCAATCCGTGTTGCCGCAGCCCCTCAAGCCCCGCGTCAGGTCGGCACTGCTGGCAGTCGGCATGGCCCTGGCTGCTCTGATGGCCACCGGCTTTGCCCTGTGGCCCAGGACCCCCATCGACCTGGCGGTGCGGGATCACCTGCGCAGCACTGGCGTCTATGCGCAATGGAAAGCCGGGGATGTGATCGTACTGGTACGCCACGCCGAGCGCTGCGACCGTTCGAGCAACCCCTGCCTGGGTCCGGAGGATGGCATCACCCGCCTGGGCAACCGCTCCGCCGCGCAGGTGGGCAGGGCCTTTCAGCAGGTCGGCATGAACAACACCGACGTACTGAGCAGCCCGACCACGCGCACCGCCCAGACCGCGCAGGCGATGTTCGGCAAGAGCGCCATCACCGCGGACTGGCTGGTCAGTTGCGGGCCAACCCTGGGACAGGATGCGCTCGCCCACAAGGCGGCTCATCGCAACCTGGTGCTGGTGACCCACAGCGGTTGCATCGACGACCTCGAAAAACAACTGGGTTATCGCCACGTCGCCAAGAGCGAATACACCAGTTCGTTATTTGTCTCGGTAGGTGCCGACGGCCAGCTGAAAATGCTCGGCATTCTGAATGCCGAAGATTGGCCGACCGCCCTCGGCACCAGGATATGAGCGGCATGTAACGGACACTTTGCAATTTTAAACATCACGACCATGGAACCGGGTCGTCAAATGAATGCATCTTGCTTCGCCCACTTCGGTTGAAGTCTCGCCCGCTGCCAGATCCGGCATTTACGTCTGCGCCACAATCCCCCCAGGCTCGGTTCCTGTCGTGAACCTGAATCTGTCCGGGCAGGCGTGCGCCCATGGTTTGCAGCGTTACCGGTCGGACAACCGCTGTCGCGAATCCTGGTTAAAACCCTTGTGGCGGTAGAGACCGCTAAGGCCAACTCATGAACGCTCACATTCCCTACCTCTCCCCCGCGACGCTCAGGCGCTGGTCGCTGCCGACCCTGATACTCGCCTTCGGACTCTTCTATCTGTTGCCGATGATGTTTCACGGCCTGTGGATCCCCGACGAAACCCGCTACGCCCAGATCAGTCAGGAAATGTTGCTTAGCAGTAACTGGACCGCTCCACATTTCATGGGCCTGCGGTACTTTGAAAAACCCATCGCCGGCTATTGGATGATCGCCATCGGCCAGGCCATCTTCGGCGAAAACCTGTTCGGTGTGCGTGTCGCCTCGGCGCTCAGCACCGGGCTCAGCGTGTTGCTGACCTACCTGATCGCCCGCCGCCTGTGGAACGACCCGCGCAAGAGCTTCGCCTCGGCCCTGCTGTTCATGAGCTTCGGCCTGGTCGCCGGACAGGCCGGCTATGCCAACCTCGACCCGCAGTTTACCCTGTGGTCGAACCTCAGCCTGGTCGCTTTCTGGTTCGCCAGCGACAGCCAGCAGCGCCACCAGCGCCTGTGGGCCTGGGCCGTGCTGGGCCTGGCCTGCGGCATGGGGTTCCTGACCAAGGGTTTTCTGGCCCTGCTGCTGCCGGTGCTGGTCGCCCTGCCCTACATGATCTGGCAGCGCCGCCTGGGTGAGTTGCTGCGCTGCGGTCCGATCGCCGTGGTGGTCGCACTGGCCGTCGCGCTGCCGTGGGTAATGGCGGTCAACGCCCAAGAACCCGACTACTGGAATTTCTTCTTCTGGCACGAGCACATCCAGCGCTTTGCCGGCAACAACGCGCAACACGCACAACCCTGGTGGTTCTACCTGCCGTTGCTGGTGGTGTCGTGCCTGCCCTGGTCGGTGCTGCTAGTGCCGACGTTCAAGCAGGCCTGGCAGCAAAGGCGCCAGTCCGGCATCGGCTTCCTCTGGCTGTGGTTCGCCCTGCCGCTGGCGTTCTTCAGCCTGAGCAAGGGCAAGTTGCCGACCTACATCATGCCCTGCCTGCTGCCGCTGGCACTGATGATGGGCCATGCGCTGATCGATCGGGTGGCCCGTGCCGAAGGCCGCATGCTGCGCCTCAACGGCATACTCAACCTGACCCTGGGCGTGGTGGCGCTGGCTGGCCTGCTCGTGCTGCAGGCGACACGCGGCCTCTATGCGAACAGTCATGCCGAGGTGTTCAGCCTGTCGCTGGTGTTCATCATGCTGATGGTCTGGATCATCGCCAATGCCCTGCAGGTCCTGCGCCCCGTGGCGTTCTGGGCAATGCCGGCACTGGGTATCGCCCTGCTGGTGAGCCTGCTGCCGGCCGGCATGCCGGCCAGCGTGGTGAGCCACAAGATGCCCGACCAGTTCATCGCCGAACACCTGGATGAACTGCGCCAGACCAGGCGCCTGCTGAGCAACGAGCTGGGCACTGCCGCGGCGCTCTCCTGGCGCCTGCAACGTCCACAGGTCGATTTGTTCAACACCGTCGGCGAACTGAAATATGGCCTGGATTACCCTGATGCGCAGGGGCGCCAGGTCACGCTCGAAAGCGTCGGGCAGTGGATGAGCGAAGCCCGCAGGCAAGGCTCGGTGGGGGTGGTCATGCGCGTCAGGGACACTGCGCAAATGGAGGAGCTCGGACTGCTGCCACCCGATGGCAAGCGCTACCACAAAGGTGACAGCGAGATCATTATCTTCCCGCAGACCCGGCCATGAACCTGAGCCACTGGAAAACCGACACAGGCGCCCTGGCCCTTTTGCTCGGCGTCTCGGCCCTGCTTCTGCTGTCGGGCCTGGGCTCGCGGGAGTTGTGGGGCGCGGAAACCCGCTGGGCAAACATCGCCTTGCAGATGCTGCAGTCGGGCAACTATTTCGACCCGTACCTCAAGGGACTGCCCTACTACGACAAGCCCCTGCCCTCCTACTGGCTGATCACCGCCAGCGCCAAGCTGCTGGGGGGACTGGGCAACGTTTCGCTGCGCCTGTCCTCGGTGATTGCCGCCTGGCTGAGCGTGTGGCTGGTCTACCTGATCGGTGAGCGCCTGTGGCGCAAGGGCACCGGCCTGGTGGCCGGCTGGATGCTGGCGACGACCTTCTACTTCGTGTTCTGGGCCCGCGTGGCCACCGCCGATATCCTCACGGTGTTCGGTGTACTGGCCGCTGTCTGGTGGTACTGGCGCGACCCGGATGACACGCGCCTGGGACGCTACGCGATGTTTTTCCTGATGCTGGCACTGACCTCGCTGCTCAAGGGCCTGATCGGCTTCGTACTGCCGGGACTGTTATTGCTGCCACACCTGTTGGCCGGGGGCCGCTGGAAGCGCCATCTCAACCTACGGCTGCCGACCGCCCTGCTGGCCGCCCTCGCGCTCTACGCTGTGCCCTTCGTGCTGTCGAACCTGTACGGTGCGCCGACCTACGGCGAGAGTGGTCTGGCACTGGTGTTCAGGGAAAACGTCGTGCGCTTTTTCGATCCTTTCGACCACATGGGCCCGATCTACACCTACCTGATCTACCTGCCGGCCTACACCCTGCCCTGGGCTCCCTGCTGGATGCTGGGCCTGTGGCTGGCACTGCGCCAATGGAAACGGATCGAGCCCAATACCCGCTGGCTGGTCTGGGGCCTGGGCCTGTTGTTCGTGTTCTTCACCGCCAGCGGCAGCCGCCGCAGCTATTACGTGCTGCCACTGGTGCCGTTCGCCCAGTTGCTGGCGGCCTGGTGGGTGACCCGAAGCATGGCGCAAAGACGCGCCGACGGCAAAGTCAGCGGCCCCGGCTGGACCAAGGGTTTCGCGGCGGCGGCAGGATTCGTGCTGCTGGTCGTTGGCATTGCCTATCCGTGGAGCAATGGCGGTGGCGGTGCCATGCGTTTCGCCGACGACGTGCAGGCCAAGGCCAGCCAGCGGGCGCCGTGGGACGAATGGCAGATGGTGATGATCGAGGTCGACAACAAGCTGCCGATGTACCTGAACAACCAGGGCAGACCCTTTTACTACGTGCAGGAAAACCAGGATTACCCGCGCAACGGCGACAGCGACGACCTGATCGACTGGCTGGAAAGGACCAGCGGCCGCCGCTGGGACCCGACGCGGACGCTGATCGTCACCAGCTTCCGGGCCGGCGAGCCGCTGCCCCTGAACTACCTCGCGGCCGATCATGACGTCGTGCTGACCCAGCCCACCAACGGCGCGCGGCTCGCCCATACCCGCGAGGATGGCAGCGTCGCCTATATCCCGCGGCGTGAAGGCCCGCTGGAAGCCGTGGGCCGCCCGCAATAGCGGATCGGGCCGGATGCATGCAGCGGCCGGTTCACGTAGAGTGGAGACCCCGACATGGCTCGGGGCTCCATTCATTTCCCGCAAGGATCGCCATTGATGAAGCCCGCCGTGCACCGCTGCCCGGTACCACCCGACTCGAGTATCAACCGCCTGCTGGCCAACGCCGACTTCGTCGACAGCCAGTGCATCAGCGATAGCCATCTCGACCGCACGGCCCTGCGCCATGCGTTGAACATGATGGCGACGACACCGGCCTGGATCGACGGGCTGATGCAGTTGCGCAATCGCCTTGTGGGCCTGTTCGGGCTCAAGGACCTGGGGCGCCTGACCCGCATCGACCTGGCGCGGGCGGATGCCGACTACCGGGAGAACGATCGCGTCGGGATCTTCACGCTGGTCTCCAACCAGCCGGACGAAGTGATGCTGGCCGACCGTGACAGGCACCTCGATGTCTATCTGACGCTGCACCGCTCGCCCGTCACCCCAGAGGGTACGCGCACCCTCACATTGTCGACGGTGGTCCACACGCACAATCGGCTGGGCCGCCTGTACATGCTGCCGGTGGCGCCGTTTCACCGGCTGATCGTGCCGATCACCCTGCGAAACGCCGGCCGCCACTGAGCCGGCCAACGGCCCCGGACGCCCGCAACGCGCCAGGGCCGCCGCCTGCGAGCACTCAGTAGCCCAGCGACAGGCCGGTATTGCGCCGCGGGTCATTGGCCCCGTAGAAGCGGTTGTTGCCCACCGGCTTGCCATCGAGCGACGGCGCGCCGACCAGGATCGCCGCCAGGTGATTCAGCGGCTGCGGGCCGGTGAACCGGTGCCCCCAGCTTTCGAGAATCTTCTGGGTATCCGGGCTTATCGCGTAGGTTTCGAGATTGGTCTCCTCCGGCAGCCATTGCTGATGGAAACGTGGCGCATCCACGGCTTCCTGGATATTCATCCGGTAGTCGATGACATTGAGAATGGTCAGCAGTGTTGCGGTAATGATACGGCTGCCGCCGGGCGTACCGACCACCATGACCGCCTTGCCATCCCTGGTGACGATCGTCGGGCTCATCGACGACAGCGGCGTCTTGCCAGGCGCGATGGCATTCGCCTCGCCCTGCACCAGGCCGTACATGTTCGGCACGCCGACCTTGGCGGTGAAGTCGTCCATCTCGTCGTTGAGGAGGACCCCGGTCCCGCTCGCCATCACCCCGGAGCCAAACCAGTCGTTGAGGGTGTAGGTCACCGACACCGCGTTGCCCCACTGGTCGACGATCGAGTAATGGGTGGTGTTGTTGCCTTCATGGGGCGCCACACCCGGCTTGAGGTCCCGGGAGAGTCCGGCCTTGTGCGGATCGATCGCGGCCCGCAGCTTCTCGGCATAGGCCTTGTCCAGCAGTTGCGCCACCGGGTTCTTGACGAAATCGGGATCGCCCAGGTAGCTGTTGCGATCGACATAGGCGTGGCGCATGGCCTCGATCTGGTAGTGCAGGCCCTGGGCCGAGTGATAGCCCAGTTGCTGCATCGGATAACCTTCGAGGATGTTCAGGATCTCGCAGATCACCACGCCACCGGAGCTGGGTGGCGGTGCCGAGACGATGTGGTAGCCGCGGTAGTCGCACTCGATGGGGGCCAGCTCGCGGGTCTTGTACCTGTCGAGGTCATCCTGGGTGATGATGCCCTTGCCGGCCTGGCTGGAGTCGACAATGGCCTTGGCCACCCAGCCCCTGTAGAAGCCGTCGGTACCCTTGGCGGAGATTGCCCGCAGGGTTTTCGCCAGGTCCTTCTGCACCAGTTTCTCGCCGACCTGCAGCGGCTCGCCCCTGTTCAGGAAGATTGCACCGGAGTCGTGGATATCCTGGCGGAACTCGTCAGTGGCGGTGTGCAACAGGTCGATGTCGCCCTGCTCCAGTGCGAACCCCTCCTCGGCCAGCCTGATGGCCGGGGCGATCACGTCGGCGCGCTTTTTCGTGCCGTATTTTTCCAGTGCCCGTTCCAGGCCGGAAACCGTGCCCGGCACGGCAACCGCCAGGTGTCCTTTCGAACTCAGGTTGGGGACGACGTTGCCGTCCCTGTCCAGGTACATGTTGGCCGTGGCGGCCAGCGGCGCCTTTTCACGGAAGTCGAGGAAGGTCTTGCGGCCATCGGCCAACTGCACGGTCATGAAGCCGCCACCGCCGAGGTTACCGGCTGCCGGGTAGACCACCGCCAGGGCGTAACCGACCGCCACCGCGGCATCCACCGCATTGCCGCCCGCCTTGAGCACATCCACCCCGACGTGGGTGGCCAGGTGTTGCGCGGTGACGACCATGCCGTTCTCACCGGCGACCGGTGCCTGGGACGCCGCATGGGCAGGGGTAACAGCCAGAATCAGCGCCGTCGCCAGCAGCGAGCGCGCAAGGGTTTCGAATTTCATGAGCCGAATTCTCTTTTTCTTATTTGCTGGGAACGCAGACGCCTGTCTGCGCAGGCCCTTGACAAGGTAGCCGCTGCGAATGCCCGTTACCGACTTTTTTGCAGGACCTGTTACATTTCCGTAACATTTCCCGCCTTTCATATAGCCCTCGCTTGCTCCCCGCTGGCCCCCATCTCAGGTACACCATGAAACCCGCCCGCCTACGCGCCGATGTCCTGGCCGGACTCACCACCGCTTTCGCCCTGGTGCCCGAGTGCATCGCCTTTGCCCTGGTCGCTCATCTCAACCCGCTGATGGGCCTGTATGGCGCCTTCATCATCTGCACACTGACCGCGCTGTTCGGCGGCCGGCCGGGCATGATTTCCGGTGCCGCAGGTTCCATGGCGGTGGTGATCGTCGCCCTGGTGGTGCAGCACGGCGTGCAATACCTGCTGGCGACGGTCGTGCTCGGCGGCCTGATCATGGTCGCCTTCGGCCTGTTGCGCCTGGGCAAGCTGGTGCGGATGGTGCCGCACTCGGTGATGCTCGGCTTCGTCAACGGGCTGGCGATCATCATCGCCCTGGCCCAGCTGGAGCAGTTCAAGGACGGCGAGGGCTGGATCCGCGGTGAACCGCTGGCCGTGATGCTCGGCCTGGTAGCACTGACCATGGCCATCGTCTACCTGCTACCGCGCCTGAGCCGCAGCGTACCGCCGGCGCTGGTGGCGATCCTCGGGGTCGGCCTGCTGGTCTACCTGTGCGGCCTGCCGACCCGCACCCTGGGCGACATGGCCCACATCGCCGGCGGCCTGCCGCTGCCCACGCTGCCGCAAGTGCCGTGGAACCTGGCAACCCTGCAGATCATCGCCCCCTATGCGGTGCTGATGGCCCTGGTCGGCCTGCTGGAAACCCTGCTGACCCTCAACCTCACCGACGAGATCACCGAAACCCGCAGCTATCCGGATCGCGAGTGCACCGCACTGGGCGTGGCCAACATGGTTTCCGGCCTGTTCGGTGGCATGGGCGGCTGCGCGATGATTGGCCAGACGGTGATCAACCTCAGTTCCGGTGGCCGTGGCCGACTGTCCGGCGTGGTGGCCGGGCTGATGGTCCTGCTGTTCGTGCTGTTCCTGTCACCACTGATCGAACGTATCCCGCTGGCCGCACTGGTGGGAGTGATGTTCGTGGTGTCCCAGCAGACCTTCGCCTGGGCTTCGCTGCGGGTGCTGAACAAGGTGCCGGTGAACGATGTGCTGGTGATCATCGCGGTCACGGTGATCACGGTGTTGACCGACCTGGCGATGGCGGTGCTGTGCGGGATCGTGATCGCTGCGCTGAACTTCGCCTGGCAGCATGCCCGCGAACTGTACGCCGATACCCATCAGGAGCCCGACGGCAGCAAGCTGTACCGCTTGCACGGCACGCTGTTCTTCGCCTCGACCACGCCATTCCAGAACCTGTTCGATCCGGCCAACGACCCACAGAAGGTTGTGCTGGACTGCCGCCACCTGAGTTTCGTCGACTACTCGGCGATTGCCGCACTGAAAAGCCTGCGGGAACGTTACGCCAAGGCCGGCAAGCACCTGCGGGTCGAACATCTGTCGGAACGCTGCAAGCAGTTGCTCAAGCGGGCGGGAGTGCAACCCGGATAGGCACCCGGTCTCTGCCTGATCGCCGCGCCGTCTATTCACCCGGGCCCGGTATACGAAGTGGCTGACAACAAGCGGAATAATGGCTTGGAAATATCGGGACACAACTGACAAACCTCGGGACAGCACGCCTGCACAATCTGCGAAGATGGAGAAACAGCCTACCCGGCTGTCCGTTTCCATCGGTCGTCACCGATTGAAAAAAGCGTACATGGAACAAGGAGTGTCAGGATGAAAGCCCTTCTATTGATGATCGCCGGCCTGCCCCTGGTCGCCTGCGGCAGCGACACCCCGCCAACCGCCAATGCGGTACTGGATGCCCTGAAGGCCAACGGGGTGCCCTTCGGGGCCGTGAGCTACCCGAAGCGCAAGCCCCTGAGCCTGCTGCCCAACACCTACAAGGAGCGGGTGGAAGTGGCATTCCCGAGCATCGCGCCCAAGGGCGGCCAGTTCTTCGTCTGCGAGACCCGCGAATACTGCGATCATCTGCAGGAGCACTTTCATGCCTTGCGGGCCCTGGCCGGCCCGCATGTCTATCGCTCGAAAAGCGGCCGGGTCCTGGCCCAGCTCTACAGCACCCTGGAGCAGCCGGTCGCCAATCAGATCCGGGCCGCCATCGAGGAACTGTAGAAGGGCGTCAGCCCAGGGAGTCATCCGGGCGATTGCGCCAGACCAGCGCCGGAATGGCACGCACATAGATCAGTTCCCCCACCAGCTCGACCAGGGTCTGGGTGATCACGGCGGCAGCTGCCAGGCTGCGGATATCCTCGGGCAATGCCAGGGCCAGCGGCAGTACCACCAGGGAATTGCGCGTGGAGGCACTGAAGACGACGGCACGGGCCGCGCTCGCCGGCAGCCGGCACAGGCACGCAGCCAGTGCGCCCGCCAGCGGTGCCAGCAGCAGGAAGCCGAGGTACACCGGCAGCACCGGCGCAAGACGCTCGATATCGCGCACCACTCCGGCGATCTGCGATCCGATCACCGCCACCAGCACCGCGGCCATCGCCGGTACCGGCAGCCAGGCCCAGCTGTCGTTCCAGGCCGTGACCACTCGCGAACGGCGGGCCAGTGCCGAGGTCGTCAGGGCCAGCAGCAATGGCGCGACGATCAGCATGAGGAAGGCTTCGACAAACGGCCCGACCGCTATCACCACCGCGGACTGACCACCCAGCATGCAGGCCAGGTAGACCGGCAGCAGTATCAGTTGCAGCAGCAACAGGATCGGCGTCGCCGCCAGTACCCGCCGCGAATCGCCCCTGCCGATATGGGTGAACACCACCACGTAGTCGATGCAGGGCGTGAGCAGGACCAGCAGTGCCCCTACCAGAATGGCCGGATGCGCCACCAGGCCGCGACTCAACGCCCAGGCCAGCAGTGGCACCAGCACGAAATTGGCCAGCAGCAACGCCGACATGAAGCCCTTGTGGCCAAGGCCCTGGCGCAAGTCGAGGAAGGGAATCTGCAGGAACATCGCGTACATCAGCACCGCGATCGCCGGCGTCACCAGGGCATCGAGGCCCCGGGCGATACCGGGAGCCATCAGCCCGAGCAGTATCGCGATGATCACCGCAACGAAGTAGAGCGGTATCTGGTTGCGCTCAAGTGCGTCCCGATTCAAGCCACGTCCCCCTGCCGCAAGAGCGGGTAAGCCCATGCAACGGCGGGACGTTCGTCGAGCGGCGAATTACTGGACCGCCACACGGATGCCGAAGCCGATCAGGAACATGCCGGCGACCTTTTCCAGCGCCGTGGTCAGCTTGCGGCTGGACCGTACCTTTTCGGCGAAGAAGTGCGTCAGCAGCACCACGACCAGGCCATAGAGGAAGGTCAGCGACGAGACGGTCACCGCCATGAAGGCGAAGGTCAGCACGCCCGGATGCTGGGCCGGGTCGATGAACAGTGGGAAAAACGCCATGTAGAACAGGATCGCCTTGGGGTTGAACAAGGTGATGATCATGGTCTGGCGCAGGTACTGGTGGGCTCTCATCTCGAAGGGCATCGCCGTGCCGGACTTGGCGAACAGCAGTCGGCTGCCGAGATAGAGCAGGTACGCCGCGCCCATCCACTGCACCAGGTGAAACGCTGCCGGATAGGCCTTGAGCAGCGAGGCCACGCCCGCGACCGCCAGCCACATCAGTACCTGGTCACCGAGGATCACCCCGACGGTCGCCGCCAGCCCTGCGCGCACACCCCCCTTGCCGGTCGAGGTGATCAGGGCGAAATTTCCCGGCCCCGGAATCAACAGCAGAATCACGAACGCGAGCACGAACGCCCCGTAGTTACTGACACCCAGCATCACCTGCACACCTCCTCGGTTCCACGAGGCACCAGCATGCGCATCCCCCGCCAAAGAAGCAACAGATCGAGGTGCCCTTGCCCAGCCCGGCGGTCACTTTCAATCTGGCGTTGAAAGTTCATTAAGGAACCGGCCCATTATCAAATGTCCTGCGATGCCGCAGATTACCGCCCTCGCCGATGCGATCCCGAATCCACCCTGGAAGGTAGTCCCGGACATGAACCATTCCCTGCTCGCCAGCCAGCCTACGCTCACGGCTGCCCGCCTGCCGATTGCGCGCCTGCTGGCGCTGACCATGACCAGTTTCATCGCCACCGCCAACGAAACCGTCCCGGCCGGGCTGCTGCCGCAGATCGCCCGGGGGCTCGATGTTTCCGAAGCCCTGGCGGGCCAGTGGGTGACACTCTGCGCCCTGGGCTCGGGGCTCGCGGCGATCCCGTTGACGCTCGCCACCCGTGGTCACGGACGACGCTCGTTGCTGCTGTTGACCCTCGCCGTGTTCTTTCTCGGCAATGCCCTGAGCGCAGTGTCGTCTTCCTATGCCCTGACCCTGCTTGCCCGTCTGCTGATCGGCGCGGCCACCGGCCTGGCCTGGAGCCTGCTCGCCGGCTGCGCACGGAGCATGGTCGAGGTGCCCCTGCAAGGCCGTGCCATGGCCCTGGCGATGCTCGGCATTCCGCTGGCCCTGGCGCTGGGCGTACCGCTCAGTGCCTGGCTCACCCACTGGGTTGAGTGGAGAACGATCTTTGCGCTGCTCTCGGGGTTGAGCCTTGTGCTGATGCTCTGGGTAAGGCTGGGAATTCCCCAAACCCATACGCCAGGACCCATTGCCCGCCTGCCCCTGCGCAGGGTGCTGAACACGCCGGGCGTACGGCCGGTGTTGCTGGTGGTCTGGCTCTGGATCATGGCGCACTACAGCCTCTACACCTATATCGCCCCCTTCCTGGAAAGTGCCGGCCCGGCCGTATCGCTGGAACGTGTGCTGCTGGTTTTCGGCATTTCGGCCATGCTGGGCATCTGGCTGGTGGGCCTGCTGGTCGATCGCTGGCTACGCCGGCTGGTTCTGCTCAGCCTGGGCATCTTCGCCGCCGTGGCGTTGACCCTGGGTCTGAACGGCGCCTCGACGGCCGTGCTGTATGTGGGCGTGACACTCTGGGGCCTGAGCTTCAGCGGCGCGCCAACCCTGCTGCAGACCGCATTGGCCGATGCCGCCGGCGAGGCTGCCGATACGGCGCAGTCGATGCTGGTGACCGCCTTCAACCTGGCGTTTGCCGCCAGTGGCGTGATGGGCGCACTGCTGCTGGACACCTTCGGCGCGGCGTCGATTCCCTGGTCGCTGCTGGCCTGGCTGCTGCCGGCCTGGCTGATTGCCTGGGCAGCCCGCCGCCACGGTTTCCCGGCGGGACGACGCTCGCCACGCAAGCCGGCCTGAGCGCACGACGATCAGATCAGCCGTTCGATCCGCTTGTGCCGCCAGACCAGCTGATAATAGACGGCCTGCAGCAACAGCATGCCGATATAGGCCGCCGGGAAAGCCATCCATACGCCCTCGAGGCCCAGACGGGCATCGAGCAGATAGGCCACCGGCAACTCAATTGCGACAATGCAGAAAATGATGATCAACACCGGCGCCATCACCGTGCCACTAGCCCGCATGATGCCACCGATCAACGCCTGGAAGCCGAATATCAACAGGCTCCAGAGCAGGATGTGCAACAGGTGCCCGGCGGTGGCCCGGGTCGCCGGATCGGTGATGAACAGGCCCAGCAGCCAATGGGAAAGACCATATCCGAGGGCGATCAACCCACCGGTCAGGCCGGTGTTGATCAGCATGCCCGTGCGCAGGATCGGCCCGATCCGCTCCAGGCGCCCTGCCCCGATGGCTTGTGCGCCGAGGATCGAGGCGGTGATGGCGATCGACAGCGCCGGGAACTGTACGTAGTTGACGATCTGCGTCACCGCGCCATAGGCCGCGGTGGCCTGGGAACCGTGCTGGTTGACCAGCGCCAGGATGACCAGCTCGGACAACGACAGCACGATCATCTGCAGGCCGGTCGGCAGGCCGATACGCAGCACCTTGCCGAGGATCGCCCGGTCCAGGCGCATCGCCGCCAGCATTTCGCGGTCCGGTGCCATGACACTGTCCTGCTGGCGCAGACGCAAGCCCAGGAACGCCATCGCACAGGCCGTACTCGCCAGGCCAGCCAGGGCCGCGCTCTGAATACCCATCTGCGGCAGCCCCAACCAGCCACGGATCAGTGCCGGCGTCATGACCAGACCGATACCGGTGGACACCAGCAAGGCCAGTAGGGGCGACAGTGTGTCGCTGATACCACGCAACAGTTGGGTGAACAGGATGAAAATCAGCAACAGCGGCATGGTCAGCATCATCACCTGCGCGTAGCCGACCGCGTCGTCCAGGACATCGGCGGGCGTACCCAGCGCCTGCAGGGCCGGCCGGGCGAAAATGCTTCCGAGTACCGCCGCCACCAGCCCGATCAGCATGCCCAGGGTCAGGGTCGCGCCCACGACGGCCTTGAGCGCATGCAGTTCACGCGCGCCCCAGGCCTGGCCGATCAGAACCGAGGCGCCGGCTCCCAGGCCAATGATCAGGGCAATGAAGAAGAACACCACCGGAAACATTCCAGACACCGCCGCCAGGGCTTCGGTGCCCAACATCTGACCGATGTAGATACTATTCAGCGTGCCGGAAAACGACTGCAGGAAGTTGGACAGCACCATGGGTGCGAGGAAAACCAGATAGACCTGCCAGAGAGGACGCTGCGGGTGTGGCTGCATGTAGGACTCGGATCTCGGATGAGGTACATCGACGTAGGCGCCGACTCTAACCTATAGAAGATTCGTGAGGGACTTTTGTCACCTGCCCAGCTTCAGGGCGAAGGGATTTTCCTGACGTTGTCCAGCCATTGCGGGTCCGGCCTCGCCTGCCCGGGATCGACCTGGGTGACGCGCACCAGACTGCGCCTGAGCCGAACACAGGGCTGCCCGGATCACTAAAAGGTGTTTCAGCACTCGCCTGTGAGAGTGCCTGGACTGCACAGCGGACATCGTTGAATGGCAGGCAACAAGCTAGGCAATTGCCCACAAAATCTGAAGAACGAACTGACTATTAGGCACTGCCAGTTTGAATCGACTATCGCACCTGGATCGCTATCGTCTATCGCAGGAGCAATGATGAACTTATCCCTGAGCCTATACGAGGCGCTGACCACCGCCAGCGCTCCCCCCGATAAAGCCAAGGCCGCGGCAGATGCCTGGGAGGCCGAAATGCAAAATCTTGCGTCAGGATCCGATCTGCGACAGACCGAGGAACGCCTGCTGGCATCGATCTCCGAGCAGGGCAAGGACTTGCGCGCAACGATGAGCGAGCAGGTTCATGAACTGCGCACCACGATCAGCGAGCAGGTTCACGAACTGCGCACCACGATGAACGAGCAGGTTCACGAACTGCGCACCACGATGAACGAGCAGGTTCACGAACTGCGCGCCACGATGAACGAGCAGGCTCACGAACTGCGCGCCACGATGAAAGAACAGGCCCATGAGCTGCGTACCCTGCTCAAGGAACAGAACCACGAATTGCGTACCCTGATGTTCCAGCAAGGTGCCGAACTACGCACGCAGAGCCACGAACAAGGCAGCGAGCTTCGCCTGTTGATGCAGCAGCAGGGCGCGGACCTTCGGTTGTCGATGTCCGGGTTGCAGGCACAGATCAACGTGATGCGCTGGCAGATTGGCCTGATCCTCATCTGTGTCGCGATACCGCTGCTCAAGCTGGCGTTCGACCTGCTGACCCGCTGAGCCGGCCAGCCACAAGACGAGTGCCACTGACTCCAGGCACCGAGTCATCATTTCAATTGATCATTCAAATCGTGAAACGGAATTTTTTATTTGCCTCGGTTCCCGACAGGATAAGTCACCTTTCAACCGTCGGATGCTCCACCATGAACCTGAACCTGGCCATTGCCTGCGCAATCGTAGTCTCTTTCGCCGTTGCGCTGATTCACACCTGAGTTCCCATCAACGCAACTGCTCGACCAGCCAGTTGCGAAAGGCCGCCATCGCCGCCGTTTCGGCACGCGACTGCAAGCGGGTCAGCCAGTAGCTGCCCGTGACGATACCGATATCGAAAGGCTGCCGGATATCTCCGGTATCCAATTGGCGAGAGAACATCATCGGCGGCGCCAGCGCCACCCCCGCTCCCTGCAATGCAGCCTCCATCATCGCCAGCGACGAATCGAAAACCACACTGTCGGCCACCAGGCTGTTGCTCGGCAAGCCGGCACGCTGGAACCACTCGGGCCACTCATCGGTGCGGTAGGAACGCAGCAGCGTCTGTTTCAGAACATCCGCTGGAGACTGCAATTGCTCGGCGACCTGCGCAGTGCACAACACCGAGAGCGGTGCCTCCAGCAAGCGCATGGCGTCGACGCCATGCCAGGCTCCCGTACCGAAACGAATAGCGAAATCGAGCCCCTCGGCCGCCACATCCACCCGGTTGTTGTTGGTGGACAGGCGCAGGTCGATAAACGGGTGGCTCTCGCGAAAATCCGCCAGCCGCGGCAACAACCACCCCACGGCGAACGTGCCCACCGCCCCCACCGTCAGCACCTCCCGGTAGTGCCCACCCTCGAACCGGCCCAGGGCCTGGGCAATCCGGTCAAACGACTCGCACAGCACCGGCAGCAGGCTCTCGCCTTCGGCGGTCAGCATCAGGCCACGGGGCAGGCGCTTGAACAGAGCGACCTGCAACTGGCTCTCAAGGCTCTTGACCTGATGGCTGACCGCCGCCTGAGTCACGCACAACTCGACCGCTGCCCGGGTAAAACTCAAGTGCCGCGCGGAGGCCTCGAAAGCCCGCAGGGCATTGAGTGGCAAATGAGGGCGGACCATGGCGCTTGCTCCTAGTTTTTCTAATGGCTAATCCGAAATTTCATCGTTTGTCGAGGGGCGGACTCATCCCCTAGATTGAGCTTCGCCCCGCAACTGCGCCGTGAACCAGGCAAGCCTCACGCCATGGGCCGGAACATGAACGACGGTCCAGAAAACAGCCCGACAGGATGCGGACAAACAATCAAAATCATGGAAAACAGCCAGATTATGCCGATAAGACTCACAATGCGTGACAAATTACTCACCAGCCTCTTGTGCCTGTTCAGTGCCGGGAACAGCTTTGCCGGCCAGAGACCCGTCGACCCGCTCAAGGCCGTCGTGGATGCGGCGATTGAACCGATCATGCAGGAACAGGGCGTCCCCGGCCTGGCCGTGGCGGTACTGGTCAACGGCCAGGCACATTACTTTAACTACGGTGTTGCCTCCAAGACGGACAAACAGCCGGTAACAGAAAACACCCTGTTCGAGATCGGTTCGGTCAGCAAGACCTTCAACGCCACACTCGCGGCCTATGCCGTAGCCCAGGGCAAACTGTCGCTGGCGGAAAACACCAGCCACTACCTGCCCGAGCTGCGGGGCAGCGCCTTCGACAGGATCAGCGTGCTCGACCTCGGTACCTATACCCCCGGCGGCCTGCCGTTGCAGTTTCCCAACGAAGCGGACAGCACCGACAAGATGATGGGTTACTTCCAGCACTGGAAGCCGATCTACCCTGTCGGCGAGCGCCGCCAGTATTCCAACCCGAGCATCGGCCTGTTCGGCTACGTGGCCGCCAGGAGCCTCGGCCAGCCATACGACGACCTGATGGAAAGGACCCTGCTGCCCAAGCTGGGGCTAAAGCACACCTACCTCAGGGTTCCCAAGGACCAGATGAGCCGCTACGCCCAGGGCTACACCAAGGATGACAAGCCTTCCCGGGTCGGCCCTGGCGCGCTGGACTCCGAGGCCTATGGCATCAAGACCACCGCCAGCGACCTGCTGCACTACGTCCAGGTGAACATGCGGCCCCGGCAACTCGACGCGCCCCTGCAACAGGCGATCAGCCTGACTCACAGTGGCTACTACCGGTTCGGCGACACCACCCAGGGCCTGGGCTGGGAGTTCTACCCCTCCCCGGCCAAGCTGGACACCCTGCTCGAGGGCACCTCGTACAAGATGCTCGAACCGCAGGACATCACCCGGTTCAAGACCCCACAATCACCGCAGGCCGATAGCTGGGTCAACAAGACGGGCGCCACCAATGGCTTCGGCGCCTACGTGGCGTACCTGCCGGCGAAGAACATCGGCATCGTGCTGCTGGCCAACAAGAACTACCCCAACCCGGTGCGGGTCAAGGCCGCCTACCAGGTACTGAGTGCCGTGCAAGGCATGCAGTAACCCCATGGGCAAAAGCCCTTGCACTTGGCTATGATCGGAGGTCATGAACACCCTGCCTCCGATCCGCCAGCCCTGTCCTCCCGGCGCCTGCAATTGCGAGCGGGAACGGCTGCTGGAGACACCCGGTAGCGACATCCGCATCCTGCGCCTGACCCGCCAGGAAGAGAAAATCCTGCTCGAACGCCTCGAAGACCTCAAGAGCCTGGCCGACCTCGAACGCCTGCAACAGCGGATGTACGAGCAACTGGGCATTCGCCTGACCATCGCTCCTGGCCCCAACGAAGTGCGGACCATGCGCGGTATCGGCATTCACATCGAAGAGCTGCCGGGCCTGTGTCGCAAGACCCGCCAGTCGATCCCGGCAGCGATCCGCCGCGGCCTGGAAAAACGTCCGGAAATCGCCTACGAACTGCTCAACGCCCACGACCTGCTGGGCGGTCTGTGAACCCCTCTCAGCGGCTCATCTGCCGACGCTTCAGGGTCTGGCTCGGCAACTCGCGGAACAACGCCCGATAGCTGCTGGAAAACCGTCCCAGGTGCCAGAACGACCAATGCATCGCCACTTCGGCGACGGTGCTCTGTGCCTTGCCGTGCAGCAGTTCGTGGCGCGCGCCGTTCAGACGGCGCAAGCGCAGCCATTGGGTCGGGGTCATCCCGGTGAACGCCTTGAAGGCATGCTGTAACTGGTGCAGCGACACGCCGGCCACCTGAGCAAGTTCCAGCAGGTTCAGGGTTTCCTCGGGGCATCGGCCGCCCATTCGCCAATGCGCTTCATGATGCCGCGCTCCTCCGTACGCCGTTGCCACGAGCCGCGGTCCAGGCAGGCGTTATCGAGAAGGTACAGGCAATCCTCCAGCAACTGCTGGGTCAGGGCCTCCCGGCTTGGCGGATCGCCAGCCTGACTCAGACGAGTCAGGGTAGCGCTGAGCCAGCGGCCGAACAACGCGTTCTGCTGCGAGTTGAGCGGCGCCATGAACAGGCCGTCGAGCCGGGCGATGTCCAGGCCGTGATGCCGAACGAACTCCGGGCCGAACACCACCGCCACTTCCTGGTAGTTCTCCGGTGTGATCCAGATGTTGCGGCTCTCGCCATTGAGCATATACAGGGCGTTGTCGCTGCGGTCGAAACAGAAGGCCAGCGCGCCCGACGGGGCACTGAAGTTCTGCTCCACCCGGGTGTTCATGCACTCCTCGTAGATCTGCACGCCCTGCAGGTCCAGGTAGCGAATCTGCCCGGCGAAATGCCCCGGCGACATCTGCTGGTAATGCTGGACCCAACCGGGTGTCGCCCGGATCTGTTCGGTCACGTCGGCGGTCTTGAACGCCTGGACCCGCAAGGAATTTGGCTCTGTCATGGGAGACCATTGCGCACCTTTATGGTGCATCTTGGTATTGGAAAAGTGGATAGATGGAACCGCGCAGTTGACAGCAAGATAGTCGCCAACGCGCTGCAGGGGAAGCCTCCCGCCGCTTTCAGGCAAGCGGAAGGCCCAACCTGGCGTCGATGAAACCAACGACGAGGTCCTTATGAACGCCCCTTTCGATCAGCTGTCCTCATGGCTGAAAGAACACAAGATTACCGAAGTGGAATGTGTGGTCAGCGACCTGACCGGCATCGCCCGCGGCAAAATCGCACCCACCAACAAGTTCCTGCATGAGCGAGGCATGCGCCTGCCGGAAAGTGTGCTGCTGCAAACGGTAACCGGGGACTTCGTCGAGGACGATGTCTACTACGACCTGCTCGACCCGGCCGACATCGACATGATCTGCCGCCCCGACGCCTCGTCGATCTACCTGGTGCCGTGGGCCATCGAACCGACCGCGATCGTCATCCACGACACCTTCGACAAACAGGGCAACCCGATCGAGCTGTCGCCACGCAACGTCCTCAAGAAGGTCCTGCAGCTCTATACCGACAAGGGTTGGCAGCCGATCGTCGCGCCGGAGATGGAGTTCTACCTGACCCAGCGCTGCGAAGACCCGGACCTGCCGCTCAAGGCCCCGCTGGGTCGCTCGGGCCGTGCCGAAAGCGGTCGGCAGTCGTTCTCCATCGACGCCGCCAACGAATTCGATCCGCTGTTCGAAGACGTCTACGACTGGTGCGAAGCCCAGGGCCTGGACCTCGACACGCTGATTCACGAAGACGGCCCGGCGCAGATGGAAATCAACTTCCGCCACGGCGATGCCCTCGACCTGGCCGACCAGATCACCGTGTTCAAACGCACCCTGCGCGAAGCGGCGCTCAAGCACAACGTCACCGCGACCTTCATGGCCAAGCCGATCGCCGACGAGCCTGGCAGTGCCATGCACCTGCACCAGAGCGTGGTCGACATCGCCACCGGCAAGCCGATCTTCGTCAACGCGGACGGTTCCAAGAGCGAGCTGTTCCTGCACCACATCGGCGGCCTGCAGAAGTACATCCCCAAGGTGCTGCCGATGTTCGCCCCCAACGTCAACTCGTTCCGCCGTTTCCTGCCGGACACCTCGGCGCCGGTCAACGTCGAGTGGGGCGAGGAAAACCGCACCGTCGGCCTGCGGGTGCCAACCTCCAGCCCCGAGGCCATGCGCGTGGAAAACCGCCTGCCGGGTGCCGACGCCAACCCCTACCTGGCAATCGCCGCCAGCCTGCTCTGCGGTTACTTGGGCATGGTCGAAGGCATCGAGCCCAACCCGCCGGTGGAAGGCCGCGCCTACGAGCGGCGCAACCTGCGCCTGCCGATCACCATCGAGGACGCCCTGGCCCACATGGAAGATTGCCCGACCCTCGACCGCTACCTGGGCAGCCAGTTCGTGCGCGGCTACGTGGCGGTCAAGCGCGCCGAACACGAAAACTTCAAGCGGGTGATCAGCTCCTGGGAACGTGAATTCCTCCTGCTCAGCGTCTGATCCCCAACCCGACCTCACCCACAACCACTCAACGAGGTGTCGACATGCGTCTATTGAAATCCGTGGTCCCCTTCACCCTGGCGCTGCTGTTCGGCGCCACGGCTCACGCCGAACCGACCGTCAGCGTCTACAACTGGACCGACTACATCGGCGAGACCACCCTCGCCGACTTCCAGGCCAAAAGCGGGATCAAGGTGATCTATGACGTGTTCGACTCCAACGAAACCCTGGAAGGCAAGCTGCTCGCCGGCCGGACCGGCTATGACGTGGTGGTGCCTTCCAACCATTTTCTCGGCCGCCAGGTGAAAGCCGGAGCGTTCCTCAAGCTCGACCGCGCGCAACTGCCGAACTGGAAGAACCTCGACCCGCAACTGCTCAAGCTGCTGGAAAAGAACGATCCGGGCAACGCGCACTCGGTGCCCTACCTGTGGGGCACCAACGGCATCGGCTACAACGTCGACAAGGTCAAGCAGGTACTGGGTATCGACCACATCGACTCGTGGGCGGTGCTGTTCGAACCGGAGAACCTGAAGAAGCTCAGCCAATGCGGTGTCTCGTTCATGGACTCGCCGGACGAGACCTTCCCGGCGATCCTCAACTACCTGGGCATGGACCCACGCAGCTCCAACCCCGAGGACTACAAGAAGGCCGAGGCCAAGCTGCTGACCCTGCGGCCGTACATCACCTACTTCCACTCCTCCAAGTACATTTCGGACCTGGCCAACGGTGACATCTGCGTTGCCTTCGGCTACTCCGGCGACGTGTTCCAGGCCGCCAACCGGGCCAAGGAGGCGAAGAACGGCATCAACATCGCCTACTCGATTCCCAAGGAGGGCAGCAACCTGTGGTTCGACCTGCTGGCGATCCCGGCCGACGCCGCCAACGTCAAGGAGGCCCATGCCTTCATCAACTACCTGCTCGATCCGCAGGTGATCGCCAAGGTCAGCGCCACGGTCGGCTACGCCAACCCCAACCCGGCCGCCCAGCAGTACATGGACGCCGACCTGGTGCACAACCCCGAGGTCTACCCACCGCAGGAAGTGCTCGACAAACTGTACATCTCGACCACGCCGACCCCGGAAATCATGCGCCTGATGACCCGTTCCTGGAGCAAGGTGAAGACCAACAAATGAGCCACGACAGCACAATGGAACACGCCCGTTCCTACTATGCTGCCACCGCCCACTCGATGCCGGACCGCCCCCGGCTCGAGTCGGACCTGGTCGCAGACGTCTGCGTGATCGGCGGCGGCTTCACCGGCGTCAATACCGCGATCGAGCTGGCCCAGCGCGGCCTCTCGGTGGTCCTGCTCGAAGGCCGGCGCATCGGCTGGGGCGCCAGCGGGCGCAATGGCGGCCAACTGATCCGTGGCATCGGCCATGATGTCAGCGGCTTCGCCCGCTACGTCGGCACGGACGGCGTGCGCTACCTGGAGCGGGCCGGCATCGACTCGGTCGCGCTGGTTGGCGAACGGATCCGCGAACATGCCATCGACTGCGACCTGCGCTGGGGCTTCTGCGAACTGGCCAACACCGCGGCGCAGTTCGCGGCATTCCAGGCCGAGCAGGAACACCTGGCCCAACTGGGGTATGCACATCAAACGCGAATCGTCGAATCGCGGGACATGCGCCAGGTGGTGGCGTCCAGCGCGTATGCCGGTGGCCTGATCGACATGGGCTCCGGGCATCTGCATCCGCTCAACCTGGTACTGGGCGAAGCGCGGGCAGCCGAGTCGCTGGGGGTACGGATCTTCGAACAGAGCCCGGTGCTCGAACTGCTGCATGGCAGCCGCGTGCGGGTGCGCTGCGCCCACGGCAGCGTGCGCGCCGACAACCTGGTGCTGGCCTGCAATGCCCACCTCGATGATCTCGAACCGCGCCTGAGTGGCAAGGTGCTGCCGGCCGGCAGCTACATCGTCGCGACGCAACCGCTGACCGCGGCGCTGGCCGCCGAACTGATCCCGCAGAACCTGGCGCTGTGCGACCAGAAGGTCGGCCTGGACTACTATCGGCTGTCCGCCGACCGCCGCCTGCTGTTCGGCGGCGCCTGCCACTACTCCGGGCGGGATCCGGCGGATATCGGCGCCTACATGCGGCCGAAGATGCTCAAGGTGTTCCCGCAACTGGCGGATGTGCGCCTGGACTTCCAGTGGGGCGGCAAGATCGGCATCACCGCCAACCGCTTCCCCCAGGTCGGCCGCCTGCGCCAGCAGCCGAACGTGTTCTATGCCCAGGGCTATTCCGGTCACGGCGTCAATGTCACCCATTGGACCGCCCGGCTGTTGGCCGAAGCGATTCACGCCGGACAGAGCCAGGGCATGGACATCTTCAGCGCGGTCCCGCACATGACCTTCCCCGGCGGCAAGGCCCTGCGCTCGCCGTTGCTGGCGCTGGGCATGCTCTGGCACCGGCTGCGCGAGGTGCTGGGCTGAGCATCACGCCCAGGGTTGCAGTTGCCAGCCATCGACGCCGGCCTGCAACCGTTCGGTCAGTTGGAGCCGATCGAGAAAGCACCGGTCATGGGACACCACCAGCAGCGCACCGTGAAACTGCACCAGCATGCTTTCCAGGGCCTGCAGCGACGGCAGGTCCAGGTGATTGTTCGGCTCGTCCAGCAACAGCAGCTGCGGCGGCTCGTCCGCGTAGAGCACGCTGGCCAGCGCACCCTTGAGTCGTTCGCCACCGCTGAGCAGGCCGCTGGGCTGCATGACGCATTCGGCCCCCAGGCCCAACTGCGCCAGACGGCTACGCAACTCGCCTTCGCTCGAATGCCGATTCACCGCTCGCAACTGTTCCAGGATCGAACGCTGCGGATCGACAGCGGACAAGGCCTGGTCAAGATAGGCCAGCGTGCCATTGACCGTGAAGTCACCCCCAGTCGTCGGTAGTTGCCCTGCCAGGACCTTGAGCAAGGTGGACTTGCCGCTGCCGTTGCGCCCCACCACGCCGATCCGCTGCTGCCCATGCAGGACCAGGCTGAGCTGTCCCTTTACACGGGGCAGGCGCAGGTCGTCGAGGACCAGCACCCGCCGTCGCGCAAATTGCGCACTGGCTGGCGCCTGCAGCACGACCGCCACCTCCTGCTCCACCGCACGGGCCGCTTCACGCACCTGTTGCGCCAGGTTTTCACGTACCGCCGCCTGCTGTGCCTGCTGCTTGCCACGAGTGTTTTCACTGATGCCCTTGCGACGCCCCAACAGGATCGGCGCCTGGTTGGCCTGCCCGGCCTGCCGTTCGGCACGGGCCTGGCGCTGCTCCTGGCGCGCCTGCTGAAGCCGTAGGGCCTGCTCGGTACGCTTGCGTTCGAGCCGGGCGTGCTCCAGCTGGCGCACCGCCTCGTCGCGCTCGACGGCCTTCTGCTGCAGGTAAAAACTGTAGCCGCCGCCGTAGCTGCGCAGGCCCAGGCTGGACAGTTCGACGATCCGGCTCATCTGCTCCAGCAGCTCCCGGTCATGGCTGATCACGATCAGGCCACGGGGCCAGTGCCGCAGTTGCTCCATCAGGGCCTGACGCGCAGGCCGGTCGAGATGATTGCTCGGCTCGTCGAGGATCAGCGTCTGCGCATCCGACAGGCTGGCTCCCGCCAGGGCCACGCGCATCGCTTCGCCACCGCTCAGGCTGGCGACGGGACGGCTGATGTCCAGCCCCTTCAGGTCATGGCGCTCCAGTTCGGCCTGCAGTTGCTGGCGAATATCCCAGCGCTCGCCGACCTGGTCGTAATCGGCCGTATCGAGACCACCGGCCTCGATACGCTCCAGGGCCGCCAGCAGTTCCTGCACGCCGAGCAATGTCGCGATCGAGGCATGGGGGTCGAGCTGCTGGGCCAGATAGTGGACCTTGCCGCCACGCCGGCAATACCCTTCGGCCGGCGATAGCTGCCCCGCGAGCAGGCGTGCGAGCACGCTCTTGCCGACGCCATTGCGCCCGACAATCGCCGTCGGTTGTCCATCGAAGCGGGCATCGAGCCCGGAAAAAAGCACCCGGCCATCGGCCAGGACATAGGAAACGCTTTCCAGCGTCAGGTACGAATTCGTCATGCGAACTCCCATCAATGCCATGGACTCCACCCTGCAGCAGGGGGTACGGAGACTGGCCGTCGGAACAGACGGCGGCATCAATTGCGCATTGGACGAACACCTCGAAAAAGCAATGGGCAGTCAGTATCACCGTGACCGACGCCCCCTGACAAGCCTATGCCAACGCGCAGAAATCGCTGCGGCCGTCACAGGTGACCCGGATCGTCAAGGAAGGCGACGTCGGCACGCTCGCAGCCCCTGGGGCTGAACCACCGTTTCCAGAACCTACAGCCACCAGCGCAAGAGGAAGAAGAACGCCATGCTCAGCAACATGCTGAGCAGCGTGTTGCGGGTATAAAGCACCAGGCCGACGGCCACCAGCGAACTGATCAGGTAGGGATTGTCCCACTGCAGGTTCAACTGCCGGTCCGGCATGAACACGATCGGCCCGCAGATCGCCGTCAGCATCCCCGGCACGGCAAAACCGAGAAACTGCCGGGCATTGCTGCTCAGGCGCAACGGCAGGCGCGGTTCGAGAAACACATAGCGGTTGAGGAACACCAGCAGCCCCATTCCGACAATCACGGCCCAGACCATCATTCACGCCCCCGATACAGCTTGTTGCAGACGAAACCCGCCGCCATCCCCGCCAGCCCCGACAGCACCAGCGCCGACCCCCACTGCCAGTAGCTGAACAGCACCGAACAGAACAGCGACACCGCCACGCACACCACCGTCGGCACATTGCGTACCACCGGCGTGATCAGGGCGATGAAGGTGGCGGCAATCGAGAAATCCAGCCCCAGGTGTTCCAGCCCGGGAATGCTGCTGCCCAGCACGATTCCGGCCAGGGTGAACACATTCCAGGCGATATAGAACGTCAGCCCCACCCCCAGCGCGTACCAGCGATCGAACTGGTGTCGGTCGTGCTGGCTGGTCAGGGCGAACAGCTCGTCGGTCAGCAGAAACCCCAGGCCAAGGCGCCAACGTCCCGGCAGCGGCGCGATCACCGAGCGCATGCTCATGCCGTAGAGCAGGTGTTGCGAGGTCAGCAGCGCGGTGGTCAGCAGGATCGAGAAGATCCCCGCCCCGCCCTTGAGCATGCCGATAGCCACCAATTGCGCGGCGCCGGCGAACACGATGCCGGAGAGCCCCTGGCCTTGCAGAGGAGTCAGATCGGCCTCGATGGCCATGGAGCCGGCCAGCAGCCCCCAGGGTGCGGTCGCCAGGGACAGCGGCATGATCGCCACGGCACCGCGCAGGAATGCACTGCGGGGCAAGGAATGTTCGGACATGGAAGCTCGGACGTCAGTAAAGGGCTGCCGACTGTGGCAGGCCCTTTGCGCCGTGTCTTGAACAATCTTGCAACGCTGAGCGGCGCCAGCCGGCACCGCTCAGGATGCGAACCGCGCTCAGCGGATCGGCGGCAGACGTACCTTGCCGTCGCGGCACTGGGTTTTCACGCCCTTGCCGCACGACTCGAAACCCAGGTCCTTGTTCAGGCACACCCGGACTTCCGACAGTTGCGGACCGCTGCAACCCACCGTGACGCCATCGGCCGGCAGGCCCGGATTGCCCTGCTGGAACAGCTGGACGATTTCTGCGGCGGAGTACTCCCGGACGCTGGTCGACGGCTGCAGCTCATCGGGGATGTGCACCTTGCCCAGGGCCTGGTCGGTGGTCTGCAGGTAGCGGTCGGCGCCCAGGCCACTGCAGGTACCGTGCTTGCTCCACTCATGTTCGAGCAGCTTGGCCGTCGGGAACATCGTGCTGCCCTGCTGGCGCTGGGCAGCCGTCAGCGGTGTCAACGGCGCACAGAACTGCGGCCAGCCGCCCTTGGCATACTGCGGCCAGAGTCCGTGGAGCACAAAGCCGTAACCCTTGCCCTTGCACTGTTCATTCCCGGCATGGGTCAGGCAGAAGGTCGGCGACCACGACAGGCTCAGCAGGTAATAGTCGAACTCGCCGGCCTGCCCCTTCTGCCTGTTCTTTCCCGATGAAGACTGCTGATCCGCCTGTGCGCCGCCCATCGACAACATCAGCACGGCCAATACCACGCAAATCCACTTCATACTGACTCCCTGCTCCTGGTTGGGTTGGACATCGATCCCCGATGTCAATGATGGCTCTACACGAATCCCGTTAAATAAATTGTTAAGAAACCTTACAAAACAGTAACATTTGATACGATTATCCCTCGTCCGAACTTCTATCATGGCAGGCATCGCTTGACCTGCCCGGCCTGCTGGTTCGGGCAAACCGTCGCCCCGGACGGTTGCGCACCCGAACACGGTGCTTTCCTGGGTTCCAACGCGCCATCCGGCGCCCGCCACTACCTGCTGCAATCGCTCTAAGGGAGCCCCGGTTCATGAGTATCCGCAACATCCGCAAGAAAGTCGTCTCGCTCCTCTGGACGCTGGGCGTGCTTCTGGTCATCTACTGCTTCCCGAAAACCGTGTTCGGCTTCCTGGCGCTGGTGGTGATCTGCGGTATCTACGATTTCCTGCGCAATGGTATCTATACCGCCGAACTGGCGAAGAAATATTTCATCGGCAACGGCCGCAATACCTGGGTCCTGTCGCCGTTCAACACCCTGTTCGACCTGGTGAGCCGGCGCAACCGCGGCGTCTATCGCATGCAGGACCTGCCCGAAGACTGCCAGCGCGAGTTGCAGCAGGTCATCGACCGGGCCATGGACCACAAGGACGAGATCATCCAGTACCTCGACGGCCGCATGGCCCAGAACAAACGCGGCATGCTGTTCTTCCAGTGGTACGGGCGCAAGATCGACACCGAACTGGACATCCGCGAACTGCAGCAGAAATTCCCCTATGTGAAGACCGTCGGCGTCTCGGTGTTCAACGCCAACCAGTCGACCTCGTTCCACTTCGGCCCGCTGCGCATGATGTTCCGCGTGCTCTACAACATGGCGCCGGCACCGCATCATGACGGTGTCTACATCCAGTGCCGCAAGGACAAGCACTTCTGGCATGACGACCCGTTGTTCATCTTCGACGACACCCTGCTGCATGCCTCATTCAACAAGAACGACACCAAGCGCTACTGCCTGTTCATCGACATCGTGCGGCCGTCCCGCACGCCGTTCATCCTGCGCGGCGTGATCGCCGGCTTCGCCGGTGCGGTGTTCGCCCTGCGCCGGGTGTTCTACAAGAACTGGAAGCTGATCCAGTAAGCCCCACCCCACCCTGGGCGCCGCGTATCCGCTCGCCCAGGGCCCTCCTGCTCGAACACCACCCACTACCTGCCCACCCCCGCTGCCTGACGGTGGAACACGGCCCGGCCGAGGTCCGCCGGCATATCCAGACGGCCTTCAGCCGGGTCGGTTGCGAGGGATTGAGCGAGCGTGAGCACAAGACGGCGCACATGCTGCCGCGTGGCCATTGGGCGAAGGCCACGGCGAAGGAAATGAACAGTTCCCGCAGCCCGTGCGCCTGCACCGCAAGAATTTCTATCTGAAGCCTTGAGGTGGGAGCCGGCCTGCTGGCGATCCGGACAACGCGGCTTTCAGCTCTACCGCGTTGAGGCCATTGCCAGCAACCGTCTGCTGCAGGGGGTGTTGGATCAGGAGGCCAGCGAGTAGATCAGCGCCGAAATCGATACCAGACCGACCAGCGTGACGAACACGTTGGACAGCTTGCCCGAGTACTGACGCATCGAGGGAACGCGGCGGATCGCATACATCGGCATCAGGAACAGCAACGCGGCGATGATCGGCCCACCCAGGGTCTCGATCATGCCCAGGATGCTCGGGTTCAGCGTTGCCACCAGCCAGCAGACCACCAGCATGAAGGCCGCCGTCATGCGGTCCAGGGCCTTGGCACCGGGCTTGCGGCCGCTCTTGATGATCAGGCCCTTGAGTCCTTCACTGGCACCGATGTAATGGCCCAGGAACGACTTGGCGATCGCCACGAAGGCAATCAGCGGCGCGGCGAAGGCGATGGTCGGGTTGCTGAAATGGTTGGCCAGGTACGACAGGATCGACAGGTTCTGCGCCTTGGCTTCGGCCAGTTGGGCCGGCGACAGGGTCAGCACGCAACTGAACACGAAGAACAGCACCATCACCACCATCAGCAGGTGGGCGCGGGACAGGATCTGGCTGCTGCGCTCTTCGGCGTGCGCCCCGTAACGGCGCTTCTGGTCCACGGCGAAGGCCGAGATGATCGGCGAGTGGTTGAACGAGAACACCATCACCGGAATCGCCAGCCACAGCGTGTGCAGCAGTGCCGAGGGCTCCGGCAGGCTGCTGGCGGTGGCGAGAATACCGCCGTTCCAGTGCGGGATCAGGTACACCGCCAGGAGCGCCAGGGCGACGATGAACGGATAGACCAGCATGCTCATCGCCTTGACGATCAGTTGCTCACCACACCGTACCACCGCCAGCAGGCCGAGGATTAGCGCCAGGGACAGGATCGCCCGCGGCGGCGGCGCGATGTGCAACTGGTGTTCGAGGAAGCTGCCCACGGTGTTGGTCAGGGCGACACTGTAGATCAGCAGGATCGGGAAGATCGCGAAGAAGTACAGCAGGGTGATCAGCGCACCGGCGGTCAGGCCGAAATGCTCCTCGACCACTTCGGTGATGTCCGAACCATCGCGCCCGGAGAGCACGAAGCGGGTCAGGCCGCGGTGCGCGTAGAACGTCATCGGAAACGCCAGCAACGCCAGGATCAGCAGCGGCCAGAAGCCGCCCAGCCCCGCATTGATCGGCAGGAACAGGGTTCCGGCGCCGATCGCCGTGCCGAACAGGCCCAGCATCCAGGTGGTGTCGTGGCGGCTCCAGCTGCTCAGTGCAGCGGGAGCCGATTCATAGCGTTCGTCGACGCTGTTGGCCTGGTCATTCATCCGGTCGAGTCTCCGTTAGCCGGTCATTACCACGCGACCGGGGCGGAAAACAGCTTATTGGCAGCGCCCCGGCCATAAGAGGGGCGCGATTGTCCGGGATAACGCTTGAGAAGCAAAGGGCTAGCTGAGCAACGGTTGCCTGTGCCGGGGTTTCCGGGGGCGTCTGTGCCGTTGCCTGACGGCCTGTACGCCCTGGTTGCGACCTGTCGTCACAGCGCTGAAAAGCCGTACGTTCCTTGAACTTGCCGGCAATAACCCACGCAATCGCGCATGGAGCCTGGATCCACCCTGGCGCTCAACGGCGGGTTCGGATTAAGTTGCTGATTCAGCAGGAAAAATGGAAATTCCGATAAAAATACCCAGGGGCGCGCCCCGTCGGGCACCCGAAGGCGCTCTCCCCACCCGGCCCCGCAGAAGAATCGGCCTGTGGCGCCCAACTATTGATACACTGTAACAACCCATTTCATCCTCCCTTGCCAGTACCCTCCATGATCCCAGTGCAATGTCGTGTCTGTTTCACCGCCCTGCTCCTGCTGCTGGGCGGCTCGTCCGCCCTCGCCGATGACCTGATGATCACCTGGCCCGGCGACTGGGAAGTGCAGACCCTGCCACCCGCGCAAAACGCCGTGGGCGAGGTGATCAGCGGTCTGCGCCAGCGTGCGGTGAAGAACGATGCCAACGGCGACCCGCTGATGGTCATGGAACTGACCCAGTCCGCCCTCACGCCCGGGCATCAGGTCAACCTGCCCGGCGTGCTGCTGGAAATGCGCAAGGCGGTCCAGAAGAACTTCGTCGAGCGCGGTTTCATGAGCGTCTGCAACCGCATCCACGACAGCACCCTGGGCGGCATGCCAGCGGTGGAAACCACCTGCACCATCACCCAGAACGGCGGCCACGTGATGACCCAGACCCTGGTGGCCGCGGCGCGTGAGGGCAAGGCCTACTCCCTGCTGTACGCCGGCTCCGCGGATGGCTACAAGGCCCAGGAAGCGACCGTCAATGGCATCCGCGCCAGCCTGCACCTGGAGCCCTGAACCACGGCCCTCAACCGGCCAGGAAGCCTCGGGCCATGCCACTGGCGGCGATCACGATCAGCATGATCAGCAGCGCCTCGACATGGCTGAGCCGGGCGAACAGCCGGGCCCGGCCAATGTCGATAGAGGCGCCCTTCTTCTGCGCGATGCGCCACTTGATCAGGCTGATCATCGGTGTCAGCTCCAGCAGCAGGACAATCACGAACAGCGTCAGCTTGAGGTGAAACAGCGGCTGGTGCAGGTAATAGTCACTGCCCTTCTCGAAACCGCCGAAGGCGCGCAGACCACCGGTGATCAGCAGCACCGCGGCACTGGTCCCCCACAGGTTGTCCCAGACGAAGACCGGGCGCAGATCGGTCGCAGCGCTGCCGCCAAGACGCAACAAGGCACCACCCCGACCGAACACGGCGGCCAGGGCAATGCCGTAGGCCAGGAGGTGAAGAGCGGCCAGGAACCAGTGGACGAGCATGGTGGTGTCTCCATTGTTGGACACCACAGTTGTAGCTCACTCCCCCGATCTCTGCCGATGACTTCCTGCTGATGAGCGCCTGTAGGAGCCGGCGGTGCGGCGATCCGACTTGCCCGCGAAGCTTTCAGCGACCTCAAGGGCCTCTTCGCGGGCAAGCCGTGCTCCTACAGAGGGTCCTTCGTACGCATTTCGGTGCACGACTCCGTCATCTCAAGGCAACAGAATCACCTTCTCGCTGCTGCCCTGGTTGACCTCGGCATAGCGCGCCGGCCCTTCGGCCAGCGGCGATTCGCGCAAGCCCGACGGCAGCTCCAGCAGCCCCTCATCGAAGAAACGCCCGAACTGTTCGAGCATCCGCGCGCAGGCCGCAGTGCCATAGAGCAGCGAATTGATCCCGACCACCGAGCCACCCTTGCGATACAGCGCCAGCGCCGGCAATTGCACATGCCCGTCGACCGGTGCGGCGATGATCGCGATACGGCCGAATGTCGCCAAGGCACCGACTGCCGCCGGCAGCCAGAAGCCGGTGGTATCGAAGATCACCTCGGCCCCCCGGGGAACACGCCATTGACCGAGGCTGCCAGGTCTTCGGGCTGGCCCAGCACGACCGTCTCGAACCCCCGCGCCTGCAACGCCAGGGCCTGCTCCGGCCGACGGACTGCCGCCAGCACCTGCGCCCCACGGATCTTCGCCAGGGCGATCGCCGCACTGCCGACCGCGCCATTGGCGCCGATGACCAGCAGCCGGGTCCCGGCCTTCACCAGGCTACGCTCCAGGGCATCCCAGGCGGTGGTGTACGGCACACCGAGGCTGGCCGCCTGGGCAAAGCTCAAATGCGCCGGCTTGCGCGCCACCCCCTCGGCCGGCAGGGTCAGGTACTGCGCATGGGAACCGTCACCGGTGAAGCCCAGCTCCTTGCCGGTGCCCCAGACTTCCTGGCCGAGCAGCGCCTGCGGGCCCTCGACCACCACTCCGGCGAAGTCCCGCCCGGGTACCCGCGGCAAGGTGGTGTAGGAAAAACGACCCAGTACGTTCTTCACATCGCTGGGGTTCAGGCCGGCAGCCTTGACCTGTACCAGCACCTCGCCGGCGGCGGGCACGGGCATGGGCAGGTCAACCCATTGCAGGGCGCAAAGATCACCGGTTTTCGAAAATTGCAGAGCTTTCATGGAGTGCGTATCCAGACAGGGAACGGAAAGGGGTTCAGGACAACCAGCCAGCCACCAGTTGCTTGCCCAGCGGCCAGGCCTTCTCGCCCAACTGCATGCCGAGCAAGCCCACCAGGGCCACGGCGGGAGGCGCCGGGGAACGGAAATCGAGCCCGCCGTACAGCAGCCCGACAGCAAGACCGATAACGAGAGAAATCAGGTAGCTCATGATGAAATCCAGGCTCCGAAAGGGAATGCCTGCAGTTTATGGCCGACAAGCACGGGCTGTCGGCCAAAGGCTTCTGGATATCGGTCAAGCGCGGGAGAAAGGGGTTCAGTTCACCGGGTAATGCGAGGGCGAGATGCCCAGAGCCCGACGGAACATGTCGCTGAAGCTGCTGGGCGAATACCCCAGTGAACGGGCGATGCGGCTGACCGGTACGCCCTGGATCAGCTCGGCCACTGCGGTCGCCAACTGCACCTGGCGCCGCCATTCGGCGAAGCCCATGCCCAGTTCCGCCTGGAACAACCGCGCCAGGGTGCGCACGCTGGCCCCGGCGGTCTCGGCATGCTGGTCGAAGGAAATCGCCAGCGACGGGGCACTCATCACCGCCTGGCACACCGTCAGCAGGCGCCGGTCGCTGCCGGAAGGCAGGGCGATCTTCAACATCGAACGCCGCGCCCGCCGCAGCTCCAGCAGGGCCAGGCGGGTCAGTGCGTCGTAGTACTCGCCCTGGGTCTCGTCGGCCTGCGCCACCAGGCCGATGATCAATTCGCGCAGCAGGCCGCCGACCTCGATCACCTGCACCGTGCTTTCCAGCGTCGCGGCCAGGGCCGGACGCAGGTAGATGTTGCGCATCTGCAGGTCCGACACCACCCGGATCCCGTGGGAGACGCCCGGCGGCAGCCAGACTGCCCGCTGCGGCGGCACCGCCAGGGCCTCATGGGGCGTCTCGACCCACATCACCCCGGACATCGCATACAGCAACTGCCCCCAGACATGCTCGTGGGGCTCGATGAACAAGCCCCGCGGGTAGGTCCGTGCCAGCGGTTGCACCGGCCGGTCGGTGTCACTCAGGTCGGGCGGCGCGGCCAGGGCCATGGTCAGCCCGCGACAGGCGTACGCAGGGTGACGAATTCTTCGGCCGCCGTCGGGTGCACGCCGATGGTTTCGTCGAAGTCACGCTTGGTCGCCCCGGCCTTCAGCGCAATCCCCAGCCCCTGAATGATCTCGCCAGCGTCCGGTCCGACCATGTGGCAACCCAGGACCTTGTCGCTACGGGCATCCACCACCAGTTTCATCAGGGTTTTCTCCTGGCAATCGGTCAGGGTCAGCTTCATCGGCCGGAAGCGGCTCTCGAAGATCGTCACCTCATGGCCCTGCTCCCGCGCCTGCTCCTCGGTCAGGCCGACGGTACCGATGTTCGGCTGGCTGAACACGGCGGTGGGGATCAGCTTGTAATCGACCGGGCGATACTGCTCGGGCTTGAACAGCCGCCGGGCGACGGCCATCCCTTCAGCCAGGGCCACCGGCGTCAATTGCACACGGCCGATCACGTCGCCCAGCGCGAGGATCGACGGTTCACTGGTCTGGTACTGCTCGTCGACCTGGATGAACCCCTTCTTGTCCAGTTTCACCCCGGTGTTTTCCAGGCCCAGGTTGTCCAGCATCGGACGCCGCCCGGTGGCGTAGAAAATACAGTCGGCCACCAGCTCGCGACCGTCCTTGAGGGTGGCCTTGAGGCTGCCATCGGCCTGCTTGTCGATACGTTCGATATCGCTGTTGAACTGCAGCGTCAGGCCCTGCTTGGTCAGTTCCTCGGCCAGGTGCTTGCGCACCGCGCCATCGAAGCCGCGCAGGAACAGGTCGCCGCGATACAGCAACTGGGTCTCGGCGCCCAGGCCGTTGAAGATGCCGGCGAACTCCACGGCGATGTAGCCGCCGCCCACCACCAGGATGCGCTTGGGCAGTGCCTTGAGGAAAAACGCCTCGTTGGAACTGATGGCGTGCTCATGCCCCGGAATGTCGGGGATCTGTGGCCAGCCGCCAGTGGCGATCAGGATATGTTTGGCGCTGTAGCGCTGGCCGTTGACCTCGACCTGATGCGGGTCGACCAGCTTGCCATGGCCTTCGAGCAGGGTGACGCCGCTGTTGACCAGCAGGTTGCGATAAATGCCGTTGAGGCGGTTGATTTCCTTGTCCTTGTTGGCGATCAGGGTCGCCCAGTCGAAGTTCGCTTCGCCCAGGGACCAGCCAAAACCCTTGGCCTGCTCGAAATCCTCGGCGAAGTGCGATCCGTAGACCAGCAGCTTCTTGGGTACGCAACCGACGTTCACGCAGGTGCCGCCCAGGTAGCGGCTTTCGACCACCGCCACCTTGGCTCCGAAACCGGCGGCAAACCGCGCTGCCCGCACACCGCCGGAACCGGCGCCAATCACAAACAGATCAAAATCGTAGGCCATGTCTATCTCCTCGGCAGGCACACAGCATACCCGCTGTAGCCTCTCAGGTCAGTTAGCCATTACATAAGGGCGCATAACAAAAAAGCCACCCGAAGGTGGCTTTTTCTGGAACGCTACGAAGCTGAAGGCGCTTAGTAGGCCTTGCCAGTCTTGTAGAAGTTCTCGAAGCAGAAGTTGGTCGCGTCGATATAGCCTTCGGCGCCACCGCAGTCGAAACGCTTGCCCTTGAACTTGTAGGCAATCACACAACCGTCCTGGGCCTGCTTCATCAGGGCGTCGGTGATCTGGATCTCGCCACCCTTGCCCGGTTCGGTCTGCTCGATCAGGTTGAAGATGTCCGGCGTCATGATGTAGCGACCGATGATCGCCAGGTTCGACGGCGCATCTTCAGGTTTTGGCTTCTCGACCATGTTGCGTACGCGGTACAGGTCATCACCGATCAGGTCGCCGGCGATCACACCGTACTTGCTGGTTTCCTGCGGGTCGACTTCCATGATCGCCACGATGGTGCAGCGGTACTGCTTGTACAGCTTGACCATCTGCTTGAGGACGCCGTCGCCTTCCAGGTTGACGCACAGGTCGTCCGCCAGCACTACCGCGAACGGCTCGTCGCCGATCAGCGGACGGCCGGTCAGAATGGCGTGGCCCAGGCCTTTCATTTCGGTCTGGCGGGTGTAGGAGAACGAGCACTCGTCCAGCAGGCGGCGGATACCGACCAGGTATTTCTCCTTGTCGGTGCCCTTGATCTGGTTTTCCAACTCGTAGCTGATGTCGAAGTGGTCTTCCAGCGCGCGCTTGCCGCGGCCGGTGACGATCGAGATCTCGTTCAAGCCAGCGTCCAGCGCTTCTTCGACGCCGTACTGGATCAGTGGCTTGTTCACCACCGGCAGCATTTCTTTGGGCATGGCCTTAGTCGCTGGCAGGAAGCGAGTACCGTAACCGGCTGCTGGGAACAAGCATTTCTTGATCATATGAGTCCTTAAAAAGGGCGGTGTGTACGAGTTTCGGCGCAGTCTAATCAGGCGGCGGTCACCTTACAATGCCCCGCTGATAGCATCCTGACGCCAACATAGAGAAAAACGACGGCAGATAGTTCCAAGGCATCGACAAATAGTCTGACGCCCGGTATTCGAGGCGACTGATGAGCCCCTTCTGCCCCACCTTCAAAACCCTGATTCTAGCTGCTGATAGCAGCTCGCGCCGGGTTCTGCGCTATCATCGTGACATTTCCCCAACCAGTGAGACGAAGCGATGTCGGCAGCGAAGAAAGTGAACGGTTACCTGATTACCCAGGCCGCCGATGGCCAATGGTGGGTGGCCGGTGTCGACGGCGAGCAGATTGCCGGGCCGTTCGCGACCGAGGCCCTGGCCAGCGAAGTGGCATCGGTGTTCGAGGATACCCCCGCCCCAACGGCCAAGCGCCGCTAAAAATAAAGGGCTGAACGACATGAAGGGGTTTCTGGCATTGCTCGCGGTACTGGCCCTGGCGGGATGCGCAACGGCCTCCAAAACCTACCTGGACAACGGCCAGCAAGGCCTGGAAATCGATTGCTCCGGCGAAGCGATGTCCTGGGCCAAATGCTACGAAAAGGCCGATGACTCCTGCGCGGGTACCGGCTACACCATCGTCGGCACCGATGGCACGCCGCAGCCGAAGGAAAGCGACAAGACCCTGGGCGTGGACGTCGGCAACTTCAAGAGCCGCACCGTGGTCGTGATCTGCAAGTGACCGGCGTGGGCGGGCCGGCCTCAGGGCTGGCCTGAAATGCAGCGGGTCGCCGCATCGAGCACCGCGCTGGAACGCAGCGGGTTGTTCGACATGCTTTCATAGAGGCGGATGCTGCTGCCCCCCGAACGCTCCTCGATATCGAGCAGGGCCGCCGGCGAACTCGACAGACGATCGCGCACCACCATCCTGATCCCGCTCTTGTGCGGGGTCAGCAACGAAGGACCGCGGCTCTTGTTCAGAATCGTGTCCACACAGTTGGCATATTCATTGGGCTTCTTGCCCGAAATCACATTCAGCGTCGGCGGTGTCTGCTGGATTTCCGAAACACTTGCACATCCGCCCAACGCCAACATCGCAGCGACCCAAGCGCCCCACTTCATGAAAAACCCTCCAATAAAGACGCTCCGACAGCATCAATGCGATTTTTCTCCATTGCGAAGAGGAATTTAATCCAACTTTTATGGCGACAAGACGGTGTAATCCGTCAGACTTGTCACCCTACCCACAGAATCCATCCATCGCAGCGATAAAACCAGGCTGCGCCACATGCTATCTTTTTGATTTTGTAGAAAAAGCCTTCTGGAGGCGGTCATGAAATTCATCCACCAGCGCGAGCACCTCAACGAAGACGACATCGTCGTGATCGAATGCTCCCAGACCTGCAACATCCGCCTGATGAGCGACGCCAACTTCCGCAGCTTCAAGAACGGCGGCCGCCACACCTACCACGGCGGCGCCTTCGACACCTTCCCGGCCCGGATCACCGTGCCCAGCACCGGTTTCTGGAACATCACCCTGGACACCGTGGTGACCAAGCGCGCCATCAGCGTCACCCGCAAGCCGAACCTCAAGCATTCGATCCGCATCATCCGTCGCTCCGCCTCGAAGCTGCGCTGAATCTCCCCTTTCCTTTTAATGAGTGGAATGACCGTGACTACCAAATACGTCATCAAGTACACCCTCAACGGTGAACGCCGTTTCGAGTTCGCCCAGTTGGAAAATGGCACAGAGGCCGAGGCCCGTGCCGCGCTGGAAGCCGTGCATGGCAAGGACGATGTGATTGCCGACGTGAAAGTCAGCAAGGCGCTGTAAGCGCCGCGCCGGACAATGCCGCGAGCAGCGCATGACCCTTGATCTGTTTGCCGACGACGAACTGCGCCAACCCGAACGCCACGAGCGGATCGGCGAGCAATCGTGGGTGCTGCGCGGCTTTGCCCTGCCCCGGATCGAGCAACTGCTCCCGGCCCTGCGCGAGGTGTTGCGCCAGGCGCCGCTTCGTCAGATGGTCACCCCCGGCGGCTTCACCATGTCGGCCAGCCTGAGCAGTTGTGGCCGTTGGGGCTGGACCAGTGACCGCGACGGCTATCGCTACAGCGCCGTCGACCCGCAAAGCGGCCAGCCCTGGCCGGCGATGCCCGAGGTGATTCGGCAGTTGGCCGTCGACGCCGCCCGGGCAGCGGGTTTCGAAGACTTCGAACCCGATGCCTGCCTGATCAACCGTTACGTGCCGGGAGCGAAGATGTCCCTGCATCAGGACCGCAACGAGCGCGATCTCGGCGCCCCGGTGGTCTCGGTCTCGCTGGGGCTGCCGGCGATGTTCCTGTTCGGCGGCCACGAACGCGCCGACAGGAGCCAGCGCATCCCGCTGCTGCACGGCGATGTGGTGGTCTGGGGTGGCGTCGACCGCCTGCGCTTTCACGGCATCCTGCCGGTCAAGGACGGTCACCATCCAGTACTGGGGGCCCAGCGCATCAACTTCACCCTGCGCCGTGCCGCCCTCAACGGTTGACGTCCACCACCACTCGTCCACGCACGTGCCCGGCGAGTAGGCGCGGCGCGACCTCCAGGGCTTCCTGCAGACCGATTTCGTGACTGATCAATGCCAGTTGCTGGAGATCGAGGTCTCTTGCCAGGCGTTCCCAGGCCAGGATGCGCTGCGCCCTGGGCTGGGTCACGCTGTTGATCCCGGCCAGGGTCACGCCACGCAGGATGAACGGCGCCACCGTTGCCGGAAAGTCCATGCCCTGAGCCAGGCCGCAGGCGGCGACGGTGCCATTGGCGCGGGTGCTGGCACAGACATTGGCCAGGGTATGGCTGCCCACCGAATCGATGGCGGCGGCCCAGCGTTCCTTCGCCAGCGGCTTGCCCGGTTGCGACAGGGTCTGGCGATCGATGATCTCGGCGGCGCCCAGCCGTTGCAGATAATCATGCTCGCAGGTGCGCCCGGTCGAGGCCACCACCCGATAACCGAGCCGGGCCAGCAGCGCCACGGCAAAGCTGCCGACACCACCGTTGGCGCCGGTCACCAGCACTTCGCCCTGGTCCGGCGTCAGGCCATTGCGCTCCAGCGCCAGGATACTGAGCATCGCGGTGTAGCCGGCGGTGCCGACGGCCATGCTCTGCGCCGGGGTAAAACCCCTGGGCAGCGGGATCAGCCAGTCGCCGCTGAGCCGGGCCTTCTGCGCCAGGCCGCCCCAATGCCCTTCGCCGACACCCCAGCCATTGAGCAGCACCCAGTCGCCGGCCTGATAGTCGGCATGACTGCTGTGCTCCACCGTCCCCACCAGGTCGATGCCCGGCACCATGGGGAAACTGCGCACCACCGGGCTGGCCCCGGTGATCGCCAACCCGTCCTTGAAGTTCAGAGTGCTGTAGGCCACCCGCACCGTCACATCGCCTGGCGGCAATTGTGTTTCGTCGAGAGAGGCCAGGTTGGCCCGGTAACCGCTTTCGTCCTTTTCGATCAGGATGCCGCTGAACATGCTCACCTCCAATTTAGACCGATCGTCTAGAAATAGTCCTGAAAAAACTACCGCGCCAGGCTGCCCATGAACCCCTGCATGAAGGTCTCCAGCGGAGCCTCGCTTCCCACCAGCCGGGCCCGCAGTACCGCGCCTTCCCAGCCGATCCAGAAGAAACTCGCCAGGGCCGGACAATCGGCGGTCACCGCCAGCTCACCGGCCTGTTGCGCCGCCTGCAGGCAAACGCTCAGGCGCTGCTCCCAACTGCGCAGCACCGCCTCCAACTGCTCACGGTAGCTGTCCGGCAGTTGGGTCACTTCCTGGCCCAGGTTGCCCACCAGGCAGCCGCGGCGAAAACCGTGCCGGGCCATGCCGGCCTTGGCCTCATCGACGAAACCGCGCAGACGCTGCAAGGGCGACAGCGATTCGTCCAAAAGCCAGCGGTCGAGCTTGCGCGCGAAGTAGTCGGCGTAATTGGCCAGCACCGCCTGGCCAAAGGCTTCCTTGCTGTCGAAGTAGTGATAGAACGAGCCCTTGGGCACACCTACCCGCTTGAGCACGACATCGATACCGGTGCTCATGAAGCCTTGCTCGGTGAGGATTTCCGTGCCACAGCGCACCAGCAGCTCGCGGGTCTGCTGGTGTTCCCGAGGCACCTTCGGCGGGCGGCCGGGCTTGCGTGGCAAAACGTTGCGGGTCGTCATGGGAACAATATAGACCGATCGTCTCAAAAATACATCCGACCCGGGTCGTGATATCGGCTCGACCGACCAGGCCGAGGCTTTCGCAACGATGCCGAGCCTGCTCAGGCGCAGAAGTCACTGGCCTGGCCGATGGCATTCCTGATACAAACCTGTGCTGTTCCCGTCGTCATTCCCTTATCTGCCCGGAGAGAAGTCGTCATGAGCAACTGGCCTGACACCCGTCTGCTTGAGCTGTTCGACATCCAGCAACCGATCATCCAGGGCCCCCTGGCGGGAGTGACCACGCTGGCGATGCTGGTCGGGGTCGCCAGGGCTGGCGGCCTGGCCTCCCTGCCCGCCGCCATGCTGACCGCCGAACAGATCCGCCAGCACACCGAGGCGTTTCGCCGCGCGGTCCAGGCTCCCCTGAACATCAACTTCTTCTGCCACTCGATGCCCACCCCGGACCCGGAGCGGGAAAAGCGCTGGAAGGAACGCCTGGCGCCCTACTACCGCGAGCAGGGCCTGGACTTCAACGCCCCCACACCGGTGTCCAGCCGTGCGCCCTTCGACGAAGGCAGTTGCCAACTGGTGGAAGAACTGCGTCCGGAGATCGTCAGCTTCCACTTCGGCCTGCCGCCCCAGCCCATGCTCGACCGGGTCAAGGCCACCGGCGCGACCCTCGTCGGCTGCGCCACCACCGTGGATGAGGCACGCTGGCTGCAGGAACGCGGCTGCCACGCGATCATCGCCATGGGGGTCGAGGCCGGCGGCCATCGCGGCATTTTCCTGAGCAACGACCTCAACACCCAGGTCGGCACCATGGCCCTGGTTCCGCAGATTGTCGACGCGGTGAAGGTCCCGGTGATCGCCGCCGGCGGCATCGGTGATGCACGGGGCATCGCGGCGGCCTTCATGCTCGGCGCGAGCGCGGCGCAGTTGGGCACCAGCTACCTGTTCACCCCGGAGGCGAAGGTCTCGGCGTCTCACCACCAGGCGCTGCGCACCGCCAAGGAAAGCGAGACGGCCCTGACCAACCTGTTCACCGGCCGCCCGGCGCGCGGGATCATGAACCGGGTCATGCGCGAACTGGGACCGATCAGCGACATGGCGCCGGCGTTCCCGCTGGCCGGCGGCGCGCTCATGCCCCTGCGGGCCAAGGCCGAGGCGGACTTCAGCAACCTGTGGTCGGGCCAGGCCCTGCGGCTGGGGGTGCAATTGCCTGCCGAGGAACTGACCCGGCAACTGGCGCAGCAGGCACTGGCCAGGTTGCAGGGCCGCTGATCGTGGGGGATGGCCCACTCGCCATGGCCATGAAATCGCTATATATTTCTCTATATAGCGTTTCATCCCAGCCGGCGCCGCACACGTCCTATAACAAGCGACGCCCGTCCCACCCCTTGAACGGAGCCGCTTCATGATCACTCGTGCCTCACGCCTTGCCCCGACCTGCCTCGCCGCCCTGCTCGGCGTGTTCGCCTTCGCCCCGGTCCAGGCCGCCGAAGTCCAGGTGGCCGTCGCCGCCAACTTCACCGCGCCGATCCAGGCGATCGCCAGCGACTTCGAGAAAGACACCGGGCACAAGCTGATCGCCGCCTACGGCGCCACTGGCCAGTTCTATACCCAGATCAAGAACGGCGCGCCATTCGAAGTGTTCCTCGCCGCCGACGACACCACCCCGGCCAAACTGGAGAAGGAAGGCGACATCGTGGCCGGCTCGCGCTTCACCTACGCCGTCGGCACCCTGGCCCTGTGGTCGGCCAAGGACGGTTACGTCGATGCCAAAGGCCAGGTGCTCAAGGACAATCACTACCAGCACCTGTCCATCGCCGACCCGAAGGCCGCCCCCTACGGCCTGGCCGCCACCCAGGTCCTGGCCAAGCTGGGCCTGACCGACAAGGTCAAGGACAAGCTGGTCACCGGCCAGAACATCACCCAGGCCTACCAGTTCGTGTCCACCGGCAACGCCGAGCTGGGCTTCGTCGCCCTGTCGCAGGTCTACAAGGACGGCAAGCTCGCCAGCGGTTCGGCGTGGATCGTCCCGGCCGACCTGCATGAAGCGATCAGGCAGGACGCGGTGATCCTCAACAAGGGCAAGGACAATGTCGCCGCCAAGGCGCTGGTGGAATACCTGAAGGGCCCGAAAGCCGCGGCCATCATCCACGCCTATGGCTACGCCCTGTAAATGCCGCTCGACAGTACCGACTTCGCCGCGATCTGGCTGACGCTGAAACTGGCGTCGCTGACCACGGTGATCCTGTTGCTGGTCGGCACCCCCATCGCCCTGTGGCTGTCGCGCACCCGATCCTGGCTGCGCGGGCCGATCGGCGCGGTGGTAGCCCTGCCGCTGGTGCTGCCGCCGACGGTAATCGGCTTCTACCTGCTGCTGGCCTTCGGCCCTCACGGTTTCATCGGGCATTTCACCCAGGCCATCGGCCTGGGCACCCTGACCTTCAGCTTCACCGGCCTGGTCATCGGTTCGGTGATCTACTCGATGCCGTTCGTGGTCCAGCCGCTGCAAAACGCCTTCAGCGCCATTGGCACCCGCCCGCTGGAAGTGGCCGCGACCCTGCGCGCCAACCCCTGGGACACCTTCTTCAGCGTGATCCTGCCGCTGGCGCGTCCCGGTTTCATCACCGCCGCGATTCTCGGCTTCGCCCACACCGTCGGCGAGTTCGGCGTGGTGCTGATGATCGGCGGCAATATCCCGGACCGGACCCGCGTGGTTTCGGTCCAGATCTACGACCACGTCGAGGCCATGGAATACCTCCAGGCCCACTGGCTGGCCGGCGCCATGCTGGTGTTCTCCTTCCTTGTCCTGCTGGCGCTGTACTCGAGCAGAAAAACCAGGATGGGCTGGAGCTGAGCCATGACCGCCTCGATACAGACCCGCCTGAAACTGCACTACCCGGGCTTCGCCCTGGATCTGGACCTGCGCCTGCCCGGCCGCGGTGTGACCGCGCTGTTCGGCCCCTCGGGCTCGGGCAAGACCACCTGCCTGCGCTGCCTCGCCGGCCTGGAAAAAGCCCCGCAGGCCTTCATCCAGGTCAACGACGAAATCTGGCAGGACAGCGACCGCCAACGCTTCGTGCCCCCGCACAAGCGCGCCCTGGGTTACGTGTTCCAGGAAGCCAGCCTGTTCCCGCACCTCTCGGTGCGGGCGAACCTGGAGTTCGGCCTGCGCCGCATTCCCCGGGCCCAGCGGCGGGTGGACATGAGCCAGGCCTGTGAGCTGCTGGGCATCAGCCACCTGCTGGAACGTCACCCGCAACACCTCTCCGGCGGCGAACGCCAGCGTGTCGGCATCGCCCGGGCGCTGCTCACCAGCCCTCGCCTGCTGCTGATGGACGAACCCCTCGCCGCGCTCGACAGCCAGCGCAAGAACGAGATCCTGCCGTACCTGGAACGCCTGCAGGACGAGCTGGATATTCCGCTGCTCTACGTCAGCCATTCCCAGGACGAGGTCGCCCGCCTGGCCGATCACATCGTCCTGTTTTCCGCCGGCAAGGCGCTGGCCAGCGGGCCGATCGGCACCACCCTGGCGCGGCTCGACCTGCCCCTGGCCCTGGGCGACGACGCCGGCGTGGTGATCGCCGGCCAGGTCAGCGCCTACGACCCGCATTATCAGCTCGTGACCCTGCAACTGCCCGGCAGCCCATCGAACATCCGCGTGGCGCACACCCCGCAGGCCATCGGCAGGCAATTGCGCTGCAAGGTCCAGGCGCGCGACGTCAGCCTCAGCCTGCAGGTGGAAGAACACAGCAGCATTCTCAACCGCCTGCCGGTCACCGTCACCGGCGAAACCGCCGCGGACAACCAGGCCCATGTGCTGGTGCGGCTGGATGCCGACGGCACCCCGCTGCTGGCGCGGATCACCCGCTACTCGCGCGACCAGTTGCAACTGCGGACCGGCCAGCGGCTCTGGGCACAGATCAAGGCGGTGGCGGTACTGGCCTGATAAAAGGCACCTCCGGGCACGGCCGCGGTCAATCGGTCATACCGTCTGATTCTCCTTCAAGGACGCCGCCATGCCCGATGCTTCAGCACCCGCCGAGCTGTCACCCGACCTGCATTACGTCGACGACACCCAGCCAGGTATCCGTCGCAGGAAATGGCGCAAGCGGTTCGCCTATTTCAATGCCGAGGGCGAGCGCATTCGCGACCCGCAGGAGATCCGCCGCCTCGACGCCCTCGCCGTGCCCCCGGCCTACACCGACGTGTGGATCTGCGCCGATCCGCAAGGCCACCTGCAAGCCACCGGGCGCGATGCCCGGGGCCGCAAGCAGTACCGCTATCACCCGCGTTGGCGGGAGATCCGCGATCAGGACAAGTACGCCCGGCTGCTGGCCTTCGGCAAGGCGCTGCCCAAGTTGCGGCAACAGTTGCAAACGATCCTGGCGAAACCGGGGTTCAACCGCGACAAGGTCATGGCCACGGTGATCAGCCTGCTCGACACCACCCTGATCCGCATCGGCAACAGCCGCTACGCCCGGGAGAATCGCTCCTACGGCCTGACCACCCTGCGCAACCGGCATGTCGCGATCAACGGCAGCGCCATCGTCTTCCAGTTCCGCGGCAAGAGCGGCGTCGAGCACCGGGTCACGGTCAGGGACCGGCGCCTGGCCACGGTACTCAAGCGCTGCCTGGAACTGCCCGGCCAGCACCTGTTCCAGTATCTGGACGAAAACGGCGGGCGGCATGTCGTCAGTTCCTCGGACGTCAACGCCTGCCTGCAGGAACTGACCGGTGCCGATTTCACCGCCAAGGACTTCCGCACCTGGGCCGGCAGCGCCATGGCCCTGACGGTACTACGTGAACTGCACTGGGAACCGGAGGCCGAGGCCAAACGGCAGATCGTCGAAACGGTCAAGAGCGTCGCCAGGCAGTTGGGCAATACCCCGGCCGTGTGCCGCAAGTGCTACATCCATCCCGGCGTCCTCGAGGCCTTCGTCCTCGGCGAGCTGGCCAGCCTGCCCAAGCCGAGGCTGCGCAAGGGCCTGCACCTGGAGGAAGTCGGCCTTGCGATGTTTCTGCAACGCCAGGCGTGACACAGCCCCCGTCGGTCAGTGCCGGGCCTTCCAGTCCCGCAGCCATTGCAGGCCGGCCGAGGTGTTGCCCCGTGGGCGATACTCGCAACCGATCCAGCCCGGGTAGCCCAACTGGTCGATCAGTTCGAACAGCCAGGGGTAGTTCACCTCGCCCAGGTCCGGCTCGTGGCGATCCGGTACTCCGGCGATCTGGATATGGCCGATATGGGCCAGGTCGCGGCGCAAGGTGGTGGCCAGGTCACCTTCGACGATCTGGCAGTGGTAGCAGTCGAACTGCACCTGCAGGTTGGCTGCGCCGACCGCCTCGCGAATGGCATGGGCCTGGTCCTGGCGGTTGAGGAAAAAGCCGGGCATGTCCCGTGGGTTGATCGGCTCCAGCAGCACCGTCACCCCGACCTTGGCGGCCGCCGAAGTGGCATGGGCGAGGTTTTCCAGGTAGGTCGCCTGATGGCGTTCGCGGCTGGCATCGGCGGGCAACAGGCCGGCCATCACATGGATATGCCGGTTGCCCAGTACGCTGGCGTACTCCAGGGCCCTGGCAAAACCGTCGCGGAACGCCTGCTCACGGCCGGGCAAGGAAACGATACCGCGCTCTCCCGCCGCCCAGTCGCCCGGCGGTGCATTGAACAGCACCTGGTGAAGGCCATGATCGTCCAGGCGTTGTTTCAGCTCCTGCACGGGATAGTCGTAGGGAAACAGGTACTCCACCGCCTCGAAACCATCGGCGGCGGCGGCCTGGAAACGATCCAGGAAGTCGTGTTCCGGGTAGAGCATGCTCAGGTTGGCAGCAAAACGGGGCATGGGAATTCTCGGTGTCCGTGGCGAAAGGCGTAGCAATACACAAGGTTGGCGGATCGGGCAATGACGGAGGATGGCCGCGAACGGGCAAACCCGCCCGGCCCGTTCCGGTTTTACCGCAGCGCAGGGCCTTCCGCCCTGCCACCTTAGGCCTTCGAGATCACTATGGAGCGCCACTCCCATGACCCAACAGCATACGGTCGAGGTGCTGCTGCGCCCGGCCGTGGAGTTGTACACCGTCGCCGTCTGCGCCGGCTGCATCGGGCTGTGCCTGTTCGCGCCCTGGGTACTTGGCCTGACACCGCTGTTCGGTGCACTGACGGCACTGGGTTATCTGCTGCTGGGCTGGATACGTTTGCGCCAGGCACTGATGGTACTGCGCTTTCGCCGCAATATCCGGCGCCTGCCACGCTATGTCATTACCAGCCAGCGCATCCCGGTCAGTCACCAGCGACTGTTCGTCGGTGCGGGTTTCAAATGGGAGCAACGGCATACCCAGCGCCTGATGCAGACCTACCGTCCGGAATTCCGTCGCTATGTCGAGCCTTCGCCGCTGTTCCTGCAGGCCCGTCGACTGGAGCGACGCCTGGAACAGGCGCGTTTGCCCCTGAGCCTGCTGCCTCGCCTCACCGCCTGGGACAGTCCGTTGAACCCGGTACGGCCACTGCCACCGGTAGGCGGCTCGCCCCGCCTGCATGGCGTGGAGCCCGATGAAGTCGAGGTGTCACTGCCCCTCGGCGAACGCGTCGGCCACAGCCTGGTGCTGGGCACGACCCGGGTCGGCAAGACCCGCCTGGCCGAGCTGTTCATCACCCAGGACATTCGCCGGGTCAAACGCATCGAGGGGCGCACGGAATTCGAACCGGTGATCGTCTTCGACCCCAAGGGCGATGCCGACCTGCTCAAACGCATGTACGTGGAAGCGCGCCGCGCCGGACGCGACAAGGAGTTCCATGTGTTCCACCTCGGCTGGCCGGATATCTCCGCCCGCTACAATGCCGTCGGCCGCTTCGACCGGATCTCCGAGGTGGCCAGCCGGATCTCCGGGCAACTGTCCGGCGAAGGCAGCAGCGCCGCGTTCCGCGAGTTCGCCTGGCGCTTCGTCAATATCATCGCCCGGGCCCTGGTGGAGCTGGGCAGCCGCCCGGACTACCTGAAGATCCAGCAGCACGTGATCAATATCGATGCCTTGTTCATCGACTACAGCCACCACTACTTCGCCCGTCATGACCCGGATGCCTGGGAGTTGATCGCCGGCCTCGAAGGCAAGCTCAACGAAAAGACCACCCCGCACAACATGCGCGGCCGCCAGCCACGGGTCACGGCCATCGACCAGTACCTGTCGCGCACCCGGGTCGCCGACCCGGTGATGGACGGCCTGCGCTCCGCCGTACGCTACGACAAGACCTACTTCGACAAGATCGTCGCCTCGCTGCTGCCGCTGCTGGAAAAACTCACCACCGGACGCATGGCCGAACTGATCTCGCCGGACTACGGCGCCCTCGACGATCCGCGACCGATCTTTGACTGGATGCAGGTGATCCGCAAGCGCGCAGTGGTGTATGTCGGGCTCGATGCGCTGTCCGACCCGGAGGTCGCCGCGGCGGTGGGCAACTCGATGTTCGCCGACCTGGTCTCGGTGGCCGGGCATATCTACAAGTTCGGCGTCGACGACGGCCTGCCCCACGCCGACCGCGAACAGAAGATCCCGATCAACCTGCACGCCGACGAATTCAACGAACTGATGGGCGAGGAGTTCATCCCGATGATCAACAAGGGCGGCGGCGCCGGCATCCAGGTCACCGCCTACACCCAGACCCTCAGCGACATCGAGGCCCGGCTCGGCAACCGTGCCAAGGCCGGCCAGGTGGTCGGCAACTTCAACAACCTGTTCATGCTGCGGGTACGGGAGACCGCCACGGCGGAACTGCTGACCCGACAATTGCCCAAGGTCGATGTGTACTCGACCACCCTGGTCAGCGGTGCCACCGACAGCTCGGATGCGTCGGGCAGCACCGACTTCACCAGCAACACCCAGGACCGGGTCAGTTCGACCTGCGTGCCGCTGATCGAGCCGGCCCACGTCGTCAGCCTGCCCAAGGGCCAGGCCTTCGCCCTGATCGAGGGCGCCAACCTGTGGAAGGTCCGCATGCCCCTGCCCGCCCCCGATCCGGACGAGAGCATGCCCAGGGACCTGCAGGCCCTGGCCGCCCACATGCGCAGGCGCTACGCCGACGGCGGTGGCGAATGGTGGAGCGCCTCGACGCCCTCCTGCGCCCCCTGAGCGATGTCCCCCGGCATCATGGCCCCGCTGCCCGCCATGTCGCCTGCGCCTCGCGCTGTGCCAGAAGCCAATCCAGTGCCTCGTCCCAGATCGCCGTGGCCGTGGGACGGAAGTAGCCCATGTGGCCGATGGGCTCTGCGGGCAGTTCCGAGCCCAGGTCACGCGTCGACCTGGGCGCATTGCGATAACCCTGGATGAAGGCATCCCGCGACACCGGTGGCGCCCATCGATCGTCCACCGCATTGGCGAACAGACAGGGTACGCACACCTGCGCATAACGTTCGGTGATGCCCGCCATCGCCGGATCGTCGAAGAAATAGCGGGGATACGCGCACCAGCGCTTCCAGTCCCGATAGACCCCCAGGGGCAGATCATCGCCCATGCCCAACAGGCTCCAGGCCATGTAACCCTTGCACCGGACGATCAGCGGCAGGACCCAGCGCCACAGCAGGCGGACCTTGAAGGCCTCGATCCTGGGCATCCAGCCGGCCCAGCCGGCGCCCGTGCCGAAGCAGTAGGCCGCAGTCAACCTGTGGTGATTGGGCAACAACCCCAGGGCGTGCCCGCCAAAGGAATGGCCGACCCAGAAGGTCGGCATACCGCCTTCGTCCATGCAGTCGACGGCTGCCGCCAGGTCGCGCAGCCCCCAGTCCAGATAAGACATCTCGAAGCCCTTGAGCGACGCCGGTGCGGAGTCGCCGACACCCCGGTAGTCCAGGGTCAGGACGTTGAAACCGCGGGCACACGCATGCAGGGCAAAACGACGATAGAAGCGCCGCTGCACGCCGGTGGCACCCGCCATGATCAGATTGCCTTTCACCGGTACGCGGGTGCGATAGCGAGTCGCGGCGAGACGAAAGCCGTCGTCGGCCAGCAGCGACAATGGCTCGATCAGCGCCAGGTTCGTTGCAGGGTCGGTTTTGTTCATACGAATGATTCCAGTCGTTGGATCGTAAACGCAGCGTCGCTCAGCGTCCCCTAAATACCGGCTCGCGCTTTTGCATCATCGCCATGACTCCCTCACGGACGTCCTCGCTCCCGATCAGCGAAAGCAGCAGCTCATTGAGCTGCGACAACGCGGCATCGTCGCCCTGGTCACGGGCCAGGAAAGCCGACTGCAAGGTGGCCCTGATGGCCAGTGGCGCGGCCTTGGCAATCCGCTCGGCATATTCGAGCGCACGGGCCAGTTCCTGACCTGGCTCAACGACCTCGGTCAGCACGCGCATGGCCAGGGCCTGCTGCGCATCGAAGGCTTCGCCGGTCAGCATGTAGCGCATGGCATTGGCCCAGCCGGCAGCCTGGGTGAAACGCACGGTGGAGCCGCCCGACGGCGCAATGCCACGCAGAACCTCCAGGTGGGCGAATCGCGCATTGCTGGCGGCAATGGCGATATCGGCGTTGAGCACCAGTTCGATGCCGGCCGTCCAGCAGGTGCCCTGCACCGCCACCACCACCGGCTTGCTGCGCCGCGGCCGGGCAAGGCCCCAGGGGTCGATACCCTCCGCCGGATAACTGAAGCCGCCACCGGCCAGCCGCGGCGCCAGTTCCATCAAGTCGAGGCCGGCAGTGAAGTGCTCGCCATGGGCGAACAGCACAGCACAACGCGACAGGTCGTTGCGCTCGAACTCGCCGAAGGCCAGGGCCAGATCGGTCAGCATGGCGCTGTCGAAGGCATTGCGTTTGCCGGCCCGGTCCAGGCCGATCAGATACAGGTGGCCACGCTGTTCCCGGGTGACGCGCCCCGGACCGCTGTTTGCCTCGTTCATTGCCAGATACTCCAGGTGAAGTTACTTACCATTTGTTTGGTTACTAGAAACTAAACAAACATTCGGTAACCGTCAAATTGAGGCGCCATGGCTTATGACATACAATCAACGCGCATGATCGAGACCAGGAGCCGTCCGTGCGCCCACTGAAAATCCCTCGCGACGAACTGCTGCAGCGCTGCGCCAATACGTTCAAGCGCCTCGGCTACCACGGCACCACCATGGACGCCCTGTCCAGTGCCTGCGGCCTGACCAAGGCGTCCTTCTACCACCACTACCCGAACAAGGAATCGCTGCTGCGGGATGTGCTGGGGTGGACCCACGAACGCCTGAAGCAGTCGCTGTTTTGCATCGCCGACGATGACAGTCTGCAAGCATGGGAACGGCTCGCACGCATGGGTCGCCGCGCCAGGAAGCTGTTCCAGGACGACTCGATCGGCTGCCTGATGGGCGTCGTGGCCGTCGATGCCAGCTATGGCAAGGTCGAGCTGATGGAGCCCATCCGCCACTTCCTCGATGACTGGACGGCAGCCTTCGCCACACTGTACCGCACCCGCTTCGACCAGGAGGCTGCCCAGCGCCTGGCCCGGCAACTGGTCGCCGACTTCGAAGGCGCGATTCTGCTGGCACGCATCTACAACGACGCCAGCTACATCGACGCGGTGATCGAGCGCGGCGTACAACAGTTGCAATCGGCACAAGCCGTAACCTGAAGCAGCCTGCGGGGTGACGTGACCATGGTCCGACAGCGCTTTACCCGGTAGCATGGCATACCAAAAACGGCCGGACGGTACCCCATGCTCACGGTGCAGGACCTGATCGATATCGACTTGCTGAAACTGCAGGCCGTCGCCGGCCTGGCCGGGACGGGCCGGCTGATCACCTGGGCGCACGCCGTCGACCTGCCGGACCCGTGGCGCTGGGTATCTCCCGGCGACCTGGTGATGACTACCGGCATGGGCATGCCCAGCGCCGCCGAGGAGCAGGTCGCCTGGCTGGAACAGTTGGTGCAGAGCAACGCCAGCGCGCTGGTCTTCGCGCCCCGGCCGGGTGCACCGAAGCTGTCGCGCAAGCTGCTCAAGGCTGCCGACCGCCTGCTCTTCCCGATCCTCCTGGGCAGCTTCGAACTCGAGTTCGTCAAACTCTCCCACCATGTGATCGAAAGCGTCCTGCAGGCCCAGCGCGAACGCTTCAATGCCAGCGAACGGCTGTTCCAGACCTATGCCGAAGCCTTGCGCAAGGAGTCCGGCATGGCCGGCCGCCTGGCGATCCTCGCCCAGACCCTGGACCTCGACCTGGCCATCGAGGACGCGGCCAGCGGCGTCAACCTCGTCGAAACGAAAACCGCCGTACCGCAGGCCGCGGGACGGGTCGAGCGCATCCCGATCGCCGGGCGCGCCCGGGCCAACCTGGTGCTGGCCCGCCAGGGCAAACGGACGCCGGAGGACCCGATCCTGGTGCGCTCGCTGGTCGGCCTGCTCGGCGTCGAACTCGAACGCCTGATGATCCACCGCGACCTGCAGCGCGAGGAAGGCTCGGCCCTGCTGCGCAGCCTGCTGGATGGCGAGACGGAATTCGCCCTGGCCCGCCCGCTGCTCGAACGACGTGGCCTGGGCGGCACGCTGGTCAGCCTGGCGATCCTGCCGGGCAGCACCGGCCCCTGGCGCGCCGACGAACTCCATCAGGCCCCTGCCCTGCACCCGTGCAGCCCGATCCTGCTGAGCGACAAGGGCCTGCTGCTGGCGATCAGCCGTGACCACAGCGATACCTTCAACGCCTTGATCGACGCCCTCGGCACAGACAGTGTCATCGGCATCAGTGGCCCGATCGCGACCGCCACCGGCTTTCGCGAAAGCGTCCGCCAGGCCCGCCTGGCCCTGACCCAGGCGCGGGAAACCGATGCCCGGATGTTGCGCTACGGCGAGGCCGAAACCGGCCTGATCATGGCGCCCAAGTCCCTGGCCGAAGCCCGGGCCCTGGTCGGTCGCTACCTGGGGCCGCTGATCGAGCACGACCGCACCCAGGGCGCCGCCCTGCTGCCCACCCTGATGAGTTTCCTGGAGAACGACGGCAACTGGAAAGCCGCCGCCTTCGACCTGGGGATTCATCGCCAGACATTGGTCTACCGGCTCAAGCTGGTGGAGCAGCTGACCGGCCTCAAGCCCACCACCACCCAGGGCATCGCCCGCTTCTGGATCGCGATCCAGGCCGGGCGGAACACCGAGCTGTTCGACACGCCCTGAATGCAAACGGCCCCGCTGCGTGGGCGGGGCCGTTTACCTTTCGACTAGCCGGTCACCTCAATGACTGGTCGGCATCGCGAACTCCGCACCCTTGGCGATGGCCTGCGGCCAACGCTGCATGATGCTCTTCTGCTTGGTATAGAAGCGCACACCCTCTTCGCCATAGGCATGCATGTCGCCAAACAGGCTCTTCTTCCAACCGCCGAAACCATGCCAGGCCATCGGCACCGGAATCGGTACGTTGATGCCGACCATGCCGACCTGGATACGCCGGCCGAACTCGCGGGCGACGTGACCGTCACGGGTGTAGAGGCTCACGCCGTTGCCAAACTCGTGGTCGTTGATCAGTTGCACCGCCTCGGCGAAATCCTTGACCCGCAGGCAGGCGAGCACCGGGCCGAAGATCTCCTCCTTGTGAATGCGCATGTCGGTGGTGACGTTGTCGAACAGCGTGCCGCCCATCCAGAAGCCGTCGCCGCAGCCCTCGCCGGCGGTCTGGCCGTTGAACGCTCGGCCATCGACCAGCAGGGTCGCCCCCTCTTTTACGCCCAGGTCGATGTAACCGGTGATGCGCTCGTGCGCGGCACGGGTGACGATCGGGCCCATCTCGGCCTCGAGGTTGGTGCCGTTGAGCACCTTCAGCTCACGGGTGCGCTCGATCAGTTTCGGCATCACCTTCTCGGCCGTCTCGTCGCCGACGAACACCGCCACGCTGATCGCCATGCAGCGCTCGCCGGCCGAACCATAGGCCGCACCGATCAGGGCGTCGACGACCTGGTCGATATCGGCATCGGGCATCACCACCAGGTGGTTCTTGGCGCCGCCCAGGGCCTGCACGCGCTTGCCGTGACGGGCACCGGTCTCGTAGATATGGTTGGCGATCGGCGTCGAGCCGACGAAGGAAATCGCCTGCACATCCGGGTGCTCGATCAGCGCGTTGACCGCGTCCTTGTCGCCCTGCACGACGTTGAACACGCCATCGGGCAGGCCGGCCTGCTTGAGCAGTTCGGCGATGAGCAGGCTCGGGCTCGGGTCGATCGGGCTCGGCTTGAGCACGAAGGTATTGCCGGTGGCCAGGGCCACGGGGAACATCCACATCGGCACCATCACCGGGAAGTTGAACGGGGTGATGCCGGTGACCACGCCCAGCGGCTGGCGCAAGATCCAGTTGTCGATGTTGGTGCTGACCTGGTCGGTGAAATCGGTCTTGAGCAACTGCGGTGCGCCACAGGCGAACTCGACGATCTCGATACCCCGCATGACCTCGCCCTGGGCATCGGTGAACACCTTGCCATGCTCGGCGGTGATCATCCGGGCCAGGTCGTCGCGATGGTCGTTGAGCAGCGCCAGGAACTTGTTGAGGATGCGCGAGCGGCGCAGCGGCGACAGGTTGCTCCAGGCCGGGAACGCCGCCTTGGCCGAGGCCACGGCCGCCTCCACGTCCTTCGGCGCGGACAGTTGCACCTGGCCGGTCACGACACCGGTGGCCGGGTTGTAGACCGGCAGTTGCTGGCCACTGGTGGTTTCGACCGGGGCGCCGGAGATCCAGTTCATGATGGTTTGGGTCATGGTTTTTCTCACATCGAAAAGTAACGGTGGCAGCATGCGGCCGCCGGTGAAGTCAGTAGATCGCATAGACCTTGCGGACGGTTTCCAGCACATCCCAGCGGCCGGTCCAGCCCGGCGGCAGGATGATCAGGTCGCCGCCGGTCACTTCCACCACTTCCCCGCTGCTGCTGTCGGTGAGCAGGGCCTTGCCGGAAATGATGTAGGTGAACTCGGTGTCGGGACGCTCGATCACCGGCCAGCCGCCCGGCTGGCACTCCCAGACGCCCAGGTTGCCGACCGCTTCGGGGGCCAGGGTCTGGATGGCGATCTGCGGGTCGCCCTTGTCGGCGCCGGCACGCTGGCCGGCTGGGGTCAGGGGCAGCGCCTGGATGGCGGCATGCTTGATGATGGTGAAGGTAGTCACGGCTTACTCCTGTTAGTGCGCACCGGTCAGCTTTTCCAGCAGCATGGCGGTGCGAGAGGGACGATGGGTGAAGCGCTCCTCGATATCGCTCAACGAGGCGGCGGCCAGGCCGCTGTTGATGCCGAACCAGCGCAGTGGCTCGCGCTCCCAGGACGGCGAGCGATGGTTGACGAAAGGCAGCGTGTTGATGTCTTCGTCGCGTTCAAGAATCAGGTTGCGCAGGATCCGTCCCGCCAGGTTGCTGGTGGCCACACCGTCGCCGACGTAGTTGCCGGCCCAGGCGAGGCGGTGCTTGCGATCGATGCTCACGGTCGGGCACCAGTCGCGGGACACGCCCAGTGCGCCTCCCCAGCGATGAGTGATCCGCGCATCGGCCAGCGCCGGGAAGAACTCGGTCAGGGTTGTGTGGATCTTGCCGTGGATGCTGTCCACCAGGTCGTTGCTGTCGGACATCCGCGAGCCCCATTGATAGGGTGCCCCACGACCGCCGAATACCAGCCGCCCTTCGGCCGTGACCTGGCCGTAGACCCGCAGGTGGCGCATGTCGTTGAACGCCAGGCGATGGTCGAGCCCGAGCGAGACCAACTGCTCGCGGGGCAACGGTTCGGTCGCCAGCACCAGCGAATAGAGCGGGATGACGAAACGTGACTTGCCCGGCTGCTGCGAGGTGAACGCCTCGGTGGCACGCACCGTGATATCGGCCCGGACCGAGCCCCGCTCGGTATGAACGACGCCCGGTGCCATCTGGATAACGGCGGATTGCTCGAAGATCTTCGCGCCCATGCCCTCGACCAGCCGGGCCAGGCCGCGGACCAGCTTGCCAGGATGAATCAGCGCGCAATGCTCGGTGTACAGCCCGCCCTGGACATCCTCGGCACCGATGCGCGAGCGTGCCTCGGCGCCATCGAGCGCCCGCCACTGGCTCGGCAGCCCGAATTGCGCCGAAGCGGCCACCGCCGCCCGCACCCGTTCCATCTGCGGGGCGCTGCGCGCCAGGGACAGGAAGCCCTGTTTCGCATAGTCGGCCTCCACGCCTTCCAGCGCCAGGACCCGGCCGATCTCGTCGACGGTGTCGTTCATCGCCGCCTGCAGCTTGAGGGCCGCGGCCTGGGAATACATCTGGGCCACCCTGGGCAGGGAGATCGGGAAGATCGCCGAGGCCCAGCCACCGTTGCGACCGGAGGCGCCGAAACCGACTTCCCGCTTCTCCAGCAGCACCACGCGCAGCGACGGGTCGCTCTTGAGCAGGTAGTAGGCCGTCCACAGGCCGGTGTAGCCGGCCCCGACGATGACCACGTCGGCCTGCTGCGTACCTTCCAGGCGTTCACGCGGCTGGCCGGGTTCGAACCAGAGCGGTTTGTTCGGTAGCTGGGACAAATCGAATTTCGCTGACATGCTGTTGGCTTCCCATTGACGCCCCGCGATACGGGGGATGTCCGATAAAACGTGAATGACTAGCTGCTCGCCGACGGCGCCTTGATCCCGCTGACCCGCCGGCTGCGGGACAACTGCAGCAGCGCATACGAGGCACCGATCGCCACGATCGCGATCAGGCACTGGGCTAGGCTGATCTGCATCGTCGGGTCGAAGGCCATGCTCACCAGCACCGCCACGATCGAGGCGGTCACCAGCAGCGGCAGCCAGGGATGCCCCCACATGGCGAACTTCAGCGAGCCCTCTGCCACCCACCGGCGGCGCAGCTTGAGTTGCGACAGGCAGATCACCAGGTAGACGAAGAGGAACACCGTGCCGGAGGAGTTGATCAGGAACTGGAACACGGTGTCGGGCCACAGCGCCGCGATGACCACGCAGCCATAGCCGACCAGCGTCGAGGCGATCACGCCACGCACCGGTACACCCTTGCGGTTCACCGCGGTGATCCAGCGTGGCGCCTCATCGTTGGAGGCCAGCACATAGAGCAGGCGCGAAGAGGTATAGAGCCCGGCATTGAGCACCGACAGCACCGCGACCAGAATCACCGCCGTCAGCATGTGTCCGGCCCCCGGGATGCCGATATGCTCCAGCGTGGCCACGAACGGCGACTTGCCGGGCTTGATGTCGGTCCATGGCTGCACCACCACGATGAAGAAGGTGGCCATCACGAAGAACACCAGGATGCGCAGCATCACGGTATTGACCGCCTTGCGGATGTTGCGCGACGGGTCTTCGGACTCGGCGGCGGCCAGGGTCGCGACCTCCACGCCGGTCATGGAAAAGATCACCACGACCACCCCGGTGAACAGCGACGTCACGCCGTGGGGCAGGAAACCACCGTGCTCGACCAGGTTGCCGAAACTGGCATCCGAACCCGGCCACAGCTTGAACGCATAAAGTCCTGCCACGACCAGAAACACCACGATGGCCGCGACCTTGACCCCGGCGAACCAGTACTCGGCCTCACCGAAGGAATGCACCGACATCAGGTTCAGCAGGGTCATGCCCACCATCAGCCCGAGCGCGATGACCCACACCGGAATGTCCGGCAGCCAGGCATTGATGATCTGCCCGCCGACCACGGCTTCGAAGCCGACGACGATGACCCAGAAATACCAGTAGAGCCAGCCGGTCATGTACCCCGCCGGACGGCCAAAGGCCAGGCGGGCATAATCGACGAAGGAACCCTTGGCGGGATGTGCGGCGGCCATTTCGCCCAGTATGCGCATCACCAGCGCAACGATGAGGCCGGTAATGGCATAGGTGATGAAGGCACCAGGGCCGGTTGAGGCGATAACGGCACTGGAACCCACGAACAGACCGGCACCGATCACACCGCCCAGGGCGAGCATGCTGATGTGCCGAGTCTTGAGTGCACGCTTCAAACGCGGATCATGTTCCGACTGAATAGGCATAAGTCGTCTCCTTTTATTATTTAGTAATCAACGCTGCCTGCGCGGAAGGTTATGCGCCGCCCCGGGGGCTGAACATCGTGAAAATCCAGGTGCCGGATCGTTCATTTGTACAAATGTATGAACGAAATCCTCACGCAGCCGAGCACGCCGGGGGCGGGTGAGAAAGCCCTCGGCGCAGCCAGGGAAGATGGGGGGATGGTGAGACAGCCACTGCCACAGCATCGACAGGGTTGAATGGACGTGCGTTGACTGACTGGTTAAGGTCCCGTGGCAGGACACACCTTCCACACGTTTACCAGAGAGACCGTCACATGGACGTACGCTGCACATCGATCGAAGAAGTTCGCCAGCATATCGACCGGATCGACCGCGAGGTCGTCACCCTACTGGCCCGCCGCGGTGGCCTGGTGGCGCAGGCCGCCACCTTCAAGAAAACCACGGACGATGTTCGTGCGCCGGCCAGGGTCGAACAGGTCATCGCCAAGGTGCGTGGCATCGCCGGTGAGGTCGGTGCCTCACCCGAGGTGGTCGAGCAGGTCTACCGGGCGATGATCGCCGCGTTCATCGAACAGGAACTGCAGACCCACGCGGCCCTGCAGGAGCAGTGAAGCCGCCGGTTGCCCGCTCGACCGGGCAACCGGCCCGGCGTTCAGGCATCGCTCAGCAGGCTGGCCTTTTCCGGCTGCCCATGCTGACGGGCCGTCACCAACCCGATAAAGGAAATCGCCAACGCCAGGACGATGGTCGAGGTCACTTCCGTGCGGTGCTCGGGCGTTGCCATCATCACCCCCAGTGCCGCGCAGATGAAGGCGATCACCAGATAGGTCAGCCACGGGAACAGCCACATGTGAAAGGCCAGCTCGATGTTCTGCCGCTGCAGGTGCCGACGCATGCGCAACTGCGAGATCGCGATCACCAGGTACACCAGCAGCGCGATTGCACCGGAACTGGCCAGCAGGAAATCGAACAGGCCAGCCGGGGCGAAGTAGCTGAACAGGGTCACGCCGGCACCGAGCACACTGCTGGCGATCACCGCCGCACGCGGCACACCGGCCGACGAGGTTCGCTTGAGTGGCCGGGGCGCATCACCGCGCTTGCCCAGCGAGAACAGCATGCGCGAGGCGATATAGATCGACGAGTTCATGCAACTGGCCACGGCGATCAGCACCACCGCATCCACCATGAACTTGGCGTGGGGAATGTTCATCAGTTCCAGTGCCCGCTGGTAGGAGCCCACCGTCGTCAGTTGCGGATCGTTCCAGGGCACCACGGAGATGACCACGAAGATCGACAGCAGGTAGAACACGCCGATCCGCCAGATCACCGAACGGGTCGCCTTGGCGATGTTGCGCGACGGATCGTTGGATTCGGCTGCGGCGATGGTCACCGCCTCGGTACCGATGAAACTGAACATGATGGTGATGAAGGCACCGACCACCGCCGACAGGCCATTGGGTGCAAAACCACCGTGCTCGGCCATGAGCCGGCTCAGGCCGCTGGCCTCGCGCTCGGGAACCCAGCCCATCAGCACGGCGAAACCGACGCCGATGAAACCGATGATCGCCACGACCTTGGCCATGGCGAACCAGAACTCGAACTCGCCGTACTTGGACACGCTGAACAGGTTGGTCACCACCAGCAGCACGATCGACAGCAGGGCGAACAGCCAGGCATCGATCCCCGGGAACCACTGGTTCAGCACATGCCCGGCGGCCAGGGCCTCGATCGGGATCACCAGCACCCAGAACCACCAGTAGAGCCAGCCGATGGTGAAGCCGGCCCAGCGGCCGATGGCCTGGTCGGCGTAGGTGGAGAAGGAACCGGTGTCGGGATTGGCGACGGCCATTTCGCCGAGCATGCGCATCACCAGCACCACCAGCAGCCCGGAAAACAGATAGGCCAGCAGCACGGCGGGACCGGCCGCGGCAATGGCATGCCCCGAACCGACGAACAGGCCTGCACCGATGATCCCTGCAATAGACAGCATCGTGACATGGCGCGGCTTGAAGCCCTGCGCCAATTGGCCGTTGGAATCCTTGGGGTTCAGGCTATGCATTGTTTTTCTTCCCTAAAGCGTCGCAACGAGACGGCACGCCACTTTACGGACTTTGAACGACAGGCAAATGTCCTGAGCACGTCGCTCATCGAACTGATTTCGACATGGAACGATCGTGCCTGGAGCCGGCGATCCGGCGTCCGGATTCATTCACGAACGGGGTCAGCGGAAACATCCGGAGCCATTGATTCGGCCGCCCGCCAGAGCCGGATCCTGTAGCCTCCAGAGGCTCTGGCAGCAGGAGCAGCAACAGCTGCAAAAGGTTCAGGCGTGGCTGATCGAGCAGGCCGTCAGACCGTTTCTCTCCAGATAACGCTGCTGGTCCTCTGCCGCCAGCTCGAACGTTCCCAGCGGCACGACGACCGTGGCGATGGCCCGGTTGAACCGCCTCGAAGCCTCGAGTTCCGCCCGTGCCAATTCGGCAATGGCCGCCTGCTGCGGCGAGTGGACAAAGATCGCCGAACGATATTTCACCCCGATATTATCGCCCTGACGGTCCTGCGACGTCGGGTCATGCAGCCCCCAGAACGCCTCGACCAGCGCCGGATAGTCGATGACGCCAGGATCGAAATCGACCTGAACCACCTCGATCAGCGGCTCGCTGCGACCCGCTTGCGCCGCGTAGCCGACCCGGCTGTCCACCACTCCGTGCAGCTCGCGCAAGGCCGCTTCGGCGCCCCAGAAACAGCCCGCGCCGAAGTTGGCCTGTTGTAACCCGCTCATGAGCTCACCTCCCCTGCTTGCAAGTGCTCGTTCAATTGCCGGATGTGCTCCGGGCCGATACCGCAGCAGCCACCGACGATCAGCGCGCCTTCATCGACCCAGCGCTGCGCCCATTGCAGGTAGGCCGCCGGGCCCAGGTCGGCACGAATATCGAGCAGGGTGTCGTTGGCCTGGGCGTCTTCGCTGACCGGCGCAAACGCGTTGGCATAGACCCCCAGTTGCAATTCGCCGGCCTGCGCCGCGAGTGCCTGTCGCGCGCTGATCAACGCCGGGCCCATGCTCTCGGGCTGGCTGCAGTTGAACAGCAGCGCACTGGCACCCAGTTCCAGCGCCACCTGCGCCGCCTGCTCGATGCTTTCGCCGGAGCGCAGGCGCGGTACATCATCTGGCAAGGCGTCCACCAGGGTGAAAGACAGCCACAGCGGCTTGTCGTCACGGCCCAGCGCCTCGCGTACCGCCCGGGCCTCGGCCAGGGAACTCTGGGTTTCCGCCAGCCACAGGTCGACATGCGGGCCCAGGCCGGCAATCAGCTCACGGTGAATGGCCAGCGAACGCTGGTGGTCGAACAGATCCGGCCGATAGGAACCCAGCGCCGGGGGCAGCGAACCGGCCACCCGCACATCGGTCCCCTCGGCCGCCTCCCGCGCCAGTCGGCCGGACAGCGCCGCCAGCCCACGGCCATCGCTGGCGAAACGCGCCTCACCGATATGAAACGGCACCACCGCGTAGCTGTTGCTGGTGATCACCTGGGCACCGGCCTCGATAAAGGCGCGGTGTACCCGGGTCACATGCTCCGGGCCCTGCAACAGCGCCAGCGCCGACCACTCCGGCTGCCGGAACGGCGCTCCGATACGCTTGAGTTCGCGCCCCATGCCGCCGTCGAGCAGCGTCAATGCGCGCCGGCTCATTGCGCCGCCACCTTGTCGCCAGCAGCCTGCAGCCACTGGTTGACGGTCGCCGGGTTGGCCGCGACCCAGGCCTTGGCGGCCTTCTCGGCCGGTTGCTTTTCACGCTCGATCTTCAGGATCAGTTCGTTCAGCGAGGTCGGGTCGATGCTCACGTTCTCGAGGAACGCGGCGATACGCGGCGCGCGCTGGCGCAGGCTGGCGGATGCGAGAATGTGCACCTTGGCATCCGGATAGGCGCAGGTGATGCTGCTCTTGTTCAGCCAGTCGGTATCGACGGTCGGGCTGATGAACTTCCAACAGCCGTCGGCCTTGTACAGCGGGTCGCCCTTCTTGTTGTCCTGGGCGTAGCCGTCGAACGGCGGCTCATCCAGGCGACGCAGGTCATAGGCGGAGAAGATCCAGTCCGGGGTGTAGGCATAAAACACCACGCCACGCCCGGCCTTGTAGGCGGCATCCAGGCGCGCGTAGGTGACCGCGGCCTCGGTGGAGACCGACTCGAAGTTCCTGGCGAAGCCGAAGTCCTTGGCCTTGATCTCGCCGATGTAGGTCGACTCCCAGCCGGCCGGTCCCACCAGCAGTTGCGCCTGGCCACCGCCGGGCGGCGCGAACAGCTGGGCCACCTCGGGTTTGCGCAGGTCATAGACCGACTTCACACCGTACTTGTCCTGGATGTAGCCGGGAATGTAGAAGCCCTGCACACCAAGGTAAGGCTGCTTGTTGGGGACCAGCGAACGGGTACCGCCGGTGACGTACCTGGCCCATGCCGCCGACTGGTTCGGCAGCCAGATGTCGGTGAGCACGTCGACCGAACCATCGCCCTTGGCCGCGGCGGCGAACAGCACCGGCACGTCACCGGCCAGATAGGAGACATCGCCGTCGAGCCGGGAACTGATGATGTCGCCAAGGATGTACTGGATGGCGACGGCGCCGGTCCAGTTCTGCTCGCCGATGACGATCTTGTCCTTGGCCAGTGCTGCCGTGGCCGGCAGCAAGGCCCCCAGCAGAGCGGCGCCGGCCAGGGCGCGGGAGAGGAACTTGGGCATGAACGGGGTTACTCCTGAATGAAACGATGACGTTTGCGAAGGGAAGCCTGGATGATCCGGTCCGGTACCAGGGCACAGAAAACGATGGCGATGCCGGCGAGAACGCCCTCACCGCCCTTGATGTTGCGCAGCGCGGTCATGACGTCGTAGCCCAGGCCGCCCGCGCCGATCAGCGCTGCGACGACCACCATCGACAGGCTCATGACGATGGTCTGGTTGACGCCCAGCAGCAGCGAACCGGCCGCCAGGGGCAACTCGACCCGGGTCAGCGTCTGCCAGGGTGTCGCCCCATGGGCCACGGCTGCCTCCACCGCCGCCTTGGGCACCTCCTGAATGCCGAGAGCGGTGAGACGAATCATCGGTGCCAGGGCGAAGACCACCGTGGCGATGACCGCAGGCGTCTTGCCCACGGAAAAGAACGCCACCGCCGGAATCAGGTAGACGAAGGTCGGCAGGGTCTGCATGACGTCCAGCCATGGCGTGATCAGGCGCCGCGCCAGGGGCCGCTTGGCCAGCAGGATGCCGGTGGGAATGCCAATCAGCAGCGACAGCAGCACGGAGGCGCCAACCAGGGCGATGGTCGAGACGGTGTGTTCCCAGAAGCCGAACAGGCCGATATAGCCCAGAGCCAGGGCACAGGTCAGGGCCAGCGGCGCACCGGCGCTGCGCCAGGCCAGGTAGACCAGCGCCAGTGCCGGCACCGGCCAGGGGATCCAGCTCAATGCGCCTTCCACGCCCTCGATGACCGAGCGCACCGCGACAATCACCCCGACGAAGGCGCTTTCGAAGGTCAGTTGGGACCAGCCGATCAACCGGTCGATGCCACCCGCAATCGCCAGCATGCTGTCGCGGTCGGCCGGAAACTGCAGCCAGGCACCGGCCGCGTCAGGGGTGAAGGCGCGCCACAGGGTCAGCACCTGGCTTGCCAGCAACAGGGCTGCGGGCAATGCCCAGGCGTGCGGCGCACGGCCCTGAGCGTGACGGCTCAACCCGGCACTGGCGGCGCGGTTGCCCAGCAGTACGGCCAGGGCAACGGCCACGCCCACGGTGGAACCGCTGCGCCAACTGCCGCCAAGCAATGCCAACGATGCCAGTTCGATCAGCAGTGCCAGCCAGAACAGCCCATTGCGTCCGACCGCAGCCAACGCAGCCGGGCCCAGCAGCCAGGAAGTGAGGCCCGTCTTGCCCGATACGGTCTGCGTCACGTGCGCCGGTGCTGCGTCCTCTGGCGCGCCAGGCACCGCCAACGGCGCGGCAGCGCGCGGCCGCTCATCGAAGAAGTCCGCCACGCCGGCATCCGCCGGGTGTTCGAGCAGTTCCTGCGGCGTGCCGACCTGGATCAGCTCGCCAGCGCGCAACACGGCAATGCGATCGGCCAGGCGCAGGGCCTCGCCCGGGTCATGGGTGACCAGCAAGGTGGTGATGCCGCGCTCACGTACCAGTTGCAGGAAGCGCCCCTGGAGGTCGCGGCGGATGGTCGGGTCCAAGGCGCTGAACGGTTCATCCATCAGCAGGATGTCGGGCTCGGTCACCAACGCCCGCGCCAGTCCGACCCGTTGCTGCATGCCGCCGGACAGCTCATGGGGAAAATGCTCGCCCCACTCCGCCAGCCCCACCGCCTGCAATTGTCGCTGTGCCGCAGCCAGCCGGGCGGCCTCCGGCTCGCCGCGCAGTTCGAGGGGCAGGGCCACGTTGTCACGCACGCTGCGATGGGGCAACAGGCCGAAATGCTGGAACACCATGCCGATGCGCTGCGAGCGCAACTCGCGCAGCGCCTGGGCAGACAGGCTGCCCAGGGCCGTGCCCTCGATCAGCACCTCGCCGCTGCTCGGTTCGATCAACCGGTTGACGTGGCGCAACAGTGTCGACTTGCCGCTGCCCGATGTACCCATCAGGCACAGCACTTCGCCGCGCCGTACCGCCAGGCTCACGTGCTCCACGGCATTGTTCGAGGTGTGCCGCCCATTGCCGGCATAGCACTTGGTCACGCCGCGGAACTCCAACGCGATATCGGAGGCCGAGGACGGCAGCGGGGAGAGGGTTGGCGCGTGGGAAGGCACCGGCACGGCGGCACTCTCCCGGCCCCTGGCAATCAGTTGGTAGTCACTAGCGCTCACGTGTGCCCCTGGAATTCATAAACTTTCCAGGTGTACATGGCAGACTTCATGCCAACCATAAAATCTTTGAAATACAATGGCTTGCCAACATATCAGCGCAACGCGCCTGCTGCTAAACCAGCATCGCTGCCCGCCAACTGTTGGCGGGCGAACAGCGTTTACACTTCAGTCGGCGATCAGCGCTGCGGGTTCAGCGTGGCGTTGTCGATGACGAAACGGTACTTCACCTCGCCCTTGAGCATGCGCTCGTAGGCATCGTTGATCTCGTCGGCGCGGATCAGTTCGATGTCGGCGGTAATCCCGTGTTCGGCGCAGAAATCCAGCATTTCCTGGGTTTCGGGGATGCCGCCGATCATCGAGCCGGCAATGGTGCGACGCTTCATGATCATGTTGAACACGTTGGGCGACGGATGCGGCGAAGCCGGTGCGCCGACCAGCGACAGGGCACCGTCACGCTTGAGCAGGACCAGGAACGCATCGAGGTCGTGCGGGGCAGCCACCGTGTTGAGGATCAGGTCGAAGCTCTTGGCATGGGCGGCCATCTCGTGGGCATCGCGCGACACCACCACTTCATCCGCGCCCAGCGCCTGGGCGGCCTCGCGCTTGGAGGCCGAGGTGGTGAACGCCACCACGTGCGCGCCCATGGCGTGGGCCAGCTTGATACCCATGTGCCCCAGGCCACCGATACCGACCACACCGATCTTCTTGCCGGGCCCGGCATTCCAGTGCCGCAACGGCGAATAGGTGGTGATGCCGGCACACAGCAGCGGCGCAACAGCGGCCAACTGGTTTTCCGGGTGAGCGATGCGCAGGACATAACGTTCATGCACGACGATCTTTTCCGAGTAGCCACCCTGGGTCCAGCCCGGGGCATCGGGCGTCGGGAAGTTGTAGGTGCCGATCATCCCGTCGCAATAGTTCTCCAGGCCCTCGTCGCAGTCGGCGCAATGCCTGCAACTGTCGACGATGCAGCCGACCCCGACCAGGTCGCCGGCCTTGAAGCCGCTGACGTGGGCGCCGACCGCACTGACGCGACCGACGATTTCGTGGCCGGGTACGCAGGGATAACGGGTACCCTCCCACTCGGAACGCACCTGGTGCAGGTCGGAATGGCAGACGCCGCAGAAGGCGATGTCGATCTGGACATCGTGGGCACCGGGCGCACGACGGGTGATCTGCAGGGATTGGAGTGGTTTATCGCCCGCATGGGCACCATAGGCATGCACTTGCATCGGAATTTTCCTCTGGCCGTGAATCGAACGGGCGGTTGCACGCGGCAACGACCCGGCTACCCATATTCACAGGGAGGAGGCGGACCGCAGTAGCGCAATCCGGTCGTATTCTTGCCTGATCCTCTCGATAGCACAGGCAAGACCGGAGAGGACACTGGACTATCGGCCGATCGGCATGGGGCGCAGGTCCTGATCCGCCACAACGGGTCGAAAATCTTTTCCTGCCCGGGCAGGCCCGGCATGAACCGGGACGGCGCTGCTGCACAGGCAGCAGGCCAGCAGCAATCGATGCTTCCCCACCATCATCCGCCTCTCCCCGCCCATCCCTGCCGTTCCCACAGGCCACGTCCTGCAAGGGCTGCAGCCTTGCCCGGGGCGCTGGCACACATCCTGCTCACCCCCCCGGGACTGCCGGCCCGCCCGGTGCCCATGGAGCGACACGATGATGAGAACCGCTGACGCAGCACGCCTACTGATCCTGGCTGCCCTGTTCGGTGGCGCAGTGATCCTGGCTCCGGCACAGCCGCGCCAGGACGGCTTCGCCAATATCGCTCCAGGGCATGCCGCATGGGCCCCCAAGGACTACTGGCCGGGCCCCTGAGCCCTGCCGACGTCTTCATCCAACCAGGAAGCAATCCATGAAACTGCCGTTCAAGCTGGCCTGCGGTGCCGGCCTTCTCGCCCTGTCGCTGCAGACCCTGGCCGCCGTGCATGCGCCACGCCCGGATCCGCAACAGGGCGATGGCCGCGTGTCGCCCTTCTACACCTGGCAACAGGAGATTCCGGCCCAACCCGGCAAGCTGCTGCGCAGCGAGCCTCTGCCGGTACAACTGAGCCTGGCCGAGGCCGGCGCCCAGCAACGCATCCTCTACAGCTCCACCAACGGCATCGACGGCAAGACGCCGATCGTGGTGTCCGGCGCGCTGTTTTTGCCCAAGGGCAAGGCTCCCACCGGTGGCTGGCCGGTGGTGTCCTGGGGCCATGGCACGGTTGGCGTGGCGGATATCTGCGCGCCGTCCTGGGCCGGTCGTTCGATCCGTGACGTCAACTACCTCAACGCCTGGCTGCGCGAGGGTTATGCCGTGGTCGCCACCGACTACCAGGGCCTGGGCGTGCCCGGCGGGCATCCGCTGCTCAACAGCCGCGTGGCCGCCTACGGCATTCTCGATGCCGCACGTGCGGTGATCGCCGGCACACCGGGGCTGGCCAACAAGGTGCTGATCGTCGGCCAGTCGCAAGGCGGCGCCGGTGCCTATGCGGCGGCAGCCTATGCGCCGGACTACAGCCCGGCCCTGGGCGTCAAGGGCACGGTGGCCACCGGGGTGATCTACAAGATCACCGATAACAAAACCCGCCCACCGAAGGACCCGAACCAGGTCGATGAAACCCTCGCCTACGGCTTCTACACCCTGCTCGCGCAACAGCAGTACGACCCGAGCATCGATCCGCAGGACTATTTCACCCGCGAGGCCCTGCCGTTCGTGGAGCAGGCCCGTACCAGTTGCCTGGCTGCGCTGGAGGCAGACACCGTGTTCAGCGGTCGGACCCTCGCCAACACCCGCAAGCAACCCAGCGCCGAAGCCGCGGCAAAACTGCGGCCGTGGATCCAGGCGATCGACTTCCCGACGCTGAAGCTCAAGCAGCCGATCTTCATCGGTGCCGGCGAGACCGACCCGAGCACCACCGCGCAAAGCCAGAGCAGCCTGGCCCGCGACAGTTGCGCGGCGGGCAGCGTGGTCGAGGCCCATGTGTATGCCGGGCTGGAACACAGCGGCACGGTCAACGCCTCGCTGAAGGACTCGATTCCCTTCGCCCGCAAGGTGCTCGCCGGTGAACCGATCACGCCGGTCTGCAACCCGACTCCGCAGTAGCCACCGCTTGAGGCGGTACATGCCCGGGGATCAATTGGGGCACAATGGCCACTGATCCCCGGAGCAAGAACAACGCCCAATGTCCCTACGCGAATTCCGCACCCTGGTCGCCATTGCCCAGTACGGCTCCTTCGCCCGTGCCGCCGAAGCCATCCACCTGACGCAATCGGCGGTCAGCCTGCACGTGAAGAGCCTCGAGGACACCTTCGGCGCGCCATTGTTCGACCGCACCCGGCGTATCCCGCTAATGACGCCGGCCGGTCACCTGGTGCTCGATCGGGCCCGGGAGATCCTGGCGATCCACGACAGCATCGCCGCCGACCTCAGCGACGGTTCACAGCTGCGCGGCACCTTGCGCATCGGCGCGATCCACACAGCCCTGTCCGGCTTCCTGCCGGCCGCGCTGGCGGCACTGAGCGCCGAGCATCCGCACCTGCGGGTGAACGTGGCGTCCGGCATGTCCGCTGAGCTGGCCATTCGCATCGACAACGGCGAACTGGATGCGGCCATCACCACCGAGCCGGTCAAGCCCTACCCCTTCGGGCTGGTCAGTACCCCGCTGTACCAGGAAGGGTTCTGGATCGTCGCCCCGGCCAACCTGCCCTGCCGCGATCCGCGCGGCTTGCTGCAGGACTACCCGTTCATCCGCTTCGACCGCCGGGCCTGGGCCGGCAGGACGATAGAGCGGGAACTGCGCAGGCTGCGCATACGGGTACAGACCAGCATGGAACTGGACAGCCAGGACGCCATCCTGCAGATGGTCGCCAGCGGTCTGGGTGTGTCGATCATCCCGCTGTCGCGGCAGAACCTGCCGGCATCGCGCAAGATGCTTTGCCTGCCCTTCGGCGAACCGCAGCAGATGCGCACGGTGGTTCTGCTCGAACGCGAGGATCGCCCGGCGGGACGCTCGGCCCAGGCCCTCGTGCAAGCGGTGCGCGCCCAGGCCGGGCACGCGACAACCCATGAGAAATTATCAAGCTAGCGGCAATTTTATATCGTTTTTTATTGTCGATCGTGAACGCTATCGTGGGGCGGTTCGTTGCCATCCGAGAGCGCCATGCCTGCTACCACCGATCAACCGACCCTCACCGCGCAGAAAACCCGACAGCGCCCTCATCCGGCACCGGGAGCCTGTCGATGAACGCCACGCTGATCCTGGCGCTGGTGCCCATCGCCTTGCTGATCGCCCTGGGAGCGTGGTTGCGACATGCCCGCTTTCTCGCCGAAGGCTTCTGGCCCCAGGCCGAACGCCTGGGCTACTACGTGCTGCTGCCGGCGCTGTTCTTCCACGGCCTGTCCAGCGCGCAATTGGGCGACATTCCGGTCAGGGAGATGATTCTCGCACTGGTGCTGCCCACCCTGGCGGTAGCGGCCATTCTGGTACTGGTACGACGCAACCTGGCCGTCGACGACCCGGCCTTCACCTCGTTGTTCCAGGGTGGCGTGCGCTTCAACAACTACGTCGGAGTCTCCGCTGCCGCCGGGCTGTTCGGCAGCCACGGCATCGCCCTGGCCGCAGTCGCCAATGCAGCCATCGTGCCCACGGTGAACATCCTCTGCGTACTGGTCTTCGCCCGTTATGGGAGTGGTACGAGGCTCGGCCTGGCAGGCGTGGCCCGGCAGCTCGCGCTCAATCCACTGGTGGTGGCCTGTACCCTGGGCATCCTCATGCAGCTCACGGGTACCCGCTTGCCGGCCGGCCTCGAACCGACCCTGAAGGCGCTGGGCCAGGCCTCACTGCCCCTGGGCCTGCTCTGCGTGGGGGCCGCCCTGGACCTCGCCGCCTCACGCAGTTGGCTACGACCGGTGGGCGTTTCGTCAGTCGCCAAGTTCATCGCCATGCCCCTGACGACCCTGCTGATCTGCCACCTGCTGGGCCTGCGTGGCGAAGCCGCGATTGCCGCTATCCTGTTCCAGGCACTGCCCACCGCGTCGTCCTCGTACATCATGGCCCGCCAGTTGGGCGGCGATGCGCCGTTGATGGCCGGCATCATCGCCAGCCAGACCCTGCTCGCGGGCATCACCCTGCCGCTGGTGGTCATGGGCTGCACCCAGTGGTTGTAAGGGAGCCGGGGCTGACGCCAACCGGCCATCACGGGTATCGTGGCGCCTGACACCCGCCCCCGGATATCGCACTGATGGACACAGACACACCGCCCCCCGTCTCGGACTGGGTGGTACGCAACGCACAACCCGGACGAGTGGAACGGATCGAAGCCTGGTTCGGCGGCCACGGCTACGATCCGCACCGCCATGACACCTATTCCATCGGCCGCACGCTCGCCGGCGTGCAGAGCTTCCACTACAAGGGCTCGCTGCGCCATGGCATCCCCGGCAACACCCTCGTCCTGCACCCCGATGAGCTGCACGACGGCATGGCCGGTACCGAGGCCGGCTTTCGCTATCGCATGGCCTACGTCGACCCGGCGTTGATCCAGCAGGTGCTCGGCGGCGAGCCGCTGCCGTACATCGCCGGCGGGCTTTCCCAGGATCCGCGCCTGTATCACGCCAGCGAGGCGTTCGTGCAAGGCATGGATCATCCGCTCGATACCCTGGAGGAACAGGACGCCCTGTTCGACCTGGCCATGGCCCTGCGGGCGGTCGCCGGCAAGCCCCGTGGACGCAAGCGCCTGGACTACCCGGCGGCCGAAAGGGCCAGGGAGTTCATCGTGGCGCACCTGAACCAGGAGATTACCCTGGAGATGCTCGAGCACGTCAGCGGCCGCGAGCGCTGGAGCCTGTCCCGGGATTTCCGGGTCCTGTATGGCACCAGCCCCTATCGCTTCGTGACCCTGCGCCGCCTGGACCAGTTCCGCCGACTGATCCTCGACGGTTTCACCCTGGTCGACGCCGCCCTGATCAGCGGTTTCCACGACCAGAGCCACATGACCCGCCACTTCACCCGCTGCTACGGAGTCCCGCCTTCACGCTGGCTGGAGCGCCTGCGGGCCAGCGGCCGACTTGCAGGATCGTACAAGTGCCACTGATCAGCCTTTGGCTAGACTGACGGCTCCCATTCATAAAGAGGATTCGTCATGTCCCATTCCCTGCCCGAGCCGAGCCTGCAAGCCGTGAACCTGGCCCACAAGGTGTCGCTGATCGATGAGCACTGGAGTCCGAAAGTGGTCGCCGAGATGAACGACTATCAGTTCAAGGTGGTGCGCATCGAGGGTGAGTTCATCTGGCATTCCCACCCGGAAACCGACGAGGCGTTCATCGTGCTGGACGGGACCCTGCGCATCGACCTGCCCCATGGCAGCGTGTACGTCGGCCCGGGCGAGCTGTATGTGGTGCCGCGCGGCGTGGAACACCGGACGGCCGCCGACAGCGAGGCCCGGCTGATGATCATCGAGCCGCGGGGCATTGTGAACACAGGCCATGAGGGCGGCGAGCTGACGGCGCCCAACGATCTCTGGATCTGAGTCAGAGCGATCAGGGCCGTGCCCCTCACCGGCTTCAGAGACAGGCCCAGGTGAGGCCGGCCAGGGCTGCGGCCAGCAGGTATCCGCAACCGGGTTGGAACAGCAGCAACAGCACCGTCACCCCCAAGGCTTGTGTAACCGCTTGCCGGGGGTGAGCCAAAGACAGTTGGCTGCCATAGGCAGGGAGCGTGCACCGCCGAACACTGCGGCAAAAAAAATGTTACGACAATGGACTCACTTGGTGCACACTCGCCCCGCCTTGAAGCATCCTGCACATATTCAACGGTGATTTCCCCCTAAAAATGTGCGCTTCGCACATAAAAAAATGTCAGACCTGCCCGCTTTTTCTGCCCATCCCGAGCCGCTGAAAGTGGGCCTGGTTATTGCTCATGCCCCGGCAACGCAAGCCCACCTTTCATTGCACCGTTTTTCGGTTCGGAGAAAAGCACATGAGTTCCACCGGCGAATTTCCCCTGAGTGAAGCACCCTCCCATGCCCGCAAGGGACTGCTGTCCATTTCCATGGTGCTGTTCAGCTTCACCTTCTTCACCGGCACCATGTTCGCCGGCGGCAAACTGGGCATGGCCTTCAATTTCGTCGACATGCTGTGGGTCGCGGCCATCGGCAACAGCCTGCTGGCGCTGTATGCCGCGGTGCTGGCCTTGATCGCCTCGCGTAGCGGCCTCAATACCGTCCTGATGGGTCGCTTCTGCTTCGGCGAAGCCGGCAGCCGCCTGTCCGACTTCATCCTCGGTTTCGCCGAACTGGGCTGGTACGCCTGGGGCACCGCCACCGTGGCCATCGTGCTGGTGAAGATGCTCGGGCTGGCGAGCGGCCTGACCATTCCATTGATGATCCTGTTCGGCCTGGGCTTCAGCCTGACCGCGATCATCGGCTACAAGGGCCTGGACGTGCTGTCGCGGGTTTCGGTACCGCTGATGTTCATCCTGCTGGTGATCTCGATGGTCATCGCCACCCGCAAGATCGGCGGCCTGCAGGGCCTGGCCGCAGTGATCCCGCATGAGGCCATGAGCTTTTCCGCAGCGGTGACCATGGTCTTCGGCACCTTCGCCAGCGGCGCTACCCAGGCCACCAACTGGACCCGGCTGGCGCGCAGCGGACGGGTCGCGGTCATCGCCAGCGTGATCAGCTTCCTGGTCGGCAACGGCCTGATGATCGTCGCCGGCGCCTGGTGCGCGATCGTCTACCAGCAGGCCGACATCGTCGAGGTGATGATGTTGCAGGGGCTGTCCTTCGCCGCCGTGGTCATGCTCTGCCTGAACCTGTGGACCATCCAGGGCCCGACCATCTACAACGTCTCGGCCGCGGCCTGCCACCTGCTGCGCAGCGAGCGTCGCCGCAGCATGACCCTGGCCGCGGCCGGTGTCGGCATCCTGCTGGCCATCGGCGGCATGTACGAAATGCTCATCCCGTTCCTGGTACTGCTCGGCTCGATCATCCCGCCGATCGGCGGCGTGATCATGGCCGATTTCTGGTACCGCCATCGCGGCAAGTATCCGCAACTGGCGAGCGTCAAGCTGCCGCGCTACAACTTCAATGGGCTGGCGGCCTATGCCGTCGGCGCCCTGCTGGCGTACAGCTCGCCCTGGGTCGCGCCACTGGTGGGCATCGCCGCCTCCGCGGTGTGCTACATCGGCCTGGTGGAACTGCGTGGCCGGGACAGTGCCCTTCACCCCATGCAAGGTGGTCAATGAGCCTGACGGTCGAGGAAATCCTCAAGCTTCCCGGGCTTGAGGAACTGCGCGTACGTGCCGGCGCCGCTCACCTGCAGCGCAGCGTGCGCTGGCCCTACGTGGCCGAGAACGAAGGCATCGCCGAGTGGGTAATGGGCGGCGAACTGGTGTTCGTCACCGGCATCAACCACAGCCGCGAGGAAGGCAACCTGCTCAGCCTGGTGGAGGATGGGGTCGCCGTCGGCATCGCCGGGCTGGTGATTCTCACCGGCGAGGCCTTCATCCAGCGCATTCCCCAGGCGGTCATCGAGCGCGCCGAACAGCTCGGCCTGCCGCTGATCGAGCAACCCTACCTGCTGAAGATGGTGGTGGTCACCCACGCCATCGGTACCGCGCTGGCGCACATGGCCCAGGCCAGGCGCTCGCGGCAGGATATTCTCGGCCAGTTGCTGACCGGCGACTACCCGAGCCTGGCCATCGCCCGCCAGCGCGCCGCCCATGCGCAACTGCCGGTCGAGGGACCGCGGCGCCTGCTGGCCTTGCGGCTGTCGGCGGTCAACCTGCTGTTCGAACGCCACGCGCCCGACCAGGCGGAACAGTTGCTGCAAAAGACCCGCCAGGCGTTGCAGGATCACCTGGAAGCCTGGAGCCGGCAGCAGCCCGAGCCGCTGCCGGTGATCCTGCAAGGCGACCTGTTCGTGCTGCTGCTCGCCGAGCATGCCGAGCTACCCCAGGCCCTCACGGCGCTGTATCGCAGCGCCAGCGGGCAGATCGGCGAGCTGAACCTGTTCATGGGCCTGGCCAGCCGCGTCGAGGACTGCGGGCAGTATCGCCGGGCCCTGGGCGAGGCCCGCCAGGCGCTGGACGTCGCCGAAAGCCTGCGCCCGGCCAGCGGCCTGTGCGACTTCAGCGAGCTGGGCGTGCTGCGCCTGCTGCAGGGTATCGGCGACCGCACACTGATCGATGACTTCGTCAGGCAGACCCTCGGCCCGCTGATCGGCACCGGGCGCAAGCAGCCACTGACCCTGCTCAGAACCCTCGACGCTCTGCTCCAGGAAAACGCCAACACCTTCAAGGCGGCCAGCCGCCTGCAGATCCACCGCAACACGCTGGCCCAACGCATCCAGCGCATCGAACAACAAAGCGGGCAATCACTGGACGACCCGCTGTTTCGCATGAATGCCGCCGTGGCCCTGCTGGCCTGGCGCATGACTCAAACCTGTAAGGAGCCTGCATGAACATCATCAATGCCCGCCTGCGCGGCAAGACCGGCCTCTATCGCATCGAACTCGACGGCGAGCGCATCAGCGCCATCGTCGCCCAGCCCGGCGTGGCCCAGGCACAAGCGGCGGACCTGGACGCCGACCAGAACCTGGTCACCGCGCCCTTCATCGAACCGCACATCCACCTCGACGCCACGCTGACTGCCGGCGAACCGAGCTGGAACATGAGCGGCACGCTGTTCGAGGGCATCGAGCGCTGGGCCGAACGCAAGGCCCTGGTCACCCATGAAGACACCAAGACCCGCGCACGCAAGACCATCGACATGCTGGTCGACCACGGTATCCAGCACGTGCGCACCCACGTCGACGTCACCGACCCGACCCTGGCCGCACTCAAGGCCATGGTCGAAGTCCGCGAGCAAACCCGCCACCTGATCGACCTGCAGATCGTCGCCTTCCCCCAGGAAGGCATCGAGTCGTACAAGAATGGTCGTGAGCTGATGACCGAGGCCGTGGCGCTGGGTGCCGACGTGGTCGGCGGCATTCCGCACTTCGAGAACACCCGCGACCAGGGCGTGTCCTCGGTGAAGTTCCTGATGGACCTGGCCGAACGCACCGGCTGCCTGGTCGACGTGCACTGCGACGAGACCGACGACCCGCAGTCGCGCTTCCTCGAAGTGCTCGCCGAAGAGGCGCGGGTCCGCGACATGGGTAGCAGGGTCACCGCCAGCCACACCGTGGCGATGGGTTCCTACGACAACGCCTATTGCTCCAAGCTGTTCCGCCTGCTCAAGCTGTCCGGGCTCAACTTCGTCTCCTGCCCGACCGAGAGCATCCACCTGCAAGGACGTTTCGACACCTTTCCCAAGCGCCGTGGCGTCACCCGCGTGGCCGAACTGGACCGGGCCGGCCTGAACGTCTGCTTCGGCCAGGACTCCATCGTCGACCCCTGGTACCCCCTGGGCAACGGCAACATCCTGCGGGTACTCGAAGCCGGCCTGCACATCTGTCACATGCTCGGCTACCAGGACCTCACCCGCGCCCTGGACCTGATCACCGACAACAGCGCCCGTACCCTGAACCTCGGCGAGCGCTACGGCATCGAGACCGGGCGCCCGGCCAACCTGCTGATCCTGTCGGCACCGGACGACTACGAGATGATCCGCCGCCAGGGCCAGGTGCTGGTATCGATCCGCGCGGGCAAGGTGCTGCTCAAGCGGACGCCGGCGACGGTGGAACGCTTCTGAGGACGAACCGAGCCGAAATTAATACCCGGATAATATTGAATTTATATTTTAATCCGGGTATTAATTACCTCCTTGACTGGAGGGATGATCAAATGTCCGATCTGCTTACAAAACCTGCTACTGCCTTCGAAGCGTATCGCCTGTTGAGTTCCGGGCCGCTGGTGGAAGTGGCACTGGCCGTCAAGGCGGCCAACGAAAGCGACTCGCACCAAACGGTGCTGGTATTCGACGATGTCACCGGCCGGGTCATCGACCTGGACCTGCGTGGCACCAAGGCCGACATCATCGAGCGCCTGTCCCAGCCACCCAGGCCATCTGCCGGGCGCTATCGTCCACGCAAGGACGCGCCCACCGAGCCCGCGGCGGACCAGCCCACGGAACCGAAAGGCCGTGGCCGGCCGAAACTCGGCGTGGTGGCCCGCGAAGTGACCCTGCTGCCCCGACAATGGGAATGGCTGGCGGAGCAACCCGGCGGCGCTTCCGCCGTGCTGCGCCGCCTGGTCGACGACGCGCGCAAGAACGGCGGCTCACGCCAGCAGCGGCGCGCGGCCCAGGAGGCCGCCTACCAATTCATGCTGGCCATCGCCGGCGACTTCCCCGACTACGAGGAAGCGACCCGGGCACTGTTCGCCGACGACCGCGCGGGCCTGGAACAACGCATTGCGACCTGGCCCGAGGATATACGCAGCCATGTGCTACGCCTGGCGTTCGAACACCCGGCCAACCTCCAGTAAACCGGCCACCGAACACTGTCGCATGGAGCACGTCATGACCACCCTGCACGCCAATGGCCTGGAACTGGCCTACGACAGTTTCGGCAACCCCCACGACCCGGCGATCCTGCTGATCGCCGGGCTCGGTAGCCAGATGATCCGCTGGAGCGAACCCTTCTGCCGAGCCCTGGCGGTCGAAGGGTTCCGGGTGATTCGCTTCGACAATCGCGACAGCGGCGGCTCGACCCACTTCGGCCAGCACGGCACGCCGGACCTCGGCGCCCTGATGGCCGGGCAACGCCCCCAGGTGCCCTACAGCCTGCACGACATGGCCGGGGATGCCCTGGGCCTGCTCGACGCCCTCGCCATCGACCGAGCCCACGTGGTGGGCCGCTCCATGGGTGGCATGATTGCCCAGTTGCTGGCCTGCGAACATCCCGAACGGGTGCTGTCGCTCACCTCGATCATGTCCAGCACCGGCAACCCGGCCCTGCCCCAGGCCGCCCCTGAGGTCATGGCGATGCTGATGCGTCCGGCACCCGACCCGGCCACCGACGAAGCCGCGTTCCTGGCCCACAGCCTGGCATTTGCCCGGCGTATCGCCGGCAGTGGCCAACCCTTCGACGAGGCAGCCCATCGCGAGCTGGTCCTGGAGGAGCGCCGTCGCGCCCGCGGCAGCGGCGGCACGCCACGGCAGATCGCGGCCATCGCCGTCACCGGCGACCTGCGTTCGCGCCTGGTGGCTGTCCGTGCCCCGACGCTGGTCATCCATGGCGCCGACGATCCGCTGATCCTGCCCGCCTGCGGCCAGGACAGCGCGGCGTCGATCCCGGGTGCCGAGTTCCTGCTGATCGAAGGCATGGGTCACGACCTGCCGCCCGCGCACTATCCGGCCATCAGCACAGCGCTCGTGCGCAACGCCCGCCGGGCGTGAATCATTGCCGGTCCGGCTCGCCGGCCAGCACGATGCCCGGCACCCTGGCGAAGTCGCCCTCGCGGGACAGTTCCGCGGTCCGTTCCAGCAGGTAACGCGCCGGCGGCTTGCCGACGGCCTTGCGGAACATGGTGACGAAACCGCTGGAGCTCTCGTAGCCCAGGTCCAGGGCCACGGTCTGCACGCTTTCACCCCGGCTCAGGCGGCGCAACGAAAGAATGACATGCAGTTGCCTGCGCCAACGGCCGAAGCTCACCCCGGTTTCCTGCAGCAGCAGGCGGCTCATGCTGCGCTCGCTCATGCCGATGCGACGCGCCCACTCGCCCATGGCAATCCTGGCGCTGGGCTCGGCCAGCAGTGCCTGGGCCAACTGACGCAGGCGCCGATCCCGCGGCATGGGCAGATGCAGGTCTTCCACCGGGGCCTGGCACAGTTCGTCCAGCAGCGTCGCCACCAGCCGCGCCTCACGCCCCTGTTCGGCATACAACTGGGGAAAGCTCGCCGCCCGCAACAGCAGTTCACGCAGCAGCGGCGACACGGTCAGGGTGCAGCAGAACTTCGGCAGGTCCGGTGCGGCATCGGGCTCGACGAACAGGCAGTAGCACTCCGTCTCGCCGGCACTGCGCGCCACATGCTGCAGGCCACCGGGGATCCAGACCGCGCACTGCGGCGGCACGATCCAGACCCCCTCGTCGACCTCGCAACTGAGGATGCCACGCACCGAATACAACAGCTGCGCCTTGCGATGCTGGTGGAGGTCATACTCCCAGCCGTCGGAGACCCGCGAAGCATGCAGGGCATAAACGGGACGGGGGATTTCGTCGACCGCCCCGTAGCCTGCCGGGTCGTCGAAAGGAATCTGTAGCATGCCGGGCTGTCCTTGAATGATGAACGGCCCTTGGCCGTTTTGAACAATAGTGTGGCCATATTGCGCAATGACGTCCAGCCAGGGGCCGGGTATCGTGAAGTCATTGCAGTGAAAACCCAGGAGAACGGACATGCAGGTCGATGACACCCACTTCCCACTGGTCTGGATGCAGGCAAACCGGACAGGCCTGGCCGCCGACGACAACCCCTTCGCCGGCTTCGAAGCCTTGCTGGAACGTCAGCAGCCCTTCGTTCTGCTCAACGAGGAGGGCCTCGGCGAAGGTCGTTATGAGCACACCCACGAGGAGCGAAAGCAGGTTTCGCTGTGGATGAAACGCCACAAGGAGCCGCTGCGGGCCTTCGTGAAGGTGGCGATCTATGTCGAGGCCGATGCGGCGACCCGGGCGGCGACCGAGTCCTTCGCCCCCGCCTACGAGAAATTCTGGGGCTACCCGATGCTGATCGTCGCCAGCCGCGACGAAGCCCTGGCACGGGCCCGGGACTACCTGGCGAACTGAGGCGAAGGCCGTGCAACCCATTCCATCCACGATAGAGGGGGCCCTGCCCCTGGTTGCCATCAGCACCGTTGAAATCCGCGCACTCGGCCAGGCGACCACAGCCCTGCAGGATCGCCTGGGCCACCTGCTCGAGGCCCTGCAAACCGGCTCCGGCTGCACGGCCTACAGCCTGGCGCGCAGCACCTCATGCCCGCGTGCCTGGATCCTGACCGGCTACTGGAGCGCCCTGGCACCCATGCGAGCGCATTTCGAACTGCCCTGCCTCAAGGAGCTGTTCGCCCTGACACGGGAGCGGCTGGCCGACCGGCTGAGGTTCGCCACCTTCGAACTGAGCCTGCCTCCACTCGAGGAACGACCGGGCAGGTGAAACGCCTGCCCGGCCCGGCTCAGTGTCGCTGCAGCCGGAGGTAGGACTGGTGCATGTCCGCCGCCCAGCCGTCGATGACCGCTTTCACATCATCGGGTTGCATCACCTGGCTGGTGTTTTCCAACGGCTTGCCGGTACCCTGGCGGACCACTTCGCCAATCACCGCATGGCTCTGGCCATCGAGAAAGGCGGTTTCCGTCGCCAGCGTGGTTTGCTGGTCACGAATCCCCGAAGCCGTGCTGACCGCCGCCGCTACCAGGGCGATCGGCACCAGCTCGTAGGGCTTGAGGCTTTCGGTCTTGCTGCTGACCGCGGTGATCGCCGCGCGGACCACCACCACGCCGGGGCCAGGCCCGTTGGCCAACGGCAGGGATTTGCCCAGCTCACGCTGCAGGGCCTGGTCGTAGTAGCGGGTGATGCCCTGCAAGGTCGCCAGGGGGATCTGCGCCGTGGGCTGGGGCGCGGGATACAGCTGGGTCGGTTCGATATAGACCCGGGTGTATTTCCTTGGCTCAAGCCGGGGGTCGACCCAGCGCATCACCTCGGCCCCCGAGGGGGTCTTCTCCCGCTTGAGCAGGCTGTAATCCTTGAGAAAACCCGAGTAGTGATCGGATTGAGCGGACTGGCCCGCACAACCGACCACCGCAAGCGCGGCGACGCACAACGCACCGATCATCAATCCTGACTTCATGCCGACACTCCTTTTGGCTGGCCACTACCGGTACAGGAAAGGTAGGTATAGCCAAGGAACACCGTCTCGGCACCTGCCGCACTGGCGCAATCGTCGTGTCAGCGCTCAATTGCAGTTTCCGTCAGGCGGGCCAGCAAGGCCGCCCGGGAGGAAACGAACCAGACGTTCCCACCGGCATTGGACTCGGCCACGAACTCGGCCAGGGCCTTGCTGCCTCGGGTATGGGCGGATAGGTCACCGATGACGGCCACATGCAGCCGGTAGTTGACGAACTTCTGCAACAGCGCGCCGGCCAGGCCGCTGCGCAAATCGAAGAACGTTGGGGCCAGGCGTTCCACGGGAATTGCCAGCCAGCTCGCCTGCACCGCCCAGGCGGCGGCGATCAGCTCGCGAGCATCCTGCTCATGCACCAGCACTGCGCCGCTGTCGGCGCAGGCCAGCACCCGCACGGAGCCCATTCGAAGCACTGTGTTCTCATGCATGGGGGGCCTCCTTCCCGCTGCGCAGAAACGCCAGTACCTCGTCGCCCTGCCCCCGGACATAGTGCGGCGCCTCGGCAACCAGACGGGTAACCGCGTGGGGCACATGAGCCGCCACACGCGCCATGGTCTCACGGCTGTCGAGCAATACGTCTCTGCCCCCGGCCACCACCAACAGCGGCATATTCAGGCGACGCAGTGCCGCATCATCGAGGACCGGTACCTTTTCCAGGCGGGGCTTGAGGCTGCGGCCGATCAGTTCCATCAACTCGAATACCCCGAGCGCCTCGGCCGACAAGCCCCGGGGAGGAGCCCCGAGTACCTGTCGCCGAACCCGACGGCGCCCCCACTCCCCCAGCAACAGCAACGGCAGCGCCTTGTACCAGAACGCCCGTTGCCGGCCGATGCCCGAGGGATAGAGCAATACCAACTGCCCCACACGCTCGGGATGGCGCGAAGCAAAATCCACGGCCAGCCAGCCACCCAGAGAAGCGCCCACCAGCGCCGCCCTATTGATCCCCAACTGCTGCAGCACCTCGGCCAGCCAACTGGCATAGGCGCCACTGGCCAGGGCCGGTCTGGTCGCGGCGCTGAAGCCCGCCTCGCCGATCATATCCAACGCGTAGACGCGCAAATGCCGGGACCAATCGGCCGCCTCGAACATCCATGCGGCCGCGTTGGACAGCGAGCCGTGCAGCAGCACCACCGGCGTTGCGCTCGGGTCACCACACGCCACGACAAAGGTTTCCCCATGCGACGTCTGCAACCGCAACTGCTGGTTCGGCACCGGCCAGCTCGACAGTACCTCCCGGCAACGGTCGAGCACCTGCCGCTCAAGGGCCGCCGGCTTGTAGAAACGGTTCATTGGAAGTCGTCCACCAGTGCCTGGATCGTCGCCAACAGCGCCGCCGCATCGGCGGGTGCCGCGATCAGCACGATCTTGAGCAGCGAGCGCGACAGGTCATGGGCGGTCTGGCACTGGATCGGTTCGGCCTCGCCACGGCGTCCCATCAGCGTGGCCTGCAACAGGGTGACCAGACGCTCGGCCTGCGGCACCGACAGGGCGGGCACTTCGACGATACAGGTGGCGCGAAGCGGCTCAGGTGGCAGGTTTTCGGCCGCCGCCCTGCCGACAAAGGCCGCCACGTCTGCGGCCTTCAACCGATAGGATTTGCCAATGCGAGTCGCCGCCAGGCGGCCCTCGCGGATAAAGCGCAGGACCGTCTTGGCGTGCAATTGCAAACGCTCGGCAGCCTGGGCAACGGTGTAGAACTCTTCAAACATGTGAATACCAAAACTCCCTATTGCTACCTAATATACAAAAACAGGTAGCAATAGGGAACAAATCAGTCCTTCACCTTCGCCGCGATCAGGAGGAACTGCCCAGGGCTTTCAAGAGCACGGGGTCACGCCCATAGATATCCGGCGCGTAGAGCAAGGCGCCATCGTGGTCGACCTGCACGGTCCAGTACCCCAGCACGATCGGCACCGGGGCTGTCAGCCGGTACTCATGGGTGGTACCGCTGGCCAGCAGGTCATCGGTGCGGGTTCGCTCGGTGCTGCTCAACAGCAGATCACGCAGGTGCAACGGCTGCTCGACCCGCACGCAACCCGAGCTGAACGCCCGCGGCCCCTTGGAGAACAGCGGCTGGCTGGGGGTGTCGTGCAGGTACACCGAGAACGGGTTGGGGAAACGCAGGACGATCTTGCCCAGCGGGTTGCGCGGGCCGGCGCCCTGGCGCAGGAGGATGTTGCCCGGTCGTTCCCAGTCGACTTCGTTCGCCGCCAGCAGGCGCCCTTCGCTGTCGAGCACCTGCAGGTTCTGCTGAGCGAGGTAGGCCGCGGGGTCAGGACGGATGGCCGGCAGCTTGTCCTCGCGAAGGATGGTCGGCGGGACGGTCCAGGTCGGGTTCAGGGTCAGGCGGGTGATGCGCGACTTGAGCAGTGGCGTCTGCCGATCGGCCCGGCCAACCTGCAGGCGCGTCTGCCACAGCGGTTCACCGTCACGATAGAAGCTCAACTGCGCCGCCGCGACGTTCACCAGCACGCCCTCGGGCTCCAGGTCCGGAGCCAGCCAGCGGAAACGTTCAAGGTTCAGCCGCAACTGTTCGCGGCGCAGCGCCGGGCTGATGTTCAGCTCGACCAGCGTGCCCGGCCCGATCACCCCGTCGGCCTGCAGCGAATGCCGGTACTGGAAGTGCTTGACCGCCTCGGCGAGGTCCTCGCCGTAGACCTTTTCAGGACCGGCGGGCAGGCGCTGCAGGTAACCTTCGGCCAGCAGGCGCCGGGCCAGGGCCGGCACCCGTGCGTCCTCCATGCCGGGCCGCAACAGCGGACCGGAGGCGAGTTCCGACCAATGCGGCAGCGGCTGCTGGCGCTGCGCCGCATAGGCGCTGCGCAGGCTGCGGTACAACTCGGCATGCGGGCGAGCCTGATCAAAGGCCTGGGCCATGTCCTGCAAGCCGGTCGCGGCCAGCGTCAGCAGCTCGGCATCGGGTTCGCCGGTGGGTGGCTGGGAACGCCAGAGCGGCTCGAAACGCGCCTGTGACAGGCGCCCATAACGCAGGTCATGCAGGGCTTGCAGATACTGCCGGCTGATCTGGATATCACTGCACAGCGGATCACCCGCGCCCGGCTCCCGGGCCAGCGGATAGCGTGCCGGGTCCAGCCCATCGTCAGCCAATAGCGGCAATTGGGCCTGCAACGCCGCCAGACGCCCCTCGACGGACCAGAGCGGAACATTACCCTGCTGCTGGTAGAACGCCTGCAACCTCAGCTGTGTCGGCGCATCCAACTGCGCGGCCAGGCCCGGACAACTCGTCGGCAACTGGGCAAGCGCCGCCTGCAACGGCGTGGGGGGATCGCCGAGCAGATCGTCGGCCGTCGCGACCAGTGGTGCAACGAGCAGGCAAAGGCTCAAGTAACATGCGTGTTTTTTGAACAAGGGCTAGGCTCCCATCCACGATTATCGCGCGGGCGGTCTAAGGTTATAACAGAGGCGAAAACCCTCGAGACAGCCGGGATCGCACAACCCATGGGATGCATGAACCTGCACTGAAGGCGGAGACGCTCTCTACATGCTGACATCTTGCTATCGACTCTGCCTGATTATTCTGACCCTGGCCGTGCCCTTCGGTTCAGCCCTGGCCGCCAGCGCGGCAAAACCGACGCTGTACGGCAGCCTCGCCCACGCCGCGCCGGAACTCAACCCCCTGGTGCTCAAAAGCGCGCTGAATGCCATGCAGTGTGCAGTCGGTCGCGGCCATGAACAGTCCGAGCGCCTGGCGGTGATCGACTATTCACTGCCCTCCACGGCCCGCCGCCTGTGGATCTTCGACCTGCGCAAGCGCACCCTGGTACTACGTGACCTGGTCGCCCACGGGCAGAAATCCGGAGAGAACTTCGCCACCCGTTTCTCCAACCGGGTCGGCAGCTACCAGTCGAGCCTGGGGCTGTTCCGCACCCAGGAGAGCTACGAGGGCACCCATGGCTACTCGTTGCGCATGGACGGCCTGGAACCGGGCTTCAACGACCGTGCCCGCGACCGCGACATCGTGATCCACGCCGCAGACTACGTCAGCCCCCTGTGGAGCCAGCGCGAAGGCCGCATCGGCCGCAGCCAGGGCTGCCCGGCCGTGCGACCGCAAGTGGCGAAACAGGTGGTCGACAAGCTCAAGGACGGCCAGTTCATGTTCTCCTGGTACCCTGACCGGCACTGGCTGAAGTCCTCGACCTACCTCAACTGCAAGCCGCAGCAGATGGCCAGTGCCAAGGCCAAGGGCGTCACCCGGTAAACCTGCTGGGTTCACGCCACACCGCCCCTGTGCCTGGCGCGCCCTCCTGTGGGAACCGGCTTGCCGGCGAAGGCGGCCGTGTGGACGGTGCAGGGCTTGCCCGCGAAGGGCCGCCCAGCCTTGCACCTGAATGCCGTCAGCGCCCGCCCTGCCCCGCCGCCTCATGCTGGCGCGCATAACTGGCCCCCATCAGGTAGAAACAGCCACCGGCAATGATGAACCCGGCCAGCATGTAGAACATGAACTGCGGCGCCCACCAGGCCAGGGCAAAGCCGCAGAGCACCGGCCCCATCGCGCCACCCAGGGCCGACAGGTTCTGTGCCCCATAGTACATGCCGCGCAGGTGCGCCGGGGCGATCCGGTCGATGAACATGTACTCGGCCGGAAACACGATGATTTCCCCCAGGGTGAACACCGCCATCGCCAGCGACCAGTGCAACACCGTGCTCGACAACGCAAAACCCGTCACCCCCAGCAGGAACAGAGTGAAGCCGGCCGTCAGCCACAGGTTCAGGTGCTCATGGCTGATGCGCTTGCCCACCAGGAACTGCAAACCGATGACCACCACCGCATTGACCGCCACCACCGCACTGATGATGCGGTAGGTGAATTCCGGGCTGGTGGTGGTCACCAGATATTGCGACAGGTACGCGGTGAACTGCCCGAACACCACCGCGCTGAGCAGGCCACCGAGGGTGAAACAGACCAGGCGCTTGTCCCTGAGCAGAATCCGTCCCACGCCGATGAAGGACACCGGCGCGCGGGTCCGGTCGACCGGCGCCAGGTGCCGCTCGCCGAAGTGGTAATACGCCAGGAACGCCAGCGCGCCCAGCAGCGCCGAGACCACGAACGGCAGCCGAACATCCAGGTGCGCCAGGCCCGCGCCCACGAACGGCCCCACCGCATAGCCGATGTTGATCAGCGTGTAGCGCGCCGAGAACACCCCGGCCTGCTCCGCTTCCGCCAGGACGCGGCCGAGGGTCGCCTTGACCACCACGTCGACCGCCGCATAGGCGAAGTTGAACAGCACCAGGAAAAGGAAGAACAACCAGAGCCGATGGGTGATGCACATGCCGATGAAACCGAGCATGAACAGCACGGTGAAACCCAGGATCAGGCGAAAGCTCGAGCCGCGGTCGGTCAGGTAGCCGCTGTAGACACTCAGCAGCGAGCCAGCCACCAGCGCGCAGCCGACCGTCAGGCCGATCTCGCTGATCGCCAGGGAAAACTGGGTGGACAGGAAAATCACCAGGTAAGGCAGGGTAATCGCCCGCCCCAGGGTGAGGATCAACGTTGAAAACAGCAGCAGATTGACCGAAGTCGGATAACGCTTGAGTACCGCCAACATCCTTATTGCCTCCTGGTCCCACGCCACTCAGGGCAGGTCCCTGCAAGGCTCGACGCTATCTTCTGACGAAAGGCCCAAAGTATCCCAGAAGCGGCCTGCCCCGTCATGCCCTCACACCGCGTGCACCTCACGGCATTCGCGCCAAAAGCCCGTGGGAAATTACACGCCCTGAAACATAAAGTTTCAATTTCCTCGACCGATACTCCGGCCGTGCCCCTTCGATCGGCACGTATCCCCTTCCATACCAGCGGTTTATCCCGGCGGAGATTGCCCGAATGCTTGCCCCACTCAACAGGCTGTTGGAAAACATCAGTGTCAGAGCCAAGCTCACCCTGGGCTTTGGGGTCGTCATGCTGCTGACCCTGCTGATCGCCACCACCGGCTGGCTGGGCATCCGGGCTCTTGGCGACCGCAGCGACCGCATCCTCGACATTGCCAAGCTCAACGACCTGACCCGCGACGTGCGCAATGCCCGGCTGTTCTACAGCATCAACCCGAACGCCGAGCGCGCCGCCGCCGTGGTCAAACTGCTCGACAGCCTCGACAGTCACCTGGCCAACGACCGCTCGGTGTTCCGCTCCCCGGCCAGCCGACCCCTCCTCGAAAACGCCAGCACGGTCGCCAAGAGCTACCGGGCGCATTTCAACGACTTCAGCCAGGCCGTCCAGGCACGGGATGCGACTCGCGCGGTGTTTGGCGGTCACGCCGACGAAGCCGTCGCCCAGTTGAAGAAACTGATGGAGATGGCCACTTCGCCGAACGGCGACCAGGCCCAGATCGACAGCCTGGTGAAAGCACAGACGGTGGTCCAGCAGGCCCGTTTCCAGTTGCGCGGTTACAGCTACAGCCTCAAGCCCGAGTTGCAGAAGCCGGCCAAGGAGGCGATCGATGACGCTATCGCCTACATCAAGACCCTCTTCAGCCACCTCCCGGCCGCCATGACCGCCGACGTGCAGCGCCTGCAGCAGGCCATGAGCAGCTACCGCGACACCGTTGCCCTGTTCTCCGATGCCCAGGACAAGGCCGACAGCGCTCAGGTGCAACTCGATGGCGACATCAAGAACCTGCTCGCGGCCACCCAGCAACTGTCCCAGGACCAGATCGACCAGCGTCGCGACGATGTCGAGGCCGCCCGTAACCTGCTCGCCGGCGCCCTGTTCGCCGCCCTGCTGCTCGGCATCGTCGCCGCCTGGGCCATCACCCGGCTGATCGTCGGCCCGCTGATGGAAACCCTGCGCCGGGCCGAACAGGTGGCCAACGGCAACCTGAGCGACAACGCGACGGTTTCGCGCCGTGACGAACTGGGCCTGCTGCAACTGAGCATGCAGCGCATGACCCTCAACCTGCGCGAGCTGATCGGTGGCCTGCGCGACGGCGTGATCCGCATCTCCGGCGCCGCCGAGCAACTGTCGGCTGTCACCGAACAGACCCGTAAGGGAGTCAACAACCAGAGACACGAGACCGACCAGGTCGCCACCGCCATGAACGAAATGGCGGCGACCGTACAGGAAGTGGCACGCAACGCCGAACAGGCTTCCAGCGCCGCGGTCAACGCCAGCCACGAGGCGCGCGCAGGCGACGAGGTACTGGCCCAGGCCATGACGCAGATCGAGCGGCTGGCCGACGAGGTCGGCAACTCCACCCTGGCGATGAGCGACCTCAAGCAGGAAAGCGAGAGGATCGGCAGTGTGCTCGACGTCATCAAGTCGGTGGCGCAACAGACCAACCTGCTGGCGCTCAACGCCGCCATCGAGGCGGCCCGGGCCGGCGAGGCCGGTCGCGGTTTCGCCGTGGTGGCCGATGAGGTACGCAGCCTGGCGCAACGCACCCAGAGTTCCACCGAAGAAATCGAACAACTGATCACCGGCCTGCAGGGCGGCACCGACAAGGTCGCCAGCAGCCTGGACAGCAGTCGTACCCTGACCGACAGCAGCGTCGAACTGACCCGCCGGGCCGGGGCCTCGCTGCATGGCATCAGCGAATCGGTACAGGCCATCGAGTCGATGAACCACCAGATCGCCACCGCCGCCGAGCAGCAGAGCGCGGTGGCCGAAGAAATCAACCGCAGCGTGATCAACGTGCGCGACATTTCCGAGCAGACCTCGACCGCCAGCGAGGAAACCGCCGCGTCGAGTGTCGAGCTGACCCGTCTGGGCAACCACCTGCAGACGCTGGTGGGCAAGTTCACCCTGTAACCCCGCAAGACGTACTGGTCACGAACGTGCATTCGGCCGCACACTGCCGGGGAGAATCCTCCCGGCAAGGCGGCTGACATGCACGACGATCCCTCGAAAGCCCTGATCGACAGTTGGACCGGCAACGCCCGGGCCTGGTCCACGGCGATCCGCGAGGGGCAGATACGCAGTCGCCAGGAAGTCACCAACGCCGCGATCATCAACGCCGTGCGGCCCTGCCTGCCGGGCCGGGTGCTGGACGTCGGCTGTGGCGAAGGCTGGTTGTGCCGGGCTCTGGCCGAACACGGCGGCCAGCTCACCGGCGTCGATGTCTCGCCACCGCTGCTGGAGTTGGCGACACAAGCCGGCGCGGGCGATTTCCACTGCCTGTCCTACGCCCAGATCATTGCTGAACCGCAACGGCTCGGCACAGACTTCGACGTGATCGTCTGCAACTTCTCCCTGCTCGACGAGCAGACCGCCGAACTGCTGGCCGCCCTCGCCCGCACGGCCCGCCCCGACGCCCACCTGATCATCCAGACGCTACACCCACTGTGCTCGGAGCTACCCTACGCGGACGGCTGGCGAATGGAACATTTCACCGCGATGGGCCCCGGCGACTGGCAGCCGATGCCCTGGTTCTACCGCACCCTGGGCAATTGGCTCGCCACCCTCGCCCCGGCCTGGCGGCTGGAGTCCATTGAGGAACCGCGCCTGCCCGAAGCGCCGTTGCCAGCTTCATTGATCATCAAGGCCCAACACACTGGGCCGAACACGTAACAAGATTTTACAAGCCCATTGCCACTGGCTATGATCAGCGCTCCGGAGATGGCATTCCTCCGTTCCCAACCGCTGTGCTGCTGCAGCTGATGATGCCTACAGACACCTGATCAGTTCGGGTCTGTAGGCGCGCGCGTGCAGAATCCCTGCTGGTCAGACCCAAACGATGACTGTGGCTGACCCTATGTCCAGACTTTCACGCCCCGAACAACTCGATCTCCTGCCCTACCTCGGCAAATGGCTGCTGTTGGCCAGTGCCATAGCCCTGCTGGCCGGCAGTGCCTCGGCGTTCTTCCTGTTCTCGCTGGAGCATGCGACCCAATGGCGCGAAAGCCATCCGTGGGTGATCTGGCTGTTGCCGCTGGCCGGCCTCGCCGTCGGCCTGGTCTATCACTGGCTGGGCAAGCCGGTGGACGCCGGCAACAACCTGCTGATCGACGAGATCCACGACCCGAAGAAGACCGTGCCACTGCGCATGGTGCCGCTGGTGCTGGGCGGCACACTGGTGTCGCACCTGTTCGGCGCCTCGGTCGGTCGCGAAGGCACCGCGGTGCAGATGGGTGGCGCCCTGGCCGATCAGATCACCCACTGGCTGCGTCTGCGCCGGGAAGACCGGCGGATCATGCTCATGGCCGGTATCAGCGCCGGCTTCGCCTCGGTGTTCGGCACACCGCTGGCCGGGGCGCTGTTCGGGCTGGAGGTGCTGGCCATCGGCCGGATGCGCTATGACGCCCTGTTCCCCTGCATGGTCGCGGCCATCGTCGCCGACCAGGTCGGCCTGGCCTGGGGCGTGGCGCATACCCATTACCCGATCGGCGAAGTGGTGCCGGTGCAGTTCTGGAGCATCACGGCGACGATGCTGGCCGGTGTCGTCTTCGGCCTCGCCGGCCTGCTGTTCGCCACCGCCACCCACCGGTTGGGCGCCTGGGTGAAACGGCGGGTCGGCTACCCGCCGCTGCGGCCACTGCTCGGTGGCGTGGTGATCGCCGTCGCGGTGTGGGCACTGGATGCCCACCGGTACATCGGCCTGGGCATTCCCGGTATCGTCCAGTCATTCCAGATGCCGCTGGCGCCGTGGGACTGGTTCGGCAAGCTGGCGTTCACCGTGGCTTCGCTGGGCTCAGGGTTCAAGGGCGGGGAAGTGACGCCGCTGTTCTACATCGGCGCCACCCTGGGCAACGCCCTGGCACCGCTGCTGCACCTGCCGTTCGCCATGCTCGCCGGGCTCGGCTTCGTCGCGGTATTCGCCGGGGCGGCCAACACCCCGCTGGCAACCATCGTCATGGCCATGGAGCTGTTCGGTGCCGAGATCGCGCCGTTCGCCGCCATCGCCTGCATCGCCAGCTATCTGGTGTCGGGCCATACCGGTATCTACAACGCCCAGCGCGTCGGCCACAGCAAACATCGTGGTGGGCTGCCCGAAGACCTGCGCTTGGGCGAAGTGAAGCAGTACCGGGCGCAGGCCAGGTCCGCCGAGAAAGACCAGGCATAAGGCCAGAGAGCTCTGGTTCGAGGTGAACAGACGGATTGGCGCCAGCGTGACGCCAATCCCGTTTCGGTGCTTACTGTTTGCCGGCGCCCAGCGGCGGCGTACGCGGCGGAACCAGGCGCTTGCTGCCGGTCGCTTCGAACGCCGCGGCCAGTTGCAGCAGCGCCGAGTCGTCATAGGCACGGCCGGCGAAGGTCAGCCCCACCGGCATGCCGATATCGGCCATCACGCCCATCGGCACGGTGACCGTCGGCACGCCCAGGTGACGGATCGCCAGGTTGCCGTTGGCCACCCAGATACCGTTGCTCCAGGCGATGTCGGCGGACACCGGATTCACATCGGCATCGGCCGGGCCGACGTCGGCCACGGTCGGGAACAGCACCGCATCCAACCCCTTCTCCTGCATCCAGTCCTCGAGGTCGATGCGCCGGGTCTGCTCCAGCCCGCGCAGGCCATCAGGCAGCGTGCTGATCTCGTTCCACGGGGTGATACCACGTTCGGCCATGCGCACGTACTCGTCCATGCCGGCGGCCAGGTCGCCCTCGCGGTTCGGCAAGGTGCCCGGGTCATGCGGGAAAATCTTCGGCCCGTCGACATCCACCAGACGGTTCAGCTTCGGATCGCCGTTGGCCCGCAGGAAATCGTCGAACGCCCAGGCGCTCAGGTCCCACAGTTCATGGTGCAGGAACTCCTTGGACACCAGCCCGCGGGTGAACACCGTCGGCGCTCCGGGGCGGTCGCCCTCGCAGTTGGACACCAGCGGGAAATCCACCTCGACCACTTCGGCACCGGCCGCTTCCAGGGCCTGGCGTGCCTGCTGCCACAGGTCGATCACCGAAGCGCGGGTGTGGATGCGCTGCCCGGTCGGGCCACCGATACCCGGCGCTGCGCTGGTGCCCGCCTCAGGGTCGGCGTTGATGAACATGCGCGGCACGCCCAGGCGCTTGCCGGCCAGGGCCCGCGTGCCAACCGCCAGCGCCGGATAGGACTCCGGCCGCACCGAGGCCACGCTCGGAATCGGCACCCAGGGCTGCAGGCGCCACAGGTCGCCACGGGTGTCCGGGTCTTCGGCGACCACCACATCGAGCACTTCCAGCAGGTCGGCCATGGTCCGGGCGTACGGCACCACCACGTCCATGGTCGGCGTCAGCGGCCAGTTGCCGCGGACCGAAATCACCCCGCGCGACGGGGTGTAGGCACACAGGCCGTTGTTCGACGCCGGCCCGCGGCCGCTCGACCAGGTTTCCTCGGCCAGGCCGAAGGCGGAAAAACTCGCGGCGGTCGCCGTGCCGGCACCGTTCGACGAGCCCGAGGCAAAGGGCGCGGTCAGGTAGGCGGCGTTGTACGGGCTCTCGGCCCGGCCATAAACGCCACGCTGCATGCCGCCGTTGGCCATCGGCGGCATGTTGGTCTTGCCCAGGCAGATCGCCCCGGCGGCGCGCAGGCGCTCGATGGTGAAGGCGTCGCGATAGGCGACCAGGTCCTTGAAGGCGGGGCTGCCCGACGCCGCAGTCAGGCCCTTGACCAGGTAACTGTCCTTGGCGGTGTAGGGAATGCCATCCAGTGGGCCCAGGGTCTCGCCGCGCGCACGGCGGGCATCGGAGGCCTGCGCTTCAGCGAGCGCCTCGGGGTTGCGCACCACCACGGCGTTGAGCGCGGTGGGCGTGTCGGCGCCATCGTAGGCATCGATCCGGGCGAGATAGGCCTGGACCAGCTCCACCGCCGTGGTCTGGCCGGATTCGAGCGCGGCGCGCAATTGCGCGATGGAAACCTCGGTTACTTCGATCATGCTGTTACCGTCGACTGCTTAAAGGGGGACGCGGTGATTGGAATCGCCACATCTTACCCCAGCCACCGACGCGGCTCACGTGCTGGAAGGCGACTGTGGCGTACCGGGGTTCAGTTGCTGGTGCCGGATCTGCCGGCCAACGTCCAACTGAATACAGTCCTCTGATGCGGCTTGCGCAACACCGTTTCTGCCCGGTCGAGCGCAAGCGCCTTCTTCCTGCTTCTGGTTACGTGCTCAATCGGTGTGGTGCCTCTGTTCGAGCAGCGTCTGGAAAAGACCGACGAGGCTCGATTGCTGCTCGCCCAGCGCGGCAAAGAACCTGCGATCGACCTCCTCCACCACGACGATTGCCTTTTGGGCAATATCCCGACCGGCCTCGGAGACGGAGATAATCTTGGCCCGCGTGTCAGTGGGGTGGATTTCCCTGACGAACAACCCATTGGCAAGCAGCGTCCTGACCACCTGGGAGGTGGTCATCGGATCGCTGCCGGTCAATTGCGAAAGGCGCGCCTGGGTCAGGGGCTCCTGGGCGCCGAACCAGGTGGCGACCGCCAGCATCACGAACTGGGTGTGGGTCAGACCCAACGGCTGCAAGGCGGCACGCTGCTCGCGCTGCCAACTGTTGGAGATACGCCAGAGCAGAAAACCCGGGCTCTCTGACGGCCCCTCATGACGGGTTGGCAGCGGCTTCGGTTGGCTCGGGCTCATGCGCCCACCGCACGCTCTGCTCGGGCCACCAGTGCGCGCAAAACGTCAGGAAAGTCGCTGGACACTTGCGCGCAGACTTCCTCGGCCCCCTCTCCCGTCACCTCGATCGAATAGACGATCAAGTGGTTGCCATTGGCCAACGGCATGATTTCGTGCCTGACACGAACGGTGATATCACCCAGCACAGTCTCGTCCGTAAACCCGATCGGTGCATTGACCTCGACCAGTTGCGACCGGATGACCTCCTGGTCGGGCAGCACCATCGTCATCCACGTGCCTGCGGCGAACGGCCCGTCAAGCGCACATGAATGGACGCCCGCGTTCCAGTCCTTCCATAGGTGAACCGCCTCAAAAAAGGCCCAAATGGTTGCCGCAGAGGCGTGGGTCTCGTGGTTGTATGAAGCGCTGGCGTGCAGGCGGTTGGGCATGGCGAACTCCTTTTCTATAAGTAAACTTATAATAAGTATACATATAAAATCCGCCAATCGTGATTGACATGAGATTCGATTGATTTCCACGGGATGAGCCGGCTATCCGCATGAACCTCACTCGATATCTATGCCGTCACCGGAAAATACTTCGCCACCAGTGCCGCCAGGATGGCTGCGCTCTCGGCGTCCATCACCCCGTCGTAGTTCGTCGGCCGGAAGTGCAACTGGAAAGCCCTGACCAATTGCTTGAATCCCTCGGGCGTATCCGCGTCCGTTACCTCATAACCGTACTGCTGGAACAGCGCCAATACCGCGGTTTGGGAAGGCAAACCGTCGCGAATGTATTGCTGCTGGTAGCTATCGCGGGTCGCCTCGTCGAACCAGGCCCCGACGCCTGCCAGGAACAGCTCACGCCAGGGAAAGGCCGCCCCCGGATCGCTCTTGCGGCGCCAGGCGATATCCGAGTGCCCGAGCACCTGGGTTGGGCCGATGTTGGGGTAGCGGGCGAGGATATTCAGGGCCAGCTGTTTCACGGCTTCGATCTGCCGGGGTTCGTAGGGCGGGAAGTGAAACGCTCCCTCGCTCTCGGAGGCCAGGTTGACGATCTCGATGCCGATCGAGGAGTCATTGAGTCGGGTTCTGCCGCCCCAGGCACTGACGCCCGCGTGCCAGGCACTCTTTCCCTCGTCGACCAGGCTGAAGACTTCCTGCTGGCTGAAGCCAGCCTGGATATAGCTTGGGTCGGTGACATCGGGTACCAGGTAATGGCAACTGACACTGGGTCCGGTGAGCGCGGCGACGGAAGTGGCGAAGTCACCGGCGGTGTAATGCAGCACCAGCAGGCGCACGCGTTCGTCGAGGCTGCGTGTACTGCGGTAGGCCTTGTAGTTGATGGGTTTCATGAGCGGTTCCTTTCCCTGTGAGTAGACATTCAAGGGAAATAGCGTGAACCGCACTGTCGGCAGATAAAAATAGGTCGAATACTCTACCACTATAGGAGATGTCTGCAAGGCTCCTAAACCTTAGGAGCCACCGGCCCTTTCAATTTGCCGCATATGTCGTCATGCACCTATCAAAATCATCATTTATCCGAATCAGCTCAGCATAAGGAATTTTATCATCTTCTGCCTTGGCCACATATAGGGAATCCAACAACCCAATATACATATCGTAAGAACCACTCGCATCATCAGAAACAAGAGACTGATATTTTTCAGAGCTCTTTATGGAAAAAATTATTTTATCCTTATCACCTGAGCCACCACCCCGACCAACATGACTAGCCTTTATAGGCTGAGTAGCACTCTCCACATTGAAAGCCTGCGAATTTAGGGTAGCCAATATTTTCCCATAAATACTTCTCAAGCTTTCATCAGTCAGTGTTTCGATATTCTTCAAAAACTCCAATGCTGCCTTTTTACTTTCTGCATCAGCATCCGGATCAGACGCCTGATTCAACAAGCTCAAAACCTCTGGGCCTGGCGCCGTGGAAATCAGCGCAGACTGCATTTCAGGATTGTATTTTATTTTATTCAAACCCCCACGAACATCTTCAATAGCCTTTTCAGTCGACGCCAAATCGCCTAATAAAATTTTGTTCTGAACCGTCAACTTATTCAACCTTTGAAGGCTTCCACCAAGACACTGGGTAGCATTTGCCGCCTTTATATAAGTTGAAATCTGCACATTGGGGTTTGCATAAACTCGCAAGCCAGCTGTCAACCCTGTCAACCCGGCCATTGATTTTACAAAGTCAGAGTGGCTATCAGTAAGAGCACCTATCGCTGTAATGGACGCAAAACCAAGAGTTGCCTCATCAGAATACGCCTTGAAATCCTTCACCTTGTCACTGTAGAAAGCGTATTGGCATGACCTGACATAGGTCTTCTGAAGCGCTCGTACCACGAATTTCGTTGCATCATCAGGACTGGGCACCACACCGACGAGCTTACAAACCTGCTCAACCCTGTTCTTGAGATTTTCCGGAACCGGCTCCGAACCAAACTGGCTCACCGGTCTGTAGTCCGTTAATGCGTCAGGAGGCGCCATGGGTGGGGTTGTACAGCCTGCACTCATGAGAAGAACCGCGCCCACGCAAGCAAACGACAAAAGCTCTCTCATCATTCCCTCCCTGGCTAGAGTCATTTTGACATCAGCCTAGAAGACTGTTCGCGACCTTCAAGCCTCAGGTGAAAATTTCTTCACCCATCTGCCTTATGGTGGTCGTGCGCAGGGCGTCTTCGGGCGCGCCGGTTTCCAATTGCACCGGTCTGCTAATCTGCGTACGGCTGCCACCTCTCGTCTAGCAGCGACGGTGATAGCTCCCAATCAAGCACTTGGAGGATTGGGCGGGAAGCTACCCTTCCCGCTCGGCACTGCCTGCCTGCACGCTTCCACGCCTCACCTCTCATAGAACCAAGGATCTCGAAGCATGAAAGCAGCCCGGATAGCGACACTGCGGCCGATGATGACCGTCGGGGGAGCTCTCCAGCCTGATGGGCAGCCAGGGGTCGCCGCCCGACAGCAAGGGGCGCGTGCCCGATACCTTCTCAAAGGGGCTCGGCGTACGAGTAAATGCAACTGACAAAATCGGCATGGTGGGCTTCTACAGGACGTTCCAGGCCAGGGAGATTGAACATCGGCATGTCCCCTGGCAGATGCCCTGGTTGCCAGGTGAAGGCCGTGCGGCGGGTCCAGAAACGGGGTTCGCCATCAGCACGCAGATGATCCCTTCGGTGGCGGCAATGGGCAGTTGGACCTGCAGAAGATGGAACTGCATTGGGCCTTTGGCTGACGGCTGCCGTGAGCAAACCTCTGGTCAAGTCGAAGCAGTGGTCCGCCGAGCCTCAAGGCGCTGTTGTGACAACGGCTCTTTTTCCTGTGCCGCGCGGCCAACGGTTAACCCTGCGGGTTGACTCATGGCCTAATATCGCCGCCCCCATGCCCAGGTAGTGCTCTATGGCCCGCCCTCTCGTCACCCTGCTGCTCGTCGTCACCAGTTGCGCTGCCTATGCAGAAGAACAGGTACCGCTCTACCGGGAGATCAAGGATTGAGTGGTCGCGTGCGACAACATTCGCTCGTGCACCGCCATCGGCGCAGTTCCCATGCGCGACGATACGGGCGCCAGGCTCACCTTCAGCCTGCGTATCATCCGCGAAGCGGGGCCCGCAGGCGTATTACGGGTCGGGATGTTCAGCTATAACCCCGCTACCGGAAAGCCGCTGCTCGACGGCAAGCCGCTGCGCACTTCCCTGGCCGCTGGCGAGTTGAAAGAGGGTGATGTGCCCGAGGTCCTGAGTGCGGCTGGCGATCAGGCCAGAGCACTGATCGCGGAGCTGCGTAATGGCAACGAACTGACCCTTCCCACCCAGGACGGCCAGTCGTTCGCCTCCCTGGCCGGTATGAGCGCAGCACTGCTGCTGATGGACTCGGTACAGGGCCGGGTCGGCACCGTCACGGCGCTGGTACGCCAGGGGGCGGCCAGCGCCAGCACTGTAACACCCGCCCCACCCCGTCCGACCCTGCCCCCATGGTATCCGCCAGTGGCGCTGACCCCGCCCCAGGCCCAACACATCCGGGATGTGGTCATGGCGACCACGCGCGCGTCATGGCAGCAGGACCAACTCGACGACACCCCCGCCGAAGGCGAGGCCTTTGCCCTGAGTGATCGCCAGGCGCTGGTGATCATCAAGACCGATTGCGCCGCGTACAACTGTTCATACCGCCTGTATGAAACGCCCATCGCCCATCCCGAACAGGCCCGCCCAGCCAGGATCGATGCAGTGCCGCGGATGCCGGACATGTTGCCCAACGGCAGCATCCGGTTCGATCCGGCCAGCGGGGAACTCAGCAGCCATGAACTGGCAATGGGCATGGGTGGATGCGGCACGTCACTGCGCTGGCAGTACGACGGCAGCGCGTTCAGGCTGACCCGCGCCGCGCAAATGACCCTGTGCATGGGGCTGAACGAAGCCTACTGGCCCGTGCTGTGGCGAAGCCCGGCGCTCCCAGCCGCCGTTGGGCCTGCCCATGTTGAATGAGGCAGGTTTTTTCGCCGAGAGGGAGAGGCAGCTCGCCCACCTTCAACGCTGCGGCTTGCTTACCAAGGCAACTCCAATTGCAGTCGATTCGCCTCTTTGCGCCTGATCTTGACCGAGACACCGACCAAACGCACTGCTCGCCCCTGCCGCTTGGTGTCCCAAAGCCTGCGACACAGGCCACTTACCACCTCAGGACACAGATCCAATGCGGGAGCCTCAGTGCTGGCGATGGAAAAATCGGCGAACTTGAGTTTGACCTGGTTGCGGACGATGTGAGGTTCTTCATCCAGTTCGGCCAGGCGAGCCCGTAACTCTGCCATCAATGCCTCAAGCTGCTCGCCACAGGCTGCCAGCTCGTGGCAATCGGCCGACAATGTATGCTCCACGCCGACCGAACGTAGTTCACTGATCTTCTCCTCATACTCCTCCTTACCCTGGCAACGCTCCCAGACGTAAAAGCCATGCACTCCCAGATAACGAAGTAGAGCCGGGATCTTGTCATGAGTGACATCACCGCACAGGTGACAACCGAGGTTGTCGAGCACAGCCCAGGTCTTCGGGCCTACGCCGGGGATCTTGCGGATGTCCAGGGTTGAGAGAAATTCCCTGACCTCATTGGGCGCGACCACGAACTGTCCATTAGGCTTGTTCACTTCGGAGGCGATCTTGGCGAGGTACTTCAACGGTGCAACCCCAGCCGATGCCGTCAGGTGAAGTTCCTGCTCGATGGCGGCACGGATCTGCATGGCCATATAAGTGGCCGAACCGTTGCAATGGGGCTGTCCCGTCACGTCCAGGGTGGCTTCGTCCAATGAGAGGAATTCGACTCTGTTGGTATAGCGCCTGAAGATGGCATCAAGCTGGTGGGTGATCTGTTCATAGCGCTCAAAGTGCACCGGTAGCAGTACCAGGTCCGGACACAAACGCTGAGCCGTGGCCGTGGCCATGCCACTCTTTATCCCGAACTGCCTTGCCTGATAACTGGCAGTACTGATCACTCCGCGTTCAGCGGCGCTGCCGCCCACCGCCACGGGCAGATCACGCAACCATGGGGCCTGAAGCAGCTCGACGGACACGAAGAAGGAGTCCATGTCGACATGAATAAACTTGCGCTCATCATCCTGCCGGGCAGCACCAGAAGCAGGCAGCCGGACATCATCCAGATCAATCAAGCACATATACCCCAAATGCGCTCGCGCCCTCTGCACCCGACATTTCGTGAATGCCCTGAATATGAGGTGCAAAGGCTGGATAGGCCATCACCATGGCCTCGATGGCGCGCAGGTACTCCACGAGGGCATTGGTCCAGCGCTCCCCAGGTGCGATACACATGACCCCGGGGGGGTAAGGAATAACCCCTTCTGCCGCCACCTTGCCAAAGGCCAGATCGATTCTCGTCAGCCTGGCCTCTCCACGGACGAACTGCTGGTTGGCCGCATAGGGTGAGCGGTCGCTGACTGCCAAATCGATGGCACTGAAAATGTCACTCTGCCGTTGTTCCACTTCATGAGCGGCATAAAGACCGCTGATGCGCTGACAGAGAGCCAAGAGGGAAAGCCCCTCGTAGGCATCTGGAGCATGCTGCAGTGAAGGCAACGCCACTAGGGCAGGAACGTGCTCCCGCAGGTACCGCTCGAATGTATTCAGACACGCGGCCAACCGCCTCAAGCCATCCAGATCACTTGAAGGGGTCATAAGCAACGTAAAATTATAGAAGTCGGTTTTCTCCGGGGTGAACCCGTTGTCACGCAAGAACATCGTCACGACACAAGCCGGAATGTCCAGTTCGCCACGGGTGATGAAGATCGCCTTGCAAGGGTCGATATGATGCAGGCCTGGCTCTATCGCCCCCCCCTGCGGGTGGTACGCCGTTCCCCCCTGCGGGCAAGCCTCACCTGCCAAAGGCTTGATAAACCGACACTGCCGACTCATCTCCTCACGCAACAACCGTGCGGCATCAGAAGCATGTCGCCACTGATGCTCTCCTCCGCCATCGGCAAGCATTGCCGCGTTTACTTCGAGCGACATGAACAGCGCATAGGACGGACTGGTCGAAGCATGCTGCATGAAAGCCCCATTAAAGACTGGCCTGGCGCAATAGCGAGGCAAATGCTGGATATGCCGGTCCTTCTTGTGGATCTGCGAAGTTTGCGAAAGCCCTGACATTTGCTTATGCACCGACTGGGTCACAAGAATGCCCGGAGAGTGTTCGGTCAGTGTTGCGACCAACGGCGATAATCCAGCCAGCTCCGGGATAAAGGGTTCATAACCTGCCCAGGCACTGTCAAATAGCACGTAATCACAGAGGTGCCCGATCCGCTCCAGTAGCGCCGACGCATCGACCATCACCCCATCGCAAGTGGCATGTTGAACTACAGCCAGACGAAATGGCCGGGGTTGCCGAGCCCTTTGTCCGCAGAGGTTCGCAGCCTTTTTACGCAAGCAGGTCTCGTCGAGCGCCCCCGTACGATACCCCCCCAAGATACCCCGCTCATCGCGGACGTTCTCCAGATACACTGGCTGAGCACCGCACTGCACAAGGGCGCCGAGATAAACGGATTTGTGATTGTTACGATCCATCAGCACCAGGTCACCCGCTGCCAGCAAAGCGCTGGCAACCACTTTGTTGGCGGTGGAGGTGCCATTGAGTACGAACCAGGTTTCATCCGCACCAAACACCCTGGCAGCCAATTTCTCGGCATCATCCACAGGTCCTTCATGGCACAAGACATCCCCCAATTCCGGAGCGGCATGAGGCACGTCGACCCTGAACACACCGGGCCCCAACAGTTGCCTGAAACGCGCACCGGCGGGGTGTCGCTCCAGGCAATCCCCCCCTTGATGTCCCGGACAGGCATAGGTCGGCCGCTTCTGGGAAACGAAATCCGCCACTGTACGAGTGAACGACGGTAATGCCCGTCGCTCATAGGCCAGCGCGGCAGCGATGACGCTGCTCTTTTCCGAGCCAGGCGCACCGCTGATGAACATCGGTATCCCCCAACGCGTGACGGCATCGACGACACGTTCATCCTGGGCATCGTCAGGCTCGAGCAACAGCGCAGAGGCGTACACCAGGTTATCGAGCGTGTTAAAAGTGACCATGTCGACATCACCCCAGCCATCCATGGCAAGGCCCGCACTAAGCACGATTTTTGGCATCATCCGAGCTTCCTTTCATATTCCAGCGCAAGGGCGCAATGAACAGCATCAACGTCATCCAGATGAAAGTCGCCGGCCCCGCCAGTACGAAAACCAGGCTGGCGATCAGGCCAGAGACGGCATCACCGATGACTGCGGTGAAGTAATAGAGGGAGAAATTCCGACCCACCTGGTGATCGTCGGACAGGCACTGGATATTGGTCACGATGGCGATATCGACGAAGGCGCCAACGAACCCGACAACGAACAGGATCGCCAGGAACAGCCAACTGTGGAACTGCAGAGCGATTGCAGCGGCGAAGAACAACGCGCCGTACAACGCCCAGTAGCGCAACACCAGACGAGCCGTAGTCTGCCTGTTGAACCGGGTATACAGCATGCCGCCCAACACGGTACCAGCCGCCAAGAGCGAGAAGACATAGCCGACGGCCGCTTCCGAGCCAAAGTACTCCAACACCGACGCCGGCAAAATGAAGCGGATCACCGATGTGGCGAACATGGCGCACAGCGTGGTGCAGCAGATCACGGCGAACAACGGCGTGTTGCTCTTGCGCAGCTCACCTACGCTGCGGACCGCATCGCCAATCACTGATCTTCCGTCGAAGGCGACCTTCACGCTCACCTTTCCTGGCAACAGTGTGGAGATGCTGATGGCCGACAGTGCAAGGCATACGGCGAAGAACAGGAAAGTCGATGTGCTCCCCAGAGACAACGCAAAGGCAGAGAACACCAGCGGTCCGAGAATGGAGGAAACGTCTTCGATGACCTGCACGCCACTGTTCACCGACGACAGTTGGTCCTTTTCCACGATGTCCGGGAAATATGCCCGAAAGGTCGGTACATAGAGGCAATCCAGGGCCGTCATCAACATCCCCAGGCTGGTGACCACCGCCAACCCCGGTGTGGAAGAAGCAAAAAGAGCAAAGAAGGTCAATGCCAACAGGCCCTTGGCAAGCTCCACCCCAACCAGCGTGCGACGCTTTTGGCAGTTGTCCGCCAACCAGCCGCCAATAGGAGAAAACACCGCGCTGGGCAGGTAGCGAAAGAAGTACACCATACCGATCAGCAACAGGTTCGCTTCGACCATGGACACCACAGCAACGGCAAATGCCGTTTCGAAGGCGAACTCACCACACTTGGAGAAGAAGTAGCCCACCGAGAGCCTGCGTGTGCTGCGGTTGAGATTCAACGCTTGCATGTCGATACTTAGCCCTCAACCCGCCGCATAAATCAATTCGTCCTGAGTGATATCGCGCCCGGAGGTATCGAGCCGCTCGAACACCAGTTGCTTGAGGATGTTCTGCTCACTCTCGGGAACCAGGTAGAACATGATGTTGCTATACCACAGCCAGCCCAGGCGGGTCAGACGGTAGTCATGCTCCCCTTCAATAACCAAATCCGCCTCGATCAAAGCCAAGATCCGATCCATCAATCCTTGGGGCATTCGTTGCATTTCAACCAAGCGTTTATCCACGCTGCCATGGTAGGCCAAGCGCAACACAAGGGGCTTCACAGCATCGAGCACGGGATCATGCTGACTGACTTGGCAAATGCATTCGCCGCCCATCATCGATCTGATGTACTTCTCACGCAGGGAAGTATTGGTGATTACATTACCCGCCACTGACGAAATGGCCCCGACACCAAAACCGAGCAAGTCGTGATCGGCGTATCCATAGACATGCTCGTGGTAAATGAAGGAGTAATCATCGGTAATCAATGGGACATCAGCCCCTGGCCGATAGACATAGCCATGTCCGTTGTAAGGTACGTAGCCACGCTGGCGCATGTGCGCGTCGATCATGAACTTCATGTTGAGTTTGCGCATCGCCGGCATGACTTCCGGGAAGCGTGCGCGGATCTGCCTATGCAGTTTCACCGAGGTAGCTGCATTGTTGATCGGATAGATATCGATATTGCTCAGGCCCAATTCGATGGCCTTGTCAATGTCTGCCAGGGTCTGGCGCTCGCTGCTGCCATTCATACCGTACATGATGTCGCACAGTACATGTTCAAAGTGCTCACGCAACAATGCCGCGGCTCGTTCAATCTTGCCGATGTCAGGGTCGAGATTGAATAACTGCCGCCATTGTGGATCGATGGTTTGCAGGCCAAAACGAGCATGGGTCACACCGATGTCAGCCAACGCCTGCACACGGGCTTTAGTCACACTGGTAACGTTGAATTCGAACGAAAACTCCTCCACCGTCTCCATTTCGAAATGCTCATGCAGCGACTCGCCAATGGTTCGAATATTATCTGCAGAAAGCAGTGAAGGCGTACCGCCCCCAAAGAAGACCGCTCGCACGGGGACAGCCTTAAGATCTGTCAGGCGTGATTTGTATTCGATTTCCCGGATCAGCGCCTGAGTATATCGATCGATTTCTTGATCGTCCTTATATAGCCCACGGGTAAACGGGCAAAATGAACAGATAGCTTCACAAAACGGAACATGAAAGTACAATGCTCGCGAACGGGCCTGTCGATTGGCACCCTCAAGAATTTCCGTCAACTGCGCTTCACTGGGTTGAAAAACGTTAAAGGATTGTGAAGGAAAGAAAAAGTTGTACAGAGGAAACTGATAGTCAAACTTTATCAAGCCATTATTGACAAGCTGCATGCTCTACCCCCCCGCAGACTGTTCAGGGCGCTGCCTCGCAATAATGTGCGCCGATTGACATCGACATCCCGCCCGAAAAACTCGGCGATGCCTTCATTTATAGCATTATTATGTTTTCCGCACGTATAGACATCGATGCTGATGTAGCCGCTTTCCGGATAGGTATGATAGGAAAGGTGTGACTCCGACAACAGGAACAGTCCCGTAACCCCCTCACCGCCGGCAGAAAACTTGTGAACCATGTCACTGATGACAGTGAACCCCGATGCTCGCAGGGTAGCCAGAAAGAAACGGTGCAATGCGTCTTCGTTACGCAACAACTGCGCATTCGCACCGGTAATATCCCAAATAGTGTGATAGCCTCGATCATCCATAGACCATGACTCCCTCTTTCAGGAGAAAATAAAAGGGGGGGTCACACGGACCACCCCCAAGGCGTCACCACATGCAAACACCCTTGGTGGTTACGCCGACCACATCAGTTTTGAAGAGTTCGATTGCAGATTTCATGGCACATCTCCTTATTTGTTTAAGTTTTAGCCCCACTTTCCGAAGGGGCGAAGGAAATTTAGCAATCACCCCATTCAAAAACAAACGCAGGCCTGTAAGAAATAATTTCCAAAATCGGATAAAAATTCAGAAACAAATTAATAAACCTCGACATCTCCTACTCACCTCACACAAATGAAATATTAATAAACATTTTTATTGAGCAATATCTTAAAACTCAACTAGCGCTCAAGTAAGAACTAAACATCCGCAACGTAACGCTCATGACTCTTGCCCCACCTGACGGCCGTAGGGGAGGTACTGGATAGTGGTCACGATGGCGATATCGACGAAACGCTGGTGATCGACTGTGTATATAACCTGTACGCCCCATCGCCCAACTCGAGCAAGCCGCCGGCCAGCGACCAGACATCCAGCAAAAATGGGATCTATTCCCCGCACAGGGTCGCGAGCCCCGAGCGCACCGCCCCGCTCATTCAACGGACAATTCGCAAACGCTGTCAGCTCGCTTACCTCAGTCGTCGGCCGACTTTTTACGCCTGCTGTCGGCCGCTTGAGTTAGGTATGCAGCGGCCAGCAAGAGAGCTGCTCTTCCATTAGCTGAAATCCCCGAACCTCAAGCGTTTGTCGGATTTTTCCCAAATAACGACCACACCGTTAGCAAGAGCCAAAAAACGAGGCTCATTCAAGCCGCGGCAAGACAACTCTCTTTTCCTTGACTGAAATTTCCTAGAAAATCCCGAGCGCTTGTTTTGCGCGCAATCCCCCCGCTAGTCTTCGGCTCGTCACTGCTCATCAGTGATCGGGTTTAGCAGCCTGTCGTGCACTTGCATTGCGCAAAACACCACCTTGAGAGGCTCTTTTCGGTCCTCGCCTTTATGGTGGTCGTGCGCAGGGCGTCTTCGGGCGCGCCGGTTTCCAAGTGCACCGGTCTGCTAACCTGCGTACGGCTGCCACCTCTCGTTTAGCAGCGACGGTGATAGCTCCCAATCAAGCACTTGGAGTTATCGAATCATGTTCAAACCAACTCCCAACCCGCCAGCCTCGGCAAACATCGACTCTCGAATCGCCGACTGGGCACTGTCCCACCACAACCTCGGCCCGGATGCAGGGCCAAATCCGCTCCCCTCACCCGCCGCGACACGACCACACAACTCACCGACGCCAGAGAGCCAGGAAGACGCCCTGGTCGACATCCACTCGATTCTCCAATCCGCCGCCGCTACCGCCTACGAGCACGCCGACAACCAGACCGGCTCAAACCGCAAGCTGGCAATGGGCATCGTGCACCTGATCGAGTTGGCACAATTGAGAATGGACTCGGTACTGGAGAAACAGAGCGCCAACGCGGTCTGTTGATGGGGCTAGGTGACTGTTTGTACCTCGGCATGTCCCCTGGCAGATGCCCTGGTTGCCGCTGAAGGCCGTGCGGCGGATCCAGAAACGGCGTTCGCCATCAGCGCGCAGATGATCCCTTCGGTGGCGGCAATGGGCAGTTGGACCTGCAGAAGATGGAACTGCATTGGGCCTTTGGCTGACGGCTGCCGTGAGCAAACCGCTGGTCAAGTCGAAGCAGTGGCCCGACCAGCCTCAAGGCGCTGTTGTGACAACGGCTCTTTTTCCTGTGCCCCGCAGCCAACGGTTAACCCTGCGGGTTGATTCATGGCCTAATATCGCCGCCCCCATGCCCAGGTAGTGCTCTATGGCCCGCCCTCTCGTCGCCCTGCTTCTCGTCGTCACCAGTTGCGCTGCCTACGCAGAAGAACAGGTACCGCTCTACCGGGAGATCAAGGACTGGGTGGTCGCGTGCGACAACATTCGCTCGTGCACCGCCATCGGCGCAGTTCCCATGCGCGACGATACGGGCGCCAGGCTCACCTTCAGCCTGCGTATCATCCGCGAAGCGGGGCCCGCAGGCGTATTGCGGGTCGGGATGTTCAGCTATAACCCCGCTACCGGACAGCCGCTGCTCGACAGCAAGCCGCTGCGCACTTCCCTGGCCGCTGGCGAGTTGAAAGAGGGTGATGTGCCCGAGGTCCTGAGTGCGACAGGCGATCAGGCCAAAGCGCTGATCGCGGAGCTGCGTAATGGCAACGAACTGACCCTTCCCACCCAGGACGGCCAGTCGTTCGCCTCCCTGGCCGGTATGAGCGCAGCACTGCTGCTGATGGACTCGGTACAGGGCCGGGTCGGCACCGTCACGGCGCTGGTACGCCAGGGGGCGGCCAGCGCCAGCACTGTAACACCCGCCCCACCCCGTCCGACCCTGCCCCCATGGTATCCGCCAGTGGCGCTGACCCTGCCCCAGGCCCAACACATCCGGGATGTGGTCATGGCGACCACGCGCGCGTCATGGCAGCAGGACCAACTCGACGACACCCCCGCCGAAGGCGAGGCCTTTGCCTTGAGTGACCGCCAGGCGCTGGTGATCATCAAGACCGATTGCGCCGCGTATAACTGTTCATACCGCCTGTATGAAACGCCCATCGCCCATCCCGAACAAGCCCGCCCGGCCAGGATCGATGCAGTGCCGCGGATGCCGGACATGTTGCCCAACGGCAGCATCCGGTTCGATCCGGTCAGCGGGGAGCTCAGCAGCCATGAACTGGCAATGGGCATGGGAGGATGCGGCACGTCACTGCGCTGGCAGTACGACGGCAGCGCGTTCAGGCTGACCCGCGCCGCGCAACTGACCCTATGCGTGGGGCTGAACGAAGCGTACTGGCCCGTGCTGTGGCGAAGCCCGGCGCTCCCAGCCGCCGTCGGGCCTGCCCATGTTGAATGAGGCAGTTTTCTCGCCGAGTTTATCCCGAACGGCCTTGCCGGGTGACTGGCAGTACTGATCGCTCCGGGTTCAGCGGCGTTGCCACCTACCGCCACGGGCCGATCACGCAACCATGGAGCCTGAAGCAACTCGACGGACACAAAGAAGGAGTCCATGTCGACATGGATAAACTTGCGCTCATCATCCTGACGGGCAGCACCCGAAGCAGGTAGCCGGACATCATCCAGATCAATCAGCACGATGTTTGGCATCATCCGAGCCGCCTTTCATATTCCAGCGCAAGGGCGCAACGAACAGCATCAACGTCATCCAGATGAAAGTCGCCGGCCCCGCCAGTACGAAAACCAGGCTGGCGATCAGGCCAGAGACGGCATCACCGATGACGGCGGTGAAGTAGTAGAGGGAGAAATTCCGGCCCACCTGGCGATCGTCGGACAGGCACTGGATATTGGTCACGATGGCGATATCGACGAAGGCGCCGACGAACCCGACCACGAACAGGATCGCCAGGAACAGCCGACTGTGGAACTGCAGAGCGATTGCAGCGGCGAAAAACAACGCACTGGGCAGGTAGCGGAAGAAGTACACCATCCCGATCAGCAACAGGTTCGCTTCGGTCATGGAGACTACCGCAACGGCAAATGCCGTTTCGAAAGCGAATTCACCACACTTGGAGAAGAAGTACCCTACCGAGAGCGTGCGTGTGCTGCGGTTCAGATTCAACGCTTGCATGTCGATACTTCACTTTCTGCCAGCTCAGGCGGCTCAGACGTCATTGATCATCGTGAGTCCCGAAGCTCGCAGAATGGCCGGAAATAAACGATGCAATACGCTGTCATTACGCAACAACTGCGCGTCAGCACCCGTGATACCCAAGGGACGAAGAAAACTTAACAACCGTCCCTTTCAAAGACAAACGCATGCCTGTAAGTAATCATGTCCTGATGGATCGCCGGCACGCGAGAGGCAGACACACCACTGCCGCGCCAAGGCAGCGCTCACCGCCACTCAGAACTGGCCGTGGGCCGCACTCCACTGTTCGAACGCATCCATCATCCGGCGCCGGGTCAATGGATCGGCCGGTATCAGGTGTTCGATTCTCAATGACTCCACGGTGATATCCAGCGGCATGCCGAAGGTCGTGAAGGTGGAGAGAAAACTCAACTCCCCCTCAGGGGTGCACACACGAGTCAGCAGCACAGGATTGGCAGCCAGTGCCTGCGGAGCGATGGCGGGCGCCGGCAGGTTGCGCAAGCGCATGGCAAGTTCCGGATTGCCAACCGACTCCCTGGAAGCGCGTTGCCAGGCAACCGCACGGATCTCGTCGGCATTGGCCAGCCGGTCGCCCAGGCCACCGGGGCACAGCAACATGTCCAGCAGGTTGAGGCCTGAGGCCAGGTCCTGGGCAACGCCTGCCATCGCCAGCAGCAGGCCGGTGCTCACATTGGCGGCGGTGACATTCCAGTGGCTGTCGATCACGATCGCCGGCGCCGGATTGTTCGCCTGCAGGATGTGATCGATGGCCCCATGCACCATCTCCAGGGCGGGCGCATCGAGCGGCGAGGCGGCGTAACGGGGCGCGTAACCGGCGGCGAGAAAGACTTCGTTGCAATGCTCCAGCGAGGCGCCCAGGGCCGAAAGGATGGCGTGCAAGGTGCTGGGGCCGGCCTTCGCGCGCCCGGTTTCGATGCAACTGAGGTGGCGCTGCGAAACCCCGGCCATCAGCGCAAGGTCGAGCTGACTGAGCCCCGCCTGCTGCCGCAACTGCCGCAGGTGTTGACCCGCCGCCAGGCCCTGCGCGGGCCGCTTGTGATGGAACAACTGCTGATTCATGCCTCGCCTCCGACCGTCCCTGTGCCTGGCGTCCATGACCTCACAGGTCATTGAGCGCTCATCACCCTACCACTAGTGTGCCTGCAACCCCTACCCAGGAGAGGACAATGGCACTTCGTTTCATGGCGCTGGCATTGCTGGTGCTCTTTTCGCTTTATACCGGCTGGACGATGCTGATCGCCGAGCAGTCGCTCGTGGCCTTTGGGCTTGAGCTGATGTCGCGGCCTGACACCGCCCAGGTGGTCGTCGACTTGTACCTGATGGCAGCCCTTGCCTGCATCTGGATGCTGAAGGACAACCTATCGCGCGGAGGTTCAGGCATTGCCGTACTTCCCTACCTGCTGCTGACAGCCGTGTTCGTTTCCCTGGGGCCGCTGCTGTACCTCGTGGTCAGGGGCCTTGATGGGGGGCGCCAGGCATGAACACGGCCTTGAACCTCTATGCGCTCTGCGTGGTTGTGCTGTTCCTCAAGATGTTTGCGCTCTCCTGTTATCAGGGCTTCTTCCGCTTGCGACATAAGGCATTCACCAATGCGGAAGACGCCGCCGTTTTCAATCAGGTCGCACAAAAAACGGAACGCCCGGAAGTGATTCGCGCCGCCAAGGCCTGGGCGAACGACCTGGAAAACATCCCGGCCTTCTTCGCATTGGGCGGGCTGGCCATCGCCCTGGATGCACCGGCATTCGTCATCGCCGGGTCGAGCCTGCTGTTCACCCTGGCCAGGGTGCTGCACACGCTGGCCTATCTGACGGGCATCCAGCCTTGGCGAACCGTTTTTTATGGCGTTGGAACCCTGTGCCTGCTGGGGCTCTGCGCGGCTGTCGCGATGAGGGTGGTGATGCCTGGGTAACACCAGCCGGCAAGACAACTCCCGTTCCCTTGCCGGAGGTGTCCTGAACGATTGTTTACCCCCTGATCAGCGAACCCGCCTCGTCGGGGAATGGCCATGAGGCCACGACTCACGCGATGCTTCCGGCAGCCCTGCTGGTTCCCCCAGCGCTGCCGGTCGAGATCAGGTCCGCCAGAATCGCTCGTTACGCCGCCGGAGGAAATGGCGGCGCAAGCGGCTTGCCATCCTGAAAGACCCGGTCCTTGCCGTCCTGCTTGGCTTTATACATATTGCTGTCGGCACACTTGAGCACGGCCGACATATCGGAGGTCGCCGAAAACCGTGCGATGCCCGCACTGCAGGTGTAGTGGTGCGGCGGCGAGACGCTGACGCGGATGGCGGCCAGCAGACGCAGGGCATATTCATGGGCAATCGCGTCATCGTCGCCCAGCAGCAAGACACCGAATTCCTCGCCGCCGAGCCGCCCGACACTATGGCTGCCCGGCGTCGACTTCAGGCAGGTGGCCATGGCGCATAAAATCCTGTCGCCGATATCGTGACCATATTGATCGTTTTTCAGTTTGAAACTGTCGATATCCAACATGATGAAGTAGCCACTATTCCCCTGTGCCAGCACCTTCTGGAAACTACCCATGAATGCACGCCGATTGAGCAGAGAGGTGAGAAAATCCGTCTCCGCCAACGTTCTGAACTCACTTTCGATCAACAGCACCGACCGCATATTCCTCAAGTAGGTCAGATTCAGGATAAAGCCGATCATCATGGAGAAGATGCAAAACAGCACCAGATAAATCTCCAGCCCCTGGTACGCACCGACATCGAGACTGGGCCATATCAATATCCAGACGGCCGTGGTGGAGATCAGGTAATCCTGAATCGTGATAAATAATATGGCGCTGCCTACTACCATGATCACCGCAAGCGGAAGAGAAAAAATACGCAATGCCACGTGAGCCTCGATCACCTGTACAAAACCGAGGGCCAGGAAAAAAATATAAAGGCCACCCAATACTCGCCATACGGGAAAGCTGGTCACCACACGATGGAAGTACCAGAGAGCCAGCAGGCACGCCGTGACCAGTACATTTGCAAGATTCAATCCCGACAGGGGATCAAGCAGCAGTACCCATAACCATGCGACCAGTCCTGCCAATTCCGCCTTGGTTACCGCTGGCGATAATAATGTACGCATTCTCGGCCTGATCTTGAAAGTCGCCGGCATTGTTCAACTCCTCTTCCCGTAACGACTCAAGTGCAATGTCCAAAGGAAACGCCCCGTTTCCCATGACAGATACCCATGGCGCAGATCAACTCAAGTCGCTGGTGACCCTGCCAATGGCATCAACCACTTGCTTGGCGCCCTGCTGGATATCTCCCATTGCCATGCCTGCCTGCTCCGCCAGCCCCAGCAAATGGTCGGCCTGGTCCCTGCTGCCCTGGACAAGCACCGCGGCTTGATCGGCCAGTTCCCGGTTTTGTCGCACCACGTGGGTAATCTCTTGCGTGGCCGCGCTGGTACGGCCGGCGAGCTTGCGTACCTCATCCGCCACGACTGCGAAACCACGCCCATGGGTTCCTGCGCGCGCGGCTTCGATAGCAGCGTTAAGCGCCAGGAGATTGGTCTGGGTGGCAATGGCGCCGATGGTGTCCACGATGGAGCCGATCAACTGGGACTGCGACTCCAGCGCTGTCATGCTGTCGGTCACTGAAGCCATCTGCTGCGCAATGGTTTGCGTGCCAAGAATCGAAGCAGCGGCCAGTTCCATGCCTCGATTCGCTTTCACATCGGTATCGCGCGATACGTCGTAGGCCATGTTCGCGGCCTGCTTGATCACCTCGGCTTTCTCGACCTGTTCGGTCACTACGCTGGCGAATTTGGTGATTTTGTACACCCGGCCGGAGGCATCCTTGACCGGGTTATAGGTGGCCTCCAGCCATACCACTCGACCGCGTTTGTCCACCCGACGAAAACGTCCGGCACTGAACACGCCCCGATTCAAAGACTTCCAGAACTCGGCGTAATCTGCCGAAGCCACGTCCTCGGCCAGACAGAACAGGCGGTGGTGCCGCCCCTGGATCTCCGCCAGGCTATAACCCATCGCCTGGATAAAGGCCTCGTTGGCAGAGAGAACCTCACCCGCAAGATTGAACTGGACCATGGCCATCGAACGGTTCAGCGCACTGAACATTTCGATGACCTCCTGCTCCTTCTGCGCCAAGGGCGGCGTGATGAAACCGTACCCCTGGAAGGCGCGATCCGCCGCGTTGAGCCAACACATGCCGAGTACCACGGCACGACCGTCGGCGGCGGTATAGCATTGCTGTTCAATGGCTCGCGGATTCGCCGCAAATCCACCCTGCGGCTCAGCCATGAGCTCGCCCATCGCCCTGCCTGACAGATCACTCGACGAGTACCCCAGTGCCTCTGCGAAACGCTGGTTGGCCGAGACGATCCGGCCCGTTCCATCGACCCTTACTGAAAGAAAAACCGAGTCGATGTCGGTGATCGTCCCCAGCAATGTGGTCAGATCCTGCCGACAGTCGAACAGGGCATTCTTGATGCGACGATTAAACACACTGACCTCCGGTATCAATGAGTACAACGAACAAGGACGGTACCTGGCGATCAAGTCGCTCTCAACGGCGCGGCCAAGGAACAGGCCCGCTCATCGGCCTAGAGGCCGCGAAAGTTCCAACCTTCGACAGTCTCGCTATTCGCACAGCTGTCTTTGACACCCAACTCCATGCTCACCCGTGCCACCGCAAAATTGATGGACATGGCCCGCCGAATCAGTTCGAGGAACGCAGGACTCAGTTCGACCAGATTCTGGTGGCATTTGAAATATCCCTGCAGTTTTCCCTCTTTGATCATGCGTCGCATATGAGTCTTGGAGACCCCGAGGCGCGATGAGAGCTCAATATAAGACGATACGTTATAACCTCTCTCCAGCGAGCCGTTGCGCAAGGCATCGGTATACAGCGCGAGCATCGGCAGGTGGCCGCCATCACGATTCATGATCCACTTAGCTTCGGGCAAGAGCTTGTCGAGCATCAGGTCCGCTTCCAGTAACCTGGCAAACCCGCGGAAAAAAATCTGCAGCAAATCCGTAGATCCTCCAAGCTCCGCCAACCAACTATCGTAGGGAGGAATGATCTGCGAGGGCAGCAAGTACGACTTGATAATACGGCTGGCTTCAAGCAACGCCATTTCGGTAGGCCCGAAAATACGCTGGCGCCCATCTTCGGCATGCAGGCCAATATGCATATAACCGGTAATAAACAAGAATGAACAATAGGAATCCAGACTGTTGCGCGACAGATAGCCACGCTCCTGACAAAAAGCCTTGACTCTGGACAGAGGAATCCGATTATCGCTGAAATTAAAACTCAACAACGAGAGAGCCACCATGAGCCTGTCATATTTTAAAAGATTTTTATAAAAAAGGGGCTTTCTCCGATAACTTTCCATTACCAGGTCGAAATGCAAAAGAATAGCTCCATCCATATCGCCCTGGGTCATCTCGGAACTGGTCTCTTTCAAATACTCAAGCAGATCAGTTTTATTCATCAACGCTCAACAACCCTCACAAGACGACCTTAAACAGCTGCTACAGCGTTGCTGACAGTATAGGCATATTCGATCAGCTGGTTAGTTCACCCCAAAAATGTTCCATGGTTTTCCCTTGCCGGAATTACCCTTGATTTCGTACGGATACGGTCAATTTCTTTAATCGATCTCTGCCTGGTAGCCAGCGACTGTACTGGCAGTTCAAATGGGCTTGCCCGATCTTCAGACCTTCCGTTTACACCCATTCACTTCAATACGGCAGTCCTCGGTTATTTCATCCAGATAAGGGGCTATCTTCTCTTCATCCAGCATGATCAGGGTCCGCCCGGCCGCAGCTCGCAAAGGCGCTCCTTTTTAATTCAACCGAAACAACACCCGCGCAAGCACGAATGCGTGCTCTATGGGCAAAGTGATGGTAGCGTGTGCCCGCGCCCTGTCGCCGGCAGGCAAGCGGCGTCGAGCGCGGATTGGCCGAGACCAGCCCATGACGATCAGCAAAGCACAGACAGGTAGTTGTCCTCACCATGCCATTCACCCGCCCACCCGAAGCGCTGGCACGCCAGATCGAGCAACTCGAGGAGGCGGTCGTGCGTATGCGCGAACAGGCATCGGTGCTGGCCGGCGAGAGGCTGTTCGTCGCTGCGGAACAACTCCTGGAAAACGCCAGCACGCTGGAGCATGCCACGGCAAACCTGAAATCCACGGCCGGTCGATAGCCGCTCGCGCCCCTCAACGAGCGAGCCGGGCCCTGGTGCGGATGAATTGCTGTTCAGTGACAACCGTCCCCCACTGGCTGCCCTGCTCCTGCTTCACCAGCTCGAACCCCTGGGCCTCATAAAGTCGCCGCGCAGCGTCGAGGCCGCTGAACGTCCAGAGTCGAGTCGCATCGAACCCGGCATCGTCACAGAAGCCCAGCGCCTCGCTCAACAACCGACGCCCCACCCCACTCCCTCGACAGCCATCGTCCAGGATGAACCAGCGCAGGTGGGCCTCGTTGTTGCCCAGGTCCTGCCCGTCGATGGCGATCGAACCCACAATGCGTCCATGGTGAGTCGCGAGCAATAACCGGTTGCACGGCTGGTCGAGACGCCCGACGAACTCGGCAACAGCGGTGGCCACCTGGCTTTCGAACACTTGGCCGAACCCTGCCAGCCGGGAGTAGAACGCCGCATGCATCTCGGCTATCCGGCCCACCACGCCTGGTCGATATCCGCTAATGATGCTGATGCCATGGGCTGCAGGCTCGGCAGAACCCAGTCGCCTTGCGGACAAGGCGCGAGCATAGGCCGCCAGGCCCTGCGCGACCACCTGCTGCTCGGTCGGGTTCAGGTGGCCCAGCGCGGCGCTGACTTGCAACTGGCCATAGCCATGGATGTCTGCAACGGTCTTTCTACCGTGAGGGGTCAGACGCAGCAGCTTGGCGCGGGCATCGTCATGACTGGCCGTCTCTTCCAGTTCGCCGGCCTCGATCAGCTTGCTCACCATGCGGCTCACACTGGATTTCTCAAGCCCCAGAACCTGCACCAGTCGGGCGGCCGTCATTACTCCCTGCGCGTCGATCTCCAGCAAGGTGTGCACGGCGGATGCCGAATGGTCGGTCCCCGCCAGTGTCGTGCGCATGAACCCCAGTTCACGCACCATGGTGCGTGAGGCCGAGCGTATTTCATCGATCAGTAAGGAGCTGTCGTTCATGGGAAATGCCCGCCGCCAAATAGTTGCATCATACAACCATTACTTTGACGGCCTGTCCAGCGCTCCCTGGCCCCTCCGTAAGCCATCAGCCCTCAACACCCGTGTAGGAGCGGGCTTGCCCGCGAACACCGGCGCAGCCGGTGCCACCCACCGAGTTGTCCGCTTCGCGGGCAAGCCCACTCCCACAGGGGCGCGCCGAAGCCGCCACTAGGGGATCCAGGACCGGGCGTTCTCCCCGCACCCTCTCAGTGCTTCCAACCCCATCGGTTTGGCGAAGTAATAGCCCTGCGCCTGCCCCGCCCCCATTTCGCGCAGCAGTTCCAGGGTCTCCTGATCCTCGACCCCTTCCGCCACCACACTCAGATCCAGCGATTCCGCCATCCGTACGATGGCCCGTACGATCGCCCGGCTGCGCGCGCTGCCGGTCAGCTCGAAGATGAACGACTTGTCGATCTTCAACCCGCTGAAACGGTACTGGTGCACATAGCTCAGCGACGAGAACCCCGCACCAAAGTCATCGAGTACCACCGACATGCCGTTGTCGGCCAGCCGCTGCATGGTCTGCCGGGCAATCGCCGGTTCGGCCACCAGCGCGCCCTCGGTCAGTTCCAGGCAGATCCGCGACGGCGAGACGCCATGCTGCGCCAGCAGCGCCAGCACATCACCGGCAAAGTCCGGGCGGGTGATGCTGTAGCTGGAGCAGTTGACGTGCACCGCCGGCCAATCGGCGTGCTCGGGTTGGGCAAGGATCGCGGCGACGCTGCCGAGCATGTACAGGTCCAGCCGGCCGATCAGGCGCAGGCCCTCGAAATCCGTCAGGAATTCGCCCGGGGCGATCACCCGCCCGCCCGGCTGGTGCCAGCGGACCAGCGCTTCCAGGGCCAGCAGTTCGCCGGTTTCAACGTTGACGATCGGCTGGAAGTACGGCAGCAGCTCGTCGCTGCGCTTGAGTGCGTTGCGCAGGGCCCCTTCCCGCTCGACCTGGTCCGAGACCTCGCGGCGCAGTTCCTGGTTGAACACCGCGTAGCTGTCGCGCCCGGCGCTCTTGACCCGGTACATCGCCGCATCGGCGTCGCGCAGCAGGTCGGCGGGCTCGTGGTGGAACTGGCTGTCGGCACTGACGATGCCGATGCTGCAGGAAGAAAAGACTTCATGGCCGTTGATCAGGAACGGCAGGTCGAACGCCACCAGGATCCGTTCGGCGACTTCGGTCACCACCTCCAGCGGCGCATCGGGGACGAGTACCGCAAACTCATCGCCGCCCAGCCGTGCCAGCATGTCGCTTTCGCGCAGGCAACCGCGCAGACGCTGGGCCGCCTGCATCAACAGCAGGTCGCCAAAGTGATGGCCAAGGCTGTCGTTGACCATCTTGAAGCGATCGAGGTCGATGAACATCACCGCCAGGTGCCCGCCTGCGCTGTCGAAGTGCGACCAGGCCAGGTTCAGACGCTGCTGCAGGTAGGTACGGTTCGGCAGCCCGGTCAGCGCATCGTGGGTGTTCTCGTGCTGCAGCTTGGCGTTGGCATGGTCGAGTTCGCGGGTGCGGCTCTGCACCCGGGCCTCGAGCATGAGGTTGGCGGCATGGATCGCCTCGGCTGCGCTGCGCCGCGACAGCGCGGTGTCGATGTGCCGCGAGACGAACGTCAGCAGTTCCTGGTCGCGCTGGGTGTAGCGCACCTGCGCGGTGTAGCTTTGCACCGCGAGCACGCCACGCACCACGTCGCCATCGAACAGTGGGATGCCCAGCCAGGAGTGGGAACGGACGTTGTCTTGCGGCGCGTCGATCTCGCCGATCGAGGTCAGCCGGTCGACCTCGTCGACGTCGAACAGGCAGGGCCGGCGCTGGCGGATCACGTACTCGGTCAGGCCGCGGCAGCCGCGCCGGGGGGCCGGACGGTTGGTCTGGCGTTCGTCGACGTAATAGGGAAAGGTCACCTCGCCCGTCGCGTCGTCGAACAGCGCAATATAGAAGTTCTGCGCGAACAGCAGCGCACCCACGATGTCATGCAGGCTCTGGAACAACTCGGCCATGTCGCCGGGCCGGCTCGACAATTCGGCGATCTGGAACAATACGCTCTGCAGGTGCTCGGCGCGCTCGCGGTCCAGTATTTCCTGGCGCAGCGCGTCGTTGAGCGCCGACAGTTCGAGGGTGCGGCGCATCACCGTTTCTTCCAGGTCCGCGCGGTGCAGCATGCGGTCCAGCGCCATCGCCACATGGCGGGCCACCACCAGGAACAGCGCGCGGTCCTCGGCGCTGTAGATGCGCGACACGTCGTAGACCTGCATGGCGAGCATGCCGAACACCTCGTCCGAGGCGTTTTTCAGCGGCGCCCCCATCCAGAACTCGGGGCGGTCGCCCACGCAATAGAAGCGCTGCTCGGCCTGGGCGGCGAGGATCCCGGCGGCGTCGATCAGCAGCGGCTGGCCGCTGGTCAGCACCTGCCCGGTCAGGGACAGGTGATCGGGGTCGAGGTATTCGTAGTTTTCGGACTGCAGGGCCTGGGTGTCGATGATGTCGACATAGTACGGGTAGTCGATCTTGCCGGTGTGCGGGTCGTACAGCGCGAGGTAGAAGTTCTCGGCGTCGATCAGGCTGGCCAGCAGCCGGTGAATGCCCACCAGGAACACCGAGCGGTCACGGGTCGAACTGGCCAGGTAGATGATTTCATAGAGCACCCGCTGGGTGACCTGCGCCCGCGCCAGGGCATCGGCCTGCACCTGGACACCCAGGCGTCGGGCGAATTCGGCAAGTGCCGGCTGCGTGGCCTGCTCGAGCGGCGCGAGCAACCAGCCCAGGACGCTTTCGCCACGGCCGGTGGGCCAACGGTGCAGGTGTCGGGCCCGGCAAAAGGCTTCGAATTCGTCATTCGAGACAATGGACGGCCACTGCGCCCGGGGGTCGCCCTGCCCGACCAGGTGCAACTGTTCGCCGGCGCGATAGACCGCCCAGGCGCTGGTGTGAACCCAGTTGCGCGCCGAGTCCAGCAGTTGCTCGATCGTGTCCTCGTTGTCCGCGGCAATCGCGGCAATGTCCGAGTGACCTTCCTGTTGATCGGCGACGGTATCGCAATCGTTCGATTGCCCAGAGGAGTCGGTCAAGCGACGAAAACTCATCAACACTCCCAGAGCCAAAACTGGCGATACTCAGTGACTGACCGCTAGCGATCCGCTCTCAGGTCAACCCCATGGCGTTCTTTGAATCGTTTATATGTCGGGTGCCAGCCATAGTGCCTTAATGCCATATTGACAGTATCGAGGCGCGTTGAGAATGGGTCTGAGACAGGAGTTTTCCGAACGGTAAATGGGGCCTGATAGGCTCACTCGGACGTGGGTGACGGGGGGATGGCCGCCATTGGCGGTTCGCGGTCAAGGCCAACGGCCGTGTGCATCCGGCCAATCAACGCAACTACCTGGAGTTTCAGGGTTTTCGCCGCGCTCGACGACGTCCATGAAACCGTCGCCGAGGGCGACAACGCGGTCCTGGCGATGCCTGCTCATGTCACCCGGCTCAACGCAGATATTGGCCGCTTCGAAGCCATGCGGATGCTTTCATTCGACCGGGATGAGTTGGTGACGCGGTGGTATGCGGTTGAATCCCTCATTCCAGGCACAACGGAGCATCGCGGCAAGCGCTCGGTTTCAGTCCACTGAAAGCGATTGCCATCGCCAACAGCAAGGCCGCCACGCAACCACCGAGCGCCAGGTTGATGCCAGGTAGACTCGCCGTGCCACCGAGCAGCGCAACCCCCATCACACCGCCCATCTGCCGGGCCGCGTTGAGGGTGCCGGAGGCTGTTCCGGCATAGTGTGCCGGCACCGCTTCGAGCATCGAGTGGGTGAGCGTGGGTATCGCCAGCGCGATACCGCCTCCAGCCAGCAGCATCGGCAGGATCAACAGTCGGTAAGACTGCTCGGCCAGCGCCGCCAGCATCAGCCCGTAGCCACAGGCGGAAATGCCCAGGCCCAGCATCACCAGGGTGCGACCCGACCAGCGCCCTGCCAGATGCCCGGCCAGCAGGTTCATCACCATCAGCACTCCCATCATCGGCAGGAAGGCCAACCCCGTGCTCTCGGGCGTCCAATGCCATTGCGCCTGGAAGTACAGGCTGAAGGTAAAGACCATGCCGTAGAACACCAGGTTGGCGATCAATCCGACGCTCATCGTGCACCTGACCACCCGGTTGCGCAGGACAGCTGGTGGCAGCATGGCATTGGGGTTGCCGTTCTGCAGATGGAGAAACAACCCTGCGGCCAACAGGCAGACCACGAAGGCCGCCAGCACCAACGGATTGCTCCAGCCCTCATGACCGGCTTCGGTCAGCGCCAGCGTGAGCATGACCAGGGCCAAGGCGCCACAGAGTTGCCCGGGCAAGTCCAGCTTGCGCCCGGGCTGCCCCGTTCCGGCGGGAATGCCGCCGAGCGTGAGCCACAGCCCCAGCAGACCGATCGGCAGGTTGATCAGGAACACACTGCGCCAACCCCAGTGCTCGACCAACACCCCGCCGAGCACTGGCCCGGCCGCCAGCGCAATACCACCACCGGCACTCCACCAGCCCACGGCCCGACTACGCTGGGCAGGATCGATATAGAGCTGGCGCAGCAAGGCGAGTGACGTCGGCACCAACAAGGCCGCGCCGAATCCCTGGATGACCCGCCAGCCGACCAGCCCCCGGAGCGTCGAGGCCACCCCAGCACCCAGCGAGGCGCCGGTGAACAGCACCAGGCCGATCAGGTACAGGCGCCTGGCGCCCAGGCGATCACTCAACGTACCCGCCAGCAACAGCGAGGCGGCAAACACCAGGGCATAGGCATTGACCACCCATTGCAAGCCGCGCACATCCGTGTCCAACGCGCTGCGCAAGGTATCGAGGGCCACATTGACGACGCTCACGTCGATCAGAACGATGGCGAAACCGAGGCAGGCCGCCAGCAACGCTCGGGTGGAAGGGGATTGCGGATGCTCAGTCATGTCCGACTCCTCAAGGAAAGAAGCGACGATACAAGCCGGACTATCCGTGCGAATATTCCGTAAATGCTCACGGCATATCGGGAAAAACGCACAGATGCTGGACTGGGAAAACCTGCGCTACTTCGTGGCGATCGTCGAGGCCGGTAGCCTCTCTGGCGCCGCACGGCACATGAAAGTCGACCATGGGACGGTCAGTCGGCGCCTGTCGGCGCTCGAAGCCGAACTGGGCGTGAGGCTGCTCGACCGACTGCCGCGCCGATGCAGCCTGACCGCCATGGGCATGCAGATCCACCGGCTCGCCCAGGACATGGAGCGGGCCGCATTCGGCATCGAACGCCTGGCCAGCGCTGAACAGGCGAACATGTCCGGCAAGGTCACCTTGAGCGTACCGCCGGTACTGGGCACGAACTTCTTCGCCGATCGGCTCGCCCCCTTGAGGACACGTCACCCAGGCATTCAGCTGTCGATGGCCAACCAGGCGCAGAGCGTATCCCTGGAACGCCGCGAGGCCGATATCGCGGTCCGGCTGTTTCGGCCGAGCGAACCGGCCAACGTCACCCGCCGCATCGGGCGCATGCCGTTCGGGCTCTATTGCGCCCACGACTATGCCCACGCGACACAGCCACAAGACTGGGGTTTCATCGCCTATGACGCGCAGTATGCCGACATGCCGCACCAGCAATGGCTGCTGTCCGTGGCGGCAGGCCGCCCGGTGGTCTGCGAGGTGAGCGACATCAGCACCCAGCAACGGGTCGCGCGCTCGGGCCTTGGCGTGGCCGGACTGCCGCTGTTCATCGGCGACCCTGACCCGGCGCTCAGGCCCCTGCCCTGCGATGGCGAAAGCTTCTACCGCGATATCTGGCTGGTGGTGCATGGCGACCTTGGCAAGTCACCGCTGATCCGGGCCGTACTCGATTATGTTTCGGAAACGGTGGAGCAGGTGTTTGCCACCTGAGCCAGGCGGCGCAACCGCGAAGATCCGCAGTCTCGTCCGCTATCGCTTCCTTCCCGGCGAAAAGACCGGATAATAGCGGCCATTCGTATTTTCGCTCTTCTGGTAATCCCGCATGGAAATCAAGGTCAACTTTCTCGACAACCTCCGACTCGAAGCCAAATTCGATGACTTCACGGTGGTGGCCGATCAACCCATCCGCTACAAGGGCGATGGCTCGGCACCGAGTCCCTTCGACTATTTCCTGGCCTCCTCGGCCCTGTGCGCGGCCTACTTCGTCAAGGTGTACTGCGAAACCCGCAATATCCCCACCGACAACATCCGCCTGTCGCAGAACAACATCGTCGACCCGGAGAACCGCTACAACCAGATCTTCAAGATCCAGGTCGAGCTGCCCGCCGACATCTCCGACAAGGACCGCCAGGGTATCCTGCGCTCCATCGACCGCTGCACGGTAAAGAAGGTCGTGCAGACCGGGCCGGACTTCGTCATCGAGGAAGTGGAAAACCTGGACGCCGATGCCCAGGCCCTGCTGATGCCGAGCAGCGATTCGCCCACCCGCACCTACATTCCCGGCAAGGACCTGCCGCTGGAACAGACCATCGCCAACATGTCCTCGATCCTCTCGGGCCTGGGCATGAAGATCGAGATCGCCTCATGGCGCAACATCGTGCCAAACGTCTGGTCGCTGCATATCCGCGATGCGCAGTCGCCGATGTGCTTCACCAACGGCAAGGGCTCGACCAAGGAAAGCGCCCTGGCTTCGGCCCTGGGCGAGTTCATCGAGCGCCTGAACTGCAACTTCTTCTACAACGACCAGTTCTGGGGCGAAGAGATCGCCAACGCCGAATTCGTCCACTACCCGGACGAACGCTGGTTCAAGCCCGGGCGCCAGGACGCCCTGCCCAAGGAAATCCTCGACGAGCACTGCCTGGCGATCTACAACCCCGATGGCGAGCTGCGCGGTTCACACCTGTACGACACCAACTCCGGCAACACCGAGCGCGGCATCTGCTCGCTGCCGTTCGTGCGCCAGTCGGATGGCGAGGTGGTGTACTTCCCGTCCAACCTGATCGAGAACCTGTTCCTCAGCAACGGCATGAGCGCCGGCAACACCCTGGCCGAAGCGCAGGTACAGTGCCTGTCGGAGATCTTCGAGCGTGCGGTGAAGCGTGAAATCCTCGAAGGCGAAATCGCCCTGCCGGACGTGCCGCAGGAAGTACTGGCGAAGTACCCGGGGATTCTGGCCGGCATCCAGGGTCTCGAGGAACAGGGCTTCCCGGTGCTGGTCAAGGATGCTTCCCTGGGCGGTGAATTCCCGGTGATGTGCGTGACCTTGATGAACCCGCGCACCGGCGGTGTGTTCGCCTCGTTCGGCGCGCACCCGAGCTTCGAAGTGGCGTTGGAGCGCAGCCTGACCGAACTGCTGCAGGGGCGCAGTTTCGAGGGGCTGAACGACCTGCCGCAGCCGACCTTCGAAAGCCAGGCGGTGATGGAGCCGAACAACTTCGTCGAGCACTTCATCGACTCCAGCGGCGTGGTGTCGTGGCGTTTCTTCAGCGCCAAGGCCGACTACGAATTCGTCGAGTGGGACTTCTCCGGCCAGGGCGAAGACTCCAACGCCGAGGAAGCCGCCGCGCTGTTCGGCATCCTCGAAAGCCTGGAGAAGGAAGTCTACATGGCGGTGTACGAGCACCTGGGCGCGTCGGCCTGCCGCATCCTGGTGCCGGGCTACTCGGAAATCTATCCGGTGGACGACCTGATCTGGGACAACACCAACAAGGCACTGTTCTTCCGCGAAGACATCCTCAACCTGCACCGCCTGGACGAGGAAGGCCTGCAAGGGCTGGTCGGCCTGCTGGAAGAAAGCGAACTGGACGACTACACCGACATCACCACGCTGATCGGCATCGAGTTCGACGAAAACACCGCCTGGGGCCAGTTGACCATCCTGGAGCTGAAGCTGCTGATCCACCTGGCGCTGCAGAACTTCGAGGAAACGAAGGAGTTGGTCGAAACCTTCCTGCAGTACAACGACAACACCGTCGAGCGCGGCCTGTTCTACCAGGCCCTTAACGTGGCGCTGGAAGTGGTGCTGGACGACGATTTGGAGATGGCCGACTACGAAGTCAACTTCCGCCGCATGTTCGGCAACCCGCGCATGGACGCGGTGCTGGGCTCGATCGACGGCAGCGTGCGCTTCTTCGGCCTGACGCCGACCAGCATGAAGCTCGAAGGTCTCGACCGCCATCAGCGGCTGATCGACAGCTACCGGAAACTGCACGCGGCCCGGGCCAGGATGGTCGCCTCCCGCTGAGCCCTGTCGAGAGAAAAAAGCGCCCCGTGCGCTCTTTTCTCCCTGGCGACCGAAGCAGCCTGGACCCGCTGCGCGAGTCACTCCTTCAACCGCAAGGAGGGATTGTCCGCCGGGGCCTCGGCAAAGATCAGCAGCGGGTCCTTGAGCAGGTAGCCCTTGAGGTCGCGGACCTTGCGCAGGTCCTGAAGCTCGCAAGTCCAGATGTTCAGGCCCTTGCTGCCCTTGCGATGCACCCGCTGTTTCTCGAAACAGCGCTGAACCCAGCGCCAATCGTCGGTGTCCTGCGACTTGGCCAGCTCGGCTATCTCGGGGTGCTCCTGGACATAACGGTGAAAGATGGCCGGGGACACCATGAACGCCGTGCCGGCAACACTGTGAACCTTTGCCGCAGCGGTGTTGGTCACGATCCTGCCGGTGAGGATGCCGTCGCGAAGCCAACGGATGAAAGCCTCCCCCCTGGCCTTGTCGCCCCCATCGTCGCTTGCCTCGGCACAGGCCAGCGCAACCACCGGCTTCGGAACCACTTCGGCGGGTGGCGGTTGAGACATCCTCGCCGAACTGCCCTCCTGCCCATCGGCAATCGATGCCTGGTCAGCCTGGGTCAGCAGTTCACCCAAGGCGCCGGCCTTTTCATCGTGCCCCGCCAGAACATGGATCAAGGCCCTCCAGAGCTCGGGGTAGCCACTCAACCACTGGAGTGTCGAATGAGACACCAACTGGGTGAACAACAGGCCAGCCGCGGCGACATGAGCCTGGTCCGGACTGTCGTTGAGGTACTTGAAGCGGTAGGGTCGCTCGGGTGGCCCCATCCAGGGATACCATGCCGCACCGTTGGACAACTGCACACTCATGTCGACGATGATCCTGCCGAGATCGCGCAACAACGCGCCATAGGCCGTGGCGACGCTCCAGGCCTCCGCCTGGACGCCCTGCACTTGCGTACTGGCCCCAGCCGGCAGCAGGCGCGACTGGCGCAACTTCAGCACATAGACCGTGGTAGTCAGGCAGTGGTCGAGCAAGCCGCCGGGGTAGGCGTGATGAGCGTGCCGCGAGGCGGGAAACTGCTGGGCCAGCTCGGCACAGCGCTCGATGGGCTTGAGATAGAGCCCATCGAACTGGTCGCGTGACAGCGAAACGAGTTGCCAGATCTGCCCGAGCAGCGCTTGCCGGCGCGGCGTCGCAAGGAGTTCGGCAGCCGACTGCGGGATGAAGTACCCGACTGCCGGCCCTGCCCCATGGGAGTCTGAATCTGCGGGGTTTATTTTCAGCAACCGGCGCCAGAACATCGAAGTGTCATCCGTATCCGTGGAAAGACCTTTAGAATTCCCGGACAGCCTGCGACGAACCCGGCCGCCCGTGAATCCTCGTTTTCTACCTGGATTTACGCACTTGCAGGGGGAGGATAACCATGGAGAAACAGGTTTGCGGCTTGCGTGTTTTCAGCCGCTGAAAGCGTTGCGCACCCGGCAGGCGCCTGGATCAGCGCTGGGACAGAATGCAGCCGAGCAACCCGGGAAAACGCGTGTCGAGCATTTCCAGGCGCAATGAATTCATGTGCGTGGTGCCGACGTTGCGAGTGTGCACCAGCCCCGCATCGCGCAGCACGCGAAAGTGGTGGGACATGCTCGACTTGGGCCGCCCGCCATCCAGCTCACCGCAGCTCGCCTCGGCCACACCGGCCAGGCTGCGGACGATTTCCATGCGCACAGGGTCGCTCAAGGCGTAGAGCACGCGTTCGAGCATGAGGTCTTCGGGGGCCGGGTGTTTGAATTCTCGCATGCCGGGAATGATAACAAGACTTCCCTTTATTGCCATAGTTCGATTACCATCGAACAAACGAATCAACCCATCCATCGTCTCCTGGAGATTTTCCATGTCGGCACTGTTCGAACCCTACAAGCTCAAGGACGTCACGCTGCGCAACCGCATCGCGATCCCACCGATGTGCCAGTACATGGCCACCGACGGCCTGATCAACGACTGGCACCAGGTCCACCTTGCCGGCCTGGCCCGTGGCGGCGCCGGCCTGCTGGTGGTGGAGGCCACCGCCGTGGCACCGGAAGGCCGCATCACCCCCGGCTGCGCCGGCATCTGGAACGACGAACAGGCCCAGGCCTTCGTTCCCGTGGTCAAGGCCATCAAGGCCGCAGGCTCGGTGCCCGGCATCCAGATCGCCCACGCCGGCCGCAAGGCCAGCGCCAACCGGCCATGGGAAGGCGATGATCACATTGCCGAGTCCGATGCCCGCGGCTGGCAGACCATCGCGCCGTCCGCCCTGCCCTTCGGCGCGCACCTGCCCAAAACACCAAAGGCCATGACCCTGGAGGACATCGCCCGGGTCAAGCAGAACTTCGTCGATGCCGCCCGTCGCGCCCGCGATGCCGGCTTCGAGTGGATCGAGCTGCACTTTGCCCACGGTTACCTGGGCCAGAGCTTCTTCTCCGAGCATTCCAACCAGCGCACCGACGCCTACGGCGGCAGCTTCGAAAACCGCAGCCGCTTCCTGCTGGAAACCCTTGCTGCCGTGCGTGAAGTCTGGCCGGAAAACCTGCCGCTCACCGCGCGTTTCGGCGTGCTGGAATATGACGGCCGTGACGAGCAGACCCTCACCGAGTCCATCGAACTGGCCCGCCGATTCAAGGCTGGCGGCCTGGACCTGCTGAGCGTCAGCGTCGGCTTTACCATCCCCGACACCAACATCCCATGGGGCCCGGCCTTCATGGGTCCGATCGCCGAGCGCGTGCGGCGCGAAGCCGATATCCCGGTGACCTCGGCCTGGGGCTTCGGCACCCCGCAACTGGCGGAAGGCGCCCTGAAGGCCGGGCACCTGGACCTGGTCTCGGTAGGCCGTGCGCACCTGGCCGACCCGCATTGGGCCTACGCCGCAGCCAAGGAGCTGGGCGTCGACAAGGCCGCCTGGACACTGCCGGCGCCTTACGCGCATTGGCTGGAGCGCTATCGCTGAGTCGTTGTCGCGTTGAACCGGAAAGGCACCGATGTTCCGGTGCCTTTTCTTGCCCGGCTCGATGCCCCCAAAAAAACCGCGACGGATTTCGGGCGTCAATAACTCGAAAATCACGACCGATCGCTAGCAAAACGCCAGCACTTCCCTTAGGCTTCGCCTCGCAAAACCCGTGTGCCAGGAAGGCCGCCATCATGACTTTCCAATCGACACCGGTGCTTGACCGTCAGTTCAATCAGGGAAGTCCATGTTCCGCGTCATCAAGGCTTCGGCCATCCTCTTTCTCGTCGGCCTGCTCAGCGGCTGTATCACCCACAGCGCCTCACTCGTCAGCGACCCGCTGCAACCGGCCAGCGGTGAGCCCGTGGCCTACCTGGTCGGTTCCATCGGCCCACAGTCGTTCAAGCTCTCCCCGGCCGACAACCAGCGCCTGCTTATCCGCAAACGCGGCTCCGCCTATGGCGCCGCCGGCCTGTGGATGCGCGGTGGCAACCAGACCCCGCAAGACATCGAGGATGGCGACGGCGCCGCCAGTGTCTTCGTACTGCCCCTCAAGCCCGGCGACTACGAGTTCTACGATTTCCAGTTCTTTTCCGCCCAGTACACGCCTGGGCTTGGCACCACCTTCACCTCGCGCCAGGCCCGGGAAAAATTCAACCTGCCGCTACGGCTCGAAGCCGGCAAGGCCTACTACCTCGGCGAATTCCGCTCGATGTGCCTGATGGGCGACCGCTGCGCCTTCCTGTGGCGGGACCAACTCGCCCGCGATGGTGCCATCGCCCTGCGCCAGCAGCCCGCCCTGCCGCCGCTGCAGCGCCTGAACCTGGATCTCAAGAGCGCCGCCCCCTACCTGTTCATCGCCCCCACGTCGACCACCGGCAAGCCTGCCGGCGCCACGGAAGTCAAACCATGAGAACACTTGCCGGCCTCGTCGCCGCGAGCCTGCTGACCGGCTGCACCGCGACCAACACCCTGCCCGACAGCACCTTGGCCGATGGCCAGGACTACCTGCAGCCCATCCATGTGATGGTCGACGACCCCCTGCAGTCGTCGACGCTGCGCAACCACCTGCGCGAGACCGGGGTTTTCCGCAACATCGAAACCGGCAGCGGCAAGGCCGACGAGTACAGCGTGCAGGTCAAACTGAAGATGCAGCGCGAGTACCCGCCGTTCCCGGTGGTTCTGCTCAGTTGCGCCACCCTGTTCATGCTGCCGTTGTCGAAGGAAATCGATACCGACACCGAGTTCACCGTCCTGCGCGGCGACCAGCGTCTCAAGCAATACCGCTATCGCAACAGCACCCGCAAATACACCTGGCTGCTGGATCAGGGAGGCGAGATGGAAGGCCAGAACCTCGGCCGCATCGCCCGCGCCTTTGCCCGGGACGTGCGCCAGGACCAACTGATCCCTGCCGTCGGAGCTGCACAATGAGCCTGAAGCCTTCAGCTGCCGCTGCGCTGCTTGGTGCCGCCCTGCTGACCAGCGGCTGCACCAACAACCTGAAGCCGCTCGACTACCACGCCGAGCGCGCCTACGTCCCGGTCACCCTGGACCTGGGTTCCATCAACAATCGTTTCGACGAGCAGCGTCATCGCCAGATGATCGGCGTGCTCAAGGACACCGGCGCGTTCTCCATGCTCGACGGCGGCTACAGCCGCAGTGGCTACAGCCTGTCGATCCGCGAGCCCTATGACGGTGGTCCGAGCTACCTGGGCCTGCTGAACGTCTTCACCCTCTTCACGTTCCCGATGCCCTACCCTTACAAGGACAACCTGCGTGGCCAGGTCTACAAGGACGGCGAGTTGCTCAAGACCTACAACTATTCCCGCGAAGGCTGGAGTGTGCTGGCCTGGTACGTGCCACTGTCGAGCGTGGAAAACCGCCGGCAGATGCTCGATCAGTTGATGAACGAAATGGACAAGGATCAGGTGATTCCCCATCAACCTTGAACCCCGGCCTGGTCAAGACCACTGACTTTTGCACCCCTCTCAGACGCTCGGGAGAGCCATGGATGTCCGCCAATATCGGTAACGAGTACCTTCACGCAGTGCTGACCGGCCTGCGCTTCGTCTTTCTGATGGTCCTCTCGGCCTGGCTTGCCGGCAAGTTGCAGGGCCTGTTCCACAACCACAACACCTTCGTGTTCATCGGTTTGTTGATGACAATCTGGTTTGTCCTCAACGAACTGTTGGAACGGGCCGGCAGTAAGCGCCGTCGCGCGTCATCCGAGAAACACTGATTACCCCATAGCCAAAACAACCACAGGACTATCATTTGCCTACACCTCCACTTCGCCAGATCCGCGCGCAGTACGACGAGCAGACCATTCGCGTCTACCAGGCCTATTCGGACTCCATCGCCGAGGCCGCCCTCGCCCACGGGACCTTCGTCTCGCCGCCGTTCAAGATGGAACGGATGACCTGGATAAAACCTTCCTTCCTCTGGATGATGTACCGCGCCGGCTGGGGCCTGAAGGACGCCGGCCAAACCCGCATCCTGGCGATCGACATCACTCACGAAGGCTTCGCCTGGGCCCTGGAACACAGTTGCCCGAGCCACCCCGACGAATCGATGAGCCAGGAACAATGGCAGGCCCTGAAGGACAACTCCCCGGTCCGCATCCAGTGGGACCCGGAGCGTGACCTGCACCTGCAACCGCAGACCCACCGCGCCATCCAGATCGGCCTGGGCAAGGAAGCTGTCGCGCTTTACGTCAACGAGTGGATACGGAACATCACCGACGTGACCCCGCTGGCTCGCCATATCCATGGGCTGGTAGCCGGGAACCGGCTTGCCGAGGCACAGCAGGCGCTGCCGGTGGAGGTCGAGTACAGACGACCTTCAGTGGCCTGAGCAGTACCTTTTCATCATTCAGACGAACATGTTCAAGGATATTCATAAGTCATGAAGAACCCCAAACTGCTGACCCTCGCTCTCGTCCTGGCATTACCGGCCTGCCACTCCAATGTCCGGGACTCTTCGCCCAGTTTCGCGAAGGATGGGGTGCAACTGGGTCAGAAAAAGGTGGCGGTCGATGCCGAGCACGCCAAGGTGATCCTGAAGTCATCCGGCAGCACCGCTCCCGTGGAGTATTCGATCAGTCGCGCCAATGACCCCGACCAGCGCCTGGAAGTCCTTGGACGCGTGGTGGACTCGGGCCGCGGGAAAGTATTTGGCTGGATCGCCAAGCTCAACGAAACCAGCAGCAGCGCGCTGCTGAAAAACTTCCCGCAGTTGGAAGTCCAGGCCGATGCCAACCAATCGCTGCTGGTATCGGGTTACGGCCGCAGCCTAGGGACCGCCAATCATTATACCTGCGGCCCGATCAACACCCGCTTTACCCCGCAGAGCGGCAAGGTTTACCTGGTGGAATTCCAGTACATCGAACAGCGCTGTGAACTGCATGTCTATGACGTGACGAAGCCCAAGGAGCGCATTCCTGTGCAGAGTACCCCTTCGACGTAAAAAGCGTCGGCGTCTTTCATAGGCTGATGACGAATCGACCTGCATCGCCCTCCACACTCAACGAACGAAAGGCTCCATCAGGAGTTCCCCCGAAGGCCTGAGGAACGACCCTCGGATGTCCGAACGGGCCGGCCGGCTCGGCATTGCGCTTTCATGATTTCGTCGCGGCAACTGCCTTATTTTGGGCAGGCCGTGAATTGACGGCTTCATCCCACTTTTCCGCGAAGCGGTAAAGCGGCAGAAACGCTTGCGTGAGTTCGATGCCCAGCCGGGTTAGACCGTAACCGCTTTTCCCGGACTCAACGATACCCGCCTCGCGCAACTCATGAATTCGAGCCTGAAGGACTGTGGGAGAAATCTCACCAGCGGCAGTACGCAGTGCCCTGGAGCTGAGTTCGCCGCCTTGAAGCTCCCAAAGTATTCGCAAAGCCCATTTTTGCCCCAAAAGATCCAGCAGCGCCATGATAGGCCGGCGTGGGGTTTCAATTGATGGGCTGGTAGGTCTGTCATCACTCATGCTGATTGGCCTTGACTGCTACGGTTACTGTAGCAATCCTCACTGCTACATTATCAGTAGCGGAGGATACACCATGTCACGCATTTCGCCTCTCAGTGCTCCATACCCGCAAGATATCCAAACCGCATTCGATCGAATCATGGGACCGGGCGTACCGCCCCTGGTGCTTTTCTCGACCCTTGCAAAGAGCGAACGAGCCTGGCGCAAATTCATGGGAGGCTCGCTGCTGGACGGTTCTGTCCTCACCCTTCGCCAACGGGAGCTGGTGATCAACAGAGTCTGCGCACGCACGGGGTGCGAGTACGAGTGGGGGGTGCATGTCCTGGCCTTCTCAAGAGCTGCCGGCCTCTCCAGGGAAGACATCGCCGAAACCTTGCGGTATCCGCTCAATGGGACTCACTGGTCTGCCGATGAGGCGGCCCTGCTAAGCACCATCGACTCCCTGCATGATCGAGCTACGTTGAGCACCGCCGAGTTCGAACTGGCAAGAGAACACTTGAACGAGGAGCAAATTCTGGAGGTGCTGATGCTCGCCGGCTTCTACCGCACAGTTTCGTACATCGCCAATGGGCTGGATCTCCCACTGGAGAAGCACGCAGCCCGATTCAGCGCGTTCAATCCCGGCTGAAGGTCAGCTCGCAAGGTGCAGCCCATGGCCCAGGTCGAGCTCAAGAGTCCAGGCACTGGCACCCTCAGCGACGGGTTTATTTTCACACCATCAAAATCAGAAAATAAATCCATCCCATTGTCCTTACGCTCTCCAATGGGGTAGAGGCCGAAATATCGCTGCTATAGCCGCCTTCACCTTCAGGAAAACACTACACAGGACAAATCATAATGAGATGGCCATTTCCAGAACAGTCTCCACATGGGTCTCATTGCCACTTACCGCTCCCGGTTTCAACTCATCCAGGACATAAGCAATCTGGACCTTGGCCCCCACAACAAAAAGCTTACGATCCTCCTTGGCGGTAGCACTGTAGATGCTTTCATTCCTCACAGAACCATCGTCCAGCAACAAGCTGAATGAATTAACCCCCGTAGAAGAATCCTGCCCTGCAAAATAGACTTTTTTTACAATACCAGACACAAGCAGAAGAGGAATTTTCCGTTCCTCGATATTTTTCCACCATTCTTCCGACCCAAAAAGACCATGAGTCCCGTTAAGTCCTAAAAATGGCTTATTGGGATTCAACGTTAAGGCTTGTGTCAAAGCGACCCGATCCGGATTCCTTTTCAAGTCCTCAGATAGCAGATATACGGTCTTCATAGGCCCATCGGCCTCATTAAAACTCAAAAACACGAAACCACCTCAAAAATCACTTAGGAACCACTTCAAATTTAACTATGTTTTCATTAAAAATATCTAGCGCCTTGCCTTTGCCAAGCTGCGTTGTCATCTGACCCTTCTCAACCTTAAAACGCGCATTCTCCTGGTTCCAGGGCCCCTTGACGATAGGCATGGAAAGCTGATTCATCGCAGGCTCGTTTGCAGCAATACCAATGCTTTGGAGCTTTGCAGAGGTCCCCGGGGCAGTCGTTATCCGAACGGTTACACCATCATAGCCAGACGAGTAAGACAACAGCGGAGAGGTGGACGTTTCTCCTGTTCCTGACAGAGAACCTGTAGCTTTGAGAGTATTAAAATGCTCTAAAGACATCGTACGGTAAACAATTTCATTGCCATAGGCATCAAACTCCAATACCGGGCTCAGTGGGTTTTCGGCTCGGGAAACCGGCACCCCCACACCAGGCCGCCCTGAATTTCCTGGCAGAACATCGACATAGCCACTGTTCACAGAGGAAGACGCTCCCTTGCTTCCCCCCGGGACTACAGTTGCCGACAAACCTGGTGCGCTGACGGAAAACGGATTGAATCCTGTCTGGTCCAGCCATTGCCCAAACGAAGGAGCCCAGCCCGACTCCCCATTTACGAACATATGAGCGACTTGATCGATATGCAACTGGCCAGCAGTAGTCCAGTCGCGAGTATTGCCACCACCAAAACCAGTAAATTTCCCAAGAATATCCGCTGCCTTTCCGTCAGGAAGTGTCGCAACGAACTCATCCACGGCTTTTGAGCCGGCATCAATTTCAGCTCGGATTTCAGGGCAGTTCCCGGTCTTTTGACAAGCCATGAGCCGCTCGCGATTCGCAGCATCTCTGGCATTGGCTTCTGCCTGCAGCTGATCGCAAGTACCTTCGGCCTGACAACGTCGTGCTTTCTCGGACAGCTCCTGAATATCTCTATGATTCAAGAAGTTATATTGCGTTGCGTTCTCTGCAACCGAAGATGCGATACCAGAGTCACCTCCCGAGGCAACAGCACCCAAGACTCCAACAATCTGCGAAAGTGCCTTCAGGTTCGCTTCAGCCCTGATGTACTCGGTCGATCCTGGGATCAAGTTCGCCGGCATCAGCTTGTCGCCGACCGCTCCGAGCAATAGCTCGTTAACCCCACCCGAAATCGCCCCAGTCTGGAAGTCGCCGCCCATTGCCTTGGAGAGCAGACCACCCAGGCCAGCATGCAGGAGGATCTTCTCCAGGCTGCCCTCGTCGAGGCCAAGGTCACCGATCTTCCCGGCGCCCACCGCGCCGCCGATGCTGATTGCCGTGCTCGTCGCGGCACTGGCAAGGTTGTCCTTGAGACTACCCCCGTACACCGCCGTCTTGATCAGCGCATCGGCCGTCACCTTCATTGCAACGGTCTGCGCGCTCGGAAGGTCGAAGCCTATCTTGTCGGGACTGTAGCCAAGGCTCTGCGTCACCCCGGCGGTCGCGAACGAAACGGCATACCCCTTCATCGCATCGGACGAGGTCACGTCCTTGAACACCGCGCCCAGGTTGCCGCCATTGTTGATGAAGCTGGTGGTGGCATTGGTCGCTGCGCTGGTCGACACCGCAGCTACACCTGCCGCCAACACCGGCGAGCTGCCCGCCATGGCGGTCATGACTGCCGGCCCGACCACTGCCGCCATGATGATGGCGATAATCAGCTGCGAAGCCGGCCCCAGCCCCGAGGTGTTGTACTTGAAGGACTCGTGGATCTCCTTCACCTGCCGCCAATCCACGTCGCCGCGCTGCTCGGCGTCCTTCAGCCAGGCCAGTTTCGGGTCGGCCTTGACCATGGCGTCGATGGTCTGGCTGACCGTCTGCTGGTTGACCTCCTTGACATCGATCTTCAGGCCTTCGACCGCCTTGATGGTGATCTTGCCCTCGGCGATCATCTGGGTCTGGCGCAGGGTTTCATCGGTGTTGCCCTTGCCCTTGGCCGAGTTCCAGAACGAGTTGTTGTTGGTCTTGGTATGGCTCTCGTCGTGCAGGTCCTTCACGCCCTCGAAGACGATGGCCCCGCCACTGTCCAGCGTGATGTCCTTGCCACTCTGCAACTGCGCCACCTGGTAGCGCTGGTCGCCACCGCTCTTGAGCGTCAGGTCGCCGCCGGTGGTGATCTGGCTGCCGACGTGGGTGACCTGGGTCACTTCGTCATGCTTGAGTTTCAGGTTGCCGAAGCCACCCTTCTCCTTCATGTCGTACAGGGTATGGTCGGTGTTCTGCGCCGCCAGCAGTTGCAGGTTGTTCCCCGCATTCACCCCCACATCGCCACCCGACTTCAGGTTACTGGCGACCAGCGTCACATCCTGCTTGGCCTGCGCCGTCAGGTTGCCACCAGCGGTGAACTCGCTCGCGACCTGTTGGGTATGGCTGTCCAGCTCGTGGATGCGCTTCTTGCCTTTCTTGCTGCGAGTGTCGACGCTGTCCTCGTCTTCAGCCGACATCAGCGTCAGGTCACGACCGGCGCTGACTTCAAGGTCCTTGCCCGCCTTGGCGGTACTGGCGACGGCGTTGATGTCCTGCCCCGCCTCCAGCACCAGGTCACCTTCGGCGCTCACGCCGGAACCGAGGTTCTTGACCCGCGTGGTCACGGTGTTGTTATGCCCACCGTTCTTGATGACATGGGTCTCGCTGCTGTCAGTCACCGCCAGCAGGTTGATGTCGCGACCGGCCTTGAGCGTCGCGCCGCCGCCGCTGCTGATCTGGCTCTTGTTGGTCAGGTCCTGCCCGGCAATCATGCTCAGGCTGCTGGTGGCCGAGATATGGCCACCGTCATCGAGGATGGTGCGATGGCCACTGCCATCGCTGACCAGGATGGCGGTGCGGTCGTTGACGATGTCGCCGTTCAGCGCCGTCAGGTTGACCTGGTTGCCGCGGATGTCGCCGGCCATGGCATTGCGGATGCTGTCCTGGGCCATCATCGAGAAATGCTGGCCGGCTTCCATCAGGCCGCCGTTGTACACACTTTCGCCGGCGATCACGCTGGCATCGTTGCTGGCACGCAAGGTGCCGACGCTGACCAGGTTATTGCCGGCAATCACGCTGATGTCGCGCCCCTGGACCAGGCTGCCGCCGCGAATGTCGCGGGAATCGACCTTGGCCAGGTAGAGCACCGGCACCAGGACTTTCTCGCCCTGCACCTCGCGCTCTTCCATCCAGACGATGTCGTGGGTCAACGACGCTACCTGGGCCGAGGTCAGCCCGACACCGACGGTCAGGTTGAGCTGGTCCTTCGAAGCGATGCCGTTGTCCATCAGGTAGCGGAACTGGTCGTACTCGCTGGTCAGGCCGTTGGCCAGGAAACGCTGGCCGGTCTGGGCGAATACCGCGTCGCTGACCAATCGGGTTTCGTAGCCGCCGTCACCGAGCCGGCGCCAGGCCTGCTGGTTGTCATAGCCCAACTGCCCGAGCATGTAGTCCGAGCTGAAGAAGCTCTTCAGGTCGGTCAGTTGCGGGTTGGTCTCGATCAGGTACTGGCCCTTGGGGTTACGGCTCTGGGTGAACATCCCGTAGTCGCCCTGGGGCAGGCGGAAAGTCGGCAGCGCCGTCGGATCGACGGACACGAATGGCGAGCCACTGAAGTCGGCCGGCACGAAGCTGACTTCGACGCTACCATCCGCGTTGACGTGCTCGACCCGCGTCACATCCTTCGGTGCCTGGGCCGGCGGGCTGCTCGCGTTGACCGCGATGTCGATACCGCCGACTTTCGCGCCCAGCTGGTTGTCGCCCAAGGTGCCCGTCAGTTGCGCCAGGGTGTTGTCCACCAGGCTGCCGTTCTGGATGTTCTGGGCGACGTTCAGGCTGACCTTGCCGCCCGCCTGGATGGTGGCGGCATAGACAGTGTTGCCATCCGCACTCCAGGTGGTGACGTCGCTCATCAGGCTGAAACGACTATCGGAGGAACGGCTGATCAGCTCGTTGAAACGCGCCTCGTCGAAATGGCCAGCAGCGACGGCGGCGTTGAAAGCCGGCACATCGGAGGACTCCATCTGGTCCCAGTAGCCGGTATCGATCCGGCCTGGCGTGCCGATCTGAATGACGTTGTAGCCCTTGCGCGATACCGCCCCCTGGTTGAGCAGGCTGCCTGCGGTCAGGGTCAGGTCGCCGTTGGCCGCCATCAGGCTGTAGCGGTTCTCGATCTTGTCCGCCTGGGCCGTGAAGCCCTTGCCCGCCACCAGGCGCGCTGCCGCCGAGTCCTTGAGCGCCTGTTCGTTGAAGACCTTGGTGATGGTGATGGTGCCGCGCTTGAACGAGTCATGCCCGCCACAGTGCTGGCCACAGACCCAGGACAGGCTGCCGGAAACCGCCCCGCCCTTGCTCATCTCGAACTCGGCCTTGGCGTTGGTCAGCTCGCTGGCCTTGAGGTCGATATTGCCTTCGCTCTCGACGCTGCCGGAGAGGTTGCTGAACACACTGGCCTTGCCGTCATCCAGCGCGGCGAAGCTGAGGTCGCCCTTGCTATAGATGTCGCCGTAGAAGTTGCTCAGGCTGTCGCCACGAACGCGCAGGTCGGCGCCGCTGAACAGCAGGCTGTCCTTGTCGTTGTAGACGCCGTTGGCCGCCGTCAGCCTGACAGCGCCAAGCGCACCGAGGGTGCCGTGGTTGTTGATCCGTGCCGCCTGGATCGCCAGGGCCTGGTCGGCCACCAGTCGGCCGAGGTTTTCCAGGGTGCCTTGCAGCGTGAGGCGGGTATCGCCACCGCTCGCCAGACGACCACCGGACTGGTTCAGGTCGACAGCAGTGATCTCCAGCGCCTTGAGGGAGGAGATCACCCCGCTGTTGCTCAGGTTGCCCGCGAGTTTGAGGGTCAGGTCGTTGTCGCTGACCAGTTCGCCGGCGTTGCTCAGGCTGGCGATGTCGAACTTCAACGCACCGGCACTGGCGATACGCTCGCCTGCGGCGAGCGCCAGGGCCTGGCTGCTGGTGTAGGTCAGCCCGCCATTGAGCTGCCAGGTGCCCACACCCTCCACGCTACCGATCTTCCAGTCGCCAGCGCCCAGGCCGGTCATGCGGCCCTGGCCGCTGCGCAGGCTGGCAAGACCCAGGCTGAACAGCCCCTGGCCACCGTGCTCGATACGGCCGCCGGTATTATTCAGCGATGCCGCGGAGAGGCCGAAAGTGGTGCCACCGACAACGATCAAAGCATTCTGGTTATTCAACTCGCCATTGAGCGCGATATGGCTGGCGTCGCCCTTGAGCGCGCGCAACTGACCAGCGCCGTTGTCGAGGCTGTCGCCGTCGACGGTCAGGTTGCCCGCCGACTCCACCAGGCCGCCCCGGTTGATGATCCGGTCCACGGTCAGTTCGAGGTTGCCCTTGAGGCTGGCGATCAGGCCCAACTGTCCGTTGAGGGCGCTGTTGTCGAGATCCCCGGCAATGAGCTGGACATCCGAACCCTTGATACTGCCAGCCTGGTTGTCCAGCGAGCCCTTGTTCAGCAGCAGCGAAACCTGGCTGCCTTCGGCAAGCAGGTTGCCCTGCTGGTTCAGCACCTTGTTGGCGGCGAGCTTCAGTCCTTCGCTGCCGGCCAGGACCTTGCCTTGCCCGCTGTTATCGATCTCGGCGGCCGACAGCTCGATCCGGCGGGCCAGGACCTGGCCATTGCGGTTGTCGATACGGCCCTGGTCAGCCGAGACCCGGACCTGCTCGCCGACCACGACACCCTCGCGGTTGTCGAGGTTCGTCGCCGTCACGTCGACTGCACCGCTGGTGGACTGCAGGCGACCGCCCTGGTTGTTCAGGTCCTGTCGGGCCGTGATCTTGAGCGTGCCGGACTCGGCACTGAAACGGCCCTTGAGGCTGTTGTCGAGGCTCAGGATATCGGCGGTCAGGCGATTGGCGATCAGGGCGCCGTTGCGGTTGATGACCTCGCCGCCCGTCAGCAACAGATCGGTACCGGCCAGCAGCTTGCCGTCGGTGTTGTCCAGTTGCTCGTCGGCATGCACCTTGGCCGCGCCGCCATTGGCGTTGATCAGGCCCTGGCGGTTGTCGATGCGGGCTGCGCGCACCTCGGTCTCGGCCGACACCAGTTGGCCGCCACGGTTGTCCAGGGTCTGCCCGGCCTTGGCGTCGATCTTGCGGCTGGCGATCACATTACCGCTGTTCCGGATCGTCTTGCCCAACAGCGTGACATCGCCTTCGACGTTACGAGTGCCATCCTGGTTGACTCCGGCATCGATGCTGCCGCTGTTGACCAGTTGGCCGCCACTTTCCAGGCGGATGCCGTCATGGGCCGCCAGGCTCTTGCTGCTCTGCAGGTCGCCGGTGGTCTTGATATCGAGCTGGCTGCCGGCATAGACCGCCTCCTTGGCCTCCACGCTCTCGGCCGTGACCTTGACCGCCTCGCTGGCAATGGCCTGGCCCATGGTCAGCTTGCCGTTGGCATCGATCTGGATGTCGCCGGCGCTGGTGGCCATGTTGCCGGCCAGGCGCACGCCAACACCTTTCTCCGTGCCCACCAGGCGGATCGCCCCGGCATACATGCCGCCCAGGGCGGAACTGTCGATGGCCAGCGCCGGGGCCGCACTACCGTCGTCGGCCCGCGCCACAGCGGTCAGATCATCGGCCTTTACATCATTGCGGCCGGTGATGACGTTGAGCTGCCTGGCGTAGATTTCGGCGTTGATCCGGGCACTGCGGGTGATCAGGTCGAACTGCTCGACGGTCCCGGCCTTGAAGCCCGCTCCGTCGATGTCGATGGCCCCGCCATCCACCTGGAAATGGTCGACCCGGCCATTCTCGATGACCGCCTTGCCGGTGCTGAGGGTGACCCGCGGGGTATTGATGAAACCGCAACCGTTGCAACTGATGCCATAGGGGTTGGCGACGATCACATGGGCCGACTGCCCCGCCACTTCGGTATAGCCACGCAGCTGGCTGGGACTGCCGCCGTTGACCTCGTTGAGGATGGTCGACGCGGCGCGACCGTTGAGGTTGCTGTTGCCGAGGATGATCCCGCCCAACTGGGTAGACTGAGTGCGGTCGGTGGCGTTGTTGAGGATGACGCCGTTGCTGCCGACGTTGTAGTCCTTGAACTGGTTGTGCGACAGCCCGTTGGCATTCGGGGCGGCGATGTTGACGATGGGCACGCCATTGCCCGCCTGCCCGAGCGTGGTTCCCGGTGCACTGACGACGATGCCATCGGCCTGGGCCCACAACGGCTGCCAGAACATCACGTTCGCCAGCAGGAAGGCGACCCCGCGCTTGGGCAACCCGAGGAAATGGTCACGGTTTTTCAGGGCAGCAGAAGGCTGCCCCGCGAGGAAGGCGAACTGGCGAACGTCCATGTCGGAAAATCTCGAATCGGTCGAAGCAAAAAATTAAAGGAAGAAGTCCAGGCGGAAGTAGATCGGCGCCTCACGCTCGGTAATCGGTGCCGGGCGTTCCAGGGAATGGGCAAAGGTCACCGTCGCCGCCACGTGCTGGCCGCGGGCGAACAGTTCCAGCGAGTCGCTGGTCATGCGCCCGTGCTGCTCGGCGTTGTAGCGGTCGCGGCGGATCACGCCCTGGTCATAACCGATACTGGTGCCATACTCGGCGAAGACCGGACGCATCCAGTCCCAGGTCACCGGCCGGCTCCAGCGCAGGTCGTTGCGCCAGTAGCCACCACTGTCCCCTGCCAGGGTCTGGTCCTTGTAGCCGCGAATCGACGACTGGCCGCCCAGGCTCATGCGCTGCGGGCTGAACAGCACGTCTTCGCTGCGCTGGCCGGTCATCAGGCTGCTGAAACTGAAGGACTCACCCCACAGCTTGAACGGCTGCAGGTAGCTGACGGTGGCGGTGTACTTGCGGTAGCGGGCATCGGCCTGACCCGGCTTGGGGTCGTGGTTGGCCTGGGCGTCGAAGGCGCCGATGCCGTTCTGCATGCCCAGGTCGACGTTGACGAACGCGCCGCCGATGCGCCGGCCATGGTTGATGCCGAACTGCGCTTCGCTGATGCGGTTGCTGCTGACCGCCAGCTTGCTGTCTTCGATGAAGTTGTTGGTGCGCAGGTAGGACACGCCGGTGTTGAGCGAGGTCTTGCTCATCGCATCGCGGTAGATCACCCGTTCCAGCTTCAACTGGTGGTTCTGGCTGTCGCCGGTCTGCTTGAAGTCGAAGCCGCTGGCCTTGGCCAGGGAACGGTATTCGCTTTCGCTGTAGGTGTAGCTGAGGTTCCACCAGCCGAACGGCAGGTTGTAATAGAACATTGCGTTGCGCGAGGTCTTCTGGTGATCGCTGATGGCATCGTGGCCGGCACGCAGCGACAACTGGTCGGCCAGGCCCAGCGGGCTGTCCCAGTCGAGGCTGGTGCCCCATTGCTGCTCGCCGGTGCTGCGCTGACCATCATTGTGGCGCGACAGGCCGACCCGCCAGGGTTTCTGCGGGTTGTTCCTGACCAGTACCTCGCTGCCGCCCACTTCCCTGCCCGGAGCCAACTCCATCTGGGCCTGGTTCGACGGCAGGCGATTCAACTGGTCGACCATCTGCTCGATCTCCCGCAGGTTGAGCAGGTCGCCCTGCCGGCCGGGAAAACTCATCTTCAACTCGCGCTCGGAAATGCCGCTGCCCTCGGCGCCCTTGAGCCCTTCGAGCTTGCCTTCGACCACCAGCACTTTGAGGTTGCCGCTGGACAGGTCCTGCTGTGGCAGGTAGGCGCGACTGGTGACCAACCCCTTCTCTATATAGAGGTCGGTGATGACCTTGAGCAGTTCGTTGAGTTGCGGCACGCCCAGGCACTGGCCGATGTAGGGCTTGAGCAGGCGCTCGCGCTCACCGCTGGAGAGCGAGTCCGCGCCCTGCAGGTCGATGGTCTTGATCGGGAAGCAGCGGCTGTCCACCGGTGCCTGGGGTGCCACGGGGGTGGCACTCTTGCCAGGCAGGTCCTTGAGTTCTTCGAGACGGCGGCGCTGTTCTTCGAGGAGGCGATCCTGACGATCGCGGATCAGGTCAGTGATACCGGGGGTATTATCAAGAGAAGCGGCTTGAGCGGTATTCAGAGCGGAAACACACAGCAGCGCAACGCAAATCCTCGTCCCGAAGGCGAGTGGAGACATGTTCGATCCCTCGAAAAACAACTGGTAGCAAAATGGTGGCGCGATGGTAGAGAGACGTATCCTTGACGTCAACAAATGCTACTTTTTATTTCAGCGCCGACACACCCGGGAGGGCCCGGCATGCCCCCGGCAGGAGTGCATGCCTTGGCAGGGGGCCGGTCAGGCCTTGGTATTGACCGTCACGGCAGCGCCGGTGCTGCCGAACTGCTGCAGGTTCTGCAGCACGTTGATGGCCTTCTTGTAAGCCGGAACCATGTAGTTGGAATACGCGTCCTTTTTCATGGCGCGGTCCTGGATCGTGGTGATCTGGGTCGCGAAGTATTCCAGGGCATTGAACTTGTCGTCGGGGTTCTTCTGCACCCCGAACTTGTCGAAATCCTCACCGGCATTGAGCATCAGGCTGGCGGTGAAAGTATCGATCAGGCCATTGTCCTTCAGGAAGGTACTGATTTTTCCCAACTGCGCGGGCGTGACCTGTTCCGGGTTGAAGTCCTTGAACTTGGGCCGCAGCTTGGCGGCCGCCATCTTGCCGAGATCAAGTGCCAGCGGGTCCTTGCCGACCGTACGCAGCAGTTGCTGGGCCTTCTCGCTCTGGATCTTGTTCTGCTGCGCGGGAGCGCCGTCCTTGACAAAAATCTTCAGACCCGCCGCCGAGGCCCAGGCCCCCACCGTCCCCATGCTCATGGTCGGACTCCCTGGCTCAGGTGAGTGAAAATCTGCTGCTGCGGTTGACGTGCTGGTGAGGCAGTCATAGGAAACGTCCCTGATTTAGGTATGAAAGGCGAAATTCTAGTCAATGTTCCAATCAGGATACAATCTATCTACATTCCATTACATAAAGATGGCGCCTGCTCCCACCGGGTGAAATCCGGTGCCAGAACCCCACAATCCTGCACGATCGTACCTAAAGACCCTCCAGACCAGGCCGATAACCTCTCGCAGCCCTGAAAAGCTGACGAATAATAAAAGCCGCTCTGCAAGGACAGGTCCCATGCCCACGTTCCGTACGATCCAAGCCCGCTACACGCTGTTTCTGGTCCTGTTTGTCCTGCTGCTGTTCGTCCTGACCGTGGTCGGCATCGGCCAGTTGGTAGCACCCAAGCTGCGCCACACCGAAGAGCAGGTGGCACTCAATCGCATTGCCGAAGTGGCGGAGCAGATCCAGGGCGAACTGAACAAGGTCCAGGCCCAGCAACGCAGCATCACCCAGACCATTCCCCTGCTCGACAGCGACGCCATCGACAAGGTCCTGCCCGGCCTGGTGGACCAGTACGGGGAGCTCAAGGTGTTCGGCGGCGGCATCTGGCCCCTGCCCGGCCAGCGCACGCCGGGGCAGAACAAGCACAGTACCTTCTGGCACCGCGATGCCAACGGCCAACTGAAGGTCAATACTTTCTGGAACAGTGCCGAGGCCCCCAACTACTACGACCAGCCCTGGTACAAGGGCGGCATGGCCACGCCACGCGGCCAGTGCGCCTGGGCGGCGGCCTACAAGGATGACGCCAGCCAGGAACCGCGCACCAACTGCGCCATGGCGATCCAGCGCAACGGCGCGCCCTACGGCGTATCGACCATCGACGTGACCCTGGGCTTCTTCAACGACCTGGTGGCCCGCAAGGAGAAAGACCTGGGCGCCGAGATGCTGATCGTCGAGGCCGACGGCAAGATCATCAGCAACAGCACCCACATCAGCAGCCCGGTGGTGCTCAAGAACATCAACGACCTGGCCGGCAACTCGCCCTTCGCCGCCCAGATCAAGGCCGCCCTGCAGGAACGCGACAATGGCCGGCGGCGAGTGGAGTTCGATAACGCCGGTGTCGCCAGCACCTTCTTCATGCGCCCCATCGAAGGTTCGCCGTGGTTCCTCGCCACCGCCCTGCCGACCCAGTCGATCACCGCCCAGCGCGACGACGTGCTCAAGACCCTGAGCCTGCTGCAGGTGCCGATGATCGTGCTGCTGGTGCTGCTGCAGATCTACGCCATCCGCAAGCTGGTGCAGCGCATGCGCGTGCTCAAGGGCAATATCGATGCGCTGTCCAGTGGCGATGCCGACCTGACCCGGCGCATCGTCATTCGCGCCGAGGACGAACTGGGCGCCATCGGCCATTCGGTCAACCGTTTCATCGTCTACCTGCAGAACATGATCGGCGAAGTCACCCAGGCCACCGGCGACATGTCCAGCAGCCTGGAAAAACTCCAGCAGACGTCGGCGCAGACCAACCAGATTCTCGCTCGCCACGCCTCGGAGACCGACCAGACGGTGACCGCCATCACCGAGATGAGCAGCACCGCCGAAACCGTGGCGCACAACGCCGCCGAAACCGCCGCCTTCACCCGCCGCGCCAACGAAGACGCCGACCGTTCGCGGGTGGTGGTGGGCGAAGCCTCCGGCAGCGTGATCGCGCTGATCGACGAAGTCTCCAGTGCCACCCAGAAGGTCGGGAGCATGCAGGAGGATGCCCAGCGCATCACCGAGATTCTCGGGGTGATCGGCGCCATTGCCGGGCAGACCAACCTGCTCGCCCTGAACGCCGCCATCGAGGCCGCCCGGGCCGGCGAGCAGGGTCGCGGTTTCGCCGTGGTCGCCGACGAAGTCCGTGCCCTCGCCGCCCGGACCCAGGCCAGTACTTCGGAAATCAACGAAATGCTGACCCGCCTGACCCAGGGCGTCAGCTCCTCGGTCAGCGCCATGGAGAACACCCAGGCCAGTTGCCAGTCGGCCGCCGACGCCACCGCCCGGGTCAACGCCGGGCTGGACGAAATGGCCGGCTCGGTCAGCCACATCAACAGCCTGAGCACGCAGATCGCCACGGCCGCCGAGCAGCAGAGCGCGGTGACCGAGGAGATCAACCGCAGCATGGTGCAGATCCGGCACATGGTCGAGGAACTGGTGCACAGCGGCCAGGCCACCGACGCCAACACCCGCAGCCTGCTGGAGGCCAACAACCGCGTCAGCGCGCTGATGGGACGCTTCAAGGTCCGCTGACCCGCCACAACGCAGTACCCCGCGACCGTTCGGCGTGGGGTACTGCAACACTCATCGACTGCCCGGGTGCAATGCTGGCTCATCGCCTATGCTCACTGCTGCTTCTTCCCTTTAAACAAGGAATGCAGTAGGAGCTAACATGGAACAGCCCTCTTTCCAGACCTATGCCAAAAGCCTGAGCAACGAGATCCATATAGAAGCCGATATTGCCGTGGTCTACGCCTACGTGACCCAGCCGGATCGCTGGCACGAATGGCACCCGACCTCCGTCAGCGCCGAAACCGGCATGCACGGTCCCGTGCCCAGGGATCATCGCTTCACCGAGGTCATCGACCTGCTCGGGTTGCGCGTCGACATGAACTACCGTGTTGTCGTGGCCGACCCGCCCCACACCTTCAAGACCGCCTTCACCTCCTCCGTCGTCGACGGCTGCATCTATTACGAACTCCAGCGTCAGGGCCGCGGCACCCACTTCTGCCGAACCCTGCAGTACATCACCGAACTCAACCTCAACGGCCTGCAGGGCCGCATGCACGAACTGTCGGCCCGGGCACTGAACAACCTCAAGTACGTCCTGGAAACCTCGCGCCATACCCTTGCCTGACAAATCCGTCATCTTCCCCTCAGGTTGCCGACAGCGGCGACGGCGCATCATCGATGCCCGTCGCCGCCTCTCCCGCCCGCAAGAATGTTGCTGACTGTTTCAGAACCCCTTGCGATTGGCGTTATCGGCGAAAATGTCGCCCTCTCACCCAGCCTTCCGGAATCTGCCCATGAAAACCCCACTGCGCATGGTCGCCCTCTCGGCCCTGTTGATCGCCTCCCTGGCCAAGGCCGCCGAACCGCTGTCCATCGATGTCCATCGCGATGCCAACTGCGGCTGCTGCAAGCAGTGGATCGCCCACCTGCAAGCCAATGGCTTCAAGGTCAACGACCACGTCGAGGCGGACATGAGCGCGGTCAAGCAACGCCTGGGCGTGGCACCCCGACTGGCCTCCTGTCACACCGCGGTGATCAACGGCAAGTTCGTCGAGGGCCACGTGCCGGCCGAACAGATCAAGGCCCTGAGCCAGCGCGCCGACCTGCGCGGCATTGCCGTGCCCGGCATGCCCATCGGCTCGCCGGGCATGGAGATGGGGGATCGCCAGGACGCCTTCCAGGTCATCGGCCTGACCAAGTACGGCACCGACCAGGTGATCGCCGACTACCCGGCGCGCTGAGCGCCTTAATCGGCCGTTAATCGTTTCTGCGCAGCATCGGGCGGATTCCCCAGGAGGTCGCCCATGCCCACGTCACGCTCCCTTGTCCTTGGCAGCCTGCTGCTCGCCGCCTCGCTGCCGACCCTGTCCCACGCCGCCGAAGGCCCGGCCTACGGGCCGCAGCTGCAAGGTTTCGACTATCCCTATCCGCTCGAGCACTTCGCCTTCCAGTCCCAGGGCCAATCCCTGCAGATGGGCTACATGGATGTGAAACCCAGTGCGCCGGCCAACGGCCAGAGCGTGGTGCTGATGCACGGCAAGAACTTCTGCGGCGCCACCTGGGACAACTCGATCAAGGCCCTGAGCGCAGCCGGCTACCGGGTCATCGCGCCGGACCAGATCGGTTTCTGCACCTCCAGCAAACCCGCCCACTACCAGTACAGCTTCCAGCAACTGGCGGCCAATACCCATGCCCTGCTGGAGAGCCTCGGCATCCACAAGGCCGTGCTGCTCGGCCACTCCACCGGCGGCATGCTCGCCACCCGCTACGCCCTGCTCTACCCGCAGCAGGTCGAGCGCCTGGCACTGGTCAACCCGATCGGTCTGGAGGACTGGAAAGCCCTCGGCGTGCCGTACCGCACCGTCGACCAGTGGAACGAGCGCGAGCTGAAACTCAGCGCCGAGGGCATTCGCAACTACGAGCGCAACACTTACTACGCCGGGCGCTGGAAGCCCGAGTTCGAGCGCTGGGTCGACATGCTCGCCGGGCTGAACAAGGGCCCGGGGCACGTCGCGGTGGCCTGGAACTCGGCGCTGATCTACGACATGATCTTCACCCAGCCGGTGTACTACGAATTCAAGGATCTCAAGGTGCCCACCCTGCTGCTGATCGGCACCGCCGACACCACGGCGATCGGCAGCGATATCGCACCGCCCGAGGTCAAGGCGCGACTGGGCCGCTACGACGTGCTCGGCAAACAGGTGGCCAAGCTGATCCCGCACTCGACACTGGTGGAATTCCCCGGCCTGGGCCACGCCCCGCAGATGGAAGAACCCGACCGGTTCCACAAGGCCCTGCTCGGCTGGCTGGCCGCACGACAATCATGAGGAGCACCCGATGACGTTGCAGATTGCGGTAATCGATGACTGGCAGGGCGTGGCCGGCGAGGTGGTGGACTGGTCGCTGCTGGATGGCATCGGCCAGGTCAGCTTCCTGCATGACTACCCCGCCGCCACCGAGGTCATGGCCGAACGCCTGGCCGGCTATGACGTGATCTGCGTGATGCGCGAACGCAGCACCTTCGACGAAGCCCTGCTGCGCCGGTTGCCGCGCCTCAAGCTGCTGGTGACCGGCGGCATGCGCAATGCCGCCCTCGATATCCAGGCGGCCAGCGCCCTGGGCATCCAGGTCTGCGGTACCGAGAGCTACAAGCATGCGGCGCCGGAACTGACCTGGGCACTGGCCATGGCCCTGAGTCGCAACCTGGTCCGGGAAGCCAACTCCCTGCGCGCCGGCGACTGGCAGGTGGGGCTGGGCAACGACCTCTACGGCAAAACCCTGGGCATCCTCGGTTTGGGCAGCATCGGCCAGAAGATCGCCCGCTATGGCCAGGCCTTCGGCATGCGGGTGATCGCCTGGAGCCAGAACCTCACCGCCGAACGTGCCGCCGAAGCGGGCGTGGAATACGTCAGCAAGCAGGCGCTGTTCGAGCAGGCCGACCTGCTGTCGGTGCATCTGGTGCTCAGTGATCGCTCCCGCGGCCTGGTGGATGCCCAGGCATTGGGCTGGATGAAGCCGTCCGCCTACCTGGTCAACACCGCCCGTGGCCCGATCGTCGACGAGGCGGCGCTGATCAGTGCCCTGCGGCAGGGCCGGCTCGCCGGCGCGGCGCTCGACGTATTCGAACAGGAACCGCTGCCGGCCGGCCACCCGTTCCGCACCCTGGACAACGTCCTGGCCACGCCCCATGTCGGCTACGTCAGCCAGAACAACTACCGGATGTTCTACAGCCAGATGATCGAGGACATCCAGGCCTGGGCCACCGGCGCACCGATCCGCGTCCTCGGCTGACGCCCCGAAACCGGCCACGCCCGTGCCTTGTACGGGCGCGGTCGGCGCCCCCTTCTCGCCCATCCGCCCCTCGCCCCGCGCCAATCCGGTGCAGACCTCCCTGCCCGCTTGTTCCCGAAAGTTGTCGTGAACCACGCGCCTTATATCCAGTAGGAAACTTTTTGAAATTTGTCGTCTAAATACCGCCCCACCAGTCGGCAACATCTCTCCTACACTGTGTTTCTGGGCCTACTGACCAGCCGGTCATTTCCTCGGAAAAAAAATCGAACCTTCTGAACCGGTCGTCAGTCAGGTTAAAGGTAAGGCGCCTGATCCGGGTGGAACAGGCACAGGCGCCACCCCACTCTTTTTCTTGCTCAGGTGCGTCGAGCGGCCTCGTGCCCCAACCACCCGAGCGGGCGTGTCCGACAAAAGGAAGCGGTTTGGGCACGCTGCGTGAAAGCCATGGATCAGATCGGATAAAACGGGAGAGGCACATGATCAGCGCTGCGTTGGAGATTCAGGGAGAAGGTTTGATTCAGGTCAGCGAACCGGTCCACGTGCCCGTCCCTTCAACGGGAGGGAAGACGTTGTCATCGGTGGTAAGCGTCAACCCCAACAAGAAGAAAGTGCTGTTCGTCACCTCCGAGTTCGCCGACCTGGTCAAGGCCGGCGGCCTGGGCGATGTCTCGGCGGCGCTGCCACGGGCCATGCGCCACCTGCATGATGTGCGGGTGCTGATTCCCGGCTACCCGCAAGTGCTGGACAGCGACAACCCGATCCATATCGTCGGCGAGCTCGCCGGCCACGCGGCTCTGCCCCCCTGCCGGATCGGGCGCATGGACATGCCCGACGGCCTGGTGATCTACGTGCTGATCTGCCCCGAACTCTACGAGCGCGATGGCACCCCGTACGGTGCCAACAACGGCCGCGACTGGCCGGACAATCACATCCGCTTCGCCCGCCTGGGCCTGGCCGCGGCCGACATCGCCGCCAACCTGGGCCAGATCCACTGGACCCCGGACCTGGTCCATGCCCATGACTGGCCCGCCGGCCTGGCCCCGGCCTACATGCACTGGCGCGGCCAGCGCACGCCGACCCTGTTCACCATCCACAACCTCGCCTATCAGGGCGTGGTCAGCCTGGCCTGCTGCCCGGAGCTGGGTATTCCGGCCCACGCCCTGCAACAGGAAGGCATGGAGTTCTACGGCAAACTGTCGTTCCTCAAGGCCGGCATGGCCTACTCCAGCCACATCACCACGGTCAGCGCCACCTACGCCGAGGAGATCACCACTCCGGAATTCGGCTGCGGCTTGGACGGTTTCCTTGCCAGCAAGACCTACCAGGGCCTGCTCAGCGGCATCCCCAACGGCATCGACGAAAGCTGGGACGCGGCCACCGACCATCACCTGGTCCAGCCCTTCCACATCGGCGACTGGGAGGGCAAGGCGGTCAATGCCGCCCACGTGCGCCAGCTGTTCGGCCTCGAAGCATCCACCGGCCCGCTGTTCGCCGTGGTCTCGCGGCTGGTCTACCAGAAGGGCCTGGACCTCACCCAGGCGGTGAGCGAGTTCATCGTCCGCTCCGGCGGCCAGATCGCGATCATCGGTCGTGGCGAGCCGGAGGAAGAGGAAGCCATGCGCCAGCTGGCCCTGCGCTTCCCCGGTCGGATCGGCGTACGCATCGGCTTCAACGAAACCGATGCCCGACGCATGTTCGCCGGCAGCGACTTCCTGCTGATGCCCTCGCGCTACGAGCCCTGCGGCCTCAGCCAGATGTATGCCCAGCGCTTCGGCTCGCTGCCGGTGGCGCGCAACACCGGCGGCCTGGCCGATACCATCGAGGACGGCGTGACCGGTTTCCTCTTCGACGAATCCACCGTGCAAAGCTACGAGTCGGCGCTGCGCCGGGCCTTCAAGGTGTTCGCCTACCCGCCGCTGCTCAATGCCATGCGCTGCCGCGCCATGGCCGCACCGTTCAACTGGTGCAAGGCGGTGGAGCCCTACGCCGAGCTCTATGAAACCTTGGTCGCCAATTCCCGGAGCAGGTCGGGCAAGCACTGAGGAGTGGCCAAGGATGTCGCTAAGGACTCTGGAAACCTGGTCCCACGGCGCGGTCATGCTCGACGCGGAACACACCCGTTTCGCGTTGTGGGCACCGGACGCCTTCTACGTCAGCGTCGAGCTGGAGGATGGCCGCTCCCTGGCCATGCTGCCGCAGAACGACGGCTGGTTCACGTTGGAAACCCGCTGCGCCGCCGGGATCCGCTACCGTTACAACATCGACGGCGAACTGCAGGTCTGCGACCCGGCTTCCCGCTCCCAGGCCGGGGGGATAGCCGAACCGAGCCGGGTGGTCGACCCCCTCGCCTATCACTGGCGACACAAGGACTGGCAGGGACGGCCCTGGCACACCGCGATCATCTATGAGCTGCATGTCGGCGCCCTCGGCGGCTACCGCGCGGTGGAGCAGCACCTGCCGCGCCTGGCCGAACTGGGCATCACCGCCATCGAACTGATGCCCCTGGCCGAGTTCCCCGGCGAACGCAACTGGGGCTACGACGGCGTACTGCCTTACGCGCCGCAATCGAGCTATGGAACGCCCGAAGACCTCAAGCACCTGATCGACAGCGCCCACGGTCATGGCCTGGCAGTGATCCTCGACGTGGTCTACAACCACTTCGGCCCGGACGGCAACTATCTGGGGCGCTACGCCCGGGACTTCTTCCGCGAGGACCGCACGACCCCCTGGGGTGCCGCCATCGACTTCCAGCGCCGCGAAGTGCGCAGCTTCTTCATCGACAACGCGCTGATGTGGCTGCTGGAGTACCGCTTCGACGGCCTGCGCCTGGATGCGGTGCACGCGATCGACGACTCGACCTTCCTGCGCGAACTGTCCCGGCAGGTGCACCGTCAGGTCGACCCGGCGCGCCACGTGTGGCTGACCGTGGAGAACGAATTCAACCAGGCCAGCCTCCTGGAAGAAGCCTATGACGGCCAATGGAACGACGACGGCCACAACGCCCTGCACGTGCTGCTGACCGGGGAGACCGAGGCGTATTACGCCGACTATGCCAAGGAAACCACCCACAAGCTGGCGCGCTGCCTGAGCCAGGGTTTCGTCTACCAGGGCCACCCCAACCGCCACGGTCGCTGCCGCGGCGAACCCAGCGCCCACCTGCCGCCCAGCGCGTTCATCCTGTTTCTGCAGAACCACGACCAGATCGGCAACCGCGCCTTCGGTGAACGCCTCAACCAGCTGTGCCCGCCACAGGCCCTGCGCGCGGCCACCGTGCTGTTGCTGTTGTCGCCGATGATCCCGCTGTTGTTCATGGGCGATGAAACCGGCGCCGAGGAACCGTTCCTGTTCTTCACCGACCACCACGGCGAACTGGCCGATGCCGTACGTGAAGGCCGGCGCGGGGAATTCGCCGAATTCGCCGGTTTCGCCGACCCGCAACGCCGCGCGCGGATTCCCGACCCGAACGCCGCGGCCACCTTCGAAGCCTCGCGACCGAACCTGGTCCCGACCACCGAGGGCAACCGTGGCGCCACCGCGCAGCTCTACCGCCAACTGCTGCAGATCCGCCACCGTGAACTGCTGCCCCGCCTGCCCGGCACCCAGGCACTGGACGCCGAGGTGCTGGCCGAGGGAGCCATCAGCGCACGCTGGCGCCTGGGCGATGGCAGCCTGCTGCGTATCGACCTGAACCTGGGGCCCGAGCCGGTCGAACAGGGCGCCGACGGAGTGATCCGTTGGCTGTTCGAAAGCACCGCCGGGGCCGCCCGGCAACTGGATGAAGGCCAACTGGCGCCCTACTGCGCGCTGGTCGGCCTGAGCAACGACGATGACCCGTCGACCCTCGATGGAGAACGCCCATGAGCGATGCGCAACTTGAAATACTCGCCAGCCGGGCGGGCCTGGCCGTTGACTGGATCGACGCCAATGGCCGGCCGCAGAAGGTCCGGCCCGAGGTCCTGCGCAAGGTGCTGGCCGGCCTCGGCCACCCGGCCCATGACGAGGCCGCCATCGAGGCCAGCCTGCTGGAACTGCAACTGGCGCAACAGGACCAGCAACTGCCGCCGCTGCTGACGGCGGACGTCGACAAGGGCCTGGACCTGGCCCGCTATTTCGCCCCCGACACCCACTGCGAGGTCCACCTGGAAAACGGCTCGGTGCTCCGTCTGCGGCTGGACAACGAAGCGGTCCTGCCCGGGGTGGTGCCGGTCGGCTATCAGACGGTGCGCATCGACGGCCAGCAGTTCACCCTGGCCGTGGCCCCCGCCACCTGCTTCAGCGTCGACGCGGCCACCGACACCCGCCCGGCCCGGGCCTGGGGCCTCGGCGTACAGCTCTATAGCCTGCAACGCCCGGCCGACGGTGGCTTCGGCGACACCCAGGCCCTGGAGGAACTGGCCCGGGCCGCCGGCGAGCGCGGGGCCGATGCCCTGGCGATCAGCCCGGTGCACGCGATGTTCAGCAGCGACCCGAGCCGCTACAGCCCGTACTCACCGTCCAGCCGGCTGTTCCTCAACAGCCTGTATGCCGCACCGGGGGCGATCCTCGGCGAACGCGCCCTGCGCCTGGCGATCGACAGCACCGGGCTGGCCGACGAGCTGCACGCGCTGGAGCAGTTGTCGCTGATCGACTGGCCCCGCGCCGCACGGGCCAAGTACCGCCTGCTGCGCGCGCTCTACGAGGGTTTCCGGCTCGGCGACCATCCTCTGGGCGAGGACTTCGCCAGCTTCCGCCGCGCCGGCGGCGAAGCCCTGGAAAACCACTGCCGGTTCGAGGCCCTGCAAACGCGCTGCGTCGCCCGTGGCGAAAGCGGCGACTGGCGCCACTGGCCGCAAGAATGGCGGCAACCGGACAGCCCGGCCCTGGCCCGCTTCGCCGAGGAACACGCCGAAGACATCGAATTCCATGCCTTCAGCCAATGGCTGATCACCCGCAGCCTGGAGCGTGCGCAGGAGGCCGCGCGCAGCAGCGGCATGGCCATCGGGCTGATCGCCGACCTGGCCGTCGGGGCCGACGGCGGCGGCAGCCAGGCCTGGAGCCGGCAGGACGAACTGCTGGCAGAGCTCACCGTCGGAGCACCGCCGGATGTGCTCAATCGCTCGGGCCAGAGCTGGGGCATCTCCGCCTTCGCCCCCGAAGGCCTCAAGCGCCACGGTTTCCGCGCCTTCATCGAAATGCTGCGGGCCAACTTCGCCTATGCCGGCGGCCTGCGCATCGACCACATCATGGGCCTGCAACGGCTCTGGGTGATTCCCCTCGGCTCGCCGTCGAGCGACGGCGCCTACCTCTATTACCCGATCGACGACCTGCTGCGCCTGCTGGCCCTGGAGTCGTCGCGACACCAGGCGATCGTCCTCGGCGAAGACCTCGGCACGGTACCCGATGGCCTGCGGGAAAAGCTGATCGCCCGCTCGATCCTCGGCATGCGCGTGCTGCTGTTCGAACAGGAATACGGCCATCGCTTCAAACCTATCCTCGACTGGCCGGACAATGCCCTGGCCACCACCACCACCCACGACCTGCCGACCCTGAATGGCTGGTGGCACGCCCGCGACATCGACTGGAACATCCGCCTCGGGCTGATCGACACCGCCACCGCCGACCACTGGCGCCAGACCCGCCAACATGAGCGCGACGGACTGCACCGGGCCCTGAGCAACGACCCGCAGAACTTTCGCGACGAAGCCCACGAGACCGACCAGGTCGTCGACGCCAGCGTGCGCTTCCTCGGCCACACCCGCGCCCCGCTGGTGCTGCTGCCGCTGGAGGATGCCCTGGGCGTGGAAGAGCAACCGAACCTGCCCGGTACCATCGACACCCACCCCAACTGGCGCCGACGGCTGCCGGGCTACAGCAGCCAGCTGCTGGACGATGTCGATGCCGCCCGGCGTCTCGAACTGCTGGCCTGCGCCCGGCTGCAGGCCGCCGAGCGTGACCGATGAGCAGCCTGCGCGCCACGCTGCGCCTGCAACTGCACAAGGGTTTCCCGCTGGACGCCGCCATCGAGTGGGTGCCCTATTACGCCCGCCTAGGCATCAGCCACCTCTACGCCTCGCCGCTGCTCTGCGCCCGCGCCGGCTCGATGCACGGCTATGACGTGGTCGACCCGACCCGGGTGAACCCGGAACTGGGAGGCGAGCCGGCGCTGCGACGGCTGGTGGCGGCCCTGCGCGAACACGGCATGGGCCTGATCCTCGATATCGTGTCCAACCACATGGCCGTCGGCGGTGCCGACAACCCCTGGTGGCTCGACCTGCTCGAATGGGGACGACGCAGCCCCTACGGGGAGTTCTTCGACATCCAGTGGCATTCACCGGACCCGCTGCTCGAGGGCCAGTTGCTGATGCCCTTCCTCGGCAACGACTACGGCGCGGCCCTGCTGGAAGGCTCGGTGGTGCTGCGCTTCGATGCCGAACGCGGCGGCTTCCATGTCGAGCACTACCAGCACCATTTCCCGATCTGCCCGCGGGACTATGGCCAGATCCTCGCCGACCTGCCGGAACTGGACGACCTCGCCGCCCGCTTCAAGGCCCTCAACACCCTGCCCGATGCCTACGGCCGGGCCCGGCAGTTGCGCGCGGAACTGGCCAGCCGCACCGCCAGCCACCCCGTCATCGAGGCCAGCCTGCAACGCTACGACGCCCGGGAACCGGAAGGCTTCGAGCGGCTGCACCGGCTGCTCGAACGCCAGCACTACCGGCTCGCCAGCTGGCGCACCGCTGGCGATGACATCAACTGGCGACGCTTCTTCGATGTCAACGAACTGGGCGGCCTGCGCGTCGAGCGTCCGGCGGTGTTCGAGGCCACCCACCAGAAGATCTTCCAGCTGGTCGAGGAAGGCCTGGTCGACGGCTTGCGCATCGACCATGTCGACGGCCTGGCCGATCCCCGCGGCTACTGCCGCCGACTGCGGCGGCGGGTCGACGCCCTGGCGCCGGGGCGACACCTGCCGATCTACGTCGAGAAGATCCTTGGCCAGGGCGAGAAACTGCACCGCGACTGGAGGGTCCATGGCACCACCGGTTACGAATTCATGAACCAGCTGTCGCTGCTGCAGCACGATCCCCGCGGGGCCGAACCGCTGGCCAGGCTCTGGAGCCAGCTCAGCGAGCGGCCCGCCGCGTTCGGCGAAGAAGCCCGGCTGGCGCGCCAGCAGATGCTCAACGGCTCGCTGGCCGGCGACTTCGAGAGCGTCGCCCAGGCCCTGCTGCAGGTCGCCCGGGACAATGTCATGAGCCGCGACCTGACCCTCGGCGCGATCCGTCGGGCGCTGCAGGAACTGATCGTGCACTACCCGGTGTACCGCACCTACATCAACGCGTGCGGCCGCCCGGCCGACGACGAGCCGTTCTTCCAGCAGGCCCTGGCGGGCGCCCGTACCACCCTCGGCGAAGCCGACTGGCCGGTGCTCGACTATCTGCAGCAGTGGCTCGGCGGCCAACCCTGGCGCCAGCGTCCACCGGGCCGCGAGCGCAAGTTGCTGCGCCACGCCTGCGTGCGCTTCCAGCAACTGACCTCGCCGACCGCCGCCAAGGCCGTCGAGGACACCGCGTTCTATCGCTCGGCGGTCCTGCTGTCGCGCAACGACGTGGGCTTTTCCACCGAACAGTTCAGCGCGCCGCCGGCGGACTTCCACCAGGCCAACCGGCAACGGCTGGCAGCCTTCCCCGACAACCTGCTGACCAGCGCCACCCATGACCACAAGCGCGGCGAGGACAGCCGGGCGCGTCTGGCCGTGTTGAGTGAATGCGCCGACACCTATACCGGCTGGGTCGAACACTGGCGTGAGCTGGCGACTGCGCTGCGCAGCAGCCCGGACGCGCCTTCGCCTGGCGATGAGCTGATGCTCTACCAGACCCTGCTCGGCAGTTGGCCCCTGGACCTGGCCGTCGACGACCAGGCCGCCTTGCGCGACTACGCTGAACGTCTCGGCCAATGGCAGCGCAAGGCCCTGCGCGAAGCCAAGTTGCAGAGCAGTTGGAGCGCGCCGAACGAGGCCTATGAAAACGCCTGCCACGACTTTCTCCAGACGCTGCTGCTCAAGCCCGAGGGGCTGGCACTGCGCACGGCGATCGCCACCGCGGTGCACACCATCGCCCCGACCGGTGCGCTCAACAGCCTGGCGCAATGCCTGCTGCGCATGAGCGTGCCGGGGCTGCCGGACCTGTACCAGGGCAACGAGTTCTGGGACTTCAGCCTGGTCGACCCGGACAACCGTCGCCCGGTGGATTTCGCCACCCGGCAAGCGGCACTTCAGGCAGCGGGCACGCCCGGGGAACTGATCGACGACTGGCGCAGCGGACGGATCAAGCAGGCATTGATCGCCCGGACCCTGGACGTGCGGGCCCGGCACCCGGAACTGTTTCGTCGTGGCGACTATCAGCCCCTGGAGGTGTGTGGCGAACACGCCGAAAAGGTACTGGCCTTGCGTCGTGGCCACGCGACGCAACAGGCCATCGTGGTGGTGCCAAGGCTGGCACATGGGTTGTTGGCCGAGGTCGGTCGGCCCTGGGTAGCCCCGGCGACGTGGGGTGATACCCGGATCAAACTGCCGCTCGCCGCCCCGCACGGCAAATTAAGGGGACTTTTTTCCGCAGGTGCAGTCACACCCCATGGGGAGCTTATGGTCGGTGACGCACTGGGAGACTTCCCGGTCAATCTCTTTACCCAAACTTGAGTGTCTGTTCAGGAGCATGGCGATGAGTACCGACGAAAAACGCATCCGCGAGTTTGCCTATCAGATCTGGGAGTCGGAGGGCCGTCCCGACGGCCAGGAGGCCCGCCACTGGGAAATGGCCCGCAAGCTGGCCGAGGCCGAGGCCCTGGCACCGAGCAGGCCGGCCACGGCCGCCAAGGCCAAGCCCAAGGCCGCCACCGCGGCCAAGCCGGCTACCAAGAGCACGGCCAAGCCGGTGGCGACCAAGGCCACGGAGCCGGCCGTCAAGAAGCCCCGGGCGCCACGCAAACCGGCGGCCAACTGAGCCGCTGAAGAACACCTCGATCCTCCTCTCGCTGGAGCCGGCTTGCCGGCTCCCACAGGGTCCGAGTCGCCCATGGATCGGGGGCGGGAACGGGCTTGCCCGCCAATTGCCCCCTCAGGCATGCCCCCACAAAAGTCCGAACGGTGTCGGGGATATTTGAAGGGCCACCACTCTCAGCAGGAGCACCCATGAGCAAGCCAAAGCACGACAAACCCACTCCCCAGGCCTCGCGTATCCGCGAGGGCCTGCCCTTCCCCCTCGGGGCCACCTGGGACGGCCTGGGCGTCAATTTCGCGCTGTTCTCCGCCCATGCCACCAAGGTCGAACTCTGCCTGTTCGACGCCAGCGGCGAGGTGGAACTGGAGCGCATCGAGCTGCCCGAGTACACCGACGAGATCTACCACGGCTACCTGCCCGACGCCCATCCCGGACTGATCTACGGCTACCGGGTGCACGGCCCCTACGACCCGGGCAACGGCCACCGCTTCAACCCCAACAAGCTGCTGATCGACCCCTACGCCAAGCAACTGGTCGGCGAACTGAAATGGTCCGAGGCGCTGTTCGGCTACACCATCGGCCACCCGGACGGCGACCTCAGCTTCGACGAACGCGACAGCGCGCCCTTCGTGCCCAAGAGCAAGGTCATCGACCCCGCCCACACCTGGGGCCGCGACCAGCGGGTAAACGTGCCCTGGGAGCGCACCATCATCTACGAGGCCCACGTGCGCGGCCTGACCAAGCGCCATCCCGCCGTCCCCGAGGCGATCCGTGGCACCTTCGCCGGGCTGATGGTCGACGAAGTGCTGGAGCACATCCGCTCCATCGGCGTGTCCTCGGTGGAACTGCTGCCGATCCACGCCTTCGTCAATGACCAGCACCTGCTGCACAAGGGCATGACCAACTACTGGGGCTACAACAGCATCGCCTTTTTCGCCCCCGACCCACGCTACCTCGCCAGCGGCAAGATCGCCGAGTTCAAGGAGGCCGTCGCGCACCTGCACGCGGCCGGCCTGGAGGTGATCCTCGACGTGGTCTACAACCACACCGCCGAAGGCAACGAGCAGGGCCCGACGCTGTCCATGCGCGGCATCGACAACGCCTCCTACTACCGGCTGATGCCCGACGACAAGCGCTACTACATCAACGACTCGGGCACCGGCAACACCCTCGACCTGAGCCACCCGTGCGTTTTGCAGATGGTCACCGACTCGCTGCGCTACTGGGCCACGGAGATGCACGTGGACGGTTTCCGCTTCGACCTGGCGACCATTCTCGGGCGCTACCACGACGGTTTCGACGAGCGCCACAGCTTCCTCGTCGCCTGTCGCCAGGACCCGGTGCTGCGCCAGGTCAAGCTGATCGCCGAGCCCTGGGACTGCGGCCCCGGCGGCTACCAGGTCGGTGGCTTTCCGCCGGGCTGGGTCGAATGGAACGATCGTTTCCGCGACACCGTGCGCGCCTTCTGGAAAGGCGACGACGGCCAGCTCGCCGACTTCGCCGCGCGCATGACCGCCTCGGGCGAGATGTTCAACCAGCGCGGCCGACGCCCCTACACCTCGGTCAACTTCATCACCGCCCATGACGGGTTCACCCTGCACGACCTGGTGTCGTACAACGACAAGCACAACGAGGCCAACGACGAGAACAACCAGGACGGCAGCAACAATAACCTGTCCTGGAACCATGGCGTCGAGGGCCCCACCGACGACCCGGCGATCAACGCGCTGCGCCTGCGCCAGATGCGCAACTTCTTCGCCACCCTGCTGCTGGCCCAGGGCACGCCGATGATCGTCGCCGGCGACGAATTCGCCCGCACCCAGCACGGCAACAACAACGCCTATTGCCAGGACAGCGAAATCGGCTGGGTGAACTGGAACCTGGACGACGACGGCCACTCCCTGCTCGCCTTCGTCAAACGCCTGGCCAAGCTGCGTCTGGCCTACCCGATTCTGCGGCGCGGGTGTTTCCTGGTCGGCCGCTACAACGAGGAACTCGGGGTCAAGGACGTCACCTGGCTGTCACCCGATGGCAACGAAATGACCACCGAACAGTGGCACGACCGCCACGGCCGCTGCCTGGGCATCCTGCTCGACGGCCGCGCCCAGGTCTCCGGCCTGCGCCGCACCGGGGCCGACGCGACCCTGCTGATCGTGGTCAACGCCCACCATGACGGGGTCAACTTCCGCCTGCCGGCCGTGCCCCAGGGCCGCTACTGGACCTGCATGCTCGACACCAACGACGCGCAGATCCATGGCCGCGAGCAGTTCGACTTCGACCGCGAGTACACCGTGACCGGGCGTTCACTGGTGCTGTTCGAATTGCACCGGGAATAGGGGGCGGCGTCTCGAAGCGACAATAAAAAGTCGCATTTCGGGCCACATGAGCGATACTTGAATTCGGCGCTTCAGGATCGAGGCGCCCGCAGCCCCTCCACCAGGGGCTGCACGAACTTCCCGCACAAGGATGTGGAACCCATGAAATATCAATCCGCTGCCCGACATCAGGCCGCGCCGCCGATCTGGAGTGCTTCCCGGCAACTGGCCAGGGTGCCGTGCCTGAACCTCAACCGCCTGGTCGAACCGGGCGGACGGGTCGTGGTCATTGCCCCCCATCCCGGTGATGAAATCCATGCCTGCGGCGGCGTGCTGCAGATGCTCTCGACCCTCGGGCATCCCCTGCAACTGATTTCCCTGACCGATGGCTGCGCCATCTATCCGGGTTCCCAGCTCTGGTCGGAACAGCGCCTGAGCGTGGTCTGCCCCCAGGAAACCGCCGAGGCGCTGCGGCGCCTGGGGATCGAGTTGCACTGCCTGAAGTGGATACGTGGCGGCTTTCGCCACGGCGCGCTGGAACAGCAGGAGGATGCGATCTGCCAGTATCTGCGGCGTTATCTGCGCCATGACGACGTGGTCTTCACCACCTGGCGCGAGGACGGCGACAGTGACCATGACGCGGTCGGTCGCGCCAGTGCCAGGGCCTGTGCCGCCACGGGCGCGCGGCTGGTCGAGGTGCCGGTCTGGACCTGGTTCCGCCCGCTGCGCGAAGAGTACCTGCTGCCCTGGCACCGGGCCCGCAAGATACGCCTGAACACCTGGGGCGTGGCACGCAAGCAACATGCGCTGCACGCCTTTCACAGCCAGTTGCAGGGCGACCCGGAAAGCGGCATCCCGCCCGTCCTCAAGCCCAACCTGATCGAACAGGCCCGGCAGCCGTTCGAAATGGTGTTCATCTGAGGCCACCGCACCCCATCCTGTAGGCACGAGGAGCCGGGACAAGTGCGGCTCCCGGCGTCATGTCGGCATCAGGACACCGGCTGCAGCATCAGTACCGCCAGCGGCGGCAGGTTCAGCACCAGCGAGGAGCCCTGCCCATGGCTGGCGATGTCCTCGGTGAATGCCCCGCCGCCATTGCCATAGTTGGATCCGGCATAGATCGCCGCATCACTGTTGATCACCTCCTGCCACTGCCCGGCGAACGGCACGCCGATGCGGTAGCCCTCCCGCGGTACCGGCGTGAAGTTGGCGATCACCAGCAGCGGCCGACCTTCGCGACTCCAGCGCAACCAGGCATAGACGCTGTTGCTCGCGTCATCGCCAATCAGCCACTGGAAGCCCTGGGGCAGGTCGTCCTGCTCGTGCAGCGCCGGCTCCTGGCGATACAGCTGGTTCAGATCGCTCACCAGCTTCTGCACTCCCAGGTGCTCGGAGTACTGCAGCAGGTACCAGTCCAGTTGCCGGTCATGGTTCCACTCACGCCACTGGCCGAACTCGCAGCCCATGAACAGCAGTTTCTTGCCCGGGTGCGCCCACATGAAACTCAGGTAGGCCCGCAGGTTGGCGAACTTCTGCCACCGATCACCGGGCATCTTGTCGATCAGCGAATGCTTGCCATGCACCACCTCGTCATGGGAGATCGGCAGGATGAAGCGCTCGGACCAGGCATAGACCAGGCCGAAACTCAGTTCATTGTGGTGATGGGCGCGGTACACCGGGTCCTGCTGGATGTAATGCAGCGAGTCGTGCATCCAGCCCATGTTCCACTTGTAGGCAAAGCCCAGGCCGCCCTGCTGGGTGCCTTGGCTGACCCCCGGCCAGGCCGTCGACTCCTCGGCGATCACCAGCGCCCCCGGCGCCTCGAGGGCCACCACGTCGTTGAGATGGCGCAGGAAATCGATGGCCTCGAGGTTTTCCCGACCGCCGTGGCGGTTGGGCACCCACTCACCGGCCTTGCGCGAATAGTCGCGGTAGAGCATCGACGCCACCGCATCGACCCGCAGCCCGTCGACGTGGAAGTGCTTGAGCCAGTGCAGCGCCGAAGCCAGCATGAAGCCATGCACTTCGGTGCGCCCGAGGTTGTAGATCAGCGTGTCCCAGTCCTGGTGGAAACCCTCCAGCGGGTTGCCGTACTCATACAGGGCGGTGCCATCGAACTGCGCCAGGCCATGGGCATCCGTGGGGAAATGCGCCGGCACCCAGTCGAGAATCACGCCGATACCGGCCTGGTGGCAGGCGTTGACGAACGCGCCGAACTCCTCCGGCGTGCCGTAGCGGGCACTCGGGGCGAACTGCGACAGCGGCTGGTAGCCCCAGGAGCCGCCGAAGGGATGCTCCATGATCGGCATCAGCTCGATATGGGTGAAGCCCAACTGCTGCACATAGGGAATCAGCCGCTCGGCCAGCTCGGCCCAACCGTAGCGGCGGGAAACCTCGCCAACCTCGTCGGTCTCGCACTGCCAGGAGCCGGCGTGCAGTTCGTAGATCGACAGCGCGGCGCTGGTGCGTTGCCGCTCGCCCCGGGACTGCATCCACTCATGGTCCTGCCAGTCGATCCGCAACGGCGCCGCCACCCGCGAGGCGGTGTCCGGCGGCAGCTGGGTGGCCAGGGCCACGGGATCGGACTTGAGCGGCAGAATTGAATGCGGCCCGAGGATCTCGTACTTGTACGACTCGCCGGGCTGCAGCCGCGGGATGAAGATCTCCCAGACCCCGCTGGGGTGACGCAGGCGCATCGGGTGGCGGCGGCCATCCCAACTGTTGAAGTCGCCGACCACCGACACCCGTCGGGCATTCGGCGCCCACACGGCAAAGCGCACACCGTCGATGCCGTCGACCTGGGTCAGTTGCGCCCCCAGGCATGTGCTCAAGTCGCGGTGATTGCCCTCGGCGAACAGGTACAGGTCCATTTCGCCCAGCAACGGGCCGAAGCTGTAGGGGTCTTCACCCACCTGTTCGCCGCCGGCCCACTGGATACGCAACAGATAGGGCCGGGGCGGCTCGAACCGGCCGGCATACAGCCCCGGCACTTCGGTTTCACCGAGGGCGCCGAGCACCTGGCCGTCCTCCCGGGCCAGCACCTCGACACTCAGCGCACCGGGCAGGAACGCACGGATGATCTGCCCGCCCGCCCCGTCGTCATGGGGCCCGAGAACGGCGAACGGGTCCTGGTGTTCGGCCCGCACCAGCGCCTCGATATCACGGGCCGCCGGCAACAGGCCGACCCTGGCTTTACCTTGTTCCTTGCTTGAACTCATAACGACTCTCCACCGGACAAGGTTTTCACCTCACTCAACAGTCTGTCCAGACCGTGCAACGGTACCCGCAGCCAGGTCGGACGATTCTGTGCCTCATAGGCAATTTCATAGGCAGCCTTCTCCAGACTGAACAGGGCCAGGGCCGCTTGCGCGCCCGCCGGATCCTGCCACGCATGAGCAAGACTAGTCGTTGCCTGCTCATATGCCCGGATAAAGGCCTGCCGCGATTCCTTCAGGTAGCGCTCGGTCACTCGCGTCAACGCAGCTTGCGCCGCCTCGGAAGCGTCGACGCTGTGAGAGCTGTCGAGGGCCATCACCGCGGCATAGTCGAACGAGCGCAGCACGCCGCTGACGTCCTTGTACGGACTGTGCTTGCCCCGCCGTTCCTGCAACGAACGCGCCGGTTCGCCCTCGAAGTCGATCAGGTAGGCATCGCCCTGCACCACCAGCACCTGCCCCAGGTGCAGGTCGCCATGCACGCGGATGCGCAAGCCGCCTACCGCCTGGGCGGCCAGGGCCTGGACATGGGCGAGGATGGCCTTTTTCCCGGCGACCAGCCGGGCGACCAGGGCCTGGTCCGCGGCCGGCAACTGCGCCTGGTGCTGTTCGAGCAGTTGCAGGGCACGGGTGACCTGGCTGCCGATGTGCTTGCCCCAGGCCTGGCCGTCCTTGCCGGTGCTGACCTCGGCGCTGAAGGCCGGGTTGTCAGTCGGTGCGGCCAGGACCTGGTGCATTTCGCCCAGACGCTGGCCGAGCAGGCCGGCGAAATTCACCAGTTCGTCGTGGGCATCGATGGACACCTCGTGCTCCGCCGTGCCATCGGCGAGCTCGTCACGAATCGCCCGCTCCAGGTTGTTCTGGGTCCAGACCCAGGCATCGCCCTGGTTGTTCAGCAGGCCCTGGGCAATCATCAGCAGGCTCTCCTCGCCCGCCGGGTCGCGACGCACCACCGAGCCCAGCAATGGCGAAATATGGCGGTAGCCGCCGGCGCCCAGGTAGGCGCTCATTTCCAGTTCCGGGTGGATACCGGCACTGACCTTGCGGATCAGCTTGAGCATCACCCGCTCACCCACCACCACCGAGCTGTTGGACTGCTCGGCCGACAGGTAACGCACTTCGGCATCCGCCGGCAGCGGCTGCGCCAGCAATTCGGCGGTGGCCTGGAAGTGCAGCTCGCCGGCCTCGCCGCTCAGTACGCGGCCCTCCTGCAGTCCCTGGATCACCGCCCGCACGAAGCTGTCGAGGCTGAAGGCATCGGTGATCAGCCCCACCTGCCGTCCACGGCGCACCCGGGCCAGGGCCAGTTGCTGCGGCAACGCGGCGTTGATCTGCTCCTCGGCGAGCAGGCCGAACGGCACCTGGTAGCGACTGACCTGGCCGCCGACGGTGACGTGCACTTCACTGAGCAGCACCGGCCGCTGCGGCTCGCCGAAACGCAGGCCATAGGCGATATGCACCTGCTCGATCGGCGCATGCTTGTCGGCGAACCAGCGGCGCATCGGCAGCCATTCGGGCAGCGAGGTCTGCTCCAGGCTGGTGCGGGCCGGCGCTTCGAGCAGTTCTTCAAGGCGCTTTTTCAACACCAGGGTGGTGAAGTCCGGCATGCACTGCGGCGGCTCCACGTGCCAGGCGGGCATCTGGGTCTGCGAAGCGAGCAGAAACCAGTAGAAGCCGTAGGGCGCCAGGGTCAGCAGGAAGTTCAGTTGACCGATCGGCGGAAAGGCATTGCCACCGAGCATCTCCACTGGCACCCGGCCGGCGAACTGCGACAGCTCCAGCTCCGCCGCCTGGGCCGTGCGCGAGACGTTCGCGACGCAGAGGATGATTTCGCTCTTGCCCTCGGCATCGGTGTACTCGCGGGTGTAGGCGAGAATCCGGCGGTTGGCCGGCGAGAGCATCTTCAGGCTGCCACGGCCGAAAGCCTTCTGCTGCTTGCGCACCGCCAGCAGGCGCCGGGTCCAGTTCAGCAGCGAATGCGGATCGCCGGCCTGGGCCTCGACGTTCACCGACGCATAGCCGTAGAGCGGGTCCATGATCGGCGGCAATACCAGGCTCGCCGGGTCGGCGCGGGAAAAGCCGCCGTTGCGGTCGATCGACCACTGCATCGGCGTGCGCACGCCGTCGCGGTCGCCCAGGTAGATGTTGTCGCCCATACCGATCTCGTCGCCGTAGTACAGGGTCGGCGTGCCCGGCATCGACAGCAGCAGGCTGTTGAGCAGTTCGATGCGCCGACGGTCGCGCTCGAGCAGAGGCGCCAGACGCCGGCGGATGCCAAGGTTGATCCGCGCCCGGCGATCGGCGGCGTAGTAGTTCCACAGGTAGTCGCGCTCGCGGTCGGTGACCATCTCCAGGGTCAGCTCATCGTGGTTGCGCAGGAAGATCGCCCACTGGCAGTTGGCGGGAATCTCCGGGGTCTGGCGCAGGATGTCGGTAATCGGGAAACGGTCCTCCTGGGCCAGCGCCATGTACATGCGCGGCATCAGCGGAAAGTGGAAGGCCATGTGGCATTCGTCGCCGTGGTCGCCCTTCTGCTCGCCGAAATACAACTGGGTGTCTTCCGGCCACTGGTTGGCCTCGGCCAGGAGCATGCGGTCGGGGTAATGGGCGTCGATCTCGGCACGGATGCGCTTGAGCACATCGTGGGTCTCGGGCAGGTTCTCGTTGTTAGTGCCATCGCGTTCGATCAGATACGGGATGGCGTCCAGGCGCAGGCCGTCGACGCCCATGTCGAGCCAGTAGCGCATCACCGACAGCACCGCCTTCATCACCTGCGGGTTGTCGAAGTTCAGGTCCGGCTGGTGGGAATAGAAACGGTGCCAGAAGTACTGGCCGGCCACCGGGTCCCAGGTCCAGTTGGACTTCTCGGTGTCGAGAAAGATGATCCGGGTGCCGTCGTACTTGTCATCGGTGTCGGACCAGACGTAGAAATCCCGCGCGCTGGAACCGCGCCTGGCCCGGCGCGCCCGCTGGAACCATGGGTGCTGGTCGGAGGTGTGGTTGATCACCAGTTCGCAGATCACCCGCAGGCCGCGCTTGTGCGCCTCGGCGATAAAGCGCCGGGCGTCGGCCAGGGTGCCGTAGTCCGGGTGCACCCCACGGTACTCGGCGATGTCATAGCCATCGTCGCGACGTGGCGAGGGGTAGAACGGCAGCAGCCAGATGGTATTGACGCCCAGGTCGGCGATGTAGTCGAGCTTGGCGATCAGCCCGGGAAAGTCGCCGATCCCGTCGTTGTTGGAATCGAAAAAGGACTTTACATGGACCTGGTAGATGACCGCGTCCTTGTACCAGAGCGGGTCGTTGATGAAGGTTGCAGGGCGGGATTTCTTCGCCATGGCGAACTCCTTTGGTTAGCGCCTGCTCATCAGAGCGGCTGGATGCGCCAGATCCCGAACGGCTGGTGCCAGGGCTCGATACGCATCCACTGGGTCTTGCCGTACCAGGTCCAGGTATGGCCATTCATCAGGTCTTCGCCGCGGGTCTGGGCGTCGTCGGGCAGGCCGAACTCCCACAGCGGCAGCTCGAAATGCGCCTCCTGGGCGTTGTGCGGGTCGAGGCTGACCGCCACCAGGATGAAGCTGCTACGGTCCGCGGTGCGCTTGCCGAAATACAGGATGTTGTCGTTCCAGGCGTTGTAGACCTGTAACCCCAGGTGCGTCTGCAACGCCGGATGCTGGCGGCGGATGCGGTTGAGCTGGGCGATCTCGGCGATGATGTTGCCCGGCGCGCTGTAGTCCCGCGGACGGATCTGGTACTTCTCCGAGTCGAGGTATTCCTCCTTGCCCGGCAACGGCGCCGACTCGCAGATCTCGAAACCCGAGTACATGCCCCACAGGCCCGAGCCCATGGTCGCCAGCGCGGCCCGGATGAGGAACCCGGCCCGCCCCGACTCATGCAGGAAGGTGGGGTTGATGTCCGGCGTATTGACGAAGAAGTTCGGCCGGTAGCACTCGCGCCATGGCGACTGATTCAGCTCGGAGAAATAGCTGGCCAGCTCGGCCTTGGTATTGCGCCAGGTGAAATAGGTGTAGCTCTGGGAATAACCGATCTTGCCCAGGCGCGCCATCATCGCCGGTGCGGTGAACGCCTCGGCGAGAAAGATCACCTCGGGGTAACGGCCACGAACGTCGGCGATCAGCCATTGCCAGAACGGCAGCGGCTTGGTGTGCGGGTTGTCGACGCGAAAGATCTTCACGCCCTCCTCGACCCAGCCGACCACGATGTCACGCAGCTCGATCCACAGACTGGGCACGGCGTCGGCGGCATAGAAGTCGACGTTGACGATGTCCTGGTATTTCTTCGGCGGGTTCTCGGCGTACTTGATCGTGCCGTCCGGGCGCCAGTTGAACCAGCCGGGGTGCTGCTGCAGCCAGGGGTGGTCCTGGGAACACTGGATGGCGAAGTCCAGGGCAATCTCCAGGCCGTGCTCGGCGGCGGCGGCCACCAGCCGGCGAAAGTCCTCGCGAGTGCCCAGTTGCGGATGGATCGCCTCGTGCCCGCCCTCTTCGCTGCCGATGGCGTACGGGCTGCCCGGGTCGTCGGGGCCGGCGGTGAGCGAGTTGTTCGGTCCCTTGCGATGACGACGGCCGATCGGATGGATCGGCGGGAAGTACAGCACATCGAAACCCATGTCGCGGATCGCCGGCAGGCGGGCATGCACATCATTGAAGGTGCCATGGCGCGCGGCATCGTCGGTGACCGAACGCGGAAACAGCTCGTACCAACTGGCGAATTGCGCCCGTTGACGCTCCACATCCAGGGCGAAGTCCTGGCTGAGGCTGAGATAGGCCTGGTGGTCGGCCTGGCGCATCAGCACGGCGGTGGCCGGCTTGAGGAAACATTCCACCTGACCCTCGTTCGAACGCTGCGACAGCTCGTCGTACAACGCCGCCAGGCGTTCGGCCTGCTCGCCCTGGCTGCGCTCGCTGGCCTGGCGCACGTGCTCGCGGCCCTCCTGCAATTCCAGGTCGATGGGCACCGCGGCGACGAATTTCTTTTCCAGTTCATAGCAGTAACTGCCGAACTGATCGATCCAGGCCTCGATCCGGTACACGTAACGGCCCTGGCCGCCGACGCGCAGGCGGCCCCGCCAATGGTTGTTGCCCTGGTCGGTCATCACCGCGCGCTGCCAATCCTCGGCCTCGAGCGGCTTCCAGGCCAGCAGCACCGCCAGCTTGTCATGGCCGTCGACGAACACCCGGGCCGTCACGGTCACCTCCTGCCCGACCACGGCCTTGACCGCGAACTGGCCGCCGTCGATGGCCGGCATCACATTCTCGATGGCGATGCGCGGCAGCAATAGCGCCTGGGACAACGGCAGGACTTCGGCGACCTGCTCATCCAGCGGTTTATCAGTTGTCATCGAGCATCGCTCCTTACGTCCTGTGGACGCTCTACCTTGCGTGATCATCCGGCTTCGTCCTGTAAAGGCCGCTCAAGTTCGGAGCCGGTCGGTGGCGCAAAAGTTCAGACGGATTTGGCGAACGGGCCGCTCGTCCAGAAAATGCAGTCGATTGCGTTGCAACGGGGTCAACCGCAGCACCTGATGGCCATGCACCCAGGAGTGCCCATGAACATTCCGATTCCGGCGGAAACCCCCGATCCCAATATCGACCAGCCGACCCTGCCCCCCACCGAACCGCAACCGGTTCCCGAGCGGGAGCCCCCGGAGAGCACACCGCCGCCCAAGATCGATCCACCGACGACCATGCCGCCGGTGATCGCGGAACAAGCATAGTCAAGCCTGAACACGGACACGTCCCTGACGGACACGCTCCCGTAGGAGCCGGGCTTGCCCGCGAAAGCGGTAGTGTCGGCGCCACAATGCCTGGGTGAATGGGATCAGCGACGATCCTTTTCCAACAGCCGGACGATTCCCGGCATCAGGCTGAACACCGCCAGCGCCAGCAGCGTGCTGAGCACCGCCGTGGCCTCGCGCCCCAGGCCCACCGCCACGCCGATGGCGGCGGTCATCCACAACCCGGCGGCGGTGGTCAGGCCCTTGACGTGCTGCCCCGCCTCGTCGGCATGCCCCTTGAGGATCGTACCGGCGCAGAGGAAACCGATGCCGGCGATCACCCCCTGGACCACCCGGCTCATCGCATCGGCCTGGGCACCGGACACCTGCGGCACCAGGACGAACAGCGCCGCACCGAGGGCCACCAGCATGTGCGTGCGCACACCCGCAGCCTTGCCCTTCTGTTCGCGCTCGAAACCGAGCAGGCCGCCCAGCAGCGCGGCGATCAGCAGGCGCAGGGTGATGCGCGTGACCTCGCGGATATCGCCGATATCGGCGAATTCGGCTTGCAGCGTTACCCATACGGTGTGCCACACGGCGTCCATGTCCCCAACCTCTCTGAGCTCGACAGACGGTGGACAGCGGATCGCGGGCAACGGTTCGACCGTTGACCGCTAATCGGCTGCGGCGAACGAAGCCCCCTGCCCGCACCCTAAATCCTGTCAGCCCGGAGAAATGAGGAGAACACCATGCCCGTGCAAATCGATCGCGCCAGCCAGACCTGCACCCTGCAGGAAAACGACACCCGGATCAGCGGCTTGGCCAGGGATGTGAAAATCACCACCGACGACGCCAGGAGCATGTCCCGCGCCGAACTCGATGGCCGGCAGATCTGGATCACCGAGGCCGAAGCCGACGCCCTGACCGTCGCCGGCGCCTTCGACGGCCGTCACCATGTGAAGGCGACGTCGAGTGATTCGGTGATTTGATTGACCCGTGTCAGCCTGCCCGCCCGGCACCTGTGCCAGGCGCCGGCAGGCGCACGCCGGCGTGGCCTGCACCGGGGATGACAAGTTGTCGCAGGGATTTTTCCGGCGCCATCTGATCCGCTTTTTATTCAGATACCTGAGTCTGTTATGCAAACAGTTCGCTCGGCATAGTGTCCTGGCCTGATGGAGGCTGACGAGCGACAGATCATGAGCGAAAGAATCCCCGTCCAGTTAGTTGACACCTTCGAGCCTTCGCGCCCCAACAAGATGAAGGCCAAGTCGAGCGACAACCTGATTCACACCCGCAGTTTCACCGGCCTGTTCCGCAGCCTGCGCATCAGCGGCGCGGGCTTTCTGTTCCTGCTGTTCTTCGGCACCGTCTGGTTGAACTGGGGCGGCCGCCAGGCGGTGCTCTGGGACCTGGCCAACAGCAAGTTCCATATCTTCGGCGCGACCTTCTGGCCGCAGGATTTCATCCTGCTCTCGGCGTTGCTGATCATCTGTGCCTTCGGCCTGTTCGCCATCACCGTGTTCGCCGGACGTGTCTGGTGCGGTTACACCTGCCCGCAGAGTTCCTGGACCTGGCTGTTCATGTGGTGCGAGAAAGTCACCGAGGGCGAGCGCAACCAGCGGATCAAGCTGCAGGCCGCGCCCTGGGGGCCGAACAAGCTGGCCCGGCGCGCCGCCAAGCACACCCTGTGGCTGGCGATCAGCCTGATCACCGGGCTGACCTTCGTCGGCTACTTCACCCCGATCCGCCCGCTGGTGCAGGAACTGCTGAGCCTGCAACTGGGCGGGGTCAGCCTGTTCTGGGTGCTGTTCTTCACCGGCGCCACCTACATCAACGCCGGCTGGCTGCGCGAGGCGGTGTGCATGCACATGTGCCCCTATGCGCGGTTCCAGAGCGTGATGTTCGACAAGGACACCCTGACCATCTCCTACGATGCCGCCCGCGGCGAGAACCGGGGCCCGCGCAAGCGCGAAGTGGCGCCGGCCAGCGTCGGCCTCGGCGACTGCATCGACTGCCGCATGTGCGTGCAGGTCTGCCCCACCGGCATCGACATCCGCGACGGCCTGCAGATGGAATGCATCGGCTGCGCCGCCTGCATCGACGCCTGCGACTCGATCATGGACAAGATGGGCTATGCCCGCGGCCTGGTCAGCTACACCTCCGAGCATCGGTTGCAGGGCGGCCGCACCCACCTGCTGCGGCCGCGCCTGGTCGGCTACAGCGCCGTGCTGCTGATCATGATCGGCGCGCTGGCGGTGGCGCTGGTGCAGCGGCCGATGGTCTCGCTGGATGTCAGCAAGGACCGTGGCCTGTTCCGCGAGAACAGCCTGGGGCAGATCGAGAACATCTACAGCCTCAAGGTCATCAACAAGACCCAGCAGCGCCAGCAGTACCGCCTGGAACTGATCGACGGCGACGGCTTCCAGCTGCAGGGTCGCACCGAACTGAGCCTGGCGGCCGGCGAGATCGCCGACTTCCCGGTCTCGGTGGCGATGACCACCGAGCGGGCGAAGAGCAGCTCCCAGGAGCTCGCCTTCCGCCTGGTCGACATCGATGAGCCAGGCGTCTACAGCGTGGCGAACAGCCGCTTCGTCGCCCCGATGAACCGTTGATGACCTAGAATCCCCGGGGCGCCAACCCCAGGGCCTGCGGGGAGTGTGGGACGCAACACTGTGGGAGCCGGCGGTCCGGCTCCCACAGGTTAGCGTCCCGACAGTTACAACAGCCAGCTCCAACAAGACAACCGAAAACCTGCCGTTGCGTGCCCGTATCCAATGAGCCAAGCCACCATGAAACGCTACGAAAAATTCGCCGACGACATCGCTGAACTGATCCGCTCCGGCGTCCTCGGCCCCGGCCAGCGGGTGCCGTCGGTCCGTTATGCCAGCCAGACCTACGGCGTCAGCCCGTCCACGGTGTTCCAGGCCTACTACCTGCTGGAACGCCGTGGGCTGATCCGGGCCCGGCCGCGCTCGGGCTACTTCGTCAACACCCATGCGCCCAGCCCGTTCTCGGAGCCGGTGATCAGCAGCCAGGTGCACGAGTCCACCGAGGTCGACGTCAGCGAACTGGTGTTCTCGGTGCTCGACTCGATCAAGGACCCGACCACCGTGCCCTTCGGCTCGGCCTTCCCCAGCCCGACGCTGTTCCCGCTGCAACGCCTGGCCCGTTCCCTGGCCAGCGCCAGCCGCGAGATGGACCCGCGCATGGTGGTCACCGACCTGTCACCGGGCAACCCGCAACTGCGCCGGCAGATCGCCCTGCGCTACATGGTCGGCGGGCTGATGCTGCCGATGGAGGAGCTGCTGATCACCAACGGCGCCCTGGAGGCGCTGAACCTGTGCCTGCAGGCGGTGACCGAACCCGGCGACCTGGTGGCCATCGAGGCCCCGGCGTTCTATGCCTGTCTGCAGGTGTTGGAGCGCCTGAAGCTCAAGGCCGTGGAGATCCCGGTGCACCCGCGTGACGGTATCGACCTCGGCGTGCTGGCGCAGAACCTCGAAAAGCATCCGATCAAGGCCGTGTGGTGCATGACCAGTTTCCAGAACCCGATGGGCGCGACCATGCCCGAGGCGAAGAAACAGGCACTGGTGGAGTTGCTGCGCGAGCACCAGGTGCCGCTGATCGAGGACGATGTCTACGCCGAGTTGTACTACGGGCAGCAGGCGCCCAAGCCGGCCAAGGCCTTCGACACCGAGGGGCTGGTGATGCACTGCGGTTCGTTCGCCAAGAGCCTGGCGCCCGGCTACCGCATCGGCTGGGTGTCGGCGGGGCGGTATGCGCAGAAGATCGAGCGGCTGAAGCTGATGACCTCGCTGTGCGCCTCGATGCCGGCCCAGGCGGCCATTGCCGACTACCTGCAGCACGGCGGCTACGACCGCCACCTGCGCCGCCTGCGCTATGCCCTGGAAGAACAGCAGAGTGCGATGCTCGCGGCGATCGCCCGCTATTTCCCGGCACAGACCCGGGTCAGCCAGCCGGCTGGTGGCTACTTCCTCTGGCTGGAGCTGCCGGAACAGATGGATTCGCTGAAGCTGTTCCAGATGGCGCTGGCCCAGGGCATCAGCATCGCACCGGGACCGATCTTCTCCCCGGCGCGGCGCTTTCGCAATTGCATCCGCCTCAACTATGGCAGCCCATGGAACGAGGCTTCGGAGAAAGCCATGGAGACCCTGGGGCGGATCGTGCGTTCGTTCTGAGCGGACCTATTCGCGGGCAAGCCCTGCTCCTACAGAGTGGGTCTGGTAATCCTGAGTACGACTCCGGCCTGTAGGAGCAGGGCTTGCCCGCGAATAGGCCGTCAAGCCTTGCGCCCAGTCAGGAGATCAGCGCCCGCCGGCAAGGTCGACGAAAGTCCCGGTGGTGTAGGACGCCTTGTCCGAGAGCAGCCAGATAATGCCCTCGGCCACCTCTTCGGCACGCCCGCCGCGTCCCATGGGAATTCCCGGCTCCAGCTTGCTGACCCGGTCCGGGTCGCCGCTCAGCGCATGAAACTCGGTAAAGATGTACCCGGGACGCACGGCATTGACCCGGATCCCCTCACCTGCCAGCTCCTTCGACAACCCCAGGGTAAAGGTGTCCAGCGCGCCCTTGGACGCCGCATAGTCGACATACTCGTTCGCCGAACCGAGCCGAGCCGCCGCCGACGACACGTTGACGATGCTGCCGCCCTGCCCGCCATGCCGTGTCGACATGCGCAGCACCGCGTGCTTGGCGCAGAGCATCGGCCCCAGCACGTTGGTCTTCAGGGTCTGCAGGATGCGGAACTCGGACATCTCGTCGACCCGCGACTTCTGCCCCACCGTTCCGGCATTGTTCACCAGTGCGGTGACCGGTCCGAGTTCGGCGTCGACCCGCTGGAACAGGTGGATCACCCCGTCCTCGTCGCTGACATCCGCGCGCACCGTGATCGCCTGGGCGCCCAGCGCCCGTACCTGTTCCTGCACCCGGTGGGCCGCATCTTCGTCCCGCAGGTAGTTGATGCAGATGCGGTAGCCCTGCCGTGCCGCCAACAACGCCGTCGCCGCGCCGATACCACGGCTACCACCGGTGATGACGATGACTTTTTCCATGACACCCTTCCCCCGTCGCCTGGTCGCTCTGAACCTTCAGAATAACCGCGGGACGAGGCGCTTGTGTAGCCGTCAAACACTGTCGCGGCTGCTCGCCGCCCGCCGTGAGCGGGCGCGCCTTCAGCGAATACTCAGGCCACGGGCCAGGCCGGTCTCGACATTCACATGGAACAGGCGTCCACGCCAATCGAAGAACACCCAGTCCGAGCCGACCTGCCGGCAGCGGAGGTATTCTTCAGAGGGCCACTGCAGGATCGCGCAGAGCTGCGACTGGCTGCGGCTCATGAAGTGGAGTTCATAATTCCCATCGTTTGCCATGAACTGCGCCACCAACCACTGTTCGTTACCGAACAGCACTTCGGGTGCCTCTCCCAACCTCTCGTCGAGGCGAAACCGTCGCAAGGTCTTGCTGCCGTTGACCACCAGTTCCAAGCCAGCACCGGCAACCGGCTCCAGCCAGTACTCCAGATATTCGCCAAGGCTGTATCGGTACAATGAAGTCTCGGGGCGAATACGCTTGGTCGCCCGCTCACGGTGGAGCAGGCGACGTTCCGGCAGGCGGTAGGTCCATTGCTCGGTCGTGCCGTCGGCCAGGCTTAGCAACCAGTACTCATGATCAGCCGAGGCCTCCAGGGACATCAGGTCGCCAGGCAGGTCGCTGACATGCCAGAGCGTAGCGAAGTCCCTGTCGACATCCACCACCCGCACCTGCCCGCGGCTCGCGATAGTCCAGGCCAGCCCGTCGAATCGGCGTGCAAAGAACTCCAGTGGTAACACCCCCAGGTCCCTGGCCTGCCCCGTCACCAGATCCAGCCTGCTGATGCGCCAGACTGTATCGCGCTGCGCCAGGGCCAGGGCGACACGGCGGTTGCCAGCAATCACCAGGCGAGTGGCCGGTACGGCGAAACGCTGACGGATACTGCCAAGCCGATCGAGCATGACCGCTCCCGATTCACCCAGCGCCGCCAGGTAGTGGTCATCCCGCAACGGCACAACGTCATGCAGAGCACGGCTACCTGGGGCGGGTGCCGACCAGTGCAGCGGCGGAACCACAGGGCGCAGGCCCACCGGCTCATTGCCGGCAATCGCCCCCTTGGGCATATCGAGCTTGAGCAACTCGTCACCGCTGAGCTTGACCAGGGCCGACATGTCCTTGGCGGTGATACCGGGATGGCCGTCGCCATGATCGGCCAGGACAGCATGCACCACCGCGGCCGCCAGCGAGCGCACGGTGTGCGTCGATGGCGAGATGCAGATGAGCTCGATAGCCAGCACGGCACGTTCGTCAGCCCGTTCGGGGTCGTCACGCAAGGCACGCAGGTAGGGGCCATGGACAGCCAGGGTGTCGGGCAGCAACACCGCCCGCTTGACCAGCGCCGCAGCGGCCAGGGAGCCACCGGCAGCCTCGGCGGCAAGCAGCCATTGCCGGGCTCGCTCGCGCTCGACGGGCAGTGGCCAGATCACCTCCACCGCTCCAAGCCAGTCGCCCTGGCCGACCAGCATTTCGGCCCACTCCAGACGCAACCGTTCGGCAGCCTCCGGCCAGTCGGCCTGCAGGCTCAGCACGGCAGCGGCAAAAGCCTTGTCGCGACGGGCGACCAGTACCGCCCGCTGCCAATCGTCAGCCAGGCACAGCAGCCGGACGATCGTCGACGGTTGCATATCCCAGGTCAGTGCCAGCTCCGCCGCCTGTTTGTAGCGCTGGTGCTTTTCCAGGTAGTCCAGGGCTTCCTGGCGCGCGTGCAGCAGCTCGGCGAGGACATACACGGCTTCCTCGATGCGTCCCTTGCGGTCGAGATCCCCGAAGGTTCGACGATAGAGCTGGAGCAGATGGGCCTTGAGGTCTTCCGCCATGTCCACACCTTGTACGCGGCCAGCGACGTGACCCACTGTCAGGTTATCGCGAGCCTTGAGCGCCCCCAGTGCCTGTTCGCTGGCAGCATTGCCCCCATGGGAATGGCATGCCGCAGCGCTGCCTCGATATCGCCCCGCTCGAACATCTCGAGCATGCGCCGCATGTAGGCGGCATGCTGGCGGTTCAACAGTGCATCCAGGTGCGAAGCCATCGCCATCCGCTTCAGCCATTGGCGCCAACGCGACAGTAGAGCGGGCACATGTCTGCGCCGCTCAGGCACCGATGCGCCGCTGGTGGCGGTGGGCGAAGCGACCTGCCCCGCCGGCGTCTGCTGGCGAGCACGTGCCTGTTTGACCAATGCCTGCCGTTCGGCCTCGATACGCTGACGCATGAACCGACGCAACAACCAGAGTCCGGCGGTCACCACCCCGGCAGAGCCAAGGAACCACAGCGGATCGAAGCCTCCACCCGCCGTTGCCGTTGTCACAGCGGGCGGCCTTGTGCCGGGTGCGACCGGCGTGCCATAGGGGTCCTGCCAGTAGATGAGCAGGATCACCACCGCGACCAGACCCGGCACCAGCCAGGTACGCCCTACCGTTACTCGCCCTTGCGAGCGCCCCGCGGCTGCGGAGCCCTTCAGCGCACCCGAGGCGACCCTGCTCCCGGAGGTGCCAGCCAACTCCAGTGCCTTGAGTACGCTATCGCGTTCGGCACTCGGGGCACCGACCACATCCCCCAGCACCTGGCGAATGTCCTGCGGCTCCCAGGTTTCGAGCACCGCATCGGGCAAGGCCTCCGTGCAGTCGTAGGTATCCAGCAGACCGTAGTCTCCCAGGTCGAACCACTGACCCGGTTGCAGTTCCCGCCCATCCGCCAGGTTCAGTGCATGAGCGCGGGCATCACGGATCAGCCACAGGTCCGCCAAGGGTAGTTGGGAGATTTCAGCCGGCTCGAGCCAGGCCGAACACAACGCCCGTCCCTGCCGGACCAGAGGCCAGGAACTGAGGCGATCACAGGACATCGCGACCGGCGTGCGGAAACACAGTACATCGCCCTCGGCGAACCGATAGGCCCGCGACCCGGTCTGCCAGTGCCTGATGATCTGCTGTTGACTGGCGGCTTCGTCAAAGCGCTCACGCGGGAACCACAACGCATCGACTTGGCGCCAACCGGTCAGGCCAGGGCGTCTGATGGACATTGAAAGCGAATCACTCATCGGCGAGGTCCTTGTGAGCGGTCTGCAACTGCATCCTCACACTTCGTGTCGCCACATCCAAAACCAGCAGCCCGCGGGTCTCGGTGACCAGCGCCAGCGACCCGGAAGCCGGGCAGAAACTGATCTTCAGGATGCGTGAAGGGCTGGCATGGAGACTTTCGGTCTTCTCCGGGCTGACCAGCAGGATGTTCTTGCCGCCACCGGTCTTGACCACCAGGGCGAACTGTCCGCGCTGCACGTCATGAAACAGCCCGATAGCCTTGCAGTTCGGTGGCAGCTCAAGTCGTGCCTGGGGTTGGGGATGGCTGCTGGGGGTGAACAGCGTCCAGGTTTCGCTGGTACCCTGACCGTGCTGCACTGCGCAAGCACCGAAGCCACGGCGCCAGCGCTGCAGGTCGCCAAACAGCACCGCGCTGGCGTCCGTTCCATCGCCCAGCGCGAACGGCTGATGACGCGTGTAGCCCAAGGTCGCGTAACAGACAGACAACTGGCCAGCGTGGCGTCGGGCGTAGACCAGCGTCCAGTCGTCAATCTGCTGCATACCGAGCACATCCCGATCCAGGTAGTGCGTGGTGCCGGTGGCCGGCGGCTGCTCGGCCCCGGCCGTGGCCCAGTATGCCAGGGTCCGGTCGCTGGTCAGAACAAACAGCCGTGTGTGCCTGGCCATCTTCAAGCGAATGGCACGCAGCAGTGTTGCCGTACCGGCCGGAATCAGCAGTTCCTCCCGGGGTGGGCGGGCCACCGACTCCATTCCGGGCAGATGCCAGAAACACAATCGCTCGCCAGCGCTCAACAACGCGCAGGCCTGGCGCCCATCCAGGGCCAAGCCAAGCGGGGCCGCCTCACGCGACCAGAGCTGGCGCTTGGATTTCGCCGGTTTCCTTTGTCCCGGCCGAGGCACCGAAAAGATCATCAGGCCCGCCTCATCCAACAGTCGTACCGCGACATGGCTGCCGGTACTGGAGATCAGCGGCGCGGCGGTCAACGAGATGCGCGCCGCTGTAGTCATGTGAGCCTCAAGCGCAACCACCTTCTCGAACTGCCCACTGAGCAGGCGTCGCCCGGCGGCCTCATCGGGCGCAGGCAGGACAACCGGCACGGCGTGCGAAGCCTGCATCCGCAACTCCAACCCCTCGCCGAACAGCCCCTGCTGGATCTGCACCAGACGCAGCCCCCGCGAGCCTGGGACTTGTGGCAGGCGCTGGCCAACCAGCCAGAACTCGCTGGCTTGCTCAGGGTGCTCGGCCAACGCCTGTTGCCAATCCTGCCAGTGCGCCTCGGTGACCGTCGCATAGGTTCGGGCCTTGAGCAGCCCACGCAGTTGCACGGCAGAGTGCAGCTCGAACAGCTCCGGCTTGTGTTGCAACACCCCCCAGCGAAACTGCGCGCCGTTTTCAGCGGCCCGCCGGGCCAGAAGAATCATCAGCGCCAGGTGTACCAGGCGAGCTCCGCCCAATTGCAGGGGCCCGGCATCGAACAGCACCACGATCAAGCGGGACGCCTGTCGTGCCCGGTACTGAGGGGCGAGAAACAAGTGTTCACCACTGGAGGCACGGCGCAGGAACTCATCGGCGAACTCGTCGGCCAATAGCCACTCACTGCTCAGCAGTCGCTCATAGGAGCCACGCCGGTGCAGGTTGCCCAAGCCATCGGGCTCAGGGACGCCCCCCAGGTGCACGCCCTTGAACGGCCCGAGCAGCGGGCTGATGCAACTGAGCAAGGCACCGAGGCTGGGCACCAGTTGCGGGTCGAACCATTCCAGCCATTGCCGCCAGGGTTGCAGGGATTCGGGTAATTCCATGACAGACCTACACAAGCGGGACGCATTCAGTTGCGTCGCGCGAAAAAAGAACCGGCTTCAGCTCCAGTACGCAGCGATACGCGCCAACAGCTCGGCGGTGACCGGCAGGGAGCGATCCAGCGGCACACAGGTGGCCGGCTGATGCCACACCAGCAACGGTTGCCGGGCGAACTTCGCCAACAGCGCCTGGGCCAGAAGGTCCATGGGCGCATCCGGCTGCCAGAGGCTCGGCAAGCAGAGTTGCGGGGCCTGCTCGCAGGCACGGGCGTATTCGACACCGGCCACCCAGGGCAGGCGCGATGACTCGCCGCTGACGATCAGCACATCCCGACTGGCGGTAGCCTGCAGCCCTCGCAGCCGCTCGGCGCTCATCGACGCCAGGCGCGCATGCAGGTCCCTGGCCACTTCGCCCCAGGCCACTGCCGCCACTGGCTCGGTGGGTTCGGGCAGGGCTTTCCAGCCCCAGCTCAAGAGCGCTGGCGGGCTCATGTCGCAGGCGTCAGTTGCTTGACCAACAACCCCCTCAGGCCAAGCAGCTCGGGAGGCATGCTGTGCGCGGAAAAGTTCGCATCGATCTCGCGCAAGACCGCCTCGGACTCGTTCGGATCGAACCCTTCACCCGAGGCCCCACGCATCAGGCAGCCCTGCGCCGACTCGATCAGGCGGCTGGCGCGGGACATCGGCAACAGCGTCGCCTCCTCCACGGCCGTGAACAGGTTACGGTTGCTCGACAGGTGCAACACCTCGCGCAATATCTCGCGACCGTGCTGCTGGGCCTCCTTGGTCGCCAGTGCATAGAGCAATGGCCAGAGATCCGCTTCGGTCGCTTGCAGGCGCCCGCCCAGCAAAGCAGCGGCGGCGATCAGCCGCTGGGACTTGACGATACGCCGGTCGGACAACTGGATACCGGCAGCGCGCAGCAGGCGAATCGCATTGGCCAGCGCCGGCCGGACCTGCTCCATGTCGACCTGCGGCAGCGCCTGGCTGAGCGTGTCGAGTTCATGCAGGCCAAGCCATTGTCGAACAGGTAGGCGATCGGCCTGCCAGCCACCACTGAGCATTGCTTCCAGTTGGTTGTCCGGTACCGACTCGACGAATAGATGCAACAGGAAGCGATCGCCGAATGCGGCCAGGGCCTCGTCGTCAGGCAAGCCGTTGGCCGCCCCGACGCAGACGCGCAACGGGCATTTTATCTGGGTGTGGCCGCGCCGGAACTGCCGCTCGTTGAGCACGCCGAGCAGGGTATTGAGGATCGCGGTGGAACCGAGGAAGACCTCGTCGAGAAAGACGATATCGGCTTCGGGCAACATGCCACTGACGTCGGTTTCCACACTGCCTTCACGTAATTTCTTCAGATCGACCGGGCCGAACAGCTCCGACGGCTCGGTGAAGCGTCCCAGCAGGTATTCGAAGTAGCGCCCACCCATGGCCTGGGCCACGCGCCGCACCACGGCGCTCTTGGCCGTCCCTGGCGGGCCGACCACCAGCAAGTGCTCCTGCGCCACGGCGGCCAGCACGATCAATTCAGCCAGTTGCTCACGCCCGACCAGGCCTTCGGTTGCAGCCCTGACACCCTGGCGAATCTGTTGCGCAGCTAGCGAAATGGCAGACAACATGAACCGAATCCTTTCCTGGGCAAAAGAGCCGATCTTGCCTCAAACACGCCTGGTAGCAAAGAGCCTGCTTTCTAGGAGGTAAGGACCCATTGCGCTCGCCTCTATGGTTATGCGAAGAGGTTATTTAACCAACGCGCCCCTCTCTCATTAAGCTGCGCTCACCGGACCACCGGCCCCGCCCTTCTCTCAATTGTCTTCACGAGGTGTTCATGGTCGCTCCGGCTCCCGTTCTTGCCCGTTCCCGCCTATTGCTCTGCGCCCTGGCCGTCGCCTGCGCCCTGAGCGCGCCCTTCGTCGACGCCAACGAAACCCTGCGTATCGGCTACCAGAAGTCCTCGACCCTGATCACCCTGCTCAAGAGCCAGGGGACCCTGGAAAAGGAGCTGGCCAAGGAACATATCGACGTCAGCTGGCACGAGTTTCCCAGTGGCCTACCATTGCTCGAGTCGCTGAACGTGGGCAATGTCGACATCAGTGCCGATGTCGCCGACACCGTGCCGGTGTTCGCCCAGGCGGCCAAGGCCAGGCTCACCTACTTCGCCCAGGAAGCCGCATCGCCTGCGGCCCAGGCGATCGTGGTCAAAAGCGACTCGCCGATCACCAGCCTGGCCGGGCTCAAGGGCCACAAGGTGGCGGTGACCAAGGCCGCCGGCAGCCATTACCTGCTGATTGCCGCGCTGGCCAGGGCCGGGTTGAAGTTCAACGATATCACCCCGGCCTACCTGACGCCCGCCGATGGCCGCGCGGCCTTCGAGAATGGCAAGGTCGATGCCTGGGTGACCTGGGAGCCGTTCCTCAGCGGCGTACAGCGCCAACTACCGACCCGTACCCTCGCCGACGGCCAGGGCCTGGCCAGCTACAAGCGCTACTACCTGGCGAGCACGCCCTACGCCCAGGCGCATCCGCAAGTCTTGAAACGGGTGTTTGCCGAACTGCAGAAATCCGGTGCATGGATCAAGGCCCATCCGCAAGACGCCGCCAAGATCCTCGGTCCCTTGTGGGGTGGCCTCGATGCGGCGACGGTCGAAGCCGCCAACCGGCATCGCAGCTATGAAGTGCAGGCGGTCACGGTCGATCAGTTGAGCGAACAGCAGCAGATCGCCGATGCCTTCTTCACCGAGGGCCTGCTGCCACAGAAGGTCGACACACGCGACGTCGGTATCTGGAAACCTTGACGGCTAGCGCTGTGCCTGTTCGGGCAACGCCTGCTCCCAGCCACCGCCAAGGGCCCCGTACAGTCCGACCAGCGCCAGCGACACCGCCGCCGTGCTGTCCACCAGCGCGTCCTCGTTGGCGAGCAAGGCGCCCTGCACCGTCAGCACGTTGAGAAAGTCCACGGTGCCCTGCTCGTACTGCTGGCGGGCACTGGCCAGGGCCAGGCGGCTCTGTTCCACCGCCTGGCGCAAACTGTCGCGCCGACGCTGCCCGGCCTGATAGGCACTGAGCGCGTCGTCCACCTCGTGCCAGGCATCCAGCACGGTCTGCCGGTAGCGCAAGGCGGCTTCCTGCTGGCGACTCTCGCGCAACTGTAACTGCCCTTGCAGGCGCCCACCCTCGAACAGCGGCACACTCAGGCTGGGCCCCACGGCCAGCGTATGCGAACCCCAACTGCCCAGGTCGGACAACTGCAGCGCCTGGAAGCCGAGGTTGCCGGAGAGGCTGATACGCGGGTAAAAGTCCGCCCGGGCCATGCCAATCGCCGCCGTGGCCGCATGCAGGTCGGCCTCGGCCCGACGGATGTCCGGGCGCCGTCGTGCCAGTTCGCTGGGCAGGCCGATCGGCACGCTGGCGGGTGGCACGGGAATCGCCGTCGCCGCCTGCAGTTGCCCGGCCAGGGCCTGGGGTTCGAGCCCCATCAGGCGGCTGAGGGCATTGATCAACCGCGCTTCGCCCTGTTGCAGGGCCGGCAGTTGCGCCTCGATGGTGGCGACCTGCGCCGTGGCCTGGGCCACTTCCAGTTCGGTGGCCACGCCCTCGTCGCGACGCAGGTGCGTCAGGGCCCGGGTCCGTCGGGCAATCTCCAGGTTCTGCCGGGTCACCGCCTGCTCGTTCTGCAGCGCCCGCAGCTGGATATAATCGCGGGCGGTTTCGGCCAGGATCGCCACCAGCACGGCGCGGCGGTCCTCTTCGGCGACCTGCACATTGGCGTCGGCCGCCTCCACCGAACGTTTCACCCGCCCCCACAGATCGGCCTCCCAACTGATGCCCAGGCCGGTACTCCAGAGGTTGTAGTCGTGCCGGCCGTTCTCGCCGGAAGGGTCGCTCAGGCCTCGACTGCTGTTGCGCGCGCGGCTGTAGCCGGCGGCGCCGTCGACCTTCGGCAGTTCATCGGCGGCGATACTGCGCCGTGCCGCGCGACTCTGCGCCAGTCGGCTGGCGGCCCGTTGCAGATCGAGATTGCCCGCCTGGACCTGGCGCATCAGCGCGGCCAGTTGAGGATCAGCGAAACCCTCCCACCAGGCGGCTTCGGTCGCCCCCTCAGCCGGCTGGCTGTGCCCGGGCTCGCCCTGTCGGGTGTGCCAACGCTCACCCAACTCAGGCTTCGGCGCCTCAAAGTCGGGGCCCAGCGTGCAACTCTGTACCAGCAGCGTGGTGATCAACAACCAGGGGAAATACCGGTTCATCGCAAGCTGACCTCACGCACGGCCGTCGAAGCGGTATCGATTCGCGCCTCCACCGACATGCCCGGCCGCAGGCGCTCAAGCAGCGGCTGCCCACGGTCGAGGACGATCTTCACCGGAATACGCTGAACCACCTTGGTGAAGTTGCCGCTGGCATTCTCCGGAGCGATCGAGGCAAAGGTCACGCCGGTGGCCGGGGCGATGCTCTCGACCTGGCCCGTCAGCGGCGTATCGGCAAAGGTGTCGACGGTGATACTCACCGATTGGCCGGGGCTGACATGGGTCATCTGGTTTTCGAGGAAGTTGCCCACGACATAGGCTGCGTTCACCGGCACCACGGCCAGCAGCACATCGCCCGGCTTGACATAGGCGCCCTGGCGCACACTGCGCCGCCCGACCACGCCGTCGAACGGCGCCACCAGCACGGTGTGCGCCAGGTCCAGTTCGGCCCGTGCCTGGCGTGCCTCGGCCTGCTGCACGGCCGCCTGGGCGGTATCGCGCCGGGCCAGCAGGACATCGGTCTGCTTGCGGGTCGCCTCCAGGGCCGCCCGGTGTTCGGCCAGCCGGGCCGCGGCGGTGCGCTGGCGGGTCTCGGCCTGCTGGGCATTCTGCAGGGTGCCGGCGCCCTGCCCGGCCAGGTGCTGGTAACGCTGCCACTCATGGGCGGCGAACTGCACATCGGCCTGATCGGCGTCGACCACCGCCCGCGCCTGCTCGATCAGCGCCTGCTGGCGCAGGAGGCTCGCCGCGGCATTGGCCAGCTGTGCCCGGGCACTGGCGACACCGGCGCGGGCCGCCGCCAGGTCGGCCTGGTAGTCCTGGTCATCGATGCGCACCAGCACCTGCCCCGCCTCTACCCGCTGGTTGTCACGCACCAGCACCTGGCCGATGAAGCCGGCGACTTTCGGTGCCACCAGGGTGTAGTCGGCGTTGACGTAGGCATCGTTGGTGCTCTGCACCGGGCCGCCGCCGAGCAGCAGGTACCAGAGTCCGTAAAGCAAGGCGCCGGCCAGGAGCACGGCGAGGATCAGCAGGGGTTTGCGTGAAATTGAAGTATTCATGGTCAGTGTCCGAAAAAGGGGGAGATCAGGCCGCGGCGCGCGGTGGGTAGATGCGCGTCGGCAGGATCGGGATCAACAGGATCAGCGCGATGGCGAGGCCCGCCACGCACAGGTAGAGGTCGGCGCTGGTCAGGGTCACCACCTGCTCGTGCAGCCGATGGGCCAGTTGCCCAGGCTCCACCGAGTCCGCCAGCCAGGGCTGGCTGCCCAGGCGGTCGACCAGGTGACTGGAGTGAAAGTGCTCGCGGCGCACCGTCAGGGTTTCCAGCAGGCTGCCCGCCGCCACTGCGGCAAAGCCCTTGATGGTGTTGAACCAGGCCGAGGCGAACGGCCCATCCGCCGGGGTGATGCTGCCGGTCGAGAGCATCAGCAACGGGATCACCGCCATCGGCTGGGCCACGATCTGAATGGCCTGCAACAGGTAGAAGTTCTCGCGGTTCCAGGCCACGGTGACCTGGGAGCCGATCACGCAGACCAGTGCCAGCAGGAACAGCCCGGTGGCCAGTACCCAGCGGCAATCCACCACCCGGTTGTTGCACAGCGCGACCACCAGCGGCAGCGCCAGCAGTTGCGGCACGGCGACCCAGAGCAGCACCGGCGCGGTCTGCAGCGGCCGGTAGCCCTGGACCTGGGCCAGGTAGCTGGACGGGATCATGATCACCGCCAGCAGCACGAACAGCACGCCACCGAGGGTGACCAGCGCGTGGGTCAGGTTGCGGATGCCGAGCATCTGCAACTTGAAGAACGGCAGCGGGTGCGACCATTCGTTGATAAAGAACAGCACCAGCAACAGCAATCCACCGCCGACCAGCACCCGGATAAGCTGCGCATCGAACCAGCCCAGGCGCTCGCCCTGCTGCAGGCCGAGCACCAGCATCACCAGGCCGGGAAAACCCAGCAGCAGCCCGCGCCAGTCGAACTGGCGCAAGCGTTCCAGGCGCAGCGGGTCCTGCGGTATGCCCCAGGCCACGCAGGCCATGGCCACCAGCCCGAGCGGGATGACCTGCCAGAACGCCCATTGCCAGCCGGCGTATTCCACCCACCAAGCGGCCAGGGGCGTGCCGAAGCTGGGTCCGAAAGTCGCGGTCAGGGCATAGCCGCCCAGGCCATAGAGCTTGATGCCCGGCGGCAGGAAGCGCAGCGCCACCGACATCAGCATCGGCGGCAAGGCGCCGCCGGCAAAGCCCTGGACCACGCGGATCAGCATCAGCACCTGGGCATTGGGTGCGAACGGCGCCAGCAGGGCCAGTACCAGCAAGCTGCCGATGGCGCAGAGGGTGAAGCGGCGCAGGGAAAAGGTCACGGCGCACCAGGGGGCAAAGGCCATGGCGCTGACCGACATCGCTGCGTAGGCCGCAATCAGCCAGGTACCCTGGTCGTAGCTCAGGCCCATGGCGCCGCGGATATCGGCCATCGCCACCTTGGTCACGTTTTCGTTGAAGCCCGAGGCCAGCACCGCCAGCAACACGCCGACCAGGCCGACGCCGATGCGCAGGCCCAAAGGTGTGGCGGCCGCTGCGGGCCTGGCTGCGGCCGCCAGCGGCAGGCTGGTTTGCAGGGCGGTCATGAGCCGGCCGTCCGGGCAGGCTCGGAGGGAAGAGACATCGCAAAAACTCCGGTTTCACTGGGAAACCCGAGTCTATGCAGGGCCTGAAGCTATAAAAATTGACAAATACCTACAGCTGGATTGCACCAGACACAATGATTACGCCGGCGTAGCGTCGCACATGTCCTTCAGCGTGCGGCGCAACCAGCGATGGGCGTGGTCATTGTCCAGCCGGGGATGCCAGGCCTGGATCACCACGATGGTTTCCACCGGCACCGGCAATTCGAAAGTGCGCAGGGGCAGCCCCAGACTTATCAGGTTGCGCACCATTGGCCGCGGTATCGACGGCAGGATCAGGTCGGAGCCGGCCACGGCGAACATCGCCGCATGAAAGGTCGGCAGCACCAGGGAGACCCGCCGCCGCAGATTCAGCTCGGCCAGCAGCGCATCGATCGGCCCACGTGCCCGGCCACGGCGCGACACGCTGATATGGTCGTAGCGGGCAAAGCGCTCGGCATCCAGTTCCTCGTCGAACAGCGGATGACCTGCCCGGGCGATACCGATCAGCGAAGTGTTGAACAGACGTTGCACCTTGATATCGGCACCGAACTTGCGAGGGGCACAGATCGCCAGGTCGATGCGCCCCTCGTTGAGCGCATCGTCGTCGGTATCGCCTTCCGGCACCATGCGCAGCGTGGCGTTGGGCATATCCCGGGCCAGGCGTTCGAGCAACTGGTTGCCGAAAGCGCCGAAGAACATGTCGTTGGCCCGCACGCTGAAGGTCCGCTCCAGGGTCGTCAGGTCGGTTTCCTGGCCGGGGGCGAAGACCCCATGGGCCAGCTCCACCACGCCGCGCACCTGTTCGCGCAGCTCCAGCGCCCGCGGGGTCGGCGCCAGACCACGCCCGGAGCGGACCAGGATCGGGTCATTGAGGGCTTCGCGGATGCGCGTCAGCGTGCGACTCATGGCCGGGGCACTGAGGTTCATCCGCCGGGCGGCCGCGGTGACCGAGCCTTCTTCGAGCAGGATGTCGAGGGCTACCAGCAGATTCAGATCAGGTATTTGCATGGGCTGAGCATACCCGGCAGCCGCGTCGATCACCAGCCCGAACCCTTGCGCAGGGTGCAATCCTCAGGTGAACGGATGCAGCAGTCGAACGGCTCAATCAGCCTTGTAACGCGCGCAGGCCAGTGCACTGAGGGCAATGGCCAGGCCGGCCAGGGAATAGACCCAACTGGCCGAGGCGACCGGCAGCAGCACACCCGCCAGTAACGGGCCGACACCGGCACCGATGTCGCGCCATACCGCATTCGAGGCCAGGGCCTGGACACGCCCGGCGCCGGGATTGCGCTCGGCCACCAGGGTCACCACCAGCGGCAATTGCAGCGCCCGCAGGACCAGCACCGAACCGGCGCCGAGAATCAGCCAGTGGCTGCCGAAGGCTGCCAGGGCCAGACCGCTGAGAATCGAGAACAGCAACAGCATGCGTACCACGCCATAACGGTCGGCCACCCGTCCGCCGAGGGGGCTGAGGAACATTTCCGAGACATAGCGCAAAGCCATCAGCCCGCCGGCGATCACCACCGCATTGCCACCGAGCACGGCACTGGCCTGCAGCGACAGGCCGAAGATGAACAGCCCGTCCAGCGCCACCCCTTCGACGAAGGACCAGAGCGCGACACTGTCCGGCCACTTGAAGCGTCGCCCGGCCGGTGCCGCCAGTTCGTGCCCCTGGCTCGGCAGGCCGTGCGCCACCCACAGGCCGATCAATGAAGTGGCGCACAGCAGCAGGAAAATCAGCCGCGGGCCGATCTGCAGACTCAACCAGCCCCCCAGGGCCAGGGCGATCATCGGACCGATGGCGATGATCCCCCGCGAGCGCCCTGCCCGGCGTGCCGCGCCGGCAGGCTCGAGGGTCGCCAGCACCTGCGTCGACAGGTTCAACGCGGCAAACGACAGGCCCCAGCCCAGGCGCAACAGCAGCAGCCAGAAGAACCCTGAAATCAGCGAATTGCCCAGGGCGCACACGGCACTGACGGCTGCGGCCAGCATCAGGGTGGCGCGGTCGCCCTGGCGGGCGTAATAGCGCAGCACGTGGCCGTAACCGAAGATCCGCACCAGCCGGTTGGCCGCCAGCAGCACCCCGGCCTGGGCCAGGGTCACGCCAAAGGCCTGGGTGTTCATCGGCAGCAGCAGGTACAGCAGGACATCGCTGGGCAGACACAGTGCCAGGACAATCGCCGCACGGCGGGAGGCGGAGTCGGTCGAGTGAGCGGCCACGGCTGACATGAGGGCAGGATCTTCGCGTGGTGGAACAATCCCGTCAGCATGCCGGGTCGAAACGATCGACCGCAACATTTTTTGAAACATGTTTGTCATGTTGCTGGAGCAACAGCCGTTCAACAAAGTGCATGCGAACAAACACCAGCGCCCCCCCCGGCAGGAGCCGGATTGCCGGCAATAGCTATCGCGCTGGCACCCTCCTTTTCATTGGATCGTTCCCACGCAGAGCGTCATCGTAGGCTATTTGCGGGCAAGCCCTGCACACAGCTGGCATAGAGACTGCATTATTCCTTTTAAGCAGCTCATCATCACCATGACTGCTCAATTAAGAATAAGCCCTGCAGTCCCTCTCCCTGGAGCATTCGATGAAATCCCTCAACCCGATCACCAAGGCCGCCCGCCTTCTGGCCGCCGCCACGGCGCTGGTACTGGGCCTGCATCCGCTGGCGCAGGCCGCCGAAACCACCCCGGCCGAAGTCAAACTGGACTACGCCTATTACTCGCCGGTCAGCCTGGCATTGCGGCATTTCGGCTGGCTGGAGAAAGCCCTGCCGCAGACCAAGGTCACCTGGGTCCTGAGCCAGGGCAGCAACCGTTCCCTGGAATACCTCAACAGCGGTGGCGTCGACTTCGGCTCCTCAGCCAGCCTGGCTGCCGTACTCAGCCGGGCCAACGGCAGCCCGATCAAGTCGATCTATGTCTACAGTCGCGCCGAGTGGACCGCACTGCTGGTGCGCAAGGACTCGCCTTACCAGAGCCTCGCCGACCTCAGAGGCAAGAAGATCGCCGCCACCAAGGGCACCGACCCCTACCTGTTCACCCTGCGCGCCCTGCAGCAGGCCGGCCTGGGCAAGAACGACGTGGAACTGGTGCACCTGCAGCATCCCGATGGCCGCACCGCCCTGGAAAAAGGCGACGTCGACGCCTGGGCCGGGCTCGATCCGCACATGGCCGCCAGCGAACTCCAGGCCGGTTCGCGCCTGCTCTACAGCAATCCCGACTTCAACAGCTACGGGGTGATCAGCGTCACTGAGAAGTTTGCCAAGGAACATCCACAGACCATCGAAACCGTAATCGGCGCCTATGAAAAAGCCCGCGAGTGGGCCCTGCACAACCCTGACGAACTGGCCGGCCTGCTGGCCAGCGAATCCGGCCTGCCGTTGGATGTGGCCAAGCTGCAACTGTCGCGCACCGACCTGAAAAACGCCCGTCTCGGCCCTCAGGACCTGGTGGCCTCGAAAGCCGCCGCCCCGATCCTGGTATCCGAGGAGCTGGTTCGTCGTGGGGTGAATGTCGATCAGGTCATCGACCAGTTGATCGAAACCCGGTTCAACCCTGTCGCGGTCGCCCGCCAGTAAGCGCGTCCCGGGAGCCCCCATGAACGCCAAAAGCAAAGCCCTGCCTGCCGCCCTGGACACACCCGCCCCCGCCGCCAGCACCACGTCGGTCTGGCCTCGGCGACTCAAGGGGCTGGTGCTGCCGGTGCTGATCATCGCCCTGCTGGAGGGAGTGGTGCGCCTCGGGTGGGTGCCCGCGTATCAGATGCCGGCACCGAGCGATATCGTCCTGACCCTGCGCGATCTCGGTCAGGGAGCTCTGTGGAAACACATTAGCGCCAGCCTGCTGCGGGTGCTCAGCGGCTTCGCCATCGGTACCGGCCTGGCCCTGCTCTTCGCCGCCTGGGTCGGACTCAGCCGCGAAGCCGAAGCCTACCTGGAACCGACGTTCGCCGGACTGCGCTCGATCCCGAGCCTGGCCTGGGTGCCCCTGCTGCTGTTATGGCTGGGCATCGATGAAACCTCGAAGATCGTCCTGATCGCCATCGGCGCATTTTTCCCGGTGTACCTCAACGGTGTCGCGGCGATCCGCAATATTGACCGCAAACTGGTCGAGGTCGGACAGATGCTCGGCTTCAGCCGTTACCGGCTGGTGCGCCGAATCCTGCTGCCGGCGGCCCTGCCGGGGCTGTTCACCGGCCTGCGCAGTGGCATGAGTCTGGCGTGGATGTTCCTGGTGGCCGCCGAGTTGATCGCCGCAACCAAGGGCCTGGGTTACCTGCTCAGCGACGGCCGGGAAACCTCGCGCCCGGATATCGTGCTGGCGGCGATTATCGTTCTGGCCCTGCTCGGCAAACTCAGCGACGGCCTGCTGGCCGGCCTGGAAAAACGCTGGCTGTCCTGGCGCGACACTTTCAATGGCCAGGACCGGGAGTCTTGAACATGAGCGAAACACTGCTGGACCTCTACGTCGAACGCAAGGCGTTTGCCCAGACCACCGTGCTCAGGCAGGTCAGTCTGCAACTGCACGCAGGGGAAACCGTCAGCCTGCTGGGCCCCAGCGGCTGCGGCAAGAGCACGCTGCTGAGGATCGTCGCCGGGTTGGAAAAGGACTTCGAAGGTGAACTGAAACACACGGCCTCGCCCATCGCTTTCGTCTTCCAGGAACCCCGCCTGATGCCCTGGCTGACGGTGGAGCAGAACATCGGCTTCAGTGAAGACGAGGGTTACGACCGCGCCTGGGTGACACAACTGATCGAGGAGGTCGGTCTGAGTGGTTTCGCCCAGGCCTTGCCCAAGCAACTGTCAGGCGGCATGGCGCAACGGGTGGCGATTGCACGCGGATTGTATTCGAAACCACGGGTGCTGCTGCTCGACGAGCCATTCAGCGCGGTCGACGCCTTTACCCGCATGAAGTTGCAGGATTTGCTCCTGCAACTGGCTCGGCGGCATGGCATCGCGCTGTTGCTGGTGACTCACGATGTCGACGAAGCGTTGTACCTGAGCGACCGGGTGCTGGTGATGGATAACCGCCCCAGCCGCATTCGCCAGGCCCTGGCGGTCGACCTGCCACATCCTCGCGATCGTCGCGATTCGCAGTTGGCCGACCTCAAGGCCCTGTCACTGACCGAATTGCACCGGGCTCATGTGATCTAGATCAGACCAGCAATGCGCGACGCTTGAGCTCGTTGTTGAGAATGAAGTCATTCTCCGAGTAGTCGATCGGGCAGTCGATCACGTGCACGCCCGGGGTCTTGATGCAGTGCTCTAGCAGCGGCAGCAGGCCCTCGGCGCTTTCCACGCGGTGGCCGTTGGCGCCATAGGCTTCGGCGTACTTGACGAAGTCCGGGTTGCCGTAGTCCAGGCCGAAGTCGGTGAAGCCCATGTTCGCCTGCTTCCAGCGGATCATGCCGTAGCCGTCGTCACGCAGGATCACCACGGTGATGTGCATGCCCAGGCGTACCGCGGTTTCCAGCTCCTGGCTGTTCATCATGAAGCCGCCGTCGCCGCAGACCGAGATCACCGGACGGTCCGGGTGCACCAGGTGCGCCGCCATCGCCGAGGGCAGGCCGGCGCCCATGGTCGCCAGGGCGTTGTCCAGCAGCACGGTGTTGGGCTTGTGCGCCTTGTAGTTGCGGGCGAACCAGATCTTGTAGATGCCGTTGTCCAGCGCGACGATGCCTTCGGACGGCAGCACCCGGCGGATGTCGGCGACCAGGCGTTGCGGGTACACCGGGAAGCGGTTGTCGTCGGCGCCTTCGGCGATCTGCGCTTCGTTGGCCTCGCGAATCGCCATCAGGCGGCTGAAGTCCCAGTGCGGGTTGTCGCCCAGGGCTTCGCCGATCTGCCAGACGGCGTTGGCGATGTCGCCGATCACTTCGATCTGCGGGAAGTACACCGCATCGACTTCGGCGGAGCGGAAGTTGATGTGGATGACTTCGGTGCCGCCACGGACCATGAAGAACGGCGGCTTCTCGATCACGTCGTGGCCGATGTTGACGATCAGGTCGGCCGCTTCGACGGCGCGGTGGACGAAGTCGCCGGACGACAGCGCGGCGTTGCCGAGGAAACGCGGGTGACGCTCGTCGACCACGCCCTTGCCCATCTGGGTGGTGATGAACGGGATGCCGGTCTGGTCGATCAGTTGCTTGAGGACCTTGGCGGTCATCTTGCGGTTGGCGCCGGCGCCGATCACCAGGATCGGGCTGCGGGCCTTCTGCAGTTTCTCCACGGCAGCTTCGACGGCCTTGTGCTCGGCCAGCGGACGGCGGTGCAGGCTCGGCGGGATCGGCATCGAGTCGGTCTGCTCGGCGGCGATGTCTTCCGGCAGTTCCAGGTGCACGGCACCGGGTTTCTCTTCTTCAGCCAGGCGGAAGGCTTCGCGCATGCGCGCCGGGATGTTGTCGGCCGAGGCGAACTGGTGGGTGTACTTGGTGATCGGGTCCATCATGCCGCAGACGTCGATGATCTGGAACCGGCCCTGCTTGGACTTCTTGATTGGCTTCTGGCCGGTGATCATCATCATCGGCATGCCGCCCAGGTAGGCGTAGGCGCTGGCGGTCACCAGGTTGGTCGCGCCGGGGCCGAGGGTCGACAGGCTGACGCCGGTCTTGCCGGTGAGGCGGCCGTAGGTGGCGGCCATGAAACCGGCGGATTGCTCGTGGCGGGTCAGGACCAGCTTGATCGGCGACTTGCGCAGCGATTCCAGCAGGTCGAGGTTTTCCTCGCCAGGAATGCCGAACACATACTCGACACCTTCGTTTTCCAGGCATTGCACAACGACATCGGCGGCCTTGGCCATTTATCTACCTCAATCTCGACAAGCGCTTTCGCGCGTCTTGCAGTTGTTGTCAGGGGACGGACCCGGTTTTTCACGCAGGCGGTGCCACAGTAACATCGCTCTGGCCACTCTGGACCAACGCAGAGCGCACAAAACCTTCGACTTTGCGCCGTTCGACGAAGTCACGGATAAAGGCGGCTGCGGCCTTGCGACGAATTGGCACAGCCATGGCCTGGCGAATCGAGGTGAAGGCCCCCTCCAGTACACGCTGGCGCGGGTCACCCGCCGCGACCTTCTCCAGCGGCTGACGCACACCGGCCGCGGCGTCGAGGCCCTGGGCCAGGTACAGGTCCACCGCCCCCGCCGAGGTGTCCGCGCGCTCGAGCTGCGCATGCTGCAGCGTACGGGACAGGAACAGGTCGTAGGCCGCCCCCTTGCCGACCGCGAGGCGCAGGCCCGGTCGGTCAAGATCCTCGACCTTCAAGTAGGGCGAATCGGCTGCCACCAGGTAGGTGCCCTCGATCAGCACGTAGGGTTCGCTGAAGGCGATCTGCCGGGCGCGCACCGGCTCGATCGCCAGGAATGCGACATCCCAGGCGCCCTCTTCCAGCGCCGCGAAGACCTTGCCGGCGGCATCGAAGGTGACCATCTCCAGCCGTACACCCAGTTCTTCGGCCAGGGCCTTGGCCAAGGCGACGGAAACGCCCTGGGGTGAGCCGTCCCTGCCCTTTTGGGCCAGCACGGGGTTGCCGTAGTTGATCGCCGCACGCAATACGCCACCTGGCGCCAGTTCGTCGATCACCGCCGGGTTGACAGGATTGCTCATCTCTATACTCCGTGAATGTCTGGCAAATGCTAGTGAGCGGCCGCCGGTGCGCCTGGATCCCTGTTGTTCACCCGCATCAGCAGGGTCATCAGGAAGCCGGCTACCAGCAACGCACTGAGGAACAGCAGGCCATTGGCCGCGCTCTGACTGTTGCCCTTGACCATGCCGATCAGCGAAGGACCGACGAAGCCGCCCAGGTTGCCGACCGAGTTGATCACGGCGATGGACACCGCGGCCGTAGTGCGATCGAGAAACAGCGTCGGCAAGGCCCAGAACGGCGACTTGAAGCTGTACAGGCCGGACAGCGCCACGCAGATCATCGCCATCGCCATATAGGGATTGTGCAACAGACCGGCGCCTATCAGACCGAGCGCGGCGACAAACAGCGGAATCGCCGAATGCAGCTTGCGCTCATTGCGTTTGTCCGAGCTGCGCGACCAGGCGATCATCGAGGCGGTGGCGATGATGTAGGGCAGCATCGCCAGCAGGCCGATCTGGGTGTGACTGAGCGACTCCGAGAACCCCTTGATGATCTGCGGCATCCAATAGCCGATGCCCAGGCTGCCGCACTGGTAGACGAAATAGATGAACGCCAGGTACAGCACCTTGGGGTTGCCCATGGTCTTGAACACGCCGAGGCTCTTGACGTTCCTGCGGCTCTGGCGGTCGCGTTCCAGCTCGGCCAGCAGCCAGTCGCGTTCCTCGGGCTTGAGCCACTTGGCCTGCTGCGGCTTGTCGGTGAGGAAGAAGTAACAGGCGACCCCCAGGAACACCGCCGGGATACCCTCGAGGAACAGCATCCAGCGCCAGCCGCTCCAGTCCAGCCAATGGATGTTGTCCATGATCCAGGTGCTCATCGGCGCACCGATGATGTAGCTCACCGGAATCGCCGCAGTGAACAGCGCGACAGTGGTGGCCAGTTCCTTGGAACGGAACCAGTAGGTCAGGTAGACGATGATGCCGGGGAAAAAACCGGCCTCGGCAATGCCGAGCAGAAAACGCAGCACATACAGTTGATTGGCGGTCTGGGCGAACGCGGTCAGCGCGGCGATGCAACCCCAGGTCACCAGGATCCGGGCGATCCACACCCGGGCGCCGAACTTGTTCAACATGACGTTGCTCGGCACTTCGAAGAGGAAATAACCGATGAAGAAGATCCCCGAGATGAAGCCGAAGGCCTCGCTGGACAGCGCCAGCTCCTTGTTCATCTGCAAGGCGGCATAACCGATGTTGGCCCGGTCGAGATAAGAGACGATGTAGAGCAGGAAAACGAAAGGAATGATGCGCAACGTGACCTTGCGGACGATGGCGCTTTCATCAGGCTTATTGTTGTTCATTATGACCTCTGTGGAGGCAGGCTGATGCCCGCCTCTGTCATTGCATTAGTGTAAAGCCGAATGCGCTCAGGCCGAAAAGACCATACAGACCGGGCTGCCGCTGCTCACCGAGAAACCGGTCTTGCGCAGGCTGCCGGTGTGCGGGTCGACCGCCAGCGAGACGATGCTGTCGCTGTCTTCGTTGAGCGCGAACAGGAAGCGGCCATTGGGTGCCAGGGTGAAGAAGCGCGGAGTCTTGCCCGTCGTCGGCGTGAACTCCATCGGGCTCAACAGACCGCTGCCCTGGTCGATGGCGAACACCGCGATGCTGTCGTAGCCACGATTGGAGGCATAGAGGAAGCGCCCGCTGCGGTCGACCTCGATCTCCGACGCCCGGCTGTTGCCGGTGAAGGTAGCCGGTACCGACGGCAGGATCTGCAGGGCCGTCAGCGCACCGCTGTGGGCGTCGAAGCGATAGGTGGTGACGGTGGAATCCAGCTCGTTGATCACATAGGCGAACGCCGCCTTGGGGTGCAACGCCAGGTGCCGCGGCCCCGCCCCTTCGCGGGTCGTGACGAAGGGCTGCTCGGCAGGTACCAGCTTGCCGTGGTCGAAACGGAAGCTGAACACCCGGTCCAGGCCCTTGTCCGGTACCAGCACGAACTGGCCGGAATGGTCGAACAGGTTGAAATGCGGCTTGGCGAACGGCTGTTCGACCCGATGCGGTCCCAGTGGCCCTTCCAGCTTGAGCAACTGGTTGAGCGTACCGAGCGAACCGTCTTCGGCGATGTTCATCACCGCCAGGCTGCCGGTGATGTGGTTGGACACCACCAGGAAGCGCTCGCTCGGGTCCAGCGCCAGGTGCACCGGGTTCTTGCCCTCGCAGCTCTGGCGGTTGATGAACGTCAACTTGCCGCTGGCCTTGTCGACGCCGAAGGCGCTGACATCGCTCAGGTCGCCATGGACCGTGTAGAGGCGATCGCCGGCCTTGTTCAGGGCCAGGAACGACGGGTTGACCAGGTCCTTGACGACCTGGACGAGGGACAACGAACCCTCCTCCTGGTCGACCTTGTAGACACTGATGCCTTCACCACGGGCGTTGCGCTCGCGGGTGGTCCGTGACCCGACATAGGCGTACATAGGGGTGGTTCTCCGAGTAACGGGTTGATGATTGAGAAGTTCGGCGGCCTGGGCAAGGCCGGCAGGCAGCAGCGAGCCGAGCGCCGAGACACCGGCGAGCGTGACCATCTGCTGAAGCAGTTGTCGACGGGTTGCCCCGTCCCGGGAAGTGGCAGAAACCTGAATTTCGGGCTCGGGCAGGCCTGCGCCGTGTTCATCGCCATGCATGGTTGCGTTTCCTTGTTATTGTTGATCGCAATGGCCGGCCCCTTGGCGGGGCCGGTTTTCAAACTCGCTGGCGGGTGCGCTTGACCACCTTGCGGATCACGAACGGCAACACCCCGCCGTTGACCAGGTAGCGAACCTCCTGCGTGGAGTCGATGCGCACGCCCAGTTGCACTTCCTGCGTCGTGCCATTGGCACGATGAATCAGCAGGGCAACGCGGTTGTCGCCCACATCGAGATCATCGAGACCGAGGAAATCGAGGCGCTCATCGCCCTGCAGTTGCAGATCGTCGACCGACTGGCCGGCCCTGAACTGCAAGGGGATCACGCCCATGCCGATCAGGTTGCTGCGGTGGATGCGCTCGATGCTCTGCGCCACCACCGCCTTGACTCCCAGCAGGGCCTGGGCCTTGGCCGCCCAGTCGCGGCTGGAGCCGGCGCCATAGTTGATCCCGGCGAACACCACCATCGGCGTGTGCTGCGCCGCGTAGCTGCGGGCTGCTTCGTAGAGCGGCAGGCACTCGCTGTGATCGGCATTCCAGGCCCAGGCGCCGAGCCCGGGCTGCCGGTCACCGAGCAGGCGGTTCTTCACCGCCTTGTTGGTGAAAGCGCCTCGCAACATCACCTCATGATTGCTGCGGCGGGTCGAGTACTGGTTGAGGTCACGTGGGTCTTCGCCATGTGCCAGCAGCCATTGCCCGGCCAGGCTGTCGGCAGGGATGGAATAGGCCGGCGAGATATGGTCGGTGGTGACGTTGTCGCCCAGCACCATCAGCACGCGCGCCGCACTGATGGCCAGGCTGGTTTTCGGCTCGGCCGGAATATCCGCCAGGTACTGCGGGCGACGCAGGTAGGTCGATTCCGGGCTCCAGGGAAATTGCACACGCCCTTCGGCCGACAGCGACTGCCAGTGGTGCGTACCCTCCCAGACCTTGGCCAGGCGCTGCCGGAAGAACTCAGGCTTGACCACTTTCGCGGCCTCGGCGGCAATCTCCGCATCCGACGGCATCAGGTCACGCAGGTACACCGGACTGCCGTTGCGGTCCACGGCCAGGGCTTGGGATTCGAGGTCGATATCGATGGTACCGGCGATGGCATAGGCCACGCACAGAGCCGGAGAGGCCAGGTAACCGGCTGGGACCTTGGGGTTCACCCGACCTTCGAAGTTGCGGTTGCCGGACAGTACCACCACGCCCTTGAGGCCCTGGTCGGCGAAATGCTCGACGTGCTCCTCGAGCGAACCGGAGTTGCCGATGCAGGTCATGCAGCCAAAGCCGGCCAGGTCGAAACCCAACGCGGAAAAGTCTTCCAGCAGGTTGGCTTGCGCCAGGTAGTCGGCGACCACCCGCGAGCCAGGCGACAACGAGGTCTTCACCCAGGGCTTGCGGCTGAGACCCAACTGGCGCGCCTTGCGGGCCAGCAGGCCGGCCTGGATCATCTGCGCCGGGTTGGCGGTGTTGGTGCAACTGGTGATTGCACTGATCACCACCGCGCCGTGGGTGATGGGTTGGCCGAAGGACGGTTCGAAGAAGCGCTGCCCGGCAGGTGCATTGATCAGCTTGCCGGCGCCCAGCACCTCCTCCCGGAACGAGTGGGCGGCGTTCGAGAGTTTCTGCCGCTGATGAGGCTGGTAAGGGCCAGCAACGCTGACCTCGATACTGGCCAGGTCGAGTTCGATGAGTTCGTCGAATTGCGGCTCGGCCAGTTCGTCGCGACGCCACAGCGGCTGGGCATTCATGTAACTGCTGACCTTGCTGCACAGCTCAGGCGAACGACCGCTCAATTGCAGGTAGGACAGGGTCTCATTGTCGAACGGGAAAAACACCACGGTGGCACCGTACTCCGGCGCCATGTTCGATACGGTGCCGCGGGCGGCCCAGCTCAGTGTGGACAAACCAGGGCCGGTGAACTCGACGAACTTGCCGACCACCGAACGCTGGCGCAGGATCTCGGCCACATGCAACGACAGGTCGGTGGCCGTGACACCCGGGCGCAGCGCATGGGTCACGCGGATACCGATGACTTTCGGAAAACTGATCGGCACCGGCTCGCCGAGCATCGCCGCCTGCCCCTCCAGGCCACCGACGCCCCAGCCCAGCACGCCGATGGCATTGATCATCGGGGTGTGGCTGTCGGTGGCGACCATGTCGTCCGGGTGCAGCAGACGCTGGCCGTCCGCACTGCGACTCTCCCAGACCACCTGGGCCAGCGCCTCCATGTTCATCTGGTGGATGATGCCGGTACCCGGCGGGATCACGCCGAAATTATCCAGGCTCTTCTGCGCCCACTTGATGAAGCGATAACGCTCGCTGTTGCGGCGAAAGTCGATGTCGAGGTTCTGCTCCACCGCGTCGGCCTCGGCGTAACGTTCGACGATCACCGAATGGTCGATGGTCAGCACCGCCGGAATCAGCGGGTTCATCGCCTGCGGATCGCCGCCCAGTTCGGCGACCACGTCGCGCATGCCGGCAAAGTCGGCCAGTGCCGGCAGGCAGGTGGTGTCGTGGAACATCAGGCGGTTGGGTTGGAACGGCACTTCGCAGTCCGGACCCTGGCCGGTGGCTCGCGCCAGCACCGAAGGCAGCGACTCGGGCGAGCAGCGCGCCACGTTCTCCAGCAGGATACGGATCGAGTAAGGCAGCTTCGACAGCTGCGCGGGCGACAGCATCCGGTTCAGGTCAACGTAGGCGAACAGCTCATTGTCGACCGTCAGGTGGTTGATCAGGTCGCGGGCAGTCTCGGTCATGCTCATATCGCTCAGGCTTTTATAAGGATCGCGGGGTCTGGGGCCGCCGCTGATGAGCCGATACTAGGAGCAATGCCGGTCAGTGAAAATTGATCAATTACCACAGCAGCGTTCGCCAATGGAGAACGCTGCAACGGCGATCTCAGGCCAGGCGCAATTGATCGATCAGGGTTTTCAGGGTCGGTGAGGCAGTGTCGTACTTCCTGAACGCCAACAGCAACGAACGCTGCGCCCAGGGTTCGTCGAGGCTCACCGCCTTGAGCTTGTGGCTGCGCAGGTACTGGTTGACCACGCTGCGCGGCAGCACCGCCAACCCCAGTCCATTGGAAACCATCCGACACATGCAATCGAAGCTGCTGATGCGGATCCTCAGCTTGAGCGCCATGCCCAGCTTCTCCGCCTCGCGGGTCAACAGCGTGTGCATCGAGCTCTCCAGGTGCGGGCCGACGAACTCGTGCTCAAGCACTTCCTCGAATCGGATCGACTTGCGCGCCGCCAGGGCATGCCCGGCCGGCACCACCAGCGCCAGCTCATCGTGGCGATAGGGACAGGTCTCCAGGCCCTGGGCGGAGGTCTGCACAGCGATGATACCCAGGTCGGCCCGGCCGTCGGCGACCGCGCGAATCACTGCTGAACCGACCCGCTCCTCGATGTCGAACTTGATCTGCGGATACAGCGCGACGAACCGCGCGACATCGCCCGGCAGGAACTGCGACAGTGCCGAGGTGATGGCGTGGATGCGGATATGGCCCTTGACCCCGGCGGCGTAGTCGCCGAGTTCATGGTCCAGTTGCTCGATGGTCTGTTTCACCTGCCGCGCGTAGTACAGCAGCGACTGCCCGGCCGGCGTCAGGTCGACACCACGTGCATTGCGAATCAGCAGCGGCGAGCCGACCTGGGCCTCCAGCTCGGTGATGCGCTTGCTGATGGCTGATACCGCCAGGTGCCTGATCCGACCGGCACGGGTCAGGTTGCGCTCCTCGGCCACGGTGATGAACAGATCCAGGCTGGTAATGTCGTATCGCACCTGTGGAAACCTCGCCGAGTGGGTGTGCGCGCGTTTTCTCACACCCCACCGGATAGGGAAAGGATTTCCTCGATACGGGTTTCAGAAATACTTGAGCCAGGCGATATCCCGCCGTCGCTGCTTGAGACGGGCGAACCAGCGGGTCGGGAAGAACAGCGCGAAGCCCAGCAGCAGGCTCAGCAGCCAGACGCTGGAGAGTTGGCTGAACGCATAGACCCCACCCTCGGTCGCCCCCCAGAGAGCAAAGGCCGGCAGGTACATCGCCTTCAGCACATACAGGTGCAATAGGTAGAAAAACATCGGCGCCCCGCCATAGATCGCCAGGATCGCCACCACCTTGCGTTGCTGCAGTTGCTCGAACAGGGCCAGCAGTAACAGGCCGACGCCCAGGGTCGGCAGCAGGAACATCAGCGACGGTGGGTACTTCTTCGCACTCAGGAAGCTCATGACCGTGCGCAGTGCATCGCCGGTACGTACCCAGGGCGCATCGCCATAGACATTCAGGTAGCGGATCAGCACGAAGGCCAGCAACAGACCGCCACCCAGTTTCAGCAGATGCGCGCGACGCACCGCCGACTCGACGCCGCTGGCGAACCAGGGACCGATACTCCAGCCGAGCAGGATCACGCCGATCCACGGCAGTACCGGGTAGGTGGTCCGGGCACGGGTGTACTCGGTGAGCTGGATGAAGACCTTCTGGTGCAGCACCGACCAGGGGATGAAGAACGGCGACTCGGGCCCCAGCACTATGCCATCAAGCAGATTGTGCCCGCCGACGATCACCAGCCCGAGCCATACCAGCCAGGCCCGCCGCAGGTGCAGCAGGCCGGCCAGCACGATCATGCAGATGCCGATGCACCAGATCACCTGCAGCCACAGGGTCTTGGGTGGGAACTCGCCGTTCCAGGCGAAGCAGACCAGGGTCAGCTCCAGCAGCACCAGGAAGACGCCGCGCTTGAGCAGGAAGATCGACGTCTCGCGGGCGCTGTGTTTCTGGCTGTAGAGAAACGCCGACAGACCGGTGAGGAAGATGAACACCGGGGCACAGAGGGTAGCGAGCAGGCGGGTGAAGAACAGGTCCGGTGCGACCGTCAACGCATCGACCGGGTCGCTGACCTGGCGGTGCATGAAAAAAGTTTCACGAACATGATCGAGCACCATGCACAGCATGACAAAGCCACGCAGCGCGTCGATGGCACAGAGACGGAGGTTGGGACCGGCCGATGAGGCGAACGGCCCGGAAGTGGGCGTCATATCGATAGCTTACGGAGAGGAATGAGGCGGCAGAATCTAATTTCGATACGATATAACATCAATAAAAGAAACATCTTGAAACGTTTGTGCCGTGGTTTAACCGAAGAGATTGCAGGCTCGAACCGCCCCGCCCTCGCCGCCTTTTGGCGGATGCTGCGGCAATAACGTCCCTAAATCCGGTGCTTCTTGCTATCTTGTGCGCCGTTTTAAATAGCCAGCTATGCATTTTCTCTATTAGCTGCCGCTTTCATAGTCATTTTCCTTTGCACGAAACAGGTTCCTCATGTCCGATCCCATTCATCTCAAGGATCACGAGACCGAAAAACGCCTGGTCAACAAGCGCCTGATCGCCTGCGGGCTGCTGGTGCTGGGCCTGGCCGGCGCCCTGGTGGGCCGCCTGTACTTCCTCCAGGTCGTCGAGTTCAGCTACAACTCCACCGTGTCGGAAAACAACCGCGTCCACGTCCTGCCGATTCCACCGGAGCGCGGGATCATTTTCGACCGCAACGGCGAAGTGCTGGCCGACAACCAGCCCAGCTTCAACATGACCCTGACCCGCGAACGTGCAGGCAATGTCGCCCAGGTGCTGGACACGGTGATGAACGTGCTCAACCTGCCGGAAGAAGACCGGGCGATGTTCGCCAAGGCGCTCAAGCAGTCACGCCATCCGTTCGAGCCGGTGACCCTGCTCTACGAACTGACCGAACAGCAGATCGCCCTGCTGGCGGTGAACGAATTCAAGCTGCCGGGGATCGAGGTCGAGCCGCAGTTCGTCCGGCATTACCCGCTGGGCGACCACTTCGCCCATTCGGTGGGGTATGTCGGGCGGATCAACGAGAAGGAAATCAAGCAGCTCGACCCGGTGGAATACCGCGGCACCCAGTCCATCGGCAAGACCGGCATCGAGCGCTTCTACGAGAGCGAACTGCACGGCCACGTCGGCTACGAGGAAGTCGAAACCAACGCCCAGGGCCGGGTGATGCGGGTGCTCAGGCACACCGACCCGATTCCCGGCAAGAACATCGTCCTGAGCCTGGACATCAAGCTGCAGGAAGCTGCGGAAAACGCCCTGGGCGACCGCCGCGGCTCGGTGGTGGCCATCGACCCGAAAACCGGCGAAGTGCTGGCGATGGTCAGCAAGCCGAGCTTCGACCCCAACCTGTTCGTCACCGGCATCCGCGCCAGGGACTACTCGGCCCTGCGCGACTCCATCGACCGCCCGCTGTTCAACCGCGCCCTGCGCGGGCTGTATGCGCCGGGCTCGACGATCAAGCCGGAAGTGGCCATCGCCGGCCTCGACAGCGGGGTGATCTCGCCGACGACGCGGGTGTTCGACCCCGGCTACTTCCAACTGCCGAACGTCGATCACAAGTACCGCAACTGGAACCACAGCGGTGACGGCTGGGTCGACCTGAACGCGGCGATCATGCGCTCCAACGACACCTACTTCTATGACCTGGCCAACAAGCTCGGCATCGACCGCCTGCATGAGTACCTGGACAAGTTCGGCCTCGGCCAGAAGGTGTCCCTGGACATGTTCGAGGAATCCCCCGGCCTGATGCCGTCCCGCGAGTGGAAACGCGCCACTCGCCGCCAGGCCTGGTTCCCGGGCGAGACGGTAATCCTCGGCATCGGCCAGGGCTACATGCAGGTCACCCCGCTGCAACTGGCCCAGGCCACCACCCTGATCGCCAACAAGGGCGTGTGGAACCGCCCGCACCTGGCCAAGACGATCGGCCAGGAGGCGCCGGTGGACGAGCATCCGATTCCGAACCTGGTGCTGCGCGATCCGCGGGAATGGGAACAGGTCAACTACGCCATGCAACTGGTGATGCACGACCCTCGCGGCATCGCCCGGGCGGCGGCGCAGGGTGCGCAATACCGCATCGCCGGCAAGAGTGGTACCGCGCAGGTGGTGGCGATCAAGCAGGGCGAGCGCTACGACCGCCTCAAGACCGCCGAGCGTCACCGCGACAACGCCCTGTTCGTCGGCTTCGCCCCGGCGGAGGATCCGCAGATCGTGATTTCGGTGATGATCGAGAACGGCGAGGCCGGCGGCCGCGTCGCCGGCCCCGTGGTACGCGAGATCCTCGACGCCTGGCTGCTGGACAAGGACGGCAAGCTCAAGCCGCAGTATGCGCACCCGCTCAAGGCGCATGAGGATCCGAAGGTCTGAGGCCAGCGACACTCGAGGCCGGTCACTCCCGGGAGGCTTCGCGCCCGTCCTGTTGACCCAGAGCGCCACCGGCAGTGTTCCCACGCAGAGCGTGGAACGAGCATCCTCAAGCCAGTCGAGATCGAAGCCTCATAACTTCCGTAGGAGCCGGCTTGCTGGCTCCTACGGGCAATAGCGCAACGTCACACCTGACGCTGATAAAACACCAGCCCTCATCCGCCGGATGTTCCGTCTGGAACCGGTTCGAGCCCAATATTTCATTTGGAAAAATGCCCGAAACGAGACATCGTTGGCCGTTCATCGCCCTTCGAGTCCGGACTCGTCGGAGCGCAGCACTATTGCTGAGCGCTCTCTCGCTCAGATCCCTGCAGCGAGCCACTGATGCCAGCACGATTCAAGCCTCTCATCGCCATCCTCTTGTGTGCCCTCTTGCACGGGCTGAATCCTGCCTACGCCGCGAATGAGGACGCGGATGCCATCAAGATGCCCCAGGCCTCCATGAATGAACGGGTGCTCACTGTTCCCGGGGATAGCGGGCGGCCCGTCCCCCTGCAATTGACGGTACTGACGCCCAACGGACCCGGCCCGTTTCCCCTGGCGGTGATGAATCACGGTTCCGATGGAAGCAAGAAGCCCAGGGATAATCCCCGCTATCACCTCACTTTTTCCGCGTACTACTTTCTGTCACGCGGTTATGCCGTGGCGCTGCCCATGATGCGCGGTTTCGCCGGGTCGGGCGGACAGTTCGAGCACCACGGTTGCGACTTCATATCGACCGGGCTCAACAATGCCAGGGATATTCGCGCCGTCATCCAGTACATGACGGCCCAACCCTACGTCGATGGTCAACACATCGTGGTGGCAGGCCAGAGCTTTGGTGGTTTCAACACATTGGCCCTCGGGGCGCTGGACGTCCCCAACGTCAAGGGCCTGATCAACTTTGCGGGCGGCCTCAAGGAGTCCGATTGTGCGACTTCGGAGCACAGCATGGCCGCCGCTGCCGCCTACGACGGCGAACATACGCGTATCCCGTCCATCTGGTTCTACGGCAGTAATGACAAGGTGTTCGCCGAGTCGACCTGGCGCAACGAGTATGCAAGGTACACCGCCGCCGGAGGCGCAGCCGAGCTGGTAGCGTATGGCAACTTCATGGATAACTCGCACAACCTGTTGGGTTTTCCAGAAGGGCTGGCCATCTGGACGCCCAAAGTGGATGCCTTTTTGTCCCGAGTGGGGCTGCCAGCCCAACTGCTGCACCCCGAATACCTGCCGGTCCCCGTCCCGCCTCCCAGTCGCTACGCGGCCCTCGAAGATGCGGGCGCGGTACCGTACATCAACGATCAGAGCCGCAAGGTCTACCAGCAGTTTTTGACAAGAGCGCTACCCCGCGTTTTCCTCATTGCCGGAGATGGCAGCACGGTATCAACGAACGGCGGGTTCGATCCGCTTGGCCGAGGACTGGCTGAATGCAGAAAGGTCGGCAGGCACTGCCGGCCCTACGCGGTAGACAATGAAGTGGTCTGGGTCAAACCCGTGCCGGTTCCTCCTCCCACGCACTTCGCGGCGCTGGAAGATGCGACGGCGGTCCCCTACATCAGCATTGCCTCCCAGCAAGGCTATCGAAAATTCCTGGGACTCAAAAAGCCACGCGCCTTTACCATCGCCCCGGATGGCGCGTGGTCGGCATCGGCTGGGGGTAATGAACCCCTGCAAACGGCACTGGATATCTGTGCAAGCGCGCATCAAGGCTGTCGACCCTACGCGGTGAACGATGATGTCGTCTGGTCGAAACAGTAGACAACGGGTGACCATGCGCGCATCCGCCCAAGATACATGAGGTGCCAGACAGCCTGCCCCAATCGTGGGAGCTGGCTTGCTGGCGATGGCGATTCCCAAGCCGACAGGGATTGTGCCAGTCTCAGGTATCGCGGCTCTTTGTGGAAGCCTGCGTATAACGTCAGTTGGTGGTCCCCCGCCGATAAAACGCCAACACCCCGCCCAGGGTCATCAGCAGTCCACCGGTCACCCGGTTGAACGCCCGCAGGTGCCCGCCCTGCAAGCGACTGAGCAAGCGGGCGCCGCACAGCGCGTAAAACAGCATGATGCTGACATTGAGCAGCGTCAGCACCACGGCCAGCGCCGCGTACTGCGGCAGAACTGCCCTGTGAGCACTCCAGATATTGAAAAGCCAGAGCTGGGCAGTGATACACCCATCACTCTAAACGTATACCTCCTCAGATACCCTGCAGAACGTCCCGCACGTCACTGATGACTAACGCACTCTCTTTATATTGAAAGAAATTTCTTACAAAAAATCATTCATTTTCTTGTTTTTTCATGTCCATACCATCTCGGCCCAAAAAAATTTCATCAGTCGACAAAAGAAAACACAGAGAAAACTCCCACAGATCTAAAAAACACAATTGCACCAACACATCGCAAGAACTATAGCTATTAGCGCCACCGCTTTATATCTCGTGGCAAACAAAAAATCCTCCCTGGAGAAAAACATGAACAATATCGATAGTTTTGGAGAAATAATCTTTAGCTACAAGAACCAATCGGGCTTCGATAAAACCCCTCAAGCAAATAACGGAGGCTCTGGCGGCCAAGGTGGATGCGGCGGCTCTGGTGGCTGTGGAGGCGGTGGTGGATGTAATGGGGGAAGTGGGGGGAGCGGCGGCTCAGGCGGAAACCACCTATTTAATGCTGAAATAGCGATAGAGGAAACTCAAAAATAAAAAATCAAAAAATAGCAAAGGTTGTCGGGCACGAACAAAGCCAAGCAACCTTTGCCCCTCGCATCACAACCTAGCGTGGGATTTAAAAATGAACCTGCACATAAACAACTACGAGATACTTAACTTTCCTTCCGAAGACCTGATAATATCAGAGAAAGGAATTTCAAGAATAACATCCAAACCATTGATCACAGCACTAAACCTATTAAAAAATTGCGACACCAGGAATATATCAAAGAAAAAATTAAAAGAAATACTTACGGAGCACCAACTAAACCCCGAAACAGCCTTTGATTTTATAGAAAAAATACTAGTAATACGGTAATCCATATTAAACTGCTATTTCAAAAAAATCACCATACTTCACGACTGGGGAGATGAATTTGAAAAAATTGCACACCAAGAACTCTCCACCCCTACAGAAATCTACGAACTCACAGCAACCCCACCAAAGCTCGACAAAAACAAAAACCACTTCATATTTATTCTTTGCAAAACATACAACTACCCAATCCTAAAAGCCTTATATTTTGAACTTTCACATAAAAACCCATCAAGCGCTATAAGCATAGGATTCATCACGGGCGACACCTTCACCATAAGCCCACCCTACATATTTGAAATAGGAAACCCATGTCATTTTTGCAAAATAGATCGCCCAGAAAAAAATAACATAAACGACCAACGAGACAACAGCTGGAAAAAACTATTAGATCTTTGCAAAAGCCAAAGAAAGCCAATCCCTGTTAACGAACCAACTTTACTGCAAAAATCCTTGATTTTTGGATCCACCTTCGAACACATAAAACTATATACAAGACAAGCAACATCACAGAGACACCAAGACAGCCTATTTCAAACCATGCATACAAACCTCAGTAACGGGCTAATTACAGAGGAGCCGATTCCCCACTGGTATATGTGCGACTGCATGAGGCCAAATTTATGAGATCCATTCCACACGACTACTACCTGAAATTTGTGGATCCCGACGTACTTGAACAAATCCACAACTTCCATCACAAAGGAAACTATACAATCCATGAAGCCTTCAAGGAAATAACATACCTTCACAAACTAGAAGAAAGCCAACTTTCAATACTATCCATGAATGAATTATCACTGTATCCAGATATGAACTTAACAATTCCCATAAATTCAAAAAACACCAAAAATTACATTTCAAAAGAAACGAGTCCTGCAGCTATTTTTCAAACCCAGAAATAGATTTTGAAACAATCGAGAGCTTAATAACTCCATTGTTAACAAAAAATAAAAAAACAAAGAAACGACACTACCCTAGCGGAGGCGCTCTTTACCCGATAGAGGTCTTCATTTGCTCTTTAAGCGAGAAAAACACAACTTGGCCCCAGCCACAAAAAATATTTCATCTGCTTCCAGAATCCAATTCACTAGAGATACTTCAAACCAACTGCAACATCCAGAACCTCAGAAAGGCCATACTATCAGACACAGAAGATCTCGGAACCCCAAGCGCCGCATTAATATATGCCACATACTTACCAAAAACCATATTTAAATACCGATACAGGGGTTACCGACTAGCGCTCATGGAAGCTGGCTCGATGTACATGCTGATAGAAATCCAGGCAACCGCTCTAAGTTTGAAATCCAGACTGTGGTCGGGATATACGGATCACATGCTATCCAAAGCGATCGGGCTAAACCCTGCTCTTTTCAACCCTGTTTGCGTGCATCTAATTGGAAATAACAATGAACATTCAAAATACTGATTTCGACTCTTCCTACCCTAACTCATTTCATTATCAACCAGCAGCAACACTAGGTTTCCCTTCAGTGGCGGAAGCTTATGACCGACACTTCAATTCAGGTTCCGGTATCGGCAGAGGTACAGCGGTCATAAAAAAAGCTATCGGAGAGTACTTCGAAAGACGTCATTTCTATATCGAGGTCACACCTGATATCGAAGGCCATCTAGCCAAAGACCTGACTACTAAGGAAGCAGAATCATTTGCAAAAGCATTCACTCAAACAAGCCAAGAAAATTTAGATTGCAAGACGCTCAAGGATCACACATTCCAACTGACCAAGGCATACAGAGTGAAAGATTTTTCCCCCTGTCACATCCCAACGACCTGCATCTCACTGAGCCCATTAAAATCTTCTGACGACAATGACATCTACCCGTGCCGGGATACCTGCGGATGCTGCTTTCATTGGAGTCCAGAACAATCAATGCTCGGCGCAATAAAAGAATTTCTCGAAAGGCAATTTCTTTTAAAATTCTGGCTAACTCAGAGCTGCACAAAAAAATCATCAAACAGAGAAATACTGAAGAAACTCAAAACACATAAAGCATACAACCTGGGGGAAACTCTATGCAAAGCAGGAGAACTTGTAGCGCTAGACATATCACCTCCAGACTTCCCTGGAAAATGCATACTTACGATTTACGGACAAAAAAGCAGTTCTCAAGCGGTGAAATACTGCGCAGGGCTTTCCTATGCATCTTCCGAAGCAGCGGCCCTAGAGACTTCCATTGGTGAGTTATGGCAAACCTTTCGATTCATGACTCTGTTCACAAGCATCAACGGTGACATAGAAGCATTACACGATCCATATTTAAGACATTTCCTAAACTGTAATTCCTACAAAACTTTCAAGACTGTCAAAGATTGTACAATAAACCACGCATCAGATGCCGCCCCCTATGCCTTCGATCTTCACGGCTTAAGAAAAACCCTCATCGACAGAAAAATATCAGGTTACTTCTATACAAAATTTCGCGTAATCGGCGGAAACTCCTGCCTATTCAGCAAGTTCATCTCACCCGACCTATTTTTGCACATGAACAATTCACAGAATTTTAACCTAAACAACATATACTCATCAAAATTCAAAAAAGAAATCATGAACAACAGAATATCAACAATGGTTCCTTTCCCTTAGAGAGCAAACACATGAAAAGCAGAATTATTTACCGATCAGGGCGCTTAGCATATTTATTCATAAAAGAGCAACTCAAGGAGCCCATAGCACTATTTTGGATAGTCATCTCCCCTTGCGCAGCTTTTTACCTACTATCGCTTTACAAAGAAGAAGGTCTTAAATTTTCAGATAATTACACTCAGCACACCGCCTGGTTTTACGCGTACATAGCATCAAATGTAGCCTTTTTCGGCTTCTCTTTTTACATCATTGGCCGTCGAGAAAGCGGCTTCATCCGATCCTTCGTTTACAACCACGAGTCAAAGCTGATTTTCATAATCGCGCAGAATCTTGCTTACCTAGCCATATCAACCATCTATTGCACAGCCTTTTATTTGAGCACACGCTTGCCCTTACAACTTTATTCACTTCGCGAATTCATTATCATCCTGACAAACTTCCAAGTCTGCTACCTATTTTTCTGTTCATTAGGCACCCTATTAACGCTCCTCCCCATAAATTTTCAAAATGCCAACACCTTATTATCAGCATTATCGCTAGCCATGCTGGTTCTCGGCCTATCAAAAGACACTTCGGATAATTTCATCCTTGAGACTCTCAACGCAAGTAATCCCCTGTGGCATTCCTTCCAACTTATGGAGCAAGGATTCAATCAGCAATATGGATTGACCATACTCACTTTTTTCCTTTTTATCACCTGCACAGCCATCAGCGTCAAGCTGCTCCGCATCAACCCTGTATGGAGCCGGTACTGATGACCTCCCTGCAAGCCAATCTCCTGTCCTTCAACTATGAGAACAAGGTCATTTTCAAGGAGGCTTCACTCACGGCAGAAGCCGGGGCGATTACCGGTCTGCTCGGCTCGAACGGCTCAGGGAAAACCACCTTCTTCGACATCATCTGCAAACTGAGAAAACCCGCCAGAGGCAAGGTGATCAATACCTTCGCCAAGCAGCTCTATCTCTCACAGATACTCACAACGCCTCCCGCCCTGCGCATGTTCGACATATTCAGGATGACCAACCTGCTGTGCTCATCCAAACAGATCTCCCAGGCACAGGTGTTGAGCAGGCTTTCATCATGGAGCCCGAGCATCACGGAACGCTATCAGGAGATCTGGAAGAAGAAGTCATCGCTATGCAGTTATGGAGAAAAACGCTGGTTCTTCACCCTTTCTTTACTGTCGATAGAGGCTGACCTGATCATTCTTGATGAGCCAACAGCGGGTGTAGACCCGGAGTTCAGGCACTACATTTGGCAGTGCCTGCATGGTGCGGCTCAGAGTGGGAAGGCCATTCTGGTTTCGTCGCACAACGTCAATGAGATCGCCGAACACTGCGACTGTTTCTACATGATCAGTCATAAGCAGTTCAGGCGCTTTGCCGATGGGCAATCATTTCGGGACAGCTACAGCGCCCGTACGCTCGATGAGGCATTCATCAACGCCGCGGCTTGCTGAGAAGACCACTCGATCCAACGGCCTGGCTCGTCAGGCCGTACTCCCCCGCCGATAAAACGCCAACACCCCACCCAGGGTCATCAGCAGTCCACCGGTCACCCGGTTGAACGCCCGCAGGTGCCCGCCCTGCAAGCGACTGAGCAAGCGGGCGCCGCACAGCGCGTAAAACAGCATGATGCTGACATTGAGCAGCGTCAGCACCACGGCCAGCGCCGCGTACTGCGGCAGTTGCGGCTGCGTGCTGTCGATGAACTGCGGCAGGAAGGCCGACATGAACAGCAAGGCCTTGGGGTTGGTCAGGGCCACCACGAAGCAGCGCACGAACAACCCGACGCTGCGACTGGAGCCCTGCTCCACCGGCAGTTCGGCCAGGGTTGCGCTCGAACGCAGCATTTTCCAGCCGAGCCACACCAGGTAGCCCGCCCCCACCCATTTCACCGCCTGGAACAGCGTCTCGCTGGCCTGCAGCAGGATGCCCAGGCCACAGGCCACCGCCGTGACCAGCAAGGCATCGGCCAGCACCGCCCCGCCCATGCCCCAGGCCGCCGCCCGTACACCGTGGTTGGAGCCGTTGTGCAGGGCGAGCAGGACCGTCGGGCCCGGCATGGCGATGATCGCCGCCGCACTGATCAGGAACAGAAGCAACGTTGCCAGCGTCATAAATGAAGATCGCCTTGAAAAGAAAAAAGAGTGCCATTTTGCGGCCTGCGCCCCTGCCCTTCAACCGACCTGTCGTTTGTAGTGGACGGGACTAAGATGTTTCGTGATAAAACACCAGCATGCACTGAAGCGTTTCAGCGTCCTTCCCATCAGACAGGGTATTGCCTCATGACCGATCAGAAGCTGCTCGACTCACTGTTTCCCGCCGCCGCGGACATTCCGGAAAAGTACCGGCTCGACGGCCAACTGGAACAACGCGAATACCTGGTGGACGGCGCCCTGCGTACCTGGAGCGGCCCACTGGCGCAAGTGCGCAGCCCGGTGTATCTGGCCGGCCCCGACGGCGACGAGCAGGTGATCCTCGGCAGCACCCCGCTGCTGGACGCTGAAACCGCCCTCACCGCCCTCGATGCGGCGGTCCGCGCCTACGACCGTGGCCAGGGCCAATGGCCGACCCTGCGCGTGGCCGAACGCATCCAGCATGTCGAAGCCTTCCTGCGGCGCATGCGCGAACAGCGTGAGGCGGTGGTCAAGTTGCTGATGTGGGAGATCGGCAAGAACCTCAAGGACTCGGAAAAAGAGTTCGACCGCACCTGCGACTATATCGTCGACACCATCAACGCCCTCAAGGAGCTGGACCGCCGCTCCAGCCGCTTCGAGCTGGAACAGGACACCCTCGGCCAGATCCGCCGCGCGCCCATGGGCGTGGCGCTGTGCATGGGCCCCTACAACTACCCGCTGAACGAGACCTTCACCACGCTGATCCCGGCACTGATCATGGGCAACACCGTGGTGTTCAAGCCGGCCAAGCTCGGCGTGCTCCTGATCCGCCCGTTGCTGGAAGCCTTCCGCGACAGCTTCCCGGCCGGGGTAATCAATGTGATCTACGGCAGCGGCCGGGAAACCGTCAGCGCGCTGATGGCCAGCGGCAAGATCGACATCTTCGCCTTCATCGGCACCAACAAGGCCGCCAGCGACCTGAAGAAACTGCACCCGCGCCCCCACCGCCTGCGCGCGGCCCTGGGCCTGGACGCGAAGAACCCGGGGATCGTGCTGCCGGAGGTGGACCTGGACAACGCGGTCAACGAATCGGTGACCGGCTCGCTGTCGTTCAACGGACAGCGCTGCACCGCGCTGAAGATCCTGTTCGTCCACGAGGACGTGGTCGACACCTTCATCGAGAAATTCAATCGCAAGGTGCAGAGCCTGTTGCCCGGCATGCCCTGGGATAATGGCGTGTCACTGACGCCGCTGCCGGAAGCGAGCAAGGTCGACTATCTCAACGGCCTGGTGGCCGATGCGGTCGCCAAGGGCGCGCGGGTGGTCAATCCCGGCGGCGGCCAGACCCGTGCCTCGTTCTTCTACCCCGCGGTGCTGTACCCGGTGAACGCGCAGATGCGCGTGTACCAGGAGGAACAGTTCGGCCCGGTGGTGCCGATCGTGCCCTATCGCGACCTGGAGACAGTAATCGACTACGTGCTGGAATCGGACTTCGGCCAGCAACTGAGCATCTTCGGTACCCACTCGGCCCAGGTCGGGCGGCTAGTGGACACCTTCGCCAACCAGGTCGGGCGGATCAATATCAATGCCCAGTGCCAGCGCGGCCCGGACACCTACCCGTTCAACGGCCGCAAGAACTCCGCCGAGGGCACTCTCTCGGTTCACGACGCGCTACGGGTGTTCTCGATCCGCACGCTGGTGGCGACCAAGTTCCAGGAAAGCAACAAGGCGCTGATCAGCGACATCATCCGTAATCGCGAGTCGAGTTTCCTGACCACCGACTACATCTTCTGAGTCAGAGAAACAGATACACCGCCAGCAACACCAGCGAAACCACCAGGATGGCTTCCCCGAACAGTTCGAGGGAGCCCTCCCGCTCCGGGCCATACTCCCAACTCACACTGGGCTGGCGCATGGCCCAGCGCCGCTGCGGCCGCCTGTCGAAATGTCCCAGTGCCCAGATGGCAGCCCCGATGGCGCCGAACTCGAGGGCGATGATCAGGAAAAGTGTCATACCGCTGTCCTTTTCAGGTCGGATAATCAAGACATTAGGGCGTCGTCGAGGAAAAACGTTCGTCGTGGAACGGCATTTTTTTACTCGCCGGCCTGATGTCCTTTCGTCCTGCAGCCCGCACTGTTCTATCATTACCCCCAGGCTCCATCGGCCAACGATTTCGCCATTCTCATAAGAAACTCATGCCACGTATCGACCTGCGCCGACTGATCCTGTTGCTCTCGCTTGCCGTTGTCACCCTGACCGCCGGCAACCTGTTCTTCGCCAGTTACCAGACCCAGCGCAACTTCCTGATGGCCCAGACCCTGGAAGCCAACCGCATCTACGCCGTGAAGCTGGCCAGCTCCACCGACGACTTCCTCAAGTCGACCCAGCAGCAACTGGCCCTGAGCGCCAACCTGCTGCCGGAGATCTGGGACCAGCCGGACCGACTGTGGCAGGAGGCGCGCCGCTTGCGCCGCCAGACCAACAGCTTCAATTCGGTGGTGGTCATTCGCGCCGACAACCGGATCATCGCCTCCTCGCCACTGTCGATGCACCTGACCGGAACCCTTTCCGTCAGCGAAGGCACCCGCCAAGCCAGCGCCTCGCGCCAGCCCTATATCTCGACCCCGTATGTGGGCAACAACAACCACCTGATGATCCAGATCTCCCATCCGATCTTCGACGGCAAGGGCAATTACCTGGGTTACCTCGGCGCCGGGATCTACCTCAACGAACCGAACATCCTGCATTCGCTGCTGGGCGAGCACTACTACCGCGACGGCTCCTATCTCTACGTGGTCGATACCCAGGGCCGGCTGATCTACCACCAGGACCCCACACGGATTGGCGAGGTGATCAAGGGCAATCCGGCGATCGACGCGGTCATCACCGGACAGACCGGCAGCCGGCGGCTGACCAACTCCAAGGGTATCGACATGCTCACCGGCTATGCGCCGGTGCCCCGTATCGGCTGGGGAGTGATCAGCCAGCGGCCCACCGACATCACCCTCGAAGGCCTGCAGCGACTGATGCTGGAGGTTGCCGGTTACGCCGTGCCGCTGTCGCTGCTGTCGTTGCTGGCCATCTGGTGGCTGACTTCACTGATCACCAAGCCGCTCTGGCAGTTGGCCAACTCGACCGAGCACTGGGGCTCCTCGAGCGCCGCGCAATCGGTGAGCAAGGTCAGGGCCTGGTACTACGAGGCGGCGCAATTGAAAAACGCCATGCAGAAGGCGCTGCTGTCCCTGCACCAGCAACTGGGCCGGCTCAACCTGGAGAACGTCACCGACTCGCTCACCGGCCTGACCAACCGGCGCGGCCTGCAACTGATCCTCGAGGATTGGGAAAACCACCGCCAACCGTTTTCGGTGCTGGCCCTGGATATCGATCACTTCAAGCAGGTCAACGACAACTACGGGCACAGTGCCGGTGATCTGGTGCTGCAGCACGTGGCCCAGCAGATGCGCCGACACTCGCGCGAAAGCGACGTGCTCTGCCGCCAGGGCGGCGAGGAATTCCTCATGCTGCTGCCCGGTATACCGCTGAACCAGGCGCTTCAGGTCGGCGAACGGCTGCGTGCGGCCATGGCCTACACCGAAAGCCCGAACGGCATCCCGGTCACGGTGTCCCTCGGCGTCACCGACTGGCCGCGGGACGGCGAGACCGTCGCCCAGGCCCTCAAGGAAGCCGACCTGGCCCTGTACCGGGCCAAGGGCAAGGGGCGCAATCGTGTCGAAGCAGTGCCGCCGGCCACCACGACCGGGTAGACTGGCCTACACGTGACAGACAACGGGCCAGCCAGCGCCCGCCTCTGCAGATTCCGAACACCCGACGACTTCGGGGACTTCCCGCGAGACTTTCCGCCAGCATGACTTTCAACTTCGACACCCTGCTCGACCGCCGCAACACCGGTAGCACCAAGTGGAGCCGTTATCCCGCCGATGTCCTGCCCATGTGGGTGGCGGACATGGACCTGCCGGTGGCGAACGAGATCACCCAGGCCCTGCACAAGCGCCTGGAACACCCGCAACTGGGTTACAGCGTGGCCCAGGATGCCCTGCGCGAAGCCATCGTCGTCGACCTGTGGAACAAGTACGCCTGGCGGATCGAGCCTCAGGAACTGGTGTTCCTGCCCGGCGTCGAGCCGGGCTTCAACATGGCCCTGCGCGCCTTCGTGCAACCGGGCCGCAATGTCGTGGTGCAAACCCCGAACTACCGCCCGCTGCGCCTGGCCCCGGGCAACTGGAACCTGCCGAAGGTCGAACTGCCCTTCCAGCGTGACGCCCAGGGCAACTACATCACCCCCATCGCCGCCCTGCGCGATGCACTGCAGGACGGCGGTGCGCTGTTGCTGAGCAACCCGCACAACCCACTGGGCAAGGTCTTCCCCCGCGAGGAACTGCAACAGGTGGCCGAGGCCTGCCTGGAACGCGGAGCCCTGATCATTTCCGACGAGATCCACGCCGATCTCTGCTACGACGGCCGCCGCCATGTGCCGACCGCGTCCCTGAGCCCGGAGATCGCCAAGCGCACCATCACCCTGATGTCGGCGAGCAAGGCCTACAACATCGCCGGCCTGAAGACCGCGTACGCGATCATCCAGGACCCGGTCGTACGCGAGCGTTTCAACGCTGCCCGTGGCGGCATGGTCGACAGCGTCAACGCCCTTGGCCTGGAAGCCACGCTGACCGCCTACCGCGAATGCGGGCCATGGCTGAAGGGGTTGGTGGACTATCTGCAGGGTAACCGCGACTACCTGCAGCACGCGGTGGAAACTCGCCTGCCCGGCGTCGTCCTGCAGCCGGCCCAGGGCACCTACCTGGCCTGGCTCGATTGCAGTGCACTGGGGTTGGAGGATCCCTACCAGTTCTTCCTCGACAAGGCCAGGGTCGGCCTGAGCGCCGGCGTCGAATTCGCCGACGAGGCCCGGCAGTTCGTCCGCCTGAACTTCGGCTGCCCGCGGGCATTGCTGGAAGAAGGGATCAGCCGGATGGAGAACAGCCTGCGCCCGCGCTGAACGCCCAGGCTGACGCAAGACCTGTAGGAGCCGGCATGCTGGCGATCCGCCGCAGGCGACCATTCAATGAGAATGCTGTTGCCTGGGTACTGCTATCGTCAGGCCGGCTCCTACGGAGCGGGATCAGAATTCGTCGGCAACCGACTCAAGGATCTTGCCCATCAGGTACACGGTGGTACGCGCCACCTGTTTCACCGCTTCCTTCTCTTCATCGGTGACCACCCAACGGTCGATTGCCGCGTTGACCTCCTCGGAGTGCTTGGCATCGATGATCGCGTGGGCGACGAAGAAGGTCATCTGCTTGTCGGTCAGCTTGAGGCTGTTCTTGCAGATGTCCATCATCGGTTCGAGGTGCTCGTAGGAGTCCTCGGCCCAGAAGCTGTAGCCCAGGCGCGGGATGATGCCGCGGCAGACCGAGACGTAGTCCAGGTAGCCGTAGAAGGCCTCGGTGGCCGGCAGCATCGGTTTTTCGAACTCGGCCGGGTCCACGCCGATGGCGATCAGGTCGTTATAGGCCATGTTTTCATGGCCCAGTTCTTCCAGCGCATGCTTCATGGCGAAACGCAGCAGGCCGACCTTCTTGTGATCCTGGTTCCAGCAGGCCACCGCCTGGTTGATCGCATTGTTCTTGGTGTAGTGATACACCTGCACGATCGACTTGATGTACAGCTGCCGTTGCAACTCGGGGCGTTTCATCATCTGGAAGAAACGCCCGGCCTTGATCTTGGCCCATTCGGCGTCGCAGACAGCCTTCAACTCGGTACGAAACTCAGTCATTTCACTCTTTCCCTGTTGGTTCATGAATCGCTTATGACATTTGTTATGGATTACAGGCGCAGTACGGACTTGATGATGTACATGAACTTCGAGAAGAACCCGAGACCTTCGATCGTGTCCCAGTGCTCCATCAACACTCCATTTTCCACACGATAGATATCGATCACCTTGTACTTCACGGTAAAGAACCGATGTTTCGCCCAATGGGTGGCATAGAGGAAGACATAGTCACCCTCGGCACAGACTTGCTTGATATGCGTGCCGGACTCCGGGAAAGTCTTGAAGAACTGTGCAAAGTACTTCTTGAAACCTTCACGACGCGGCGGAATGAACACATTGTTGTGCTGCACATAGTCTTCGGCAATCAATGTATCGGCGACCGCCAGTTCACGCTTGGCAAACATGCGCTCATAGAACTCGATAACCACGGCCTTGTTCTGGGCTTCCATCTGAGATCAACCTCATTATTGTCGTTTTATTATGCTTTTCAGACCGCCAGGACCTGGCGGCTGGCACGGGCGGCCAGGGTATGGCGCATCAGTGCATCGATATCGCCGAGATCGGCCGGGCACTGTTCCAGGCCGAAATAGGGGGTCACCGAGGGCAGCAGCTCGCCCTTGTACACCGCGTAGTAGTGGTCGCCGCGTTCCGGGATCTTGAACAGGATGCCGTCCTGGTCGAACACCGAACTCTCGAATTTCGGTGCCAGGCGCGGTTTCACATAGGTGATGAAGGTCTTGTAGCCGCCCAGCAACGCCACCAGCGAGGCGCCGGTCATGGCCAGTGCGGTGACCACGTTGCCGACCGGGGCGAGCTTGTCGACGATCAGGCGTGAAAGCTCGATGCACTCCCGCTCGTAACCGGGGCCGGAGAACTGCACCAGGCGCTGGTGGTCGATGTATTCACCGGACTCATGGGGAAACGGCGTAAACCGCTGGGTACCGATGATTTCACCGTCGTAGTAACAGGCGAACACATAAGAACGGGTGTCGTACTCGTCGAGACAGACGGTTTCATCGACCGCGTCACCGAACAAGGTACGGTAATACACCTTGCGCTGACCATAGAGACGATACCGGGCCCGCGACAACTCGGAAAATTGCTCAGGCGTTACAACTTGCCTGATCTTTACCTTATCGGACTGGCAATGTTCCTGCAGGACCGAATCGTAGAAGGCATGAATCGCCGCACCGGCCGAATCATCTTTCACCAGTTGCATGGGGGTGAACGGCAATACCGCCTTGTTACTTCCGTATGACGACATGAGACGCTCCTTTATTATTATGCTTCGTATTGTTTCTCTCAACCAGACACACGATACAGAACCCATGATCCAATTCATGAGTTCACTTCCTGATACAACGATGCTGCCAAACCCGATGTGCAAGGGACTGAAATTTGGCAAGAGCCAAGGGCCTATTCGCGGGCAAGCCCGGCCCCGACAAGTTCTGCGCCGGATAAAAGTTCCAGGTGCACTCTGTGAGCGCCAACTGGCTGGCAATAAACGTTGACGCGCAATAACAGACAGACAACGGCACCTGAACAGCCGACTCCCCAGTCGGCTGCCGCACGCTACCTTTTGTTCAGCGTTGTTCGAGGGCCGAACGAATCAGCTCGGCCCGTTCACCCAGCACCTGCGGGTTGGCCAGGGGAATATCGCCGTGGGCAAGGTCGAAACCGTCGCCGACGAACCGGGCGATCACATGCAGGTGGGCATGACCGACGGTCTGCCCGGCCACCGCACCATCGCACAGCAGCAGGTTGATGCCCTCGCACGGCCGGCCGTCGAGCCGCAGGCCACTGTTGCGCAAGGCCGTTGCCACGCGCTGGCCGACCACCATCATGTGACCCGCGGTTTCCGGAGGAATTTCGCCCAGGCCGCTGGCATGGGCCTTGGGAATGACCAGCACATGACCGGGAGTGATCGGCTGGATGGACAGAAAGGCCAGGCACTGTTCGTCTTCATGGACGATGCTTGCGGGTGCCAGCTTGGCGACGATCGCGCAGAAAATGCAGTTCACGAATTAGCTCCCTCTAATTGTTATGTGCAAACCCCTGACACGCTTGTGCTCCGGGCTTGCTAGGCTGAATTCCCTTACAGACCTATACCGCTGATCGAACAACTGGGGGCGAAAATACGCCGAGGTTTGAATGGCTGTACACGCGAGTTTTGAAATTTTTTGTATCCGGCGTCCCCGAAAAGCAGCTAACGCGCTGATTTTTCTTCAGAAAATCGCCCAAAAGCCTATTTCCCGCCCCCACGGCCCAGCCAAAAAAAAACCGGAGCCCCTTCGGACTCCGGATTTTTCCTGGGCTCGGCGGCCTCGATTCACCACCGACAAAGGCCTTAAGCCAGTTTTTTCAGGCGCGGCCTGGCCTTGGGAAAATAGGGTCGCCTCAACAACCCTCCCGGTGCCGATTGGCTGGTCCGAGTCGAAGTCTCCTGCACTGGCGCCTCTCCCCCAAACTCGGCGACATAGGGCGTCTGCCCGCAGCGCACCAGGTTGTTGATCGGGAACTCATCGCCATTGTCTTCCATGTACGCCTTTTTCATGGGGCCACTCCTTTCCAAGGTTGATCACCGCCGACTGGCAGTCGGCGCCTCAAAAACCTTCAGCGTAGACCAGCGACGGCGATCCGCAGGCTCTGGCGCAAGGTTCCGACGAATGACCGGTCGGTCACCGAATCACACCGAATCGAGCCGCTGCCGCAGGCGGCCGAAGGCTTCCAGCACCTGCCGGGGTTTCTCCAGCATCAACTGGTGCCCACAGTCGCGCAGCACCTCGAACCCGGCCTGGGGCAATTGCCGGGCCAGGGCCTCGCCGCCGCTGGCCGGGGTCAGCCCGTCGCTGTCGCCGCAGAGCACCTCGATCGGCAACCTGAGGCTCGCCAGGTGCCCGGCATCCGGCCACTGCACACCTTCGAGCAGCCCCTTGAACACATACAACCGATTGTTCTCGGTGATCTTCTCCTCGTAGGCCACCAGCTGCCGGTCGGCCGCCGGATGCCAGGCACGCTGGCGAAAGCCCTTGGCCAACACCGGCCGGATCAGTTCCAGCACCCAGGCCGGCAACGCCATCAGGCCACCGCGACTCAGCGGCCGGTGCAGTTGCGAGCCCAGCAACAGCGCGCCACTGACCGCCTGCGATTGCAGCAACGCGCTCATCGACAGGCCGGTGCCGAAGGAATGCGCCACGATCAGGTTGCGCCTGCCGCCGAAACGCCGCAGCAGTTCCAGGTAGTCGGCCACCAGCTCGGCCCAGGCATAGGCCGCTGACCGGCGCGGCTTGTCGCTGGCGCCATGACCGAGCAGGTCCCAGGCCACCAGGCCGTAGCCCTCCTCGCCCAGTGCCTGCCACAGATGGCGCCACTGGTCCTTGTTGCCGCCGGCGCCGTGGCAGAAAAACACCACGGTGTCGGCCTGGGCCTGGCCGGGCTGGTGAGCCACGCTCAAGTGGCGACCCGGGCGGATCTCGAGCAACTCGCCGCGCACCTGCGGCAGATCAACGGAGGAAAAGGCTTCAGCCATGCGCTGTGGGTCCTGTCGGATGGAAAAGGGATGGGTTCACCAGGCGCCCTCGCGAGTCTGCGCCGGGCGGGATGCTTCGGCGAGCACCGATGAGGCGCCGAGCAACGCGCGGGTGTAGGTGTGCTGCGGCTCGGCGAACAGCCGCGCCGTCTCGCCCTGCTCGACGATCCGCCCGCCCTGCATCACCGCGATGCGATCACACAGCCGCGCCGCCACCCGCAGGTCGTGGGTGATGAACACGATGCTCAGGCGCAGGCGGCGTTGCAAGTCCTCCAGCAATTCGAGTATCTGCACCTGAATCAGTGCATCCAGCGCCGACACGCATTCGTCGGCGATGAGAATCTTCGGCCGCACCGCCAGCGCCCGGGCGATGCCGATACGCTGGCGCTGGCCGCCGGAAAATTCGTGGGGGTAACGCTCGAAGGCGGTGGGCGGCAGGCCGACCAGTTCCAGCACCTCGCGGGCGCGCTGCTGCGCTTGGCGAGCCGGCACGCCCTGGGCCAGCGGCCCGGTCATGACGATCTGGCCCACGCTCTGGCGCGGATTGAGCGAGGCGAACGGGTCCTGGAAGATCATTTGGATCTCGCCCCGCAACGGCCGCAGGCGGCGCTGGGACAAACCGGCGACCTCCAGCCCCTGCCATTGCAGTTGCCCGCTGTCCGGTTGCAGCAGGCGCACCAGGCAACGCCCGAGGGTCGACTTGCCCGAACCGGACTCGCCGACGAGGCCCAGGGTCTCGCCTTCACGCAGGTGCAGATCGACGCCGGCCAGGGCCCGACTGGCGCGCTTGCGCCACCAGCCGCCCTGTCCGGTGTAGGATTTCTCCAGTTGCCGCGCCGCGAGCACCGTCGACACCTGGCTCAGCGGCGGACGCGGCGCCAGCGGGCTGGCCGAGACCGCCGCCAGCAACCGCCGGGTGTACTCCGCCGCCGGGGCCTGTAGAACCTGGGGCGCACTGCCCTGCTCCACCAGATGGCCCTTTTCCAGCACCAGCACGCGATCGGCAATCGCCTGCACCACGGCAAAGTCATGGGTGATGAACAGCACCGCCATGCCCTTGTCGCGCTGGATCCGTCGCAGCAGTGCGAGGATCTGCGCCTGGGTGGTGACATCCAGCGCCGAGGTCGGCTCGTCGGCGATCAGCAGCGCCGGGTCGAAGGCCAGCGCCATGGCGATCACCACCCGCTGACGCTGGCCGCCGGACAATTCGAAGGGATAGGCGTGGCGCAGGCGTTCCGGGTCCGGCAGGCCGACGTAACCGAGCAGTTCGAGTACTCGCCGGCGACGGCTGGCCGCCGCCTTCACACCATGGGCGGCGAGGGTTTCGTCGATCTGCCGGCCGACGCTCAGCAGTGGATTGAGCGCGCTCATCGGTTCCTGGAAAACCATGCTGATATCGCGTCCACGCAACTGGCGCATGCTCGCCTCGTCGAGTCCGGCCAGATCATCGCCGCGCCAGCGGATGCGGCCGCTCTCCAGCGTCAACGACTCGGGCAACATCCGCAGCAGGGCCTTGGCCAGCATCGACTTGCCCGAGCCGGACTCACCGACCACGCAGAGCAGTTCGCCGCGTTCGAGCTGCAGCGACAGGTCGTACAGGGCATGGCTGCGATCGGCACCGGCCGGCAGCGCGATGCGCAGGTGCTCGATGCTCAGCAAGGGATTGTGGCGGTCTGTCATGAGTGGGCTCCTGGTTGCCGCAGCGGCGCGCAGGCCACCCGCAGGCCCTCGCCGACGCGGTTCACCGCCAGCACGCTGAACAGGATCGCCAGGCCCGGCCACAGGCTCATCCACCAGGCATCGCGCAGCAGGCCGCGGGAGGCGTTGATCATGTAGCCCCAACTCATCGCCTCGGGATCGCCCAGGCCGAGAAAGGCCAGGGCCGCTTCGGTGAGAATCGCGGTGGCCATGACGAAGGTGAGGGTCACCAGCAGCGGTGCCAGGGCATTGGGCAGGATCTGGCGGAAGATGATCGCCGTCGACGACTGCCCGAGCACCCGCGCCGCCTGGACGAATTCGCGCTGGCGCAGGCTGAGGAATTCACTGCGCACCAGGCGCGCCACCGCCGGCCAGGCGACCAGGGCGATGGCCAGGACGATCGAACCCAGGGACGGTTCGAGCACCGCCACCAGGATCACCGCCAGCACCAGTTGCGGCACGATCTGGAAGAACTCGGCGATGCGCATCAGCACAGCGTCGAGCCAGCCCCCGAAGTAGCCGGCCAGGGCACCGACCAGGGCGCCCACCAGCAGGGTCGCCAGGCTGGCCAGCGCCGCCACCGCCAGGGACACCCGCGCGCCATACAGCAGGCCACTGCCGAGGTCGCGACCGAGCATGTCGCTGCCCAGCCAGTGTGCCGGGTCGTGGAACGGTGCGAGCAGCGGCTGGCTGTTCATCTCCCAGGGCTGGCTGTCGGTCAGCCAGGGAGCGGCCAGCGCCAGCAGGCCCAGCACCAGCAGAAACAGCAGCCCGGCCAGTGCCGACGGCTGCGCAAGGAACCGGCGCAGGAAGGAATGCCGTTGCATCAGTGTGGCCCTCCGGCGCCGATTCGCGGATCGAGCCAGCGACAGGCCAGGTCGGTCAGCAGGTTGAAACTCACCACCATGATCGAAATCACCAGGAAGCCGCCCATCAATACCCCGTAGTCGCGCTGCGCCAAGGCCTCGTACATCAGCCGACCGATGCCCGGCCAGGAATAGACCACCTCGATCAGCAGGATGCCGCTGGCCAGTTGGCCCAGTTGCAGGCCGGCGAAAGTCACCACCGGCAGCAACGCATTGCGCAGCACGTGGGCCCAGAGAATCCGCCGCGGCGACAGGCCCTTTGCCCGCGCGGTGCGCACGTACTCCTGGCCCAGCGCTTCCAGGGTCGCGGCACGGGTCAGGTGGATGTAGAGGGCCAGGAACAGAAAGCTCAGGGACAGGCATGGCAGCACCAGGTGCTGCAAACGGTCAGCCCACCAGGCCAGACCCTGGTAGTCGGCAGCGACGGTTTCCATGCCGAAGGCCGGCAACCAGTCGAGACTCACCGAGAACAGCAGGATCAGCAGCATCGCCAGCCAGAACGACGGGGTGGCATAGAGCAGCAGCGCGCCCTGGGCAATCAGCCGGTCGAGCCACGGCCGGCGTTCCCGGCTGCGCGCTGCAAGCACGCCAAGGGCGATGCCGGCCAGCGATGACAGCAGGAACGCCGAGCCCATCAGTGCCAGGGTCGCCGGCAGCCGCTCGGCGATCAGCGACCAGACCGGCGCCTGGTTGCGATAGGAATAGCCCAGGTCCAGTCGCGCGATATGGCCCAGATAGATCAGCAACTGCTGGGCCACCGGCTTGTCCAGCCCCATGTCCTGACGCAACTGCGCGATGTACCGGGCGTCATCGACCCCGGCTTCGCCGGCCAGCATCAGCGCCGGGTCGCCCGGTGCCAGGCGGATCAGCAGGAAGCTCAGCACCAGCACCCCGAGCACCATCGCCAGCGCCCGCAGCAGCCGCGAGCCAAGGAAGATCAGCCCGCTCATGGTGTCGGCGCATCGAGGTAGACGCTTTCGTCGTCTTCGTTGAGGCTGGTGGCGGTCTGCAGCAGGTTCCTGACCTGGCTATGGTAGAGCGTCGGATAGCGCATCTCGAAGATCGGCAGGATCGGCAGGTCGGTGTTCAGGCGGTTCTCCAGCTCGCTGTAGACCTGGCGACGCTGCTCGCCGTCCGCCGTGTTGGCGACCTTGCTCCACAGCGCATCCGCCTGCGGGTTGCTGTAGCCGCTGACGTTGGCGAACGGCGAGGTCTTGAGGATGTAGTCGGAGCGGTACAGGTAGGCGGTGGTCAGGTACGGATCGCCGACCTGGAAGATGAAATTGTAGGTCAGGTCGAAATCCCAGTCGCTGACCCGCTGGAACCAGGTGGCCGCGTCCGAGGTGACCACCTGGACCTTGAAGCCCAGCGGCTGCAGAGCCTGCTTGGTGTACTCGGCGGCGCGTTCCCAGGCACCGCCCTTCTCGCCGTTGAGCAGGCGGATGCGCACCGCGCCGACATCGACGCCGGACTCGGCGATCAGCGCCCTGGCTTTCTTCAGGTCATAGCTGTACTGCGGCAGTTGTGGATCGTGATACGGCGAGCTGGAGACGAAGGGTCCCTGGGCCACCTTGCCCGTGCCGAAGAAGATGTTGTCGACAATGAACGGCCGGTTCAGCGCATAGAGAATCGCCTGGCGTACCTTGGGGTTGTCCAGCGGCGGCTTGCGGGTGTTGATCTGCAGGAAGGCCAGCCCGGAGTACAGTTCCCAGCCCTGCTCCGAAGACTGCACGCCGGGCAGGCCGCTCAGGCGCTTGAGGTCGGAGTAGTCGGCATCGCCGCCGCGCAGCACCTGCACGTCGCCACGCTCGAAGGCGGCGGCCCGGGAGGAAGCGTCGGGGATCACGTGGAAGACGATACCGTCCAGGTGCGGCAGGCCCTTTTTCCAGTAGTCGGGGTTTTTGCCCAGCTTGATATAGGCACCTCGTTTCCATTCCTGGAACACGAACGGACCGGTGCCGACCGGCTTGAGGTTATAGGGGTTGTTACGGAAATCGGTGCCTTCGTAGAGGTGCTTTGGCACCACCGGGCGCAGGCCGCTGCCCAGGGACGAGAGCAGCGGTGCGAAAGGCTTCTTCAGGTGGAAGGTCACCTGCAGCGGGCCGCTGGCGTCGATGGAGGCGACGAATTCGGTGAACACCCCGCCGAGGCGCTTGTCCACTTCCGGGTAGAAGGTCCGAAAGCTGAACACCACGTCGTCGGCGGTGAACGGCTGACCATCGTGCCAGCGCACGCCGTCCTGCAGGTCGAAGGTGTAGGTCAGGCCGTCGGCGGAGACAGTCCAACTCCTGGCCAACACCGGTTTGGGTTGCAGGTGGGTGTCGTAGGTCAGCAGGCCCTGGAGGATCTTGCCGCTGACGTACTGGGTCGAAACATGGGAGACCACGCCATGCATCAGCGATGGCGGTTCCGGCTGGGCCACCAGGTTGAGCACACCGCCATCGCGGGGTTGTGCCTGCACGCTGCCAGCCAGGATCAGCGCACTGGCGGCGAGGCCGAGCAGGGCCCGGCGCAGGGGCCGGGTGCGAGATGAAGGGGTCGGCGAAAAATCAGGCATGGCGGGCTCCGCAGGAAAGATTCGGCAGGCACGGCACAGGGTGTGCGACCGGCCCTTTCGAGGGTTTTAGCAAGGCCTGTGCCAGTGCTTTTGCGCCCGTGTTTGCGCGGTACCGGGTTGCCGCGCAGTGATGAAAAAACCACAACCCGTGCCGGACACTGTGGAAAAAGCAGCAGCCTCCCCTGTCTCATCGTTGGGAACCGGCTCGCTGGCACCCAAAAACACCAGTCGCGGCTCCCCGAGAAAACCCATTGCCCTGCCCTGGCACAACCCTTGCGACAACTGCGATCTTCGAACCCGCGAGCCTCTTCCCATGTTTCTGGATTACCTGGGCAACCCCATCGATAGCGACCTCTCCACCACCCGACGCGGCATCGACGACTTCATCGGCGGTTTCCTCGGTTATCACCCACGCGCCGAAAACATTCTCGCCGCCGCCGATGCCGACCCGAACTCGCGGCTGGCCAATGCCCTGGCCGGCATCCTGCTGATGTTCAGCGAGTCTCCCGACGGGCCGCGCCTGGCCGAGCGTTATCGCCAGCAGGCCGATGCCGTGCACGTCGCTCACCGCCGTGCCGACCTCTACCTGGCGACCCTCGATGCCTGGATCGCCGACGATCTGGAACGGGTACTGGGCCTGACCGAGCATTTGCTGGACAGCTTCCCCCGCGACCTGTTCGCCGCCAAGCTCAACCAGTACGTGGAATTCAACCGCGGCAACTGGCCGGCGCTGCTGCGCATTGCCCTCAAGGCCCGCGACGCCGCGCCGGAAATCGCCCATAGCCATGGCCTGCTGGCCTTCGCCTATGAACAGTGCCACCTGCTCGATGAAGCCGAGGCCGCCGCCCGCCAGGCCCTGGCGCTGCAGGCCGACGAAGCCTGGGCCCAGCACGCCCTCGCCCACGTGCTGCTGACCCGCGGGCGGATCGAGGAAGGCATCGACTTCCTGGAAAGCGTCAAGCACCACTGGCAAGGCCTCAACTCGTTCATGTACACCCACAACTGGTGGCACCTGGCGCTGTTCTACCTGGCCCGGGGGCAGGATCAGCGAGTGCTGGAAATCTATGATCGACACGTGTGGGGCATCCTCCCGGAATACTCCCAGGACCAGATCGGCGCGGTGTCGCTGCTGGCCCGCCTGGAGCTGGCGGGGGTGGATGTCGGCCAACGCTGGCAGGCCGTGGCGGCCTACCTGCGGGTGCGGGTCGCAGACACGGTGCAGCCGTTTCTTAGCGTGCAGTACCTGTATGGCCTGGCGCGCGCCGGGTTGCCCGAGGCGGACCGATTGCTCGAGGCCCTGCGCGAACGCAGCCACAGCGCACCGGCCTTCAGCCGCGACACCTGGGCCCAGGTGACACTACCCCTGGCCGAGGGGTTGCTGGCCCATGCCCGTGGCGACTGGCATACCGCAGCGCAACGCCTGGGCAGCGTGTTGCCGCGCCTCAACGATATCGGCGGCAGCCACGCC